>CP143430.1 GCA_039636795.1 Micrococcaceae bacterium Sec5.1 | reverse complement strand
CAATCAGTTCCTAAATACTTGCTTGCCGGCGTCGCTGGCAGCCGAAGTGTCTCCGACTGGCGATGTTTCCGGGGTTAATCCACAGAGTTATGCACAGCGGGTGGACAATGGGCTACTGAGCCACTCTAGGGGATGGAATCGCTAGAAGATAGCTGGGAAGTTGCTTGTGGATAATTACACCGTTGTGGTTCTGATTTCGGCCTTGTGAGCCACTTCATCCACAGGCTGTGCAGCATCCTTTGGCACAGCTGTGGATAGCTGCAGGAATGGCTCCCGGTTTGACTGGGGGTGCCTTTTTGCCCTAACGTTGTGAAGTCCTTTGTGTCCGCTTTTGTGATCAGTTGCATCGACGTACGTTTATCGTGCGGCAGGCAACGGCGGCAGGCACATACAAAACTTAGCGTCGGCCAGTTCTTCCCCTTTTGATCGGGTGGGCGCACCTTTGATCCACTGGAGTAACTAACGTGAGCAAGCGGACTTTTCAGCCGAATAACCGCCGTCGGGCCAAGAAGCACGGCTTCCGCCTTCGTATGCGCACCCGTGCCGGCCGCGCCATCCTGGCTGCACGTCGCGGCAAGGGCCGCGTCGAACTGTCGGCGTAAATAACTGACTTGTCGGTAAGGGTCTTTTTGCGGGTTCGACGGTGCTAGCCACCCCTAACCGTCTGCGGACGTCTACCGACTTTTCAACAACTGTACGTTCCGGCGTCCGCAATGGACGCCGGAACTTAGTGTTATATACGGCCCCTATCGGGGCCGCGGAGCCGAGTCGAATCGGCTTCATTGTCTCCAAAGCCGTCGGGAACGCCGTGACCAGGAACCTCGTTAAGAGGAGACTGAGAGAAGCAGGCGCACTGTCCTTGCACACGCATGGAACGGGCCTGGCGGTCGTGGTCCGGGCGTTGCCCGCAGCTGCATCTGCCAGCTGGGAGCAACTGCTCTCGGACTACAACGCCGCATTGGCAGTGACGACGAAGCGACTGGGTGGATCCGTTCCACGCAGCGCTTCGCCAGACCACAACGGCACCACAAGGGAAGGGACACCGCGTGCATGACATAAGCACCGCCGTCGTTCCTTCCTCAGGCGACCCCTCTGGTTTTGGTGACCCCGCTGGCAAGATTCCCCATGGGAGCCTGTTGGCAGCGGTTGGCAAGTTCATGTGGGACCTGCCCCGAAATATCCTGATTCTCCTGCTGAAGACATACCGCAAGGTCATCTCGCCCCTGTACGGCCAGGTTTGCCGGTTCTTTCCGTCCTGCTCGGCATATGCCCTGGAAGCGGTGACTGTGCACGGCGCCGTAAAGGGTAGCTGGCTCGCAGCCAAGAGGCTCGCCAAATGCCATCCTTGGAATGCCGGTGGAGTGGACCATGTCCCCGCCGGCCATCGTCATTGGCCCGATGGCCAGACGCCCACAATTGTTGTACTGAACAACCCGGACCAGTTCCTGGTTGTTCAGGCTGATGAAGAAGGCCGCACTGCGGCCTAACGAATAGGGATATCGTATGGACTTCTTTGGAACGATCATGTTTCCGTTCAAGTGGCTGGTGTCAGTCATCATGGTTGGCTTCCATGACGGGTTGAGCTTCCTTGGCATGCCCGCCGCCAACGGCTGGACGTGGACCTTCTCCATCATCGGGCTCGTGCTGGTGATCCGTGCCGCCCTGATTCCCGTCTTCGTCAAGCAGATCAAGGCGCAGCGCGGCATGCAGCTGCTGCAGCCCGACTTGAAGAAGCTGCAGACCAAATACAAGGGCAAGACCGATCAGCTCTCCCGCCAGGCCATGGCGCAAGAGCAGATGGCCCTGTACAAGAAGCACGGCACCAACCCGTTCTCCGCATGTTTGCCCATGCTGATCCAGATGCCGTTCTTCTTCGCCCTGTTCCAGGTGCTGTCTGGTATTTCGACTGCCAAGAACGCTGGTGAAGGCATTGGTGCGCTGAGCCACGAACAGGTTATCGAGTTCGATCAGTCGAGCATCTTTGGTGCGCCGCTGTCCGCATCGTTGCTCCACGGTGGGGTACCTGGCACGGAAGTAGCGGTCTGGACCCTCTCGATCATCATGATCCTCGCCATGACAGCCTCGCAGTTCATCACGCAGAAGCAGATCATGGCCAAGAACATGTCCGAAGAAGCTTTGGCCAGCCCGTTCATGCGCCAGCAGAAGATGATGCTCTACATCCTGCCGCTCGTGTTCGGTATCGGTGGTATCAACTTCCCCATCGGTGTCCTGATCTACTGGACCACCACCAACCTCTGGACCATGGGTCAGCAATTCTTCGTTATCCGCCGCATGCCCACCCCGGGCTCGCCTGCCGCCAGGGCACTGGAAGAGCGCCGCGCCGCGAAGGGCCTGCCGCCGCTGCTGGGTGGCAAGAAGAAGGACGACGACGACGCCGAGGCTGCCGCGGCTGCCGCTGCGGCCGAAATCAGGGCCCAGCGCGTCCAGCCACAACGTAAGAACAGGAAGAAGAAGTAATGTCTGCTGAGAGCACTGAAGATGTAACTGCCGCCGAGACTGAGGAGCAGGACGACACGCAGGAAGAGTCGCTGTCCAAGACGGCCAGCCGCCTCGAAGAGGAAGGCGACATTGCTGCCGACTACCTCGAGGAACTTCTTGATATCGCTGACATTGATGGCGACATTGACATTGAGGTCCGGAACGGCCGTACCTACATCTCCATCGGAACTGACGAAGAGTCCACTGCCCTGGACAGCCTGGTAGGTCGGGACGGCGAAGTCCTCGAAGCCCTGCAGGAACTGACTCGTCTGTCCGTTCTTTCGGCGACTGAAAGCCGGTCCCGCTTGGTATTGGACATCAACGGTTACCGCAAGGAACGTGCCGGCGTACTTCAGCAGATCGCCGAGGACGCCGTTGCCAAGGTCAAGGAATCCGGCGGGACCGTTGCACTGGAGCCAATGAGCGCCTATGAGCGCAAGATCGTTCACGATGCCGTCGCTGATCTCGGATTCGTCTCCGAATCCGAGGGCGAGGGCGCTGGCCGCCACATCGTGGTCTCGGCTGACTAGCGGCTCATGGTTGAAATTACGGCAACTGAACTGCAGGCAGCAGAGAAGATCTTTGGGGACCGCCTGGATCTCGCCAAGCGCTATGTAGAACATCTGGCCACGTCCGGAACTGAACGTGGGCTGATCGGTCCTCGTGAGGTCCCGCGCTTGTGGAGCCGCCACGTCCTGAACTGTGCAGTCATCGAGTCAGCCATTGCCATGGACAGCCACGTGGCAGACGTCGGATCCGGTGCCGGGCTTCCTGGCCTGTGCCTTGCAATTGCCCGCCCAGACCTTGAACTGACCCTGATTGAACCTCTGGAGCGTCGAGTCATCTGGCTTCAGGAAGTCGTGGACGACCTCGGCCTGGACAATGTGACCATCATGCGAACCCGCGCTGAACTGGCTGTGGGATTGGTGGATGCGGACGTCGTTACGGCACGGGCAGTTTCCGCTCTTTCCAACCTGGCTGGGCTTACTATCCCCCTGCTGAATGGCAAGGGGGAGGTTGTCGCGATCAAGGGTCGCAGCGCTGCCGAAGAAATTGAGAAGGCCAAGAAGGTCATCCGTAAACTTGGCGGCGTGGAAACGTCCGTTGTGGTTTGTGGACAGGAGCTTTTGGAGGAACCCACCACCGTGGTGAGGATCATCGTCAACAAGCCCGGAAAGACGGGTTAGTCACCGCCCGGTTTCCCGCGTGTCGGCGGCTGAGCAGTTAGGCTAGAGAACGGCAGCAAGCGCCGAATGAGAGTGAGAGTGTGACCAGTGGGCAGTAGCGAAACCTCCACGCAACGGATCCCCCCCTTTATGTCCCTGGGGTCCGCGCGGGCCATGGCCACACCCTCGGCGTCACTTCAATCCGCTATTGTGCGAACGAATTCAGTTGATAATGCTGCCGTTTCACGTGAAACGCTGACGGATGAGGTTCACAACGTGATGGACTCCATCGATGATTCGAGCCCTATCGCTCGCCAACTGGCCAACGAAACACGCCGACGCGAGCGGCTGATTGGACGTGAACTCCCTAAACCTGATCGGACCCGGATTTTCACGGTCTCCAATCAGAAGGGTGGCGTTGGCAAGACGACTACCACCGTCAACATTGCCGCTGCTCTGGCATCTGCAGGACTCAACGTCCTGGTCATTGACATTGATCCCCAGGGAAATGCCTCTACAGCTTTGGGCATTGAGCACCACGCAGATGTGGACAGCATCTACGACGTCCTGATCAACGACCTTCCGCTGAAAGATGTAGTGGCTCCGTGCCCTGACATTCCCAACCTCATCTGCGCCCCAGCGACGATCCACCTGGCCGGCGCGGAAATCGAGTTGGTTTCATTGGTGGCTCGTGAACAGAGGCTTCGCCGCGCCATAGACGTCTACTCAAAAGAGCGGGAGAAAAACGGTGAGGGACGTTTGGACTTCATCTTTATCGACTGCCCACCCAGCCTGGGTCTGTTGACTGTCAATGCATTCTGCGCCGCCAGCGAAGTTCTCATTCCCATCCAGTGCGAGTACTACGCCCTGGAGGGCTTGAGCCAACTCCTGAAGAATATTGAGATGATCCAGAAGCACCTCAACGCTGACCTGGTGGTTTCGACTATTCTCCTGACCATGTATGACGGCCGAACCAACCTCGCAGCACAGGTTGCGTCTGAGGTCCGCCAACATTTCCCCGAGCAGGTTCTGAGCGCCGTGGTCCCCCGCTCGGTACGTATCTCTGAAGCGCCGAGCTACCAACAGACTGTCATGACCTATGATCCTTCATCGAGCGGCGCGTTGTCCTACATGGAAGCCGCTGCCGAAATCGCTGAACGCTAGAATTCTTGAAACACTGCAACAGCCTGGGCGGGTCCGCACTCGGCTATTCCATCGGAGGGATGAATCAATGAGCGAAAAGCGAAGGGGCCTCGGCAGGGGTCTTGGGGCTCTCATTCCTAGCTCGCCCGCGGCTGCCCAGGGAAACGGCGCAGCGCCGTCCCGCCCAGTGGATCTGTTCTTTCCGGAAGCCCGTAAGACAGCGGAGCCGGTGGAAGTGACCGATGCTACGGCTCCTGCACCTACGGCCGAGTCAGGGACGTCGAGTGGATCTGACGGTTCGCGTGCTGGCGCTGCGAAGGAAGCATCCCAGTCCGGCGAGGCGAAGCCAGCCGCGTCCAAGGCAGCTACAAAGCGCTCTTCGTCTGCTTCGGTGAAGACGAGTGGTGCGGAGACGAGTTCGACGGCGTCTTCCGCCCCTGCTGCTCGCACTGCAGCTACTCCGCCCGAGGTGGAGTTGGTTGAGGTTCCAGGAGCGAGGTTCGCTGAAATACCGGTGACGGACATTCATCCCAACCGTAAGCAGCCTCGATCTGTCTTCGATGAAGACGACATGGCCGAGCTGGTGCACTCCGTCAAGGAAATCGGTGTCCTCCAGCCAATTGTTGTACGTACTTCAACCGAAAAAGGTGGAGAACCGTACGAACTGGTCATGGGTGAGCGCCGTTGGCGTGCAGTTCAGGCCGCTGGGCTGGAAACAATCCCGGCGATCGTTCGTGACACCACTGACGACGACCTTCTTCGAGACGCGTTGCTGGAGAACCTGCACCGTAGCCAGTTGAACCCGTTGGAAGAGGCAGCCGCCTACCAGCAGCTCTTGGAAGACTTCGGAACTACCCATGAGCAACTGGCCGACCGCATCGGTCGCTCCCGTCCTCAGGTATCCAATACGCTGCGACTTTTGAAGCTTCCGCCGTTGGTGCAGCGCCGTGTGGCAGCCAGTGTCTTGTCAGCCGGCCACGCCCGTGCTCTCTTGGCGTTGCCTGACGCGGCCGCCATGGAGCGTCTTGCACAGAAGATCGTTGCTGAAGGTATGTCTGTCCGGGCCACTGAAGAAGCCGTAGCTCTGTACCAGGACCCCACCGCGCCAGCCAAGAGTGCTATTCCCAAGCCCAACGCGAGGCACGAGCGCCTGGACTACCTGGCGTCCTCGCTTTCCGACCGCTTGGATACGAACGTGAAGATCACGTTGGGTGCTCGCAAGGGCCGCGTTAGCATCGAATTCGCGAGCGTAGAGGATCTCAACCGCATCATGGATGTTTTGGGACCGGGCTCTGAAGACTAGTTTTCCCGACCAACTGAATGGGGTTTGCCATGTGGGCAGACCCCATTTTTGTGCCCTGGAGCTTTGTGTTCCGAAGCGCCTTGTCCTTCTCAATGCGAAGTTGTTAGGTATCGGTAGGCGGGCTGCCCTTCCGAGTGCGTGGTTTCACGTGAAACTATGTATTCCCAACGCTTCAGGATGCCATTTTTCTCTGGGCTTTTTATAGCGTTCGACGTTGTGGATAAGAGGACACATCTCTTCTTGCTCCGGCAAGTCTGCCGCGCACGAGCCGCAATCGCTCCTGCGCGGCAACGGAGAAGGGAGTCCGTGTTCGATGGGTTCCGTTCATGAGCATATCTGCGCATTGACCAGCAGCGTTTAAGGCCTCGTTTTGGCCTCCAAGCTACTGGAGCCGGAATCCGCGTGGAGGCACATCTCCAAAACATTCGAGGCCGGTACCGAAGCTGTTTTCCAGCGGCTTTTGAAAGGACGCCGCATCCCGCAGCACCTGACTGCCTGATGATGAGGGATGTTTCACGTGAAACTGGAACGTCGCATACCCTCGAACAGCCTTCGCCCCGCGCGGTACGTATTACGCCTGGTTCCGATTTGTATGGCTGGACTTCTTCCTGGTGGGAAGAGGTTCTTGAACTAGCCCGCTCCGCGCTAAAGGAAAGTAAACGATTTTACTGTGGCGTGGGACGTTGGGTCCTCCATCCCGGCACGACCGGGAGAAGGTCTAGAGCGATCGTGCTTCTGGCGCGGAGGTGTAGATACGGTCCGTGGTCTGGAGCTCGTTGGAATGAGATTGAGCTCATGTCTCCGAGCAACTGAATGCACTACTTTGGCATTTTGCAGCCCTGTCTCGTGGTTCGGTCTCTTTCCGATCCTCGCTTGGGGCCGCATGGCCCGCTGGTCATGGTTGCCGGTCCTTGTTTCACGTGAAACACTGCGATGTGCGTAGCAGCCTCGCGACCGAAAGGAAGGGACATCGATTGTTTCACGTGAAACGCCCAGTTGTCTCAACTGGGCCGAAGGGGCAGAGCATCGACTGTCGGATACGGAGAGTGCGACTAGGCAAAGACCGAATTACAGTCCTGTAATTCGTGATGGTGTAGCGCGAACTCCCACTAGGGTCTGCCGACGAGCATCAAGCGTCGTACTCCCCATCACTCCAACGAGCGCCATACCAGGAAGGGAAGTCAGTCGGGCTTTGGATGTGGGAGCTAGATCCGGGCCTATGTAACGGGCCGGCCATGCCAGGGCCGGACGTACGTCCTAGCGGTGCTTGTTGGTTGTGGGTACGGGAGCGACGGACCGGCGTGAGATGCAACGGCTTAGTGGCGGCATCTTGAGTCCGATAGACCATTGTCCCAATGTCTGGTGGTGTTCGATCGGTTCGAGCATCGTAAACTGAACGTTCTCGTGTAGCGCGCTCGAGGGGTCTGAGCTGGGCGTTCCAGTTGTCGCGTACATCTATGAAGTCTTCACGACACTGGCGCCCACGCCACAAATGACCTCCTTTTTCCCTCCTGCCAACGCCCTGGGGCCGGCACAACACAGGCCGAGGCATTGCCGCCACCCTTTATCGTCTTGGCCCAGCGAACTGACGACGCAGATGGACCGCCGATTCTGCGGACCTTGAACTGAGGAGAACGCCAATGTTCAATGTGGCCGGAAGGACAACTGGGACAAGAGGTCTTAGGCTTCGTCAGGGAGAAGCCTCCCCCCGTTTGCGCTCCTCGACGCAGATGCCTGTCCAGCCATAATCCGTGAACTTCCCACAGTAGCCACTGAGTGTCGAGGGTCGTCACGATGTGCATCTGAGCTCATCGACTACCTAAGCTTTTCGCCCATCCAAGATCTTCGCACGCCCAAATTCTTCGTACACAGTGGCAACGGCCTATGCGGACCATGCGACTTGTACCAAGTGGCCGTCGACCTTGAGACGCGGTGCCACGTTGGAAGACAGCGACGTCATCGCATCCTGGCGCTCAGCAGCGATGAGTTCCGTCGTGCGACCCACAGCCCTTGCTGGGTGCGCCACCCACACCAACTATCCAGGGGCAGTTACACATACCACTGAACCTCGTGGGTGAGCGAGGCATCACGGCTGGTCTGTTGGGAATTGAATGGATTTGACATTGGCTGCCTGATAGATCTGATGTTGTACGTTTGCCCTGATATTCCGTCATGGTAATCGCCGACCTCGCTAGATGTCTGGCTCGGCCGACCAGTCACCCGGCTTTGTGGATGGCCTCCTGAAAGGACATGCCGGACACACGTCTAGGACGAACGGCAGACAGTGTCTGTTTCACGTGAAACAGCATGCACTGTTAACTGCATACGCGGTGGGCGGAAGCTGACATCGAGATGCATGGGACTACACCTTAGTTGGGCGGTGGATAAGCCTGTGGATAACTTTGGGGATAAGTCTGCCCCTCGCTGAGGAGTGCCCGTTTCCGGAAGTGTCCAAGTTGCTCAAAGTAGGAGAAGCGTGCACCGCGATCCTTCCTGGAGGTTTCGACGCATGTTTCACGTGAAACGCTCCGCAAGGGAAAGGGGTGTATTTCATGTCACATGATCCCGAAAGGCTTTGATTTGCGGGAATTTGGCGCGTACGCGAACCGAAGGCGACACGGAGACCCTCAGCAGATCCGGAGTAGTCAGACGGAGATGAATCAGGGAGGCGAAGATCAGCACTATGAAGAGCTGTGGAATCGATATGTGGAAGGCCAACTGGCCGGTGGATAAGCCTGTGGATAACTTTGTGAATAACGTGAGCCAGTCTCCGGGTCTGCGTGCCACTGCTGGCTTCCCGGGAAAGCTTAGATTGGTGTGACCCTCGATTAGCCAGCGTCTAGTCCAGAACTGCGAAGTCGAGTGCCGCGCAAGGGCAACAGCATGTTCAATGCCCAACGCCGCCTGGGACTCGTCACCGCGGTGTATTAGGTTCGCCGGTGAACCGCGGTTCATGCAGGAAGGTACTGAGGGCCGGTCAGAGCCAGGTTTCGACTCCGACTCCGGCTTCTTTGATCGGATGTTTCGTCCTGAGGGACAGGGTCGAGCTCTACGCCGAAAATTTCTAACTGTCCTTCTGGGGCAATCACTGGCCGGGCAACGGTAGCAGCGTACTGCAAGTTGCTGCACGCTTTTCCCAAATAGTCGGGACGAGGAGCGCATCGTGTACGACTCAACGGCCACCCTGTGGTCGTCCCTACTCGGCGCTAACGTAAGTGGCGTTTGCGGACGGTATGGTCGGCGGCGTCGTCCTTGAGATTGCAAGGCTTCTGTCGGAGTAGACTGCCTTCCGCCCAAGAAGTCTTCTGCAGGGGGCCCATCCATCTTGTGAACGTACAGCGAGACGGTCAGGTTACTTACCATGGTGGCTCAGTACCACTGCTGTGTTTCACGTGAAACATTCGCATCGCCTGGGGTTTCCCCGCAGAGCACTTCCTTGGAAGGCTTGGGTTCCGATATCAATCTCTTGCCGTCGAGCGTGATCGAGTGCTGGGTGGTTCCCGGCTAGACAGTTGATAGGACATTCCGGTGGCGGCAAGTTCTCCACGAAGCTGCCGCTCCTTCATTTTCCCAAGGTGCGTCGACGGTAGGTGGAAGGAGTCATCTCGAGCGCAGTAGAAAGCTGGCCGCCCACGCACGTCGCAGGAAGAACTCTCGACTTGTAGGTCATGCTTCCATGGCCAGGCCAGATGAGGTTCTTGCTATTGCCGGGCATGGGCTCAGGAAAGCGCGAGTCGGTACTCCTGGACGTCTGCGCGCCGCAGTAATGAAGTCCCACTGTCCCGTACGCGGGCCCGAGCCGCACTTGGTTTCAACCGCCCCGTCTGGGCTGTGTGGGAGTATGTACGGCTTCACTGGTGTCACCTGCACGCAGAATGCCTTCTTTGCACATAGGCGCAGGAGCCGTTCGGACAACAATGGAGTTGCCAGGTGCCAGTCAAGATGTTTCACGTGAAACGGATGTCCAAGACTGGAGAGCTCGTTGCTCTGAATAGGTTGGGGTCCGCCTGCCGGCTCCATGGAACAATCGTGTAGTTCTCAATGCCAGACGAGTCGAGCCGCGCCCCACACCGAGCTGTGTCCTTCAGCTGCCAAATGCAGCCTGGGGTCGAATGCCCGTTACGCATTGAACTCCGACGAAGGAATTCGCGCATTGGACACGAGCGTTGAAATACCGCTCCACCTTAAGTCGAATTCCACACCAGTTCTAGTCCCCAGGAAGACGGCAGGGGGTTCTTTTGACTCCTCCAGGGCCTAGCGAGTCGAGGGAGCGTTTCGCACTGCCCTAAGATCCATGATCAAGGTTGGAGTGAACTATTGGGCGGTCGGACCGTAGAGCGGACCGTATTGGAGCGTGATGACCGTTCTCAGGCGTATGCCGATAGCTTCCGGTGTGTTCCTTACAGGCGGAGCACAATTAGCTAGGTCCGCCAGGGGACGCGTATTGAAACGGACAACAGCTCAGACGATGTTCGCGAGAGATTGCTGCGCTTGCATTGAGTCGTTCCGTGGCAGATTCTCGAAGCGGGTACTCTCATGAAGCCGGTCATCGCAGTCGTCTATTGCATTGGTTGGGACAGCAGCAAGGGGGCAAACGAGCAAGGCTGGGAACTCACTAAGGTCAAGTGGAGCGTACCCTCGGTTGCCGACCCCTGCGTCATTGCTATTTGTGATGCTCCCGAGTGGTCGCTGGCCTATGTTTCCTGCAACAGTCCTTCTCCTTGGCTTCACAGCGTGTTTGTCTCCCTAGGTGAACATTTTTCACCACTGCACGGAGATGTTTCACGTGAAACACCGCGAGACTCCCTCGATGTGAGCAGGGCAGCAGTGTGTTGTCCGAATTTGTAGCCGGCGCCGGGTGGTTTGAGGCTCCGAAGTTGGGCCGAAGCGAAGCCGTTTCACGTGAAACATCTCGAGCGCCCCGTCGTTGACCGGAGGAGCTCAGCGACCAGAAATGCACCTGTTTGCGTCCGGGATGCTCCAGAGAACGTGAGCCGCATGAACTAGTGAGCTTGGAATCTTGACCGCATCCCTCCACTGCGGAGCGAACGACACGAAGGGGAATAGAGGGAAAGAACTGTGCATGTCCCCTACTAGGCGGCTTGAGACTCCTGGGTGTTGCTTGACCTGACAGGTAAGGGCATTGAGGCTGAGAGCCGTGTGTTATCAAGAGTCAGGCGGTTGCGAAGTTGCAGATCCAAATGATGCTGTCGATCCGGAGGGTCATGTCGGGGCTTGTTCGACAATTTACCACCGGAAACCTATCGGTGTTGGTGAAACTATTCGGCGAACCCAGACATTGGCATCAGATGATGTCGGAGCGGCACGATTGATGCCCTGCAACGATCGCAACTTCCCCGGCGGACTGAGAACGAGTATGCGTATACCGCGCCGGCGCTGCTGTTTGCTGTATCCGGTTGAACATGGCCCGAGATAGGCGCCCAATCAGTGGTGATCGCTAGGCAGGCCAAAATTCTCCACGGCCCTGTCTGCAGAGCACTTCAGGATCTGAGAGAGGATCCGGCGGGAGGGGTGGGGATGTGAGAGAGGATCCGGCGGGAGGGGTGGGGATCTGAGAGAGGATCCGGCGGGAGGGGTGGGGATGTGAGAGAGGGTGCGTGTTTGCCTACCCCAGGTAAGGAGAGCACGCATTGAGGAGTTCGGCGGACGCACAGGGCCTTTGGCGCAATCACACCGATAGAAACAAACTCTAGGGGGTGCAAATTCGCCAAATGCAAAAAACCGGCGACTCCCACTCCTTCAGGAGGGACAGCCGCCGGCTTTTCACTGACTAACTAAGGAGAACCTAGGACAAGACGTCTGCGAATTCCTTTTCGAAGAACTGCTTTGGCTTGGCGCCGATGACCGTGCTCTTCACTTCTCCCCCGCTGAAGAGGTACACAGCCGGAATGGACGTGATGCCGTACTCGGCCGCGATGGCAGGGTTGTCGTCGACGTTGAGTTTCACGACGTCAACCTTCTCGCCGTATTCAACGGAGATCTCGTCGAGGATCGGGCCGAGCTTGCGGCAGGGTCCGCACCACTCTGCCCAGAAGTCCACGATGACCGGCTTCTCGGAAGCCAGGACGTCCGTGCTGAAGCTTGCGTCAGTTACGTCTTTAGCGTTGCTCATAACTTTTCCCTTCGTATGGTTGCTGGTCTGGTGAAGCTCAGGAATGCAGGTCTGCGAGGTAGTGCTCCACATCGAGGGCAGCCACGCAACCGGAACCCGAGGCCGTGATGGCCTGGCGGTAGGTGGGATCAATGACGTCGCCTGCGGCGAACACACCCTTGATGTTGGTACGGGAAGTCCGGCCCTCTACGGCAATCGTTCCTTCGGGGGTCAGATCGACTTTGCCCTTCACGAGTTCCGTGCGGGGATCGTTGCCGATCGCCACGAAGACGCCGGTGACGTCGAGTTCAGATTCGGTACCGTCAACCAGGTTCTTGAGCTTGAGGCCCGTGACCTTGTCATCGCCGAGAACGTCCTCAACAGCAGTGTTCCAAATGAAGTTGATTTTCTCGTGCGCCTGGGCGCGGTCGCCCATGATCTTGGAAGCCTTGAGGGTGTCGCGACGGTGGACCACCGTTACGGACTTGGCGAACTTGGTAAGGAAGAGAGCTTCTTCCATGGCGGAGTCGCCACCACCAATGACGGCGATGTCCTGATCCTTGAAGAAGAAACCGTCGCAGGTTGCGCACCAGCTAACACCGTGGCCCGACAAGCGCTTTTCGTTCTTAAGTCCAAGCTCGCGGTAGGCCGAACCGGTGGACAGGATGATGGCCTTCGCCTGGAAGGTCTCCCCCGTGCCGATGGTGACCGACTTGATGTCGCCGTCGAGATTCAGTTCGGTGACATCCTCGAAGACAATCTCTGTGCCGAAGCGGGCTGCCTGTTTCTCGAAGTTTTCCATGAGATCTGGACCCATGATGCCGTCGGGGAACCCCGGGTAGTTTTCGACGTCCGTGGTGTTCATCAACTCGCCACCAGCAGTGACGGAGCCGGCAATGAGCAGAGGCTTCATGTTGGCGCGGGCGGTGTAAACGGCGGCTGTGTAACCGGCGGGGCCTGAACCGACGATGATGACGTCACGCACCTGCGATGCGCTGTTTTCTGCAATGCTCACGTGGCGTGAACCTCTTCCTTAGTCGATGCTGCGGCTTTCGGGGCAGCCACCTGACTCAACCCCTTCAACGGTCCAAATATTCCGTTGGATTTGGAGGGCCTAAAACCCACCATCATTCAGGGTACCGTCTGGAGGCGTGGCGAATCGAAGCCGGGGACGCCGGATGACCGGTGGCCACAGCAGTCACAAGGCGAACATGCAAAAAGTAAGTGGCAGCACATGTCGTTTTGGCGGCTCAAAACGCGCTCAGCTGCTACCTAGTTGGGTAAGCGCGGCGAAAACGGAACTACTGGACCGTGACCTCGGCCAAGCGCAGACCAAATCCGAACTGGGTCTTGGGAGCAGCAAGCTTAGGCAGCGTCTTGATGACCACGATGACGTACTGGGTCTGCGTGGGAGCAGCCAGCGGCATTGTCAGGTCCGGAGACGTGAAGCTGTTGGTGCCGACGAGCTTGGCGCCGTCCATTGCGGGACGATCGTTGGTGTAGACGCTGATGCTTCCACCCGAGCCGCCCAATTGGTTCAGCACCACTGACTTGACCTCCGTGGGCTGCTTGAGCTTCACGACCAAGGGCATCTCACCCGAGAGTCCACCCCAGTTGGCGGAAGCGAACTCCATGTCGGACCAGTAACTGGCCGGGTTCCCATCAAATGCTTTGGGAAGGTCCTTATCGAAGGATGCAGCGAAGGGGAAATCGCCAAGGCGCGTAATGCCATCGATGGCCGGAGGCGTTGCTGGAGCAGCGGTCTCGCTGGGCGTCGGCTTTTCGGACTCGGTGCCCGTTGCCTGCGAGGAAGTCGTTGTTTTGTCTGATGCCTTCGGAGCGCCGCTGGGCAGGAGGCTTCCCAGGTTGGTGACCGCCAGGACAAGTCCAACGATTAACACTGCTGCCAACAGACCGCCGACGAGCCAACGCAGGGACCGCGGCTCGCGTTCCGGGGTTTCGTCCTCGTAGACCTCTTCATCTTCGTAATCTTCTGTGGCAGCGGCCGACGCCGGGAAGCTGGTAGGAGCACGATCGTAACCAGGATCTGAGCTACCTCCAGCGGCTTGAGCCGCCCCGCCGGCAGCGAGGCCGTAGTCCTCCTCAGACCAGAGGGAAACCTTTGGTTCCCCGGCAGGCTCGCGAGTCGGTGCGGGCTGCGGGTTCACGGGTTGTGAAGCCACAGGCTGCGAAGTGACTGCTTGGGTAGGCGGCTGAACCGGGGCAACGGGTGTAGTAGCAGGCGAAGCTCCGGACGACGGCGACTGTACAGCCTGCGTCCGCGGCTGGGCTTCCGTACTAGCAGCGGCAGCAGGAGTACCGCCAGCACCGGAAGCTCCATTCGCGGCAGCCCCGGCGTCGTGGTTCTTGGATCCGGCGTTCTTCAGAGCGGCAGCGGCAGCAACTCCTGCTGCCCCGGCGCCAGCCGCAGCAGCAGCGAGCTTCCCGGCGAGACCACCCCTGGCCGACGACGGGCTGGATGAAGGCATGGGCGGAACGTTACCGGCGGGTGTGGCCGTCGCTTCGCGGGCAGCATCCGATTCCGATTGGACGGGGTAGCCATTTTCGTCGTACTGGATGTACTCGGCTTCGTGCTCGTCGTCTTCGTAGAGGCCGTCATAAGTTTCGGGCTCGTAGGTGCGGGCCTGGCCGAAGATCTCGCTGCCGAGGGTTTCCGTGAAGAACGGTTCCACGTACGGCGGGTGCGTGGCGACCACGAGATCGAGAAGATCCGGCGCGGTGCTGTGGTTGGTAATCAGGTACGTGGTGTTGTCGCTGACTCCGAGGTCCAGGATCTGGACATGGCCAGGGCGCTCCCCCGTGGCGACTTCGCGGGCGCTCTGTGCTACCTGCTCGGCGTTTCCGGGACCGGCAACGAGGATGCTGACGGGGCGGTTGAGGACCTGGTCCACGCCGTCGAGCACCAGATCTTGGTCATGCGAGGTCAATACGGTGGCCGTGACCTTATAGCGGCCGCCAAGCACTGATCCGACGTCGATCGGGTGGGACACGTGTTCCTCCTAGGCTGTCCGGGAGCTGCGGGTCCTGCACGCGGTCCGCCCGGCGAGCCGGTGGTACCGCTTTTGCAACTACCTGTATTCATTTCTAGCCTAGCCGATTGGCGCCCGCCGCCCATGTTGACGGCACCGGTTCACTTCTTCCGCTTCTGCCTGGTGTGCTGTCCAGCTTCCCCGTTGGCGGGAAAGTAGGGATTGTGGCCAGGATCGCCTTGGTAGGTTCGCCTGCCCGGCAACGGGACCTGCGGGTGGAACCTGCCGCCCTTGGCCGTGCTCGGTACGTCCTCATCCGGCAGATAGTTCGTGTGCAGTTCTTCAGAGCCCGAGGTGTCAGAAGAGTCTGAAGTTTTGGCTGGAGCCTCGACGGCGGGCTCCGGTTCGAGTGCCGGGCCGGCTCTGAAGGAGGCAGCATCGAACTCGCCCGAGATGCGAGGAATCAAACCCGTATCATCCGAGACTGTGGCGCGTGCCGCCGTCGTGGGTTCAGCAGCGGCCCCTGCCATGGCAGGCGCGCCGCGGCCAAAGCGGCCCATCAGCGGGCGCATGAGATCGCGCAGCTCGGTGACGTGGAAGACGCGAAGCAGGAGCAGGTAGGCCACCAGCATGACGGGCCCGACGACGACCACGGTCACCAAGGCGGCCGGCCGGCTGCTCCACGCGAAACCGTCGGCACGGTAGGCGCCGAGGAGCCACAGCGCCAGCGCACCCGCAATCGCCGAACCAAGGCCCGCGTAACCCATGCGGATGTAGGAGTTGGCGATTCGCGGACCATCGAGGTGACCCAGCATGCGGCGCAGGAACACGACGCTGATCACCACGGACAGGATGTTGCCCAAGGTGTAGAGAACCGCAATCGCATAGATGATCTGGCCTACGGGAAGGAACTGGATGAAGAAGGCGCCCACCACATAAACGACGGCGAGCAACAGCTGCACGTAGAGGGGTGTGCGGGCGTCCTCGTTGGCGTAAAACACGCGCGACATCATGAAGTTTGCACTCATAAACGGCGTGCTCAACGCCAGGATGGTGAGCGTCTGGGCCAGCATGACGCCGTCGTGGGGCTTCCCGCCGGAGAAGAACATGCCCAGCGGGCCAGCCAGCGCGAACAGAGCCAGGGCTCCAAAAACTGTTGCGACTGCCATGGTTCGCAGTCCATGCGAGAGCGCGTCACGCAGTTCGGCCTTGTTGCCATCCTGGGACGCCCGCGTCATGCGGTTAAAGAGGACAGTGGCCAGCGACAGGGCGATGATCGAGTGCGGCAATAGGTAGAGCTGGCTCGCAACTTCAAGGACGGCGTTACCTGGGAGAGTGGAGGCCGCCGTGGTCTGGCCTGAATTGTCCAGCCGGAGCCGTTCGGCGCCGGGAATCGTTGCAATTTTCATGACGTACAGGAACGCCAACTGTCCGACGGCGGCAGTCAGCAGCGTCCATACGCTCAGCTTGGCTGCCTGGCCCAGTCCAACGCCGCGCCATCCGAAGCGTGGCCGCAGGCCCAGTTTCAGCCTCATGACGGGAATCATCAGGATGGCGGTTTGGGCGATCACGCCGAACGTGGAGAACCCGGCAATCAGGAATGTCTGGGTTGGTCCCCAATTATCGAGTGTGTGGGGATTCGTGTAGTTGGCACCCAGGATCCAAATGAACATGCCCAGGCCTGCGATGGCCACCACGTTGTTCAGGATGGGAGCCCACATGGCCGGGCCAAAGGCGCCATGCGCGTTCAGGACCTGTGTAAGAAGGGCGTAAAGGCCGTAGAAGAAGATCTGTGGAAGGCACCAGAACGCGAAAGTGACAGCCAAGGCCTTCTGCTGTTCCGAGTAGCCCTGCGTCGTTAAGTCGATAACGACGGGCGCGGCCAGTGTGACAAGGGCCGTCAGCCCCAGCAGCACCAGAACAGCCAGGGTCAGGAGCCGGCTGATGTAATCGGCGCCGCTGTCCGCACCCTTGCTGGCCTTAATGATCTGCGGGACCAAGACGGCGTTGAACACGCCGCCAGCCACCAACAGAAAGATCAGGTTCGGAAGGTTGTTCGCATTAATGAACGTGTCATTGACCGTTGAACCCAGGCCGAGTGCAGCGCCAAGCATCCACGTTTTGGCGAAGCCAAGGAACCGGGAAACCAACGTTCCGGCCGCCATGATGGCGCTGGAACGTGCTTCTCCGGATTGAACGGACTGGGTAGTTTTGGCTTCAGACATCGCCTTTATCGTCCCATGCACCCGGGTCAGAGGTGTTCGGGAAGCACTTCCCGTGCCAAATCGGCGATGCGCCGTTCATTCGGGAAGGACAATTTGCGCGCCAATTCCTGGATCGGAACCCATGCGGCGTCCACGGCCTCCTGGTCCGGATCATTCTCGATGGTGAGCTCGCCGCCGGTGGCCTGGAGCAGAAAATGGTGCACGGTCTTGTGGACCCGATGGCCGCTTACGGTGAACCAGTAGTCGATGCTGCCCAGGGGCGCCAGGATGTTGCCCTCGATGCCGGTTTCCTCGGCGATCTCACGGACGGCAGCTTCCTCGTTGTTCTCCCGACCTTCCGGATGGCCCTTGGGCAGGCACCATTCAAGCCGGCCACCCCTATTAAGGCGGGCGATGATCGCGACCCGGAGTTCGCCGTCGGACGTGTCCACAACGACACCGCCTGCCGACACTTCCTCCACAGTGGGAAGCGAGGCCTGGACCGGGTGCTGCGGGGCAGGCGCGACGTGGGCGCCGATTGCCGACGGCAACGGTGCGTTCGTCCTCCTGCCAGGAGCGCTCGGGATCGGATTGGCCATGAAGTCCACTCTAACGACTCTTGCCCTCGAGTGATGACCGGGACATGGCCGCAAGATGGACTGCAGGAGACACGCGTTATGGGTCCGCCGGTTTTCGGATGCAACTCTGGCCCAATGCTGCGGAAAAATCTGCCAAGCTTAAGGAACTATGGCGCACGTATTGGACAGCTCTTCAGTTAACTTCACCATCGATCCGGTGGTGCTCGATCTCGGGCAGCGCTTTGTCGATGCCGGCTTCGAGCTGTCTTTGGTTGGTGGACCTGTGCGCGACCTTTTCCTGGGGAGGACGTCCCCGGACCTGGACTTCACCACAGACGCGACGCCCGAGCAGACGATCTCCGTCATCAAGAAGTGGGCGGACAACTTCTGGGAAATAGGGCGGGCCTTCGGCACGATCGGGATGAAGAAAAACGGCTTCCAGATCGAAGTCACCACCTACCGCGCCGAGGCGTATGATCCCGACTCCCGTAAGCCCGTAGTCGCCTTTGGCAACTCCTTGACAGAGGACTTGCTGCGCCGCGACTTCACTATCAACGCCATGGCTTTGCGCCTGCCGAGCCTGGAACTGGTGGACCCTTTCGGTGGCGTCCGGGACCTCCACGCCTCCGAACTCGCCACTCCCGGTGCGCCTGAGGCCTCCTTCTCCGATGATCCGCTGCGCATGATGCGTGCAGCGCGTTTCGCGTCCCAGCTGGGCGTGTCGGTTCACGACGACGTCCGCCTCGCCATGTCCCAGATGGCCGACCGCATCAAGATCATCTCCGCCGAGCGCGTCCGCGATGAACTGGTCAAGCTGATTAATGGCGCGCACCCGCGCGTGGGCATCGATCTCCTGGTGGACACCGGGCTGGCTGAGTCTGTCCTCCCTGAGGTATCCGCGCTCCGCCTGGAAGCCGATGAACACCACCGCCATAAAGACGTATATCAGCACTCCCTGCAGGTCCTCGAACAGGCGGCCTCGCTGGAAACCGGCGCCGACGGTCCCGTACCAGGTCCGGACTTTGTGCTTCGGTTCGCCGCCCTAATGCACGACGTCGGCAAGCCGGCTACGCGCCGGTTCGAACCGGGCGGCGCGGTGAGCTTCAGGCATCACGACGTTGTGGGTGCGAAGCTGACGGCCAAGCGAATGAAGGCGTTGCGCTTCGACAACGAGTCGATCAAAGCCGTGTCCCGCCTGGTCGAATTGCACATGCGGTTCTACGGCTATGGAGACGCTGGCTGGACCGATTCTGCCGTCCGCCGTTACGTGACCGATGCCGGTCCGCTGCTGGAACGCCTGCATCGGCTCACCCGATCCGATGTCACCACGCGTAACCAACGCAAGGCCGACCGCTTGTCCTTCGCCTACGATGACCTTGAGCACCGAATCTCGGCCCTCTTGGAGCAGGAATCGTTGGCGGCTGTTCGGCCTGACCTCGATGGCGCGCAAATCATGGCGCTTCTGGGGCTAAAGCCAGGTCCTGTCGTCGGCCGGGCCTACAAGTTCCTTCTGGAAGAACGGATGGAACACGGACCGCTGTCCCCGGAGGAAGCCGAGAAGAAGCTCTTGGCGTGGTGGGAAGCGCAACCCGAGTCCGCCGTCGTCGAACCTTCAACCGAAACCGCCGCAGAAACCAAGGAGTCCTCATGAACGCCGCGATCTCCCCGCGTCCGCAACTTTGGATCCTTCGCCACGGCGAGACGGAATGGTCCAAGAGCGGCCAGTACACGGGTTTGACCGACCTTCCCTTGACCGTCGAGGGTGAGCAGCAGGCTGTCGAGGCGCGCAAAGTCCTTGAGGGCATCGACTTCGACTTGGTGCTGACCTCCCCACTGCGTCGCGCCCGCCGCACGGCAGAACTGGCCGGCTTCCCTGACGCCGTGCACGAGCCACTGGCAGTGGAATGGAACTACGGAGACTACGAGGGCGTCAGCTCCGACCTCATCCGCAAGGACAACCCGGACTACCTCATCTGGACGGACGGCGTGCCCAACGGGGAAACGCTGGACGAAGTGGCCGCCCGCGCTGACAAGATCATTGGACGTGTCCTGGAGTCGGGAATGGACAATGTGCTGGTAGTGGCACACGGGCATTTCTCCCGTATTCTTACGGCCCGGTGGCTGGAAATGGATGCCAAGGAAGGCCGCCACTTCATTCTTGGAACTGCCAAGGTTTGCACGCTTGGATGGGATAAGCGGACGCCGGCGATTGTCCGTTGGGGCCTCTGAAACGCGAATTTAGAAAAACTTTGGCTAAATAGCGAATTGCGCTGGCCAAGACTCCTATTCATGGGGTAGCTTATATCTTGTTCCCAGAGCGACCCGCCGGGAACGAGGCGCGCATTACTCCGGTTAATCAGTCGGAACGTAATGCCACAGCGGAAAAGGAGGTTGGGAAAAATGATTACTTTGACTAGCGGATGGAATGTGACCGTCACTGCTACCCCGGCCTCTTGCGCTGATCGACGCCCTTTTTCGAAGCATTTTTCGAAGCGCTGACCACTCCCTGAACCACCGGACCGGCTCCAACGTCGGCGGTCTTCATGGCCACCCGTCAAGGGTGGCATTCTGAGCAGTCAGTTGTAGGCGCAGACCCACGCAACAAGACGCGGGTGCGCAGTTTCCCCAAAGTTCGGAACCAGCTTCTTGTTGGGCCGACTGCAGGAAGCACACGCAATTGTGCACGATCACTCGCTGCTCCCGTATAGGTCTGCCCACTCCCCTTATTAGCGTCGGACTATTTGGGCGCGTTTTTATGCCTTGATTTCTCCTGAACTCAATTGGCTTTATTTGTTGTGCCCAATTCCGGCAATTTCCTGCAATGAAAGGAGGTGAACCATATGCCAAAGCGCCCCAAGGACCTGCGCTTCTACAAGAGCAGCGATGCTCCCAAGGAACGCACGCTGTTCAACGACCAGCTGCTCAAGCAAGGTCGTGAAGACGTCTTCGTCGTCCTGCACCAGATGGGACTCATCCGTTGATGTCCTTCAGCCCTTTCGAAGGAGTTTCCGGTGCCGCAGATGCATGCTGAACCCCAGGAAGCCCACGCGGCTACGCGTGGGCTTCCCCCTTTTAGCGGTCTGCTCTGGTGGCGATAGTTAAGCTGCCTGACTGTAAGCTCGATTTATGCAGGAGACGAAGCCGCACCGGCAGCGAAAACGTGCCCGCTTTGTGGTTCCAAGCCGCAGCGACTCCCTGCTTCGTAACTTCACGGAGGTTGTAGGTGGGCCCTTGGGCCGCCACTCGGCCCCAGGACAGATCTCCCCCGCACCGTTCACGGTAGAACGCGTCCTCGTTATCCTCACCGTGATCGCTGCTTTGCTGGCGGTGCTGGCGAAGGACTATTGCCGCGTCAATGGTTGGGAGACGCCCACACAGTTTTACGCCACGTGCTACTCCGACTTCCCCGAGCTCTTCCGCAACCGCGGCCTGGGCGATGGAGTGTTCCCCTTCTTCACGCAAGGCAGCTTGTTTGAGTACCCGGTCCTCATGGGGATCGTCGCAGGACTGACCGCACTGCTGGTGCCTGGCCAAGGGGTGAGTAGCGAACGCATTCTGGGTTACTTCGACGTCAACGCAACGCTGATCGTTGCCGTATGGATAATTACCGTCCTCCTGACCGCCCGAATGAACAAGCGCCGCCCCTGGGATGCCGCCATGGTGGCTTTGGCCCCGGGAATCGTCCTTGCGGGGTTCATCAACTGGGACATGTGGGCGGTGGCCCTCCTCGCGCTGGCCATGTACTTCTTCTCCCGCGACAAGTTGATCCTGGCGGGAATCTGCATAGGGCTGGGAACAGCCACCAAGCTGTACCCTGTCCTCATTCTGGGTGCCATTTTGGTGTTGGCCCTGCGCAGTGGCCGTTTGAGGGCCTTCTTCATGACAGCCGCCGCGGCCGCTGCGTCATGGCTGGCCGTCAACCTTCCCATCGCGGCAATGAACCCTTCGGGCTGGCGCTACTTCTTTGAGTTCACCCAGGAACGGCCCGCCGGATACAGCTCTCCCTGGTTCGCGTTCAACCTCGTTGCCGATCGGCTTCAATGGAGCCAACTCAACGCCGTCACGATCAACTCGCTCGCGCTGAACCTGTTCGTCATTGCGTGCGCGTTGATCGGTGCCCTGGCTTTGGCGGCGCCCAGGCGCCCGCGCCTCGCCCAGTTGGCCTTCCTGATTGTGGCCGCGTTCATCCTCACCAACAAGGTGTACTCGCCCCAGTTCGTCATCTGGCTCATTCCCCTACTTGCACTCGCGAGACCGCGCTGGCGGGACTTCCTGGTCTGGCAGGCCGCCGAAGGTCTGCACTGGGCCGCCATCTGGATGTACCTGGGCCAAGCGACCAGCGGCGGGTCCGTGCAGCACAACATAGACACGTCCTACTACGTCCTGGCCGTGGCCCTGCACATGGTTGCAACGGCGTACCTGATGGCAAGGGTGGTGATGGATATCTGGGATCCATCGCAGGATCCCCTACGTGCTTTCGGCGAAGACGATCCCCATGGCGGGCCTTTCGAGGGCACCAAGGATTGGCTCAGGATTAACGTTCTCCATCCGTCCACGTCGGTTCTCCCTTGGCGTTCAAGGGTTGAGTCGGCCGAGCCTGAAGCACCCCGGCAGTTGGAGGTGGGTAGCGATGGCTGATGTCGCCGTCGTCGGGTCCGGTCCCAATGGTCTTGCAGCGG
The DNA here is from genome assembly GCA_039636795.1 of Micrococcaceae bacterium Sec5.1. Lineage (NCBI taxonomy): Bacteria > Bacillati > Actinomycetota > Actinomycetes > Micrococcales > Micrococcaceae > Micrococcaceae bacterium Sec5.1. Next base: position 5,404,212 of record CP143430.1, on the reverse strand, counting down.
CAGTGACCATGGCCCGGGCGGGGCTGGAGGTACATCTGTACGAGGCCGCCGATGACATCGGAGGCGGAACCCGGACAAGCGAGCTGATCAAGCCGGGACATCTGCACGACGTATGCTCCGCAGTGCATCCAATGGCAGTGGCGTCTCCTTTCTTCAAGGAATTCAATCTTTCGCAGCGCATTGAGCTGCGCGTGCCCGAAGTCCAGCACGGGACTCCTCTGGACGTGGGCGGAGCCGCCCTCGCTTACCAGTCCTTGGAACGGACATCCATGGAACTGGGGGTGGATGGTCCAGCGTACCGTCGGCTGATTGCGCCGCTTCTTGCGCGCGTCAATGGGGTGGTGGACTTTACGTCGAACCAGTTGCTCCGTGTGCCCAAGGACCCGCTTGCGGCTGTGTTGTTTGGCCTCGCAACCCTGGACCAAGGAACACCGTTCTGGGGACGGCGCTTCCGTGAAGAGGCTGCTCCGGCCTTACTGACAGGCGTGATGTCCCACGCTTTGGGCTCGCAGCCCGCGCTCAGTTCGACCGGTGCCGGACTCATGCTTGCCGTCCTGGCCCACGCCGGCGGATGGGTAGTGCCTGTGGGCGGTTCCGCAGCAATTGCAGGTGCGATGGCCGAGGACCTCATTGCCCACGGCGGAACCATCCACACCGGTGAGCGCGTGGATTCTTTCGATCAGGTCAGGCCGGCAAAGGCGATCCTGCTGGATGTTGCACCCCCGACGCTCGCACGTCTGGGTGGCGCTGAGATACCCGACAACTATCGTCGGGCTCTGGATGCATTCCGCTTCGGGAATGCAGCCTGCAAAGTGGACTACATCCTGTCCGAACCCGTTCCCTGGCTGGCCTCTGGCCTGAGGCGGGCGGGGACGGTTCATGTGGGCGGTTCGCGAATGGCCATGGCCGAATCCGAGAACCTCGTGGACATGGGCAAACACCCAACGGAGCCCTACGTGCTGGTTTCCCAGCCGTCCCTTGTGGACCCGTCGCGGGCGCCAGCGGGACGACGCATCCTGTGGACGTATTGCCATGTGCCAGCTGACTCTGATGTGGACATGGCTGAGGCTGTCACCGCACGGATTGAGCGATACGCGCCAGGCTTCCGGGACGTGGTGGTTGCCTCGAAGACCACGACGGCGGTTGAACTGGCCGCCTACAACGAAAACTACGTGGGGGGTGACTTCAGCGCGGGTCTGTTGGATTTGCGGGGCCTCGTGCAGAGGCCAGTGGTGTCCAACGTGCCGTGGCGTACGCCCATGCCGGGCGTCTATCTGTGTTCCTCTTCCACCCCACCCGGGCCTGGTGTTACGGGGATGCCCGGGTACCATGCGGCGAAACATGCCCTCAAGGACATATTCCAGCTACCGGTACCCGGGCTTGGCCTGACTGTGGGTTAAGCCAGGCTGCTGTTTAGTTCGCGGCCGTGAAGCGTGCGCGGCGGTGAGCCGGGCTTTCGATTTCATCCAGCATTGCAACGGCGTAGTCCTGCGAGGAGATGCTGGTTCCGGCGGGGGAATCCTTAGCCACGTTGTATTCGCCGGTACGCTCGCCGGGCTGGATAACCGGAGCGGGGGCAAGGACGGTCCAGTCGACGTCCTCGGGAGTCTGCTTGACGGCTTCCAGTGCCTTCGCGGCGGTGGTGGCCTCCGCTTTGTATGCCTCGGGGAAGTCCGGGGAGTCGAGGAGCCGGACGCCGTCTACCTCAAGGGTGCCTGCACCGCCAACGATCATGAGGCGGGTTCCTTCGGCGTTGCTGTAAGCAGTGGCCATGGCATCGAGCCACTCTCCGTGATCCCCGCCGGTGCGGCTGGGACCCGTAGCCAGCACAACGACGTCGTGGTCCTTTGCAATGGAGGCAAAGACCTCAGCGTCGCCCATATCGGCAACCTGGGCAGTTGCGCCGGCGATCTCGGCGCCCTTGCGGGAGATAGCCGTCACTTCATGGCCGCGGTTGATGGATTCATTGACGATTTCAGTGCCCACCATGCCCGTTGCGCCGTAGACTGCGATTTTCATGACTCTCCTTTGGGTTGCTATCCTTGCGATAACACGAAGGTATCTATTGGATACTGATAGCTTCAAAGGAACTGAGTTACCTGATGGATACTAATGCCCTGCCGGGGAACATCCTGGATCCCAATTGCCCATCCCGCGTGATCTTCCAAAGAATCGGCGACAAGTGGGCGTCTTTGGTGATCCAAGTCCTCGGTGATGGGCCCGTGCGGTTCTCGGAGCTGCGCAAGATGGTCAACGTTGTCACGCCGAAGGTCCTGACGCAGACCCTGCGTGCCCTGGAACGCGATGGGCTCATTACGCGGACCGTCCACGCTCAGGTGCCTCCGCGAGTGGATTACGAACTTACTCCAATGGGCGAATCCCTCCTGCAACCCCTCACACTTTTGCGTCATTGGGCCGAGAGCCACGTGCCTACGATTCTCGAAGCCCGCGACGCCTACGACGACGCGCAGGATGAAGCTTTGCTCGGCTCCCCCAAGTAAGTCGCAGCTGAGCGCGTTCTGAGCACGCAAAACGCGCTCAACTGCGACCTAATTGGGCAGAGCGGACGGGAGGACGGCGCGGCTGATTCGTCCATCCCGCATGGTTGCGACGGAGTCAGTCAGAGGGAGAAACTCGGTGTCGTGCGTGACCATCACAGTAGCCGTGGAGAATTCGTCCGTTATCCGGCGCAACAACCTCACGATCGATTCGCTGCGTTCGTGGTCCAGGGCTGCGGTAGGTTCGTCCACCAGTAATACGGTGGGGCTGCCCATGAGGGCCCTGGCGATGTTCACCCTCTGACGCTGCCCACCGGATAGTTGGTGCGGCCTCTTGTTTGCCGATGCGGCCAAGCCCACGATCTCCAAGAGTTCATGTGCTTTGCCAAGGGCCTCACGGACAGCTTTGCCACGAAGATGGTCCCGGATCAGCAACTGCTCGACGGCGGTCAGCGACGGAAGAAGATTTGGCTGCTGGAAGATGATGCCGACTTTGTCGCGCCGCAGGGCCGTGCGTTCGGCCTCCTTTAGCGCGGAAACGTCCTGCCCGTTGATGAGGACGAGTCCGGAGGTGGGCTTCACGAGCGTGGCCGCAACAGCCAGGAGTGAGGACTTGCCGGAACCGGACGGACCCACCAAAGAGAGGAACTCCCCACGTCCAACTGCAAGGTCTACGGCATCCAAGGCCTTGAGGGTGGAGTCGCCGTCGGGGTATTCCAGAGTGATGTTGATGAGATTCAATGCATGCGTCATGATTTATGCCTTCCTGGGAATGTTCAAGGTCTAGTTGCCGCCGAGGGCAAATAGTGGATCTACTTTGGTTACATTGCGGACCGCGAGGACAGCGCCGCCGAGGCCTAGGAGGACGACGCCGACAACCGGTGCCAAGGTGGTAAAAGGCGTGACGAGGAACGGCGCCGCGGTGGCCGCGAGAAGTCCGCCTGCCAGACCTAACAAACCGCCACATGCGGCGCCGGCCAGCAGCACGATCGCCGCCTGGGCCAAGGCATCACGCAGGACATACCCGGAAGAGCCGCCGAGGGCTTTCAGGACCGCAATGTCACGCGTCCGCTGCACTGTCCACACCGTAAGGAAGGCCACGATCACCAAAGCAGAGATTCCGTAAAGAAATGCCTGCATAAGCATTAGCGAGCCGTTCTCACTCTTGTAGGAGGCGAGAGCCTGGAAAGAGCCGACGGGATCCATGCTCACCGTGCCAGCCGCAGCGTTGGCGGCATCAACGCTGACGGAGGCACCGGCGTCGTAATTTATGGCCAGGACCGTGGCGGTGCCCTGGGGAGCGTGGGCGATGTTTCGCCAGGTGTCCAGCGTGGTCCACACGACGCCGGTGTGCGAGTACCACTGGTCCTGCACAACTTCTGAAACAGTCAGCTCCGTACCACCGACCCGGACGCGGCTGCCAGCCTCAAGCGTCAGTTCCTTCGCAAGGGTTTCGCCGACCACTACCGTCCCGTCTTCAACAGGGGCAGGAGCCGTCGAACCGCCAAAAACTGCCACATTTGCCGTGCCTTTAGGAACGCCATCCCCGGCCAAGGATTGGAAGCGGGTTTGGCTAATGCCCACCGCCTGTGCCGATGACACGCCGGGTTGTTCCCGCCAGGCCTCGAGCTGGGCAGTGGAAACCTCAGACTCGGTGTAGGAGGCCTTCGGCTCCCCGCCCGCCGGTGTGCCGAAGACGATCTGCTGTGCGGGCAATGATTCAATGGCCGACGTCGACTGGTTTCCGAGCCCGGCAGTAAGCCCCGAAAGCATTACCAGCAGCAGCGTAATAAGTGCGACAACACTCCCCATGAGCGCGAAGCGGCCCTTGGCGTAGCGGATGTCGCGGATGGCGAGAAACATCAGAATCCTTTGCTTGGATGCGGGCTTGGTCCCGTCTGAATCCACTCTTCCGGCCAATGGAACCGGGCACATCGGGAGCCCGATGGATTCGCGCACATCAAGGGGTTGAACCGGCCATCATCCGATTGGTTGATTCCTGCTTCACGACGCGGAATTTTTCAGGGAGCGGCGCAAGGCCGGGGATAGGCTGGGACGCATGCAGGAGACTCCTACGGGCACCGCCACAATCCTCCGTGTGCTGCGGATAAGTCTCCATGTGGGCTTCGCGGCGCTGCTGTTGGTGGCAGTGGTGCGGCTCCTGGCAGGCACTGCGGGCAGTCCGTCGCCGGTGGCGGTCATTGCTGGACTGGGACTGTCAGCCGCCTTGGCCCTGGTGTATCTCGTGGGAACCATCCTCGAGAAACGCCACGCCACCGGAGCCGGCCGGTTCGATCCCACACCCTACTCAGGTTGGTGGCTTGCCGCTGTGATGATCTTGTGGCTGTTGCTTCTCCTGGTCAGCGGCGATTTCGCATGGGTTGCCTTCCCGCTCTTCTTCCTCCAATTGCACGTACTCCCCCGTCGTCTCGCCTTGCCGGCAATCGTGGTGAGCACCGCTTTGCTGATTGGTGCCCTCTGGTTCCACAGCAGAGGCGCGGCCGACGGCGGTCTGCAGCTTGCGATGGTCCTGGGACCCATGTTTGGAGCTGGCTTTGCCGTGGTCACCGGGTTGGCATACCGTGCCTTGTTCCTGGAAGCCGAGAATCAACGCGTTGTTGCTGACGATCTCCGACGAACACGGGCAGAATTGGCCAAAACCCAGCACGATGCCGGGGTCCTGGCTGAGCGCGAACGGCTGGCCCGGGAAATACATGACACTTTGGCGCAGGGGTTCTCCAGCATCGTCTTGATGGGCAGGTCTGCGGGGAAAGCCTTGGACGAGGGGGACGTGAAGGCTGCGAACGAACGATTGAGGATAGTTCAGGACACCGCCTCGGCCAACCTTGCCGAGGCCCGGAGTTTTGTCCGTGATCTCCGGCCACCTGCTTTGGAGGAGTCCAATCTGGTGGACACGTTGCGCAGGCTTTGCGAGAAGACCGAGACCGAAGCAGCCGCCCGGGGAACCGCACTGCGCTGCCGCTTCGAACTTGTGGGCACCCCCTTGGACTTGCCCAATACGTACCAGACCACCCTGCTTCGGGCCGCCCAGGCCTCCTTGGCAAACGTGTGGGCCCACGCCCGCGCGAGTGCCGTCGTCGTGACCTTGTCCTTCCTTGGCTCGGAAATAACCCTGGACATTTTTGACGACGGCGTGGGTTTTGAACCGTCGACGGCGGTTGGCAATGCTCGCGGGGACGGCACCGGCGTCGGACTTCAGGGCCTTCGCGAACGGTTGGCGGCGCTGGAAGGCAGCTTGGATATAGAGTCGGCGCCTGGCGAGGGAACGGTGGTTGCCCTTCGGGTGCCGCTGCCTGCCGGGAATGGTGCGGCATGAGTGAGATCCGCATCCTCCTGGTGGACGACCATCCTGTTGTGCGGGCCGGCCTCCGGGCAATGCTCGCCGATTTTCCTGGTATCAGCGTTGTGGCCGAGGCGGCGGACGGTGATGCAGCGCTGGCCGAGCTGGGCAGGTTGAACACACTGGGTGAGCCCGTGGACCTGGTGCTGATGGACCTGCAAATGGGCAACGGTATGGACGGCGTGACGGCAACAGGCAGGATCAAAGCCGGCGAGGCCGGGACTCCCCCGCCGCCTGTCCTTATCCTCACCACTTACGACACGGACGCTGACATCCTTGCCGCTGTCGAGGCCGGTGCCAGCGGCTACATGTTGAAGGACGCCCCGCCTGAGCAGATCCAGCAAGCTGTGGTGTCCGCTGCCGCTGGTCAGACCGCGCTGGCACCGGAGGTGGCCGCCCGGCTCATGGGCAGGATCCGGAATCCGTCCCCTGCATTGAGCCCCAGGGAAGTCCAGTTGCTGGAACTCCTGGCCACCGGAATGGGCAACCGCGCCATGGCGAAGCAGTTGTTCATTTCCGAGGCAACAGTGAAGACGCACTTGGTGCACATCTACTCCAAGCTCGGCGTGGACAACCGAACGGCGGCGATTGCCGTGGCGGCGCAACGCAGGATCATTCGCCGGCGTTAAAAGTCATTTTCGGTGGACCCGGGGGTGGGACGGGTCCGGGGTGTGGGCGCGACAAGAAAGTGTCAGTGGAACGGGGCATAATGTCGCAAATGGGGAAAATGAAAACACGGAATCTTGTTCTTGGCTTGGTGGCGCTGGTGATGGCTGGTTCGCTGACCGCCTGCGATGACGGCCGCGCGGGTGCCGAGGGTGCAGCGAAGCAGTTGGCCTCCTCGCTTGCCGCGCTCGACGTCGGTTCGCTCACCGTGGAGGGCAAGGACAGCTCCGCGGCCAACGATCAACTCAAAGCGGTGTTTGAGGGACTCGGCGCCAAGCCATCGGTTCAGTCAGGTGACGTGAAGCTCGACGGCGAGACCGCCACCTTCCCTTTGAACTACAGCTGGAACATTGGCTCGGCCAAATGGGAGTACAGCTCCGAAGCTACGTTGAAAAAGTCCGGCGACAAGTGGGCTGTTCAATGGAAACCCCAGCTCCTCGCGCCCGAACTTTCGGATGACGAGACCCTCTCCGTTAAGACGGTTCCTGCCCAGCGCGGACAGATCCTCGGCGCAGGGGATGCCCCCATTGTGGAAGACCGCCCTGTTTTCCGCGTTGGTATCGACAAGACCAAGCTTGCCGCTGATCAGGCGGATGCGTCCGCCCGGGCAATGGCTGCTTTGCTCGGCCTTGATGTTGAAGAGTACGCCAAGCAGGTGGCAGCCTCGGGTCCGCAAGCTTTCGTGGAAGGCATCGTCCTCCGTGCCTACACCCCCGAAATTACCGAAGCAAAGATCACTGCCATTCCGGGTGGCGCGAGCATCCTGGATTCCATGGCTCTGGCACCGACACGCACCTTCGCCAGGGCGCTGTTGGGAAGCGTGGGCCAGGCCAGTGCAGAGCAGATCGAAAAGTCCAATGGTGCCCTGAGGGCCGGGGACACCACAGGAACCGGCGGCCTTCAACAGAAATACGATTCTCTGCTCCGCGGAAAGGACGGCGTGGAGGTAGTCGCCAAGCAGGAAGCGAAGTCGGAAGGCGAGACCCCGGCAACCAAAGTGTTCTTCTCGTCCCTTCCCGTGCCTGGAACAACCCTCAAGACCACGCTTGACCTGAAGCTGCAGCAACTGGCTGAAGAAACGCTTGCCGGAGTAGGGCCAGCGTCCGCCATTGTGGCGCTGAAGCCTTCTACTGGAGCTGTTCTGGCGGCGGCATCCGGTCCGGGCAGCAACGGCTACAACACGGCGATGCTTGGCCAATATGCGCCGGGCTCCACGTTCAAGATCGTCGATTCCCTGGCGCTCTTCCGCGACGGCGCCACGCCTGATTCCAAGGTGGAATGTACCCCGACCCTGACGGTTGACGGCAGGACCTTCAAGAACTCCGAGGGCTACCCGGAAAGCTCCTTGGGCTCTGTTACGCTGCGGGACGCTTTTGCGCACTCCTGCAATACCGCTTTCATCAATGCCCGTGACACCGTCAGCCAGGACCAACTCGAGTCTGCCGCGATGGCATTGGGCGTGGCCGTGGAAGCGCCCAAGCTGGGAGCCGACGCCTTCCTCGGTTCCGTCCCCGGAGCGGCAGAGGGAACCGAGCACGCGGCATCCATGATCGGCCAGGGGAAGGTGCTCTTCTCCCCGCTGTCTGCGGCGATCATGGCAGCCTCTGTTGGCAACGGCGCTCCGGTGTCGCCTCAACTCGTGCTGAACCCTGAGGCCCAGAACTCCAGCGCCACAGCCACGCCCACGGAAAGCGGCAGCGCGCCGCCGTCGTCCGCTTCCGCCAGCACGGCGCCCGCATCACCACCCTCAACCAAGCCGATCACCAAGGAAGAAGCCGCGGCACTGTCGGACATGATGCGGGCAGTGGTGACCTCCGGGCACGCAGGATTCCTCGCCCAGGTACCGGGAGCGCCCGTTGGCGCAAAAACGGGAACTGCCGAGTTCGGCAATGACGACCCGCCCAAAACGCACGCCTGGATTGTTGCCGTCCATGGAGACCTGGCAGTTGCAGTATTCGTGGAAGACGGCGGGCTGGGTGCGACCACCAGCGGGCCGTTGTTGAAGTCGTTCCTCACCGCCGCCGGCTAAATCGGGAGAAGCTATGCAAAGCAGCACGCAGTGCGTTGTGGTTGGTGGAGGACCGGCCGGGATTGTGCTGGGCTTGCTGCTTGCCAGGGCCGGAGTCGAAGTCACTGTGCTGGAGAAGCACGCCGATTTCCTGCGGGACTTCCGTGGCGATACCGTACATGCTTCCACCATTCGCCTCCTGGACGAGTTGGGGCTGGGCGAAGGTTTCCGGCAGCTGCCGCAGAGCAAGCTCGGCAATTTCCAACTGCCAGCCGGGACCGGGGATTCAGTGATCCTCGCTGATTTCGGGCTCCTCAAGGAGCCGTACAACTACGTGGCCATGGTGCCCCAGTGGGACTTGCTGAACTTTCTGGTGGAGGCAGCCAAGCAGGAACCCACCTTCACACTTCGGATGAACACTGAGGCGACAGAGCTGCTCCGCGATGGGTCCGGCGCCGTGACGGGCGTGGCCTACAGAACCCGGGATCCCCTGACGGGCGAAACCGTGCGGACGGGCGAAGTGAACGCTTCATTGACGGTGGCATGTGACGGTCGTAGTTCCGTACTTCGTTCACGGGCAGGTTTGATCCCACGCGAATTTCCGGTGCCGTTCGATACCTGGTGGTTCCGGCTTCCGAGGAATGCAGACGAGAGGAAAGCCGTGGCGTCGATTGCGCCCAGCTTCGGGACCTCGGACGTGTTGCTGAGTTTGACCCGCAAGGACTTTTATCAGATCGCCTACCTTGCGGCGAAAGGACTGGATCCGCAGTTGCGGGCCGAAGGCGTAGAGGCGTTTCGCGCACGCATCGCCAGATTGCGGCCAGATCTTGCCGACCGCGTGGACAACATTGGCTCCATGGATGATCTCCACCTGTTGGACGTGAAGCTCAACCGCATGTCCGAGTGGCACAAGCCAGGCCTCTTGCTGATTGGCGATGCTGCGCACGCGATGTCCCCCGCCGGCGGCGTGGGGATCAACCTGGCGGTGCAGGACGCCGTCGCAGCGGCCCGGATCCTTGCTTCCCCGCTGCTGAGCAAAACGCTCGACGACGATCACCTCGCCGCCGTCCAGAAGCGGCGGTGGGCCCCAACCGTGATTGTGCAGACGTTTCAGCGGGTGCTGCATCGCGTGATCTTCGCACAGGTCATGGCGGGCAAGCAGCCAAAGCCGCCCAAGCTGTTGCTCTTTGTGCTCCGTAATTTTCCCAGCTTCCGGAAGTTGCCTGCACGGATGATTGCCTTCGGCCCACGACCCGAGCATGCACCCCAGTTTGCCCGGCGAAAGCCTGACGCTTAGCCCGCTGGGCACCCAGGCCAAGTTCCGCCGTCGAGCCCTAATACCTGGCCGTGGGAAGATTGGGCGGTGGCCCATATTGACGTTTCCGGCATCGACTACTTCCTCTCCGACGGCACCCAGCTGCTCAACGGCGTGACCTTCAAGGTGCCTGACGGCACCAAGACCGCGCTGATTGGACCCAACGGAACCGGCAAGACGACGCTGTTTAAGATCATTTCCGGCGACCTCACACCCGACGAAGGCGTCGTGGGCAAATCCGGGAACATGGGCATCATGCGGCAGTTCGTGGGGCAAGTCCGGGATGAATCAACTGTCCGGGATCTGCTGGTTTCGACGGCCCAAGCCGGTCTCGCGGCAGCTGCCAAGGCTGTAGAAGACGCAGAGCTCGCCATGATGGAGCACGACGACGAGCCCACCCAGATGAAGTACGCCCAGGCGATCGTGGATTGGGGAGACGCCGGCGGGTACGACGTCGAGACCGTCTGGGACGAAGTGTGCATGGCGGCTTTGGGAATTTCCTTCGACAAAGCACAGTTCCGACGTGCCTCCACGCTGTCCGGTGGGGAGCAGAAGCGCCTCGTGTTGGAAGCCCTCTTCGCTGGTCCGGACGAACTCCTGCTCCTGGACGAACCGGACAACTACCTTGACGTCCCCGGTAAGCGCTGGCTCGAATCCAAGCTCAACGAATCCAAGAAGACCGTGCTGTTCATCAGCCACGACCGCGAGCTGCTCAACAACGCCGCCGGCCGAATCGTGACGCTGGAACCCGGCATCAACGGTGCCGGAGCCTGGATCCACGGCGGCGGTTTCGGTTCCTATGTAGAGGCACGCGCCGACAGGAACGCCCGATTCGAGGAACTCCGCAAGCGTTGGGACGAGGAGCACGTGAAGCTCAAGGAACTCGTCAACATGTACAAGAACAAGGCCGCGTTCCGGTCTGACATGGCAAACAGGTACCAGGCAGCACAGACCCGTCTTGCCAAGTTCCTGGAGGCTGGACCACCCGAGGCCCTGCCAATTGAGCAGAACGTCAAGATGCGCCTCAAGGGTGGGCGAACAGCCAAACGCGCCGTCGTGGCGGAGAAGCTTGAACTGACTGGGCTCATGAAGCCGTTCTCCACGGAAATCTGGTTCGGCGACCGTGTGGGCGTACTCGGTTCCAACGGTTCCGGTAAGAGCCACTTCCTGCGCTTGCTTGCCACCGGTGGCACCGACCCCGAGCGGGAGCACTTGCCGGTGTCGGACGTTGTCATTGCTGAAGTGCCGCATGAAGGAACTGTGAAGTTGGGCGCCCGTATCCGCCCGGGATTCTTCGCACAGACGCACGTTCGCCCCGATCTGCTGGGCCGGACGTTGTTGGAGATCCTGCACCGCGGCGATGAACACCGCTCGGGCCTGCCCCGCGAAGCTGCGGCAGGTGCTCTGGACTCCTACGGATTGGCCGGTCAATCGGAGCAAAAGTACGAGTCACTGTCCGGTGGCCAGCAGGCCCGGTTCCAGATCCTGCTGCTGCAGCTGTCTGGAGCCACCCTCTTGCTCCTTGACGAGCCCACCGACAACTTGGACCTGCACTCCGGCGAGGCGCTGGAGCGGGCAATCGATGCCTTCGAGGGAACGGTCCTGGCTGTCACCCACGACCGCTGGTTCGCCAAGTCCTTTGACCGCTTCCTGATCTTCGGCTCCGATGGCAAGGTCTACGAGTCCGAGGAACCCGTCTGGGATGAGAAACGCGTGGAGCGCGCCCGGTAGTCCCCACGTTCTCTCACCTCGTTGCCCTTTTGGCCGGATGCTCTCTCACTTTCCTGACGCAAGGGAGAGAACATCCGGGTTTGAGGGGTGGGATGTGGAAGAGCATCGGCATTTAAGTGTCCGGATGTGAGAGAGCATCGGTGAGCAAATGATCACACTGCGTGATTAAATGAGCGCGAGCCTGATACCGTTGAATCATGGGAACTGCTGACCGCCACCGGCTCATTGGCGAGCTGCTGCGCAAACGCGAAGAAGTATCCGTGGACGAGCTGGTAGCCGCCACCGGAGCCTCGGGCGCCACAGTCCGCCGTGATCTCGAGATTCTTGCTGCCAATGGAGTACTGAAGCGGATCCACGGCGGCGCCCGCAGTCTGGTAGCGCGAGGTGACAACCCCGGCTATGGGCAGCGAGAACTGGAAGATCACGAGGCAAAGCTCAAGATCGCGGCGGCTGTTGACGCACTGTTGAAGGACCGCGAGCATGTGTGGTTGGACAGCGGATCCACCGCCACGGAGATTGCGCGGCGACTGGGCCAGCGTGAACTCACAGTGATGCCGATGTCATTGCACGGCGTCGAGGCGCTGACTCACGCCAAGGAAGGCCGCCGGCCGCAGCTCATACTCCCGGGAGGAAGCCTCATTCCAGGCGAACAGTCTTTCCGCGGGCCCATGACCGAAGCGAATATCCGCTCGTTGCGGTTCGATACCGCTGTGGTGACGCCCTGCGCCCTCAATCTCAAGGATGGACTGCTGGCCCATGACCTGGACGACGCCGCAGTGAAGCGCGCTGGCCTGGAATCGGCGTCGCGGGTGATCGTTGCCTCCTCCGGCAGTAAGTGGAATGCCAGCGCGGTAGCTCTGGTTGCTGCGATGGACACTGTGGACATCATCGTCACGGACCTCAAGCCATCCTCCGAAGATCTTGCCCGGCTCGACAAACTCTCTGTGGAAGTTGTGATTGCATGACCACCAGCACAAAAAGCACCGCCAATGTCAACGCCGCGGCGGTGGCGACGTTCCTGATCTTCGCCATGAACGGCTTGGTGTTTGCCAGCTGGGCGGCACGCATCCCCGCTGTCACTGAGGCTCTCAGCCTGACCTCCGGTCAAATGGGCACCCTGCTGCTTTGCACCGCCGTCGGGTCCTTGATGGCATTGCCATCCGCAGGTTGGGTGGTGGGCCGAATCGGTACCGCCGGAACGGTACGTCTTGCGGGCATCGTGGCGGGGGCGGCAGGTGCGGCGATCGCCTTCTCCCTCATGGCTGCATCGGTTCCGGCCACAGCGATGGCCCTCTTCTTCTTTGGCATCGGCATCGGCCTCTGGGACGTGGCCCAGAACATCGAAGGGGCCGACGTCGAACACCGGCTCAAGCGGACCATCATGCCCCAGTTTCACGCAGCGTTCAGCGGCGGGGCTTTTGTAGGCGCTTTGATCGGGGCGGGGCTCTCCCAACTTGGTGTTGGCCTCCCTGAGCATCTGCTCGTGATCGCTGGACTTGCTGTCCTCCTCGCGCTGACCGTGCCGCGCTACTTCCTGCCGCACGAAGCGTCAGTGGCTGAAACTCTCGACGACGGCGCGCCGGCTCCCAAGGGACCCACGGCTTGGCGGGACGGCCGGACCCTGCTCATCGGTGTGGTGGTTTTGGGTGCGACCCTCACGGAGGGCGCCGGCAATGACTGGATTGCCAAGGCAGCAGTCGATGGACTCGGTACCTCCGAAGCGACCGGCGCCCTGCTCTTCGCGCTCTTCGTTGCTGCCATGACGGGGATGCGCTTCCTAGGCGGCAAGGTCATCGACAGGTTCGGCCGCGTCGCTGTCCTGCGGGCCAGCATGGCAGCGGCCGCGCTGGGCCTGGCGTTGTTCGTCTTTGCCGGCAACGTGGTGCTGGCCGGCTTTGGTGCTGCTCTCTGGGGCGTTGGTGCGGCGTTGGCCTTCCCCATGGGCATGTCCGCTGCGGCCGACGATCCCAAGCATGCAGCGGCACGGGTCTCTGTGGTCTCAACGATTGGCTATGTCGCGTTCCTGGCTGGCCCGCCGCTTCTGGGTTACCTTGGCGATCAAACGGGAATTCACATGGCACTCCTGGCGATCGGAGTACCTATTCTTGTTGCCCTGCTTCTTGCTGGCGTTGCGAGGCCCCTGCGCGCCAAATAGTTGCCCGGCCAGCGGTTTCATTCTCCTGGACGCATATCTTTGAGAACGGCCACCACAACAGCAGAACCACGCCGGCGGCAAGGCAAGCGCCACCCAAGACATCACTTAACCAGTGAGCCGACAGGTAGGTTCTGCTGATCATCATCGCGAGTATGCCAAGAACGGCCACCACCTTCGCCCACTGCCGGCCAATCAGCAACGCCAACACGACGAGAAACGCGGTTGTGGCAGAAACATGCCCCGAAGGGTATGAACCGGTATCCGAGAGGACCGTTGCGCCTTGCGGCCTTTCGCGGCCGACAACGGCTTTGGTCAGTTGCGTGAGCCCCAGGGCAGAAAGTCCCGCCAGTGCAGTGAAGATAGCAGCCTTGGGACGCCGCCAGATGAGCAGTGCGAGCACCAAAACAAGGTGCAACACCAGCATCCCTACATAGCCAACCGCGTTGAGCACTACGTTTACTCCGTCCCAGAACGGGGCGTGCAGGGTGAAGGTATAGGCCTGCCATGTTGTATCGATTCTGTTAAGGGCGGGTTCTCCCTGACCGGCCACAAGCATGGCTCCCGGGACCGCGAATGCGCAGAGCAAGAACAAGGCTGGGGCGACGATCTGCCAGCCGGGCCTTCGACGCGGACGCAGGACTCGGAGCATGCACCTCATCGTAGTCAGGGAAAGTTTGGATGGAGCGTCTGAACGTCACGGGAATGCCGCAGGCTCGTGCGGCCAAGCTCGCGCTACTGTGGTGGCATGCGAGGTTTCCTGGGCAAAGGGCCCAAGCACGTGGCAAGGTTCGATCATTTCCTTGTCAGGGCGGTTTCGCGCCAGCCTCACGGTGAACATGATGATCTCTTCCGGCGGCTCTCCGCAGCGGCCACCAAGGGGAAGCTCTGGTTCGGTATCGCGGGAATCATGGCGAGTGTTCCAGGAAAGCCGCGCAGGGCAGCCCTGCACGGACTCCTTGCTTTGGGCGTTGCCTCCGGCGTCACCAACGTCATCTTCAAGACGGCACTCCCCAGGACGCGACCCCTGCCTGAGCATTTGCCGGTCTTCAGATTCGTGCATCCACAGCCCGTTAGTTCGTCAATGCCGTCTGGCCACTCGGCTTCTGCCGTGGCTTTTACTGTGGGAGCGGGGATGGTCTCTCCCGTCCTGGGTGCCGTACTCGCGCCCCTAGCGGCAGGCGTGGCTTACTCCCGTGTGCACACAGGCGCCCACTGGCCGTCAGACGTGGTGTTTGGTTCTGCTCTTGGAGCGGGTGCTGCACTGCTGACGCGTAAATGGTGGCCGGCCAAGCCCGCCGAGCCCAAACCCCGCCGAACGCCGGCAGATGCTCCAGCGATTGTCGACGGCGAGGGGCTGAGTATCGCCGTCAACGTCCTCGGCGGTTCGTACTCTCAGGAAACCGGCGAACTCTTGAAGGATGTATTCCCTAAGGCGCATATTCATGAAATCGCTGAGGGCGAGGATGTAGCCGCGGAAGTTGAAGCGGCAGCTACCCGGCCGGGCACCATAGCGCTTGGCGTGTGGGGTGGTGACGGGACGGTGGGCACTGCGGCGGCTGCCGCCGTCGAGCATTCCCTGCCTCTGCTGGTATTGCCCGGGGGCACCCTTAACCACTTTGCGCGTGATCTTGGGACCAGTTCGATTGACGACGCAATCGAGGCAGTCACGCAAGGTCAGGCCGCGTTGGTGGATTTCGGGCATGTTGCCGTACATCGCGGTTTGCCTGACAACCCTGAGGCCAGTGAGATCGCCATGCTGAATACGGCCAGTGTGGGTGTTTATCCGAACCTCGTACGCCGTAGGGAGAGACTGCAGCCTGCCATGGGCAAGCCCCTGGCCAGTCTGGTGGCATCGCTGCGAACGTTCGGCGTGAACTCGCCCACGACGCTCACCGTTAACGGCGTGAGGCACAAGCTATGGATCCTGTACCTGGGCCGAGGACGGTACTACCCCAGCGACCATGCCCCACTTCGACGCCCCGTGCTGGACGACGGCGTCTTCGACGTCCGCATGATCACGGCGGATGAACCATTTGCCCGTGCCCGACTGCTGTGGGCCGTGGTCACGGGTACCGTTGCCGCTTCCAAAGTCACGCATCTGACCGAGGCAACCACCGTGACCATTGAGGCGATCGGAGAACCGTTGGTCCTTGCCGTGGACGGTGAGCCTAAGCCAGGGGTGCGCAGTGCCGTCTTCACTGTCAAGAGGCGCGAGCTCCGTGTGTACTGCCCACTGCCGGTGGACCCAGGATCCTAGATCCTGGGGTCATCCGGGAGGACTACCCTGACTGGACCCTGAATCATCCCTGAGACAGGCGATTTCCGCACCCTCTGTGACTAGCGTGGTTAGTACAGTCAACAACTCATCTGCACGCACACGTGCTCCGAGGAGGGAACGCTTCCATGATCGAAGCAAAAGGCCTGACGAAGGTCTACGGCGAGAAAACCGCCGTCGGCGGTGTCAGTTTCACTGTCCAAGCCGGACGGGTGACGGGCTTCCTGGGCCCGAACGGTGCCGGCAAGTCCACCACTATGCGCATGATCATGGGGCTGGATACTCCCACTGCGGGTTCGGTGACCGTGAACGGTGAGCCGTTCGCCAAGCATGTTGCGCCGCTGCGTGAAATCGGTGCGCTCCTGGATGCCAAGGCAGTCCACACGAGCCGCACGGCGTACAACCACCTGCTCGCCATGGCCGCGACCCACAGCATCCCCAAGAGCCGGGTGCGGGAGGTCATCGAGATGACCGGGTTGGGAGAAGTCGCCAAGAAGAAGGTGAAGGGTTTCTCGCTCGGTATGGGCCAGCGCCTCGGCATTGCGGCAGCGCTCCTGGGCGATCCACAGACCATCATCCTGGACGAACCCGTCAACGGCCTGGATCCGGAAGGCGTGGTCTGGGTTCGGAACCTGGTGAAGTACCTCGCTTCCGAGGGCCGCACCGTATTCCTGTCCAGCCACCTCATGAGTGAGATGGCGTTGACGGCAGACCATCTGATCGTGATTGGCCGCGGCAAGATCATTGCGGACGCACCCATCGCAGAGATCATCACCGGCAAGGGCCAGGCCCGCACCCGCGTCCGCACGGACCAGCCGGAGCGGCTCATGCAACTGCTCGCCGGCACGGGTGTCTCCGTGGAGGTCCACGAGCGTGAGCTGCTGGAAGTTTCGGGCCTGGATCCGCGCGGAATCGCCAGGACTGCCCTGGACAACCAGGTCATGGTCTACGAGTTGACCCCGCTCCAGGCAAGCCTTGAAGAGGCGTACATGGAGTTGACCAAAGACGAGGTGGAATACCACTCGCACATCACCGCCGGGGCCGCTGTTCCCGTTCAGGCCGGAGGGAAATAGACATGAGCACCACCACTTTGGACCGCAAGTCCATGCGTAATTCCGTCGGTCCCGGACCGGCGTTCCATCGCGTACTGAACTCGGAGTTCATCAAGTTCCGCACACTGTTGTCCACGCTGATTCTCCTTGCTTCCACAGCCTTGGTGATGGTCGGCTTCGCAGCACTTTCGGCCTGGGGAACGGGGCAGTTCGCTGAGCAAGCTGCGAGGGATCCTGAAGCGGCCGCAGCCATTGCCGCGCAGGGCGGGGACATCGCCGTTAGCATCCCCACCTCCGGCATCGCCTTCGCCCAGCTAATCCTCGGTTCGTTGGGCGTCCTGCTCATGAGCTCCGAGTTCACCACGGGAATGGCGCGCTCCACCTTCGCCGCGGTCCCCAAGAGGCTCTCGCCATTCCTGGCCAAGCTGATAGTCGTGATGGTCAGTGCCTTCCTGTTGACGGCGGTGTCCACCTTCATAGCTGGCCTCGTGTCACTCCCGATCGTGGATAACTACGATCTGAAGCTGGATCTCAGTAGCTCGCAATCGGTCAAGCTTTTGCTGGTCAACAGCATTTACGTGGCAGCCGTGGCAGCGATTGGTATGGCACTTGGAACCATCGTCCGCAACTCGGCAGGAGGCATCATGAGCCTCGTGGGCCTGTTCTTTGTGGCTCCGATTGCCTTCCAGCTCATTCCCGGCGATTTCCTCGTGGAGGCCCGCAAGTACCTTCCGGGTAACACGATCAACCCGATGACCGCCGTCGAGCATGTTCCGGACACCCTGGAAGTCTGGCAGGCCGCCCTGGTTCTCGGCGCCTGGGTTGTAGTGCCGGTTGCCTTGGCGATGGTCCTGCTGAAGAAGCGGGACGTCTAGGCCGTCTAGGCTCAATCCATGACTGAAGCTCCACAAGTGAAGGACGCGCCGGCTGTGACAGCCGACGCGTCCTTCGCTGAAATTGCCCAGCGCCGCAGGGGCCGTATTCGTCGGTACTTTTTCCAGCGTCCCCGCGCGATGGATGCAGTGGTTGTCCTTTGCTACGTCCTGTTGGCCTTGCCCACTATCATCGCCTCGATCATTGAGGGAAAGTGGCTCGTCGTCGGGCTCTTGCTGCTGATCGCGACTGTCCTGATATTCCGGCGGCGCTACCCGCTTCAGGTGGTTGCCGCCGTCGCGGTTCTGGAAGTCCTGGCCACCGTGCTGAACCCGTGGGGCTCAAACGTTTCCGCGGGCCTGTGGTTCGCCCTCTACGCTGTAGCCACGAACCGGAAGCGAGCAACTTCACTGGTGGTGTTTGGCGCTGCCAGCCTGCCGCTGAGCCTGCTGTACCTTTTCATGTGGACAAGTCCCAGCAGTATGAACACCCTGCAGGACGTCCCCGAGAACTTCCACCTCATCAACAACATCGCCACTGCTGTAACCATCATGTTGTCCAACCTGCTGGCCACGGGCATTGGTATCTCGGTCCGCCAGAGGCGGGAGCATGAGGCCGAGATTGCTGCCTGGGCGGCGCGGACAACGCAGTTGGGCAAGGTCACCGAGCGCAACAGGATTGCCCGCGAAATGCACGACGTCGTGGCTCACTCCCTGACGGTAATGATCAGTTTGTCGGACGGTGCTGCAGTTGTGGTCAAGAAGGACCCCGACCGCGCCGGGGATGTCCTGGGTGAACTGTCCCGAACGGGTAGGGCGGCGCTTGCGGACATGCGCCGGGTGCTTGGAGTCCTGCGCGACGATTCCGGCCGCCCGGCGCCGCTGACACCGCTTGAGTCCGGGCTTAACCTGGCCAAGCTGCTGGATGGATTCCGCACGGCTGGCCTGCCGCTGCACTACGCGCACACTGGGCCCGCGCTTCCGGCCGATCCTGCGTTCGAGCTCACCGTTTACCGGATTGTGCAGGAATCGTTGACCAACGTTCTTCGCTATGGGCGCTCTCTTAGCCGCGTGGACGTGCAGGTAGCCCGCGAGGGCGACCTGGTCAGTATAGACGTGCTCGACGACGGCCGCGGAACCCGCGAGGGTGGCGAGTCAATGGACAGCCTGGGAACACGGCAAGGCATCGCCGGGATGCGTGAACGGGCGGGAATCTATGCTGGAATCGTTAGTGCCGGTCCGAGCAAAAGGGGAGGCTGGGCGGTCCACGCCGAGCTGCACTGGAACGGCGAAAAGGGGGAATAGTGGTAGAGAACGGCGTCATCAAGATCCTGCTGGTGGATGACCAGCCACTGCTGCGAATGGGCTTTCGACTCATCCTTGAAGGTGAAGATAACTTCCATGTAGTGGGCGAGGCATCGGACGGGAACGAGGCAGTCCGGCAGGTTGAGGAGCTGCAGCCGGATGTGGTGCTTATGGACGTCCGGATGCCCACCATGGATGGCATAGAAGCCACGCGCCGCATTTCGGACTCCGGTTCCGAAGCGCGGGTCATCATCCTCACCACGTTTGACCTGGACGAATACGCCTTCTCGGGGCTGCAAGCGGGCGCCTCTGCCTTCCTGCTCAAGGATGTTGCCCCGGTTGAACTCGTGCACGCTGTGCGACTAGTGGCCAGTGGCGACGCCGTTGTCGCCCCCCGCGTGACGCAGAGGCTGTTGGAAACATATGTACGCGGCGGCAGCGTGCCCGGCCAATCGCCCAACCCACATCGCGATCCGTTATTGGACGATCTCACTCCGCGCGAAACCGAGATCCTCACGACCATCGCCGAGGGGCTGTCCAACGCGGAGATCGCCCACAAGTTCTTCCTGTCCGAGGCCACTGTCAAGACCCATGTCCGCCGCATCCTCAGCAAGCTGCAATTGAGGGATCGTGTGCAAGTGGTGGTGTACGCGTACGAGACGGGACTTGTTGTACCGAGCAACCCGGACTACTAATCCCGGCTAACCACGCAGCGCGTAACGTGCAACATATGCATTAACAAATGTTTTTAATGACCATATGCGTCGAAATTGTGTTACCTTCGTCACTACAGACGCCCTTCTTGGCACCCTCAGTCCGGATGTCCTCAGGCGTACCGTTCGCATCTGTCATTAACCGGAGACACCACATGGAACCTTCAGCACCCCTGCAATTGGACCAACTACCTGATGCTCCCGCTTCTCCCGCCTCGTCCACCGCTGCCGAAACCGGCCTCCGCCGAACGATGGGTCCGCGCCACCTCATCATGATCGCGATGGGCGGCGTCATCGGATCGGGCCTCTTCCTCAGTTCCGGATACACGATTTCCCAAGCGGGTCCCCTTGGCGCTGTCATTGCCTACTTGGTGGGGGCCTTCGTGGTCTACCTTGTGATGGCTTGCCTCGGCGAACTGGCCATTGCCTACCCGGTTTCAGGCGCCTTCCACATTTACGCTGCACGATCCATTGGTCCCGCCACGGGCTTCGCCACAGCCTGGCTCTATTGGCTTTGCTGGGCGGTTGCGATCGGGTCCGAATTCACGGCGTCGGGCCTGCTCATGCAGCGGTGGTTCCCCGGCGTGGACGTGTGGGTCTGGTGCGTGGTGTTCGCAGCAATCCTCTTCGGACTCAATGCCATTTCCTCCAGGTTCTTCGGAGAGTCCGAGTTCTGGTTCTCCATAGTTAAAGTGGGGGCGATCATCGCGTTGATCGTGCTTGGCGGAGCCGCACTCCTCGGGTTCCAGCCGCTCTCGGAATCCGGAAACCAGCCGTTCCTTTTTGAAAACTTCAACACCTCAGGGGGCCTCTTCCCCAACGGTTTCTCGGGGGTTCTTGTTACTGCCCTGGCAGTCTTCTACGCCTTCTCCGGCTCTGAACTCATCGGCGTCGCTGCTGGAGAAACTACCGATCCCGCGCGAAACATTCCCAAAGCCATGCGCAGCACTGTAATTCGTCTCCTGATCTTCTTCGTCGGTGCCATTGCCGTCATCGCCGCCACTGTTCCTTTCGATCAGGTGGGCTTGGATGAGAGCCCGTTCGTTACGGTGTTCTCCTCGGTGGGCATCCCCTATGCGGCGGACATCATGAACTTCGTCATCATCACGGCACTGTTGTCTGCCGGAAACAGCGGACTGTTCTCCTGTGCCCGCATGCTGTACTCGCTGTCCGACGAGGGGCACGCGCCAAAGGCACTGAAGCGACTGACGAAGCGCGGGATTCCCCTTGTTGCCCTTTCTGTCAGCATGCTTGGCGGGCTGGCATCGCTGATCAGCAGCGTGGTTGCCCCCGAAACGGTATACCTTGCCCTTGTTTCCGTGGCGGGATTCGCGGTGGTAGGGGTATGGATGTCAATCACAGCATCCCACTTCTTCCATCGCCGGGCATTTATCCGAAACGGCGGGCAGGTGGCCGATCTTGCCTACAAGGCCCCGTTCTTCCCGTTGGTTCCCATCCTGGCATTCACGCTTTGCCTGGTCTCACTGATAGGCATTGCCTTCGATCCAAACCAGGTTGCTGCCCTTTACTTCGGTATTCCGTTCGTGGCCGCCTGCTACATCTACTTCCACTTCAGGCATGGACGCGCGGCGGCTAAGCAGATCGCCTGATCAATCCAGCACAGAGCTTCACGGCCGGACTTCAGAGAGAGTCCGGCCGTGAAGCCGTTTGTCGTCCTGACCAAGGGCCCCTGATTCTTGCCCCTGACGCGGGCGTGTGAGAATGGCGTGAGCGCTTGGCGGAAGGAGCGGGATTTCTTGGAGGTGTCACCGGAGGCGTCGTCGTTGGCGCAGGGGCTTCGTCTCGTTCGGTTGGTTACTGACCGCGAAAAGCAGGGCCGTCAGCTCCTTGGCGTATCCCAGCTCGCGGCTGAGCTGGACATGGAGCAGAGCCGGGTCTCGCGACTGGCCCAGGAACTGTGCAACTTGGGGCTGCTGGAGCGGCTGGAGCGCGGACCTTTCCGTGCGGGACCCCGGTTCTTCAGCCTGGCCGCCTCCCTTAATGTTGGCTGGGTGCGTGATTCCCGGGCAGAACTGGAAGAGTTGGTCTCGTCCCTGGGGCTTAGGTCCCGGCTGTCAGTGCGCGATGGTGTCAAGGTTCTGCTGCTGCGTTCCTCCACCAACAACTCGGTGCTGGGCGGATTCGCGAAGCCGGGAATGGTCACGCCTGTGTGGTGTACGGGTTCCGGGCGGGCATTGCTATGGGACCACTCCCGGAACGAACTTGAAGCCCTGCTCAAGGATGTCAACTTCATTGGAGTTGGCGGGCCTGCTGCAGCGCATTCCGAAGCGGAAGTCGACGCCCTCATGGAGCGCGACAGGCCCCGGGGATTTGTTTTGGCGGCCGAGGAGTTCGAACACGGCGTGTGGGAACTGGGCGTACCTGTTCGGGATTCTTCAGGCGCCATCATTGCTGCGCTCAGTGTCCTGGGTACGCTTTCCGATCTTGAGAGGGCCGCGCCGGAACTGGCCCCGCTGCTGCATTCGGCAGCGCACCGGCTCGGTTCCGCATCCGGGACTCCCGGTTCCGCATCCGGGACTCCCGGTTCCGCAACGGGGAACTGAGGTCAGGGCGGCTATTGAAGTCGTCCACCCACCATGGACTCCAGCCATTCCTGCCAGGAGTGGAGCGCGACGGCGTACGTTTCGCGGTGAGGTTCAATGCGGGACTTCGGGCCAACTATCTGCAGGGCCGCAGCAACCTCCCCTTTGAAGTCGCGTATAGGCGCAGCCAGTGAGTAGAGTCCGGGCTCAGCTTCTTCGTCCACGATCGAGTAACCGCGTTCGCGAGCATCATTGAGCCGCGCCAGGAAGTCCTCCACGGAAGAAGGCGTATTGGGTCCATGCTTCACGAATTCAACAGACTCGAAGATCTTGCGAACTTCATCGTCCGGGGCGTCCCACAGAAGTGCTTGGCCCGCGTCACTGCAATATGCAGGATAGGGACGTCCAAGCCACGATCCCACGAGGTTGGCGCTGGCAGGCACTTGTTCACCGATGGTGACCGTGCTGTTGCCGCTGAGCACGCCAAGAAAGCATGCCTCGTTGGTTTCAGAAGCGAGACCCTCAAGCGCAGTTAGCCCGTCCGTCTTCAGCCGTTGTTCAGCGACCAGTTGGGCGTCCGTCAGGATAGTCCAGCCCAAGCTGTATTTCCTCTGATCCCTGCGGGCCAGGAAACCCTCCTGCAAGGCGCCCTTGAGGCTCCGCGATACTTGGCTGCGGTCCTTGTCCAGGTCGGCCGCGACGTCGGCGACCGTACCGCCGTCGTGTCCTTGCGCGTGACGGGCACCGATCGCAAGGATGGCCATCATGCCGCGGCCCATGCTTGAGGTCTTTGACATGGATTGATTCTAGCTAGTGGATGGCGAAAACCCTGGCCGGAAAGCCACTGCCTTCCAAGGGTTTGGCCCAGGTAGCAACCAGGACGGCGCCTGCCTCGGGTACGTTATCCAGGTTGGCGAGGAGTTCAATCTGCCACTTGTCGCGGGCCAGGACATAAGTTTCCAGGCTGAAGTCCTGTTGGGAAGTGGCAACGCCGGGATCAGTGTCCGTTTGTTCGTGGCCCACCGCAGCCACAGCCCGCTTCTCGATCAGGTATTCCAGAACCTCCCGTGACCAGCCGGGAGTGTGGCTGATACCGGCTTGGTCCTTGTTCGCCATGGCCTGGGCATCGGGCCATCGCCGGCTCCAACCAGTGCGGAGCGCCACAAACGAACCTGGCAAAATGTGCCCGTTCCTCGCCTCCCACCCCTGAACGTCGGCGAGCGTGGGGGTGGCATCGTCATCGTCGCGAACACGGTCGCTGATATCCAGGACAACCAAGGGCAACAGCATTTGTTCCACTGGTATCTCGTCAAGCGTTCGGCCGCCCCGGACAAAGTGCGACGGCGGATCCACGTGGGTGCCCCACTGGCCAACGATCGAGTACCGGTGGGCGGTAAAGCCGTCCCCCTTTTCCATGTCAAAGAGGGCTTCGCGGGACTCATCCGGAAAGGCAGCAAAATGGGGCTGGCCCGGATGGAACGCGTGCGTCAGATCGGTGTACGTCCTGCCTTGGAGCAGGGGCGCGAGCTGCTGCCATAACTGGGAATTCATCAGGCTACCCTGCTTTCAATGGCGGGAGCATGGACGCTGCTGGAGACACTCAGTGGCCCGGAGACTTCAATGACGGGAACTTCCCACGGGTGGATATCCACGATCCGCTGGACGAGCTCATGAACGGCCTGGTCTGAGAGCGAGTCATCGAAGTAGGTGGTGAACACGAATGTCGGCGAGATGGTCCTCTGCCCCACGCTTCCCAACGTGGGATTGGCACCTTCCGCGACGGTAAACCCCTCGAACCCTGCTGAGGACTCGAAGACGTGGTGGTAATTGCCGAAGCCACCCAGCTCCGGCGTTGCAGTGAGCGCTTGCAGCAGCGAGGCGATGCCTGGGTCAGACTCCAGGGCCCCCAGATCGCCACTAGCAAGTTGGGTCATCGTGTCCAGCGGGATGGGCCAGTGGATGCGCAGCTTCCGCACGGCTTTAAGTTCAATGTTCATGGGGCAATGCCTTCCGTGGATGTGCTTACTGGGAGCAATCGTGGCACAACGTGACGAGCATTACAAGCATATAGAAATGTTTATATTGCACACACATGCTGGAGGCCCTGCGCGCGCAACTTTCATAGGCGCGCCACAGATTCTGCATGTACAAGGCACAGCCCCTGTGGGTTTGATGGACCTATGACCTCCCCGCAGCCCCATCCAGACCACGATCGCGGCCTTGAATTCGATCTCTCCACTCTCCTTAGCCGCCGGCGCACATTGGGCGTCCTGTTCGGCGCCGGGACGGCAGCAGCCCTGGCTGCTTGTACGCCGGGTTCCGGAGGTGGCACCGCATCGCCGTCGTCGTCTTCCAGCGCTGCTGCCGCTACCGGAACAGAAAGCACGACGGCGGCCGGAACGCCTTCCGCCACCAGTACCGTGACGCGTGCACTCGCTGAATGCGGAGTAGAGATCCCCGAGGAAACACTCGGCCCCTACCCCGGCGATGGTTCCAACGGGCCCAATGTGCTCGAAGCATCGGGAGTGGTCCGCAAGGACATCACTTCAAGCTTCGGAAGCTCCAGCACGAAGGCCACCGGTGTCCCGCTGACCTTCACGCTAACGCTGCTGGACAACGCCAACGGGTGTTCGCCGCTGGCGGGCGCAGCGGTCTATGCATGGCACTGTGACCAGAACGGAAAGTATTCCCTGTACGACTCGGGGCTGAAGAACGAGAACTACCTCCGGGGCGTCCAGGAAGCCGACAGCAACGGCCAGGTCACTTTCACCACCATCTATCCCGGCGCCTACAGTGGCCGGTGGCCTCATATTCACTTTGAGGTATTTGAATCCATGAGCAACACGTCTGCGGCTGGGCAGGTGTTGGCAGTTTCCCAGATCGCCCTGACCGAGGCGGCCTGCAAGGACGTCTACGCCTCGCAGGGATATGAGTCGAGTGTCCGTAACTTCGCAAAGAGCACCCTGGCGGATGACAACGTCTTTGCTGACGATGGAGGCATATATCAGTTGGCCACCATGTCTGGTTCGGTCCAGGGAGGCTACACAGCCGCGCTGAACGTCACGGTCTGACGCGAGGAGGTCGAAGCGCGCGGCTAGACTCGGGGGCATGCCTTCGAATGCCTCCGCAGCAGTTGACCACGTCCAGGACCTCGGCGCGTATGTTTCGGCTTCGCCGTCCAGCTTCCATGCAGTGCACGAGGCCGGTCGCCGGCTTGATAGCGCTGGCTTCACCTCCTTGGATGAACTGCAGCCGTGGGAAGGTGGCGCGGGCAAGTTCTATGTCATCCGCGATGGCGCCCTGATCGCGTGGGTTATGCCCGAAAATGCCGGTCCAACCACCGGCTTCAATATTCTGGGCGCCCACACGGACTCCCCCTCCTTCAAACTGAAGCCGAAGCCCACTACCGGCAAGTTCGGCTGGCTGCAGGCCGGCGTCGAGGTGTACGGCGGACCTCTCCTTAACTCCTGGCTGGACCGCGAGCTGCAACTGGCCGGTCGCCTGGTGCTACGCGACGGCACGCAGCACTTGACTGCAACGGGCCCGCTCCTGCGCTTCCCGCAACTGGCTATCCACTTGGATCGTGCCGTCAATGACAACGGCCTCCTTCTGTCCAAGCAGCAGCACATGAACCCGATTTTCGGGCTGGGTGACCCGGCCAACGAGGATCTCTTAGGCCTGCTTGCCGGTCGAGTCGAGGGCGCCGACGTTGATCCGGCAGACATCGGTGGTTACGACGTCGTGGTGGCGGACACCCAGGCACCTGCGATTTTCGGCGCCAAGGGTGAGTTCTTCGCCTCCGGCCGCTTGGACAACCTTTCCTCGACGCACGCTGGCTTGGTGGCATTGATCGAACATGCGAAAGCGGCGCCGCAAGACGGCCCCATCGCTGTCCTCGCCGCGTTTGACCATGAAGAGATCGGTTCCAACTCGCGCTCGGGTGCCTGCGGGCCCATCCTTGAGGACATCCTGACCCGAATCTCTGACGGTCTTGGCGCTTCGGTGAGCCAGCGGCGGCAGTCCCTGGCGGCGTCGTTCTGTGTCTCTGCGGATGCCGGCCACGCCGTCCACCCGAACTACGCCGAGAGGCATGATCCCGTAAACCGGCCCGTACTCAACGGGGGGCCGCTGTTGAAGATCAACGCCAACCAGCGCTACGCCACCGACGCGACGGGAGCTGCGCTGTGGGCTCGTATGTGCAACGACGCTAATGTGCCGTATCAGGAATATGTCTCCAACAATGACCTTCCGTGCGGCTCGACCATCGGTCCCCTTACAGCGACGCGGCTGGGGATAAGGACCGTCGACGTCGGCATCCCCCTGCTGTCCATGCATTCGGCACGGGAGTTGTGCGGCGTGGAGGACCCGCTCCGCTTGGCTTCTGTGGCGGAGCTGTTCTTCCGGACCGACGTCTAAGTCCCCGAAGGAGGCTAAGAAAGCCTCAAGGACTCGTTTCAAGGGCGTTTCGAATGTTTCTCCTAGGAAACTTTAGATGCCTATAGTCATACTTTTTGTGCATGCTTCCTTTTTCGAGAACCGCAAAATGTACACTCGCACAGGATTTTGCCCTTCGCGGATGGCTAGTGTGGAAAAGCCATGTGGCCCGTTGCACATCAACTCGGGCCCTCTCCAAAGACACTAAGGACGGCGCCGACCCATGCACGCTGACCAACAGCTTTCAAAGTCCCTGAAGCCACGACACCTCTCCATGATCGCCATCGCCGGCGTGATTGGTGCTGGGCTCTTCGTGGGCTCCGGTGCCGCCATCCAACAGGCCGGTCCAGGCATCCTTGTTGCCTATCTGGCCGCTGGCCTGGTGGTCATCCTCGTCATGAGGATGCTTGGCGAGATGGCTGCGGCCAACCCGGAGACAGGCTCCTTCTCCACCTACGCGGACAAGGCGTTGGGCCGCTGGGCGGGATTCAGCATTGGCTGGCTCTACGCGTGGTTCTGGATCATCGTGCTCGGCATTGAGGCCACCGCCGGCGCTGCCATCATGCACCGCTGGGTGCCAAGCGTCGACCAATGGGTTTGGGCATTGGTTCTCATGGTGCTTCTGACACTTACCAACCTCGGCTCCGTGAAGTCGTACGGCGAGTTCGAATTCTGGTTCGCGTCCATCAAGGTGGCCGCAATCGTCATCTTCCTGCTCGCAGGTATTGCAGCGATCCTTGGCCTGATCCCGGGCGTTTCCGCTCCGGGCGTGGCCAACCTCCTGGATCAGGGTGGCTTCATGCCCAACGGTCCCGGCGCCGTCCTGGCCGGCATCCTCGTAGTGGTCTTCTCGTTCTTCGGTGCCGAGATTGCCACGATCGCTGCGGGCGAGTCCGAAAACCCTGTGGACGCCGTCAAGAAGGCCGTGAAGTCCACCGTATGGCGCATCTTGATCTTCTACATCGGCTCCATTGCCATTGTGGTCACGCTCCTGCCGTGGAACAGCGCTTCAGTTGCCAAAAGCCCGTACGTTGCCGTGATTGAGCTTTACGGAATCCCGGGTGCCGGCACCATTATGGACATCGTGGTCCTCACATCGGTTCTCTCCTGCCTGAACTCGGGCCTGTACACAGCAAGCCGTATGCTCTTTTCGCTCTCGCAGCGTGGCGACGCCCCGAAATCCTGGATGAAGATTTCCAAGCGCGGCGTGCCTGCGGCAGCAGTATTGGCCTCAACCGTGGTCGGCTTCATCACGGTTGGGCTGAATTACGTTGCGCCGGACACCGTGTTCCTGTTCCTCGTCAATACGTCCGGTGCCATCGCCTTGTTTGTGTGGCTGGTCATCGCCAGCTCACAGCTCATCCTTCGCCGTCGAATGGGCGCGGCCGCAAAGGAGCTCGACCTCAAGATGTGGTTCTTCCCGTATCTCACGTGGATAGCAATTGGAAGCATCGTTGCGCTCATCATCGGCATGGTGATCCTTGAATCCACAAGAGAATCGCTCTTCCTCTCGCTGGCTCTGGCTGCGGTTGTCGTCGCCATCGGCGTATTCCGATACCGCAAGCGTGGCACGCCCTCGGCTCCGGTGGGTGACGGGGAAGCCGAGCGTGTGACGTCGGGTTCCGGTCCGGCGTCGTAAGCGTCCTTTTCGTCCGGGGCAGCCGCCGTCAGCGTTCGACGGCGGCTGCCCCGTTTGTGGTTAAGGCACCTCAACGGGGAGGTACTGGATGGGCCCGGGGCATTGTGCGCCGGTGGTGTCCGGAACACCCGGAATCGCAGGGATGTCGAAGACGGCGTCCCGCTGGCGTTTGCCGGACTCCTTGACCACAACACGAACCTTGGCCACCACGCTGGGAGGGGAAGCTGACTGCCCGGCAGGTAGATACTGTGGCTCCTGAGGAACGAGCCAGCGGCCATCCGTCTGCTGCTGGAGGGGCCGCGGTGTGCAGCCGTCTCCGAAACATGCCTGGACGCGGCTTGGCGTCGACGCTATCTTCAGCTCGATCGGCGTGGCGCTCCCAATGGCTGGGCACACGCGCGACTTGTCCACCGCGAACCACACCAGTCCGCCGATCGCGGCCACGAGAATGATCGCCGCAACCCAAATCAGCCGGGGCTTCATGGCAAGTAGCCTACGCCTGGCCACGCCGTCCGGAACTGGGCGTCCCGTCCGGAACTGTTCGGCGGGCGGCGGTGGACTACTGGGCCAAACCAATGACGAGGTTGATGGTGACGGCCAGGATGACGGTGCCGAACAGGTAGGAGAGCAGACCGTGTTTCAAGGCCTCAAGCCGGATCCTATGGTTGCCCAGGTTGGTATCTGAAACCTGATACGTCATGCCCAGGCTCGTGGCCAGGTAAGCGAAATCCGTGTATTGCGGTGGGCGATCCTGGTTGAAGCTGATGCCACCCACTCCACCACCGGCGTCGGCGTCGGGGCTGTAGTAGAGCTCCGCATAGCGCAGGGTGAAGAGCGTCTGGACCAGCATCCAGGACAGGGCTACGCATGCAAGGGACAGTGCGGCCGAGTAAAAGCGCGTGTCCGATCCTTCGGTGTGCGAGTTGACGATGACCGCGACCGCGGCTGCGATGCTGGCCAGGTTTGCGATGAGGATCAGAAGGTCGGTGGCCCCACGGGACGGGTCCTCGGAGGTCGCGTGTTGCCGCGTTTCGGCGGGATCCATCCGCGCTATCACCAGCCACACCCACGCAACATAGATCAGCGCGGCCGTTGCCCAGCCCACGGCCGGGGCATCAACCCAGCTGCCTGCGAAGCCTGTGACCACGAAGGCTGCGGCGCCCGCTGCCACCATGACCACGAAGCGCAACCGGCTGCGCCTGACTCTCACATTGTTCATGGCCACCTAGTCACCGACGCCGGTACTGCTGCGCTTCTTGTCGGCCTGAAGGATGCCATCCCGTACGCCCGAACGGACCACGAAATAGAGGGCGTAGAGGAAGATCGCTGCGAAAACGACTGTCAGGACCAGGGAGTTCAGTGCATCCATGCCCCCACCCTAGCTCGGGTTCCCCTTTTGATCCGGGACGCAGGAATCTACGGAATGGGCATCCTCGTGTTAGTGTCTTTGTCGCTGTTACGGAGAAAAACGAAACACTGTTTCTTCGAATCACCCTGCGCGGGTGGCGGAATGGCAGACGCGCTAGCTTGAGGTGCTAGTCCTCGAAAGGGGGTGGGGGTTCAAGTCCCCCTCCGCGCACAGGAGACCCCTGGAAGATCGCTGATCTTCCAGGGGTTTTGTCGTTTCAAGCGGGCGCCAGCTTCCTGCAGAGCCGGGGTTATCCACATACGGCAACTGGCAGGTTTCGGTCCACGACCCCACCGAATAGCTTTGAGTGCAGGAGATGCACTAAGATATTGAAGTCTGTGTTGCGCCCTCCTTCCGAGTCTTCGGCGGGGGAGCGAGCCACAGCATCGCAAATGAACCTCCTGTTACGGAAATACCGTAACCGCTTAGCCCAAAGGAGGTGGGTTCACATATGCGTCCTTACGAATTGATGGTAATCATCGACCCCGAGGTCGAAGAGCGTACCGTAGAGCCGTCGCTTCAGAAGTTCCTCAATGTCATCACCACCGATGGTGGAACCATCGAAAAGGTTGACATCTGGGGCCGTCGCCGTCTGGCATACGACATCAAGAAGAAGTCCGAAGGTATCTATGCAGTGGTGAACTTCACCGCTGAGCCGGCTACCGCCAAGGAACTTGACCGCCAGCTGTCTCTTAACGAGACGATCATGCGCACCAAGATCATCCGCCCCGAAGACCAGAAGGTCGTTGCTGAGTAATCAGCCCCTTCCAGATCTTTACACCGCAGGAACGAACAAGGAGGCAGTAGATGGCAGGCGAAACCACTATTACGGTCATCGGTAATCTCACCAATGACCCGGAGCTGCGGTTCACCCCGTCTGGCTCAGCAGTAGCGAACTTCACCATCGCTTCTACTCCCCGGACCTTTGACCGTCAGTCGAATGAGTGGAAGGACGGGGAAACCCTGTTCCTCCGCGCTTCCGTCTGGCGCGAAGCAGCCGAGAACGTGGCCGAGTCCCTCACCAAGGGCATGCGCGTCATTGTCTCCGGCCGTTTGAAGAGCCGTTCTTACGAAACCAAAGAAGGCGAGAAGCGCACCGTTATCGAGCTCGAGGTCGATGAAATCGGCCCGAGCCTGCGTTACGCAAACGCCAAAGTCAACCGTACCCAGCGCTCCGGTGGCCAGTTCGGCGCCGCAAACGGTGGCCAGGGTGGCTTCGGTGGCGGTAACGCCGGTGGCTTTGGAGGAGGTGCAGCAGCTGGTGCAAGCCAGGGCGGCAACTCCGGTGGAACCTGGGGCGGCAACCAGCCCGCGCAGCAGGATGACCCTTGGGCTACGCCCGGTGTCAGCAATGCAGGCGGCTGGGGCAACGGCCCGGATTCCGAACCTCCCTTCTAAACACCAAGAAAAAGTCCGACGCCGGAACCCGCCGGGACTGCCGCAAGGCATCCGGGCGATTACCGCCGTCGAACACCACCATCCCGTGGATCAATATCCACGGGCTCCATAGAAAAGGAGCTCCACGATGGCTAAGGCTGAACTCCGTAAGCCCAAACCAAAGTCCAACCCCTTGAAGGCCGCTGACATCACTGTCATCGACTACAAGGACGTAGCACTGCTGCGCAAGTTCATCTCCGACCGCGGAAAGATCCGCGCTCGTCGCGTTACTGGCGTTACCGTTCAGGAACAGCGCAAGATCGCCCAGGCAATCAAGAACGCCCGCGAAGTTGCTCTGCTGCCTTACTCCGGCGCTGGCCGCGGCTAAGGGAAGGGATTAACTAACATGGCAAAGCTCATTCTGACCCACGAAGTAACCGGTCTCGGTGCTGCTGGCGACGTTGTCGAGGTCAAGGACGGTTACGCACGTAACTTCCTGCTGCCCCGCGGCTTCGCTCTGACCTGGACCAAGGGTGGCGAGAAGCAGGTTGAGTCCATCAAGGCTGCCCGCGCTGCTCGTGCCCACGCTTCTGTTGAAGCTGCACAGGCACAGGCTCAGGCTCTGTCCTCGAAGAAGGTCAAGCTCGAGGTGAAGGCCGGCGAGTCCGGTCGTCTCTTCGGCACCGTCAAGCCTGCTGATGTCGCTGCTGCTGTTGAGGCCGCTGGCCTCGGCGCCATCGACAAGCGCAACGTTGAACTGCCGAACCACATCAAGTCTGTCGGTTCGTACCAGGCCAACGTTCGCCTGCACGAGGATGTTTCCGCTGTTATCGACCTCGAGGTCGTTGCAGGGAAGTAGTCTCTGACTGCTAAGAAGGACCCCCGCTGCCGGTTTCCGGTGGTGGGGGTCCTTTTGTTGCCCCCAACCCGCGCCGAGATGGCATTTAATGCCAATCCGGAGCGCTGGGATTGTCATTAAATGCCACCTCGGCGGAGATTTACGGGGTATTGAGCTCCGACATGACGTGTTGGTAGCCCGTCCGGATCATCTCTGCGAGGACCTCACGGTCCACGTCGTCCAACCTATTGATGTATAAACATGCGGCTCCGGTCTTGTGCTTGCCCAACTCCGGAAGCAGGCGGTCGGCATCGGGGCCGTACGTGAGGCCATAGAGCGCGAGGTTCGCCTTGCGCGGTGAGAATCCGACGGCGGCAGAGTCACCTTCGCGTCCGCTCTCGTATTTGTAGTGGTAGCTACCGAATCCCACGATGGTGGGCCCCCACATAACCCCTTCCTCCCCGGTGATCTCCTGCATCATCCTCCGCAGTTCCAACCCATCGGCGCGCCGGCCGGGGTGTTCCACGGAGGACAGGAATTCATCCACGGACACGTCCGTGGGCTGGGTCTTGTTCTCTGCCATGCTCGTAGTTTCGCATGCACATCACCGGCCAGCCACCCAGTGATAGCCTGCAGCGGTGACTTCAGAATCCTTGCGCATCCGCCCTTTCCACCAAGTTGACGTCTTCTCAGCCCAGCCATATCGCGGTAACCCGCTGGCAGTAGTAGTTGACGCAGAGGGACTGAGCAGCGAGGCGATGCAGCACTTTGCTAATTGGACCAATCTCTCCGAGACCACCTTCCTTCTCCCTCCAACAGATCCGCGTGCCGATTACCGTGTGCGCATCTTCACGGGCAGCGAGGAGTTCCCGTTCGCTGGGCACCCAACCCTCGGTTCCGCACACACCTGGCTGCAGGCCGGGGGAGAGCCCAAGACTGACGGCGTGCTGGTGCAGGAATGTGGCGCAGGTTTGGTCCGGGTGAAGCACGACGCCGGTCGGCTGGCTTTTGCTGCACCACCACTGACCCGCTTCGAGCCGGTGGATGCCGATGTTCGTTCCCAGCTGACGGCCGGTCTTAGGCTGCCGAAGGACTCCTTGCTGGACGCATCATGGCTGGTGAACGGCCCTGAGTGGGTTGGTGTCCTGCTTGAGTCCGCCGAACAGGTCCTGGCGATCGAGCCGGATCTGGTGGCCATGGGTGATCTCAAGGTCGGGGTGATCGGCCCGCACGAGCCCGGTTCCGACGTCGACTTTGAAGTGCGGACGTTCATTCCAGGCGACGCGATGGTGGAAGATCCCGTGACCGGCAGTTTCAATGCCGGTGCAGCGCAGTGGCTGATCGGCAGCGGCCGGGCTCCTGAAGAATACGTGGCGGCGCAGGGCACTGCCTTGGGCAGGGCGGGTCGCATCCATGTGAAGGCTGGGGGCGGTGACATCTGGGTCGGAGGGGCATCTGTTACTTGCATCCAGGGCACGGTCCTGCTGTAGTTCTACCGGCCCGGGGATTGGCGTCCCCTCCGGCGAGCGTTTAGCGTGAGACTTATGTCAGCATCCGATGCTTCCGTGAAGGCCAACGGCAACCCTTTGCTTGTCCTTGGCAAGATCACGTCCATCCTGGACGCCTTTTCCCTCTCGAAGCCGGTGCTGCAGCTGAGCGACATTCGCGAGTACACCGGGATGCCGACATCCACGGTGCAGCGTCTCGTCACCAACCTGACGTCCCAAGGATTCCTGGACCGGGAGGGCGACGCGTACCGCATTGGCATGCGGATGGCCTATTGGGCAGCTCCAGCCACCCGTGGCATGGAGGTGGTGGACATCCTGAGCCCGCTACTCAAGACGTTGCGCGATACTACCGGTGAGACTGCGTGCTTCTTCAAAGCCGAACAGCACTACCGCGTGTGCGTCGCCATGGCAGATACCCGTCACGCGCTCCGCCGGGAGATGCACCTTGGCAAGATCATTCCGCTCCACGCAGGTTCGGCCGGCAGGGTCCTGCTCGCTTGGTCGCCGGAATTGATGGAGGCTGTCCTTCGCGACCCGTTGGAGCCCATTACCGACTACACGATCACCAGCTCCGAGGAATTGGAGATTGCGGTCAAGAAGACGCGGGCCGATGGCTTTGCGATCACTGTAGGGGAGCGGGAAGACGGGGCCTCCGGGCTTTCGGCGCCAGTGTTCGATTCAGCCGCTGCCCTGGTGGGCGCAGTCACCATCAGCGGCCCCACGCTGCGGATGCCACTGGAAACGTGCCAAGCGTGGGTGGAACCTTTGCTCGCGACTGCGGAACATATGACCAGACTCATTGGTGGGCGGTTCCCGGGGGAGTCGTAGGGGATATTGAGAGCTAACGGGTAGTAACCAAACGGGCGCACACGCAAGGAGCACATTATGGATTCTGCACGAACTTTTGAATCGATCACCATTATTTTCAATCCCAACAGCACGGGCAATGCGCCCGAACTGGCCGAGCAATTACAGGTCAAGCTGAAGGACATGCTGCCCTACGCGCCAGAGATTACCCTGCAGCCCACTGAACACGCTGGACATGCTGTGGAGTTGGCCCGGACGGCGGCAGCAAAGGGAGGCGACGTCCTTGTTGTCTCCGTGAGCGGTGATGGTGGCTATAACGAGGTTGTCAACGGCGTGATGCAGGCCGGAAACCCGCAAGCGGTGTGTGCGGTCATGGCCGCGGGCAACGCCAACGATCACCGTCGGATCACGGGAACCAAGCCACTGGAAGAGGCTATTGCTGAGGGACACGTCCGGAAAATTGACCTCCTGAGCATTCACACTGGCCAAAAAGAAGGCGAGCCGTTGGAGTATGCGCATTCCTATATCGGATTCGGCCTCACACCTGTTGTGGCCACCGAGCTCGAAAAGGGCAGCAAGGGAGCCCTGACTGAGATGGTTTCGGTCATCAAGACCTTCTCGAAATTCGAGCCCTTCGGCATCCGCACCTCCGAGGGCAAACGCAGGAAATTCGACAGCCTGGTTTTCGCCAACATCCCCGAAATGGCCAAGTACGCCACGCTCAGTGAGGCCGACGATCACCCCTCGGACGGGAAATTTGAGGTCATCATCTTTCCGCACATGCCCAAATGGCGAGTGCTCCTGACTGCCCTCCGAGCAACCACGCAAGGTCTGGGCGATCAGCCGAGCGTGAGCAGCTACGAATTCACTACACTCAAACCCCTGCCATACCAGATGGACGGTGAAGTGAAGACGGTGGAAGCCAATGTGAAAGTCAGGGTGGAATGCGCTCCGGCCGCTCTGGCGACAGTGGGCTAAATCCAGTCTCTCTGGCAGCGTCCGGGTAGGTTGTCTGAATTTCCCTGGCCGGATCATTGAGAACCACGTCACGTTTCCGTATGCAGGCCCACATAGTATGTGTCCGCCCCTCACTGTTTGTCTGGTGCACACAGGCGGGGCCGGATCAATCGTGGGAAATCCTGTGAGGAATTTACCTAGTCCGTGAGAGAGGCGACAACACTTGGTGTCCATCAGTCCTTCACCGGAGTTGCCACGGGAATCCGCCAACTACAGACCTGGTGAGCCGCTGAGGTCATGGATCAGCGGTGAGCCCATGGTCCCGATCGATGCACAACTGATAATTGCTGCTTCGCTTGCCCTCCCATCCCTTCGACGACTGATCAACGGCGACAAGCTTGAGGATCAGGACCTAATAGCCTTCGGCAGACTCAATTCGAACTGTGTACTTCGCTGGTATGAACCGGTTGTGAGCCTGATCAATGATCCCCAGATACCGCCCGAAGTGATTAGCGTCCTAAAGGCATCCGTACATGGACTGGAGTCCTAGGCCAAGTGTCTGAAAAGCTTCCAAACAATTTTCGACAGTGCTGGCCTTTTCCGAGGAGCGTCCAGTGTCCATAATTTCGGAGGGGAAAATGAAACGTCTATTGAAAACCCGAACAACAACTGTCCTTCTGGGTGCAGTTCTTCTCGGGGGTGCCGGAATCGGAGTTGCCAGCGCTACATCCCAGCCGACGGCCAAGCCCCAAGTAGTGCCGCATGCGCCAGCTGTCGTGTTAGGTGACGCCACCTTCGAGAAGAATGCCGCTGGCCAAACGTATGGCCTTCCAACTGAGGTCGATGGGGTTTCCCTTGAACCGGACCTGATTCGGGCGTATGCAACCAACGATCGAATTGGGTATGTCAAGAACGAGGAACGAAAAGTAGCAACTGGCGATCCATCGCTGTTCAAGTCGCCAGAAGAGGCATTGCATTGGCAGGCAAGCCGGGCCAAGGGTCCGGTGAGTATCCCGGTTTACGACCTCGACGGCGTCACCGTCATAGGTGAGTTCGTCTTCTCGGAGGGGACCGTCACGTCGAGCACTGACGAATAGAAACGCCCTAACGAGCGGCTCCACCACAGGCTGACGTCACGAAGTCGTAGATACGCCCACGCAACTCATTTGGTGCCGCAATTTTCAGTACGCCTTCCCGTGCACCCACCGAGATCCTTAGCGGCAACAGCGTTCCCACCTTATCCTCGGCCACTGCATGCGGGTCGCAACGCGCAGGACGGATCGTCAAGGGCACCTCTTTCGGGGCGGCGCCGGACGATATCGCGATGTCCCGCGGCCAAGGATCCGCGGGCGATTCGGCCAGCAGGGTGGTTCCGTCGATGGAGTTAATCGTGAGCTTTTGCGTTGACTCACCAGGAGTGCTCGCAGGAGTAATGACAAGACGCACGACGGCGGTGCGACCATCGGGGGCCACCTCAAGATCGGGGTCCAAGACGATGGCAGCTACGGCGGCAGCGTCGGCTGCCAAGCACAGCTCGTCGGCGTTCCGGGGCAGGACGTTGAACGGATCCTGCGCCTCAACCGAGGTTTCTGCGGATCCCTTAGCTGGCTCCGAATATTCAACGACGGCCTTGAGGGGTTGAGTAGGCGACTGCCCGCAATGCGGCGCAGGCAGGTTGGCAGGAAGGCTCTTGGGCTGCCGAGGCGGTAGCTCCAGGGCGCCGGCTGTTGGCTCCCAGATGATGTCCTTCTCAAACAACGCGGACTTCAGCCGCGCACCGCTCACGGTAACGGTAATGTCTGCGGTGTTGGTGAGCTGTATGAGGATGGCTTGCTTGCCGTATTGGTCCCGGGATTGATTAACCTCTACGGAGATGGGCTGTGCCTCGGGGTTGGTGGGCGGTTCTTGGCCCGGGGAGCCGTCACATGCCGCCAGGGGCAGGGCGGCCAACAGGGCTACGGATGCCGCCCAGTAACGCCACTCCCTGCTGACCATGGCAACAGTGTAAGCGGCCTATGGCGGAGAATTTATAAGCATGCTTAGCTTAGCCCCACCACAGATGCCGAAGGCACGTAGAAGGGAACTCCATGTCCACCGTTACGCAGCTGTTCAAGTCTTCTGCCGCCGACGTCTGGAATGTCATCGCTGACGGTTGGCTTTACTCCGGGTGGGTGGTGGGTGCATCAAGAATTCGTGCTGTGGATGACCAGTGGCCACAGGTCGGATCCAAGCTCCATCACTCCGTGGGATCGTGGCCGCTCCTCCTCAACGACAGCACGAGTGTCACCGCCGTCGAGCCTGGCCGGAGCCTGGAACTCCTGGCCCGTGGCTGGCCCGTAGGTGAAGCAAAGGTCCGCATCACCTTGGAGGACCTGGGTGGCAACCAGTGCCGGGTGTCCATGGCCGAAGACGCGATCCGGGGCCCCGGCAAGGTGGTGCCAAAGGTACTTAGGGATCCAATGATTACCGTCCGCAACCGCGAAACTCTGCGGCGGCTGGAGCTGATGGCGGCCGGCGGAGCGGGGAAGCCTAGCTTCTAAACGGCCGGGGAGGGGATGACCCAGTCAAAGGCTGCCGCCCGGGAGCGGGCGCCTTGGGCAGCCTTTGAACGGTTGGGTTCGCCCAGCTCTGCCAGCAGCTTCTCGGACAAGACCACAAGCTCCCCGAAGACATCCGGCGTCAGCCATTCGGGACGTGTGGCAAACACGATGTCCTCGCTGGAAGTGTTGCCGCTGGCGCCGGGGGCGAAGGGGCAGCCACCCAGGCCTCCCAAGGCGCCGTCAACCATTGCTGCGCCCGCCTCGATTGCCGCGAGCGTGTTGGCCACGCCCAACCCCCAAGTGTCGTGGCCGTGATAGACGATTCGCCGGGCAGGAGATTCATCCCGCACACGCTCGATCAGGCTGGACACCTGGGCAGGAACGGCCTGCCCCAAGGTGTCGCAGATGACGATGTCAGTGGTGCCCTCCGCCCGGGGATCGTTAGCAATGGCCAGGATGCGCTCCTCCGGAACGTAGCCTTCGAAAGGACAGGTGAAGGACGTTGCAATGCACAGCTGAATCTGGCCATCCACTGCACGCGCGTACTCCACGGCCTCAGGCAAAGCAGCCAGGCTCTCGTCCGTGGTCCGGCCGATGTTCGCCTTGTTATGTGAATCCGAAGCAGACAGGCAGTACTGGAAATTCCGCGCGCCTGCAGCTGATGCCTTGGCAACATGGCCGGGTGTGGCTACCCAGATCCAGCACTTTTCGAGTTCCTCGGGCGTGAGGGCGTGGACCACTTCGAGAGTGTTGGCCATGGTGGGGACGAGGTCCGCGCGCGCCATGGATCCGAGCTCGATCGCCGGGACGCCCAGGCGCAGCATCTCGCGGACTGTTTCGATCTTTTGCTCCGTTGGCAGGAGTTTTCCGGTGAGCTGCAGCCCGTCCCGCAAGGTGACGTCCCTCAGGATGGCACTGCCTAAGGTGTTTCCAAGCGTTGTGGCGTGGGTGCTTTCAAAGCCGTTCATGGTCGGAGAGCCTCCTCGCGGCCGGAAGCCGCATCGATTTGGGCAGCATCCAAGTGAAGGAGCCCGCCAAGGATTTCTTCAGTATTTTCGCCGAGGTCCGGCCCAAGATTGCGGATGGGCAGGGACTGCTCCCCGATCACGGGCACGATACCCGGGAAACCTACTCCCGGGAGGATCTCCTCGCCTGTGGAAACATCGAACTTCTGGATCATGTTGCGGGCCGCGTACTGGCTGTCCGTGCTGATATCCGCGGCGGTGTAGATGGGACCTGCAGGAACTCCTGCCTCCTCCAAGGCGGCCAATGCTTCAGACGCGGTCAGCTGCCCTGTCCAGTCGCCGATTGCCTGGTCCAGTTCCTCGCGGCTCGCCCAGCGTCCGGCATTTGTCTGCAGCGCTGGGTCCTCCGCTAAGTCCGGCCGGCCGATGGTCTGCATGTACCGTTGGAAAATCGAGTCGCCATTGCCGGCCACCACAATGCTGGCACCGTCCTTGCACACGTACGCATTCGAGGGCGCAATGCCCTCCATCCGGCCGCCCACGCGCTGCCGGTCCACGCCGTAAGCCTGATAGTCAGGAATCAGCGATTCCATCATGGAGAACATCGCTTCGTTCAGCGCGACATCGATGATGCGCTCGGTGAGGGGAACAGCGCCAGCCGAGCTTCGGCGTCGTGCTTCACGTTGGTACAGGCTCATCATGGAGCCGAAGGCGGCGTAAAGGCCCGCGATCGAGTCTCCGATGGAGACGCCTACGCGCACCGGAGCGCGGTCCGGGTCACCTACCAGATTGCGGAAACCGCTAAAGGCCTCGGCGACGGCGGCAAACCCCGGCCGCTCGGACAGGGGCCCGGTCTGTCCAAAGGCAGAGATGCGGGTGACGATGAGGTCCGGATTGGCTTCGTTGAGGACTTCCGGTCCGAGGCCCCACTTCTCCAGCGTTCCGGGGCGGAAGTTCTCAAGCAGGATGTCCGACTTGGCAACCAAGGCCAGGACAGCCTGCTTGCCGGCCTCGGTGCGGAGGTCCAGGACCACTGACTTCTTGTTGCGGTTCAGCGTGCGGTAGAGCATGGAGGTGTTGCCCTTGTGGAGGCGCCAGTTGCGGAGCTCGTCGCCGGTGCCTGGACGCTCGACCTTGATGACTTCG
Organism: Micrococcaceae bacterium Sec5.1; assembly: GCA_039636795.1. NCBI lineage: Bacteria > Bacillati > Actinomycetota > Actinomycetes > Micrococcales > Micrococcaceae > Micrococcaceae bacterium Sec5.1. Next base: position 5,364,099 of record CP143430.1, on the reverse strand, counting down.
GCGCCGAAATCGGCAAGCAGCCTGCCAGCCGTGGGAGCGGCAATGTAATTGCCGAGTTCGAGGACTCGGACGCCGTCCAGCGGGGTGATTGTTTCGTGTGTCATGGTCTTCTCTCGTGCGTGCTTTGGTGATGGGACGGTCGACGGGCGTTCAGAACAGCAGGCTCATGGGCAGGATGAGCAGGATCGCGACCACGGAGGCTACTGACACTCCCACCGTGACCGATTTCAATGCACCCCTCACACTCTGGCCCAAAAGGGACTGCAGGAGCCAGAACGTGTTGCTGGTGACGTGAACCATGAAGAGCGAGCCGGCGCCGGCGGCGAGGGCCAGCAGCACGGGATCAAGTCCAATCGCGGGCGCGATGGGTGCCAGCAGCCCGGCTGCCGTAATGGCGGACAGGGTGACGGAGCCGACGGCGATGTGCAGCACTGCGGCGATGGCCCAGACCACCAGTAAGGGGGCTACGGTGCTCGCTGAGAAGAAGCCACCAAGGATGTCGCCGAGACCAGCTGCCTTTACGGTGGCCGCCAGGGATCCGCCCACGCCGGTGAGGATCAGGATCTGCCCGCTTTCCTTGAAGCCGACAGCAATGGCCTCTTCAACCTTTTTCTGGCCAATGGACGCACGGGTTACAAGGCACGTGCCGATCAGTCCGATGAGAAGAGCGATGACAGGTTCGCCAAGGAGCTGGAGCCAGGGGAGATCGATCTTGAAAATCTGGAGGATGGCACCCGCGCCGATGAGGATCAGGGAAGTCAGGAGCGGGGCAAAGAGCATGATCAGCGGTTTCTCTTTGCTCTCGCGTTCGGCAACAACCACTGCGCCCTTGGTTGGTTGGGTGTTGGAGCCGGCGCCGGAGTTGCTGGCGGTATCTGTTCCGGGGAGGGAGCCGCTTACGGGTTCCTCGCCCTCGCTGTCTTCCTCTGCCACGAAGGTGTGGTCCTCGTCCTTGGCTTCATTCCAGAAACCGCGGCGGAAGAGGAACGTCATGATGGCAATGGAAATGACGATGGTGGGAATCACCAGCAGCAGGCCGAAGAGCAACATTTTGCCGAGCGGGACGTTGAGGAGGCCGGCCAAAGCCAGCGAAGCCACACCGGGCACGGTAAAGACAATGCCGCATTCCAGTGCGATAGCCATGGCGGTTGCCATGCGTGCCGTCCCCAGTTTTCCGATTTTGGGAGCCAACTTACGGGCAAGCGGGGCTGAGATAACCAGGAGGACATCCAGGAAAATGGACTGGAGGAGCGTGCCTATCGCCAGACCCATCGTGTACGGCAGGCGCTTGGGACCGAAGGTCTTGAGCAGATGCTCCACGAGGCGCCGGATAGCCCCGCTCTGATTGAGGATGGAGCCCATCAAAACGCCGAAAGCGATGAGCAGCCCAACATCGACCATGATCTCGCCGAAGCCGGACGTGATCGTCTTGACGGTCTCTTCGACACCGAGGCCGACCGCCAGGCCTAAATACACGGAGGCGATGACCAAGGAAATGACGGGATTGACTCTGAAGCGGACGATCAGCACAACGGCGGCCAGGACCGCTACAGCTGTGTTGATCAGAACAGCAATGTCTGACATGGGGAATCCGATCGTTGGGCCTTCCACTTTGAAGGCTTGGAATTGATGCGCGCCGCGTGAGGCAGGCCACATCACTAATCCCATATTATGAGTTTGAACTCATATTGCAAGCCCTTGCAGCAAATTAGACTGGCCCAATGTCTTTCCTCATCCGTCCCGCTCGTGAGGGTGACGTTCCTGGCATCACCGAAGTAGAGCTCACCGCCGGGCGAACTTCTCCCGCCGCTGCTTCGAAGTTCGGAGCTGGAATCAGTGCCGCAATCATGGATTCGTATCGACTGGTCTTGGTGGCCGAAGCGCCACCGGACATGCCCCGGGATGGAAGTCCCGGCGTCGTGGGTTGGGCCAAAACGCACTACTGGGACCATTCTGACGGACCTGCGCCTGCGGGCTACTACCTCGGCGGAATCACGGTTGCTCCGCATTTTCGCCGCCAAGGCGTGGCGGCAGAACTGACGGAGGCGAGGCTGCTGTGGATCTGGAAGCGGGCGGATTCGGCCTGGTATGTGGTCAACTCCCGCAATCAACCGTCGCTCGCCCTCCACCAGCGCTGGGGCTTTGAGGAGGTGGCCCGCGGCCCCGGATTTCACACGGTAACGTTCGACGGCGGTGGGGGACTGCTGCTCAAGGCGTCGCGTCCGAAGGCCTAAGAAGGGCGACGCGGGCGATTTCAGTGCCTGGCCTTCGTGATGCAGGTCTGACGGCTTAGCATGGTCCCCAGGTACACCGACTGGGGGAGTGTGTAATGGGGCCACTGGAATCGACTCAAGCCAGCATGACTGGCGCGGCATCAGCCCGAACAGCGGCGGGAGGCGATTCCCCCTTAGGCTCAGGCTCCCGTGCGGCTTTGCGGGCCAAACGACGGCGCCCTTCCCGCCTGAGGAAACTGGACCTGGCCATCATCCTGGTCCTGATCATCCTCCTAGCCGTTTCCGCTACTCCCTGGCCGTCCGCCATGTTAATTCGCAGCGTTTTTGAACGCGGAGCTCAGTCCACTATCGATGAGATGACGCCGTATGTCCCGGACACTCCATTGCAGGAGCGCTCCGGTGTCGTTTACAAGCCCGGCTCCGCCTTTGACGTTTTCAGCCCTGCGGGGACCACTTCTCCGCTCCCCACCATCGTCTGGATTCACGGCGGCGCGTGGATCTCCGGGGCTCAAGGCGATGTGGAACCATATCTTCGGATTCTTGCCGCTGAGGGATACACGACCATTGGGATGAGCTACCCGATCGCACCGGAGGCCGTCTATCCCACGGCAGTACGGGACATCAACGATGCCCTTGCTTATATCAAGGCGCACGCCATTGAATTGAATGTGGACACCACGCGGATTGTCCTGGCCGGCGATTCTGCAGGAGCGCAGTTGGCCAGCCAAATGACCACTCTCACTGTTAATCCCGAGTACGCCAACCTGATGGGGATCAAACCCGCGCTCCAGAAATCGGACCTTGCCGCCACCATCCTGCATTGCGGAGTCTACGATCTCCGGGCGATGGCGGATCTCAATGGCCTGGTTGCGTGGGGCTTCAAAACCTCGCTGTGGGCATATACGGGAACTAAGGACTGGTCCTCCACATATGCGGGCAGCACCATGTCCACCATCGATTTCGTGACCAAGGATTTCCCGCCGACCTTCATCAGTGGCGGCAACGGCGATGGTCTGACGTGGCTTCAGTCGGTTCCCTACAGCAATCGCCTGAAGGAAGCGGGTGTTCCGGTGACCGAATTGTTTTGGGCTGCGGATCACGACCCCGAGCTGCCGCATGAGTACCAGTTCCACTTGAACTTCAGCGAGGCTCGCGATGCCAGGGACAAGACCTTGGACTTCCTGTCCACGCATGCCTCCAGAGCGAAGTGAGGGAATTACCGTGGACCATTCGGAAGAACATATCGAGGCCGGTGCCTTCCGGCTGCCGGAAGCCATGACCGGGAGGGCAAGCCCCGCCAAGGCGGCAGTTGGCGACGAGCCCGTCTTCGCCTACATTGCCAGCCTTCCGCAGCCTCAGCGTGGCGTCGCCGAAGCCATTGATGCGCTGGCGGCCAAGACACTACCGGGGCTCGAGCGCTCGGTGAAATGGGGCATGGCGTATTACGGCGTCGGCGACGGCTGGTGCTTCAGCTGCGGTGGCTTCGCTGGCCACGTCAAACTCATGTTTATCAATGGCGTGACACTCCAGCCCGTGCCGCCGGTGACGCCCGTGGGAATGGGCAAAGCGACGCGGGGTGTGGAGCTCGAATCCGTTGACGACATCGACGAAGACCAAATTGCGACCTGGATGAAACAGGTCACGGCCGTCCCGGGTGTTGGAGGAAAGAAGCGCTGACCGTAGATACCGTGCGGGAATAGTTTGTGATGCTCCCCCGTTCACTCATTTAGATGCATATGCATGTATGCTGGGAATGAACGAGCAACAGGAGAATGCCATGGAAACCCGCCGCATCACAGTCCTTTCCGCCGGACTCGGCGTCCCGTCGTCGAGTCGTCTACTGGCCGACCAGCTGGCGGCCTCCACTGAGCGGCAGCTGCGGGCGGCAGGCTACGAGGCGAGGATCGACGTCGTCGAACTTCGAGATTTGGCCGTGGACATCGCCAACAACTTCGTCACCGGGTACGCCGCTCCGCGCCTCGCAGAGGTGATTGCCGGCGTCGAGGATTCCGATGGCATCATCGCCGTAAGCCCCGTTTTCAGCGCGTCCTACAGCGGCCTCTTTAAGTCCTTCATCGACGTCCTGGACCCCAAGTCCCTCGACGGCAAGGCCGTACTGCTTGGCGCCACCGGCGGTACCGACCGCCACCAGATGGTCCTGGACTACGCCATGCGTCCGCTGTTCAGCTACCTGCGGACCCGGGTTGCGTCCACCGGCGTCTTCGCCGGGCCCCAGGACTGGGGAAACGACGACGGCGGCTCGCCCCTGTCGGCCCGCGTAGACCGGGCTGCCGGTGAACTCGTGCAACTGCTCAGCGGCCCCCAGCCTGGGCGCAAGGCCCCAACCTTGGAGTCACTGCCATTCGAACAGCTGCTGGCCGGTATTTCAGCTGGCAGGTAATCCAATGTCATTGGAGTCGTGGAAGTAGGCGCATTGCCACTCCTGTGTCTTTCGCGCCTGGCGACTCGACGTAAGGGACCACGGGGGATAAACGCGGAAACCACGCTTCCCACCGGAGCCGCCGACGGAAACTATGCCGTGGCTGATCAGGGCTGACAGTGGAAACACGAAGTGACCGGACTTCGCCCCTTCCCTTACTGAGATCACCAGGGTGTCCGCGTCGTCGGCGGAAGCGTGGTCCGCGGGGAAAGGTTCCGTGCCTCCGTCGGCCGATCGCCGCCACACAGCCACGAACAGACCCACCTTCGTCGGCGTGAGCTTGCCGACCCGGAAACGAATCGACGCCCTGCCACTGATGGCGATAGCGGCTCCGTACTCTACGTTGTCGGCCTCCGGAGTGGGTTGGGGGCACTCCCTCCCAAGCCGTTTGATGAGCCGCTGTGCTTCGACCAGGTCCGGATGAATCATGCGTTCAGTATGCACGGGCGTTCCAACTCTTCGAATGTCAGGCGTCGCTCAGAAGGAAGGATTCCTGGGGGACCTGTTCGACTTTTAGTCGCGCTTAGTCGTCCAGGAGTTCGATGAACTCACGGGCCTGTTTGATGGTGATGTCCGAGTGGCGTGTCAGGGCCAGAGCTGCGCCCTCCACATCACCGCTTTTTGCCAAAGTCCGGATTCGTCCGTAGATCTCGTCGTTGAGCATGTTGCTGCTCACCTCGCGGGTCACATCGCCTTTGCTGACGATGGCCCGGTACCGGTAGGGGAAACGCTCGGGCTCGTCGTCGTCGTCCGACAACAGATCCTTGGGCTGCGCCTCTGGCGTGAAGGGCTGTGGGTGGGCGGCCAGAGCGCCGACGGCGTCGCGCGACGCCCGTAGCCCCTCACCAGTGGCCTGCAGATACAGTTTGATCGCTGCCATGCCCTGACCCTGGGCAATGAGCGAATAGAGCCGCCTGTGCTGTTCCTCATTCAGCTTCGCCGCGGATTCTTTGGCCAGCTGAACCGGATCCTTGGGGGAGTTGGCTGCAGCTACACCAGCCTTTGTCTCGGCCGAACGCTTGCTAAAGGAACGCATCAGCAGCAATACGCCCGCAATGACCGCGATCAAAATCACGAGCGGGACAAACAAGGAATCCATGGCGTTGTCAGAGCCGATCTACGTAGTTCTTAGCAGTGAGTAAGTCTGAATGTGTGGCCTGGCGGAAGACCTTGATGGCTTCTATCTTGCGCCCGCCGCGAACCAGGTTCTGCAACTCAAAGGCGAGCTGCGGATTGAGCTGCCCATTGGGAAGCACCGCAGGCTGATGCCCCGTCTGGGCGCCCGCCGTCCTGGCGGCTTGGGCCTGATGAGCGGCCCGGCTTTGCTCTGTCTGCTGGGTGTGCTGGGCCTCGTTCTGGCTTGGTTTGGTGGAAGCCTCGATCTTGGCCCTGGCAGCAAGCGCAGCCTGAACTTGCGAGGCTTGGTGCGCTGCGGAACGGGCCGCAAGTTCGTGTTGATAGCGCTCGGCATCAGAAAGGCCTGTATCGCGCGGTTTGAAGGCCGCTGAAAGCGCCCACAGCAGGCCCACGAGGACAATTAGCGGAAGGGCAATCATCAGCACGTCACCAAAGTTCATCCCCATGCTTAGAGCTTATGCCAGAACTTGGTTATCCACAGCACATTCCAGTCTCGGCATAGACTTCTGAGAGGGCAGTGTCAAATTAAGGCCCGCTTTGTAAGATGCATCACATTTGCGGCATGTTTAGCATGGATTTGAGGCCCTGATGACCAACCAGATCAGCTGGGTCTGTGGATGGTTTTCCACCAAAACTTTCTTTGCTCCACAGCCTGTGATGAATGTTTCCGCAGGTCAGAACCTAGTTACTGCAAAAAGAATTTCTCTATCCACAGGGTAACGCACAGACTGTGCACAACGTGGGGGCGGTATTCCACAGGTTATCCACATGTGCACTTGACGGCGGACTTTGCGCCCGGACTGCACACCGCTAACGTGGCTCGGGTACCTGTTTCAGTATGGAATTTGCCCTCTCAGTGACCTTCAAGCAGCCGCGCGCAAACATGCTTGGGGAGACTTCTGTGGATAAGTTGTGGAAATTGGGGAAAGCCGAAAATTGTCGGACCCCCATGGATATAACAGGAGCACTCGGCTGGTCCGGAGGCTCGGGCAATCCATCCCAGGTTCACCTGCGCTTTACGCACCACTGAGGGATTAACTCTCTGCAGCGGTACACAAATGGAGGACGGCTTTGTCAGTTACGCACTTGGACTCAATCGAGGGCACACGCGCTTCGGACTCGAGCCGGAAACCTCCGCAAGATATCCCCGCTGAGCAGTCAGTCTTGGGCGGCATGATGTTGTCCAAGGATGCCATTGCCGATGTTGTGGAAATCGTCCGTGGTCATGACTTCTACCGTCCGGCTCACGAGACGATTTACGAGTCCATCATTGATCTCTATGGCCGCGGCGAACCTGCCGACGCTGTAACGGTTTCCGATGAACTGACCAAGCGAGGTGAGATCAACAGGATCGGCGGACCTGCCTACCTGCACGAGCTCATCCAAACTGTGCCTACGGCAGCCAACGCCGGCTACTACGCCGAGATCGTGGCAGAGCGCGCAGTGTTGCGCCGCCTCGTGAACGCAGGCACCAAGATTGTCCAGATGGGCTATGGCCAGGACGGCGAGGTGGAAGACCTCGTCAACCAGGCACAGGCCGAAGTCTATGCGGTTGCAGAAAAGCGCACTGCCGAAGACTACGTGGCGTTGAAGGACGTCATGGAGTCCACCGTGGATGAGATCGAAGCTTCCGGGCATCGCGGCGAAGGCATGGTGGGCGTTCCCACCGGTTTCTACGAACTCGACGAACTGACCCACGGCCTCCACCCTGGCCAGATGATTGTTATCGCGGCCCGTCCTGCGGTTGGTAAGTCCACCTTCGCGTTGGACTTCGCCCGATCGGCAGCCATCAAGCACAACCTGGCTACGGTCATGTTCTCCCTCGAAATGGGTCGGAACGAGATCGCCATGCGTTTGCTCTCGGCAGAGGCAACCATCGGGCTGCAGGACCTTCGCAAGGGCACCATCAAGGACGAGCAATGGTCCAAGATCGCCACCACCATGGGTCGCATGAACGACGCCCCGCTTTTCATCGATGACAGCCCCAACATGTCACTCATGGAAATCAGGGCAAAGTGCCGCCGGCTGAAGCAGCAGCATGACCTCAAGCTCGTGATCCTGGACTACCTCCAGCTGATGAGCTCCGGTAAAAAGGTTGAGTCGCGCCAGCAGGAAGTTTCCGAGTTCTCGCGTGCCCTCAAGCTGCTAGCCAAGGAACTTCAGGTTCCCGTCATTGCGCTGTCACAGCTGAACCGTGGTTCCGAGCAGCGCCAGGACAAGCGCCCCATGGTGTCTGACCTTCGTGAATCAGGTTCCATCGAGCAGGACGCCGACATGGTCATCCTGCTCCACCGTGAAGACGTGTATGACAAAGAATCGCCGAGAGCCGGCGAGGCCGACATCCTCATCGCCAAGCACCGTAACGGTCCCACCAAAGACATTGTTGTCGCGTTCCAGGGCCACTACTCGCGCTTCGCGAACATGGCCGGCGATTCTGGTGGTGGGGGCGGGTTCTAACCCTTCAGGCTCAGGGCCCGGCCTACGCGAACGGGGGAGGGCCAACGATTTCGATGCCGCCATTTACCCGACCGGATTCTCGAATCCGGTCGAAGTCCACCGCCTGAGCCTCGTCTTCCGTGCGAAGAGGTTCGCTGGCGCCGTCGTAAAACGCCTGCGAGCTGCCGGGTGTGTGGAGGCATAAAACGCGGGTTCCGTCCTGAAGAACTTTGAACGCGTGTGGCACGCCGCGGGGCGCAATGGTCACTCCGCCGGCGGCGACGCGATGCTCCTCACCGTCCATGTTCATCAGGATCTCTCCGGCCAAGATGTACATGGTCTCGTCAGACTCCGGATGCGTATGCATCGGCGTCACCTTATTGAGGGACATTTCGTCTTCAAAGAGGAGGAACGCCCCTGCTGTCTCGTCAGCCGTCGCTTTCCAAGTATGGATGCCGCCACCGAAGAACCAGCGCTTGGCCCCTTCTCCGGGCTGTCGGATGATTGCCGATGCTGCCTTCTTCGTCTCCATGGTGCTCGCCTCAATGCGTTGTAGGAAGACTTTATGAGACGTATGTCTCATGACAAGACTCATGTACCATGAGGGGTATGTCAAGAGCCTACGTTGACGTTGGGCGGACCGGTCAAAAGCGTCGCACCCTGGAGGCGCTCCTCGCGGCAGCCCGTACCCTGATCGCGTCCGGCGTTTCTCCCACTGTGGATGAGGCCGCTCAAGCGGCGGGCATCCCACGAAGCACCGCCTACAGGTATTTCTCCGGACAGCGGGAGCTTCTGGCTGCCGCCCATCCTGAAACTGCACGAACATCACTGCTTCCGGCCTCTCCTCCCGAGGGTGTCGCGGAGCGATTGGACGCAGTGGTAGTGGAGTTCCTTCGGATTATTGTTGAAACCGAAGCCCAGCAACGCACCATGTTGCGGCTTTCGCTTGAGCAGTCAAACGGAGAAGGCAACAGCCTTCCCCTCCGGCAGGGCAGGGCAATTGGCTGGATCACCGAAGCGCTTGCCCCACTGCAAAGGACAATGACGGACCGGGACATCCATCAATTGGTCTTGGCGATACGCAGCGCCATCGGCATTGAGTCCCTCGTCTGGCTAATCGACGTCGGCGGGCTTAGTCGTGTGGAAGCCGTCGCCTCAATGAGGTGGACGGCAGGGGCCCTGTTGTCCCATGCGCTCTCCGGCGGGCTCCCGGTCCGCGTATAGACCTGCACTTGATTTAGTGGGGTGTTTTCATCAGGGCTTCGGCTGTTCAAGGCCGGGGAAGCACCAGCAGGTACCCAGTGGGGAGCGCGCTGCTCCAGCGTCGCGGCTCCCGGACCACGAACTGCGTCGCCAGCTGTTCAGGGGTCAGCAGGCTGTTGGGCGCAGGGGAAGGCCCCCACTGCCCACTGCCGTAGGGATAGAGCGGATCCTGCACGCGAATTCCCGTGACGGAGAAGTCCGGGAACTGGGAGGGATCCCCGAGTGACTCGAATCCGCTCATCACCCAGGCGTGACGGCCACTCCACATGACCAGGCCGACCGGACGGCCTGTAGTGGCCATGGCCCGTGCTGCAGTTCGAATTGCTTCCCCATAATTACCGATGCTGACGACTTCGTAGGGCCCCATCCCGACGGCTGTCAGCACCGCTGCCCAGCCAAAGGGGTTCGCGCCGTTGAAGGAGTCGGACGAGCGCATTCGCGCCATTTCCCACAGCTCGGACTGCTGGGCGCGGCCCGCCCACGTGCCGCCTCCGGTATCGTCGACGAGGTTATGCGCGATCTGGATGCTCGCTGCGACACACCAATCAAAGGTGTACTGCGGTACGAAGTCGCCTTCTTGGTACAGGTTCAGGGAGTACGCCTGAGGCACCGCTACAGGCGTTGGGACTGGAGCCGGTGTCTGAATCGGAGGAGGGGCTGTTGTCTGAGTGGGCCCCTGAGCTGGACCGGCGACACCGCCGGCCACTGGCTGGGCCGTGGAAGATGATGTCTGTTGATTCGGAGCGGCCTCGTCTACGCCGGTCGCGGACGAACAGCCTGAAAGGAGAACGGCCAGGGCGAAGAACCAAGCCGGAAGACGGGCACGGGCACCGGTCATGATCCAGTTTAGCGCCCGGCTGTCTTCCACCTGAAGGCAGCCTTTTCCGCCATTGGCTGCGGGCGCCGCTACGCTAAATGCGACGGAGCGTGGAGTATGGGCGACTTGGGAGGGTTCCTGCCACCCACGGCCGAACCGACGGTACCAGCGGAATTTGCCCTCGGCCGTCGCGAATAATCAGCACCACCGCGCCTATCGCGGCGGCAAGGGAAGCCAAGCCCAACAGGACTAAGACAACAGCAAAAGCCAGAGACATTTCCACGCACCTCTAGGCTTAATTTTACTGGTGTTCGGGCCTGAGGTGATGGAGTTTCAGCTAGTTGCCGGTCGCCTTGAGCAAATGATCCGGCAGCCGATTCCCCGGAGCCCGGCCTCGGATTTCCAACAACTCGCGGGCGTGGGCATGCAACTTCCTGTCCTCTTCGGACACAGGAACCCACTCAGGAATGGGCACCGCCGTTCCCGTTTCGTCCCGGGCCACCATCACGGTGAGGCAGTACGTTGTTAAGTTCATCTCGCGGGTTTTCGGATCACCGGAGCGGACGTGGACAGCGATGTGCATCCCCTTTGCGCCCGTGTAAACGAGACGAGCTTCTACTTCCACCACGTGGCCGATCAACAACGGCCGGTAGAAGCGCACGCCGCCTGAGAACACTGCCACGGTGTCCTTGCCGCAGTATCGCGAGGCGCAAACGTACGCGGCTTCGTCGATCCATTTCATGACGATGCCGCCGTGGACCTTGCCGCCCCAGTTCACATCAGTTGGGGCCGCCATAAACCGCAGGACGACGCGCTCGGCGGTCCCGGCGTCGGTATATTCCTGGGCGTTCATCGCATTGACGATCTGTTCACGAACTTCAATGCGCGCAAGCGCATGATCCCTTTGCTCGATTTCTTCCGGGGTGGCGGGCTCGAATTGCGGCACGGGAATCGGCTTGCCGTCAGGTCCGACCGCCACGAAAATCACCATGCACTGGCTGTGCATCGTCTCCGGTCCGCCCTTGGGGTCACGGGAACTGACCACCGTGTGGATGTGCATGGAGGAGCGACCCGTATACACGATGGTGGAAGTTACCTCCACCATGTCGCCGCTGTTCACCGGATCGGTGAAGTGAATGTTGCCCACGTAGGCGGTGACACAATACGACTTAGCCCAGCCCACCGCTGCGGCGTACGCGGCCTTGTCCACCCACTCAAGGACTGTGCCAGCGTCGACCGAGCCGCTGTGTCCAATGTCCATCGGAGCCGCAAGGAAGCGGAGGGTCACTGAATTGTCGGCTGTCTCACTCATGCTGGAAGTTTACTGTCGGCATGTTTCTGTTACGTGAGTAAGTCTGGACCCGCTGTCCAAGTGACCGGACGACCGCTGCCTACCCGCGCTGGATTCCCAGGGTTGCGATGAGATCCTCATGCAGCTCGAACCATGCCCGGTGGAAGGAATCGCAGTCGGTTGCAGTGAACCAGGCAATGTCCCTCCGGGCGTGCTCGAGCGCGTCCATCAGCCGCCGGGAGTAGCCCCCGAATCGTGGCAATGATCCCGTCAGGCGTTCTTCCAACAGACTCCACGAAGCCAGCGCCTCCTCCAAAATCCCGGAGGCGGCCGTGCCCGTCACTTGCTGCAGTTGGACGGCGCTGCAGGCACTGACGACGGTCACATTGAGGTTCACGAACTCGCCGTGCACCCCGATCACCGCTGGGCGGGCGTCTTCACGCTCCAGCTCAGCTGCGAGGAGGCGTTCATTCTCTACACGCCCGGCACTGGACAGGGACCACCCACTGCTACCAGCAAAGGAAGTATGGGAAACGAACCCGAGCACGCCGGCGTCGATGAGTTCGGATTCGACCAAGCTGTGATCCCGGTTGAATCGATCCGCGACCGCTTGGGTTTCGGCGAACCCGAGGAGCCGCACGGCGTGAAGTGTAAACAACAAGTCGCCAGTCATTAGGTGATTCCGCAACGGCAGCACAGGCAACTGTGCCCAAGGATCCGTTGATCATCAGAAAGCTTCCGTCCGCGAGCAACGTCATAGCGTCCCGGACACCTACTACGGCCGGTATTCCGAACTCACGGGCAACGATCGCGGCGTGGGACAACATTCCGCCATTCTCAGTGACAACTGCCGCAGCCATTCCGAAAAGTGGCGTCCACGCGGGGTCCGTGGTGCGGCCCACCAAGACATCGCCAAGTCGAAACCGACCGAAGCAATCAGGCCCGTTGATGCTTCGCGCTGTCCCGGAGGCGGTCCCTGCGCTCGCGGCGGTTCCGCTCAGTGTCAGAGCCATCGTCACCGCACACCAGGGTTCGGTCGATCCGAAAGCCGATCCAGTCGTTGTTGTGCGGCCTGGGCGGAGCGGAGCCCGAGGCTCTCTGCAATCTGCGGCCACGTGAGGCCTTCTGCCCGCGCAAGAAACAGAAGCGCGGTTTCGACGGCGTCCATCTCACCACGAGCGGCGGCCACCAGCGCGAGGGCGCCACGTAGATCCGAGGCCTCGACGGGGGCGAGATTCGCGTCTGCGCCCTGGTCGGAACCCCGAGACCGCCAGAGTACGTGCTGGATCAGGTCCATAGCGGCGGGAGGTTGGCTAGGAGCAAGCCAGGGCCGGCGACTGAGGTTTGACCCACCCCTGTCCATGAGTAAACGGACGGCGCTGGTTTCCCGCTCCGCTTCGTCAGCGTCCTGGGAGCCTCCGACGTTTTCCATGTGCTGCTCCTTCGCTTCTTCGACCCCAAGCATGGAATATCAACATTATGTTGTCAACATACTGTTGATGCTGCCCTTCTAAGTGACACAGCCAGCGTTGTACTTGATACACAAATGAGAATCAATATCATTTAACGCATGCCTCATCATCCCATCCTTATTTCCCCTGTCCCAGCCACCCCGAAACGCCGATTCCCCGCAAAGCCGCTTGCCGCCGTCGGGCTTTCCGCCCTTCTGCTGACCTCGTGCGGAGCCCCTGGAGGGTCAGCGGGCAATGGTGCAGAGCCCGCCGCTTCCAGCAGTGAGAAGTCCAGCCCGAAAGAGGCCGGCGGGCCCATTTCGCGTCTGGTTTACACGCACGATGCCGGTATTGGAGTCCTGGACGCCACCACCCTCAAGCCTGTGGGAGGAGCGGAATTGTCCGGTTTCAACCGACTGAATCCAGCTGGAGACGGACGCCACGTGTTTGTTTCCACGGGAGACTCGTTCCGCCTGTTCGACGCAGGTGCCTGGACCGAGCCGCACGGTGACCATAGTCATCACTACGTCGCTGAGCCCAAGCTGACCGAGCTGGCGTTGGAAGCGGACAAGTCCGGTCACGTGGTTCGTCATGCCGGTAAGACAGTCCTCTTCAATGACGGATCAGGCAAGGTTGAGAGCTTCAAGTCGTCCTCATTGGGTGCTTCGATCGAGGATGGTGCCCTGCCCGCAACCGACGTCTACACAACGCCAGAAGCGCATCACGGTGTGGCAGTCGAACTTGAAGATGGCAAGTTGCTGGTGACGCTCGGAAATGAGGAAAGCCGCTCCGGAATCGCTATCCTCACCGCAGGTAAGGGCCAAGAGCGTCAGGAAATCGTCCGCAATGAGGACTGCCCTGGCGTCCATGGTGAGGCTGTTGCTGCCGGAGAAGCTGTGGTGGTCGGTTGTGAGAACGGCATGCTGATTTACAAGGATGGCGTGATCACCAAGGTGGCCAGCCCCGATGCATATGGACGTCTGGGTAATCAGGCGGGTTGCGAGAAGTCGCCCGTGATTCTGGGGGATTACAAGGTGGACAAGGCTGCTGAGCTGGAACGCCCAACCCGTATTTCGCTGGTCAACACTGAGACCGCAAACCTTCAGCTTGTGGATATTGGAACCAGCTACTCCTTCCGCTCGCTGGGGCGCGGACCTGCCGGTGAAGCTCTGGTGCTCGGAACTGATGGTTCCTTACGCGTTATCGACCCGGTTTCCGGTTCTGTGACCTCGACGATCCCGGTTGTCGCCGCTTGGGAAGAATCCACCACGTGGCAGGACCCGCGTCCCACGCTGTTTGTCCAAGGCTCGACGGCGTTCGTCACTGAACCTGCGACGAGCACCATTCACGCGGTGGACTTGAAGACGGGCAAAGTGAAGAAGTCAGCTGAGCTGGAGCATGTTCCGAATGAGCTGACTGGTGTAGAAGGCTAAACGCTCTCTCACTTCCAGCGGCTTAAAGCCGGATGTTCTATCGCTTTCCTGACGAAAGGGAGAGAACATCCGGCTCAATGGGCTGGTATGTGAGAGAACGTCTGGGGTTAGCAGGGCGCTTACGCGAGGACGCGGAGCTTGGATCCCTGCCTGGCGAAGAGTGCGTTGTCGGCGGAGAGCTTGCCGGCACCAGCAAGAGCGAGGGCCAGGGCGGCGCCGGCGAAGAGCAGAACTAGCTCGTATCCACCATTGGCGACGAAGACGCCAGCCGGTGCGTGAACCAGGAACAGTGCGCCGAGCATGTCAATGGCGAGGAGGGCTGCGAAGACCCTGGTCAGGAGCCCGATAATCAGCGCGATACCTCCCACGAGTTCAAGGGTTGCAATCACCGGGGCTACCGCGGAAGCGCCGGGGACACCCATCTGCGCGAAGGAGGCCTGCGTTCCGGCGATGGTGAATTCGTTGAACTTCTGCCAACCGTGCGCGGCGAAGAGAAAACCTGCAATAACGCGCAGGACGGTCAGGGCTGTGGTGCTCAGGCTGGACTTGTTCATAGCTTCAACCTTTGCCCAGATAAGTTGAAGAGTCAACCAATTAAGAAGTTCCGTGACTTTTCCCACGTGGCCTTGCTTGTAGCCATGGCTGCAGAAGGCGCGTCGTGATCGGCAGGAAGATGTACGTCATCAACGGCGTCAGGATGACGATATTCAGGAGCACTTGGAACACCAGCGGCCACCCCTGCGTCAGGGGGTGCAGCAGGAAATTAGCCAACAGACTGAGTGGGAAGAAAGGCAGGAAGATGCTGATAGCTTGCTTCCAACGAGGCGGCACAACGGTTTCGGGGACGACCACAGAGGCGTCACCGGCCTGTGAAAACCAGCCCTCGATTCCTGTGCGCCGTTCAACGCGGGTGGTCTCCATCATTTCCCGGGCGCTATCAATCCACCAGCGCCGCTCCTCGGACTGCTCCCATCCGTGCAGCGTTTCAGCATCAGCGAAGCGGTAGAGCATGTGCCATTCGTTTGATCTGGCGCCACTCCGAACCCATCCCAACCCCAGATACCCAGGCCACTCACGCGCCAATTCCTGGCCGGCGTGTGCCCAGGCGTTTGCTTGTCGGGTGTACCCCGGAAGGATGGTGCGGGCAACGGAAACTGTAACGGGATGCTTGTGTGACACGGCCCCAAATTTACCCGCCCCCCGAGAAGACTAGGCTTGTTTAGTGCCTCAAACCACAACCATCACCACTCGTTCGAATGCCCGCGAGATTCTGCATCTGGCAGTGCCCGCGTTCGGTGCGCTCATAGCCGAGCCGCTGTTCTTGCTGGCCGACTCCGCCATCGTTGGCCACCTTGGCGTCGATCAGCTCGCTGGTGTTGGCCTGGCATCCACGATCATGCACACCGCAGTGGGACTTATGGTCTTCCTGGCATATTCGACGACGCCGGCGGTTGCCCGCGCGATCGGTGACGGTAAGTTGGCGAAAGCTTTGGCTGCAGGGCGCGACGGCGTGTGGCTGGCTTTGGTGCTGGGCATTTCGCTCGCTGTGGTCGGCTTCGTCGCTGCCGAACCTCTCGTAGGTCTGATGGGCGCCACCGGCGATGTGCGTGGGTTCGCGGTCGATTATCTGCGCTGGTCGATGCCCGGGCTCGCCGCGATGCTCCTGATATTCGCAGGCACCGGCGTGCTCCGTGGTCTTCAGGACACCCGGACTCCTCTGGTGGTTGCAACTGCAGGTTTTGCGCTGAACATCGGGCTGAACTGGTTTCTCGTGTACGCCGTGCACCTCTCCGTGACCGGTTCGGCGATCGGGACCAGCATTGCGCAATGGGCCATGGCCGCAGTGTATTTGGTGATGGTCGGGCGGAATGCACGGCAACACGACGTGTCCTTCAAGCCCGACTGGCACGGCATCCGGGCCATGACCAAGGTTGGCTCGTGGCTGATGCTGCGCACGCTCAGCCTCCGCCTCGCCATCCTCGCCACGGTCCTAGTGGTCACAGCCCAGGGTGCGGTGAACCTCGCCGCGCACCAGTTGGCGATGACCATTTTCTCCTTCCTGGCCTTCGCTCTGGACGCCCTCGCCATCGCCGCGCAAGCCTTGATCGGGAAGGAGCTGGGTGCGAGAAATGCTGGCCGCGTCCGGGAACTCACGCGGACCATGATCCGATGGGGTCTCGGTTTTGGGGTGGTCACCGGGCTGCTGCTGGCGTTGGTTGCTCCTTGGGCCGGCTACCTCTTCACCTCTGATACCGGTGTCCGGGAGGCTTTGACCCTTGCCCTCTGGGTCCTCGCCGTCGGACAGCCGTTGGCGGGCTACGTGTTTGTCCTCGACGGAGTCCTCATCGGTGCTGGCGACGCGCGCTATCTGGCGATTGCCGGCGTCGTAAATCTTGCGGTCTATGTGCCACTGCTGGCGGCCGTCCATGTCATCAGGCCCGACGGCGCGGCGGGCCTGGTGTGGTTGTGGGTCGTCTTTGCGCTCGGCTACATGCTGGCCCGCGGGGTCACGTTGGGGTTGCGTGCGCGCACTGATAAATGGATGGTGCTGGGTTCGCACTAAACTGGACGCGTGACTCTCCCAGCGAATTCTGCCCAGACACCGTCTGCCTCCGTGGCCGAGCTCTGGAAACCCGTGCTGATCCGCGCTGCGGTTGCACTGGTATTTGGCCTTGTCACGATCTTCTGGGGATCGCCTTCTGTGCAGGTCCTCGCGTGGGCTATCGGCCTCTATCTGCTGGGGACGGCAGGCGCTTTGTGGATGTCCCCCGTTCTGCCGGCGGCCGTTCCGGTGGTGGTCGCTGCAGGCGGTGTGGCGGCTTTGGTCACTCAGTCCGACGCCGGCGTCGCGCTTTCCGCCGCCGCAGCGCTACTGGTACTTGGCGTCTTTGAACTGGTCCACAGCCTGCGAAATCGCGACACGTTGACCCGTGACTGGATTGTTTCCGGCGTTATCGCTGTGGGTACTGCAGTGGCGTTGCCGTTCTTCATTTCGCTCGGGGCGCACGCCCTTTTGGGCGTCGCTGGTGGCGGCGCGATCCTTTCCGGAGTGTTGTGGATGCTCTCCGGACTCACCCTCCGGCATGACGCTCAGTCGGGGACCCAGGCCACTGCGCCGGGCGCTTCCCCCGAGGCCGTAAACTAGTAGCTGGACGTTCTACTCGCTGTAGAACTTTTGCAACCGGCGGGGAGCCGAACAGGCCCGCCATCATTGGAGGAATGACCGTGGCAGACCAGACACCAAGAGAGCCGCGCAAGATGCGGACCTCGGTCAAGGGACCCCTCATGTTCTCCGCGTTCTTCGCAGTACTGGCATTTGTTGCCGTGCTGATCTTCGCCTCGGGCGGCAGCGCACGCGCTCCCCGGTTCGACCTCGCCTTCACGGGCGCCGGTATCGCGTTCATCGTGAGCCTCGTAGTGGCTGCGATGCTTTCCATGAGCCACAAGGAAAACGCCGAGCACCTGGGCAAGGGCTCGGGCGTCAATCTCAGTTCAAAGCGCCCAGGGCACGGCGGCTCCGCAGCCCCCGGTTCGGCTGCTGATGAGACAGAAACTCCCGACGGCGGCCACTGACCTTCCAGCGCTTCCTCACTTCGGTGGGGAGGCGCTTTTTTGTGGGGCGGGTGCCCCTTAACGTCCCGGCCCGCTGACGCGCATATCCGCGACCGCCACGGAACGCGTGCGCGCCACGAAAATTCGTCTGCGCCACCTCGATCCGGGTGGCACTCGTCCGTTTATTGGGCGCCGCGGAATTTGCGTGGCATAGGTGGCACGCGATGGGATCTGCGGGGGAAACCGGCGTTAACGGCGAGGAACGTCACGAGGAAGCATCCGCCCATGAGCAAGCCTGCGTCCGGCAGGACGACGTCGTAAGTGAATCCGTCGATCTCACCCACCTGACGCTCAGGCTTGTTGTAGCCCCAAACCAGAAGCAGGGCGCCCGCCACAGCGAGAACGATATACACGGCCCAATTTCCCACCCACCAAAGGCTCAGTCGACGATTAAGGCGTAGGGGAAGACCCAGGGCCACGGCGAGGCCCATTGCAATAGTGGGCCATGTCCGGCCAGTCTGGTGGCCGAACCCAGGCGGTATGAGGTTGCCTGTGTGCCTGAAATCGCCGATCCTGGTTTGGTTGTTCCCCCATGTCAGCCATTATGCAGGGTTCTTACTCGCCTTCGGCAGCTTTCTTGGGATATGCATTATTCGGGGTTGTGCGGCGACGCCACCGAAGAGGCAGTGCCGCGTTGACAAAGAGGAACGCTAGTAGGAACCACCCGCCGCAAAGCAAGCCGGGGTCCGGCGTAACGACGTCATAGGCGACTCCATCCAAGATGCCAACCTGTCGCTGGGTTTTGACGATGCCGGCGACCATGAGCCCTACCGCGACAGTAGCGACTGAAACATGTGCGCCTCCGTTCCCAGTCCACCAGCGACTGAGGAGAGGAGCCAGACGAACAGGCAGGCCCAGCACCATGACGGCAATGATGGCGAATGCTGGAATTATCATGCCGCTCAATAGCAAACCGACGATCCCCGCCAAACCGTCATAATCGACTGTTAGGGACATTTGGATCATGACCCAAGTCGGCGCCAACAGGGAGAACGCAATTCCCAACTGACCGAAATTTGTCATGCCCCCTGTCCCGTACCGCTCTTTGGGGAGGGTGCCGAGCGTTGGCCGCCTTGGGGAAGGCCCTGTCATCTGGTGCTGCCAGTCCGCGTCCTGAAATCGAGTCTGAGCCGTAACCGGGTAGCGCGGCGGTCCGGCGTTGATACTGCCTTCGTTAGCGTCACTCGATGTCCCCATGTCAGCCATTATGCAGGGTTCTTACTCGCCCTCAGCAGCTTTCCTTGCCCTATATGCCGCGACGTGGGCCCGGTTGGCGCAGTTACCTGTGTCGCAATAGAGCTTGGAACGGTTCCGGCTGAGGTCAAGGACCACGGCGTCGCAGTCGTCGGCGGCGCACACGCGCATGCGGTCCATTTCCTGGCTGCGGATCACGTCAATGATTGCCATGGCAGCTTCCGTGCCCATGCGGTCGGCCAAGGGTGCTTCGGGGGTTGTGGCGTGGAGATGCCAGTCCCAGTGATCGTGCTTCACGAGTTGGGGGAGTGCCTTGGCGTCAACCAGCAGTTTGTTCACAGTCTTTGCGGCGGTGTCCTCATCGGCGGACCACAGTGATGCCAATTCGCTCCGGAGGCGCTTGATACTGCGCAATTCCGCTTCGTCATGAGTCCTCGAACCGGAAAATTCTTCGGCCGCCAGAAACGCGTCAAGGTCCTCCACGGACGTCAGGGAATCCTCGCCATTGGCTGCGGTGTTGACGAGATTTACGACGCTGCGAAGTGCAATCTCGGTGTCAGGCGCAAAATGCACTTTGACTCCTTACATGTTTCGGGAGTACTGTCATGACCATAAGCCCACTTTACTCCTGACAGGAGGCTGCTGTGTCAGCTACAAAGACGAAGGCTGATGCAAAAGGTTTCCTGGCCTCAGGACTCGGCATCGCTCTCTTTTCTTCCGCAGTTTTCGGCACCTCCGGCTCCTTCGCTAAATCCATGCTGGAAACCGGCTGGTCACCCGGCGCTGCTGTTGCCGTGCGACTCACCGGTGCCGCGCTGATCCTGGCGATTCCCGGCGTCGTAGTTCTCCGCGGCCGCTGGCACCAGCTCAAGGACAACTGGCTGACTATCCTGCTGTTCGGGCTCATCGGAGTCGCCGGCTGCCAGCTGTTCTACTTCAATGCGGTGGCCCGCTTGTCCGTGGGTGTCGCACTGCTGCTCGAATACCTGGCTCCGGTGATGATCGTGCTGTGGCTTTGGATCGCCAGCCGACGCCGTCCCCGGGCCCTCACCGCTGCCGGCGCACTGCTTTCGCTGGGCGGACTGGTCCTTGTCCTGGACCTGACCGGTGCTGTGAAGGTGGACTTCATCGGTGTCCTCTGGGGCATGGCAGCCGCAGTGTGCCTTGTGATCTATTTCTTCATCACAGCCAAGGAAAACGACACTCTTCCGCCACTCGTGCTCGCCTCGGGCGGGCTTCTGGTGGGCGCGCTGGTCATGTGGCTGGTGGGCGCCTTGGGATTGATCCCCATGACATTCAGTACCGCTGATACGACCCTCGGCTCATGGACAATACCTTGGTGGGTTTCGGCTGTGGGACTTGTTATTCTCGCGACCGTCCTCGCTTACGTTTCAGGGATCATGGCGGCGCGCAGCCTGGGGTCCAAAGTGGCGTCATTCGTTTCGCTGACAGAGGTGCTGTTCGCCGTGATCTGGGCCTGGCTGCTGTTGGGCGAACTGCCGGGTTCCATCCAGTTGCTGGGCGGACTTCTGATTGTGGGCGGTGTGGTCCTGGTCCGCGTGGACGAATTGCGCGGCGACCGCAAGGCAGCCCGGACCGCTGAAGAGGCCGTCGGCGCCAGGGTCCTGGATCACGCGAACGACGTCGAACCTGTCCCCTCGGGGCCTGTCGCCAAGGTCCCACGGGACTAAAGGGCGACTGCAAGTTTTGATCCTGGAAAAGCGAAAACCCCGAACGCCTTTGCGTCCGGGGTTTTCCCAACTGTCTTAGTTGGAAGCCTGCTGCTGCTGCTCAGCGTTCTTCTGAGCGCGGTCACCGGCTTCGCGAAGGGCGTCGGCAACCTTCTTCAGGTTGGAAGCGTGCTGGCTGTCCCACTCGCCGCGGAACTTGTCAGCGTCCGGGCCCTTCCAGTCGGTGCCGTCAAGGGCACCCTTGAGCTGTGAACGCTGCTGCTCGATGTTCTCGGCACCGGCCTTCAGCTTGTTACCGAGCTGACGAAGCTGATCAACATCTGCACCCCAAATAGCCATGAGATTCTCCTTCATTTGTTCGGACCCGAGCTCTTCGGCATCCCCAGCGGCCTCCGGCTCATCCGGAAGATCCAATAGCTAAAACCTATCGTGGGATTCCAAAGAGCGTCGATGGGCACCCCTCCCCATGCAGCGCTGCCCATAGTTAGCATGGGGTTATGTGCCGGAATATCAGGACTCTCCATAACTTCGAACCACACGCTACGTCGGCAGAAGTGGAGGCCGCCGCGCTGCAATATGTGCGCAAGATCAGCGGGTCCACCAAGCCGTCCAGGGCCAACGAGGAGGCTTTCGCTGAGGCCGTCCACGAGATCGCCCACATCACTCAGCACTTGCTGGATTCGTTGGTGAGCCATGCCCCGGCGAAGAATCGTGACGAGGAAGCCGCCAAGGCAAAGGCCCGGGCTGCTGTCCGCTTCGGGACGGCTTAGCGGGCCCAACCCTGAAAACTGAAAGCAGCACATGACGTTCCGGGAACCCGGAACGTCATGTGCTGCTACGTAGTAGGCGCTACTTCCCGAACGAGCGCAGCCGCAGGGAGTTCGCCACAACAAGCACGGAGCTCGCTGCCATCGCTGCGCCGGCGATCATCGGATTCAGCAGCCCAAGAGCTGCCACCGGGATACCAATCGCGTTGTAGAAGAAGGCCCAGAACAGATTCGTCTTGATAGTGGAGAGCGTCTTGCGGGAGAGCTCAATGGCCTGGACGAGCTGACCCAGATCGCTGCCCATTACCGTAAGGTCCGAGGCTTCGATCGCGACATCCGTGCCCGATCCCATCGCAATGCCAAGATCGGACTGCGCCAACGCTGCGGCGTCGTTCACGCCGTCGCCGGCCATAGCCACAGTTGCACCGGAGTCCTGAAGCTTCCGCACCGCGTCCACTTTGCCTTCGGGCAAGACACCGGCGAAGACGTCCTCACGAGAAATCCCGACGGCGGCAGCTACCTGGGCGGCCACGGCGGCGTTATCACCCGTCAGTAGCATCGGACGAATTCCCAGGTCCTTCAGCCGCTGGATCGCAGCAGCCGAGCTGGGCTTGATGGTATCGCTCAGGCTGACGATGCCCGCAGCTTGTCCGTCCACCGCAACCCAAATTGCGGTGGCACCGCTGTTCTCCTGGGCTGCGAGTTCGTCCCGTTGGCTGGAATCGAGGGCAATGCCGTTCTCCTCAAGCCAGCCTGAGCGCCCAACGACAATCGTTTTTGCGGTGCCGTCCAACGCCACGGTTCCCCGGACTCCGCCGCCAGGAGCGGAACTGAAGTCATCCACGCCCGGAAAGGTACCGGCGTCGGGCATTGCTTCCTTGGCCGCTGCGGCAATCGCATGGGCGATAGGGTGCTCCGATGCTGACTCAACCGCACCGGCAAGGGTCAGAACTGCTGCCGGCGAGTGGCCGTTGAGGGCAACTGTATGGTCCACGGCAAGCTTTCCGCTGGTCACAGTGCCGGTCTTGTCCAACAGGATGGTGTCCACGTGGCGGGTGTCCTCAAGCACTTGTGGACCCTTGATGAGGATGCCCAGCTGGGCGCCGCGGCCCGTTCCTGTCAGCAGGCCCACAGGAGTTGCAAGCCCCAAGGCGCAGGGGCAGGCGATCACGAGGACAGCAACCGCAGCCGTAAACGCCGCATTGAGGTCGCCGGAGAAGAACAGCCACAACAGGAACGTCACCAGCGCAAGCACCAGCACGATCGGCACGAACACCGCGCTGATCCTGTCCGCCAGACGTGCGATCGGCGCTTTTCCGGTCTGCGCCTGGCTGACCAAACGGCCCATCTGCGCCAGGGTGGTGTCGGACCCAACCCGTGTGGCCCGAACCAACAGACGGCCAGAGGTGTTGATGGTGGCGCCTGTCACCTGACTGCCCGGACCGACCTCGACCGGAACAGATTCACCGGTAACGAGAGAGGCGTCGACGGCGGACGCGCCGTCAATGACTACGCCATCCGTCGCGATCTTCTCACCAGGGCGGACCACCATGACGTCATCTACCAGGAGTTCTTCAGCAGGTATTTTCTGCTCCCGGCCGTCCACCAAAATGGTGGCATCCTTCGCGCCAAGATTTAGCAGGGCTTTCAAAGCGTCGCCCGCCTTGGCCTTCGCATTTGCTTCCAAATACCGGCCCAAAAGCAGGAACGTGGTGACAACCGCGGCGACCTCGAAATACAGGCCACCGCCGGACATACTTTCCATGCCGGGATGCTCAGTCATCCGGGGATCCGCGAACAACTGCCAGGCGGAGTAGAGGTAAGCCGCGATCACCCCGATCGAAACGAGCGTGTCCATGGTGGATGCGAAATGCCGGGCGTTGATAGCGGCGGCCCTATGGAATGGCCACGCAGCCCAGCTGACTACCGGCAGCGCCAGGGCACCCACAATCCAGCCCCAATTTGTGAACTGCAGGGCGGGCACCATCGAAATGGCGAAGACGGGCACGGTCAGTATGGCTGCCGTGATCAGACGTGGGCGGAGTGTTGACGCGGCCGGGCCGTGGGACATGTGGTCTGCGTGCTCTGCGTGCTCTGCGTGATTTTCGTGGTCGGCGGGTGCGGAACCGCCGGAGCCGTGCTCTGCATGCTCGCTCGTGCCTCGCTTAGACGCATGCTGCCGCACGCCTCCGGCGGTTCCGCCGTGGGCGTGAACGCTTCCACCGTGGCCGCTTCCACCGTGGCCGCTTCCACCGGGCACACCCAGCGTTGTCTGTTCCGGTGTCATCGTGCCGTGATGGGTGGACGTATTTTGGTGGTCCTCGTGGGCCGAGGGGTCATTCGTGAGCTCCGTGGGGGTGAGTCCAACGTGGTGGTGCTCGGCGTGGCGCTCGCGGGTGTGGGGGGCCGGGGGTTGGCGGACTTTGGCTTTGTAGCCCGTGGCGTTGACGGTGTCCACGATTTGCTGGTCCGTTACCGTGGCCGGAACGGTCACATGGGCTGATTCCAAGGGCAGGTTGACGCTGGCTTCAACGCCTTCAAGCTTGCCGAGCTTCCGCTCAACTCGATTGACGCACGAGGCGCAGGTCATGCCCTCTATGTCCAGTTCGATGACCCGGGTTTCGGGCTGATTGAAGGTCTCCTGGTTACTCAAGAGGTCTCCTAGGCTTCGTTGGCTACCACCAGGTAGCCGGCTTCAGCAACGGCCTCGCCTATTTCTGAAGGCGAGAGCTGGTTGGTGGATTTGATGGTCACGGTGGACAGTCCGCCGGGGTTGAGGTCTACTGAGACCTCTTCGACGCCGTTAAGTGCTTCGAGTTCCTCGCTCACGCTTGAAACACAGTGGCCGCAGGTCATGCCGGAAACGTTGACGTTCGTCTGGATGGTCTGGCTCATGATGCGCTCCTTTGTAGTGAGTTGAATGGTGTGGTGTGTGGTGGCGGAGTTACCGCAGCAGGCGCCCGATGGCATCGGTGGCCTCCTTCACTTTGGCGTCGATCTGTTCGGCGCGGGCTTCCGGGTTGGGCTCGGAGGCAGCGCCAACCACACAGTGGCCGATGTGCTCCTCGACGAGCCCAAGGCTGACGGCGTGCAGGGCTTTCGTGGCCGCAGCTACCTGCGTGAGGATGTCGATACAGTACTTGTCCTCTTCCACCATGCGCGCGATGCCGCGGACCTGCCCCTCAATGCGTTTCAGGCGACGCAGGTATGCATCCTTGTTGCTCGTATAACCGTGTGGCGCGGCGTGCTCCAGATCCACTTCAATGGTCGGGAAGTCACCGCCCGGCTGACTAATACTCAGGTCTGCATTGCTCATGCATTGAATGTATACCCCTTGGGGGTATCAAATCAAGTACCCCCCAGGGGTATCGCGCTAGTTGTTGCCAAGGAGCGCGAAGCAAGCCGGCGATCACGTAGTCTTTGCTTTGGCGGAAGGAGAATGCCGCTGAATCCGCTTTTCTCAACGGAGGACACGTGAAAACCTCGCCGCTCGCCATAAATCTCGATCCCGCCGCCTATTTTCGCGCCAAGCTGCAGTGCGAGATTGACGTCATGGAAGTGGCAGAGTCGGAGCCGGGTTCCCTCGTTGTGGTGGACACACGCAGGCAGGCCTCATGGGATCACGGGCATATTCCCGACGCGGTACATATTCCGACTGCGCAGATTCCGGCGATGGCTGCTGGCTTGATCCCGGCGGGTTCAAAAGTGGTGGTCTACTCATGGGGTCCGGGATGCAACGGCAGCACCTTCGCGGCGCTCGCATTCGCCGAACTGGGATATTCCGTGAAGGAAATGATAGGCGGCATCGAGTACTGGATCAGGAATGGCCTCCCACTTGAGACTGCTTCCGGAGTCAGCTCGCAGAAGCCCGATCCACTGGTCACAGCTCACAAGTACGGGGACGGCTTGAAGGATTCTGCCCAAGACATCGCCCGAACCTCGGGCCGGTGATGTGAGGAACTTCGGCCGTCAGGCTTTCTTCAGTTCCTGGGCGAGCATCACGAGGATTCCGCTGGGGCCTCGGAGGTACGTGAGTTTGTAGACGTCGCCGTAGGTCGCCACGCCGCGAAGCGGATGGAATCCGTGCTTTGCAGCTACCTCGAGGGCCTTATCGATATCGTCGACCGAAAAGGCCACGCGGTGCATGCCAATGTCGTTGGGGCGCGTGGGGTCAGACTCGATCGCTTCCGGGTGGATGTATTCAAAGAGCTCAAGGCGACCCTGACCGTCAGGGGTTTGTAGCATCGCGATCTTGGCATGGTTTCCGTCAAGTCCTACAGCCATGTCGGCCCACTCGCCGCTGATCGTGTCACGGCCAATGACCGTAAGACCGAGGTCGGTGAAAAAGGCGATTGCTGCTTCGATATCGCGAACAGCGATACCGACATTCTCAAATTTGATGGCCATGCGTTGAAAGCTACCAAGGTCTTGCGATTGGCTCCAGTGATGGGGCGGCGCCGCCTGTTCACCCAGGGGACGGCTCGGCTTCCCGTTCCCGTAGCCTTGCGCAAGTAATTTGGCCGGTGCCCCCAAAGCCAAACCGATCTCTGGAGCCTGATATGTCACTCACACAACGTGCCCTGGGCGTAGCCGCCGCCTTGGTCCTCAGTGCCATCCCCGCATTGCCAGCCCAAGCGGCCCCGAGCGCAGACGCCGGTGATTCCTCCTTCACCTTCGGCGTGATCGGGGACGTTCCGTACGGTCCCGCCCAAGTCGAACGCTTTCCGCAGATGGTCACCGAACTGAACAACCAGGACGAGCTGAAGTTCGTCACGCATCTGGGCGACATCAAGGCAGGATCCGCTCAATGCACGGACGAGTACTTCGCCGCTATCAAGACGCAGTTTGACCGTTTCGAAGCTCCACTCATCTACACGCCCGGCGACAACGAATGGGTGGACTGCCACCGAGTAAACAATGGCGCCTACAACCCGCTGGAGCGGCTCGACACCTTGCGCGAAATGTTCTTCAACACTCCGGGAAAGACCCTGGGTGGCAACATGCCGGTCAAGTCCGCCGCGGAGCAGGGGCTGCCCGAAAATGTGACATTCAGCAAGGAGCGGGTCGCCTTCTCCGTCATCAACGTCCAGGGTTCCAACAATTCGCTCGCGCCCTGGTCGGGTCTCGGTGAGACCGTGCCCAATGAAGCTCAACTTGCGGAGGTCCAGGCAAGGACAGCAGCGGATGTCGCCCAGTTGCAGCGGACCTTTGCGGATGCCAAGAAGACCAATTCGCGCGCCGTCGTGATCATGACCCAGGCCGACATGTTCGACCCGTTCATGCTCTCGCAGGGTGCCGAGGCGAACCCGGAGCTCGTGAGCGGCTTCCGCCCGATCGTCGAGGCAATTGCTGCCGGGTCCGCGTCCTTCGGTGGCCCCGTCTACATCTTCAACGGCGACAGCCACGTGTACAACGACGATGCACCGTTGACCGCGGGCTCACCGTGGCTGGACATCTACGGCGTGGACGCTGCAGAGAACATCCGTCGCGTGACCGTTGAAGGTGCAGCAACGTCCAACGAGTGGCTGCGTGTGACGGTTGCTCCCAACAGTTCACGGGCCAGCGACGTTCTGAGCTGGCAGCGCGTTCCCTACGCGTCCTGAACGACGCAAGAAGGCTCGACGCCGGCACTCACCCGGGTGCCGACGTCGGGGCCTTCTATTCGGTCTCGGCTTCCTTCAGAACCAGCGCGGTCCCCTGGAACGCCCGCAGTTCGAGGAAGAAGCTGCCAAGATCGTCCACTTGCCCCACGTTTTCGCCGCTGAAGAGATCGTGGACGCTGGCGCCAGGGACAAGATGCGAGGACTGGATGCTGCCGGCGATGTCCTGGTCGGAGAAGTTCAGGACGGTGACTTCAAGCTCGCCGCTGCCGAGTTGGTTGACAAGGACGAGCAGCCCGCGGTTGGAAACGTCGGGCACGTCCAGCAAAGTGCTGGTTGCGATCCCTGATTGTTCCCTTACTTTCAGGATCTGCTGCAGTCGCCGGGCGTAGGAGCCTGGATCGTTGAGCTGTTCAGGCAACGGACCGTAAAGACTGGTAGCACGTGGCATCCCGGCCAAGGACGTCTTGGCATCGGGACTCGTCCCCATGAGGTCGTGTGCACCGCGGTTGATCCAGCGGGTGTCGCCCTGCGAAGTGAGCTCACGTACGGTGGCGCGGTCCAAAGCTGTGATGCCGGTAAGGTCCCAACCTGAAAGGGCGAAGACCCCGGGCTGCAGGGCGTTGTACATGGACAGGAGAACGTGGGCGTCAAGGACCTGGGACTCTTGTTCCTTGGTGATGGCGGCGGGGTCATTGATGCCCAGGGCCGCCATGATGAAGCTGACGGTGGTGCAGGCGATGCCGTTGGTTGTGAAGACCGCGTTGTACGGGCCATTCTCGCCCGTGAGGCGTTCACGCAGGGTGTTCTGAACCTTCTCGGCAACCTCGGCACCGGTCAGCTCTTCGCCGGCAAGCTCGAAGATGTCTTCCCGGTGGCCAGCGGCAAAGTGGAGTAGCTCGTAGGTCAGTTCATCGTGGTTCTGCAGCGCGTGCACCAGGGAGGCTTGGTCCACGCCGATCTCCATGGCCAGCCGAAGGGTCAGCCGCAGGAACTCGGTATCACCCGTGACCAGCGCGTAGTGGTAGGCCGGCCTGGTGATGAAGTCATAGGACAGATCCGGGCCAGACTCGGACTGCGCCTTGATGTCGTCAATGGTGAGGTTGAGTTCCTGGAACGAGAACCCGCCCACTTTGCGGATCATGGAACCAATGAGCTGGTTCGCTGCCTCGGACAAGGGGTGGCCTTCCGACCAGCCCGGCTGCTCCTCAGCGCTCTTCTCCACGCCGAGGAATCCGTTGGCATCCAGCCGCAGGGCGCCGGTGCCCAGGTCAAGGAGGGAGTGCAGCGCATCGCCCACCACCAAACGCATCCCGGCGAAGGTTGGGTCCAGCCAGTTAATGGACGGCTGACCGGCCTTGAAATAATGGAGATACACCCACCGACGGGTCTTGCCGGTGGTATCCACGATCGGCCGGGTGGCGCTCCAGTTGGTCTCCTTGACCCCGGGCTCGTAGAAGATCACCCGTTGGAGCCTGCCAATGATGTACCCGGCCTTTTGCAGGGCCTGCTCCGCGTCGGGACTGATGTTCACTGAATCTTCGCCCTCGGGAACATCAGGCAACAGATGCCAGTCTTCCTCGGGGATGTCCACCATGTGATAGATGCCCGGGTAATCCCGGAAGTTCATCTCGGCAAGACGGAAATCCGCGCCCTTGCCCGTGTGCCCGGGCACGATGTCGTCGATGACCGTGCCGTCATGATCTGCGGCGACTTCGCACATCCGGCGGAATTCTTCTTCAGTGCCGAACGCAGGATCGATGGCCATGCTGATGCGGTCAAAGTGACCATCAACGCTGGGCGTTTGGGACCAGCCGCTGATGCCTCCGGCCAGCTTGACGGGTCCCGTGTGCAGTCCACGGATGCCGATCTCCCGGAACGCTTTCCAGAGTCCGGGATCTCCCAAGGCGGACAGGAATGACTGGCCCTCACGGGTGATGAAGGAGAGAGGGTAGGCCGTGAACCACACGGGTGCGCGCTCCACAGCGGCCCTGGGGTTTGGCCGGGCGTAGGCGTTCTGCCACATACTCGCCTGACCTGAGAGTTGCCGTGCCATGGTGTTCGCGTCGCCGAGCATCGACTGGTTCCGAAGCCAGTCCACATACGTTGGGTTGCGCCCGTCGAATTCCAAGGAGGGGCGGGCTGCGAAGAATTGCCGCCTGCGCGCTATTGGCCGCAGGGCTTTCGGTCGGGCGGGATAGAACTGTTCGTCAAAAGTGATTTCCGCCGGCTCGGATGCTGCGCTGTCCACGGCCTCCACAGCGTCCGTAGGCTCCGCGCCGTCCGTGGGTACCCCGTCATTCGTGGGTTTCGAACCGTTGGCCGGCGTATCCTGCCCCCCGGAATCTCCTGCGAGGCTTCGGTTCTCTGACACGTTCTCGCTGGCTATGGGCTCCCGCACAGTTTTCTCCTTTACGCGGTCGCCGCTTTCGCGCCGACCTTCCGAGGGGTCGTTCAAGAGGTCGCGTACTCCGGCTTCCCGGAGTCTTCATGCTAAGCACCGGAGTACACCATTTGTCGACCCATGACTGACCTGTGGGTTGCGGAACCACCCGAAAAGGCTCGACGACGGCCCTCAGGTGAGTGCCGGCGTCGAGCCTTGGCGGTTGCTTTGGTCAGCCCTGGTGCAGTGCTTCCTGCCGGCGCTCCTCCAGGGCATTGCGGACACGCTCCACGTCCCGCGGGTAGCAGAAGTAGAGGGCGGTGAGGACTGCCGCGTTGACCAGCATGAGGATCACCAGGGTCCAGAGGAACACGGCCTGGATTCCGAGGCTTGAGGCCAGTGCGCCCGCTCCGAGGGAGAACACGGCCCACCCGATGGTCTCGAAAACGGTCAGGAAGATGGCGAAGGCCTGGCCGCGAAGTTCCGGCAGGACGACGGCCGCGACGATCGGACGGTTGGCGGGCGGATTGGCTCCTTGGGCGAAGCCGATCAAGGCCCAGAACGCGCTGTAGATGCCGATGTTGTCGTAGTCGAATTGGGTGGCGAAGAATGCGACGGCGGCGAAGAGAACCTGGGCGCCCTGCAGGTAGGCAACCCGGCCGCGATCGGGAAGGACCCGATCCAGGAGGGCGACGAGCCAGCCGCCACCCGCGGTTCCGGCAAAGTAGCCGAGTCCAAAGGGCACCAGGACGATGGCCGCGACAGCGTTGGTGAACCCCCGTTCCACCACCAGGAACTGGATACCGAAGATCGTGATGAGGAGGTGCCCGGACAGCAACCGCGAGAGCATCATGATGGAGAAGCTCGGAATCCGGAACAGCGAGGCCACGGAGCGGACAGTGACTTTAGGGGCCAGGCGCTCGCGGCCGCTGAGGTCTGCGAGCTGCTTCTCGGAAGCGCCAACTCCGGGGTCCTTCAGGAGCAGTGCCACCAGCAGGCCGGCCAGAAGGCAGATGCCACCGATGGTCCACATGCCGAAGCGCCAGCCGTCAGTAATGCCTGTGAACAAGGCGATGAGCGGGGCAATGAAGGAGCTGATAAGGCTCATGAATCCGTAGAAGTAGCCCGCAGCCTTGCCGCGCTGGCTGTCATCGAAGGAGTCCGCGATGATGGCGTTGGCGATCGGGCTTCCACCGATGATCGACGCCGACATCAGCGTGTTGAGGATCAACAGTTGAACGAAGTCCTGGGAAAAACCTGCTGCTATACCGAAGACGCCACCTGCCAAGGTAGTGGCGATCAGCGCTTTCCGTCGGCCGATCTTTCCGGCAAGCCAGGCCCACGCCGGACCAGCCGGAACAGCAATGATTTTGCCGAGTGCGGCCAGCAGGCCAAGGTGGCTGCTCTGCAGTTTCAGGGCCGCCGCAATGGTCGGGAAGAGGGTGGCACTCAGGCCGGCTTCCGTATTGTCCACGACGGTAACGCCGGTGAGGACAGCGAGGTTTCGCCAGCGGTGGGGGACTTTGCTGGCCTGGGCTGCTCCTTCTGCTGGAGCTTCCGTGGCGAGGGCGGGGCTGGGTTGGGTGGTCATGGGCTGTAGGTCCTGTCTACATTGTCAGGCTGGGCTGGGGATGTGTCACTGGCTTGGAGTTACGCCGTGGGGACGGCAGCCAGTTCCTCGGCAATGGACCCGAGGGCGCTCGAGGGAACCGGGATGACGGCTGCGAGCTGGTAGAGGCTGAGCTGGGCGGGGATGTTTACCAACTCAGTGCTGATGAGGTCGGGGAGGTACCTCTCCACGGCTTCGCGGCCGCGGACGTCCTGGAGCAGTTCCAGAAGGGGCAGTGTCAGGGCCGCTCCGCCGTCGGCGAAGCTGTCGATCGGAGGCAGGGGTTCCAAGGCGAGCCGCGCCCTGTCTGCTTGCTGGGCGGCGAGCAGGTGCTGGGCTGTGGGTTCGGAATCGAAGGGAATTCCGAGCCGCTGGAACTGGCTTTCCGGTGCATCGTTGGCGTGCATGAGTTTGGCCAGTGTTTTCAGGAGGCGCAGTTCCAGCTCGTCATCGATGATCGGGTTCGTTTGGTGTGGGTCGTTTTCCACGTCGAACAGGAGGGTTCCGTGGACCCACGAGTTCATCATGGAGGTGGTCTGGAGTTGCATTGTCCGCAGCCCCTTGGTGAAGCTGAACGCTTCCGCAGGTTCCCACTGTGCGAGTTCGGCCGTTGAGAACCGGGACCGCATGTGGGTGGGCATCAGCGTGTAATCCTCCAGCGGTGCGTTGGAAGGATCGACGGCGGCACGCATGTAGACGTAGCGGCCGTCAGTGACGTTGACGTGGCCACCGTGAATACCGAACAGGGCCGCCTCGCGTACTTCGCTGTCATCTTGCAGCACGGCGGCAAGGTCGTGGCCCTGCATATCCTGCGTAGGGTCGACGCCGAAGAAGCGCAGCATGGTGGGTGCGATGTCGATGGTCTGGGCAAGAGCTCCACGCCGGGTGTCCTTGCCGCCGGTGCGCGGGTCCCACAGGAACATGGGCAGGTGAACCAGCTCGTTGAACCATGGCTGAACAGACTTGGCCCACCAACCGTGCTCGCCCAGCAGGAAGCCGTGGTCCGTGTTCACCAGGAGGAGGGTGTCTTCCCACAGGTTGTACTGATCCATGGCATCCAGAACGCGTCCGAGCGACTTGTCGCACATCGAGACCAAAGCGGCATACTCGTAACGGGCGTGCTCCACCTGATCCTGAGGCTCGGTGACCTTCTGATATCCAGGCCAATCGAATTCGGGGCCATCGTAATCATGCTCGTACAAGGCCTTGTATTTGCTGTGCGTGAAGAAGGGCTCATGCGGATCGAAAAGCTCGATCTGGAGCATCCACTTGTCTGCTTCATGGTTGGTATCGATGAAGTGCAGGCCGGCGTCAACAGTTTTGGTCTGGGAGTGATCAGCCTCGGTGGGCATGTAACTGCGGTTGATGAGGTCCTGACGCTTCATCCCGGCACGCCAGTCCTGGCTTCCGCCGGAAGGATTTACTACACCCTTCCAAGGGTCTCCTTCCTGGCCACGGAAGAACTCCCAGGTTGTGTAACGCGGGTGATAGGTGGCGCCTCCGTCCTCCCAGTAGTGCGGGTGGTCTGACACGAGATGCGTGTGCACTCCTGCCTTTCCCAGCATCTCCGGCATGGAATCGTCGAACGGTTCCAGCGGCCCCCAACTGCGGTGCAGGAAATTGTGGCGGCCCGTGTGCATCTCGCGGCGGGCTGGCATGCAGGGCATCGAACCTGCATAAAAATTGTCGAACGTGGCTGTCTTTGCTGCGAGGCGGGCAAAGTTGGGGGCATCTACGAACGTGTCCGCGGCGTACGGGGAGAGCATGTGCCTGTTGAGGCTATCGAACATGAGAATGATGGCCTTCATGGTCGCAGCTCCGCCGGTACTGCGGTGAGCGAGCGGGACGACAGCTGTCCATCCAGGAGCTCCTTGCGCAGGCTGATGAGTCCAGCCACGTGGGCGTCGATGGCGCTCGCGCCCATGAGGTGCAGGCGCTCTCCCACGGATTCGGCCAGCTCCGTGTCAAAGGCGATGGTGGGAGCCCATTGTTCCCTGCGGTCGCGGTTGCGGTAGCGGGCGATTTCGTCCTGGCGGGTCTGGATTTCGACGTCCAGAATCCGGAGGAGTTGCTCGGCGCTCATGAAGCCGGCAAAGGACAACCGCGCGGCGAGTTCGGGGTCCTGGAAACGGCTGGCCGGGTGGTACGGTCCGGTGAGCCAATCGAGGAACACCGTGGCTCCTTCATCAGTGACGCGGTAGGTCTTTGCGTCCTGGGCGCCGGGCCGGGGGTCCACGCTATGGGTCACCCAACCCTGGCTCTCCATGCTCCCGAGCGAGCGGTAGACCTGGCTCATCTGCGTATTTGAGCGCAGGAAGCGGCCGTGGGTGTCCAGGAACTTCTTGATGTCGTAGCCCGTGCTCGGGTGCTCCAGCAGGACTCCAAGAAGGATGTGTTCGAGCTTCATTGTTCTCTCCATTGGCGGGTCATTGCGTGACGCGGATCACGTCTTCTAAGAAAAGAATGACACAAGTGGAGTGGTGAGTCAATGCCACAAGTGGAATGCTTTTGGTTGCGTAGGCGCCAATGCAAGTTCCGGCGTCGAACCTTAACGCCCAAGCCTGTGTACACAAGGAGGGCGGGAGGCGAAGCTTAAGGGGCACGTGCACCAAGGGGGAGTTCCGAATGTACAAAGCGCCGAACAAGGCAGTCACGGACAGCCGGCTCGACCACGCATTCTTCGTTCTTGGTGGAGCCGCAGCTGCGTGGCTGGCATTCCTGTTGGTGGGGGAGAGCTTTCACCTCGGGTGGGGCCAGGTGTGGTTCTCCTTTGTGTTCTGGGCCTTCCTTGCCTACCTGCTGCTGCCCCGCCTCCACCGAATACTGACCACCATTTACGTTCCCGGCTACTTCATCGGCCGGGCCCGAACCAGTGACGGACTGCTCGGTGACCCTGTGAACGTGGCCCTTATGGGCACGGAGCCGCAGATCCATGCGATCATGCGGGCCGCCGGGTGGACCATTGCCGACGACGTGACCTTCGCCAGCAGCCGTCGCATCGTGAGCTCGACACTTTTGAGGCAGAGCTACACCCAGGCGCCCGTCAGCCCCTTGTACCTCTTTGACCGTCAGCAGGACTTCGCCTACCAGCAGGAAGTGGACAGCAACCCCGGCAAACGCCACCACGTCCGCTTTTGGCGCTGCCCCGAGGGTTGGATGCTGCCCGGCGGGCACAAGGTGGACTGGCTCGCCGCCGGCACCTACGATCGCAGCGTTGGCTTCTCACTGTTCACCCTGCAGATCACGCACAAGATCGAGCAGAATACGGATGTGGAGCGGGACCACATCGTGCGGACGGTGTCTGAGGCTGCGCCTGCGGTGACCGTCCGCGTCATCAAGGACTTTTCCACCGGATATCACTCGCGCAACGGCGGCGGCGACTCCATCTCTACAGACGGCGATCTGCCCATCATCGACGCCCGCCGTGTGCCCGTCCCCGCCGACCAACCAGCCAGCCAGACGGACAGCCGCGACCGCCGTCCCGCACCCACCATGACGGGCGCATTCCTCGTGGTCATCCGGGCCTTGGCGGCGCTGGCTTTGGCCATCACGTTGCTCACCTCGGGCGGCGACATCACCATCGAGGACGCCAACCTTGACCCGCAAACCACGACGGCGGCAATCGTCACCATAGCTGCGATCGTCCTGGTCTTCGGACTCGGCGAGGTATTCCTTGCCTGGCGGATATTCCTCGGCAGCAACGGCGCCCGAGTCATTGCGATGGGACTCAGCTCCATCTCGATCGTGGTCCAAGCCATCGATGCCTCCACGGGGACCACCAACCTCACACTTGAGGCAGGCCTGTCCGGCTTGGCCACGGACATCCTGGTGCTCCTTGCTTTGTCCAGCCAACGGGCCAGGATCTATGCCAAGCGCCAGCGCGTTCCAGCCGTCCCGCCGTCGGTGGTTCGCCGGGTGGCTTCCTGACCTTCTTTGGCGCCGAGGGTCCCGCGACGCGCCGGGGAATGCGGCGTGTCGGCGCGCTGTGAGAGTCAAAGTGGGTGAGGAAGCAACGCGCGTCGCAGCAACGCTTGCGCCTCGTCCAGCAGCCCACGTAGCCTCGCGTAGATGAGCGATGACACAAAGCCCACCTTGGACCGGAACACCCGAGCGGACAAGTACAGGAGTTCGGCATTGCTCCCAGTTGGAATCGTCTTCCTCATTGTCGCGGTAACCATGGCGGTCATAGTCAACCCTGCCTGGATCGCATTCCTTGGGATGGGCATCACTTTCCTCATCCTCGGGATCCAAAACCGCCGCAAGAACAAGAGCGAAACCCCGGCTCCCTAGCCCAGGAGAACGCTGGCGCCGCGCAAAATCACTGGGGTCACAGAAACGGGCTGACGACGCTTGGATATAGGTGTCGCCAGCCCGAAACTGTGGCGCGTAAGAAAATGGGTGTCGCGGCCTGGGAGCCTACGCAGTAACAGCCAGGGCGTCGATCTCCACCAGCATGACCTCGTGGGGGAGATCCACAAACACGGTGGTGCGGCTCGGCAGCAAACCGCTGGGCACGTTCTCGCGAATGAACTCCCCGTAAACCTCGTTCATCGCGGCAAAGTCATCACGGGTGGTGAGGTACACGCGGAACATGATGACGTCTTCAACGGAGGATCCGCCAGCTTCGAGGATGGCCTTCACGTTCTCCAGCGTGCGACGTGTCTGGACGCGGACGTCGCCCTCGCCGATGTACTGGTTGGTGGCGGGATCCATGGGGCCCTGGCCCGAGACCTGGAACATCCCGCCCTTTTTGATGCCCTGGGAGAATACGTGCGCCGGGGCCGGGGCGTTTTCGGTCAGTACTACGTTCTTTTCACTCATGCTGAGTTCCTTTCGTGGCTGATCCAGCCGAGGTCATTCGAGATGGCCTCGGTGCTGGCTTTGAGGTCGGGCAGCAGCTCCAGCAAGCCTTCATAGCTGAGCATCACTACCGGTACCGAACAAGAGGCTGCGGCAACAACAGCACCGCTGGCGTCGCGGATGGGGGCCGCGATGCAGTGCACGAATGCCTCGTGCTCAGCGTTGTCGTGGGCCCAGCCCTGTTCCTTGACCTGCTCGAGTTCGGCCAGTAAGGCCTCCGGCGAGGTCAGGGTGTTCTCGGTAACTTTGATGTAGTCCAGCCCCGCCGCGATCTTTTCCTGCCGGCTCCGCGGCATGTCGGCGAGGAGGACTTTGGACACAGCGGCCGAGTGCAGCGATGCAGTCAGGCCGATGCGCGAGTACATGCGGACGGGGTGGTGGGACTCGAACTTATCGATGTACACCACCTCGCTTCCTTCAAATGCCGCGAGGTGCACGGTGTGCCCAGTGCGACCATTCAGCTCGGCGAGGTGCGGATGCGCTACCTTGCGGATGTCCCTCTGCTCAAGGGCCAGCGATGACAGTTCGAACAGTTTGGAACCCAGCATGAACCGCTGCTCTTCGTCCCGCACCACAAACCGCTTCTCCTCCATGGCGTGCAGGAGCCGCATCACAGTGGTTTTGTGCACGGATGCTTTGGACGAGAGTTCGTCAAGGGTGGCGGGCTTCGCAGCGAGTTCGGCGAGCAGGTCGATGGCCCGCATGAGGCTCTGGCTCAAAATGTCACGCTCCGGTTCTGGTGTTGAAACGTCCCTCTTCAACATGGATAGCAGCCCAGTCCTCATCCGAAGAATCGAGGATGGCCGCGAGCTCAACAGCGTCAGGCAGTGGGCCGCGGTCGCCATGGACGGTCAAGGTACAGGCAGCAGCGACGTGCCCCCGCCGGAGGCTCTCCTTTTGTCCCAGCCCGAACAGCATGCCGCTGAGGTAACCGGCGGCGAACGAGTCACCCGCGCCAACAGGCTCGACGACGGCGACGGACAGTGCGGGAACTTCCTCCCGGGTGCCGGCCCGGTCCAAAGAGATGGCGCTGATCGCCTCGTTCTTGATGACCAGCACCTGAGGGTCCGGCATTAGACGACGGAGTTCGGCTTCGTCGGTGGTGCCAAAGGCGTGCTCGGCTTCGTCTTTTCCAACCAGCACGACGTCGGCCAGGTTCGCCAGGCGCTGCAGGACCGAACGATCCTGGCCCGCCCAGAGGGCTTCGCGCCAATTGACGTCGAAGCTGACGATGCGCCCGTTCCGCGGCTCGGTCAGCATGGCCTCCAGGAGAGACAGGCACTCGGCGGACAGGGCAGCGGTGATGCCACTCAGGTGGATGAGGGCCGCATTTTCCAGCAGTGACGAAACAGCGGGATTGGAAAGCAATGGGCGTCCCATGGCCGACGCCGCAGAACCCTGCCGATAGTACAAAACTGAGCTGCCGCCGTCGGGGTCTGTTTCCTGGGCGGGGACCTTCACGTAGAGGCCGGTGGGCCGGGACTCGTCCACCTCGACGCCGGAGACTCCCACTCCGTGCGCTTGAAGCTCGTCAAGGATGCGCGTGCCGAAGCCGTCATGGCCCACCCGGCTAACCCAGTGCGTCTCCAGGCCCATGGCCGCGAGTCCCATGGCGACATTGGACTCAGCGCCACCAATTCCGCAGTGGAGTTCGGTTGCGAGGTGCAGGGGAACGGCCTGGACAGGGGTAAGCATGGCCATTGTTTCGCCAACGCATACAGCTGAAAGCATCGTTCTCCCACTAGTTCGTGCGCTTCTGCGCGGCCTTGACTCTCGATCCGCCACCATGTTAGACATATCACCATCAGGTTTGCAACCAGCGTTGCAAAATACGCAACGCAACCGCGAAGGGAATGAACCCGTGAACACTTCCGAAGCCATCTCGGCACACGCAGTGGCCAGCCTTGCAGACCGTCAACTCGATTGGCGGCACAAGGCCATTCCGGCCACCGCCAACGGGAGCACGCACGCCGAATTCCTTGCGGCCAAGCACACGCTGGCCGATCTCCAGACGCCGCTGCTCACACTTGATAGTGCTGCGCTCCAGGCCAACGCCGATCACTTGGCCGAATGGTGCAAGGAACACGGCGTGCTGTTAGCGCCGCACGGCAAGACGACGATGTCTCCCCAGCTCTGGACCGAGCAGCTCAATCGCGGAGCCTGGGGAATCACGTTGGCGAACTTCGCGCAGCTTCGGGTAGCCCGCGAGTTCGGCGTCCGGAACCTTCAGCTCGCCAACAGCCTCACGGACCCGCACGCCATCGAATGGGTGGCGGGAACGTCCACTGCCGATGCGCCGATCCTGTCGTGGGTGGACTCGGTGGGAACCATGGAGGTCATCAACCGCGTGCTCTCCGGCAGCGACGCCGTGCTGGATGTGCTCGTAGAGCTCGGTGCGCATGGAGGCCGGACCGGAGCCCGGGGCGTTGACGCTGCCATGGCGGTGGCCCGCGCGGTTGCTGCTTCACCGAATCTGCGGTTGGTAGGTGTCAGCGGCTACGAAGGCTCGCTCGCGCACACAGCCGACGACGCCGGACTGGGTGCCGTCCGCGGCTACCTCGCCCAGATGCGGCTGCTTCACGAGGAACTGCTCGCCGGGGGTTTCTACGATTCCAGCGAAGTGATCATCACCGCCGGTGGCAGCGCCTACTTCGATGACGTCGTCACCGTCCTCTCGCCCTGCATCAGCACAGGGGCCGAAATGGGAGATCCCAGCGTGGACCTCATGATCCGCAGCGGCGCCTACATCATTCACGACGACGGGTTCTACCGCGGAATCTCGCCTTTCTCCCGCGAGGGTGATCAGCCGTTCCGGGCGGGAATGCACGCTTGGGCGAGGGTCGTATCGCAAACGGAGCCGGGCTTGGCCATCCTCGACGCCGGCAAACGCGACCTCCCGTTCGACGAAGGACTTCCGGAGCCGCAGCTCATCGGTCCCGTGCTCGGCGGAGCGATGGAATCACTGCGTGGAGCCGAAATCACGTCGGTCAACGATCAGCACTGCTTCATGACCTACGATCCCGACACCACCAGCGTCCAACCCGGCGATGTGATCCGCCTGGGCCTGTCCCATCCCTGCACAGCCTTCGATAAGTGGACCGTCATCCCGGTGCTCTCGTCCGCCGAAAACACAGGCAACCAGGCCGTCGTCGACCTTATCCATA
Source organism: Micrococcaceae bacterium Sec5.1 (assembly GCA_039636795.1). Lineage (NCBI taxonomy): Bacteria > Bacillati > Actinomycetota > Actinomycetes > Micrococcales > Micrococcaceae > Micrococcaceae bacterium Sec5.1. The sequence continues at coordinate 5,324,717 of CP143430.1, read as the reverse complement.
CCTTCTTCTAGGACCCCTGCCATGAAGACCCTTATCAGCAACGCCACCCTGGTGGATGGAACCGGAGCGGACCGCCGCACGGCGGATGTCCTGCTGGACGGTGCGGTGATTGCCGCCGTCGTCGACGCCGGTTCCCTCACCGCTGGTTCCCTCACTGCAGCCTCAACCGGCGCGGACCGCGTTATCGACGCCGCCGGCCTGGTCCTGAGTCCCGGCTTCATCGACATGCACGCGCATTCTGACCTGCAACTGCTTGTTAACAGGCAGCACTACGCGAAGCTCAGCCAAGGCGTTACTACAGAACTGCTCGGCCAGGACGGCCTGTCTTACGCGCCAGTGGATGATGCCACGCTTGCCGGTGTCCGGGAGAAGATCGCTGGTTGGAACGATAACCCAACGGACTTCGACTGGAACTGGCGGACCGTGGGGGAGTACCTGGAACGGCTGGATAGCGAGGTCACCGATGCGGATGGCTCTACAGGCCGCATCGCCACCAATGCAGCCTACCTGGTACCTCAAGGAACCGTCCGGGCCATGGTGATGGGCTTCGCCGAAGGCGACCCGACGCCGGAGCAACAGCAGCAGATGCAGGACGTCATCCGGTTGGCCATGGAGGAGGGCGCCGTCGGAATGTCCTCCGGCCTGACCTACACGCCGGGCATGTACGCGCAGACCGAAGAACTCGCTGGCCTCTGCAGGACTGTGGGGGAGCTGGGCGGCTTCTACGCACCCCATCACCGTTCCTACGGCAAGGGTGCGCTGGGTGCGTATGCGGAGATGATCGGGCTGAGCCGGGACACAGGCTGCGCCCTTCATTTGTCCCACGCCACCATGAACTTCGCGGAGAACAAGGGCCGGGCAGGCGAACTCCTGGAGCTCATCGATGAAGCCCTGGAGCAAGGCGTCGACATCACCCTGGACACCTACCCCTACCTCCCCGGCGCCACCACGCTTTCCGCGATCCTGCCCAGCTGGGCATCGTCCGGCGGAACGGAAGCGACGCTTGCCCGCCTGGCAGATCCCGAGTCCCGCGCCCGCATCCGGGAAGCCGTGGAGATCTACGGATCCGACGGCTGCCACGGGGTAGTTGCCGAGTGGGACACCCTGGAAATCAGCGGCGTCCAGAACCCGGCGCTCGCAGGACTCGTGGGCAAGACCATCAAGGACATCGCCGCGGAGACCAACGAGCAGCCGTTCGATGTCTTCGCCCGCATCCTCACCGAAGACCGCCTCGGCACCGGCATCCTGCAGCACGTGGGGCACGAGGAAAACGTCCAGGCCATCATGAAACACCGCACGCACACCGGCGGCAGCGACGGCCTCCTGGTCGGCGCCAAGCCACACCCCCGCGCCTGGGGAACCTTCCCGCGCTACCTCGGCCACTACTCCCGCGATCTCGGATTGCTCAGCCTCGAGGAAACCGTTCATCACCTGACTGGGCGGCCGGCCGCACGACTCAAGCTCCACAACAGGGGACTGGTTCGCGAGGGCTACGCGGCCGACGTCGTGCTCTTCGATCCGGAGACCATCCGCGACGAAGCCACTTTTGAGAATCCCCGCCAAGCCGCCAGCGGCATCCATTACGTCTTCGTCAACGGCGAAGCAGCGATCGACGGCGGCCAGCCCACCGGTGCCCGCGCCGGCCGTGCGCTGCGTCGAAGCAGTGACGGACTCACCCGAGAAGGAAAGCAGCACCACCCATGACTCCTGAAGAATTCATCCAGCAGCTTGAAGCCGACCGCACCCTGGCCGTGGTCCGCGCTCCGTCCATCACGGACGCCGCGGATCTCTGCCGGGCATTGGCCGACGGCGGCATCCGCAGCGTGGAACTGACGTTCACCACACCGGATGCGCTCAAGCACGTCAAGCGCGCGGCAGAGACTGCAGCAGACCATGGTGCCGCCGTCGGAATCGGTACGGTCCTGACCGCTGACCAAGCCCGCGCAGCGATCGACGCCGGGGCCAAGTTCCTGGTGACACCTGGCATTCGGCCCGAGGTCGCCGCAGTCGCCGTGGCCGCCGGCATACCCTTCAGCCTTGGCGCCATGACGCCCACCGAAGTGGCGCAGGCATTGGACCTTGGGTCCGGCGTCGTCAAGATTTTCCCTGCCCGGCAACTCGGACCTGCGTATCTGAAGGATCTGCAGGGCCCCTACCCGGGCATCCGCCTGTTGCCTTCGGGAGGCATCGACGCTTCCAACGCAAAGAGCTATCTCGACGCCGGTGCTGCCGCAGTCTGCTGCGGCACCAGCGTGGTCCCGCCCGCAGCGGTCGCTGCAGGCAACTGGGCAGACATCGCGGCCCGTGCCGCCGCGTTTACCGGCACCCTCAAGTAGGACTCACCCAGAAAGAATCCCCATGAATGAATTTCTCGAATGGCTGCGGCATGACACCGCCGGCCTGCTCCTCCTGGCAGGCGCGGGCATCGCCCTCCTGCTGTTCCTGATCATCAAGGTCAAGCTCGAACCGTTCATCGCCCTGGTGGGAACCGGCGTGATCGTGGCTTTGGTGGGTGGGGTCTCGGTTGAAGCGTTGGTCGGCTCGGCCACCAAGAGCAGTGACGCCCTGATTGAGAAGGGCTTTGCCGGCATCCTTGGCCACATCACCGTGATCATCGGCCTCGGTACAGTGCTCGGTGCCATCCTCGAACGCTCTGGGGGCGCGGAAGTGCTGCTCGGCAGGCTCGTGAAGATCTTCGGCGAAAAGGGCACCCCGCTCGCCATGGGTATCACCGGCTTTGTGCTGGGTATTCCGGTGTTCTTCGATATCGGCATCTTCGTCCTGGCGCCCTTGGTTTACGTCGCTGCAATTCGCGGTGGTAAGTCGCTGGCACTGTACGCGCTTCCGTTGCTGGCCGGCCTCTCCGTGACACACGCCTTCCTGCCACCGCACCCCGGTCCCGTTGCTGCCGCCGGCCTTTTCCATGTTGACCTTGGCTGGATCATCCTCATGGGCCTCATCTGCGGCATCCCGGCCTGGTTCGCCTCCGGTATTTTGTGGGGCACGTGGATCGGCAAGCGCGTGATGGTGAATGTTCCCGAGGACCGCATCGTTGCTGAGGCCGAGGAAGCGCGTGGCCACGAGCCGTCCATCGGGCTGGTGCTGCTGGCTATCGGCCTGCCCATGATCCTCATCCTTGGCGGCACGTTCGGTAACATCTTTGCTCCTCCCGGTGTTTTCCGGGACATACTCCAGTTCTTCGGTAACCCGGCCATCGCGCTGACCGTCGCCGTGCTGCTGGCCATGTGGCTCCTGGGCATCCGACGCGGCATGAGCTCCGCCGAACTCAGCGAAATCACGGGTTCATCGCTTCGTCCCGTGGGCATGATCCTGCTGGTTGTTGGCGCCGGTGCGTTCTTTGGCGCAGTTCTTTCGGCTACCGGTGTGGGCAAGGCTGTGGCGGACTCGCTGGCCCAGGCCGGCCTGCCGATCATCCTCTCCGCCTTCGTGATCAGCGCGGGCATGCGCATTGCACAGGGCTCGGCGACCGTGGCGATCGTCACCACCGGCGGCATCCTGGCCCCGAGCTTGGCCTCGGGTTACTCCCAGCCGCAGCTCGCCCTGATCGTGGTGGCGATCTCCTCCGGCTCCATCATCGCCAGCCACGTCAACGATGGCGGCTTCTGGATCATCTCCAAGTACTTCAACATGTCAGTCAAGGACACCCTGAAGACGTGGACCGTCCTGGAGACAGTGTTGTCGATCGTGGGCTTCGCAATGGCGGCGCTGCTGTACACGTTCGTGAGGTGACCTTTCGGCACTCAAGCCGAGTGCCGGCGTCGTGCGCCTGTACCCGTGAGAGTGCGGCTTAAACAAAGAGCTCCGGAGTGCGTTATTGGGGGATACGCACTCCGGAGCGGTCTTTGAGCAGGTGCTTCCGCTTCCTGCAGTAATCACTCTACGTTGGGCGGGACGGCATTGCCACCACCTCGAATAAGTACTTTCGCTTTAGTTTTTACGGGCAGCTTCCTGGGGCTTTTTCTGCGGCACGATCAGCACCGGCCGGCGTTGGTGGTGGCTCAACCATGCCGCCACCGAGCCGTTCAATGCCTCGGAAATGCGGTGTCCCAAACCAGGTTCCGGCGTACCGACGATGATCATCGAGGCGTGGATGTCCTCGGCGAGTCGGCCCAGGGCGCGGGCAGGATCTCCAGCGAGCAACCGCAGAGTCCAATCCGCTGAGCCGCCATCCATGGCTTCGCCGATGACCTTGCCCAGATCACTACGGACAGCTGCGACCTCCTCGTCATCCTTCTCCGGATGAAGCGACATTCGGTGTGTCTCCCGCGCCGGGTCCCATTCCACGAGGTAACTGGCCTCGTCCACGTAGGCACAAACCAGCGGCACGCCGAGTTGCTCAGCCAGCGTCCGGGCTGTTTGCAGCACCTCCACGTGCTGGTCGGGCAAGACGCCGACAACCAAAGGAATCCGTCCGCTGAAATTCTCCGCAGCCATACCTTATTGTTGCGCCGCGAGGTGTCCTTGAACAGGCCGTCTGCTCACCCAAGTAAGTCGCAGCTGAGCGCGTTTTGAGGGCTCAGAACGCGCTCAACTGCGACCTACTTGGGTGGGGACGGTTTGTTCCACGTCAGCCGCACCTTGAAGTTGGACGCAGTGCTGGCCGATGCAATGAAAGCTCCGGCCTCGGCATGGAGGTCTATGCCGAACTCAACGCTGACCTCATCGGGGCGGTTCTCCAGACTCAGCAACTCATCAATCACGCCCTGTACTGCGGGCCGAACATGTTCCAAGGCCCGCTGGAACGTCTGTTGGGCTCTCGCGAAGACGCCGGAATGATCCCCCGCGTGATCGCCGCCCCGGGTCACGATGCTCCCGGCTGTGCTCGCGACTTCCACAACTACCGTGCCGCCGTCGTCGGTGGTGAACTCAACCAGCCGGCTCATGGCGACGTTCCGGCCTTGGCAGCTGGTCCCGCTACAGTGGCTGGCCGAAGGCGCCGCGCCATCACGACGAACACCACGCCCACCGCGCAAAGAAGCATCAGATGCAGCAGCAACGGCAGCGCCTGCGACATGTACCAGCTCTCCATGAACACGCCTTTCCCTTGGATCCAGATGATCGGTTGCAGCACGGTGGGCAGCAGCAGGAGCCACGCAAACGTTCGCAGTTCCGGGTGCTTCAAGGCCATGATGCCCGCCCAAAGTCCGAAGGCGGCCAGGATAAAACTGGCCACGACGGCGGTCACTTCCACGGTGTAGTTAAGGCCGGCAAGCCCAAAGATCGCCCCGGAAAGCACGACGCCGGTCATCGCAACACGCGCTGGTACGGTCCGCTCGGGCAGTCCGGCGACCATGAGCAGCACATAACCGAGCGGTGCCAGAAGTCCGTACAGGATCCGGAGCACGATGTCGCCGCCGTTGTCCTGCCAGTAAGTCTCGTCGAACCACATGAAGAACACCACGATGCACGCCCCCATGGCGCCCGCGACCGCCAAGGCCGCACCGCCCCACGCGAGCGGGGTCCAAGCAAGTGCTGGTTGCGGCGGTTTCGCGAATGGAGTGCTCGACGGCGGGACCTGGTTTGGTGCTTTGACTCTCGTTGTGGGGGCTGTGGTTGGCCGCCGGGGCTCTGGAGAAAGGTCCGCTGCCGTATATGAACCTCTTTCCGGGGAAGGTTGCTTTGGCGGCTCCGGTTCTGGTGGCTTCGCCTTCTCGATCTCAGCCCTGGCAGCGCTCGCAAGTCCGTCGGGGTCGGCCGCGTCCGGGTCCAGCGTCGCAAGTTCGGCTGATACGTCCACCACGGCTCCCCACGAGCCCAAAGACGAGTGGTAGCGCAGCTCGCCCTGGAGGTCGGAGATGCGCTGACGGCGCTCGCAGTCCTGTCGTCGGCTTGCTGCTTCCGGGAACTCCGGATCTTCCTGCACCAGGGCAAAGCCGTCCGCCGCGGCCAGCCAATCGCCGGTCTCTTCAGCGGCGAGTGCCTCACGGTAGGTGCGGGACATGTCCAGCCGATGCTGTGCGCTCTCCCTTAGTGCCGTGGCGTCACGATAGCCGGGCTCCAAGGTCAGGAGGTCATCGAACAATTCCACGGCTTGCTCGAAGCGTCGTGCCCTTAATTCCGCCGAAGCCTGGACGTAAAGGGCTCGCAATTGGGCTCGCTTCATGGCCTGGTCGGCGTTGGTTTGTGCGGCCCTCGCGGCAGCGCCGTCTCCCGCGCCGGAGCCGCCCGAAGCTTGGAGCGGGGCGGACGCTTGCCCGCCCGAGGTGGGTGGCGCCGTCGGAACCGTAGCTTGGCCGGCTGGCCCGTCCAAGGCGGGTGCCGGCGTCGAACGTGCTTCCGAAACCGTTGCGCGTGGCGTGCCGCGCAGCGTGAAGAGTTGAGTGGAGCCGCCCCGGACGTAGAGGGCCGGGGTGACCCACTCGAGTGTGCCGTCCGGGCTGGCCATAACCGAGATCCGGCCGACGCGTGCTGCCTCGTCCACCGTTCGGCCATTGGCGATTGCGGCGTAGAAGCCGTGGGCGAAGGCGATGGCCGCGGAGTCACTGATGGCGAACTGCATTGCCGCGACGGCGCCTATCCCGCTCCTGACCAAGGACGAAGCGGTACCGGAAAAGAGGTCCGATTGGCCCATCTCTCCGGAGGAACACGAGTTCAACACCACGAGTCGCGGGCGTGGTGCGGCAACGCTGAGCAAGGCCATGAGGCGCACGGCGCGGACCATGGCGGCCCTGCCGTCGGGTCCGACGAGAGCGATCCTGCCTTCGTCGGTCCGGGAATCGTAATCGCCGTGGCCCACGAAATGGACCACATGCCATGGGCCGGCGAGCAGCAGGGACTGAACGTCGTCCCAGGTCCCGCTCCTGGACCAAACCAGCTCCACGCGTCCTTCGGCCACGGGGCCAGCCAACGCCCTGCTCAGGTGGTCCTTCTCGGCATCGACATCGAGGGTAGGAAGGTCCCGGGGTGAAGCGACGATGCCCAGGATCCGCAGCGGGGGAGCCACGTCCAAGGGGTTCTGGTTGTAGTCGGGAGCAGGGATATGCCGCAACAGGGGTTCCGTTTGGCACAGGTACGTTTCGGTTTCGGGGTCGAAGAGGGTCTCCCACGGCATGGTTGCCAATTCCGGCGCGGCAAGCCGCAGGACCACCCTGAGTTGCTGGCCAGCGTGTTGGGCCGCGCCAAGGCTGGCCCGGTACGTGCCGTAGACCTCGCGCGTGAACAAGGCCTGGAACAATTGTTGGCCTACTTCGCGGACTGCCATCTCGGCCACGGGCATAGTGCGCCGGGCGGCCACTGCGGAGGCAAGGACGGTGGCTTCAAGTTGGGGAAGCCGGTCCAGGATGCCGTCAACGTCCAAAGTGAACATCCCCGAAGCGTGGCCTCCTGCCGGAGCACGGACCACGTGCACCGTGTATTCGCCGCGTGCAGAGCCGGTATCGATCTCCAGCTCGATGTCACAGTCCATGGCGGATCCCTTGTGCGAGGGGCGTCGGCACGGGTTCTTGAAACCTGCGCGCCAGCGTCCTAGGTACAGATTGGCCCTTCGCCCGATTCCCCACAAGACCCTGATAGCCGAGGCCGTGATGGAGCAACCCTTGTAGGGCAGCCCTTGTAGACGACCCGGCCCCGGCCTACGGTTAATCCGAAGGAAGGTGGTCTGCGATGGAAATCTTCATGTGGTGGCTGGACCTGCACTTGGACAGCAAGGAGTGGCTACGCGAAAACCTGCGTGCCGAGGAACTTCCGTTGCCGGTCCTGCAGCATATTGCCGAGGCCGGCGGCCCTCATCCAGACAAGGTCAGTGGGGTGCTGACGGTGCAGGACTGGGACTTCATTGAGACGCAGTCGGAGTTCGTGGACTAAGGCAGGGCCGAGCCAACGTCGCGGAAAGCCGGGTTACTTCTGCTCTAGTGGTTCTTCATGAAGGGCATTCTGGAATTGGCTGACCATTTCCTGACGGAAGGCATCGAAGTCTCCTGCCAGAGCAAGCTCAGCCAATTTCTCGTGCTCAACAGCGATGTCGTGCAGGTCGCTATAGGTACGGTGATCGACCGCCAGGTAGAGACGCAACTTGTTCTCCCACCCGTTCCACATGTTCTGCAGGGCGGTGTTCCCAGAAAATTCGTAGAAGAGCCTGTGGAAACGAAGGTGGGCGTCGATGCTGGCGGGGATGTCGTTGGTGTCGGTGGCCCGGTAAAGTTCCTCGATGGTTTGTTTGAGCCGGAGCCGCTCGGGACCCCGCAGGGTGGGGGCTGAGAGCTCGGCAGCATAGGTCTCGACGAGCACCCGGATCGACGCGATTTCTGCGACGTCACGAGCGCTGACTTCTACAACGAAGGACCCTCGGAAGGGGATCTTGACGACCAGCCCTTCCTCCTCAAGTTTGGTCAGCGCCTCACGGAGCGGGGATCGACTGATGCCGAGGTCTGCGGCGATGTGCGTCTCGCGAAGTTGTTCCCCTGGAGGCACAGTACCGTTCAGGATGGCGGTGCGGAGCACACGGTAGACACCGTCCGGCGTCGTCATCCGCTGTTCCTGCCACGTGAACTTGCGGTCCATGTGCCACCTCCCTTGTCGATTGTCGATTATACCGGCCTAGCTCGTCCTGAACCGCTCCGGGCGTACGAATTCCAGGCCGTCGAGCGACTGTTTTCCGAGCGCTTCGTACGCGGCGATGTGGCCGAAACCCGTGGCGTTTTTGAATCCGCCACCGGAGAAGCCTGTGGCGCCGTAGATCCTGCTTGACCTGCCGAGCCAGCCCAACAGCGGGTTCCGGTCCTCGGTGTAGAGGTCCGGGAAGGCGTCGGAGCGGATGATGCTGGGAGCCAGGCCGGGCAAGAACTCGGTGACGGTTTCCAAGGTGTCGGCAATTTCGGCTGTTGTGAGTTCTCTGGGGAAAGCATCGGGGTCCGTCGTCACCGTGCCCCTGCCGTCGAGGGTGGCTTTGACCGTAACGCCGTCCACGGTCGGTGCCCCGTACATGGAGCGGTCCTCGTACATCCAGCTGAAAGTGGGGAACTTCTCCGGGGTGAACTGGGCGGCGTCGCGGGCAACAAACCAGCTCAGGAAAACCCTGCGGGTTTCCGTGTGCGCCTTCAGGTAGTCAGGCATGAGCCGCCGTGACCAGCCCCCTGAGGCGACGATGACGTTCTCGAAGGTCCAGGTGCTGTCCTCGGAGGTGACGACGACGCCGTCGTTGGTTTCCCGTATGCCGGTAACAGGAGTGTTGTTAAGGACCGTTGCCCCGTTGGCTTGTGCAGCGGCGATGGCGGCCGTTACTGCCCGGTCGGTCCGTAGGACCCCTGCGTTGGGGTCGAACACCGCGGAGTCGTCAGCCCGGAGGTTGTGCTGCGGGTAGCGTTCAGCCATTTCCTCACGGCTCAGGATCTGGTGTGCAGCCCCATTTGTGCGGGCAGTCTCCAGGACGCTGCGGAGGTATGGCCCATCGGTGGTGCCGATGGAGAGTCCGCCACAGCGGGTGAGGATGTCCTGTCCGGTTTCTGCCTCGAGTTCCGCCCAGAGATCCCGTGAACGCTCCAGGATGGGGTAGAGCGCCGGGCTGCCACGATAAATCATGCGGAACAGCCGGGTGTCGCCGCCTACGGCGCTGCGTCCATGGGCCGGGGTGTGTGTTTCGAAACCGACCACGGAATCGGAAAGACGGGAGGCCTGCCAGAGTGCCATGCTTCCGATGCTGCCCAGGCCGATGACGGCGAGTTTTCCATCCATGCTTAGAGCACCTCGATATCTTCATTCATGAACAGCAGGGTGTCTGCTGTTGGGCGGGCGAAGCCCATGCTTCTGCGACTGATGGTTTGCATTTGGGGAGCACGTCTCCTAGTTGAGCTTGGCTTCGGTGATGGCGCCGGATTCAAGGCCCCAGTTCGAGAGGGACTTCTTGTACTCCGGGCTGTTCAGGACGGACTGGACGGCGGCCTGGAGGGCGGGGGTCAGGGGAGAGCCCTTTTTCAGGCCGATCGCCGTCACGTCGCTGGAGCCGACGTTGATCTGCGGGGTCAGGATGGTGAACGATTTGGGCTGCTGCTTCTCGGCCCATGCGAGGGAGGTTGTGTCGTAGAGGATGCCGTCGATGCGCTTGGACGCCAGCTGGGTCAGGGCGTCCTGGACGTTGGGCAGGGTCACGGCGTTGATGGCTGGCTGTCCCTTGGAGGTGCAGGTCTGCTCCGAGAGGGCCGGGAGGCGCTTGAGTTGGCCTGTGGAGCCCGCTGTGACGGCAATGTTTTTGCCGCACAGGGTTTCGTTGGTGAGTTTCAACGGATTTCCAGCGCTCACTGCCACTGAGTTGCCGGCCTTGAAGTAGTCGATCATGTCCAGGACCTTCAGCCGCTCCGGCGTTGGTGCCATGGTGGTGACGGTGAAGTCGTAGCGGCCACCGTCAATGCCCGGAATGATCGTGTCGAAGACGGTGTTCTCGAACTTCAGCTTCAGGCCGAGCTTCTTGGCTATCAGGCGGGCAATGTCCGGGTTCAGGCCGATCGGCGTCGAGTTGTCTTCGGCGAGGAACGTCGTCGGCGGGTAGTGCAGGTCCATCGCGACCGTCAGTTCGCCCTTGTCCTTATAGAACGCGGGCAACAGGCTCACAGCCTTTTCGTCAGGCTGGACGCCCTCGGAGATGTCGGCCGTTTTCGGATCTGTTGGGGAGGTGCTCGTTGACCCGCCACAGCCGGTGAGGGCCACCAGCATTGCAAACCCTGCGGCTGCAGCCTGGATCCTGCTTATGGTCTTCATGATGTACCTCCGGGGGCGTTTCAAATGAAGGTTTTTGCATGGTGCGTTATTCGTGAAGTCCGGCGAGCCTGCTGCCGAATCTGGCCAGGAGGGACGTCTTGGTGGAATCCTTGCGCTCTTCCCACTGATCAGCAAGACCGAAAAGCCGGTACATGCCGTGAACACCCAGCCAGCGAATGGGTTCCGGTTCCCAGTTCCGTGCGCGGTAGCCAACCCAGGGGAGTGTGGTCCGTTCCGTTTCCCGTTCGAAAGCCAATTCCGCGAGTGTTCGGCCGCCCACGTAGGCGGCTGTAACACCGTGTCCGGCATAGCCGGTGGACGATCCGATTCCGGATGCCTGGTCCCAGTGCACTCCGCCGTTCCAGTCGCGGGTAACGCCCAGGACTCCGGACCAGGCGTGGTCCACTTCGAGGTGGATACCCGGGAAGAAGGAGCGAAGCTTTGTGGAGATCAGGTCAACCGTGGACTGGGCTGTGGCACCGGCGCCGCCCGTACCGGAACCGTAGCGGTAGGGCCTTCCACGGCCGCCAATGGCGATGCGTCCGTCCGCTGTTCGCTGCGAATAGATGAATGTGTGGGCGGAATCGCTCAGGCACTGACGCCCATTCCAGCCGATCTGCTGCCAGGCCTCCTCGGACAGGGGCTTGGTCACGATCATGGAGGAGTTGATCGGTATCAAAGCCCTGCTGCCCAGGAGTTGCCCGGAGTACCCTTCCGTGCAGATGAATTTTTTGGCCGCCGTGACCTGTCCGTTGGCCAAGGTCAGGGTCTTGCCGTCAATACTGTTTATCCGGCTGTTTTCGTAGATCTCCACGCCCATGGACGTGAGGGTGTCCGCGAGGCCATAGATAAGTTTCGCCGGATGAATGCGGGCGCAGGGCTTGTAGAAGAGCCCGCCGTGGACGGTGGAGATGTTGATCTTGCTCTGGAACTCGTCCCGGTCGAGCAAGTGAACATCGTCTTCGGTCAACCCATACTTCCAGTCGGCGTCACGCCTGGCTACCAGCCGCCCCAGCCCCGCCTTCGTGTGGGCAGCGACGAGCGCGCCGCCCTTGTGCTGATCCGCGTCGATACCCTCGGCCTGAAGGATACTAAGGACGGAGTCGACGCCGGTCACGAACTCCCGCTGCAATGCCCGGCTTGCGTCCAACCCATCTCCTGATGCGCGGGCGAAGGTGGCCCGGTTTCCCGGGGGCATCGCAGAAAGCCAGCCGCCGTTTCGCCCGGAGGCTCCGTAGCCGATCTGTTCTGCCTCAAAAACCGCGACCTCGAGTGAGGGTTCGAGTTTCTTGGCGAAGTATGCAGCCCAGAGGCCTGTGTAGCCACCGCCTATGATGGCCAGATCCACGGACCCCTGCCCTGCGAAACGCGGGTATGCCGGCCGGTTTTCCGCGAGTCCTGCCATCCAGAAGCCGAGGTCTCCGTTTCGGGGTGTTGCTGTGAGGGCTTTCATCGTTGTCCTACTTTGTGGGGAGTTGGTGTGCCAATTTGTGGGGAGTTGGTGTGCCAAGCGGTGTGGTGTTCAGGCGGCCGTGTAGCCGCCGTCGACGGGCAGTACCGCGCCGGTGATGTAGGACGATTCCCGTGACGCCATGAAAAGTATGGCGTCAGCGATTTCTTCGGGGGTGGCCAGGCGCCGGAGCGGGATCTGGCCCTCGCGTTCTGCCCGGTACGCCTCGGGATCGGGCCTGCGCTGGAACGATGCCTCGATGACCGGAGTGACGGTCAGTCCCGGCGCGACCACGTTGACGCGGATATTGCGTGCGGCCCACTCGATTGCGGCGCCCTTGGCGAGCATGATGAGGCCGCCCTTGGCCGCGGAGTAAAGGACTTCATCAGGCTTGCCAACCATTCCCAGCCGTGAACTGACCAGGACGAACGAGCCTCCCTTGGCAGGCATCAACGGTGCAAAATGCTTCATCATCAGGAAGGCGCTGAGGAGGTTGCTGTGGAGCACGTTTTTGGCATCTTCATACGCCATCTCCGTCAGCGGGCCGCTTACCTGCAGGCCATGGTTAAGGACGACGACGCCCACGGTGCCGAACGCTTCGGCGGCCCGGCGGGCGAGGCCTTCGACGAAAGCCTCGTCATTGAGATCTCCGGGGACGTACACGTCATCAGGTTCGACGCTGTCCAGCTGCTCCCTGCGGCCGGTGAGCAGCAGGCGGGCACGTTCGCGCCGGAAGTGGGAACTCACTGCTTCCCCGATTCCGCTGCTGGCGCCGGTTATGACGGCAGTGGTCTTATCAAGTCTCATGGTGGTAGTCCTTGTACGGTATGTTTCTTGGGTTGCGGGGTCTGGGGTTTGCGGGCTGGGGTCCGGACATGTCGGCCCCCACGAATCAGCTCAGGAAGCCGCGGGCATCCACCCGCCACCGTTCCAGCGAGGTTCCCGTGCTGTCAGTGACGATGTACTCCTCGAAATTGACCACGACCGGGCAAACGTGGTTCGGCACGATCGGGAGAACCGTGCCGACACCCGGGTGGAAATCGCCGGCCGGCAGGGGGAGGAACCCGTGGTACTCGTTGAGCTTGGAGAGAACGGCCGACGTACCGGGGACAGCGCCATAACCGATCTCGGGGCTGCCTTCCCGGCTTAGTGCTTTGGTTCCTACGTCGAGAATGACCTGATCGGGAACCCAGTCGCTGACCACCGTGGCAGCCACAAACAGGGCAATCTGATCTTCCGTGCAGGCTCCGAGCCGAGTGTTGTTCAAGTCATTGAACACGTACTCGCCGGGCCTGATCTCAGTGATCACGTTGCTCGTAGCGTACTCAATGGTGGGTGTTGAGCCAGCGCTGACGACGTCTGCGCTGATGCCCACCGCGCTGAAGCTCCGCACCGCTGTGGTGAGCGCGGCTTCCTGGTCCGTTGTAGCGCGCTGGCGGGCGTCCGGGCTGGCGCTTCCATGACCTGGATAGGTGAAGACACCCACCGGCACAAGTCCACGCCTGCGCGCGGCGGCGGCGAGCTCGCCTGCAAACTCGGGTGGTGCACCGGAACGACGTGCTCCGCAGTCCACCTCGATGACAACCTGCAGTCGTTCCGCCTCAGATCCCATCGCATCAGCAAGGGCATCGATCGCCGCGAAATTGTCGACGCCGACCCGCAGCCGGGTGGTTACGGCAAGTTTGCGGATGCGCAAGCCTTTCGTTCCCGAAGGCCAGATCGGGTAGGCGATGAAGATATCGTCGAAGCCAGCTGCGGCGAAGACTTCGGCCTCGCCAACATTGCCAGCGGTGATTCCCACAGCTCCGGCCTTGACCTGACGACGAGCGATTTCGACGCATTTGTGCGTTTTTACGTGCGGCCTGACGTCGAGGTCCTGCTGGGCGGCGAAGCCCTGCATGCGATGGATGTTGTCCTGCATAACGTCGATCAGCACGATCGGCGCCGGGGTGTCGACCCGCTCAACCAGGGCGTTGAGCGCTCCTTGGATACGGTTCACGCTGTTCTCCTCATGAATTTGCCGCCAACATATCCGCGCCTAAGCGGCTGTGCAGATCATCTGGATCTCTACAGGAGTGTTGGCCGGCAGCCCGGCGACGCCGATTGCGGTCCGGGCGTGCCGTCCGTTCTCCCCCAACACCTCGATGAGCAATTCGCTGGCCGCGTTGGCGACCCGCGATTGCAGGCCGAAGTCCGGTGTGCTGGCCACGAACACCAGCATCTGCACGATCCGGACCCGGTCCAGGTCCCCCACTGCCTGCACAGCCGCGGCGAGGCAATTGAGGGCGGCATGGCGGGCGAGCTCCCGCGCTTTCTCCAGCCCCACGTCCCGGCCCACGATGGCTTGGCCCAGCAGCACACCGTCCTTGTAAGGCAGTTGGCCGGCGATGTGGATACTGGAACCCACGGCGCGGTGGTCCACGTAATAAGGGCTGTCAGCGAGGGTTGGAAGCTCCAGGCCAAGGGCCCGAAGCCGATCCAAGGCCGAGCCCGCCGTAGTGACGCTCACCTGTCATCAGGTCTTTCTTACGAAGCAGCGGAACGTGGCAGGCCGAAGAGGACGGGGAGCTCGGCAATGTCGGTGATCCGCTCGTAGCCGAGCCAGTGCTCGTCATGCTCGAAGCCACGGTCCACATACACCTTGTTCCTGATGCCCAGGGTGGCTGCGGACCGAAGGTCGTACATCGGGCTCGCGGAGACGTGCACGATCTCGTCAGGTGTCGCGCCAAGCTTGTCGAACATGTATTCAAACGCTCCGAGGCGGGGCTTGTACATGCCCATCTGCTCGGCGCTGATGACGGTTGCGAAGGGAGCTTGGAGGTTCTCCGAAAGTCGCTCAGCATGCACGGTGTCGCTGTTGGTAATGATGACCAGGGGGACTGCCTCAGCCAAGCGGTTCAGTGCCTCGGTTACACCCGGGTACGGGCCCCACGTCGGGACGATTTCGTAGACTGCCCTTGCATCGGCCTCCCGGTACTCAAGGCCGAGCCTGCGCGAGGCGCGTTCCATGGAGTTGGCGATGATTTGGTGGAAGGGCTTGTAATCGCCCATGCACTCATCGATCCGGTATGCCTTGGTGGCCTGCAAGTATTCATCGGCGAGCTCTGCCGGCAGGCGTTCGCCCAGGACCGTTCGGGTCGCGTCGGCGATAGCGAACTTAATCAGCGTTCCGTTCATGTCGAACGTTACGAACTTCGGCTTGATGTCGAATGCCATTTTTTCCTCCAGTTTGGATTTTATCTTCGTCGATTGTCGACGAGGCTTGGATGGGCAAGTACCGTCGATTGTCGACAATACTCGGGGTGGTTGTAGATTGTCAACGATACTTCGCCGAAACGATTCTTTCTTTCTCGTCCCGCATACGCCGGTCCCTGGGCTACTGACAGCCCGACGCCGTAGGGCACGACCGTGATCCCAAAAGGCGGCCTTCATCCACACAAGGTCAGTGTGTGCTGACGTTGTATGGATGGGGACTTCATTGAGGCGCAGTCGGAGTTCGTGGATTAAAGGGCTGTTCAGCCGGCCGGCTTCCACCCCAGGGCCGGCCCCAGTTTGTCCGCAATGTCAGTGAGGATCTGCACGTAGTCCTCATGGTCAAAGCTGAAGGGCAGTGCGAAAGCAACCTCGTCAACTTCCTGGAATCCTTGGTGGGCGTAGAGCTGCTCAGCAATCTCCTCGCTCGTACCGATGATGTCTTCCGCGAACATCATGCGCTTGGGCCCCTGTGGTGCCCGCGTGCGGGGTGTGCGTTCATCGACGTACCGTTGATATTTCTGCCGCTGGGCGGGCGAAGCCGAGTCGGTCGGGATCACTACCAGGCCCTGCGATACCCGGGCAGTGTTCCCTGCCAGGGCAGAGGCTTCGCGGTAGGCGCGAATCTGGGACTGTTGGACGCGGGCAAAATCCGGTTCTTGGCCCGTTTCGGGGAAGATCACACTGCTGGAGAGCAAATTGAACCCGTTTGTCCCGGCCCATTCCGCTGATTTCATGCTCGCCGCCCCATACCAAAGCCGCGAACGAAGCCCGGAAGAGTGCGGCTCCACGCGGTTGGAGAATTCCTCCACCACACCTTGCTTGCCGGAGAAATCCCGCACCTTTTCGCCGGCGATCAGACGGGCAAGCCGGTCCACGCGGGTGTAGCTGAAGTCCTCCAGGTCAGCGGTTTCCGGGTAGAGCTCATGCTTCAGCGTGTCGTAGTTCATGGGTTCCCCTACGCTCAGCCCCGGATTGATCCGTCCACCGGAGAGCAGGTCCACGGTGGCCAGATCCTCTGCCAAGCGCAAGGGGTTTTCCCATCCCAATGGCGTCACTGCTGTGCCAAGCTCGATCCTGGAGGTGCGCTGGCTTGCCGCGGCCATGACCGCAACCGGAGAGGAGATCCCGAACTGCAGATGGCGGTGCCGCAGCCAAGCGCTGTTGAAGCCGAGCCGCTCGCCGAGTTCGATGATCTCCAACGTGGATTGGTGCCCGGCGGCCGGGTCCACGGGGTCGAACAGGCCAATAGTGAGGAAACCAAGCTTGCGCAGGGGATGTTCGCTGGTGGGCATGGCTTCCTTCACTGTCGGGCGCTGGCTACTGCCCAGAATAGGCTCTGGTCCACGGGGCGAAGACAGGACGTTACCTTATGTGATGCGACCACAGGACCTCGGAACCCAGCGGGCAAAAGCGCCTAGTTCAGGGCCGGAGTGTCAGCAGGCATGACGCCAGAGCCATAAAGGTCGCTGGCCAGGTCCCGAAGTGCGCGCAGAGCCACCCGCTGGGTAAACGGACCGTAGGACACACGTGCCACACCGAGTTCCTGGAGCTCTGCTGCCGGCAGGGCTCCCGGTGCGCCGATCACGGAGAGCTTCCCGTGTCCGAGGCCCTGAACCAGCGGCTCGATGACCTCACGGGTCATGGCGCCAGGTACGAAAACCAGTGAAGCACCGGCGTCGAGGAAGGCTCGTCCCCTCCTGATGGCGTCCTCAATACTGTCCGTGACTGGCCGGTCCCCGCCCCGGGCGATCGCGTCGGTGCGTGCGTTTAACTGGAACGGGATCCCTTCGTCTGCGGCGGCTGAAATGATCGACTGGACACGGGCAACGGCCTCGTCGAACGGCCGCAACCGGTCTTCGACGTTTGCACCAACTACCCCGATCCCAATAGCTCGACGGATAGTCTCGGCCGGGTTGCCGTAGCCATCATCCAGATCGGCGGTGACCGGCAGATCGACAGCGTTGACTATTCGTTTCACCCCTTCAAGCGCGACGTCCAGGGGCATGGTTCCGTCTGCATAGCCAAAGGCCGCAGCAATCGAATGCCCTGCAGTGGCAATGGCCTTCGTTTCAGGAAGTGCTGCAATTGTCTGGGCGCTGATGGCGTCCCACACGTTAACCACACTCAGGATTTCCGGTGCCTCGTGCAGGGCTTTCAGCTGCTGTGCACGGGCATTGCTGTTTGCTTCAGTCATCGTTGTTCTCCGTCATCGCTGTTCTCGGTGATCCACCGGGTGGGAACCAGTCTCACTGTCCAACCTCAGCCTAGACATAACGTCACACAACGCGATACCAAGCGCCTGGGGACAATGAACGTCCTACCCTTGACTCGTGACTTTTTCCAAGATCTGCACCGCCGCCGCGAGCTCCCTCGCCGCCGCTGGTCTCCTGATTACCCTCGCCGCCTGTTCCACGCCGGCTGCCACCCAGCCAAGCACCGCGCCGTCCGCAACCTCGGCTTCCTCCAGCGCTGACGCCGGGCCCTGCACCGGTGTGAAGGTCATCGTCGATTCCGGCGCCCTGAAGCAGGCTGCCGCCGACAAGACTGTTTGCGTTGCCGTGGACGCGCCAACGACCGCTGCCAAGGTGCTCGATGAAGCCAAGGTGAAAACCGAGGGAACAAAGCAATACCCCACCGAACTGGTGTGCCGGGTCAATGGCGTGCCGGCCGCCGACTTCGACATCACCCACAAGGGCGGCACATACCGCGAAGAATGCGACAAGATGCCGGCGGGCTTTGCCTACTGGTCCATTTGGGTCAAGCCGGCCGCCGGCGACTGGGCCTACGCCCAGGAAGGCCTCGCCACCCAGCAGGTGAAGCCAGGAGAGAGCCTGGAACTGCTGTACACCATCGACGGCGCACCGGCCGCACCCAAGGCATGACCCTTCGACCCGCGCCGTTACGCGCTGCCGCGGCGCTCGCCGTCGTCTTCATAGCGGCGCGGGTCATCTATCGCATCCTTTTCAACGGAGCGGGCACCGTCGGGCCGGTGCTGCTGGAACTCCCGTCAGTGCGGTTGCCCGCCCCATACGCCCACGTGGTCTTCCTCGGACCCGTAACATCGCCTGGTCTGTGGGAGGCGGTTGTTTCAGCCCTGCCGATTGCCGGGATGATCCTTGCCTTCGGACTGCTCAACGCCTTCGTGGACGTGGCAAGGGGCTTCATGCGGCTGGCCCGCGGTGGCCCATTCCAAGGCATAGCCCGCACGCTTGTGGTGGCTTGGGCTGCGCTCCCCGCACTCGCCGACGCCGTTGCCTCCGTCCGCTTGGCCTTCCGGTTGCGGGGCGAACGCCTGGGGCCGAGAGCCCTTGTTCCGGTACTTGAGCGAACTCTTGAGCACGCCAGCCGGGTAGCCGCGGCCTTGGAATTGCGTGGCTTCGGGAGCAGGGCGGCGCACCAAGCCGGCAGCGATTCCGGCTTGCCCCTTGAGATCCGGGGCGCCCAATTCCGCATCGGCGACACGCGGCTGCAGGTCGAAAACTTCAAGCCAGGCCCCGGGACAATAACCGTTGTTACCGGGCCCACCGGCTCCGGAAAGTCCACCATCCTGCGGGGCGTTGCGGGACTCCTTTCACACGTCGACGGCGGAGAGCTTACCGGCACGGTCTGTGTCGCCGGAGTGGACCGTGCCGCCGCGCCGCCACGCGATACCGCCGGCGTCGTCGGCGTCGTCCTGCAAAACCCACGCGCCGCTTTCGCCAGCACCCGCGTCCGGGACGAAATCTCACTTTCGCTTGAACTGCGCGGCGTTGCAGCCGGCATCGCCCGGGCCCGCACGGTGGAGGTCGCGGAGTGGATTGGAGTGTCGGCGCTCCTGGACCGGAACCTCAACTCTCTCTCGGCCGGCGAGGCAACGCTCGTGGCCATCGCCGCTGCCGTGGTGGAGCACCCGGCCCTGCTCCTGGTTGACGAGCCGCTTGCCGACCTCGACACCACAGCGCGGGCCCGGGTCATCGCAGTACTCGACGCCCTCGCCCACGGATCGGGCATCTGCATCATTGTGGCTGAGCATCGGGCGGAGCCGCTTTTACGCGTCGCCGATTTGTGGTGGAGAATTCACGACGGCGGCTTGGTAGCAGGCGCCGCGCCAGCACCTGCACGTCCGGGTGGAATAGGTCCGACGCCGGCAGTGTCACCGAGGTTGGCACTGTCACCGACGGCGGCAGTCTCACCGACGTCGAAACCGGAGGACGCGCCGGTGCTGACTGCGACAAAGCTCGCGGTGCACCGCGACGGCAAGGCGCTCGTAAGCGACGCCTCACTGACCCTCCACCCTGGCGAAGTGGTCGCCTTGGTTGGGCCGAACGGGGCCGGGAAGTCCTCGCTCCTGGTGGCCCTCGCGCTCGGGGAAGGAACCAGCGGCACGGTCGGCGGCGGCCGCGTCGCCCTGGTTCCGGACGCCTCTGATGACCTTTTCACGAGGGACACAGTGGCTGCTGAGCTCCGGGCGGCAGATCGGCGCGAAGCACGGGCACGGCGTAAATCAGACGCGAATGGCTCGGACAGGACCCTGTCAAAATCGGCAACATCCCGCCTGGTCCGATTGCGTGGTGAGGTTGGGATGCCGATAGGTCACGAGCATCCGCGGGACCTGTCGGCCGGAGAGCGCCGTATCCTCGCCATCGCGCTTCAGACTGCGGGCGACCCCCAAGTCCTCCTTATTGATGAGCCCACCCGCGGGCTCGATCCTGAGGCCCGGGCAGGAGTCTCGGCCGCCTTGCGCGCATTGGCGGACTCTGGCGCAGCAGTACTTATCGCCACGCATGACGTCGATTTCGCCCACGGCCTTGGCGCCCGGATCGTGCAGATGGACGAAGGCGTGGCGCCAGCCGCGCAGGCCGACGCCGCATACGCATCCAGTGCAGACACGACTTCGGTGACGCCAGCCCCGGCTGCGAGGCCCGCAGTTGCGACTCCCGCGGTTGTGGGGCCCGCTCTGCGCGATAATTCCGAAGTTCGGGGCGCAGAGCGGACCCCGCAACGCCACCTCCGCTTGCCGCGGGCCTTGGAGATCGCGGTTCTCGCGGCTGCCAACGTTTTGGCCCTCGGCGCGTTCTGCTGGCCGTTGCTCGCGGCGGCCCTACCTGAGGATGCGGCCGCGGCCGTCCCCTACGCGGCTCTGGCGATCGCACCCCTTGCCGTTGTCGGCATTGTGGTGTCCCTCGACGGCTCAGTGCGTTCCGCACACACCGTGGCCTTGCTGGGCGTCTTGGCTGCAGTCGGTTCGGCAGTTCGTGTGGCGAGCACCGGCGTCGGGGGCGTTGAAGCAGTGTTCATCCTGCTGATCCTGGCCGGCCGCGCCTTCGGTCCCCGCTTCGGCATGCTCCTCGGGGCGCTGACCATCGCCGTTTCCAGTGTCCTGTGGAGCGGTATCGGCCCTTGGTCGCCGTTCCAGATCTTCGCCTGCGCCTGGGTGGGGGCTGGGGCGGGCCTGTTGCCACGCCGGGTTCGAGGACGGGCTGAACTATGGATGCTTTGTGGGTACGGCGTTGTGGCGTCCTATGTCTTCGGCCTGCTGACCAATCTCTGGTTCTGGCCCTTCGCTGTCGGTGCCGGAACCGGCATTTCGTACGCGCCCGGTGCCCCGCTGGGCACCAACCTCAGCAGCTTCCTGCTCTACTCCCTAGTGACCTCGACGGCGGGATGGGACACCCTGCGTGGCATCACCACGATCATCGGAATCGCTGCTGTGGGGCGGGCTATCCTGGCCGCTTTCAGGCGAGCGAAGCCAGTCTCCAGCCAGGACGGCCAAACCACCCGGGTTGAGGACGCTGGATCCAGGAGGACGAGCACCAAGAAGGCGGGCACAAAGAGTGCCCGCCCCCAAGGCCCCAAAGCCAAGGACCGGCGCCAACTTACACCTTGAGGCGCCGCCTCATACCTTGAAGTACTTGGCCTCCGGGTGATGGAACACGAAAGCGTCAGTTGACTGCTCCGGGTGCAGCATCAGTTCATCGCTGAGGATCACGCCCATCCGTTCCGGTTTCAGCAGCTCCGTGACCTTGCGGCGATCCTCCATGTCCGGGCACGCCGGATATCCCAGCGAGAAGCGCGCACCGCGGTAGTCGAGCTTGAAGTATCCGGCTTTGTCCTTGGGCTCTTCGGCTGCGAAACCCAGCTCGGAACGGATCCGCGCATGCCAGAATTCAGCCAGCGCCTCGGTGAGCTGCATGACCAGGCCATTGAGCTCGTAGTAGTCGCGGTAGT
This sequence comes from Micrococcaceae bacterium Sec5.1, assembly GCA_039636795.1. Classification (NCBI taxonomy): domain Bacteria; kingdom Bacillati; phylum Actinomycetota; class Actinomycetes; order Micrococcales; family Micrococcaceae; species Micrococcaceae bacterium Sec5.1. The sequence goes on along the minus strand of CP143430.1, from coordinate 5,303,095 downwards.
GGTTCCCTGCGAACAGCTTGGAAGTCACTTCTTCGATCTTCGAGCCCGCGGTGACCAGCTGGATCGGCAGGACGTCGATCTGGCCCGATTCACGGGAACGAACGAAGTCGGCGAGGCACAAGTGCCGGTCCCGCCGCTGGCGTGGGAAGTCGAAGCGCAGGCGCTCGGTGCCGATTGGACCGCCGGAGCCGCCATCGGGGGCGAGCAGCCCGGGAGTGCCGAGGACGCCGTCGAGGTCCTCTCCATGGTGCAGCACCACCACCTGTTCGCCCTCGGCCACTACCGGGAAATAGCCGTAGGCGACCGATGCATCGAGCATGCCCTCCGCGAGGATCCGGTCCAGCCAATACCGCAGACGCGGGCGGCCTTCGAGTTCCACCAGTTCGTCGTAGGAGGCGCCGTCGTCGCCCCGCCCGGGCTTGAGCCCCCACTGGCCCATGAAAGTGGCGCGCTCATCGAGCAAAGCAGCGTAATCGTGCAACGCGACGCCGCGGACAATTCGCGTGCCCCAGAAGGGTGGGGCAGGCACAGGGTTTTCGGCGGTGACGTCGGACCGGCCGGGCATTGCCTCCGGTTCGGTGACCGTGAACTTCGGGCCACTCTTGTGGATCCGCTTCTTCAGTGGCGGGAGGCCGACCGCGTCCGGGTCAGCGCCGCGCGCCACCTGCACCAACGGTTCCATGAGAGCGAGGCCCTCAAAGGCGTCCTTGGCGTACCTGACGGTCCCTTCAAACTGCTCCGCCAGGTCCTGCTCCACGTAGGCACGCGTCAGGGCTGCACCGCCGAGGATGATGGGCCACTTTTTCGCCAGGCCCCGGGACTGGAGCTCGGCAAGGTTTTCCTTCATCACCACAGTGGACTTCACGAGCAGGCCAGACATGCCAATCACGTCGGCGTCATGCTCCTCGGCCGCGGCCATGATCTCGGCGATGCCCTGTTTGATGCCGATGTTGACCACTTTGTAGCCGTTGTTGGTAAGGATGATGTCCACGAGGTTCTTACCAATATCGTGCACGTCGCCGCGAACGGTCGCGATCACCATGGTGCCCTTGCCCGATGAATCCGACTTCTCCATGTGCGGCTCGAGTAGTGCGACCGCGTTCTTCATCACCTCAGCGGATTGCAGCACGAAGGGAAGCTGCATCTCACCGGCGCCGAAGCGTTCACCCACAACCTTCATGCCCTCCAGCAATTGGTCGTTGATGATGCCGAGCGGGGTCATGCCTTCGCTGCGTGCGAGGTCGAGGTCCTCTTCGAGGCCCTTGCCTTCGCCGTCGATGATGCGTCGCTGCAGACGTTCGCCGGTAGGCAGCGCCGCGAGTTCCGCGGCGCGCTGGTCCTTAAGCGCGGCGGTGTCGACGCCGGCGAAGAGGTCGAGCATGATCGCCAAGGGGTCATAGGTGACGTTGCCATCGGCGTCGTACTCGCGACGGTCCCAGACGAGGTCCAGGGCCACCTTGCGCTGTTCATCCGGCAGCGACGCGAGCGGGACGATCTTCGCGGCGTCGATGATGCCGCTGGTCAGGCCCGCCTGGACGGCCTCGTGCAGGAACACCGAGTTCAGCACCATGCGCGCGGCAGGGTTCAGGCCGAAGGACACGTTCGACACGCCGAGGGTGGTCTGGATGCCGGGGTACTTCGTCGAGATCTGGCGGATGGCTTCAATGGTTTCGATGGCGTCCCGACGGGTTTCTTCCTGGCCGGTGGCGATGGGGAAGGTCAGGGCATCCACGATGATGTCTTCGACGCGCATCCCCCATTCGCTCACCAACGCGTCCACGAGGCGGGAAGCGATGGCCACTTTCCCTTCGGTGGTGCGGGCTTGGCCCTGTTCGTCGATGGTCAGGGCAATCACGGCCGTCCCGTGTTCCTTCACAAGCGGCATGATGCGCGCAAAGCGGCTCTCCGGGCCGTCGCCGTCCTCGTAGTTGACGGAGTTGACCACCGGGCGGCCGCCGATGTGTTCGAGTCCGGCCTGCAGCACCGGGGGCTCAGTGGAGTCGATGACCAACGGCAGGGTGGAGGCCGACGCGAAACGCGAGACGATCTCCTTGATGTCGGCTACGCCGTCGCGCCCCACATAGTCGATGCAAACATCGAGCAAGTGCGCGCCCACCCGGACCTGCTCGCGGGCGATATCGACGCAGTCGTCCCAGCGCTCTTCCAACATCGCTTGACGGAACGCCTTGGAACCGTTGGCGTTGGTGCGCTCACCAATGGCCAGATAAGCCGACTCCTGGTCGAAGGGAACGTGATGGTAGAGGGACGCGACGCCGGCCTCCCGCTCGGTGGGGACCCGGCCGCCAGCGCTTTTCGCGCCGCCGGTGACGGTCTCGGCGTCGGGCGCGTTGCCGTTGGTACGGAAGGGCTCAAGACGTTCGACGACGGCGGCCATGTGCTCCGGCGTCGTACCGCAACAGCCGCCCACCAGACCCAAGCCGAATTCGCGCACGAACTGCTCGTGCGCAGTGGCGAGTTCCGTGGGGGAGAGCGGATAGTGCGCGCCGTTCGCGCCGAGAATCGGCAGCCCGGCGTTGGGCATGCAGGCGATTGCGACAGAGGACTGCTTGGAGAGGTGCCGCAGGTGCTCGCTCATCTCATCCGGACCAGTGGCGCAGTTCAGGCCGATGGCGTCGACGCCCAATGGCTCCAGGGCGGTGAGTGCGGCGCCGATTTCGGAACCCATCAACATGGTTCCGGTGGTTTCCACCGTCACCTCCACGAAGATGGGGAGGCGGACGCCGCGGGAGACAATCGCCTGCTTGCAGCCGTTCACGGCGGCTTTGGTCTGCAGGAGGTCCTGGCTCGTCTCGATGAGGAATGCGTCGGCTCCGCCGTCGATGAGCCCTTCGGCCTGCAGGGCAAAGGTCTTCTTGAGGTAGTCGTAGCTGGTGTGGCCGAGGCTCGGGAGCTTGGTGCCAGGCCCCATGGACCCCAGGACCCAGCGCATCCGACCGTCTTCGGCCTCGGCCGCTTCGGCGCGCTCCCGCGCGATTCTGGCCCCCTTGTTGGCCAGTTCCTCGATGCGGTCATCGATGCCGTAGTCGGAGAGGTTGGACCAGTTCGCGCCGAAAGTGTTGGTTTCCACGGCATCGATTCCCACTGCGAAGTAGGCGTCATGGATGTCCGCGATAACGTCCGGACGTGTGTGGTTGAGGATCTCGTTGCAGCCCTCGAGGTTTTGGAAGTCGGCCTCAAGCGACAATTCCCGGTCCTGCAGCATGGTGCCCATCGCGCCATCAGCAATGACGACGCGCTGGTTGACGGCGTCCAGAAGCGACTGGGAGCGAACGGGACGAGGAACGGAATCGATGTCGAGTGCAAAACGAGGCATATAAACAGAGTACGGGTGAGGCCGGACACAGTACGGAGTATTTCCGTGTACTACTTCCATATGTGGATAACTGTGGAGGGCTTCAAACCACCACGGCTGGCTTCCTCTATCTCTAGGGACTAGCATGAGCCAAAACGAACAAAACGATAAATTCGCAGGAAACGGAAAATGAGCACACCATGGCTATGAGTGCAGCGGCCAAAGAAACCTTCCTCGCACCAGAGGCACCTCAAACGGGGAAGATCTACAACTTCATGGAGGCCCATGCTGAGAAGAATGGTTCTCAGCCTTCTCCTCAGTTCTTCCTTTCCGGCGCGGATGCCGGTGATCAGGTTGAGATCCCTCACGAAATCTACGAAGTGCTCGTTAAGACCGTTGAGGCTATGCGTAAGGGCCTGGCAATTACGATCACAGCCAGTTCGATGACTTTGACGACCCAGCAGGCAGCAGAGCTTTTGGGCGTGACCCGGCCTACAATCGTTCGACTCCTCGATGCTGGAAAGATTCCCTTCGAAAAGCCTGGAACTCACCGGCGTATCAAGCTTGAAGACGTACTGGCGTTCAAGGAAGTCCGAAAAGCCGAGCAGTACGAAGCTTTGGATTCCATGGGAACGATTGACGATGAGGACCCGGAAACGGCGATCAACAGGATGAAGAAGGCTCGTGCTGTAGCAGCGGAGCGGCGCCGGCAGCACAAAGGGTGACACGATAGGGCCATGTTCACGGCCCTTCTTGACAGTTGCGTCCTTTGGCCGAGCACGCAACGCGATTTTCTATTGTCTCTGGCATTCGAGGGAGCTTACCGCTTCATCTTCAGTGAGGCCATCCTGGCGGAGGTCGAAGCCAATGAGGAGATTAAGCGTGTCGAGCGGGGGGATAGCGAAGAAGAGGGACGGAAAAAAGCTGCCCACCTGGTCGGGCGCATGCGTTCCAGCTTTCGAGACGCGATTGTCATGCAGTGGGAAGGGCTCGAAGGAACCTACAGCTTGCCTGATCCCGATGATGAGCATGTGCTGGCCGCCGCAGTTGTGGGCGGCGCCGGAAGTATCGTGACGGAGAATTTCCGCGATTTCCCTGAAGAAAAGCTCCCCGGGGGAATCCAGATCGTGAGTGCCAAGGAGTTTGCCTTTGACACGGTATCCATGAGGCCTGACCTGGGTCTTCGCGCCGTTTGGACCATGTCTGTTCGGTCAGGGCGAAAGGGTACTGCATGCTCCCCGGAGGAGATTCTGGATACGTTGAACAAGCTGTACGGCATGGATGCTGCAACGGAACTCATCCGGGACCTCCTCTAGCGAAACATGACGCGGGGCTCTTCGCAGGCTGCCATCCAAACCACCGTGGTTATCCACATAGCTCCAAGGAACCCGTTGCCACCCATGCGCCCTGATGGTTCGATGGGGTTCATGGCTACCGCAGAAAGTTATGTCCTAGCGATCGGGACCAAGAAGGGTTTGTGGCTGGCAACCAGCCCGGACCGCAAGGAATGGTCCCTCTCCGGCCCGCACTTCCTGATGAGCGAGATCCCCAGCATCGGGATAGACACCCGGGACGGCAAAACCAGAATCATGGTGGGGGTGCGTTCGGAGCACTGGGGACCCACCGTTGCCCATTCCGATGACCTCGGTGCCACCTGGACCGAGCCCGAGCAGGGCGCCATCAAGTTCCCGGACGGCGCAGACGCTGCCTTGGAACGCATCTGGCAGATTTACCCCGACACCGAGTCCCGCCCTGGTGTGGTTTGGGCCGGGTGCGAACCGATTTCAGTATGGAAATCGACCGACGGCGGCGAGCACTTCGAGCTGAACCGCGGACTGTGGGACCACCCTCATCGCAGCGAGTGGGGTGCGGGGTATGGTGGCGCGGCGGCCCACTCGATCGTGGTGGATCCGTCCGGCGAGAAGGTCCATGTTGCCATGAGCACGGGCGGCGTTTACAGATCGCTCGACGGCGGGACCTCCTGGGAGCCCCGCAATAAGGGAATCTCGGCCTACTTCATGCCCGATCCCAATCCGGAGTTCGGCCAGTGCGTTCACAAGATTGCTGCGGATGCCGCCGTCGAGGGCCGTTTGTACGCACAGAACCACCACGGTGTGTACCGCACGGACGATGACGGCGAGAACTGGAACTCCATCGCGGACGGGCTGCCTGCCGATTTCGGCTTCGTGATGCTGACCCATCCCCGGCGCGAGGGCACAGCCTGGGTCATTCCACTGAAGGCCGACGGCGAACGCATCCCGCCGGACGGCAAGCTGAGTGTGCACCGCACAGAAGATGCCGGTGGAACGTGGAGAGAGCTTCACACTGGTTTGCCGGACCATGAATACAACGCAGTCCTTCGGGATGCTGCCTCCGTGGATACCGCCGAACCGACTGGCGTGTACTTCGGAACCCGCGGCGGATCGGTGTATGCCAGCGCCGACGAGGGCGAGACCTTCACTGAAGTGGCCTCGCACTTGCCGGACGTGCTGTGCGTGCGTGCCGCCGTCGTGGTTGGAAGCAGCAGTGGCATGGAGCGGGAAGCATCAGCCAGCGCCCCGGTACCTGGTTAGGCCCGTTGTGGCTGACTTTACGGTGGTGTTGCCGGGTGTCCTCCAGCCTCTCGTCGGCGGACAGTCCTATCTGACTGCGTCCGCCGACGGGGCTGTGACCGTTGGACAGTTGCTGGACTCGGTAACCGGAGACTATCCGGTGCTGGCCAGGCGTTTGCGGGATGAAACCGGTGCCCTCCGCCGTTTCGTGAATATTTACGTGAACGGCGATGAGGTCCGGCGCCTGAAGGGTCTGGATACTGAGGTTGCGGCTGGCCAGGAGGTCTTGATAATCCAGTCCGTGGCCGGCGGCTAAGCGGGTGTTTGGGGTCAAGCCGGGGTTCAGGCGACGCGCCAAACACTGCATTCGTCGGTATTGATGGCTTTCCGCATCCCGGAGGCTTGGTCCATGATCCAGACGACGCCGATTCCGGGCGCCGTTTCCTGGACTCGTCCGCGGCGGATGACCACGTCATCGTAGGCGGGACCAACGGACATGCGGGCCTCGATCTCGTCTCCGCGGTGGAGCTGGCTGAGAGCGCGTATTCGTGTTGTGTGAGTGGTGACTTCCTTCAGCATGGTGTCCTCCTGAACTGGAGCTGGTGCCTGCACTTGCCGGCTATTCCAGTGTGGCGGGGCATTGTTGCCGGAGTATTTCGGCGTGGTTAGGGTCCGGTTAGCATTCCGGGATGCTTGCGTTTCGGGTAAGGCCCGACGCCGGTACTCGCCACCGGCGGCAGGACTCGCCGTCGGTTGGCGCGCACCTCCAGAGACGCCTGCCGGCTCGGCTGTAGCCTGATCTCGGTTCTTGAGACTCACAGGAACCACAGACTCCGTCCCCGGGGAGATTCAATGGGTTTTTTGCGGCGCGCAATCGCGGTGTCCACAGGCCTGGTGGTTTTCACCACCGGCCTGTTTTTCGTCCAGGCCCCTGCTTCGGCAGTGCCGGAACCCACACCCGATAGTCCGAACGTACGGTTCTTCGAGGGGACACCGCATTCGGAGCACGTCTTCGAGACGCCACCCGGACAAGCCCCGTCCAGCAGTGGCGAGATCACCGACGTCGAATCCCTTCTCGGCGCGGGCGGAGCAGCAACCGGCCCCAATGGCGATATCCGGGTCCGTTTGGTGACGGCCAAACTGGCCGATAATACCAACCCAATCTCCATGTCAGGGGCCGAGCAGACGGTGGCGGCCACCAGCAGCTACTGGAAAGCCATGACGGACAACAAGCTGTCCATGACCGTGGACAGCAAGGTCTCCGGGTTCCAATCCAAAGCCAAGTCGACGGACAGCTACAGCACCATCATGTCCACCATCACCAGCGAGTTGAAGTGGACAGCCAGCCCGTACACCGCCCTGGTGATCTTCATTCCGACATCCACGCTTTCCGGGAACGCCTTGGGCGTGGGCTACAGCAGTGGCAGCTACAGCGGGCGGGTGCTGATGCCACAAATCAGCAAATTCTCCAACAACGTCATGAGCCATGAATTCGGGCACGTGATCGGACTGATGCACGCCGATGCGTTGCAGTGCTACAGCGGCGCATCCGACGTCGGCGTGGACAGCACCGGGCGGTTCACGGACAGCTCCTGCTACATCCGCGAATACGGGGACACCACGGACCTCATGGGCGCGGCGCAGTTCGCCCAGCCGGTGGTGAGCTCCAGCTTCTGGGACTACGCGGGGCTGGGCCGCGGCGACGAAATTCGGGATGTCGGGGTGGCCACAGGCGTCAAAAGCTACACGCTGAAGCCCTGGGGAGGCACCGAGGCGCAGAGGGCCATCAAGTTCACAGACCCGGTCAGCAAAGAGGTCTACTACCTGGAACTCAGGCAGCCGGTGGGGTACGACAGTTATCTCGGCGAGCAGGGCAGGCCCGCTGGCAACAGGGGCGTCAAGATCGTCCAACGCGGCGGCGCAACGATTGCCTCGTCGCTGATTCTCATGCCGTCCACCATTCCGTTTTCGGATCCTTATTACGCGACGAACCACGCCTGGCAAGCCGGCAGCATCTTCACCACGTACACGGGCACCCAAGTCACGATCAACTCCGTCTCCACCACCTCGGCGACCGTCACCATCAACGCAGATCCTAAACTCAAGGCACGCATGCGCTTCTCCGCCGGCGACTTCGACGGCGACAAACTGGCTGACGTCATCTCCCGCGAAGCGGACGGTTCGCTGCTGCTCTTCAGTGGCCTTCCGGGAAACCGACTGGATGATCCGGTGCAAATCGGCTCGGGCTGGGGCATTTTCAACGCCGTCCTGGGAACGTCGGACTTCAATGGTGACGGCTTCGCGGACATCCTGGCCCGCACCAGCGACGGGGCACTCTGGCTGTATCCGGGCAACGGCAAGGGCGGATTCCTGACCCGGAGCCAGATCGGTTTTGGGTGGCAGGGCTTTACCCAATTGGTTGCGGCGGGGGACTTCAACGCGGATGGCCGGAGTGACCTGATTGCTGCCGGCTCTGATGGCCGCCTGTGGTTGTATCCAGGCAATGGCACGGGTGGTTTCCTCGCCCAAACGCAGATCGGCCAGGGCTGGGATTCCTTCAATGGTCTGGCAGCCTCAGGTTCATTCGGCGGCGGCGCTCCAGGTTTGCTGGCACGTGCCAACGACGGCACCCTCTACGTCTACCCCGGCGATGGCAAGGGCGGCTTCCTGCCGCGTGCCGCCGTCGGAACTGGTTGGAACGGGGTAGGTGACATCGTCGGCGGCCGGGACTTCACGGGCGACAAGCGCGTGGACGTCCTGACGGCTGCAGCGGGCGGGGGCATGACCCTCTATCCGGGCGACGGCAGTGGCTTCGCGGATCGGCTTGCGATCGGGACCGGCTGGAACCAGTTCCTTCAGGTGTGGGAAGCGGGCGATTTCGACGGCGATGCTGTCGCCGACATCCTGGCGCGCGCAACCGACGGCGCGTTGTGGCTTTACCCGGGCAACGGATCCGGCAGTTTCCTTCCGCGTGTTCAAGTCGGGTGGGGCTGGGACCAGTTCACGTCGGTGTTGAGTGCTGGAGATTTCGACGGCGATTCGCACCCCGATCTTGTAGCCCGGGCTTCCGATGGGACACTGTGGCTCTACCCGACCGATGGCACGGGACAGTTCCTTGCCCGTCAACAGATCGGAACCGGATGGCAAGGCTTCGAGCAGTTGCTGGCCCCGGGCGATTTCACGGGCGACGGAAAGCCGGACATCGTTGCCCAGTCCGGCGACGGCGTGCTGTGGGTCTACCCCGGCAACGGCTCCGGGGGCTTCCTTGCCCGCAAGCAGATCGGCACCGGGTGGGACATGTTCAACCTGGTCCTGCAGGCCGGTGACTTCAACGGCGACGGAAGGGAAGACCTCGTTGGCCGTTCCGGTGATGGCGGGCTCTGGCTCTACCCGGGAAACGGCGCTGGCGGCTTCCTCACACGCTCCTACCTTGGTTCGGGGTGGAACATGTTCTCCAGCATCGCTGCCCTCGGCAACGGGTTTACGGGTACTGGCGACCCCTCTGTGGTAGGAGTCGCCGGGGACGGAACGCTGCTGATGTACTCCGGGACGGGCATGGGGAAGTTCAAGCCGGTGGCGCTGAACCCGCGGTAGGTAGTTCTGTGGTGGACAGGAAAAGCCCGGAATGTCAGAGGACATTCCGGGCTTTCCCATTGCCTGCGCCAAATAAGTACAGGTGCAGCTGCGGCGACTTACTTGTGCAAGCCGAGTTCCGCCGTCGGGACCTTTGCTGACTCGCGTGCCGTCATGGCTGAGACCGCTGCGATCACGCAGATGACAGCGGTGAAGATGGAGATCTGGACCCAACCGCCAGGCTTGGTGCCGCCGAGGGCGGTGACGATGGTCGGAGCAAAGCCGGCCATGAGGAAGCCGAGCTGCGTACCGATGGCCAAACCGGAGAAGCGGACCTTGGTGCTGAACATTTCACCGTAGAAGGACGGCCACACGGCGTTGGCGGCTGCATACCCGAAGGAGAAGAACACCACGGAGACCAGGAACATGAGCGGGACGACTCCCGATTCCAAAGTCAGCAGGAACACCGGAGTCATGATGGCGCTGGCGATGGCGCCGTAGATGAAGACGGGCTTGCGGCCGATCTTGTCCGCGAGCATGCCGAACAGCGGCTGGGTACCGAGGGCCACAATGTTGGCTACTACAACGAGCCACAACGTGATGGTGCCGCTGACGTGGGCCACGTCCTGTGCGTACTTGATGGCCAGAGTTCCAAATACGGTACTCACGGCGGCGATGAAGGCGCAGCACACCACGCGGAGGACGTCGCGCCAGTGCAGCTTGAGGAGATCGGCAATGGGCAGCTTGGCGATCTGGTTGTTCTTCTTGGCCTCGGCGAATGCCGGCGGCTCGTGCAGGGTGCGTCGGATGAAGAACGCCACGATGACTACTACGGCACTGAGCCAGAACGGGATGCGCCAGCCAATGCCGTATTTGATCTCGTCCGGGAGCGCGAGTACTGGAATGAAGACGAGCGCTGCCAAAATCTGGCCGCCTTGGGTGCCGGTCAGTGTCCACGAGGTGAAGAACGAGCGGCGGTTGTCCGGAGCGTGCTCCAGTGTCATTGACGAGGCACCGGCCTGCTCACCGGCAGCCGAAAGACCTTGGGCAAGGCGGGCAAGTACCAGCAGGACGGGAGCCCACCAGCCAATGGTCTTGAAGTCCGGGAGGCAGCCGATCACGAAAGTCGCGGCACCCATCAGGACCAGTGTGAACATGAGGACCTTCTGCCGGCCGATCCTGTCGCCGAAGTGGCCCAGGATGACAGCGCCCACAGGGCGGGCAACGTAGGCGAAGCCGAACGTTGCGAAGGACATGATCGATGCGTTGGTGTCCGCGTCCGGGAAGAACACGTGCGGGAAAATCAGGGCTGCGGCGGAGCCGAAGATGAAGAAGTCGTAGTACTCCACTGCGCTTCCCAGGAAGCTGGCGAGTGCCGCCTTCTTGGGTGTTCCTGCTGGGGTAACTGTGCCTGGCGTCGCTGACGGCATTGTGTGGCTCATGGGTGTTCCTTCTGTGACGACGATGTCGCGGGTCTGGCTTCTGCGGGAAGACCAGAGCGAGGTGCGGCCGGATCAATCCCAAAGTAACCACATGGTGAGAGCTACTTGTGCAATACAGCAATAGTGGCCGTGACTGGGGTCACTTGTCAAGACTTGTCCCCACTATCTAGAAATAGCTCTCACGATGTGAGAGCATCTAAGCATGAGTGTGAAAGAGGACACAAAGACCGACATGGTCGGCAAGGCCCTGGGCCTGTTGGTATTGCTGGGAAATGAGCCCAAGGGCGCGAGTGCCGCGGATCTGGCCAGAAGTGCAGGACTTCCGTTCAGTACGACGTACCGCCTGCTCGGCTCGCTGACGCGCGATGGATTCGTCGACTACGAGCCCGACGGCCGTCGATATCACCTGGGGTTGCGGGTTTTCCAGCTGGGCCAGCGGGTGTCCAACCACCACGGCTTCGCAGCAACCGCCCTTCCTGTACTCCAGCGCGTCACCGAGAAGACCGAGGAGGCAACCATCCTCTCCGTGCGCGACGGCAACCATCATCTGACCGTCAATAAGGTGGACGGCCCCAAGACTTTCCGCGTCACGAGCGATCCCGGCCATCTGGGTGCGCTGCACACGACGTCCGTGGGCAAGGCGATTGTCGCTTTTGAGAACGACGCCGAACGCGAACGACTGCTCGAAGAGTTGCCTTTGGAGCCTCTCACTGAGCGCTCCATTACCGACCGGGCCGCATTCCGGGCGGAGATTGAGCAGGTGCGCCGGCAGGGCTATGCGGTGATGGATGAAGAAAACGAGATCGGCATGCGCGCCGTCGCGGTGCCGGTCCTCAATTCCCAGGGCCACGCCTTTGCGTCTCTTGCCACGGCCGTGCCGGTTTTTCGTCTCACCATGGACGAACTCATCGCCCACGTACCCACGTTGCAGGAGGCCGCGGCTGAACTCGCGGCCCGCCTGCCCCAGCGCTAACCCAACTAGGTCGCTGTTAAGCGCGTTTAGAAGGTCCAAAACGCGCACTATTGCTACTTGGTTTGGGTGAGGTTGGCAGAAATGTTCGCGATAAGAACAAGCGTGCGGAATATGAACACTTGTAGTAATCTAAATAGCACCCGGTCAGGCGGCGCCCGAAAAGCGCCAACAGCCCGCGGTGCTGAAGTCAAAGGAGCTTTAGGATGAGCAACCGAGCCGAGTCCGTTCTGGTGGGCCTCATAGGCGAAGGCGTCATGCCCTCGCTCACGCCGCCCATGCACGAACGCGAAGCCGACGTGCAGGGCCTTCGCTTGCTGTACCGCCCCATCGATCTGCTGGAACTTGCGTTGCCGGCCACCGCCGTCGGGGATCTCCTCACCGCAGCCCAGCGCATGGGCTTCAACGGCCTGAACATCACGCACCCGTGCAAGCAGTTGGTACTGGAGCATCTCGACGAAATTTCCGACGACGCCCACAGGCTGGGTGCTGTCAATACAGTCCTGATCCAGGATGGTCGGTTCATCGGCCACAACACTGACTTCTCCGGCTTCGGCTCGGCGCTCGCCGACGGCCTGCCCGGGGCGAAGCGCGACCACGTTGTCCAGCTGGGTGCTGGCGGTGCCGGGTCCGCCGTCGCCTACGCGTTGCTCAAGGCCGGGGTCGGCGTGCTGGACCTCGTGGACATGGATGCAGCCCGCGCAGCCGATCGTGCCGAGGAACTAGGCGGACTTTTCCCGGCGGCCACAGTCACGCCGCGCACTCCCACTGACTTGCCGCAGATCATGCCGCTCGCGGACGGCCTGGTGCACTGCACCCCCATTGGTATGGCCGCCCATCCGGGACTGCCCCTGGACATCGACCTCCTGGAACCGCGCCACTGGGTTGCCGACATCGTTTACCGGCCGATCGACACACGCCTGGTCCGCGAGGCGCGCGCCAAGGGTTGCGACGTCCTCGACGGCGGCAGGATGGCGGTCGGTCAGGCGGCCGACGCTTTCCAGCTCTTCACCGGACGCGACGCCGATCGCGACCGCATGCGGGCACACTTCCTGGAGCTGATCGCCGTGGAAGATGCCGCAGCCTCGCTGGCCCCTGAGCTGACGAAGGCGGGTCACTGATGCGAACCGGAATCGCTACCGTCTGCCTCTCCGGAACACTGAAAGAGAAGATGCAGGCCTGCGCAATCGCGGGGTTTGACGGCATCGAAATCTTCGAGCAGGACCTCGTCACCTCGCCGCTCAGCCCCGAAGATGTGCGAAAAATGGCCGCCGATCTCGGCTTGGGTCTGGACCTGTACCAGCCGTTCCGCGATTTCGACGGCGTCACTCCGGACCTGCTCAAAGCCAACCTTCGCAGGGCCGAGGCGAAGTTCAACCTGATGGAACGCCTGGGCATGGACACCATCCTGGTCTGCTCCAACGTGGCGACGGCAACCATTGATGACGACGAACTTCGTGCCTCCCAACTGGCAGAGCTTGCTGAACTGGCGGGGGACCACGGCGTCAAAGTTGCCTACGAAGCATTGGCCTGGGGGAAGTACGTCAACGATTACGAGCACGCGTATCGCTTGGTCGAGATGGTTGACCACCCCAACCTCGGCACGTGCCTGGACTCCTTCCACATCCTCTCCCGCGACTGGGACACTGCGCCGATCGAGAAGATCACCGCGGAGAAGATCTTCTTCGTCCAGGTTGCCGACGCACCCAAGCTCTCGATGGATGTGCTGTCCTGGAGCCGCCACTACCGCGTTTTCCCTGGCGAGGGTCAGTTCGAGCTTGCCAAGTTCATGGGCCACGTGGTCCGCGCCGGCTATACAGGTCCGGTTTCGCTGGAAGTTTTCAACGATGTCTTCCGCCAGTCCGACGTCGAACGGACGGCCGTGGACGCCATGCGTTCCCTGATCTGGCTGGAGGAGCAGAGCGCCAAGTGGCTCGAAAGCACCTCCGCGGATTCCGCCGCCGGGAACGGAAGCGCCTCCCGGCGTCGTTATCCCATGGAACTGGCCACCTTGCCAAAGGTGAACGAGCCAGCCGGCTTCAACTTCGCAGAGGTCAAGGCCGACGACACCGCCCAGCTTGAGAAACTCCTCGGCCAGCTTGGCTTCGAGTTCGAGGGCCGCCACCGCACTAAGGACGTCCAGCTCTGGACCATGGGCCAGGCGCGCGTAATCATCAACGAGCAAGCAGCACAGCACGCCGAACCGGCTATTGCCGCCCTAGGTTTCGACGTCGACTCTCCAGTGATTGCCTCCGCTCGCGCCCAACAACTCAAGGCGCCAGTCGTGGCACGCAAGGTCCAGGCTGACGAGGAAGTGTTCCAAGGCATCTCCGCCCCGGACTCCACCGAAATCTTCCTGTGCCAGGGCAGCCCGGACGGGACCGCCGCCTGGACGCACGAGTTTGGCGAGGGGCTGGAACACGTTTCCAACGTGCAAAACGCAGTGATTGACCACGTAAATCTGGCCCAGCCGTGGCAGCACTTCGACGAAGCCGTCCTGTTCTACACCAGCGCCCTGGCCCTTGAGCCGCAGCCATTCGCTGAGGTTCCGAGCCCCAGCGGCCTGGTGCGCTCACAGGTCATGGAGACCTCGAACGGCTCAGTCAGGCTGGTGCTGAACCTGGCACCGGCACAGCAGACGCAGACTGCCCGCAAAACGTACCAGGAACACATCGCGTTCGCCGTGGACGACCTCGTGGGTGCAGCCCGGGCGGCCCGCGATCGGGGCCTCGAGTTCCTGCAGATCCCCGCCAACTATTACGAAGACTTGGACGCGCGGTTCGATCTTGAACCGGAATTCCTGGCCACCCTCAAGGAGCTCAATCTCCTGTACGACCGCGACGCCAACGGAGAATTCCTCCACTTCTACACCGCCACGGTTGGCAGCGTTTTCTTCGAAATGGTGGAACGCCGCGGCAACTACGACGGCTACGGAGCGCCCAACGCGCCGGTGCGCCACGCCGTCCAATACGACTCGCTGCACCGCATCTAGACCCGTAACGAAGCCATCAACCGAAAGGAGCCGACTGTGCCACAAGAACAGACAGCAGAAGCGCTCGAATCCGAGGAACTCGTGCCTCCCGCTGAGCCGCACGCCGCCCATGATTCCAAGAAAGTGGAAACCCAGGCGGATCTCAGTGCTGAGATGAAGGGCATCGGGGACCGCTATGCGGAGGCACTCAAGAACGGCAAGGCGCCGGAGACCATGCCCCGGCTGGACTACGCTCCGTACCGCAGCAGCATCCTGCGCCACCCGACCAAGAGCCTGCACCACGCGGACCCGGAGACGATCGAGCTATTCTCGCCCGCGTTCGGCCACCAGGACGTGCACGCGCTGGAATCGGACCTGACCATCCAGCACAACGGTGAGCCGCAAGGTGAGCGCATCATCGTTGCTGGCCGCGTTCTTGATGGCGACGGCCGCCCGGTTGCGGGCCAGCTCGTGGAAATCTGGCAGGCCAACGCAGCCGGCCGCTACATCCACAAGCGCGACCAGCACCCCGCACCGCTGGACCCGAACTTCACCGGCGTCGGCCGCTGCATCACCGGTGACGACGGCTCATACAGCTTCACCACCATCAAACCCGGCGCGTACCCGTGGAAGAACCACCTGAACGCCTGGCGCCCGGCCCACATCCACTTCTCCATGTTCGGCTCGGAGTTCACGCAGCGCATCGTCACCCAGATGTACTTCCCGGGCGATCAGCTCTTCCCGCTGGACCCCATCTACCAGTCCATCGTGGACCAGGAGGCCCGCGACCGCCTGGTGGCTGAGTACGACCACGAGCTGACGAGCCCCGAATGGGCCCTTGGCTACAAGTGGGACATCATCCTGACCGGCTCCAAGCGGACTTGGACAGAGAACGAAGCATTCGGCGACGCCGGGGACGAGGAGTAAGCACATGAGCAAGCTGACACCCACACCGGGCCAGACCGTCGGACCCTTCTACGGTTACGCCCTCCCGTTTAACAAGGACAACGAACTCCTCGCCCCGGGCAGCCCGGGAAGCATCCGCCTCCAAGGCACGGTCTACGACGGCGCCGGCAACACCATCCCGGACGCCATCCTTGAAATTTGGCAGCCGGACTCCGAGGGCAACATCGTCCAGCGCACCGGCTCCCTGGTCCGGAATGGCTACACCTTCACCGGCTGGGGCCGCGGCTCCGTGGGCAACTCCGGCGTTTACACGTTCACTACCGTCAACCCCGGACCCACCTCGCCGGGTTCGGCCCCGTTCATCTCCGTGGCGGTCTTTGCCCGCGGCCTCATGAACCGCCTTTTCACCCGCGTGTATCTTCCGGAAAATGAGGAAGCGCTGGCCAACGATCCGCTCCTTAGCTCCCTGGATCCCGAGCGTCGCAAGACCCTGATCGCCCGTCGCGACCCCGACGGCGGACTCACCTGGGACATCCGGCTGCAGGGCGGCGATGAGACCGTATTCCTGGATTTCCAGCAGGACGGTTCGCTGGAAACCAGCGTCAACGCGGACTCACCTGCAAGCGAAAACCGGCCATGACCGACGGCGACTTCGGCCTCCTAAGCCCGGTCTCGGCGTCGCGCGCTGTGGCGGCGCTGACGGGCGACCGTGCCGTGATCGCGGCGATCCTCGACGTCGAAGCCGCCTGGGCGGTTGTCCTCGAGGAGGCGGGACTCGTTCCTGCAGGATCCGGCCCAGTTGTGGCCGAAGCCGCCAATCCCGGTTCTTATGATGTTGCCGCAATCGCGGAACGCGCCCAAGGCGGGGGCAACCCGGTGATTCCGCTGCTTGGTGATTTGCGCGCCCGGGTGAAGTCCGTGGACTCTTTTGCGGTAACCGCTGTGCACACCTCCCTGACCAGCCAGGACGTCCTCGACTCCGCCCTCATGCTGCTCGCCAGCCGCACCATTTCCGCACTGCTGGCCGACGTGAAACGCACGACGACGGCGCTCGCCATCTTGGCGGGGCAGCACGCGGACACACTGTGCGTGGGCAGGAGCCTGACGCAGCATGCGCTTCCGTACACGTTCGGGCTCAAGGCTGCGCAGTGGTTCCACGGTGTGGCGGCTGCGGCTGCGCAGTTGGAATCCCTTGAGCTGCCCATCCAGTTTGGCGGGGCTGGCGGGACTTTGGCGTCGGCAACCAAACTGACTGCTTCCTCGCGGACCACCCCCTTTGATCTGGCCGACTCTTTGGCCTCAAAGCTTGGCCTCGCTACGGCTCCTGCTCCTTGGCACACCAACCGACTGGCCGTCACGTCCCTGGGCGATGGACTTGCTGCCCTGATTGATTCCTTCGGCAAAATCGCCGCGGACCTGCTGTTTTTGAGCCGGCCGGAAGTTGCCGAGCTTGGTGAACCTTTGGCTGCCGGACGCGGGGTTTCCTCGGCCATGCCGCAGAAGCAGAACCCGGTGTTGTCCGTGTTGATTCGCAGCGCGGCGTTGCAGGCACCCGGCCTCGCGTCGCAACTGCATCTCGCGGCGGCCACCTTCAACGATGAGCGCCCGGACGGTGCCTGGCACAGTGAATGGCCGGCCCTGCGCCAGCTGCTCGCGCTAGCCCTTGGTGCCGCTGGACATCTCCGTGAACTCACGGAAGGCCTTCGTGTCTTCCCGGAAGCGATGCGCCGGAACCTCGAAATTTCGGGGCCGCTGCTGCTCAGCGAAGGTGTGATGGCCGCCGTCGTGCCTCTCCTGGGCCCGGACGGAAAACAGAAGCTACAGAACGTCGTCGATGAGACTCTCAAAGCGCCGGCCGCGGAACAGTCCCGGATCTACACAAAGCTGCTCCGCGAGGCTGTCCCTGCGGACAAGCTTTCTGACACGCAGCTCGAGGCATTGCTTGACCCCGCGAGCTACCTCGGAGAGGCCGCCGAGATCACGCGCCGGATCCTTGCCGCCTATCCGGACTATGCAAGGTCTGCCGCCTCCGACTCACCGACAACGAAGGGAGCCACCCGTGGCTAAGCCAACCGTCAAGGCCGTTCTGCTCTCCCCGCAGCGCGAACTGGGAACCAAGCCGCTCCTTGTGGTGGGTCCGTCGCTGGGTACGTCCACTGTGCTCTGGGCGGAAACCGCGACCCTCCTTGGAGACGAGTACGACGTCATCGGTTGGGACCTCCCCGGCCACGGCATCTCGCCAGCCGCCACCGAAGGTTTCGATATCGCGGAACTGGCGGACGCGGTCGTCGATCTCGTCGACTTTGTGAGTCCGGGCGCGAAGTTCCACTACGCGGGCGTCTCGCTGGGTGGGGCCACCGGCTTGCAGCTCGGCATCAAGCACGGCGACCGTCTCCGCAGCCTGTCTGTCCAGTGCAGCGGCGCCAAACTCGGCACGCCCGAGGGCTGGCTGGAGCGCGCCGAAACTGTGCGCAAACTGGGTACGCCCGTGATGATTCAGGGCTCCGCCGAACGCTGGTTTGCCGCTGGCTTCATGGACCGACAGCCGGACATAAGCAGCCGCCTCCTGCACTCACTCCGCGACGCCGACCGCTTCAGCTACTCGTTCTGCTGTGAAGCCCTCGCCGGATTCGACGTCCGCGAGCAGCTCGGAAGCATCACCGTTCCCACCCAGGCGATTGCCGGCGTCGAGGACTCTGTGGCGCCGCCGTCACTGGCCGAAGCTGTTGTTTCCGGTATCACCGCGGGCGGCGGTACCGCTCAGGCGGTGGCGCTCGACGGCGTCGCGCACCTCGCGCCAGCGGAGGCGCCTGCAGTTGTGGCCGGGTTGATGCGCGACTTTATGAAGGAGAACGGACGATGACCTCTTTGTCTCCCGAGCGGAATGGTGCTGTTCAGCCGAGCGCCACCGGACAGGACATCTACGACGCCGGCATGGCGGTACGCCGCGAAGTGCTCGGCGATGAGCATGTGGACCGCGCGAACGCCACCATGGACTCCTTTACCGAGGACTATCAGGACATGATCACCAGGATCGCCTGGGGTGGCATCTGGACGCGGCCCGGTCTTAGCCGGCAAATGCGCTCCGCCGTCACCCTCACGGCACTCGTGGCGCACGGTCACTGGGAGGAGCTCGCCATGCACATCCGGGCGGCTCTCAACAACGGCCTGAGCAGGGACGAGATCAAGGAAATCCTGCTGCAGACCGCAATTTATTGCAGTGTTCCCTCGGCCAATTCGGCCTTCAAGACGGCGCAGAAAGTCTTCGCCGAGATCGACGCAGCTTCCCCATCCCCCGAACCCAACTAGTCCCCACCCCACCCAACTAGGGGACAGCACATGTCCCATTGAAGGCTCACAGCGACGTTTACTGTCCCCTAGTTGGGCAGAGAGAATCAAAGGAATCCCCATGAACCAGGCATACGTGTACGACGCCGTACGCACACCCTTTGGCAAGTTCGGCTCCGGTCTTGCTGCTGTCCGTCCCGATGACCTTGCTGCCCATGTGGTCCGCGAGTCCGTTCGCAGGGCTCCGGGGCTGGACGTTGAACGGATCGACGAGGTGGTCTTCGGCAACGCCAACGGCGCCGGCGAAGAAAACCGCAACGTGGCCCGGATGGCTACCCTGCTGGCAGGCTTGCCCGTGTCGATTCCCGGGACAACGGTCAATCGTCTGTGCGGCTCCTCCCTGGACGCAGCGATCATCGCTTCGCGCCAGATCAACGCCGGCGACGCCGACCTGATGTTGGTGGGCGGTGCAGAGTCCATGTCGCGTGCACCTTGGGTGCTGCCGAAGACGTCCAAGCCTTACCCGGCCGGGGACATGACGCTGGCATCCACCACGCTCGGCTGGCGTCTGGTGAACCCGGCCATGAACAAGGACTGGACCATCTCACTGGGCGAAGCCACCGAACGGCTGCGCGAGAAGTATGGGATCACCCGTGAACGCCAGGACCAGTTCGCTGCTGATTCGCACAACCTGGCCGATTCCGCATGGAACGACGGCTTCTACGACAACCTGGTGGCACCAGTTCCGGGGACAGACTTGGTCCGGGACGAGGGCATCCGGGCCGGTTCCACCGCAGAGAAGCTCGCCACGCTGAAGACCGTGTTCCGTGCCGAGGGTTCAGGGCCCGACGGCGGCACGGTCACCGCCGGTAACGCCTCGCCTTTGAATGATGGAGCTTCGGCTGCGTGGATCGGTTCGGAGGCTGCTTCTTCCATCCTTGGTCTCGACCCTCTGGCCCGTATCGCCGGCCGCGGCGCCCATGGCAACGATCCCCAGTTCTTCGGGTTCGCCCCGGTGGAGGCGGCAAACAAGGCCCTCGCGAAGGCGGGCATCGGCTGGGACCAGGTTGGCGCCGTCGAACTTAATGAAGCCTTCGCCGCGCAGTCGCTGGCCTGCGTTGACGCGTGGGGGATCGACCCCGGAATCGTGAACCAGCATGGCGGGGCAATTGCGATGGGCCACCCACTGGGTGCCTCCGGCACCCGCCTCCTCGGCACGCTTGCCCGTTCCCTGCAGGCCTCCGGACGGCGCTGGGGTGTCGCGGCGATCTGCATCGGCGTGGGCCAAGGCCTGGCTGTGGTGCTCGAAAACGTCACTGCCGGCGCATCGGCTTAGAAGGGTAAAGAGTCATGCTGAATTTCATTGACACTGTTGGCGAAGCAGTCGCTGGTATCAAGGACGGTTCCACGGTGATGATCGGCGGGTTCGGCAACGCCGGGCAGCCATTCGAATTGATCGACGCCCTGATGGACTGTGGCGCGAAGGACCTCACCGTGGTGAACAACAATGCCGGCCAGGGCGATCAGGGGCTAGCGTTGCTGATCAAGGAAGGCAGGGTCCGCAAGATGATCTGTTCCTTCCCTCGGCAGTCCGATTCCTGGCACTTCGATGCCAAGTTCCATGCGGGTGAGATCGAGCTGGAACTGGTTCCCCAGGGGAACCTGGCTGAGCGCATCCGTGCCGCCGGCGCTGGAATCGGCGGGTTCTTCACACCTACCGGCTACGGCACCACGTTGGCTGAGGGCAAGGAAACGCGCTTGTTGGACGGGAAGTGGCAGGTATTCGAAACGCCGATTCACGCCGATGTCGCACTGATCAAAGCACTCAAGGCGGACGGCAAGGGCAACCTCGTGTACCGCAAGACCGCCCGTAACTTCGGCCCCATCATGGCGGCCGCTGCCAGGCACACCATTGTGCAGGTCTCGGAGATCGTGCCCACCGGTTCGTTGGATCCGGAGAACGTGGTGACGCCGGGGATTTACGTCAACAGTGTGGTCCGGGTTGGTTCTGCCGGCACAAAAGGGAAGGTGGCTTGATCATGAGCACTGCGACAAGTATCCAGACGTCCGAGAAGCCGTTGGGTCGCGACGAACTCGCCCAGTTGGTGGCACGCGACATCGCACCGGGTTCCTTTGTGAACCTGGGCATCGGCCAGCCAACGCTCGTGTCCAACTACCTCACCGAAGAACAGAACATCACGCTCCACACGGAGAACGGGATGCTCGGGATGGGTCCCGCGGCTGAAGGCGACGAGATCGACGGTGACTTGATCAACGCTGGCAAGATCCCCGTCACCGAGCTGCCTGGAGCATCGTACTTCCACCACGCCGACTCCTTCGCGATCATGCGCGGCGGTCACTTGGACATCTGCGTCCTCGGCGCCTTCCAGGTCTCCGCCACAGGCGACCTCGCCAACTGGCACACCGGAGCCCCGGACGCGATCCCCGCCGTCGGTGGCGCGATGGACCTGGCCACCGGTGCTAAGGACGTGTTCGTGATGATGACGCTCTTGACCCGCGAGGGAGCGTCCAAGCTCGTGGAACAGTGCACTTACCCGCTCACGGGCGTCGGCTGCGTCACCCGCGTGTACACGGACAAAGCTGTCTTCCTCACAGGGCCCGACGGCGTCACTGTGCGCGAGACGTTCGGCTGCACCTTCGAGGAAATCCAGGAGCTCGTTCCCCTGCCCCTGAAGCCCGGCGCCTAACACTCCTCTCGTTGCGAGCCTGCTCTGCGGATGCAGAGTAGGCCCCGCAACGCACCCTAGGATTGGTAACCATGACCGATTCCGCAGTTACCCCGCAGGCCAGCGACCAGTATGTTCAGTCGTTGGCCCGGGGGCTGGCCGTGATCCGGGCGTTCGACGCGAACAACCCGGTCATGACCCTCAGTGAGGTGGCAGCCCGCACTGACTTGACCCGCGCAACGGCACGCCGTTTTCTTCATACCCTTGTTGAGCTCGGCTACGTCCGCACGGACGGCAAGACCTTCGCCCTCACCGCCAAGGTGCTGCAGCTCGGCTATTCGTATCTTTCGGCGCTGTCCCTGCCTCAGCTGGCTCAGCCACATCTGGAGCAGTTGAGCCTAAAGCTGGGGGAGTCCACGTCGGCCGCAGTCCTGGATGGCCCGGACATCTTCTACGTTGCCCGCGTCGCTACTCGCCGAATCATGAACGTGGGTATCACGGTGGGCACCCGTTTCCCGGCATACGCCACCTCCATGGGCCGGGTGCTGCTCGCCGGTTTGCCACAGGCCAAGCTCGAGGCATACCTGGCCAACGTCGAACTCAAGCCCATCACGCCGCGAACCGTGGCCAACGCTGCAGACTTGAGGGCCGCCGTCGAGCAGGTGCGTGCGCAAGGCTGGTGCCTGCTGGACCAGGAGCTGGAAATCGGGCTGATGTCCATCGCGGCGCCGGTGTGGAACCACAACAACGGCGATAATGTTGCGGCGATCAACGTGTCCCTGCAGGCCCAGGCTGTCGCGGCGGAGCCGGACCCGGACAAGTATCTCGAGTCAGTGCGGCAGGAAGTCGTCGCCACAGCCAACGCTATATCGCAGGACGTGTCAGCAAAGCACTAGATAGCTACTTACGGATCGCAGCCAGCCTCGTCTCCAGAATCCTCCGAACCATGGAGTCCGGCACCGGGTTGTCCGCAGAGAACCGCAACGTCCCCGGCGACCACGAGTAGCCGCCCAGCTCCTCGGACATCTCAGGCAGGATCTGCCCGCTAAACGGGTACAGGGCAAGGTGCTTCTTGGTTTCGATCACACTTACGAAGCCCTTGCCGTCCACCAGCAAAGCAGGCATGCCGTAGCTGGTGCCTTCCTCGGCGTCCGGGGCAAGTTCACGCGCGATCGCAACTATCCGCTCCAGGATTTCGCGATTGCCCTCGCTGACGTTTTCCAGATATTCGGTGACGGTTCCCATAGGGGACATGCTTCACTAAGGCCGCAGCAGAGGCCAGAGATTTAGCCCTCAGGAATAACTGCGATGCCCTGGATTTCGATCAGGGCCTCTTTCTGCCACAGCCGGGTCACGCCGATGCCGGCCATGGCCGGGTATTGAGTGCCAGCCATTTCACGCCAGATCCGTCCGATCTCGCGGCCGTTCGCCATGTAGTCGTCTACGTCGATTAGGTAGATGGTGACGTTGACGAGGTCCTCCGGCTGTCCACCGGCTTCCCGCAACGTGGTCAGCACGTTGGAGAACGCTTGCGTGAACTGCTCCACAATGCCGCCGGGAACGATGTTCATGTTCTTGTCCAAGGCAGTCTGTCCACCCAGGAACACCGTGTTGCCGGCAAGCATGCCGTGCGCAAAACCGGATGGCTTGGGGAGTGACTCCGGGTTGATTGTTTTGTGGCTCATGCTGTTCCTCCTTGTTGTGGCGACTGCAAAAAGTTTTGAAATGCCTCTGTGCAGATCATTTCTGCCGTGCTACGTTGAGCATATGTGACGATCGTAAAAAAGTCGACACATTGAATCTCGAAGGAGCAGAACCCATGAAACTTGCCACCTTGCGCACCTCCGGCGGAAGTACGACGGCGGCACTCGCCACGGGCACCGACACTTACGTTGCGCTGCCGGCCACCGACGTCGGCGCGCTCCTGGCCCAACCGGAATGGCGCATGATCTCCGAGAAGGCAGCCGAAGCAGCGGCGGAGGGCGGGCAAGCCGTCATCGCAGCGACTGAAGCTGACTTCGCCCCGCTCCTGCCGCGCGCAGGAAAGGTCATCTGTTGCGGGCTGAACTACGGGGACCACATCCAGGAAATGGGACGCGAACTTCCTGAATTTCCCACCCTGTTCGCCAAATACGCTGACACCCTGATCGGAGCCGCGGACGCAGTAGAAGTCCATGGCAGCGGTCGCGTGGACTGGGAAGCCGAGCTGGCCGTCGTCGTGGGTTCTGAGCTGTTTCGCGCTGACGAAGAGCAGGCCCGGGCGGCAATTGCGGGATACACCGTTGCCAATGACGTCTCCATGCGTGACTGGCAGAGCCGCACCCTGCAGTGGTTCCAAGGCAAGGCCTGGGACGGCACAACCCCAGTGGGCCCCGTGATGCTGACTGCGGATGAAGCAAGCGAAAGCTTCGAGGTCCGTGGCTACGTCAACGGTGAGCTCGTGCAGCAGGGCAATACCAGCACCCTGGTGTTCGGCCCCGCGCAGCTCCTGTCCTACATTTCCCAGTTCACCATCCTGCGCCCCGGCGATCTTGTCCTCACGGGCACGCCAGGGGGAGTAGGCATGGGGATGACCCCGCCGCGTTTCCTGAACGACGGCGACGTCCTCGCCACCGAGATCGACGGCATCGGCCGCCTGGAAAACCAGTTCCGAATCCACGCGCCGGTCGCGCCAGTCCCCGCCAACGCCTAAAACCCACCGCCAAAAGGAGAACCCCATGAGCCAGACCACCACCGATTACCGCCTGGAAGGCGACAACTCCATCTACGCCGGCGCTGACGGCAAGGTTGTCCCCGTCGTGACCCGCGCAGGCGAAGAAGACACCAACACCGCCCAGTCCGGGGATTGCATCCGCGTCTCCGGAGTAAGCATCCAGCACACCCCGGCAACCAAGATCTGGTTCGGCCAGGTTTCCAACACCCCCGGCTACCGTTCCCTGCCGCACCACCACGGTGAAGCCGAAACCGGCGGCTACGTTCTTCGTGGCCACGGCCGCATCTACTTCGGCGAAAACTACTCAGAGTTCCTGGACATGAAGGCCGGCGACTGGGTCTTCGTTCCGCCGTTCATGCCGCACGTTGAAGCAAACATGTCCGTCACCGAAGAACTCGTGTGGCTCACAGCCCGCACCCCGGAGAACCTCGTGGTCAACCTCGACGACGTCCCGGACGAAACCCTCGCCGACTACCGCCGGGCATAACCACCATGATCACTGGAACCTTGACCTCGGAGACCTTCCTTAGGGCTGTGGAGATGACAGCCGTTGAAGCGGAGGTTTTTGACGAAGCCTACGAAGCCACCACCCAATACGTTCCGTGGCCAAAAGCCTATGGCGGAGACATGGTGGCCCAAGCTGCAGCCGCCATGATGCTTTCAGTGGAGGCCGACAGGCAGCTCCACTCGATGCACAGCTACTTCATGCGGCCCGTGGACATCGGTGCCCATGTTCGCTATGAAGTGGAGCGCTTGCGTGACGGCCGGGGCTACTCCACCCGCAATGTCCGTGGTTTCCAGAACGGCAAGCCTGTATATGCCGCGATGGGTTCGTTCCAGGTTCCCGAAGATGGCCCGGACTTCCAGCCGGAGGCTCCTGCCGCCGTCGAGCCTGAATCCCTGCGCTCCGCAGCGGAAGCACTGGACGGCACTGAAGGCCCAGCCGCAGACTATTGGTCTACAGGCCGTAGTTTCGACATGCGGCATATTCCGGGACCGGTATACATCGAGCTTGAGGGTGGATCCATGCCGCAGCAGGCAATTTGGGTCAAGGCTTTCGACAGCCTCCCCGACGACGCCAACCTCCACCGCACTGCCCTTGCCTACGTTTGCGACTACACCATCCTGGAGCCGCTACTCCGGGTCAACGGACTCAACTGGTCCACTCCCGGCCTCGCCACCGCAAGCCTTGACCACTCAATGTGGTTCCACCGCAATGGCCGCGCCGACGACTGGGTCCTCTATGCACAAGAGGCCATATCAGGCCAGAGCAACAGGGGCCTGGCCATGGGCCGCTTCTTCGACCGGCAAGGAAGGCTCCTCGCCACAGTCGCCCAAGAAGGCATGATCCGCGCCTGAACAGCTTTACCCCCACCACCATCCCCAGCTTCACTGACGCACCACTGAAAGGAACGGCCATGAGCATGACGCCATCGGCCCACGTGGACACGTTCACCCGCGACCACCTGCCGCCCGCCAACACCTGGCCGGCGCTCGAATTTACCCTGCCCGAACTCCACTACCCGGAGCGGCTGAACGCTGCCGCCGTGCTGATCGACAACGCCGTCGAGACGTTCGGCCCGGACCGTCCCGCGCTCCGTACTCCGGATGGCACAGTCTGGTCTTATGGACAGCTGCAGCTGCACTCCAACCAGGTTGCCCAGGTCCTTACCGAAGACCTCGGAGTAGAGCCCGGAAACCGTGTGCTGCTCCGCGGCCCCAACAATCCATGGCTGGTTGCCGCTTGGCTGGGTGTGCTCAAGGCGGGCGCGGTAGTAGTTACTACGATGCCCATGCTGCGTTCCAGCGAAGTGGCCACACTGATCCAGCTCACCAAGCCCGTGGTCGCGATTTCCGATCACCGCTTCGTGGACGAACTCGCGACGGCGGCAGGCGAGGACGTCACCGTCCTGAGCTATGGAGGACCCGACGACGGCGACCTCACCCAACGCTGCACGGCCAAGAGCGGGGAGTTCACGGCTATGGACACGTCTGCAGACGACGTAGCCCTGCTGGGTCCAACGTCCGGGACCACCGGTGTGCCCAAGGTGACCATGCACTTCCACCGTGATGTCCTGGCGAATGCGGACACGTTTGCCCGCTACATCCTGCAGCCCACGGCTGATGATGTCTTCGCCGGCTCTCCTCCGCTTGCCTTCACCTTCGGGCTCGGCGGACTGGTGATCTTCCCGCTGCGGTTTGGCGCATCGTCGCTCCTGACCGAGAAGGCCGGGCCTGTGGAACTGGCCGAGCACGCTTCGGCTGCTGGAGCCACCATCCTCTTCACAGCCCCCACTGCCTATCGGGCGATCCTGAAGGAAAAGCGCGGTGACTTGCTCCGTGGCCTCCGCGTTGCTGTCTCGGCGGGTGAGCACCTGTCCAAGGAGACGTGGGAAGCGGTCCGTGAAGTGACGGGCCTGAGGCTGGTCAATGGAATCGGCGCCACGGAGTTGCTTCACGTGTTCATTTCCGCGGCCGGAGACGACATCCGTCCAGGTACCACCGGGAAGGCTGTGCCGGGCTTCCGCGCAACCATTCTTGATCAGGACGGGAACGAGCTGGGCCCAGGCCAGTCCGGCCGGCTGGCCGTGATTGGGCCCACGGGTTGCCGTTACCTCGACGACGTACGCCAAAAGAACTACGTGGTGAAGGGCTGGAACGTCACGGGCGATACGTTCTCCATGGATGAAGACGGCTACTTCACGTACCAGGCCCGCTCGGACAACATGATCGTGTCCTCCGGCTACAACATCGGCGCGCCCGAGGTGGAAACCGCCATCGACCAGCACCCGGACGTGGTGGAGAACGCGGTGATCGGCCGGCCTGATCCTGAGCGCGGGAGCATAGTTTGCGCGTTTATCGTCCTGCGTGAGGGCGTCACTGGCGACGCTGCGAAGCGCAAGGAAATCCAGGACTTCGTGAAGCAGACCATCGCCCCGTACAAGTACCCGCGCGATGTCCGCTTCGTCACCGAGTTGCCCCGCAATCCGAGCGGAAAACTCCAGCACTTCAAGCTCCGCGATGGCCTCCGCCAGGAGAGCGCCACAGGCGAAGCAGAAACCCAA
Organism: Micrococcaceae bacterium Sec5.1; assembly: GCA_039636795.1. Lineage (NCBI taxonomy): Bacteria > Bacillati > Actinomycetota > Actinomycetes > Micrococcales > Micrococcaceae > Micrococcaceae bacterium Sec5.1. The sequence goes on along the minus strand of CP143430.1, from coordinate 5,275,615 downwards.
CAACTTACCCCTGCCGGCCAGAGCCAGGCTTGAGAAGGAGCATGAGCATGAAGATCGCAATTGTTGGAGGCGGCCCGGGCGGCCTGTACTTCGCAGCACTGATGAAGCAGCTGGACCCGTCGCACGACATCACCCTCTGGGAACGCAACGCTGCCAGCGACACCTTCGGCTTCGGCGTCGTGTTTTCCGATGAGACCCTCGGCGGCATCGGCAACGCCGATCCCGTGGTGGCCGAATACATGAGCCGCCGGTTCGCGCGCTGGTCTGATATCGACATCCACTTCCGCGATCAGATGATCACCGTCGGCGGGCAGGGGTTCGCGGCGATGAGCCGCAAGGAACTGTTGGAACTGCTGCAGCGCCGCTGCCTGGAACTGAACGTCGACGTCCGGTTCAGCACCATGGCGCCTGCCATTGAGGAACTCGAAGCAAACCACGATCTGGTGCTCGCCGCTGATGGTGTGAACTCCCAGATCCGTGCGAAGTACGCCGACGCGTTTGGCCCGGACCTGGACCCGCGGACCAACAAGTTCATGTGGCTCGGCACGGACCAGGTATTCGAGGCCTTCAAGTTCTTTGTGAAGGAAACTGAGTGGGGTGTCATGCAGATCCACGGCTACCCGTACTCCGATGAGGGTTCGACGTTCATCGTGGAAATGCACCAGGAAGTGTGGCAGGCCGCCGGCTTCGACGAGACCGCCAACGATGTCTTCCCGCCCGGGGTCTCCGACGAGAAGGCCGTTGCCAAAATCCGTGAAATCTTCGCGGAAGAACTGAACGGCTACGAGGTCCTCACCAACAACTCCAAGTGGATCAACTTCACCACGGTCCGCAACCAGAGCTGGCGCAAGGGCAACGTTGTCCTGCTCGGCGACGCCGCCCACACCGCGCACTTCTCCATCGGCTCGGGCACGAAACTGGCCATGGAAGACTCCCTTGCTCTGGCTGCATGCCTGCACGAGCACCGGGACGTGGATTCCGCCTTGGCCGCGTACGAGGCTGAGCGGCGTCCCGTCGTCGCCTCCACGCAACGCGCCGCGCAGGCATCGCTGGAATGGTTTGAACGGATCGGCCAGTACAAGGATCAGGACCCCACCCAGTTCGCGTTCAACCTGCTCACCCGCAGCCGCCGCATCACTCAGGAAAACCTGCGCCTCCGCGATCCCGAATTCGCCCACACCGTGGACCGGAACTTCGCCGAATCCCAGGGCCTGGCCCAGGTCGCGCCGGCGATGTTCCAGCCCTTCCGCATCGGGGAACTGGAGTTGAAGAACCGCATCATCGTCTCCCCGATGGACATGTACTCCGCCACCGATGGCATCCCGGGAGACTTCCACAAAGTCCACCTCGGCTCCAAAGCCCTCGGCGGCGCGGGCCTGGTCATGACCGAAATGGTCTGCGTGTCCGAAACGGGGCGCATCACCCCCGGCTGCAGCGGCCTGTACACGGACGAACAACGGGACAGCTGGAAGGAAATCGTGGACTTTGTCCACGCCCGCTCCACCGCCAAGATCGGCGCGCAGCTGGGCCACTCAGGCCGCAAGGGCTCCACCAAGCTCATGTGGGAAGGCATCGACCAGCCCCTCGAATCGGGCAACTGGACCGCCGTCGGGCCTTCTGCACTGCCGTACAGCAACGAAAACCAGACCCCCGTGGAGCTGGATCGCGCAGGGATGGATGCCATCAAGGCGGAGTTCGTGGCTTCCGCGGTCCGGGCGGATGAGGCAGGCTTTGACCTCCTGGAAATCCACGCCGCCCACGGCTACCTGCTGTCCTCCTTCCTCTCTCCGGTTTCCAACAAGCGCACCGACGAATACGGTGGCAACCTGGAGAACCGGCTGCGGTTCCCGCTGGAAGTATTCGACGCCGTCCGCGCGGCTTGGCCTGCCAACAAGCCGATCACAGTGCGTATCTCCGCGACGGACTGGATCGAAGGCGGCAACACCTCCGACGACTCGATCGAGATTGCCAAGGCGTTTGTGGAGCACGGCGCCGCCGGCCTGGACGTTTCCACCGGCCAGGTCGCCAAGGAGGAGAAGCCCGCATTCGGCCGCAGCTACCAGACGCCGTTCGCGGACCGCATCCGCCAGGAAGTGGCCGCTCCGGCAGGCGTGGCCGTGATCGCCGTCGGCGCTATTTCCAGCTACGACGACGTGAACTCCATCCTCCTCGCAGGCCGGGCCGACCTGATCGCCCTGGGCCGTACACACCTTTACGATCCGCAATGGACTTTGCACGCCGCCGCGGAACAGGAATACTACGGCCCCGGCGCACAATGGATCCCGCAATTCCGCGCCGGCCGCCGCAAACCCCCAAGCGCCCGCACCGACGCCGTCCGCCCCCGCCTGTCCCTCCTCAAGGAACCCGACACCGAAGAAACCACCACCCACCTCCGCTGGACACCCGCGTCCGCCACTGCATCTGCGTTGGTGAAGTAGCCATGGCCGCCGAACCGGTTAATGACTGGAACGTGCCCAAGCGCACCACCGGCTTGGTGTTGTTTTGTTGCTGGCTCGCCATCCTCGCTGAGGGTTACGACGTCGGTGTTCTGGGGGCAGTGCTTCCGGCGCTGGCCGAGTACAAGCAATGGAACCTCAGCCCGCTTGCCCTGGGTGGGCTGGGATCATATGCCTTGATCGGCATGCTTATTGGAGCCCTGTTCATCGGGACTCTCAGCGACCTCGTAGGCCGTAAGAAGATGCTGTTGGCTTCCATGGTCATCTTCACGATCACTCAGGCAGGTGCGGCCTGGGCTCCCACGCCCGAGCTGTTTGGCATCTTCCGCCTCATTGGGGGACTAGGCATGGGCGGCGTCATCCCCGTGGCGGCAGCCCTGACAATCGAGTACTCAGCTCCCAATAGGCGTTCCTACAACTACGGCCTCATGTATTCGGGCTACTCGCTGGGCATCGTTGCGGCCGCGCTTGCTGCGATGTTCGTGCTGCCGGTTGGTGGCTGGCGGGCGGTCATCGCTATTGGTGCCGCGCCGATTGTCCTGCTGCCCATCATTTGGAAATTCCTCCCGGAATCGTTGGAGTACCTCGAGTCCAAGGGACGTAACACGGAGGCAAAGGCCTTGGCTGCCAAGCTGGAGATCGTCGACTACCAGCCGGTGGCGCCGGTAGCACAGTCCGGTTCCCAGGCCGCCTCACACGCCGCCGATCCGTGGTGGAAAACCATCACCACGATGTTCTCAAGGAAGTACCTGCGCTCCACGGTGTTCTTCTGGGTTTCGTTGTTCTGCGGCCTGGTGCTCGTCTACGGGCTCAACACATGGCTGCCGAGCATCATGAAGAAGGCCGGCTACGATCTCGGCTCGTCCCTGACGTTCCTTTTGGTCTTCAGCCTTGCCTCCGCGATCGGCGGTCTGCTCCTGGGCCGTGCGGCAGACAAGTATGGCAAGAAGCTCATCCTGGTGGTGTTCTACATCCTGGGTGGCCTGGGCATCATGCTCCTCGTCTTCCCCAACACCATGGTGGTCAACCTGCTCTTCGTGGCCTTCGCAGGCGTCGGTTCCATCTCAACGTCGCTGGTCCTCACGGGCTACATAGCCGATTACTACCCGGCCAAGGTGCGCGGCACCGCCACGGGTTGGGCTCTCAGCTTCGCCCGTCTGGGCGCGATCTCCGGGCCACTGATCGGCGGTTGGATTGCAGGTTCCAAGCTGCCGTTCGAGGCCAACTTCGCGATCTTCGCGGGCATCGCAGTGGTGGCAGCAGCCGCCGTCGCAATGATTCCGAAGCCGCAACCCGAGGTGACATTTGTTGCGCCCAGCGCGGGAGCCGACGTCGCGGATCCGGACGACGAGACCGCGGTAGTCAGCACCCGCTAGGAGAATCATGGACGCGTTTCCTGAAGCGAGTGTTCAGCGGACGGTTGAGTGGGTGGACACCGACGCCTCCGGCCACCAACACAACTCGGCGATCCTCAGGTGGGTGGAAGCCGCCGAAGCAGAGCTGTTTCGCTCCCTGGAGCTGCCGGACTACTTCCCCAACGCTCCCCGCGTCCAACAGGTGATCAACTACAAGGCCAAGCTCTGGTTCGGCCAGCGCGTCACCGCCACGGTGAAAATCCACGCGCTCGGCCGGACCTCGCTGACCATGGCCTTCGAGGTCCGCGGCCACTCGCGTGAAGATGCTGGCGGAACGTCCGACGGCGCCACTCACCAGGGTGCGTCGTCGGACGGCAGCGAGGTGGCCGCGTTCGGGACGGTCACCACGGTCCACGTCCCCAACGGCAACACCGCCGCGCAGCCTTGGCCGGAACATTTTGTCCGCGCTGTGCGGTGCCACCGAATAGCGTCGCGAGATGGCAGATAACCCCAATGTTGAGCCTTGGCATTGGGGTTAAATGCCATCTCGGAGGAAGGCCGCCCTCAGCATCGGCAGGACGGGGTCCGCCCTTCCCGGCCATTGATGGTTCCGCACCTATGATGAACATGACTGGCGCCTTAACTGGCGCGGAAATGAGGGTCCTTCAATGTTCGCCGTCCCGGCACCCCCGGTGCGCCATCAGCAACTCCTGGTCACGATCTTCGGTCTTTATGGCAGGAATGCCGGTGATGCGTTGCCGGTCTCCGCGCTGGTTTCGATGCTCGGTACGCTCGGCTATGACGCGCCAGGTGTGAGGTCGTCCGTTTCCAGGCTTAAGGCCAAGGGTGTCCTGAAGAGCGTCCGCGAAGGCGGCATTGCCAAGTACAAGATTGCCGAATCGGTGAGCGACGTCTTCCGTGAAGGTGATCGGCGGATCTTCGCCCCCGAACAGCCAGCTCCCGTGGATACGTGGGTGCTCGCCGTGTTCTCCGTGCCCGAATCGATGCGGAACCGCCGGCACCAGCTGAGGTCCGCCTTGTCCAGCCTGGGATTTGGGTCCGTGGCTTCCGGTGTATGGATTGCTCCAGCACACAAGCTGGAGCAAGCTCGCGAACGCCTCACTGCCAGCGGGCTCATCGAGTTCGTGGACCTCTTCCGCAGCGACTATGTTTTCGATGGCCCCATGCGGCCCAAGATCTCCGAATGGTGGGATCTCAAGGAACTCGATGAACAGTTCACGGAGTTCCTTGAGATCTACCGGGGCGCAGAGCAGCAGTGGATTGACCTGGTGGGCACCGACCCTGAGGCGGCCCTGGCTGATTCCACGGCCGAGGTGCGGCGCGACGCTTTCCGCTACTACATTCCGATGCTCACCTTGTGGCGCAAGTTCCCTTACCGGGACCCCAACCTGCCGTCGGACTACCTTCCGCCAGAGTGGCATGGGCCGGAAGTCCGCCGGACCTTCCAGGCAGTGCACCGGCTCGCCGCGCCGCTCGCTGCGGCACACGCCCATGAGGTCATCAGCGAAGCCTTGGACCCTGTCCTGACGTAGCCGTTGGTCCAGGATTACTTGTTGGTGCGGGTTTAGTCCTTGGTCCGGGCTTAATCCTTGGTCCGGGGCGCGTCGATGATGCCGAAGATTTCTCCCTGCGGCGCCTGCAGGATTGCCATCCGCCCCATGGGGCTGTCTGTGACTGGGACCAATGCCGAAGAGCCCACTTCCACGGCGGTTGCGGCGGTTCGATCTACATGGTCGCTGGCAAACCAGGCCAGCCAATGATTCGGCGCGCCCTCGGCCATTTCGGTGTCGTGCTGAATGCCGCCCACTTCTCGGCCATCAGTGGCCCGCTTGGCGGTTGCGTAAATGAATCCGTCCTGGTCGATGTCCTGGTAGGTGAAGCCAAAAACATCGGCATAGAAGGACCGGGCCAGCGCGTAGCCGCGGGTGTGGAGTTCGTTCCAGCACAATGCCCCGTGCTCGTTGACGCGCTCCGCCCCGATATGGCTTCCCGCCTGCCAGATGCCAAAGACTGCACCAACGCTGTCCGCGGCAATTGCCATGCGCCCCGAATCCATTACATCGAAGGGAGGAGCGATGAGTTGGCCACCAACAGCCGCTACTTCTTTGCACGTGGTGTCAACATTGTCCGAGGCCAGATACGTGGTCCAGGCAGTTGGCATGTTGGAATCCTGCTTGGGGCCCAGTCCCGCCAACAGCCTGTCCATCCAGTTGGGCCAGTAGATAGCCCCCGGCTTCTTCGTCGCCGGAGAGATAATCCCAGCCAAACAACTCCGAGTAGAAGGCCTTGGCGGCAGGGAGGTCATCGACCCCCAGATCCACCCACGCGGGTGTTCCTGCAGGCCATTTCTCAGTTTGGGTAGACATAGCAACTCCTCGGATTCAGGGCTTAATTGGCGCGGCTGCCTCCCGGAATGCCCTATGCGCCGGGCTTCCTGGGAGGCAGCCACTCCTTTTGTGCGTCCAGCGTCCAATTCGTGATGCGATTCGGCCCAAATCTTGGCCGCAAATCGTGCCCACCCGTCGTGGAGTGGTAGTCCCACAGCACCCCAGCACAAAGGAGGCGGCAGGCGTAAGCCGCCTGCCGCCGTCGTGCGTGTTTTGTTATGAGATGGTGCGGTCTATCAGGCGGTGCGGGTCGCCTTGGCGAGGTTTTCGCGAAGTTCGTCCGCGTTCTGACGGATGACGTAGGCCGGGCGATCGCGCTCGACGCGCCAGCTGTCTTCGAGCGGCCCGATGTTGACGGTGTCGAAACCGAACTCGTCGTACAGCTTGGTCACGCGTTCGGCGGCCTCCGGGAAGTCGCTGGCTGTGGCCAATGCGCGGCGGTTGGGCGTGCCGGCTGGAGTGCCATCGGTAGTGATGTCCTTGGCGAAGATGTGGTTGAAGCCCTTGGCCACCTTGGATGTGGGCAGGTGCTTCTGGAGCAGGCCCGAGGTGGTGGTCTCGCCGTTATCGAGCGCGGGAATACGGCCGTCGCGCTCCCAGTAATAGTTGTTGGTGTCGATGACGATCTTGCCTTCGAGCGGTCCCGCCGGGATGTCTTGATAGTTTTTCAGGGGAACGGTCACGACGGCGAAATCACCTGCCGCTGCTGCCTCAGCCGCCGTCGCGGCCCGGGCCCGCGGCCCGAGTTCTGTGACCAGGTCCGCGAGGGTTTCCGGCCCCCGCGAATTGCTGATCACGACGTCGTAGCCGAGTTCAACCGCTTTACGCGCAACCTGGCTGCCAATGTGTCCTGCACCGATGATTCCGATTGTTGTCATACTCCCGCCAACAAGATGTTGCAGACGCGTATTTCCGGCGTTACGCAATATGTCGAAGAGCGCGTCCAGTTTCCGCGCATGGCGGTGATAAGTAGACTTACTAAATGTCTACTCCAGCGAACTCCAACTCCAAGAAACGCGGTGTCCTCTTCGACGTCGATGGGACGTTGATAGACTCCAGCTACTTCCACGCCCTCGCCTGGTGGCAGGCGTTCAGGCGCGAAGGCTTGGACGTCCAGATCTCCGACATTCATCGCAGCGTCGGAATGGGCGGCGACAAGCTGGTCCAGCACCTGGTTCCGGACTGTCCGGAAGACATGCAAAAGGAATTGAAATCCGCGCACGGAGCTGTGTTTTCGACATTCTGGCCGTCATTACGCGCCTTCGACTCCGCCAGGGACCTCCTTGCAGCCTGCTCCGATTCCGGGCTGGCGGTTGGGCTGGCGTCGTCAGCGCAAGAGCGCGACCTTGACGTCAGCAGGCGGCTCCTCGACGCCGGTGGGTCCATTGACGCGTGGACCAGCTCCAATGACGCGGACGAAAGCAAGCCTGCCCCAGATATCCTCCTGGCGTGCCTGAAGAAGTTGGAACTCGATCCAGCGGACGTCGTCTTTGTTGGCGATGCTGTCTGGGACGTGAAGGCTGCTGCGGCAATTGGCGTTCCCGCTATCGCCCTCACCTGCGGTGGTATCAGCGAGGGAGAACTGCGTGACGCAGGCGCCGCGGAGGTCTACGACAATCCACGGCACCTTCTGGAGAATCTGGAAAGCAGCGCTATTGGCCGGCTAACGGCGGGGACAGTCAGCGGTTAAGAAGCGCGGCCGCCCGCGCCACCGGGTTGAGTAGCATTGCCCCCAATTGACCAGCAACGGAAGGAAGTCGCATCATGCAGCAGTATGTCGTCCTGCAAGTGATCCTTAAGGAGAAACTCTGGGGAACCGGTTCGGGCAATCTGACCTCTCTGGAGAAGGCCATCAACGATCAGGCCGCGAAGGGCTACCGGCTCCACACCATCACCACGGCGAGCAGCGGGAGCAAGGGGATGATCGCTGGCGGGGACCGCATTCAGGCAACGATGGTGTTCGAACGCCTCGGATAATTGGACTTCGTCGACAAGCTGGGCGTTCGGACGGCCATGGTGGACCGACTTGCGGGCGAGGATGAGATGATGACCAAAATGGCCGTAAGGATGGCACAAGCGTACCGAAAGCGGTACGCTTTTGCCGTGAGGCTGACTAGTTCGTACCGGCAGATCCTGAGGGAACTTGCCTACGACACCCATGGCGTCATCACAGTGGCCAGCGCGCGCGAAGCAGGAGTGCCGCCCGTGGAGCTCCGGAAATTGACTGCGCGAGGAGCCCTGCGGCGCATAGGGCACGGCGTGTACCGGATGATCGAAGCCCCTTCCAGCAACCTCGACGAGTTCGCTGAAGCCGTAGCCCTCGGAGGAGAAGAAGCTGTACTCGCCGACGAATCTGTGCTCGCCGCCTACGGCTTGGGTCAGGTCAACCTCCGCAAAATCAGGGTGGTCACCCCTCGGAGGGTCCGCAGCCGGCTCCCGGACACGGTCGAGATTGAACAGCGGAAAGTGCCTCTTTGGGACAGCGGCTACATTGAAGGTATTCCAGCCATGGGTGTGGAAAGCGCCCTGTTGGGTTCTCGAGGACGAATCATGACTGAGCGTCTGGTCGATGCGGCCCGCAAAGCGGAGCAGCGTGGTCTGCTCGATTCAGCAGCCGCAGCCCGCGTCATCAAAGAATTGGAAACATCTTGAGCACACCACCTAACGACAGTCAGCCAGAGGAAATCACTGCGCCCAAGAATGTCCGGTATTTAGAGGGCAGGATCGCAGAGCTCGCAAAGGCCGGGAACTCGACCGTCGCCAAGCTCAAGTCCCTAGTAGCCAACCTGGCGGTGTGCCAAATGCTGCCCCCATCAGCGGTGAAGGGCGGCACTGGTCTAAAGCTACGGCTTGGCGAGAACCTCCGCGGATCGTGGCAGCAGGAAAAGTTCCTAACGCTGCAGATTGACGCAAAAGCCTCGGAGCTCGTGGTGCTCGGGGGCTTCGGCGTCCGGCACTGCGGATCTGTCGGCGCACATGCGCGCGCCGACGCGAAAGCTCAATGGATGTGCAGCATCCGGTAGCAGTCGTACTACTTCCCTTTAAACGGCCGACACTAACCGCCAGACTATGTCTTGAGGGCTCCCGGTATCCCGTTGAGGCGAAGGGTCGTCCCGGTGCGCAGATGAGGCAGGTCAGCGCTGCCGTCTCCGGTTCGCTTGAGGAACGTGACCTGCTCTGTCCAGGTCAGCCTGCTTCTTCCCATTTCCGCATCCGCCAAGGTCACTGTTACAAGCGATGCCCACCGGGTTGCATCGTCCACGATCGCTTCATAGACGAAAACGATCCGGCGATCGGGAATGATGTCGAGGTAGCGCGAACGATTGCGCAGTTTCTCGGCCTGCCCGTCTAGCATGACGAAAGTGCTGCTCGCTTCCTCACCGCCGCCAATGCGGAAGTCGTGATCATAGACGGACCCCGTTCCTGGCATCCGAAACCATTGCCGGCGCAACCGATCATCCGCGAACACGGCGAAGAGGTCCGCCCGGTTCGCATCGAAGTCGCGCGTGATACTGAAAGTCTCGTGCCTCACGTCCGAAGGCTGCTCCCCACTCGTTTGGTCGGAAGGGTGCCCATCACGCAACTCAGTCATGTCAGCCAACTCTCTGTTTTCTCATCACGTATCTGTGGGAACAGAGGCAGGCCGCAGTTGCTTCCCGCGCTTGATCTCAGCCGGACGGCCGCGCCTGGCGCCGTCTAGAGTTCCTCGTCCCGCACTTCCTCATTCCGACCGCGTCCGCGAACCGCCCAGATGATTAGCGCAATGACGATGATCGCAGCAACGGCTGCCAGGATCCACGGCGTGACGTCGGTCCGGGTTTGTTCCTGGGGTTGGGACTCTCCGGTCCCTGGGTTCGCGGGTCCGCTGCTTGCCGGGTTGGACGTGGTTTGCCCGCCGGACGATGGAGCTGGGTTTGTGGGTGTCGCCGTTGATGGGCCGGACGGGTTGCTGGGCGAGGCCGACGGCGTGGGGGTGGTGGCAGCTACGTGACCTTGGAGGGCGGCCGGGTTTGCTGCGTTTGCTGCTGCCGCGATGGACAACATGGACCCGGTGAAGAGGGTCAGTGCCAGCGTTGTCAGGGCTAATCTACGAAGCATCGTTTCTCCTGTGGGATAGGGCGTGTCCGCGAATCCTCATAGTAGTAAGCATACTGACTAACAAAGAAAATGGGGTGGGTGTCGCCCACCAGACAAGGGGCGACCCCACCCGAGGGTTAGCGCGTGAGTTTGGCCGAATCAGGCTCCGGATCGCCGATATGGCCCGGAGCGTTGGCTGCCAGGACACGCTGGACGAACGCGCTGTATTCCTCCATATAGTGGCGCAGCAACCCTGCCGTGCCCTCGTCCTTAACCGAGCCGTCGTCGTCGTACGCGTCTGCGACGAAGCGGATGTAAGCCTCCGGCGCATTCAGCTGAGGTGCGTCGAGGAAGCTGAGGACGCTGCGCATGGATGACTGCATCACCGCGGTTCCGATGCCACCAGGCGACGCGCCGATAATGCCGGTCGGCTTCCGTGCGAAGGAGTTGCTTCCCCACGGCCGTGATCCCCAGTCGATGGCGTTCTTCAATGCGCCTGGAATGGAGCGGTTGTACTCGGGGGAGACGAACAGGATGCCGTCCGATGCGGCGATGGCGTCCTTCAATTCCCTGCCGGCAGGCGGGAAGTCGGAGTCATAGTCGGAGCTGTACAAGGGGAGGTCACGAATGGCGATTTCATGGAATTCCAATTCCGGCGGCGCCACGCTGATCAGCGCCTTGGAGAGGACCCGGTTGATCGAGGTACTTGAGAGGCTTCCGACGAAATAGCCGATTTTGAATGTGTCCATAGCGGCGTTCCTTCCCGACGGCACGGCCGGAACCGGCTCGTCGACGGTGTGGACGCTGGTTGCCCCAGCTTCCACCGACCCTAATGGACTTGTCCACATAGCGCACCCCCTACTCCCGTCCGGACCCTTGCGGCCATAGACTCATGCCAACTGGTTCCGGAGAGTTCCCGAAGAGGGGTGGCGGGTGAAAGCAGGCGTAGCGCGCGAGGCACTCGATGGTGAGCGCAGAGTGGCAGCCACGCCCGAAACGGTCAAGCAATTGACCGGGTTGGGCCTTGATGTTGAGATCGAGTCCGGAGCGGGGCTTGCCTCCGGACACAGCGACGATGATTACCGACAGGCCGGCGCTTCTGTTGTGCAGTCCTTGGATCTCGGATCCGTAGACGTTTACTGCCACGTGCGTCCCATGGAACCGTCGACGGCGGGAGCTCTCCGCCCGGGTTCAGTCACCGTCGGTTTGGGGTCGCCGTCGTCGGAGTTGCCAACCGTCCGCGCGCTCGCGGCAGGTGGCATCACCTCCTTTGCACTGGAACTGGTTCCCCGGATCTCGCGGGCCCAGTCCATGGACGCCCTCACCTCACAAGCCTTGGTGGCCGGATACCGCTGCGTCCTTGAGGCTGCGACGCGCCTGCCGCGGTTCTTCCCCTTGTACATGACTGCGGCCGGGACCATTCCGCCCGCCCGGGTCCTGGTGCTGGGCGCAGGTGTGGCCGGGCTCCAAGCGATCGGCACCGCCAAAAGGCTTGGCGCGCGCGTTTCAGCCAACGACATCCGTCCGGCCTCGGCAGACGAAGTGGCTTCCATGGGTGGGACCTTCATCAAGCTGGACCTCGAAACCGCCGAAGCTTCAGGCGGGTACGCCCGTGAACTCAGCGCAGACAGGGGTGCCTTGCAGCGTGCGCTCCTCACCCCGCACGTAGCGCAGGCAGATGTCCTCATCACCACTGCTGCCGTCCCCGGACGCCGGGCACCACTTCTGGTGAGCCGCGAAATGGTCCAGGGGATGCGCCCGGGATCGGTCGTAGTAGATCTGGCGGCTGAGTCCGGCGGAAACGTGGAAGGCAGCATCCCCGGGCAGGACATCCACATCCCCACCGCTGATGGGCAAGGCGAAGTGACCTTGGTGGGGCTCAAGGACCCAGCGTCCGCGATGCCCGGCGATGCCTCACGCTTGTTCGCCAAGAACGTGGCCAACCTGATCGCATTGATGACCCGGGACGGAGTTGTAGCTCCGGACTTTGAAGACGAGGTTGTGGCGGGAACCTGCCTCACTCACGACGGCGACGTGCGGCACGCGCCGACGGCTGAGGCACTCACGGCGCTCGCGGGTGAGACCGGCCCCTTTGGCAGTGCCCACACCGCGGCCAACCCTGGCAGTGAAGGAGCGCATTGATGGATGGCATGAGTCTGCTGACGATCACCGTACTGGCAGTTTTCGTGGGCTTCGAGGTCGTCTCCAAAGTTTCCAGCACCCTCCACACACCCCTCATGTCCGGGGCAAATGCGATCCACGGAATCATCCTCGTGGGTGCCATCATTGTCGCGGGCCAGGCCTCTGATCCCTGGGTATTGGCGGTCGCCCTGCTGGCTGTTGTCCTTGCCACTGCCAACCTTGTGGGCGGCTTCGTGGTGACCGACCGCATGCTGGAGATGTTCCGCGGGAGGCAACGGCCGCCGTCGTCAATTGTTTCATCCGAGGATCACGCGGGTAAGGAGCTCGGCCGGTGACTCTTCTGGATCCCACCTGGACAGCGCTCCTCTATCTCGCAGCCGCAGCCTGTTTCATCCTGGCGCTCAAAGGTCTGAACTCACCGCGGACGGCACGGCGTGGAAACCTCATTGGAGCGTTCGGCGCCTTGTTGGCCGTGGTCACGGTTTTCATCTCGGTGAAGCTCGACAACGTTCCGTGGATCGTTGGGGCAATAGCTGTGGGATCGGTAGTGGCCGCACCCGTGGCACGGCGCGTTCAGATGACGCAGATGCCCCAACTCGTTGCCCTGTTCAACGGTGTGGGCGGCGGCGCTGCCGCGCTCGTGGCCTTGCTGGAGCTCTCGCATACAGGGGATGCGTGGGTCCGCCTGGCCATTGTGTTCACGCTGCTCGTCGGGGCCGTTTCCTTCGCCGGTTCTGGAGTTACGTTTGCCAAACTCCAAGGGCTGGTGACCACCCGGCCAGTGACGTTCCCGGGCCTGCCCGTGCTGATGGCCTTGGTGTTGCTGGCCGCGGTGGGCGCAGGGATAGTGGTGATACTGAATGGCTCGTTGCTGCTCGCGCTTGCGCTGCTGATGCTTGGTCTTGTGACCGGCATCCTGCTGGTGCTCCCGGTGGGTGGTGCCGACGTGCCGATTGTCATCTCGCTGCTCAACGCCTTCACTGGATTGGCTGTCGCCGCATCCGGATTGGTACTTGGCAACGTACTCCTGGTGGTGGCCGGAACCCTGGTTGGAGCGTCAGGCACCATCCTCACGCGGGCCATGGCCGCCGCGATGGGCCGCAGCGTTGCGGGAATCATGTTCGGTGCCTTCAAGGGTGGCTCCACGGCTGGGTCCACTGCGGTTAGTGAGCGCCCGGTCAGATCCTCCAGCCCGGAGGATGTTGCGGTGCTCCTTGGCTACGCCCAGCGCGTGATTATCGTTCCCGGGTACGGCTTGGCCGTGGCGCAAGGCCAGCACACGGCCGCTGAGTTGGCCTTGGCTTTGGAGGCACGCGGGACAGAGGTGGACTTCGCCATCCATCCTGTTGCCGGACGCATGCCCGGGCACATGAACGTCCTCCTGGCCGAGGCAAACGTGCCGTATGAGTCGCTGAAGGAAATGAGCGATATCAACCCGGAGTTCAAGACGGCCGATGTTGCTTTGGTGGTGGGTGCCAACGACGTAGTGAACCCTGCAGCCAAGACCACCTCCGGCTCGCCGATTTACGGAATGCCCATCCTGGAAGTAGCTGACGCCCGGCAGGTGGTATTCCTCAAACGTTCCATGCGTCCTGGATTCGCCGGCATAGAAAACGAACTTCTCTACGAGCCCCAGACCACTTTGCTGTTCGGCGACGCAAAGGATTCGCTGACCAAGGTGTTGGGCGCAGTAAAGGCGCTCTAGGAGGATCGGCCCTCTAATTTCGGCCCCTAATTTCGCGTCACGTTCCGACTGGTGAGGCCACATCTTTTAAACAGAAGTCTGCCCAGAAAGGCGACTGCGGAAAGATGCATGGCTAGGAGTCATCGATTGCAAGACGATATGAACGATTCGACGCCGGATTCCCGCTTCGACAAACCACAAAGCAAGAGGGTGACAGATTGGAGGCCACTGGTTGGCCTGGACGTTCAAATCTGGCGCGGCAACAAGATCGTGGACCAAGGCCTGGTGGAAGCGGTGACCGCTGACGGCGACGTTTTATGGCTCAAACAAGAGGGAGCAACCAACCGTCGGCTTGTCATGAAGGAAGCGGGAACAGGGCTTCGGGTACGGCTCATCACCTGAGCACAAAGCTCAGGCGCATGCCCCGGCCTCGCACCCTTCCCGGCCATCCGCCGTCGTCCTAAGCTGAACCGTACGAGTTACCCAACCCATGCCGAACCGCCACATCTAAGCGAGGTTGCGCCATGACCGTCAAACTCAACAAGAAAGCATTCGATACCGCGAAGCACCTGATCAGCGACGGGAAGATCGTCAAGGACGTCCGGGATGACTGGAGCGAGCATGCCCCGTCCACCCAGGACGAGAATAAGTTCCTGGAGAAGCACGGCCAGGCGGAGTATTCCAAGTGGTATCTCGGTGTGGACGACGATCACCCGGATGACCAAAAGGGCCACTACAAATTCCCGTTCGGCGACTTCAAGAAGATCCACAGATGTGCGGTCATCTCTGCCGAGAGCCGTGCGGCGCAGAACGACTATGACGATATCCGGGATGCGCTCGGCAAGCTGCTCGAACGCATCGATGAGGATAATGAGGATTAGCGCACGGCGTCAGCCAGCAACCGCCCCCATTTCGGGTCCAGCAGCGGAGCTCCGGCAAGCTTGAGGGCATGCCAGAGTGTCACTGCCACGGAATCGAGTACCGGGACGCCTGTTCGGGCTTCCACGTCTGCTGTGATGTTGGCTCCATAGAGGTTGGTGCACAAATAGACCAAGGCATCGGGATGAGCTGCAGCCAGCTCCAATGAACCTGGCAGCATTTCCTCATCAGTAACGCGGCCAAAGGATTCGTTATCGGTGAGATCAAGGTGCCGGTGATCGATCGTCTTGATCCCTTCCCTGGCATAGGACCCGATCACGGCCTCATTCACGTCTGCCGTGTAAGGCGTGAACAGGCCAATTCGCTCGGTGCCAAAGGACGAGAACGCGTCCAAGTAGGCGAGCGTGGACGTTGTGGCCGGTATGCCTGTGGCGTCGGTGATCTCACGGACCAAGGCATGGTCGTGGGAAGCGCCCAGCCAGGATCCGGAGGTGCCGTTCCATGCAATAACGTCCACATTCGCCGTGGCCAGCAACTCGGCGGCAGCGCGCATCACCGAGGAATCGAATTGCTTGTCCGAGGAGTCGTCCAAGGCAATCCGGGTGACGGGGATGCGGGTTGAATGGATGGTTACATCCTGGCGGTCGCCAAGAATCCGGTATGTCTGCGGCTCGAGGCAGGTGTTGGAGGACGGCACGATCATGCCGATGCGGATGGGGCGGTTGTTTGAAGGCATGGTTGCTCCTAGGCGCTGAGGGATTCGGCAGAAGGAATGACGGGAACGGAGAGGGCGTCGCGGTGTTCCATGAAGCCGTTGCGGGGCACGAAGCGACCCACCGGCCCGGGATCGTGGAAACCTGCTTCATCAAGGACCACCCGTCCCGCGGAGATCACCACTGCGGGCCAGCCGCTGAGCGTCTTCCCCTCAAAAGGCGAGAAATCGGTCCCCATGTGCAACGCACCGCCGTCGACCGTTTGCTGTGAGGCGGGATCGAAGATCACGATGTCGGCATCGAAGCCTTCCACGATCGCGCCCTTTCGCGGGACTGCATTGATCCTGGCGGGGCCTGCCGAGAAGACCTCAACGAAGTCCTCCACAGAGCCGCCCGACTGGGTGACCAGTGCCGTGAACGTCACGGGCATGCGGGTTTCCACGCCGGGGAGGCCGTGCGGCATGTAGCGGACATCGTCCGTGCGCTCGCGTTTTTGGGAGAGGTCGTAGCAGGAATGGTCCGAGGAAACGGCGTGGATGGCACCGGCAGCAAGCCGATCCTTCAAAGCGGCCACCGTTTCGGCACTGCGCATCGGCGGGCAGCACGCGTACCATTCCGGGAACGCGGAACCATAAACGGTGTCGTCCAAGGTCAGGTAGTGCGGGCACGTCTCCGAGTACGCCTCCTGGCCGCTCTCGCGGGCTTCGGCCACGAGGTCCACGGCGCCCGGAGTCGACTGGTGGACAAAATAGACGGGCGCTCCGGTGTACTGAGCCATGGCCAGGGTTTCCTTGACCGAGATCTCTTCGGCAAGCTCGGGCCGCGTGCGGTGCAGGTGCTCGATGCCGATGCGGCCGTCCGAGGCGTGCTGCTCAGTGCAGTCGGTGATGATGGGATCGTGCTCTGCATGGATGTACGTGAGGCCATCCAAGCGCACCATCTCGCGCATGACCTTCAGGATGGTGTCACCATCGGCCATGGTTGAGCCGCGATTGGTGGTGTACATCTTCACGGACCTGACGCCCTCGGCTGCAAGCTGCTCGAGCTGCCACGGAACCGTCTCATCCCACGTGACAACAGCGCCGTGCAGGGCAACATCGCAGCGGGATTCTGTGGCGAGGCGCTTCTTGTTCAGGACCGCTTCGAGCGGAGTCTCCTGTGCATCGCGGGGGATGCCGAAATCGATGATGGTGGTGGTGCCGCCCCAGAGCGCCGCCGTTGACGTGGTCCGGTAGTCATCCAAAGTGCGGAATCGGCCCGTCACTTGGGCAACATGGCAGTGGCCATCGATGCCGCCGGGGATGACCAACTGGCCATAGGCTTCAATGGTTCGTGCGGCCGCGGGAATGGCTTCGGCAGCGTCAACGAGCTGAACGATGCGTCCGCCGTCGACTACGACATGGGCGGCTTGCCTGCCGAAACTGTTGACGACGGTGCCGTTGGCGATGACGAGATCGGGGAAGTGGGACATCGTTGTCCTCCTTGTTCGTGGAAGTTTTAGCGGGACGGGAGGGCGGGCGACGCCGGAACCGGCGCGGAGGAGAGGTGCGCGGAGTGGGCTGCTGACTGAGCACCGGTCAGGACAGCGTCGAGGTTTTCCGAAAGACCCTGCCGCCGTTTGACCGGTGGCGCTGCGAACGAGCCGCCTCGGTGAACGCCGGACTTCAACGCGACCACGGCCTCCGTCATGCGGATCCCGGCGGAAATGCCGTCCACCACGGGCACGGGGATCTGTCCTTCGAGCTCCCGGGCAAGCCCTGCGAGCGGCGCACCCGCAAGGATCACGACGTCGGCGCCGTCCTCAGCGACGGCCTGCCGGCTGAGCGCCAGCAGGGTTTCCTTGAAGTCTGCCTGCACCGACCCTATCGAGTTCAGGCTTTGGTTGATGGAGCGGATGGAAGCGAGACGGCCGGCAAAACCGAAGCGTTCCACGCAGTCCAGGTACCAAGCCTGGATCCGATCCGAGATGGCGATGATCGAGAAACGGTGGCCCTGCAAGGCCGCCGCGCACAATGCCGCCTCGGTGATGCCAATGACCGGTACGTCCACCAGTTCCTTCAGTGCGGGCATTCCCGGATCGCCGAAAGCAGCCACAACGATGCCGTCCACAGCGGCAAGGCCGCCTTCCCGCCCAAGGCTGTCGCGTTCCCGCCCAAGGCTGGCGCCGCCGTCGTGCGCGTATTCGGCGATCAGCTCAGCCACTGCGCCGGCCGCGATGAGCGACTCGAAGCGGGTTTCGATGTATTCGACGCCGTGCCCGGCAGTCCGAACGATCAATTCGGTGTCCGGCCCGGCTGAGCGCAAGGCCTCGGCCTGGATCAGGGCGGTGACGTCGTCACTGATGTTGGGGTTGATGACCAGGAGTCTCATGGTTTTTTCCGTTGCAGTTTGGGCTCGGTGTGGCTGGAATCCTCGGGGAACTGTTCGCGGTACTTGCCGATGTGCGACGCCGATTGGAGAGCGGCCCGGTCAGGGTCACCACTGGCGATGGCAGCGAACAGGTCACGGTGTTCCTGGATGAGTTCCGGGAGATCGCTGACGTGGCGGAACAGCCAGTGCATGCGACCCTGGAGTGGTTCCAGCGCGGAGCGGAGAAAGTCGTTGTTGGCGATGGCCGTGATGGCATCGTGGAAATCGCTGTTGGCGCGGTGGGCTTCCAGGATGGAGCCCTTGGCCAGGCAGCGATCGGCCTCCTCCAGCAGGCCAGCGAGGTGTTTAAGGTTCTCGGTGGTGGCCCGCTTGGCGGCGAGCCGGCAGGCGAGGACTTCCAAGGATTGACGGACGTCGAAGAGGTCCTCCACATCCTTGGGGCTCAGGCCGCTGACTTCGGAACCACGGCCGGCGCGGTCCCGGATAAGTCCTTCCTGCCGCAGCATGCGCAGTGCTTCGCGGATGGGCAGTCGGGAGACGTTGAATTCGGCGGCGAGGTCGCGCTCCACCAGCCTGGTGCCGGGCGCATAGTGCCCCTCAAAAATCCTGGAACGGAGCGTGTCACGCACTGACTCCCGCAGGGGGCGGTCAGTGATGTTCGTGTCTTCTGCGGCTAGCATTTCCAGCTCCATTTCGTGATGTGTGAGGCAGTGCGCCCGGCGACCAGGTGGGCTTCCGGCCATCCGGCGGTTCAGGACCGTCAGGCCAGCCCGGTCAGGCGAGTTAGACCGGGAGTCGCTTGTTGTAATCCAGGACCAGGACGGAGATGCCCATGATCACGGCGGATCCAACAAAGTACAGCAGAGCCCATGTGTAAGAGCCGGTTGCCCCGACAATCAGGCCTACCACAATCGGGGTGACGAATCCGGCGATGTTGCCGCTGAAGTTCATGGCCCCGCCGAGTACGCCCGCATTCGTGCGGCCGCCCAGGATGGACGGGATGGACCAGAATAGGCCAACCCAGCGCAGGAAGAACAGGACTACCGAGAGAAGCACGACGGCGGTGATCGGGTCTGCGACGACCGTGACGCCTACCAGGCCGCCCACCACTACGACGCTGGAGATACCCAGGAGGGTGCGCATGACCCGGTTGGCGGATGCGCCGGATGCCCGCCACTTGTCCGCGATGATGCCGCCGAGGATTTCGCCGACGAACCCGGCGCCGAAGATTACGAACGTGGACCAGCCGATGGTCTTCAGATCGAAACCCTTGGCTTGTGCCAGGTAAAGCGGGCCCCAGGTGAGCAGGCCGTAGAACACGCCGTTGAAGCCGAGCCAGCCGAAGCACATTGCCCAGAAGGAACGGAACTTCAGGTAGGGCAGCAGGGCGCGCTTGCCTTGCGCACCTTCCTTGGCAGCTTCAGCGTCGTCCTCGGCGTGTGAAGCCTCGATGTAGTCAGCTTCAGCATTGTTGACACTCTTGTGCTGACGGGGGTTGTCGCGGACGTACCACCAGACGGCCAGGCCCATGAGAATCGTGAGGGCGCCGGCGATGATGAAGGACATCCGCCAGCTGCCGGTGGAGGCAATCAACCAGGTGATGAGGATGCCGCCGAGGCCAGCACCCAGGGGAGCACCGGCGTCGAGGATGGTGGCGCCGCGGCCACGTTCCTTCTTGTGCATCCAGATGGCGTTGAGCTTGCCGCCGGCAGGCATGACGCCTGCCTCCGTTACGCCGATGCCCAGGCGGGCGATGAACATGCTGAGGAATCCGCCGGCGAAACCTGAGGCGGCAGTCGCCGCGCCCCAACCAATGCAGGAAGCGGTAACCACCTTGCGGGGGCCAAACTTGTCGATCAGCAATCCAACGGGGATTTGCATCAGTGCATAGGTCCAGAAGAACGCCGACAACAGAAGCCCCACAAGCTCGGGCGGGAGGTTGAATTCCTTTTGGATGATGGGCAGGGCTACGGAGATGGATCCACGGTCAATGTAATTGACCGAGACAAGGACCAGGAGCAGGATGAAGAGCTTCCAGCGGACGTTGGTGCGTCGCTGCACGCCGCCCTTGCCGGATTTGGGCTCGTTTTCCTGGTTTTCCTGGGTTGCCAGTTGGGTGTTTTGGGGAGACACAGCTTCTCCTTCAGAGGAGTCAACAGGGGGTGGAATGTCTTTGGGTATGTCTTTGGGGGATGAGCCGGGGCGCGATATCGCTTCAGCTGGATCCGTGCCGGCGGCAACTGTTGCGATCCCTGCCCTTTTGGTGGCGGGGGCCGCAGCCGGTAGCGGGTCTTTTTGGGATCCCGTTTTGGGATCCCAAAATCTAAGTTAGATGTGACGGGCGGCACTGTCAAGAGTTTTGGTATACCCAATCTGGGAACGGAATGTGACCGGGTGGGCTGGTTGGCGAACGCTCCTGCCCGGTTACTCCTGCACGGACGCCAGAAAATCTGGCCTTTCCTGGGAAATTCCGGGCTTTCGGGGCGGTAACTGGGAAGGGGCGCTGATTAGCGCTGGTATGCCGAACTTGGAGATATGTCAGGACTGTATGCCAAAATCTCCGCGAGCTCAGCAAGCCGGTGCGCGCGGGCAGACTCTGCGGGCGTGAATGGCTCGCCTGGACGGGAGAAGACAAGAGGCCCATGCCATGCTGTTGGAATCTTGAGGATGTCCGTTGAAGGCCCGACGCCGGCACTCGCCTCGGGTGCCGGATTCTCCGGATCGTTGGGGACTACTTTCGCGGACAGCAGTTCGGCAACAGCGTGCGGGAGTTCATCCGGGTTCCCGGCAATACGCGTGGCGAGGCTCAGCGCCTTGGTTTGGCCATCAGCCATCGCGAGTGCGGTGGTAGGCCACACGTGGGACTCACGCCCGCCGCCGTCGTCGAGCGCTTTCAGCAGTTCGTGTTCAGTGACCTCACCCGGGGCGGAGAGGACGAACTCATCCATCACTATTTGCGCGGCTTCTGTAGCCTGGCGGTCCGTGCCCTCGCGAGCCGGGCCGTCCATCGGGTGAACGTGAATGCTGAGGATATTCGTTTCAAGCTTGGCCAGGGACTGAGTGATTTTCTGCAGGGAACCGGGTTGGTCGCGCAGCGTGACCCGAGCACGCCACAAAGACGGGGCCGCATGTAGCTTGTGCCGCTGGCGGAGGGCAGGGGCATGCAACCAGCGGCGGAGAACCTTGGCGGCCGACGGTTCGGCCACCCAGATAACCAGCACTGTTGCAGTCACGGTCAGCAGCAGGACCTTGGCCACATAGGGGAGGTGAGTTTCCACAACGGCGGCGTGAACCAGCAGCTCAATGGGAAGCATCACCGCGATGTTGGCCAGGGTGAGCCGGGCCTTGGGCGGTTCGGGCAACTGTCCGCAGACATCGCATCGGAGGTCCGCGGTGACGGGAGAGCTCGCTTTGGGCTTCATGGTTTCATGCTGCCCGACGCCTGTTTCGTGAGGGTTGCCTGCGCGTCACGTTTCTGGTTACTGGCGTCGAACGGCTGCATTCCTGCCCACTTACTACCTGCCCGCACCACGCTGGCAACGCAAAAGCCCGGCGTTCTCGCGGGGAGAACGCCGGGCTATGTGAAGCAACCGGGGAGGAGCGCTCGCGAATTTGTCTTAGTGGACGGAATCAGAATCCAGATCCGAGCCCCGTCCGGTGCCACGATGGGCCGCTGCATCCTTCAGGAGATCCCGGATTTCGGCCAGAAGGGCGGTGTCAGCCGGCAGTGGCTCTTCTTCGGGTTCCTCGGTGGAGAGGCGGTTCTTGACCATTGAATTGATCTTGTTCATGGGCGCTACGAAGATGAAGTAGACCACTCCGGCGGTGATCACGAAGGTCACCATTGCCGTGAGCACGGCACCAAAGTTGATGAACGTGGCAGGGTTGTCCTGCCAGATCCGGAAGCCCAGACCGTCGGCGTTCACGCCGCCTGCAGCCGCGATGACTGGGTTGATGATGTTGGTGGTGAAAGCGGCGACGAGTGCGGTGAACGCACTGCCGATGACCACGGCAATAGCCAGTTCGATCACGTTGCCGCGAAGTATGAAGTCCTTGAAACCCTTAAGCATGGAAATGTCCTCCGATTGGGTGCGGGTGTCTGGCTCAAGCAGAGATCAAACTACCACTCCAAGGTTTCAAAAGGGTGTCAACGTGATGTGAGAGAGGGATGCCGCCAGCGGGTGTGGATGTGAGAGAGGGATGCCGCCAGGGGGTGGGGATGTGAGAGAGGGATCCTGCCAGGGCGTGGGGATGTGAGAGAGGGATGCCGCCTGGGGGTGGGGATGCGAGAGAGGGATGCCGCCTGGGGGTGGGGATGTGAGAGAGGGATGCCGGGAGGGGGTGGGGATGTGAGAGAGCATCGGGTTTGATCGATGCTCTCTCACATCCTGACCTGTTTTCGAGAATGCTCTCTCACATCGTGGCCTGTTTTCCGAGAATGCTCGGTCAGGCGAGCAGTGCCCGGGTGTGGTCGTTGAGGAACATTCCCCTGGGGTCGAACTCGCGGCGGACCTGGATGAAGGTGTCCAACTCCGGGTAGAGGCGCTCAAGGCGGCCCCGGGTCATGAAGTGGATCTTTCCCCAGTGTGCGCGGGGCTCGAATTCCTGCAGGAGCGCGTCCGCGTCCCGGAAGAACTGCCAGTAGTCGGTTCCGGGCTCGGTGGTCAGAGTGATGACAGTGCTGTCGCGCCCTTGGAACTGGGACATGTAGGCGTCGTCGGATTTCACCCAGCGGACCTCCACCGGGTACTTCTGCTCGGGGTATTTAGTGCGGATCAGGTCCTGGATGGCCTCGACGGCGGCAAAGCCGTCCTCGCTGCGGACGAAGTACTCGAGCTCGTGGAACTGGGTAGTGAAGCCGCCCGGGTAGATCCGGTAGGAGCGATCCAGCCTGGCACCCTCGACGGCGGAGAGCTCGCGTTCGTCCTGGACGTCCACAATGTTGTAACGCTTGGTGTAGCTGCGGTCGCCCATAGCGTGGTCTGGTGAACCAGGGAGGTCCAGAAGCTCGCAGGAATCTTCCTCCGGGCACCAAAGGAAGGAGTAGTGCCTGTTGGAATCGATATCGGTCTGCCATGTAGCCGTGGTTTCCGCCCACGTGGGGTAGGTGATCTGCTCCTGGAGGTAGTAGCTGTCCTCAACGGCCAGTTCCACTTCCAGGAAGATTCCCAGCGTGCCCAACGCAACCTGTGCAGCCCGGAGTTCGCGGAGCTGGCCCTCCCCGATTTCCACGACTTCGCCGTAGCCATTGATCAGCTTCACCCAGCGAAGGTTGGAGGAGAAGCTGCCCAGGTTTTTGCCCGAACCGTGGGTGCTGGTGGCCAGGGCGCCGGCGATCTGCTGCTTGTCGATGTCGCCTTGGTTCCCCAATGCGAGCCCTTGCTCCCACAGGGCATCGCCGAAAGCGTTGATGGTGGTTCCCGCAAGGGCCCTGGCGCGGCGGGCCACACGATCTGTGCCCGTGATCGCCGAGAGGCCGGACATGTCCATCAGCACTCCGCCGGTCTGAACCAGCGGTGAGGACGAATGCCCCGAACCGACCGCCCGCACAGGCAACCCTTCGCGGATGGCGAAACGGACGGCGTCGAGCGCTTCTTGTTCGTTCCTGGGCCGAACCGTAAAGGCGGGTGTCGCGCTCTGGTTTCCACCCCAATTCGTCCAAGTCACGTCCGTCCCGAAGGGGGCGGAAGGCGTGGCGGCACCTGGCAGAGAGCCAGGGCGGGAAACGTTGGTGGTCATGGTGAAAGCTCCGTTGCTTGTCTGAATGCTCATGCGCCGTGGTTGATCATCACGTGCTTGGTGCGCGAGTAATCGTCCAGGGCGTAGAGCGAGAGGTCGCGGCCGTAACCGGATCCCTTGAATCCGCCCCACGGTACCTCGCACGCCAGGACAAGGTGCGCATTGACCCAGACCGTGCCGAAGTCCAGTTGCTTCGGAATCCGCAGGGAGAGGCTCGAGTCGCGCGTCCAGACGGAGGCCGACAAGCCATAGGGGCTCTCGTTCGCGCGCGTGATGGCTTCTTCGGTGGTGCTGAAGGTCTCCACGGTGACCACGGGCCCGAAGATCTCGTGGGTGGCGATGTGGGCTCCGGCAGGAACATCGGAGATGACAGTGGGCTCGATGAAGTAACCGGGTCCTTCCAGCGCCGAGCCCCCAATCGCGATATTCAGGCCCGCCTCGCGGGCTTCGGCCAAGGATTCCTTGACACGTTCAAAATGGGGCCGGGAAATCATGGGGCCGATTTCGACGTCGTCGCCGGCGTCGGGTGCGCCGATCACCAGGGTGCTGACCTCCCGGACCAAGTGCTGGGTGAACTCCTCAGCCACGGACTCGTGCACCAACACCCGGCAGGCAGCACCGCAGTCCTGGCCGGCATTCCAGAATCCTGCATTGCGGACGCCAGCAGCGGCGGCGCGGAGATCGGCGTCGGGGAAGACAACAACCGGCGCCTTGCCGCCAAGTTCCAAGTGGACGCGCTTGACGGACTTGGCCGCAGTTTCGGCGACAGCCTGGCCGCTCACGACGCTGCCGGTCAAGGCAACGAGGGCGATGTCCGGATGCTCCGAAAGCCGCTGTCCCACAGTTCGGCCCTGGCCCGTGACTACATTGAGGATCCCATCAGGGATGCGTCCGGCGAGCAATTCCGCCAGCTTCAGGGTGGACAACGGGGTTTGCTCGGACGGCTTGAGGACGATGCTGTTGCCGGCAGCCAGAATCGGTGCGACCTTCCAGGCAGCCATCAGCAGCGGGTAGTTCCAAGGGGTGATGACGCCGACGACGCCCACGGGCTCGCGGAGGATCACGGAGGTGTGGTCAGTGGCGTAGTCGCCGCCGGCCATGGCCGTCAGGGTCCGCGAAGCTCCGGCCATGAAGCGGAACGTATCAATGGTGCTGGTGACATCGTCCTCGGCCACCGCCTGCGGCTTGCCGGTATTGGCGGACTCAATGAGCTCGAACGCCTGCCGGTTCTCTTCAATAATGTTGGCGATCAGGTTCAGGACGTCCGCGCGCTCCTTGGGGGTGGTGGCACCCCAGGTCTTTTGGGCGACGACGGCGGCCTGGACGGCGGCGTCGACATCATCCGCGGTGCCCGCCTGCACTGAGGCGATGACCTGCTCGGTGGTGGGGTCCACGACGTCGATCAGCTGACCGGTGGAGCCCGGGACGAAGGATCCGTTGATGAAGTGCCCGGCCGGAGGTAAAGGCAGCACGCCCGCCGGGGAGGGGTCAGCACTGGTGCGTCGAACGGTGAACTGGACGGTTTCCGGGTGGGCAGTGTCTGTGAGGGGCATGACAATTCGCTTTCAGATGAGGTCTGGGGTGAGTGCAGCGGAACGAAGGGAAGCGGCTTCTGATTTCTGACGGAAGATCCGGGCCGCGAAGTAGTAGAGGGGAGCAACAACCACCAGGCCGACGATCCAGGAGATGTCCACGCCGCCCAACGCGGTGGCCATGGGGCCGGTGTAGATTGCGGTGGCCGAGAAGGGAACCTGGATGAGGGCGCCTGCCAGGTAGGAGCCGATGGCGACCCAATTGAACCGCCCGTACACGCCGCCGTCGCGCTTGAAGAAGTCTTCAACCCGGTAGTCGCCATGCCGCAGAAGGTAGTAGTCCACCAGGTTGATGGCAGTCCAGGGGACCAGGACGTACATCAGGAAGGAGAGGAAGTTGGTGTAGAAGAGGATGAAGTTGTCGCGGGCGAACAAGGCGATCGAGACAGCTACGACGAAGAGGATGATCGCCGCCACGGTGCGGGTCTTGGCCCGTGGCAACCACGAGGGCTTGAATGTTTGGCCGATGGTCAAGGTGCACAGGACGCCGCAGTAGAGGTTCATGGCGTTGGACGCCGCGACACCCAGGCAGAAAATGCCCACGATGATCAGGGTCCACGGTTGCAGCAACGCACCCAGGCTGCCAACGATTTCGACGTTGTCGGCGCTCATGGTCATGGCGAGGGTGCCCACCAAGGCGCCCAGGATCATGGGGAACAACGTTCCCAGGACGCAGCCCGAGTAGGAAGCCCAGAACGCCGGTGCTGACCCCGTGCCCTGCGGCATGTAGCGGGAGTAGTCGGAGACGTAGGGTGCGTAGGCCAACTGCCACAGGGCCGAGACGGAGATGGTCCCCATGAAGCCGACCCAGTTGAAGTTGCCCTCCCCAAGGAAGCTGGCGGGAAGGCCGTGGACCACCAGGATCCAGACGAAGGCGAGCAACAGCGCCAAGCCCGCCGCGACGCTGAGGACGCGGGCATAAGCGTGGATGAGCCGGTAGCCGAAAATCGTGGCGATAACGCTGACCACGCCGATGATGATGATACCGCCATCCACGCTGATGCCGGGGCTGACGGCGGCCATTGCTTCTCCACCAAAGACAAGGTTGGCGGCGAAGAACCCTACGTACATGACCACCACGATGACCACGATCAACAGGGCGCCGAACGAGCCGAACTGGCCACGCGTCTGGATCATCTGGGCCACGCCCAGCTGTGGACCTTGGGCCGAGTGCAGGGCCATGAAGACGCCGCCCACTACGTTGCCGATGATGATGCCCACCAGCGCCGGCACGAAACCGAGGCCGAACACCGTGGTGGCGAGTCCGCCGGTCACGATGGTCATGATCATGATGTTGGAGCCAAACCAGATGGTGAAAAGGTCCCTGGCCTTGCCGTGGCGCTCATTCAGCGGGATCGGCTGGATGGTTTTGTCCTCGAGGCGCGGTACTTCGGTTGTTGGCACGGTGCTCATGACGCACTCCGGGAGGTCGAAGCCAGTTCACGGACAGCAGAGCTGGTGGCTTTGCTGCGGTTCACCATCAGGCCGAGGAGGTCAAAGACGAGCGTGGCTGCGGCGACCGTGGTGATGTCCGCATGGTCGTAAGCCGGGGCGACCTCGACGACATCGGCGCCCACAATGTTGATGCCGTTCAGGCCGCGGAGCAGGGCCAGGAGTTCGCGGGAGTGGAGCCCGCCCATCTCCGGGGTGCCGGTCCCTGGTGCGAACGCGGGGTCGAGGACGTCGATATCGATGGAGACGTAGACGGGGGTATCGCCGAGCCTGTCCTTCACCTGCTGGATTGCAGCCGGGACGCCGATAACATCCAGGTCCGAGCAGCGGATGATCTGGAACCCGAACTCGTGGTCCCTGAGGAAGTCATTACGGTCATACACCGGGCCGCGGATGCCGACGTGCATGGACTTGTCCTCCACAAGGAGGCCTTCCTCGAACGCCCGGCGGAAGATGGTTCCGTGCGTGATGGGCTGGTCAAAGTAGGTGTCCCACGTGTCCAAGTGAGCGTCGAAGTGCAGCAACGCCACCGGACCATGGACCTTGTTCAGGGCCCTCAACATGGGCAAGGCAATCGTGTGGTCGCCGCCGATCGAGATCAGCCGCTTGTCCTCACTGATCAAGGGCAACGCCTGCTCCTCGATCTCACGGACCGCCCGGGTGATGTCGTAGGGAGTGCAGGCGATGTCGCCGGCGTCCACAACCTGGGCTTCGTAAACAGGTTCGACGTCGAGCTCCGGGTGGTAGCCCGGGCGGAGGAGACGCGAGGCCTCGCGAACCGCGGCAGGACCGAAACGGGCGCCGGGCCGGAAGGAGGTTCCGCCGTCGAACGGGACACCGACGATCGCAATGTCGTAGTCCGGAACCCGGTCGATTTGGGGGAGGCGGGCGAAGGTGCCCAGGCCGGCATACCGCGGGACTTTGGTTGCGTCGACAGGGCCGATGGGCTTGTGAATTGTCATTGACGGATCCTTGGTGTGAGGGGGTGCTCGCCATTGAGCGGGAAGTAAGTAATTCCATTCTTCGTGACGCGGGTCACGGCGAATAGCGGTACATTGACTACAAATGGCCGAGGCGCTTAGACGAATGTCTAAACCGCCCGAAACGGTCCCCGGAATCATAGAGTCAGGACCCCATCCGATGGCAATCACCGTCGCCGAGCTCGTGGCTGAACCGCAGCTGGGGCTCACCCTCTTGGCCGGTGACACAGGCCGCGACAACCGGATCACGTGGGCCCACACTTCTGACCTGCCCAGGCTGTGGGAATGGGTCACCGGCGGCGAGCTCATGATGACCAATGGGCTGTCGATTCCCGCCGATGCCGCGGGACAAGTGGCGCTCGCAGAGGCCCTCATGGACAGCGGGGCAAGCGCCTTGGCGATCGGCGAGAAGATGCACGCACCCCCGCTGACGCAGGAGTTCCTGGCGGCCTGCGACCGGCTGCCGTTGCCACTGATCAACGTCCCGTACCCGCTGCCGTTCATCGCGATCGCCCGCTCGGTTGCTGAATCTTCCCTGCTCGAAGAGTCGCGGCGCTTGCGGCAGACAGCCAGGGTTTACGACCTTCTTCGCACGGCCGGAGCCTCCGAGGACCATTGGCAGAGCCTGGTCCAACGGCTTGCCACCGAGCTGGACGCGGAACTGTTCGTGGTGGATCGCCGCTGCCTCCATCCGTGGCACCCGGAAGGACAGGGGCTCCCTGGATTCCTCGCCGATGAATGGGCTCCGCTTTCGGGTCAAGTGACCTTGGCGGGCAAGAATTTCCAGTGGCACCGGATCCGGGGCCGGCACGTGCTGACCATGGACATCCCGACCCACGCCAACGCGCTCCTCGTGGTGCTGCCCAACAGCGAACCGCACCCGGACGCCGTCGTCCTCCTGCACGCCGCAACCGTGCTGGGACTGCAGCTCTCGCGCATCGTTTTGTCGTTGGAAGGCCGCCATCGGCTGGCGGGCGAGTTCCTGCTGCAGGCCATGGATGGGCGCTTGGGCGCGGCCGAGATGGAGAGCCGGCTGGCAACTTTTGGGGTTCCGCCGCACGACTTCCTGCTCGTTTCCATGTCCGAGACCGCCGGAGACAAAACAGCGAACGACGGCGACAGGCTGGCCAACGTGCACATCGAGCTGTGGCGGCACGGGGTTGCGTCGGCTTCCTTGAAGCGGAACAGTCGGCTGCACGTGGTGATCCCTGCTGATGTGCCGGACGACATCCTGGTGCATTGCGCAGGGGTGGATGCGGCGATCGGAATCAGCGCTCCGGCGGCAGTGGCCGGCATTCAGCGCGCGCTGCAGGAGTCCCTCTGGGCGCTCGGATCGGCCCGGGCGAACAAGCTCGGATTGGCTCGCTACGCGCAAGGACCATCATGGCTGGGGCTGACAGGTTTCGAGGAAGGGACTGCGCTGGTCCGGCGTCTTCTGGGGCCGATTTTCGATTACGAGCAGAGTCAGGAAGGCGATCTCCTCGTCACGCTGAGGACCTATTTGGACTCGCAGCGTTCGTGGCAAAAGACTGCGGCTGCCCTGTTCGCACACCGGCAAACCATCATCTACCGGATCCGGAAAATCGGCGAATTGACGGGGCTGGACATGGGTGAAACCTCCGCGGTTGCCCAGTTGTGGTTCGCCCTCCAGATCCACGAGGCAATGCATCGGTAGGTATCCCTTGCTTGCGCTTTTTCGAGATAACCGGCTATGGTGTGAACCGTGTCACTGATGTGACGCAACGCTTTTGATCTGTGGCGGGAGAGTCCTGCCGGTACATCCAGTCAGGCGCCGTAGGAGCAAATCCTCCCCAGGAATCTCTCAGGCCCACGTACCGCCACGGCGAGGCAACTCTGGAAAGCAGTCCAGGTAACTGGGCTCACCGACGGTGCAAGCAGGCGACCATTCCTGCGGAATCTCTCAGGTCCAATACAGAGCGGGGAGGAACCCACATCATCGTGGCGCTCATAGGGCGCCTGAATCATGGAGTTCCTCTTGACTGTTCAATCAACCCCCACCGCTTTCGCGGACCGGCACATCGGCGCCCGACGCCAGGCCGACGTTGACACCATGCTCAAGGCCATCGGCTACGACTCCGTAGACGGCTTGGTAGACGTTGCGGTCCCCGATTCCATCCGCCAGGACGCTGCACTTAGGCTTTCGAGTGGAAACGACGCCCTCACCGAGGTGCAGGTCCTCGCCGAGCTGCGGAAGCTCGCGTCCAAGAACAAGACCGCCGTTCAGATGATCGGCCAGGGCTACTACGACACCGTCACGCCCCCGGTCATCCGCCGCAACATCCTCGAGGCTCCCGCGTGGTACACGGCGTACACGCCCTACCAGCCGGAGATTTCCCAGGGCCGCCTCGAAGCACTGCTGAACTTCCAAACCATGGTCCAGGACCTCACGGGGCTGCCCGTAGCCAACGCCTCCCTGCTGGATGAAGCCACCGCTGTGGCTGAGGCCGTGCTGCTGATGCGCCGCGCCAACAAGTCCAAAACTGCCAAGGACGGCAAGACCGTTCTCGACGCCGACCTCCTCCCGCAGACCATCGCCATCGTGAAGGGCAGGGCAGAGGCGCTGGGCTTCGAAGTGGAGATCGCTGACCTTTCGGCGGGCCTTCCCGACGGCGACATCAACGGCATCGTCCTGCAGCAACCGGGTGTTTCCGGCCGCGTATTCAATCACTCCGGCGTCATCGCGGCGGCCAAGGGACGGGGTGCGCTGGTCACTGTCGCTGCCGACCTTTTGGCGCTCACCCTCATCACGCCCCCGGGCGAACAAGGTGCCGATATCGCCGTCGGAACTGCGCAGCGCTTCGGTGTTCCGCTGTTCTTCGGCGGCCCCCACGCTGCGTACATGGCTGTCCGCGAAGGCATGGAGCGGACGCTTCCCGGCCGCATCGTTGGTGTTTCCAAGGACAACGCCGGCGTCCCCGCGTACCGACTCGCGCTCCAGACACGCGAGCAGCACATCCGACGCGAGAAGGCCACGTCCAACATCTGCACGGCCCAGGCACTGCTCGCGATCGTGGCCTCGATGTACGCGGTTTACCACGGTCCCGAAGGTCTGAAGGCGATCGCCGAAACCGTCAACGGCCACGCCCGTGTTTTGGCCGCGACGCTGCAGAAGGCGGGCCGCGAGCTCGTCTCCGACGTCTTCTTCGACACCCTCACGGTCCGCGTACCCGGCAAGGCCGACAAAGTCATCGCGGCCGCCGAAGCCCGCGGCATCAACCTGCGTCGCATTGATGCTGACACGGTCGGCGTTTCCCTCGATGAAACCACGACGCCGGAGGTCCTCTCCGCGGTAGCCGTCGCCTTTGGTGCCGGCCCGGTGAAGGACGCTTCAGGGTTTGAGCTTCCGTCTGATGTGCTCCGCACCAGTGATTTCCTCCAGCACCCGGTGTTCAACACTCACCGTTCCGAGACTCAGCTGTTGCGCTATATCCGCAAGCTGTCCGACCGGGACCTCGCCTTGGACCGCACCATGATCCCGCTGGGCTCCTGCACCATGAAGCTCAACGCAACCGCCGAGATGGAAGCAATCTCCTGGCCCGAGTTCGCCTCGATCCACCCGTTCGCTCCGGACCACCAGACGGCTGGCTGGCGTGAACTGATTGAGGACCTGGAAGCCGACCTGACTGAGATCACCGGCTACGACCAGGTCTCCATCCAGCCGAATGCCGGTTCGCAGGGCGAGCTTGCTGGGCTCCTGGCGATCCGCGGCTACCACCTCTCCCGGGGCGACGAGCAGCGCAACGTCTGCCTCATCCCTGCCTCCGCTCACGGCACCAATGCAGCCTCTGCTGTGCTCGCCGGCATGAAGGTTGTTGTGGTGGCTACGGCCGCCGATGGCACCATCGATCACGCTGATCTGGCGGCCAAGATCGAGGCCAACAAGGACGTCCTGTCCTGCATCATGATCACCTACCCGTCCACGCACGGTGTGTACGACGCCGATGTCCGCGAGGTTTGTGACTCCATCCATGCTGCTGGCGGCCAGGTGTACGTTGACGGTGCAAACCTCAACGCCCTCGTTGGGCTCGCCCAGCCGGGCAAGTTCGGCGGCGACGTTTCGCACCTGAACCTGCACAAGACGTTCTGCATCCCGCACGGCGGCGGCGGACCCGGTGTTGGCCCGGTCGCGGCCAAGGCCCACCTGGCACCTTTCATGCCCGGTGATGCGAACAACGTTTCGTCTGAAGGTGGCGTGGCCATTTCGGCATCCCGCTACGGCTCCGCTGGCGTCCTCCCGATTTCCTGGGCCTACGTGAAGCTCATGGGCGGCCAGGGCCTCACGGAAGCGACCAAGTCGGCGCTGCTCGCGGCCAACTACGTCGCCTCCAGCTTGGATGAGCACTTCCCCGTCCTTTACACGGGCGAGGGCGGACTTGTTGCCCACGAGTGCATCCTGGACCTCCGCGAACTGACGGCCCGCACAGGTGTCACGGCCGAGGACGTGGCCAAGCGCCTGATCGACTTCGGTTTCCACGCTCCCACCTTGGCGTTCCCCGTTGCCGGAACTTTGATGGTGGAACCGACCGAGTCCGAAGACCTGGCCGAGCTCGACCGTTTCATCGAGGCCATGATCACCATCCGCGCTGAAATCGAGCAGGTTGCCGCCGGCGATTTCACTGTTGAGAACTCGCCGCTGCGCAACGCGCCGCACACGGCCGCCGCCGTCGTGAGTTCTGCATGGGACCGCGGCTACACGCGTGAGCAGGCAGCGTTCCCGGTCCACCACCTCAAGCAGGACAAGTACTTCCCGCCGGTCGGCCGCGTTGACGGCGCCGCCGGGGACCGGAATCTTGTGTGCTCCTGCCCTCCGCTCACGGACTTCGAAAACTAAGGACTCACTGTCATGACTGAGAACTACACCGCTCTTTATGAGCAGCACAAAAAGGCCGGCGCGTCCTTCACGGATTTCGGCGGCTGGCAGATGCCCCTGAAGTACGAGTCCGAGCTCGCCGAGCACCACGCAGTCCGGAACTCCGCCGGCTTGTTCGACCTCTCCCACATGGGCGAGGTCTGGGTCAGCGGCCCGGACGCGGCAGCGTTCCTGGATTACGCGCTGGTGGGCAAGTTGTCTGCGGTCGCCGTGGGCAAGGCCAAGTACTCGCTGATCTGCAACGCCGACGGCGGCATCATCGACGACCTCATCTCCTACCGCCGCCCCTCTCCCGGAGAAGGCATCGATCAGTACCTCGTGGTCCCCAACGCGGGCAACGCCAAGGTAGTTGCGGCGGCACTGCTGGAACGGGCCGGGGGCTTCGACGTCGTGGTTGACGACTCCTCGGCCGAGACGTCACTGATCGCAGTACAGGGTCCGAACGCCGAAGCCATTCTGCTGACCTTGATTCCTGCCGAGCAGCACGCACTGGTGACGGAACTGAAGTACTACGCGGCCGTTGAAGTCTCCATTAACGGGCAGGACCTGCTGCTCGCCCGCACCGGCTACACCGGCGAAGACGGCTTCGAGATCTACATCCCCAACCTTGACGCAGCTGGCCTGTGGGAAGCCCTCCTCGAAGTCGGCGAGGGCCACGGGCTCATCCCCGCAGGCCTTGCGGCACGCGACTCCCTCCGCCTCGAAGCCGGAATGCCGCTCTACGGCAACGAACTCTCCCGCTACGTCAACGCCTACGCCGCAGGACTGGGCCCCGTTGTTTCCCTGACCAAGGAAAGCGACTTCATCGGCAAGGAAGCCCTGACTGCAATCAAGGCTGCCGGCGTCGGATCCACCATCGGACAGAAGCTCGTCGGCCTCAAAGGTGCAGGCCGTCGCGCAGCCCGCGCCCACTACTCGGTCCTCAAGGACGGCTCCCTCATCGGCGAAGTCACCTCCGGCCAGCCGAGCCCAACACTCGGTTACCCGATCGCCCTGGCGTACGTCGACGTCGAACATTCAGCGCCGGGAACGATCGTCGAAGTGGACCTCCGAGGCAAATCGGAACCGTTCGAAGTCGTGGCCCTGCCGTTCTACAAGCGCCAAAAGTAGGTCAAGCGGTCAGGTAAGTCCCGTCGGGTTTGACCTCCTCTGCATGCTCGGTCGCAGAAGCGCCCGCTGGGCGGACGCGATGCTCCCTTAGACGCATGCTGCCGGAGGCCAGACCCGAAGGGGACCGCGCGGCTCACCTTGCGCACGGGTCCAGTAGACCGAGGCAACCTGCTGAAAAGCAGGTTCCAAGCCTCGGTTCGCGGGTCTTTCGGAGGGTGAGCGGTCTATAAAGTGTGGGCCAGCGGTGGGGAGCCGGATTCCGGAAGCGTGCGTCTAAGGAAGCGACACGTCCGCTCAGCGGGCGTCCTCGCGACCGAGCACGCGGAGGAGTTCGGTTCCCCGCCACCCAACCCAAGTACCGCCGGGATCACGAACAGTTTTCAAAACACACAAGAAGTTAGGAATTGGAATGAGCAAAGTAGTTGCCGAGCTGAAGTATTCGGCTGAGCATGAGTGGGTTGCTTCGGATGGGGCCGGGCCTGTGGGGATTGGGATCTCTGCGGTAGCCGCGGATGCCTTGGGCGACATCGTGTACGTCGACCTCCCTGAGGTTGGCTCCACGGTTACTGCAGGGGAGACCTGCGGTGAAGTTGAGTCCACGAAGTCCGTGTCTGACCTGTACTCGCCTGTTACTGGTGAGGTGACTGAGATCAACGACGCCGTTGTCAGCGATCCCGCTCTGATCAACAACGATCCCTACGGTGCCGGCTGGCTCTTCAAGGTGGCCGCCACGGAAGAAGGCCCGCTCATGTCGGCCGAAGAATATGCTGCAACGAACGGTGGCGAACTATGAACCCGGCAGCCGTGACCGAATTCGAGCAGGTCGTGTCGGCGTCGTTGGACGCCCAATTGGCGGACCTGGATCCTGAGATCGCCGCAAAGATCGACGACGAACTGGGCCGCCAGCGCGACGGCCTGGAAATGATCGCCTCAGAGAACCACACGGCGGTTGCTGTGATGCAGGCTCAGGGCTCCGTGCTGACCAACAAGTACGCCGAAGGCTACCCGGGCAAGCGGTACTACGGTGGCTGCGAGCACATTGACGTGATCGAGCAGCTCGCGATCGACCGCATCAAGTCCCTGTTCGGCGCCGAGTACGCGAACGTTCAGCCGCACTCCGGTGCCCAGGCCAATGCGTCGGTGATGCACGCGCTGATCAAGCCGGGCGACACCATCATGGGCCTGAACCTGGCCCACGGCGGCCACCTGACCCACGGCATGCGGATCAACTTCTCCGGCAAGCTCTACAACGTGGTCCCGTACGGCGTCCGCGAGGACACCCACACCGTGGACATGGCCGAAGTCGAACGCCTGGCGCAAGAACACAAGCCTGCCCTCATCGTTGCCGGCTGGTCCGCTTACGCGCGGCAGTTGGACTTCGCCGAGTTCCGTCGGATCGCCGAGTCCGTTGGCGCTTACTTGATGGTGGACATGGCTCACTTCGCCGGATTGGTTGCAGCTGGCCTGCACCCGTCGCCGGTCCCGCATGCCCACGTCACGACGTCAACGACGCACAAGACCCTCGCCGGTCCTCGTGGTGGCATCATCCTCTCCAACGACGCCGACATCGCCAAGAAGATCAACTCGGCGGTGTTCCCGGGCCAGCAAGGTGGACCGCTGGAGCACGTGATCGCCGGCAAGGCCGTCGCCTTCAAGATCGCCGCTTCCCAGGAGTTCCGGGAACGTCAGGAACGCGTCCTTGCTGGCGCCCGGATTCTCGCCGAACGCCTGGTCCAGCCGGACGTTGCCGAAAAGGGGATCACAGTTGTTTCGGGTGGCACGGACGTGCACTTGGTGCTCGTCGACCTGCGCAACTGCGAACTCGACGGCCAGCAAGCCGAAGACCGTCTCGCCGCAATCGACATCACCGTCAACCGCAACGCCGTCCCCTTCGACCCGCGCCCGCCCATGGTCACCTCCGGCCTGCGCATCGGCACCCCGGCCCTCGCTACACGCGGATTCGGGGAAGCTGCCTTCCGTGAGGTTGCGGACATCATCGCCGAAGTTCTGATTGCCGACGCCGATGCGGACCTTTCCGGGTTGCGGCACCGGGTTGATGTGCTGGCGAAGGCGCATCCGCTCTACCCGGGTGTTTCGAACCTCGCGTAAGTCGCCCGTCGGGTTCGGTTCGTCGTCGGGTTCGGTTCGTCGTCGGGCTCGGAAGGCCCGTCGAGTCCGACCCCCTCTGCATGCTCGGTCGCGTAGACGCCCGCTGGGCGGACGTGACGCTCCCTTAGACGCATGCTGCCGGAGCCCTGACCCGAAGGGGCAGCTCTTGGGTCGGCAGGTCGGGATGCCGGGCCAATGGGGGCCGGTGGTCGGGTTGCCGTTTTGGGGCGGGATTGGCGGGTTCGTTGGCTTGTGTTGGATGGGTCTACCTGCCGAGGGTGTTCCGTGGACGCAGGGTTGGTTTGGGAGCCTCGGGTGCAGCTGCAACGCGGGGTCACTTGTGGCCCATGTGGGGTGCGTTTGGGGGCCATAAATGACCCCGGGTTGCTTTAGCCCACATTCTTCTTTTGGTTTGGGAATGTATTGGGGGCCGATTCGGGGGGTGGCTGCGAAGTGTGCCGTGCGCACGGCATGTTTGGCAGCGGAGCCCCGAATCGGCGACGGCGCACTGGGATTCATGCAACGCGGGGTCACTTGTGGCCCATGTGGGGTGCGTTTGGGGGCCATAAGTGACCCCGGGTTGCTTTAGACATCTTTTGTTTTGAAAGGGATCACGGCTATGGCTGTTGGTGTTTTCGATCTGTTCACTGTGGGTATTGGCCCGTCGAGTTCCCATACTGTGGGGCCGATGCGGGCTGGGGCGGTGTTTGCCCGTGAGCTACGTGCGTCCGACGTGCTCGGGTCGGTCGCGTCCTTGCGGGTTGACTTGTATGGGTCGTTGGCTGCGACGGGTAAGGGACACGGCACGTTCACCGCGGTGTTGCTTGGGCTGGAAGGCTTCGACCCCGAGGAGATCCTGCCTGACCAAGTGGAGGAGCGGTTGGCCTCGATCGCGGAGACCGGGAAGCTCAATCTGGCTGGCGGACAGCTTCTCGAATATGCGGTTGAGGGCATGATCCTGCATCCGTTGACGGTGTTGCCGCGGCATACGAACGGGATGAAGTTCGCCGTGGCTGATGGCGAGGGCAACATCCTGCGGGAGGCGACGTTCTTCTCGGTCGGGGGCGGGTTCATTGTCCGGGAGGGTGAGGAGGACGCTGCGCGGGCCGAGTTGGAGGAGACGAAGGCGGAGTTGCCGTTGCCGTTCCGGACCGCTGCTGAGTTGATGGGCCGCTGCTCGTCCAAGGGTCTGGGGATTTCCGACATCATGTTCATCAACGAGCGTGCGTCCCGGAGTGAGGAGGAGATCCGGGAGGGTTTGCTTCATATCTGGCACGTGATGGAGGCGTGTGTCGAAACATCCCTGAAGCGTGAGGGTGTGTTGCCCGGGGGGTTGAAGGTCCGCCGTCGTGCTCCTGACTGGCTGGAGCGGTTGTTGAAGGAAGACAAGGACCGCAACGATCCGAAGTATTGGCAGGAGTGGGTGAACCTGATCGCCTTGGCTGTTAATGAGGAGAACGCCACGGGCGGGCGGGTGGTCACGGCGCCGACGAACGGCGCGGCGGGGATCATCCCGGCGGTGTTGTATTACGCATTGAACTACGCCCCGGGCATGGATCAGGCCACCCAAAAGGACAGGGACGATGTGGTGGTGAAGTTCCTGCTCGCCGCCGGTGCGGTGGGTGTGTTGTACAAGGAGCAGGCGTCCATTTCGGGTGCTGAGGTGGGCTGCCAGGGCGAGGTGGGCTCGGCGTCGTCGATGGCTGCTGCCGGGTTGGCCGAGGTGATGGGTGGTACGCCGGGTCAGGTGGAGAACGCGGCGGAGATCGCGATGGAACACAATCTGGGGCTCACGTGTGATCCGATCGGAGGGTTGGTGCAGATTCCGTGTATTGAGCGGAACGCGATTGCTGCGGCGAAGGCGATCAACGCGGCGAAGATGGCGCTCTGGGGTGATGGGACGCACCGGGTGTCGCTGGATGAGGTGATCGTGACCATGCGCGAGACCGGCAAGGACATGTCCTCCAAGTACAAGGAAACCGCGATGGGCGGCCTGGCCGTGAACGTCGTCGAATGCTGACCCCTACAACCAACAAGGAAGTAAACCCATGACCCTGGCACCTGAAGGCCGTAAGTTGCTGCGCGTTGAGCAGCGTAACTCGGCTGTCCCGGTTGAACGCAAGCCCGAGTGGATCAAGGCCAAGGTCCAGATGGGCCCGGAGTTCGTCGGGTTGAAGAAGCTGGTGAAGAAGGAAGGCCTGCACACTGTCTGTGAAGAGGCCGGCTGCCCGAACATTTTCGAGTGCTGGGAAGACAAGGAAGCGACGTTCCTGATCGGCGGGTCCGAATGCACCCGGCGCTGTGATTTCTGCCAGATCGATACCGGCAAACCCTCCCCGGTGGACATGTTCGAACCCACCAAGGTGGCCCGGTCCGTGCAGGCCATGCAGCTGCGCTACGCCACGGTCACCGGGGTGGCCCGTGATGACCTCGCCGATGAAGGTGTCTGGCTGTACGCCGAAACGGTCCGCAAGATCCACGAACTGAACCCCGGCACCGGGGTGGAACTGCTGATCCCGGACTTCTCCGGCAAACCCGAACACATCGCCGCGATCTGCGATTCCAAGCCCGAGGTGTTCGCGCACAACGTCGAGACCGTGCCCAGGATCTTCAAGCGGATCCGCCCGGCGTTCCGGTACGAACGTTCCCTGGATGTCATCACCCAGGGCCGGGACCTGGGCATGGTGACCAAGTCCAACCTGATCCTGGGCATGGGCGAAACCCGCGAGGAAATCTCCGAAGCCCTCCGCGATCTTCACGCGGCCGGGTGTGATTTGATCACGATCACCCAGTACCTGCGCCCCTCCGAACGGCACCTGCCCGTGGACCGGTGGGTCAAGCCCCAGGAATTCGTGGACCTCCAGCACGAGGCCGAAGAAATCGGCTTCCTCGGTGTCATGTCCGGGCCCCTGGTCCGCTCCTCCTACCGGGCCGGGCGTTTGTGGGCCACCGCAATGCGCAAGAAGGGCTGGGAAATCCCCGCCGCCCTGGCCCACATCGAGTCCTCCGGCACCACCCGCCAGGAAGCCTCCACCATCCTCGCCGCCCACGCCTAACCCCACATCAAAAGGACACCTCATGCTTCCCCTTCGCGTTGAGATCATCCCGTCCGAGGGAATCGTGGACGCCGTCAGCAAGGCTTTGCCGACGTCAACCGCGATAAGCATTACGTGCCTGCCCAAGCACGGTGTCGGCGCCACGCTGCGTACTGCCGTCCAACTACGGGAGCTCGGCTACACGGTTGTTCCCCATCTTGCGGCGAAGGCTCTTGAAAGCCGCGCCGAGCTGTCCGCAATACTGGGCGACTGCTCGGCGTCGGGCATCACGGAAGTCTTCGCCATCGGTGGCGACGGGCAGCCCTCGGGTTCGTATTCCACAGGTGGGGAATTGCTGCGTGACATCGCCCAGATAACCTCCGGTGCCATGAGCGTTGGAGTGGCTGGGTACCCCGAAGGGCATCCGGACATCACCAACCTGCACTTGGTTGATGCGCTGCTGGCGAAGCAAGACAACGCCACCAAGATCGTCACCCAGATGTGTTTCTCGGCTGACAAGATCCAGGAGTATGTGGCCATGCTCCGCCGTGAAGGTGTGCTGCTTCCAGTCTGGGCAGGTGTGGCGGGGGCGGTGCCCAAGGCAAAGCTGGTCTCGCTTGCCACCAAGATCGGAGTTGGATCGTCCCTGAAAT
The DNA here is from genome assembly GCA_039636795.1 of Micrococcaceae bacterium Sec5.1. Taxonomy (NCBI): domain Bacteria; kingdom Bacillati; phylum Actinomycetota; class Actinomycetes; order Micrococcales; family Micrococcaceae; species Micrococcaceae bacterium Sec5.1. Next base: position 5,235,970 of record CP143430.1, on the reverse strand, counting down.
TCCTCAGCCGCAAAGGTCCGCTTGCGCGGAGGCTCCTGATCGGGGAACGGTACACGCCGGACGCACTCATCGAGGAGCTCTCAGCCCGCCCGGGGATCGAGGGCATTCAGCTGTACAGTTTCAATTCCTTGGACGCACTCCCAACGCCGCAAGCAGTGGTCCAGGGGCGGCGGTAAATGGAGCTCCGAGGCGCGCAATTCCGACGATTTTTCCCGGAAAAGTAGTAGCAAACTTCATGGTTGGCAAGGTGGCCTGGAGGCTGTACGTTTGCCATAAGAAGGTTACTTATCAACTGCATCGCAGCGCAGGATTAATCGGCGCAGCGCGCTTGGACGCAAGAGGTGTAGGGCCGTGAGCGCAGGCGGTGAAGCTCTCGTTGATCCAACAGGCGGCGGGGACATACTCAACGGCCGCTACCGGATTCTGGAGCTACTCGGGCACGGAGCGATGTCCACTGTTTGCAGGGCCCGTGATGAAGTCCTGCTCCGCGACGTTGCACTTAAGATCTTTTCGCCGGGCTCAGCAGATGAGGGCTTCGAAGAGCGTCAGCAGGCAGAAATGCGGTTGCTGGCAGGATTTGACCACCCAGGTTTGGTGCACATTTACGACGCCGGTGTGGACGCCGGAACTTCCGGCCCGCCTCAGGCTTTCCTCGTCATGGAACTGGTTTCGGGTAATAATCTGCGGGCGGTGCTTGCTGAGGGACCGCTCAGCCTCGCGGAAACAACGCATATCGGCCACGCCCTTGCGGGTGCCTTAGTGCAAGTTCACGGCAGCGGAGTGATTCATCGGGACATCAAACCCGCCAACATCCTGGTTTCGGAAACTCCAGGCCCTGATCGCGTAGTGAAACTCGCCGATTTCGGCGTGGCCAGAATATTGGAAGGCAGCCGCCTCACCGCCACCGGAATGACGGTGGGAACCGCACAGTACCTCAGTCCTGAACAAGCCCTCGGCCGGCCCTTGACTCCTGCCAGCGACATCTACTCCCTCGGCCTGGTGCTCCTGGAGTGCCTCACTGGTAGGACCGAGTATCCCGGGACGCCGATCGAGTCGGCTGCAGCCCGTCTTCACCGTGCCCCCGTCATTCCAGAGCAGATCCATCACCCGATAGCCGAGCTGCTGAAGTCCATGACGGACCTTGAGCCAGACAACAGGCCAACCGCTGAGCAGATCGAAGAGTTCCTGGGTCGCCCCTGGCAAGAGGCGTACGCACACCCAGCAGCTACCGCTCTTTTGCCGCCCCTGCCCGCCAGGGCACCCGCCGTCGGGCCAAGAACCGTAGTTTCCCCGAAGCTTCATAGAAGTGGCGGAGGGGGCCGACTCCGGGCGCTGTTGATGGTCCTTCTGGCGGCAGCGGTAGCCATCCCCCTCGCCGTTGCCCTGTCTGGTCAGGGTCCGCTGCCAGCAGACGTTACATCGCCGTCCCCGGTTACGCAGGAATCCAACGTCCCGTCCCCGACCAGCACTCCCGCGCCAGTGGTGACGATTACCACCCCTGGGCCGGTGGAAACAGTTCTCATTCCAGGGCCGGTTCAAACCGTTCAGCTGCCTCCGTCTCAGCTGCCTCAGTCGAACTCGGGCAGCGGGCAAGGGGATGCTCCGTCGTCAGAAGCCAGCCAACAGGCCAGCCCAACTGACGTTGCGCAGGAAACCGAATCGCCGGGGGTCGTTGAGCCGGGAGACAGCCCATCAGCAGGCGTGGGCCGAGGGGGCGGCCAATCCGACGGCAAGGGCCAGAGTGGCGAGAAGCCAGGGAAGGGGCGGGGCCCCAACTGAAAGGTCCCGGCAAGGCACTCTTTTGAGGTGATGCACCCCTTCATGCCTCCGTCATGATCGAACGCCAGCGCAGTTTTTGCTCAAGATGGGCACAATGTTGGCTCATCGACACCTGAATTTCCGTAATGCGTGGCCCGCAACGGCCGCCTGCGGTCAAGTACCAGGCCGCCTAAAACTGAGTACTCCTGAACCAGCCGGCGCCAACATAGCCATCAACGCGGAAGGTCCAGAGATGGTGCGGCAAAGCGCGCTATCTGATCCGCACAGAAGCCCGTCCTGCACGCTGACGACGCAACGCCGAACCAAGTAGTCCCGAACGCAAAAACTGAGTACTCGCCAGCCGGTTCAGCGTATTCCTGACCCCTTGGTCGGGCGGAAAAGAGGCGTACACCCAAGAGTAGCCACGGTGCCACTGCTGGCTGAACTATTGGGGGCATCGCTTCATCCGTCGGAAACGGTCGGGTGCTGGGGGTTGCGATGCGGCTCCCCGGAAAAAGATCAACCAAGGAGTCATACCATGCGCAAGCTTTCCAAGAAGAGCCGGATCACCGCCACCGTCGCAGGCGTGGCATTGGTAGCCGTAGGTGGCGGAGCTGCCTACGCCTACTGGACCACCACCGGATCAGGCAACGGCTCAGCCGCCAACTCATCAGGTGGCAGAACTGTCACGCTGCACGCCACGTTCAATGCCGGCCTGGCACCGGGCAACCAAACTGCAGTGGCCTACACCGCCGATAACTCGACGACTTCGGGGACAGTAGTCGGAGCCCTGAGTGCAAACGTAACCACGAGCGACGCCGCCTGTCTTCCGGCATGGTTTGACGTCACCGCCGATACGAGCAACTCACTCGTCGCCGCCAATTCGACCGGAACGTCCGTTGGCAGCGGTGTCCTGAAGTTCAACGACAGCGGCACCGCCAACCAGGATGCCTGCAAGTCCGCGACCGTCACGGTCAACGTCACCAGCCAGTAGCGCGTGCCTGCCGGGGACCACCTTGCGAGTGGTGGTCCCCGGCTTCCGCATTCTTCCCACCTGAACGCTTCCGTCCGAAAAGAGAGCTTTCCATGGACCACCGGCCAGAGCGCATCGCGCCTTTCCGTCGATCCGGACTACCACTCCGGGCGCTGCTGCTTGCGCTGATGGTTGCCCTTGTTTCGGTGGCGACACTCGCTGCAAGCGGCGGGCAAAGCGCTACGCAGGGCAATTCGGCCAAAGTAGGCAAGGGGATTGCGGTGACGTTGTCTCCCTCCAGCCGCAGCTTGGATCAAGGGCAATCCACCACCTTTACGGTGGCAGCCACCTCTACGGGCGGTTTCACTGGACCCGTAACGTTCACCGTTACGGGCCTTCCGGCTGGAGCGGCAGTCGCGTGGTCGCCGTCGTCGATGGTTCTGGGATCCGGCGCCACCGCCCAGGTGTCGTTGACCGTCACCACGGCGACCACGACGCCGGCCGGCAAGTCCGACTTCACAGTCACGGGGGCTAGCGGGACCCTCCAGTCCAACGCCGCACCGGGGCAGTTGCAGGTTCAGGAAGTCAAGCGGACGTTCGGACTCACGGGTTCGCTGAACGGTCTGCTCGCCCCAGGGGTGTCGCGGGCAGTGGAACTGCAGATTTCCAACCCCGAGAACAAGAGCATCGCCGTCACCAACCTCACGGTTTCGATTGCGCAGGTGGTGCGGACGCCGGCAGCGGTTGCGGCCAACCTCCCCTGTAGCAGCGCTGACTACCAAATCACGCAATACACCGGAACGTACCCGTTCGCAGCTCCTTCGGGTCCCAGCTCGCTGACCTCGCTGGGAGTGCCCCAAAGCAAGTGGCCGCAAGTGAGGATGCTGGACACGTTGCAGCTCCAAGACGGTTGCAAAGGCGCGACACTCCAACTCATCTACTCCGGGACGGGACAGGCGAACTGACATGAAAACGCTCAGCCGGAACCTCCGTAGCGGACGGATCGCCCGCACCACTGCTGCCACTATTGCCCTCTGCATTCTGGGCGGCGCTGGGACCGCCTACGCCTATTGGGCCACCACCGGGATCGGCAGCGGTTCGGCGATCAACGGGACCATGCAAACGGTGACGGTGGATGCGTTGGTCGCGGGGGATACCCTGCAGACCAGCCTCGTTCCGGGTGGAACAGCCGATGTCATCCTCCGCGCAAGCAACCCAAATGCCCATGCGGTCACCATCTACGGTATTGCTGGCAATGGCGCCGTAACTGCCGATGCCGGGCATGCCGCCTGCACCACCACCGGCGTGACCTTCACGCCACCTCCTACACCGTTGGCCCAGCCCGTCACCATTCAGGCAAATACGTCCATCCTGCTGACGCTGCCGGATGCAGCCAGCATGAGCGCGGCCTCACTCTCCGCCTGCCAAGGCGCCCAATTCAAGGTCCCCGTCACGCTGGAGGTACGGAAGTGAGCCCGCTTCGTCTGTCCGCTGCTTCGCCGTCCTCGTCCCGGCTGACGATGGGCGCATGGAACCGCGCCCTCGTGATCGTTCTCGGCATCCTCCTCGTCTCCTGGGGCGGACCCGCTGCCAGCGCTTTCTGGAGTTCTGTTAACAGTGGCTTTGTTGCTTCCAAGGCCGACGCCGTCGCCCAAGGCGCAAAGCCCACTACTTCCGTTTCCGGAACCAGCGTGACGGTTACTTGGGCAGCGAGTACGACGGCGGCAGGCCGGTCCGTGGGCGGGTACAGCATCGCGCGTTATGCCTCAGCGACCGGCGGTACAAAAGTTGGCGCGACGGGAACCTGTAGCGGCACGATCACGGCCCTCAGCTGTGTGGAGGGCAATGTTCCTGCCGGCACCTGGTTCTACACGGTGACGCCTCTGCTTTCCCTGTGGCAGGGCGCGGAAAGCGCTCGAAGCACCGGCGCAACACCTGTTACGGACACCACTCCACCGCTGGCCCCAACCTTGACGGTGCCAGCATATGTCCACAGTGGAAACGTAAGCGCTGTTCCAGTAAGTGGTACGGCAGAGGCCTTGTCTTCGGTGGCTCTGACTGTTACCGGTACAGGAGCTCAGCCCGTGACCCAGACTGTAAGCGCCAACAGTTCCGGCAACTGGACGGCGACGCCTTTGAACCTGAGCGCGTTCGGCCCAGGGACCATCAACTACTCCGCACGAGCCACCGATGCGGCAGGTAACACCGGTCCTGCGGGAACGGCGACATCCACTAAGGACGTGAGCTCGCCAACGGTGACGGGGGTTCAGCTGAACAACGTTTCGGGGGGCACTCTCGGCAAGATGGAGAAGGGCGATTCGGTGACGATATCTTTCTCGGAACCCGTCAACCCGACCACGATCTGCAGCATATGGGCCAACAACACCACCAACGTGCAGACCCAAGCCGGCAACAATGCAGACAACGTGGTAGTCAACGTCGTCAACGTAAGCTCTACCAGCAGCGCACTGACTGTAACCGGGGCCGGGTGCCCAACCCTCAGGTTCGGCAGTGTTGCACTGGGCGGCAACTACACAGACTCGGCGCTCAGCTTTAGCGGGAATGGCAATAACGCCTCCAGCCTGAGCTGGAATCCGGCGGCAAGGACGCTCACCATCACACTGGGCGGTGGAACCGCTGGCGGCAACACGGTTTCCACGTCCCCCACTCCGGTCCCAAGCTACACGCCGGCATCCGGCATTACGGATATTGCGAGCAATCCGCTCTCAACCAACCAGTTCACCAGTCCTACAGCCTCCCGCTTCTAGCAACAAGTAATGCACAACTGATAGTGCCCCTTATTCCTCGTGATAAGGGGCACTATCTGTACGCAAACCCGGAGTAGTCCAGCGCCCGGAGCGTAGCCTTGGAGCGGACGCCAGCGCCGCCGTCGTACGTTTTTATCCTGCGACGAAAGGCGAACCGCACCTTGAAGGCTGTAGCGGAAATGTTCACGATGGGTCCAGGAAACAAGGACCATCACCCAGCTCTCCGTTGCGCTGTAGGTGTCTTTGTTCCATTGATTTCACTGACGCTGTTGGGGCGGTTGGATCTGGCCGTATTTGCTTCGTTCGGTGCCTTTACGGGCATTTATGGTCGCAATGAACCGCACAGCGTCCGCTTCCGAAGTCAGCTGCGTGCCGGTAGTTTCATGCTGCTGATCATCCTGCTGGCGACGCTCATGGCGCGGGGAGCGCAATCCTGGGGGATCGAAGGCGCCGCGTATTCGTGGCTGCTGACTGCTGCCACCACTCTCGTGGCAGGTGGGTGCTCGGTGGTGGTCGCGGCCTGGAGGCTGAGACCCGGCGGCTCCCTCTTTCACATCTTCGCTTTCGCTGCGATCGCATCCATCCAGGCGCAGCCGCCGCTTGGGGAGGCAATGCTCGTTGCGGCAGGGACGACGGTCTTCTGCCTTCTGATCGGTATGTCATCCCGGGTTTTCAAGAGCCACAGGACCCCGTGGAAGCGGCCGCCGCGCATCCGCCACACCACCCCGGAACGTCGGGCGATCTGGTTGGAAGGCGGTGGATACCTGATTGCGGCCGGCCTTGCGGGGACCATCGCGACGCTGGTGGGGGAGAGGCTTGGCTTCGGCCACACTTATTGGGCCATGGTCGCGGCAGTGGTTCCATTGGTGGGGCATTCGACGCGCCATCGCGTGAGCCGTGGCATCCAAAGAATCGCCGGAACGGTGGTCGGGTTGGTGCTGCTTGCTGGCATCCTCTGGCTCAATCCCGCGCCGTGGGCCATGGTCCTGGTGATCGCTGCTTGCCAGTTCGGCGCTGAAATGTTCATCGCGCGGCAGTACCTTGTGGCGCAGATTTTCGTTACGCCGCTTGCCTTGGTCGCTACTTTGCTGGCAGCCCCTGTCGATCCCGGCCTGCTGCTGCGGGACCGCATCATCGAAACGGTCATCGGTGCCGCCGTCGGCGCGGCGGTAGTGGTGGCGCCCAGTCTTTGGCGGCGGGTGCGTGCGACTGTCCCGGCTGGCTGGACTTAAATGATAAGTACACATATAACTAGTTAGCCAAGTTAGTTACTAGGGAATGTGTGGGAGAAGACGATGACAGTCGCACTGCGTGAACCAAGCTCCACACCAGTGACTGGGAATAGCGTGGACCTCGCTGCGGAACGGGTACTGCCGATGGGCCCCGTCCACTGCGGTTCGCACATGGCTATCTCCGCAGGACCCGGCTACGACTCCATGCAGTGGATCACCGTGGAGCCAATATGGCCGGAGTGGGCTTGCAGTTGCGGATTCAGAATGGACATTGACGCCCTTGACCCGGTCAGCGGCGTCTGGGTCGCGGCACTTCGCCGCCAAAGCCTTCAACATGAGCTGGCCATTTCCCAGAACACTCTCGCCCTGGCTTTCAAGAAGGCCGTCGACGCCGGAGTCGAACCCCGGGCACTTGCCGAAGTAGCCGGACTGCCAGTTGGAGAGATTGAATCCCTCCTTCAGTAACAGGGAAGCCCTACAAAACGTCTGCCCGCAGTTGTCGGGATAATTCGCCGCACACGCGGGCAGCTAGCAATCAGGCCGATGGCGGCGCCACCTGTTGGTGCTGGACCGAGGCCAACGTACGAGAAAGGGAAACACATGGGAATCATTGGTTGGATTGTTTTGGGTTTGATTGCAGGAGCCATTGCCAAGGCCATCATGCCGGGCAGGCAGGGAGGCGGCTGGATCGCAACACTCCTGCTGGGAATCGTGGGCGCCGTGCTGGGTGGCTGGATCGGTAGTGCCATCTTCAAGGTCGGCATCAACGAATTCTGGTCGATCTCCACTTGGTTGCTCGCAATCGGAGGTGCGCTGATCGTACTGGTCATCTGGGGATTGGTCACGCGCAGGAAGGCTTGATTCATCGAGCTTGCGGAGGCCCGGACGCGAAGGCGTCGGGGCCTCCGTTTTCGTGTAGCTCTCGTCCTGCCAGTACTAGTCCTGACAGTGCTCGACGGCGACTGGAAGCTTTGGCGCGTTCGGCGGATTCACTGCCGTAGCCCCATCGGTAGAACGAGTCCTTGCGGATTTGAGGCCAGGATGCGCAAGGCATCCCTTGCGCCGACTCGATCATGTTCTTCAAGCATGAGCCAAGAGGGATGAAGAGGATCCAGCAAAGCTGTGTGGATTGTTTGGACACGGCTGCGGTCGCTGCCCTTCAGTTCTGGCACCACCTTTAGGGCGTCGGTAATGGTTGCGGCCAGCACCGCTGCATCGTCAAGATGGCGACGACCATCGCGTGAGTCTTCCCTAAATGCTGCGCCCTTCAGGACCAAAGCGCCAAGCGTGTTTGGGATGCTGATAGTCACTGCTTCTTTACCTGTGGTGATCTGGCAGTACATGGTGCGCTGCAAGGCCTGCGTGCCCGCCGGGAGCCTGAAAATGTCTCGTCCGCCAAGGCGTTGGGGAGGCTTTGCGACTCCATGATCAGCGACCATAACATCCACTTGTTCCTGGCCGCGGATAAAGCGGTGCGCCGGGGCGGATCTATCGATGGATGGCTGCAGTTCGTAACCGAGTCCGCCCAACGATTCGGTGACTTCGGATGCGGTTACAGCCCCCGTTTCGACATGAAGGACTATGTCTACATCGGCCGTTGGCCGGGTGACCCGAAGGCCTGCCGCGGCCGCATGCAGTTGCACCATGAGCCCACCGACCAGCGTCCACTTTGTAGCAGGTAGCGCCTTTGCCAACTCCATGCACTGTGGCCATGGACTTCCCCAACCTCCAATTGGTATGGGTATGTCGCGAGTGGGCCGCTTGCCAAGATTCCGGCGATTTTGATCATCCATTGAGCAGCTCTTCAAGGACGCGCATACCAGCTGAACGTTCCCTGGTAGCCAGGGAATCCATGAGGTCCACCGCGATGGCGGCCAGGGGTGTGGTCTGCTCCACGAAAGGTTCAGACAGCGAGGTTTCCCGGATGGTCACGTTTCCACTGGGATCATCGACCATTCCCAGCGCGGCGGCGATCTTGCTGCCATCTCCCGGCGCTGCGTACCCGTCGAAGAATCCGCCTCCGCCGGCGAGCCCAAATCGGTGAGCGATCTCGTTATTGCGCAGCGCCGCGCCGGCAGTTGGTATCAGTGCTTCCTGAAGTGCGTCGACGGCAGTTGGCGTCGCCCGATACCGTTTCACTCCTGCACGATTCCTGGCAAGTTGCTGAACCTCTCCCGGACTTAGATCGCGGAGGCGACGCGTCAACCGATACCTGCTGGTTGATTCGATCCAGGGTGCCTTGTCTCCGGAGAGCAAGCAGAGTGCAGCCCATGCGGTCTTCGGCGTCCAGAGTCGGCCCGAGCGCTTTCCTGATTCCAGAGCACGATGCAATGAAGCGGGGTCTATGAGAATCGTGTGGCCCACCATGCCCATGTCCGTCAAGCGACCGCTCTTCAGCATTTTACGTACGGCGACGTCGCTGACGCCTAAGCGCTTGGCGGCTTCCTTGGTGGTGACAACATCCATGCTTAAAGGTTCTCATAAAATAACCATTCTGTATATACTGAATGGTTTTCTAATAAGAACCATTCTGCGCACTCCCGGTCACAAAGCCCCCGCAGAAACCGGAGTGTGGCCGGCCTCCAAAGCTCCTATACGCTGCTTTCGAGTTACACCACATCGCACGCTAAGGGTTATCAACGATGCTCACCTCAGCTGTCGACGGCGCGCCCCGCCGTCGGCCGGATCCTGCCCCGAAGAAGACTGCAACTGAGCTCGGCGCCATCGGGACAGCGTTGGGCGCGTTGGCTGCGGTCATCCTCGCCGGAGTCCTTGCACTTGTCCTCCACACGCTCGCGCAGCAATCGCCGCGGCTCGGCCCGGCGTTTGAAGTCTGGGCTGCATCGATCACCAACTCACCTTTTGCAGCGGTCCGATGGTTCTTTGGCGACATGACTGAGCCACTGTTCTACAAATCAGAGCTGGCAGCTTGCGGGTTGCTTGCTGGGGCTTTGTTGGCTTGGTTCGCTGGCCGACGGGGCAAGAACTGGGCTGGCCAGCTGACGTATGGCACCGGACTGTGGCCGTGGGTGCTGACGTCGGCGTCGCTCAGCCTGCTGATGTCCAACGTAGTTTTCGGCCGGATGCTCGACGACGGATGGCAGCCCACGTTCGTGCCTTTCGTTTGCGTGGCCCCGGCAATGGTCCTGATGTACGGACCCGGTTGGCGGACCTGCGTGACCGGAGCTGTGCTCGGCGCCTTCACCGTAACGCCCTCCGCGTTGGTGCTGATCCCAACGGTCGCCGCGCCGCTGGGACTGCCGGTCGTGGTGGCGAACGTCCTCGCGATGTCCTTGGGATCAGTAATGGCTTTCCTTGTTGCCCGGAAATTGCCCTGGCTTGTCCTACGCAACTCGACTCAGCAGCCGCAAGCCATCCAGCCGCCGTCGGGCGTTAACCCTGTTCTTAAGGACGCCATATGGGCGGCGCGCCGGGTCCTCTCTGACTTCACGGAAACCCAATTCTTCGCCAACGAACTCGCCAGCGCGGGCATGATCCTTGGCGTCGCGACTGCATTCTTGCTGAATCCCGCACTGCCTGCCTACGGTTCCAACCTGGTTCCGCACATCCTGTTCGCGCAGGCCCTCACCTCGGCTATCGGCGTTGTTCTTTGGCGGGGTTGGTTCCGCAATGGTGGGTGGGCTGCCACCTACGCGTCACTGGTCTCAGTGGCGCCGGCCGCCGTGCTCGCCTACGACGGCTCGTGGCAGAGCATCATCGGCGGTGCATTGCTTGGAGCCGTGCTTGCCCCTCCCATCGCCAGGGCTATTTCGGCCCGGCTGCCGGAGGGTTTCCACCCGGTCACCGGGAACACCGCCGCCATGGCAATTTCGACGGCGGTCGCCCTCCCGATCCTGGGGCTGCTGCACCGCTGACTTAGGCTGCGATCTACTTAGTCTGCGACCTCCTTAGTCTGCGACGAGCAGCGCTTGCGGCGCGGCCTGCTTCATCCGGGTTTTCAACCAGCTCAGCTGAACCTCTGTCTCTTTGTGGCACTGTTCGACGACGGCGAGCAGCTCGTCGTCGCGAAGTGCGGACCCGGCTTGATTCACCACAGTCCACGTGACATCGACCAAGCTCGCCAGCAGATACAGGTCCTGCAGGTCGCGAAGGAGGCCGACAGGACCGGTTCGCGTTTCCGATAAACCGTCGGCGTGGAGCCGCTCGGGCTCATGGTCCGATGTGTCGTTGCCGTACCGCTCCGCTATAGGGAGGAGGAGTTCTTCGTGCTTATCGCACTGCTTGGCCAAGGACTGGCAGAGGAAATGAATATCGGGTTCGGAGCCGTGGCCATCGGAGACCTGCCGGAAGGACTCGGCCAGGGTGGCTTCGCCCTGATGCAGTAAACCCAGGTAGATATTGAGGTTCATTGTTGGCCTGCTTGCCGTGAAGCGGTGGTGTTGGGCGCCGGTGCCGGTCCGTCGCCGTCGCGGATTTTCTCTACTTTCACTGCGGCATTCTTGTAAAGCGGTTGCTTTGACACCGGATCCCACTCGGTGATGGTGAGCTCGTTGGCTGCGGTCTTCCGCGAATCGTTGGCAGAATCAGGCGGGCTGGATGGCGTTGAGTCCCAGTATCCGTAGTGGAAAGGCGCAAAAACCGTGCCCGGCCGGACGCCGCTGACGCGGGCCGGCGCTTCGATAAGGCCTCGCCGGGACGAGACGCGGACGATGTCGCCCTCTGTGATCCCCAGCGCGGAAGCGTCCTCGACCGAGAGTTCCACCCACATCCTTGGTGCTGCCGCATTGAGGGTCCGAGAGCGTCCTGTCTTGGTCCGTGTGTGGAAGTGGTATGCCGTCCGCCCGGTGGTGTACCGGAGCGGGTAGGCGTCGTCCGGTTCCTCGTGCGGTGGATGGTACTTGGTTGTTTTAAGCCAAGCGCGGCCTTTGGGCATCTTGGCACGGTACGCCTCCGGCTCCACTTCGGCTCCTGTCAAAAGGTCGTGACCGTAGTTCTCGCAATAGTCAGGATCGCTGGGAAAAACGCCGTCCGTATAGAGTCGGGTGGTGCCTTCCGGGTTTTGCTCATTGCAGGGCCACGGGATCCCGCTGCCACCACGCAGTTTCGCGTAGCTCAGACCGGTGTAGTCGCAAGGGCGTCCGCGCGAGCACTCCTTCCAGGCTTCGAAGGCGTCTTCCGGCCCCGCCCACGTCAACAAGGGAGTGCCGTCCAGGGTAGTGAAGCCCATTCGGTTGGAGTAGTCCAGGAAAATATTCAGATCACTGCGGGCGTCGCCGGGCGGGTCTACGGCCTTATCAGAGATATGGACCACGCGGGAAGCATTGGTGAATGTCCCCGTCTTTTCGCCCCATGCTGCAGCGGGGAGGACGACGTCGGCCATGCTGGCGGTTTCGGTAAGGTACAGATCCTGCACCACCAGGAACAGTTCCGGCTTAGCCAGGATCTCGCGTATCCGGGGCAGCTCGGGCAGGGAGACGGCAGGGTTCGTAGCCGAAACCCAAAGGAAATTAATGGATCCTTGCTCGGCGTAGCGGAAGATTTGCATGGCATGGGTTGGCGGTGCCCAGTGGGGGATGATCGCGGGATCCACGTTCCACAGGGAGGCCAGTTCTTCAACGTGTTTCGGGTTGTGCCAATTACGGAAGCCCGGGAGGTCGCCGTCGGCCCCGCATTCACGGTTGTTTTGTGCTGTCGGCTGCCCGTTCATCTGTAGTAGGCCGGCTCCAGCTCTGCCGAGCATGCCGCGCAACAGGTGCAGATTATTGACCTGGCAGGAGGAAGCTGTGGCCTGTGATGATTGGTAGAACCCCTGCAAAACGGTGGAAAGTACCCGATCTGAGGTGCCGAAGATGCGGGCTGCCGTCCTGATGTCGTGGGCGCTGACACCGCACACCTCGGCAGCGGCCTCGGGCGTCCATTCCTCCACAGTGGATTTCAGCTCGTCGTAGCCCAGCGTGTGGCCCCGAATGTAGGCAGGATCCTCCCAGCCGTTCTGCAGCACCTCCCGGACCAGGGCGTGCATGAGGGCGAGATTGGTCCCTGGCCGCAGGGCCAGGTGGACGTCGGCAAAACGGGCGGCCTCTGTATTTCTCGGGTCAACGCACACGAGTTTTGGTGGGTTGGGTCCTGAAAGTCGGTCCAGGATGCGGCTCCATAGAACGGTCTGGGTTTCTGGCATGTTGTGACCGTAAAGGAAGATCGCATCGCAATTGTCGATATCCTCGTAGGCGCCAGGCTGTCCGTCTGCTCCGAACGTTTCCTTGAGCGCGGATGCCGCTGTCGCAGTACAAAGGCGGGTATTTCCGTCCATGTGGGGTGTCCCGATGCCGGCCTTCCCTATCACGCCCAAGGCGTAGTACTCCTCAAGGAACAGCTGCCCGCTGGTGTAGAAACCATGGCTGAGTGGACCCTTCTCCTTCAAGAGTTGCTTGCTGCGTTCCACGATCCGCTTCATGGCCGTGTCCCAATCAGTCACGACCAATTCGCCGCCTTCGCGGATCAATGGTTGGGTGAGACGGTCCTTGTTTGATACACCCTGCCAGCTTGCGAAAAGGCCTTTGGGCCCTAGGCGCCCCTTGTTGATGCGGTCGTCGGCGCGGCCGCGAATGCCCACCATGACGCCGTCCTTAACGGCGATGTCGCAGCCGCAGCCATTGCTGCACAGCACGCAGGCGGATTGGACCCAGTGGTCGACGTCGCCCTCCGTGAGGCCTTCCTGCAGGGCGTAGTCAACGCGGGAGGGCCACTCCGCTTCCCGCGCAAACGGGGTCCTAGCGCCCCATATATCCGTAATGCGATCCACCAATGATCCCACCTCTTTATCTAGGCTTTTCCCCTCGTTACAGGATTATCAGGTTGCTTATCATCAGTCCAGAGCGCCTGCCATGTGGTGGGAAAAGGAAAAAATACTCTTGATCTTTTCCTGAGCAAGTGTTGATGGATTGCAGGAGTGGTTCTTGATCCTGGCCCGGCAAAGTGTTTCTTGTCAGCCACTCAGGGCCGGCACATGAAATGGCCGGCCGGCAGCGGTGGCCTCCCGAAAGGACACTGATTCCCATGGCCATCAGCCTCAAGACCACCTCCGGCAAGGTCCTCGCTTCCGTCGCACTGCTCGGCACCGCAGCCGCGGTCGCCGGCATGGGAACCTACGGCGCGTTCACTTCCTCCACCTCGGCCAGTCAGCAAGTCACCGCCGGCACCGTCACCATCGCCCTGGGCACCGGAGCGAACAACACTCTCAATGTCCCCGTCGCGGGCCTGCTGCCCGGAGACAAAGTCGAAAAGCTCGTCACCTTGGCCAACACCGGCAACTCGGACCTGAACAACGTCACCCTCACGACCTCCGCCGGGGCCACCGCCTCACTGCTCACCACGGATGTGACCAACGGCCTGCAGCTGACCATCGAGAACTGCTCGGTCGCCTGGACCGGCGCCGCAGCCCCCTACACCTGCACGGGCACGAAGACCACGGTCATGGCCGCCGCCCCGGTGATCACCGCGAACAAGGTCCTGAACAACCTGACCGCCCTTACCTCGGCCAAAACCGACTACCTCAAGGTCACCACCGCGTTCCCCACCACGGCCAACGACACCTTCCAGGGCGCCACGAGCACCATCGCCTTCGCCTTCACCGGCACCCAGCGCACCGAAACCATCAAGTAGCGCCAGCCCTGTAACACCAGAGCAAGAATCACCACCTCAAGCATCACCACCTCAAGCATCACCACAGAGCCCCGCCGGGCCTGGTCGGGCGCCCCCCTGCCCGATCAGGTCCGCCGGTATTTCCTGAGCCAGACTTGAGGCTTTCCGGCAGGAAACCTGAGCCAGATAGCCCAGACTCGAACAGAAGATCACCAACACAGGAAGGAACGCCAGGACCATGAGCGCACTGACCAGCATCAGCGGAGCCGCCCTCAAGGGCCGGCGTTCAGCCGCAAAGCCTGCAAAGACGTCAATGACTTTAGCCACCGCCGGGGTGAAGCAGCCCACAGCGGCACCCGCGACAACCGCCGTCGAGACCCCCGCCAAAGCCGCGATTCCAGCCAAAGCCGCCGCGGCCCCGGGTGCGTTCCGCCGTATCGCTGCTAAGACGATGAAATTCCTCGGTTTCACCATGCTGGCCGTGGCGGCCTTGGTTTTCCTCTTGCTGGCGATCGGTCCGCGAATCCTGGGCTACCAAACCTCCACGATGCTGACAGGGTCGATGGCGCCGTTGATCAACCCGGGCGACGTCGTCGTGACCGTTCCGACGCCGATCGTCGACCTCAAGGTGGGCGACATCATCACCTACCACATCCCCGTTGAAGACCAGCGGGTGGAGACGCATCGCATCACTGAGATCACCACTACAGCCGATGGCAGCGTAGCCGTCCAGACCAAGGGCGACGCGAATAATGGCATCGATCCATGGATCGCCACCCTGCAGGGCAAAACGGTGGATAAGCAGATCGCAACCATCCCTTACGTCGGGAATGCCATTCGTGCCCTCCGTGAACCGCTCGTCCTGAACATCCTGATGTATGGAGCGCCCGGGATCCTGGTCATCGGGATGCTCGCCTCCATCTGGAGTAAGGACCCCAGCAAGTCGACGTTGGAAGACACCGCGCAGCCACAAGCAGCCAGCCATGACTGACGAGGCAGACGGTCAGGTTCCGGCTCTGGAACCGTGCAGGTTGCAGGCCCTGGCCGATGAAATGGGAGACCCCACCCCGGCGTTGCGTTTCCTCTCCACTTACCTTTCGATGTTGCCGGGCAGGCTCCTGAGGATCTCGAACGGCCTCTGCCAACACGACGCCGATGCCAGCATGGATGCTGTGCTGAGCCTCAAGATCTCCTCGGCAATGGTGGGCGCGCTTGAGACTGAGGACCAGTGCAAGGCCATCGAGTCGATGATCCGTGAGGAACACTTCGACTACGCCGTCCAGGCACTTCCGGCGCTCCGTCAATATACCGATCGCTGCTACGCGGCCGGACCGCAGCTGTTGGGCAAGGCCCGCGAGTCGCTTCACCCACAGTCCGGAAAGCTGGAGGGACAGCGGAGCACTTAGCGTCGTACCGGCGGTTACCGTTCTCCCGCTGGCACGGGTTCAGGACTTTTGACCTGATGAGGCACCAGGAGCAGTGCTGTGACAGCCAAGAGTCCCGCTGCGGCGAACACGTAGAAGCCGGCGGGATAGGCAATGTTTGCGGCCACCAGTGTTCCAGTCACGGCAGGACCAACGATCGCGCCAAGGCGTCCGACGCCGGCAGCGAACCCGAGTGCGGTTCCCCGGAGTCGCGGCGGAAACAGCTGACTGACCCATGCATAGACCAGAACCTGCGAGCTGAAGACGAAGACGCCGGTGACAAACACCGCGGCGTTGAGCAGGAACTCACTCTGGATCTTTACGCTGAGGACGGCCAGGAACACTGCTGAAAGCCCGAACCACAGCAGCACTATCTTCTTGGTTCCATGCCGGTCGGCAAGAATTCCGGCTAAAACCAGCCCGGCCACGGCGCCGAGGTTGAGGACCAGCAGCAGCGTCAGGCCTGTGCTCACGGTGTAACCCGCAGCTGCCATCAACTGCGGCAACCACGTGTTCAAGCCATAAACCAGCAACAATCCCATGAACGACGCGAGGCCAATTCCCACGGCCACCAGCGGATACGGCTTTTGCAGGAGATCGCGGAACCCGGTCTTTTGCTTGCCGCCAGTGGAAGGCACGACGCCGGGTGCCGCCTTTGTCGTTTCGTCCACCTTGACGGGGGCTGCTTCGGGGAGCGACTCCGGCAGTTTTGCCCACAGGAATGGAAGGAGCGCCAGCCCTGCGATGCCGCCAATGATAAACATGAGGCGCCAGTTGGGGACCACGAGGATGGCCAGGAACGCTGTCGCAACGGCGCCCACGTGGTATCCGGTCATGGTCCGCGTGGTCGACTTTCCGGCTGATCCTGCCGGTGCGTAGTCGTTCATGTACGCGAGGGCGGCGGGAAGGCAAGCGCCGAGCCCAAGGCCTGCCAGAAGGCGCAGGATCGAGAAGACCGCCACGTTGGGTGCGAAAGCGACTCCGATTGTGAAGAGTGAGAAGCCCGCTACGCAGGCGATCAAGAGCTTCCGTCGGCCGAACTTATCGGACAGCGGAGCGATAAACAGGGCGCCGAGTCCCACGCCTACCAAGGAGATAGTTGCAGCGAAGGTAGCTCCAACGGCGTCAAAGCCTATGTCGCCGGTCTTGATGAGCGTTGGAATCACCGTCCCCAGGACCACCAGGTCGAAGCCGTCCAAGACCATGGCTAGCCAGCAAAGCCAGACTGGCCATTGGGAGCGGCGGGCAGATGGCATCGTTGGCATAGTGTCCTCGGGAGTTCGTCTTGAGAGTGGATGTGGCCAGCAGAACGGCCGGTCAGTTATGAGAGTTGTATCACCGACGGGAGTAACCTGAAGCACGTTCTACCATTGAATGGAAGACGCGCACTGACGTTTGGTAGAAGAGGCGTCTGACATAGGAACAGCAGCAAGGAGCGCATCGTGGCCAACTCAGCATCTGGCGACTCTGTGGTGGATCGCGTAGTTCGGGTGATTGAAGCCTTCCCCGAAGGCGCCGCCTCGCTGCAACTGAGCGAACTCGCCGATAGGTCCGGCCTCCCGTTGTCGTCCGCCCACCGGCTGGTCCGGCAACTCTCCGAGCATGGCTTGCTGGAACTTGGTGCTGGCGGGAACGTTCGGCTCGGGCTCCGATTGTGGGAACTCGTCAACAGAAATTCGCCCACGCTCGCACTCCGCCAAGCGGCCATGCCCTTCATGGAGGATATTCAGCAAGTCTTGAACCAGAACGTAAACCTCGCAGTGCTTGAGGGCTGGGAGGCGCTGTTCGTGGAGCGACTTTCGCGTCGTGGCTCGGTTGCCAATCGAGCACGCGTCGCCGGTCGAATGCCGGTCCACATTTCCTCCGCCGGCCTTGCGCTGATGGCACACCAGTCCCGAGACTTGCAGGCGGAGTACCTCGAACAGTTCCATGACCCGGCTGGAAAGGTGACTTCCGACGTCGTACGGCACCTGTTGGCGGAGGCCGCGCAGCTGGGCTATGCGCAACTGGCGGGCGTCGTTGATCCGGACACCTGGGGTATCGCGGTGCCGGTGATGAACGGCAAGCGGCGCTCTGTAGCGGCCCTTGGCGTGGTGGTGCCCTTGGCTGAGATGCGGCTGCAGGCCCTCGTTCCGGCGCTACAGACCGCTGCCCGGGGCATAGGCAGACAACTTAGGGATTGATATGGGTTTCCGTTGAACGGAATCCATGTAACGTCGGTCACCCGGCACGCGCCACACTGATTCCAGGCTCATCCCGTCCCAGCGGGACCGCAACGAAGCGAGGAACACCATGGCACGCACTACCGTTACTACTCAAGTCGCCATCATGGGCGCAGGACCGGCCGGGCTCATGCTCTCCCACTTGCTGGCCAAGCAAGGCATCGAATCCGTGGTGGTGGAGGTCCGCAGCCGCGAACAGATCCACCAAACTGTTCGCGCCGGCATCCTGGAACATGGCACTGTCAACCTGCTGGTGGACTCCGGCGTCTCAGACCGGGTGCTGCGCGAAGGTGACCGGCACGATGGCATCGAGTTGCGATTCAACGGCGAAAGTCACCGCATCAACTTCAAAGAGTTGGTTGGTGAGTCCGTATGGTTGTACCCGCAAACGGACGTGTTCGCCGACCTCGCCGCACGGCGCGAGGCCGACGGTGGCGACGTTCGGTACAGCGTCACAGACACCACGGTTCACGATCTCGAGGGTCAGCCGAAAGTCTGGTTCACTGACTCGGAGGGCCACGAGTTCGAGATTCAGGCCGACTTCCTCGTTGGCGCTGATGGGTCCCGGAGCCACTGCCGCTTCCAGATCCCCGAAGCCAACCGGAAGTGGTTCTTCCACGAATACCCGTTCGCTTGGTTCGGTATCCTGGCCCAGGCTCCGCGCAGCTCTGACGAACTGATCTATGCAAACTCCGAGCACGGTTTTGCCTTGATCAGCCAGAGAACCGAGACAGTACAGCGCATGTACTTCCAGTGCGACCCCAAGGAAAACGTGGCCGACTGGGACGATGAACGCATCTGGTCCGAATTGCGCAAACGTGTAAACGGCAACGGCTTTGAGCTCAACGAAGGCCCTGTCCTGGAAAAGATGGTCCTGCCGTTCCGAAGCTTCGTTCACACTCCTATGCGCCACGGCAATCTTTTCCTTGCCGGCGATGCCGCACACACCGTTCCGCCCACCGGCGCCAAGGGCCTTAACCTCGCGATACACGACGTGAAGGTGCTGTTCGAAGGCTTGGACTCCTTCTACTCCACCGGTTCCACCGCACTGCTGGATTCCTACAGCGATCGCGCCCTGGACCGTGTGTGGAAGGCCCAGCATTTCTCTTACTGGATGACCTCCATGCTGCATACCGTTCCCGGCGCAGACGACTTTGACCGCGCCCGCCAGCTCGGCGAGCTGCATTCCGTGGTCTCGTCCGAGCACGCCAAGGCGTACTTGGCAGAGTCATACACGGGCTGGCCGACGTCGCGGTGAGGGCCCGCCGCGGCTGAGTTTAGTGCCGCGGCTCAGCTTACGTCCGGGGCACAGCTTACGTCCGGGGCTTAGTTTACGAGCGCTCGACGGCGCGCTGTCACTTCGGTCAGTCGCCTTCGGGCTGTCACCTTCGGCTGTGAGCTTTTGGCGTCAGTTAGATAGCCACTGCTGTTTAGCGAGGCAGCCGGGGCGCAATTGAACGCGACACACTCCTATGTTCTGAGGGGTGTGTGGTGGTGGTTGCGTCGGGGTGTTTGTTTGGGGTCGATGTGTGGTGGTGGGGTGAACCAGGGCACGCCGGTGGTCATGTCGATCCTCCACTGTTCTTTGTGGATGACGCCGTGGTGGTGGCTGCAGAGCAGGGTGCCGTTCTCGGTTCCTGTGGTGCCGCCGTGTGACCAGTAGGTGATGTGGTGGGCTTCGCACCAGGGGGCGGGCATGGTGCAGTCGGGGAACGCGCAGCCGCCGTCACGGGCGGTGATGGCTTTGCGGATGTGCGGCGGGAAGACCCGGGTGGTCCGGCCGATGTCCAGGACGCGGGAGTCGCTGCCGAGCAGGACGGGAAGGATGTCGGCGTCGCAGGCGATTTTGCGGATGGTGTTGGGGTGCATCGGACCCAGGAACGTTGCTGTCCCGGTGCTGAGTCGTTGATGGTCGTTGCGTCGTTCGAAGAGGTCGCGTTCGTCGATGGTGAGGGTGAGTTGGGGTCGGAGTCCGCCGTTGGCTGGCAGTTTCCCGGTGGTCATCGCGACGGCACAGGCTCCGACGAGTCCGTCGAGGAGTTTCATGGGCCGGGAACGCCGGTCCAGATCCGGGCCCGTGGTTTCGTTGTGCCCGGTGGCCTCGTTGTTACCGCCGCCGCTCCCGTCACCGCTCTCGTCGCCTTCGCCGGTGGCATTGTTCGTCCCGCCGCCCTCGCCATTGATGTTGCTGTCTCCGGTGGTGAGTCGGGGGTTGGTGGCGACGTTCATGGCGGTGGTGAGGGTTTCGTATTGTTCGGCGGTGGCGAAGATTTCGATGTGGTGGAGCCCGTGGCGGCGTCGGCGGCGGAAGAACGCGCCTTGGAGTTGGCGGAGAACTTCCTCGGACGGTTCGGGACCGTCTTGGTCGATCGAATCGACCCAGCGTTTAGCCATTTTGGTGACGAAGTCCGGGTCGGATTCAATGGCTGTGGCGGTGAGGGCGTGTTCCATCCGGGTGAGGGTGTCGTCATCGGTGAGCAGCCGGACATTTTCCAGTGCGCTGCTGATGATGGTCGCGGACCGGGTGGGTATCTGTGTGGTTTCGAGGGCTTGGGCGAGGATTTCGCGGCGGGGCGGGATGTGTTGCCCGGCGATTCCGGTCCGGGGGAGGACCTGGGAGGCCAGGGCGAGGCGGCGGTTGGCTTCGCTTTTGCTGATCCGCAGGCTCGCGCGGAGGAATTCCGTGGCGTTCCGGTAGCCATCCTCGGCCACCGCTCCAGCGTCCGCCGCAGTAACAACTACTGCCGAAGCCACAACACCTGGCCCCGCAGTAGTAGCGGATCCATCAGGAGCATCGGATCCAGCAACAGCCCCGGCTGAGTCCGAAGCGGTGGTTCCGGGGTTGGTCCAGCCTGTCTGCCATCCCGTGCCGGCCGCGGATGAGGGCCGTGCCTGCTGGGCCTGCGTGCGGGTCCGTTCCACGGCGTGCGCCGCGATGACCTGCAGGTACTCCACGGTCCGGGCAATCTCCTCCACCCGCCCGGCGAACCCCGCGGCCTCGGTGAACCCGAATGTCAGGGCACCGCCTACGGTGAAGGAACGCAGGGATTCCAACGCCTCAACGCTTTCAGTCAGCGCACCCTCAAGTCCCAGCGCACCGTCAAGCCCGTGGGAAACGCTAAACCTAGGGAAATCGTCAGTTCCCGGGGAAACAGAGGCGACTTCAGGAGCGATTTCAGGGTCCACTTCACCAATGGGGGCGAAGGATTGCGGTTCAACGCCGCGAACCAGCTCGACTTCACGGTCCACTTCATCAATGGGGGCGAAGGATTGCGGTTCAACGCCGCGGACCAGCTCGACTTCACGGTCCACTTCATCAGGCTCAGAGACGGGCTCTGGTTCAATGCCGCGAAGCAGCCAAATGCCCCTGGGGTTGTCCGAATCGGTGACTACCGCCGTCGGGCTTTCATGGGCCGCCATCTCGTTGGCAGGAACGGTGTGGCTTGCTCGGGGAACTCTTCGGGGGCGCAACGTGGCACCAGACATCGCTGCCCGTCGCGCCACAATCTCCCCAATGCTTGCCATGAATAAACCCTCTCACCAGGGTCTGACATTTTTAGGACCCAGAGCCGCTGGCCGCGGTGCGCAAGATTCCCCAACCGTCTCGATGGATCAACCATGTGTCCAGAGCCAGACATTTTTGCCCCACGGATTGGCGTGGGCCCGGTTTCAGATTGCCCCTGCGATATCAATAGACTGACCCGGCCCGGACATGTGCAGTTCAGCACGGACCGAGCGCTTTCTGAAACCGAATTGGGGACCCATATTTTGACCACTACAGCACCAAAAGTCACCGTTGTCGTACCGACTTACAATGAACGGGAGAATCTTCCGCTACTGACGTCCCAGCTTGATTCACTGGGCATTCCGAATCTCCACGTGCTCATTGTCGATGACAGTTCCCCAGATGGGACAGGGGAGGTCGCAGACAGGTTGGCAAAGAAATCGAACGGCGCCGTTTCCGTGCTGCATCGGGCTGAAAAGGATGGTTTGGGCCGAGCGTACGTGGCTGGGATGACCCGGGCGTTGGCACAAGATGCAGAAATTGTCATCCAAATGGACGCTGATTTATCCCATCCGGTGGCAGCAATCCCAGCCATGATTGACAAGATTCTGAAGGAGAATGCCGACGTTGTTATCGGCTCGCGCTATGTTGCCGGGGGCTCTACGGCGTCGGAATGGCCCTGGCACCGAAAGGCCCTCTCCGCTTGGGCCAACTTCTACGTGAGCGTGATCTTGGGGTTGAAAGTGAAGGACTGCACGGCTGGGTATAAAGCCTGGAGTGCTTTAGCCCTCGGCCTCATTGACGTCTCAACGATCAAGAGTGATGGCTATTCCTTCCAAGTCGAGATGAACTACAGGGCCGCTCAGCGGGCCCTCGAGATCACCGAGGTGCCCATTCATTTTGAAGAACGCGTGGAGGGGGCTTCCAAAATGAATCTCCGGGAGCAGCTTGAATCTGCGCTGACGCCATGGAAGCTTCGCCTGAAACGTGACAGGCCCGTTCTAGTGCCCAAGGGCTAGGAGACTGCTGAATAAGCGGGTGGTTGGGGCGGGCGGAACGCCACCAATGGCCGTCTAGCGGCGTGTTCTGGTCAGCACCCTTGGGTGCGACAACGGGGTCGTTCCGCCCGCTTACCCTTATTCTGCCTCAGATCCCGGGCTTCATCCAACGATTTTTTGTCGATGGCCCCGTCGGACGGTGCCTGCGGTTGGATAGGAACAGTCATAGCAACCAGCCCCACGAGTCCAGCCGACGCACCCCACGGCGCGACTAATTCAGCAGCCTCCTGGCGGCCAGCTCCCGCGCTACTGTCCTCCGTACAACGCCGCCTCGAGCAGCCGGTCAAAGCTGGCAGTGCCACTGCTCACCGGAGCAACCGTGATGACTGCGAGGAGTTTCTCGGAGCCGTCTTCCTTGGCACTGGCGACCCTCTTCACGTGCAGCCGCAAACCGGGAACCCCGTTGATGAGCAGTGGAAGCTGTTCGCCGCTCTTGATCAATTTCCGTAGCTGCTTTGTGGAGACCTTGTCGTCGAAGCTTCCGGTTAGCTCCGCGAGGGTGTCGTTGATCCGTTTTGCCAAGCCCCGCATCAGGCTCCTCTGGGCGGCGATGGTCGGAATAGTGAGGATCGCAGCGAACACGGCTGTGAATATCGCCGCGGGGATGAAGCTTCTCAGGGCAGCCATGAAGATCATCAGTACCAGCCACAGGATCACAGCAAGAATGCTGAAAGTGACAAATTTGATGATGGGTTTGTCGCCGGGTTTCCTCATCCAGCGCACGATTTCAACAGCGTCGGGCGTGTTCTCCATGGTCAGGATTCCTTCACTTCCAGGAGTGCTTCGGCCAGAATTACTGCCTCGCGTGCTTCCTTAAGATCATTCCGCAATCCCAGATCGGGGACCTTCGCGCCGCCACCGCCGGTACCAGCAAGTTCATAGAGGGCCTTGCTCAGGTTTTCGCGGTCCTGTGACAACCTACGGGACGTATCCAGTTTGGCTCTGCTGACTTCAAGCTCCCGGACCGACCGGCCGATGGCGTCGAGTCGTCCTTGCATGAGTGACAGTTTCTCTGTGAGCCGCAGAACCTGTGCACTGTGCATTGACTCCATCTGAACAGCAGTTCGTTGGAGCTCATTGAGGGCCGCCGACGTCTGCGGCTCGCCGGAATGACGGGCTAGTTCCTCATTGACGCGGACCAATCTCCGTTCCCAACCACGAAGGGCCCGTTGATATCGTCCCAAGAGCAGCGAGACCGCAGTCAACGCCTTGTCCAAGGCCCTCGCCCGGGTGCTCAGGCTTGTGGTCGCCGCATCCAGCCGAGCAAGGAACGCGGCGTAATTGTCCGGGGGAGGGACCTTGTTGTGGGGATCCATGAGTCACCTGCGCCCGATGCCGTTGCAACCAGGTTTGGTTCGGTTCAACGCTCCCCAAACGCCCATGTCAAGAGAATAGAGGGTCCCCGCCCGTTGGCATAGGGCCCATATTCACAGCCAGCGGTCAGTATTGACCCTTGATCACGAAGTACGAACCCCGGATCACCCCTGCCAGCTTGGATTTCTGGCGGGCGAACTTGAAGCGCGATTCCAGTTCTTCCGGAACGTCCATGCCGTCAGTGAGTTTGAAACCGACCGCCCGCTTCCCGCCGTCCTCGATGCTGTACATGACGTTGATGGACAGCCCTGACTCGTAGAACACGTAATCCATGCGCAAACCGTCCACTTCGAAGGCCGTCGCCTCCAAAGGGCGGGACTCGATGACGATGTCCCGCTCTTCCTTCAGGATCCGGCTTACCCGATCTACTACTTCAGGGACTTCACTGGCGGGGCTCACGGTGAAGTCGTGGTCGTATTTGTTCTTGTAGTAACGGGCCTCGTTGGCGCGCAACCCTGCGAGCGCCTCGGCAACCGGAGAAGACTCCAGGCCCTCGGTGGAAACGTTCTTGAAGTCAACGATGTACGGCAATTGCTCTCCTCGTCAGATGTCTTGGGACCAACCCTAACGTCCCACACTGACACCGCGCCGTACTTGGGCAAGGAATTTGGGTGAGGGAAACGCGCGACGGCGGGAGGTCGCCGTCGTGCGTTTGTCGAAGCAGGTATCGGGAGGGACTCCCTCCTGATACCCCTTTGGCCTAGCGTGGAGCCTATGGATAATCGAGCGGAGGTCCGCGAATTTCTGATCTCTCGGCGTGCCCAGGTGGCCCCTGAGCAGGTTGGACTGCCCGCCGGCACGAACCGGCGTGTGAAGGGTTTGCGGCGAAGTGAAGTAGCCACACTTGCCGGTTTGAGCGTGGAGTATTACACGCGCCTTGAGCGGGGCGCGATCAGCGGAGCTTCCCCGCAGGTGCTTGAGAGCATCGCCAGGGCGTTGTGCCTGGACGACGCCGAGCGGGCCCACTTATTCGACCTCGCCCACGCGGCCAGTCCGGTGGCCCGGCCGCCGCGCCGCCGCAACTCCAGGTCCTATGTTCCGCATCAGAGCCTGCAATGGGCGCTGGATGCTGTCACCGCCGGTCCGGCGTTCGTTCGAAATGGCCGGATGGATCTGCTGGCGGTCAATCCCTTGGCCCGGGCCTTCTATAAGGACTGCTATGACATGCCAGGCCAACCACCGAACATCGCGCGCTTCACGTTCTTGGATGAACGCGCTCATGATTTCTATCCTGATTGGGATGCGTTCGCCGAGGTGACCGTGTCAATCCTGCGGACCGAAGCCGGTCGCGATCCCCACAATAAGGAACTTCATGACCTCATCGGTGAGTTGGGTACCCGCAGCGATGAGTTCCGGAAACGCTGGGGTGCGCACAACGTCCGCCATCATGGGACGGGTTTCAAGACGTTCAATCACCCCGTTGTGGGCGAGCTGACGCTTGCTTTTGAAGGGTTGGAGATGGCCGCTGAGCCCGGCTTGACCCTGACGATCTACAGTGCGGAACCGGGATCGGCTTCGGCGGAGCGACTGCAGTTGCTCGCCTCGTGGGCTGCCAGCGAGTACGGCAGCACAGCTCAAGCTGAGCCTGAGAGGGCTGCCTCGGACGGCTGAGGTGACCGTTCTTTCCGCCACAGAATGGTGAGCGGGAGAAAATACAGTGCCGCTATGCAGGTACCCACCAGCACCGGACCCGTGGCGCCGAGCGCCGACTCAAGTGCGAAGCCTGCGATCCACGAGCCCACTGCAGTGCCGAGGTTGAACGAGGACGTGCTGAGGGCCGAGGCGAGCGTGGGTGCGCGGTGGGCATACCCGACTGCTTTGCCTATGAGGATGGGGTTGGTTGCCATGCCGAACAGGCCCAGCAAGAAGATGAGGATCACCGTCAGCAGGACGTTGCCTGAGAGTAGGCAGAGAGCCCCGAGCACTAGAAACGTCATTGCTGCCGAGACGAACAGTGCCGTGAAGGGGCGGTGCGCGCCAAAATGGCCGCCGAGGTTGGAGCCGATGAACGCTCCGACGCCGTAGCCCACGAGCACCAGCGGAACTGCTGCTGCCCCCATGCCGGTGTTCTGTGTCAGGAGCGGAGAGATGAAGCTGTAAGCGGCAAGGGAGGATCCGCACACGATTGCGCAACCTGCAAGCACAAGCCAGACCCGCGCGTCACGCATGCTCGCGATCTCGGCCCGGACTGAGGGGATGGGGCCAGAGGAAGGTTCGACGCCGACCAAACGGTAAACAACAATTGCCGCCATGAGTGCCAGGACGGTGAGGATCCAGAAAGGACCCCGCCAACCGATCGACTGGCCGGCAAACGCCCCCAACGGAACGCCGATCACGTTGGCGAGCATGCCGCCGCCCAGGACCACCCCCAACGCGCGGGAGGCTGAAGCGGCACCGGCCGCCTTAGCACCCACGACGGCGGCGACGGCCCAGAACGCGCCAGTGGCCAGAGCCGTCAGGAACCGGGCACCGAGTATCACTGCGAAGTCGGTGGTGAGCGCGACGATGACGTGCCCGACGGCGAAAACCACTAACGCGAGACTGAGCGTGACGCGTCGCGGCATCTTGAGGGTGAGGATCGACATGGTGGGCGTTCCAACGATCATGCCAACCGCGAAGACGGTAATCATCAGCCCGGCATTTCCTACCGTGATACCCAGATCCTGGGCGATCTCTGGAAGGATCCCTGCCACCACGAATTCTGTGGTGCCCATGAGGAACACGCCCGCAGCCAGCACATAGGTAACAAGCGGCAGGCGACGGGTTGATGGTGCGCGCCGGGTATCAGTGGTCATGGTTCCAGACCATCACAGGCGCCGGGCCTGAGGGAGTCCCGGTCTCGGAGGGACTCTTTTCGGCAGCCAGGAAAATGTGCGCTAGTCCGGTATCTCCATCTGGAACCCACACTCATCGCAATGCAGCACCCGGGTATTCAAGTAGGTCTCAAGCTCCGGATCTGCCCGGCCTGTGGCGCCTGAGGAAATCAGGTGGAGTTTCCCGGGGCCCGTGTGCATAGGCACCCCACAGTGGAGACGGTGGCGTCCGAATTGCAGAACGCCCAGGGGTTCATCCGAGCGGATCAGGACATCGGCGACGTCGGCCACTTCTGCTGCGTGGGACCGCGAGAATCCGCAAGCTTGGCAACGATACTCCACGTGGATCAACCCTGCGGTAGATCCGGGGGCTTTACCGCCGGTTTGGATGAGTTCGATGGTTTCGATGAGGAGGTGCTCATCCGTTCCGCACTGGTCGCAGAAGGGCTCGGAAGGCAAGGGGGAGAGGGGAAAAGGAGGGTGGGCTGATTGCGCAGGCATGATCATCCTGTAACAAGTGGAGACCGGATACCTTGGGCACAAGTACGATTTCTCCGCTTTGAGCCTAGACGCCGTGGGCTCTGGATGACAAGGGTTCGGGGTGAAAACGCCCGACGGCGGGAGGTCGCCGTCGGGCGTTTATCCAGCCACTGGTCCTACCGCAGAAGCCCACGCGATGGGACGATTTCCTTATGGGCGATGAAGAGAAGAAGAGCCCCGGCGTGCCCGAGGGCGCAGGGTCAGAGGAACGCGATCAGTGGCAGGATACCGACGCTGGATCTCCGACCACACAACAGATGAGGACTATCGGCCAGCGTCGGCGGGAGGCCGAGCGCAAGCTGGATCAACATTTGGAGGAAGCCAAGCACAAGGCTGAAGCCGCGGATCCGGACGATCAAAAGACGGAATCGTAACTGCGTTTTTTAGCGGCTGGGTTCGGGGCGCTTTCTTGGCGCCGGATGATCGGTGCCCGGGCCGCTTTCGGAGATGGCCTGTTGTGGGAGCTGGTCGGTACCTTGTTCCGGGTGTTTCGGGCTGCGCAACGGCGTGTCACTGCCGTGGGCTTCGCCGTGATGGAGTTGCAGGGCGCAGTGGATCAGGGGAAAGTGGCTGAACGCCTGGGGAGTATTGCCGAGTTGGCGCTGGGTTCTGGGATCCCATTCCTCGCTGAGCAGCCCGACATCGTTGCGGAGCGTAAGCAGCCGCTCGAACAACGCCGTTGCCTGGCCGGTATGGCCAATGCCGAGTAGCGCATCCACCAGCCAGAACGAGCACGCAAGGAAGACTCCCTCTTCGCCGGGCAGGCCGTCGTGGCCTGACTCGGTTCGGTAGCGCAGTACCAGGCCGTCCTCGGTCAGGCCTTCCTGTATGGCTTTCACCGTTCCCGCAACGCGTGGGTGGCGGTGCCCCAGGAAGCCAACGCGGGGGATCAAGAGCAGGCTGGCGTCCAATTCCTTGCTGCCGTAGGACTGCACAAAGCTGTTGAGCTCTTCATCGAAACCGCGGGTCATAACCTCCGAGTGGATTTGCCTGCGCAGCGCCGCCCAGCGGTCCGCGGGACCGGGCAACCCCGAGGTTCTTACGGCCTTGACCATGCGATCTGCAGCTACCCATGCCATGACTTTGGAATGCGTGAAATGCCTGCGGGGGCCTCGCATCTCCCACAGCCCGTTGTCCGGCTGGTTCCAAGCCCCTTCCAGGTACTCCATCAACGCCACTTGGATGTCCCAGGACGTGTCAACGGTGCCCGGCGGGGAAGCCGCCCGGGTCAGGGAGAGCCCGTCCAACACCTCACCCCAAACGTCTAATTGCAGCTGGGGGGCGGCGGCATTCCCGGTGCGGACCGGCATGGAATTTTCGTAGCCCGAAAGCCACGGAATCTCGGCCTCCGGCAATCTGCGGGCGCCGTCCAAGCCATAAACGATTTGCAGCTCCGAAGGATCGCCCGCCACGGCACGGAGCAGCCATTCCCGCCAAGCTGCCGCTTCTTCCGTGTATCCGGCGGCAAGCAACGACTGCAGGGTCAGTGTTGCATCCCGCAGCCAGCAATAGCGGTAGTCCCAATTACGGGAACCGCCCAGTTGCTCGGGAAGGGACGTTGTAGCAGCCGCAACGATGCCTCCAGTCGGGGCATATGTCAGGGCCTTGAGGGTGATGAGGGATCGCTCCACCGGATCCTTGTACTTGCCCTCCATCTCGCTTCGGTCAATCCACTCGCGCCAGAAGGATTCCGTGGCGTGAAATGCTTTGGCGGCGTCGATACGCCGGGGCTCCGGCTCGTGGCTTGGTGCCCAGCGAAGCACGAACGGGATGCGTTCCCCGGCCCGCACTGTGAACTCACTGATCGTGCGCCTGTCCTGGCCCTTGAGCGGAGCGGGCGTGGTGAGATAGGCGGAGTCGGGCCCCGCCACGGCGCTGATTCCGTGCTTGTTGCGACGTACCCACGGCACCACGCGACCGTAGTCGAAACGGAGAATCAATTCCCCGCGCATGGCCACCTCGCCGGACAGGCCCTCCACGATCCGAACGAGATCTACAGCGTCATCCCGGACGGGCATGAAGTCGGTGACACGGACTGCGCCGCCGTCCACTTCCCATTCCGTTTCCAGGATCAGGGTGTCCGGACGGTAGCGGCGCCGGGTGCAGTTTCCACTGTTCCGGGCCCCTGCATCTGCCGGCGCGAGGAGCCACCGACCAGCTTCAGGGGTATGCAACAAGGCGGCGAAGCAGGCGGGGGAGTCAAAACGGGGCAGGCACATCCAGTCGATGGATCCATCGCGGGCCACCAAGGCGGCCGTGTTCAAGTCCCCGATGATTGCATAGTCCTCAATTCTGGCCATGGCATCAGATCCTTAAATCGGACGGCGTCTCGAGTATGCCCTGACCGTACCCTTTTGCCTTACGCACCTCAACGGCTGGGGAGGTCATTCGCCTGCTGCGCCGACATCGTCCATCAATCGGCCGAGGCCGTCAAGAATCAGGTTCAGTCCAAAGTCGAATTCGTCGCCGAAGTCGTAGCCGGGTTTGAGGACATGCTCGACGGCGATCTCCACCATCCGCGGGTACTCCCCGGTTGAGAATCGCTCCATGATGGGGGCGGTGATTTCGGCTGCGGTATCCCGGCCTTCAAACGGCAAGGCTGCCTCCTGGAGGGCGAAACCGTAGATGTAACTGTCCAGCGCTGCGTACGCGTGGGCGGTCAGCTGGACTGAAAATCCCGCTTCCCGCAAGGTGGCGAGCGTCGCCTCGTGGTGTCGGAGTGTTGCGGGGCCAGGGGAGGAGCGGCTTTCCAGCAGCCCCACTGCCCACGGATGCCGGGTAAGGGCCGCGCGCATCGCATGTGCCCGATCGTGCATTTCCTCCCGCCAGTTACCGGACGGGGAGGGCAACTTAATTTCGCTGAACACCATGTCCACAATGCCGTCCAGGATCTCGTCCTTGTTGGCCACGTAGTAGTACAGGGACATCGGCTTGGTGCCCATGCTTTGCGCGAGTGAGCGGATGGTCAGCGCCGATATCCCCGACTCGTCCGCGAGTTCCACGGCGCATGCGAGAACCCTTTCGCGGCTGAGCGGAAGGCGCTCCGGGCTTGCGGTGGACACTGGATCTCCTCTGGGTGTTCCGTTTTAGTACATTGTACGGTAGCGTTATTAGTACAGCGTACGAAAAGTAGCTGAAGCCCTGAAAGGAACGGCCATGACCACTGGTCAGCAAGCCAAGGAAACGTCAGCATCCAACGCAGCGCCCACCTCGGAAGACACCATGCAGGCCGTAGTGCAGGATGCCTACGGCTCGGCCGACGTCCTTCGTTTGGCCCGGATCCCCAAGCCGGAGATAGCGGGCGATGAGGTGCTGGTGCGTGTCCATTCTGCGGGCCTGGACCGCGGGACCTGGCATATCATGACTGGGAAGCCTTACGCCCTGCGTCTGGCCTTTGGGTTCCGAGGACCCAAGAATCCGGTACCTGGGCTCGATCTCGCCGGGACGGTCGAGGCCGTGGGACCGGAGGTAACCCGCTTCGCCGTCGGCAACCACGTCTTCGGCGTGGGCAAGGGTTCCTTTGCCCAGTACGCCGTAGCCGGGGAAGACCATCTCGCCCTCAAGCCTGCCGGCATCAGCTTCGAACAAGCAGCAGTGGTTCCCGTTTCAGCCTGTACCGCCCTCCAGGCGCTTCGTGCAGGTGGGATTGCAGGTGGGCTGGAAATAGGGACACCAGCAGGGCAAACCGCGACGGGCCTCAAAGTGCTGATCACCGGTGCCTCTGGCGGAGTTGGCGGATACGCCGTGCAGTTCGCCAAAGCCGCGGGTGCTGAAGTTACCGGGGTCTGCAGTGACGGCAAGATGGACCATGTGCTGTCTCTCGGTGCCGACCGCGTGATCGATTACGCCAAACAGGACTTCGCCGACGGGTCTAAGCGTTATGACGTGATCATCGATCTCGCGGGAAACCCCAGCCTGAAACGCCTTCGCCGCGCGCTCACCCACAGCGGAACGGCAGTTCTTACCGGTGGTGAGGAGGGTGGACCTCTAACTGGTGGCATGGACAGGCAGTTCCGGGCCTTGGCACTGTCCCCCTTCATCAGTCAAAAGCTCACCATGGTCGTTGGTACGGAGCGTTCGGAGGACCTTGAGTCCCTCGCCGAGCTCCTCCAGGCCGGAACCATCGTCCCGGCCATCGATCGAAGCTATCCCCTTCAACAGGTTCCCGAAGCCATGCGGTACTTCGACGCCGGTAAAACCCGCGGAAAGATTGCCATCACCATGTGACTTTCCCGTCAGCAACGAACGTTGACCGTGAGCCGGTCACAACGCGCGACGGCGGTGGGTCGCCGTCGTGCGTTTGCGTGAAGTCTGGAATCAACGCGGCCCGCGTGCTACGACTGTTCCGGGGAGCGAACCCGGCGAGTCCAAGGAGCAAATCATGGCTGACGAAAAGCCTGTCCTCGTGGTCGGCGCCACCGGCTACCTTGGCAGTCAGGTGGTTGATGCACTTCTCAAGCGCGGCAAGAGCGTCCGTGCGCTGGTCCGGGCAAAATCCAACGCGGGCAAGCTTGAAGCCAGAGGTGTCGAAATTGTGCGGGGCGACATGCTCGATGTGGCGTCCCTGATCCACGCGATGACAGGCGTAGCCGGCGTCATTTCGACGGCCGCCGGGTACACGCGGAACGACAAGAACGCCAATGCAATCGATACCTTTGGGTACAGCAACCTGGCTGTCGCCGCCCAACAAACGGGCGTTCCCAGGTTCGTTCTCATCAGCATCCTCACCTGTGATCTGACGCCCCAAGTTCCGCACTTTTGGCACAAGAAGCAGGCCGAGGATACGTTCGAACAGCTGGGCGTCCCTTTCGTTGCGCTTCGTCCCGGTGCGTTCTTCGACCAGACCGCCGGGATGGGCGGCGATCCTCTGGCGAAGGGTCGCGTCATGTGGATCGGTTCGAAGGACACCCCGCTGACCTTCGTCCTCACGAGCGACCTCGCGGGTTATCTGGCGGATGCCGTGGATGCGGAGATAGCTAATGGCGAACGCATCGACATTGGCTGGACCCGGCCCGTCAGCATGTCAGAAGCGGCGGGTCTCCTGTCCAAGCATGGCGAGGCGGACGGCAAGGACATCAAGATCATGGCCGTTCCGACGCCGGTGCTCAAGGGCTTGGGCAAAGTCACCTCGCGCTTTGCCCCGCTGGTAAGCGATATGGCCAGCATGTCGGCGTGGTTCGAGACGGGCCGATACGTTGCCAACACCAGCCGGCAAGCTGAAGTTTTTGGTCCGCCGCCCACTCCTGAGGACGCCATCGCACGGTTCGCAGCGGGTTTCGGGCACTGATCGGGGCCACTCCGAGCACGCGTGGTAGGCGAACAATGACGGGCACAATCTTTCGCGCGTCGCAAATTGAGAAGTATGCTTACGATATCGACGCAGTTCCGTGATCACCCGTTCGCGGGCCGGTCGGAAGTGAGAGGAGCACGACATGAGAATAGGTTCTTCCATAGCACTGATCGCCATTGGAGCGATTCTGGCCTTTGCGCTTGCCCCCGGACTCATCCCCTTCGTGGACCAAGTCCTGATCGGCTACATCCTGATGGCTGTAGGCGTATTGGGCCTGATTATTTCCATCATCATGGCAGGCCGCACCCGGCGTACTGACCATGTCGTGGAGCGGCGTGATGCTCCAGAGACCATCATCGACCGGCGCCCGCGTCCCGAAGTTTAGCTCTCTCTAAAGCAAGAAAAACGCACGACGGCGGGAGGTCGCCGTCGTGCGTTTCTGCGCCTGCAGTCCGGGCGCAAAAGCTCCAACGCAAGGGCGCCGTCGTTCCCCTCAGGTCAGTGGTGTTTCCCAGGCGAATCCGTCAGGATCGGTAAAGGTGCCTGCATCACCGCTGATGAGGAGCCGGTGAGAGCCGGTGCCGTCAGGTGACACGCCGGCGGTCTTGGCCAGCGCCCCGCGTTTGTTGAGCGTCAGCTTGACGGGACCGGTATCAAACTCCACGTACCGGCTGCCGAAACTCTTGGCCATGGTGAGGCCTCGGTCGAGATAGAACTGTTTGCTGGCAGCCACATCCGCGACTCCCAGTTGGAGCACTATCGCATCGATCTGCAGATCGGCCGGGCCAGTGTCTTTCTTTGACGAGGATGCGACTGTCCAGATCGTGCCGTCCGGAGCTTGGACTACTCCGCCGTACCCCCACAGGGATTTGGCGGCTGGCTTGATGATAGTCGCGCCGGCGTCATGGGCGTTGCCGATAAGACTGTTTACGGTGGCCGGCTGGGAGACAACAAGCGACATCGTAAATCCGCGAAAGCCGGTGATCGGCGCCTCGGATGAACGTACCTGAACCCTGCTGCCCATGCTGAAAACATCAGTGTAGAAGGCCTCCGCCACCTGAATGGCGGGAGCGACCTCGATAATTACAGATTCGATGGCTGCCATGTCAGTCATCCTAGTGAAGAACCAGTGGTCACGGCTGAACACCACGTAGGCTGCTGACATGGAGAAGTCATTCGACGTAGAACTCGTAAATCAGGATGAGTACTTGGTGCGCTGGGCATCCGAAGGGCAGACCGGGGAATCCGTCTTCCGGATCACCCCTGAATTCCTGGCCGAGGCCGGGTTGGACGGCCAGGACGGGCAGTTCATTACTGAAGAGACGGCCAACTTTCTGGCCGAGCACCAACCCGTGATCGACTTCCCCCAGACCATGGACCTGGAGGAGGTTGCCGCAGCTTACCCCGACTTCGCACAGCAACTGCGGAGCCGGCTTGAGGCACGCTGATCTAACCCACTGACCTAACCCACTGACTCGTCCACGGGTAGGTCGTACTGCAGATGCCCGCGGTGCACCCTCACTCCGGCCGTAGGGACGTGGGGGACCAGCTTGGCTCCTGGCATGAGATGGCTGACGGGCAGTGAGTCCAGCAGAACGCAATGATCTGCGATGAGGCGGCGATGGCAGCGCCACCAGAGCGTTTCGCTGCACATGATGGCGGTCTTTTGGTCAGCCGCATCCGCCAAAAGCTGACTCAGGGCTGCGGTGAACTCAGCTGTGCGCATGTACGCCGCGTAGGCCCTGAAAGAGTCGTTGCGCAGGGACGTGTCGGGGGAGCCGGGTGGAAGCTTCCGGAACCCACCCAGTCGCTGTTCCCAGCGATAAGCGATTCCGGCGGCCGGTAGCCACTGCTCCATGTGGGTTCTTCCGAAGTGAGGGTATTTCCGGCTTCCCGGACCAATCCGAACGTCCACTAACGACGCCACGCCAGCCGCCTGCAAAAGGTCCGCAAAGTCGGCCTGGGGTGTGGCGCCATGCCCAACGGTCAGGAGTTTCTGCTCGTTCGGCATCGGCTTGCTCAGCATTGGAACTGGACGTCAAACTCTTCCGGCTTCCGTCCGCTCGAGGCCGTTGCGGCGTCGAGCACGGCCTGGGCGGCCTTTTCCAGCCGGGAAACGTGAAGCACCAGCCCGGGGATTTGCACCACGCGAAGTTCAAACCAGCCGTCCGTGGCCAGCGTTACTCTCGCGGTCAGGGTGATTGCGTTGGCCCGGCAGGCTTCGGTCGTCACTAGTCGGGAGCCAACAAGTGTGAGAGCCAAGCTGACCTCCAGGGCAGCGGAGCGAAAGGCGCCAGCTGCTTGACTCACTTGAGCATACAGAAACTGGCATGTGGAATGTCAATAACATTCCTGAGTTTCGCGGTTGTGTCAGCCGTCCACGTCGGCCGTCAGAAGCTCACCATTGAAGTACTCCAGCTTCCAGCCATCGGAGGCGTGGTGATGGGCGAGATTCAGTACGGCATTGTGGACGCTGTCCAGCGTGCGTCCAATCGCGCGGCTCAGTGACAGCCGGATCAACGTACCGTGGGTTACCACCAGGACGCGCTGTCCCGAAAATTCCTGTGCCAATTGTTCCAGGGCATCCATGCCGCGGCTGGCTGCGTCATCATCGCTCTCGCCCCCGCGGAAACCGCCTGGGATGCGAAGTGCCTCGAGTTCCGGCCCGGCTTGCAGCCCTTCTGCCGGTCCGAAGCTTCGCTCAATAAGCTCCGGAACCCGCCGGGCGACCCGGAGGCCCAGGCCTTCTGCAATCAGGTCGGCGGTTTCTGCGGCACGGCTCAAAGGTGAGGAAACGATTGCGTCCCATTCGTAATTGGCCAAAGTGGCAACGGCGTCACGCGCCTGTTGGCGTCCGACGTCGTTCAGCGGAATGTCAGTGGCCCCCTGCAACCGACGCTCCGCGTTCCAGTTGGTCTGGCCATGGCGGACGAGGGCGAAGGTAGTAAGGGTCATGCCTTCCATTGTGCCTTCCGGCCGTCCAGACCGCAGTTCCGTGCGTCACGTGAGGAAAACGTCCGACGGCGGGAGGTCGCCGTCGGACGCTTGTTGCCGTTGGTGTCAGGCGGCGTCGTGGATAGTGATCCGGTAGCCGTCCGGATCTGCAAAGGTGAAGGTGCGCCCGAACGGCCCATCGATGGGTGCTGCCGTGATCTGCGTGCCATGGGCGGAGAGGGCGTCGTGGAGTTCCTGGGCGTCCGTTGCCCGCAGCCACAAGGCAATTCCTTCGCCGGGTTGCGGGAGCGAATCCAGCTCGGTTTCCGGCAGTGGCTCCCGCACCGCAAAGGCGACCGGCTTGGTATCGAAAACAACTGCATGCGGCGGACCGGCCACCGAGCGCGTCAGCCCGAGTTGCTGCTCGTAGAACAGTGCCGAACGTTCAAGGTCGCGGACCTGCAGCGAAATGAAATCTGGACCGATTGTTGCCATGCTTGCTCTCCTCGTTATGTCAGTATGTTGACATGAACAACGTATGTCAGAATATTGACATGAGTCAAGACGGCAGTGGCGTGGATCTGGACACCTCCCTGGGCTATCTCCTGAAGCAAGTGCACAGCGCTTTGCGGAGCGCAATGGACGCTGCCCTCCGGCCCCTCGGGATGACAGTGGCGCAGTACGCATGCCTTGAACTCCTGGCGCAACGGCCCGGCCTCTCCAATTCCGAGCTTGCCCGCGGCGCCTTCGTGTCGCGGCAGTCAATGAACGTGCTTCTGCAGGCGCTCGAGCGGGACGGGTTGGTTTCCCGGCCGGCGCAGCCTGTTGCCGGGCGGGCACTCCCCGTGAAGCTAACTCCGCTCGGAAGCAGGCGATTGAAGGCAGCCAGTGCGGCCGCGAATGAAGTGGAGGGCCGATTGCGGCAGGGCCTGACGGCGGACGAGCAGCAGCATTTGCGGTCCCTGCTCGGCTCGCGGCTGGCGGAACTCGGAGGAGACTAAGCGGCGTCCTCACGGATGGCCCGTTTCCCTTCCGAGCCAATACTAAGTATCCTGATGACTTATCTGGTGAATCCGGATGATGCTGTTTGACGCAGGACTGCTCAAGCCGTAGCGGTTACGCCGAACAGGGCGGCCGCGCGGCTCTCGTGAAAGTTTGATCGGCGGCGTTGCCTGGTAGCAACGGACACTGTTAGGGTCCGATGCACACAAGGTGGGCCTGAAGGGCGTGACAATTCGTGGGCAACAATGACGAGGCCGTGGAGTTCCACGTGACCGATTCCAGTGCGGCTGCCACCATCATCGATGGCCGCTACCAGCTGGGACCTGTTTTGGGCCGGGGAGCCATGTCCACGGTGTACCGCGCCGCGGACTTGCTCCTTGGCCGGGACGTAGCAATCAAGATCTTTCTGCCTGGCTCTGGCGACGACTCGTTCAGGGCCCGTCAGGAAACCGAGATGCGGCTGCTCGCCGGCTTTGACCATCCAGGCCTGGTGGCCGCCTTCGATGCGGGCGTTGATACCCGCAATGACGAAGAGCGCGCCTACCTCGTCATGGAACTCGCAGGGGGTCGTGACCTGAAGGCCGTATTGTCCGAAGGGCCCCTGACACATCCCGAAACCACGCGCATTGGCGAGCGACTGGCTGGCGCCCTTGCCCAGGTGCATGCCCAAGGCGTCATTCACCGCGACATCAAGCCGGCAAACATCCTGGTTTCCGACGGGCCCGATGGCGCCGAATCTGTGAAACTGGCTGATTTCGGAGTCGCCTTGGTAATGGAGGACAACCGCCTCACCGCCACTGGGTTCACTGTCGGCACAGCCCAGTACCTCAGTCCGGAGCAGGCACAAGGCCTGCACCTGACGCCCGCCAGCGACATCTACTCTTTGGGTTTGGTGCTCTTGGAATGCCTCACCGGCAAACCCGAATACCCAGGAACCCCGGTAGAGACGGCCTCGGCACGCCTTCATCGGGCACCCGAGATCCCGGAAGACCTCCCCAACGGGCTGCGCGGACTCCTCCAGGCAATGACGGACATGGATCCGGAGCGGCGCCCGAAGGCCTCGGAGGTCGAGGAAGTCTTGGCGGGCCGACGTCGGAAGCTGCCGCCTATGGCAACGGCAATCTTGCCGTCGGTGCCAGCAGCCCCGTCGCTGGCATCGGTGCCGGCTGTGCCGTCACGGCCGCCGCATGTCCAGGTTTCGAGCCGCGGTCCGGCAGCTGCGGCACCGGGAAGGCGTGCTTCCGCTACTGGTTCAAAGACTCTCGGAAAGAGGCCGAAGATCCTCGCCGGGCTGGTTGCGGCGGCCCTCGCCGTTCCTGTCGGGCTCGCGTTGGTCACTAATGGCGTCTTTTCGGCAGAGACTTCAGCCGAGCCCACACGACAGGTGGATCCTGGTGTCTCCGTCATTGAGTCCCAGCCGAGTGGGCCGGCTCCCGTGGAGACTGCACCGCCGGCCGTTGCGCCTGCCGTCGAAGTCGTGGATGTTCCAGATCAGCCAGCGGTTCCGGTGCCAGCCGTTAAAGCCCCTGAGCCTGCCCAAGATGGTGGAAATACGGAGCCCCAAGACGTCGCGGATGCCAAGAGCGGCGGAAAGAGCGACGCCAGGTCCGAAAAGGGCAAGGGGAACGGTCGGGGGTAACGCCCTTGGTGGGAAACGCGCGACGGCGGCAGGTCGCCGTCGTGCGTTTTCTTGCCTGGCGTGCCGCTACGGTTCGGAAGGGAAGCTCACCGCTACCGTGGTTCCGCCGCCGGCTGTCTCGGAGAGTGTGAGTTCGCCGCCGTGGGCCTTGGCGATGCTGCTGCAGGTGGCGAGTCCCAGGCCGGAGCCAGGTCCGTCACCTTCGCGGCGCAGGCGCACCAATGGTTCCAGGACCTTGGCCCGGTCTGCCGCGTGGATGCCCTTTCCGTTGTCGGCCACGAAGATGGTGGCGCCATGATAATTGGAGACGCCGCTGATCCGGACGTGCAGATCCCTTTCGGGGCTGCGATAGTTCATGGCGTTGGACAGCAGATTCTGTAGCAATGTGCGCAGTTGGCCCTTGTCTGCCTGGAGATTCAGGTCCCGCACTTCAAGGATGTCGTCCTCGATGCCCAGGTCCCGGGCCACCTCGCCTGCCGCCTCTTTAAGTGAGACCTGCTGTGGCTGGATGCCGCCGCCCACCCTCGAATAACTCAGGACGTCTTCCAGCATCCCCAGCATCCGGCGGCCACTCGCCCCGATCCGGCTCAGGTATTTAGCTGCCACGCTGTCTGCTTGGACGTCGGGATCATCCTCCACCAACTCCACGTAACCCAGGATGGTGGTGAGCGGAATGCGAAGATCATGGCTGACACGGCCCGCGAACCCAGCCAACTTGGCATTGCTCTCCCGCAGCTCGGCATAGGTGCGATCCAGCTGGACGGTGCGGTGCTGCAGCTCCAACAGTTCCACCACCTGCTTGGCGAGGACCTCCAGCATGCTGACTTGCTCGGGTCGTATCTCCATGGCCTTATCGGAAAAGACGCACAAGGTACCGGGAACGAATCCTGATTCTGTTTGCAGTGGAACCGAAGCGTAGAACCGAACCCTGCCCAATTCACCGGTGACGAATGGGTTGTCGACGGATCGTGGATCCAGCGAAGCGTCGGGGATAACGGTGATCTCGCGGGAGAGAAACACCTTGGCACACATGGAATCTTCTCGTGAGCACATACCCGGTTCCACGCCCCACGCACCAATTTGGTATTGGTACTCGGCGCTGATGATGTTGACTACCCCGAAAGGGGCGCCGCAAAGCTCAGTGGCAAGGCGAACGAGGTTCTGCAGCGCGCTCATTATGGCGGCATTGGGAAGCAGGGTGGAATCCTCGCCGGGGTCCAGGCCGTACTCCCGCAACTCCAGATCCCGGCTAAAGTCTCCGGTGAAGGCCAGTTGGCCTTTTGCACCTTTCATCAAGAATTTCCCCCAGGCTTCTTTAGGATTCCTTGCCGATCCTACCGGGAGGTTAGTGCGGTTGGATTGTCACACGGTTTGGGTCGGCGCCGGCCCTTATCTGCGGCAATTGGTGTAAGTACACTGGAACGCATGACCGAGCAGGAACCGGCTGGGGTTACTGAAGTTATCGACCTCTCCCTGCGCACTCCGGCCCAGCGATCCCGTACTTTCATGGGGATCCTGGTGAACACCGCCCTGGCAAATATCACCACAAGCTATCTCTGGTTCGCCCTGACGTTCTGGGTTTACCTGGAAACGCGCAATGTGATTGCCACCGGGGTAGTCGGAGGAGCCTACATGCTGCTGATTGCGCTCTCCAGCATCAGCTTCGGGACGTTCGTGGACAGGTATCGGAAGCTTGCCATAATGCGCTTTGCCGCTGGGTTCACCCTGGTGATGTTCGTGCTGTCAGGAGTGATGTTTCTCCTCACCCCCACGAGTCTTCTGCTGGACCTGACACAGCCGTGGTTCTGGGTCTTCACTCTGATCACCCTTGTGGGTGCCGTCGTGGAAAACCTTCGCAACATTGCCCTCTCCACCACCGTCACCATCCTTATCGAGCCTGATCGCCGGGCCAATGCCAATGGCATGGTGGGGATGGTGCAGGGGCTCATGTTCATTGTTACTTCGGTCCTGTCCGGATTGTCAGTGGGCCTGCTGGGCATGGGCTGGACCATTGTGGCTTCACTGGTTTTCACCGCGTTGGCGTTCGCACACCTACTCACTTTGCGAATGCCCGAAGAGGTGCAAGCGGCAGCCACTGACGCAAAGGGCGGTTTCGACTTCCGTGGCTCGCTTGCCGCTGTGCTGGCTATCTCCGGGCTGTTTGCATTGATCATATTTTCCACGTTCAACAACTTCGTGGGCGGTGTGTACATGGCTTTGATGGATCCGTACGGATTGGAAATGTTCTCCGTTGAGATGTGGGGAACGTTCTTCGCCGTAGGCTCCACCGGATTCCTTGTGGGCGGTGCGCTGGTGGGAAAGTTTGGGCTGGGCTCCAATCCCTTGCGGACCAT
Organism: Micrococcaceae bacterium Sec5.1; assembly: GCA_039636795.1. Classification (NCBI taxonomy): domain Bacteria; kingdom Bacillati; phylum Actinomycetota; class Actinomycetes; order Micrococcales; family Micrococcaceae; species Micrococcaceae bacterium Sec5.1. Next base: position 5,195,482 of record CP143430.1, on the reverse strand, counting down.
GCTCATCGTTGTGGCCGCCATGGGGTTCCTTGGTGCAGTGTTCACCCTGCGTGAATGGGCGTGGCTATATGTGGCTGGCATCTGGCTGTATCTGGCTTTGGTTCCCATCGTGGAAGCCGCCGAGCAGACGGTCATCCAACAGGTGGTTCCCCTCAACCGGCAGGGCAGGGTATTCGGATTCGCCATGGCCTTCGAGTCCGCCGCAGCGCCGATCACAGCGTTCCTCATCGCCCCGCTCGCCCAGTTCTGGATCATCCCGTACGCCCGCTCCGCAGAGGGCGCCGCGCAACTGGAACCGCTGCTGGGTCAAGGTACGTCGCGCGGGATCGCCCTCGTGTTCCTGGTCTCCGGCATCATTCTCATTCTCGCGGCACTGATCGCGTTCCTGACGCCTGTTTACCGCAGGGTCTCGGCGTCGTACGTGGAGACGGCATCCCAGTCGATGTGATGGCCGTAGAGCCAATCGAAGTTGTCGGCCGCCTTCCGCGCCAGTCCCCGGAAAATAGCGCGCATAGCCAGGTCCTGAAACACCCGGGTGAACTGATTCCTGACCTTGGGTTCTGAATTCCGGCGGCCCCATGCCACCACCGTCTCGGCACGCGGCCGGCGCTCCGCTTCGTAAGCCGCAAACCTGGCAGGGAGGCTTCCCCGTTCTGTGTCGTCCCTTGTGGCTCCCCGAAGGGCCCGTCCAAGGATCACTGCGTCCTCGATTGCCATGGACGCGCCCTGCCCCGAGGACGGGGAGGAGGCGTGAGCGGCATCGCCGACCAGGACCATCCTGCCGCGGTGCCAGCGGGGAACGCTGGGGAAATCGAAAGTTGAATAGGGCTTGATGATGTCTTCCGTGGCGCGAATGAGGGCCGCCATCGGTGTCCGATCTCCGGCCACCAGCCCGGTCAGCCAATCCCTGAGTTCTTCCTGGCCCAGCAATGACGGATCGGAGCTGGAGCGCTGCAGAGGATTTGCGAACCACCAGATCCGGCCGTCCGGGCTGGGCATGTAACAGTAGAAGCAGCGCTTGCCGAACACCATCTTCATGCGCCCCGGAGGCACGCCCAGATCCACATCCTTGAGCGACAAGGCGGCAGTGTTGGCAGGAATGATGCCGCCCGTGTTGAGCAGCGGGATGGTGCGGGGTGCGGGCGAGGCGGGGTCGATCAGCGGCCGCACCGCCGAGCGCAGCCCGTCGGCCCCCACCAGCAGGTCGCCGCGCGCGGAGGTACCGTCGTCGAAAACGGCCGTGACGCCGTCGGGCAGTTCCTCCACCGCTGTCAGTCGCCTGCCGTGCTCGATCCGGATCCCGCGGCGGACTGACTCCTCGTGCAAGAGGGCGTATAGCTCCGAGCGGGTCATGGTCCGGGCCGTGGTGCCATCCGGGAGGGTGCCGCCGAAATCGAAATCGATCAGGTGGCGACCCGTGCTGCCCAGATACATGGACATGAGCGGGGTGCTGAAGCCCAGTTGCGAAGCTTCCTCCTTGAGGCCCAGAGTGTCCAGGGCGTCGAAACCGTTGACGGCGAGGGTAAGGAAGGCGCCGACACCCTCAGAATGCCCCTTGTGCGCTTCAAAAACGGTGGCGGAGTGGCCTGCTTTCTGGAGTGAGAGGGCCGTGGAAAGGCCGGCTACGCCGGATCCGATGACAAGGCAATTCAACATGGGAGCTCCTTGGGAATTTATTTCGTTCGGTTAAAAGAAATATAATCCTGAGTGGTGGGCAGGTCAATCGTTTCGGTCAAGCGAAAGATTTTGCTAGCCTCGGAGCATGACGAATCAGGGGCAACGCGAAGCTCTGCTGGAAGCTGTTTATGCCTCGGGCAGGGAGCTGTCCACGGCCGCCATCATGTTCCACACCACACTGTCTGAACTGCGGGGCCTGTCGGCGACCGAGGGCAAGGCGATCGATATCCTGCTGCGCCACGGCCCAATGACGGCGGGTGAATTCGGTGAACACTCCGGGCTGGCCCCAGCATCGGTCACCGGACTCATGCAGCGACTCGAAAGCAAAGGCGTGGCCCGGCGGGTCAAGCACGGCGAGGACAAGCGGAAGGTCCTGATCGAGCTCGTCGGTGACCAGGTTGCCGCCGCTGCACCCTACTTCACCGATTTCATGGCCGGGATGGCCGCGCTGCTGGAAGGCTACAGCGACGACGAACTCCGGATTATCGCCGACTACTCAAGCAAGGCTGCCCGCGTCCAGCAGGAGGCGGCCGTTCGGCTGAGCCAGTGAGTTGGCTGTGGGACTTCCCCACCATGACCGTCGCCTTCTCAGAGGGTCCCTTTCAGTACCTGTAACGGCAGGGGCTCCCGCTCGCCGTCGTCAGCTGTTTTGCTGGAATGAATCGAACTTTGCCGCCGAGGGGGACATTCTTGATGCCAATGAGGAAGCAAACTCTGGTCGTGATCACGGCGCTGACCCTCGCCCTTACCGGGTGCACGACGGCTTCGGGCAGTCCAGCCACGACAAACACAGCGACGACGCCGCAGGAAACTGCCCGCACGGAGGAAACCCAAACGATGACAGCCAAAGAGACCCCCGAAGACACTCCAATCAGCATCCAGATCGACGGACGGACCGTGAACGGAAGTCTGTCGGGGAACGCGACCGCCCGCTCACTGATTGACCAGTTTCCCCTGACGCTGTCCTTCACTGACTTTGGCGGTCAGGAGAAGCATGCTGAACTACCGGCGCCCTTGTCCCTCGACGGCGTTCCGGCCGGCGATGACGCTGATCCGCTGACGATCGGGTACTACACGCCGGGCCAGACACTGGTCCTTTACTACGAACCTGTGGGGCATTTCACCGGAATTGTGCGGATTGGAAACTTCGAGGACCTTGCGGCAATCCGTGATCGCAACGGACGTTTCGAAGCCACCCTGAGCCTGAGGGACTGAACGCCAGCCGCCTAAGGGACTGGCTCATGGCATCCGTGGAGGGGCGAAGCACAGAAGCCCGTTGCCCGTCCCACCGTTATCCGCGCCAAGGCGTCAGCCGCGGCCACCATCCCGGAACGTTGCGCCGGTACTCGAGGTACTGCTCGCCGTACGTCTCAGTGAGGGTGGGTTCCTCGTAACCCTTCACGAAAGTGACGACGGCGATGAGAAGCACCCCGGCGTAGACCACCAGCCACCAACTGCCGAAGAGCAGGGCTTGTCCGAGGATAGTCGCGAGCACCGCGAGGTACATGGGATTGCGCACGAATCGATAAACCCCGGTCAGCACCAGCGTCTGGGTCGGCGCAACCGGCGCGGGTGTTCCCCGGTGAAGGGCGAACAGCGCGAAGGCGTAGAGCAGGAAAGCCACACCTAGGGTGATCGCGATCCAGGCGACGGGCACCACCAGCCACGCCACGCCGTCCCAGTCGTAAAGCCGCCATCCAGAGATGAGCCACGGGATGAGACCTGCCACGATGCCGGGCGCGAGGAAAAGGAAGACGATGGTCCCAATCCAGGCGCGCGTTGACTGACTCATGGCAGTCAGGTTAGTCCTCGGCTTGAGGGCCGGCGCAACTCACGCCGCCAGCCAAGCCCCCGCCATTTTCGATCCTGCCAGGGCCGGCAGGGCGGGCAGGGACACCAGATCCGGATCAGCTGGGCCGGGATCAACACGAACCGGCAACTCGTGGAGCATCGCGTAGCCCTGGAGTTGTTCAAGTGCATCCGGCTCAATCATGGCCCCGGTAAGGTCCATCTCGACGTCCCTGCCGTCGGCCAGGCTGTTGGTGCGTTGGACGATTGGATACAGCGCGTGGAGATTGGAGGTGGTCACGTGACCGGTTGCTGCGATCTGGATCTGTGCTCCGTCAAGGTCGACTCGAACAACTACAGAGAGCTTCTCGCTGGTCAATATGCTGCCTTTCATCCGTTCGCTGCCACGCTGCAGCCACCCCAGCGTAGGCAGCAAATGTGATCTGCGCAACATCACGACGTGACCTTCCTCCCGAGCAGGCAGCAACTGGAGGTCATTTTCGCCTTCTGAACATGCTTTCCCTGCGCCGTGGAATCTTGACTGAATCTTGAGATGACCCGGCGTCCTTCTTGAGGGCCCCGTCCCATGGTTGAACTATCAGCCAATGGAGTTGATGGGAACTTTCAGGAAGGACCACCGAAATGCCTGACCAGATCGCAGCCACGTCCCTGAATACTGGAGCTGCCCACGTGACGTCCGACCCCTTCCCGCACACGGCAGAGGCTGGCGGCCATGGCGGCGAAGTCCCCGGCCAGGCCCGTGCGGTCACGTCCGTCCGGGAGCACTTCAACCCTCTGGGTATGGGGCTTCGGAGCATCTGGCCGCAGTCGGTGTGTGGTTTCTAGGAACATTTGAACTTTGGCGGGTGGGCACCAGAGGTGCCCGCCCGTGGTCTTGTAGTCGTTCGAGTGGCACCATGGTGACAAGTCACAAAATAATAAGGAGGCTTGTCATCAAAGAGGAGATGAAGAAGGCCGCTGATGCGGCCGAGGAAGCCTCAAACTCACGTGGCCTGGAGATTGTTGCCAGGGCTGGTTATGCCGTCAGCGGACTTCTGCACTTACTCATCGGGGTTATTGCGTTTCAGGTCGCCTTTGGGCGAGGCGGTGAAGCCGACGTCAGTGGCGCTGTCGCCCAACTGGCCGCGCAACCGGTGGGTCCCATCCTGCTCTGGGCGTGCTTCGGCGCCTGCGCTGCCTTGGCCTTGTGGCAATTGGGCAACGCAACCCTCGGCTACCGCAGGAAGTCGGACAACAAGCCTTCCAAGCGGCTTTCCGCAGTTGGCCAGGCGATAGTCTTTGCGGGACTGGCGGCCACTATCCTCTCGTTCACCATGGGCAAGGGAAAAAACAGTCGCGAGTCGGCCAGCGATGTGACTGTGACCCTCATGAAAGCTCCATTCGGGATAGTCCTGCTCGTCGCAATTGGCGCCGGGATCATGATCACCGGCGTCGTGTTCGCGGTGCGCGGCTTCATGAGGACTTTCGAGAAGGACCTGGCGCTGTCCTACAAGGAGCCGGCCCGAAAGTTCCAGTCGGGTGTTGGCGTTGTGGGCTACGTCGCCAAAGGCATAGCCCTGTTGCTCGTTGGCCTGCTGGTGGTCATTGCCGCAGTGCGCGTTCAGCCCGAGCAATCCACAGGACTTGATGGAAGCCTGCGGGCGTTAAGGGAGCAACCGTATGGCCCGTACCTCTTGGCAGCCGTTGCCGTTGGCCTGATCGCCTACGGGCTGTTCCTCATGGTGAAGGCCAAAACGCTCCGGACCTAGCCCTCACAGCGCGTTTAGAGTCGATAGTGCCTGGGTACAGCCAACGGTAGCGTCGAATGCCGGGAATCAGACATCTGAGAAAGGCCAGAACCATGACTCAAGCCGACCCAAGCGGACAGCAAGCAAACGGGGATCATCGCCTTACTTCGGCGCCCAAGGATCCCCGGAGCGGATATCACTCCGAGGAATTTCCCCAGCAGGAACAGGAACAGCCTGGCCTGACCAAGCCCTTGAACCCCCAGCCCGATCATGGTGAATCCAGCTATGTTGGGCACGGTCGCCTCCAGGGCAAGAAAGCCCTGATCACTGGGGGTGACTCAGGCATCGGCGCTGCTGTGGCCATCGCATATGCCCGCGAAGGTGCCGACGTCGCCATCAGCTACCTTCCGGAGGAAGAGGAAGACGCGAAGTCGACGGCGGAATGGATCCGTGAGTGCGGAGCGCAGGCTTTGTTATTGCCAGGAGACGCGCGCGACGAAAAGTTTGCGGCCGAGATTGTGGAGCGCACGGTACAGGAGCTTGGCGGGCTCAACGTCGTGGTCCTGAACGCTGCGTACCAAAAGAACCGTGAGGGCTTGGAAACCATCCCCACCGAGGAATTTGATCGGGTCTTCAAAACCAACCTGTACTCACTGATCTGGACTGCACAAGCTGCGATTCCCCATCTCCGCCCGGGAGCTTCGATCATCGTCACGGCGTCCATTCAGGCCTTTAATCCTTCCGCCCAGCTGGTGGACTATGCCATGACCAAGGCCGCCCAGGTAGCCTTCACCAAAGCCATGGCCGAGGAACTCGGTCCCAAAGGAATCCGCGTTAACGCCGTGGCCCCGGGACCGATTTGGACGCCGTTGATTCCCGCTACCGAGTGGCCGGACAAGCTTCCAACGTTTGGTCAGGACACGCCACTGGGTCGCGCCGGACAACCGGCTGAGCTGGCGCCGGCCTATGTGCTCCTCGCATCTGACGAAGGCTCCTATATTTCTGGAGCTGTGCTGCCGGTGACCGGCGGCAAGGGTCTCTGACCCAGGACAGGAAAGGGTATGCGCGCATGATTGCTGTGCTGGTAATCGATATGCAGAACGCCTTTTTTGAGGAACCGGCCCTGAAGCGGCGTCAGGAAGAGGTTGTTGCTGCCTGCAACTCGTTGACCAGCGCAGCACGCGAGGCAGGGGCAAACGTCCTCTTGGTTGGCACCCAGCACGAGCGGGACAAATCCACATGGAGCCTGAACATGCTGGACGATGACCAAGGATTCATCTTCAGGGGAAGTGAGCAGGCCAGCTTCGTACCTGGCCTGGTGACCGCCGAATTCCCGCAGATGGTCAAAACCCGCGACAGCGCGTTCGTTGGTACGGACTTAGGGATGCGCCTCAGGAACTGGGGTGTGGAAACCGTCATTCTGGCTGGAGTTTCGGCCCACAACTGCATCGCGCAGACCGCTGCTGACGCTTTCGCCCATAACATCCGGGTGATTTACGCGGCTGAAGCCGTGGCAACAGAGAACCCGGAGGCCGCCGAAGCAGTCCTCCGGGTTCTTACCCGTGAATATCGTCAGAAGGTTTTGCCACTCGACGAGGTGCTGAAACTCTTAAAGGGCCCCTGACTGGACTCGATTGGAATCCACAGTTGCCCGCTCCCGTGGGTCCCATCCGGATCCGGCCTAACACTGAGCAGTTCGGGGCCGCGTGCCCAAAAGTAAGGGTTGGCCGGGAACCACTCAGTAGCAGCGTCCGCCCACATGCGCTGCAGGACATCCGGGAATCTTCCTTCCGTTTCGAACACCACCCATTGGCCAGCGGGGATGTCCAAGCGCTCGAAACCTTCCGGAGCGGGTTTGGTTGAAGCCACCGCGTGCCAATAGTCCAGCTCACTGCCTTCGCGGCGCTCTTCGTCAATCTTGTCCGTTACGGACAGGGGCCCCGATGGCTCGACGTCGGCCAGCGCCATCAGACGCTTTGTCGCATCCGGGTCCATGCTGCGTTGAAATTCGATGATTGCAGCGTTAGGACCTTCGTGGACCAGCGGAACCCGGGCTTTGAGGCCGATCAGATGAAAGGCCTCCTTGTTGACTATTCGGTGCTTCATGACAGTATTCCCTTCAATGCGGAGGTGGAACCTTAACTGAGGCTGGGAATGGAGGACTGCGCCAGGTTGCCGTGCTTCTGAGGGAGTCAGCCCATGCATGGCCTTAAAGGCACGTGTGAATGCCTCGGGCGATCCATATCCGTAGCGGAGGGCAACATCCAATACTGTTCCGCCGGCGATGATCTCTGCGGTGGCGGACGTAAGCCGGCGTCGACGAATGTACTCCAAAATCGGAATGCCAGCCAAGGAGGCAAACATCCTCCTGAAGTGATATTCAGACGTCAATGCCGTTCGGGCTAACATGCTGACCTCCACCGATTCGGTAAGGTCCTGCTCGATGAGCTCAAGCGCCCTGGTCCATTCCTGCACTGTCCCTCCATTCCTGATCATCACGCTACGGTGCGGGCTCAGCCGCTGCCCCGACTATCCATGCCCGAAAATATCAGGCTTCGACATCAAGCCCACGAGGATCAGGACCAGGTCAACGGATTTCGCAACGCCAGGACCCCGGCAAAGCAAGAACCCGGAGGCTGCAACTGCAGTCTCCGGGTTCTGGTGGTTATCAGGACCTTGCGGATGCCTGAATATTAGGGATGTCCTGAGCCGGAAGCTTCGTCATCCGGCTCGGACGAGAACGGCCTGTCCTCGGGGGTGTCTTCCGTGTTGCGCTCGTCGAGCTCCGCGTCCGCGGACGGGACGGTCTTCTCGGCGTAGTCGCCTGCGGTGTAGTCCCCGCCAGCGTCTTCCTTCAGGGCCTCAGGAGATGCACCGGCAGCGCCGTAATCACCTTCTGCATACTGACCCTCAAGGTCGTCCTGGTTGGTGTTGGGCGTGGTTTCGTCAGCCATGGTGGGCCCGACGTCCCCCTGTGGCCAGGCCGTAAATCAGCAGAACGACAATGGATCCGCCAATGGCCAGTAGCCACGTCCGAATGGCGAAGAATTGTGTCAGTCCCTCGCCGAAGATCAGGCCACCGATCCAGCCGCCCAACAGGGCGCCAACGACGCCCAGCAGCAAGGTAACGAACCAGCCTCCTCCTTGGCGTCCGGGAAGAATAAGCTTTGCGATAGCCCCAGCCAAAAGGCCGAGCAAAAGAAAACCAAAGAAACCCATTTTTGCTCCTACTTTCTTGTTGATGGAAATTCCATGAACTCGGTGAAGCGGTTCCGTTCATCGGTTGTCAGTTCCAGCGGATAAGTGCTGTAACAGGGCCACACACGGCCCAGTGGAATATGGGGCGGGGCGTTATTTTGCAAACGCCTGTTTCAAACGTCGTTGAATTTATCAAGTGCAGCCAAAGCACTCCTGTCCAAGGGTCCGGACCGTAGTACTACAACAGCAACGCTAGCTGGTCCCGGGAACAACAGCAAGTAACCTTGCTATTTCGCCGGTCTAGGGTTCCTGCCCCTCGAACGGGGGTGGTGTGGCCTTGAAATCCGGCTACTTCTCGCCGAAGGCGTCCTTCGCGGCGTCCTTGACGTGCTCGCCAGCCTGCTTCACATTGGCCGACGCTTGGTCGCCCGCGCCCTCGGCCTGGAGGTCCCTGTCGCCAGTGGCTTCGCCGGTCTTTTCCTTGACCTTGCCCGTTGCTTCTTCCGTGGCGTTCTTGATCTTGTCATCCAGTCCCATGGTTTTCACTCCTCGGGTTGCCATGTGGTTGTGCCTGCGGGTTTTCCGCTGGTTGGCATTAAAGTTTAGTCCTCTTTTCGAATTCAGCAAATGGCCATTAACCATCCGGCGTTGAATGTGCACGTGACAGCAGGTCAAGGCCGGACTAGTGTCGTAGGAAAAGCACCTCGAAAGGAGTGGGTCCTGTGAAAGGGAAAGCATTGTTCGCCGCCGGCATTGCTGTTGGCTACGTATGGGGGTCCAAGTCCTGGCCGGAGGTGTATCGGCGCGTTCGCGGAGGCGCCGAGAAGGTCTGGAAGAACCCGGAGGTTCAAGAGAACGTCCACCAGGCCACTGAAACCGTCCAGGAATCAGTCCCTGACATCCTGGACAATCTGTACGCAGCGGGCAAGAAGCTCCTGGAGAGGGCGGAGACGATGTTTCCGGGCATCCTGGAATCGAAGTCCGGGCCGCACGCCAACTCCAGCACCGGCTCCTCTGCTTCTGCTTCTACCTCAACCCCGCCAATCAGGTCGGACGTAGTGTCCGATCCTGCGCTCGATGACAACACAGGAAGCGATTGGACGGACGAAGGCGGCGCAGCGCCGGAAGGGCCGGCGACCAATACGCCGGCCAAGCCCTGACCCCCTGGCGGCAAGCCCCTAGGTTCGCGTTCCCGCGGGTTCCTCCAACCCGCAAGGCCCATCCCGCCGTCGAGCGTTACTTGGTGAGCGTCGAGTGTTACTTGGTGCGCTCGACGGCTTTCAGGATGGCTTCGCCAAGTTCGCGTGGCTTGGTGAACTGTGGCCAGTGACCGGTGGGTAGGTCGATGTAGTCCACGTCCCGAATCCGCGCGAGTTCGGCCGTGAACGGGTGCCCGGCGTCCATCCATTCCTGAAGCAGTGATGACGGGAACTGGCAGGCGATGATGGTGGCCGGCACATCGTAGCGCCGGACATCGTGAAGGTGTTGTTGATCGAAGGCAACGCCCTTCGGTTCCGGGATGGCCCGTGCGCGGAAGGCTTCCTTGAGCTCATCGGTCAGGTCGATGAGGTCCGCGTCTTCAAAGCCTTCCCAAGGTGGGAGCGGGATTTCGTCGCCGTCCTCGGGCAGTTCGTCATTGATCACGCCGCCCTCGCCGAGCGGGCCGCTGTCCACATAGACGGCCCGGTCTATGCGGTCCGCGCGGGCGTCAACCGCGCCATGGATGATGGCCCCGCCGCCTGAATGGCCCACCAGCACCACATTGCCGCCAAGGGAGTCCACCTTGTCCACCACGGCGTCGATGTGCGTCCGAAGGCCAATCCCGGTGCGAGGGGCATCACCGGACTCCAGTCCGGGAAGCGTGAGGGGGTGAACCGTGTGTCCGGCCGCCATAAGCGGCGGCGTGACCTCCGCCCACGATGACGCGTCCAACCAGAAGCCAGGTACAAGGATGATGTCCATGCCGGTACCCTACGGGAGTCCACGGGAAGGATGCACTCATTTTTGCTGGATTATGCGATGATCCAGCAGAATTTACGCCTTCCCCGTGAGCTTTCCAAGGGAACGTGCCATCGCCCCGGCCCGGGAGTCCGGAGTGCGGGCCTTGAGTAACTGCAGGATGATGAGGTACCGCTCCGTCTTCCCGAGGCGCTCGAAGGCCTCGTCGGCCGCTGGGTTACCGGCCAACGCCGCTGCAAGGTCTTCCGGGACCTCCGCGTTGGCCTGCGAAACATAGGCGGCTTCCCAACGGCCATCGGCCTTCGCTGCTTCGATCTCAGCCAACCCTGCGGCATGCATGCGCCCCGATTTGATCAACGCCTCCGCCTTGCCAACGTTCACCTGTGACCATGAGCTCCGTGTCCGGCGTCGGGAGTAGCGCTGCAGGAATGTCGCTTCGTCATTTCCTTTGCGCTGTCCGTCGATCCAGCCGAAACACAGGGCACCGTCCAGGGCCTCCCGGATGCTGAGTAGTTCGGCACCGGCGTTCTTCTTGCCGATCACGAGCCAGGCTGCGGCGCTTGTTTGGTGGTGCGCGGCGAGCCACGACTCCCATTCGGAACCGTTGGCAAACCTCAGCAGCTGCAGCTCATTCTTTTCCGGCACGTACTTCCCTCCACTGCTTTGGGGCTGAGAACAACCACTATGGATGGACGAATGTGTTGGGGGAAAGGGGTTGACGGCTTGCTCTTCAAGGGTAATAGTTATCGTATACGATTTCGTACTCGATAGATGTTCGATCAGGAGGAGGCGCCGTGACATTGGAGTTTCGGACCGAGGAAGTCAGCCAAGACATGCTGGCCCGTACGCGCAAAGTCATTGCCGTCCATATCAATTACCCTAGCCGTGCTGCCCAGCGCGGACGCACCCCTGGGCAGCCGTCGTACTTCTTGAAGCCGCCATCTTCCCTGGCGCTTGGTTCCGCGGAGGCTCCGGGCATCATTGAACGCCCTGCCGGCTGCGAACTTCTTGGTTATGAAGGCGAAATCGCCCTCGTCATTGGTAAGTCAGCCCGCCGCGTTGGCCTGGAGGACGCGTGGAGCCACGTCGAGTGGGTGACCGCTTCCAACGATCTGGGTGTCTACGATCTCCGCTACGCAGACAAGGGCTCCAACGTCCGGTCCAAGGGCGGCGATGGGTTCACGCCGGTAGGGCCCTTGCTCATTCCGGCCGACGCCGTTGATCCAACGCAGCTAGAGATCCGCACCTGGCACAACGGCGACCTCGTCCAGGACGACACCACCGAGGACCTGCTCTTCCCGTTCACACAACTCGTCGCGGACCTCTCCCAGTTGCTCACGCTCGAAGAGGGCGACATTATCCTCACCGGCACCCCTGCCGGCGCGTCGGTTGCCAAGCCCGGTGACGTCGTCGAAATTGAGGTAAGTGGCGGCGGTTTCAGCAGCGGCCGCCTGACCACCAAAGTAACGGAAGGTACGACGCCGTTCGCGGACTTTGGCGCGAAGCCCAAGACTGATGACACCCAGCGGGAAGAGGCGTTCGGATCGCGTGAAGCCGCCGGACTCGCACCTGCCGCCAGTGTGTTGACGCCCGAGCTGAAGGCGAAGCTGGAAAGCGTCGCAACAGCCACGCTTTCTTCCCAGCTCCGCAAGCGCGGACTGAACAACGTGAGCATCGACGGCCTGCAGGCCACGCGCCCGGACCGCAAGGTGGTTGGACTGGCTCGGACCCTGCGCTATGTGCCCAACCGCGAGGATCTGTTCAAGACCCACGGTGGGGGATTCAATGCACAGAAACGCGCGATCGACTCCGTGAATGAAGGCGAAATCCTCGTGATGGAGGCCCGCGGCGAGAAGGGCACCGGCACGGTTGGCGACATCCTCGCGCTGCGTGCCCAGGTCCGTGGAGCCGCTGCGATCATCACCGACGGCGGCGTCCGCGACTACTCCGCAGTGGCCGATCTCGAGATGCCAACGTACTTTGCGAATCCGCACCCGGCAGTCCTGGGCCGCCGGCACATTCCTTGGGATACGGACATCACCATCGCCTGCGGTGGTGCAACAGTTCAGCCGGGAGACATCATCGTTGCCGATTCGGACGGCATCCTGGTGATCCCGCCGGCCATCGCCGAGGAACTGGTGGATGACTGCATCCAGCAGGAAAGGGAAGAAGCGTTCATCTTCCAGATGGTCAAGGAAGGCAACAGTGTTGATGGTTTGTACCCCATGAACAAGGAGTGGCAGGCCAGGTTTACTGATTGGCAGAGCCGGCAAGGAGCCCAAAGTGACTGAAACCGCCGTCGAAAGCGCCGCTGCACAAAGCAAGTCCCAGCAGGCGTATACCGCCGTCAAGGCCAGGATCGTGGAAGGCATCTACACGCCGGGTTACCGGCTGGTGCTCGCAAAGATTGCCGAGGACCTGGGCTTCAGCGTGGTCCCCGTGCGGGAAGCGATCCGCCGCTTGGAAGCCGAAGGCCTGGTGAAGTTCGAGCGGAACGTTGGTGCCACCGTCTCCGGAATTGATCCCACCGAGTATTTGTACACGATGCAGACGCTGAGCATTGTGGAGGGTGCCGCCACTGCGTTGTCCGCGCCGTTGATTGATTCCGTTGCGATTGCCCGGGCCCGCGCCGTGAACGAGGAAATGCGGGAATGCCTGGAGCACTTCGATCCCGTTCGTTTCACTGCATTGAACCAGGACTTCCACAGCGTCCTCTTTGAACACTGCCCCAATCCGCACATTCTCGATCTGGTCCACCGCGGATGGAACCGGCTCGCGTCGCTCCGCTCGTCGACGTTCCGCTTCGTTCCCGGCCGCGCGCAGGAATCGGTGCGCGAACACGAGGCGTTGCTGCAACTCATCGAGTCTGGAGCGGACGCCGACACCATCGAACACGCTGCACGCCGGCACCGGGCCGCAACACTGGACGCGTACCTCGCCACTACCAACTAAAGCAACGCGGGGTCACTTATGGCCCCCAAACGCACTCAACATGGGCCATAAGTGACCCCGCGTTGGATGAAAAAGGAAGACAACGATGACGACCCCTGTAGAAACATCAGCAAAGCATCACGTGCCGGAGAACCTCCCCACGCACATCCAGCACTTCATCAACGGCGAGTTCGTAGACTCCGTTTCCGGGAAGACTTTTGACGTCCTGGACCCGGTATCCAACGGAAATTACGCCACGGCAGCCGCCGGCCAGAAGGAAGACATCGACCTCGCCGTGGCCGCCGCCCGTGAAGCGTTCGTCAATGGCCCGTGGCCGAGGATGAAGCCGCGCGAACGCGCCCGGGTGCTGAACAAAATCGCCGACGCCGTGGAGGCCCAGGAAGAGCGCCTGGCCGAGCTGGAGACCTTTGATACCGGCCTCCCGATCACCCAATCCAAGGGCCAGGCGTTGCGTTCAGCCGAGAACTTCCGCTTCTTCGCGGACCTGATCGTGGCACAGTTCGATGACGCCATGAAGGTCCCCGGCTCACAGATCAACTACGTGAACCGCAAACCAATCGGCGTCGCGGGCTTGATCACGCCGTGGAACACCCCGTTCATGCTTGAGTCCTGGAAGCTCGCTCCGGCGCTGGCTACCGGCAACACCGTGGTCCTCAAGCCTGCCGAGTTCACGCCTTTGTCCGCATCACTATGGGCGCAGATCTTCAAGGATGCTGGCCTTCCCGACGGCGTGTTCAACCTGGTCAACGGCCTGGGCGAAGAAGCCGGCGATGCCCTGGTAAAGCACCCGGACGTGCCGCTGATCTCCTTCACCGGTGAGACCACCACTGGCCAGACGATTTTCCGCAATGCGGCCGCCAACCTCAAAGGCTTGTCCATGGAGCTCGGTGGGAAGTCCCCGTGCGTCGTGTTCGCCGATGCCGATCTGGACGCCGCCATCGACTCCGCCCTGTTCGGTGTCTTTTCCCTCAACGGCGAACGCTGCACCGCCGGCTCACGCATCCTGGTGGAGCGGGGCATCTACGACGAATTCTGCGAAAAGTACGCTGCCCGTGCCAAGAACATCGTGGTGGGCGATCCCCACGATCCCAAGACCCAGGTGGGCGCGCTGGTCCACCCCGAGCACTACGAGAAAGTGGCGTCGTACGTGGAGATCGGCAAGTCTGAAGGCCGGCTTCTTGCCGGTGGCGGCCGACCCGACCACCTGCCCGAAGGCAACTACATTGCACCTACGGTGTTTGCCGACGTCGCGCCTGATGCGCGCATCTTCCAGGAGGAAATCTTCGGTCCCGTCGTGGCCATCACGCCGTTTGAGAACGACGACGAAGCCCTCGCCTTGGCGAACAACACCAAGTACGGCCTGGCGGCCTACATCTGGACGCAGAACCTGACCCGTGCCCACAACTTCTCCCAGAACGTCGAAGCCGGCATGGTGTGGCTCAACAGCCACAACGTCCGCGACCTCCGCACCCCGTTTGGTGGCGTCAAGGCCTCCGGCTTGGGCCACGAAGGCGGCTACCGCTCCATCGATTTCTACACCGACCAGCAGGCCGTGCACATCACCCTCGGCTCCGTGCACACCCCCAAGTTCGGCAGCATCGACGACTCCGCTTCCGCGGGCGACAGCTAACACCTCCCCTTTCAACGAAGAGAGACCATCATGAGCAACCCCTTCACTGGCCCCATCCCCACCCCCACGGTCCCGGCCCCGGATATCGTCCGCTGCGCCTACCTTGAACTCGTGGTCACGGATCTCGCCAAGTCCCGTGCGTTCTACGTTGACCTCCTGGGACTGCATGTCACAGAGGAGGACGAGAACACCATCTACCTGCGCTCCTTCGAGGAGTTCATCCACCACAACCTGGTCCTCCGCAAGGGACCGGTCGCCGCTGCCGCTGCCTTCGCCTACCGCGTGAAGTCCCCAGCCGAGGTGGACGCTGCCGAGGCCTACTACCGCGAACTCGGCTGCCGGGTTGAACGCCGCAAGGAAGGCTTCACCAAGGGCGTGGGCGACTCCGTCCGGGTGGAGGACCCGTTGGGCTTCCCGTATGAGTTCTTCTACGACGTGGAGCACGTGGAGCGCCTCACCCAACGCTACGACCTCTACTCCGCCGGCGAACTGGTCCGCCTGGACCACTTCAATCAGGTCACCCCGGACGTGCCCCGCGGCCGTAAGTACCTGGAGGACCTCGGCTTCCGCGTCTCCGAAGACATCAAGGATTCCGACGGCGTCACGTACGCCGCGTGGATGCACCGCAAGCAGACTGTGCACGACACTGCGTTGACCGGCGGCAACGGACCGCGCCTGCACCACATCGCGTTCTCCACACACGAGAAGCACAACATCATCCAGATCTGCGACAAAATGGGCGCCCTGCGCATCTCCGACCGGATCGAACGCGGCCCTGGACGCCACGGCGTGTCCAACGCGTTCTACCTCTACATCCTTGACCCGGATGGCCACCGCGTGGAGATCTACACCCAGGACTACTACACCGGCGATCCGGACAACCCCACCGTCACGTGGGACGTCCATGACAACCAGCGCCGCGACTGGTGGGGCAACCCCGTGGTCCCGTCCTGGTACACCGAGGCCTCCCTGGTCCTGGACCTCGACGGCAACCCCCAGCCCGTCATCGAACGCGAAGAGAAGTCCGAAATGGCGGTCACCGTAGGCGCTGACGGATTCTCCTACACTCGTCCCTCGGGTTCATCCGGCGAGGCTGCTGAAGGTTTCAAGTTGGGGGCACAGGTCTAAACCATGATGGACGCGAAGACGATCGAAGCCATTGCCGACGAACTGCTCGAGGCCGGCCGGAAGCGCAAACCGGTGCCGCGCCTCACCGCCCGCTACCCTGACATGACGGTGGAGGATTCCTATGCCGTCCAGCAGTTGTGGCGGCGACGGAACGAGGAAGCTGGGCGAACGTTGGTGGGGCGCAAGATCGGCCTCACGTCCAAAGCAATGCAGGCCGCTACCGGTATCACCGAGCCGGACTACGGGGCGATCTTCGATGACATGGTCCTCGAAACCGGCTGCTCCGTGCAATGGGACCAGTACACGCACCCTCGCGTCGAGGTGGAGCTCGCATTCGTCCTGAAGGACGGGCTCAAGGGCCCTGGCTGCACGATTTTCGATGTCCTCAACGCAACCGACTACGTTGTTCCGGCCCTCGAAATCCTGGACTCCAGGATCGAAATGGAGGGCCGGACCATCGTGGACACCATCTCGGACAATGCCGCCATGGGGGCCATGGTGATAGGAGGCCGACCAGTGCGTCCCGACGCCGTCGACCTCCGCTGGGTCTCCGCGATTCTGTACAAAAACCAGACTGTGGAAGAGACCGGAGTGGCAGCCGGAGTGCTGGATCACCCGGCCAATGGCGTCCACTGGTTGGCCAATAAGATCGCCGCCCACGGGGACTCGATGAAGGCCGGAGATATTATCCTTGCGGGCTCGTTTACTCGCCCCATGTGGGTGTACAAAGGTGATACCGTACACGCGGACTACGGACCTTTGGGAGTCGTGACATGCAATTTCGACTGAACCCCACGTTCTATTCAGCCCTCTCGGAGGCTGGCCGTCCGTTGGCTGGCATGTGGGTCTGTTCGGGTAGTCCGTTGGTGGCTGAGGTCTGTGCGGGATCCGGGCTGGACTGGCTGTTGATCGACGCCGAGCACAGTCCCAATGGCCTTGAATCGATCCTCGCGCAACTCCACGCCGTAAGTGGCTACCCCGTCCAGGCCATGGTCCGGCCGCCGGTCAACGACACCGTAGTCATCAAGCAATACCTTGACCTCGGCGTGCAGAATCTCCTGATTCCCATGGTGAATTCCGCGTTCGAAGCGGCGTCCGCAGTTTCCGCCGTCCGCTATCCGCCGCTGGGCGTTCGCGGTGTGGGTTCGGCATTGGCCAGGGCTTCGCGCTGGAACCGCGTTCCTGACTACCTTGCTGCGGCTTCAGAATCGATCAGCCTCACGGTTCAGATTGAATCAGAGGCAGCGGCTTCGGCCGTGGAGGAGATCCTGGCCGTCGACGGCGTGGACGGCATCTTCCTTGGCCCCTCGGACCTCGCAGCCTCCATGGGCCTGCTGGGACAGCAGGAAAATCCCTTGGTGAGGGCCGTCGTCGAGCATTGCCTCGAGGCCGCCAAAGCGGCCGGCAAGCCAGCAGGCGTGAACGCCTTCAACGAGTCCACCGCGCGCGCCTATCTCGACGCCGGTGCCTCCTTTGTACTGGTAGGCGCCGATGTTTCTGTCCTGGCGCGGGCGTCCGAACGGTACGCGGAGACGTTCATTCCCGTGTCTGAAACGGCGGAACGCGACAGCTACTGACGTTCCCGGATGGGTTAGGCTCGACGAACCAGAGCCTGAGGGGGCAGCGCTATGAATCGTCGTGCGATAGCTGTGTTTTCCGTGGTCGCCGCACTGGGGCTGACTGGTTGTTCGGCTCAGGCCGGGTTGAAAGCCCTGGACCGGGAAGCGTCAGCGGAGGACAAGCTTCCGGAGTCCGTGAGCCTTACCGGCGTGGATCTGAACGTCGAGGCCGGGACAGCCCGGTTGCTGGCAACGTACGACGACGTGAAGTACTACGGGGCTAAAAGTTCCACTTCCGGGACTGTCTGTTTGATTGCGGTACCTGTAGGACTCCCGGAGCGGTGGAGGGCGGGTTGCGCAGCGGTCGCGACAAGCGAGCAGATCGTCACCATCTCCGGCGGGGATGGTACAGAGGCGAAGCTCATCAACGACGGCGTCGACGCCAACCGACCGGAATACCGGGGCTGGACCCAGGTCCACGAGAATGTCCTGGTCAGCAAGCCATCCCGCTACTGACTCGGGTGGCGGGTGAGCGGGCTGGCCATCCTCACCCGCACTGCTTTCGTACTAGCTGGGTTCGGAGGGAGTGTCTTTCCTGGCCATATACCACTCAGTGAATTCGCGCGCACGGCCGTCCTCGGCAAAGCGGATGACCCAGAGGTTGTCGTAGGTGGGCTGATCGTTGAGGTACGTCGTCACGGCCTGGACAAAAGCCGTATCTCCGTCCTGGCCAAGGAGCGTCCATTCGAAGGTCCAGTCATCGGGCTTATCCCCGGCCTCCAACCACGCTGTAACGATTTCTTCATGGCCGTTCCACGGGGATTCCGTGTTCGGCCTGTCGTAATAGATGGCGTCCTCAGTGAACAATGCCCGGATGTCGTCGGGATCGTTCGAGGTCCACGCGCTTATGTATTGGCTCATCCACGAGTTCACGTCGGTCATGCTTCCGTTCTACCCGTTATAGGCCGGACCCTCAACGGTTGAGCTGCGCGTGAGCGCAGGGTCGGGGCCGCGCGTCATAAGAGTGCCTTATAGATCCACGCACATTAGGTCTTATCCACAGCGCTCGCGAATCCCTAGTCTCGAAAAAGGGGATGCGTGAATCCGCGCGTCCATGGTTCCACATTCCTGGAGGAGACATGTCCGACTACCTGCCGGCGTCGAGGGTCACCCGCATCAAGTCCTCAGCCAGCGTTGCGGCCGCCGCCCGCGTCCGCGAACTAAAAGCTGAAGGCATCCCAATCATCGACTTGACCGTCGGCGAGCCGGACTTCGACACCCCTGACCACATCAAGGCCGCAGCCATCGAGGCGATCAAGGCCGGCGAGACCAAGTACACCTCGGTGACCGGGACGCCCGAGCTGCAGACCGCCATCCTGCGCAAGATCGAAAATCACACTGGCCACCACTACGAACCGAACCAGTTGACCGTGGGTGGGGGTGCCAAGCAGGTCCTCTACGTTGCGCTCATGGCCTCGCTCAATGCAGGCGACGAAGTGATCGTCCCGGCGCCGTACTGGGTTTCCTATCCAGACATGGTCCTGGCCAACGACGGCACCCCCGTGATCGTCCCGTGCGGGGAAGATACAGGCTTCAAACTGACCCCGGCTGCCCTGGAAAAAGCCATCACCCCCAAAACAAAGTGGCTCATCCTCAACGCTCCGTCCAACCCGACCGGCGCCGTGTATTCCCGCGAGGAACTGCAGGCACTCGGAGCCGTCCTTGAGGAGCACCCGCACGTCCTTATCCTCACGGACGAAATCTACGACGAAATCCACTTCGGCGATGGCCGCGTCACCAGCCTGGTCACGGCTGTGCCGGCGCTCAAGGACCGGATCCTCCTGGTCAACGGCGTCTCCAAGGCCTATGCAATGACCGGCTGGCGCCTTGGCTACGGCGTCGGCCCGGCCCCTTTGATCGCGGCCATGAACAAACTGCAATCGCAGACGTCCTCGTGCCCGTCGTCCATCAGCCAGGCCGCGGCCGCAGCGGCGCTCAACGGAGATCAATCCTTCGTCCGCGACAGCGTGGAGGTGTACCGCAAACGCCGGGACGCCGCCGTCGAGGGTCTGAACGCCATCAATGGGCTTTCCGTTGCTCCGGCAGAGGGTGCCTTCTACGCCTACGTGAACTGCTTGGGCGTCATCGGCAAGACCACGCCCAACGGCAAAGTCATCGAGAACGACCAGGACTTCACGCTGTACCTGCTGGACGCTGCCCGCGTCGCTGTCATTCAGGGCTCGGCTTACGGTCTGGGCCCCTACTTCCGGATCTCCTTCGCGACATCGCTGGAGACCATCAACGCCGGCGTGGACTCGATCCGCGACGCCATCAACGCACTTTCCTAAGCACACAGAAAGATTTTGAAAATGATCCACGTTAAGACCAAGTTCGAGCGCCCGGCCGCCGACGTTGTCAGCCGCCTCGCTGCCTTTTCCTCGGCGACCATTCACGAGGCACAGGGCCGTCGAGGAGCTTTGAGCTCCAGGATCAAACCGATCGACCGCTCCATGTCGTTCTGCGGACCGGCCGTCACGGTCGCTTGTGCACCGCAGGACAACCTGATGCTCCAGGTCGCCATCCACTATGCACAGGCCGGCGACGTGGTCCTTGTGAGTGCCAAGGAAATGGCTGAGGCCGGCACTTTCGGCGACGTTCTCGGCAACGCCATGAAGGCCAAGGGCATTGCCGCGATGGTCACCGATTCCGGCGTGCGCGACACCCAGGACCTGATCGAACTCGGCTTGCCGGTCTTCTCCGGCAGTATCAGTATCAAAGGCACGGTTAAGGAAACGCTCGGCCCGATCAATCATCCACTCATCTTCGGCGACGAAATCATCTATCCCGGCGACATCCTGCGCGGTGACGCTGACGGCGTGGTGGTTGTCCGCCTTGAGGAGGCCGAGGAAGTCATCGCTTTGTCCCAGGCCCGCGACGACCATGAGCGTGAACTCATCAAGCTGTACCACGATGGCGGCAACACCATTGAGCTCTGCGGCCTGGCGGAGAAGCTCAAGGAGAAGGGCCTCCTGGTCGAAGACTAACCGTCTGCAGTGGGCCGGTCGCGCGTCGTGAGAGGCGTTGCGGCCGGCCCTTTCTTGACGCCGCAATCGGGCAAGGCCGCAATCGGGCGGCGCCGCAGTCGGGCATGGGAAAGGCGCCTTACCAGTGGCAGGGCGCCTTGGGGTGCTGCAGATTTGGTTGATGTACGACTTTTGTTGACGTACGACGGCGGCTGGCCGGGTTTCGCGGGAGGCTTGGGCCTGAGGGGCTCAGTCGAGTCCGGCGTGTCCGGGGCGGGTATCCACCAAGTGCCATTCGATGCTGTTGCCGGCGTGGGCGGGCATCAGGCTTCCCTCAAAGACGAACAGTGGTTCACCAATGCCGCCGGTCGGACGCCAAAAGCCATTTCGTGGGCAGTGAAATCCTGTTCGGGCGCTCATTGTTCCGCGGGTTGGATTCGAAACCCATCCGGTTGTGCTGATCCTTTTCACCGTTGTTTCCTTTGAACTTGCCCGCGGAATCCGTGAGCTGCTTCGAATTTCTTGCTAATTCGATACTAGGAAATTAAAACGCTGCTGAATAAGACCAAAGCTGTCTGTCCGGATAAGTGTTTGTTATGGATGGGCCGGCAACTGCACGGGGTCGGCGCCGTACTTGCTGATGAGTTGTTGATGCAGCATCTCCTTGACCACCAAGAGCACCGCCGACGCGGCTTCGGACAGTGGCTCGTGGTCCGGAGTGCAGAGGGCGATTTTGCTTTGCAGCCCGGGCTCAACGATCCGCAGCACCTTGAAGTCCTGGTCCGGGAAGAGGGCATCGGCTGCAGACTTGGGCAGGACCGTGCCGCCAAGGTTTGCCTGGATGAGTCTGGTCAAGGAGGGGACGGACTCCACTTCGCCCACCAGGCGGAGCGGTAGCTCGTGATCTGCAAGGCCCTTCTCGATGATTTGGCGCAAAGTGTGGTTCTTCTCCGGAAGGAACAGGCCCACCGTGCTCGCTTCCGCAAGAGTGACTATGTCCTTGCCGTGGTTGACATCCACATCAGGGTGGACCACCAGGTGGAGGTCTTCGACGATCATGGTGGTAAATTGCACGCCCCGGATCTTTCCCGGCTCATAGATCAGCGCCATGTCCAGGCGTCCGTTCTTGATGGCCTCGCTCAGGACGCCGCCGAAAATTTCGGTTAAATGGAGCACGATGTCCGGGTAGCGTCGGCCGACTTCGCTGATGATCCTGGGCGTGAGGCTCGACGCCATGCTGTAGGGCGCGATCGCGATGGAGACCCTGCCGGAGGGGGCGGCTCCTGAGGATGCCACGTCCTGCCGGGCCTGTTCAACCAGGCGCAGAATCGACTGGGCGTGGCGATAGAGGGTGTGTCCCGCCGCGGTGGGTTCAACGCCTTGCTTGCTGCGGATCAGCAGGCGCTGCTTGAGGTCGTTTTCCAGCGCAGACACCTGTTGACTAAGGGCCGGCTGGGCAACATGGAGGGCAGCAGCTGCCTTGGTGATGCTCCCGGAGTCAACGATTTGCACGAAGTATGCGAGTTTGCGCGTATCCATGTCTGCCTTCCTGGAGGGGCCACGTCCCCGGGTGGCATGCCATAAGGAAATTCTATCCGGCAGCACTGGGACCCACGCCACAGTACAGGGTGGTCCACGTCATAACGGAGAGCTATTACGGGATAGCTATTAGGTCTTTGTGCAACGTCGTTGGGCGGTGCGAGACTTTTGGAAGAACTTCAGGCCGCGACGCGGATTGTAGAAATCGCAGGGTATTCCCTGGAATTTATTTATCCCCTGCGGAGACAGTTGCCCGCTTTTCTCCCTACGAAATAACAATCACGGAAAGAGAATCACGTGAACCCGACAATTGATCTTGTAGCGGATCTCGGAGAGGGATTTGGCGCCTACACCATTGGCGACGACTCCG
The DNA here is from genome assembly GCA_039636795.1 of Micrococcaceae bacterium Sec5.1. Taxonomy (NCBI): domain Bacteria; kingdom Bacillati; phylum Actinomycetota; class Actinomycetes; order Micrococcales; family Micrococcaceae; species Micrococcaceae bacterium Sec5.1. The sequence continues at coordinate 5,172,911 of CP143430.1, read as the reverse complement.
ACCTCCTGGAGATCGTCACAAGTGCCAATATTGCGTGCGGGTTCCACGCCGGTGATCCGGACATTATGGCAACCACTGTTGCTGAATGTGTTCGCCGTGGGGTTGGCATCGGTGCGCATCCGAGCTTCCCGGACCTGCGAGGTTTCGGCCGGCGCGATATGGCCCTTTCCGCCAGCGAGGTTCAGAACGATCTGCTTTACCAGTTGGGTGCGCTCAACGGTTTCGCCGCGTTCCACGGCACGAAGGTCACCCATCTCGCGCCGCACGGCCGGCTCGGCAACCTGGTGGCAGTGCGGGCCGACTACGCCCAGGCTGTTGCGGAGGCGGCAGTGCGGGTGGATAGCGAACTCATCGTCGTGGCGCAGGAAGGCGAGCTGGCCACCGCCGCCCGTGCCGCCGGACTCGGTGTTGCAATCGTAGGTATCGTGGATCGCGCCTACCAGGAGAACGGCACGTTGGTTCCCCGCAGCCAGCCCGGTGCCGTATTGCATGATCCCGCAGAGATCCTGGAGCGGACCCTGCGCATGGTGGTCGACGGAAAGATCCGCTGCGCCAACGGCGTGGACATGGATATCGACGTCGACACCGTCCTCCTGCACGGGGACAACCCCGGTGCCGTAAAACTCGCCCGCTTGATCCGCTCGGAGCTCGTCTCAGCGGGTGTCCGCCTCGCCCCGCTCGCCGAGGTCATGCATGCCAAGAGGAAGGCGGCCTGACATGTCCGTGCTTACAACGGTCCCCACCGAAGTCTACGAATCCGGAGACTCCGCACTGCGTGTAGTCGCGATCTCGGAGGCAAGCGAAGAGAACTGGCTTACAGTGCATGGACTGGCCCAGTGGCTGGAAAACTGCGGCGCCGAGGGCCTTCACGGCGCGGTTCCCACATACGATTCGGTACTCGTTGAATTCGATCCCATTCTGGTTTCCGCCCGGCAGGTACGGGCATTCGTGAAACTCGGACTGCTTGAAATTGGACGTACGGGAGAACCGGCAACGGCCCCCCGCGAGTTCGATGTTCCCGTGGTCTATGGCGGCCATTACGGGCCGGACCTGGAGCGCGTTGCGCTGTATCAGGGGATTGATACCGAGGAAGTCATCCGGCTCCACACCGAAAAAACGTACACGGTTCGTTGCCTGGGTGCGCCTGCAGGTTCGCCCATGATGGACGGGCCTGCGTTCCCCAAGCCCGTACCCCGCCTCAAAGATCCCAGGCTGAGTGTTCCGGCAGGTGCTGTTGCAGTCGCCGGCCGCCAAGCGGTCATCGCTCCGGCTGTGGCCCCCGGTGGCTGGTGCGTCATTGGCCAAACCCCCTTGTCAGTCCTGAACATCCGCCGGGAACCGTTGGTCCCGTACAAGCCGGGCGACATCCTGCGTTTCCGGGAGATCCATGCCGAGGACTTCAACAATTACGCAGGCCTGGAACTGGCTCCGCTGGAGCTGGCTCCGTCGGCATCCGGAGTGCGGCCATGAACGGCGGAATCCTGATCCAGCAGCCCGGCAACTCGGTCGTCACGGACCTCGGACGTACACGCGGCCCCCGTTTCGGGTTGCCGGTCAACGGAGCTTTGGACCAGTACTCAGCCCGAGCGGCAAACATTTTGGTGGGCAATTTGGACAACGATCCGTTGGTGGAGATCACGGCCCTCGACTTTCGGATGAAAGCCACCACTGACATCCTGATCGCAGTCACCGGAACCCCTCTCACGCTCACCGTCGCCGGTCGCCCATCGAGCCAATGGGAACCGGTGTCAGTGAGGGCGGGAGAATCAGTGTCCATTCGTCGACTTCATAGCGGACTGCGCGCCTACCTCGCTATCCATGGTTCCATCGAGGCAGACACGCTGCTTGGCAGTGTAGCCCCGGACACCGTGGTGGGCTTTGGACTCCAGCTCAAGGAAGGTACCAGCCTTCCCATCCGTCGGAGCGTGGGGCCGGTACGCCAGCCTTACTTCGACCTCCCCCTTTTCCGGTTGGGCCTTGAACGGCCAACCATGGGATCAGACCTGTCGGTCGATGTGACCGACGGACCGGACATCGCCGAGTTTGGCGAATCCGGTGGCCTGCTCTTCACTTCGGAGTACACCGTCAGCGGCCGCAGCAACCACATCGGCCTGCGGCTTGGCGGAGACCTTCCGGAAAGAACCTCCAGCGGCGAGGTGCTTTCCCGCGGCGTGCCAGTGGGCGCCGTCGAGGTTCCTTCAAGGGAAGAGTTGCTGGTACTGCACCGGGGACGCGGCGTCACCGCCGGGTATCCGGTACTCGCAGTAGTAACCAGCGCCGGACTGGACGTCCTGGCCCAAGCACGGCCAGGGGACAAAGTCCGTTTTCGGAAAACCACAGTGGCAGAAGCAACTGCCGCCCATCGGCGCTCGCGGGCGCAGCTTGAAACCCTCCGCGAATCCGTCAACACCGTCTTCGGACTCCTCGGCATCGGATGCCGTCCCCAGTGGCAGGACCTACCAGTTGCGGCATGCAGCTAAAGACCCTGTCGTCATACCAGTAGGCGTTGCTACGCTCATCTAGTAAGGAAAAGTCATGACCGCAAGCACCAACGCTGCGCCCACGCAGCATGAGCGGCTCACGGGCCGCCAAACCCGCAAAGTTGTCACCGCAGGTTGCGTCGGCATCTTCGTGGAACTGTACGACAACGGCATTTTCGCCTTCATGGCGGGCACGCTGGCGCTCGTCTTCCTGGCACCGGGTAACCCGGACAACGCCCTGCTCTTCGTGTTCGCTGGATACGCCGTTTCGTTCTTCGTGCGACCCCTCGGCGCTGTTGTTTGTGGTTACCTCGGAGACCGGATCGGGAGGCAAAAGCTACTGGTCTTCGTCATTCTCCTGATCAGTGTTGCCACCGCTGGCATCGGCCTCTTGCCGCCATTCGCGGCCATTGGTGTTGCGGCTCCAATTCTGCTGGTTCTCCTGCGTCTGCTTCAGGGCTTCTCGGTGGGCGGCGAGGCTGCCGGTGCCATGACCTTCCTCGCTGAGCACGCCCCTGAGGGTAAGCGCGGCATCATCACCTCCTATGCGCAGATTGCCTCCTTCGCAGCACTGCTCACCGGTACGCTTGTGGCGTTCTCCATGTCCCCCTGGCTCACGCAGGCGGCCATTGACGCAGGCGGCTTCGGTTCCTTCGCCTGGCGCATCCCGTTCCTGGTCGCCATCCCCATGGGCATCATTGGTTGGTACATTCGCAAGGCCATCGCCGATACCCCCAACTTCGTAAAGCTCAAGGAAGAGGGCGGACTCTCAAAGAACCCGCTGAAGGAAGCCTTCAAATCCGCCGAGCACCGCCGTGCCATGCTCCTGGCCCTCTTCATCCCGCTCATGAATGGCTCCGGCTACTACGTCCTGTTCTCCTACATGCCCACGTTCCTCAAGGGCAAGCAGCTGAATTTCACCATCGGCGAGGCGCTCCTGGTGACTGCCTGCAGCCTGGTTGTCATCTGCATCGCGATCCCGTTCATGGGTGCGCTGTCGGATCGCGTGGGGCGCAAGAAGGTTATCGCCGGCTCCGCCATCGCCATGGCAGCCCTCGGCATCCCCTCGTACGCCCTCATTGCAACCGGCCAAATGGGCCTGGCAATCCTCGGTGCCTGCATCATGGCAGTCGTCTTCGCTGGACATACCGCAGTCATCCACATTCTGATCGTCGAGCTGTTCCCCACACGGGTCCGGTACTCGGCATACGGGCTGGGTTACAACATCTCGTCGGCACTCTTCGGCGGCACGGCTCCGCTTCTCATGACCTGGCTTATCAGCAGCACGGGCAACATCTACATGCCAGCCTTCTACGCAGTAATCACGGCACTCGGGACGCTCATCGCCGTCAGCACGGTCAAGGACCGGGCCCACGAGCCGCTGCGCGACGCTTAGCAACTACCGACCTTTGGGCTTCTGCGTCCGGCCCAGCCGGACGCAGAAGCACCACCGATTCCCCACGTTTGGAGAACCCAATGACTTTTTCCGACTACACCACGGCTCTCGTCACCGGAGCGTCAACCGGAATGGGTGCAGCCATTTCCGAACGACTCGCCAAGCGCGGCCTGACGGTTCACGCCGTGGCCCGCAACGAGGAACGCCTTGCCGAATTGGCCGACCGCACCGGGGCGATCCCGCACGTAGTGGACCTGACCAACACAGCCGCGCTGGCCGCCGTCGTGAATGACCTCAGCGTGGACGTCCTGGTGAACTGCGCCGGGGTTTCCCGGCCGGGGAACATTCTGGACTCGTCCGAAGAGGACATCGACGAACTCGTGGACGTCAATCTCCGCGGCCTGCTTCAGCTCACCCGCCTGGTGCTGCCGGGCATGGTGGAGCGGGACCTTGGCCACGTCATCAACATCAGTTCGATCGCCGGCACCTACAACTTCTATGGACACACCGTGTATCACGCCACCAAGGCTGCCGTGCACCAGATCTCCCGCCAGCTTCGCAACGACACCGTCGGCAAGCGGATCCGCGTCACCGAGATTTGCCCGGGACGCGTGGAGACAGAAATTTTCGGCCGGAATATGGGCGGCACACCCGAGGCCATGGAAGAAGCCTGGAAGACGTACTACGAGGGCTACGAGTCATTGACCACGGACGACATCGTGAATGCCCTGGACTACGCTATCGAAACGCCCCGCCACGTCAACGTGGGCATGCTTGAGCTCATGCCGACGTTCCAGGTACCCGGCGGCCTGACGTTCGACCGGCGCTAAAGCGCCCCTCAGATTCCGGTGGTTCACTCCCTCACCGGAAATACAAGCTGGCGGCCGCGTTTTCGCGGCCGCCAGCACCCGTTTTCCTGGCGTTCTCCAACAACCGTTTAACCAGTAACGCCCGACGGCGCGTGGTTCAGTCCTCGTGCAGCGTTTCCGTCAGGTGATGGGTGGGGATGCGGTCCCGGTCATACGTGATTTCCGTGTAGCCGTGGGGCTGCGGGCGGCCATCGGCGCCCATGTTCACGAACACGATTTCCTCAATGGTCAGGATGCTCTGCCGGGTGATCATGTTCCGGACCTCCGCGCGCATGGTCAAGGAGGTGCGGCCGAAGCGTTTGGCCGTCAGCCCCATCTCTATGAGGTCGCCCTGAACCGCTGAGCTCACGAAGTTGATTTCGGAGATGTACTTGGTGACCGCGCGGCCATTGCCCAACTGGAGGATGGCGTAGATCGCTGCCTCTTCGTCGATCCACTTCAGCAGGCTTCCACCGAAGAGTGTGCCGTTGGCATTAAGGTCCTCGGGCCGCACCCATTTGCGGGTGCGGAAGGTGATGTCTGCTTTTTCCATTTTCCGAGATTATCTGACTACCGCAGGGTGTGCTTGATGTTGCGCGACGCTTGGTTGCTTCTGTCAACGCTTCTTGTCGGTTGGCTAGGCCATCGCCGTGCGGGAGGCGCTGTGGGAGTTGATCCGCTTGGAGTAGCAGTAAGACCCGTTTACGCCGACGTAAGGGCCAAAATTGGGAACTTCGGCGAATCCAGCACTCACGTAGAAGCTCCGTCCATCAGACTGGGCTGATCCTGCCTCAGCTGCTATCACGCTGAAACCGTGTGAGTGGGCCTGTGCTTCGAGCGCGGCCAGGATGGAGCTCGCGACTCCTGAACCCCGCGCATAGGGAACCACGTACAGACGCTTGATCTCAGCTGTGTTCTCGTCCAACATCCTCAGGCCGCCGCATCCGAGCGGTTGTCCGGAGGATTTCTCGTAAGCCACAACGAAAACCGCAGTGTCAGCTTCGGTGGGCGGGGGACCGGGCTCGTGATCCGTTGTTCCGAACCGGGCATCCAGTTCAGCCTGTTGCGCGGCGCGGAGGTCAGCGCCTACCGGATTCGCCCAGGTGACCTGCCGGATGTTGAGCCGGGGGTTGGTCTGCATCAATGCCTCATTTCGCTTGGTTTCGCTGAGGTGTTTATGCGTCTTAAGCCTAGGAAGCTGTGGTTACCGCCGTGTTTCCTGCGCGTAAGCTTCGGGAGAATTGCTGAATTTCCTGCATTGCGGGGCCCCTCTGCGCACTTTCGGGTGGATTTGGCGCGCAAGAGCGGGCCTCACAATGCCTCGCCCGTTGGGTCCTCGGCCGTCTGATCTGCCAAGGCGAGCCCACCCACGGGAATCTGGTCCCAGTGCAGCACGCGCCAGCCTGATTCCAGATCGCCTTCCAGCGCCACGATTCCGGTATTGGGCAATTGATGGGTCTCAGCGAAGAGAGTGTCGATATCCTCTGCCCTGCGGCCTGCCCAGCAGCGGATTGCGGCTCCATGGCTGACGATGGCCGCCGTCGAATGGCCCGCGGCCGCGACCTTTTCCACGGAGGCATCGAAGCGGGCAAAGAAGTCGTGGCCGTTGAAGGCGCCCGGCATGCGAACGTCGAGGTCGCCGTCGGACCAGGCGAACACCGTGCTCATGTACCGCAAATGCGATTCATGATCCGTCTTCTTCTCCAACGAACCAGCTTCAATCTCATGGACGCCGTTCAGGATTTCCGGTTCCAGTCCCGTGGCCTTGGCGAGCGGTATCACCGTCCGCTGGGTTCGGAGCAGCGTGGAGGTGTAGAGGGCCTGAATGGACTCGTCTGCAAGAGCCTCCGGGAGCGCGGCCGCTTGCCGTTCGCCGAGTTCCGTCAACCCCGGGCCAGGAAAGGCAGTATCCAATTGGCCAGCAACGTTGCCGGGGGTCTGTCCGTGCCTGATCAGTAGGAGCTTCATGGGTGCTCCGCTCCTTACGTTGTTGCCTTATCTGTCCTGGCCGTGCGTTCCCGCCCAGTTGGTTCCAGCCAATCAGCGGTGAACGCGAGCGAACGCCCCGACACGCCGTTTCTCCGCACCTGGAAGAGTGTGGCTCGGTGACGAAGTGGGCAGGAAAGAGCCGGGACCCACTAATTAAACGCCGACGGCGGGCCGAGGCACCAAGCCCCGGCCCGCCGTCGTCGAGCGTTGACTGCTACTTCAGGTGGTCCACCAATTTCTCGGCGATGCCGGTGTACTTGCCGGGGGTGAGGGCGAGCAGGCGGGCTTCGGCGTCGGCGGAGAGGCCGAGCCCCTGCACGAACTCCTGCATCCGGGCACCATCTACGCGCTGGCCCCGGGTGAGGTCCTTCAGGCGCTCGTAGGGGTTCTCCATGCCTTCCACGCCGGCGATGGCTTCAGCTCGCATGACCATCTGGATGGCTTCGCCCAGGACTTCCCAGTTGGTGTCGAGGTCGCCAGCAAGGACTTCCTCGGCGACGTCGAGGGCCTTAAGGCCCTTGGCGACGTTGGAGATTGCCAGCAGGGAGTGACCGAAGGCAACACCGATATTGCGCTGTGAGGAGGAGTCCGTGAGGTCGCGCTGCCAGCGGGAAGTAACCAGCGTTGCGCCCAGGGTGTCCAGCAGGCCGTTGGAGATTTCCAGGTTGGCCTCGGCGTTTTCGAAGCGGATCGGATTGACCTTATGCGGCATGGTGGAGGATCCGGTGGCACCAGCAACGGGAATCTGGCGGAAGTATCCGATGGAGATGTAGCTCCAGATGTCCGTGCAGACGTTGTGCAGGATGCGGTTGAAGCGGGCAATATCGGCGTAGAGCTCTGCCTGCCAATCGTGGCTTTCGATCTGCGTGGTGAGCGGGTTCCAGGTGAGGCCCAGCCCTTCGACGAAGGTCTTGGCAATGGCTTCCCAGTCGGCACTCGGGACGGAAGCAACGTGTGCTGCGTAGGTGCCCGTGGCGCCGTTGATCTTGCCGAGGTATTCAGTCTTGGCGATCCGTGCCAGCTGGCGGTTCAAGCGATGCGCGATGACCGCGAGTTCCTTGCCGAGTGTGGTGGGCGTGGCGGGCTGGCCGTGGGTACGGGACAGCATGGGCACAGAACGGTTGGCTTCTGCCATGGCCTCGATCTGCTGGACCAGTGCGGTGGCGTTGGGGAGCCACACATCCTCTACGGCGCCCTTGATACCAACGGCGTAAGAGAGGTTGTTGATGTCCTCTGACGTGCAGCCGAAGTGAACCATGGCTGTGAGGTTTTCGATGCCAATCGCGGGGAGGCGGCGGCCGATGTAGTACTCCACTGCCTTGACGTCGTGGACCGTGACGGCCTCGATCTCGGCGAGTTCGTTGACCGATGCGGCGTTGAATTCGGTGACGATGGCACGGAGCTGCGAAACCTGCTCGTCCGTCAGGGGACCTGCTCCGGGCAGCACCGACTGGCTGGTCAGGTGGATAAGCCACTCAACCTCAACGTGAACGCGATCGCGGTTCAATGCGGCCTCGGACAAGTAGTCAACGAGGGGCGCGACGGTGGCACGGTAGCGGCCATCGAGGGCGCCAAGGGCGAGGGGTTCGGAAGCGAGGGACACGCGAGGGGATTCAGCCATGGGGCCTATTCTTTCATGTTCCGTGGAGGCGCCCGAGTTGGTGACTTGGCTATGTGGACAGCCGCCCGCGTTATCCACATAGCCGACGGCGGCGCTTCCGCCCGGTTCCCCGGCTCCGTAGCGTCGTACCTACCGATCAGCAGAACAATCAATGGAGTACACGGACATGAGCGTCGGCTTGATGCCTGCAGCCAACCCACCCACCTTCGATCCCCTGGAGTGCGCCTCGCGCAGCCACGAAGTCCAGAGGCTCGCTTGGCGAATTAAGGCCTCCGTGGATCAGACGGATGCTGTGCTGGCATCCTTGCGGCGGACCCAGTTGGAAGAGTGGCAGTCGCCGGCCGGAAGTGCTTACAGGACAACTATTGCTCTTCACGCCTCAGCACTGATGCGGGCACGGGAATCACTGGAAGATGCAGCCGCCTCGGTTCTCCGTCATTCACAGAACGTCGCCGTCTCCGACGGGAGGGGGCACTGATGGCTGATGTTGCTCCTGTTGGTGGGGGTTCAGCCCCTCAACCTATGGCCCCGGCCCCGGATGGGATCCTCAGCATCCGTGGGGGAGTGGGCGGAATGTCCTGCCAGTTGGAAGAGCTCCTGCGTGGAGCCGCACTCCTTGATGACTTGGTTCAGCAGTTGATTGGTGTGGAAGAAGAAACCCGCAGGGTGCAGGCTGATTTGGGGCCTTACCTCTTCGACTCGTACGCCTCGGGGTGTGCGGCAATCGATGCGGTGGCTGAAAGCGGTCAAGACGTAGGCAGGGTGCGTCAGGAATTGGTTGGTGTCAGCGCCAGTGTGCGTTCCAGTCATCACGATTACGTCCAAACCGAGGTCAAGAACCTGTTCCCGCGGATGTTGAGGCTTGATGAGATGAAGATGTCAGGTGCACCCTGGATGCCTGGCCGGGACATCGCGCACAACGTGGTCACAACCATCATTCCACCGGGGATGGCGGCGCGGGACATCATGCATGGACTGCTGCAGTCCCCCCTCGTTCCCGGACTGAGGCCGCGCCCGGTGAGCATCGAGAAGATGGACGAGTCGGTCGAGCAACTCGATCCATCCATGGCACAGAGCATCCGGCGACTCGAGAAACTCCATGCCCGGGGCGATGGAGAAATTGAGATCATCCAGCTGGGCAACGATGGCTCGTCCTCCTGGATGGTGTTGATTCCGGGAACGCAATCCGAAGCACCAGATACCAATCCCTTCGACAAAGCGGGTGTAGGTGAAGCACTCGGGTACGACTCTGAAGAAGTGGTTCCGGCCATTGGTCAGGCATTGAGAGAAGCCGGCGCTGAAGCCGGAGACCAGGTGGTAGCAGTCGGGCACAGTCAAGGAGGCGCACACGCCATGAACCTCGGCCAGAACAAGGCATTCCTGAGCGAATTCGACCTCAAATATGTACTGACGGCTGGAGCCCCTGCTGGCGGTCTTAGCGCGGAACCCGGCATTGCTTCATTGCACCTGGAGCACGTCCAGGACTGGGTCCCTGGTTCGGACGGCAGGGTGAACCCTGATACCAAGGACAGGGTGACGGTAACGCTGAACAATGAAGTCAAAACTCCAGAGGGAGAAGACCCGGGCCTGGGTCCCGGTCACCGACTCGACAACTACGCCGAAGGCGCGGAATTGGTCACGGCGAGTAAGGATGCCTCCCTTGCAGCTTCTACGGCAGTGTTCGCGGGTGTTGTTGGTGTGGGAGGCGCGGCAAAGGTGACGCACTTCAAGCTGGAACGGTCACCCTTGCCGGACAAGAGGCCGAGCCTGCGGAACCCCAATCTTCCCGAGACACGTTCCGGGGCCGGAGCGCGGTAAGTACAGCGCAATGGTGACTGCAGTGCCAATGGTTAGTGCGGCGCCAACAGTGAGAACAGGCCCAGCGGCGGGAACTGCATCTAGCGTTTGCGGGCCCCGGGGATCAGGCCGGCAACCACGCTGATGATGCTGATGATGATCGAGGCGAGGATGGCTGTCCAGAAGAACGAGTCAATAGTGAGGTGCACAGGCGTGAAGCTGCTCAGCCACGCTGTCAGGTACAGCATTGCCGCATTGATGATGATCGTAAACAGCCCCAGGGTCAGGATCGTCACGGGGAGGGACAGAATCTTGACCAGCGGGCGGACGAACGCGTTGACGACTCCAAAAATCAGGCCGATGAAGAGGTACGCCAAGACGATCCCCGCTGCATCCGCGCCTTCAGTGATCCCGGCGTTGGCTGCCGCCTTTTCAGTGGCAGAGGAAGAGATCTCCAGTCCATCCAAGAGCCAGCTGGCGATCCACAGAGCCAGGCCGTTGATCAGGACGCGAACGATGAATGAACCCATGCACCCATGCTTTCATACTCGTCTGTGGCTCGGCTGGGACATCACTATGGAAAGGCAACTGGATGAGGATGAACGTTGGCTGCCGAACATGCCAAACGCCACAAGGGTGCAAGTAGGCTTGAATCCATGACTACTACTGACAACGCACCGGAGGGCGTACTCCCTCGACCGGTCGTGGACAGGCTCCCCAAGTACGCGGCTGGTAAACCCCCCGCTGCGATCGAGGGCCTCACCAGCTACAAATTGTCGTCCAATGAAAACCCGCTGCCTCCGATCCCTGCAGTGTTGCAGGCCATCGCGGATCAGACTGACATCAACCGCTACCCAGACCCCTTGGCAACCAAACTGCGCAATGCTTTGGCTGACTTCCTGGATGTTCCTGCTGACGACGTCGTCACCGGTGCAGGAAGCCTCGGCGCGCTCAACCAGATTCTTGCCACCTTCGCGGGCCAGAATGATGACGGCAAGTCGGACGAGGTGATCTACGCCTGGCGCTCCTTCGAGGCTTACCCCATTTGTGTGGGCCTTGCGGGGGCGGCCAGCGTGCAGATCCCGTTGCTTCCGGACGGCCGTCACGATCTCGAAACCATGGCCGCTGCGGTCACGGTGCGCACCAAGGTGATCTTGCTCTGCACCCCGAACAACCCCACCGGGCCCATCCTCACGGCTGAGGAAACGGAGCGCTTCATCCAGTCGGTGCCGCCCAACGTGGTGGTGGTCATTGATGAGGCTTACCAGGAATTCGTCCGGGACCAAGCCGCCGTAGACGGGATCAAGCTTTACCGGAAATACCCCAATGTTGTGGTGCTGAGGACTTTCTCCAAAGCCCACGGGTTGGCAGGACTGCGGGTTGGATACAGTGTTTCCGGCCCGCAGCTCACCCAGCACCTTCGCGTTACGGCTACCCCCTTCGCCGTATCGCAAATTGCAGAACGCGCAGCGATTACATCCCTCGAAAATTTCGACCAGGTTGTCGAAAGGGTACAAAGCCTGGTGGAGGAGAGGGACCGCGTCACTTCGGGTCTCCGCGCTCTCGGATGGTTCGTGCCGGAGGCCCAGGGGAACTTCGTTTGGTTGAACTTGGGGGAGAACAGCGGCGAGTTTGCGGCGTTGGCAGCCGAGCAGGCCCTATCTGTCCGGGCCTTCGGTAATGAGGGAGTCCGGGTCAGCATTGGCGAAGTGGAAGCCAATACAAGGTTCCTGAAACTCTGTGCAGGTTATACAAAGGCTCCGCACAGTTCCTAGCGGTTAACAAATGCGCCTACGCTACTTACTGCCGATAAAGTAAGGACGAAAGCCAAAATATATGCCCGTTCCGGAATGCATTCCGGAATGGGCATATATCCCAGCGACAGACATTGCCCGGCACTAGCTGCGGCAAGCAAGGAGACGGAATGGGCTCGACACAACTGCCCCCCGGGACCGATGAAACTCTGGCGGCAACCTCAGCGGCTGTAGCTGCCTCGGGTGAACCCGTAGAGATGGTCCAGTTGCTCGGCCCTGACGGAAAGCTAGGCACCGATCCCGTCTTCTCTGACTATGCCAAGCGGATAGACCCCGAAAAGCTCCGCGTCTTTTACGCCGACATGGCCAGGATTCGCCGTTTTGACCAGGAGGCCACCGCGCTGCAGCGCCAAGGCGAACTCGCTTTGTGGGTGCCGCTGACCGGTCAAGAGGCCGCCCAGATCGGCTCGGCCCACGCCAGCCAGCCCCAGGACTACATTTTCCCCACTTACCGTGAACACGGTGTCGCGCTTGTGCGCAACGTGGACCTTGCTGAATTGTTGAAGCAGTTCCGCGGAGTCTCCAACGGAGGCTGGGACCCGCGGGGGAACAACTTCCACCTCTACACACTGGTGCTGGCCGCCCAAACGCTTCACGCAGTGGGCTACGCCATGGGCATCCAGCGTGACCAGAAGCTCGCGGTTGCCGATGGTTCCAATGATCCCAAGGCTGCAGTGGTTGCCTACTTCGGTGACGGCGCCAGCTCCGAAGGGGACGTCCACGAATCAATGGTTTTCGCTGCCTCGTACGACGCCCCGGTTGTCTTCTTCTGCCAGAACAACCACTGGGCCATCTCTGTGCCTACCGAAGTCCAGACCAAGGTCCCGTTGGCCAACCGCGCCAAGGGTTATGGATTCCCGGGAATCCGTGTGGATGGCAACGACGTCATTGCCGTGCATGCCGTCACTGAATGGGCCTTGGAGCATGCCCGTGAGGGCCGCGGCCCTGTACTTATCGAGGCGTACACCTACCGTGTCGGTGCGCACACCACAGCTGACGACCCCACCAAGTACCGCGAATTGGCCGAAGAGACCGCGTGGCGTGCGAAGGATCCGCTGGAGCGTTTGGAGAAATACCTGCGGACTGAAGGGCTCGCCGATGAAGCCTTCTTCGAACAGGTTCAAGCCGACGGGGATGAGCTGGCCAAGTATGTCCGCAGCACCACGCACGGCCTGGAGGTGCCGAACATCCGCGATTCCTTCGCCAACGTCTATGCCGAAGCACACCCGCTGATTGCAGAGGAACAGGCGTGGTTCGAGGAATACTCGGCAGGCTTCGAAACCGACCAGGAGGCAGCTAACTGATGGCGACCATGACCATTGCCAAGGCCATCAACGAGGGTCTCCGCGTATCGCTGAAGAGCAACCCCAAGTCCCTCTTGATGGGCGAGGACATCGGGCATCTCGGTGGCGTCTACCGGGTGACGGATGGCCTGATCAAGGAATTCGGGGCCGACCGCGTCGTCGACAGCCCTCTGGCAGAGTCCGGCATTGTGGGAACTGCTATTGGGCTCGCATTGCGTGGCTACTCGCCGGTGTGCGAAATCCAATTCGATGGCTTTGTCTATCCGGCCTTCAACCAGATCACCACGCAGCTGGCCAAGATCCACGCCCGCAGCCATGGCCGCCTGACTGTTCCTGTGGTTATTCGGATCCCCTACGGCGGCGGAATTGGTTCCATTGAGCACCACTCCGAATCCCCGGAAGCGTTGTTCGCCCACACCGCTGGCCTCCGTATCATTTCGCCGTCCAACGCCCATGACGCTTACTGGATGATCCAGAAAGCCATTGAGTGCCAGGACCCTGTGATCTTCTTCGAACCCAAGCGCCGCTACTGGCTCAAGGGCGAGGTGGATGTTGAGAATGCTGGTCTGTCAGAAGACCCGTTCAAGGCACATGTGGTCCGTGAAGGTACGGACGCCACGATTGTGGCTTACGGGCCGTTGGTTCCGGTTGCCCTCGCTGCAGCAAATGCTGCAATTGAGGATGGACGCAGCATTGAGGTCATCGACCTCCGCTCCATCTCGCCCGTGGACTTCGACACCATTGAGGCGTCGGTCAAGAAGACCGGCCGGCTGATCGTCGCCCACGAAGCCCCCACATTCGGTGGTATCGGCGGAGAGATTGCAGCCCGCATCAGCGAACGGGCGTTCCTGCACCTTGAAGCCCCTGTGATCCGTGTTGGCGGTTTCCACATGCCGTATCCCGTGGCCAAGGTTGAAGAGGATTACTTGCCGGACATCGACAAGATCCTCGAAGCGCTCGACCGCTCCCTGGCTTACTAAACCGCCCTGATCCAGTCCGGCTTCACAGCCGGGCAGACGGAAATCGAGGACCACTGTGACTGTAAAGAAATTCAACCTGCCGGACGTCGGCGAAGGCCTGACCGAGGCCGAGGTAGTGGCTTGGAAGGTCAAGCCCGGCGACACCGTTGCCATCAACGACGTACTGTGTGAGATCGAGACGGCGAAGTCGCTCGTTGAGCTCCCCTCGCCCTTCGCCGGCACGGTCACCGAGTTGTTGGTCGAAGAAGGCATCACGGTGGAGGTTGGCACCGCAATCATCGCGGTTTCGGACAACCAGCCCGGGGATGCAGCGCCGGTGACGCAGGCTCCGGCGGCGACTCCCGCCGTCGATGCCCCTCTCTACGGAAAGCTTCCTGTTGATATCGACAGTGGCGAGAACGGGCCGGCAGGCGGACCGCTTGTGGGTTCCGGCCCCAAGGCCGACGCCGTGAAGCGCCGTGCGCGCAAGCGTCCAGCCGGTACTGGCGAGCCAACTACAGTTGCGGAAAACGCCGAAGGTACAGTCCAGGACCACCAAGCGGTTTTGGCTGCCCAAGCAGCCCAGGTGCCAATGCCTCAACGCCCGACGTCGGCACGCGCCGCCGTCGCGCCGGTCATGCAATCGCCGGTCACGCCAGCGGCCAGCACTCAAGCGCCCGACGTCACAGCGCGGGATGTCACAGCGCCGGGAGTTTCAGCGCCCCAGACCGCCGCATCACGCGGTGCCGCCATCAGCGGTACCATCAGCGGGCTCGTCAACAAGGTCCTTGCGAAGCCGCCGGTGCGCAAGTTCGCCCGCGATCTTGGCATTGACCTTGCAGACGTCGTAGCCACAGGACAGCGCGGCGAGGTGACCCGCGAGGACCTGGTCAGCTATCAGGCGCAGCGTGACGCTGAGCTTGATCAGGCGGAGTCGTTCTGGGGCGCTTCCAAGAAGCCGCAGGACCAGAGGATCGAGCGTGTACCTGTTAAAGGCGTGCGTAAGGCAACCGCCAAGGCCATGGTGGAGTCCGCGTTCACGGCACCGCACGTCAGCATCTTTGTTGACGTCGACGCGAGCCGGACCATGGAGTTCGTCAAACGGCTCAAGGTTTCGCGGGACTTCGAAGGCATCAAAGTATCCCCGCTTCTTATTTTGGCCAAAGCAGTCATTTGGGCCGCCGCGCGGAACCCCAGTGTCAACGCCACGTGGGTAGCTAACGCTGATGGCAACGGCGGTGCGGAGATCCAGGTCAAGCACTTCATGAACCTGGGTATTGCAGCTGCAACACCGCGTGGCTTGATGGTGCCCAATATCAAGGACGCCCAGGATCTCTCCTTGAAGGAGTTGGCCCTCGCCCTCAACGATCTCGCCACGAAGGCCCGGGCGGGCAAGACGCAGCCTGCCGAGATGCAGGGCGGCAGCCTGACCATCACCAACATCGGTGCGCTTGGCATCGATACGGGAACGCCCATCATCAACCCGGGCGAGGTTGCCATCATTGCGTTTGGAACCATCAAGCAGAAGCCATGGGTCCTGGACGGGGAAGTGATTCCGCGGTGGATCACCACGCTGGGTGGGTCCTTTGACCACCGGGTGGTTGACGGCGACCTCTCGGCCCGCTTTATGGCTGATGTAGCTGCCATTCTTGAAGAACCGGCATTGTTGCTTGACTGATCGCCTGGCCGCCACCAATGCGAGCGAAGGGCCGAACACCGCTTTGGCCGCTGACGAGGCTGGTCACGTGCCTGCCCAGTTGCGGTCAGGACACCAGTTGCTATCAGGACCCTGGCGCATCGTCGCCCAGGTTCTAACGGAAGCCTTTCAGCCGCCGATCGTAGTGACGGCCTTACTGTTGATCAGTTCGGCTATCGAACCGGGGTTTCCCGGGACGATGGGTTTCGGGCTGCTGGGAGCCCTCTTCGTTTGCGTCCTGCCGTTGGCATACGTGCTGGTGATGATCCGTCTGGGCAGAATCACCGATCATCATGTCAGCGACCGTCGTCAGCGGCCCGCGTTGCTGCTGCTTGCCTTGATTTCCGTGCTTGTGGGCCTGATGGTGCTGCAGCTGATCAAGGGGCCGGTGAGCGTTTCACTCATGATCATCGCCCTGATCGGAGGCATTGCCGTTCTGGCCGTGGTGAGCGCTTTTTGGAAGATGAGTGGACACGCTTCGGCAATCGCCGCCGCTGCCGTCATTGTGGTGATGATGTTCGGGCCCGGCTGGCTGCCCGTGTTGGGCATAGTGCCGGCCGTTGGATGGTCGCGCGTGGTTCTGCGGGCCCATACGCTCGGGCAAGTCGTCGCCGGTTCTTTGTTCGGCGGCATCGTCATCGGAGGGTCCTGGTGGCTGCTGCAGGAATGGATGCTCTGAGGCAGGCCGCTCGCGGCGGGGCAGGCCTCCGAGGCCTGCTGCAAGGGCGGCGGCCCCGCTTAGAACGCGGGGTAATTAACCAGCAACGCCTGAAGTTCCGTGGTGGACATGTGGTTTGCCATCTCCGCGCTGATGCCCATAGCCATGGCCGCGAAGGTGATCATTGCGACGCACGCAAGGGAGAGGAACCGCCAGTCCTTGCGCATGATGCTGCCGAAAGTTTCCGGCATGGTCAAGCTAGGGGAAATCATGTTTGGCGCGCTGTCCCAGGAACCGTCGTCGAGCATCGCGATGATGCGGTCATTCGCGCGGTCAAAACGCATCGTGCTGATGCTGTTGCCGTGGCGGGCAAGCAGGATGTCGTGTCCAACGCGCTGGCGCGGCTGCAAAGTAAGCAAGTGAAGTCCCCTGAAGTCAGTTGATGGAGGATGGCTCACGCCATTGGGGGCATCTCAATTTTATAACGATGACTTCTGGTGCCAGGCCTAAATCACGCCAAAAGCCGGGTGAGCCTCCCCACCCGGCGGCGTGATTCAGGTCGCTTATGGTTGGTCGGTCTTGGCGATATAGACATCGCAAGGAGCGTTGTGGGCCACAGTGTTGGCTACGCTGCCAAGGACACGACCCAGGCCTTGCATGCGCCGGTTGCCCACCACGATCAACCGTGCTTCGAGCATTTCTGCTTCCTTGACCAAGGCTTCACCGGGCTTGCCGCGGGCCGCCGAGTACGTGACCTCAAGGCGGTCATCAGACAGGCGCTCCGCGACGGTGCGGGCGACGGCTTCGGCCTCGGCGGCGTCTGACACGATCCACTTGTCCGTCCCGATCTCAACCACCTCGGTCTTGTTGCTGTCGAAAGCGCTCACCACGCGAAGACTGGCTCCAATCCCGATGGCCAGTTGCTGGGCAGCCTTGGCCGCCCTCATCGCCGTCTCGCTACCGTCTACTCCTACAATGACAACCCCGGTCATAGTGCTGCTCCTTCAGTGGTGGCTTTGATGGCCTCTGCGAGAACAGGGGCCAGACGACGTACGCCTTCGGCAATCGTATCCGGCGGTACAGCACTGAAGGCCAGGCGCAGCTTGTTGGAGGGTCCGTCTGCCGGCGAGAAAGCTGCGCCGGGAATGAAGACAACCCCCGCGTCGATGGCCTTCTTCAACAAGGGGTAGGTGTCCACGCCTTGGGGCAGCGTTACCCAGACGAAGAATCCGCCGTCGGGGCGTGTCCACGAGAGTCCGGCCGGCATGTATTCGTCCAAGGCCGTGAGCAGGGCTTTGCACCGTTCTGCATAGAGGCCGCGATAGGTTTCAATCTGTCCCCGCCAGTCGTACTCGCGCAAATATGCCGATACGAGCATTTGGTTCAGAGGCGGCGGGCAAAGCGTGACTGCTTCGGAGGCCAGGTAGAAACGACGCTGCAGGTGGGCAGGCACCAAGGCCCAACCAATGCGAAGACCCGGCGCGAAGATTTTGGAGAAGGATCCCAAGTAGATGACGTCATCTGGATTTGCAGCCCGCATCGGGGTGATTGGGTGACCGTCAAACCGCAGCAGGCCGTAGGGATTGTCCTCCAAAACGATGATATTCGCCTTGCGGCATATATCTACGATCCGCTGCCTGCGTGCTTCAGCCAGGGTAATGCCCGAGGGATTGTTGAAGTTGGGAATCGTATAGAGGAACTTGATGTTTTTGCCCTCTGCCTGAAGCGCTGCGATCCTGGCCTCGAGGAGTTCAGGTACCAACCCGTCGTCGTCCATTTCGACCGGCTCTACCTGCACTTGGTAAGCCTCGAAGGTATTCAGGGCCCCAACGTAGGTGGGGTTTTCGACGAGGACAACGTCGCCGGGATTGCAGAAGACCTTGGTTGCCACATCCTGCGCTGACTGGGAACCTGCAGTAATCACGATGTTCTCAGGCTGGGCGTCCATGATGCCCTCTGCTGCCATGATCTCGCAGATTTGTTGGCGCAGTTCCGCGGTCCCTTGGCCACCGCCGTATTGCAGGGCGGTCATCCCGTCTTCGGCGATGATCCTGGCGGCGGTCTGGCCAAGCTTCTCCAGCGGCAGCGATTGCAGATATGGGTTGCCGCCTGCGAGCGAGACAAGGCCGGGCCGCATGGAGATATCGAAGACGTCGCGGACAGCGGATTGCTTGATGTTGGCGGCCCGCGCGGAGAACAGCTCCTCGTGTGGGTGGGCGGCAGCCGTAGCGGCCCGCTCAATGGCGTCGATGGCTTCAGCGGGCAGCTTGGTGCCGGCATCCAATGTTTCGTGGGTCACAGTGACAGGATACCCCCGAAGGTTGCTAATTAGGCAACATATGTTTTCAAGAACGCGCCGGTTTGCGGTGTTTCCTTTACGCCGGGAACGCCAGGGGCTGGAATGTAGCTATGACACTGCACCGGGGATCCGTGACCAAGGCCGAACTCTTCCACAAGCTTCACGATGCCGGGCCCACGCCGCTGGTCCTGGTGAATGTCTGGGATGCCGCCTCCGCCCGAGTGGTGCAGGAGGCTGGTGCGACGGCGATAGCCACTTCGAGTTCGGCGGTTTCCTGGAGTTTGGGCTTCCGGGACGGTGACCACGTGCCGTGGGGGTTGGCGATGGCGGCGCTGGGGCGGGTGGTAGGGGCAACCAAACTGCCGGTAACTGCAGACATCGAAACTGGATACGGGCGTACAGACGATGAACTGCGGGCCACCGTGCACGGAGTGCTGGATGCAGGCGCGGTTGGCATCAACATTGAGGACTCCGCTGCAGAGCCACTCACGGAAATCAACGAACAATCGCGGCGAATCGCTTTGATCCGTGCCGTGGCGGACGAGCGCGGAATCCCGTTGTTCATCAATGCCCGAACGGACACCTACCTCTCGGGACAGTATCCGGACAGCGCTTACGAAGAGACCCTGCACCGTGCTGAGTCCTACCTTACGGCGGGTGCGGACGGCATCTTCGTTCCCGGCGTCGTGGACCTTCACGTCCTGCATGAACTCTCCAGCAAGATCCCCGCACCCTTGAATGCCCTTGCGGGAGTAGGTGCGCCATCGCCCCTGGAACTTCACGACGCCGGCATACGGCGGGTCAGCATCGGCGGAAATACGGCGAAAGCTGCCTACGCAAAAGTTGCGCGGGTGGCGAAGGAGATCCTGGGGGACGGAAACTGGGCGGGATTGGCAGGCACCCGCAGCCACGACGAAATGGATGCGCTCTTCGCCCAGGGACCCAAGTACCGGCCGTAAGTCGCGCGGTTTGCGGCAGATGAAAGCGCACGACGGCGGAACCTGGCTTTAATGTCTGACCCCACCGTTAGCTTGGAATCAGCAGCAAAGACCGGTAGGCAGGGGAGGGCGGATGGCGAGACGCAGTGTGCAGTTCTGGCGCATTGAGCAACTGAATGGCGATGATCTGCGCTCTCCGTTTCCGGCGCGCCGGGTGGCCGAGGCACTCCAGAGGGCCCAAGAGGCTGGGACCGAGCGGCATTTCATCGGGGCGGACGGCACGGTGTTGCTGGCGCAAACGGCATCATTCTCACCGCATCCGGTGATCCTCTTGGACCGGGTGCGCGACACCAACCTGCCCAGCGTGGGGGACGCACTTGGGCGCCGCAAACCCCTCCCGTTGGCGCCGGGCGACCACCTCCTGGAAACCACCTACTTTGCCTTCCTGAAGCGGAACGTCATCGCCGTGTTGACCAGCGGCAATGGTCCTCGGGCGTCGAGGATGGGAGAGTACCTCGAAGGCATGTTGGGGCTTGAGCTCGGATTGGTCCCGGTGGTCCGTGAGGACATCGAGGAGATCCTCAGCAGGCTTGAGGTGAGTCGCTTCGAGTTCGCGCTTCCCGCTGAACGCCTCTCCGAAAAATTGATGGAGGGTGAATGGGCTGACGTTCTGGACAGTGCCTCACGCTTGATGAACCAGGGAACCTTCCGGATTTCCCTCAGTGTGGGCCGTTCAGGAAGGGCCGAGGACAAGCAGCGGATCCGGGAGCGCATCCAGCAGCTCATTGATCTCTTCCGTAGGGCGGGATCAGTTGAGCACTTCGACTACGTCGTGGCCGAGGGCAAGGACTCCCTGACCGGCGACCGCGAAGTGATTGATCTGCTCAAGGAGCGTTTCGTCTCCCACATCGAAGTGGACCCGGATGTCTTCAACGATCCCCGAAAGTCCACTGCCGAGGCCATTGCCATCCTCAGTAAACAGGCCAGGGATAACGAGGCCTTCTTCGCCCTCACACTGCCGGACATCAGAGGCTCCGCAGATTCGGTCTCTGTGCCGGACATCGTCGCAGGCGGAATGGCAGCAGTGCGTGAGGCGCTGGCGGCGGCCGCTTCAAAGGAAGAACCCACAAAGGCGGAACCGGCCAGCGTGAAACCTGCGGATGGGAAGTCAGCCCAGGGCTCAGAAGGCAGCGCGGATCATGAGCTTGTACGAGGTTGACGTCGAGCGCACCGGCCGCCGCCGGACGGTCTGGAGGTGGTTTCTGCTCCATCCGCCGGCAGACTATGCGTGGGCGATTTTGGCTGTGCTGATGTGGCTTGGCTTGGGGTGGCTCTTGAAGCAGCCGTTGATGCTGGAGGGCGTCGATCCGGGTGCCCGTCGAACCCTGTTCCAGACCCTTGCTACTTTGGCTGGGGCTACCGCTGGCCTCACGCTCACCAGCGTCTCCATGCTCATCAACGTGCTCGGCAAAAAGGCGGCGCCTGGGCAGCGCGAGCTTCCTTTGGAGAAGCTCACCGCCTTTCATCGTCGCCAAATCGGAGAAGTGTTCCTTTTCGCCATCCCGGGCCTAGGCCTGCTGGTGGTTGCTGCCCTCGTCACAGTGGTGTTGGAGGGCGATGGTCCCAGGGGCCTCTGGATTCCGGAGGCGGTTGTCTTCGTTCTCACCTTCGCGTCCGTCTTGGCACTGCTCCGTGTGGCGTGGGCGCTGCGGCGGGTACTCGCCATCGCAACGGCCTGAAGCCACGGCACTGAAACCTCAGCAACCTCAACTAAGTTCCTGCACCGCTAAATCTTTGCTGGCCCCCTGCAACGACTAAGCGGGTTGACAATGTATGTCTCCCGCGGAGGGTCCGACGCGCTATCGCAGGCTCAGCGCCTCAGCCAAAGTCTTGCCATTGACGTAAATTTCGGCCCGGGATGCCCCGCTGGCGGAGACGATGGTGTGCGTTAACTGTGCCTCGATGCGCGGGATGTCACACACTCCACCGGGCTGCAGCGTGCCCCCCAGGTTCACCACCACTGTTGCTCCGCTGACGTATCCGGACTGGAAGTGCAACGAGGAATTAGCCAGTGAATCGTAGAGGCCCGCGCCGGTGTCCAAGGGCATGCCAGCTTCCAGCAATCGGCTGAGCGCCACCGTCAAAGGGTCACCGGGTGCCAGTGCGCCGCGGACAGGCACCAGGCTGTCGTTGCATCCGAAGCGAACACCTCTGGCGCCCCCGTCGTCAACGGCAACGTAGTAGACGGCCGGCCCCAAGTTCAGGTCTTGGGGTACGGTCGCACCCCGGGCAACGGGAACAACAGCCGTCGATGAAGGGCTTGGCGTATCGACGGGTAAAAGCTCGACGCCGGCACTCGGCCCAGGCGTTGCGGCCAATGCCGTGCCACCGTCACCGTCGCCAGAGCCAGCACCATCGGAGCCGGAAATGCTTGAGGGAGTGGCGAGTGCATCCGGACGAGTCGCAGCGCCGCTTCCCGTTGCCGTGGATGTCGAAGACGGAGTGTCCGAAGCCCCATCCGCCGCAGGATCACGCACCGAACCGGATGGGCCCACCACTGGAGCAGATGACGTATCCCCGGCGGAGGGCAGGGTCCCTGGGGCCGAAGTACAGCCAGCCAGCAGCAGACCCAGCACGAGGCAGGCAGCCGGGATCGCCGTCGTACTTGTTGGTCTCCGCCCGGCACGCATGACAGCCCCACGCTCCTGTCCGTCCACCTGTAGTTCAACGTTAGGCCCGTGTGACATGCAGCAAAATGCCGCTACGGTGACGGTTCGGACAAGAGTTGATCACGCTGCCTGCACCAGCCGCCGAAACGTGGACACCGCCAACGCAAATGCCCCCACTCAGCACTGCGATTCGCAGGCATGGAGCGGGGGCATTGAAAGCGAAAAGACTAGGCTGCTGCTTCTTCTTCCTGAACGGCAGTCAGGGGCTCGAAGATGGCCTTGATCTGCTCAACAACCTCAGCGTCGTCCTTCGGGTGCAGCTCAGCGAAGCGGATCATGGAACCCGGGACGGCCAGCTTGACGTCGTCAAGGACCTTGGCGCCGGCGATGCCAACAGCCTTGCGGGCCTCGTCCTGTGCCCAGACTCCACCGAACTGGCCGAAAGCGGTTCCGACGACGGCGGTCGGCTTGCCGGTGAGGGCGCCAGCGCCGTACGGGCGGGACAGCCAGTCGATGGCGTTCTTCAGTGATGCGGGCATGGTGCCGTTGTGCTCGGGGGTGACGAGGAGAAGGGTGTCGGCGTTGGCTGCGGCAGCACGCAGGGCCGCAGCTTCAGCGGGAACCTGGCCTTCGACGTCGATGTCCTCGTTGTAGAACGGGATGCTGCCCAGGGAATCGTGGATCTGGACGTCTACGTTCTCGGGCGCGTTCAGCTGGATGGCTTCGGCGAGCTTCTTGTTGTGGGAATCAGCGCGGAGGCTGCCGACGAGGGTAAGAACGGTGCTCTTTGACATGGTGTCTCCTTTGTAAGTGTTTGGACCTTCACTGATACTAAACGGACCGCGGTCCGGTTTCTATTCCCGGGTCTAGAATGTTTTTTGTGAGCTCGATCCCAATCCAGCCGGACGTGCCTTTTGGTCCGCCTCATGAGCGCAGTGACGCCGCCCGGAATCGCGAACGGCTCCTTTGCGCTGCCCGCGAGCTGGTTGACGAGTTCGGGGTGGAAGCACTCACCATGGACGCGCTCGCCTGCAAGGCCAACGTTGGCAAGGGGACCGTGTTCCGTCGCTTCGGTAGCAGGGCCGGCCTGATGATGACCCTTCTCAGTGACTCTGAATCTGAATTCCAGCGCGGCTTCATGTTTGGTCCGCCGCCCTTGGGCCCGGGCGCCGCACCCAGCGAACGCCTCATGGCCTACGGTGAGGGCCGCATCTACTTCGTCCTGGAAAATGGCGAGCTCCTGAAAGCGGCCGCAACCAATGCCCGCAATCGCTTTGACGTGCCGGCCACTGTCCTTGCGCACCGACATATCGAGGTCCTGCTTCGTGAGGCTGGTATCGCCGATCCGTGGGTCATGGCGATGTCTCTGCTTTCCGCGCTGGACCCGGAACGAATCGTCAACGACGTGCGCGTCCACGGCATCTCGCCGAAGCGGCTCACTGACTCCTGGCGCGAGCTCGTCTCGCGCCTCATGCGATCTTCCTAGCTCAAGTCCACCTCGTTGGCGCTTTCGTAGTCCCCGCCTAAGTTGAACGAGGGTGAGTCTCACAAGGGGAGCCGGCCGTAAGCACCACAGTGCCTGCGACTGTGACTTTCGGCGACAAGTGGCGGTGTTTTTACAGCGCTATTTGAAGGTGAGATGGGCCGCGCCGAAATTGCAGTTATTTATGCATACACTCTGGCAGCGAGCAGCATCTGGGCGAAAAGCGTCCAGGAAGGTACGTCGGGCACTGGTTCGCCCCGGTTGATGAAGTAACCATCCGTATCCTTAGCATCCTCGCAGTGATTCAGGCGCCGGTCAGCTTGGCAGCTCGGTCACGTAGATCCGGGCGCTGCGCCGCTCCTGCACCGCCCTGAGCTGGTCGACTCCCTCGAACTCGTTGCAGAGCAGGAACAAGTGCCGACCCTGCGGCCCGCCGAGCGCGCATGAGAAGCACGGTACGTCAGTCTCGATCCGATGGGTGATCTCGCCGCCGTCGAGCACCCGGACGACTGCTCCAGCGGGCGCGCCCTCGACGCGTGTGTGCGCGAAAGTGTCAGCCGTCTGGGACCAGATACCGCCGGCGGCGTCAATGCAGATGCCGTCGGGTCCAAGACCCTCTGCCCAATTGCGGCGCCCGGACAGGGAGCCGTCGCGCCCGATGTCGAAGGCCGATAGTCGACCGGCGAAGGACTCGGCGACCACGAGCGTCGATCCGTCAGGAGTCACGACCATGCCGTTGGGGAACTCGATGTCGCCGGCTACCTCGCGAGTGGTGCCGTCTGGAGCGACCAAGCGGATCCACCCCGGTGTGGGTTCCGCGCCCCCGGCGAAGTCGAAGTCGGCCCCGTTTACGTAGACGTGGCCGGCCGGGCCGACGATGACCTCGTTGCCTCCCTGCTCGCTGTACCTGTCCGTGGAGCCGTCTGGCCGCACCAGGGTCAGATCCTCGCCGGAGACCAGCAAATCGCCGTCGGGCAACCAGTCGATGGCCCAGCCCATCCTCGTCGGTCCGGATGCCATGACTTCAGTTTGGCCCAGGAGGTCGACGGCCAACACCTCACCGGCACCCCAGTGAGCGAACCACAGGCGGCCTTCGTGCCAACGTCCGGACTCAATCATCGCGAAGCCGTCCGCAAGCAGACGCGGGGCGGGGAGCATCTGTGTCATGGCAACGATCCTGCCCTAGGACAAGCCCGCGGCGCCAGACGTACCGCAACGGCATCCCGATCCCCCGCGAGCAGGCGGTAGCTGCACCAGTACGGGTCGGGCCTGACAGCATCGACCTGGCTGCGTTTCTGGGTCCGCGCAGCCATTCATCGGAGTGGCTGCGGCAGGTCCAGGCACCCACGCGCTCGGTAGTGCAGACGATGATTGACCGGGGCGGACCTGACTCCTGGACAACGTCCTTACATCAGTCTTTTGCTCGAAGCAGGTGGTGCTGGAGCGTCTCACTCATCCAATCGGCGAGGCGATGCGGGGTCCAGCCGAGTTGCTCTACGAGTTCCCGGTAGAGGCCGGGGGCGGCCAGGCCGCGGAATATTGCCTGTGCCTCGTCCAGGGGTACGGTGAGTTCGCCCCCGAGCGCGGCGATCATCGCGTCCATGATCTGGTCCCGGCCTGCGAGTTTGGCGCGCAGCAGCTCCCGCGTCTGGGGGCTCTCGTCGGTAGCAAGGACTGGGCCACCCGAGGCACTACGGCCTGGGTGCGTTTCCACGGACGAGGAACAAACACGGGACCGTTCTTCGGACCACCCAGCGGGAAGCCGGTCGAGGTGACGGTCATCGACATTGCCGTCGTCGTCGACGGACGTATCTCCGAGCATTGGGGCGTTCCGGACCGTTTCTCCCTACTCCAGCAGACGGGTGTACTGAGACGCCTAATGCCCAGCGGCTCTCCAAATTGAGCTCCAAATGGCGGAAAAGTGAGGGGACTGGGATAGCACTCTGTAGTTTGGCATCGGCGTGGGAAGCTCAAAGTTGTAGGCAGGAGGATGTTTACAACAGCAGGGCCCGTGTGAATGCGGCCCCTGTCGGCTGCCCAGGGTCCTCCTCTGCATGTGGTGCCAGGGAGCAGCCAACAGCATCGGCTCGTACTCATCTGTGTCTCGTGGAACTGGGACCACTTTGATCCTTGCCCGCATGATTGCCGCTGACTTGCCCGAGCAAATTGGGGTCAATACGCGGGATACGCCAGGGCTGAGTGCTTGAATGAAATGCATGGTGGACCGCAACATACTGATCTCCGGCGCTGGCATTGCCGGTTCCACGGCCGCGTATTGGCTGGCGAAGGCAGGTTGGTCGGTCACGGTTGTGGAACGAGCGGCCGACATCCGATCTAGTGGCAACCCTATTGACGTACGTGGAGGAGCCGTCGCTATTGCACGGCAAATGGGCATCTGGTCCCACCTGGAAGAGGTCGCGACCGGAGTCGAACGCTTGGTCTTCGTCGACGCCGACGGGCGTGCACAGGCAAAGATCCCCACGCGGCTACGCGGTGGCAGCCCACAGGAGGTCGAGGTCGCACGAAATGAACTCGTCGACGTGTTGCTTGAGAAGGCACACGAGACAAGCCTCATCATCCGGGACGACTCGATCACCGCTTTGCACCAGGACGACAGGGGTATCGACGTCCAGTTTCAGCGGACCCCTTCCCGTCGCTATGACTTGATCATCGGGTCGGACGGACTCCACTCCACCGTTCGCCGCTTGGCATTCGGCCCCGAAGAACGTTTTTCCCGCCCCTTCGGCATGTTCGTCGGTACGGTGCGCGCGCCTGCGCCGATCGAAGATCCGCGCACTGTGCTGTTGTACAACGAACCAGGAACCTCCCTGACCATCCATCCGGCAGGTGGGAAGCCCGGGTTCGCATTCATCTTCCGGGGACAGCACGATTTCGACTACCGGGACGCCGAACACGGCAGACGCATCGTCGAGTCCGCCTACGCCGGCGGCGGATGGCTCACAACGCTCGCCCTTAAGGAATGGGGCGCGTCCGACGATAGGTACTTCGACGCCGTCACACACGTGGACGTACCGCAGTGGGCTGCCGGCCGAGTCGTGCTGCTCGGTGACGCGGCAAGTTGTATCTCGCTGTTCGGTGAAGGATCCAGCAACGCGATCGTTGGAGCCAAGACCCTCGCCGACTCCATTGCCGCGCACCCTGATGACCACACCGCCGCTTTCGCCGACTATGAACACAAACACCACAAACACGTTCGACAGCAACAACGAGGCGCCGGCATCGCATCCCGCCTCCTTGTACCCAAGACCCGGTCGGGCATCACGATACGCAATGCTGCGCTAAACGCCCTTCCCTTCCGGAGCAACCGACGAAACCGAGATTCACAGGGATAAGTGACGGGCTTCCGCAAATGGTCTTCCTAAGCGCGCCACCTTTCGCTGCGCGGCTGAACAGCGCACGACAAGCGCCGTTTGAGGATCCTTCACTGGACACTCATTCCCGCACATCAGCAGTGCCTAGTTGCCTCGGAGTCTCTCTTCGTCAATGAGGTCGGTTGCGTGGTCGAAGTTCATCACCAGGGTCGGGAAGCCTACATCAAGCCATCGTTGAGCCACATGAATAACCGAAATGCTTGTGTTTCTGCTTATCCGGACCATTGGGAAGCCCACTTCGATAACTTCCCAATGAGCTCCCGGGATGGCGTGAGTGAGAACGTCTCCGTAGAACATGCCAACGGCCGCAGCGAGTCAGGTTAGATCTTTCATCGCCTCCGGGTCCACAGTCAGCGCATCAATTACAACAAGGCCCTCGCGTGAGCGGGGAAGGACCACTCGTTTCCCTTGGCAGCAGGTGAGGAGCTCGTCGTAACCGCCAACGTTGATTGGCGCAGGAGAGGGTTTATCAGTGGCAGGCTTGTACTCCGCATAACTCCGGGCCGTGCCAGGAGGGAGTAATTGAAGCGGCTTCGGTCTCGTCCCGGTCAGGCATGCCGTCATGCTACGCGGATATGGTCCTGGAGGGGCACTGCCAAGTAGGCCGGAATCAAGGGGCACTTCAGTGCCCGGTAGAGGATCCCTCAACGGGCGTATGTGAAATCGACTTCGATCTTTTGGCCCGAAGCCGCGCCATCCCGAGCGGGGTTGCGCCGATCCATGAGCGTGGCAGCGCCCGGTCGGCCTCGCCGTGCACGGTCAACGAACCTCTCTCGGGCCATACCAGACGCCCTCCGGTGGGCCGATCGCTCCGGCCCTCTCGCGGGCGTCGGCCAACGTGGCGGAGGAAGCGAACTGCCGGGCCAGGTCGAGATCGGCCATGTCCATCGCAACAATGACGGTGTTCGGAGTCTCCGCGTCGAGGTAGGTTCCGGTGACCACCAGCCCGTGGCGGCGACGCACCGCGTCCAACTCCGGGTCGTGAAACACCGCATCCCATTGGGCGACGTCGGCGACGCGCTGCTTGACCAGCATGATTCCCGCCATGAGAACTCCATAGAAGACGACGATTTTGTTTGCCCATAGTCTTCCTCTAGTTTCGTCGATGTCAAACGGAATGCACGTTCTCTTAAGACGGGGGAGCCAGGACCAGCAAGACGGGCCAGCCAGGACCAGAAATCCGGAGCCCAGTCTCACTTACTCGGCTCCGTGCCCCCAGAGAACCGGCGGCCCATTACGTGCCTCCAGGCCATGGTCACCCTGTTGCAGATTCCCGCCCACCAACGGGCAACCGTGCCCGGTGAAGGATCCTTCACCGGACGGCGAACTGGAAGGGAGCTTGAGCCGGATCATCAGCTTCCCTTAGGCATTCAACAACGACTCGTCGAACCAGACATCTTCGTAGCCGGGTGCTAAGAGGAATCGCCACCCCGGAGGCAACGCGAGATAGGGAAGGACTTCCGGACACCAGGTCGTCAGATGCTCGACGTGCAAGGGAACGAAGAAGTCGTGCGCGGTTCCGAGCTCTTCGCCGCGCCAAATGAACCAGCCACTGGCCCCGGTTGCGGCGGGATGCCTTAGACCGTTGAGGGGTAGAAGATGCGGTGACCGCAGGTTTTCGGAAACTCCTACGTTCACTCCTTGCGAGGGCGGTGCTGGAACAGCCCCGAACCTGGTGGTCAGCTGGATCTGCGCGGGAAGGATCGAATCGTGCATATGAAGAATCTTCGCCTAGGTGTAACCCATACGGCTCAATTGGTGCCCAATTCAATTCTTCAATTAGGCAACATATGCTCAGTACGAACCTGCCCAAGATGCGTATACCCGGTAAGTGCGTGTCCTGCCCGTAGTTTGGTGAGGGTGGTCGCCTGTTCGAGCCAGGCCAGGTCCGGGAGGACCACCACTCTACGGGAGCGATCGGGGACTCCGCCCAACTCCTGCCAGACGGCGGGGTAGACCTTCTTGATCTGATGCCCGGTAAGGGATCCCCCTACGGGCACCCGCGCGGCATCGAACGGTACCAGAGGAACCTTGGCTGACAATCAGATGCGCGATTGAGGAGTGTGCCTGTCAATGATGTCCCACTTCCAAGGAAGTGGAACACCGAAACCGCGGCAGAGCAGGGAGGTCCGCGAAGCGTGATTCCTAGCGAGCAGGAAGGCGCGAGTACATGTACATGTCCTTGCGCTTGCCGCCAATCTCTAGCCAGCTCCTCATCGTCCCTTCACGTACGAACCCGCT
The DNA here is from genome assembly GCA_039636795.1 of Micrococcaceae bacterium Sec5.1. Taxonomy (NCBI): domain Bacteria; kingdom Bacillati; phylum Actinomycetota; class Actinomycetes; order Micrococcales; family Micrococcaceae; species Micrococcaceae bacterium Sec5.1. Next base: position 5,143,327 of record CP143430.1, on the reverse strand, counting down.
GCGCTCGGCTGCGCGCCAGGAGCCCTCATTCCAAGGCTCGACGTAGAGTTCCAGTCGATGAATCCCGGGGTGCGCAAGACCCCAGGCGGCGAGGGCACCTAAAGCAGAAGAAGCAGCTCCCTTCCCTCGATGGGCTGGTGCCACCCAGTAGCCAATGCTCGCCCGGCCTTGGCTGAGGTTCTTCAGCCACAGTCCGATTTGGCCAACCGCCTGATCAGAGGAGGAATCAGCAATCGCGAAGGAGTACCCGGTGCCATCAACTAAGCGCCGGTGCTGTCTTTCGATGAAGGCCAGAGCTGCCTGGCGTGAACCGCTGGCGGGAACCGTCGTGATGGCAGGAATTAGTGGATCGCTCGAGGCTTCCTGGACCACTGGAACATCGGCTGCCGTAAACGGGCGGAGCCTGTAAGGGGACGCAACGAGTACAGGCTGCACCAGAGGATTCATTCTCAGACTCTACGCGGAGCCCCGGGCAGCATGGGAGATACCGAAACTGCCACCGTCCCACTCACAAGGAAGTGGAACATCCCTCAACGGAGCATGGTTAGCTTCATGGGTGACCAGAGTGCTGACAAACCCTACTGATGACCTATGCGATTTCCTGCTGACGGCGCTCCGTGTTTGGAGGGGCCCAGCGTCGTCGTCGGACCACTTCGCTCGAAAGCTGGACTTTGCGGATAACACGGCCTTCCACTCGAAGCGCCACAGCCTTATCGATGCACTGGACAGCGGGGAAGGTTTGGACATCAGTGACTTGCCAGTAGCAATCCGTATCGCTCGTATTGCTGTGACCGATGATTACTACGGCGCCGGGTGGGAGTGGCCTCTTGTCACCCGCTTCTCGGTTGAGGAAGCCCACGCGATGCTCCTTGCCCTGGAAGCCATCTCCGAAGACACGAATGGCTGAATGTTCCGGCCCGCGTCCCCTCCCTGTTCCAATTCCAAGGAAATGGGATACCAGTGACGGCGAAGGCATCCCTTTCGGTGATGAGGGTTTTGGCGCTGCTTTAATGAGCCAATGAACGAGTCGTCCATAATGGATCCTCTTCTCCTCGGCGCCGTGCCCTTGGAGTTTCGCGCGGATGCCAACGCCGCACTCCGTGCTCTGGCGTGTCCAAACCATCCAACTATGTCGCTACTCATCCAAGACACAAACGGCCGGTCTCCGTCCCCCATCAAAATTCACATCTCGGGTGAGTTGGTTCAAATCCCGTACAGGACCTACTACCAGTGGCCGGAGGTTAGTCGCACTCAAAATCTGGGACCAGAGCAATTACTCATCCTCGCAGCTTGGATGTCCAGACACGGTGACGGACGAATCCGCCAAGCGGCTCTCCGGGATCTCCTCGAAGCGAATGCCTCGTGGACGATTCCGTTCGTGGTCCAGCTCTGCGGTGAATACGTCATCGAAATCGGCAACGATCTAAAGCAGTTCTTTGGGACGACGCTAGCTGAGCGACCCGAACTCCAACAGGCCTATGTCCAATTCACCAAGGACAATCCGGCATTCATAAGCCTGACAGTTCAAAGGGCGCTGAGCTACTGGAATGCCTATGATCGATGGCGATTCCACAGGGATCAGTACCCACAGATTGCAGCACTCAACAGTCTTAGGGCTCTGACTAACCCATTCCTTGTATCTTCAAATCGCCCAGAGCTGTGAGATCAGTGGTGCCCGTTTCCAGATCCGATGCCATGGATTCGGGCGTTCGGTAAGGGATCCTTCACCGGGCATCCGTTTCTAGACAAGAAAGGAGGTGCTCCGCACCTCTGAGTGCGCGTCAAACTTGAACGGTGCCCACCGGACGCCCAGCGTCCCCTTGAGGATCGCCTTATGGCAAGACATTGCCGAGTGGCGATCTACTTGGTGCACGCGCCGCCAACGGCCCAGCCACCGAACCTTGAAATACATTTGAGCAATGACATTGCCCCTTGTTGGAGAAGACACCGTCCATCTAGGGCCCGGTACTTTTATGTGGGTCGCCCTGACGCATTTCCTCATCGACCCAGGCCAGGACAGCCAGTCCATTCTCGAGAGCCTGATACAGAGCCCCGGGTATCAGCACGACTATGCATCCCCCTTTCCTCCGGCGACGGAAGTCCGCGCATGGGGCATCCACGGGCGGTGGAGGATTGATGCCATCCATCCGGGTCTGTTCGAGGCATCGACGGCCGAGGCCGCGAGAGCCGAGATCGATGTCTGGGCAAATGACCAAGATTGGACGGACCCGGAATTCTCCCAACCCGCCGATGCCATTCAACGGTTGGGAACCATCTATTCACTCTTGGACTCAGGTCCTGTCCTGAAGCTGCACAATCCCCCGCGTGAAGCTGAACATGACTACGGCTTCGTCACCGGCAGCTTGGGTTTCCACGAGTACATTGTGATTGATCGGATTCTCGGCACGCTCCACGTCATTGTCGCTTCAGATGACTGAGATGAATTGACCTGGCGACCGCCGTTGCGGAGTCGTTCGCAGAAGCAGCGGCGCACGGTAACGGATCCCTAAGCGTGCAGCTAGCCCAGGTCATTGCGCATGCCGAGTGTGACAGCATGTGGTTATGAGCGCGCAACTTGAGGTTCCGCGGCTAGAAGACCTGGATGATCTCGGAATTGTGATCGAGCCGTCCAGCCAGCCGTGGGTGGTATCAGTGATCGCGTGGGCGAACGATGGGTGCACCGTCAAGCTGACCTGGGATGAGATCGCTGGGTCAGCAAGCGTCCGTTGGCGTGACGGTGACGACGTGCGGCTTTCTCTTGAGCGGGAGACAGCATCGAAGATCTCCGTGCGTGACGAGCATGGACGCATAGAGTTCCGAGTGTGGTCCCGCTGTGAGGGACTGGACGGTCTATTGACCGTTCAGGTCGGCGAGCACGTGACGGTGCACGACACGCTTCTACGGACATAGCAGCAGCCAATCAGCCCTGACTAGTATGAGCTTGGACCATCTCTGAGACGACGGGATACGCGGCAGAACTCTAAGCGATTGTCCTTTGCTCGATGGCGCAAGGCTCTTGTGAAAGTCCTAATGCCGGGACCAGTGGACTATCGACCGACATCTTCCCTGCAACGGGATCAGGCCGGACGTACATCTGGCGGAAGGCGTGCCGTGGTAAGCAAAGACGAAGTCATCCGTAAGTTAGTCGTATCGGGCCTAGCCGACTGGGTTTCATTGCATAACGTCGTGTGGTGGGGCACTAGAGGCACAATTAGTCCGGATACGAAGCAGGTAGTCCTGGACGTCCTTCACTCCGTTTATTCGGAGGGGCTCCTGGTGCCTGGAGAGCTCGGGGAGACGGGCTTTGAGGATTGGACGCCTCCGTCAGAAACATGGGTTATTTGGTCAGAGATGGCACTCGATGCTCTAGAGTGGCGACCGATGGGTGAAGGCTTTTGGCTGAGGCTAACGCGGCGAGGAGAGACCCTCGCGCACCAATATGAAGCCGAAGGAGAGGACCTCTCGGACTAGTAGTGGTTCCTTTGCACGACTTGGTGGGCCAGCCATGGGGCCCGTTTATCAAATTATGTGCCCATAAGCCGGTGGTCTTACCGACGCTTCAAGCGTCCGGAAGGGATCGGCCAATGGGCACTTTGACAGGCACGACAGACCGTTGGCCTTGGGCGGCTTCACTACGAGAAGAGGCGAAGGCGGCCATCGAAGCGTTAGCCAAAGCAGCCCTTCCGTGGCCTACAGTGACCTCAGGTTGAACGTGAAAGGGCGGTTTCCATGAGTAGTCCGGCTGCAGGCTGGTACAGCGATCCCAGCGAACCATCACAGCAGAGATGGTGGGATGGGCAGGCATGGACTTCGCACGTAGTACACCGTTCGACAACACCGGTTGCGTTCGACCCATACCCGTCCCGGGGTCAACGACACGCAACTGCTCCGCGATCCGAGGAGCAGTTACACGGCGTGCCACTGGTCATGGCTCATCCGGCCACGGTGCCGGCCATCATCGGGGCGTTCTTCCTGCTACTGGCATACTTGGGCGGCCAGTACGAGTTGTACATCATCATGCGGTGGGCTGTGACTGCGGCGGCAATCTGGGTGGCCGTCATTGCTGGCACCCAGAAAAGAACACTTTGGGCTGGTGTCTTTGTGGCTATAGCCGTTCTGTTCAACCCGCTTGTTCCGGTGTATGCCACGCGGGAGTTCTGGATCCCGTTCGATGTCGCAGGGCTCGTCCTCTTCTGGGTTGCTGGAGTGAAGCTCCGTGCTTCGAAGTCTGCTAAGCCGGAACTCTCACGAAATTTCCAACCAGCGACATCCGCAAACATTGATCCCCAATCCGAAGCAAAAGGCCGACTTCAGATGAATAAGCCGGCGGCAGGTTGGTACGCCGACCCCAACAGCTCCTCCCAACAGCGATGGTGGGACGGTGGAGCCTGGACCCGGCACACGCACGCGCAGGCCGCCGTCAATCCACCAGCGAATCCGGTCGCAGCGACTGGGTTCGCACTGGGAGTTGCGTCCTGTTTTCTATTTTCAATCCCTATATTTGGGCTGATTCTCTCGCTGGCGGCCATTGTGCTGTCAGCTATGGGCCTGCCCCAAGCGTATGGAACGCCAAAGAAGTATCGAATATTTGCGATCCTTGGCCTTATCCTTGGGGGCGTCTACGCGCTCATGGCAGTTCTTTTCCTAGTCACGGGCCGGTGAAGTCCTGAGGGATTCCGTGACGGTTAGTTGGGAACGCCGTTTTGTTCAGGGTTAATAGAGGCGCTTTGGCCGCATCTTTCGAGGACGGTTGGAGGAGCACACCGAAGCGTGAGGCATAGTGGATCGCCTTACGGGCGGGACTCATTGGAAGACTCCTGGGAGCGTAACCAGGAGATGCCTTTGTCGCTAATGGCGTCCAAGACCTCAAAGGCGACGTCCTTAGTGGATCGGTTCGGCTGGATAGCAAACCAGGTGTCAGTTCCCCATATGAGTACTCCCAAACGCATTGATGTCGTGACAGGACCCAAGACGTTTGCGCTAGGCCGCACACCCATCCACTTCTCCGTCTCACGCTTGGTGATCCACGCCTGGCGGTCGACTGCAGAAAGGTTCACCGTGAAGCGCACCTCATCCGCGGTACTGGACGTTGATCTCTGAATGCCCAGTAATAACCAATGACTGGCGGATGGAAGTTCGAACTGTGCACCGCTTCCGCGGAAACCAAGGCGACGCAGCTCCGGCGCCAATTCCGTGCGCACCATCGAACGAAAGTGGTCCTGCGCAGTGCCTCCAACGATGCTCACGGCACGAGCATAGCCGCAGCAAGGGAGCACAGCGGACAAGGAACAACCGTGCCCGTTGAAGGATCCCAAGGACACTTCTATAGTGCCGTCTTAGTCACCGGGGCTGTTACTCGTCGTATTCCACATCAGCGAAGGCCTTGATCTCGTCGCGAAGCTGCTCCGCAATCCTGGCTCCCTCAGCTCTCCACGCGTTCTCCGCGTCCCGCGAACTCCAACCGCTCACATGCAATTTCTCTGCTTCCCAGGCGTCATACCAAGCTCGAAGCCGGCTGGTGAGCTCCTGAGAGAGTCCGAAATCCGCCGGCTCCATGGTGTATTTAGTCGGATGCTCGGCCGTGCTGTTCTCCCAAAGTGGCCATAGATGCCCGTAATCAGGGAATAGGCGGATAACGCGACGACCTGGTTTGTCTGACATGACCGAATACTAGTCCTGAGCGGAGATCCCGGCCCGCCGCTGAAAAACTGCGCGCCATGTCGCGGCCTCAATCGAGCGTCCTTAGACCAGATGGGCAACGTCCGGTTAGGGATCCCCAATCGCGCGCTGTAACGCACGGTGGGCCACCCTACCCTGATTTGCTCCCAGCTTTGAGATCTACAGTTTGAGAAGCTCAATTACTAGCGCCTCGCCCACGACATGCGATCCTTCCATCAGATAGAAGGTCGCGCCTGGTTGCAACCGGGAGCCCATTACGTCCAAAGCGAGAAACCTGAACTTTGCCTCAGTACGACCCTTTCCATCCGATTTCCCGAATGTAACCACCACACTGTATGGCTCAACATTGACGATCTGTTGAACCTCCCTATCCATGGATGCGTCTGCGAAAACGGCCGTCGAAGCATAACTTGGACCCGAAGGCGGCCCGTTCGGCCGACCTCCTTCGCCGGGGGAGTACCAGCGGATTAGTCCGGATGCTTGATCCCTGTATTCAGGTCTCACGGCAAAATCCTTATACCGTCCATGAATCTATTGAGCGCGGGAAGTTGGGCAGGATCAACATAACGAGCCGGCCTGCCACCAACACGAGCGAAGCGGCGGGCGCGAAGGAGGTTGTGGGTGACGAGGCTGATGGGTGCCTTGGACCAGGCTCGGGTTTGATCAGGCGCAGTCTGGAACGCTTCTTCACGGGGAGCCAAGGACATACGGACGGAAGCAAAAGGTCTGCTGGATTGCGTGCCCGCTGAAGGATCCCTGAGCGGTCAAATGACCGTTCAGTCGAGGACTGCGGCGATCGCTTCAATTTCAACAAGCTAGCTGATGTAACCAAGAACCCTTACGCCCATCAAAGTGCTCGGAGCGTCGTGGGTGCCAAAAGCCGCCCGGACTACGTCCCATGCGGTAACCAAATCGTCCTGGTGAGTTGATGCGACAAGAACGCGGGTGGAGACCACGTCCTCAAGGCTCGCGCCGGCGGCTTCCAAGGCGAGGCACAGGTTGTGGACCGCCTTCTCAGCCTGCGCCGCGTAGTCCCCGACACCCGCCGTCGACCCGTCCTCATTCAAAGGACACGCGCCGGCCAAGAAGATAAGCCGTGCGTTGCTGGGAGCGGTTGCCGCATAGGCGTACTGAGCTGTATCTGAAAGTGCGTTGGAACGTATGAGGGTGACCGCGCGCGACATGAGTGTCCTTCTGTAGGGGGAGTGGCTGTTGCAGCCTAGCAACGGGGGCGCACCAAGGACTGCCCCTCGGACACTTCAAAAGCCCCTAAGCCGATCCTTCACCGGTCACTTAATGCCTCCGTCTGGACTTTCGGGTGCCGAGCGGGCCTCCGCTTGCGCCTTAGAATCTCGGCGAAGACGATGTGAAGCCCTTTTTATTGTGGGAAACAATTCGGGCTAGAGCTCTCGGGGGCTCTAGCTGCATCGCGAGACGCGTTGTTTCAGCGCTTATCGTCAGGCGAAAGAACTTCAATGCTGCGGTCGGTGCCCAAATGTATTGTCACGACGACGCCACTTGACCAGTCCGCCATTCCGGCCTCGACTTCTGATTTCATCGCGCTGAGGCGCTCATCGTCCGGCGCATGGTCTTTGGTCGTTGAGTAGTCGATCCGGCACCACGGCATTATCCCGCCGTCGCCCCAAGTGCTGTTTATGGATGGCGAGGACTCGATGGACTCCCCGATGACCAGAGAGAGCTCGTTCGCAAGACCGTCGCAGTCGTCGGACGCAAAGTAGTCGCCCATACAGCCAGCCAGGAGTGGGGTCAGCACCAGAAGCAGCCCACCTGTCGCGAACGCGCGTTTCATGCTCCGACCATAACAGCCACATTCTCGTCGCCGGCTGCTGGATCGCGTACTCCTACATCAAGGAACAACGTGACATGGCGCGAGCCGCTACGCGACTCGCCTTTTACGAAGAAGCTCTCAGAAAGGGCCCCTGAACATCCAACCGGCAGAAGGAAGTTATGAGGCAATCGGCCTCCTTTAGACCGGGTGCGTCCTTTCAGTGACGCCGGTGACTTTCTACGAGCAAAGGTGGCATCACCCTGCGGTGTCCTCTGGCCTCTAAGCTTGAGATAATTCTCCCGAGCCTCAGCTTCCCATCGGGAAAGTGTATGAACGAAACGTTTGGACATGATTCAGGTAATCGTCGAGTTGTTTGTCAACAGCAGGACCACCCGCAAAGATTTCTTCCGCTATCGCGTCGAATGCCGATCCCACGCCTGAGCCTAGATCACGCACCTGTTCACGAAGTTCCTTCATGACCAATCGCGTTACTGCCTCAAGCGCATGTCGGCGGGCTGTATATGGCGCTTCTTCGGGAGACGCATCGGGGTTCAACAGCACTAGCAGATTGAACGCTTCCCCCCATCCCACGCCTATGCGGAGGTGGGACATCTCCCCCAACACCCGATTCAGCGAGGCTAGGCGCCGCCACCCAGCGCGTTCCAACCACCGGGTGGGAGTCGAATTCTCTTCAAGGCCGACAGCCTGCTGGGGTTTCAGTCTCCAAACCCTCATTCTGGCGGTTTGTTCGAGAACGACGCGTAGCGTCGCCATAGCGCGCATGTCGTCCTCGAGCCAGAGCCAATAGGACCCCCGGAGCGCGTCCGACACCGCTGCTGCTGCTGCATGGATCGGACTCCCCAAAGGAAGCCAGGACGCCAAAACTGCTGCCATTTCACTAGTCACAAGCGGCGGAGTTTCGCTTCCATCTAGGTTGTCCTGCGTGAGGGGACGACCCACCTTCTCGAATTCTCTGTGGAAGGCTGCCTCAGCGGTCCTAATGGATCTGGACCGGTAGTTAGTGAAGCAAAGTTCCATCAATTCTCCGTTGTTGTAGGCCCGGCCGGCGGGTCTTTCCCCGCGGCAGACTGCGTCAAAGTTGGCAGCGGCCCGGTGAATCTGGACTGCGGCGGAACCCTGAATCAACAGGAGATTGACTGGCCACCAAGTACCCGGCCTAGGCGAAACACCAATTCGCTCGATGGAAGGGATGTTTTCTACTAGAGCCCGAGCAATGCTCGGTTTCCCGTTTTCCTGCAACAGGGTAGCGACGCAGAGTGTAAGTTGCTGAGTTGCGAGCACCAAGGCGTCTGAAACCACTCTCAGCGCAGGACGTGCGTCAACTTTCGTATCGATAAACCCACCGTTGGCCCAGTCCAAGACGTCTATGTGCGCCCTAGCGTGGATGATATCGTGCAGACCCTGCATGACCTCCTCAGGGAGTATTTCCCGTCCGTCGACGAGCAGGTCGGTCTGGCCAAAGCGGTATCGATCGAACGGTCGTTTTTTCCAGACCCTGCCCACGAAATCTGCCATTGACTCCTTTGGGTGTTGATGTAGGTCGGTTTGGAAGGCTCGGTTTAGGGTCCAGCGCTCGAGTTGGCTTCTCGCGATAACGGCGGCTCCGACCAACTGACCGGAGAGGAGAAGTCGCACGGATTGCTGAATACTGTCGAGTCCCCACTGGAGTTGATCCGCCCATTCACCGGAGTGACTAGATGGGTGTTGGTCACGATCGTAGCCAGATTGGCAGAGTCCAATGTAGAGCAGACTCAGGTGTCTCAGGGGCGTCCAGCATTCCACAAGGTACTGGGCTGGGAAACGTGCAGTTGCCACCATACGAACGTTGTGGTTCGCGATAAGTCGTTGTCGAATCCACAGGTGCCCGTCGACTTCTGTCGCCGCAAGAAAGTCCATAATCGTGGGCCCAAGCGTCATCCCACGATCCTGCGCGAGCCAACCTTCGGCCATCCTCCTCTTCTCCACAGAGGGGTGAGGAAGCCCTGCCTCCTGTCGCTCACGTTTGGCTCTGCTCTGTCTCCCCATTACAACGACCTCTGCTCGTCAATATGGCCGCCGGAGGCACCGGAAGGGCGCCGGAGTCAGTTACCTACGCACTGGGTGGAAGCTCCCTCATGCAACCAGGATTCAGAAGCGGGAAGATGAGCGCGCTGCGGTGGGTATAGCGAGTGGGACTTCCTCAGGACCTGATCCGCCATCCGTAAGCCTATCCGCTATCGGGCGCAGGCACGTCCGGTGGTGAATAGGCTTACGGGCACCCGCATGCTTTTATCGGCCATTTTTTTCGATCAGGCTGCCTGATTCGTCAGCACCTCTCCTGAGGTGACTTCGATGAGATGGCAATCGATAATGTCGTCGATGAGGAAGGTCACCCGTTCGCCCGGATGCAGGTGAACGTACAGTGGCCAGTTCTCCAGATTTCCTTTAAGCCGATCTCCATCGCGGTGCGTCACCCTCACCCACATGCGTTCCCCTGGGAATCGCGCTACCGCCCACGCAAGCTTCACCAAGTCACCGGGTCCGATCAGTTCTTTGAGTTCAACGTCCGGAATTTCGAATGTCTCCGGCGACTCCAGGTGGCGCTGCAGGCCTGATTCGATCGTGGAACGATGCCATACGTAACGACCCCACGCCCACGAAATGCGCGGCGACAAACCGAGGCGCAGTGCGACTTCAAATTGTTGCGCCACCCAGAACGGGCGCTCCCATCGCGGCACTTCGTAGAGTTCTGCCTGCAATTCTCGCCGCCGATCTATATCAGGTATGAGCCGTACGATTGCGGCGAGGACCAGTCCTGGCGCGAAGCCGAACAGCAACACCGCCAAGCCGAACACGCCAAGGGCCCCTGGAGCAGAAATGAGGTCGGCGATCATGCGAACGCTCCTCGGAGGGTGGAAAATCGCTGCTCGGTCTGGACTCGATGAACTACAGCACCGAGCTCAATTCGACCGGTATCGGTCAGGGTGTAGTAGCGCCGGGGTGGCCTCTTCTGACCTTCCGGCCTTTCCTCCCAATGGTCCTCCAGCCAACCTTCATCTAGCATGCGGTCAAGCTGGGGATATAGAACTCCGGAGCGAACGCCGGAACGTTTGGAGAGCTGATATCCCCAGATGTATCCATCATTTTCGTGAGTCATCTGCAGGATCGTGAGTGCGACCAGCGCGAGCGAGTGCGTAACCTTCATAGGTCTAACTCTACATAGGTTGAGTATTTTCCGGAAGAGGACCGACTAACGGGCGCCCGCTGCCCATTCCGCGAACGCAAGATGGAAGAGTGACTGAAGGCGCACTCGTTCGGACCCCACGGGGTTAGTATTCGGCATGGTCATTTGCCAGCTTGTTCAAGACAACAACACCGAGTGCCCAGTGCCTCACTCGGAGGACCGCTTGATTGAGACGTTTAATGCCAACCATCGGCTGGAAAACGAGTATCACGATCCCCGTTCTTTTCGATTCAATCTCAACGCGTTCCTCGCCTCAGTGAGCTCTATTCGCGAGATTCTCCAGAAGGAGATTGAGCAACGAGGAGACATTCAACGATGGAACCAAGTGCGAGAGCCGTTCAAGGACGACCCCTGGCTGAAGGCTCTCGCCCGGGCTCGAAACATAACCCTTCACCAACAGGCAATTTTCGACGGGAGTTTCGTTCAGATCGGACTCTACCGGGGAAGGAGGCACAAGCTGTCAGTCGCAACCAAAGTTCCACATGACGTGCCAAGCGAATCCCTTCTAAAAATGTGGACCAGTAGCGAAGCTGGCCGCATGCTTCTTGACGAGGAGCACTCTGCGCTCAATGAGCAGTACGGCGTGTGGCGCAAGTACCACATCAAAGAAATCAGCGAGACCGAGGATGTTCTGAGCATGATCCGCCGGGGTGTCATTCGGAGCCATGACATGCTGGCTGCGGCTCATCGCCTCTATGGAATTGACACTGGCTACCTTCCAGACGACCCATTTCTCAGCGAAGACGGCCTCGCCGTGACCACAGTCCTCCTGGAGAGTGATGTGGACCCGACGCTCCCTTCAAAGTGGGGATGGGTATAGACGATGAGGTGCGGCTCTTATGCCTCGAGCAGGAACGAAGCTATGCACCTGGCCGGGAAACAATAGGGCTAGAGCTCCCGGGGGCTCTAACTGCATCGCGTGACGCGTTGTTTCAGCGCTTATCGTCAGGCGAAAGAACTTCAATACTGCGGTCGTTACCCCTATGTATTATCACGACGACGCCACTTGACCAGTCCGCCATTCCTGCCTCGACTTCGGATTTCAGCGCGCTGAGGCGCTCATCGTCGGGCGCATACTCTTTGTTCGTCGAGAATTCGATTCGGCACCATGGCATCATCCCGCCGTCGCCCCAAGTGCTGTTTATGGATGGCGCGGACCCGATGGACTTCTCGATGACCGGAGAGAGCTCGTTCGCAAGACCGTCGCAGTCGTCGGACGCGAAGTAGTCGCCCACACAGCCAGCTAGCAGTGGGGTCAGCAACAGAAGCAGCCCACCTGTCGCGAACGCCCGTTTCATGCTCCGACCATAACAGTCACGGCAGATGCCGCCTCATCACGCGCCCGTAAGCCGGTCGATCACCGTGCCCAAGAAGCGCGCCGCCACGTCCCGTAGTAGTTGCTGGCCCAGACCATGTACGTAAGACCCGCACGATGAAATGCACGATGATGGGGGGATTACTGCAACCTTGTTTGCTATGGCTGGAATGAGAATCGGCTATGCCCGGGGCTCGACAAACCACCAGGACCTGACCGCCCAATGAAACGCTCTTCTGGCCCTTGGTGTTGAACAGAAGCAGATCTTCGTCGATCACGGACTGACGGGAGCGAACCGCGTCCGCGCAGGCCTACGTGAAGCGATGGCGGCAGTCAGAGCCTCCGCCGTCGAAATCGTGACGCGAAAACAGATAACAATCTGGCTGCAGGCGTGAAACCGGCCCTCATTGAGCGAAACGTGAAGCAGTTATTGTGGTAGTTTCCTCTTGAATGTGACCCATGCCATACAAGGGCGGTGTTCACGTGGAGGGGTCTGGGGGGCCATCACCCCTCATGCCAATTCGTAGCTGACGCCGGCCACAGCCGGGAACCGCGGAAGGACGAGCATTGATCTTTGCCACGATCCAGGGCAGCCGCCCGACATGCTGAAATATCTGACGAAGCGGTCGGGCATCTACCTGATCATGATCTTCCTGACGACGAGCGCGGGCTATTTCCTGGCAGTATCAACGCTCAAACCCGCGGTCCTGGAACAGGAGAAGATCCCGCGGCCAACCCCGGAACAAGTAGCCGCCTCCTTCCGTGGACTGGGCCTGGACCCCGACGCCAACCCATGGGAACGCTACATCGGCTGGCTCGGCGGCATCATCACCCGCTGGGACTGGGGGCGCAGCCCAAACGGGGCATTCGTCAACGCGGAATTCGCTGACCGGGTACTCGTTTCCACGCGGCTGTTTATCGCCTCGATCATCCTGACGCTGATCATCGGCGTCGCTCTCGGCGTCTATTCAGCAGCCCGGCAATACAAGTACCAGGACCGCGTCATCACGTCCTACAGCTACCTGGTGCACATCCTTCCGGCACCTATCGCCTACTTCCTGGTCCAGTTGGGCGCAATCAGCGTCAACGAAACCGTAGGCCAGCGCATCTTTTTCGTCACCGGCATCTCGACGCCGGGGATCGAGCCGGGGTGGCCGGCTTTCGTTGACCTTGTGGCCCACTACGCCGTGCCCACCTTCGCGATGACCATCTTCGGTTGGGCCGGTTACCAGATCGCACAGCGGCAGTATCTCCTGGACAACGTGAATGCTGACTTCGTCCGCACCGCCAGGGCAAAGGGACTTACCCGCAACCAAGCCATCCGCAGGCACGCCCTGCGGGTGTCCTTCATTCCCGTCGCGCAGAGCATTGCCTTCACCATCCCCGCGATCTTTACCGGCGGCTTCTTTGCCGAGGCGATCTTCGCCTGGCCCGGCATCGGACTGTGGAGTATCCAGTCAATCGGTCTTCAGGACGTCAACGTCGCCACGGCAACGTTGGCCTACGGCTCGGTGATCTTCGCAATCGGCGCCATCCTTGCCGACTTCGCGACGACGCTGGTCGATCCACGAGTGAGGGTCCAGTAATGACGAACATCATTGATCCGATTGCGGAAATCGACGAGTCAAGGGTTGCCGACCAGGACGTCGTGATTGGGAAGTCCCGCATTATCTTCCGTCGTTTCATGCGGAACCGTACCGCCGTCGCCGGTTTGTTCATCTTCCTGGCGCTGTTCCTCTTCTCCTTGTTCGGCGGATTCCTGACGCCCTGGGACAAGGACACGATCGATCCCCTCAACATCGGCATGGCACCATCACCGGATCACTTCCTGGGTACGTCGCAGGCCGGCATTGACCTTATGGCGCTCATCGTTGAAGGCACACGGATCTCCATCTTTATCGGCCTGATCGTGGGCGGCGTATCTGTCCTGATCTCCGCCGTCTACGGCTGCACCATGGCGTTCTTCGGGGGCAAAGTGGACGCCGTCATGTTGTTCATCCTTGAAGCCCTCATCATGATGCCGGCCATCCTGGTGGTGGCAGTGGCCACCAGCGGAGGTGGCGGACTCAAGGACCTTCCCAGCTGGCTCCTGCTGATCATCGTGCTGCTGTTCTTCAGCTGGATGGGCACCGCCCGCCTGGTGCGCTCCTTGTCGATGTCCCTCATGCAGCGGGACTACGTCAAAGCCGCCAAGTATATGGGTGTTCCCTCCCGCAAGATCGTGTGGCGTCACCTCGTCCCCAACATCGGCTCACTGTTGGTCCTCGATTTCACCCGCGGTATTACCGGGGCCGTCCTGGCCGAAGTGGCGTTCTCCTTCATCGGCATCGGCATCAAACTCCCCGATGTCAGCCTGGGAGTCCTCATCGGCCAGGCCACCGGACAAGTGTCCTCGTTCCCGTGGATGTTCTGGGTACCGCTGACCGTCATGTTCCTCCTAACCGGTTCGCTGGCCATGATGAACGACGGCCTCCGAGACGCCTTCGACCCCAGCTCCAGTTCCATCGGTCGGGCCAAGACCAAGACCGCAAAGGCTGCCAAATGAGCACCAACATCTCCCACACGCCTGCAGAGCGACTTCGCGACGCCGGGCTCTACGCACCCGGCGACGCCGTCCTTAGCGTCCGCGACCTCAACGTCCGCTTCAATTCCGAGAACGGCGTTGTCCACGCCGTGCGCGGCGTCGATTTCGACCTTATGCCGGGCAAAACCCTGGGCATAGTGGGTGAATCGGGCTCAGGAAAGTCCGTCACGTCCATGGCCATCATGGGACTCCTCCCCGAGACCGCTGACATCTCCGGTTCGGTGCGCTACAAGGGCAAGGAACTCCTCGGCCTGAGCGACAAAGCGATGTGCAAGCACCGTGGCAGCGATATCGCCATGGTGTTCCAGGACCCGCTCTCGTCGCTGACCCCCGTTTACACCGTGGGGAACCAGATCATCGAGGCCTTGACCGTCCACAATCCCACCATGAGCAAGCAGGCTAAAGAAGCCCGCGCCGTCGAGCTTTTGCGGATGGTGGGCATCCCGAGCCCCAAGGACCGGCTGAAGGCATTCCCGCACGAGTTCTCCGGCGGCATGCGGCAGCGCGTGATGATCGCCATTGCGATCGCCAACGATCCGCGGGTACTCATCGCGGATGAACCCACGACGGCGTTGGACGTCACCATCCAGGCGCAGGTGCTGGAAGTCCTGCACACAGCACAAGAGGAGACCGGCGCCGCGGTGGTCATGATCACCCACGACCTCGGCGTCGTAGCGGGAATGGCCGACGACATCATGGTCATGTACGCGGGCAAGCCGGTGGAAACCGGGACTGTGGAGGACATCTATTACAACCCGCGCATGCCCTACACTATGGGTCTCCTAGGCGCCGTTCCGCGCGTTGACACTGCCAACAAGCAGTCGCTGGTTCCGATCGAAGGCACGCCGCCCAACCTGGCCCTGCCCGTAACCGGCTGCTCGTTCGCGCCGCGCTGCCCGCTCGCCAGCGATGCCTGCCTGCACGGTGAGCCCGAGCTCTTTTCGGTGCCGGGTTCCCTAGGCCACCGGGCCGCCTGTATCAAAACTGACGAGCTGTCCGGCGACGCGGACGCGCACCAGATTTTCCAGGCGCCGCCCAAGCCCGTGTCAAAGTTCGACGGCGTCGCCCGCCTTGATCGCGACAAGGTCCTTGAGCTCAAGGACGTGAAGAAGCACTTCCCTCTGCTCAAGGGCGCGTTGATCAAGCGCCGGATTGGCACGGTCAAGGCCGTTGATGGCCTGAGTTTCGACATCCGGGAAGGCGAGTGCCTCTCAATCGTCGGCGAGTCCGGTTGCGGCAAGACCACCACGTTGCTGGAGATCATGGAGTTCCACCCGGACCAAGTGGGTGAAGTGGTCATCGGCGGCGTGAGCAACAAGGTAGCCACCGACTCCAAGACCAAGATGGCCATGCGCAAGGAAATGCAGATGGTGTTCCAGGACCCCACGGGTGCACTGGATCCGCGCTTCACGGTGTACGAAGTCCTGGCCGAACCGCTGGAAAACCTGGGCATGCCCAAGGCCGCCGTACGGAAGCGGATCATGGAACTCATGCGGCTCGTGGGCCTGCAGGCGGACCACGTCAACCGCTTCCCCAACCAATTCTCAGGAGGCCAGCGCCAGCGCATCGGCATCGCCCGGGCGCTCGCGGTGAATCCAAAACTCGTGGTGCTGGATGAACCCGTTTCCGCATTGGACGTCTCCGTCCAAGCCGGCGTTATCAACCTGCTGGACCAGCTTCGCGCCGAACTGGGCCTGAGCTACCTGATGGTTGCCCACGATCTCTCCGTGGTCCGCCACATCTCGGATCGCGTGGCCGTGATGTACCTGGGCAAGATCGTGGAAACCGGCGATGTGGATGAAGTTTTCGACAATCCGCGGCACCCCTACACCAGGGCCCTGCTCTCTGCCATCCCAGTACCGGATCCCAATCTGGAACGCACACGTGAACGCATCATCCTGCAGGGCGATCTGCCCAGCCCGCTTGATGCGCCAAAGGGTTGCAATTTCGCAACGCGTTGCCCCGTATTCGCCGCACTACCTGCCGCCAAGCAGGAGAAGTGCCTTACTCTGGAGCCGCCACTTGCTTCAGAAGGTCAACAGGAGTTTGCATGCTTCTTCCCGGACGGGGAAATAGATGCCGACATGCTGGTGGTGCATGCCTGACGACAAATGACTCATTGATTGAACCCTGTATTCAATTCGTAAAGATTTCCAGTCGTAAACATGAAGGGCAAACCATGAAGAAGTACACGACGATCGGCGGCGTAGCAGTTGCAGCAGCACTATTGCTGACCGCTTGCGGCGGGGGAACGCCGTCGGGTCCGGCCTCCCAGAAGGCCGAAGAAGCTGGCGGCGACATCAGCAAGCTCATTAGCGTTAACGCCAAGGAAGCCAAAGACCTCCAGCAGGGCGGCACTGTCACCCTTGCTGTAGGCAGCATTGGCCCGGACTTTAACGGCTTCTCCAATGTGGGCAACAGCGCAGACAACTCGGCGCTGATGACCCCGGTAAATACGGCTTCCATCAACAGCGGCGGCATTGGCGGCTGCTGGAAGTTGGACTTCGACGGCAAAGCAGAGCCCAACAAGGACTTCTGCGAAGACGTCAAGAGCGAAGTCAAGGACGGCAAGCAGACCATCACCATCAAGGTCAACGACAAGGCGACCTGGAACGATGGAACGCCGATTGACGTCAAGACCTTCGAGAACACGTGGAAGATGCTGAAGGGCGAAGACAAGTCAATCGACATCGTTTCCGCCGGCGCCTACGCGTTCGTTGACTCGGTCAAGGCCGGCGCCAACGACAAAGAAGTCATTGTTACCACCACCCAGCCGGTCTTCCCGCTGGAGGGTCTCTTCTTCGGACTGATCCACCCCGCGATCAACACAGCGGAAATCTTCAACACGGGCTTCGCCGGCAACATGCACCCCGAGTGGATGGCCGGCCCGTTCAAGGTTGAAAACTACGACACCACAGCAAAAACGGTCACCATGGTTCCCAATGACAAGTGGTGGGGACAGAAGCCCGTCCTCGACAAGGTCGTCTGGCGCCAAATGGAACCCAGCGCTACGATTGCCGCCTTCAAGAACGGTGAAATCGACGCCGCCAATGGCCGTACGCTCGGCCGCTACAAGCAGCTCGAAGGTACCAAAGACGCTGACGTTCGTCGTGGCCAGCGCCTGTTCGCAGGTGGCCTTAACCTGAACGCCAAGCGCCCGGCCCTTACTGACGTTGCCGTGCGCAAGGCGATCTTCACCGCAGTGGACCGCAAGGCCATCCGCGATGTCCGCTTCAACGGCCTGAACTGGTCCGAGGAAAGCTCGGGCTCCATGATGCTCATGCCGTTCTCGGAGTACTACCAGGACAACTACCCCGTGAAGGACACCGGAGCTGAGCAGGCCAAGAAGGTCCTCACGGATGCTGGCTATGCCCCGAATGACAAGGGCATCATGGCGAAGGATGGCGTCCCCGTGGCCTTCAAGATCACCAACTTCGGCGACGACCCCACCACGGCCGCAACCTCGCAGACCCTGCAGAATCAACTCAAGGCTGCCGGCATGGATGTCACCATCGACCAACGCGGTGACGCCGACTTCGGGAAGGTCATCGGTGGCCGCGAGTTCGACGTGACCATCTCCGGTTACACCGTGGGCGCGGATGCCACCGACGCCGTGAAGCAGTTCTACGATTCGTCGACCAACGAAAACGGTCTGGGCGATGCTGAGCTCGACGCTGAAATCAAGCGTCTTGCGACCATTGCTGATGACGCTGAGCGCAACAAGGCTGCCATGAACGTTGAGAAGAAGCACATGGAGAAGTACTTCTCCATGGGCACCGTCCTCAACGGCCCGGAGATCCAGTTCGTTCGCACGGGCCTGGCCAACTATGGCCCGTCCCTCTTCAAGAGCCTGTCCAACGTTCCGGACTGGACCACTCTCGGATGGGAAAAAGGCGCCAAGAAGTAAAGCCCGGCTCTAGGCCTAAGAACACCGGAGGGCTTAGACACAAGAAGGCCGGGAGCTTCCCTGAACTGTTCATCGGTTCGGGAGGGCTCCCGGCCTTCCCATTGCCATCCCTCTCTCACGTCCAACTGCCTTTCCCCGATCGTTCTCTCACGTCCTGCGGTCTTGTCCCGATCCCTCTCCCACATGGCCTGTACATTTCGTCCCTTATGTACATTAGGTACAACTGGCGCTAGGATAGGCGCATGG
This sequence comes from Micrococcaceae bacterium Sec5.1, assembly GCA_039636795.1. Classification (NCBI taxonomy): domain Bacteria; kingdom Bacillati; phylum Actinomycetota; class Actinomycetes; order Micrococcales; family Micrococcaceae; species Micrococcaceae bacterium Sec5.1. Next base: position 5,124,563 of record CP143430.1, on the reverse strand, counting down.
GTGCTGCCGACTACTTCGTAAGTGTTGCTGACCTGAGAGTCCATCTCTCAGATACGATCAATCGCGCCGCATACGGGCACGAGAGGATCAACATCACGCGTCGGGGCAAGGTTGCGGCGGTGTTGATAAGCGCCGAGGACCTTGAACGTTTCGAGCGTCTCGAAGACGAAGCGGACGTTAGAGCCCTCAAGGAAGCTAAAGCAGAAGACGACGGTACCCGCGTAGGTCTTGACGAACTCCTGAAGGAGAACGGCATCAATCGTTGAGTTCGTATCGTGTGGAGTTAAGCAGCGGCGCGGCAAAACAGCTACGGAAGCTCGACCTTCCAATTCGGCGAAGATTGCTCCTGGCGATCGCCGATCTGGAAAGCAACCCTCGACCCGACGGGGTGAAGAAACTCAATGGCACATCAAATGCTTGGCGGATTCGAATAGGCGACTACCGGGTGCTCTACGAGATTCACGAAGACGAACTCGTCGTCCTGATCTTCCGCAGCGCGCGCCGGAGGGAGGTTTACTGAATTAGCCTTGGGGCATGACTTCCAGGCCGATCCGCACCGCCATCGCAGGTTTTGGGTTATCGGGCAGCGTGTTCCATGCGCCCTTCATTGCAAGCAACACTTCGTATGACCTTGCCGTCATTGCCACATCAGACGCCCAAAGGCAGGCAAAGGCGGCTGAACGGTACCCGCAGGCAAAGATAGTCAACACGCCGCAGGACATCCTGGCACTAGCCGACGAACTGGATCTCGTCGTTCTTGGCACACCGCCTGCGACTCACTATCCGCTGGCGAGAGCCGCGCTGGAAGCCAGGCTCGACGTCGTCGTCGATAAGCCGTTTGTTGTCCACAGCGAGCAAGGTGAGGAGCTGATCCAACTCGCCGCAGAAGCGGGCCGCGTTCTCACTGTCTACCAAAACCGCCGCTGGGACGGAGACGCGCTCACCCTGAAGAAACTGCTCGACGCCGGGACGCTGGGCACCGTGACCAGGTTTGAAGCGGGGATGGAGCGCTGGGCACCCGAGATCGCCAAAGCGTGGAAGGCTAGCGCTACTGCCGAGGTCGGCGGTGGGGTCCTGTTCGACCTCGGTGCACACGTGCTGGACCTGGCCGTCCAGTTCTTCGGACCGGCGCACGTCACCTATGCCGAGATCATGGCACGACGTCCGCAGGAGAAGGCCGACGACGACGTCTTCATCGCGCTTCAGCACGAATCCGGCGTCGTCAGCCACGTGACCATGAACCTCAACAGCCACCTTCACGGACCGCGTTTTCGCGTGCTGGGCACCAACGGTGGATTTGTAAAGTTCGGCACCGATCCACAGGAGCCCTTTGTTCTGGGCGGTGGACTGCCGACGGATGCTGAGTACGGCGTCGAACCTACCGAAAATTACGGGACCCTTGAGTCGGCTGGCCAGCGCCGAACCATCACCACCGAGCGCGGCGCATATCCTGAGTTCTATCGCCTCTTGGCCGAAAAGATCAACGACGGCGGTGCGGCCTCCGCGCGTTCCGCACCTGTGGATCCGGCTGACTCAGTGGAAGTGCTGAAGCTGATCGAACAGGCACGTGCCGCGGCCAGGAAAAATATTTTGGGGAAGGCGTAACCTCAACCGTGCCCGGAACGATGTAGAGGGAGTGCGGGCCACGTCCGCACGCTGATCATCCGGCAGCGACCCAAACGCTGCCGGGGCAATCCCCACATCGTTTGTCGGAGGCTTTTATGTCCTTGTTCACTGTCCTTGCCACCAGCAAAGTCGCCGCGGGCGTCCTGGCTGCCGGAGCTGTAGCTGCCGGCGGAACCGGTGTCGCTGCCTTCAATGGCGCGCTTCCCACCGAAATCCAGCAGAGCGCCCACGACCTCGTCGGCGCACCCGCTCCCCTCGCCACGAAGGCAGCTGACGCAGCCGAAGCTGGCCAGGCCAAGGCGACTGACGCCGTCAAGACCGTCCAGGCGAAGGCAACCGACGCTGCCAAGGCTGGCGAAGACAAGGCAACCGACGCTGTTGACGCTGCGAAGTCCAAGGCTGAAGACACCCTCGCTACAACCCCTGAAGCATTCGGTCTCTGCACCGCCTTCATCCATGGTGGACTCAAGACTGACACCAAGGTGCCGGGTTTCCAGTCCATCGTGGTGGCCGCAGGCGGCGAAGCCAACGTTGAATCGCACTGCCAGGCCGTAGTCGACGCCGGCAAGGCTGCCGGTCTGAAGGCTGACGGCTCCGCAAACGCAAACGCGAACGCTGACGCTTCGGTTGCATCCAAGGTGCCTGCCGTTCCGGCTGTCCCGGCCGTTCCGGGAACGGACGGTGCCCCGGCTGTCCCCGCAACACCGGCCGTCCCTGCAGCACCGGCCGCCCCCGCGCTGCCGACGCAGGTGCCCACCGATGTTCCTGCCGCTCCCGGTGCAGGCCTCGATTCGGTCCGCTAAAGACCCAGCGGTTACGGTTTAAGGGTGGGGCTCCTTGGCTTGGACCGAGGAGCCCCACCACTTTACGGACGGCGGAGTACGTAACAGACCGCAGTGGCAATGGATGTCCTGAGCCCGGAAAACAACCGGGGACGGTGCTCCAAAGAGGCCGCTGCGCTGCGCGGGATGGAGGCATCCACGGGTGCTAAACCCACTAGCTGATGAATATGTGCAGACGGACGACGACGATCCCGCTCTGCTCTTCACCGATGCCTACAACCAGTTCTCAGGGCCGGTTTTCGGTTACCTCCGCGCCCGTGGTGTGGACGATCCCGAAGCCGTCACGCAGGATGTCTTCCTTGCCCTGTATCCGAAGCTGCCGGACCTGCAGGGTGGCCTCCAAGGGGCCAGGACCCTGCTGTTCTCGATCGCCCACGCGCGCATGGTGGACCATTATCGCAAGCGTGAACGGACCCCGGATTCAGCTCCATACGAGGCAGAGCTGGACGCGCGGCGGGCGCCCTCGGCAGAAGACCAGGCATTTGGCCGCGGCAGCCTGGGTGTCACGGAACTTCTGGAGGACCTCGCTGCGGATTATCGCGAGGTCCTGGCATTGAGGGTGGTGGCTGACCTCTCCGTGGAAGAAACGGCGGCCATCATGGGCAAATCCCAAGGTGCAATAAAACAACTGCAGCGCAGGGCATTGAGTGCACTGAGGAAAAGTGCACTACGAAGGAATGGCACACCATGAGTGAACACATCACCCCGGCCGGACGGCGGACCGGTCGCACCGACGGTAATACAGGCGAGCAGGCTGTTGACCGCCTGTTGGCCGATTCCGGACTCGACGACGCCCTCGACATCCGTGCCGAACTTCTTGAACTGCGCTCCCTCGCCAGCACCCCTCCGACGCCCTCCGCGGCCGTCCGTGCGTTGATGATCAGTGACCCGGCTGCCAGCAGCAGAAGCACGACGGCGGACGTCACCTCCGCGGTGGCAGGTGCACCGACGGCGATACTTACGTCAGTCCAAGGGCCCACTGACCCAACGCCCACTGACTCAACCCTTGCAGACTCAACGACTACTGACGAACTCGCGGCCCGCCGTCGTCGTAAGCGCCGTGCTGCGATCGCCGGGTTCGCTGTGGCAGTGTCATTGGCAGGCGGTGCTACGGCTGCAGCCGCTTCCGAGGGCGGCATCCCGGGAGCTTTCCAACACCTGGGCTCCACAATCGGCACAGTAGTTTCGCAGCTGACGCCCGGATCAGGCAATGGATCAAGGCAGAATCCTGGTTCCCCCTCGGAAGAGCAGCGTGGTCGCGATGTCACTCCGGCGTACCCTTACCCATCCGGTCACAACCCTGCGGGCAACACCACCACTGGGAAAACTACGAACCCGAGTCAGGAGCCTCAAGGCGGCACAAATGGCGCGTCAGGACATCCCAACTCGCCCAAGGCTCCCAACGGGGGAATGCCCGAAACACCGAAGATCCCCGGAAATGGTCAGCCCGGCAACATCAGTATTCCAACCCCCGCGGCACCCATCACGCCTCCCGGCATCGAGGCGCCCAATGTAACCCCGCCAACCCTGCGGCAGTCGGATGTCCCCGTGCCGGTTCCCACTCACGTTGTCCCTGAGGAACCAGTCACTCCCGGCAACGGCTAGAGAGCCCGTTGACGCTCACCAATCCCCAGAACGTGGAAAACCCGCTGTTTCGTCGCTGGCCCTGACGCACAGGGGGGGCAGCGACGTAACAGCGGGTCAGCGACTTGTCAACGCCAGGGCAAAGCCTAGGCGGTAACCACGCTGTGCCAGTCGGCCACGAGGGGCAGGTTGTGCGCCTCCGAAACCGAGTGGTGTGCCACGTGGCCTGCAGCGATGTTGAGGCCTGCGGCCAGGGCGGGGTCGCGGTCGAATGCGGCCTTGACGCCCAGGTTGGCCAGTGCCACGGCGTAGCGCAGGGTGACGTTGGTCAGTGCGTACGTGGAGGTGTTGGGAACAGCGCCTGGCATGTTGGCAACGCAGTAGAAGATCGAGTTGTGGACCTTGTACGTCGGTTCCTGGTGGGTGGTGGGGTGTGTGTCCTCGAAGCAACCGCCCTGGTCCACGGCGATGTCCACCAGGACAGAGCCCGGCTTCATACGGGAAACAAGTTCGTTGGTGACGAGCTTGGGCGCCTTGGCGCCGGGGATCAGGACGGAACCGATCACGAGATCTGCGTCGACAACTGACTTCTCGATCTCGTAGGCGTTGGATGCCACGGTCTTCAAGCGGCCCTGGTAGAGAGCGTCGAGTTCCCGCAGCCGGTTGATGTTGATGTCCATGATGGTGACATCAGCACCGAGGCCCAGTGCCATGGCGGCGGCGTTGGTTCCCGCAACACCTGCGCCGAGGACAACAACTTTGGCCGGACGGACACCCGGTACGCCGCCAAGGAGGATGCCCTTGCCGCCGGCCGGTGCCATCAGCGAGGAAGCGCCGACAACCACGGACAGGCGCCCTGCAACCTCTGACATCGGGGCGAGCAGCGGAAGGGTGCGTCCTTCCTGGACCGTTTCGTAGGCGATGGCCGTGACACCGGAGTTGATGAGCTCGGCGGTGAGCTCGGGCTCGGCGGCCAGGTGCAGGTACGTGAAGAGGATCAGGCCCTTGCGGAAGCGGTGGTACTCGGCCTTGATGGGTTCCTTGACCTTCATAACCATGTCGGCCCGGCCCCAGACGTCGTCCGCGTCGGCAACGATTTCGGCGCCGGCGATCGAGTACTCCTCGTCCGTGATGCCAGAGCCCAAGCCCGCGCCCCGCTCAACCAGAACGGTGTGTCCGTGAGTGCGGAACTCGTGGACACCGGCGGCCGTGATGGCTACGCGGAACTCGTTGTTCTTGATTTCTTTAGGGACGCCGATGATCATTTGCTGGCTCCATCGTTAGCGGCATTTTCGGCCGGATATTTGCTGCGGGCTGTGATTCCAGAATAAATCCGGCTGTGAGGCAGGCGACATGATCCTCCAGCCCAGCTGAAGCGAAAACCCCGTAAATTCAAGGATCTTCTTCCATTGAGCTCGACATTTGTCGAGTGCTAGAGCGTCAGGTGTCGCCTGATGTTGGTACGCTTTCTGGATGCAGCAGGACGTCGAGGAGATCGTTGAACGCGTGGCGCTCAAGCTGGGCAGGGGGCTGTCCCTGGAGGACCTCGACGGCGTCCTCCTCGCCTACAGTTCCAACCAATCCCACGCCGACCGCGTCCGGGTGAACTTCCTCCTGAGCAAGCGCGTTCCGAGCGATGTCAGCGCTTGGCAGCTCTCGCACGGCATCTCGACGGCGGTGCGCCCCGTTGTTGTTCCGGCGAACGACGAGCTGGGCATGCTCGGCCGGGTCTGCGTCCCGCTGCTCGTGCGCGGTTTTCGGGTGGGCTACTTGTGGGTGCAGCAGGACCTTGAGGAGCAAACCGCGACGGCGATACTCGCCGAATTGCCCGGCGTGCGTGACGAACTGGACTTGTTGGCTGGTTTGCTGCTCGATTCCAACACGGCCGAATCAGAGTTCCGAAGGAGGCGGGAGCAGGAGTTCCTGGCTGCCTGCGCCGGGGAGTCGAACGCAGTGGCAGCGGTGGCCGGTTGGAAAGAGATCCAGGGCCGCGGTCCGTGGCAACTGGTGACTATCCTGGATGCGGATGGTGGGGGAACCGACGTCGACCCCATTGCCGCAACGCTAACCCACCGGACAGCAGCGTTGCAGTCTACTATTGGTGTGAATGCCGCGCTATTCAGCGCTGGGACGGAGACGCATTCGGTCGTTCTGTTCCGGGAATCCGGAGGCCGGGCGGACCACGCCCAGGTCCTGGTGCACTATCAATTGGAGCTCGCTAAGCGGGCGGGCCGCGCGGTGGACCGTGTGATCTTGGGCATTAGCGAGCCGTTCCAAGTCATTCGGCAGTTGGCAGGCGCCTACAGGCAATCGAAAGTAGCAGCACAGGCCGCGGCCGTGGATCCGCCCCTTGGGGAGCTGGTGGAGAGCCGGGCGGTTGGCGTGTATCAACTCTTCGATCGTCTTCAAGCGCCGGGCGGCTGGGATGACACGGGCTCCGTTCATTTCCGCACCTTGGAAGACGCGGACAAGAACGGCGAACTCCTGCCCGTGCTGGAACTGCTCTACGACAACGACAGCTCGGTGCAGGACGTCGCAGCGAAACTCCACCTCCACAGGAGCAGCATCTACAACCGCCTCGGCCGGATCCGCCAACTCATCGGAGCTGATCCGTTGAGCGGTGGGATCCGGCTCGAGTTGCACGCTGCATTGAAGGCCCAAAGGTGGGCCTCGCGGCCCCGGATCTAGCGGGTGCGCACCGCTGACTCGCCAAGTGCTGTGGAACGCGTGTTGTGGAACGGTAGCGCTGAAGTGGACACCCACGCAGGCGTCCCTTACGCTGAGAAAGCGGTTTCTCAACAATTTTTAGGAGCGCGGTGGGCGGCGTTGTCTCGGGGATCCTCATCGTCGCTTCGGTCATTGCGGTGGGATATTTCGCCGCCCGCTACAAAGTGCTGGCCCCTGATGTCCAAAGTGCACTGACTCGAACGGCCTTCTACATCACCAATCCTGCGCTGCTGTTCACCGTGGTAGGGAAAAGCGATATCCGTGCCGCGCTCGGGGTCGACGCCCCTCTTGCGCTCCTGTCAGCAGCCGTTATAGGCCTTCTCTATTGTTTGCTGAGCTTCGTGTTCTTCCGGCGGCCAGTCGCGGAAACGGCAGTAGGTGCCATGGCAAGCAGTTATGCCAACGCGAACAACATTGGCATTCCTGTCTCGTTGTATGCAGTGGGCACGGCGCAGCACGTTGCTCCAGTCCTTCTGGTTCAACTCCTGATCATGGCACCCTTCTACCTCAGCGTCCTGGGCGTGGCAGGTGGCACAAAAATCTCGTGGAAACGAATGTTGTTGCAGCCCTTCTCCAATCCCATGATTATCGCCTCGGGGCTGGGAGTGGTGATGGCTCTGACGGGGTGGGAGGCTCCGGAACTCGTCCAGAAACCCATCGACATGCTGGCCGGCGCGGCCGTGCCCATGGTTCTGTTGGCTTTTGGCATGTCGCTGGCAGGCAAGGCACCTCTCCAAAAGGGGGATGGCCGCGTGGAGACCGTGGTGGCAACCACCCTGAAGGTGGCGGGCATGCCCGTGGTGGTCTGGGCGCTGGGACGCTTTGTGTTCGGCTTGGAGGGTCAGCACCTCTTGGCCAGCGTCATCATGGCCGCACTTCCAACCGCCCAGAACGTCTTCCTTTTCGCTTCTCCCTACGGACGCGGAATGACAATGGCCAGGGACGTCATCCTCTGCACAACGGTGCTCTGCATCGGGGCGCTGGTCATGGTCGCTTGGCTGCTGGGTTAGAAACGCCATGCCAGGAAAAAAGCCACACGAAACAGAAAGCAAGACGGAACAGATGAGGCAGGCACCCGGGTGCCTGCCTCATCTTGTTGCCGTGATTGCTGTAGCTGTGATTCCTTAGGCCCGACGCAGCCGTTGGCAGCTCCAACGGCCCATCCGACTGCGGAAGGTGGCAGTGCGGCTGCTGCTGCAGTACCGGCCGTGCCATCCGACGTGCTTGCTGGTCCTGGGAAGTTGCGTGCTCACTTCAAGATCCCTGTGGCGCCGTCAAGTATGCCGTCCAGGTCCAAGGCTGAACCACTTGACGGCGTGGTGCTGGGGCTCCCTGTCGGCTTTGGCTTTGGCGTCGGAGTCTGTGGTTGGGTAGGCGTCGGAGTGGTCGTAGGAGTCGGTGTCGTCGTGGCAGGTGGGGTGGTAACCGTGTCCGAGGGAACCGGGCTCGGGGCCGGCTGGGTTGGGACAGGAGTTGTCACGCCCGGGACAGGAACAACTGCCGACGGGACTGCCGAAGGGACCCAAACAGGATCCGCGAGTGAAACTTGCGGAGTCGGAAGGGACGACGGCGATGCCTGAGCAGGTGCCTCTTCTGACGACTGCGTTGCAACAGTTGCCGGCTGTCCGGCCTCGCTGGTCGCCGACGACGCTGATGCAGTAGAGCTGGACGAGCTGGGTGCGGGGGTGGCCGAGGTTGACTGCCTGCTGTCGCCACCCGTCTTTGCGTCACTGGCTTCCTGAGCCGGTGTTTCCTGCCCGAAGAAGGGAAGCTCGAAGGCCTGGCTCATGGTGCCAACGGTCAATACCAGGCCCAATGCCCCAGCGACGACTGCCATGCGCTGGCCCATTGTCTTGACCGAGGCGGCCTTGGTGAGGACTGCATGTGGTTCGTGGCTGAAGGACGACGCTCCAAACGTGGGGGCAACGCCCGTCGGGGACTCGGCAGCCGTTGTCGCGGAAGAGGCTGTCCCGCTCCCGGGTGCTTGGGCACGAAGGGCTTTCCGGCTTGCGAGACCAGCTGCGGCGGTGGCGGCTGCCGCGAGCTGGGCAGGGCTCTTTGACTCCGCCGGCGAAGCAGGGAACGCCGGAGCCGCAGGCGTGGGAAGAGGGGCGGCAACGGTCGGAATTTCGGCTGTGACCGGATCCCCAGTGCCGGGCGTGGGCGCCTGCACTATCGGGATGGCAGCGGTGGCGGGCTCGGGTTCGTGTGCGGCGGGGGTGGGTGCGGCAGAAGCCACCATCGGGATGGCAGCGGTGGCGGGCTCGGGATCTGCAGCCGGTTCGGGAGCGACCGGCGTGGGCGCCAGAACTGTTGGAATCGCAGCCGTAGCCGGCTCCAGAGGAGCGGAGTCTACTGGGGCAGTTTCTGCCGGAGCTGTTTCAGGAGCGATTACAGCTTGGGCTGCCCGTTCACGCTCTGCCGCGCGAGCGGCTGCACGCGTGGTGGGTGCCGCAGGGGTGGGAACAGGAGCAGTGGCGGGTTCCGGCGTCGTGCTTGTAGAACCTGATTCTGCTTCCGGCGTGCTGGTGGAGGATCCGCTGGGTTGGGCCCGACGGCGTCCGGTTGGCTGGGTACGCTCGCGCGCTATTTGGGCGCGGCGCGGCTGATCCATGGTTGGGGACATGGTGGTTGCCTCTCAACGCCTGCGAGGTTAGCTGTCGGGTTCGGACGAGGCCGTCCGGCCGCACATGGCGGCTTCACCCCAAGGGCCCATGGAAAATCAGGCCCGGGAACTCTGGGTCCCCCGTCTCTGCCGCTAGTCTGGCGGATCCCGGTTTGCGGCAGAGCTCGGCGTCAACCCGGAAGCGGCCCAGCGGAGATACGGGTCGCTCTTAGACCGTACATGAGCGCCATAGTAAAGTCACATTAATGTAACGGGCGGGACGCCTTCCAGCGCGAAGGCCCGTTAGGACTTAGGCTCCGGGGCCGGAGCCGGGGCTGGCAGCTCGTGCTGGATCCTTTGGACTTGGTGTGCGTAATGGGTCTCTGGACGGAAGATTTCGTCCGTCACGCCCAGCATCCCGGCCATGGCGCCGCGCCGGACTTTCCCCTTGCTGTTCTGTCGCGAGACCCAGAACCAAAGGGCCGCAACGAAGGCAGGTGCTGCCAGTACAGCCACTAGAACGGCCAAGATATCCATCGCCCAAGACTAGCTTCCGCCGCGGCTGGCAGGTAGAACATAGTCGTATGGACCTCCCAGTGATGCCGCCCATTTCGCCCATGCTTGCCAAGTCCGTTCCTTCGATCCCTGATGTGGGCCATTTTGAGCCAAAGTGGGACGGGTTCAGGACCATCGTTTTCAAAGATGGTGACGAGATCATCCTGGGCAGCCGCAACGAACGTCCCATGACACGGTACTTTCCCGAGTTGGTGGAAGCCCTTCAGAAGAACCTTCCGGACAAATGCGTGATCGACGGCGAGATCGTCCTCATAGCTGACAACAGGCTCGATTTCGAGGGCCTTCAGCAGCGCATCCATCCTGCCGATAGCCGTGTGCGGATGCTTGCCGAAAAGACACCGTCCTCCTTCATCGGATTCGACATCCTTGCCCTGGGCGGGGAGAACCTCATGGACAAGCCGTTTTCCGAGCGTCGAGCCGCCTTGGAGAAGGCGCTCGCCAGGGCTGAGGCGCCCGTGTACGTTACGCCTGCCGTGGCGGAACTTGACCAAGCGCAGGAGTGGTTCGTGAAGCTGGAGGGGGCTGGGCTCGACGGCATACTGTCCAAACCGCTCGGAGGGACGTACCAGCCGAATAAGCGCGTCATGTTCAAGACCAAGCATGAACGGACCGCGGACTGTGTGGTGGCTGGATTTCGCTGGCACAAAACGGGAAAGGTTGTGGGGTCGATGCTGCTCGGGCTATACAACGACGCCGGCCAGCTGCAGCACGTGGGGGTGGTGGCTTCATTTCCCATGGCCAAGCGCGAAAGCCTGGTGGCCGAACTCGAGCCGTACCAGACGGAGTTCAGCGAACATCCTTGGGGTCAATGGGCCGATCAAGGAGACGCGGCAGCTACAGGTTCTCGAATGCCGGGCGCACAGAGCCGGTGGAGCGGCGGTAAGGACTTCTCCTTTGTTCCCCTCCGGCCGGAGCTCGTCATCGAGGTTGCCTACGACTACATGGAGGGCGAGCGGTTCCGGCACACCACCCAGTTTCGTCGGTGGCGGCCGGACCGGACTCCGGAGAGCTGCACTTACTCACAACTCGAAGAGCCTGCTGATTATGACCTCGGGGAGATCCTGAGGTTGCCGTAGCCTTTGTTGCTCCTCAGGTGTGGTTCTAGTTTTGTTGAGCCGCTGTTACGTTGTTCGACCGCTGTTAAGTTGTTGGCCAACAACGTATTAGCGGCTTGGCGACAACCTACTCTTCGTGCCCCTGATCGCTGCTCATGCTGTCCTCTGCAGGCGGGGTTTCGCCTGGGGGTACGCCGCCGCCAGGCTCAAGTCCCGTGACGTTGCCATCCAGGGGATCGGGGTTGGCGGAAGCTGCGGGATCGTCGTCTTCGTCCTGGCGCATGTCTGGGTCGGTGTGGACATCATCCGGATCGCCGGCAGTGTCGCCCGCGGTGTCATCCGGCTCGGCTGCGCCCGAGACGCCGAAGGTCCGGGGATCGTCCTCTGGGTCATAGCTGGTCATGGTCGCCCTTCCTAAGCAAACTTACTATTGTGCTTGCCCGGCCAGCCTAGTCTCCAGATCGCAAACCCAACAAGGGGCACCCATGCCGGGATTCGACGTCGTGCACTAGTGCCTAACTCTGCCGGGATGTCGCCGCGACAAAGCTCCTGATAGCGTCCGCCACGGCCTTGGGGCGCATGTGCTGTGCAACATGGCCCACGCCCGGGATCTCCACCAGCCGCCCTTGAGGAATTGCCCGCGAGAGGCGAAGAGCCCAGTCCGGCCCGGCGACGTGATCGCGGCTCCCTCGGAGCACCAGCACGGGAGTTCGGACTTTGGCCAGCTGCTTCTCCGTCGGGTACTTCATCATCACGGGCAGCTCCGTGAGGTACCAGCGCGGCCCACATTGCAGGTAGTCCGTGACCACAATCCAGTTGGACGACGGGCTTTCCCGGAGAAGGCCGTCCAGGAACAGGGCAAGCGACTGCCGGGCGACGTTCTTGTGCCGGGAGTCCACCACAGGGCCCATGAGCACCAGTTGCTGGGCGCATTCGGGCTCGTGGAGGGCCGCTTCGATAGCGAACTGCACGCCCATCGAGTGACCCACCAGAATGTACGAATCGATGCCGCACACCTTGAGTGCCTCAGCAATGAATGCGCCATAGTCCTCAACGGACAGTTGCCGGCCCGGTTTAGGCGTCCCGGCAAAGCCTGGAAGATCCAGTGAATAGGTGGGGACGCTGGCGGCGAGGACGGCATGAAGCCTGGCCAGGTAGCGGTGCGAAACGCCGATACCGTGGATGAGAATGTAAGCGGGCTCCCTCGGGTCCCCGGATTCGGCAGGCTCGGGGTTGGCATGGCTGCCCGGCCGCGGCGGTGCCGTTCCATCCGTCCACAGAATCCTGCCGGTCAGCCCGCAGGCCTCGACGTCGGCAGATAGTAGCGTCGTCAGCTCCCGAACCTCCGGTTCTCAATTGTGCTTTGGATAGCCCTGCGACTCCATAGCTCTTCTTGCCTGTTTGTTGAGAATAGCGCCCGAGGCTTCCTGTAAGGGAGGAGCTGGCAGATGGGAAATTCGCGGCGCGGTTGCAGATCATACACAGCGCCGCGGTAGCCCTGCTGTGGATAAACCCGGATCTGAGGAAGGCCAGGCAAATCACGTGCTTAGACTGGCAATTCAAAGAAATAACCCCGGCCGCATCATGGCTCTGGTCCAGAGAGGCGGGTCCGGGGACTTCGCACTCAGCCTAGCAAGGAGCATGAGGACTTGGCCAATCTTGAAACATGGTCCAACGGTGCTCACAACCGAGCTCTCGATGAGGCAATTACGTCTGTCCGGATGGCAACTTACGCGGCTGCTGCCTCCCACGATGCGTCGCTGGCCAGGCGGCTCTATGTCTGGGACCGCGACGTGGCGATCGCACTTCTTGCTGATATTGCAATCGTCGAGGTAGCTCTGAGGAATGCGATGGCCAAGCAGCTGGACACTGTCTTTGGTCGATTCTGGTATGCGAACGACATAGGCCTTGATGGCCCTAGCCGGAGTAAGTTGGCCGAAGCGTGGTCCAAGCTGGGCCAAGACCGACGAACATCTGGTCATCTTATCGCTGGGCTGATGTTCGGCTTCTGGAAAGGTCTGCTTGAGCCAGGCGGCTACGTAGGCAGAGAACCGCAAAGATTTCACATGTCTCATGAAAATCTATGGAACTCGTGCCTGAATAAGGCATTCCGCGGCGGCAGGACCGTGGCTGCCGCAGATGGCGAACGATTCACGAGGTCTTGGACCCTAGGCGTTGTGGCAATGGTTCATGCTGTACGGAACCGTGCTGCCCACCATGAGCCGTTCGTAGCGGGTTTTCCCCTACCTGGGCAGCGTCAGAGGCTCACTGCAGAGCAGGGGCATGAGGCTTGTCTGAAGTTGGCTCGGATTCTGGACCGGGATCTTGCAGAGTGGCTGGCGGCAACCACTCAACTCCCTCAAGTGTTGTCAGCCCGCCCCTGCTAGAGAAGGAAGAGGTGCCGCATGCTGAAGTGGGTTCCAAATCCGACTCCCGGAACCTAGTCCCGGGTGACGTCGTCGGACTCAGTGGGGTCGCCGGCCGGATGCGAAGTATCAAGGGCGGCGGCAGCATCAGCTGCTTCCCGGCGTCGGGCGATCTTGGATTCTGTCCACATGGCGACCGCCACGAAGACAACGCAGGCAAACATGAACGTGGCTACGAAGTTCAACCCCATGGCCGATCCCAAGGGTGCGGCAAGGGCCATTGCGGCCACCCCGGCCACTATATGCCACCCTTTGAAATTGCCCACCAAACAAGCGTAACCCCGGCCTAATCAGGTGCTGGCCCGTTGGCTGGGATCGTTGCTTGATCCTTATCACTCCGACGCTTTAGTCGCTCGGAGCGTCATTTCCCGCGGAGATCTCAGCCTGCTTCCGCTTCTGCGTTTCCAGCCACGCCATGATCGCAGCCTGGCGGATTCGCCGGTGCGTGCCGCGGTATTCCACGGGGATCTCTCCGCGGTCGGTCATATTGCGCAGGTATGTATGTGAGATGCCCGCGAGTTCCGCCGCCTGAGACGTCGTGAGCATTTCCTCCACGCTGCTGACCGTGATGGTTTCGCCCCGGCTCAGCCGTGCAAGAAGATCGACGACGGCGTCCCTCGCCTGATCGGGCAGGCGGTGGACCGTGCCATCGACGAACACGGTGATGTCGTCGCTGTCCTGGAGGGAGCGTGCCAGATTCCGGGCGTCGTCGGCGGGGAGCCCGGCTGTAACGCGGGGAGCAATCAATGCCATGGCAGAAGCCTAGCGCGGTGCTGGGGGAGATCACCCGACTCGATGGTTCGCTGCATGCTAGACGGTAGGAGTCGTCTTGTGGGCAGGGCGTCGTCTATTCGGGGCTGGGCAGGGCGCGGGCGGATAAAAAGAAGACGCCTGTTGCCTCATTGCAATACCTCCGGGAAGAGTAATACGTTGCCTCATTTGAAAACCTCCGGATGAGTGGCTTCGTTGCCTCGTTGAAGAACCTCCGGATTGCCTAGCCGTTCCAGGCTCGGTTTACGGGTTTGAGGGGTGCTGGTTTCTTGACCAGGGCCAGTGTTTCCAGCTGTCCGGTGAGCGCCAGAATCTGACGTGAGAGGGCTCCGGGCTTGATGCGTTTGAAGGCGGCGTTCATCTGGATGACAGGGCGTTTGTGCATCCGTTCATGCCGGATCGCGCGTTGGTGGGGTGTGGCTGGCGCGTCGTGTTTCTTGGTGACTTTCGCGCCGTGCCGCTGCTTGGAGAGTAGCTTCTGCTGGGGCAGCAGGTAGTTGGTGAAGACACGGTCCAGCTCCCAGATCTCGTTGAGTTTCTCCAACTCCGCGGTGGTGTCGTAGCGCAGGTAGCCGACCAGTTCCCGGACCCTGGCCCAGTTCTTCTGCTCCACGTGGGCTCCGTCGTTCTTGTTGCCTGGCCTGGATCTGGTGAACGTGATTTGGTGCGCGTGGCAGTAGGCCAGCAGATGCTCGTTGATGAACTCGGAACCGTTGTCCGAATCGATGCCGATGATGGGGAACGGAAAGACCGCAGTGACGTGTTCAAGGGCCTCGAAGACCCATTTGGCGGCCTTGTTCCGCACCGACCGGTTCACGGTCCAGCCCGTGGCGATGTCCGTCACCGTCAGGGTGCAGCAGAACTCCCCGAAGCTGTTGCCTCCCTCGTGGCCGACCAGATCGATCTCCACAAATCCCGGGACGGCGTCGTCCCACTCGGCCCACGTACGGATCGGGATCTGGGATTTCAGGAGAGTGCCCGGCTTCGTGTGGGATCGGCCCCGCAGGACCATCTTCGACCGTTCGCCGGCGAGTTTGCGGTCGATGGTTGCCGCGCTCATTCGCATCAGCAAATCCGCCTGCCCGTCGGTGATCTCAAGCTCTTTGTCCCGGCGCAGCAGCGGCACCAAGACAGGCAGCATCGGGGCCAACAGCCTGCCGGCAGGGGCGCGCAGCACCGCCCAGCATTTGATCAGCGGCGGCACCAGATCGGGGCCGTAGACCGGGGTCCTGCCCGGCCTGGGCCTGACAACTTTCAGGACCAGAGCCTCCCGCAGCGCTGCCCGGGCGTAGTCGCGGTGCCAACCGGTCAGCTCGACCAGTTCGTTCAGGATCCGGGACTTCCCTGACCGATCAGCACCCTTATAGGCGAGGGCTTTCTTCTTCGTCACAGCTTGCCGCTGGGCCATCGTTAGCTCCATGAAAACGGGCATAGCCCCGAACCGCCGCCACACTTGCGAACCACGCCGTTACGCGGAGGTTTTCAAATGAGGCAACGTATCCGGCTACGCGGAGGTTTTCAATGAGTCAACGCGAGACGTTGACAGGAAACAGGTAACGCGCGTAACCTAAATCACACGTTCCAAGTAACGCGCGTTACCAAAAGTATCCTCAACCAGAACCAACCCGAACCAACACCCGGAGCATTCAATGGCGAAAAGCACCACCCCCAACAAAGCTGCGGCTGTGCGGCAGCGGGGAGTCACCATGAATGACGTCGCCAAGCACGCCGGCGTCTCCCGGACCGCAGTCTCGTTCGTGCTGAGCAACCGCGAAAACGCCAGCATCTCCGAGGAAACCCGTACCCGTATCAACGATGCCGTGCAGGCACTGGGCTACCGCCCGAACGCCGGAGCACGGGCGCTGGCATCCCAGCGCAGTGATTGGTACGGGCTTGTCACCGAGATTGTGACGGCACCGTTCGCCGTCGACATCATCAAAGGTGCCCAGGACCAGGCCTGGCTCGACCGTCGGTTCCTGCTCATCGCGCCCTCCGACCAGGCCGATGCCGTAGGACCCAACAAAGGCTTGGAAGATGCCGCCATTGAAAAGCTGCTGGAACAACGAGTGGAAGGACTTCTCTACGCAGCCACCTTTCACCGGGGCGTGCACGTTCCGCAGAGTGCCAACGAAGTACCAACCGTCTTGATCAACTGCTTCGACGCGGACGGAAAGCTGCCCTCGATCGTCCCTGACGAGCGTGCGGGCGGCAGGGTCGCCGTCGAGCGCTTGCTTCAAGCCGGCCACACCCGGATCGGAATCATCAACCTTGACCCGGTCATTCCTGCAGCAGTCGGACGTTTGGAGGGTGCCCGCGAAGCACTCGCCAAAGCCGGGCTGGAGCTGGACCCGGAACTGGTGGTGGCCGGATATGCAACGGCCGACGGCGGCTACGAGGCCGCCTGCGAAATCCTGGACCGCTATCCGGAAAAGGACAGGCCAACCGCACTGTTCTGCCTCAACGACCGCATGGCGATGGGCGCGTACGACGCCATCAAAGAACGGGGCCTGACCATCCCCGGAGACATCGCCGTGATCGGCTTCGACAACCAGGAGTTGATTGCGGCCTATCTGAGGCCAAAACTGACCACCGTTGCCTTGCCGTTCCAAAAAATGGGAGCCCTGGGAGTCCAGACGCTCGCCGCTCTTACAGCAGGACAGCCGATCATTGCCGACCAGCAATTGGTCGACTGTCCGCTGCTAGAACGCTCTTCGGTCTGACCGCGAAATCAACCTCGAAGAGCAAACCCCTTACCCACCCCTTCACCTTGGACGATGAAGATAGGAAAGAGATAACCATCATGACACAACCCCGATTCCTGAGGTCTGCCCGCATCACGGCGGCCGGACTGGCGGTGGGCGCGATGCTGCTGACCGGCTGTGCCGCCACCGTCAACAAGACCGCCGGCACGGACGCCGCAGCGAACGCGAGCGCGTTCCTCACCATTCCTCGTGAGGACATGGGCACGTTCGTGCAGAACTTCAACCCGTTCGCACCCACCGTCAACCCGATGGTCCAGCAGTCCATTTACGAGTCCTTGCTGATCTTCAACCCGGCAAAGGGAGACACGGTGCCGTGGCTCGCAACTGAGTGGAAGGCCGCCGACGACGGCAAATCGATCACCTTCACGTTGCGTGACGGCGTGAAGTGGTCCGACGGCCAGCCCTTCGTCGCTGACGACGTGGCTTACACGTTCGAGCTTCAGAAGAAGATCAAGGGTGGCTATGAGTACCTGGATAGCGTGACTGCCGAGGGAACCAACAAGGTCACCTTCAACTTCAACAAGCCGTGGTCGCCGGCCCTTTACGACGTCGGTCAGCTCAGCATCCTGCCCAAGCACATCTGGTCCGCTCTGGCCGACCCGGAGAAGGATGCCAATGCCAAGCCCGTGGGCACCGGCCCCTACACGGAAGTGGACAGCTTCCAGGCCCAGTCCTTCGTGCTGAAGAAGAACCCCAACTACTGGCAGCCGGAAAAGCAGAAGATCGCCGGCATCAAGATGCTCGCTTTTGCAGGGAACGACGGCGCCAACCTCGCCGCTGCGAACGGGGACGTCGACTGGGCCCCGCAGTACATCCCGAACATCGAAAAGACGTTCGTTTCCAAGGACAAGGAACACCGTCAGTACTGGTTCCCGGCAACGGGCGCCATGATCAACTGGCAGCTCAACACCGCCAAGGCTCCCTTCAACGATGTTGATGTGCGCAAGGCACTGAGCATGGCCGTTGACCGCGACCAGGTCACCAAGATCGGCATGAGCGGCTACGCCAAGCCTGCCGACTGCACCGGCCTTTCCGGGAACTACGAGAAGTGGAAGAACTCCGAGGTCAAGGACAACTGCACCTGGACCAAGCTGGATGTGCAGAAGGCCAACGAGCTGCTGGACAAGGCCGGCTACGCCAAGGGTGCCGACGGCAAGCGCAAGCTGAAGGACGGCTCACCGTTCGAGTTCAAGATCTCCGTGGGCGCCTCGTCTTCCGACTGGCTTTCAGTAGCCAACGTGATTTCGCAGAACCTCGCCGAGGTTGGCGTCACGGCCAAGGTTGACTCCCCGGACTGGGCTGCCGTGGTTGCGGGTTACGAGACGGGCGATTTCGATTCCGGCATCGTCTGGAGCGCCAACGACCCCAGCCCGTACAAGTACTTCAACACCTCCATGGGCACGGCAACCGTGAAGCCGGTGGGAACCAAGACGTTCGATAACTACCACCGCTTCGGTGACACCAAGGCTGATGCCCTGCTCGCCGACTTTGCAGCTGAGGCCGACGAGTCCAAGCAGAAGGACATCGCCAACAAGCTCCAGGAAGAGTACAACGACGTCGCACCGCTGGTGCCGCTGTTCTCCGGACCGGAATGGGGTGCCTTCAACGACACCCGCTTCACGGGCTGGCCCACCGAGGGCAACCCGTACGCAACCCTCTCGGTACGGTCACCCACAACGGTGCTGGTGCTGACCACGCTGGAACCGCGTAAGTAACCGCAACTCGGCACTACATTGCACGCCCGGCGGCGCCACGCGTCGTCGAAGGATCAGTCCGCCGGGCGTGCCCCCAAACTTTCCGTAATTCCCGAATGGAGGGAAACCGTGCGCTTTATCCTGCGCCGCCTGGGTTTCTACCTGATCGCCTTCTGGGCATCCATCACCCTGAATTTCCTGCTCCCGCGCTTCATGCCCGGCGACCCCGTCTCCCGCATGTTTGCCCGCTCCCAGGACAGAATGCAGCCCGAACAGATCGAGGCACTGCGCAAGCTTCTTGGCGTGGACGATCGGCCCATTTGGGAGCAATACATCGACTACATGCACAACATTTTCACGGGCCAGATGGGCGTCTCCATCTCCCGTTTCCCAACACCGGTCACAGAGGTCATCTCCTCCCAGATCGGTTGGACCCTCCTGCTGGGCGGAACCGCGCTGGTGATTGCCGCCGTCGTGGGTAACCTGCTGGGCATCCTGGCCGCTTGGCGGCGGGGCGGCGCGATCGACTCGGCACTGCCGCCGGTGCTCGTGTTCATCGGCTCGTTCCCGTACTTCTGGCTCGCGATGGGTGCGCTGTACCTGTTTGGCGTGGTGCTGGGTTGGTTCCCGATCCGCCACGCGTTCACGGATGGTTTGGAACCCGGGTTTACCTCCGAGTTCATCGGCGACGTCGGTGCGCACCTCGTGCTGCCGGCGCTAACGATCGTACTGGTTTCCATTGGTGGCTGGATGTTGGGCATGCGCAACACCATGATCGCCACGAACTCGGAGGACTACATCACCATGGCCGAGGCCAAGGGGCTGCGTCCGGGCCGCATCATGCTCCGGTACGCAGCCCGGAATGCGATGCTGCCGTCCGTCACGAGCTTCGGCATGGGACTGGGTTTCGTGGTCGGTGGTGCGCTGCTCACCGAAGTGGTGTTCGCGTATCCCGGCGTGGGCTACCAACTCCTCAACGCCGTCCAAGGCCTGGACTACCCCCTCATGCAGGGCCTGTTCCTGACCATCACCGCAGCCGTGCTGCTGGCGAATTTCCTGGTGGACATCCTCTACGTCCGCCTCGACCCGCGCGTGCGCAGCAACTAGAGGACAGATCATGACAACCGCACTTCTGAAGCAGCCAACTCCAACCCCGGCTGTCCGCAAGCCCAACCGCAGCTTCGTCCACGGACTCCTCACCAATAAGAAGGCCATGCTGGGCATGGCCGTGATGTTCGTGTTCATCGCACTTGCGTTGCTGGCGCCCGTGCTGTTCCCTGGCGACCCGTCGCGCATCACAGGGATGGCCTCCTTGGAACCTTCCCCCGAGCACTGGCTGGGCACCACCGCCAAGGGACAGGACGTGTTGGCGCTGACCGTCCACGGCTCGCGGAGTTCCCTCTTTGTCGGGCTGACTGTGGGCTTCGCGTCCACGTTCGTCGGCATCCTGGTGGGCCTGGCTTCTGCCTACTTCGGCAAGTTCATCGACGAAGCACTCTCTTTGGTGACCAACGTCTTCCTGCTCCTTCCCGGCCTGCCGTTGCTCGTCATCCTGGCCGCCTTCCTGCCACCGGGCCTTGGCACAGTGATCCTGGTCCTCGTGGTGACGGGATGGGCCGGCTCGGCACGCGTGCTGCGCTCGCAAGCATTGTCCATCCGTTCCAAGGACTTCGTGGCCGCGGCCGTGGTGTCCGGTGAACGGGCGGGCCGGATCATGTTCCGCGAGATACTGCCGAACATGGCCTCGATCGTCATGGGCACGCTGCTGGCTTGCGTCATCTACGGCATCGGAGCCCAGGCTGGCCTGGAGTTCCTCGGCCTGGGCGACGTCAGCACGGTCTCGTGGGGCAACAACCTCTTCTGGGCCGGCAATGAAGGCGCCCTGCTGACAGGAAGCTGGTGGGTCTTTGTTCCCTCCGGTGTCTGCATCGCTTTAGTCGCCTTCGCTCTGGCACTTATCAACTACGCCGTGGACGAGGTCACGAACCCGCGGCTGCGGAAGATCAAAACACCCAAGACCCCTGCAACCACCGAAAGGAGCGCCGCCAAGTGACTGTCTCCCAAGTCTCCTTCGGCTCCCACGAGCCCGTCCTGGACGTCAAGAACCTCACCGTAAAGTACGTGGGCGATACCCGCTCAACCACCGCCGTCGACCGCGTTTCCTTCAGCATCGGCACCGGTGAGGTGTTCGGGCTGGCTGGCGAATCGGGCTGTGGGAAGTCGACCATCGCCAACTCGATCATGCGGCTCCTGAAGGACCCAGCCAAGATCGCCGGGGGCAGCATCTCCTTTGGTGGCAAGGACGTCCTGGCCATGAGCCCGGAGGAACTGCGGCGCTTCCGGTGGCAGGACGTGGCCATGGTGTTCCAGTCGGCCATGAATTCGCTCAACCCGGTGCTGACCATCGGCGAGCAGATCGTGGACATCTTCACCACACACGCCGGCTACTCGCGCAAGGAATCACTCCGCCGGGCGGGCGAGTTGCTGGAACTCGTGAGAATCGACCCCGCGCGCCTCAAGTCCTACCCGCACCAGCTCTCCGGTGGCATGCGGCAGCGCGCAGTGATTGCCATGGCCGTCGCCCTCAAGCCGTCGTTGCTGATCCTGGACGAGCCAACTACTGCACTGGACGTTGTGGTGCAGCAGGAAATCATGGCCCAAATCAAGGAACTCCAGCGCGAACTCGGGTTCTCCGTCCTCTTCATTACGCACGACATGTCCCTCATGGTGGAGCTCTCGCACCGCATGGCCGTCATGTACGGCGGCCGGATTGTGGAAACCGCGAAGGCGCAAGACGTTTACGCGAACCCGAGGCACCCTTACACGCAGGCCCTCATGGGTGCGTTCCCGCCACTCACCGGTCCTCGCGTTCCGCTCACAGGACTGCCCGACGGCGTGAAGTTCCGGAACATCCCGGACCTCACCGAGGTGGCGCCCGGCCATCTGGTGGCACCTTTTGATACGGATGCCTTGACGGTGCCCGGCGCTTCAACGGTTGCCGGTGGTTCCACGGTCGATCCCGCAATCCTGGAAGGAGTCGCACGATGAGCCACTCTGCCGTGTCCACTACGTCACTGTCCCCTGCGATCGAAGGTTCGGCGCGCCACGCCGGTGCTTCCCAAACGCCAGCCTTGGAAGTCCGCGGTCTGGGCAAGTCGTTCCCCATCGGAGGCCTGTTCTCCCGGCAGTCCGTACGCGCCCTGCACGGCGTGGACCTCACCATTGGCCGCGGTGAAATCGTGGCACTCGTGGGGGAGTCCGGTTCCGGCAAGAGCACCCTGGCCCGCTGTGTTGCCCGGCTCGAAAAGCCGAGCTCCGGCGCGATCCTGGTTGACGGCGTCGACGTCCTCAAGCGCGACCGGTTCCAAGCGTCACGTGCCTTCCGGTCACAACTGCAGATGGTCTTCCAGGATCCGTTCGGTTCCCTGAATCCGGCCCACAGGATCGAGCACTTCCTGCGGAGGTCCTTGGCCATCCACGGGAAGGGCGGTTCGGAGTCCGAGACGCAGCGCCGGCTTGAAGAACTCATGACCACCGTTGGCCTGCAGGCGGACATGCTCAACTCCTACCCGCACGAACTCTCGGGTGGGCAGCGCCAGCGCGTCGCGATCGCCCGTGCGCTCGCCGTGGAGCCGGAGGTCATCCTGGCTGACGAACCCACCTCCATGTTGGACGTGTCAGTGCGGATCGGCGTGCTGAATCTGATGCGGAAACTCCGCGACGAGCAAGGCATTTCCATGCTCTACATCACCCACGACCTCGCGTCGGCACGCTACCTGGCCGACCGCACCGCGGTGATGTTTGCCGGCGAACTCGTGGAGGAGGGGGAGTCCCTGGACCTGCTGGCCAACCCGGCCCACCCCTACACGCAACTCTTGGTGTCGGCCGTTCCGGACCCGGCACGCGCAGGTTCCTACGATCCTGTCCGCCGCGCTGAACTGCGGCAGGCCGTCATGGCTTCCACGGGCTGCGCTTTCGACGGCGACCCGAACCAGGCCTGCTCCGCTTCCGAACCTGTACGCCATCAGGTGGGCGATGCCGCAAACCGCCACTGGGTGCGCTGCCACCTCTACCGGCCGCGGGCCGGAGCGGGCGGACATGCGCTGGCTACTGAACCGGCTGAGGCTGTATCGGCTGGGACGACTGGACCCGCGACGACTGAACCCCTGGCGACCGAAAAGACTGACAAGAAGGCTTCCGCATGACTGAACTGACCCACCCGCTCGCCACCGTTCCGCGTGACGAGCTGGTTGCCCGCGCCGAAGCCGATCCCCTGCGGCCGCGATTCCACTTCGTTTCCCCGGCGGGCTGGCTCAACGACCCCAATGGCGTCAGCCAGTGGAACGGCGTCTACCATCTCTTCTACCAGTACAACCCGGAGGGCGCCTTCCACCACCGCATCCAGTGGGGCCACGCCACCAGCACGGACCTCGTTACATGGACGGACCAGCCAATTGCTTTGGAACCGTCGGCTGGTGCAGATGCGGACGGTTGCTGGTCAGGTGTGTTGGTGAACGACGGCGGTACGCCCACCTTGGTGTACTCGGGACGACTCGACGAGCGTGAGCTGCCGTGCGTTGCCGTGGGATCTGACGACCTCATGACGTGGACCAAAATTCCCGAAAACCCGGTGATCGCTGCCCCTCCGGCCGGCGTCGACATCACCGCCTACCGGGACCACTGCGTATGGCGCGAGGGCACCACCTGGCGGCAGCTGGTTGGCTCGGGCATTCGGGGGCGCGGTGGGACGGCGTTCCTCTACGAGTCTTCGGATCTGCGTTCGTGGACCTATGTGGGTCCTTTGTTCATTGGCGACGCATCCAAGGGCGATCCTGCAGATACCGACTGGACCGGAACCATGTGGGAATGCGTGGACCTGTTCAGGGCAGGTGGCGGTGCTCTGGGTTCTGCCCCGCTCGCTTCCGTTGGGGCGGGTGAGGATCCTGATGTGCTGGTTTTCTCTGCCTGGGACGACGGCGAGACCCGCCACCCCTTGTACTGGACCGGCCGCTACTCCGGGGACACCTTCGAACCTGCTGCCCTGCACCGGCTCGACTACGGCGGACGGTTCTTCTACGCCCCTCAATCGTTCGAGGATGAATCAGGCCGGCGCATTATGTTCGGTTGGATGCAGGAAGGCCGCAGCGATGCCGCCATGGTGGAGGCAGGGTGGTCGGGCGTGATGAGCCTGCCGCGCGTCACCACTTTGGCCGATGACGGAACGCTGGAGTTTGCGCCGGTTCCTGAGGTTGAGAAGCTCCGACGGAACCACGTAAGCGTACCGGGCAAGGTGCTCGTCGGGGGCGGTACGCCTATAGATACCGGTGTCTCAGGGAACCAGTTGGACCTTGAGCTGGACGTGCAGTTGGCACCGGGTGCGGTGCTGCGACTGGGCATCTTGGGCTCGGGGGATGGTGCTGAGGAGACGGTGATCGAACTCAGCCGCTCTCTTGAGGACAAAAGCATCCTCCGACTCGACCGCACCCGGAGCAGCCTTGACTCCGAGGTGGATGTGGAGGACAAGTCCGGCCCCGTCCCGATGCCCGACGGGCGAGTGCGCCTACGCGTCCTGGTGGACCGGTCCGCCGTCGAGATTTTCGCGAATGGCAAGCCGCTCACCGCCCGGGTTTATCCAACTCTGGGAGGCGAGCGCGTGACCCTGACAGCCGCAGAGGGCACCGTCAACCTGGCGAGCTTCGACGCCTGGACCATGGCCGATTCCTGGGGAGGCCCGCGCCCGCTCTTCCCCTAACACCGCCCCTAACACCAACCGCACAACCATCCTTCTCTCACATCCCGAGCGTTTTCCGCCGATCTTCTCTCACATCAGGGGAGGTTTTGGCGAACGCTCTCTCACCCTGAGATCAAAGGCGATCTGAATGCATAAGAGAATAGTTGCCGGCCTCACGGCCACGGTCCTTGGTGTTGGCTTGGCCGGGACGGGGGTCACTGCTCCGGCGGTGGCCCTCGATCCCGCGCCGGTCACCCTCAACAGCACCACGAGCCCCATTCCGGATGTCGTCGGAGTCAGCGGCTCGTGGACCCGCACAGCGCAGGGCGGGTACACCGCCGTCGCGCCTTCCGGCCAGAATGCGGCGGCCACCAGCGAGCAAGTGGTTGCGGGAACCGCCCGGTATACGGCCTCTGTGACGGTCGACGCCGGGAGTCCCTACGGTGTGGGCGCGCTTGTCTTCCGCGCAACTCCCGACGCCGGTGCGGGTTACGCCGCGACGATCGACCCCAACCTGGACCGGGTGAGGTTGTTCGACCTCGCGACCGGACAGGACGTTATAACCCCTGTGTCCCTCCCGCTGAATACGGGGCAGTCCTACACAGTGGATGTCCATGTGGACGGCCCTCGAATCTATGTGGCCGTCGATGGAATCAACAGGATTGACGCCAAGGACTATCGCTACGAATCGGGCCGTGTGGGGCTGCACGCGTTCAACGGGACAGTGTCTTTCGGCACTCCCGGCGTGCGGAGCATTGACGCGAACGTGAGTGGATGGGCCTTGACGGGCACGGGCTGGCTTGCCTCGGCCACTGGCTTCCGCGGCGTCGCGCCGTCGAACAGCAACATCCGGGCCATCGCGACGGGGCAGTCACCAACCGACGTCGACTTTTCCACAGACATCCAAGTCACCTCGCTGTACGGCGTGGGGACCGTGCTGTTCCGCACCAATGCCACGGGCACATTGGGTTACGCGGCCGAGGTGGATCCGAACGCCGGACGTTTGCGCCTCTACAGGATCTCGGACAACGCCACGCTGGGGACCTTCAGCGCTGCCATCACTCTCAGCCAGGTCTATCGCCTTCGGGTCACCGCGCTCGACAACCAGTTGGCCGTCTACTGGCAGACCGACTTCCTGGACCCGAACGGCGCCAACCCGGCTATCATCGCCACGGATTCCACCTATGCTTCCGGGCATGTGGGCTTGGGCTCCTTCAACGGCACTGCCGTGTTCCAGAGCATGACGCTTCGAGGCCTCGAGTCGTCGTTGCAGGGTTGGCGTGTTGCCTCCGGTTCGTGGGAACCCGACTCCGCTGGCCTGCGCACCTACGCGGCGAGTGGCACAGCGGCGCGGTTCATTCCGGCGGTGGCGTCCGACGTCGTTGCCTCCTTGGACCTGACTGTCACCTCCCCGGCAACCGCCTCAGTGGTGGTCCGCAGCGGTGCCGACGGCAGCGGCGGCGTGGAACTGAGGATCGACCCAGGAGCGGGCACGGCGAAGCTGTACAACCGGGCCACCGGGGCGTTGCTGCACTCCGGCAACCTTCCCTCCACAAGCTTCAAAGCCGGCCAACTCAACCGCGTCCAGCTCACTGTCCAGGGCAGCGAAGCGTCTGTGTTGATTAATGGCACGCCCGTGCTAAATGGCGCAGTACCGGCCTCCGCCGGAGAGGGTTTCGCCCTGCTGGCTACCGGAACGGCCTGGTTCCAGAACGTCCGTGCAGACGATGTGAATCAGTATATGAACGGCCTCTACCAGCCTGGCTACCACTACAGCCAGAACTCCGGGAACAGCTCAGACCCCAACGGACTGGTCTTTTTCGACGGCGAATATCATCTCTTCCACCAGGACCGCGGACGCTGGGCGCATGCCGTCAGCACCGACCTGATGCACTGGAAGCAACTGCCCATCGCCCTCCCGCATATGGCCGCGGGGGAGTCGTGGTCTGGCTCGGCCGTGGTGGACGCCTCCGATTCCAGCGGCCTGTTCGACGGCGGATCCGGGCTCATCGCCTACTACACCAGCTTCAACCACGATGCCTGGAACGGAAACCAATCAGTTCGCGCCGCCTACAGCAAGGACAAGGGGCGCACCTGGCAGACGGTCCAGGCAGCTCCGGTGCTGGAAAACCCGGGTGGCCCCGACGGCGGTTGGGACTTCCGCGATCCCAAGGTCAACTGGGATGCGGCTTCCAGTAAATGGGTGATGGTGGTGGCTGCGGGCGACCACATCCGCTTCTACTCCTCCACAGACCTCATCCACTGGACGTTCGCCAGCACCTTCGGCTACGGCGACTGGGCCCGTGGGGGCGTGTGGGAATGCCCGGACTTCTTCGAAATGCCTGTGGAGGGACAGTCCGGCGTTAAGCGCTGGGTGCTGTGGTGGAGTACTGGAGCGGTCCGCTCTACCAACGGCTCCGTGGCGCAATACGTGACGGGCACGTGGAACGGTACCGCATTTACGCCCGACACCCCCGCTTCTCAGGTATTGCAGGCTGATCACGGCCGGGACTACTACGCAGCGATGAGCTTCTTTGGCGCGCCCGATGGCCGACGGATCATGATCGGTTGGATGAGCAACTGGGACTATGCGTTCAGCCCGCCCACAGGACGCTGGAATGGGCAATTGTCCATCCCGCGCGAGCTCAAACTCGCCGATGTTCCCGGCGCCGGGCTCCGGCTGACACAGACTCCCATTGTGGAGGAAGAGTCGCTGCGCACGTGGACGTGGCAGGCCTCCGATGTCACGGTGACGCCAAGCTCGGCGAACGCGCTCGTGGGTGTTTCGGGCCGCTCCTTCGAGCTCGAAGCGGAGGTTGGGATTCCTACTTCCGGCGGGGCCACTTCCTTCGCGTTCGGGCTGAGGAAAGGGGCCGGCTCAACCGGCGCTCAAGAAACAACGGCTCAGGAAGCAACCGTTAGGTACGACGCCGGTGCTGCCGCACTCACCGTGGATCGCGGCAATGCCGGACGCGAGGACTTCACCCGGTACTTCGCGGGTTCCGCAGCGGACAATTCCACAGCACCGTGGAGTTCCACTGTGGTGGGTTCCGAGCGTCGCGTGAAGCTCCGAATCCTGGTGGACGCATCCTCTGTGGAAGTCTTCGGTGGGGACGGTACAGGGGCCATTACCTCGCTGATCTTCCCTGACCCTTCCTCCACAGGCCTGTCCTTCACAGCCACCGGAGGGAATGCCCGGCTGGTGTCCGTCAAAGTACACCAGCTCAGCGACACGGCACGCCTGACTACCGCGCCGCCGTCGAACGTTGTGCCTGCTGCTGGCGGGACGGCACGCCATGACCTCGGCGCATATTCGGTGGTCCCCGGGGGCATGTGGGAGAGCACAGGCGCAGGGCTGGCCGGTACATTCGACAAAGATTCGACGGCCATGAGCGCAGCCGCATTCACCAATGTGCGGGTGCAGGCAACTGTACGGTTCGGCGGTGAGGCCTATGCCGGCGAGATGCTCAACCGGGACCTGGCTCCAGAGAAAGGGTACGGCGGTGCGGGTTCGGTGTTGCTCAGATCCTCCGCCGATGGATCCAGCGCCTACTACGTGAATCTGGACCCGAATCTCCGCATGGCGCGGGTGTTCTCGTTGAACAACGGCGTGTTTACGGTGCTCGCGAGCGTTCCGGCGGCCTTGAGCCACGGAGTGAGCTATGCACTGGACACGTCGGTTGTTGGCAACAGGATCACCGTCTCTGTTGATGGAACGCAGCTGATCGATGTCACGGACTCGGCGCTCACATCGGGCAAGGTTGGCGTCAACGTGTTCGATGGCCGTGCGGCCTACCAAGACGTGGTGGTGTCCGCGCTGCCATAGGCCGGGCGAGCCCGATTCGATGACCCGCTGCAGACCAGACGACTCCTACCGTCTAGTACGCAGCGCATCATCGAATCGGGCAGCCGAACCCGCCGCGCAAGAACTACTCCGCGTCCAAATCCGTCTCCAGCAACGCCACCAGCGCGTCCAGGGCAGCGTCGGCGCCGTCGCCCTCGGCCCGCAGCACGACGACGTCGCCCTTAGCGGCACCGAGCGTCATGAGCGAGAGGATGCTCGCGGCGTCGAGGGCTTCGTCGGCGGGTTCGCCCTGCATGGCAATGGTGACTTCCACCGGCTGCTCGCCTGCCGCTTCGGCGAACAGGGCGGCGGGCCGGGCGTGCAGGCCGGAGCGGCTGGCGATGGTGGCTGTGCGTTCGGGCATGGGTTTCTCCTAAAGGTCGGAAACGAAAATTAAAGGCCGAGCTCTTCGAGCACGGGGAGCTTGGCCCGGACCCAGTCGCGGGCCTCGGTAGCGCTCGGCGCGGTGAGGGCCAGCCGGGCGAGTTCCTGTGCCTGCTCCAAAGTGATGGTCTTCAGCACAGTCCCGACGGCGGCCAACGAGCGTGCGGTCATGGACAGTGTGCTGACGCCGAGTCCGGTAAGTACGACGGCGAGGGCCGGGTCCGCGGCTGCCTCACCGCAGACGCCAACGGGCTTTGCGGAGCCCTCCCGGCCGGATGCTTCCTGCGCTGCACCTTCCACCGTGAGCTGCACCAGCCTCAGGACGGCTGGCTGCCACGGAGTGTTCAGTTCCGCGAGTGGCCCGAGTTGGCGGTCGGCGGCCATGGCGTACTGGGTGAGGTCATTGGTGCCCAGCGAAGCGAAGCCAACTTCCCGGAGCACGGAGGCCGCGGTCAACGCAGCCGAGGGAACTTCCACCATGACACCCGGGGTTTGGATGCCTGCAGCTGCGCACAATGAGGCGAACCGGCCGGCTTCGGCAGCCGTGGAGATCATGGGTGCCATGACCCAGACGTCGGCCTCGGACTCAGCAGCGGCCCGGGCAATGGCTTCGAGTTGACGTTCCAAAACACCGGGCGTGGTGAAGTCTGTCCGGTAGCCGCGGACGCCAAGGGCAGGGTTGGGTTCGGTGGCGTCGGTGAGGAAGGGGAGGGGCTTGTCCGCGCCGGCGTCGAGGGTCCGAAGCACAACTTTCTTGCCCGGGAAGGCATCAAATACGGCCTTGTACGCTGCGGCCTGTTCGTCGACAGAGGGTTCGGTATCGCGCTCGAGGAAGCAGAACTCGGTGCGGAACAGGCCAACACCCTGGGCGCCGAGGCCAGCTGCTGCCACTGCATCCTTGGCTCCGCCCACGTTGGCGAGGAGCGGGACCAAGTGGCCGTCCGCCGTCGTGCCGTTTCCGTCGAAGGCGGCCAATGTTGCGGACGTTTCCGCCCAGGCTGCCGCAAATGAGCGCTGCTCCTCCGAGGGGGAAACAACCACGAGGCCAGCGGCCCCGTCTACGTAAACCTCGCTGCCATCTACAACAGAATCAACACCATGAGCCGCGACAACAGCAGGAAGGCCGAGCGAGCGGGCGATGATCGCCGTGTGCGACTGCGGCCCGCCGCCCGAGGTCACCAGGGCCAGCACCTTCTCGGGGTCAAGAGTTGCGGTATCCGCGGGGGCAAGGTCCTCCGCCAGCAAAATGAAGGGCGTCTCCGAAGAAGGGATGCCTGGCGCGGGGACTCCACGCAGCTCAGCCACAATGCGGGCGCGCACGTCCAGTACGTCCGTGGCGCGTTCGGCCATGTACCCGCCCAGGTTGTGCAGCATTTCGGAAACGGAGGCGCCGGCTTCCCAGATGGCGCGTTCCGCGGATGAGCCCGCGTTGATGAGCTTGGCCGCGGATTTCAGGAGCATGGTGTCCTTGGCCATGAGCGCGGTGGCCTCGAGGACGGCCTTGCCGTCGCCGGAGGCAGAGTCCGCGCGCCCCTTGAGTTCGTCGTGGACGGCTTGCGCTGCGGCTTTCAAGCCCGCGACGGCGTCCTCCGGACTGACGTCTGCGGCCAACCGCTCGCCCGACGGCGGTTCACTCACCGGTTTGGGCATCTGGCGGACGGAACCAATGATGCGGCCAGGGCTTACCCCTACTCCTTGGAAATTCTGCACTGAATCCTCTGTTCCTGCGTGTTGGTTCAGACCCACCGGCGACGGCACCACGAGCCTGCGAAATTAGCCTACAAAATTCTGTTGTGAGCCACTTCATATAGCAACGCTATAGGTGCTAGGGTAGCGGTTATGAGTTTCGATGACCAGCTTCCGCCAAAAATTCGGTTGCTCCGTGCAGCTGCTGAATTGCTGGCAAATTCGGAGGGGTCAGCGGTCTCTACGCGCCAGATCACAGCGTTGGCCGGGGTTACGGCCCCAACGCTCTACCACCACTTTGGAGACAAAGAAGGACTGTTCGACGCCGTCGTTTCCGCCGGCTTTGAAGAGTACGTGGCGGGGGAGCGGGACTTTGCCCCGTCCGGGGAGCCCTTGGAAGATGTCCGGCGGATGTGGGACAACCACGTCCAGTTCGGGCTCACCCAACCCCACCTCTATCTGGTGATGTTCGGCAACATCCGGCCGGAAAGCCGCCCAGCCATCGTGGCCGATGCTGAAGCGCTTCTCGAAGAAATGCTGAACAAGGCCGCCATCGCCGGCCAGATCAACGTGCCGCCCCGCGAAGCGGCACGAAGCATCCTCGCGGCCAACGTGGGTGTAACGCTGATGCTCATCGCCGAACCGGTGGAAGAACGGAACCTCGAGCTCTCAACGATGACCCGGGATTCCATGATTTTCGCCGTCTCCACGGATACCGCCCGTGGCGCCGCAGCGGAGGACTCCGGTAAGTCCTCCGTGGTTGTTGCGGCAATCGCCCTGAATGCGGCACTGCAGGCCTCGCATTCGGACCAACTTTCCAGCTCTGAATTGAAGCTCTTCCTTGAGTGGCTTCACCGCATTTCCAGCAGCTCCTAAGGCTGTTCTCTCTCGATCTATATCGACTGACCCCGCGCCGCCGCGGGACACACGTTAGGAATTCACATGGCAACAGAGACCGTTGCGAAGCCCCGCACCAGCCTGCGCGTGGGCGTCCAAAAGTTCGGAACATTCCTGTCCGGCATGATCATGCCCAACATTGGCGCCTTCATCGCCTGGGGCCTCATCACGGCCCTGTTCATCAAAGAAGGGTGGATTCCAGTCGCGGAACTTGGCGGTTTCGGGACCAACGCTGAGGGGGTGGCCAACCCGGGCCTCGTTGGCCCTATGGTCAAGTACTTGTTGCCGCTGCTGATTGCCTATACTGGCGGCCGCATGGTCTACGACGTCCGCGGCGGCGTGGTGGGCGCTATTGCCACCATGGGTGTCATCGCGGGTACAAGCTCTCCGATGTTTATTGGCGCCATGATCATGGGCCCGCTGGGTGGCTGGACCATCAAGCAGCTTGACCGCCTGTGGGATGGCAAGATCCGCCCCGGCTTCGAAATGCTGGTGAACAACTTTTCCGCCGGCATCTGGGGCGCAGCACTGGCCTTGGGTGGCTTCTACGGCCTCTCATATATCGTCAAGATCTTCACCGACGGCGCAGGAACGGTGGTCCAGTTCCTGGTCAACAATGGCCTGCTCCCACTGACCAGCATCTTCATTGAGCCGGCAAAGGTTCTCTTCCTCAACAACGCCATCAACCACGGCGTGCTGACCCCACTTGGCATCCAACAATCCCTGGATCACGGCAAGTCCATCCTGTTCCTGCTTGAGGCCAACCCTGGCCCGGGCCTGGGTATCCTGCTGGCTTACATGTTCTTCGGCCGCGGCGCAGCGAAGGCTTCGGCACCAGGCGCAGCGATCATCCACTTCTTCGGTGGCATCCACGAGATCTACTTCCCGTACGTCCTGATGAAGCCGATCCTGATCCTCGCTGCCATCGGTGGCGGCATGACGGGCATCGCAACCCTGGCGATCACCAACTCCGGCCTCGTGGCTCCCGCCGCGCCAGGATCCATCATCGCCGTGATCGCCCAGACCTCCCGTGACAGCTATGTCGGCGTGATCCTGGCCGTAGTCCTGGCAGCCACTGTTTCCTTCCTGATTGCTTCACTGATCCTGCGCACCTCCAAGAACAAGGGCGAGGACGATCTTTCCGAAGCCACATCCCGCATGGAAGCCATGAAGGGCAAGAAGAGCTCCGTCTCTTCAGCCTTGGTTGGCGACAGGGTTGGCGATCGGACCAGCGACCGCAGCGGCACCGTCCTGACCCGTCCCGTCCAGAACATTGTGTTCGCCTGCGACGCCGGCATGGGCTCCAGCGCCATGGGTGCCTCGGTCCTGCGCAACAAGATCAAGGCTGCCGGCTTCCCGGAGGTCAAGGTCACCAACTCGGCAATCGCCAACCTCAGCGATTCCTACGACGTCGTCATTACCCATGAAGACCTCACCGAACGCGCCCAGCCGAGGACGGCCAGCGCCATGCACTTCTCGGTGGACAACTTCATGAACAGCCCGAAGTACGACGAAATCGTTGAGTTGGTCAAGGCAAGCAACACCGAGGAAGGCGCCGCTTCTGACACAAGCACGACGGCGGAGCCCACCGCCGGTGCCCAGCCCGCCGCAGCTGCCGCGGCCGGAGCAGCCGCCACGCACGGTGCCCATGCCGCCGAGCCAGCTCCCGCCGTCGGGGGTAAGGGAGTCCTGCTGCCCGAAAGCGTTGTGCTGAACGGAATGGCGCATGACCGCGATGCTGCGATCGACGAAGCCGGGCAGCTCCTGCTGGACCGCGGCGCCGTGGATGTCAGCTACGTGCACGCCATGCACGAACGCGAGGAATCAGTGTCCACGTACATGGGCAGCTTCCTGGCGATCCCGCACGGCACCAACGATGCCAAGGAACACATCCGGCACTCCGCAGTTTCCATCATTCGGTATCCCGAGGGCATCGACTGGGGCGGCAAGCAAGTGAAGTTCGTGGTCGGCGTCGCTGGCCTCAACAATGAGCACCTCCACATCCTGTCCTCGATCGCCAAGATCTTCACCGACAAGGCCCAGGTGGCCCAGCTGGAGGAAGCGACCACCGTTGAGGAAGTGCTGGAGCTGTTCGGAAAGGTCAACGCATAGTGAAGGCAGTCCATTTTGGGGCAGGCAACATTGGACGCGGCTTTGTGGGGCTGTTGCTGCACGAAGCC
Organism: Micrococcaceae bacterium Sec5.1; assembly: GCA_039636795.1. Taxonomy (NCBI): domain Bacteria; kingdom Bacillati; phylum Actinomycetota; class Actinomycetes; order Micrococcales; family Micrococcaceae; species Micrococcaceae bacterium Sec5.1. The sequence continues at coordinate 5,091,173 of CP143430.1, read as the reverse complement.
GGCTATGAAGTGGTGTTCGCCGACGTTGCGGATGCACTGATCAGCCAGCTCGCCTCCGCCAGCAGCTACGACGTCCATGAGGTGGGCGAGAACCCGGCGGTCAAAACCGTGGACGGGTTCCGTGCGCTGAACTCGAGTACGCAGGAAGATGCCGTTGTTGAGGAAATTTCGACGGCGGATGTGGTCACCACTGCGGTGGGGCCACACATCCTGAAGTTCGTGGCACCGGTGATCGCACGTGGGCTGGCGGCACGGGAGCCTTCGTTGCCACCGTTGCAGGTGATGGCGTGCGAGAACGCCATCAACGCGACGCACCTCCTGGAAGTGGAGGTCCGTGCGGCCTGGGACGACTCCGCGGCTGATTTGGACTCAGTGGCTGTCTTTGCCAATACGGCAGTGGACCGCATTGTCCCGAATCAGGAGCCGGGCCAGGGCCTGGATGTCACGGTGGAGACGTTCTACGAATGGGTCATCGACCGCACGCCGTTTGGTGATCGCGTCCCCGTCATTCCGGGAGCCACTTTCGTGGACGAGCTTGGCCCGTACATCGAGCGCAAGCTGTTCACAGTGAACACCGGGCATGCGTCTGCCGCGTACTTCGGGTACGCGGCGGGCCTGGAGAAGATCTCCGATGCCATGGCCGATCCGTCCGTTGCGGCGAAGGTCAGGGCTGTTCTTGAAGAGACCAAGGAACTTCTGGTGGCCAAACACGGATTCGTGGAGGCCGAGCAGGAAGCGTACGTGCAGAAGATCCTGTCCCGCTTCACCAACCCGTACCTGCCGGATACCGTGGTTCGCGTCGGCCGGGCACCGCTGCGGAAGCTTGGCCGGCACGAGAGGTTTGTCGGCCCAGCGGCTGAGCTTGCCGAGCGTGGTGTCACGCCGGTTGCCCTGCTGGAGGCGATGTCGGCTGCCCTTCGTTTCGACGACGGATCCGACGACGAAGCCGTGGAACTCGCCAACATGCTCTCCGAGCTCGACGCGGCCGCCGCCGTCGAGCGCATTACCGAACTTCCGGCGTCGCACCCGCTGTTCCCGGCGATCCAGAAGCTCATAGAGGACCGCAAAGCCGAGGCCTGATTCTTCTCTCACGTCCTGCGGCTTTTTGCCGGACGTTCTCTCACGTCCTGCGGCTTTTTGCCAGACGTTCTCTCACATAAGAAAAGCGCGACGTCGGCACCCAACCCTTGGGTGCCGACGTCGGCCGTTATACCGCTCCTCTGAAAAGGTCAGCAGCCTTATTTTCTTCTCTGAACGCTGCTACGTTGGCATTGTTAGCTGACGTTGATTGCCGGTCAGGACGCTGACCCGCAGCGGACAACAGGAGGTCTTCAGTGAACGAAATCCCTCAGCACAGCGAGTTGCCCTTGGTGGATTACGACCATATTCCCAGTGGAACCTTGCCGTCACGCATTTCTGGCCTCGATCAGAACGGCATCGAGCAGCTGCTCAGCTACGAACGGGCACACGGCAGCAGACTCCCCGTCATCCAGGTACTTGAGCACCGGCTGGAAGCACTCAAGAACGGCGCTGAGCCGAGCGGCACGAGCTCCCCGACCACCCCGGAAGTCAGCCAAACCAGCACGGGTTCGCATGTCAGCCCCGCAACTGCGGGGCCGCCTATCAACCCGCCGTCGCAGGGGGTTCCGGGCAATCCGTCCCAGCCGAGATGAACTCACCCGAAACCCGCAGGACGTGAGAGAACGTCGCCCAAAAAGCCGCAGGATGTGAGAGAGGATCGGGAGGGGGTTAGCGCGCTGCCGCCGTCTCGGCTTCCGCCATCGCCTTCCATTCGGCCACGCGCGCCTGGTGCAGCGGTGATTTGCGGACCACGGCGTAAGCGATGCCAAGAATCGCGAACCAGATAGGCGTCACCAGCAGGGCCGTGAGCGTGTCCGGCTGCGTGGTGAGGGCCCAGACCAGGAACGCGAAGAAGGCGAACACAACCCACACCATCGGAATGCCGCCGGGCATCTTGAACGGCGACGCCGCGTGCTGCTCGGGACGGCGCTTGCGGTACACGAGGTAGCTGGCCAGGATGATGGACCAAACAAACATGAAGCAGACCGCTGACACTGTGGTCACCATGTCGAACGCTGCGCCGACGTCCTTGCCCGCGTAGAGGAGTACGACGCCGGCCAGCAGCAGGACGCAGGAAAGGAACAGTGCGTTCTGGGGTACTTTGCGGCTGGAGAGCCGGCCGAAGACCTTGGGTGCGTCGCCATCGTTGGCCAGGCCGAACACCATCCGCGACGTCGAGTAGATGCCCGAGTTGGCCGAGGACATGGCCGAGGTGAGCACCACGAGGTTGACCACCGTGGCCGCCATACCCAGGCCCGCCAGGGAGAACATGGCGATGAACGGGCTGTGTCCTGCCTTGAACTCGGTCCATGGGGTGACGGACATGAGGATGACGAGGGCGCCTACGTAGAAGAGCATGACGCGCAGGGGGATAGCGTTGATGGCGCGGGGAAGGTTGTGCTCCGGGTTCTTGGTTTCGGCTGCGGCAGTGCCCACCAATTCGATGCCCACGAACGCGAAGACAGCGATCTGGAAGCCCGCCACGAAGCCCATGAATTCCTTGGGGAAGAATCCGCCATGGCTCCAGAGGTTGGTGAAGCTGGCGGTGCCGGCGTTGGACTGGAAGCCGGTGGAGATCATGACCAAGCCAACGACGATCAGCGCGACGATTGCAACGATCTTGATGAGCGCGAACCAGAACTCGGTCTCGCCGAATGCCTTCACGGTGGGGAGGTTCAGGAGGAGCAGGATGATGATCGTCGCAATTCCCGGGACCCACAGTTGAACGCCTGGCCACAGCTCATTGGCATAACCGGCAATCGCGATAACGTCTGCAACACCGGTGACCACCCAGCAGAACCAGTAGGTCCAGCCGGTGAAGAAGCCTGCCCACGGGCCAAGGAGATCGCCGGCGAAGTCGCTGAAGGACTTGTAGTTCAGGTTGGACAACAGGAGTTGGCCCATGGCGCGCATGACGAAGAAGAGCATGAAGCCGATGATCATGTACACGAAGATCACGGAGGGTCCAGCCACGGAGATGGTTTTGCCCGAGCCCATGAAGAGGCCCGTTCCGATGGCCCCGCCGATGGCCAGGAGCTGGATGTGGCGGTTGCTGAGCGAGCGTGACAGATGGGGCTCGCTGTCCCTGCTGGAGACGCCGGTCTGCGCCTGTGTTGTCTGATCGGACATTAGTTCAAGAACCCTTCGAAGAGCCCACCAAAATGGTGACGGCCGTTACAAATCTGTTTCGATAAAGCTATAGCTAATGTCTGACCAATGGCTAATCGGCTCTCACGGCGAAAGCTCCCCTGTGGATAAAAGGGAGCTTAGGCCTAGTTCAAACGGCAAGTCCTTAGGCGATCTGCCGCCGATACGCTGCCGCTGCGAATGCGTAGGCGAGTACGAGGATCCCCAGGCACCATGCCAGGGCAACCCAGATGTCGCCGCCAACGGGGCGCTGCGCGAACAGATCCTGGATGGTGTTCACAATGGAGGTGACTGGCTGGTTCTCGGCGAACCATCGGACCGGGCCGGGCATGGTCTCCGTGGGGACAAAGGCCGAGCTGATGAATGGCAGGAAGATCAGCGGGTAGGAGAACCCGCCGGCACCATCCACGGACTTCGCAGAAAGGCCCGCGATGATGGCGATCCAGGTGAGCGCCAAGGTGAAGAGCGCCAGGATTCCCGCAATTGCCAGCCAGTCCAGCACGCTTGCCGAAGTCCGGAATCCCATAAGGAGGGCCACGGCCACAATGATCACCAGCGAGAGCCCGTTGGCTACCAGCGAAGTGAGAACGTGGGCCCACAGCACCGAAGATCGTGCAATCGGCATGGACTGGAACCGCTCGAAGATGCCGCTCTGCATGTCCGTGAACAAGCGGACCGCCGTGTAGGCGATGCCGGAGGCGATCGCGATCAGCATGATGCCCGGCAGGAGGTAGTTCACGTAGTTGTCCGTATCGGTCCTGATGGCGCCACCGAATACGTAGACGAACAACAACATGAGGGCGATCGGAGTGATCGCTGTGGTGATGATGGTGTCCACGCTGCGGAAGATGTGCCGCATGGAGCGGCCCAGCAGCACGGACGTGTCGGCGAAGAAGTGGGTGCTCATGACCTGTCCTTTACTGACTCGTTGTTACCAGTGCCAACCAGTGCCAGGAAGATGTCCTCCAGGCTCGGCTGCTTCTCGACATACTCGATCTTGGCCGGCGGCAGCAGTTGCTTGAGCTCGGCAAGGGTGCCGTTCGCGATAATGCGTCCCTCATGCAGAATGGCAATCCGGTCCGCGAGTTGCTCTGCTTCGTCGAGGTACTGCGTGGTGAGCAGGACCGTGGTCCCTTGGTTCGCGAGGTTCTTGACGATCTGCCACACGTCGAGGCGGGCTTCAGGATCGAGGCCGGTGGTCGGTTCGTCCAGGAAGATCACCTTCGGGTTGCCGATCAGGCTCATGGCGATGTCCAGGCGGCGACGCATACCACCGGAGTATGTCGACACCTTGCGGGATCCTGCCTCAGTGAGGCTGAACTGAGCCAGTAACTCGTCGGCGATCATGCCTGGGTTTTTCAGGTGACGCAGCTTCGCCACCAGGATCAGGTTCTCCTTGCCGGACAGGACCTCGTCCACTGCGGCGAACTGCCCGGTCAGGCTGATGGACTGCCTTACTTGGAGCGATTCGGTGGCAACATCAAAACCCTCGACGGCGGCAGCGCCGGCGTCGGCTTTCAGAAGGGTGGACAGGATCTTCACCATGGTGGTCTTGCCCGCTCCGTTGGAGCCGAGGAGGGCGAAAATGCTGCCGGCCGCTACCTCAAAATCCACCCCGCGCAGAACATGGAGATCCTTGTACGACTTCTCGATGCCCTCTACCCGGATTGCCGTTGCGGTCATGATTCAGCCTCCTTGGCTTTATCGACAGCCTTCGTGAGGCGTTCGCGTTCCTTATCAATCCAGCGCTTTCCGCCGTAGGCCTGGGCAAAGGCCTCCGCGAATTCGATCGGATCTTCGCCCACGATCCCGCTCACGGGCGTTCCGTCGACTGCGGCTCGTTCCCACAGGTCAGCCAAGTCCGTGAACATCTGCACCATGGTGTCCCCTTCGGTAACCCCGCCGTAGTACATGAGGTACCGGTTGAAGGCTGTGGCCACGGTGAGGTAGGGCTCAGGCAGGGCATCCAGCCGCGACTTGGCCTGCTTGTACTGCTTCTTCTGCTCGAGCGAACCGGTCACCAGTTCGATCCATTTTGCTGCCATGTCAGTTTCCTTCCTTGCGGAGCTCTTCAAGCCGTTCGGACAAGAAGCTCCAGGTGTTCCAGAATTCGTCCAGCTCGTTTTTGCCCTGCGCGTTGAGCGTGTACACCTTGCGGGGTGGTCCTTTTTCAGACGGGCGCTTTTCGACGTCTACCAGCCCCTTTTGTTCGATCCTGACGAGCAGTGCGTACACAGTGCCCTCAGCGATCTCGGTGAAGCCCTGCTCCCGGAGCAGCGTGGTGATCTCGTATCCATACGCTGCCTTTCCGGTCAGGAGGGCCAGCACGATGCCCTCCAATGTGCCTTTGAGCATCTCCGTCATCTGCTTGCCCATCGGACACCTCCTTCACTACTCAGTATTACTAGCTACCACTACATAGTAGAACTAAGTACCGGTACTTAGCAATACCGAGTTCTGAATGAAATGGCATGCTGGGGTGGTGACCACAGACCCTGCTGCCGCGCCCGCTTTGATGACTGCCGCCGTCGACTCTGGAACGTTTAGTCTTCGGCGCGCTACCAAGGCCGATGTGCCGCGAATCCTTGCGTTGCTGGTGGATGACCAGCTGGGCGCTACCCGCGAAAATCTGGACGACCTTGCGCCGTACGAGCGTGCTTTTGAAATGATCGACGGCGACCCCGCGCACCTTTTGGTGGTGGGCGAACTCGGCGGGGAGGTCGTTGCCACTTTCCAGCTCAGCTATCTCCCAGGCCTGTCGCGCAGGGGATCGTTGCGTGCCCAGATCGAGGCGGTCCGTGTGGACGATGCGCTCCGCGGGCAGGGGGTGGGCGCGCTCATGGTCCAGTGGGCGATCGATCAGGCGCGGGCGCGGGGATGCTCCCTGGTCCAACTGACCACTGACAAGTCCCGCGCGGCTGCACATCGTTTCTACGAGCGATTGGGTTTTGTCGCTAGCCATGAGGGCATGAAACTAAAGCTTTGACCCGCTTACGCTTGACTCTTAGGTCACCTAACTATTAGGCTACCTAAATATGATGAGCACTTCGGCTTCCGACCCCCGGCTTCTCCATATCGCCCAGGAATTCCGCGAGTCTTTGCGGCTGGGCGTGTATATGTTTCGCCGCCTCGATCCGGAAGGTGAACTCACCGCAGCGCAGCTCAGCCTGCTCTCCATGATTTCCGACGGCGGACTCCGCGTAGGTGACATCGCCAAGAACCTGGGGATCAAGGTCCCCAGCGCCACGGAGCAGATCATCAAGCTCGAACGCTCAGGCCTCGTCAGCAGGCAGCCCGACGTCAACGATTCCCGCGCAGTCCAGGTGGTTATCACTAAAGCCGGGACCGCCGCCGTCGAATCTGCCAACCAGCGCCGAAACGCGATGGTGGCGGGGTTGCTCCAGGAGCTCAGCAGCGATGAAATCGAGCAGCTCGCCGCGGCGCTCCCTATCATCAGCAAACTCAACAGCTCATTCCAGAACTAATCAGAACTAAACGCACCGACAAGGAGCCCTTGAATGTCACGCCAACTGGCTGACGCTTCAGAAAGCGCCGAGACAACTACTGAAACCACCCTCGAAGCTGAAAAGGCTTCATTCCTCAAACAGCCGAAGGCCGTGTGGGCCACCGCGCTCGCAGCCGTATTCGCGTTCATGGGCATCGGACTCGTGGACCCGATCCTGCCGGCAATCGCCAAGAACCTGGACGCGTCCACCAGCGAAGTTTCCTTGCTCTTTACGAGCTACTTCCTGGTGACGGCGATTGCGATGTTGATCAGCGGCTTCGTGTCCTCGCGCATCGGCGGGAAGAAGACGCTACTGATCGGGCTGGCCGTGATCGTGGTGTTCGCATCGTTGTCCGGTTTGTCCGGCAGTGTTGAGCAGTTGGTGGGTTTCCGTGCTGGTTGGGGATTGGGTAACGCCCTCTTTGTCGCGACCGCCCTTGCCGTGATCGTTGGTGTGGCCAGTGGTGGCACCGGAACGGCAATCATTCTCTATGAAGCAGCGCTCGGCTTGGGTATCTCGCTTGGCCCGCTTCTTGGGGCATTATTGGGCGGCTGGCAGTGGCGTGCGCCCTTCTTTGGAACCGCGGTCCTCATGGCTGCCGCTTTCATCGCGCTGCTGGCTTTGCTTCCCAAGACACCCGCTCCCGCCAGGAAGTCACGTCTCAGGGATCCGCTCCTCGCGCTGGGACACAAGGGCCTCAGTACGACGGCGGCAAGCGCCCTGTTCTACAACTACGGCTTCTTCACCATCCTCGCCTTCACGCCGTTCATCCTCGGCATGGATGCATACGGCATCGGGGGAGTCTTCTTCGGTTGGGGCGTTGCCGTTGCCGTGTTCTCGGTGTTCGTGGCTCCCGTGCTGCAGAAGCGCTTCGGCGCCGTAAAGGTCCTGACCGGCACCTTGGCCGCGCTCATGCTCGACCTCATTGGGCTGGGACTTGCTGCCGGGCACTCGGTGACTGCCGTCGTCGTGCTTGTCATCGTGGCGGGTGCCCTGCTGGGCATCAACAACACGATTTACACCGAACTGGCCATGGGCGTCTCCGATTCTCCGCGACCCGTCGCATCCGCCGGCTACAACTTTGTGCGGTGGATGGGCGGTGCGCTGGCCCCGTTCGCCGCCGCCCAGCTGGGCGAGCACTTTGGGCCGCAGGTGCCCTTCTATGCCGGTGCCGTTGCCATGGTGATCGCGATTCTCATTGCCTTCGGAGGCCGCGGGTACCTGAGGTCGCACGAGCCGCACCTGGTGTAGTCGCGCCCTTAACCACGAAAAAGCCCGACGGAATCCGTCGGGCTTTTCGTGTTATTTCGGCTCGTTGGACGTGACCGGCAGCGGCGCTACCGGTGCGCCCTTGGGCACGAAGAGCGTCTCAGCCTGCTCCAGGGACATGCCGTTCGTCTCGGGAACCTTGAACATCACAAAGAAGAACGACGCCGCAGCGAACGCCGCGTACAAGGCGTACGTCAGTGGCAGCGAACCCGCCGCCATGATGGGGAAGCTGAGGGTGATGGCAAAGTTGGCGATCCATTGCGCGGCCGCCGCCAGTCCGAGCGCGCGGGCTCGGATCCGGGACGGGAAGATCTCGCCCAGCAGCACCCAGACGAGCGGGCCCCAGGAAGCACCGAAGCTGATGACGAAGACGTTGGCCGCCACGAGGGCAACCGGACCCCAAGCGCCGGGGAGGCTGATCTCGGAGCCCGTACCAACAGCGGAGGAGAAGGCCAACGCCATGACGCCGAGCGAGACAGCCATGCCGATGGAACCCGTCAGCAGGATCGGGCGGCGACCAATCCGGTCCACCAGAGCGATGGCTACGAGTGTCACCAGAATGTTGGTCACGGACGTGGCGACGGAGATGGTGAGGGAGTCCTTCTCTTGGAATCCGACCGCTTTCCACAGCGTGGTGGAGTAGTAGAAGATCACGTTGATGCCAACGAATTGCTGCAGCACCGACAGGATGATGCCGATCCACACCACTGCCTGCAGCCCGAATGTCTTGCCCCGCAGCGAGCCCTTCTTGGTGGACAGCTGGTCCTGCTGGATGGATTCGCGGATATCGCGGATGTGCCGTTCGGTATCGTCGTTGGGGATGAGGGTATCGAAAATTGTTCGAGCTTGGTCTTCCTTGCCGTTGAGCACCAGGAAATGCGGCGACTCGGGCAAACGGAACGCGATCCAGCCATACACGGCAGCCGGCACGGCGCATGCGATGAACATCCAGCGCCAGGCTTCCATCCCGAGCCAGAACGTGCTTCCGGCGCTGCCGGCCGAGTTGGCCAGGACGGCGTCGGACAGCAGTGCAGCAAAGATACCGGTCGTGATGGCGAGCTGCTGGAGCGATGCCAAGCGGCCTCGCACGTGCCGCGGGGAAATCTCGGAAATGTAGGCCGGTGCGATGACTGAAGCAAGGCCGATGCCCAAGCCCCCAACCAGGCGCCAGAAAATCAGGTCCCACACACCAAATGCCAGCCCTGTACCTATGGAGCTCACCAGGAACAGGAGGGCGCCGATCTTCATGGCCGGAATGCGGCCGTAGCGGTCGGCGACTTTGCCAGCCAGATAAGCGCCCAGCGCGCACCCCAGCAACGCGACGGCGACAGCAAAGCCCGTGACGGCCTCGCTCATCAGGAATTCGTCCTTCATGGCATCCACGGCACCGTTGACCACGGAAGAATCGAAGCCGAAAAGGAAGCCGCCCACCGCTCCAGCGACGGCCAGACCGATCACTTTCCTGGACACTGGGGGCACGCCTTTGGTGCTGGGATTGGACATGGATCTCCCTTGGGAATGGTGGTGTGGGATTCACGGTGCGGGACGTCGTCGGCTGTTCCGACGGGGACGCCGGTGCACACGCGCTACACAGTGTGGCACGCCATATCCGCCAAGTTCCAGTCAAGGTGATTCAGATGACGCCCATTCACTAAATGAACGCACCGATCCTGATTGGTGGCTGGGGGCGGGCTGGAAGGCTCTTGAGGTGACCCGGCAGGGCAAAAAGTGCGCGTTTGGCACCACTACTTGAACGCAGGGCACGGCGGCGGCAGGTGCGTCTAGGAGTCAAACACACGTGCCGCCGTCGGCCCCTTACGGGAGTAGAGGCGCGACGCTAGGAGAGCTCCTTCAGTGCCTCCGCCAGAAGGCTGCCCGGCTTGCCGAGCCGTGCGTGGACGCCGTGCGAGGCCACCAGTTCTCCAGCGATGATGACCTCGGTGACGTCGCTGGCTGTTGCGCTGAATGCCATCTGCAAAGGACGGGACCCGGCGGTGCGGGTGGACGCCGAATCAATAACCATGAGATCGCACACGGCGCCGACCTCAAGAGCGGATGGGGCAATCGGAGTAGCCATGGACCGGGCGGCTCCCTCCGTGGCGGCCCGCAGAAGTTCCTGCGGTGAGAACCTGCCCCGCTGGCCTGTGCCCAACCGTTCCCCGTGTTCCAACATGCGCATTTCAGTCCAGGGATCGATCACTGCGTGCTGGTCCGTGCCCAGTGCAATGGCTGCTCCGGCGTCGGCAAGCTGACGCGCCGGACCTATTCCGTCTGCGAGGTCGGCTTCCGTGCTGGGGCACATCACCACAGTGGCGCCAGCATTTCCGAGCAGGGCGATGTCTTCCTGCGTCAGATGCGTGGAGTGGACAGTGGAGAGCCTGTTGGAGAGGAGGCCGTGGCGTTCCAAAAGGCCCGCCGGCGTGGTGCCGTACGCCTCCAGGCAGGCTTGGTTCTCGGCAGGCTGTTCACTGAGGTGGATGTGAAGGGGAATGTCTGCGGGGAGCTGCCTGGCCACAACTTTCAGGTCCTCTTCGGGCACCGCCCGGACGGAGTGAAGGGCAGCGCCAACGCTGACAAGCTCCTGCGGAAAGTGCTCGGCAACGACCGTCCGGAGGGAGCTTAAGCGATCGAGCCAGGCGTGCACGTCCGGGTCCCCGAACCTTGCCTGTTCGGGATTGAGGGGTGTCCCGATTCCTCCTGCCAGATACAAGGTGTCCAGGAGAGTGAGGCGGATCCCGGCAGACATTGCCGCACGGGCCAGCGCCAGCTCCATGGCATGGGGTTCGGCGTAGGGCGCGCCGTCGGGTTGGTGGTGGACGTAGTGGAATTCGGCCACGCTGCTGAAGCCGGTAACCACCATTTCAGCAAAGACCGCAGTGGCGAGCTTCTCGTATTTCTCCGGCGTCAGCTCCGACGCGCTCCGGTACATCTGCTCCCGCCACACCCAGAAATCTCCCCGCCCATCATGGGTTCGTCCGCGCAGGACTCGGTGGAAGGCGTGGGAGTGGGCGTTGGCAGCCGCCGGGAAGGTGATCCCGGTCAGCCTCGTGTCATCGGGTTGTGGTTCAGTCTCAGTTGTAATGCTGGAGATCCGGCCGTTGTGCGTTTCGATCCGCACTCCAGCGGCAGCCGCCAGCGCAGTAGTGTCTGACTTGATGATGGCCGTTTCGCACCAGAACGTGGTCACAGGAGTCCCTCCAGAACGTCCGCGAGGGCAACGGTGCCTGCCGATGCGTCTTCGTCGGCCACATATTCTTCGGGTGAGTGTGAGATCCCGCTGGGGTTGCGGACAAAGAGCATGGCCGAGGGAACATATCCCGCCAACACCCCGGCGTCGTGCCCCGCGCCGGTTGCGAGTACGGGGGCTCCAGGCAGGAGCCCGCCGATGCGTCGGCTCAGCCCCGGGTCAAAGTGAACCGTGTCGCTGTAGGACTCTTCCGTGAGGGTTAGCGTGCACCCTTCGGCCGCGGCGACTTCCTGCGCCGTGCTGTAGATGGCTTCGATAAGGTGAGCGGTCACGGCGTCGTCGGGGTGGCGGGCATCAAGCCACAGATCGACGCGCGAGGCGATCACGTTGGTGCCACCCGGGACTGGAGACAAGCGGCCGACCGTGGCGCGGGCATCCGGTTGCTTGGCGGCGGTGTCGCGGACAGCGAGGACGATCCGGGCGGCAGCAACCATCGGGTCGGCCCGGTCAGCCATCAGGGTGGTGCCGGCATGGTTTCCTTGGCCGCTGACGCTGATCTTCCAGCGCCCGTGACCCAGGATCGAACTTCCGACGGCGATAGCCGGCCCGTCTTGTCCCAGTCCTTTGCCTTGTTCCACATGCAATTCAACGAAATCGCCGATTCGCGCCAAGGCCTTGGAGTCAGGGCCAACGTGCCGGGGGTCGAGGCCATTGTCCCGCGCGATGTCGGCGAAGGTGTTTCCGTCGGCGTCACGCAAGTTCAGCGCCTTGTTCACGTCAATGGCACCGGTGAGGAGCCGGGAACCCAGACAAGCCACGCCAAAGCGGGACCCTTCTTCTTCCGGGAAGACCGTGATGGCTAATGAGCGCGGCGCCTGAACTCCGCGGGATTTGAGGAGATCGACGGCGGCCAGAGCTGAAGCGACACCGAGGGGTCCATCGAAGGCGCCCCCACCGGGGACGGAATCGAGGTGGCTTCCGGTGACGAGGGCGCCATCCTGTGGTTCTCCCCACCAGGCCCAGATGATGCCGTTGCGATCTGTCTCGACGTCCAGGCCCCGTTGTTTGGCTTGCTCGATGAACCACTGCCTGAGATCGAGTTCGGGCGTTGAGTAGACGGCCCTGGAGTAGCCTCCGCGCACCGCATCGCGGCCCACATCCTGTATTGAGGCAAGGAGCTGATTGACGGTTTCCACGTGTTCCTCCGATTGATGAAGACTGCCACCAAGTAAAAACCAGATGCCACCACATGGCAAGGGTTCGCGCAACTATTAACAGGCCAGAAACATGCGGGTGCCTTAAAGGAGCAAGCAGCGTCTCAAATCCCGGAATGCCAAGTAATCTCCAGCAAAGCCTTGCCATCCGATGAAAATTGATTTTTACTTAGTGGCAAGACATGGTGATTTAGACCACTTGAAAGCAGGTCAGGCAGTGGCAGCAGATTCCTCCACCCGCACAGTCGAAAGGGCGTTGGCTCTCCTTAGCGCAGTCTGCACTGATGGCTCCATCAGCCTGAGTGACGCGGCGCGGGTGGTTGACCTTTCTGCCAGCACCGCGCTCCGCCTCCTTCGCACTCTGGAAGGCAGCGGCTTTGTGACACGCGATCCGGGCGGTAATTTTCGTCCGGGAGCCAGTGTCATCCAGCTGGGAGCCCTCGCCTTGGGACAGGAATCCCTGGTGTCGCTCTGCACTCCGCACATGAAGCGGCTCGTCGCGGAAACCGGCGAGTCCTGCTATTTGAGCATTCCCGGTCCTGGGGAAACCGGGATCTACATTGCCATCGTCGAAGGTACCCGCTCTGTCCGGCACACCAGTTGGGTCGGCAGGAGCATTCCCTTGGAAGGGTCCGCCGCTGGCAAAGTCCTCACGGGCGGACAGAATGGCCGCGGTTACGCCATCGTGCGGAGCGGCGTTGAAGACGACATCACTGCGGTTGCCGCGCCCATCGTGATCGGTGGCCGAACCGTGGCAGCCCTCAGCATCGTTGTTCCCAGTTACCGCTTGGACGAGGCGGAGGCCAAGACATTTGGCGAGGAACTGGTGAAGGTAGCGGACAACATCCTCGTGGAACCCGACGGAAACCATGAAGTGCCCCAGGAAAGCATGGAAGAGAAATGATCAAATTTGAAAATGTCACCAAGGCGTACCCTGACGGTACTGTCGCCGTCGATGGCCTCAACCTGGAGGCCCCGACCGGAAAGCTGACCATCCTGGTGGGCCCTTCCGGCTGCGGCAAGACCACCTCGCTGAGGATGATCAACCGCCTCATTGAACCCACCAGCGGCACCATCTACCTGGATGACCAGCCCACGTCCGGCATGGACGCAGCGTTGCTCCGCCGCCGGATTGGCTACGTCATCCAGCACGCAGGGCTCTTCCCGCACAAGAGCATCGTGGACAACGTCTCCACCATGCCGGTCCTCCTGGGCGAGAGCCGCCAGAAGGCGCGCACCAAGGCCCTGGAACTCATGGAGCGCGTGGGTCTGCCCGCGAGCTTCGCCAAGCGTTATCCGTGGCAGCTTTCCGGTGGCCAGCAGCAGCGCGTGGGTGTGGCCCGTGCACTGGCATCGGACCCGGCGTTCATGCTCATGGACGAGCCGTTCAGTGCGGTGGATCCTGTGGTGCGCGGGCAGTTGCAGGAGGAGTTCCTCCGCCTCCAGCGTGAGATCGGCAAGACCATCATCATGGTCACCCACGACATCGACGAAGCCCTCAAGCTCGGCGACCAGGTGGCCGTGATGCGCGTCGGCGGCAAGCTCGCCCAGATGGCAACGCCGTCGGAGCTCCTCACCTCGCCGGCGGATGAGTTCGTGGCTGACTTCGTTGGCCGTGACCGCGGTTATCGGTCCCTCGGCTTCACGAAGACCGCAGGCAGTGTGGCTATCGGTGAAGAAGCTGTGGTTCAGCTCGGTGCTTCCGGAGAAGAGGCCCGCGCCAAGGCGTCGGGTGCTTGGGTGTTGGTAGTCGACGGCGGTCGGAAGCCTCTCGGGTGGGCCCAGCCGGAGCTCCTGAACGGTGAGCTCAAGCGTGAAAACCTGAACCTCAGCGGTATCCCGGCAGCTGCCTCGGGAACGATGCGCCAATTGCTGGACGCCGCACTGTCCTCGCCCAGCCGCCGCGGTGTCGTCGTCAACGAGCACGGCGAGCTGATCGGAACCGTGACGGCCACCGACGTCGTCAAGGCCATCGAAGCTGAACCACACCTGGAGACGGCCCGATGAACTTTGAGTGGCTGGGCCGCCAGTTCGACAACATCGTTTTCCTGCTCGGCTGGCACGTCCTGCTGGCCGTCATCCCCTTGGTCCTTGGTCTGCTGATCGCCTTGCCGCTGGGCTGGTGGGCGCACCGGAGTCGTCGGATCTATCCGCTGCTGGTGGGCATCGCAGGGCTCCTCTACACCGTTCCCTCCCTGGCACTCTTCGTGCTCCTGCCACTCGTCCTCGGCACCAAGATCCTGGACCCGCTGAACATCGTGGCCGCGCTGACCATCTACACGGTGGCGCTGCTGGTGCGAGTCGTGGCAGATGCCCTGGATTCCGTCCCTGAAGACACCATCCAAGCTGCCAAGGCCATGGGATACCGCGGTTACCAGAGCCTGTTGAAGGTTGAGCTGCCGGTGGGCGTTCCCGTCATCTCCGCAGGCCTTCGCGTAGCCGCTGTGTCCAACGTCAGCCTGGTCTCCGTTGCCGCGCTGTTGGGTATCCCGCAGCTCGGCTCCCTGTTCACGCAGGGCTTCCAGCTCCGCTTCTTCACGCCGATCATCGCCGGCATCGTGCTCTGCGTGGTTCTGGCCATGATCCTGGACGGGCTGATCATCCTTCTCAACCGGTGGCTGACACCGTGGACCCCCAAGGTGGTGGCATCGTGAACTACTTGTTCGACCCCAAGCACTGGAGCGGCGCAGACGGCATCCCGACCTTGATCGGCGAGCACCTCCTGTACTCCCTGATCGCTCTGGCCATCGCTGCCGTTATCGCCATACCACTGGGCATCTACATCGGCGTAACCGGCAAGGGCGTGTTCATGATCGCCGGCCTGGCGAACGCGCTGCGTGCCCTGCCGAGCGTTGGCCTGCTGATCCTCCTGGTCCTGCTTATTTCACCAGCGTTCCCATCGAGGATGGGCTACATCCTGCCAAGCCTCATCGTGCTGGTCCTCCTTGCGGTGCCGCCTATCCTGACCAACACCTACGCCGGCGTGCGCGCAGTGGATGCTGCCGCCGTCGACGCCGCAAAGGGCATGGGCTTCCGCACCATGAAGATCCTTACGGATGTCCAGCTGCCGTGCTCCCTTCCGCTTGTTTTGTCCGGTGTCCGCAGCGCCCTGCTGCAGATTATCTCGACGGCGACCATCGCAGCGTACATTTCGCTTGGCGGCCTGGGCCGTCTCCTGATCGACGGCAAGGCCCAAAATGACTACAGCCAAATGGTCGCCGGCGCTGTCCTCGTAGCTTTGCTGGCCCTGTTCTTCGACCAGCTTCTCGCTTTCATCACCCGTCGCGTTGTCTCACCCGGACTGACACGGCGAACCATCAAGTCGGTTCCAGTAGCCGAACCCGTGAAGACCCCCGTCACGGTCTAACCAACACCCGGCGCTGCTTCCGGCGCACAAGTTTCACCTCCACCCACCCCCACCTGGCTGCTGCATGCCTTGTAAGCGCCATTTCAGGAGAGTTGACATGAAGAAGTACTTGACCGGTTTCACCCTTGCCGCCGTTGCGGCCATCACCTTGAGTGCCTGCGGCGGCGGGGACCCCATGAGCACATCCAACACTGCGGCAGCAGGAGGCTCCGGCGACAGCATCATTGTCGGTTCGGCTGACTTCCCCGAAAGCCAGTTGATCGCCAAGATCTACGCTGAGGCCCTCAAAGCCAAGGGCGTGAATGTCACCGAAAAGCCCAGCATTGGCAGCCGCGAAGTGACTGTCCCGGCTCTGAAGGACGGTTCCATTGACCTGATGCCGGAATACAGCGGATCACTTCTGCAATACCTGGATCCCACCACCAAGGCCTCCTCACCTGACGACGTCATCAAGGAGCTGGGCACCAAAATACCGTCGGGACTCACCCAGTTGACGGCGTCCAAAGCGCAGGACAACGACGTCCTGGCAGTGAAGAAGGAAACTGCCGACAAGTACAATCTGAAGACCATCGAGGATCTGCAACCTGTAGCCAAGGAGCTCGTCCTGGGCGGCCCACCGGAGTGGAAGACTCGTGTGAACGGTGTGGCGGGGCTGAAATCGGTCTATGGATTGGACTTCCAGGACTTCTCAGCGCTCGACGCCGGTGGTCCACTCACGCTAAACGCGCTCCTTTCCGGTCAGGTCCAGGCAGCTGATCTCTTCAGCACGGACCCGGCAATAGCTGAGAATCATCTGGTCACCCTCGAGGACCCGAAGAACCTCTTCGTGGCCCAGAACGTCTTTCCCATCATTAACGAGAAGAAGTCCTCAGACACCGTCAAGAGTGTGCTTGACAAGGTTTCGGCGGCATTATCCACCGAGGACCTTATTGAGATGAACGGCAGGACTGCCAAATTTGAGGATATGGGACAGATTGCCAAGGAATGGCTCAAGAGCAAGAACCTGGGCTAAACACGCCGCCCCCGTGGTTGCGCTGTCTTGCAGGATTTTTAGGAGTAAAGAATGACTGCCGATTTCACTACTGGTGCCCGTCCGGTTAAGGCCGCGCGGGGTACTGAGCTTACTGCCAAGTCGTGGCAGACCGAGGCGCCGTTGCGTATGTTGATGAACAACCTGGATCCTGAGGTCGCCGAGCGTCCGGATGATTTGGTGGTTTACGGCGGCACGGGCCGCGCTGTCCGGTCCTGGGCTGCGTTTGATGCGATCACCCGGACCCTGGAAACCATGGAGAAGGACGAGACCCTGCTGGTTCAGTCCGGCAAGCCGGTGGGTGTGTTCCGCACCCACGAGTGGGCTCCGCGCGTCCTGTTGGCGAACTCGAACCTCGTGGGCGACTGGGCTACGTGGCCGGAGTTCCGCCGTCTGGAGGCCGAGGGCCTGATGATGTATGGGCAGATGACGGCCGGGTCCTGGATTTACATCGGCACGCAGGGCATCCTGCAGGGCACGTACGAGACGTTCGCCGCGGTGGGTAACAAGCTGGGGGCCGCCAGGCAGAACACCGCCGGCCACCCGGCCCCCGCCACGGAAGACTCTACCGAGGGCCCCCTGGCTGGGACCCTGACCCTGACTGGTGGGTGTGGCGGGATGGGTGGTGCGCAGCCGCTGGCCGTGACGTTGAATGATGGTGCGTGCCTGATCGTGGACGTGGACGAGACCCGCCTGCGCCGCCGCGCCGGCAAGCGCTACCTGGATGAGGTCGAAACGGATCTGGATGCCGCGATCGCGAAGGTCCAGAAAGCCAAGGCCGAACGCCGTGGCTGGTCCGTGGGGTATGTGGGCAACGCCGCCGAGGTGTTCCCGGAACTGCTGCGCCGCCACAAGGCCGGGGAAGTGACCTTTGATGTGGTCACCGACCAGACATCCGCGCATGATCCGTTGTCGTACTTGCCGGAGGGCATCACCGTGGCGGAGTGGCACACCGAGGCCGCGGCGGATCCGGAAGGGTTCACCAAGAAGGCCCAGGCGTCCATGGCCCGTCAGGTCCAGGCGATGGTGGAGTTCCAGGACGCCGGCGCCGAGGTGTTCGATTACGGCAACTCGATCCGTGACGAGGCACGCAAGGGCGGGTATGACCGGGCGTTTGAGTTCCCGGGCTTCGTTCCGGCGTATATCCGTCCGTTGTTCTGCGAGGGCCTGGGCCCGTTCCGCTGGGTTGCCCTGTCCGGGGACCCGGAAGACATCGCCGTGACGGACAAGGCCATCAAGGAACTGTTCCCGGAGAACACGCACCTGCACAAGTGGCTGGACGCCGCCGCGGACCGGGTGGAGTTCGAGGGCCTGCCGGCCCGTATTTGCTGGCTCGGGTACGGCGAACGCGCCAAGGCCGGGTTGTTGTTCAACCAGCTGGTGAAGGAGGGCAAGGTCAAGGCCCCGATCGTGATCGGCCGTGACCACCTGGACTCCGGTTCGGTCGCGTCCCCGTACCGGGAGACCGAGGCCATGGCCGACGGGTCCGACGCGATTGCTGACTGGCCGTTGCTGAACGCCCTCCTGAACACCTCCTCCGGCGCTACCTGGGTCTCGATCCACCACGGCGGCGGTGTCGGTATCGGCCGGTCACTGCACGCCGGGCAGGTCTCCGTCGCCGACGGCACCGACCTCGCCGCGGAGAAACTCGAACGGCTCCTGACCAACGACCCCGGCATGGGCGTCATCCGCCACGTCGACGCCGGCTACGACCGCGCCGTCGAAGTCGCCAACGAACGCGGCGTCCGCATCCCCATGCTCCCCACGAGCCCCCTCACCTCGCAAGCTCGGTCAGGGAACCCTGCTCGCGTGGCCCCAGAATCGCAAGCAACAGAAAAGTAGCCCACCCAAACCCAACTAGGTCGCAGCAGATGTCGTTTTGAGGGCTGAAAACGGTATCAACTGCTACCTGGTTGGGGGAGGACATCCGAATTCAAGAAAGGATCATCATGGTCGAGATCGACGGACGCCGACTTGGGCTTGCCGAGATCGTGGCAATTGCAGTGGGCGGCGAGAAGGTGGTTCTGGCTCCGTCGGCGATCGAACGGATGGCTGCCTCGCAGCGATCAGCCCGCGCAACGGCTCGGACACGGCCGGTTTATGGGCGCTCCACTGGTGTGGGGGCCAACCGCTCCGTGACCCTGGATACATCGGATGCGTCCGCCGACCTGCATGGACTCAACTTGCTTCGGAGCCATGCGGTGGATGCCGGCCGAGTCTTTGACCGCGAAACGGTGAGGGCCATGCTCGTGGTCAGAGCGTCCCAGCTGGCGGCCGGGGCTTCCGGGATTAACCCGGCCCTTGCCGAGGCTGTCGTGCAGATGCTGAATGCAGATACTTTGCCGGAAGTGCGGGAATTCGGCGCTATTGGCACAGCAGACCTTCCTGCTCTTGCCGGAACGGCGCTAACACTCCTGGGTGAGCGTCCCACGATGGATGGCACACGAGTACCCATCGCATTGGATTCCTGGCCCACAGAAGACGCGCTTCCCTTCATCAGTTCCAGTGCCCTCACCATCGGGCAAGCCATCCTTGCGCACCAGAAGCTGCTCACGATGATGGAGAACCTGACCACCATCAGTGCTATGTCGTTCACGGCCATGTCCGGAAATCCGGAAGCGTTCAGCCCCGAAGTCGCAAAGGCCACTGAGTCGGACGCCATGGCTGATGTCGCTGCAACCCTGCAGGAATTGGTGGCTGGATCCGGCAAGCCCGCAAGGATTCAAGATCCGTACTGTCTGCGCATGTTGCCGCACTCTCTGGGGGCGGTCATGGAGGAACTCGAGTCGCTGAGGATCACTCTGGAGCGCTTGGCCGTAGCGGGCCATGAGAACCCCATGGTCTTTGGCTCAGTGGAAGAGGGCACTAATGGTGTCGCACACCATGGCCTGTTCCATATGTCCACACTGGCCCGGCGCATCGACGCCCTGCAGTTGGCCGTTGGCGCAGCGTGTACCACGACACTTGGCCGGATCACCCGTCTTAGCGATCCCACTTTCACTGGTCTCCACCGATTCCTGGCAGGCAATGATGCGGGCCAGTCCGGTGTCATGATGCTGGAATACGTCGCCGCTGCAGCGGTAGGCCGTATTCGCGCCAACGCCCAGCCAGTAAGCCTGCAAACCGTGAACCTCTCCTTGGGCGCCGAGGAAGATGCAAGCTTCGCAACTCTGGGTGCTGCGCAGCTGGAGTCCACAGCGCACGCGCTGGCCACGGTAGCCGGCGTCGAGCTTGTTTGTGCGTCACGGGCGCTTCGCGCGCAAGGCAGGCGTCCGGAGGAATTCAGTAGCCGCAGGCTCCGAGCCATGATGGAGGCAGGCTTCACCTTGCCATCCGACGTTCAGGACCGCGACTTGCGGGATGACCTTGAGCAGGCCCAGCGCCTTGTCGGGGAGTCTTACTGATCCACAGGCTCGGAACGACACCGACTTCGAATAACAATGGCCAAAGCAATAACGGCAGGCGGTCCGAGGACTGTCTGCCGTATTGTTTTGGAGCGGTGACGTCTAGTGGGCGGGGACGGATTCCTTGGCTGCTGCCTTCGGGTCCATGAGCTTCTTGTTAGGCAACGCGAAGCTGATGAGGAAGGCGACGAGCATCAGGCCAGCTGCCGTGAGCATCACAGTGTCAATTGACTGTGCGAAGCCCTCGGTGATGGGCCTGGTGAGTGTGCTGTTGGCTGCGTGAAGCCAGCTGGTGTCGTTCAGGGAATCGTTGTTTGCGCCATTCTTGAAGAAATCGAAGAGCTTCGCATTCGCGGGATCTGCCGCCACGGCCGGATCCTTCATGACCGCTTGGTAGTCCGGGCTGGAAGCAGCGGTCTTCATGCCATCGGCGATCTTGTCCGCGGCCAGGCTGAACAGCATGGAGATGAACACGGCCGTGCCCACAGCTCCACCCATGGAACGGAAGAATGCCGCCGTGGAGGTTCCGACGCCCATGTCCTTCGGCGGCACCGATACCTGCATGGCGAGTGTCAGCGGCTGCATGCAGAAGCCCAAGCCAACGCCGAAGAACACGGCAATGAGTCCGGGAACCCAGAGACCCGTGTCGACCCCCAGCACCAGGCCCATGACGAGTGCGGCTCCAGTCAGGATTGCCGTACCCAGGATGGGGAAGATCCGGTAAACGCCCGACGACGAGATGGTGCGCCCGGCGCTGATGGAACCGAACAGGATGCCCACGGTGAACGTGATCATCATGAGCCCGGCTTCGGTGGGGGTGAGGCCCTTCACCAGCTGCAAGTACATGGGGAGCATGGCAATGGCGCCGAACATGCCGATGCCGATGATGAAGTTCAGCAAGGATGACAAACCGAAGGTTGCGTTCTTAAAGAGACGCAAGGGGATCAGCGCATAGTCCCCGGCCCGCATCTCTGCGAACAAGAAGGCCACGATGCCAACGACGCCAAGGCCGTAGCAGATCCAGGATGAACCCGATGCCCAGCCCCAGGACCGGCCCTGCTCAGCGACAAGAAGAAGCGGAACGATTGCCAGGGTGATCGCTGCCGCGCCCCAATAGTCGATCTTCTGCTTCACGTGCCGCGCAGGCAGGTGAAGGAACATAAAGACCACGGTGAGCGCCGCTAGGCCAATGGGAAGGTTGATGAAGAATACCCAGCGCCAGCCGTCGAAGCCCAGGATGGTCGATGTTCCCGCAAAAGCTCCGCCGATGACGGGGCCAAGGACGGAAGAGATACCGAATACGGACATGAAGTAGCCCTGGTACTTGGCCCTGTCCTTCAAAGCAACGATGTCGCCGATGATGGTCAGCGCCAGTGCCAAAAGGCCACCTGCGCCAAGGCCCTGAACGCCGCGGGCGATCGCAAGCTCCGTCATGGAATGGACAGACCCGGCATAGAGCGATCCGGCCAGGAAGATCAGGATGGCTGCCAGGTAGAGCGGACGGCGTCCGAAGATGTCGCTGAGCTTGCCATAGAGCGGCGTACTCACAGTAGAAGTGATGAGGTACGCGGTAGTGGCCCAGGCCTGGAGTGACAAGCCGTCAAGGTCATTGGCGATGGTGTAGATGGACGTCGACACAATGGTCTGGTCCAGTGAGGACAGGAACATGCCGAGCATGAGTCCCACCATGACGGTGAGCGTCTGACGATGCGTCAGGACCTCGCCGGCGGCCCGGACGGGCGCAGATTTGGACATATCTTCTCCAGAGGTGGCAGAAAAGTGGATTTTAAGCAGGATAGTTGCTTTCAGTAACTATCCTAATGCCTGTTTGATTCCCGGAAGAAGAATGTTTCTTGAACAACCTTCGTAAGTCGGCCAGTCCCCGGGGTCAGCGCTCCACGAGAATGCCATCCGGATCGCTGTAGATCATTACACCGGGTTGGATCCTCACGCGGTCAATCACCAGCTGGACATCAACCTCACCTACACCCGTCTTTGCGCTCTTCTTCGGGTTGCTGCCCAGCGCCTTGATGCCGAGTGGCAGGCGCGCAAGGGCTTCTCGATCCCTGACGGCTCCGTTAATAATCACACCTGCCCAACCATTGGCTACCGCGCTTTCAGCGATCATGTCTCCCATGAGGGCAGTCCTGAGTGATCCCTGACCATCAACCACCAGGACGGCTCCTTCGCCGGGCGTGCCAAGGACGGTCTTCACCAGCGCGTTGTCCTCGAAGCACCTGATGGTACGTACCTGTCCGCTGAAGTGGGTGTGACCGCCCAGGTTCTGGAATTGGACTGCAACTGATTCCAATTCCTCGCCCCGATCGTCATAGAGATCAGCCGTATTAATCTGCTCGCTCATGTCCTTCTCCTCCATACGTTTGAGGCCACACTAACGCGTGCGCCACGTGAGCGGCACGGGCACGTCGTGGGCTATGTGGATAACTGAGCTGAACTTCGGTTCCATGCCCTTCACCCGCGCTAATCTGAATCCAGACGTTCAATCTAGGGGGAACCTGCCATGAGCCTGTCCGACCTGCCTGGTCCTGTACCGGACCCCGCCATAGTCCGGGGCGGCACGGCCACAGCTCTCGCCGAACCAGTGGACCGGGTCCGCACCCTGTGGATTACTGGCGTCGTGCTCATCAACGTGGGCATCAATGCGGCATTCTTCGGCCCCATCCAGGTACTCCTTGGGCAGCAGGCGGCGCACTTTGACGAAGCCCAAAAAGAAGCGATCCTCGCTCTGGTCACGGGCTGCGGCGCTGCCGTCTCTTTGGTGGCCAACCCCTTGTTCGGCGCTTTCAGTGACAGGACTGTGTCCCGCTTCGGACGCCGCGTTCCGTGGGTCCTCGTGGGAGCGATCCTAGGGGCAGTGGCACTCGTAGGACTGGCGGGAGCGCCGAACGTCGCAGTCATGACGGTGCTGTGGTGCTTGGTGCAGACCGGGTGCAACGGCGCTTACGCTGCCATCACGGCGGCGATTCCAGACCGCGTTCCAGTGCCCCAACGCGGCACTGTCGGTGGTTTGGCAGCCATGGGACAAACAGTTGGCATCCTGGCAGGCGCGGTGATTGCCGCCGTCGTGGCTGGAAACTTTGCCGCAGGCTACCTGGTGTGTGCAGCGGCGCTGCTGGCCGGCGTCGTGCTTTATCTGTTCAAGAATGACGACCAGCCGCTTCCAGCCCAGGCGCGTCCACCGTTCAGTCTTGTGCGTTTTTTCCAAGGCTTCTGGGTCTCCCCGAAACGCTACCCGGATTTCGCCTGGGCATGGCTCACGCGCTTGCTGGTGAATATTGGCAACCACATGGTCACGCTCTATCTGCTGTTCTTCCTCAGCGATGCCGTGCACGTGAAGGAAACCGAGGGCATCGAACCTGCGTTCGGAGTGCTTATCCTGACCGGTCTTTACGCGGTGATGGTCATCATCACCAGCGTGATCGGCGGAACATTGAGCGACCGGATGGGCAAGCGGAAGCCTTTGGTCATCGCGTCGTCCGTGATCATCGCTATAGCGTCATTGATTCTCGGGTTTGCGCCGACGTGGGCCGGCGCCATTACGGGCGCGATTGTCCTGGGCATCGGTTTTGGAGCCTATCTGGCCGTGGACTTCGCCCTGATCACCCAGGTCCTGCCGACTGCATTGGACCGTGGCCGAGACCTGGGTGTGATCAATGTGGCGAACTCGCTGCCGCAGGTGGTTGCCCCGCTGATTGCTTTCCCGTTTGTCACGTACTGGGGCGGCTACGTCTCGCTGTACGTAGCCGCCGCCGTCATCGGGCTGCTGGGTGCGGTGTTCGTAGTGAAGATTAAGAGCGTTGTCTAGAAGACGGCGGTGAAGTTGCCCCAACCCCAACCGACTACAGAGGAAGCCTTCCACCGATAGCCGTAGATGCCGGAGTGGCGTATGCCCGAGGTATCGCCCAGATACATTGTCAGGCGGCCGGCGCTGTCGATTCCGTAGACATCGGAGTCTCCGTCCCCGTTGAAGTCACCGGCTACGCCGATGCGTGCCACTGATTCCCAGCCCCAACCGATGGAGCCAGCAAAACCACCAGGCAGGCCATATTCTTCAAACCACCCGTTTCGTTGTGTGGTTCGCACTTCCAGGTTTCCCCAGAAAGGGCGGGTGAGAACAACAAGGTCCGAAGTGCCAAGGAAATGTCCGGCACCGACGACATAGTAGCTTTCCCACCCCGGCCCAATCTTGTATGGGGAGAGCCATCCACCCCGACCGTTCCCCGGATAGAGGAAAAGATTGCCCGAGTTGTCTTTCGCCAGGATGTCGTTTGTGCCGTCTCCGTTGAAGTCGCCGGGCGCCACAAGGTCCTTGAATCCCTGCCACCCCTGGCCGACCTGGAAAGCCTTCTTCCACCCTCCCGAACCATTTCCTTGGTAGAGGAAAAGCCGTCCCTGGGCGTCCCGCGCCATGACGTCCACTGTGCCGTCGCCGTCGAAATCACCGGGAGAGACCAACAGGTCGAAGTTGTTCCAACCCCAACCGATCACTTGGGTTGCCTGCCAATTACCGTGTCCGTCCGTGGGGTAGAGCAACAAACGGCCGGAGGAGTCACGGGCGAAGATATCAAGTGTGCCGTCCCCATTGAATCCGCGGGCGCGCGCCGCTGCCGCAACCCGCAACGGGTTGGCTGCCTGGACAGTGAGTTGCGAGTCGGCGTCGTAGACGATGGTAACGCTCGCAGCTATTACGCGTCCCAAATCAGCTGATGTGGCGAGATACGTTAGGCCACTTGCTCCAGGAATCACCACTCCATCCCTGGTCCAGGAGTAAGAAACGGACGGAGTCCCTCCCTCAGGTGAAACATGGGCAAACGTCTGCGAGATGTCCACCTTTAGCAAACCGCCGACGGTTGGATCGCCGCCCAGTTGGGGTGTGCCGTTGATATATACCAAGCGGGAAGGCACTCCAACCGCCGCTATGGAACCATGTGCAGGCAGGGCCGGAGCCACAAGAAGACCCGCCACCAGGGACGCGGTCAGGATTGACAGTAAACGGCGCAGCCGTGGCGCGACGTTGGGTGAAGGAGTACAGGGCTCCAAGAAATCCTCCAAGAGATGGGTTGGATGAGATCCAACCGGCGGTAGTAAGGGTCATGCAGTGCTAAAGAAGGGACCCCGCCCAATCAATCCGGTCGGGGCCCCTTCCAACGAGATAAAGCCCTAGAAGACAGCGTTGAAGCCGCCCCAGCCCCAGCCAACTACAGCGGAGCCCTTCCAGCCGCCTGAGCCGTTGCCGTAGTACATGCGCATCTGACCCGAGGTGTCGATGCCCCAGACGTCGTTGGCGCCATCTCCGTCGAAGTCCCCAGCGCCGCCGAGCTTGGTGATGGCGTTCCAGCCCTGGCCGATCACACGGCTGGTGGTCCAGCCGCCATGGCCATTGCCACCGTAGAAGACGAGGTTTCCGGCGCCGTCGCGGGCCAGCACATCAGGCTTGTGGTCGCCGTCGAAATCACCCGGGGAGAACACCGAAGTCATGCCGCCCCATCCCCACCCAATCGTCGAAGCAGCCAGGAATCCGCCTTGGCCGTTGCCCGGGTACAGCACGAGCTCACCGGAAGCCTTGCGGGCAAGGAGGTCGTTGTTGCCGTCTCCACTAAAGTCGCCTGCCGCGAAGATGGTGCTGAAGATTCCCCAACCCCAACCGATCTGTTGTCTCGGGTACCAACCGCCGTGCCAGCCGGCTGGATAGAGGAAGAGCGAGCCGGCGCTGTCACGGGCGATCACGTCATTCTCGCCGTCGTTGTTGAAGTCGCCGGCAGCGAACATCGTGTTGAAGATATTCCACCCCGAGCCGACTTCATATGCCTGCTGCCACGTGCCATTTCCACCGGTGGGGAACAAGCCGAGGCGGCCCCAGGAGTCCCGGACGAACAGGCTCATCGTGTACGAATCCCAATACTCGGCGCGGTAGAAGCCGGACGTGTGGGGACGATCGATGTCTACGGGAGTCACGTAGTTGAAGTCCAAGGCATCCAAGGCCACAGCCGCAGTTCCGGACGAGGGGAGGTTGCCGGGGTTGTGGATCAAGGAACCGTCGCGCCAGTAGCCAACTTCCTGACCAGCGGCGGTTTGAATCTGCATGTACTGGGCAAGGTATGTTCCCGGCGGGGTCCCCTGTGCAAAGAAGACGTCGAACGAGTACGTCGAATCAGCGGTGCTGTACGAGCCCTGCGTCATCGTCGTGTGGAGTTTACCCGTTGCTGTATTCCGGAACAGGACGTACACGTCGGTAATCGGACCGGATGCCTGGAAGGTAACGTGTGATGTTGCCTGCCCTCCACCGCTGATCGCGTCTGGCGTCGTGGAGACCGCTACAGGTACCGGTGCGAACGTGTCATCGGCATGGGCTGCGGGTGCCAAACCCAGCCCGCCGACCAAAATAACGCTGCCCATAAATGCGGCCAGCCAGCTGCGCACGCGGCGCAGAGGAGTGCTCCCCATGGTTCCCCCAAATCAGGCCGGTCGCAGATGGCCGGCGCGTGTAAGTGACTTGAGAGTACATGGAGACACCGACAGTCTGGGAATTTGCTGGCAAAAATTCAAGCAAAAGACAAGTCAAGCCGAAAACGCAACCAAAATCGGCTTAGAAAACCGCCGTGAACCCGCCCCAGCCCCAGCCAACAACTCCGGCGCCTTTCCATCCTCCGATGCCGCTGCCGTAGTACACGTTCAGTTGGCCGGCGGCGTCGATGGCCCAGACGTCGTTGAAGCCATCTCCGTTGAAATCGCCGGCCCCACCAATGCGGGACATGACGTTCCAGCCTGTGCCAATGGACCGGGCGGTTGTCCATCCGCCGTTGCCGTTGCCACCGTAGAGCCGCAGGTTTCCGGTGCTGTCGCGGCCCAGGACGTCAGGGTTGCCGTCGCCGTCGAAGTCCCCGGGCGAGAAGACCTGGCTGAGGGCGTCCCACCCTTGGCCCACGGCGCCGGGGGCTTTGAAGCCGCCCGTGCCGTTGCCGGGGTACAGCACCAAGGCGCCCAAGGGAGTGCGGGCGAGGACATCGTTGTTGCCGTCGCCGGAGAAGTCGCCTGCGGCGATGATGGAATCGAAGACGTCCCAGCCCCAGCCGATTTGCTTGCGTGGAAGCCAGCCGCCAGTCCCGTTGCCCGGGTACAGGAAGAGTGACCCATCGTGATCCCTGGCGATGACGTCATTGAAACCGTCTCCGTCAAAGTCGCCCGCGTTGAAGACGATATCGAACACGCCCCAACCAAAGCCGATAGTCCGGGGAGTTTGCCAGTGGCCAGCGCCGTCAGTGGGGTACAGGAGCAGGTCCGCCGCAGCATTCCGCGCGAACAGGTCCATGGAGGCCCCGGCGTCGAAACCTGCCGTGTGCGGCTTGTTCCGAATCACGGTGCGGCCGAAAACCGTAAACGGGCGGGTGGCCGTCACTGGATTGCCAGCTTGGGCTACTGCCCGGAACCCAACGACGGCGCCACGATCCGCCGCCTGAAGGGTGTATGTCTTCGTCGTCGCACCGCTGATCACCGTACCGTTGCGCACCCATTCATACCTGACGCTTACGGGCCCGCCGACTGTCCCACTGGAAACACTGCCCTCGTTGAAGACGCCGGTGAGCTTCTCGCCCACGATCAGCTTGCCCTGGAGGGTAGGAGCGGTTGCTGTGATGGGTGACGTGGGAGTCAGAGGGAGCGACGACGCCGAGACAGCCCGGTAGCCTGCCCGCGTGGCCGTGACCCGTACTGACAGCGTCTGGTCCAGGTCTGCTTCTGCGATGCGGTAAGTGTTGAGTGTGGCTCCAGGGATCGGCTGGCCATTGCGCAGCCACTGGTAGGCGAAGCCGGTGGGCGTTTGGGTCCAAGAGCCGTTGTCCGTGGTCAACACTTGGTCGTAGCGGGCTACGCCGGTGATGGTTGGCGGCTTGATATTTGGATTGTCCACCAGCGGGAAATTGGGATTGTTGACGGCGAAGTCGACGCCGTCCAAGGCCCCCGGCCGCTGGGTTGGTGCTTCCAGCCCCTGCGAAAGGAAGAGGATGTTGCCGTCGCGGCCGTAGCGGACAACCCCCTGACCCAAGGGGAGCAGGATGTTGACGCTGAGGAGTTTGTAGCGCCCGGTTCGCTGGAAGGCGCTCCCGTCCACGGGCACTTTGGCTTGCGCGCTGTAGGGCCCGGACAGCTGGCTGGTAGGTCCGTAGAGGGTGGCCTGCTCCAAGGTGTCTTCATTGACGTAGGTGAAACCTACTTCCTTCGCGGGACCGCTCAGGGTGAAGGACAAAGAGATAACACTCCCGGGACCCACCGTGGCCGGCGAAGTACGGGTGACCACCGTGGGAAGCGGCACGTTTGGTCCCGCAGCCGTAGCGCTGGGAGGCGGGATTGCAATTGCCAGCGCAGAGCACAGGAGGATGGCTAGAAGGATGTGAAAACCCGTCCGTACCGAACGCACAAAAGCCGAATGCACAAAAGCCGCCGGCCGCACGGAAGAAAAAGTCGTCATTGTATCCCCCAATCCCTAGAACAAGGCGTTAAACCCGCCCCAACCCCAGCCGATGGTTTGGGCGCCGTTCCAGCCGCCGTCGCCGTCGCCGTAGTAGGCCAGCAGCTGGCCGGATCCGTCCACTGCATAGACGTCTACATTGCCGTTACCGTCGATGTCGCCGGCGGCGCCAATGGCTGCCATGCCGTTCCAACCCTGCCCAATCACGGCCATGCCTGCCCAGCCGCCAGCTCCATTGCCCTTGTACAGGCGCAGGGCACCTGAGGTGTCGCGAGCCAGGATGTCCACGTTGTGGTCGCCGTCAAAGTCGCCGGGCGTGACGATCTTGTTGACCACGTTCCAGCCACTGCCGATGACGGACCGAGTGAGCCAGCCGCCGTCGCCGTTTCCGGGGTAGAGGTAGAGCAGACCGCCGGAGTCGCGGGCGAGGATGTCGTTGTTGCCGTCCCCGTTGAAGTCGCCAGGGGAGACTATCGAGTTAAAGACGTTCCATCCCGCGCCTATTTGGCGGCCTGCGGAGAACCGGCCATCTCCGGTTCCTGCGTAGAGGAAGAGGTTCCCTGCCGAGTCCTTGGCGAGGATGTCGTTGTTGCCGTCCCCAGTGAAGTCGCCGGGGGAGAGGACGGTCCCAAAACCATTCCAGCCGGGTCCAACGGTCCGGGCGGATTCCCAGGCCCCGCCAACGCGGGGATACAGCATGAGGGTGCCGTCTGCGCGGCGGGCAAGCAATTCGAAGGTGCCACGACCGGTGAAGCCGTTGGCCCGGTTGGAGGCGGAGATCTCTACAGTCTCGGCGCTGCCAACTTCCATGGGGTCACAAGGATAGTTCGAGGCGACGTAAGCGGCGATGGTCTTGCCGCGGTCCTCTTCGGTGAGCCTGTAATTCCACCACTCCGTGTGGTCGTCAGCGTGCTCGCCGTCACGGGTCCAGTAGATGTGGTAGTCGGGGCCAGCGGCCTGGCCGCAGCCCCGGTAGGAAGCAGGATCGATCTCCACGCTGAGCGTGGAGCCAACAAACGGCGCACCGTGAACCACGGGATCTGTGGGGTCCATGGTTGCCATGGCAGGTGCCGGGGCGAAAGCCACGGCGGCAATAAGCGCGGCCGCAATCCCGGCTACCGCTCGGCGCACGCCTGATGCACGGCATGATAGAGCGTTCATTGTGTCCTCCCCAGACTTATGCGGCTAATCTTACCGCGGCTGGGACTCAGCTAGAAGATTGCTGTGAAGCCGCCCCAGCCGCTGCCCACCACCTGGGATGTGCGCCATCCCGTCCGGCCATCGCTGTAATAGATCACCAGGCGGCCCTGCTGGTCCACGCCGTAAACGTCCGGGAAGCCATCCTTGTCGAAATCACCGGCGGCGCCAGCGGCTTTGAGGACGTTCCAGCCGACGCCAACCAGCCACGACCGCGTCCAGCCACCCGCCCCATTGCCGCCATAGAAATACAGGTAGCCACTGCGGTCGCGCGCCAACACGTCCACCTTGCCGTCGCCGTTAAAATCGCCAGGCGTCAGCAGGGCGTCCATCACCTGCCAGCCCTGCCCGACGGCGGTCCTCGCCAGCCAGCCTCCGGAACCATTGCCGGGGTACAAATAGAGGGCGCCGCCAGGTTCCCTGGCCAGGATGTCGTTGTTGCCGTCCCCATTGAAGTCGCCGGGGCTGACGATTGAGTCGAAAATGTTCCAGCCCTTGCCGATGGTCTGGGCCGGCTTCCAACCACCGGTTCCGTCGCCGGCGTAGAGATAAAGAGTGCCTGCAGCATCCCGTGCGATCACGTCGCTCTTGCCATCACCGTTGAAGTCGCCAGGGGAGAGGACGAGGTTGAAGACGTTCCACCCCCAGCCCACGGTGCGGGCGGCATCCCATGCGGCGCCCGTCCTCCCGTACAGCATCAACGAGCCGTCGCTTCCACGCGTCAGGAGTTCGAAGCTGCGGCCCGTGAATCCGTTGGCCCGGTTGGGCGCGGCGACGGGTCCGGTCTCGTCGCTGTGGAGGGTTTCACCTCCGCAGGCGGTTTTGCTGGCGGTCAGGTGCACGGCCATCCGCGCGCCCGTGTCATCCTGCTGCAGGAGGTAGCTGCGCCCGGTTTCGCCCGCCACGAGGAAGCCGTCCCTTGTCCAGTAGACGGTGAAGTCCGGGCCCTTTCCGCCGCCGCAGCCATAGAAGGTATACGGGCCGATTTCGGTTGTTAGCGTCTTGCCAACAAACGCATCGCCGATGACTACGGGGTCCGGCCCGTTGCTGGACGCGCCCGACGCCGGCAGGGGGCTCAGTGCCACCGCCGCCACAGCGGCGGTCAGTAGCGCCGCTGCCATCCGACGTCGAAAATTCCCCATAGTGGTCTTCCTCCCGTGCGTGCCAACCCAACTGAGTCGCCGTTGATGCCGTTTTGAGGGCCCAGAACGAGCTGATCTGCGACTCAGTTGTTTGTCCGTAATCTTCCTGCAGTGTATGTGTGGCACCCGCCCTTTCCCGGGAGCGGCATGGGATGCGTTCAAAGCGGGGCGCTCTCAGGAAACGGTCATTTTGCTCACGTATCATTGATGCGATCGGCCTGCCGCGGGTCCTGTGACCCAAGCCGGCCGTTTCCTTGCCAGCCTGCCAAGAGATCGCCGGAAATGCCCGAACCGTTTTCCCTGGAACCGTACTCCCTTGATCTGACGACGGGGTTGCCCCGTATGGCTGCCGCACCGACCACGCCGCGGCAGCAGCTGCGCTATGCCCGCATCCTGAAGACAGCGGCGGGCTTTGCCCAACGTCAGTTCGACACCTTGAGTTTGTCGGACGTTGCCGCCAAAGCGGACGTCCCGCTGGGCACGCTTTACCGCTACTTCCCCTCCACAGCGCACCTGATGTTGGCCGTCTACCGGCAGCAGTTGCGCGAGCTTCGCGACGGCGTGCGCCAGAGGAAGGGCAAGGGCCATGCTTTGTCAGGTCTGATGATGGAGATCTTCCACCTGAGGGTCATGCAGCCCGGGGTGGAGCACTGCCTGATCCGGCCTGCCGGCAAGGATAGCGATACGGCCCAGCTGCTGCGGGAGATTGACCTCCTGTCCGAAGAAGTTGTGGGTTCCTTGAGCAAAGAGCCGGGAAATGACGCCCCGAAGGCCAGGATTCTGTTGCATCTGGTCAGTGGTCTGGTCCAGGCCGTCCGGTGTCGTCGCTTGTCGCTCTTTGAAGCCGAAAAGGACCTCAAGAAGGCGTGCAGCCTGCTGACCGGAGAATGACGATATAGGTCTTCCGGTCTAGACCACCGGCTCTTGAGAATGCGTTTTTTCGCGTGAGCTGGATCACTTTTGAATCTGCCCAAACGTTTTACTCTCGAATCGTCTCTCTTGGTATTGAATCTTGTACCCTCCACGCTTCCCTACGCTGGAAGTACCGAAGCGGCTAGCAGCCCATACCTGCAGATGCACCTTCCGGGCCAGCCACCCTTGGTCCGAACCAGCAGTTCTGTTCCTGCCCGAATCATGCCGTGGGTCCACGGCTAGCCTGAGGAGACAAAGACGTGTCCATTGAGACAATCGCTACTGACAATGACGCCTTGGTACTGAGCGAAGAAGAGATCTTCGCAGCACACGAGGGCGGCAAGCTGACGATTTCCAGCACCGTTCCCCTGAACAACAAGCGTGACCTTTCCATCGCGTACACCCCGGGCGTCGCCCAGGTCAGCCGCGCGATCCACGCCAACCCCGAGCTCGCCCGCACCCACACCTGGGCTGAGCGCCTGGTTGTTGTTGTCAGCGACGGCACCGCCGTCCTGGGCCTGGGCAACATCGGCCCCAGCGCTTCCCTCCCGGTCATGGAAGGAAAGTCTGCCCTCTTCAAGTCCTTCGGCGACCTCGACTCCATCCCGCTGGTTCTCAACACCACCAACGTGGACGAGATCATCGAGACCTTGGTCCGCCTCCGCCCGAGCTTCGGTGCAGTGAACCTTGAGGACATCTCCGCTCCGCGTTGCTTCGAACTCGAAGAGCGCCTCATCGAAGCACTCGACTGCCCCGTCATGCACGACGACCAGCACGGCACCGCCGTCGTGGTTCTCGCTGCCCTGACCAACGCTGCCAAGGTGACCAAGCGCGAACTTTCCGGGCTCAAGGTCGTTGTCTCCGGCGCAGGTGCCGCAGGCATTGCCATTGCCGAGATTCTTCTTGCCGTTGGCATCGAGGACGTCATCCTGCTCGACTCCAAGGGTGTGGTCAACGCTGAGCGTGCCGATCTTGTGGCCGATCCTGACAGCGTCAAGGCCCGCATGGCCCAGCGCACCAACCCCCGCGGCATCACGGGTGGTCCGGGCGAGGGACTGACCGGCGCCGATGTGTTCGTAGGCGTTTCCTCCTCCAAGCTGGATGAAGAACACCTGAAGCTCATGAACGACCAGTCGATCGTGTTCGCCCTGTCCAACCCGGACCCGGAAGTTCTCCCCGAGGTTGCCCAGAAGTACGCGGCCGTAGTTGCAACGGGCCGCAGCGACTTCCCGAACCAGATCAACAACGTGCTGGCCTTCCCGGGCATCTTCCGTGGCGCACTGGACGCCAAGGCCCGCCGCATCACGCCCGCAATGAAGATCGCCGCTGCACGCGCAATCGCTGAGCTGGCCGAGGAAGACCTCTCCGCTGACTACATCGTGCCGAGCCCGCTGGACGCCCGAGTGGCACCGGCAGTCACCGCGGCTGTTGCCGCAGCAGTGACCGAATAGCGGTTACCGACCAAACACCGACGACGGCGACGCCTCCATGCCGGGGAGCGTCGCCGTCGTGGCTTTTTAGCAAGCAACCCGGGGTCACTTGTGGCCCATGTTGGCCTCCCAAAGGGGCCAGAAGTGACCCCGCGTTGCTGGCTCATAGACTTGGGCCCATGAATGCCGAACTCGTTGTGACCATCCTGTGCGGTCTGGCCATTGCGGTTGGGGTTGCCGGGACCATCATCCCTGTCCTTCCGGGAAGCATCCTCATTGGTGCGAGCCTCCTCGCGTGGGCAATTTGGGGCGGCGCCGGAACGCTCGGCTGGGTGATCTTCGCCATCGGCATGCTGTTCGTAGTGGCCGGGATGGCTGCCAGTGCTGTGCTCACAGGGCGAAAACTAAAACAACACGGCATTCCCAACAGGTCTGTTGTGGTTGGGATAGTTCTTGGCGTGGTGGGGATGTTCCTGATTCCGGTGGTCGGACTCGTGGTGGGGTTCGCCGTCGGGCTCCTGCTGAGCGAGGTCCAGCGGACCCGTGACTTCCGCACCGCTGTCCGTACGAGCGGCGCCGCGCTCAAGGCGACCGGCATCGGGATTCTCGTGGAATTCGGTCTTGCTTGTGCCGCCGCGAGCACCTGGATCATTGGGGTTTGGATCAACGCCGTAAACGGTTAAGAACCTTCGCCGAGATGGCAGCAGACCCCCATGTGCAGCCAGAACATGGGGGCGTGCTGCCATCTCGGCGAGGAGTTACTGGAGGGTGGGTACCCGTACCTGGGCCGGGCGGAATGAAGCACCGGCTCCTGGGAACAAGGGGACGTCGATCCGGGCGTGGGTGTGGATTTCCTGGACTGTGTCCTTCGTGTGCTGTGCGATCTCGGCAAGAGTGGTGACCCACATACCGTCGAGGCCCTTGACCCGTTCGATCAGCTGCTCCAAGGCGACGGCCCTGGACGGCCGACCGGAGATGAACGGGTGGTTGGTCAGGACGAAGCAGCTGCCCTGGGCGTGGTGCGCCTGGGCCTCAAGAGTCCACATTTCCAAGGCCTTGGCCGGGCTTTCGATGACCCCGCTGCCCGTGATGCCGGGGTAGAAGGCGTACTGCTCCCAATCATCCAAGGCCCAATCAACGGGAATCTCCACGATGTCCCGGGGATCGTCCTCGGCCACTGACATGCGGTAGGGAGCATCGCCGTCGAGCAGGCTTGAGTCGTAAAGGAAGCCTCGGTCCGCGAGCAGCGCGGGCGACTGCCAGTTCAACTCCCACCAAGGAGCCCGGTAGCCCACGGGCCGAACACCGGCGACGCTGGCAAGTGCTTCCAAACCCCGGTCCAGGTAATTGGCCTCGGTTGCGGCGTCGATGCCCTGCATTGGCTCGTGAAGGTAGCCGTGGTGGGCGATTTCGTGCCCATCGTCAGCGATCCTGCGTACTACATCCGGGTAGCTCTCCGCAGTGAATCCGGGGATGAAGAACGTTCCCTTGATGTCCTGTCGATCCAGGATCTGGAGGAGCCGCGGGACGGCGATTTTTGGACCATACGACTGGTGGCTCATGAGGGACATGCGCCGGGTGCTGGAGGGTTCGTGGGCGATGGTGCAGGACTCGGCGTCGACGTCGAAGGTGAAGGACGCTGCGGCTTTGAAGCCCTCTGGCCACGTGATCGGGTGGAGGGAGTCCGCGAAGGCGGGCTGGCTCATGCTGTGGTCCTTTCGGAGGCTACGGGAACTGCGGGAGCACCCGGAGCAGTTTGGGTGACGGAGACGTGGTCAGAGTCGGCAAGGACAAACTTTCGGTGTGCCCGCGGCCCGAGGATTGCGTAGGCTGCCGCGCTGGTAAGTCCGCCGGCCAACCATGAGAGATCCCAGCCACCAAGTGCCACGGCGATGGGGCCTTGCATCACTGGTATCAGCCCGTACATGAACAGCCAGGTGCAGAAGATGCCAACCAGCAAGGAGACGATGCCGGCCCAGTTGATCACGGGGAGACGTTTGGTCCCGACGCCGTCGAAGAGCCGTTCAACCTTTCCGGGCCAACGTTTCTCCAGCCAGAAGTAGTGCACCAACATGACGCCGCCCCATGCAGCTACCCACGCAACCAGGCCAATCAGCCAGGCATCGAGCACCGAGGCGAAGTCCTCCTGGAAGATGAAGAACACGACGGCGAGCAGCGAGAAGACGCCGACGAACAGGTTGAGCTTGCGACGATTGATATTGATGTCCAGGGCCTGTGTGGCCACTGAGAAGGTGTAGATGTTCAAGATGTTGGTGGCGATGGGGCCGTGCAACACCATGAGGAGGACAGGAAGGGCAAGGACTCCGAAGTTCTGAACGATCAGTTTGCCGGGGTCGATCTCGCCGCTGTTGGTGGCAAGGCTCGCGCCGAGGACGCCGAGCCAAACCACGGGAATGAACTGGCCAAGGACCGAAGCCAGGTAGACCTTGCGCTTGGGAACCGAAGTGCTGACGAAGCGCGAGTAGTCCGCGGCGTACGTGAACCAGGTGATGCCCCAGCCGATGCCAATGGCGGTCATTACGGCGCTCATTGCAGCGATCCGCTCGGATCCCTCAAGGATGTGGCCAGCTGGACCTGCGTAACCCCAATCGATCTTCATGCCGATCCATGCGACGGCGGACATGACGGCCAGGATGATGATGGTGGGCGGAACAGTCCACTTTTCGAAAGCGGCGATCGCCTTGTAGCCGAACCAGGCAATGGCAACCTGGGCGGCCATGATGACGGTGGCGACGCCGATCTTCCAGACGTAATTCTTTGCGGTGGGATCCACCCAGCCCAGCGTTCCGAAGAGAGCCATGACAAGGTCCAGGATGATCCACGTATTGACCGCGCACCATCCGATGACCAGGAGTGCCTGGATCGCGGCGGGGAGGTAGTTGCCGCGACGGCCGAACGCAGCCCGGGCGAGGACCATGCCCGTAGCGCCGGTCTTTTGGCCAAGGAGGACGAAGCAGCCAAACAGCAGCATGCCAATCAGGTTGCCCAGGACCAACACAAAGACAGTGTCGGCGAAGCCTAGTCCGAGGTGGATTCCGAGTGCGCCCAGCACCCAGTTGATGGGAGCAAGGTTGGCGCCGGCCCAGATCCAGAACTGGCCTGAAACCTTGCGGGTGCGGTCTGACTCGGGAATGGGCTGCAGCCAGGCTTCGCTGTCATGGGCCGGCGCCGTTGCCGGACCTGACTGCGCTGAGCCTTGCTGCGGTGAAGCAGGCTGCTGTGAGGCAGGCCGCGATGACGCAGGGGAGAGGTTGTCTTGCATGAGGGAGATCCTCCGTGTGTGAAAGGGACTCCTTCAGCGTATGTGCCACAGATCACAGCAACAAGATACGATGTGTCTAAAGAAACTGTATTCCACCGTACGGAGTGTCATGTCCATCCTTCTAGGCCAAGCCTTGGAACGTGAAAGCCTCAAAGCCGCCGAGCCCCGTCTCCTTAACTCGGTGGCGGACGCCCTGACCCGCCCCGTCCGTTGGGTGCACTCCAGCGAGGTTTTGGACATCGCCCCGCTCCTCAGTGGCGGCGAACTGCTCCTCAGCGGCGGCCAGGCGCTTGCTCTTGAGAGCTCGGAGCGGCAAGCGGAATACGTCCGGGAGCTCGCAGCGCGCGGTATAGCGGCACTGGCCCTTGAAACCGGATCGACACTGCCCGAAGTTCCCGGTCCCATGCTGGAAGCTGCCGAAGCCGCAGGCCTGCCCGTTATTGAATTGCGTCACGTTGTTCCTTTCGTTGCCGTCATGCAGGAGATCAACTCGCTCCTGGTCAGCGAGTCCGTCGAACAGCTTCAACGCGGCGATCAAACCAGCCACGCGATGGCCGCTGAACTCGCCCATGGCGGCGGACTTGACCAACTTCTGGCTGTCTTGGCAGAACGGACAGGTGCCAGCGCGCGGTTGGTATCGCCGTCGGGCCTCACCCTGGGTTCCGCGGCGAGCTCGGCAGCGGGTCCAGCAGCAGGTTCAGCGCCGCCGGCGGAGGACAGCGGGCTCATCACGGTTGATGTGCCGGTGCGTGGCGTCCTCGCCGCCCGCTTGGAGCTGCACGTGCCCGACGACGGCGACAGTGGCCTCGCGCGCGTGGCGGGAGAGCGGTCCGTGGACATCCTTGGCTTGGCCCTGTTGCAGCGGATGCCGCCAGGATTGAAGGAGTTGGCGGGCATTGAACTGATGCGTGCCATCAATTCCGGGAGCCAATCGTGGCAGCTCCAGCAGCTTGGGCCGGCGTCGGGCTTTCCCGCCAATGGCCAGGTTGCCGCGCTGGTGATCCGCTCCACCGGTGCAGGGCATCTTCGCTCTGCCCTTGATGCACTGCTGCGTATACACGTGCCGCACAGTGCCAGCTATGCGGATAATGCGGAGCTGATCGCGCTCGCTTCCCTTGGGGATGGCGCAGCAACCCGGGCAGCCCTGATGGATGCGCTCCGGGCCTTGGAGACGCCAGCCGGATCTGCGATAGCGCTTGGCCCGGTGGGCAAGGGGATCGATGAG
This sequence comes from Micrococcaceae bacterium Sec5.1, assembly GCA_039636795.1. Classification (NCBI taxonomy): domain Bacteria; kingdom Bacillati; phylum Actinomycetota; class Actinomycetes; order Micrococcales; family Micrococcaceae; species Micrococcaceae bacterium Sec5.1. The sequence goes on along the minus strand of CP143430.1, from coordinate 5,053,294 downwards.
GCTCCGTGGTCGCTGGCGGAGGCGCGCCGGACCCTGGACCTTGATTTAGTGGGACATGGCGTGGTGGATGCTGAAGCCTTCGCCGTGGAACGCCTCGCTGAGGAACATCTCGACCCAACCACCCGGGAAGGGTTCGTGCAGCGGCAGTTGGGCGCCGTCCTCGAGCATGACCGGCTGCGGCGATCCCAGCTTCTGCGGACGCTGACCGTCTGGCTGGACACAGGCTGCAACACAGCCCAGGCCGCACGCGAACTGCACTTGGAACGGCAGTCCATGCACCAACGGCTGCAGCGAATCTTCGAGCTGTGTGGTGGAGATCCCCGGGGAACGGGAAGGCTGGCTGCCCTGCATCTGGCGGCGCGGCTGGCGCGTTTGCAGGCACCTTAAACGCCAATTCGATGGTTCCCTGCACACACCGCCGTTCGCAACAGCGTCTGCGCAGGGAACCATCGAAATGGGGCGCGCAAGGCCCTACTTCAGCACAATCGTCCTGTTCCCATTCAGGATGATCCGCCCCTCGCAGTGCCAACGAACGGCGTTGCTGAGGGCCTTGCACTCCGTGTCCCGACCGGCGGCTACGAGATCGTCCGGTCCGAACGTGTGATCCACCTCAACCACCTGCTGGGAGATGATCGGGCCCTCGTCCAGCTCGCCGTTGACGTAGTGGGCGGTGGCACCCACGGTCTTCACTCCGCGGGCGTAAGCCTGGTGGTACGGCTTGGCACCCTTGAAGCTGGGCAGGAACGAGTGGTGGATGTTGATGGCGCGCCCGTCGAGCTTGCGGGCGAGGTCGTCGCTGAGCACCTGCATGTACCGGGCCAGCACAATGAGTTCCACGTCCAGTTCGTCGATGATGTCCAGCAAACGCGCTTCCGCCGCAGGCTTGGTAGCGGCGGTCACAGGGACGTGGAAGAAGGGAATCCCGTGCCACTCCGCCAAGCCCTGGTGGTCCGTGTGGTTGGACACGACGCCCACGACATCGATCGGCAGCTCACCGATCCGCGCACGGAACAGCAGGTCGTTCAGGCAGTGCCCAAACTTCGAGACCATGATCAAGACGCGGCGCTTGGACCCTTGGCGTTCCAGCTGCCAGTTCATCCCATACTTCTCGCCCACTGGGGAAAATGCGCCACGCAAAGCATCCACAGTGGTCTCGTCACCGGAGGACGCGAAGTGAACCCGCATGAAGAAGTGGCCCTCGGCGCGGTCACCGTACTGCTTGTTGTCGATGATGTCGCAGCCATGCTCCAGCAGGAAGCCGGACACAGCGTGCACGATTCCGGGACCTTCAGGGCAGTCCAAGGTAAGGACGTGTTCCACGGTGGTTCCGGCGGAGGAATCAGTAGAGGATTCGGTTTGGATGGCAGTCATGGCTAGCACTCCACTACGTTGACGGCGAGTCCTCCACGGGAGGTCTCCTTGTATTTGGATTTCATGTCGGCGCCTGTTTCGCGCATGGTCTTGATGGCCTTGTCCAGGGACACTTTGTGGCTGCCATCGCCGTGCAGGGCCAGGCGGGCAGCGTTGATCGCCTTGACGCTGGCGATGGCATTGCGTTCGATGCACGGGATCTGCACCAGGCCGCCCACGGGATCGCAGGTGAGGCCCAGGTTGTGCTCGATCCCCACCTCGGCGGCGTTCTCCACCTGCTCCGGCGTTCCGCCCAGGACTTCGCAAAGACCGGCAGCGGCCATGGAGCAAGCGGAACCCACCTCGCCCTGGCAGCCCACCTCGGCACCTGAAATGGAGGCGTTGATCTTGAAGAGAATCCCGACGGCGGCCGCCGCGAGCAGGAACCGCACGACGCCGTCGTCGTTGGCTCCGGGAACAAACTTTGTGTAATAGTGCAGCACTGCAGGGACAATCCCTGCGGCACCATTGGTCGGTGCAGTGACAATCCTGCCGCCGGCAGCATTCTCCTCGTTGACCGCCAACGCGAACAGGTTCACCCATTCCATGGCGAGCAAGGGGTCCGCTGACGATTCGCCCTTCAACTCGGCGTCGGTCTCGGAAAGCTTCTTAAACAACGACGGCGCCCGTCGCCTGACTTTCAAACCTCCAGGGAGGATTCCCTCGGCCGAGCAGCCGTTGTCCACGCATTCACGCATGACAGCCCAGATGCCCAGAAGGCGCTCGCGGAGCTCCTCCTCAGACCGCCAGACGAGTTCGTTGGCCAACATGACATCGGAAATCGACATGCCCTCGCGCGAACAAATGGCAAGCAACTCGTCAGCGGTTGTGAACGGGTAGGGCAGCACGGTGTCATCGGCTACTACTTTGTCCGTGCCCGTGGCATCCCCATCCACCACAAAACCGCCACCGATCGAGTAGTAGCTGCGCTCACGCAGTACAGCCCCGGTGTGGTCAAGCGCCCGGAAGGTCATGCCGTTAGGGTGTGCCGGAAGGGACTTGCGGCGGTGGAGGATCACGTCCTCGTCCCAATTGAAGTCCACCCGGTGGTCGCCGCCCAAGCGCAGTTCGGCGTCGAGGGCTGCCGCTGCCACTTGATCGTCCGCGGTTTTGGTGTCGACGGTTTCGGGTGAGTGGCCCTGCAGCCCCAGCACCACGGCTTTATCGGAGCCGTGGCCCCGGCCGGTGGCGCCCAGGGAGCCGAAGAGCTCAGCCTGGACGCGCACCGTGGCCGGAAGCTGGCCGGACGATTCAAGACCGTCCGTGAACTGCTTTGCCGCCCGCATCGGGCCGACCGTGTGTGAAGACGACGGCCCGATGCCAACAGAAAACAGATCAAGCACACTCAGTGCCATTAGGGGACCTCGGGGGAGGCGTACTCCCGCATGGCATCGAGGAGCCAGCGTCCCAGGAAGTCGGCAAACGAGGCCCGGGGAAAGATCCGGTAGTTCTCGTCCGAGGTCTTCCACAGCATCACGGGGATGTGTGCGAGCTCCGTTGACACGGCTGTACCGGCCTTGAAGACGCGGGGGTGAAGGTCCAACGAGCACGTCTTTTCGAGCACAGCGCGGGCGTGGCTGCCGGAGAGCTCGAACGTGGTGCGGTTGGCGGACAGGTCCACCACCTGACCTTCATCGCTGCCCAGTGCCGTGGTCAAGTCGCTGACCAAGGAGCCGCCCAGCGAGTCGTGGGACTCCTCCGGAGCGACCACCAGGAACTCGGTGGGGCCAAGCCAGAGTACGTTGACGGAGTCCGATCCCGTCACTTCACCACAAGTGGCAGGCAAGCCGCCGGTGATGGACGCAACGCGGGTTCCGGCGTCGGACGTTCGCTCAACCCGGATACCCACCATGGCCTGGTACGGGATTTCCTTGAGCGTCACCGTGCCCGGCACTGAGCCGGAGGTGAAGGCGTCGGCCAGGTGCTCGGCCGGGCTGCGGCGGGCACCCCGTACGCGGTCGACGTGTGCGGTTTCTGCTGGTGTTGCTGTTTCAGCCATCTTTGCGGGTCCCTTCAACATCGAAAAGTACGGTTTCGCCGACAACCACGTCCACCAATTGGTCTCCCACCGAGGCCACGAGGGTCTCGCCGATGCGGTTGCGGCCGTTTTGGATCAGGGCCAGGCCGAAGGAACGGCCCAACGCGGCACTGTGGTAGCTCGAAGTTACGAAGCCTTCCATGGGGACGGGTCCGTACGCCGGGTTGACGGGGATGCCCTTCTCCACAAGCTGCGTGCCTTCCGGCAGCCTCAGCGAGTGATCCACGGGAAGGACGCTCACCAGGTGCTTGCGGTCCTCGCGGCTTGCGTCCTTGCGGAGGTAGGAGCGCTTGCCGATGAAGTCCTTGGCCTTGGAGACGATCCAGTCCATTCCGGCGTCCTGCGGGGTGACCGTGCCATCGGTGTCCTGCCCAACGATCGGGTAACCCTTCTCAGCGCGGAGGACGTGCATTGTTTCGGTGCCGTAAGGGGTGATGTTGAACTCGGCACCTGCGGCAGCAACGGCTTCCCAGGTGTTGAGCCCGTACCACGACGGGATGTTGATTTCGTAGGCCAGTTCACCGGAGAAGGAGATACGGCAAACACGTGCCTGCACCCCTGAGGCCAGGGTGGTCTCGCGGAACGTCATGAACGGGAAGGCTTCTGCGTTCAGGCCACCGTTTTCGGCGAGCTGGGGAGCAACCTTGGCGATCACTGCACGGGACTTGGGACCGACGACGGCGATGGTGCTCCACTGCTCCGTGACGGAGGTGAAGACCACATCGAGTTCCGGCCACTCCGTCTGGTGCCACTCTTCCAGCCAGTCCAGCACCTTGGCTGCGCCGCCGGTGGTGGTGGTCATGAAGAAGCGGTCGTCGTCCAGGCGAAGGGTCACGCCGTCGTCGAAGATCATGCCGTCCGGGGTGCACATGACGCCGTAGCGGGCGGATCCCGGTGCGAGCTTCTTGAACGCGTTGGTGTACACGCGGTTCAGGAATTCGCCGGCGTCCTTGCCCCGGATCTCGATCTTGCCGAGCGTGGTGGCATCCATGAAGCCCACGGAATCGCGGACCGCTGCGCACTCGCGCAGGACCGCCGTGTCCATGTCCTCGCCGGACTGCGGGTAGTACCAAGGGCGCTTCCACTGTCCAACATCTTCGAACAGCGCACCCTGGGCAACGTGCCACGGGTGGATGGAGGTGACCCGAGCTGGATCGAAAAGCTCACCGCGCTGGCGACCAGCCAAAGCGGCAAACGCCACCGGGGTGAACGGTGCGCGGTAGGCGGTGGTGCCGATCTCGCCGACGCCGGGAACGCTTTCCGCACCGCCGAACTTCAACGCAGCGGCGATAACGCCGATCGCGTTGACGCCGGAGGTCTTGCCTTGATCGTTGGCGGTACTGATGGACGTATACCGCTTCACGTGTTCCACGGAGCGCATGCCGGCCCCGGTGGAGCGGAGGACGTCAGCTACGGACTGGTCACGCTGGAAGTCAACGAAGTGGTGGTGCCACTCGCCCGGCTCACCGGTCTGACCGGGAACAAGCCACAGCTGGCGGGTCGGTGCACTCGCCACCGGTGCCTGCAGGTCCACCGGGGTGGTTGCGGACTCAAAACCAGCAGCGATGGATGCTGCGACTCCGGCCGAGATGCCCTCTGCAAGGCAGTCCTGGAGTTCGTAGCTGCCACGGCCTGCGCCAACAACCTGCTGGTCCCTCACGGGCGCCGCGGGAATGAAGGCGGCCAGGTCGTCGTCCCAGCGCAGCTTGCCCTGGCGCTGGCTGTGGAGGTGCACCACAGGGCTCCAGCCACCGGAAACAGCAAGCAGATCGGCGGCGATGTGCTCGACGCCCGAGGTGAGTTCGCCGTCGTCGTTAATACTGCGGACGGTGACGCCGTTGAGGCGGCCGTTCTCGTCTGCGGAAGTGTCAGCCACGGCACTGCCAATGAGGACCCGGATACCGGACTCGACGGCGGCAGCGGCCTTCGCGCTGATCTGCGGACGGGCATCGACGACGGCGGCAATCGCCACGCCTGCTGCCTTCAGGTCCGTGGCGAGCAAGTAGGCGGAGTCGTTGGTGGTGCTGATGACGACGCGTGATCCGGCTGCGACGGCGTAGCGGTTGAGGTACGTGCGGACAGCCGAGGCGAGCATGATGCCCGGGCGGTCGTTGTTCTCGAAGACCAACGGACGCTCGTGCGCACCCGGTGCCAGGACAACCTGCTGTGCGCGGATGTGCCAGATACGCTGACGCGAAACGCCAGAAGCGGCGGGAACGGTCAGGTGATCCGTGCGGTTCTGGGCTGCGATGAAGTAGTTGGAATCGTAGGAACCGAAGGCGGTGGTGCGGTTCAGCACGGTGCATTCTTCGGCGGAGACCAACTCGGCTTCCACATCGGCAACCCATTCCAGGGCCGGCTTGCCTTCGATGGTTTCCTGCAGGCCTTCGGCCGTGGAGCCGGAGAGGAGCGAACCGCCCAGTTCGGGCTGGTCGTCGATCAGGATGACGCGGGCGCCGGTGCGGACTGCTTCGCGGGCAGCTGCCAGGCCGGCAACACCGCCACCGACCACCAGGACGTCCGTGTGGACGTACTTCTTGTCGTACTCAGCCTTGTCCTCGGCAGGGTCAAGCTTGCCCAGGCCGGAGAGCAGTTCGACGTTCATGCCGTCCACGAGTGACACGGCGGTGGCGGGAAGCATCGATTCGGCGACGTGGCCCGGGAAACGGGGAGCGATCTTGACCAGGGCGTTGGACTCTTCCACGCCGGCGGCCATGATGCCGCGGGGGCGGTCCTCGTAAAGGGAGTTGCCTGCGTTGATGTGGCCGTTGGCCAGCAGAGCCGAGGCGATGGTGTCGCCGGGGTGGCCGGTGAATTCCTGGCCGTCCACGGTGAAGCGCCAAGCGATGCTGCGGTCAATGCGTCCGCCGGTGGCGAGGCGTGCGTTCTTGCTGGTCACTTCTAGACTCCTTCCGAGGAGGTGGGGGCTGTGGCGCCTGTTGTTGCGGCGCCGGGAGCGAGGCCCGCTTGCGTATCGGGCTTGGCTCCGCCATCCGGGCGGGGCTGGCCATCGGGGCGGGGCTGGCCCATCGCGTAGATGGACTGGATGTCGTAGGTCACGGTGTCCCGCAGCATGTTGAACCACTGGCGGCAACCCGTGCTGTGGACCCAGCGTTCAGCGAAAGAACCCTTGGTGTTCTCGCGGTAGAACAAGTATTCAGCCCACTCGCGGTCCGTGAGGTCGTTCGGGTTCTCCGGGTAGGCAACGTGTGCCTGGCCGCCGTAGTGGAATTCTGTTTCGTCGCGTGGCCCGCAGTTGGGGCATGAAATGAGTAGCATGTCTTTCCCGTCCTTCCTAGTGGGCCACGGCTGCGGCGCCGTGTTCGTCGATCAGGGCACCGGTCTCGAAGCGTTCCAGGGCGAAAGGCTTGTTGAGCTTGTGCGGGGTACCGGTTGCGATGGTGTGCGCGAAGGTCAGACCAGCCGCAGGAGTGCCCTTGAAGCCACCCGTTCCCCAACCGCAGTTGACGAACATGTTCTCCACGGGAGTGAGGCCAACAATCGGCGAGGCATCCAGCGTGGTGTCCACGATGCCGCCCCAAGTCCGGAGCACGTGTGCACGGGCGAAGATCGGGAAGAGCTCCACGGCGGCTGCCATCTGCTCCTCGATCACGTGGAACGATCCGCGCTGGCCGTAGCCGTTGTAGGAGTCCACGCCAGCGCCCATCACCAGTTCACCCTTGTGTGCCTGGGACACATACACGTGGACGTGGTTGGACATGACCACCGTGGGGTGGACCGGCTCGTGCAGTTCAGACACGAGCGCCTGGAGCGGGTGGGACTGGATGGGGAGGCGGAAGCCGGCCATCTCTGCGAGGACCGAGCTGTGACCGGCGGCGCAAAGGCCTACCTTTTCGGTGTTGATGTTGCCACGGCTTGTCTTTACACCGGTAACCCGGTTTCCGTCCTTGATGAAGCCGGTGACTTCGCAGTTCTGGATGATATCCACGCCGAGTTCATCGCACTTGCGGGCGAAGGCCCAGGCCACGTGGTCGTGCTTGGCGATGCCGGCACGCGGCTGGTAGGTAGCGCCCATGACGGGGTAGCGGATGTTGTCGCTGGTGTTCAGGATGGGGCAAAGTTCCTTGACCTGGTCAGGGTCCAGCCACTCCGCGTCCACACCATTGAGGCGGTTGGCTCCTACGCGGCGCATGCTTTCGCGGACGTCGCCCAGGGTGTGGGCGAGGTTCATCACGCCGCGCTGGCTGAACAGGAAGTCGTACTCCAGCTCTTCCGGCAGGATTTCCCACAGTTTGAGGGCGTGCTCGTAAATCGCAGCACTTTCGTCCCAGAGGTAGTTGGACCGGATGATGGTGGTGTTGCGGGCCATGTTGCCACCGGCCAGCCAGCCCTTTTCAAGGATGGCGATGTTGGTCATGCCGTGGTTCTTGGCCAGGAAGTAGGCCGTTGCCAGGCCATGCCCGCCGCCGCCAACAATAATGGCGTCGTAGCTCTTCTTTGGGTCCGGGTTGCGCCAGAGGAAGTCGGGGTGTTCGGGGAGGTGGTCCGCGCTCACTGGGCTGCTCCAATCATTTCTTCGAGTTCAGTCGCGGCGTCGTTGCCGCTGCTGAGATGTGGGTAAAGCGGGAATTTGTCCGCCAGTGCGGTGACGCGGCGGCGGAGTTCGACGGCGGTGGCTTCGTCCAGGGTGACGTCACCTTCGGTGCCGCTATCGGTGCTGCTTGCTTGGGTGCCGCTGTTCGCTGCGGCGATCAACGCCGTCGCAATGATGTCCGAGACTTCGGTGAAGTCCTCAGCGCCGAAGCCGCGGGCGGCGAGGGCGGGGGTGCCGATGCGCAGGCCCGAGGAAACCATCGGCGGGCGGGGGTCGAACGGGACGGCGTTGCGGTTGACCGTGATGCCAATGCGGTGCAGCGTGTCCTCGGCCTGCTGGCCGTTAAGGACGGAGTGGCGGAGATCGGCGAGCACCAGGTGGACGTCGGTCCCACCGCTGACAACCGAGATGCCGGCTGCAGCTACGTCTTCTTGGAGAAGTCGCTGGGCCAGGATCTTGGAACCCTCGAGTACACGGACCTGGCGTTCCTGGAACTCCGGCTCAGCGGCCATCTTGAAGGCCACAGCCTTGGCTGCGATAACGTGCTCCAGCGGACCACCCTGCTGTCCCGGGAAGACGGCGGAGTTAACCTTCTTGGCGATGTCGGCGTCGTTCGTCAGGATGACGCCACCGCGGGGACCGCCCAGGGTCTTGTGCGTGGTGCTGGTGACAATGTGGGCGTGCGGGACCGGGCTCGGGTGCAGTCCAGCTGCGACCAGGCCAGCGAAGTGAGCCATGTCCACCATCAAGTAGGCGCCCACCAGGTCCGCGATGCGGCGGAACTCCGCGAAGTCCAACTGGCGGGAGTAAGCGGACCAGCCAGCTACGATCAGTTGCGGCTTGCTCTCGAGGGCGAGGCGCTCAACTTCAGCCATGTCTACGGTGTGGGTGTCCTCGCGGACGCCGTACGGGACCACGTTGTAGAGCTTGCCGGAGAAGTTGATGCGCATACCGTGGGTCAGGTGGCCGCCGTGGGCCAAGTTCAGGCCCATGATGGTGTCGCCAGGGGTGATCAGTGCGTGCATGGCCGAGGCGTTTGCCTGGGCGCCGGAGTGGGGCTGGACGTTGGCGAACTCTGCGCCAAACAGGGACTTCAGGCGGTCGATGGCCAGCTGCTCGATCACATCAACGTGTTCGCAGCCGCCGTAGTAGCGCTTGCCCGGGTAACCCTCGGCGTACTTGTTGGTAAGGACCGAGCCCTGTGCTTCCATGACGGCCGTGGGGGCGAAGTTCTCAGAGGCGATCATTTCCAGCGTGGACTGCTGGCGGATGAGTTCCAGGGCGATCGCCTGATCGACCTCCGGGTCCGCCTGTGCGAGCGGGCGGATCAGCGGTTCAACCATGGTGTTCTCCTTCAAAAGCTTGTCTAGTGGCCGACTGTTAGGCAACTGATATATTAGAACTATTGCCATAGTATGTTGAAGATCACATGGTCGTCAACAGGACTGCGGTAACTCATCCAGCAGACTGAAGTACGAGCAACGGGAGAGAGCAATGAGCGCCGCATTGGAAGCACTGGAATCAACTCCGCAGGGTTCGTCCCTGGCGGAGAACGCGTACCTGCTCCTGCGCGACAGGCTGATCATGCTGGACATCAAACCCGGCGACCCCATCAACGATGGCCAGATTGCTGCAGAACTGGGCATTGGACGCACGCCCGTCCGCGAGGCCATCAAGCGTCTCGAAAGCGACCACTTGGTGGTCTCCTATCCGCGGCGTGGGACGTTCGCCACTGGAGTGGACATCACCCAGCTGGCCGAAGTCTCCGAGATCCGCGAGCTCCTGGAGCCACTCGCCTCCAGGAAGGCTGCCCGCATGGCCAGCCCTGCCATGCGTTCAGAGCTCCGCGCTGTTGCTGGTGCAATCCGTGATCTTGAAGGCCAGGACAATTCCTCCCAGGAACTCATGCGCTACGACATCCAGGTTCACCGCCTGATCTACAAGGCCTCGGCGAACGCACACCTGGAAGACGTCCTGATCCGGTACGACAACCTCGCCACCCGCATCTGGTGCTACATGCTGGAAAGGATGCCCTCCGTCTCAGGCCACATCTCCGAGCACGCGGAACTGCTGACAGCCATAGCCGACGGCGACGAAGATCGCGCCGCCGAGCTCGCCCTGCACCACGTGGTCAGCTTCGAAGAGACCATCCGCAAGGTCCTCTAGGCCCCGCCCTTCCGGACAACCCTGCCCCCTCCCGATGTTCGCTCACGTCCAACGGCCTTCTGGCGGTCCTTCTCTCACGTCCTGCGGCGGCGGTTGAATAGCTGTCACGTGCTAAAGCCCGACGTCGGCACTCCCCTGGGGTGGCCGACGTCGGGCTTTCTTCGTGGAAGTGACAGAACGTTCCCGAAATCGGCTGCAGGATGTGAGAGAACATCTGCGGAAGGGTTGTGTGTGAGAGGTGATCAGTGGGGTCCTCCAGGTCTCCGCTCCTTCGTCGCTTAGACGCGCGTTGCCGGATAACCTGCGCTCGTCAAGTTTTTGAGACAGTTTCGTTGGTGTTAGGCGGCCAGGGGTTCCTGGGCGCGGTTGTGGTGGTTTTCGTGGGCGGCGGCCGGTGGGATGCCGCCGGCCCTGCGGTTGGGACGGCGGCGGTTGTACCAGCCTTCGATGTAGTCCATCACTCCGGTCCGGGCTGCGAGTCTGGAGCCGAATCCGTGGTGGTGGTAGAACTCGGTTTTGAGGTGGGAGAAGAAGTTCTCGGCGACCGCGTTGTCCCAGCACACCCCGACCTTGCCCATGGACTGGGTGACCCCGTTCTGGCCGCACCATTCTTGGAATTCGTCAGAGGTGTATTGGGTGCCACGGTCGGAGTGGAACACCACACCATGCTCGGCGAAACGGCCGTGGTTCCGTGCCATCTGCAGGGCTGCGGTGCACAGGCTTGCCCGCATGTGGGCAGCCATGGACCAGCCGATGACCATGCCCGAAAACAGGTCGATGACGGTGGCCAGATAAAGCCAGCCCTCGCCGGTGCGCAGGTAGGTGATGTCTCCGACCAGACGGGTCCCGGGCACTGCGGAGGTGAAGTCGCGTTTGCCCTGTTCATCGAGCATGTGGTTCTCGATGTGGGCGGTCTTGGCTTGCGGGTCCTGGACCGTGGTCCTCTTCCAGGCCCGGGTTCGGATGGCCCGCAGGCCCTTTTCTCGCATGATCGCCCCGACGGTGGGGGCGGAGACCTTGGTCCCGGCCGCGTTGAGCAAAAGCGTCAGCTGGTCACGGCCGGCACGGCCATTTTCCTTCTCGTACAGGCCGGTAACCGCGGTGACCAGATCCTCATGCCGCACGGCACGCGGTGAGGGCCCGGCAGGGGCGCGCCACCGGTAGAACGAGGCCCGGGAGACCTTCAACGCCCGGCACAGCCACACCACGGAATAGTTGGCCTTCTCCGCTTCGATGAACTCGTAGAAGTCCTCTACTTTTGCTTCGCGGCAAAGAAGGCGCTGACTTTTCCCAGGAACTCGACCTCGGCCTTCAACCGCTCATTTTCGGCCAGTGCCTTCCGGTGCTCGTCCCACGGCACCGGCCCCCGTTCTTCAGGCAGGACCGGCGCGGCGCCCTGGTGGCTCTCTCGATGCCTGTGCAGCCAGTTCCCCAGCGTGCTTTCCTTCACCCCGATCTCCTCGGCGACCTGTTTCACCAACCGGTTCGTGGACAAAACAAGCCGCACAGCATCCTCACGGAAAGCGGCATCGTATTTTCTTCTGGGCGTGGTCATCTGAACTGAAGCTCCCATCAAGCTGTCTCACAAAACCATACGACCGCAACCCGCCCCCCGATGTTCTCTCACGTCCTGCCGTCTTCTGGCGTTCCTTCTCTCACGTCCAACTGTCTTTGGGCGGTCCTTCTCTCACGTCCAACTGTCTTTGGGCGGTCCTTCTCTCATGTCCTGCGGCGCCGGCTGAATAACTGTCACGTGCTAAAGCCCGACGTCGGCGCTCATCTGGGGTGCCCGACGTCGGGCTTTCTTCATGAAAGTGAGAGAACGTTCCGAAATGGGCCGCAGGATGTGAGAGAACATCTGGGTCGCCGTCGCTTGGACGCGCGCTGCCCAATAGCCCCGCCCCCGATGCGCTCTCATGTCCTGCCGTTTTTTGGAGGACGTTCTCTCATGTCCTGCGGCGGCGGTTGAATAGCTGTCACGCGCTAAAGCCCGACGTCGGCCCCCACCGTGGGTGCCCGGCGTCGGGCTTTCTTCATGAAAGTGAGAGAACGTTCCGAAATCGGCTGCACGATGTGAGAGAACATCCGGGGGTTTGGGGCGACTGATGCAACATGGTCTTCCTCACTGCAACAACGATGGGATCCGGCTCTCCGTCGCTGGATACGTCTGGAGCGGCCCGGAAAGCCTTGAATGACTTTTGGAAACACTCTTGACCGTGACGCAGCCCACACGTAGTCTGGTGCAACAGTGTTGCTTCTAATGCAACCCCAAAATATTCTTGGTGGAACACATGAGTAATGAACTTTCCTCTGTGGCAGCCGCTCCGGGAGATCGGTCCAATGGCGGACCCGGCACCTCTCCCGAATCCGGCCCCAATCACACAGTCAGCAATCACACAGTCAGCAAGGACACGCGCCGACGCGTCGTCACTGCGAGCTTCATCGGCAACTTCGTCGAGTGGTTCGACTACGCCGTCTATGGATACCTGGCCGGCATAATCTCGACCGTTTTCTTCCCGGAATCCGATCGCCAAACAGCCTTGCTGGCGACGTTCGGTGTCTTTGCGGTCAGCTTCTTCGTAAGACCGCTTGGCGGATTCATCTGGGGCCACATCGGAGACAGGCTGGGCCGGAAGCAGGCGTTGTCGCTCTCGATCGTCCTGATGTCGGTGGCCACGTTCTGTATCGCCCTGATCCCCGGGTACGCCACTATCGGCGTGATGGCCCCCATCCTGCTGCTGCTCGTAAGGGTGGTCCAGGGCTTCTCCGCTGCAGGCGAATACGCCGGCGCGTCCGCCTTCCTGGTGGAGTATGCGCCTTCGAATCGCCGCGGCCTCTATGCCGCCGTCGTGCCTGCCAGTACCGCAGCGGGTCTCCTGCTGGGCTCCTTGCTGGCCGCCCTGCTGAGTTCAGTCCTGACGCCAGAACAGTTGAACGACTGGGGTTGGCGCCTGCCGTTCCTGTTGGCAGCGCCCATGGGCTTGATCGGCAGGTACATCCGTACCAAGCTCGAGGACACGCCCGCGTTCCGTGAGCTGTCCGAGAAGGAGCCCGCAGTCAAGGCTCCGGCACTGGCGATGTTCAAGACCTACCGTAAGCAACTCATCATCGCCACGGGCGCAGTGCTGCTGAACGCAGTCGGCTTCTACGTGATCCTCAGCTACATGCCCACATACCTGTCAGTGGAACTGGGCTTCGGAGCGGCGGAATCGTTCCTGGCTACCACGATCGCCCTGGCCAGTTACATCGGCTTCATCTTCCTGACCGGCATCGCGTCGGACAAGTTCGGCCGTAAACGGATGCTCATCACCGCGTCTGTCCTGTTCGTGGTGCTGACCGTCCCTGCGTTCATGCTCCTGGATACCCGTAACTTCCTGGTGATCGTGCTGGTCCAGATCCTGCTGGGCGGAATGCTCACCCTCAACGACGGCACGCTACCCAGCTTCCTGGCCGAACTCTTCCCGACGAAGGTCCGCTACACGGGCTTCGCTGTCAGTTTCAACCTCTCCAACGCGTTGTTCGGCGGCACTGCGCCGTTCATGGCAACGCTCCTCATCGGCATGACCCACAATCAGCTGGCCCCCGGCTGGTACCTCGTGGCTGCCGCCCTTGTTTCCCTCATCGCAGTCCTGTTCGCCGCCGAGACTTCCAAGAAGCCACTGCAGCAGGTCTGAAACCAACCAACCCATTGAAAGGAACCACCATGACCATCACCGAGAACGAGGCCATCAACGATGTGGCCAAGCTCGATCGACTCAAGGTCCTCAACAACGGCGAGAAAGTCTCCCTGACTTTCTCGGATGCAGAGTTTGAGCGTCGCCTGACCGGCCTTCGCAGCATCATGGCCGAGAAGGACCTCGACGCCGTCATCCTCACCAGCTACCACTCCATCAAGTACTACTCCGATTTCCTCTTCACCTATTTCGGCCGCTCCTACGGCATGGTGGTCACCAAGGATGACACTGTCACCATTACGGCAAATATCGACGCCGGTATGCCTTGGCGCCGCAGCTACGGCGACAACCTCGTGTACACGGACTGGCGCCGGGACAACTACATCCACGCTATCCAGGAAGTCCTGCGCACCCGCGGCATCAACCCGCGCCGCATCGGCGTCGAAGATGACTCCCTGCCGCTGGACAACCGCAACAAGATCCAGGCCGCATTCTCGGGAGCCACGCTGGTGGATGTTGCCCAGGCTGCGATGCGCCAGCGCATGATCAAGTCGGACGAGGAAATCGCAGTCATCAAGCACGGCGCCCGCATCGGCGATCTTGGCGGAGAGGCCATCCGCAGCGCGATCACCGCTGGAATCACTGAGTACGAGGTCGCCTTGATCGGCACCGAGGCCATGGTCCACGAGATCGCCCGCACCTTCCCGGACTCCGAAATCCGTGACACGTGGGTCTGGTTCCAGTCCGGCATCAACACCGATGGGGCGCACAACTGGGCAACCACCCGCAAGATTCAGGAACACGACATCTTGTCGCTGAACTGCTTCCCGATGACCAGCGGTTACTACACGGCTCTGGAACGCACCCTGTTCTACGGCGAACCGGACGCGCGCTCCTTGGAACTGTGGAACATCAACGTGGAGGTTCACAAGCGCGGCCTGGAACTCATCAAGCCCGGCGCAGTCTGCAAGGACATCGCCGCCGAGCTCAACGAGATCTACGTCGGTCACGGGCTCCTGGCGAATCGCACGTTCGGCTATGGCCACTCGTTCGGCGTCTTGAGCCACTACTACGGACGCGAAGCAGGCCTTGAATTGCGCGAAGACATCGACACCGTGCTGGAACCGGGCATGGTGGTTTCCATGGAACCGATGATTACAGTCCTGGACGGCCAACCGGGTGCCGGCGGCTACCGCGAGCACGACATCCTCGTGGTGGGCGAAGACGGTGCGGAGAACATCACCAAGTTCCCGTTCGGCCCCGAGTACAACATCATCGGAGCCTAGTGACCCGGCCGGTGGGCGCAGTGCACGGCGTCCACCGGCCCAGCCCGGTCACAGTCCGCCAGCCTCAGCCAAATATAGTGAACCCATGACTCCCACGGAATCCAACGACGTTTCAGGCAACGGCGAAGCCAAAGGTACCTCGGTCATTGTCAACGCCATCGCGGTCCTGCGGAGTTTCAGTGCAGAAGAGCCGCTATTGGGGGTCACTGAAATCGCAGGGCGCATTGGCCTGCACAAGAGCACAGTTTCCCGCATCCTGGCGACCTTGGAGCAAGAGCATTTGGTGGAGCGCGACGTCGATTCGCGCAGGTTCCGCTTGGGGTTGGGAATGATCGCCATGGCGGGCCCACTCCTGGCGGAACTCGAAGAGCGGCGCGTGGCGTATCCGGTACTACGGGAACTGACCGAGCGCACGGGGGAGACCAGCGCGCTCATGGTCTGGAACGGCACCGAATCCATGAGTGTGGAGCAGATCCCCAGCCGGCACCAGGTCAAGCACCTGGCCCCTTTGGGAGTCCGTTACAACGAGGCACTCAGCTCATCCGTTCAGGTCTTCCTTGCCGCGGAGGACAAGGATCGTGTCCGTAATCTCCTCCGAAGTGGTGCGATCACTCTTCCTGGCCTCGATGAGGAAGCCATGGAGGCGTACTTAGAGCGGCTGGAGGACTCGACCAAGCGCGGCTGGGCAGTGAACTTTGGCGAGACCTCCATCGAGGAAGTGGGCGTGGCCTCGCCCGTCTACGACCACAGGGGAAACATTGTGGCGGCCGTGCTCATCCCCGCACCAAAGTTCCGGGTCTCGCAGGACACGCTGACCAGCCTCGGCGAAGCTTGTGCCGACGCCGCGGCCAAGGTCACCACACGCCTTGGTGGCCGCGCCCCACGCTGAGCTGCAGGACGCGCAAGCCACAAGAAGCCGCTGGCCCAGAGGATGAATCTTCTGGCCCGCAGGTGGAGATCGGCTGCTGGATACGTCATTTGGCCCAGAACCGTGTTCCAGCGTGGATAGTCTGGCTGGCATGGAAAGAACACTGAAGGTATTCCGGCGTTGGGGCGCCCCTGCGGCGGCCGTGATCTTCTTCGTGCTGTGGTGCGTGGGGGAAGCCGGCCGGATGGGGCCGTGGCCGGGCTTTTATTGGCCAGGTGCTGTCCCGCTGGTCCTGATGACTCTGAGCATCGCCCTCGCGGGCAGGAAACCCTTCGTTTCTCTAGGGCTAACCGGTGGTCTGCTGCTCGGACAACTTGTGCACGTCTTACCGGCGATGGCCGCGAACCATTGGGCCATCTACCTCGGATCGTCCATTTCCTTGGCCTTCATTATGTGGACGGGCACCAAGAAGCAGAGAATTTGGTCGGCTGCGGTCAATGTCCTCTTTGCAGCAGTCATGACTTTCATGATGATTTCCTGGCGGTACGGCGGCGGCGTGGGATGGTTCATGCCGCTCTATTCAGGCGATGCTTCTGCACTGCGGATCTACGGTTGGCAATTGCTCAGCACCCTGATGCTCATAGCGGCAGCCTGCGGCACGTTGGGCATTCTGGTGGCCCTGTATGAGGACCGGCGAACCCTGTCCCAAGCCCAGGCCGTGGCCGAAGCGAGCCTGAAAGAGACGGAAATCGAACTCATCGTGGAGCAGGAGCGCAGCAGGATCGCGCGGGACCTCCACGATGTGTTGGCTCATTCCTTAGCGGTTATTACTGCCCAAGCTGATGGGACGCGTTACCTCAGCCAAAACCAACCCAAGGTGGTACTTGAAGCACTGGAAAACATTGCTGGATCGGCAAGACACGCCTTGGTGGACGCGCAGCGGGTTATAGAAGGAGTAAGGGGAGATGGCCTGGTTGCCCCTCAACCGCGACTGGATGACTTGGCGGCATTGATCGATCAGATGCGTCGCGGCAGCTTGAAGATCGAGCGTAGCGAATCGGGCCAGACCGTGGAACTTGGTGCTGGGCAGGAACTTGCTGTCTTCCGGATCATTCAGGAATGCCTCACGAACGCGCTCAAGCATTCCGGTACCGGGACGGCAGTTCGCCTGCATCTGGATTGGAGCGGGCCAGGCTTGACCCTGCACGCTGCTTCCCTGCTCACGGCGTCCGCTCCATTGGGGGAAGCGGACGCCGGAGAGCCGGTTGAGCGAGTCGGTCGCGGCATTCCCGGGATGCGTGAACGGGCACACCTCGCCGGCGGTTGGCTGACCGCCGGACCTGATGGCGAACATTTCCGAGTCACTGCTTTCATCCCTTACGGGACACGCCATGGAATCTCGGCGCAGGAAGCGTCAGAGACGGAATCCGACATCAAAGTTCTCGAACCCGCAGGCGTCCTTGCTGTTCCGGAGGCCGCTGAGCGTGGCTGACTCGTCCGCACTTATTACCGTCGCCTTGGTGGACGACCAACCCCTCTTTCGCGCTGGAATCCGAATGCTGGTGGAGAGCCAACCCGACATGACGTTGGCTTGGGAAGCGTCTGATGGCAAACAAGCCGTGGAATGCGCAGCCGAACAGCCGCCGGACGTCATCCTCATGGATCTGCGGATGCCGGAAATGGACGGCGTCACCGCAACCCGCCTGATCATCGAGTTGGCGCAGCAGCGGGGATCCTACCAACCCAAGATCATTGCGTTGACCACCTTTAACCGTGATCACGCTGTCGTGGAGGCCGTTCAGGCAGGCGCAAGTGGGTACCTGCTCAAGAGCGCTGAGCCGGAGTTTCTGTTGGCCGCCATTCGCACAGTCCATTCCGGCTATTCCGTGATCGCTCCCGGCTCTGTCCACGATCTCTTCCAGCATGCCGCCCGGACGGTGCAGGTTGCGGGCCCCAATCTCTCTGTTTTGGAACCATTATCGGCTCGGGAGAGGGATGTTTTCCTGCTCGCGGCAAAGGGTTTGGGCAATGGCGAGATGGCGGAGAGCTTGTTTGTCTCCGAAGCTACTGTGAAGAGCCATCTGCGAAGCGTGCTGACGAAGCTTGGCGTCCGGACGCGTCTCCAGTTAGTGGCGTTCGCCTATGAAAACAGGTTGCTCGGCTAACATGCGCGAGGATCACCGAGATGGCACTTAAGACCAATCGCAGGCCCAAACATTGGGGTCAAATGCCAACTCGGCGCGGAAAAATAACGGCGACCGTCCCCACTAAGGGGCCGACCGCCGTCGTTCGTTGAGCCGACGTCCGCGACGTTACATCCTCCGCCGTGCCGTCGTTGTCTCGTCCATGGCATCCCTGCCCAGCCAAGCACCCAGACCGATCATGGCCACGCCAAGAACAAAGTGCAGCCAGTTGTCAGCGGTGTTGAACGGAACAAAGTTGGCGCCCGTTTCCTGGTTGATGATCAGGCCGTAGATCCAAAGAACGAGATATACGGCGCCGCCACCAATGAGGAAGAGGCGAGCCATGCGTCCTGTCCTGGCCATGGCCAAACCGGCCACGCCAAACAGCAGGTGGACGATGTTGTGGAGAATGGATACTTGGAACACTCCAAGCAGCATGGCGCCGGATTCATGTCCCGCGAAGGTCATGGCGCCGTAATTGGTGGTGATACCCGGGATAAAGCCCAGGACGCCTACCAGCAGAAAAACAATGCCAACGCCCATGGCGGTGTTGTGAAGCGACAACCCCATCGCATGATGGTGTTCGGTGGGGTGCGAAGCGGTGGTCATGAAGTCCTCCCTTTCACGCTGTTACACGGCTCTTCTCATGGAGAACCGTCCCGCGGCAAGGGGTGTCGGAAAACCTTGCCGACGCCGCCATAATACTCCTGAAATGCCTCCGATAGCAGGGGAATGGCCACTTGGTGCCAGTTAGCATGGGTTCATGAGCCAGGCTCCCAACGGCGACTTCCAATCGGTCTTCCATGACACCCGGGATCTCACTCCCTTCCGCGAAGGATACGTGCGCACAACGGTCCGCGGATTGGCCGACGGCGTAGGTGAGGTGCTCTCCGGTGTCCTGAGTGGCAGGGATCCTGCCCGACTTTCTGTGCTGGGCGATGTCCCACGGTTGAAGCGCCTGTCCACCAAGCAGGCCAAGGCAGTGCATGAGGCTGTTTTCACCGCAACGGAGCCTGATCGGCTCATCTCCCTGGGCCGCCTCTACCCTGGGTGGGCGGGCCTGTGCTACGTGATGGCGGGACTATTGGCGTACAAACACGGCGGCTACCTGCGGGCATCGGAGTTGTTGCGGCGCGGCTTAACAACAAGGATCGACGACGACGCGAGCCAGTTCTCGGCCATCTACCTGGGGCAGGTAGTCACCAGGGTTGAGGTGGCCGAACGCATTGAAGTCCCGGTTTTGTTCAGCGAGGAGTCTGTGTTCCTGGCGCTCGCGCATTGCCTTCGGGAGATGGGGATGGTCGAGTCGGCGTTGGAAGCAGTGGTGGGTTTGCCGCCGTCGTTGCCTTCAGCCCTGGCGCGCTGCACCGCAGCGTTTGCGCTGGGCCGGCACCGCGACGTGGTGATGTGCACGGAGGGTTTGTTGAATACGGATGACCTCTCGGCAGCCTTGCTTCTGATCCGGGCTCGATCGCAGCGGGCGCGTGGCGATTTTGAATCGGCCCAGTCAGCGCTCAAAGAGGTCCTTCGCCGGAGGAAGACCAGCCTGGCATTGCGCAATGATGCCCTCACGGACCGCGCCCTTCTAGCGTTGGACCAGGGGCGGCGGACGCTGACTCCACGTTCCAAACGACCTGCCCCGCCGGCAGAGCTGGAGACTCTGGAAGTGATCCGGAAGGACGCAGAGATGCGTCGTTTGTGGGAGAACGACTTCAGGCAGCTCAGCGGGGAATAAGTCATTGTGCAGACGCTGATGCAAGCGTAATCTTGTAATCAACCAAGTGATTGATAAAGCATTTGGTTGACAAAGAAAGGTTGCGCAGGGTTATGGATCCAGACGCTCTGGACAAGGCGTTCATGGCCCTTGCTGATCCCGTCAGACGGGGAATCGTTGCCCGGCTGGCACGGGGAGAGGCAACGGTCAACGAACTGGCAGAGCCCTTCGCGATCACCAAGCAGGCCGTTTCAAAACACATCCAAGTCCTGGAGCATGCAGGGTTGGTGACCCGCTCCCGCGACGCCCAACGCAGGCCAGTGCACCTGGACGCAGCCGCCCTCGAAGAGCTGACGGCATGGATAGACCAATATCGACTGATCGCCGAGCGTCGCTACCGGCTACTCGACGAGCTCCTGATCGAATCCGGCCCCGGGGTCCCCCAGGGGTCACAACAAAAAGAAGAAGAGGAATTGAAATGAGCAATCCAACGGCGATTACTGCTGATGACGGCGTTCCGTTCGTAGATACCGTCCGCGAGTTCGATGCACCGGTCAGCGCAGTGTTCAAGGCGCACGTGGACCCCGATCTCCTGGCCAAGTGGCTGGGTCCGCGGGACGCGAAACTGAACGTCACCGAATACAACGCCACCACCGGCGGCAGCTGGCACTACGAAAGTGGCCACGAGGACGCAATGTATGGATTCCGTGGGGTCTTCCACACAGTAGACACCGACGAGCTGATCATCATGACCTTCGAATTCGACGGCGCACCGGGGCAGGTGGGCATCAGCACCACCAGGTTCGAGGAAATCGACGGGCGCACCAGAATCGTCGTCCGCGAGGTCTACCCTTCGGTGGAAGCGCGTGACATGGCGCTAGCCACAGGCATGAATTATGGCGTAATCGAAGGCTACGAGCGACTTGACGAGATTCTTGCCGCTTAGCCCCGCACGACGACAGGAAGGATTTGCTCTGTCAACAGCACTGCTCCCAGCCCAACCATGATGATCCCGCTGGCCAGCGTCACCACGCGCGCGGCGCCCGGACGTGAAGCGAGCAGCTTCCGCGAGGTCAACGCCACCCCGGTGTACACCAGGCCGGCGAGGATCACGAATGTTAGCCCCAGCAACCCGGACTGAACAGCGACAGGCAGCGCGGCCTCGGGGCTGACGAACTGAGGTACCAGAGCCACAAAGAACAGCAGGCCTTTGGGGTTGATGCCGCTGGTGCCCATGCCTTGGAAGAACGTACGGAGTTGGTTTCCGGACTGCACGACGGCGCCTTCCGCACTAAAGCTGGCCCCTCGCCATGAGCGGATGGTTACGAAGCCGAGCCACAACAGGTAGGCGGCGCCGGCAATCGTGAGCCAGCCAAGCAGGCCCGGGACTCCCGCCAACAAGGCTGCCAGTCCTGCCGTCATCAGCCCGGTGTGAATCACATAGCCGCTGCACAATCCCGCGACAGCAGGCACGAAGCTGCGCTGACGAAGTCCGGCCGAAATCGAATACGCCCAATCCACGCCGGGTGTGCAGGCCAACGAGACTGCGACGAGCATGAAGGCGAGGAACAGCTGTGGGTTCACGATCTCTCCAGGAATGTAGTGGGTAGGAAAACTCTAGGGAAAATCGCCCGATAAGTGTTCCCTGATTTATCCCTGAAACCGGCTATTTTGGTAAGATCATTGCGTGATTGACCATATTGATAGAAGTATTTTGCGCCACCTCCAGGAAGACGGTCGAATGACCGCTACTGCCTTGGCATCGAAGGTGGGATTGACGGTGGCTCCGTGCCATCGAAGACTCCGGGATCTGGAGTCTTCAGGCGTAATCCGGGGCTATCGCGCGGACGTCGATCCAGCTGCCGTAGGACTCGGATTCGAGGCAATCGTATTCGTCACCCTTCGACAGGTGGAGCGCACCATCATGGCGGAGTTCGAGGAACGTGTGACCGCAAGCCCGAACATCGTTGAGGCGCAGCGGCTGTTCGGCTCTCCCGACTATTTGTTGAAGGTCATCGCGGCTGACCTACCTGCCTATCAGCGCTTCTATGACGACGAACTGGCGGCCCTGCCGGCGGTCGAACGTCTCACTTCCACGTTGGTGATGAAGAACCTGAAGACCAACATTGGGCCGCCGGTCTGAGGACTATTCCTTCCAGGCGCTATTCCTTCAGCAGCCCGGTAGTCCGGTAGGGAATCACTTCGCGTAGGAACATGCTGGTGGACGTACGCACGATTCCCGGGCACAGTCTGATTTCCTCGGAGACCCGGTAGAGGTCATCCGGGCTCTTGGCTACCACCCTGATGATGAGGTCGGTATCGCCGGCAGGGGCGTGGCATTCGAGCACCTCAGGGATCTCCCGGAGCGCGGCGATGGCTTCATTGAGGTGGCTTTGGTCGAGTTCGGCGCTCACAGCAGCGGCCACACCTCGCCCAAGTGCCGAGGGCAGCACGCGGCTGCTGTTGGGGCGCAATGCTCCCGACGCCGTCATCCGCTCCAGGCGCGACTGGACCGTGCCGCGCGCCAGGTGCAGTTTCTGGGCAAGGACCATGATGGGAACGCGGGGATCCTCATCAAGGGCGGCGATGATCCTGCGGTCCGTCGTGTCGAGTTCCTGCAAAATGACCACTTCCTGTCTGCAATTTCAACTCTGGTTAGTCAGATCGACCACTCAATGCCACGTCTATTGCACCAACTGTATGCGTACTGCTGAAATGGTGACAACGAAGCAGGGCGAGGCTACCGCCGGATCCCGCAGGCAGCAGGCACCTGGAACACCACCCGGATCCCTGTACAGGTTTCCCGCAAGGAAGCAGCCGCTGATTGACTCTTGTTCACAGCATTGTCATTCTGCACCCGCCGTCCTGACGGGCAGCACAGCAAGAGCCCCTGAGCCACCGGATCGTTGCGGTAGCTGAGGGGCTCTTGTGTTGTGTGCCGACGCATAGGCTTGGACCATGACGTCTGCAGGCCGCTTCGCGCCGAGCCCTTCCGGCGAACTGCATGTAGGCAATCTCCGCACGGCGATCCTCGCTTGGCTCTTCGCTAAATCGACTGGCCGCGACTTCCTGCTGCGTGTTGAGGACCTGGACCGGGCGCGGTCCGGCGCGGAAGCGGAGCAGCTCCGCGACCTGGAGGCCATCGGCGTCAGCTGGGACGCCGCCGTCGTACGTCAGACTGAACGCGGAGCGCTGTATGAGGAAGCGATCAGCCGCCTGACTGCCGAGGGCCGCACCTACGAGTGCTTCTGCACCCGCCGCGAAATCCAGGAAGCGCCCTCGGCGCCGCACTCTCCACAAGGCGCGTATCCGGGTACGTGCCGCAGGCTGTCCGAGGCCGAGCGCGAGATCCGCCGGGCGTCGCGTCCGGCATCGATCCGCCTCCGATCGGACGCCGCTGAGTGGGCTGTTGAGGACCAGTTGCACGGCCGCTACGTGGGTGCGGTGGACGACTTTGTGCTGCGGCGCAACGATGGCGTCACGGCCTACAACCTGGCCGTTGTAGTAGACGATGCCGCCCAAGGAATCGACCAAGTGGTCAGGGGCGACGACCTCCTTCCGTCCACTCCTCGGCAGGTGTACTTGGCCACCCTGTTGGGCTTGCCAGTCCCGGAATATGCCCACGTTCCGCTGGTGGTAAACTACGACGGCGTGAGGCTGGCAAAGCGGGACGGTGCAGTGACGCTGGGCGACCTCGCCGCCGTCGGAGTTTCAGCGGAGCGTGTACGCGACCTCCTCCTTGAGTCGTTGGGATTACCCGCCGGTTCCTTGGAGGATGCCGTGCCGGAGTTCGACCCCCGAAGGCTGCCGAGGGAGCCCTTGGTGTGGAAAACTCCCAGAGCTTGAGTGCGGGCCAAGTAGGCTGTCTGGATGCATTCACAGGTGATCGCCCCAGGTTTCGAGTCCGTAGCCGAGCTGTTCGGTAGTTTCCTCGAACGAGACCCTGAGTATTCTGCCCAAGTGGCGGCGTACCATCGGGGCGTCAAAGTGCTGGATCTCAGCGGTGGGCCTCACATCCGTCCTGATTCAGTCACGGGTGTTTTCTCGTGCTCCAAGGGCATGGCAGGCCTTGTCATAGCTCTGCTGGTTCAAGACGGCGAACTGGATCTCGACGCGGAAGTGGTCAAATATTGGCCGGAGTTCGGTGCCGAAGGAAAGGCCTCCATCACTGTTTCCCAACTCCTTTCGCACCAGGTCGGGCTGTTGGGCGTCGAGGGAGGCGTGAGCCTTGAGGAAGTCAACAATTCCGAACTCGCGGCCGCGAAGCTCGCCAAACTTCCCCCGCTGTGGAAGCCGGGTGCGGCGTTCGGTTATCACGCCCTGACGATCGGCATTTTTATGGAGGAGCTGTGCCGGCGAGTCACGGGTTCCACGGTCCAGGAGGTCTTCGAACATCGCATCCGATCCGTGACGGGTGCCCACTTCTACCTTGGCCTACCGGAGGCTGAGGAAGAACGCTTCGCGCCTTTCCGCTGGGCGGCAGATCCCACGTGGCCCTGGGTGGACCCCGCCAGCCATTTCGGCTTGTCGGCCAACGCTGCAGAGGGCGACATCCTCGATCTTCCGAACATCCGCGAGGTCCGCGCCGCCGGTATGAGCTCGGTAGCGGGCGTTTCCAGCGCTGAGGGCATGGCCAGAATCTACGCTGCTGCAGCGACGGGGTTGGCGACCGGCGGTCAAGCCGTCGCACCCCTCCTGACGGAGGAGACCATTCGCAGGGTTTCCGCTGAGCAGGTGTTCGGGATTGATCGCGTCTTCGGCGAGACCGGCTGCTTTGGCACGGTTTTCATGAAGTCGCACAGCCGGATGCCGTTCGGCAGCTACCGCGCGTTCGGGCACGACGGCGCCAGCGCGTCTTTGGGGTTCGCGGACCCGGCGTATGAACTTGGCTTTGGATACGTTCCGCAACAGGCCGAGCCCGGAGGAATTGGTTGCCACAATCTCCTGCTCAGTTCAGCCGTGCGAGAGGCGATAGCGGGGCTTTCGTAGTCCCGCAGTTGCCCTTTTGGCCACTTTGGCTGCCGGTCAGGAACCAAGGTCTGGCTGTCGTAGGTGGTCACCCGAATACCCGCCGTCACCAGCATGCCAGGGGTGCGGGTCCCTCGAACCTCGCCAAGGCAGCTGCATACGGAGGCGCTGTTCGTCCGGGGAGTTGGCCGGCCCGATGCTGCGGATTGAGGAAAACGGAGGGCTAGGGGCGCTCTTGGAGAATAGTGCTCGCTGTTTCTATGTCTCGAACCCACCCGGAGGTTTCGGTGCATCTCATGTCCACAAGCTCAATGACGCGCTGCAGGTCGTCTCCGAGGTTGCGGCTGAAGATCGGTTCATGGTGTGCGATGCGGTTACGTAGTAGGCGGATGGCTTCCAAGTCACCATAGATTCGCCCCCGCAGTGAAGCGGCCGTCGATAGGGAAGTGTGCGGGAACAGTGACAGAATCGCCGGTTCCCATATGCGCTCGTCATGGCGTGCAGTAAACATCTTCTGCCAAAAAACGAACTTGAGCTCAGCGATGACTTTCCCTGTAGTGGGTTCGTTGTTCCTGGTCGCCACGAGGTCTCGCCGTGGGCTGTAGCCGCGGTTCTGAGATGTACCCGGAAGACTCCCTTCGAACGTACTGTTCCATGGCCAGTCCGGACCGTAAACGGCGGTCAAGACTTCCGAAACAGCATTACGAACGGTAACTTCCGCGAAATGAGCGGGAAGCATCAACGCCGCCGACGCACGGGCGTTCCATCCGTAAAGGTCCAAAGCCACCTTCATGTCTCCTGACGCGGCCTGTAGATAGGTGGACATACGAGGTCCGGAGAGGGACGCGTGTATCGCGGTCTGGGTGGCTGGCTTTGCATAAGACACGTATTGATCCTAGGCTTGGTAATACGAGTCGCGTGCTTCGTGGGCTTAGGCCTCCTCTCGCGGACAAAAGATTAGTGGAAAAGAGCCCGCCTTCCGGCGGGCTCTTTTTCATTTCCTGGCCTTCGGATGGACTCAGCCGCTCTCCATTGGAGTTTGGAGCGGCTCACCCAGTCCTGGGGCGGGTGAGGGGTGTCTTTGAGAGCTGCGCGGCTGGAACTCCGGCGGCCATGCCGGCCCACAAGGTGTCCGTGGTGGCAGCAACAACGTCCTCAACGCTGTTGCCGTCCAACTGCTTGCCTGCCGCAAGGAGCGCGGCGCCGTGCAAGCTCACGAAGCACACCATGGCCAGGGTTTCCGTGTCGCCCGGAGCCAACGCTCCACCATCCTGTGCCTCTGCAATGAGGGAGCGCGCCACATGGATCCCTTGCTCGCCGATGTTCCGCAACTCAGTGCTGGACCCTGGGTGATGCTTGGTGGAGTACATGACGGTCAAGAGTGCCGGGTGGGAGACCGCGAAGTCCACGTAGGCGTTGGCCACGCTGGCAAAGCGCTGACGAAGGTCATCTCCGGCATGGGCAGCCGCGAGTATGCGCTGGTTCATCAGCTCAAAGCCAGCCAACGCCAAGGCGTCGATGAGGGCTTGCTTGTCGCGGAAATGTTTGGCCGGCGCACCGTGGCTGACATTAAGGTCCCGGGCCAATTGCCTCAGGGAGAGTCCGTCGACGCCGGCTTGCTCAATGGTTTCCATAGCGCGCTCCAGTAGCGCCTCGCGCAGCTTGCCATGGTGGTAGGGCTGGTCCGTCATAACTCATAGTCTAGCTGAGAAGTAGTCATTGACAACAATGTAGACACTGCCTACGATGTTGGCATTGACTACTTCGAGTCGAGCCGGTTAAATCCAAAGCCGGCGTTTACAGATTGGAACCGCCATGACCATGACCTATTCCGGTACCACTGCGCTGATCACAGGTGCCAGCTCCGGGCTTGGCGCTGAATTCGCAAGCCGCTTTGCTGCCCGAGGCTCCAACCTTGTCCTGGTGGCCCGCCGCGCAGACCGTCTTGAAGACTTGGCCAAGCAATTGCGGGGCGAGCACGGCATAGCCGTCGCCGTGCTTCCCATGGACCTTGGCCGGGCCGGTGTCGGCAAGGAACTCGTAGATGAAATGGCCAAGCGTGGAATCACAGTGGACACCCTCATCAACAACGCAGGCTTCGGAACCCGGGCTCCGTTGGTGGAGGAAGACCCGGAAGTCATCGCTTCCGAGATCGCACTCAATGTGGCTGCCTTGGTGGATATCACCCGGGCCTTCCTGCCGGGCATGCTCTCCTCGGGCAAGGGTGCGCTGGTGAATGTCGCCAGCACCGCCGCGTTCCAGCCGATCCCTGGCATGGCCGTCTACGGGGCAACCAAGGCGTTCGTCCTCAGCTTCACCGAGGCCGTTGCCCACGAGGCCAAGAGCTCCGGACTTCGTGTGCTTGCCCTCTGCCCGGGCGCCACCCGCACCGAGTTCTTCGATGTCCTCGGCAGCGAATCCGCGGCAGTCGGGCGGATGCAAACCTCAGCGCAGGTTGTGCAAACAGCGCTCAAGGCGCTGGACCGGCCCGGAACGCCGGCAAGTGTTGTGTCCGGCTGGGCCAACCGCATCGCCGCCGGTCTCGCGCAGCGAGTGCCGAGGGCGCTCGCGGTAGGCATCGCTGCCCGTGCTGTTCAGGAGTAGTCGCTGTTCAGGAGTTGAGTAGTACCAGGGCAGGAGTAGTCCCTGTTCAGGAGTGGTGCTGTACCCGAGTAGGTGCTGCGCGGGACTTTGCGGCTAGCCTGAAGAAAGGTCCGATCCCTGTTCGGGGCCTACATCAATCCGGAGGCCAGCATGACCGAACCACGCTTCACCGTTGAGACCGCGAAGATACTCGCCGAGGTGGCCCACAACCGCCAAAAGGACAAGCTCAAGCGTCCTTATCGGGAGCATGTCCTGGCGGTGGGGGACGCGCTAGCGGACTTTGACGAGGACATCCAGATTGCGGGCTACCTTCACGATATCGCCGAGGATACGCCCATCACACGGCAAGCCTTGTTGGATATGGGGGTCTCCGAGCGCGCCCTTGCCATCATTGAACGTGTCACACGCCGCTTCCACGACGACCCCGACGATTATGAAGCAGGGATCCGGTTTGTGGCCGAGGATCACGATGCCACCTTGGTCAAAATTGCCGATAATGCCCACAACTCCCTTCCGGAACGAGTCCAGGCGCTGGCAGAGAAATGGCCCGACAAGCCGCCCATGACCCGCTACGCCGACGCCCGTCCGGTGCTCTATACGGCCGTGCCGCGGGAAGAAGTGGAGTTGATCCTGCAGAGGGTAAACCCGTATCTACTTCCGGAGCTCGACGACATCGTTCCTGAGTAAGCCTGCCCTGAGCAGCCACGACGGGTCAGCCCTCCAGCAGGCGCCGACGATGCTTGAGCTCCTTGGTCCACTCCCTGGTTTGCCTCGCTCCGAACGGTGAGGCGCCGCCGTCGAGGTCGCTGATCAAGGAGCCGGTTGCCTTGAGGGCGATGTCCACTGAATGCTGGGCCGCCCGTTCAGTCAGCCCAAGCTTCGCGGCCCAGGCGAGGAAGTGCTTGCGTGAGATGCCGGTCTTCTTCCCGCCGACGGCCAAAGCCAGCGTCTTGTCGCCGTAGACCACTGTGGAGGGAATGTCGTAGACCGGGGCGATGGTGAATTCGCGGACGCCAAGAACTCCAGGCGCCTCCACCATGGAAACGTTCTTGGCGTGCAGGTCCCCGTTCCCCGTCAGCCAGGCAAACGCGAGTTGGATGACCAGATTGCGCACTGCTGGAAGGCGTGCAGGGCAATGCCCGGCCAGCGCTGAACAGACTTCGCTGAACGGAACGCTGTATTTGTCCGCCGGGTACAGCCCCAGGATTTGGGCGCCGTCCTCCACCGCCAGCCGCAGAGGCGAGCCGTCGGGGGCGGTGACCCGGTCAAAACGCTCCACCAGAAGCCCCACCCGGCCGCCGACGTCGTGCACCAACTGCACATGGCTCACCGGAATTCGCAGCCGTCGCGCATAACGGAACATCAGGAACTCGTTTTCCACCACTGATGGGAACTCCGGAGCGTTGAGCTTAAGGATGTAGCGCTTGCCCGCCTGCGCCACGGGGAGTGAAATCATTCCGGCAGATAACTTGTCCTGCACACCCGCCAACGCTACGGGATCGATCAATCCGGAATCGCCCAGTAACGCATCAAAGTCCAGGGGCAGTTTTGAGTCAAGCACGACGGCGGCGCCCCCTTCCGCCAGCGCCTCGCCGTGCGGGACCGTCTGGACATCGCCCACTGCGTCGCCGCCCGCCGCCATGAGGAGGGCGAGTTCGTCGTCCGCGCTCGCCTTGACGCTGCGTCGTAGCGAGTTGAGCCGCCGGCCCTCAGGCAGCAGGCCGGTGAAGTAGGGCGGTACTGCACCGCTGGGCGTGAAAACGGGCTCGGGACTCACGGGGAGTGTCGTTGCCACGGCGGGTAGGCCGGCGTCGAGGTACCGCTGGAGGTAGCTGAACTTGGTGCCGCCCTCATGGCGTTCGAGGCGCGCCGCGAGGATGCCCTGCTTGTAGACGTCGGCGATGCGGTGGAAGGTCATGGTGCTGACTCAGAAGCTATCTCAGAAGCCGTGGGCAGGCCAGCTTGACGGAGGGAAAGTTCCAGGCCGAGGGTGTCGAGTACGGCCAAAAGTGGCTCAAGCTGGACTGTGCTCTTGCCTGTTTCCACGAATCGGACGAACCGCTCCGAGACACCTGCGAGATCGGCGAGGTCCTGTTGGCTCAGGCTCAACGAGGCACGGCGGGCGCGTACTTCAGAACCCAAAGTTGCCATAAGGTTGGTGGCTGCCACGCGGTCCTCCCTTGGTAGGAATCGGTACGAACGTGCCGATTCCTTAGTTTGCTCCCTATGCAAAGCCAAATCAAGGGCATTTACGATGAGAACCGGCACGAACGTACCGGCCCAGTAGCGCACCTTAGCCCGCCGCCGCCTCCAGTCGACGCAACGCTGCTGCCCGGCCCTTGTGTCCCTGGCGTTCATCGAAAACGATCGAGAGGCCGAGCACCACCATCATTTCCAGCATGCACACAGGCACGGATGCGCCCGCGGCCGCCATTGCGATACTCGTGGCGAGGCCAAGCACTACCGAAGTAGTGCCCCAAAGGTGGCTGCGCTCCAGCCCAAGCATGATGCCGTAAAGGGTGCTGAGCGAGACCTTGAACAGGATGACCGGGATGGCGATCGAGGCAACTGCGGCGGCCGCCGGGATGTGGGCTTCATCATCAATGAAGTAGGCGGCAACGTGAAGTCCGGCGCCGGTGGCGGCGATGGCTGCGAAAAGGGGAAGGTGCCCGTATCCGAATATCCATGAGCGGTGCCGTTGCACGTGGAGGGCCGGGCCCGAGGGCAGGATGAAGTAAATCCACCACAGGGCAAAGGCCAGCCCTGTCCCGCTCAAACCAACCAGCGCAGCATCCAACGTCCAGCCGTGGAGGGCAACGATCGCGCGCAGCGTTTCAATCGCGCCGATCAAACATTCGCCCAACGCAATGATGGCCAGGAGCCCGTAGCGTTCTGCGATGTGATGGGCGTGCCACGGGGTGCGGATGTTCCGTTCCGCGAAGTATGGCGCCGCCATCTCCAGGATGAACAACGGGGCTGCCATGAGGAAGGTGGTGGCCACGCTCGCGTCGATCAAGAGGACCCCCACCCAGCCGACTTGCACCACTGCAACGTACTTTGCATACCGCAAGCACGTTTCACGGCGTGCAGGGTCCTGGCGGGCAGCGCGCAGCCACTGGAAGATCAGCGCCACTCGCATGATGATGTAGCCGAGCACCATAGCCACGTTGTCCACGTGCTTGCCTTCGATGATCGAGTGGAACAACGGCTCTATGCCCATGGCCAGGATGAGTACTCCCACCATTTGGACCATGGTGACCACGCGGAACACCCAGTCGTCGGTGTCATAGGCGCTGGCGAACCACGTGAAATTGATCCAGGCCCAGATAGTTGCGAACATGGCGAACGCGAATGCCAGGAGCCCCGGCCAGAAATGTGCCTCCGCCACAGCATGGGCGAATTGGCTACCGGCGACGCCGAAGGCAATGACAAACGTCAGGTCGAAGAACAGCTCCAGCGGGGTGGCCGTGCGATGCTTCTCGTGAGGATCGCGGCCGCCCATCCGGGACAGCGCGTGGCGCAGGGGATTTGTGGACATGGGTCAAAGATTACCGGTGCACCTGGTCCCGCGGATGGAACCCTTACACGCGGCCCAGCACATCGATGTCTTCGAGGAACTCCTGGTACACCTCGTCACTCACGGTCGTCCGGGTATCGGCGATGGCGTCGAGGTAGTCCTGCGTGACCGGGCCCTTCCGTCCGTTCGACGAGACTGTGGACGACGCACCCGAAGTAGGTGCGTCGTCGTACACTGCTTTTTCCAAGGCACGCTGGGAGGCGCTGCGTGCCGCGAACTCGATGTCCGCCGGCGAGAAGCCCTGGGTGCGCTCCACCAACTGGGCGATGTCGACGTCGTCCACCACGGTGGCGGGGATGAACCGCTGCCACATTGCCTCGCGGGCGTGGACGTCCGGCAGGCCGATGGGGATGACGTAATCGAACCGGCCATGGCGCAGGAAAGCTGTGTCCAGGGCGCGGATGAAGTTGGTGGCGCAGACCAGGAGACGTCCGGGCTGTTCGCGGAATGCCGGGATGATCTTAAGGAGTTCGTTGGTGACGCCCTGCAGCGGCGACGGCGGATCGCCCGCCCGCTGCGAGGCGATCTCTTCCACTTCGTCGATGAACACCACGGCGTGTTCAAGCTCGGCGATTTCCAGGAACGTCTCCCGCAGAGCCCCGGCCAGTCCCTTGGGGTCAGACGCAAGCCGTGACGGGAACACCTCCACGAATGGCCACTCCAGCCGCGACGCGATGGCCTTGGCGAAGGTGGTCTTGCCGGTGCCCGGAGGACCAAAAAGCACGACGGCGCGCGGCGGCACCACGCCGTACTCGTCGGCGAGGTCGGCCTCAGCCAGCGGGAGAACCAGACGGCGTTCCAAGAGTTCCTTCTCGCGCTTCATGCCCGCCACGTTTTCCCACAGGTCACGGGCCAGGATCCGACCACCCAGCAGGCTCAGTGGCTCCAGCTCCTGGCGTTGCACAGGGATGGTCCGCTCGAAGTACCGCAGGTTTTTCTTCACCACGAAGCCGCGGCCCAGGAACGCTTCCACGCGTGTCTCGGTTTCCGGCATGAGCGCGGACAGCTTGTTGAGTCCGTGCGGAGCCATGCGGTTCTCGACGGCGGACAGCAGAGAAGTGCCAATGCCCCTGCCGCGGAACTCTGTCAGTGTCGCGAGGAAAACGACCCAGCCTTGGTCATGGGCCGCACGCCCAACGGCGGCGCCAACTACTTGGTCGCCCTGGACCGCCACCACTGCGTGGTCCTTTTCGCACGAGGCAAGGACCTCAGAGAGTGCGTACACGGGCTCTACACCATCAGCCTTGAGTGACTCCCAGAGGTGCAGGATGCCGTCAAGATCGGACGAATGGAAGTCCCTGATACGCCAGTTGGTCATGGGGTTTCTCCTGGGTGTGCTTGGTGGATCGCCGTTGATGCCTTGGAGTTGAGCATAGGCGAACCACCCGCCCGGAACGTTGCGGGCCCGTTGCGTTACGGAGCAACCCACGACGGCGGCCTGTCGGCACCCGCTTTCGTCCCGGCGTCTTACATCCCATTTAGGATGGGCGCAACAGACCGGTGGTGGCGCGCGTTGCGAGGGAGAATCGTGGGCTTGTTTTTTGGGAGATCATTCTTGAAAGGCGGCGCGGCCGGCGTGCTGGCTGCCTGGCTTATCGGCACGTCCTTGGCGCCAGCGGCGAACGCTGTCGATGCCGACGACCTTGTCATTTATGGCCCCAACATTGTGGGTGCGGCGCTCTCCGTCGAGCGAGCCTACGACTACTTCATTGCATGCGATCCAAACCCGCAGGTGAACTACACCGTCCAGTGGCTGCGGGACGGTAAGCCGGTGGGGCCCAGTCCTGGGTATTCCACAGCGCTCCATGCACTGACCATTGATGATGTTGGATCCAGGATCTCGGCGGTTGTCAGCGGTGCTC
Source organism: Micrococcaceae bacterium Sec5.1 (assembly GCA_039636795.1). NCBI lineage: Bacteria > Bacillati > Actinomycetota > Actinomycetes > Micrococcales > Micrococcaceae > Micrococcaceae bacterium Sec5.1. Next base: position 5,020,389 of record CP143430.1, on the reverse strand, counting down.
AGGAGTGCCCGCCCGTTCGGGTGGACGATCCAAGGGTGATCCGGAAAGAACCGTCACGGGCCGAGGGCTTCACGGGCCGGGGTGCCTTTGAATTGGAGGCCCGCCGCTCGGATGGGGTGCTGTTTTCGTATCTGGGCCAGGACGCGTCGCAAGGCTGGAAGAGCGTCCTGCGAATCGGGCCGGGCTGGGAGTCCTTTACGAGAATTATCGCCCCAGGAGACATCACCGCGGACGGCCTCAACGACATCCTGGCTACGGACCTCTCAGGCGCCCTCGTTCAGTACGAAGGTTATGGTGACGGCGCGTTCACCACCCACTATCGAAATGTCGTCGGCTCAGGATGGAATGCGATGGATAAGGTGGTGGGTCCCGGGGATTTCGATGGAAATGGACTGAACGACCTTTTGGCGAGCGACGCCAAGGGAGACCTCTATCTATACCCCAGGGTTGACAGAAGCTCGTGGAGTCCGCGGGTAAAAGTCGGCCAAGGCTGGGGCACCATGGACTTGATTTTCGCGCCGGGAGACTTCAACGGTGACGGCAACGTAGATGTCATGGCGAAGGACAAGGACGGCCGGCTGTTCCTGTATGGCGGCAATGGCCGCGGCGGATGGATCACGCCGAGGCAGGTAGGGCAAGGCTGGAATGCCTTGTCCAAAATCGGAAGTGTCGGGGATTTCAACCACGATGGGTTCAGTGATGTCCACGGCGTAAATGCTGCCGGTGATCTGTTGATGTACTACGGCGATGGTCGAGGCGGGTGGAAAGGCGTGGAGACAGTGGGCCGCGGCTGGGGCGGTTTCAACGGGCTCTACTAAGGAAGCTGTTCGGCTGTAGTTGCAAGAGCTGGGAGAAATGTGGGCATGATTTCATGGAAAAATGACAGCTTCCGGCGTGCAAGCGCTGCGGGGCTCTTGGCGGTGCTACTTGCGGTTTCGGCCGTGGCCCCCGCCGCAATGGCCATCGATCCTGATGACGTCCACCTTGATGGGCGAACCATTGTGGGTTCGTATCTGTCGGTGGCCGCGTCCAACTACTTCGAGGGCTGCAGCGGAAGTTGGAAGCCCGACATGACAATTCAATGGCTGAGGGACGGCGTACCCGTTCCTGTTGTTCCACCGGAGAACCCGTATTTGTATCGTTTGAGAACCCCTGATCTCGGTCACCGTATTTCTGCAGTCGTCACGGGATCGCCCGTGAACTGTGCCGATCGGACAGTAACCACGCCTCCATCGGACCCCATCATGAAGGAACCCATGAGGGCCGAGGGCTTCACGGGCAGGAACGCCTTTGAGGTCATGGCACGCAAGCATGACGGGACCCTGATGCTGTACCTCGGACAGGACAACGCAAAGGGTTGGAAGGACGTGCGGCAGGTTGGGCCAGGCTGGGAAGGCTTCAGCAAAATCATCGGGGCCGGCGATTTTGGGGCCGATGGTGTCAACGACCTCCTCACGCAGAACAGTGAGGGGAGGATGTTCCAGTTCAATGGCACCGGCGACGGCGGCTTCCACACTTATCAGGATCCCGGAATCGACTATGGCTTTGGACCGGGGTGGAATGCCTTCGACAAAGTGCTGGGGCCCGGCGACTTCGATGGCGATGGCTTGAATGATCTCCTCGCCAGTGAGGCCAATGGCGATCTTTACCTCTACCCTTCAGGTTTTGAGCGAGTCATCAAGCCGGGAGTTTACGTCGGCCACGGCTGGGACGTCATGGACCTGCTGATCGGCCCCGGGGACTGGGACGGCGACGGCAACGTGGACGTGCTGGCCAAGGACAAGACCGGAAGGCTCTACTTCTACGGCGGGAATGGTCACGGTGGCTGGACCACCGCTCGGCAGATCGGGCAGGGCTGGAATGCCTTGACGATGATCGGCAGTGCTGGCGACTTCAACCGGGACGGTTTCAACGATGTCCATGGGGTGAATGCCGCTGGCGATCTGGTGATGTACTACGGCGATGGCCGCGGGGGCTGGAAGGGCGTTGAGACTGTCGGTTGGGGCTGGAACATCTTCAACGGGCTCTACTGAGCGGGGGCGAACGTGTCGAGAAGGAAGTCAATCGCAACAGCAGTGCTGCTGGCTCTGGCGCTCGCAGTTTCTGCAACGGGTCCGGCCGCGTCCGCAGTAGACGCGCCGGACGTGAAAGTATCGGGCAACCCAATCGTGGGGGCGGTGTTGATCGTCGATGGGGCCCAGGAGCACTTCGAAGGCTGCGGCGGATACGGGGACCCTGGATATTCCATTCAGTGGCTTCGCGACGGGGAACCGATCGCACCGGATCCCCGTTTTAGCCCCTACCTCCATGTCGTGGAATTGGACGACCTCGGCGGTCGGATCTCCGCTGTGGCCAGTGGCTCGCCCGCCGCATGCGCCGGCCGGAAAGTGGTGACGCAGCAAACCGCAGTGGTAGAGAAAGAACCACTGCGGGCTGCAGGATTCACGGGGCGCGGAGTCTTCGAACTGCTGGGCCGAACCCATGACTGGACGCTCATGCTGTACCTCGGCGAGGACACATCAAAGGGATGGAAGGAAAGCCGTCAGGTAGGCCCGGGATGGGGACTGTTTACCAGGATCATTGCCGGGGGCGATCTGACCCACGACGGCATTGCTGATCTGATGGTCGAGAACACCTCGGGGACGCTCTACCGGTTCCCGGGGACAGGCGACGGCGGATTCCACACTGATAACGCACAGGGCACCTGGGAGTGGAGCGCCATGGACAACGCGATTGGGCCCGGTGACTGGAACGGGGATGGACCTAACGATCTGCTGGCCAGCGACGCAACTGGCGATCTTTTCGTCTTCCCTTCCCAGCCGTTCGGCGGCTGGGGTGCTCGGGAAAAGGTCGGCCACGGCTGGGACGTCATGGACCTGCTCATCGGGCCTGGTGACTGGGATGGAGACGGCAACGTGGACGTCCTGGCGAAAGACAAAGCCGGACGCCTGTATCTGTATGGCGGCGACGGCCACGGTGGCTGGACCACCGCTCGGCAGATCGGGCAGGGCTGGAATGCCTTGACGATGATCGGCAGTGCTGGCGACTTCAACCGGGACGGTTTCAATGATGTCCACGGCGTTAATGCCGGTGGCGATCTGGTGATGTACTACGGCGACGGCCGCGGCGGTTGGAAGGGTGTTGAAACTGTCGGTTGGGGCTGGAACATCTTCAACGGGCTCTACTGAAACGCCACCAAACCAGCCCCAACCACAGCATCCCCTACCAAAGCAGCCCCTACTGAACCGGCCTTAGCCGCAGACCCTGCATGCCGCCGTCGACCGCCAAGGAGGTTCCCGACGTCGAACCGGACAGGGGGCTCGCGAGGTAAGCCACCGCGCCTGCAACCTCGGCCGGGTCCACCATCCGGCCATGCGGTTGACGGGCATTGAGTGCGGCGCGCTCAGCTGCCGGGTCAGCGGCGGAATCCAGGAGGCGGCCGACCCAGGGCGTGTCCACAGTGCCTGGGTTGACGCAGTTCACGCGGATGCCCTCGCGGACGTGGTCGGCAGCCATGGCAAGCGTCAAGGACAGCACCGCGCCCTTGGACGCCGAGTACAGCGCCCGCTGCGGCAACCCCGCCGTGGCTGCGATGGAGCACGTGTTGACGATTGAAGCGGCCGGCGACTCGCGCAGGTACGGCAGGGCAGCACGGCTGACGCGCGCAATTCCCACGACGTTGATGTTCAGGACCCGGAGCCACTCGTCGTCGTCGTTCGCGGAGATGTCGCCTTGGGCGCCGATGCCGGCGTTGTTGACCACGATGTCCAGGCGGCCAAACTGCTTGGCAACGGTTTCGACGGCGGTGCGCACCGAAGCGTTATCGGCCACGTTGCATTCCACGCCGAAGTGCGGGCTGGTTTCCGGTGTCAGATCCAGGACGGCAACTTGCGCGCCACCGGCGGCAAGCCGGTCGGCGATGGCCGCACCAATTCCGGACGCTCCGCCGGTTACGAGTGCTGCCAGGCCTTCGAATTCCTGGCCCACTGCGGATGCCATCAGGCGTTGATGTGGACAGAGGCGGCGGAAACGGTCCCGGCCTGCGCGCGGTAGTATTCCTGCCGCTGGCGTCCCAAGCCGTCAATCTCCAGCTCCACCACGTCGCCGGGCTGGATGTACGGGAAACGACCAGACAGGGCCACACCCTCGGGTGTGCCGGTGATGATGACGTCGCCAGGCTCCAGGACCATGTACTGGCTGAGGTGGTGAACGATCGTGGCGGGATCGAAAATCATGTCCGAGGTGTTCGAGTCCTGGCGGGCTTCGCCGTTGACCGAGGTCCTCAGACGGAGGTTGCCCGCATCCACGTCAGCTGCGGGAACCAGCCAGGGGCCAAGGGGAGTGGAGGCGGGGAGCGACTTGCCCTTGGTCCATTGTCCGGCGGCTCCCGGAATCTGGTAGTCGCGCTCGGAGAGGTCGTTGGCCACTGCGTAGCCGGCGATGCATGCTTCGGCCTCGTCCAGGGACGAAAGGTAGGACGCTTCCTTGCCGATCACTATTGCCAATTCCACTTCCCAGTCATACTTTTCCGACGACGGCGGGATGGGGGCAGCGTCGAAAGGACCGCTGATGGTGTTGGACGGCTTCAGGAAAACCACCGGTACCTCGGGCGGCGTGGACCCGGATTCGGCTGCGTGGGCGGTGTAGTTCAAGCCAATGCAGATGACCGAGCCCGGACGGGCCACAGGCGCTCCGATGCGCAGGCCTTCTGCCTGGATTTCAGGAAGTTTTCCGGATTCCAGGGCTTCGCGGGTGCGGGTGAAGCCGCCCGAGGCGAGGAAAACGCCGTCGATGTCGTTGGTCAGCGGCGAGAGATCGAAGTACTTCTCTGTGCCGTCGGCGTCCTGGGCGATGACGGCCGGTTGTTCGTTTCCGGCCGTACCCAGCCTGGCGAATTTCAAGGTCATGGCTTCCTCCGTGCGTTTGGGACTAACATCCGAGCTCTAGTGTGCTGTTTCACTACATAATACGGAAATGTGACCCATTGACAAGGTAGACATCGGATGTTTAGCTCTACCTAGATCAACCGGCTGCCAAGCAAGGAGCGCAATGAGCGTCATCACCGCAGTGGACACTTTCGATATCCGCTTTCCCACCTCACAGGACCTCGATGGCTCCGACGCCATGAACCCGGACCCCGACTATTCAGCCGCCTACCTGATTGTTCGCACCGATGCCGGTGACGGTCATGAAGGCCACGGCTTCGTGTTCACGATCGGGCGCGGGAACGAGGTTGAGACGGCAGCCCTCGACGCTCTTCGGGACCACATTTTGGGCCGGAACGTGGAGGATCTCCTGGGAGACATGGGCGCCACCTGGAAGTTGATGGTCCACGATTCCCAACTCCGCTGGCTTGGTCCGGAAAAGGGCGTCATGCATATGGCCATTGGCGCGGTGGTGAACGCCCTCTGGGATCTGAAGGCCAAGCGGGCGGGCTTGCCGCTCTGGGAACTGCTCGCAGACATGAGTCCTGAGGAACTCGTGGCATTGGTGGACTTCAGATACCTCAGCGATGCCCTCACTCCGGATGAAGCGCTGGCAATCCTGCGCGCAGCGGAGGCGGGCAAGGAAGTACGTAAAGTGGCACTTCGCGCTGAGGGCTACCCCGCTTACACCACGACGCCGGGCTGGCTGGGTTACAGCGACGAGAAACTGACCCGCCTGGCCAAGGAAGCCGTGGCCGACGGGTTTGCGCAGATCAAGCTCAAGGTAGGCGCCTCTTTGGAGGACGATGTTCGCCGCGTGGGAATTGCCCGCGAGGCGGTGGGGCCGGACATCAGGATTGCGGTGGACGCCAACCAGCGCTGGGATGTCCAGGAAGCCATCGATTGGATGGCCCACCTGGCCCCTTATGACATCGCCTGGATCGAGGAACCCACCAGCCCTGACGACGTCCTGGGTCACGCGGCGATTGCCCGCGGGGTTGACCCTGTCCCCGTGGCCACGGGGGAGCACGTCCAGAACCGGGTGATGTTCAAGCAAATGCTCCAAGCCGGTTCCCTCCAGGTCCTGCAGATTGATGCAGCCCGGGTAGCTGGAGTCAACGAGAACATCGCCATTCTGCTGCTCGCTGCCAAATTTGGTGTGCCTGTCTGCCCTCATGCCGGTGGTGTGGGGCTTTGCGAGGCCGTTCAGCACCTGTCCATGTTCGACTTCGTCGCCGTTTCAGGGACAAAAGAAGGCAGGATGATCGAGTTCGTGGACCATCTGCACGAGCACTTCATCACACCCGTGGATGTCCGAAGCGGCGTGTACTGGCCGCCGTCGGCTCCTGGCGCGGGCAACGAAATGGTCCGTGAAACACTGGCCGAATACGCGTTCCCCGACGGCCCCGTCTGGGCCCGATAACGTACCGCGACAGCACGTGCACGCTCACAAGGAAGTGATCGCATGACCCAGCAAGCACCACCACTGCTCTCCCTCCACGGAGTCAGCAAGACTTTTCCCGGAGTCCGGGCCCTGAACAACATGGGGCTGGAGCTTCGCCACGGTGAAGTCCTTGCGCTCGTGGGAGAGAACGGTGCCGGAAAGTCCACGCTGATGAAGCTTCTTTCGGGCATCTATACACCGGACAGCGGCACCTTTGAGCTGAACGGTACGGCCTTTGAGCTGAACGGTACGGCCTTTGTGCCGGACAGTCCCAAGCACGCGCAGGAACTGGGCATCAGCATCATCCACCAGGAATTCAACCTGATGCCGGACCTCACCGTGGCGCAGAACATTTTCATCGGCCGCGAACCCCGGCGCTTCGGAGTGCTGAACGAACGGGCCCTTAACCACCAGACCCAGGAGCTGCTGGACAGGATCGGGCTGCAGCTGAATCCCCGTCAGAAAGTAGGGCAGCTGACGGTCGCCAAGCAGCAGATGGTGGAGATCGCGAAAGCACTGAGCCACGATTCCAAAGTGATCATCATGGACGAGCCAACGGCAGCCCTGAATGACGCCGAGGTGGCCGCCCTGCACCAGATCATCCGTGGATTCATCTCTCCCGACACCGGCGTCATCTACATCTCGCACCGCATGGACGAACTCAAACAGATCTCTCAGCGCATCACCGTCATCCGCGATGGCGAGTACGTGGACACAGTCAGCACGGCGGAGACCACCATGAAGGAAGTCATTTCCTTGATGGTGGGGCGTCAGATTTCGGGAGAACAGCGCCCGACGGCGGTCCCCACCGAGGTGCGTAACGACGTCGTGCTTTCGGTTGAGGGGTTATCGACGCGATCCTTGCTGCGGGATGTCGGCTTCGACCTGCGACGTGGCGAAATCCTTGGCTTTGCCGGACTCATGGGAGCAGGTCGGACGGAAGTGGCGCGTGCCTTGGTTGGCGCTGATCGTGCCACGTTTACGCGGCTACAGGTGCGCGGCGCTGATGCGGCCATCCCGAACCCTGCTGCTGCCGCGAAACTGGGCATCGGGTACGTGTCCGAGGACCGCAAGCATCTTGGCCTCATGCTTGAGCGGGACGTGAAAGAGAACATCATGCTCTCTTCGCTCGCCGCGAATGCGCCGGGCGGGTTCATCAAGGATTCGGCCTTGCGCCGGACCGCTGAGGAATACAGCAGGAAGCTTCGGATCAAAACGCCATCCATCCACCAGCTGGCCCGCAATCTCTCCGGCGGCAACCAGCAGAAGATCGTGATCGCCAAGTGGCTGGTCAAGGACTGCGACATTCTCATCTTTGATGAACCCACACGCGGAATCGACGTTGGTGCCAAGGAGGAAATTTACAGGCTCCTTAACGAACTGGCCGCCGGTGGGAAATCGATCATCATGATCTCCTCGGAGCTTCCCGAGATCCTGCGCATGTCCCACAGGATCGCCGTTATGGCCGAAGGCCGGATCACAGGCTTCCTCAGCAACGCTGAAGCCACCCAGGAACACATCATGGAGCTGGCCACCCGCCGCGCCATCGCCACACCAGGAGCAATGACAGCATGAGCCTTGTAGAGACCCCCGCGTCCCGCAACCAGGGTACAAAGCCCGGACCCGCCGAACAGAAGCCCGTACGTGACCTGGCTACCCGGTTCCGTTCATCCCTTCAACAGCTCCTGGCCTTCGGTTCACTCATTGTCCTGGTGATCTTTTTCGGCGCAATGAACTCGCGGTTCCTGGTGCCGAGCAACCTTTCGGACATCCTGCTCTCCACAGTGGTGATCGGGTTGCTGGCCCTCGGCGCGACGTTCGTGATCATCACCGGGGGCATTGATCTCTCCGTCGGTACCGGCATGAGCCTGTGCTCGGTGATGACAGGCGTTGTCCTGACCTATCTTGGGCTGCCGCTGTGGGCTGGCGTCATTGGCGGCATCCTGATGGGAGCCGTGATTGGTGCCGTCAACGGGTTCCTGATCTCCTTCCTGAAGATTCCACCGTTCATCGCCACCTTGGCCACCATGCTCGTTGCACAGGGTATGGCCCTGGTAGTCTCCGGAACCAAGCCGATCTATTTCACCAGCACTGAAGGCTTCGCCAACCTCGCCCTCGGCAAGCCCATCCCGGGCCTGGTGGTTCCCAACGCGGTATTTATCTTCTTCGCAGTGGCCGTACTGGCAGGGCTTGTCATGAGCAAGACACTGTTGGGCCGCTACACCTTTTCCATCGGCTCCAACGAGGAAGCCACGGCACTTTCCGGCATCAACGTGCGGAACTGGAAGTTGTGGATTTATACGGCCGCTGGAGCCTTCACAGGCCTGGCCGGCGTCATCATCGCAGCCCGCCTCAACTCAGCCCAGCCCGGGCAGGGCATGGGCTACGAACTACAGGCGATTGCCGCCGTCGTGATCGGTGGAACATCCCTCGCAGGAGGCAAAGGCTCCATCGTCGGAACAGTGATCGGCGCCCTCATCATGTCCGTCCTGACCAACGGCCTGCGCATCATCTCCGTGCCGCAGGAATGGCAGAACGTGGCAATCGGCGTCGTGATCCTCGTAGCGGTCTATCTGGACATGCTGCGCAGGAAGGAGACCGCCAAATAGCCGCTGTGCTTCCGCTCCAACCACCCACATCCTCTCCAGAACGCATCCTCAGAAAAAGGGAGTCTTCAATCGTGAGCAAGTCCATCCACAACCGCCGTTCCTTCCTTACCCTCACCGGCCTCGCCCTCGGTGCCGTCGCCATCGCCGGCTGCGAGGCACCGGCCGGATCCGCGAGTGCCAGCGGAGCAGCAGCAGACGGCGCCAAGCCGTACATCGCTGTCGTGTCCAAAGGTTTCCAACACCAGTTCTGGCAGGCCGTTAAGCAAGGAGCGGACAAAGCTGCCAAGGAATTCAATGTCGATATCACCTTTGAAGGCCCGAACACCGAGAAGGACGTGGACCAGCAGATCCAGATGCTCACCACCGCCCTGGGCAAGTCGCCTGCAGCTATCGGCTTCGCAGCGCTGGACTCGCAGGCCGCCACGCCCCTCCTGGAGCAGGCCAAGAGCAAGAACATCCCCGTCATTGCGTTCGACTCTGGCGTCGACTCCACCATCCCGGCCACCACGGCCTCCACCGACAACAAGGCTGCAGCAGCTGAGGCTGCCAAGCACCTTGCTGAACTGATTGGCGGGTCAGGCGAGATCGCCATCATCGGCCACGACCAGACGTCCAAGTCCGGCACCGACCGCCGCGACGGCTTCAAGGAATACATCGAGAAGAACAACCCCGGTGTCAAGATCGTCGCCATCCAGTACGCCGGTGGCGACCAGCTGCTCTCGGCAGACGCTGCCAAGGCAATCATTACCGCCAATCCGAACCTCAAAGGCATGTACGGAACCAACGAAGGCTCGGCAATCGGCGTCGTCAAGGCCGTGGAAGAACTCGGCCTCAAGGGCAAGCTGACGATCGTCGGATTCGACTCCGGCAAGGCGCAAATCGACGCCATCAAGTCCGGACTCATGGCCGGCGCCGTCACCCAGAACCCGGTCGGCATCGGCTACGAAACCGTCAAGGCAGCCGTTGCCGCCATCAAGGGTGAGAAGTTGCCGAGCAAGATCGACACGGGCTTCTACTGGTACGACGCAAAGAACATCGACTCCGAGACCATTAAGCCCAACCTCTACGAATAGAATCACGCCCGATTGGGTGGGGCCCTGTGCCCCTCTGCGCCCCTCCCAATCCTGCCCTGTCGCTCCAAAAGCACCACCAACTCCCGGCACACGGAAGGTATCCCGTTGATCCAGCACGCACCTTGGTTTGAAGAGTCCCGCTTTGGCATGTTTGTCCATTGGGGCCTCTACGCTCTGCCTGCCCGGCACGAGTGGGTGATGAACCGGGAGGAAACCACTGTGGAGGAGTACTCCAAATACTTCCGGCGCTTTGACCCCGATCTCTACGATCCAAACGAGTGGGCACGCGCAGCGCGTAAGGCCGGCATGAAGTACGTGGTCCTCACCACCAAGCATCACGACGGCTTCTGCCTGTGGGACTCCGCTCTGACCGACTACAAAGCCACCAACACGCCAGCCGGCCGTGACCTGATCGCACCCTACGTTCAAGCGCTGCGGGCTGAAGGGCTCAAAGTCGGCTTCTACCACTCGCTGATCGACTGGCACCACCCCGACTTCACCATCGATGGCGTGCACCCGCAACGCAACATCACCGACGTCGAAAGCCTCAACGCCGGGCGCGATATGGCACGCTACCGCGAGTACCTGCACGGCCAGGTCCGTGAGCTCCTCAGCAACTACGGCACCATCGACTACCTGTTCTTCGATTTCTCCTACGACGAAGATGAACACGCCGGGTTCTGGGGCGCCAAAGGCGCCAAGGACTGGGACTCCGAAACGCTGCTCGCCATGGTGCGGGAACTCCAGCCCGACATCGTGGTCAATGACCGCCTGGGGATCCCCGGAGACTTTGTCACCCCTGAGCAGTACCAGCCAGCAGGTCCCATGATGGTCGACGGCGCCCCGGTCAGCTGGGAGGCGTGCCAAACGTTGAACGGCAGCTGGGGTTACGACCGCGACAACCTCAACTACAAATCCGTGGACCTGCTGATCCGAATGCTGGTGGATGGCGTCTCCAAGGGCGGAAACCTTCTGCTCAACGTAGGCCCAACAGGCCGGGGCAGCATCGACCCCAGAGCGCTCGCCTCCCTCGAAGGGATCGGCGAATGGATGCAACTGCACTCCCGCTCCATTTACGGTGCAGGAACATCCCAGTTCACAGCACCACCGGATACCCGCTACACCCAGCGCGGGAACCGGCTGTACGTGCACCTCTTCGCGTGGCCCTTTGAATACGTCCATCTCCCGGACCTGGCTGGCAAGGTGGAGTACGCCCAACTCCTCAACGATGCGTCCGAAGTCTTCCTGCAAGAGGGTGACCCCGGACAGCAAGCCATCAACATCACCCCCGGCGGCCAGCCGGCCGGGACGCTGACCATCAAGCTCCCCGTCCAGCGGCCCGACGTCGCTGTGCCCGTGCTTGAGCTGTTCCTGAAGCCGGGGGACTTCAATGACTGAAAGCATCGCCCTCCACACCCGCCTCAAGCCCGGAACCGAGGAGGAATACGCCCACGCCCACGCAAACATCCCACCCGAACTGGTCGAAGCCCTTAAAGGAGCCGGCGTGCGGAATTGGCGGATCTGGCGCAGCGGGCTGGACCTTTTCCACGTGGTGGACGTCGAGGACTACCAAGCCATGCGGCGGGCGCTCGCCGATCATCCGGCGAACGTCCCTTGGCAAGCCCGGATGGCCGAACTTCTTGAGGTTCAGGACGATTACTCCGGGAACGATTCGGGTATCCAGAAAGTATGGGAGCTGCCATGAACCTGGAACCACTTAACCTCGGCAGGCTCGGATTCGGTGCGGCCGGCATCGGGAACCTGTACAAGGCCATCCCTGATGGGGAAGCCATGGCCACTGTCCTGGCCGCTTGGGACGCAGGCTTTCGCTATTTTGATACCGCACCGCACTATGGCCTGGGCTTGTCTGAGCAGAGACTGGGTGCTGTCCTCCGGGAGAAACCTCGGGACGAATTCGTCATCTCCACTAAAGTGGGCCGCTTGTTGGAAGCCAACACCGGCGGCGCCGCGGCAAAGGACGGTTCAGTAAAGGACGACGAAGGCTTCGACGTCCCCGCCACCACCAGGCGGGTGTGGGATTTCACCGAAGCCGGCATTCGGCGCAGCATAGAGGACTCCTTGGAACGCCTGGGTCTGGATCACGTGGACATCGCGTACCTCCACGATCCCGATGTTCACGATCTCCAGGCCGGGATCTCCCAGGCCCTTCCAGCGCTGGAAAAACTGCGCGAAGAAGGGGTGGTCAAAGCCATTGGCGTCGGCACCAACTCCGCGGAGGCAGCCTTGGAGTGTGTCGAGGCCGCGGACCTGGACCTCGTCATGCTCGCAGGCCGCTACACACTGCTTGAGCAGCCCAGCGTCCCGCTGCTTGACCGGTGTGTGGAGCGCCGCACCGGCGTCGTGAATGTTGGCGTCTATAACTCCGGGTTGTTGGCACGTCCCGAAGTCCCCGACGACGCGCATTACAACTACGACCGCGCCCCGCGTGAAGTGGTCGAGCGTGCGCGGGCGCTTGCCGCGGTCTGCCGGGATTTCGGCGTTGAACTTCCGACGGCGGCAATCCAGTTCCCGTTGCGGCATCCGGCCGTGGTGAACGTGACAGTCGGAGCCAGCAAAGCTGAACAAGTCACCTCGAACGCCAGCCGTATGCAGGAATCAGTGCCGGAAGAATTGTGGGATGCATTGGAGGCTCTGGGGGCGTGATTGACGCGCATCTGCACCTGTGGAACCTCGAGGCCTCCATGAACGGGGGTGTCCGACCCTACTCGTGGCTGGGCCCGCAGCACGGCGCGCTGTTCCGCAGCTTCGGGGAGGATGAGGCCGGAGAGGTCTTGGCCGCAGCCGGGATCAGGGGAGCGGTACTGGTCCAGGCGGACGATACGGTTGCCGACACCCAGAGCATGCTTGGGGTGGCCGCGCGCAATCCTTGGGTACTCGGCGTCGTGGGGTGGGTCCAACTGGATTCGCCAACACAGGCCGCGGAGCAGCTGGACGCGTTCACCGCGCATTCCGTGTTCAGCGGAGTCCGGCACTTGGTGCACGACGATCGCCGCGATGACTTCCTTGACCTGCCCTCGGTACGGAAATCCCTGGCCATGGTTGCTGCACGCGGCCTGGCCTTCGATGTTCCGGATGCCTTCCCGCGTCACTTGGGAGCCACTGTCCGGCTTGCCCGAGAACTTCCTGCGCTGACCGTGGTCGTGGATCATCTCGGGAAGCCACCGCTTGCGGATGCGGCTGCGATTGATGTTTGGCGCTCTGATTTTCGAGAACTCGGGCGGCTGCCCAACACGGTGGCTAAAGTGTCAGGCCTGCACCTGCCCGGCGTCGAGTACTCGGCTGATGCGTTGCGGCCGCTGTTCGAGGAAGCGCTGGAAGCCTTCGGCCCCGATCGCTTGATGATCGGCAGCGACTGGCCAGTCAGTACGCTCGGTGCGCCGTACGGCAGGACCTTGGATGTGTTGTTGGAACTCGTGTCTACACTGAGCGTCCCGGAACAGGATGCCGTACTCGAGGCGACAGCCATTCGCACCTACGGGCTGCCGGTTACGCCGCTTCCACAGGACTAGCGCTTTCGAGGGATTAGAGCGCCTGCCGCAGCCAGTTCTCCACGCCGCTGATGTGGACCGTCACGAGGGCCCGGACCAGCTCGGCATCGCCGCGTTCCAAGGCGTCGGCGATCGCACGGTGCTCGGCAAGGGTGTGCGCCACGGCCTTTTCCTGCGTCAGGCCACGCCAGATCCGGGCACGAACCGTGCTGCTGGACAGGGCTTCCAACAGGCTGCCCAGGTAGTCGTTCCCTGCGGCTTCGGTGATGATGCTGTGGAATTCGAGGTCGTGGGCTACCAGTTCTTCGACGTCGGTGTTTTCATCGATGCCGTCCATGGTGGCGCGGAGTGCCGTGAGTTCGGCTGGCCCGATCTTGCCGGCAGCGAGGTGGGCTGTGGCGGGTTCCAGGATTCGTCGGACCTCAAAGAGTTCCAGGATGGAGCGATCCTGATGCAGGTCAACCACAAAAGCGACGGCTTCGTTGAGCAGCTTGGCGTCGAGGCTGGTGACGTAGGTTCCATCGCCGCGGCGGACGTCGAGCACGCGGATGAGCTCCAGCGCCTTCACCGCTTCACGCAGTGAACTGCGCGAAAGGCCGAGCCGCTCGCTCAGTTCCTTCTCCGGTGGAAGCCGATCCCCGGCTTTGAGTTCCCCGCGGATCAGCATGTCCTTGATCTTGCCAATCGCCTCATCTGTGACAGCCATGGGTCCATAGTAGTCGCGAATCATCGGATGTTTGGCTTAGGCGCGTTCTCCCGCATCTAGCCGTGGTTGTTCCCAGCCCTGGGAACAACCACGGCTACTTGGGCCCGTTAACCAACGACGGCGGCACTCAGGCTCCGATGTTACGGAACCCGGGTGCCGCCGTCGGGCGCTGCTTGGGGCTTGTTAGGAGTCGCCGCCACGCATGGGGCGGTTAGCAACCACCGGGGCGCTGCCGGTGTAGCCGTCGCGGGTCGCAGCAAGCTCATGGATCTGCTTGCGGCACAGGTACCAGCCGACCACCATCAGTGCGCAGGCGATACCCGTGACAAGCATGGTGAGCGGGGAGTCGATGAAGACCATCACCAGCACGCCCACCAGGAACAGGAGCGAGAGGTAACCGGTATACGGCGCACCAAACATCCGGAAGGACGGGCGCTTGAGCCAGCCCTTGTCTGCCCAGCGCTTGAGCTGCATCTGGCACAGGACAATGGTGGCCCACGTGACGATGATGCCGACGGAAGCAACGTTCAGGACGATCTCGAACGCCTGTGACGGGACGAGGTAGTTCAGCGGAACGCCGAGCAGCGAGACGCCTGCCGTGATCGCAATGCCACCGTAGGGGACACCAGCCTTGTTCATGCGCTGGGCAAACTTCGGTGCGGAGCCGGCAACGGACATCGAGCGCAGAATACGGCCGGTGGAGTACAGGCCGGCATTCAGCGAGGACAGTGCGGCGGTGAGAACCACAAGGTTCATGATGACGTCAACGCCCTGGATGCCGATGGATCCGAAGAACGTTACGAACGGGCTGACGCCCTTCTCGTATGAGGTGTACGGGAGCAGCAGAGCCAGCAGGATGACCGAGCCGACGTAGAACACTGCGATACGGAAGACCACGGAGTTGATGGCCTTGGGCATGATCTTCTCAGGGTTCGGGGTTTCACCGGCGGCGGTGCCGATGAGCTCGATCGATGCGTAGGCGAACAGCACACCCTGCATGAGGATGATCATGGGAAGGATGCCATTGGGGAAGATGCCGCCGTTGTCCGAAAGGAGGCTGAAGCCAACTTCCTGGCCCTCGACGGGTGTGCCGAAGATGACGAAGTAGGTGCCCAACACCAGGAACGCCACCAGTGCGGCCACCTTGATGATGGCGAACCAGAATTCAAGCTCGCCGAAGACCTTGACCGATACGAGGTTCAGGCCCAGGACCACGACCAGTGCGATCAGCGCCCAGGCCCACTGTGGAACGACGCCGATCCACGGGACGTATTTGCCGAAGAAGTTCATGTACAGCGCCGCTGCTGTGATGTCCACGATGGTGGTGGTGGCCCAGTTGATCCAGTAGAACCAGCCGGAAACGAACGCGGCCTTCTCACCGAAGAACTCACGGGCGTAAGAAACGAAGGATCCCGACGACGGGCGGTGGAGAACGAGTTCACCGAGCGCGCGGAGGATCAGGAACGCGAAGAAGCCACATACGGCATAGGCGATGACGAGCGAAGGGCCGGCAGCGTTGAGGCGGCCACCTGCGCCGAGGAACAGACCGGTGCCGATTGCACCGCCGATCGCGATCATCTGGATCTGGCGGGGCTTCAGATCCTTGTGGTAGCCCTTGTCCTCCGTGTGGAGGGCTTTCTCGCTGGCATGCGCTTGGGCCGGGACCGTGTGGTCCGTAATGGGTGGGTTGGTCATTGGAATCCTTAGGGGTGTCCTGTTGGGGGTGTCCTGGACGCGTCTGGTCGGGGGCCGGAGCGCAGGACAGGGCCTCGGGGGTGTGCCTTATCGGGCGGGACGGCTCTTTTGAGCCGCTGGGCTTACTGGCCGGTTTCGGCTTACTTGCTCAGGTTTGCCAGACGTTCCGGGCTGAGCAGTTCCTCAAGCTGGGCAGCGGTCAACAGACCGTGCTCCAGGACGAGTTCTGCAACACCCTTGCCGGTGGCCAGCGCTTCTTGGGCGATGGCCGTGGCGGAGGCATAACCGATGTGGGGGTTCAATGCCGTGACGAGACCGATCGACTGCTCCACGGTAAGCCGTAGCCGTTCGGTGTTTGCGGTGATGCCCCGGACGCAGCGTGCCGTAAGGGTGCGGCACGCTGCTTCCAGGTGGGAGATGCTCTTGTGCAGGCTGTGCACAATGATCGGTTCGAAGGCGTTCAGCTGGAGCTGGCCCGCCTCCGCGGCCATGGTGACTGTGACATCGTTGCCGATGACTTCGTACGCCACCTGGCTGACCACTTCCGGGATCACCGGATTGATCTTGCCGGGCATGATCGACGAGCCGGACTGTACGGCCGGCAGGTTGATCTCGCCCAAACCCGCACGCGGTCCAGAGGACAGCAGGCGGAGGTCGTTACAAATCTTGGAGAGCTTCACTGCCACGCGCTTGAGGACGCCGGACAGGTGAACAAAGGCGCCGACGTCCTGCGTGGCCTCAATGAGGTCCGCCGACGTGAGGAGCGGAAGGCCCGTGATTTCGGCCAGGTGGCGGCATGCAGCGTCTGCGTAACCGACTGGCGCGTTCAGGCCAGTGCCAATAGCGGTGGCGCCAAGGTTGATTTCGTGGATCAGCATGTGGGATTCGTCCAGGCGGGCCCGGTCCTCGGCGATGGTCACGGCGTATCCGCCGAATTCCTGGCCCAGGGTCATGGGAACGGCGTCCTGAAGCTGGGTGCGGCCCATCTTCACTACCGTGCGGAATTCACGGCCCTTCTCGGCAAACGCCAGCTCGAGTTCTTCCAAGGCGAGGAGGAGTTCCTTCACCGAGAAGATCGTGGCGAGGTTTACCGCCGTCGGGTAGACGTCGTTGGTGGACTGGCTCAGGTTTACATGGTCGTTCGGGTGCAGCTTGGAGTAATCGCCCTTGGGGTGGCCAAGGATTTCCAGCGCGCGGTTGGCGATGACCTCGTTGGCGTTCATGTTGGAGCTGGTTCCCGCGCCGCCCTGGATCACGTCCACCATGAACTGCTCCTGGAGCATGCCGTCCATGACGTCCTGGCAGGCCTGCTCGATGGCTCCGGCACGTTCAGCATCCAGGAGGCCGAGCTCGTGGTTGGTGCGTGCTGCCGCCATTTTTACCGCGGCGAGGCCGCGGACCAAGTGACGGTTGGTGGACAGGGGCTGTCCGGTGATGGGGAAGTTCTCGATAGCCCGCAGGGTGTGGACGCCCCAGTAGGCGTTCCCGGGAATGTCGCGGTCCCCCAGGAGGTCGTGTTCGGAACGGATGGGGATCGCCTGATCGACGGTGGTCATAGCTGTCCTTGGTTTAGTTCTTGCTGAAAAATTGCGCGGCGCGGAGCTCGCCGACCGGAAGGCCGCCGCCCAGCACCGGTGGGCTTTGAAGCGTGTCCAGGCTGCCGCCGTCGACGCCCAACTGGCGGAGAACCTCAACGGTGACGGGCATGCGCGCGCGGTCACCGCCGTCGGAAATCTTCACAGCCACGCCGCGGCCGTCCGGCAGGCCCACCAGCTGGAGGCCTTCAAAACCGTCCTTGGCAAGCAGCCCCGGGACGGCGCGCATCAGCGCAGTGACGTCGCGGCCTTCGCCGCCTACCATCTCCGGGAAGCGGCGCATGGCGTGGGCAACTTTGCCCTCGTAGGTGCTTTGGTCAGCGGCGGCGATGCGGCCGTAAGCGCGGGCCATTCCGTGAAGCGTGTGGGCAAAAAGCGGGGTGCCGCAGCCATCAGTGCTCACTGCGGCTGCGTCCTCGCCGGTCAGTTCGGTGATGGTGTCACGAA
Source organism: Micrococcaceae bacterium Sec5.1 (assembly GCA_039636795.1). Taxonomy (NCBI): domain Bacteria; kingdom Bacillati; phylum Actinomycetota; class Actinomycetes; order Micrococcales; family Micrococcaceae; species Micrococcaceae bacterium Sec5.1. The sequence continues at coordinate 5,002,386 of CP143430.1, read as the reverse complement.
CCAGGACCTGAAGCGGGTGTTCCGGGTTCAGGTAGCCCTCCACGGGCCAACCATTAATGACGCACACCGCGGTCATGGACGCGTGCTTGCCGGAGCAGTTCTGCGCAAGTTGGGTGGGGCCGTTGCCGGCGCGGAGCCATTCTTCGCGCTCAACGACGCCGTATGGCAGGTCAGTGCTGTTGCCCAGTGCCGCTTCGGTCAGGCCGTGAAGCGCCAGGATTTCGGCGGCGCCGTCGCGATGCGCTTTGCTGCCTGAGTGGCTGGCGGCCGTCAGGGCGAGGAGCTTCTGGGGGATATCCAAGCCCGCGCGAAGGAGGGCTACGGCCTGGAGCGGTTTAAGGGAGGAACGCGGGTACATGGGCGCGTCCGGCTGGCCGGCTTCGATGGCACTGCTGCCATCGGCGTTCAGGGCGATCAGCGATCCATAGTGGATGCTCTCCACCAAGCCGTCGCGGGTCTGTTCGACGAGCGGGACGTGGTTGGGCGTTCTCTGTGCTGTTTGGGCCGCTGCTGCTGCGGTCACTTGGGGCATGGTGTCCTTCGGGTGGTTCATTTGCTGAGGATCGTGTCCAGTGCGACGCTGACGGCCTGAAGGTGATCGGCCATCGCTTTGCTCGCTGCTTCGGAGTCGCCTGCTTCGATTGCGTTCAGCACGGCAACATGTTCCTCGTCAGAGCGGTGTTGCCGGTCGGCGACGAGGTTGAGGGTTTCAGACTGGTGGGCCAAGGCGTCGCGAATATCGGAAACGACGCTGGCGAACACCCGGTTGCCACTGGCCCGGGCGACGGCGGAATGGAAGCTGGCATCCAGGTTTACCCAGGCTTCGGGATCGTTCTCATTGAGCATTTCCTGGACGATGTCCTTCAGGTGCTCAAGTTCTTCTTCCGTGCGGCGCTGGGCTGCCAGTCCGGCTGCGGGAATCTCAATGTGCGGACGTGCTTCGTTCAGATCACGCGCACTGTACTGGCCCAAGGTAAGGTCATTGGCGACCTTGTTGGCCACAATGAACGTGCCCTTGCCGGTCTTGGTCACGGTCAAACCCAGCGTGTTGCAGGATCGCAGGGCTTCTCGGATGACGGAGCGGCTCACGCCGTACTGGGCCGCCAGCGTTGCTTCAGAGCTCAGCTTGGTGCCGATATCGAACTGGCCGCCCTCGATAGCCCTTCTCAGTGCCGCGAAGACCGCCTCAGCCGCGGAAATGCGCGAGATCGGGGTGGGCCCAGCGGGCTTGCCCGATGCGGGCTGTCCGGCTGTCCGGCTGTCTGACAGGTTCACGTTATCGAATATGGCACGGGTCACAAGGCTGTGTCAACGCTGAAAGGCTTGCTTCAGGGTTTGGGGGTTGGCCAAGCGGCTGGCTCACTGCACCAGTGGCAGCTTGCGTACGTTGGTCACTGCATCGTCGGCGACTTTCGGCAGCCGCCCCATATGGTTTTGCAGTTCGTCTTTGGCGGCATCAAACGCTTCCACCAGCTGCCCGCAGTAGTTTCCAACAATCTCTTCCGCTACGTCGGGCGTGACGCCGAACTGCCTACCCGTGGAGACCAGCATTTGCCTGCTGATTTTCTGCAGACGGTATTCGCCTTTCACGCTCATTGCGAGGTCGATGGTCGATTCTCCATCCCAGTAGGGTGCGTATGTAGCGAGGTCATAAAGCGGTGCTATTTGCGCTTCACTGCCTCGGAGCAGGATCGAGTAGTTCTTGGCGTGAGCATCCGTGCAACCGGCCACAGTGTTGAACACGAAGGCCCGGTAAAGTGCTTCTCCAGCTTTGCGGCGGTCTCTTTCGAGGGGAAACGACCGCGCAAGAGAAGCCATGTCGCCGGCCCCAGGACCCCCGTCGCGATGCTGGTATTTCTTTGCCGGCGAAACGCTCAGAGACTGGCAGAGGTCCTCTTGGTGAATGCGGCGCCAGACGCCATCGGTCAGTTGACGGTCATAGCGCCGTGTCACGAATACGTCCCAAGAACCGATGCGTGCAAGTTCGGAGCTCGCCACCTCAAGGCCGAGCAAGGCTGCCGCCCTCATGGTCAGCTGCTCGACGACGTCGAGCCTGCTGAAGTTCCCTGCTGTCGGCTTCAAGATGTGAGTTGTTGGTGTCGCATCTGCGGGGACTCCCCACGTCCCATCGGGGAGTTGATGAAGGGCGATTTTCGGTTGTGCTCCTGCAAGACTGAAACGTCCTGCTGCATCGTCGTATGGCGTGCCATCCTCATATTCAGCCACGACATGATCCAGCATGGTGGCAACATCGGATTCCGAGACCGGGGTGACCGAGTTCCTGGCGAGCCCGCCGTCCGGGGATTCTGTTCCCGGACGCATGAATTGGAGTGCGCCAGCGACATCTGCACCGATGTACTCAAGGATGGCGAAAGGGTTTGATGGGGAGACCCCAAACCTCCTCGCTATGGTCCGCAAGGCCCCGTCGCTGTCCGGGAGCAAGCCTTGCAGGAAGGGCAGGACTGCGCGCTTCTTGTGTGAAGCGGCGGCCAGTGGCATGGAAAGCGATAATGGTGTCGCGTCGGGGATTGCCTGATATTCCGGTTTATAGCGGATTATCAGATTTCCTGAGGGCGTCTGCTCAACCCGGCCACAGGCTGCCCCATCCATGAACACGTCAAGTGCACGGGTATTTACCATCTGACGTAGCCGGTGTCGCTGTTGCGTACGGCAAGCTCAAACCCTAAAGCTTGGAAGACGTCCATGAATTTTGAAGTCTCCACTGTTGCCTTGCCGGATTCAAGGTCGATCAAGAAGGTTCGCGAAACGTTCGCTCGGCGGGCAAGCTCTGCCTGAGACCAGCCACGCTCCTCACGAAGCTCACGTACCAGTGGCCCTGCCTCCCGCACCGTGCGCATTCTCGGACTCCTGTCGCCGTACGGCAACTTTCGAAAATGTCGCCGTACGACGACTTTAGCATTTGTTGCCGTAAGGCGACAGTGCCACGCTGTCCTTGATCTTGATGCGGGCCCTGCGTGACGCTCACGGACCAGGAAGGGAAGCGCGCAGGCACCGCAAACGAGCGGTTGACACAATGGACCATGCTCTTCACCAAAAAGTCACTCACCGCCGAAGGTTTCACGGGCTTTCGAGCCTTAGACGAACTCGATGTCATGCGCGTCCCCCAGGGCCCCGGGATCTTTGTCCTGCTTTGCCCTGCTGCCTTCGAGCCCGCCTTCCTTAACAAGAGCACCGCGGGAACGTTCAAGAAAAAGGACCCGTCCCTTAAGCGGGAAGCTTTGGAAGCGGAGTGGGTCCCGGATGCTTCCGTCTTGTACCTGGGCAAGGCCAGCGCCGGAAGCCAAGGAAATCGGGGGCTGCGGAAGCAGATCCAGGAGTTCATGGATTACGGTCGCGGGCGGCCCACCGTCGTCTGGGACGCCCGGCTCATCTGGCAGCTCCGGGATGCTCTGGACCTGATCATCGCGTGGAAGGAACTCCCTCCTTCCGAGGTGAATGCAGCCGAGGCTGCCTACCATGCTGATTTCGTTGCCACCTATGGCCGCCTGCCGTTTGCGAATCTGGTTCAAGCCCGCTCCAAGAAATAGGACGTTAGGCACGACGCCGGCACTGGGCTTCTGTTGGGGGCCTGCCATGGGAGCCGCGAGCGGCGCATAATGTCATGCATGACGGCCAGTAACCCCGCTGGAGGCAAACCGCATGGATCCCGCATTACCGTCGAGGTGCCTGTCCTCCGCATAGGCGCCGGGCAAACCGAATACGAGGGACTCAACCGCTACGTCGACTTCCTCCGGAAGCCGCAAGGACTCCACATGACGCTGCTGCACGTGGGTATCCTCGATGATTTGGTCCAGGACATTGAAGCCTGGACCAAAGGAATGTCCCGGGCAGAGAATGTACTTCCCGAGCTTGTGGGTTGGTTGACAGAGTTGCCTGTATTGCAGGGGTTCCTGGGAAAGTCGGACAAATTGATCCCTCTGGGCGGTGGCCGCCTTATGGGACTGGAAGTGGACGTTCCTCAAGAGGTTCACGACTATCAGGCCCTTCTGGTTCAGGGGCTCCATGTGCTCTTGGATGATCTGGGCCTGGACAACATTGACGACTTCATCCTGAGCTCACCTGCCCTTGGCTACAGGTCACCCCGCTGGTTGCCCCATATCGCCGTCGGCAAGGCCCGGACCCGCCATGAGCCGCCCATGGAGATTGCTCCAGTGCCCGTTGAATTCGGGGATTCGCAGATCCGGCACCGGGACTCGCTTCCTCTCCCGGGGTGAACGTGTTTGTCCTGTCACGGTAAATTGGACGGGACTCCCGTTTCCCAGCCAAGGACTTCCATGCAGCCCCGCACCCTGTTTCGTACCGTTGCTTTTGCCGAAGCTGTGACGTGGACGCTGCTGCTGATTGGGCTGTTCCTTAAGTACGTCACCCACACCACGGAGGTAGGCGTCAGCATAGCCGGAGGCATTCATGGCTTTGTCTTCCTTTGCTATGCAGCAACAGCCGCTTTCACTTGGATCAACCAGAAATGGCCGGCCCGAACGGGTCTGCTTGCCACCGTCTCTGCCGTGATCCCGTACGTCACTATTCCCGTGGAAAAGTCGCTCGACCGTCGGGGTCTCCTTGCCGGCGGTTGGCGCTTTGCCCCTGGGGGAGAGGAACCTCAAGGCGGGCTGGAGAAAGGGCTGGCTTGGATCCTGGGAAACCCGATCCTGGCCATTGCGATTGTCTTGGTGGGCGTGGCTGGCGTGTTCAGCTTCCTCCTGTTCATGGGCCCGCCGGATACCTGGTTCTCCTGATCCAGCTTCGCTCTGTGGCTTCCTGAGCTTCTTTGCACCCGCTCTTCGGCGACCAAGCTTTACAAGCAAGGGAAGCATATTGGACATGCTTCCCATCGCTGCTCTTGAAAGCGTTTAGGATTCTCGGCCGTGGAAGCACATTGGTCCGAGGATCGGAATCCAGTCCTGCCGCCCAGGGTTCGTGATGGATTTGAGCGCTCGCTTCCAAACGATCGCCCTTCCTTCCTCCCCACCAGAGACCGTTGCTGGACAGGACAGTGAAAGGCAGCCCTTTCGAAGCAGGAACTTAATTCCAGATCAGTGCAACATTAAATCTTTCAGCGCGAACCAGCGGCAAAACCCCCGCAGTACAGGGCTAGGATTGGGTACGGAATTAATTGTTACAAACCGTTATCGAAAGTTCTGAGTCGTGAAGCCGATCGAGTTTCCAGAGTTTCCGTTCAACTCTCCCCTGGCTAAGTCCATCATTCAGCTTGAGCGAGTACGAGCCGATCTGGGCGAAGGAACCACACCGCCGGAGCTTTACTCTCAGCTCCGGAAGTTGTTCCAGTTACTCTCGAGCATCATGAGTGCCCGGATCGAAGGGAACAGGACTTCAATTGTTGATGCCGTCTCAGGGGTCCAACGGGCTGGTCGCGAAAACATCAAGCAAGTCGATGATGTTCAGGAGATCGTGCAGCTGCAGGAGGCAACCACTTTCGTCGATTCAGTCGTGGAGCGCGGGACCAGTCTGACCCATGGCTTTGTGAGGGAACTGCACAGAATCTCAGTCGAAGGATTGGAGCGCGAGGGAGACAGGACGCCGGGAATGTACCGTGTGTCGGATGTGAACATTAGTGGCTCGGCTCATCGTCCTCCTTCCCCGGGAGATGTCCACAGTGACATGACCGCCCTTCTCGACTTCATTAACGCCGACGTGGACCAGAACTATGAGTTGTTGAAGATTGCTTTGGCCCATCATCGCTTCGTTTGGATACATCCCTTCGGAAACGGAAATGGTCGTGTAGGCAGGCTTTTGACCTATGCCGCGATGCGTAGGCAAGGCTTTTCGGAAAGCGCGGGTTACCGGACCCTGAACCCGACAGCCGTGTTCGGAGAGAACCGGGAACTCTACTACGAGCGGCTGGAGGACGCTGATTCCCTTCTGCCCGATTCATTGATTCGATGGGCTACATACGTTCTCGAGGGCCTGCTGAACGACCTCACCAGACTGTCAAAGCTGGGGAACAAAGAGTATGTAACGAATTCTCTATTGATTCCGGCCATCCAGCGCGGGCTGGAAGTGGCGCGTTTTACTAAGGCGGAAACAGATGCTCTCATCATCATTGCCCAGAAGACTGAGGTGAAGGCGGCGGACCTCCAACCCGCGTTCCCTGGTTCTGCGGCATCCCGGAGCCAAGGAATCCGGAGACTCTTGGAGCGAGGAGTCATCGAACCGATTGGTGACGGAAGGCGAAGCTACCGGCTTCGCCTAGCGCCCAGTGAATTGACACCGCTCTTGGTGAGGGAACTGGACAGAAGGGACTTCCTACCTGCCATTCTGCAGGAGTCACTCTAAAGTCCTGGAGCGTCGGGGCAGCCCCAGGATTTGGGGTTTTCCTGGCAGGTGTCGGCGACGAGCGCTTTTTCTGTTTTCCAGACCTGGATGGTTTTGGGTGGTGTGGTGAGGTCCAGGGTTCCGTTGATGGGCAGTGGGGGTCCGTTGTTCACGGAGTAGGTTCCGGTGAAGCTGGTGGTGATGGTGGCGGGGTAGTTCCCTGTTGCTGTGTAGCTGTGGCTGGTGCGGGTGTCGTTGAGGAGCCAGTCGGCTTCGGGGATGGCATAGCCGGCGACCGGGGTGGGGCCGAGGGTGGTGGTGTCGCCGAAGTTGTAGGTGTAGCTTGCCGGGGTTGCGGTCAGGTGGACTGCTTGGCCGAGGATGGTGACGTCGAAGGCTTGTTTGGTGGCGGTGGTGTAGAAGTTCGTGGGTCCGCCTTTGAGGGTGTGGGGGAAGGGTTGGGCTTCGAGGGTTCCGGGGTTGACGGGGAGTTGGCGGAAGTCGTTGAGGATCCGGGTGGCGATGTTGGCCAGGACGTTCTCGGGTTTGGCGTCGTATAGGCACGTGGGTCCGGTGATCGCCCTATAGTCTGTCCAGTCAGGATTTGTGATCGCCTTTGGTGCTTTTTTCCATACAACGGGAGTTCCTTCTGCGCCACCCTCCGTTGTGGCTGGGCATTCGAGTCCTTGGCATCCCAAGCCTCCACCGCCAGCGCGACAAAGGGTATCCGGCTTGTACTGGTAGGGATCCTCTGCCGCGGCATTGGAATTGAGGAATTCGGACGGTATCCCAGTTTCTGGATTCAGGGTGAATCTTGCGTCGATACTTATGGCGGTATCATGCTTTCCCACGCTGACTCGAGTTTCGTCATCTGCTATTGAATGAGCAGGGCCGATAGGCAGGACCATGACGAGAGCCAAAAATACGATTGTGCTGAGACGAGTCATTCGCACGGCTAGCCCACAATCAGTCCGTTGTCGACAACTTGCCAAACCCCGCTTTGATAGCTCACCATGACCGCTTCGGCTGTGTTGTACTCGGGCGTGGCCTGCTGCCCGGAGCTTCCGTCAGCATTGAAGTACTGAATTTGCTCTTGGAGGACCTGCACCTTAGCGGCTTGAGGATCCGTATCGTCTTTCCATAAGACTTCGATGACAGGAGTACTGATGCGCCCGCCGACCACCCACCGGCCGTCGATGTAGTTCAGCTCGATCGCCCTCTTATAGGCAGCACCTGAGACTGTTGTTGTATCAGTGGCAAGACTCCAAAGTTCGAGGTCACCCGTTTCTGTGGCGTACGAGTAAGTGGCGTACCAGTACCGGATAAACGCCTCCAGCCCTGCCTCCGAGTTCTCCTTCGCCAGCTCCGGCATCACAGGAACCGGCACATTCTGTGCTTTGCCCTTCGCATCGGCTGGCTTGTACACAGTGGCAGGAGCGGCACTCCCGGAAGGGCCGGTGCCCGAAGGACCTGGCGACGAAGCGCCCGAGGTAGGCGCCGTCGTCGAGCTTGATTCGGAAGGAGAGCCGCCGGGCGGCCCGCCCTGACAACCAGTGAGAAGCAACGCGGCTGTGAGTCCGAAGACCGCTCCTCGAATGCGGGCATGTGAAGAATAGGCAAAAAGGCGTGACATGACAGGTTCCCCCAGCAACTGTTTGGCGATGTGTCGGCCAGTCTAGGTGGGGGAAAGGGAGGGTTTCACGTCGAAGGGGACCGCTTGTGGATAACTATTGTTCGTGGAGCTGTTGCCCGGAGTTTACGAGACGCCGCGCCGAGGGCTCTCTGCTGCGAGCTGCCTGACCCAGTCGGGAGTTTCCTTTCCGAGGCGTCGGTCTGTGACCAGTCGTAGCTGGGCGGCCGCGATTTGCACCCCGCGGTCACGCGCCGCGGCGCCGCGGTCGATTCTGTCGGTTGCCCCGGTCCCTGCTCCCTGGTGTGCTGGTGCTCTCATTGGCTCCGTCATCGCCAACCCCTTATCTGGTGTCGCTTGCCGTCGGTTCATTGTTGCCCGGGTTGGGGTCCAGCTCAACATCGAGGTCCGGGTCGGGGTAACTGGGCGGGACTTCGGGTGGCGATAAGCCATCCATCTTTGTCGATTCTGCCGCTTCTTCCAGTGGATAACTCCAAGCCACAGTTATAAATTCAACTTCTTCACGGCTTGGTGTTGATTCGGCCAATACAGTCATTACCTGAAAGCCCACCCTTTGCGCGGCGGGGTTCTTGGGAAAGGATGCTGTCGAAAGCCCACTCAGCCCGTCGCCACCATTCGGCCCTGTTATCGGACCCGGTCTTTTGTCGCAGGGACCTCCACCAAGCTAAATGGCCGCTAGCCAGCAATACAGCCATCGGGGGCTGTATGTGGACAATTAACCCCGCAATTTCTCCATATCCCGCCGATCCTTCTTGGTGGGTCGGCCAGCACCGCGGTCGCGCTGGGGAAGGCCGAGCTTGGGGGCAACGGGCCGCGGGGGAGTGTGGTCGGTGAAGCAGTGCGACGCAGCCTCGGCGCCGACGCGTTTCGCGATTAGCCGCCGTACTTCGAGGATCCGTTCCCAGCCCGATTCGCGGACCCGGACGGTGTCGCCGATGATCACGGTTTGCGAGGCCTTCACCGGATTTCCATTGATCCGGATGTGGCCGGCACGGCAGGCGGCGGTGGCCGCGGATCGGGTCTTGTAAGCGCGGATCGCCCACAACCAGGCATCGACGCGGACGTTTGCCGGGGATGATGTCGGGATACTCATGATTGGGAAGAGTCTAACCGGGCCGAGCAAGACCCGCGAGAACGCCGGAAACGTGCGAGTACAAGGGGAAGCCACCGAGCACGCCGAAGAGTTCCGGCGATCACGCAGCTCTCCCGCGATCTCGGCGAGAAAAACCTACCGAACCGTCACCTCAACCCGCTGGGCCATGTTGTTCCCGATGCCCTGGTAGTTCCACACTTGGTCGCTGGGCTGCAGCGCACCTGAGGAGTCCATCGCACGGCACCGCAACTCGTGCTCGCCCGGGCTCGCAACCCACACCATGGTCCACGAACGCCAGGCAAAATCACCCATAGCGGGTTCCAGATGGGCCGGCATCCATTCGCCGTCGATCCCCACCTCCACCCGTTCCACTTCGCCGTGACCGGACCACGCCCTGCCGTGCAGCATCACAGGACCGGCATCCACTACCCGGCGTCGGGTAAAGAAATCAGGAATCCCGGGCGGCACCATCAGGGAGCGGACGCGAATGTGCGACACGGGCAAACCTGGCCCATCGGGTCCCTGAAGGTAGTGATACGCCACGGCCTGTTGGAATCCCATGAAACGTGAAGTCACTGCCTCGATGGAGGTCAACCACTTCACGCTTGCCATGCCATACCAGCCGGGCACCAACAGCCGCAGCGGGAAACCGTGCTGGATCGGTAGCGGGTTGCCGTTCATGGCGTAGACCAACATGACTTCGGGATGCATCGCTTCGGCAATCGAAAGACTACGGGCGTATGGTTCCTCCACTCCACCCTGGATACCGCTGTCGGCGCCGGTAAAGACAAGTTCGACGGCGTCACTCGCCAACCCTGCCTCCTCCAGCAGTGGTGCCAACGGAGTTCCAGTCCATTCCGCAGTGCCTACAGCTCCCAGCACCCAAGGCTGGCTGAGCGGACGTGGCTGCAGCAGTGAGCGTCCATTTCCGGCGCACTCCATGGTGACAGGCATGGTGACTGAGGGCCGCGACTTGATGTCGTCGAGGCTCAGTTCCAGACTGTTATTAAGGGCGCCACCGAGCCGCAGGCGCCATTCCTCGGCGGTAACGTGCGGGATATCGAAGTGAATGAGCAGATAGTGCAGGCCTGCTGGCGTGATGTCGTCGTGGAGGGCTTCGAGCGGCATTGAATGGTTGCGGCCGGAGAGCTGCAACTCTTCGTGGGTCAGGGGACCTTCGGTCGGCTGTCCCGTGATGACGGCTTTCGCCGCGTCTTGCTTGACATGGTGTTTGGACATGGGAGGCGGCGTTCTACTGGACCTGACGCTGCGGGCGTGCCGCAGCACTTAGGACAAGGATCACGCGGGGACCTAATGCCGTCAATAGGCGATTGCGAGGCCCGGTATGCACTGTCCGCGAGCGAAGAAGCCCGCAGAGCGGTCCCCACAACGGGTGGCGAGCTACCGACGTCGAAGTTCCGGGTACTCCAGATGCGGAGCAACCGTGCCGGCGTCCCGCTCAAGGAAGTTGACGGCGGGGGCCACGATGTCATCGATTTCATCCAAAACCGCGTCGTTGAGCACCACATCGGCGGCCTTCAAGTAGTCGGTGAGATGGTCCTCGGTCCGCGGTCCAATAATCACACTGGTGACGGCTGGATGGTTCAACGCAAAGGCCACAGCGAGCTGGATGAGGGTCAGTCCGTACCTGGCGGCCAGTTGTGCGAGTGCGTCTGCCGCGTGCAGCTTGCCTTGGTTGAAGGGCGCGTTCACATCGAACCGGCCGGGCACAGCGGCCGAACGCGAGCTTTCGGGCTGGCCCGCGCCAACGCGGTAACCGCCAGCCAGCCACCCACCGTCGAGCGGTCCATAACTCAAAACCCCGACGCCGTACTGCTGGGTGATGGGGAAAACGTCGCGTTCGTTGGCGCGAACCAAAAGCGAATAGGGAACCTGATCCACCACCGGCGGCGTCAGGTGGTTGGTGTTCGCGATCCACTGTGCCTCGACGAGCTGCGCGGGGCTGAACACCGAGGTGCCGTAGTAGAGGATCTTGCCCTGCCGGATGAGATCGTTCAGGGTGGTGATGGTCTCAAGGAGATCGGTGTTGTAGTCGGGACGGTGCGCTTGGTAGAGATCGATCCTGTCCGTATTGAGCCGCCTCAAGCTGTCCTCCACAGCCCGGACAATCCACCGACGCGAATTTCCGGCGTGTGCTGGGTTGGACCCCATCTGGCCATGGAATTTGGTGGCGAGGAAAACGTCGTCGCGCCTTCCTTGGATTGCCTGGCCCACCACTACCTCGGCCTCGCCCTGGGAGTAAATATCGGCGGTGTCGATGCTGGTGATGCCGCCGTCGAGCGCAGCCTGGATGATGCGGATGCTCTCCGCAGGTCCCGTGGGGGCGGTGCCGGTGCCGAAGTTCAAGGTACCCAGGGTGAGAGGGCTGATCAGGGCGCCAGTGCGTCCAAGCGTTCGTAGCTCGTTGAGGCTCATGTCGGCTTCCTGTGGTGGGTCAAGGGCATGTCCAATCGAGGCTACACACGGCCGTGGGACGCCCAAATGCAAACGGTAGAACTTCTTCGTTTTTCGTCTTGCGGGGTAATGGAAGCGGCCTTAGTTCGCGACATTTCTTGACATGCGGCAACACAAATGTCTTTCGAATCAACAAATATTGCCGTTCCCGGAAGCGGGTGAATTATGGGAAAGGAACTCAAGCAACGCACGATAGGGGACAGCAAAAATGACACAGACAACCGTGGAAGAAACGGCGGCCATCAAGGCTGCATTTGCGCAGTTCCCGTCCGGAGTGGCTGCCTTCAGTGCCATGGTGGATTTCACGCCAGAAGCCCTGGTGGCATCGTCCTTCACGGTGGGCGTGTCATTGGAGCCGCCGTTGGTGATGTTCGCGGTGCAGAACTCCTCCACAACGTGGCCCAAGCTTCGGCAGGCCAGCAGGCTGGGGGTATCCGTGCTGGCCGAGGGTCAGGAAGCGGCCTGCCTTCAGCTGTCCTCCAAAACCCGGGACCGCTTCGCCGGATTGTCCACCAGCGTCAGTGACTCAGGGGCCGTTCTGATCGACGGCGCGGTGCTGGGTTTCGAGTGCGAGGTTGTCTCCGAGACGCCCGCCGGGGACCACGCGATCGTTGTCCTCGAGGTCAAAGCGACCACCATCAACCACGAATCCAAACCACTGATCTACCACGGAGCAGCGTTCCGGCAGCTCGCCGCTTAGGAGTTGCGGCTTACCCCGCTGAGCGAACCCTTACGGACCGGGCTCGAAGGCTTTCCATTCTTGGAAGTGTTCGGGCCCGATTTCTTGGAGTTGTTCCCTTGGGCCGAGCTGTTCCCCTGGCTGGATTTTGTAGATTCAGGACCGGACTTTTTCGGACCATTGCCCGGCGACGCCTCGGTGCCCGAAGACTGCTGCGCATCCGGGGCCTTCGGGGCGGGTGGTTCCTCATTGCTGGACGGCGGTGTTGGCTCGCCCACCTCACGGACCGTTACCTTGATGGCGGGCGGTTCCTCTGCCTTTGCGCGCTCGGCCGCCCTCCGGTCAGCTTCCGCGACGGCGTCGGCCCAGTCCTTCGCAAGCACGGGGGGTTCCTTGCTGGCGGCCACGAGCAAGGGGTGGTGGGCGGTCTGTGTTTCGACCACTTCCTTAACCTGGGCAGGCTTGGGTACCTTCCTGGGGCTAACCTTCCACGCACCGTCCTTGACGGCAGAAGCGGCATCCGAGACCCGGCGTCGAACATCGCCAAAGCGATCCTTCTTGGGCTCTGCCACAACAGGATGGGCTGCCACCTCGGCAGTGGAACCGGTAGGAACGTAGGCAAGATCTTCAAGAGGTGACTCAACAGCGTGACTGGAGTAATCGACGTCGTCACCCGCCAAAACGGGTACGTGTTCCGGAGCAGGAGGCAGATGAACGATGGCGACCGTTTCCTTCTTGGGGAAGACGCCGATCATCGCCAGGAGAATCACTGACACAAGCCGTCCGACTCCGGCAACTACCAGAGTGATGATGATGACCAACCCGAGGCCCAGGAACATGAGGATAGCCATCCCCACCGTGCCCAAATATGTCAGGTTGATGGCGAGTGTTGTCGGATCCTCCACGTAGCCTCCCCTGGCAGTCGTTTTGCGATGCGCGCATTGCCCACCCAGCTTGCACATCTAGCCTAAGGTCCAGCACCGACGGAATCACGCCCCGCACCACCCTCTGGCAGGGGTTGTTTCGAAGCTGTTACATGGCGTGGGAAAATATGTTGTCCAGCTCTCATTTTCAGCCTCGGATTGGGACAACGTGACCCCTGATTTCAGCCGACTCCGCAACAGTGCGTGCCCCTGCCTCTCCGGGGAGCCCTATAACGATTGTTGTGGGCGCTTCCACCGCGGCGAGGCCGATGCGCCCACAGCCGAGCAGCTTATGCGTTCCCGGTATTCGGCGTTCGTCATTCTGGATCCGGCATACCTCCTGCGCACTTGGCACGCGTCAACCCGCCCGGCTTCCTTGGAGCTGGACGCGGACATGCAATGGCGCAGGCTCGACATCCTGGGCACGTCAAACGGCGGGCCCTTGGACACCACCGGGACCGTTGAGTTCGCCGCGCGCTACAGGTCCGACGGCGAACGGGGAGTGCAGCGCGAACACAGCCGTTTCGTACGTGAGGCTAGGCGCTGGTACTACGTTGACGGCGAGGTCCTGTAGCGGGCTACCGATATTTCCGGTGCAGGTTCTCCTTGTTTGAGGCGCCCGGGGAAGCATCGGCGATCCACGGCCCGGTTCCTTCGGACTGATCCAGGACCCCGGCCTCCAGCCAGGCGTAATCGCCGGCGAGGACTTTGCGCGAAAGCTGGTGGTCGCCGTCGTCGGTGTTCCGCCACAGCTGGTCGAAGTATTCGTCCACCCGCACGCGCGCCTGCTCGCAATAGGCCTCGGCGAGCTCAAAGGCCGCCGCGCCGTGTTCCGGGTGGGTACGGAGCAGCATTTCGGCCCGGGAGCAGCATGCTGCCATCGCGAACAGTTCGGCGCCGATGTCCACGATCCTGCCAAGGAACGCTTGTTTGTGTTCCAGCTTCGCTTGCCAGCGCCCCATGCCGTAGAAAGTCTGCCGGGCGAGCCGGCGCGAGGACCTTTCAACAAACCGCAGGTGCTTGCCCAATCGTCCGAACTCGCCGTAGGAGCGCGGATCCATGCCTGCTCCGGCAACGAGTTTCGGCAGCCAGCGGGCATAGAAACCTGAAGCTCCGACGGCGGCCCTCGCCTTGTCCTGCAGGCTGGCATCCGATGAGGCGAGGTCGCCCGCGGCGGCAAGGTGTGCGTCCACGGCTTCGCGGGCGATGAGGAGTTTCATGATCTCGCTGGAACCCTCGAAGATCCGGTTGATGCGGAGGTCCCGGAGGAGTTGCTCGGCAGCTACGGCGCGTTCCCCCCTTGCTTCAAGGGATTCGGCGGTTTCAAAGCCACGGCCGCCGCGGATCTGAACCAGTTCATCGGCGATCCGGCAGCTCAGTTCAGTGGACCAGAGCTTGGCCAGCGCGGCTTCGATGCGCACGTCCTTTTGGCCGGCGTCTGCCATCTCGGCTGACAGTTCAAACACAGCTTCCAACGCGAAGGTGGTGGCGGCGATGAACGCAATCTTCTTTCCTACGGCCTCGTGCTTGCCCACCGGGCGGCCCCATTGTGTCCGCGCGTTGGACCATTCGCGGGCGATCTTCAGGCTCCATTTCCCTGCGGCAACGCACAGGCCGGGGATGGAGAGGCGTCCGGTATTGAGCGTGGTGAGGGCGATTTTGAGGCCTTGGCCTTCGCGGCCCAAGCGGTTCTCCACCGGCACACGCACCTGGTGGAAACGGGTCACGCCATTCTCGATACCGCGCAAGCCCATGAAGCTGTTCCGGTTTTCCACGGTGATGCCGGGAGAGTCCATCTCCACGACGAACGCGGAGATGCCGCCCTTGTGCGTGGTGCCGTCGGCGTCGGTGTGGGCAGGAACCCTGGCCATAACAACCACGAGCTCGGCGATCACCCCGTTGGTGGTCCAGAGTTTCACGCCGTCCAAAAGGTAAGACCGACCGTCGTCCGAAAGAACGGCTGTGGCGCCCATCCGGGCGGGGTCGCTGCCGACGTCGGGCTCCGTCAGGAGAAAAGCCGTAATGGCGCCGGCAGCGCAGCGCGGAAGGTATTCCTGCTTTTGCTCCGGCGTGCCGAATTCCTTCACGGGCTCCGGAACACCAATGGACTGATGTGCCGAAATCAGTGCGCCAAGGCTCGGATGGACGGAGCCCACCAAAGCGAGTGCGCGGCCATAGTAGACCAAGGACAATCCCAGGCCGCCGTACTCCCGCGGGATTTTCATGCCGAAGACGCCAAGGTCCGCGAGGCCTGCAAGGTACTCGTCCGGGATCTTCGCGTCGCGTTCAATCACCCGTCCGGACATGGACCGGCAGAACGCCTCGAGCTTGGCCATGAACTCTTCGCCGCGCTCCACGTCCTCCGTTTTGGCTTGTGGCCACGGGTGGATCAGGCTGAGGTCGAAGCTACCCAAGTACAGGCCCTTGGCAAAGCTGGGCCGGTTCCATTCAGTTTCGCGGGCGGCCTCGGCGACGGCGCGGGCTTCTTCTGCTGTGGCGTTGACGCTTGCGGCGGTGAGACTGTTGTCAGTAGCGGACGTCATGGGATAACTCCTCTAGCCGGTTGTGCCGGATGGAGCCAGGGTCCGCCTCGGGTGGGGAACCCTTCAGCTGTCCCTCAATGCTACCCGCGAGTAGCTACCCGTGCTAGGGGAAACCTGGGGCTGGAATTCGGCCGGGATTTCGACGTTTCCTGCATGGTGGACCAGGCTGTCCCACGCAAAATTGATGCCATGCACCAAGCCGCCCAAGACGGCCTTGACCGTGTACCAGGCTATGCCCATGGCGCCGATGAGAACGATAGTTGCTATGGCTGCTGCTGCGATGAACGCCACCAAAATGGCGGCGAAGGCCAGCGTTCCAATGAATACGTAGGTGGCTGTTTCCAGAGCGGTAAAGTCAAAATCCATGGTTCCCCCTATGCGACAATGCGTGGGTAGACGCGGCGTGGCTGCGTCGATGATCCGACACTAAGGGTGGGCGTAGTTTTCGGCCAGCACAGAATCGCGTCGCGGCCGTGTCGATATGGGATCGAAACCGAACCGGGCGGTATGTTACGGAATGATTGCGGGGCCAGCCTTCGCATCGTCCTTGGAAGGCTCGACGGCGGCCCTTTCAGTACCGCCCGACGCGGCGGTGATGCTCTGCGTTAACCTTGTACGGGGCAGTTTCCGCTGCCAGCCAGGTTTCGCAGCAGCTGAAGGAGAGTAGTTGTCCCGTTCAGCCATGTCCTCCGCCGACGCCATCAGTGCCCGGCTTCGCGACCTCGAGCAACTAACCAAAGGTCCAGCCTGGGCCCTCACACGTTCGGCCCCTTGGGTGATCGCGGTGCTGCAGGCTTCCTTCACCCGCACCCGGCCGCAGCTTCCGCTGGAAGAGTTCCATGCCGACGTCGACGCCTTCCTTGAGCAGCTTCGCCGCCAGGAACCAGGGCTGGGCGGCCAGCAGAACGGCAAGGCCTTCGGCGACGAATGGACGCGCAGGCAGTTCCTGACGCGCCGCAACCAGTCAGGCCAGATCGTTTACGAAGTCACCGAAGCAGCGGCGCGCGTGCTCGCCTTCCTGGACAGCCTCTCAAGCGATCGTTCCACGCTCAACGGTTCCCGCTTGGGCACGCTGCTCGGCGATGTGGAGAAGCTTGCCAACGAGACCAATCCGGACCAAAGCGCACGTTTGGAGGCGCTGGAGGAAGAAATCCAGGAGCGCCAGCAACTCGTCGAAGACATCAGCTCCGGCCAGTTCGACGGCCTCCTGGACGACGAAGAGGCTGTTGAGGCAGCCGGCAACATCCTTGACCTCGCAGCCAGCCTTCCCGCTGACTACAAGAAAATGCGTGACCGCATCGAGGAGTTGGTGGGCGAACTCCGCAACCAGATCATCGAGGAGTCGCTGAGCAAGGGCGCAACCATGGCCCAGGTTCTGGAGGCCGACAAACGCCTGCGTCAAAGTCCAGAGGGCCGAACGTTCCGCTCCTTCACAGCCTTTCTGGAAGACCCGCAGCAGCAGTTGCGTTTCCGCTCCGCGATCGGCGAGGTCTTGAGCCGTCAGTTCGCGGACGATCTTTCGCACGAGGACCGCGAAACGCTGAAGAACCTCGTGGCCGAACTGCGCACCCAGCACAGCCAGATCCAGAGAATCTACGGCAAGCTCTCCGAGAGCCTGAACACCTATATCCAGAGCGACGACGTCCGCCAGTCGGTCAGCCTGCGCAAGGTCTTAGCTGAGGCAGAGCAAGCCATCAGGTCCATGCCCTACGAACGCGACCGGCCAGGCCTGGTCCGCGGCCCCGTTCTGTACAACGCAGGGTTCGAGTCGCTGGCAATGGTCAAACTTTTCGACCCCGACGAGTTCGCGACCCCGCCCCGATTGGCCGATCCCATCGCCTTCAGTGACTCGGACCGGGTTCGGTCAGCCCGCACCGGAAAGGCGAAGCCTGCTGCTGTGCGGGCCGCGATGGCCGGCGCAGCTACCCTGGGCGAGGCGTGGGAAAACCTGCCCGCCGAGGAACGGCACATCAACACTGTCCGAACCCTGTTGTCCATGGCGCTGCATGGTGGTGCGGCCTTCGACCGGGCCGCTTGGGAACACATCGACTTCGAACAAATCGACGGCAGTATCCGCACTGCGTACTTGCCCGTTGTCTCGCTGAATGAGGATTCTGATGACTGAGGAAATCACGACGACGGACGTCACCGAGGAGGGGCACGTCACCGAGGAGCATGCCACCGACGAGCACGGAGCCGTTGAGGAGGCTGAAGTCCCGACTGAAGCGGCGACTCACGCCACCCACGGTGACCCGTTCCGGGTCACCCCGCGGGACACGTTCGTTGACGGTGCCGCCCTCTTCCCGGGCGACACAGGCGTGCTGCCGATGAAGGTCCGTCACGCGCTGGTCAAACTGCTGAAAGGCCCCTACATCGACGGCGGCCGCGACGAGAAGCTCTGGACCACACTCCTGGACAACCAACTCATCCTCCGCAGCCGCCTCTCCGAACTGTTCCTCACTCTCCAGCTGGATCACGACCGCAAGATCGCCGTCCTCCGCCCCGTCGACCCGGAGATCATCGGCGCCAGCTCACGATCAAGCATCCTCCGGCAGCAGCGTGCACTGAGCCGCGTGGAAACCATCGTCCTCCTCCGCCTGCGCCTCCTCCTGGACCGTCACGTCACAGCCCAGACGGACCCCACCATCACCCGCGAAGAGATCTCGGAACTCGTCGCCAATTACACCCCCGCAGGCCAACAGGATGCACTCCGCGACTCCGACGTCGTCACCCGCACCATCACCAAACTCCTGGCCCGCCAACTCCTCCTCCCCACCCCCTTGGACGACACGTACACCATCAGCAACGCGCTCCCGCTGGCCCTCCCCTTCGAAAACATCGGCGACATCCCAGCCCAAATAGAGGCCCTCATAGCGGTAGCCGCCGACGAATCAGGAACAGAGCCGCTGCTGGACGTGGATTCATCAGACACCTCAACCGAGGACGACGATGCCGACGCGGCCGTGGGGGTTGGGGAGGACGACGCCGATGCCGCCCCCGCCCCTTCGCCGGACAGCACTCGTCCTGTGGACGATGCTGCCGGCTCCGGAAGGCCCGATGCCACTCCCGGGGCGGCATCGGCGTCGTCTACCTTGGGTGCCGACCTCACCGGCGTCGAACCCGGAGTCCACGATCCAGCGCCGTCAGCAGCCATCGCTGACCATGAAAATGAAGATGGTGCCGGGGTCAATCCAGCCAGCGGCCTCGACGATCCAGCGCCGTCAGCCGCCCTCCCTGACCATGAAAATGAAGATGGTGCCGGGGTCAATCCAACCGGCGACCTCGTCGATCTTGCTAAACGGTTTGACGCGGGTTCGGAAGCCGGGAACGGCACGAGCGGCGATCCCGGAGACATGCGGCAGCATGCGTCTAAGGGAGGAACGACCGAGCATGCAGAGCATGTGTCCGGTACCGCCGCGAACGCAACCAGCACCGACGCAACAAGCACTGACGGGACACAGAAGTGACGATCGCAAGCATGCTCCCGCTCGGCGAGCTCACGAACCCCGGACAGATGCGCCTGGCACTCGTGCAGGTGGTCAACTGGGGCACGTTCCATGGGGCCCACACTATGCACGTGGATCGAAACGGCACTCTCCTGACGGGCAATTCGGGCGTCGGCAAGTCGACGCTGTTTGATGCCATGCTCCGGGTGTTTGATGCCCGTCCGCGGTCCAATGAGGCTGCTGCCCAGCGGTCCGGCGGTGCTGTGGAGGACAAGAGGACCACGTTTACTTATATGCGCGGCAAGGTCGGTGATAAGGCTGTTGGCGATGGTTCGGCCAGTGCCTTCCAGCGCCCGGGTGCCACCTGGTCCGCCGTCGCGCTGACGTTCGACAACGCGGCCGGCACGAAGGTGACGGTCTCGGCGCTGTTTGATTTGCCGAAGAATGGTACGGAGTCCAGCGTCGGGCGTTTTTACGTGATCGACAACAAGCCGCTGGACTTGGAAGCGATCGAGGGGATTGCCCAGAAGAGGTTCACCAAGGGTGCGTTGGAGGGGATCTTCCCTGACGGCCAGGTGTTCGACGTTCACAAGGCGTTCGCCGAGCGGTTCCGCAGGCTCCTTGGCATCAACTCTGACCAGGCGCTTCCCCTGCTGCGTGTGATCCAGGCCGGGAAGGGCCTTGGCGGCAGCGTTAATACGTTCTTCCGGGACCAGGTACTCGATGCCCCGGCTACGTTGGCTGCGGCTGATGATGTGGTGGAGGAATTCAGCAACCTGATGTCCATCCGGCAGCGGTTGGAGGATGTCCGGCAGCAGCGCGACCAGCTGGCGCCGGTTCCGGGGCTGAACAAGGACTATGCGCAGGCGTTGTTGGATGCGAACAGGCTCCGCGAGTTGGCCGGCGAGGAATTTGAGGCGTACAAGCAGCAGCTTGCGGTCACGGTCCACGCCAAGACCTTGGCGCGTTTCAAGGAGTTGGCGCAGTCCAAGGCGCAGGAACTCGCTGCCGAGCGCACGGTCCGGGATGCTTTGGCCAAGGAGCTGCGTGAACTGGAGCTGGATTACAACAACCGCGGTGGTAACGCGATTTCGGCTATCGAGCAGTCGCTGGAGAACGCCCGTGTAAGCCTGAAGTTGCGCCAACAGGTGGAGGAATCCGCCAGGAAAGCGTTGGCCGATGCCGGGCTGAACCTTGAATGGTCGGCCGAGGGCTGGGACCAGGCCCATGAGCAGGCTGCCACGCGTTCAGCGGAGTTGAAGGACGATTCGGAGGCTTTGAAGGAGCTCCGTTTCGAGGCCTTCGACGGCCACGCGACGAAGAAACGCGAGCTGGCCGCGGCTGAGCAGGAGCTGCTGTCGTTGCGGTCGCGCAAGTCTTTGCTGCCGCCGTCGAGTATTGAGAACCGAGCCGCGATCGCAGCCGCGACCGGCATCCCCGAGGAGCGCATGCCGTTCGGCGGTGAGCTGATCGACCTCGCCGAGGGCCAGGATCAGTGGCGTCCGTCCGCCGAACGTGCGCTGCGCAACCTCGCCACCACACTGTTGGTCCCGGGAGAGCACTTCGCTGCTGTTACGCGGTACTTGAACGACAACACGGTCCGTGGCGCACTGCGTGCAGTGGATGTGTCCAAGCCCGTTGCCGGTGGCGCGCTGGCTGTGGAGGACGTGTCCGACGGCGACCTCTTGACTAAGTTGAGCATCCTCACCTCGGGTGCCAATGCCGACGCCGGGGAGTGGATCCGCGAGCGGATCGCCTTGGACTTCGCGTACCCGTGCGTGGAGGACCCGGACGAGCTTGCTTCGATGGATAAGGGCCTCAGCCTGGGTGGTGTGGTCAAACGCAACCGGCACACCGTGGAAAAGGACGACCGTTTCACGAGCCGGCAGGATTACGTCCTCGGCTTCGATAATGCGTCCAAGCTTGAACTGGTGGCGGCCCGGGTGGGCGAGCTGGAAAACGAGCTCGCAAAGGCTGCCGAATTGGCGCAAAGCCGTGAGGATTCCCACCAAGGGATGGCCCGGCAACTGGAAGCGCTCCGCCGCGTCGCTGAAGATGAGCGGCCGTGGGAGCAGGTTTCCGCAGTCGTGGCCGCGGACGAACTTGCCCGGATCGAACAGCGCCTCACTGATGCCCTGGCTGCCCAGGCGGACCTGGAACCGTTGCGCGCCAGCATCGAGGCCGTACGCGAAAAGCACCAGTCCTCCACAGGCGCGGCCGCCGTGCTGCAGAGTGAATACAAAGCGCTCGACCAGAAGATGGTCACAGCTGACGGCCTGCTCGATGCCGCGAGGTTGAAGCTTGAGCAAGCACCGCCGTCGGGCTCTACCGTAGCCGCGCTTGAACCGTACTTTGCCGGCGTCGGCGAGGTGTCCGAGCTTTACGAACTCGACAACCTGGCCAACAGCGTCCGCAACAAGCTGCTCGACGAGCTGCACGCCGCCGAATCACGCAGCCAGGCTACGGCAGAGCGTCTGACGCGAATCTTCGAGGCTTTCGTTCGCGATTGGGGCAGTGCCATCAGCGCGGACTATGGCACGTCCATTAGTGCTGCCGGGGACTTCGAATCGCGATATCACGCGATCGTGAGCGATGGCTTGCCCGCCCAGGAGGCGGAGTTCCGGCTGTTCTTCAACCAGCGCACGCACGAGTCGTTCAGTACGCTCCTGCACCTGCTGGACGAGGAGCGCCGGAGCATCACCAGCCGGATCCTGCCCCTCAACGGCATCCTGTCCGAGGTCAATTTCCACGAAGGCAGCTACCTGGAACTGGACATCAAGCAGACGCTTCCGGCTACGGCCAAGCAGTTCAAGGACGCGATCCAGAACGCGCTGAAAGCCAAGCACACGCGGCCCTCCCGCAGTGCGTCTGCCGCTGCTGGAACAGAGGCCGATGACGACGCCGAGCTCACCGCCCGCTACAAGTCCCTGGAGACCCTGGTGAAGCGTCTCGGTTCCCAAACCCCTGAGGATCGCCGCTGGCGCGCCGAAGTGTTGGACGTCCGCGGCCACTTGTTTATCCAGTGCAAGGAGCACAGGGAGGTGGCCGCGAAGTCGGCCAAGGCCGGCAAATCCGGTAAGAAGAAGACCGAGGTCTTCATGCATGCCGATACCGGTTCCATGTCCGGTGGTGAGCGCCAGCGCTTCACGGCGTTCATCATGGCCGCGGCCCTGAGCTACCAGCTGGGGATCGCCGAGCAGGGCTTCACCACTTACGGCACCGTGATGATGGACGAAGCATTTGTGCTGGCATCCGAGGAATTCGCCGGGGCTGGAATCAAGGCCCTTCACGAATTCGGCTTCCAGTTGTTGCTGGCCGCACCGGAAAACGTCATCGATCTGTCCCGGCACCTTGGCTCGGTCACGGAAATCCTCCGCGACAAGCGGACCAACCGGTCCGGCGTGCTAACAGCTCCCGTCATTGCAGGCCCTGGCGAGCCTGGCGCATGGCGATCCGAAGCCAACCCCGTGGATATCGTCCTCCGATAAAGCAACGCGGGGTCACTTATGGCCCATGGTGGAGACCTTAATGGGCCATATGTGACCCCGCGTTGTCTTTAGCGGGTGGGGGTCCCGCGCACCCGATCCAGGAACTGGGCCGTCCGCTCTTCGAGCCCGGCGATTTGCCGAACCACGACGACGGCAGGGTCCGGGTTGATCTCGTTGGCGGGCGGTTCCTTGCGCACATTGGCGCTGCATCCGAACTCGGCGCAGATCAGGGTCCCCACGGTGTTGCCGTCCTTGCCTGACTGTCCGGCCTTCTTGGCAACCCACAGATAGACGTCGTCTTTGGAGAAGACGTCCCGGCACAATTCACAAAGGACCACGCGCTTCTTTCCGGAGCCACCTTCGGGAGCGCGAAGCATGATTCCGGTGAGCTTGCCCCTGTGCGGGACCACCAGATATCCGCGCTGGGGCATCTTTTCGTCGCGCCAGCCGAGGAATTCACGGTTGTCCCAGTCGATGGTTTCAAAGTCGCGGGGAAGATTGAGCTTGGCAGCTTCGGAGCGGCTGGCATTGATGAACGATGAACGGATTTGTTGGGCAGTGATTTTCTGCATGGCAAAGCTTCTTTCGGAGATGATCGACGTCGCGCAAACAGGAGCGCGTTAACTGGCAGGGGGCGTCGGTCACGAGTGAAAGCGAGGCACAGCAAAGAGACCCAAAATAGGGGTGCCAGGGCTGGGAGCTAGAGTGATGCCGACGTGCGGGGGAGTGCCAAGCAGGCCAAAATGGCCACCTCGCCAACCATGGCTGCAGCAACTGAAACAGTGCGCACGCTCATCTCCTCGTCGTTCTCTCTGGAACTCGTCGTTCTCTCTGGAAGCGGTAGTCCGCTGCCGATATCTTAGCAATGCCCTGGCGAGGTGATTACGTGATGCAAACGTTTCGTAATTATTGAAAGGCTAGGCTAGCCTTACTTAGGTTCGCGTCACTTACCTAAGGAGTCCCGTGGCTTCCCTTCTTCCACGCCGTGCCCTGCTGAAGACCGCAGGCACCGCCACAGCCGCTTTGGCCGCCGTCGCCCTTTCCCTCACGGGCTGCTCCACCGGGCCTGCCACCACCACCACTCCGGCAACGGAGCAGGCCGAAACCGCTGCTTTCCCCGTGACCATCAAGCACGCTTTCGGCGAGACCACCATCAAGGAACAGCCCAAGCGCGTAGTCACCATTTCCTGGGTCAATGACGACGTCGCAATAGCCCTGGGCGTTGTCCCGGTTGGCGTTCCCAAGAACGAGTGGGGCAATAACGACAAGGGCTCCACGCCGTGGAAGGATGCCGCGCTGGAAAAGCTTGGCGCAGGCTTCGGTTCGGACAAGGCTCCCGCGCAGTTCTCCGAGGCGGACGGCATCAACTTCACAGAGATCGCCAAGCTGAATCCGGACGTTATCCTCGGCGCCTACTCCGGCCTGGAGGAAGCCGATTACAAGAAGCTTTCGGAAATCGCTCCCGTGGTTGCTTACCCGGAGCTCGCCTACGGTACGCCGTGGCAGGAGAGCACCACCATCATCGGTAAGGCCCTCGGCAAGGAAGCCGAAGCCAAGAAGCTGATAGAGGACACCGAAGCCACCGTCAAGGACAAGGTTTCCAAGTACCCGCAGATCAAGGACAAGACCTTTATCTACGGCAACCTGGAACCGGCAAAGGGCGACGGCGTGAACGTCTACACGGCCATCGACAACCGCCCGCGCTTCCTCTCTGAAATCGGTATGAAGCTCGCTCCGGTAGTGGAGCAGAACACGAAGACCAACAAGGACTTCTTCATCCCGTGGTCCGCTGAGAAAGCCAACGAGCTCCAGTCCGATGTCTTCGTGACATGGGTGCCGGAAGCCGCCACAGCCGATGCCATCAAGGCCGACCCCCTGCTGGGCCAGATACCCGCCGTCAAGTCCGGCGCACTCGTTGCCGACGCCGATCAGACCCTTACCCTGTCCATCTCCGCATCCTCGCCGCTGAGCCTGCCGTGGGCGCTGGACACGTTCCTGCCGCAGCTGGGCAGCGCCGCGGACAAGGCTGCCGACGCGGCAGGCAAGTAACTGCAATGAAATTGAGTACGACGACGGCGTCTCTGGGGCAGGTTGGCTGCGCATCCGTGCCGGGTAACCAGAGAGGTAGCGACCCCCGGAGCAATGCGGCGGCAGGGGGAACCCGTCCCAACGTGACAGGTGGGCGGAGTGCCTGGCTGGTGGTCGCCGTCGTCGTACTCGCCGCTGCGTGCGCAGCATCCTTGGCAATCGGCGCGCGCGGGCTTCCCCTGACCACCATTTGGGAAGCTATCACCAACTTCAATCCTGAAAGCGGCGACCACGCAGTGGTCATCGCACGGATTCCCCGAACAGTATTGGGTCTCCTGGCAGGCGCCGCCCTGGGCTTGGCCGGAGCGGCAATGCAAGGAGTGGCCCGCAATCCCCTGGCTGATCCCGGCATCCTGGGACTCAACGCGGGTGCGGCCCTGGCTGTTGTCGTGGGCATCTATGTTTTCGGTGTCGGTTCGCTGACCGGCTACATTTGGTTCGCCTTCATCGGCGCCGCAGCGGCCGCCGTCGTCGTTTACGCGATCGCATCCAGGGGCCGTGACGGCGCGACGCCGGTCAAGCTCGCCCTTGCGGGTGCGGCGCTGAGCGCGGGCCTGTTCTCGCTGATGAATGTCATCCTGGTTTCAAGTCAGGACACTTTGGACCGATTCCGGTTCTGGCAGGTGGGAAGCATTGGCGGACGCGATTGGTCTGTCCTGTTGCCCGCGCTTCCCTTCCTGGCCGTCGGCGCCGTGATCGTCCTGGCCAGTGGCCGCATCTTGAACAGCCTCGCGCTGGGTGACGACATCGCCCGTGGACTTGGCCAGAATGTTGCCCTGTCCCGGGGAATCATCGGCCTGGGGATCGTCTTGCTGTGCGGATCCGCTACTGCGCTGGCTGGACCCATTGGCTTCCTCGGCCTGGTGATTCCGCACGCTGTTCGCTCGCTCACTGGTCCGGACTACCGCTGGGTCCTGCCGTTCTCCATGATCTCGGCGCCCATCCTGCTGATCATCGCCGATGTGATCGGCCGCGTGGTCCTGCTTCCGGGCGAAGTTCCCGCCGGCATCATGACCGCGCTTGTGGGTGCGCCGGTCTTCGTCTGGCTCATCCGCCGCGGAAAGGGGGCCGGGCTGTGACCACCATCCACAAACTCCCCGCCGAGTTGGCACTTAACACCAATGATTCCCAGAAACATGGGCATCAAATGTCACTTCGGCGCGTGCTCAGCCCCACGCTTTTTCTGGGCTTCGCCCTCGTGGTGATGTTCAGCGTGTACGTTCTCCTGGGCAGCTACACCGTCACCATTCCTGATTTCTTCACCATCGTCATCAACCACCTGACAGGGGGCGAGAAAATTCCAGGAGCCAGCTTCATCGTGATGGAGCACAAGCTGCCGCGCGCTACCGTCGGAACGCTGATCGGCGTGGCCTTTGGCCTGGCCGGTGCACTGTTCCAGACCATGCTGCGCAATCCGCTGGCCAGCCCGGATGTCATTGGTATCAGCTACGGAGCCAGTGCCGCGGCCGTGACAGTCATCGTGATCTTCGGTGCTTCCGGAGCCGTGGTTTCCGGTGCAGCCCTTGGCGGGGCGCTGGGTGTTGCGGCCATCATCTACGCGATTTCGCGTGGCACCGGGTCCGGGGCAGGCGGAGGCAGCCGCGGCAATGCTGCCGGCAACCGCCTCATCCTGGCTGGCGTTGGTATCGCCGCGGCACTGCACGCGGTGGTCAACTTCCTCATGACCCGTGCAGACATCCGTACCGCAGCGGACGTCCTCGTCTGGCTAAACGGTTCGCTGAATTCTGCCACTTGGGAGCGCGCCGGGATCCTCACGGCCTCATTGCTGGTCCTGGTTCCGGCTGTCATCATCCTGGCCGGCCCGCTGCGCATCCTCGAACTCGGCGACGATGCAGCCGCCGGCCTAGGCATTAGGGTCAACGCCACTCGGCTGGGACTGGTGTTGACCGCCGTGGGGCTTGCCGCCGTCGCGACGGCCGCTGCCGGTCCCGTTGCGTTCGTCGCTTTCCTGGCCGGGCCAATTGCACGTCGTATTGTCCGCAAACCCAGCCTCCCGGCGTCGGCCCTTACCGGTGCGCTCATCGTGCTGGCCGCTGACTTCTTCGCCTCCAACATCGCCCCAGTCATCCTCGACGGAACCGTTCTCCCGGTCGGCGTCATCACCGGCGCCCTCGGTGCACCCTTCCTGCTGTGGCTCCTGGTCACCTCGAATCGAAAGGAAGCCTGACATGGCCGTCCTTAATGCCAAGGACCTGACACTTCAATATGAGCAGTGCAAGGTGGTTGAGGGTCTCACCACCGAGATCCCCGAGGGCAAAGTCACCATGATCGTGGGCGCAAATGCCTGCGGTAAGTCCACGCTGCTTCGAGGACTGTCGCGGCTGCTCAAGCCCGCCAGTGGTGCCGTGACGCTCGACGGCAAGGACATTCACACCCGTCCCGCCCGCGAACTCGCCCGGACCTTGGGTTTGCTGCCGCAGCACCCCACGGCTCCCGACGGCATCACCGTGCGCGACCTCGTGGGACGGGGCCGGTATCCGCACCAGGGGTTCTTCCGCAGCTGGAGCGATTCCGACGACGCCGCGGTGCAGCGCGCCCTCCAAGCTACCGCAACGCTGGAACTCGCAGAGCGGAGCGTCGACGAACTGTCCGGCGGACAGCGCCAGCGCGTCTGGATCGCCATGGCCCTCGCGCAGGAAACCGAAGTCCTGCTGCTGGACGAGCCCACCACGTATTTGGACTTGGCACACCAAGTGGAAGTCCTGGACCTGATCACGGACCTCAACCGCAGCCGCGGAACCACCGTGGCGATCGTGCTCCACGACCTCAACCTCGCCGCGCGCTACGCCGACCACGTCATCGCCATGAAGGGCGGATGCATTGTGGCCGAAGGACCCGCACCCGTCGTGGTCACCGAGCAACTGGTCTTCGACGTCTTTGGCCTCGAATCCCGTGTGGTTCCCGACCCCATCTCGGGAACACCGCTCATTGTCCCCATCGGACGCCACCATGCACAGCCCGTTTCAACCAACGAACTGGAGATCGCCTCATGAGTGCCCAACCAACACGGACCCAAGCGAGCGCCGCCGTGGAACCGATGACCCTCGCCTTCGACGTCACCGTCTCGGCCGTGCAGGACCTGAGCCCAAACTTCCGCCGGATCACGTTTGGAGGCTACTCACTGCGCGGCTTCGGCGTTGCAGGGGACACTTTGGACCTGCGCGTGAAGCTGATGATTCCTTCATGCGACGTGGCCGGCAACGTCATTCCGCTGCCTCCGTTCAAGATGGAAGAAGCCGGCTGGTACCAGGAATGGTTGGCCATGGACCCGTCCGTCCGCGGTGACATGCGCACTTACACCGTCAGGGCTGAGCGACTCGACGCCGTCTACCCCGAGATCGACATCGACTTTGTGATGCACTTCGACGATGCAGGCCGCGGCGGGCCCGCAGCCAACTGGGCGAAAGAAGCCAAGCCCGGCGACGCCATCACCATCATCGGCCCCAACAACCGTGCGGCGCAGTGCACCACAGCCGGAGCCTACGGCGGCATCGAATGGCGCCCCGGCCTGGCCCAGAGAGTCCTGCTCGCCGGCGACGAAACCGCCGTCCCTGCCATCAGCGCAATCTTGGAAAGCCTGCCCGCCGACATGACCGGCCACGCCTTCCTCGAAGTACCCGAAGCCGGCGACTTCCAGGACATCTCCACCGAAGCCGACATCGAAATCACCTGGCTGGCACGTGGAGCGGCCATTGGACGCTCACGTCCCCATGGCGAACTTCTCAAGGAAGCGGTGGCCAAGGCCGTTCCCGTGCCGGGATGGGTAGGCATCAAGGGCGCTGGCACCGCCGCCGGACCCGAGCCCGAAGACGTCAACGTGGATCAGGACATCCTCTGGGAGACCCCGCAACGCATGGACGCCGCAGCCATCGAAGCCACCAAGAACCCCACTCTGCCTGCCGGTGCGCTGCCGTTCTACGCCTGGATCGCCGGGGAAGCGTTCGTCATCAAGGAAATGCGGCGGTACTTGGTGCGGGACGTTGGAATTGATCGGAAGCAGGTTGCATTCATGGGTTACTGGCGACGGGGCAAGGCAGAGGGCTAATCGTGTTTTGGCGCCGCGGCAGAGTCCGGCCGCAGCGGTAGTTTTGCCGTCGCTTAGACACAACCCATAGGTGCCGTTCCGGTCGCTGGGCGACCTCCGCGCCACGATGGGCTGCGATGCGCTCCTACACAAAACTGCCGCTGCGGCCTTGCGGGCAGGTCGCCCTTCCGATGCTCTCTCACTTCCCCCCGGTTTTTTGGGGATCTTCTTTCACTTCCCCCGGGTTTATGGGGGATGTTCTCTCATGTCCCGTTCGTCCTGTTCACTTGGGGTTGGCTGTGGTGTAACCGGGGGTAGGTAGCGTCGGCTGGATGCGGGATGTTTACGCGGCTGGGCACAGCGGACGAAGGCGGTACGTCGCCCTTGGGGATTCCTTCACCGAGGGCGTGGGGGACCCAAGCAAGGTGCTGCCCAATGGGGTTCGCGGGTGGGCAGACCGGGTCGCCGAGAAATTGGCCAAAGCGCAGCCGGGCTGGGAGTATGCGAATCTCGCAGTGCGCAGCAAGAGGCTCCGGCACATCATCGATGAACAGCTCGAGCCCGCTCTGGCCATGGAACCAACACTCATCACGTTGTATGCCGGCGGCAATGACATCCTGGACTTTGGCACGGACATGGACGCACTCCTCAACGACTACGAATTGCTTGTCGCGCGCCTGAGCCAAACGGGAGCAACCCTGGTCCTTTTTACCGGCTTTGACGTGAAGGTCTCAGCCGTCCTGGAACCATTCAAGAAGCGCAACACCATGTACAACCAAAAGGTCCGTGATGTTGCTGCAAAATATGGGGCGATCCTGGTGGATTACTGGTGCTTCGACGCCTACAAAGATTCACGGATGTGGGCCCCTGACCGGCTTCACATGTCCAAAGCTGGCCACAAATACCTCGCCGCCCAGGTCCTGGACCACCTAAATGTCCCGCACAAGATTTCTCCGAAGCAATGGGACCCGCCCCAAAGAATGACCATGCGCGAATGGGAACGCAGGCAGCGGCGCTGGGTGAACGACTGGGTGCTGCCGCTTTTTGGACGTAAACTCCGCGGCGTCACATTGGGGGACTCCCTGAATCCGCGGTGGCCCCAGCCCGTGAAGGTCCCGCGGAAGGGTGGACTGAAGAAACTGGTCGAAAACCAGCAGGCTACGCAGTGAAGCTACCCGGCAAGCCTCAGTTCTCGAGCAGGTTCTCGTAGCCCTCGGCCACACTGGTCGCGGTGAATTCGATGATCTCGAACTCGGCCACGCCGTTGCTGAAGAAGGGGTCTTTGGCCAGCGAGTCATCCAGTGTTGCCCGGTCTGCTTTGGACAGCAACACGCCGCCCGTGGCTGGGACGCGACGTCCCGACGCAAGGAATACGCCGGCGTCGAACGCGTCCTTAAGCCAGGCCATGTGGGCTGGCCGGTGGAAATCGGCGATCTCATCGGGAACTTTGTAGGTCAGGGCAACAACGAACATTCCGTCAGCCTACCGTTTGCGGCTGCAGCAAGGCCGGGCCAACCGGCTAATTCTCCTAAGATGGATCCATGACTGAACCCCGCTGGCTTAATGCCGACGAACGCCGTGCCTGGTTGGCCCTCCTGAGCATCAATACCTTGCTTCCGTCGGCGTTGGATACGCAGCTTCAGTCTGCCGGGAAATTGTCGCTGTTCGACTACAACGTGTTGGCGATGCTCTCGGAAACCGAGGGCCGGTACCTGCCCATGAGCGAGCTCGCGGCCCGGACCAGCGCGTCGCTGTCGCGGCTGTCGCACGTGGTCACCAAACTCCAGAAGCGCGGCTGGGTGGAACGCCAGGCGCACCCGGGCGACGCGCGGGTCACCGTTGCCCACCTGACCGAGGCCGGCATGTCCACCATTGTGGCCCTCGCTCCCGGTCACGTTGAGTCCGTGCGAGCGCTGATGCTCGATTCACTCTCGCCCGACGACGTCGCGGACCTCGCGCGCATCGGCGAGAAAATCGTCTCCCGGCTGGACAATAACCACTGGATCCTGCGCGAATCGTAGCCTTGCCCACGCTTTGTAGGTAGCGGTTGGCTAATGGCAGACTGACGGCATGGATTTTTCTGCCCGTTATGTTGCTCTGGGGGATTCGTTCACTGAGGGCGTTGGCGACGACGACCCAACGCGACCCAACGGCGTCCGGGGGTGGGCCGACGTCGTTGCCCGGCAGTTGGCCCACAGCAACGAGGACTTCGGCTATGCCAACCTCGCCATCCGCGGCAGGAAGCTCCGCCAAATCATTGCAGAACAGGTGGACGCGGCGGTCGCACTGAAGCCCACATTGGTGACGATGTACGCCGGCGCGAACGACATCCTGCGGCCGAAGATCGATATTGACTCCCTTTTGGAGGATTACGACGCCGGCATCGCCAAGTTAAGCGCGACGGGTGCCACTGTCGTACTCTTCACGGGCTTTGACGCCCGCGGTTCCAAGGTTTTTAGCACGATGCGTGGACGGACCGCGATCTACAACGAGCTGCTGCGCGAAATCGCGGAGAACCACGGTGCCCTGCTGGTGGATTACTGGCGGTTCGACGAGTACTACGACGTCCGGATGTGGGCGCAGGACAGGATGCACATGTCGACGGCTGGCCACGTTAATATGGCCAAGCGCGTGCTGGACGTCCTCGAGCATGAGCATGTGCTCGAAGTCCCCGAGCTCGCTCCGCTTCCTACGCTGAACCGTTCCGAAGCCATCAGGGCAAACGCACGATGGGTCCGGGAATTCGCCGGTCCGTGGGTGGTGCGCCGTGTGCGGGGTACGTCCTCGGGCGATGGGCTTAGCCCGAAATATCCGGCCCTGATCCGCCCGGTCTAGAAGGCCCGGTTTAGATGGACCGGCCTCAGGCCGCATAACGGAAACCCGGCGTGGCGAGCAGCGTTCCCGTCCTGCCAACCGCGAGCACTTCGACGCCCCATTTCTCCACGGCATGATCCAAGGTCTGTATTCCGCCGGCGACGATTGCCGTTGCCAGGACGTCGGCCGTAAGAATGTCCTGCGCCGCGACGGAAACCTGAAGGAACTCCGACCGTCCGGCCCCGACGGTCCAAATGTGTTCTCCCCGTTCAGTCGAGCCTGACGTTGCCAGGGCCGTCATTCCGCTTTCGGCCGAGGCGCTGAGGCGGTATGTACTGAGCAGCTTCTGGCGATCGAACGGATCAACGATCCCGGCCTGCCACGGACTGGGATCTTCAAAGCCAGAGTCCGCGGGCTCCGGTGATCCGCTCACCAGCACGTCCCCGCCAGCGTTGAGGCACCAATCGTGCAGGCCGAGGGCACCTAAGGACAGCGCAGCTTCGCGCATGGCGTGGGCTTTGACGATTCCGGAAAGATCCAACGCGCCGTCCGGTCGCTCAGCCGTGAACGCACCTTCGGTATCCACCCGCCATTCCGAGGCCGCTGCATACAGTTCCTGCATCAACTCCGAGGCATACGCCAACGTCAGTTCGCCCCGGGCCAGCCGGCTCGCCTCAGATCCTTCGCGGTAAAGGCTGAACGTCAGGTCGAGCTGCATAAATATCTCTCCTACGACGTCGACGGCGGACTCAAGTTCCTCGGCGGCGGTTTGGGCGGACGTGCCGCTCGCCACGGTCAGGCTCATCACAGTGCCCATGCTGCGGAAAGTACGGGCACGGAGCTGTTCGCCGCTAAAAGTTGGCTGCATCGAGGGCCGCCTGAAGGGAGGTGAGATAGGCCTCACTTGTGACCGTCGCGCCACTGACGGTTTGTACGTTGGCTGATTGGGCATGCAGGACCTCGGATCGCAAGACCGGTGCTGCCCGGCTACTGATCTGTGCGGATTTCCGTTCCGCATCGGTGAGTTGCAGGGGTGTGACCTCGGTGATCTTGCCATTCTGGATGGTCACCTGCACCTGGACTGTGCCGAAGCGGGTGCCGACTGACGCGCCGTCGTACGTTGCCGCCGTCGTGCTTTCCGCGCTGCTGCCGGTACCGGTGCTGCCGTTCGCAGCCGAACCGCCGGCGGACATGCTGCTGCTCAGGCTCGTTGTGGTAGATGTGCCTGTCTCGGCAACATGCGCCCCAGACTGCCAGCCCGCGAGCAGGATGCCCGCGGAGGCCAGGGCCGTTGCCATTGCTGCCCGGATTCTCACCAGTCGAACCTTTCGTAGTGGAGTTGTTCTGCAGGTAGCCCGGCGGCCTGTACATCCTTGACCACTTGGCTGGCCCAGCCGGCCGGGCCGCAGACGTACACGTCGGCGTTGGCTACATCCGGGACATAGTCGCGGAGCGTGAAACCGGCGTGGACGGCTGATTCGGGCAGCCATTCGTTCGGGCGTGCGGAGCGCGGGCCGGTCAAGTGGAAGAGGGTTGCGCCGCGGGCTTGGCAAAGCGCCATGATTTCCTGACCAAGGAAGAGCTCTGATTCGTCGTGTCCGCGCAGCAAGACAGTTGCGTTGCCGGGCTCGAATGGGGTGGATTCCAGCAGCGACCTCAGCGGAGTGATGCCAATGCCGGCGCCGATCATCACCACTTTGTTGCGGGACCGCGCGGCGGTGCTGAACATCCCGTAGGGTCCCTCAAGAGCGACCCTGGTGCCGGGCCTAAGGCGGGCCAGCCGGGCCGATCCGTCGCCCAGGTTTCGGACGGTGATACGGAGCTTGCCCGCTGTAGTGCCCGTGGCCGGAAGTGGTTCCGCGGACAGGCTGAAGGGGTGCGGCTGCCACCAGAACCCCGGAGCCAGGAACCTCCAGATGAAGAATCTCCCGCCGCTGCCTGCCAGCGATTCGAGGCGCAGTCCGGTCATTTCGATGGTGAACACGTCCGGTGCCACGCGCACTATGCGGCTGACCGTGAGTTGATGCCGGGCTGTCGCCGCGAGTGGCTGGTAAATCCTGAAGAACAGGAGCGCCGCGCCCGTTCCGATGCAGATTGCCAGCCAATACCAGCGCTGCCAGGTTCCTTCGGCAAAGAGTCCGCCAACACTGAACTGGTGGGGAATGGCCGTTGCCACTGCTGCGTACGTCAGGAGATGGATCGCGTACCAGAATTCGTAAGGGAATCGGCGTCGAACAGCCACCAACGAGGTGACCACAACGGCTATGAACAGCGCCATAGCGACGAACGCGAGCCACATATCCGGTACGTTGACCCACAGGGAGACCGACTCACTGATCGGGTCCAGACCCTCGGCAACGCCGTACCCAATGGCTATGAAGATCCCATGCGCCAGCAGCAGGTACAGCGCCGGCTTGCCCAGCGATTTGTGGATCTCAAGAGCACGGTCATGCCCGATTGTGTTGTCGATCAACGGGATCCGGGCCGCGAGGAGCAGCATGAGGAGGACCACGTCCATGCCGACCAAACCGGCCACGATTCCCAATCCTGTCGCGGTTCCGGCAAAGGAGGAGAATCCGCCTGCGCCGCCGTCTGCGAGCCACAAGGCGACCGCGACGACTGGGGACACCCACGCGAGGAAACCCAAAAGGTCGGCCCGGGCCAGCCGCCGTCGGGCTTGCGCCCGAAAGGGTTCGACGGCGGCTGGTGGCGTCCGTGGGCCCGGCGCCGAGGACCGTTCAGCACCCGAAACACGTGAGAGAAGCGATGTCATGATCCAAGACTCGCCAATGATCCTTTCGTTCTGCTGTGAAAGGGCTTGTGAGGGCTTATGATTCCTGATTGGTCTTAATTTGGCCTGGCCCGTAGAATAGTTAGGCGCTAGGTAGTGCGGATCGTGTGCAATTGCTCCGGTTGGCGGTGAGGTCAGTCTGACTGACATCCCGATGGCCGGTAGTTAGGGGCTCAAGTTGCGTGCATTCCTGTATTCGCCCGGTATCCCAGGATCTGTTCCAGTGTTTATCACTGCCCGGCTCTGAGGCCCAACCTTCTTCGCCGTACTTGATGCGGAAACTACCGAAATGGTATGGATCGGATGCGAACGCTGCCTGTCGCACGGTAACGCAGGAACATCTGCACACCGTTACATTCAATCTTTGGAGGAGAGTCATGGCAGCACACTGCCAAGTGACCGGGGCCGAGCCGGGCTTTGGACACAGCATTTCGCACTCGCACCGCCGCAACAAGCGTCGGTTCGACCCGAACATTCAGAAGAAGCGCTACTGGGTTCCGTCCCTGCGCCGTAACGTCACGCTGACCCTGTCAGCCCGTGGCATCAAGACAATCGACGTACGCGGCATCGACTCTGTCGTCGCCGACATCCTGGCACGAGGAGTAAAGCTCTAATGGCAAAGGACAAGGACGTACGTCCGATCATCAAGCTGAAGTCCACTGCGGGCACGGGTTACACCTACGTAACGCGCAAGAACCGTCGTAACGATCCTGACCGTCTGGTCCTGAAGAAGTACGACCCCAAGATCCGCCAGCACGTCGAATTCCGAGAGGAGCGCTAAACACATGGCAAAGAAGTCCAAGATTGCTCGCAACGAGCAGCGCAAGGTCATTGTTGAGCGTTACGCTGCCAAGCGTCTCGAACTGAAGAAGACCCTGGTTGACCCCAACGCGACTGACGAAGCACGCGAAGCTGCACGCCTCGGCCTGCAGAAGCTGCCCCGCAACGCCTCCCCGATCCGTCTGCGTAACCGCGACCAGATCGACGGCCGTCCCCGCGGCACCTTCCAGAAGTTCGGTATCTCCCGTGTTCGCTTCCGCGACATGGCTCACCGCGGTGAGCTCCCGGGCATCACCAAGTCTTCCTGGTAATCACGAAGCTCTGAAAGGGCCGGTAACCGTTATGGTTGCCGGCCTTTTCTGCGTTTAAGCGTGCTTGTCCGTGGTGCCGGTGCGGCGTGTGGCTTGGGCGGGGCTGGGGTCATCCTCTGCCCGCTCGCTCGTTCCTCCCTTGGACGCGCGCTGCCGGATGACCCCCGCCCCCTTCGGTTGTTCTCTCACATCGTCGTTGTTTTTGAGCATCCTTCTCTCACATCGCGACGTGTTTGGGGGTTTCTTCCCTCATGTCGTGTCGGCTTTTGGTTGGGGGTTTCGGAATGTTCGACGGCGGTTGCTGGGCTGGGTGCCGCGGCTGTCTGGGGCGGGGGCTTTGGTTGGTGTGATGGGCCTCACGGAAGTTGTTTTGGTGCTTCCGGGCTGTTTCTGAGCCGTGGATGGTGTTGTTTGGCGTGTGTTTGCGGGGTTTTGGGGTGGTGTTCGGGGCGATTTGTTCCAGGGCTGGTGGGCGTGTAATGTCTTCTGAGTCGCCGCGAGTGAGACAGCCTGGTGCTGGGAACTGCGGGGGCCAACCCCTTTGATAACAGCCTGGAATATGGTGCGCTTTTGGGCGTGCCGGTGCCGGGTGGGGCCGAACATCGGATCGGGAATCGCGGAAACGTTGATTTGCATGGTTCCGGTTGATCGGGTAAGTTTGAAAAGTTGCTCCGGAGCGATCCTGTGGCCCTGTAAGGGTCCGGTGGTGCCGGTTAGTGTCTGTTGTTTGAGAACTCAATAGTGTGCCAAGTTTGTTGATGCCGATTGTTTTATTGATTGGTTGAAATTATGGCCGGGCCTCTGCGCACCCCCGTGTGTGGTGGTCTGGTTTTCAGCTGGTTTCGAATTTTGTGCAGCCGTGTTTACCGTTATTTCCGGTGGGTGTGGTTGTGTCTGTTTGATTTGTTTTTCTTCAACGGAGAGTTTGATCCTGGCTCAGGATGAACGCTGGCGGCGTGCTTAACACATGCAAGTCGAACGATGATCCCAGCTTGCTGGGGGATTAGTGGCGAACGGGTGAGTAACACGTGAGTAACCTGCCCTTGACTCTGGGATAAGCCTGGGAAACTGGGTCTAATACCGGATACGACTCCTCATCGCATGGTGGGGGGTGGAAAGCTTTTGTGGTTTTGGATGGACTCGCGGCCTATCAGCTTGTTGGTGGGGTAATGGCCTACCAAGGCGACGACGGGTAGCCGGCCTGAGAGGGTGACCGGCCACACTGGGACTGAGACACGGCCCAGACTCCTACGGGAGGCAGCAGTGGGGAATATTGCACAATGGGCGAAAGCCTGATGCAGCGACGCCGCGTGAGGGATGACGGCCTTCGGGTTGTAAACCTCTTTCAGTAGGGAAGAAGCGAAAGTGACGGTACCTGCAGAAGAAGCGCCGGCTAACTACGTGCCAGCAGCCGCGGTAATACGTAGGGCGCAAGCGTTATCCGGAATTATTGGGCGTAAAGAGCTCGTAGGCGGTTTGTCGCGTCTGCTGTGAAAGACCGGGGCTCAACTCCGGTTCTGCAGTGGGTACGGGCAGACTAGAGTGCAGTAGGGGAGACTGGAATTCCTGGTGTAGCGGTGAAATGCGCAGATATCAGGAGGAACACCGATGGCGAAGGCAGGTCTCTGGGCTGTAACTGACGCTGAGGAGCGAAAGCATGGGGAGCGAACAGGATTAGATACCCTGGTAGTCCATGCCGTAAACGTTGGGCACTAGGTGTGGGGGACATTCCACGTTTTCCGCGCCGTAGCTAACGCATTAAGTGCCCCGCCTGGGGAGTACGGCCGCAAGGCTAAAACTCAAAGGAATTGACGGGGGCCCGCACAAGCGGCGGAGCATGCGGATTAATTCGATGCAACGCGAAGAACCTTACCAAGGCTTGACATGAACCGGAAAGACCTGGAAACAGGTGCCCCGCTTGCGGTCGGTTTACAGGTGGTGCATGGTTGTCGTCAGCTCGTGTCGTGAGATGTTGGGTTAAGTCCCGCAACGAGCGCAACCCTCGTTCTATGTTGCCAGCGCGTGATGGCGGGGACTCATAGGAGACTGCCGGGGTCAACTCGGAGGAAGGTGGGGACGACGTCAAATCATCATGCCCCTTATGTCTTGGGCTTCACGCATGCTACAATGGCCGGTACAAAGGGTTGCGATACTGTGAGGTGGAGCTAATCCCAAAAAGCCGGTCTCAGTTCGGATTGGGGTCTGCAACTCGACCCCATGAAGTCGGAGTCGCTAGTAATCGCAGATCAGCAACGCTGCGGTGAATACGTTCCCGGGCCTTGTACACACCGCCCGTCAAGTCACGAAAGTTGGTAACACCCGAAGCCGGTGGCCTAACCCTTGTGGGGGGAGCCGTCGAAGGTGGGACCGGCGATTGGGACTAAGTCGTAACAAGGTAGCCGTACCGGAAGGTGCGGCTGGATCACCTCCTTTCTAAGGAGCTGCTAACAACTGTGTTGTTCGCCTGCATGGGCGGATGACGGGTTGTCAGTGTTGCCCATTGCGCAGGCGTCTGTTCTGCGGTGGGTGCTCATGGGTGGAAACATCAACGAATCAAACTTCTTTGGCATGGCCTTTACCGGTTGTGTCCTGGTGTTAGTACGGCAACCCGTGCCCCTTTTTGGGGGTGTGGTGTTGTGTGGAACGCTGCCGGGGCGTGGCTGGTATGGGGTTGTGTTTGGCGCACTGTTGGGTCCTGAGGCAACAGGACCTTTTTGCAGCAATGCATTGGGGGCACTTCTGGTGTTTCTTTTGTTCCTGCTTCCGGTACTCCTTTTCCGCTGTTGTGGTGGGGGTCTGGTTGATGGGGTTGTTGTTTGAGAACTACATAGTGGACGCGAGCATCTGGAACACACACTTGTGTGTGTTCTTACAGCAATTTCTTATGAATGAACCTGGCCCTTAGCGGTCATGGTTCTCTCGAATGGATGATGCATCGTCAAACGAGAGTTTGATGTGTGTGGTCAAGTTTTTAAGGGCACACGGTGGATGCCTTGGCATTAGGAGCCGAAGAAGGACGTAGGAATCTGCGATAAGCCTGGGGGAGTTGATAACCGAGCGTTGATCCCAGGATGTCCGAATGGGGAAACCCCGCACAACGCTGTTAAAGGTGATTTGTGTGACCCGCATCTGAACACATAGGGTGCGTGGGGGGAACGCGGGGAAGTGAAACATCTCAGTACCCGCAGGAAGAGAAAACAAGAGTGATTCCGTTAGTAGTGGCGAGCGAACGCGGATCAGGCTAAACCGTTTCCATGTGTGATAGCCGGCGGGCGTTGCATGGGCGGGGTTGTGGGACTTTCCGTACTGGTTCTGCCGGACCGGTGGGGTGTGTAGTGCAGGCATAGGTGAACGGTCTTGAAAGGCCGGCCAGAGAGGGTGTGAGCCCCGTAACCGTAATGTTGTGTACCGCCTGGAGAGGATCCCAAGTAGCACGGGGCCCGAGAAATCCCGTGCGAATCTGTCAGGACCACCTGATAAGCCTAAATACTTCCTAATGACCGATAGCGGACCAGTACCGTGAGGGAAAGGTGAAAAGTACCCCGGGAGGGGAGTGAAACAGTACCTGAAACCGTGTGCTTACAATCCGTCGGAGCCAGTCTGATTCTGGTGACGGCGTGCCTTTTGAAGAATGAGCCTGCGAGTTAGTGTTACGTCGCGAGGTTAACCCGTGTGGGGTAGCCGTAGCGAAAGCGAGTCTGAACAGGGCGAGTGTAGTGGCGTGATCTAGACCCGAAGCGGAGTGATCTACCCATGGCCAGGTTGAAGCGACGGTAAGACGTCGTGGAGGACCGAACCCACTTCAGTTGAAAATGGAGGGGATGAGCTGTGGGTAGGGGTGAAAGGCCAATCAAACTCCGTGATAGCTGGTTCTCCCCGAAATGCATTTAGGTGCAGCGTTGCGTGTTTCTTGCCGGAGGTAGAGCTACTGGATGGCCGATGGGCCCTACAAGGTTACTGACGTCAGCCAAACTCCGAATGCCGGTAAGTGAGAGCGCAGCAGTGAGACTGTGGGGGATAAGCTTCATAGTCGAGAGGGAAACAGCCCAGACCACCAACTAAGGCCCCTAAGCGTGTGCTAAGTGGGAAAGGATGTGGAGTTGCGAAGACAACCAGGAGGTTGGCTTAGAAGCAGCCATCCTTGAAAGAGTGCGTAATAGCTCACTGGTCAAGTGATTCCGCGCCGACAATGTAGCGGGGCTCAAGTACACCGCCGAAGTTGTGGATTTCACACAGTGCCCTAGCCTTCGTGGTTCAGGGGTGTGGAGTGGTAGGGGAGCGTCGTGTGGGCAGTGAAGTCGCGGTGGAAACCAGCGGTGGAGCCTACACGAGTGAGAATGCAGGCATGAGTAGCGAAAGACGGGTGAGAAACCCGTCCGCCGAATGATCAAGGGTTCCAGGGTCAAGCTAATCTGCCCTGGGTAAGTCGGGACCTAAGGCGAGGCCGACAGGCGTAGTCGATGGACAACGGGTTGATATTCCCGTACCGGCGAAAAACCGCCCATGCCAAGCGGGGGATACTAACCGCCCGGAGCCTGCCCTATCACCCTTGTGGTGTGTGGGTTTTGGCCGAGCGCGGGACCTGATCCCGGGAGGTAAGCGTATTAACAGGTGTGACGCAGGAAGGTAGCCGGGCCGGGCGATGGTTGCCCCGGTCCAAGGATGTAGGGTCAGGGATAGGCAAATCCGTTCCTGTGTGTTTCGAGCACGATCCTGAGATCTGATGGGACCCCCGTATGGGGGGATCCGGTGATCCTATGCTGCCTAGAAAAGCATCGACGCGAGGTTTTAGCCGCCCGTACCCCAAACCGACACAGGTGATCAGGTAGAGAATACCAAGGCGATCGAGAGAATTATGGTTAAGGAACTCGGCAAAATGCCCCCGTAACTTCGGGAGAAGGGGGGCCTGCCCCGTGATACAGACTTGCTCTGTGGAGCGGGTGTGGGCCGCAGAGACCAGGGGGAAGCGACTGTTTACTAAAAACACAGGTCCGTGCGAAGTCGCAAGACGATGTATACGGACTGACTCCTGCCCGGTGCTGGAAGGTTAAGAGGACCGGTTAGCCCGTAAGGGCGAAGCTGAGAATTTAAGCCCCAGTAAACGGCGGTGGTAACTATAACCATCCTAAGGTAGCGAAATTCCTTGTCGGGTAAGTTCCGACCTGCACGAATGGAGTAACGACTTCCCCGCTGTCTCAACCATAAACTCGGCGAAATTGCAGTACGAGTAAAGATGCTCGTTACGCGCAGCAGGACGGAAAGACCCCGAGACCTTTACTATAGTTTGGTATTGGTGTTCGGAGTGGCTTGTGTAGGATAGGTGGGAGACGTTGAAGCCCGGACGCCAGTTCGGGTGGAGTCATCGTTGAAATACCACTCTGGTCACTTTGGACATCTAACTTCGGCCCGTGATCCGGGTCAGGGACAGTGCCTGATGGGTAGTTTAACTGGGGCGGTTGCCTCCTAAAAAGTAACGGAGGCGCCCAAAGGTTCCCTCAGCCTGGTTGGCAATCAGGTGTCGAGTGTAAGTGCACAAGGGAGCTTGACTGTGAGAGAGACATCTCAAGCAGGGACGAAAGTCGGGACTAGTGATCCGGCGGTACATTGTGGAATGGCCGTCGCTCAACGGATAAAAGGTACCTCGGGGATAACAGGCTGATCTTGCCCAAGAGTCCATATCGACGGCATGGTTTGGCACCTCGATGTCGGCTCGTCGCATCCTGGGGCTGGAGTAGGTCCCAAGGGTTGGGCTGTTCGCCCATTAAAGCGGTACGCGAGCTGGGTTTAGAACGTCGTGAGACAGTTCGGTCCCTATCCGCTGCGCGCGCAGGAAATTTGAGAAGGGCTGTCCTTAGTACGAGAGGACCGGGACGGACGAACCTCTGGTGTGTCAGTTGTACTGCCAAGTGCATCGCTGATTAGCTACGTTCGGATGGGATAACCGCTGAAAGCATCTAAGCGGGAAGCTCGCTTCAAGATGAGATTTCCATACACAATTTGTGTGAGAGGCCCCCAGCCAGACCACTGGGTTGATAGGCCGGATGTGGAAGCGAGGACTAAAGACTCGTGAAGCTGACCGGTACTAATAGGCCAACAACTTACACCACACACAAAAGCACTGCACGCGTCCACTATGTGGTTCCCGAACAACAAAACCCGTTGCTTCCAGGAACAAAAACCACAACTAAATACACAACACCACAGGACCCTCAACATCGAGGGAACACACATGTTGTAACCACAAAGCTTCCCACCCCAACACCGGCACCAAACCGGCACAGGGGTTCGGGTAACAAGGTTACGGCGGTCATAGCGTGGGGGAAACGCCCGGTCCCATTCCGAACCCGGAAGCTAAGACCCACAGCGCCGATGGTACTGCACCCGGGAGGGTGTGGGAGAGTAGGACACCGCCGGACAACCATTAACGGGCAAGCCCCGACCATGACGGTCGGGGCTTGCCTCATTTAACCCACCTTCCGGCTGACATCGGGAGGAGCCATCGCGTTCACACCCCAACAACGTCGCCACGCGCCAATGCGAAAGGCAGACGATCAAAGATGATGTGGATCTCGGCGATCTGATCATTCTGAATGCGATACAGCTCAGCCCCCGGAGCGCTCGGAACCGCCCGATTGGCAGTGTCGTACATGAGTATTGCTTCGTCGTTGGACCCATAAGCCGCAAGAAGCACGGATTTTGTGAGCGAAGCAGCGAAGGGCTCCATGAACGCCCGGACAGCTGCCCTACCGTTCATTGTGCCGGACGGCGCATGGCAGGTGACGTCCTCGGCCAAGTGCTCGGCCGCCGAGTCCAAGTTGCCGGTTGTCCAGGCCCGATGGTAGGCCACTGCGATCTCGACGGCCTTGGCCTGCTTTTCAGTCATGGTCTGGTTCCTTTCGTGAGGTTTACTTCTGTTTAGACACCACGGGGCAGCAGATCGGAACGCCTAAGTGGGTACATGCCAAGATTGAGCTGTGACGTCAGCGGAGTTGGAGGCCGCCCGGGCCGGTGATGAGGAAGCCTTTGCTTCCGTCGTTGCGCCCTTTCGCCGCGAACTTCACTTGCACTGCTACAGGATCACAGGATCTGTTGACGATGCAGATGATGTCCTGCAGGAGGTTTTGCTTGCCGCATGGAAAGGGTTGCCTGGATTTGCCGGCCGATCGTCCCTGCGGACTTGGCTCTACCGGATTGCCACTACTCGTTCGCTCAATGCGCTTAGGGACCGGGGTCGCCGTCCTCGCCCCGCCCCTGCACCTCCCTTCGAGCCGCCGACTCCGAACGACCG
This sequence comes from Micrococcaceae bacterium Sec5.1, assembly GCA_039636795.1. Classification (NCBI taxonomy): domain Bacteria; kingdom Bacillati; phylum Actinomycetota; class Actinomycetes; order Micrococcales; family Micrococcaceae; species Micrococcaceae bacterium Sec5.1. The sequence continues at coordinate 4,959,677 of CP143430.1, read as the reverse complement.
ATTCGATCAACCGCATTTGCAGCCTTACCCCGATGAATTGGTCGACGAGCTTGATCCTGCTGTGCGGGCCGTTGCCCGCGAAAGCGTTGAGCTCGCGTTTGTGGTTGCGCTTCAACGGATGCCGCCGCGCCAAGCCGCGGTGCTGATCCTCTGCGATGTGTTGGATTTCACCGTTACCGAAGCTGCCGAGATGCTCGCGATAGGCCCGACGGCGGCCAAGGGCCTTCTTCAGCGGGCCCGCGCCAGACCGTCTCCAGAGTCAATCGCGACCGGAGCAGACCACCACGATCTAGCCCGCAAGTTTGCGGATGCCTTCGCGCGAGACGACGTCGAGGGCGTCCTTGAGCTCCTCACCGATCAATGCTGGCTTGCCATGCCCCCGGCCAGCGAACTTTACGTGGGTCAGCACGCCGTCGGGAGTTTCCTCCGTGCCAGTGCGGCTGGGCGCCCTGGCGGCAACTATGCGCTGACCTCTGTCACTGCCGGTGGCAGGCCGGCATTCGTGTGTTATCTGCAAGGCCGGGCCCGGGGGCTCCTGGTGATTGAGCCAGCTCAGGCTGGAGACAAGATCGCATCGATCATGCGGTTCCTCGACGATGGTCTGCATCGACACTTCGGGATGCCGGACTTTCTTGAGTGAAGCGGTGCGCAACTGGCTCGGTGACGCGCCCTAATGAATGCCCGACGGCGGGGCTGTCGCGGGCGGTTGGGGGTTTGTTGGGGTTGTGTTGGGTGGTTGTTGGGGTGGATTTGCGTTGGGGGTGTGGGGCGTGTATTGTTTTCTGAGTCGCCGGGTGCGAAACGGAAAGCCGGAAGGTGTGTACGGTTCGGTAGGCGGCCAAAAATAACTCTTCTTTTCCAATGGCCCTTGTTGGGTGCGCTGTTTTTGTGGTGCGCTGTGCGGGGTGATGTTTTGGGGGGTCTGTTGTTTGAGAACTCAATAGTGTGCCAAGTTTGTTGATGCCGATTGTTTTATTGATTGGTTGAAATTATGGCCGGGCCTCTGCGCACCCCCGTGTGTGGTGGTCTGGTTTTCAGCTGGTTTCGAATTTTGTGCAGCCGTGTTTACCGTTATTTCCGGTGGGTGTGGTTGTGTCTGTTTGATTTGTTTTTCTTCAACGGAGAGTTTGATCCTGGCTCAGGATGAACGCTGGCGGCGTGCTTAACACATGCAAGTCGAACGATGATCCCAGCTTGCTGGGGGATTAGTGGCGAACGGGTGAGTAACACGTGAGTAACCTGCCCTTGACTCTGGGATAAGCCTGGGAAACTGGGTCTAATACCGGATACGACTCCTCATCGCATGGTGGGGGGTGGAAAGCTTTTGTGGTTTTGGATGGACTCGCGGCCTATCAGCTTGTTGGTGGGGTAATGGCCTACCAAGGCGACGACGGGTAGCCGGCCTGAGAGGGTGACCGGCCACACTGGGACTGAGACACGGCCCAGACTCCTACGGGAGGCAGCAGTGGGGAATATTGCACAATGGGCGAAAGCCTGATGCAGCGACGCCGCGTGAGGGATGACGGCCTTCGGGTTGTAAACCTCTTTCAGTAGGGAAGAAGCGAAAGTGACGGTACCTGCAGAAGAAGCGCCGGCTAACTACGTGCCAGCAGCCGCGGTAATACGTAGGGCGCAAGCGTTATCCGGAATTATTGGGCGTAAAGAGCTCGTAGGCGGTTTGTCGCGTCTGCTGTGAAAGACCGGGGCTCAACTCCGGTTCTGCAGTGGGTACGGGCAGACTAGAGTGCAGTAGGGGAGACTGGAATTCCTGGTGTAGCGGTGAAATGCGCAGATATCAGGAGGAACACCGATGGCGAAGGCAGGTCTCTGGGCTGTAACTGACGCTGAGGAGCGAAAGCATGGGGAGCGAACAGGATTAGATACCCTGGTAGTCCATGCCGTAAACGTTGGGCACTAGGTGTGGGGGACATTCCACGTTTTCCGCGCCGTAGCTAACGCATTAAGTGCCCCGCCTGGGGAGTACGGCCGCAAGGCTAAAACTCAAAGGAATTGACGGGGGCCCGCACAAGCGGCGGAGCATGCGGATTAATTCGATGCAACGCGAAGAACCTTACCAAGGCTTGACATGAACCGGAAAGACCTGGAAACAGGTGCCCCGCTTGCGGTCGGTTTACAGGTGGTGCATGGTTGTCGTCAGCTCGTGTCGTGAGATGTTGGGTTAAGTCCCGCAACGAGCGCAACCCTCGTTCTATGTTGCCAGCGCGTGATGGCGGGGACTCATAGGAGACTGCCGGGGTCAACTCGGAGGAAGGTGGGGACGACGTCAAATCATCATGCCCCTTATGTCTTGGGCTTCACGCATGCTACAATGGCCGGTACAAAGGGTTGCGATACTGTGAGGTGGAGCTAATCCCAAAAAGCCGGTCTCAGTTCGGATTGGGGTCTGCAACTCGACCCCATGAAGTCGGAGTCGCTAGTAATCGCAGATCAGCAACGCTGCGGTGAATACGTTCCCGGGCCTTGTACACACCGCCCGTCAAGTCACGAAAGTTGGTAACACCCGAAGCCGGTGGCCTAACCCTTGTGGGGGGAGCCGTCGAAGGTGGGACCGGCGATTGGGACTAAGTCGTAACAAGGTAGCCGTACCGGAAGGTGCGGCTGGATCACCTCCTTTCTAAGGAGCTGCTAACAACTGTGTTGTTCGCCTGCATGGGCGGATGACGGGTTGTCAGTGTTGCCCATTGCGCAGGCGTCTGTTCTGCGGTGGGTGCTCATGGGTGGAAACATCAACGAATCAAACTTCTTTGGCATGGCCTTTACCGGTTGTGTCCTGGTGTTAGTACGGCAACCCGTGCCCCTTTTTGGGGGGTGTGGTGTTGTGTGGAACGCTGCCGGGGCGTGGCTGGTATGGGGTTGTGTTTGGCGCACTGTTGGGTCCTGAGGCAACAGGACCTTTTTGCAGCAATGCATGGGGGCATCTTCTGGTGTTTCTTTTGTTCCTGCTTCCGGCGTCCCGGTCACTGTCAGCAGCCCCTGCTCCCGCGTTTTTGTGGGTGTGTGGGTTGTGGTGGGTGGGGTGTGGTTGACGGGGTTGTTGTTTGAGAACTACATAGTGGACGCGAGCATCTAGAACACACACTTGTGTGTGTTCTTACAGCAATTTCTTATGAATGAACCTGGCCCTTGTGGTCGTGGTTCTCTCGAGTAAGTTTTTGATCTTTGTGTGGTCAAGTTTTTAAGGGCACACGGTGGATGCCTTGGCATTAGGAGCCGAAGAAGGACGTAGGAATCTGCGATAAGCCTGGGGGAGTTGATAACCGAGCGTTGATCCCAGGATGTCCGAATGGGGAAACCCCGCACAACGCTGTCAAAAGTGATTGTGTGACCCGCATCTGAACACATAGGGTGCGTGGGGGGAACGCGGGGAAGTGAAACATCTCAGTACCCGCAGGAAGAGAAAACAAGAGTGATTCCGTTAGTAGTGGCGAGCGAACGCGGATCAGGCTAAACCGTTTCCATGTGTGATAGCCGGCGGGCGTTGCATGGGCGGGGTTGTGGGACTTTCCGTACTGGTTCTGCCGGACTGGTGGGGTGTGTAGTGCAGGCATAGGTGAACGGTCTTGAAAGGCCGGCCAGAGAGGGTGTGAGCCCCGTAACCGTAATGTTGTGTACCGCCTGGAGAGGATCCCAAGTAGCACGGGGCCCGAGAAATCCCGTGCGAATCTGTCAGGACCACCTGATAAGCCTAAATACTTCCTAATGACCGATAGCGGACCAGTACCGTGAGGGAAAGGTGAAAAGTACCCCGGGAGGGGAGTGAAACAGTACCTGAAACCGTGTGCTTACAATCCGTCGGAGCCAGTCTGATTCTGGTGACGGCGTGCCTTTTGAAGAATGAGCCTGCGAGTTAGTGTTACGTCGCGAGGTTAACCCGTGTGGGGTAGCCGTAGCGAAAGCGAGTCTGAACAGGGCGAGTGTAGTGGCGTGATCTAGACCCGAAGCGGAGTGATCTACCCATGGCCAGGTTGAAGCGACGGTAAGACGTCGTGGAGGACCGAACCCACTTCAGTTGAAAATGGAGGGGATGAGCTGTGGGTAGGGGTGAAAGGCCAATCAAACTCCGTGATAGCTGGTTCTCCCCGAAATGCATTTAGGTGCAGCGTTGCGTGTTTCTTGCCGGAGGTAGAGCTACTGGATGGCCGATGGGCCCTACAAGGTTACTGACGTCAGCCAAACTCCGAATGCCGGTAAGTGAGAGCGCAGCAGTGAGACTGTGGGGGATAAGCTTCATAGTCGAGAGGGAAACAGCCCAGACCACCAACTAAGGCCCCTAAGCGTGTGCTAAGTGGGAAAGGATGTGGAGTTGCGAAGACAACCAGGAGGTTGGCTTAGAAGCAGCCATCCTTGAAAGAGTGCGTAATAGCTCACTGGTCAAGTGATTCCGCGCCGACAATGTAGCGGGGCTCAAGTACACCGCCGAAGTTGTGGATTTCACACAGTGCCCTAGCCTTCGTGGTTCAGGGGTGTGGAGTGGTAGGGGAGCGTCGTGTGGGCAGTGAAGTCGCGGTGGAAACCAGCGGTGGAGCCTACACGAGTGAGAATGCAGGCATGAGTAGCGAAAGACGGGTGAGAAACCCGTCCGCCGAATGATCAAGGGTTCCAGGGTCAAGCTAATCTGCCCTGGGTAAGTCGGGACCTAAGGCGAGGCCGACAGGCGTAGTCGATGGACAACGGGTTGATATTCCCGTACCGGCGAAAAACCGCCCATGCCAAGCGGGGGATACTAACCGCCCGGAGCCTGCCCTATCACCCTTGTGGTGTGTGGGTTTTGGCCGAGCGCGGGACCTGATCCCGGGAGGTAAGCGTATTAACAGGTGTGACGCAGGAAGGTAGCCGGGCCGGGCGATGGTTGCCCCGGTCCAAGGATGTAGGGTCAGGGATAGGCAAATCCGTTCCTGTGTGTTTCGAGCACGATCCTGAGATCTGATGGGACCCCCGTATGGGGGGATCCGGTGATCCTATGCTGCCTAGAAAAGCATCGACGCGAGGTTTTAGCCGCCCGTACCCCAAACCGACACAGGTGATCAGGTAGAGAATACCAAGGCGATCGAGAGAATTATGGTTAAGGAACTCGGCAAAATGCCCCCGTAACTTCGGGAGAAGGGGGGCCTGCCCCGTGATACAGACTTGCTCTGTGGAGCGGGTGTGGGCCGCAGAGACCAGGGGGAAGCGACTGTTTACTAAAAACACAGGTCCGTGCGAAGTCGCAAGACGATGTATACGGACTGACTCCTGCCCGGTGCTGGAAGGTTAAGAGGACCGGTTAGCCCCTTGTGGGCGAAGCTGAGAATTTAAGCCCCAGTAAACGGCGGTGGTAACTATAACCATCCTAAGGTAGCGAAATTCCTTGTCGGGTAAGTTCCGACCTGCACGAATGGAGTAACGACTTCCCCGCTGTCTCAACCATAAACTCGGCGAAATTGCAGTACGAGTAAAGATGCTCGTTACGCGCAGCAGGACGGAAAGACCCCGAGACCTTTACTATAGTTTGGTATTGGTGTTCGGAGTGGCTTGTGTAGGATAGGTGGGAGACGTTGAAGCCCGGACGCCAGTTCGGGTGGAGTCATCGTTGAAATACCACTCTGGTCACTTTGGACATCTAACTTCGGCCCGTGATCCGGGTCAGGGACAGTGCCTGATGGGTAGTTTAACTGGGGCGGTTGCCTCCTAAAAAGTAACGGAGGCGCCCAAAGGTTCCCTCAGCCTGGTTGGCAATCAGGTGTCGAGTGTAAGTGCACAAGGGAGCTTGACTGTGAGAGAGACATCTCAAGCAGGGACGAAAGTCGGGACTAGTGATCCGGCGGTACATTGTGGAATGGCCGTCGCTCAACGGATAAAAGGTACCTCGGGGATAACAGGCTGATCTTGCCCAAGAGTCCATATCGACGGCATGGTTTGGCACCTCGATGTCGGCTCGTCGCATCCTGGGGCTGGAGTAGGTCCCAAGGGTTGGGCTGTTCGCCCATTAAAGCGGTACGCGAGCTGGGTTTAGAACGTCGTGAGACAGTTCGGTCCCTATCCGCTGCGCGCGCAGGAAATTTGAGAAGGGCTGTCCTTAGTACGAGAGGACCGGGACGGACGAACCTCTGGTGTGTCAGTTGTACTGCCAAGTGCATCGCTGATTAGCTACGTTCGGATGGGATAACCGCTGAAAGCATCTAAGCGGGAAGCTCGCTTCAAGATGAGATTTCCATACACAATTTGTGTGAGAGGCCCCCAGCCAGACCACTGGGTTGATAGGCCGGATGTGGAAGCGAGGACTAAAGACTCGTGAAGCTGACCGGTACTAATAGGCCAACAACTTACACCACACACAAAAGCACTGCACGCGTCCACTATGTGGTTCCCGAACAACAAAACCCGTTGCTTCCAGGAACAAAAACCACAACTAAATACACAACACCACAGGACCCTCAACATCGAGGGAACACACATGTTGTAACCACAAAGCTTCCCACCCCAACACCGGCACCAAACCGGCACAGGGGTTCGGGTAACAAGGTTACGGCGGTCATAGCGTGGGGGAAACGCCCGGTCCCATTCCGAACCCGGAAGCTAAGACCCACAGCGCCGATGGTACTGCACCCGGGAGGGTGTGGGAGAGTAGGACACCGCCGGACACACATTAGGTCGAGACCCCCCAACCCACACGGGTCGGGGGGTCTCCCACATTTAACAGACAATTAAGACCGCTAGAGTCGCAGGATGACGCTGACTCGAACCCTGGATGTCCCCACGGGGAACGCCGTGAACGGGAAAGTCCACCTTAGGACTTTGTCCTTGTCGGACGCCGGGCCATTGGCGGCCGCGTACAGCCGGAACGCAGAGCACCTCGAACCATGGGAACCACGGCGCAACCTTGGTGCACAACGCGGCCTCACAGGCGGTCCTCAAACGATCCGGCTTCGAGAGGATCGGCCGGCGCCGTCGTGTCTCCACATCGCAGGCGAGTGGCAAGACCACGTCCTGTATCAGCGAATTCTCTTCTGATTCACCGCGATCGGATGCTCTGAAGGCGCCATGGTGGGGGACGTCTTCAACGCCGTAGGGTACGCCATGTGCGGTCCACAGCCCCAAAAACCCTGAAAAACCGGTGATTTTGGTCAAAAAAGCGCGGAAACACGCGGAATTTGCTGGCCAAGCCGGTGCAAGCTGGTAAGTTTTCGAGCAGTGGCTTGCTCGCATTCCGCTTGAAAGCTCAAAAAACGTATTAGTCCAGGAGGACGTAAATGGCTAAGAACCGTAGTGAACTCGTTGCAGAGGTAGCAGGCAAGGCTGGCACCAGCCAGGCAGCCGTCAACTCCGTGCTCGATGCACTGTTCGAAGTTTTCGAGACTTCTGTTGCCGCTGGCGAGAAGATCACCATCCCGGGCTGGCTCGCAGTTGAGCGCACCGACCGTGCAGCACGCACCGGCCGCAACCCGCAGACGGGCGAAACCATCCAGATCGCCGCTGGCCACAGCGTTAAGCTGACCGCAGGCTCCAAGCTGAAGGCTGCTGTCGCCAAGAAGAAGTAATTCCACTTCGGCGAACGCCTGAAAGGGGCGGCAACCAACTGGTTGCCGCCCCTTTTGCCGTTAAGCAATCACTTGTCCCCCACACCAAGGCGGGGTCCGGATTGCTCGTGCCCACTTCTCCTCCCCAAATGCTTCCCGATTCGCAGCCCAGCCACACGTAACGGACAATGGATAGGTGCCATCAGCAAGAAGCTCCGCAACTGCCCCATCGCCTGTTCCCAAGCCGGGAGCGCGGGGAGGCAATGCCGTCACGGGCATTTCCCTTCCGTGGCAGCTTGCTGGACTGGCGGTGCTCTTCCTGACTTTGGTGGCGGCCCTCATCTTCTCCGGTGCTTCTGCTGCCCGCCAGGTATCGGACCCCGGAGCGCTGGTCCGGTGGGGCTTGCCGGTGGCTAAAGCCGTCCACAACGTTTCCATAGCCACAGTTATTGGTGGCCTGATCTTCGCAGTCGGAATCCTGCCCAAGAACCTTAGAGCGTCGCGATCCCGTGAGAAGGATCTGGAGGCTCCGGAGCATCCGGCTTTTGCACGCGCCCTTGCCGTTGCCGCCGCGGCAGGTGCCGCTTGGACACTGTCCGCCGTAGCGGTCCTGGTATTGACCTACGCGGATGTCGCGGGTCAGGGACTCTCCGGTGACGCCGAATTCACCCGCTCGCTGGTGTACTTTATGACGGACATCGATACGGGCAAGGCTTGGCTGTCCATCACCATCATTGCCGCGGTAGTCACCACAGCACTCTTCGGCGTTCGTTCGTTGACTGGCCTCGCCTTTACCCTGCTGCTTGCCTTGATCGGGCTCATTCCAACCGCGCTGATCGGCCACTCCTCCAGCTCCAGTGATCACGAAGGCGCCATCAACTCGCTGGGCCTTCACCTGGTTGGAGTCTCCGTGTGGGTGGGAGGCATCATCATGCTCGCGGTCCTTTCCGGATTACTCGCTGGTTCGCGGAGCTATGGAACCAGCGATATCACTGAATCGACCCTCCGACGCTTCTCGGCCCTGGCAGGCTTTGCTTTCGTCCTGGTGTTTGCATCCGGTGTGATAAACGCAGCCATCCGCGTTACCAACCTGGGCGATCTGTTTGGCTCTGCCTATGGCCAGCTCATTCTCGCCAAGGCACTTGCCACCCTGGTGCTCGGTGGCATTGGCTTCATGCATCGTCAGTGGGTCATACCTCAGCTCGGGAAGAGCGGTTCGATGTCTGCCCGCCGGGTGCTGTGGCAGCTGGTTCTGGTTGAGCTGCTGGTGATGGGCGCGACGTCGGGCCTCGCCGTGGCGCTCGGGCGTTCGGCCCCTCCGCAGCCCACCACGTACGCACCGGACGCCTCGCCGGCCTTTATCCTGTCCGGCTATGAGGTTCCCCCTGAACTTACGCCAGAGCGCTGGCTTACCGAATGGCGTCTTGACTGGCTGTGGGTGGGAGTCGCCTTATTTGGCGCCGTGTCCTACATCCTTGGGATCATCAAGATCCGCAAGCGCGGGGATAGCTGGTCCTGGTTCAAGACGGTGAACTGGATGATCGGACTGGTGATTCTCACCTACATCACCTCGGGTCCGCCGGCTGTCTATGGCCGAGTACTGTTTTCTGCCCACATGGTGGATCACATGGCCCTGACCATGGTGGCACCGATCTTCCTGGTGTTGGGTTCGCCCGTGACCCTTGCACTGCGTGCACTCCCTTCCCGCGGTGAAGGCGCACACGGTTCGCGGGGTCTTCGGGAGTGGCTGCTCTTGTTCGTCCACTCCAGGTTCTCGCAGGTAGTGACTCATCCGTTGTTCGCCGCTGCGAACTTCGCGGGATCCATCGTGCTGTTCTACTACTCGGACCTTTTCGGCCTGGCCATGCGGGAACACGTGGGCCATGAGCTCATGAATCTGCACTTCCTGCTGACCGGCTACATTTTTGTGCTCAGCATGATCGGCAGTGATCCTCTGCCGCGCCGCGCGCCGTACCCCATGCGCCTGCTGCTCCTGCTCGCAACCATGGGTTTCCACGCGTTCTTTGGCGTGGCCATTATGGGCGGTACTGGCCTGCTGGCTGCTGACTACTTTGGCAACCTGGGCCGGACCTGGGGTGCCTCGGCCATTGCAGACCAGCAAATGGGCGGTGCTGTGGCCTGGGGCATTGGTGAAGTTCCCACCTTGCTGGTGGCAATCGGCGTGGCCGTCATGTGGTCGCGCTCGGACGAGCGGGAGACCCGACGGGTGGACCGTGCGGCCGACAGGAATAACGACGCCGATCTGAGCGCTTATAACGATATGTTTGCCCGGCTCGCTGACCGCGACGCCAAATTGGCCGGCCGCCCGGCCGCAGGCATCCCCACGGCCCTGACCACTCAAACGACTGAAGCGACCCGAACAAGTGACGCCCCGGCAGGCGCCACCCCAGAGGAAAACGCTGACCAAGCAAGCAGCAAGACCGAACGAAACACGAAGCTGGAAGGACGCTGATGAGCGAAACCGTACGCACCCAACACCGGGTCCGGGCCTCCGAACTGGAGGGCCGCGGCTGGCTCAATACGGGCGACAAGTCCCTTGACTTGGAATCCCTGCGCGGCAAAATCGTGCTGCTGGACTTCTGGACCTTCTGCTGCATCAACTGCCTGCATGTTCTCGACGAACTCAGGCCCCTCGAGGAAAAGTACTCTGACGTCCTGGTGACAGTTGGTGTACATTCGCCTAAGTTCGAGCACGAAGCTGATCCTGTTGCTCTTGCAGCTGCCGTGGAACGTTACGAGATCCATCACCCGGTCCTGGATGACCCTGAGCTGGCCACGTGGAAGGCGTACACAGCCCGTGCTTGGCCCACGCTGGTTGTTGTGGATCCGGAGGGTTACATCGTGGCGCATCTTTCCGGGGAAGGCCACGCAGATGGCCTCGCTGTGCTGCTTGAGGAGCTTGTGGCCGAGCATGAAGCAAAGGGGACCCTTCACCGGGGCAACGGTCCGTACGTCGCTCCTGTGCCGACGTCGGGCACTTTGCGCTTCCCGGGCAAAACGACCCAGTTGGCCAACGGCAATTACCTCGTCGTCGACTCCGGTCACCACCGCCTGGTGGAGCTCCACCCGGACCTGAAAACCGTTGAGCGGGTTATTGGCTCCGGAACCAAGGGCTACACGGACGGCCAGACGGACACGGCCCAGTTCAACGAGCCGCAAGGCATAGCTGTTCTTCCGGCGGAACTCGCTTCCACGCTCGGTTATGACGCCGTGGTCGCAGATACCGTTAACCACCGCCTTCGGGGTGTGACGTTGAGTTCAGGGCATGTCCGGACTGTTGCCGGCAACGGTGTGCAGCGCTTGCTCGATGCCGGCCCTGCCCGTGTAACCGAGACGGGCGCGGGTGCCTGGTCCGAACACCACGACGGCGGTCCGGCTGACTTTGCTGCCGACGCAATCGACGTCGGGGTGCTTGGCCTCGGTACGGAGGTCTCCTTGTCCTCGCCGTGGGATGTGGTGTGGAGCGCGAAGCTGCAGCGTGTTGTCATCGCGATGGCGGGAACTCACCAGATCTTTGCGTTCGATCCCGTGACCAACCAGGTTTCCATCCTGGCGGGCTCGGGCCTGGAGGGACTGTTGGACGGGGCCGCGGAGGATGCCTGGTTCGCGCAGTCGTCCGGCCTGGCCATTGATGCCGATGACAACATCTGGGTGGCCGACTCGGAGACTTCCTCGCTGCGACGTTTGGTGCTTAACGAGTCCGGCGTGACAGTGGAGACAGCCGTCGGCCAAGGCCTGTTCGACTTCGGATTCCGTGACGGCGACGCCAGCGAGGCACGCTTGCAGCACCCCTTGGGGGTCACGGTACTGCCGGATGGTTCCGTAGCGATCGCCGATACTTACAACGGTGCCGTTCGCCGGTACGATCCCGCGACGAAGAACGTGTCAACGTTGGCGCGTGGCCTGGCCGAGCCGAGTGACGTCGTCGTGGTGAACCACGGCAACAGTGAGCCGCTGCTGGTGGTGGTTGAATCAAACAAGCATCAACTGGTTTTGGTACCGATTCCCAAGGAAGCCCAGCAGGTGGATGAGGGCGCGTCACAGACGCACCGTCCCAAGAGCCCCGTGACCCCTGGAATCCTGGAGCTGGCTGTTCGCTTCAAGGCTCCCACGGGCCAGAAGCTTGATGACCGTTGGGGCGATCCGACGCAGATGAAGGTCTCTTCCACGCCGCCTGAACTGCTGGTCTCCGGCGGCGGGACATCGGTGGGCTTGTTGCGCACCATCGAATTGTCGCCCGACGTGCCAGAGGGCATCCTTCACATTACTGCCCGTGCGGCCGCCTGCGATGGACCTGAAACCGCGGACGGAGAGATTCCGGACCACGCGGCCTGTCACCTGTACCAGCAGGATTGGGGCATCCCTGTTATTTTGCAGGCTGACGGCGAATCAGAGCTGGTGCTTGATCTCCGCGGCATGGACTAAAGCCTGCTGAACTGGCCCGGGTTTGACCCTTGAAGGGGGAGGACCTAGGCCTTTTCCTGCCCCCAGCCTTCCAGAACTGGGCCAGTCGCGCCCGTGAAGTCGTTGCAAAAGTTGATCGTGGGGCGGGTTCCCTGATCGAAACCTTGGCGCGTGTCCTGTTCAGGGATGTGGGGATCCGGACCGAGAGCCAGGTCTTTATCGACGGCGTAGGGAACTGTGGAGTGCGCGGGGGGCCTAGAACGTCAGCATCGGGGTGACGGTCACGGTGTTGTTGTCAGTGTCCAGCTGGGTGGTGAAGCTGAAATCGTGCTCCACGTTGAGGTCGTTGACCAGGCCGGTGAACAAATTGATCTCGCGGGCGGAAACCCTTGCCTTGCCGTTGAGCGGGGCTACAACCCATTTGCCGCCGAAGGGCTCGATGGTGATCTTGGGGTACTCGGTAATTTCCCACTTGATGGTTCCGTCGACGACGCGCGCATTGCTGGCGTGGTAGAACGGGCAATCAGGTTGGAGCCGCTGCTGCTCGGTGGCTTGGGCGGCGCAAGTGTCCAGGAACTCCCGCACTTTACCAGCAACGGCTTCGTTCATGGCCTTGGTTGACCGCGTCTGCAGGTTCAGGGGTGCCTGACCGCCGTCGCGGTTTGAAACGAGGGCCGAGGCAGCAGGCGCCTCGAAGTAGGTGCCGTTCAGGCTGGCTTCGTATTTGCCGGGGTAGAACACTGCAAAAGTGTTGTGACCATTGGGCATGTTCACCGGGACGCCATTGAGCGCTGCTTCGTTGGAGTTGACGACGGTGACCTCAAGGGTGGGCAGCGTGGTGGGAACGAAAGCCCATTTGCCGAAGAACAACCATTGGGTACCGGTGCGCTCCATCAGGAATTCGGTGTGGAGCCGGTTGCCGTCCAACGTGTAGTCCACGGGCACGGCAACACGGTTGCTGCCCCTGGCCTCGGCATTTCCGAGTTTGATGTCGGACAGTTTTGAGGCCGCAGTTTGCAGGGCGGTGCCGTCGAGCATGGCGGCGTTTGCACTGGGAACTTTTGCCCGCAACAGGCCCAGGGCTTGCTCGCCTTCGCCCTTCTGCAAGGCCTCCAAATACTCCCGGACAGGCTGTTGCGGACTGGCCACGGAGGAGCTCACCAGGTTGATGCAGACGATGGCCCCGGCGGCAGCAAGCATCAGACCGAGCAGCCATCCGGCTGCGGTCCTGACTATCGCTTGACTCAACTGCACGCCCTTTACGTTACCTGCCGTGGCGGCGATAGCTGTGCATGAGGGCGTCAGCGTGACCTGCGAAGACCCTTCCTGGAGGGCCCGACGGCGGGTGGCAGCAAGATGTGCCGCCACCCGCCGTCGGGCTTTTGACAGTCAAGAACGGCTAGCGGCGGCGCCGCGAGGAGGTACCGAAAACGCCGCGCATGAGGTCGCGGCCAAGCTGTGTCCCCATGGAGCGGACCATGCTCTTCAGCCCGCCGCCCAAGGCTCCGCCGAGTGCCCCGGCGAGGTCGCCGAACATGCCACTATCCTGCTGGGATGACTGTTGCGGCGCCTGCTGGGGCGCGGGAGCCGGCGCAGGAAACGAGGAGGGTGCAGGCGCCGGACGGGAACTCGGGCGGCCGAGGATCTCTTCCTCGATGCGCCGCGCTTCGGCGTCGATGTCGTAGGGCGTACCCCCCGAAGCGCCAGAACCTGAAGCGCCAGAACCTGAAGCGCCAGAACCTGAAGCGCCAGAACCTGAAGCGTTGCCTGGAACCGGTGGCAAGCCCGGTGCGGCGTCGCCGGTGGAGGGCGCGGCGTTGCCAGTGAGTTTCTCGTAGGCGGACACGTTGTCTACAGCCGTCCCGTACTTGACCAGAAGGGAGGACGAAGCCACGGTGCTGCGGATCAGGTCATCGGCGCTGGGTCCCATCACGGATTCGGGTGCGCGGAGCCGGGTGAGGGCAACAGGGGTGGGGGCGCCTTTTTCGTTCATCACGGTAATGACGGCCTCACCGATGCCGGCGGAGGTGAGCGTCTCTTCGAGGTCGTAATCGCTGACGGGGAATGTGGAAACCGTGGCCTTGAGCGCTTTTGCGTCCTCCGGCGTGAACGCTCGCAAGGCGTGCTGCACACGGTTGGCGAGCTGGCCCAGGACATCAGCGGGGACGTCCTTGGGTGTCTGGGTGACGAAAAATATGCCTACGCCTTTGGAACGGATGAGCCGGACCGTGGTGGTGATGGCCTCAAGGAAGGCTTTGGAGGCGTCGCTGAACAGCAGGTGTGCCTCGTCCAGGAAGAACACCAGTTTGGGCTTGTCGAGGTCGCCGGCTTCGGGGAGGTCTTCGAAAAGGTCCGCCAGGAGCCACATGAGGAACGTGGAGAACAGCAGGGGCTTGGTCTGCAGGGTGGGCAGCTCAAGGCAGCTGATCACGCCCCGGCCGTCGGGGGCTGTGCGGAGGAGCTCGGCGGTATCGAACTCCGGTTCGCCGAAGAACTTCTCCATGCCCTGCGCCTCAAGGGTGACGAGTTCCCGCAGGATGACGCCAGCTGTGGCTTTGGAGAGTCCGCCAAGGTCCTCCAGCTGTTCCTTGCCCTCGTCCGAGGTGAGGAACTGGATCACGGCCCGGAGGTCTTTGAGGTCGATCAGTTCCAGCTTGTTCTTGTCCGCAAAGTGGAAGATCAGCTGAAGACTGGATTCCTGGGTGTCGTTGAGGTCCATGATGCGTGAGAGCAGGATGGGCCCGAACGAGGTGATGGTGGCGCGGATCGGGATTCCATTGCCGTCACCGCCCAGGCTCAGGAATTCAACAGGGAAGTTCTTTCCCTGCCACTGCTGCCCGAGGGCTTCAGTTCGTGCGCTCAATTTTTCGCTGCCCGTTGCCGCCGTGGCCAGTCCGGAAAGATCTCCCTTGATGTCCGCGAGGAAAACCGGAACACCCGCCGTCGAGAGCTGTTCGGCAATCATGTGCAGCGTGACCGTTTTGCCAGTACCGGTGGCGCCGGCCACGAGGCCGTGGCGGTTCATCATGGCCAGAGGGAGCCGGACCTGGGCCTCTTTGTGAATTTCACCATCGACGATCGCGGCGCCCAGCTCGATGGTTGCACCTTCCAGGGCGTACCCCTGCTGGATGGTGGCAAGTTTTTCAGCAGTGGTTTTGTTGGCCATGCGCATAGCTTAGCTGGCCCGGGCGAGATCCTTACTGAAGGCCAAATGCTTGATGTCTTCGGGGTCGGCGGCGAGGTCGAAGAGCGCTTTGTAGCCCGTGGCGAGGTACAGATTCCTGGCCTCCGGCTGGCGTGGACCGGTGGTGAGGTAGAGCTTCCTGTAGCCGCGGCGTCGTGCTTCATTCTCCAACTCTGTGAGCACCCGCCGTGCCAGGCCGCGACGACGATGCGCAGAGTGGGTCCAGATCCTCTTGAGCTCTGCGGTGTGCTCGTCGTAACGCCGGAACGCGCCGCCAGCCACGGATTCGCCGTTCTCCTGGATGATGATCAGTGCTCCGTGGGGCGCGGCGAATTCCTCGGCCGGGTACCGGTTCAATTCCTCCGCAGCACCCCCGGTGCCGAAGAGTGTCCCGTACCGCGTGTCATATTCGACGGCGAGTTCGTCCAGGAGGGGACGAACGCGGGGATCGCGCATGGGCAGGCTCAGGACGGAAAGGCCCGACGTCGGCAGGGTTGGCGTTGTGGTCATGTCAGGCCCTTCGTAGGTGGAGCCCAAGTAGGTAGCAATTAAGCGCGTTTTGGGCGGTCAGAACGCGCTTAACTGCGACTCAGTTGGGCGGGCAGCAGCAACGGTGGTCAGGATCTGCCGGGCCAGGGCATCGTTCTCCCGGAAAGGTGCCGCATTGGTATTGGGGCGGGCAAACGCTCCCGCGCCCCAACCGGACGTCCACGGTCCCACTGCAAACAAAGTCTTCTGTGCTGTACCAACAGGGGACAGGACCTGGTGATTCCCGGAGACCAGGAGTTTGCCCGTGGAGTGTGGACCCTCAGAGGTGAGCAGCCTCTGCTCGGTGCCCCATCTGGCGTCGTGCAGGTCTGCCAAAGCGGGATTCGCCGAACGCTCCACGGACGGAGAGGGCAACCGTGCCTCGATGTACGCGGACGCATCCACCACCACGGGTGACTGGAATGAGCCGGCTACAAACCGGCCGGTTGATTCGTCGGTGCGAACCCACATTCCCGGCCCCAGGAACTTCAGGAACCCGGCGCGGTGCAGCGCGAGCATCTCACGGAGACGGTGTGACGGCGGCCCGGAATCCACGAAGCTGAAGAAGCCGTGCCACCAGCCGTGGATCGCCTGTTGGGACGGTGCATTGAGCCGCTGCTGCGGGACCAGCCGGCCAAGGTCCATGTAGACGAACAACAATGCAGTGAAGAGCGCGAGTGTTTCGGAATGGTCCGGGCTGGTTCGGAGGGCGAGATCGTGTTGGATGTACGCGGCCACCGAACGCTGTACGGCCTCGTGGTCCGCGAAGGCGCAACCGCTCAGGGGATGGTCGAGGGCCTCCAAGTCCAGCCGCAGCGCGGCATCAGGGATAGAGAAGGCAACCAGCTCTTCCCGGGCAGGGCTGTACCAGTCGACGGCGTCGAACCGGGCCTCGAACTCCTCCCAGCTGCCTGACACACGCGCTGGGTAGCCGGTGAAAAGCTCCCGATAGTAGGCATAGCCGGCATCCTTGGCGATTAACGGCCACAGCTGTGAGCGGAAGTCCAGTTCCTGATGGTTCGCCAACAACGCGTCAACTGCCTCGGCGGTAAAGTACCGCGGCCGGCTTAACGGCTCGCCGCGCACAACGGAGGAAATCTTGGAGTGGTAAGGCACGCCGCGTCGTGAACCTACCCAGAGGCTCGGTTCGGCGCCTGAGGGCACGTACTTAAGTTCGCCGTCGGCTACTTCCTCGAAGCGCCCGCCGCGGCCCTCGAACAGCAGCACCAGGAGATCCACGAACCCGAGCCCCATGCCGGATACGATCACGTCCTGGCCGGCCTTGATGCCCGAGTAGTCCACGTCCGTTGTGTACGACGGCGGCGCATGGAACCCACCTTGGCGGGCAGCGAAATCGCTGAGGCGGGCGGACTCGTCGTCCGGCAACGAATCGGTATGGCCCAGGGCGTAAACCACGACGTCGGCCAGCACCTCCGCGCCGGAAGCCAACCGCACGCGGTGCCCGCCGGCGTCGGACTCGGCTGTGGCACCCACGGAAGCGGAAACAGGCGTGACCGCTGTAGCCGTGTCCCGGTGGACCGTCACGGTGACATCGGGCCCCAGAGCGGCGACTGACCGGCGGAAGAACCATTCGAGGTATTTGCTCTGGAGCTGCCGGGTGGGAAATGAAGACGGTGTGAGCGACTGGAGCTGTGCCAGCAAGTGCGGCTCCAGCGCGGGGACATCGCGGATGCTCCCATCCAGCACACCTGCTGCCCAGGTGGCCAGGCCGGGGCCGTCAACGGGAGGACCGTCGCACGCCACGGACGCGTCGGTGAACATGGTGACGTCCGCGGCGGTGGAGTTCAGCAGGAGGCCCGGGCTCTGGTCATAGCGCCAGATCCTCCCGGAGCCCGGCTCATACGGCTCCACGATGTGGATGTGCAGGGGTCCATCGAATAATCCGGGACGGCTCGCTGCCAGCCTTTCCAGGACGCCGGCCGTGCGCGGGCCGCCGCCGATGAAGGCGATGGCAGGAACTGGTGACGGCATGGAATCTCCTGAAATACAGCGGGTGGTGCAGCCCAATCTAGGGAGGAGATGCAGCCCCGGTCGAGGAGCTGGTAACGGCCGTTCACTGCGCGTCATCCAGCGTTAACGGGCGCAAAATTCGGACTCATATGGCGTTGCGTGAAGCCCCGTGAACCCGCGCTAAGTCCAGTGAAGAAGTGCAAATTTCCGTCTTGCTGGCCGTCCCGTGCGCCCATAGATTGGCAGCCATCCGATAGTCAACAACCGATCTGAAAAGAGGTGGCGCATGAGTGCGATCGCACCGCCTGCCACGGCAGAAAGTGCACCTGCCACCACGGATTACTCCGACTACAAACTGGTCCCTGCCCGGCACCCGTGGCGATGGGTGGGCATTGTCCTGGTGGCGGCCGGCGTCGCAGCCATTGCGTGGTCGCTCGTCACCAACCCGCGTTGGGAGTGGGGAGTGGTGGCCCAGTGGTTTACGGCCCAGTCCGTGGTGAATGGCTTGGTGGAAACGCTCAAACTCACGGCGATCTCCGGAGTTTTGGGATTCGTCCTCGGATTCATCCTCGCCCTCATGCGCTTGTCCGCGTCGCCGCTGCTGGTCTCGGTTTCCTGGACGTTCTCCTGGATCTTCCGTTCCACGCCCCTGCTGGTCCAACTGCTCCTTTGGTACAACCTGGGCTACCTCTACGAGAAGATCACCCTGGGCATCCCCTTCACGGACGTCCGCTTCTTCGAAGCCCAGACCACCACGCTGATCAGCCAGTTCGCTGCAGCAGTGCTGGGCCTGACCCTCAACCAGGCCGCCTACTCCGCAGAGATCATTCGTGGCGGCATCCTCTCGGTGGACCAAGGCCAACTCGAGGCAGCTTCCGCACTGGGCATTCCCGCCTGGAAGCGCTCCACACGGATCGTGTTGCCACAGGCCATGCGCGCCATCCTGCCCAACGCTTTCAACGAGATCATCGGCCTGGTCAAGGGCACGTCGATCGTCTACGTCCTGGCGTACTCGGAGCTCTTCTACACGGTCCAGGTCATTTACAACCGGACCCAGCAGGTGCTGCCGCTGCTGCTGGTCGCAACACTCTGGTACGTCGTTATCACTTCAGTGCTGAGCGTCTTCCAGTACTACATCGAACGGCACTTCTCCAAGGGTGCCTTGCGGAACCTGCCGCTCACTCCACTTCAGAAGGCCCGCAGGTTCTTCGCTACCCACGTTGCAGTCTCACAGACCAAGGAAAGCCGATGAGCATCCTCGCCGCGCGCAAAGAAACCACGACGGCGGCCCAGGCTGCCGACGAAACCTCGGCTGACGCCCCGGCTGGGTCAGTTTCCGCCAGTCCGACAGGGGCCAGTCCGACGGCGGCGCAGCCCGCCTTGAGGGACAAGCCCGCCACGATTGACAAACCCGCCACCCGCGGACAGGTCGATATCACCAATGTCCGAAAGTCCTTCGGCACTACCGAAGTCCTCAAGGGTGTCTCCTTGTCCGTGCCGCCAGGCGGTGTCGCGGTGATCGTGGGCCCCTCCGGCTCCGGAAAGTCCACGCTGCTGCGCACCATCAACCACCTGGAGAAGGTGGACGGGGGCTTCATCACCATCGACAACGAGCTGGTGGGCTACCACGTCCGCGGGAACAAGCTCCATGAACTGCGTGAGAAAGACATCCTCAAGCAGCGCACCAACATCGGCATGGTCTTCCAGAGCTTCAATCTTTTCCCGCACCTCACCGCCCTGGAAAACGTCATCGAGGCGCCAATCGTCGCCCAAAAGCGATCCAAGGCTGAAGCCAGGAAGCGTGGCCTGGAACTCCTGGACCGGGTAGGCCTGAAGGACCGGGCCGATGCCTACCCGCGGCAGCTCTCCGGGGGCCAGCAACAGAGGGTCGCGATTGCGCGGGCATTGGCACTGGACCCCAAGATCCTGCTCTTCGACGAGCCCACCTCAGCGTTGGACCCCGAACTGGTCAATGAGGTTTTGGACGTCATCCGCGAGCTCGCCAAGTCTGGGACCACGTTGATCATCGTGACCCACGAGATGGGTTTTGCCCGGGACGTCGCGGACACCGTGGTGTTCATGGACCAAGGCCAGATCGTTGAGTCCGGCACGCCCCAGGAAATCTTCGGCAACCCCCGTGAAGAACGCACCCGAAGTTTCTTCTCCAAGGTCATCGAACCGGCTTTCAACATCTAGGAAGAAGTCCTCCATGTTTCGCATCACCCAAACCAAACTCCTGGCACTCGCTGTACTGCCCGCCGTCGTTCTTCCTGTGCTGGCCGGATGCTCCGATCCCGGCGCTTCGGCAGCCAAGCCCGGGAGCGAAGCAGCAAAGAACGGCGTCGTCTACAACACCTCTGTGGACCAGAACCGGATCCGTGGTGAAAAAGATAGTGCCGCAGCCTCCGCCGTCCCCGAAGCCATCGCCAAGGACGGCAAGCTGACCGTTGCTACCACCGCAGGCTCCATCCCACTGTCCTTCCACGCCACCGACGACAAAACGCCGATCGGTGTGGAGGTGGACATTGCACAACTCGTGGCGGACAAGCTGGGCCTGGACTTGGACCTCCAAGTGACCTCGTGGGAGAACTGGCCGTTGAAGACCCAGTCCGGTGATTTTGAGGCCGTGTTCTCCAATGTGGGCATCAACGCCGCGCGGGTGAAGCTGTTCGATTTCTCCACCTACCGTGCCGCATACATGGGCTTCGAGGCGAAAAAGAGCTCCACCTATGACATCAAGGGTTCGGACGATATCTCGGGGCTGAAGATCTCCGTGGGCTCCGGCACCAACCAGGAGAAGATCCTGCTGGCGTGGAACAAGGAGCTTGAGGCCAAGGGCAAAACCCCGGCGACGCTGCAGTACTACTCGTCCGACGCCGATACGATCCTGGCATTGTCCTCCGGCCGAACGGACCTGAACCTGGCGCCCTACCCGTCGGTGACGTACCGCGAGAACACCCGTGACGACCTCAAGGTAGTGGGCAAGGTTAACGCCGGCTGGCCTTCGGAAACCCTGGTTGCCGCCACCACGCTCAAGGGCAACGGGCTGGCCCCAGCCATCACCGATGCCCTCAACTCCACCATCAAGGACGGCTCCTACGCCAAGGTCCTGGAACGCTGGGGCCTCTCCGAAGAAGCCCTGCCCGAATCCAAGACCGTCACAGAAGCAAGTTTTGGGACCGGCAAATGAAGTTCCAGGTCCTTGACATCATTCCCCACCTGAAGAACCCGGTGACGGGGGAGATCGTCTCCACAGCTGACCGCCTGAACCAGGTGGTGGAAACGGCCCGCCGGGCCGAGGAACTGGGGTTCGACTGCTTCTCCGTGGGGGAACGCCACGCCGGTGAGTTTGTTTCCTCATCTCCGACGACGGTCCTCGCCGCCATTGCCGCAGTCACTCAACGAATCCGGCTTCAGACCGGGGTCGCTGTCTTGTCCGTCCTGGACCCTGTCCGGGTGGCCGAGGACTACGCCACGATCGACCAACTGAGCCGCGGCCGCTTGGAGCTGGTGATCGGCAAAGGCAATGAGGTGCTGCAGTACCCCCTCTTTGGCCTGACTTTGGACGACCAGTGGGAGTTGCTCGCTGAGAAGTACGCCATGCTCCGCACCCTGTGGCGCAAGGAGAGCGTCACATGGTCAGGCCGCTTCAGGTCACCTCTGGTTGAACCAACCACGACGACGCCACGCCCCTTCGCGGGCTCGCCGCGGATTTGGCACGGCTCGGCTACAACTCTTACGTCTGCGGCGCTGGCGGCCAAGTGGGGCGATCCGTTGTTCACCGCGAACGCCATCCAGCCCCGGGAGAACTACAAGGTCCTGATCGACCACTACCGCGAGGAGTACCAGCGCCACGGCCACGATCCCCGGCATCAGTATCTGGGCTCAGGCAGTGGGGCCGGCGGTGTGTTCATCGCCGACACCACGCAGGAAGCCATCCGCCAGTACGGACCCGTGTATGAGGCGTTGACCGCCGGCCGCAACGTTCCGGGCAACAACTCACCCTTCCGGGACATCCAGCACGCTGTGGCCGAGGGGCCCGCCCTTGTGGGCAGCCCCGAGCAAGTGATCGACAAGATCCTCAGCTACCACTCGCTGTATCAGCATGACCTGCAGTCGATCTCCTTGCCCACCACGTTGCCGTTCGAACAGCAGCTCGACATCCTGGAACGCTTCGCGCTGGAGGTCATCCCGGCCGTCCGCGCTTCCGCGCCGAGCACACTCTGGGAATCCAGCGACCCCTTTGGTGGCCGACCCCAGTTCGCTGGGGCCATCGAACCCGACGCCGCAGCAACAGTTACAGCAGACAACGCCTTCAACAGGACGGACAACGCTTGTGTCTACGCACACTGAAACAGCACTCGAATCCTTTGCCGAGGAATGGCAGGAGTGGCATTCCGCCCATGAACTCCACCGGGCCCACCCGCACGGCTTCCTCGCCGTGACCCACCTCCACTGGCTGGACAGCAACCCGACCCCGTTGGAAGGTGCGCCTGGTAGCTGGAGTGTGGAATCCGACGTCGTACGCGTTGTTCTGGAACCAGGCGAGAGCCTGCAGCAGGACGGCGTTGAACTGAACACAGGCAAGGCAGAGCCGCTTGAATTCGGGCCTATCGAGGAGCGCGGTGGCATCAATCTGGCCTCCGGCGACACCGTGATCGAGCTAGCCAAGCGCGGCGGCGAGTACATCGTGCGGCCACGCAACCCGTCGAATGCCCTCTTGCAGGAGTACCAGGGGACGCCCGCTTACGCACCGAATGCGTCGTTTGCCGTTGCCGGTACGTTCGTGCCGTTCGAAACACCGCGCCCCACCACGGTGGGTGCCGCGGTGGAGGGCATCCAGCATGTGTACGAGGCCCCGGGCGAGATCCGCTTCAAGCTCGCGGGCCAGGAACTGGCGCTGACGGCGTTCAACGGCCACGCGACGGGCTCGCTTTTGGTGCTGTTCACGGACCAAACCTCCGGTAAGACCACCTACGCGGCCAACCGCTCACTCTCCGTGGTTCCCGCCGCTGACGGCTCCGTGGAGCTCGACTTCAACAGGGCCGTCAACCTTCCCTGCGCCTACACCGACCTCGCCACCTGCCCGTTGCCGCCCGCCGAAAACCGGCTTCCCGTGGCCATCGAAGCCGGCGAAAAGATTCCCTACGAACGGCAGGACCAGAAGTGAGCACCTTCGAAGAACGCAAGGCCGGGTTCCTGGCCATTGAACTCGACGGCGCGGGGTACCAGAACCTTGCAGCCGCCGTCCTGGCAGCGGAGTCCGCTGGTTTCCACGCAGCAACCTTCGCCGACGCGCCGGCCCCGGGGCGGGTTAACGCCCTGCAGCGTGCAGCCTTTGTCGGGCCGGTGACGCGGAACATTGCACTGGTACCGGAAGTCGACACTGTATATACGGAGCCCTTCCACATCTCCACGCAGCTTGCCAGCCTGGACTACGTGTCCGGCGGGCGGGCCGGGTGGATCGTCACCGCAGTGGACTCGTCCGAGGCCGCGGCCGCCGTCGGGCGTTCCCATGTGAGCGGCGAAGCGCTGGCGCAGGAAGCGGCGGCCTCCGTCGAAGTCGGCCGCCGGCTTTGGGATTCGTGGGAGGACGACGCCGTGATCCGCGATGTCGCCACGGGTCGCTACCTTGACGTCGACAAGCTGCACTATGTGGACTTCGAAACTCCTGCCGATTTCGCCGGTCCCGCTTACTCCGTCAAGGGTCCGTCCATCATCCCCCGGCCGTTGCAAGGTCAGCTGCCTGTGCTCGCCGCTGCCTCCTTGGTGGGCGAAGGCTTGGTTCCGGTGGATTCCGTGGATGCTGTGCTGGTGTCTGCTCCGACGCCCGAACTGCTCGTTGCCGAGGTTCGCGATGTGCGGGCCCGGCTTGGAGCTGCGGTTGCGGTTGTTGCAGAGCTCGACGTCGTTCTTGACTCGCGCGGGCAGCCTGCCGTTTCACGTTTCGCTTCCTCGGCGGAAAGCGGTTCGACTGCAGAAGCGGGCCGGGCACGGTTTGTTGGTTCGTCGGCTGGTCTGGCTGACGTGCTCGATTCG
Organism: Micrococcaceae bacterium Sec5.1; assembly: GCA_039636795.1. NCBI lineage: Bacteria > Bacillati > Actinomycetota > Actinomycetes > Micrococcales > Micrococcaceae > Micrococcaceae bacterium Sec5.1. The sequence continues at coordinate 4,936,013 of CP143430.1, read as the reverse complement.
CTCCTCAAGGAGGCCGACGGCGTCCGTCTCCACCCGGCCGTCTTGGATGTGGAATTGGAAGAACTGTCCCGCCTGGTGCTGCCAGAACTCCGCCAGCGTGGATCCTTGCGTGCGCCTCTGCAGGATGGGACGTTCCGCGATCTGCTGGGCCTGGAACGTCCGGCGAGCCGCTACGCGAATACGACCATTGCAGCCATTGGCTCGGAAAACTAAAGGGGATCACCATGACACAGCACAACCGTGCTATTTTCCAGCCGACGGGTCAGATCCAGTTCGGCATTTTCTTCCAGGGCGTCAACTCCGGCACGATTTGGAAGGCGTCGGAATCGGGTTCGCAAACCGATTTCGAATCCTTCCGCCGCATAGTCCAGACCGCCGAGCGGGGGAAGTTCGCGGCGTTCTTCCTCGGAGAGGGGTTGCGCCTGCGCGAACACCTCGGCCGCCCACATGCCTTGGACGTCGCTGGCCGGCCTGATGCGCAGACCATGCTCGCGGCCCTGGCAGCGGTCACCAGGAACATCGGACTCGTAGCAACGCAGAACACCACATACAACGATCCGGCGGACCTTGCACACCGCTTGTCCTCCCTGGACCTGATTTCCGGCGGAAGGGCTGCCTGGAACGTGGTCACCACGGACAACGCCTGGACTGGAGCCAATTTCCGTCGCGGGGGATACCTCGATCATGCCGACCGGTACAAGCATGCCGAAGCATTTGTTGAGACCGCCAAACGCATCTGGGACTCGTGGGAGACCTCTTCGGGGCCGGCACGCCCTGTGCTTCATGAGGGCCAGCACTACACGGTGGACGTCACCCCGCGGTTGGCCCGCAGCGCCCAGTACCGTCCCGTGCTCTTCCAGGCCGGCGACTCCCCGGATGGCCGCGACTTTGCTGCGCGCCAGGCTGACGTGATCTTCTCCGCCCACCCAAAGTTCGATGACGCTGTAGAGTTCCGCCGCGACATTGTGGCGCGCTCCGTCGCTGCCGGCCGCGGAGCCAACGCGGTGCAGATTATGCCGGCCAGCGAGTTCATCCTGGCCGCCACCGATCAGGAAGCCCAGGAGAAGAAGGCCTGGGTCCGCAGCCTCCAGATTGGGCCGCAGCAAGCCATTGCGTACCTGGAGCAGTTCTGGGGCCGCGAACTCACTGAGTACGATCCCGATGGTCCGCTTCCGGAGATTGATCCGGCAGTCGAGGAGACATCGGAGACGCGCGGCAGCGGCTTCCATGGAGCGAAGGCGCGCCAGCTCGCGGACCAGTGGCGGGCTGAGGCCAAGGACAAGGGGCTCTCAATCCGCCAGTTCGTCACCTCCCGCACAGCGCGGGTGGACGCGACCTTTACCGGTTCCTATACCGCCATTGCCGACCACCTCTCCGAGTACGCCCGCGTTGGCGCAGTGGACGGGTTCAACATCTCACCGTGGCTTATCCCTACTGGCCTGGACGACATCGTGAACCACTTGGTACCGGAACTTCAGGAACGCGGGGTCTACCCTACGGACTACCGCGGGACCACGCTGCGCGAAAACCTGGGGATTGAGACACCCGTACGATCCACTGAGTCGGTGCCGGCCTGATGTTGGCGGCATTCTTTGCCGGATCATTCCGTCGGCGGGCAGGAAGGTGCCCGGATGTACGCGGGTTCCATCGCGTGGATGGTGGAATGATCCAGCAAAATCGTTCAGCAGTGGTTGACGAGTCGCGAGCAACCATCCACTTGCAGTTGGCGGTGTGGGGCCAAACGCTCTAAACGCAGGAAACTAGAGGAGTTCCTCGAAGACATCCCAACCGCGGCCCACGGGACCATATGGGCCCCAGAGGACTGTGGTGGACGCTCCGGCAGAATAGGTGACCAAATCTCCGTTCCCGTTGATGGCAGCGAGGTCGTTGTACTTGGAGTGCGGAAAACTGCCGAGTCCTGCAATCTCGGAGAAGACATCCCAACCGCCGCTGATGAGGGACGATGGCCGCCAGCCACCAGCGTCATCTGCCGGGTACAGGAAGAGGCGCCCATTGCCGTCTCTTGCATAGACTTCCACGGGGCCATCGCCGTTCATGTCGCCGGCAGTGATGATCTTGTTCATCATCTGCCAGCCTTGGCCCACTTTCGTGGGGGCGAGCCACCCTGCGCTGCCATCGCCGGGGTAAAGGAAGAGATCTCCAGCCGGGTTTCGCGCAAGGACATCATTGGTTCCGTCGCCATTGAAGTCACCCGGTCCGACGATCGTGTTGAAAACGTTCCAACCCTGGCCCACCTGTTGGCGCTCAAGCCAGCCACCCTCGCCATCGCCCGGGTAGAGGAAGAGGTTGCCTGCCGCGTCCCTGCCGAGGAGATCATTGAAGCCGTCACCATCGAAGTCGCCGGGTGAGAAGACGATGTTGAACACGTTCCAGCCTTGGCCAATCTGCACGGGCTCGTCCCACGCACCCCAGTACGTAGGGCACGCGCCCTCGCAACTCCCCTTGTAATAGGTGTAAGTCCGCGGATACAGGATGAGGCGACCATCGTGGGTACGGGCGAGTGGTTCGAAGTTGCCACGACCGGTCCAGCCCATGGCCCTGCTGGAGGCTTTGACGGGCAGTGTTTCCGGGCTTACCTGGGTACCCGTCGGACAACCCGACTGGCCCGGGGTAAGCGGGTAGACCTTCATCGAAATGCGATGGCCCTGGTCTTCGGGAAGGACCCGCAGGGTTTCCCCCTGCCGCTCGGCAGGAAGCGGCACCCCGTCCCTCAACCACTCCAGGGTGATGCCCTCACCCGTGCCGTCGGGATTCCTGCAAGCTGAGTAGTCGTAGTTGTACTGGCGGCGTAATTCCGCGCCGACGTACGGTACGCCGTCGATATAGGGCGTCGGCTGGGACGCCGCGACGGAGGGTGGCGCTCCGGCGGCCAGCAGCCCTGCTGCCAACGCCATGGCCACCGCTGAGACCGCTTTGGATCGTTTCGTGCGCGCTTGAACGTTCCCCACTGTGTTCCCCCCCGGAAGCTTGCGTCGATGTGCTGACGTTACCGCACTTGGGGTGCCCTGGTCAGGGGTTGCGGAACTCAGGGGTTGCCAGCCGCCAGCATGAAGACGTCGATCTGGTCCTCGGATTCCAGAACAAAACCATGCCGCTCATACAAGTGCCGTGCCGCACTTCCCTGCAGCACGTTCAAACGGAAGGGCCTCTCATCCACGGAGGCCGCCATGACGTGCCGAAGTACAGCGCCACCCAGCCCTTTGCCCTGATGGGCCGGAGCCACGTAGAAGTGCTCAATCCACCGGGCGTCCGGCTCCTGGCGAACTGCGATCACCCCGGCATCCACGCCTGCAGTATGGATCACGTAGGTGTGCTCCGGCTGGAAGGCTTTCAGGAAGCGCTCCCGGACCCGCACCGGATCCCAGCGACCCAGCCGTTCGAGGTCCGGACGCATCACCACGGCACGAAGCTCGGCGATCCAGATGGCATCGGAACTGTAAGAGGGGCGCAAGGTGAACTCTGGAGGCACGTTTCCCAGCCTAGATGCTTCGGCACTGTTTCCGGACAGGCCTCATTCCTGAACAGTGGCCTCTTCGCGAATCCGCTGGGTAACCACCCAGCTGGCGAGCACTTTCAATGCGTCTTCCGAAGGTGTGCCGGGATCTGCGGTGTACACGTTGATCCGCAGCCCTGGGTCCGCGGACAACTCAAGGGATTCGAAGCTCAGGTCAAGGTCGCCGACGATCGAGTGGTGGAGCCTTTTCCGACCCGTCCGGTGGTACTTCACATCGTGCCGGGCCCACCTGACCCGGAATTCCTCACTGCGCGTGGAGAGTTCCCCGATCAGGTCAGTGAGGTCCTTGTCGTAAGGATTCTTCCCCGCGGTAGACCTCAGGACGGCGACGATGTCGTCCGCGCTGCGCTCCCAGTTTGCGAAGAACTGGCGTGCCTTGGGGTTGAGAAAGGTGAATCGTGCGCTGTTGGGAGGGGTTGTTTCTTCGGCCATCAGGTCCATGTAAAGGGCTGCGCCAAGTTCGTTGGCAGCGAGGACATCGCCGCGGTCGTTCCGAACCCACGCCGGTGCCGTGGTGATGGCATCAATGACCCGCTGCACGCTTGGGCGCACCGTCCTTGGGCTGCGCTTCCGCCTCACCCGCGGCGCGGCCGTGGCCGCTCGTGCCAGGTCGAAAAGGTGCGCAGTCTCGGCGTCGTCAAGCTGGAGGGCGCGGGCGAGCGACTCAAGAACACTGTCCGAGGCTCCGGAAAGGTTTCCTCGCTCGAGCCGTATGTAGTAATCGATGCTCATCCCGGCCAGCATCGCCACTTCCTCGCGGCGCAGCCCGGCCACGCGGCGGTTGCCGCCGTATGCCGGCAATCCTGCGGCGTCGGGCTTGATCCTTGCACGCCGGGAGGTCAGGAACTTCCGTACGTCCTCGCTATGACTCATGAGAGCAACGCTACGCCGTCAGCAAGGGAGCGAGGGAGGGGCTGGTATTACTTGGAACGCCCAAGGGGGTAACGACGGGCACTCCCACAGCATGGCACACCTGAATAGCGTGGACATCATGACTATTGAACTAACCCTCAACAATGGCGTCACGATGCCGGCACTCGGCTTGGGCGTCTTCCAGAGCGCACCCGAGGAAACCACCGCTGCTGTCGAGACAGCCCTGGCCACGGGCTACCGGCACATCGACACCGCCGCTGCGTACGGGAACGAGCGGGAGGTGGGCCAAGGTATTCGGGCATCGGGATTGCAGCGGGATGAGGTCTTCATCGAGACAAAAGTCTGGGTCAGCGATTACGGCTACGAGCAGACGCTGCATGCTTGGGACAAGGCCGCCGGCAAGCTCGGTGTCGATTACCTGGACCTGTTCATCCTGCATCAGCCCGCCCCGGACCGGTTCGAGAAGACCATCGAAGCGTACAAGGCGCTTGAGCGACTCCTCCAGGATGGGCGCGTCCGCTCAATCGGTGTCAGCAACTTCATGCCGCACCACCTCAAGGAATTGCTCGCCTCAACTGACATCGTTCCTGCCGTAAACCAGATCGAACTTCACCCTTACTTCACGCAGCCCGACGTCCAGGACTCGGACGCAGCAAACGGTATCCTCACCCAGGCGTGGTCACCCATTGGCGGAATCACGTTCTACCCGGGCTGGGGCGGAGATCGACGGAACGTGATGGAAGATCCCGCCGTTGCAGCGATCGCGCGGACCCATGCCAAAACACCGGCCCAGGTCATGATCCGCTGGCACTTGCAACAAGGCCGCTCAGCCATTCCCAAGTCGACCAACCCACAGCGCATCGCGGAGAACTTCGATGTCTTTGACTTCGAGCTCAGCACGGAAGAACTCGCGGCCATCGACGCGTTGGATCTCGGCGTGCGCAATGGGCCGGATCCGGATGTCGCCCGTCCGGAGCGCTTCGCCATGGTGATCCCCGAGGCCTGAGCGCCGAACGCCGAAGCCCCCCGTAAACCAGGACCCCAGCATCACCGCCCGAACCATAGGATGAAACGGACGAAAGGTGCAGCACACGATGGTCACACGTGAAGAAGTAGAAGCAGCGTACTCACGGACGGCAGGCTGGGTTCGGCATACACCAGTGGCTGAGAGCGGCAACCAGGAGCCCTATCACCTGTGGTTCAAGTGCGAGTACATGCAGCACACGGGAACGTTCAAGGCCCGCGGCGCCTTCAACCGGTTGCTCACGGCTCGGGAGAATGGCGAACTGGACCCGGAGATTGGCATTGTGGTGGCGTCCGGGGGCAATGCGGGCCTGGCCAACGCCTACGCGGCGTCCAAGCTCGGAGTCCCTGCTACGGTGTTCGTCCCCGAGGCCGCACCCGCCACCAAGGTCCACAAGTTGTACGCCAGCGGGGCCCGCGTGGTCCAAGGAGGCTCTGAGTACGCCGAGGCCTACGCTGCAGCTGTGAAGTTTGCCGAGGAAACCGGCGCGGTCTATTGCCATGCCTATGACCAGCCCGAGATTGTGGCTGGCGCAGGCGGCGTTGGCCTGGAGCTGCTGGACGAACTGCCCGACGTCGATACCATCCTCGTTGCTGTAGGCGGCGGCGGATTGATGGGCGGCATTGCGGCGGCGGTTGAAGGCCGGGCCCATGTGGTGGGCGTCGAGCCCGAGACGGTTCCCACGCTGCACACGGCCTTGGCCAAGGGAGAGCCGGTGGATGTGGCCGTTTCCGGTGTCGCCGTGGATTCCCTGGGTGCGCGGCGAATTGGCGAGATTGGATTTGGTGTTGCCCGTCGCACTGGTGTGCAGAGCGTGCTGGTCAGCGACGAAGACATCGTCCAGGCCCGCCGCAAGCTGTGGGAGGACTACCGAATGGTGGTGGAACACGGTGCGGCGACAGCCTACGCCGCCCTGCTGTCCGGCGCCTACGTGCCCAAGGATGGTGAGACGGTCGCGGTCATTCTTTGTGGGGCCAACACCGATCCAGCACACTTCTAGCAGGGTCCAGCGCAAGAATCCCCGCCGGTTGGTGTCCGGCGGGGATTCGACGTCGGCAGGTCTGCCCTGCCACAGCGGTTCCTACTTCTTGGGCAGGCCTGCCGGGTTCAATTCGGATGTCGGGATGGCCTCGGAGGAGAGGCCCCAACGGTCCAGGATCTTGCCGTAGCTGCCGTCCTTGATGAGGTGGTTGATGGCAGCCTGCGCTGCCGCAGCAAGTCCGTTGTCCTTCTTGGTGGTGAAGGCGATCTCAGCCTTCAGCGGCCAGCCGCCATTGAGCGTGCCCACTTCTTTGGTCTTTCCATCCTTGGCCGCCTTGTAGGCTGCGGACGCGTTGGGCCCGAACGTCAGGTCCGCGCGTCCGGACTGGAGGGCGAGCTGGGAGGCGGAGTCGTCGTCGTAATACTGGAACTCAACCGGCTTCAAACCGTTCTTCTTGTTCTCCTCGTCCCACCGCACCAGGATGGCTTCCTGGTTGGTGCCGGAGCCGACGATCACGCGCTTGCCAGCGACGTCCTTGGCCTCCTTGACCTCTGAAATGTCCGAGTCGGCCTTGGCATAGAAGCCCAGGAGGTCATTGCGGTAGGTCGCGAAATCGAACTTTTCCTTGCGTGCTTCGGTGACTGTGACGTTGGAGAGGACGGCCTCGTATTTGCCCGATTCGACGCCCAACGGCCAGTCAGCCCACGCTACCGGCAGCACCTCGACTTGCAGGCCCAGACTCTCGCCGATGGCGTACGCGAGGTCAACCTCGCTGCCGATCAGGGTCTTGTTGTCCGTAGCGAACAGGCTCAGCGGCGGCGTCCCACCGGTTGAGACCACCGTCAGTTTGCCATCGGCCTTGATGGCTTCCGGAACCAGGGCCGCGGCCGCGGAGTCCACAGTTACTTTGATGCGGTTCTGTTCGGGCGACAGGTTGAACTCTTTGGCCGCGCTGGAGGAGGCCGTTGAAGAGCCCGAAGACGGTGCTGTCGCCGCCGTTGCGCCCGGATCCGAGCAGGCGGCGAGCCCCAGAAGAGCCGTAGCGGCCAACGCCGCGGTCAGGCCGGTCTTGGCTGCAAAACGTGCCATGGTTTCCCCTTATTTTTCCCAGATTGGGATGTCGGATGCGTACTTGTTGCTGCAACTATCCGGCAGGGCAGGGACCCGGTCAAAGCGCTCCGAAACGCTGGGATACAGGGGGTAATTGCGGTTAATCGGGAGTCGAACGAGGTCACAAACGTTCTGGGGAAAACCGGAAGAAACCCCTCAGCGACGCAACTCACAGAAATAAGCCGGGGTCCGCCGTCGTTGTCGCTAGAGTGCCCGCCAACCAACAGTGCGGGTGCCGCGAAACGTACCGAAAGGCATTCCCCGTGACTGTTCCTCTTTCCATCCTGGACCTGGCAACCATCGGAAAGGGCCAGACCGTGGCGGAAAGCCTCGCCGGCAGCGTGGCCATGGCGCAGAAGGCCGAAGAGCTGGGCTATCGCCGGGTCTGGTACGCCGAGCACCACAACATGTCAGCCATCGCTTCCTCGGCCACGAGTGTGCTGATCGCGCACGTCGCCGCGCACACGAACACCATCCGGCTTGGTGCAGGTGGCGTCATGCTTCCGAACCACTCACCGCTGACCATTGCCGAGCAGTTCGGCACCTTGGAGACGCTGCACCCTGGACGCATAGACCTGGGACTTGGCCGTGCGCCGGGCAGTGACCAGAACACCATGCGTGCGCTTCGCCGGGACCATACGTCCTCGGATGCTTTCCCGCAGGATGTCCTGGAACTGCAGGGCTACCTCACCGGACCTACCCGCATCCAGGGCGTCGAAGCGACCCCGGGAAAGGGCACCAACGTGCCGCTGTACATCCTGGGTTCCTCGCTGTTTGGAGCACAGCTGGCTGCACAGCTTGGGCTGCCCTACGCCTTCGCTTCGCACTTCGCGCCCGCCGCCTTGCAGGATGCCGTGGCCATCTACCGCCGGGACTTCAAGCCCTCGGAACAGCTGTCCGAGCCGCACGTCATCGCCGGGGTCAACGTCACGGCAGCTGACAGCAATGCCGAGGCACAGGCGATCCACCTCGCCGTGAAGCGCGCCCGTGTCTCGCTGTTCTTTGGCGGCGGCCGACAGTTCACGGACGACGAAGCGGACATGGTGCTGGATTCCCCGCAAGGCCAGCACATTGCCCAAATGATGAAGTTCTCCGCCGTCGGTACGCCGGACGTTGTGCGCGACTACCTTGACGAATTCGCCAAGCACGCCGATGCGGACGAACTCATTGTCGCCCACCAGAGCATTGGCACTGAGGAACGCCTGCGCTCGGTGGAGTTGGTTGCCGAGGTTGCGGGGCTTGTAACGGCGTAGGGGCCGGCATCGAAAATAAATTCGAAAGCTTTACGCATTTGCAATGATTTAGGCATGACGCCGAAACTCCACAGGCGGAGACTATAGCTATCCGCAGTGGAAGGATCCGCTATGCCCACGCCCCTAAATCAATCAGCCGCAGACTCTGCGCTGCTGATGAATTCGCTGCCGCTTGGCCTGCTCCGGACCTTGCTCCGGACGGACGCGCAGCAGGGCATCACACCGCAGTTGATGACGGAGCTTAGGGCCATTGCCCGCGTCCCGGGTCTGCTGGTGGCGTGCAACTATGGCGGCACTCTCTGTGCAGCTGAAGGCGTCTCCACCGAGACCCTGCCGCTGGATAGTGCGGCTGTGGCTCTCCGTGCGCTCGCAGCACTCCCCAATACGCATACGGCCATCATTTCCGGCCGGTCCCTGCGCGACCTTGCTGCGGTCTCCAGGTTGCCCGCAGAAGTTCATTTGGTGGGCTCGCACGGCGTTGAGTTCGACATGGGCTATGCGTACACCCTGTCCCTGGCCACGGAAACCCTGCTCCAGCAGGTAGCCACGTCATTGACTGAAGCGGTTGCCTTCGAGAAGGGCATCAGCATCGTTCGCAAACCGGTGGGCGTAGCTGTCCACACCCGACCCGCGACGCCGGAAGTGGTGGAACGCGTCATCTTCCGTTCCCAGCAGATTGCCATTGAGTACGGGCTCTACTTCATCATCGACGGCTCCGTGCTGGACCTCACCGTTGAGGAGCCGGCCAAGGGCCAGGCCCTGGAACAGCTTCGCTCGCGCCTGGGTGTGAGCGCTGCCCTTTACGCGGGCGACGCTTTAAGCGACGAAAAGGCGCTCGCCACGTTGCGCGGTCCTGACCTTGGCCTTCACGTCGGTCCCGGGAGTACGACGGCGGCACACACCATTCCGGATCCGGAAGCCTTTGCGCGCGTGCTGGCTTTGTTGTTCGAACTGCGGCGGGCCTGGCTGTTCGGCGAGGACGCCGTGGGGCTGGAGCGGCATTCGATGATCGGAAACGGCACGTCGACGGCGTTGCTCACCCCTGACGCCAAGGTTTGCTGGATGACCCACCCCTTGCCGGACTCGGGGTCCCTGTTTGCCCATATCCTGGGCGGTGACCCGGCGGGCCACTTCAGCATCGAGCCAGTCAAGGGTTCGCAAGTACTCGCACAGCGCTATGTGGACAACACGATGATCGTGGAGACTCGTTGGGCCGATGTCACTGTGACCGACTATCTTGAGCCTGCGCCTGAAGGCATCACCAGCTTGGTCCGTGTTCTGTCCGGCACGGGCACGGCACGGATAGTGTTCGCGCCCCGGCCGGACTATGCCACTGCGCCGTTCAGCATGGAGATCCGTGGCGAGGAAGTCCACATCATGGGCACCTCGGATCCCATCATCCTCTCGGCGCCGGGGGTTGCCTTCCAGATCAGCAGTGACGGCAGGTACGCCACCGCCACCGCAGAAGTGCCGCTGCAGTATGGTCCCGTCGTGCTGAACCTGCGCTGCGGTGACACTGAGCCGCCCCCCGCAGACCCGACTGGAGAGCCGACCCGGCGTGCCGCCGTCGGGCAGTCTGCCCGGGAGTGGGTCAAAGCGCTGCAGCTTCCCACCATCAAGACCTCGCTGGTACGGCGGTCGGCACTGGTGCTGAGGTCGCTGGTGCATGAGCCAACAGGTGCTGTCCTGGCGGCGCCAACCACATCGCTGCCCGAGGGCATCGGCGGGACGCGCAACTGGGACTACCGGTATTGCTGGCTGCGCGACGGGTCCATGACCGTTAACTCCTTGGTGAGCTTGGGCTCCACGGACGAGGCCGACGGGTTCCTTCGCTGGCTTGGCCGCATCCTGGAGACTGCGCCCGGGCCGGAGTGGCTGCACCCACTTTACTCTGTGACGGGTGCTCCGCTGTCCACGGAAGCGATCGTCGAGAGCCTTCCGGGTTATGCCGGTTCGCGTCCGGTGAGGATCGGAAACGCGGCCGACCACCAGGTGCAGTTGGACGTCTTTGGCCCGATTGCCGAGCTGATTCACGATCTTGGCGAGCGGCGCGGGTACCTGCCGGATGAGCACTGGTTCCTGATGGAGCAGATGGCCCACGCGGTCATTGCCCGCTGGCACGAGCCCGACCACGGAATCTGGGAAGCGCGCCGACCCCCACGCCACCACGTGTACACGAAGGTTATGTGTTGGGTGACGCTGGACCGGGCTGTGCGGACTGCTGCTTTGCATGGTCGCGTGGCACACGAGGACTGGGCGCCGATAGCCGCCAAGATCCGCGAGGAAGTCCTCCGCGAGGGCTGGGATTCATCTGCGGCTTCCTACACCGTGGCCTACGACAGCCCCGATCTCGACGCCGCCGTGCTGCATATCGGATTGTCCGGCCTGCTGGATGTCCAAGACCAGCGGTTCTTGGACACCGTAACGGCTGTTGAACGCGAATTGCGTGTGGGTCCCACCGTTTTCAGGTACAGGTACGACGACGGCCTGCCGGGTTTGGAGGGCGGCTTCCACATCTGCACCACCTGGCTGATCGAGGCATACCTTGCTGTTGGACGCTTGGATGATGCGCTGGAACTCTTCAACCAGCTGGTGGCTTTGTTCGGTCCTACTGGCCTGCTTCCGGAGGAGTACGATCCTGCCTCGGAAACGCACCTTGGCAACCACCCACAGGCATACTCGCACCTGGGCTTTATCCGGTGTGCGCAGCTCCTGGACCATTACCTGGCCAGCGCCGACGTGGAGTAGCCCAACTAGGGGACAGATAACGCTCCTCCCAGGCCCGAGTGGAGCGTTATCTGTCCCCTACTTGGGCGGGGAGGCCTAGGTGAGGAGCAGGGCCACGGCGATCATTGCGGGCACTGCGACGATTGTCGTGATGAGCACGGTGTCCTTGGCAACGGTGACACCGGCGCGGTAGCGGGTGGCGGCCACGAACACGTTTTGGGCCGTCGGGAGCGCCGCCGTCACCACCACGGCAAACAGGGCATGACCGTCCATCCCCAAGGCAAAGCGGGCAAACACATAAGCGATTGAAGGGTGCACGAACAGCTTGAACCCGCTGGCCAGCAGCGTGTCCAGGCGGCGGCCGGCATCCTTCTGCAAAGGCCTCGATCCGTTCAAGCTCATGCCAAACGCCATCAGCATCGCTGGAATCGCGGCGCCACCAATCAGGTGGATCGGCTCCAGAATGAGCGCGGGCACCTGGAAACCCGTTCCTGCCACCAGAAGTCCAAGCCCCGAGCCCACGATCATCGGGTTCTTCACAATCATGAGCAGGAACCGCAGGGGAGTGGTGCGGTGGGTACTCGTGCTGGCGTCCAGGGCCATCAAGTACAGGGGCGTGTAGAACGCGAGCTGGAAGATTAGCAGCGGCACAACGTAGCTCGCGTCACCCAGGACAAAAACGGCAATCGGGATGCCCAGGTTCGCGGAGTTCGCCAGTGAGGCGCTCATCGATGACATCAGGGCTTCGGGCAAAGTGCGCTTCAGCCAGAACTTTACGATGAGGAAGAACAGCAGTCCCGTGATGATGGCACCCACCGCGGTGACCAGCAGCGGGGCGGCAAACACTTCGTGCAGCTTCGCTTTGCTCAGGGTTTCAAACAGCAGTGCAGGGCTTGCGACGAAGAACGTCAACGAGCTCAGGACCGAGCGGGCATTCTCACCCAGGATTCCGCGACGCCCGACGAACATGCCCACCAGAATGATGGCCCAAACCACGAAGAACCCGGACAGGACGCCGATCATGAGGGCGTGCGGGCGGGGAGGTCGTGGGTCACGAACAACAGCCTAGCCACATCGCTGCGCTGAGTAAGCGTTTTCTGGCGAGAGTTCCGTCATACGGACACCAAAAGCGCGACGTCGGCACTCAGGTGAGTGCCGACGTCGAGGTTTGGCTTTTGGCCGGGTTAGCTCATGTGCGCTGCGTTGCTCAGCGCGTGCGGCGGACGCATCAGCCCAGGTGTGTGGCCCTCTGCGGGGTCGTTTCCGAGCTGCAGGATCTTGTTGTCTTTGCTGACATGGACAACCCTGGGCTCGTAGGCGCGCGCCTCTTCCGTAGTCATCTCGGCATAGGTGATGAGGATGACGACATCCCCCACATGAACCTGGTGGGCAGCAGCGCCGTTGATCCCGATCACGCCGGAACCGCGCTCGCCGGCGATGGTGTAGGTCTCCAGCCGGGCGCCATTGGTCACGTCAACGATGGAGACGAGTTCGCCCGGAAGGATGTCAGCCGCGTCCAGCAGGTCAAGGTCGACAGTGACCGAACCGACGTAGTGAAGATCGGCATGGGTCACCGTTGCGCGGTGGATCTTGGACTTGAACATTGTGCGGATCATAATGCGATCAGTTTAGCGCGGCACCCTCATCCGGCGCTGTGACGTACCAGACGTTCGGCGGGCGTCGGCGGCGTTGCTTGTAGACAGGTAGAGATTCACAACATTCATAGACATTCACAGGAGCTGGACAAGGAAGCAGCCCCGAAACATCCTATTTCGGTTGTTTCGGGGCTGCCGCCATTTCAAAGTGGGTCAGGAAGGTACGCCACTTACCGCCTGGGCCGGCTCGTAGCGTTCGAGGTCCGTCCCAGCGGCTACTAGGGCGCGCAGTTCAGGAAGCCCACCTTCCACCACACCCGCAGCGCGCGCCTGAACCAGGACGTTGCCCAGTGCAGTCGCCTCAACAGGTCCGGCAATCACGGGTTTGCCCGTGGCGTCCGCCGTGAGTTGGCATAGGAGCCGGTTCTGCGAACCGCCGCCCACAATATGCACCACGTCCACATGGCGGCCCGCGAGCCGTTCAGCTTCCGCCAGCGTGCGGGCGTAACCGGCCGCGAGGCTGTCCATGATGCAACGCACGACGGCGGCAGGCCGGTCCGCGAGCACGGCACCTGTGTTCCGCACGGCTGCGCGGATGCGATCCGGCATGTTGTCCGGGGCTGTGAAGGCGGGGTCATCGGCGTTGATTCGTGGACCGCCGGCGGGGAGCGCTGCGGCCGCGTCCAGCAGGGAGGTCAACGATTGGCTGAACCCTTGTGCCGCCCAAGCACGTTGGCACTCACTGAGCAGCCAGAGCCCGCCGACATTCCGCAGGTACCGGATGGTTCCGTCCACACCGCGTTCGTTGGTGAAGTTGGCCTTGCGGCTTGCCTCGCTCAACACTGGGCTGTCCAACTCAATGCCCACCAAGGACCACGTTCCCGAGGAAATGTAGGCGAAGTCCGGCACTTCAGCGGGGACAGCCGCTACAGCCGAAGCCGTGTCGTGGGATCCAACCGCAACCACCCTGGTGTCCGCCGGCAATCCCGTTTGTTCGAGGATGCCCGGCAGGAGGGTGCCCACGGTTTCGCCCGGCTGAATGAGGGGAGGAAAGATGTCTCCGGGCAGGCCCAGTGCGTCCAGGAACTGTGTGGCCCACTCTCCCGCAACAGCATCAAAGAGCCCTGTGGTGGAGGCGTTTGTCGCCTCGGTCCGTCGCTCTCCCGTGAGGAGGAAGGCGATCAGGTCCGGGATGAGGAGAGCCTGCAAACCATCCAGCTTTGGTTCCGCCGCCAGCTGGTAGAGCGTGTTGAACTGCAGGTATTGCAAACCCGTTGTGGCATACAACTTCTCCGGGGAGATCGAGGAGTGCACACGTTCCACCGTCGCGCGGCTGCGCTCGTCCCGATAGCTGTACGGCTGCGCGGTAAGTGTGCCGGCATCGTTCACCAGGCCGTAGTCCACGGCCCACGTGTCGATGCCGATGCTGACGATGCGCTCGCCATTCTCACGCGCTACAGCAGTGGCCGCCGTCAAGCCCTTGAGTACCTCCGCGAACAGGGCGTCGAAGTCCCAGCGGAGGCCGCCGTCGAGCTCCACAACCCCGTTGGGGAAGCGGTGGATCGTCTCAAGCGAGACCCCTGCCGAGGGAGAGACCCGGCCCAGCATGACGCGACCGGAAGAGGCGCCAATGTCGATGGCGGCGAAGACTGGCTTCGCGGTTGAACCCTTGCTCATGACGGCCTTTAGCGCAGGAAGGCCGCAGCGACGCCCGCGTCCACGGGGATGTGCAGGCCGGTGGTGTGGGACAGCTCATTGCTGGTGAGCACGGAGGCTGCATTGGCAACGTGTTCCGGCAGGACTTCGCGCTTGAGCAGGGTGCGCTGGGCGTAGTACTTGCCCAGTTCCTGCTCGTCCACGCCGTACACCGCAGCGCGCTTGGCGCCCCAGCCGCCGGCGAAAATGCCGGAGCCGCGGACCACGCCGTCGGGGTTGATGCCGTTGACGCGGACGCCGTACTCGCCCAGCTCAGCAGCCAGCAGACGGACCTGGTGGGCTTGGTCGGCCTTCGTGGCGGAGTAGGCGATGTTGTTCGGGCCGGCGAACACGGAGTTTTTGGAGGAGATGTAGATGATGTCCCCACCCATGCCCTGCTCGATCATGACCTTGGCCGCGGCCTTGGACACCAGGAATGAGCCCTTGGCCATGACGTTGTGCTGCAGGTCCCAGTCCTTTTCAGTGGTTTCCAGCAGCGGCTTGGAGATGGACAGGCCGGCGTTGTTGACCACCAGGTCCAGGCCACCGAACGCGAGGACGGCTTCCTGGATCGCTGCTGCGATCTGGGCTTCGTCGGTCACGTCAGCCTGGACGCCGATGGCGACGTCGGGTCCGCCCAGTTCCGCGGCGACGGCCTGGGCGTTCTCAAGGTTCAGGTCGGCAATCACTACGCACGCGCCGTCGGACGCCAAACGCGTGGCGATGGCCTTGCCGATGCCCGACGCCGCACCGGTCACCAGTGCGATGCGGGTGGCGTGGGACTTGGGCTTTGGCATGCGGGCGAGCTTGGCTTCCTCCAAGGCCCAGTATTCGATGCGGAACTTCTCGGATTCCTCGATCGGCGCGTAGGTGGAGATCGACTCGGCACCACGCATCACATTGATGGCGTTGATGTAGAACTCGCCAGCCACGCGGGCGGTCTGCTTGTCCTTGCCGAAGGAGAACATGCCGACGCCGGGAATCAGCACGATTGCCGGGTCCGCCCCGCGCAATGCCGGGCTATCGGCGTCGGCGTGGCGGTCGTAGTACGCCTGATAGTCCTCGCGGTAGTCCGCGTGCAGGTCCTTCAAGCGGTTGACGGAATCCTCGATCGAGGCATCGGCGGGCAGGTCCAGGACCAGCGGCTTGACCTTGGTGCGCAGGAAATGGTCAGGGCAGGAGGTGCCCAGCGCGCCGAGGCGCGGGTGCTCTTCCGCGGCGAGGAATTCAAGCACGACGGCGTCATCACTGAAGTGCCCCAGCTGCGGTTTGTCCGTGGAGGCCAGGCCGCGGATCACCGGAGCGAGGGCGGCTGCCTTGGCTTTGCGTTCGGCCTCGGGCAGTGCGCCGTAGCCGGGGAGCTTCGCGCCGAAGGGCTCTGCCTTGCCGTTCTCCGCGATGAACTTCTCTGCCTGATCGATGATCCACAGCGAGTTGGCCTCAGCCTCTTCACTCGTGGCACCCCAGGCGGTGATGCCGTGGCCACCGAGGATGGTGCCGATGGCCTGCGGGTTCGCTTCCTTGATCGCGGCGATGTCCAAGCCGAGCTGGAAACCGGGGCGACGCCAGGGAACCCACACAACCTTCTCGCCGAATACCTTCGAGGTCAGCGCTTCGCCGTCCACCGCCGTCGCAATCGCGATGCCCGAATCGGGGTGCAGGTGATCAACATGCGCAGCGTCCACCAGGCCGTGCATGGCAGTATCGATCGACGGCGCAGCGCCCCCCTTGCCGTGCAGGCAGTAATCGAAGGCGGCCACCATTTCGTCTTCACGCTCGACGCCGGGGTAAACGGACTTCAGTGCCTGCAGCCGGTCCAGCCGGAGTACCGCCAGATTTTCGGCCTTCAGCGTGCCGAGGTCACCACCGGAGCCCTTGACCCAGAGGAGCTCGACGTCCTGGCCCGTGACCGGGTCCTTCTCGGTGCCCTTGGCGGAGGTGTTGCCGCCGGCGAAGTTGGTGTTCCGCTTGTCCGCACCGAGGCGGTTGGAGCGGGAAATCAGTTGCTGTACGGACTCATTAGCTGTGTTGGTCATTTGTTATGCGCCCCATCCGGCTTGCTGGCCGCCTGCGCGGTCCTCGTTGATCTTCTTCTGGTAGCCACTGGCCTTGTAGGCAGCGATCGGGTCGGCAGGTAGGCCGCGGGACTCACGCCACTCCGCAAGGACAGGGCGGACGTCGGTGTAGAAGGCATCATTGAAGATGCCGTTTGCGGCCAGGACATCCCCGGCACGCTGGGCCTCTGACAATGCTGCGGTATCCACGAGCAGTGCGCGGGCCGTCATTTCCTGGACGTTCAGGACCGAGCGGATCTGGCCCGGGATCTTCTCTTCCAGGTTGTGGCACTGGTCCAGCATCAGGGCAACGCCTGAATCCTTCCCGAAACCGCCGCCGCGGATCACCTCGTGCATGATGCGGAACAGCTGGAACGGATCAGCCGCGCCCACGATGAGGTCGTCATCGGCGTAGAAACGGGAGTTGAAGTCGAACGAGCCGAGCTTGCCCAGACGAAGGAGCTGCATGACGATGAACTCGATGTTGGTCCCTGGAGCGTGGTGGCCGGTGTCCAGGCAGACGAAGGCCTTCTCGCCGAGGGCAAGGGTCTGGGCGTAGGACGTGCCCCAGTCCGGAACATCGGTGTGATAGAAAGCCGGCTCGAAGAACTTGTACTCCAGGACCAGCCGTTGCTCGTCGCCGAGGGCTGCGTAGATCTCCTGGAGGGATTCCGCGAGGCGATCCTGGCGGCCGCGCATATCGTCCTGGCCGGGGTAGTTGGTGCCGTCGGCCAACCAGATCTTCAGGTCCTTTGATCCGGTGGCATCCATGATCTGGATGCACTCAAGATGGTGGTCGATCGCCCGGCGGCGCACAGACTCCTTGGACGAGGTCAGGGAACCGAATTTGTACTCGTCGTCCTGGAACGTGTTGGAGTTGATGGTGCCCAGTCCAACGCCCAGTCCTGCCGCGTATTCGCGCAGCGCAGAGTAGTCATCAACCTTGTCCCACGGAATGTGCAGTGCAACGGTGGGCGCCAGGCCCGTCAGCTCGTGGACCTTGGCGGCGTCGGCGATCTTTTCCTGGACGGTGCGGGGTGTACCTGGAGTGCCGAAGACCTTGAACCGGGTCCCCGAATTTCCGTAGGCCCAGGATGGCACTTCAATGGCCAGTTCTCCCAAGCGGCCCAGGGCCGATTCTGTGGTGTTCATGCTTGTTCCTTCTGGTGGGTTGCGACAGTGCTGGCCTTGGCCAGTTGATCCTCAAGATTGAAAACTTCTTCGACGATTTCGAATCCCTGGTCCGGAGGCAGGTCGCTGTTCGAGAACAGGGTTGCCATTTCGGCCTGCCAGCGGGCGTTGACGTCGGTCATGACCATCCGGGCTTGCGCGGCCTGGTAGTCGTCACATTCCAGGTATCCGATCAGTTGCCCGTCGGGAGCCAGGAACAGCGAGTAGTTATTCCATCCCGCGTCCTTGAGGGCGTGCAGCATTTCCGGCCAAACGGCTGCGTGCCGGCGCTTGTATTCGTCTATCAGCTCCGGCTGGACGGAAGAGCGGAAACAGACCCTCATGTGCGGTTCTCCAGGTCACTCGTCTTTGAATCGTTTCATTTGTTACGATTCAAACTACCCTCGTGAGAAGGAGGGTGTCAAGGCGTTTCCTGTATATCGATGACAACCGGCGGAGATTGGAAAGCATGTCCCAAACAGCGAGCATCAAAGACGTTGCCACCCACGCACAAGTGGCCGTGGGAACTGTTTCCAACGTGCTGAACTATCCGGACCGCGTATCGCAAAGGACCAAGGAGCGAGTCCTCAAATCCATCGCCGAACTCGGCTTCGTCCGCAACGACGCCGCACGCCAACTCCGCGCAGGGCAGAGCCGAACCATCGGACTGATCGTACTGGACGTGGGCAACCCGTTCTTCTCCTCCTTGGCTCGCGCGGCGGAAGATGCGGCGACAGCCCTGGGCAGCGTCGTGCTGGTGGGGGACAGCGGCCAGGACGCTTCCCGGGAAGTCCATTACATGGACCTGTTCCAGGAACAGCGGGTCCAGGGCCTGCTGATCTCGCCCGTAGGGGACGTTGGGGATCGGATCGATACGCTGCGTGAACGCGGCGTGCCAACCGTCCTGGTGGACCAACTCGCCGACACCGAGCGGTGCAGCTCAGTCTCCGTGGATGACGAAGAAGGCGGATATCTTGCCGCCCAGCACCTGCTGGACACGGGCCGCCGTCGTCTGGCTTTTGTTGGTACCCCATCAATTCGCCAGGTAGCCAACCGACTCAACGGCGCGCAGCGGGCCGTCGCAGAAGTAGCTGGGGCGACCATCGAGGTCCTGGATTCCGCAGGGCAGACCGTCCTTGCGGGGCGCCAAGTGGGCAACGATTTGGTGGAGCGGTCTCCGGACGAAAGGCCCGAAGCCGTGTTCTGTTCCAACGACCTCCTGGCGCTCGGCGTCATGCAGTCCGTGACCATGCTCCGGACTATCAAGATCCCCGAGGATATTGCCCTGATTGGCTACGACGACATCGACTTCGCCGTCTCCGCCGTCGTACCCTTGTCCTCCATCCGCCAGCCCACCGAGGCCTTGGGCCGCACCGCGATCGAGTTGCTGGCGGAGGAGCAGGAAAGCGGCGGAACCAAACACCGGGCCGTGGTGTTCACGCCGGAGCTCGTGGTGCGTCAAAGCACGTCCGGCACGCCCAAGTAGGTCGCAGCAGTGCGCGTTTTGAACGCGCTGAATCATGCTGTGATCGCAACACCTGATTATTGAAGGGTGTCGATTGCCATGGTGAAGTTTACGAATCGTTTGGTTGCTGAGGTTGTTCAGTCTTTCTGGCAGCAGGTTTCCGACGGCGCGCGTTTCGAAGATGCAGGTGCGTCCGTCGGGTGGTCCGTGACGACGGTCCGCCGTGAGCTGAGGTCCTCGGGAGGGGTCCGGCCCCGCAGGGGCCGGGCCCTGACCGGCCGTTCCCTGTCTTTCGAGGAGCGGGAGTTGATCTCCTTATGGCGGGGCAAGGAATCGGTCCGTGAGATCGCCAGACGGTTGGGCCGGTCCCCGTCAACGATCTCCCGGGAGCTGCGGCGGAACGCTGACAAGGTCTTTTTCTACCGGGCTACCACCGCCCATGCTCGTGCCCACGCCCGGGCAGCTCGGCCCAAGACCGCTAAGCTCAACAGCAACCAAACCCTGCGCGAGGAAGTCGAAAAGCGGCTCGGCAAGAAAGACTCACCGGTCCAGATCGCCGGCAGACTCCGCAAGGACTTCCCGAACAACCCGGAGATGTGGGTGTCACACGAGACCATCTACCAGTCCCTCTATCTTGAGTCCCGGGGCGGACTGAAGCGGGAACTGGTCAAGAACCTGCGCACCGGCCGGACCCTGCGCAAACCCCAACGCCGCCCCGACGAACGCCGCGGCAGAATCCAGGACAAGGTCATGATCGCCGACCGCCCCGCGGAGGTCGAAGACCGTGCCGTGCCAGGACATTGGGAAGGCGACTTGATCGTAGGCAAGGACGGGAAAACCGCCATCGGCACCGTAGTGGAGCGCACGACCGGGTTCGTGATGCTCCTCCATGTCCCGACCGGAGAAAACCGTGCGGAGTCCGTTCGGGATGGGCTGATCCGCAAAATGGGCGCCCTTCCCGAGGAACTGAGGCCCTCCCTGACCTGGGACCAAGGCACCGAGATGCGCAGGCACAAGGAAGTGAAGATCGCAGCCGATATCGATATCTACTTCTGCGATCCCCACTCACCTTGGCAACGCGGCTCGAACGAGAACACCAACGGGCTCCTGCGCCAGTACTTCCCCAAAGGCTCAGACCTAAGCATCTACAGCCAAACAGACCTCGACTACGTCGCCCACGAACTCAACGACAGACCCCGCCAACGATTCGACTTCTGCACCCCCAATGAGATGATCAGAACCTTCCTGTTGCGATAACCGCTAGAAACCGCCCGCTCAGAACGCGCACTACTGCTACCCAGTCGGGTAACTACAGGGCGTAGATGCTCCACGCCGAAGTGTGCTCGGCACCGGGTTCCAGGCGGATCAGGTCAGTACCGCTGTTGAACGAGTCGGGCGGGCAGGTCATCGGCTCTACGGCCAAGCCCAACCGGTTTGGAAGCGGTGCCGGCTTGTCAGCCGTATGGATCTGCAGCCATGGGCAGCTTTCGTCCCAGGACATCCCGACGCCGGTGCCCGCCGGGTCGCGCAGCGAAAGCCGCGCCAGCCCGCCGTCGAACGCTATTCCTGTGAACGCATGGTCGATCTCAGTGGTGCCGATGGCGCGCGGGGTCCGGAAATCGAAAGCGTGGCCCTCAACTCCCACAACACCAACGGGCAGCAGCCTGTCAGGGGTGACCTCAAGGAAGCTATCCGCAGCAAAATCGAGGACACACTGATCCAGCGGCGACGACCCGGCCACGAGATAAGGGTGCGGGCACACGCCGTACGGTGCCGGAGCGTCGGCTGCGTTCAAGGCAGTTACCCGCGTGTGCAGCCCGGCGTCGTCCAACACGTACCGAGCCGAGAGCTCCAGTACGAACGGGTATCCCGGCGTGGGCCCAACTGTGCAGGTCAACGTGAGTGAATCGGCGTCGGACTCTTTCAGTACCCAATCCAGGGGAAATGCGAGGCCGTGCAAGGACGTGCCCCGGTCCGGTTCGTTGACGGGCAAGTGATGCACCTTGCCATTGAAACGATAGGCACCGTCGGCAATCCGGTTGGGCCACGGCGCCGCGATGATTCCCCGGTAATCCGGGATTGGTTCGCCGGCCGCAAAGGGAACCACGAGGTCGCGGCCCTGGAACTGCAAAACACGCAGCGCCGCGGCCCGGGCTGTGATGACAGCCCGGTAACCGCCGGACTCCAGCGTGAATTCGCTGCTCACAGGCCGCCGGCCAGCTTGTAGTAGGCGGCGTTCCAGTTCAGTTCCTTCTTGAACTGTTTGATGGTGGTGTCCTCGTCGATGGTCAGGAGTTCAGTCTTGGCGATTTCGGCGAAGTCCTCGAACACCTCCAGGCCCACCTGCGTAGACAGTACCGTGTGGTGGGCGGCGCCGGCAGTGAGCCAGGCTGCGGCCGACGTTGCGAAGTTGGGCTTGGGCTCCCACAGTGCGCGGGCCACCGGAAGGTTGGGCAGCGGCTGGTCGAGATCGACGACGTCCACCACATTCGCTACCAAGCGGAATCGATCGCGCATGTCGGACAGTGCGACCACAATGCCGGGGCCGGCGTCCGTATCGAACACCATGCGTACGGGGTCTTCCTTGCCGCCAATGCCCAGCGGGTGGATCTCCACACGTGGCTTCTTTGCGGTCAGGGAGGGGCAGACCTCCAGCATGTGCGCGCCCAGGATCTTCTCCGAGCCGGGCTCAAGGTGGTAGGTGTAGTCCTCCATGAGCGAGGCGCCGCCGGGCAGCCCCGCGCCCATGACCTTGGCGGCGCGGACCAGGATGGCGGTCTTCCAGTCGCCCTCGGCGCCAAAGCCGTAGCCGTCAGCCATGAGCCGCTGGACTGCCATGCCGGGGAGCTGGCGGAGTTCGCCCAGGTCCTCGAACGACGTCGTGAACGCGGCTGAGCCGTTCGCTTCCAGGAAGCTGCGGAGACCGAGTTCGATCCTCGCGCTGTAGCGCAGCGACTCGTGCCGCGCACCGTCTTTTTGCAGTTCCGGAACCACCTCGTAGAGGTTCTCATACTCGGCAACCAGGGCGTCGACGTCGGACTCCGCAGCGCCGTGAACGGCGTCGGCGAGTTCGTTCACGGACCAGGTGTTGACCGAGACGCCGAAGCGCAGCTCGGCTTCGGTCTTGTCGCCTTCGGTGACGGCGACGTTGCGCATGTTGTCGCCGAAACGGGTCAGCTTCAGCGTCCGCACAGCGGCCCAACCGGCCGAGGCGCGCTGCCAGGCGCCTACCTGGCGGGCAATGTCAGGGTTACTGACATGCCCGACGACGGTCTTCCGCGGCACGCCGAGGCGCGACTGGATATACCCGAATTCACGGTCGCCGTGCGCTGCCTGGTTCAGGTTCATGAAGTCGAAGTCGATATCGGCCCACGGCAGGTCACGGTTGGCCTGTGTGTGCAGGTGCAGGAGCGGCTTGCGCAGGGCGTCCAGGCCCTGGATCCACATCTTGGCCGGGCTGAACGTGTGCATCCAGGCGGTCACGCCGATCACGGAATCGTTCGAGTTCGCTTCCAGCGCGGTGCGGCGGATGGCGTCGGTATCTGTGAGGACCGGCTTCCACACGAGCTTGACCGGCACGTCCGAGGAATCGTTGAGGGAGTTGGCAATCTCCTGCGATTGCGAGGCGACCTGCTTGAGGACGTCTTCGCCGTAGAGGTGCTGGCTGCCGGTGAGGAACCAGACCTCGTACTGATCAAGGGACGTATTGTTGGCGCTGGGCATTTTCATGGCTCCTGAAAGTGTGGTGGTCGTCCGCTTTAGCGGCCGTAGACGTTTTGGTAGCGGTTGTAGAGCGAGTCGATCTTGGCCTGGTCAATGGGGAGGGGTTCGCCGAGTTGCCGGGAGACGTGCACCGTCTTTGCCACTTCCTCGCACATCACGGCTGCCTTCACCGCGGACCTCGCGTCCTTGCCGATGGTGAAAGGTCCGTGGTTCTGCATGAGCACGGCGGGGGAGTGGGAGTTCTTGAGGGTCTCCACGATTCCCTGTCCGATCGAATCGTCTCCGATCAGTGCGAACGGGCCTACCGGGATCGGGCCGCCGAACTCGTCGCCCATCATGGTCAGCACGCAGGGGATCTCTTCGCCCCGGGCTGCCCAGGCCGTGGCATAGGTGGAGTGGGTGTGCACCACTCCGCCAACCTCGGGCATGTGCCGGTAGACGTAGGCATGGGCTGCAGTGTCAGAGGACGGGGAGAGGTCCGGGTTGCCCCAGTCAACGGTTCCGCCGCTTCCGATGTTGATGCCCCTGACGGGAGTCCCGTAAAGGTCCGTGACCACCATGTGCTCGGGGGTCAGCTCGTCATAGGAGACACCGGAGGGCTTGATGACCATGAGGTCGTAGCCAGGGATCCGTCCGGAGACGTTGCCCGCAGTCCAGACAACCAGCTTGTAGCGGGTCAGCTCAGCGTGGAGGTCGCAGACTTCGCGCCGGACTTTCGCGATGGTTTCCAAGAGCGTGCTCATGCGTTGACCCCTTCTGTGATGGCGGTGTGGGCAGCGCGCTGAATTGCCTTCAGGCGGTGCATGACGCTGTTGGTCCCGCGGCCGAAGTAGTCGTGCAGGGTGCGGTATTCCTGGAAAAGTGCCTCGTAGGCCCTGACATTTTCAGGGATCGGCGTGTACACAGCGCCCGGGGCAGCTGCCATGGATGCCGCCGCTTCGCGGATGTCCTGGTACTTCCCGGCAGCTACAGCGGCGTGGATTGCCGAGCCGAGGGCAGGCCCCTGCTCCGAGCCGATCGTGGAGAGCTGCAGGCCAGTGATGTCTGCGTAGACCTGCATCAGGAACTTGTTCTTCAATAGTCCGCCAGCCACGATGAACTCCTTGACCGGTACCCCGGAATCACGGAATGCATCCACGATGGTCCGGGTGCCGAAGGCCGTGGCCTCCAGCAGCGCGCGGTAGGTGTCTTCTGGCTTTGTGGCCAGGGTTTGGCCCACTATGACGCCCGACAGTTCGTGATCCACCAGCACTGAGCGGTTGCCTGAGTGCCAGTCCAGGGCGATCAGGCCGTGCTCGCCGATCGCCTGCTTCTCTGCGAGTTCGGTGAGGTATTCGTGGATGCCCAGGCCCTTGGCGGCTGCTGCTTGGTGGTAGTGAGGGGGAACGCCGTTCTTGGTGAACCAGCCGAAGATATCGCCAACTCCGGATTGTCCGGCTTCATAGCCCCACAATCCGTCCACGATGCCGCCATCCACGACGCCGCACATGCCCGGGACTTCACGCAGGACGTCACCGTTCATGACGTGGCATGTGGACGTGCCCATGATGGCCACGAGTTGTCCCGGCTCAACAGCGTTGGCTGCGGGAGCGCTGACGTGGGCGTCCACATTGCCCACCGCTACGGCAATTCCCGCAGGCAAGCCGGTCCAGGCGGCTGCCTCTTCCGTGAGGTAGCCTGCGGCGTCGCCCAAGCGGCCGATGGTGTGCTCCAGTTTTTCAGATACGAAGCCCTTGAAGTCGGGGTTCAGGGCGGCGAGGAAATCCTCCGACGGGTACTTGCCGTCCTGGTAGATGCCCTTGTAGCCAGCGGTGCAGGCATTTCGAACGTAGCTGCCGCACAGCTGCCAGACGATCCAGTCGGCTGCCTCAACCCAATGATCCATGGCGCTGTAAACGTCGGGATCTTCCTCAAGCAGCTGCAAGCCCTTGGCGAACTCCCACTCTGAAGAGATCAGGCCGCCATACCGGGGAAGCCATGCCTCTCCACGTTCTTCGGCGAGCTTGTTAATGCGGTCGGCCTGCGGCTGCGCGGCGTGGTGACGCCACAGCTTGACGTAAGCGTGAGGACGGTCCGCGAAGCGTTCCAGTTCGTTCAGCGGAGTGCCGTCCGCCGTCGTCGGGACCATGGTGCAAGCGGTGAAGTCAGTGGCGATGCCCACCACATGTTCCGGGTTGATTCCGGCATCGGCGACGGCGGCCGGTACCGCGTTGCGCAGGACGTCGCGGTAGTCGTTGGGCACTTGGAGCGCCCAGTCGGCGGGCAGCCGCTGACCAGTTGTGGGCAGGCGGTCGGACACAACGGCGTGCGGATATTCGAACACGCCGCTGCCGAGTTCGGCACCGTCCGAGACGCGCACGACGACGGCGCGACCAGACAAAGTGCCGTAGTCCACGCCGATGACAAACTGCTCGTCGAGCGGGAGATTTTCAGTGGTATTCATGGGGTCTCCATCCGGCTGGCCAAGGCCTCATTGCCGGGGGTCGGGGTGGAAGAAATGAAGAAGGTCTGATGCAATTGTTAGCGCTCACAACTTTGATGTCAAGAGGATGGGCGTCATGTGGGGCTGTTTCAGACACTCCGACCCAACCAAGTCGCAGATCAGCGCGTTTTGAACGTCCAGAACGCGCTCTGCTGCGACTTACTTGGGCTATTCAGCGAGCCGCGCCGTCGTGGACCGGACAACGAGCCGGGGCTTCACAGTCACTGGGGTACCCGTAGTGCCGGTCTCCAAGCGATCCAGTAGCAAGCCGATGCAGCGCTGGCCTAGTTCCTCAAAGTCCTGGGCCACGGTAGTTAGCGGCGGGATGAAGTAAGCGGCTTCGGGTTGATCGTCGAAGCCCACAACACTGATATCGGAGGGGACCTGGACACCGGCTTCATGGAACGCCCGGAGCACCCCCAGAGCCATCTGGTCGTTGGCCACAAACAACGCCGTCATGGAACGTTCGGCGGCTATTTTCAGGCCCTCGCGATAGCCGCATTCGGCACTCCAGTCGCCCTCTATGAGGGCCGCTGGTTCCAAGCGGGCCTCACGCAGCGCGTCCCGCCAGCCCTCGGTGCGGGCAACTGCGTCAATCCAATCAGCTGGCCCGGAAAGATGCCCGATGTGCTTGTGACCCAGCTCAAGGAGGTGCTGGACAGCAAGCCGGGCTCCTCCGCGCTGGTCGACGGTGGCGCCGCTGAGGTGCTCGTCGCCGAGAGAGCCCACGGCTACCAGCGGCACTTGGGCGGTGATGTCCTTGAGGACGTCAAAGGTCCCAGGATGCGGCACTGTTACGACGATGCCGTCCACGCCTTGGTCCATGAAATGCGCCATGGCGTCCCTGATGGTCTCCGGCGTGACTTCCCGAAGGCCAGCGACACTGACAAAGTACCCTGCGTCCCTGGCGGCCTGCTGCACTCCGAGGAGGGTGTGGGACGGGCCGTACTGCGCCAACTCACTGCCCAGGACACCAATGGTCTGGGAGCGCCGGGTCACCAAGCTGCGTGCAGCGGTGTTGCGGCGGTACCCAAGTTCAGTGATGGCCTGCTCGACGCGCTCGCGGGTCTTTGGGCTCACGTTGGGGTGGTTGTTCAGAACACGGGACACTGTTTGGTGGGAAACGCCGGCAACACGGGCGACGTCCTCCATGACAGGGGGCCTGCTTGGTGCGGATTGTTCAGTGCTCACCCTGTCACGATAGAGCACCTGCGCGGTGATCAGCCCATGGCTGCCTTGGCGGCGTAATGGCGGTACCTCGTCAGGAACCCGGGGGTCCCGGTTGCCTTGGACGCAGCAACCTCGATTCCTTCAAGGGGCCAATCGGGCAGCTTTCCCGAGAGGACGCCAGCTGCTTGCCGTGCCGCACCGTCTGCCACATACTCCCCAGGGGCGGGTACGAAGACCGGCAATCCGAAGACCTCAGCGGCAACCTGCTGTACAGCTTCGGACTGGGCGCCACCGCCCACAAGGATGATGCGTCGGGCCGCCACGCCTTGCGCTTGCAGGGCGGCGAGGCCATCGGCCAGGGAGCACAACACACCCTCGACGGCGGCCCTGGCCAGGTTGGCGGGCGTGTAGTTGGAAACCGTGAGCCCATGAAGGGAGCCTGTGGCGTCCGGAAGATTGGGCGTCCGTTCGCCTTCAAAGTACGGCACCAGGGTCAGGCCGACGGCTCCTTCCGCCGCGGATAGGGCCAGCTTGCCGAGTTCCGGCAGATCCACGCCGAGCAACGCAGCGGTGGCATCGAAGATCCGGGTGGCGTTGAGCGTACAGGCAAGAGGCAGGTAATTCCCCGTGGCATCGGCAAATCCTGCCACCAGCCCACTCGCATCCCGTGCCGGCACGTCCGAGACAGCGAAGACAGTTCCGGACGTTCCGATCGAGATAACAACATCCCCGACGGCGGCGCTGACTCCCAGCCCCGCTGCGGCGTTATCGCCTGCGCCTGGCCCGATCAAGGCACCGTTCGGCATCTTTCCGGCGGCATCTAAAGGCCCGACGACGGCCGGCAGCACCGGGACATGGCCGAGCGTGCTTTTCAAGACTTCCGGCAAGTATTCCCCCGTCTCGGCGGAGAAGTATCCTGTGCCGGAAGCATCGGATCGATCAGTCCGGAGTAACTCCAGAGATGACGGCCCTGTACCCGGCCCATGACCGGCCAAACGCCAGGACAGCCAGTCGTGCGGGAGGCAAGCGGCCGCAGTGCGTCGGGCATTCTCGGGCTCGTTTCGAGCCAGCCACCGTAGTTTGGTGGCCGTAAGGGATGCCACGGGCACGGTCCCCGTGCTGGCCGCCCAATATGCGGCTCCCGCCGCGGGATCACCTTCGCCGGCTTCCAGGATCAGCTCTTCCGCGTCCAGCGCGGATCGGGTGTCATTCCACAGCAGCGCTGGGCGGACCACGCTTCCTGATTCGTCCAGGCACACCATTCCATGCTGCTGGCCACCCACCGAGACAGCATCGACGTCGTCCAAGCCGCCCGCCTGGCTGATGGCTTCCTGAAGGGCAGTCCACCAGTGATCTGGATGGACCTCGGTGCCCTCGGGATGCGAAGCGCGGCCCTGCCGCACCAGGGCGCCAGTGTCTGAGTCCCTGATGACCACTTTGCAGGACTGGGTGGAGCTGTCGATCCCGGCGACGAGAGGCATGCGATTTGTTCCTTTGGGGACTTGTTCCGGTACGGACCGTCGCCGGGGCTGGCAGCCCCGAAATGAAGCAATCCTGGTGACCCCGGCGACGGTAATGCGAATGGCTGATTTTTAGCGCGCGCCCAGAAGGTGCTCGATGGCCAGCTGGTTGAGGCGGACGAAGGCGAACGAGCGCTCGGCGGCCTTGTCGGCGTCGAACGTGTCGAAGGCGCTGGCGTCAGCCAGCAGGTCCGCAGTGGTTTCGCCAGCGTTCAACGTGGGCTCGCCGAGCTCGAACACGCCCGAGGTAGTGAGCGCTTCCTGGACCTCAGGATCGGCGCGGAAAGCAAGGGCGCGTTCCTTCAGGAGCAGGTACATGGACATGTTGGACTTGGCCGATTCCCACACGCCGTCGTAGCCGTCGGTGCGGGAGGGCTTGTAATCGAAGTGGCGGGGGCCATCGTACTTTGGTCCGCCGTTGGGGAAACCATTCTCCAGGAGGTCCACGGTGAAGAAGGCGCTGGTGAGGTCGCCATGGCCGAAGACGAGGTCTTGGTCATACTTGATCCCACGCTGGCCGTTGAGGTCGATGTGGAAGAGCTTGCCGGCCCAAAGTGCCTGTGCAATGCCGTGGGTGAAGTTCAGGCCCGCCATTTGCTCGTGGCCGGTCTCGGGGTTGAGGCCCACGATGTCGCCGTGTTCCAGCTGCGCGATGAACGCCAGGCCGTGGCCAACAGTGGGCAGGAAGATATCGCCGCGGGGCTCGTTGGGCTTGGGTTCCAGGGCAATCCGAAGGCCGTAGCCCTTCTCTTTGATGTATCCGGCGGCGGTGTCCACGCCTTCCTTCATCCGGTCCAAAGCCGCGGAGAGATCCTTGGAGCCGTCGTACTCGCTGCCTTCGCGGCCGCCCCACATCACGAACGTCTCGGCGCCGAGTTCAGCGGCGAGGTCGATGTTGCGCAGGATCTTGCTCAAGGCAAAGCGTCGGACGGAGCGGTCGTTGGAGGTAAATCCGCCGTCCTTGAAGACGGGGTGGCTGAACAGGTTGGTGGTAACCATCGGAACCTTGAGGCCCGTTTCGGCCATTGCGCCCTTGAAGTTCTTCAGGATGAGGTCACGCTCGGATGCGCTGGCGTCAAAGGGGACAAGGTCATTGTCGTGGAAAGTGATGCCGTAAGCGCCGAGTTCACTGAGCTTGTGGACGGCTTCAATCGGGTCCAGGGCTGCCCGGGTTGCAACGCCGAAGGGATCGGCGCCTGTCCATCCCACGGTCCAAAGGCCAAACGTGAAACGGTCCTGGGGAGTTGGCTGCGGGGTCATTGTTGCTCCTTTGCAAGGCGGCGAGGAGGCCATGGATAAAAAGCACTCCAATTAGTTTTCAATCTGAACTATATGGGGGATGATGGATCATGGTCAATGGAAACCGGCAAAAATCTTTCAACCCCGTGAGGAGGCTGCGAGAGTGAATGAGCAAGCTGCCCCCGGGCGCGTAGGCGACGTCCGCCGTCGTAATCTTTCGCTTGTCCTGGATTCGATCGCCCGCAACGGCGACGCCAAGCCCAGCCGCGCCCAGGTGGCTGCTGGAACAGGGCTGACCAAGGCCGCAGTATCGAGCTTGGTGGCTGACCTCGTGGAGTCGGGACTCGTCTCCGAGGTTGGCCTGTATCGCGATGGGGAGCGGGGCCGGCCAGGTCAGGGCCTCGAGCTCAGCTCCCGCCGAGGCGTTGTAGGAATGGAAATCAACGTCGACTATCTGGCCGTTGGCCTAGTGGAC
Source organism: Micrococcaceae bacterium Sec5.1 (assembly GCA_039636795.1). NCBI lineage: Bacteria > Bacillati > Actinomycetota > Actinomycetes > Micrococcales > Micrococcaceae > Micrococcaceae bacterium Sec5.1. Next base: position 4,905,921 of record CP143430.1, on the reverse strand, counting down.
CTCGGCGGAAACTTGCGCTTCAGTTCCACAGTGGAGTCCCGCAACCGGGGGCTCAAGCCCGGCGCGGTCATGGAGCATCTGGGTGAACTCGCCGATCAGGCCAAAGCTGCAGCCGCTGCTGAAGGCATCACGATCCTCGGTGGCGGACTTGCAGTCCCCGGCCTGGTTGATGAGCAGCGCAACATCGTCCTGTCCGCTCCAAACCTTCATTGGGAGCACGAGCAGCTGGATCCGCAGGCGTTGCTGGAAGACGCGCCGCTCGGTGTCAGGCTGTCCAACGAGGCAAACAGTGCAGCCCTTGGCGAGCTTTGGTACGGCGATGGCCCGGCGGACTTCCTCTACGTTTCGGGCGAAGTCGGCGTTGGTGGCGGGGTCATCATCGGTTCGGAGCTCTACACGGGACCTGGCGGCTCAGCTGGCGAGTTGGGCCACATCGTGGTGCATCCAGAAGGGCCCTCATGTTCCTGTGGAGGGGCTGGCTGCCTGGAAACATTCGCTGGACAGGAAGCTATTTTTGAGGCTGCCCGCATCCCGGAGGGGTCACTTGGCGAGCGAACCGAACTTCTGCTCGCGGCCTTGGCCGCGGACGAGCCGCATGCCAAGCGTGCAGTGCGCGACGCCGGACGGTACCTGGGCATCGCGCTCGCCTCTTCTGCGCGTCTGATGGACATCGAAGCCGTGGTGCTCGGCGGCCACTTTGCCGTCCTCGCCGATTGGCTGAAACCGGCAGTGCTGTCGAGTTTGGAAAGGTACGCGCCGGGGCTGCTGGAGCCGGAAAGCCTCACCGTTTCCCGTTTGGAGCACTCCGGGACGCTGCTGGGTGCGGCAGGTCAAGTGATCCGCGCTGTCATTGAATCGCCTTTCGAATTCCTTCTGGGCAAGCCCGCGTAGGGCATCTTTCCCTGGGAGGTTTTCGGGGATTCGCAGGATCTCTGCGCTGGGTTCTTCCATGCGAATCATCAGTATGCTTACTATTAAGTGGTCAGTTTGTTCGCGCATGCTCAACCCACGAACAGGTGCCCCATGACTACTCAGAATTCAGCACACACCAGCACAGCGAAGGCGGGCAACGCTCCCGCCCCTGACGACGACCGTAAGCCGGACAGTCTCAACGACCTCGTCAAGCCCACGTGGATGTATATCGCAAAACGGACACTGCGGGAGTTCAACAAGGATCAATGTCCTGATGCCGCTGCCGGCCTTACCTACTATGCAGTGCTTTCCCTTTTCCCGGCGCTTTTGGCGTTGGTTTCCCTCATCGGGATCTTTGGCGACGCCGGGAAAACCACCACGGCATTACTGGACATCGTGCAGCAATTCGCCCCCGGGCCCGGTGTTGACGCCCTGCGGCAGCCCATCGAGGAACTGACGCGGTCCAACGCGGCGGGCTTTGCTCTGGCCCTCGGCATCTTGGTGGCGTTGTGGTCGGCCTCCGGTTACACCACGGCCTTCAGCAGGGCGATGAACCGCGTGTACGAAGTGGATGAAGGCCGTGGCTTCGTCAAACTGCGCGGCACGATGCTTGCCGTTACCATCGTTGCGCTTGTGGGCGCGGCACTGGCCGCCGCGATGCTCGTCCTCAGCGGACCAGTGGCTGAGGCTATCGGTAAGGCAATCGGAATGTCCGACACGATCCTGACCGTGTGGAACATCGCCAAATGGCCGGTCCTGATCGTGCTGGTGGTCATTGTCATCGCCGTGCTCTACTACTTCACCCCAAACGTCAAGCAGCCCAAGTTCCGTTGGATCAGCCCGGGGTCCCTCATCGCCCTGGTGATATTTGCCCTGGCATCGTTGGGCTTTGCCTTTTACGTTGGGAACTTCAGCAATTACAACAAGACGTATGGAACGCTGGCAGGCGTCATCATCATGCTGCTGTGGCTCTGGATCCTTAATATGTCGCTGCTTTTTGGTGCAGAATTTGACGCCGAAATGGAACGCGGGCGCCAATTGCAGGGAGGGATTGAAGCTGAAGAGACAATCCAACTTCCGCCCCGGGGTACCAAGCGCAGCGACAAACAGCAGAAACAGGAAGAGGAGATTATCCGCCGCGGGCAGGAACTTCGGGAAAACTACGATGACGAAACACGCACCAACGAATCACAGGAACGCACAGCCGATGCCGAAGACAAGAAGTGAACCTCGCGTCAACGGGACCGGCACCACCCGGAAGCTCAAGAGCGTTCGAGACGGCGACCGGGTGGAAATCCACGGTGAGGTTTTCCGTGTCAGTTCCGTCCAGCCAGAGGAGGGAACCCGGAACATCCGGCTGGAGTTAGAAGCCAACGACGGCGGCACTCTCACCTTGATCGGTGTTCCGCGCGCCCAGGTCCACGTGCCCGCCAACGTGTAGCCGGACTCAGGATCCCGCTCGGATTATGCCCCTGCAGGAAAGCCCTGATCGGCGTCATCCCACCAGCCCTCCCAGGCGCTGGAGGACAGGCGCTCAAAAGCGAAGGCGGCAGTAGGCGTCGTTTCTTCAGGGGAATCGCCCGACGACCCGCTGTGGCTACTGCTGGCGTCGAGGAAAAAGTTAAGTGTCTTCAAGAGCATCATGGTGGTGTCCTTTCAGTGGTTTCTTGGACTTCTTTGTCCAGGTGAAACCAGCGTAGGTGGCCATTGTTTCCTCTCATCGACGCAATGTTTCAGCTATGTACCACTTATCTAACATGGGCATTCCGGGCCTTGCTTCTGAAACAAGCAGGGCGTGACAAAAGCGAGCCCCTGCCGTGACCGGGCAGGGGCTCGCTTGCTTTGGGGGCGGTCCTCCCGCGGAGCTTAGGGCATCCGCAGGAGGACCACGTCATTAGGCGTATGGCAGAACGAGTTCCGCGTAGCGCTGCTTCATGGTTTCCAGGACGGTATCGCCATCGGCATCCCAGATTTCCTGATTGAAGATCTCAACCTCGATATCGCCCTTATATCCGGCGTCGCGCACCCAGGTGCCGATGGTCGCGAAGTCAATGACGCCGTCGCCCATCATTCCGCGGGACAGCAGCGCGTCCGAAGCGATCGGCAGGTTGAAATCGCATACCTGGTAGGAGGCAATGCGGTTATGGCGTCCGGCCCGTTCGATCTGGGCCTTCAGTTCGGGATCCCACCAGACGTGGAACGTATCGACGGCCACACCCACTGCCTTCGCGTCGTAAGGCGCGGCAAGGTCCAAGGCCTGGCCAAGGGTGGAGATGAGGGCGCGGTCTGCGGCGTACATCGGGTGCAGCGGTTCCAGCACCAGTCGCACACCGTTCTCAGAAGCGAACGGGACGAGTTCCTCGAGCCTGTCAGCCACGCGCTGGCGTGCCGCGACGACGTCCTTCTCGCCAGGAGCGAGCCCGCCGACCACCAGGAACAGCTCCTGCGTATCCAGCGCTACTGCTTCGCGGACGGCATTGAAGTTGTCGGCCAGGGCCGCAGCCTGACCTTCGGCATCAGGCGCTGTGAGGAAGCCGCCGCGGCACAGGGACGAAACACGGAGGCCGGCGTCCTTGATGAGCTTGGCCGCCTTGTCCAGTCCGGCTTCCGCTACGCGATCACGCCAAGGGCCGATTGCGGGGATGCCCGCGCGCGCACAACCGTCCACAGCTTCGGCAAGAGTCCACTTTTTGGTCGTGGCGCTGTTCAGCGAGAGTCTGGAAAAGTCGCTCATGCGCCCACTCCGTTGATCCGCAGGTAGTCGGACATCCGGAATGCCGCCAATGACGGGTCCTTCAGCAAGCCGGCCTGATCGGCAAGTTCGAAGGTCTTGGCAAGGTGCAGGACGGATCGTCCCGAGTGCAACCCCCCGACCATCTGGAACCCGGGCTGTTTGCCGTTGAGCCAGGACATGAAGGCGATACCGGTCTTGTAGTAGAACGTGGGTGCGCTGAAGATGTGCTTTCCGAGCTCACGGGTGGAGTCAAGGATCGCGCGCCCTTCTGCACCTTGGCCGGCGTCGTACTTCTGCAAGGCAACCGAAGCGGCAGGGTAAATGGCGGCAAAGATGCCCAGCAGGGCGTCTGAGTGGTGGGTGTCGTCGCCGTCGATCAGCTCCGGGTAATTGAAGTCGTCGCCTGTGTAGAGGCGCACGCCTTCCGGAAGGTTGGCACGGAGGGCGACTTCATGGGAAGCGTCCAGAAGCGAGACTTTCACGCCGTCGACCTTGTCCGCGTGCTCGCGGATGAGGCTAAGGAACGTTTCGGTGGCCACAGAGACGTCGTCGGAGCCCCAGTAGCCGGCCAGTGCGGGATCGAACATCGTGCCCAGCCAGTGCAGAATGACGGGCTGGTCAACTTCCTGCAGGAGCGTCGAGTAGACGTGAAGGTAGTCGTCGGCGCCGCTGGCCACCTTTGCCAAGGCACGGGAGGCCATGAGGATGACCTTGGGGCCGGCCTCGCTGACCACGGCGATCTGCTCGCGGTAGGCATCGATAACTGCCTGAATGCCGGCAGCGCCCTCAGGGAGTGCAGCGATGTCCAGCTGGTCGGTGCCTGCGCCGCAGGAGACGAGATCGCGGACGGACTTGCCTGCTGTCGCGGCGTTGCCTGCGGAAACTACAGAAGCGGCCTCGGCGCCGGTTCGCTTGATGAGCTGCTGCGTGGCTGCCCAGTCCAGGCCCATGCCGCGCTGCGCGGTGTCCATGGCGTCAGCGACGCCCAGTCCGTAGGACCAGAGTTCGTGCCGGTACGCCAGCGTGGCATCCCAGTCGAGCTGCGCCGGGGCGCCGGGAGTGTTATCAGCCGCGACCTCCGGGATGACGTGGGCTGCGGCATAGGCGCGGCGGGCCGTCAGTGGAGCGCTCGGCTTGACCCAAGCAGTGGCGGGCTGGAGGCGGTACTCGCGTGTGCCGCCGTCGTCGGTAGGAAGAATGAGTGACGTCATTAGAGGGTGATCTCCGGGATGTCGATGGTGCGGCGCTCTGCCGAGGACTGCAGGCCAAGCTCGGCAAGCTGCACGCCGCGGGCGGCGGAGAGCAGGCCGAAGCGGTGCTCGCGGCCAGCGACCACGTCGCGCAGGAATTCTTCCCACTGCAGCTTGAAGCCGTTGTCGAGCTCAGCATTGGCCGGAACTTCCTGCCACTGGCTGCGGAAGGACTCGGTGACGGGCAGGTCCGGGTTCCAGACAGGCTTGGGAGTGTGGGCGCGCTGCTGTGCAACGCACTTGTTCAAACCGGCGACGGCGGAACCGTGCGTGCCGTCGATCTGGAACTCAACCAGTTCGTCGCGGTAGACGCGGACGGCCCAGGAGGAGTTGATCTGGCCGATGACGTCGTCGCCGCCCGGGGTTTCAAGTTCGAAGATGCCGTAGGAAGCGTCGTCAGCGGTGGCCTTGTATTCCTTGCCGGCTTCGTCCCAGCGTGCGGGGATGTGCGTGGCTGTCTTGGCGTTGACGCTCTTGACCTTGCCGATAATGCCTTCGAGCACGTAGTTCCAGTGGCAGAACATGTCCGTGGTCATTCCGCCGCCATCTTCCTTGCGGTAGTTCCAGGACGGACGCTGTGCAGCTTGGACGTCGCCTTCGAAAACCCAGTAGCCGAATTCGCCACGAATGGAGAGGATGCGGCCGAAGAAGCCTTCGTCCACCAGACGGCGGAGCTTGACCAGACCGGGGAGGTACAGCTTGTCATGCACGACGCCAGCAGTGACGCCGGATTCCTTGCCGATCTGTGCGAGCTCGATTGCTTCTTCGAGAGTCTCAGCCGTGGGCTTTTCGGTGAAGATGTGCTTGCCGGCGCGCATGGCCTTCTTCAAGGTGGCGGCGCGAAGGCTGGTCATGGAGGCGTCAAACACGATGTCCACGGTGGGATCGGCGATGACGGCGTCCAGGTCGGTGGACCATTCGGAGACCTTGTGGAGTTCGGCGAGTTCGCGGATTTTGGCTTCGTTGCGGCCAACGAGGATCGGTTCGACCTGCACCTTGGTGCCGTCTTCGAGCGTGAAGCCACCGGCGTCGCGGATGGGGAGGATGGACCGCAGCAAGTGCTGGCGGTAACCCATGCGGCCGGTGATGCCGTTCATGGCGATGCGGATCGTCTTTGTTTCGTAGCCCATGTTTTCTCCAGGTCCTTGTGTGCCGGCCGCTGTGCGTTGCCGGTGTTTGCAATTCGAAGTGTGGGAAAGCGCATTCCCATTGCTTCGATCATGCACCATGCTGGGATGGGTTGGCAAGCGCTTTCCCAAAAATGGGTGAAGACTGCCATAATTTCTTTAGCGCCAGTCTCGAAGGCTTGCAGAAAAGGAGGGCCTCGTGGCCGCCAGCACACTAAGTGAAGTCGCCCGTTTGGCAGGGGTCTCCCTGGCCACAGCGTCCCGTGTCCTCAACGGTTCCACCCGTAAGCCCGCGGAGGATATTGCGGAGCGCGTCCGGGAGGCTGCGGAAAAGCTCGGCTACGTCCCCAATGCCCAAGCCCAGGCGCTCGCAAAGTCCAGCTCAGGGCTCATCGGCTTGATTGTCCACGACATCGCCGACCCCTACTTTTCCGCCATTGCCCGCGGCGTCCAGGAGGCGGCCCGCCAACAGAACCGTATGGTGCTGTTGGCCAGCACGTCCGGCGCCCCTTCGGATGAGCGTGAAGCCGTGGCGGCCTTCGCTGCCCGTCGCGCAGATTCAATTGTCATTGCGGGTTCACGCTCGGCACGGCCCGAGGACGAGCAAAGCAACCTGGAGCTCGCTGCCGAGTTGGACCGCTATTGCCGTAATGGCGGGCATGTCGGCGTAGTGGGCCACCCGATCGTGGGCTCCACTGCCGAGGAGGGCTACCACGTAGTTGAGGTGCCCAACGAGGACCTCGCCGCGGAGCTTGCTGACGAGTTGGCTGCCTCCCATGAGGGCGCCTTCGTCATTGTTGGCGGCCCTGAGGGACTCTTTACCTCCGATGACCGGATCCGCGGCTTCCAGCGCGGACTCGCCGACGCCGGTCGGCCCAGCGCTGAGGTCATCCGCACAGGCTTCAACCGTGCGGGAGGATACGATGCCGGGCTGGCGCTGGCCCAACGAATCAAGGCCTCCGGCGAGCGCCCCTGCATCTTCGCGGTGAACGACGTCATGGCCATCGGCGTGACCGCCGCACTTCGGTCAGAGGGCGTGTGGATTCCCCGGGACGCAAACATCGCTGGTTTTGACGACATTGAAACCCTGCGGGACTTCCGCCCAGCCCTGTCCACGGTGTATCTGCCGCTGGAGGACATTGGAAGGCTTGCGGCCGGCGACCCGGAGGGCGGCCCCGTAGTTGGTTCCGTCAAGCTCCGCCGCAGCACCGAGCTTCCGGTGGAGAGCCAAGCGGGCTAGTTGGTGCAGTAGCACCCAGCCCGGGCCTAAGCGGTGGCTCTGGTTAGCTGACGGCGTCCGGTGATTACACATTTGTGGCGATAACGCTATGAATATGTAATCGACGCAAGTGCGAGCTGATTACATATTCATAGCGATACCGCTAGGATTATGAAATGGCATTGAGTATCCCCGAGCTGGCGAAGCGCCTTAACGTCAACGAGAGCCGAGCACGGCAGCTCGTCCAATCCGGACGCATTCGGGGCCAACGGGTCGGCGGACGCTGGATCGTTGACGAAGCCGACGCTGTCCAGTACCGGCCTGGTAAGCCTGCTGGCCGGCCCCTGTCCGAACGGAGTGCCTGGCAACTCATATCCTGCTTCCGGGAAGACAGCTCGCGGCCCTCTCTTCTCGATGACTTCGAACCCTCGCCGGTCGAGAAGCATCGCCTGAAAGAGCGCATCAACCGGCTGCAGGACTCCTCGGACTTACTCAAGCTTCTCGCAGCATGGCTGCCCAATCGCGCCGAAAAATTCGAGTTCTCTTCCAGCCCGGACGACATCGCCGAGCTTCGGGGGGACAATCGAATCCACCTTTCCGGAGTCTCTCACCCGCGTTCTGGGCTGCTGGCCAACTCAGAGGTTGAAGCCTATGTGCGACGCGACGAACTCAAGGCCGTCGTCAAGGACTGGTTCCTGGTTGAGCCATTCCCCGGCAAGAGGCCGAATGTAATCCTCCGCGCCGCCGAGCAGGTCCCCGACGAACTTCCCCCACTAGTGGTGGCGGCAGACTTGGCCGAACGGCCCGGTGTTCGTGAACAACAAGCCGCACGCGAAATCCTCAGGAGCGTCCATGCCGATTGAACTTCCCGCAATGTTCATCGAACAGCAGGAAGCATGGCAGGCTGTCTTCGAAATCCATAGTGCAATGCCGCAGGGTTGGGTTCTGGTCGGCGGTCAAGCGGTCTTCCTGCACGCTGTCGAACGTGGTGCCCGGGACGTGCGACCCACCAAGGACGCCGATAAGGCGTTGGACATCCGCACCTACCCCACGATGCTTCACGATTTCACTGAACTCCTAGTGAAGCTCGGCTTCGAATCCGCGGGAGAATCCCTGGAGGGCTACCAGCATCGATGGGAGCGCGGCGAGGCTTTGGTGGATGTCCTCATTCCGCGCCATCTGGGTGAACGGGCCGAGAAGCGACGCGGAGTTAGCGGCGGGACCACGATTGCTGCCCCCGCCAGTCAACAAGCTCTCGACCGTTCAGAGACCGTCGAAGTTCAAGCGGGATCAGCGTCCGGCAAGGTCAACCGGCCCACGATCCTCGGCAGCCTCATCGGCAAAGCGGGAGCGCTGACCATCATCAATGACCCCCTACGGCAACGACACATCGATGACTTCCTTACCTTGGCCTCTGTTGTCCGAGCCTCTGACCTTCGTAACGTCACCTACAAGCGCGCTGAGCGGGACCATCTCGCAAACATGCTTGGTCGCCTTGCCAATGAACCGGAGCTCATGGAACTAGTGCCGGAAGGTGCCGAGGGCGTGGAACGCCTGCGAATCTCGCTGAACTAGGTGTTGACGGACGGCGGGACTAGCCGGTCCGCGATAACGCTCACGAACGGCATTTTGAATCAGGTTGGCGCTAGTCTTCCCCGAGAGTGATGGTGTGCAGGAATGCTGCGTCGTTGAGCACGTTGTCCGGGAGGTCATCCTCGACGAACTCCAGCATGATGTCCATGTCCTTGCCGTTTCCCCGCAGGGCGTCCGACACTGTCTGCCACAACAGCTTCCTGTTGCGGAGCGGGAACCTTTCGGCTTTGGGTCCCCAGGAAAAGCAGTGGACGCCGACGACATGAGGCAACACCCGGTGCAGCGAGTCAAGCGCTTGTTGGTCGGAAAGCCCGACGGCGGGTTGCCAGTAAGTGCCGACGTTGGGATGGCTTACCCGCTGCAGGAGTTCAAGTGTCGTTTCGGGGGAATCGGTGAGGGTGTTCCCGTGATACTCGAAGGCGATGGCGATTCCTCGCTCGGCGGCCAGGTCTGCCACCCGCTGCGTGTCCTTCACGACAGCGTCCCACTGACTGTCTTGAGCGTCTGCCGAACCAAGCTCCCCAGCCCAGATGCGTATTCGAGGTGCGCCTAAGGTCGCCGCCAGCTCCAATGTCGGGCCGAAATCGCCGAAGTCGCCGGCGCGGTAGTAGGAGCCAAGCGAAAGGACCGTGAGGCCAGCAGCTTCCGTTGCTTCCTTGGCATGGGCAGCGGATGCAGCGTCACTGACGTGGATATCCGTACCCCACTCGATGCCAGCCAGGCCTGCGTCCGAAGAAATACGGACGACGTCGTCAATCCCCGACTCCCGCAGTGTGACGGAACAAATGCCGGGCGTGAGGTCCGCCAACGTAGTGAGGTCGATCATTGGTTCAGGATAGCTGGAATGCGCTTACCCGAATAGATGAGACCGATGGCTGGACGCTACGCCTCTGCTCCACGGCTTGTGCTGCGCTTCCGGACCTCACGCAACACGATCTGCTCTGGGCAGACTGTCGAGAGGAAGTCGCCGACTGAGAGGGCGAGCCGCTCACCGACGAGTGAGTACAGGATGCGATTGGCATCGCGCCGCTCTGAGATCAGGCCTGCTTGGCGGAGAACGCTCAGGTGTCGGGAAATGGTCGGACCCGTAGCGCTGAATCTCGCAGCGATCTCGCCCGCGGCCATCTCGCCGTCCTTGAGGTCCTGCAGGATCTGCCGCCTCGTAGGATGCGCGAGCGCAGCGAAGATATCGGATGCTGTATCTGCCATGTTTGCAATATAGCACGATTGCTATATACAGTTTAGCTTCATTGCTAATAAGCGAAGGAGCAAGGTTATGCGTGTGGCTATTACTGGTGGTACCGGTTTTGTTGGCCGTCACTTGGCAGCGCGTCTTGGCAGCGAGGACGTGGTGGTGATCTCTCGTCGGACTGGCGTGCAGATCGATGATGCGGACGCTCTGACGGTGGCATTCGCCGGGTGTGACGTGGTGGTGCACTGCGCGGGGATAAACCGTGAGATCGGAGACCAGACTTTCCGGCGTGTCCATGTGGACGGTACCCAGGCTGTCATTGAGGCTGCCCGACGAGCGGGCGTGAAGCGGATCGTTATGCTGAGCTTTCTCAGGGCAAGGCCTGACTGCGGATCGCCCTACCACGAGACGAAGTGGGCTGCTGAGGAACTCGTCCGGCGGTCCGGGATCGACCACACCATCCTTAAGGCGGGCATGATCTACGGCCCTGGTGATCATATGGTGGACCATGTAACTCGCGCCGTGCGCACCTTTCCAGTATTCGCGACCGTAGGTTTTCGCGAGCGGACAGTCCGACCTATACCGGTCGAGGAAGCCGTCAACGTATTGCTTGCTGCCCTTGAGGGGCGCATTCCAAGCCCGACGGTCGCCGTTGTTGGAGCCGAGGAGCTGGAACTTGGCGCGGCTGTTCGTCGCATTGCGCGAGTGGCGGGTAGGCGCCTTGTCTACGTACCCGTCCCGGTGTGGGCCATCCGTATGCTTGCCCAGCTGACCGAGTGGACAATGGTGGTCCCACTCGTGGCGAAAGCACAAGCGCAAATGCTGGCGGAAGGTGTCAGCGAGCCCGCGCCGTTCGCGTCCGAGCTCCCGGAGGAAATTCGCCCAGTTTTGAGGTTCGACGCCGATCGGATCCAGGCCGCGCTGCCCGATGGACGTTTCACGCTGGACGACCTCCGCATCGCACGATGGTGGGCCGTGCAACGTCGCCGCCACGAGGTGGGCCGACTCAGCCGTTAGTTCGACTTACTCAGCGCCCTCCCCATGATCGCCTGGGTAAGTGCATCGATGACTTCAGCGTTGGCCAAGGGATTCCGGATCAAGGTGAAGTCGACGTCTCCCACGGGCGGGAGGTCGAAACGCTGGGTGATGACTTTGAGGTCCTCGGGGACCAGGGATGCGGGCATCACGGCAACGCCAATACCCGCCCGGACTGCGGCCAGCACACCGCTGATCTGCTTGGTGCTGCACGTGATGCGCCATGTGCGGCCCGCCGCTTCCAAAGCGTCGATGGCCAACTTCCGGCTCAGGCTTGGCGCGGGATAGGCAATCAGCGGCACGGGCGCCCCGGGTTCCAGAACTGTTTGCTCAACGCCGACCCACGCGAAGTTGTCATGCCGAACAACCGTGCCTTCCTTGGCGCCTGCCACCCACTTCACGAACACGAGGTCCAGCTGGCCAGCGTTGAGGCGCTTGTAGAGTTGGTCACTCTGACTGACGGTCAATTCGAGGTTGATCTGCGGATACAGTTGGCGGAATTCGCGCAGGATACGGGGAAGGCCCGTGATGGCGAGGTCGTCGGCAGTGCCAAACCGGAGGCGGCCCCGCATTGCAGAACCGGAAAAGTATCGTGCTGCGGAATCGTGGGCTGCAAGGATGCTGCGGGCAAACCCGGCCATGGCATCGCCATTGTCCGTCAGCCGGACTTCCCGGGTGTCGCGGGCCACGAGGACCCGCTTGGCGGCGGTTTCGAGCTTGCGTACGTGCTGGCTCACTGTTGGCTGGGCTAGTCCCAATCGTTCGGCCGCCTTGGTGAAACTCAGCGTTTCGGCGACGGCCAGGAAGGAGCGGAGCTGGACAGGTTCAAACACGGAACTCCTCAAGCGCTGGGTCGAATTACTGCGGAAGTGCGGGAGGCTCATTGCAATCCGCAATGCTAGTTATAGACGTAATACGCTTCCATAATTGCTGCTGGCAACCATAGCGTTAAAGGCATCCCACCGAAACTCTCGATCCGAGGACTACCTTTGGCACCCCCACCGCCTTCAGCGGCAAATGTCAGCCAGCCCGTCATCGATTCCCTGTCCGCGCCGCAGACGCCGGACACCGTCACCCAGCCACTCGCCGTCGTAAGCGAAAAGCTGCCCTGGCGGCACACCTTTATCTCCCTGAAGGTACCCAACTTCAGGATCTTCGCAATCGGCCACTTCATTGCCGTGATTGCGATCTGGATGCAACGCATCGCCCAGGACTGGATGGTGCTCCAGCTCTCCGGGTCCGTCACCGCCGTCGGAATTACCGTGGCGCTGCAGTTCATGCCTTCGTTATTCCTTGGCCCGTGGGGCGGCATGATGGCCGACCGCTTCGCCAAACGAAAGATCCTCATCATCTGCCAGTCCGCGGCAGCCGTGCTGGCTGCGACATTGGCGGCGCTTTCCCTCAGCCAGCGCGTAGAAGTCTGGCACGTCTACACAATAGCCCTGGTCCTGGGCTTTGTGACCGTCCTGGACCAGCCCGCGCGGCAGGTATTCGTCAATGAACTCGTCGGTCCCAAGTACCTGCGCAACGCCATCAGCGTCAACTCAACAACTTTCCAGCTCGGTGGCCTGATCGGTCCGGCACTCGCGGGATGGCTGCTCACTGCTGTGGGCGCTGGTTGGGCATTCGCGGCCAATGCCGTGGCATGCTGCTCGACCGTGACCATGCTCCTGATCCTCCGCAAAGACCAGCTGCACCTTAGCCGACCGACGCCGCGCAAGAAGGGTATGCTGCGCGAAGGCCTCCAGTACGCACTCAGCAAACCCACCATCTACTGGCCATGGTTGATGGCCGGGTTCGTCGCCGTTTTCGCTATGAGCCTCCCGGTGCTGCTGGCCGCCTTTGCGGACCACGTGTACGACGCCGGGGCCGGAGGCTACGGCCTGCTGAACGCCATGGTTGCGCTCGGTGCACTGACGGGCGCTGTGACATCCACCCGACGTCGTCAGCTTCGGTTGCGTTCAGTGGTGCTCTCGGCGGGCTTGTACGGCTTGATGCTCTGCCTTTCGTCCGTGATGCCCTCCATGGTCTGGTTCAGCGTCTCCATGGTCCTGGCCGGATTCTGGTGCCTCATGTTCCTCACCGCGGCAAACCAGATGGTGCAGACCAGTTCCAACATGAGCATTCGAGGCCGCGTGATGAGCCTTTACTTAGTGGTGCTCATCGGCGGCCAGGCAATTGGCGGCCCAGTGATGGGTTGGCTCGCTGAGCACCTTGGTCCGCACCTGGCCATCCTGGTGGCTGGCGGTGTGCCGGCAACGGCGGCGGCCGTGGTCGCCGTCGTGTTGGCCCGGAAGGCATCCCTCCATATCAAGGTGGACTTGCGGGACAGGCGTCGTGTGCTCCGGATTGTGGACCGGACACAGACTGCATAACGGACGCAAGCGGCATAAGCGCACGCAAACAAAAAGGCAGTGCCTGCGGTGAAGCCGCATGCACTGCCTTTTTCGTGGGCCTTTAGGCTACGGGCGCTTGGACCGCAGCCGGCAGGTGGGGGTACTCCGCCGAGCGGCCCTGGAACTCGAGCACATCCGGGTTCCGGATGACGCCGTCGCGAATCTCGATCGCGCGGGAGATCGTCTCGTTGGCGTCCCACGCCTCCGGACCGGCGGCCACAGTCTCCAGGAATGGCAACAAGGCCTCGCTGATCTCCCAGCTGGCCGAATTCCACAGGTAGGAGGGGCTGTGGTCAACGGCGTAGTAGTTCACGTGGCCGCCCACGCGGAACATGGGCTCATCGAATGTTGTAGACCTTGCCCAGCTGAATCCCATGCCGGGATCGCAGGACACGTCCACGATCAGGCTGTCCGGCCGGAAATCGGCCAGGTCCTCGGTCCGCAGGTACGTCAGCGGCGAGTTTGGGTCCTGCAAGGTGCAGTTGACCACAATGTCCGCGGCAGCAAGGAACGGGGCCAGTGGCTTGCGGCCCCCGTCTGTGATGACTTCGCTCAGGAATGGTGCATTGTTGTCGTGGTCGAACTGCACGATCCGCACCGAATGAATCGGAGATCCGACCGCGGCGACTCCGCGGTTGGTCAGCACTTGGACATCATGGACGCCGTGAGCATTCAGGGCTGTCACTGCACCTCGGGCAGTGGCGCCGAAACCAATGACCACTGCGGTCAGGCGGCGGCCGTAATCACCCGTGGAGCCGGTCAAAGCCAACGCATGCAGCACCGAGCAGTATCCGGCAAGCTCGTTGTTTTTGTGGAAGACATGAAGTCCGAAACCGCCATCGGCAGCCCAGTGGTTCATGGCTTCAAACGCGATCAGCGTTAGTTTTTTATCGATCGCGAGTTGGGTGATGGCTTCGTCCTGGACGCAGTGCGGCCAACCCCAGAGGGTCTGCCCGTCCCGGAGTTCAGCGAGATCCTCGGCCTGCGGCTTGGGCAGCAGAATGACGTCGTTCTGGGCGATGAGCTCTCGCCGTGTGCCCAGTCCGCCGACAAGTCCGGCGAGTTTGCTGTCCGAAACACCAAAGCGTTCGCCATAGCCATATTCAAGGTGCAGCCGTTGGCGCAGTTCCGGAGCGATGCGCTCAAGATGTTCCGGGTGGATCGGTAGCCGTTGCTCGTTGGGCTTCAGCGAAGAACCCAGGGCGCCAATGCTTAGCGGACTTTGCGCCCCAATCACTTTTTATTGCCGGTTGCGGGTTTCGCGGCCGTAGTGTCGGGCGAGTCGGCAGCCCGTTTGTCAGCGCGCTTTTCCTTGATGGATTTACTGGACTTCTTCGATGCAGCTTGGCGCGGTGATTTGTCGCCCATGATCGCTCCCTAGAGCGGAGCCGAAATGGCTCCTGACTCCTGACGATACACCCAGCACCTGAGCCGCTGTGTATCGGGCTGACTCACTGCACAGGCTCGACGGCGGGCCGACCATGGGTCACACGGTGGCTGACGCGATCCGCGGTGTCGTCAACGCGGACGAAGTGCTCCACAGGCTCCATGTAGAACCGGGCGCTGTTGATGACGCCCTCTTCCACGCCGAAAATGATGACGCCCGTGAGCTCATGCGGCGTGCCATCCCGCCACGCGCCCTGCATGTGCAGCTCGGTCCAGGCCTGGTTGCCGGACACGCTGTGGGACACCATTCGAACCTTGATGTCCGGCACTCCCGTGAAGAGTTGCTCCCAGTTGCTGCGGATAGCGTCCCTGCCCGTGAAGCCCCTGGTGGGGTGGGCAGGCGTCTCATTGACATAGCCTGGCGCGAAGCATTCGGCCAAGGCTTCCAGATCGTGCTTGTTCGTGGCTTCCAGCAGGCGGTGGATGACGGCGAGGGGAGCCGCTTCAGCATCGTCGGTGAGAGTCATTGGGGGACCTCCCGGATAGGTGGATGTATCTACGAGTTTAGGCTCGGGGACGGCCGGGGTCGACGGGTGCGGGGGCTTATCTGGTGAGTGCCGCCGTCGTAATTCCCAAGAAGATGACCCCCTGCCCGGAGGCAAGGGGTCATGATGGAGCGGGCGACGGGAATCGAACCCGCGTATCGAGCTTGGGAAGCTAGCGCTCTACCATTGAGCTACGCCCGCGTCGCTGTCGGCTATTCGCCGGAGCGAGTCCTAGCTTAGCGCAGTTACGGCGGTCCTCATGACAGGCGCACACGCCATGTCTACTTGAAGAGCTTCAAGCTGTTCCAACCGGATCCAACCTGGGCGTAGGTGGTCCAGGAACCCCTGCCGAGGCCGTAATTGTAGAGGTTGCCATCAGCAGTTTGAGCAGTGATGCTGCGAGTGCCCGCACCGGTCAGCCCGAAGCTCGGGAGGAGCGTACGCATGTACTGCCAACCCGTGCCTACGGTGGTGGCCGGGCCAAAGAAACCAGCCCAGCCGTCTCCCCGATAGTTGACCAAAGATCCGGAAGCTGTCCTCGCCAGGATGTCGTTGGCGCCGTCGCCCTCCCAGTCGGCCATGGTCAGTTCCATGCCGTTCCAGCCCTTGCCGATGACCTGCGGAGCGCTCAGCGCACCGCCGAAGGTGTTGGGGTAGTAGCGCAGCACACCGTCCGGAAAATACCCGACGACGCCGGGCCGGGGGTGCGCGTGCGTCCACTTGCCCACGGTGATGGTCATGCGATCCCAGCCGCCATTGCCCACGACAACCTGACCGGCGAAGCCGCCGTCGGGGAGGCCACGATAAACGCCCAGGACGCCGTTGTTCCACTGCGCAAGGATGTCGTACACGCCATCAATGTCCCAGTCCACTACGAAGCCCTGCTTCAAGCCGGTCCAGCCCGAACCGATCTGGACTGGCGCCCCATACCCGCCTGCCGCCGTCGCGGGGTAACGCAGCATCCGGCCTGAAGAGTCGGCCGCCACGAGGTCGGCGCCGGACTTGATGCTGGCGGCGGCTGCCGGGTTTCCAGCGAAGTAGTGCTCCAGCGTCGGGAATCCGCGACGGTTCATGTCAGTGGCCAGCGCTACGCCAACGTACCGCAGATGCCACGGCTCATAGCTGTACCCGGTGGTGCCCGTGTAGCCGTTGGGGTACCGGACGATGAAGCCGTATTTGTGTGCGTTCGCTGCCACCCATTTGCCAGCCGCCGTGTCTCCGAAGCAGGTACTTAGGCCACAGGAACCAGCAGCATTGCCGATGTCCATGGCGAGGCCCGTCTGGTGTTCGCTGTACCCGGGACGTGCCGAGATGGTGTCCGCGTAGGCCTGGCCGTAGATGCTGACGTAGTAGGCATACACTTCCTGCTGCTGAGCATAGGAACGGTAGCCGCTCACGATCGACAGGCCGCCGGTACCAGCATCGGCTGCTCCCTGGAAGAGGCCGTTGAGCCAGGCGGCGGCTTCGGCCCGCATGTACTGGCCAGAGCCACGGGCATTGATGAGGTCGTTCGGGGCGTAGCTGACTGGATTCAGCGGCCTGGATTTATTGACCAGGACAGAGAAGCTTGCAGGGTTACCGATGGGGTCCAGGCTTGGCAGGGGATTCACAGTGGTGGGCACTGCCACTTTGTTCGCGACTGTGGATGCCACCGTAGATGCCGCTGCCGAGGGTGCCGTTGTTGGAAGTGCCGACGCAGGCGCCGCCGTGATGACTCCGCCAGCCACCGCCATGGCGAGGAATGCCGCGCAGGCGGCCATCCGTCGTCGTGCATTGCCGTGGACAAACGGATGTTTCAGAACTCGCATTACGCCCCCAATTTGGTTTTTGCCAGCGGCACGAACTCTACCCGGCCCGGGACTATGTGTCAGCTGTGTCTCAGATACGCCGCCAGGTAACCATTCGGTCAAGGCTCGTTTGTCTTGTGTCGCAGGCAAGCGAGGCTGACTATTCTGAAGGTGTTAGCTGCAGTGTATGGGGAACCGGGCTACGACATTCGAACCGTACGCCGAAAGAGGTTTCCGTGGCATTTGCAGCTTACGAAGTGGTGATCAGCAGGGATGCCATGACCGTCTATGGATTCCTGATGGATGGCATGAACAACTCCCTTTGGCGTTCCGGCATCCGCAGCATATCGGTTCGATCCGGGGTGCGCGGCCAGAAGGGCGCGGTCTATCAGCAGACGCTCACTGGCCCGGGAGGCCGGCCGATCGCGGCCGACTTCGAAATCACAGAGGCCCGGCCGGGCGCAGAAGTGCGCTTCGCGGTGGTGGCCGGACCGGCCCGGCCCACGGGCGGCTACTACCTCAGCACCGAGGGCAAGACGACACGGCTCAGGTTTGCCCTGGAGTACCACCCCAAGGGCTTGCAAAAACTCATGAACGGCATGATCCAGAAAACCATGGAAAGTGAAGTTGCCCAGTTGGAGCAACTCAAGACCGTCATCGAGTCCGGCCAGGCGGTTTGACTACGGGGCGAGTCCCTACTGGGCGAGCTTGAAGCCGCTCCAACCGCTGCCAATGATCACCGGCGTCGTCAGTCCTCCAGACGTGAGGTCCCAATACTCCAATACTCCATTGGTACCCAGGCCCGCGACGCCCGTGGTGTTTGCGCCGTTCACTCCTTGAAGTGAACGCAAACCGGTGTAGTCGGTCCACGCCGCACCCACCACAGGCCTGGCCTCCTGCTTCGGGGTGCCCAGCCCGGTGCCCCGGTACAGCCTCAGGTATCCGTTGGGCTCCACCGTGAGGAGATCCTGGAAACCATCGGCGTTATAGTCCACCATGCTCAGCCGGACGGCCTTGTTGCCTGTTCCGATTGCCGCCTGGGTTCGTATGTACGTCATTCCGGAATTCTTGTAGAACCAGAGCCCGCCGGATGCATCCATGGCCACAATTTGAGGCAGGCGGTTGTTGGCACACCAATTACCCACGGCTATGTTCAGGGACTCCCACCCCTGGCCCAGGATTCCTGGTGAACCGAAGCCGCCCGACTGTCTGCCCGGGTACACCAGGAGCGCTCCATCCAGACGTTGGGCGATGAGGTCAAAGACGCCGTCGCGGTCCCAATCCGATACGAACAACTCCTTGAGCCCGGTGAAACCGATTCCGATCTTGCGGGCCGTGCCGTACTTGGCGTTACCCAAGGACGGGTAGGAATACACCGTTCCGTCCGAGCTGATGGATACAAGGTCTGCAGCGCTGCCGATGGATGCCGCGCTGAGATTCACGGTAGGCGGCTGGTACTTGCCGCCGGGTTCGCACACACCCACAGGATCCGTGGGCGGCGTAACCGTCCCGCCGGGCCGCGTGGTGGTTCCGGCAGGCAGCGTGGTGTAGCCGAAGAAATTGACCACGCCCCACAGCGTGTAGCGGTTGGGAGTCGTTTGCCAATTGCCATCCGTGTACGTGATTCCAATGCCCATCACATTGAAGCGTGGATCGCGCAGCAGGGCGTCGTGACCGGGGGAGCCTTTCCACCACTCCACCAGTTGGGCAGCGTCACGATCCCATCGGACAGCAATGACCTCACCAGCGCCGTTGTTCGGGTTGAGCGCCCGCGGATCCGTCCAAAAGTTCGCCCGGTGCTGGATCACTTCACGGCTGGCGATGCTGTTCGACCATTCCTGCGCCATGCTCGCCACCGTGGCGTGATACTTCACCGGGGCCAGGCCCAGAGAAGCGCGGTAGCTGTTGATCGCGTTGAACACGGTCAGGATGGCCGCGGTGTTGTCGTCCGGGAGAAGCGCGAGGGCACCGTTGTCCGGATTCGTATCGCTGCTCGGGGTCTTGCCGGGGAAGGGCGTGGGGGCTGGTGTTGGTGTGACCGGCGTTGACGATGGAGTGGGCGTGGGTGTGACAGGCGTTGGTGACGGCGCGGGTGCCGTTTGTGACGGCGTCGGTGTTTGAGTTGGTGAGGGTGTTGGCGACGGCGTTTGAGTCGGTGGCGCTGTTGGCGTCGGTGACTCCGACGGGCCAGGTCCTGTGGCAGGCGCTGTTGGCCTTGGAACGGAGGTGGGGGAAGCCGATGACGGTGCAGATGCGGCGGGAGGACTTGGGGCGGGTGGCTCGTTGGCCTCTGGATTCGTGCCGTCCAACGAAGGATTATCCGGGCCCCATGAGGGCCCGATGTTCGGCACCGGAGGGGGCGTCTCAACAGTCGGATCTATCGCGATCGGTCTAGTCGGCGCACCGTTTTCGGAACCGGGGCTGGTCCCCGAACCCGGCCCTGGCGAAGAGTCGACGCCGCCTCCTTCGCTGGGCGCGGGGGTCGCCCCCAAAGGTGCGGCGTCCGGCGTCGTACTGGTTTCAGGGACCGTGAGGCCGGAAGGAACAACACCCGAAGAAGTAGTGCCGCCGCCCGGTACGGCGTCTGTCGCTGGCAAGATTTGGCTGGACGCGGCTACCAATATGGCCAGCGCGCCAGCCAGCACGATAGCCGCAGGCGCTGACAATTTCCCCACAATTACCCCGCGAATGCTCGTTGCCCCCAAGTACGGGCGCGGCTTTACATGTCCGGGAACTATAGTCCCATGGGGCGGCCCGGACAATGCATGGCCCGGACAAGGCATGGGGTATTTTTGATGCTGTGCTGATCTCTGACCGCGATATTCGTGCCGAAATAGACTCCCAACGGATTGTCCTTGAACCGTACGATCCCGCGATGGTTCAGCCGTCTTCCGTGGACGTGCGGATTGACCGGTTTTTCCGACTCTTCGATAACCACAAATACGCCCACATCGATCCCGCCGAGGAGCAGCCCGAGCTGACCCGGCTGGTGGAGGTGGAAGGCAATGAGCCTTTCATCCTGCACCCGGGTGAATTCGTACTGGGCTCAACGTACGAGACAGTGAGCCTGCCCGACGACATCGCTGCCCGCCTCGAGGGTAAGTCGTCCCTCGGCCGGCTTGGTTTGTTGACGCACTCCACCGCGGGCTTCATCGATCCCGGCTTCTCAGGGCATGTCACGCTGGAGCTTTCCAACGTGGCGACGCTGCCTATCAAGTTGTGGCCGGGCATGAAGATCGGCCAATTGTGCTTCTTCCGCCTGACATCCTCAGCGGAACACCCCTACGGTTCGGGTGAGTACGGTAACCGGTACCAGGGCCAGCGCGGACCCACCGCCAGCCGCAGCCACCAGAATTTCCACCGGACCGCCATCTAGCCGGAAATGGGCTGGGCCTCAGGCGCGAATCGTCAGGCCCAGAGCCTCAGTCGCTAACCGTCCCGCGGACCCGTCAGGCGCTGACCCGTCAGGCCGTGGCGCGCTCGGCCGCCCGCGGCGGTGTACGGGGGCTCCTGCGGAGTGCCTTGACCACAGGCTCCACGAAGCGAGCGGCCAGCGGACCTGTGATGGCCATGATGAGGACATAAGCCGTAGCCAAGGCGGCGACTTCGTCCGGCACGGCTCCCGAAGCCACCGCCAGACCAGCAATGACGATCGAGAATTCACCACGCGCAATCAGGGCCGCTCCCGCACGGAAGCGGCCGGGCATTGCGATGCCCGCACGTTTGGCTGCCCAGAACCCTGTGAACATTTTGGTGGCAGTTGTCAGCAGGGCGAGCAGCAGTGCCCAGCCCAGGACCGGTGGGATGGACGTGGGGTCCGTGTTCAGGCCGAAGGCAACGAAGAAGATCGCGGCAAACAAGTCCCTGAGGGGCTCAAGGATGCGGGTCGCATTGTGGGCTGTGGCGCCGGAGATGGCGATGCCCAACATGAATGCACCCACTGCGGCTGAGACCTGGAGGGCAGAGGCGATACCGGCTACCAGGAGGGCCAGCCCGAGCACGTTCAGCAGAAACACTTCGGAGTTCTCGCTGTGAACGGCTTGGGAGACGCGGTGCCCATGCTTGAGCGCGATCATCAGGACTACCGTGACGACAGCCAACGCGATGCCCACCGTCTGCAGTCCACCCAGGAACCCGACACCGGCCAGGATGGCAGTCAGAATGGGCAGGTAAATGGCCATGGCGAGGTCCTCGAAAACGAGGATGGAAAGCACTACGGGAGTTTCGCGGTTACCGATCCGGCCGAGGTCAGTGATGACCTTCGCGGCGATTCCTGAGGACGAGATGTAAGTAACGCCACCCATCACGATGGCGCCCACAAGACCCCACCCCAGAAGAACCGCTATTCCGGCGCCGGGGAGGAAATTCAGGACGAAGTCCAGGACACCGGCCTGCCATGAACGTCTGAGCCCGGTGACGAGTTCAGAGGCGGTGTATTCCAATCCGAGCATCAACAGCAGCAGGATGACCCCGATTTCGCCCGACAGATGCGAAAACTCATGCATGCCATCCAATTTGACGAAGCCGCCTGCACCGAAGGCCAAGCCACCCACAAGGTAAAGCGGAATGGGAGACATGCCGATACGGCCCGCTAGTCGAGCCAGGAGACCGAGGCAGAAGACGACGGCCCCCAGTTCAACGAGGGCTAGTGCGAGCGGATCCATGGCGGGTCAGCCGTTGCGGAGGATATCGGCCGCCGAGTCGAGGCCTTCCTGGGTGCCAACCGCAACGAGCAAATCACCAGTGTGAAGTACGACGTCGGGTGCGGGCGACGGGACGACCTCGCCTTCACGCATAATCGCAACGATCGAAACGCCACTGCGGGTACGGATCTGGGCTTTGCCCATGGGCTGGTTCACGAATGGGGAATCAGGGGTGATGGAGAACTGGCGGGTCACGATGCCAGGTATCTCGCGGTGGGCTTCTGCCAGACGCATGGCGATGTGCTGCCCGCCCAGGAGATTGCCCAGGGTGGCGGCTTCATCGGCTGTGAGGGGAATGGAAGCCTGACACGTGTCCGGGTCATCCCAAGTGGACACGAAGAGCTCTGTCTCGCCTTCGCGAAGCTCAACGACACCGATGCGACGGCCCGAGGCCGTGACGAAATCCTTACGGATCCCAAGGCCCGGGAGTTCAGTCTCATCCACGTTCATATCTCCACCCTAACTCTGTTGTACCGTCTGGTACGGCGTTCGTATTCAGCCGGTCTTATGTAGTTAACGTTCTGGTACCACGGCTATTTCCACCTTGGTGGGCGGCTTCACCGGCAGGATCACCAGAAGGCCGGCGAGCAGGACAACCATGATGCCGAGGATGCCCCATCGCTGAGCGCCACCTTCTTCAACAATTGGAGCGGCAATTGTGATGCACAGGGTGAAGAGGGTGGGGGCAAGGAAGCTGACAGCCCGGCCCGTGGTGGCGTAGAGCCCGAAGAGTTCTCCCGACTCGCCGTCGGGGGCGAGCCTGGCCAGATAGGCCCTTGACGAAGACTGGGCTGGGCCAACAAAAAGGCACAGCAGCAAGCCGAAGATCCAGAAAGTATTGGCGGCAGGCCAGCTGTTTCCAAAGAACACGTAGTTTCCGTTGCCAAGCACCAGGATGAAGGTGCCCGCGATCAGCAGACCCACCAAGGAAATCACGATGACTGCCTTTGGTCCGATCTTGTCGTCCAGGAAGCCGCCGATGATTGCGCCAACGGCTGCGACGACGTTGCCGAAAATCGCGAAGAAGATCACTTCCTTGAGTTCGAAACCAAAGGTCCCGGCAGCGATCACCCCGCCGAACGTGAAGACGGCAGCAAGGCCGTCGCGGAAGATCGCGCTGGACAGCAGGAAGTAAATGGTGTGGGGACTGGTGCGATAAATGGCCACGATCCGCCGGAGCAGCAGCTTGTACGACGCGATGAAGCCCAGGGAAGCGGTGTCCTTCTTCACGGAAACTTCCGGAACGGCGAACAGCACGGGCAGGGCGAAGATGAAGAACCACAGAGCCGAGAAAATGGCCACAAGCCGGATGTTCAGTGATTCTTCAGTGGAAGCACCGAACCATTCGAAAGATGGCTGCACGAAGAGTTGCAGGACCAGCAACAGGGCCACGATCCCACCGAGGTATCCCATGCCCCAGCCAAAACCGCTGACCTTGCCGATGTTTTTGGGTGTGGAGATTTGGGCCAGCATGGCGTTGTAGTTCACGCCGGCGAACTCAAAGAAGATATTGGCAAGCGCGATCAGGCAGACACCAAGAAGAAGGAATCCCGGCTGCGGGAACACAAAGAAGCACAGAGCCGTGAGGACGGCTGTGGCAGCCGTGTTGACTCCGAGCCAGAGCTTGCGCCGGCCTCCGGCATCCGAACGTTGGCCCGTCACCGGGGCCAGCAGTGCGATGGCCAGGCCCGCGACGGCCAACGCAGCACCAAGTGCGGCAGACGCGGCGTCCTCTCCACCGAAGGCAGACGAGGTCAGGTACACCGTGAAGACGAATGTGGTCATGATCGCGTTAAAGGCAGCCGAGCCCCAGTCCCAGGACGCCCAGGCAAGGATTTGGCCCTTCTTGGAGGAAGCAGGTCCGGAGGCAAGCTCGGATGCTGGGTGGGAGGCTTCGGGAACTGCGGCCGCGTTCATAGCCTGAATGCTATCGGGCCTCGGACAGTGGCGGGCAGATGACAGACCGCTATGTGAATAACGCACGGGGAATTCATTCGCAGGCCCCGTCGGCTCCGGCCAAAAACTGTCCGGGCCCCTTGATAAACTGGTCCAACTGAACCCAACGTATGACCGCCTGCTCCAACTTTTGACAATTCGTTTCTGACTTTGCGGAGAAAACAGTGATCACAGTTCTCGCCACCACCTTTGTAGCGGCAACTGTGGCGCCCTTGATCTTCAGCAAACTTGGTCGGAACGCCTTCTATGTCCTGGCAGCGGTTCCTGCCGTGGCCTTCGTTTGGCTGGTCCTCCAGCACGGCCCCTTATATTCCGGTCGCGGCATAGAAGAAGTATTCCCCTGGATCCCGAACCTGAAGCTTGACTTTGCGTTCAGGATGGACGCGCTCGCCTGGGTTATGTCACTGCTCATCCTCGGCGTTGGTTCCCTGGTCCTGGTCTATTGCGCCCGATATTTCAAGAACAAGGATCCTGGGCTCGGTGGGTTCGGCGCCCAGCTCCTGGCTTTTGCTGGTGCCATGTTCGGCTTGGTGACGTCCGACGACCTCCTGATGATGTTCATCTTCTGGGAGCTCACCACCGTCCTGTCATACTTGCTCATCGGCTATGCCCGGACGCGCCTGGCCGCGCGGCGTTCTGCCCTTCAGGCACTGATGGTTACAACAGCCGGCGGGCTGGCGATGCTCGTGGGTCTCGTCATCCTTGGCCAAGCGGCAGGAACCTACCGGATCTCCTCCATCCTGGACCAAGCCGGGACGCTCGTTAACGGCACCACAAGTGGGATGGTGGGGGCCGCCGTCGTTCTCATCCTGGTGGGTGCAGTGACCAAATCGGCCCTGGTCCCTTTCCACTTCTGGCTTCCGGGTGCCATGGCGGCTCCAACTCCCGTGAGCGCCTACCTGCATGCCGCGGCCATGGTGAAGGCCGGTATTTACATCGTCGCGCGGCTGGCGCCAGGTTTCGCGGAATCGCAATTGTGGCTGCCAATGGTCCTCGGCCTCGGCTTGGCCACCATGTTGGTTGGCGGATACAGGGCCCTCCGACAGACAGATATCAAGCTCATCCTGGCCTATGGAACGGTGAGCCAGCTCGGCTTCCTGACCATGGTGGTGGGCCTGGGCAGACCTGACGCCGCCCTTGCCGGGCTTGGGCTTCTGCTGGCCCATGGCTTGTTCAAAGCGGCACTGTTCCTGGTGGTCGGCGTCATCGACCACCAGTCGGGGACACGCGATATCCGCAAGCTCTCCGGCGTCTTCCGATCCTCACGAGCACTCGGGGTAGTGGCCGCAATCGCGGCCGCCT
This sequence comes from Micrococcaceae bacterium Sec5.1, assembly GCA_039636795.1. NCBI lineage: Bacteria > Bacillati > Actinomycetota > Actinomycetes > Micrococcales > Micrococcaceae > Micrococcaceae bacterium Sec5.1. The sequence continues at coordinate 4,880,784 of CP143430.1, read as the reverse complement.
CCATGGCCGGGGTGCCGCCGCTGGCCGGTTTCGTGGCCAAAGAGTCCGTGTTTGAAGCCTTCGTGCACTATGGCATGGGCCATGACGCACCTGTCTGGGGCATCTGGATTCTGATCGGGCTCGTGATCGGTTCAATCCTTACCTTCGCGTACAGCGCACGCTTCATGTGGGGTGCCTTTGCCACGAAGCCCGGTATAGAGCACACGCCCTTCAAAGCCATCAAGCCCGCCTTCCTGGCTGCGCCTGCCCTTCTGAGTTTCCTCACCATTGTTTACGGGCTGTGGCCCGCGCCGGTGGATAGTTGGATCCAGCCTTACGCAGCACTGTTCGCAGATGGGGAGGAAGCCGTCGACGCCGGGCACTTGGCTTTGTGGCATGGGCTCACTCCCGCTTTGGGACTGACCGCGATCACTTTTGTTGCCGGTGCCGCAATGTTCTACGGCCGCAACGTCGTTTCACGCGTGCAAGGCCTGGTTCCCGATTGGGTGGACGGCGACCGCGCCTACCAGCATACGATTGGCGCTTTGGATGACGTCGCAGTGTGGGTCACGGGCCGCACCCAGCGTGGTTCACTGTATTTCTATCTGACGGTCATCCTCACGGTTGCCTTCGCAGTGCCCCTCGCAGCTCTGCTCCTGACCAACAAACCGTTGCCTGACGGCATCTATTTCATCGATCCAAACTCTCCGTTGCAGTTGATCGCGGGAGTGGGCATCGTGGTGGGCGCGCTGGCTGCTGTCCGCGCCAACAAGCGCTTCCTGGCGGTGCTCATGGTGTCTGTCACCGGTTACGGCATCGCGCTCATGTTTGCCTTGCAAGGAGCGCCTGACCTTGCACTGACCCAGATGCTGGTGGAGACCATCGTGCTGGTGGCCTTCGTTTTGGCCATGCGCAGCCTGCCCGCCGAACTACGGGACAGAACCGGTGGCCGCCTCCGGGTGATCCGCGTGATCGTAGGTGCTGCGTTCGGCATCACCATGATCTTCGTTGCCATCTACGCCATGGGTGCCCGGGTGGCCACGCCTGTCTCCCTTGAATTCCCACGCCTGGCCTACGAAGGCGGCGGTGGCCTGAACGTGGTCAACGTGACCCTCGTGGACATCCGCGCGTGGGACACCTTCGGCGAAATATCGGTCCTGGCCGTGGCCGCCACTGGCGTTGCCAGCCTGATCTTCGTGCGCAGCCGGGGCGATCGCATCAAAACCTCAGAGGCAGTACCGGAAGGCAGCGTGGGGCGGCGCACCGGCGTCGACCGCGACTCCCGCGACGGTGCCCGGCTGGCCGTGGCGAGGAAGTTCACGGACGTTACCCGCGATGCGTGGCTGGTAGCAGGCCGGACGCTGGCTCCTGAGCGGAGGTCCATTATCTTCGAAGTGGTCACCCGGCTGATCTTCCACTCGATGATCGTTTTTTCCATCTATCTACTCCTTGCGGGTCACAACTTGCCCGGCGGCGGCTTCGCAGGCGGTCTGACCGCAGGCCTCGCACTCACCATCCGCTACCTCGCCGGAGGACGCTTCGAGTTGAGTGAAGCGGCGACAGTGAGTGCAGGCACGCTGTTGGGTACGGGACTAGCGACGGCGGCAGCGTCCGGTTTCGTGCCGCTCCTCCTCGGCGGCCAGGTGTTCCAGAGCGCGATCATCGAGTTTTGGCTGCCCGTATTCGGAGACGTCAAGTTCGTAACGTCCACGATCTTCGACATCGGTGTCTACATCGTGGTGGTGGGACTGGCGCTCGATGTTCTACGCAGCCTGGGCGCTGAGATCGACGAACATTTTGAAGGGAAGGTGCCAAGGGCCGTAAAGACCCGAGCCGCCGAGACTGAGTCCGCCGAAACGGCCGCCTCCGGGAAGGGCAACCCATGAGCATCAACCTGACCCTCCTGATCGTCATGGGCGTCCTGTATGCCTGCGGTATCTACCTGATTTTGGAGCGAAGCCTGACTCGCGTCCTGCTTGGCTTGATGCTGCTTGCCAACGCCACCAACCTGCTGATCCTCAGTACGGGAGGGTACGCCGGACTCGCTCCTTTGTTCAACAAGGAAACAGGCTCCAGTGAGTACAACGACCCCCTGCCACAGGCGCTCATCCTCACATCGATCGTCATTTCATTCGCCGTCACTGCCTTCATGCTCGGCATCATCTACCGGACTTGGGCCTTGGCACGGCAAGACGAGATCCAGGATGACATCGAAGACCGCCGCGTAGCCCGGACTCCCAGCTTCGACAAGGAAGACGACGCCATCGTCCCGCTGGAAACATCGGAGTTCGCGATCACTCCGGCCAGCCCCGAAGACCGCGCCCAGCCGGACGCGACCGAAAAGCCCAACACTGTAAGGACCAAGGAAGGAGGCAGCCCGTGAACCTCGCCAACCTGTCGCCACTGGCCGTCCTCCTTCCGATCCTCGGGGCGGCCCTCGCATTCGTGCTGATCCGGCATACGGCTGGGCAGCGGGTAGTCAGCATCGTGATCCTCAGCGCGACGCTCCTGCTCGAATGCCTGCTTCTTGCGTCCGTGTGGGAGGGAGGCACCACTTCCGTCACGCTCGGTGGATGGCTGCCGCCATGGGGCGTGGTGTTGGTGGTGGATCAGTTCTCCTCACTCATGCTCGTGGTTTCCACCGTTGTCAGCCTCGCGGTCCTGATCTACGCCACCGGCCAGGGCATGGCTGATGGCGACAAGGAAGCGCCGGTCTCGATCTTCCACCCCACTTATCTGATCCTGGTGGCGGGCGTATCCAACGCCTTCCTCACAGGTGACCTTTTCAACCTGTACGTGGGCTTCGAAATCCTGTTGACGGCCAGCTATGTGCTGATGACCCTTGGCGGGACGGGGCCGCGCATCCGTGCCGGCGTCACCTACGTGGTGGTCTCCGTGGTTTCGTCCGTCTTGTTCCTCATCGCTATCGCCATGATTTACGGAGCTACAGGGACCATCACTATGGCGGACCTCGCCATCAAGCTGGCCGAACTGGATCAAGGAACCCAGAATCTCCTGCACGTGATGCTGCTGGTGGCGTTTGGGATCAAGGCGGCCGTGTTCCCTCTGTCCTTCTGGCTTCCCGACTCCTATCCGACAGCCCCGGCTCCCGTCACAGCCGTCTTTGCTGGCTTGCTGACCAAGGTGGGTGTTTACGCCATGGTCCGCACCGAGACACTCCTCTTTCCCGGGGACACCCTCAACGTGCCCTTAATGGTGGTGGCGCTGCTAACCATGGTGGTGGGCATCCTGGGTGCCTTGGCACAGAGCGATATCAAACGTCTCTTGTCCTTCACCCTGGTCAGCCACATCGGCTACATGGTGTTCGGCTTGGCAATGTCGTCCGTCGCGGGGCTTGGCGCTGCCGTGTTCTACGTGGCGCACCACATCACAGTGCAGACCAGCCTGTTCCTGGTCACTGGCCTGATTGAGCGCAGGGGCGGATCGTCGTCCATTGACCGCTTGGGTGGCCTGGCCAAACTCTCGCCACTCCTTGCCTTGCTGTTCTTCGTCCCTGCGATGAATCTTGCGGGCATCCCGCCATTCTCGGGTTTCCTTGGCAAGCTCGGGCTTCTCCAAGCGGGCGTGCAACTGGGTACGCCGCTTGCCATCGTTTTGGTGGTGGGCGGCGTCCTCACCAGCCTCCTGACGCTGTTGGCAATTGCCCGTGTTTGGAACAGGGCATTTTGGCGCAAGCCCGAGGACGCCGAGTACCCGGACCCCGTGCTTCAGACTCCAGGCAATGTTGGGGTACTGCCCCGGACAATGGTGGGCTCCACGGCTGGCCTTGTGGCCTTCGGTGTTGCGCTCACGGTCTTTGCTGGCCCACTCTTTCACCTCGCCGACGGCTCGGCGGAAATCATGTTGGACCGCACTGCCTACATCCATTCAGTCCTGGGGGACTCCGCGGAGGTACCAGCAGTGGGTCAGACAGGGGCTGCCAAATGAGCCGTAAACCGATCTCCTTCCGCACTGAACTGCCCCTGCTGGTATGGCTGGTCATCGTCTGGGGTGCCCTGTGGAGGGACTTCAGTCCGGGAAACCTGCTGTTCGGTGCGCTCATCGCCGTGCTCGTGGCCAAGTTCTTCTACCTTCCGCCGGTGGAGCTCGGGGGCAGGTTCAACGTGCTGCGCGCCATGTCCTTCGCCCTGATGTTCCTGGGCAGAGTGGCGGCAGCGAGCTTCCTGGTCCTCTACCTGGCCGTAGTGAAGGGTCCAAAGGTGCGCAGCGCCGTCGTCGCTGTTCCGTTGCGCAGCCATTCTGACCTCATAGTCACGGCAACCGGGCACGTTATCTCGCTGATTCCGGGCTCGCTGGTGGTGGAAGTGGACCGCTCGACGTCCACGCTTTACCTGCACGCGCTCAACATTTATGAGGATGCTGATATCACTAAGATCCGCCAGGAAGTCCAGAACATCGAGGCCGCGCTGATCCGGATCATGGGAACGCGCGAGGAACTCCACGCACTCCAGGCTGAACCGGGTGCGGGCATGGAAGGGGCAACCCTGTGAAAGAACTTGTTCTGCTGGTAACGGCGGTGATCCTGAGTTTGGCTGCGGTGGGCGCGATCATCCGCATCGCCATCGGCCCGTCCTTGTTGGACCGAGTCTTGGCATCGGACGTCCTGCTGGCCATTCTTGGCGCAGCGCTTGCCATCGACATGGCGATGAACCGGCACCTGAATAACTTGGTGTTGCTCGTGGCTCTCGCGGTGATCGGCTTCGTAGGCTCGGTAACATTTGCCCGATTCGTAGCGGATCGGAGGGATCACAGCAATGAATCCTGAAGCGACCGGAGTGGATGCCGTGATTGATGCAGTGACGGCCGTGTTTCTTGTGGTGGGTGCACTGATGTCGCTCGGAGCCGCTATTGGCCTTTTGCGGTTTCCCGATCTCCTGAGCCGCATGCACGCGGCAACCAAGCCGCAAGTTCTGGGTCTGTTCCTCATGCTGGCGGCCATGGGTCTGCAAATGCGCACATGGTGGGTTTGGCCGGTTCTGGTGGTGGCCTGGATTTTCCAGCTGCTGACTGCGCCGGTCTCCGCACATATGGTGGGCCGCTCCGCTTACCGGACCAAGCATGGGCACCGCGAACTGCTCACCAAGGATGAGCTTGAAGCGGTTGTCCAAAGGGCAGCCGCCGACGGTTCCACCCCGGACACTTAGAACAACGCGGGGTCACTTAAGCACCCTCCCGACGACGGTGAGCGACCTTAACTGACCCCGCGTTGGAACGACTATGCGCCGCCTAGACGATGTCCTGCGTCTTGGCGAAGCGGGCGATGGCACGCTGGGTGCCGCGGCTCGCGAAAACCTGGATGAGCGTACTGACGAAGGCCGAAATCAGCGCGAAGGACAACGCTGAGCGGAGGCTCGTTTCCATATCGTCGTGGCCCGTGGGCGGTTTGTTGCCCGTGGCCTTTTCCCAGCCCTTGTTGACCAACTTGGTGCCGACGAATCCGGCTGCCAGGCTTACTCCGGCACCCAGCAGCTTGAAAAAGAGGTTCATGCCCCCAGCCTAGCCTCACTTCCAGGTGGGTTGGGACTAGCGGCGGTTTTCCCGTTCTTTGAGGAAAGCTGCCATGGAACCGCGTGGTGCAAGGACAGGAACAACGTCGTGATCGGCTTCCCAGACGGCATCCACTGTTCCGAGGCCGGCAACTTCCTTGAGCAGGTAATACGTGGGTGGCATCAGCTGCAATGTACCGGAGGCTTCAGCCGTCAGGATCCCGTCCACAGGCATCCAGAGTGATTGCCATGCTTCTGTGGTTTGGTGCTGGGGTGCTGCTTCCGGAGCAGGCTTGGCAACATAGAAGTATGTGTCGAAACGCTTGGGCATGTCGGTCGGCGTGACCCAGTTGGCCCAAGGGCGAAGGTCTGAGGCATCAAGGGGAAGTCCGGCCTCTTCCCACACCTCCCGCAGGGCAGCGGTGAGCACCATGCCTGATTTTGCCGGGGCCTGTTCGGTATCGACGGCGATGGAGGTCAGGCGCCAGTCTGCAGCATGCCGTTCCAGCAAGTCAGCCGGGTAATCCCATCCGTCCTGGTCCGCGGCATCAACCCGGCCTCCCGGAAAGACCACCATGCCGGCGGCGAAGTCCATGGTGGCAACCCTGTGCTGGACGAACGCTTCGAGCCCGCCCGGGGCGTCGCGGAGCAGGATGACGCTCGCAGCAAGGCGCGGTTGGGGAACCGGGATGTCCGTAGTGGGAAGGTCCGTCATGAAATGCCCCTTTGCCGCGTCGATTCTGCTGGATCATTCTCTCAGGTCTGGTTGCGAGCCGTTTTGTGACCAGCCCCCAGCGCGCACGAACACCCACAGGTGTAAACTGAACCACGCCCATAAGGGCAGATTAATAACGACAGGGGAGCGCCGCCGTCGGACCTTGCAGAGATGCAGGAGCCGCGAGGGCGCTGAGAGTGCGGACAGCCGCAGACCCTCGAACCTGATCCGGTTAGTACCGGCGCAAGGGAGTCGAGCTTCTCAGAGTGTCCGGATCCGGGCGGCGCAGGCCGGCCGGGAGTTCCGGGGAGCACTTTCCCCTCCTGTACCTCAGGAGGCAGAAAAATGACCACGGCAAGCGTGAAGAAAACCAGTTATAACTGGCGTGTTGTAGACATCGTGGTGGCAGCTTTGATTGCCATCGCCGGAGGCGTGATCTTCTGGGCCTGGTCCCAGGGCGCCGCAATCGTATCCATCCCCATGAACGCCACGTATCCGCCGCTCACCGGTTTGATCGCCGGTGGCTGGATGATCCCGGCCGTCCTGGGCATGCTCATCATCCGCAAGCCGGGCGCAGCCTTGTTCTGCGAAGCCATCGCCGCCACCGGCGAACTCATCATGGGTTCCCAGTACGGCACCACCGTCCTCATCTCCGGCATCCTCCAGGGACTGGGCGCAGAACTCGTCTTCGCTGCGTTCAGGTACAAGAAGTTCGACCTGTCCGCTGCACTCCTCGCAGGTGCTGGCGCGGGCCTCTTCTGCGGTCTGAACGATTCCTTCCTGCCTTGGGGCTGGAACATCGCCTACGAAGCGATCGACAAGCTGGCCTACATCGCCTTCTGCACGCTTTCGGGTGCGATCATCGCCGGCGCGCTGTCCTGGGTTGCCACCCGCGGGCTGGCCAAGACGGGCGTCCTCAGCTCCTTCGCGTCGCGCAAGGCTGCTTCGGAGCCCGTCTTCAACTAATGCCTGCCACGCAAAGCAGCGGCCAGGTCCGGCCTGCCGCCATCACCGCCCAAGGGTGGGGATGGCGGCATGCCGGGCGTTCCACACCCGCCATCCAGGACCTCGATCTCCGGATCGAGCCCGGCGAACGTGTGCTCCTGCTTGGTCCATCAGGCGCAGGGAAGTCCACACTGCTCCATGCCCTCGCCGGTGTACTGGGTGACGAGGAAGACGATTCGGATGAGACCGGCTCGCTGTTCATCGACGGCGTCGCTCCCCGCGAACAGCGCGGCCGCGCAGGTCTGATGCAGCAGGATCCGGAGACCCAGGTGGTGCTCTCACGGGTGGGTGACGACGTCGCATTTGGCGCCGAAAACCTTGCCGTTCCCCGGGATGAAATTTGGGCCCGCGTCCATGAAGCGCTCGACGACGTTGGGTTGCGCACCGCTGCAGGCGGCGGTTTGGCACTGGATCACCCGACGGCGGCACTCTCCGGCGGGCAGAAGCAGCGCCTTGCGTTGGCTGGCATCCTGGCAATGCGGCCCGGGCTGATCCTGCTTGACGAACCCACGGCCAACCTCGATCCGCTGGGCGTGCTTGAGGTTCGAGACGCCGTGCAGCGCTGCCTGGACAAGACCGGTGCCACCTTGGTTGTTGTGGAGCACCGTGTGTCCGTGTGGAAGGACCTGGTGGACAGGATCGTGGTCCTCCAGCCACCCGCGGCCGGGGGCGGTGTGCTCCTGGACGGCCCCCCGGATCAGGTGCTAACTGAAGCCCACACCATGCTGATGGCCGCGGGAGTGTGGGTGCCGGGGTACGTTCCGGCTACTCGCGCCCGCAGGATCACAACTCAGGAAATGGGTGGCCATGAATCCACCGCCCAACTTCTCCTCGTGGCACAGGACCTGGCTGTTTCCCGTGAGAAGTCCCGCCATCGCCGCTTCAAAACAATCCCGCCCGTCCCCGTGCAATCGGGTATCAGTGCACAAGTCAGGGCTGGAAGGGCGCTCACCATCACGGGCCCTAACGGCGCCGGCAAGTCCACTTTTGCGCTCACATTGGCCGGCCTTCTGGCGCCCGTGGACGGCAAAGTAAGTGCCGCCGTCGAGCTTTCCGAAGGAGCTGGAATCGACCCCTTCAAGTGGAAGGCGGACCAGCTGATTTCGCGCATCGGCACCGTGTTCCAGGAACCGGAGCACCAGTTCGTCACAGGCAAGGTCCTGGACGAGCTGATGTTCGGACCAAAGCATCTGGGACATGGTGAAGAACGCGTGGATGAATTGGTGGAGCGTTTGCGGCTGACGCATTTGGTGGACGCGAATCCTTACACTTTGTCTGGCGGCGAGAAGCGCAGGTTGTCCGTGGCCACGGTCCTTGCGGCCCATCCCAAGGTGCTGGTGCTGGACGAGCCCACATTCGGACAGGATGCCAACACCTGGGCCGAACTGGCGTCGTTCCTGTCGGAACTGCTCGACGCCGGAACTGCTGTTGTCTCCGTGACGCATGACGAAGAATTCAGTGCGGTCCTTGGCGGTACAGAGATGCGGCTGGATCCGGCGGCGTCGCACGTCCCGGACCCGCGCGTCCCCGACCAACACAACGAGGCAGCCCACCAGGAAGCTGGTGCCGCATGAGGGACGCCCTGAACCTGCGCGGCAACCACGCCCTCCTCACGCGGGCCAATCCTTTGGTCAAGTTCGTGTCCGTCTTCCTCATTTCGCTGGTGCTCGCATTGTCGATCGACTGGGTATCCGCTTCGACTGCCCTCATCGCCGAGCTGGCGCTGTTCCCGCTGGCTGGCCTCACACTGCGGCTTTTATGGCAGCGCGCCTGGCCACTTATCATCGCTGCAGCGATTGGCGGCTGGAGCACCGCAATCGTGGCGGCCGACAGCGGGGCTGTACTGCTCGACGTCGGACTCTGGTCCATCAGCGAAGGTTCCCTTCGGCTGGGGCTGGGATTCATGCTGCGCGGTTTGGCGATAGCGCTGCCAGCGATCCTGCTGATGACCTGCACGGATCCTACCGATCTGGCTGATGCTCTGGCGCAGAAGGCAAGGCTGCCACACCGCTTTGTCCTTGGATCGCTGGCCGCGATGCGCCTGGTGGGGTTGATGGCTGAGGAATGGCAGACCATCGGCATGGCCCGGCGCGCCCGGGGTGTGGGTTCGCAGGGCAGCCCGCTACAACGGCTGAAGGCAACGCTTGGACAGAGCTTTGGGCTGCTGGTCCAGGCGGTGCGGCGGGCCTCCAGGCTGGCCATCACCATGGAGGCACGTGGTTTCGGCGGCGGGCAGCGAACGTGGGCCCGTGAATCCACGTACTCCCTCTTGGACGTCTGGGTGCTCCTGGGCGGCCTCGTCATCGCTGCTGCTGCAGTATTGACGGCTGTCGGCGCTGGAACGTGGAGTTTTGTCTGGCGTTAGCGCTTCCAACTACAGATATCGCACTATGCGGGTAGCATGTGATGTTTGCCGCTGAATCAGCGATTTGTTGTCCGCTTCTAACTCATTTGTGATATTTTTTTGAGTATGACGCAACCTACCGCCGAACATGTAGGCCTCCTGCTCCGCAACGCGCGAAGCGAAAAGGGCTGGACGCAGGGGCAGTTGGCTTCTGAGCTGGGAACCAGCCAGAGCGCTATCGCCCGAATGGAGCAGGGCAAACAGAATCTCAGCCTCCGAATGATTGAACGGTTGGAGGCCATCTTCGGCCGCTCCATCGTCAAGGTCGGCAAACCGCAGATGACGCACCTCCGGGTGGAAGGCGGTCACACGCTATCCGGTGAAGTGGATGTCAACAGCAGCAAGAATGCCGGCGTGGCCCTGTTGTGTGCCAGCCTGATCAACCGGGGCACCACCACGCTGCGTCGCTTGGCCCGCATTGAGGAGGTCAACAGGATCGTTGAGGTGCTGACGTCCATCGGCGTCGAATGCACCTGGCTCAACGGCAGCGACCTCCGTATCCGCAGGCCTGAAGTCCTTGACCTTGAGTCGATGGACGTGGAGGCGGCTCGCCGTACACGCAGCGTCATCATGCTGCTCGGGCCCCTCTTGGACGAGACCGCCGAGTACCTTCTTCCCTATGCCGGTGGCTGCGACCTCGGCACGCGCACCGTCGAGCCCCACATGCAGGCATTGCGCCAGTTCGGGCTCACGGTTGGCGCGAAGTCGGGCTTCTACTCCGTAGTGGCACCCCCTGCCGATGGGCACGACCGTTCCTTCGTTCTCTCCGAACGTGGCGACACCGTCACCGAGAACGCGATCATGGCTGCTGCACACCGTGAGGGCACCACCGTGATACGCAACGCGAGCCCCAATTACATGGTCCAGGATCTTTGCTTCTACTTGCAGGGCCTGGGCGTCACCATCGAGGGCGTCGGCACAACTACATTGAAGATCACGGGCCGATCATCCATAGATGTGGAGATCGAGTACTTCCCTTCAGAGGATCCCATCGAGGCCATGAGCCTGATCACTGCGGGCATCGTGACCAACTCCGAGGTCACCATCCGCCGGGTGCCTATCGAATTCATGGAAATCGAGCTGGCCACCCTGGAGCAGATGGGCCAGAAGCTGGAAATCTCAGGCGAATACATGGCCCGCAACGGCAGGACGCGTTTGGTGGATGTCACCACCAAGCCCTCCGAGCTCCACGCGCCACAGGACAAGATCCACCCCATGCCGTTCCCTGGGCTCAACATCGACAACCTGCCCTTCTTCGCCGTGATTGCGGGCAACGCCGAGGGCCAGACCATGATCCACGACTGGGTCTACGAGAACCGCGCCATCTACCTGACGGAGCTCAACAAGCTGGGCGCCCAGGTGCAACTCCTGGACCCGCACCGGATCTACGTCAACGGTCCCACCAAGTGGCGGGCCGCGGAGATCGGTTGCCCACCAGCCCTGCGTCCGGCAGCCTGCCTGCTCCTGGCGATGTTGGCTGCCCGTGGAACCTCGGAGCTTCGCAACATCTACGTGATCGAACGTGGTTACGAGGATCTGGCCGAGCGCCTGAACACCATTGGCGCCAAAGTGGAGTACTTCCAGGACTAGGCACGCTTTTCTGCTGGATCATCCTGCTCCCCACGTGGGGAGGAGCCCGGATTCCCGGGACGCCACGTCGGCAATGGAGCGATGATCCAGCAGAATTTCCCGGGCCGCATGAAGCAGAATGGTGCCATGCGGACTTTCGGGGTGGAGGAAGAGCTACTCATCGTCGATCCTGTGACGGGCGAGCCCTTGGCCCTCGCGGATGCGCTGCTGGCAGGCACGGAACCCGCGCCTGAAACAGGGATGGGGCTGAGCCACGAACTGAAGCTGGAACAAATCGAAACCCAGACCCGCCCGTGCCATGGCTACAGTGAGCTCCTCCAGCAGATCCGGCGCGGACGTGCGATGGCCAATGACGGTGCCAGGAAACACAACGCCCGGGTGGCCGCGCTTGCCACGTCACCCCTGGCTAAGAACACCCATACGACTCCAGATCCGCGCTTTGCCGTGATGCTTGAACGCTTCGGGTTGACGGCCCACGAGCAACTGACGTGCGGCTTCCATGTGCACACTGCCGTGGAGTCGCCTGAAGAGGGCGTGGTGGTCCTCGATCACATTCGCGACAAACTTGCTGTTTTAACGGCCATCAGCGCCAATTCCCCATACTGGCGTGGGCTGCCCACGGGTTTCGAGAGCTACCGGATCCAGGCCTGGAACCGGTGGCCGACGTCCGGGCCTTCTGCCGTTTTTGGCTCGTTGACTGCCTACCGGCGCATGGTCCAGCGCCTCCTGGACACGGGGGTGCTCCTTGACGAGGGCATGATCTACTTCGACGCCCGCATCTCCCGCAATCATCCCACGGTGGAAGTGAGGGTGGCTGACGTGTGCCTCCGCTCGGAAGACGCAGCTTTGATAGCAGTGCTTGTGAGGGCATTGGTTGAGACCGCTTCCCTGGAAATGCTCGACGGCGTTGAGCCCGCCTCAGTCCCGACGGCCTTGCTCCGGATGGCGAGTTGGCAAGCGAGCAATTCGGGACTTCGCGGAGACCTCCTGGACTTTGGCGACTTCCGTCCCCAACCGGCAGCGGATGTGGTCTGGGCCTTGGTGGATTATCTGAGCCCAGTCCTGGACGACCAAGGTGAACTGGAACTCGTGAAGGCCGGAATTTCGGACATCCTTGAGCGCGGGAACGGAGCCCGGGAGCAACGCGAAGCAGCAGAGCGTTTCAACAACCGGCAACGTGAGGCACAAAATCCGCCGGGGAGTCCGCCCAGCAATGAGGCGCTGGGGGCGGTGGTTGGACATGCCGTGAAGGTGACGCTTCGTGGCGCTACCGCAGACTCGCACAAGGATCCGGCGCCCATCCTGACCAGGGTCCGCCGGCCCTAGGCTTCTACGGAGTCAGCCTCTTCCCATGTCATCAGGTACGCCCCAGCCAAGCCCTCGACCAGGTAGAACACGAATGGTGGGATGTCCTTCTTGGCCACAAGGATGGCGCCGTAGATGGGCGCGCTGGCTGCGGCCGTGACCCCGATCCATCGTTTGGCGGGCGACGCCAGGAGGCTTCCGCCCAGCGCCGCCAAGGCAAGAACGTGGAGCCCGGAGTAGGCGAGGAATGGCGCATTGGATCCCCGGCCGTAGGCAAAGCGTTCCAGGTCCGAGGCCCGGCGGGACAAACTCGACACAAAGAGCGGGGCCCCTGCCAGCAAAGCGGCCGCGGCTGCAACAGCCCACCGCTTCGCCCGTCCGCCCGGAAGACGACCGGCAAAGGCTGCGAATCCCACAGGCACCGCGACGGTTCCAGCCGCTGCGAGGTGCTGCCCAATAACCCAGCCACGCTGGCCCGCCTCAAGCATACGAAGACGTTCGGCGGCGTCGGGGGTGATGTAGACGCGCGACACCGGCGAAATACCTGCAAACCAGATCGCCGTGCCGGCAACGATGACCGCTCCGGCACGGCGATAGGGATGATTCCCGCTCATGCGAGACAGGTTAGACCTGTTTGAGGGCCTTCTCCAGATCCAGAATGAGATCGTCTACATCTTCCAGGCCCACGGACAAACGGACCACGCCGTCGCTCAACCCAATGGCCACGCGACCTTCAGGCCCCATGGCCCGGTGGGTGGTGGTGGCCGGATGCGTGATGAGGGACTTGGAGTCGCCCAGGTTGTTGGAGATGTCGATGACGCGCAGACCGTCCAGCAACGCGAACGCGGCGTCTTTGGCGGACCGCCCGGAAGAGGGCAGCAGCTCGAACGTCAGCACAGTACCGCCGGCCTTCATCTGCTTCGCCGCCAGTTCGTACTGCGGGTGCGATTTCAACAAGGGGTACTTGACCCAGCTAATGGCAGGTTGCTGCTCGAGCCATTCCGCGATTTTCAAAGCGGAGGCCGAGCTGTGGTTCACGCGCAGCCCCATGGTCTCCAGGCCCTTGGTCAATACCCACGCGTTGAACGCGGAGAGCGACGGCCCGGTGTGCCGCATCAACTGCTTGACCGGGCCATCGATGAATTCCTTGGTGCCCATGATCGCGCCGCCGAGGACGCGCCCCTGGCCATCGATGTGCTTGGTGCCGGAGTAAACAATGACGTCTGCGCCCAAGTCACCGCAACGCTGCAGCAGGGGAGTGGCAAAGACGTTGTCGACGACGACGGTCGCTCCCGCTGCATGCGCGAGCTCGCTGACGGCGGCGATGTCCACGATTTCCTGCATCGGGTTGGACGGCGACTCGAAGAACACAGCGGTGGTGGGTTCGGAGAGGGCAGCACGCCACTGATCGAGGTCGGGACCATCGACAAACACGGTCTCTACGCCCCAGCGCGGCAGGATCTCATTGAGGATCACGAAGCACGAGCCGAACAGGGAGCGGGCGGCAACCACGCGATCACCGGCAGCCAACAGGGCACCCAAGGCGGTGAACACCGCGGACATGCCGGACGCCGTCGCAAAGCAAGCCTCGGTTCCTTCGAGCAACCGCAACCGCTCCTGGAACGTGGCCACGGACGGGTTGCCGTAGCGGGAGTAAACGAAGCGTTCGTCCTCGCCAGTGAAGGCGCGTTCGGCGGCGGCAGCGGATTCGTAGACGAAGCCGGAGTTCAGGAAAACGGGTTCGGACGTCTCCTGGAAGTTGGTACGGTCAAGGCCACCGCGTACTGCCTGGGTGTCAGGGCTCCAGCTGGCGGCATCGGGATTGAAAGTCACTTAGTCGTTCCCCAGGTTGGTCGGCAGGCCACGGTTCTTCCAGCCGTTGATGGTGCGTTCGCCATACCGGTCCGGGTCACCTTCGAAGCCCTCGAGGACGTTGTAGGCGGTGAATCCGGCCTGCGTCGCGGCGATGGCAGCAGAGATGGAGCGCTGGCCTGAGCGGCAAATGAAAACGAGTTCCACGCCCTCGCCCTCGGGTGCCTGCTGCTGCAGGTCCTCGAGGAAGCGGGAGTTGGGAATGCCGCCGGCGAGGTTCCACTGAATGAACAGGGGATCATTCTCTGTGGCTTTGGTGTCCGGAATGCCGATGTGTGCCCACTCGGCCTCGGTGCGGACGTCTACCAGGATGGCGCCGTCTTCAAGCTTGGCCCACGCGTCCTGCGGGGTCAGGTCACCTGCGTAACTCATGCGTGTCCCTCGAATGCTTCTTCGTCGTCGTCGTTCTCCAACTGGTCAACTGCATTCGCGACGGCGGCGTCTGCGTTGGCGATGGCCACGGGCAGTACGACGGCCTGCGCCACGATGACATCCGTGCCATTGAACGTGGCTGCCGGGCTGCCGTGGAGCACGTAGCCGTCAGCGAGGGCCGTGGTGATTCGCTCGCAGAATTCGCGTGTATCCGGACCTGTAATCAGGCGGTAGGAGAGTTTTTCTTCAGTGGGTTCAGGCATTGGCTGGTGCTCCTCAGTCACGCTTGCAGTTCGAAGTGTCGATACGCCGAGTAGTCACCTGAGGCACCCCGCCGGAGAGAGGGTTGCCGACCAGCAAGTCAGGGCTTGGCGCTGGTGCTCATTACTCAAGAAAAACGTAACATCCCGCGGCGGCGGCCCGCACTTGCAAGCGGTTACGCGGTCGTCATGTTGCGTAACCGGCCGGTGCTGGAGTAGCAGCCCAAATGTGACGCCCCGGGAGCATAATTGACGCAGTACGACCCCCTGTAACTTCGCAAGAAATCAGGTCGCGGTGAACGGACAAGGCAGCCCTACACTCAAGCCCATGCTGCATTTTGGATGGTTCGTGGGGCACGGTTTCGGTGTCCAGGGGTGGGGAACTCCCGGCTACAGCCTGGGCTACGACTGGAAGAAACCTGCCCTGTATCAAGACGCCGTGCGTGCGTTCGAGCAATCCGGCCTTGACCTTTTCATCATCGAGGATTCCCTTACTGTTCCTGATACTTATGGCGGCACCGCCGAGGTCTCGCTGGCACACGCTTCCTTTGCGCCCAAGCATGACCCCTTGGCCCTGGTTCCGTATCTTCTGTCCGCCACCAAGCACCTAGGGATTGTGCCGACCGTCAGCGCATCGTTCTATCCGCCCTTTACAGCCGCCCGGCTGCTGGCCACGCTGCAGCACTTCTCCGAGGGGCAGCTCGGCTGGAACGTCGTCACGTCCGGCAGTGACCTGGCGGCACAGAATTACGGGCTGGATCAGCAGATTGAACACGACCTTCGGTACGAGAAAGCGGAGGAATTCGTCGACGTCGTACGGAGGCTTTGGCGGAGCTGGGAACCTGACGCGGTGCTCGAGGACGTTGAGGCCGGCAGATTCGCCGACCACACCAAAGTGCACCCTATTAACCACCAGGGCGACTTCTTCAAGGTCCGCGGTCCGCTGAACACCGCGCCTCTGCCGGAGGAGCCTGTGCTGGTGCAGGCGGGTGCTTCTCCTCGGGGCAAAGCGTTCGCGGGTGGGCACGCCGACGTCGCGATCGCCTTGGCGCGTGGCGCTGACGGCATGAAGGCCTACCGGGATTCCATCCGTGCCGAGGCTGCCAAGGCTGGCAGGAACCCCGACGACGTCAAGGTACTTTTCGTGCTGAAGCCCACCGTGGTTGGCTCATCAGCCGAGGCTGAGGAGTTGCGGGCGCAGCGCCGGGAGCTTACCCAGCGTGATATCGACAGCCAGCTCAACTCGATCTCCTACCTGTCCGTGATCGACTTCAAGCAGTTCGACCTCGATGCGCCGTTGCCTGAATTGAGCACCAACAGCAACCAGGGCACGTTGGAGCACTTCGCCAAGGCAGCGCCTCCGGGGTCTACCCTGCGCCAGATCCTTCAGGCACGCAGCGGTGGTGCCGGCGATTCGATCATCGGCACGGTTGGTGAAATCGCGGACTACCTTGAGGAGACCGGCGAGGCGGTGGGTGGGGACGGCTTCCTCTTCTCGGGGTTCGTGGACCCCGTAACCGTGCACGGCGTCTTGGACAAGCTGACTCCCGAACTGCGCCGCCGCGGCCTGTTGAGGAAGAGTTACGGCGACGGCGGCTTCCGCCAGAATCTTCTGGACTTCTGACCATGTCTTCCGAACCAATCCCCGAGCCCAGGACTTCCGAGCTCAGGGCCCTGCTGATCGGCACATCGCCGGTGGACCCTGAAAGCGTGGCGCAGGCTGCCCTGGATCCGGGGTTTCACGTGAAACTCAACCACGATGCGTTGTCTTTGATGGGCCGCTCACGTGAAGTGCTGGAGCGCGCTTCAACGTCCGGGCAGAGAATCTACGGCCTCAACACCCTCCTTGGGTCCGGACGCGACACGGTTGTGGAGGAGAAGTCGGTCCTTGCCTATCAAATCCAAGTAGTCAGGTACCACAACAGTGGTGTGGGCGACTATCTGGACAGGCCCTCCTCCCGCGCAGTGATTCTCACCCGCCTCGTCGGTTTCAGCCGTGGCGGCTCCGGTGTGCGTCCGGAGACGGCCAGGTTCTATGCCGAAATGCTCAACCGTGGAGTTTTTCCCGCCATACCGCGAGAAGGTTCAGTCGGCTCGTCGGACCTCACCCAACTCGCCGCCGTCGCCGCCGTCGCCATCGGTGAAGGTGAAGCGATCGATGCGAACGGCACCTTGGTGCCCGGGGCGAAAGCGCTCGCCGACGCCGGTCTACAGCCGCTGCGGCTCGCGCCCGGTGAGGCCCTGGCCCTGGTCAGCGCAAACGCCTACTCGGTGGGGGCAGGCACCCTCGCCTTGGTGCGCCTGCAGCAGCTGGCGGAACTCGCCGACGTCGCGCTTTCGCTGTCCTTGGAAACCATTGCAAGATACGACGGCGGCGGGAACCTCAGCCCGTTTTCGACGGCTATCCAAGCGGGCAAGGCGGTGGACGGGCAGAAGGACTCGGCGGCCGCGGTACGTTACCTGTTGCGCGGCGGGTGGTTGGAGGACGTTCGTCCCGAAGTCTCGGTGCAGGATGCATTGTCATTCCGTGCTGCGCCCCAAACGCATGGCGCTTTTCGATCCTTGGTTTCACAGCTCGGCGCTGCGTTGAACGTGGAGCTGAACGGACGCGGCGACAATCCGTTGGTTGATATCGAAACGGGGCAAATGGTGTCCGGAGGGAACTTCCAACCGATGCAGCTGGCTCTTTCCTTCGAGGGCCTGCGGCTTGCCTTGGCGCATGTGGGTATTTCCAGCGAGCGGCGCATCGCCAAGCTGTATCCGCCACAGCGGGTGATTCGGGCGAGGCATCTGGAAGCTGCCGCCAGGCATCTGGAGGATGCGGTTTCTGAGTCCGGACCGGCCGCAGGCCTTGTGCAGGAGGAGTTGCCCGGGCTGCTCTGGTACTCAGCAGCGGGACTGCTGTCCGAACTGAAGTTCCTGGCAGCGCCGGCGACGCTCGGGGCACCCACCCTCTCGGCCGACGTCGAGGACCACTCCACCTTGGCGCCGCTGGCGTTGCAGCAACTCGAAAAGTCCGTAGAGGCTTTGGAGAAATTGCTTGCCATTGAGGCACTGACGGCGTCGTATTTGCTGCTCGAAGCGGGAGCCTCGCAACCGCTCGGAAAGGGGACGGGCGCCGTTGTGGCTCGGCTGGCTGATGTGCTGGCGGACCGGCCGTCGGCTCCGGACCTGGTGGAGCGTGCGCGACGTGAGTTGCGCGATGTGGTGGCGCAGGAATTGCCGGCTACGGCTGAAGGGGAGGGAACCACGTGAGTACCGCGATCCGCAAACATGGCGCCCACTTGGCGGCGGGTTTGCCTGATGGGCTGGATGCCTCCGTTCTGGACAAAGTGGGCAACACTCCGCTGGTGAAATTGGAGGCGCTGGGCCGTGGATTGGGCAGCACCATCCACATCAAGCTTGAGTCGGAGAACCCTGGCGGATCCATCAAGGACCGTACTGCGCTGAGCATGGTCCGGGCGGCCGAGCGCTCCGGAGAGTTACAGCCGGGCGCAACCATTGTGGAAAGCACCTCCGGCAATACCGGGATCGGACTGGCGCTCATTGGGCGGTTGACGGGGCATCCCGTGGTGGTGGTTACCGGCGACACCATCTCCCAGGAGAAGCTCGCCGCGCTCCACAGCTACGGGGCGCGCGTGGTCCTGACGGACTGGAGCGCGCCCTCCGAATCGCCGGAGAACGCCCGTGCGGTGGCAGCGCGCATCACGGCCGGGACCCCTGGTGCCTGGCGGCCCATGCAGTTCGATAACCCTGCCAATCCAGCCGCACATTATGAAACGACAGGACCGGAAATCTGGGAGCAGACCCACGGGTTGGTTACGCATTTTGTGGCCGGCATCGGAACCGGCGGGACGATCAGCGGCAATGGCCGGTTCCTGAAAGAGAAAGTTGCAGCTTTGCGGCCGGGCGGGCACCTTGAAGTGGTGGGCGCCGACCCCTACGGCTCCGCCTACAGCGGTGGACATCCCGGGGAGATCCTGGTGGATGGTGTGGGTAACTCCTGGCCCCAGGCTGAATGGCCCAAGGCCTTTGACCGCTCCATTGTTGACCGCTTCCTGCGTATCCCCAACGACGAGGTCTACTCCACGGTGCATCGGCTCCTCGACGAAGAAGGGCTTGCGCTGGGTCCATCGTCCGGGCTCGCTGTGGCCGCTGCCCTGCGGGTAGCCCGGGCCGCACCCCACGGTTCGGTGGTGGTGGCCATAGCGCCCGACGCCGGAACCAACTACCTGAGCAAGGCCTTCAACCCGGTGTGGCTGGCAGAGAACGGAATCCACCTGGCCCGCGACGCCACCGAATAGCACCCTCTCTCACATCCACCGGCTTTTGGGCGGTTGTTCTTTCACATCCACCGGCTTTTGGGCGGTTGTTCTTTCACATCCACCGGCTTTTGGGCGGTTGCTCTTTCACATCCACCGGCTTTCCGACGGTTCCTCTTTCACTTCCCCCGGCTTTTGGGCAGCGAAGGCACTCCGAGCCAGTTGCGCTAGGCTCCAAGCATGCCTGAACAGGAAACAAAAGCACGTCTCGCCGGCTATCTGGATAAGCAACAGCCCGAGCTTTACGCAACACTGAGCCACTATGCCCAGCAGGTGATTGGGGAAGCCGACCGGACAGGTGTCCCACGCCGGACCATCGAACTTCTGAACTACCTTGCGTCGCAGATCAACGGCTGCGCATTCTGCCTGGACCTGCACCATCGCAGGGCGTTGGGGTACGGCGAAACGGAACAGCGTCTGTCCTTGGTGGCTGTCTACAAGGAAGTGACGCTGTTTGAACCGGCTGAGCGGGTGGCCATGGAAATCACTGAGCAGATCACCCGGATGAGCACGTCACGGCCGAGCCCGGAACTCTTCGAGCGGGCCCGGGAACACTATAACGACGAGCAAATCAGTGTCCTGTGCATGGCAGCCATTGGGATCAATGCCTTCAACCGGCTGTCGATCCTGAGCGAGCACCCGGTGCGTGTGGTCAAGCCGAAGCCCTGACGTTGGCAGGCCGTGTGGCGTCCTGACCTCCTTTCAAACAACATCAGCCCCTGGGCAACCCGAAATGGTTGTCCAGGGGCTGATTTGCACCGAAAGACGGTCAGCAGGCCACGGCTGCTAGACGCTGACAGCCTTCTTGAGTGACCGGCGTCGTCCGTACTTGAAGTAGAAGAACGCGTAGCAGGCGCCTACGAACGGAACGCCGAAGAGCAGTGCCGCCACCTGGTTGGGATCGAACGCGATGCCGATCAAGGAAACTACGCACAGCGCGAACGCCAGGATCGGGACCAGCGGGAAGAGCGGCGCTTTGTACGGGAGCGTGCTGAGGTCGCCGCCGTTCTTGATAAACGTGCGCCTGTACACAAAGTGCGAGGCAACAATGGACATCCACACGCCCACGGTGGCGAAGCCGGCGATCGAGACAAGCACCAGATACACGGTTGCCGGCGCAAC
Source organism: Micrococcaceae bacterium Sec5.1 (assembly GCA_039636795.1). Lineage (NCBI taxonomy): Bacteria > Bacillati > Actinomycetota > Actinomycetes > Micrococcales > Micrococcaceae > Micrococcaceae bacterium Sec5.1. The sequence goes on along the minus strand of CP143430.1, from coordinate 4,860,331 downwards.
GATGCTGCTGATCAGCGAGGCCAAGCCGCCGAGCATGCTGACGCACAGGGCAATCATTGGGATCCCACGCTTGGTCAGCTTCCTGAACGCCTTGGGTGCGTGTCCTTCGTCGGCCAGCGAGAAGAGCATGCGGGCGCAGGAATAGAGTCCGCAGTTTCCCGCCGACAGCAGCGCAGTGATGATCACGAAGTTCATGATGTCCGCGGCGAACGGAATGCCGAGCATCGAGAAGACGGTGACGAACGGGCTTTCGTCCACGCTGACCTTCTCGTAGGGGATGGTCGCTGCGATGACGGTAATGGCCCCGACAAAGAAGATCATGAGACGGATGACCGTGGTCCGCATGGCCTTGGGGATGTTGGCGCCGGGATTGGATGTTTCGCCGGCGGCCACACCGATCAGTTCGGAGCCCGAGAAGGCGTAGAACACTGCCAGGCAGGTGACGAACACGCCCGTGAAGCCGTTGGGGAAAAGCCCCTCGGGCGTGCTGAAGTTGCTGGTGAGCGAGGGGTATTCGCCTGCGGCGAGCGGGTGGAAGCCCATCAGAGCGGCGCCGCCCAGGATAATCAGGCCGACGACGGCGGCAACCTTGATGAGCGCGAACCAGAACTCAGATTCACCAAAGACGCGCGATGAAATGGCGTTCAGCGTGAACAGGACCGTGGCGAATACGAAGCACCAGATCCAGACGTCGACGCCAGGGAACCAGCGTTGCATGAGCAGGCCGGCCGCAGTGAATTCCGAACCCAGCGCCACCGCCCAGCAAAGCCAGTAGAGCCAGGCTGTGGCGAAGCCGGTGGCGGGTCCGATGGTCCGGGCGGCGTAGATGTGGAAGGCACCTGAAACGGGGAACGCAACGGCGAGTTCCCCGAGGCATGCCATCACCAGGTAGACCACCACGGCTCCGATGAGGAACGCGAGAACGGCGCCCAAGGGGCCCGCGGTGGCAATGGTGTAGCCCGAACTGACGAACAGGCCTGAGCCGATGACGCCGCCCATGGCAATCATCACCAGGTGCCGGGCCTCCATGGACCGGCGAAGTCCTGTCTGTGAGGCGCCAGTCTCCGACTGGGCCTCGGGTGCCGATGCCTCGGCTGTTGTGGGGGAGCTGTGTCCCATATTCCCTCCGGGAAGTTAGCCAGCAAAGTCTGAAGTGGTGTCAGGCGGACGTGATCCAACTAACACGAGAACAAGATTCATCACACGACGGACACCCATTTCAAGGAGGATAAGGAACGCGATTGAACCTCTGTGAAGCTCAATGCTGAGGCAAAGAATTCCTTATCAATGAGTCATGCGAGCAATTACTCTACTTGTGATCTGCTAAGTTCCAAGCGGAGCAGAGTAGGCCTCAGTCTGGCCGGCCGGAATTACTCGATTCCGGCAAACAACTCATTCAGTTCTTCTGTGAGCTGCTTGCGGACAGCGGGCGTGCCGATCTCCTGGCCGTTAATGTGATTCACCGGCGCGATCAAGCGGATGCTCGATATGAGCCAAACGGCGTCGGCATCGAACAGGTCCTGCGGCACCAGCGGACCATAGCCGAGTTCCCACCCTGCAGCCTTCGCGGCGGCGAACAGTGCGCCCTGCGATGTGCCCGGAAGGATTCCACTATCGTGCTGCGGCGTGATGAGCCGGCGAACCGTCCTGACGGAACCGTCGCCGTCGTCGACTGTGTCCAGGTGGGCAAGCAGCACGGTGGACGTCGGCCCCTCGAGGACACGACCATCCGTGGAGGTGAAGATGGCGTCATCGGCACCCTGCTTGTGCGCGTAGCGCAGCGCCGCCATGTTCACGGCGTAGGACAGTGTCTTTGCTCCCAGCAGGAGCCACGGCGCGCGCTCGCCGGCTTCGGTGTCAAAGCCGCGATCCAGAAGTACGACGTCGATACCCGTCTCGCGCTGTCGGCGGCTGCCTGCGGGTGAGGGTGAAGCCTGTACCCAGCATGTGGGGCTCGCCGCGCCTTCAATTCCACGGGTCACGATCAGCTTGACCACGACTTCGTCCTCTTCGGGCGTGGGTGCCGGGTAATTACCGCGGAACTCTGTAATCGCCGTGTCAATTGCCCGTCGCCAGGCATCCTGCTCCGGGATCGCCAAGTCCAAAGCCGCCGCAGAACTGCCCAGACGGTTCAGATGTGCCTGCACTTTGCGTGCGCGTCCCTGGACGGCGAGCAGCGACTCGAACACGCCATCGCCACGGGTAGCGCCGAGGTCAGTGGCCATGAGCTGGGGCTGGCTGGAATCGGCAATGCGGCCGTTTTCGAAGGCTGGGTCCAGGAAAACGAGGACCGTAGGGGCAGGAGAAGTCATGCTCCAAGCTTAGTGCGGCCCTCCAAAGGGCCGGGCGGATAGGCTGTGGTTACCGTTAGTTCTTGGACCGTGGGGGTTGTGGAGTGCTTTTTCCTTTTCCGATTGGCCTGGAGTGGACGTGGCTTCTGGGTGCTTGGGCCATTGCGGAAGTCATCATGCGCATCGTTCTGCTGGGCATCATCCCCGGTAACCGTCGCCCCACTACGGCCATGGCCTGGCTTCTGGCTGTTTTCCTGGTCCCGACCGTCGGATTCGTGCTCTTCCTGCTTTTTGGAAATTTCCGCTTGTCCAAGCGGCGGCGTCAGCAGCAGGAACAAGTTAATCACCGCGTTCGCTCGGTGACCTCTGACCTGTCCGACCCCGTGAGTACCTATTCCGGCCCGGAGTGGGTGAAGTCCGCAGGTGAGCTGAACCACCGCCTTGGCTCGCTGCCCATGGTTGACGGCAACAAGGTGGAGCTTATTCCTGGTTATGAGGAGTCCATCAAAGCCATGGCCGAGGCCGTGCGGGGAGCTACGGACTATATCAACGCGGAGTTCTACATCATGAGCAGCGACTTCATGACGGACGAGTTGCTCACCGAACTGGAGAAGGCCGCGGAGCGCGGTGTCACCGTCAGGTTGCTCTTCGACCACATCGGAACGCTGCGCATCAAGGGCTACCGTCGGCTGGTCCGCCGGCTCAAGGCAGGCCAGATCCAGTGGAAGCGAATGTTGCCCCTGCTTCCGATCCACGGCCAATGGCGGCGCCCGGATCTCAGGAACCACCGGAAGATCCTGGTCATCGACGGGACATTGGCGTTCACGGGCTCGCAGAACCTGATTGAACCGTCCTACAACAACCCCAAGCATCGCCGCGCCGGCCGCCAATGGGTGGAGCTCATGGCCCGGCTTGAGGGCCCGATTGTGGCCACCCTGAATGTAGTTTTCGCCACGGACTGGCTCAGCGAGACCGACGAGTCACTCGAAAGCCAGCTTCGTCTTCCCTCCCAACCGTCCCCGGGACGTGTCACGGCCCAGGTGGTCCCGAGCGGTCCGGGGTTCGCCACGGAAAACAACCTTCGCCTGTTCAATACGCTGATCTACTCGGCGCAGCACAGGATCTCCATTTGCAGCCCATACTTCGTGCCTGATGACTCCCTGCTCTATGCGATCACCACTGCGGCTCAGCGCGGGGTGGATGTGGAGCTCTTTGTCTCCGAAAAGGGCGACCAATTCCTCGTCCACCACGCCCAGCGGTCCTATTACGAGGCTCTCCTCGGAGCAGGTGTCCGCATCTACCTGTACCGCGCTCCATACGTACTCCACGCCAAGCACTTCACCATCGACGACGAAGTTGCGGTTCTCGGCTCCAGCAATATGGACATGCGCTCCTTCTCCCTGAACATGGAGGTTTCGGTGATGCTCCTGGGCGCCGAAACCGTGAACCTCATGCGGGCCGTGGAGTCCACGTATCGAGAGGTATCCCGTGAGCTTACGTTGGATGACTGGATGGATAGACCCCCGTTGGCCAAGTATGTGGATAACGTCGCGAGATTGACGGCGACGCTCCAATAGGCTGCTCAGCCTGGGAAGTCAGCCCCCAGCGTCGACAACACGCCAAACGCCTTGGTCCGGATCTCTTCGTACTCGTCATCTGCCACGGAATCTGCAGTAATTGCCCCGCCGACGCCAAGGCTGAGTGTTCGCCCACCGTCGTCGTCCGGATTGACCACCAGGGTGCGTATCACGACGGCGAGGTCCGTGGCAGCATTCAGCGAGAAGTAGCCTATTGCTCCCGAATAGATACCGCGGGGACCCGCCTCGAGCTGGTCAAGGATATCCATGGTGCTGATCTTCGGCGCCCCGGTCATTGACCCAGCCGGGAAGGCTGCAGCCAGTGCCTCTGCACGCGGAGCGCCAGGGCGTAGGTGCGCGTCCACCGTGCTCACCATCTGATGCACTGTGGCATAGCTTTCGATCGCGCACAGCCGGCTGACCGTCACCGAGCCCGGAATGGCGAAGTGACTCAGGTCGTTGCGGAGCAAGTCCACGATCATGATGTTTTCCGCGCGGTCCTTCAGCGACGTCTCCAGATCGCGGCGCAATTCGGCGTCCTCCCTGGGATCGGCGGAACGCCCACGCGTGCCCTTGATCGGCTCGGCCCGCATGCCGCCGTCGGAGAGAATCCGCAGGAAGCGCTCGGGCGAGGTGCTGGCAACAACCAGCTCGCCGAACCGAAGGTAACTGGCAAATGGTGCCGGATTGCGGCGTCGCAACGCCCTGTAGCTCTGCCATGGGTCCAGCCCGCCGGCAGGGGCTTCCAACATGGTGGTCAGGCAGACCTCGTACGAGTTGCCTTCGCTGATTTCATGCTGGGCGTCGGCGATTTTGCGCTTATAGTCCGTTGCGCTGTCACGGCACGTGAATTCCGGAGCCGCCTCGGAAACAGGCTCGACGGCGGAAGCCGGGGCGGCTGAAGCAGCCCCGACAGCGGTTCGAGCCTGGCGCAACCACTCATCGGCGTCGGGCGCTTCCAGGGCGAGCAGCCACACAGTGTGCTCGCGATGATCCAGCACCACGGCCCGCCCAGCGAAGAGCAGGGCGGCGTCGGGAGTGTCGGGTTGGACGTCATTGCCCCCGGTTTCCCGTTTGAGCTCGTAGCCCAGGTAGCCCAACCAGCCGAGCGTGAACTGGCCATCGTAGCCGCGGGGTGCCCGCACGGCGCGCCGTCCCCAGACGGAATCGAGCCATCGGAAGAACGGTCCGGAGGTTTCCACGGTGGCTGTTCCGGCGGTTACTTGGGTGATTCCCGCACGGTGTTGGACGGACTGGCCGAACGTGCCGCCGTCGTCAGCCAAGATGCTGAAGCGGCTGCGGGCAGCAGCCTGGGACGTCCCTGAAACTGCGGAAGCGTTGGAGGAATCCAGCCAGACGGCATTGGTCGAGGAACCGTAGAGGTTCTGAAAGAGCGCCTCGGCGTCAGGAACGGCGCTGATCTTTTCGGACCGGAGCTGCAGTCCTCGACGCGCGCTGAGTTCCGGCGAGAGGATCGCTGACAACGACGGCAAGTACCGCATTGCCTGCAGGACGTCGTCCGGGGCGTTGCCATCCGCGAGGTTCTGGACCCGGATGTCTGCTGCGCCGATTACCTCGTCAGCTTCCAGCCAAATATCCTCTTGGGCAGCCCAGCTGTCCCAATAAGGTTCGTAGGTATTTCCGTCACGAGCCAAAGCCCGACGACGGCGATCGTCACCGGGGGACTCGACCCACACGATGGCGTCCAGCATGGGGCGTGCCGCATTCGCTGCGGCGCCAACGCCCTCCACAATCACGATTTCGGCTGGCAACGTTACGTGCAGCGCGCCGTCGTAATGCCGTTCCCAATCCCAGCTGACCCACTCTGCCGCTTCCCCTTGGCTCAAAGGCGTCAGGACCGTCGCGACGTATCTTTCGATGCCTGTGGCAAGGCCGTTCCATCCGGGATAGATGTCTTCCAGATGGAAAAGGGAAACCTTGTGGTGCTCCCGAAGGCGGGCCGCCAGTTCAACGGCCAGCGTCGTCTTGCCCGCGCCGGACCGCCCGTCCACGGCGATGATCACGGGTGCAGGGGTCATGACATAGAGGTTACCTGCTGGTGCTCGCTGGCTTCGTTTCGGGCATCGCCGGCGCTACGTCCGGAGTCTCCTGTTGCCTGTTCTGTAATTGCGGCGCTCACGTAGCGCACGATGCCTGGAATAGCGGCTTTGATAAGGGTCCAGGTGTTGTCGAAGTCAGTATGACCGCCGTACCAGGGATCCTCGATGCCCTGATCCAGGGAGCTGCGCCCAACCATCACGGGATCGAAGCTGCGCAGCATCCGGACTTTGGCCAAGGATTCGCGATCTGGGGCGCCCTCCTGAAGCCAGCCGAAATGATCCACGTCCAATGCCAGGATGAGATCCCGCTCAGCGAACCACTCGCGCCTCCAGTGGCGTGCGACGTGGTCCTCCGAAGCGATGTGGTGGGCGGCCAGTTTGCGGGCTGCCCTGGGATCGATTGGGTGCCCCACCTCGTACCCGGTGGTGCCCGCTGAGTCGACCACTATCAGCTTGCCGAGCCCTTCCGCTTCGAAGGCTTCGGTAAGCATGAGCGCTGCCATGGGCGAGCGGCAGATGTTTCCGGTGCAGACCGTGATGATGCGGTATGGGCTCGTCGTTGAGTACATGCAGCAAGCATGGTTGATGGCACCCCTTCTTGGCTAGGGGCCACTTCACAACGGAGTCACTTTTCCTGTCAAAGCTGTCACAGGGTGTAGGGGGTGGGCACCGTTTCTGTGGTTGCTGACCCGTCCGACGCTGCTTCGGCAACCAGCGCGGAGGCGGCCAGATAGACGGTGCGTACGACGGCGGCGCGTCGCCTTTCGAGGCGGCCGGGGTCGTTCCCGGCCATGAGTCCATCGAGTGCGGGCAGCACAGGGGCCGTATCGCAAAGACTCACGATGGTGATGAGGAGATCGCCGGCGTCTTCCCTTGAGATTCCGGGGAGGGCTGCAATGGTGCTGTTGACCTTGGAGGCGCAGTTGGCCATTCGTTTGGGCAGGCCCACAACTTCCGTGCCCCGTTCCAGGCCTTCCCAGAAGAGGAGGCGTGGCGCGGTGGCGTCCTCTTGATGATGATCGAACAGGCGGCCGGCGTAGTCCGCCATGGCCGCTGGGCCCTCGCCTTGGATGGGTACTTCATCCATGAGGGAGCTGAGCGCAGCGACGATAACCGCGTCAAAAAGGCCGTTCTTGTTGCCGAAGTACTGGTAGATGCGTTCTTTGTTGACGCCGGCCTCTGCGGCGATTCGATCGATCCGCGCCCCGGCAAGTCCTCGGGTGCAAAACTCCGAGGTCGCTGCCTCGAGCAGCAGTGACTTGGTGCGCTCTGTGTCCCATGCCATAAGGACCAGATTACCATTTCCCAACTAAGTAGTTGTAATTGTTGGCGAGTGTGGTTATTGTGAGACCAAGTCAATTGCAACTATCTGGTTGGAGAATGCCATGAACGCTCAAGCTACTGACGAAATTCACCCTGGTGAGGGCGCTGCCACCGCTGCCCCTGTCCGGGCACCAGGACTCTCGCAAGCGCCGTCCGTCCACATGCGGGCCCTCATCACCTGGATGGCGATCTTCCCCTTGGTTTCCATCGGCATGCTGTTGCTCGGGCCGATCATGGAGCCGTGGCACCCGATTCTTCGAGCACTCTTGCTGACAGCCCTGGTGGTCCCGGCTGCCGTCTATTTCGTGGTCCCCAAGCTGTTTGCCGGCCACGGCGCCCTGACGCGCAGGGCAGTGGAGCGCGCCGCCCGCAAGTCTGCTTAAAGACCAACTGACTGGCATTTGTGGTTGTTCTCAGCGCTGGGAACAACCACAACTGCCAGTCAGTTGGGTGGGAGCGCTGGGACTAAACGCCCCGCAGCTGCTCTACCTGGGCAATGGTCGGGTAAGCGGCCTGGGTGCCCTTCTTCGTGGCGGCCAACGCTGCGGCTACCGAGGCGAAGGAGGCCGCGTCCGCGAGGGAATCGCCAGCAGCCAGGCGTGCAGCGACAGCTCCCGTGAATGCGTCACCCGCACCGGTGGTGTCGACGGCCGAAACGCGGGTAGGGGCAATGCGTGTGATCTGGTCCTGGGTACCCCGGGCCAACGAATCCAGCACAACAGAGCCGTGAGCGCCCAGCGTTACCAGCACGCGCTGCAAACCCCTGTCGGCAAACTGGCTGCGAACAGCTTCCCATGCTTCGGCCTCCGCGTCGGCGTCAGGAATGTCGGCTTCGCGGCCAAGGAACAGTGAGGCCTCGTGCGCATTGACCAGCAGCACGTCGCTCAACCCGGCCAGAACCTCCGGTACCTCCGCGTAAGGCGAGAGGTTCAAGATGACGGTAGCTCCGGCGTCGTGCCCTGCTTGTGCAGCGGTGATCACAGTATCGATCGCGACTTCAAGGCAGAGGCAGACCACCGCAGCATTGTTGATGGCGTCCGCTGCCGCGCGCACGTCTGCCGGGGTCAGCGTCCCATTTGCCCCGGCCGAGATGATGATGCTGTTCTCGCCGCTGGCATCCACCGAGATGACCGCGACGCCCGTTGCCGCGTCCGAGCGTCGGACGCGGGTGACGTCCACCCCGGCGTTGGCGGTGGAGCCCAGGAGCATGCTGCCGTTGGCATCATCGCCCACTGCACCCACCAGGCTGACCTGGCCGCCGAGCTTGCTGGCCGCCACCGCCTGATTGGCGCTCTTGCCACCGGGGTTCACGGCAAAACCGTTGCCGTGGACCGTCTCGCCGGGCTTGGGAAGGCGGTCGCAGTAGATGGTCAGATCAGCGTTCAGGGAGCCGACAACGACGATCCCCGCCGTGGGCGTGCTGGTGTCGGCGCTCATTTACTTGACTCCAATTCGGCCGCTTCTGCCTCTGCAACCTCTGCATCTAGAGGTTTCGGGATCAACAGTGAAGCGGCGAAGGCGGCAAGCGTGATGGCGAGACCCACCACCACAACGGTGAGGTACGACGCCTTGGCGTCACCAAGTGCCGACGTCGCGACGAGGACCGCAGGCAGGACCAGGAAGCTCAGGCCGGCGCCGAGGTTGAAGGCGCCCGCGTTCATTCCGGGGAGGAAGCCCGGGTTGCCTTGGGGCGAGAGGACCACGCCCAGTCCGTTCAGCATGATGTTGACGGTACCGGCGTACATGATGCCCAGCAAGGCCGTGCCCACGATCATCATCGGCAGGTTGTTCAGGCCGAAGAACGCGATGATGGCCAGAGCCGCGAGGCTGCCCAGCAGGCCGATGCGAAGGACCTTCGTGTAGCCGAGAACCGGGGCGAGCCTGCCGCTGATCGGGCCGAAGAGCCAACCCAGCAGTGCGTACGGTGTGAGGATCATGAGCGACATCTCGGTAGGGCCCACGCCGAAGCCGGGCTCGGCCGCCTGAACGAACGCCGGGACGATCCCATTGATGACCGCGAAGATACCGGTCATAGTCAGAGTGGTGGTCAAAAGCGGTGCCCACGTGGAGCGGTGGCGAAGGTGAACTGTTTCCACCATGGGCTGCTTGGCACGCTTCTCCACAGTCCAGAACGCGAAGAACGCGACGGCGGCAACCAGGATCAGGCCAATGGCCAACGTTAACGTCTCCGCGTCGAAGGCCGTGGCCAATTTGGAGCCTTCGTTCAAGGCCGTCAGGAGGGCGCCCACCGCGATCACGATGAAGAACACGCCCAGCCAGTCCATGGCGGTTCCGGCAGCAGGTTTGCTCTCTCCCGCGAGGACGGCGATCAGGACCGTCGCCACCAAGGCCAGGCCAAGCATGAGCCAGAAAATGCTGCGGAATCCGAAGTTCTCGGCGAAGTAGCCGCCCACGAACGAGTCGACACCAGCCACGCCACCGTTGACGGCCGTGATGAGGCCCATGAGGGTGCCGTATTTGCGCGGATTGCTCACTGCCGAGCGGAGCATGATGAGGCAGAGCGGGACGGTCGGACCGCTGACGCCCTGGATGATGCGGCCTACGAAGAGCCAGGTGACATCCGGTGCGAGTGCCGCGATGACCGAACCAGCTGCCATGAGGAGCATCATGCCCACAAGGATCTTCTTGCGGCCCACGATGTCGCTGAGGCGGGGGAGGAAGAGGGAGAACAGGGCTGCGGCCGTGAAGAACCAGGTCTGGGACAGGCCGATGGTGGCTTGATTGGTCTGGAGCTCATTGCCCATGGTGACCAAGGCCGGGCTGAGCATAGAGGCGTTGAGCTGGAAGGCAACACAGGCTGCCAGAAGGGCGACAGTGAGTGCAGTGACGTTACGCCCGGTGGACTTGGTTTCGGGTACCAGGATTGACATTACTTTGCGTCTCCTGCTGCGCCGTCAACCGCGGCGCTGGCCGTGGCGCCGGCGTCGTACGTTGGTTCGCCGATCCGTTCGATCGCATCGGTGACAAGATCCCAGAACTTCTGGTGATCCAGATCCATGGCCACGGATGTGTGGCAGTCCTCCGGGGCGGGTGCCCGGAAGTCCGCCACGGTCATGCCGAGGGTGAGCTTGCCCTGCAGTTCGATGTCCACGGGCACCTTGCGTGTGGTCATCACGGTGGGGTCGATGACGTAGGCGACGGCACAGGGGTCGTGGACCGGCGGGAAATCGAAGCCCTGGGCATCCTTGTAGGTCTTCTTGAAGAACTCCATCAGTTCCAGCACGAATTTGGCCGGCTTGGTGCCGATTGACGCGATCCTGTTCACTACCTCGTCCGTGGCCAGTGCCTGGTGCGTGAGGTCAAGGCCGACCATCACCACGGGCCACTTTTCATTGAAGACGATGTGGGCGGCCTCGGGATCGATGATGATGTTGAACTCTGCCACGGCGCTCCAGTTGCCCACGTGGTAGCCGCCACCCATGAGGACAACTTCCTTCACGCGCTCCACGATGCGCGGCTCCTTGCGGGCAGCCATGGCGATGTTGGTCAGGCCCGCGGTAGGCACCAGAGTGATGGTGCCCGGCTCGTGTGCCATGACGGTTTCAATGATGAGGTCGACGGCGTGGCGCGGGTCCAGTTCGATGGTGGGCTCGGGCTGTTCCGGACCATCCATGCCGGAATCGCCGTGGATGGTGGGGGCAGTTTTGATGGTGCGGACCAAGGGCCGGTCACAACCTGCGGCGAACGGAACGCCGGTGATGCCAGCGATGGTGGCTACCGAGAGGGCGTTGCGCGTGACTTTTTCGAGGGTCTGGTTGCCCACCACCGTTGTCACTGCGAGCAGCTCGATGTCCGGATTGCCGTGGGCCAGCAGCAATGCCACAGCGTCGTCATGGCCGGGGTCGCAGTCAAGAATGATCTTCTTGCGTGTTGTCATGGGGTTGGGGTCCACGTTTCGTCTCCACGTCTTTGGGGCCTGCCAGGTTCTTACCCAAAGCAGGGCGGTAAGCATTCAGGGGAATTCTGACACTGCTTCAGGTGGTACGTCAAACGCTTAACGTGAACCGAGTTAAACGCTTGATGCCTTGAGCCCCTTGTTCGCGTTGCAACAACGCTACGATCGATGCATGGATACCTTGGATCGGCGGAACGCCCGCTCGCCCCGTGTGACGGCTGCGATGGTGGCTGCCCGGGCCGGGGTTTCCACTGCCACCGTCTCATTGGTGGCCAACGGTAAGACGCAAGGACGAGTATCCGAGGACAACATTTCACGCGTCCGATCAGCGATCGCCGAACTTGGCTATGTGGTTGACGGCATTGGGAGTTCGCTGGCTCGCGGAGTCAGCTCCATCGTCATCCTCGTGACGCCGGACGTGTCCAACCCGTTCTTCGCCAACGTCATCGCAGGCGTCCGGGAATCACTGGGCCCGGCTTACCAACTGCTGCTCTCGGTGACCGACGCCGGGGAGTCGCCGCAGGCGGAGGATGTCCGCAAATTGTTGGCACTCCGTCCGGCCGGATTGCTCGTGGGCGCTCCCAGTGCTGAGTTTCTTCAGGACCTGTCCGCAGCTGGACCGCTTGTGCTCCTTGATGCGCCGGGACTTGAGTCCTACGCGCCGTCCGTAAACCTCGACGTCGCCCAAGGCGCGCGTGAGTTGGCCCGGCACCTTGCAGCGTCCGGACATACCCAGGCCGCCTACGTGGACGGCATTACCGGCACCACCACTTTCCACCTGCGCAGGGAAGCCTTCCTTGAGGAGGCCGCAGCGTGCGGGCTCTTGGTTGCCGATGGGCATGTCATCAGTACCGCGATCGACGTCGGTGCTGCCGCCGCCGCGTTCGCCGACGCTTGGCCCACCTGGCAACGTGAGGGGGTGACCGCCGTCGTCTGCGGTACCGACACCCATGCGTATGGCGTGCTGCAGGAAGCGCGGGTGGCGGGCGTCCTGATTCCTGCCGAACTGGCCGTTGCGGGCTTCGACGATCTCCCGTACTCGGCCACCAGCAATCCCAGCCTCACGAGCGTGCACCTGCCGGCGACCCCGCTTGGACGAAGGGCGGGGGAGCAACTCCGCGGGCTCATGGAAGGGCTCGCTTTGGAGGAACCGCATGTGACGCTGGAGAGCTCGCTGGTGGTGCGGGGTTCTACGTCGCTGGGTTAGCGCGGTTTTTGGCTCGGTTAGTGGATGGTCGCTAGCAGGATGCCCACGAGGACAAACAGGCAGCCGAACACACGGTTAAGTACCTTCTGGCCGCGCTCGTCGTGGGTGAAGCGCTGGAATGAACGCGCGGCCAAAGCGAAGAAGAACCACATGACGATGATGTCGATAGCCAGAACCGTGGCCGTCAGCACGGCATATTGCTGAAGCAGGGGTTGGTCCGGCCTGATGAACTGAGGCATGAAAGCAAGGAAGAACACGATTGCCTTGGGATTCAGCAGGTTCACCCAGATGCCGCGTTGGAACATGGAAAGGCCGGACTCGTTCTTGCGGCTGTCCACCTTTTCCTCGTCCAGGTCCGGCTTGCGCAGGAACTGCCGGATCCCGAGGTACACCAGATACGCGGCGCCTGCGTAGCGGACGATGTTGAAGATCACCGGCGAATTTGAGACGAGTACGCCGACGCCCAAAGCGACGATCACGATATGGATGACCAAGGCCAGCTGTTGTCCGAGGATTCCCCAAATGGAGCGCCGGAATCCGGAATTGAGCGAGTTGCTCATGGTGAAAATGGCACCGGCGCCGGGAGTGAAACTGATCAGGGTGCCGGCGCCAACCAGGGCCAGCCAAAGAGAAAACTGCACCATCTCAGCTTATGCGGATGAGATGGGTGCCCGGGACGCGTTGGGTCCTGACATGGTCTGGCGCTCGGGACATCGCAAATGACCCCAGGGCGTTGACTCAGTTGGCGTTTGGGTTCAATAGGTGTCCGTACCTCTTCACGAAATCCTGCCACCAGTGGCATTCGGGATACTTGGACAGGCTCGAATGGCGCCAGTGGAGCATGGTTTCAGGCAGATCCCTTCCGTGTTGGTCAAAGTAGGAGTGAAGCTCGACGGTATCCCGCGACTCATCGATGCCGTAGTTCCCGATCATGAGTAGCCCACGTGCTATTGCAAGTCTCCGAAGCTTCCCTATCTCAGCAGGCGAAGGCTCAGCGCTTTCAAAATCGAATTCTTGCCAACAACCGCCGTAGGCGATGGCAAAGTACTTGGTCCCTTCCGTCGTAAGAACCTCGAAGATGTCGTCGAAGAGCGGCTCCAAAGAACCATGAAACTGATAACTGGCGATGCCAATGCTGGTGAAACACATGTCGGAATCGAGGCCGATGACAACAAGCCTGCTGAGCGGTTTCTCGTTGGGAACTATGTATGGACGCGCGAGTACCTGGATGTCGAAGCCAGCTTGAATAATCATGATTTGACGCTATGGCCTGACTAGCAGGCAGAAAATAATGCTCTTGGCCTATGTGGACAATCCCGGCGTTGGGTCCTGATCTTGTTCGGCCGCCCAGACTTCAGATCGAAGCCTAAATGGGTTGATTTCCGGGCACCGTGAGCCCAAAGAGGGTCAGGAGGCCACGCCTTAGGGCAAACTGGTGCCGTGAGCGGAATCCCGTGGGTACTGCACGTTGACCTCGACCAGTTCATTGCGGCTGTCGAGGTCCTCCGGCGCCCCGAGCTCGCAGGCAAACCCATCATTGTGGGTGGCCGGGGAGACCCCACGGAACGTGCTGTGGTGTCCACGGCCTCGTACGAAGCCAGGGCGTTCGGCGTAGGTTCTGGAATGCCACTGCGGATCGCAGCACGCAAAGTACCGCATGCCATCATTCTGCCCGTAGACCAGGAGGCTTACCTGGCGGCCTCGGACGTAGTGATGGCCACTCTGCGCGCACAGCCGGGCGCCAAGGTTCAGGTGCTCGGTTGGGATGAGGCGTTTGTTGGCATCGAGACCGAGGATCCGGAAGCATATGCCCGGCAGATCCAAGCTGCCGTCCTGGAGCAAACCCGGTTGCACTGCAGCGTGGGCATCGGCGACACGTTGGTCCGTGCAAAGAATGCGACAGATTTTGGCAAACCAGCGGGCATCTTTCGGCTGACCAAGGAGAACTGGCTCGACGTCATGGGCAGCAAACCCACCAAGGAGCTGTGGGGTGTAGGGCCCAAAGTGTCGCAGCGCCTGGCGAAACACCACATCACCACAGTCGCCGAACTGGCCGCGTCCGATCCCCAGGACTTGGTCCCGGAGTTCGGCCCCAAGATGGGCCCTTGGTATGCGCAGCTCGGACGAGGCGAAGGCGCCAATGAAGTGGATGACACCCCCTGGGTTGCCCGGGCACATGGCCGCGAGACCACTTTTCAGAAGGACCTCACGGAACCCTCCCAGATCAGCGACGCCATCAAGGAACTGACGGCGCGAGTCCTCGAAGACGTGGCGGCCGAGGGGCGGCCGGTGGTGGGGCTGACCCTCAAGGTTCGGTACGCCCCGTTCTTCACCAAGACCTACGCAAGGAAGATTCCAGAGACTTTCGACCGCGACGAAGTCCTCGCACAGGCATTGGACGTCACTGCGCGGATCGAGCCCGATCGTCCCATCCGGCTCCTGGGACTACGCGCCGAAATGTCGATGCCCGACGACGCCCGAAAAGGACACACCCCCACCCGCAGCGGATGGTGACAGCACAGCGCTTGGGCAAGGCACGACGGCGGTAGGCCGGCTACCAGCGCGGGTGGATCGCTTCGCGGAAGTAACGGTCATAGATGTCCTGGACCCCAGCTGTGAGCCCTGAACCTACGGACTGCATCGATCCGGCCTCAGCGTTTGCATGTGCCTGTACCGACGAACGGGCACCGGGAATGACCGTGCTGACACCGTCCTGGGCGATCGCCCAGGCGAGGGCCGCCTGGGCGGTGCTGACGCCGTCGGGCACTAATGCGCTGAACTCTTGGGCGGCCTTGACACCGGTGGCGAAATCGACGCCCGAGAAGGTCTCGCCGACGTCGAACGAGGATCCGTCGCGGTTGTAGTTGCGGTGGTCGTTCTCCGCGAACTCAGTTTCCGGGGTGTACTTTCCGGACAGCAGACCGGAGGCCAGCGGCACTCTGGCGATGATGCCGACTCCGGCCTGCTTTGCTGCCGGGAGGACTTCATCGAGCGGCTTGAGCCGGAACGCGTTCAGGATGATCTGAACGGACGCCGTATTCCCGCGGTTGATGGCTTCAAGGGCCTCTTCAGTCCGCTCGACACTGACGCCGTAGTTGCGGATAACACCTTCGCTGACGAGGGTGTCCAGTGCGTCGTACACCTCATCCCGCGTGTAGACAGCGGTGGGCGGGCAGTGCAATTGGACGAGGTCCAGGGTGTCCTGCTGCAGATTCAGCCGCGAACGGTCAGTCCACGCGCGGAAGTTGGCGAGGGTGTAGTTTTCGGGCACTTGGTCCACGCGCCGGCCCATCTTGGTGGCAACCATTAGGTCCAGCCCGGGATTGGCGCGGAGGAAGCGTCCGATCAGCTGCTCACTTCGGCCATCGCCGTAGACATCGGCTGTGTCGAAGAAAGTGACGCCGCCGTCAACCGAGGCCTCCAGGACGGCAAGTGCGTCTTCCTCGGTGACGTCGCCCCAGTCCGCTCCGAGTTGCCACGTGCCTAGTCCGACGGTGGACACTGACCGGCCGGTCTTACCAAGTATGCGCTGTTCCATGGGTTCGACTATATGGCCCCGATGCAGATGCGGGGCTGGTTCTATAGTCGTGGGGCGACCGGCCGGGGAGCTAAGGGTGCAACCGGAGGTTGCTCAAGATCCAGCCCACCACGGCGCCAACGGTCACGACTACCAAGGGAAGAGAGGACACAGCTGCCATCTTGCGCCGAAAATCTGTTGAGAGGAAAGCGGCCGCCTTCGAACTGGATATATGCTCGAACTCTCCTTCATAGACCTGCCGAATAATTCTCTCGACACCCTCTACAACCTGCTCATTGATCTTCTTGTAGTTTCGGCGTCTCCGGCCCGAAAAGCGGTCGGATATCATCCGAATGGCGCGGTTGTCCTCCGTAATCCCCACATGTCGGGCTGATTCGAGGAAAACACGTCCTGATGATGAGATGTTCCTCCTGTCTTGGGCTGATGAATGAGGGGCGTAAACGCGAGCTTGGCTGGCCAGGCGCAGCCCGGCTTGCAAGAGGCGCCGTTTCGGAGACCGTTGTGGTGCAAGAAAAGCAATAAGAGTACAAAGAGCCCCAAAACCAACAGCAAACCCAACACAATAGCTGAAACCGATCCAGGTCTGAAGCAGTTCGAGTTTCCGAAAGAGCATGAGCGCTGGGACGAAAAAGGCAAGAGTCCCAAATCCCCAAGCGCATAGTCCCGCGGCTGTAGACGTGTTTGCCTTCAGATCCAGGATCAGCTCCCGCTGATCACGAACGATTCTTGGCAAGCATCCTGCTGTACGTTTTGCCCATCGCAACTTCAACCTTGGGTAGAACCGCCAGGGATCGCTCGTGGATGCGGCACGGAGGAAGACGTTCCGGACGAATAGCACCGTAAATCCGAGCAGTCCAGCCGTCGCGGACAAGGCGACCAAGATCGTGGCGATTGCCCAGAGGATTTGAGACTCGAGGGAAGACAATGATCGCTCCTTCGGTATTGGTTCGTAGATGTCTTTGTCTGGGGACATCTTTGGTTGTCTATTCGAGGCAAACCTAAGACGAGGCGCCGACATTATGGCGCGGGAGTTGCGTCGTGACCCTCTTTGGAAGCGTCCGGGATCGAATGAAACCCCTATCGGTTGGTATAGGTTACCTATTGGACCAAAGAGGGTCAGGAACCCCCTGACGAGTCCATTCGCGCCACTTTCCCCATCAAGTACCGTCGCTCCTGCAGGCTGCCCGTTTTCTTGGCGGCGGCGAGGTAGGCGGCACGCGCTTCCCCATACGAGCCTGCCATTTCATACAGATGGCCTCGTACCGCATCCAGGCGATGCGACCGACCAATTGCCGAATCCAGCCGGGCCAGCAGCTCAAGCCCAGCGGCTGGCCCATTCACCATGGCCACGGCTACAGCACGATTCAGCGTCACCACGGGACTGGGCGCTACGGCTTCAAGGACTGTGTACAAGGCGAGAATCTGCGGCCAGTCCGTCTCGGCATCAGACGGCGCCTCCGCATGCACAGCAGCGATCGCGGCCTGGAGTTGGTACGGCCCAGCCGCGCCACGTCCAAGCACGGAAGACAGGAGTGCGATGCCTTCCTCTATCTGCCCGCGGTTCCATAGAGTCCGGTCCTGTTCGGACAGCGGCACGGGCATCCCGTCAGCCAGGGTGCGCGCGGCACGACGGGAGTCCGTCAGCAGCATCAGAGCGAGCAAACCGGTGGCCTCGAGCTCTGCCGGCGCGGCGCTCACCAGCAGGCGTGCCAACCGGATCGCTTCGGTGGTGAGGTCTTCGCGTTGCAGCGAGTCGCCCGAGCTTGCGGCGTAGCCTTCGTTGAAGATCAGGTACAGGACGTGAAGAACGACGCCGAGCCTCGCCTTCCGCTCGGACTCCGGCGGCATGTCGAACCGGGCGCCTGCCTTCTGGATCCCTTGTTTCGCACGGCTGATGCGCTGGCCCATGGTCGCCTCGGGGACGAGGAAAGCAGAGGCGATTTCCGCCGTCGTGAGTCCTCCTACGGCCCGTAGCGTCAAGGCGAGTTGCGATGGTGCGCTGATCGAGGGGTGGCAACACAGGAACATCAGGGTCAGGGTGTCGTCGGCTTCAGACGCCGCGCCGTCCTGGAAATTGACCTCCATTGCGGCGACGCGTTCCTCCCGGGCGCGGCGCGCGCTTTCACTGCGCCACACATCAACCAGCCGGCGCGATGCGACAGCCAGCAGCCATCCCTTCGGATTTGTTGGCAGCCCGGATGGCCATTGCAGGGCGGCCTCAATGAGGGCTTCTTGCACTGCATCCTCGCAGGCGTCGAACTGTCCGTGGTTGCGTGCAAGCACGGAGAGGACCTGCGGCGCCAAGGTGCGCAGCAGGTCCTCAATGTCGCGTGGGGGAACCTCGCGTGGTGCAACGGCCAAACTAGACCTCCGGGGGACCGTCCGGGATAGGGCGGAGCTCAACCACTTGCGAGTACTTGACGATGCTCGAGCAGATTTCCACAGCGCGTTCCTCGCTGGCCACATCCACCACCCAGTACCCGATCAGCGACTCCTTCGACTCGGCGTATGGGCCGTCCGTGGTGATGACGCCGTCCGGGGTCTGCTTGACGAGCTTCGCGGTGCTGCCATCAGCCAGCCCTGCGTTAAAGACGAGTTCACCGGAATCGCGGAGGTCCTTGTCGATCTGGATCATGAACCCGATCATTTCCTTGACCCACTCCGGATCGGCGGTTTCCATCATGCCCTCGGCGGACCCGAACATCATGATCATGTATTTCATCTCAAACTCCTTATGAAGTGGCACCCTGTTTGGGTGCTTTCACTCATGGGTCGGAACTGCGGGGCGCTTTTCTACATGGTTCGCAAAGTTTTTTGGGAAAGTTCCTTCACGCCCAACCTAGGCCCGCGCGATCACCTCGCCGTTGGGAATGAGGAAGTAGCCATCGTCCGTGGCTCCCCAGCGGTGCCAGCCCGCAGCGATCCGGGCGAGGTCGGCCTCATTGGCGAACCCGTATTCGAGGGCTTGCTCGGCAAAAGCGGAGTGGAGGACACGTTCGCTCCACACGCGGGACTGCCATGCCCGTTGTTGGGCTGTGGCGTAGAGCCAGTTGCTGCTGCTGGGCGCCACCTGGGCAAAGCCTGCCTGCTGTGCCCACGAGACCAATCGACGGCCGGCATCCGGTTCGGCACCGTTTCGCCGTGCGATCTTCTGGTAGAGCTCCATCCAGTCATCGAGCTCGGGGACTTCCGGGTACCAGCTCATGCCGTGGAAATCGGCGTCGCGGACGGCCACGATCGCGCCCGGTTTTGCCACGCGGCGCATCTCACGCAGCGCGGCGACGGGATCGGTGAGGTGCTGGAGGACTTGATGGGCGTGGACGAGGTCGAAGGTCTCGTCCTCAAACTCGAGATCGTAGATGTTGCCGGTTCGGAACTCCACGTTGTCTACGCCGCGGTCCTTTGCCAGTTCCGTTGCCTGGGCGACGATGTCCGCCGAGCGATCCAAGCCGATGACCTGCGCGGGTGCAACCAGCCCCGCGAAATCGCACGTGATGCTGCCTGGTCCGCACCCGACGTCGAGGACCGACGTCCCCGGGGTGAGATGCGGAATGACAAACGCGGCCGAATTCTCGGCCGTCCGCGAGGCATGGGCCCGGACAACCGACTCGTGGTGCCCGTGGGTGTAAACATCTTCAGGCTGCTGCGCGTTCATAGGGAAACGCTACAACTTCGCCAGGGGATTTCGGCGGAATGCGGTTAGTTGCCGTTCTCCGCGGTTCCCGTGCGGGCCGCTATGGTGGCCTCGATCATGTCTGTCATGAAGCGTCGGACAACGTCCAGTTCGTCAGCGTTGTACGCGCCCATGGCTTGGCCCATACGGATGGCCAGCGGCATGAACATGGCACTTCCATCCTTGTAGGCCTTTGGAGTCATAACCAGCTGGATCTGGCGCCGGTCCGTGCCGACACGTTCGCGCACTACGTGTCCCGACGCGTGAAGCCGGTCCACCAACGCGGTAGTGGCGGGCGAACTCAGGCGTAGTTCGTTGCGCAGGACGCCAGGCGTGACGACCCGACCTGCGGCAGAATGGCGCATGATCACGGCAAGGGCATTGAGATCCGTCCGGTGCATATCGTTCCGGCCGCCTGCTGCGTCGACATAGTGGTTGGCTTCGAGGGTGAAGTCCTGAAGGAGCCGCACCAAGTCCTGGGGCGCCGCTGTTTCCGGGCGTTCGCCACCGGGGTGCGGGCCTGAAAGTTCAGCCATCTTGCCCTCCCACCTGCGTTCGACCGTGATTAGTGCCCTGTCGGATATTACTCCCAGCCCAACAGGAACCCGACATCAGTAGATGGTTCACTCTTGGAATAGTTCCATGATAGAGATATTCTGTGGTGGAATAAAGACTTCGTCACGTCTCGGAAGAAGGACTCATGAACCCGCAGAAGGTACCGTTCTGGCTTCGATGGCTCGTGCCGGTGGTGCTTGTCATCATCTGGCTTGGTATTGCCGGCGTTGGCGGCCCAACGTTCGGGCGGTTGGACGAGGTCTCTTCCAATGACCAGGCGTCGTTCCTCCCAGCAGGCGCCGAAGCGACGGAAGCAGGCAACTGGCAGGCGAAGTTCCGGGACTCCAAAGAGATCCCTGCGGTGGTCATCGTTGAGAACGGGACGGCCTTCACCGCGGCCCAGCTTGGCGAAGCAGCCCAACTGAAAGCTGACATTCAGGCGCTCAAACTGGGGGACGCCGTCGTCGGGCCTCTTCCCTCGGAGGACGGCAAAGCGGTCCAGTTCATTGTGCCAATAGCGTCTTCGGATGAGCTGCGCGACAAGATCCAGGAGCTCCGAGAGGTCGTTCAGCCGGGTGCCCCGGAGGGAACGCGGGCCTTTGTCACGGGTCCCGCGGGCCTGACCGCTGATCTGGTAAACGCGTTCGGCGGCATCGACGGAATCCTCCTGCTCGTCGCGCTCGGCGCCGTGTTTATCATTCTGCTGCTCGTGTACCGCTCACTCGTGCTGCCTCTGGCGGTCCTCCTAACATCGGTTTTTGCGCTTTGCGCAGCGATTCTCCTGGTGTTTGCAATGGCCAAACTGGGCTGGATCCAGCTGAACGGCCAGAGCCAAGGCATCCTCTCCATCCTGGTGATTGGTGCGGCCACCGACTATGCGCTGCTGTATGTGGCCCGATTCCGCGAGGCCCTGACCCACACCACCAACCGTACGAGGGCCGTGGTCGCGGCGTGGAAGGCCTCCTTCGAGCCGATCCTCGCGTCGGGCGCGACCGTCATCATCGCCCTGCTTTGCCTGCTCTTCTCCGACCTGAACTCCAACAAGGCGCTGGGCCCTGTGGCAGCTGCCGGAATCCTTTGCTCGCTCTTCGCCGCGCTTACTCTCCTCCCGGCGCTCATGGCCCTTCTGGGCCGCGCCGCCTTCTGGCCTTTCCGTCCCAAGCTCCTGCCCGACGACGAACGCGAACCTGAGCTGGTTATTGGACTTGAAGGGCAAAAGGGTCTGTGGCGCGCAACTGCTTCCCTGGTTTCCCGGCGGCCACGGACTGTATGGGTGGCTTCGGTCCTGCTGCTCTTGGTGGCCTCGGCTGGCGTCCTGCAATTGAAGGCCAACGGCGTCCCTCAAACGGACGTCATCCTCACGGCCTCCGACGCCGTGGACGGCCAGGACGCGCTGGCGCGGCATTTCGACGCCGGCAGCGGCAGCCCCGCCGTCGTGGTCGCTTCCAAAGATGCCGCGCAGGAAGTGCTGGACAAGGTCAAAGCTGCCGACGGCGTGGGAGACGCCTATCTCCTGGCCGACGGAAATGTGCCCATCACCGGCGCTCCGGGAACTCCCGCCGATCCTGCCGTTCATGAGGGCAAGGTGCTGATCAATGCGACGCTCGACTCTGCCGCCGACTCGATTCAAGCCGAAGAAACAGTGAAGTCCTTGCGGATGGTCGTCAAAGAGGTCGACGCCGATGCCTTGGTCGGCGGGGTCACTGCCACTGCACTGGATACCAACACCACCGCGCAGCGTGACTTGATGGTCATCATACCCATCGTCCTGGTGGTCATCCTCTTCATCCTGATGCTCCTGCTGCGCTCCGTTGTGGCGCCCGTGCTGCTGGTGTTGTCCGTGGTCCTGTCCTATGCGGCAGCCATGGGTGTTTCAGCGTGGGTCTTCAACAGGGTCTTCGGTTTCTCAGGTGCCGATGCCACAGTTCCCCTCTTCGGATTCGTGTTCCTCGTGGCATTAGGTGTGGACTACAACATCTTCCTGATGAGCAGGGTGCGCGAGGAATCGCTGAAGCACGGGACACGACCTGGAATCCTGCGGGGCTTGGGCGTTACAGGTGGAGTAATTACGTCCGCGGGAGTTGTGTTGGCCGCTACCTTTGCCGCCCTCGGAGTCATTCCCATCATGTTCCTCGTGCAGTTGGCGTTCATCGTTGCCTTCGGGGTGCTGCTGGATACGATTCTGGTCCGCTCACTGTTGGTGCCCGCACTCGCGTACGACATCGGACACCGGATTTGGTGGCCAGGAAAGCTTGGCCGCCAGCCTCATGCGGGGACTCGGCCCCGTGAGGAGGAACGGACGGCGGTGGGGCGGTAGTTCGTCATTCGGCCAGTTCCTTATTCGGCCGCGACGACGTAGCCCGCGCCTCCATCAACGGTCACTCGTTGGCCCGTCTTGAGCAGCCGGGTTGCGTTGCCGGTTCCCACGACCGCCGGTATGCCGTACTCCCGGGCAACCAGCGACGCGTGGGCGGCGAGGGTTCCGCCATCGGTGACCACCGCGGCGGCCCGAGCGAAAAGGGGCGTCCAGGCTGGTGCGGTGGATCGCGCTACGAGTATCTCGCTGTCGAGGAAGCTGTCGAATTCCTCCAGGCCTGACATCACCCGCACTCTGCCCGTGGCGCGTCCAGTGCTGGCTGGGTGGCCGACAATTGCACCTGCGGGAACCTCGTGGGTTGTCCTGGCTGCCTCAACTGCGCTCGCCACGGGATCAGCTCCAAACCTGCCGGGTTCGCCAATGATGAGTGGTGCGTCCAGACGCCGTTGCATCTGCCACGTTGCACGGCGGTTTCCTACGAGCTCCCTTTGGTCCGCCGAGGCGTTCATCACCTCACTCAGGTGGAGGAAATGGATGTCCTGCGGGTCTTCGATGGCTCCTGCGGCAGCGAGGTTTTCTCCCAGCCGTTTGGCGCAACGGCGCAGGACCGGCCATCCCAGGGTGAGGTAAAGGGACTGTTCTTCCCGTATGGCGGCGTAGTACTGGGCCATCGTTAGGAGGGAATCAAAGCGGGTGAGGGCCCTGGGACTATCAAGCAGCACTGCCCTGGCCGCGGCTTCGGCTGCCTTTCGTTGTGCGTCAAGCGCATCCTTGCCTGCGGTGGTTGAATCCGCTTCTTGGCTACGGATGCCGGCCTCGCCGTAGGTCGGGTGGTACCAGTCGAGGGAGTAGACGGCCGATTCCGATGGTGTCGCAGTGCTGCCGCTAAGGCCGCTGCTGCCGGTGAGGCCGCGGAGGAGTGCCTGATGGCCGAGCAGCCCTGCGGGTTTGTCGCTCAAGGGAGCGGCTAGGTGCTTTTGCCAGAACCTGGCCAGGGCCGCTTCGATTTTCCAAGCAGATCCGCCGACCACGGCCAGTGACCAGAGGTAGATTCCCGCCTGCTGGGCGATGGCGTTCACAAGCTCGATGAGCCTTGCCGGGGATGCGGTGTCCACTTCCTGCTCGGCACTGCGCACGAGTTCCCGATAGTCGGGCAGCAGTTGGTGTCGCCATTTAAGTTCCAGCCCATGGAGAACAGCGCGGTGCGCCGCAGCCGGATTGCGGGAGACCCGGAGAAGGACGTTGAAAAGGAACCATGGCAGGCGACCACGGCTTCGAACTATCAAAGGCGCCACAATCCTTGGGGACGGAATCGGCGGGGCGTTGTAGTACCAGCCGTTGACGGAGCCGTAACGAAACGGCACCCGCACCTGAATATCGTCCTCCATGCCGTCGAGATACCCGGCCTCGATCCGGGGCAGAAGCCAGTCCTCGAACAGCGGCGTCATGGGATCTGGAAGCCATTCACCGAGCCTGAAGTTCCGTGCCCACAGGCCTTCGCCCGGAGCCGTCCAAGCTGCTGGCGTGGGAAGCGCCGTCATCGGGCGGGCCTGAAGAAGGAATAGGGCACCGTCGTGGTCCAGCGCCCACTCGATGTCTTGCGGCACTCCCGCTCGTTCGTGGATCCGACGGGCCAGCGCCGCTACTTGCCGTGCTTGGTCCGAGGTGAGGATGGTGCCGTCCCTGTTGCACGTGGCGTCGCTGGCGCGGACTGTCCATTGCTCTCCGACTGCTTCACCGGACACGAGCGACTCCCCAAGACCCGCGACGGCAGTGACAATGGTTTCGTCGAGGTCGCCGGTCAGTGGGTTGGCAGTAAAGGCAACGCCGGCGGCATGGGGCTGGACCATCTGTTGAACGAGTACCGCCATGGAAGGGCTTGCCGCATCGCCGCGGGCCGCTGCTCCGAGAGCAGTCTCATACGCTGCAACTCTATTCTCCGCAGCCGAAGCCAAGCATTGCCTGACAGCCTGCTCAAGGTCATCCCGCTCAACGTTCAGGAAGGTTTCGTAGAGACCAGCATAGGAAGCGCCGGCGAGGTCCTCGGCGGCGGAAGAGGACCTGACAGCGTACGGTCCCGGACCTATCCTGCCGGCAGCAACTTTCAGAGCGCCCGCGAGGTTGTTGCCGAGTTGCCCGACCACCTCCGACGTGACGACGAACCCCGCTGGCACCTCGAAACCCTCTGCCGTGAGCTCTGAAAGAGTGGCTGCTTTGCTGCCCAACACCGCCCGGTCTGCGCTCGCAGAGCCAAGCTGCGGAAACTCGCTTATAGCCATGGCTCTCCCTCTTCGCAGACACTTCCGGTTTCAGACAGTGGCGGTTTTAGATAGTCGCGGAGCGTCTTTCGATCATTATGGTGTCGCGCCATTGCCCCGCGAGTGGGCCAAGAGGCATCCGGGCGATCCGATTCCGTCGGCCGACAACTGTAAAGCCCTCCGCGACATGCAGCCGGATGCTCGCTTCATTCTCGGGAAATACGCTGGCCTGGATCGTCCAGATTCCTGCTTCTTCAGTGGAGGTGATCAGCGCGCGGAGAAGGGTCTTGCCTACACCCAAACCACGGGCTTCCCCGGCCACGTAAATGGAATGCTCCACGACGCCCGCATACGCTGCACGCGAGGAGATGGCGGATACGGCTGCCCAACCGAGGATCTGGCCTTCTGCTTCCGCGACCAGTCGGTGATTCTTGAGCCTTGTAGCGTCGAATTGCTCCCACTCAGGAGCAGCGGGCTCGAACGTGGCGTTCCCGGACTCGATGCCTTCAGCGAAGATCTCCCGGACCACCGGCCAATCGGGCGGGGTCATTTTGCGGATCCGGACCTCGCTGTTGCGCATTGACGGGGTGTTGGGTGTCGTCTCCCTTGTCCCTGTTGTCTCGCTTCTCACAGGGTCTCCAGCAGGCCGGAAGTCCGCTCAATGGCACCCGGGACCAAGGAGTAGTACGCCCATGTGCCCCGCTTTTCGCGGTGCAGGAGACCGGCATCCACCAGGATCTTCAGGTGGTGTGAGACCGTCGGCTGGCCGAGGTCCAGGGGCTCGGTGAGATCGCAGACGCACGCTTCGCCGCCGTCCGCGCTTTTGACGATGGACAACAGGCGGAGCCGGTTGGGATCGGCCAGTGCCTTAAACACGGAGGCGCGGACCTGGGCCTCATAGGCATCGAGGGACGGCTGGGCTGAAGGCTCGCAGCAAGCTTCATCGCCAGCACTTGCCGGCCCATCCACAGCTGGGAGCTCGTCCGCGTGTAGCCGTTGAAGGGTTTGCGGGGAGTCCATACATCCATTATGCACATAGATTGACAATCATCGATATAGATGCTGATACTTATATCGAACTTCATCAATCTAATGCCTTGGCTGTTGCCGGGCAGAATTCCAGGAGCCTAGTGAGCACGCCGAGCAGACCACAGCCCGTAAGCCTGAAGGCGGTGCCGCCGTCGTAGGACGGCTTTCGGCAGTGGACCGTTTGCTGCCGGTATGGATCATCGCCGCCATGGCGCTGGGCCTGATTTTGGGAGGTCTCGTCCCGGGCCTCAATTCGTGGCTGGAAGCCGTGAAAGTTGGCGAGGTGTCCTTGCCAATTGCCGTCGGGTTATTGGTCATGATGTATCCGGTCCTGGCGAAAGTGCGATACGACCAAGCGGGCAAAGCGCTGACGGATCGTCGGCTGATGGTTACCTCCTTGGTGATCAACTGGTTTTTAGCTCCAGCGTTCATGTTCGGGTTGGCGTGGATTTTCCTTCCTGACCTGCCCGAATACCGCACAGGACTCATCATCGTCGGCTTGGCCCGCTGTATCGCCATGGTGATGATCTGGAACGACCTCGCTTGCGGAGATCGAGAATCAGCTGCCGTGCTGGTATTTATTAATTCGGTATTCCAAGTGATCGCATTCGGAGGCCTTGGCTGGTTCTACCTCCAGTGGCTGCCAGCCCTCCTGGGCCTGCCCACCACCAGCGCGGACTTCTCCTTCTGGGCCATCACGGCATCAGTACTGGTCTTCCTGGGCATTCCACTGCTAGCCGGCTTCCTCACCCGAAGGCTGGGCGAACTGGCGAAGGGCCGCGACTGGTATGAGGCCCACTTGCTTCCAAGGATCGGGCCCTGGGCGCTGTACGGGTTGTTGTTCACCATCACGCTGCTTTTCGCCTTGCAGGGTGGAAATATCATGACGCGACCGTTGGATGTCCTCCGGATCGCGCTGCCACTGCTGGTTTACTTCCTCGTGGTATTCGGGGCCGGGATCGCGTTGGGCAAATGGCTGAACCTCGGTTACGCCAAAACCGTCACACTCGCCTTCACTGCGGCTGGCAACAACTTTGAATTGGCCATCGCCGTGGCCATTGGTACCTTCGGCGTCGCGTCCGGCCAGGCGCTTGCCGGCGTCGTTGGGCCCTTGATTGAAGTACCCGTACTTGTTGCACTTGTCTATGTAGCCCTCTGGGCACGCAAGCGCTATTTCACTCCCGCAATGATCGCTGCCCCACCCTTGGAGGAGAAGCATGACCACTGAAACCAACAAGAAGCCCTCCGTCCTGTTCGTCTGCGTCCACAATGCCGGCCGATCCCAGATGGCCGCCGCGTTCCTGACCACCCTCGCCAAGGGGGAGATCGAGGTCCGTTCCGCCGGTTCCCAGCCAGCCGACAAGGTCAACCCGGCCGCCGTCGAGGCCATGGCCGAACTGGGCATCGACATGTCCGCCGAAATCCCCAAGGTACTCACCACCAAAGCCGTCAAGGAATCCGACGTCGTCATCACCATGGGCTGCGGTGATGAATGCCCGTACTTCCCCGGCAAGCGGTATGAAGACTGGGTCCTGGAAGACCCCGCTGGCCAGGGTGTTGACGCGGTCCGGCCTATTAGGGATGAAATAAAGACGCGCATCGAGGGCCTGATCGACTCCCTCATCCCTGCGTCCAAGTGATCCGGCTTCCCGTATAGGAGAGATTCTCGTGAGTAATGACGTCAGCGCTGAACAACTGATTATCATCGGCTCGGGCCCTGCCGGCTACACCGCGGCCATCTATGCCGCCCGGGCAGGGCTCAAACCGCTCGTCCTGGCCGGTTCGGTCACGGCGGGTGGCGCTTTGATGAATACCACCGAGGTGGAAAACTTCCCCGGCTTCCCGGGCGGTATCCAGGGCCCGGAGTTGATGGACGGACTCCAGGAGCAGGCCGAGAAGTTCGGCGCCCGCATCGTGTTCGACGACGTCACGGAAGTTGATCTGAAAGCTCACCTTAAGCGCGTGGTCACCGGTGCGGGCGAGACGCACGAAGCGCCCGCCGTCATCCTTGCTACCGGCTCTGCCTATAAGGAACTTGGACTGCCGGAAGAGAAAAAGCTCAGCGGGCACGGCGTCTCTTGGTGCGCCACCTGCGACGGCTTCTTCTTCCGAGAACAGGACATCATCGTGGTCGGCGGTGGAGACTCTGCCATGGAAGAAGCCACGTTCCTGACACGTTTCGGCAAGTCCGTCACTGTCGTGGTCCGCAAGGGTGAGCTCCGTGCTTCGCGCATCATGGCCCAGCGCGCCAAGGACAATCCCAAGATCAGCTTCGCCTGGAACTCCGCCGTCACCAAGATCCACGGCGACACCAAAGTCACCGGAGTGACTCTCACTGATACCCGCACTGGAGAAACCCGGGAACAGGCTGCCACAGGGATCTTCGTTGCCATCGGTCATTTGCCCCGCACCGAGCTTGTTGCCGGGCAGGTGGACCTCGACGCTGAGGGTTACATCAAAGTCGATTCGCCCACCACCTGCACCAATCTCTCCGGGGTCTTCGCATGCGGAGATGCCGTGGATCACCGGTACCGCCAGGCGATCACCGCCGCCGGAACGGGGTGTGCTGCAGCGCTGGATGCCGAACGATTTCTGGCGGCACTTGAGGACGCAGACAGCATAGCTACGGCACTCGTGGAAGAACCCACCCACGCCTGAGGATCCTTAAGCGCCTGAGCATTTTCAACGATGAAAGAGGACACCATGGAGCCAGCGAAGAAGCTTCCGGTCGCGGTGATCGGTGCCGGCCCGGTCGGTTTGGCCGCAGCAGCGCACTTGCTCGAACGTGGCCTCGAACCAGTCATCTTCGAATCTGGACCCGCTGCAGGTGCCGCCATCGAACAATGGCGCCACATCCGGCTCTTTTCACCCTGGCGGTTCAACATCGATGCCGCCGCCGTCCGCCTCTTGGAACAATCAGGCTGGGAATCTCCCCGCCCCACGGCACTGCCTTATGGCCGGGAACTCATCGACAACTACCTCACCCCGCTGGCAGCTATGCCCGTCATGGCGTCCCGGTTGCAGACTGGCGCCCGCGTTATCGCAGTTACCCGCCTAGGGCTGGACAAGACCCACGTCCGTGACCGGGACAGCACTCCTTTCCTGGTCAGGGTGGAGCACGAAGGCGGCGAAACCCGTGATCATGTTGTCGCTGCCGTCATCGACGCCTCAGGAACATGGTCAATCCGCAATCCACTGGGCACCTCAGGCCTGCCCGCCATTGGCGAAGAGACTGCGGCGGACCGCATATCCACGCCCCTTCCTGACGTCACAGGGCGGGACCGGAGCAGCTTTGCCGGCCGCCGTGTCCTCGTGGTGGGCGCTGGACACTCGGCTGCGAACACCCTGATCAATTTGGCCGACCTCTCCAAGGACGAACCCAATACCCGGATCTTGTGGGCCGTGCGAGGCGGATCTGCAGATAAGGTCTACGGTGGCGGAGCCGCGGACGGATTGCCCGCCCGGGGTCAGCTCGGCGCCAGGCTTCGTCGGCTCGTCGAGGCCGGAAGCATAGAACTGCACACACGTTTCGGCATAGCTGGCCTGAAAACGCTCGATTCCGGTGTGAGCGTTGAATCTGTTGACGGACGCACGCTGGATGTCGATGTCATCGTTCCGTGCACCGGCTTCCGCCCGGATCTGGAGATCCTGCGCGAACTCCGTCTCAACCTCGATCCTGCCGTTGAGGCACCCACCGAGCTCGGCCCACTGATTGACCCCGAATTCCACTCCTGCGGCACTGTCCCTCCACACGGTGCCAAGGTGCTGGCACATCCAGAGAAAGACTTCTACATCGTGGGAATGAAGTCTTATGGCCGTGCCCCGACCTTCCTGCTGGCCACGGGCTATGAGCAGGTCCGTTCAGTCGCCGCTGCACTGGCTGGTGACCACCAAGCGGCGGACACGGTGCATCTGGAATTGCCCGAAACTGGAGTCTGCTCAACCGACGCCGGGACCAGCTGCGATGTTCCCGCCACGGCCGCCACGGCTGTAACCATAGAAGTGCAGTCGGGCTGCTGCGCAGCACCCGAACCAGCTTTCCTCGGCTTCCCGACTGGACTCGCGCACGGCCGCTCCGGGAATTAGCAGCTAGGCGTTGACGGTGTTCCGTTCGCGATAACCATCGGCGGCATAGACGCCCAGAATCCGCACCTCCGTGGTGAAGAATTCCAGCTCCTCCAGCGCCCGGCGGAGACGTGCATCCGCAGGGTGGCCTTCGACGTCAGAGATGAACATGGTGGCCGCGAACTCGTTGCCCACCATGTAGCTCTCAAGCCGGGTCATGTTCAGGCCGTTGGTCGCAAAACCACCCAGCGCTTTGTAGAGCGCTGAGGGGACGTTGCGCACACGGAACACGAAGCTTGTGATCGCGGGACCGGGGAGCTCCTCCTTGGTGGGGATTTCGCGTTCCCTCGCCAGAACCACAAAGCGGGTGGTGTTGGTGGGGTCATCCTCGACGCCGGAGGCCAGAACATCCAGACCGTACAAGCCTGCGGCCAGTGGAGGAGCGAGGGAAAGCTTGCGGGGATCGTTCCAGTCGCGCACTTCCCTGGCTGATCCGGCAGTGTCTCCGGCGATGACTGGCTTGAGGCCGGCTTCACGGATGATCTTGCGGCACTGACCCAAAGCATGGATATGGCTGTGAACCTCTGTTGCGCCTTCAATCGTGCTGCCTGGAATGCCCAAGAGGTCGAATCGGATCGGCAGGAAGTACTCGCCCACGATTTGCAGCTTGGACTGCGGGAGCAGCACGTGGATGTCAGCCACACGTCCGGCGATGGAATTCTCAATCGGGATCATTGCCAGCTCGACTTCGCCCGTGGAAACCAGTTCAAACGCGTCCTCAAAGCTGGCGCACGGCACGCTTTCGAGTTCGGGGAACATTTCCTTGCACGCGAGATCCGAGTTGGCTCCCGGTTCACCTTGATACGCAATCTTCTGGGCCATGGTGCTCATGCTTTCACGCGGAGCATAGGGCTGCGCAAAAGTGTCCACCGTCTGGCCAGCGAAAACGCAACTGACTGGCATTAGTGGTTGGAATAAGGGCCTATAACAACCACTAATGCCAGTCAGTTGGGGCAAAATCAGCCGTTGATGATCTGCGGAACGCCCAGGGCCTTGAGGCCTTCCGCGCCGAACTCCAAGCCATAGCCGGACTGCTTTGCGCCACCGAACGGGATGCGGGGGTCCACTGCGCCGTGCTTGTTGATCCATACGGTTCCGGCCTGGATACGGGAGGCAACCTCGCGGGCGGCAGCCACGTCGGAGGACCAGACTGAGGCGCCCAGTCCGACGTCGAGCGCGTTTGCTTTGGCGACGGCCTCGTCAACAGTGCTGTACCGGATGATCGGCAGGGCAGGGCCGAACTGTTCCTCGGCCACCAGCGGGTTGTCGTTGTCGATGTCGGCCACCAGGGTCGTGGGGTAGAAGTTGCCGGGCTGATCGGCGTCGGGGTTGCCACCGAGGAGGACGCGGGCCCCGGATGCGCGGGCAGCCTCCACCAGTCGGGCCACGATGTCGTACTGCTGGCGGTTCTGCAGCGGGCCAAGGACGTTGTTCTCGTCCAAGCCATTGCCCATCGGCATTGCACCCGCAACAGCTGCCAGTTCCGTACACACTGCCTCGTACAGCGAGTCGTGGACGTAGAGGCGCTTCAGCGCGGCACAAGTCTGGCCTGTGTTGATGAACGCACCCCAGAACAGGCCCTCGGCGATGGCTTTCGGGTCGGCGTCGGGGAGCACAATGCCGGCGTCGTTGCCGCCGAGTTCCAGCGTGAGGCGCTTGATCGTATCCGCCGAGGAACGGATGATCGCCTTGCCTGTGGCGGTTGAGCCGGTGAACATGACCTTGCCAATGGCCGGGTGCTCAGCAAGCCGGGCGCCGACGTCGCGGCCACCGGACACCACCGACAGCAATCCCTCGGGCAGTTCCTGGTTGATGATTGCGGCCAATGCCAGCACGGACAGAGGAGTGTATTCGGAGGGCTTGACCACCACTGCGTTGCCCATCCGGAGGGCAGGGGCGATCTGCCAGACGGTGATCATCATGGGCCAATTCCAGGGTCCGATGGCACCCACGACGCCGATGGGCCGGTAGTGCAGTTCGGCGCGGGTTTCGCCGTCGTCCACTACGGTTTCAGGGTCCAGCGGCGTGGCAGCCGTTGCGCGGAGCCATGCGGCGCAAGCGCCGACTTCGAAGCGGGCGTTCGGGCCATTGAGCGGCTTGCCCTGCTCGCGGGAGAGCAATTGGGCGAGTTCTTCAGCAGAGCGTTCGACGGCGTCGGCGGCCTTCATGAGTGCAGCGGACCGCGCGTCGTGGCCCAAGGCAGCCCAGGCCGGCTGTGCAGCTGCGGCAGCTGCAACAGCGGCGTCAAGATCTTCAACGGTGTGGACGGGGGCTTCACCGACAGCCTCACCCGTTGCAGGGTCAAGAATCGTGCGGCTGTTCTGGCCGGTGGCCGGGGTGATCGAGGCCAGCAGGGCGTCGTAAGTCTCCATTGGTACTCCGCTCGGGTAGTAAGTCTTGGCGGCCGTTGAGGCACGCGGCGATGATTCCAGTGTGGTTGGCGTCACGCTGAGTCGCCTTGTCTATGCACGAACAGCCCTTGACGCGAAGCGAACGCTTTCCCTCGGCCCCTTTCGTACCGGATAATTTGGCGGGTGACTCTTGCATCCCTCGCCGCCTTCGCCGGTCTCTGCCTGGTCCTCTCCGTGACCCCGGGCCCCGATACGTTCCTGGTCCTGCGTATTGCCCTGAACTGGCCCAGTGCCGGGATCGCTGCGGCGGCTGGATCCGCAGGTGCCGCGATTGTGTGGGCTGCTTTGGTGGGTATCGGATTGGCCGCGCTGTTGGAACAGTCGGCGGAGCTCTTCCGGTGGCTGAAGATCGCGGGCGGCTTGTACTTGCTGTACCTCGGCGTTTCTTCGTTCATCAAGTCCCGTAAAGCTGCCACGGCAGGCGGAGCAGACTCGGAAGCGCCCCTCCCGTACAGCCGGCTTGCGGCACTGGGGGCAGGAGCGCTCTCCACGCTGCTCAACCCCAAGGTGGGCCTGTTCTACCTGGCTGTGGTCCCGCAGTTCATCCCGCACGGCGGCGACACCATGGGCACGTCACTCATCCTGGGCATCGTGGTTGCCGTCATTGCCTTTGCCTACCTCTCGATGATCGCAGTGGTGGCGTTCAAGGCGATGCGGTGGCTCAAGCGCCCCAAGGTGAGTACCGCCGTCGAGCGTGTCAGCAGCGGGGTTATCGCCGGACTGGGCGTTGGCGTGGTGGCATCAGGCGCCACCAGTTAGCTAGCCAGCCAGCAGCGTCAGATAGTTGTCCAGCTGCCCTTCAAGGTCATGGGCAAAGTGCTCTGCGGGGGAAAGTGCCGCCACGATCTGGGCGCCCAGCATCAAGTTGAGCAGATGATCGGCGACGGCGGCATCCCCAATGGGGGCGGCAATCTCGCCGGCCGCGCGGGCTGCTGCCGCATGTGCCGTGATGGTGTTGTGCCACTGGTTCATGGACTCGCTGTGCAGGGCTGCCATCTCGGCGTCGTTGAGTGCCTTCTGCCAAAACGGGATAACGATGCGGGCTTCGTTGACGCGTTCCTCGTCCAGTGGCAGGACTTCGGCGCAGAAGGCGCGGAGGGCGGCGATGCCGGATAAGCCCGAGGTCACGGCGGCGATGCGCTGGTTGGTGCGGTTGAAAACGTGCCCGAAAGCTGACGTCAGCAGCAGGTCCTTGGTGGGAAAGTAGGGCTTGAGGGCGCCGTTGGCGAAGCCGGCTTCTTCGGCGATTTCCCGCATGGTGGCGCCTTCAATGCCCAGCCTTGCAATGATCCGCCAGGTTGCGTCCACCAGTTCGAGGCGTCGTTGATCGTGGTCCACAATCTTTGGCACTTTAGGGGGCTCCCGGAGAAATATATGGCAGACAGGTCTTGGGTCTCATCTTACGTTTCAGGCGGGCGCTGACTGAGCGTCAAAGGTGCGTCTGTATTCGGTGGGTGTGATGGCAAACGCGCTTGCGAAGTTCTGCCGGAGCGTCACGGGGCTGCCAAATCCGCAGTCAGCCGCAATCTGATCTACGGACATGTCTGTGGTTTCCAGCAATCGCCGGGCAGCATCGAGTCGTCGTGTGCGTATCCATGCGGAAGGTGTTGTTCCTGTTGAGGCACGGAAAGTGCGGACGAAGGTTCGGCGACTCATGTGGGCCTGGGCTGCGAGGCGATCGATGCTGAGGTCCTCGCCGAGTCGGCCCAGGGCCCAGTCCAGCAGGCGCGCCATAGGATCATCCGAGGAGCGAGGTGGAAGGGGGTGCTCAATGTACTGCGCCTGCCCGCCCTCACGGTGTGGAGCGATGACCAGGCTGCGCGCAATTCGATTCGCTGCCTCCGCCCCCAGCCGGCCCCGAACCAAGTGGAGGCAAGCATCCAGTCCGGATGCTGTCCCCGCGGAAGTCAACACGTCTCCGTGATCGATGTAGAGCACTCTTTGATCGAGGAAGACATCTGGGTGCCGGTTGGCAAGGGTGTCAAAGGCCTGCCAATGTGTGACGGCAGAACGTCCGCTGAGGAGGCCGGCATCCGCGACGGGGATCGTGCCAAGGCAAAGCCCCAGGATAGTTACGCCGCGCTCGTGAGCCTGTTGAAGGATCTTGCGTAGAGTCTCGCTGGTTTCACGTCCGTCCGCGAACCACGACGGCACAACCACAACGTCTGCCTGCTCTGCGGCATCCGGCCCCTGGATTTCCCCTAATTGATAACCCTCGGTGGTTCGAATATGGCCCGCCTCGTCTGAGAAGAGCACCGTGGTCCACTCAGCCAGCCCTTGCCGTGTGACCTCGTCGAAAACCATCTGCGGAACCGCCAGATGAAACATCGTGACGTCATCGAATGCGTAGACAGCGATCCGCATGCAGCCCTCCTCTCTGCTTTTGGCCTGAATCCATCGTATAAGGGCATTTGTGCCACTGGCGGTTTCTGACCGGGGTGCCAATGATGGAAGGGTCGCCAGTTGGCGAGCAACGATCCGCTATTTGGGAGAAAAGTATGAGCACCCCCCGCCGCGCCCTTGTCCTTGTCGATGTCCAGCAGCAGTACTTCAGCGGACCCCTTGAGATCCAGTACCCGAAGCACCAGGAATCACTTCCGATGATCGTGAAGGCCATCGATGCCGCGGCCGCCGCAGGAATTCCCATCCTGGCGATACAGCACAGCGAAGGAGAAGGCGCGCCGGTCTTCGCCCCTGGAACGCCTGAATTTGATCTCCACCCGGACGTCGAAGCGCGCCGGACTGCTTCATGGAAAGAGGTCATCAAGCGTTACGGCTCGGTTTACGCTGGCGCGGACGTTGCTGGCTGGCTGCGGGAGCACGACGTCGATACCGTCACCTTGGTGGGTTACATGACGAACAACTGCATCCTTGCCTCCGCCGTTGAAGCGGAGTTCCTTGGCTTCACCACTGAAGTCCTCTCAGATGCCACTGGCGCCATCAACCTCGTCAATGATGCAGGTGCGGCGGACGCGAAAACCGTGCACACCACGATCATGGCGCTGTTGAACTCCAATTGGGCCGCTGTTGCCTCCACGGATGTATGGGCAGAGGCACTCCAAGCCGGGCGTGCACTGGAAAAGAGTGATCTGGGCACGTCGGCAACGGCCGGGAGCGCTGCAGTTTCTTAGAAACAATATGTGGACCAGGCCTTGTGACTGAGCTAACACGTCGGTTATTCTCTACATCTATAGAAAATAAATCCTGACCCATCACAGGTCCCGGACAAGAGGCAGCCATGACGCCCACAGCAACCCAGACAGCAACTGACGCAGCCGCCGTTGAGGAAACCCAGTACCGCCTGGCCACGGGTGCTGAAATCTCCGAGGTGCAGCGCCTCCTCCAGGCTGCCGGACATCTTGGCCACGAGCAGCGGATCGCCTACCTGGGCCTTGTGGATCCGTCCCGCGGGCAAGAAATAGAAGACCGCCGGTTCCGTGTGTTCATCCACGACGTCTCCGGCGGGGCTCCTACTGACGTCCTGGTGTCCGTGACCCACGGCAAGATCCTGTCCGCAACAGAACTGGACACCAAAGTCTCCGGCGAACTTCCGGTGCTGGAGGAAGAGTTCGAAGTTGTTGAGACGCTGCTTGCCACGGATGAACGGTGGCTCGCCGCTCTGGCAGCACGGAACCTCGATGTGGCCAAGGTACGCGTCGCTCCGCTGTCCGCCGGCGTGTTTGAGTACGACGACGAGAGGGGCCGCCGCATCCTCCGTGGCCTGGCATTTGTGCAGGATTTCCCTGAGGACAGCGCTTGGGCGCACCCCGTGGATGGGCTGGTGGCGTATGTGGATGTGGTCAACAAGGAAGTCACCCAGGTGATTGATCTCGGCGTCATGCCGGTTCCGGAAGAGCACGGAAACTACACCGATCCCGAACTCACAGGCCCGCTCAGGACCAGCCAAAAGCCCATCAGCATTACCCAACCCGAAGGCCCGAGCTTCACAGTCACCGGCGGCAACCACGTTGAGTGGGAAAAGTGGAGCGTGGACGTCGGCTTCGATGTGCGCGAAGGAGTTGTCCTCCACAACCTTGCCTTCAAGGACGGGGACCGCCTTAGGCCCATCATCAACCGGGCCTCCATCGCCGAAATGGTTGTGCCCTACGGTGATCCATCACCTATCCGGTCCTGGCAGAACTACTTCGACACCGGCGAATACCTCGTGGGCCAGTATGCAAACTCCCTGGAACTCGGTTGCGATTGCCTTGGTGACATCACCTACCTCAGCCCTGTCATCAGCGACGCCTTCGGCAACCCCCGGGAAATCCGCAACGGCATCTGCATGCACGAGGAAGACTGGGGCATCCTCTCCAAGCACTCGGACCTCTGGACCGGGATCAACTACACGCGACGCAACCGCCGCCTGGTGATCTCCTTCTTCACCACCATCGGCAACTACGACTACGGCTTTTACTGGTACCTCTACCTCGACGGCACCATCGAGTTCGAAGCCAAGGCCACCGGCATCGTGTTCACCAGCGCCTTCCCCGAGGGTGGCTCTGACAACATCTCGCAGTTGGCTCCAGGACTCGGAGCCCCGTTCCACCAGCACCTCTTCAGCGCTCGCCTGGACATGGCAATCGACGGCTTCACCAACCGGGTCGAGGAAGAGGACGTAGTCCGTCAAGCCATGGGTGCGGGGAATGAGCGCGGCAACGCCTTCTCCCGCAAGCGGACGCTCCTTACTAAGGAGTCCGAAGCCGTCCGGGAAGCCGACGCTCGTGCAGGCCGGACGTGGATTATCTCCAACCCCGAGTCCCGGAACCGCCTTGGCGAGCCCGTAGGCTACAAGCTTCACGCCGAAAACCAGCCCACCCTTCTGGCCGATCCAGATTCCTCCATCGCGAAGCGCGCCGCTTTCGCCACGAAGGACCTCTGGGTTACGCGTTACTCCGACGAGGAGCGGTACCCCACTGGTGACTTCGTGAACCAGCACTCCGGCGGAGCAGGCCTGCCGGCTTACGTCGCCCAGGATCGGGAGATCGACGGCCAGGACATCGTTCTCTGGCACACCTTTGGGCTCACACACTTTCCCCGCGTGGAGGATTGGCCCATCATGCCCGTGGACACGGTTGGCTTCAAGCTGCGCCCCGAAGGCTTCTTCGACCGCAGCCCTGTGCTGGATGTGCCCACCAACTCTTCAGGTTCGAGCTGCCACAGCTCTGCCACCGCCGCTGCGGATGAACACGGCGGAAGCCACCATGAGCACGGACACTGCCACTAAACGGACATCCAGGCACATGACCACGACGACGGGACGGGTCCGGTCAGCCGGGCCCGTCCTCCATCCCCGGATCTGCGCAGCCCTCACGGCTGTCTCGTGCCTGGTCCACCTTTGGGTCGCGGCGTGGGGACACCATGGCGCATGGCTCGCCGTCCTCATGGTTGCTGTGGCGGCAATCTGCGTCCCCTGCACCTTTCACATCTGGCGCCACAGCCGCGTCGGAGCTCTCCACCAAGTGACAGTTTCGGCTGTAGCAATGATTGCCGTTCATTCCTTGTTGCTGCTGGGAGCGGGAGGTGCCGGACACACGCACGGCGGGGGACCGGCGTCGAGCGTTGTTGATACCACCGGCGCTGTTTTTTCATCCGGGGCTGCGGGGCTGCTGTTGGTGATCGGACTGGAAATCACGACGGCGCTACTCGCCGCTACTTTGGTGGCCCGGCTGCGGCGTCGGGTACAAATGGCCGCTGCTTCCTGACCTTCTTCGGCGCCAGTCAAGCCGGTAATCAGCCCTTTGGGGGTTGAACAATGCCCAGCCAAAACCCAAAGAAGGTCAGGAAGCACAAGCCCAGCAAGAATTCGGCAGGATATTGCCCCGAGCAGGCAGTTTTCCCGCTTGTTGCACCTGGCCCGAACACTGTTCAGTAGAGGGGTGAGTAGAGCTGTCAGTAATTCGGGTAATTCTGGCCTTGGACTGTTCAGGGCCACAGGGATTTATGTAGGTGCGATTCTAGGCTCAGGCGTGCTGGTTCTGCCGGCCATCGCCGCCCAAGTTGCCGGACCGGCGTCGTTATTAGCGTGGGCGTTGCTGTTGGTCTTCTGCACCCCGGTGGCGTTCAGTTTTGCTGAAATGTCCAGGCAACAGCCCGACGCCGGTGGGATCGCCACGTTCGTGACACGCGCTTTCGGGCAGCGAGCCTCAGTGGTGGCCGGCTATCTCTTCTACTTCGCCATCCCGTTCGGGGCGCCCGCCACCGCGGTGATCGGCGGCGAGTACATCGCGCATGCCATGGGCGGTGGGCGGGAAACGGCCCTGATCGCGGCAGGACTGATCCTGGCGGCGGGTTTCCTGAGCAATGCGGTGGGGATCCGTGTCTCGAGCAAACTCCAACTCCTCCTCATGGTCCTACTCGTGGCGTTGCTGGCACTCGCCGTAGCCGTTGCGGCGCCCTACGCCAAGGCTGAAAACTTCGTTCCCTTCGCCCCGAACGGCTACTGGGCAGTGGGTGGTGCAGCGAGCCTGCTCTTCTTCTGTTTCGCCGGGTGGGAAGCCGTGACGCATCTGGCCGGCGAGTTCCGCCACCCCGAACGCGACCTGAAGCGGGCCACTTGGCTGACGCTCGTCGTCGTCGGGGTTGTGTACATCGGCTTGGTGGCGGCGTGCGTCGCCGTCCTCGGTCCCGGACTCGCGGGCAGCAGCGTCCCGGTGGCCGAACTGCTGGCGAAAGGACTGGGACCAGCCGCGGCTCCCGTGACGGCTGTTGCGGCATCCGTGTTGACGTTCGGACCACTCAATACGTTCGTGGCCGGGGCCAGCAAGCTTGGCGCCAGGTTGGCGTCCGACGGCGTGCTGCCGCGGACTTTGGCGCGTGGCGTGGGTGCCGGGGAGGTGCCGTCCGTGAGCCTGGCGGCACTCGCTGTCATGACGTCACTTTCCTTTGCCCTCGCAGCTGTGGGGTTCCTCAGCATGGAGTTCCAGATCGGCGCCGCCTCGGCCTGCTTCACCGCCGTCACCGCTTTTGGCCTGGCCGCCGGGGTACTCCTGTTGCCCCGCGGAACCGCCGCCTGGTACGGAGTCATCGTGGCCGCCGTCGTGATGCTCGTGGTGTTGCTCTTCAGCGGCTGGGCGCTGCTGGTGCCGGCCATGCTGGGTGCTGCGGCATTGTTGGTGGGGCGCTTGTATTTGAAACCCCCGGTGCCACAATTGAGCCATGGCCGCAGCGTGGTCAATTCGTGAGGGGTTCCGCAGCGGGCCTGACCCTGATGCCCTGCGCCGACCCTTCTTCATTGCCGCGGTGGTTGTCTTTGCCCTGGTAGTCCTGGCCGAGGTGGGTATGTCGCTCCTGCTGGGGCAGACCGCCGTCGACCCCGTCTCCGCAAACGATGCCAACAACCTGGGCGTTCCGCTGGATGTCTTCCTCAAGACGCAGCGAGCCGACGCCGAACCACCAGGCGCGGGCATTGGATTCCTCGCGTTCCTGGATGGCTTGCTGCTGTTCACGGTGGTCATGCTGGGGCTCAGCCTGATCATCGATCTGCGGACATATGGCCGGATCCAAGGCGTCACGACGTTCATCGTGACGCTGCTGTGGGTTATCGCGGCGTTCCTCACCGCAATGTTGGCCTTGGCGAAGTTGTTCCTGATGATCGGGTTGTTCGTGGCCACCCCGTTTGGAACCATCGCGTACCTGGCCCTGTGGGGGAGCTTTCCGAAAGGGCAGGCGGCGGCAATCCTGGGTTTGCTGTTGGTCCTGAAAATCGTGTTCGCGGTGTTGCTCATTCTCAGTCAGCCCAAGTTCCTCAAAGTCACGGGACTGGTGGTGCTACTGGCGGTGTCCGTGCTGCTTCAGGTGATCCTTGGAGTGATCCACGGGTTCCTGCCAGGTCCGCTGGTGTCCATTGGAGATCAGTTCTGGGCGTTGATCACTGTGGTGGTGGCGCTCGTGTGGGCGCTGGTCATGCTGATTGCGTCCATTCCGGCGATCATCAATGCCTTGCGCGTAAGTGGTTCGGCGGGGGACTGAGTCAGCTGCGACTTAACAACGCGGCGCCTTACGGTTCGCCCAGCGAAAGCCGGGTCAGCTTGTCCGGATTGGCAAGCTGGCGCAGCTCCCGGACGCTCCCGTCGAGGCCGCCGTCGATCAACAAGACATCGCAGCGGCCCTGATGCCATAGCAATACAGCAGCTTCGCCATTGACCTCGATGATCCGGGAACGGACCGGCTGTGCGGGATCGAAGGCGGCTGCTTTGCCGAGGATACCCGCGAAGAATCGCCCGATCCGCTCCGCCCCGAACACGGGATTCATGGCGCTCTTGACCTTGCCACCGCCGTCGGCCCACAGCACTGCGTCCCGGTCCAGCATCGCTACTACCGTGTCAATGTCGCCGTGCTCGATGGCGCGTACCAGCTTCTCCAAGGCCGCGCGATCCTTGGTCCTGGGGGCGGGAGCGTCCGGGTCGATGTCCAAGCGGCGCTCGGCCCTGGAAATCATTTGGCGTACGGCAGTTGGGGACTTTTCCAGGATGTCCGCGATTTCCGGCGCGGACATCCCAAAAGCGCGGTGGAGCACCAGTGCGGCCCTCGCCTCCGGAGCCAGTTGCTCAGCCAAATGAAGCAAAGTCAAGGACAGCAGCTCACGGTTGGCCACGGTTTCCTCCGGAAGCCTCGAGGTGTCTACCGGCTCCGGCAACCAAGGCCCGGTATAGTCCTCGCGCACAGCGGCGAGTTGGCGCACCCGGTCAACGGAGCGCCGCACGCACACCGTTGTCAGCCAAGCCGGCCAGGATTCCACACGGTGGCCATCGGCCTTGCGTTCCTGCCGGACGGCATCGATGGCAACCTCGGAGACGACGTCCTCGGCATGGCCGAAATCTCCCAACATCCGGTAGGCGATTCCCAGCAAACGATTCCGTTCGCTCTGCCACGCGGCCGTGGCCGATACCGCAAGACTCATGCCCTCCACGCTACCCCTCAGACGATCGGGTTCTTCTCATCTACCGGCGGCTCCATCTGCGTGCTGATGGCGATCCTGTTCCACACATTGATCGTGGAGATGGCCAGGACCAGGCCTCCCATCTGGCTGTCGTCGAAATGGGTGGCAGCCGCATTCCAGATCTCATCGGTAACTGTGTCGGGTCCCAGCTGTGTCAATGCATCGGTCAAGGCGAGTACGGCCTGCTCTCGGGCGTCGAAGAACACTTTGGAGTGTTGCCAGGCGGCGACAGCATGCAGCTTTCGTTCCGGGATGCCGCGCTTCCGGCCGTCGGTTGCGTGCATGTCCACGCAGAAACCGCAGCCGTTAAGGATGGAGGCGCGGAGCTTGATGAGCTCGTACAAGTCGGGATCCACCGACTTGCGGGCGTAGCCTTCCAGCCCGATGACAGCGGCATAGCCGAGTTTGTTGCTGTGGCCGATATTGATGCGGGTCATGCTGTTTCCCTTCTGTTGTGGTGCCTTACATCAGGGATGTCGTAAGGGGAGCCGGAAGTGTGACAGCTTTCAGGACATTGTTAGAGTCGGTGCGTGCGAGCAGTGATATTTGATGACGTCCGGGCCCAGCCTGAAGTGCGGGAAGTAACCAGGCCGGAGGCCCCAGCCGGTGGAGTGGTGGTGAAGGTCGAGGCCACGGGCATGTGCCGCAGCGACTGGCACGCCTGGGCTGGACACGACGACATCGCCTTTCCCCACGTGCCCGGCCACGAGCTCGCCGGCGTCATTGCTGCCGTGGGCGACGGCGTCCAGCGCTGGAAGGTGGGCGACCGGGTAACTGTTCCGTTCGTCTGCGGGTGCGGCAAATGTGAGTGGTGCCTTGCCGGAGAAGCCCAGGTTTGCCCGGAGCAGCAACAACCCGGCTTCACCCATTGGGGATCCTTCGCCGAATACGTGGCCCTGCACGCTGCCGACAGCAACCTGGTTGCCCTCCCGGAAAGCGTCGAATTTACGACGGCGGCAAGCCTGGGTTGCCGCTTCGCCACCGCATACCGCGCGTTGGCAGCCCGTGCGCAGGTGAAAGCCGGTGAATGGGTGACGATTGTAGGTGCCGGAGGCGTCGGGCTGAGCGCTGTGATGATCGCCAAAGCCATGGGCGCCAGGGTCATCGCCGTGGACCGGAACCCGCAGGCTCTGGCTGTGGCTGCACGATTGGGTGCGGATCACACAGTGCTCGCCGACGGCACGGACATCCCCGGCACAGTCAACGTCCTCTCCGGCGGGGGCAGCCACGTGGCGGTGGACGCCGTCGGAAGTGAACAGACCTGCGCCGACGCAATCCTCAGCCTTCGCAGGCGGGGCCGGCATGTCCAGATCGGTTTGTTGCCCTCCATCGACGGCAACCCGCAGGTTCCCATGGCCAGGGTTATTGGGTGGGAGCTCGATCTTCTCGGCAGCCATGGCATGGCCGCAGTTGATTACCCAGGCATGATGGCGCTCATTGAGCAGGGTGCGCTTCAGCCGCAGCTGCTGATTGAACGCACCATCGGCCTGGAAGAAGCAGCGCTATTGTTGCCCGGATTCGACAAAGCAGCCCCTGCAGGCATGACGATGATAGACCCTAACCGCTAGGGGCACCACGCTGGCTTAGGCCACGCGGTTAGTCCGCCGGGCGGTTCCTGTACGCGGCGAGGAAGTGTTCGATCCTGCGCACGGCTTCCTCGATGTCCTCCACGGTCGGCAGGATCACGAAGCGGAAGTGGTCCGGCGTGGGCCAGTTGAAGGCCGTTCCGTGCGAAATGAGGATCTTCTGTTCCTGCAGGAGTTGGAGGACGAACTTCTCGTCGCTCTCGATGGGGTAGATCTCCGGGTCCAACCGAGGGAACAGGTACATTGCGCCGGCCGCGGGGACGCACGAAACGCCCGGGATTGCGGTCAACAATTTCAACGCCAGATCCCGTTGCTCACGAAGGCGCCCGCCGGGACGGATGAGGGCCTCGATGCTCTGGTATCCGCCCAGGCAGGTCTGGATGGCATGCTGGGCGGGAACGTTGGAGCACAACCGCAACGAGGCCAGCAGTTCCAAGGATTCCCGATAGGCAGCCGTTGCGGTCAATGGTCCAGTCACGGCAACCCAGCCCGCACGATAGCCGGGCATGCGGTAGGCCTTGGAAAGTCCGCTGAACGTCAGAACCGGGATGTCGTCTGCCACGGACGCGGTATGAATGTGCGGTGCGTCGACGTAGCGGATCTTCTCGTAAATCTCATCGGAGAACAGGACCAGATCGTGCTTCCGCGCCAGCGCTGCGAACTGCTCAAGGATGTGCCGGGGGTAGACGGCACCCGTTGGATTGTTCGGGTTGATGATCACGATGCCCCGTGTGCGCGGGGTGATCTTCGCTTCGACGTCGGACATGTCCGGCCACCAGTTCTCGTCCTCATCGCAGAGGTAGTGCACGGCTTTGCCACCCGTAAGTGTCACGGTCGCGGTCCAGAGCGGATAGTCGGGAGCCGGGACGAGGATCTCGTCACCGTTTTCCATGAACGCCTGCAGGGTCATGGAAATGAGTTCGCTGACGCCGTTGCCGATGAAGACATCCTCGACGCCGATCGTCATCAGGCCGCGCGTCTGGTAGTACTGCGAGATCGCGGTCCGGGCGGAGAAGATGCCCTTGGAATCGCTGTAGCCCTGGGCCCCGCGGATGTGGTGGATCATGTCAACCACCACGGACTCCGGCGCTTCCAACCCGAACGGTGCCGTGTCCCCAAGGTTCATCTTGAGGATGCGGTGTCCCTCGGCTTCCATGGCCTTGGCGGCCTGGAGGATGGGACCACGGAGTTCGTAGCGGACATTCTGGAGTTTGCTGGAGTGCTGCATGGGACGCATGGTTGATCTTTTCATGGCAGCTGCCCAGGCAGGCAAACGTGTCCGGAAATAATCACGGGTTCAGTCGCACCTCGCAGAGTTGGGGGTTGCTCAGGCAGATGTTTACCGGATCAAGGATGATGCTGGACCTCAACTCGGTCCGCACCAAAACGAGTGCGTTGACGTTGACTTTCGTGCCGACGTCGGGATTGACGCCCACCACTACGCACCTCATCAGGGAGAGGGGAGGCGAGCTTTGGCAGGCGGAGCCCTGGGTGAAGTCCAATTGCAGTTGTGCGGTCTGGAAGGCATTGCGGGCGGTTTCGATCCGTGACCCCAGGACACTGGGCACGGTGGCCTTCACGGGCACCGCAATTTCCAGGTTGACCGTGCTGCCGCGCCCTACCTTCTCGCCGCCGGCGGGACTCTGGTTGACTACGGTTCCTTCAGGCGAGGCGCTTTCGATTTCCGTCGTCGCGGCTTTGAAGCCGGCGTCGGTCACGATCTTGACCGCTTCAGCCTGCGGTTTGGTTTTCACGTCCGGAACGTTGGCGTCCTTGAACATG
This sequence comes from Micrococcaceae bacterium Sec5.1, assembly GCA_039636795.1. NCBI lineage: Bacteria > Bacillati > Actinomycetota > Actinomycetes > Micrococcales > Micrococcaceae > Micrococcaceae bacterium Sec5.1. Next base: position 4,815,742 of record CP143430.1, on the reverse strand, counting down.
AAGTACAGGATCACGCCGATAACCGCCAGCAGCACCACACCCCCGATGATCACCCACAACCACGGGAATCCCGGAGTCGGCTTTGGCTTTTCGGCGGCCGGAACAGTCAGCGTGACCACATGCGCTTGGTCCGCGTAGTCCTCGGGTGCGTCGTCGGCGGAGTAGGCGATCAACTTCACCGGGTAGCTGCCCGCGGAAGCCCCGTCGGTGTCGAAATTGACCACGTACTGTTCGGTGGCCCCGGCGGCGATGGTCCGCAACGGGTTGGGGATGGTGGTGTACGTTTTCGACGGCGGATTGGTCACCTGCCCGGGGAAGGCGCCGAGCACCACTCGCTCGGCTTCAGCGGAGCCGTTGGTGACGGATGCTGTCAGCGATCCCTTCCCTTCTTTAAGGACCACGTCCGGGGAGCTCAACGTCATGGTGATGGCAGTCATGGCACAACAACTCCTGGGATCGCGGTTTGTCGTTTCAGCGCACAGCAGCACATCTCAGCCTCCGGCTTCCTGGATCAGCAACACACAAGTCCCCAGGCCGGGACAGATGATTCCCAACTGTCCGCCCGAGGTCCCGAAGGTCAGGTCCACGGTTTTCCCCGGGCCTGAATTCTGTTCAGCCCGCGTGCCCTGCACCAACAGCGAGACGGTGACCGCCTGCTGCGGCGCGAGCCTTGCCCGCTTGGTGGGAGGTCCGAAATAGAACAAACCCCCGCCGAATTCCTTCACCTCGAACACGCACGCTCCGGTAACCACCAGCTGGGTATCCGACGCCGAACACGAACCGCCTTGGGCAGACAGGTCAGCTGAGGTGAGTTGCACGCCTGCGGCTGCGCTGGAGAATCCGCCCTGCCAGTCCCGTGCCACACCGTTGTTCCCGCCGCCGCAACTGACGCCGAACACCAGGACTAAAAGCGCGATGACCCCGCAGGCAACCACCACAAGAATCGGCGTGCGGTTCTCCTTATTCATGGTTGGTCACCGTTCATCCGGCAGCACCGTAACCTCATCCGTCACGTGCGCAGGCTTCATGCCTTTGACGATCCGCCGGATCAGCTCCAGCTGCCCACCCGCTTCCGCAGGCACGAGCACCTTGATATGGAAGGCGCCGGGCACGGATTCGACGTCGAACCCGGGCACCCCAGTGGCCAGGTGCAGGAAACGGGTGAGCCCGTCCACTGTGCCGCGGCGTGCAGAGAGCTGCGCGGCGGCCGCAATGAGATTCCGCTGCCGGGATATGGGAATGGCGCCGGTCGCGGGCAGGCTGCCGGGCCCTGTACCACCGGATCCAGCGCCGCCCTCCGGGCCGGGAAGCGTCAACCAGTCCAGATCTACCCAGCGCGAGAGAAAGGGAATCAACGACGACGGCGCGCGGCCAGGATCGGGAACGGTATGGATGCGGTCCAAGACCTGCCGGACGGGCCCATGCATGTCCTCCGCCACAGCAAGAAGGGCCTGCAGGGGCGTGCTGGTATCGGCGGCCACTTGGAACACTTCCGGCAGGACCCTCAGCAGCTTGGACTCGGACGGCCCCATAGGCTCAGCCGTTGCCATGGACCACCTCGATTCTGTGGTCACCCGAGCAGAACAGCCAGGTCTCGGGCAGCGTCACAACATCGTCCACCACGCGCCGGGTGCAGCTTTCCCATAGAACGACGTTGTCCGTGCTCCGATATACGCCTTTGGGACCGGCCGCCAGGACCAGAGGCTTGCCGTCACGGATCGCCCCGGACACGGAACGAACGGGCTCGAACCGGGTGCGGTCCCTCAGCGGCAGATTGCAATTCACGTCCGGCACGCTCCACTGCGCCGACGCCTGGCCCAGTTGCAGCCGTAACACCCCCCCGCTCTGGGTAGCGGCGTAGGCAGCGTTACCCATCACGTGGACACCCCAGCAACTGCCCCCGGTCCAGCCAGTGCTGAACTCCTCCCACGAATTCATGAAGGACTCTTCAAAATCCGTGCGGCCCAACTCGTCGATCTTCAGCCGCAGGCATCCCGTCCCGGTCCCTTCCGGCACTGCCCGGCCGAGCCACACATAGCTCGAACCGCCGTCGTACTGGATCGTCATGCAGCGGATGTCCTCTCCCGCGGCCTTGACCTGCTTGAAGCTGTCGGCGGTCCCGGCGTCGGGGGAGAGCCAGACGCCGGCCGAGGCCTCGGCGGCCACCACAACGCCGGTCCTCCCACGGACATCCACCAAAGCGTCTACGGCGTAAAAACCACGATCCGGCTGGGACGTGTCTACTACGTTCTGCACGGGAATGGCACCTTGGCTCATCGGAAGTTCGTAGAGGCCGCGCTCGCCTGCCAGCAACAACAACGGCTCACCCTGGCGGTCCACCCAACACAAATCGGCGACGACGAACCCCAGTTCGGCTGCTTTGCGCCACGATTCGCCGAGGTCCTCACTGATATAAATGCGCGACCCCGTACCCGTCACCGTGCTGACGGCCACCATGCCCGGGTGCCGCTCCGGACCTACCCGGCCGGGTGCGGGGGAACGGAACGGGGCGATGGCGCGGACGGTTTCTTCGGTCTGGTCGGCGTCGGAGGTATCTCCAAAATCCGCACAGGCTTCCCAACCGTCGGCGGCGTTGGTGGTGCGGAACAGCGTGCCGCCCTGAGCCACGAACCACGTTCTGTCCTGGCCTTCAGCCTGTACCAAGGACACGGCATCACTGTCCGGAACTTTGTCCACTTCCAGCCTGACCCGGTCCACATACTGAACGCCGGGCTCGGCCTCCTCCATGGCACGGTACAGGTTGGAGACACGCAGTGGCTTCCCAAAGCCGGATCCGTAACTGGACGAATCCGGGCTCAGAGGACTGATCCCTTCAGACAGGCGGCCCACGATTCTGGACTTCACGGCGTCGGCATCCTCATCGGGACGAACAACGATCCGCGCATCCACCAGCACCTGTTTGTAGAGGCCCCAGCGCACTACAGGCTCGGCGCCAACCGTGGACCGCCTGCGGAGATATTGTTCCACTTCAAGCCGCACTTCGTCGCGTGCGTGTGACATAAGGTCCGCTGCGCGTAATGGTTTCGCCGCCCCTGCCCTGCCGTCTGGAACGAAGGGCACAAGCACAATTTCCACTTCCCCCGGCCGGGCAAACGCCCACAGATCCTTCCGCGTGAACGCGCGCGCGCGGCCCACCCCGCCGTGGCGGCGTGCCAGGACCTCGTAGTCCCGGACAGTAACGGCGCGGTCGCGGGCTTGAAAATCCTGGGGCGCTCGCCTCAGGGCGTTCTCCAAAGATTCGCCGTCGCGGCCGCCCGTTGCCGGCTCCGGATTAGTGACCTTGGCCCCCGGGACAGGGGAACGCAGCACCGTGAGCTGACCCGCGCCGACATTACCGCCCGAACCGCCACCGCTGCGGTACCAAGCGCGGACTTCGGCGCCCGCTCCCGGTACTAATGGCCCTTGCCCCGTTTCAGTCCGCGTTCTGGACTCTTCGTCCCACCAAGCGAACATCGCGACGCCGGCACTTCGGTCGATCCGCACCGGCATCTCACCCGGCCTTGCGTCGGCGAATGCCTCCACTTCCTTGCAGTACCGGAACGGCTTTCCGTCTACCAGCACTGCCTCGCCGCTGCTCAGCCGCGTCCCTGCCGGAACTTCGACGGCGATCGCCAGCCCTGCGCCCGAGACGATCGGCGCGTTGGGGATCACGAAGCTCTGACCTGGTCTTCCCGTCCCAGTACCAATCGGTACGGCGTCGTACATGGTGACATCGGCTGCGGGGACCAAGACGCTGCTCATGCCAGCCGCCAAAGTGGCTGCCGCCGTCGTCGTAAATACGGGCTGGGGTGAACCGGGAACGCCGGGTGGGCAGCTGACCTGCGTGCCGCGGGGGATGCGGATCTCCTGATCGCCCACACTTGAGCGGCTGAATTCCAGCATCGTTTCGGCGGTGCTCGGCGGGTACAGCGACGTGCCCAGAAGGTTCAAGTAGACGGCGTAAAGCTTGTCCGGCACGCGGTTGAGCCGGTACATCAGGGTGTCCGTGAGGTAGGCGAAGGCCTCCACGATGGTGATGCCGGGATCGTGGACCGAGAGGTCAGTCCATTCAGGTGCGATTTGTTGGATGCGCTCGCGGGCGCCGGTCACGAGGTCCGCGAAGCTGCGATCATCCAGGTTGGGCACGGGGATACTCATAGTGCACCTCCAGACTCCACGGGCAGGGCGATGGCGATCTCATCCTCAAGCTGGGTAGTACGGACACGGTATTTCAGCCGGACCTCAAGGACTTCGGGGTCCTCCGGCGAGCGTGAGGCATCCAAGGAAAGGACCGTGATGCGCCGCTCCCACTGTTCCACCGCGCGGGCCACATAGTGGATGGCGAGTCCGGCGGTGGTGTCGTCAGCCGGAGCGAATGCCAACCGGAACAAATGGCAGCCGTACGTCGGTCGGTTCACGCGCTCGCCGGGCCTGGTGCTGAGCAGCAGGAGGAGGGCTTGGCGGATGGAGGCTGCATCCGTAACAGTCGCCAGCCTCCCTGCGGGGGTGACTCGCAGACCGGGGATGCCGGCTGCTGCGTCGAAATCCGGATGGATGAAAGCAATCGATGTGTAGCGTGGGGCGCTCATGACTGTTCCTTTTTCATGAGCCCGACCCCACGAACGTTTGCCCAGGCCGGCGCACGTTGTACTTCACGCCGCCCGGGGGTGTGCCGTCGGTGAAGCCCTCCACAGTGTCCAGGCAGATGGCCTTGCCCCCGATTCTGATGAAGGTGGAATAGCCCTTGGCGACCGGCAGCGTCTTGTTGCACGGTTTGATGTTGATGCCAACATTCGGGCACATGCTGATATCCCTGCCCTGGGGATCGTTGTCCACGAGCACCGGCGATCCTTTGACACGGACCCACGCCTGCGATGGCACGTTCTTGACTTTGCCGTCGTGCCCGCAGCGCAGGATGGCCTCCTCGACCAGAATCCTCATGGCTCAGGCCTCCTCGAAGTCGACGGATTTCGCACGGATTTTCATGGCTTTGCCCGGGGCTTCCAGCACCAGGTCCGTGGCAGCGGTGATGCGGAGCTTGTCCGGCCCCAGCTCCACCGACGAGCCGTGGCCATCCGTGAAGCTCACCGTGCGGGCACCGCCGTCGAGCATTATTTGTTGGCCATCCGCACTGCGGAACGTGTAACGGCTCTCCCGGGAAGTGTTGACGCGGTTGTCGGGCGTCTGTTCGCTGCCGTAAAGACCGCCGAGGATGATGGCCTGGGCCGGATCCGTGGCGGGAAGAAGCACCAGGACATTGTCGCCGGGAGCCGGCGGTGTGACCATCCCCTTGCCAGGACCCGCGGCCGCAGTAAGCACGGGCGCCCAAGCGGTTTGCAGGTCCGGATAGGCCGGTAGTTGTACGCGGGCGCGCCCCCGGGCCTCGGGATCGTCCACGTCCGTGATGATCCCGAGCGTGAAGACGTCCGGGCGTCGTTCGGGGACAGGGCTCGGTGGGCGGGTGGTAAGGGTGGTTTCGTAGCCCGTGCTATCCAAACGGTGTGAGGCGCTCGCGATCAGATATGTTCCCTCGATGGACTGCGCTACCCCCCTGATCCTGACTCGCCCGCCTGCCCTAAGCCCGGGATTGCCCTCAGCCACAAACACCGCCGTGACCTGCCCGGCCATCCTGACGTCCAGCTCGGACTGTGCCAATCCATTCGCCTCCTGGGTGGATTCCAGCACTTCGTTGTCTCGTCGGAGGGTCCCGCCTGCGCCGACGCTGGCCAATGTTGGGTCGGCAGTGACCCGGGCTTTGGCGTCGCTGCTGCTGGTTTCGGCCTGATGGACTGAGGCGTCCTCGGCACGCCAGCCGTTGATTGTTGCGGAGGCGTACGCCGGTTCCTGGCTGACCTCGATCTCCGCCGAATGAAGGGATGCCCCGAGGCTGAGCTCCAGGGGTTCGCCTTCGCCGTCGAGTCCTGTGAGCCTGAGGGCGCCGTCGTGCACCACGGGGTAGGCGCCCACGCGGGCACTCTGTTCAACCAGGAGGCTCAGGTCCGTGCAGGCGCACTGGTACACCAGCCCCAGCTTCTCGCCGCCGCCCACAACGTCCAGGCCGGTACCCTCGCAGAGTTTCCTCGCCAACGCAGCGAGATCGACGTCCTCGTGCAGCCTGGTGAATTGGCGCTTCCTCAGCCGGTGCAGGGCATCGTAGGCCCTGATGCGGATTTCCTGACCAAGATTGGCTCCGTAGCTGTACTCCACCACGGTCACCTCGCCCAGGAATAGTGGAGTCCGATGACCGCCGAGCTCCACCCGCAGGGCATCACCGGGCGCCGGATCCACGCCACCCCTCGCCGCTGCTGTCCTGCCCGGACCGGGTCGCCAGCTGATCAGGCACTGGGCTGGGCGTGCGAGTGAACTGAGCACCTGGACGGACACTATCGCAGCCGTTTCGGCCGTGCTTAGTCTGCGCCGCCCCAAGGTGACGATGAGTTCGGGAAGGCCTTGGACTTGCCTCATGGTGTTTCACGATTCATGGTGTTTCACCGTTCATGGTGCTTCACCAACCGGTGGGACGGCGAGGGGTCCGCTGAAGTGCGCGGGGTCGTCGATGTTGTTGTATTCAAGGAGAAGCTTCCACAGCAGGGGTGTCCCGAAGGCTTCCACGGAAAGTCGCCCCAACTCAGCTGGCGGCACCTCGGGAAGAAGCTCGCCGCCGTCGGGCATTGCTGCGTCCCTGTCCGTGCTCCCGTCGCCCGTGACCGCCAACGTGTCCACGGGCGGGGCCGTCAGATCCACGGCAGGGAGACGCTGGGCGAGCTCGTAATTCTCGCCGCCTTCCTCGTCTGCAGACTGGCCCACGCGAACAAAGACCATCCGCATCCAGGACCTGAGCGGTGAACCGTCCGCGGCGAAGCGGTCAAAGCGTTCCGCCACCTCGGTCACGATGCCCGGCACATTCCACGCGCGCCCCCACACAAAGCGGACCGACGGCGGCCTCCGCTGGCGCTCGACCTCCGCACTGTTCTCGGCGAGCGCCCAGATAGGCCTGGTCATTTGCCGTACGTCCTGCACATGGAGCGACGCCGGCGCGAGGTCGACGTCGAAGAGCAGGTCCAGCCTCAGCTCGGTGTGGCCGCCTCCCGTGAAGAGCAGGGGGTCGTCCGCCAGGCCGCTGCCGCTGAGTTTGCCGCCGGCACTTCTCCGGGGCTCCACACCGGCGGAGCGCTGCATCACGACCGTTTCCGGGTTGAGCAGGCAGCCAAGATGTTCCCCGGTGTCCTCGATCAGGAAGGCGACACGTTCCATGTCAGACCGCCAACTGTTCGTCGGTGAGGCGGGCTTGGCGGGCGATAGCTTCGGTTAGCGGGGTGGTTGCCGGGCTTGCCGGGGGTGCGGGCGTGGGCCGTGGGGCGAGCTCCGGCCAATCTCCCTTGAGCGCTGGCGCGGGGGTATGGGTTGGGATCGCGCTGGGGTGGCCCTGGGGTTGTGGGGTGTGTAGAGGGGCCTGCTTTGCGTCCCGTTTTGGCCCGGAAGTATGCATATCCGGCCCCGCAACGAGGGGTGCCGTGGTGGGGGTGTGTAGTGGGGTCTGCTCCGCGCCCCAATCTTTGGCTTTGGCACGCACATCGAGCCCCGCAACGTGGGGTGATTCAGATCGATCAGGGCGAAGGCGCAGCATGGGTATGTGTTGTGGGGCCTGCTCTGCGTCCCATGTTGGCCCGGAAATATGCATTTCCGGCCCCGCAACGAGGGGTGCCGTGGTGGGGGTGTGTAGTGGGGCCTGCTCTGCGCCCCAATCTTGGGCTTTGGCACGCACATCGGGCCCCGCAACGTGGGGTGATTCAGATCGATCAGGGCTTAGGCGCGGCATGGGTATGCGTTCTGGGGCTTGCTCTGCGTCCCATGTTGGCCCGGAAGCACTCAGATCAGGCCTCCCAACGCCGGGTGATTCAGATCGATCCGTGCGAAGGCGCAACCTGGGCGTTTGTTGTGGGGCCTGCTTTGCGCCCCAGTTTGGCCCCGAAGCGCGCACACCGGGCCCCGCAACGACGGAGGTGGTGCCCCGTGTACGTTCTGGGGCCTGCTCTGCGTCCGATGTTGGCCCCGAAGCGCGCACATCGGACCCCGCAACGGGAGGTGTCGCCGGGCGATCCGTGCGAAGGCGCAGCCTGGGCGTTTGTTGTGGGGCCTGCTTGGCGCGCCGAGAGAGTCCCCAGGCACGCAGAGTGGGCCTCACAACGGGCGGGCTGTTGGTGGGAGCGGCGGGAGGAACCAACCCGGCGTCGCGCAGCAACTGAACCCAGTGCTCAGGTGCGCCTTCCACATTGAGGCCACGCACCGTCGTCGAACTTTCCGACGAATCAGGTTCCGAAGCCGAAGCCGCCGACGCGCCCGCGCCCGGAGAAGCCGACCCGCGATCCAGCCACGCAGCCACGCCCCGCAACCGCCGAGCAGCTGCCCGCCGCCATGAAAACCCAGGCTCAGGCGACGGGAGCGCGGGCATCGTCGAGCTCCAGGCGGTCGTACGCGATGCTGAGGGATTCGATGGCGAGATCCTTGCCCAAGGCGTCAAGGGGTGCGCCGAACCAGTCGCACGGCCAGGCCCCCAGGAGGTTCCAGCGGCGGACTTCCACGGAGCCGGCGTCGTTGAGCATTGCGATGGAGACGTTACGGCGTTCCACCTTTCCGTCAACGGCTTTGAAGAGCCATTGCAGCATTTCGGTGGAGTCGGTGAGCCCATACTTCAAGGTCACTGGCGTGTATTCCACTTGTCCGGGGATGACGCGGACTGTGCTGTTTTCGCCGCCGGAGCGGTAGAGGATCCGGTCGATTTTCAGGCCGAGTCCCTCCACTTTGGTGAAGTGGCCCTGAACCACTCCTTGGATCACGAGCTTGAAGTTGTAGGCCCGGTATGGGTCCACCACGTTGCCCGGTTGGGCGGCAGGTGTTGGGGTTGTCATGTCAGGCTCCTGCGCTCTCTGTCTCGCTGGTGTTGTCCGCAGACTGCATGAGCTTGAAGATTACAAACTCGGCCGGTTTCACGGGCGCGATCCCGATCAACGTGACCACTTGCCCGGCGTCGCGGACCTCTGGAGGGTTGGTTTCTTCGTCGCACTTCACGAAAAAGGCCTGTTGAGGAGTAGTCCCGAGAAGGGCCCCGTCCCGCCACACGTTGGTCAGGAACGCCCCGATGTCGCGCCGGATCGACTTCCACAGCGTGTGATCATTGGGCTCGAACACCACCCAGCGCGTCCCGTCCGCCACCGACTCCTTGATCATGTTGGTCAGCCGCCGCACATTCACGTACCGGTATTCGCTCGCCTCGGGAGCTTTGGTTCGGGCGCCCCAAATCCGGATGCCCTCACCGGGGAAGTACCGGATGCAGTTCACGCCGGCCGGGTTCAGGACCTCCTGCTCACCGCGGCTCACCCGCCGCACAAGGTCGATCGCGCCTTGGATGGGCTCGTTGGCCGGCGCCTTATGGACGCCCCGGGTCGCGTCAACGCGCGCCCAAACGCCTGCGATATGGCCCGACGGCGGCTGCGTCACCTTTTTCCCGGACACGGGATCGATCATCACGATCCACGGGAAATACAGGGCTGTGTAACCGCCGGGGGATTGCGGGGCGCCGAGGTCCTGCTGGTCGCCGGCTTCCGTATCCGGATCCGCCGAGCGGGCCGCCGGGGGCCGGGTTGAGTCGGGCCAGTCCGGGTGGTCGGAGGACACCGAGGATGCAGACGACGGCGTGCTGTCGCTGGCTTCTGCGCCTAAAGGTTCGTCAGATGCGTCTTCGGCTTCGTCGGCGTCACCCGGGCCAGCATCCCCACCCGAGTCAGCGTCCGCCGTCTTCCGCTCCTCTTCCGGGCCCGCATCCCGCGCACCCTCCGGAACGCCCGACGTCGCGGCCCTGGTGAGTGCCCCGACGTCGTCCACTTTTTCCGCCGTGTCCATGATGGCCATGCGGTCCTGCCGGAGCGGGTGCTCTACATGCGCAGCCAGTGCAGCGTAGGATTCGGCATCCGCGAAGCCCGGCGCTGCCACCATGGAGATGTCGTCGACGGCCTCGAAAAGCGTGAGGCCTGTGGGCTTGGTGGCCGTGCCCGTGAGGCTGCCGTTGGCCCCAATGTTCACCACATAACAACGGCTCCCTCCGTTTGAGAAGAAGCCGTAAACAGCGTTGGAGAGCGGTGTGCCCGCTGTCGCGTTGCCGACATATTGGTCCACGAACTGGGTCCAGTTGTCCAGCACACGGAGCTCATCCACCAAGGCGTCCGGGTCCGGAGCCACGCCTACGAACGCTGCGATGCTGGTGTTGACCTGCCCGATGGCGCGTGCGCCGCTGGGCACTTCCTGAACATAAACGCCTGGCGCCTGATAGTTCGCCATGGTGCGCTCCCTTTCCTGCCCGCGGTAGTCCGCGGATTCACACCCACCGGATGATGACCGGCAGGCTGCTGGTGCTGGCCGAGACTTCCTTTTCGGTGCCGCGTACGGCTACGGCAAAGTGCTGGAGTTCATCCGCCGAGGCCAGGACCTCGAAGTGGCCGGTCGCATCGCTTACGACTGCCGTGGCGGAGGAATGGGCATGGATGTAGGCGTTGGGAATGCCTTTGTTGTGGACGTCCACGAGCCGTCCGTGGATGCGCCGGGCAACGCCGGTCTTGGCAATGAGTGGTTCAAGGACGGGAGGTCCGGAGGGCTCTTCGAAGCGAAGGGCCACGGGGATCCGGACCAGGAACCCGAGCCCTTGCCGGATAGCTCCGGAGTACTCTTCGGGCCGGAATTCGCCGGTGGACACCACCGAGTACTGGCTGTGGCGTTCCACTGCCAGGAGCAGTTGCTCCATGTTGTCCAGTTGTTCGGGGCCGTGGCATTCCACCGCCACCCGCAGTTCGAGGTCGAGGACCGGGCCATCGCGACGGGATCTTCCCACACGGTTGAGCGTGACTGCATGGACGGTGACCGGAGCGTCCGGGGTGGGAATGACGGCTTCGGGGGAGCCGTCGTCGAACCTTACGCGCTGGGGAGCGACGGCGTCGGAAAGTACCCCCAGGAGGTCGGTCAACGACGAACGCACATAGCCCACGGCAGAACCCAGAACTCGAAATGTGACCAGAATTGCAACTGGGACTAGGTTACTCCCGCTGTTGCGTGTAGTCACTGGGGAATCAGGAGTAACTCCATTCGATTGAATGTGCAGGTGGGCGCCCGCCGTCGAACTTACGGTTGCTTTCGCGCAAGTTAGCGCCGGACTAGGATTTTGCGAAACGACGCGGAGGTCCTGAAGATGCATGAGCCAACGACGGCACCCCTCGAGACCGGATTTGTCCCGGTCAATGGACTACAGATGTACTACGAGTTGTTTGGCGACGGCGGAACTCCGCTCTTGCTCCTGCACGGCGGGTTGTTCGATATTCAGCAGCAATTTGGCGCTTTGATCCCGGGCCTGTCCGAAGGCCGCAGGGTTATCGCCACGGATTTCCAAGGCCATGGAAGAACCAACGACATCGACCGTCCCCTGAAAACTGCGGACCTTGCATCCGATGTCGTTGGCCTCCTTGAACATTTGGGCGTCCGCGAGGCTGATGTATTCGGCTTCAGTGTTGGCGGAGCAGTGGCGTTGCACCTGGCGATCAACCGCCCGGAACTTGTTCGCAAACTCATCGTCTCTTCCGTGTCGTTCACGCCCGACGGCGATCGCGGCGGAAACGCCGAAGCTGTGGCCTCCATGACCGTGGATATGATCGCCGGCACCCCGATGGAGCAGCGCTATCTGGCTGTTTCACCGCATCCGGACCGAGAGCACCTGCAAGGACTTTTGGACAAACTCGGGCACTATGACGCTGGCTCCAGCGGATGGAGTGATGACGAAATCCGCGGAATCGCTGCCCCAACGTTGATCACGGTGGGAGATTGCGACATGGTCAAGCTCGAGCACGCGGTGCGGTTCCTCCAGCTGCGGGGAGGAGACGTGAACGGCGACTTCGAAGGCGTGCCCGCATCGCAGCTCGCCGTGTTTCCCGGCACCACGCATTTCTTCGGGTTGGCGAGGACCGCGCTCGTGCAGGACGTCGTCACAACGTTCCTGGACGCGCCACCGCCTGCTGCATGGAAGGACCAGTGACTGGTCGGAGTTACTCGCTGGTTGCTCCGAGTGGCCTGCTCCGAACAGAACGTTCCCTGCGCTCGGACGATCTAGCGGCAATGGTTGCAACTGCTTCGGCAGATGCCCGGGTGTGCTTCACTGTCGGCTTAGCGGTAAGCGTCCGTCCCTCAATGGCCATGGAAGCACTCACCTGTTCAACGAGAACGTCGGCAGGAACGCGGATGGCTGTTCGCGTCTTCGCCATGGCCGCGGTAAGTGCGGGTGAGTAGCTGACCTTTTTCATGAGTGGCTCCTTGCGGATGATTTCTCAAACCATTGTGTCACCCCTGCCGCCTACTTCACTTGCAGGACAGCGTCCCGCCACCACGCCACTGTTGCCGCGGCAGCTTCCGGCAGGGGCGTCGGTTCGCAGCCCAGGAGGCGCTGGCTTTGCGAGGAATCCATCACGAACGGCCGCTCGAACTGGTAGAGCATCTCGGCAAGCTCGCGCATGTCGGTCGAAAAGAGACCTGCGGTCCTCAGCACCCACCCGGGCACAGCACTCACCTTCGGAACAGAAACGCCGGCAGCGTCAGCGAACGCTGCGGCAAGTTCGCGTTGGGTCAGCGCAGGACCGGTCGGCGCGTGGAGCACGGAGTTCCAGAGCTTAGGATTCCGGGCCGCCGTGATCATTGCCGCCGCCAGATCAGGGACAAAAGTGAACGAGTGCGGTTGCCGAGCGCTGCCAATCACTTGGACTGTCTTTCCCTCCACAACCAGCGGGACCATTCGTTCGCCTGCATGCGCCGTACGCACCAGCGGGCCGAAGAAGTCGCCGGCCACCACGCTCACAGTATTTGCAGCATGCATCTGCCGCGCGTTCAGGAGCTGGGTCCTGATGCCTCGTTTGCCGCCCGACGCCGCCCGTGGACCCGCCTCAGTCATCACGTTCTCCGGCTCGCTGTAGGCGTAGAGGCTCTCTGGAAATACGACGACGGCGCCCGCGGCTGCCGCTGCATCCATCACCACTTGTTCGGCTTGCGGGAGTTCGGCCGCCCATGCCGCCGCACGGTAAGCGGATCCGTGAATGCAGTGGAATACCGCGGCGGCGCCGTTGAGCGCCTCGCCCAATTGCCTGGGATCAGAGGCGTCCACGCGCATTCGTTCAATGCGGGGATGGTCCGGGCCGCTGCCGGAACGCGTCAGGATGCGAACGTCTTCTCCCTGCTCAGCGAGTTGTTCGGCGACGGTCCAACCAACAGGTCCTGCTCCGGTCACGACGTACATGCTGATCTCTTTCCTCGAAGTCCAGTGAAACGTGAAGCGAGAGCGGTGCTCTCTGAATCCAGAATGACCGTCAACACAGTCAAAGTCAAGAGCACTGCTCTCATTTGTTGATGGTGCTCTCTGTGTTGTGGCAAGGTGGTGTCATGTCTTCCACTGCGCGAGGCGTCGAAGCTGCGCCAAAAGCCCAGCCCAAAGCCAAGCCGCCAACTCCCCGTGAGCGTGCGAGGGCACAAACCATCGCCGACATAGTGCGACTCGGCCGGGAGCACTTGGCCGTCCATGGCGCGGCGGCTCTCTCGCTGCGGGCTGTGGCTCGGGACCTTGGCGTCGTTTCTTCGGCCGTTTATCGCTACGTGGAAAGCCGGGACGAACTTCTCACACTCTTGCTCATCGACGGCTACAACGAGCTCGGCGACGAAGTGGATGCAGCTGTAGCGGCGGTTCCTGAGAATGATTTCGCAGGCCAGTTTCGTGCCCTGGGTAAGGCGATTCGTGCTTGGGCGCTCAGGGAACCAGCCAGCTACGCCCTGCTTTTCGGCAGCCCCGTTCCCGGCTATCAGGCACCAGGTGAGCGAACCACGGTTCCCGGAACACGTGTCATCTTTCGCCTCGTAAGCATCTTTGACGCAGCCCATCGCGCGGGCGCACTGGAGATGGAGGTGAGTCCCGCCGTCGTCATCCCACCGGTCTTGGCAGCAGACATGCGGAACATCCGGACTGAACTTGGGATCACGGTGCCCGAATCAGCGCTCGCACGGGGCGTGCTGGCGTGGACGTCCGTCTTCGGGGCTGTGAGCTTCGAAGTGTTTGGCCAGTACGGGCGGGATACGTTTGCCGCGCGCGATGAATTGTTCGAGCACCAACTGCTCGTCCTCCAGGGCATGGCGGGGCTGTGACGAGCGGGCCTGTGACGAGCAGCAGACGGTAAAGTATCAAGATGGTTCGAGGGCTTGCTGATATCGGCGCGGAGGGCATCCTGCTCGCCGGTGCCGGGCGCGCCATCCTGCTTCAGATCGCTGATCCAAGGGTGGGGCACGGCGTCGCCGATCACAGCGACTTTGCCCAACGGCCGCAGGACCGCCTTCGGGCGACGCTGACTTACGTTTATGCGATTGTCTATGGCACCGACGAGCAAGTCGCCGCGGTTCGCCGCGCAGTTAACCGCGCCCATGCTCCAGTGCGGCGGAACCCTGATGATGCAACAAAGGGCTACAACGCTTTCGACCCCGAGTCCCAGCTTTGGGTTGTCGCCACTCTGTATGACACCGCCGTCACCGTTTACGAGCAAGTGCATGGACCGCTCGACGACGAGACCGCCGACCGCATGTACCGCGACTATGCGCGCATTGGGACGGCGCTGCAGCTTCCGGCGAACATGTGGCCGCCCGATCGTGAGGCCTTCGCTGGGTATTGGTCTTCGCACGTGGACGTGCTTCGACCTGATGAAAAGGCCCGAAACGTAGCCAAAGAGCTGCTGTATCCGGCAGGTGGGCCGGCACTGATGCGCCTGGTGATGCCGCTTGCCCGCTTCCTGACCGCCGGCCTCCTTCCGGACCATCTGCGCGAGGGCTTCGGCTTGGAGTGGACTCCCCGCGATAGCCGTCGCTTCGAGCGGACCATGCGGTGGCTCGGACGCGTCTATCCCCGGCTCCCGCAGCGGATACGGCACTGGCCCAGGGATTACTACCTGGGTCGGCTGAAAACCACCCCTTCCAGGACGAGGGGCAGGTCAAGGAATGCGTAATTCGACCTCGGTGGAGCAAGCCATCGATGACCTCGCGCATCGTTATCTGCAGCACGCCCAAGGCGGCCGACTCCGCATGCGCCTGACCGAGTTCGTGGTGTTCGGACTGAAGCAGGCGTGGGCTTGCGTCTTTGGTGCAGCACTGCTCGCGGTAATCATCGCAGCCCGCCTCTGGTTTCCGGACGACGCCAGCTTGGCCCGGAATGACTTTTTGACCATCGCCGCAGTCGTCATTCAGATTCTGATGGTCAGCTTCAAGCTGGAAACACTGCGCGAGCTGCGGGTGATCCTGCTGTTCCATGCGGTGGGAACAGTCATGGAGCTGTTCAAGACGGACGTGGGTTCGTGGTCTTACGAGGCCGAGGGCTTCCTCCGGATCGGTGCTGTTCCGCTGTTCAGTGGCTTCATGTATGCGGCCGTTGGCTCATACATGGTTCGTGTGTTCCGGCTCTTTGACCTCCACTTCGACCACTACCCCTGGCGGTGGATCACGGCTCTTGTGGCTGCGGGGATCTACGTCAATTTCTTCTCGCACCACTACATCTTTGACGCGCGCTGGGTGCTGCTGGCCGCCGTCGTGCTTGTCTACGGGCGGTGCGTGATGCACTTCCGGGTGTTCCGTAAGCGCTTCCGGATGCCCATCCTGATGTCTTTCCTCTTGGTGGCACTGTTCATTTGGTTCGCCGAGAACATTGGCACGTGGTCCCATGCGTGGCTCTACCCCAATCAGTTGAATGGCTGGCAGGCGGTCTCGATCGATAAGCTCCTCGCGTGGTTCCTCCTGATGATCATTTCCGTGGTGCTCGTGGCGTGGGTGTACAAACCTGAGCCGCCGCCGGCCAGCGCCACCCAAACCCCCGGCGCCACCCAAACCCCTGGCGCCACCCACATTCGCCAGGGACAGCCGGATATCAGTGTCGCCCGCCCGCCGGAGTGACCCCGGCCTTTTGCGTGTCGTCACGCCTCGCCGGGCGCACTCAGCGAAGTCCATCGCGCAAGTCTGCCAGTTCACGCAGGGCGAAACCAACCCCTGAGCCGCGTACTTCCGGGGAAAATTTCGGGACGAAATCCGGAGTTGAGCGTACTTGACTCAACTTTGGATTGACATTGAAACGAGGCTGAGTACAGTTGAGTGCAGAACGCTCAACTAGCCGATTGTTGAGTGGGCTCCCGATAACCCACCCGCCCAGCGGACCGGTGCCGGGGGCAATCTCGAACATCGGCCATTGAAAGGAAACAAGATATGTCACGTGCAGTAGGTATCGACCTCGGAACCACTAACTCCGTGGTCTCTGTCCTTGAAGGTGGCGAGCCCACCGTCATCGCCAACGCAGAAGGCGGCCGCACCACGCCGTCGGTCGTTGCGTTCTCCAAGTCCGGCGAAGTCCTGGTTGGCGAGATCGCAAAGCGCCAGGCCGTCAACAACATCGACCGCACCATCGCTTCCGTCAAGCGCCACATGGGCACCGACTGGTCTGTCGCCATCGATGACAAGAAGTACACGCCGCAGGAAATCTCCGCGCGTATCCTCATGAAGCTCAAGAACGACGCCGAGAGCTACCTGGGTGAAAAGGTCACCGACGCCGTGATCACCGTTCCGGCATACTTCAACGACGCCGAGCGCCAGTCCACCAAGGAAGCCGGCGAAATCGCAGGCCTCAACGTCCTCCGCATCGTCAACGAGCCCACCGCGGCTGCACTGGCTTACGGTCTGGACAAGGGCAAGGAAGACGAACTCATCCTGGTCTTCGACCTCGGTGGCGGTACCTTCGACGTCTCCCTTCTCGAAGTCGGCAAGGACGAAGACAACTTCTCCACCATCCAGGTCCGCGCAACCGCAGGTGACAACCGCCTCGGTGGCGACGACTGGGACAACCGCGTCGTCGAGTGGCTGCTGAACCAGCTCAAGATCAAGGGCATCGATCTCTCCAAGGACAAGATCGCCCTCCAGCGTCTCCGCGAAGCTTCAGAGCAGGCAAAGAAGGAACTCTCTTCCTCCACCAGCACCAACATCTCCCTCCAGTACCTGTCCGTCACCCCCGACGGCCCGGTCCACCTGGACGAGCAGCTGACCCGCGCCAAGTTCCAGGACCTCACCAAGGACCTGCTGGACCGCACCAAGAAGCCGTTCCACGACGTCATCGCTGAAGCCGGCATCAAGGTCTCCGACATCGATCACATCGTGCTCGTCGGTGGCTCCACCCGTATGCCCGCTGTCTCTGAGCTCGTCAAGGAACTTGCTGGCGGCAAGGAGCCCAACAAGGGCGTCAACCCGGACGAAGTTGTAGCCGTCGGTGCTGCACTCCAGGCCGGTGTCCTGAAGGGTGAGCGCAAGGACGTCCTCCTCATCGACGTCACGCCGCTGTCCCTCGGCATCGAAACCAAGGGTGGCGTCATGACGCACCTCATCGAGCGCAACACGGCTATCCCCACCAAGCGTTCCGAGACCTTCACGACCGCTGACGACAACCAGCCGTCCGTGGCCATCCAGGTCTTCCAGGGCGAGCGTGAATTCACCCGCGACAACAAGCCGCTGGGCACGTTCGAACTGACCGGCATCGCTCCGGCACCCCGTGGCGTCCCGCAGGTCGAGGTCACCTTCGACATCGACGCCAACGGCATCGTCCACGTGTCCGCCAAGGACAAGGGCACCGGCAAGGAACAGTCCATGACCATCACCGGTGGCACGGCGCTCTCCAAGGAAGACATCGACCGCATGGTCCGTGAAGCCGAGGAGCACGCCGCAGAGGACAAGGCCCGCCGCGAAGCTACGGACACCCGTAACTCCGCCGAGCAGCTCGCCTACTCTGTGGACAAGCTGATCGCCGACAACGACGACAAGCTGCCGGAAGAGGTCAAGACCGAGGTCAAGGCCGACGTCGACGCCCTCAAGTCCGCGCTGGAAGGCACCGACGACGCCGCCGTGAAGACGGCCTTCGAGAAGCTCCAGGCTTCCCAGACGAAGCTCGGCGAAGCCATCTACTCGCAGGCAGCCGCAGCTGACGCTCCGGGTGCCGGTGCTGAAGGTGCCCCGGCTGGCGGCGCTGGTTCCGGTGCGTCCGACGAAGACATCGTCGACGCTGAAATCATCGACGAAGACGAAGCGAAGAAGTAGCCATGCCCCACCACGGCAACGAAGCAGAGCACTCTGAAGGAAACGAGCCGCGCAAGCCCGTAATCCGGGACAACCGCAAGGTTGACCCGGAAACCGGGGCTGCCCGCCACCCCGAAGGCGAAGCTGCTGCTCCCACCGAAGGCAACACCGCCCCCACGGAAGGTGACGCTCTCTCCCAGGCTGAGGAAATCCTCAACGGGGTAGAGGTGCCGGCCGAGGAATCGGTAGCCTCCGGCGCCGCGGCGGAAGCCCAGGCAGCGGAGCTCCGCAATGACCTCCTTCGCCTTCAGGCTGAGTATGTCAACTACCGCAAGCGCGTCGAACGCGACCGCGCCGTAGCAGGGGAGATGGCCGTCATCGGCGTCCTGAACTCCCTGCTCCCGGTGCTGGACGACGTCGACGCCGCCCGCCAGCACGGTGACCTCGAAGACGGCCCCTTCGCCGCCATCGCCACCAAACTGGAGAACGCGCTAAAGACGTACGGACTGGAACGCATCGCGGAAACCGGTGTCGAATTCGACCCCACCATCCACGAGGCACTCATCCAGCAGCCCGGCGAGGACATCGACGTGGACACGGTCAGCCAGGTGCTGCGCTCGGGATACCGCTCAGGCGAGCGGGTCCTCCGCGCGGCCCAAGTGATCGTCGCGGTTCCGGCGTAGTACCCCTCTCGAGATGGCAGTTTGTGACAGTGTTTGACTAAAACATTGGCACGAACTGCCATCTCGTTCCCCAAACGAAAGGAAACGCTCTTGGCCAGCCAGGACTGGGTTGAAAAGGATTTTTACGCGATCCTTGGTGTTGCCAAGGACGCGTCCGACGCGGATATCAAGAAGGCTTACCGCAAGCTAGCCCGCGAGCATCACCCTGATACGAACTCGGGGAATGCAGCTGCGGAGAAGAAGTTCAAGGACATTTCCGAGGCCTACTCGGTGTTGTCCAACCCTGAGGACCGGCAGCAGTACGACGCTATCCGTGCCATGGGTGGTGCCCGGTTCGCTCCGGGTGCCGGCGCCGGGCGTGGTGGTGCTGGCGCCAACGGTGGGTTCGAGGACCTGTTCGGTGGTTTGTTTGGTGGCGGCGGGCGGCAGCCTTCGGGCGCCGGCGGTATTCCTCCGGAGTTTGCTGACCTGTTTGGTGGAGGCTTTGGTGGTGGCCAGACCGGGTTCCAGCGTGCTCCGCAGAAGGGCTCGGATCGCACTGCGACGACGTCCATCTCGTTTGCCGGTTCCATCAAGGGCACTACTGTGAGCCTGCGTGAAAGCAACGGCCACGTGATCGACGTCAAGATTCCCGCAGGCATCAAGGACGGGCAGAAGGTCCGGCAACGCGGCAAGGGCAACGTTGGTCCCGCCGGAAACGGTGACCTCATCATCACCGTGAATGTGAAGCCCCACGAGTTTTTCCAGCGCGACGGCGACAACATCCGCATCCACGTGCCCGTTACCTTCGCAGAAGCTGCGCTCGGCGCGACTATCGATGTTCCAACGATCGACGGCGACACCGTCAAGGTACGCGTCCCGGCCGGGACGCCGTCCGGTCGCACCCTCCGGGTCAAGGGCCGCGGCGTGAAAACGTCCAAGGCGACTGGTGACCTGCTGGTGACTATCGACGTCGCCGTCCCCCAGAACCTGAACAAGGAAGCGGAGGAGGCCGTGAAGGCATTTGCTGCCGCGACCACCGACGCCAACCCGCGTCACGATCTGGCCGCGAAGGCCCGGTTGTAAGGAGACGGTCATGGCAATCGACGTCAACCAGCCGATCTTTGTCATCTCCGTCGCCGCGGAGCTTGCCGACATGCATCCGCAGACGTTGCGCCAGTACGATCGCCTGGGCATTGTCTCGCCCAGCCGTGCCCCCGGGAAGTCCCGGCGGTACTCCCAGAACGACGTCGATAAGCTGCGGGAGGTCCAGCGCCTCTCCCAGTCCGGCGTCTCGCTCGAAGGCATCAGGCGCATCCTGGACCTTGAAAACCAGGTAGCGGCGTTGCAGTACCGGGTGGCCGAACTGACAGAAGAACTAACCCGGCGCCGAAGTCCTTTGGACACGCGTATTTTCGCGGCAGGAGCAGCGGGCGACGTCGTCAGTCTGGCCCGCGGTCAACGTCCCCGTGCGAGGTCGCAAGCCGTTGTGGTGTGGAGGCCGCGGCCAGAGCAGTAGGCCATCTCACTCCAGAACAGTGTCAGCATGCCGGTGCGCAACCTTCCACTCGCCATCCTCGCGGCGGTACACCTGGGTGGCCCTCAGGACCTGGCTCACCGGCTGCCCGGTAACCGAGATTGAGGATCGCTCCAAACCAGCGGTGTAGGCCATGTCGCCAACGACGTCGTAGGCCTGCAGTTCGAATGAGTAGGCGGTGCAGTCGGAGAACCTGTTGGCCAGATCTGTGAAAAGCCGGCCGACTTCTTCCTGCCCGACGGCGTTGCGCCAGGCGCCCAGGACGCTCACGGGCTCGTGGCTGGACCAAATGGCCCGACGCGGGGCGGAGTCTCCATTGAGGAGGGCCACCTCAGCCTGGTAAAGCGTGGTCCTGACCCAGGCAAGGAAGTCATCGTTCTCGGTCATGTCCCCAGTATGCTCCCGCACGCGAAGGAGGCACTGCCGGAACCTGTAACAGTGGACTCTCCCGCGCCGTCATCAAAAGGAGTGTGATTAGTAGGAGAGCTCCTATGAAAGAGAGGCCCACGATGGCACCCAGCGAAACGGCACGACGCAATCACGACGAACTCTTCCCCGGTCAGCTTCCAGCCTTGGCGGTTACAGACCCCGAACTCGTGGAGATCTTCAACAACTTCGCTTTCGACGAGGTATTGAGTCACGGAAGACTGGATACCAGGACGAGGCTCATGGTTCAGCTCGCGTCTCTTATCGCGTCACAAGGAATGCGTGAGTACCGTGCATTGCTCGGAGCCGCGCTTACGGTGGGAGTGACCCCGGTGGAGGTGAAGGAACTTGTCTACCAAGCCGTCCCCTACGTCGGCATGGGCAAGGTTTCGGATTTCCTGCACGCCACCAATGAAATCCTCAAGGAGCACGGCGTGGAACTACCTGTTTCCGGCCAGTCCACCACTACCCCGAAAGACCGAGGGGAGAAAGGTCTGGCTATCCAGAGGGAGATCGCAGGCACAGAACGCATCGACGATATGCGTGCAGCTGCTTCAGCTGATGAAATGCACTTCCAGGAGTACCTTGCCGGGAACTGCTTCGGCGACTATCTGACACGCACCGGCATTGATGTTCCGAGACGTGAACTCCTCACGTTGTCCATGCTTGTCTCCCTTGGCGGCTGCGAGCCACAGGTCAAGGGGCACATTCTGGCGAATCTGAACGTAGGGAACAGCCGCGGGCTGATGCTGGACGTCATCACGCAATTGCTGCCATACATTGGGTATCCCCGTACGCTCAACGCCCTGCGCGTACTCAACGAGACGGTGCCGGCATCCAACGCAGGGTAGGGCTGGCTTTAGCTGTGGATCGTAGCCGGAAAAGGACGATAATAAAGTCATGGCACGGCAAGAAGGGCACGTGCTAGTGGTTGGCGTGTAGGCGCTGGAAAGCGTCCCATGCTCGTGTAGTGAGGGAAGATTCCGATGTCGTTGTCGGATGAAGAACGCAGGAGTTTGGAAGAGCTTGAGCGGGATCTCGCTTCATCGGATCCTGACTTGGACCTCCAGCTGAAGTCGGGGCGCCCGCGAGGTGCAGTGGCGCGCTCAGTTTTTGGTGTCCTGGCAGTTTTGGCCGGTTTCGCGATGGTCATTGCCGGGATCATCACACAACTCGTCCTTGTGGGTGTGGTCGGGTTCCTGCTCGCTGGAACAGGCGCCTACTTACTGTTCAGCAGGATGGTCCTCAGGAGACGGACTCGCCGACACGATGAGGGCAAGCCGGACTAGCCCGGCACCGAGCTAGTCCGTAGAAATCCGCCAGCTTCAGTACGTCCGGCCAGCTTCAGTAGGTCTCCGGGGGCACATCCGTAGGCGAAGCAGCGAGGTCATTCGGCGTGGTCGGCTTGGCCGTCTGCGCGGCCGGTTTGGCAGGGACAGGTTCCCCGGGAGGCACCATCATTCGCCATGCGAGCACCAGGCCTGCGCCGACGCCAGCAACTGCGAGGGCAACCATCCATCCGGCACGCGGGGAACTCCGCTGACTGGTTCGGCGGCTCAAAGTCTGCGTTGTCCTCTTGACCGCTCTGGCCGCGGTGCGCTGAGCCCTTTTTGCGGCTTTACGGTTCCCGGTCAGTGTGAGCATCACGCCGTGCACCACAGATGGAACGTCGGCGTGATTGATCCGGGACAACGCCCACCCCACGACTGCATCAGCTTGCGACGACGTGCCCTCAGCAGCATGCTTCACCCACTCGGCGGCGAGGTCCTGGACTGCGGGAATGATGTTTTGTGCTTTGTACATGTGAACCCCTCACGGAGTAGATGGCCCCGTTGCCAGACTACGCCGAGGGCTGCGGGACCAACAGGTGCCCGAACACAACGCTCGTTCAGGTCCGGATTACCGCTGCCAGCTCCACAGGCTTCTCCAGTCCGGCCCACTTCCCGCTGAGAATCAACTCGCTGTGGAGCTCCGGAGATGCAGCAGCGCTGGCCGAAGAATCAACATCGACAACCCGCGATACCTTCAAGCGAAGCTCACCAGCATCAATGATGGTCACGCCACTGCCCGATACGGGGGCCGAGGCACTCAAGGCGGGGACACCGGCGTCGAGCGTTCCGCTTCCCTTCACGTTGACCGTGCTGGGCCGGGGCTCGCGTTCGCCGTCGACGATCAGTGCAGCCTCTTCCTGGCCGGTGAGGATGGCAGTGGCGAGGGCCTTGACGTAAACGGGGTCGGCGCAGGCGTCGTAGACCCACCGCTTGCCGAGGACGGAGTGGTCCATGGTGCCGATGAGCCATTCTTGGGCGCCGGCCAGTTCGTAGCCCCTGTAGCTCAGGGGGACCTGATAAATCCGCTCTCCCGCAGCGACGACATGTGTCTCGAGCCCGACCTCGCCGGCGGGGTCGTCAAAACGGTAGGCCCCAATGAGTTCCGGGGCGCCATCCTGGACGAACCAGGGCTGTGTCGGCAGGTATCCAGCGATGAGTTCGAGCTTGGACGGGGACAGGGTTGCCTTGTGAATGATCGCCATGTTCTCCAGCCTAGGCCAGGGCGGCGTGCTGTTCGATACGGGTCCCGATGCGCGGCCTCGCCCCTGCACTGTTTACAATCGAAGGGACGCGCCGACTATTGAGGGAATCATGAAGAAACTCACCACTGTCCTGATCGCTGCCGGGCTGCTTGCCACGGCTTCAGCTTGCTCTTCGCCGCAGCTGACCACCGCAGAAACGTGTGACCGGGTGGGTGTCGCCGTTGCCAGCCTCCCGAGCAACGCCAGCAAGACCGCAACCATTCGCGTCGCCAACGCCATCCGCCCGATTGAACCGGTTGCTTCCAATGAGATGAAGCCCGTGGTCACGGCCATCCTTGAATACTCGGATGAACTCGTGAAGGAATCCCCGGACGAGAACAAGATGGGTGAGCTTTCCGCCGCCTACCAGGAAGCCGGCACCAAGTACGGCGAGCTCTGCCGCGGCTAATGACGCCCGCGGCCTAACGGCTACAACACCCGATGTTCTCTCACATCACAGCCCTTAAACCCGGACGTTCTCTCACATGATGTGAAAGAACATCCGGGAAAAGACGTCAGGATGTGAGAGAACATCAGGGGGCTAGCTAGGGCGCGCGGAGCGCCGCGTGGAAGGCGAACGAAGCGTTGCTCCAGATCACGAACAGCAGGGGCGCCGGGGCCAACGCGATGCCCAGAACGGGCTGAAGCACGGCTGCAGAGGCAATGATCCCGAGCAGGACCAGCATGGCCAGGCTCAGATACCAGCGCTGGACGGCCAAATAGAGCGAGGCCTTGAGGATGCTTTTCAGCCTTGCCTCGGGAAGAAGCACGACGCCGGCAATCGCCGTCACGGTAAGGCTCACCGCCACGGCGGCTACTACGACGATCAGCGGCACGAGGACCGCAGCAGTCGGCATTGCAGAAACGATCGCGAGATCCACACCGAGGAACATCAGCAGGCCAACAGCGCCCAGGCCCAATACGGCAGTCCTGCCAAAACTGCGCTTGTATCCCTGAAGGAAAGCAGCCACCGGCTTGACCGCGCCGCCGTCGTCGTTCAAGGCCTTGAAGGCAGCGAAGATGCCCGCGAGGGACGGCGCGATAGTTACCGAAAGCGCCAGGAAGAACGGCCACGCAGCGGCGGGGTCGGCCACCAACGACAGGCTGAGGACCAGCGGAGCGTTGGCTATGGCGAGCAGGACGTTGCCGACCAGGAACGTGTAAATGAAGCCGAAAATGCTCCCAAAGGTTTCGAACCCCGGCCCGGCCCACCGGCGTCGCTTCTGCTGCAAAGTCGTCGCACCCACAGCACTCATCCTTTCATCCCGCTGGTTGCGATGCCCTGGATGAAGTAGCGCTGCCCGATCAGGAAGATGATGAGGATCGGGATCACGGAGATCACTGAGCCGGTCATGATCATGGCGTACTCGGCGTCGAACTGGCCAACGAAGGAACGCAAGCCCAGCTGGACAGTCCAGAGGCGGTTGGACGTGAGGTAGATGAACGGACCCATGTAGTCGTTCCACGTGTTGACGAAAGTCAGCAATGCCAGGCTTGCGAGCGCAGGCTTGGACAAGGGCAGTATCACGCGGGCCCAGATACCGTACTCGCTCAAGCCGTCGATGCGGGCGGCTTCGCAGAGCTCGTCCGGGATGGTCATGTAGTACTGGCGCATTAGGAACACACCGAACGCGCCGAATGCCTGCAGCAGGATCAGGGCGTTGAAGCTGTTGGTCAGTCCGAGCTGCTGCATCATGATGTACTGCGGAACCATGTAGGCCTGCCACGGAACGGCGATGGTGCCGATGTAGCAGAGAAAGAGCACATCGCGGCCCGGGAAACGGACCTTGGAGAAGCCGTAAGCGGCCAGCGAACCCGTCAGCACCTGGAGGCACGTGATGACCACCGCAAGGTACAGGGAGTTCTGCAGATAGCCCATCATGGGGATGCGCGTCCAGATGTCCGCGTAGTTGCTCCAAACGAATTCTTTGGGAACCCACTGAATGGGGACGGTGAGGACCTGGTTGTTTTCCTTCAGGGAAGAGGAAAGCATCCAGATGAACGGCACCATGAGCGCCACCACCAGCACCACTAGAACGCCGTAGATGACGTAGTTCGCGGTCCGCTTCTTCTGCTCGCGGGGCGAGCGCTTTCGATCCGTACGACGGCGGTCTTCCGCGCTGGGTGCGCCGCCCTGTACGGACGACGCTTGGACGTTGAGCTCCAGTGCTTTGAGGTCTTCAGCCATGTTGGTCATCAGCGTTCCCTCCGCTGTTGGATCTTGAATTGCAGGACGGTGATCGTCAGCACGATGATGAACAGGACCAGTGAAATGGCCGAGGAGTAGCCGAACTTACCTTCGCCGATGCCCTCCTGGTAGATGAGCTGGGACAGCACCGTGGTGGATCGGCCAGGGCCACCATTGGTCATAACCACAATGAGGTCGAACACCTTGAAGCTGGAGACCGTCAGCATGACCACCACGAAGAACGTGGTTGGCCGCAGCGACGGGATGGTGACGTTCCAGAAACGCTGCCAGGCGCTGGCCCCATCCACTTCCGCGGCTTCGTACAGCTCCGTCGGAATGGCCTGCAGCCCAGCCAAATACAGCACCATGTAGTAGCCCATGTCACGCCACACGCTGGTGATGATCACGGCGGGCAGGGCCCAGTCCGAGCTGGATGTCCAGCCCGGAGCCTCGGCGATGCCCACAGCGTGAAGGAACTGGTTGATCGGGCCGGTGTCCGGGCTGAACAGCATGTTCCAGACGACCGCTACGGCCACCAGGGACGTAATGTACGGAAAGAAGATCGCTACCCGGAAGAAGCCGATGCCCTTGAGCTTGCGGTTCAGGAGCATCGCGAGGATGAGAGCGAGCGCCATGGTGAGCGGGACATGGCCGAGTGCGTAGACAACCGTGTTCCGCAATGCGATCCAGAAGGAGTCGCTGGCGAACATGCGCTGGAAGTTGGCCAGGCCCACCCACTTGGGTGCGCTGAACGAGGTCCATTCCATGAAGGAGAGCGCGAACGCCGCCAGGACCGGAATGAGGGTGAAGGCCAGGAACCCAAGGAAGTTCGGAAGGATGAACGTCCAGCCGATCAACGTATTACGCCTGGCCTGCTTCCTGTTGCCCCGGCTGAGTGCCGGGGCAGGCGTCGGGGTGATGGTTTCTGTAGTCATGATGGTTCTTACTGGCCGAGAACTTCACTCTTGACGCGCTTGTCCATCTCAGCGATGCCGTCGGTGACGGACTTCTCGCCGACCATGATGAGCTCGTGCTCCTGGTTGAGGATTTTGTCCGTGGCTGCGGACTTATCGCTGACGGGCATTTCCAGGGCGGTGTCGCCCGGAGTGAAGGCCTTCTTGGACAGCTCGTCCGTGGGCATTCCGTCGAGCTTGAAGTATTCGGCTGTCACGGAATCGTTCTGCAGGGCAGGCACAACGCCGATCTTGGAGATAGCCTTTGCTCCTTCTTCGCCGGCTGCCCATTCGATGAACTTCTTGGCTTCATCGGAGTGCGCTGCGTTCTTGTTCACAGCGAAGGCAGTGGGCGAACCGAACGTGGTGACCTTGCCGTCGTCGTTCTTCTGAGGCATTGGAGCCAAGCCCCAATTTACGTTGGTTTTGCCATCCTTCTTGGCCTGCAGAAGACTGGAAATGTACCAAGTGCCCATGGGCATCATGGCTGCCTGGCCGGATTCGAACATGGTGCGGTAGCTGGTCTTCTGGCTCTTGGCAGTGCCGAAGTCCAATGTGGCTCCGGATTTCTGCAAGTCCAGGGCGGTGTTGTACTGGTCCTGGAAGTAGCCGTACTCGCCGCTGTTCTGGTCAGCGCCGTTCTGCGCCGCTGAGATTGCCTGAACCACGGAACGCCAGATGTGGTGGTAGGTACCGTATACCTTCTTGCCGTCCGCTTGGCTGGTGAGCTTCTTGGCAAGCTCTGTGTACTTCTCCCAGGTCAGGTCCTTGGGGTCTTCAACGCCGGCGGCCTTGAACAGGTCTTTGTTGTAGTACAGGAGCCAGAAGTCCTGACGGTAGGGTGCAGCGAAGTACTTTCCATTGATATCGAACGCATCGATGCTGGCCAGGTTGTCCTTGCCCACCTTGTCCACCACGCTGTTGATTTCCTGCAGCTGGCCGTTGTTGGCGTAGCGGGAGTAATCAATCACGTTCTTCATGGTCAGGACGTCGGTGGTGTCGCCACCCGCCAGCATCGTGGTGACCTTCTGGGGGTAGTCGTCAGCCAGGATGTCCACGGGTTCAATATCCACGTTGGGGTGGGAGGCCTCGTAGCCGTCAAAAAGGGCCTTGAACTCCGGAGTGCCCGCATAGTTCCATACCGAGACAGTCAGCTTGGTCTTGCCGTCGGCCGCCTGCGGTTCAGCGGGACCCGCAGCGCCGGCACAGCCGGTGAGTCCGAGTCCTGCAGTCACCGCAAGGGCGATTACGGCGAGGGTTGTGCGCTTCATTGCGTTCTCCTTGGTTGGGGTTGGGAAGTCTGCCGCAGCTGCGGCTGTGTGTGGTTGGCTGTGTGGTCGCTGTGTGTGAGGGGCTAGGCGCTGAGGCCGAGGTCCTCGTGAACTACTTGGGCCAGGAGGTCCTTGCCGGCGAGGTACCGTTCCAGGTCGTCAAGGGCGGCATCGGACATCCGCCGGGTTTCGGTTCCGAGTGAGCCTGCGATGTGTGGGGTGATGATCACATTGGGGAGGTCGTACAGTGTGGAGTCAGCGGGCAGTGGTTCAGGTTCCGTGACGTCCAGCAGGGCGGTGATTCGTCCGGTGGCGCACTCTTTTTCCAAGGCCGCGGTGTCAACCAGGGAACCGCGTGCAGTGTTGATAAGCGTGGCGTGGTCTTTCATCGCCTGCAGCTCCTGAGTACTGATCATGTTGCGGGTTTCGGGTAGGGCAGGCGCATGGATAGTGACCACATCAGATACCGGCAGCAGTTCTTCAAGCGTCACTAGCCTGCCGCCTGCCGCAGCCACCTCGAGGGGACTGGCATGGGGGTCGCAGACCAGGCAGGTTACGTCCTGGAGCTGCTGGACCAATTGGACCACCCGCCGTCCGATCCGTGAGAATCCGATCACGCCCACCACGCGGCCGATATTACCCAGCTCGCCGCGCTCGCTGATGTAGCTCCAGTTTTCGCGGAAGGTGCGGGCATCGTTGGCCAGGACGTGGGCTTTCTTGCCGGCCAGGACGATCGAAGCGAAGGTGAATTCGGCGACGGGGATCGCGTTGGCATCGGCACCGTTGGTGACAGTGATTCCGCGGTCCCAGAGTGCCTCACTGACGAAGCTACGTACCGTTCCTGCACAGTGAAAAATTGCCCGGAGTTTGGGCATGCGCTCCAGGCGCTCGGCGTTGAGCCGGGGAACTCCCCAACTGGTGAGGAGGATTTCCACCTCTTCCAAGCGACCGTACAGCTCAGGATTGTCCAGGCAATCCGTCCACGGCTCATTTCCAAGATCCACCAATTCTGCCAGCCGCTCCAGTCGCGTGGAATCGAACTGATCAGCAAAGGTTCCGCTATTCATGACCAGCATTGCCTGGGGCTTGAGCGACATTGAGGGGATCCTCCCTTCGGATTTCAGCCGGCCTGTTCGACCGGTTATTTATGTGTTGCATCACATCTAATAATCAGTACATACTCATGAACAAGACAGTTCATTCAACTCAATCGAGCTTGATCCTAAACGTTCACACTCGAACAAATGAGAGAAGAATTCCTATGGCAATCGGCACCGACGCCGTCCAAGCGCCACCATTGCTCACTTCGTGGGGCTCCCAGGCTGAGGCTGGCTCCCTCGTTGAATCGCTTCGCGGCGCACGCGATCGACTCACCGTTCGTCCAGCATCCGACGCCGGATGGCAGCGCGTTGCTGCACGCTCGCTCACGAAGATACGCAGCCAGGCCGTGACGGAGAAGGGCACTCCCTGGCCTCAACCGCTCGTGTCCCATTACGCGCGCTATTTTCGTGACGGCAACCGCACGGCCTATGAAGGACTCGTGGCGAGCCGGCAGCAGCGGCTGACGCGCGCCGTCGTGATGGCTGCGGTGGCGGGCCCCGACCAAGGCGGCTGGCTTGATGAAGTGATCGACGGCGCCTACCTCCTGTGCGAGCAGAGCTCCTGGAGTTGGGCTGCCCATGATGATGTTTTTACGCGCAACGGCGAAGTGGTTCCTGACCGCTCCCGCCCATACCTGGACCTGGGCGCCGGTGAGGTAGTTGCCCAGCTCGCGTGGCTGGATCTGGTGCTTGGTGAGCAGCTGGATGAGCGCGCTCCTGGATTGCGGAACCGCATTCGCTTGGAGACCGACGAGAGGGTAATCCGCCCGTTTCTGGACAGGCTGGACTGGCACTGGCTGGGCCTCAACGGGGACGTCCACAACTGGAATCCCTGGATCCACTCGAACATCATCGTGGCCGCGCTGTTGCTTGTGGATGACCCCGAACTACAGGCTCAAACGGTTGCCCGCTGCATCGAGGGACTTGACCGTTTTCTTGCCTCGATTCCCGCTGACGGCGCTATTGACGAAGGCTTCGCCTATTGGTGGAACGGGGCCGGTCGCGCCCTTGAAGGACTCGCCGTCCTCGAGCAAGCTACCGGCGGAACGCTCAATGTGGACCTGCCGGTGATCCGCAAACTCGTCGCGTTCCCGCACCGGATGCACCTGGGTCATCGTTGGTTCCTGAACGTCGCCGACGGTCCTGCCCGCGCATATCAAGGCCTGCCATGGGACATGCTTCACCGCTGGGCCGTGCGACTCGGTGACTCCGAGGCAGCCCAGCACGCCGCAACCTTTGCCGCCGTCGAACCCGAACCCGACCCGCGGGCTGGACTAGGCCGCGTCCTCACCTCCCTCACCCAACTAAGTAGCAGCACAGCGCGTTTTGAGCCCTCGAAACGCGCACAGCTGCGACCTGGTTGGGGGACGTACCTTCCTTCCGTCCAGATCATGATCGCCCGGCAAACTCCCGGCACCACAGACGGGCTCACTCTCGCGGCCAAGGGCGGGCATAACGGTGAGCACCACAATCACCGCGACGTCGGGTCCGTGGTGGTCGCCATGGACGGGGTCCCCTTGCTGGTCGACGCCGGCCAGCCCACCTACACCGCGCAGACGTTCGGCCCTGATCGGTATCAGATCCGGGCCATGCAAAGCGCGTGGCACAGCGTGCCGGCGCCGTTCGGCCTGGAGCAGGGGACCGGTTCGTCCTTCGCGGCTACGGTTCTCCAGGAGCCCACTCCCGAGGAGCCGGCCCTCGCACTCGGACTTGGCTCCGCCTACGGGCTGGACCACGCCGAGCAGTGGATCCGGACCTCCATGCTGAACCGGGAACTTGGAACCGTGATGATAGATGACCGGTGGAACCTGCCGCCAGCGCCAGCGGAGGGAACGCCCGACGTCGACATCACCTATCTCGCGGCCGGCACCGTTCGTTTGGGTCATGACGCGACGGCGACGGTCACGCCCGACGGCATTCCCAACGTGGAAACCACCAAGGGAGTGCAGCTCCGCTGGAAGCCGGCGACCGCCGTCGTGCTCGTGGATGAATGGCACCTCGACGATCCGCTCCTCAGTGGCGTTTGGGGCGAAAAGCTAACGCGCCTGCGATTCCGCATGCCCGCCGAAACCAGCGCTTCGGGCGCATTCACCCTCACTGTGGAGACCATCGATGACTAACGAAACAAGTCCCGAGGGGAGCGGTAAGTCGCTGTTTTCGCTGCAACGGCGGGAGCGGTTGATGGAGGAACTGCGCGCCCACGGTGCTATCACAGTGCGCGACATCGCCTCGAAACTCGGTGTCAGCGAACTGACCATCCGGCGTGACGTGAACATTCTGGCCGATGAAGGCCTCGTTTCCCGCGTGCATGGCGGCGCTACGCTTCCCAGTCCACTGGACCGCTCAGTTGCGGTGGGAAGGCCATCGGCGCACAGCTATTCCATCGGCATGGTGGTTCCCTCGCTCGACTACTACTGGCCGCAGGTCATCAGCGGTGCCCGCGGCGAGGCCGAACTGCAGAACCTCCGGATTCTGGTGCGCGGCTCAGCCTACGATGCTGCTGATAATCGTCGCCAAGTCCAGGCACTGCTGGATACCCAGAACATCGACGGGCTGATCGTGGCGCCGGATATGAGCGGTGAGCATGGCAAGGAGCTGCTGCGCTGGCTCAATGCTTTGCCCATCCCCGTGATCCTGACCGAGCGGCGTGCGCCCTCCGAGATCCCGGCCCACCGCCTTGAATGGGTGGCGACTGATCATGCATTCGGGGCGGGAATGGCTGTGCGGCACCTGTGGCAGGAGGGGCACCGGATGATCGGCTGCCTCACGGATTCCACCAGTCCCACCAGCCCGCACGTGGTCCGCGGTTGGAAGCAAGCCCTTGCCGCCCTCAAGATCCCGCTGGACAAGTCCATCAATGAGGATTCGGCCAAGCTGGATAATGGCGAACGCGCCAAACATTTTGACCACGTCCTGGAGCTGTGCCGTTCTTCGGGGACCACCGCTATGTTGGTGCACTCAGATACCCAGGCCGTGGCGTTCGTGCAGCATTGCGTGGACCGTGGAGTGGATGTTCCCGGCAGCATGGCGATCGTGGGATACGACGACGAAGTGGCCTACCTTGCCGAGCCTGCGATCTCAGCGGTGCGGCCCCCCAAAAGCTACGTCGGCAAGGTTGCAGTGCAGCTCATGGCTGCCCGCCTGGCTGAAGGAAGGATGCGCCCAGTGCATCGGATTGACCTGAACCCTGAACTGATCGTGCGGGAGTCGTCCGTGGGTGCGCCCCGCGTCCGGACTGACGTTGTGCTGGAGGATTCGCTCTGATGGCTCTTGTGCTGCCTCCGCTGGACTTTGCATTGTCCCCTTTTACAGGCCTGACCCGCGATCACTGGTGCTCTTATGCGGATTACTTGCTGCGTTCGGCCCACCGGTTTGGGACCGAGGACCACGCGAACATTCACCTCCCAGGCGCCAACAGCCGGTACGGCCCTCGCAGCGATTCCCTGGAAGCCTTCGCCCGTACCTTCCTGCTGGCTTCGTTCCGCATCGCCGGGGATCCCGCCAACACCGGCTGGATCGCCGAGTGGTACGCCGAGGGGCTCGACGCCGGAACCAACCCCGCAAATCCCAACCGGTGGCCGACGCCAGGGGAGCTGGGACAGGCGAAGGTTGAGGCGGCGTCGTTGGCGGTTGGCCTGGCACTGACCCGCGACGTTCTGTGGGAGAAGCTTCCGGAGCGCGTACAGGAGCAGCTCATAGCCTGGTTCGAGACCGTGATCGGCGAGGACTATCCGCCCATCAACTGGGTGTGGTTCCAGATTGTGGTGGAGACGTTCCTGGCTTCTGTTGGTGGGCGCTACTCGGACGAAGACATCGACGCCGGACTCGCCATCCACGACTCGCTCTACCGGGGCGGGGGCTGGTTTGCTGATGGTCCGGAGCGCGCATACGACCACTACGTCGGCTGGGCTTTCCAGGTGTACCCGCAGCTGTGGGCTCTGATGGCACCTTCCGGTCCCCGGGTTTCCGCACGCAAGAAGCTCGACGGCGACCGGCTGGCTGATTTCCTGGATGACGCTTCTTACCTGGTCGGGTCCAACGGGGCTCCTATGATTCAGGGGCGAAGCTTGATATACCGGTTCGCAGCCGCAGCGCCGTTCTGGGCAGGGGAGTTGTCCGGGCACACACGTCTGCAGCCGGGTTTGGCGCGCCGGACTGCCTCCGGAATGCTCGACTACTTTGCCCGGCACGGGTCCATCACTGAGGATGGGCTCCTGTCCATCGGCTGGCACGGCGAGTTCGCGGGTATGAAGCAGGCGTACTCCGGTGCCGGATCGCCGTACTGGGCTGCGAAGGGGATGCTCGGTTTGGCCCTTCCGGCGGATCACCCTGCGTGGACTGCCGTGGAAGCCCCCTTGCCTGTTGAGGTTGCCGACACCCAGCGCTTAATCGCGGCTCCGGGGTGGCAAGTGGATGCGACTGTTTCCGACGGTGTGGTGCGGATCCGGAACCACGGAACGGACCACGCTGTGCCTGGGGCTTTGGTTGCCGACAGCCCTCTTTACGCCCGGATTGGGTACTCCACGCACACGTTCCCTGACCTCTCCGCAGAGTCCGTGGACAACGCGGTGACGTTCGCTGACGTTGATGGTGCGCTGACGCATCGGACCGGGTTTGAGTACCTTGGTTCGTCTTCCGAGGGCGGAGTCCAGGTGGGCGCTTCACGGTTCACTGCTCACTGGATTACTCCTGATCCCGACGCCGGCCCCGACCACGGCAGTGGGGTTGCCGGAACTGCGACTCCCGGGCCTTCCGTCACAGTGGTTTCTGTGACGCGCGGGGCTGTGGAGCTTCGGCTGGTTCGGGTGCGGGGTGCTGCTTCTTCGGGGGCTTCGCTGCGAATTGGTGGCTGGCCGGTGGATGCTGCGTCTTCCGTAGTGAGTTCTGTGCGGGCCGTGCCTGGGTTTGGCTTGGCGTTGGATGCTTCCGGCACGTTTGTCCGGTCCGGCGCCCACCCGATGGGTTCGGAACTCACTATTCCGTGGGTGGGAACCGCGGGCACCGCGCACGACGGCGACTATGCCGCCGTCGTGATTCTCGCCGGTGACGGAGGTGCTTCGGAGGAGGCAGGTGTCACGTACGTTGCCGAGGGCGGTGGCCGGTTCGAGTTCACCGACAGGACGTCAATATCCCTGGAGCGACTCGCCCATTTCGACGCGTAGCTGCGCATTCGACGTTGCGCATGGCCTTGTGCGCAGCTAGCCATCGAATCGGGCGACTCGCCACGTTGCAGTAGGCTCGCGGAATGACTCAACTTGAGACGAAGGTCCGGCTCCTCGCAGCCTATGATCAGCAGCTTCGTACCGATGCGGAGACTCCGAGCGCATTGGAGGTCACTGAGCACGGCCGCCTTCGTCTGGCGACGTTCCTTGGCGGCCGCGGGTTCATCACGTACCGGGACCTCGGCGATGCGGATGAGCAAAGCGTCAGGCGGCTCGTCGAAGAGGCGATTGCGTACTTCCAAGCCAAACCCGAAATCATCAAAGTCGAATGGAAAACCCGCGGACACGACTTTGCTCCAGGTTTGCACGAGGCTTTGTTGCACAATGGCTTCACTGAAGACGATCCGGAATCGATCACGATCGGTGAAGCCCGGGCGTTGAGCGTAGATGTGCCTCTTCCCGACGGCGTGACGCTGCGGCAGGTGGTCGACGAACCGGACGTGCGAGCCATGAGCGCGATGCAGGACGAGGTGTTCGGCGAACCGGTGTCGGATGAGATGGCTGATGCCTTGCTGCGCCGGCTTTCTCTGGACGAGAGCATGGAGCTGTGGGTGGCAGAGGCGGACGGTCAAATCGTCAGCGCCGGACGGCTCGAACCGGTCCCCGGCACCGACTTCGCCGGAATCTGGGGTGGCGCGACCCGCCAAGAATGGCGTGGCCGCGGGATTTACCGGGCGTTGACGGCACGCCGTGCCCAGTCCGCGCTCGCTAACGGTAAGACGCTCATCCACAGCGACTCCACCGAATTCTCGCGCCCAATTCTGGAGCGCTCCGGACTGCTCAAGGTCTCGACGACCACCCCGTACCGCTGGGCGCGTGGCTGACGAATCAGTCTGTGGCCAACACGTTTAAGCACGCCGTGCCTCCTCCGGACGGATCTGGAGGAGGCACGGGTAGTGACAAATCGTGCCTACTTCCCCTCGGTGAAGTAGCTCACGCACTCGCCCTGGTCACCGAACACCGGCGCCGGACTCGTCTTCCATCCATTGCTCTTGCACGCGTCCTTACCGGTGGAGAACGTCAGCCGGTAATCCTTCGTGGTCCCGTCGGGCGCCGTCACGGTGACTACCGCCGTCGGGTTTTCAGCGGTGGGCTGCTGGACCGTAACCTTCGCGTTGGTGTCCAGCGGGTAGCCGACGACGGCGGGAGTCGCCGACGTCGACAACACCCGATAGTCGCTGGTTCCGGCAGCAAAACCCACGACCGAGGCTTGGTTCACAAGGAGCCTGCCGAGATCGGCGAGCCCGGCATCCGCCAAGCGGGAACCGGCGATGGCCACTTCAGCGACCTTTGTGTACGAACCCGTGGTCACGAACGAAACCCTGATCCCGCGGGTGGTCACGGGGTCGAAGAGGACGGTGACCGGTGCCGCCGTCGAGAGTCCCGTGATGGTTCCGGCGGACGTATACTTCCAGATGCCAGCGGCGTCCTGGTACTGGATCTTGAGGCTCTGCGCCGCTTTTTCCGCAGACGTCACGGCCACGGAGGAAACGGTGTAGTCCCGGCTGAAGGCGTAGCTCAGGCTGTCACCGGCCCGGCCACCGCTTACCCAGTTGGACCAGCGGGTGGAGGCGTTGGCGTCGCACGTGTTCTTGGCGATGTAGGAGCCCTCGGTGTAGCTGGCGGTTGCTGCCGTGGTGGGATCGTCCTTGCAGATGTTGCTGCTCGGAACACGGTCCACCACCACGACGGTGAGGGTCGCGGACAGGGAGCCGGCCTTACCCGGAACGGTCACTGAACCTGTGGATTGCAGCGCTGAAGCATCAAAGGAAGACCAGTCCCACGCCACGGGCAGTGGATTGCGGGCAGGACCGTCAGCGATTTGGCCGGGGACCGTGCTCGGCGCTGCCGCTTGGACCGAGGCCAAAGTGGAGCCGACACCAACAGTCACAGAC
Organism: Micrococcaceae bacterium Sec5.1; assembly: GCA_039636795.1. NCBI lineage: Bacteria > Bacillati > Actinomycetota > Actinomycetes > Micrococcales > Micrococcaceae > Micrococcaceae bacterium Sec5.1. The sequence continues at coordinate 4,779,757 of CP143430.1, read as the reverse complement.
GCCGCATCCGTTGCCACGTACTGCCCTACAGTCACAGTCAAGAGCGCATCAGTGAACGTCTGGCCGTACGGATCAACACCTGAACCGTGGAGTGCAACCTTCCCTTCCTTCTGCCACGCTGCTGGATCTACAGGGGACCACGTGACTGCAAGCGGTTTGCCCGGGCCGGCTTTGTAGAGCGGAGTCACCGTGCTGGGGAGGACAGGTGCGACACCGGTGAGCGTGCTGAGCTCCAAAGGCTGAGTGCCCAGAAGTTTCAAGTCGGCGATGTCCGTGAAGGCCCAGGACTGATGCGGGTTGCCCGTTGCTGTAGCCGTGGTTCCCGTAGAAGACGCCAACCCCACGGACGTTCCAACAGCAGTTTGGTTAGCCGAAACCTGCAGGGCAATTGCAGCCCCGGCGTTGACCAGCGACCAGTGCTTGCCGTTCTCCGTTGTCACTATCCACTGTGCAGCAGGAGTCGCCTTGGCTTGGTCCAAGGTCAGGGAAGCAAGCGTAGCAGCACCGGATTGACTGGCGTTCAGCACACCACCATTGCCTGTGAGCACCCGGCCGTCCTTGTTCGTCAGGACCCAACGGCGATCATTCGCAAACTCATCGTCAGCATTCACTGCGTTGAACGTCCAAATCTGCGGAGCCACGCCCGCAGCGTCCGTACCCAGTTCTTCGATCGAGGAAGAACCGTCCGCACGAGCCGTCAGGTACTTGCCGCTTGCCTCACCGGTGAGGTGATAGCTGTGGCCGTCCTGCACAGGCGCGGCGTCGTCTGAAACTCCGCTGACGGCGTCGACGACGAACGTCACCACTGAGGCGGCAGGAACCTCAAGCGTGGCGGACTTTGACGTGGTGTTGACGGCGACAGGCGCACCTTTCACCAGCGCGTTCTTCTCGATGTCATCCAGCGGGGACTTGCTGGTGACCACCGGCGTGACCGTAGAGCCTGGCGCGATGCTGCCAAAACGGCTGAGATCGATGGTGACCTTTTCCGGCGTCGGGGTGTCATTGAAGTGGACAAGGGTGGCGCCGTTTCCGTCCGCGCGGAGGGCGCTGGCGGTCTTGGCGTTGTCGTTCTGGATGAGGAAGTCGCCCGGACGGATGTAGTGGGTGAAGTTGCGGGTGGTGTTGTACTTCTGGTTGGTCAGGACCTTGCACTTGGCTTGTTCCTGAGTGGCCCCGTCATTGAGCCGGCGGTTGGAGAAGCCTTCGCGGCCCTCGTAATTGCAGTCGAAGTCAACATAGATGGAACCCCAGCCCTTGTCCGCTTTCTCCTGCTTGTAGGTGTCCTCCACAGGCTGCCAGAAGACCCACGCGTCCGGTTCGAGTTCGCGGAGGTCGTTCACCATGCGCCCTGCAATGCCCAGGCCGTTGGTGATGTTGGAACGGTCCCAGCCGCTGGTGGAATCGCCGAGCGCCGGGTTGCCCGTCCAGAATCCGCCCACTTCGCTCATCCACAGCGGCTTGTCCGTGGAGTTGGCGAGGTCGCGGACCCGGCGGCGATCATTGGTTCCGTAAGTGTGGACATTGAGCTGACCGACCGCGTCCTTGGCCTCTTGGCTGTAGCCGTTCCAGTTGGTCATGAACTTGGTGGGATCCGTCTCGTCCATCCCCGAGATGACGGCATCCGTGCTGCCCTTCCCCAGCTCCGCGGCCAGGAGTTTGGTGACGCGATCCTGGGCGGCAGGGTAGATCAGGGCACCCTCCTGCTTTTGCGTATACGTGGTGGGCGGTTTGCCGGTTGCGGCGTTGATGTCCGTGCCCCAGTAGCCCGAGTTCGGCTCGTTGAACGGATCGATAGTGTCCATCTTGATGCCACTGCCCTTTTCGAGAAGCTCGACGGCGTGCCTCATGTAGGCGGCGAACTTACCCTCGGCTTCGGGTAGCAGGTTTTCGCCCTTGCTGGTGTTGACCTGGCCGGATACGTAGCCGCTCTTGGTCATGAACCAGGGTGGGGAGTTACTGAAGGCTTCCCAGTGGGTGATTTGTTGGTCGGCGGCGAGGCGCTCCACCCACCACCGTTGGTTCTGATCGGCGTCGGGGTTGTACGACGCGGGGTCATCCGGGTTCCACTGGTTCAGGAACGCGAGCTTGTTGGCTTGTGTTTTGTCGACTGTCCCGTCGGGGTTGTAAAGGTTCGACGGCGCCTGGCCGGCCTGCGCGTCGGTGACCGGCTTCCACCATCCCTCCACAGCGCTGCCGTCGTTGAGATAATTGGCTACGTCCGAGGCGTTGCCGCCGCCCACGTTGTAACGGGCGATGTTGAGGTTGAGGCCGTCCTCGCCGAAGACCTTCTGGTACAGCTCTTCACGCAGCTCGGGGGAGTAGCCCGCCGTCGCATTCGCAAACCACACCAGGCTCGTTCCCCAACCTTCAAAGGCCTTGCCCCGGCTGGCGGGATTGGGGGTGATGGTTACGGCTGTTGCATCGTCCGCTGTTGCTGTCGTGGCTGTTGCGGGCATGAGCGCCAGGCTCGCTGCGGCAGTGACAGCTGCCGCCAGCACAGCCACTGGCCTTCGGATTCTTCGCGCGGTAAACGCCATGGGTGGACCTCATCGTCGGGGTTGTCTCGGGTGCTTGGCCCGGCTTTGGGAAGGCTGGGCAATGCGACACTATGAGGCCCCTGACGGGGCAACAAGGCACTCGAACAGGCTCGAACGGGGTTGGTCAGAAGTGGTCACCTCCATTCAAGCAACGCGGGGTCACATATGGCCCATGTTTCGCCTCGGAAGGGGCCATAAGTGACCCCGGGTTGCTTCCGGTTTGCTCACCATTCCCACGAACTGTATAGATGTATACAAGTACACTTCTCTTGAGGGGCGGCACGGCATGGCAGATCCACAACCACGGAACACCGGAGCACATCTCGTCTATAGCGAGCTCAAACGGCGCATCCTCAGCCTCGAGCTCAAACCCGGGGAGCGCATCTACGAGCCAGCGATGGCCACCGAGCTACGCGTCAGCCGTACGCCTCTGCGGGAAGCCATCCGGCGCCTCATTTCCGAGAGCCTCCTGGAACAGCAAGCCACCGGGGGAGTGCTGGTTCCGGTGCTGGATGAGACGGCAATTTCCGAACTGTACGACGTCCGGGCTGCACTGGAATCGCTGATGGCCCGCGAAGCGTGTGCCAAGGCGGCCGTGGAGGATATTGAGAAGTTGCAGGGGATCCTTGAACGCAATGCAGCCATGGTGGGATTCGCTGATGAAGCCATGAAGTATGGCGTGAAACTGCACGCCACCATCGCAGCTATAGCTGGTAACTCGTGGGCTCAACGGTTCCATGACCAGATCTCAAGCCAGGTTGAGCGCTACCGGCATTTCACCAACAACTCCCCTGACCGTCGGGAAGAGGCCCTCGCCGACCACCGGGTACTCGTGGAAGCCATAGCTTCCAAGAAGCCGGACAAGGCAGCAAAAATCGCGTTCGACCACGTCATCGCCGCCCGGGATGAGACGCTGCGTGCCATTTCAGGCGCGGGTCTCGTGAACGAATGATTGGCGAACTGGGGCGACGCTCGTCCATTGCACTTCTGATCCACTCGGCCCTCATCCAGGCCGTCACCTTTCTGGTCCGGCCAGCCACCAGCTACAGGGCGTTGGAACTGGACGTCCCCGGGTTTGCGCTCGGTCTTCTCGCTGCAAGCTACGCAGTCTTCCCGCTACTCCTCGCGCTGCCGATCGGCGGACTGGTGGACCGCCTTGGTGAACGTAGGCTCATGGCGATCGGGTCCGCCGTCGTGCTGGGTTGTTCCGCTTTTCTGCTGTTCTTCGGAACGTCGGTTCCCGCGCTGGTGGCCGGAACAGCGCTTCTTGGCGCCGGGCAGCTCGCTTGTGTGGTGGGGCAGCAGGCGGTCGTTGCGAACAATGCAGAGTCGGCGCGCTTGGACTCTGCGTTCGGGTATCTGACGTTCGCCGCGTCGCTGGGACAGGCACTTGGACCGTTGGCGATTTCCTTGGTGGGCGGCGCCTCCGTCCGCCCGGATACGAATGCCATCTTCCTTCTGGCGACGGCCATGAGCCTGGTGCTCTTCGTGACTACTTTTGTGGTCTCGTCGAAGGTTAGCCGGAGAAGACGCATGTCCAACGGATCCGCTGGCGCCAAGGGCGGCGCCATGGCATTGCTCAAAACCCCTGGTGTGGTCCGGGCATTGGCAACGAGCGCTACCGTCCTGGCAGTGGTTGACCTGACTGTCGTCTATCTGCCCGCCCTTGGCGCAGAGCGGGGCCTGAGTGCGGCAACTGTTGGCCTGATGCTGACTGTTCGAGCGGTGTTGTCCATGGTTTCGCGGCTGGGGCTTGGCAACATGTCCCGGAAACTGGGACGGATGAGGCTGCTGGTTCTGAGCCTTGCAGTTTCCGCAGTGTCGCTGGCAGTAGCGGCAATTCCGATGCCCATGTGGTTGCTCTTCGTCGTCATGGCGTTCCTCGGCCTTGGCTTGGGAATCGGCCAGCCATTGACGATGTCCTGGCTCTCAGCCCAGGCGCCCGAAGGCCAACGCGGACGCGCGCTGGCCTTGAGGCTCGCCGGCAACAGGGTGGGCCAAGTTGTCCTGCCGAGCGCGATCGGAGTTGTGGCCGTCGGACTCGGCGCGGCGGGTGTGTTCCTTGCCTCCGCGGTGGCAGTTGGCGGAACGATGCTGTTGCTGCGCGGGGTGCGGCTGGACGACTGATCCCAGGCCCAACTGACTGGCATTAGTGGTTGTTCCCAGCGCTGGGAACAACCACAATTGCGAGTTACTTGCGGAGATTATTCCGCGAACAGCGCCGCCAGGTCATCCGCCGTCAACGAGCCACCAGCCAGCGCATCGCCTTCCATCACATCCGCGAACAGCTGCGACTTCTTGGCCTTCAGAGCCATGACCTTTTCCTCGATAGTGTCCTTCGCGACCAAACGGTAGACCATGACGTTCCGGGCCTGCCCGATCCTGTGGGTACGGTCCACAGCCTGTGCTTCGGATGCCGGGTTCCACCACGGGTCCAGCAGGAACACGTAATCCGCCTCGGTCAGGTTGAGCCCGAAGCCACCGGCCTTCAGCGAAATCAGGAACACCGGAGCAACGCCGTTCTTGAACTCGCTGACGACGTCGCCGCGGTTCCGGGTGCTGCCGTCGAGGTAGCAGTACTCCACGCCCTCAGCGTCCAAACGCTCACGCACCTTGCCCAGGAATCCCGTGAACTGGCTGAAGATCAGGGCCCTGTGTCCCTCGGAAATGAGGTCTTCCAGTTGTTCGAAGAGCACATCGAGCTTGGACGACCGCACCCCTGACAACGACGAATCCACCAACGACGCATCCAAACTCAGCTGCCTGAGCAACGTCAGGGACTGGAAGATCGTGAAGCGGTTCTTGTTGACGTCGTCGATCAGCCCCAGGATCTTCTGGCGCTCGCGCTGCAGATGCGTCTGGTAAACCTTCTGGTGCCGCGGGTTGAGCACTACTTCCAGGACCTGTTCCTGCTTGGGCGGCAGGTCCTTGATGACCTGCTCTTTGGTGCGGCGCATCATCAGTGGACGGACACGACGCCGGAGCTTGGCCAACTGCGCCGAGTCACCGTTCTTCTCCACCGGCTTCTGGTAGTTTTCCGCGAACCGCTTGGGACTCGGGAACAGGCCAGGCGCCACGATCGATGTCAGCGCCCAGAACTCCATGAGGTTGTTCTCCAGCGGAGTGCCCGTGATGGCCAGTTTGAACCGGGCCGGCAGCTTGCGCGCGCACTGGTATGCCTTGGATTGGTGGTTCTTCACGAACTGCGCCTCGTCCAGCATCAGGCCGGCCCACTGGAATGTTGCGTAGGCATCGTAATCAATGCGGAACAGGGCATAGGACGTAATAACGACGTCGGCACCCGCCAACGCGTCGACGGGTGACAGGCCGCTCTTGGCAAAAGTTTCACCGACGGTCCGCACCACAAGCCCTGGAGCGAAGCGTTGCGCTTCCGCGGCCCAGTTGCTCACCACACTGGTGGGGGCCACCACCAAGAACGGAGCGCGCGTTGAGGAATCAGCCGTAGCAACAGCCAACTCCTTGGCCGCGCAGATCAGCGCGATCGCCTGCACGGTCTTACCCAGACCCATGTCATCCGCCAGCACGCCGCCCAAGCTGTGCTTGAACAGGAAGCTGAGCCAGTTGAAACCTTCAAGCTGATACGGACGCAGCTCAGCGTTAAGGCCTGCAGGCAGCGGAAGTCCGGTCACGCCGTCGTCGAGCAGTCCGCCCACTGCCTCTCGCCATGCGGCCGCCTGCTCGTCAACGATCCCCAGCTGGGCGAGCTCATCCCAGAGCCCGGCCTGGAAACGGCTGATCTGCAGGGTGCCGTCCTTGTTGTCCGGGTTGTCCTGCAGTGACCTGGCTTCGTCGATCAGTGCGCGCAGCTGGTGCAGCTCAGGCAGGTCGAGGGAGAAGTAGGCGCCGCTGGGCAACAGCATGCGGCTCATTCCGGCAGCGAGGGCGGAGAACACGGCGGCGAACGAGACCGGTTCGCCTTCGAGGGTGATGACGATGCCGAGATCGAACCAGTCGCCGCTCGCCGTTTCCTTCGTGGAGATGGAGACAACGGGAGCTTCGGCGGCTTCGCGGTAATCAGCGATATCGCCGGACGTTTCGACCACCACATCGGGCAGGTCCTTGAGCGCCGGCAGGATCTCCTCAGTGAAAGCCAGCGTGTCCAGCCCGGAAAGCTCAGCCGAGGCCGCGAGCCGCGGAGCGCCCCAGCCGCCGGTAGCTGATTCCGCCAATGCCGGAACCAAGTCCCACGGCCGACCGATCGAATCCAGGATCCGGGCTTCCTCGAGGTCATCGCGGTAGCCACGATCATCCGGATGCCGCCACAGGGGCTGCGCCGTGACCAACGTGCCGGACTTGTAGTGCCACTCCCAGTGCAGCCGCACCTTGTGATCAATGCCGTAATTGGCGAGGAGGGAGAGCGTAGGGACTGCCAGCGTCGGCAGTTCCACCGATTCATCCGCTGCCTTGACGGGGGTTGACTGCCGCAGCTTCGGGTAGAACGAGGTCAGGAACCGGCTCTCGTCTTCGGCCGGAATCTGAAGCGTTTCCCCCTCAGTGACAAACTCCAGCAGTTCATCACTGATACCGCCCTCAATCGGAGCGAGTGTGATCAGGTTGTTCTGCTGCGGCACTCCGGGCAGGGCTTCGGCGCCGGAATGCGTGAAGAAGATCCCGTACGCGGGCTTGCCTATGAAGCCCACAGTTCCGGCATCAATCTGCTCGCCGCCTACCGTCACGGACGGCGCAAGCTGCAGGCCGCCGTCGGGCGTTTGCTTCCCGTCTTTGCCGCCCAGCGCTTCAAGGCGCGCCAAACTGAGTCCGACGACGGCCGGTTGGGTCTCGACGTGGACAGGCTCGCTACCAGCGGCGTGAATGAGCGGAATGCCGGCTTTAGTGGCGTCGGCGAGAAGGGTCCAGAGGTTCTTGGCAGCGAAATCATTCAGGCTCAACCACATGGCGCCGGACGGTTGCTGGCGACCATTACTGGAACCATGCGCAGCGAGGAAAGTCTGAAGCCACTCGACGTGAGCCTCATTGAATTCACGGCGGAAACTGACGTAGCTGAGGTTGTTCCAGGAGACGTCGCCGCGGATCCATTTGCCCTTGGCACCCATCATCACGGGCCGGGCCTTGAGTTGCCGGATACTGCGCATGGGGTCGCGGCGGCCTGTGTAGGAGAAGTGGGCGGCCGGTTCTTCCACCTCGAACTGCAGGGCGAGGGGAATGCCGGCAGTGCTCGGCGCAGTGCCCGGCTTCGCGATCAGCCTGTTGAGGGCTTGCTCCCAAGCCGGCCGCCCGGAACCGCCCTGCTCGGAGGAACCAAGGCGCGAGGTCTGGATCCCGGGCGCCTGGGACAGGAGCTGGGCGCGGATCGTGGGGTGGTCCTCAGCGGTGAAAAGCAACGCGGCCACATGCTTGCAATCCTTGCGGACAGGGCAGCTGCAAATACCTACTGTGCAGCTCCAGCCGCTTGGCTTGCGAACCAGCTTGGCCGACGTCGAATATGGTTGCGGCCCAGTGCCGCGGACCTTGCCAAGCAAGAGACCGGTGGCCGAATCGAAAGAAATTCCGCTTACGCGGCTGCCCATGGCATAGGCCAGTCCGGCCGCCAAAGAGCGGTCATTAATGGCAGGAGTCTGAATGGCCAGTTCCCAGGTTTCGTCTGTGTGGGACGGCATGCGTCGGGCTACTTTCGGCAGGAGGTTATCTGCTCAATCTTAGTCAGCAGAAAACGGCTCCCAAACTTCGCCCTCCGTTAACCTCTACCTCGATTGCCGCGCCGCTCCCACGCGTACGTTGAAAGGGTCCGGAGCACCAACAGCTTTCAGCAGTGAGGATTTCCCATGACTACCAACGAGTACCCCGTCGTCCTGAACAAAACCAGCTTCGAAGCAGGCAATGCAGACGTAGTGGATTCCAACGTCAACGTCGTGAACCAGATGTACGCGGAGCTCCTCAACAGCGACGAAATCGCGCCCGCTGCGCTCAACAGCTACTTTGCCGATTTCTACATGACCCAGGCATTGGCCGGTGGATTCGCCCAGTACGTGTTCACCGCCCCGGAGCGTGAAGAGGTTGACGCCTACGTGCGTGCCGGTTTGGAAGGCATGGGCGCCACCCGGCACCTTGACCTGTTCAACCGCACCGCAGCAGCCTTTGATGCGTTGAGTGAGGACGACGCCGAGGCCTACCTCGACGGCGAGCTGGACGAATCCGAAACGCCTCTCGCGGCCGTTGTTGTCCTGGATGAGCTCGACGGCGAATTCGAGGCATTGCTGGAAGAAGAGGACATCATCGACCTCAACGCCGCCTACCTTCGCGGCTCGTCCGAACTGCTGGTCCTCTCCGATGAGGAGCTTGAAGCGCACATTGCTGAGCGCGTCGCCCTGATTCCGGACCTTGCAGAGCGCCAGGCCGAAGCAGACGAAGAAGCCCTCGCCAACGCTCCGGAGTTCGAGGTCATCATCCGGGAACTGTGCGATGTGGCTGGCTACGCGCTGCAGAAGATCACCATGGGAGACCCCAACTACGAGCACGACGGCGTGAAGACCCTCGCCTGGCACTTCTCCACCGACCACGGTGACTACATCATGGTGGAAGACGATGACGAAGCTTTCATGATCCACCCGGAGACCAAGGAAATCATCGCTGCCGTGGAGTTCGAAGAGTCCGACGAGCTCGCCGACGCGTAATTCGCTCGATCGTTCGGCTGGACGGCCGACATCCTCTGCGTGTACCCCACCGTCCCCCTGGCCTCGCAAGCTCGGCCAGGGAACCCTGACGGTGTGGGCCCACTTTGCGCTTTGACGCACGCTTCCGGATGCCTGCCGTCCAGCCGTTGCCGCGCTTTTCCGGCGATTTGGCTGCCACCCCTGCGATGGACGTCGCCACTTCGCTCGATCGTAGCCCGGCCGTTCTCCTGACTTCGCTGAAAACGTGCGCGTTAGCGGGCAAAGTTCCGGCGTATTCGCATCGTTCCCGGGGCCTCGGCACTGGATGTCCACATAGCGTGGCGCACCCCTTTAAGGACTGGATGTTTCGTCGGCATGCTAAGTCCATGGATCCAAGATCATGGCTTGAAAGCACCGCCCCGTTAGTCCATCCGCTTCCTGTGCGCGGGTACATGTGGAGAACCGACGAGTTACTCCGTTTCGGCCTGAACAGTCGAAAGGTCAAGGCACTGGTGGACTCCGGTGAGCTGCACCGCTTGAGGTACGGCTGCTACATCAGGGGCAGCAAGTGGAATGCGCTGGGTCCGAGGAGGCAAGCCAAGGAGAGGATCCTGGCACATGCGCATGGGACGCTGACAACGTCAACAGGCGGATTCGTCTACAGCCATTTGTCGGCTGCACGACTCCACGGTCTGTTCGTGTGGGGCGCGGATGACAAGGTTCACGTCCTGCACACGGCACGGCCATCCTCCGACCGCTGGGGCAAGGACGTTCGCGGACACACAGAAAGCTTCACTGAGGACGATGTCATGCAGGTTCAGGGCTTACGGGCGACCACACTCGAACGCACCATCTGCGACAGCGCCAGGATGCTCAGCTATCCCAAAGCACTGGTGATTATGGATCATGGACTGCGCGTCGGCGCTGATAGGAGCAGGCTGACTTCCTTGGCCGAGGTCTCCTCAGGGAAGCGGGGTATCCGCACGCTGCGCAAGGCTTTGGACAACGCAGACCACCGCTCCGAGTCTGCCGGCGAGACGCTGACCCGTGAGTTGATGCAAAGGCTCAACATCAGGCGTCCACAGCCACAATTCGAGGTGCAGTCCCGCTTGGGTCGCCACCGTATGGATTTCGCTTGGGAAGAGGAAAGACTGGCTCTGGAGTTCGACGGTCGAACCAAATACTTCGACTTCAATCCGACAGATGAGGTCATCTTTCAAGAACGACGGCGGGAGAAGGCACTCGTCGAGGAGGGGTGGCGGTTCATCCGGATCGAGTGGAAGGACCTGTTTCAAGAACGCGCGTTCAAGGAGCGCATCCTTCGAGCGCTCAGGTGATGCGGCCTGAAGGCGAGTTCGTGGGAACCCTGCCTGTTCGCACGGAACATTTCGGCGATATGGCAGGCTTCCCGCGATCTCGGCGTCACGCTTTAGTAGCCCGCTGCGGCCCCCTTGATCATTTCTCCACTGGGGCTCACCAAGTACCAGACACTTTGGACGCCTTGGCCGGTGACATCGCCCGGAGCCTTGTCCTTGGCGTAGTAGTACAGCGGCATGCCATTGAGGGTGACCTGCTTCTTCCCGTCAGGGGTCGCTATGGTTCCCACGGTGCCCGTGACGCCTTCAACGGTTGGCTTGTCCGACGTCGTCGTGAACACTGGCCACGCCGTCAGGCAGGCGCCGGTGCACGCGCTGGATCCTGAATCCTTGACGTCCTTGGTGAAGAAGTACAGGCTCATGCCCTTGCTGTCCACCACGATCTGCCCGGCGCTGGATGATGCAACCTTCATTTCGGCACCGGCCGTGGCCGGACTGGACATGGCTGTACTTGGGGACGTGGAGGTAGGTGCCGTCGAGGACGTAGCGGCCGTGGGCGCGGCAGAGGACGTGGTGCTTGTCCCGGGGCTTCCGCCGCAACCGGCAAGAGCCACGGCGAAAACCATTGCGCCGATCCCAACGCTGAGTCTATTTCTCATGTTTAGCTCCTTTGACGGGCCGGCCGGGATGGGTCGGCGCTAACCCCTACGACGCCAGCGGGGGAAGAATGGTTCAAGGAGCTGAACCTTTTTCCCGCGCGCGGCGTCGTATGGGGGTAGGGCAGCAGGAAACAGCGCGAAGGAGGTGGCTATGCCGCTGGACGAGGACGTGGTGGCGGCAATCTACCGCGATCACGGCACAGCGTTGAAGCGCTTTGTGCTCAGCTGCACTTCGGACACGCACTTGGCCGACGACGTCGTGCAGGAAACCATCCTCAAGGTCTGGCAGCACGCCCCGCAGATTACGGGCAGCCTGCGCAGTTACCTTTTCCGGACCGCCCGCAACGTCATCATCGACAACTACCGGAAGGCTCAGAGGCGTCCCGTCGAGGCAGGCGAGCACGACCTTCCAGACCATGTCGCGACGGAACGTGTTGATGAACTCTTGAACCGCGTCCTCATGGAAGAGGCGCTCCTACGGCTCAGCCACGAACACCGAGAGGTCCTTGTGGCCCTGCATTACCAGCGGTTCACCGTCAGCGAGGCAGCCCTGCAGCTGAACATCCCTGCCGGCACTGTGAAATCCCGGGCTTTCTATGCTGTGAAAGCCCTCCGAACGATCCTTGATGAAATGGGGGTGGAACGATGAACGGCAACCCCGTCCACCAATTGCTGGGCGCCTACCTGCTGGGCGGGCTCGACCCCGAGGAAGCTCGCATTTTTGAAGCGCACCTCGCCGGATGTGCTGCCTGCCGCAAGGAACTCGAGGAGTTGGAAAGCCTCCCCGCGCTGCTCGACGCCGTTCCGTCCGCCGACGCCGTCGCGCTCACCGTGACGGGTACCGCCGGTGCACTCTCACCTTTGGAACCGAGCCGGGAAGCATTGCCGCAGAAGATCCTGGTTGACCTTTCGGCACGCAGGAAGAAATCACGACGGCGGTGGGCGGCTTTCGTGGGGACAGTCGCCGCTGCGTGCCTGGCACTTGGTTTCCTTGCCGGCCCGCTGCTGAATCAACCACCAAAACCCGATGCCAGCTACTCGGTGCAGTCCGAAACAGGCCTGCAACTGACAGTAGGCATGGTCAAGAAGACCTGGGGCACGGAGCTTGAGGTCGAGGGCAAGAGCATGCCGCTCGAAGGAACGCTCTACCTTTGGGTGAAGGGCCGTGACGGGGCGGAAGAGCGCACCTGCGGCTGGACGGCGACCCCGAGTGGTCGCATCAAGATCACTGGCGCTACGCCCGTGCAGCTTGGCGGCATCGCCGGAGTGGAGCTCCGGGATGAAGGGGACAAGACAGTGGCCTCAATTTCAGTGCCGTAGATGTCAGCACCCTAAATGTCAGCGCCCTAGATTTCAGTGCCGTAGGTCTTAGCGCCGTAGGTTTGCCCGCAGCTCTGCGACGAGGGCGGGGTCCTCGCAGGCCCGGGCAAATGCTTCGATCCGCCGTTCGATTTCGCGGCCCAACAACCAGCTTCCGATTCTCTCGGCTACGGGCTTGAGCCAAGCCGGGCGGCAGGAAAAGGTGTACTTCCACACTGCCCGGGTGCCGCCGTCGTCGGGGGTGAACCGCCAGCCACCGCCGAAGTTCTCAAAGAACCACGGCCCGGACACCATGGTCATTCCGACATTGCGGGGCGGGGTGTAGGAGACGTACTCACTCACCATCTTCAGGCCCATCCTCGAGACGGTTCGTGTACGAACTCCCTTGCCCGCTCCTTTGGCTCCGTCAACGAAGCTTTGCGCCGAAATGAACGGATCCCATCTGAGCCTGAACTCGCCAGTGGTCTGCGAGAGCGCGAAGGCTGTCTCGGCATCCAGGCGGATAAATCGTTCAGCACGAACCTGGGGCATTCAGGACCCCTGCCCTGAACCGAGCACCAGGAGAACCATGAAGGTGACGCCAAAGACGTTGACCGCCATGATCGCCAGTCCGATGATCCCCGTAATACGTCCGGCATTCATGCGCCCAGCCCGAAATACAGCAATCAGCCCACTGACCACAGACACAATGGCAAGTACCACCGCAACCAACGCCAGGATAAGCGCACTGAACCACCAGACGTCGTTGCCGGGGTTGTAGCGGCTCATCGCTGAAGCAACGGCCGCGACGCCCAGGGGAATGCTGACCACAGCAGCGACTGGCGAGAGGACTGCCGCGACGATGCTTGTGATGCCCGCACCCAGGCCAGGCGTCCTGGACCGTTGCTGCTGCTGGTAGTACTCAGCCGGTGGCTGATAGCTCATGATTCCCCCAAGTGCTTCGGCTAGGTCTTGCGATACGTGAGGTCGAAGATCATACGCCCGGCCTCGTGGGCTTTGTTTTCAAAGCTCGTGCGGATACGGCCCTCGAACCGGGGAGCCCAGCCGCCTTCCTCGTCCACACCCTCGTTCGGACCCGTGTGCTCCGTGCTGACAGGTGCGCGGCCTTCCCGCACCGGCGCCCCTCCCACAACAGACTCGACGCCGGATTGCCACACTTGCGTCAGAGGGCTCTCCTCGCCACTGCGCTCGCCTTCGTGCATGTTCTCAAATTCCGTTGAGCCTGCCAGGACGTCGCGGACGTGTACAGCGTAGTTGGACCAGTCGGTGGCAATGCGCCAGTAACCACCCTTTTCCAGCGCCTTGGCAGCCACGGAAGCGAAAGCCGGCTGGATAAGGCGGCGCTTGTGATGGCGTGCCTTGTGCCAGGGATCGGGAAAGAACACCCAGAGCTCACTGACTGAACCGGCGGGGAGCATCGACTCCAAAACCTCGGGCGCGTTGGCTTCCACCACCCGAACGTTGGTCAGGCCACGGCTGTTGATCTTGATGATGGTGTTGGCCAATCCGGGCGTGTAAACCTCAACGGCCAAAAAGTCCTTGTCCGGATTCTGTTCGGCAGCATGGACTACGGCGTCGCCCAAACCCGAACCGATCTCGACGATCAGCGGAGCTTTGCGCCCAAAGACGGCCTCGGCATCAAACGTGTAATCGGGGTGCACCGATGTGTTGGCGACGTGACGTGGAACCTGGACGGCCCACCGCTCGGCGTGCTCTTCCCACGCGGCCTGCCTCCGGCCCTGCAAACGGGTGCCGCGGCGCACGAAACTGACCGGCCGGCCACCGTAGGTTCCAAAGGAAGCCTGGCTGCCTGGCGTGACTGGTCGCGGGGAATCTGGGGTTTCACTCATCCTTTCCAGAATACTTTGGTTCCGGCGGGCAGATGGCTGGCTCAGACGAGGCTGAATCCGTGCTCCGGCGTCAAAACAGGATCATGACGCGACCGGTGGTGAAAATCCAGGCAGCAACAATTGCAACGTCCAGCCCGAGAACGCCCAGCCCGGCAATTCCTGTGAACCACGCCTTGGTGTGTCGCCCAGTTGGCGTGGGTCGTCGAGCCAGCGCCACCGATGCCGTGCCGAGTACCAGGGAAACTAGGCCGCACAGGGCCGGGAGGCTCCACAATACGGTCGGGGCAATCCAATCGTAAGGTCCCGCCTCAGAGGGTGACCTGGTGAAAAACGCCGCCAATAACGCCACAGGCAATGTGACTCTCAGGTATAAGAGCGCAGCAACGGCAAAGACGAGGCTGCCAATTCCTGTGTTGAGCCCAGGAGGCTGCTTCGGCGGGACAAGAACATATCCGATCGGCGACTCCGCCTTGTCCGGGTTCGATGACGTAGGCGAGGGCAAAGAAGTTAGGTTCATGCTCTCAACGCTATGGACGCCGATGCGGCACAGACAGGTGCAATCCTGCGTATGTGGACAACCCGCAGACGCCCAGATCCTGGTCACATCACGCCCTTGGGCGGCAGATCAGACACGGCTGACAGAATAGGACGTGTGACCTCCTCGAACAGATCCGGCGTCGCAGATACAAGCGGCCAGGCAGACCCGATCCGCTATCAGGCCGTTCGCCCTGAAATCGCTGTGGATGCCGAGATCGACGACGTCCCGCCCGCCCCACCTACGCAGCTGCGCTCCAAGAGGGGCCTCATCTACCTCGGCATTTGCCTCGTCCTGATCGGCCTGAACCTGCGGACGGTCTTCTCGAGTTTCTCGGCCGTCCTTCCGGAAATAACGTCCGACGCCGGGTTGCCGGGCTGGGCTGTGGTGGTCCTGACCACCGTTCCCGTGACATTGCTGGGCATTTTCGCTCCGCTCGCCCCGATCCTTGCCCGCCGTTTCGGCGCAGAAAGGGTCTTGCTGGGCGCCATGGTGGTGCTCACAGCAGGGCTTCTGGTGCGTCCAAGCGAAATCCCGGGAGTAGGCCACCTGCCCATGCTTCTCGCAGGAACAGCAGCCTGCGGAGCAGCGATCGCGCTCTGCAACGTCCTCCTCCCCGGCGTGGTCAAAAGGGACTTCCCGCACCGGCTCGGGCTCATGGGCGGCCTCTACACGACGGCAATCTGTGCTTCCGCCGCTCTTGGTGCCGGGTTCACGTATCCGGTGTTTGCGGCAACCGGCCACTGGACTTCGGCGCTGTGGTCCTGGGCCGTGCCTGCCGGCGTCGTGCTTTTGCTCTTCCTTCCGCTGGCCATCCGCCAGCCATCGGTAAAGCACCAGGCGGTCCGTGGCGGCGTGAACGTTTGGCGATCGGCGGTTGCCTGGCAGGTCACCCTGTTCATGGTGCTGCAGGCCATGATGTCGTTCAGTGTGTTTGCGTGGCTGGCGCCGATCCTGAGGGACCGGGGCATCGAGGGCGGGACGGCTGGCCTGATTGTGTCGGTGTCGATCGTGCTTCAGATGCTCGGTTCACTCTTCGCGCCTGCCCTGGCCACGCGCTTCAAGGATCAGAGGGTGATCAACACCGTGGTGGCCCTGATGACCGGCGGTGGCTTCGCCCTCAGTATCTTCGGGCCAACTGAACTGATCTGGATCTGGACCGGACTGCTGGGACTGGGACAAGGCTCCCTCACGGCGGTTGCCCTCACGATGATCATGGTCCGCACCCGCGATGCCCACACCGCCGCGCACCTGTCGGGAATGATGCAGGGTGTTGGCTACGGAGTGGGCTCTGTGGGAACTTTGCTCGTGGGACAACTGCACCAAGCCACGGGTGGATTCACTGCCGCGGGCATCCTGTTCCTGGTGGTCGGAGCGCTGGCTGCGTTCTTCGGCTACCGCGCGGGCCGCAACAAGTTCGTTTAAATGAGTTGTGAGGCCCGCTCTGCATCCCCACCGCCTCCCTAACCTCGCAAGCTCGGCCAGGGAACCCGGGCGGCGTGGGCCCTATTTCGGGAGGGGCGCAGAGCGAGCCTCACAACGGGGACCTAGACCGTCAGGTCCTTGCCCTTCGTCTCCGGGATCGAGAAGGCGAACGCGATGCCGATCACCAGCAGGATCACTGCGTACACGTTGAACAGGTAGCCCTGGCCAATGGTGCCCAGCCAGGTCTGGAGGTACGGAGCCGTGCCACCGAAGGCCGCTACGCAGATGGAGTACGGGACGCCGACGCCGACAGTGCGGATGTGCGTCGGGAACAGCTCGGCGTAGACGGCCGGAACAATCGACGCGCTACCAGCGATGAAGAACAGCATCACGGACATGGACACGGTCAGCTGCCACGGCGAATCCTTCAGCAGCCACGTCATGGGGAAGTGCATGAGCATGGCACCGATGGACGAGCCGATCAGCACAGGCTTGCGGCCAATGCGGTCAGACAGCTTGCCCCAGAACGGGAGCGCGGCGATGAACACAACATTGGCGATCACGCCGGCCCACAGGGCTGCGCCGCGGTCCATCTTCAGCGTTGTGGCTGCGTAGCTCGGCGCCACGACACCCCAGATATAGTAGACCACCGTGAGGCCAACGGTCAGGCCGATAACCTGCAGGGCCTGCTTGCGGTACTTGACGATCTGCGGCCACATCGGCAGGCGCTTTTCCTTGGGCGTCTCAGCCTCGAATGCGTGGGTTTCCTTCATCTTGGCCCGCATGAACAGCGCGTAGATGCCCAGCGCGCCGCCGATGAGGAACGGAATACGCCAACCCCAGGCGCTCATGTCGTTCTTTGACAGGACAGCAGTGAGGATCGCACCAAGCAGTGTTCCAGCCAGAATGCCGGCGGTGCCGGACGTGTAGATGAGTGTGGCCCAGAAGCCGCGCTTTTCCTTGGGTGCCATCTCGGACAGGTACGTTTGCGACGACGGCAGTTCACCACCGTGGGCAAGGCCCTGGATGAGCCGGGCGAGCAGGAGCATCACAGATGCGAATGCGCCAACAGCCTGGAACGTCGGCGCGATGCCGATGAGGAGGCTGCCGAGAGCTCCAAGCGCAACGGCCACCGTCATGGAGGTCTTGCGGCCGATGCGGTCGCCGATCCAGCCGAACACGAAACCGCCGAACGGCCGTGCAACAAACCCGACGGCGAAGATCGCCAAGGTGGACAGCACAGCGGACGTGGGGTCGGCCTGGCTGAACAAAGCACTTGCGATGAACGGCGAGAACGTGGCGTAGATGGCCCAGTCGTACCATTCAACGGCGTTGCCGATGCCGGTTCCGACGAGCGTGCGCAGATGAGACTTGTGGACCTTGACTTCGGTGGACGTTCCAACGGTGGCGGTCATGTGATTCTCCAAGGTGGGATAGGGCTGGGAGTTAGTTGGCGGCGAGGGCTGCGATGCGGGACACAGCGAGCTCTGCGTACAGGGCAGCGCCGTCGGTGAGGACGCCGTCGTCGAAAGTTGCGTACGGCGAGTGGTTAAAGGGCGACGTCGCGTGGTCGGTGCCGGGGGCAACGGCGCTGAGCCCCACGAATGTTCCCGGGACCTCGGCCAGGACACGGGAGAAGTCCTCGGAACCACTCAGGGGAGTTGCCATCCGGGTCAGCCGGGACTCGCCGAACATGCCAGCGATGACCTTCTCCGCCGTGTTGGTTTCGTCCTCGTCATTAATGGTGAGCGGGTATTCCTGTTGGTAGTCCACATCAACCTCCAGTCCGTGGGCTGCGGCAATGCCTTGGAGCAGCTTGGGTACTACTTCCATCATCTTCTGCCGTGACTCTTCGGAGAAGGTCCTGATGGTGGCTTCGATACGCGCGGTCTCGGGGATCACGTTTCGTTTGGTTCCTGCGTGCAGCACACCAACGGTGAGGACAACGGGATCAAACATGTTGAACTGGCGCGTCACCATGACCTGAAGGGCGGTGACCATTTCGGCTGCTGCGGTCACGGGGTCCTTGGCTGAGTGCGGTGCGGAGCCGTGTCCGCCGGCGCCCAGCACGGTCACAACGAGCCCATCCGAAGAACTGAGCATCACGCCATTCTTGGTGACGAACTGGCCGTGCGGTTCCAGCGAGGAGAAGACGTGCATTCCGTACGCCGTATCTGCCCGCCTGCCAGCAGCATCCAGGACGCCTTCGTTGATCATGTAGCTGGCGCCGTCGAAGCCTTCCTCGCCGGGCTGGAACATGAGGACGACGTCGCCGGCCAGCTTGTCGCGATGCTCTGCCAGCAGGGTGGCGGCTCCGGCCAGCATGGAAGTGTGGAGGTCGTGACCACAGGCGTGCATCGCTCCATCTACACGGGATGTGTAGTCCACCCCAGTGGCTTCCTGGACGGGAAGGCCGTCCATGTCTGCACGCAGCAACACCACGGGCTTCTCAGCCGAGGCGTAAGCCGCGCCCCCACGCAGAACTGCAGTGACCGACGTCGTGTCCTTGCCCAGGGTGATTTCGTAAGGGAGTCCGTCGAGTGCCTTCAGCACCTTTTCCTGGGTGCGGGGCAGTTGCAGGCCGATTTCCGGCTCACGGTGGAGGTCGTGGCGGAGGCGGACGATGTCGTCCTGCAGTTCCTTGGCGTCGGCGGCGATGGTCATGTGTACTCCTGGTCTCGCTTGGCTACGGGTTTCTTCCAGCAATTCTGTGGTGACTTAACTCACAATCCTGAAAACATCTACAAAAATGCAACGAAGCCGCAGAAACGCACGATTCATGCACAGTTGAGAGAATGTACGCATGGAACTCAGTGAAGAGGATCTACGCCTCGTCAATGCCCTGCAGATTTCTCCCCGCATCAGCTGGTCCGACGCCGGCGCGGTCCTGGGTGTCCATGCCACAACCCTGGCCGCGCGGTGGGACCGCCTGAAAGCCACGGGAGCGGCCTGGACTACGGCGCACCTGATGGGCGATCCGAAGAACATGTGCCTCGCCATGGTGGACATCGACTGCGACATGGACCTACGGCCGGACGTTGTCACTGCGCTCGCAGAGCTCCCTGAGGTCATCACCGTGGAAGAAGCCGCCAGTAACCGCGATCTCACGCTCACGGTCATCACCCAGGACCTCGATCAGTTCAGCACGAGCCTGCTGCCGCGACTTAAGGAAATCCGTGGGCTCACCAAGTACCACACGTCGCTCTGCACCCGCATCCACACCAGCGGCTATGCCTGGCGGCTGAATGTTCTCACCAAGGGGGAACAGCAAGCGCTTCGGGCGATGGCAGGGCCCGAATCGGCCAACCCCTCCGCTCCGGACGCCATAGTCGTGCCGCTGCCCGAAAGCCACCTGGCGCTTATCCCGTTCCTGTCCCGCGACGGGCGTGCTTCTGCTGCTGAGATAGCGCGGGCTTTGGGGCGGCATCCCGCCACCGTGCAACGCCAGTTGGGGCGGGTGCTGAACAGCAGAATGCTCTCCTTCCGCTGCGAGATCGCCCAAAAATTCTCCGGTTATCCCATCACAGTCCAGTGGTTTGCGAACGTCCCCGCGGGACAGCACGAGGCCGCAGCCACTGAACTGCGTTCCATCCGGAATGTCAGGTTTTCCGCGTCAACCACCGGCCGCACCAACTTCACCATGATCATGTGGCTGCGTTCGCTTGCGCAGGTCATGGAAATGGAACTCGCCATCCAGCAGCGGATCCCGGGGATCGAACTGGTGGAGAGCGTCGTCATGTTGAATACGGCCAAACGGGTTGGCTGGATGCTGAACCCGGACTCAACGGCAACAGGAACAGTCGTGGCACCCTACGGGGAACTGCTGCCGGAGACAGCTTGAGGTTTTGCCGAAGTTGACGACGACGGCGTCACCCCGCTTGGGCGCGGTTCCCGCCTCTATCAGGCGTGCTTCGTTGCCCGGAGGACCGTGTCCACGACAGTAGCCGGTTCGCCCTCCGGACCCGTGACGGTGCGTTCCCGCGAAGTCAGGACGTTGACGAACCACGGCTCGCGATCCAGGCGGAGCGCGCCAGCCAACTGTTCCGGCGAGAAGAACATGCCCGTTTCACGGTGGTGGCTCCAAGGAGCGAGTCCATGCGGGTGATGTCCGACCACCAGCAACGTGCCGCCCGGGGCTACTGCCGCTGCTGCGGAAGCTACGGAGTCGCGCCACGGCAGGAGGGGGCTGTGGAGGAACTGTGCTGATACGAGGTCAAAGATGGGTTCCGGCTTCCATTCGGCCAAGTCCTGCTGCTGCCACATGATCCGGTCAGCGTAACCGGAGTCCACGGCATGGGCTGCTGCACGTTCAAGCGCGACGGCGGACACATCCATTGCGGTGACCTTCCAGCCCTGCCCGGCGAGCCAGATCGCGTCTGCACCCTCGCCGCAGCCAAGGTCCAAGGCCGTTCCCGCACGAAGGCCCGCCACTTCGGCGACCAACTGAGGATTCGGGTGCCCGCTCCAGACCTTTGGACGCTCCTTGTACATGCCGTCCCAC
Source organism: Micrococcaceae bacterium Sec5.1 (assembly GCA_039636795.1). NCBI lineage: Bacteria > Bacillati > Actinomycetota > Actinomycetes > Micrococcales > Micrococcaceae > Micrococcaceae bacterium Sec5.1. Next base: position 4,758,982 of record CP143430.1, on the reverse strand, counting down.
ATGTCAGCGGCGTTGTCAGCGTCCTCGTGGAGATTGAGCCCGCCATGCCTCGGCTCGCTGTGGTGAGTATCGCCGTCGTGCGTGTGTTCAGTCATATGCCAAGCGTGCCGTGAGGCTCGGCGCAAGGCAATCCCTGTTGCTGCTTCGGCAAGTTCCACCGCTGGGCGGACGCATCTGGTTTTTGCCCGCGATGGCGGATAACCTGTGACCTTCTGCGCCCGAATCATTCCGGTGGCGCCTCGTGCTGGGGGATTCATGGTGTTCCTGCAACGCAATATTCGTGTGCCCGCTGCGCTAACGGCTGCGGCAGTGCTTTCGCTCGTGGGCGCTGGGGTTGCTCACGGGCATCCCATTCAGCCAACCGTCAAATCGTCTCTTCCCTTGGCTACGTCGTTGATCTCCGCAGGTCAAAGTCCCGCGGGGATAAAAGCGATGGGAGTTCCGTTGGCTTCAATGGATTCTCCAGACACCCTTGCAGTGGACGCAAGTATTTTGAAGTTCAGTCGTGACGGGTCCAGGGCCTTCGTATATGGCCGTCAGTATTTTGCAGATATTTACGTACCACCGGACATCGTGTCCGGCAGCGTTGAAGTTATGAACGCCTTCGACCTCGCGATGTCGCCAAGCGGATCCACCGCGTACCTCCCTACAAAATACGAGACGGCTGACATCGCTGTGGTGGACACGGTACGGCACACGGTCACTGCCAGGATTCCTTTGGCTGAAGAGGCGCAGAAGGTAGCCATCTCAGCAAACGGTGCCGTTCTCTACGCGTTGTCTGGGCGGCCCTATGAGTCGCCACTAAAAAACGGGTCGGTGAACGTAATCGACCTCGCAGCAAAAGCTGTGAAGGCCGTTGTTCCGGTCGGGGCTGGTGCTAACGACGTTCTAGTCGCCCCGTCCGGGGACAAGATCTACGTATCGAATTACGCTGACAACACCATCACTGTCATCAGTGCCGTCACCAACAAAGTGGTCAAGACGCTTCCAATCGAAGGTGGATTGGGTCAAGGCTCCATCTCGGCCGACGGAACCAAGATCTTCTACCCCAAGCCTTCGGGCGGGATAGCAGTCGTGGCGATCTCGACGGACACGGTTCTTACAAGTGTTCCGACCATCTCTCCTGTAACCGCGCCTGTATTCACTCGAGACGGTTCGCGGGCATACGTCGTGGATCAATATCCGGGGCGCGTCGTGAACGGAGAGAACGTCGCGGGCGATTACTTCGTGGCTGAAATCGACGTTGCGAAGAATACGGTGAGGCCCATTGCCACTGCAGACTCAGGCTCAAGCACTCCGGGACGTCCCGTCATCCAAACGAGCCCGGACGGCAAGAGGCTCTATGTGCTGGGCAGCAAAGCTGTCGTCCTTGCTTTGCCTTCCCTTCAAGTCCTGGCCAGCACCCCCATGCCCAGAGTGGTCAGCAGCTTCACGATGTCCCCGGATGGCAGTAAGGGCTACGGGCTAACAAATGACGGTGGGCACATCGTGGTGGTCAATGCGCCTCGCCTCGACAACGTGCGCAAGGACTACAACTCCGATTACGCCACAGATATCCTGGCCCGTGATTCGGGAGGTGCATTGTGGCTCTATCCGGGCAACACCAACAAGGGCTGGCTTACGCGGACTCGAGCTGGCTCGGGCTGGGATGCCATGAACCTAGTTGTTACTCCCGGTGACTTCAATGGAGACAAGAAGCCGGATGTCCTGGCACGGGACAGCGCCGGAGACCTGTGGCTGTATCCAGGGGATGGACAGTCGTATTGGTGGTCACCTACCAAGGTCGGCGTGGGCTGGAATGCCATGACCGCAGTGGTCGCACCCGGAGATTTTGATTATGACGGGCACTCGGACATTTTGGCCCGCGACAGCGCAGGCGACCTGTGGCTCTATCCGGGCAATGGCATGGGCGGGTGGTTACCGCGGACGAAAGTCGGTGCCGGTTGGAATGACATGACGGCGATCATGGGACCCGGGAGAAACGCAATCCCCGGAACCGATGTGCTTGCACGCGACAGTGCCGGAACCTTGTGGCTCTACGAGCGCGATCTGTCCAGCCAATGGGTACCTCGACGGCAAGTCGGCACCGGCTGGAATGCGATGACCAGCATTGTGACACCGGGCGATTTCGATGGTGACGACATTCCAGACATCCTGGCGCGTGATGTCTCTGGCGACTTCTGGCTCTACCCGGGAACAGAACATGGAGGCTATCAGCCAAGAGTAAAGGTTGGGGCTGGCTGGAACGTGATGACAGCAATCGCATAGCCGGTCCTTGCTTCAAGTTGTTCCAACGCAAGTGACAGTTCTGCCTCCTAATTTGGCTGGTTCCAGCGCTGGGCTCCCGCTCCGGTCGCCCCCAGCTCGTCGGCAGGGTTCTGAAGCGTGCACGATTTCAGGCTCAGGCAACCGCAGCCGATGCACCCATCCAGGTCATTCCGCAGGTGTTGCAGCGCGGCAATTCGCTCGTCGAGTTCCCTGCGCCATCGCGACGACAACCGCGTCCAGTCCCGTTTGGTGGGCGTTCGCCCATCCGGCAGGGAGTCCAGCGCCTCACGGATGTCCTTTAGAGGAAGGCCAACTCTTTGCGATGTTTTGATGAATGCCACCCGACGCAACGTTTCGCGCCTGTACCGCCGCTGGTTGCCGGCCGTGCGCTCAGCTGTAATGAGCCCGTTGCGTTCGTAGAAGTGAAGGGCCGACGGCGATACTCCGCTGCGTTCCGAAAGCTCACCGATGCTCAGGGGCCGGTGGGCGCTGCCTGGAACTTGTGGCATGGCTGGTCCTCCGGTGGTGGGCGTGGTGGATTGACCTCAACATTAGTTGAGGTTCTAGGGTAACGTCCATGACCTCTGATACCTCAACGGCCGGGATACTCCGCCTTCCTTACCTGCTGGCCACCGTCGGTGCTTGTGCGCTCGTTTTCCTCAGCGCCTTCGAGTCCCTGGCGGTAACCACCATCATGCCGCTCGTCAGTCGGGACCTGGACGGAGCCAGCCTTTACGCGCTGGCCTTCGCCGGCCCCCTGGCGACTGGCGTGATGGGCATGGTGGGAGCAGGTAACTGGTCTGATCGCCGGGGTCCGGCGGCGCCGCTGTACGCATCGGTGGCACTGTTCGTCGCCGGTCTTCTGATCGCGGGAACAGCCGGGAGCATGGAAGTTCTGGTGCTGGGAAGGCTCGTGCAGGGACTCGGCGGCGGTGCCATGACCGTTGCCCTGTATGTGTTGGTGGCACGGGTCTACCCGCCGGTGCTTCATCCCAAAATCTTTGCCGCCTTTGCCGCTTCCTGGGTGATCCCTTCCTTGGTGGGCCCGTTTGCCGCAGGGATCGTGGCACAGCTCAGCAGTTGGCACTGGGTGTTCCTTGGCGTTGTGGGGCTGGTCGTTCCGGCGCTGCTGATGGTGGTTCCGGCTGTACGCGGGACGGCACCCGACCCCGACACAGATACCCAGCATGTGCCTTGGGCTTTCGGACGCATGGGCTGGGCGGCGCTGGCTGCCCTGACCGTCCTCGCGCTGAACCTGTCAGCAGAGGTGCCGGGCGTGGGCGGCGTGATTGCCGTCGTCGCGCTTGTCCTTGCAGTGGTGGCGGTAAGGCCGTTGGTCCCGCGCGGAACACTGGTTGCCCGTCGAGGCCTTCCCAGCGTGATCCTCACCCGCGGTTTAGCTTCGGCAGCCTTTTTCGGCGCGGAGGTCTACCTGCCGTATCTGTTGACGGAGCAGTACGCCTTCACGCCGACGTTTGCCGGGCTCACGCTGACCGGCGCCGCGCTCGCATGGGCAGGAGCATCCGCTCTGCAGGGCCGGTTGGGTTCCAAGCTGGCCGATGCCCTCGCCGTGAAAATTGGTGCTGCGCTGGTGCTGGTGGCCATAATGCTGGCCCTGGTGACCGCGGCCTCGGCGCTGCCGGCGGGTATTGCCATTGGAGGCTGGATCCTTGCGGGCGGCGGCATGGGACTCATGTACCCGCGGCTCTCAGTGATGACCTTGGCGTTGTCCGGTGAGGAAAACCAGGGCTTCAACAGCGCAGCGATGTCCATCTCGGACTCTCTGGGCGGCGCCTTGTCCCTCGCCGCCACGGGACTCGTCTTCGCAGCATTTACGACGACGAACCCGTTTGCGGGGGTCTTCGCACTGACGGCGGTGATCGCCGTCGTCGGGGTCGTCATCGCGCCACGGGTCGCCCCCCGGGCGGGTGTCTCCACCACGCGGGAAACCGAACCTGAGGCATCGCTCCACAAGTAGCCCGACGCTCACCAAGCCCAAGTAAGTACCAGTTGAGCGCGTTTTGAGCGTCCAAAACGCGCTCAGCTGCTACCCAGTTGGGGCCCCACAACGCGAGCCTTAATCAGCCCGATGCGGGGCTCGAGGCCGAACACTGCTAGACTGGGAGCACTTGATGTGCGGTGACGCCCTGAAGCAGGTGGCCCAACAGGCTACGTGACGGGGCATTTTTCATGTGAGAGGCACATCCTGCGTCGATGAACGCTTCCATTTGGTCCCGGCCAACGCTCCAGCAGCGAACCGGTAGACCACCTGACTTTTCCTCGGCGAACCCCTGGCCCAACCGGCGTCGGGGGCCGATGTCCGCAACTGGACACCGCCCGAAAGACATAAGTACATGACTACTTTTGCTGCCCTTGGCACGCCCAAGGCTATTGCTGATTCCCTCGCCGCAGACGGCATCGAAGAGGCATTCCCCATCCAGGTGAAGACCCTCCCGGATACGCTCGCAGGCCGCGACGTCCTGGGCCGTGGCCGCACCGGCTCCGGCAAGACCATCGCGTTCGCCATCCCGCTTGTGGCCCGCTTGGCCGAGCGTGAAGCCAAGCACTTCCGCAAGCCGGGCCGCCCCATGGGTCTCGTCCTTGCACCGACGCGTGAACTCGCAACCCAGATCAACGCCACAATCGAGCCGTTGGCCAAGGCCATGGGCCTGAACACCACGGTGATCTACGGCGGCATCTCCCAGGCACGCCAGGAAAAGGCGCTGCGCGCCGGCGTCGACATCGTCATCGCCTGCCCGGGCCGCCTCGAAGACCTGATCCGCCAGCGCATCCTGACCCTCGAAGCCGTTGAGGTCACCGTGCTGGACGAGGCAGACCACATGGCTGACCTCGGCTTCCTCCCGGTGGTCAAGAAGCTCATGGACATGACCCCCACCCAGGGTCAACGCCTGCTCTTCTCGGCGACGTTGGACAACGGTGTTGACAAGCTGGTCAACCGCTACCTGTCCAACCCGCTCACGCACTCCGTGGATGACCCGCAGGCTGCCGTCACCACCATGGAACACCACGTCCTGGTAGTCAACGATCAGACTGTCAAGAAGCAGCTCATCGTCGAACTGGCCTCCGGCGCCGGCCGCCGCGTCCTCTTCATGCGGACCAAGCACCACGCCCGCAAGCTTGCCAAGACCCTGACGGACGCCGGAATCCCCGCCGTCGACCTTCACGGCAACCTGTCGCAGAACGCCCGCGACCGCAACTTGGCCGAGTTCTCCAACGGTGACGTTCGCGTCCTGGTGGCCACCGACGTCGCAGCCCGCGGCGTGCACGTTGACGACGTCGAACTCGTCATCCACGTTGACCCGCCCACAGAGCACAAGGCGTACCTGCACCGCTCAGGCCGCACGGCCCGCGCCGGTTCCGATGGCACTGTTGTCACCCTGACGCTCCCGGAGCAGCAGAGCGACGTCAAGAAGCTCATGAAGGCTGCGGGCGTCGATGTGTCGTTCGAGCGCGTCACTGCCAACTCGCCGCTGGTCGCCGAGCTCGTGGGCGACATCGCAGACAAGGTTGATCCCCGCACCCGTGCGGCCCTCCTCGCGGCGAAAGCCCCGCAGGGTGGTGGCACGTCAACTGGCGCCAACGCCCAGCGAAAGCGCGCACGCCGTACCGGCGGCCAGGCTGCACCCACCACGGGTGGCCGTGGCGGTCGCGGCGGACGCGGCAAGGTGGCAGCTGAGCCGGTTCGCACCGACATCAACCGCGCTGACCGTCGCGCAGCAATGAACGACGACGTCGCCCGCAGCTCACGCGGCCGCGGCAAGGCTGGTGCCACGCACCGCAACGACGTTCCCGGCTCGCAGGGCCAGGGCGCCCGCAGTGGCCGTCCGGCTTCGGGCCAGCGTGCCGCTACCGGTGGCCAGCGCTCTGCTTCGGCTCCGCGCACAGCGTCGACCACGAGCACCCGCACTGGCGGAAACAAGGCTGTTTGGTCTTCCGCAACGGGCGCTACATCCGGCGGATCCTACGGTTCGGGCTCCGTTGCTTCCGGCAACTCCGGTCGCGGGGGCTCCGGCGCCGGTCGTCCGGCACGCAGCGGCCCGCGTCGTGCATCGGCACCGGCTTCGAACGAACGTCGCGGCCGCTAGTACGTCCACGTTGCTCACCAGCCGCGGGCGCGCCACTCCTCAAGGTGTGGCCGCTCGGCTCCGAGGGTCGTGGGCAATCCATGGCCCGGGTGCACCACGGTCTCGTCCGGGTAGGCGTCGAACAGCCGCCCTTTCACGTCGTTCAACAGTGAAGTGAAACGTGAAGGATCGCCCTGTGTGTTGCCGACGCCTCCGGGAAACAGCGAGTCGCCACTGAAAATGTGGGCCGGCCCGTCCGGATCCTGGTAAACGAAAGCGATCGAGCCGGGGGTGTGCCCACGCAGGTGGATCGCCGTGATCTCGAAGTCGCCGAACCGCTCGACGTCGCCGTGACCAAGCCGGACATCCACCGGTACGGGCAGCGCATCGGCGTCGTCCGCCCCTGCAGAAGTGCTGGCGCCCGTAGCTGAGACCAGCTCACCCAAGGCGCGGATGTGGTCCCAATGCTGGTGGGTGGTGGCTATTCGGACGAGCTTCGGCACCTCGGAAGTATCCGTTTCGCTGTCCTTCAGGAGTTGCTGAATGGCCGGAAGTTCGTCGGCGGCGTCGATCAACAGCTGCACGCCTGTGGACTTCGAGGTCAACAGATACACGTTGTTGTTCATCTCGCTGACCGAGATGCTCCGGATGGTGACGTCACGCGATGAGTGAATAAGCGAATCCATCGGCTCAGTCTATGCAGTGGCCGCGTTGGCTTCGCGGCCTTGCGACACCCAGTTGGGGTCGGCAGAACGTGAACCCACGACGGCGTCCGCGGTCTGGTCGAGCACCTCAAGTTGCGCTGTTCCCAGTTGCAGGGACAACGCGCCAAGGTTCTCGTCGATGCGGTGCGTTTTGCGCGTACCGGGGATGGGGACCACCGGCAGTCCAAGGCGCTTGCCTTGGGCGAACAGCCAAGCCAGTGCTACCTGGGCAGGAGTTGCACCCAGGTCATCGGCTACCTCCCGAACCGCGGCCACTACGGCCTGGTTTGCATCGAGGGCCTCGCCACCAAAGCGGGGAATCTTGTGGCGGAAGTCGTTTTCGCCCAAGTCGCTCGCGCTAATGGTTCCCGTGAGGAACCCGCGGCCGAGCGGCGAATAAGGCACAAAGCCAACACCGAGTTCCTTCGCTGCGGGAACAACGTTTTGCTCAACATCCCTGCTCCAGATTGACCATTCACTCTGGACCGCGGCAATCGGATGGACAGCGTTGGCCTGCCGAAGCTCCTCGGCTGTCACCTCAGACAGTCCGAGGTGCCGAACCTTGCCCTCCCGGACCAGCTCCGCCATGGCCTCCACGGTTTCCACTATCGGAACGCGGAGGTCTCGGCGGTGCAGGTAGTAGAGGTCAATCACGTCAGTGTCCAGGCGGCGGAGGCTAGCTTCTGCCGCCTGCCTGACGTAGGGCGCATCGCCGCGAACTCCCGTGTACCCGTTCGCGGCGTTGCCCTCTATCCCGAACTTTGTTGCCAACTGGACCTCGTCACGCCGGCCCTTCAGGAGCTTGCCGACCAACTCCTCGTTGCTTCCGGCGCCGTAAACATCCGCGGTGTCGATGAAGGTAATTCCCGCATCCACCGCATGCCTAAGTGTCTGCAGGGCTTCCTCGGGGTCGATTCCCCCATACACCGGCGTCAGGGCCATGCCGCCAAAGCCGAGGGGGCTAACAGAAAGGCCATCGCCGAGTTGAACTGCAGTCATGAACTTCTCCCATGCGTGTTGGTATTCGAAGTGCCCTTTGTTGGCGTGAACTCCATGGACGCGATGGGTATTCCTGCGCGAGGCTGCGGTCCTTCCCAGTTGCTCGGGGCCCTGACGAACTCCAAAGATGCACAGCCCCCGTGTTTCCGGGGTTTTGCCGGCACTGGGGCAGGTGCGAGTGGCGGTAACTGGGAAGGAGCGGCGCTACTCGGCCTTTGCCGCGGGCTTCTCAGCAGGCAACGCCTTCAAACCGGCAGCACAACCCACGATTCCGGCGATGAAGAGAAGCTTCAGCGGGCTGGCAGGCTCTACCCCTGTAACCATCGCCCACCCAACAGTCAGCGCAGCGCCGATTCCAACCCACACCGCGTAGGCGGTGCCCAAGGGAATCCGCTTTACCGCGATCCCGAGTCCGAGCATGCTCAATGTTGCCGTCACCGCGAAGACCAAGGTGGGAATCAACTGGGTGAAGCCGTTGGAGAGTCCCAGAGCGGTGGCCCACACGGCTTCAAGGACGGCGGAGGCGAGGAGAACCAGCCAGAAGACGCCGTTCTTCGCAGAGTTCTGGGTCGTGGTGGTCGTTGCAGCCACGGCTACGCCACCACCTTCAGGCCAACCACGCACGCGCCGATCCCTGCGAGCAGCAGCAGCCGGGCCGTCGTCGCGCGTTCCACCTTGGTGACCATGGCGTATGCCGACGTCAGGACGACGCCGACACCAACCCACACCGCGTACGCCGTACCAGTAGGAATGGATTGCATGGCAACCGCAAGGCCGCCGGTGCTGGCGATGACGCTCACCAGGAAAACGACTGTGGCGATTGGCTTGCGGAAGCCCTTTGATCGGTGAAGGGCAGCAGCCCAAACGGCCTCAAGCGCTCCGGAGAGAATGAGAATTAACCACGACATGACAGATCCTTTGGCCAGTCTTGTCGCGTGCCGGGTACTGAACCGTCGTCCGGAGGTTCCAGAGCGGAACCTTGATTTCAGGCTAGCAACTCCTGCAGAGGGTGGCCACTTCTGGTGGCCAAAGTCACCAGCTCAGGCGTTTGCGGGGTCCACTTTGTCGATGGAGATCACGGCAACAAAACCTCGGCCCGAGATCTCGGGGCTCCGCGTATCCGAGCCCACTATGGCGTCGTAGCGGTTCAGTTCAACCGGTTCGGTCTCGGTGGGAGCCGGACTGGCGCCGTCGGGCTCTTCCCCCACAGCGGCGCCTTCCTCCGGAGCCGCGCCGGGCGCGACCGTCGCCTTGCCTTCCAGGAGGACGGCCAGCTGGCCCTCGAAGACGGGGTGCGCGCGTTTCTTGGAGATCTCGACGATGGACGTGTACCCCTTGAACGCGCTGGCGCGAGCGATGACATTGAGATCGCGGATGTCCCCGGTGGGCAGAGTGGCCGACGAAGCTGCCTCGCCGGAGAAACGGAACGGGCGATACTTCTCCAGCGGGTGCTCCTCGCCGTCGACGGTCAGCAGCAGCAACTCACCGTCAATGATGGTGATGACCCGTTCCATGCCCGGAAAATTGGAGAAGTCCCCGGCCTTGGAGACGTCGGCGATGCTGACGCGCCAATCCCATGCCCCATCCTGGGCCGAGGCGGCCTTCGGGTGGCTGGCGAGTTCGCGCGTCACCCCGCCTCCATTGCGCCACGGTTCGGGGTGGACGTCGGCAAAGCGGATAATCTCCATCCGACCAGCCTAGTGGTGGACACAGCTTCTGCGTTGCCACCATGGCTTGCTAACGTCATATGTGGAAAACGTTGGGAATACGGCTGGAGGCACAGGAATGTTCGTCAAAGTGTGCGGATTAAGCACACCCGAATCCGTCCGCACAGCCGTGGACACCGGGGCGGACGCCGTCGGCTTCGTGCTGACGTCCAGCCCACGTGAGGTCAGTCCTGACCAGGTACGTGTACTACTGCCGCTGGTGCCCGCAGGTGTTCGTGCCGTGGCCGTGTTCCGGCACGAGCCCGCTTCCGACGCCGTTTCTGTTGCCCGCGCCGCCGGACTCACGTGGGTTCAACTGCACGGTACCCGGACTGCCGAGGACGTCAAAACAGTGCACGACGCCGGAATGCGGCTCATCCGGGCCGTAACCATGGGTGCCACCCCGGACGAGTTCAGCGATCTTGGCGAGGATCTGCTCTTGATCGATGCAGCCGTGCCAGGCTCGGGGGAGTCTTGGGACTACGCGTCCGTGCTGGCCAAGGGACTGGGCGACCGGGAGTGGTTGCTCGCAGGCGGTCTCGAACCCGGCAACGTCGCCTTTGCCGCCGCTGCGGCCGGTGCTTGGGGCGTGGACGTTTCCTCAGGTGTGGAGTCGTCTCGGGGAGTGAAGGACCTGGCGAAGATCCGCGCGTTCGTGGAAGCTGCAAAGGCCTGACGTTCTCTCACGTCCTGCTGCTTTTCGGGCGTTCCTCTCTCACGTCCTGCTGCTTTTCGGCCGTTCCTCTGTCACGTCCTGCCGTGTTTGGGGCGTTCCTCTTTCACGTCCTGCGGCTTTTGGGGCGTTCCTCTGTCACGTCCTGCCGGCGGACACCCCCGAACGGTTCATGATATGAGAGAACATCGGGTCATTCGGGTGATTGATGTGAGAGAAGGTTGGGGAATTCGGGTGATGATGTGAGAGAGCATCGGACTTAGCACTGGCACACCCTAGACTCCCTCACGACGACACGATTCACTGAGACACTCCACTGGACTTACACACGGAACCAAACGCGGAACCAAACGCGGAACCAAACAATCGGACCAACGAAACCAGGAGCCCAAGCAATGAGCACGGAACAGCACACCCTGACCCTGATCCGCGAGTTCGACGCCCCGCGTGATCGGATCTTCGATGCCTGGATGGACCCGGATCAGCTCACCAAGTGGTTCGGGCCCGTGGAAGTGGATGCTCCACGCGACAAGATCATCGTGGAGCCGCACGTGGGCGGAATCTGGCAAGTGGTCATGGCATGGACGGACGATGAGGGGGAGCAGGAAGCACCCATCGAAGCTGTCATCACGGAGTTGGATGCACCCGCGCTCCTCGTAGCAAGGGCAAAGGCTGCTCCCGATGCCGATCATGAGTACGAGGAAATGCACCTCGAATTCGAAGACCTCAACGGACGCACCCGGATGCATCTTACCCAGGGACCTTTCGCATCTGAAGAATGGGTCGAAATGACACGGGATGGCTGGGGAACTTCCTTCGACAAGCTGGACGCATTGCTGGACTAAATCGCCCCTGATGCGTCGTCAAACTCAGGGCCGATTCAGGGCAGACCCTGAGGCTTAATGTCTGTCCGGCAAGGGAGAATTGAGACTATGAAAACGCTGCTCAACATCATTTGGCTGGTCTTCGGTGGTTTCTGGTTGGCACTGGGCTATTTCGCAGCAGGCATTATCTGCTGCGTGCTCATTGTGACCATTCCTTGGGGCATCGCTTCGTTCCGGATCGGCGCATATTGTTTGTGGCCGTTTGGCCGGATGGTGGTGGAGAAGCCCGGCGGAACGGGTGTCTTCGCACTTCTGGGCAACGTGATTTGGCTACTGGTTGCTGGTATCTGGATTGCGATCGGCCACGTGGTTACGGCTTTCGCCATGGCCATCACCATCATCGGTATCCCGCTGGCTATCGCTAACCTGAAGCTGATCCCGGTGTCGCTCATGCCTCTCGGCAAGCAGATTGTGCCGACCAACCAGCCGTTCGTCAGCACCTATCGCTAGCTCGCCGGTCTAATCGGTCGGGCGGAGGCCCTGAAAAGCCCCATCCGTCAGCAAAGCAACCACCGTGCTGCCATCCAACTCGGCGGCAATTGCCACGTCTTCAATGAAGCCCCCATCTATTAGTTCCCGCCCGCTGGAGCAACCGCGCAGCACCGAGGCCAGCTTGGGCTCGGCGGCGTCGAAGGCCGCCGCCGCAGATCCGGCTTCAGGTGAGAAATTCCGGCGCCCCGATCCTGCCAATCCGGCGATGAATGCTCCCGCTCCGAGCTCGTCCTCCAATGCTGGCCGCAGCGAGCCATTGGTCCACTTCTCACCTGCGGCGATCACAGCAATCACCGCATCCGGAGGCAGTGTGGCATGGACCCAGTCGGCGGTCGCCGCGGCGTTGCGTAAGCATACAGCCACTACTTGTCGTGCGGAGTTGGCGAGCTCATGACTCAGCGTCGAGCCGTTGGGTGACGGCAGGACTACACGCTCAAGATGCGGCGCATGACGCAGGCTCGCCGGAGACAAACTCAACCCCTCCCCGCCACGCGGTCCGGCCAGCGCAGCCTGATGATGAGCGGCGAACTCACTCGCCGCAGCATCGCGCATCGGGTAGGGAAAAACGGCCGCCCCACGATCCACGGCGACGCTCACGCACGTCGTGAAGGAAAGGACGTCAACCACAACAGCAAGGTCCGCCCGTGGCACTATGGCGCGGGCGCCGTCGAGCCCCCATTCGAACCGGACCGAGTACGGCAACTGCCGCTGGGGCGCTCCCGGTTCGCTCATCCGAGTTCGGCGGTGAGGTTGCGGCGGGCTGCGTCAAGCCAGAGCGCCTTGGCCCGCTCACCGTGGAAGAGAGGGTCCAGTGACAGCAGATGACGCACGACGGCGGCACGCCCCTTGGCGAAGTCGTCGTCGCTGACGTGGGCATAGTCTTCCCGGACTGCGGCCAGGTAGCGCGCGTAGGACTGTTCGTTACCTCCGAGTACGGAGAGATCGGCGTCGCAGAGGAGGGCTCCGGCGTGGTCGCCGGGTTTGGGATTGTGCTCGGCGGTGAGCCGGACCAATCGGGCCACCTCGGCGACATCTTCCGGGGCAAGCCGTGCAGCAGTCAGTCGGTCCTCGGCAAGCCGCGCGGATTCTTCTTCGTCCTGCCCCGCGACACCTTCATAGACGGCGTCGTGGAACCAGGCCGCCAGCGTGACTGTGCGGGCAGGGAGGGCGGGTTCCGTCAAAATGTCCAGGGCTTCGAGGACGGCCAGCAAATGGGTCCGACTGTGGTACTTACGGCCGTCCTCGCCCCACCGTTCCAGTAGTTCCAAACCGAGTTCCTCGTGCCCGGGGTAGGTGCTGTTCCATCGCTCCATCAGCGGAACGGTGAGGGCTTTGCTGCGATCGCGTGCTGGAATGCGAAGGCCGCTCGCGATGAGTTTCCGGACCAGGACCCTTGCCTCCACGGGAATGGCTCCAGCCGCTACGAGGTCGTTGTAGCGGCGTTCAGGAACGTCGTAGTGGTCGCCGTCGAACGCCCTTTCGGGGACTCCGGCCGCCTCGGCGAAAGCGTGAAGCTCGTCCAAGGACTTGTCTGATACCAGATGTGAAAACACGGTGCCGTGGGCGGGCCACAGGGGCGGATCGACATATACGGCCATTGGCAAAGTGTAAGCCAAACGATCCTTCCCAGTTACCGGTCGTCGGAGCGGCTACCGCCGAGCGTCCGCCCCGGAAGCACAGGCTTCACTGCCCGTGTGGTCACAGCAACTGGGAAGGAGCGTAGGAGTTCCTTGGCAACAGGTTACGGCTATGACTCCACGCCGGATAGAGTACGACGGCGGCCCGCACCGTTTGCCGCCCAGCGCACCAGCGGCGCTCTCGCTTGGAACTAGACAGTAACATTCCGTTTTGCGGAGCTATCACACAATAGAATCCGCAAATACTGCCTTAGAATATTTTCATGCCGCAAATACGGATCTCCGAAGCAGCCCGGTTCCTTGGTGTCAGCGACGACACTGTGAGGCGGTGGACCGAGAACGGAACACTTACCGCCCGGAAGGACGCCGCGGGCCGACTCGCTGTGGATGGCTTGGAGCTGGCCAAGGTTGCCCGCGATCAGTCGCACCTTCCGGACGATCCCGCCCGTACAGGCAGCTCGGCCCGGAACCGCTTCGTCGGTCTGGTCACGGGCATTACCGCGGACAAAGTCATGGCACAGGTGGAGCTTCAATGTGGGCCGTTCCGTGTGGTGTCGCTGATGAGCAGTGAAGCCGTGCGCGAGCTTGGTCTGGAACTTGGGTCAGTGGCTACAGCGGTGGTGAAGGCCACAACTGTCATCATCGAAACGCCTCAGGGAAAGAGCGTCGTATGAGGAACACTGGCACGAAAGCCATGGCGCTCTTAGTCGCGGTCGCCGTGGCGGCCGGTATGGCGAGCTGTGCTTCAAACGCCGCAGGCCCAACGGCAACCGGGAATCAGCTGGGGGGCACCATCACCGTCTTCGCCGCAGCGTCCCTCAAAGCACCGTTCACCCAACTTGCCCAGAACTTCGAGGCCAAAAACCCCGGCACCAAAGTGAACCTTAGCTTCGCCGGTTCTTCAGACTTGGCAACGCAAATCACCCAGGGTGCACCAGCTGATGTGTTTGCCTCAGCCGATACCAAGAACATGACCAAGGTCTCGGACGCAAAACTCGTGGACGGCACCGCGACAAACTTTGCCACGAACATACTGGAGATCGCTGTCCCGCCCAGCAACCCGGCGTCGATCTCTTCCTTCGCGGACCTGTCCAGGCCCGGCGTCAAAGTTGTGGTCTGTGCCAGCCAGGTTCCTTGTGGTGCGGCCGCGGAGACGATAGAGAAGGCCTCGGGGACCACGTTGAGCCCGGTCAGCGAAGAGTCATCAGTCAGTGATGTGCTGGGCAAGGTCGTCTCGCAGGAAGCCGACGCCGGGCTGGTTTACGTGACGGACATCAAGGGTGCTGGGAGCAAGGTGAAGGGCATACCGTTTCCGGAGTCCGGCAAGGCCGTCAATACGTATCCGATCGCCACTGTGGGCACCAGCAAAAACAAGGACCTCGCCCGCGCCTTCATTGCCATGGTCACCGGCAGCGCGGGGCAGAAGGTTCTGGGCGACGCTGGCTTCGGCCCCTCGTAGGAACGCAATGAATCGAACTGGATACCACGGCATCCCACGGTGGATCTACGTGATCGCCGTTGCGGGCGGTCTGCTGGTGATTCTTCCCCTGCTCGCGATGCTGGTGCGCGTGAACTGGTCCCAGTTCCTTCCGCTCATCACGTCGGAATCGTCGCTCGATGCGTTGGGCCTGAGCCTGAGGACGTCAGCAGCAAGCACCCTGTTGTGCATCGTGCTTGGTGTGCCGTTGGCCCTTGTCCTGGCCCGCGGGGAGTTTCCCGGGCAGAGGCTGCTGCGCTCCTTGGTGCTGTTGCCCCTCGTGCTGCCGCCCGTCGTCGGAGGTATCGCGCTGCTCTACACCTTCGGGCGGCAAGGTTTGCTGGGGAAGTCGCTCGAAATGGCCGGAATTCAGATCGCGTTCTCCACTACCGCCGTGGTGCTTGCACAAACATTCGTGGCCTTGCCGTTCTTGGTTGTCAGCCTCGAAGGCGCCCTGCGGACTGCGGGAAGCAAGTATGAGGCCGTGGCGGCGACCCTGGGCGCGCGGCCAACCACCGTCCTGCGCCGCGTCACACTGCCCTTGGTCCTGCCGGGGCTCGCGTCGGGCGCCGTTTTGTCCTTCGCGCGCAGCCTCGGAGAGTTTGGCGCTACCTTGACCTTCGCCGGCAGCTTGCAAGGCGTCACGCGCACTCTTCCCTTGGAGATTTACCTTCAGCGCGAAACTGACCCCGACGCCGCCGTCGCTCTGTCTCTGGTTTTGGTGGCGGTGGCCGCGGCAGTAGTTGGCCTCAGCTACGGTCGACGCCCCAGCAACACTGGCGCAAACGCCCCTGCGGACGTCCAGCCATGACGTTTGAACTGGAAGCGAGCCTTATATCCCGCAACTTCGAGATGTCAATCAAGCTTTCCGATGGCGAAACGCTAGCCATTCTCGGTCCCAACGGCGCCGGAAAATCAACTCTTCTTGGGGTGATTTCGGGCCTTCTGCGGCCAGATTCCGGGAGTGCACAGATTGGCGGCCGGCAGCTTTTTGACCTCGACGGCGGCAATCACCAGTGGAACGCCCCGCACCTGCGCGGCACTGCGCTGCTCGCTCAGGAGGCACTGCTGTTTCCGCACCTGAACGTGCTGGACAACGTCGCCTTCGGGCCCCGCAGCAAGGGCACAGCCAAAGCCGCGGCCCGCGAAACCGCCCGGCTTTGGCTGACTGAGGTGGACGCCCTTCATCTGGAGTCCCGCAAACCAGCAGAGCTGTCCGGTGGTCAGGCACAGCGTGTGGCCGTTGCTAGGGCGCTCGCCACGGAGCCCGAGTTATTGCTCCTCGATGAGCCGATGTCGGCCCTGGATATCCATGCCGCACCACTGCTGCGCCGCGTCCTCAAACGGGTCCTGGATGGACGCAACGCCATCATCGTCACGCACGACGTCCTGGACGCCTACATGCTCGCCGATCGCGTCATTGTCGTGGAGAACGGGCGGATTTCCGAGGAAGGCCCAACCCGCCAAGTCCTCGAACGCCCTCGGAGCCACTTTGCGGCCGGGCTTGCAGGACTGAACCTCGTCAGCGGAATCATCTCCGAGCAGGGAATCACGACGCCGGATGGCCGGCTTTTCGCCGGACACCACGATCCGGAGTGGTCACCTGCACTCGGCCAGGCAGGCGTGGCGGCCTTCCCGCCGTCGGCCGTTTCCGTTTTTCTTGGCGAAGTGCACGGAAGCCCACGCAACTCCTTTCCTGTCACCGTCAGTGACTTGGAGCCGCACGGCGACCAGATCCGCGTCAGGGCGGGCGGACCGGGCGCGGGGAAGCGCGGCACATTGTCCGCAGACATCACTCCTGCTGCCTCTGCCGATCTCGGCCTGGCACCGGGCGTGGACGTGCGGTTCGTCGTGAAGTCCGCGCTGGTCTCGATCTATCCGGCGTGAGGCCAGCCCCGCCTGGTTGGCAGTTACATGCCTGGAATGTCCAGGGCCTCGTCGACCTGGATGCTGGCTCCGGGCATCATCAGGTGCGGGTGGCCCTCCAGGAGAGCAAGGGCGCCGTCCATGTTTTCGGCCTGGAGGATGGTGTACCCCGCTACGCCTGTGTTGGTATCGGAGACACCTGAGTTTGCCACTTCCTTACCTCCGCCCAGAGGCGTGCCAAGATCGATGATCCCGTCGCCGGCCTTGTTGGCCCAGTCCATCCAGACTTTCATGCCTTCGGCTGCTGACTCGGGGGAGGCTTCTTCCATTGCGGATTCGGCGGACTGGGGAGCGGTGTAAAGCGCCACGTACTTAGTCATGTCGTGTCCTTTGTTGCGGGTATTTGTTAGTGGTTCCACCCTGTCACTGCCTGATCGTAGACCCCTGTTATTCACATAGCCATGGTTTCGTCTGGACAGGTGTTTCGCCGTGGGCAAACATGGAACACATGGGCCACAAAGCAAAGTTGAGCGTAGTAGACTCAACTTTGAAAGTATTGGTCTTACTCCAGAAAGGGAGCTTTCGTTGGACGTCAAATTCACCACCAAAAGCCAGGAGGCCCTTTCTGCGGCCGCCATGAATGCCTCTACTGCCGGCAACCCGCAATTGGAGCCAGCACACCTGCTGAAGGCCCTCATGGACCAGCGCGAGGGCGTTGCTGTTGCACTCCTGCGCGCCACGGGTGCCGATCCTGATGCCGTGAGCGTTCAGGCCAGTTCGGCCATCAAGTCGCTGCCGTCCTCTTCGGGCAGCTCGGTCCAGCAAGCCCAGCTCTCCCGGCAGTCCATGCAGGCCATCCAGGCTGCCCAGAATGAGGCCGACAAACTCGGCGATTCCTTTGTCTCTACTGAGCACCTGCTCTTGGGGCTTTCGGCTGGCAGTGACACGGTTGGAAAGTTATTGCGCGACGCCGGTGCCTCCCACGAAGCACTGCTTGCCGCGCTGCCGGGTGTCCGGGGCGATCGAAAGGTCAACTCGCCGGATCCCGAAAATACGTTCCAGGCCTTGGAGAAGTTCGGCACGGACCTCACTGCTATTGCCCGCTCAGGGAAGCTGGACCCGGTCATTGGGCGTGACAGCGAAATCCGTCGCGTGGTTCAGGTCCTGAGCCGGCGCACCAAGAACAACCCGGTACTGATTGGTGAGCCTGGCGTAGGTAAGACCGCGGTAGTCGAGGGCCTCGCCCAACGCATGGTTGCCGGCGACGTCCCGGAGAGCCTCCGCGGCAAGACCCTCATTGCCTTGGACATGGCCTCCATGGTTGCGGGCGCCAAATACCGCGGTGAATTCGAGGAGCGGCTCAAAGCGGTTCTGGAGGAGATCAAGAACTCCAACGGCCAGATCGTCACATTCATCGATGAAATCCACACGGTAGTTGGAGCTGGCGCAACGGGCGACAGCGCGATGGATGCGGGCAACATGCTCAAGCCGATGCTGGCCCGCGGCGAGTTGCGGCTCATTGGTGCCACCACCCTGGACGAGTACCGCGAAAACATCGAGAAGGACCCTGCCTTGGAACGCCGCTTCCAGCAGGTTTACGTGGGCGAGCCGAGCGTCGAGGACACCATCGGCATTCTGCGCGGCCTCAAGGAACGGTACGAGGCCCACCACAAGGTGGCCATCGCCGACTCTGCCCTGGTGGCAGCTGCAACCCTGTCCAACCGGTACATCTCGGGCCGTCAGCTCCCGGACAAAGCGATCGACCTCGTAGACGAGGCCGCGTCACGGCTTCGGATGGAGATTGACTCAGCGCCGGAAGAGATCGATCAACTCCGCCGTTCCGTCGATCGCCTCACCATGGAAGAACTGGCCCTGCAGGGCGAGACTGATCCTGCATCCGTTGAGCGGTTGGCTGCCCTTCGCGCTGACATGGCGGACAAGAAGGAAGCACTCAGGGCCCTCAACGCCCGTTGGGAAGCTGAGAAGGCCGGACTCAACAGGGTTGGTGACCTCAAAGCCAAGATCGACGAACTGCGGTCAGCCGCCGAAAAGTACCAGCGCGAAGGCGACCTTGAGTCGGCGTCGCGGATACTTTATGGCGAGCTGCCTGCCCTCGAACGTGAGCTCAATGCGGCTGCTGAGGAGGAATCCGCGCGCGGCGACGCAAAGCCCGAACTCATGGTCGCAGAGGATGTGACAGCAGACGACATTGCGGAGGTTATCTCGGCGTGGACCGGCATTCCCGCTGGGCGCATGCTGCAGGGTGAATCACAAAAGCTGCTGCACATGGAGGAGGAACTCGGTAAGCGCCTGATCGGCCAAACCAAGGCCGTACAGGCAGTTTCGGACGCCGTTCGTCGTGCACGCGCGGGCATCAGCGACCCCAACCGTCCCACGGGCTCGTTCCTGTTCCTTGGCCCCACCGGCGTCGGCAAGACCGAGCTCGCAAAGGCCTTGGCAGACTTCCTCTTTGACGACGAACGGGCCATGATCAGGATCGATATGTCCGAGTACGGAGAGAAACACTCCGTTGCGCGTTTGGTAGGTGCACCTCCGGGATACGTCGGCTACGAGGAAGGCGGTCAGCTGACAGAAGCCGTCCGTCGCCGCCTATACTCTGTTGTGCTGCTCGACGAGGTAGAGAAGGCCCATCCAGAGGTGTTCGACATCCTCCTGCAGGTTCTCGACGACGGCCGCCTCACAGACGGTCAAGGGCGGACGGTGGACTTCCGCAATACGATCCTGGTGCTGACGTCCAACTCCGGAAGCCAGTTCCTGGTGGACCCGTCCCTGGATGCCAAAGCCAAGCGTGATGCCGTCATGGCCGTGGTACAGGCCTCGTTCAAGCCAGAGTTCCTGAACCGTTTGGACGAGATCGTGCTGTTCGACCCCCTGTCCGTCGAGGAGCTGGCCCGGATCGTGGAACTTCACGTTGCCGAACTCACCAAGCGTCTGCGGGACCGCCGCTTGACCCTCGAGGTGAGCGACGGAGCCCGCGCCTGGCTCGCCATGTCCGGCTATGACTCGGCGTACGGCGCGCGGCCTCTGCGACGTCTCGTCCAGCGCGAAATCGGAGACCGCCTGGCCAAGGAGATCCTTGCCGGAACGATCACCGATGGCGACACCGTCTTGGTGGATACTGCGGCCGACGTCGATGAACTCACCATTGAGGGATTTGAGTCGCTGACAGGTCCTGACGGCGGCCCGTCTGTGGGCACTGGGCTACTGGTTCGGAAGAAGTAGGTCGGCGGGCTACTTATTGAGGAGGTCTTCCTTGATGGTGTTGCCCGAATCCACAACGATGAAGCAATCAACGCGGCGGTCGCCCCGATCCCAACTGGTGGTGCTTGGGTAGACGTTCTGCTGGAGCAGTACGTACTTATCGGCCGCCGCGTGATTCAGCTTTACGTCGCCGCAGACTTCACGGCCCTTGTCCTTCAGCGCGTTCGTGCCGGGGAAGGAATCGTCCGCTGGGTATGTGTGGACGGCGCCCAGTTGGGCTGAATGCTCGGTGTCACAGGGCACGGCCCGGGCTTTGGATGCGTTGGGGTCGAAGTCGGCAAAGCAATCGCCTACCTGGAAATCCTTGGCTTCTGTATCCCGCGGTAATGGGCCAAGGCTTGCCGTGGGGCTCGGGGTAGACACAACAGCCTGAGGCCGTGTACCCAACAGGTTCAGCAGCACCCAGATCACGACGCCGATGAGCACCAGGACACCGACCACGATTGCGCCGATGACAAAACGCTGGCGTTTTACCGGATCCCTGTGCGGGGCGGGTTGGGGCTGCTGGAGGGGATCCCCTGTCCGGGAGGGATCCCCGGGCTGGCCGGGGTACTCTGGCTGGCCGGAGTAGTCTGGCTGGCCGGGCTGCTCCCGCTTGCCGGGGTGCTGGGACTGATCGGAGTATGCCGGCAACGCAGGATCAGGCTGGTCGCTGGGATTAGGTACGAAGTCCGGATCAAGGTCCGGTGCAGGATCAGGCTGCAGGCCTGAAGCCTCGGGCTGTGTTTCCGAGGCTTGTTTCGGCTGCACACCTGGGGCCTGCTTCGGCTGCACACCTGGGGCCTGCGGCGGCGTGGGCGGTACCCTGGGCGCAGGTGGCACCCCGGCCTCTCCTTTATCGCGTTTTTCGCGCGGTGAATCATCACGTGGTGGGGTGTTGTCCTCGCTCATATCCCGGAGTCTGCCTTCCTGCTTTGGAGCCGCATTGAGGCAGACTCTACCCAATTTTTTGGTGTATTGGAGGTGGTGGGGAGCGGTTTGGACCGTAGTTGTACCCGATGCAGGTCCGGGGTGGCACGCAGGCACCCTCGAAAGCATGTAATCTAGACATACGACAAATTGACCAAACATTCCGGGGCCTCACCGATAGCCAAGGTGACCACCTCCGGTCCAAGTACAAAAGGGGGTCACGCCATGGGGCGCGGCCGTCAAAAGGCAAAAGCTACCAAGCAGGCTCGGGACATCAAGTACTACTCCCCGAACACTGACTACTCGGCACTTGAGCGTGAGCTCACGGGCCCATCGAGTCGTGTAAAGAGCCACTTCCCCGAAGATCCCCCGGAGCCGGACTACTCGGCTTATGAGGACAAGTACGCGGAAGACGATGACGACGAGGTAGACACCCGCCGTATCGGATAGCTGTCGCAAACAATCGGTGCCTCTGGCACTGACTTGCGTACCGCCGTCGTACATTAAGGTCGTCGCGCATCTTCGGATGCCGAATATCTCTGAAAGAGGCCCGCAGGGCACGCCATTCATTGGCGTACCCTGCGGGCCTTTTTTCGCATCAGTACCACTGGGGTAATGCGGCCCACGTCTGGCGCAAGCAGTGGAAGCGCCATAGCGTAGTCCCCATGGACTCCGACGCGGGGTCAGTTAGGGCCCATTTCAGGCCTCAACATGGGCCACAAGTGACCCCGCGTTGCTAGGAAAGGGAGCGGCATGCCGGCGGTCGAGAGTTACAAGCAGGGGACACCATGTTGGGTGGACCTGTCCTCCACCGACGTCGAGGTTTCCCGGAGGTTTTACAGTGAGCTCTTCGGCTGGGAGCTGGATCCCATGGACGCCGGCAACGGCCTGACTTACTACATGGCAAAACTCCACGGCCGGAACGTTGCCGGCATGATGCAGCAAATGCCGGATGCGCCGGAGGGAATGCCGTCCTACTGGGCCAACTACATTGCCGTGGACTCAGCGGATGAGGCAGCGGAACGGGCTGTGGCGGCAGGCGGGTCGATCTTGTTCGAGCCTGACGACGTGCCGAATGGCAGCGGACGGATGTTCTTCGCCATAGATCCCACGGGTGCACAGATCGGCTTCTGGGAAGCTGGAACGCATCCCGGATCCGGTTTGGTCAACGAGCCTGGCGCCATGATATGGAACGAACTACAGACGGACGACGTCCCCAAGGCCGTGAAGTTCTACGAGGCCGTCACGGGGTGCAGCAGCGAAACCACACCCGCTGGAGATCTTCAGGAGTACACCAGCCTGCTCGTGGAAGGAAAGCGGATTGCCGGTGCCCTCAAGCTGCCCATTGAAGGACTCTCGCCGTTCTGGATGACGTATTTCGGCGTCGAGGAGGTAGATACTGGAGTGGAGCGGGCCGTTGAGCTTGGAGCGCACGTAATCGCTCCGGCTTTCGATGTTCCCGGTGTCGGACGAATGGCTGTGCTCATGGACCCCGCCGGCGCCGCATTCAGCATCATGACAGGACTTGCCGCATGACTTCCCGGACGCATTATTCAAGCGGTGAACCCTGTTGGGCCGATCTGCAGACCCCGGACGTACCCGCAGCCAAGGAGTTCTACGGCAAGCTGTTCGACTGGACATTCACGGACCTCCCTACACCTGACGGTCGCAGCTACGCTCAGGCCTTTGTTGGCAAGGACCTGGTGGCGGTCATCGCTCCGCAGAACCCCATGCAGGAGGCTGCGGGCAAGCATGGACAGTGGAACATCTACCTCGCTGCAACGGACGCCGAGGAGATAGCGGAAGACGCCGTCCATGCTGGTGGGAAGCTCGAGTTTGGCCCGGAGCAGGTTGCCGATACAGGCGTCCTGGCGTTCATCGAGGCGCCCGGCGGCGGGACAACGGGGATCTGGCAAGCGGGCACCCACATTGGAAGCCATCTGTTCAATCAGGCCGGCGCCTTGGCCTGGGCTGAGCTGCTGACTCCGGAACCGCAGGCCGCCATCGCTTTTTTCCAGCAGCTTTTCGGGCATGAAGTCACCGAATATCCCCAGGACGACGGCGGCAGTTACAGCACGCTGATGGTCAAAGGCGAGGAGGTGGCCGGGATTGTCCCTGCCGAAGAGGGGGAAGAAGCCGGTTGGCAGATCTATTTCGGAGTGGCGGATGTTCGTCAAGCCGCCGAAGTAGCGGTAGCCGCGGGTGGAATCGTGCTTGTGGAGCCGGAAGACAGGCCAGAAGCAGGATCTCTGGCTACTATCCGGGATCCCCAGGGCGGCGTTCTCAGCTTGATCCAGATCTGAACAGCAAAAACAAAAAAGAGCGGCCGGGCAGTTGAGATCAACTGCCCGGCCGTCTTTAACTAAGAGGAAGCGCGCCTATGCGTAGGCGTTCACCAAACGTACGGCACCGCCGTCGACGCCCTTGGCACCCTGGACGTAGTCCGGGCCTGTCTTGTCGATCGAGTCAGAATCTGCAGTAACCGTACCCATGATCCAGGACGGCAGGCCGCGCTCGTTGAGGCGTGCCACGGCTGCGTCAGCGGCTTCCGGGGACACGATTGCCACCATGCCGACACCGAGGTTCAGCGTGCGCTCAAGGTCGGCGAGCGGCACATTGCCAAGCTCGGAAACAAGCTTGAAGATAGCCGGCAGTTCCCACGTGTTGCGGTCAACAGTGGCAACCAGGCCCTGCGGGAGGACACGCGCCAGGTTGGCTGCCAGGCCACCACCGGTGACGTGGCTGAACCCGTGGACGGCCTGGCCGGCTGAGACCGGGAACGTGCGGGCGAGGTCCAGGCAGTCGGCTGCGTAGACGCGCGTGGGCTCCAGGAGCTCTTCGCCAAGTGTGCGGCCGAGCTCGGAAACCTGGCGATCCAAGGCCCAGCCAGCGTGGTTTATGACGCGGCGGACCAAAGAGTAGCCGTTGGAGTGCAGGCCCGAGGAGGCCATGCCAATCACGACGTCTCCGCCGCGGACCCGGTCCGGACCGAGCAAGGCGTCAGCTTCGACAACACCGGTAGCGGCACCCGCGACGTCGTATTCGTGCTCACCTAGCAGGCCCGGGTGCTCAGCGGTCTCGCCGCCAACCAGGGCGGTGCCGGCAACGGAGCAAGCAGCTGCGATACCGCGGACAATGTCCGCAATGCGCTCGGGGACAACCTTGCCGCAAGCGATGTAGTCCGTCATGTAGAGGGGCTCGGCGCCAACCACCACGATGTCGTCCACGACCATGCCCACGAGGTCGAAACCAATCGTGTCGTGGATGTCCATGGCCTGCGCAATAGCAACCTTGGTGCCCACACCGTCAGTTGACGTGGCCAGCAGCGGCTTCTTGTAGGTCAGCAGCTTCGAGACATCGTACAAGCCTGCGAAACCGCCGACGCCGCCAATCACCGAGGTGTTGTGGGTCGCCTTCACGGCATCCTTCATGAGCTCGACTGCGCGGTCTCCCGCTTCGACGTCGACACCCGCGGAGGCGTAGGTGATGCCCGTTGAATTCGGGGTGCTTCCAGCGGCGGGGGTTGCGGAGGTCATACAGACTCTTTCTTGTCGGCGTCGGTCAAACGATCAGCGTCGGTCAGCAGGTTCTCGAATTCGGCATCCGGGCCAGGATCGCAGCCCGTAGCGCCGGGCTTCTCGGCCGGATCCTCGGAGTCGTCCACTGAGAGGGACTCAGCAGCGGGCAGTCCGCCGAGATCCGTGCGCTCCAGCAGGTTCTTGCCCAGCTTGTCGGCATGCGGCAGCTCAATCGGGTACTGGCCGGTGAAGCAGGCGGTGCAGAGGCGTTCGCGCGGCTGCTGGGTTGCGCCGATCATGCCGTCTTCGGAGATGTAGGCCAGCGAGTCGGCTCCGATTGCCTGGGAGATTTCCTCGATCGTGGCGCCGTTGGCAATCAGCTCTGCGCGGGAGGCGAAGTCGATGCCGTAGAAGCAAGGCCACTGGACCGGGGGAGAGGAGATCTTCACGTGGACAGCAGCGGCACCTGCTTCGCGGAGCATCCGCACGATGGCGCGTTGCGTGTTGCCACGGACGATCGAGTCATCCACAACAACAACGCGCTTGCCCCGGATGACGGATTCCAAGGCGTTGAGCTTGAGGCGTATACCCAACTGGCGCAGCGTCTGCGATGGCTGGATGAAGGTGCGCCCCACGTAGGCGTTCTTGACGAAGCCATGAGCGAAGGGGATGCCGGACTGCTCCGCATAACCAACTGCGGCGGGGGTGCCGGATTCGGGAACTGGAATGACGATGTCGGCCTCGTGGGTGTTCTCGCGGGCCAACTGGCGGCCCATCTCAACACGGGCTTCGTACACGGAGCGGCCGGCGATGGCAGCATCCGGACGGGCAAGGTAAACGTATTCGAAGACACAGCCGGCAGGCGTTGCCTCGGCGAAACGCTGGGAGCGGACGCCGTCCTCATCGATGGCAATGAACTCGCCGGGCTCGATCTCACGGATGAAGCTCGCACCAACTGTGGCCAGGCCGGCTTGCTCCGAAGCAACAACCCAGCCACGCTCCAGGCGGCCCAGACACAGCGGCCGGATGCCGTAGGTGTCGCGGGCGGCGTAGAGCGTTCCTTCGTCCATGAAGACGAAACAGAAGCCACCCTTGATCTTGGGCAGCAGCTCCAACGCGGTCTGCTCCAGGGTTTTGCCCTCTTCGCCCTCAAGGAGTGCGGTCACCAAGGCGGTGTCCGAGGTGTTGCCCTGCTTCATCTCACCGGTCAACTGGCCATCATTGCGCTGAAGGATCATTTCCCGGAGTTCAGCGGTGTTGGTCAGGTTGCCGTTGTGGGCCAAGGCAACCGTGCCGGTCGCGGTTGCGCCCAAGGTGGGCTGCGCATTGGCCCAGTGGCTTGCACCAGTGGTGGAGTACCGGCAGTGGCCAACGGCCAGGTGCCCGGTGAGGGTGTTCAGGGTCGTCTCATCGAAGACCTGGGACACGAGGCCCATGTCTTTATAGACGTTGATGCGCTTGCCGTCACTGGTAGCAATACCAGCCGATTCTTGTCCGCGGTGCTGCAGCGCATACAGCCCGTAATAGGTGAGTTTTGCTACTTCTTCACCGGGAGCCCAGACCCCAAAGACGCCACAAGCGTCCTGAGGGCCTTTTTCGCCGGGGAGAAGATCATGAGAAAGTTTTCCGTCGCCACGTGCCACTGGTCGATTGTCTCATGTTGTGGCCGTGGTAAGTTCCCGCTCCGGCTTTGTGACCCCGCGAACAGGCTTCATTTGGCAAAAATGCGGTGTGTCTCACAACAGCACCCCCGAAAGAGGTGCGTCGGGCTGCCTGCCTAGCGACCGCCGTCGTGCTCTGGACCCTCATCCGGAACCGAATCCGGGACGGCTTCCACTACGGCACGCTTGGACCGCTTGACGCTGATCCGGTCCAGAACCAGGGCGAGGATCGAGAACAGGATGACGCCTCCGGAAACGCAGGCCACCAGGAAGAAGCCGAAGACGGTGCTGGCGTCGAAGGCGGGGTCCGCGGGACGGCCATACGCGATGAAGGCGGCGGCGATTGCACCCACAATGGCACCGAGAATCATGAACGGAACGAACTTGGGTGCGCGGCGAACTGTGATTTCGCGGCGGGCAGTGCCGTTTCCGGATTGGGCGTTGGTGTCCTCAGAAGCCATGCCTTCAAGCCTACCGTTCCTCGCCGAGGTGGCAGTTAATGCCAATGTCCTCGCTGAACATTGGCATTAACTGCCACCTCGGCGTTGAATCAGCTACCGCGGTACGTCGAAAACGCGAACGGGCTCAGCAGCAGCGGCACGTGATAGTGCTCGCCGGCGTCCGAAACCGTGAAGTTCAAATCCACTTCCGGGAAGAACGTTTCCGTGCCGAGGCCCTCGTAGTAGGTGCCTGTGGCAAAGTTCAGACGGTAAGCGCCGCCCGGAATCCGCTCCGGACCGAGGTCCTTGATACGGCCGTCGGCATCGGTCTCGCCCTTTGCGATCAGAGTCCAGTTATCGCCTTCGCGGACGTAGAGTACGACGGCGACCCCCGCCGCCGGGCGACCGGAACCGGTATCCAGGATGTGCGTGGTTACCTGTGAAACACTCATGCATTTTCTCCTTCGCTGATCACGCCTGAGAGTCGCAGCAATGCGATCTCCCGCAGCTGGCCAGCCACAATTGCGTCTTCTTCTTCGGGGGTGTGGGTGAGGCGTTCCTGAAGGGAACTCAGGATCTCCTGCGCGCTGCGTCCTGCCGCGCGGATCAGGAAGACCCTGCCGAACTTCTCTTCGTAAGCATGGTTCCCCTCGGCGAGGGCGGCGGCTGTGCCGTCGTCGCTGGGGTCCACTCCGGATTGTTCCGAACGGGACATGGCCGCCTCGGTGGTCTGGGCCTTGGGTCGTTCGCCGATCCGGGGGTGGTGGGCGAGCGCGGATTCCACCTCTTCCGGCGTGAACGGCTCGGCGGCTTGGCGGGCCTGACCCAGCAGTTCGTCGACGCTCGTGAAGGGTCGGGCGTCGGCGACGTCCTCAACCCAGCGGCTGATATCCAGGCAAGGGGTCAGGGTCCTGATGGCCTCGTCCCGGTCAACACTGTTGAATACTGCAAGCTCCATGCTTGTCATCCTCGTGCAAATGCTGGCATCCATGGTGTGGGCTATGCGGAACTCCTACCTTTTAGCAGGAGGAAGCTTGCTTCTCATTGCTTCCGCATCATGGAACTGTTATTTCAGCATACGTAAATAGTTAAGCCGAGCACTTGCTCTGGTGTCAAGAGAGTACCGCGTCGGGGCGCCGCGTTCTCACAGTGAGGTAGAGGCGGTGCGCCGTAATGACCAAGGCAAGCCATGCTATGCCGAGAGCCCACGCGGCCAGGACATCTGTGAGCCAGTGGTGTCCGAGGTAGACGCGGCTCAAGCCCGTGGTCGCGGCAAACGCTGATGCAAGGACGACGGTGATGATTCTGGCCTTGGCCGTTTTGAGGCGAAGAATGATCAAGTAGGCCACGATTCCTGCGATCACGATGGAATTCAGGGAGTGGCCGCTGGGGAACGACGGCGAGTGCTCGTACGGAGGAATGGCGTCCGCGAGGTCAGGGCGGGTGCGGCCAAACAGAGGCTTGCCCAGAATCGTCATCAGCAGTGAGCCCAGGCCCGCTGTCAGCATCAGGATGACAGGAGTCCAAGAGCGGCGCTTCGTGGCCAACGCAATCATGATCCCCACCGCGATGATCGGCATGCCAACCGTGCCGCCAACATTCGTGTAAGCGGTGATGGCAAGGTCCACTGCAGGGGAGCGAACGGTCTTGGCTGCGTCAAGGACAGGGTGGTCGAGGCCCGCGACCCCGTCGGCTTCGGTGACCGACTCGTAGACCTCGCCGAAAGCCACTGCGAGGGAGACGGCAATGAGAAGTCCCACAGCCAACGTGATGATCAGCGCTGCGTAAGGGCCCAGAAGTTTGGTGATTCGTTGTGCAGCCCCCGCCAGGACACGGCCAATCCGGGTGTTCCACCTTGTGAGATCTTGTCCCGCAACGAATCGGTCTTGGGTTACCTCGCCGCGGACGCCCTTCTCTGGCTGCTCATTTCCTTCAGTCGTCACCCTTGTCCCCTCACTGTGGCGGCTGTCCCCTTACCGTGGCGGCCTCCGCATTGATGAGTAACCTTAGCAGTTTGGGCTTGGAGGCTCGGGGCTTGGAGACTCGCACCGCACGGCACCCTGGGGCAGAATGACGAGAACCAGCTGAAGGAGTTCGCACATGCCCGACATTCTGACGTCAAGGTTCCTGTTCGGTCCCGGTCCGAGCAACTGCTACCCCGAGGCCATGGCTGCACTGGCCTATCCAGTGCTCGGCCATCTGGATCCGGTCTTCATCGAACGCTTGGACCGTACATGCGAGGGTTTGCGGGCTGTCTGGGGTACTTCGAATGCGCGCACGCTCCCGTTGAGTGCCACAGGTTCGGGCGGCATGGAGGCCGCTTTTGTGAACACCGTGTCCGATGGCGATGTGGCGGTGATCGCTGTCAATGGACTTTTTGGGGCGCGAATGTGTGAGGTCGCCCGGCGGTGCGGGGCAAGTGTCGTTCGGGTCGACCACGAGTGGGGCCAGCCGGTGGATGCAGATCGGGTGCTCTCGGCCCATCCTCATCCGAAGGTGATTGCGGCCGTCCATGCTGAAACGTCCGTCGGCGTCCTCTCCGACATCGCTGCGCTGGGGGCAGGAAAGGGCGACGCCTTGCTGATCACCGACGCCGTGACGTCCATCGGCGGACTGGAGCTCTTGGCAGACGACTGGGGGATCGACGTCGGATATGCCGGGACTCAAAAGTGCCTGGGCGTTCCGCCAGGGCTTTCGCCATTCACCGTGTCCGACCGCGCGTTTGAGCGTCGCGTCAAGGATCCGCGCTCGTGGTACCTGGATATCGGCCTGCTCGGCGGCTACGTCGGGGCTGCCAGCGGTGCCCGTACGTACCACCACACGGCGCCGGTCACCATGATCGCCGGTCTCGAAGCCGCGCTCGACCGCATCCTCGCCGAGGGGCTCGACGTCGTCCAAGCCCGCCACCGCGCTGCCGGCGCTGCCTTGCAGAGCGGCCTGCAGGAGATGGGACTTGAGCTGTTCGCGGCCGAAGGCGCCCGACTGCCGAGCCTCACCACCGTGAAAGTGCCCGACGGCGTCAACTCGGCCGCCGTCCGCGCTTACCTTCTGGAGAACTTCAGTATGGAGATCGGTTCCGGGGTGGGCGAGTTCACGGATACGGTCTGGCGCATCGGAATGATGGGGCCGAACGCGAACCGGGCGTCGGTGACTTTGGTGTTGGGCGCGTTGAAAGAGGCCATCGACAAGGCGTAAGTGAGAGAACGTTCCGGGAAATCGGCGATTATGTGAGAGAACGTCAGTACTTCGGATGCTCTCGCAGATCGTGACCGGTTTGGGCCGATGCTCTCGCAGATCGTGATTGGTTTTGGCGGTTGCGCCGACCATCAATGGTTACAGGTGCCTAGCGTCTTACGATGGGCAGAACACACCGCGCCCGCGATCACAGGCGCCGGGTGTGAGAGAGCATCGCCGGAAAGGCCGGTGGATGTGAGAGAAGGTCAGGTTTCGCGGGTCAGGATCCAGGTGTTGGTTCCGTCTTGGCGTTCGAAGGTTACGGTGGTCACCAAGGCTTCGATGAGAGCAAGACCGCGTCCGGATTCGGCGTCCTCGTCCGGCATGTTGGCCTGCATGTCCTCGGCGAAGGGCTCGCGGGCGTTGTAGGCACTGACGCGCGCCTGAAGGCGGCTGGGCCGGACGCTGATGTCCACACCCATCTCCACGGGCTTCTCGGCCACGGGAAGGGCATGTTGCACGATGTTGGCGGCGGCCTCAATGACGGCGGTGGTGAAGGTCATCCGGTCCATGTCCGGGACGAAGGAGGCGTCGTCCCACAAAGCATCAAGCTCGGCATGGATGGCTTCGATGGCTTCTTCGTTGGACAGGCCGCGGAATCCCCTGCGTGCGATGACCTCAGTCATTTCCGAACGCCTCCTCGGCTGAGGAGTATGCGGTGAGAACGCGGTCCATGTTGGTCAGTTCCAGGACCATTTTGACCTGTGGCTGCACACCCGAGATCCGCAAATCGCCGCCTGCCTGACGAGTCGCTTTGAGGCAACCGATGAGGGCTCCGAGGCCCGAGGAATCCATGAAGTCGGTCTCTTCAAGGTTCACCACAACGCGACTGGACCCACCCGCCACAACCTCGGCCACTAGTTCGCGCAGCTTCGGAGCGGCCACCATATTCAACCGGCCGACGCTCTTCACCTCCGCGTAGGAGTCTTTGACCTCGTAGCTAAACTGCATCAGCATTCCTCTCTTCGGAGACTTCAGGAACAAATCCCTTGTACAAAACAGCCTTGACCAGCACGCTGAGGACCACCAGATCGTAAGCTACCCACGCTACATTCACCAGGGTTCCGAGGGGCTCCGACAGGCCAGAAAGAAGCCGCGCCAGCCCGACAACGAGAGCAACGGCCAGCAACACAGCAACGATGATCTGGGGACGAATCAGGCTCCAGCTGGGGCCGCCACTCTGCCGGGCCTTGGGGGTGACGGCGAACCCGAGGGGACGGCCGAACCAGACGTTACGTGCCGCCGTCGTGCAGGCCTTGATCCAGGTGGGGAACAGCGCGAGGCTGTACTGCTGCCCGCGCCAGGTGGGGATCCCGTGTCCGGCGATCACAAACAGCATCTGGTTTACCACCATGAACGGGATGAAACGGGCGAAAAACTCGAGGCTCAGGCTGCTGACGGGGAGGATGCCGAGCGTCAGGTAGATGATGGGCGCCGCAAAGTAGACGACGGCCGCGAAACCGCTCAGGTAGCTCCACATGGTGGAGAAGTACATGAGCCGCTGGCCCCACGCGAGGCGGCGTTGGACCAACGGGTTCTCGCGCAGGAGGACCTGCATGGTGCCTTGGGCCCAGCGAAGGCGTTGGGTCAGCATGGTTTTGATGTCCTCGGGAGCCAGGCCGTTGGCGAGGACTTCGTGGTGGTAGACGCTCTTCCAGCCAAGGGCGTGAAGGCGCATCGCCGTAGCCATGTCCTCAGTGACGGAGATGGTGGCCAAGGGCATGATGGGCTGGGCTTCGTCGGTTCGTTCCACGGAGATGGCGTCCAGGACTGCGTGAACGGACTCGAGGGCGCCCAGCGGAGACCAGTCGCGTCCGGACATGCGGTCGACGGCGTCACTTGCCACTGTCGTGACGCCAGACTCGCCGACGTGGGCCAGTTCCATGGCAGCGATTTCTTCGAGGTCGGATTGGAGCGCTGAGAAGTCGGCGGCCACGAGCGTGCGAACGGCGTCGTCCACTTTGCGGCGTACGCGGTACGTGATCTCGCTCAGGGATGCCCCGGCTTCGAGCTCCTGCTGGGCGCTTTCGGTGGCGGCTTCCACCTCGTTGAGCATTTGCTCCACCAGCGGGTTCTCCGCCTCTGCCGAACGCCGGGCCTTCTTGATGGCAGACCGCGACGCAGCCAGAGCACGGCGCACACTCTTCTCCGTGGCCTTGACGTATCCCACCAAACCAAGCTGCATGAGGGCTTCCCGGCGCAGGATCGCATTGGAGCCGCAGAAGAACGCCGCGTTCCAGCCGTCCTTGCCCTGCTGGATCGGGCCATAAAAGAGGGGTGCTTGGCTGCCCAGGGGATCGTCGGCGGGAACGTTGATGAAGTACTGGGGCGTCTGGACCAACGCCACGCGGTCATCGTTGAAGTAGCCCAGCGTCTTGTCCAGGATGTCCGGCTCCGGGATCTGGTCGGCGTCGAGGATCAACAGGTATTCGCCCGACGTAATCATGAGCGCGTTGTTCAGGTTGCCGGCCTTGGCGTGCCGCGGCATGTCCGGCGTCCAGTCGGCGCCGCGGGTTACGTAACCGATCCCGTTCGACTCGGCGAGCTCGCGCATCTCAGGTCGGTCGCCGTCGTCCAGAATCCAGGTACTGTGCGGCCAGCGTATGCCCTTGGCGGCGAGGGCGGTGGTCATCACCAGGTCCAGCGGCTCGTTGTACGTGGTGATGAAAACGTCCACCGTCGCGTTATCCGGCGCCGCGGGCGGTGGCTTGCGAATCTTCAGGTTCCAGACCGTCAGGCCGAATAGCATCACGTCAATAAGGCTGTACGTCTCTACAATCACCAGCGGAACAGCGATCCACCACGCTTCCCAATTCAGGGAAGCCAGCCAGCGCCACGCGACGTAATTCACGCCCAGAATGACCGTTAGGACAACACAAAGCCGAGTCCAGAATCGCGTCACGTTCCCCCCTTTTGTGTGACTAGTGCCGGATTGTCTGAGCTACTCCGCTGTGGTTGCCTTCCAGCCCAACATCCCGGCCAACCTCACGCCGTCGATGAACCACGACGGCAGTCACGTCATCTTCCGCTGTGTCCGCCGGTGCAAGCTCCAGCAGGGCAGCACAGACCTCGTCCGAGGTGCCCCTGCTCCTCGCCGCCTTCTCTACGTTCCTCACGAACTCTTCAAGGGAATCGTGAGCGTCGAGGACGCCGTCGCTGACGATCACGAGGGAATCGCCCGGCTCCAGCTGTAGTTCCGCGGCCGGCCATTGCTGTTCTTCCAGTATCCCGACAGGTGGCCCGGCGGATACCAATCTCCGTGCCGCCCCCTCGGCCGGAACGTGCAGAGCGAGTCCATGACCGGCGTCGATATAGCTGAGCTTGCCCGAGGCACTGTCCAGGCGAGCATGGAACATGGTCACGAAGGACCCGGACTGGTCCAGATCGGAGGTCAGTGTGGCGCTGGCGGACTCGAAGGCGTCAGCAATTGCAGGGGTGTCCGCCACTGACCGCATGACGGCGCGGACAGTGGCCGCTATCAAGGCCGCGCCCATGCCCTTGCCCATGGCGTCGGCGAACGTCAGGTGCATCCCGTCGCCGGTCTGGTACCAGTCGTAGAAGTCCCCACCCACGCTGCGCGATGGGCGGAAGGCACCAGCGACGTCGTAATCCTTCAGCCGGACAGTTTCCTGCGGGAGGAGGCTCGTCTGCACAACCGCAGCGCGGGCGAGTTCGTCAGTCTGACGGGTGTCCTCGGCGGGTGCAGCGGGTGTTCGGGCCCGGCGGAAAAGTGCACGGATGCGGGCCTGCAGTTCCTTGGGGCTGAACGGCTTGTTGACGTAATCATCCGCTCCGGTGTCCAAACCGTTGAGCCGGTCAATCTCGTCGGCACGGGCGGTGAGCATCAAGATGTAGGCGTCCGAGAACTCCCGCAGGCGCCGGCAAACTTCCATGCCATCGATGTCCGGGAGGTTGATATCCAGCGTCACCAGTTCGGCGTTGGTGTTGCGGACGGCCTCGACGCCGGAAAGACCGTCGGGCGCTTCCGTCACCACAAAATCGAGCTGCTCAAGGACCAAAACGAGGAGGCCACGGATATCGGCGTCATCTTCTACGACTACAGCATGGCGAGGGGACGCGGTTGAGACCATGGCTCCATTAACTACTGCCGCGGGCCTTTTGTCACGTTTAGTAAAGAGACGTGTAACGCCCGCTCACAATCATGGGCGGGCGTTACAAAAATTGTGCAGTTATGTGCGAGAGGGATTCCCTTAAAGCCTCAGGATGTGAGAGAAGGACGTCCCTAAAGCCGCGGGAAGTGAGAGAGGGTTAGACGCCCAGCAGCTCTTCCTTCAGGGCCTGGACATGGCCCTGGGCGCTGACCTGGTACTGGGTGAGCTTGACGGTGCCTTCGCCGTCGAGCACAACGGTGGAACGGACCAGGCCTTCGACGATCTCGCCGTCAACCAGCTTCTCGCCCCAGGCGCCGTAGGCGAGGGCCACGGCGTGGTCCTCATCGGAGAGCAACGGGAAGGTCAGCGCAAATTCACCAGTGAACTTGGCGAGGGCCTCGGGGGCGTCAGGGGAGATCCCGATGACGTCGTAACCGTTGCCCTGCAGGCTTGCGAGGTTGTCGCGGAAATCGCAGGCCTCGGTGGTGCAGCCGGGGGTGGCTGCTTTGGGGTAGAAGTACACAATGACGTTGCGTCCGCGGTAATCGGACAGCGAGACCTTGGTGCCGTCGGCGTCGAGCAGCGCGAAGTCAGGTGCTTGCGTTCCGACGAGGAGTTTCTGGGTCATGGCGATCCTTTGCGTTTCACCGGCTTGCAGCCGGCATTGGTCATTCAAGAAAACGGATTGTCTAAAGACAGAACAGCGAAGTCAGATGCTGTATTCCGCAGGTCCGCGCACTGTGGCATAAGGCCCTGGCACGAACTGGTAGCCGCCACCACGAACGGTGGCGACAGTGTGGCGGGCGCTTCCAAGCTTCCGCCGCACCCTTCCAACATAAACGTCAATGGAGCGAAATGCCGCGCCGGGGAGATCAAATGACTCCAGAAAACGTTGCAATTCTTCACGACTAATGGCGCGCGAGCAGTTCACCACGAGGTAGCGCAACAGCTTGTATTCCATGCCAGTAAAGGCAACCGGCTCGCCGTCGAGCAGCACTACTTCAGCGGCGAGGTCGATTGCAAGTTGACTACGACGCCCGGCCAACATGACGGGCTCGACGGCGGTGCTGCCGCCGCTTATGGTCTGGCCCCCGCCAACGGACATATCATCCTCGCGTACGGAGGTGATTCGTCCGTTGGAGGGGGAATTTCCGTCTGCGAGAGCCTCGGCGAGGGACAGGGAAGGGTGGTTACCGGCGTCGGCGGCTTCCTGCGGAGTGCCGCCCCAGGAAGTATCGCCGACGCCGGAGTGTTCTGCCCCGATGGCGGGCCAGATGCGGACTTCCGCCTCCGGGGCAAGTTTCATGGCGCGGGCCAGCACAAGGCGTGCTGCCCGTTCCCAGACTGCTGGATCCATCTCGTCGCCCTCGGCCGGGTTGACCCAGAGCGCGAGGCCCCGCGCACTTAGGCCGGGCTGTGCGCTCACTCCCGGTCGCCGGCCCGTAACGCCCCGGACGGGACGTGTGGGCGGCGGCCCGTAGGCACTGACTGCCATGGCGGTGGACCCTAAACGTTGCCGCGGCGGAGCAGCTTGCCGCCGGGGTTCTGGCCGTCGATCGGGGTGCCGCGCAGGTACGTCTTGCGGACGACGCCGGCCAGTGGGCGGCCGTCGTAGGGCGTGATCGGGTTCTTGTGCTTGAGCTTGGTGACGTCCACAACGAAGGCTTCGTCCGGCGCGAAGATGGAGAAGTCGGCGTCGTAGCCGAGGGCGAGCTGGCCCTTGTTGTGCAGGCGGGCCAAGGCGGCGGGCTTCTCGGCCATCCAGGATACGACCTGTTCCAGCGGGATGCCGCGGTGGCGGGCTTCGGTCCAGATCAGGGACAGGCCCAGCTGCAGCGAGGAAACGCCGCCCCATGCCACTGCGAAGTCGCCGTTCTCCAAGTCCTTCAAATCCAGTGTGGAGGGGGAGTGGTCCGAGACGATGCAGTCGATGATGCCGTCCTGCAGGCCCTTCCAGAGGAGCTCGCGGTTGGAGGCCTCACGGATGGGCGGGCAGCACTTGTAGGCGGTGGCGCCGTCGGGGATTTCTTCGGCCATGAGCGTCAGGTAGTGCGGGCACGTCTCAACGGTGAGGTTGACGCCGTCGCGCTTTGCCGAGGCGATCATCGGCAGCGCGTCCGAGGATGAGAGGTGCAGGATGTGGGCGCGGGCGCCGGTCCAGCGGGCGCGTTCGATGACCTCGGCGATTGCCTTGTTCTCGGCGCCGCGGGGGCGGGAAGCGAGGAAGGTTTCGTAGTGGTCGCCGCCTGGGTGCGGTGCGCGGTCGATCGCGTGGGAGTCCTCGGCGTGCACGATCATCAGGGAGTCGAAGGACTTGAGCTCAGCCATGTCCTCTTCCATCTCATCCGCGTCAAGGTGCGGGAACTCGTCCACGCCGGAGTGCAGGAGGAAGCACTTGAAGCCGAAAACGCCTTCGTCGTGCAGCGGGCGGAGGTCGCCCTTGTTGCCCGGGATGGCACCGCCCCAGAATCCGACGTCCACGAACGCCTGGTCCTTGGCCACAACGCGCTTCTGCTCCAGGCCGTCCACGCTGGTGGTGGGCGGGATGCTGTTCAGCGGCATGTCGATGATGGTGGTGACGCCACCGGCGGCTGCGGCGCGCGTGGCGGAGGCGAAGCCTTCCCACTCGGTGCGGCCGGGCTCGTTGACGTGGACGTGCGTGTCCACGAGGCCGGGGATGAGGGTTTCGTCGTCTGCGAGTTCGATGACCTCGTTGCCCGTCAGGCCGTTGCCCAAGGGTTCAATGGCGACGATGATGCCGTCGCGGACACCAACTTCGCGCGCTGCGAGGCCGGCAGTGGTCAGGATGCGCTGGCCCCGGATAACGAGGTCATAGGCGCCGATTGCTTCAGACATTGAGGTACTCCTTGTTTTCGGTCCGTTCCGCCAGGTACACGCCTATGTGCTTACCTAATTGTTCAAGCAACGGACCGGCTTCAGCGATACATTTCTGGACATCAGTTTCCATGTCGGTCAAAGCGTGGACCGTGTGGAAGCCGGCATCCGTGAGTTGTTCCCGGCTCAGGGTACTCCGGCCGCAGACTGCGATCACGGGGACCCCGGCCTTCTGTGCTGCGCGGGAGACGCCCATGGGGGTCTTGCCGAGCAGGCTTTGTTCGTCCAGGCTGCCTTCTCCGGTGATCACCAGATCGGCGCCCTTCAGTCTCTGTTCAAGGTCAGTAAATTCAAGCACGACGTCGATACCCGGCCGCCGCTCAGCGTTCAGTGCCGCGATGGCAATGTAGCCAACGCCGCCTGCTGCTCCAGCGCCTTCTGCCTTGGCGGCGTACTTGGCGTGCTGGCCTGTGGTTGCTGCGAGCACGTCCACGAAGTGGCTTGCTGCTGCGTCGAGCGAGGTGACGTCGTCCGGCGTCGCGCCCTTCTGCGGACCGAAGATGGCTGGGGCTCCGCTTGACCCCAAAAGGGGATTGTCGACGTCGGACGCCAACACGAACTCCGTTGCCTCGATACGGACGTCGAAGTTGGAGAAGTCGATGCTGTCTACTTCAGCGAGAGCCGCACCGCCGCCGGGGAGCTCGTTGCCGTCCTTGTCCAGGAACACGGCGCCGAGACCCTGAAGAACTCCAGCGCCCGCGTCGGTGTTGGCGCTGCCGCCCACACCCAGGATGATCTTGCGGCAGCCGAGGTCCATCGCGGCGCGGATGAGTTCGCCCGTGCCGATGCTGGTGGCGTTACGTGCTGTTTCACTCGTGGGGCCGTCCGGCAGGAGTGCGAGGCCTGAAGCAGCCGCCATTTCGATGACTGCTTCCTGGTCCCGCACTGCGAAGTCTGCCTTCACCGGTTCGCCCAACGGGCCGGTGACGGCAGTGGTCCGGCGGGTGAAGCCCGAGCCGATGGCGGCGTCGATGGTTCCTTCGCCGCCGTCGGCGACCGGAATGCGTGTTGCCTCGAGCCCGGTTTGTCCGAAGCCTGCCAGCAATCCTGTTGCGAGATGCCTGGCGACGTCGGGCGCGGACAGCGAGCCCTTGAATTTGTCCGGGGCGATGACAACACGCATTCCGGTGCCTCCTTTTCCTTTAAGCCTTGGTCAGGATCGCGGTCGGAGCGTCCGCCGCGGTCTCTGCCAGCTCTTCGAACTCGTTCACGCCGTTGATCTCAACGCCCATGGAGATGTTGGTGATCTTTTCCAGGATCACTTCAACAACGACGGGAACCTTGAACTCGCCCATGAGTGCCTTGGCCTTGTCGAAAGCGGCAGGCAGATCGTTGGGGTCCTCAACGCGGATGGCCTTGCAGCCCAGACCTTCGGCAACCTTGATGTGGTCCACGCCGTAACCGTTGGTCTCCGGGGAGTTGATGTTCTCGAAGGCCAGGGAAACGTTCTGTTCCATGTTGAAGCCGCGCTGGCTCTGACGGATCAGGCCCAGGTAGCTGTTGTTCACCACAACGTGGATGTACGGCAGGTTGAACTGTGCGCCAACGGCCAGTTCCTCGATCATGAACTGGAAATCGTAGTCACCGGACAGGGCAACAACGGTGGCATCCGGGGTTCCACGAACAACGCCCAGAGCGGCGGGAGCGGTCCACCCCAGCGGTCCGGCCTGGCCTGCGTTGATCCATTTGCGCGCACCGAACACGTGCAGCATCTGTGCGCCGGCGATCTGCGACAGGCCAATGGTGGACACGTAGGTGGTGTCGCGGCCGAAGGCCTTGTTCATCTCCTGGTACACGCGCTGCGGCTTGATGGGCACGTTGTCGAAGTTGGTCTTGCGGTGCAGGGAGCCCTTGCGCTCCTGGCACTCGGCAACCCAGCCCGAGTAGTCCGGCAGGGTCTTGGCTGCCTGGCGTTCGCGTGCCAGTTCCAACAGACCGTCCAGCGCCGCACCGGCGTCGGACGCAATGCCCAAGTCCGGCGAGAAAACGCGACCGATCTGCGTCGGCTCGATGTCGATGTGCACGAACTTACGGCCGGCAGTGTAGGTGTCCAGGCCGCCGGTGTGGCGGTTGGCCCAACGGTTGCCGATGCCGATCACGAAGTCGCTCTGCAGGAACGTCTCGTTGCCGTAGCGGTGCGAAGTCTGCAGGCCAACCATGCCGGCCATCAGCTGGTGGTCGTCCGGGATGGAGCCCCAACCCATCAGCGTCGGGATAACCGGAACGTTCAGGATCTCGGCCAGCTCAACCAGCTGGGCCGAAGCGCCGGCGTTGATGATGCCGCCACCGGCAACGATCAGCGGGTGCTGGGCCGAGGTCAACATGTCCAGGGCCTTTTCCAGCTGCTTGCGGGAAGCCCTGGGCTTCTCCACCGGCAGGGGCTCGTAGGCGTCGATGTCGAACTCGATCTCGGCCATCTGAACATCGATGGGCAGGTCCAGCAGGACCGGGCCCGGACGACCTGAACGCATCAGCTGGAAAGCTTTCTGGAACGCGCCGGGAACCTGACCCGGTTCCAGGATGGTCATTGCGAACTTGGTCAACGGCTTGGCGATGGACTCGATGTCCACGGCCTGGAAGTCTTCCTTGTGCAGCTTGGCAACGGGTGCCTGGCCGGTGATGCAGAGCATGGGGATCGAATCGGCCTGGGCTGCGTACAGGCCGGTGATCATGTCCGTGCCTGCGGGGCCCGACGTGCCGATGCAGATGCCGATGTTGCCATCAGCTGCGCGGCTGTAGCCGTCAGCCATGTGGCTGGCGCCTTCAACGTGGCGGGCCAGCGTGTGGCGGATGCCGCCGTGGGCACGCATTGCTGAGTAGAAGGGGTTGATCGCTGCGCCTGGCAGGCCGAAAGCCTCGGTGGCGCCTTCCTTTTCCAGGATGGCGACTGCCGCATCAACGGTGCGCATCTTAGCCATGGTGTACTCCTTGTTTGTTGCCCTTGCGGGCGAAGTCTGGGGTGTTTTTGGGTGTGGTGAGGGAGCCGCCGTCGTTTAGGTACGACGGCGGGTTCCCTACTGTGTTGCTTTGTTGCCTCTTGGGCGGCTGGGTTAGCTGCGGCCGCTGAGCTGGAGGACCTGCTTGAAGAGGCCCGAGTGGTCGAGGCCGCCGTCGCCCTGGTTGACGGTTGCGGCGACGAGCTGGGCGACGACTGCGCCGAGCGGGACAGCGACGTTGGCTTCGCGGGCTGCGGAGGTGACGATGCCGAGGTCCTTGTGGTGGAGGGCCAGGCGGAAGCCGGGGTCGAAGTTGCGGTCGAGCATCTTCTGACCCTTCTGGTCCAGGACCTTGGAGCCGGCCAAGCCGCCGCCGAGGACCTTCAGTGCTGCGTCGGTGTCTACGCCGTAGGCCTCAAGGAAGGCGATGGCCTCCCCGAGGACCTGGATGTTGACGGCTACGATCAGCTGGTTTGCTGCCTTGACGGTCTGGCCGGAGCCGGACGGGCCGACGTGGACGATGGTCTTGCCCACTGCGTTGAGGACATCCTGTGCTGCCTCGAAGTCTGCAGCTTCGCCGCCGACCATGATGGAAAGGACGGCGTCGATGGCGCCCTGTTCGCCGCCGGATACGGGAGCGTCGAGCGGGCGGATGCCTGCTTCTTTGGCGTCTGCTGCCAGTCGGGCTGCGACGTCCGGGCGGATGCTGGATGCGTCGATCCAGAGTGCGCCCTTCTTCGCGTTGGCGAAGACGCCGTCCTTGCCGCTGACAACACCCTCGACATCGGGGGAGTCCGGGACCATGGTGATGACGACGTCGGCGTCCTTGACTGCGTCCGCGATGCTCGTGGCACCCTGGCCGCCCTCGGAGACGAGCTTGTCGATCTTGTCCTGGCTGCGGTTGAAACCGGTGACCGTGTGGCCGGCCTTGACGAGGTTGATGGCCATGGGGAGGCCCATGATTCCGAGTCCGATGACTGCAACGTTGCTCATTGTGGTTCTCTTTCTGAAAGTCTTTTTAGCTCAGGTGTGCTGGACGGCGAGATAGCCGCTTTGGCGGGTGCCGCCGTCGTTCGCTAGTTGGCGTTGGCGCGCTGGCGGATGGCCCAGCTGAAGGCCGATTCCTGCGGTTCCTTGTACTCGAGGCCGATGTAGCCGTCGTAGCCGAGTTCGCGGCTGCGGGCGATCCATTCGCCGAGGGGGAGGGTGCCGGTTCCGGGAGCGCCGCGGCCGGGGTTGTCGGCGATCTGGATGTGGCCGAAGTCCTTGGCGTGGTTCTCGATGACGGATTCGACGTCGTCGCCGTTGACTGCCAGGTGGTAGAAGTCGGCGAGGAGCTTGATGTTCTGGGCGCCGGATTCTGCCTTGACGCGGGCGATGACCTTGAGGGCGTCTTCAGCGGTGAGGAGCGGGTACTTGGGTGCGCCGCTGACCGGTTCGAGGAGGACAGTTCCGCCAATACGTGCGACGCCGGCCGCTGCGGTTGCGAGGTTTTCGGCACCGATGGCGTCCTGCTTCTCGGCGGATTCGCCGTCGATGCGGTTGCCGTAGAGGGCGTTGAAGGCCTTGCAGCCGAGGCGCTCACCGATGCCGGCGACAACGTCGATGTTGTCCTGGAACTCGGTGGAGCGTGCCGGCCAGGAGACCAGGCCGCGATCCCCGCCAGGCATGTTGCCGGCGTTGAA
Organism: Micrococcaceae bacterium Sec5.1; assembly: GCA_039636795.1. Taxonomy (NCBI): domain Bacteria; kingdom Bacillati; phylum Actinomycetota; class Actinomycetes; order Micrococcales; family Micrococcaceae; species Micrococcaceae bacterium Sec5.1. The sequence continues at coordinate 4,717,519 of CP143430.1, read as the reverse complement.
GTTCAGACCCGTGAGCTGAACGCCGGCGTCCTTGATGGCGTTCTCGAATTCGGTTACTTGTGCGTCGGTGGGGACGGAGGTCTCGAAGGGCCACCAGAACTCGACGGCGTCAAAACCGGCTGCCTTCGCGGCGGCGGGGCGCTCGAGCAAGGGCAGTTCCGTCAGGAGGATGGAGCAGTTCACTGTGTACGTCATCGTAGGTCCTTCCGAGGAGGGGGCTTAGGTCTATCTTCCGGGTTGGCTTGGCTGCTGCCTTGGTGCTTGGCTTCACTTTCCGCCTTGTGGAATTTAGATTCTGCTTTATGAAAAGTTTAGGCAAGGTGGGGGTGGGAGTCAAGGGGGTGGGTGACGAGGGTGGGCGTTTGGGATACCAACGTGTCGCGGCTAGAGCCCTAAACGTTTGGATGCAGCGCGGTTCGACCTGTGCGCGGGTATGCTTTGCACGAATGCTCGTTGTGGCCAGCGCAGGGGCTGTTCGGCGCGGCGCTGCGACTCAGCGGCACGCCGGGGGCCTAAGGCGGGAAGCTGGACAGGCGGGGAAACTGCCGGTCCTCGAAGGGCAAAGCAAGATTGGCCGACTTCATTCGTGCCAAATGATAGGCAGGGGTCAACCTGCATATGCGTTGTTTAAAGCACGGGAGTAGAAGTGGATGCGAGAACTCCCGCCCCCTTACGAATTTGGCGTTTCCGCAGGTCAGAAGCAGTTTTGCATTCCTTCATGATCGTGGGACCGTCATCTGGATTTGATCCGCTATCCTCGGTGGCGCCCCCGGCCAGCACCTTCGGGCCTCGACCCTAACCCAGCGACTCGGCACGGCTTTCAGCAGCCGAGGGGCCAGACTCGGAACCCTGCATGAACTCACCAAACTCACCCCGGTCGCCATCATCGCCGAGGCCCTCGGCTACTCCCCGGCCACGATCGATCGCCACGCCATTGATTCATCCACCAACTACGCCCAATACACCGCCTCCGACAGCGCTGGCAAAGATGCAAGCTTAGACAAGGCCACCCAACGCTTCAAATAGCTGCTGACACGTCTGTTCCTGATTCGAGCCAGCGGGTGAACCGCTCTTGGTCCTCCTCTGCCATGGGCCAGGTAGAGTGCTGCACCCAAATGACGGTTCCACGCCCACAGATGCGTGGACCTTCATACATGCGCAGCTCATCGCCCGGCGCTACATCCCGCCAAGCTGGCACACCTTCAAAGTAGAAGGGCGCGATTACAGCGCGAACTGTTTCACCCGGATGAATGTCCTCCCGAGAGAAACCCAATACCGGCGCACCGGCTTGCTCGCCATCGGCCCAACCAGGCAATCCCCAGTTCGGCCGGTACCTGAATCTAATCTTCACCGCAGAACCAGCGAGCAGAGGCGTCTCCCGTCCGCCTTCTGACGTCGGCACGACATACAGATTGATCCCTATGGCCACAGTGGGGAGGATTTCCATGATCGCAGTGTAATGGTGACAACACCAACGCACATTGAAAGGCCAAAAGCGCTAACTCGTCCCACATCAACACGTCTCGCTGCCAGTCTAAGCCCGACTGTGGAAGTGCTACCGAACTACTGTCTCCTTAAGACTTAGGCGTTTCCTCAGGTAAGAATGGATTTTGCATTGCTTCATGCTCAAGGGCGGGTCACCTGGATTTGATCCGCTACGGCTGAAAGCTACAGGTTTCCTTCATCTAATGCATGTTTCCATGGTTTTGGGGTTGCAGTGAGTGGTGCCGCCGTTCCGGGGTTTGTCCCAAAGATGTTGGCGGATCCGGACGTTGGCCTATTCAGGGCCGGCGGGCGTGTTTTAACGGCCGTGCCGGATTGCTCGTGGGCGTAGATGCTTGTCCGTGGGCTAACGACGCAGACCATCAAGCAACGCTGCCAACTCCAAAGAACACCCGCGAGATTTTCGACCAATTACGCCCACAACCCGGCGCATTGCCGAGAGATGCCTCGATCGGCTCTGCATTGAACTTAGACTGCTGCTGGTTGATCTCCTCCAAGGAAGGAAGAGCAACTTCCGAGAGCCAAGTACTCCCAGTGGCCGTTAGTTCGTTCGCGAAGGTGGAGGTGCCGTCCCTGAACTGTTCGACTTTGCGCGTCTCGAAACCTTGGGCATCTATCTCGCTACCCATCCCCATAGGCTCTTCGTCGAAGCCCTGGTGCCAGTCCACTCGTTGGTACCGTTCCATAGCAACACCATAGGGCCCTGACCCCAAACGAAACTTAGCAAACGTCGCGCGCAACAAAAGGGTCTACTCCCCTCATGAATAGCCAGTCAGGCCAGTTGATTCTCATTGGCTTTAAATATGAATTGTGCATTCGTCTTCGGATCGGCCGACAGTGTGAGGAATGGATGGCGCCACCTCGTATCGAATGTCTGTCGACCAGGACATACTGGGCTGATGACCCAACTGAACCGACCTGCGCCCATCGTCCTAGATCTCAATGTTGAAGAAGTCGTTGATGGCGAGTGGAGTCGCGACCCCTCGCTGCTGCCTGCACTGTCAAGTAAGGGTGATAGCCCAGTTCCCGAGCATGGCGGATTCCGGGAGGCGTACAAACAAACCTATGAGGACTATGTCTATCGCTTCACAGAAACTGTCAACCGTATAGCGAAGGATAGAAGGCTCGGACAGGAAGTTCGTGTCGTGGCGGGCGACGTGCTTCGAAGCTGGTGGGAACCTCCGTTCAGTTCATCCGATGATGCGCTCTTCGAGGAGGCCCTGGAGCAGACGCCGCTGCCGAATCGAGACGAGATCGAAAAGTTTTGATGTCGCCGGGCTCGTCAGAGCTGTTTGCCGGTTACAAATGATTTGGGCTTATGGAATGTCGGCGAAACCAGAATAATGAACTGTCTTCGCGGTGACCTCGGGACTCGGGGAATGGTCAACATGGGCGAGCGTTGCGTCCTCACCCCGCGTCCCTACTCATAAATTCTGGCTGCAAGAAGCATATCGGCGATAAGTTCCCAGGAAGGTACCTCGGGGAGTGGTTCACCACGGTTCAAGAAGACACCATCCATATCTCGGGTCCATGCAGATAAGGATTCCAGGAACCTGTCCAGATCGGGATTCTCCCAGGATTCCGGATCTTCTTTCAGGTTATCTCTGAGTTGGTCAATGAGGTCAGCCAAGTCAAGCCGATTCATCCCGGGGATGGTTTCCGGAACCGATGTCATTGATTGCCTCCTCGAATCACGATGGACACTCCATCGTTCTTTGTACTGAATTTACGAGCCGCTTCCGTGGCGATTTCGCCCGGCGTGGCGATGCGAAATGGTATGGCCATACGAGCTGCTTGGAAAGCGGCTCGTCGCCGATTGTCCAACGAGAAGTAGTAATTTCCGTTTCGTTCGACTAGACGAATTGCTGGGAGATCCGCTGGATCCATGGACCCGCCGTTGAGGCCAGCTGCTAGCTCCGATACCCACCCCCGTTCCTGAAGGACGATTTGATGTTGTTTCTGGGTGAATCGGATTAGTGACGGATCAACCATGCCGCTCCCTGCAGTGACGCGTCCTCCCTGCATTACGGCAGCACCCAATTTTCCTACCAGAGCCAGTTTGCCAAGCTTGCAAGCCTTGCAATGCAGTACTCCGGGTTCAGGCTGAGTCCAGCCATCCTTCGAAAACCGTCTACTCCCGCCTCACGAATAACCGTGTACGCCAGTTAAAGTGCTGCGTTGGCCATAGGGTGGCATTCACTTCTGTTCGGTGAGTTGGTTATCGTCTCGTTGGGGCCAGTAACCGACAGACTGGAAGTATTCGGTTGCGTCAGCATGCTCTGTGAACTCGAGCAGGTTGCCGATTTTACGCTCCAGGACGTCGCGTACCTCGGCTGGTGTAGCGAAGAAGAACTCTTTCCGGAGGTTTGCCTGGTTCAGGGCGCGGGCCGCGAAGTGTTTGTGGAGTTCGTTCTCAAGGGTGACTGCATCTTCAGAGAAGTACAGGGTGTGAACGTCGAATCGGAAGGGGACAGATGCGCCACTGAGTTCGGCTACGCGTTGTTCTGGCTCCAGCCGGCGTGTGAGGCCGATCTTCACAACTCCTTCGCCAAAGGCTCCCCGGTTAGATATCACATAGATATACCCGGCCCTGATATTGGCAGCACGGAAGTCATTCTGGGCGATGGCCTCATCGACTTCTCTCAGCCGCTGTTCAAGTTCAGTGTCATATTGGCCGGAAGCGCCGAGGGCAGTAAGGGCATTGATGAGATGCGAACGTTCCTTGGCCAGCCGGGAGCGTTCCTCGGCGAGTTCCTTCTCAACGCGTTGTTCTTCGCGAAGGCGGGCCCGCTCTTCACGTTGGGCTTCTTTTTCTTCCTGCTTCTTCATCAACCAGTCAGCTGTCAGCTCAATCTCTTCCAAGCGGAGGTTATGGAATTCATCGCTGATGTGCATTTCCATAAGTGCTCCGAGCTTGGCGATGGCCACTCGCGATGCTTCCAAGCGCCGTTTCGCGGTTATGACGTTGCCGAGTTTCAGTGACCGGATGCTGTTGTCAGATTCGGCGTTATATGCCCTAAGCATGAGTTTTGCCAAGTCCTCGGTCATGCGCCGCCCCTTGGCCAAGGAATTGTCGAAGGTGAACATGTTGGACTTGATGATAGCGCCACCGGCCCGTACCAGGTCAGCGATGCGTGTTTCGATCTCACCCAGCCTGTCACGGTAGGAGGCCGCGTTCTCAAGTGGGTGGTGGTAGCGATAGATGCCGACCTCTTGCAGTACCAGTCCGTCGTTTAGCTCAACATACGACGCTGCCGCCGTCCCGGTCTGTTCAAGACGCTGCTTCAAAAGATTATTTTCGGCCTCAAGGAAAGCGATCCGGGCTGATTCAGAAGACTGACCACGGGACATGGGAACTACGCATTGGTCTTGCGTGTCAATCGCTGCTGGCGGGGTTTGAGTGAGGTCATCCTCACCAGTTTCAGCGGGCAGCCATAATAGCCAGCCCTCGGGAGGGGCTGGCCAGGCTGGATCCGGCGTCCACCCGGCCGGAGGGCGCCATGAGGGCGGCGGCTTTGGCCACCCCGGCGGAGGATTGAAAATCATTGTTTGCTCAGCCGACATCAGGAGGAACGCACTCCAGAGACATTGGCAGGAACCAGACCGAATGGATTCTTGGAGACTGAAGCGCCAAGATGTTCAAGTGTCGCGGACGGTACGACTGCTGAAAGATCAATGTCGGTGAAGACGTCACGCGGGACAGCTACTGCAACGAATGGAATGTAAGTGTCACGGCCCGTCGCCGGGTTGATGGTATTCGTTCCCACTTCCAACGAAATGCTCTGGATCAATCGGCGCCGGTCGGCTTCAAAAACTTCGTGCAGCGTACGCAGTGCGACCTGATGCACGGCACCGGCATATCGGTCCTTTGAATCCTTCTGAGACAAAGCAACGGGCGTGATTTCATCCGATGCTTTGACGTACTTGTAAGACTTGATCGTAGGAACACTGTCCGGGCCCGGCACGAGCGTTCGTAAGGCAAGCTCAGCAGTTGCAGGATCGAACTCGGATTCGTGCTCCACCGCGAACAACTCGGGGTACACGGAGTTGGCGAGCACGATTCCAACGTACTCCTGCACGGCATCGACGACACCATAACCCAAACTCGCGATCAACTGATCAAGAGACGCATTATGTTCGGCGGCTTCCGATTCGCGGGCAGCGCACTCTGCCTCGTAGACCTTGCGTGCCTGCGCAAGTTGCTCCTGCCTTTTCGCCTCAGCTGCTGCGTGCCGCTCGGCGAGTTGACGACGGCGCTCGGGCAGTTGCTTCGTCTCTTCCTCCCAGGCACCACGGGCAGCTGCGTACTCCGTTTCAGCCTGTGCCTGCGCTTCAGCCAGCTTCTTCTTCCGGCCAAACAACCCAGTCGGGGGAGCAGGAGGCTGAAATATTGGCTCTTCGGGATCCAAGAGGACGACAGGGGGAGGCGTCGGAATCTCAAGTGACCGATCAAACGGAGGATGCTTGGCCGTCTGCCGGAGTGCTTCAAGATCCACGTAGTCGTCAACCTCGAGAGTCGCCTCCAGAAGAGAATCGACGTGGTCGTATAGCGCAGAAAGTTCGGCATTCAGTTGCTCCACTTCAGCCTGTTTGGCAGCGACGTGGGCATCGGCGGCTTCCTTCTGCAAACGCTTCCGCTCAGCCTCCGAAGCCCTCTGGAACGCGTCAGCTGCCCTTTGCTCCGCCTTGAAAGCCTGTTCTGCCCGCCGGGCCGCTGCCGCGTGTTCACGGACTGCCGCCCGCTGTCGCTGTTCAGCCAGCCGCGCCTGATGCTGCATTTCCGCGAAAAATCCCCGACGACGCCCCATTACCAACCTTCCACTGAATTTTCGTTCACCATATCAAGGGTGTACGACGCTTTGTGTCGAATTTGACACAGCGACCAAAAGAGGTTGGAGGGGGTGTCCAGGTGAATCGCTAGCAGGCTCGAAGGTCGGGAGATCAGCACGCGCCGCCACCTTTCACCGCGCCCTCGGGAAGCATTTGCCCGATCACGACCAGAGCCATTGTCGTCCTCTGACGAAGGGTGACGTTTTCGTCTACCTCTAGTTTTCCATTCTCTGGTTTGGGCGGCGAGGTTACGAGGTGGGGTGTCATAGCTCATGCGGCGAGCTCCTTGCGCAAACGGTTCCACTCCGCCGTAGTCAGTAGTCCCTCAGCACGGGCCTTGACTGCCGCATCTCGCAGTCGCGTGCTGGGGACCCGGCCCAGACATTCGAGGAGAGCTTCGCTGAGCTGCTGGGCGCGGATCCCGCGGTAGCGAGTTAAAGTCGTACCGGCCTGAGCCTTGGTGACCTTTACAAAGGGGGGCATTGCGCGGCGGACACGACGGTCCGTCCCAACGGTGATTTTCGTAAGGTTCACGTCCCCTAGGCCGAGAAGTGCCAGGACAGATTCGCCGCGGAGGTAGGCGTCGTCTCCAGCGCGTAGTGTAGCTTCGGCGAACTGATCATCGTCCGTCGGAGGAATGTCGGTCATGCGGTAGAGGCCGTATCCGACGTGATCGAGGCCGCCACGGGCTGTGAGCTTCGGCAGTTCCACGGCGGGGACGCCAGCGGTCACTGCATTCGCGGTTGTGACATAACCATGGTTGTCGTAAGCGATCTGACGCAGCGCGTCCCGATAGGTTGCCCTCATGTCAAAAGTCTACCGTCAACGGTATGGTTTTGCCATTCGGCGGAACGAGATAAAACGTCAGAACTATACCCCTATCGGTATAGTTCTGACACCGCATCACTGTCCATGAGGGGCAACTAAAGGCCCTTCATCGCCCGTGCCCACCCGCCTCAAGCCCCGCACCCACAGCCGCCACGAACGCGTCCGTCTCCGCTGACCGACGGCTCTTCAACCACAGTGCCGAAGTCCGCCAAGCCAGCGGGTCACCTACCAATGGCCGCCACACAATCCCCGAAGGCAGCGGGGTCCACGGCTCCTCGTTGAAGTGCACGCCCCGGCCGGCCATGATCAGCCCGTGCGTGAAGTGCTGGTTTCGGGCATGAACAATGGCCGCAGGAAGATACCCGGCGTCCCTGCACGTATGCAGGAACGAGTCGTACAAGGTAGGGGCCATGTGCCGCGGGAAGATGATCAACGGATTCCCGGGCAGGTCGCCCAGCCGTGCAGAATCCAAAGAGGCCAGTGGATGCGAAGCATTCAGCACCACCCCTAGGGCCCGGGAAAACACCGGCCCCGACTCGAAACCCACGCTGCTCAAAGGGTGACGGACCACCGCTACGTCCAGTTCGCCGTCGCGCAGTCGCTCCACTTGCTCAACGGTGGTGAGCTCGTGCAGGTTCAATAGAACATCAGGGGCAAGCGAGCTAAACGAAGAAACCATCGTGGACAGCGCCACGGGATTCGTATCCGGCGGGACCGCCGCTTGGAGGATGCCTGACGCTCCAGGCCGGATCCGCCGCATCGATTCCTGCGCCATGGCCATGTGATCCAAGACCCCGCGCGCATGCTCCAGCAACAATGCGCCCGCCTCAGACAGCTCCACGCCAGTGCGCCGCCGATGAAACAGCTCCACCCCGAGTTCTTTCTCCAGGTCCTTGATCCGCTGCGAAAGTGGCGGCTGGGCCATGTGCAGACGTTGCGCTGCCCGGCCGAAATGAAGCTCCTCAGAGAGGACCACAAAGTACTTGAGATGGTGGAAGTCCATGCCGCACCATATCAGTTTGGTATCAAGTCGAGTAGATATTGATGTTAGACGGGTCACATTCGCCGATGGTCAGATGGGACTCAAGAAGCCCCAACGAACCAAAGGAATCTCCCCAATGTCCCAGGACGTCCTCTTCGAACAAACCGGCCCCACCGCCATCATCACCCTCAACCGCCCGGACAAGCTCAACGCCTGGACCGAAGCGATGCGCAGCGAACTCATCGACTACCTGGAAGGCCTCAAAGGCAACAACGAGGTCCGCACGGTGATCCTCACTGGCAGCGGCCGGGCGTTCTGCGCCGGACAGGACCTGGCCGAGACCGCCTCCATGAACCCTGAGGATCACGAGTCGGCGGAAGCTTGGATCGACGGTTTCGACCGCCTCTACCGCGCCGTCCGCAACCTCGACCAGATCACGATCGCGGCGGTCAACGGAGTCGCCGCCGGCTCCGGGTTCCAGTATTCGCTCCTTGCCGATCTCCGCGTCGGCGACTCCAAAGTCCGCATGGGCCAGCCCGAAGTCCTCTCCGGCATCCCCAGCATCACCGGCATCTGGGCCATGTGGAGCATCCTCGGCAAGTCCAAGACCTCCCAGTTCGTCCTCACCGGCGAACTCGTGGATGCTGCCGAAGCTCAGCGTCTGGGCCTCCTAAACTACTTGGCGGACGACGGCGGCGTGCTGGGCTACGCAAAGGATCTCGCCGCACGTTTGAGCCTCCTTCCCCCGGGCGCCGTTCGCTTGACCAAGAACCGCCTGCGCAGCTTGGAAGACGACGACCTCAGCGACGCCATGGCAGAAGCCAAGCGTGTCCATCGGGAGGCCTACGGCACCGGGGAACCGCAGCGCGAAATGGCCCGATTCCTTGCCGGCCGCCGCTGAAAGGACGGGATAAAAACCATGACAACCACAGCAACCCAAGACCGCTACACCGAACTGCGGAACAGCCACCGCTGGGAGGTTCCAGAGCTCTACAACATGGCCGTCGACGTCGCCGACCGGCACCCAAGGGACAAGCGCGCGCTCATCCTGGAGTCCGCCGTCGAAGGTCACCGCGAGGTGAACTGGGGCGAAATCCAGGACCGTTCCCGGCAGATCGCCGCCACCCTGCAAAAAGCCGGCATCAAGAAGGGCGATCGGGTCGCAGTCCTTCTCCCGCAACGCGCAGACACCCCGGCTGCCTACCTCGGTGTGCTCCGGACCGGTGCCATCCTGGTCACGATGTCCCTGCTCTGGGCCGCGGAGCCCATCCGGTTCCGGTTAGAGGACAGCGGCGCGTCAGTGATCATCGCCGAGGAGTCTGCGAAGCACCTGTTCAAGGATTACGAAGGCACGTTCATCGACATCGACAGCCCAGACATCGCCGCCGCCGAAGCAGAATTCCAGGACGTCGAAACCAAAGCCAACGACCCCGCCCTGATCTTCTACACCTCGGGCACCACCGGCCGGGCGAAGGGAATCGTCCACGCCCACCGGACCCTCCTGGGCCACAACGAGTTCGAGTACTGCCACCAGATCGGCGACGGCGATGTTTTCTACGGTGCGGGCGATTGGGCATGGTCGCTGGCCAAGCTCATGGGACCGCTCCGGCTAGGCGCAACACACTTGGTTTTCCGGCCCAACGGCGGCTTCGACCCCGCAGCCCTGCTGGACAGCATGAGTCGCCACGGCGTCACCAGCGCTCTGGTCAACCCGACATTTCTGCGGAAGATGCGCGAGGAAGTGCCCGACGCCGGTACACGCTTCCCGCTGTCCCTGCGGACGGTTTGCTCGTCCAATGAGCCGCTGACGCCGGACCTGATCGCGTGGTTCGAAACGCAGTACCGGGTGACGCTGCTGGATTATTACGGTTCCACGGAGTCCTACCCGCTGTTGGGCAACTACCCAGATGTGCCGGTGAAGCCCGGCTCGATGGGCCGTCCACTTCCTGGATGGGAGGTCCGCCTGCTGGACGAAAACGAGCAGGAAGTCCCCGTCGGTGAGACCGGCGAGATCTGCCTCCGGGCACGCTCCAACCCCCAATTTCCCTTGGGATACTGGAACATGCCGGAGGCGTCCGCCAGCGCATTCGGGGGCGGCTGGTACCACACCAAGGACCAAGCCTACGCAGACGACGACGGCTATTTCTGGTTCCTGGGGAGGACCGACGACGTCATCAAAACGTCCGGCTACCGGGTGGGGCCCTATGAGCTGGAGGCAGTCATTCGCGAACTCGATCCCGTGCGGGACGTGTCCGTCACAGGCGTGCCCGACGAGCTCCGCGGCCAGTCCATCAAGGCCTGGATCGAATTGGTGCCCGGTCACTCTGGGGGAGCGGCCCTGAGCGAAACCATCGTGGCTCACGTGAAGAAGAACTTCTCCCGCTTCGCGTACCCGCGATTCATTGAATACGTCACCGCGTTGCCGAAGTCGGCCACCGGAAAAGTCCAGCGGGCCCAGCTCCGCGAACTCCCACACGTTGTAGCCTCTCCCCACCTCGAAGGACAACAATCATGAATACGATGACCGAGAAAGTTGCTGAAACTGAGTCTTCCCCCCGGCGCAGCCTGAAGCGCGTCGCCGCGGCGGCCGCCGTCGGAAATTTCGTCGAATGGTTCGACTCCGCGGCTTATGCAGTCATGTCCGTCACCATCGCCAAGCTCTTCTTCCCCGATTACTCCACGACGGCGTCACTTCTGGCCGTGTGGGCGATCTTCGCCGGCGGCTTCATCGCGAGGCCGCTCGGGGCGGCTTTCTTTGGACGCTACGGTGACCGGATTGGGCGGAACAAGATGCTCGGCCTGTGCGTGGTGATCATGAGCGCGGCGACGTTCTGCATTGGCATCCTGCCGACGTTCGCAGTGATCGGAGTGTGGGCTCCTGTCCTGCTGTTCCTGTTCCGGGCGGTTCAGGGGTTCACGACCGGTGGCGAGTACACGGGGTCTTCCGCGTTCATCGTGGAGTACGCGCCGGAAGGGAAGCGGGCGACCTATGCCAGCATCATCCCGGCCACTGTTGGTCTGGCTTCCGTAGCGGGTGCGCTGCTGGGAGCAGCCATCACCGCGACCTTGAGCACCGCCGACCTTCAAGCTTGGGGCTGGCGCATCCCATTCCTTCTCGCTGCGCCGCTGGGTCTGATCGGTTTGTACATTCGGTCCAGAGTGGACGACACCCCCGTTTTCCGTGGTTTGGAGAAGAAGGGCGACGTGGCTAAGAAGCCGCTGGGTGATGCAATTCGTCTCTGCGCCCGGCAGATCTTCACGCTCTTCGGATACAGCATCACAAACGCCATCGCTTACTACCTGATGAGCAGCTACATGATTGCGTACATGACCTCAAGCCTTCATTACTCCAGTACGGAGTCGATGATCACGAGTGTGATTACGATGCTCGTCTACACGGCGGTCTGCCCTCTGGCGGCGCGTGCCAGTGACCGCTACGGACGCAAACGGATGCTGCTGGTGGCGTGTGTGGGATTCGTCGTCATGACGATTCCGGCCTTCTCGATCATGCCACTGGGACTTGGTTTCGCAATCCTGGGCACGAGCATCTTAGGCGCCTTGGTCGCCGTGATCGGTACGTCCAATGTGCCGGCTTTGGTGGAGATGTTCCCTTCGTCCGTGCGTGCCTCGGGTTCCGCGATTGGGTACACGCTGGCATACGTGCTGTTCGGCGGGACCGCGCCGTTCGTTGCTACCGGGCTCGTAGCGGGCTTCGGGACGCCGCTCGCTCCCGCCTTCTACTTGATGGGCATGGCCCTCGTGTCCGCCGTCGTTGTTGTTCTGTTCTTCCGGGAAACGAAGGATCTGTCGCTCTCGCGGACGACGGTTTTGTAGGGCTTCTTCGGGGTGGGTTGGTGCAAAGCCTCTTTGCACTAATCCACCCTTTGTCGTTCGGTATGGGACCCGATCGTTTGCGCCGCGAATGACAAGCTGACGTCTCCGACGCATGTCGTGCGGAAGTAGATGTGACCAGGGACTACATGAAATTGCTGAGGCGATCGTGCCAACGGGAAATTTCTTTCTCCTTGCGCTTTCGTTCCCTGCTGGGAAGTTCACAAAGGCCGGACCGGAGCGTTTCGTCAAGTCTTTTCCACCTAAAGTGTGCCCAACGTTGCGACTGCAATCTTGCGTTCAGAATCATGCCGCGTACTGGCCACCAAATCCCATGGTGAAGATCTCCGTCGTTCAAAAGGCCGAGTACATAAGCCACCTGTGTGGCAGCAATGATCCAAACCATGACCGCAAGCGGGAGATAAGCAAATCCGATGGTGGCTATAGCTATGGCAGGCCCTAGGAAAAGGGCCAGGCTCTTAAGGACGACCCCCGTCTTGCGCCAACCCCGGTTCACCGCAGTGATTCCTGTTTCTGCAAGCCACCCGGCGATGAGAAGGGTAACGCCTCCAACGTAAGCGTTGAAGAGGAACAAACTTAGCGCCACTGATGCCGTCGCGGGGTTGCCCCAATCCGGCTTGACCTCGTCCGTCATCTCGGCGAGCAAGAGAACGACGCAGGTAGCACCGAAAGCAATGATTAGCCATCTCCAGGCAACGTGCCACAGGTACCACCGGCGCGGTGGGGTCTGCTGTATGTTTGTTCTCCAGCGGCCTCCCCAATTTTGAAGGATCATGTCTCTTCGAAAGGCAGTGTGGTTTAAATTCCATGTCTTAGCGACAGACTGCAGCCCGAAATAGCCGCTGCTTGGTACGGCTAGAAGCAAGACCGTCCACAAAGCAAGAGATGTCACTGCAACTCCGATAATCGACCTGAGCCAGTCAACGTGGTCGACGTTCGTAATAATCCAGATCAGCCCTCCCGCGGGAGCAGTGGATGCTCCGATGACTGCAGCCCATTGTATGGAATTACGAAAGCGCAGAAGGATAAATGTTCTGACCGCCCCGTCCGCGTCAGGGCTATCATGAGACTTCATTTCGATTCGGTTAATGGCTAACAGCAGCCCCCCAAATGCAAGAAAACCAGCCAATCCGCTCGTATCGAGCGCGAAGATTTCTAGAAGTTTCTTTAGCCGAACAAAATCGATGACATGACCGTTGGTGAATACAATCCATCCGGGCGCTAAGGCAATAGTCAAGATCATCATGACGGCGCCAGCCGGAATGTAGAGGACAATAAGCAGCGCCGTCCCTACCAATCTGGAGTGCTCCGAGCGACCTGCAGCGTGAGATTCATTCAGAGACGGCTGGTTCAATCGACCGGGCCTAGCAGCCATGCCGGCCTAGGGATCGGATAGGGATGGCGAATTCCTCTCGTAGACGATAGGGCTACTCTTGTCACCCTGGGACAAGTTATGTCGAGGCGCAGACATTTTCCTTGCGTGGTTGGGGCCGTCACGCCTCGGGGTTCTGCGGCTTAATGTCTTGCGGAGTTTGTTGCTGCTTTTCGGAAATCCGCGATGTGGCAACTAGGGCGGCCGCGACGGCCAGAAATAAAACGCCCACCCAAGGCTTACTGAAGAACATCATGGAAGCCGCCAACAAGAACAGCGCTGCTCCGATTAGAGACAAAATCTTCATTCTCAGTTCCATCCCGTTCGGAAGTAGGTTCATCTAGACGATAATTCACGACTACGCGTCATGAATTGCCTGCTCCGAAGGCTGATCAGCGCCCCCAGAAGACGGACTGTAAAACCGGCCATACTTAGCCAGGACCAAATACATGACGACGGCTGTGACCAATCCCAGGAGGGGTCCGGCCCAGAACGCCATGGACGTTCCATGAATGAGGATCGCCGCAGCCGTGAATGCGGAGGCCAGAAGGCTAATCGCTGGTGCATCTGAGGCCGGCTCCCGATGGACCTTGCGGCCGATCTGACCATAGTGGAGTCCCTGCAGGATGATGAACAGGATAAATACACCCAGAACAACCAGGGGCCATGGCCAATCTGCCACAGTCGCAACTGTGAGGGCGAGCCCATAAGAGATGGCTAACCCTAGCCAGTAGCTTCGGATCCGCATGGTTGACTTCGCGTTCATCGTAGGTCCCCCAAAGATTCTTCGATACGCGTGTGAAGGGCAAACGCAAGAATATCAAATCGATAGCTAAATTGCCTATGCCTGCCGGAGCCCATCCCGTAGGGTCCTTGAATGGGGAAAATACGATGGTCCGTCGGGCTCACACTAACTGCGGTGTCAGCTCTCACCGTGGCGGGCTGCGGGACGCCAGTTACAGTCACTTCTGAGTCGACCACTCCCACACCCACGGCAGCCTGCCCCAGCGCGGGCACTGAGCCTATGCCGGACAGAAACTGCGCGTTCTACGACGGTGACGCAGCAATGGCCGCGAATGAAACTTATCGCCAGCGAAGGTCCTTATCCCCGGACATGAAGACGCGGCTGGAGGCGTACCTTGAGCCGGCACGTGTGGCACTCACATCACTGGGGACGCAAGCGAACCCAGAGAAGGTGAGTCAGGCCCTGGAATCCGTAGGTCTGAACAAAAGTGAGATTCAGACAGACGATATCGGCAGCGGCGTCAGATTCGGAGCTGCAGCGCCAAGCGGTGGTTGCGTCCATGGATACGTTTCGCTCGAGGGCGAGGTGGGCATCGCCCCAGATGGAAGCATTATGGACGGCGGTTGTCTCGAGATGATCGGGCATTGATTCCCACCACCTAGACCACCTTTCCCCACCACCTAGATAGCGCCACGCAGCACCTATCTTTGGGGCATTCCACCACCTAGTTTCAATTTCCTCCACCATGGCAGCCACTCCGGCCCATAGCTTCTTCTCAAGAACGAAGGAACTATTGGGGGTTGGGGAATTGACGCTAAGTCAGCAGCAGACCATTGCCGCAGCAGTGGATCAGTGGATTACCGGCATGCCTGGGCGCATCGCAGGCCACGTCATTTTCGTCGAGAATCCCGAGCACATCGACTACGCGAAGACGCTGGTCACTGAGGGCTCAGTCATCCTTGCTCTCAATGGGGACAAGGACGACGAAGCCATCACAACCGTGTCCGGCTCGTTCGACGCCGCCGGGGAAGAACTCCTGGTAGACGGCACACTCAGCCTGGAAATCCAGGACTACGTGGCCATTCCTTTCGTCAATCTGGTGGGCGTAACAGTGGTCAGGATAACCACGAGCGAGGACTGGCAGGCCTTCTTTGACGATGCTGAAGAAGCCCGGCGTTCGGGCCATTTCGTCCGGCAATTGACGGAAGTGAATGCTGTTCTGTCCGAGCGGGCGTTGCTCGCAAGGGTAGAACAACAGAGTGTCTCCTTGGCAAGATTCCACATCACGTCCGATGGAAGAATCCTGAGCGGCCCCTATGGGGCAGAGATTGGCTGGGTCGGCGAGGCGATTGAAGACCTGCACGCAAAGTCAGTGGGCCCCGGAACAGCCATGGCTAACTGCCAGGTGGATGTCGAGGCCCTCAAAGCCAACCCGTGGATTCCGCGCTACCTTGCCGCCTTGGATGCATGGAAGTTCATACCACGGGAAGCCCGCGAGACCACCAGGTTTGTGGGCTTCGGAGTCAGCCTCTTCAGCACAGCATCGGGGTTCCCCTCGGCTTTCGCTCCCTTCCTCGTCCAAAGGGCAGGGGAGTACACGCTGCTGGACACCCAGTCGGGTCGCGTCTTCAAGATTGGGGTTGATGCCGCCACCATCATCGAAGCCATCTCCAACTTCCGGGACGTGAGGTCTGCTGCAGCAGTCATAGCACCAGCCCTCAACGTCTCAGAGACCGTAGCCACAGGATCTGTGACGGCAGTCCTGAATCAGTTCGAGCAGTTCGGCATTGACCTCATCGGCACAAACCGATGACCGCACCCCTAAAACCGCAGCTCCCACTCTGGGTCCCGCTGGTAAGCCAACATGATTTCGAGGCCGCAAGCTACACAGCGGTGAGTGCCGGAGGCGTCCACGTCACCTTCGAAGACGGGCGACGGCGACTCTGCGCGAAGAGCGGCTTGTGGAACGCGAACCTCGGCTACGGCAACGCACAAATTGCAGAGTCAATAGCCAAAGAACTGGAAACTGCGTCCTACCTCCCGCTCTTCCGGGCCGCGCACAGTAAGGCTATCGAGGCCTCGAAAGCCCTCCTTGATTTGCCCCATCATCAATTCGAGCGAGTCCTCTTCTCCACCTCCGGAGGTGCCGCCAACGACGCCGTCATGAAGCTCGCCCGCCACTACTTCGTCCTGGATAAACAACCCGAACGCAAACTCATCATTGGTCTCAGCGGCAGCTACCACGGGCTCACGTACGGAAGCCAGGCACTCAGCGGCGACGACCTCGGCCAAGCCGTCTATGGCGTGGACAGGCGCAACATCAGGCACGCCCGGTTCGACGACGGCGGCGCCGAGCTGGCTCATCTCATGCAACGGGAGGGGCATCGCATCGCGGCGGTCATCGTAGAGCCCGTCCTTGGTTCGGGGGCCGAAGCCGTACCGGACGCTTTCGTGACCGCACTCCTCAAGCACCGGGAGGAGCATGGGTTCCTTGTTGTGGCTGACGAAGTCGCCACCGGATTCGGCCGTATTAAAGGGTGGTTTGCTTCAGATGAGTGGCGGGAAGCCCCGGACGTCATTGTTACTTCCAAGGGACTGACCAACGGCACCAGCGCATGCGCCGCCCTTCTTATCGGCCAGCGCGTAACCCAGCTCTTTGATAAGAACGAGGCCGTCTTTGTCCACGGCGAAACCCAGGCCGGAACACCAGCAACGTGCGCTGCCATTCTCAGCACGATCTCCGAGATGAAAAGGCTGGATCACACCACCCTGACCCAGCGGGTCTCAGAAGCCGTAAACAAGCTCATTGTCCAACTCCAAGAAACTCCAGGGGTTGGCGAGTCCTCAGGACGCAGCTGCATGAGGGGCATTCTGCTGCGAGCCAAGAGTGGATCGCCCCTTTCTCCGAACGGTGTCCTTGCCGTCGTGCGGCGGATCCATCAAGCAGGGGCCATTGTGCAACCCGGGCCAGGCCGGATCCAACTCCTGCCAGCACTGACCTATACACAGGAGAACTTCGAGGAACTGCACGCTGCCATCGTCCACGGTCTGGCAAAAGCAGAACGTGACGGAGTTTTCGCATGATCGCGGATCGCACGTGGAACACGCGGTGCGTCGTACTGGATCCAGGGATGGCACCCAAATACATCGGCGGACTTACCCGCGGCCGGACCGGACTCGTGGTGGATAGTGCACTTGCAGGACAGAGGGATGCCCTCTTGGCCGGCGACCTAAAAGGAGCGCCAACGTTAGACCTAAAAGCCGCCCCAGTCACGGTGGAGACCCTGCGGCTTGTGGGCAGCTTCATTCGCCAACACGGACTTCAGACCGTTGTTGGACTTGGCGGCGGTTCGGTGATGGACGCCGTAAAACTGGCGGCATTGTTCACCGCGGACCCGAGCCTCACGATCTTCGTCGAACGCCATGCCAAGCGCTCGGGTCTCATCGTTCTGCCTCCGGTCGCTTATCCAAATGAGCGTCCCCGAACCGTCCTCATGCCGTCAACCGTGGGGACCGGCGCCGAAGTCAGCGCTGTAGCGTGCCTGGACACCGCCGTCGGGCGCCGTTTGATCGCCTCACGTCACCTGTCAGGTGACGTGGCAGTGCTCGACGCCGGCAATCTCGCCACCCTGTCGAGGCAGCTGCTTTTCGAAGGGCTGCTTGAGGCGTTCCTTCGGGTGGCGGGGACCCTGATTGGCAGCAGCTCCAACATTTTCGACGACGACGGTTACTCACTTTTGTCGCGGATCGTCAGGCTCGGGAATCGAGTGACCCGTGAGGACGGGCCCGAGCTGAGACTGAAGGCGGCCCATCTCAGCACGGAGACGCACACGGGTTGGGCCCTGGTAGCTCGGGACCCCTACGGAGCGAAGCACTGGTATGTCGCCAACGAACTCGCCCATGTCACTGGAGTCCGAAAGATGACCGCCACAGCCTCGGTGATCAGTCCCATCTGGGAGGAGATCCTCGATGGAACCGCAGCCTGGGGTGACCGTAGCCGCCTTCTGAAGCTTTGGTCAGTGGTTACAGATGCGGATCCTTCATTGGACCCCAACCCCGCCAAGGGCATCAACCAATTGATGTGGCGGTGGGGCATCGCACGCCTGGACGCCATTAGCGAGCAGGCGTTGAAGAAGACCACCGCCGCCGCTCTCCGGAACTGGGGTGGCGGGTTGCCGATGCTGCGGGGACTTGATGGCGTGCAGGTCCAGTATGTCCTCTCCAAAGCAGCGCTGGAACAACAAATCTTGCCAGGCCCAGTGGGCGAGCTACGAGCGGTAAGGGAGAGGGGGTGAGCACATGAGCAGCACTCTTGCACCCAGGACTTTGGACCTCACCGTTCAGGAACTGGAAAGCATCGACGTCCCTGACGACTGGAGCGAACGCATCCACGGCATCACCGTTGGCCTCGCATTGATCGGGATCGCCGTCAGCATCACCTGACGGGCTCGCGCAGGCCTTCCAACTTGCAACGAAGGGAGGTGAACGCAAATGCAGAAACAGCTCAACATCTCCATCCAGGAGATCGAGTCGCTGGACACCCCGGACTTCAACAACTGGTTCATCGGAGTGTCCCAGGGAGTTGCCATCGGCATTATCGCCGTCAGCATCACCTAACCCGTCCGGGAAACGGAAAGGGCCCAACAACAGAACGATCAACACGAGAAAGGAGAACGCAATGATCGCAAACTCGAACCTTCAGCTGACCATCGAAGAACTGGAGAATCTCGACACCCCGGACGATACCCCGTGGTACATGCGCGTTGGTGACGTCATCATCATCGCCGGCATCGTCATCGGAATCGCCGCCACGTAGCTGGTGCACGCGGGTGGCGCGACGCTTTGCCGCCGCCCGCGTGGATCCCCGACTCCTACCAACTCCCGGAGAACACGAGCTGATGAATATCCCGCCCGACAAATCTGCCGATGCCATCCTGCGCGTCCTTGGCCACCTGGATCCTCCCGAGGATCTGTACAGCGTCGCCGGCTCCCGTCTTTACGATCAGATCACCGCTGACGACCTCACCGAACTGCCCGAGATCCTGGCTGCAGCACGCAAAACTACCGGCCCCATTCTGGAATTGGCTGCGGGATCAGGCCGAATCACCCGGCCGCTCCTCGCCCTGGGACGTCCGCTGACCGCCGTCGACTCCTCACCGGAAATGCTCGCGATGCTCTCGCAAAGGATCGGCACCAAAACCTTTAATCCCCGCGAAGTGCCGGTGGAATTATTCGAGGCGGACATGTCCCGATTTGAGATCGACGGCGGCTTCGGTTGCGTCGTTCTGGGCGCCAGTTCCATCACGCTCCTGGACCCCCAAGACAGGAGGGAGTTGTTCCGCCGCGTCCGTGATTGCTTGACGCCCGACGGACGCTTCCTCTTGACGGTACTGAACGCCGACACTCACCAGGCATCGGAAGGATACGACGGCGGGACCACAGTTTCGGCGCTGGGCGAGGACGCATTCCTCATCACCGTGGAAAGCCGTGATCCGGTCAACGGGGCCCGGCACGTAACCATGATCCATGTTGGTTTCGATGAAGGCGGCACGTACCGATCGTCCGCGTATTCAAGCGACATCGCATTCGTCAGTAACAGCCTCATCGAGGAAGAAGTACTGGCAGAAGGCCTCACTATCCTCGAGCGTCGCCCGGTCCGCATCGCCACGCAGGTTCCCGGCCTGAACGACATCGAGCTATGGGTGTGTGGCAGATGAGCATCGATCCTGTACTTACCCTTGATCCGTCGCTGGGTCTGGTTTCCTCCGCGACGGTCTATTTGCCAAACGATGTAGGGCTCTGGCGAACCGTAGCCTCGCTCGCAAATGGGCGGCCCGACGGGAAGGGTTTCGCGACCGCCGTCGGAGCTTTTGACGTGAAGAAGCGGTCCGCCATGACGCGGGGCGCAGGCGAGGCCGTAGAGCGTTTCGCGTTGGCGCCCATGGCAGCTGACACGGAGCACCTCCTTGTCGGGAGGGACGCCATCGACAAGCGCATCGATTTTGTCAGCGCAGGGTTGGGACGTGCCTCTGCCCTCGCCTTCGACTTCCCGTGGTACCTGGCAACGGACTTGCTAACAGGCCAGGAATCACACGTACCGGCTCCTGTGGTGGACTACGCCGCTGCTGGATCCACGCATCCGGATCCATGGAACGGGTTCTTTGATCCATCGCCGAATGGCGCAGCGTCCGGTCCGTCAGAACACTTCGCGCGAGCATCCGGCATCGGTGAAGTCATAGAACGGGATGCCTTCCTTTCTGCCTGGCGCCAAAGGGTTCCCCTCCACGAGTTCGTGGCTGGGTCGATGCCGGCAGATGTGCTCCACGCCCCAGGCACACGGGGTTTGCTTCTGCTTCTGGAGGCTGCACGCAAAGCTGACATCGCCCCAACGCTGGCCTTCATCCCACAGGGTAAAAGTCCCTTGCATATTGGGGTCTGCATCATCGCTGGCGACACCGGGCACGGCCACTTCGGTGCTGTTGGACTCAAGGCGGCCGCCGACCCCGTCGCCGCTCTGAAGGGAGCCCTGCAGGAAGGCCTGCAGATTCGCGAACTCTTCTTGTCACGGACGCCATCGGCAGTTCAATTACCGGAGGTGGTAGACGACGAATCCCGCGCGGACTTCTGGACCACCGGGCAAGCCCTGGCTGAATTACTTTTGTGGGTTCGAACCTTCAGGCCTGCCCACTTTCCGCAGGTCAAATCCATTCCGAACGTCGACGTCCTAGTGAAGTTTTTGGCGGGGCGAGACATTCGATCACACTGGGTCAGCCTCACCCACCGCCTCCCAGCGGCAATTCAGGAACTCGGGTGGGTAGCGGGCAAGGCGATTTGTCCCGGTGCTGTTCCGCTGACGATGGATGAAACCAAAGGACTGGTCCAGATGCCGTCCGGTTCGGTCTGTGACCCCTCCGGTATGTCCCTAACACCGCACCCGCTGATATGAGAAAGCTCGCCATGCTCGGATCGTCCAAGACCCCGACACCCGTTCAGTGGCCGGTTCAGCTGGCGCCAGCGGCCTCCATTGACCACCCGTTAGTGGACGGCGGCCCCTGGATTGTTGCCATGAACAGTGTCCCAAAATCCCGGGTTTCAGCAGATGTGGCCGCCGTCCTCAGAGCGGTCGATGGAGAGCGAAACCCTGCCCAGATAGCCCAGTTTTTGGGGTTGCCGTGGACGGCTGCCGACGTGATGGGGATCGTTCGCAAGTTGGCGCACACTGGCATTTTCGACGGCGGCACGAACCAGCCGAGGGACCGGCGGGTTCAATTCCGGCCACCCTTGACGGTGCAGTTCACCTTGTTCAATCCGGCGCCGCTGCTACTGCGATTCCGACCTTTGGTCGCTGCCTTTGCGCGGCCGATAGCCGCGCTGCCCCTTGCCTTGCTTCTCATAGGCGCCATGGTGGGCGCCCTGACGGCTGGTCCAAGCATTTGGCGGGTCTTGGCGACGCCGCTGGCCCTTGAGGTATATCTGTACGTTGCAGGTGCGATGTTTGCCTCCACGTTGCTGCATGAACTCGGCCACGGAATGGCCCTTAGCTACTTTGGCGGCACCCCTCGGCGAATTGGCATCATGCTGTTCTACCTATCACCGGCCTTCTTCTGCGACGTAACCGATGGCTGGCGGTTGAACTCACGCAAGCAGCGAGTGGTGATCGCGCTCGCAGGGCCCCTGGTCCATCTTGGTCTGGGGAGCATCGCACTGGCGGTGCAGACTTTCCTTCCGGCATCCTCGGTGAAGGATGCGGTTCTGCTCTATGGCGTCATTTGTTGGGCTGTTGCCATTCTGAATCTTTTCCCATTCATCAAGCTGGACGGCTACGTTGCGTTGATGTCCGCCCTGGACATTCCTCATCTTCGCCAGAAATCCGTGAAGGCGCTGGCCGACGTCATTGGCTCCCGGGTTCTGGGAGCGCGGGCCTCTTTTCGCGGTAATGGCTTGCTCCCGTGGTTCGGATTGGCGAGCTTCATTGCAGGCGTCAGTTTCATGATGATTGGCTTCCAACGCATCGTGCCGATCTTCCTGCAGCTCGGATACATGGGGCACATCGTGGTGTTTGCCATCCTCTGCTTGCTCGTAGTGATGGCTTCCAGGAGTGTGGTTCAGTTCTTCCGCGGGGCTGCGGAGAACGGAAGCCCGCTGTGGAGGCGTGTCCTTTTCATGCTCGCAGGCTCTCTTGCTATCGGAGTTCTTCTCGCCGTGATCCCAGTGAATCGGGTGACCGTAGCGGGCTACACCTACATGAATGACCAGTTGCTCATCGTGACGCCCAACGGTTCCAGCGATGGCGCGCTGGAACCGGGCGACAGCGTCACCTTGCAGTCACAGGGAATGGTCATTCACGAAAACCTGGGCCACGCCACGATTGGGGAGCACCCGCCGTCGTCATCCAGCGCACCTGTGGACACCATCGTTCCCGTAGCGCTCGCAGGCACCACGCTGCCTGTGCTGGCCTACGTCGGCGTGGTGGAAGAAAGCACCTCCCTCCCCGCTTCCGGGCGGGCAGAAGTAACGAGCCGACGCCAAACAAATCTGGGGGAGTGGCTCTGGCAAGCCATTTCGCACTCCCCGTTATGGCCCGGACAAGCGGAACGCGACGACTCCACTGGAGGGCACTCATGACAATCCACGCCAGCTTCGAGGGATTCACCAAGAGACGGGGCAAACGATTGACCGTCGAGGATCTGACGTTCGATGTCCCTGCCGGGCGGGTTGTGGGACTCATTGGACCCAACGGGGCCGGAAAGAGTACGGCACTCGGAGGGCTGACAGGTTTAGTGGAGGCGACGTCGGGCCGGGCAACACTCTTCGGAACCGCCTACCGCTTGCTAAAGAGGCCTGCCGTACACGTTGGAGTGAACTTGGACGGGATGGAGGTGGAGCCCGGTTTGACAGGGCGACGACACCTTCAGATCTGCCAGTTGGCAGCTGGCGTGAGCCGGGAAAATGTTGAGCGAGTCCTGGAAATCGTGGACCTAGCGGCCCACGCCGACAGAAAGGTCCGGGACTACTCGCTGGGGATGAAACAACGGCTGGGGATTGCATCTGCCGTCATCGGAAACCCTCGACTGCTTGTCCTGGACGAGCCCGCGAACGGTCTGGACCCGGAGGGCATCGTCTGGCTGCGCGGCTTTCTGCGCAGGTTAGCTGAGTCCGGCGGGAGTGCCTTGGTCTCAAGCCACCAGCTGATGGAGCTCGAACAAATTGCCCACGACGTCGTCATCCTGAAGCAGCGGACATTGTTCCAAGGGACCCTTGAGGAAGCGAAGGCTCTCGGCGGCGGAAGCCTAGAATCTGCGTATTTCAAGATCCTGGAGGGTGCCCAGTGACGCTCCATTCGAACTCCAACTGGGCCGGTGGACTACGCGCAGAGCTACTCAGGTACTTCAGCGGATATTCCGTTCTGGGCATCGTGGCCTTCAGTGCCTTGGTGCCCTGGTTCGTGGCGAACTTCCTGGGCTGGCCAGACAATGCAGACGAGCTGTCAGCGACCGAGAACATTCAAGCGTTTTGGGCTTTGGCCACCACCATTGCGATCGTGGCCACCTTTGCCGGGAGCTACCTGGTCACCCGTGAGTCCTACTACGGGACGCTCCGGCGCAGCGTAGTGATGACCGGGCTAATGCACCTTGTGGCCGCCAAGTACGCGGCGGCGCTTGTGGTCGGCCTGGTCATTCTGGCGGCTGGGATCGTGGCTTGGGGAGCCAGCGTCGCCTTCACTCTGGCACCCGAAATGCGTGCGGACCTCCTCACTCCCGAGTCTTGGCGAGCCCTGCCCGGCGTCGTGGTTGCGTCCGCTGTTGGTTCCCTGTGGGGTTGCTCGCTCGGCTGGATCATTCGGCACTACTACGCGACGACGATCGCCACCATGCTTATTCCGCTGGCCGTCGAACTGCCCATCTTGGCAAACGATCCGGCAATAGGGCGTTGGCTGCCCTCCGGTGCGTTGGCAGGCATTGTCTCTCTTCCTTTTGAGGGCCTTCTTCCACAAGGTCCAGCGTTCCTGGTCTCGCTGGGGTGGCTCCTCGCAGCAAGCGCTGGCGCCGTTGCTGTGCTCAAGAGAAAGGAGTTCTAAATGGTGTCCGCACTTCTTGCGGATCTTCGCCGCCCGTGGCTGTGGAAGGGGTCAGGGATTGCTTCCCTGCTGGTCATCGGGCTCCTGGCCACGCTCGTGGTGGCAGCAACCCTCGAATCCACCACGCCCCCTCCGGATCTTGAAGGCGTTCTTCGAGGGGCAGGGTTATCGCTCATGCTCACGGGTGCGGGTGTGATGGGCTCTTTTTCCTTCACCGCGGATTTCCGGGCAGGATGCCTTACACGCAGGGTTGTGTTGTTTCAAAGGAACCCGGCGTTCATTGCAAGAGCACTTACAACTGCTCTGGCAGCAATCCTGAGCGGCGCGATGGTGGGCATCTGCTTCGGTCTTGCCGGGGGAATATTCGCCCAAGGATGGCAGGTCAGCCCGCATGTGGTGCTGGCCTTCGCTGGAATGGGAGCGATGGGATCGGTCTGGGGATTCGCGATCGGTTCCCTCCTTCGTAGCCATCTTGTGAGCCTCTTCGCGGTTCCCCTCAGTTTGGTTGTGCCGCAGATCCTGTCCCTGGGCAATGCCGAGACGTACCTCTTCCCATTCCAAGCTGCCGATTGGGCGAATCAAGCGGCAGTCCACATACCGGCGTCGGAGTCTTTCTTCGGGGCCGTTGCTTGGCTGTTAATCGTCTTGGGGGCAGCCTGCGCCGTGTTCTCCAAGCGTGACTTGGCCTGACAACTACCACAATCAAGGAACTCATTGTGAATCGTAAACCGATGGTATGGCTGCTTCTCGCCCTCGTCATGGCCTCCTACGCCACCTACATTTTCCTCTCAAGCGGCAGCGAGTCTGTTTGGTCCTTTATATCCGGAATCATCATCGCGGCAGCTTCGTTGGTGATGGTGTGGAGATTCTGCCGGGAACTCAAGACCAACCGCCAAGAGTGAACAATTCGGACGAATTGTGGCGAAAGCTCTGGACGACGCGTGCTTACAAAGGCTTTGTCACCATCAATCAGGACACGTACCTTGAAGCTGACGGCTCAGTTTCAACCTGGGACGTCATCGCGAGCCCGGACTCCGCGGCAGTTCTCGCCTTCACGGACGGTGGAACGGATGTGGTGCTGTTTGAGCAGTTCCGAGTTGGGCCAGGAAAAACCTTGCTGGAACTGCCCGGGGGATACCTGAATGAGAACGAAGCTCCCCTCGATGGCGGCCAACGCGAGTTGGCCGAGGAAACAGGCTATGAATCGTCAGCCGTCTACTACGCAGGATCCGAATGGTGGTCCGCCAACTCGTCCCGGCGGAAGCATTTGATCATTGCAGCAGAAGCCCGCCTCGGAAGCGACCCATCGTGGGACCCTTCCGAGGCGGGCTTCGTACGGCTATTGCCAAGCGATGAACTGATGGACTTCCTGCTGAGCGGCGAGCTGACAGACGCGGGACTCGCCTGCCGCGGACTCATGAAGTTCGCTGCCAGCACCCAAGTGAGCCCGGCGTTGGAAAAACTGCAGGCAACAGTCCGAGGCCTGTTTCCGGGCTAATACATCAATCACGGCCCGCTGCTTGGCTTCAAAACCATGGCCGATCCACCTCCACGACGAGTCGGCTCAGCCGCTGCCGTGAGCTTTCCGCCGTCGCCGAACTCAATCGCCGTGGCCGCACCTATTTCGGCCGCTGAGGTGAAAGCATCACCGGCCGGGACCAGATCATGGCCCAACGATTTCAGTGCAGGACCATAAGCATCAATGAACGCCGGCTCGGAACTCACGGTGGTTCCGTTTCGAGGAGCTGCACGCGGAGCTGCGATGGCCTCAGAGATATCCATCCCCAGGTCAACGCGATTCAGAATCGTCTGCAACACGGTGGTGATGATGGTGGATCCGCCCGGGGAGCCGAGAGCCAGGAACGGGTCACCGTCTTCCAGGATGATGGTTGGCGACATCGAAGAACGGGGACGCTTGCCTGGCTGGATCCTGTTGGGATCAGTCGCCTTGTATTCGGCGCTGAAGTCAGTCAACTCATTGTTCAAGAGGAATCCGCGGCCTGGGACGACGATACCTGATCCACCCGTCTGCTCAATGGTCAGGGTGTACTCCACCACGTTGCCCCATTTGTCGGCGACCGTCATGTTGGTGGTGGAAATGTTCTCGGTGTCCGTCTCGTCGGCGAGGGGTGCAGCCGCCGCCGGGCACGCGCCGTCGTACGTCGTTATGTCACCCGGGGCGACCGGCTTGGTGGCTGCCGAAGTCGGATTAATCTCGCAAGCCCGTTCCTTTCCGAAAACAGGGTCGGTGAGGACATCGGTGGGAACATCAACGAATTTCGGATCTCCCACATAAGCGCCGCGGTCTGCGAACGCCAATGAGCTGGCCTCGAAATAGTGGTGCAAGGCATCCACCAGCTGCATGTCCTTCAGATCGAAGGTCTGAAGGATGTTCAGCGACTCGCCCACCGTAGTGCCGCCGCTGCTTGATGGCGCCATTCCGTAGACGTCGTAGCCGCGGTAGTTCACGTGCGTCGGATCCTGGTCCACAGCCTTATATGCCGCCAGATCATCAGTGCTCATGAACCCGGTTGGCACGGGCAGATCAGTCTCACCCGATTTCGGCGGTGCCTTTACTGCGGACACGATCTCTTCTGCGAGCGGGCCCGTGTAGAAAGCGCTGGTGCCTTGCTTCGCCAGCAGGCGGTACGTCTCGGCCAGCTCGGGGTTCTTGAAGATACTCCCGACGGCGGGAGCGTCACCGCCGGGGAGGAACAGGTCCTGAGTGGAAGTGAAGGTGTTGAAACGGAACTTGTTATCGAGGGTCTGGTTTCGGAACGTATCATCCACCACGAAACCGCGGTTGGCTACCTTGATGGCGGGCTTGAGTGCCTCGCCGAGGTTCAAAGTCCCCCAACGCTTAAGTGCGCGTTCCCAAGTTGCCGGGGTGCCGGGGACGCCGACGGAGACGCCGCTCGTTGGCAGCTCGGGCCGCTTCGTCGTAAAGAGATAGGGCTTGCCGGTGGCGGGATCGATGAACGCATCGTTCGGCATGGCTGCCGGCGCTGTTTCGCGGCCATCAATGGTGCTGACTTTCTTGGTCTTGGCGTCGTAGAACACGAAATAGCCGCCGCCTCCAATGCCGGCGCTGTACGGTTCTGTTACGCCAAGGGTGGCGGCCGCAGCGACAGCGGCGTCGGCTGCGTTACCACCTTTGCGAAGGACTTCGATGGCGGCTGCTGAAGCTTCCGGATCCACGGTGCTCACGGCGCCGCCGTACCCGGTGGCAGTAGGGTTTTTGTCGGTTTCGCGAGGGTCGGCGAAGGCAGGACTCGCCACCGCTCCGCTTGTCACGCTCAGGGCCAAGGCTGCGGTGACCGCAGCCAATTGGCGTCTCACATGTGTCATGGTTCTCCCAGATTTTTCCCAGACGATGATGTGGTTGGACGGTCCGGCCACCCTACTTCGGGACATTGGGGAGATTCAACGGTTGTATTCGCCGCCAAAAGCTGCCATGGGGCTCAGCCTCTGAACGGTCCGGTTTGTCAGGCGCGGGACGATTTGCGAACGATAAGCTCGAAGTCAAAGAGTTCGTTGACGATTGTCTTGTCCCCGTCGGCGTCGTCGTTCCCGTCGACCAGGATCTCAACGGCGCGGTTCGCTATGGACTGCGTTGGCTGCCGAATGGAGGATAGAGGAGGCACGGAGAATTCGGAGGCGGCAGTCCCATCGACGCCGATCACGGCAAGTTCGTTCGGAACATTGAGACCAAGTGTGTAGGCAGCGAACAAAACACCGTGGGCTTGTTCATCCGTTGTCGCGTAAATGGACCGTGGGGCATCGGAAGTTCTGAGCCACTCCAAGGCAACCTCGGCCGCTCCAGCCCTGGAGATCGGTGACGCCCGTCGGGAAACAGTCACTGATGTGCCGGAAACGGCTCGCTCGAAACCAGAGGCATGCTGCCTGGTGCCCACGGAGTCGACTGGCCCGTTCAGCAGACCGATGCTCTGGTAGCCCTCTTCCAACAAATGACGCGTGGCCACATAGGCGGCTTGCTCGTAGTCGATGGTCAGGGATGATGCATGTTGTCCAGCCGACAGTGGGTGGAGTGCAACAACAGGTAGACCCGCAGCGTTTATCGGTTTTAGATCAGGCTCGTCCAGTAGCGAAACAAGGATGATGGAGTCCACCTTCCTTTCGATGAACGACTCCATGAGACGGTGTTCCTGCTCCTCCACCGTTGCGGAATCCCCAATCAACAGCAGGTGGCCGCGGTCTGCGGCAGCAACTTCTACTGCCCTCGCCAGTTCGGCAAAGAATGGGTTGGCGATGTCCGGGACGATGAGGCCAATGGACCTGGTCTTGCCTGCGCTCAATGCACGGGCCAAAGCGTTTGGCTTGTAGTCCAGTTCCTTGGCAGCCTTGAGCACGCGTTCACGGGCAGCCGCGGAAACTGCGCGGGGGCCGTTGTTGAACACGTAACTGACAACAGCGTTTGACGTTCCTGCCAGTTTTGCCACGTCTCTGGCTGTCGGCATGGGCTTCTCCTGATGTGCTAACGGTCTAACCGGGTAGATCTGTTGATCATAACTGCTGGGGCTGATGATTCAATACTTCGGAAATCTCTTGTCAAAGCCATTTCCTCCGCGTAGTCTAACCGGTTAGATGCTCGTTTCGCATCCGACTCAATCTCCAGAAAGGCTTCCCGTGAAGCACAATCTCCTTGCAGCCACGTCGCTGCTTGCGGCCGGAGCAATCTTCCTGTCCGGCTGCTCCACGAGCTCCCAGAACTCGCCTTCTGCACTAGGAAGTGAAGGCTCCGGAACTGGCACAGTAAATCTTCTTGGTCCTGAAGATCCGGCCACTTTCGCCCCGGTCATTGCCGCTTTCCACGCTAAGAATCCGGACATTTCCATCAAGTATTCGCAGGTGCCGTTCGATCAACTCAACCCAACGCTCCAGCAGCGGCTTGGAGCCAAGGACGACACAATAGATGTCTATACAGTCGATCAGCCGAGGCTGTCTCAGTTGGCTGCTCAAGGTTTCCTTGAGGACCTGAGCAGTCTGAAGGAGCCAGCCAAAGCCGCCGCTCCGGACGCACAGTTCAGTGTGAACCTTTACGATGACAAGCTTTGGGCGCTGCCCATCTGGAACTCCACCCAAATGCTGTTCTTCAACAAGAAGGCGCTGGACTCCGCAGGCGTAAAGCACCCGTCGGTTGATCCCTCCCAGCGAATGACGTGGGAACAGATCGCCACGGATGCCAAGAAGGTCCAGGCGGCGGGAACGCAGTACGGCCTGCTCCTTGAACAAGTCGAGGCTTACTACCAACTGCAGCCCCTGGCGGAGTCCGCCGGCGGAGGTTCAGGCATCACTGGTGACAAGATGCTGACCACGGACATCGACAACGCGGGCTGGAAAAAGGCCATGCAGTGGTATTCGGATACGTTCGCATCGGGACTCTCTCCCCGCGGCGTTGGCGGTTTCCAGACCAGCCCGGTCTTCACCTCAGGTAACGTGGCGTACTTCGTTGGCGGTCCTTGGGACGTTGGCGGATTCGCCAAGACGAACATCGATTGGGGCGTGGCACCCATGCCGTACTTCGACGGCGGAAGCCAGGTAACGCCGACAGGCTCGTGGTCATGGGGCATCAATCCAGCATCCAAGAACAAGGCGGCCGCAAAGAAGTTCCTGGAGTTTGCATCCCTGGACCCGGCAGGAAACCTGGCCACCACCGAAGCGACCACCATCATCCCGGCCAACAGCGCTGCAACGGCCCAGTATCTGCCCAAGCTCGAAGCGTTGGGCGGTGACCACAGCAAGGGGCTGGCCAAGTTGATCGAACACGAAAACACTCAGACGGCAAAACCGCGCCCGGTCAGCGTTGGCTATATCCAGTTCGAAGAAATCATGGGCAAGGCCTTCGCTGATATCCGAAACGGGACTCCAGTCAACGAGCGACTGAAGCAGGCATCCCAACAGATCACCGACGCTTGGAAGCGGCTCTAGCCATGTCCCCCTCGCAAACAACCAATCGTCCACCTTCAACGCAGCATCGGACCGTGGCCGTGCCTCCGGTTCGTCGCAGGAGGCGTGCATCGTTGGTGGCAGTGGCGGCGGTGTTCCTGGCTCCCGCTTTGATCAGCCTGATAGTGCTTCGTCTTGCACCCGCGGCTGTGGCCCTGTGGGAGAGCCTGTTCCGTGAAAGCTTCCTGCGTGGTGGAACAGTGTTTGTGGGCTTTGAGAACTACGCCGATCTCTTTGGCAATGCAGACTTCAACAACGCCCTGCTGGTGACGCTGGTCTTTTCGGCAATCGTGAACCCTCTCCAGATTGCTGTGTCGTTCCTGCTTGCTGTTCTCTATACCCGGAAGGCTGCCGGCGCGAAGGTTTGGCGCTCCCTGGTGGTCCTTCCCATAGCAGTCCCGCCTGCAGTTTCGGCGGTCGTGTGGAGTGTCATCTATCGGCCAGACGGCCTGGGTAATTCATTCCTTGACCTTCTGGGACTTCCGGCGCAGCCGTTCCTCACCTCCCCGCAGCAGTCGCTCGCGTCCATCATGGTGCTCCTGAGCTGGATCGGCGTCGGTTATTGGATGCTGTTCCTGATCGCCGGTATCAACGATGTTCCCAACGAGCTCTACGAGGCCGCATCCATCGATGGAGCCTCGGCCTGGCGGAAGCTCTGGTCCGTCACGTTCCCCTTGGTCCGTCGACCTCTTGCCTTCGTCCTGGTTGCCGACACCGTTTCCAACTTCCTGATCTTCGCGCCCGTCCAAATACTCACCAAAGGTGGTCCGTCAGGGTCCAGCAACCTGCTCATGTATGACATCTACACCCGGGCTTACACCCTCGGGGACCTAAGTAAAGCCCAAGCGGAAGTGATCATTCTCGTGATACTGACCCTCGCCGTCGTCGCCTTGCAATTCCGGCTGCTTCGGAGCTCTGATGCGGCATGAGTACGGTCGCCGCGGCCAAAGCATCAGGACGCCGGAGCGTTGGCTACATCGCGCTGAGCGTCCTGGGCGCCTGTGTTGGACTGTTGTTCCTGATCCCGCTCTGGTGGACGTTCGTTAATTCGCTTAGGCCCGGTGGCGATACCTTCCGGTACCTGAACCCGTTGCAATGGGAAACGTTCTTCACCCTGACTCCGAGCTTGGACAACTATGCCGAGCTGCTGCGAAGCAACCTGGGCTTGGCCATGCTGAACTCAATATTCGTCAGCGCGGCCACCGTCGTGATCGGGCTCGTGATTTGCTCCATGGCAGCTTTCGCACTGGCTGCCATCCCGTTTCGTGGAAGCGGCGCCGTCTTCGTGGTGGTGGTGGTGAGCTTCCTGATCCCGTTCGACGCGATCGCCATCCCCTTGGCGGACCTCTTCCGTGACTGGAACCTGCAGAATACATATGCCGGGCTGATCCTTCCCGGTTTGGGAAACGGCATGGCGATATTCCTTCTACGCACGTTCTTCCTGGCCATCCCCAAGGACCTGGTGGAGGCAGGCCGCTTGGACGGTTTGGGCTGGTGGGGCACCTTCCGGCGGATCTATCTGCCGCTGTCCGTTCCGTCCCTCATTGGCGCTGGACTGACGCTCTTCCTGTTCCAATGGCAGTCCTACGTTTGGCCGTTGCTCAATGGCACCGACGAGCAGCACATTCTCGGTCCCATCGCCCTGTCCAATCTCCAAGGCCAATTCAACGTGGACTACGGCGTGATGTTCGCTGGATCGATAGTCCTTACGGTGATTCCGCTCGCCATCATCATTGGGTTCCAGCGCTACTTCATCCAGTCCGTGACCACCACCGGTCTCAAGTAACTCCCCATCAATCACCTCGGCACGGCACACCCCTGTCCGAAGCAAACTACAGAAGGAACAACCATGGGTGCTCAGCACCGCATCATTCTTGACACCGACATTGGATCCGACGTCGACGACGCACTGGCTTTGGCCCTGATCTTTGGCTCACCCGAGGCTGAACTCCTTGGCGTGACCACCGTCTACGGGGACACTCTGCTGCGGGCGCGCCTCGCAAAGCGGTTCGGCAAACTGTCGGGCCGTGACATGGCCGTGTATCAGGGAATTGCCAGCCCGAAGTCAGGCCGTGAAGTGTGGTGGCCCGGCCACGAGGGTTCCTTGCATGACGGACTCCCGCAGGAAACCATCGAGTCCGAGGACGCCGTGGCGTATTTGGTGCGGGAAGTCGCCAACAATCCGGGACAGATCGACCTCATAGCGATTGGACCCCTGACGAACATCGCAGCGGCCCTTGAAACTGATCCAACGTTCGAGCGCAATGTTCGGCATTTGTGGATCATGGGCGGAGCGTTCGGCACGGGCCAAACCGAGCACAATTTCCGCAGTGATGACCAAGCAGCGCGGACCGTTTTCGCTTCCGCCCTCAACATCACCGTCACCGGCCTTGAAGTAACGCGCCAAGTGGAGATGCGCCGGGACCAGCTCGAACTGATCGCTGCGGCCGGCCCGCTAGGGGAAGCGCTCGACGCCGATATCCGGCAGTGGTGGGCATTCTGGAACGAGGAATGGAATGTTCCCCACGACCCCATCACGGTCCTGACGCTGCTTCGACCGGAACTTTTCGAAGTGTCCGGACCCGGTACGGTCTCGATCACGTGCGACGGCGACTCGGCTGGCGTGAGCACGTTCACCCCGGATTCCGAGGGCCGGGTTCGGCGCGTTACCAGCATCGACGCCCAAGCAGTCGCGAACGAAATCAGCACCAGGATCGTCAAAGCAGGCAAGCTGCTGCATAACGTCGAAACTCCCTGAGCCTGACCATGCCGTCACTGCTGGGCGGGGCGCGTGCTTCGTTCAGCAGTGACGGGGATTGGCCGGTAGCCGGGGCTAGACTGCTGTCACCACGATCAGCCCGCTCGCCTCACGGCTCGGGCTGATTTTCTTCAGAAGGCCGCAACGTGTGGTTTTTCTATTCGATGGAGAGTAATCTCTCGCCCGATGCCCCTTTTCGCTGGCATCGGCCAGGCGGTCTCGGGGAATGGCCGCTGTTAGGGACTTGTCCCGTGAGCGCAGGCACTTGGTCTCCTTCCACAACCCATGGATGGTGCCGCGGAATACACTCGCTCCGCTCGAAATCGAGGAACCCCATGAAAATCAAAAACGCGCTTAGGCTTGCGCCGGTTGCAGTTCTGGTCGCTGCCATGCTTTACCCCACGGTGCCGGCGGCAGCCGCCTTGCAGTTACCCATATCCCTTCCAGCAGGGGAGGGTTGTTCGTTTGCGCTGCTGCTTGAAGGATCTGGCGGCATCATCCACACAAGAGAATTCAAGGACGAAGAAGGCAACGTGGTGCGTCTCCTCGAAGCCGGCAAGGGCGTCCTCCTGACTTACACCAACCTGGATACCGGGAAGTCCGTCACGATCCGGACTGACGGTTCGGTAGCCAGCACGCGGCTCAATGCCGATGGGACGCTCACGGTCACGGCAACTGGCCACAACGGGCTGATTTTGTTTCCGACGGACATTCCTGCGGGGCCTACGACTACGCATTACATCGGAAAATTGGTCTACGACATCGATCCTGTTACAGGCGTTTTCACTCTTGTGAGTAGTTCAGGCCAGCAGCGGGACATCTGCGGAGAACTGGCGTAGCGGCGGAATGGCTGGCCCGGTTTCCGGGCCAGCTGCGGCGCACGCGGGCCTCTAAGCGCCAACAGCCTCCAGCACACTTTCGCCGATTTCCCTGCCGATCTGTTGAAGCAACTCCGCTGAAAGCAAAGGGTCTTTCGAGGAGTCCAGCGAAGTGTAGTCAGCCAGCGCATACACCCGGGACAGAGACATCTCGGCCCACCGCTCCTGCGGCAGCAGCGAGCGGCCGGCGACGGCGATGATGGGCCGGGTGCCGGAACGGCGGGCGACGGCGGCTGGCAGCTTCCCGGCCAGGGTCTGCTCGTCGATGCTGCCCTCGCCGGTGATCACAAGATCGCAGTTCTCCTTGCGGCCATCGAAGTCCAAGAGGTCCAGGAAGTAGTCGGCGCCTGACACTTGCTTCGCACCCAAAGCCAAGCAGGCGAAGCCGATACCGCCGGCGCTGCCTGCGCCTGGCGATTCAGCTAGCCCGGCGTCAGCAAACCCGGACCCGGCGAGCACCGAGACATAGTGCGTCAGACCGGCGTCGAGCGTTGAAACGTCGGCGGGGGAGCAGCCCTTCTGCGGCCCGAAAACCGCGGGCGCACCGTCGGCGCCGCACAGCGGGTTGTGGACGTCGCTCGCGAGGATGAGTTCCACGTTCGCCAGTTCCGGCACCAACGAACCGGACACCGAATGCACCAGCGAGAGCGAGCGCCCGTTACCTGGCAGCGCGAGACCGGACACATCCAGGAACCGGAGGCCCAACGCGGCGAGCATCCCCATTCCACCATCGGTGCTGGAACTGCCGCCGAGCGCCAGCACCAAACGCACCGGCCGGAGGCCCAAAGCAAACAGCACAGCTTCGCCGAAACCGCGGCTTGAGGACTCCATTGGCGCCAAGTCACCTTGAGGCAGGACGGCCAAACCGCACGCGTTCGCGACCTCCACAACTGCCGTGGCGCCGTCGAACGCTATGTCTGCCTGGACGGGATGGCCCGTGGGACCGGTGACGGTGTAGTTGTAGCGGCCGAAGCCGGAGGCGACGGCGGCATCGACGCTGCCGTCACCTCCGTCCGCGAGTGGAAGGAGTTCGCAGCCAAGCGCCCCGACCGGACTGGCGGCACGGAGTCCGGCAGCCAGGGCTTCCGCAACCTCGCCGGCGGTGAGACTGCCTTTGAACTTGTCGGGGGCGATGAGCACCGTCTTCGGGGCGATGGAGTTGTTCATGTCAGAGGGATTTCGAGTAGGCGGGGCGACGGTCGGCGGAGGCAGCGGGTCCAGAAGGCACGACGGCGGCTGAGTGCTTGGGTGCCTCGGCCGGCTCTGTCTCCTCCTCCACAGGGATCGCCGGAGTGTCATCCACGGGCATCGGTTCCACGGTCTCGCCGGCAAAGACGCGGCGGACTCGGTCGGTGTCCAGTGTGCGGTCCCAGCGGGCGATGACCAGAGTGGCCACGGCGTTGCCGGTGAAGTTCACCAGGGCGCGGCACTCCGACATGAACTTGTCGATGCCGAAGATCAGCATGATTCCGGCCGCGGGGATGGTGCCGAGCGTAGTGAGCGTGGCAGTGAGGGCAATGAAACCGCCACCGGCAACGCCTGCTGCACCCTTTGACGTCAGGAGCATCACCGCGAGCAGGCCGAGCTGCTGGCCAATGGTCAGCTCCGTGTTGGTTGCCTGGGCGATGTACAGGGCAGCGAGCGAAAGGTAGATGGCGGCGCCGTCCAGGTTGAAGCTGTAACCGGTAGGTACCACGAGGCCAACGGTCTCCTTTTTCACGCCGGCATGTTCCAGCTTGCGCATCAGGCCAGGCAGCGCAGGCTCAGCCGTGGAGGTGCCCAGAATGAGCATGTACTCCTCTTTAAGGTGCCGGATCATGGTGAAGATGTTCAGCCGCAGCATGGCCATGATGGAGCCGAGCACCACAATCACGAACAGGATGGAGGTGCCGTAGAAGAGGGCAATCAATCCGCCCATGCTGGTCAGCGACGAAACACCGTACTTGCCAACAGCGAAGGCCATGGCACCGAAAGCACCCAGCGGAGCGGCCTTCATGATGAAGCCCAGGATCTTGAACATCACGCCGGTCAGCCGCTGGACGCCGTCCAGCACCGGTGCGCCAACTTTGCCTATCGCGTTCAGGGCGATGCCGAACACCACAGCAATGAAGATGATCTGCAGGATGTCGCCCTCAACGAACGGGCCCGCGATGCTGTTGGGAATGATGTGGGTTATGAACTGCCACCACTCCTGGTGCTGCCCGGCGTCGATCAGTTTCGCGGCGGACTCGGAGGTCTTGATGCTGCTGGCATCCGCGTTGACCCCGTCCCCAAGCCGGAAGACATTGATGGCGACCAAGCCGAACACCATGGCGCAGATGGTGCCGATCTGGAAGTAGGTGAGGGCCTTCAGGCCAGTCATTCCCACCTTCTTGAGATCGGCCACGCTGGCGATTCCACCCACGATGGTTAGGAACACGATGGGGCCGATGAGCATCTTCATTGCGTTCACGAACGTGGTGCCGATGGGTTCCATGGCGATGCCCGCGGTCGGAGCGAGCCAGCCCAGGAGGATGCCGACCAAGATCGCGGTGAGCACCCAAAAGTACAACTGCCGATACCAGCGGGTCTTGCGTAGCATGTTCTTATCTGCTGGCGATGCGCCGGCGGTGATGTGTTCCATGATTCCTACCTCGTTGTGGAATGTCTCTGGAGAAGCTGAAGGGGAGGTTCGACGGCGGCCGGCTGACCGCCGTCGAACGTTTGCTCTGTTGGGTTAGACAGCCGCGAGAGTGTGGGTGAGGGCAGAGATGATGGCCTCGGTGACGTCGTCCGTGGTGGCCTCGCCGCCAACGTCCCGGGTCAGGTGGCCGGAACCGGTTGCCTGCTCGATCGCTGCTTCGACGCGCCGGGCCTCCTCGTGGAGGCCGAAGTGGTCCAGCATGAGTGCCGCGCTGGCGATCGCACCAATCGGGTTGCTGATGCCTTGGCCGGCGATATCCGGTGCGGAACCGTGAACCGGCTCGAACATGGACGGGAAGCGGCGCTCCGGGTTCAGGTTTGCGCTCGCGGCCAGGCCGAGGCTGCCGGCCAGCGCGGAGCCGAGGTCTGAGAGGATGTCGGCGTTCAGGTTGGAGGCAACTACCACGGACAGGTCCTCGGGCTTGAGAATGAACTTGGCGCTCATGGCGTCAACCAACACGCTCTCTGTCTGCACGTCAGGGTAGTCCAAGGCGACGCGCTGGAAGGTTTCATCCCAGAGGACCATGCCGTATTGCTGTGCGTTGGACTTGGTGACGGAGGAAACCTTCTTGACCGTGCGGGTCCGGGCCAGGTCGAACGCGAAACGCATGATGCGCTCGCAGCCCTTTTCCGTGAAAAGCGCGGTCTGCAAAGCGACTTCGTTGCCGGGACCGCGGCCGCTCAGGTTGCGGCCGCCAAGACCGGCGTATTCGCCTTCGCTGTTTTCGCGGACAACGATCCAGTCGAGTTCGGTGTTGTCGGCTTTGCGAAGCGGGGACTGGATGCCTGGAAGGAACTTGACCGGGCGGATGTTGGCCCACTGGTCGAAGTTCTGCGTGATGTTCAGGCGCAGGCCCCAGAGGCTGATGTGGTCCGGGACGTTCTCCCAGCCGACGGCTCCGAAGTAGATGGCATCGAAGTCTTTCAGGGCGTCAAGGCCCTTGGGGTCCATCATCTGCCCCGTCTCCTTGTAGTAGCCGCAACCCCACGGGAACTCGGTCCATTCGAAGGCGAACTTGCCGTTGGAGTTCTCGGCAAGTGCGTCCAGGACTCGGCGTCCGGCGGAAACAACTTCCTTGCCCACACCGTCTGCGGGAATCGATGCGATGCTGAATTTCTGGGTGGCGCTCATGCCTACCTCCTCGTTGAGTTTGTTAGCAGTGAGCCTGTTAGCGGGGTCACACTGTTCTTCCTCTTCAAGTAGACGGTTCAGCGCCTAGTGGCGTCCAAGACTTAGTTTCGATACGGCTGATAGGTAGCGCCTATCAGTTTCTTTCGCCGCGGTGGGTGCGGGCCACGTCCAAGAACGCTCTGGCAGCAGGCGTGAGATTTTCCTTCCGGCTCAGCACTGCGACATCCAGATAATTGACTGGCTCAATCAAAAGCGTCCTCAGCCCAGCCTTATGCGCCGTGGGTGCCCACGACGACGGCATAACAGCGTGACCAACCCCTGCCAGAACCAAGGGAAGGATGGACGTCCGGTGGGCGACTTCGACCACGATCTCCACTTCTACGCCGTGCGCCAAAGCGTCGTCCACCATCCAGCGCATGAGTGACCCACGCTGGCTGACGATGAGGCGATGATTGCCGAGGTCCTCGCGTTGGATGGCTGTGTCCTTCGGCGCGAACGTGTCCGCTTGTGGGTTGACGATCAAGATCAGGGGTTGGCGCTCAAGCTCCAGTACTTCGACGCCAGGCACCTTGATTTTGGTAGGCGAGCCCGCCAAGCCGATCTCGCTGCTGCCGCTGCGGACGGACTCGATCACTTCTTCCGGCGTGAAAGCGGCGCCCACGTTGAGTCGGACCCATGGATGGAGCTTGGTGAAAGCGGCGATCATGGAGGTTAAAGGTTCGATGCCGGGAGAGGGCATCGTGATGATGTCCAGTCGGCCGCTGCGCATTCCCCTCAAAGACTGGACGGCAGATTGGGCCGCATCGAGATCCCTCATCACCAGGCGAGCCGGGCCCACGAGTTCCTTGCCGGCTTCGCTCAGGACTGCGCGCCTGCCAATCCGATGGAACAGGGGAACGCCGAGCTCTTTCTCAAGGCTCGCAATGGTTTGGGACAGTGATGGTTGGGCGATCAGAAGATGCTCGGCCGCGCGATTGAACCCGTCGTGATCCACGACGGCGAGGAAGTACTTGAGCTTTCGCGTGTCCACGGTGTGGGGTCCTTTGGGTATAGGGAGGTTTCAGAGGCATCGATAGTTTATGCCTATCAATTCCCTTGTCAGCCGGAGATTCAGGCAACCAGCCGCAAGGGTCGCTGCCCCAGTTGAACGATGATTTCCTGCCCCCACGAGGCGGTCAGCCGATCATCCTCCATGCCATCGCCGAACACCACCAGCTGGTCCGAGGCCACTGTGATCCGAAGGACCTCGCCGGCTTCGAGCAGACCTTCAGTCAAGGAGGCTCCGGTGACGGGGGAGGGCCATGCCTCGCGAACGAACCAGGCCAGCCGGGGGTCTGTGGGTGCGGGCAGTGCCCGTCCGCCCCGTTCCAAGGCGATCGAGGCGCACCATCCGGTAGCGCCGGTGCCTGTGGAAACGATAAGGCCCGACGACGAGTGCCGCTCGGTTTGCCCGCCCGCATTCGTGAAGCTCGGCGCAGTGATTGAGTACTTCGCTGATTGGTGCGAAGCGTGCCCGATGAAAACTTCATTCAGCGCAGAAAGCTGCTGGCCGTCGTCGAGCGTTGCTGTCACGGTGGTGAGGTTCTGGCAGTGAAGCCGTGCAATATCTCCCGAACCCAGCAACGTAGCTGCGGCCGACGGTGTGTGCCGGACAAGGATGCCGGGATTGGCGCCGGGCTCGGGATCGATTCCGATGACCGGTTGCCCTTTCAGGTACTTTGCTACGTTCGCCACCAGACCGTCCTGCCCCACCACAGCAATGATGTCCTCGCTTGTGAGCAGGAATCGGCTCAGGTCAGCGCGTTCCACTTCGGCCTGCCGCCATTCGGCAGGGACTGCCGCCCGGACCGTCGCGAGGGCGGCGGTGAGGCGATCGTGCCGGTCCTGAACATCCTGGATGGTCCGGCCGCGGGTGCGAAGGAAGAATTCGGCTTGGCCGCGGGTGGCGTGCCGGTCCAGGAGCTCCTGGAGTTCGGTCCGTCGGTGGACGAAAACGACGCGTGGGGTTGCCATGACCTGTCCCTACTTGGCTTCCGGCGTGACGATCGCGGTCGGTTCCTTGAACAGGCCGGCAAGCGCTCCACTCAGCAGGTCCGGAGTGATGGTCAGGTTCCCGATGTTTGGAAGGGATCCAGCTGCGTCCTTGAGTGCCAGGGCCAGCAGGGTAGCCTGCTCCATTCCGCGGTAAACCTCCATGGTGGCAGCTTCGCGGGCTGCGGCTGCTTCACCTACCAGTCGGATCTGGTTGGCTTCGGCGGCCGCCCCGATTCCCTTTCGTTCCGCGGAGCCTTGGGCCTCGATGAGTCCCGCGGCCGCTTTCTCTTCGGCACTCCGCCGCGCATTGGCACCTTCCTGTGCCACCAGGTTTTCACGTCGTACAGCGAGTTCGATCTGGCTCGCCATCTCGTTCTCGGAAATCGTACGTTCACGCTCGACGGCGACTGCCCGCCTCTCGTACACAGCCCGGTCCGCTTCGGCCTGGAGCTGTTCGCGCACCGGGGTCTGAAGGGCGCGTTCGACGTCCGACTCGGGGCGCACTGCGAGGACCTGGACACCGAGAATTTCGATGCCCGTGGACTGAAGCCTGACGTCGGCACGCAACGCATCGGTGAGGACCAGCCGTAGTTGGCTGACTCCCCGTTCGAGTGCTTCGGCGAGTGTGGTGGCGGCAATCTGGTCGATCGCGTGGCTCTGGCACAGCTGCCCGATGATGGTTGATACCTGCTCCCGGCCCGTTGCCGGTGCGGATGCGCCGGTTTGAAGGCCGAAGTCGAGGCGCGTGGAAACGGCGACGGGATCGATGAAGCGGTAGGTCACATTGGCTTGCACGCTCACGTCTTGGTGGTCGCGGGTGATGGCGTGGAACAGTGTGGGCAGTTCCTGATCGTCAACCGGAACTTCGCTCAGTACAGAGTTCGCGGGCCGGAACCAGAATGCCTGTCCTACTCCCTGGTGCTGCACTGTGCCCTTCTGCAGGTGCACAACGTAACCAGTGGGGCTCCCAAGGAAGTGGTGGATCCAGGGGTAGCGCTTGATGGTGGCCATGATGCTCTCCTTTTCGTTTCTTTATCGTCAACATGACGATAATCAAACATTACGGACGATCAGCGATTATTGTCAAGGTGACGATAAGTCTCTACGATTGCTTCATGCCTGAATCCCATGCAGCGACCGCGCGCTTTCCGGTAACTGTCGACGTCGTCGCCCTAACCGTTCGCGACGGCGGGCTGAACGTCCTACTCATTACCCGCCTGATCGAGCCGTTTCAGGGCAAGCTCGCCCTGCCGGGCGGTTTCGTCCTCGCCGGCGAAGAACTGCTCGAGGCGGCGAGCCGGGAGCTCGCGGAGGAGACCGGCGTCGAACATCTCCCCGGACACCTTGAGCAATTGGGGAGCTACGGCCCGAAGGGGCGCGACCCACGGGGCGACGTCCTCACCGTTGCCCACCTGCTGCTGGCGCCGGACTTTCCCGTTCTCGCGGCGGGCGGCGATGCGGAGCAGGCTGGCTGGTACCCGGTGAAACAGGTTCTGGACGGCAGCGTCCAGCTGGCGTTCGACCATGCGAGAATCCTCGACGACGCCTTGGAACGCGCCAAGTCCAAGCTTGAATACTCACCCTTGGCCGCAGCCTTCTGCGGCGAGGAATTCACTATCGCCCAGCTCCGCGTGGTGTACGAAGCCGTCTGGGGAACCCGCCTGGACCCGCGCAACTTCCATCGAAAAGCGACAGGAACCCCCGGCTTCCTCGAGGATACTGGGCGCATGACAACGGGCGACGCCGGACGTCCGGCTGCGCTGTTCCGGCTGGCCCCGGAAGCACGCCCGACGCCGGGCCAGCCCACGCGGGCGGTCCTGAACCCGCCCCTGATGCGCCCGCGCGACTAACCGCCGGCCCGAGATTCAAAAGTAACTGGCAGTAGTGGTTGTTCCCAGCGTTCAGAACAACCACTACGGCCCGAGATTCAAAAGTAACTGGCAGTAGTGGTTGTTCCCAGCGTTCAGAACAACCACTACTGCCAGCCAGTTGGGTTCAAACACGGACAGGCTCCTTCGCGGCGATCACCCGGTTCAGCTGGGCGAACACGTCGTCGGGCGTTCCGTTGGCGTCAACCCCTAGGAAGTCGGCGAACTCCGGGAGCGAGCGGTACGCAGCCCGGAAAGCTTCCAGATCCTCTAGCTCTTCGTGGTCCGTGCCCCGCGCCATGACCCGTCCATGAGCACGGCGTGGGTCAACGTCCAAGTGGACTATGAGGTCCGGATCGGGGAGCTTTCCCACCAGCCAGGGGAGCAGCCGGCCCTGGCCCAAACCAGCAGCGCGGCGCAGTGCGAGTTGGCAGTACAGATGCCTGTCCATGACCACCAGGCCGCTGAAGTTCCGGGCTCGTGCATGTGAAACAAGGACGTTGCCCACGCGGACGCACGTCTCTACAAAATCGGCACCGCGTGTCGGCAACTTCCACCCGAATCGCTCCGAAATGAGAGACATCCGTCGGCGTGCAGCATGGTTGCTGAGGAGCAGCGCGTTCCGCCCCTCAGCGTGAGCCGAATCCACCAAGGCGCGGGCCGCGGTCGTCTTTCCTGAACCGTCTATTCCTGTCAGAACAATGAGCATGGGGCCTCCCGTCGTCTCTATTCCAACGGAGGAAAGGCCGGCCTTGTCCCTGATCGAGGCATAGATCACGTCCCGGGCAAGCCCTGCTCACCCAAGAGGCCGCCACGTAAACCGGGGTTGCTCACGGTTCAGGAACGCGCTGATGCCGATCTCCATGTCAGGACTGTCAGGCATCGCGGACCAGGCGGCAGCCCACTCCTGATCAATGTCAGGCTGTCCGGAGTCCGAAGCATCCGCAGCTTCCAGGTCCACCAGCCGCTTCATGGAATGCACCGAGAAACGCGAGCGGCTCCGCAGGGAACCAAGAAGCGCCTCGCACTGTTGCTCAAAGGACGCGGAAGGAACGACGTCGGCCACCAAACCCAGCGCTTGGGCTTGCGTTGCGCTAAATGTTTGCCCGGTAAGGAGGATGTATTTGGCGTTGGCGTGCCCCACCAGGCGGACCAGCCGTTCAATGCCCGGGCGTGGGTAGATGATGCCGATCTTGGCCGGGGTCAGTCCGAAGACGGCGCGCTC
The DNA here is from genome assembly GCA_039636795.1 of Micrococcaceae bacterium Sec5.1. Lineage (NCBI taxonomy): Bacteria > Bacillati > Actinomycetota > Actinomycetes > Micrococcales > Micrococcaceae > Micrococcaceae bacterium Sec5.1. Next base: position 4,674,785 of record CP143430.1, on the reverse strand, counting down.
GTTGGCGATAATGAAGTCGCAGGCAGAGGCGATCTGCCACCCTCCGCCCATGCAGGCGCCGTCAACCAAAGCCACTGTGGGCTTTGAAAGGGATGCAATGGCGTGATCGGCCAGGCTGAGGTGGTCAACCACCGAACCGTCCGCCTGTGGATCCAACAGCACGGACGAGAGTTCGCTGATGGAAGCCCCTGCGCAGAAAGTGTCGCCCGCACCGCGTAGAGCCACCACGGCAATATCGGGATCGGCGTCGAGGCTGGGCATCAGCTCCTGGATTTCCAGGCACATGGCCTTGGTCAGGGCATTGCGCTGCGCAGGGTTGCAGATTTCCACGGTCGCTATGCCATCAGCCACCGAAACCGCCATACGGCCCACAGGGTCCGCAACGCCCACAACGCCCTCATGCGAAACAGGGGAAACACGGGAAACACGCGAAGCCTCGGAAACTCTGGTCATCGCAGGACTCCAATCTGTGCCGAAACCGACGCCGGCCCGCACAGAACGCGACCCTCGCGCTCAAGCCGGCTGACGTCGTCGTGGGTCATTCCCAGTTCCATGAGTACTTCGGTGGTGTGTTCGCCGAGCAGCGGCGGGGGCGACACGATCTCGCTGGCCTCGCCGTCCAAGCTAAGTGGCCCGCGCAGGAGTGGAAGCTCAGAGCCATCCAGCCGCTGGGTGTGCTGGACAAGACCCAGAGCGGCAACCTGCTCGGAAGCCAGAGCCTGTACGTAGTCGTAGATGGGGCCGCACGGGATCCCTGCCTGGCTGATTAAGGGCACCCATTCGGCCGCCGGTTTGGCCACCAAAGCAGCTTCGATGAGTTCGGTAAGCAGCTGCCTGTTGGCTGAGCGGTCCGCCCCAGTGATGAAGCGGGGATCCTCTACGGCCAAGGGAATGCCCAGCAGGTCACAGAATGCCTTCCACTGCTTGTCGCTACCCACTGCGATGTTGATGGGTTCCGTGGCGGTGGCGAACTTGCCGTAGGGGGCGATGACCGGGTGGTTGTTGCCTTGTGGCGTGGGCGCTTCACTGAGGCTGAGCGCCTTCTGTCCCTGAAAAGCAGACAGGTTCAACGCGGTTTCCAAAAGTGAAGTGGACACCCTGCTGGCGTTCGCACCATTGCGGGCCCCGAGTAGCGCTGCGAGGATCCCAAACGCGCACACCATTCCCGAGGTGATATCCACGATCGGTATCCCAACCCGGTATGTTTCGCCGGCACCGGACCCCGTGACCGACATCAGTCCGGACATTCCCTGGATGACCTGATCCAGTCCGGCGTCGTCCTTAAGTGGTCCAGTGTTGCCGAATCCGGTGACGGATCCGACGACGAGCCCGGGATTGAGTTCTTCCAATCGTGAAGAGGCGAACCCCATTTTCTCAAGGGTGCCGGGTTTGAAGTTCTCCACCAGGACGTCGGCATCCGCTATCAGCGTGGAGAGGATGTCGCGTCCCTCGGCTGAGTAGAAATCGACACATACAGAGGATTTGTTCCGGTTCACAGAATCGAAGTAGAGGCTGTGGCCATCCTGGAACGGCGGCCATTGGCGGGCGGTATCGCCCCCGTTGATGCTTTCTACCTTGATGATCCGGGCACCCATATCGGCCAGGAGTGCGGTGCAGTAGGGTCCCGCGAGGGCTCGGCTGAGATCGACCACGGTGATTCCGCGGAGTGGTTTGAGCATGGTGGGCACCTTTCGTGCATAGGAGACTTGAGTGCATAGAAGAGTGTGAAAAGGAAGCTAGAGGCTCGACGGAACCACCAGCGCACCGACCAGCAGCAGGGGCCCGACCACCACCATGGACAGCCCCCAACGGGTGAGGAGCCTGGTGATGCGGGGCCGCTCATCTGCATCGACCGTGGCCACGAAGGTGGCGCCGACGGTCGAGAACGGCGAGACGTCAACGATCGAGGAACACACACCCAGCGCAGCGATGACAGCCCACCCGGCGATGTCTCCGGAAGCCACGAGTGGCAGTGCCAGGGGAACCAATGCAGCCAGCATTCCGGTGGTGGAAGCGAAGGCGGAGATGAGTCCGCCGATCCCGCAGATCACCAGCGCGGCCAGCAGGGGAGTCCCGACGGCGCCCGCTGCTTCGCCGAGCATCGCGACTGCTCCCATGGTCTGAAGGACTCCGACGAACGTGATGATCCCGCCCACCAGCAACACTGTGGACCAGTCGATCTTCGATACAGCCGATTTCCCCGACTGCGGATCGCAAAGGGTGAGGACTGAGGCGAACGCGAAGCAGAGAACGCCGATGTCCGGATTTGAGCCCAAGACCGACATGAGGACGACGGTGACAACCAGCCCGGCCATGCACAGCACCGTGATGATTTGGTTGCGGTTGAGCTTTGAGGTCGACGTCGGTACCTCCGACGCCGCTGCCTGAGGCGCGGCTGCCGGGTCAAGGACCTGGACGGCTGCTTGCTTGCCCCGAGCAATGTTGCCTTCGCGCTCAAAGGGATGCGACGGCGTCGGGCGGTTTGCGCTGAAGGATGGCAGCTGGGTACCGAAACCGTCAGGGGTACGCGTGTTGAGCAGCTTGAAGCCGCCAAACATGACATAAGCGGCGGCCAGCAGCAGGAGATTGGTTCCCAGGGCGACGCTGAAGAGGACCAGGGGATCAAGGTCGATTCCCGCTGCCCGGGCTGTGCCGTACGTGACAATGCCGTACAAGCTGGTGGGGGCGAAGCCACCTGCGCTCAGTCCGGACCCAATGGCGATGCCCATCAGCATGCGGTCGATGCCATAGCGCTTGGCAAGTGGCATGCCGATGGGGGCCATGACCAAGCCTGCCAAAGGGGAACCCATGGCTGAGATGCCGATAGTGAGCGCGAAGAATGCGATGGGGAGAAAGAAGGCGCGGTCACCTACTTTGGTGATGGCCATCTCGATGATGCGGTCGATGGTTCCGTTGGCCTGGGCGATCGAGAAGAAATACGTGACGCCTACCAGCAGGACGAGGATCCCGATGGGAAAGCCCGCCACCACTTTGTCGATGGTCATGCCTGCCATCCAAACGCCAACGCCGGCAGCCGCTGCAAACATGAGCACGCCAATGTGCACTTTGCGCAGGGTGGCCAGGACGAAGACGCCCACAAAGATGGCGAGGGCAGTTATTTGTTGTTCCAAGACCCGTTCTCCAATCAAACATCGTCGGTTCACTGGATGAACCAATGGTTCATTATGGGAAATCGCCTGTACCGTAGGGCATAAGAAAGTGAGCGGTCAAGGGGGAGTGCGAATGAGTACCCAGAGTGTGGTCACGGCGATACGCGTCCTTGAGGCGGTTTCGGACAACCAGCCGGCAGGACTATCCGAGCTGAGTCGGGAGGTGGACGTCCCTAAAGCCACGGTCCTTCGCATGCTGAGGACCCTGGCGGAATTGGGATGGGTGGCGCAGTCTGAAGCCCAGGCGGGAAAGTGGGTCCTGACCAACCATGCTTTTGCTGTGGCAAGCCGTGGCAGCAGCGGCTCGATCATCCGGGACGCCGCCATGGGCCCCTTGAACGCATTGCAGTTGGACACCACGGAAACTGTCCACCTCGCAGTGCCCGACCGCGGATACATGCTCATCATCGAACGCCTCGACACGCCCCACGTCCTCCGGGCTTTCCTTCCGCTGGGATCCCGACTGCCGATGCATGCGTCCTCCACCGGGATTGCCTACTTGTCAGCTGCTGACGACGCAATTGTGGATGAATATCTGGCCACACCCCTTGAAGCCCTAACACCGCAAACCGTCGTTGACCCGGCCCAACTCCGGGCCATGATCGGGGAAACCCGCGCCCGCGGATACTCCATCAATGAACAGGGCCTCAGTACGGGAATCACCTCAATCGGGGTTCCTTTGCTGGGACCAGGCGGCGTGGCCGCAGGATCAATCTCCATCTCCGGGCCTTCAAGCAGGATCGTGCCTGCCAAGTATCAGGAGTACGGCGAGGCCGCTGCGGGTACTGCGCGGGAGATCAGCCAAGCACTCGGAGCCTTTTCGGCGAAGAGGTACTAAGTTTCCTGTCGAAATACTTCGCCGGGACAGAACGCGCGCCTATCATGATGCTGTGCACGTGCTTCGGAGGGCAGTGGTTCTGTTTGAACTGTCGTCATTTGGGGTAAGTACGGAATAAGGAGATCATTTCTCCGTTCGGTGCCCGTTGCTTTGGGGTGGAGCTCCAATTGGAGTCCCAGCGGACGCCTTCCTAACTGGACAAATTTGTTTGAAGGGATGCGTAGCTTAGATGAACACACTATTGGTGATTGCCGGCGTCATTGCGATCGTGCTGCTGCTTGTTGGCGGTTTTAACCAGGCCTTGAGTTTCCTGCTGTGGGTAGGAATTATCTTGCTGGTCTTGGCCCTTATTGGCTGGGTTCTTGGCCGGGGCCGGTCGCGCGTATGACAACTGATCCAACCGAAGTTGCCGGCTTCAGCCAGGTACACGATGGGATCACGACACCAGGTCATCCGATCCCCCGTGATCTTGGGGCACCCGCCTCCAACGATCAGGTACCTGTTGGCGACGCATCCGGGGAGGGTTCGGAAGATGCCGCCGATGCTGGAGGGAATGAATCAGCGAATCCACCCGGGCCGGCAGAAGAAAAGGATGAGCGAACCGCAGATGATCGCGGTTTGACTACCGAAACCAATCCTTCGGATTGACACGGGTTTTGCGGTCGCGGGCAGGGTAGGAATCCCCGCCCCGACCGCGCCCTTGGCCACCCAGAAAGTAGTAATACCTGGGTTTCCCGTTTTATCGATTGGGGAAGAAATGCGAATCGGTTCAATTATTGGGCTGTTCGTAGTTGTGTGGCTCGTCATTGGAGCAATAGCGGCCGGTCAACGCGGCTATTACAACGCCCCACCCGCGCAGTGTTCGCAGTTTGCGACCATCGCCCTGAATATTGTGGCCGGGCCCCTTAATTACACGGGGATGGATCCACAAGCCGGCTGCCAGATTCCGCAGCCATCGTGAGTTCGAATGGCAGGCGCCTCGCGTCGATTCTCCTGGCTCTGGCGGTACTCGCCGGGGTGCTGACCGCATGCTCACAGCGGCCTTCCCCCGACGCGCTTAAGGGACCAGCGAAGGACGTGTTTTCCGCCGTCCAAGCCGCCACCCTGGCTGTGGACCTCAGGATCAAGGACAGCACGACGGCGGCTGCCGGGTCTACTGCGGCAGATGACATGCTGGGCGAGGTCCAGTCGGCTGCCGATGAAGTTGAAGGTTTCACGGCCCCCACTGAGGAGGAAAAGTCGCTTCGGGATGACATGCTGGCCTCCTTCGCCACGATTTCGCGAGCGTTGCTCCATGCCCGTGATGCGTTGACTGCCCCGAGCGGCGGCCCTGAACAGGGGCAATCGGGATCAGGCGCGCACGGCTTGCCAGAAGTCCTGGGTGAGTTGCGCAGTGCCACCGATCAGCTCAAAGCCCTCATGACCAAGGCCGGCATCCAGTGAAGCGGCTCCTCGGTGTTGCCCTGGGCATCCTGACGGCGATCGGGGGCTTTGTTGACATCGGGGATTTGGTGACCAATGCCGTAGTAGGTTCACGCTTTGGGCTTTCCCTGGCGTGGGTGGTGGTGGTCGGCGTCGTCGGAATCTGCCTCTTTGCCAACATGTCAGGACGGGTGGCAGCCGTCTCAGGCAGGGCAACCTTCGAGGTCATTCGTGAGCGCATGGGGCCGCGTGCAGGGCTGGCCAACCTTGCCGCTTCCTTCCTGATCAACCTGATGACGGTCACCGCCGAGATCGGCGGCATCGCCCTGGCCCTGCAGTTGGCCAGCGGCGTGGCTTACCTGCTTTGGGTCCCCGTTGCGTTGCTGGCCGTATGGCTGGTGATTTGGCGCGTGAAGTTCAAGATCATGGAAAACGTCACAGGGCTCCTGGGACTCTCCTTGGTCGTCTTTGCTGTGGCGCTTTTCCTGCTCAAGCCCGATTGGGGTGTCCTGGCCAGCCAGGCGTTCGCACCGTCGGTCCCACGGGAGGAGGGCTCAGGGGTCTATTGGTACTTCGCCATCGCACTGTTCGGGGCTGCCATGACACCCTATGAGGTCTTCTTCTTCTCCTCGGGCGCTGTGGAGGAAAGGTGGAAGGTCAAGGATCTGCTCCAGGCCCGGATGAATGTCCTGCTTGGTTTCCCACTGGGCGGGTTCCTTTCCGTGGCAATCGCCGCTTGCGCCGCCGTCGTCCTCCTGCCTGCGGGGATCAGCGTCACTACGCTTTCGCAAGTGGCGTTGCCCGTCGCTCAGGGGGGAGGCCAGTTAGCGCTGGCTGTGCTGATTTTGGGCGTTGTGGCCGCTACATTCGGGGCGGCTCTGGAAACGACGCTTTCAAGCGGCTACACGTTGGCGCAGTTCTTTGGTTGGTCGTGGGGAAAGTTCCGACGCCCGGCTCAGGCAGCCAGGTTCCATATCTCCATGATCGTGGTCCTTCTGGCAGGTGCCGCAGTCCTCGCCACTGGTGTAGATCCCATCCTGGTGACGGAGTATTCGGTGGTGTTCTCCGCGATCGCCCTTCCGCTCACCTATCTACCGATCCTGATTGTCGCGAACGATCCCCAATATATGGGCGAGCACGTTAACAACAGGGCAGTGAATATTGCCGGAATGGTGTATTTGGTGATCATCCTGGCTGCATCCTTGGCGGCCATTCCGCTCATGATTGTTACAGGAGCAGGCGCATGAGTGCCGCCAAGCGCAAGAGGATCCAGCCGAGGGAAATCAGGCCTGCGCCGCGCCCGGCCGGGTTGGTCCTTGACGCCCAGCTCCACCTGCTGGACCGGCAGGTGTTGGACTTCGACGGCGTACCTGTCACCACCGTGGACGACCTCGAGTTGAGCGGTCCCGCGGCGGACGAGCCCATCCCGGAAGGCGCAGAACCGCCCACTATTACTGCACTGCTAACAGGCGCAATACTGGGCACGCGGATCTTCGGCGGCAGGCCGCCGTCGAACAGGTTGATCCGTATTCCATGGGATGCGGTTTCCGGTGTGGACACTGTTATTACAGTTGGAGTGCGTTCTGACTCGCTCGAAGCATCATGGGTGGAGCGGTGGCTTCGGGACCGTGTCATCGGCCGGATTCCGGGAGGTAGACATGATCCTGAATGACGTCTTGGGAACGAGGGTGGTGGACAGCAACGGTGAGCTGCTGGGGCAAATCTCGGACGCCCGCTTCGCACTGGACGCGACGCCAACCCAGCTACTGAGCCGAGCCCGTTTGGTGGGCATCATCATCAGTCCGCGCACCGCGACATCATTCCTTGGATTTGAGCGGCAAGGGATGACGCAGCCCTGGCCGGTGGCGCAGTTCATGCGTTGGTGGCACAGGGGATCGTTCCTGGTGTTGTGGGAGGACATAGCGATGATGGGTTCACAGGAGGTGGTGTTGCGTCCGGACTTCGTGGCTTACGAATCCGGGCTGCCACGATAGCGCCTCAAGCACCAAATTGCTAAGTTTGCTGACTAATTTCTTCAAAGCATGGACACGTCGCCAACCGTCCTTATAGGTTCGAAGTGTTCCATTAACACGTTCCACCGCATGGAAAGGACAGGTCACATGGACAAGCAGAACGCCACGCCTGAAGAGGAAGCGGGGGGCTACGGCACCCCTACAGCAGAGCAGGAAGCGGGGGGATCGCAAGCGCAGCCTCGCGTGGAAGAGGATCTCAGCGAAGCCGGCTTGAGCGAGGACAGCCCTGATGGCGAAACATACGTAACCGGCGCCCCAAATCTCAGCCACCTGGATCCTGAGGACTCGGACAGCGCCGGTGAACCGGGGGCAGGCCGCTTTGGCGGCATCGACGAACAGTCCCAGGCCGAGCAGAATCTGGACCAGCCTGCTGACTCACTGGCCGATGGCAGTGGCAATGATCTGCCACGGGACCAGTCACCCAAGGACGACGACGAAGAGGATTTCGACGCAGGTTAGGCCGTAACCCCGGCGCGCCCCATAAGACAGGCGCGCCAACGGTTAAGCAGCCAGCCGGCTGGCGCGCCGCCGGCATTATCCAACTCAAAACAGTCCATACCTGAAGAGAACATTGAAGGAGCGACAACCCATGGCTACCGTCAATAAAACAATCGAAGTAGATGTACCTGTGTCCGTTGCCTACAACCAGTGGACGCAGTTCGAGACTTTTCCCCAGTTCATGAACGGGGTTGAATCCGTGGAGCAGATCGATGACACCGCGCTCCACTTTGCAACGAACGTGGGTGGCGTGAAGCGCGAATACGACGCCCAGATCATCGAGCAGGTGCCTGATTCCCTGGTGAGCTGGGCGAGCGTGGACGGCCCGCGTAATGCGGGAACGGTCACTTTCGAACCGCTCGACGCCGGGCATACCCGCGTCAACGTGGAGATCGACTGGGAGCCGGACACCCTCGCCGAAAAGGCCGGCTCGGCAGTGGGAGTGGACAGTTTGCGCGTGGGCGCAGATCTGGACAAGTTTAAGAAGTTCATCGAGGCCCAAGGGCACGAAACCGGAGCCTGGCGCGGCACAGTAACCGGTGGCGATGTGGACGAAGGGGGAGGAGCATTGGTTTAACGGCTTCCGGTTAAGCCTCTTACCCTGGAGGTCGGCCAGCGAACGGGCCGGCCTCCATGGGTGCCACGAAGAATAAGCTCCAGCAAGGAGAAGTGATGGCCACGTCCAGCAACGTAGAGGAAGAACGGAAGTTCGACGTCGATCCGTCCACGCCGCTTCCCACACTTGGAGATATCGACGGCGTGGCCCGGGTGGGAGAGCCAGCCACCCATAGCCTGGAAGCGGTCTACTTCGACACCAACGATCTCGCGCTTGCGGCCCGCGGAATCACGCTGCGACGGCGGACAGGTGGTCCCGACGCCGGCTGGCACCTCAAGCTTCCCCACAGCCCAGGACGTCGCACCGAAATCCACGCGCCTTTGGGCCAGACAGACACCGTGCCGGTGGAATTGATGGATCGGGTCCTTGCTTATACGCGCGGACACGCGGTCATTGCAGTTGCCACCCTCAATACCGAGCGCACCAGCTACCCCCTCTACCAGGACGACGGCGGACGGGTGGCGGAGTTCGTGGATGACCGGGTGCGGGCACATGTTTCACTGGGTGATCCCACTGAACAACATCCCGCTGAACAACAGTGGCGCGAATGGGAAGTGGAACTCAACGGTAGTGGGCACGCGAACAACGGCGATGACATCCTGGACGCCGTCGCAGCCCAGCTCATTGAGGTCGGTGCGAGCCCCAGCGAACGCACGTCCAAGCTGGCAACAGCTCTGGGAGACTCCTGGCCCCGAGCAAAGGGGACCGGCCGTGAGGTCCCCAGCCGAAAGGGTCCGGCCGTTGTGCCTGTGCTGAACTACCTCGACGCCCAGGTGGCCAAGTTGCTCCTGCAGGACGCGCATGTGCGAATGAACCGTGACGATTCCGTCCATGAGATGCGGTCTTTGACCCGACGGATCCGCTCGGTGCTCCACAGTTACCGAAAGCTTTTCAAGGGTTCCCCGGTTCAGGAACTTGAGCTCGAGCTGAAATCGTTGGCCAAGACGCTTGGACGCTACCGGGACGTGGAGGTCCTCCATGAGCGGCTCCGAAAGGATGCGGAGGAGCTGCCAATGAAGCTGGTTTTGGGCCCGCTTCACGCCGAGCTGGATGAGCGCATGAAAGTTCGGGCGGATACAGCGATGGGAGCCATCAGGACCCGGCTCAACAGCCCCCGCTATTTCAGGCTTCTGGATGGGCTCGAAGCCTTCCTGGACTCTCCTGCCATTGCGCCGAAAGGAACCGGGCCTGCACGCAAGACCACAGCGAAACTCGTCAACAAAACGGCCAAACGCCTCGCCAAGCGCCACGACGCAGCGGTGGGTGCCGCCGTCGGGCCTTCACGTGACACGGCGTTTCACAATGTGCGCAAGACGGCCAAGAAGCTGCGCTTCGCTGCGGCCACCGCTGAAAGTGTCCACGGGAAGCGGGCCGCAAAGCTCGCGGACGCTGCCCATGATGTCCAGACCATTTTGGGTGAACATCAGGACAGCGCCATGGCCCGTGCCGAGCTTTTGAAGCTGGGGTCCGTGTCCGGTGCCGGTAACAGCGCCTTCACTTACGGCCTGCTCCATGCCGCAGAACGAGCGAAGGCCGACGCCGCGCAGCAGCAGTATCTACGCAGCGGCAAGAAAGCCCGGAAGCTCCGCCTCAAAAAGTAGAGGTGCTACTTCTTGAGGAAGGTCAGAAGGGCTTCGTTGACCTCGGCGCCGTGCGTCCACAACAGACCGTGGGGTGCGCCCTCGATCTCCTGATACTCGGCGCTGGGCAGTGCATTCTTGAAGCGGCGCGCCGTGACGTCGATGGGGAGGATGTTGTCCGCGGTGCCGTGAACGATCAAAGCGGGAACATCGATCTTGGGGATGTCTGCACGGAAGTCCGTCAGCCAGGTGGGCTGCGCGGCTGCGGAAGCAAAGGCACCCGATTGGCTGGCAAGGTTCCAGCTGGCGTCCAGGGATTCCTGGCTGAGGCGCTCTGTCCCCAGGAAGGTTTCGGTGTTGTAGAAGTTCTTGAAGAACTCGGTAAAGAAGGCGTAGCGGTCGGCCTTGGCAGCCTCATACAACCCACTGAAGACGTCCTGCGGAACGCCGTCCGGGTTGTCGTCGGTCTTCAGCATGAAGGGCTCCAGGGAACCGAGGAAGACGGCCTTCGCCACCCGGGACGAACCGTAGGTGCTGATGTAGCGTGCAACCTCTCCCGTTCCCATGGAGAAGCCAACCAGCACGGCATCGTTCAGGTCCAGGGATTCCAGAAGGGTCTTCAGGTCTGCGGCGAAGGTGTCGTAGTCATAGCCCACCGTGGGTTTGCTGGACTTGCCGAAGCCTCGGCGGTCGTAGGTAATGACGCGGTAGCCGGCGTCCAGGAGGGCAGCAGTTTGCTTCTCCCAGGATGAACCGTCCAGCGGATACCCGTGGATAAGGACCACTGGCTGGCCCGTCCCGTGGTCCTCATAATAAAGCTCAATCTCGGTGCTGTTTTCGTTTCCGACGGTGATGTAAGCCAAAACTGAAGTCCCTTCTTAGCGGTTCTGGGTGGAACAGGTCCAGCCTACTGTCCAGACATACAGAGACACGCCCACAGCGGTGAGGGTGGTGTTCCCACCACCACCATCCACGGACACTGGTTGCCGAGGGCTGCGCGATGGATTCTAGGATCACCGCCGATGACGATCCTAGGAATACCCATGCCACTTGCCCTACGCTCCATCACCCGGAGTTACGCCTCCATCGATGAACTCCTGGGCGATGGCCGCCGTCGGTTCTTCAGCCACGGCTACAAGACCACCAATCCAAGGCTCCGGGAACTCCGCGTGAACCATACGGTCTCCGAATCCACGCTCACGGCCCGTGCCGCTCTCGGCGTTGAAGGTACGTGGTCCATCAAGGGGAACTCCGAGCAAACACCGCACCTTGGCACCACGGATGTCCTTGTTTTGGCTGCCAGGATGGCAGAGGCCTTGCTGGCCAGCCGCTATTCACCTGAACTGTTACCTGCCGCCTACCTGGCGTCGGTGACCATCTCGGGTGGCAGTGAACCTGTGGAAGGTACGCTGGGCGATCTCGAATGCCGGGCGACGCTGCAGGACCTGGGAAACGCTTCGGTCCTTCGCTGCTCTGTTGCGTCCATGACCGCGGTATTGGAAGTGGCCCATGAGCACGCCGAACTCGGGCTCGCTTCAGTCCAATCGCCGTCCGAGGAAGCTTTGGTGGGTGACGCCGGCACGCGTCTCTACGGTGGGCTGTGGGCAGAACGGCAGGTTTCGTTGCTGGATGTCGTCCTGGATCCGAATGAAGGAGATGCCGGTGAAGGAACGGCCTGCGCGCAGCTCTCATTCCGCCAGCAGCCCTCACTGAGCCGACGCCTCGATGACCACCGCGGGCTGGAGGCCGCCTACCCGCAGGCGCTGTCCGCCGTCGAGTACTTTGTTGCCTCGCTGCAGCTGGGACAGGTTCTCCTGTACCGGCTCGATTCCATGAACCGCGCGGACAGCAACACCTTGTGGATGCGCAAAACCCGCATCACACTCAGCGGCCCCTGCCCGAAGAATGGGGGCGGGCAGGGGACCGGCCTTGCGGTGCGCCTGCAGAAGAGCCGGTTGATCGAAAAGGACGGCGGATGGTGGCGCTGCGCTGACGTCGTAGGAACGTTCGACGGCGGCCAAGTAGTTTGCAGCGTTGCCCACCAACTGCCGTCCAAGGTTGCGGCAGTGAGTGCTTCCGTGGGGGATGAAAAATGAGTGCGGCGTCCGCCGTTGTCCGGGGACTGGGTGGCGCACTGCCCAGGAAGGTGGTCACCAACGAACACCTTTCTGCTGTCATGGACACCTCCGACGAATGGATCAGGCGCAGGACAGGCATCGCCGAACGCCGCCACTCTGACGAAACGGAAAGCACCAGCGTCCTGGCCACCACGGCCGGGCGGCGCGCCTTGGCCAGTGCCGGCGTCGATTCGGCTGGGCTCTTGATTGTGGCAACCTCGACGCCGGACAAGGTCTGCCCGGCCACTGCACCCAAGGTGGCGGCGAACCTGGGGTTGAAGGGCATCGCTGCATTCGATGTGTCCGCGGTTTGCTCCGGATTTGTCTATGCCTTGACCACCGCCACGTGGGCCATCCGCTCGGGATCCGTGGACTCGGCACTGGTAATCGGCGCGGACACCTTCACCCGCCTGCTCGATCCCACGGACCGGACCACCTCGGTGATCTTCGGGGACGGAGCGGGTGCAGCCTACCTGTCTGCCGGAACGGCAGACGAACCAGGGGCCATCAAGGCGTCAACGCTGCACTCCGACGGCGAGGGCGAAACACTCATCCACGTGCCGGAAGGTCCCGGTTCATTTTTTGAGATGCAGGGCAAGGAAGTGTTCACGCAGGCAGTCGCGGCGATGTCCGGTTCCGTGGAAACAGTGCTCGCAAGCGCTGGCTGGGTTGCCGACGACGTGGATTCCTTGATTGCACACCAGGCGAACCTTCGGATTCTGAACGCCGTTGCTTCGGTGACCGGCATTCCGGAATCCAGGGCCGAGGTCCACCTGGACAGGGTGGGGAATACCTCAGCCGCTTCCATCCCGTTGGCCATGACTGACGCCGGAACCAAAGGCCACAGGAGCCCCGGGGACAAGGTGGTCCTGACTGCCTTTGGCGGAGGAACCACCTGGGGAGCCATTGCCATGACCTGGCCATCGATCTCGGTTGTCGACCCGCACTAGGGCCGGACACCGATTCCTGCAGGCCGGGGTGCCATGCAGGACCACTGTGGCGCCGGCTAACCCGGGCCACCTGTAAAAGGGGGAAACAAATGGAAATTACAGCTATGGACGTCGTAGGGGCGATCGGGTCCACCATGGACGAGCTCGGCCACATGGGACCGGACGACTCGTTCGCCGACCTTGACATCGATTCACTGTCACTTGTTGAAGCCGCCGTGATCCTTAGCAACAAATTCGGTGTTCGCGTGGATGAATTCGAGCTCACCGAGGCAGGCAGCGCCCGCGCCGCAGCCAGCATGGTCACGGCAAAGCTGGCCATGCAGCCCGCCATCTAGCCACACCACCACAAGAAGACGCAAACAGTAAGGACACCCATGGCCACTCCGGCGATTGCAGTTGTTTATTATTCAGGCTCGGGCCACACCAAGGTGCTGGCAGACGCAGTGGTTTCCGCTGCCGCCGCCACCGGAGCCACAACGGCCCTCCTGCGCGTGGATGAGCTGACCCAGGAATCCTGGGACTTCATCGACCAGGCAGACGCCATCATTTTCGGCGCCCCCACCTACATGGGCACCGCACCATCGGCCTTCCATGCGTTCGCCGAGAAGACCGCAGGCCGCTGGGCCGTGCAGAAATGGCACAACAAGCTGGGTGCCGGCTTTACCAATGCCGCCTGCAAGGCCGGTGACAAGAATTCCACCCTGGACTACTTCTCCACTTTCGCAGCCCAGCACGGTATGAACTGGATCAACCTGGGCCTGCTCCCGGGATGGAAGAGCACCAAAGGCAGCGAAAACGATCTCAACCGCTTTGGCTACTTCAACGGTGCCGCCGCCCAGACATTCTCGGACGTCGGCGTGGAAGGCGTTCACCCTGCAGACGTCGCTACCGCAGAGCACCTGGGGCGGCGGGTTGCGGAGATGGCCGCTATCTTCGCCGCCGGCAAGACCGCTCTTGACCGCCAACTCGTGAGCGCGGGAGCTTAGGTCCTTCTAGTTTCAGGGCCGCGGAAAAAGCCTGGCGACGCCCATATCCGGGCGTCGCCAGGCTTTTTCCCTGGCGCCGAATAGTTTGCGTGTCATAAGGGGGCATGCGTGTCATGAGTGGCCTCGGCGGACAGGGTGGTTGCCACGATCGCCCTGACCTTCGCGTTGCCTACATGGAACAGATGGCCACCGCCCACGACCTCGATCAATCGTGGCTTCTGCGCGCACCAGTCCGCCCAGCGCAGTGACTCTGAAGCCGTAACCACAGGGTCATCAGAGCTGTAGAGGACCGTGGCCGGCACCTCCAATTGGCGGGCGGGCAGCCTGCCGGGATAGCTCTCCAACAATGCCAGATCCTCAAGCAGTACTTCCCGGGCCCGCTCGGACAGGGCGGTCGTGCTGAGCACGAGCTCGGCCAGGGCCGCCACGGATGGCGAAGCCCCGGGCAGGGCTGCCACGGACCGTGCCAGTCCGGACGGCGAAGTCCCGGACTGTGCTGTCCCGGACCGGGCGCCGGACGCGGCTGCCGCGGCAGCACCGGCGTCGTACATTCCCGACGGCGGCCGGGCGGCTGCGAGGAACACGTGCACCACCCGCCCGGTGCCCTGAAGCCGAAGGGCGGCCTCGAAGGCGAGCACCGCCCCCATGCTGTGGCCATAGAGTGCCAACTGCCCTGACTGCGAGCCTGCGATTCGTTCGGCCATAGCGGCCGCGGCGCCGCCAATCGAACGGAAATTCTTGCCGCGGTATGCGAGCTTGGTGACGTGCATGCCGTCAAAACGCCAGCCCGCAAAACTCGCTGTGGTTCCGCCGGCGTGGTGCAGGCAAAACAGGTGCATGCCGGGGTCCTGGCGCTAGTTGAAAGCGAGCCGGTGGCGGTCGTGTTCCATGCGGGAAGCGGCGACGTCGTCCATGTGTTCCTCGGCCCACTCCTTCATCTCGAAGATGATCCGCAGGAGCGAATGTCCGCGCGGAGTGAGCTCGTAGTCAGTTCGCACGGGCACGGAGACGGTCACATGCCTTAGGACCAGCCCGTCCCGTTCAAGCGAGCGGAGCGTGGAGGTCAACATTTTCTGGCTTGCGCCGGGTATCCGTTTGCGGAGGTCGCTGTGCCGCTGCTGCCCGTCCTCCAGTGCGAGCATCACCAAAGTGACCCACTTGCTGCTGATGGCCTCAAGCAGTTGGCGTGCCGGGCAGAGATCCAGGGAAGCGTTGTAGTGCTTCTGGGCCTTCATGCGTTTCTGTTCAGCCGTGAGAGTCATTTCCCCAATACTTTCCTCATCAAATGGACTGCTTGCCACAGCTTACTTGGGGGTTGTTACAGGTGGGGAAACAGTGACTCAAACCTTAACTGCCTCTGGCGTGACCAGTAGCGATTCTCCGGCCAATGCCATGAAAGGAAGATCCGAACTGTGGTCCCCGTAGGCGAAGCTGCCTGAGAGGTCCACCGAGAACTCGGCGGCGTGCGCTGCTACGGCCCGCGCTTTGGCGTCGGCTACCAGGGCTTCCTTGATTTCGCCGGTATAGATGCCATTCGCGGCAGTAGGGAACGTGCACAGCAGCTCGAGGTGGGGCCACCGCCGTCGAACACGTACCAAAGCAGGCTCGAACGACGCCGTGACGGCCACAATGCGCCGTCCCTCCGCGGTGTGTTTGTCCAGGAGGGAGGCCACGGGTTCCAGGAAGGACCAGCCGTCCGGCGACGCGGCCTGGAAATCTGCCCAGCGCTCGCCGAGTTCCTGGACTTCGCTCACGCTGCGGCCCCGCCACCAGCTGAAGTATCGGGCGTTCGTCACGGATCTTGGTACGCCGTTCCTGGCTGCTGTCCTCAGGCCCCCAAGGAAGTGCTCCGCCTCGGCTTTGCGGGAGTTGCCGGCATCGAAGCGGAGGAACTCGAAGATGGTGTTGTAGGCGGTGACGGTGCCGTCGATGTCGGTGTAGGCGGCCTGCAAGCTGTTTCCGGATTCTTCCACAGGAAGAATCCTAGGTACCGCTCCGGCAAGTGGAAGCCTTCCAGGGGAGGGCACTTTGAGGTGCCCTAGGCACAAAAAAGTGCGTTCTTACGCGCTGATGCGATGTCCGTGAGGATCGAATACGGGGCACAAAGCGTCCCCGCAGCAAAGCCTCGAAAGGAAGCCAATGCCTACCATCCTCCACATCAACGCCTCTCCGCGCTACGCCAACAGCGACTCCCTGCGGTTGGCCCGGCACTTCATCGACTCCGTCCAGGCTGCCGGTCCGGAGAGCTTTGAGCTGGAGACCCTGAACTTGTTCGACGACGGCGCGTTGCCTGTTTTCGGTCGAATCGCGGCTGCCGCCAAGATGGCTGTCTTCACCGGACAGGACCAGACGCCGGAGCAGGTTGCCGCTTGGGAATCCGCCCGCGCTGTGTTCGATCAGTTCGCTGCAGCCGACGCATACGTCTTCAACATCCCCATGTGGAACTCGGGCGTCCCCTACGTGCTGAAGCAGTGGATCGACATCATCACCCAGCCCGGCTGGAGCTTCGGCTTTGACCCGGAGCAGGGCTACCGCGGCCTCATGGAAGGCAAGCAAGCCCTTGCGATCCACACCAGCGGTGTCTACGCCCCGGGTGTTCCGGCCGCTTTCGGCTCCGACTTCAGCAGCACCTTCTTCGCTGACTGGCTGAACTTTGTGGGCATCGAGGACGCAACCCACGTCCGCTTCGCTCCCACTGTCCTGAACGGCGACGTCGATGGCACCCGCAAGGTTGCAGAAGCGGACCTGAGCGACGCCGCAATCGAGTTCGCCGGCAAGCTCAGCGCCGCGGGTACCCTCCAGCTCGTCAACGACTAGGAGCTCCCTGTGCGCATCGGCATTTCGGGTACCTATTCCTCGGGCAAGACGTTTACGTCCATGGCCTTGTCCCACTACACCGGGTTGCCCCGCACCAAAGCCAGGACCATGCGGGAGATCCTGCCCGAGGCCGCCCCTGGCAAGACCCTCGAGGAATGCACTGCGGCGGAGCTCATCCAGATGATCGTGACCCGTCACGTGGAGCGTGCCGTGTATGAGGACAAGCTCTCGGCCGGTTTCATCTCCGACGGTTCATCGCTGCAGGAATGGATCTACGGGTCCGTGCGGGTTTCCCTCGGGCTGAACCCCAGCGCCTCAGCACATCTGGCGGCGGGGGAGAGCGTGGAGAAGACTCCGGAACTCGCCTTCTTCGAAGAGGTGATGACCAGCCTGGGCAACAGCTTCAAGAGGCACGTCAAGAACTCCTTCGATGTGTTCGTGCACCTGAAGAACGAGCTCCCGCTCTCTGCTGATGGACACCGCCCGGTCAACGATCAATTCCGGAACATGTCCGATGAGATCCTGCAGTACACCATGGACGAGTTGGGCATCGCCTTCCATGTTGTGTCAGGTTCCGTGGAGGAGCGTCTGGTCCGGATTGCTTCCCTGCTCAACCTTGAGCCGCGCATGAGTCCCCAGGACGCCACACGCCTGGCAGCCGAGGAATACGCGCAGCTGGACGTGCGCTCCGAACGGGAGCGGGTCCTGCAGTAACCAGGAAACATCTGTTTGGATCCTGCTCACCGGTTCGTCCGGCCACCCGCTGTGCCGTAGCTGCCCAGCGGGTGGCCGGACGCTCGTCTTTTTACTGGAGACCCCATTGCCTACCGACCAGCCTGTTTCACATCAAGCCCGCTCCAACCACGCCCGCCTTGGCGAGTTCTTCCGCACCCGCCGCGAGCAGACCCGTCCGCAGGATGTCGGGTTACCAGTCAGCCCACGACGCCGGACTCCCGGACTGAGGCGCGAAGAGGTGGCCGTCCTGGCCAATGTTGGGGTCTCCTGGTACACGTGGCTGGAACAGGGGCGGGCCATTGGCGCCTCGGAGGAAATCCTCGATGCCATTTCGAACGCACTGCGGCTTAGCCCTGAGGACCGGACCTATGTCCGGCGGCTTGCATCCGGGCGCCGTTCGGGTCCGTCCGGCAATACGGTCAGCACGGCTGGCGGTCAGACTTTGGGACAGGCCGCCGGTCACAACTTCGACGTCGACGACGTCCAGCTCGCTCTGCTGCAGCAGCTGGTGGATGCCATGGCGAATCCCAGCTACATCGCTGACCCTTTCTGGACCGTAGTGGCCATGAATTCCGCGGCCGCAGAAACTTTCGATACCCGTGTGGGTGAAAGCTGCCTCCAACGCTTCTTCACGGATCCGGAGCTCGCCAGGCCCCACGTGCATAAGGAGATGATGGCCCGCTCCATGGTGGCGCAGTTCCGTGCGCAATCAGCCAACTTCCCGGACGATCACCGTTTCGATGCCATGGCACGCGGTCTATGCCAGGTTTCGGAAGCCTTCCGGGAATTATGGCAGCGGCAAGTGGTTGGCGATTCGTACCACGTGGATGTTGTTTATGATCACCCCGAGGTAGGCCGCCTCAGCTTCGCTCCCATGGTGCTGGGTGTCCCGCAGTTCCGGGCCCTCCGTCTTTTCACTTACCTACCCAAAAGCGGAACCGGAACGCAGGCTGCCCTGCAAGGTTTGAACAGGAAAGCAGTGGTCTGAGAATCCCTCTAGTTGCCCACAGCAACCAGACGTAAACTAGCCTTCGGTTCACTACGTTGGTTCGGAGTCCCCATGCTTTGGAAGGTTCTCGTTCGGTTCCTGAAGCCGCACCAGCGGTTGCTGATTGCCGTCGTCGTTTTTCAATTGGCGCAGTCCATCGCGTCCCTTTATCTGCCTACGCTCAACGCCGACATCATCGATAACGGCGTCGCTACCGGCGATACCGATTACATCCTGCGCATGGGTGGCCTCATGCTGCTGATCACGCTGTTGCAGATTGCGTGTGCGGTGGTGGCCGTGTACTTCGGCGCGAAGGCAGCCATGGGAATGGGCCGCGACCTGCGGGACGCCGTCTTTGCAAGGGTGGGGGAGTTCTCGGAGCAGGAAGTCACCAAGTTCGGGGCGCCGTCCTTGATCACGCGGTCCACCAACGATGTCCAGCAGGTTCAGCAACTGGTCCTCATGTCCTGCACGCTTATGGTTGCCGCGCCCATGCTGAGCATTGGCGGCGTGATCATGGCCGTGCGGCAGGACGCCCAGCTGTCCTGGCTGATCGCGGTCTGCGTGCCTGTATTGCTGGTGGCCGTCGGGTTGATCGTGACCCGGATGGTGCCGCTGTTCCGCAAAATGCAGGTTCGGATCGACGCCGTCAACCGCGTTCTCCGCGAGCAACTCACCGGCATCCGGGTGGTCCGCGCTTTCGTGCGGGAAGACATGGAGACCTCCCGGTTTGGCAAGGCGAACGAAGACGTCACTGACGTCGCGCTGCGGGCCGGCCGTTTGATGGCGCTCATGTTCCCGGTGGTCATGTTGGTGATGAACATTTCCAGTGTGGCGGTGATCTGGTTCGGCTCGTTCCGGATCGAGGACGGCTCCATGCAGGTAGGCACGCTGATCGCCTTCCTCAGCTACCTCATGCAGATCCTCATGTCCGTCATGATGGCCACTTTCATGGCCGTGATGATCCCGCGCGCGTCCGTTTCTGCGGACAGGATCGGGCAGGTGCTGGAGACCGCCTCAAGTGTCCAGCCGCCGTCGAACCCTGTTACTGGCGGTATCCGCCGTGGCGAACTGGAAATGCGCGACGTCGGATTCGCCTACCCGGGTGCCGAACAGCCAGTCCTCAGCGGCGTCACCTTCACAGCCATGGCCGGCCAGACCACGGCAATCATTGGCAGCACTGGCGCCGGGAAGACCACGTTGGTGAACCTGATGCCGCGGCTGTTCGACGCCACTGCGGGAGCAGTCCGGATGGACGGCGTGGACATCCGCGACCTGCATCCGGACCTGCTGTGGGGGCATATCGGCCTGGTGCCACAACGGCCATATCTGTTCTCAGGCACCGTCCGCAGCAACCTTCAATACGGCAAACCCGACGCCAGCGACGACGAACTGTGGCAGGCCCTTTCAGTGGCCCAGGCGCGGGACTTTGTTGAAGAGATGGAAGGTGGACTGGATGCGCCCATCTCGCAGGGCGGCACCAACGTTTCCGGCGGGCAACGGCAACGCCTGGCCATTGCCCGGGCACTCGTGAAACAGCCGGAGCTCTACATTTTCGACGATTCCTTCTCCTCGCTGGACACCGCCACGGACGCCCGCCTCCGGCAGGCCCTCAAACACCACACCAACGGCGCCACGCTGGTGATCATCGCCCAGCGCGTCTCCAGCATCGCGGACGCGGACCAGATATTAGTGCTCGACGACGGCAGGATCGTTGGGCAGGGAACCCACGATGAGCTGTTGGAGACGTCCGAAACATACAGGGAAATCGTGTCTTCCCAGCTGGCAGCGGAGGAGGCGGCATGAGCGCCATGACAGCAGGTCAACGGGGGCCACAGCGGCCACCCATTGGGCCCCGAGGTGGCGGTCCGTTCGGTGGCATGAACATTCCGGCGGAGAAAGCTTCCAACTTTGGTGCCTCGGCCCGGCGGCTGCTGGGCACTTTGCGGCCTGAGCGGTTCTGGCTGACGCTGGTCCTGGTATTCGCTGTGGTCAGCGTCACCTTGTCCGTCATCGGGCCCAGGCTGCTGGGCGAAGGAACCAACCTCATCTTCGCCGGCGTGGTGTCCAAACAACTGCCAGCAGGGGTTTCCAAAGCCCAAGTGATCGCGGGCCTGCGCGCCTCCGGCGAGAACAACAAAGCCGACATGCTGAACGCCATGAACCTGACACCCGGCATCGGAATCGACTTCGGTGCGCTGTCATCCGTGCTGCTCTGGGTGCTGGCGCTGTACGTTCTGGCCTCAGCGTTCGGTTGGATGCAGGCGTACGTGCTCAACGGCGTCGTGCAGCGGACCGTGTACAGACTCCGCGAGCGGATCGAAGCGAAAATCCATCGGCTTCCCCTGCGGTATTTCGACTCCATCCAGCGTGGTGAGCTGCTCAGCCGCGTAACCAACGACGTCGACAACATCTCTCAAAGCCTGCAGCAATCCATCAGCCAGGTGGTGTCCTCGCTGCTGACCGTACTGGGCGTGCTGGTGATGATGTTCCTGCTCTCGCCGCTGCTCGCCATCATTGCGTTGGTGACCATCCCGCTTACCCTGGGGACCACGGTGGTGATTGCCAAGCGCTCGCAGAAACTGTTCGTCGCACAATGGAAAAACACCGGCGAGCTCAACGGGCAGATTGAGGAAACGTACACCGGTCACGCACTCGTGAAGGTGTTCGGCCGCCAAAACGAAGTCCAAGCGAAGTTCCGCGCCAAGAACAGCGAGCTGTACCAGGCAAGCTTCGGGGCACAATTCGTGAGCGGGCTGATCATGCCGGCCATGACGTTCATCGGAAACCTGGTGTACGTGGGCATCGCCGTAGTGGGCGGTCTGCAAGTGGCCTCTGGTGCAATGCAGTTGGGTGACGTGCAGGCCTTCATTCAATACTCACGGCAATTCACCATGCCGTTGGCCCAACTGGGATCCATGGCCAACATGCTCCAATCGGGCGTTGCCTCGGCGGAACGGGTGTTCGACCTGCTGGATGAGGAAGAAGAATCCCCGGAACCTGCTCCTGTTCCGCGGTCCGGTCCATCGCGTGGGCGGCTCGTGTTCGAGAATGTGTCCTTCCGGTACCTGCCCGACAAGCCACTCATCACGGACCTCAGCCTGGTGGCCGAACCAGGTCAGAGCATCGCCATCGTTGGACCAACAGGTGCCGGCAAGACAACGCTGGTGAACCTCATGATGCGCTTCTACGAACTGGACGCCGGACGCATAACTCTCGACGGCGTGGACATCGCCTCCATGTCACGGCAGGAACTGCGCTCGCGGATGGGCATGGTCCTGCAGGATACGTGGCTCTTCGGCGGGACTATCCGCGACAACATCGCCTATGGTCGGCCCACTGCATCTGAGCCCGAGATCCTTGAAGCTGCCCAGGCCACCTACGTGGACCGGTTCGTCCGTTCTCTTCCCGAGGGCTACGACACAGTGCTCGACGACGAAGGCGGCAACGTCTCCGCCGGCGAGAAGCAGCTGCTCACCATTGCCCGCGCCTTCTTGTCCCGTCCATCGGTCCTGATCCTCGATGAAGCCACGAGCTCGGTGGATACGCGTACCGAGGTTCTGGTGCAGAAAGCCATGAACGCACTGCGCTCCGACCGGACCAGCTTCGTCATCGCGCACCGGCTCTCCACCATTCGCGACGCCGATCTCATCCTGGTGATGGAATCGGGGCAGATCGTGGAACAGGGGACCCATGCTGAGCTGCTTGCTGCGGGCGGGGCGTACTCACGGCTCTACGAGGCGCAGTTCGCGGCGCCAGCGGCTGAAGAGGTGTGAGCTTAGGGAAGCCGGGAGGGCCGCAGCACCGTTGCCTCGCCGGCCCTGGCTGGATCCAAGGGCACAGGACTCACCAATACAGCCGGACCTCTGTGGAGCAGTCCTCCGGAGATCACCTGGCAACGCACGCCGCCCCTGCCGCGCATCGCCTTGTGTGCCCCCGGTGCCAGCATCTGGTCCATCCAAGCGCAAGGGTGTGCTGGCCTCCCTGCCTTCAGCCGCACGGAATCGCCGTCGGACTCCAGAGTGAACTCATGCCCCAGCAAGGGGGCCAGTTCGGCCCCGCGAAGCACCACGTTTCGCCGGGTCACCAACGGGTCGAAGGGCCCGACGTCCAGTTCGGAGGCGATTGACTCCAGCGCTTCCACCGCGAACACGGTCACTGCGGCGTCCATGTGGGCGGCCTTGCCGAAGAACCTGTCACCCACAATGCCCTTGCCCGTCACAAGCTCGGCCTGCTCAGCGTCCGTCGTCGGGACATCCGCAGCACCTTCGCGGGCGCGGCCAAAATAGGCGTGCGCCGGCGATACCAAGAGATGCAGCACCTCGACGTCGTACCTGTACTCAGGGGTCATCATTCAACGCTAGCGCCTCGACGCTTCGAACGGCAGCGCCCTGTGTGCGAGAGGCTCTAGAGGGCTTTCCCGACAAGGTGCCGGGCCAGAGCGTCCACAATGGGCAGTTGCCCTTTGACGAGCTTGGTCCTGGCTGTTGCTTCTCCAAACCACCGGGCGTCGTCTATTTCCGGAAATTCCTTGATGGAGCCGGATCCCTTAGGCCATTCCATAGGAAAGGTGTTGCTGACGATCTCATCGGGCTGGAAGGAGTCTGCTTCTGCTGCGAAGGCGGTGATGAGTTTGCCGGAGGGCTGTTTGAAAACCCCCAACAACTCGTAGTCAGCAGGTGGCGGCGGAGTCCCAATTTCCTCGATAAATTCGCGTCGGGCGGCAACCAATGGGTCTTCGTCCTCAAGGAATTCGCCCTTGGGAATTGACCAGGCGTGTTCGTCCTTGTGCGCCCAGAAGGGTCCACCCATGTGGGCAATCCAAAGTTCCAGCTCTCCCGTGGAACCGTGCCGGTAGAGCAGGATTCCCGCGCTGCGAATCGTGATGTGACCTCCCGGCGTCATGAATTGAATGCGAAATGAACGGGCTAAGCCAAGATTACTCCCGGCCAGGCGGCCGTTATCCAATTGATGGCATATCCCGGATTTTGGTTCTTCAATTCGCTTCCTAAGGACCCATGTCTACTTGATAATCGAGGAACTGCACGTTCCTGGTGGGGGTGGAATGTTGTTGCGGTCTCCGGTTTTTGCCGGGGACGAGTCTGGGCGCATCAATGGAGGCACGGCTATGGCATGGTCAGTAGGGCTCATTCCGCATGGGCGAAGAAAAGCAGCAGGTTTGGCCGTCGTGCTGGCGGTGGGTTTATCAATGCTCACTGGAACAGGCCCATCACACGCAGCCGATACAACCCCCATGGCTGAGGACCCTGGCCCTGTGGGCAGCTTTGCCTGGAAGGGTTTCAACTGGCAGAAGCGTTTCTGGGGTGGGGCCCCAATGTACAACGCGAGCTGGGACGCAAACAACGTGAGCAACCCCGACGCCAACGGGTACGTCAAACTGTCCATCACCAACCCGACCGGCTCGGCTCCCAAGGGCGCGGAGTTCCAATCCACACGGGAGGGTTTCGGCTACGGAACGTACAGCACCACCGTGGAAAAGGACGTTAGCGCGCTCCAGAAGGAAGTGGTCTGGGGTTGCCTCTTCACCTATGACCCCGCGGCCGAACCTGGCTACACGGAGATCGACCTCTGCGAGGCGTCCGCTTGGGGAGGCGGGGCTGCTTATGGCCAGAACTGGCCTGTTACACAGGGCCACGGCTATTGGTTTGATGCCACGCTGCCTCCTGGCCAGGGCAACAATACGGTCACCTTCGATGTCACCAATGCCCCGATCCTCACCCACAGGATGGTCTGGGAGCCAGGCAAGCTCACCTTCGAGACGTTTGCCGGGGAGGGCTACGGAGGAACGCTGCTGAAGCGGACGGTCCTGCAAGGCTCCACAGTTCCAGTTCCGGCCCACGAACAGATCCACTTCAACCTATGGGTTACCGGGGGCGGTGGGGGTGATGCAGCCCATGTGGCACCTGAATCCGTCACCATTCGTGATTTCTCGTTTGTTCCGGGCATCCCGTTGACAGCCCCAACACCTACTATCTCCGGAACGGCGGCAGTTGGATCAACCCTGACTGCCAATTCGGGCGCATGGACCAGCGGAACTGCATTGACTTATCAGTGGTACAAGAACGGAACGGCAATCGCTGGCGCAACAACCGCCACCCGGGCCCTTGCGGCTGCGGATCAGGGCGCCACGTTGACCGTGCGGGTTACGGGCACCAAGGCCGGTTATGCCACGACTACCAAGGAATCGGCGCCCACGGCTGCCGTGGTGGCCGGTACACTGCTTGCACCCACTCCCACCGTCACGGGGACGCTCACCGTTGGCTCCACGCTGACGGCCAACCCGGGGACGTGGACCTCAGGAACTACGCTGACGTACCAGTGGTACCGCTCCGGTGTGGCGATCGCGGGGGCAACAGCCAAGACCTATGTCCTGGTGGCCGCCGACCAAGCAGACACCATGCGAGTTCGCGTTACCGGAACGAAGGCCGGGTACACCACCGTATCCAAGTATTCGGCTGATACGGCGCTCGTTAGTTAACGAACGGCGGGGTTAAAACAACAAACCCGCGGTTGTGTCGCGCTGGGGGCGTGATCCGACACAACTGCGGGTTTGCTGGGCTTGCTAGTTTTTCTGCGCGCGGACCGGGACGATCCTCTTGATGGCCAGGCCAAGGGCCAGCATGGCGAAGGCGGCCAGTGCGAACCAGAAGAGGTCCCCGGCGCCGGTCACGGCAAGAGTGCCGGAGCCGGCTCCTCCTGCAATTGCTGCGCCTACGGATCCTGCTGGGTTGTTGTACATGAGTCGTTTACCAAACTTTCTTTCTGTTGAGTGCGGCGTCCAGGTAGGCCTTGGCGTGGACTGCCTGGAGGAAAACGTCGATGACGGTTTCGTACATGGTTGCGGCAAGCAACATGTACCTCCAGCCCCGGAAACGCAGAGTTACTATGCGTTCCAGGACGAAGATGCAGGTGACGGCGAGCCAGAATGGGTGGAGGTTCAGTCCCATTCCGCTGGTCAGGGCAAAGACGATGGATCCGAGGTAGGCCAGGGTTACCAGGACGCCGAGCATGGAGAGGAACTGCCGTCCCCAGTAGGCCCTGGTCACTTTGGTCCACCCGTACTGCACGCAGTTCTCCACGGCTCCGCGCTTCCACCGGAGCCGCTGCGCCCAAAGTTCCCGCCACGTCGGCATGACTTCGGTGACCAGCGTGCAGTTTGACGGTGAAGCTATGCGGTATCCGAGGGTGAGGAGAGCAAAGGACAATTCGTTGTCTTCGGTCAGCACCGAAGTATCGTAGACGCCGCCCTCGCCGTTTCCGGGAGGAAGCGTACCGTTCAGCCGTGCTGCGACGACGTCCCGCAGGGTCTTTATACGGAAGAGTGCCGCGGTCCCGGTGACTACCAGGCATCTGCCGTGGAGGCGCTTTACATCCCGGGCGTACCGGGCATACTCATTTCGCTGCAGGTGTCCGACGAACCCGCCTCCCGGCCCACCGCTGAACACTCCACCCACCGCCCCCAACAGTTCGTCCTTGAGGAGGTTGTTCGTGGCATTCTCGATGAAGTCCGGGGCAAGCTGCGAATCGGCGTCCTGGACCAGAACCAGGTCTTCGGGATCGGCTCCGGGAAGAAGCTGCCCCAGAGCGAAGTTCAGGGCGCCGGCCTTCTTATCCCTGTTGCCAACAGTGCGGAGGACTTCGACGCCCTGGGCCAGGGCGAGTTCTTCAGTATCGTCAGTGCAGTTATCGGCCACCACGATCACACGATCCGGGCGTTTGGTCTGGTTGTTCAGCGAGATGAGGGTTTCGGTAATGCCGGCGGATTCGTTGTGTGCCGGGACCAGAACCGTGACCACACCACCGGGGGCACGGTGGGATCCCCGTGGTGCAGCAGTTGTCTCTGAAATGACGGCCCGATGCATCGGGGATTCCTCCGTTCGAACTCGAAGTGGTGTTTCACTTAGAGTTTCAACGGAAACGCAAGAAACCTGTCCGCAAAGCATCAAGGAAGTCTCAAGGTTTGATCAGGAGTTCCCTGACGCCGTCACGATTCAGAAAACGCAAGAGGACGACGCCGGGAGGTTCCGGCGTCGTCCTCTTGTGGTGAGTTTGAGCTGCTTAGCGGCTCAGGCTAACGGTGAAGGTTTTCGGTCCGCTGAGCGTTACTGCAATGCCGCAGTTTTCGGCAGCGGCGCGAGGAGAAAGATCCCGGATGGCGGCGTCGATGGTGTGGTCGATCGCCGACTTGTCCCAGATTTTCAGCGTGATGGAGTCAGTATGTGTCGTCATTGTCAGTACTTTCACTCAGGCCGTTAACAGCCCCAAGCTTCTTCGCAGGGGCCGCATCCTCGTCGGTGAGGATTGCTGATTCAGCTTGTGTGGGAACGAATTCCCTCATTCATGGTTCATGCTGCCTACCGCGATTGACAAGCTGATCCGCCCAAGTGTGACCGATTACACGTTGGACGTTACTCCGTGTAACCCGTGCTGATGCTCTGCTCGCGCCAACGATCCACGTCGGCGCGCTGGGCTTCCTCCACCGCACCGAATGCGTAGACGGCATCGGCCCCCAGCAGCAGGAACGCGGGCGTTTCGGCTGCTTCGACGGCGGCGATGATCACCTCTGCTGCTTTGTCCGGGTCGCCGGGCTGGGTGCCGTGGACGGTGTCGTTTTCCTTGCGGCGCTTGCCAGCCGTCTCGGCGTAATCCTCAATTGCCTGAGCCGATTGGGTGAGCGAACGCCCTGCAAAGTCGGTCCGGAACCCACCCGGTTCCACCACTGTCACCGAGATTCCCAGAGGCTTCAGTTCCTTCTGCAGCGAGCCGGACAGGCCCTCAAGTGCAGCCTTCGACGCTGAGTAATAGCCGGAACCGGGCGGGCAGATCCGAGCGCCGATGGAGGAAATATTCACTATTGCACCTGATCGGCGGGAGCGCATTCCAGGCAGGACGGCCTTGATCATGGCGACCGGGCCAAAAACGTTGGTGTCGAACAGCGCCCGGACGTCGCCGTCATCGCCTTCTTCAATGGCTACGCGGTAACCGTAACCGGCATTGTTGACCAGCACGTCCACCGCGCCAAACCGGTCCTCGGCCTGTTGCACGGCGGCTTCTACCTGAGACTGTTCGGTGACATCCAGCGCCACTGCCAGGGCCGTCGTCGGGAACTCGGTGGTCAGCTCCTGCAGTTTGGAGACATCGCGGGCGGTGACGACGGCGTTATCGCCCCGTGCGAGCACGGCTTGGGCAAGTGCGCGGCCGAGTCCAGTGGAGCAGCCTGTGATGAGCCAGGTAGTCATGATGTTCCTTTCATGGGTGGACCACTCAGGCGTGCCGCCCGGATCGTGGTGATCCGGGCGGCACTTGGTTGTTGTTTCGTAAGGTGGCTTCTACCGCTGGCCGGGCAGGCCACCCATCGGTGGGATGTAGCCCGGGCCGAAACCCTCGTCGTCCTTCCGTTCCGCGGCGCTGCGTGTATCGCTGTCCGCTGTCTCGTCGGAATCGCCGTCCAGATCTGCCAGGCCGTTGGTCTGATCGAAGGCGTGCGTAATGGGGTCTACGATCGGGACGTCGCCGGGCTTATCAGTGCCGGCCTCGGTTGCGGCCGCTGTTGTGGCCCCGGTTGCTGCGCTGGTGCTGGCGGCTGCGCCGGTTGTCGTAGTGTCCGTCGTCCCCGTGGTGCCCATATCAGCATCCCGTTGGGGTGTCTTCTTCTCGATGTACTCCTTGAACTTCTTCAAGTCCGACTCCGCCTGCCTTTCAACCACATGCAGTTTGTCGCCGAGGAATTCAAGGACGCCGTGAGGCTCGTATTCGAGTGACAGATGCAAGGACGTCTGGCTCGGGCCAGCTTCCTTGAAGTCCACCCATCCGGCATTCTTGGCACCTTCCACCGCGGCCCATGCCACGGCCCGGTCCATGTCCTGCTGAACGATCTTCGCTTCCCAGCGGCGATGGACGCCAGCGATTTCGGCCACCCATTCCAGACGGTCATCGCTCAGCCGCGTCACGCGTTCCACTCCGCCCATGAAACGGGGGAATTCCTCGAACCGCGTCCACTGTCTGTAGGCCGTACTCACCGGAACGTTGACCATGATGGTTTTGTCGACTTTCGTGGTCATAATGTCCTCCTCCTCTGACTCGCTACTAAATTTGTCAGCATACTTACAATATCGAGCTTTGAGCGGAGTAACCAGAGGTTCCCGATACCTGCTGGAGTGCTAGGAGATCACCCGACCGTTCTGGATCAGGAACTCCAAATGTTCCGAGATGTCTGCCAGTACCGCGATGTCCGCCACTGGGTCGGCGCCCAACACCAGCATGTCCGCGTCAGCGCCAGGCCCGATCACGCCTAGTTCACCTTCGCGGTCAAGCAGCAGGGCCGCCGTCGTGGTTGCTGAGCGGATGGCATCGATTGCTGGTTGAACCTTGCCGAGGAGCCTGAACTGTTCGTTCTGATGGCGGTGCATGCCGCCCAGGAGGTCCGAACCGAATGCCATTTTCACGCCGGCTTCATGTGCTCGGGAGATGGCTTCCAGTCCGCTGGTTAATACTGAGTCCACTTTGGCCCACATCTCCTCGGTGAGCCCGAATTCCTTTCCCTCTTCCTTAAGCGCCCAGTACGTGACCAGCGTGGGAACCAGGAAGGCGTCCTTCTCGATGAAGAGCTTGAGGCTTTCGTCGTCGAGGAGGTTTCCGTGTTCGATCGAGCGGACGCCGGCTTCGAGTGCGCGGTTGATGGCGCGGGCCGTGTAGGCGTGGGCGGCGACGTAGCGGTTGGCGGCTTCGGCTTCTTCCACCGCGGCGCGCATTTCTTCCATGGAGTATTGGGTGGAATCAATGCGGTCCGTGGGGGAGGAGACTCCACCGGACGCCATAATCTTGATGTGGTGGGCGCCCTTGCGGATCTCGTCGCGAGCGGCTGCCCGCACTGCGTCAACGCCGTCGGCTACGCGACCGATTCCACAGCACCCGCGGCCATTGGGATCGTGGTCTTCACCGGGAAGCCGCATGTCGCCGTGACCGCCCGTCTGGCTCAGAGCGTGGCCGCAGAAGTGGATCTTCGGCCCCTCCAGCAGCCCTTCCTGCTGAGCCATCGCCAGGCCAAAATCGGCGCCGGAAAGGTCGCGGACGGTGGTGAAACCGCGGCGCAGCATCTGTCCCATGATCCGGGCCGTCTGTGCGTACACATACGATGCCGGTGTCCAGGTCAGCGAGCGGAAGTCAGCACTGGACGCGACTACGTGCACGTGGCAATCGATGAGCCCCGGGACAACAAACTTTCCAGTTCCATCAATCACACGGGCTCCGGAAGGCGTCTTGGCGTCGGGGCCGACGCTGCTGATCTTCCCCTCAACACTGACGACGTCGGCTGTGGAGTACGTGCCTGCCTTGACATCAAGGACGCTTGCGTTGCGAACGACAAGGGCGGGCGACTGCTGGTCGGTGGCTTCGGTTTCTGGGGTGGCGCTCATTTAGACGGTTTCCTTCCCGGGGACTTCGGGGACTTCGGTGGCTGCGGGGACTTCGGTGGGATGGGCCGAAAATGCCTCAACGAGGTCAGCAAGGTTACGGCTGACGACCTTGACGGCGGTTTCCACACTTTGCGGGGTATAGCGGCCTTCTGCATCCAACATGGCGAGGACGCCCACCACGTTGCCGTCAGGGTCGAGGACGGGAACGTTGATGACCGCGCCACAGCCGAGTTGTTGGATGAGTCTGGAGTCCGTGAAAACCTCTTGGAGGCCCTTAGGATCCGGGGCAAGGAAGGGCTTCTTGTCGTCGATGACCGTTCCCAGCCAGCCAGGCGAGATCTCCACGGTCTTCTCGGCGCCCACGGGATACTCGGCGGGATGGCTTGTGAAAATGCGCCGGAGGCCGGATCGCTGCGGGATCCATTGGAGGGCGGTGAAGAGAATGACGCCCGGATCCTGGGCCATGGCCTCGAATGTTTGCCGAAACACTGCGTCAGTTGCCAAGAAACTCATTGCTGCGCCTTTCCTGCCGGAGCCGGATCATGTTCAGCACGCGCGTTGATGTCCTCCAAAGACTTGCCTGCGGTCGATGCTCCAAAAATCACAACGCCCAGCACGCCGATGGTCAACACCACCGTGGTCATGGTGAACACCCCGCCGAAACCGAGGGCCACTGAGAAGATTCCGATGATCGATGGTGCGAGGATGCTGCCGATGCGACCAACGGCGCTGGCAAGGCCAACACCAGTGGCACGCATCCAGGTGGGGAAGAGCTCCGGAGTGTAGGCGTAAACACCGGCATACGTACCGTTCAGGAAGAAGGACAGGGTTGCAGCGGCCACCAGGATCATGCCGGAATCATTGGATTGGCTCAGCCAGAACGCGCTGAGGGCTGATCCTGCCAGATACAGGGCGATGGTGTTCTTCCGATCGATCCGGTCGCACAGCCATGCTGCCGAGAAGTAGCCCGGAATCTGCGCCAGGTAAATGATGATGGAGTATTCGAAGCTCTTGGTTACGGTGATGCCGCGGCCCACCAGCAGCGTGGGAATCCAGGAGAAGAAGCCGTAGTAGGAGAAGGTGATCACGAACCAGATCAGCCATATGACGGCCGTCCGACGGCGCATGGCCTTTGACCACATGAACTTCAGCGCGTTCCAGATGCTGATCTTCTGCTCGTGCTTGGCGATCTCCTCCTGGGCTGGAGGCAGGGAAGCGAGCTCTTTGCCGGTGGCCTTAACCACACTCTGTTCAAAGCGCTCCACGACCTCAGTTGCTTCGGCTACGCGGCCGCGGCTGATAAGGAAGCGCGGCGATTCAGGCAGGCTACGACGCCACCAGAGCAGTAGAAGGATAGGGATGGCCGTGACCACCTGGGCCCAGCGCCAGCCGTCCTCACCCATCGGCACGATGAACCGGCCAATCAGTGCAGCGCCCACGAAGCCGAAGGAGAAGAAGCCGGCAAGGGTTCCAATGAACCAGCCGCGACGCTTCGGGGGGATGAACTCTGACAGGAATGGAGCGATGATAACGCTTTCTGCGCCTGCCCCCAGTCCTGCAAAGACCCGTGCAATCAAGAAGACTTCGAAGTTGGGAGCCATGGCTGCAACCACTGACATGAGGCAGTAGAAGGCGAGTGCCCAAAGCATGACCTTCTTGCGGCCAAATCGGTCGCCCATCCATCCGGAGAGGATCGCGCCGAAGAAGAAGCCTAACGGGGCGGCCGAACCTACCAGGCCGAGGCTGGCGTTGCTGAGGCCCCACAATTCCTGGATTCGAGGGAGCAGGAACGCGACCACGGCGCCGTCCATGCCGTCGAATGAGTAGCCGAGGCCTCCGATGAGGAGAAGCTTGTAGTGTGGTCGACTGAGAGCCAGACGATCCAAGCGTGCTGTGAGAGACATGGTGATTCCTGCCAAAGTGGGCCAAGTTGTACATTTTTAGGAATATGCACAAGTCTGTGCAGATGCGATGTTTCGAAGTTACGGCCAAAGTGTGAGGTAGGTCAATAGGTGGAAGAACATTTCGACTCGTCAACGTTGACCGAGTGGCTCGACAGCCGTGTCCAGGGCCGGAAGCTTGCAGCACGCCAGATGCAAGTGGTGGGGATCCTGCGCTCGCAGCCGCGCCTTGCCTCATACGGGTCTGTGAGTGACATTGCTGCAGCAGCCGCTTCAAACGCCTCCACGGTGACTAGAACCGCTCAAACACTGGGATTCAGGGGCTGGGCAGACTTTCAATTTGAACTCAGGTCACGCTTCCTGGCATCGCTGAGCGCGGTGGAAGTTGCCGCCGAGCACAACGGCCACATCAGTAGTCCTGCACAGGCTGCGGTCTCCACCGATCGCGCGAATTTGGCCCATTTTGAACGAACTCTGGACGCAGGCACAATCCATCAGATTGCCAAGGCCATCGCTGCCGCCCGGCAAACCTTCATTGTGGCAGCAGGAAGCTACGCCATCCCGGGCAAGGCTTTGGAGCACAACGCAATCATCGCCGGCTACAACGTCCGGCTCCTCGACGCCGACGTCGCCGCCCTGACAAATGCCATCGCGCGGCTGGGCGCCGAGGACCTCGTCATCGCCATTAGCCTTTGGAGGGTTTACGACAGCACCATTCGCGCCGTCGACATTGCCCACAACATCGGGGCGCCGGTCGTTTCCATCACTGACAGCGCGGGCTCACCTGTGGCCGTGCACGCCCAGCACCGGATCGTCGTGCCCACCGAAGGTGCCGGCTTCTTCCCCTCCCTGACAGGTGCGGTAGCCGCGGTCCAGGCGATCGCCGTCGAACTTGCCTCCCTGGACCGCGAACGCTCAAACCAGAACATCGCTGCTTCGGAGCGCACATGGGACCAGATGCGGATCATGCATCCGCGGTCGAGTTCCTAAGGCTGTGGCTTCCTGACCCTCTTTGCGGGTGATCATCGCCCGCTTGCGGCGGTAACGCGGGTTGTAAACCGCAGGACCTACGACGCCGGGCCCTCCTCCCCGGGCAGCGCACCTCCGACGAGGGCCAGGTTTTGGATGACGGCCAGGCCGAACTGGGCGGTGTCGTTGGTGGAAACAGTGGGGGCTTCGTCGACTGGTTGAAGGACATGTGGCGGCAGGATCTTCTTCAAGGTGAAGGCCTCGGCATGGTTCAGGTTCTCCCCGCCCTGGGCAAAGCTCTCCCATGCCAGCTCCGCCAAATCAGGAGACCCGAGTCGAGCCGCGGCGTAGGCAGTGAGTCGGCTGTGCGCCTGAGTCAGGTAGATGCCTGCCAAGGCTTGCCCCACTTCGGCGTCTTGTTCCTCCGGTGAAGCCAGGAACAGCCGGCAGTACTGCAGCCACGCTTTTTCAAAGGACGTATCCGGCACCAAGCGGATCAGTTCGCTGCAGATTTCCACCAAACCGAACACGGCACTCAGGTGCGAGACGCTGATGACTTCCCTGCCGGCGTCGAACCTTCCCTGGTCGAGGTCGTAGAGCGCCTCGCCGGTGAGGAAGCCGTACTTCAGGGCGCCTATATCGGCCATGGTTCCCAAGAGGCGGTCGCGTGAGCGGGGGTTTCCGGTGCGTTCCCAATCCGTGAGCCAGGTGGCTGCGAGCGAGCCCCAGTCTGTGCCGAGCCCGACGCCCAAGGCGCGGCGGTCCGGGCGGTAGGTATCGGCGTCGCGACGTACTTTTCGGACCGGATCCAGGCCAAGGAAGTTCTGGTCACTGTCCACGAGTTCGGTGAGGAGATCGCCGGTGCGCTCGTCGGCGGTCAGGTAATAGTAGAAGCGCCGGTAGGCCGGGGTGCTGATTCGGAGTTGCTTGGCGCTGCAACCCCAGTGCTGCACGTTGTGCCGCGAGCCCAGGCCGCGCCAAGGGCCAAGGTGGTACACATCCACTTCACCGGTGTGCCGGGTCATGGCCTCAGCGAAGCGGAAAACGTCGGCGCGGCCGGAGCGTAGATACATGTACCAGAGCCAGAGATCGGGCGAGAGTTCCGAGTTGTCCCAGGCGTAACCGCCGACGTCGTACCGCCAGACATGCCGGTCCGAGTCATAGGTGTGCATGACGTCGCCGTAGTTCCAGAACCCGTACCAGCGGCGCTGTTCCGTTTGGCCCTGGTATAAGTTGAACAGGAAATCCAGCTTGTCTTCCAGCTCTGCCCGGGCCGGGGTGCTGCGGTTCACGGGTGACCAGTCGCCGAAGACGCCGGCGGCGTGCAGGTACTGGGGGGACGGCTGCAGAAGCGGGGGAGTGGACGCCGACAGGGCATCGGCGGCGAGGCTTTCAGTAGAGGGCGTCGCGTCGTAGGCGAACAACGTCAACTCATGAGTGCGGGCGATTCCGGAGGGATTGCCAAAGCCGGGCTCGTAATCCTCGTACGTGATCTCCAAGCCCTCGAGTTGTTCCTCAAAAGTGTCCTGGCCGAGGCCATCGTGGTAGAAGCGGAGGTCCATGGGCTGGGCTTCGGGGGAGTAGAGCCAAGCCGTCATCGTGGCCTCGGACGTTGCGGCGCCGCGTATGTCCAGCTGGCCAGGATGCGACTGCCAGAAATCGCGCACGGCAATCCCGAATCCACCCCTCAGGTCACTCAGGGAGCAGAATCCCGACGAGCGCGTGCCGCCGGAAATTCCCACCCAGCCGTGGCCGGGAGCGGTACGTTTCCGCAGCTCAAATCCGTCGGCAGTCAGTTGCGTCAGGGTGTAGTCGTTCCACGACGGGATGAGATGCAGCCGTTCGGAAACCAGCGGGCTCCATTCGTTGAGCGGCGGTGTGGGTTCTCCGGCAATTTGGGCTTGGCGTATGGGCTCGCCCGGATCCCGTCGCAGGCCCGTCAACCCGCGGACCGCTTCAACGAGGAATCCGCC
Source organism: Micrococcaceae bacterium Sec5.1 (assembly GCA_039636795.1). NCBI lineage: Bacteria > Bacillati > Actinomycetota > Actinomycetes > Micrococcales > Micrococcaceae > Micrococcaceae bacterium Sec5.1. The sequence continues at coordinate 4,639,757 of CP143430.1, read as the reverse complement.
GTCCGCGCCGGCGATCCGGACGTGACGATCGTGCATTTCGCTTTCGAGCGGGACGCTGAACTGGACGCCCAGCCCGGCGAGGAAGTCCTTGTCAGCCTCGCCGTCCCAAATGAACGAATGCATCATCCGGATGCTCCGCGCGCCGGCATAGAAGTAGAAGCGGACGGTGAACGGAAGCCATTCCCTTTCGCTCCGGTCCGCCCGATGACGGCCTTCCAGTCGCACGACTGCCCGAACCGGCCCGCGCTGTTCCACTGTCACGGATGTGATCTGGCCCGTGAAACCCTGACGTGTTGTGCTGCCGGCTCCCTCGCTCAGCTCGGTCTGGAGAAGGCTCACGAGTCTGCCGTCCTTCGCCACCACCGAACCGTCGCGGGTCAGGGTGCTGAACAGGGTGGAGCCTGAACGGGGGAGCACCATCTCCAGTAGCCCGGTGGAGACTGTTACGGCCTCGTCAGTTTCAGTGACCGTCACCTCAGGTGAGTGTTCGACGGCGGCTGCCCGGTCGCCGTCGGGCTCTTCCGGTGGGTGCGCGGTGCCGCTGTTGGTGGTGACGCTGTAGGAGGCCGACGGCTTATCGGTGGCGCCGACCGCTATGCCAGCCCACTTGAGCGATCCGTCTGGCCAGGTAGCGAGCGGCCAGGTTTGGGCTTTGACAGTACGTCCGCGGACGTCCCTGACGGCCAGCTCTTCCGGACCCCGCACGGTACCCCGCGGAAAGGGCATCCCCCACGTTGTCCCACTGCTAAGTCCCGCGGGCGGTTCGCCGTCGAGCCAGGTGATCTGGGCGTGCTGAGTCATGTTCGATTCCACCTAAGGTTTCGGAAAGCGCTTTCTTTGGTACGTTTCAAAAAACTTACCTTCCGATGTTGCGGGCCGCAAGGGGCGATCGGGCTTTGGTCTCGCGACGTCACTTCCCTGGCCCCCCAGAAAGCACCTCGACACCGGGATCCACGTGGCGGGGGATGCATTCGAGGGTCGCCCATCAATTCCCGCGGCGCGTGGGTGCTTGAGCCGGAATCCGGCTGTTCTGACCCCAAAGAAAAACCGGCGACGGCGGGAGTGTCGCGCCGTCGTCGGCGTATCGTTTAAGTCCCGGCCGCCTCTTGAAACGGACTTGTGTCATGGCGCGATTGATCATCATGGGCCCTCCAGGTTCCGGCAAAGGCACGCAGGCGGAAGTGATCGCGCGGCATTTCTCCATCCCCGCGATCTCTACGGGAGACCTCTTCCGCGCACATGTTCGGGACAAGACAGAACTCGGTGCAGAAGCCGGCGAGTATATGGACCGGGGTGAGTTTGTTCCGGACCACGTCACCACGGCTATGCTCCGTCAGCGCCTGGAGGATGCCGATACCGGGAATGGGTTCCTACTGGATGGCTACCCGCGGACTGTCATCCAAATTGGCGCCCTTGATGAGATCCTGGCCGCAAAACAACAGACGCTTGAAGTTGTTCTTGTGCTGACAGTGGAGGATGCCGAGCTCGTTGCCCGCATGCTTCAAAGGGCCCAGGAACAGGGCCGCAGCGACGACACTGAACCTGTGATTCAGCGCCGGCTGGAGCTGTACCGGGATGAGACGCAGCCTGTGGTGACTGCGTACACGCAACGCGGAATTCTGTTGATGGTGGACGGCTCCGGCGAGCGGGATTCGATCACGGCTGCTGCGATCGCTGCGGTGGAGGCGGCGCTGGCTGGCCTTCGTCAGTGACAGGTCGGCCGGGGTTGGCCGCCGAGTAAAGTAGGGCTGCTGCCGGTTAGACGGCCCCGTGACCAGCAGCCACTTCCTCGCCTGCCTTGACCGGCCCTGGTGGAGTCCCGTCCCCGAACGGACGCCCGCCAAGCGATTCCCTTCCATGCGGGGTCAGCCAACCGGAGAGGTCCGGTCCCATAGGGACGATGCGTGTGGGATTAATGTCCTCGTGCACTATGTAGTAGTGCTGCTTGATCTGGACGAAGTCGATCGTGTCGCCGAAACCCGGCGTTTGGAACAGATCCCTGGCATACGCCCACAGCACCGGCATTTCGCTGAGCTTGTTTCGATTGCATTTGAAGTGCCCGTGGTAGACCGCATCAAAGCGAGCCAGCGTGGTGAACAGCCTGACATCCGCCTCGGTGATGGTGTCACCCACGACGTATCTCTGGTTTGCCAGCCGTTCCTCAAGCCAGTCCAAGGCGCTCCACAGGCGGACATAGGCGGCTTCGTAAGCCTCCTGGGACCCTGCGAAGCCGCACTTATAGACCCCATTGTTGACCTCGGTGAAGACGCGCTTGTTGACCGTGTCGATTTCCTCGCGCAGGTGCTCCGGATAGAGCTGTGGTGCGCCCGGACGGTGGAACTCTGCCCATTCTGTGGAGAAGTCGAGCGTGATTTGGGGGTAGTTGTTGGTCACGACGGCCCCGCTTGGGATGTCCACGATTGCCGGAACCGTGATGCCGCGGGGATAGTCCGGAAAGCGGCGGAAGTACGCCTCCTGTAGCCGCTCGATTCCCAGTACTGGATCTTTTCCGTCAGGATCCAAATCAAAGGTCCAGGACCTGGCGTCGTGGGTAGGGCCCGGCTGTCCGAGGCTGATGACGTGCTCCAGGCCCAGAAGCCTGCGGACGATGACCGAGCGGTTGGCCCATGGACAGGCCCGGGCTGCTATCAGCCTGTATCTGCCTGGCTCAACCGGCCAGCCGGGTTCACCGTTCGGTCCGGGAGTGCCGTCGCGGGTGATCCGGTCCTCGATGTAGTTGGTATCGCGGTTGAACTCGTTGCCCGTGACGTAAGAGCCCCGTGTGCTGTCTTCGTCCGCTATGCGGGTTTCTTCATTCATTGCTTCAGACTATGTCCACGCACATGGAGTCCTCAACGATCCCACTCCCTGCAGAAGTTCCCATTGGTCGCCACATGACGCTGCCTGTTCACAAGTTTTGTCACAAGAATCACATCATCTTGTCATTGCACGTGACAACATTCCTACGCTGGAGAAGTCAGTGTTCCCGAGCCTTAGGAAATTCCAGTGCCGCAAACAAACGACTCCGCTTCCATCTCCACCGACTCCCACAGCCCGCCCGGAAGCCGGGGCAAAGCACCCAAGCCGAGCTTCCTCAGCAACCTTGGAGCCGACCTCCCCGCATCCCTCGTCGTCTTCCTTGTTGCCCTTCCGCTCTCGCTCGGTATCGCCGCCGCCTCCGGAGCACCCGTCATGGCCGGGCTTATTGCGGCAGCCATCGGAGGAATCGTCGCTGGCAGCCTCGGCGGCTCCCCATTGCAGGTGAGCGGCCCCGCCGCTGGACTGACCGTCGTCGTCGCCGGGTTGGTTGACGAGTTCGGTTGGCAGGTGACGTGCGCCATTACCGCAGCCGCCGGCGTCGTCCAGTTGTTGCTGGGTATTAGTCGCGTAGGCCGGGCCGCGCTGGCAGTTTCGCCGGTGGTGGTCAAGGCAATGCTGGCTGGCATCGGCATCACGATCATCCTGCAGCAGTTGCATGTGCTGCTCGGTGGGAAGGCGGCTGGGTCCGCCGTCGAAAACCTGACCGCACTTCCATCGGCCATAACCAATGTCGAGCTGCACTCTGCCCTTCTCGGCCTGGCAGTTGTTGCCATCCTCCTTGCCTGGAAATATCTGCCCACTGCAGTGCAGAAGATTCCCGGCCCGCTGGCGGCGGTGGTCGCTGTCACCGCTTTGTCTGCAGCAGTTGCGCCCAGCGTCGAGCGCATCAGCTTCAGCGGTTCGCTGTTCGACGCCGTTGCCCTGCCGAGCTTGCCCGACGGCAACTGGCGCGCCGCCGCCATGGCAGTCATCACGGTTGCCCTGATCGCGAGCATCGAATCGCTGCTGTCTGCGGTCGCGGTGGACAAGATGCACGCAGGCGCGCGCACCAACCTCAACCGCGAACTCGTCGGACAAGGCTCCGCCAACATGGTCTCGGGAATGCTCGGAGGCCTCCCGGTGACAGGCGTGATCGTCCGCAGCGCCACCAACGTCGAGGCCGGCGCCGCGAGCCGGGCGTCCGCCATCCTGCACGGCGTGTGGGTCCTGGTGTTCTCGGCACTGTTCGCCGGCCTCATCCAGCTGATTCCCTTGTCAGTGCTCGCCGGCCTGTTGCTCGTCATCGGCGCCAAGCTCATCAAGGTCGCCGACATCAAAACCAGCCTCCGCACCGGCGACCTCCTGGTCTACGTGGTCACGCTCGCGTGCGTTGTTGTGCTGAACCTGCTCGAAGGCGTCATTATCGGCCTCGCCCTCGCGGCACTCTGCGTGTTGTGGCGGGTACTCCGGGCTCAGATCCACGCCCATGCCCCGGCCGGGGAGCAGCTGCCGTGGCGCGTCACGATCGCCGGGTCCTGCAGCTTCTTCGCCCTGCCACGACTGAACCGCGTCCTGCACTCCGTGCCCGAGGGCCAGGACGCAGTGGTTGAACTCAACGCCGATTACCTCGACCACGCTTTCCGCGAGGCGCTCGTTGCCTGGCAGGCACAACACCGCTCCAGCGGCGCCTCGGTGGTGCTGGAGGAACACGGAACCACCGCTTTCACCGACGCCGCGGACAACACTCCACAGCGTCAGGATCCACGTGAATTCCCGCTTCCGCCCAGGACTTCCTGGCAGCCGTCGCCTTTGGATGGTTCCCAGCAGGAAGCGCACGACGACGGCGGGCAGCTTCCGCTGCGGTCAATCCTCCTTGGCATCGACAAATACCATCGGCGGTACGCAGACAAGGTTCGCCCACTGGTACAGGATCTGACCGAGGGGCAGAACCCGGACACACTGTTTGTTGCCTGCGTCGACTCCCGGGTCAATCCGAACCTCATCACCAGCAGCGGCCCCGGAGACCTTCTGACACTGCGGAATATTGGCAACGTAGTGTGCCCCGACGGCCGGGATGCCTCGATCGACTCGGCACTCGCATTCGCGGTCAAGGGGTTGTCCGTGGACTCGATCGTGATCTGCGGCCACTCCAACTGTGGCGCGATGAAGGCCGTTATAGCCGACGCCGAGGGTGCGCCCGCAGCCTTGGGCGCGGGCTTCGATACGTGGTTGGAGCACGCCCGGCCGAGCTACACCGCGCTGTTGGATGGCCATCCTGTCGCCCTCGCTGCCGAAGCTGAAGGTTACAGCCGCCTCGACCAGCTAAGCATGGTGAACGTCGCCGTCCAGCTCCAGAAACTCGAAGAGCACCCGGTCACCGGGCCGGCCTTGGCATCCGGGCAAGTGCAAGCCACAGGCTTGTTCTACGACATCTGCACGGCCAGGGTGGTCCTTGTTACTCCTGAGGGCATCGAGCAACTGGATCCGAGCATGGCCGTTCAGTAGCCTGCCAGCTAGCCTGCGTTGCTCCATCACCTGCTTTGAGCTGACCTTGGCCCCGACACGCCGCTAATCCCGGTGTGTCGGGGGCCGCCCGGCGATCAAAGGGGGTGGTGAAGCAACAGGGCGTGAAGCCACAGGGCTGCGGCGCTGGTGAACCAGGGAGCTTATCTGTCCGTGAGCAGCAGGACGTTCCCATCGGGGTCCCGGACTGTGAAGAACAGGCAGGTGTCCGGATCGCCCTCCACCACTGACACGCCGTGGCCATTCCTGAGCAAGCGATCCCGCATGCCCGTGAGGTCCTCCACAAGGAAACCGCAGGTCGCCCATGCCAGCCCGGGCTCAGCCGCGATCCCACTGAGCGGACCCATCAGCGTAACTGTGGCACCGCCGTCGCCCGTTAGAACTGCCGTCCACTCCGAAACGGTGACAGTCCGAAGCATCAGGTGTTCCGAATACCACTTGGCTGCCTGACCCGGATCCGAGACCGGAATGAATGCATTGGAAACAGTAGTCACGCGCGGCCCTTCCTGTGGAGATATTTGGATCGAGAGTAGCGCTTAGCCCTCCCCCCGGCCCAGCAAAGTGCGGAATACTGGAGCCGGAACCACGATTTCCGGCAGGAGAGGACTGCCGTGCGAGGAGGTGGCGAAACGTGAACGCCGAGAACAACGCCTTCAGACGGAAGCTTGAGCGGGGCGCGGAATTGCGGGCCGTCCGCTCGTGGGGCGGTAATGCCGAGGAAGACGCAGAGCTCGAGGCGGCTGAGGCGGAGGAGCGGGAGAAACGCCGGAAGGTGGACGACGCCGCGCGGGTCGAATATTTGATCCGGGACGCCATGAACCAGGGCAAGTTCGACAACCTCAAATACGCTGGCAAGCCGATACCGGGTCTGGGCGAGCACTATGATCCGGACTGGTGGGTCAAAGGTCTGATCCAGCGTGAGCGACTCAGCGGGATCGGCCCGCCAGCCATTCTCCTACGGATCGAGGACGCTGAACTCGACGCGAAGCTGGATCAGCAGTACACCGAGAAGCAGGTCCGCGACATCCTTGAGGACTTCAACAAGCGAGTGGTTGAGGCCCGTCGCCAACTCCAGGGTGGGCCGCCAGTGACCACCAAGCTGCGGGATGTTGACGCCGAGCTGGAACGATGGCGCGAGCGGCGGGCTGCGGCAGCTCCACCTGAGCCGGAGCCGGAGGAACCAATCAAGCGAACGTGGTGGAAACGGCTCTGGAACGGCTCCGGCTGACCCTACATGGGTAAGACGGCGCAAACAGCAGCCGACGGCGGGACCTGGGTTCCGCCGTCGGCTGCTGTTCTGAATGTGGGCCGCTAGGCGAAGCTGTCTTCCTTTGCCTGCTCCGACTCTTTGCGTCCACCCTTGATCAGCGACGACAGGTGGGCCTGCTGCTGGCGGAAGTGCCCGTGGGCTGTGAGGCCAAACTCGTAGGCCGATTCTGCGTGCTGGGTGAGGTCCACTCCTGCAACTTCGTGTTCGTGGGCCACGCGGAAGCCGATGGTCTTGTGAATAGCGCGGCCGATCAGCAGTGTGCCCAGGCCGGAGAGGGCGATGGTGAGCAGCACGGCCACTGTCTGGGCCACGAGCTGCTGCACGCCGCCGCCGTAAAGGAGGCCGCCGGCCACGCCTTCCGTGGGAAAGGCAACGAAGCCAAGAGAGAGCGTGCCGATCACGCCAGCGCCAAAGTGCACGCCCACGACGTCAAGGGAATCGTCGAAACCGAACTTGTACTTCAGGTCCACAAACACGGCACAGGCGGCACCGGCAACGAGTCCCAGGCCAAGTGCCGCGAGCGGGGTGATGTTGGCGCAGGAAGGGGTGATGGCGACCAATCCGGCAACAACGCCGGAGGCCGCGCCCAGTGATGTCGGGTGTCCGTGGCGGATCTTCTCCGTGACCAACCAGCTCAGCATCGCCGCGGCCGGGGCCACCAGCGTGTTGACCCAGATCAGGCCTGCCTGCTCAACGGTGGTTGCGGCACCGCCGTTGAATCCAAACCAGCCGAACCAGAGGATTGCTGCGCCGATCATGATGAACGGGACGTTGTGAGGGCGGTGGTTGGGGTCTTTGGCGAATCCGTGACGCTTTCCCACGATCAATGCGAGGACGAAAGCGGCGGTACCTGAACTGACCTCAACTACGGCACCGCCGGCGAAGTCGATCACCTGGCCGAAGATCTGCGTGACGGCTCCACCTGCGCTCATCAAGCCGCCGCCCCAGACCATGTAAGCCAGCGGGCAGTAGACCACGGTGACCCAGATCGGGACGAAGAGCGCCCATGCGCTGAACTTGGCGCGGTCGGCGATGGCGCCGCTGATGAGTGCCACGGTGATGATGGCGAAGGTAGCGGCGAAGACTGCCTTGAGGAGGTCGGGCGAACCTATGAGGTCCTGGAGCCCGAAGTGCGCGAACGGGTTGCCGAACAGGCCGAGGAAACCGTCGCCGGTGGTCATCGAGTATCCCCACAGGACCCACACGACGCCCACAATGCCTGCAGAGATAAAGCTCATCATGATCATGTTGAGCGCTGCCTTGGCGCGGGTCATGCCGCCATAGAACAGGCCGAGGCCCGGAGTCATGAAAAGCACCATTGCCGATGACAACATCAGCCAGACGTGTTGCGCAGAGATCTCCACCTGCGTTCCCTTCTGATCAAGCCTGTACGAAACGGGCCCGTTGATGCACGGCCCTCACTACCCCCCGATCAATATTCGGTGAGCTATGTTTCCGACTCGGAAGAGCTAGGTTGCAGGTAAGTTACAGAAACCCCACGTTCGTGAAGATCACGTGACTGGCATGTTTCGGGAATGTTACCGACGCTTCTCGCGGCGTCCTTTTTCGTGTGGCCCTGCCGGGTATCCGCCGCGCTTGCTGGAAATCATGATCGCCAAGGCAATTGCCGTTGGCAGCGCCGCGGCGAGCGGCACCAATTGTGCCCCAACAGTGGTCAGCGCCAATGCACCATACCCGGCACCGACCGCGATTCCTAGTTGGATTGTCACTACCGTGAGTCCGTTGGCCGCATCCTTGTGCTCGCCGCCGGCCCGTAGGATCGCTGCCTGGTTGTAGATGCCGATCGCCCCGAAGGAAACGCCCCAAGCAACCATCAGCGCGAAAACCCCCACCCAGGTGCCGCCCAGAACCGGCAGCAGTGCGAAGGCAAGCAAAAGAAGCCCGACGGCAGTAATCACCGAACGCCGGGGATGGGAATCGGCGGTCAGGCCAGCAATCCAGATCCCGACCAATCCAGAGATCCCGACCACCGACAGGGAAATGCCAGTGAGGGCTTCGGGCAAGCCGGAGGCGAGCAGGAAAGGCGCAACATACGTAAAGAGAGTGAAGTGTGCCAGCAGCAAGAGTGGCCAAGCGGTGGCCACGGCGATCACGCCCGGTAGCTTGAGCGCTGCACGGATCGACGGTGTCTTGTGGGTGCCGGGATCGTGCGCAGCAGGCAGGAGCCAGAACGCCAAGACTGCCAACAGGAAGCCAACCCCGGCCAGGACCACGAAGGAAACCCGCCATGTCATGAGCGTGCCCATGAGTGTGCCAATCGGAGCCCCGACAGCCAACGCGATGCTGGTACCACTGAAGACCACCGCCATGGACTTGCCCACCGAGTGGGCAGGAACGATGCGCGCCACATACGGCGCCATGCTCGACCACAACATGCCATGGGCAATGCCACCAAGAAGCCTCGCGGCAATGGCCACTTCAAGACTTGGGCTCAGGGCGAGTAAGACATTGCTAAACGCGAAGGCAAGCACGGTCCCGATCAACAGGGTCTTCCGCGGGACCCGCCCGCCAAGGAGCCGGGACAGGGGAAGGGCCGTGAAAACGATGATGGCTGCATATGCTGCGGTCAGGGAACCTACAGCGGATTCCTCCACGCCCAGATCCCGGCTGATCTGCGGAAGCAGCCCGGACGGAAGCAGCTCTGTGGTGACAGCCGTGAAGCCCGCGGCAGCAAGCACCAAAAGGCCACCCCAAGGGATCTTGGTGGCTGCTCGCATTTTCGCTGGCTTGGTCTTTCCTTCATCTGGTGCTGCGTGTACCTGGGCTTCGACCGCCAAAGGGTCCTGCTTCAAAGATTGCTCCTCATGGATGAATCACGTTGGGGGCATGGGTGGGTACTCACAACGCTACCCAGCCAACGCAGCGCGAGGGAGGCTCTGATAGAAACCCCTTTCTCGGGGCGCAGAGCGGGCCCCGCAAGATCCCTAGCGAGCGTAGAGCTCCGTGAAATTCCTCAAGACCCGCATCGGTTCAGTCACCGAAGCATGCTTGGCGGTTTCGATGAGCTCGTCGGCAGCATCCGGCGGAAAATAGCCTGCGTCCTTATAGATGTTAATCCGGGTGATGAGGCCATCGACATCCAATTCCGGATGGAACTGTGTGGCGTAGAGATTCTTCCTGATGCGGAACATGTGCACAGGGCAGGCTGCGGAACTCGCCAGCAACACGGCGTTTTCCGGCAGTTGGCTGCAGGCTTCCTTATGCCCAACGAACGCTTCGAAAGTGTGTGGCAGGCCTTTGAGCAGGGGGTCGCGCTCCCCGTCTGGGGTCAGTTTGATCTCCGTAGCCCCGACCGGTTCTCCATAGCGACGGTCGATGATGGCTCCCTGATGAACACCGAGGGTTCCAACGCCGTAGCAGGCACCCAGGAAGGGGAAGTCCTCGGCCACGATGCGATCCAGGAGGGCTGAGAGTTCAGCTTCGACGCGAAGCTGGGCCTGACTCTTCTCCTCCAAAGGGTCGCTGGAGGTGTAAGGACTGCCGCCCACAATCACGCCTGAGTAATCGGCCAACTCAATGTCCGGCAGTGGTGCCGCCTCCAGCCGGATGCGGATCAATTCCTCAGCCCGGAGCCCGCAGTACCGGAGGTAGGCCTGATACTCGTCATCCGCTGCTGCGTCTTCAGCGCGGGTGGCCAAGAGAAGGAAGGGCTTCACAGGCCCAGTCTGCGGGAGGAATGGCTGGCTTTCAAAGTCTTTCTGCCGGCTCGGCTGCCGGGAATACCACGCAGACCGGTCCCCGCAGCGCAGACCCGCTCAGCGAGGTGCTGCGGGCGACGTGCTCGGGCCAGGCGACGGCGGGGGAGGCGGTGGGTTGAAGGCGCCGCTCGGGTAGAGGGCGGTGGCCTGCATCATGTAATTGGCCCATTGCGGGCCGGCAATCATGTAGCCGTCCAGTGACTTGTAGAACTTGCCATTGATCGTGACGTTTTGTCCTGCCCGCTGTTGTCCCGCCGTCGTGTCCCCAAAGAAGGAGGCTGTGGCCAGCCGGGTAGTGTATCCGGCCACCCAGGTTGCACCGTTGTTGTTCGAGGTGCCGGTCTTTGCGGCCACCGGGACCTGGTTCTGGACCTTGGGTTCGATGTAGACGCCGGATCCGAGCTTGAGCACGTCCTGCAGCACCGATGTGACTCCCCGGGCCACGGCCGGTTTCACGGTCTCTTTGCATTCAGGTGTTTGGGCCGGGTACTTCCTGCCTTGTGAGTCGCTGATATCGGTGATGGCGATGGGCTTGCAATAGGTGCCATCGTTGGCGAATGTTGCGAAGGCGCTCGCCAGGATGACGGGAGCGACGCCGATGGAGCCAAGGAGGTTGCCGATCTGGTGCATGTTGATCTGGGCATTGTCCAGGCCGCTGTGCAGGCCAACCGCGTCCACCATTTTCTGGATGCCGCAGAAATCCAACTGCGCTGCAGTAGCGAATGTGGCGGTGTTGATCGAGTTGTAGAGGCCGTAGTTGATGGGCATGGGGCGGTAGTAGCCCTCGTCGTTGTTCTGCAGGTCATCATCAGCGCCCAGGTTTTGCGCCTTCTGCGCGGTGCTGTAGCCACCCAGCACTTTGCCGCAGCTCGAGCGCCAAGGGAAGCCAACCGGGTAGACCCGCCGGGAAGCATCCACCACGGCAGTGGGCGACTTGCCCTCGTTGAGCCACTCCGCGAAGATGAAGGGCTTCATGGTGGAACCGGGTTGGAATCCGCCTGCACCATTGAGGTCGTTGCCGTTTTCGTCCTTGGCATCCACGCTGAAGTTCAGCTGGGTATCGAACTTCCCGTCCTGCGGAACGAACACCGTGTTTTGGGCCATGGACAGGATCTTGCCTGTGCCTGGCTGCACGGTGGTCATGGCAGCGCCCCATTTGTCCGGGTTTGCGCCGGCTGACGCATCCACTTGTACTTGGGCCGCTGCCTGCAACCGGCTGTCCAGCGTGGTGGTGATGGTGAGCCCGCCCCGGTAGAGGAGCCGTTCGCGGTCCTCGATGGTTGCTCCGTAGGCCTCGTTGTTCATGATCAGGTGGGACACGTAGTCGCAGAAGTAGATGGCGATGGAGGCCCCGGCGCAGCCCTGATGGGACGGGGTGATTTTCAGCTCCACTGGGGCGGCAACTGCCGCATCATGGTCTGCTTGAGTGATCTTTCCCTGCTCGAGCATCCTGTCCAGCACAATGTTTCGCCGGCTGAACGCTGCTTCAGGCGCGGTTGTTGGGTCATAGACGCTCGGCCCGTTCACCAGCCCGGCCAACAGCGCGGCCTGTGGCAAAGTGAGATCCTTGGCCGAGGTGCTGAAGAAGTACCGCGAAGCGGCTTCGATGCCATACGCGTTCCGGTTAAAGAACACGATGTTCAGGTACCCCTCAAGGATTTGGTCTTTGCTGAAGCGTTTCTCAAGCTCCAGGGCCAGCTTGATCTCCCGGAGCTTGTCACCGATGCTCTTGTCACCACTGAGCACCACATCCTCGGGCCGGCCCTTCGAGAGGCGGGACTCGTTCAGCACGTTGGTGACGTATTGCTGGGTCAGGGTCGACGCGCCCTGTCGGGTCCCCTTGGTCACGTTGGATGTCAGCGCACGGATGATGCCCTGCGTATCAACACCTGGATGCTCGTAGAAGCGACTGTCTTCGATTGCCACGATCGCTTGCCGAATGAAGGGTGACATCTGGTCCAGGGGTACCTTCACCCGGTTCTCTGCATAGAACGTGGCGATGTGCTGGCCGTCAGCAGTGACTACATTGCTGGAAAGGGATGGCGAATCAACGTCGAGTTGGCTGGGCAGGCTTTCGTAAAAGCCGATGGAACCGCCCATAGTAGTGCTGGTGAACTGAACCACCGGCACCATGAAGCCGCAGATCAGCACCCCGCAGAGGGCGCTCACGAAAAAAAACCCGAAGATCCTCAGAAGGACCTTGCCAAGACCTAACCGGGGACCCTTGTTCCGCGCCATTTCGTGCCATTCCGTCGAGATGTCAGGCTGAAAAGTAGCTACAGAATACGTCCGGGGACGCCGCCAATCCATGGTTTGGGAGCCCAAAAAGGTCGCAAATTGGACTCAATCCAGTGGCAGTGTGACCCTCACACTGGTGCCCCGCCCAGCCCCGGAGTCGATCTCAACGGACCCTCCGGCGTCGTGCACTGCAATGGACATCAGCAGCAGGCCGAAGCCGTGGCGGCGGCCGCTGGGGGCGGCGTGGATTTCGAAACCTTTGCCGTTGTCCATAATCGTCATTTGGATTCCGTGGTAGACGGCATTGAGACGGATGGTCAGTTCGCTGGCGTCGGCGTAGTTCAGGGTGTTGCTGAAGGTCTCCTGGGCTACGTGGTACAGCAGGGCGGCGGATGCGGACGAGATCTCGATGCCGTGGTGGGGTGTGTGCCAGTGGACAGTCACGCCGGAGCGTCGAAGCGGCGCAGCAAGTCTGTCGATGCATCCTGCGACACCCAGTGCGTGGAAATCCACGGGGTGTTGGTCCTGGATGATGCCCTTGATGGCGATCACCTCTGTTAGCGCTGCTGCCTGTTCCATTCGGTCCCCCACATCATTGTGATTCTCGTTGGTTATTCGTCGCCGAAACCTCGATGGATTGATGTAATGAGGCTTCGTCTGCTTCCAGCGTGGCGCGGCAAAATCAAGGACTCTGTTTGTTTGGCTCAATTTCGCATCAAGTTTGCGGGTCGGCCTTGCGGAGGCGGGGCACCTCATGCGGGGGATGTCCCAAGTAGGTCGCATTTGATGACGTTTTGGACGCTCAGAACGCATCAATTGCTACTTAGATGGGCACGACGGCGGCAACGTAGTAGGCCATCGGGACCTGCTGAGCAGTGCTAGGGGTCTTCAGTGGCGGAGATCTGCTTCCACTGCTGCTTCTTCGATGCGGAACCTGTGTGCTGCCCATTCTTCGGAGTTGCGGCCAGGCATGTTGGGATCCCCAGGCCTTTGGCCAGCGGATCCGTCGATCAGTTCGCGGATGATGTCAGCGTGCCCGGCGTGCCGTGCGGTTTCCACACACATGTGGACGAGGATCTGATGGAGCGTCACATTCCGCTTCTCTTCGGACCACCAAGGCACAACGCCGGGAGCATCCAACGGGAGGGCCTGGATGGTGGCATCACTGTGCGCTGCCGAGAAGTGGTGCAGTTCCAGGATTTCCGCGCGGGTCTCCGAAACCGGGACCCACATATCGGAATCCGGTTCTGCGTCTTGCTCCAGCCACGGCAATTCGCGACCACTCGGACGCCCGAAAGTCTCCCCGAAATAGCCCAACTCCACGCTCGCAACGTGTTTCACGAGCCCCAGCAGATTGGTACCCGTCGGTGTCAGGGGCCTTCGGGCATCGTATTCACCCAAGCCATCAAGCTTCCCGAGCAGGTCCGCCCGGCGAAGGCGCAAATAGCCGAGCAATGTCGCTTTGTCGTCCATGGCTTGCACTCTACCCAAGGGCCCCGACAGAACTGGCAGCGCCCAAGTAAGTCGCAGTAGTGGTTGTTTTCAGCCCTCAAAACCACCACTACTGCCAGTCAGTTGGGGCTCGACGGCGGCGCTACCGCGGACTTTTGTCGATAACGCAGAAGCGGTTGCCGTCAGGGTCGGCGAGGACCACGAAATCCGGATTCTCCGGATACAGGTCCCAGTCAACGCGTTGAGCGCCGAGGGAGATCAGCCGCTCCACTTCGGCAGCTTGGTCATCCGCATAGAGGTCCAGATGAGTACGTGGATGCTCCTGGACAGGCGTTTCGCTCAGCATCAACGCGAGTTGGGGGCCTGGACCGGCGGACGGAACGAGGATTACCCAGGTGTCATCGCCCGGCTCACGTGGAACATAGCCGAGCGCGGCGTGCCAGAACGCAGTGGCCCGGGTGATGTCATTGACGCCGAGGACGGTGCTGCCGATGGTCAACATGTGCCTAGCCTAGTCTGCGAGAGTCCACGCGTTCCTTGCCGGAGCCCGGATGCCGGTGTCACAGTGAACCATGGCCACCGAAGAGGACCTCAGGCGTATCTGCCTTGGCATGCCCGGCGTCACCGAGCGCCCAAGTTGGGGCCAGCCTGCCTGGTTTGGTAACACCCTCATGGCCCGGATCTGGGAAGAGGGGGTTGTTACTGTCAAAACGGATGAGCGCGAAGCTCTGGCTGCAATGGAGCCGGATACCTATTTCTGGACCCCTCACCACGAACGGTCACCAAAGTTGCTGCTGGTCCGGCTGGAGAACATCGACGTAGAGGAGCTCGACGAGTTGCTGCAGGAGTCGTACAGAATCGCCAGCGCCCCCGCTCCAAACGCACCCAAGTAGATCGCAGCAGAGCGCGTTTAGAGAGGGCAAAACGCGCTCAACTGCGACCTACTTGGGTGCGTGAGCTCAGGCTAAACTCGCCCGCATGGGGGAGCGCAGCAAACTTGGGGAACGAAACACACCGCAGCCTGCGCGCAGAGTCCTTGCCGCCGTCGTGCCTGTGCTTGGCCTGGCCGCGGTGATCGTGGGGTGCGTGCTCGCATGGAATGGCCTCGAAGCGAACATTGGGTGGTTTCCACAGAGCCCGCGCCGAAACCGCCGGAAACGCACGAAATCGCCGGAAAGCTCCCAGCGAACTGGCAGCTTTCCGGCGATCTCGGCGGAGATCAGGTGAGTTTCACCTGCCGGTTCATGTCCTTGTACAGCAGGTAACGGAACTCGCCCGGACCGCCGGCGTAGCAGGCCTGCGGGCAGAACGCGCGGAGCCACATGAAGTCGCCGGCTTCCACTTCCACCCAGTCGTTGTTGAGCAGGTACATGGCCTTGCCTTCCAGGACGTACAGGCCGTGCTCCATGACGTGGGTCTCCGGGAAGGGGATCACGCCGCCCGGCTGGAAGGTGACGATGTTGACCTGCATGTCATGGGCGAGGTCACTGGAGTCCGTGAAGCGGGTGGTTTTCCAGACGTCGTTGGTGTCCGGCATGGAGGTAGGCTCCACGTCCTTCTCGTTGGTCACGAAGGACTTGGCCTCGAAGCCTTCAAGGCGTTCGTAGGCCTTGCGGATCCAGTGGAAGGAGACGATGTCGTCGGACACGTTCTCCAGGCCCCACTCTGCGCCGGCGGCAAGGTAGGCGTAGCCACCCTCCTCGAGGTGGTGCAGTTCGCCGTCGAGCCTCAGGTTCACTTGGCCCTTGGTAACAAAGATGACGCCTTCGACGCCTGCTTCGAACTCGGCCTTGGGAGCCCCGCCGCCTGGAGCGATCTCAACGATCAACTGCGAGAACGTGGTGGCGAAGCCGGAAATCGGCCGCGCAATAATCCAGGAGCGCGTGTTGGAGAATCCCGGCAGGTTGCTGGTGACGATGTCCGTCATGACGCCCTTGGGGATCACCGTGTAAGCCTCGGTGACGATCGCCCGCTCCGTGGTCAGGTGGGTCTGCGGCGGCAGGCCGCCCTGCGGGTAGTAGTACTTGCCCATGCCAAATGCTCCTATCAGTGGGAAGTCGGTTGCGCGAGCCGCGGGTGCGCCAGTGCGTTCAGCTGTGAAAGTTCGACGCCGGCAAGCGCCTTGACCTCATCTGGCCCCACTGCGCCGCACTGGACGCCGCGAAGGACGAAACCAGCGAGTGCACGGGCGGTGGCGGGCTCGTCCATGACGCCGCCTTCGGTGTGCTCCACATAGTTCCGGAGGCGCAGCGCTGCGGCAGGCAGGCCTTCGCGGTAGAAAGCGTACGACGCCGAGAAACGGCTGGGGAGCTGGGCGGCGTGGAGGTCCCATCCTTGGTAGTAACCGTTCTCCAGGGAGCGACGGACCAGCCGGCCGTGAAGTTTCCAGGCGTCTTCAACGGCGTCGCCCACGGGAATGATGTTCGTGGAACCGTCAGAGAGGCGGATGCCTGTGCCGGCGACGGCGAGCTGCATGACTTCCTTGGCGAAATCGGCAACCGGGTGCTCCATGGACTGGTACTCCGCGGAGATTCCCAAGGAAGCGCTGTAGTCATACGTGCCGTAGTGCAGAGCGCTGATGCGGCCCGGAACAACGTGGGGGAGCTGCGCTACGGGGGACGTTCCGTCGGCACCCAGAATGAGCTGCGGCGTTTCCACCTGCACCTCGAACCGGAGCCTCCCCGCGGGAAGCCCGTGGACTTCCTCGAGGCGCGAGACCGCGAAGTCCATGGCCTGCACCTGGGCCACAGTGGTGACTTTCGGCAGCGTTAGGATCAGCCCAGCAGGCAGCTCGCCCGCTGCAGCAAGCGTGGACACAAACAAGTCCAGCGTCTTCAGTCCGCGGGCCCTCGTGGGGGCTTCGAAGCACTTGAAGCGGATGCCGATGAACGGCGGAGCAGTTCCCGCTGCAACCGCAGCAGCAACAGCGTTGGCGGCAGCAACGGCGTCGGCGTCTTCTGCCTCATCGCCGCGGTCGCCGTAGCCGTCCTCGAAGTCCAGACGCAGGTCCTCGATCGGCTCAGAGGAGAGCTTCGCCGCTACACGGGAGGCAACAGCGGCAGCCAAGTGAGGCTCCTGGCCCAACAGTTGACCCAGCTTTTCCAAGCCGCCGTGAGCTTCCGCCGTCGCCAAGGCCTGGGCGCCCCACTCCGCCGCAAATGACGGCGTGAAGCGGTCCGCCGGGACGTAAACAGTGTGGATGGGCTGGCGTGAGCCGTCGTCGCCCGGGTAGTTGCGGTCCAGGAGCTGGTCCGTCGCCTCAAGCTGCGACTCGATGTGGGCCAGATCAGAGGAAGAGAATGAGCCCATCTCAGCCCACCAATTCGTAAGCGGGTGTTGTCAGGAAATCGGTGTAGTCGTCTGACAGACAGATGTCCTCGATCAGCTTGGACGCCGGCTCGTAGTACTTGGCGAAGTTCTCGTCGCCGAACTCGATCCGCAGGCGCTCGGTTTCTTCGCCAAGGATGCGGCTGACGAGTTCGCGTGTCACGGTGTTGCCCGTGTCCGCGAGAACCGACTTGTTACGGATCTGCTGCCACACCTGCGAGCGGGAGATCTCCGCGGTCGCGGCATCTTCCATGAGGTTGTGAATGGCAACAGCGCCGCTGCCGGAGATCCAGACACCCGTGTAGGCGACGGCGACATAGAGGTTCAGCCGAAGGCCGGCTTCCGTGACGGTGCCGCCGGCAGAGGCGACGTCGATCAGCTGCTCAGCGGTGACGTTCACCTCGGGGCGCTGCTTGTCCAGTTGGTTGGGCTTTCCACCGTTGGCGGGGTCACCGAGGACCGAATCGAACACCTCGCGGCACGTGGAGACGAGGTCCGGGTGTGCAACCCAGGAGCCGTCGAAGCCATCATTTGCCTCACGCGTCTTGTCGGCACGGACCTTGTCGAAGGCCGCAGCGGTGACGTCGGGCTGCTTCCGGTTCGGGATGACGGCGGCCATGCCACCCATGGCGAAGGCGCCGCGCTTGTGGCAGGTTTTGACCAGGAGCTCGGTGTAGGCGCGCATGAACGGAGCCGTCATGGCAACGGTCGCGCGGTCCGGCAGGACGAACTCTTCGCCGGCGTCACGGAAGTACTTGATGATGCTGAAGAGGTAGTCCCAACGTCCGGCGTTCAAACCTGAAGCATGATCGCGCAGCTCGTAGAGGATCTCGTCCATCTCGAACGCGGCGGGGATGGTCTCGATGAGCACCGTGGCGCGGATGCTGCCCTGCGGGATGCCGAGGAAGTCCTGGGCGAACACGAAGACGTCGTTCCAGAGGCGGGCCTCAAGGTGGCTCTCCATCTTGGGCAGGTAGTAGTACGGGCCCTGACCATTGAGGAGCAGCTGCTTGGCGATGTGGAAGAAGTGCAAACCAAAGTCCACCAGCGCGCCCACTGCAGGTTCGCCGTCGATCAGCAGGTGGTTCTCTTCCATGTGCCAACCGCGCGGACGGGCAACAACGACAGCCAACGGAGCGTCCGTGCGCAGACGGTATTCCTTGCCTTCCGGCGAGGTGTAGCTCAGGGTGCCCTGTGCTGCGTCGCGGAGGTTGAGGATCGCGTCGATGACGTTGGGCCAGGTTGGAGTGCTGGCGTCTTCGAGGTCCGCGAGCCAGACCTTGGCGCCGGAGTTCAGTGCGTTGATGGCCATCTTGGCCGGGGTTGCGGGACCCGTCATCTCTACGCGGCGGTCCTGCAAAGCTGCCGGTGCCTCCGCGACCTTCCAGTCGCCGTCGCGGATTTCCTGGGTCTCCGGGAGGAAGTCCAAGCGGCTGGTGTCCGCAACCTTCTGGCGCTTGGCTTTGCGCGCCTCCAGCAGCTCGGCACGGGTGCCGGCGAAACGCTTGTGCAGTTCCTCGATGAAGCCCAGTGCCTTGGGGGTGAGGATCTCCTCGGCGCGATCGATCGGCCGGGGATCAGTGACTGTAATAGCCATGGGGCGGTGTCCTTTTCTAGAGAGCGCTGGCGGCGTTTGCGTGCGCAGCATTGGCTACGGCGGTCGCTACATCGGCGGCTACATGCGGATCGAAGACGCTGGGGATAATGTAACTCGCGTTCAGCTCATCGTCAGCTACCCGGTTGGCAATTGCCTCGGCGGCGGCCACCAGCATGTTCGGCGTGATGTCCGATGCTCCGGCGTCCAGCAGTCCGCGGAAGAAGCCGGGGAAGGCCAGCACGTTGTTGATCTGGTTCGGGAAGTCGCTGCGACCCGTGGCAACAACGGCGGCGTGCTTGGACGCTACAACGGGGTCGATTTCCGGCGTCGGGTTGGCCATGGCGAACACGATTGCGTTCTCAGCCATGGAAGCCACCTGCTCCTCGCCGATCACATGCGGGGCGCTGACGCCGATAAACACGTCTGCTCCCTTCAGGGCGTCATGCAGGGTTCCGGAGAAGCCTTCTTCGTTGGTGTTCTCGGCAATCCAGCTGCGGTGCTCGTCGTCGTACTTTTCGCCGGAGTGGATGGCTCCGGAGCGGCCGGCGGCAATGATGTGCTGGGCGCCCTGGGCCTTGAGGAGCTGGATGATGGCGGAGCCGGCAGCGCCAACTCCCGAGACAACGATCTTGACCTCGGACAGCTTCTTGTCCACCACGCGCAGGGCGTTGACCAAGGCAGCGAGGGTGACAATCGCGGTGCCGTGCTGGTCGTCGTGGAACACCGGGATGTCCAGTTCTTCGCGGAGGCGGTTTTCGATCTCGAAGCAACGCGGTGCGGCGATGTCTTCGAGGTTGATGCCGCCGTAAACGGGAGCCATGGCCTTGGCGATCATGATGATCTCTTCGGTGTCCTGCGTATCCAGGCAGACCGGCCAGGCGTCCACGTTGGCGAACTGCTTAAA
Source organism: Micrococcaceae bacterium Sec5.1 (assembly GCA_039636795.1). Lineage (NCBI taxonomy): Bacteria > Bacillati > Actinomycetota > Actinomycetes > Micrococcales > Micrococcaceae > Micrococcaceae bacterium Sec5.1. Next base: position 4,619,928 of record CP143430.1, on the reverse strand, counting down.
GAGCGCGGCCTTGCCTTCCATGACGGGCAGCGCGGCGGCGGGGCCGATGTTGCCCAGCCCCAGCACGGCGGAACCGTCGGTGAGGACGGCGATGGTGTTGCGCTTGACCGTCAGGTTGCGGGCAGCGGCCGGGTCTTCTGCGATGGCCAGGCAAACGCGGGCGACGCCGGGAGTGTAGGCGCGAGACAGATCGTCACGGTTGCGCAGGGCTACTTTGGGGACCACCTCGAGCTTGCCGCCGAGGTGCATGAGGAAGGTGCGGTCCGAGACGTGCTGGACGGTGACGCCGTCGAGGGCATTCAGGGCATCTTTGACGCGTGCTGCGTGGTCGTCATCAGTGGTGTTGCAGGTGACGTCCACGACGATGGTCTCGTGGTGGGATTCCGTGACGTCCAGAGCGGTGATTGCGGCACCGGCTGCGCCGACGGCTGCTGCCAGTTCGCTCGTAGCTGTGAAGCTGGACGGTGCGGCGACGCGCAGGGTGATCGAGTTTCCGGGGCTCGGATTCGCCATTGAAATTCCTCCTGTTAGGCCCGTTCCCGGGCCGCCGTTCCAAACTAAATGTTTTCGTATTATGGATATTATTATCTACCAAGTGGAAACACAACCCCCTGCTCGGTCATCTTGCGTCTCGTCGCGCAGGTGTCCGCTGTGCTGTATCTTGGGTGTTCTAAGCAATTCTTTTCACGATGCGGATAAGAGTTGTCGGAATCTGAGTCATTGGAGACAAGGGAATGGCTGAAAAAGCCTCCGGAGGCGTGCAGTCCGTTGAGCGCGTCTTTGAACTGCTGGAACTGATCACGGATGCGGGCGGCGACGTCACTCTGAGCGAGCTGTCGTCGTCCACTGACCTGCCCTTGCCCACCATCCACCGCCTGCTGCGGACCCTGGTGTCCCTCGGCTACATCCGCCAGCTGCCCAACCGCCGTTATGCCCTTGGCCCGCGGCTCATCCGGCTGGGCGAAGGTGCCAGCAAGCAGCTCGGTGCCGTGGCGCGTCCGCAATTGAAGACCCTCGTGGAACGCCTTGGCGAGACTTCCAACATGGCCGTCCTGGATTCGGACATGGTCATCTACGTGGCCCAGGTCCCGTCCATGCACTCCATGCGTATGTTCACTGAGGTTGGCCGCCGGGCCCACACCCATGACACGGGCGTCGGCAAAGCGATCCTGGCGCAGCTCGACGATGAACAGGTCCGTGGCATCGTTGCCCGAACCGGGATGCCCACTCCCACGGCCAAGAGCATCGGCGACATCGACTCCCTGCTCGCGGACCTGAAGCTGATCCGCGAACGCGGCTACTCCATTGACGAGGAAGAGCAAGAGCTCGGCGTGCGGTGCTTTGCGATGGCCGTGCCCAACGCTCCCACTCCCACGGCAATCTCTGTTTCCGGGCCCATCACCCGCGTAGACCAGAGCTTCGCCGACCGTGCTGTGCCGATGCTGCGCGAGGCCGCCCTGGCGATTTCCGCGGAGCTCAACCAGAACTAGGCTTCTCCTTCTCCACACCACCCGCCGAGTTGGCACTTGACGCCCATGTTTTTCACAAACATGGGCGTTATTTGTCATCTCGGCACTTCCCCCGAGGCGACAAATGACGGCAGCGTCCCCCAAGGAAACGCTGCCGTCATCTGCCATTTTGGGCGGGAGCTAGTGCTCGGACGCGCTGGAGGTCTTGAGCGGGACTTCCTTGCCATCGGCGTCGATCAGCTTGCCGTTCTCGAACCGGTCGCCTTCGCTGAGGCACTTGATGTCTTCCTCGCTGACGATGCGGTCCGTACCAGCGACGAACACTGACTGGTTGTCCGTGTTGCCTGCCTTGAAGTGGTTGAACAGGATGTTCAGCAGGATCGCCATGACTGCGGCGGAGCTGATGCCGGAGTGGAAGATCGTGGAGAACCAGGAGGGGAACTGGTCGTAGAACTTCGGAGCGGCAATGGGGATCATGCCGAACCCGATCGACGCGGCCACGATGATCAGGTTCATGTTGTTCTTGTACTCAACCTTGGCCAGGGTGCGGATACCGCTGGCTGCCACCGTCCCGAAAAGCACGACGCCGGCACCGCCCAGGACGGGCGTCGGAACCGCTGCGACCACTCGGCCCAGGATCGGCAGGAGGCCGAGGACAACCAGGATGAGGCCGCCGGCGCTGACCACGAAACGGCTCTTGATGCCGGTGATGGCCACCAAGCCCACGTTCTGGGCGAAGGCGCTCTGCGTGAAGGAGTTGAACAGCGGTGAGATGGCGCTGGAGAGCATGTCTGCGCGGAGACCGTCGCCGATGCGGCGGGAGTCAACCTTGGTGTCGACGATCTCGCCCACTGCAATGATGTCCGCGGAAGTCTCGGTCAGGGTTACCAGGATGACGATGAGCATGGAGACGATTGCTGCGATCTCGAAGGTGGGAGCACCGAAAGCGAAGGGCGTGGGGAAAGCGACGATGTCGCCCTGGCCGACCTTGGAGAAGTCTGCCATTCCTGCAACGAACGCGATGATGGTGCCGATGACCATGGCCAGCAGGATGGAGAGCCGGGAAATGGCGGCGTTGCCAACCTTGCTCAGGAGCAGGACGATGCCCATGGTTGCTGCTGCAAGGCCGATGTTGGCCATGCTGCCGTAGTTATCGGCCTTGGCGTTTCCACCCATGGCCCAGTTGGCTGCGACCGGCATGAGCGTCAGGCCAATGGTGGTGATGACCGTGCCGGTGACCACCGGCGGGAAGAACTTGATGATCTTGGAGAACAGGGGAGTGATGGCCAGGCCGATGAGGGACGCCACAATGACCGAACCGAAGACCGCCTGGATGCCCCCGCCACCTTGGACAATCGCAACCATCGTTGAGACACCCGCGAAAGAGACGCCCTGAACCAGCGGCAGCTGCGAGCCGAAGAACGGGATGCCCACCGTCTGGAGGATAGTGGCCAGCCCGCCAACGAACAGGCAGGCTGCGATGAGGAGGCCGATATCCTGCGAGGACATGCCTGCCGCCGCGCCGATGATCAGCGGCGGGGCAATGATTCCGCCGTACATGGTGAGGACATGCTGGAAGCCGTATGCGAAGGTGCTTCCGATCGAGAGGCGCTTGTCCTCGGGACGTTCTGGCTGATGCTTCTGCGAAGGGGTGCTATTCGCAGGGCGGGTTTTCTTCTTCGTGTTCATGGCAGACTTTCTGGGTTCATGGCAGACGTCTTCGTCTGGCTAACTGTGTCTGGCTAACAAAATCTTGGGTTCTTTTGGGGCTGGGGTTTGTGTGCAGGTCCGGCCTTGACGGGGCGCCGTTGGGGGACCTGCACACAAACCCCTGGGTGGTGCGTTGTTAGTGGTGCTTTGGTGCGGGCTTAGCAGAAGCCGGCGATGCCGCTCCATGCAACGGGCGCGGCAGTGGTGTTGTCGCGCTGGACGGTTGCTTCGATGAGGCCGTACGGGCGGTCCGCGGCGAAGAAGACCTCGTTGGGGTTGTCCAAGCCGAACGGGCTCAGGTCAACCAGGAAGTGGTGCTTGTTGGGCATGGAGAACTTGATCTCATCCACTTCGCTGTGTGCTTCCAGGACCTTCTTCCCCATGTCGAACAGCGTCTGCTGAAGCGCGTGCGAATAGTTCTCGGTGAAGCCTTCCAGCAGGAGGGCCTTGATGTCCTCGTAGCTCTTGTTGAAGTCCGTGCCTGCCAAGTCCAGGTTGGTGTTGTAGCGCCAGCGTGCAGAAACATCGGTGGCAAGAATGCGGTCCGTGGTTTCCGGCAGGGTGGTGTACTTGTCGCGTGGGTAGCCGACGAAGCCGGACTGCGTGGTCTTGAGGACGGTCAGGTCCTTGAGGCCGGAAATCACGTGGGTGGTTGCGCCATCACGGACGACGACGGCGGTACGCACCTCTTGTCCGTTGCGGACGAAGCTGTGATCGTGTCCCGCACCGTGTGCCTGGATGCGATCCCAGCTGTAGGCCTCGGCTTCCCAGCGGCCGCCGGTTACCCACTCGAACTCGCCGGTGAAGTGATTGGCAAGGCGCAGCAGGAAGGACTCCGGTGAGCCGATGCCGTCACGGGCAAAAGCGTAGACAGTGTTCTTCTGGGTATCGGTGGCGACGACGTGGCCGTTGTCGCCTTCGAGGTGCGCAGCCTCGAAATCGCCTCGCAGCTGCGAGGTGACATTCAGATCTTCGATGTGGTGGCGGTCAGTATCCCGAGTGACCTTGACGACGCGGACTTCCGCTTTGCCGTACTGGTTTTCGCCGAGGACGATGTTGTTGCTCATGGTCATATCCCAACTTCTGTGAGGTGGAACCTACGTTCCATCAATGAAATTAAGCGCGTGTTTCCACCGCGTTTCTGGTGGAGCCGACCCAACAAAAAAGAGCCGGCATCCATTGATGCCAGCTCATTACGACCCTGCCTGCTGCTCTCAGGTTACGTGACGTACGCCACGAACTCATTCGAGAGTAGCGCATGATTTCGGCTTGTGTATATGGGTTTCCGGAGATCGTTATGAAGCAGCCAAATGTGACCGGAGCATCTCTCTGGCCCCTCCTGGACGGCTCTTGACGCCTGCTTTACGCACTGCTTACACTTTTCACATAGCAATAAACATTTTCCGAAGTACGGAAAAGTGCTGCACTGGAAAGAGGAGGAACAGATGGACTCGAAGGATACGAACAACGTCGTGGAATTCCCAGCGCCGGGTCAGGAGCTGTACCTGCCCTTCGGTGCAACAGATCCGGACTTCTACATCCCGGCCGACTGCGACCGCAAGGCCGGCGGGTTCTCCCGTTGGCTCCGCGCACTCCCGGTGTTCGGCCGCCAGCGCCCCTAGCACTCCCTGGGCCGACCCCGCCCGTTTCGGGGGTTCCCTGCGTACCATGCCGTGCGCACCATCGAATGCGCAGCGGACCCCCGAAACGGGCTCTAGGTTGCTCCCCGCAGAACCTGCAGCACGCGCATCTTGAACTCCTGTTCCCTGAACAGGTGCTCCCACTTGATCCGGATGAACGTCCAGCCGAGCTCGGTGAGGGCCTTTTCTCGCTGCCGTTCCTTGTAGATCACCTCGGCGGTGGGTGCGTAGTCGAAGTACTTCACCTTTCCATCGAACTCCAGGGCCACCTTCTTTTCCCTCCATGCAAAGTCCAGCCGATGGTGACCTTCCGCTGACGCAGCCTTCACCTGCAATTCGGGCAGCTCGATCCGCAACCTTTGGAGCAGCTCACGGGTCAGGGTTTCGCCGGGTGACTCGGATCTGGCGTCAGCATTCTCCAGAGCCCGTCGAAGAGTGAGAACTCCGTTGCGTCCGGCTAGCGATGAGCACATCTCTCGCAGTTTCGCGGCGTCGGCACCTTTTCTGAGCGCGTGGTCCATCAGTACCAAGGCTTGTTTGTAGTTGAGCATGAGGCAGCAGTCCACAATAGTCTGTTCCAACGTGGTGCAAGGCATTCCCTTGACGAAAACAGCCCCTATCATCGCCAGCGGGCGGGTGTGCGGCACGACGTCCTTGCCGTGTGAAGTGGTGGATGCTGTTGTTTCCGTCGTGATGTGGACTTTATCTCCAACATCCCACAGGAATAAGCCATGGAGACGCGCCGCTGAGGTGTGGCTGTAGACCAAGCCGCCGGACGACGTCGAAAGCGTCCCGTGTGCGTGCGCGGCGACTAGCTGCAGACTTTGAACCCAAGGTTTTTGGGCTGTCCACGTGCTGCCTCGGATATAGCAACCACGGCGCAGTCGTACTAAGGCGCCGGTACGAACCAGCGCGGCAATCCTCCGATGGTTGATCCCTAACTCGTGGAGCTCATCGGTCCGCCACAAATCCATCCCCGCGGGAAGCTCGTTGCTGTTGCTCTGTGTCATGGATCAAGACTTCAATGAGCCGATGGGCGAAGACAGGGGTGAGTTGGACTATGTGGAGAAGCCCGTTTCGATGACTCGCTGCCGACGGTGCCGTGCCCACGGCATCCTGCGCAGGGAACCATCGAATCGGGTGGCCGCCACAAAAACAGACCTACCCCGCCACCAGCTTCCGCGCCGCAGCCGAGTGCTCAGCGATGAGCCCGGCAACGTCGAGCCCGGGGATCGCGCCATCAACCACGCGCCAAGCACCGCCCACCATCACCCGGTCGGCACGATCAGCCCCGCAGAGCAGCAAGGCGGCGACGGGGTCGTGGCTCCCGGAGAACCGCAGCGAGTCCAGTTTGAACATGGCAAGGTCCGCCTGAAGCCCCGGAGCCAACTGCCCGATGTCGGAGCGCCCCAAAACGGCAGCCGACCCACGTGTCGCCCAGCCAAGTGCCCTCTCCACCGGGACCGAAGCCCCGTACCGGAGTCGTTGCAAATACAGTGCCTGACGGGCCTCGAGGATCATGTTGGAAGCATCGTTCGACGCCGAGCCATCCACTCCCAGCCCCACGGGCACACCCGCGGCTTCAAGTTCCAGGACGCGCGCGGTCCCGGATGCCAGGCGCATGTTGGAGGTTGGGCAATGTGCGACGGCGGTGCCCGCGGCTCCCAGCCTGGCGATCTCGTCGTCGTTGAAGTGGATTCCGTGTCCAAGCCAGGTGCGGGGCCCCAACCAGCCAACTGATTCCAGGTAATCCACGGTCCGCAGCCCAAACATGGAGCGGCAGAAATCTTCCTCATCGATGGTCTCTGCGAGGTGCGTGTGCAGCCGGACATCGAAGCGTTCAGCCATGGCGGCGCTCTCGGCCATGATCTCCTTGGTGACAGAGAACGGCGAGCAGGGGGCCAGGGCAATCTGTATCGAAGCCCCATCGCCGGTCTCGTGGTACTCACGAATCAGCCGTTCGCTGTCCGCAAGGATCACCTCAGGTGACTGGACCGTGGTCCGGGGCGGCAGCCCGCCGTCGTCCTCTCCCAATGTCATGGATCCGCGGGTCAGCGTGGCCCGCATCCCCATGGACCGCACCGCGCCCACTTCGATGTCAATGGCGTCTTCCATGCTGTCGGGGAAGAGGTAGTGGTGGTCGGCGGCGGTGGTGCAGCCGGACAACAAAAGCTCGGCGAGTGCAACCTGCACCGCAAGCTCAAGGCTCCGGGGCGTCAAACGTGCCCACACCGGGTACAAATTCTGCAGCCACGGGAACAATGGAGCGTTTGCTACCGGACCCCAGGCGCGGGTGAGGGTTTGGTAGAAGTGGTGGTGGGTGTTGATGAGTCCAGGCAGAACCACGTGGGCCGAGGCATCAAAGACGGAACAAAGCAACGACGGCTGCCCGCCCGAAGGCACGAGTTCCAGAATTTTTCCGTCAGAAACCACCAGGCCGCCGCCGGCGTCGAGGTCGTTTGCGGTGAAGATACCCAGCGGGTTCTTGATCCAAAGAGGGGTCATGAGGGTCCTTGTCTGGTCGGCATGTATGCGTTCCAGCTCAGTTAGGCCCTGTCTGCTGATCCAGGAGCCGGAAGCCAACAAGTGCGTCCGGTCCGAAAAGCGTAAGACGCACGACGGCGGCCGTCAACGCCCGCAGGCGTCTCACGGTCACATCCGGTCGCCACCCCAAGATTTCGTATGACGAAATTAAATTTTCAAAAAACTATGGTGCGGCTCACAAATCTGATGCTACGCTCTAACTGCCAAAGGCGGGCACCCGGACCTCGGGAAGCTATCTACCAGGCGCAACTTAACCTTCATCGCACATGCTGAAGCCTGGTAACCAAGCTAACTGGAGCTCCGTTCCGTAGCGCCCCCCAACAGGTCACCTGGCTTCCTCAGCACTAAGGAAGTCGCAACATGAGTACAACCGTCACGGCCGAGCAATTCCTGGCCAAAACCATTGAGCTGGCAACAGCCAATGTCCTCAACAGTGGTGGCCCCTTCGGCGCCGTCATTGTTACCGCGGATGGACAAGCCTTCCAAGGCGTCAACCGCGTCACCGCCACGAACGATCCCACCGCACACGCAGAAGTCACGGCCATCCGTAACGCCTGCCGCGAACTGGGAACCTTCGATTTGAGCGGAGCAACCCTCTACACCAGTTGCGAGCCATGCCCCATGTGCCTGGCCTCCGCACTCTGGGCACGCGTTGACCGCGTGTTCTTTGCCGCAGACCGTCACGACGCCGCATCCGTTGGCTTCGATGACGCCGTCTTCTACGAGTTCTTCGAGAACGACAACCGGGACGCGCTGATGCCGGTAGCCAAGCTGGAACTGGGCGACCCCCAGGCTCCGGCGGCCCTCCAGCCGTTCACCACATGGAACACGCTTGATTCCAGGATTGATTACTAGGGCCGGTGGCTGACATGACAATCCTGGATCCCGCAGAAATGCAGACAGCAGCTGAAAAGCAGGCTGTGCTCCTCCCCAACGGAGGCAAGAGCGCAGAGCCCACAGCGGCAACGGCAAAGCACACGGCAACCGGCCTGGCAGATGGTAACAAGAAGCCCCCGGTGTCGAACTCCTTCCTGGACAAGTTCTTCCAGATCACCAAGCGTGGCTCCACGCTGGCCCGAGAATTCCGCGGCGGCTTGGTCACCTTCTTCACCATGGCGTATATCGTCATCCTCAACCCGCTCATCCTGGGCGGATTCTCGGCAGACAACGCCCCGGTGGATGTGGCGGGCGGCTGGCTCTCGGCAGCACAGGTGGGCGCAGTGACTGGCCTGACCGCTGGCGTCATGACCATCGTCTTCGGACTTGTGGCCAACCTGCCCTTCGGCCTCGCAGCCGGCCTGGGCATCAATTCCTTCCTCGCCGTAGCTGTCATCCAGGAAGTCACATGGCCAGAAGCCATGGGCCTGGTGGTCATCAACGGCATCCTGATCGTCCTTTTCGGCGCCACCGGTGCCCGGACGGCGATCTTCAAGGCAGTCCCCAAGGAACTCAAGGCCGCCATCACCGTTGGTATCGGCCTGTTCATCGCCTTCATCGGCTTCGTCGACTCCGGCTTTGTCCGCCCCACCAAGGGCGGCCCGCCGGTCCAGCTCGGCACGGATGGTTCCATCACCTCCATCCCAACTCTCGTCTTCATCATCGGATTGCTGGTCATGGGTATCCTCGTGGCACGCAAGATCCAAGGCGGCCTGTTGATTGGCATCGTCGCCACAACAGTCCTCGCCGCTGTAGCCGAGGCCGTGTTCCACATTGGTCCGGGCACCGCCGATAACCCCGGCGGCTGGCACCTCAACGTGCCGATCCTGTCCAGCCAGTTGATGTCCGTCCCGGACCTCAGCCTGGTAGGCCAGTTCGATCTCTTTGGTTCGTTCGCAAGGATTGGCGGACTGGCTGCGACCATGCTGGTCTTCACCCTGGTGTTCACCAACTTCTTCGACGCCATGGGCACCATGACGGGCCTGGCCAAGAGCGCAGGCGTGGCACATAAGGACGGTACGTTCCCCAAGCTGAAGTCTGCCTTCATCGTTGAAGGCATGGGCGCAGTGGTGGGTGGCGGGACGTCAGGTTCGTCCAACACCGTCTACATCGACTCCGCAGCAGGAATCGGCGAGGGCGCCCGCACAGGCCTGGCCTCGGTTGTCACCGGCCTGCTGTTCCTGGGTTCGATGTTCTTCACTCCGCTTACTTCGGTTGTCCCGCTGGAAGTGGCTGCCGCAGCGCTGGTGGTGGTGGGCGCGATGATGATGGCGCAGATCCGCGAGATCAAGTTCACCAAGTTCGCCATCGCATTGCCGGCGTTCCTCACCATCGTGACCATGCCGCTGACCTACTCCATTGCCAACGGCATCGGCGTCGGGTTCATCTCCTTCGCGGTGATCAGCGCGGCATCGGGCAAGGCCAAGAAAGTCCATCCGCTCATGTGGGTGGTCACGGCGGGCTTCATTATCTACTTCGCACGGGGCCCGATCAACGCCTTGATGGGCGTCTAGCCCGGAGCCCCACCCCGCGCCGGCGGGTCCACATCCGGCACTTCGAACGGCGGTCCATCCGCACCCACCGCACGAATAGGCGTCCGTCGTCGTGGTCCCTGCCCGAACAGCACCTCCGGAACAGGCACGACGGCGGGCGGCGGCCCTGGTGATTCAGGAACGGGTGCTGATGCTCCGTCAGGGAACGGGGGCAGGGAGATGAAGCCCTTGCCCCCGTTCCTATGAACTCTTATTCAATAATCGCGACTACCCCTCAACACCTTCTGGAAATGAGATTATGAGGGCAAGATCGCGCACTGCTCCGGCCGGGCCACCCAGCCGGGACACCTGGAAAAAGGACGTGTTGCCATGCTGGATCTGATGCCTTCACTGGGCAGCTGGCGGACTGCGGTCTCTGGCCAACGATGCGCTGTGGCCACGATCGTAGGGACCGGCGGCTCAGTCCCGCGCCCCATGGGGACTTCCATGATGGTTTCCGAACATGGCGAAATCCTGGGCAGCCTGTCCGGCGGTTGCGTGGAAGGGGCCGTCGTTGAGGCAGCCTTGGAAGCAATGCGCGACGGCGGCCCACGCCTTGAGTCTTTTGGCTACAGTGCCGAGGACGCGTTCGCCGCAGGACTCACCTGTGGAGGAGAACTGGAAGTCCACATCCAGCCACTGGGTAGCGATTCCGGCGAAATGGCCTTGTTGGACATGCCCGTATCAAACGAACCCACGGCCTTGGCCCTCATCCGCAGGCTCGGTGGCGGAGGGGGAGTGGTGGTCGTTGATGACCCTGTTCGGTTCCGCGCCATGGAATCAACGCAACTGGCGCGGTTGGTGGGCGACCATCCCGCCACCTTGATGGCTGCGGCGGCCCAGGTTGAGACGCTGCTCCAAGGCGGACGCACCGGGTTGGTCCGGCTGGCAGCACCCGAAGGCTGCATCGATGGCTGGGTGACCGTGGACAGGTGGGCCTCGGCCGGCCCGGAAGAAGTAACCCAGCCCGAGCCCATCACCCTGTTCGTGGAAAGCCGCTTGCCGGCAGCGCGGATGCTCATTTTCGGGGCCAATGATTTCGGTGCCGCATTGCTCCCCGCCGGACAGTTGCTTGGCTACAACGTCACCCTGTGTGATGCGCGGCCAGCGTTTGCCCAGCAGGGCCGTTTCGCTGGCGCGGACCAGGTGGTCACCGACTGGCCGCACCGCTACCTGGAAGCCGAAGCAGTGGCCGGACGGGTCGACGCCCGGACCGTGGTGTGCGTCCTGACCCACGATCCAAAGTTCGACATCCCCCTGCTTGAAACAGCACTCCGTTTAGATCTGGCTTACGTCGGTGCGATGGGCTCGCGTCGCAGCCACCGGCAACGGATTGACGCCCTGCTCGAGGCCGGCAGTCCCGCCGAAGCGCTCGAGCGGCTGCACTCCCCGATCGGATTAGACCTTGGGGCAGTGACACCGGCCGAAGTCGCAATCTCCATTACGGCGGAAATCATTGCCGAGCGGGGAGCCCCCAGCCACAGAGTCACGGACCCCAAAGGCGCCGGCCACAAAGTCCCCAGTCCCAACGCCCCAGGCCGCGTTGCCACCGGCTTCCCCTCGCTGAAGGACAGCACCGGCCCGATTCACGCGGCACCGATTCACCCAGCGCCGATTCACCCAGCACCTCAACACCTCACTCAGGAGGACCCATGGACATGAACACCATCGAGGCCGTGGTTCCCACCACGGATCCTTCTCAATGGCGCGACGGCGATGCCTGGCTCGCCGGAGGAACTGTCCTTTTCTCCTACGGAAGCACTGTCCTCAAACGGCTCCTTGATTTGGGCCAAGCGGATTGGCAGGCCATTACCGTAACCGATGAGGGCATTGAGCTCGCCGCAACCTGCACTGTTGCCGAGCTGTACGCCTTGCCTCAGTCCGCAGAAATAGCCAACCGTGAGTGGCCCGGCCTGGCATTGATCCGTCCTTGCTGCGACTCCTTCGTGGCCTCCTTCAAGATCTGGAACATGTCCACGGTGGGCGGCAACATCTGCACATCCTTGCCCGCTGGCCCCATGATTTCGCTGTGTGCCGGGCTCGACGCCGCGGCAACCATCCAGAGCCCCGACGGCACCAGCCGGACAGTACCTGTGGCCGATTTCGTCACCGGGGACATGGAGAATGTCCTGACCCCGGGGGAGTTGCTCCGCAGCATCCACCTTCCAGCCTCGGCTCTCTCCGCACGGGTCGCCTTCCGGCGATTATCGCTGAGTAACCTTGGCCGCTCCGGCGTGCTGCTCATCGGACGCCTCGATCCCGACGGCCGTTTGGTCATCACGGTCACCGCCTCCACCAAAAAGCCCGTCCAACTACGGTTCCCCGCCGGCCAGGTTCCCGACGCCGGGATGCTGGCTGACGCCGTCGGGGATTCCATTCCCTGGCCGCTGTACCACGATGACATCCATGGGTTCCCGGAGTGGCGTCGCGATATGACGTTCAAACTGGCCGAGGAGATCCGGGCCGAGCTGCTGGGCGAGTCAATGGCCGTGTCAGGCGATTTCTGGCCGCCGCACGCCACTTCGCCCCAACCATCCACGCAACCCGCACAGAACAACCCGCAGAAGGAGGCCTCCCATGGCAATTGAGATCAACGGCGCTGCCGCTCAGGCCACACCCCGCCCCGGCCAATGCCTGCGCACTTTCCTCCGGGAACAAGGAAACTTCGGCGTTAAGAAGGGCTGCGACGGCGGTGACTGCGGCGCCTGCACCGTGCACGTCGACGGCACGCCCGTCCACAGCTGCATCTATCCGGCTGTCCGCGCCGAGGGCAAAGCCGTGACCACGATCGAAGGTCTCTCCACCGGCGAAAATCTTCACCCTGTGCAGGAGCAGTTCCTCGAAGCCCAGGGTTTCCAATGCGGTTTCTGCACCGCCGGCATGGTCATGACCGCAGCCACTTTTGACGACGAGCAACGCGCCAACCTGCCCCGCAACCTCAAGGGCAATCTGTGCCGTTGCACCGGTTACCGCTCCATCGCTGACGCGGTGTGCGGTCACGGCGACGGTCATGGCGTCGAGCACAAGCACGACGCCGGAGCTGACGTTTCCGGGGCACAATCGCCTGCAGCCGGACAGTCTGCAGCTGGACAGCCTGCAGCCGGAAATCCCACCGCCGGACATCCCGTGGCTGTGGAAGCTACTCCCGGCCAGCTCGGGGACAACGTTCCCGCACCCGCCGGCCAAGCCGTGGTTACCGGAGCTGCCCGGTACACGCTGGATGTTCCGGCCGAGCAGCTGCCTGGACTACTGCACCTCAAGCTCCTGCGTTCACCGCATCCGCACGCCCGGATCGTGTCCATCGACAAGACCGCGGCACTGGCGGTTCCTGGCGTCGTCGCTGTTTTCACGCACGCAGATGCACCAGCGCAGTTGTTCTCAACGGCCCAGCACGAACACTTCACCGATGATCCCGATGACACCCGCGTGCTGGACAACGTGGTGCGGTTCATCGGCCAGCGCGTAGCTGCTGTTGTGGCCGAATCTGTTGGTGCTGCGGAGGCCGGAACCCGAGCGCTTGCTGTGGAGTACGAGCTTTTGGAACCGGTGTTCACGCCCCAGGAGGCCATTGTTCCCGGCGCCCCCGCAATCCATGGTGACAAGGACGGCGTTTACTCCAGAATTTCCCGGCCCCTAGAGAACGTGGTGGCCGAGGTCCACGCCGAACTGGGCAGCGTGGCGGACGGCTTTGCGGCAGCCGACTTCATCCATGAGCACACGTACAAGACGCAAAGGGTTCAGCACGTCGCGATGGAAACGCACGCGTCCATTGCCTGGCTGGACGAGGACGGCAGACTGGTTGTCCGGTCCTCCACGCAGGTTCCCTTCCTGGTCAAGCGCACCCTGATGCGACTGTTTAACCTGCCGGAGGAGACTGTTCGCGTGGTGGCTGGCCGCGTCGGGGGCGGTTTCGGCGGCAAGCAGGAGGTCCTCACCGAGGATCTTGTGGCTCTCGCGGCCTTGGCGCTGCGGAGGCCTGTGCAGGTGGAGTTCACCCGGACCGAACAGTTCACCTCCACCACAACGCGCCACCCCTTCACTATTCACTTGAAGGCGGGAGCCAGCCGGGACGGATACCTGACCGCCCTTCAACTGGACGTCATCACCAACACCGGCGCCTACGGAAACCATGCGCCCGGGGTGATGTTCCATGGTTGTGGCGAGTCGCTGGCCGTCTATAAATGCGTCAACAAGAAAGTGGACGCCCAAGCCGTCTACACCAACACCGTTCCCGCTGGTGCTTTCCGAGGGTATGGGTTGAGCCAGATGATCTTCGCGATCGAGTCCGCCGTCGACGAACTTGCCATCGGCATCGGCATGGATCCGCTCGAGTTCCGGCTCAAGAACATGGTCCGTCCAGGCGATCACATGTTGTCTACTACGCCCGAACCTGAGGAGGACGTTCACTACGGCAGCTACGGTTTGGACCAGTGCGTGGCCTTGGTCCGGGACGCTCTGGACCGGGGCAAGGAGCGTTACCGGGCCGCTGGCCTGGAGGACCTCGGCCCCGACTGGGTCGTCGGTGAGGGCTCGGCCCTCTCCATGATCGATACCGTCCCGCCGCGCGGCCACTTCGCCCACACCAGGGTGAGCCTGGAAGCGGACGGAAGGTTCGCCGTCGACGTCGGTACTGCAGAGTTCGGGAACGGCACCACAACCGTGCATGCGCAACTCGCCGCTACTGCGCTGGCGACAGCCGCCTCAAAAATTACCGTCCGTCAGTCCGATACGGACCTCGTGGAGCACGACACCGGCGCGTTCGGTTCGTCCGGGACAGTGGTGGCCGGCAAGGCGACGCTCGGCGCAGCTCTCGAGCTTGCCACCAGGATCCAGACCGTTGCGGCTTCGCTGACGGGGGCTGCTTTGACTGATTGCCGCTTGGTGGACGGAGCTGTGGAGTGCGGCGACCGCGTGGTTCCGCTCAAGGAAATTTACGACGCCGCCCGTCTCCAAGGCGTTCGGCTCACCACCGACGGCAACTGGGGAGGAACGCCGCGGTCAGTCGCGTTCAATGTCCACGGTTTCCGCGTTGCTGTTAACACGGGAACGGGTGAGCTGCGGATTCTGCAGAGTGTCCAGGCCGCAGATGCCGGCGTTGTGGTGAACCCGCGGCAGTGTCGTGGGCAGATCGAAGGCGGTATCGCGCAGGCGCTTGGTGCTGTGCTGTACGAGGAAGTGAAAGTGGACGACGCCGGACACGTCACCACGGATATCCTGCGGCAGTACCACATTCCGTCATTCGCGGACGTGCCGCGGAGCGAGGTCTATTTCGCCACTACCAACGACAGCACCGGGCCCCTCGGCGCCAAGTCCATGAGCGAGAGCCCGTTCAACCCCGTCGCACCGGCTTTGGCCAACGCCATCCGCAACGCCACTGGAATCCGCTTCGGCCAACTGCCCATTGCCCGGGACAAGATCTACCTGGCCCTCCGCGACCGCACCACTGCACCCGTCTAACCCCACCCCAACTGAGTCGCAGTTGAGCGCGTTTTGAGAACGCGCTTAACTGCGACTTACTTGGGTGGGACGGCTACGTGGGGGAGACGGCGAGCTCCATGAACACGCTGTTCGGGTCAAGGGTGTAGTCCGCGAAGGGCGGGCATTCGGTGAATCCTTGCCGGGCATACAAACGACGCGCGGGCGCAAAGTATTCTTCGGTACCGGTTTCCAGGCTCACGCGTTCGTAGCCCCGGCGGCCAGCTTCGGCCACGATGTGCTTGAGCATCAGGGTGGCCACTCCGCGCCCACGGGCAGCGGCGGTGGTGCGCATCGACTTGATCTCGCCGGACCGGCCGTCTCCGTCAGAAGTGGCCAGTTCCTTCAGCGCCCCGCATCCCAGCAACACGCCGTTTTCGCGGGCCGTCCAGAACGTGATCGCTTCATGCGACAACGCCGAATGGTCCAATGCGTGCACGCTCTCTGCGGGCGACGTCGCAAACATGTCCGCCAGATGTTCGCTGAGGAGCTGATGGACATCCGGGCGCGTGGGATCGTCAAGTGCAATCTGGATCATGGATTCAAACTTACCGGCCCGGGATTGATCAAGCCTCCAGTCAGTCCTCCAGCAGGTGCAACTGGTCCTTCGTATCCAGGTCTTCGCCGGAGCAGAGGTCACTGCAGTCCACCAGGTCCACCAAGCCCGGGTGCGCTTTGAGGAACGATCGCGCCCCCGTGTCACCATTCGCCGCTTCCGCCGCTTGGGATCGGAGCCCGACGTCGATAATCACCGGGTGCCGACGCTTAAGGTGCCCTGACTCGTCAGGGTAGGCGGCTGCCGTGACCCGACCTGGACGGTGGCTGCCCAGCAGCCTGCTGACCGCCGTCGGGGTTAAACCGGGCTGATCCACCAGAGCCACCATGATGCTGTGTCCCGGCGAGGCCGCCTCGATTCCTGCGCGGAAAGAACCAGCCATGCCCTTGGCCCAGTTCTCGTTCTCGACCACGGTGTATGTCCGTAGATCTGTGGTGCTTCGAACGCGGTCCGCCTCGGCCCCGACCACGACCACAACCTCCCGGCAGCCGCCGTCGAAGAGAGTATCGGCGAGCACCTCAACCAGCGTGCGGCCGCGGTAGGGGAGCAGCGCTTTCGGTCCGCGGCCCAAGCGCGTACCAGCCCCTGCGGCAAGCAGGACGCCCGTAGTGGGCGCCACGCCGGATCCAGTCATATCCTCACGATACGCGCGGGCATGCACGCGGTCTGTAGCTCGCTCAGAGCTTTCCGGGACATCTACCAAAATCGGTTGCAAACTACTCCTCAGTAGGTCTGTTGGTAGGTTCCGACGGCCATTATTGTCGGTAGGGAATTGTTCAAATCGCTCTAATGCAATGATGCGTGGAGGAAAAGGGGAAGATGGCGGGCAGTTTCGAAATACTCAAGGCCGGGACGAACACGTTCAGGTTCCGACTCACAGCCGATGACGGCACAGTTGTGGCAGTGTCGCCACAGTTTCCCAATTTGAAGGCCGTCGTGGCCGGTATCAACGCAGTCCGCGAAAACGCGGCAACCGGATTCGTCGTAGACCGGAGGAATCTGGGCACCTAGGCCTCCCCGGTACTACACACAAAAACAAGTTGGCGGCAGTGTTCTTCACGAACACTGCCGCCAACTGTATTTGTGCGTGTTGTTAGGCGTCGCCGCCTGCTCCGCCGGTGGTGCCGGCGTTCACGTCGAGCAGTTTGTAGCGGTCAATAGCGTACGACGGCGCGCCCTCCTCAACTTCGCCCCTCGCCGCCAGCAACTGGAGGGTTTTGGCGACGATGGAGTGGGTGTCGTTTTTGAAGTAGCGGCGGGCGGCTTGGCGGGTGTCGGAGAAGCCGAAGCCGTCTGCTCCGAGGGAGGCGAAGTCGTTGGGGATGAATTGGCGGATTTGGTCGGGGACGGCTTTCATGTAGTCGGACACGGCGATCACGGGTCCGGTGGTGCCGGCGAGTTGTTCGGTGATGAACGGGGTGCGGGCGGGTTGGCCGGGGTTGAGGAAGGCGTGTTCTTCGGCGGCGAGGCCGTCGCGTCGCAGTTCGTTCCAGGACGTCACGGACCAGACGTCGGCGGCGACTCCCCAGTCCTCGGCGAGGATCCGGGCGGCGTCCAGGGCCCAGGGCACGGACACGCCGGAGGCGAGGATGTTCGCGGTGGGCCTGTTCCCGTTCCCGGTGGTGTTTTCCGGGGCGGGCGCGAGGCGGTAGATGCCTTTGAGGAGCCCGTTGACGTCCAGGTTCTCGGGTTCGGCGGGTTGGGTGATGGGTTCGTTGTAGACGGTGAGGTAGTACATCACGTTTCGGTCTTCACCGGTGCCGGTGCCGGTGCCGGTGGCCTCGGTGTCGGGTCCGTACATTTCTTCGAGGCCGTGGCGGATGATGTGGCCGATTTCGTAGCCGTAGGCGGGGTCGTAGGTTTTCACGGCGGGGTTGGTGGAGGCCAGGATGGGGGAGTGCCCGTCGGCGTGTTGGAGTCCTTCGCCGGTGAGGGTGGTGCGTCCTGCGGTGGCGCCGATGATGAAGCCGCGGGTCATTTGGTCTGCTGCGGCCCAGAAGGAATCTCCGGTGCGTTGGAAGCCGAACATGGAGTAGAACACGTAGATCGGGACCAGGGGTTGGCCGTGGGTGGCGTAGGCGGTTCCGGCGGCGGTGAACGCTGCGACGGCGCCGGCTTCGTTGATGCCGGGGTGGATCAGTTGCCCGGCGGGGGATTCCTTGTAGGCCAGCACGAGGTCCCGGTCCACGGAGAGGTAGTTCTGGCCTTTGGGGTTGTAGATTTTCGCGGTCGGGAAGAACGCGTCCATGCCGAAGGTCCGGGATTCATCCGGGACGACGGGCACGAACCGGGCCCCGAAGTTCTTATCCCGCATCAGGTCCTTCAGCAGCCTCACGAAGGCCATGGTGGTCGCGGCTTGTTGTTTGCCGGAGCCGCGTTTGGCGACCTCGTAGGATTTGGCTTCGGGCAGGGTGACGGGGGTGTGGGTGCGGCGGCGTTCGGGGACGAACCCGCCAAGTTCTGCCCGGCGTTCCATCAGGTATTTGATTTCCGGGGCGTCCATGCCGGGGTGGTAGTACGGGGGCCGGTAGAGGTCCGCGTCGAGCTGGTCATCGCTGATGGGGATGCGCAGGTGGTCACGGAAGGCCTTGAGGTCTTCCATGGTCAGCTTTTTCATCTGGTGGGTGGCGTTGCGGCCCTCGAAGTGCGGGCCCAGGCCGTAGCCCTTGACGGTTTTGGCCAGGATCACGGTGGGTTTGCCCTTGAACTCGACCGCTGCCTTGTACGCGGCGTAGACCTTGCGGTAATCGTGCCCGCCGCGTTTGAGGCCCCAGATCTGCTCATCGGTCAGGTCCGCGACCATGTCCTTGGTCTGCGGGGACTTGCCGAAGAAGTGGTCCCGGACGAACCCGCCGGACTCGGCCTTGTAGGTCTGGTAGTCGCCATCGGGGGTTTCGTTCATGATTTTCACCAACGCCCCGTCATGGTCCGCTTCCAGGAGGGTGTCCCATTCCCGGCCCCAGACGACCTTGATCACGTTCCAGCCCGCGCCGCGGAAGAACGCCTCGAGCTCCTGCATGATCTTGCCGTTGCCCCGCACGGGCCCGTCCAGGCGCTGGAGGTTGCAGTTGATCACGAAGTTCAGGTTGTCCAGGTTCTCGTTCGCTGCCAGCTGCAGCAACCCGCGGGACTCGGGCTCGTCCATTTCCCCGTCGCCGAGGAAGGCCCAGACCTGCTGGTCGGAGGTGTCCTTGAGGCCGCGGTTGTGCAGGTACCGGTTGGACTGGGCCTGGTAGATCGCGTTCATCGGACCGATGCCCATCGACACGGTGGGGAATTCCCAGAAGTCCGGCATCAATCTGGGGTGCGGGTAGGAGGACAGGGCGTGGCCTTGTTTGGACTTTTCCTGACGGAAACCGTCCAAATCCTCCTCGGAGAGGCGGCCTTCCATGAACGCGCGGGCGTACATGCCCGGGGACGCGTGGCCCTGGAAGAATACCTGGTCCCCGCCCGAGGGGTGGTCCTTGCCGCGGAAGAAATGGTTGAACCCGACCTCGTACAGGGTCGCCGCGCCGGCGTAGGTGGAAATGTGCCCGCCCACCCCGATATCGGCTCGCTGTGCACGGTGGACCATGACCGCGGCGTTCCAGCGCATGTAGGCACGGTACCGGCGCTCGAACTCCTCGTTCCCGGGAAACTCCGCTTCCTGGTCCACCGGGATCGTGTTCACATAATCAGTGGTCGTCACCATCGGCACACCCACCGACCGGGCACCGGCACGCTGCAACAACGACCGCATAATGTACTGGGCACGCTCCGTGCCCTGCTCCGCGATCAACGCATCAAGGGACTCAATCCACTCCGCGGTCTCTTCCGGATCACGATCAGGCAGCTGGGCAGTCAACCCGCTGAGGATGTGTGAGGTCTCTTCTCCTGCAGCCACGTCCAACCTCTCTTCATTGAATGTCTGGGCGCTTGCTCTGTGGGGGCGCTCAAGGAATTTCGTATTGTGAGAATAAAATTCTGCAATTCGAGATTACGTCTGCCGATGGGCAGCGTCAACACGGATTACGCAACCGCAACAGTCAACTGGGAAATGCCCCGGCAATCAACCGAATGTGACCCTCCATACACTTGTGACGCCTTGACCTGACGTGACGTGAGTCATAGAGTGTTTTCACTATTCAATAACTTGTTTCCGCTATGTGGAAACAGTACGAAGTGGAGATCCACGATGCAGACGTGGCTGTGGCCGTCACCATAGCTGAATCCTTGGTCCGGCTTGGCCTCACGACTCCCAAGGTCCGGACCTATGCAACGCCGCGTCCGAGGACTGTCATAGGCTGGCCGATAACAGCAGCCCAACCGACTTCAGACCAGCCCACTGAAGGGCAGCCCGCAGAGGCCGCGCGCTGATGCAGGCCGCTGACTAGTTGAAGGCGATTTCCCGAAAGGCCACCACATGACTGACCCACGCCCGCCCGCAGACCCAAGGGTCGCCGTCGTGACCGGTGCCGGCTCCGGCATTGGGAGGGCCGTAGCCCGGCTCATGCTCGCCGATGGTTACCGTGTGGCGTTGGCTGGGCGTCGCGAAGCGCAGTTGCTGGAGACCGCGGGCGACCATCCGGATGCCCTGGCGGTGCCCTGCGATGTGACAGTGCCCGACGACGTTGCCCGCCTTTTCGCTGATGTTCGCCAGCGCTGGGGCCGGGTTGATGTGCTGTTCAACAATGCAGGCATCTTCGGGCCAGCCGGCGACGTTGGCGAGATCGACGTCGATGAGTGGGAGGCCACGCTGCGCGTCAATGTCACGGGCTCCATGCTGTGCGCCGCTGAGGCTGTGAGGACCATGAAGGCCCAGGAGCCGCAGGGTGGCCGCATCATCAACAACGGCTCCATCTCTGCACATTCGCCCAGGCCCAGGTCCGTCGCTTACACGGTGACCAAGCATGCGATGACCGGGCTGACCAAAAGCATTGAGCTGGATGGCCGAGACTTTGGCATCACGTGCGGGCAGATCGATATCGGAAATACCCGTACCGAGATCATGGACACCATCGGAGTCGGCTCAGGTGCGTTGCAGGCCGATGGCAGCCGTCGCGTGGAGCCGATGTTCCCCGTGGAGGACGCAGCCCGTGCTGTGCTGATGATGGCCAACATGCCGGCGTCGGCCAACGTTGGTTCCCTGGTGGTCACAGCCGCGGGCATGCCGTTCATAGGCCGCGGCTAGCATCAAAGCACCGCCCCAAACCGTGGGCCCGTGCCGCCACCACCCACTTTGCTTTTCGAATGCCCGTGACACGCCTGCAGGAGGGTGTGTCACGGGCATTTCAGCGTCAAAGAAGGTGGGGGACGCACCAACATCCAAGCTCCAAACCAAATGTGACTTTCCACAATATGGAAATTCAATTTCCCCTTGCGGAATGATGTGAGCAGGATTACATTTGAAAACAACCCCCAAATGTGGGGCTGTTCCCAACTGATTGGTTCAGATCAATGAAGATCCCAGACTCTGCGGCGCTGAAGGCGAGTTCGGCCCCGCTGAAGAAGAAGCCACTGTATAAGTCGCTCTTTTTTCAAATCCTGATCGCCGTCGTCGCAGGTGTGCTCATCGGTCATTTTTGGCCGAACCTCGGGTCCACCCTCCGGCCGCTGGGTGATGGATTCATTCAACTCATCAAGATGATCATCGCCCCGCTGATTTTCCTCGTGATCGTCACGGGCATCTCGGCAGTCGGCGACGTCAAGGCGGTCGGAAGGGTCGGGGTCAAAGCACTCCTCTACTTCACCTGCGCCACCCTTTTCGCCCTGGTCTTCGGACTCATAGTGGGCAACATCGTTCAGCCCGGTGCCGGCCTGAACATCGATCCCTCCACGCTTTCCCAAGAAGCCGTGGACGCAAAGACCGGCCATGCAGTTCCCAAGGATGCAGCGGCCTTCCTGCTGGATGTCATTCCCACCAGCGTGATCGGCGCCTTCGCCAACAACAGCCTGCTCCAGGTACTCTTCTTCTCCGTCTTCTTCGGTGCCGCGATCGTGGTCATCGGTCGCCAGCGCTGCCTGCCCGTGATCAGCCTCATGGAGACCGTTCTGGAGCTGATCTTCAAGATCATGTCCTGGATCATGAAGGTGGCTCCGATCGGTGCTTTCGGCGCCATGGCCTTCATCATCGGCCAGTACGGGCTTGGCACACTCGGTACGTATGCGCTTCTCATAGCCTCCTGTTACGGAGCCGCCGTCGTCTTTATCGGTCTTCTGTTCCTGGTGGCGTGGGGCTTCGCCCGCGTTCCGCTCTGGCACTTCCTGAAGTACACCCGCGAGGAATTCCTGCTTGCGCTTGGCACGGCCTCCACTGAAGCGGTCATGCCGCGCATCATGACCAAGCTGACCAACGCCGGCTGCTCCCGGGCAACCACCGGCCTGGTGGTTCCCACCGGCTACTCCTTCAACCTTGATGGTGCAGCGATATACCTTTCCATCTCCCTGCTGTTCCTGGCCCAAGCGTTCGGCCACCACCTGGACCTCGGCCAGCAGTTGGCCGCGCTGGGTGTGCTGCTCCTGACCTCCAAGGGCATGGCCGGCGTCCCGGGCTCATCGTTCCTGGCCCTCTCGGCCACGGCTGCCGCCCTCGGCATCTTCCCGGTTGCCGGCGTAGCACTCCTCCTCGGAGCCGATCGCCTCATGGACTCCATGCGCGTCGTCGTCAACCTGCTGGGCAACTGTGTTGCCACGTTCATAGTGGCCAAGTGGGAAGGCCAGTTCGACCGCAGCGTCATGGTCCGTGCTTTCAACGGCGAGATTACCAACGAGGATTCGGCCATCATGCTCGGCCAGGAGGAAGTGTTCGAGGAACAGGAACTCGAACGCCTCAGCGAGGGCCATCACCCATCACCGAAATTCCGTGGAGGTCCAACGGCAGACGAAATTCCGCAATTCGAGATGAGCAAGCCAGGGCAACCAGCAACGCCGATCTGCCCCGACTAACTCCATAGTTTGAGTGCAACTGATGCCCTTGAGACTTAGGTCTTGAGGGCATCAGCTGTGTCAGAGGGGAAGCAGTTCCGAGAGGTCCGCGCGCAGTCCGGACGCGGCAACACGGCCAGCCGACACTGCGTCTCCCCAGGAGATCCGGCCGGTTACCAGCTCAAGCCAGGTGGCGGCGTCGCACTCTATGACGTTCGGGGGAGTGCCGCGGGTGTGGCGGGGGCCCTCCACACATTGCGTGACGCCGAACGGGGGCACACGGACCTCCACCGAATTGCCGGGCGCGCGGGCGGTGACTTCCTCGAGCGAGTAGCGTACCGCCGTCGCGATCAAAGAGCGCGACGGCAGTGCGGCACCGGTTTCGCCAGAGGCGCCTTCACTCGAACGCTCGACGGCGGATTGCCAGGCTGCCAGCGCAGCGCGGCCCTCGTTGACGTCAATGCGGCGTCGTGCAACTGCCATGGTTCGTTCCTTATATAACTAGGTGACTCAGTAACGGGCCGGCTCAGTCGAGCATCGCGGATACGGCGTGGCCCAGGCGGATCTTGCCCACGGGTCGCCCGCCGCCCAGCACAGGTTCCACGACGCGTTCCAGGACGTTTGAAACCGCGGGAATGTCCACCGCGCCACTGACGGCAAGAAGGGTCAAACCCACCAAGGACGTAGCGCGAAGATTCCCGTCCAGCATCTTGACGGCCACTGTGGCACCCGTGGACGTGGCAAGGACCAGGATGCCCTCGGCGCCGATCTTGGCCAGGATGTCCAGCTCTTCCATGACGATCGTGTTTGACTCGCCCTTGCCCTGGACCGCCCACGGGTAGTCCAGCATGGACGTGGCAATGGTGGCTGCGCGTGCGTTTGAGGAGGAATCACCCGGTGACTTCGCCAACCGCGAATACGCGCGGGCCAATCCAGTCAGCGAGATCGCCGCAACGGGTGCTCCGCAGCCATCAATGCCCAAATGCGAGATCGTTTCGCCGCTGTATTCCTCAATCACGGACCGCACGCGCTGCTGCAACGGATGATTCGGCTCAAGGTAACTGCGAAGGTCCCAACCGTTTTCCGTGCAGGCCCAGAGGAAAGCCGCGTGCTTCCCGGAACAATTGAAGGCGAGCCTGGTTTGGCCGCGCTCGGAACGGACCAGCCAATTGCGCGCGGTTTCGTCCTGCGGCCAGGCGGTGGGGCACTGAAGCTGGTCCTCGCGGACACCTGCCGCTTTGAGCATTCCCTCCACCAAGTCCATGTGATCCAGTGAACCGGTGTGGCTTCCGCAGGCGACAGCCACCTGCGCGCCCCGAAGCGGGACGCCGGACTGCATGGCAGCGAGGGCCTGGAATGGTTTCAGGGTGGAGCGGGCCAGGATGGGAGCATCGATGTCACCAAGCCGGGTGACCACGCTTCCGTCACCGGCAAGGACGACGGCAGCACCGATGTGCCGGGACTCGATAAAGCCACTGCGTTCGATGACTGCCAGTTCGACGGCGGACTCAACGTTGAACGTTTCATGCGAACTCATGGGCATGAGGCCAGTCTAGGGCGCGACGGCTGTGTTCCCTGGTCACATGCGAGGTCCGGGCGCGGTCCCGGATCCAGTCATCCGTTGCCGGGGAATGACACAGCTTAGGCCCCGCGCCCTACACAAAGTACCCTTGAAGACTGTGAAGGTACTCGTCATTGGCCCAGGCGGCCGCGAACACGCCATTGTCCGCTCTCTGCTTGAAGATCCCAACGTTTCCGAGGTCCACGCGGCTCCGGGCAACGCGGGCATCAGCAAACTCGTTCCCACGCACGCAATTGACGGGAACAACCCGGAAGCCGTGTCCGCGCTCGCCACCAAGCTGGGCGTGGACCTGGTTGTCGTCGGTCCGGAGGCTCCCCTGGCCGCCGGTGTGTCCGACGCCGTCCGTGCGGCCGGGATTCCGGTCTTTGGACCCAGCAAGGAAGCAGCCCAGCTCGAAGCGTCCAAGGCGTTCGCCAAACAGATCATGGCTGAAGCGGGCGTTCCCACGGCCATGGCCCGCGTTGCCACCAACGCAGAGGAAGCCGCCGATGCCCTGGCTACATTCGGCGCCCCGCACGTTGTTAAGGACGACGGCCTTGCCGCAGGCAAGGGCGTTGTAGTCACCAACGACCGCGAGGAAGCCCTCGCGCACGCGCAGGCTTGCTTCGACGCCGGTGGAACAGTTGTCATCGAAGAATTCCTCGACGGCCCCGAAGTTTCCCTGTTCGTCCTCTGCGACGGCCGCACTACCGTTCCCCTGTCTCCTGCGCAGGACTTCAAGCGCATCTTCGATAACGATGAAGGCCCCAACACCGGTGGCATGGGTGCCTACACCCCGCTCGAGTGGGCTCCCGAAGGCCTGGTTCAGGAAGTCATCGACCGCGTCGCCCAGCCCACTGTGGATGAGATGGCCCGCCGGGGCACACCCTTTATCGGTGTGCTGTACTGCGGCCTGGCACTCACCTCGCGCGGCACGCGCGTCATCGAGTTCAACGTGCGCTTCGGTGACCCCGAGACGCAGGCAGTCCTCGCACGACTTAAGACCCCGCTCGGTGCGCTGCTTCTGGCAGCTGCCAAGGGCGAACTGGACACCGCAGAGGAGCTGCGCTGGTCCAAGGACACGGCAGTCGCCGTCGTCGTGGCCGCCGAAAACTATCCGGACGCTCCCCGCACGGGGGATCGCATCCGCGGCCTGAAGAAGGTGGACGAGCTCGAGGGCGTCCACGTTGTCCACGCCGGCACCAAGCTGGACGAGGAAGGCAAAGTGGTTTCGGCCGGCGGCCGGGTCCTCGCGGTGGTCGCGCTCGGTTCCGATCTGGTGGAGGCCCGCGAGAAAGCGTACGACGGCGTTGAGCTGGTTCAGCTTGAAGGCTCACAGTTCCGTACGGATATCGGAGGCAAAGCCGCCCGCGGCGAAATCCGAGTGCCCTACGCAGCCACCGGAACCATCCCGAAAGTACAGGCCTGAGCATGACTGATTCCCTCCCCACAGGCGGTTTCAAAACCGAGACCCTGCAACTTCCGGGCTGGACGCATATCTATTCCGGCAAGGTTCGTGACCTCTACGTCCCAACCGATGAATCCATCACGGAAAAGGTCGGCCAGGAATGCGTACTGGTGGTTGCCAGCGACCGCATCAGTGCCTATGACCATGTCCTGAGCAGCGAAATCCCTGACAAGGGCCGCATCCTGACGCAGCTCAGCCTGTGGTGGTTCGACCAGTTGGAGGTTGAGCACCACGTGCTGGCTTCCACGGTTGAGGGTGGCGTTCCGGCCGCCGTCGAGGGCCGTGCCATGATCTGCAAGAAGCTGGAGATGTTCCCGGTGGAGTGCATCGCCCGTGGTTACCTCACCGGTTCCGGGCTGGAGGAGTACAAGCATTCCCGCACCGTCTGCAACATCCCGCTTCCCGAGGGGCTTGTTGACGGTTCCCGCTTGGAGAAAGCACTGTTTACGCCATCTGCCAAGGCCGACGTCGGCGAGCACGACGTCAACATCACCTATGACGACGTCGTGGCCATAGTCGGTGACGACATCGCCGCCCGCCTCAGCGAACTCACGCTGAAGATCTACACCCGCGCTGAGGAGATCGCCCGCGAGCGGGGGATCATCCTTGCCGACACCAAGGTGGAGTTCGGCCTCGACACGTACACGGGCATCATCACGCTGGGCGATGAGGTCCTCACCCCGGACTCCTCCCGTTTCTGGGACGCATCCACTTATGCGCCCGGCAAGTCGCAGCCCTCGTATGACAAGCAGTACGTCCGCGACTGGCTCACCTCGGCCGAGTCCGGCTGGGACAAGTCCTCGGATACGCCTCCGCCAGCCTTGCCCGCTGAAGTCGTGGAGCGCACCCGTGCCCGCTACGTGGAAGCCTACGAGAAACTCACAGGGCGCACGTTCGCCTAAGCTTGTCCCCATCCAACTGAGTCGCAGTTAAGCGCGTTTTGACCCCCCTCAAAGCGCGCTTAACTGCGACTTACTTGGGTTTAGCTGGCTTCGGAATGGGCTTCTGGATGCGTTTCGGAGTGCCCTTCCGGATGTGATGCAGCAGCGCGGCGTTCCGCCAGGCGGATCTCCAGGACAGCATCCATGGCTTGCTGGACCCGGTCCGAGGCGCCGGCCGCACTGAAGTCGTGCTGGGCCTCTTCCAAGTAGTGCAGGGCCTCCGTGGTTTCACCGGCTGCCTTCAAGGACTTCCCCAGCAACAGCGAAACTTCGCCAGCCGTGTGGCGGGCCAATACCTTGCGGTCCTTGTAGATCTCGCGAAGCTTGTCCACCGCTGCCGGAATATCGCCCGTCAGGTATAGCCAGCGGGCGCGGATGAAGGCTACTTCAAGCTGGTCCGTCTTGTTTCCGCCGACGATGGACAGCGCGAGCTCGGCACGTTCAATGGCGGACAGGGTTTCGGGCTCAACAATGCCGGACGACAACCTGACGGCTGCCGATGCCTTGTTGAAACGGGCCCACAGTTCGATGTCGTTGGCGGGGGAGAGCAGCTTTGCTGCGCGCTCGTGGTGCTTGATGCCCTCTACGTAGTCGTGCCGCATGAAAGCAACGTTGCCCACCACCCACGCGACCTCACCGGCCAGCTGGGACATGGAGTGCTCGTCCATGTGCTCGATCATTGTCAGGCAGTACTGCCACGCTTCGTCCAGCTTGCCGCTCTCCGCGAGGGCGCCGATCAGCGCGCGGTGCGCGCCGATGATCAGCGTGGATCCCTTGGGCAGCTGTTCGGACAGTTGCACGGCCTTCTTTGCATGCTCGACGGCGGTGGCCAGCTGACCCTGTCCGTGACAGACCGCGGCAAGCATCTGCCAGGCACGCACGCCAAGGCCTGCGGATTCCGTGGCCATGGGGTGTTCCAGTAAATGTTCGACAATTTGCTGGCATTCCCTGAGTTGGCCTTGCTTCATCACACATTCGGCCTGCATATAGGTCATATTCCACCAGGCGCTGTTGTTCTTCGCCTCGAGCGCGATCTGCGCCGCAGTTGCTGCATGGCTGGCCGCGAGTTGGTAGTCGCGCAGGTCCCACGCTTGCCGGGCATACAGGCCGGCCAGCACGTACTCGGCATCGCTTACCGAAACGGGTTGGCTCCAGGCTTCCAAAGCCTTGGGCGCCAATTCCAGCCGGCGCGCCAGCTCTTCGATGACCTCGGCAGTAGGCTCGCGTCGACCTGTTTCCAGCAGCGAAATGTAGCTCGGGGAATACAGGTTTTTGCCCAGTTCTGCCTGCGTTAACCCGCGTTCGAGCCGTTCGGCACGTAGCTTCTCGCCGAATCCGTTTCCCACGGGGCCCTCCTACAGGTGTCTTTTCACCAAAACCTTGACAGTCTCTGTGGAAAACATTTTACAATGTATGTCAACAGGGACCGTGCAATTTCCGTAACGAATCCGACTCGCATTGGGGAACATTATGTTCAAGAAAATGGCCGCTTCGGTGGCCTTGGCAGGCGCTCTCGCTTTTACGGTTGCGGCTCCCGCAGTCGTCTCTGCTGCTGCAGCGGCAGATTCCGGCTCGGTAAGTGCTATTGGAAACTGGCCCGATCCTATGAGGTCCACCACCACGACACCTACCAAGTCAGGTGGCACGACGTACACGACGTCGTCCATCGGCAACTGGCCGGATCCTATGTAAATCAGTAAATACTGAAGAAGACCCCGGAGCGTGACGAGCGATGCTCCGGGGTTTTCTTTTGCCCGGGTACAGGCGCGTGGGTCTACACAGTGCGGCTGCGACACCCACACCCGAGTAGATCCGGGCAAACAAAAATGGCGCCGATTTCTCGACGCCATTTTCGTGTTTGGTCGGGATGACAGGATTTGAACCTGCGACCTCTTCGTCCCGAACGAAGCGCGCTACCAAGCTGCGCTACATCCCGATCCGCTGCGAAAGCAACTGTTCAAGGATAGCTGAATCGCTGCGGGATGCGAAATCGAGGAAGGGGTGTCGCTCCTCACACGAGCGAGTCCCGCCATGCTCCGTGGAGCCGGGCAAACTGGCCGCCACCAGTGATCAGCTCGGCCGGTGTTCCGTCCTCAACAATCCGGCCGTCGTGGACCACCAGAACCCTGTCTGCTGTCTCCACGGTGGAGAGGCGATGGGCAATGATGATGGCGGTACGGGCAGCGTTCTGGCCTGCAACACCCTCCAGAAGGTGGGCGAGTCCTGCCTGCACCATCCGCTCGGAAGGAATATCCAGCGAAGACGTGGCTTCGTCCAGGATCAGAATGGCAGGCGCGGCGAGGAAGGCCCTGGCGAATCCGATCAGTTGACGCTGGCCCGACGAGACGCGGCCACCACGTTTATTGACATCCGTGTCATATCCTTCGGGCAAGCTCATGATGAATTCATGGGCGCCCACTGCTTTGGCTGCAGTCTCCACCTCGGCTCGGGAAGCTTCAGGCCGGCCCAATGCGATGTTTTCCGCCACGGAGCCGCTGAAGAGGAAGGCTTCCTGGGTCACCATGACCACTGCGCGGCGAAGGTCGGTGGTAGCCAGATCGCGAAGGTCAATGCCGTCCAACGTGATGGCGCCTGACGTGACGTCGTAGAAGCGCGCAACGAGTTTGGCCAGGGTGGATTTGCCGGCGCCTGTCTGTCCTACCAAGGCAACGGTTTGGCCAGCGGGAATGTGCAGGTCCAGCTTGGGCACAACCACCTTGCCATCGCTGTACCCGAACTGCACGCCTTTGAAGTCGATCTCGCCGCGTGAACTCTTCAGCGACACAGGGTTCTTTGGCGGCCGGACGGTGGGCACCTCTTCGAGGAGCCCTGATACTTTCTCCAGCGCCGCCTGTGCGCTCTGGAAGGAGTTGTAGAACATAGCCATCTGGTCCACCGGTTGGAAGAAGCGCTTCGTGGACAAGATGAGGGCCAGGAGGACGCCCACGGCGAGGTCACCGCTGAGCACCCTGAACCCGCCGAACAACAGCACTGCCGACACACACACGTTGCCGATCAGCACGAGACCCGGCTGGAAGATGCCATTGAGGTTGATGGAGCGGACGGTGTTCTTGCGGTAGTCCTCAGCCAACGCGCCATAGCGGTCAGCGTTCTCGCGCTCCTTGCGGAACGCCTTCACGGCGCGGATCCCCGTCATGGTTTCCACGAAGTGCACGATCAGCCGCGCCGAAACCACCCGGGATTCCCGGAACGCGATCTGGGAATGCTTTTGGTACCAGCGCGCGAGTAAGAACATGGGCACACCCGCCGCAAGCATGATCAATCCACTGCGCCAGTCCAAGGCAAACACCGTGAATGCTGTGAAGAGCATAAACAGCATGCCCGAAGCCAGCGAGCTCACGCCGGAGTCCAGCAATTCCCGTAGGGCCTCGAGGTCCGAGGTTTGGCGGGCGATGATGCGACCAGACGTGTACTTCTCATGGAATTCAAGGCTCAACCGCTGGGTGTGCCTGAACACGCGGACCCGGAGGTCCAGCAGCATGGCCTGGCTCAATTGGGCTGTGGACGTTACGTAGAGAGCAGTCATTGCAGCGGTAGCGACGGCTGCGGCCAAGTACAACGCACCGGCGAGCATCAGCGGACCATTGTCACCGGCTTGCAATGCGGGCAACGCGGTGTCGATGCCAAAAGCAATCAGGGCTGGCCCGGCCACGCGGGTGAGCTGCGAAACCACCACCATCACGATCGTCATCCAGAAGCGCAACCGCACCGGGCGGATCAGCGAGCCCAGCAAGGCGAGCGACCGGCGTCGTACTGCTTTGCTGTCCGCTTTGGTCAGGAGCGTGTTGTCCTCGTTGGCGGTTCCAAAGGTTGTGGCGCTCACCGGCGGGCCTCCTCGGCGTCTTCGAGCTCGTCCAGTTCGCTGTCCAGGTCCCTGGGACCGGTATCCAGGCTTGCGATGACGTAGCGGTAGTGGGCGTTTTCAGCCAACAGTTGCGTGTGGGTGCCGACGGCGGTGATGGTTCCGTTCTCAAGCAAGGCCACGCGGTCCGCCAGAGCCACCGTCGAAGGGCGGTGCGCGACGATCAGCGTGGTCGTCTCGTGCAGTACTTCGCGGAGCCGGGCTTCCACGCGTTCCTCGGTGTTGACGTCCAAAGCCGAGAGGGGATCGTCCAGGACCAAGACTTTCGGCTTCGCTGCGATGGCACGGGCAAGGGCTATGCGCTGCCGCTGGCCGCCCGAAAGGCTCAACCCTTCCTCGCCAATCAGGGTGTTCACACCGTCCGGCAAAGAGTACGCGAAGTGGGCCTGGGCGACGTCCAAGGCTTCATCCAGGGCCTCCTCACTGGGCTCAGGGGAGCCGAGCAGGACGTTGTCCCGTACCGAGCTGGAGAACAGGGTGGTGTCTTCGAAAGCCACCGCAACGATGCGCCGAAGTTCCTCGATGTCGTAGTCGCGGACGTCCACGCCATCAATCGTCACGGAGCCTTCTGTGACATCGTAAAGACGGGGGACAAGCTGGAGCAGGGCGCTCTTGCCGCTGCCGGTGATACCCACCAGTGCCATGGTTTCGCCAGGACGAATGTCCAGGGTGATGTCGTGCAGGAGCGTCCCGCCGTCGTCGAATCCGAAGCCCGCGTGCTCAAACCGCAGGGCGCCCTTCACCGTTGCCGGCAGTTCAGCCTCATCCGGCGAGGTGATGGTGTTCTCGGTGTCCATAACTTCAAAGTGGCGGTCAAGTGCAGTCTTGGCAGTCAGCGCCATGGCCAGGAGCATGCCGGAAAACTCCACGGGAGTGGCCACTACGGCGGCGGTCGCGAAGAACGCAACCAGTGAGCCGATACTCAGCTGGCCGCTTGCCGCGAGCATGATACCCACCACCAGGCCGACGCCCAGAGCCAGCTCAGGCAGCAACGTGACCACCAGCGTGAAGCCGGCTTGCTGCTTCGCTTTGGCAATCTCAGTCTGCCGCAGCTCTTCTGCCTGGCCGTTGAAATTTTCCAGCGCTTCGCGGCTGCGGCCGAAAGCCTTCAGGACGCGGATGCCGTGGACGGACTCTTCCACGGTGGTAGCAAGATCGCCCGCCTGGTCCTGGCTGAGGCGCGTGACCAGGCTGAAGCGACGGCGGAAGCGGAACGAATTGACCATGATCGGCACAGCCGCGCCGAGGAAAATCAACGCCAGTTGCCAACTCATGGAGAACATGACTCCGACGCCAATGATCACTGTTAACGTGGTGACCACCAGCATGATCGCGCCGAACGCCATCCAGCGGCGCAGAAAACTCAGGTCCGTCATGGCTCGGGACAGCAATTGCCCCGAACCCCAGCGGTCATGGAAAGACACTGTGAGTTGCTGGAGGTGACCATACAGCGATACCCGCATCCTGGTCTCAACCGTCGTGGCCGGGTTGATAACGAACTGCCGGCGCAGGGCCACCAGTCCCGCTTCAGCCACACCAAGCGCAAGAATCACGACGGCGGCAATCCAGACAGCGCCAGGGTCACCGCCCGGTTGAAGCGAGGTGTTGACCAGTACACGCAGCACTTGAGGGATGGTCAGTGCAACGATGCTGGCGAGCAGGGCGCAGAGGAGGCCCATGAAAAGCCGGGGGAGGATGGGCCGCACATGAGGGTACAGGCGGCCGACGGATGTGAAGAATGACGTTTGTTTGGACATGCCCGCTTCTCAACAGCTGGATCTTCAGATGGTGCGGAGGTAGTTTCCCGTAGCAACTACCCTATGCCATGCCGTGATTCGTTTCACAGGACCACTCTTTGCTATGTGGAAAGTTCGCCAGTTATTGAGATTCGTAATGGTTCATGCGCTTAGTTGCGCTGCGCGTTAGCTGCCGGCTTAGCTGCCCGAGGCGGTCAGCTGGGGGCCGTGAGCGTCAGCAGGACCGCTTCCGGGCGGCACGCGATCCGGACCGGGGCGTAGCGCGAGGTGCCGATGCCGCCTGAGACGTTTACCGGCGTCGTGAATCCGTCGCTTTCCCAATCGTGGAGGCCCTTTGCCCGCCATGTCGGGAGGTCGCAGTTGGAGACGAGAGCGCCGTAACCGGGGATGCAGATCTGGCCGCCGTGAGTGTGTCCGGCGAGGATCAAATCTGCCTCGGCTTCGGTGAAGTGATCGAGGACGCGTTGGTACGGTGCATGGATGACGGCGACCCTCAGGTGCGGACGGGCATCCTGGTTCACGGTGCCGCGGGGCCAACCGGCATAACGTTCGCGCTTCAAGTGGGGATCATCGACACCCGAGAAATCGAAACGCAGGCCATTCAAAACCACCGACTGAGCACGGTTAGTGAGGTCAATCCAGCCTCCCATGCCGAAGGCAGACCGCAACCTGGGCCAGTCGAGCTTGATGGGATCGGTCCTGAGCTTCGACGGTCCGCGGAAGTAGCCCGCAGGGTTCTTGATCCTGGGTGCGTAGTAGTCGTTGGATCCCGGGACGAAGACGCCGGGAAATTCCATGAGGGGCCGCAGGGCGCTGATCAGCGGATCGACGGCCTGTTCGTGGCTGAGGTTGTCGCCGGTGTTGACTACAAGATCGGGCTTCAGATCCGACAAAGACTGCAGCCACTGGGTTTTCTTGTCC
This sequence comes from Micrococcaceae bacterium Sec5.1, assembly GCA_039636795.1. NCBI lineage: Bacteria > Bacillati > Actinomycetota > Actinomycetes > Micrococcales > Micrococcaceae > Micrococcaceae bacterium Sec5.1. The sequence goes on along the minus strand of CP143430.1, from coordinate 4,586,632 downwards.
TGTCCCGGAACGAAATGGATATCGCTCAGATGCAGTACGCGGAACGGATCCGAACCCTCGGGGAGGATGGGGAGAGTCTCATGGCGGACTCCGAACTGGTCCTTTTCCCACCAACCGTAGGCAGCAGCTGCCGCACCCGCAGTGGCACCGAGGACAGTAGTGACGGCGAAACCGCGCCCGACAGTGCGGACGCGGTTTGCCAGAGAATCACCAAAGATCACGGTTAGTCCTTGCCAGGGCCGTTGCCGTTGCCATTGCCGTTGTTGCCGCCGTTGTTGGTAGGAGTTGTCGGCGGGGCGGGATTGTTCTGCGTGGGCGCTGGCGCCGTATTGCGCTGTGGAGCAGGGCCTCCGAGGAGGTTGGACGGCGGCGCCTGGAACGGGTTGGTTCCATATGCAGGGGCAACTGACAGCATGTAGTTGGTGAACTGCGGACCAGCAATCATGTAACCGTCGATGGACTGGTAGAACTTGCCGTTGACAGTCAGGTTACGACCCGGACGCTTCTGGTCACCCAAGGGGTCGCCGAACCAGGAAGCCGTTGCCAACCCGGTGGTGTAGCCGACCACCCAGGTGGAACCGTTGGTGTCGTTGGTACCGGTCTTGGCGGCTACCGGGAAGTTCCTGGAGTTGAGGGCTGGCCGGATCAGGGATCCCGAGCCTTCGTCCAGAACCTTACCCATGGCATACGCCACCCCTCGGGCAACCTCAGGTTTGATGGCATCCTTGCAGTTGGAGGATTGGGCCGGGAGATCGGCGCCGGACTGGTCCTTCACCGAGGTAATCGCGATTGGCTGGCAGTACTTGCCGTCGGCAGCGAACGTGGCGAAGGCGCTGGCCATGGTGAGGGGCGCAGTCTGGGTGGAACCAATGAGGTTACCCAGAGTGGTCATGGGCACCTTCGGATTGGGATCCGTGATCTTGCCGGCATCATCGCGTGCGGGCAAGCCGCCATGGACGCCCGTCGCATCGACAATGCCCTGGATGCCACACAGGTCCAGTTGCGAAGCCGAAGCAAAGGTGGCCGTGTTGATGGAGTTCATGAGGCCATAGAGGACCGTCATGTTTCTGTAGTAGCCCTCGTCAGAGTTCTGCAGGTCGAAAGTGCCGTTCGTGGCGTCATACCAGCCGACAGTGGGCGCAGGGCAGGTGTTTCTCCACCGGAAGTTCTGGGGGTACCTGCGGACCGAAGCATTAATCGTCGTATTCATCGACTTGCCCTCGTTCAGCCATTCGGCGAACGTAAACGGCTTCATCGTAGAACCGGGCTGGAAGCCGCCAATGCCGTTGAGGTCGTTGCCGTCGGCATCGAGGACGTCCACGTTGAAGTTTTGGGTCTGATCGAACTTGCCATCTTGGGGGAGCCAAACGGTGTTCTGGGCCATACTCACGATCTGGCCCGTGCCCGGCTGGACCGAGACGATGGAGGCGCCCCACTTGTCCGGGTTGGCGCCCGCCGTCCCATCGACCTGCTGCTGGGCAACGGTCTGCGCGGTGGGATCTAGGGTGGTCCGGATGGTAAGGCCGCCACGCATGATGCGCTTCTCGCGCTCGTCCGAAGTCTCGCCGTACGCAGGGTTGTTCAAGAGCAGGTGCAGTACGTAGTCGCAGAAATACGGAGCCATGGTGGCGTATGCGCAACCCTGTCGCGCGGGAGTGACCTTGGTGGTGACAGGAGTGGCCACTGCTTCGTCGTACTCTGCCTGGCTGATCTTGCCCTGGTTCACCATGGCAGCCAGCACAAGGTCGCGGCGCTTCTTCGAGTTATCGGGGTTGGTGATGGGATCGAAGGCGGACGGGCTGTTCACCAAACCAGCCAGCAAAGCTGCCTGCGGAAGAGTCAGATCCTTCGCAGTAGTGCTGAAAAAGAACTTGGAGGCAGCTTCAATGCCATAGGCATCACGGTTGAAGAAGACGATGTTGAGGTAGCCCTCAAGGATCTGCTCCTTGGAGAACTTCTTCTCCAGGGCAATAGCCAGCTTCATCTCGCGGAGCTTATCGCCGACGCCCTTGTTCAGGCCGTTCAGCTTGACGTCTTCGTCCTTGCCCGATGCGACCAGCGATTCATTGATGACGTTGTTAACGTATTGCTGCGTAATGGTGGACGCGCCCTGCTTGTTGCCGCGGGCGGTGCTCACGATGGCTCGCATGATGCCGGTGGTGTCGATGCCGCCGTGCTCATAAAAACGGCTGTCCTCGATAGAGATGACAGCATCCTTGATGAACGGGCTCATTTGATCCAGCGGAACCTTGGTCCGGTTCTCAGCGTAGATCGAGGCAATCGGGGAGCCGTCCTTCGCCAGAATCGTTGTGTTCTGGCTCGGCGGGTCCACCTGCAGCTCTGCCGGCAGAGTGTCAAAGAACTGGATTGAACCACTTGCGGCACTGCCCGAAACGGCTGCTGCGGGGACCAAAAGGCCCGCCACCAGGACGCCACAAATCGCGCTCACGCCAAGGAAACCTAAAATCTTTCCGAGGGTGGTGGCAGTGTCGAATATGGGGTTCTTGCGAGTCACCATGTTTTCCACTTTACCGGCAAGGGCTAGGCTTTCTGTCATGACCAAATGGGAGTACGCCACGATTCCGCTCATTATCCACGCCACGAAGCAGATCCTGGACCAGTGGGGCGAGGACGGTTGGGAGCTCGTCCAGGTCGTCGGTGGACCCGATGGCAAAGGCCTTGTTGCATACCTGAAGAGGGAGAAGCAGTAACTATGACAACCCCCGCAGAAACCACGTCTGCCGCGGAATCCGGCGCTCCGACGTCGGCCGTTGAGCAGCGTCTCGCCGAGCTCGGCCTGACCCTCCCCGAGGTCGCCGCACCTGTTGCCCACTACGTGCCGGCGATCGTCTCCGGCAACTACGTTTACACGTCCGGCCAGCTCCCGTTTATTAAGGGCAAACTCGAAGCTACGGGCAAGGTCTCCCTCGGCGAGTTGGGCGCCTCCGACGAGCCCACCGTCGATCCCGAGGATGCCAAGCGTTACGCCGCTGTCTGCGCGATCAACGCCCTCGCTGCCGTTAAGAGCGTCATTGGCGACCTCGACCGCATCACCCGCATTGTCAAGGTAGTCGGCTTCGTTGCGTCCGAGCCCACCTTCACGGGCCAGCCCGGCGTAATCAACGGCGCCTCCGAACTTCTCGGCCAGGTACTGGGCGACGCCGGCAAGCACGCACGCTCCGCCGTCGGCGTTTCCGTCCTGCCGCTCGACTCTCCTGTCGAAGTCGAGCTCATCGCTGAATTCAGCTAAGGAACCGGTTCACCCAATTGCCGCAGCTTGCCCGCCGCCTGTTCGCACTCCCTCCCGCACTCGAAGGGGCAGCACGAAACTGGCTTGAGCTCGGCGAGCGGACCCCCAGGGCCGCCCGCTACGCATCATCCGTCGTCCTCTTGCGGGACTCACCCACCGGTCTGGAGACCTGGCTTGGTTACAGGCCAGGCTCCTCGCCGCTGGGCGTCGTCGCGTTCCCCGGTGGATCCCTGGACCCGTCCGACGACGACCCCGTCGGTTGGTTGGGTCCCTCACCGCAGTATTGGGCTGAGCACATGGGAACGGACGACGTCGGACTCGCCCGCCGCCACGTTGTGGGCGCTATCCGCGAACTCTTCGAGGAAACCGGCGTCCTCCTTGCCGGCCCAGACGCTTCCTCCACTGTGGAGGCCAACTCGACCGTGGAATGGATGAAAGCCCGGGAAGCTGTGTCCAGCCAGGAGAAATCCTTCAGCGAAGTGCTCGCCAAGCGCGGCCTTTCACTCCGCACGGACCTGCTGAAGCCCCTGGTCAACTGGCTCAGCCCCGACTTCGCCCACACCCGCTTCAACACGCGCTATTTCGCGGCTACAGTCCCCGTGAACCAGCAGCCGAGCATTCTGGGCAGTAAGGGCGTATGGGGCCGCTGGGTTTGTGCGGCCGAAGCCATCGCCATCCGCGACACCACAGCCCTCGGCGACGAAATAGCCCAGGAAAACACCGTCGGACTCACTCTCGGCCACCTCCTGGTCCCCGGGTCCGAAATCATGCTTGAAAAAATGGCCCATGCCAACGGCTGCATCGCCTACCTGAGCTACAAGCGCAAGGCCCACGTGTATCAGCCCAAACTGGTAGACGAGGGTGGAGTGCTGATGCTCGAGGTCGAAGCCGCCAGGACCGTAGCCGGAGAGCCGCAGCGGGAGCGCTAAATCGGATCCTCTCTCACGTCCCGACGGGTTTTGACGGATCCTCTCTCACGTCCCGACGGGTTTTGACGGATCCTCTCTCACGTCCCAAGAGTTTTGACCGATCCTCTCTCACGTCCCAAGAGTTTTTGACGGATCCTCTCTCACGTCCCGACGGGTTTTGATCGATCCTCGCTCACGTCCCGACGGGTTTTGACGGATCCTCTCTCACGTCCCGACGAAAAAAGCCGCCCCGGTTCATCACCAGGGCGGCTTTTTTGCGAGGAGAAATTAGCGCGAACGCTGGCGGAGCCGCTGCATGTCCAGAATGACGACGGCGCGCGCTTCCAGGCGCAGCCAACCGCGCTGGACGAACTCGGCCAGTGCCTTGTTGACGGTTTCGCGGGAAGCGCCCACCAGCTGGGCCAGTTCTTCCTGCGTGAGTTCATGGGCAACCAGGACGCCGTCGGTGGCCGGACGGCCGAAGCGGTCGGCCAGATCCAGGAGCGCCTTCGCGACGCGGCCCGGGACGTCCGAGAAGACGAGGTCGGACAGTGAATCGTTGGTGCGGCGGAGCCGGCGGGCGAGGGCCTGCAACAGCTGCGCGGAAACCTCGGGACGCGTGCGGAGCAGCGCGTTGAGGCTTTCGTTCTTCAGTCCGGCCAGGCGCGTTTCGGAGACGGCGGTGGCCGTGGCGGTGCGGGGGCTGGGATCGAACAACGCCATTTCGCCGAAGAGTTCTCCCGGGCCGAGGATGGCCAACAGGGACTCGCGGCCATCGGGGGAGGTTCGGCCGAGCTTTACCTTGCCGGAAACGATGAAGTACAGCTGGTCACCCTGGTCGCCTTCGCGGAATACCGATGCCCCGCGTGAGAGGTCCACCTCGGTGAGTTCGTCCGTCAGCAAGCGGAATGCGTCGTCGTCAAGGGTGGCGAAGAGGGGTGCGCGGCGCAATACCTCGATGTCCATGAAATCTCCTGAATATAAGTTTCGGTCGTGGCGCTCCAGCCATTGTTTCAGAATTTTTAAGCTTCTGTGACGTACTTGGCAGGAGAAACGCTGAAACGGCGCGGTTTTTGCCCCCATCGGGCCTTGTTTGCGGTGCCTTTAGACGCTCGGAGCGCACCCGTATCGTGATGGGACTAACGGTTTCTTGTCAGGGTGCCCAACTACAATTGGCGCTACCCGGTCACAAGGAGCATTGGTGTTTGGCTTGACGATTTTGGATTTGGCATTGATCTTGATGCTGCTGTCCTACCTGATCTATGGCCTGCGCAGTGGCTTCCTGGTGACACTCGGCGGAATTGCCGGTTTTGTGGTTGGCGCGATTGCTGCATTTATGGCTGTTCCACTTGTGAGCGGCTGGGTGAGCGATAGCGGTTGGAGGCTGACCGCCACAGTGGGTGCCGCCGTCGTGCTTATTGCGCTTGGCCACGGGCTGGGTACCATGATCGGGCGAAAAGTCCGCCATGCGGTGCGGATTAAGCCGTTGCACGCAGCCGACCGGTTGATTGGCGGCGTGGTCAGCGTGGTGGTCGCGGCGCTGGTGATGTCCATGTTGGCGTTCAGTATCAGTTCACTGGGCGTGCCGTTTGTCTCGCAGCAGTTGGCTGAGTCGCGGGTCATTCGATACATCGATTCGTTGACGCCGACGCCGGTCAAAACCACAATGGCCCAATTGCGATCTACGGTGATCGGCGACGGTATTCCCAAGCTGATTGAGGGCTTCGGCCCCTCCACACCGGTTACGATTCCCAACGAGTCCACCGACACTCCCGCCCTGAACCGCGCTGCCGAGTCCGTCCTGAAGATTGCCGGCACGGCCTTTGAATGCGGCCAGAACCAAACCGGATCCGGATTTGTCGTGTCGCCCGGGCGCGTCGTGACCAATGCACACGTTGTGGCGGGCGTGTCGCAGCCGGTCGTGGAAATTCCCGACGGCGGCGCGTTGCCGGGTCGGGTGGTCTACTTCGACTCCCAGCGGGACATCGCGGTTTTGGCCGTAGACGGACTTTCATCGGATCCACTGCAGCTGAGTCCAGACCTGGCAGCCGGCAGCCCCGCAGCTTTTGCGGGCTACCCGCACGGCGGTCCTTTCCAGTCCAAACCAGCAACTGTCCAAGGGATTTCGACCATCCTGGTTCCTGACATTTATGGCAGCAATCCTTCTCCCGAGTCGGTCTACAAGCTTGCGGGTGACGTCCAACCCGGTAACTCGGGAGGGCCGCTGCTCACCATGCAAGGGCAGGTAGCCGGCTTGGTTTTTGCCAAGACCACCACTGATGCGGCACTTGGGTTTGCACTCACCATGGAGGACATCCAGCCGGTGGCTGCCCAAGCTCCGGGCCTTAGCAATCCTGTTTCGCCCGGGCAGTGCACACGCAAGTAACTTTGACGGCAATTCCCGGACATTCTCCCGCCGCCTAATAGATTGGGAGCCATGACTGAAGCCACCCCCGCCACCGAAGCTGGTCGCGGCACCATTCTTGTGATCAACGGACCGAACCTTAACCTTTTGGGCACCAGGGAGCCCGAGAAGTACGGCACTTCCACGCTCGCGGACGTCGAGCAGTTGGCCATGTCAGCCGCGGCTGCCCATGGCTTCACGGTGGACTGCGTTCAGTCCAACCACGAAGGGGATCTCCTCGACGCTATCCACGCAGCGCGCGGAACCGCGGCGGGCATCGTCATCAATGCCGGGGCCTTCACACACACGTCAGTGGCGCTTCGTGACGCCCTGGCCGCTGTTCAGCTGCCCGCCGTTGAAGTGCACATCACCAACGTTCATCAGCGCGAAGAGTTCCGGCACCACTCCTACCTGTCTGGCGTGTGCAACGCCATCATCGTCGGCGCGGGCGTGCTTGGGTACAAGCTGGCCATCGACTACCTGGCTGAAACCGTGTAGTCCGGCGGACGTGAGAGAGGGTTCCCGGGAAGCCGTCGGGACGTGAGAGAGGGTTCCCGGGGAGCTGTCAGGACGTGAGAGAGGGTTCCCGGGAAGCCGTCAGGACGTGAGAGAGGATCCCCGGGAAGCCCTCAGGACGTGAGAGAGGGATCCCGGGAAGCCCTGTGGATGTGAGAGAGGGCTACAGGGCAGTGAACCGCAGCAAGAGCGCGTGCTCGGGGTTCAGCACGGGCATGGGAAGGCCCGCCTCGCCCAGGAAGCGTCCCGTTGCCACCGCACCGTCGGCCAACCAGGCGACCGGCTGAGCCTCGATGAACGTGTGCCCGTAATCAGCATCTGCCGGTGTGGGGAAGATCGCTTCCACACGATAGGAACGGGAGCCTTCCAGCCCAGGAATGGCTACACGCCCGGGCTGTTCGGCGAAGCCGGTCCGCGTCTTGACCACGGCGAACAGGGCTGCGGTGGCACCCACTGCAATGCCGCCGTCGTGCGTGGCATCGTCAACAACAGAGTCAGCGACAACCCCGTGCAGCATCATGGACTCGTCGGGCACATCTGCGCGCACCATCCGTCCGGTGTGGATCAACCCGCGGTGCTCCTTGTACAGGGTGATGAAGCGCTTGAGTTCCTCGCGCTCAGGCCCCTGGACTTCGCGGATGTCCCACTCCATGCCGAAGTGCCCAAACAGTGCGGTGATGGCACGGAACGACAAGTCATGCGTCCGCGCGGTGGTGTGGGACGTCGTGGGCCCAATGTGTCCGCCCACCAGCTCTGGCGGGACCACCATTCCGGTCCAGCGCTGGATGGTTTGCCGCTCCAGGGCGTCGTTGCAGTCCGAGGCCCAGATCCGGTCGGTGCGTTCCAGGATCCCGAGGTCCACTCGGGCGCCGCCGGAGGAGCAGCTCTCGATCTCGACACCCGGGTGCTCTGCGCGGAGGGCATCGAAGAGCCGGTAAGCGGCAAGGGTTTGTCCATGCACGGACGAACGGCCGGCATGGCCGTGCTCCAGGAGGTCCCGGTTTTGGTCCCACTTGAGGTAGCTGATGTTGTTTTCCCGCAGCAGGGCGTCAATTCGATCAAAAATGTACTGCCACGCCTCGGGGTTCACGAGGTCAATGATGTGCTGGTGCCGCCATTCGAGCGGTAGCCGGCCTCCGTCTTTGAAGGACAGGGCAGATGGTCCAACGATCCACTCCGGGTGGGCGCGGGCGATGTCCGAATCAAGGTTCACCATCTCCGGTTCAACCCAGAGGCCAAACTCCATCCCGCGGGAAGTCACTGCATCAATCAGGGGCGTCAGGCCTGAAGGCCAGATGGTTTCATCGACGTACCAGTCACCGAGGCCTGCGTGGTCGTCCCGGCGTCCGCGGAACCACCCGTCGTCGAGCACAAACCGCTCAACGCCCAGGTCCGCGGCGGACTCGGCCAGCTCGATCAAGGTCTCCAGGTTGTGATCGAAGTACACCGCTTCCCAGGTGTTGAGGACTACTGGCCTTGGCTTCCCAGCGACATCCACGTGGTGCGGGCGGGACCGGAACCAGCTGTAGAAGGCTTCGCTGATTCCGTCCAAGCCCCGATCGGAGTAGGCGGCAAACAATGCTGGTGTGGTGTAGCTTTCGCCGGATTGCAGCACGACTTCGGAGGGGCCCAGGAGTTCGGAACCGCCGATCATTGTGCGGCCATCGGCCACGTTGTCAGCAAATTGCTCGTGGTTTCCGCTCCACGCCAAGTGTGTGGCCCAGACTTTGCCGTGTCGGTTGCCGAAGCCGGCGGTTCCGGCCGCAAGCAGCAGTGAGGAATCGTGTCCTGTACGGCCGTGCCGGCCAGTGCGGACCCAGGTTCCTTGCTGGATGGCCCTGCGTTGCGGGTGCCGTTCGCGGCACCAACGGCCAGTGAGGTCCAAAAGCTCGACGGCGTCCGGCGCCACCGGGAGCATCGTCGCCAATTCGTCTACTTGGAAAGGCGACGTGCCGTCGTTGGTGACTGTGTGCCGCAGTTCCAAAAGACCACCTGGGTGCAAGGTGAGGTTGCTCGTGACGGTGATCCCGGCGTCGGGATCTGACTGAACGATCGACGCTGACGACCCGTCCGCCGTCGCGTTCACCACCCGCAGGCGTACAGAGAAGTCGTAGCCGGGGACGCCATCGGTAAACCGGTGTCCCCGCAACCCTGTTCGGCCCTGCCACGATGAGGAGGCCTGGGGGAGGAGCCCGGCCGGTACGTTGGCATCGATCGAGGAAGGCGGGATGGGCTCATTGAGGATGGAAAGGTCCGGAAGGGCGTCGCCCAGGTCTGCTCCCCAGTGGGAGATTTCGGCCTCTCCTCGGTGAGTACTTATCACCAGGCTGGTACCGGCGGAACGGAGATGGAGCGGGTGCATGGGTGTGAGTCGCTTTCAAAAAGATTGTGTGAGGCCCACTCTGCGGTGCAAATGGGCACGAAGGCGCGCAGAGCAGGCCTCACAACGGGAAGTTTTACTTGAAGAGGGCGTTGACCTGGTTGTTGGCTTCAGTCAATGACGACGCAGGCTTCTTGCCGGAGAGCACGGCATCCATGGCCGGCTTCATGATGCCGTCCACCTTTGCGGCCTTGTCCGCGATCGGGAACAGGAACGTGGTGCCTTCCTTCACGTGTGTGGTGAAGGCGGAAACGTCAGTGCCCTTGTCGGCGAACGCCTTGGCGGCAATCTCGGAAGAGCTGGTGATGGCCGGGAAGACCACGGCCTTGCTGGCTACGACGTCCTGGCAAGCAGCCGAGCCGAGGTACTCCACCCACTTCACGCTGGCGGCAGGGTTTTTGGTGCCGGCCCAAATGGAGTCCGCCAAGCCATTGAACATGCTGGCACGCTGACCGTTGGGGCCCTTGGGCGTCGGCGCAACGGCGGTCTCGATGCCCTTGTAGGTCTTGTACTGGCCGATCAACCAGTCTCCGTTGCTGTTGATCGCAGCCTTTCCAGCACCGAAGCTGTCCGGCATGCTGGCTCCAACAGTGGTCTCAAGCTTGGGCATGTAGCCCTTGTCCACCAGGCCGGCCCACCAGGCGATGGTTTCCTGGAAGCGGGGGTCGTCGTAGTTGAACTTGCTGCCCCACGGGTTCTTGTCGGTGGCGGTCCAGCCGGTGGTTGCCGTGAGGAAGCTCCACTCCGTCTGGCCTTGGCCCGAGCCGCTGCCGGTCAAGCCCAATCCGTAGGTGGCTACGTTGTTCTTGTCGAAACCGGCTTCATCTCCGCGCTTGCCGTTCTTGTCCACGGTCAAGTGCGCGATCGTCTTTTCGTAGCTGCCGCCGTCCTTGGGGTTCCAATCAAGGTTGGCCATCTGCTCCGCGGTGATCCCTGCCACGTCAGTCATTGCCTTGTTGTAGAACAGGCCTACGGTGTCCCAGTCCTTCGGCAGGCCATAGCGCTTGCCGTCCTGGCCCACCCAGAGCTCCGGGAGGCCCTTGGTGTAGGCATCAAGCTTGATTCCGTCTTTTGCCACAGCGTCATCGAGGGGCAGAAGCTGCTTCTTCGCGGCGTACTCAGGGTACTTGGACAGGTGGTCCGTGAAAACGTCCGGCGCTGTTCCTGCGACGAAACCGTTGGTCAATGTGGTCCAGTAGTCGTCCCAGCCGCGCTGGGTGATCTTGACCTTGATATCCGGGTTGGCCTTGGTGAAATCATTGGCGCACTGTTGGTACGCGGGGAGCTGGTTGGCGTCCCAGAGCCAGTAGTTGATTTCTCCCTTGGCCTCGGAGGAAGCAGGGGCGGAGCCACCACAGGCGGACATTGTCAGGGCGATGGCGGCGGCAGCAGCGGCGACGCCGAGGGTTTTCTTCATGACGAACCTTTCGTTGGGGAGTGCGGGTTACTTGATTCCGGAGAATCCGATGGAGTTGACGACCTTCTTGCCGAAGGCGATGAAGAGAAGGAAGATGGGCAGCGCGGCGACCAGAGTTCCGGCCATGAGCCCGGACCAGTCGAGGGCACCTTGCGGGGACTGCGATTTGAAGACGCTGAGGCCTACGGTGAGCACCCGGACGCTCTCGTCCTGGCCCACCAGCAGCGGCCAGAAGTATTCGTTCCACTGCCCGATGAAGGTCAGCAGCGCCAGGGTGGCGATGGGGGCGGCGGCGTTGGGAAGCACAATCTGGAAGAAGATGCGCAGGTGCTTGGCGCCGTCGAGCATTGCCGCTTCCTCAACCTCGCGGGACATGCTGAGGAAGAACTGGCGCAGGAAGAAGATGGCGAACGGGGTCATGAACAGGAACGGCAGGGACATCCCGGCCATGGTGTTGAGCAGCCCGAGGTTCTTGATCATGAGGAAGTTGGGCAGCGCCGTGAAGATCGGCGGAACCATCATGGTGGTCAGGAACACGGCGAACACTTTGTTCCTGCCAGGCCAGCGCAATCGGGCGAAGGCGTAGGCGGCCATGGCGCTGAAGAACACCTGGCCGGCTGTCGTGACGGTAGCGAAAATGATGGAGTTTTGCAGGTACAGCCAGAAGTTGATGGCGGCACCGGAGCCGCCATCGGCGATCGCCTCTTCGGTGGTTTGCAGCCCGAGGACGCGCTTGAAGGCGCCCCAGCTGAAGTCGGCCGGCAGGAGGTTTCCGGCGTTGGAAGCCAACGCGCTGTTGCTGGACAGCGCCGTCCGCAGCATCCAAAGGAACGGGGCAATAGTTACGGCGACGGCGACGCCGACCAGCACCCAGGCGCCAACCCGGCGCCAATTAATGGGCTTTTTTGGGGACGAAGTGGTGCGTGGTGGGTTCTGGCTGGAGACATTCTTACGAGGTGCGGTTGAAGTAGTCATGGCGGCTCTCCTTATTCCAAATCCGGCTTAGTCCAGGTCCGATTCGTTGCCCTTGAGGAACTTCATTTGCACGAAGGCCACCAGGGCGAGAATGACGAACAGGATCACGGACAATGCGGAGGCGTAGCCGAAATCGGATTCGCCGAAAGCTTTTTGGTAGATGTACATCTGGATCACGCGCGAGGCGTTGACGGGTCCACCGTTGGTTGTGACCGCAACAGTGTCAAAGACCTGGAAGGAACCGATCACGGTGACCACAAGCACGAGTACCAACACGGGGCGGAGCAGCGGCATGGTGACGCTCCAGAACGTCCGGGCCGGGGACGCGCCGTCGAGGTTTGCTACCTCATAGAGGTGGTTGGGGATGGACTGGAGGCCGGCGAAGATCAGCAGGGCCGTGTAGCCCATGTGGCGCCACACGTTCACGAAAGCGATGGTGGGAATCGCCCATTGCTCACTGCCGAAGAAGGCGACGCGGGGGAGGCCCACCCAGCTCATGACCTCGTTGACGATGCCCAGCTGGTAGTCCAGCATCCAGAACCACAGCAGGGCGACGATGACGTTGGCCACCAGGAAGGGCAGCAGGAGTGCGCCCCGGATGAACGTGGATTTGGCCACCCGATGCATCAGGAGTGCGAGTCCCAGCGCGATCATCGTCTGGAAGCCGATGTTCAGGACAACGTACTGGATTGTCACTCCCATGGCGTTCCAGAACAGTTCATCGCCGAAGATTGCCGTGTAGTTCCCCAGCCCAATCCAGGTGGGTTCGCCGAGGATGCTGTACTCAGTGAAGCTGAGGTAGATGCCGCGGATTGTGGGGATCAGAAAGAACGCCACGAAGCCGATAACGGCGGGGAAGATGAAGAAGAGTGCGATCTTCAGATCACCCAGGCGGCTTGTCATGCTGCGTTTGGCAGGTTGCAGCTTGCGGGGTTGCCGGCCCAGGAGATTCCTGGCTGACCGCCGTGAGGCGTTGCCCGGTTGCTTGGTTAGCGTGGTCATCGTCGACCCTTTCCTGACTGTGATGTGGGTAACAACTGGGATAGAATCTACACGAGTAGATCAGAACGATGCAAGCTTTTTGGGAATATTTGTTCGTTTATGTCCAATTTGTTGACTCGTGTAGATCGCAGTGAAAGACTCAAACGAGCCCAGTGAGGGGCCACTACAACTGCTGCCAAGTCAGCTTCAGGGAAGGCAAACGATGACGTTTTCGATCGGTGTTCTAGGTGTCGGGCAGTTCGGCAGCCAGTTCGCGCACCTCTTCAAGCTCCACCCCGGCGTCAAAGCCGTTTACGTGGTGGATGAACTACCCGAGCGCGCCGCAGCGGCCCAGGAACGCTGGGGCCTTGATGGAGTGTTGGGAAGTTTTGAGGAACTCCTGGAGTCCGACGTCGATGCTGTCGCCATCTTCACGCAGCGGTGGACTCACGGACCCCTCGTCGAGCGGGCGTTGCGCGCTGGCAAGCACGTCTACTCAGCCGTCCCGATGGCGATCTCCGAAGCGGAAATCGAGCGCATCATCCAGGCAGTCCGCGAAACCAAGCTCGTTTACGCCATGGGGGAGACCAGCTACTACAACCCCGCGACAGTCTTCGCCAGGCAACAGCACGCGGCCGGGAAGTTTGGCCGGATCTTCTACACGGAAGGCGATTACGTCCACGACATGGACCTGGGTTTCTACGAGGCCTACCAATACAGCGGTGGCGAACGGTGGAAGGAAACCGCAAGCTATCCGCCCATGCTGTATCCCACGCACGCTATCGGCGGGGTCCTCGGCGCAGTACCGGCACACGCTGTCAGCGTCAGTTGCATTGGGGTCAAGGACGATCGCGGAGATGGCGTCTTTGATAAAGACGTCAGTATGTTCGCCAACGATTTCTCGAATGCCACGGCCTTGTTCGAAATGAACGACGGCGGTGCGATGCGCACCAATGAGATGCGCCGGGTCGGCTATCCCTCACATCTACGCGAATCCCGCTTCCGCTTCTTTGGCACCGAAGCCAGTTTCGAGCAGCTGGCAACCACCACCGTGTGGCAGGACAAAACGAAGGTGGAAGACGTCTCGGAACAAGTCGAGACGAAGCCCACGATGTCAGCCGATGATCCATCGTTGGCTGACGTGGCCCCGGAGCTCCGGGATGCCTTCATTTCCGGGCTGGCGCCGGTCCACGATCAATCACGGCTGCCCGAGGAATTCCTGGGAGCGCCCAACGGACACGAAGGCAGCCACCAATTCCTTGTGGATGACTTTGTCACTGCGGTCAACAACCGGACGCTGCCGCCCGTCAATGCCTGGGTCGCGGCCCGTTTCACCTTGCCCGGAATCGTAGCCCACGAATCTGCCCTCCGCGGCGGCGAACGCCTTCCCATCCGGGACTTCGGCGACGCTCCCTCCTTGTAGCTAGCATTTAGGTCATGACAACTTCGGCAGTACAAACCCCGCGCGGACCGGTTACACGCAAGGACGTGGCCCGGTACGCCGGGGTGAGTACCGCCGTCGTAAGTTACGTTGTGAACGGAGGGCCCAAGAACGTGGCCCCGGCGACGGAAGCCAAAGTGCGCGATGCCATCCGCATCCTCGGCTACCGTCCCAACGCTGCGGCCCGGGCTCTGAAGCTCGGGTCAAGCGAAACTGTCGGCGTGATTGTTCCGGACAATACCAACCCCTTTTTCTCGCAGCTCGCCCATGCCGTTGAAGATGCTGCGGCAGAACTTGGCTACGGCATGGTCCTCACCAACTCCGGCGGCAGCCTTGCCAAAGAGCGGCAAAACATCCGCAACCTGGCCGCACGGCAAGTGGACGGAGTGTTCCTGGCGAGCTGCGTGTTCGATCCCGATCTGACCGACCTGGAAGCGTCGGAAATCCCGTCGGTGCTGCTGAACAATGCTGGCTCGCCGCCAGGGTTCACCAGTGTAGGTGTGGACCTCGAAGCAGGCGCCCGGGCCGCCGTCGAGCACCTCATAGGTCACGGCCACACAAACATTGGCCTGGCCATCGGAACCAACACAGGCAACCAGCTCGACGGACGTGAAGTGGGCTGGCTTAGAACTTTGCGCGAGGCAGGACTGCCGGATGGCCCCATGCTTCATGGGGAGTTCAGCAGGCCGGGAGGTTACGAGGTAGGCAAGCGTTTCCTCGCCATGGCCAACCGACCTACGGCAATCTTCGCCAGCAACGACATGCAGGCGATCGGAATTCTCCGCGCCCTCCACGAGGCGGGCCTGAACGTTCCCGACGACATGGCCCTGGTGTCCTTCGACGGTTCCCTCGATTCCGAATACAGTTGGCCGGCGTTGACCACCGTGGCGCAACCGGTGGAGGCGATGGCTGAAGCTGCTGTTCGGGCACTGGTGGGGGAGGGTCGGGGCGAAGCACTGCAGCACAGGATCCTGCCCACGGAGTTGATCGTGCGCCAGTCGTGCGGTTGCAAGTGAGCCTTCCAACGTTCTCTCACATCCTGCCGCTTTGACTGCCGATGCTCTCTCACATCCTGCTGCTCACCTGCCGATGTTCTCTCACATCCCCCGTCGATGTGAGAGAACGTCGGTCAAAAAGGGCCATGATGTGAGAGAACATCGGGGGGCTACGAGTCCATGCTGGCGTAACGCTCGGGCCGGGCGAGCACCTGGCTTATCTGGGCGGTGCCCGCGGCCAGGGCGAGCCGGACCAACAGGAAACCGGCCGCAAAAACTCCCCCGACGGTCAGGAACACGACGGGCCGAGTCAACAAGGCTGGACCCGCCAGTGGCAGAACCAACGCTGCTGCTGCCGCCGCAGAGATACCTGCCACCAGGAGCAACGGCGACATCACCGCCTTGACCCGCGCGGCCACCATTAGTTTCCGCGGCATCCCTACCCGGTCCAGTGCTACGAGGGTGGAGGCACCGTCGAGCACGGCGGCGGCTTGGTTTACGCCGGCGGAACAAGCCACCATCAGGAACGAGCCCAGCAGGGTGATCATTACGCCGGTGTTGATATCGCTCACGAGCAGCGTGGTTTCATCCGACCCGCTGCCGCCCATCGTGTCCGCTACCGCCATGCCGACGCCCACGAACACTCCCACAAAACTGGTCATCGCGACGCCCCCAACTTGTCGCCACGATTCCTTGGGACTTTCCAGGACTGTCCGTGCAGCGAGCAGTTGCTCGGGCCGCTTTGCCCTCTTGAGCTGCGATGACGCCTGAAGCCGCAGGACCCACGGCCCCATCAGGTTCAGTGCCAGCAGCGCCAGTCCGAAGCAGCCGCCCATCACGGCGATAATCACGATAAACGCGCCAAAGCTGCTCAGCATGCCCATGGCCATTACTCCGAAGACCACCACCAGGGCCGCAATGAGGCCGCGAACCCAGTGGGCGCCGTCGGCCGTTTGCCTGGTCCGCACGCCCAGCGGCGTCAGCACAACCTTGCGGAGGCCAAGCGCAGCGCTCGCAGCGGCGAGTATGCAGACCGCGAGGATGCATCCCAGAATGGAGGGCACGGACAGCCAGGCATGGCCGCCTATCGCCTGTCCCCGGAACTGGATCAATCCTAGAAACGGCGCCGCGCAGGCATACAGCCCGGCACCGGCCAGCGCGCCGATTGTCGCCAGGACCGTTGACTCTATGACCGTCATCCACACGACCGTGGTGCTACTGGCCCCCAGGAGACGAAGCGACGCCAGGCGGTCATCACGACGGCGGGCGGCGAGTCGCGCTGCCGAGGCACCGAGCGTCAGCAGCGGTATGACGAGCAAAACCATCGCGACGACGGCCAGCGCCTGGTAGGTGCCTGCGATGTCATCAGACCAGGACCAAAAGACTTGTGATCCCCCAGCCACCGTCAGCAGGAGTGCCGTGACCGTGCCGAACGCGAGAATCGGCAACCCGGCGTCGCGCAGTTTGGTTTGGTGCAGCCCGGTTTGACGAAGGCTGCTGCTTCGGGAGAGGTAGGGGGTGAGGCGTAGGGCCAGGGCAAGGCTAGACATTGAACGCACCCTTGAAATTGGTAGTGGCCGGAGCCGGCTGGCTTGGAGAGGATGGCTGGCTTGAAGAGGAAACAGCACTGCCGGTGTCCGCCACGATTCGGCCGTCACGCAGCTCCACCACGCGTTGGCAGCGTGCAGCCACGTTGGGATCGTGCGTAACCACCAGCAGTGTCCGACCATTGGCTGCAATGGAGTGAAGCAACACGTCAAGGACTTCATTGGAGGTAGCAGAGTCAAGAGCACCTGTGGGCTCGTCCGCAAAGACGATGCGTGCCCCGGTGACCTGGGCCCTGGCGATGGCCACCCGCTGGACCTGCCCGCCAGACAATTCGCCGAGCCTGCGCTGTTCCATGCCGGCCAGGCCAAGGGCCGCCAGCCACTCGGCGGCACGGGCCTCGGAGGTGGTCCGATCGGTGCCGTTCAACATCAGCGCCAAGGCCACGTTCGCAACGGCAGTCAGTTCCGGCAGCAGCATGCCCTGCTGGAAAACGAACCCGAATTCCTCCCGGCGGAGACGGGAAAGCGCCCCATCCCCGAGGGAATCCAAGCGGATCGGACCGGCCGCCGAGCTCAAGGTGACCGTACCGGCGTCGGGCGTCAAAATTCCGGCGAGGCAGTGCAGAAGGGTGGTCTTACCGGAACCCGACGGCCCGATGATGGCAATGGATTCGCCTGGATTTGCGGCGAAGTCCACGTGATCCAGCGCGACGCTGCCGGGATAGTGCTTGGTGAGGTGCTGGGCATGCAGGATGGCGTTCATGGATCCAGCTTGGCTGCCGGGCCTATGCCAAGGCGTCAGTCCGGCGGCTGAACTCTGCGGACCGGCCTCCACCCGCGGTATGAGAGCCTACTTGGCCTGGACGTCCGCGATTCTCAGCTTCGCAACATTCTCGGCGAGTACGCGGCGAGCATCCTCGCCCAGATTCGAGTCCGTGATGAGCTCGTCGGCTTCCTCCAGCTGGGCAATGGATGCTATGCCCACCACACCCCATTTGCTGTAGTCGGCCAGCACCACAGTGCTGCGGGCTGATGCCATGAACGCCCGGTCCGTTTCGGCCTCGAGCAGATTGGGGGTGGTGAAACCCGCCTGTGCATCCATGCCATGGACACCCAGGAACAGGACGTCCAGATGAAGCTGCTTGAGCGAGGACGTCGCAATCGGCCCCACCAAAGCGTCCGACGGCGTGCGCTCGCCACCAATCAGGATCACGGTGGAGCCGAACCGGGCCGGCCCCGACGAAGACCCGTGATGGAAGAGGTCGGCAATCCGCACGGAGTTGGTAACCACAGTGATTCTGGGACCATGGACGAGCTCCTGCGCCAGCGCCCACGTGGTGGTTCCTGCACTGAGCCCGATCGCCATGCCTTCATGGACGAGCGAGGCGGCCTCCACCGCAATGGCATGCTTTTCCGCGGTCAGCTGTGTGGACTTGAGCTCAAAGCCGGGCTCGTGGGTGCTGGCATCGCCGGGAAGTTTGGCCCCGCCGTGGATACGCTCTACCCGGCCGGTTTCTTCCAGGGCTTCGATATCCCGCCGGACGGTCATGGGGGAGACGCCCAGCAACTGGGCGAGGTCCGATACCCGTACAACGCGCTCGCGCTGGACGGCATCGATGATGGCGGAGTGGCGTGCTGCCTGAAGCATCAAGGCCTTTCTGGAGAGCCTCATCAAACATGAGGCTGATTCTGGCTCCAGTCTAGGACGCGGCGCTGCTGCCGCGTGGCAAATGGAGTCGAGGCTTCGTCACGATCCTTTTGAACGCACGACGGCGCCGCTCGCCTTGGGAGGGGAGCGGCGCCGTCGTGAATGCTATTTCCTGAGGGATTCGGCGATTTGTTTCATGATGCCGGGGTCGGCGAGGGTGGTGGCGTCGCCGGTGTCGCGGCCTTCTGCGATGTCTTTGAGGAGGCGGCGGACGATTTTGCCGGAGCGGGTTTTGGGTAGTTCGGGAACGATGAGCAGCTGTTTCGGTTTGGCGATGGGGCCGATTTCCTTGCCGACGTGGTTCCGCAGTTCCAGGATGGTTTCGTCGCCGTTGTTTGCGGCGTCACCGCGGAGGATGACGAACGCGACGATGGCTTGTCCGGTGGTTTCGTCGGTGGCGCCGACGACGGCTGCTTCGGCCACTGAGGGGTGGGAGACGAGGGCGGATTCGATTTCGGTGGTGGAGAGGCGGTGGCCGGAGATGTTCATGACGTCGTCCACGCGGCCCAGGAGCCAGACATCACCGTCTTCGTCTTTTTTGGCGCCGTCCCCGGCGAAGTACATGGACTCGAACCGGGACCAGTAGGTGTCCTTGAACCGTTCGGGGTCTCCCCAGATACCGCGCAGCATGGAGGGCCAGGGTTCGCGGACCACGAGGTAGCCGCCTTCACCGTTGGCCACGGACTGGCCGTTCTCGTCCACGACGTCCACGGCGATGCCGGGCAGCGGTACCTGCGCCGAGCCTGGTTTGGTGGCCGTGACGCCGGGCAGGGGTGCGATCATCTGCGCGCCGGTTTCGGTCTGCCACCAGGTGTCCACGATCGGGGCGGGGTGTTCCTTGCGTTCGCCGTTCTTGCCGGCGTTGCCGCCGATGACGTCGCGGTACCACATCCACGCTTCGGGGTTGATGGGCTCGCCCACGGAGCCCAGGACGCGGATGGAGGACAGATCGTATTTGCCCGGGTTTTCGCGTCCCCATTTCATGAACGTGCGGATCGCGGTGGGGGCGGTGTAGAGGATGGAGACCTTGTACTTTTCCACCAGTTCCCACCAGCGGCCCTGGTGCGGGGAATCCGGGGTGCCTTCATACATGAGCTGGGTGGCGCCGTTGATGAGTGGGGCGTAGGCGACGTAGGAGTGGCCGGTGACCCATCCGACGTCGGCCGTGCACCAGTACACGTCCGTTTCCGGGTGAAGGTCAAAGACCACTTTGTGCGTGTATGCGGTCTGGGTGAGGTACCCGCCGGTGGTGTGCAGGATGCCCTTGGGCTTGCCCGTGGTCCCGGACGTGTAAAGGATGAACAGCGGATGCTCGGAATCATGCCCGACGGCGGTGTGCTCAGTTGAGGCGGCATCTACCGTCTCGCTCCACCAGAGGTCGCGACCCTCAACCCAGTTGACGTCCTCGCCGTTGCGCTTGACGACAACCACCTTTTCGACAGTGTGTCCTTCTTTGGACAGGGCTTCGTCCACGGCCGGCTTGAGGGGGCTGGGCTTGCCACGGCGGTAGGTGCCGTCGGCGGTGACCACGAGCTTGGCCTCGGCGTCCTCGATGCGGGAACGGAGCGCGTCGGCCGAAAAACCACCGAACACGACCGAGTGCACAGCACCGATTCTGGCGCAGGCGAGGAGCGTGATGACGGCCTCGGGAATCATCGGCAGGTACACCGCCACGCGGTCTCCCTTTGCCACGCCGAGGGCTTCGAAGGCGTTCGCGGCCTTCTTGACCTCCTGGGTCAGCTGCGCGTACGTGTACGTGCGGGTATCGCCGGGCTCGCCTTCGAAGTAGATGGCGACGCGGTCTCCCAAGCCGTTCTGCACGTGGCGGTCCAGTGCGTTGTACGCGGCGTTGACTTCGCCACCGACGAACCACTTGGCGAACGGCGGATCCGACCAATCCAGGGCTTGCGTGAAGTCTTTGTCCCAGCTGAGCAGCTCGCGGGCTTGCTTCGCCCAAAACGCGGGACGGTCCGCTTCGGCGTCTGTATATTCATCGGCGGTAGCCACGGCATTCGCGGCAAACTCAGGTGACGGCGGGAACTTACGGTTCTCGTGGAGCAAATTCTCGAGAGCCTCGACGTGTGGTGCCGGACCGTTCTGCGGCGTCGACGCTGCAGCGGTGGTCGTGGATCCGGTGGTGTCCTGGGACATGGTGAACCTCATCATTCATCGATCTTTGCTGCGCGGACCCCGCCGGCAGGGTGCGCACCCCAGCCGTGAGCCGGCGTCGTGCGTCCCGCGGAGGATCCACAGAGTGCTGTCCGCCTTCAACACTATCGCTTTGGGAGGTCCTACGTGTGCGTGGTCACTAATGGGTCAGCGAGCGGTACGGATTCGGCGACGAATGGCTGCTTTGGCTGTCAGGAACCGTTTACATGACGACACTTGGCATTCGTTGACTGTAAGGAACCTTGGAGTTCCCTGTGGACGGAGCAGCATGACCGATTTCAGCTAGAAGAGTGTCAGTGGCGTGGCATAGGCTGAATAAGTCTTGGGACGCATCGTCAGGTGTGCCCGGTTTTCCGCGGAAACCTGCGGAAAATACCGGTCCGGACTGTCCAAGGCGCCGCCGTACGAAGGAGAAATAGATGAACCAGCTGAGCCCAGGCCCGCACGACTCACACCCGACGGGACCGGACACCGCGGCTGGAAAGGCGAACGACGCCGGCACCGCCACAGCTGCGAAGTCCGCCTCAGGCGCACCCACCAAATACGAGGCTGTTGCCGGCCCTTTCACCATTCGTGACCTCACGGTTTTCGGTTCTGTACTCCTGATGTTCATCGCCTCACTGCTTCCGATGTTCGGGGGCCGTTACAACCTGTGGAACCTTGACAACCTTTTCTTCCTTCTTCTGGGAATCATCCTGCCGGTGGTGGTTGTGGCGCTTTTCGTTGCCCGCCGACTGCAGCCCGGCACCATTGTCCGCGTCGGCTCGCTGTCGATTGACCAGTTCGCTTCCGTGACGGCTGCATTCGCGGTGCCGCTGTTCTTCCTGACGATCGCTGCTTCCTTCAACGGCAGTGTCCTGCTGGGCCTGGTGGGTTCCGTGGGCTTGCTGGTAGCCACCGTTCTGGCCCCGCATGTGCCCTTCCTGTCGGCCGATTTCAAGGGCCGCGCTGAAACGCCGGCCCACGTTGTTGCCCGCCAGGCCGCGATTCCCACGCGTAAACCAGCTGCTCCCAAGGCTCCCAAGGAACCTAAAGCGCCCAAGCCATCCAGCGGGCCCTCGACGCCGGGCTTCCAGACCTCCGCGTATCAGCCACAGGGTGCGGGTTCCGCTGGCGCCCATCCCTATGCTCCGCCAGCCGGCGCAAGCCCCTACGTTCCGCCAGCCACATCCGGCCCCGTTGCTCCGACCCCAACTGCTCCGGCCCCAACTGCTCCGGCCCCAACTGGTGGGCCCGCCGTCGTGCATTCGGCTGATTCCACGCCTCCTGCGGAACCCCAAGCTGCCGCCCCCGCCGCCGGTCCCTCGCCTGCAGCCGCCCCAACCGCAGCGGCCCCGGCCGCAACCGCCCCGGCCGCATCTGGGTCGCCAGCTCAGGCTTCGCCAGAGCCGTCACCGGCCGAGCCCGACGTCGCCGTGAGCAAAGAGGCAGAACCGCAGACACCGACTCAAGCACCGGCTACCACCCAGCACGCCCAGCAGCCCGCCGCTGCACAAGCCGCAGCGCCGCAGCCCGCCGCCCAGACGCCACCCGCCCAGACGCCACCTAATGAGCGCGCATGGGCTGCCACCATGGCCACGCCCATCGTGTCCGCCGATACCCGTTCTGTGAGCGACTCCATTGGTGCCACTGTGGATCCGTCCAGCCGTTCGGAAGATTCTCCTGCCTATGAGGCCTTCTGGTTTGCCGTAGCCCAGCCCCGAACTGCCTATGACGAACGGACAGGCGCTCCGGCCTTCACCATTGAGCCTGGCGGTTGGGTTCTGGCCCTCGAGGATCGTGGCGACGAATTCCTGGTTCAGGACACCGACGGCAAGGTTGGGGTCCTGCGGGAGCTCAGCAACATCGAACGCGGCTGAGAAGGACGCTGTGACCATCGCTGAAGCTGGATCCGTGCTGGCCTTGAAACGCCGGGCACGCAAGATCAACAGGATCCTCGCTGAGAAATACCCCTATGCTCACGCCGAGCTGGATTTCCGGAACCCGTTTGAGCTTGTGGTGGCCACAGTCCTCTCAGCCCAGACCACCGATGTACTGGTAAACCAGGTCACCAAGATCCTGTTTGCCCGCTACCCGGACGCCCGTGCCCTGGCGGAAGCGGACCCTGCTGAGCTGGAATCGATCCTGCAGCCCACTGGTTTCTTCAGGGCAAAGGCCAGGAACGTCCTGGCTCTTAGCACCCGCTTGGTGGACGAGTACGACGGCGAGGTTCCAGGTCGCCTCGAGGATCTTGTAACGCTGCCTGGCGTTGGGCGGAAAACAGCCAACGTGGTCCTTGGGAACGCTTTTGGTATCCCCGGAATTACCGTGGATACGCACTTCGGGAGGCTGGCCCGCCGTTTCGGGTGGACGGCATCCGATGATCCGGTGAAGATCGAATTCGACGTCGCTGAGCTCTTTGAACCGCGGGACTGGACCATGCTTTCGCACCGAGTGGTTTTCCACGGCCGCAGGATATGCCACGCTAAGAAACCCGCCTGCGGAGCGTGCCCGGTTGCCAGCCTCTGTCCCAGCTACGGCGACGGCGAGACCGACCCCGTTAAGGCGGCGAAGTTGTTGAAGTATGAGCTCGCGCCGGGCAATGAGGCACTGTTGGAGAAGTTGCTGGCCGAGACGCACAGGGCGGCGGAGATCCGGATGGAATCGCAGAGGAGGCCCGGGTGACCGCGTTCGAGGACCTCGCCAAATTAGTAGCCCGATTTGAGGCCGGCGAGCAGCAGCATTCTTCCCACTGGGCGAAGTTGCCCGTCACGCCGGAAACCAATCGCGCCGCAGCCGTGCTCATGCTCTTTGGCGTGCTGGACAACGCCCCGGCCGAATCCGGACGGCCCTTTGCGCCAGCGGATCTCGACGTTCTCCTGCTTGAACGTGCTCACACCCTGGACGATCACCCCGGCCAAGTAGCATTTCCGGGCGGAAGCGTGGATCCGGAGGATGACTCCGTGGTTTCTGCCGCCTTGCGTGAGGCAGTGGAAGAGACCGGGCTGGATGTCAGCGGTGTCAAGGTGCTGGGCGTCATCCCGGAGTTGGGGCTGATCCGCAGCAATTTCCGGGTGACACCCGTACTAGCCTGGTGGGACTCGCCGTCGCCCGTTCGTGTAGTGGACTACGCCGAATCGGCCCAGGTGTTCCGGGTGCCGGTTCGCGATCTCCTGGACCCCGTCAACCGGGTAACCGCCACTATTTCCCGCTTCGGCCGCACTTTCTCCAGTCCAGGTTTCACCGTTAAGGGATTGGTGGTCTGGGGCTTCACCGGGATGGTTCTCAGCGGGTTGTTCGACGAACTGGGATGGACGGTCCCCTGGGACCAGGACAAGCTGTACGAGATCGAGCTCTAGCAGCTCCGCCGCAGGTGCCTTTCAGGCGGCCCTGCGGTTCGCCGTCGAACGGTCCACGATCAGCCCCGTTGCGGCGTTTTCACGCACTGCATTTATGCCGTCCACCACGCCCTTGAGATGTTTGAACGTTGGTGACTCCGCTACAACTGTTCCGTCCGCCGCGGTAAGGCGAAACCGGTACGAGCCGTCGGTGTCTTTGAGAATTTCGAATCTGCCAGCCATTTTTGTGCTGTCCCCCTTGATGCTTCCTTGCAACAGTCGTGGGCCGGTGTGCCGGTCCCACCTAGAGAACGTATCCAGAAGCCGGCGGGAAAGAAAGTTACTTTGGGGTACCGGTCATGGAATTGTCATGCACCATCACACTGCGGGATGTGACTGGCTTGTTCTGAAAGCGGCAGCTAATCTGGGGCGCCGGCTACTCCGGCCTGCTGCGCCGTCTACGGCGAACGGGACGAATGATCAACCCAGCAGCATCCGGCGAGGCTCGGGGACAGGGGAGCTGAGCAGTGCTGCCCGTAGGTCGGTTTCGGTCTCGACGAGCCGACGCTGTTCCATGCTTTGAAGGGCCTCGACGTCCACGGACTCCACACCGGGCATCTCCGCAAGGCTCTTTATCCATGTTTGGCCAGTCACGCTGTCGTGTTGTTCCCCGAGGAGACGCTGCAGGACCATCGATGGTTGGATGATTGCCGTGGCGCCTGCACCCAGGACATGGGCCACCGCCTCCACGGAGTACCGCAAGACTTTGATGTCCTTTCGCGCGTCATGGAGCACGTCGTTGCGCTCTGCTTCATCAGCCTGCGTGGTGTCCGTTTCCAGGCTTCGTTGCGCCGCTTCCAAACTCTTCTGCACCGTCTCCCAACGCGGCTGCAGGAGTTCTGCCACCTCGAGGAGGCTGGGATGGTTGTCAATTTCCCGTGGCGCCAAAGCGGCAGTTGCAGGAAGAAGGGCTTGCCGGGTTGCCTTGACGATTCCTTGCCATCGCCGTCCGGTCCCGACCCGGGTTGCCATTGCGTTACTGCTGGCCAGGAGCTTGTTCACGGCGTCATGGAGTGCGTCCGGCGACAACCAGGCCTCTGACGCGTCCAGCCATAGCGTCAAACGTTGGGACAGAACATAGGCGTCGCGGGCTTCGCCGAGGGAACGCGCCAGCCACCGGACATCCCGGCCCGTGGCCTCCGGGACGTCAGGGAGAACGGATTCGTAGCATGAAAGGACAGAACGGAGCCGCCGAAGCGCCAGCCGTGCGCCGTGGACGGCCTCCTGGTCAGCCGCGCCGACCAGCGGCAAGCAGCCCTCCAGCTCTGCTAGTTGGAAAGCCATGTACGAATCCACGGAATCACGCACGTCCGAGCCCACGTGGCCAGTTTCCTCCGGACAGCCGAGGCGGACAAGCAGGTGCCTATTTCGCTTTGTCGTAAGAATCGACGACGGCGACACTCACCGGGAATTCGACTGGAATCCGGCCGAACATAAGCTCTTTCGCTGCGTTTGCGGACTCCTCGATCGCCTGGATGCAGGCATCTACTGCTTCGTCCGGGGCATGAACCATCACTTCGTCGTGGAGGAAGAAGACGAGTTCCCCTGCGGGTAAGCCTTCGGCACTCAAGGCCCGTAGCCGCCGTCGTAATTCCGCCAACCAACAGGAAGCCCATTCCGCGGCCGAACCCTGGACCACGAAGTTTCGCGTGAAGCGGCCACGGGAGCGTGCCAGGTTGTCGGCTCGCCGCTGCTCCTCGGCGGTGGTGGACTGTTGGCTTCGCAACCAGCCGTGGGACGGCGGTGGGCTGCTTCGTCCCAAACGGGTGGTGACGGTCCGCCCTGCCTCACCTTCCCTGGCTGCCTGCTCCACGAAGCCCACCGCTCGCGGATACGTGCGGGCCAACTGCGGCATGAGCCTGCCCGATTCGCCGGTGGTGGCGCCGTAAATGGCCCCGAGCAGCGCAACCTTCGCCTTGGACCGATCCCCGCCGAAGCCTTGTGCGGCTATACCGGCGTAAAGGTCCTTGTCGCGCGCGGCCTCGGCCATTTTGGTGTCCTGGGCGAGTGCTACAAGGACGCGGGGTTCCAGTTGGGAGGCGTCGGCGACGATGAGCTTGTGGCCAGGGTCCGCTTGTACTGCCGCGCGGATATTCCGGGGAATCTGCAGGGCACCGCCGCCACGTGAGGCCCACCTGCCGGAGACCACGCCTCCCACCACGTACTCAGGATGGAACCTGCCGTCCTGAACCCAGGCATCCAGCCAGGCCCAACCATTCGCGGTGTGCAGGCGGGAGAGCTTCTTGTACGCAAGCAGTGGCTGGATCGCGGGGTGTTTGGACTCCTGGAGCTCCCATTGCCGGGTGCTTTTGACTTCGATGCCGTTCCGATGAAGGGCGCGCATCAGGTCCTGTGGCGAGTCCGGGTTCAGGCTTGGTGATTTGAGGATCTCCCGCAGCTCGTTGCACAGCATCTCAAGTGCCCTGGGCCTGTGGCCAAGTAGCGGACGGGGACCGAGTACCTCGGCAAGGATCTGCTCGTGCACCTCTTCCCGCCAGGGAACGCCGGCGTGTTGCATTTCCACCGCAACGATTGCACAGGCGGACTCGGCCGCGAGCAGCAATTGCAAGCGTTGCTTCAGTTGGTTGTCTGCAGGGACCTGGGCGATCGCGTGCTGTTGCGCAGCAAACTCATCCCGCAGTTCAGCCAGCCCCGGAGTTTTGGACGTCGGGTTGAAGTCCTCGAAGAGTGCGCCCTGATCGGCGGACGGAGGTGGAGGCTGGAGTGCCCGCGGCGGCGTTGAATCGTCGTCCTGCGTGAGCTTTTCAGCGTTGTTTGCATAGTCTGTGTGCGCCGTGAAAGAGGAGTGCGCCAGGATAGCTCCGCAGAGAGCGAGGTCATGACAGCGCTCCAGCTTCACGCCGTTCGCCAGGAGGTCCGGGTAGAAGTCCTGCGCGCGATGCCACACCCAGCGGGGCCGTTGGCTTTCCAGTTCACGGACGACGCCGGGCAACTCACCTCGTGTGACGACGCGCGCGTCGGTGGTGGCCTTCCCGGACGGAGAAACTCTTTGTATGGCTGCGCCGTCCGGATGGGCGGCGAGCAGCAAATACATGTGTCCATTCTGCCCTGTCGCAGTACAGCAACTGTTCCTCCACACTCCTTGGTTGGGCTGGGTTCTCCACATGGGGCGTTTGAGAGCTTACGTCCAAGGCTTCGACGCCGGGAAAGTGGCTTCATGAGCAAGCGACAGCTTCGGCACAGACGGTCCAGCAGCGAACCTTTGGGGCAGACCACGGACAACTCGTGGATGCCGCGTGAAGCTGCCAATATCCTCCTCGTCACCGGCGACGCCTACCTTCAGGAGGAGGCGCGAAGGATTGTTGCTGCGGCAGGTGGCAGCCTCCAGTTGGCCGCCGACGTCGGAGAGGCAATCCACGGCTGGGACGGTGCCGACGTCGTCCTGGTGGGCAGCGACATCCGTGAGCTGCCGCCACGAAGGCAGGCGCCCACTGTCTTACTGGGCAGGTCTGTTGAGGGGGACGGCTTGTGGCGGCTTGCTGCTGCCCTGGGCGCAGAGCGCGTAGCTGTCCTTCCCGAGGCCGCAAACTGGTTGGCCGAGTACTTGAGTGTGTCCGGTTTGCCGGAACCTGGCGGGTTCGTTATCGGGATTGTTGGAGGCTGCGGTGGGGCTGGAGCTTCCACCACAGCAATTTGGCTTGCCCAGGCAGCGGCGGGCCACGGCATCAGCACCATGCTGGTGGACGGGGATCCCTGGGGTGGGGGCCTGGAACTGGCAATCACCGTTCAAGAGCTGGCCGGCTTGCGCTGGCCGGACTTCGCCGAAACGCGGGGGAGCATCGATCCCGCCCAATTCAGGGACTCCCTGCCGGTGGCCGGTGGCTTCGCGTTCCTGTCTTGGCCGGGTACACGTGAAGCGTTCACCATGCCGGATGCCGGTTCTGTGGCCGCTGTCCTGGATGCCGCGCGGCGAAGTTTCGAACTCGTCGTGGTGGACATTGGGCGCAGTGAGGAATGCCTTCGAACCTTTGCGTGGGACTGCGAGAAGATGCTGTTGATGACCACAGCCCACCTGAAACCGGCTGTTGCCGCGGCACGTATCCTCAACGAGCTGCCACCGTTGGACACGGGGTTGGTGGTCCGGGGTGGTGGCCCTTCGGCGGTTGATGCTCAACTCATTGCCGAGTCGTTGGGACTGCCACTCCTGGGGATTCTTCCGGAGATTCGAGGAGCGGCCGCAGGGACCGAGCTCGGCCGGCTCCTTGAGCTGGGCCGTCGCAAGTCCGTGAACCGCTTCGCCCGGGGCGTGCTGGACTTGAACGGCGCTGGTGAATGAGCCGGTCGGAGAAAAGTATCCCGCGATGGTCACGGACAGGGACACCATTCACGGGAGGGCGCCGCAGCCAGAGCCGTCGGTTGGACTCCGTGCTTCTCGAAACGGTCCGGGAGTCTGTCCTCGCCGGGAATGGGCCGGTAACACCCTCGACTGTGGCCGCCGCCGTGCAGGCCAGCGGCAAACTGTTGGGTACCTCGGGAGCACTGGAAGCCGCGGAATCCATCAATGCGGAATTGAATGGTCTAGGGCCCCTTCAACAGCTTGCGCACGATCCCTCGGTCACAGACATCTTTGTCAATGGCCCCGAATCAGTCTGGCTCGACCGGGGACGGGGCCTGGAACGGTCCCCGGTGCATTTCGATTCTGAACAGCAGGTCAGGGCGCTGGCCGCAAGGCTGGTTTCGGCAGGTGGTCGCCGGTTGGACGACGGCTCTCCCTGCGTGGACGTCAGGCTCAAAGGCGGCTATCGCGTGCACGCAGTTCTGGCGCCGATATCAACTGCGGGGACTCTGTTATCGATTCGAATTCGACGCGAAGAAACCTTCACAATGGCTGAATTGCGCGAAGCTGGCATGTTCGATCAGCACATCGAGACTCTTCTCCGCGCGATTGTGGAGCGGCGCCTGAGCTTCCTTGTCAGTGGTGCCACCGGATCAGGGAAAACAACGCTCCTGTCCACCATGCTCGGGCTGTGCCACCCGTCCGAACGCTTGGTATTGATCGAAGATGCCGCTGAACTCAACCCGATCCACCCTCATGTGGTCACGCTTGAATCGCGCCATGGAAACCTTGAGGGAGGTGGAGCGCTGGATCTTGGCGAGTTGGTCCGTCAAGCCCTGCGCATGCGTCCGGACCGGCTCATTGTGGGGGAGTGCCGGGGTGCCGAGGTCCGCGAGTTGCTCACCGCGCTCAATACCGGTCATACAGGCGGTGGAGGAACAATCCACGCCAACACGGCGGAAGCAGTTCCGGCACGGCTGACAGCCCTCGGCGCGCTTGCAGGGTTGAACGCCGAGGCCGTGCGGTTGCAGGTCTCAAGTGCATTGGACGTTGTGATTCACGTGGAACGGACGCCTTTGGGGCGGAAAGTAGGCTCAATCGGTGTGCTGACTGACTCCTTGGATGGCCAACGAGTGGTGACCGCATTGCGATGGAGCCCCGAAGGCCTGGTGCATGGACCTGCTTGGGCTGAGCTGAATTTACGGCTTTCTCCCGGATCATCCGGCGAGGCGGGCGGATCTTTGCAGGGCTTATCCGTCGGCTCGGATGTACTCACAGTGATGGGCTTGGACTCGTGATCCCCACCCTGGTTCTAGCCCTGGCGCTGGCGGTATGGCTCCAGCTCAAGCCGCCCCAAGCCGGCAGCCGGCGAATGCGGGCAAAACTCGCCAAGCCCTCATCCCTGAGTGGGATCGGTGTTGGGAAAGAGCATGCAACATCAGAAGCGGACAAAGGGCCGTGGGGCCGGCTGTGGCGGGCGAAGATAGAACCCTTGTCCCTCGTGGTGTTGGTGCAGCAGCTCGCTGCCCTCTTGCGAGGAGGACGTGGACAATTGCAGCTTTGGGAAGAGTTGTGGCTCGTCCATAGCTCCAGGCCTTGCCTGGGCGCCAAGTCCAGGAGCAGAGGCCACCAACCCGCTCCAAAAATCTCAGTGGAATCGGTCAGGGTGCTGGCCTCAGCGCGGGCAGCCTCGGCCGTTGGAAATTCACCAGCACAAGCAATTCGCAACACCTCCGCGAAGGTCTATCCCGGCCGAGGAAGCACAGAACGCCGTATCTGGATGGAATTGGCTGCATGCCTGGATGTAGCCGAAACCAGCGGCTGTCCACTCGCAGAGCTCCTCACCCGGTTCGCAGCGCAACTCGAAGCGGAGGAAGATTCTGAAGCGGCACGTCAAACTGCCCTCGCTGGACCCAAAGCCACGGTCAGGCTGTTGTCCTGGCTACCGGTACTTGGCTTGGTGCTGGGGATGGCCCTGGGGGTGGACCCCTTGGGAATCCTGCTGGGTAACTTCCTCGGTGTGGCCACTCTGATCGTTGGCCTTCTGCTGACCGTGGCAGGGCGTGTATGGTCCTCCCGACTCGTAGCTTCCGCGGTAGGGGCCACATGATGTTGGGAATTCAATTGTTGGCTCTGGTGGGAGTACTGGCTCTGGCAGCCTTTGTCGGATTCGCCAGACCGGCAGGGTTTCGAGACCGGCTGCACGCAAGTTTGGCCGAGGCCCATAACTCCAAGGACGACCATAATTCCAAGAGCGATCCCGGCCTTCAGCCAGATAACGCCACTGCCGGGGACGGGCTTCGGGACACGGCCATGATGCTCGAACTCGTAGCTTCCATGCTGGATGCAGGTGCCGGGATAGGGCGGGCATTGGAACTGATTTCCCACAGCGCCACACCGAAAATCAGCCAGGATCTCCGTCCCGTCGTCGCTGCGCTGGCCATGGGGGCGGACTGGGACGCTGCCTGGCGAAACCCCACCCAGCACCAGCCCGAAGTAGCGCGTTTGAAGGACGCTCTGGCTTTCGCCGCTTTGACTGGTGCGCCCTCGGCTTCGATTCTTTATGCCCAAGCGGCCAGGGAGCGCCGCGAGCAATTTCGTGCCGCCGAGAAGCGAGCCGCCGCCCTGGGAGTGAAGCTTGTGGTTCCTCTGGGCCTTTGTTCCTTGCCGGCCTTCATTTGTCTGGGAATCGTGCCGGTCCTCATCGCCATGCTTCCGGCTGGATAAGCCGCAGGTCATCAGCGCATGTGCGGCGACGTCCCTTCGTCCAGACCGGCCAGTCTATTCTCCTGGGCTGGCCACTCTCTTCCTCCACATAGGCCGCTCTTTTCCCGCACAGAGGCCGCTCTTTTCCTCCACAACCAGTCCCAGCGTGGGTTTATCCACTTGGATGAACCAGGGGCTTCAGGGTCGGCCGGAGTCAGGGAAGAGTCGATTTCAACCGGCAGATCTGCCGACTTTTCTGAAAGGAAACATACTATGGAAACTCCCTCCAGCACCCTCCACGCCCGGCGGTCTGACCGACGGAACGCATCGCGTGCGCTCGCAGCAAATACTGCCGGTCTTGCATCCGTCGGGCATGGCAGGGGCCAGGATGAGGCCCCACAACACAAGAGTGGCAACCGGGCGGGTGTGCAGTTCGGGATTGAAGAGCATGGGATGGAGCAGCTGGAGATCGAGCTGTTTAACCGAGTAGAACCTCACGCTCCGGCCGCAATCCAGCAGTTGGACAACCAACGGGTTGGGACAGCATGGATCAGCAAGTGGACCAACTACTTGCGCAGTCGTACACCCAGCGGGATCCGCCGGCAGGCCAGCTGGAAGCCGAGCAGCCCCCAGCAGACCCCTCCCCGGCACAGCACTTTCAGCCAAACCACCCTCAGGCAGACGAGCCCCAGCCAAACCACCCTCAGGCAGACGAGCCCCAGCCAAACCACCCTCAGGCGGACGAGCCCCAGCCAAACCACCCTCAGGCGGACCCCTCTCAGGCAGACGAGCCTCAGGCGAACCCCGCTCATGGGCTCCGAAGGCGGCATGGCAACAGCGGAATACGCCATAGCAACGCTCGCGGCCGTGGGCCTGGCGGGTCTGCTGGTGGTTATCCTGCGGAGCGAGGAAGTTCGAGGATTCCTGCTCAATCTGGTTCGCACCGCGTTGTCCTTGCCATGACCTTGCCAGTACCTCTCCTAATCAAGCCGGTACCTCTCCCAATCGAGGCGGCGCCTCTGCCCATCAAAATGTCCACAAGACAGAACGAACGTGGTGCGGTAACAGCTGAGTTCGCAGTTGCCCTGCCAGCGGTGATTTTTCTGTTCGCCTTCTTGCTGGCGGCCGGTGCAGCAGGGATAACCCAGCTGCGGTTGGAGGAGGCGGCCAGGGCGGGTGCTCGAGGTCTTGCTCGGGGCGAGAGTACTGGCGAAGTGCAGGGCATCGTCAGGCGCATGGCGGGCGAGGGGGCAACTGCGGGGGTGGCAAGCGACGGCGATTGGGTGACTGTGACAGCCTCCGCGGCGGTAGCAGGCTCGTTGGGTTCACTGATCCCATGGACTCTCAGAGCTTCGGCGTCGGCCCGCGGTGAAACACCCGGGGCATCTGGTCGGAGCGACGTGAGTGACATGCCGGGGGCCTTGGTGGGCGGGGTAACGCAAGTGGCATCACCGTGGAACATGCCACCGGGGGATACCGCCTTACGGGTTGCGGCGAACCCATGGATTCCCTTGTGAGGGTGCGGTGCCTATGGCGGCGAACGCTGAAGGGTCTTCCTTTAGCGTCACACCCTGAGCTAGGATCCGGCACAGTCCTGGCGCTGACACTGGGGTTCGCAGTCCTGGCATTGCTTGGCGGGCTGCTGCTTCTTGCCCAAGCGGGGGTCATGGCGTCGCGGGCTGCGTCGGCAGCAGATCTGGCAGCTCTCGCGGCGGCGGATGCAGCGCGTGGAATAGCCTCGGGTGAGCCCTGTGCTGTGGCGGCCAGCGTTGCAGGACAGCAGGGTGCCACACTGACTGCCTGCGACGTCGTCGGGGGCGACGTCGTGGAGCTCGCCACCAAGCTGGAACAACCGTTCCTCTTCGGCACGGCTACAGGCAGGGCACGCGCTGGGCCGCCTCCTTAGCCAGGTAACGGACTGGGCCGCAGGGTTGCCTAGAGCCGTTGCAGCTAGATGGCGTCTTTCAAGAGGACATCCAGAAGTGTGATGGCGGCTGCCTTGTCCAGTGGGTTGTTCTTATTGCCGCATTTTGGCGACTGCACACAGGACGGGCAGCCGGCTTCGCATTCGCATGCTTTGATGGCCTCCCGGGTGGCTGTCAGCCAGACTTTGGCCTTTTCAAAGCCGCGCTCGGCAAATCCGGCGCCGCCAGGGTGACCGTCGTAGACGAAGATCGTCGGTACCCCAGTGTCGGCATGCAGGGCAGTGGAGACACCGCCAATGTCCCAACGGTCACTGGACGCCACCAGCGGAAGGAGGCCTATCGCCGCGTGTTCTGCAGCATGCAATGCACCGGGGAATTGCGCTTCCACCAAGCCGGCACCATGCAGTGACCTGTTGTCCACAACGAACCATACGGCCTTGGTGAACAAATCCCTGGCCCCGAGATCAAGCGGCTCCTCGCCCAGGATCTCGTTCGATATCAATGCCTTGCGCTGGAAGGAAACCACTTGGGTTGTGACCTTTACGTCCCCAAAGTGCGCAGTGATCTCGCCCCATTGGACCGAGCGCGAGGTTTCCAGGACTTCGATCTGCGTTACATCCCGTGCCGTGGTGTAAAAATCGGGGTTCACGCGCCTCACCATGACGCAGTGGTCCGCCTCGTTGAGTTCCTCCACCAGGTAGCTGTCCCCCTGGTGGACGTAGATCGCCCCGGTGTGTGCCTGATAGTGGGTCTGCGGCGAGTCCATCGTCCCCAGAAGCGAACCTGTCTCGGCGTCAACGATGCTCACAGGGCCACCTCCGTCAGCACGCAGGTTCACCATGCCGGCTGCGCTCTCCGGATGGGTCCAGAACCACCCCACAGGGCGTTTGCGGAGATATCCCTGCAAGACCAGCCGGTCGAGGAGGCCTTCCGCTGTGGGCCCGAAGAGTTCGAGTTCAGCCGGGCCCACTGGCAACTCCGCTGCTGCCGCGCACAGGTGAGGTCCCAGGACGTACGGGTTTCCCGGATCAAATACTGTGGCTTCGACCGACACATCGAAGATAGCTTCCGGATGGTTCACAAGGTATGTATCCAAGGGGTCGTCGCTTGCCACGAACGCCGCTATGGCGTCCTGACCAGCCCTTCCTGCGCGTCCAATCTGCTGGAAGAGCGAGGCCCTGGTCCCTGGCCAACCGGCAACCAAAACCGCGTCAAGCCCGGAGATATCGATGCCGAGTTCCAAGGCAGAGGTACTGGAAACCCCCAGCAGCTGTCCGGACCGCAACGCTTTTTCCAAGGCACGCCGCTCTTCGGGAAGGTACCCGGAACGGTACGCGGCCACGCGGCTGGGCAAGCTGGGATCCACCTCATCCAGCAGTCGCTTGGTGATCGACGAAATCGACTCGGCGCCGCGCCGGGACTTGATAAAGGCAATGGTCCGAACCCGGGAGGAAACAAGGTTCGCCAGGATGTCCGCTGTTTCTGCCACGGCAGTCCGGCGTTGTTTGGCTCCGTTTTCACCCTTGACGTCCGTCAAAGCAGGCTCCCAGAACGCCACGGTCGTAGAGCCATGCGGAGAACAGTCTTCGGAAACTTCCCGGACCGGAGCACCGATGAGGCGTCCGAAGGAGACAGCGGGCTCCGACGCCGTGGCAGAAGCGGCGATGAATACTGGTTCGGGGAAGGAGGTCCCGGCGCCGTAGTAGGCGCAGATCCGGCGAAGACGCCTCATGAGGTTGGCTACGTGCGAGCCGAAAACACCCCGATAACTGTGAGCCTCATCCACGATCACATAGCGCAGCCTGCGGAAGAACCGCGCCCACCACGTGTGGTTGGGCAGAATGCCGAAGTGCAGCATGTCCGGGTTTGCCAGGATGAAATTGGCATGGTCGCGGATCCAACGGCGCGACGCGACGTCGGTGTCGCCGTCGTATGTTTCTGCTCGAACGGTAGGGAGCTTCAGCGAACGGATTGCAGCTAACTGGTCTGCCGCCAAGGCCTTCGTGGGAGACAAGTAAAGTGTCACGGCACCGTCGTCGTGGATCTTTCCGGGCTCGGACAATACCCTCAGCTCCGAGCGGTGGATCGCATCCAGTGCGGGTAGTTGGTAGGCGAGCGATTTCCCTGAGGCGGTGCCCGTGGCGATCACCACATGCTGGCCTGCCTGGGCGAGGTTGGCGGCTTGGACCTGGTGTCGGTACGGTTCGT
This sequence comes from Micrococcaceae bacterium Sec5.1, assembly GCA_039636795.1. NCBI lineage: Bacteria > Bacillati > Actinomycetota > Actinomycetes > Micrococcales > Micrococcaceae > Micrococcaceae bacterium Sec5.1. The sequence goes on along the minus strand of CP143430.1, from coordinate 4,551,428 downwards.
GGATGCCCAGCGAGCTGTAGGCCTGGACGATGTCCGGGTGCACCCATTCGGGCCACGGCTCGTTGACGGCCTTGCGGGCAGGGATGGTGTGGACATGGCGCAGCTGCTCCGGGTCCGGGTTCCGGCCCAGCAAAGAGATCAGCGAATTCGGTGCAGCCACCAAATCATTCTGTCACTCTGTTGCGGCGCGGACGGCGACGCCCACCGCGGCAGCCGAATGGACCGCCGTCGAAGGTCCGCTAAACAAGCGCTCTCACGCTACGGAGAGGTCGGAACCTTCACTGCTGCTGACGGACATCATCAGAACGTGGCACACCACGTCCCACCCAAGGTGGGAGTAAAGCTTTTGGCCGTCCAAGGATGCCAGGAGAAGCCCGTTCTGGACGTCGTGCTCGAACGCTTGGGCGGCGAGGGCCTTCATGATGAAACTTCCAAGGCCGCGGCGCTGGAACTGAGGTTCAGTAACGATCTTGTCGAAGACTGCGGTGCCGTTGACCACGTATACCCGGCCGCTCGCGGCCACGTTCTCGCCCGAGTGGACCACCGCATGATGGACGCCGTTGGTTTCCGAGGTAGCGAGTTCGAGGTCATCGTCAGGCAGCCAGGGGTCCTCGGAATCCTGGGTTTCCATGTCCACGATCATCATCGTTTGTGAAGCGGAAGTGACATTCAGCCCGTGCTGCTCGGCCAAGTACTTGTAGCGCTGGACGTCGTTGGTCAGCACGGTCAGGATCCGTGTCTCGGCTTCGGCAGTCTTAGCCGCCAGCGCGGCGAACTCTTCATCGGAGGGATCGTGGGCGAAATACTCCCAGTCACCCGTCTTGTCGGCCCGCAGCGCGGCGGGGAAGCGTCCCTCTTGACGCGACTCATAGCCCCGGCAGCCGGACCAGCCGGCCACCCAGACTTCCAAGAGGTGCGCGATGTCTTCAACCAAGGCGTCTGGACTCATGTAGAGAGACTATGTCAGCGCCCGGGGAAGCAACAGGGTCCGGTCAGAGGAACAATCCGTGCTTATGAAATTGTGACTTCGACGCGTGGAACTGAACCCATGCTCTCTAGGTTTTCAGTGGGTCTGTCAGCGAGGCGCAGAGGATTTTAGTCCACCCAGTACCCTTTAATAGTGGCTTTAAACCGGATCGTACTTTTCTATGGCTTTACCCCGATCGCCGACCCCGACGCCGTGCGTCTGTGGCAGCGTGCCCTCTGCGAGAAATTGGGCCTCACCGGCCGGATCCTGATCTCCAAGGACGGTATTAACGCCACAGTTGGCGGCGAGCTCAACAACATGAAGCAATACGTGAAAACCACCCGCGAATACAAGGGCTTCCACGACATCGACTTCAAGTGGTCCGAGGGCGGGGCCGCCGATTTCCCCCGCCTCAGCGTTAAGGTCCGCGACGAGATAGTTTCCTTCGGGGCTCCCGGGGAACTGAAGGTCGACGAAAAGGGCGTGGTGGGCGGAGGCAAGCATCTCCAGCCTGAAGAACTTCATTCCCTGGTGGACGCAAAGAAAGCGGACGGGGAAGAGGTGGTGTTCTTCGATGGCCGCAATGCCTTCGAGGCGCAGATCGGCAAGTTCAAGGACGCCATCGTTCCGGACGTCGCCACTACACATGACTTCATCACGGAACTGGAATCCGGCAAGTATGACGCCCTCAAGGACAAGCCCATTGTCACTTACTGCACGGGCGGCATCCGCTGCGAGGTGCTCTCCAGCCTGATGGTCAACCGTGGTTTCAAAGAGGTTTACCAGCTCGACGGCGGGATCGTTCGCTACGGCGAAACCTTCAAGGACAAGGGCCTCTGGGAGGGCTCGCTCTATGTTTTCGACAAACGCATGCACGTAGAGTTCAGCGACGAAGCAAAGACCATCGGAGAGTGCGTCCGCTGCGCCGCGCCCACCAACAAGTTCGAGAATTGTTCCAACCTGAGCTGCCGGACACTGACCCTTTACTGTGCAGAATGTGCCTCAAGTCCTGAAACCCTTCGCTGCCCCGGAGGCTGTGAAGTCGCCTGAGGCGCAACTCAATCAGAGCCTGCTGACCCGGTAAGCGAAATTCGCGTCGGATCTGGCACCCACAGTGATGGCCAGGATGGCGTCCTTTTCCAACTGCACCACGCTCACCCGGGCATTGGCGCATCCCAAGGTCAGGTCAACCAAAGCCGTCTCGCCCACGCTGACTGCGAATGAAACGCGTCGAGTGCCTCGGCATGCCAGTGTCACGGCATACGTTCCGCCGGGCAACTGCACGGTCTGTTCAGTTCTGGACTCGCCGGAGTTCAGGAATCCGCTGCTGGAATAGAACGATTGCCCCTGCGATTCCGGCAAGGCCGCTTTGGCCCACTCTTTCAGGGCCTCACCCGTAACGGTTTGCTCCAAGGCTGGGTCGGGAGGAAGCACGACATTGCTGCCGGTAGTGTCTGTGGGGCTGGAATCGGCACGCCCGCCGTCGTCATAGGTGTACTCGCACGCCGACAGCGCGCTACACAGCACGAGCAAGAGTCCGACGGCGGCACTTGCCAGCCGTCTGGACATAACCGAGCCAGCCACCTTGCTGCCCATATGGTGACTTTACGCTTGCCCGGAGGCCCGCCATAGGGCTGCGGAAGGGGTTTAATTAGCGCTGGGTACCAGCTGGTACGCAAAGATCAGCGGGGCATCCACACTGCTCGTGGAGATACTAAGAGCGGCAGTGGCGGGGACTTTGATCTTCACCATTTCAAGGCTGCCGTTGCAGGCGGCTCCCGCATCGGCAATTTGCTTTCCACCGGATGAGACGGCGAAGAACACCTTCCCTCCTCCATCACAAGCCATCATGAGTGTGTAATTCCCCGCGGGAACGCTGGGTGAGTCCTTAACGAAGGGGTCGCGGTTCAGGATCTTGCCGGAATCCTCCAACGTCACGGTGCTGGCTGTGGGAAGAATCTTGTCTTTCCATGCCGGTACGTCGGCATGTTCGACGCTGACCGGACCCTGGCAGGCTGTGGCCGCCAGCAGCGTCCCCGCAGCAATGACAACAAGGCCTGCGCGGCGCCTTGTGGAGGAGAGGTTGAGCATGCTTCCACGCTACCGGGTCCCACAGCAAGGTTTTGTCCACATAGCCCAAACCACGAACGCCTGCCATGAAGCAGCCCCCATAGACTTGCAATGTGACTCAAACCCCCGAAATATTTACGGTTGGCAACACTGACGACGCCCCACGCAGCGACCACCCGGAGCTCCTGGTGTCGCTCGCCTCTGACCTTCGCGCCATCTCATACACGGTCGACGGCGTGGCGGAGCTTCTGGGGGAATCCGCCTATGCCGCACTGAACAGGGACCAGATCATTCCAGCGTTGTTGGTGAGCGAACGCTTGTCCAAGAGCGGCGTGGAAACCACCCGTGCGCTGTCCGTCATAGTGCGGCTGTGGTTGCTTGCTGTCCCACAGCCCCAGTCCGATGTTGACTTTGCGCTCCCCACCATCGGTGCCCAAGGCCTCGCCCGGCTCGGACTTGTGACCCTGGAGGCCGGCGTTGCCACGGCCAAGGTGGATCTACGCCCCTACGGCTGGGAGGCCAATGAAGATGGCAGCGGGGGAGCGGAGCTTTGGGTGGCCAGCGATCTCGCTGCCCACCAACAAGCAGGGGTCCTGAGGCACGATCATGTGCTGGGGATAGGGCGGGCATCAACAACCCTTGTGCAAACAACCATCAGGCAGCACACGCATCGTGCGCTGGATCTCGGGACAGGCTGCGGCATCCAGACGTTCCACTTGTTGCATCACTGCGAACACGTCACGGCAACCGACATTTCCGAGAGGGCGCTCGCCTTCACCCGTTTCAATCTGGTCCTCAACGCTGCGGAACTGGACCTGGATCCAAACAACCTGGAAGCGCGCGTGAGCCTGCGCCTGGGCTCGCTCCTGGAACCCGTGGCAGGGGAGCGCTTCGGCCTCGTCGTCTCTAATCCGCCGTTTGTCATTACTCCGCGCAGCACAGGCGAGTCCTCGGCTGACCAATTTACGTACCGGGACGGTGGCCTACCCGGTGACGAGATCGTCGCATCGTTGGTGCGAACGTTGGCCGATGTCCTTGAACCCGGCGGCACAGCCCAGATGCTTGGCAACTGGGAGATCCCCGAAGGGACCCAGTGGCATGACCGGCCTTCCACATGGCTCCAAGATTCGGGTTTGGATGTTTGGTTCATTCAACGTGAGCAGTTGAACCCGGAGCAGTACGCCGAGACGTGGCTGCAGGACGCCTCGGAGAACCGGGACCGCAGCCACTACCAGGAGTCGTACGCCGCGTACCTCGAGGACTTCGGATCGAGGGATGTCGAAGGAATCGGCTTTGGCATGATTTGGCTACGCCGCCCACAAAGTTCAGACGAAGTACGCTTCAGCCGGTTTGAGGAAATTACCTACCCCATTGAGCAACCCATCGGACCCCACCTCGGCGCGGCCGTGGAGCGCGCCGACTGGCTTGCAGCCAGCAGTTTGCCGGAAGTACACCTTGTAGTGGCCGAGGACGTCACCGAAGAGCGCCATCAGCGTCCTGGGGCTGTGCATCCAGGCGTGATCCTCCTCCGGCAGGGGGCTGGCCTTCGTCGGACAAACCTGCTCAGCACAGAGCTGGCGGGCTTTGTTTCTGCTTGTGATGGCGAATTATCCGTACGGCAGATTGTCGGCGCCTTGGAAGCACTCCTGGGAGGCACAGACGACTTCGATTCAGGATCCTTCCGCGAAGGGCTTCTTGCCGAAGTGCGGAATCTCGTCCTGGATGGCTTCCTCCTTCCCGACGTGCCGGAGGCGTCCGCATGAACAGTGCACGGCCGCCGCGGCCACTCCGCACCAAGCCCGCGGCAAGTGACCGTGATTACACTGAGGAAGTGATTGCGAACAACGAGACATCCCAGGCGTCAGGCGATACCCCCCGGCGCAAGAGGGCCGAGAAAACGGTTGAGATAACCGATCCCAAGGCCATCCGCGCCTTGGCGCACGCTGCCCGTCTCGAAGTCATCTCCGAGCTCTACGCCACGCAGGTAAGCCACACGGCTACTGAGCTCGCGGCCCGTACCGGCCTGACCCCAAGTGCCATGAGCTACCACCTTCGCGCACTGCAAAAATGGGGGATCGTAGCCCCGGCCGAAAATGCCGGCGATGCAAGGGAACGCCGGTGGAAGGCTGCTGGAACTGATTTCCGAATTTCAGGCGGCAGCGCGGCCAGCCCGGAGATCGCAGTGGTCGATCTTGAGCTGGACGCCTTCCGGCGAAGGGCATCAGCTTTTGCCAAGGCCCGCGGGGAGCGCCGGCAGCGTGGCGAAGCGGCGGAAGAACCGGCGTCGGTGGTGCTGGCGAGCAATTTGCTGTACTTAACCAACCAACAGCGCAAGGAGCTTTCTGAGCGGATCCGGGAGGTCCTGCGGGAGTACGAACTCGAAGACCCAACCCGGATTCCGCAAGGTGCCGAGCGTGTTGCTACTCTGTGGTCAATGATCCCGGATGACCGCATGGCACCTGGGCACTAGGGGTCCGGCCAGCCCCCCGGATTTCCACGCCAGAACGCAGGATTCTGCAATCTATGGTGAACTAGGCCAATATGGGCACCAGCCCAATTACACATTTTTTCTGTAGGAGCACCGTGCCCAGCAAGGCAAAAACCGGCAAGAAACTCGTGATCGTGGAGTCTCCGGCCAAGAGCAAGACCATCGCCAAGTATCTTGGCGAGGGCTTCATCGTCGAGGCTTCCATCGGCCATATCCGGGATCTCCCGCAGCCATCGGACCTCCCTGCAGAACTGAAGAAGACCTCGCTGGGCAAGTTCGCCGTCGACATCGAAAACGACTTCAAGCCGTACTACGTCGTATCCCCGGATAAGAAGAAGAAGGTCGCCGAACTCAAGGCCCAGCTGAAAGACGCTGACGCGCTCTATCTCGCAACCGATGGGGACCGCGAGGGCGAAGCCATCGCGTGGCACCTCCTTGAGGTCCTTAAACCCAAAGTTCCCGTGTATCGCATGACCTTTGGTGAAATCACCAAGGAAGCGATTCACCGTGCCATGGATAACCTGCGCGACGTCGACACCGCACTGGTTGATGCCCAGGAAACCCGGCGTATCCTGGACCGGCTCTACGGCTATGAAATCTCACCGGTTCTGTGGCGCAAGGTTGCCAGGGGACTCTCCGCGGGACGCGTGCAGTCCGTGGTTACCCGCATGGTGGTCGACCGTGAACGCGAACGTATGGCCTTCCGGGCCGCCTCCTACTGGGACCTGACGGGCCAGTTCGGAGCCGACTCGGGCTCGTTCAACGCTAAGCTTGCCGCAGTGGACGGTTCCAAGGTGGCCAGTGGTCGTGACTTTAACGACAACGGCCAGCTCACATCCTCCAACGTGGTTCACCTCAACGAGGAACTCGCAACGTCATTGGCCGCAGGTCTGCAGAACGCCGATTTCCGCGTTCGTTCGGTAGACACCAAGCCGTACACCCGGCGCCCTGCCGCACCGTTCACCACCTCCACGCTGCAGCAGGAAGCCGGCCGAAAGCTCCGCTTCTCCTCGAAGAGCACCATGCAGGTCGCCCAGCGCCTGTACGAAAACGGCTACATCACTTATATGCGTACGGACTCCTCTGCCTTGAGCGATGAAGCTGTCACAGCAGCCCGCCGCCAGGCTGCGGAGCTCTACGGCCCCGAGTACGTGCCCCAAAGCCCCCGCGTGTACGCCAACAAAGCTGCAAATGCGCAAGAGGCCCACGAGGCCATCCGCCCCGCAGGTGACTCGTTCCGCACTCCCGCCCAGGTGGCCAAGCAGCTCAGCGGCGACGAATTCCGGTTGTACGAGCTCATCTGGAAGCGCACGGTCGCATCCCAGATGGCCGATGCCAAGGGCTCCACAGCCACCATCCGGCTGGGTGCCGTAGCAGCTGACGGACGAGACGCTGAATTCTCGGCCTCGGGTACCGTCATCACCTTCCCCGGCTTCCTCGCCGCTTACGAGGAAGGCAAGGACGAGAGCCGCGGAGATGACGACTCCGATGAAGCGCGCCGCCTGCCCAACGTGGCCAAGGATGACTCCCTGACGGCCTCGGACATCGTGGCCGTGGGGCACGAGACTTCACCGCCTCCGCGGTACACGGAAGCGTCGCTGACTGCTGAGCTGGAAAAGAAGGGCATCGGCCGTCCATCGACCTATGCCTCCACGATTTCCACCATCCAGGATCGCGGTTATGTCCGCAAACAAGGTTCTGCCCTGGTTCCCAGCTGGATCGCTTTCTCGGTGATTCGTTTGCTGGAGCAGCACTTCACGGATTATGTCGACTACGAGTTCACCGCCGACATGGAAGGCGATCTGGACAAGATCGCCAACGGCCAAGCCGTGGGCGCAGCATGGCTGAAGCACTTCTACTATGGTGAAGACGCTGATCCCGGGCTGTTGAGCATCGTGAACAACCTCGGCGAAATTGACGCCCGGGAGATCAACTCCGTGCCCATTGCCGAAGGCATCACCCTGCGTGTGGGTAAGTTCGGCCCGTACCTGGAAAGCAGCATCCCCACCGTTGATGAGAAGACCGGTGAAGTGGTGGAGTCCGCTCGGGCCAACGTCCCGGAGGAACTCGCACCGGATGAGTTGACAGCCGCCAAGGCAATCGAGCTCATGGAAACTGCTGCTCCCGAGGAACGTGTCCTGGGAACCGATCCACACACCGGCCATACCGTGGTTGCCAAGAACGGCCGTTACGGCGCCTATGTCACCGAGATCATCCCCGAGATGACCGAGGAACAACTGGCAAACCAGCCTGTTGAGTATTACAAGAACGGCAAGCCCAAGCCTCCAAAGAAGCCTGTGAAAGCCAAGCCACGCACAGGTTCGCTGTTCAAGTCCATGACCGTGGACAGCGTCACCCTGGATGAGGCCCTGCAGCTGATGAGCCTGCCCCGGGTGCTTGGCGAGGACGCTGAAGGAAATGTCATCACCGTCCAGAACGGCCGGTTCGGACCTTACCTGAAGAAGGGCACGGACTCCCGTTCCATCGGATCGGAAGAAGAGATCTTCACCATCACCCTGGAACAGGCCTTGGAGATCTACTCGCAGCCCAAACAGCGTGGTGCACGGGCCGCCGTGGCGCCGCTGGCCGAGTTCGGCCCGGATCCCGTGTCGGAGAAGAACATCGTGGTGAAGGAGGGCCGTTTCGGTCCGTACATCACTGACGGCGTTACGAACATCACGGTCCCGCGCTCAACCTCCCTTGAGGAACTGACCCGGGAACGCGCCGTCGAACTTCTTGCCGAGAAGCGGGCCAAGGGCCCCGTCAAGCGGACCACTACCCGCAAGGCGCCAGCCAAGAAGGCAACAGCCAAAAAGTAAAGCAGCAACAAGACAGGTTGCCGTCCGGGAAGCAAGCGAATTGCGTCCCGGACGGCATCGTGGTCGAGTAGAAGCATGACTGAACAGACGGCTTCACCGGACAACGGACCCTTGAACGACCTCGAAGCGAAGCTCGCCTTGGCTGAACAGCCGGACGCCAACCCGGTGGACGTCATCCTTGCTTTCCTGAACAACGAGGTCTACCTCATCAGTTCCGAAGCAGTGGACGGACCGGATTCTGCAGTAGAGCCGTTGGTCCTTTCGAACGCCGACGGACAGCCCGTTCTGGCGGTGTTCAGCCACCCGAGCCGCGTGGACGAGCGTTTCCTGGAAGCCGCTCCGCACATTCTGGGGACCATGGGTTCAGCGATCCTTGGCAACATCGGCGACGAACTGGGCATGGTCATTAACCCTGGAAGCGAATATGGCTTCGAAATCGATCCTGAAGGGATCGCCAACATCCGCCGCGACTTCAAACGGGCAGACGAAGCAGGGGAGCCAACGGAATAGCTGGCATCCTGGTCACGGGACGTCCGCCTGCCAGCGAAACGTGGACGCCAAGTTGCTTCCCCGGCCTCGAATCGGTGAATAATGGCAGAATGCGTCTTGGCGTTCTCGATATCGGTTCAAACACCGTCCACCTGCTGCTCGTGGATGCCCATCCCGGCGCCCGCCCAGTGGCTTTTGCCTCCCACAAACGGCCACTTTCCCTGGTGCAATACCTCGACGGTGATGGCAACATCAACGACGCCGGACAGACTGAGCTGATTGAGTTCGTCCTGGAGGCGTGGGAATTCGCAGCGCGCCACAAGGCTGAGGATTTGCTCGCGTTTTGTACCTCGGCGATCCGTGAGGCAACCAACGGAGCCGAGGTCCTGGCCCGGGTCAAACACGAGACCACGGTGACTCTCCAGGAGCTCACTGGCAGCGAAGAAGCGTCGATGACCTTCTTTGCCGTTCGTCGTTGGTACGGCTGGGGCGCCGGCCCGATTCTGGATCTGGACATTGGCGGTGGATCCTTCGAAATGGCGTATGGCACGGACGAACTCCCGGAATTCGCTACATCCGTTCCCTTGGGAGCCAGCAGGCTGACGCGGGATTGGCTCCACGAAGATCCACCCAGCGCGAAGAGCGTCAAGGAGTTGAGGCGGTACATCCGCTCTACGCTCAAACCTGTTGTCCGCAACTTTCACGAGCTCGGCCGCGCCAACCTGGTGGCAGGGACCTCCAAGACGTTCCGCTCCCTTGCCCGGATCGCCGGTGCTGCCCCCAGCGGAGCCGGTCCTTATGTAAAACGGGAACTCCACGCCGCCGATCTTGGCTTGTGGGCCCAGCGCATATCCGCCATGAAGGTCGAGGACCGGTTGTACCTCCCCGGCGTTTCAGATGCGCGCGCCCGCCAGTTGCTGGCCGGGGCTCTGGTTGCAGAAGCCGCGTTGGAACTCTTCGAATTCCCTAAAATGGAAATTTGTCCGTGGGCTCTGCGTGAAGGGCTGATCCTTCGCCGCCTGGACCAGTTGGTCTTCGAGGACGCAGTGGATCCCGCCCCACACGTCGGGAAGCGCAAGAAGGACAAGTCCAAGAAAAAAGCAGTCAAGGAAGGCGACAAGACGACGGACAACGACGAGCCCCAGCCCAGCTTTGAGGAGTTCCCGGTGCCGCTGAACACAATGCCAGTGAACAACCCTGCCCCTGCACCAATCCCGGCACCTGCTGCAGGCGGGCTGGCTTCCTGAGATGAGTACCGACGTCGAGCCCTTTGCAAATAACCGCCACATCCCGGTGGCGCTGTCCAGTGCCTCCGTTTATCCGCTGAGCGTCCATGATGCTTTCGCGGTTGCCCAGGACCTTGGCTATGAAGGCGTTGAGGTCATGGTCACCAACAACGCCGTGAGCCAGAATCCTGACGCACTCATCCAGCTGAGCCATCGCTACCACCAAGAGATCGTCTCTATTCACGCGCCCACTTTGCTGCTCACCCAGCAAGTCTGGGGAGCTGCCTGGAACAAGATCGAGAAGTCGTGCCAGATGGCCAGGGAAGTTGGCTGCGACACCGTGGTGGTCCATCCGCCATTCCGCTGGCAGTCGAACTATGCCGAGAACTTCGCCGCGGGTGTTCGGGAGATCGCGGCGATGTACCAAGTGCACATCGCGGTGGAGAACATGTACCCGTGGCGCGTCCGCGGACGGGAGGCTGTTGCCTACCTTCCGCACTGGGATCCGTTGGGACAGGATTACGACGACGTCACCTGGGACTTCTCGCATGCGGCAACTGCGGGGGCGAACAGTTTGGAAGCAATCCAGGCACTGGGCAGCAAGCTCCGCCACGTTCACCTCACGGATGGTTCGGGTTCGGGAAAAGACGAGCACTTGGTGCCGGGCACAGGGACACAGCAGTGTGCCGATGCCCTGCAACACCTTGCGTCCAACGGCTTCAATGGTGTTGTAGTGGCGGAGATTTCAACCCGCAAGGCCAAGGTGGCGGGCGAGCGCGAAGAAATGTTGGCGGAGACGCTTCGTTTCGCGCGGCAGCACCTCAGCATCCCGCTGGTGCGCTCACACGATAATTAGTAGCCAACGCAATTAAAAGCGAAAGCACCGGCGGCCGAATCGGGAAATGGGGGAAAACCCGCCCCGGCCACCGGTGCTGTTGGCGGACATCCCCATGCCCGCCTCATCACTCGCACCCTCAATGAGGTAACTACTAAGTTACGGACCAAGGTTGGGTGCTGCCTGCAATATTCTTGGGAACAAGCTGGGAATCCGGACAGCGTTCGACCCCTCCATGGGCAAACTGCCATGATGGTGCAATGAGCAACCGAATCGCATTCCTTGGCTGTGGATCCATGAACGAGGCAATTCTGGCCGGTCTCCTTGCCGCCGGAACTGACCCATCTGATGTCGTCGCCACTGTCCGACGTGCCGAGCGTGCAGAAGAGCTTGCGCAGCGGTACGGCGTTATGGCGATCGCCGGCGAGGAAGAGCCGGACAACAACAAGCTTGCAAGCAAAGGTTCCGGCATAGTCATCCTTGGCGTCAAACCAATTGGCATTACAGACCTTGCCCGGGAAATCAGCCCGGCACTCGCGAAGGACACCGTTGTTGTAAGCGTGGCAGCTGCGGTCTCCATCGCACAGCTTGAGGCCGCCCTTCCAGAGGGGCAGCCGGTGATCCGCACCATGCCGAACACACCCGCAAAGCTGGGGCGCGGCGTCGTATCCGTCTCGCCCGGAACGCACTGCACGCCCGAACAGCTGGAGAAGGTGAAGGCAGCGCTGGCAGGTGCCGGCAAGGTTGTGGAGGTGCCCGAGGAACAAGTGGACGCTTTGTCCGCCATCAGTGGATCCGGCCCCGCCTACGCGTTCTATTTGGCTGAGGCCATGGCCGCTGCGGGTGTTGAGCTGGGGTTGGACGCCGAACTGTCGGTCATGCTGGCCCGCGAAACGGTGGCGGGCGCCGGTTTCATGCTGGCGGAACCGGGTGCGGACCCCACTGCACTTCGAGTTGCCGTAACCAGTCCCAACGGAACCACCGAGCGGGCTATCGCAGCATTCGACGACGGCGGGATCCCCAGGATCATTGCCGAAGGAGCCCGTGCAGCTGCTACCCGGGCTGCGGAGATCACCAAGCAGTTGGGCTGATCCCCAACCAACCGCACCTACGGTCGCGCTGCGAAGCGCTCCAGGAGGTCAACGTGTCCGGACACGATCAACATGTCGTGGCCGGACACCTTGGTTTCCGGCCGCGCATACGTGAAGTCCTCGCCGGGAGTCTTCACGCCGACGATCGTCACGCCGTATTTGGAGCGCACCTTGGATTCTTCCAGGGTGAAGCCCACAGTTTCCTTGGGCGGATACATCTTGACGATCGCATAGTCGTCGTCGAACTCGATGAAGTCCAGCATGCGCCCTGAGACCAGGTGCGCGGCACGGACCCCTGCGTCGGCTTCCGGGTAGATCACGTGGTTTGCGCCGATCCGGCTGAGAATCTTGCCGTGGGATGGGGTGATCGCTTTAACCCAGAGGTGTTGGATGCCCAGGTCCACCAGGTTCACAGTGATGAGTACCGAGGACTCGATGGACGTGCCCACGCCTACCACGGCGGAGCTGAACTCCTGGGCCCCCAGCTGGCGCAGGGCATCGATGTTGGTGGCGTCGGCCTCCACCACGTGGGTGAGCACGGGCGCCCATTTCTGGACAAGGGTGCGGTCACGTTCAATCGCCAGGACTTCCCGGCCTTGCTTGACCAATTGCTCGGCTGTGGCCGACCCGAACCGGCCAAGGCCAATGACCAGCACTGGTGCGTTGTGGGCGGGACGGTTGGGCGCCCCTGTGGTACTAGCCAATGATTGGCCTCTCTTCCGGGTAGTGGTACAGCTGGCTGCGCTGGCGCAGGGCCAGGCCGGCAGCGAGGGTTACGGTGCCCACACGGCCTGCGAACATGAGTACGGTCAGGACGTAAACGCCCGACGGCGGCAGCTCGGCGCTGAGGTTGGTGCTCAGTCCCACGGTGGCAAAGGCCGAGATGGTTTCAAAGAGCACTCTGTCCAGTGTTGCGCCGCTGATGGAGAGCAGCAGGAATGCCGCGACCGAGACAAGGGTGGCACCGGCAACGATCACGGAAATCGCCACCCGCATGGTGCCTTGGGGAATCGTTCGGCCGTAGACCTTCACGTCGGCATCGCCACGGGCCTCGGCGACGATGGCGAGGAACATGACGGCGATGGTGGTCACCTTGATGCCGCCGGCCGTGGACGCCGAGCCGCCGCCGGCAAACATGAGGGCATCGGTGAGGAGCATGGTGGTGGATTCCATGTGGTTTTGGTCCACCAGGTTGAATCCGCCTGAGCGCGTCATCACGGAAGCAAAGAGGGAATGGATGAGCTTGTCACCCAGGTCCATGTGCGCGATGGTCCGCACGTTGTCCCATTCCATGAGCGCCCACAGGACTGTGCCGGCGAGCAGCAGTATGAAGGACACCTGGATGGTGATCTTGGTGTGGAGGTTCCACTTCTTCCAGTTCAGGCCGTTCTGTTGGAGGACCATCACTACGGGGAAGCCGAGGCTGCCGAGGAACACGCCCAGCATGAGTGGAACGAGGATCCAGAGGTCGGTCTCGTAGGGGACGATGCCGTCCGAGTGCGGCGTAAATCCGGCATTGTTGAAGGACGAGATCGAGTAGAAGACCCCGTGCCAAACCGACTGCCAGAAGGGCTCTCCGAGGAGCATGAAGCGGGGGATCAGCGCAAGGGCAAGCGCGCCTTCGATCACCACGGAGGTCACGATGACGATGCGGAGCAGCGTACCCACTTCACCAAGCCTGCCGGCGTTGTTCATGGCTTCCTGGGCGATGAGCTTGCCGCGGACACCAAGCCGCTTGCTGACCATGAGCGCCAACAGTGAAGCCAGGGTCAGGGTGCCAAGGCCGCCCACAAAGATGCCCACCAAAATAATGAGCTGGCCGAGGAAGGACCAGTGGGTGGCGGTGGAAACCACGGTCAGGCCCGTAACACAGACACTGGAAACTGCCGTGAACATGGCCTGGTGAAGAGGAGTAGGTTCGCCCGACGCCGAGGAAAATGGCAAAGACAACAAGCCTGTGAAGAGCAGGATCACCGAGGCGAAAGCGACCAAGGCCAAACGGGCCGGGGACGTGTTGGCGATGTTGTCGATGAAGTCGCGCGCACGCGTGAAAATCCATAGACCTTCACGTTCCTGCTGGCCGGGTTGCCAGTTGGCCGGGCTCACGGAGCGCGACTGGCTTTGAGACATGGGGTTCTTCCTCGGTTGAACATGCTTTCCTGAGTAGTAAACCACTATTCCTGCGGCGTAACCGGGCGGTAGTGCAGCGCGGCCTCAGGTAGCCTGTTCTGGATGAACTCCAGGCTTGGAACAACTGCTTCCAGCATTACGCGATCCGCACTGCCAACGACGGTGGTGTGGGATCCAGCCATGACTGCTTACAACTTTGGTCCCAGCCATCCTATGGCCCCGCAGCGCCTGGAGTTAACGGCGAGGCTCGCGGAATCCCTTGGTCTTTTCAACCACAGCCATGTGGCGGTGGAGGCGCCGGAGCTGGCCACCGACGTCGATCTTTGCTCGGTGCACAGCGCCGACTATGTGGAGGCCGTCCGCCGGGTGAGCGAGAATCCTGGCATGCCGGAGGAAGGGCGTGGTCTGGGGACGGAGGATGATCCTGCGTTCGCCGGTATGCATGAGGCCAGCGCCCGGCTCGCCGGTGGCTCTTTGCTCGCTGCGGAATCCATTCTGTCCGGCAACGCCGTCCGTGCCGTGAATTTCAGTGGCGGAATGCACCATGCAGCACGTGACCGCGCCAGCGGTTTTTGCGTCTACAACGACGTCGCGATTGCCATCCAACGGCTGCTGGATGGCGGCGTGCAGCGCGTCGTCAGCATCGACGTCGACGCCCACCACGGCGACGGAACCCAAAGCATTTTTTGGAATGACCCCCGCGTCATGACGATTTCCCTGCATGAGTCCGGTCTTACCCTCTTTCCGGGAACGGGTTTTGCCAATGAAACCGGTGGCCCTGATGCGCAGGGCACGGTTGTCAACGTCGCGTTGCCGGCGTTCACCGGAGATGCCGCGTGGCTTCGCGCCTTCCATGCGGTGGTACCGCAGCTGGTTGCCGCCTTCAATCCCGAGGTGATTGTCAGCCAGCATGGCTGCGACTCGCACCGCCTGGATCCATTGACGCACCTCAACCTCAGCGTGGACGGGCAGCGTGAGGCGGCCAGCGCCGTGGCGAGCCTCGCCGCCAGGTACTGCGATAACCGCTGGATCGCCACAGGCGGGGGCGGCTACGACGTTACGGGTGTTGTGCCACGTGCCTGGAGCCATCTGATCGGGATGGTGACACAGCGGCCGGTGCCCTTGAGCACCCCCGTGCCAGAAGCATGGCGTAACTATGTCAGGGAAACTTACGGGGTGTGGGCTCCGGAGTCGATGGGCGACGACGTGGATGTTTGGTGGCGCTCTTGGGAAGTTGGATACGACCCAGCGGACGAGGTGGACCGCACGGTCATTGCCACACGCAAGGAGATCTTCCCTTTGTACGGGTTGGATCCCTGGTTCGATTAGCTGGTCTTGACTCGCCAGCTATGGCTCGGACTTCTCCGTCTGGAAGACCACGCCCGCAGCACCCACGAGCCAGCCCAGCAAAGACAACGCAAAGGCTCCGATGAGGTCCGTGGACGCTTGGCCCTTGAACAGCCATAGCACCAGGACCAGCAAGCCCATGGTGATGTAAACCATGATCGCGAATATCACCCGTCCCGATAAACGCAGGGCAACCTCCGCCGGGCTGACGAGGGGACCGGATTCGCCAGCGTTCGTGTTGTCCCGCTTAACCTCCGAGATAGTGAACCCGAGTGCAGATGCCGTAAGCGAACTCAGGGACGTTGCGAGGACTCCCGCCGCGGTAACCAACGCTCCGTTCAGCTCAGGGGCGCTCAACCCACCGGTTGGAACCCAGGTGCCGACCCGGAGGAGCACCGCACTCCACACGAAGACGAATACGGCAAGGAACACCCCGGCGATGATGTTGAAGATTTGCCGCCGAAGGAAATCAGTCATTGCCCGCACCCCGTGCTTTTGGCGGCCGGGGCCTGGGAGCCCGGACGGACCGTGAGTCCGTTTTAGCATCGGCTCTTGATAGGGTCAACGATCCGGCGCCGTCGCGGCGCGAAACAGGGATGCCATTTGGCGTATATGTCGCTAGGGTGGGAGGCATGGTGACTGACGACGTATTTGCCGTCATAGCTGAGGCAACCAGGCGCGACATCCTGGTTTCACTCCGCTCTGGGGATAAAGCTGTAGGCGAATTGGTGGAAGAACTGGCTGCAAGCCAGCCCACTATCTCCAAGCATCTGAAGGTGCTCCGTGAGGCTGACCTCGTCAGCATGCGCGCCCAGGGGCAGAAGCGCTACTACGCGCTGAACCCGAAACCGCTGGCGGGCGTAGCCACGTGGCTGGAAACGTTCGACGTCGGACCCTCGGCTGCTGCCGCCGTCGGACCTTCCGTGGAAGCAGCTCCTCAAACGGTGGCTTCTGCTTCGCTTGTGGAACCCACTGTGCCGGATGTCATCGAAACTCGTGCAGACGCCGTTAGCAAGGCCGTGAAAGTCCACTCAGATGGGATGCCCGTCTCGCTGGAACTCGCATCGGACGATACCGTCCCGCAGCAGATCGGCCGGACTGTTGGCCGCGCTGCCACTAAAGCCGCGGACCTGCTGGCTAACCTCCCGAACCTTCCCAACCTCCCGAAGTTCGGTCGCAAGCGCTAGTGCGCTATATTCAAGCAATCCAACGTGATCTTGGACACCTTGTGAGGTTTCGTTAAGGTCAGGTTTCCTTGCGGTTGCGCGGATTTTCTACAGTCGTGTTAACTCCGGGCCGAAGGTCACAATCCCATCGGATGGAGATCCTACATCCATTGGTGCAACCATGAGCGGGACTGAATCGTCTCGCCGCCGGTCGGCGCACTGAGGGATAGGAAGACGCATGGATTCGAGGCTCGAAGCCGTCAGGGACACCGTGTTGGCGCGGAATCCAGGCGAGAAGGAGTTCCACCAGGCTGTCACCGAGGTCTTCGAAAGCCTGGGGCCGGTTCACGATCGGCACCCCGAATTCCTGGAAGGCGCCGTGCTGGAGCGTCTCTGTGAACCCGAACGGCAGATCATCTTCCGCGTACCGTGGACCGACGACGTTGGCCGGGTCCACGTAAACCGCGGTTTTCGGGTGGAGTTCAACTCCGCGCTCGGTCCCTACAAAGGTGGGCTACGGTTCCATCCCTCCGTTTATCTGGGCATCGTCAAGTTTCTAGGCTTTGAGCAGATCTTCAAGAATGCCCTCACAGGCATGCCGATCGGCGGCGGCAAGGGCGGCTCCGACTTCGATCCGCGCGGACGCTCGGATGCCGAGATCATGCGGTTCTGCCAGTCGTTTATGACTGAGCTCTACCGCCACATCGGCGAGTACACGGACGTCCCTGCTGGCGACATCGGCGTTGGTGGACGCGAGATCGGCTTCCTTTTCGGCCAGTACAAGCGCATCACCAACCGTTACGAATCCGGGGTCCTCACCGGCAAAGGGATTTCCTGGGGTGGCTCGTTGGTCCGGCCGGAAGCCACGGGCTATGGCACGGTGATCTTTGCCCAGGAGATGCTCAAGACCCGCGGCACTTCCTTCGACGGCCAACGTGTTGTGGTGTCCGGTTCCGGAAATGTAGCCATCAATGCGATTGCCAAAGCGCAGTCGCTCGGTGCAACTGTGGTGGCCTGTTCCGACTCGTCCGGTTACATCGTGGACGAGGCTGGGATCGACGTCGGGCTTTTGCGTCACATCAAGGAAGTGGAGCGCGCCCGGCTGACGGAATACGCGCTTCGACGGCCCGGATCCAATTACGTAGCGGGTGGCTCGGTGTGGGACGTGAACGGCACGGTCGCGCTGCCTTGCGCCACCCAGAACGAGCTCGACGGCGATGCTGCCGCCAAGTTGGTCAGCAACGGCCTGATCGCTGTGGCCGAGGGGGCCAACATGCCCTCCACACGGTCGGCCGTGTCAGTGTTTCAGGAAGCCGGCATTCTGTTCGGGCCGGGCAAAGCCGCCAACGCCGGGGGTGTTGCTACGTCCGCACTGGAAATGCAGCAGAACGCCAGCCGTGATTCGTGGTCGTTCGAGCACACTGAACAGCGGCTTACGGAGATCATGGTGGGCATCCACGACCGCTGCGCAGCAACCGCCGAAGAGTATGGTTCGCCTGGTAACTACGTGGTGGGCGCCAACATCGGCGGCTTCGTCAAGGTAGCCGACGCCATGCTGGCTCAAGGCCTGATCTAGCGCCGTCCTTGCCCAACTGGGTAGCAGATGAGGCCGTTATGAGCGTTCATAACGGCCTCATCTGCTACTTACTTGGGCGGGCGCTAGTGCTGAAGGAGCCGCACGTGGTCCGGGTTCAGGTCCGAGACTTTGCTGACGCCCAGCAGCGCCATGGTCCGGGTCATGTCCTTCTCGAGGATCTGGATGGTGCGGTCCACGCCTTCGCGTCCGCCGGCCATGAGTCCGTAGAGGTAAGCGCGTCCGATCAAGGCAAAGTGTGCCCCCAAGGCGAGAGCTGCCACGATGTCGGCGCCGCTCATGATGCCGGTGTCCAGCATGACGGCAGCCTTGCTGTTGTCAGCCTTCAGCGCCGAAGTAACCTCGGGAAGCAGGTGGAACGGGATGGGTGCGCGGTCCAGTTGGCGGCCGCCATGGTTGGACAGGACGATGCCATCAGCGCCGTGGTCCACCACCTTGCGGGCATCCTCAACGGTTTGGATGCCCTTGACCACGAGCTTGCCCTTCCAGGTTTCACGCAACCAGTCCAGGTCCTCGTAGGTCAGTGTGGGATCGAACATTGAGTTGATGAGGTCCGCCACCGTGCCGGTGTAGCGCGACAGCGACGCAAAGGTCAGAGGCTCGTGCGTCAGGAAGTTGAACCACCATGCGGGTCGGTAGGACGCATCCAGGACGGTCTTGAGCGTCAGTGCCGGCGGGATGGTCATGCCGTTACGGACGTCCCTCAGGCGAGCCCCCGCTACAGCGGTATCTACGGTCACCATGAGGGTATCGTTGCCTGCTTTGGCGGCGCGCTCGATCAACTCCAGAGAGCGGTCGCGGTCGGTCCACAGGTACAACTGGAACCAGTTGCGGCCGTTCGGAGCGGCTGTAGCAACGTCCTCGATCGAAGCAGTGCCCATGGTGGACAGCGTGTAGGGAATACCCGCGGCTTCTGCGGCCTGCGAACCAGCGTATTCGCCCTCCGACTGCATCATGCGGGTGAATCCGGTGGGCGCGATGCCGAAGGGGAGGCGTGATTCCTTTCCCAAAATGTCGGTGCGAAGGTCAATCCTGGAAACATCACGAAGGATCCCGGGGCGGAATTCGATGTCCTGGAACGCCTGCCGTGCCCGGCGCAGTGTGATTTCTTCCTCCGCAGCCCCGTCTGTGTAGTCGAAGGGTGCTTGTGGCGTGCGACGCTTGGCGATCTCGCGCAGCTCCCAGATAGTGCTGGCGCGCTTGAGACGGGCGGCCTTGCTGAATTCCGGCTTCTTGAACTGCATCAGAGGCGCCAGATCGGACACTTTGGGTATGCGTCGCTTCAGTGCCGGAGGTTGCACGACGGCGGGGGTCGGCTGCGGCGGCCGGCTGACGTTCTCGTCGCTGCCGGCATTGGCCGGAGCGGCTGTGATCTTCGGATCGAGGGTGTCGGTCATGCGGTTCTCCCTTGAAATTCTGTGGTCCTACCACTGTGGTCTAACCACACTCTAAGCCATGTGGTTGGACCACATCAACTAGTATTCCCGTATGCGTACCCACGAACTAGTCCTGCAGTGGATAGAAAAGCAACTATCCGACGGCGACCTCGCCCTCGGCGGACGCCTCCCCGGAGAACGGGCCATGGCCGAGCAGCTGCAGGTATCCAGGACATCCGTGCGGGAAGCTGTGCGGATCCTTGAAGCAATGGGTGTGGTGCGCGCGGGAGTTGGTTCGGGCAAGGACGCGGGAACGGTAGTGATCGCCGAGCCCGGCTCGGCACTGGGCTCGACGCTCCGCCTCCACGTGGCAACGCGACACCTTCCCGTGGCCGACATCGTGGAGACGAGGGTGTTGCTCGAATCCTGGGCGGCTGCGCGGGCAAAGGTTGGTGCCCCCGCGCTCGACGAGGCTGCGGCCTTGCTCGAGCAAATGGACAACAGCCCGGATATTGAGACGTTCCTGGCGCTTGACGCCCGGTTCCACGTGGCACTGGCACAGGCTGCCGGGAACACCGTGGTCAGTGCCATGATGGCGTCATTGCGTGGCGCCATTGAAAACTACGCCGGGAAACTCACCGGAAACCTGCCTGACTGGAAGGCCACCTCGGGCAGGCTTCGGGCGGAACACCACGCGATATTGGCAGCCGTCAACGCGAACGACGGCGGCCGGGCAGCAGACCTTGTGGCCGCCCACATCCAGGGTTTCTACAAGGAAGCCGGAGTGGGCTCGCAGCCTGCCGGGGAATAGAGCAACGCGGGGTCACTTGTGGCCCATGCTGGGCTTCCGGATGGGCCATAAGTGACCCCGCGTTGCATTTCTAGGCGGGCTTGAGAGCCGGGGCCGCGGTGCTCTTGCGGATTTCCATGCGCGGCGAGAACTCATCCTGGGCTTGCGTGGTGGATTCTCCGGCTTGCTGGATCTGTTCCCGCATCCGCCGCCAGGCCAGGCTCCCAAGTTCATTGATGGGAACGGCGGCCGTGGTCAGCGGGGGAGTGGTGTACTTGGCGAACGGGATGTCATCGAACCCCGTTACCGAGATGTCCTCCGGAACCCGCACTCCCCGCTCGTGGAGGCCGCTGAGCAAACCCATGGCGACGAGGTCATTGAAGGCCAGGATGCCCGTTGCGCCACTGGCGATGATGGCCTCGGTGGATTCATGTCCGGAGTCGAAGTTGGACCCGCCGTGGAGCATTTGGAGTTCAGTCTCCGGGTGCTCTTTCCGGAATTTTTCCAGGCCCACCAAGCGCTGGCGGTTGGATGCGCTGTGCTCCGGTCCGGAGAGGAAGGCCAGACGCCGGTGACCCAGGGTCACGAGGTGCTGTGCCAGTTCCTGGATGCCTTGGCCGTAGTCCACGCTGAGACTTGGAGTGTTGGTTGCCACCGTGGTGCGGTTGATCAGAACCAGTGGATGCAGGGTGGGTGCGAGCTCTTCGAGTTCGGCATCGCCCATACGGGGTGCGCAAAGCACCACACCATCGCAGCGGCGGCGGGCTTCTCCGGCAAGGATTGCTTCCTCGCTGGTTACTTCGGAGGAATCTGCGATCAGAACGCGGTACCCGTCCTGGGCTGCCGCAATGCTTAGTCCGCGGAGAATGGCCTGGAAGGTGGGGTTGGCCAGGTCCGGGACAACAATGCCGATGGTGTCGGTCTTGCCCAAGGCCAGGCTTCGTCCGACGGGGTTGGGCTGATATTTGAGTTCGGCCGCTGCAGCCCTGACGCGGGCGGCGATGCCGGGATCCACGGCGGCGTTACCGTTCATGACGCGGGACACTGTGGCGTGCGAGACGCCTGCTTTCTCCGCGACATCGGCTATGCCAACCCGCCGATTGGTGTTCCTCCGTGCCATGTTGCCCCTTCCGGTTGGCAGTCCGCGTGCTGCCCCTGCGTTGGGGCAATGGTTGACGGAACCGCCAGAGTCTTGATACAAAGCTTATAACGCTCTGAGAAAACGCTTTCTCATGATTCTTCCCAGTTCACGCCGGGCCGTCAAGCGGTTCACTCTGCCTTTTGAAAGGGGCATTTCCATGGTCAACGTCGACACCGCCGAGACCCATTCACCCGGGGCAGACACATCCGCATCCGCCACCGGAAACGCTGATCGTCATCGGACCCGCATGGCCCTTATCGGCACCGGCGGCCGTTCTGAAATGTACATTCGCGCGATCTATGGACAGCACGCTGACGTAGCTGAGCTCGTCGCGTTGTCGGACGTGAACCAGGGCCGCGTGGAGTTTTACCAGGAACTCATCAAGGAACTGGGCGGAACAGAGCCGGTGGCATACTTCGAGCCAGCCAAGCTGACCGAGTTTATCCAGGCCAACGGCATCGAACGCGTCATCGTCACGACGCCGGACTACACCCACGCGGACTACATCGTCGAGGCACTCGAGGCGGGTGCCGACGTCGTGGTTGAAAAGCCCCTGACCATTGACGTTGAGGGCTGCCGCCGCATTACCACTGCCGTCGCGGAAACCGGACGAAACGTCGTTGTCACGTTCAACTACCGTTACTCGCCGCGCAACACCGCGCTGAAGGAGATCATCCAGGACGGCGTGATCGGCAAGGTCACATCCATCGACTTCGCGTGGGTGCTGGACACGGTGCACGGCGCGGATTATTTCCGCCGCTGGCACCGTGAGAAGAAGAACTCCGGTGGCCTGCTCATCCACAAGGCCTCGCACCACTTCGACCTCGTCAACTGGTGGATCAATGATGTCCCCGAGCGCGTTTTCGCCTCCGGTGGGCTCCGCTTCTACGGCGACAAGAATGCTGCCGAGCGCGGTCTTGGTGCCCGCCCCGAACGCGGCACAGTTGATGGCCTGGCGCGTGATCCGTTCCGCCTGGACATGCGCGAGGACGAACGCCTGAAAGCCCTGTACTACGACAATGAAAAGTTCGACGGCTACCTGCGGGACCAGGACGTCTTCACTGAAGGCATCACCATCGAGGACAACCTGGCCCTCGTGGTGGATTACCAGGGCGGCCCCACGCTCAGTTACTCGCTGAACGCCCACAGCCCGTGGGAAGGCTACCGGGTTAGCGTCAACGGTACGGAAGGCCGGGCCGAACTCGAGGTGGTTGAGCGCGCAGCGGTTCAGTTCAGCACGGACAAGAAGACCGTGGTGGACCCCAGCGCAACAGCTATCGAGGAAGAAGACGCCGTTCGGCGCAACGGTGAGCGCCTGGTGGTCCAGCGTCACTGGGAGGCAGCCTACGAAGTCCCGATCGTCAACGGTGAGGGAGGCCACGGAGGCGGCGACAACCTGCTGCTCTCGGACCTCTTCAACGGACCGGGCGTAGACCCCCTGGGCCGACCGTCGGGGTACATCGATGGCCTCCGTTCCGTCTCAGTCGGCATCGCCGGCAACCAGTCCCTGGACACCGAACTCCCTGTCCGCATCAGCGAGCTTGGCCTCGGCGTCGATCTCAGCCGCGGCCAGGCCTAGCGGCCCGCCACTTACACAAGGACAACACCATGAGCAGGATTTTCGTCACCGGCGGTTCCGGCCGCCTTGGCCGCAGCGTCGTGACCGGACTCGCCCAGGCCGGCCACGAGGTGGTCTCGGTTGATCGCGATGCCATCCCGGCCGAGCAGCTGCCGGCCGGTGCCGTGCAGTACACGGCAGACCTTATGGCCCCGGGAGAAGCGGAGCGGCTTTTCCGGGAAACAAACCCCGACGCCGTCATCCACCTCGCTGCTATCGCCGTACCTTTCAGCGCGCCTGAGGAAGTCATCTTCAGTACCAATACCCGGCTCGCCTATGCGGTGATCAGTGCAGCCACTGACGCCGGTATTCCGAAGATTATTACGGCAAGCAGCCCCACCGCCCTGGGCTACGGCTCACCCGCCGGTTGGTTGCCGCCGTCGTTCCCCTTGGACGAGCAGACGCCGCCCAAGCCCTGGAATGCCTACGCATTTTCCAAGCTGATCGCCGAACAAACAGTGCAGATGTTTGCCGCGGCGCAAGGCAACAAAATCCGGTATGCGGCATTCCGGCCCTGCTTTGTCATCTCCCCGGAAGAGTGGCAAGGCGCGCCCACACAGCAGGGACACACCGTCCGCGAACGCCTTGCCGATCCGGCCCTGTCCGCCCCCGCGCTGTTCAACTACGTTGACGCCCGGGACGTAGCGGAATTCCTGGACGTCCTGTTGGAAAAGATGGACACCATCCCCAACGGCCAGGTGTTCTTCGTCGGAGCCAAGGATGCCTTGGCCACTTCCCCGCTCGCGGAGCTGTTCCCGCGTTTCCTGCCCGGCAGCGCCCCGCTCACCGAACATTTGACCGGCACCAGTCCGGCGTTCTCGGTAAGGAAAGCGCGTGAGCTACTTGGCTGGGAGCCCAAGCGCAGCTGGCGTACCGAACTTACGCCGCCCTACGAAGGCGCAGATTCAGCAGCATCAGACCAAGCACTACTCGACGACGAGAATCCTGCCGGCCTGGTCCCGGCGGGAGCAACCAAGGAGACACCATGAACTTCGACGGCGTACTGTTTTTCCCCGTCACACCCTTTGCCGAAGACGGCTCGGTGGACGTGGACCTCCTGAAGGAGCACATCACTTCACGCCTTCCTTTCGGACCCGGAGGTGTGTTCCCCGCCTGCGGCACGGGTGAATTCCATGCCCTCTCCCTGGAGGAGATCCGGACCGTGGTGACTGCCGCCGTCGAAGCTGTTGCCGGAGCTGTCCCGGTAGTCGCAGGCGCCGGCGGCCCGCTGGGCCACGCCCTTGCTGCCGCCAAGGTTGCCGAGGAGGCAGGCGCTGACGCGTTGCTGGTTCTCCCGCCGTACCTCGTAACAGGGCCAACAGACGGCGTCGTTGCTTACGTCGAGGCCATCGCCGCGGCCAGTAGCCTGCCAGTGATCGTGTATCACCGGGGAACGGCGAAGTTCACTGCCGCAGCCATGACCCGCCTTACTGCGAACCCCAAAATCATGGGCTTCAAAGATGGGATCGGGGACGTCGGCCTGGCGCAGGAAATCGTATCCGCCATCAACGCCAGCGGCCGAACCGACTTCGCACTCTTCAACGGGCTCCTCACGGCCGAGCTGACCCAGGGCGCTTACCGTGGCCTGGGGATCCCGCTCTACTCCTCGGCCGCCTTTGCCATGGCTCCGGAGATCGCCAAAGCCTACTACGACGCCTACGTCTCTGGTGACGAAGACCGCCGAAACGCACTGCTTGAGGGCTTCTATGCTCCCCTCGTGAGGCTTCGGGACCAGACGCCCGGCTTCGGCGTTTCGCTCGTCAAGGCTGGCCTGCGCTTGGCCGGTTTGCCGGTGGGCCCTGTCCGCCCGCCGCTGGTGGACCCCACAGACGAACAACTGTTGGAGCTCAAATCGATCCTGGCCAAGGGCCACGAGCTGGCCGTCAGCTGATGACAGCGCGCATTACGGGGCTCACCACGCGGTTGATCACCGTTCCACTGCTGCGCAGTTGGGGTGCTGAAGCGCCCGAGAACCATGTGATCGTCACCGAGCTGACCACCGACGACGGCGGCGTGGGCCACGGCTTCTCGTGGACACCTACTATTGGTCCCCAGGCAGTCAAAGCCCTCCTGGACCACGACATTGCTCCCTTCATCCTTGGGCTGGAGCCTAATCCGGAAACCGTGTGGGACCAGCTCTGGAAGCGCCTGCACGAGGCAGGCGGGGGAGGCCTGACCACTATCGCCATGGCCGGCGTGGACCTCGCGCTGTGGGACCTCAAGGCACGTCAGTCCGACACCTCCGTCACTGCACTTCTGGGTCAACGCCAGGAATCGGTGGAGGTCTATGGCTCGGGCGTGAACCTGCACTACTCCTTGGAAC
The DNA here is from genome assembly GCA_039636795.1 of Micrococcaceae bacterium Sec5.1. Lineage (NCBI taxonomy): Bacteria > Bacillati > Actinomycetota > Actinomycetes > Micrococcales > Micrococcaceae > Micrococcaceae bacterium Sec5.1. The sequence goes on along the minus strand of CP143430.1, from coordinate 4,525,958 downwards.
AACTCGTGGAGCAGGCACAGCGTTGGGTTGCCGCTGGTCATAAGGCTGTGAAGATCAAGGTGGGAAAGCCTGAGCTACGCGAGGATGCTGAACGGGTTGCCGCAGTGCGGCAGGTCATCGGCCCGGACCGTCTGCTCATGATTGACGCCAACCAACGCTGGGACCTGGCCCACACCTTCCGTGCTTTGGATGTTTTGGGGGAGTACGGACTGGAATGGCTGGAAGAACCAATCCGCGCTGACGATCTCTGGGCTTACCGGCGCCTGCGTAAACACTCTCCAGTGCCCATCGCGCTGGGCGAGAACGTCCACACCATCTACCGTTTCCGCGACTTCATCGAAGCCGAAGCCGTGGATATCATCCAACCCAACATTGTCCGCGTGGGCGGCATTACGCCATTCCGCAGGATCGTTGAGTTGGCCCGCGCCAACAGCATCAGGGTGGCTCCGCACCTGCTTCCGGAGCTCTCCGGGCAGTTGGCGCTCACCCTGGGGGAGGCCGTGAGCGTGGAGGACGTGGAAGACGCTTCCTTTGAGCAGCTCGGCATCCTCGCTGAGCCGTCTCCCATCCGAATCCGCAACAGCAGGCTCAGCACCGTAGGCCGTCCAGGCCTTGGCTTCGAGTTTGCCGCGGAGCTGGCCGACCGTGAGAGCTCCAAAAATGAGAGTAAAGGAAACCACATTGAGTACAGCAACTCTTGATTTGACCGCGGTGACGGCCGCTGCCGCCGCAGCCTTCAAGGTGACCGCCGCCGCGTCCGACGCCGAGCGCGCGGCCTGGCTGACCGCCGTCGCCGACGCCCTGGACGCCAACGTGACGGAACTGGTGTCCATAGCTGACTCCGAAACCAGCCTTGGTACGGTTCGGCTCACCGGAGAGGTAGCCCGGACCAGCGGCCAACTCCGGCTGTTCGCGAGGGTCATCACCGAGGGCTCGTACTTGGAGGCCGTCATCGACCACGCGGATCCTGCCGCCACCCCGCCCAAGCCTGACCTGCGCCGCATCCTGCGTCCAATTGGACCGGTGGCCGTGTTCTCGGCGTCGAACTTCCCGTTCGCCTTCTCGGTGGCCGGTGGCGACACCGCATCGGCGCTGGCTGTCGGTTGCCCGGTGATCGTCAAAGCACATTCCGGCCACCTCCGCCTGTCCGAACGGACTGCCGAGATCGTGACCGAAGCCCTGGCCAATGCCGGCGCTCCGCAGGGAATCTTCGCCCTGGTGAGCGGACGCGAGGCCGGTACCGCATTGGTGCAGGATCCCGCCATCAAGGCCGTGGGCTTCACCGGTTCGATCCCCGGCGGCCGCGCTCTGTTCGACCTCGCAACGTCCCGCCCCGAGCCGATCCCCTTCTATGGCGAACTCGGCAGCCTCAACCCGGTGGTCATCACTGATGCTGCCTTGGCTGACCGCGGCCAGGAACTTGCTGCAGGACTGGCTGGTTCCTTCACCCAGGGAGCGGGGCAGTTCTGCACTAAGCCCGGGCTCGTCTTTATCCCCGCTGGCACCGATTTCGCTGCCCAGGTGGCCGAGGCAAGCAAGGATAAGCCGACGGCGGCCATGCTGACTGAGCGGATTGCGGAGGCCTACCCTTACGGCCTTCGCAGCGTTGCCGAGCAGCCGGGTGTTGCGGTGGTGAGTGGCACTGTGGATCAGGACAGCCTGGCCGACGGCGCCGCGCCGGTGGTGTTCTCCACGAGCGCCGCCAACGTGCTGGAGCGTCCTGATGAGTTGCTGGAAGAGTGCTTCGGGCCCACCACGCTCCTCATTGAGTACGCCAATGACGAAGAGCTGTCCCAGGCCCTCGCCAAGGTTCCAGGCAGCCTCACCGGCACTGTCCATGCGCAGCCGGGTGAGGACGTTTCGGCGCTCGTGGAGCAGCTGAGTGAGCTCGTCGGCCGGGTCCTGTTTGATGGTTGGCCCACTGGCGTTGCCGTGAATTGGTCGCAGCAGCACGGAGGGCCATACCCCGCGACGACATCGCTGTTTACCTCAGTGGGCGCGACCGCGGTCCGCCGCTTCCAGCGTCCGGTGGCTTACCAGGACGCGCCGGACAACATCCTGCACCCGGCCCTGCGCGAGTCGAACCCGTTGGGCATCCCGCGCCGGGTGGACGGCGTGCTAACCCTGGGCTAACTCCGGCTAACTTACATGGGTGGGCGGACGAAAGGGGCGGGGCCACCATCACGGTGACCCCGCCCCTTCGTGTTGGTTGAGGTTTGGTGCGGCTTAGGGCCGCAGGGTGAGCGGACGACGGCGGCCGTCCACTTCCGTTGTCGGCCAACGGTCGTCAGTGGTCAGGACGCGCAGGCCGGAATCCGTGAGCAGCACGGTGTCTTCGATTTTCACGCCTGGCCCGGAGGGGTTCCACGTGAACGGCTGGTTGAGGACCATCCTGTCGGCTACGTCCGCGGTGACCCGCGGATCACGGCCCGCATAGCCTGCAGGACCACCCTGGTGGTGCAGCGTCCACTGCTCGGGACCAAAACCGTGGCGCACATAGGCGTCCTGGATCTCGGCAAAGACCTCGTTGAGCTTGGCACCCGGCACAGTGGCTTGGAAAATGTCGGCCTCAACTGCCGCGATGCGGGCCTCGGCGTCGAGCTCCTGTGGGGTACCGGCGTCGAACGCTACCCAACGGGTCACGTTGGCCACCAAGCCATGACGCCGGGCACAAATCACGGCCATGGCCCTGCGGCCGATGGGAGCATGCGTTGCCAGCGGGTGGCGGAACGCGCTCCGGGCAGCGCCGTTGCACAGCAGGACAAGCGGCTCGGCGCCAACTGCCACAATCCGGGCAGCAAGGTCTGAGACCAGCTCGAACTCCGTTGTCCCGGGCGTTGCTGCCGTGAGGACGTCCGTCATCGCGCTGGCTGCATCTGCGGACAATTGGGCATAACGGGCTGTCTCCGCGGGCAGGAGTTGTTGTCGTGCTGCCCGAAGTTCCTGTGTGACGGCGGCTTCCATCAGCGGGTTTCCATCGTCGGCCAGCCCTGCCGCAGAGGCATGCAATTGGCCGTGCCACGGAATACTGTGCAGGTTGACGCCCTCCGGAAGCTCCTCTGCCTCAATGCGGCCGGCTTCGTTGTTGAACGTCACCAGGTGATCCCCGGTTCGATCCACCAGGAGGGCGGCAATGGGATCCCCGGCCAGACTGATGTGGACCCGGCTGCCGTCCAGATACCAGGTGAGCGCCGTGTTGCTGGTGAGCAGCAGCGAGTCGCGACCCGAGCGGTCCAGGATGTCCAGCACCCGCTGGCGCTTTACTCTGCGGTCGGCGACGTTGCCGGGCGCAGTGACGGCAGTCGGAGCCGGCGTTAATTGAGTCGGAGCGGTCATGCTGGGTCCCCCTGGGTTGAAATGAGCTGTTCAATGTCTTGAGTGGCAAGGAAGCCATCGGCAATGAGCACCCTGGCCGTGCGATGCACAGGGCGGCCGGGTTCTGCGGCCACCGGCGATTCCCACGCCAAGGACAGCCCCACGCCCGGATAGCCTGAGTGCCGAACGAACCAGGGGTCCGGCGCTTGGGGCGATGCAAGGAATACGAGCGTGGCCGGATGGCCCAGACCCGGATCGCCTGCAGTCTGACCGCTGCCCGTTGCGGCGTCGAAAGTTCCTGACCAAGCCAACCAGGGCGCGACGCTGCCATGTACGGCATCTTCACCACGCGAATCAGGGGTCCAGATGGTCGCGTCGCTAACCCTCGGCAGGCGCCAGAAGAAGCCGCCATAACCGCCCTGCGCCCGTCCGTTGGAACCTGGGCTGCCCAGCAGCACCGGGCGTCCCGTGGCGGATTCGAGCGTGAAGTCCAGCGTCAGCTGCCAGGCAGAATTCCCGACGGCGGCCCAGTGCCACTCGCGCTGTTCGCGGAGGACAGGGGTACCGTCAGGGCCCACCCAGCTCAACAGTTCGTGCCGCTCGCCATCCATGTGTACGGCGCCATCTCCGAGGTCGGCGCTATCCCTGTGCTCGGCAGACTCAAGGACCACGCGGCCGTGGTCCTTGCGCCAGACGTAAGCTCCGGCGTCGCGGGTGTAGGTCCGGCCACCCCAGAAATTGATACCATCCACGTCCTGGATTGCGACCCCTGCTCCAAGGTGCCACACATGGTCTTCCGGGATGTGGTCGCTTACGACCGTGCCGGCAAGGGTTCGGACGGGATGGAGGTATGGACGCGGAGAGGAGGTTGGCCGGATGGCCGAGCCGTCCTGCAGGGTGGCGACGGCTTTGCCGTTGACCTTCAGTTCTGGCTTGACTGCTGCAGCGGTACTCGCCGCCCACGGCGCCCCGAGTTCCGCGAAAGTGGCTTGCCCCAGGGTGGCGCGGCGGATCCACGATTCGATGCCCTGCACCACGGCATGGGCGTCGTCGCCGTCACCCAGCCATGTCACATGGTCTGGATGGATGAGCGTGGGTGCGTCCGAGGTTCGTACCGCTTCCAGCACGGACATGTAGGCGCCGGCTCCACTCAGGGGGCTCAGCAGATCTTGTTCGGTCCGTGCTGACAAGAGGTTTTCCAACAGGTCCGTCCGCCCGAAAGTCTCAGTCCGGACCCCGCTGGGAGTGGTGACCTCCACACTGTCTTCCGTGTAGGAAAGCGTGATCTGCCCGAGTGTGCCGTAGATGGTCACCGATGGCGCTGACTGCACGGGTGCGCACAACGTCAAGGCACAGGTCAGCACAGTGCCAGTCGTGGTGCGAACCCTGATCACGGAAGTGTCATCGCTCTCGGTGTCATTCGCACGGTATAGGTCAGTTTCGACCAATTCGACGTCGGCAAGGGTCCTTGCACCTGCGAGTCGCAGCCCAGTAGCCACAGCGTGTGCCAAGGCGTTCGTCGCCACGCCGTCCACCACATCCGTGCCGTTCAGGCTTCGCTTACCGGCCCAGCGGGAGCGTTTGAAGTAGCCCTTGGTCCGGAGCCATAGACCGGTGGCGCTGATGCCGCGGACCTCGCCGATTTCCCCCGAGGCCACAAACTTTTCAATGGCGGGAAGGGCGTGCGAACCAAGGCTCTGGAAACCGACTTGAACCAGCCGCCCGGCGCTCGCCGCCGCTGCAAGCACGCTTTCGTATTGCGCCATGGAAGCCACGGGAGGCTTTTCGAGGTAAACGTTGGCGCCTGCCCCGAGCGCTGTGAGGGCCAGCGGGGCGTGGGTTTGGATAGGGGTGGAAATGATGACGACGTCGGGGGCTCTTCCCGCAGCCAGCAGCTCCTCCAGGGAACTGTAGACGCCCACCTCAGGAGGCAACTGGTCCTGGGCCGGCGGCATTGGATCGGCAACAGCTACTAGTTCAAGCATTCCGGCAGAACCAAGCCGACGGAGGTTGTCAAGGTGCCTTTCGCCGAATCCGTGAACGCCAACGAGTGCTACCCGGGGCAGTTGGTTGGGAATGGCCACGTTGGTGCCGGCGGCCGTTGAGGGCGAAGTCATAGTGCTGTCCTAGCGGGATCAGTTGTGGGGAAACCAGGGGCTGCGTTGGCCTGGAGGTTGGAGGAGAGAAAAGCTGCCGCCTCTTCCTGCATGGCGGTGGAAAAAACATGGGGCTCGGGCCAAAAGCTGCCTGTGTACCGCCCTGGCGGCATCAGCTGCGAAAGGTGGGCATCTGCGTCGCGCATTCCTGCCTCTGGAAACAGTTCGTCGGCAAGTGCGTACTGGACCAGGACAGCGCCGGCAGTTGAACGCGCCACAAGATCCGGCCAATCCCCAAGCTTTGACAGGCCGGGGGAGTGGAGCAGCCAGGAATGTGCGTCGAGGTAGGCGGGGAGGAGTGAAGCGAAGGTGGTCATCATGCACGTGACCACATAGCTGCGGATCAGGGGACTGAGCGCGGCGAGCACCATGGCCCGGCCGCCTCCACCTGAAAATCCTGTGCATCCAAGGCGTTCCGCATCCACTCCAGGGAGGGACGCCAGGATGCCAAGCGCCGCGAGATCATCATGCGCCACCGTTCCGGCGATGCTGCTGCCCAGGAGCGTCGCGGCTTTCGCCACAGTCTGTTCGTGGTCCGCCGCCGCTGCGTTGTAAAGATCCGTCGCGGAAGGTTCGACGCCGGCCTCCCGCCACAGTGCCTGCCGGCCGTTGACGGCCTGGGCCGTCCGCCACGGCTGGGTTTCCAGGCCGAAGCCGCGACTGCCCCACATGAAGGCGTCGTGCGCCAGGACGGCGAAACCCTGCTGGGCAAGCCACGTAGCGAAGGACCGCCCACCGTAGAGCTTTTCCCGCAACTGGGCCGGCACGGGACCGAACCCGCTCCCCGTGGTGGCGTCGGCGTCGTTCTCTTCGTCTTGTGGAAGTAACACCAGCCGCTCCGCGCCATGGGATTTGATCCCACCATGGCAGTGAAGAGCCAGTATCCCGGGCAGCGGGCCTATGGAGCCAGCCGGCCGCACGAACCAAGCCGAGGTTCTTGGCCCGAATCCAAGCTGCCACGACAGGCGGGAGGTGATGACGCCGTCGTGTTCGGTTTCCGAGTCCACGCTGTATTCGGGAGCCGGGCCAATAGCTGGAACTCCGAGTGTGTCGGCAAGCTGCTGGGCACTTGGAGAGGCTGCCGCGAAGGGATGCCGGGCAACGTAAGCGGGCCAATCCTCGTAGCGCTCAAGAGCGCTGGGGCGGGTGGGCGCTGCGGCCATGTCAGCAGTGGTCATGGCAGTCGCCGTGCTTGGGGAACAATGGTGTCCTGCCTTTTCGGTGCGGATGATGCGCGAAAGCGCACGCCGGACTTCTTGGTGTGTGTAAACGGGTCGCGTGTAAACGGGTCTGGGCGGCTTCGTCAGAAAACGCTTTCTCAAAAATTAGCAAAAGGCTGTACATGGGTCAAGAAAGCGTTTACTTTGGTACGGAGCCGCTGATTACCAGGACCTGTATCCCGGTGTGTCAAGGGGTACCGCCAGGAGAACGGCGGCGTCCCGGAAGGCAAGCATCAACCACACTCGTACTCCGTGGATGGCCACGATGACCAAAGGAGACCACATGGCCGCTTATGAACACACGGGGACGCCGAAAGGCGTTCGCGGTCAGGCAGGAGGGAAGCGATGAGCGCCATCGGCGAACTCTCCACGATGTCCCGCCGCAAGGGGCCCATGACCAAGGAGGAGAAGAAAGCGAACGGGCGCGACAACAAGGCCGCCTATGTTTTCCTGCTTCCGTGGCTGATCGGCCTCGTGGTCATCACCGTGGGTCCGATGCTGATGTCGTTGTACCTGTCCTTCACGGACTACAACCTTCTGCAACCACCGCAATGGGTGGGAATCGACAACTTCGTCCGCATGTTCGGCGATGCCCGCCTGCATAATTCCCTGCGCGTCACCTTCACATATGTGCTGGTAGGCGTGCCGCTCCAACTGGCTGTGGCCCTGGTGATCGCGCTGGTCCTGGACAAAGGGCTTCGTGGCCTTCCGTTCTACCGCTCCATCTTCTACTTGCCGTCGTTGCTGGGCGGATCTGTGGCTGTTGCGATTCTTTGGAAACAGATCTTCGGCACCACCGGCCTTGTGAACCAGGTCCTCGCCATGATCGGCATCCAGGGGCCTGGCTGGATCTCGGATCCCAACACGGCGCTCGGCTCCATCATCCTGCTGCACGTCTGGACGTTCGGCAGCCCCATGATCATCTTCCTGGCGGGCCTGCGCCAGATCCCGAACATGTACTACGAGGCCGCTGAAGTTGACGGCGCCACCACCTTGCAGAAGTTCTGGCGGATCACGCTGCCGATGCTGAGCCCCATCATCTTCTTCAACCTGGTGCTGCAAATCATTGGTTCGTTCCAGTCATTCACGCAGGCGTTTATCGTCTCTGGCGGCAACGGCGGACCGTCCGACTCCACCATGTTCTTCACGCTGTACCTGTACCAGAAGGGCTTCGGTCAGTTCGATATGGGCTACGCCTCCGCGATGGCCTGGTTCCTGCTGGTCATTATCGGCGCCTTCACTGCCATCAACTTCATCGCTTCAAAGTATTGGGTGTTCTACGATGACTAAAATCCAGACCCTCCCCGCCGCCGCTGAGGGCCAAAGCAGCAAGACCAGCAAAAGCCCGCGCCGCCGTGAATCGCCAGGAAGCCTGGCTTTCAGCCGGAACGCCCGCATCAAGGGACTCATCAAGCACGCCATCTTGATCCTCGTTGGCGGGATCATGATCTACCCGCTGCTGTGGATGGTTGTTTCCTCGCTGCGGCCCAATGACCTCATCTTCCGCGAACCCGGCCTTTGGCTGAACAACCTGGAAATGAGCAACTACACCGATGGTTGGTCTGCGCTGACGCACCCCTTCGGGCATTACATGATCAACTCCGCCATCGTCGTACTCGGCTCGATCCTCGGAAACCTGATCTCGTGCTCCATGGCCGCCTATGCCTTCGCCCGGCTGCAGTTCAGCGGCAAAAAGCTGTTCTTCGGAATCATGCTGCTGACCATCATGCTGCCATTCCATGTTGTGATCGTGCCGCAGTACATCCTGTTTTCGCAGATCGGTTGGGTGAACACTTTCTGGCCGCTCATCGTGCCAAAGCTCCTGGCCACGGACGCGTTCTTTGTGTTCCTCATGGTCCAGTTCATCCGTGGCATTCCGAAGGAATTGGATGAGGCTGCCCGCATTGACGGCGCCGGCCACCCGAGGATTTTCCTCCGTGTCATTCTGCCTTTGATGGTTCCGGCCCTCGCCACCACCACGATCTTCACTTTCATCTGGACGTGGAACGACTTCTTCGGTGCACTTATCTACCTCACTGATCCGGACATGTTTACGGTCCCCGTAGCGCTTCGCGCTTTCGTTGATTCGCAGTCCGCCACCAGTTGGGGATCGCTCTTCGCGATGTCCATCGTGTCCCTGTTCCCTGTGTTCCTTGTCTTCCTGTTCGGCCAGCGGTTCCTCATCAAAGGCATCGCAACCACCGGCATCAAATAGGACGTCGACGTACTGAGTGGAAGTCCAGGGCTTCCGCCCGACAAGTAATACAAGCTGGGATCTTGTCATACAAGATTGTGACTTGTAGCATAAAACCCACGCAAGAAAACGCTTTCTCATTCGTATCAAGATCAAAGAGGATCGGAGACAACAGTGCCGGTATTTCCAAAGGGTGAAGGAATCGCCCCTGCAGGTGCTTCCGCAGGTTCTTCCAAAGCCCACGCATCGGAACCCAAGGCCAAGCGGTCCAAGCGGCGGCTTCGCGCCTCCGCAATCATCGCTGCCACAGCTGCTGCCGTTCTGGCGCTCAGCGCATGTGGCAGTGGAGCAGAACAAAAGAGTGCCGACGGCAAGGTGGAACTCCGCTTTTCCTGGTGGGGCGGCGACAAGCGGGCGCAATTGACGCAGCAAGCCATCGCGGCTTTTGAAGCCGAGAATCCCAACATCAAGATCAAGGCCGAGTATGGCGACTGGAGTGGCTACTGGGACAAGCTGGCCACCCAAGTTGCTGCCAATGACGCTCCGGATATCATCCAGATGGACGAAAAGTACATCACCGAGTACTCCACTCGTGGAGCGCTCCTGGATCTGTCCAAGTACAAGATCGACACGTCCAAGCTGGACGAAGCCGCGCTGAATGCTGGCAAGGGTTCCAAGGGACTCACTGGTATTGCAGCAGGCATCAACGCTGCCACCATCCTCGCGAACCCGGCTGTTTTCAAGGCTGCGGGCGTCGCTCTTCCGGACGACAAGACCTGGACGTGGGAAGACTTCGAGCGCATTGCCGCGGAGGTCACGGCCAACTCTCCCAAGGGAACCTACGGGGCTGCTGCATACGGTACCGATGAGGCGTCCCTGGGTGTGTGGCTGCGTCAGAACGGCAAGTCACTCTATACCCAGGACGGCAAGCTTGGTTTCGAGCCCTCGGACGTCGCAGGCTACTGGGACTTCCTGAAGGAACTCAGCGAGAAAAAGGCTGTTCCGTCGGCATCGGAAATTGTTGAGGCCGAGGCTGCTCCACTGGATCAGAGTGGCCTGGCAACCGGCAAGAACGGCATGGCGTTCTGGTGGTCCAACCAGTTGCCGGCGCTCGAGAAAGCTGCGGGCGGCGAACTGCAGATCCTTCGTTTCCCCTCCAAGACGGGCAAGGCCACTGATACGAAGCTTTGGTACAAGGCTTCCCAGTTCTGGTCAGCATCCTCCAGGACCAAGCACCCTGAAGAGACGGCCAAGTTCATCGACTTCCTGACGAACAACGTCAAGGCCGGCGAAATTCTGCTGGCTGACCGCGGCGTTTACCCCAACTCGGACGTCCGCGATGCAATCGCTCCCAAACTGGCGACGGCGGACACCAAGGTGGTCAACTTCATCAGTGAGATCCAGCCCGAGCTCGGTGAAGCTCCGGCCGCACCGCCCAAGGGTGCAGGTGCCATTCAGGAAATCATCAAGCGCTACTCCTCGGAAGTCCTGTTCAACAGGCTCTCCACCGAGGAAGCCGGTAAGAAGGCCGTGGACGAGATGAAGTCCGCGATCGGAGCCTAGCTTCCGGCATCAATGCATCAAAGAACCGCGTCCCGGGCGAATCATTCGTGATCCGCCCGGGCGCGGTTTTTGCGTTGGCGCTATCTGCTTCGGTTAGTCCTCTGCGATAACTGCCACGGCTCCGGCGGGGACCACGCCGCCGAAGCGTGCTCCGCTTAGCAGTTCGTCGCCGTCGGCCTTCACGGTCACGTCATCCCGAGTGTGGTTGATGGCGAAGAGGAAGCTGCGGCCGTCCGCGGATCGCCGTCGGACGAGTTCGACGCCGGCAGAAGCTTCGGCAGCGGCTGTCACCCCAGATTCCTCCAACAGTCGTGCGGTCAGTGAATCGATGCCGTCGGCGTCGGGGAGTGTGGCGAGGTACCAAGCCGCCCCCGCGCCGGTGGATCTGCGCGTGAGGGCGGGGACGCCGTCGAGCGGGTAGTCCGTAAAGGTTGCCAGAACTTCGGCCGGCCCAGACTCAGCCACGTGAACGTGCTCGCTCCACAAGGAACCAACTGTTCCATCGCTGAGTGTGAGTGTGCTGCCCGGGAAAAGCGGGTGGAATTCCTCGGTTCGGATACCCAGCAATTCGCGGAAAGCACCCGGGTAGCCACCCAACCGAACGTGGTCCAGCTCATCCACGATGCCGCTGAAGTAGCTGATGAGGACCGTTGCACCACGCTCTGCTGCGGCAGCGATCGAGGCGGCGGCAGCGTCCGTCACGGCGTAGAGGGTGCAGACCAGAATGAGATTGTAGCCGGAGAGGTCGTCGGAGGGGTGGACGAAGTCCGCAGTGACGCCACGCAGGTAGAGGGAACGGTGGAAGGCGCGCATGGTTTCCAGGTACTTCACGTCCTGGCTTGGGTGCGAATCCAGCTCGGAGGCCCACCATGCTTCGTAATCAAAGACGAAAGCAACCCGCGATTCCACACGGGAACCCTTCACGGATTCCACCTTGGACAGGGCATCGCCGAGCTCCACCACGTTGCGCCAGACCTGTGTGTCCCGTCCGCCGTGCGGAACCATGGCCGAGTGGAATTTTTCAGATCCGGCCTTGCTTTGGCGCCACTGGAAGAACATGACGGCGTCGGCGCCGCGGGCCACATGCGTCAGGGAGTTGCGGAGCATTTCCCCGGGCATTTTCGGTTGGTTATGGGGCTGCCAGTTGACCGCAGACGTGGAATGTTCCATCAGGATCCACGGCTCGCCGCCGGCCACGCCGCGCGTGAGGTCCGCGCTGAAGGCAAGTTCAATCTCCCGTTCAGGATCGGCAGCCACCAGGTAATGGTCGTTCGCGATCACGTCCATGTCCTTGGACCAATCAAAGTAGTCCAGGGTTTTGGTAGCACTGGAGACCATGAAGTTCGTGGTGGCCGGGATGTTCGGTGTGACTTCGCGAATGACCTGCAGCAGGGCGCGGTAGTAATCGATGAACGCCCATGAATTGAAGCGTGCAAAGTCCAACTGCTGGCCCGGGTTAAGCGTGGTGGGGGCGGCTCCGGGCGGGATGATTTCCTCGAACGTGGCGTAGTGCTGGGACCAGAAGGCCGTTCCCCAAGCCTCGTTCAGAGCCTCGATGGATCCGTATCGGCGCTCAAGCCAGGCCCGGAAAGCGGCGGCGTCTTCTTCGCCGTAGAACTCGCCAACATGGCAGCCGAGCTCATTGTCCACATGCCACAATGCCAGCGCCGGGTGGTTCTTGTAGCGTTCGGCGATGACCCGCGTCATGGTGGTCGCGTACCTGCGGTACACGGAGGACGACGGCGTGTAGTGGCGCCGCGAGCCGCGTTCCAGCCTTGTTCCTTCCGCTGTCACGGGCAGGATTTCCGGGTGTTTCCTGGCCAGCCAGGCGGGCGGTGATGCGGTAGCCGTAGCCAATGCCACCTTGATGCCCGCTTCGTGGAGGTTGTCCATGACGTCGTCCAGCCAGTCGAAATCGTACTGGCCTTCCACGGGTTCCAGCAGGCCCCAGGAGAAGATGGCGACGCTCAGGAAATTGACCCCCGCCTCCTTCATGAGCTCGATGTCTTCACGGCGGACGTCTTCCGGCCACTGCTCAGGGTTGTAGTCGCCGCCGTAGGCCAGGCCATTGATGCTGTTCCATACAGACGGGGCTGCGGACGGGCCTCTGGATGCGCCTTCGGATGGGCGCTTGGATGCGTCTCGGGAAAGTTCAGGGGAGGGCAAAGAGACTCCTTTGTCAGGTTCGGCAGTGCGGGATAACTCTGGAGCTTGACTGTTATCAGGTTAGGCGAGGATCTTGGAAAACGCTTGCCCAGATCCTCGATAGGGGATATTGTATCGATTCAGAACGAGTGTAAGCGACGTCACTCTCCCTGGTGGGGAACCGAAAAGGCTTGCACCAACTGAGCAAGGAGGCTCTCATGATCAATAGAAGGAATTTCCTCACCACGGTTGCCCTTGGCACTGCATCTGCGGCATTCCTGTCCGCCTGCGGCCAGTCTTCGTCGTCCGGCAAGGCGGGTTCAGCCGAGAACCCTGTGACCATCACGTACACCTGGTGGGGCAACGACGACCGTGCCGAGCGCACCCGCAAGGCGATTGCACTCTTCGAGTCCAAGAATCCGGATGTCAAGGTCAACGGAAACTTCACTGACTTCGCTGGATACTGGCAGAAGCGAGCCACGGAAGCCGCTGGTGGTGGTTTGCCGGACGTCATGCAGTGGGACTTGTCCTACCTGCGCGACTACGGCCAGCGGAACCAGCTGCTGGACCTGGGCACCGTAAAAATCAACACCGATGCCTTCGATAAGTCCCTCCTGCCTTCGGGCCAGATCCGCGGCAAGACCTACGGCATACCCACCAGCACCAATGCATTCGCTGTCTACTACGATCCCGCCAAGCTCAAGGCCATGGGCATCGCTGAGCCTGACGGAACGTGGAACTACAAGGAGTTCAACTCTTTCCTTGCTGAGGTGGGCCAGAAGGGCAACGGAACGTTGTTTGGCGGCACCGACTACACCGGTGTTTGGTGGATGTTCAACATCTGGTTGCGCCAAAACAACATTCAGGCCTTCACGGATGAAGGCAAGCTGGGCTTCTCCAAGGACGACCTGAAGAAGTGGTGGAACACCACCGCCCAGCTTCGCGGAACCCCGGCGATCGTTGGCGAAGACAAGACGACGCAGCTGCTGCCGAAGTCCCCGTTCGGCTCAAACGTCACTGCCACGGAAGTCACGTGGGACAACTTCATGGCCGGTTACCTCGGCGATAGCGGCGCCAAGGAACTCAAGCTGGTGCCGGTTCCTTCCGATAACTCGGACAACCTGGGACTCTTTCTCAAGCCCTCAATGCTGATGGTGGCCAGCGCCAAGACCAAGTACAAGGATGCTGCTGCCCGTTTCATCGACTTCATGGTCAACGATCCCGAGGTAGGCCAGATCTTCAAGACCTCCCGTGGTGTTCCGGCATCCAAGACCCAGCGCGACGGAACCACCTTTGAAGGAACAGACAAGCTGGTTGTGGATTACGAAAAGTCCATCGAAAAGTACCTCAAGGATGCTCCGGAGCCGCCCATCGTCGGTTTCGGCACGCTTGAATCCTCTTTCAAGCGCGTCAGCTCTGACCTCAATTACGGCAAACTCACCATCGACGGCGCCGCAGACGCGTGGTTCAAAGAAGCCGAAGACCTCATCAAGCAGAATGCCTGAGCAGACATTCGTGTCTGATCCAGGCGTTCCAACCGACGGACTGATCTCGTGACTCAAACCCCAACCCTGAGCAGGCGTTCCCAGTCGTCCACTCCCTCGCAGCCGCGCACATCGCGGCGGCGAGGGACGGACGCCCGCGCCGGCTACACCTTCCTGCTTCCTTGGCTGCTCGGATTCATTGCCCTGACCGTGGGTCCGATGATTTCCTCGCTGTACCTCTCCTTCACCAACTACAACCTCTTCGATGCCCCCAAGTGGATAGGCCTGGACAACTACGCCACGCTCTTCCAGGACGAACGTTTCCTGCAGTCAGTGGGCGTAACCCTGAGCTACGTAGTGTTCGGTACCCCTCTGAAGCTCGCAGCTGCGCTGGCGATCGCCATGTTGCTGAACAGCAAGCGAAAGGGACAGGGGTTCTACCGTTCCGCGTTCTACGCTCCCTCCCTGATCGGTGCCAGTGTTTCCATCGCAATTGTCTGGAAGGCGATGTTCGGCGATTCCGGTCCTGTGGACGAGGGCCTGTCCTTCTTCGGCATCGACCTCGGCGGCTGGGTGGGCAACCCCTCCATGACGATGCCCATGATGATCCTTCTGACGGTGTGGCAGTTCGGCGCCCCAATGGTGATTTTCCTGGCCGGACTCAAGCAGATTCCTGCCGACCTCTACGAGGCAGCCTCGATGGACGGCGCCGGTCCGGTCCGTAAGTTCTTCAACATCACCTGGCCCATGCTTTCGCCCGTGATTTTCTTCAACTTGCTGATGGAAACCATTCACGCGTTCCAGATCTTCGCCTCGGCCTACATCATCTCCAATGGTGAAGGCGGCCCCGCAGGCTCCACCCTCTTCTACACCCTCTACCTGTACTTGCGCGGTTTCAGCGACTTCCGGATGGGCTACGCCTCGGCCATGGCCTGGCTCCTGGTGATCGTGGTCGGCATCATCACGCTGATCTTCTTCAAGACCTCCAAGTCCTGGGTCCACTACAGCGGTGATTCAAAATGACAACCATGGCAACCCCCACCCAGTCCACGTCCGCGACGTCGGCCCAGGAGTACAACCCGAAGTCCGAGTCGGGCACGGTCAAGCGCATCAAAAGCATCATCTTCCACATCGTTGCGTTGGCGCTCGTTGGGGTAGTCCTCTACCCGGCTCTGTGGATGGTGGTCTCGTCCTTCAAACCGAACTCCGAAATCGGTGGTTCCACCACCCAGCTGTGGTCCAACAACTTCAGCTTCGACAACTTCATCACAGCCATGGACGGCATCGGCGGGGTGTCCACGCTGACGTTCTTCACCAACTCCCTGATTCTGGCCGTGGGCGCAGTAGTCGGCACCGTCCTTTCAGCGAGCGTCTCGGCGTACGCTTTTGCCCGCATCAACTTCCCCGGCCGCGGAATCTTCTTCGGCATGATGATTGCCACCTTGCTGCTCCCGTTCCACGTGGTGATCATCCCGCAGTACATCGTGTTCCAGCAGCTTGGTCTCGTGGACACCTATGTGCCGCTGTTGATCGGCAAGTTCCTGGCCGCCGACGCGTTCTTCGTCTTCCTGATGGTCCAGTTCATGCGCGGCCTCCCGGCCGAACTGGACGAGGCTGCCCGCATCGACGGCGCCGGACACGTCCGCATCTTCGGGTCCATCATGCTCCCGCTCATGAAGCCGGCATTGATCTCGACGTCGATCTTCTCCTTCATCTGGAGCTGGAACGACTTCCTGGGCCCGCTGCTGTACCTGAACACCCCCGAAAAGTACCCGCTGCCACTGGCTTTGCGGCTCTTCGTGGACCAGACCCAGAGCTCGGATTACGGAGCGATGATCGCGATGTCCGTTCTTGCGCTCCTGCCCGTCTTGGTCTTCTTCCTCGTCTTCCAGCGCTACATCGTCGAAGGCGTTTCAACACAGGGCCTCAAGGGCTGACAGACACGGAAGACGGAAAAAGAAAATGAGCATCATGGATACCGCAGGAAAGTCCTCGGAAAAGCCCGGGATTTCAGTCAACCGCTTTGCCCTCTTCTCCGAAACCATCCTCGCCGGAGTTATTGTGCTCCTCCTGTCCGTCCCCTTGGTGACGGCGCCGGCTGCCTATGCTGCCGGCGTCGCACATCTTGAGCGGCACCTCAGCGGAAGGGATGACTCCCTTCGGAGCCTTTGGGGCAACTTCCAGCGTGCGCTTCCCGGCAGTTGGAAGATCGGAATCACGACGGCGGCGGCCGGCGTCGTGATTGTCCTTAACCTGTTGCTCGCACTGGTGGGTCAACTGCCCGGGCGGGCACTGATTCTGCCGGCGACCTTGATTCTGGCGGCCGCAGCCGCCGTGCTCCTGCTCAGGACCGCCGGCAACTGGAGCGGCGGAGTGATCTGGGCGGGCGACGCCAGCCGGAAGCCCGTGGATCTTCCCGGTCCACAGCAGCAGTGGCGGCTTGCCTACTCCCAAGCCAAGGCTGATTCGTTCCGTGATTGGAGCGGTTCGCTGTTGCTCCTCGGGGCCGTTTTCGTGGCGGTCGTTTTCGTGTGGATGCTGCAGGCGCTCTTCGTGATTGTCCCCGGCATGCTGATTCTTGCCGCTGCTGCCGTCAAGATCCGGGCCGCCAGCCGCGCCCAAGACTGAGTGTGCATCCGACTACCCGCTGAATCGAGCCGATCACGCCGTGTCACCGCGCCCCCAATCCGGGTCTTCCACCAAAGCAGCCATTAGTCGCTCCACAGAGACTTGGTATTACCCGCTCCGGCACCATAATTACCGGATCTTCGTAACGCTTTCGCTCGTCGGCAGCGGCGGAGTGTGGATGCAACGACTCGCCCAGGACTGGCTTGTCCTGCAGCTCACCGGAAGCCCGGCCGCTGTGGGGTTGGCTGTTGCACTTCAATTCCTGCCGATGCTGGTGGTTGGTCCTATCAGCGGTGTGCTGGTGGATCTCTTTCCGAAGCGCCGAATCCTCATGGTGTGCCAGTCCGTTGCTGCACTACTGGCGGCTGGACTGGCCGTTTGGAATGCCATGGGCGGCACGGACGTGTGGGTTGTCTATGGCTCCTGCATTGCTTTGGGAATTACCAGCTCCATTGATGGGCCCGCCCGGCAAGTCTTCGTCAATGAGGTAGTAGGCGATGCCGGACTACCCGCCGCTATCGGCCTCAACAGTGCGACAGGCCAACTAGGTGCCATGCTTGGTCCCGCCCTGGCCGGAGTCGTCATTGCCCAAGCTGGCCCGGCCGCCGCGTTTGCGACGAACGCGGGGATCGGGGTGACCGTATTGGTGATGATCGCTATTATTCGGCCAGCTGAGCTTCATCACGCCCACGACCCTGATTGCCCGCCGCGGGATAGGCGTGGACAAATCCTGGCAGGCTTCAAGCATGTGAGTGCCAGGCCCCAGCTTTTGCTCATCATGCTGTTGGCGGGCCTGCTGGGAGCGTTCGGCATGAACGGTCCCGTGGTCCTTGCCGCATTCGCTGACCGCGTGTGGCACAGCGGTCCTGCCGGATTTGGGCTCTTCAATATGGTCAGCGCCTTGGGAGCTTTGGCTGGCGCTCTCCTGGCTGCCCGGATCAAGCACTTGGGTCGCAAGGGGATCGTGGGTAGCGCAGCACTCTTCGGGCTCACGCAGCTCCTTGCCGCGCTAATGCCCACGCAGGAATTGTTCGTGGTCATGCTCGTGGTGGTTGGCTTCATGACTCTCATGTTCCTCACCAGCGCGGCCACCAGCGTCCAACTCGAAGCCGGCGCAAGCGTGCGTGGCAGGGTCTTGGCTCTCTACTTTCCACTTCTGTTGGGTGGGCATGCCTTGGGAGGCCTGCTCGCGGGATGGCTCACGGAAGATTTCGGGGTACGGGCGGCACTGCTGGTCACCGGTGCGCTGGGTATGGCTTCGGCGGCCGTGATTGGCTTCAGTCTTTGGTTGCTGGGCCGAAAGCGGAGTTTTGACCGAGCCAGTTAAGGTGCTGGGCTCGTTAAGGTGCTGGCTCGGCAACGGACTGGGCGGGGAACCTAGCGCGCCGAAACCTAGCGCGCGCCCGGAACCTACAGCACTGTAAACCTCCTGCGCGGAGAACTTATTGAGTGGAGATGCGTCGAGCCACGTGGACGTGCTTGTGGTGCTTGTAGCGGGTTTTTGCGTTGGCCCAGTTATCCCCTTGGAGCTGATCCCTTGACGCAGTTGAATTGGCGCGCTGCAGTAAGAAGCTCTCCCAAAGTGAGGTCGATGCTGGGAACCACGTTCCGGAAGGTGCCGGTGAAGATGGTGGCGGTGAAGTTGCTGGCGCGTCAGGCGTCGCCGGGGCGCCCGGATGCCCTGGCAGGGGTGGGGCCTTGGATTGGTATGTATGTCCGGTGGGTGTGTTGACTTCGAGTTCATGTCTGCCGCCGGGGATTGTTTTTGCGTTCCAGCCGGGGTTTTCTTTGGTGTGGTTGCATGCTTCGCAGAGTCCCGCGCCGTTGGACAGGCTCGTGGCGCCGCCGTAGTGCCAGGGAACCACGTGGTCTATGTGGCGGATGGGCGCGTCGCAGTAGGGCGTGCGGCAGGTGTCGTCGCGGGTTTCGATGAAGCGCCGCATCCCGGGTGGGAAGAGTCGGGCTTTGGAATCCATGGCCAGCAGTTCACCACTGGAAGGTGCTGTGTAGAGCCGGCGAAGCAAGACCCTAAGGCCCTCGCGGTCCGTGCGTTTCCTACCCGAGTTGGCCTGCCCGGAATTCGCTTGGTTGTCGGTCCCGGCCTTTCCCACAACCCCGGCCTTGCCGCTGGTTCCGCTCTGACCATTGATTCGCGACTCCCCGTCCGTCTGGACGGCCCCGGGTGCCCCGTTCGTCTGGTTGCTGCCTCCGGCGATGAGGGTTCTGGCCCATTCGGCGGGGACGATTCCGTAGCCCTGGAGCCGTGCTGGTTCGCTGTCGCCTTGGAAGAGGGTGCGGTCGGTCATGACGAGCTGCACATCAACACCGCTGATCCCGCCGGGGGTGCCGGTGAGGCGTTCGGTCAGGGTGTCGGCCATCACCTGGCCCCGGTTCCGGGTGTCCCCGCCCGAGCGGGCCGAGTCCGCGTGCCGGGTGAGCGCGGCATACGCGGCGACCCCTTGGGCGACCGGGAGCAATGCGGTGAGGATGGTCATGGTGTCCGGGGCCGGGCGGAGGCTAACGTGCCGTTCGGACGCGGCGTGGGCTGCGCGTTGGGTCACGGAGCGCGGGTCCCGCCGGTAAGCGGCGGCTTTCGCGGCGGCGATGATGGTTTTGTCTCCAGCGCCGTCGAAGGTTCCGGTGTCGGGGGCGAGATCCTCATCAACGGCTGCCCGGTCTTCGACGGACAGGCACGCGGTTTCCTTCACCAGCAGAGTGGCCCGCCATTCGTTCAGGTGTCCGGTTTCCAGGGCGGCCATGGTGCGCGGCATTTCCGAGACCAGTGCCTTGGCCAGTCCGAGAAGCCGGGACCCTTTGTTCGGTGATTCCCGGCGCGCGAGGGCGATCTGCGCACCCACATTCTGACCCTGCTCCGCGGAGGGGACACCGGCGGTGGCTTGTTCGCGGCGCTGGGCGAGGTCAAACGCCACCGACGCCCGCGCCTGCAAAGCCGCGATCGCGGACTTCACGTCCTCCAAACCACGAATCTGATCAATCAAAGCAGCACTGCCTGCACGGATGCGGAAGGAGCCCAACCTGGCGAGGAACTCCCCAACGTCAGAGCCCTCGGACCCAGAGCCGCTGGAAATGGCAGTCGCAGGCAAGGGCACACCCGAAACCACCGTGCGTGCTTGCCTTGCCCGAATCCGATCCATACCAACACTCTTCCGGAGGGGTACGACAATATAAGGCCTCGGACAATGCCTTCCGAAAAAATCGGCTATGCGAGTTTGCTAAGCGACTCCACGAACCCGCTCAACGTCCGGCAACCAACTCCTCGATAGCCTCCACGCTCAGGTTTCCATCGCTGATCCAGACCGTGTTTGTGCGGGTGAGTGACGTGCCTGCAGCGAGCTCAACCGCAGTGTCCCAAGCCAAGGCAGAACCCACGGCAGGGTACTCACTGCAGCGAACAAACCACGGGTCCGCCGATTCGGCAGGTGCGGCAAACACCAAAGTGGCCGGGCCGCCGTCGAACCCTCCGGTCCACGCAAGCCACGGCGCAACCGAGCCGTGCACAGCAGCCTCTCCCTCAGCAACGGCGGAGAAGACGCGCGGGGAATCGTTGCCGGGGAGGCGCCAGAAGAAGCCGCCGTAGCCACTACCGGCCGCGCCGTGGGATCCGGGACTGCCCAGTGAGACATCCACGACGGCGGTAAGTTCCGATTGGATATCGAGTCGCCAGGTGCCGGGGTCCAGATGCGTTCGCCGGTAGCTCCGTTGCTCTTCGAGCAGGAGTCCGCCGTCGGACGCGAGCCAGTGGAGGTCCAGCGTGGTCTTCTCCTCTTCGTGACGCAGGCCGTGAACGTCGATCCGGCCGTGGTCTCTGAGATCTTCATATCTGCCAGCCGGACGCCGATAGCTGCGGCCGCCCCAGAAGTTGCTGCCGTTGACATCCTGGAGGGCGAACCCGGCACCGAGATGCCAAACGTGGTCCACAGGCAGATGTTCCGTCACCACAATCCCTGACGGCGTCGTAACCGGGTGGAGATAAGGCCGCGGTGAGAGCTCCGGCTCCAAGGCGTCGCCGATCCGGAAGACTGCAGTGGGAGACCCACCATGATTGACGAAAAGGGGCTCAGCGGCGGCAGTATTCTTCCGCGCCCAAGGAAGCCCGAGCTCGGAGAAAGTTGCATGTGAGCGGATTGCCCGCTCCAGGATTTCTTCTATCCCATGAATCACGGCATGCGCCTGTTCGCCTTCACCTACCCATTCGACGTACTGCTGCGGAATGAGTGCGGGCGCTTCGGCGGTGCGGATGGCTTCCAGCACACGCATGAACGCACCGCTTTCATCCAAAGGACTCAGCAGGGCTGCGCCCTGGGACAAATGGTGGAGCAGGTTTTCAGTGAGATCGTCTCGTCCAAACGTGTGCGTTGTTTCGCCCGCTTCGGTGCGGACGGTGACGTGGTCTTCGGTGTAGTGGAACACGGCCGTTCCTTCATTGCCGTGCAGCGTGACGTAGGGTTCCACTGATTCCGTTGCACACAGCGTCAGGGCGCAGGTGATGGGCAGCCCGTCCACTGTCCGCATCCGAATCACGGAGGTATCGTCCGCCTCGATGTCGTTGGCTCGGTAGAGATCCGTCTCCACGGTGGCCAGGTCTTTTGCGCTACGGGCTCCGGCGATCCGGAGGGCTGTGGCGATTGCATGAGCCAGGGGATTGGTGGCCACGCCGTCTACTACATCGACTCCGTCGATGCTTCGCCTTCCAGCCCAGCGTGAGCGTTTGTAATAAGCGCGGTCACGGACCCAGCGCCCCGTGGCCGTGATGCCCTTGAGCGTCCCAATGCGGGGGAGCTCTGCCGAAGCTTCCCCGTTAGCCAGTTTTTCAAGCGCGGCGAGTGCATGGGAGCCCAGGCTTTGGAAGCCGATTTGTACGCTGCGGCCAGCTGTCGCCGCGGCCTCTTGCAGCCGGATGAAGTCGCTCATGGAGGCGACGGGAGGCTTTTCGAGATACAGATGGGCCGAAGAAGCCAGCACAGAAAGAGCCAACGGGGCGTGTGTCTGGATCGGGGTCGCCACGATGATCACGTCCGGCCGATGGCCCCCGGCAAGCAGCTCATCCAGATCGGAGTGGACCGCCGTTGAAGGCGGTAACGTCCCTGGGGCCGGGGGATTCGGGTCTGCGACCGCAACGAGATCCACCACGCCCTCCAACCTGAGCCTTTCCAGGTTCTGAAGATGATGGGCGCCGAATCCATGAACGCCTACCAGAGCGATCCTTGCCGGTGCAGTCCTGAGGGCGTTGGGACTTTCGGCGGACCCGGCGGAAGCGATTTCCATGATTCTCCTCTGCTGGCTGGCAACTGCTGGCCACTACCTGAAGGCGTAGTCGATAAGGCGTTTCTGAAATGGCCTGCGCTTCAGGCTATATCTCGCAAGGCACCACCGGCAAGCGCTTTCCAATTGCTGGCTCTGCAAGTGTAGCGCGATCGCCCTTCACGAATGTAACGATTCAAGTTAAGTCTTGACTGAAGGCGTGTGGTCAGTCTAGATTTCGGTGAAACCGTTTACTTGTGCGTGGCGCACTTGGTGGAGTCCACTCTGGCTCGCATTGGTGACCGCAGCTAGAGACCAGGACAATCGTCGGCGCCAGACAAATCGGCGAATTCTGCAACGATGGAGAAAGGGAGTTCCATGACTGCTGGGGGATTTGGCTTTCGGGCCTACACGTTCTTCGACACACTCCTATGGATCGCCTGCCTGAATATGCTGTGGATTGTCTTCACAGTGCTGGGTGGCGTGGTGCTGGGAGCCGGGCCCAGTACCGCTGCGGCCCACATCCTGATCCGTGAAAAGGTACAGGGAAATGCCGTGCCTTTGATGCGTCGCTATGCCAAGGAGTACTTCAAGAACTTTGGGAAGGGCAATGCCCTCGGCGTTCCCGTCTTGGTAGTTGCCGCGTCCCTTGCCCTGAACTGGGGCTACTTTTCTGCCGGCTGGGATCTGGGTTCGCAAGTCGCGTCGGCCGCGATCCTCTTGGCTGTCCTCTTTGCCGCCGGAACGTTGTGCTACCTCTTTCCCATGTTTGCCAGGTACGAGCTCACGATTCCGCAGTACTTTCTGATGTCTTCCCGGTTTGCCATGCGCCACCTCGCGGGGACCGTCATCCTCCTGTTTGTGACGGCCGCCGCCGTATTCGCCTGCCGCTCGCTTCCGGGACTGGTGCCCTTCTTTGGCGTTGGCAGCTGGCTCTATCTCACCGGCTGGTTGTGCGACAGGTTCTTTACTGCCAATGACGACGCCATGTTTGCCAAGGAAGCGGGCCATGCGGCAGCAGTTGCAGCTTCAAGTCGCGCAACCACCACCTCGACCACCCCTTCCACTGCCAAGGAGACCAGCCTTGCCTGAGATCGACCGCCAAGGCCTGCCCACGGGCGGCCGCCACATCCTCCATCGATCCCTTGACATCCAAGGGCATGCCGAACTTGTCCAAGGGCGCCCCGAACCAGGCGCAGATTCCCTTGGTGTGAGCACTAATGAAACGTATCAAGACGAGAACGGGCAGCACCTGTGGAGCCTGAAGCGCTTCCCTGGCGTATCTCCGGAATCGTCGATCGACAACAACCCCGAAGAAGTGGAGTAGGAAAATGTTCCGTAGAAAACCAACGCTTGCGGCCGCCGTCGTCGTCTCTGCCGCCTTGGCCCTGACCGCCTGCGGTGGCGAAGCGCCGGCGTCGGACCTCTCAACCGTCAAGATCATGGCACCCTTCCTGGAGGCGCAGCCGCCCTCGCCCGATGGCGCTGTGCAGAAGAAGCTTGAGGAGCTGACGGGCAAGGACATCAACATCTCGTGGGCGCCCAATGCCTCCTACGAGGACAAGATGAATATCACCTTGGCCTCCTCCGACATCCCGCACGTTCTGGTGGTCCAGGGCAAGTCGCCGGGCTTCGTCAAGAACGCCGAAGCCGGGGCGTTCTGGGACCTCACCGATAAACTCAAGGACTACCCGAACCTGAAGACCACATTCCCCGAAGTCCAGCAGAACGCCAGCGTCAATGGCAAGGTTTACGGCGTTTTCCGGGCCCGTAACCCGATCCGTGCCGCCGTGATGTTCCGCCAGGATTGGCTGGACAAGTTGGGCCTGAAGGCGCCGCAGACCACAGAAGACCTGTACAAAGTGGCCAAGGCTTTCACGGAACAGGATCCGGATGGCAACGGCCAGAACGATACTTATGGCATCACCATTCCCAAATGGGGCGCCTTGGGCACCAACAGCCCCTACGACATGATCGAGACCTGGTTCGGCGCTGGAAACCGCTGGACCGAGCGGGACGGCAAGCTGGTGCCGAGCTTCGAAACCGAGGAATTCCTGGAGGCCGATCGCTTCATCAAGAAGATGGTGGACGAGAAACTCATCAACCCCGACTTCGCCACTTTCGATCCCACTAAGTGGAACGAGCCCTTCTTCAACGGCAAGGGCGGCATTATTGTCGACGTCGACTCCCGGGTCAGCGTGCTGATCAACCTTTTCAAGCAGGCCAACCCGAGCGACTTCCAGAACAAGGTGGGCTTCGTAGGCAGCCTGAAGGGCCCGGACGGTGAACTGCACGCCCACCCGACGGACGGCTACTCGGGCTTCCTCGCCATCCCCAAATCCAGCGTCAAAACCGAAGCCGACCTGAAGAACGTCCTGTCATTCCTGGACAAACTCAACAGCAAGGAAGTTGCCGTCCTGATGAACAACGGCATCGAGGGCGTCAACTTCACGGTTGAGGAAGGCCTGGCGGCTACCATCAAGCCGGAAACGCCGGAGGGCAAGGTGGTCAACACCGACATCAAGAGCTACGCGCAACTCGGAACCAACGTCACGGGGAACAACTTCTACCCAGTGAAGCAGGCGTCCGAGTACGAGCAGAAGGTCTTTGACGACCGCGTCGCAGTGATGGCAAACGACCTCAAGAGTGCCGTGTACAACCCGGCCGCGGCCTTCGTTTCCCCCACGTATGTCGCCAAGGGTGCACAACTGGACAACATCGTGGCCGACGCCCGCATTAAGTACCTGGCTGGGCAGCTGGACGAGCAGGGCTTAAAGGATGCCATCAAGCTGTGGAACACCAGCGGCGGTGACAAGGTCAAAGAAGAAATAAACAAGCTGTGGCAGGACACCAAGAAGTGACCGCCCCGGTCGTCGAAGCCAAAGCCCTCGAGCGGGCGGCCAGCAAGCCGCCCGCCCCGGCGCGGCGACGCAGCTTTGCAGTCCACTTCGCGCACTACAAATGGTTGTATCTGCTGCTCCTGCCCGGCGTCGTGTACTTCGCAGTGTTCCGGTACGGTCCCATGTACGGTGTTTCCATCGCCTTCAAGGACTACGTTCCGTTCCTGGGCGTCAACGGCAGTCCTTGGGTTGGTCTGACGAACTTCACCGACTTCTTTGCCAACCCCGACTTTCCGAGGTTGCTGGGCAACACACTGATCCTGGCCTTCCTGAACCTGGGGATCGCCTTTCCGCTGACCATCGTCCTGGCATTGCTGCTCAACGAGGTCCGGCTTTCGGTACTGAAGCGGACGGTCCAGACACTCGTCTACATCCCGCACTTCCTGTCATGGACTATCGTGGCGTCCCTGAGCTTCCTGCTCTTCGCCCTGGACATCGGACCGTTGTTCCAGTTCGTCAACGGATTGTTCGGCACCAACGTGGATATCCTGTCCGATCCCAACTGGTTCCGGCCGCTGATTGTGCTTCAGGAGATCTGGAAGAACACGGGCTGGGGGACCATCATCTTCCTGGCGGCACTGGCTACTGTGGACCAGGACCAGTACGAGGCTGCGATTATCGACGGCGCCGGCAGGTTCAGGCGCGTCTGGCACATCACCTTGCCCGGCATCCGGTCCACCATCATCGTGATGCTCATCCTGGCCATCGGGCAGATGCTCAACACCGGCTTTGAGCAGATCTACCTCATGACCAACGCACTCAACCGCAGCGTGGCCGACGTCTTCGATACCTACGTGTACTTCGTAGGCATCACACAAGGCGCCTACAGCTACAGCACCGCCGTCGGGCTTTTCAAGTCTTTGGTGGGCATCGTACTGATCTTCGGCACCAACTGGCTGTCCAAGCGGTTCAACCAGAGCGGACTTTTCTAATGAAGATTCACAACACGCGGGGCGGGCGGATTTTCGATGCCGCCAACTATGTCTTCCTGACGCTGATCGGCATCATCACCCTGTTGCCTTTCGTCTACGTCCTGGCAGGATCCTTCGCCAACGAAGCGGAAATTACCCGGCGGGCGTTCTTCGTCTGGCCCGAGCAGTTCACGCTGGGGGCGTATGAGTACATCTTCTCCACGCCGTCCTTTACCCGAGCCCTGATCACCACCGTGCTGGTCACGCTGGTCGGGACCTTGGTGCAGTTGGTCCTCACCGTCACCATGGCCTACCCGTTGGCGAAGCGTGGACTCCGTGGCCGGAAACTGATCCTGTCCCTGGTGGTTTTTGCCATGGTCTTCTCAGGCGGCATGATTCCAACGTTCCTGCTGGTGAAGGACCTGGGCCTACTAAACAGCTACTGGGCGCTGATCCTGCCTGCGGCCATCAACCCGTTCAGTCTGATCATCATCAAGAACTTCTTCCAGGAACTCCCTGCCGAGCTCGAGGAATCGGCCAAGATGGACGGCGCTACGGAAATCGGAATCCTCTGGCGGATCCTGCTGCCGCTGTCCAAACCGGTGCTGGCCACGTTTGCGCTGTTTTATGCGGTAGGTATTTGGAACGACTTCATGTCGCCCTTGCTCTACCTGAGCGATAACAACATGTGGACCCTGCAGATGTACCTGCGCCAGGTCACGGCGGCCTCGGATCTCCTTGGTACCGGCAACGTGGATCCGTCGTACATCCCGCCCGAGCAAGGCATCAAGTTCGCCGTAATCGTGGTGGCAACCCTGCCCATCCTCATCTTCTATCCCTTCCTGCAGAAGCACTTTGCCAAGGGAATGTTGATCGGTTCGGTTAAGGGTTAAAGGCTTCGGCTGACGAAAGGAAATCATGAAAATCCTCCTCGCGGGCGACTCCACCGTGGCTGCCTGCCCCAGTTACGAATACCCGATGAGCGGTTGGGGAGCCCACCTCGCGCCCGAAACCTATTGGTGGGCTGCGGTCCACAACTATGCCAAGGGCGGTGCCACCACGGAGTCGTTCCGCGATGAAGGCCTCTGGTATCAGCTGCTGGGCCAGACCGTGAAGGGCGATCTCGTGCTGATCCAGTTCGGGCACAACGACCAAAAGCGGGCTCATCTCGCTGCGCGGACGGGTTTCACGGACAATCTGAGGCGAATGGTGGCCGACGTCCGTTCCAAGGGCGGCATTCCCCTTCTGTGCACGCCGGTGGAGCGCCGGCATTTCACGGACGGACGCCTCGACGTCACCCTAGGCGAATATCCTCTGGTGGTTCGCGAGTTGGCGGTTGAGCTTGGCTTTGATCTCATCGACCTCAATGAATGGACCCGCGCGCTGTACCAGGAGCTGGGGGAGGAGGGGTCTACGGAGTTGTTCTTCCACTTCGCTCCCGGAGAGCATGCGCACTGGGCCGGGGGACTCGAGGACAATACTCACTTCCACGAGAAAGGGGCCAAGCGGATTGCCGGTTTCGTCGCGGAGCAGCTTGAGTCCCTCGGCTACGGACTGGTGGCCACCCTCAACCTGGGGGCGAAGGCCTGATGTATTCCAACCCTTTACGAGGTCCCTCGGATATCGCTGGTTGGATCGCGGAAGGGCCGGTTCAGTTGGAAATTTACGACGACGGCGGGCCGGCCTTGGTCCCGGAGGGAACCGGCAGTTCGGGGCCGGCTCCCGCAGAAAGCACAGCCCTGCTCCTTTCCGGTTCCCTCGATCCCGAGGAACACGGAGATCACGCCCACTGGACTCTCTGGTGCCCCGAGGAACTCCCGGACCACGTCAGGATCAGGTGGGAGTTCCTTCCGCTTGAGGAGCCAGGCCTGGCCATGGTCTTCTTCTCTGCGCGGGGGCACGGGGGCGAGGATCTGTTCTCTCCCGACTTGGCTCAGCGCACGGGCTTCTACCCGCAGTACCACTCAGGGGATATGGACGCGCTCCACATCTCCTACTTCCGCCACAAATACGCCGCCGAGCGGGCCTTCCGGACGTGCAACCTGCGCAAAAGTGCCGGCTTCGAACTTGTAGCGCAGGGAGCAGACCCGCTTCCTCCAGCCGAAGATGCGGATGGGTTTTATCGGATGGAAGTCATCAAAGATGGTCCTCGCGTGGCCTTTTCGATCAATGGCTTGCCCTTGTTTGACTGGGTGGACAGCAGTCAGGAACCCCTGGGCGGCGGCTACTTCGGAATCCGCCAGATGGCCCCTTTGCGGGCGGCCTACCGAAACCTCTCCATCACACCTCTTTAGCTTCCCGTCCCCGTGACGGGCGACACACTCCCATGACGTAGGATGTCCTCATGCCTCTTTTCGACCTTCCCCTCGAGCAGCTCCGCAACTACACCTCCAGCGCAGTTCCGCCTGCTGATTTTGAGGCCTTTTGGGAGCGCACCATCGCCGAGGCCCGGACCTTGCCGCTGAATGCTGTGTTCGAGCCCGTTGACAACTACCTCAGCGTCATCGACACCTTCGATGTCACGTACTCCGGCTTCGGTGGGGACCGCATCAAGGGCTGGCTCCACGTTCCTTCGCATCTTGAACCAGGGCAGCAGCTTCCCGTCGTCGTGGAGTACATCGGCTACTCCGGTGGACGCGGACTGGTCAACCAAAACACACGGTGGGCGCAGGCTGGATACGCCCACTTCATCATGGACACCCGCGGTCAGGGCTACGGGGGCGTATCCGGTGACACGCCGGATCCGCATCCATCAGCCGGCGGCATCAACTATGCAGGCCTGATGACCCGGGGAGCTGACCATCAGGACGATTACTACTTCCGCCGGGTCTACGTGGACGCCTTCCGTGCGGTAGAAGCGGCGCAGAGCCATCCCGCCGTCGACCCTTCCAAAGTGGTGCTGGCCGGTATCAGCCAAGGTGGTGGCATCACGGTGGCGGCCGCCGGGCTGGTCGCTGGACGGCTCGACGGCGTGATCGCCGCGCTGCCCGACGTCCCGTTCCTGCAGGACTTTCCCCGTGCGATCGACATCGCGCCACGCGGGCCATACCCCGAAATTGCCGGCTTCCTGGGGCGGCACCGCGACAAGTACGAGCCCATGCTTGCCGTGCTGAACTACTTCGACGGAGTCCATCTGGGCCGGGCAGCCACGGTGCCGGCTCTCTTCTCAACGGCGCAAATGGACGATATTTGTCCGCCGTCAACCGTGTTTGCGAGCTTCAATAACTATGGCGTCTCCGGGGGAGTGCCCGTCAAGGACATCGAGGTATACCGCTTCAACAACCACGAGGGCGGCCAGGAGCACCAGTGGATCAAGCAGCTCCAGTTCCTTCGCAAACTTTTGTCATCATGACGGACCCAATTTGCCCGGTTTGACGAACCGCGGCTATGGTGTGGCTATGACTAACCGTTGGTATGCGTATTTTTCGTTGGCTCTGGAGGGGCCCGCGTCTAACTGACACGCATCCAACTTTCCTTCAGAGCCAGCAGGGCAGAGATTATTCTCTGCCCTTCGCCATATCCGGCGGGTTCTGAAAAGGGGCCCGCTCCGCATCCGGAACAGGACCCACAAATGACCAGCATCGCTGCAGAATCCACCGAGACACTCGACAACGAGGCACTCCGCGTTGCCGGGAAAGCTTCCCAGCCCGCCACCTCCAACTTGCGCGTAGCCCGCTTCGAACCGCTTCCGGCCCCTCAGGACCTCATCGCCGAGTTGCCGCTGGACGCCCACTCAGCTGCCGTCGTCGACCGTGGCCGAGATGAAGTGCGGGCCATCATGGACGGCGTGGACGACCGCCTGCTGGTAATCGTCGGGCCTTGCTCCATCCACGATCCCAAAGCCGGACTGGAATACGCACGTCGGCTGGTCAGCCAGGCGGAGAAACACAAGGAAGACCTGCTGATCGTCATGCGGACCTACTTCGAGAAGCCCCGCACCACGGTCGGCTGGAAGGGCCTCATCAACGATCCCCACCTGGACGGCAGCCACGATATTGCCGCCGGCCTGCGGGCAGCCCGCGGCTTCCTCAAGCGGGTCACCGCGCTGGGACTGCCCACCGCCACTGAGTTCCTGGAACCCATCAGCCCGCAGTACATGGCCGACCTCGTCTCCTGGGGTGCGATCGGTGCCCGTACCACTGAAAGCCAGATCCACCGTCAGCTCGCCTCCGGGCTGTCCATGCCCATTGGCTTCAAGAACGGAACCGACGGCGACCTCCAGGTGGCCATCGATGCCTGCGGCGCGTCGGCCGCTGAACAAGCCTTCCTCGGAATCGACGACGACGGCCGCGCGGCCCTCGTGGCGACGTCCGGCAACCCGGACACCCACGTGATCCTGCGCGGCGGACGCAAGGGTCCAAACTACTCGTCGGAAGACGTTGCCGCTGCCTCCTCCAAGCTCGCCGCCAAGGGACTGAACCCGCGCTTGATTGTGGACGCGAGTCACGCCAACAGTGGAAAGAGCCACCACCGCCAGGCTGAAGTTGCCCTGGAAATCGGTGCGCAGCTTGAGGCGGGGGAGACTTCGCCGATTGCTGGCGTCATGCTGGAGAGCTTCCTCGTGGGAGGGGCGCAGAACCTGGATGTGACCAAGCAACTCGCGGGGGAGCAGGAGCTCGTTTACGGCCAGAGCGTTACGGATGCCTGCATGGAATGGGATGTCACCGCTTCGGTGCTGGAACAGCTTGCTTCGTCTGCGCGGAAGCGCCGGCTGGTCGCGGGGGAGTAGCCAGGGAGTAGAGTCCCACTTACCGGAAATGCTTTCACATTGGTCACTTCAGCCTCTAGAGTATCTAGCACATGGTTGTTTGATGGCTCAGCATCGGCACACCGTTCTACTGGGGGTGTCCTGTCCAGCTGAGAGCAAAGGAATATGGGAAATGTCCGCGGAGACTAACTTCTCGAATGCGCGTTTCATGACTGTGGCTGAAGTAGCCGACGTCCTGCGTGTTTCCAAAATGACTGTGTATCGCCTGGTCCACTCAGGGGAAATGCCTGCCGTCAGGTTTGGCCGTTCCTTCCGGGTGCCTGAAGAAGCCGTGGCCCAGTACCTCAAGGGTGCTGTGGTCGACGGACAATCGGAGACCGCCTGAGGGCGCCGTGGTCCGTCCCGCGGACCGTGGTCACGGGGTGCCCCTTTGAAGCGGTACTCTGTTAAGGAACGTTTTACGTCAATGTAAGAATCTGTCAGTTGTACTGTCTGCTGCTAGTCCGCGGATCCGTTCCAACAGACAGGACCTTCATCTAGTTTGTAAGGAACTTTCGTGGGTTCAGTTATTAAGAAGCGCCGCAAGCGTATGGCCAAGAAGAAGCACCGCAAGCTGCTTCGCAAGACTCGCCACCAGCGCCGCAATAAGAAGTAGAGATACTTCACCAAGCGTGAATGCCCGTTGCCTTCCAAGGCGGCGGGCATTTTTGCTCTCTCACGTCGTGGCGCTTCTGGCGGGATGTTCTCTCACGTCGTGGCGCTTCTGGCGGGATGTTCTCTCACGTCGGGACACTTTTGGCCCGATGTTCTCTCACGTCGTGGCGCTTGTGCCCGGACGTTCTCTCACGTCGCGTTCTTGGCAAACCCGGATGCAACGGATGGATCCATCCATGCAGTCCGTAGCGCCCGCTTGATCTGCAGAACGGCGTTGCCAAAGTTGTCCGCCAGGTCCTCTTTTCCGAAAACGAGGACAGTCCACCCCGCTGCTCTAAATGCCTTATCCCTGCGCCGATCGCTATGGATCTGTTCCTCCTCAAGGTGATGGCCGCCGTCGTACTGGATCGCGAGGCGACGGCTCTTGAAACCCAAGTCTGCTGACGGCGAGAACGGGTCGTCCGCGCGGAGCATCACCTGGAGCTGAGGCTCGGGCAAGTTGGCATCGAGCATGGCTAAACGAAGCAAAGTCTCTGGAGCTGAGTCGGCCCCGACGCGCATGAGGTCCAGGGCTTCCCGTGCCCGGACTACGCCCTGACGGTTCTTGTGCCGTTCGACCATGCTCCGAAGCCCTTCGGCAGTGGCGAACGGTGTATCGCGCCCCTCAAGATTCAGCCGTGGAATGCGAATCAACTGATCTGCCACGCATACGAGGTCATGAAGGGGGAGACGACGCGCCAAGTCCAGCCATGTTCTAGCTCGAGTGCTCATCCAAATCCCTTGGACTTGCTCAATTTCTCCCTCGAAGAGCGTTTCAGTGTGCCCTATGATGCCTTTGCGCCGGACCGACGGCAGACGTCGCGGTTTGCTCAAATGCAATTCATTTGAATCCGATAGCCACGCCGGCAAGACAAAACCATGGAGCCTGGCTGCCGTTGTATGGGAGATCCAAGCGCCAGGGCTGGCTGACGAGAGGGAACGGGCAGCTGACGAGAGGTCGAAATCCCAATCCGTCGGCCGATACAAGCCCCGGCTCACAGGAACGATGCTACTGCTGCGCCAAATGTCTGAAAGATCGATGCCCGCTGCCTTGGCGTCGTTCAGGCTGAACGGTCCCAAGAGCGGGCTGGATTGGTTGAGTAACGAATTCTGCATACCCGCATTGTTCCTTGGAAGCCGCTAAGCGTGCAGAAGTTATCCACAGGTAGGCCAGCAGTACCAGAGGATGTGGGAGAGGAACGCTGGAAACGCGTGGGGATGTGAGAGAGGAACGGCTAGCGGGGCCCGCGGAACTTTGAGAATCCACGCCACAGCCCGTAGATGGCACCGCCCACGGTGGCCGCCTTCAGCCCCAGGGTTGCTGCACGGCGACCGGATCGGAAATCGTAGACCGGCCAGTTGTTGTCGCGGGCATGCCGGCGCAGCTTCGAATCGGGGTTGATCACCACGGGGTGGCCCACCATAGTGAGCAGGGGGATGTCATTGGCGGAGTCGCTGTAAGCCCAGCAGTGGTCTAAGTCCAAGCCTTCTTGGTCAGCTATGAGCTGGACCGCGATGGCTTTGGCCGGGCCGTGCAGAATGTCACCGACAAGCTTGCCGGTATACATTCCGTCATGGACTTCGCCGACGGTTCCCAGCGCGCCCGTCAGGCCCAACCTTGTGGAGATCACGGTGGCAACCTCAATGGGGGTCGCCGTCACCAGCCATACCCTCCGGCCTACACGGAGGTGTTGCTCGGCGAGCGCTTTGGTTCCAGGCCAGATCCGGGACTCGATCATTTCGTCATAAACTTCTTCGCCCAGGGCTTTGATGTCCTCCACAGTGATCCCGGCGGCCAACGTCAGGGCCGAGTCGCGCACGGCATGGACGTCGTCCATGTTCTCGCCGCGCATTACAAACTTGAACTGCTTCCACGCGAAGCCAGCCGCCTGGGACAGCGTGAAGGCCTTGCGTTCGTACATCTTGCGGGCCACATGGAAGAGGCTGGCGCCCTTCATCAAAGTGTTGTCGACGTCGAAGAAAGCGGCTTCGCCGGTGTGCTGCGGAACCTTGGCGTCGGCGACCACAGCGGCGTTCTTCTCGTCGGGCATGCCTTGAGTCTAGTCAATCGCCAGGCCCCGGCGCTGAGGGCGCACGGTGGGGCTGCCCCGTGGGGATGTGCAAGAGCATCGGTGGAAACCGGTCAGGATGTGAGAGAACGTCGGGGGAAAGCGGTCGGGATGTGAGAGAGCATCGGTGGGAAAGCGGTCAGGATGTGAGAGAGCGTGGGGGGAAAGGGCGGGGGATGTGAGAGAGGGTTGGGGCGGTTACCGTTGTGTCATGGCTATTCCCGACGTCGTTCTCCTCACCAAAGCTGACTGCCACCTGTGCACGGAGGCGCGTGCCGCCGTCGAGCGCGTTACCTCGGCACTGGGCGTCCAGTGGACCGAGCAGACGATCGACGGAAGCGCCGAACTGCAGGAGCGCTACGCGGAGGAAATACCCGTAGTGCTGGTGGATGGGGTCCAGCGCGATTTTTGGACGATCGACGAGCAGCGCCTGACCCGTACTTTGAAAAGAGTCCTTGAAGGCTGAGGACCAGAGGACGCTGTTACCCGGAAGTACCGGCCTTTTGTTGAGTCCGGCCAAGGGCCATAGAGTGGAACAACAAGCGACGCAATGGAGAAAACCGTGACTGCGCTGGAACCGTCCCCCGGGGCAACAAGCGGGGACAACGAACATGCCGCCAAGCAGATCCCGCCCGCGGCTGTGGCCCGGATGACTCTCTATTTGCGCGCGCTCAACTCGCTTCTGGCAGAAGGCGTGGAACGTGTGTCATCGGACGCGTTGGCCGAGGCTTCAGGCGTCAGCTCCTCCACGCTGCGCAAGGACCTCTCCTACGTCGGCTCTTACGGAACCCGCGGCGTGGGCTATGAAGTCCAGTACCTCAGCCGCCACATTGCCGCAGCCCTTGGCCTGACGCACGACTGGAAGGTCGCAATTGTCGGTGCCGGTAACCTCGGCAAGGCGTTGGCACGGTACGGCGGCTTCGAGTCACGGGGCTTCGACGTCGTGGCGATCTTCGACGCCGACCCCATGGTGATCGGCAATGAGGTCGGTTGGTTGCGGGTCAGCGACTCGGCAGAGCTTGAACGCGTTCTGGAGCGCACCCACACCAACATGGTGGTGCTGGCTTTGCCCGCCACCGTTGCACAGGAAGTTTGCGATCGCGTCATCGCTGCCGGAATCCGGAGCATCCTGAGCTTTGCTCCGGTTCTCCTCCAGGTTCCACCCCACGTGAACCTCCGCAAGGTGGACATGGCCACCGAGCTGCAGATCCTGGCCTACCACGCACAACGGGCGCAGACACCGGGTCAGGCCGTCTAGCCTTACCGGATCCGCGGCCGTTGACGTTACTACAGAAAGCTCAGCGGCCGTAAGGGTTCTGGTAAGGGTTGCCGAACGGCTGCGGCTTACGGAAGTACGGAGCCGACGCCGGCAGGTACAGCAGGACTATTGCGGCAACTCCCAGGAGGATCACCAAGAGCTGCAGGATGCCGTACGTGGCGCCGAACTGGAACAGACCGGCAAGGCCTAGGACCGAGATCGCCGCGAAGACAGTGCCCAGGATCCTGGCCCAGTTCTTGCCCTTGCGGACCGGGAACGCAACCAGCGCATACAGTCCCAGGGACACGATTGCCCCAATGATTGCTGCAACGACAATTCCGCCACGCATGCCTTCCAGGGAGCCTTCCGGGAATTCAGTGCCCTGCTGTGCGGCCTGCTTGATCATCGAGTTGATGAAGGCATCTGAGCCGGTGGTGGCCAGGATCAGCGAGCTGATGGCGGACAGGATGCCCGCTGCGATGATCATCCAGAAGGAGATGTTGACCAACTGCGGAACCGTGGTGGGTCCTGGCTGCTGGCTGGGCCAGTTGGTGTCCTGGCCATATTGCGGAGCCTGCTGACCGTAGGGAGACGCCTGCTGACCGTACTGAGGCGACTGTTGGCCAAACTGCGGAGCCTGCTGACCGTACTGCGGGGTTTGCTGGCCGTACTGGGGAGCCGGGGGCTGACCATATTGGGGACTCTGCTGGCCGAACTGCGGCGTCTGCTGACCGTACTGTGGAGCGCCCGTCTGCTGACCATATTGGGGAGTCTGCTGACCATACTGAGGTGACTGCTGGCCAAACTGTGGCGTGGATGGCTGGCCCGGCTGCTCAGGCTTGTTGGCGTCGCCCTTGTTGGCATCACCGGTGTTGGTGTCGCCCTTGTTGGCGTCCCCCGGGTTGGACGGTGGGTATGGAGGGTTGCTCATGGCATTCCTTTGCTTGTTCGACTGCTGGCACGGCTGCCGGGATCAGCAAAAAGACCCTGCCCCCAGCCTGGTTCTGCTTCCACCGTACCTCCGGGGTGCGGTGCTGCGGATGATCACACGCAGGAATTTCCTGCTTCCGATGAAATCATCACGATGGCGTACGCCTTCATGATGAAGGCCGTGGTGGTCCAATGGACCACCACGGCCTTGCGGGCCTGTCAGGGCGTCTTGGATGAGAGCCCGACGGCGGTACTTCAGCCGGGCTAGACGGCACCCTTTACTGCCTTGAACCACAGCTGTGAGTTCGGCAACCACATCAGGACAACGGCCACTGCGCTGACCAGGAAGCCAAACCAGTTGCCACCCAGGCCTGCACCGGGCCCGCCGGCGTTGATGGAGCCAAAAATAGCGAGCAACAGCGACACCGCGGCAAGGACGGTCAAGGCAAGGCGAGCCCATTCCTTGCCTTCCTTCATCTTCATGGCGAGGACAATCTGCGCGGCTGCAACAGCAAGGCTGATGATCAGGAGAACCAGAAGGAGTGCGGCGACTCCTGGCATGAAAGCGAACGCGGCGATGATGGCGAAAAGCCCAATGAGGCCAAAGAGGAGCCCCAGGAGTCCCGAAATGACCCAAATGAAGTAGGACACTTTGAGCTCGGTGGGCAGGCCCATGGTCTTGAACAGGCCCGAGAAACCGCCCTGCGGAAGGACGTCATTGAAGTTGCGGGGTCCGTCGGTGGGCATTTCGAAGTGGAAACCACCTGGCTGCCCTGGCTGCGCCGGCTGGCCCGGCTGGCCTGGTTGCACCGGCTGCCCCTGTTGCGAATACTGGCCAGGTTGCGACGGCGGCTGGTAGCCCTGGGGTGGTTGGTAGCCCTGCGGCGGTTGGTAACCCGCAGGAGGAACGTTGCCGGGCTGCGGAGGCTGGGCGCCGGGCTGCTGAGGCTCTGGTGCTTCATCTGGGTTACTCATGGCATCACTTTAGACCGCGGGTTGAAGGATGCATAGGAAATTCCGGGCTACTTCGCAGCTAACTACAGGCTGTTTGCCGAATAATCGCTGGGTGACTTCTGAGTACGCGAAACGGCGCCCCCACAGCGGAACTGTGTCGGGGCGCCGTTTACTCGGGACTGCGGTGCAAACTGCAGTGCAAGCTGTGGATTTAGGCAGCCGCAGGTGCGATGAACGCGAGTTCCAGGTTAATGACAACCTTGTCGCTCACCAGGACACCGCCGGCCTCAAGAACCGCGTTCCACGTCAGACCGAAGTCCTTACGGCTGATGGTGGTTTCGCCGGAGACGCCTGCACGGGTGTTGCCGAAGGGATCCACTGCGACACCGTTGAATTCGGTTTCGATGGAAACTTCCTTGGTCACGCCCTTGATGGTGAGATCGCCCACAAGATCGAAGCCGTCGCCGTTTGCCTTGACGTGGCGGGAGACGAAGGTGATCTCCGGGTACTTCTCCACATCGAAGAAGTCTTCGCCCTTGACGTGGCCGTCGCGGTTGACGTCGCCGGAGTCAAAGCTGGCGGTGCGGATGGTTGCGGTGACCTTCGAGTCGGTCAGCGTCTCGCCCACTTCGAGGGTGGCGTCGGCGTCCTTGAAGGCGCCGCGGACCTTGCTGATGCCTGCGTGGCGGACGGTGAAGCCGATTTCGCTGTGGGAAGCGTCGAGGCTCCAGATGCCGGTGGTGACGTTGGCGGGAAGGGTCATCATGATGTTGCTCCTGTATGTAGTGGAAGGTACCGCTTGCTTGCCCGGTCGGTGGTTTGATGCATTTACTTGAAACGTCA
This sequence comes from Micrococcaceae bacterium Sec5.1, assembly GCA_039636795.1. Lineage (NCBI taxonomy): Bacteria > Bacillati > Actinomycetota > Actinomycetes > Micrococcales > Micrococcaceae > Micrococcaceae bacterium Sec5.1. Next base: position 4,488,725 of record CP143430.1, on the reverse strand, counting down.
ACCGAGCTTCGTGTCTAGTATAAACATGCATATGCATCTTTTATTCCAACTCCACGGAACATTTTGAGAAAACTTTGAGTTCTACTAGCGGTAGAAGATTTCGGATCGCCCCGCTTCTTTGAGAAACTGGTAAACATGCCCCAAGCAACTGTCCATCTGCTTCGCCATGGCGAGGTCCACAATCCCGATGGCGTCCTCTATGGCCGGCTGCCTGAATTCCACCTCTCCGAGCGGGGCCGGGAGATGGCCCGCATGCTGGCCGAGCACTTTGCCGTCCGCGCAAGCGAGGGTGCCAGGATTGTCCACTTGGTCGCCTCGCCGCTGACGCGCGCCCAGGAAACGGCCATGCCCACTGCCGAGGCGCTCCATCTCGACATCCATACGGACCCGAGGATCATCGAAGCGGAGAACCACTTTGAGGGACTCCACCCCACTCGCAGCGAATTCTTGAAGCCCAAGCACTGGTTCTATTTCCGGAACCCCCTGCGCCCGTCCTGGGGCGAGCCCTATAAAGAGCAAGCCGCGCGGGTCCTGGCCGCCGTTGAAGACGCGCGGGTCAAGGCAATCGAACTGGGTGGCGACGGCGCTGAAGCCATCCTCGTCAGCCATCAGCTTCCCATCTGGTCCACCCGCCTGTCCGCCGAGAGACGCCGGCTGGCGCACGACCCGCGTAAGCGCGAGTGCACCCTGACCTCCCTGACGTCCCTGGTCCTGGACGACAACGGCAAGATTGTGCGGGTCGAATACAGCGAGCCTGCTGCGGTGCTCCTTCCCGGTGCAGCCAGCACTCCGGGGGCATAGGCACATGGATAACAACCTTTCGCGCCGTGGCGTGCTCACCGCCGGTGGTGTCCTGTTGGCAGGACTTACCATGGGCTTGTCAGCCTGCGCCCAGAAGGATTCCCTCGCAGAGCAAGCCCGAAAAGGCGACAACAAGAACTATGTGGCCGGGGACGGTTCCGTCACTGAGTTCGCCAAAGCGGACCGCGCTGCGCCCGTGGCGCTCAAGGGCACACTCTTCAGCGGAACAACGGTCAAGCCCGAAGACCTTAAGGGCAAAGTCACGGTCTTGAACTTCTGGTTCGCGGCCTGTGCCCCCTGCCGCGTCGAAGCTCCCCAACTTGAAGCCCTGCACCAGGACTTCAAGGACCAAGGCGTTCAATTCTTCGGCGTTAACCTGCGCGATGAGAAAGCCACGGCGGAGGCCTTCGACAAGACCTTCAACCTCACCTACCCGAGCTTCAACGACAAAGACGGGGCCGTGCTCCTGTCCGTGTCTGGAATCGTGCCTCCGGGTGCGGTGCCCACCACGTTGGTCCTGGACAAGGACGGCAAGGTTGCCTCCCGCGTCCTCGGCGAAATTGAGAAGAGCACTTTGAAGGCCCTCATTACGTCCGCAGTGGCTGAGTAGTACCCATGAACAGTCCTTTCGCCGAGACGATCCTGAATGGATCATTGCTGCTTGCTGTGCCGGTTGCGCTGCTGGCCGGACTCGTCTCGTTCCTTTCGCCGTGCGTGCTGCCGCTCGTACCCGGTTACCTTGGCTACGTCACGGGACTGACCGGCGTCGACCTCCAAAAGCAGCGGCGGGGCCGCATGCTCGCCGGTATTGGACTGTTTGTCCTGGGCTTCTCGGTGATTTTTGTCCTCCTGGGCGGTGCGTTTGGCCAGCTCGGGACCCTCCTGACGGGCCCACAGAATGCCTGGATCACCCAACTGCTGGGCATTCTGGTCATCCTCATGGGCATCGTCTTTATGGGTGGCTTTGGTTGGCTGCAGCGCGACGCCAAAATCCATGCCAAGCCTCCGGCGGGCCTGTGGGGCGCACCGCTCCTGGGGCTGACGTTCGGCCTGGGTTGGGCCCCATGTATCGGACCCACATACTCCGCGGTACAGTTGCTGAGCTTGTCCGGCGGATCGTCGGCGGCAAAGGGCGCGCTTTTGGCCTTCGTTTACAGCCTTGGCCTGGGTATCCCATTCCTCTTGATCGCCCTTGCCGTCCGGCGGGGCATGGGCGTCATGTCCTTCTTCCGCACCCACCGCCTGGCGATCCAGCGGTTTGGCGGAGGCATCCTGATTTTGCTCGGCATCCTGATGGCCACCGGTGTGTGGGGAACCTGGGTGACCGAGTTGCAGTACTGGTTCCAAACCGATGTGAAGTTGCCAATCTGATGAGCGAGTCCGTGAAAGCCAAGAAGAAGTCACCAGCCGCTGAAAGCACGGCCTCGAATACAGCTGCAGGAAAACTCCAGCAGGCCAAGTCCGAGGCCGCGCTGCCCTCCCTTGGCATCCTTGGCATGCTTCGGTGGGCTTGGACCCAGTTGACGAGCATGCGGACGGCGTTGTTCCTGCTGCTTCTCTTGGCCGTGGGCGCGGTGCCCGGGTCCCTCTTCCCGCAACGCGCCGCCAATCCGGCAGTTGTCACCCAGTACATTAAGGACAACCCGTCCTACGGACAGTTCCTCGACGCGCTTCAGCTCTACGACGTCTACTCGTCCGCCTGGTTCTCGGCCATTTACATCCTGCTGTTTATCTCCCTGATCGGCTGCGTCACCCCGCGTGCCATCGTCCACTACAAGGCGCTGAAATCGCAGCCGCCGCGCACTCCCAAGCGCCTTTCGCGCCTGCCCGAGTACAGCACGCTGGCTCTGCCGGCCGACGCCGGGATCCCGGCGTCGAAGGCTATCAACGATGCCGCTGGACTGCTCAAGAAGCGCGGCTATCGCGTGGAGGTCAGGGACGCCGACGGCGACCTCCCGTCCTTGGGTGCCGAGCGCGGCTTCCTGAAGGAAGCCGGCAACCTGGTCTTCCACACTTCGCTGATCGGCGTGCTGGTTTCCGTGGCCATCGGCGGCCTGTTCGGGTACAGCGGCCAGCGGATCCTTGTGGAAGGTGAGACGTTCGTCAACACTCTGGTGGGCTACGACCAATTCACCCCGGGCACCAACTTCCAAAGCAGCTGGCTCCAGCCTTACTCCATTCAGTTGGACAAGTTTGAAGCCACCTTCGATCGCGAGTCGCCCAAAAAGATCGGCCAGCCCATCGACTACACGGCCGAGGTCACAACCAAGGAAAATCCGGATTCGCCGGCGAAGAAGGAAACCCTCAAGGTCAACGATCCCATTTCACTGGGCGGCACCAGCCTCTACCTCACCGGAAACGGCTACGCACCCGTGGTGACTGTCCGCGACGGCGATGGCAACATTGCTTTCCAAGGGCCGGTCACGGCCAAGGTCCAGGGCGATAACTACTACTCGTCCGTGGTCATCAAAGTGCCGGACGGCAAGCCGGACCAGTTGGCGTTCCAAGGCTTCTTCCTGCCCACGGCCTTCAAATCCGAGAACGGCATCTCCTTCAGCGCAAGTCCCGAACTCTTCAACCCCCAGTTGAGCCTGGATTCCTACTACGGCGACCTCGGCCTGGACAAAGGCGTTCCCCAGAACGTGTTCGAGCTGGACGTCAGGAACCTCCAACAGCTCAATGGCCGAAAGCTTGAAGCCGGCGGAATCACACTGGCCCCAGGAATGACCAAAACGTTGCCGGACGGCAAAGGCAGCATCACCTTCGACGGCGTCAAGAAGTACATTGGCATGGATGTCCACCACAACCCTGGCCAGCTGTACGCTTTGATCTTCGGCCTCCTGGCCGTAGCCGGCCTGGTGACTTCGCTTTACGTCAACCGCCGCCGCGTATGGGTCCGCACCGGAACCCACTCGGACGGCCGCACCATGGTGGAATACGGCCTGCTGGCCCGAGGCGAAGACCACCGACTCGCGGGCGAAGCAGCAGCCCTCCGTGAACTTTTTGCCCGGGAATGGCAGATCCCCGCTGACTCCGATACGCCGGCACAAACCCCCACAGTCTCTTCCCCAACCTCGAAGGACCAGTAATGCCCGTCATCAACGAAACCCTGGGCCAGTACAGCGAGCTGTTCATGCTGTTGGCCGCCGGCACGTACACCGTGGCGTTCATCGCGTTTGCCTGGGACCTGGCCAAGAGCAGCAAGGCGCTGCGTGCCATCGACGCGAAGGCTGCTGCCAGCGCTCCTGCAGTGAAGGTTGCCGTGGCGGCTGGTCGCGCCAACGGAAGCTTGGGAGGGCCCGACGCCGGTGGGCCGGCTGGCCGGGCCGAGCGTCCGACGTCGGGCCTCACCGTTGAGGGTGGCACCGCGGCAGGCGACATGAAGTACTCCGCCGAACGCCGTGTGCCTGCGCGGGTGGCTGTGGCACTCACAGTACTGGGCGTGCTCATTCATGGTGCGGGCGTTGTGACCCGTGCACTGGGCGCAGGCCGCGTGCCGTGGGGAAACATGTACGAGTTCCTCACCACGGGTGCTTTCGTAGCCGTGGCGGTCTTCCTTATCGTGCTCATCCGCCGTGATCTGCGGTTCCTGGGTACGTTCGTCATCGGGCTGGCAATCATCATGCTGGTGGCCGCCTCTGTATCGTTCTGGACGCCGGTGGGCCACTTGGTCCCGGCCCTGCAGAGTTACTGGCTGATCATCCACGTTTCCATCGCGGTGCTCTCTTCGGCCCTGTTTACCTTGACGTTCGCCATGTCCGCGCTGCAGTTGGTCCAGTCGTACCGGCAGAAGAACCTGGCCGCCGGCCGCGCTGACAATCTCGGCTTCATGCGGGTGGTTCCGAACGCGCTGAGCCTGGAAAACCTGTCCTACCGCATCAACGCTATCGCTTTCATCGGCTGGACGTTCACGCTCATGTTCGGTGCCATCTGGGCAGAGAAGGCCTGGGGCAGGTTCTGGGGCTGGGACCCCAAGGAAGTGTGGACGTTCGTTATTTGGGTGGTCTACGCCGGCTACCTTCACGCCCGGGCTACCCGTGGTTGGACGGGAACCCGCGCAGCGTGGTTGTCGATCGTTGGCTACGCATGCGTGATCATCAACTTCACACTCGTGAACACGGTTTTCAACGGCCTGCACTCATACTCCGGGCTCTGAGCAGACCGCTTTCGACGCCCGCCCCCTCGCTGGCGTTTAGCCACAGTGGGCGCGGTTAGATTTCCGTCGCGCGTCGGCGTCCGCTGAGCAACCATGCCGTGGTGGAGGGCAGAAACAAAAGGATCAGGCCTGCCGCAGCCAAGACGTACTGGACGGCAAGCAGCACGGTGGACAGGACGCCCGCGCCTCCCGGGGCTACGACGTAATCTGCGGTGATTACGGTGACCACGGCGTGCAGGAGGATCAGCGGTGCAAGCAGCCACCGCGCCCAGCTGCGGCGCTTGAAGGCCACAGCCAGCAGGACCGCTTCCATCGCGACCACCAGGGCAAGCATGGCCAGGCTTCCGAGGAACACGACGGCGGTTGCACCCTCGACAGCCAGGGCGTCACCATCGGGGAGCTTGCCTGCGATAACACTCTTCAGGCGGTCCAGGTGCGAGTCGCGGGCAAGGAGGCTGGTGATGACTACTGCGATTCCTGCGACAAAGCTGGCTATCCACAATGATCTTGCCAGCAGTGCTGGGCGTGGTGGACGCAGGAGGGCCTCAATGGGTGGATGTGCAAGAGTCGGTGGCCCGCCGCTGGGGGACGCGGAAGTAAATGACTGCCGTGGTCCATCAGCTTGCTGGGCCATGTTCCCTACTTCAGTTCGTCGGTGCCATGGGTATCCGGCTCGCCGCGTTTAGCATCGCCGGACTTATATCCGGGGGCTTTATTGCCCTGGCTGCCCTCCGCGCCATCAGCACCCTTGAGCTTCCGTTCCTTGGCTTCGAGCTCTGCCTTGAGCTTCTTGAGGCGTTCTTCTTCGGCGGTGTTCCGGCGGCGGGTTTCGAGGTTGCGGAGGAACTCGGGATCATCATCCGGGGCGGTAGGGTGGCGGCGGATGGGCTGCGCCGAGGGCTTGCCGTAGGGCCGCCCGAAGATGAACCAGAGGACGGCACCCAAGAGGGGCAGGAGGATCATGACGACGATCCAAGCGGGCTTGGAGATGCCGCGTGTGAATCTGCCATCCGTACGTATCACGTCCACGAGGGCGTAGACGAAGATAACAAGGACGACGACGACGCCAACAACCCGGAGCATGCACCAAGTCTAGTCGCCGTATGGCATTCACCGGACGCCCGGTTCCGGCCGTGATCAGAGTGCAACCATCCGGGCGGCTAAACTTGGATAGTGGCTTTCCTGAAGTATTCCCTCATCCGTTTGGCGCTGTTCGTGCCGCTGTTCATCCTGTTCGCCTTTTTGCAGGTGGGTTGGATCCTGGCCGTGGTCTTCGCGGGACTGATCGCGTTCGCCATCAGTTACCTCTTCTTCCAGAAACAGCGCGACGCCGCCACTGCGGCCATGCGGGAACGCTTTTCCGGCCGGGCCAAGCCCATCCGCACCGCTGGTGAGGTTGAGGACGCCGAGGCAGAGGATAGCCTCGTGGAGCAGAACCCGGACATCGCCGTCAACAACGACAAACGCCCGGGTTCCAAGTAGGAAAAGGTTCCAAGTAGGGAAACCTAGAAGCCGCGGCTCAGAATCAGGCCGAGCGAGAACAGCAGGCTGTAGCCGAGGTTGATCAGGCCGGTCTGCTTGAGCACTGGAATGAGGCTCTTGCGCTTCTTGCCGTTCACCATGAGCCAAGCGGGCATCAGGCAGGCGGGGATCAGCAGGAGAACGATCAACATCCAAGGCTTGGTGGGCGCCAGCACAATCACCAGCAGGATGGCGACGGCCAGCATCAACACGTAGCTCTCGCGGGCATGCCTGTCTCCAAGACGCACGGCCAAAGTGCGTTTCCCGGCCGCCGTGTCCGTGGGAATGTCCCGGACGTTGTTGGCCATGAGCAGGGCGCAGGCGATGAGCCCCGTACCGATCGCGCCAATGACGGCAGCAAGGCTGACCTGCCCGGCTTGGGTGTACGTGGTGCCGAGCGTTGCCACCAGCCCGAAGAACACGAAGACGAAGACGTCGCCCAGGCCAAGGTAGCCGTAGGGGTTCTTGCCGCCCGTGTAGCCCCAGGCTGCCAGGACGCAGCCGAGGCCCACCAGGATCAGCCACCAGGTCTGGGTAATGATGACCAGGATCAGCCCGCAAACCATGGCGGCGCCGAACAATCCGAAGGCCGCCCACTTCACTTGCTCCGGCTTGGCGAGTCCGGAACCAACCAGGCGCAGCGGCCCCACCCGGTCCTCGTCGGTCCCACGGATGCCGTCCGAGTAGTCATTGGCGTAATTGACGCCGACTTGGAGAAGAAGCGCCACGAGTGCCGCAAGGATCGCATTCGGCAGCCGGAAAGCATGGAGCTCAAACGCCGCTGCCGAACCGATCAGTACCGGCGCGATTGCCGCGGGCAGTGTGCGGAGCCGGGCTCCTTGAATCCAATGTGCAGCTGTCGCCACGTGCAGTACCTCGTGTGTTTCGCGTTGATCTTTAGTCGGAGTCATGAGGGCAGAACCTCTCTATTGTCCCTGATGCGCGGCGGATAGCTGGTCGATCATGGCCAGCCTGTCCGGTTTTCCGTTAGGCAGCATGAGCAATTCCTTCTCCGCCAGGACCGTCTTCGGCGCCAGGACGCCCAGTGCGGCTTCGCGGCGGGCCGTGAACCCCTTCAGGCCTTCCGGCGATGGATCGGTTATGGCCACGTAAGCTGCCACGGCCTGGCCCCATTCATGTGATGGGACACCCGCGACGAAAGCCGCGCTGACGCCGTCGAGCTCTTCCAGCTTGCTTTGGATGTACGCGGCGGAGGCTTTGACGCCGCCGGTGATGATGACGTCGTCGGCACGGCCCAGAACGGTGAGCTTGCCGTCGCCGGTAACTTCGCCGAGGTCGCCGGTAACGTACCAACGCACACCGTCCTCCTCGAAGAACGCGGCCTTCGTGGCGCGCGGCGCGTCAAGGTAGCCCGCCGCCACGGTCTCGCCACCCAGCAGGATGCGGCCTTCCAGTTCGCCCTCGCCGATGCGGACCTCGACGCCGTCCAGTGGCTCGCCGTCGTACACGCACCCGCCGCACGTCTCGGCCGAGCCGTACGTGGTGACAACGTGGAGTCCCTCCGCGTGGGCATTTGCCAGCAGCTCAGCCGACGCCGGAGCGCCTCCCAGCAGGATGGCATTGAAGCGGCGCAGCACAGCAAGGGTTTCCGGGGCGGGTGAGTCCAGGAGCCGCTGCAGCTGGGTGGGTACCAGCGAGGTGAAGCGGATCTTGTCCGTCAGTTCCTCGGCGGCAGCCGTGAATGCCTCAGGCGTGAAGCCGTTCGACTGATCCATCACCCAGGGCCGCGTCCCGGCGTAGAGGGAGCGAACCAGGACCTGCACGCCAGCCACGTACTGAAGGGGGAGCGCGAGCAGCCACTGGCCTTCGGCGCGCAATGCCATGGCCGTGGCCACAGAGGACGCAGCCAGGGCATCCACAGTGAGGACAGTCGCCTTGGGCGTCCCGGTGGAGCCGGAGGTTCGGACCACCACTGCAGCCTCTTCCACGCCGGTCTCTACCGGAACGGCTTCCGGCCGTCCGTCCTCGTGAACCACAATTTCGACGGCGGGACCCTCGCCATGCAGGGCAGCGGCCAGTGCTTTGAGTACGGGATCGATGTCCACAGGGATGTCCTAGAAGTAGTAGGGGAAGTTGGACCAGTCGGGGTCGCGTTTCTGGAGGAAGGCTTCCTTGCCCTCCACGGCCTCGTCCGTCATGTAGGCCAGCCGCGTGGCTTCACCGGCGAAGACCTGCTGCCCGGCAAGGCCGTCGTCGGCCAGGTTGAAGGCGAACTTCAGCATGCGGATTGCCTGGGGGGACTGGCGGGCGATATCAGCCGCGTACTCCAGTGCGACCTCCTCCAACCGGGCGTGGTCCACGGCCTCGTTCACGGCTCCCATCCGGACCATGTCCTCAGCCGAGTATTCACGGGCCAGGAAGAAGATCTCCCGCGCGGCCTTCTGCCCGATCTGGCGGGCCAGCAGCGCAGAGCCGTATCCGGCGTCGAAACTTCCCACCGTGGCATCGGTCTGCTTGAACTTGCCGTGTTCGCGCGAGGCGATGGTGAGGTCGCTGACCACGTGCAGGGAATGTCCCCCGCCAGCTGCCCAGCCATTGACGACGGCGATGACCACCTTGGGCATGGTCCGCATCAGGCGCTGGACTTCCAGGATGTGAAGGCGGCCGGCGCGGGCGGGGTCGATGGTCTCCTGGGTATCACCCTCGGCGTAGCGGTAGCCGTCCCTGCCACGGATCCGCTGGTCGCCGCCCGAACAGAACGAGTGCCCGCCGTCCTTTTCCGACGGTCCGTTGCCCGTGAGCAGCACGGTGGCGACGTCGGGAGTCATGCGGGCGTGGTCCATGGCCCGGTAAAGCTCGTCCACAGTGCCGGGACGGAACGCGTTGCGCACTTCGGGGCGGTTAAACGCGATGCGGACAGTGGGGAGATCCTTGACCGTCCCGTCCGTGGAACGCTCAACCTGCCGGTGGTACGTCATGTCCTTGAAGTCGTCGAAGCCGGAAACGGTGCGCCAGCGCGAGGGGTCAAAGATGTCGGAAACCTTGGCAGGGAGTTGGTTGTTCACAGTCCGAGTCTAGTAACGGCCTCCGCTGATGCAGAACTCGTGTCTCGGCATGCCCCTGTTGCTAGTGGGGGAGGAAGTCCGGCGGGATCGCATAGATGAGAACCACGGCCAGGAGGTTCTTGGCGGCATGGACGAAGTAGGAGAACATCAGGTTCTTTCCCGTCCACACATAGACCGCCACCAGCACCAGGGCCATGCCGAGATAAGGCGCAAGGGCCGGCAACACCAGACCCTCCCTGCCCACCACGTGGATCGATGCGAAAACTCCCACCGAAAGGGCACAGCAGATCCAGATGTTCACGTACTGCGACAGCTTGCCGATCAGCAGGTGCCGGAACAAGTACTCCTCTACGAACGGCCCCAGGACCACCAGCAGCGGCACCATGAGCCAGGCCGGCACACGCTGGAGCAGGCCTTGGATGCCCAACTGGTTTTCGGAAGTCTGCGCAGTACCGGTCGCCGCGACCAGGAGTGCCGTGACGATCAGCATGACCACCACCGCAAGGGGGACCATGCCAAGAGTGAACCAAGGGCGGGTGCCCAGGATCTTGACGTCACGGCCGACTATGCGCCAGGCGGATGCCAGGGCGAAAACCCCGACGACGGCATAGAAGAGTGCGTTAACGGCATACGAGGCTGTGGCAGGGTCTGAAAAAAGCTGGAGCATCATTCGCTCCACGGATTCGCCCGCAAACGTGAAGTAGATCGTGAATCCCAGATAGGCAGCGACGGCCACGGCGTCCAGGGCATTGAACCGGTAAAGCCTCGTCCGCGTCGAAATGGTGCCCATATGACCAGACTATCTTTGCGGGTGGAATGGTGCGCGCGTGCCAGGGGGCCTGAGGAAGCGGGCAATCGCTCCAGCCTGAAACTTGACGCGCCCTCGTTCCCCGGGCAGTCTGGACCGATGAAGTCTTGAGCGCAGCCCTTCCATCCGGCTGCATCCCCAGTACCCACTACGGCAGTGCCCTCAGCGGTTCCCTGCCATCCACTGCGGACTTTGCGAGGACACCTCTTGACTGACCACCTTCACCTTTCCGGCGTTTCCCACGGTTATGGGGATCGAGAACTTTTCCACGCCGTTGACCTCACCATCGATCACGGCGAACACGTAGCCATTGTCGGAGAAAACGGGGCGGGAAAATCCACCCTTCTCCGCCTGCTGGCCGGCGTGGAAACGCCCGACGACGGCACGGCAGGTTTGGCAGGGACTTCCGGCTACCGCGTGGGCTATCTCGCCCAAACACACGGACTTCCGGCCTCGCTCACCGTGGGCGACGCCATTGACGCGTCGCTTACTGCGTTGCGTGCGCTCGAGGCCAGCATCACCGAACTGGAGCGGGACCTGGCGGATGCGGGCCCCGAAACCTTGGAACTCTACGGAAGCCTGCAGACCCAGTACCAACTTCGCGAAGGTTACGCTGCCGAGTCCCGGGTGGAAGCAGCGCTTGACCGGCTGGGGCTAGGAGGCCTGGACCGGCGTCGAACGCTTGGATCTTTGTCCGGCGGCGAGCAGGAGCGCGTTGCCCTCGCGTGCCTGCTGGCCGATCCGGCCGAAGCCCTGCTCCTGGACGAGCCCACCAACCACCTCGACGCCAACGGCACAGCCTGGCTGGAATCGAGGTTGGCTGCGCATCGAGGGACCGTGGTGGTGGTTTCGCACGATCGCGTCCTGCTGCGGAAGGTAGCCAGCACAGTCATCGAAGTCGACGCTGAACGCCGATCCGTCAATCGCTATGGCAACGGGTACGAAGGTTACTTGCGCGAGAAAGCCGCACAGCGTGCCCGTTGGGTGCAGCAATATGAGGAATGGCTAGACGCCATGGCCGCCGAGCGGTTCCAGGCCGCCACGGTTTCGGGCGGCATGGGCTACGGCCGGGTGCGCGACAACGACAAGTTTGCAACCGGCTTCAAAAAAGGAACGTGGCAGCGCGCCGCCACCAGCAAAGTGCGGAACGCCCAGGAACGCCTCCGACGGCTCGAAGAGAACCCCATTGACCGGCCACCCGTGCCGCTCAAGCTCGCCGCGCAACTTGACCTTCAGGTGCAGGAGGCCGCTGGGCCAGCCATCGAAGCACGCGGCATCACCGTTCCGGGGCGCTTGAAGCCAACTGACCTGCGCGTCGAAACCGGGGAAAAGATCCTCATCACCGGACCCAACGGCGCAGGAAAATCAACGTTGGTCTCTGTGCTCGCCGGGACGCTTGAGCCCGTCAGCGGAACCTTGGCCGTTCAGGGCACAGTCGGGTACCTGCAGCAGGAACTCGACGTTCCGCCCCGTCCGGGGCTCCGTCTGCTTCCGGCGTTTGCCGCCGGACTGGGAGGAAACATCGACGAACATGCCGAGGCCCTGCTGCGCCTTGGCTTGTTTCGGCCTGCTGAATTTCACGTTCCCGTGGGCAGCCTCTCGGCCGGGCAGCAACGCCGGCTCACCCTGGCCAGGCTGCTTCTGGGAAGCTACGAGACCATGATCGTGGACGAACCCACCAACCACCTCGCGCCGGTGCTCGTGGAACAGTTGGAAGCCGCGCTCGCAGACTTCTCAGGGACACTGGTCATCGTGAGCCACGACCGCGCGCTGGGGGAGTGGTTCGACCGGTGCGCCGCGGCGGGCTCGGTGGGTAGCTGGGTCCGTTATGGAATGCAGGATGGCGAGTTGCTGTAGGTTGCCGCCGGGGTGAGTTGTTCGCAAAGGGATCGTTACGCTGTGTCCTGCATATGGAAACACGGCATCAAGCGTCCCGAAACAACACTGGAGCACCATGGAAGGAAGCCGGCCGAAAGGATCTTTCCGTGATCTCCAAGAACCTCTTCCTCCAGGGCATTTTCCCGTTTGACGGCATCGGCATGGAAAAGCCGGTTCCCCTCCACAGCGAGCTGGCGCACTTTGTCCCGGACGGCGTCGTAAATCAGACTCTTTACTTCCGCGGCGGCAACTCCAGCTCCGAACTCATCGCGGTTGTCCTCATGCGCGACGGCGTTCCGATGCGGTACTTCCCCATCGGAGCAAAAGGCGATGTACACGTCCCGTTGAGGGTTGTGGAAGATATCGAGGGCGGCTCGATGATCGAGCTGTTCATCGCCGCGCCAGCTGGTGTCCGCGGTTCCGTGGTGGTGGACCTGGGCATGGTGGAGCACTGATGGCCAGGCGACTGGTGGTCATCGGCAACGGCATGGCCGGTGCCCGCACTGTTGAGGAGATCCTGGCCCGCGCCGGCGGAGACGCTTTCGAGATCACCATCTTCGGCGATGAGCCGTATGGGAACTACAACCGCATCATGCTCAGCCACGTGCTGTCCGGTGAGGAAAGCGATGCGGACATCTTCCTCAACGCCCTTTCTTGGTACCAGGAAAACAACATCACCCTGCACGCCGGGGTGCGGGTGGAGCGCATAGATAAGTACAGCAAACACGTCTTCGCGGCCGATGGCAGGGTGGTTCCGTACGATGTCCTGATCATCGCCACCGGAAGCCACTCGTTTCTTCCGCCGATGGATGGCCTGTACACACCCAGCGGATCGGTGCGTCACGGGGTCTTCACGTTCCGGACCATGGACGATACCCGCAAGATGGTCCAGTTCGCCCAGCACGAGCATCATCGCAAGGCCGTCGTGATTGGCGGTGGACTGCTTGGGTTGGAGGCGGCCCGCGGGTTGCAGGCCTACGGCCTTGACGTGGCGGTGGTCCACTCAGGCGGCCACCTCATGAATGCTCAATTAGGGCCCGACGGCGGCGCAATACTGCGGCGAAGCGTCCAGGCGCTGGGCATCGAGGTCCACACAGGAAGCCGGACCACCGCGGTGCTGGGCAAGGACCGGATCACCGGCGTGCGATTGCGTGATGATACTGAGCTGAGCTGCGACATGGTGGTTGTTACAGCCGGCATCCGGCCCAACGTGGATGTCGCCGTGGTGAGTGGGCTGGCGGTGGAAAGGGCCATCGTGGTGGACGACCACCTGCGGGTCATGGACGAAGAGGATATTTATGCCGTGGGGGAGTGCGTGCAACACCGGGGCGAGGTTTATGGGCTGGTGGCTCCCTTGTGGGAGCAGGCTGCCGTTCTGGCGGACCAGCTCACCGGCGTGGATCGTTCATCGGTCTATCTTGGATCCCGGACCGCCACCAAACTGAAGGTGGCCGGCGTCGACGTCGCTTCCATGGGCCTGCCGGGCCCGGAACTCGACACGGATGAGCACATTGTTTTCTCGGAACCGAGCCGGGGCGTGTTCAAGTCGATCGTGATCCGGGACAACAAGATGGTGGGCGCCACCCTCCTGGGTGACAGCCGAAAAGTTGCGTACCTAACCCAGGCTTTTGACCAGGGACTGCCGCTGCCGGAGGAGCGGCTCTCGCTGATGTTCGATCTCGGCTCGCCTTCGGAGGAGGAAGGTGTTGCGGAACTGGCTGACTCTGCCCAGGTCTGCAACTGCAATGGAGTCTCCAAAGGGGCACTCGTCTCGGCGGTGCAGGGTGGGTGCCGCTCGGTACCCGCTGCCATGGACGCCACCCGGGCCGGCAAGGGGTGCGGTTCCTGCAAGTTGCTGGTCACGCAGGTGGTGGAGTGGGCGGCCGACGGTTCCGTGGAAGAAGACCCCGCAGCCAGCTATTACGTCCCTGGCATTCCCTTGGACAAGGCCGCGTTGATGTCCCGGATCCGGGAGCTTGGGCTGCGCTCGGTTTCACAGGTTTTCGCGGCCTTGGCTCCTGACAGTGCGGAGGACGCCAAGTCCAAGATGGGCCTCGCCTCGCTCATGAAGATGATGCTGGCGGACAAGTACATCGACGAGCGCGATGCCCGTTTCATCAACGACCGCGTGCATGCCAACATCCAGCGCGATGGCACATTCTCCGTGGTACCCCAAATGAAGGGCGGCGTGACGTCCGTGCAGCAGCTCCGGAGGATCGCCGACGTCGCGGAGAAGCACAACATTCCCATGATCAAGCTCACGGGTGGGCAGAGGATTGACCTGTTGGGCGTGGCCAAGGAAGACCTCCCCACAGTCTGGGCCGATCTGGATATGCCCTCCGGCTACGCCTACGGCAAGAGTTTTCGCACTGTGAAGACGTGTGTGGGGAAGGACTATTGCCGCTTTGGGACGGGTGATTCCACAGGTTTGGGAATTTCGCTAGAGTCCCGCTTCCAGGGAATTGAGTCGCCGGCAAAACTGAAACTCGCGGTCTCCGGATGTCCGAGGAATTGTGCTGAGTCCTTGGTGAAGGACGTTGGGGTCGTGGCGGTGGAGGGCGGCCGCTGGGAGATCTACATTGGGGGAGCGGCCGGCGCCCACATCCGTAAGGGCGATCTACTGGTCACGGTGGATACTCCGGAGGAAGTCACGCTCCTGGCGGGTCGTTTCATGCAGTACTACCGCGAAAACGCGAACTGGCTGGAACGGACGTACGCGTTTGTTCCCCGGGTAGGGATTGAGCATCTTCGCAGCGTCATCCTGGACGACTCGGAGGGCATCGCTGCACGCCTGGATGAGGCGATGCAGGAGTCCGTGGACAACTACGTGGATCCGTGGAGTGAGCGCGATGATCCACTAACCCCTGGCCAGTTCCGGACGTCGCTGCCCTTGACGGTGCTGCCGCAGGTGCCGGTCCGATGAAGATTCCACACGTTGTAGGGCCGGTGGACCAAATTCCGTTCGGTGAAGGCAGGGCGTTCGGGATCGACGGCGAGCAGGTTGCGGTCTTCCGGCTACGTGATGGGAGCCTGCGTGCTGTCTCTGCGGTATGCCCTCACAAAGGAGGCCCCCTCGCGGACGGAACCATCGATCAGCGTGTGGTGATGTGCCCACTCCACCAGCACTCGTTTGAGCTGGAAACCGGGTGTTCCACCACGGGAGCGAAGCCCCTGCGGACGTACGAAGTTTTCGCAGATGAGGGCCAGAACATCGTCGTCATTCCTTAAAGCAACGCGGGGTCACTTATGGCCCCTTTGGGCGGCCAACATGGGCCATAAGTGACCCCGCGTTGCTGTATCCACGGAGGGTGCTGTTGCCTGCGTCACGGTCATTCCCGTTAATCCCGTAAGATAGACGGGTTGCGCGAACCTTCGGCGTTCTGCGTTCTTTGTCACACTTCGGGGTCCTCAAGCGAGGAAAGCTCGAATTTTGTGTGGCAAAGGTGCCCATGTTCCGGCATGGCACAAACACCTACAGCAATACCCCAACCCACAAGGAACAGCTGTGCCGCAAAGTACCCCCACAGATCTCCAGAACCCGACGGCCACACCCAACGCCGTCGATTCAACCCTCAGCGCTGAGGGATACCAGAAGACCCTGAGCCGGCGCCACGTCACCATGATCGCCATGGGTGGCGCAATCGGCGTCGGTCTGTTCATGGGCGCCGGTGGCCGCTTGGCCTCCACCGGCCCGGCCCTGATTTTCTCCTACGCAATCGCCGGCGTCATCGCTTACCTGCTGATGCGCGCCCTCGGTGAGCTCATCATGTACCGCCAGACCTCGGGCTCGTTCGTGAGCTACGCCGGCGAAATGTTCGGCAAGAAGGGCGCCTTCCTTTCAGGCTGGATGTACTTCATCAACTGGGCCATGACAGGCATTGCCGAGCTCATCGCGATCGGCCTGTACTTCCAGTTCTTCTTCCCGAACGTTCCCGTTGAACTCTCTGCCATCGCAGCGCTGGTGCTGCTGGTGGCCGTGAACCTGTTCAGCGTCAAGGCGTTCGGCGAGTTCGAATTCTGGGCCTCCTGCCTCAAGGTCGCAGCCATCCTGATCTTCCTTGCCGTTGGGACCTTCATGGTTGTCACCAACGCGCAGGTGGGTACCGGCCACGCTTCGGTGGGCAACTTGTTCCACGACGACGGCGGTATGTTCCCCAAGGGCGGCCTGGTCATGATCCTGGTCCTCAACGCCGTGATCTTCGCCTACAACGCGATCGAACTCGTCGGTATTACCGCTGGTGAGATGCAGAACCCGGAACGCGAAGTTCCCAAGGCGATCCGCGCCGTCGTGATCCGCATTATCGTCTTCTACGTCGGTTCGGTGATGCTCCTTGCGATGCTGCTGCCGTCGGACCAGTACAAGGCGGGCACCTCGCCGTTCGTGACTGTGTTCGGCCAGATGGGTCTCGGCTGGATGGGCGACGTCATGAACATGATCGTCATTACCGCCGCGCTGTCCTCCTGCAACTCGGGCCTGTACTCGATCGGCCGCATCTTCCGGACTATGGCCAACAACGGCCACGCCCCGCAGTGGCTCACCAAAATGTCCTCCCGCCACGTGCCGTACGCGGCCATCCTGGCGATCGGCGGCGTCTACCTGGTGGGCATCCTGCTTAACATCTGGCTGGGTGGCTCCCACGCGTTCGACCTCGCGCTGAACACGGCCTCCATTGGTGTGATCTTCACCTGGGGCTCCATCTTCGCGAGCCAGATTGCCCTGCGGAAGAAACGCGGCAACGTCTCCACCCTGCCGATGCCCGGTTCGCCTTGGACCAGCTGGTTGGGCCTCATTGCGCTGCTGGCCATCACCATTCTGATTGGCTTCGACACCATGACGGATAAGACAACCGGTGAGGTCTTCCTCCTGGGTCTCTGGACCCTGGCGACCATTCCGTTCTTCGCCCTGGTCCTGTGGCTTGGCTGGCAGAAGGTCAAGAACAACGAGCCGAAGAGCGAACTCTTCAGCTAACCCTCTCTTCACCAACTGGCTCGCATTAGTGGTTGTTCTGAAGGCCCAGAACAACCACTAATGCCAGTCACTTGGGTGTCCATCCACGATTGATGAGCGCGCTCCTGACTTTGGCTACCGCTGAGCTCGCATCGTTTCCCATGTGGCGCTTTGAGATGCGGACCAGTATCCACCCGGCGCGACTGAAATCCTCTTCCCGCGCAATGTCCCTGACAATTTGGCCCGGATCGGAGTGCCCCTCACCTTCGTATTCCACGGCCACGCGCTGTCCGGGATACGAAAGGTCCGGTTGACGCACGACGCCGGGACCCAACTCAGTGGGCATGTTGACTTCCGCTTCTGGCAGCCCAGCCCACTCGAGTGCCAGCCGAAGCGGGGTTTCGGGCGCGGAATCAGCTCCGACGCGGGCCTGCTCCAGTGCCAAGCGAGCCTTCCGGATCCCTGGCGTTCCTTTGTGGCGGTCAAGCATGGTTTCCAGATCCTCGCGCGTGCAGTAAGGATCGCTGCGCCCTTCGAATTCAGGCCTCGGCAACCGCAGCAGGTGATCGGCCACCACCGTGATCTCGTTGATGCTCATCTTCCGGGCGCAATCGAGCCACGTCCGCGCCCTGGTGGTGACGAGCAAGCCTTGGTGGTTAGTGATTTCGTCCTCGAAGAACTGCCCTACATGCCCCACCATTTCCTTCCTTCGCGGGATTGCCATGGTGTCGGGACGGGAAATGTGGATGGCAGATTCGTGGCTGCCCGGCAGGAAACCCGGAAACTCCCAGAGCTTGAACGCCGTGGCATGGGAGGCTGCGCAAAAGGGCGTAATGACCGTGTAGGGCCGGACCGTAATGGAAAACTCCGTCGCTTGTTCGGGCGCGGGGCTGCGGATGCCCCGGCTGGGTGAGTCAAGACCTCGGTGCCTCCACCGCTGACGGGTGATGCCGGCGTCGAGCGCTTCCTGCCAAGTGAAGGGCGCCGACTCAAGGCGACCGGGCAACTGCTTCGGGATACGCATTTCCCCATGTTTGCAAAACCTTGGTGGACGTGAGCGGTTATCCACAGGCTCTAGTAGCTTCCCTGCATCCGGCTGGCATTAGTGGTTGTTATGGGGCTCTATAACAACCACAAATGCCAGTCAGTTGGGAGTGTCAGTGCCCCGGACTAGGCTCGATGTATGGATCACACCACCACCCTGACGCAGCACATCAACGCCAGCCCGGAGAAAGTTTGGGCGGTCCTCTCGGACATTCCAGGCTCGGCCGGCACCCTTTCGGGCATCAACGCAATCCAGATGCTCAGCGAGGGTCCCTATGGGGAAGGCACACGCTGGAAGGAAACACGGACCATGATGGGCAGGCAGGAAACCGTGGAGTTGTGGGTGTCGGAGGTGGATCCACCCCGCAGTACCACGGTCAAAGCACTTCAGGGCGGCGCCGATTACACCACGCGCTTTAACCTGGCAGGGCGCGATGCCGGCACTGACCTTACGCTGACATTCGGCGCCGAGGTCCTCAAGCCCACGCTCGTGAGCAAGGTCGCGATGGCCTTGATCGGGAAGATCGGCATGAGCATCACCCGGAAAGCCCTCAGCAAGGACCTTGCCGAGATCGCTGCAAAGGCGGAATCCCTCTGATGGCGGCTGCAAAGGTAGCGGCCCCCAAGATCTCGCCGGTGCGCCTGGAAGAACTGCGCGACGACGACGCCCCGGACTTCCAGCGTGGCGAACGCTATGACGGCATCAGGTTTACCCGCGTTTCCGCCGATGGGGAGGAGCTGAGCGGTGCCGACTTTATCGAGTGTGAGTTCACGGGAGTCTCCTTCAACGAGGCTCAGCTGCGCGGCGCCACGTTCCGGGAGTGCATCCTGGCCGAGCCGTATGCCCCAGTCTTCACAGCCGCCCGGACTTCCTGGCAGGACGTGGAGATCAGCAACCCGCGGTGGGGATCAGCCGAACTCTACGAGGGCACGTGGCGCTCGGTGCGGATCGAGGGCGGCAAGCTGGACTACGTGAACCTGCGGGGTTCAAAGCTGATGGACGTCCAGATTTCAGATTGCATCATCAACGAGCTCGATCTTGGCGGCTGCACCGGGACACGGGTGTCGTTGAAGAACTGCACTATCGGCACCTTGGATGTCACCGGCGCCAAGCTCAAGGACGTGGACCTGCGGAGCTCGGAGTTCCGGAGTATCAACGGATTGGCGGGACTCGCCGGAGTTGTTATCGACGATTACCAGTTGAGTCTCATGGCCCCGTTATTGGCTGGTCATTTGGGCATCCGGGTGGTCTGAAGCACTGACTGGACTGCGCGGAGATGACTTCATCTGTTGACCCGGAGGGCAGGCCGTGTAATCTTTATAGAACGAACGGTCGGTATATTATTCCGCACCGGTCCCTTTCACTTCGCGAAGGATGTTCTCATGGTCGAGGCTTTTCTTGTTGGCGGCGCACGGACGCCGGTTGGTCGTTACGGCGGGGCATTGTCCTCCGTCCGTCCTGACGACCTCGCCGCGTTGGTGGTCCGTGAAGCAGTGGCGCGTGCCGGCGTCGATCCTGACTCCATTGATGAGGTAATCCTCGGCAACGCCAACGGCGCTGGAGAGGAGAACCGCAACGTAGCCCGCATGGCGACCATCCTCGCGGGACTTCCCCTCCACATCCCGGGCATCACCGTTAACAGGCTTTGCGCCTCGGGCCTGAGTGCCATCATCATGGCCAGCCAGATGATCAAGTCCGGCGCGGCGGACATCGTAGTGGCAGGTGGCGTCGAATCCATGAGCCGGGCACCCTGGGTCCAGGAGAAGCCCACTACTGCATTCGCCAAGCCGGGCCAGATCTTCGATACGTCCATCGGCTGGCGCTTCGTCAACCCGCTTTTCACCAAGGGCGAGCTCTCCCGTGACGGCAAGATGACCTACTCCATGCCTGAAACGGCCGAGGAAGTGGGCCGCGTGGATAACATCTCCCGCGAGGACGCAGACGCTTTCGCTGTCCGCTCTCACGAGCTCGCGTTGGCGGCCATCGCAGGCGGCCGGTTCAAGGACGAGATCGTTCCGGTCACCGTCAAGACCCGCAAGTCCGAGACCGTGGTGGACACTGATGAAGGTCCGCGCGAGGGCACCACCATGGACGTCCTGGCCGGGCTTCGGCCAGTGGTCCCCGGTGGCTCCGTGGTCACCGCGGGCAACTCCTCCAGCCTCAACGACGGCGCCTCTGCGATCATCGTTGCCTCCGAGGCCGCCATCAAGAAGTTCGGTCTGACGCCTCGCGCCCGCATCATCGATGGCGCTTCGGCGGGCTGTGAGCCGGAAATCATGGGCATCGGTCCTGTTCCGGCAACGCAGAAGGTCCTTGCCCGCACTGGCCTTACCGTGGACCAGCTCGGCGCAGTAGAACTCAACGAAGCTTTTGCCACCCAGTCCCTTGCCAGCATGCGGCGCCTGGGGCTGGACCCGGGAATCGTCAATAACGACGGCGGTGCCATCAGTTTGGGGCACCCGCTGGGTTCCAGCGGATCGCGTCTGGCCATTACCCTTCTGGGCCGCATGGAGCGGGAGCTTGCCAGCAACAATGGACCGAAGCTTGGCCTTGCCACGATGTGCATCGGCGTGGGCCAAGGCACGGCAATGCTGCTGGAAGGCGTGTAAATGGCACTGAACCAGGAAGACTTCAGCACACTTCTCCTCGAGGAACGCGACGACAGGCTCACTGTTCTTCTCAACCGTCCCGAAGTACGCAACGCGATCGACCAGACCATGGTGGACGAGCTTCACCTTGTCTGTGCCGAACTGGAGCGCAACCCCAAGGTCCTGATCATCGCGGGCACTGACGGCGTTTTCGCCTCGGGCGCGGACATTGGACAGCTCCGGGAACGCCGACGGGATGACGCACTGCGGGGGATCAACTCAACCATCTTCATGCGCATCGCCAAGCTGCCCATGCCCGTCATCGCAGCGCTGGACGGCTATTGCCTCGGTGGCGGTGCGGAGCTTGCCTATGCGGCAGACTTCCGCATCGGGACCCCCAGTGTGCGGATTGGCAATCCCGAAACAGGGCTGGGAATCCTTGCTGCAGCCGGTGCCAGTTGGCGGCTCAAGGAGCTTGTGGGTGAACCGAAGGCCAAAGAAATCCTCCTCGCCGGCGCGGTGTTGCGGGCCGAGGAAGCGCTGCGAATCAGCTTGATCACCGAGATTCACGAGGCCCCTGAGCTCATGGAGGCCGCGCACAATCTGGTTGACAGGATCGGCCGCCAGGACCCCCTTGCCGTCCGCATTACCAAGTCGGTGTTCCACGCTCCTGCGGAAGCGCACCCGCTGATCGATACCCTTGCCCAAGGGATCCTCTTCGAATCCCAGGCCAAGTTCGACAGGATGCAGGCTTTCCTGGATAGGAAATCGGCGAAGGCCGCCAGCTCATCCCCGACTGCCAACGATGACAGGACCCAGAAATGACAGCAGTTCCCGCGATTCCCCACGTTGTTGGAGTCCTTGGCGGTGGCCGGATGGGTGCAGGCATCGCGCACGCGTTCCTGACCAATGGCGCTACCGTGATCGTGGTGGAGCGGGATCATGAGGCAGCCGCCGGAGCGCAGGGCCGGGTAGCTGATGCGGTTGCCAAGTCCGCTGCCCGCGGCACCCTGGGCGAAACCCCTGAAGAAGCCATGGCCCGGTTCAGCACGTCGACGGACTACGAATCCTTCATTCACTGCGGCCTGGTGGTAGAAGCCGTGCCCGAGGATTACGATCTCAAGGTCACCGCCTTGAAAGCGGTGGAAGACCATCTTTCCGCAGACGCATTCCTGGCCTCGAACACGTCGTCGTTGTCCGTCACGGGATTGGCGAATGAACTCCGCAGGCCAGCCAACTTCATCGGCCTGCACTTCTTCAACCCGGTGCCCGCCTCCACCCTCATCGAAGTGGTGCTGGCCAAAGAGACCTCGCCCGAACTCGCCCAAGCGGCGAAGAACTGGACCGAGACACTCGGCAAGACCGCCGTCGTCGTTAATGACGCGCCGGGCTTTGCGTCCTCAAGGCTGGGCGTCGCTATTGCCTTGGAGGCGATGCGCATGGTTGAGGAGGGTGTGGCATCAGCAGAGGACATCGACGCCGCCATGGTCCTGGGGTACAAGCACCCTACCGGGCCGCTCAAGACCACGGACATCGTCGGTCTTGATGTTCGTCTGGGCATCGCGGAGTACCTGCATTCCACACTGGGTGACCGCTTCGCTCCGCCGCAAATCCTGAGGGACAAGGTGGCCCGCGGGGAGCTTGGCCGCAAAACGGGCAAGGGCTTCTTCGACTGGAACGACTGAAGCCCGGGGCGGGTTAGGCTAACCGGGTGAGCTCGATTGAACCCGTTACCCTGACCGGCAAATTCGTGAGCCTTGAACCGTTGCGGCCAGGTCACCACGACGACCTTGTGGAGGCGGCCAAGGACGGTGAACTCTGGAAGCTCTGGTACACCTCCGTACCCACTCCGGAAGGTATGGCTGCCGAGATTGAGCGGCGGCTGGGCCTGCAAACCGAAGGGTCCATGGTGCCCTTCGCTACCCGGCTCAACAGCACGGGCAAGGTCATCGGGATGACGACGTACATGAACATTGACGCCGCCACCCCGCGCGTTGAGATCGGCTCGACTTGGAACGCCGCGTCCGTGCACGGCACGGGCACCAACCCCGACTCCAAACTGCTGCTCCTTAGGCATGCCTTTGAGGCCCTTGGCTGCCCCGCCGTCGAATTCCGTACGCACTGGCTCAACCACCAGTCCCGCGACGCGATCGCCCGACTCGGCGCCAAGCAGGACGGTGTGCTCCGGAACCACTCGCGCAGCAAGGACGGCACCCTCCGCGACACAGTGGTGTTCTCCATACTGGAACACGAATGGCCAGCGGTGCGGAACGGCCTGGAGTTCAGGCTGGCAAGGTACGGCGCATAGCTGCCCAAGAACGTGGAAGCCGAAAAATAGGCTAGGCACAAGGTCTGTACCGCGTTGCCTGCCGGGCGTAATCTGGCCAACACATTGCCCCGTACGCGGCCGACGGGTGGGCGTGCCGCGAAGTGATCCTGTTTGTCGGACCACCGGAGCCCCAAAAGAGCAGTATGAAGGGGAAGCATCATGGCAACTCATCGAGCACGACGCCGGCGCTTGGCTTTTGCAGGCGGACTCGCCGCCCTGGCACTCACCCTGGGATTCACGGCCAGTCCGGCCACCGCCGCACCGCCGCCACCTGTCACGTATGTGGCGCTCGGTGATTCGTACACCGCGGGGACGGGTGCGGGGGATCTTTCGGGCCCCTTCCCGCCTATTCCATGTTGGCAGAGCGAAGGTGGATACGTTGACATCGTAGACGCTTCACCTCGCGTGACGCTGGTTGAAAACGCAGCCTGCCACGGCGCTTTTCTTCTCCCGGTGGGGACTTCGAAATCCGTGACGCAACAGATCGCAGAACTCAGCGGGGGAGCTTTGAACAGTGACACTGATCTGGTCAGTATCACTGCTGGTGCGCTCGACGCTGGCAGTTTGCTCGCTTTGCAGGCCTGCTCTATGCCGACTACACAGCCTTGTGAGGACACCGTTTCCGGGATCATCGCCAATCTTCCTGTGATCGAGTCCGGACTTGAGACCACGTATCAGGCCATCCAACAGGCGGCCCCGGACGCCGTCATCGCTGTTCTTGGTTATCCGCGCCTGTTTGATCCGTCCCAAGGCGACATCGTTATTGGTGGCGTCACAGTGGTGCCGGTCGCGAACCAGATCCAAGTGAACATGGCCATTGATGCCCTCAACGCGACTATTGCCCAGGCGGTCGCCGACAGTCAAACCAACGCAGTGTTCATCGACATGACCAAGCGATTCATCGGGCACGCGGTTAACTCCGCCAATCCGTGGATCGTCCTGGATCTCATGCAGCCGCGTCTGGATGCAAACTTCCATCCGAACGATGCCGGACATAAGGCCTACGCGTCCGCCCTGCTCTCCTCTGTGCAGCTGACGAAACTCGCCAAACGCTAAACCACTAGCACGTTGCCGACCCGCTGTTTCGTTGTTGCCCAACAACGCAACAGCGGGTTCGCGACGTTCATGCAGGCCGGACGCAAGCTCACACCTTCTGCCAGCGGCTCTCAGCCTCGGCGCTGGCCTCCACTGCCGCTAACACCTTCTGGACCTGCAAAGCATCTGCGAATGATGGCTCCGGCTGGCGATCCTCAGCGATGGCGTTCACGAGGTCCACCACCTGATGTGTGAACCCGTGCTCGTAGCCCAAGCCGTGTCCGGTGGGCCACCAGTTCCCGACGTAGGGGTGCGATGGTTCCGTCACGATGATCCGCCGGAAGCCCGCGTCCTCGGCCGAAGCATCGTAAAAGGACAAGACGTTCATGTCCTCGAAGTCGAATGCCAAGGAGCCGAGCGTGCCATTGAGTTCCAGTCGCATGGCGTTCTTCCTTCCCAGGGCAAACCGAGTCGCCTCGAACACGCCGATCGGGCCGGCGTGGGTGGAACGCTCGACGGCGGTCGTGCCGCCACCCGTTATTGCTGGGTCACCGCCGTCGCGCGTCTTTCCGCCGAAACGGGCCGTAAAGATCGCGGCGTCGTCCACAGTTACCGGACCGCGCGGACCGTCTGCACCACCGTGCCCGCCGAGCCCAACGAAGTCACCACCGATTGGCCGTTCCTTCACGAACGTCTCCATAAGGGCTGAAACCCCTGTGATGTTGGACCCGGTGATCCACTGTGCGGCGTCGATACTGTGGGCGCCGATATCACCGAGTGAGCCAGAGCCGGACTTTGACTTGTCCAGCCGCCATGTCAGGGGCGCGTCCGGATCCGCCAACCAGTCCTGGAGATACTGTGCCCTGACGTGGCGGAGCTCGCCCAACCGGCCGTCGTCCACCATCCGCTTAGCAAGGGCCAGTGCAGGAGTTCGCCGATACGTGAACCCGCACATCGAGTACACGCCCCGCTCAGCGGCCGAGGATGCCACAGCGGTCATCTTCTCAGCCTCAGCCACACTGTTGGCCAAGGGTTTCTCGCACAGCACGTGTTTGCCGGCTTCCAGGGCAGCAATCGCAATCTCGGCGTGAGTGTTGCCCGGGGAACAGATGTCGATCAGGTCAATGTCGTCGCGGTCGATCAGGCGACGCCAATCGCTCTCCACGGAATCCCAGCCGAGCTTGGCCGCGGCCGCCTGAGCAGCAGAAGCATTTCTGCCAGCCAGCGCCGTCAGCTCGGGCGCAAGTGGGAGATCGAAGAAGCGTGGCGCCGTTCGCCAGGCATGCGAGTGGACGGCACCCATGAAGGAGTAGCCCACCATGCCCACCCGCAGCTTCCGCGTCACAGCCGAATGCCTTCCCCCGTAAGCGCACTGCCTCCCGTAAGCGCACTGCCTCCCGCAAGCGCACTGCGAACCGAGGTCCAGGACTTCAAAACTTCCAACACGGCCGGGTCCCGCTCGGCAAGGAGTGCCTGTTGGTACGAGTCCTCAAGCAGCGTGTCCACGGAAACCCGTGTGCCGTTGGCCGCACTCAGGATGGCCGCCTCCACCATGGCCAGGCTCATGATGTTTTGGTGCACCTGGCCCATCGGGGTGCTTCCCGTGCGGACTGCAGATACGAAGTCGCGCAGGGAACCAGCGATTTCCTGGCCAGGATCCTCAGAACTGCCAGCATCGCCGGAAACAGGAACAGAGGAAACAGGTTCATTGTCGCCATCCCACAAGACGGTGCCGTGCTCGCCGCTGATCCGCCATGAGGCGTTCCACGAGGTTTCCTGGCCCGGGCTGCACCAGCTTCCGTTGAACACGAAGCGCTCGCCGCCGGTCATTTCGAAAACGGCCGTGGCCCCGGCATCACCGCGGTACCAACTCCACGAGGGGTTGTACTCCTCGCAGAAAACAGAGACGGGATCGGCGTCGAGCAGGAATCGGGCCATGTCGAATTGATGGATCGCCATGTCCAGCAGCAGGGGATGGTCCATGGCATCGCGGAATCCGCCAAAGTGCGGCGCCTTGAAGAACTCGGCAGAGACGATGCCAACAGCACCCAGGGACCCGGACAGCCGCTTGGCTTCGAAGAGCTGCCGGTTGTAGCGCCGGGACTGGCTGACCATGAACAGCTGGCCATGAAGCTCAGCAGCGGCTGCCAGGGAAAGCCCTTGCGCCACTGTGGAGGCCACGGGTTTCTCGCCAAGGACTGGCAGACCCGCAGCGAGTGCCTCGGTAGTGACCGGATGATGCGCGGCAGGAACGGTGACGTTGATGACCGCTTGAGCCCCGACGTCGGACGCCAGCGCCGCTGTACGGGCACCTACCGGAAGGTCGGGACGGCCCAGCGAAGCTGCAGCCTCAGCGGCGGTGGCGAGATCCAGATCCACGATGCCCACAAGTTCCACCAACGGTGACGACTCAACGGTTCGAAGCCAGGCGCGGCCCATGCCCCCGGCGCCGACCACTACGACGCGAAGGGGAGTGCCGTCGTCGGGGATTATGGCGAAAGGCGTGCTCACGCGTTTGCTCCTTGGTAGCTCTTGCCGTTGAAGAAGTCGTGGGTTTCGTAGCGAAGCAGCTCAGGGACGGCGCGCTCGGGACGGTCCGTGACGGCCCATTCCACGGCGTTGGCGATGACCCGGCGGATGTCTTTGTGGTGATAGACGGGGTAGTCCTGGTCGCCGGGGCTGAAGAAGAAGATCTTTCCGTGTCCGCGCCGGAATGTGCAGCCCGAACGGAAGACTTCGCCGCCGCTGAACGAGCTGATGAATACGAGTTCCTCTGGCGTGGGGATATCGAAGAATTCGCCGTACATTTCCTGCTCAGGGATCACGATGGGGTGCGGCACGCCCTTGGCGATGGGGTGGGTCGGGTCCACTGTCCAGACGAGTTCGCGGTCGTGTTCGGAGCGCCAGCGCAGGGTGCAGCTAGTGCCCATGAGCTTGGTGAAGATCTTGGACCAGTGCCCGGAGTGCAGCACGATCAGGCCCATTCCTGCGAGCACGTGGCGGTGCACGCGCTCCACGATTTCGTCCTCAACGTCGGCGTGGGACATGTGTCCCCACCAGGTGAGGACGTCGGTGTTGGCAAGGACTTCCTCCGTGAGGCCATGCTCGGGTTCGTCCAGCGTTGCGGTGCGGACCTCGACGCCGGAACCCAGGTTCTCCTCGATGCCCGCCTTGACGGCGCCGTGCATTCCTTCGGGGTACAGGCGTGCCACGAGTTCGTCCCGCTTTTCGTGCCGGTTTTCGCTCCAGACGGTGACGCGGATGGGCTTGCTTGTTTCAGGCATGATTTTTCCTTCTGATGAGTGAGGGTCTACTTGACCGCGCCGCCGGTGGTGCCAGCGGCGATGTATTTTTGGGCCGCGACCAACAAGACGATGGCCGGGATGGAGGCGAGTACCGCCGTCGCCATCACTGAACTCCAGTCGTTCACGTAGGCGCCGATGTACTGGAAGATGCCCAGGGTGACGGGGCGGACCGCTTCCGTGGTGGTCAGGGTCAGGGCGAACAGGAAGTCGCTCCAGGCGAACAGGAACGTAAAGAGGCCCGCGGTGATCAGCGAGTTCCGACTCAGCGGAATCACGATCGACCAGAACGCCCGGACGTGCCCCGCACCGTCCACCCGCGCTGCCTCGATCACGGACGACGGCATGCCGTTCATGAAAGCCCGGATGATGAGGATGGCGAACGGGATTCCGTGGGCCGAGTCCGCGAGGATCAGGCCCGGAATGGAGTTGAGCAGGCCGAGGTCGTTGTAGGCCGTGTAGAGGGCGTTGGCCACCACGATGCCCGGGATCATCTGGCTGATGAGAATGGCGAACAGGACAACTCCTGCGCCGCGAACCTTGAAGTAAGCCAGGGCGTAGGCCGCCGGGGCAGCGATTGCCAAGCTCAATGCCACACTGCCGAGCGAGATGATCAGGCTCGTGCCGAGGTTCCCGGCTTGCTCGCTGATGGCTGTGGCATAGCCGGTGAAATCGGGCTTCAAGGGCAGCCACGAGGTTTCCAAGGTAGTGCCGTTGGGCTGCAGGGAGGCGTTGATCATCCAGTAGACCGGGAACAGCATGATGGCCAGGAAGAAGATGGCCAGTGCCGTGTAGCCCCAGTTCTTGCGGTTTCCTGCCGGTGCTTTTGCCCTCCTGGGTCGGAGCGTGGGTGCTTTCAGTACGGTTGTCATGGTTTCCTCACTCATCCACAGCGCGTCGGCTTGCCCGCAGGTACAGCACTGCGAACACCAGGGAAATGATCACCAGCACGTTGCCCAGGGCCGCGCCTTCGCCGAATTTGAATTCGTGGAAGGAGAGGTCGTAGGACTGGGTGGCGATGGTCTGGGTCGAGTTCGCCGGGCCACCGTTGGTCAGGCCCAGGATGATGTCCAGCACCTTGAGGGTGTACACGACGCCGAGCACCAGCACCACGCTCACCACGGGACGCAGCATCGGCCAGGTGATATGCCGGAACGCCTTCCAACCCGTGGCGCCATCCAGGGACCCGGCCTCGTAAAGCTCGTCCGGGATCTCCTGCAGGCCCCCGTAGAGGATGGTCAGATTGAACGGAATGCCAATCCAGATGTTCACTCCCACCACAGCGATCAAAGCCAACGAGGTACTGGTCAGCCACGGAACGCCAGTGTTGATGACGCCCAGATCGCCCAGGAAGCGGTTGAGCGCTCCGCTGTCCTTGTCCAGGATCCACCGCCACACGGCACTCGAGACGATCAGCGGCAGTAGCCAAGGAAGCAGGAGCAGCGAGCGAAGGATTCCGTTGAGCGGGAACTTGCGTTGGAAGAAGATCGCCAACGCCAGCCCGATCACGAACTGGCCCAGGATGGAACCCACCGTGAACAGCGCGGTGTTCAGCAGTGAGGTGGAAAACAACGACGACGACAATACAGTTACGTAGTTGGCCAGCCCTACCCACGGGGCTTCTCCGGTGAAGAAGGTAGCCGTGGTGTAGTCCTGGAAACTCATGACGACGTTCTTGACCACGGGGTAGCCGAAGAACAGTGCCATGTAGACCACGGCAGGTACCAGGAAGAGCCACTGGAAGATGCGCTCGCGGCGTTGGCGGGTGCGCCGTCGTGGTGTCTGCGCTTCTGTAGGCGAGCCTGCCGGGCGGCCATGCTTGCGCGTAGCCTTTCCCGCGGCCTTTCCGGTGGAACCTGCCGCTGTTTGCGACAAATCTGTTGTCAATGACATGGCTGGCTGCTTACTGGCCTTGCGCTTGCTTGAGGGCATCGGCCGGAGAGGCGTTACCGGTCAGGGCTGTCTGGATGGCGGTGTAGATCTTGGTTGCCTGTGCCGGCCAGTCTGCACCGAGCTCGCCGGTGCGGGCGCGGGCGGTCTTGATCAGCTCAGTGAACGTAGCGAGCTTGGGGTTTTCGGTGGCGAACTTCTCCGCCAACGTGGTCTTGGAAGGAATGGTGTTGCGGACCTTGGCCATCGCCATCTGGTTCTCGTCACTGTTCAGGCAGGCAACCACTTCCGCGGCCTTGGCCTGGCGTGCCTTGTTGCCGGTCTGGGGGACCGTCCAAACTTCGCCACCCAGCGGCGCTACGGACGTCTGGCCGGCTTCACGGACGGGAATCTTTACCACGCCGTACTGCAGAGTGGGCTGCTTATCCAGGGCCGGGATCTGCCACGGGCCGTTGACCATCATGGCTGCTTTGCCGGCCATGAACTGATCCTTTACATCGGCCTGGGTCCAGTTCAGGGCCGAGGAAGAGACGGAGCCGCTCTTGACCAGGTCTGTCCAGAGCTGGAGTGCCTGCTCGGTCTCCTTGGTGTCGATCTTCTTTTCGTCGCCGCCGTTGGACCACATGACCGGGAGGAACTGCCAGGTGCCTTCATAAGTGGGGTTGGCGTTGAACGCGAGCCCGTACTGGTCGCCGGCGGTGAGCTTGGCGGAGGCTGCCTTCAGCTCATCCCAGGTGGTGGGCGGGGTTACTCCCGCCTTGTCCAGGATGTCCTTGTTGTAGAACAGGGCGATGGTGTTCACGGTGGGAGCCAGGCCGTAGACCTTGTCCTTGTCGGTGCCTGCGCTCAGGACACCCTCTGCGAAGTTATCCGTGCTGATCTTGAAGTCTGACAAGGGAGCCAAAGCGCCCGTGGCGGCAATCTGCTGCAGGTCCGGATTATCCAGCATGAGCACGTCCGGCAGCGTTTTGGAGGAGGACTGCTGGAGGACCTTGGAGATCAGGGACTTGCCCGGGACGGTCTCCCGCTTGATGGTCACACCTGCCTGGGTGCCGCACTTGGTCAGGGCGTCGCCGATGAAGGACTTGTCCGGCTCGTTGTTGTAGTAGTCCATCACGGAGATTTCTTTGACGGCCTCCGACGACGAAGCTGCGGGGGAGGTCCCGCAGGCCGAGAGGGCCAGGGGCAGGCCGACCAATGCAGCGACGGCGAGGGCAAGAGGACGACGGGTTGTCCTTTGTGCTGACTTCATTGTCTGTTCCTTTTTTCTGGGGATGGCTTTTATCGGGGACGAGGTTGTCGATACGTATCGACGATGCGTATCGATGAATT
Source organism: Micrococcaceae bacterium Sec5.1 (assembly GCA_039636795.1). Taxonomy (NCBI): domain Bacteria; kingdom Bacillati; phylum Actinomycetota; class Actinomycetes; order Micrococcales; family Micrococcaceae; species Micrococcaceae bacterium Sec5.1. The sequence continues at coordinate 4,458,066 of CP143430.1, read as the reverse complement.
TGGAAACGGATGAGATGCAGGGTGCTGTGCAGAGGGTTTAGCTGCCGTGGGGTGGACGGAGCGTGCTGGCACGGTGCGTAATGACCGTGGGTACCAATTCCAGGGATTCGGTTGGTCTCTGGTTTTCGGCTTCGAGGAGATCGCAAATAATCTTCACCGCACGGCGGGATACTTCGGCCGGGCGGAGGTCAATGGTGGAAAGCGGGATGGGCTGAAGCTCAGCCAGGGTAGGGGAGGCGCTGCCGATGACGGAGACATCCTTCCCGGGAGTCAGGCCACGGCTGGTCAGAACCCGTCGAAGAACGTCCTGAACGGTGCCGTCGGGAGCGATAAACGCAGGTATTCCAGTGGTCTCCGCCAAGGCTTTGTCCACGGATTCCGCGATCACCTCGCGGTCAGTTCCTCCGGGAAGGTGCAGCACCTTGATGCCGAGGGTCTCCGCGGCCTTGTTGGTGCCGGACATGAAGCGTTCCACGTAGTTCACGTGGCGATCGACAACCTCCGGCTGCCAGTCGATCACTGAGATCACCGCGTGGCCTGCTGCCGCAAGGTCCTGGACGCATTGTTCGCCGGCCATTTCAAAGTCGGCATCAATGCAAACCAATCCGGAAGGATCATGCGGGATGCCGATCAGCACCACGGGAACGTGGAGGCTCCGGACCACCGGGAGCCGTTCGTCGTCGCCTTCCACCTGCATCAGGATCAGGCCGTCGCAGATCTGCTGGCCCACCACACGCTGCAGTCCGGGTGCGCCCTCATCCTCAGTGACCAGCAGGATGTCGTGGTCATAGAGGCGGGCAGTGTTGGCGATCACGGACACGAACTCCATGATCGATGCCATGTGCAACTCGGGGATGAAAGGGATGACCAGGCCGATCACGCGGGTCCGACGGCTGGCAAGCGCGCGGGCTCCGGCATTCGGCTGGTAGGTCAGCTGCTGGATAGCGTCCTCCACCTTTTTCCGCGTTTTCTCGGAGATGGGTCGCTTGCCACTAAGAACATAGGAAACCGTGCTCTGTGCAACGCCGGCGGCCTGGGCAACGTCCTTGCTGGTTGGCATGTCCTGGCCTCCTCGCGCTCTCTGCTGAACGGTTTGATTGCGGTTTCTTGCGTCGTCGATACGTATCGTCGATGCGCATCGAGAACGAGTATGACATGAGTCACTCGCCCCGCGCAATACCCCCTTCCGATCCTCTCTCACATCCACCGCCCTTTCGGCCGATCTTCTCTCATTTCCTGTCGCCTTTCGGCAGATGTTCTCTCACATGACGGCATGCGAATGTGCTTAGCTGGCTCCTATGGACGGGACAGCACCGCAGTTAGGCGTCCACTGGGATGGCGCCGTGAACGCCTGGCGGGTCGCGGGGGACGTGTACAGAATGGGTCGCCACGAGTGGGTAACCGCAGCCGGTTGGCACCAAATGTACGACGACGGCATCCGCACTATCATCGATTTGCGCGCCTCGGGCGAGCGGCGGCAACGCGACACGGATCCCAAGGTGCCGGACGACGTGAAGGCTCGGATCGACGTCGTGCATTGCCCCACGGAGGACCCCGACCATAGTGATTTCGGCGAGCTCTTCGGCCCGTACCTGAAAGACCCGTCGCGGTACGGCGACTATGTGAGGCTATTTGGGGAGAAGATTGCGGCCGTCTTCAAGGCTATTGCCGCCTCGCCAGGCAAGGTTGTGATTCACTGCTCGGCGGGCCGCGATCGGAGCGGGGTGATCGCACTCATGTTGCAACGCTTGGCCGATCTTGGCGACGACGAAATCCTGCGCGGCTACGAACTTGCGGCACGGGGGATCAATGAGCGGCACCGCACCCACGGGGCACCGCATGCGCATGATCCCTACCTTTCCGACGCGGAGTTTGAGGCCTGGCTGGAGCAGAAGCGGGCAGGCGTGAAGGTGTTCCTTGGTTCCCTGGACGTCGAGTCATTCCTGGCGCGGAATGGCGTCACGGGCCAGGAAGTGGAGGCGATACGCGCCAAGCTGCGGTGATGTGAGAGAACGATGGCCGGAATCAGGCGTGATGTGAGAGAGGATCGGCTGGAATCGGGTGGGATGTGAGAGAACGACGAAATTGCTGCTGCACTCCTCCGGGCATTCATGTACCCTGTATATATTACCGAACGGCCGGTCAGTAATGTTTGCGGTCCCGCAGACCCAATGACCGAGCCGATTTCACGTGCCTTGGAAGGACCCGTCGACGATGACCACTACCGCAGTCGCCCCGGAAACCACAGCCGTTGCAACCGTCCCCAGCTACGTCCAGGATGCCTGGTGGACGCCGGCTCCTGACGCCAAAACCGTCCCGGTCCGTGATGCCAGCACCGGAGAAGTCCTGGCCAACGTCAGCACCGACGGGCTGGACCTTGCCGCCGTCGTAAATTACGGCCGCACCACAGGCCAAACGGAACTTGGAAAGCTGACCTTCCACCAGCGTGCGCTCAAGCTCAAAGAGCTTGCCATGTACCTCAACGGCCGGCGTGAAGAGCTGTACGAGTCCTCGTCGCAGTCCGGCGCCACCAAGATCGACAACATGATCGACATCGATGGCGGCATCGGCGTTCTCTTCACGTTTGGGTCCAAGGGTCGCCGTGAACTGCCCAACTCGCAGGTTGTGGTGGATGGGCCGATGGAGGTGCTGTCCAAGGATGGTTCGTTCGCCGGTGAGCACATCTACACACGCATCCCCGGCGTCGCGGTGCAGATCAACGCCTTCAATTTCCCGGTCTGGGGCATGCTGGAGAAGTTCGCGCCCGCATTCCTCGCCGGCGTTCCCACCATCGTCAAGCCGGCCACGCCCACCGGCTACGTTGCGGCCGCTGCGGTCAAGGCGATCGTCGAGTCCGGCATCCTGCCCGCGGGATCCCTTCAGCTGATATCCGGCTCCGCCCGGACCATCCTGGACGAACTGGATTTCCGCGACCTCGTCTCCTTCACGGGCTCGGCATCTACCGCGAATTCGCTGAAGGCCCACCACAACGTGGTCCAGGGTGGCGTTCGCTTCACCTGTGAGACCGACTCCCTGAACGCCGCGATCCTTGGTCCCGACGCCGTTCCCGGCACTCCCGAATTCGACGCGTTTGTCCGGGCCGTCGTCACCGAAATGACTGTCAAAGCCGGCCAGAAGTGCACCGCCATCCGCCGTGTGATCGTCCCGCAGGAGCTGATTTCCGACGTCTCGGCCGCCATTGGTGCACGCATTAACGAGCGTGTGGTGGTTGGTGATCCTCGCGCCGAGGGCGTCACCATGGGCGCCTTGGCTTCGCTGGAGCAGCTCGCCGACGTCCGCGCGGCCGTCCAGTCAATGCTCGACGCCGGTGGTGAGCTTGCGTACGGATCCCTTGATTCGCCGTCGGTCACCTCGGTCGGGGGCACCGTGGGTGTCGTGGAAGACGGGGCTTTCATGTCTCCCCTACTCCTCAACTGGGCCGACGCGGAAGCCGAAGAAGTCCACTCCCTTGAAGCTTTCGGTCCCGTCTCCTCGGTGATCGGATACTCGGATCTTGCCGATGCCATCCGCCTCGCAGCCCGCGGCTCGGGTTCCTTGGTGGCGTCCGTGTGCACCAACGATCCTTCCGTGGCCCAGGAGCTGGTGCTCGGAATCGCAGCGCATCACGGCCGCGTCCACATGCTCAACCGCGAGGACGCGCGGTCCTCCACCGGACACGGCTCACCCGTACCTCACCTGGTCCACGGTGGTCCGGGCCGCGCAGGTGGCGGCGAGGAGCTGGGCGGTATCCGCTCGGTCTTGCACCACATGCAGCGCACCGCCATCCAGGGTTCGCCGAACATGCTCACCGCCGTCACCGGCCAGTGGCACACGGGCGCTGACCGCAACTTCACGGTGGAAACCGAAGGCGAGCACCCTTTCCGGAAGCACCTCTCGACGCTGAGGATCGGCGACGCCGTTCGCTCCGATCTGCGCGAGGTGACCCTCGAGGACATCACGGCCTTCGCCAACTCCACGGGCGATACGTTCTACGCACACACCAACCAGGAAGCAGCCGAGGCCAACCCGTTCTTCCCCGGCATCGTTGCCCACGGCTACCTGCTCCTGAGCTGGGCTGCCGGGTTGTTCGTGGAGCCCGCGCCGGGTCCCGTGCTGGCCAACTATGGCTTGGAGAACCTGCGCTTCATCACGCCTGTGGCAGCCGGGGACTCCATCCGCGTCACGTTGACCGCCAAGAAAATCACCCCGCGTGAGACTGACGAATACGGCGAGGTTGCGTGGGACGCCGTGCTCACCAACCAGAATGACGAAATCGTAGCCACCTACGACGTCCTGACCCTCGTGGAGAAGTAACCTTCTCTCACATCCCGACCGTTTTTACCGGATCTTCTCTCACATCCAAACGGCTTTTACCGGATCTTCTCTCACATAATCGTGCCCTGGGCCGGTTGTTCCTTCACATAACGACGAAGCGCGTCCCCACCAGGGGGACGCGCTTCGTCTTAAGGGGCCGGTTACAGCTGGTATTCGGCCTGTTGGCCAAGGGTCTCGTGGATGCACAGAACATTGTTCTCGGTATCCATGAACCAAGCGCACTTCTCGGCGTCCGTGGTGCAAATGTGGTTATCGGTCTTGAGATCAGGCTCGTCGTAGTCCTGGAACTTGACGCCTTGGGCCTCCATCTCCGCAACAGTTCGCTCTATGTTCTCGACCTCAAAGCTCAGGGCGGTATGACCAGAGTGCTTACCGTCCGTGACCGGCAACAACTGCAGCATGGGGCCGCCGTCGTTGCCAAATAGATCATTTCCATCCCAGGTCCTGCCGCGATGCGGAAGGCCGAGCTTATCAGCGTAGAACTCTCGTGCGCGGCTCAGGTCATCGACAGGCAGGACGGTTGTGGCTGTGTTAAGGGCTAGATGCATTTGGCCACCTCCTACGCTGAAAATTTTACGCTCGGCGGCTCCGGAAGGATCTTACGAATCATGTCCTAAGGTTGAACGATGGGATTTAGCAGGTCTGCGCTAGATGCGTTTCGGGGCCGAACCCTGCCCGATTTGGTTTCGGACCAGACGAGGCTCCTGTTCGTCGGCATCAATCCTGGCCTGCGTGCTGTTGCAGTACAGGCGCATTTCGGTGGCGGCAGCAATCGCTTCTATCCAGCGCTATTCCGTGCCGGCATTGTCGATCGCCGGATAGATGCCTCGGCAGGTTTCCGTCGCGAAGACCTCAACCATCTGCTGGACAGGGGCGTTGGAATCACGTCCATAGTTGCGGGAGCTTCGGCGCGCGCGGATGAACTCACGCCCGAGCAACTCCTTGCCGGAGCCAAGGCACTATCTGCGCGAGTTGAACTTATCGCCCCAGCAATGGTGGCGGTTTTGGGAATCAGCGCCTACCGGACTGCTTTCGCCCGGCCGCGGGCGGCCTGGGGACGACAGTCCGATTCGCTTGGAGGTGCCCCGGTTTGGGTGCTCCCGAATCCAAGTGGCTTGAACAGGCATGCGAGCCTTGCTGATCTCGCCGACGCCTACCGTGAAGTCGCTGTTGCGGCTGGCATCGAACCCCTTGCAGATCCGGCATAGCAAACGCCAGCCGGAAACCTTCCGGTAGTCGTCACAGTCCGTCAATGAGTCCGTCGATAATGTTGCTGAACCTCTCGGCGGGCCCGCCTGTTTTGACCAAGACGCTTAGCCCGATGACGGAAGCAACGAGTTGGCTGGCAACAGTTTCGGGGACCTGATCGGCGCGGAATTCTCCAGACTCTTGTCCTTGCACAATTGCTTGCCGGAACACAGCTTCGATCTGAGAGAACATCTCGTTCGCAATCTGATTCACCTCGGCGTCGGCTGCGCCGAGCTCCGCCGCAGCATTGACCATGACACAACCGCGTTGATGTTCGCCCACGCCCGCCAGTGCCATGAGTGCCTGTTTGAGACGCGGTCGGATTGGTCCGGGAGCTACAAACATGCCCGTTAGGTACTCGACTCTGGCCTCGCTGTAGCGCCGAAGGGCACGCAGAAACAAGGCATGTTTGCTCTCAAACGTGTTGTACAGGCTGCCCTTGCCGATTCCCAGCTCGGTGGCCAACTCCTGCGGCGTTGTGCCGGCATACCCTTGGCGCCAGAACAAATCCATCGCTCTGTTGACAGCCTCACCAGCCTCAAATTGCATCGGTCTACCCATGGGAACAGCGTAGCGCTCATGATATTGTACTTCTAGGTCAAAAACCGTTGTTGAGCACTTATCCGACCCTCTACGTTGTTAGAAACGGGAACCAATTGTCTATATACCCGCCCCTGGAGAAGACCGTCTCAGCGCCTTCCCCTCGTACCCGTGTCCCCCTGAATACGCTCGCTATACCGCTTGGTTTGGCGGGCCTCGCGCAAGTTTGGTCGGCGGCGACCTCGTCCTTCCAAGCCCCGATCGAACTTGCCCAAGTATTCTGGGTGATCGCGGCCATTGCCTGGCTTTGGACCATCGCGGTGCACGTCCATCGCGGGAGGCGCACGGAACAGTCGCTCTCTGATCAGCTCAAGCACTTCGCGCAGGGCCCGCTCGCCGCCTTGCTTCCGATTGCAGCCATGTTGATTGGGGCGGGGCTGCACCGCACCATTCCTTTAGCCGGAACCATTGTGACCGGTGTTTCCATTGCCGTTGCAGCCGCGTTCGCCGCATGGATTTTGAACTTCTGGATGCGCGGCGAGTTGCCACTTGAATCCGTACATGGCGGCTACTTCCTCCCCACCAGCGCAGCTGGTTTCGTTGGTGCGCTGACCGCAAGACAGACGGGACTCGACTGGCTCGCGGTCGGAAGTTTCGCCGTCGGCCTCTTCTTCTGGCTCGTTATCTCTGTGTTTTTCTTCCTGCGACTAGCGCTTCGACCCACGATGCCGGAATCGCTTACCCCGACGCTGGCGATCATGATCGCTCCACCAGCTGTGGCGGCGGCCGCGTGGCTTGCCATCTCCGGGGGTCGACCCGACTACATGTTCGAGGGGTTGACGGCGATAACGGTGTTGATGGTTTTGATCCAGCTAACCCTGTTGCGGCGCTATCGGGCCTTGCCGTTCTCGCTGGGCTTCTGGTCGTTCACGTTCCCCTTGGCAAGTGTTGCCGCACTTGCCATCACGTGGTTGCACTTGGGCAGACCGGCTGCCTGGGAGGCTATGACCATTGGAGTGCTGGCGATCGTGACGACTGCCGTTGTACTGGTCGCGGCAAAATCGATCACAGTGTTTTTCCGCCTCGCCGCCACGGCCCGGCGACAAAGGGCGAGAGAGGAAACGGGGAAACCGGTCCGGATGTGAGAGAGCATCCGGGAAAACGCGTCCGGATGTGAGAGAGGATCAGGCGGCGGTGTGGAGGCCGTCGAAGGCCATGGTGATGACGTCGTCGGCAAGTTTCTCGGGGGAGAGGGAGCCGCCTGGCTTGTACCACTCCACGATCGAGTTGATGGTGCCGAACAGGAGCCGGGTGACCGTGCGGGGATCGATGTCCTGGCGCAGGGAGCCGTCTTGCCGGGCAGCGGCGATGAGCGCGGCAACCTTGTGGTCGAAGGCGCGCCGGCGTTCCAGGGCGTCGCGTTCGATCTCGGTATTTCCCCGCAGGCGCAGCAGCAACGTGACGAATGGCAGCCTGTCCACCAGTACCGCAATGGTCTGCCGAAGCACGAACTCCAGCCGAGCATCTGCCGCCCCGGAAGTGGCGGCAGGCTCGTCCAGGATGGCCTCCAAGCCGCCGAGGGCGTGGTCCAGGGCGAGCTTCAGCAGATCGCCCTTGGACGGCACGTGGTGGTAGATGGCTGACTTGGAGATCCCGAGGTTCTCGGCCAGGATGCCCATGGACGTAGCATCGTACCCGTGGCGGTTGAAGACGTCGACGGCGATGCGGAGCACCGACTGCTGGTCGTAACCGGGCCGTCCGCGCTTGGTGGTTGTCTCAGTAGGCATGGTGGCATTTTCTCACGATCTCTAGACGGGCTGCCGTTCAGCGACGCCGCATGTCAGCCCTTCGGCCGCATGTCGTAGATCCGGCGGAGCTTCCCGTTGGAACGCTCGAGGGAACCGGGCTCCACAACGTCAACTACGCAAGAAGACCCCACGTGAATCTTGATCTGCTCGCGCAAGGTACGGGCCGCCGTCGTGCTTGACTCTGCGGGGACGTTTTCGCGCCGTTCGATTTTCACGGTCAGCGAATCCATGCGCTTGCCCTCGGGGCGGGTGATTTCGAGTTGGAAGTGCGGGCTGAGCTCGGGGATGCGCAGGGCGATTTCCTCGATCTGGGAGGGGAAAAGGTTCACGCCGCGCAGGATGATCATGTCGTCGCTGCGGCCGGTGATGCGGCCCATGCGGCGGTGTGCGGGGCGGGCGGTGCCGGGGAGCAGGCGGGTGAGGTCCTTGGTGCGGTAGCGGATGATCGGCAGTGCTTCCTTGGTCAGCGACGTGAAGACCAGTTCGCCCGGTTCGCCGTCGCCGAGGACTGTCGAGTGATCAAACGGATCGATGATTTCGGGCCGGAAATGGTCTTCCCAGATGTGGCAGCCGTCTTGCGTTTCAACAGCTTCGCCAGCGACGCCCGGGCCCATGACTTCGGAGAGCCCGTAGATGTCGCAGGCCTTGATGTTCATGGTGGTTTCGAGTTCGTGGCGCATCTCTTCGGTCCACGGCTCGGCGCCAAGCACGGCGTACTTCAGCGAGGTGGAGGTGGGGTCGATGCCCTGGTGCGCCATGGCGTCGGCGATCGTCAGCAGGTACGTGGGCGTGGCCAGGATGGCGTCCGGCTTGAAGTCCTGAATGAGCTGGATCTGGCGTTCGGTCTGGCCGCCGGACATCGGGATGACCGTGCAGCCCAGCGCTTCGGCGCCGGCATGGGCGCCGAGGCCGCCGGTGAAGAGACCATAACCGTAGGCGTTGTGGACCTTCATTCCAGGGCGGACGCCGGAGGCGCGCAGGCAACGGGCCACCAGGGTTGCCCAGTTGGCGAGGTCGTTCTTGGTGTAGCCCACCACGGTGGGGCGCCCGGTGGTGCCGGAGCTCGCGTGGATGCGGGCAACCTCGTGCTGCGGGACCGCGAACATGCCAAACGGGTACTCCAGACGGAGGTCTTCCTTGGTGGTGTACGGGAACTTGCCGAGGTCGCTCAACTCGCGGAGGTCGGTCGGGTGCACGCCTGCTTCATCGAACTTGCGCTTGTACAGCGGCACGCGATCGTAGGCATAAGCCACGGTGTGCTGCAGACGGTTGAGCTGCAGTGCTTCAAGCTCGTCGCGGGACATCGTTTCTTCACGGTCCAGGACGGGCGCGGTTGCCTCGGAGGTGGACGACGCGGGCGCGGCGACGGTGTTCTGGGTCATCTGGTATTCCTACTTCTTGGAGATGGTGCGGCTGCGGCCCCGGAACTCTGCAATGAGTTCTCCGGGATCTGGATCGGGGGTGGCGCCCGCGGCGCCTGGTGAAGCCGCGTAGATCTGAATGTCGTAGAGGCCGCTGCGGCCGGTACTCGCGCGACGGTTTGCGACGGCGGTAATCACCTGGCCTTCGAACGCCGGCTTGATGAAGTTGATGTCGACGCCGGACGCCACCGTGATGTTGGCAGCTTGCTTTGGCGTGGGGTTGGCCGGGTTGCAGGCCAGTGCGAAGGCGGTGTCCGCGAAGGCGAAGATCATTCCGCCATGGGCCATTCCGAATCCATTGAGCATTTCCTGGCGGAGGTGCATGCGGATGGTGGCATGGCCGTCGTCGATCTTAAGGACCTCAATGCCCATCCATTCAGACGCGTAGTCGTTCGTCAGGATGTGGTGCGTTGCACCGGAGAGGGTTGTTTCAACCATGCGTCATTGCCTCCAGCTTTATTTACCGAATGTTCATTAGGTAATCCCAGATCGAGCCAACTGTCAAGACTGGACAAAGCTTGGGCGAGGATTTGGACGCGCCTAGTAGCCTCGAAGACATGCCCGAAATTGAGCTTCCGATCATGACCGAACGACTCATACTGCGGCGCTTCGAGGCCGAGGACCTGGACCGGTTCCACGCTTATCAGTCGCTGCCGGAGACCGCCCGATACCTGTTCCGCAATGAACTGACCAAGACGCAGTCCATGGAGGTTCTGGGCCGCTACGCGAATGCACAGTTCAAGCATGAAGGCGACTGGGCCTGCCTCGCCATTGAACGCCAGGACCGTCCGGGACTCATGGGTGAGATCGTCCTGAAATGGCTGGAGGGAACAGGCCAGGCTGAGCTTGGCTGGATCCTCCACCCCGAGGGCAGGGGCCAGGGAATAGCGACGGAGGCGGCTGAGGCTGTCATGAAATTGGCATTCGGCCAGTTGAACTTCCACCGCATCGACGCGAAACTCGATGCGCTCAACACTGGCTCCGCCGGTATATGCAAACGCCTAGGCATGCGCTTGGAGGCTACCCTGGTGGACAACTGGCACTACAAAGGCCAGTGGGCCACTGAAAATATCTATGCCATCCTCGACTCCGAATGGCGCGCGCGCCAAAAGGGATCCTGACGTCCCGGCCAACTCGTGGTGCAGGCTAAAGCCAGCCCACCGCCGTCGCGCGTTTAATCCTGGATCGGCCAGGTCTTGTGGTGCCTCAGCTGTTCGGTCAGTTGTGCCTCCGGCAGTGGCCGGCTGAAGTAGTAGCCCTGCCCGCTGGTGCACCCAATGCTGAGCAGGAAGTCTGCCTGCTCCGCTGTTTCGATTCCCTCCCACACAGCACCGAGGCCACACGCACGAATGAGCTGCAGGACTGCCGCGAGGAGGGCGGGCTGCGCGGGATCGCTGCCGAGGGCCGTGAGGAGCGTTCTGTCCACCTTGACGGCGTGCACGGGCAAGCGGCGGAGGTAATCGATGGAGGAGTATCCGGTGCCGAAATCGTCGATCTCCATCTCGACACCCAGCCGCCGAAGACTGTTCAGCGTGTACCGGTCAAGGTCGTTCCCTTGAATGACGGCGCTTTCGGTCAGCTCCAGAACCAGCAGCGACGGGTCCAGCCCGGCCGAAGTCAGGGCTTCGCGTACGTCCTCCACGAATTCCAAACGCTGGAGGTCAGCGGCGGACACGTTGATGCGCATGTTGAAGTCGTGGCGCCCCGTGAGGGGGTCGCTGCGCCATCGCTGCAACTGCTCGACGGCGGTGCGCAGCACCCACCCGCCCAGATCGGAGATCATTCCCGTTTCCTCGGCAATGGGAATGAACTCATCCGGCATGATCATGCCGCGGGTGGGGTGTTTCCAACGGACCAGGGCCTCGACGCCTTCAATTCCGCGGGTGTCCAAGCGGACGATGGGCTGGTAGTAGAGCACCAGCTGCGAACCGGCGATCGCTTCTTTGAGCTCACCCACGAGTTGGTTGCGCAGTTGCCGGGCAAGGAGCATGTCGGTATCAAAGACCTTCAATTTGCCGCGACCATCAGCCTTGGATTCGTACATGGCGATGTCCGCTTCCATCATCAGTTCCTCGGCACTCTTGCCGGGATCTGCCATCCGAAGGCCCATGCTGGCGCCGCACCGTACGTGTTGGCCGTCGATCTCCATGGTCCCGTCCAATGCAGCCAGGATCCGATTACCGATGGACGCCGCCTTCGCCGGGGTAACGTCCTGCAGCAGGATTGCGAATTCGTCGCCGCCCATGCGGGCAACCATGTCCTCCTCGCGGACGGCAGCACTGATGCGGGCTGCCACCGTTTCCAGCACTTTGTCTCCGATGGTGTGGCCCAGGGAGTCATTGACGCCCTTGAAGCCGTTCATGTCCATCAGCAGGATGGCCGGCCGTTGATTGCCATTGGGGCCCCTGGCCTGGGATTCCGCGAGCGCGGTGGAGAAGGCAGAGCGGTTGTGAAGGCCTGTGAGGGGATCCGTCATGGCCATGTGCTGCATTTCGCGGTGGGCCTCGTGCAGCTGCCGGGTGCGGTCTGCCACCCGCTGCTCCAGCTCTTCATAGATAATCTGGAGGTCCTCGGCAAGGAGGTTGGTGCCCATGATCACGGCGTCGATCTCGTCGCGGGCATCGGAGATTTCAATCCTGGTGTTCAGGTCTCCCGCGGCAAGCCTGACGATGCCATCCAGCAGCAATCCCAGACGTGGATCTGGTGCGGCATTCGAGTTTTCCTCGGACATGGTCACTCCCCGTGCGGTTCGCCTCGCTGATCAACCATATCCCGGAGGTACGCACGAACGGCCGAGCTGCGATCAGGGAGGGCGGCCTGATCGAAAAGGTTTGCGGTTTCGCTGAAAGTCGCGACGGCTTCTTCCCGCCGGCCCAGTGCGAGCAAAGTCCTGGCCAAGAGGAAGTGCGACTCTGCAGAGGTTTGGGTGGCGAGGATGGAAGACCGGGCACACAAGGGCTCAAGGATGGTGAGGGCTTCCTGCATATCGCCGTTGAGATAGTTCCAGTGGGCGCGGACCAGGGACATTTCCAAATGGTCCCGCTCGGAACCGCCCACGATGTCTGTGGCGAGCTCGGCCCTCTCGATGCATCGCAGGGTAGCGGCATCACTCAGCCGGGCCTGAAGCCGCATTTCCGCCGAGGCGCGATTGAAGCGTGCCCACAAGTCCACGTCCTTGGATGGGGACAGCCGTTCGGAAGCAAGATCGTGGTACCGGCTGCCATCTTCAACCCGGTTTGCCAGGAAGGCAACGTTCCCGATCACCCAATAGCCCTTGCCCGCTGTGTCTTCGTCGATGTCTTCGGTAAGCAGGGATTCCAGCTCCAAGCATTCACGCCAGGCATCGTCCAGCAGCCGGCTTTCGGCAAGGGAGGCAATGAGCGCACGCTGCGCCAGGATCTGCACATACACCAAGTCCGCGTCCCGGGCAGCCAGTTTGGCGGCATCCGCAGCCATGGCGGCGGCCTCGGCCAGACGCCCCAGACCCTGGAGGGCAACGGCAACCATGGTCCCGGCTTTGGCGCCAAGCTCAGGCGAGGAGGCCGTGAGTTCGTGATCATTCAGTTCCAGTGCCAATGCCAGATATTCCTCGATCCGGCCTTGGTCCCGGAGGCACTCCGCCTGCAAGTAACGCATGTTCCACCAAGACAGTTCATCGCCGGCATCAATGGCAAGATGTGCAGCTTCACCGGCTAACCGAAAGGCCTCGTCAAAGTGACGTTCTTTCCATTTGGCGCGCGCATTGAGTCCGGCTACAAGATGAGGCGTTAATTGTGGACTCTGCATGTGCCCATTATCCATGTCCATAGCGAAGAAAAGCTCGTATAGTTTGCCTCGTGACCTTTTTCAAGTCACACCGGTAATTCGCATCAGTATGAAAGGGCACAGCGGATGAAGAAATTTGCGGCAACACTGCTCATGGCAGCAGTTCTGGCAGTAACGGGGCTGGCTGCTCCGGCTAACGCCGAGCCTTCGCAGGATAGCAACAGTACGGCAATCGGCTGGTGGCCGAACAGCACAACCACCAAAACGAATACCACCACCATAGGTTGGTGGCCGAACTAAATTGGGGGAGCGCCTCTCAAGGCCAGATGACTCAAACTGATGCCCTGGGCTTTTGCTCGGGGCATCAGTTTTGTTGCGGACTGTGTCGCAGATTAGTGACTTTGCGGGTCAGCTTTCAGGGCAGCCATTGACCAGCGTGTCATGGACGGGGACAGGACGCCATGAGGGCGTCAAGTGCCAAGGAGGGGGCAGTCAACTGATTATTTGGGGGCGTCAAGTGGCCGCTACGGACCACTAAACGGGGCCCTTCGGGGTCACCAAAGCCGCCCTTACGGACCACCAACCGGCAATTCAACGGACACAGTAGTCCCGGACCCCAGCTTTGAGTCGAAGATCATCCGTCCCATATGGCGGCTGATGATGTCCTGGGCGATCGCCAGCCCCAGACCGCTTCCGGGAACAGCAGCTGCCGTGGCGTTGGAGGCACGGTAGAACCGCGTGAAGATGTGGGGAAGATCGTGTTCGGGGATGCCCAAGCCTGTGTCCGCCACTTTGACCAATGCTGCACGGCCACCATCTGCCGATGCGAACATCGAACTCGTGATGCCCACCCGTCCACCTGCCGGGGTGAACTTGATGGCATTGGCCACGATGTTGGTGAAGACCTGTTCCAGCTTGGCTTCATCGGCGGTGACCTCCACGTCCTCGGTTCCCTCAGTGAAGGACACAGCGACGTGCCGTGACTCGGCCAAAGGCCGCAGCGTGGCCACCACTACTTGGAGAAGCTTGGCGATGTCCACAGGTTTGAGGTCCAGGTTGCTTCCGTCCTGCATGGACACCGTCAACATGTCCTCGATGAGCCGGCGGAGCCTGTCGGAGTTCCTTGCGATCACGTCCAGCATCTTGCTGATGCCCTCAGGAACCGGGCCGCCCGAACCATCCCTGATCATGTCCAGGTAGGCCGTGATTGAGGTGAGGGGTGTCCGGAGTTCATGGTTGACGGTTGCCAGGAAGTCCGTTTTGGCCTTGTCCAACTGCCTGAGCTGGTGCAGTACCCGTTGCTGGGCGCTGATGAGGTGGCCCTGAATGAGTCCGTGCGCCACATTGCCGGCCACGTGCTGCATCAATGCGATCTCAGGCCGGGTCCAATCGTGCCGTTCCTCCACCGTGCTGAGGAGGATGATGCCTAGGGCCGCACCACCTTCGCCGACAGGCAGCAAAACTGACGAGACCGGGTTGAGCTCGCAGGACCAGTCCTTCAGCGCTTGGGTAATCCTGGATTCCGGTTGCGTTCGGTGATCGGTCACAGCAAGAACGTCAGCCTCGGCCCATAGCCTGTTGGCTGCCTCTACGATCAGGTTCTCGCTCTCGCCCAACCTGGCGGGAAGCATCGGCGTGCCCGGGCGGTTCCATTGGGCACGGATCGAGGGAACGCGTTCGTCCCGGAAGGTGGCAAACCAAACGTGGTCCATGCCGAGGGCTTCGCCGAAACCTCTCACCACGTGGTCGGCAATCAGTTGGGGATCGTTGGTTTGCCGGATGGCGGATGAGACGTTCCGGAGGCTCTCCCTGAGGGCTTCTACCTCTCCCCGGGACCGTGCACGCTCCCGGGACCTGCCGATCAAGGTTTCAACGCGGTAAACAAGTTCATCGGCACGCACCGGGTTGATCACATAGTCCACGACGCCCCACGCTTGGGCTTCTTCGAGGTCCACGGATTCGCTGGCGTTGAGGAGCAGCAGCACAGGAACACCAGGACTGCGAAGACCGTGTGCCAGGGAGTTTTCCAGCACCACTACAGCGGGACTACCGGCTTCCAGCCGCGCGGCCATGGAAGCGGTGTCTGCAGCGGCGAAAACTTCGAACCCTGCGGCCTTGAGCGCAGCCTTTGTTAAGGCCAAACGATCAGCGTCTGAATCCGCCACGAAGGCGGAGCGGGAAACGTGCTGCACATCGGCCCCGTTCTTACCCACTGAGCCCCCTCCGTTACAACGTTCGTTCCACCGTAATTCCAGATTTGGCAACACACTATCAGCGCCACCGCGGGCTTCGGCCCTGCAGGGGCATTTGATGCTCATTTGCGTCGCCGCGGAAGGCATTGCGTCGGGGAAGATAGCCTTTACATTCGGCGCCCGATTCGACAGCCTAGAGGGTGAAAGCCCAGGGGGAGGCTTGGTCCTCCTGCCGTCCGTAAGGAAATGCCAAGGAGATCTGTGAACCAGCCAGCCACACCGCAGGACCACCAAGAGGTGACGTTCGAGTTGGAACTCGAAGACACGGGAATCCTGCGGCTAACGTGGCCGCGCGGATCCAGGATCCAGGAGGCGGACGCGCAAAGGGCGATGGATCGGGTCAACGAGATCTGCGGCGAAGCGCGCCACCCGATGATCGTGGATATGGCCACCACGGCTGACGTCAGCCGGGGCGCCCGTTCAGTGTTCGCCAAACCCTGCCAGGCCTCAAGTATCGCCCTCTGGGGTTCGTCCCCCGTGGACCGGGTCATCGCCAACTTCTTCATTGGCATCATGAAACCCCCGTGCCCCACGAGGTTCTTTACTTCAGAAACAGAAGCCCTGCTTTGGCTGAAAGAGCAATAGCGCCACATATATTTGGAGCATGCTCTCCGCGCTTCGGAAATACCTGCTGATTCCCCGCCTGATCAGGCTTTCCTCGGCGGCGCCCAAGGACCCGCTCACAGCGTGGGATCGCTACTGGGGCAGCGTCCGGACCACCGGGGCCGCCGGGGATGTGTTGTGGGATTCGGGCAGCTCTCATGAACTTGAGGGTTACCTGCCCAAATTCGCCCGGATGGATCAGTCTCTTCCCGTGGTGGATGTGGGGTGTGGCAACGGCAGCTTCACGCGTCTGCTGGCCGATCATTTCCCGCATGCCCTTGGGCTCGATTACTCCTCGAACGCCGTAGATCGCGCCCGGCAAGAGTCAGCGGACGTCACGACGGCGTCATTCGCCGTGTGCGATATGACGGCACCTGACGCTGCGCGGACTGTCGTGACGGCCCTTGAAGCTGCGGGCTGGGCAGGCGATGCCAACGTGTTCATCCGGGGCGTACTGCACGTCCTCGATTCCAAAGGAAGGGCAGCTCTGGCCGCAAACCTGCTGCCCGTCGTCGGGACCCGCGGCAGCGTTTTCCTGGCCGAAACCAACTTTCCAGGCAGCCCCGTGGATTACGTCAGCCACCTCGGAGCCACCCGCGACTCCATTCCTGCTCCCTTGGAGTGGGCCATCAAGGGCTTGCCGATGCCGGGCCGCTTCGGCGCCGCCCAGCGTGCCAAGGCGTTCCCGACGGCGGAGTGGAACCTTTTGGAGGAAGGCGCGACGAGCATCGAGACCCGGCCGCTGAGCAACCCGTCAGATCCGGACCTCATTCCGGGATACTTCGCCCTGCTCCGCGCCCGCCAACTCTAAGGTCCGCGCCGCCAGCACTAGGTTCCGCGCCCGCCACCACAAAGGGTGGCACTGTGGTCACCGGGACCGTTGAACTGGAATAAGGTCCGAGTGCCGGTGAACGATCCGCCAGGCGCCGTCCTCGCGACGGTAGACGTGCGTTGTTCGCATCGTGTAGTCGGCCGGGACCCCATCAACAACGGCGTGGCTGTGCTCCAACCCCACGATGTATGCGAGGCTTCCGCTGGCAGCGGCCGCGACAACCTCGAACTCGAACCCGGTGGCGCCTTCGAATCGTCGGGCTTCCTGGCGAAACTTGGGCTCCAGATCGTTCCAACCCACTCCGGAGATGTGCGCACCGAACAGGGTGGTGGGGTCAGTGTGCGACCACAAAGCGATTCGTGCTGTCACGTCGCCCTTGTGCAGGGCCACAGTCATGTCCCGCTGCTTCGGCAGGATCTCTGCGAGGAAGGCCTCGGTCTCCTTAACCATGACCGGCCGCTCGCCCGTCATTGGATCAGCCCGACCAGGGGGCAACGGAACGCTGGCCTCTGCCGTTGGAAAATCCGCGTGACGATGCACTATCCGCCAGGCGCCGTCTTCACGACGGTAGACGTGGGTCACCCGCAAACTGTATTTCCGGGGAGTGCCCTCAACGGTGGTGATGCTGTGCTCATAGCCGACGGTGTAGGCGAGGTCTCCACTTAGACCGGCGGCGATGATCTCAAGATCGAACGAATCCGAGTGCGAAAACCACGAGGCGACGTTGTGGAACATGGGCTCAAGCTCCGCCCGGCCGCTGCCGCTGAGGCTCGCACCGAAGAGCGTCAGCGGATCGTTTTGCGACCACAGCGCGAGGCGGGGACCGGCGTCGCCGTCGTGGATTGCACTGTCCGCGGCCTGTTGTTGGGGAACTATTTCAGTGAGGAAAGCATCGGTCTCAGTAGACATGACCAACTCCATTACAGTGAGACTGTTTTGAATACTGTTATACTGTACCCAATGGGCGCAAAAATCAAGAGGTCGTACGATTCCACCCGCCGCCAACAGCAGGCTGCGGAAACGCGGCGAAGCATCATCACGGCGGCGAACGGGCTGTTTATCTCGCAGGGGTACGGGCAGACCACGGTCAAGCAGGTCGCTGAACGGGCGGGCGTCGCCGTCGAAACTGTCTACGCGACGTTCCGCACGAAAGCCTCGCTGCTCCGGCACGTTTGGTATGTCGATTTCCGCGGCGACGAGGCGGACGTGACCCTCTATGACAGGGCCGAAATGCAGGCCATCCTGACCGAACCGGACCTGCCAACCAGGATCCGACGCCACGCCGCATTCGTAACCGCGAGCAATCGGCGGATTGCCCCTCTCCTTGAGGCGCTCACGGGAGCAGCCGCGAGCGAGCCCGACGCCGTCGACATGCTCACCGAATGGGCCGACCGTCGTTTGGATGTGGCAACGCGCTACGCACACGCCGCCGGCGCCACCGGGCAGCTTGGCGTCACAGAGGAGGAATGCCGCGACGTGCTGTTCGCGACCATGGACGGCACACTCTGGACCCGGTTCGTGGGCCAGTGCGGATGGAGCGACGAACGGTTCTCGGACTGGCTCGCCGGGATGTGGATCAGCATGCTCGTCCGGCACTAACCGCTACTTGAGCCCGGCCAACTATGCCAGCTATCTGCACAACGTTGGAGGGCTCATGGGCTTACAAGGTGTCATGACACCTTGTAAGATGGGACGGAAGCCCCTTGGAAGAAGGTCAACAATGTCGGCAGGCACGCCCAGGCGTTCGGTCCGTGTTGAGAACGAGCTATGGAACCAGGCACACGCCAAAGCGGCCCGGGAAGGGACCACAGTCGCTGAACGTGTCCGTGCCGGACTGCGAGAGTACGTATATGGACCAGAGGTCAGGCACACTATCGCCGACTCCCTGGTCTACCTCCTCCCTGATTCACTGGAAGACCTGAAAGGGCCAGCATCCGGTGATGTGGTACTGCCCATCCACTTGGACTGGGGCCCAGAGCGTCGCTATGACGTCGGCGATGACGCCAGCTGCAGGACGCTCTACCAGCTGACACTGCAGAACTCAGGATCCGCTGAAGAGATGGCCCGGATCATCAACCCCGACAGGCTGGTTGCTTTGTGGCCTTCCATGCGATTGCCCGCTCGGTGCCGGCAGCTATGGAATGACGCCTTTCCCCAGCTGCCCATACACCGCGAAAGCAAGGAACATCCTGGATGGACGACGCTCAACGCGTAGCAACGGAAATAGCTCTCTCTGTTCTTGCCACGGACGGGTTCATCCTCGCCGGTGGACAGGCACTTGCCGCACACGGCGTGATCGACAGAATGTCTGAGGACATTGACCTGTTCGCCCAGCACCGCTGGCATACTCCCGAGACCTTCGCGGCCGCCGTGGACAAAATCACCTACGCACTTGTCGGTGCTGGATACTCAGTGGAGATCACCCGCCAATACGAGGAGTTCGCCAGCCTGACTGTGGCCAAGGACGATGCGACGGTCGTGATTGATCTCGGTTTGGACTGGTGGGAGAACAAACCCGCAATCGTGGACGTCGGACCCGTGCTGTCACTGAAAGATTCAGTCGCATCGAAACTGCTCGCCGTCTACTCCCGCGGCTACGCCCGTGACTACCTCGACGCCTACTCCATCCTCAGCAGCAAACGATTCACGCGGTCGGAAGTAAGCCGTTCCCAAGCCTGTGCGACGATGTTTCGTTGCACAGCGAGAACGTCAATCCAGCCCTTTCGGGCGTTTGTCGTTCCAAAGATGATTTCTTGTTCGGAGCGGCGCAGTGGGCGAGGGACTGCTTCCTTCCTCGGCGTCACTCGCTGGCTCGGGGATCGTCGACGGCTTCTGTCTCGTCCAGCCAGTCAAGCTGGTCATCGGGTGTGTATCCGGAAGCGACAGCCTCTTTCAGCGAAACTCAAAGCGCCAGGAGCAAGCGATGCGGCAACGAGACCCGCGGCCAAGCGCAGCGCCTCATGTTCCCGTTCCACCGCTACTTGAGCCCCGCTCCAGGAAGCAGTTCCGTGGCACGCAGCGAGTCGGCAACAAACGCGTAGTCCCAAGCCCGCTCGCGCCACTGCACGTACCGACCGGACGCTCCGCCGTGGCCGCCGTCCATCTCGATCTTCATGACGATCGGTTCGGAGCCCGTGGTTGCCGAACGCAGTGCCTGCACCCACTTGGCCGGTTCCACGTACAGAACCCGGGTGTCGTTGAAGGAAGTCACGGCTGCGATCTTGGGGTAGGGCACGCTCCGTACGTTCTCGTATGGAGTGTAGGACTTCATGTAGGCATAGGCCGCGGGATCGGTGATGGGGTTGCCCCACTCTTCCCATTCCAAGGCCGACAAGGGAAGCTCGGGATCCAGGATGCTGGTCAATGGATCCACGAACGGCACCTGAGCCACCACTGCCGCGTACTTTTCAGGAGCCATGTTGGCGATGGCACCCATGAGCAGGCCACCAGCGGAACCACCCATGGCAGCAACCCGGGAGGGGTCCACCCAGCCGGAACCAGCCAGCCAGTCGGTGGCCGCGATGAAGTCCGTGAAAGTGTTCTTCTTGCTGAACTTCTTCCCGTCGTCGTACCAGTGACGGCCCAGCTCACCACCGCCGCGGATGTGCGCAATGACCATGACGATCCCGCGGTCCAACAGCGACAAGCGGGCAACGCCGAAGCCCGGGTCCATGCTCATCTCGTACGAGCCATAGCCGTACACCAAGCCAGCTGCCGTGCCGTCCTGCTGTACCGAAGTGTGGTGCAGCACTGACAGCGGAATCCGGGTGCCGTCGTCGGCGGTTGCCCACTCACGGGTGGCCACATAATCCTCGCCGGAATAACCGCCCAGGACGGGACTTTCCTTGCGAAGCAGCAGCTGGCCTGATGACAGCTCAGGAGTGGGCAGAACGAAGTCGTAGACGCGCGACGGTGTGAAGTAGGAGGTGTATCCCATGCGGATCACGGGGGCCTCATAGTCGGAGCTGGAAACGCCGGCCGTGTAGAGCTCTTCGTCGAAGGCCGGCTCCACGGGCGCGGCCTGCTCCGGGGTGCCCAGTCCAGCGAGTGGCAGCACCTGAACACGCTCAATGGTGTCCTTCCGGATGGACAGCACGAGGTGCGTGGACGTGACGCCCGCGCCGTTGACGCGGACGTCGTCGGAATGCTCGACGACGGTCCGCCAGTGCTGCTCTGCCAGCGGCTTGGTGAGCTCGAACGGGTCAACCAGGCTCACCATCGAGTTGATGGCGTCCTTGTTGTGGGTCAGGAGCAGGGTCTCCTTGCCAGCCAGGAGGAAGGGCTCGGCCTCATAAAGAATGTGCTCCTCGCGCGGAATGACTGTGCTGAGCCCGGCGTCGTAATCGTCAAAACGGAGCAGCCGGGTCTCGCTGAACTCGGAGCAGCCGATGCTGAGCACAAGGTGGCGGCGGTCAGAGGCGAGATCGAACCCCAACCACATCGCGGCGTCGTCCTCCTGGTAAAGAACCTCATCTTCGGCAACCGGCGTGCCCAAGACGTGTGACTTGACCTGGTAGGGACGCCAGGAATCGTCCACCACGGTGTAGAAGATACGGGTGCCGTCGGGGGAGAACGCCACGCCATAGAAGATGTTCTCGATGACGTCCGGCAGGAGTTCGCCCGTCCGGAGGTCCTTGATCCGCAGTGTGAATCGTTCGTCGCCGGAGTTATCCACCGCGTATGCGTAAAGGTTGCCGTCGATGGTCACGGCAGCGCCACCGATGCTGAAAAACGGCTGGCCCTCGGCTTCCACGTTTCCGTCCAGAAGCACCTGCTCGCCCGGGATCTCCACGCCCGGCTCAACGGATGGCGGAGTCCAGTCAGTTACGGGGTCACCAGTGTTCCGCGCCACCACCCGGCAATGGATGCTGTATTCCTTGCCCTCCACTGAACGGCTGTAATACCACCAGCCATCCTTACGGCTGGGTACGGACAGATCAGTTTCCTGGGTGCGGCCCTTGATCTCCTGGAATATTGTTTCCCGGAGCGGTGCCTGATGCGCGGTGACAGCCTCCTGATAGGCGTTCTCTGCCTTGAGGTGCTCCACTACCTCCGCGGATTCCTTGTCCCGGAGCCATTCGTAGTTGTCCACAAAGACGTCACCGTGGTGTTCGCGGCGGCTGGGGACACGTTTGGCAACAGGCGGCTGCGGCGCTGAACCGTTGGCAGGGACAGCGGCAGGCGCGGAGGAAGTGTGGCTCATACGGCAACTCTATAGACGGCCTCTGACAAGGAACCAGCGATTTCGCTCAGAGCGCCCAGCAGACGGCGCTGGCCTATAGAGTTTTGCTCGGGCAGCCAGCCAGAATCGGTGAACGTTGCAATTCTTGGGGGACTACGGAGCATGCGAACAGCCAGGTCATCACATCCTGTGGCGAGGCCGGCGGTCTGGCTACTTGTCGCACTTTTCCTCTTGCTCGCGCTGCCTACGGGTCCGGCACACGCTGTGGGGACGGCACACGCTGTGGGGACGGCACACGCCGCGGGGAATGCAGCTTATCCAGGGGAAGGCAAACCCCTCCTCGGTGCAGTACTGGAGTGGGGCGAGGATTCCGCGCAGGCTTTCGCCGAACGGCTGGGCGCAGCTCCTGCCCTGCTCGGGCACGAGATCTCCCTGCCAATCCGATCGGGTGAGGAGGAGGACATCAGGCAATTCCTGCTTCAAGCCTCGTCGCTCGGATCGCACGCCATGCTCACGGTGCAGCCTTCCATACCCCTTGATCAGGTGGACCGGGCTCAAGCAGAGGCCTTCGCCGCAAAAGTCCAGAGCCTCGCATCCGATTTCCACGGCCAGCTCCTGATCCGGTTTGCGCCTGACATGAACGCGAGTTGGACAGAATGGGGCCAACAGCCGCTCCAATACAAGGCCGCATTTCGGAATGTCGCCGAGGGCTTCAAAACCGACGACGGCGAGACGGTCATGGTCTGGCAGCCTTACCTTGGGCTACCCCTTTGAACGGCACCGGAACGCACCCAGTCCAGGAACAGAAGGCTTTGCCACGCTGGACACCAACAAAGACGGCGCGTGGAACGGATCGGACGCCGCCTACGCACCCTACTATCCAGGCGATGACGTGGTGGATTGGGTTGGGTTGACTGCCTATCACGATGACACCGGCGGCAAGTCTGCGGTCAACACGCTGCCCGCGGATGGCGAGCTTGCCAGCATGCTGACCCGGTCCGGCAGCGAGGATTTCTATTCTTCCTATGTCCAACAACGAGGCAAGCCAATGGTGCTGCAGACCTCGGCCTTCTACAGTCCGTCTGTAACCGCCATGGCGAACCGAGACCTCAAGCTTTCGTGGTGGACCCAGACGCTCCAAACAAGCACATCAACGCCTTTTGACAGGATCGCGGCCGTAGTTTGGGATGAACGAACGAGTACGCGGGATACCGGTGTGGCAAGCATCGATTGGCGGCTAACAGGTGATGCCTCCCTGGCAGAAGCTGCAGGTGCTGCATTGGCGAAGTCGAGCCTAACGACGGCACCCGTCACTGCCATCATCGGAGGGCAACAAGCTGGCCGGTCAAACGCTTTGTCCGGAGCTGCTGCCTGGACGGTCGCTGCGGCCTTGGCCATCATCCTCATCGCCCTATGGCAGCTTCCTCGCAGGGTGGCTGCGGTTGGCTCATGGGGGTATGGAGAGGCATCGCGCCGTGACTCCCGCATTGACTTCCTTCGCGGCGTGGCAATTGTGTTCGTGGTGGTCAACCACCTGGGCATGATTTCGCTCTTCCAGCTGCTGACCCAGGAAGCCGTAGGGTTTGTCTCCGGGGCGGAGCTGTTTGTCCTCTTCTCCGGATTCGTTGTGGGAATGGTCTACGGACCCAAGGTTAAAGAGGACTTCGGCAAGGTAGTGGACCTGACCGCTCGTCGCGCCGGCAAGCTCTACGTGACAGCCCTTGCCGTCCTCGTGGGCGTCTTCCTGCTTTCCTTGCTGCCATTCTTCCAGACCGATGCCCTGACGACCTACGTAGATCAGGGAACGGGGGGAGCCGGGCACAACGCCGTCGGCCGCACATACGACCTCTACGCCGGAATGGAGTCGCTGCTGCAGTTCCCGGTGCCCGCCAATGTGCTTCCCGCCATCGTGATGCTGCAGTTCGGACCCTGGCAGTTCAACGTGATGGGCCTCTATGTGATCCTGCTGCTGATCAGCCCACTGATCCTCGCTGCCCTCACCAAGGGAAAGGCGTTGTGGGTGTTGGCTGCCACGCTCGTGATTTATGCCGTTGGCACTATCACCCGGTTCCGGCTGCTGCCGTCCCAGTTTGAAGATTCCTTCCCTCTGCTCGTGTGGCAGGTGCTGTTTGTCATTGGCATGGTGGCAGGATTCCATCGCCGGAAAATCTCCGCCTGGCTGCTGGCACATCGCTGGGTGGTTGCGGTGTGCACAGTGATGTCAGTGGCGTTCACCTTCCTGTCCTGGTGCAATCCCTACCTGGCGAATAGTTTTGACCTTCGCTTGGCCATCATTCCGGACACCGCCTATCGGGCCATGTACGATGCCTTTTTTGGCCGCACGTACCTGGATCCGGGACGCCTGTTGAATGTCCTGGTCCTCGTGGTCACCGCGTACGCCTTCCTTACCGCTTACTGGAAACCAGTGGCAAGGGCGTTGGGGTGGTTCTTCATCCCCCTGGGGCAAGCCACACTGTATGTCTTCGTCCTGCACGTCGTTCTGATCGCTGTGGTTGCCAACATTCCTATGCTGCGGCAGGGCGAGATCTACATCAACACAGCAGCGTACGCCGTGGTGTTGGGACTCCTTTGGGTGATGGTGAAGAGGCGTTTCCTCTTCGGAAGCATCCCTACCTGAGGTGCCAGTTTTACTCCAAGCCCTGCGAAAGCGTGCTGGCCAACGTGACGCGGTTCCGGCCCGATGCCTTTGCCGCGTACAGAGCAAGGTCCGCTTCGCGCAGCAGCTGCTCCGTCCCGGCGCGGTGCCCATCAGCGAATGCCGAGACACCGGCGCTGATGGTGAGTATGCCGTCGGGGTCCCCGGAGTGCTCGATCTGCAGCGCATGAACAGCTGCCCGAATCCGCTCCATGACCACTTCGGCGCCAGCCGCCGTCTGCTCCCGAAGGACCAGGAGGAACTCCTCGCCGCCGAACCTGTACACGCCGTCGGACTGACGGACCTCGCCGGCGAGCGTCGAAGCGATGGCCACCAATGCCGCGTCTCCCGCCTGGTGGCCGTAAATATCGTTGTAGCTCTTGAAGTTGTCCACATCCACCATCGCCAGACAATAATCCCGCGAGTAGCGGTCACTTCTGCTGTGCAGTTGTCCGAGGTCTTCGGTCAGCTTGAGCCTGTTGTTCAGCTTGGTCAAGGGGTCTGTCCGGGCCTGTTTTGTCAGCGCCGTTCGATACTTTGCGAGGTCTGCGTGCAGCGAGGTGATGCGTTGCGCGGCAAGCAGGCGAATGTGCAGGTTGAAGGGGTCCAAGGGTTTGGTAACGTAATCGTCCGCGCCGGCCTCCATGCCTGCCAGGACGTCCTTTCGCGAACCATGGGAGGTCACCAGGATCACGTACGTGTAGGTGTCCTGCTCGCGCTCGCGGATCGCCCGGCAAAGATCCAAGCCGTTCAAACCCGGCATCATCAGGTCCGTCACCACGGCCGCCGGAGCATGTGCCTGGTAAAGGTCCCAGGCCGAGTCGCCATCCACTGCCACGATGCAGTCATGACCGGATTGCTCGACGGCGGCCTTGGTGATCATCCGGGAAATCTGGTCGTCATCGGCGATTAATACTTTCATGGGGCTCCCAATAATGTGCGCGCGAGTGCCCCATCCACCCGTGCGAGTTCCGAATTCAGTTGATCAAGTACAGGCGTTCCATCTGCTGCAACATCCGGGCCCGCCTCACGGCCCAGCCGTTCCAAGTCCTTGGCCAAGGTGGCGGCGCCTGTAGCGCCTATATTGGCCGCGGCGCCCGCGAGTTTGTGGGCGGCGGCCTCCACCGCGTTGGCCTGCCCGCTTTCAAGGGCCGAACGCAATTTCTCCTGCGCACGCTGGGCTTCCTCGCGGAAGGCCCTGATGGCTTCGGGCAGCAGGCCCATACCGTCCGCCGGCCCAAGTTCACGCAGAATCTGCAGCCTGTCCTCGTCCAGGACGGTACTGCCAGCGTCGTCAGGTTCGTCGGGCTCGGCAGCGTGGCCGGACTCGGAAGCGTCCAAAACAACAGCGGTCGACGGCGGTGCTTCCGCCAGCTGCGGTTGGGCCTCCAACCGCTCCTGCGGCACCCACCGGGCCAGTATGTCGCGGAGCTTGTCCAGATCCACAGGCTTGCTGATGTAATCGTCCATGCCAGCCGCGAAACAGCGCTCGCGGTCCTCGTTCAGGGCCCCGGCCGTCATGGCAATGATGGGGATCCTCACGGTTTTGGCATCCCGGGAACGAATCGTCTTTGTCGCCTCAAAACCATCCATCACCGGCATGTGGCAGTCCATAAGAACGGCAGCATAGTTTCCGGTGAGTGTCGCAGCAACGGCTTGCGCGCCGTCGTCGACGATGTCTACTTCGTAGCCGAGCCTGTTCGCCATCCCGCGGGCCACCAGCTGATTGACCTCATTGTCTTCAGCCACCAGGAGTTTGCCGAGGCGGAGTTCCGGGTCCCGGGGCGGCAGCTCGGGCTGCGTTCCAAGGGGCGCTGCCTTGCCCATCGTTTTCGTGGCCAGAAGCCGCAGGAGTCGGTTGTAGAACTCGGAGCTCCGTACGGGCTTGGTGAGGTACTCGCGGATCCCCGCGGACGTGAGATCGGCCTTGTCCACTTGCATGGTGGAGGTCAGGAGAATGATTCCCGGGCCGCCCGAGCCGTTGCTTTCTTCCTTGATTTGGCGGGCCAGTTCCAGGCCGTCGACGTCGGGCATGCACATGTCCACCACGGCGATGTCGTAAGGGTGGTGGTCGGAAACAGCCAGTCGGTATTCGTCCATAGCGGTGCGCGCATCTGCGACTGCCACCGGGTGCATTCCCCAGCTTGCAAGCTGTGTCTCCAGTACCAAGCGGTTGGTGGCGTTGTCGTCCACCACCAGGACCTTTTGGCCCGCAAGCGAGGCGGGCAGGAGCCCGGTGTCCGTGGCGGGTGGGCCGACAGGCAGTTCCAGGACAAACCAGAATTTGCTGCCTACTCCCATTTCACTGTCGAGTCCGATTTCGCCGCCCATGACTTCCGTCAGTCGCCGTGAGATGGCCAGGCCGAGGCCCGTGCCGCCGTAACGGCGGGTGGTGGAGGCGTCTGCCTGGGCGAAGGATTCGAACAACCGGTGGTGGTCTTCGGTGCTGATGCCGATTCCCGTGTCGCGGACTTCGAACCCAAGGGAGGCTTTGTTTGAGTCCTGGCTGACCACTGAAACCTGGATTTCCACCTCGCCTGAAGGGGTGAATTTGACCGCGTTGGATGACAGATTCAGCAGGATCTGGCGGATCCGCCCGGAGTCGCCCATGAGCCGTTCCGGCACGTTGGGGTGGCAGTAGGAGATCAGCTCAAGATCCTTGCTTTGGGCTTGCTCGGCAACCAGTCCGGCAACCTCTTCCACCAACGCCCGCGGATCGAAGGCCGTGATGTCCAGGTCCACCTTCCCGGCTTCCAGCTTGGAGAAGTCCAGGATGTCGTTGATCAGCGTCAGCAGAACCTCGCCGGCGCCCTTTACTCCTTGGGCGTACTGCCGTTGGACCTCATTCAGGCGCGTGTCCAACATGAGCGACGTCAGGCCGATTACGGCGTTCAGGGGAGTCCTGATCTCGTGGCTCATGGTGGCCAGGAACTCGGACTTGAGCCTGCTCGATTCCAAGGCCGCTTCCCGGGCAGCCAGGAGCTCGGCTTCAGCAGCTTTGCGGTCCGTGATGTCCCGGGAAATTGTGGCCACACCCCTGAAGCCTGATTCGCCGCGGACAGGGGAAAGAGTTACGGAAACTGGGATGATGACGCCATCTCCGCGTTGGCGAAGGGTCTCAAAGTTTTGAACGGCACCGCTTTCGGCAGTTGTCCGAAGGGCCTCGTGTTCTGCTTCCCGCAATTCCCCGGGGATAAAGAAGTCGCTGTTCTTGCCTATGGCCTGCTCTGCCGTGTAGCCGAAAATCCGCTCAGCCCCCGGGTTCCAACTGAGGATCTCGCCCTCAGGCGTCTTGCCAATGATGGCGTCACCGGAGGAGTTCACGATCGCTCCCAAGCCCTCAAGCTCGGCTGTACGGGCAGCCACCTTTGACTCCAGGTCCCGCGTAAGGGACACATTCTCGACGACGATCAGCACCTGCCGCACGATGACGAACACCAAGACCAGGAGGCCCGTGATCAGCAGGATCGGGTCTCCCAAGTTGATGGCCCGGCTGCGGTTGAAAAGGACTGCACCAAAAACGGGAATGTACGGAAGGAGTTCCAATGCCGCAGCATACGTGCGCCCGTCTTTCTTGCTGCTGCTGGCCTCTGGAGCCAGGGGGCTGAACCCGATGAGCAGGAAAGCTGCTACCCAGCCAAGCGCCAAGGGGGATCCGGTCACACCTGTGACGCCTTCAGCGGTAAGCCGGACGTAGGTCAAGTCAGTCAACGCGAGCACCAGGAAGCCCAAGCCCAGGCACAGCCACGGAAGGCGGCGGCCACGTGCGGCACGCATGGTCAGCACGATCACCAGCGAGACCATAACCACGTCAACGAAGGGGTAGGCCAGCGTGGTCAGAAAGGCCAGGATGTCAACGTTGCCTGCCGCGATCAGCGGGCCCAGCACTGCGCCCCACGCGATGAAGAGAACCGCGCTGGCCACCGTTCCGACATCCAGGACAGTGCGCAAAACCGACATGCGGACGCTGTCGCCCTTGGAAAGGAGGACAAGCCCGACGGCGACCGGCAGCGCATAGCCGACGAATCCGATGTCCGAGGCCGAAGGGAAGGGGTAGGCGTGGTCCAGCACTATGCCGTTGAAGGTCCAGAGTGCTTGCCCGCAGGACCAGAGAGCCAAACCGGCAACCACGAACCAACGGGCTTTTGTATTGCCGTGTCCCTGTAGAGCCGCGCGTGTGTGTGTCATCAGCGCAGTCAGGGCGGCGATAAGGATGGCAAAGTCGCCTGCCAGCTGAGCTGTGGGTGTGCCGATACCGCTTCCGAACCCCACGGCCAAAAGGACGGTGCACAATCCGACTGCAACCAGGTAAAGCGGCATGCCCTGGCGCGCCCACGAGCGCACCGGAAGAACCTCGTGCTTCACTCCTGCCACTGAACCCCTGCCTTCGAAAGTGGCCCCACCAAAAGCGAACAACGCATCTTGCCTTTGCGCTGAGGAGAGCATACGCCGAAAGTGTGCTTAAGTGACCGGCAACACACAAAGGTGACGTCCCGTGAGACTCTATCGTCCTGTGAGACCCCATCTGAGTCGCAGCTGAGCGCGTTTTGAGAGCGGCGGAATCATATGGTCAGTGCAACATTCCTGGTTTCGGTGGAGGTTGCGTTGGTTACAAGGTTTTCGTTTGGTCAGGTTGATCGTGATCGTTTCATAGCGTTGGTTTGCTCGGGCACTGCGTTGGCGGTTGCTGCCGGTGATGTGGGTGTGTCGAGGCGCGGTGGCACGAGGTGGTGGCATGAAGCTGGTGCCATGGAGCTGATAAAGGGAAAAGGCGGAGGCGGTATCGCGGGTCCGGGTCGGGCGGATAGCCCGTCCGGCCCGGGTCATCCGTTGAGCCTGGATGAACGGATAGAGATCCAGATCGGTCTGCGGGAACGTAAGAGCGTTGCCGGGATTGCCGCGACGCTGGGGCGTCACCGGAGTGTTGTTTGGCGGGAAATCCGCCGAAACAGCGGCCCGGACGGTCTCTACTATGCCGGGACTGCCAATGCCCGGGCCGCTGCCCGGGCATTGCGTCCCAAGCCGTTCAAGATCATCAGCTCCGGGTTGTCGACGTTCATCGCCGAGAACCTCGAAGAGGGGTGGAGTCCGAAGCTGATCTCCGATGTCCTGGCCAAGGAACACGGCCATGATGTATCCATGCAGATCAGCCACGAGACCATCTACAAGTGCCTTTACGTTCAGACCCGCGGCCAACTGCGCAAGGACCTCTCTCAGTACTTGAGCCTCAAACGCAAGGCCCGCGTGCCTCGTGAGAAGACCCAGGACGGCGAAACCCGGGGCCGGTTCAACGATGCTCTGAAGATCAGCGAACGACCGGCTGAAGTAGCCGACCGCGCCGTGCCAGGGCACTGGGAAGGTGATCTCATCATCGGAGCACGCGGCAAATCCGCCATTGGCACACTGGTCGAGCGCAGTACGCGGTTCACGATCCTCCTCCATTTACCCCTGGACCATGGCGCCGACGCCGTCACCGCGGCAATGATCGCCCAAATGAAGGACCTGCCCGAGCACCTGCGCCGGACCATCACCTGGGACCGCGGTTCGGAAATTGCCGGCTACGAACAAATCCGCATGGAACTGGACGCTCCGGTCTACCTCTGCGACCCCCACTCACCATGGCAGCGCGGAACCAACGAGAACACGAACCGCCTACTTCGCCACTGGTTCGAAAAAGGCACGGACCTGTCCGAATACACCGCCAAGGACCTCAAACGGATCCAGGACTCCTTGAACCGCAGACCACGGCCCACCCTGAACCTGGACACCCCGGCACAACGTCTCAACCAGCTACTCTTCGAACAGGCAGCCTAACCACGGCCGTGTTGCACGCACCCCTTGACATCGCCAGCTCATAACGCGCTCTGCTGCGACTCACATGGGTCAGCGCTGCGGGATGAGGGTCTTCGAGAACAGCACAGCCCCATTGGCGTTGCGGAGGCTTACGGTGAAGGTGCTGTCGGCGGCAAGATCCACGTGCCCGAAATATTGGTTCTCGCCATCGCGCGGAGATTCGCCCGGGAAGCGACCAGCCTTGGCGAACACCACTTCCGGCCCAAACGTTCCATCCATGTCGTTGGGTCCGAACGAGCCAGCATTGATGGGGCCTGCCACGAACTCCCAGAAGGGATCGAAATCGGTGAAAGACGCTCGTTCGGGGGAGTAGTGATGGGCTGCGCAGTAGTGCACGTCCGCCGTCAGCCACACAGTGTTTTTGACGCCGTCCCGCTTGAAAGCGCTCAGCACGCCGGCGATTTCCAGTTCGCGTCCCAGCGGAGCACCGTTATCTCGGTTGGAGAGGCTCTCCTGGTTCACCGGACCATCCGGCACGATGATGCCTAGCGGCAGGTCAGCTGCGATCACCTTCCACGTTGCCTTTGACTGGCGTACTTCCTTGATCAGCCAATCCACCTGCTCCTGGCCCAGGATGTTGGTGGCGTACGGTTCTTTGCCATCGGTGTTGGGGGACTTGTAGGTCCTCATGTCCAGGCAGAAGATGTCCAGCTGCGGGCCGCGCGAAATCTTCCGGTAGATGCGCGCAGGTTGGTACTGGCCGGCGTCGAACGTTCCCGGGCGCCATAACGCCGCGGAATCTGCGATCGGCATGTTCTCCTGCCAGGCCTGCCGGCCGCGGGCGGCCAGGACGTTCACGTTGCGTTCCGTGTAGCGGGCATCGTCCAGGATCTGGCCGGGGTACCAGTTGTTGTGCGTCTCGTGGTCGTCCCACTGGGCGATCACCGGGACCTCGGCGAACATGGCCCGCATGTTGGCATCCAGGGAGTTGTAACGGTGCCGGCCCCGATATTCGGCGAGTGTCTCGGCAACCTTGGAGACTTCCTGAGTGACGATGTTTCGCCACACCTGGCCGTCCTTCTCAGTAACAGTGGCAGCAATGGGGCCGTCAGCGTAGATGGTGTCGCCGGAGTGGATGAAGAAGTCCGGACGGGTTGCGTGCATTGCTTTGTAGCCGCGCATACCGCCGATCTCCTCATTGATGCCCCAGCCCTGCCCGGCAGTATCGCCGGTCCACACGAAGGACTGCGATGACGACGACGGCTTGCGGCCCTCGCGCTCGTCTTCAGGACCGCCGTTCCCGGCACTGTTGTTTACCGATGAGCCGGGCGCTGTGGTGAACGTCCCCGTGACTGCCTCGCCAAGTCCGTTCTCGTCCTCGAAGTTAAGTTCAAGGGCGAAGCGGGTTCCCGCAGGAAGTCCTTTGGCGTGGATCTTGGCGGTGAAGTCGCTGGCTTCAGTAGCGAGCGGTCCCTGGATGGTTCGGCTGAATCCATATCGTCCCCGCAGGATTTCGCCCGCGCTGTCCACTGCTTGCAGGCGGACGTTGAGTCGCCCCGGGCCCGAGGCGCGTGACCAGAGGACTGCCGAATCCGAGGTGACATCGCCGGTGGCGATTCCTGTGGGGAGTGTGAGGCGTTTGCGGACCAGGGGGATGGCGGCGGGTGCAGGTGCAGCGGTACCCGTTACGAGGCCAGCCAAAGCCAGGCCGGTTAAGGATGTTTTGACAAGGGTGCGGCGCGAGAGATCAGTCATGATTCCACTGTTTCGGGGCGTCGTGAACAGCGGGTGAGCCTGAGGTGAAGGATTCTGCTGGATCATCCCGATTGGCAGGGTGCTACTTGATGGTTTCGGTGCGCTGGGTGCCGGTGAAGGCGAAGGCGATGGTGCTGGTGGCGCCCTGGAAGGTGTCATTGGCCGTGGTGGGGAACGCGGTGGTGACCTTGAGGTAGTCGGTTTTGGCCGAGGTGAGGGCGCTCAGGTTGTTCAGGACCTTGTTCGCGGTGATCACCGGGGCGGCGGCCATGACCGTGGTCTTCGTGCCCGTGCAGGTGTAGGGGGCTGCGGCGCCGGTCCAGGCGACCGAGCAGTTCTCGATGGTCAGCTGCAGGCCGTTGGTCACATCCGTGGTGAGCAGTGAGGCGGTGGCCCCGGCGGAGGTCGTGAGGGTGACGTTGTTCAGGTCCGAGTTGCCGGTGTTGGCCAAGGTGACGAGCTTTTCGACTTTGTCTCCGGGCAGCAGGCCCGCGACCGGGACGTTGAGGGTGTTGTTCGCTCCGGTGCCCAGGGCGATGGTGACGGTGCCGGCGGTGACTTGCTGACTGGCCGAGGTGGAGGAAGTGAACGCGCCGTAGGTTCCCATGCCGGCGACCGCGGCTGCGGTGCCGAGCAGTGCGACGGAAGCGAGGACCTTGCCGGAGGTGGTCTTGAGGCTGATGGCCATGGGAATCAGTGTCCTTTCGGGAGGCCACCGCTGCCGGCCGGCCGTTTCCTGTGCCGGCCCTGAGTGGCTGACAAGAAACACTTTGCCGGGCCAGGATCAAGAACCACTCCTGCAATCCATCAACACTTGCTCAGGAAAAGATCAAGGCAAGTGGTGTGTTCCGGAAAAGATGCGTACTACTTAGTGCAATTCCCGGACTCCGGAGAAAAAGACGAGTATCTGTTACTCGTGCGGTGCCAATGGCCAATTCCTAGCATTAAGTTCCCTAGGGTTTCTGAAATTCTGTTCCGCCGGCTCAGCGGTGGTTCGCTCCCTCGCACGTGACGAGTGGTGCTCCCCACAACATTTCTGCGCTATCGCATACGCCCCTCCCATGGGACTTCTGCGTGCTCAGACCGACGCCTTGGATTCTGGGATACCCAATGAACATTTATCATGACGAGCTTCAAACGACTCTGTCAAAGAGCGCGCCCGGCGGTACCCTGCTGCTTGGGTCTCGTAAGAATAAAGTCCTTCTGATCGCAATTGCCATCATTGTTGTCATAGGGCTAATCCCTTTGATTTTTGGGGTTCTTTCACAGGCAAACAACCCCGCCGCTGATATGGGCCAAACGGTGTCCAATGAACAGCTGGCGGCTCCCCAGGCCACTGACTCCAACCCGGCCACAGATTCCAACCCTGCCACGGCCGCCGCGAGTGAAGCAGCAGTGGCGCCCGCAGCCGAAGCCAAGGTTCCCGCCGTCGAACCGGCCGTGCCAGCGGTGGCGCCGCCTGCAGAGCCTGCACCGGCTGCGCCGGCCGAACCAGCGCCGCCAGCTGTGGATACCAACCTTTATACGGTTGCCAGCGGAGACACAGTGGGTTCCATAGCTGCCCGGTTCGGGGTGAACATGAACGAGATGTTGGCTGCCAATGGCCTGAGCGGCTACTCGGTCATCGTGCCCGGCCAAGTTTTGAAACTTACGGGACCAGCTGTTCCGCTCATCAATCCGGCGCCGGCACCAGCACCCGCTGCCGCCCCCGCCCAGGCGGCCCCTGCGCAGGCTGCTCCGGCGCAAGCTGCTGCTCCAGTAGCCGCAGGTTGGACGATCTACGTGGCTGGATCCGGAGGCCAGAGCCTGGTGGACGCTTGCATTGGGCCCATCCACTTCACTCCCACGGATGGCTACGCATTGTTCATCACCGAGCACGACTTCTGTGGAGGTTGGGCACGCTTCTCCGGCATCGGTGTGGGACAAACGGTTAACATCCCGGGCTACGGCACGTACACAGTGACCGGAAGGGGACAAGTGCCCAACCCAGGAACCACCAACAACGTAGCGGCTGTCTTCGGTGGCTTCCCGGCAGTTGTCCTGCAGACGTGCATCCCCGGCACGAGCCAGATGTTAGTGATTGGGCTTAACTAGTCCGACCTAACTAGAAAGACAGCTAACTAGGCCGGGGCTGTCAGACGCGCAAACCGGAGTATGCCCAGGATAGCCGGGGCCAGCTCATCCTCCATCTGGTTGTAGACCTCTTCCGCACGTCGGTAGGGGTCTACGACGTCGTTATCGGCGGGATCGGCTGGCAGCGCCAAATGGCGTACGGAAGCGGCCCGGGCCGGAAGAGCCCGCCAGAATTCCACGATGTCGCCCTCCGGAACAAGATCGCCACGGGCCTCCAGGACGGCAAGCATCCTGGCAAATTCACGGATTGTGAACGTTCGCTTTAGCAGAGAAGCATCCAGCTGAAGAACTTCGCCCCGGTGCCTGGACGTCATGGCAAGCACGAGGTCGGTTTCCCGCAGGATCTTCTGGTTGAGCTGCCTGGCAGCGAAGTTGTCGGGGCTGCCACGGAAGGTGCTGATCATCTTGGCCGACAGGGGCTGAATCGGCTCTCCGACCATGGCGCGGGTGCCGGCGCTGCGAACCTCGAATGATCCTGGGCTTGCGTGGTTCAGCCCCGCCTGCAGCAGCCGTTCTGCCACAGGGGAGCGGCAAATGTTCCCTGTGCAGACGGTGAGGATCCTAAAGGGCTGGGGCGATTCCACGTGAGGCTCTTTTCTTGCGGGGGCTTTGGACGGCTCAGGTCCCATCCCAAGTTAACACGGGCAGCAAAGACCACCTTGTCACAACGCCCAGCTGCACCCATGCCGCTCAACGGGTCTTCAACGAGAACCGAACGCTTGACTGAAAACGCCCGCTCCGCATATTCTGAACGAACGGTCGGTAATTTATTAGGAGCAACCATGGCATCGCAGAATCTGCAATCAGTGCCCGCTGAGCTGTCCCCGGAAGAGCAGGAGCGGGAGGCAGCCGGGAAGGCGTACTTTGATCGCATCATCTCGGAAGACTCGCGCATCGAACCGCGCGACTGGATGCCGGAGGCTTACCGCAAGACTTTGCTGCGTCAGATCTCGCAGCACGCGCACTCGGAAATCATCGGCATGCAGCCGGAAGCCAACTGGATCACCCGCGCTCCAAGCCTGAAGCGCAAGTCCATCCTCATGGCCAAGGTCCAGGACGAGGCAGGCCACGGCCTGTACCTCTACTCGGCAGCTGAGACCCTGGGGCAGACCCGGGACAAGATGATGGAAGACCTCATTGCCGGCAAAGCCCGGTACTCGTCGATCTTCAACTACCCGGCGATTTCCTGGGCGGACATGGGAGCCATCGGTTGGCTTGTGGATGGCGCCGCCATTTGCAACCAGGTGCCCCTGTGCCGCGCCTCCTACGGTCCTTACGGCCGCGCAATGGTGCGCATCTGCAAGGAAGAGTCCTTCCACCAGCGCCAGGGTTTCGAGATCCTGCTGGAACTGTCCAACGGCACGCCTGAGCAGAAGCAGATGGCCCAGGAAGCAGTGAACCGCTGGTACGCGCCGTCGCTGATGATGTTTGGCCCGCCGGATGATGACTCACCCAACTCCAAGCAGTCCATGGCCTGGAACATCAAGCGGTTCAGCAACGATGAACTGCGCAGCCGGTTCGTCGGCATGATGGTGGAGCAGGTCAAGGTCCTCGGCCTGACCCTGCCTGACAAGGACATCCGTTTCAACGAAGAAACCAAGAAGTGGGAGCACGGACCCCTGGACTGGAACGAGTTCAAGGAAGTCCTGGCCGGCCGCGGCCCCTGCAACTCGCAGCGCATCGAGCGCCGCCGCGAGGCACACGAAAACGGTGCCTGGGTTCGCGAAGCCGCCGTTGCCTACGCCCGCAAGCAAGCAGAGAAAGTGAACGCAGCATAATGGCTCCCCACGGTAACCCGGAAGAACCGGCAAGCTCGGCCAGCGAGATCAAGCGCGAGGCGCCCAAGGTCGCAGCCGCTACTGAACAGCACCACGAGACCCCGTGGTCCCTCTGGGAAGTCTTCGTGCGCTCCAGCCGTGGGCTGTCCCACGTGCACGCCGGGTCTTTGCACGCTCCTGATGCCGCCATGGCCCTCAGGAATGCCCGCGATCTTTACACCCGCCGCAACGAAGGCGTCTCCATCTGGGTTGTCCCGGCCGAGGCAATCACCTCCAGCGATCCCGATTCCAAGGGTGCCTTCTTCGAATCGCCGCAAGGCAAGGACTACCGCCACGCAACGTATTACACCAAGAGCGAAGGCGTGAAGCACCTGTGATGACTGATAAAGACACTGACTTCGCTATTGAAGGCCACGGCGATATCTCCGTGGGCGTCCACGGAGCGGGAGCTTCCGGCGACGGTTCAGCCAGCGCCACCCGCATCACGCCGGGCAACGCCCTCCGTCCGGAGGACATCGCCCTTGAAGTACGGCGTGGACAGGTCAAGCCGAGCGAGGACGTTGCCGAGTTTGCCCTGAGGATCGGCGACGACGGACTGATCCTCGCCCAGCGCCTGGGCCACTGGATTTCCCGTGCTCCTGAGCTCGAGGAAGACATCGCACTCGGCAACATTGCGCTGGACCAGTTGGGCCACGCGCGCTCGTTCCTGACCTACGCCGGTGCCGCGTGGGACAAGTCCGAGGACGATTTGGCGTACTTCCGCCGTGAGCACGAGTTCCGTTCTGCACACCTTTTCGAACAGCCCAACGGGGACTTCGCGGTGACCATCGCCCGCCAGTTCATCGTCAGCTACTACCAGTACGAGCTCTACACACGGCTCATGGAGTCCACTGATCCCACCCTCGCGGCCATCTCCGCCAAAGCCGTGAAGGAAGTGGATTACCACCGCGACCACAGCGCCCAGTGGGTGCTGCGCCTGGCTGGCGGAACGGACGAATCCCGCGCCCGCATCATCCAGGGCTTCAAGCTCGTATGGCCCTATGTGGACGAACTCTTCGAGGACGATGAGCTCACTACACGCCTGGCCGAGGCTGGCGTGACTGTTCAGCCCTCTAGCCTGCGAGCTGAATTCGATCGGCTCACCGGCGAGATCATGGCCGAAGCCGAACTGGACATCCCCGCCGTCCCGCAAGCACTCGGTGGCGGCCGTCGCGGCAAGCACTCCGAGTTCCTGGGTTACATCCTCGCTGAGATGCAGGTCCTGGCCCGCGAACACCCCGGCGCGAGCTGGTGACCACCATGACGAGCCTGTCAGGGACGCAGATGCGGACACAAGAGCAGCGGGCCTGGGACATCGCGGCCACGGTCTGCGATCCGGAGATCCCGGTCCTCACCATCGAGGACCTCGGCATTCTCCGCGGCGTACACGTCGTCGAGGCGACTGATGCGAAGCAGCCCACGGACAAAGCGGACGACGGCGGCACCTCACGTACCGCCGTCGAGGTCACCATCACGCCCACGTACTCGGGCTGCCCGGCGATGGACGCGATTGCTGACGATGTGCGGAAGGCCTTCGAAAAGGAGGGCTACGCGAGTGTGCACGTCAACCTGGTGCTCTCCCCGGCCTGGACCACGGACTGGATGACCGAGTCCGGCAAGGCCAAGCTGCAGGAGTACGGGATCGCCCCTCCAAGTGGCCATTCAAAAGCCGGTGGCCACTCCGGTCCCGTTCGTTTGAATCTGGCTGTGAAATGCCCGCAGTGTTCGTCGTTGAACACCAAGGAGCTGACCCGCTTTGGTTCCACGTCCTGCAAGGCGTTGTTCGTCTGCCAGGACTGCAAGGAACCGTTCGACTACTTCAAAGTCCTCTAAGGAATTCCATGACCACCGAAACCCAGACGGCCAGCCGCCGTCGTGCGTCTTTCCATTCCCTGACCGTCTCGGAAGTCCGGCGCCTTACGGACGACGCAATCGAGGTGACGTTCGCTGTTCCTGCCGAGTTGGCCGGTCAGTATGACTACCTTCCTGGCCAGTACGTCGCGCTGCGCACCTCGCTGCCGGACGAGAATGGTGAGCCGCACGAGGTCCGCCGGAGCTACTCGATCTGTGCAGAGCCGCGCAGTTTCTCCGATGGCAGCAGCGAGATCCGGGTGGCCATCAAGAAGGACCTTGGCGGCACTTTCTCCACGTGGGCCAACGCCGAGCTGAAAGCCGGCGACGTCTTGGACGTGATGAGCCCACAGGGTGCGTTCATTTCGCGGCACGGCAAGGACGGCTCGGCGGTCCAGCACAACGTCATGAACTCCATGAACCACCCCGAGGAGTTGGCGGGGGAGCCCGGGAACTTCGTTGCGATCGCTGCAGGCTCGGGCATCACGCCCGTGATCGCGATTGCCCGGACACTGCTGGCCGCCAACCCTGAGACCACTTTTGACCTGATCTACGCCAACAAAGCCGCCATGGACGTCATGTTCCTGGAGGAACTGGCGGACCTGAAGGACAAGTACCCTTCGCGCCTGGCGCTGCACCACGTGTTGTCCCGCGAGCAGCGGATCGCGCCGCTGATGACCGGCCGCATCGATTCCGAGAAGCTGCAGGCGTTGCTGAGCAGTGCCATCCATTCCGAGGATGTGGACGAGTGGTTCCTGTGTGGGCCGTTCGAGCTGGTCCAACTGTGCCGCGACACCCTCGCTGGCCGTGGTGTGAAGCCTGAGCACGTTCGTTTCGAGCTGTTCACCACTGGTCGTCCTGACCGCCCTGAGGGCAATGCCGGCCGTCCCGTTGTGGAGGACGAGTCGAAGGAAACCTACAAGATCACGTTCAAGCTGGACGGTTTGACCGGCGAGGTCGCAAGTCCCACGCACGCCCGCGAGTCCATCCTCAACGCTGCCCTTCGTGTCCGCCCCGATGTTCCGTTCGCGTGTGCGGGCGGGGTCTGCGGCACCTGCCGCGCCAAGCTGGTGACGGGTACGGTGTCCATGGATGAGAACTACGCCCTCGAGCAGGACGAGCTGGACAAGGGCTACGTCCTCACCTGCCAGTCCCACCCCACCAGCGAAGAAGTTACTGTCGACTTCGACGTCTAAGGAGTCCCCATGATCGAGCTCTCCATTGCCAACGGCATTGCCGAAATTGTCCTCAATGCCCCCGAAAAGCTGAACTCGCTCAACGAGGACGCGCTTGCCGAACTGGATAAGGCGTACGACGACGCTGCTGCCGCCGCCTCGCGCGGTGAGGTGCGGGCGCTCCTGCTTCGCGGAGAGGGGCGAGCCTTCTGCGCCGGCCGCGACATTGCCGGCGTTACCCCCGAAACCGATGACGCGCAGGCGTATCTCGGTGGGCTGGTGGAGCCGCTCCTGAAGAAGATGGCCGCATTCCCGGCACCCACTTTTGCTGCTGCGCACGGTGCCTGCCTGGGTGTCGGTCTCGGACTGCTGTTGGCCACGGACGTGGTGTACGTGGGGGAGAATGCCAAATTTGGTTCACCTTTCGCCAAGCTGGGCGCCACCCTGGATTCCGGCGGGCACTGGTACTTCACTGAGCGTCTGGGCATGCATCGCACACTGGATCTGATCTACACAGCCGATCTGATCTCTGGCTCCGAGGCCGTTGAACGGGGAATGTTCAGCCGTGCGATGCCCGATGATGCGTTGCTTGCCATGACGCGAGCGATCGTCGAACGGGTGGCTACCGGAGCCACTGAGGCTTTCAAGGCCTCCAAGGAACTCGTGGCCCACATCCGCGATCAGCGACTTGGCCTCTGGGCATCCATGGCCGAGGAAAACACTGAGCAGGCCCGCCTCTGCAAGACCGAGGATTACGCCGAGGGTTTCCGGGCTTTCCAGGAGAAGCGGGCGCCGGTTTTCAAGGGGTGATCCCGAGTCCCTGTCATTGGACCAAATCCAGGACAGCGCGGACGATGCTGTCGGTGTCGATCCCGTGGTAGCGGTAGACGTCCTCGAGGCCGCCCGCCTGACCGAAGGTGTCTACGCCGAGGTTGCGGCTTGTCACTTGATGCACGCCAGCGAGGAACGCGAGTGTGTGGGGGTGGCCGTCGAGCACGGTGACCATGGGGACGGCGCGCCCTGACGGCAGGATTTGGTCCAGGATCCAGGACGGTGCGTCCGGGTTCTGCCCATTGCGGCCTTGCAGGGCGTCGTAGAGCAGGCCGGGGCTCGTGACGCATATGACGTCCACGGGGGTGCCTTGGGCGGCGAGTCGCTCGGAGGCTGCAAGTGCCTCCGGGACCATGGCGCCCATGGCGACGATCGTCGCGCACGGTGTCGCCGCCGCGCGGAGCATGTAGCCACCCGCGACCACTTGGCGACGGCGACGCTCACGCGCGGCTGGATCTTCTGGGACGGCCGCCAGTTGTTGGTCGATGGGTTTTGTGGAGAGCCGCAGGTAGGCGGATTTGCCGCCCGGTCTCCCGAGTTGGGACATGGAGGCGAGCAGCGTCCACTCGACGTCGATGGCGAAGGCTGGTTCGTAGCTGGTGCAGCCGGGCTGTTCCAGGCCGATGGACGGCGTCTTGATGGACTGGTGCGCACCGCCTTCGGGAGCAAGCGTGACGCCCGACGGCGTACCTACCAGGATCGACTGGCCGCCGGCGTAGATGCCGTAGGACCATGGTTCCAAGGCTCGCTCGACGAAAGGGTCATAGAGCACGCCGATCGGGAACAGCGGCTGGCCCCAGCGACTCCATGTTGCGCCGAGCTCGCCGAGGAGACTGACAAGGTTGACCTCCGCGATGCCAAGTTCGATGTGCTGCCCCGTGGGCTTTTCACGCCAGTGCATGACGGTCTCGGTGTCGTCGCTGAACCAGTCAGGGCGCTCTTCCACTGACCATACGCCCACCTTGTTCAGCCAGCCGGCGAGGTTGGTGCTGGAACTTACGTCCGGGCTGACCGTCACCAGTCGGCGGGCGACGGCGGGCGCCGCACGGGTGACGTCCAGCAGGGTGCGGCCCAGGGCTGCCTGTGTGGTGGCTGTTCCCGAGGGCGTCCTGCCGAAATCTGCCGGTACTGCGGGCGGGGCAAGCGCGGGTTCAACCGTGCGCCGCAGGGTTTCCGCTGTGGTTCGTACCAGCTGCCCCTCGGGGCTCACGGGATCGAACCGCGTCCATGGTGAGTCTGGGTCTTCGCCCATTGTGTCTGCCAGTTGGCGGTATTGATCGACGGTAAGCAGCGAGGAGTGGTTTTGCGGATGGCCCTCGGTGGGCAGTCCGTTGCCCTTGACGGTGTAAGCAATGATGACCGTGGGACGCGTGTCATCGATCCGGGAGTAGGCCTCGCGCAACGCGGCGAGGTCGTGCCCGCCCAGGTTCCTGATGGCCTGGGTCAGCGTCTGGTCCTCGACGCCGGCAATAAGTTCCGCGATGGCCGCACCGCCTGCGCCCTCACCAGGGAGCCTGCGGCGCAGCTCTTCGGCGGAGCAGCGCAGCAGCCGTTGGTATTCGGGGTTGGACATCTCAACAATGCGCTTCC
This sequence comes from Micrococcaceae bacterium Sec5.1, assembly GCA_039636795.1. Lineage (NCBI taxonomy): Bacteria > Bacillati > Actinomycetota > Actinomycetes > Micrococcales > Micrococcaceae > Micrococcaceae bacterium Sec5.1. The sequence goes on along the minus strand of CP143430.1, from coordinate 4,416,479 downwards.
GGAGCGCGTCGCCTCCTGTCCTGGCCATGAGGCTCTCCAGGAGATGCCCGAAGCGCACGGTGATGACCTGCCAGCCAGCGGCCTCGAAGAGTCGCTCGATCTTGCCCGCGGCAATGTTTGGCACCACCCGGTCAAGGGACTGCCTGTTCAGGTCCACGATCCAAACGATCTCACCAAGATCCGCGACGTTCGAGTCCAGCACGGCCTCCCAGATGGCGCCCTCGTCCAATTCAGCGTCGCCGACGAGCGAGTACTGGCGCCCACGGTTCGGCGTACCGCTCACGGTCTCGATGTATCGCCGCGAAATGGCACCCCAGATTGGCGCGGTGGCCCCGATGCCGACGGAGCCCGTGGAATAGTCAACGGGATCCGGGTCCTTTGCGCGGCTGGGGTAGCTCTGCAGCCCACCGAACTCGCGCAGCGTTGTGAGGTACTTTTCATCCAAGCTACCCAGCAGATAGTTGATGCTGTGGAGCACCGGCGAGGCGTGGGGCTTCACCGAGACGCGGTCTTCGGCGCGAAGCTGCCCGAACCAGAGCGAGGTCATGATTGTCGCAATGGAGGCACTCGAGGCCTGATGCCCGCCTACCTTGATGCCCGACGGGTTGGGCCGCACCTTGTTTGCGTGGTGGATCATGGATGTCGCAAGCCACAGAACGCGGCGTTCGATCGCAGCAAGTGCGTCCAGTTGGGGGTCTTCGAAGGTCGAGGCGGTCTTCGCCTCCAGGTCATCGCTGACTGGGGTCAGGTTCATTGCATGCCTTAGGGAGAGTGTTGGTTGGTCAGAGTTGGTTGGCTACTGTGTGATCAGTAGTCCGCGCTTGAGGACTCCAAGCGGCGTTGCGAGAGTGCTGATGTCCTGCATGGGGTCGGCCGCCGTGACGATGAGGTCGGCCCACAGGCCGGGCCGGATGCGACCCGCTTGCGCCTCCAACCCGAGCATGTCGGCGGCTTCACACGTTGCAGACTGCAGTGCATGCTGTGCTGCCAGTCCGGCGTCGACATAGCGTTCCAACTCGCGGGCAATGAGATCAAAGGTGACGTGCGCAGGGCCTGCGTCCGTCCCTGCCACGATCGACACGCCGGAGTGGAGGAACTCGGTCACGTTTGTGAACCGCGATTCCAATCGCGCCACTACATTTCGATCCTGCGGGTTGGACAGGACTTGGTGACCCTCCCGCAATTGCCGGGAGACGATGTCCGCTACGACGACGGTCGGCACAATGTGGATCCCGGCATCGGCCGCCCTCCGCAACAGCTCGCGATCGGGCGCACACTGCTCATCCGGCCCCAGCATGGAGGCGTGTTCCAACGAGTGCACGCCCGCCTCTATACACGCGGCCATCGAGGAACTGGCATGGGCATGGGCTGCAGTCCTCATGCCGTACGAGCCGGCGATGACCACTGCTTCACGGAGCAGCGTGGGGTCGAATTCAAAGACGCTCGGACTGGTTCCGGGAGTAAAGCCGCCGCCGCTGGCCATGACCTTGATCCACGTGGCGCCGGCCGCGTGCTGTTCGGCGATGATGGTCTCGATGTCCTCACGGGTTCGTACCTCTCCGCCCATGTCGTGACCGTGCCCGCCCACTCGGCAGATTGGCGCACCGCAATGAACCACCGTGGCGACGTCGGACACCATGCCCAGAGCTGCCCTCATGGGGGCCAGCAGGTGCCGGGGTGTCCCACAGTCCCGCACAGTGGTTGTCCCGGCACGAAGCGCAATCCGCGCATTCGCCACAACCTGCGCAATGATCTCTTCATCGCTGCTGCCCTGATAGGTTCCCCTCGGGTCATCGCCACCATCGAAGGCCAGGTGAACATGGGCATCCATCAGCCCGGGAGCCACAAACCTGCCCTTGAGATCCAGGACGCTGCCCATGCCGGGCTCACTGCCGGCAGGACTAATACGGGAGATCTGCCCTGCCTGGAGCCACACATCGCTCAGGGAACCAGAGGTACCCGACTCGGGATCAACAACACGCGCATTGAGCAGCACGGTGACGTCGTCACCTGTCCGGGCCGCGCGGCTGACGCTGTACGGTACGGGACGGTCCGTCACATCAAAGGTGATGGTCATGTTAGTTGCTCCTTGTGCTTACGTGCATCGAGTAGGTTTCGTCCAGCAACTCCCTGAGCGCGCCAGCGGCGAGGCGTACGTCTTCCATGTCAACGTCGAGATGGGTGACGGCACGAATCGTGGACGGGCCAAAAGCGCCCATCCGGATCCCGCTCTCCTGAAGCAGGCGGTCCACCAGCACCGCAGCCGTGACGGGGAAGTCGACCAGGTCAAAGAGGACAATATTTGTCTGAACTGCCAGTGGGTCGATCGAAATGTGAGGGTGGACGGCAAGCAACTCGGCCAGCAGGCGGGCATTCGCATGATCATCTGCCAGCCTGTCCACGTTATTGCGGAGGGCAAAAGTACCCGCTGCTGCCACAATGCCTGATTGACGCATGGAACCACCCCACCGTTGCTTGAGCCGCCACGCCTCATTGATGAAATCAGCGTCGCCGGCCAGCACCGCTCCCATGGGAGCGCCCAGGCCTTTGCTGAGGTCCAGCCAGACTGAGTCAAACGGGGCACAAAAATCGTGGGCGGATACGCCGGTGGACACCACCGCATTGAGCAGACGGGCGCCATCCATGTGGGTTTTGATCCGATGAGCCCGCGCCACCTTCGTCACTGATGTGATGCCCTCCAGAGACCAGCACGTGCCACCTCCGAGGTTGGATGGCTGTTCAATGGAGAGCACCGCATTGCGGGCCGATGACCTTCCCTCCGGGCGGAGCGCCGCTTCAAGCTGGGCAACAGAGAAGACGCCACGGTCTGCTTTGATCGGCCTGTACAGGGCCCCGGCCAAGGCGGGCGCCCCGGTTTCCTCATGGCGCAGCGAATGGGCGCTGTCATCAACAAGAATCGCATCGCCGGGCCGGCAGTGCAGTGCATAGGCGATCTGGTTGCACATCGTTCCTGATGGCAGGAAAACCGCTTCCTCCTTGCCCAGAAGCTCCCGCGTCAGGGCAATCAGTTCGTTGGTGGAGGGGTCTTCACCCTTTTGTTCATCCCCAACCTCGGCGTTTGCCATGGCCTGCCGCATGGCCTCCGTTGGCCGGGTAATAGTGTCGCTGAACAGATCGATCCTGATGGGGTAGCTGGACCCGACCGGAATCAATGTTCGGCCTTGGGTGCCGTAGCAGTCCGGGGTTGGAACAACTTGTAGCCGTCCCGTGGAATGCCCACACGTACATGGGAGGAATCCGTGCGCTCGCGGGTTTCGACCACCAGGGCCTGCTCGCCGACGCCCACCGTGTAGCGGAAGTGATGGCCATGATAGGACCTCTCAAGGACAGGTCCGTTGACAGTCATCTCGTAGCCGTCAGAGGACGCATCATCAGGCAACAACGCCAGCGCTTCAGGACGAACGGCAACCACGACGCCGTCGGAAGTAATTGAGGATGGTACGTGGATCGCTTGGTCCAACCCGTCGATCTTGATCGTCAGGATCCCCTTTGAGCGGCCAATGACTGTCCCCTCCAGCAAGTTGCTGGTGCCAACGAAGTCAGCAACGAATAGATCGGCGGGATCGTTGTAGATCTGCTCCGGCGTACCAATTTGGCGCACGGCTCCGGCTGACATGACCGCAATCTTGTCGCTCATTGCCAGGGCTTCGTCTTGATCGTGCGTCACGAAAACCGTGGTGACGCCAATCTTGCGTTGTAACTGAAGCAACCAATCGCGCGTACGTTCGCGCAGTTTGGCATCAAGATTGGAAAACGGCTCGTCCAGGAGCAGCAGTCGCGGAGGGAATGCCAACGCGCGCGCCAGCGCCACTCGTTGCTGCTGGCCACCGGAGAGCTGATGTGGATAGCGGTCTGCCTGATCGGAAAGGTCAACCAGCTCAAGCACTTCGTCCACACGTCGGCGGAGTGCCTCGGACTTGTAGCGTCGGAGCCGCAGCGGATAGCCCACGTTGTCGCGGACCTTCATGTGCGGCCACACGGCATAGGACTGGAAAACAACGCCGCAATCACGGCGTTCCGGCGGCAGGAATGCGGAGGAATCATGGTTGAACAAGGTCTGCTCGCCCACAACGATGCTGCCGCCGTCGGGCTTGAGCAGTCCTGCGATGGACCAGAGCGTTGTGGACTTGCCGCAGCCGCTTGGGCCAAGCAACGTCAGGATCTGCCCGTCGGAAGCGGTCACCGACACGTTGTCCAGGACCGTCAGACGGCCAAACTTCTTGGTGAGATTGGTAATGACCAGATCATGCATGAGGGCGAACTCCAAACAGAATGCGTCCTGCGCCCAGGACAGCTGCGGTGATGACGAGTTGGATGACTCCGAGGGCGGCGACGGTGCCGCCGAGGCCATTTGCTGCAATTTGAAGCATTGCCAGTCCCAAGACCTGGGTTTCGGGGGTCACCAGGAAAACTGCGGCGTCGGCCTCATTGAGCATTGCTACAAACAACAGGACGAATGAGATGCCCATGGCTGGCCTCAGCAGGCTGAGAATGATGGTGCGCATCGCCGTCCACCAGTCCGCCCCGGCCGAGCGTGCGGCGCGATCCAGGTCCGCACCCAGCGCGGCAAGCGATGGATAGAACGCGGCATAGCCCATGGCGAGTGCGCGGACCCCGAAGGCGATTCCGACCGCCCAAAGTGTAGCTCTGAAGGTTCCGGAGCGGTCCAGGATGGCAAACGTCCAGAAGAAGGCCATGCCGGTGATCAAGCCCGGGACGGCCCGGGGATACAGCACGATGTGCTCCAAGGATCCGCGGAACCGAAAGTTGGAACGGTGGGCAACCAAGGCGATGACCGCGATGCAAGCGGTGGCAATGGCGGCGCCAACTGTGGCAATCAACAAGCTGTTGCCGATCGCTCCGGTGTAGAGCGGGTTGGTTAAGATCGCTGAGAAGTTGTCCAGTGTCAGAACGCTGAACGGATTGATCGCCGGCGTCAGAAGGGCGGTGACAGAGGCGAGAACCACCCCGCTGAGCGGCACCAGGGTTGCACAGCCCAGGACAACACCTATGACAGCGGAGAGCAGCCAGCCGAGGGGGCCCAGTTTAACAACGTTCGCCGGTCTGGATGACTTTCCGCCGGTCGTAGTAAAGCGGGCGAGGTCGCCGGCCAGGCGATTGCGCAGCAACAGCAGCAGAGTGACGGCGAGCAACAACATGACGGCGCCAGCGGGCAGAACTCCTCCACCGGCGTCGGCGCTTCCGGTCCACTGCCTGTACAGGTAGGTGGACATCATGTTGATGTTCTTTGAAGTTCCAAGGATGAGGGGGATCCCCAGTGTTTCCAGCGCCAACGCGAAGACCAGCAGTCCGGAGTTCAGCAATGCCGGACGCAGCAGCGGCAGAGTCACCGAGAGCAAGGCGCGGAGGGGACTGGCGCCAGCGCAGCGTGCGGCTTCCTCGAGCGTCGAATCGCCTGAGGACAGCGTTCCCCGGGCAAAGAGGTAGACCACCGGTGAGCCAAGGACCGTACCCATGACCACCATTCCCGCAACACTGTAGAGGTCAAAGGGAACAGTGAACGGCGAGTATTCTTCCAGCAAATGGGTGGCATATCCGTTCTTTGACCACATCGACTGCCACCCAACGATGAGCACCAGCCCAGGCAGGACCAAGGGCAGGACAATCAGGGCTGAATAGATCCTCCGCAACGGGAGGTCCGTGCGGGCTACCAGCAAGGCCACCGTGGTTCCAACCACAACAGAGCCGATGGTGGCGAAGAGTGCGAACTGCAGGCTGTTGGCGACAGCTGACCACCAGAGTGGATCAGTCGCCAGTTTTCGGAAGTTGTCCAGGGTGGCGCTGCCGCCGGACTCATAGAGCGGTGTGGACCAGATTGATGACCAGAGGATCGGCACGATCGGACCGAGGATCAGCAGGACAGCGAGGACCCAGACACCGTAGTGGATGACTTTCTCCGGCAGCCACGCCCTCTTGAGGCTGCCTGTACCGGGCGGCGGTGACGGGGTTTTGGGGTGGGTAAGTGTGGAGCTGCTCATCGCCCGAATGCTTCTTTCCAGCGATTTTTGAAGGCCGGTGCATCGTTCACCAGGGCCTCATCCCACTTGGCAATGTTGATGTTCTCCGCCCCCAATTGCTCTGTGACCTTCGCGAGGTTCACCGGGCAGTCCACCCCGTCCAGGTAGGGTGCGAACCCGCCGGCGCAACCGGCCGTTTGGCCCGCCTTGTCAATCAGGAAATTCACAAACACTTTGGCCGCGTTGGGTGACTTGCCTCCGGTGGTCGCTCCGGCACCGCGGGGCATGAAGGGTGTTCCGTCTGCGAAGAACTTGTAGTTCAGCACCTTCGCGGCAGCGCCTGTGATGAGTGGCCGGGTCGCGCCGGACTGGAAATAGGACATGGTGTACTCGCCCTGCAGGAGTTTGTTGTACATGGGCCCTGCACTGGCTTCGACCTTGGTGTTCTGTCCGAGTTGCTCCAGGATCTTCCATCCGGCCTCTCCCGCCTTGGCTATGTAGGCGTGATTAACCGTGTAGCCAAACTCCGTAGTGCCGTCATACGTGACGATCTTCCCTGTGAGTTTAGGGTCACTGGACATCTTGGCGAGTGCTTCAAGGGAATCAGGTTGTTCGGATTCCGGCAGGAGGGTGGTGTTGATCAGTGCCATGACCGGGTTCAGTTCCATGGCGAAGACCCCGGGGGCGAGTTTCGCGAAGTTGGGCAGTGGTGCGGCGGCGGGTGGTGTGAAGTCCTGGATGTCACCACGCTTCACCAGATCCAGGAAGTTCGCGCCTTGGAGGCTGACGATGACGTCCGCGGTCTTTCCGCCAGTGGCTTTCTCGTTGAGGTAACGCTGGAAGCTTTCCGTTCCACCCAGGCTGATATAGCTGGTCTTGATATCCGGATACTGGTTTTGGAAAGCAGTCAGGACCGGCTTCATGGACGCCTCATTCGCCTCGCCGTAAACCAGCAGCGAGCCTTCCTTGACGGCGGCGTCGAGAATTGCGGGATCCATCGCTGCTGCCGTCGGAATGTCCGTCTTAACGGCGTAGGCATTGGGGGCGTCATTCCCGGTGCTGCAGCCAGTCAGGGCTGCGAAGCTGCAAAGTGCAGCAACAGCGACTATTGCACGTCGTTTCATGTGGGACTCCTTTGTCACGGGACGGTGCATTGGTAGGGACGGTGCATTGGTTAGGGACGGTGCATTGGTTAGGGACGGTGCATTGGTTAGGGACGGTGCTCTGGGTTACGGGAAGTGTTTCTCTGGGCCCAGCGCCGATTTTCTCTGGGTCTAACACACAGTTGGCGTCCCGTAAGTGAATACGCATCGGCCGCCGGGATGCTCCGGCCGGTGCTCGCATTTGCGGGGAACCATCACGTTTCCCGCTAGGGTGAGGCACTGCTATCTCGCGGCAACTGGCCTATCAGTAAGTGAAGGGCAGTGTTTCGCAGGTTGTTCTTAAACTTTGGCACGCCGCGGGCTATTGCGCAATAAGTGAATCTGACTAATCTTAAGAACATGAATAAGTCCTCCACCGCCCCGGAGCGCGGCACCAGGCCGAGGAACCGGCGAGCGCTCATACTTGCTGCGGCGGGTGACCTCTTCGCGCAGAAGGGATACGCGCAAGTCAGCATGACCGACGTGGCTAAAGCCATGGCGGTTCAGCCATCCGCCCTTTACCGACATTTCCCGAGCAAGGGCGAGCTGCTTCGCGAGGCAGTTTTGGCCAGCCTCCAGCCCTTTTTGGATAGCATTACCCAGACTCCCGACGGCGACCTCGAACAGTTGATCACGGCTCTGGGGCGGGCACTTCTGGAGCACCGGGAAAACGGCGTGCTGTGGGAGCGTGAATCCCGCCATCTCCCGCCTGCCATCCGCTTCGATATTGCCAGCGGCATCAAGTTCGCCATCAGCAGCAAACTGCAGTCCGGCAGCGATGCAGTGCCCACTTCCGAGGCCGACCTGAGGGCTTGGGCCATGTTTGCTGTGATGATCAGCGTTTCGTTGAACCCTAACCGGCTCTCGCGGGTGGATGAAGAATTCGAGTTGGCCACGCTCGCCCGCACAGTACTCGTCATGCCCTTGCCTCCGATTGAAGCGTCGGCGAATCACAGGCGCGCTTCGATTGCCATGCCCCGTAGCCGCCGTGAGGCACTGCTGGCTGCCTCAATCCGACAGTTCGCCGCGTTTGGGTTTGAAGCCGTGAGTCTTGACGACATCGGCGCCGAAGTTGGAGTCGCAGGTCCCAGTATTTACCGCCATTTCGACAGCAAGGCGGAAATGCTTGCCGCAGCACTGCATCGTGCCAAAGAAGTGCGGTGGATGGACATGTGGCGCGCTCTCTCTGAAGCCGCTGATGCAGCTGAGGCACTCCAGCGCACCGTTTCGTCGTACATTTCGTTCTCGTTGGGCAGCCCGGAATTCCTGCAATTGGCCGTGTCCGAACGTCCGCACCTTCCCGAGCGGGACTTGCAGAACTTGATGGAGGCGCAGGGCGACTACGTCACCGATCTGGCCTCGCTGGTGGAGGACGTTTACCCGGGAGCGGATCAAGAGGTGGTCAGGACGCGAGTGAAAGCGGCTCTGCACGTGATCAGCAGTGTTGTCCGCACTCCATTCCTTCGGGACATCCGAGGCATCCAGGAAATTCTCGAACACATTGCAAGGGGCCTGATGGCACCCACAACCGCATCGATCCATCAAAAATGAGATCTTGCGCACAAAGCATCTCAGTAATAAGATAATTACTACTGAAGTAATCTGCATCACTTCAAAGCTCATTCTGAGACAGGTGCCTTAGGCAGCCCTGATCACCACGGTCCACGCACAGCGGGGCCGACTGTTCGCAAAATTACCTGGAGGCACAATATGAGTGCAGTGGTCGCACAACCATCGGGCGCGAGTTCTCCGAGGAAGGTCGCCTTCGCGAGCCTCATCGGCACGACTATCGAGTGGTACGACTTCTTTATCTACAGCACCGCGGCGGTGCTCGTTTTCAACCAGCTCTTCTTTCCAGGCTTCGACCCCACAACCGGGACCCTGCTTGCGTTCTCTACTTTCGCGGCCGGCTTCGTCGCCCGTCCTATTGGGGCCATCGTCTTCGGTCACTTCGGTGACAGAGCGGGCCGAAAGCCAATGATGGTCCTTACCATCCTGATCATGGGCATCGCCACCGTAGCGATCGGGCTGTTGCCAACCTATGACGCGATAGGTGTGTTCGCCCCCGTTCTACTGGTGGTGCTGCGGCTGACTCAAGGGTTCGCACTCGGCGGCGAGTGGGGTGGCGCAGTGCTGATGGCTACCGAACATTCCCCCAAGGGTCGGCGGGGCTATTTCGGTAGCTGGCCGCAGGCAGGTGTTGCAGTCGGGCTGATCCTGGCCATGACGTTGTACATACCCCTGGAGTCGATGTCCGAAGACCTGTTCATGGCCTGGGGGTGGCGGGTCCCGTTCCTCCTCAGTGCCGTACTGGTTATCACTGGCCTGGTTATCCGCATGAAGGTCGCGGAGAGCCCGGAGTTTAATCGAGTCAAGGCTGACCACGGCGTTGTTCGTCTACCTGTAGTCGAGGTACTCCGGACACACCCCAAACAAGTGTTCCTTGTGGCTGGCGCCAGCCTTGCACCGGGCATCTTCTTCTACCTGATCACCGTGTACAACTTTGTCTACGCCGGGAAGTCAGGCGAGCTGGATTCGACGTCGATGTTGGTCCTGGTGATCGTAACTTCTGCTATTGGCTTCGTGGTTACGCCGCTCGCCGGTGCCCTCTCAGACAAATTCGGCGGACAGCGGGTGTACCTATGGGGTCTTGCGCTCATCGTCATCGTTGCCTTCCCGTTGTATTTTGCGCTGGACGGGGGCACCTATGGCCTCATCGCCGTGTGCTACTTTGCGGCAACGGTAGCCGTATACATCCCATGGGCTCTGACGCCGGCATACTTCTCCACCGCCTTTGACGCAAAGGTGCGTTATAGCGGACTGTCCTTGGCTACTACGCTCGGCAATCTCTTCGGCAGCGCCATTGCACCTCTTATTGCCGGTGCGTTGTTTGCTGCGACAAATGCGTCTGTCTCAACATCGCTTTACGTCTTCGTCGCCGGAACCGTGTCAATCATTTGCGCTCTTTCGCTTGGACGGGTCATCCAAAACAAGGCATCGCGAGCTCGCAAAGCCAGCGCTGCGACGGGAATTGATGAAGTCGCCACACCCACGTACTCGGAGTGAGTTGACGCAAGCATTCCCCAACAGGAACAGCTCGTCTGGATCAGTCACCGACGACAGAGACGGGCGCAGTATCACACGCCAACAAAGGAAGGAACTACCATGAGCGGCAACGATCAACAGTTCAAGACATTCACGCTGGAACAGGCAACACCCACCATTGGGGCGTATATCCATGGACTGGATCTACGAGAAGAGATCACCCCCGAATGCCGGGAGGAACTACGGGAAGCTTTCCTGGAGTACCAAGTACTGTTTCTCCGCGATCAGCACATTACGCCGGATGATCAGATCAAATTCGCCAAGGTGTTTGGCGACCCCCAGGAAGTAAGTGCGTTTTTCCCCTCGCTCCCCGAATATCCGCACATTGAGGTGCTGGAGTCACGGGGCCGGGCTGCTGGGACCGACGTCTGGCACTCGGACTTGACCTGGCAGGCAACGCCGAATTCGGCTACTTGCCTCCACGCCCAGCAAATCCCCCCGTGCGGCGGCGACACTCTCTGGGCGAGTATGACCGCCGCCTATGACGCCCTGCCGGAGAACGTGAAAAGCGTCATTGACGGTCTGGAGGGAGTGCACGACTGGGAAAAGGAACTGACCGGCGTTGTCCGCCAGGGTCCCGATGGTGAGGCGCGCTACGAGGAGACCCGCCGTAAATATCCACCCATGACCCACCCTGTAGTGCGTAAGCATCCCGAAACCGGCCGCAAGCTCGTCTACGTCAACGCGTTGTTCACCACCCGGCTCACGGGCATTTCCACCCAGCTGGGGGACGCGCTGAGGAACATGCTTACCGATCTCGCCAGAACGCCGGAATACCAGGTTCGTTTCCGTTGGGAGCCGAACTCCCTGGTGATCTGGGACAACCGATCGACCCAACATTACGCGGTGGGGGACTACCACCCGCACTACAGGCTGATGCACCGGGTCACGCTGAAGGGTGATCGCCCGGCGTAAGGGTTGTTGGAGCCTTGCCGGGTGGCCCTTGTGTGTGGGCCGCCCGGCCCAGGTGATATGGAACTCACGTTTTGTCCGGCGAAGGTGCCGCGACAAAAGCCGGGCCAAAGCGAAAGAAGGCTGACCAATGCGAGGCCAGAAACTAGGGGCGGGGCTGATAGCCCAGAGCCAGTCCGCCCTTCCACCATTTATATTGCATCGGCCTACTTCGCTGGGAGAGGCTGTGGCCCTCACCCGGCACCATCCAAAAGCTGTGATTGCGGCGGGTTGTTCAGATCTGGTGGCGCAATTTCGCGAAGGGTTGGAGCCGGAGGTTCTGATTTCCCTGCAGCGAATCAAGGAATTGCGTGAAATATCCAATGAGGCCGGGATTCTGCGCATTGGCTCCTTGGTTAGCCACACTGAAGGCAGCAGAAGCCCGGAAATCCTGTCATCCGTCCCGGCCCTCGCTGCAGCCTGGGGATCAATTGCCACAGTTCGAATCCGCTATCGCGGCACCCTCGGAGGCAATCTCCTTGCCCGTAGATATCGATACGAAATGCCTGTCATTCTGTCGGCACTCGGTGCACAGATGCAGTTTGAAGGTGGAGACATTGCAGTCCTGCCAGTTTCATCGCTCTGGGATAGGGACTCACTCTGGGACCGCACCCTTGGGAACGTAGGCATTCTGACCGCCGTCACCGTCGACACCGCGTCCCTGCTGTGGTTCGGTTACGAGCGGTCGATGCGGCCACTCAGCACCGTGTCCCTCGCGGTGCGAAAGAACACGGCCGGCCTTACGGTCTCGGCCGTCTGTGGCAGTGAATACCGGCAGCCCTTTGTGCTCTCGCATACAGCCGAGGCAACTGACATCGCCGAGCTTGACCCGGCCTTCGTGGGCGAAGTTCTGGCGGCTCAGCTTCCGGATGAGGCGGGCGACTACGCGGGGTCCATCGACTACCGACGACACCTGGTGGGCGTTCTCTGCCGCCGTCTTCTTGCCGAAGCAACCGGTACCCAAAGGAAAGGATAGCCAGCCATGAGCCTTGAATCACCGGAATCAGGCCAGGAAACATTCACCCACAACGTTGAATTTGAGCTGAACGGAAGCCCGGAACGGCATTGTGTCCCCACGAGTGCTACGGTCTTGGATTTGCTGCGCAACAGCTGCGGCAAGCAAGGGGTCCGTGCATCGTGTGAGCGCAGTGTCTGCGGTGCCTGCACTGTTTTGGTTGATGACCTTCCTGTAGCTGCCTGTTCCACGTTTGCCTTCGACATTGAGGGTGCGCGTGTTGAAACGGTTGAGGGCTTGGCTGCCCAAGACGGCACCTTGAGTGCCCAGCAGCAGGCATTCAGCGAATGTGGCGGCTTCCAATGCGGCTTCTGCACCTCCGGCATGCTGATGTTGACCACAGGGCTGCTGCGGCAAAATCCGCAACCGAACAGGGAAGAGATCCGGGACTGGATAAGTTCGAACACCTGCCGGTGCACGGGTTACGAGATGATCCTGGAATCCGTGGAGCGTGCCGCAGAACTGGCTGGGGCCAAGCAGCAGGATCAGGCATCCGAATGACCGGGATCGTGATTCCTTTCACTCCGCACGATTCGCCCATCGTCGGACGCGACCGCCCACGCCTGGACAGCACCGCCAAGGTCACCGGCCGCGCCCTCTACACAGTGGACATCCAGAAGCCCGGGATGCTTCACGCGAAGGTCCTGCGAAGCCCACACGCGCACGCCCGGATTCTCAGCGTGGATGCTTCGGCCGCCCGCTCCCTGGCAGGAGTCACTGCCGTAGTCACCCGCGAGGAAATCCATGGGCTGCATTCCTATGGCACCTACGTCAAAGACCAGCCGATCGTTGCCACGGACGCGGTTCGCTACGTCGGCGACGTCGTTGCTGCTGTGGCTGCCGTGGATGAACGCACCGCTTTTGCCGCCTTGGATTTGATTCGGGTTGAGTACGAACCAATGCCGGCGGTCTTTGATTCAAGAGCAGCAATGGATCCGTCAGCACCTGCCATTTTTCCCGAGCAGCCCTTCGCCGCCTATCCGGAGTACGGCGATGGCGCCTCGGGAGCGGCACACACCGCGCACAACGTCAGCTACGAATTCCGCTACGAAACGGGATCGGAGAGCGTCTGGGCCGATTGCGACCACATCTTCGAGGACACCTTTACCTTCTCCCGGATGAACCACATGCACCTGGAGCCGTTTGCCACCGTTGCCGAGGCCACAGCGAATGAAATCGAAGTGTGGACCTCAACCCAGAGCCCCTTCCCCATGCGTAAGGAACTGGCCAGGGTGTTTGGTCTGCCTGAAAACGACATCCGGGTCAACGTCCCACTTCTGGGAGGCGGCTTTGGCGCCAAGAACGGCCCAAAAACGGAGGCGATCGCCATTCGGCTCTCACAGTTGTCGGCTGGGCGGCCGGTTCGCTATTGCATGAGCACTGAAGAAGTCTTCCTGACGCTGAGCCAGCATGACGCCATCCTCACAGTTAAATCCGGGCTCAAGGCAGACGGCGAGTTCATGGCGCGCCAGTCCCGTGTGCTGCTCAACGGTGGCGCCTATGCGGATGCCAGTCCGTTGGTGGCGGAGAAAGCCGGGTATCGGATGCCCGGAGCCTACCGCTGGAAACGGATAGATTCGGTCTGCCAAGCGGTGATCACCAACACCGTCCCTGCCGGCGCCTACCGTGGCTTCGGAGCAACCCAGGCCACCTGGGCCAGCGAGCGCCAAGTGGATCTGATCGCGGAGCGGCTGGGTTTCGATCCCCTGGAGCTTCGGCTCAAGAACGCCAAGGATTTGGGCGAGGAGTTCGTTCCAGGAGAAACTCCCATCGATTCGGATCTCAAGCATGGGCTGAACCTGGTGGCGGACGCCATCGGTTATCGCGATCGTCGGCGCTCAGGTAACCGTGGCATGGGAGTTGCCATCGGCATCAAAGATGGTGGTGGCGTCAACAAACCTGCCCAAGCCCGGGTCAAGGTGACCACCAACGGTGATGTCTTCCTGAATTGTGGCCTGGTGGAAATGGGCCAAGGGGGTCATTCGGCGCTGTGCCAAATTGTGGCAGAGACACTGGCCTGCGATCCGGGCCGGGTGAAGTATGCCGCAATTGACACTGACAACACCCCCTTCGACCAAGGCACCAATGCAGCTTCGGGCATCGCGGTCATGGGTCATGCAGTTCTTCAGGCTGCTGAGCGAGTGAAGTGTTCCGTGTTGGACATGGCTGCCGAACACCTGATACTGGACCGCCAATCGATCCGTCTGGACAACTGGCACATCGTTGACGCTGAAGGCACCACCTATGAGCTCCCGCCGTTGATTATGGACAGATTTGGCGGAACAGGATTCGAGTTCACTGCGGATGGCTACTTTAAGGTCCGTTCCTCCAGCAGCGCACCCCTGGAAGCGCCCTGCATGTTTTGGGAGATCGGTTGGGCAGCTGCGGAAGTGGAGGTGGATCCGGAAACCGGCCGGGTGGAGCTTTTGCAGCTGGTTGTCAGTGGCGACGCCGGCAAGGTGTTGAACAAGCTGGGCTGCCGCGGCCAGGACGAGGGAGCCGCCGTCTTCGGATTGGCCCAGGCACTCTTCGAGGAACTGCGGTACAAGGACGGCGAGTTGCTCAATGGTGAGGCCCTCCTCTATCGGGTGCCTTTGGCTGAGGACATTCCCCAGCGCTTTTCCTCCATCACCCAGGAACAGGGCCATGGCGCCGGACCTTTTGGGAGCAAGGGGATGGGCGAGGGTGGCATGCTTCCGATTGCTCCAGCAATTGCCCAGGCCATCGCTGACGCCACCGGGGCACAGCTCACGTCGTTACCCATGACGCCTGAACGCGTTTACAACGGCATCCTCCATGCGCGTGCGCGCCAAGGCAAGGCTGACAGCAATGCGTGAGGTGATGGGGGCGCTGGAGGCGTCGTTGCTGACCGAACGACGTGTCGCCTTGGCTACGGTGGTCCGCACGGAAGGATCCGCACCACGGGCAGTCGGAACGTCCATGCTGGTCACCGAAGACGGATTGCCGGTCGGCTCAGTTTCGGGTGGATGCGTAGAGGCAAGTGTGATGGAAGCAGCGGCCGGCGTCCTCGCCAGTGGTGTGCCGGAACTCCACCGTTTTGGCATTTCAGACGACGACGGTTTCGGCATCGGGCTGACCTGCGGCGGCAGCGTAGAGATTTTCATCCAAACCTACGATCCGGCCTCCTGCCCGGATTTTGCATCACTGCAGAGGGCCTTGGATGAGAATCTGCCCTGCGCCATGGTCACCATCTTCGACGGCGCACCTAGCCTGGTGGGTCGCTCCGAACTGGTCCTGCACAATGCGGAAATCGAAGGGCTGTTTGCAGATACCGTCCTTGCTCCCGATGCACTCCGCGCCGCCGGGGATTCGGTCCAGAAGGCCATAGCCTCCGGAATCACGACGTCGGTCACTCTTCCGGCGGGCACGGGTACTGACAAGCCACTGTCCTTGCTGATCGATGTTTACCGTCCGGCCCGCAGGCTGATCATCTTCGGGGCGATCGATTTCTCCGCGTCGTTGGCCCAACTGGGGGCTTTCCTTGGTTTTCACGTCACTGTTTGCGATGCGCGCGCTGTCTTCGCGACGGCCAAGCGAATTCCCTCAGCCCATGAGATCGTGATCGATCAACCAGCGCGCTATCTGCAGAAAGAAATCGCCCTGGGAAGGCTCGCCCCTGATGCCGCTATTTGTGTGTTGACGCACGATGCCAAATTCGATGTTCCAGTCCTCGATGTAGCCCTGAGGCACGGTTTCGCGTACATAGGCGCGATGGGGTCACGTCGAACTGCCGCTGACCGCCGGGAGAGGCTGATGGGTTTGGGCCACACCGACCAGTCGCTGGCACCGCTCCGCTCGCCGATCGGCTTGGACCTTTCCGCTTCCACGCCCGCTGAAACGGCGGTTTCCATCATGGCGGAGATTATCGCTGCCAAGAATCAGACCTCTGGGTTGCCCTTGGCGCACACCAGCGAACCGATCCACAAGGGTGTGTTGGAGCGCGCAGGTTACCAGTTGCGGCCAGCCGGCCGGCCGCCGTCGTTCTGTAATTGAGGCCGGCTCAACATCCCCTGGACTCTGTTCAGGAAAATTAAGTTGGAACCTAAATATCTTGACAGAAAGTATCTTACTACTGATATTCTTTTCCCTATGACGTAGTTCACATGAATTCACGGCGTGGGCATGACAGAGAGATGAACGGAAGCTGAAGATGAGTACGGACAGCCTTGTAGGAAACACTTCCCGGCCCAGCCCTGCGGACGCCAAGCTGGTGGCCGAGATGGCCAGCGCTCCTGATACGCGGGATGAGATCTACGTGGGCGGCGTCTGGACCCGAGGCAGCGGTGCCGTGATCGAATCGGTCAATCCCGCTACCTCTGAGGTTTTCGCCACCCTCCACGGAGCAACGACGGCGGATGTGGACGCCGCGGTGGCTGCCGGCCTGAAAGCCGTGGAAGAGTCCGGATGGGCAAAGAAGCTCCCTCACGAACGCGCTGCTGTCCTGCACCGCATCAGCTCAGCCATCGAGATCAACGCTGATCGCATTGCCGAACTCCAGACGCTGGACACAGGTAAGACACTCGTGGAAACCAGGGCGCTCGCCATGAGCGCGGCAGCCACCTTCCGCTTCACCGCGTCCGCTCTGGAGACCATGGAGGATGCACTGACGCCCCCTCGTGGGAACTACCTCAGCATGTCCACCTATGAAGCGATCGGAGTGGTGGGTGCCATCACGCCCTGGAATTCGCCGATTGCCAGCGACGCACAAAAGGTGGCTCCGGCACTTGCTGCAGGGAACGCCGTCGTGGTGAAGCCGCCGGTCTGGGCTCCTTGGGTTTCGCTGCTGTTGGCACGGATTTGCGAGGAGGCGGGCCTACCTGCAGGTCTGCTCTCTGTACTTCCAGGCCCCGGCCGCGTCGTAGGCGATGCGATCGCGCGACACCCTGACGTAGGCAAGATTTCCTTCACGGGCGGCACTTCCACGGGGCGCCAACTGGGCCATATTGCCGCCGAGAAGATCATGCCCATCACCTTGGAGCTGGGCGGAAAATCGCCCACCATTATTTTTGCTGATGCCGACCTGGACCAGGCTGTGTCCGGCGTGCTGTATGGCATCTTCTCTTCGAGCGGTCAGAGCTGCATTGCCGGCTCGCGCGTGTTCATCCAGCGATCGGTCTATGACGCCGTTGTCGAAAGACTCGTCAAGGGTGCCGAAGCCCTTCGGGTCGGACCAGGAACGGACCCAAGCACCCAGGTAGGTCCACTGGTGGCCCATGCCCACCGTGACGCCGTCGCAGGGATGGTTGAAGACGCGCGGCTGGCTGGTGCGCAGATCCTCTGCGGTGGCACTGCCCCCAAGGACCCCCGGCTTCAGGCTGGTGCGTTCTACGAGCCCACCATCATTGCTGGCGTGAGCAATTCGGACGTCATTTGCCAGGAGGAAATTTTTGGTCCGGTGGCCGTCGTCTTGCCGTTTGACGATGAAGCCGATCTCATCCTTCAGGCCAACGACAGTGTTTTTGGCTTGGCCTGCGGCATCTGGACCGCTGACTACCGCCTCGCCTGGAGAATAGCGCGAGCCGTTTCGGCCGGGACCGTGTGGGTCAACACCTACAAGCAGTTCAGTATCTCCACCCCGTTCAGCGGGCTTAAGGAAAGCGGTCTGGGCACTGAAAAGGGCCGGGACGGCATTCGCTCCTATATGCACCAGAAGAGCATCTATATCGACCTCTCGGGTGCATCCATCCCATGGGCCGGCAACTAGCTGGACCGGCCACCACCACCTTGCGTTCGAAAGGTACGTCAATGAATGCTCACCCCTACAGCCCCGCCTTTGTAGCCGGGGGATTCGGCTTTATCTCCGGTGCATTGTCGGTGGATGAAAGCGGTATTGCCGTACCCGGTCGCTCCGAAGCGCTGGTAGCCGCAGCCGCGAGGCTCTCAGAGCGACTGGGAGCCGTCGGGATGTCCTTGGAGGACGTCGTAAAAACCACCTACTTCGTCACCGACGTGACGCTGCGGGACGAAGCCAACAGCCACTACGAACTGCTGTTCGAATCGCCGCGGCCGGCACGTTCGTTTGTGGAGGTGGCCGCCCTGCCCTATGGAGCCACGGTGGAAATCGAAGCAATCGCCCACCGGAGGAAATGAAGACCAATGAGTGTGGAAATTCAGAACCGTGCGGCGGTGACCCCTGCTGCCGCCGAATCGAAGGTGCTGACGCTCAGGGTGCAGCAGAAAACCTGGGAAGCCGACGGCGTCATCCGGATGATGTTTGTTGATCCCGCCGGGGCGGCACTCCCGCAGTGGCTTCCCGGCGCCCACCTAAGCCTGCACCTGCCCAATGGGCTCACTCGCGAATACTCCTTGTGTTCGGACCCGGAAGACTCCACCAGTTGGACTGTGGCAGTGCTGCGAACCCCCGATTCCCGCGGCGGCAGCAGGCTGATCCATGATGAGCTGCCGGTGGGAACGCTTATCAAGGTTGAGGGCCCGCGCAACAACTTCGAGCTTGATCACGCCGAACGGTATGCCTTGGTAGCTGGCGGCATCGGAATCACCCCGATCATTTCCATGGTGCGGCGGTTGGAAACAGTCGGAGCTGACTGGTCCCTGCTGTATACCGGCCGGTCGCGTTCCACCATGGCCTTCCTGTCAGAGATTTCAGACCTGCCCCGGCACCGGATAAGCATCCACGCTGCCGACGAAGCAGACGGCAACTATGCGGATCTCTCGGAGGCAGTCGGCTCCCTCCCGCCTGAAGCCCTGGTGTATGCCTGCGGCCCTGAATCTCTGATGCAGGCTGTAGCTGGCGCCATGGCAGATGAATCGCGATTGAGGATTGAGCGGTTCAAAGCACCGGACATCGTGCCCGGACCGGAACTCGACGAGACAGGTTTCGACGTCATCTGCCAGAGCACTGGCCAGCGGATCGCCGTTGGGGCCGATGTTTCAGTTCTGGATGCCCTGAACGACGCCGGCATCAACGTTCCCAGCTCATGTGCAGAGGGCATCTGCGGAACCTGCGAAACCGGGGTCATAGCGGGGGACGTTGAGCACCGCGATTTCCTGCTCTCCCCGGCTGAACGGGCAGAGAACAAATCAATGTTTGTCTGCGTCTCACGTTGCCGGTCCCGGGAACTGATTTTGGATCTCTAGTACGAACATCACTCGACTGAAGGTTGATTCCCATGAACTATTTCTCAGCAGAGCCTGTCTGCAATCTGCGCTCCCTGCGTTCTGTGTCCCTGAAAGTGCCCGATACCCGGCCAGCCAAGGATTTCTACCATGAAGTCTGGGGCCTTTCCACCGTGGAGGAGGACACTGACAAATTTTGGCTCCGCGGAACCGGGTCCGAACATCACATCCTGAGGCTGGAAAGAGGCGAGCAGAATGCCCTGGGCGGGGTCTCCTTCGCCCTGGCCACGCCGCAGGACGTTGACCGTGCAGCTACTAAGCTCACCGCCTTGGGGATTCCGCTTTTCCTTGAGCCGGGTCCTTTGGACGATGCTGCCGGCGGCTACGGTCTTCAACTGGTGGATCCCGAAGGCAGGTTGGTGGAACTTTCCGCCAATGTCCACGCCGTTGTCAGTCAAGAGCCGGCCGGCCGACGGGCCCTTCCACGCAAGATCGCCCACGTGGTGCTCAACACCGTGGATATTGACCGCGCCACGGCCTTCTATACGCAGGTGCTGGGGATGCGGATTTCAGATTGGTCCGAGCACCAGATGGCCTTTCTGCGGTGCAACAGCGAACACCATGCCATCGCGTTCAACCAGGCTCCCTGGACCTCGGTCAATCACGTGGCTTACGAGATGCAGAGCATTGATCACTTCATGCGTGGCATCGGCAACCTGAAGCGGCACAACATCGCTCCTCAGTGGGGGCCGGGCCGGCACGGACCCGGCGACAACACGTTCTCGTATTTCACTGACCCTTCGGGACTGGTTTGCGAATATACCTCCGAAGTAGCCCAAGTGGATGAGGACAGTTGGCTGTGCCGCACCTGGGAGCGGACGCCGGAACTCTCCGACCAATGGGGAACCGCGGGTCCGCCCACTTCCGCCGTCCGAAGCGCCATGGCCGGCGTTCCGGATAGCGGATACAGGTCGCTGGTGGTCCCTGGACGAGAGGATTACTTCTCCATGCTGGGGGCTCCTGCCACAGAAAAAGCCCATGCGTAGCAGCTCCTTGCCGATCGCCACCGAAACCGCGTCGACTGGCACAGCATCCAGTGATACCGCCCCGACTGACACCGCGTTGACTGGCACCATTACCGAACGCCGGAAATTTGTCCACGGGGTCTCCCTTGTTATTCGCGGGGAAGGTATCCCGGTCTTCCTCATGCACGGCATCGGGGGAGCCGCATCATCCTGTGGTGCCCTGGCTCAGCTGCTGAGTGCCCACGGATATCAGACGTTTTGCTGGGATGCTCCCGGCTACGGCGAATCGGCAGCACCACCGGAAGGCTTGGATCATCCTGCTTTGGTGCTGGAGATCCTGGCCACACTGAATGTGGGCCCCGCCCACCTGATCGGCACATCATGGGGAGGCGTAATCGCCACCCGGATTGCCGCTCAAGCACCGGAGGCAGTGCGGTCCATTGTGCTGGCGGACAGCACCCGGGGTTCGGGAATTACCAAGACCGCGGCGCAACGCATGCTGGCCCGCGTTCCGGAACTTGCCGCCGTCGGTCCCGAAATACTCGCGGCCCGACGGTCGGCAAGACTGGTCTCCCCGTCCGCCCCGGCTTGGGTGGCCGAAGCTGTTCGCGCGGACATGGCCGCCGTCCGCTTGTCTGGCTTTTCGTCGGCCGCCACCATGATGGCGCAGTGCGACACCACGGACCTGCTGCCTCGGCTGCGGATCCCGGCGCTGGTCTTGGTGGGCCAGGACGACGTGATCACTGGCGTCGCGGAATCCAGGGTGCTCGCAGAGAACATTCCCGGTGCCACGCTGGGCATCATTGCCGGCGCAGGGCACGCCGCAGTGCAGGAAAAGCCGATGGAGATGTCCGCTGCCATCCTCGCATTCTGGGAGGACCTTCGGTGACGCGCCTCGTAGTGGTTACGGGGTCTGGGCGGGGACTTGGGTTCGACATCGCCGATCGATTGGCAAGCAGTGGAGACCGAATAGTCATTGCCGAGAAGAACGCAGACCTCGCCGAGCATGCCGCAGCAACACTCCGCGGACGTGGCCTTGACGCGACGGCGATCATCACCGACATCGCTGACAAGACTTCCGTGGTGGACCTGGCCGCGGCGGTCCAGCAGCTGGGCGGCGCTGATGCACTGGTCAACAATGCGGCATTGGCCGACGGCGTAGGCGGCGACGCCTTTTGGGAACTGGAAGAGGAGTTCTTCCAAAGGGTGATGACTATCAATGCCTACGGGACCTGGCTGGTCAGCAAACACCTTTACGCCCAGCTGGCCCAAAGCAAGGCTGGCTCCATTGTCAACATCGCATCAGACGCAGCGCTCTACGGCTCTCCACGGCTGGTCCACTATGTCGGATCAAAAGGGGCTGTCCTGGCGATGACCCGGACAATGGCCCGCGACGCGGGACCAGCCGGAGTCCGCGTCAATGCCGTCGCCCCAGGGCTGACCCGGGTGGAAGCCACCGAGTCAGTGCCGGCCTCCCGTTACCGTCTCTACGAAGAGAACCGCGTGCTGCCCAGGGACCAACAACCTAAGGACGTATCCGGCGTCGTCCAGTTCCTGCTGTCCGATGCTGCAGGCTTCATCACTGGCCAGACGATCGTGGTGGACGGCGGCTTCGTCATGGGCCACTGAAGTCACAGGCCATTGGAGTCACAGCCCAACTAAGCCATGGATTACTGAACCGCCCGCAGCGGAAAACCACTAAAAAGGAGTCCCACATATGGACCTGCAATTGAAGGACCGCACGGTGGTTGTCACCGGGGCGAGTTCCGGCGTCGGGCTTGCCACCGCCCGCTATTTGCTGAGCGAGGGTGCGCAGGTTGCTGCCTGCGCGCGCGACGCCAGCCGCTTGGCCGAAGCGTTCGAGGAGTTTTCCTGGGCGGACATGGACTCGATTTACCTTGCGTCGTGCGACGTCACGGACCAAGATGCCACGGACAGGTTTATCGCCGGCACTCTGGATCGGTTTGGCGCCGTCGATGGTCTGGTCTGTAACGCCGGCCGTTCCTTGATGGCCACACTTCAGGACACCACGGACCAGCAACTGCGTGATGAGTTCAGCCTGAAGATCTTCGGCGTTTTGAACATGGTTCGTTCCGCCAGGTCTGCCCTGACGGCATCGGCCCACGGCTCGGTGGTCAACGTCAACGCAATCCTCGCCCGGCAGCCTGAGTTGCGCCTGGCTGCCACCTCTGCTGCCCGCGCCGCACTCCTGAACCTGACTCATTCCCTCGCCGAAGATTTGGCAACGGAGGGAACGCGGGTGAATTCGGTCCTGCTCGGTCTGGTGGACACCGGCCAGTGGCGGCGACGCTTCGAGGAAGCCGGCTCTGAACTCGACTACGAGGCCTGGAGTGCCGAGATCGCCGGCAACCGCGGCATCAAGCTGGGCCGTTTCGGCACGGCTGAGGAGGTGGCTTTCCATATTGTCACCCTGCTCTCGCCCCTCAGTGGATACACCACAGGAGCAACAATCGACGTCGGCGGTGGCGTTGGGCGCTATGTCTAGCCAGCGGAACTTCATCACGAAAGAGATCCAGATATGTCAGTGACACAAGAAGCAACGGTCCCAAGGGGACCAACAGGCGGTGATGTCCTGGTGCGTGTAATGCGTCGCCACGGCATCGATACGGCTTTCGGGGTCATCAGCATCCACAATCTTCCCCTCGTCGAGGCAGTGGACAGGGAGCTGAACTTTGTTGCCGTGCGCCATGAGGCCGCGGCAGTCAACGCGGCTGACGCCTACGCGCGCGCCTCCGGCAAAATCGGTATTGCCCTGACCAGCACCGGTACAGGAGCCGGCAACGCCGCGGGTTCCATGGTGGAGGCACTCACCGCGGGAAGCCGTGTGCTGCACATTACCGGCCAGATCGACAGCGAATTCATGGGCAGCAACCGTGGCGTGATCCATGAGGTCCCGCGCCAGTTGCAGATGCTCCACGCGGTCTCTGGCTATGCCCGCACCATTTTCAATGGCAAGGATGCGGAGGCGGACCTGGAGGAGGCAATCGCACACCTGCTCTCCTCGCCTCACACACCGGCCAGCATCGAATGGCCTACAGATTTGCAGTACCTTGCCCACCCGGACGATCAGCGCCCGATCGATGCGCAGGTGAAGCCTTTACCCGATTACGACGCCGATGCTGTCGCCGAAGCCGTTCGGCTCCTGGCAGGTGCCAAGCGACCCCTGATCTGGGCCGGCGGAGGAGCGGCGGGCGCGGGAAAGGAACTTGCGGCTCTGGTGCACGGGCTGGGCGCGGGACTGCTGACCAGCAACTCTGGCCGGGGCGTGGTTCCGGAAGATGACCATCTTGTCATCGGCAACTTTGCTACCACTCCCGCCGCCGTCCGGCTGATCGAACAGTCTGATGTGTTGTTGAGTGTTGGCACGCACTTCCGTTCCAACGAGACGCAGCACTATTCACTCAAACTGCCCGGCACCCACATCCAGCTGGATCTCAACCCTGAAGCCGTGGGCCGGGTGTATCCGGCCACTGTGGGTCTGGTGGGTGACTCCCGTGCGATTCTGGAGGCGATGGTCAGCCAGTTGGGTAGCCCTTCCGTGGACCCCGGCTGGTCGCAACAGGTGCACAATGTACGCCTTGAGGTACGGGCCGGGCTGACTGAGTACATCGGTGGCTATGCGGAAATCTGTCACAGCCTCAGGGACCGCCTGGATCGGGAATCCGTTGTTGCCCGTGATGTGACCATACCCTCCAGCCAGTGGGGTAACCGCCTGCTGGAAATGTACTCCCGCGAAACCAATATCTTTCCGCTGGGAGGCGGCATCGGCCAAGGTTTGGCCATGGGCATCGGGGCAGCCTGCGCCCGCCCGGATGTTCCCACGGTAGTTATTGCCGGCGACGGCGGCCTGGCCGTTCATCTTGGTGAACTCGCCTCCCTTGCCGGTTCAGGGGTCTGGTGCGTGGTGATGGTGTTCAATGACGGCGGCTATGGGGTGCTGCGCAACATGCAGAAAGCCAACGGCTTCGCCGAGGCGGGAGTCAACCTGCACACACCGGACTTTGGTCTGCTGGCCCAGTCATTGAACTTGCCATTTTGGCGGGTGCGCGGCCCCGGCTCCTTTGACGGGGCCTTGGTGGAAGCGCTCGCGGTACGGGGGCCTGCGGTGATCGAGATCGACGTCACTGCATTGGATCCCGCGCCTGGCGCGTTTGTGCCGCCGGTGCATATTCCAACCCCACATCAGTAGAGGAGCAGGAGAGCACATGAATTCAAGTACGGAAGTAGATCCGCGCCTTGGCCATGCGCCCGGCGACATCATGCCACTCCGCGATGTCATGCCACAGCATGATGTCGTGTGCTTGCACGGTGGCGGGGGAGCAGACGAATGGTTTGCCCATCAGCTCGACGCATTGGGAGCCCGTGCCTGGGAACCCCGAATCGGCCTTACTTTGGACGTCACCGGTCCGCCCGGACAGACGGACGAATGGGTTCAAGCAGCCTCGTCCGCGCTTCACGAGTCAACGTCGGGTCCTGCCCACATTCTGGCCAGCGGAACAGCTGCATACGGGGCCATCATGCTTGCTGCGCTGCACCCGCAGCAGGTCAAGAGCCTCATCCTCGGTGACCCGCTGGTGGACATGTCTCTTGAGGGATTTGTGGCCATGCTCCGGCGGGTGCGGGCGCCGTCGTTGGTCATCGCCGCTGCGCCTGACATCCATACCGATATCTCCATACCGCAAAGCATCGCTGGCGGCATCAGTAACGGTGTTTTTGTCATCATCGACAACACCGCCGTTCCAGCACACCAGAGCCGATCTCACTCATTCAACGAGTGGAGCAGATCATTCATGAACATCGCTGAAGGTCTGCACACTGTCGCCCAAACACAGGAGGAACCCAGTGCCTGAACAATATCTTGAAGCCAACCAGTCCCGGGTGGGTCCGCCCAATCCTTATGAACTGAAGCTGGCCGGAGCCCTGTCCGAGATTTTTGCCAGTGGTAGCCACGAGCTCCCGGCCATCATCTCGGGGTTGAACAATTTGGGCCTGAACGCCCCGGACGGGCACCCCTGGGATGAAACCCGATTCCGTTCCGAAATGCGACGACTGGGAGAGTAGGACATGACAACTGCAACTGCAAGCGCTCCAGCCGGAGCCGGAGTCAGGGCCGGCAGGGCCAAGACCAAAACTGTGGTCGGCACGCGCCGCCAACTCGACGCCTCCGAACTGGCTGCCACGGGACTGAGGGATCGCTGGTATCCCATCTACCCGTCGCGATTCGTTGGCCCCGGGGACATGGTCAAAGTCCGGCGGCTGGGCGTGGATTGGCTGCTGTTCCGTGATGCCAGGGGGCAAATCCGGATGTTGGAGGATCGCTGTCCCCACCGCAGCGCACCCTTGTCCGTGGGCCAACACCTCGGGGACCGGGTGGCCTGCAAGTATCACGGCGTTCAGGTGAACGGTGACGGCACGGTGGTTTCGGTTCCCGGCATGCCGGGCTGCGCACTCGAGGGCAAGACGGTGACCGCGTCGCTGGCTGTGGAGGAAGGCGCTGACATGATCTTTGCCTTCATGCCCTTGACCGAGGACTCCGAGGTGACGGAGTTCAAGCTGCCGGACCGTCTGGACAACCCGGAGGTTTCCTGGTTCTCCAACTACGCGGAATGGAATAGTCCGTGGCGCTTCTACATGGACAACGTCCTGGATCCGATGCACGGTGCGTTCCTCCACCGTGACTCGCATTCCATGTTTGGCGGTGATACCAGTGCCCGCTTCCGCATCCGTGAGACCGACCGCGGATTCTTCTTTGAGAAAACGGACCAGCGCGGCAAGAACTTTGACTGGGTGGAGTACTGCCGTGAATCCATGGACTACGTGGACCTGGAGATCCCGTACGCCGATTCGGCGGGCCCCGGAGGTTCCTTTGGCATCGTAGGAATGTCCACTCCCATCGATGCCCATACCTCGGCCGTTTTCCACTGGCGTACCCGGACCGTTTCCGACTGGGAGCGGGACGTTTGGCGATTCATGTACAAGACAACCCTTGAAGAAAAGCACTGGGTGGTCCTGGAACAAGACCGGGAATTGTTGGAGGCGCTGGCTGCAGATGCAGATAAGGACGAGCACTTGTATCAGCACGATCTTGGAGTAGCCAGGATCCGACGGGTGCATGATGCCGATGCGCAGAAGCAGGCCGCAATCCTCTCAGAAGGAATCGCTTAGCCCAAAGGGCCTGCAGCTCGAAACTCTTCGAGCTGCAGGCCCTTTCGTTGTGCACCCAGAAATTCAGCAAAACAAAACCCGGGTACCGGCCGCATTGGCCGGTGCCCGGGTTGTTGGAGATTTAGCGGGTCACGCCATACATCTCCGACGTCGGCGGATAGAACGGGATCTCCGGCTTCTTGGCGCCGATGATCACGCAAATGATTGCATCAACGTCGCTGACAGTGCGCAAACTCCGGGGAACGCCGGCCGGGACCCGGATCAGATCGCGGTAGCCCAGCACGCGGCTTGCTTTCTTGTTGCCGTCTTCAACGTCGTGCACGCTGAACTCCACCTCTCCTTCGAGGACAAAGAACACCTCTTCGACGTCCGGGTGCGTGTGCTCAGGACCTACGCATCCGGCGGGCAGCACCATGTTGGAAAAGGTGAAGTGCTCCGCCTGGAGGATGTTGCCATCGTCCGAGTGGTCTCCGGTGGCTCCGGATCCGATGTAGCGGACCTGTCCCCGCCGGAATTTTTCACCCATTTTGGTCTGGAATTTCAGGGTATTGAAGTCAACAACCCGGCTCTCACGGGAGGCGATGGCCGAATCAATCAGCTCCTCAAGTTCCGGTAACTTGCTTTCGATAACGTCGCTCATGATGGACCTCTCTCGGATTGGTAATTGCCAGATTTCGCAAGAGTCAGCGTGGATTCGATCTCCCTCGACTCTAACTATCTCAAGACTAAGATATAATGGGAGGTGCTGCAAGATGCCGGTGGAAAGTGCTCAAAATTTGCTGCGTTCGTTGGGAAGCTCAGTGTTAAGATGCTTAGACCGAATGAAGGAGAGAGTGCGCATGACCACCGAATCGCGGAACACTGACACGGACGCCGTGGACGCCATTATTGAGGACTGGCACCGCGAACGCCCGGACCTTGATCCCAAGACCATCGGCGTCTTTGGCCGCTTGCAGAGCCTGGTGGCGCGGCAGCGAGCTGTGCAGGATGTGAACTATGAGGAGTACGGGCTCACGTTGGCATCCTTTGATGTTTTGGCGAACTTGCGTCGATCCGGCCCGCCGCACAGGAAGACGGCTGGTGAATTGGCGAGTTCGTCCATGCTGACTACGGGCGGTATCACCTTCCGGCTGGACCGTATGGAGGAACAAAACCTCATTGAGCGGGTTCGGTCGAAGGAGGATCGTCGGGTGGTCTACGCCCAGATGACGGACCATGGCAAGGAGCTCATTGACGAGGTCATTTCAAAGCATCTGGAAACGCAGCGCAATATGCTCGCCGGCCTGACCGCCAAGGAGATCGAACAACTGGCGCTGCTACTGAAAAAAACCGAAGCCTCCATCGTCGCCTATGACCCGAAGGCTTCCTCCGCGGACGAACTTACGCTGAACGTCTAGATCACGGCGCGGGTTCGTCCATCCACTCCATCAAGCAAGGAATCGAATGAAGCCAGGAGCCCGCAGGATCGGAATCATCGGACATGGAGCCATTGGGGCCCGTGTTGCTGCTGACATTGCCGCTGGAAAAGTCAAGGGGGCCACGCTTGAGGGAATCATTTGCCGCAGCGCCATAGACAACGCGCCGGCACCCCAGCTTGAGATGGACCAAGCATTGGAGCGCTGTGACCTGCTGGTTGAATGTGCCGGGCAGGAGGTCCTGGTCGAGCATGGCGAGGCTGTGCTTTCTGCGGGCGTAGACCTGCTCGCTACATCACTCGGGGCGCTTGCGGACCCTGACCTCTCACAACGATTGTCCGCCGCAGGCCCTGGCAGGCTTTTCTTGACCCCGGGCTCCATTGGTGGCCTGGACTTGTTGGCTTCGGGCGCCCGCGCAACGGGCTATGACGCCGTCAGGATAACCACAACCAAGCTCCCGGGTTCCCTGATTCAGCCCTGGATGGACGAGGTTGAGGCTGATCGCATTCGGAATACTGCCGGCCCTATCGAGATCTTTGCAGGGTCCGCCGCCCGAGCCACAAAATTGTTCCCGAAGTCGCTCAACGTGGCAGCCGCCGTCGCCCTTGCAGTAGAGGACTGGGACACTGTGGCCGTTTCCGTAAGGGCCGACCCGGCGGCCGAGCTAACGACGCACTTGATTGAGGCTTCAGGAAACAGCGGGAATTACCGTTTTGAAATCTGCAACAAAGTGTCGCCGCAAAACCCGCGCACCAGCGGCGTTGTCCCGTTCGCTGTGCTCCGTTCCTTGGAACTCATCATCGGCGCGCGCGGTGGAATGATCTAGGCATCGCCTGCGGCGGCCCTTCCCGCATCGCTATCCTTGAATGATGAGCGAAATTGCGCATACCACCGTCGCCTCTGAGGGCCATTTCGCGCGGGACTTCCCTGAGATGGTTATTCCTTGGCGGGCGGAGGAAGCCCCTGATCCCCAGCTTCTGGTTCTCAACGAGGCGCTCGCCGTCGAGCTCGGTTTTGATCCCGGTTTTCTCCGCAGCCCGGAGGGCGTGCGGCTGCTGATCGGTAATTCCCTCCCGGAGGACGCAACCCCGGTGGCGATGGCATACTCCGGTCACCAGTTTGGCTGGTACTCACCGCGTTTGGGGGATGGGCGCGCCCTCCTGTTGGGTGAGATCGCCGGCGCTGACGGGAAGCTCCGCGACGTCCACCTCAAGGGCTCGGGGCGGACTCCCTTTGCCCGGAACGGCGACGGCCAGGCGGTGGTTGGGCCCATGCTTCGCGAATACATCGTGAGCGAGGCTATGCATGCTCTGACCATTCCCACCACGAGGTCTCTGGCAGTCGTCGCAACGGGCCGTCCGGTTCAGCGCGAGACTCTCCTACCGGGCGCCGTTCTGACCCGGGTTGCCAGCAGTCACCTGCGGGTAGGCAGTTTCCAATACGCCAGAGCCACCAACGACATGGATCTGTTGCGCCGCCTTGCTGATCACGCGATCGAACGCCACCACCCGTCCGCTGCTGGCGAAGCCAACCGCTACCTCGGTCTCCTAAAGGGCGTCATTGCGGTCCAAGCGAAGCTGGTGGCCCAGTGGATGCTCGTCGGTTTCGTGCATGGTGTCATGAACACCGACAACATGACTGTGTCTGGCGAAACCATCGATTATGGTCCGTGCGCCTTTATGGAAGGCTTCGATCCGGGTGCGGTATACAGCTCCATTGATGAATCCGGACGGTATGCCTATCGCAACCAGCCGTTGGTTGCCGAGTGGAATCTTGCGCGTTTCGCCGAGTCCCTCGCCTCTCTTATCCATGAGGATGAGGAGCAGGCGGTGGCCCTTGCCGTCGATGCACTCAACGGGTTCCGTCAGCAGTACAGCGCTGCCTGGTTCAACGGCATGAAGGCCAAGCTTGGGCTACCTGAGGGAATTGACGACGGCGTTGCCTCACCTTTGCTGGATGACCTGCTTGAGCTGGTTCAGGAGTCACGCGCGGACTACACCTCGTTTTTCCGGAACCTGGGAAAGGCCGCCCGCGGGCCGGCTGAACCCACTCGACGCATGATTCTTGATCTGGCAGCGTTCGATTCGTGGCTGGAACGTTGGCGTGCTCTCACGCCTGATGGTGATGCCATGGACCGGGTCAATCCGATCTATATTCCCCGCAACCACTTGGTGGAAGAAGCACTTGCGGCGGCTACGGAGGGGGACACCCGTCCGGCGGAGCGGTTGCTTGAAGCAGTTGAAAACCCATTTAGCGAACGCGCGGGCTTGGAACACTACGCCGCGCCGGCACCGGAGAGCTTCGGCCCTTATACGACGTTCTGCGGCACATAGCCCTTGTGGTAGGACCCCTCCCAGCAGGGGGTCGCGTTCCTTCTCAGCTATTTACCAAACATTTCTTTGGGTGGCAGAGTGAGCACCATGACTCGAATCCTGATGGTCGGAATCCATGCCCGGGCGCTTGACTACAGCAAACTGCCGCCGGGACTGGATGAGGCAACCATGACCGAGCGGATCGAGGCTGGCTTCGGGGCGACCATCGCTGCAGATTTTGATGCTGTGTCCTGCCTGATCGGCACCTCTCCGGACGAGGCCGAAGCGGAGATTCGCGAAGCGTTCGCCCGTGATCAGTTCGGCTTGGTGATGATCGGTGGTGGCATCAGGATGGTCCCGGAGTACACGGAACTCTTCGAACGGGTTATCAACGCGTGCAACGCCGAATCGCCGGGAATCATGTTCTGCTTCAACACCTCGCCAGAGACGACGCTGGATGCATTGAAGCGTCACATCCAGCCCTGAGCGGCCGCAGCCCGATGGGTCTCCTACTGAACCAGACGTGTTAGTGACGGATGGTTTTCAGGGCCGTCGACCAGGCAAGGACTTGGTCAATGAGGACCTCCAGGTTCTCTTCCGCCGTTGCACTCGGGGTGAACGTCGTGAAACCTTCAAAGTCTGTAGCAAAGGGCAGCGCCACTTGTGCCCGGACGTCGGCCATTTGGAGTTCGCCTGCTATCAGGCGGAGGTTTTCCACCGCCCGCACCCCACCGGCACTTCCATACGAGACAAAGCCAACCGCCTTGTTGTTCCATTCGGCGTAGACGAAATCGAGTGCATTCTTCAATGCTCCGGGAACGGAGTGGTTGTATTCGGCCGTGACAAATATGTAGCCATCGAATTCGGCCACGGCCCGCGCCCAGGTCTTGGTGTGCTCGTGCTGATAATTCCCCATTGACGGAGGCATTGGCTCATCCAGCAGCGGCAGTTTGTAATCGGCCAAATCAAGCAGTTCGTACTCGGCTCCGCCTTTGGCCACCGCACGTTCCAGCACCCAATCGGCCACCTGCTTGCTTCGCCGCCCTGGACGGGTACTCCCAACAACTACCGCTATCTTGACCATTTCGATCACTTCCTTCAAAAGGAACTTTGCCTGGACTTTTAAGTTTTCAACAACGGACCCAGCCACTTTCATCCGTTGCATCCGAGGCTGAAAGTGGATGGGCGGCGGCACATAATGAAGGACCCTCTGCAAGCAAAGCTGTACAGAGGGTCCTTCATGTCCAGGAAAAACAGACTAGTTACTGAATTCCTTCGCGGTTCAGCTTCCATTCCTGGCAGGTGAAGCCGTTGGCCGTGTATTGCTGGGCATGGGCACCATCAGCTGTGGAAGCACCAGCTATTTCCAGCAATTTCCCGCTGTTGGCATTGGCGAGTTTCCACCAGCCGCCGCTGACGCTCGGTGACCAGACTTGTGTAGGGCTACCTGTGGGTCCCCACTGGCTCGCCTGAACTCCATCGGCAGTAGCTGCCGAGCCAATTTCGAGAAGCTTGCCACTGTTGACGTTCGTGAGCTGGATTCCGCCGGTGGCTTGCTTGATGCTCCATAGCTGTGTGGCATTGCCGGTATCTCCCCATTGTCCGGCTCCCGCGCCATCGGTTATTAGGGCGCTGAGTATTTCCAGAGATTTACCGCTGTTGCGGTTGGTAACCCGGAATTGCGGATCCAGGCTGCTGGACGGGTTGAAGACTTGGAGGACATCGAGTTCGGCGAAAGAGGTTCCCTTGGTAAAGGACACCGTGTTGGCTCCGGCCGCCAGGGTAGCCGTCATCTGCACCCAGCCGTAGCGTCCCCAGTCGACGGTCGCCGGGTAATTCAACGTAGTCGATGTGCCCCCGTTGACTTTGACGGAGTGCGAGCTGTTTGCTCCGGTTCCGTTCGTGTAGCGCATATTCAGTGTGTAGGTTCCTGCAGTTGGCACCCTCACGGTGAAGGTGACCGAGCTGCCGGCATTGTTAATGTTGCCTACTTTTGAGCCATTGGATGCATCCGGATCGCTCACCAGGGCTGCATCCTGCCGGACTGCGCGTTCGGCTTCGTACTGCTGGGCGTCGAGGGGGATCGAGCCGACTCGAACATCGTTGTAGGTGGTAGCAGGATTTTCAACGTTGGTGGCCTGGTAGAGCGTCCTGCCGTCAACGCTGGTGTCGAAGCCTTGTGCGAAGCCGGTGAAGGACCCGCCTTGAGTGTCGGATGCGTCGTAGGTGACGGCGTAGGGGAGCCGTTCCCAGGGGCCGTCGCCGAGGTTGTAGTTGACGTAGAAGTTCTGGCCGCCATCGATGTTGCCGGCTGTGTCCAGTGACCATTTGGAGGCGATGACGACCATGCCTTTAGGTCCGCCCGTGGGAACCCATCTGACGAAGGGGGAGGATCCAATGCCTCGACCGTCTTTAAGAGCTACTTTTGTGCCGATGCTCGCTTCAGGCGACCAGTTCAGGCCATCAGGCGAGATCTTGAAGTAGACCGGCGCTGTATTTTGCGACTGGCTGGGACGGTTGACCACTTCGAAAGTGGCCAGATAGCGGCCATCCTGCATCTTGGTCACTGTGATCATGCCCGGGCGGTCACTGTTGTTTGTCGGCGCAGAAACATTGCCGAGTGCACCCCAGGTGAGGCCGCCATCAGTTGAGCGTCGGTAAGACACGGCTTGGAGCACGCCGTTTGCCTTTTGCCGCTCATCAGAGAAATAGGCTACGAGTCCGCCGTTGCCGTCGATTGCCAGGGAGGGTTCCCAAACAGTGCTCGTGGTGGAGGTGGGGCTGGGATCGTAGACTGCCGGCCCGCCGGAGTCGATGGTGCTCTGGTATGACCAAGTAACGCCCTTGTCGAGGCTCTTGTACACAACAAGCCTGCTGCTGGAGCGGTCTCCGGGCATTACCATGCCCGTGAGCAGAACCGTACCAGCGGGCAGGTTACCAACCTGCTGGGGGAGTTCGAAGAGAAAAGGCTGGGCCGTCCGCGTCAGGGCGGGGAAGTCAATGCTCGGATTCACTTCGGAGACCTTGGTCCACGTTGCGCCGTTATCGGTGCTGCGGTGGATCGGATAGCTTTGGACGCCGTTCGTCAGCACCAATTTGTCGAAGGTGGCCAGCAGTGTGCCGTTCGACGTCCCGTTGTTCTTGAGGGTGATGACCTTGGCGTAGGTGGTGCCTGCAGCGCGCCCGCCTTCCGGATTGAACGAGGATCCCGCCGGCGGTGAGTACACCAGCGAACCGTTCCCGGTAGTCACTGCCGCGGCGGGCGATATCGCAGTGAACTGGCCCGCCAGTACTGCCAGCATGACAAGCACGACGGCGGTGACGATCGGTCTCGTGCGTGGAGGGCTGCTCCTGAATTTGGGCATGGCTGAAGGCACAGATTGTTCGTGCATTTGTTCTCCCATTTCTTGTTGGCTATGTATCAGGCCCTTTCGGGGGTGCTGGCCAGGAACAACGCTGCCCAGGAGACAGGTGGCAGCGTAAGTGTGATGGTGCCGGGGCCCTGCTCCGTTCCCTCGAGGTCACGGAGTTGAACGCGATGTGGATCGGCCAGGGTGTTGGCGGCGAAGACGTCGGTATCGGTCAGCGTCAGGGCGCTAAGTATTTGCACGTCCCGGAGATGGCTGGTGTCGATAGTGACGGTAGATTCCTGGTCTGAGCTGCGGTTGACGAGGAAGACCGAGGCGGATCCGTCGTCGGGATTGTGGGTGGCGGCTGCGTCGACGATCCTGACGGTGCCGTGGGCAGCGGTGTCGTATTTTTCGCTTTCGAGTCCAGTGTCCAGAGCAGCGCCGTTTGCGTTGTGGGACGTCAGGGCGAAGGGGAAAAAGGTGGTCTGCCTCCAGGCAAGTCCGCCGGGTTCGGTCATGATGGGGGCGATGACGTTGACCAGTTGGGCAAGGGAAGCGGAGGTGACCCTGTCCGCATGGTTGAGCAGTGAAATGAGGAGATTTCCCACCACAACGGCGTCCGCAACCGTATAGCTGTCCTCGAGAAGCCGGGGCGCGATGGGCCAGTTGTCTATGCCCGTGATCTTATCGACTGTCTCGAAACGTTCGTTGTACCAGACATTCCATTCATCGAAGGAGATGTTCAGGGTCTTAGGGCTTCCCTTCACCGCCTTGATGTGGTCTGCGGTGGCGGTGACCGAGTCGATGAACCGGTCCATGTTTGCCGCCGAGGCCAGGAAGCTTCCCAGGTCGCCGTCTTTGATCTCGTAGTAGGCATGGCAGGAGATGAAGTCGACGTCGTCGTAGGTATGCCCGAGCACCACTCGTTCCCATTCGCCGAAAGTGGGCATGTCGGCACTTGAGGAGCCGCAGGCGACAAGTTCGATGGAAGGATCCAGTTGGCGCATGGCTTTTGCCGTCTGGGAGGCAATCTTGCCGTAGTCGTCGGCGCTGCGATGCCCAATCTGCCAGGGACCGTCCATTTCGTTGCCCAAACACCACATTTTGATGTTGAACGCTTTGTCGTGGCCATTGGCTGCCCGCTTCTCGGCCAGGGCGGTACCGAACGGGAGGTTGCAGTATTCCAGCAGATCCAAGGCCTCCTCGGTGCCGCGTGTTCCGAGATTGACGGCGAGCATGAGCTCGCTGCCGATTTCCTCGAGCCATCCTGCGAATTCGTGGAGGCCCACCTGGTTGGTTTCGGTGGAGTGCCATGCGAGGTCAAGCCGTTTGGGCCGTTGTTCCACCGGGCCAACGCTGTCTTCCCATTTGAATCCGGAGACGAAGTTCCCGCCGGGATACCGGATCGCTGATACTCCCAGTTCTTTGACGAGTTCCTTGACGTCGTTCCGGAATCCGGCGGAGTCGGCGAGGGGGTGGCCGGGTTCGTAAATACCGTCATAGACGCAGCGGCCGAGGTGTTCAACGAATGAACCGAACATCCTGCGGTTCACTGTGCCGATGGTGCGTCGTGGGTCGAGGGTCAGGCGTGCTGTGGCCACGGGCTTCTTCCTTTTTCGGAGGCGAATGCGGGTTCTTTGGTGATACCAGCGGCCGGCTGGGTCACAGCTGCGTCGGCGTAATGCTGGAACCTATCGGCGACGGGATTCTTCACCCGGTGAAGGGTGCCGATTTCGTCCGGGACAAGGTCCCAAAGGCCCATGGTGAGTCGGTAATGTTCAAGCGGTTCGGAGCCGTAGCGGTAGGTCCACTCGTACATATCCGTTACTGGCCACCAGGTGTATCCCACGATCTCCTGCCCCGCCGCTCGGAGTTCCTGGACGCATCGTACGGAGGCATCAAGCCACTCGATCCGCCTCTCATAGGAGCCTGTGAGGCAGGTTTCGGTGAGCGCAACCGGAGCACCATAACGCTTGCCGTAGGTGGTCAGAACGTCGGCCAATCCCTCCGTCCAGTCGTTGCGGACGGCACGGGGATCGTTGATGTCACCACGGACGGGACGCGCAGATTCCAAGAGCTCGGTGGAGTGCAGGGGGTAGTAGTTAACGCCCATCACATCAGGGAGCACGATGTTCTCTTGGTGCCATGCCAGATCGTGGTCGGTCATTCCGTGCAGGGAGAGCCAGGGCGTGAGCTCGTGATTGGCATCCACTTTGCCCGTCACCAGGTCCTCCACCAGATAGGAGCGTGCCTTGAGGTGACGGAGTTCATCATCATGTTCGCCGTTGTTCGAGTCACTGACGAACCGGAAACCAGCATCGACGTGAGTGAAGATGGCCCGCTCGCCAAGCACCTCGGCCATGTTTTGCTGGGCGAGGACAAATCCTTTGGAGAGGTTTCGCACCAAGGCGACGAGGCCGTCGTCGCCCGCCAGGTAGGGTGGCCAGTGCCCGAACTTTCCGGCAAACAGGGTGTGGATCATGGGCTCGTTAACCGGTGTGTAGTCCACCACCGTATCGGCGTAGCGTGCCGCGACCCGGGCGGAGTAATCAGCCACGCTTTCCGGATAGCTGGAGTTCAGGAACTGGTTGTCCAGCCACGTGGGGGTTCCGTAGTGCATCAAGTCCACCAAGGGCTTCAGCCCAAGTTCCTGGAACCGTTCCATCACTTGGTCCAGCCAGTCCCACTTCCAGACCCCGCGCTCGGGATTGATCTTGTACCAGGGGATGCCCCAACGCAGGAACTCTGCGCCCGCCTCCTTGGCAAGCCCCAAGTCCTGATGCCAGAAGCGGTAGTGCTGAGTGAGTTCGTATTCGTCCAGGGACCGCTCTCCGGCGCGTTCCTGGGGAATGAAGGTGTCTTCAATCCCGAGGCCGAAATGCAGGCGCCCGTCTTCATGCCAGTTCAAATTTTTCCTCACTTCAATCCTGTGGTGGCGACGCTCTCAATGAAGCGGCGTTGGACAAACATAAAGATGGCGGCGAGGGGCAGGATGGCTACGAGAGCGCCTGCCATCATCACGCCGTAGGGGACGATTCCGCCCGGTCCCGTCAAGAGGGTCAGCCCTGAGGTCAGAGTGCCCATGTCCTTGTCGGTGGTGAAGATCAGTGGCCAGAGCAGATCGTTCCAGTTGTTCACGAAGACGAACACTCCCAGCGTCAAGATGGCGGGCATGGCATTCGGGAGGACAACGTTCCAATACACGCGCCACTCCGAGGCACCATCAATGCGGGCTGCGTTGTCCAGGTCCCGGGGGAGGGACAGGAAGAACTGCCGCAGGAAGAAGATCCCGAAGGCGTCTGCGGCGCGGGGGATGATCAGCGCAGCGAAGGTGTTGACCCAGCCCAGGTCGCTTGCCAGTTGGTAGACCGGAACAAGGGTGGCCTGGAAGGGAATCATGAGGCTGGCAATGATCGCAATCAACAGGAACTTCTTGCCGGTGAAATCGATCCTCGCCAGTGCGTAGGCAGCCAGCGAGTCGAACAGGAGGGCAAAGAGCGTTACTCCACCAGCAAAGACGAAGCTGTTGGCGATCAGCCGGATGAAGGGGAGGTCCTGGAAGATCCTGGTGAAATTGTCCAAGGTCCACGTGCCCGGGGTGAGCGTCGGCGGAAAAGCGTTAACCTCGGCCACCGGTTTGAACGCCGTGAAGATAATGATGGCGATGGGCAAGAGAATCACGGCCGTCGCAAGGCCCAGGAGAACCACCACTAAAGCGCGGTTCAGCCTTGATCTCGTGGCGTTGCGGGATTTGGAACCTGCCCGGGCAGGGGTGGGCTGCCGTTCTAACGTGGTGGACATCAGTCACCTTCCCGTTCTCGTTTTCCGAAGAAAACAAACTGGACAACGCTGAGCAGCAGCGTGGCGGCCAGCAGGACATAGGACAGTGCAGAGGCGAAACCGACGTCGAGTTTCTGGAACCCGGACTTGTAGATCTGCATGACCACGGTTTCGGTGTGGCCGTATGGTCCTCCGCCAGTCATTACATAGATCTGGTCGAAAGCCTGGAGGGCGGCGATCAGGGCGAAGATGAGGACGAAAGCCGTGGTGTTGGACAGCATCGGCATGGTGACGTGGCGGAACCGCATGAAGGGCCCGGCGCCATCAACCTTGGCTGCCTCGTAGAGAGAGCCTGGGATTTCCTGCAACCCGGCGAGAAAGATGACCATGTAGAAGCCGAAGCTTTTCCACACGGCGACGAAGGCAACCGCGGGCATGGCCAGGACGGGATCCTGCAGGACGTTTCCGATGCGGATCCCGGCGTTCCCCAGCCAGTAGTTCAACAAACCAACCTGGGGGTCGATCAGGTAGGACCAGGCAATCGCGGCAACAGCGAGGCTGATAATGAACGGCAGGAACAAGGCAGTTCGGAAGAATCCGCGAAATGGCAGCCGGGGATCGTTCAGCAGCAGCGCCAGGACGAGCGCAAGAGCCACCGCCATTGGTGTGAACAACAGTGCGTACAGGGCAGTGTTGAGTACCGCATTGAGGATGACCGGATCCGTAAAGATGCGGGCGTAGTTCTCGAAGCCCACCCACTTTTCCTTGCCGAAGCCGCTGGCATCAGTGAAGGACAATCGCAGGGCGGAAATCATGGGCCAGGCAGTGAACGTGCCAAGGACCAAGAGTGCTGGGACCAGGAAGGCCAGGGCCTGGATGTTCTTGCGGCGTTGGCCGATTGCCGGGTTGCGTCGCCCGCCCAAGGGGGCTGGCGCACGGTAGCGGGGTGCCGCCGTCGTTTTCTTGTGCATGGTGGTGCTCATTTGGGAGCTTCTTTCCGGAGGGTGCGGCGCCCATCAGGCGCCGCACCTGTTCCGTTCAACTATTTGGCGTCGACGATCTTCTGGACTGACGCCTGGGTTTCCTTGAGCAGATCCTGAATGTTCTCGCCAGCCACAGCGCGCTGTGTGAGCTTGTCGACGGCGGTCAGAACGTCCGTGCTGTTCACGACGCCGGGCAGGAGCGGGCGGCCGAACTCAGACTGCTTGGTCAAGGCTTCTACTACGGGGTTCGCAGCGACATCAGATGCGGGGATGTCCGAGCGCAGCGGCGGCCAGCCCGAACCCAGGGACCAGGCTGTGGCCTGTTCCTTTTGCAGGAAGTAGGTGAAGAACTTCTGTGCTGCCGCGGCTTTCGCCTCGTCCTTCTGCGTTGTGATGCCCATCGAAATACCGATGGCGGACGCTGCCTGGTCCTTGGGACCGGCAGGGACGGCGGCAATGCCGTAGTCGATCTTGTTTTCAGTGGCGATGGAAGACATCCACGGCCCGCCAAGGTACATGGCTGCCTTGCCGCTGCTGAAGAGCTTGTCACCGGCGATACCGTCCAGGCCGGCTGGTGAGATCTTGTCGTTCCGGATGGCGTCCACCCACGTCTTGAGTGTCTGCGCATTCTCCGGCGAGTCCACCACAGCCTTGCCATCCTTGACGACGTTTCCGCCGTTGCCGTAGAAGAGGGAAGGCCAGACGCCGTTGGCTACAGTCGCGTGGTCAGGCAAGCCCAGCCCGTACTGTTCTGGAGTTCCGTCGTTGTTTTCATCCACGGTCAGCTTCTTGGCCGCGGCGATCCATTCGTCCCAAGTGGTGGGCGGGGTGGTGATTCCAGCCTTGGCGAACAGGGACTTGTTGTAGAACATCGCCAACGGAACGAAGCCGGATGGAACGCCGTATTTGTGGCCGTTGACGGTTTCCATGTCCGCAGCGGCGGGAATCAGCTTGTCGAGGTTGCTGGACGGATTCTTGTAGAAGTCGTCCAGTTGAACGAAGGCCCCTTTATCAGCGTAGACGGGGAGCCGTTCGGCCGGCATCGCAACGATGTCCGGGCCCTTTCCTGAGGAGAGTGCCGGCAAGAGTGTGTCATCAATGACCGACCAGGGATTGGTTTGGACTTTGATGCTGACTTCATTCTGTGAGGCGTTGAAGTCGTCCACGATCTTGTTCAGGACCTTCCCGTCAGCCTCGGTGTAACCGTGCCAGAACGTGAGTTCCGCTTTGGCGCCGTCTTTGCTTTCCCCGCTTGCACCCCCGCCCGAACAGGACGTTAGCGCTAACGACGCTGCTGCGACGACGGTGAGGAATGTGAGCGACCTTTTCATGTCAGCCCTTTCGTGAATGGGACAGCCATGTCCCCAAAACCTGCTGTCAACGATTTAGGTAAACGTTGTACGTAAACGTTGTATCAAGCATGCGCCGTGCTTCGAGAGGGGTCAAGACCCCAGTGCATTTTTTATTTCAAGCGGCAGATGTCGCCAGGGATGCGCTGTCCTGAGATCCGCCGGAAGACTCGCGGACTTGGAGGGAGAAGCCCGTTTCGATCTCGTTCGCCTCCGGCTCGTCGCCGCCCTCTATGCGACGCAGGAGCATCTCAACGGCTGCCTCGGCAATCTGGTCGCGGCGTGGATTGATGGTGGACAAAGTTGGCAAGGAGTATTGCGTTTCATCCAGGTCATCAAAGCCGACAATTGCAACATCCTCGGGGATGTGCAGCCCGGCCTCTTGAAGGACGCGCATGGCGCCCAGCGCCAAGGTGTCATTGAAGGCAAACACCGCGTCGAACTCCAGTCCGTCAGCGAGCATCCGCGTCATCGCGGCCGCACCGCCTCTGCGGTGCCAGGAATCCGCGTAGCGAACCAGCTTAGGATCGAAGGGCAGCCCGGCTTCTTCGAGTGCGGCCGTGTATCCGTCCAGGCGAAGTTCTGCGGACGCCACGATGTCGCCCTCATGCGCACCCAACGCCACAACCTTGCGTCGGCCGATTGCCAACAGGTGATCGGTGGCGGACTTTGCTCCGGCGGTGTTCGCCATCGTGACGCGATCCACCTGACCTTCGAAGGATGTATCACCGAGGACAACCAGCGGAGTGTCCACTCCCTTC
The DNA here is from genome assembly GCA_039636795.1 of Micrococcaceae bacterium Sec5.1. NCBI lineage: Bacteria > Bacillati > Actinomycetota > Actinomycetes > Micrococcales > Micrococcaceae > Micrococcaceae bacterium Sec5.1. The sequence continues at coordinate 4,376,008 of CP143430.1, read as the reverse complement.
AGAATTTCCGTGTCAGCAGATCCCAAAGTAAGCGAGCTATAGATAATGCCGTCCACCATATGCCGGTGTTGGCCACGAAGTGCGGCCAGCTCATTTTCACGACCGCTGCCGATCGGTTCAATGAGGACAGCGATTCCCTTGGCGGCAGCGGCACGCATGACGGCGTCGGCAAGTTCAGCAAAATAGGCCGTGGTGAGATCCGGAATGATGAGGCCGATGACTCCAGTACGCCCGGACCTCAGGTTCCTCGCAGAGAGGTTGGGCCTGTATCCCAGCTGGTCAATGGCTTCCTGGACCCGTGCCCGCGTTTCTGCGCGCAACTGCGGGTGGCCATTAATGACGTTGGACACCGTCTTGATGGAAAAACCGCTGACCCTGGCGACGTCCCGGATAGTGACAGACATGGCCGCTCCCTTCCCTGCGCAAAGGGCCGGAATCGCCCTGATCACAGGGTACAACGTTGGAAGCAAGACGGTACAACGTTGGTAGTGCTGTCTCCGGAAACAACTGAAAATTGCTGCCGAAGAAGGCACTTTTGCCTCCACGTCCCGGGGCTCCTCGGATGCTTGCCCCACAACATATCGAGGTCTAGCCTAAAAGCGGGAGCAGGTCCAGAGGTGGGCAGCAGCCTCCCTTTCTTGAGGAAACAGTCGATGTCGATCATCTCTGATCCCTACCTCCCCGGCGACTGTCCATCGCCCGGACGAAGTCCATCCGACTATCCTCAGGTGCTCCACTTCCCGGAGATCACAACCATTGAACCGACGCGTACTCCAGCGCGCCTCGGAGGCCTACCGCTGTCCGCTGTTTGCGGGCCGCTTCAACAACAGGAGGAAAAATGGAAACCGTTGAAGAAACCATTGATGTCGCTGTCCCAGTGCACACTGCCTATAACCAGTGGACCCAGTTTGAGTCCTTTCCGGAGTTCATGTCCGGCGTGGAGGCCGTGACCCAGCTGAGTGACACCACCAACCACTGGGTCACCAAAATCGCTGGAGTGGAGCGAGAATTCGATACCGAAATCGTCGACCAACAGCCTGATGATCGGATCGCCTGGCGCAGTACCGACGGGAAGTCCCATGCCGGCGTCGTGCGGTTCACGCGGATGGACGATACCCACACCAAAGTCAACGTCCATTTCGAGTGGGCACCGGAAACTGCAACCGAGAAGGCTGGTGCGGCACTGAAGATCGACGAGATGCAGGTCAAAGCCGATCTACGGAAATTCAAGGACTTTATCGAATCCCGTGGAACGGAAACAGGTGCTTGGCGCGGTGAAGTTAAGGACACAGGTCCTGGCGGGCAGCTTTAGAAAATCCCAACGTTCATCGGAAGGCATTATCTGATGCGCAAAGTTCCAGCGCTTGCAGTATTTGCAGTTGCAGCAGTGGTTTTGGCGGCATGTAGTGGCGGTGGGGGCAGCACGGCAAGTCCTTCTTCCGCCACCACCTCGTCAGCCTCCACCTCGATGCCGGCTCAGGACAAGGTCTACACCGAGGACGAATTGCGGGACCTGATCTCCGGTATGAAGGATGGAGATGGCAACGAGCTCAAGCTCTATTCCAAGGAGCAGGTAGACCAAGGCGGCAAGATCGCCGACCTCCTTTTGAATACGGCCAGCGTCGATCCTCAGGATTGCAAGGACATCGCCACGGCAGGGCTGGTAGACAAGGTTGAACACGGAGATGTTGCCGTCGCCGTGTCTGACAGTGATCAGCCCCGGTCCTTGTCCGCGCAATCCGGTAAAGAGGGTCCGGACGCGGAGAAAGTTCTCAAGGACATCAGCGGCAAAATGGACAAATGCGCCAAGTTCACCGTGAAAGCCGTAGGTCAGACGTATGAAGTCTCCAGTGAGAAGTTAGACGCTAAGACGAAGGCAAAGGAAACATTCGGAACCGTCAGTACACGTTCCGGTGAAACCCAGAAGAAGCTCATGCAGGTCTCCGCGGCCGACGGGAGGTTGCTGGTGGTCGCCACGAAGAGTGGGCCAAGCCTGGGCGATTCTGACCAGAAAGAACTTGAAGACTTGATCAACAAGGTCCTAGAGAAAGCCGAGGGCAGTGGCGGGACTCCCAGTGAGATGATGACCAGTTCGTCCGGCAGCATGACCAGTTCGCCGTCCTCGTCGTCGTCGTCGAAATCGACATCAACGTCCTCGTCGACACCGACCATGAGCACCTCGGAGGGCAGTGATACTTCCTCACCGTCAGTAACACCATCTCGATAAACCAGGTCAGCTACTTCGTTTGCAAGCGCTTGCGTTAATCTTCGTGTGCCGCTACCGTCATTCCCATGTCGTCAACAGTGGATGCGGTCGCGGAACGTGCGAATGTCTCGGTATCAACAGTCTCGCGCGCACTGCGGGATATGCCGGGAGTTTCGTTGGAGACGCGCAAACGCGTGCAACGCATTGCCCAAGAGCTAGGGTATGTTCCCTCGCTGGCTGGTTCACGTTTAGCAACTGGCCGGACGGGAGCCATCGCGATTGTCACTCCCAACCTCTCCAAATGGTTCTTCGGGCAGGTGCTGGCATCGGCGGGGCGTGTGCTTCGCCAAGCGGGCTTTGACGTCCTGTTGTACGAACTCGCGGACACTGCCGCGCGGGAGCGCTTCTTCGCTGGGTCGAGCCTGACCGGTCGAGCCGACGGAGTATTGGTCTTTGCCTTGCAACCGACTCCGGAGGAACTAGCCGCCCTTGAAGCCCAGAACTTACCTGTTGCGTTTTTGGGGTCGGGAACTCCTGGCAGGCCTGGTGTTCGGGTGGACGACCATGCGGCCGGGCGGGCAGCAGCACGGCACCTGCTCAATCTGGGGCACGAACGCATCGCTTTCATCGGAATTCGCGAGGCTGCAGACAGCACGTTGGGCGGGGTCCCGCCGGCCAACCGTTTGAAGGGCTACCGCGAGGCTCTGGGCGAGGCAGGGCTGGAGCCCAGCCAAGACCTTGAGGTCCACGAGGAGAATTCAACAGCTGGCGGATCAAGGGCCATGTCCCGGCTGTTGTGCGCGGAAGTGGCCCCTACAGGAGTCTTCGTAGCGTCCGACGAGATGGCTTTCGGCGTGTTGCGCACTCTGAAGGCGGGCGGAATCGATGTCCCGGGCGATATCTCGGTCATTGGCTTCGATAACCATGAACTCTCAGAGATTCTGGACCTGACCACCATGGACCACTCGGTCGCCCTGCAGGGGTCCGAAACCGCGCGCCGGTTGCTGGCTTTGATAACGCCCGACGCCGGTGCGGAGCCGGATTTGGTGCTGTCCGCCCAGCTGGTTGTTCGCGGCACTACAGCGCCGCCATTTCCCTTGCGAGGCAGGCGAACTGCCACGCCACGTAGCTAAGAATCACCTAGCAGCTAACACTCACACTGAAGAAAAGGACTTAACCCATGGAATATCGCAAGCTCGGCGCCTCCGGAATGTACATCAGCGAACTGGCCTACGGCAACTGGGTCACCCACGGCGAACAGATCGATCAGGAAGCTGCCACAGCGTGCGTACGGCAAGCACTGGATCTTGGGATCACCACATTCGATACTGCCGACGCTTACGCGGGAACCCGTGCAGAAACGGCCTTGGGCGAGGCCCTCAAGGGGGTTCGGCGTGAAGGCCTTGAGATCTTCACCAAGGTCTACTTTCCCACCGGTGAAGGAAAGAATGATCGCGGGCTCTCGCGTAAACACATGATGGAGTCAATCAACGGCTCATTGCGCAGGCTCGGTACGGATTACGTGGACCTCTACCAAGCCCACCGCTACGACTACGAAACGCCGCTTGAGGAGACGATGCAGGCATTCGCGGACATCGTCCGCGCCGGCAAAGCACTCTACATCGGTGTCTCCGAATGGACTACGGACGAGATCCGGGCTGGTGCCGCACTCGCCAAAGACCTTGGGATCGGGCTGATCTCGAACCAACCCCAGTACTCAATGTTGTGGCGTGTCATCGAGGAGGAAGTCGTTCCCACCTCTGAGGAGTTGGGCTTGGGACAGATTTGCTGGTCCCCGTTGGCCCAGGGCGTCCTGACAGGCAAGTACATTCCAGGCAAGGGAGCGCCCAACGATTCGCGCTTCACCACCGATGACGGAACTCTGAAAGACGACCACAAGTTCATGCGTCCCGAGGTGTTGGAGAAGGTCCAGGAATTGCAGCCCATTGCCAAGGAAGCAGGACTGTCCATGGCCGCGCTGGCGGTGGCTTGGGTTTTGCAGAACAGCAACGTCTCGGCAGCGATCGTGGGGGCGTCCAAGCCAGAGCAATTGGTGGACAACGCCACGGCGTCGGGAGTGAAACTTGATGCTGAACTGCTCAGCAGGATTGACCAGGTTTTGGAGCCGGTGATCGAGCGGGATCCGGGGAAAGTGGAATCGTTCCTGACCCGTCCCTAGGCTAAATGCCCTTCAGCTTGTCTTGAATCGCTGTTCAGAGCGATTCCAGAGACGGCAGGCTCCGGGGACCGTCCGTCGTCGGATAGATCCGGCAGCTCAGCGCGGGGTCTCCCAGGACCGGAAAGAGGTCCTGTCCGTCGATCTGGAACGTGGGGGAGCCGTGGAATCCGAGCGAGGCTGCTTCCTCCTCGGAGTCCACCACCACGTGCACCATGCCGGTAACCCCGGCCAGCCTCAGTGCCTCTTCGAAGAGTTCCTGAGCAGCCGGGGCATGGGCACATTCAGGAATTGTCAGTAGCTCGGCGCCCATACTCGATTATCCGACATGCGCTCCGTGAGGGGTGGCATGTCACCTGCGGTCGGTCTCTGCTGAGCGGGATAGGCGCTTACTCTTGTCGACGCGGGGAGGGGCGCCGCCACCATGGCGGCGCCCCAAGCCTGGATTCGCGCTTTATTGTTTTGTTGTTTATTGCTTTATGCCAGAGGTCGAATAGCCGATCTGGATCTTGGAACCCGTCGGCAGTGTGCCTATTGCCTGGTTCAAGACGATCTCAACCATGGTGACGATTATTGCTGAGGACGACTTGCTCACCTTGTGCAAAGTGACCTGACCCAGCCCTGGCACTTGGACTACGGTGTTGGGTGCAACAGAGGCATTGATTGCGGGAAGTCCTGCGATCCTGAGATTCACGAATGAAGACGTGTCCTTCAAGGTGATGGTGCCCCCTGCTATAGCTCGGCTGGCGGTGGTTTCTGCCTTGATGGAGTCGGCCTGAATCAAGCCGCTGAGCACATTCAGGCCAGCAACAGAGTTAGTTACAGTGCTCTTGAGCTCCGGGGTCAGGACGCCGACAGTATTCGTGGTGGTGGCTCCCGTAGTTGCAAGGCCCGGGATGGTTGCTCCTACCGAGTTTGCGAGATTGCTTCCTCCAGCGCACCTGGCGTACGCAAGTGCGGTGGGACCTGATGAAATCAGGTTCGAAGCCAAAACGGTCCTTGTACCAAACCCACTACCGGTTAAGTAACCCGCCTGTGCTGGCGTCAGATTGGTGGTGCTAACCCCAACTCGGATGTCTGTTCCGACCTTCAGCCCAGCCAGCCCGGCTTTGAGGATTTCTACGCGAAGTGCAGTGGTTGATACCTGATAGGTGCCGTTGACCAGCCGCTTGTCCTGGCCATTGAGGGTAATTTTGCCAATTGAGCCTTGGAGCGGCAGCTTGAGATCAATAACCGTGTTAGGGGCCGGATTCGTTCCCAACGGGACACCCAGGACTTTTAGGGCCGCAATGGTCGTCTTATTGGCTCCAGTAAAAACTCCTGTAGTGCTCTTTTCGGCCGAACTCTCGGAGATAATAGAGCCTGCCGTGATGAGTCCGCCCAGCAAGTTCGCGCCATTAGTGCTCGATTTTCCCTCGATTCGCTTGCCTGTTGCCGAGATCAGCGTCTTGACACTCGTTGTTGCGGCACCGACTGTACCGACTGAGGCGACGTTGATCGCAGCTCCTGTGTTAGTGGAAGTCAATCCTGTGACGCCGGTGCAGCTAATCGATGAACTTGCAGTCGGACCTGATGTCAGTGATTTGTCCGAATTGAAAATGTAGGAGCCATAGGCGCTGCCGGAGAATCCGGTGTTGACCTGGGCGGGCGTGATGCTCGGGACCACAGCCTGGGCTGGGGCCAGAGGCCCTGCAACCACGACAGTAAGTGCGCCGACCAACATGACTAATCTTCGATACATGTATTTCCCCCAGAAGTTGTACAAGACCTGTTTCAATCGTGGTGCCCTCATACCGTACGCCGGGGAATCCGCGTAAACAATGGAACGCAGAGGCTTTTCATTGGATAAGACTTGCATCAGCGCTGTCAAAATTCGTCAACTAATCGACGAAAATTGTAAACGTCATCGCAAGTGTTTGTCTAAACGCGCGCTTTTTAGCCAGAGAATGAATTTATTGGCTGGTTCGCGTTTGTTGTTGCTGCTGAGCACCTAACGAGGAACAGTGATCGTAACAGTGGTACCGGACCCGGGTTGGCTGGTTAACCCGATCGTTCCACCGTGGGCTTCGATAATGGCTTTGCTGAGTGGCAAACCCAAGCCGGCCCCTGGTATTGCCGTTTCCATTGCCTGATCGGCCCTAAAGAATTTGGTGAAGGCTTCGTCTTGTTCTTCTTCTGTCATCCCGATCCCGTGATCGCGAACGGAGAGCTCTACCTCCCCGTTATTCCCCCGGAGGCCGATAACCACCTGGGTGCCTTCGGGGGAGAACTTGATGGCGTTGGATAGCAACTGGTCAATGGCTTTGGAGAACTGGCCAGGGTCAACGTCTGCCGCCACGTCTCCGTGGATTTGCATTGAAATGGTGATACCCCGTGCTGCTGCTGCAGGCCTGGCGTTCTTGACCGACTCCTGGAGCAGCTCGGAGACGTTGGTGGGCCGGCGACGCAATTCCAGGTCTTCGGATGCGACCAGCAGGAGATCGTTGACGAGGGTTAGCAGACGTTCAGCATTCCGTTCGATGATGCCCATGAAGGCAGGATTTGGCTGGTCATCGAGTATTTCCAAGTAACCAAGGATGGACGTGAGCGGTGTTCGAAGTTCGTGGGAAATCGTGGCAACGAACTTGTCGCGTGCTGTTTGCGCTTTGACCAGTGCTGTGACGTCGGTGAAAGCAATGATGGAACCCTTCAGCTCGCCCGCTTCGCCGAGCAGTGGACGCGCGGCGGCGGAAAAGGTCCGCTGCTTCTCGTCATCGCCTACGCGCACAAGTCTGTTGGTGAAACTGGCGCCTCGGACAGCAAGATCCGCAGGACTCTTCCGTTCCTCATCGGAGTGAGCAGTCCCAACGGTGAACGGGTTCACGGCGTCCGTCGACTCCTCAGCCCACGAACGGTCGGCGCGAAGGCGACGGTTGGTCAGAATGTCAGCACCGTTTGTGTCCATGGCCCAGACACCAACGTTGACGGTTTCAAGGACAGTGTCCAGGAGTTGCGCATGTTCTTTGGTGGCACCATGGAGCCGCACCAACTCGCGATCCTTACGGACCAGCCGGTCGGTGTGTTTGATGAGCCCGCGAGCAACGGCATGCCCGGTGATGGCCAAACCGCCCATGATTGCAGGGAAGAGAATCATGCGGATCAGCTCGGACTGTTCAACCTGATGGCCCAACACGAACGGTGAGGCAACGGTGGCGCAGAGGGTAGCCAGGATGGCCAAAGCCACGCGAACCTTGCTGGCGCTGACCGACAACCAAATCACGGGGAACGCCATGACCAATCCCACGACGCTGAGAACGGGCCCGCCAACCTCGCGCAGGAGGCCGAGAGCAAGACAATCCAGTACGGGGATGAAGATGAAGCTCCATGTGGGAAGACGGTTCCACGGAAGCACGAGGCATGCCCCGAGGATCACGACGTGCAGGAGCAGGACGACGATGAAGACACGGTCTAAGAGGCTGCTGGCGTTGAAGAGGATTGCTAAGAAAACAATCAACGTGACCGTGGCCGCCAAGGGCAACTGGCACAAGACAACCGCCCTGCGCCTTCCGATTCTGCTGAAGTAATCCTCCAACGGCAAGAAAACGCTATCCCCCATAGCCAAACACCTTCCATCCCCCCGGATCTGAAAAACCAAGCCCTGCTGCCAGCATAGTCCCGCTTAAACGCCCAACGCGGGGTCATTTAGGGCCCATCCCAAGGGTATTCATGGGCCCTAAATGACCCCGCGTTGTGGAGATGGGTTCGGGTCAGGCCTGTTTGCGACTCGCGATCTCGTCAGAGAGCTGCTGCACTTGGGCAGGGTCTGCGTCCCGGGCAAGGGCGACGTAGTGGTCCATGACCGCCGGCCGGTAGCGCACCGGCAACGTCTGTCCTGGGGCGACACCCGGGAAGTTGGGCCCGACGCCGAGCGACTCCCGACTCAGGTCGGGCCTGAGCTCCTCCATCAGATCGTTGAGCTTCTGCTTCTTCGAACCGAACATCCTGACCCTTCGCTCACACCCGTGCCGAAAATCCTTGGCCATGCGCTTCGCCCTCACCGCGAGTGTATATCCCCCAACGCGGGGTCACTTCGGGCCCATCCCGAGGGGATTTATGGGCCGTAACTGACCCCGCGTTGTGGAGAGTCCGGCCGTACCAGACCAAGTACCCCGCAGGCAACCAAGTAGTCATGCTGCCCGGAATCGAGTACTCACTACTCGTGACGCGCCCCTCCGGCAGCCGATTCAATGGAGCACAGAGGATCTGAAATGACGTTTTGTTGGAGGGGTTTACGTTGAGTACAGGAATGGAATCGGCCGCAATGTTCGCGGGGTCGCTGCCCGGGCTTCTCCTCATGTCCGTGGGACAAATAATGGTAGTGGTGTGCCTGTGCTTCGATATGGTGCGTGCGCTGTCCATACCCAGTTCACGCCCACGGTACGTGGCAAACACGATTTTCAGGACCTTGGCGGTGCCTTCCATCCTCGTGATGGGGATCAGCGCGCTGGCTGAAGCGGTCAACTGGTCATGGATTCACGTGGCCATGAGTATGGCCGTGCTGGTGATGATCATCTTCCGCTGGCACTACAACAAGGATGAAGACAACTGGTGGAAGGGCAAGGGCAAGAAGCTGGCCCGGTGGGCGCGTAAGCAGCTCTCCGCACCACCCGTGGTTGCGCCTGCAATGGGCTGATAAAAACTCAACGATAAGGCCGCGCCGATGATGGCGCGGCCTTTTTTGTGCGGGTAAAGCAAGGGCATTCCTAGGATTAGCGCAGGAAATGCGCAGGTTCCAGAGGCTTTCCACAGGAAGTCCCAAGGACTCCGATATGGGCCTCTTTCCGTTGCTACGTTGATTGGGAGCTGGTATCGGGCCAGCCCACATCTCCCCAACTCGCTCAGGAGTTTTCAAAATGTTTGCTACCTTCCGCACCATCGCATCCCGTGCCCGTCGTGAAGAGAACGGCGCTACTGCCGTCGAGTACGGCATCATGGTTGCGCTCATCGCAGTCGTCATCATCGTGGCCGTCAGCCTTCTCGGCAACAACCTCGTCGAGACCTTCAACAGCTCAGCCTGTGCCGTCAAGGGCGGCGCTTGGACCGCCACCACCACGGCCACCGCTACAGTCCCTTCCGTCCCAGGCAGCTGCTCAAAGTAGTCCGGCTTACGGCGGTACCCGGGTGGGTGGGTCGGTGGCCCCACCCACCCGTTCCTCTTTCCACTTTCGATAAGAAGGCAGATCCACATGCACAGGGCTTCAGAACGGGGAGCGGTAGCGGTCGAGTTCGCGTTGCTCGCACCCGTCCTGATCCTCCTGGTGCTGGGGATCATGGAATTCGGGCGGGCCTACAACGCGCAGGTCTCGCTTACGAATGCCGCCCGCGAAGGCGTGCGCGTGATGTCGATCGCGAATGATCAATCGGCGGCCAGGACCGCAGCGAAAAACGCGGCTGTAACCCTGAACCCAAAGCTGGCAGATGCGAACTTCACCTTCAGTGCCACCAGCTGCACGTCCGGCGCGCAGATGTCAGTCACCGTCAAGTACACACTCAGCACCCTCACGGGAATCGCAGGACCGTTCCCGATGCAAGGCGTGGGGGTGATGGTATGTGGCGGCTAAAGATCAATGACGACGACGCCGAACGCGGGGCCGTCGCGGTCCTCATAGCTCTGATTCTGGTTGCGTTACTTGGCTTTGCCGCCCTCGCTGTGGATGCAGGAAAGCTCTACTCGGAAAAGGCGCAAGCGCAGAACGGATCCGATGCCGCCGCCCTGGCCGTGGCTGAGAAGTGTGCCGCCAGCACCAGCGACCCGAATTGCTCGAGTACGTCCCAGATCGCCAAGGACATGGCCAACAAGAATGCTGTGGACGGCCTTGGAAACATCAACTCGGTAAACCTTGATCTGACTAACCGGAAGGTAACCGTGTCCGCCGGCTCCCAGCAAGCGGGTGGTGCTCCAAATGCCGTTTCGCTGGTCTTCGGTCGTGTCCTTGGCATGAATTCCGCGGACGTTGTGACCTCATCGACCGTACAGTGGGGCAGCCCACGTAAGGGAACTACTCCATTCCCCCTGACGTTTTCGATCTGCCAGGTGCAGGGCTACGTTGGCGGCGTCCAGCAGCTTTTGCAGGCTCACGGCACGGGCGCCAACCCCAGCTGCAACTACGGGCCTTCAGGCGCGGCAGTAGAGGGTGGATTCGGATGGATTGTCCAGGATCCTGGCTCCTGCGGTGGCACCATTGACCTGGCGCTGAACAAGGGCGGCAGTGCACCTGGGAACAGTGCGCCGCCAAATTGTTCCACCACCCTGAACAACTGGGCGGCCACCATCAACGCCGGAAAAGACATCATTGTGCTGCTTCCGGTCTTCAATTCCGTCACCGGCACGGGAAGCGGAGCCATTTACCACCTGATCTCGTTTGCAGCATTCAAAGTGACGGGATGGAAGTTCAGCGGCGGCACCACTCTTCCGGACGTTTTCCATAACCAGAGTCCCTATGTTTCCTCCTCGCTGTCCTGCACCGGGAATTGCCGGGGGATCGTGGGGAGCTTCGTCAAATACGTGTCGCTGGCAGACGGCTACACGTTGGGTCCGGTGGATGCCAACGGGGTCACCGTAGTACGCCTGACCAACTAGCTTTTCCAATTTTTGAAGCACAGGAGTGTTAAGTGAAATCACGCTTATTGGCAGGATCGGCAGCAGCGCTGCTGGCGGTCATAGGGGTGATCCTCGTGTTCGTCTACGCGCAGGGCGCGGATCAACGGGCTGTCCAGAATCTTGCCCCTGTTGAGGTCTTGATGGTCAAGGCTCCGATTCCCGCCGGCACCCCGGTAGAGGCCATGAAGGCTTCCCTGGCTGCCCAGCAGCTTCCGCAGTCTTCCGTCCCCGCATCGGCACTCAAGACGCTGGGCGATTCAACCGGAAAAGTTGCTGCCGTGGACCTCGTTCCGGGCGAACCATTGGTGGCCGAGCGCCTTGTAGCTCCGGAGGCACTGAAGACTCCGGGGACCGTCGCAGTGCCTCCCGGAATGCAAGAGGTCTCGTTCCAGGTGGAGCCTGTGCGTGTGGTGGGCGGACGGGTGGTTCCTGGTGACCACGTCGGGATTTTCATTTCCATGGAAAGCGGTGGAATCGAGTCCAAGCCCGATAAGGAAACCACCCAATTGTCCATTCACAAGGTGCTTGTGACTGCAGTGCAGCGGGCCCCCGAGCCAGCACCTACGAGCCAGCCCAGCCCTGCCCCCAGTCCCGGGACCACAGCACCTGATCCCAAGGACAGCACCCTGCCTACGGGTTCCCTGCTCCTGACCGTTGCAGTGGGCGACTCGGACGCAACCAAGATCGTTTTCGCCTCCGAGTTCGCCAAAATCTGGCTGAGCAAGGAACCGGTGGACGCCCAGGAGAGCGGACCCAGAATCATCCAACGGAGCGAGGTGTACAAGTGAGCCGGTTTGTCCTGATAACGCCCAGTGCTGAATTTGATCAGCGGCTACGTCAAGCCGTTGCCGGCGGCCTCCCCGGAAGTGTGCAGACCTTCTTCACCAGCGTCCTGCCTGTTGACCCCGCCGAGCTCTTCGGCGCCCTGAACCAGGGACAGCTTGAGGTGCTGATTCTGGGACCGGACGTGCCGGTGGAGGAAGCGATGCGCTTGGCTACGGTCCTTAACGTTCAGGTACCCGAGCTCAGCGTGGTTCTTGTCGCGGAGCCGCAGCCGGACTTCATCCTCCAGGCGATGCGATCCGGCATCCGCGACATCATGAGCCCAGCGGCAGACATGGCCGAGATCAGGGTGACCCTGGAGCGCGCCTGCCAGTCGTTCGCCACCCGTCAGCGGACTTCGGAACCTAAGCCAGCAGGCGCCCCCAAGGGACTGGTGATCGGCGTCTTCTCTCCCAAGGGCGGTGTGGGTAAGACGACCATCGCCACGAACATTGCTGTGGGGCTGGGCAAGATAGCGCCGATGAGCGTAGTCATCGTGGATCTGGATTTGCAGTTCGGGGATGTCGCCTCGGGGCTCTACCTCAATCCGGAGCACACTGTTACCGACGCTGTCACACCGTCGGCCAGCCAGGATTCCCTGGTACTCAAGGCCTTTCTCACGGTCCATCCGGCGAGCATATATGCCCTTTGTGCGCCTAAGAACCCCGTTGAAGCAGATGAAATTACTCCGGAACAGGTGGCTCGGCTGCTTGAGCAACTTGCCGAAGAGTTTCAGTACGTGGTGGTTGATACAGCCCCTGGACTGCCTGAAATCGGCCTTGCAGCGCTGGAGCAGTGCACCGATGCGGTGTGGGTGTCAGCGATGGATGTACCAAGTGTTCGGGGCCTGCGCTCCGGCCTGGATATCCTTCGCAAGCTCAATCTGCTCCCGGAAACCCGCCATGTGGTGCTCAACATGGCCGATTCCAAGTCCGGGTTGTCCGTCCAGGACGTTGAGTCGACGGTCGGCGCCCCGGTTGATGTGAGCATCCCCCGATCAAAAGCAGTCGCGCTCTCCACCAACCGGGGAATTCCGGTGCTTCAAGAGGGGGCGAAGGACCCAGCAATCAAAGGGTTGAACCATCTCGTTGAACGCTTCAACCCCGCGTGGCGGGCCTCGGCCCAGCGAAAACTGCACAGAAGGGTAGTAGTCCAGTGAAGCTGTCTGAACGCCTGCGCGACGCCGAGGAAGAATCGGCAGGTCCAGCCGCTGCGCTGGGGCAAGGACCAAAGCCACTCACGACGGCGAACCCCACCTTTGCGCAGGCCGCACAGCAAGCCAAACCAAACGTTCAAACGAAGGCCACGGTTGCGTCGAAACCCCACCTCTCGGTGAAATTGGCTGATCATCCGGACGCCCCGATGCCAAAGGCCCAGCAGCCGGTGGACGCGTTCGCTGCCCTGAAGCGACGGGCTGCAACGGCATTGTTTGAACGCCTCGGTGCGAGATTCAACGACTCAGCGTTGAGTGAGCAGGAGCTGCGGACCGCCGCCCGGGAAGAGCTGACCAGGATCATCGACGCCGAGCAGGTGCCGCTCTCTCCTGAGGAGCGCAGCCGGCTTGTTGCGGATGTGGCCGATGATGTCCTGGGTTACGGGCCACTGCAACGCCTGCTGGATGACCCTGAAGTTACGGAGATCATGGTCAACAGGATGGACCAGATTTACGTCGAACGTCGGGGCAAACTGATCCTCACTGATTCCGGGTTTAGCTCCGAAGACCATCTGAGAAGAGTTATCGAACGAATTGTCTCCAAGGTGGGACGTCGGATCGATGAGTCATCCCCGCTGGTCGACGCCCGGTTGGAGGACGGCTCTCGCGTCAACGCCGTGATTCCGCCGCTTGCTGTTGGTGGTTCGTCCCTGACAATCCGAAAATTCAGCAAAGTGCCCTTGACCATCAGAAATTTGATCGACTTTGGCACGCTGACCCCTGAAATCGCCGAACTCCTGAATGCTTGCGTCAAAGCGAAATTGAACATTATTGTTTCCGGCGGTACTGGAACCGGCAAAACCACACTGTTGAATGTCCTGTCTTCCTTTATCCCCGAGGACAACCGGATAGTGACCATTGAGGACGCCGTGGAGCTGCAGATCCAGCAGCAGCACGTGGTCAGGCTTGAGAGCCGGCCACCAAACACGGAAGGCAAGGGTGAAGTCACTATCCGGGAACTGCTCAGGAACTCCCTCCGTATGCGGCCGGACAGGATCGTGGTGGGTGAGGTGCGCGGGGGAGAGTCGCTGGACATGCTGCAGGCCATGAACACCGGGCACGACGGCTCCCTCTCAACAGTGCACTCCAATTCTCCCCGGGACGCTGTGGCCAGGCTTGAAACGCTGGTTCTGATGGCCGGAATGGACCTCCCGCTGCGGGCAATCCGTGAGCAGCTCGCGTCCGCCGTGAATCTCATCATCCAAATTTCCCGTCTCCGCGATGGAACCCGCCGGATTACGCATGTGACTGAGGTTCAAGGCATGGAGGGCGATATCGTCACGCTCCAGGACGCCTTTGTTTTCGACTATTCGGCCGGGGTTGATGCCCACGGGATCTTCCTCGGCCGACCGGTATCTACGGGTATCCGTCCGCGGTTCATCGATCGTTTCACCGACTTGGGCATTCATGTTTCTCCCGAGCTTTTTGCGGCTCCACTGACGTCGACGCCGAGGACGTGAGCGCGCCATGATTCTTTTCGTCGGGCTGGCCCTCATGCTGTCAGCCATTGTGCTGTTCGGAGTAGCCGTCATTCTGCCAAAGGCACCCGAGGTGCCGTTGGACAGGAGGAGGCCCTACCAGGTGCTTCCCGGTTCCCATCTGACGCGATTTACGGGATCAGCCACGGACATGATTCATGGTGTGTTGACCCGGCGCAACGTTCGGCTTTTCAACCGCGAACAACTCGATGACGCTGGCGTGCGAATGAGTCAGGCTGACTTCGTCGTCCTGGTGATCGCGGGCGCGGTGGTGGGAGCTTTGATCGGGCTGGTTGTCGGTGGCATTCTCGTCGCGATTCTCCTCAGTGTCCTGGCACCCTTCGTGGCCCGGCTGGTCCTGAAGTTCCGCGCGGGCAAAAGACGAGACAAATTCGAGGATCAATTGGGCGACACACTACAGCTGCTTTCCGGTGGACTAAGGGCTGGTCACAGCATCCTCCGCGCCATCGACGCCGCTGCTACGGAATCAGTCAGCCCCACATCCGAAGAAATGCGCAGGGTCATCACGGAGACAAGCCTGGGACGGGACCTGCAAGCTTCCCTGAACGATACGGCGGAGAGAATGCGAAGCGAGGATTTCGTGTGGATAGCCCAAGCGATCCAGATCAACCGCGAGGTGGGTGGGAACCTCGCAGACGTGCTGGATCAGGTGAACGACACCATTCGCGAACGCAGTGAAATCAAAGGACACATCAAGTCCCTCGCTGCAGAGGGAAAGTTTTCTGCGTACATCCTGATGGCTCTTCCCGTGGGAATTGTCATCATGCTCATGATCGTCAACCCCGGCTATATGAACGTGATGTTCACCAATCCGCTGGGCTGGGTGATGATCGTGGCTTCTGTCATCTTGATGACCATCGGTGGTCTGTGGATGCGCAAGATTATCGACTTGAAATTTTGAGGTGAACCTTGCACCCTTTCCTGCTTTTATCCTTGTTGCTCGTTCCGCTGCCGAGTGCGTATTTCGCATGGTCACTCCTTTCAACTGATCGGAGGACCCCGCGGTTAGTCCGCGAGCTGCTCTCGAGGGGTCAAATCGCCATTGAAGTGGAACAACAGAGCAGGAGCGGTGCCTTGGAGCGCCTGGGCTACAGGCTTACCCCTGGAAGTTACGTGCAGAAACTGGACAGGCTACTGTCGTTGGCCGGGCGTCCCGCCTCGCTCCCGCTTGGGCGGGTCCTCGCAGCCAAGCCGGCGCTTGGCCTTCTCGGTGCGATTTTCGGTTTTTTCATCACTACCAGCAGCCCGAGTGGACTTATCAAGCTTGTGGGAATCTTTGTAGTCCTGCTGGGATATTTCATTCCGGATCTGATGCTTTACAGCAAAGGTCAGGAACGGCAGAAGAAAATACAGTTGGAACTGGCCAACACGATGGACCAGATGCTCATTTCGGTTGAGGCTGGCCTCGGCTTCGAAGGCGCCATGGCCCGCGCGGGAGAAAACGGCAAGGGACCGCTGGCGGAAGAAATCGTGAGGACACTCCAGGACATGCAGGTTGGACGAAGCCGCCGCGAGTCCTATCTCGCGTTGGCCCAACGGACCAACATTCCTGAACTCCGAAGCTTCGTGCAGGCGGTTATCCAGGCCGACACGTACGGGATTGCCATTAGTCGCGTGCTAAAAGTTCAGGCGAAGGTTATGAGGGTTAAGCGCCGGCAACGCGCCGAGGAGAAAGCGATGAAGCTTCCGGTAACAATTCTCTTTCCCCTGCTATTCTTCATCTTTCCGGTCCTGTTTATTGCCATTCTGGGACCTGCGGTCATCAACACTATAACAACGCTCAGTGGTGGATGAAGCAGCGCAGTTAATTTGCATATTAAAAGTAACTCAGGAAATCAGGAGGGGCTGAGGATTTGCTCAAGATTAGCGCAAGATCGGTTTAGATCTGAGTTCAGGAAGTAGCATCGGGTTATGTTCAGTTCAGATTTCAGTGAGGTCGACGAGCGTGGGGACTCCGACCATATCGGCCCAGCGGAGGGTTCCACGTGGAAGCCCGACGCCGATCGGCGGCCGATATTGGACCTTGCGGAATTCCAGCTCCTGGAAGATCAGGTGGGCGATCCTCGCATAGCTCGCAAGTTTGCAAGCGACTTTGCCCGGCTCTGGCGAGTACGGTACGAAAGCCTCGCCACCGCCGTCGAACATGGTGACGAAGCCGCGGCACTGGACACGATCTTGAGCCTCAGAACCTCTTCGGCCATGGTGGGCGGCGTTCGCCTTTCGGTTCTTGCAGCCCTGCTTGAGGAGCACATTCTGAACGGTGAATTACGCAATGCCCAGCCTCTCCTTGATGAGATTGCCGAGTGTGGTCAGCGCACGGTCAAGGAGCTAAGGGAAAGCTACGTACTAAGGAATGAAAGTCCGGAACCGGACCCCATTTCCTAATCCGGTCTTTTCGGTGCGAGTCGATAGCCGACTCCCCGGATCGTCTGCAGAAACCGCGGAGATTGTGAATCTTCGCGCAGTTTTCGGCGAAGATTTCCAATGTGGGTTTCAACGGCCCGTTCGTCGGCCTCGCTGATATAAGCGTCGTCGTCGTAATAATCACCACGGGCAGCACGGACCAGGTCAGCCCTTGTCCGCACTTCCTCCGGGTTGCGAAGCAACTCCAGCAGCAGATCGAATTCGCTTCTGGTCAACGTCAGGGGAGAACCATCCAGGGCAACTGCCCGGGATTTGAAGTTCAACGACAATCCGTTGTGTTCAATGACGGCATCATTGCGTCCATTCGAACGGACCAGGCCATTGTCGCCACCGTCCTCGGGCAAGGAAAGCCCAGCGCCCATGCGGGGTCGCCGCATCATTGCTGTAACCCTTGCCCTAAGCTCGCGGGGCAGGAACGGCTTTTTCACATAGTCGTCCGCACCCGTCAGGAAAGCGGTCAGGGTGTCCGGTTCGTCTTTGCGTGCCGTGAGCATGACAACATAAGCATCACTGAATTGTCGGATTCGCCGTAAAACCTCATGACCATCCATGTCAGGAAGTCCGACATCCAGTGTCACCGCCACGGCTTGATGATTTCGGACAACTTCGACGCCTTCGCGTCCGGTCGCGGCGGAATGGACCACAAAACCCGCCTCTTTTAGGATGGCGCCCACCAAGTTTCGGACGTCTTCATCATCCTCAATGACTACAGCAACCCCAGGCTCGTTCATTGATTCCCTCGAGTCGGCGCACATCCCCGCAAGCCCAGCGCAAAGCGGGAAGCGTCACCCAATACGTACGATACAAGCATTCAAGTTTTATAGCACCTAATATGTGCAATATGCGTCGTCCCAACGTTCCGGTTTTACGCTCCGCCCCGAGCTCTTCCCGGAATCGGCGCGAAACGATATTTGGTCCTTGTCCCCCCAACGAAGGATTCTGCCTTGACTGAGCAGCCTTTACTCCGCACAGCCGCCCGCATCTTTAGAAAACTGACGCCCAGGGCCCGGGTAGCCGTCTGCGAATTGCCTTTGACCCTGGTAGTCGGAGGATTGTTCGTCTCGGCCCCTGCCCTTTGGCCAAATCTCATACAGAACGGGCAGTTTGTCACCGGAATCTTCATGCACGGGATGCTTTTCTTGAGTTGCTTCCTAGTGCCGTGGGAGCGTCTGGCGCCGGGCGCAAGCCTGGCCATCCCCGTCCTGGATCTGGTTGCCCTCGCATTCACGCGAAATGGTGCCTATGGCTCGCTGCCAGGCCTCGTCGTTCTTGCACTTTTTCCTGTGATCTGGTTATCCGCGTCAGGCCTGCGAACCAGGTCCAGCCTTATCATCAGCTTTCTTGGTCCCCTCATCATTGCCCTCCCGCCGTTCATTTCGCACTTGCCAAAACCCCCATCGTCCGACATGTTCTCGGTTATCGTCTTGCCCCTGGTGATGTTTGCCGTTGCAGTCACCATTCGGCTCTCCGGCTCGAATGCCAGGATCCAGCAACAGCGTGTCAGGCAGCGTGACCAAGCTTTGCGGCAATTGCTCGCGGCGAGCAGGGATCGCGAAATGCTGCTTGGGACGATCCTGGACACAATCGACGTCGGAATTGTCGCCGTCGATTCCAAGGGCGAGACGCTTTTGACCAACAACCAACACAAAGAATTTCATCGAGTGGCGACTCCATCCCGGTCTGGAGCAGCTCCCACACGGGACGAGCTCCTGATCTTTGGCCAGGATCGGCTGACACCGCTTCCACCCGAAAAAAGCCCCACTCAACGGGCAGCCCAGGGGGAAACGTATTCGGATTACCTGGTGTGGTTCGGTACGGGAGCAGAACAGCGGGCCATTTCCACCGCCGCACGCAGCATGAAATATGGCGTCGACGAAGGGTTCGGCGGAGCAGTCATCGTGTTTCGTGACGTGACCGACGTCGTCCAGGCCCTCGCAGCCAAGGACGAACTGGTTGCCAACGTCTCGCATGAATTCGGATCCCCGCTGACCTCGATCCTGGGCAACCTGGACTTGGTGCTCCGGGGCAATGAAGAGCTCTCCGATAGGGCACGAACCCGCTTGGAAGTCGCCGAGCGCAACGCAGAGCGACTCCGCGTTCTGGTGGATGATCTGCTCATGTCAGCCGCGGCAGTGGAGAGCATCCACTTACGGCGTACCGACGTCGCGGGCCTGGTTGAAAACAGCCTGGTCTCAGCCCATGCGCAGGCCGATTTTGCCAACGTTGGCCTCGTGGCCGATGTACCATCACCGCTGTGGGCCGATGCAGATCCGCTGAGGCTTGGACAGGCCCTGGATAATCTCGTGTCCAATGCCATCAAGTACTCACCGGGTGGCGGACGGGTGACCGTGAGGGCAGCCCGGAACGACGGGTGGATTCAGCTGGAAGTTCAAGATACCGGTATGGGTATGACCACGGAGGAGACGTCCAAGATTTTCACGCGCTTCTTCCGGACAGGTGCTGCCCGGCAGGCCGCCATTCCAGGCGTGGGCCTTGGATTGTCCATCACAAAGTCCATCGTGGAGCGGCACGGCGGCAGCATCACGTGTACCAGTAATCCCGGAAGAGGCAGCACATTTACGGTGTCGCTTCCGGCTGCGTCTAAAACATCCATCGGGGGACTTGATGACAAATGACACGGATGGTCCGGCTTATGGCCAGCCGGACGTTCCAGCGGCGCCGGTGCAACAGCCCCAGCCGTTTGCGCCGCCGGGAATGCCTCCGTACGGCTCGTCGTCGCACCCCTTTGCAGCACCCGCTGCTGCGCCGACGCCACATCAGTACCAGCAGCCACCTTTTCAACAGGGGCCATTCCAGCAGCCACCTTTTGAATACCAGACCTACTACCAGCAGCAGCCCTTCCAACAGCCGGGCTTCGAGCCTCCACCCTTCCCGCAGAATCCTGCACCTGGAAATTGGTCCAGCGGTTCCAAGAAGCGCTTTGGTCCGTCCTTTTGGATCGTGGGCGGGTTGCTTGTCGTACTTGCCCTGGCCAATGCTGTTACGGGGAACGGCGAATCGATTCTGATCTTCCTTGGCATGGCAGCAATGCTGACGGGTAGCTATTCGCTCATTTTCAAGCGGCAGTCCTGGTTTGCCATACCAAGCAAACAGGCGGCGATAGTGATCGCCGTCGTGGGGGCCGTCTCGCTTTTCCTGGGCGGCGTTGCTGCCGTGGCTGAAGCGGTTCGTGATTCGGCGGTTGCCGCTGGTCCAGGAGCTGCTCCGCAAGCTCCGAACACCATCCAAGACGGGATCATCCAAGACGGGACGTGGATTGTTGGGAAGGATATCGCCCCGGGAACGTACCGAACCACGAAAGAAGTCACGCGGGCCTGCTCCTGGCAAATCACGCGCCCAGGCAGCATCGACAGCTCCGAGGGAGCTGTGACGAGTGGATTCCCCATGGTGAAACTGGTTCCGGGCCAGAGGTTCATCACCGAAGGCTGCGGAGGCTGGGCGAAGCTGTAAATTCCGCCCAGCAACCGCTAGCGACCTCGATTTTTTGTTTCCTTAGAACTATATTCCATGGAAGCAAAGTGTTAGAGTGTCTTCATGAACAAGGGCATCGAAACTGGGTTTCTATACCCTCTCTTCAGCGAACTGACCCGATTGGAAACTGAGCTCTGGGACGCGCTCGACAGCAGATTGCGCAAAGAGCATGGCCTTCCAATGAGCAGATTTGAACCGATGGCCGTCGTCGATCGCCTGGGTGCGTGCCGGGTTTTCGATGTGGCCTCGGCTCTTGCGATTACCGTCGGAGGTACGAGCAAGCTCATTGACCGGATTGAAAAGGCCGGACATTGCCGTCGGAGAAACAACCCGGACGATCGCAGATCCTCCCTCATCGAGCTAACGGTGGACGGTCGCTCGCTGCTGGAACGGGCCAGGAAGACTGTTGAGGCCGAGCTGGATCTGCGGCTGCATCCCGTGCTTACCGAGCAAACCACGCATGATCTCGTGGAACTGCTGGGCCGGCTGCGAAATGCCAATCGGTCGACGGCGGCTGCCGAGCGAGCGAGCTGACACGGGGGGACCCCGAGTTCATCTATTAATAGCCGCTAACCAGCGGTGTATGCCATAGCCAATAGAGACCTGAAGGAAGCAGCAAAATGACTGAAGAGCTCCGCGGACGCATGGACCGATTCGTTGAATTCATCAATTCAGCCGACGAAAAGATTGGTGATGAGATCATCTCGCCGTCGGCAACGTTCCATGTTCCCTTTCTGCCAGAGCCGGTGCAGGGTCCCAGCGGCTACCTCGAAATCATCGGGATAATGCGACAGGCGTTTCCCGACGTCCAGTGGTCACTGGAGGAAACCATCATTGAAGGAAACACGGTTGCCGCACGATTCATCCTTCGTGGCACACACCAAGGGGACTTCCTCGGCGTACCTGCAACAGGCAAACCAATCCAAACGCAGGCAATGAATATCTATCGATTCACAAACGGTCAAATCAGTGAAGAGCACGGTCTCCCGGACCTCTTTGGGCTGATGATGCAAATCCGACAGGACTAACTCCCGTACAGCCCCAGGCGGCTCAGCCGGTGAATTCGTTGGCGCCGAGGGCGAAGTCCCAGTGGCCGACTCCGTTGCCAGCAAGGCCCACTGTGACCAGTCCCATTCCTTCGAGCCAGTGCGCCATCTTCAGCACGCCGACATCCCGCGCGCGGAGTCCGAGGCTGTCGATGAATGCCGCGACGTCCGCCTTTGCTTGTGCATTGTCGCCGGCGACGAAGACGTCTGGCTGGCCCTTCTCCAGGACATTGCGGAAGATCGTGTTGAATGCCTTCACCACGCTGGAGCTGGCAGGGGCAATTTTGGCGACTTCCTGCGCGATTGAGGTCTCGTCCTTATGGGCCAGCCCGTCGAACGTGGGGTTGAAGGGATTGCTGATGTCCACGATGACCTTGCCCGCGAGGGCATCTCCGTACTCGGCGACCACCGGAAGGACGCCGTTGTACAAAAGGGCTGTGATCACAATGTCCCCGGCAGGTGCGGCACCCCACGTACCCGCCGTCGAACCCCCGCCCAAAACCTTCGCCAGGTGATCGGCCTTGGACTGATCGCGTCCCATGACCTCCACGGTATTGCCGCCGGCCACCGCGAGCGTGCCGATGGTGCGGGCCATGTTTCCGGTACCGATAATGGTGATGCTGCTCATGAGTTGTGCTCTTTTCTTGTTTTCAAGGTGTGCTTCAGAGTGCGGTGGTGCCGCCGTCGGCCACCAGTTCCAGGCCGTTGACGTAACTGGAGTCGTCGGAGGCGAGGAACAGGGCAACT
Organism: Micrococcaceae bacterium Sec5.1; assembly: GCA_039636795.1. Lineage (NCBI taxonomy): Bacteria > Bacillati > Actinomycetota > Actinomycetes > Micrococcales > Micrococcaceae > Micrococcaceae bacterium Sec5.1. The sequence continues at coordinate 4,353,743 of CP143430.1, read as the reverse complement.
GAGGCGATTTCTTCGGGTCGGCCCATCGTTCCGCGGGGAATGAGGGATTCGAATGCTGCCTTGGTTGCGTCGTCGAAAAGTTCTGCCTGTTTGGCAGTGGCGACTTGGCCGGGGGTCAGGACGTTGACCCGGATCTTGCGGTCCCGCAGTTCGTTGAGCCAGACGCGCGCCCAGGCTTGCTGGACGGCTTTGCTTCCCGCATAGAGGCTCCAGCCGGGGAAGGCGCCGAGGGAGGCGTTGGAGCCGGTCATGAAGATCGAGCCGTTGTCGTTGATCAGCGGCAGCGCCTTCTGCACCGTGAACAGGGTGCCGCGCGCGTTGAGCGAGAAAGCGCGGTGGAACTGTTCCTCGGTGATCTCGCCGAGGGCGGCTGGTTCGCCCATCCCGGCGCTTGCCCACAGCACATCGATCGAACCCTCTTCCCGCTTGACGGTGTCGTACAAGCGGTCCAGGTCGTCCAAGTCGGCCGCGTCACCCTGGACGGCGGTGACGTTGCGGCCGATCAGTTTGACGGCGTCATCCAAAGCTTCTTGCCGTCGGGCCTGGATGAAGACATGCGCTCCTTCTTCGACGAACAGTTTTGCCCCTGCCAGTGCCATGCCGGTGGATCCGCCGGTGATCACTGCGACCTTGCCATCAAGCTTTCCCATGAGTGCTCCGTTCATATTCGTGCCGATGCTAAGTACACCGACCTGTTTGCTTAACGTATCCACGACCTTGGGTCGGGCGCAAGTTAAGTACACCGATCCGTACCATTTTTGAGATAAGCTGGTTCCATGACGGATTTGGAGAAGGGGCCGCGGGGTCTGCGCCGCGGTCGAGGTGCGCGGGAGCGCATCCTCAGCGCGTCACAACAGCTGTTCCGCGATCAAGGCATCAACTCCACAGGGATGGACCAGCTCTCCGCGGCGGCTGAGGTGTCCAAGCGAACGCTTTACCAGCACTTCCCCGGCAAGGACGATCTGATCGCCGAGTGCCTCCGCCAGTTCGATCCCGATATCCTGCCCGAGGTCTTCGACCGCACCGACCTCACAGCCCGCGAGCGGCTCCTCGCCATCTTCGACATCCATGCGCCCCTGTGCCCATTCATCGCTGCGGCCGTGGAAATCCCCGACCCCGGTCACCCGGCACGCGAGTACGCCCGCAATTACAAGAAAGACTTTGCCGCCCGGCTCGTCGATACCGCCCGCGAGGCCGGCGCCAACAACCCCGAAGAGCTCGGTGAGCAACTGGCGCTGCTCCTGGACGGCGCCTCAGCCCGCAGCCGGGTCCTGAACACCGACACCTTCGCCACCGCTGCCGCCATCGCAGCCGTCCTCATAGATAACGCCCTCCCTGCGGCAATGCCAGTGGGGCCGGGATACACTTCCTGATGGCAACGTGGGGACGTCCCCGCTGCATGCGAGAGGGCGCGCCAAATGGGACAAGAACAGCCGCAGGCCGATCAGTCAGATTCTGCAGTTCAGGACGCAGTGACGGTGCCGACAAACGAAACGCGCACCCTTATTCCTGACGGTGCTACAAGGTTCAGGCGCTATTGTCTGGGATTCTTCGACCTGATATCAGGGTTCTTAACTGCCTGGATTACGGTCGTGTACACGGTAGGGGGCAACCAGGAATTTCAGGACTACCAGACTGCCGGCACATTCGTACCCGCCGGATGGATCGCTACCGTCGTTGCCATCTGCGTGGCCTTCGGCGTGGTTGCTCTCGCCGGCATCCTTGTTGGAATCTGGATTCTGAGTGATCTGAAAACAATGACCCCAGCACCCCTGATCGCAGCTATCGTCTTCTCTGCGACATCTATCGTGATGTTGTTGCTCTTCTTCACCGGGCCATCGGTTGACCCACTCAAAGTTGCGTGGTCCCTTCTGCACGGTCTTGTCATTGTTATGACGATCAGAATCCTTCGGCAGGAAGGTGTCCGCTCCCTCAAGGCTGCTATCCGGGGCCCTCGAGCCGCTCCTTAAGCCGCCGGTGGCTCGCTGGGGCACCTCGCGAGGCGAGCTGACGTACGGCGGGCACGAGCGCCTTGCCGAAGCCGTGCCCTTCGAAATCGAGCTCGAACGTCACCCGCGACCTCGCGCCGTCGTCGAGCGGTTCGACGTCGATGCTCGCGTGAGGACGGATCGGACCCTCGACGCCGTGTGCGGCAAACCGATGGGGCGGCTCAACCTCCGTGATCTCCTGGGTCATTGTCCGCTCGTTAGGGCCGATCCGGCGGGTGGTGGTGAACCGCGACCCGACCTCCCTGCCGCCGTCGCCCTCGAAGTGCACCTCCAGGACGTCAGCCTGCCACTCCGGGAAGCGCAGCGGGTCGCTCGCATACGCAAAAACCTCATCTGGCGGACGGTCGATTTCTATGGTGTGTGTGAGTGCTGACATGGCTTCTCCTTCTCCTCCATCGTCTCTCAGTCCAAGCGAAATCGACCCGGTGAGTATGGATCAATGAGAGGGGATACCTTGGGTCAGCCCCGCGCCACCCAGTCCGCGTTCGTCGACCGCCACACCGCCGCGGAAACGAATGTGAGCCCGACGATCTCAAGCGCGCCACCGGCCACGGCGAACCACTCGTTGCCGACGACGATGTTGGTGACGTGGCCGATGGTCCAGCAGATGATGAGCGCGCCAGCCCACCACGGCACCCCGACGGCGCGGCCGGCCAGGATCACCGCGAGGCCGAGCAGCAGCGTGCCAATAATATTGCCGATGGCGAAGAGCAGGTAGAACGGCTGGCCCCACGTCCCGGCGGGTGATGCATCCAGGGCGGCGGCCGCATCCACGCCGCTCGTGGCCAGGGCGATCCTGTCCAGGTTGGCGAAGCTGATACCGAAGTAGCTGATGTAGCCGGCGACCATGAGCGCCACAGCCCACAAGGACAGTCGCGGCCGGGCCGGACGAAGCAGTCGCAGCGCAGCGGGAAGCCCGAGCACTGCCAGCAGTGATCCGACGAGAGCGAACATGACGGCTGCCAGCAAGGCGCCGGGAGCCGCAGCGGCGAGCTCGAGGCCACCGGCGGAGCTGCCCGTGTCGCTGAGGCCGGTCGAGGTTGATGCCCCAGCGTAGAGCGAATTGCAGACTAGCTGACAGACGAAGGCAACCGGCAAGGCGATCGCGGCGCTGCGGCGTCGGAACCCGGCGGTGGGATCGAGGACTGGATCCGGATCAGAAGCCGAAGCATTCATGGCCCGACTTTACGGCAGTGCACCAGCAGCAGGAAGGGGCGTGAGTGTTCGGCTCATGCTGCCACCGCTCCGAGGCGGCCCCGCTCAGTCCGGGTCCTCAACACCGACACCTTCTGCCGTGCAGGTTCCTAGTTCCGCCGGGTGGCGGTCCTTGCGGGCAGACGCCGGCGAAGCCGCACCATGCCGTAGAGGGGCAGGAGCACGCCGAGCAGGCCCAAGGCCCAGCCGAGGGCCGGCTGGGCGGTCACCTCCGTCCAGACGGTGACGACCAGCAGGACGACGGCCCAGAACCCGAGTAAGCCGATGATGATGTCGAAGTCCTCCCCGGAGCGGGTCCGCCGGTGTTCACGGCGGACCCTTCCATCGTTCTGGTTCGCATTCACTTCCGTACCTGTCACTTGACTGCGCCCGCGGTGAGGCCGGCCACGATTTTGCGCTGGAAGACCAGGACCAGGATCACCAGCGGAATCGTGACGATGGTTCCGGCAGCCATGATGGCCGTGTAGGGAATCTGGTTCGGCTGCGCTCCGGCGAAGTTGGCGATGGCAACCGTGACCGGTTGGGTTGCGTCGCTGGAGAGCTGGCTGGCGATCAGGAATTCATTCCAGGAGGAGATGAACGCCAGGATTGCCGTGGTGAAGATCGCCGGCGCCGCGAGAGGCATGATCACTTTGCGGAACGCCTGGCCCTGCGTGCAGCCATCTACGCGGGCCGATTCCTCCAGCTCCCAAGGCATTTCGCGGAAGAAGGAGGTCATGGTGTACACGGTGAGCGGCAGCACGAACGAGATGTTCGGGATGATCAGCGCCTGGTAGGTGCCCATCCAGCCAATGTTGGTAAAAAGCTGGAAGAGCGGGGTGATCAGGGCAACGCCCGGGAACATGGAGGCTCCCAGAATGAAGCCCAGCACGAGGTACTTGAATCGGAAGTTCAGCCGCGCCAGTGCGTAGGCGGCGAATACACCAATCAGCAACGAGACAGCCGTGACGACCACGCCGATAAACACACTGTTCAGCAGTGCCTGACCGAACCGGTTGCCGAAGGAAGTATCGAAGGCGGTGTTGAAGTTATCCAACGTGACGTGGGTGGGAAGGATCGAGGTGTCGTAGGTGAAGCCGACATCGCGGAAGGCCGTGACCACCATCCAGTACGCGGGCGCCAGACACCAGATAAGGATGACTGCGGCGCTGATGTAGGTGCGCCCCTGGGCCCACTTCTCACGGTTCTGGGCCATCTTGCGGCCCCTGTCCTGTTCTGCTCTCAGGGCAGTTGTGGCTGTCAGAGTGCTCATTTCTTTCCCTTCCCGGTCGCGCCGCTTTGTTCGACGACATTCGCGCCCAGGAAGCGGACGAAGATGAACGCGACGATGAAGATGATGATGAACGTGATGGTCGATAGCGCTGCCGCCGAGTTGAACCCTTGCCTGATCTGGTTGATCACCAGGATGGACAGGGTGGTGGTGTTGTTCGCGCCGCCGGTCAGGATGTAGGGGAGGTCGAACATACGCAGTGCGTCCAGCGTGCGGAACAGGATGGCCACCATAAGCGCCGGCTTCACCAGCGGGAGTGTGATCATCCGGAACCGCTGCCATGCAGTGGCACCGTCCACCTTGGCAGCCTCATAAACCTCGGCCGGGATCATTTGCAGGCCGGCGAGGATCAGCAGCGCCATGAACGGCGTCGTCTTCCACACGTCGGCGATGATAATCGCCCATTTTGCCGGCCATTCACTACCGGTCCACAGGATGGTGGTGTTGAACAGCTTGTTGGCGATGCCTTCGAAGGCGAAGATGAAGAACCACAACTTGGCCGTGACGGCCGTAGGAATGGCCCACGGCACGAGCACGGCGGCGCGGACCAAGCTCCGGCCCTTGAAGGTGCGGGCCATGATCATGGCCATCCAGAAGCCCATTACTGTTTCCAGGGCCACGGTGACAACGGTGAAGAAGAAGGTTGTTGCAGTGGCTGACCAGAACTGGCCGCCGAGGGTTCCCGCCGGACAGGCCACGGTTCCGCCGCCCGGGGCTGAACACTGCTGGGCGATCCAGTTGATGTAGTTCAGGAGGCCTGCCGGGCCGCCCGCGGCGAAGAGTCCAGTGGCGGGATCGAGTCCGGCGTCCTTCTGAAGGGACATGACAATGGCGCTGATGATCGGGTAAACGATGACGATGCCCAAGGCGATGACGGTGGGGGCCAGGAGCCAGGAAGCCCACTTGCCTTGACTGAGGATCTTGTTGTCCTCACCTACGCTCTTGGAGCCGCGATGGCTGGGGGTACCGCCCGACGCCGGTGACTTGACCGGCGTCGGACCTAATTGGGTTGTCATGGCAGAACTACGATCCCGCAGAGGCGGATTCGATGGACTTCTGCATGTCTGACAGCGCAGTGTCCACGGGCTTCTCGCCCTTGATGGCTGCGTAGGCGTTCTCCTGGATGGCCTTGGTCACGGCAGGGTAGAAGGGGGTTACTGGGCGGGGAACGGCGTTCTCGATGGAAGTCTTCAGGACCGGCAGGTACGGCAGTTTTGCCACAAGTTCCTTGTCCTCGTACAGCTTGGTGAGTACGGGGGCGAGGGAGCCTTGAGTGGCGAAGAACCTCTGGGATTCCTCCGAGGTGATGAACTTCAGGAAGTCAGCTGCGGTGGCCTTGTTCTTGGAGTAGACGCTTACTCCGACATTGTGGCCACCAAGCGAGGATGCACCGGGACCATCTTTGCCGGGCAGTGCCGTCATGCCGAGCTTGTCCGCGACCTTGGAGGAGCCTTCGGTGGTGGCCAGGTTGTAGAGGTAGGGCCAGTTGCGGTGGAAGAGGAGCTTGCCGTCCTGGAAGGCCTGGCGTCCCTGTTCCTCCTGGAAGGTGATGGCTTCCGTGGGGATGTTGCCATCCGCGTAGGCCTTGACGAGGTTCTCAAGTCCGGCCTTGGCCTCGGGGGTGTTCAGGCTGGGCTTGCCATCTTTGTCCAGCACAGAACCGCCCGCGGAGTTGATGGCCTCAGACGCGTTGACGGTCAGGCCCTCGTACTTGCTGAACTGACCGGCATAGCAGCCGATGTTGTTGGCCTTGGCTATGGAGCACATGCTCATCATTTCGTCCCAGGTCTTGGGCGGCGTGGGGACCAGGTCCTTGCGGTAGTACAGGATGCCGCCGTCGGAAGATTCCGGTGCTGCGTACAGCGTTCCCTTATAGGAAGCCCCGTTGACCGTGGAAGGGAGCATTCCGGCGGTGTCGATCGCCATCTTGTCCTTGAGCGGCTGCAGCCACCCCTTGGCGGCGAATTCCGCAGTCCAGACGAGGTCGACGGTCATGACGTCATACCCGGCATCTTTGGCCTGGAAGTGCTGGACCAGGTCGTCGTGCTGCTGGTCGGCCTGGTCCGTCTGCTCCTTGAACGTGACCTTCTCGTTCGGGTGTGCGGCGTTCCACTTTTCGATCAGGGGGCGGACGACGTTGTTGTTGTCCTTGCCCTGGACGTAAGTGATAGGCCCGCGGCCGTCCAAACTGTTTGCGGCGTCGCCGCCACCAGCTGTGGTCCCGCCGTTGGCGTTTCCGCCGCAGGCGGAGAGCGCCAGGGCGCCTGCCATTAATAGTGCCGCCGTGGCGGACAGCTTTGCTTTCATGATTACTCCTTCGTAAGTGAACCCCGGCAGGGACGCCGGTGGGTCGAGGGGTGTGAACGGGTTCAGATGATCCACGCGGTGGTGTCCGCGGGAAGCTTTCGATCCATAAGGGGACCGCTGCTGACGACGACGGTGCCGGCCGGCAAGGCGACGGGCTGAACGCCGAAGTTCGTTATGGACTGCCAGCCGTTGGGTCGGATGAAGTGCAGCACTGCATCATTTCGGTGGTTGATCCATTTGAGTTGTTCCTCGGTCTGAAGGCTGCCCCGGAGCCGCAAGGCCTCACGGTAAAGGGCAAGCGTGGATCCGGGGTTGTCCTGCTGGGTTGCCACGGCGTAGGCGCTGAACCATTCCGGCTGGGGCAGGTGCGCCGTGGCTTTACCGAATCCGAACGCGATGCCTTCGGTGGTCCAGGGCAGCGGGACGCGGCAGCCGTCACGGCCGACGTCGACGCCCGGGTTGCGGAAGAAAGTCGGATCCTGACGGTCGGCGTCGGATATTTCGACGACTTCATGCAGGCCCAGTTCCTCGCCCTGGTACAGGTACGCGGATCCTGGCAGGGCAAGCATCAGCAGGGATGCGGCCCTTGCCCGTCGCAGGCCCAGTTCACGGTCCAGGGCAGGTTCGTTGCCGCCGGACATCAGCCACGCCTGGGCGGGTCCGTTGCGCCCGGGACCCTTGGGCAGCCCATAGCGGGTGGCATGCCGGACGACGTCGTGGTTGGAAAACACCCAGGTGGAGGGCGCGCCGGTGATCTCGGATTCGGTCAGGTTGCGGGTGATGATCTCCCTGAACTGTCCGGCGTCGAAAGCTGCCTGCAGAAGATCGAAATTGAATGCCTGTCCCAGACCCTCGGGGCTGGCATAACGGCTGCGTCGGTCAGCATGCACCCAGGCTTCGGCGACGGCGGTGCGCGGCGGGGTGTACTCGTTGAACAGGGCCCGCCATTCTGCATAGATCTGGTGGACTTCGTCCCGGTCCCAGAACGGGTGCGTACCGTCCACGGTCTCGTTCTCGGCCGCCAGTTCAGCCTTTGCCGGCAGCGGTTCGGTCAGATCCTTGGCCAAGGCATGCGCCACATCGATGCGGAAACCGTCAACGCCGCGATCGGCCCAGAAACGCAAGGTCTTGAGGAAGTCCTCGCGCACCTCCGGGTTGTCCCAGTTGAAGTCCGGCTGCTCCTTGGCGAACAGATGCATGTACCACTGCCCGGCAGTGCCATCCGGTTCGGTAATGCGCTCCCAGGCCGGGCCGCCGAAAAGGGATTCCCAGTCCGACGGCGGCAACTCGCCCTCCGCGCCCTTGCCTTCACGGAAGATGTAGCGGTTCCGGGCGGCGGAGCCCCTGGATCCGGCGAGGGCTTCCTTGAACCACTCATGCCGGTCAGAGGAGTGGTTGGGAACGATGTCCACGATCAGCTTGATGCCCGCGTCGTGGAGCGCAACGGTCATCTCATCGAAGTCCGCCAGGCTGCCCAGCCTGGGGTCCACGTCGCGGTAATCGTCCACGTCGTAGCCGCCGTCTGCGAGAGCCGACGGGTAGAAGGGGCTCAACCAAACGGCGTCAATCCCGAGTGACTTCAAATACGGGACCTTGGCCGTAATGCCTTTGACGTCGCCCAGGCCGTCACCGTTGGAATCAGAGAAGCTCCGCGGATAGATCTGGTACACGGCGGCTTGCCGCCACCAGTCTGCACCCGACACTTCCTCGACGTCGGCATGCATGGTTGGGGTTTTGGTGCTCAAGAGAGGGGGCTTCCTGTTCTGCTTTCCGGGCATCATTGCCGGTTTTCGACGGGCGGGATTGGTCGAAGCGGTTCGTCGACGCGACTCGTCAGCTGTGACTTGAGTCTCTTACGCAAACGTTTGAGTTAAAGATAGGTGCTGAGATCGGCATGGTCAAGCGTTGATTTCTGGGACCAGAAGTTGCTGGCCTTCGCGTTCAAGCGAACACGCTTCGTTTTTGAGCAAAATTTACGCAAACGTATGCGTTCAATCCAGTACTATTGAAGAATGGCCAATGGGGATCGACATTCAGTGAACATGGTGGACGTAGCCCGGGAGGCGGGCGTTTCGGTAAGCGCGGTCTCGCGCGCCCTGGCAGGGGGCAAAGGCGTGTCCGAACGCACCCGCCTCAAGATCCAGCAATTGTCCGAACAACTTGGCTACGTCGTCTCACCCGAAGCCTCGAAACTCGCCGGCGGGCGAACCGGACGCGTTGGGCTTATCACTCCCATGATCAACGAGTGGTTCTATTCGGCTGTCATCGCCGGCGTAGCTGCAGAACTAACGGCCGCCGGTATCGATGTGCTCCTCTACCCTCTCGATAGCTCCGAAGACAGGCGTCGGTTTTTCGAGGAACTCCCCGCGCGTCGAAAAGTAGATGCCATCATCAATATTGCTTTCCCCATCACAGAGGAGGAGTGGGAGCGTCTTGACGCCATGGGGGTTCACGCCATTGTGGCGGGAAGCATTACGCCTGGGCGTCCTTCGGTCGGGATCGATGAGGAGTTGGCGGCGCGACACGCCGTCAATCATCTGCTGGGGCTGGGACATCGGCGGATCGCGATGATCAGCAGTGTTGACCCGGAAGGCAAACAATACTCCGCCGACGTCGGCCGCGAGCGAGGATACCGGAGTGCACTCGCCGCGGCAGGTATTGACGCTCATGAGGAACTCGTGGTTTCCGTTCCATGGGGCCTTGATGGCGGCTCCCTGGGCATGGACAAAATTCTGACCCTGTCTCGCCTGCCCACCGCAGTATTTGCCTTTTCTGACGAGGTTGCCTACGGCGCTCTCCAAAGCCTGCGGCGATCTGGCCTTCGCGTCCCCCAGGATATGTCAATCATTGGGATCGACGACCACCCGATGGCAGAAACGATGGACCTCACAACCGTCCATCAAACACCGTTTGAGCAAGGCGTACTCGCCGGCCGTCTCTCGCTAAGCCTGATCAAAGGCGAGTCAACCGACCAGCAAATCGTCTGCCCGGCAAACCTGGTTGTTCGACGCTCAACTTGCCCCCCTTCTGCTCATGAGAAGGCTTCGCCGGCTTAGCTTGCGGGGTCATTTGTGGATGGGCTTGGTCAGGTTGAGGCTGATTGTCTGGCCTGGGGCCAACTCTCCGGAGGGCAGGTCTGAGAAGGCGTACCAGACACGGTCGGTGCCGGTGAGCGGGCGGTTCGCCGATTCCAGATCCGCGATTTCAGGCACGCCGAAGCGGAAAGCGATCTGCCGCTCAGTATCCCCTGGAGCGGTGGTGTAGGTCAGGGGGACGCCTTCGGCGTCGGTGGTGAATGTGCCATGGGCGCCCTCGATAATGGCTTCGCCGGGCATGAGTCTTACCCTGGTCCCTCCGGGGATGGGCCGGTCTGTCGTAAGGGTTGTGTTCCACCGGAGCAACTGGTCGGTGGTGCACCGGAATTTGTAGCCGAGGCTGTCGAAAGAGTCACCGTCGACGCTGGTGTAGTAAATGGTTTGGCCGAAGGAATTGTTGATGCTCGTTCCTCGGCCGGATCTGCTATCCACAGGGTTTTTCTGGAGCTGGATGTGGTTCCCTGCGCGGACAAAATAGACATTGCCTTTCTCGTACACGAACGGGACCTTGTTCGCCTCGGCCAGCTGTTCTTCTGTGATTCCAAACCGGTAAGTGATGCCGTCGAGGGTGTCACCGGGCTCGATTGTGTAACTAGTGGGTATTCCGTTCGCATCCACGGTAGCCGTCCCTTTAGCCCCGTTCATGGGACCTGGAGCGGGGATTAGTCGAAGCGTGGTGTTGGGTGCCAGTTCGCTGCCTGGCTGAATCCCATTGAATTCAGCGAGTTTCTTCTCGGTGATGTGGAAGTATGCAGCCACTGCCGCTGTCGTGTCACCGGGGACTGTGGTGTAGTAATCGACGTTGCCGAAGGAATCGGTAATAGTGGGTCCCGACAGGGAGGATTTTCCAGAACCGGTCGGTGTCGCCGTCGGGGTGACCGCTTCCGCGGTCGGGACCGCAGCGGTGTTGTCCGGACGCGACGCCAGGGTCGAACCGACCAGTACACTCACTGCGACTGCTGCTGCGGCAAGCCCGGCGACTGCGAAGCGCCCCCAGTGACGTTTGGCAGGCATCCGGTGGAAGTCATGGATGGATCCGCCGATCGCGATATGAGTGGCCTCTGAATTGACGAACGACAGGGATCGTTGACGGCTGCGGCTCAGTTCCTCGTCGGTGATTGTGAGTGCAGGATCGGCGGCCGAGAGTAGGTCGAAAGCAGAGTGGTCGTGACTCATTCCGGTGCTCCTTCTGACACTGTTTCCATTTGAAGTATCCGGCCCAGTTCTTTCCGAGCCCGGTGCAGGCGCATCCGCACGGCAGTTGCCGAGATATTGAGGAGCTGGGACACTTCGACGGCGGTCAGTCCGTCCCAGTACGTCAGCAGTAAGACCTCCCGCTCCTTCGGGGCAAGCAGCTCGATTGCATCCAGGACGGCGGATCCCTCAGCAGGTGTTCCATCAGTGCGCTCCAACCGCAAAGCTCCAATGAGTCCAGCAGAGCGGGAAACGGACCTGTCATGGTTTCGGAGGACGTTCTTGGCTACCCCGAAAAGAACGACCGCCGAGAGGTCATCGCCGTGTCCTGACTTCTCCCAGACAATCCTGAAAACCTCGGCGCACAGATCTTCCGCAGTGGCGGCGCCGTCCGTCCGGCGTCGGAAATAGCGGTAGATACGGTCGTGGGCGGCCGTGTGAGCGGCCAGGAACCGTTGTTCCCTCTCCAGATCCACGCGTTCCCCCATCGTTTGCAAGCTCATGCCCTGTTAATGTCCGGCAGCCAACAAACTGTAACGAGAATCTTGGAAAATTTTGAAACACCTAAAACTGATAGAACGCAATGCTGACTTCGACAGGAATGCGGATGCTCTTGTCAGCACCGCGTCCCATACCTAGACTCCCTAGGTATGGGACGTAGTTCAGTGAACGGACAGCTTGACCTTCTTCTGCTCAGCTCGCTCGGTGCGGGCGAGGCACACGGCTACGCGCTGATCGCACGCATTCACGAGCGCAGCGGCGCGCGGATCGAGCTCCAGGAGGGCTCGGTCTATCCCGCGCTGCACAAGCTCGAGGCGGCGAGGTGCGTCGCGAGCCGCTGGGCGGATGACCCCGGCGGTCGCCGGCGCGTCTATGCGCTCACCGAGGCCGGGCACGCCGAGCTGGCCCGCAGGGTGGAGGAATGGAAAGGCTTCTCCGCGGCGGTCCGCGGTGTTCTTGGAGCGGCGTCGTGAGCGCGGAGAACGGCGCCGGGACTGAAGGCGGGGCCATCGACGCTTACCTCGACGAGCTCTTCATCGCAGCGCGGGACGGTGATCCCGCCGCTGGGCGCCGGCTCCTCGCCGAGACCGAGGCGCATTTGCGCGAATGCGCCGCCCGGCTCCGCGGGCAGGGCATGAGCCCGGAGGACGCCGAGCGCGAAGCTGTCCACCGCTTCGGCCCGGTCAGCACTGTGACGCCAGTCCTGCGCCCGTCACTTCACGACGTCGCCCGGCTGCCTTTGCGCGCGTTCCTGCGGCCCGTGGTTGGCCTCGCGGCCGTTGGCGCAATCGCCGTCGGGGTAAGCGGCGCCATATCGGAGCTGTTCGGCCGGATCTGGGGTGCGGGCTTCGTAGCCGGCGACCTGCCCGGTGTCGCCTACACGGCCGCCAGATGCGCGGTCCTGCAGGCCCCTTACCCCGGGCTCGACTGCGCCCAGGCCGCCGCCGAGCACCACTGGGGCGAGGTCGTCGAATACCGCGTAGTCCTCGGGGTGCTGGGCCTTGTCCTCCTCCTCGTATGGCGACTCCTGCCCCGCGAAGCCGTACTCCCGGCAGGCCTCGCGCCGGCGCTCGCGGCCGCGGCCTTCCTGCTCGCCGCCGCGGCGACCGGCGTCCAAGCCCTCAACGCCGCCGTCCAAGGCTGGCAGGGCACAGGCGCGTGGCTGAGCGCCGTCGTCGTCGCCCTGCCGCTCGCCGGGGTGTTCGCGGTAGCCGCCCTGCGCAGGATGCGCATGAAGCCCAGTTCATAACACCGCGCGGCGACGGTGGGTCCTATCTTGCCGAGGGCGCGGAAAGTGTCCGGTGGATATCACTCAACTCTTGGGCTTGTGCTGCCACCGTTCGTGGGTAGCCCCACCACGCTGCACAAGACCCAGTTCGCCGCGAAGAGGGTAGTTGAACTTTTTCGGTCTTTTCCCTCCTCGCCATGTGCTAAGGACGCTCGCGGCTTCCGAGTCGTCGAGCCACTCCAAAGGTTCCTTGCCGAGGCCGGCTGCGATCGCCGTGGCAGTCTCACGCCATGAGGTCAATTCTGCAATGGCCAGGTGAGGCTGATTGGTAGCGAAGGACGCTCTGGCTGCAGCCAGGACATCATCGGCGCAAACCTCGCGGTCAGCTGGACTCAGGGCAAGCATCCACGGGAAGCGATCGCTCATGCGGGCGCCAAGCGTTCCCTCCGTGCTTGTTGAGACTGCAACCAGTTGGGCTGCCAGTTCAAGCAGCGAAGTGCGTGCTGCATCTGCACTCTCGGACATCAGAACGAGGGACTCGCCGTCACGGCGGGTGATCCGGACGGGGTGGTCTGCGGCTGCTGCAAACTAACTCAGAACGTGTTCTGAAGTTGACCCTCCGAGATGCGATTCGTGCCGTCAGCCGCGCTTTTTGGCAGCCATCTCTTCAGGCCCGGGCAGTGCCTTGGTGGTGCGCCAGGTGTCCAAGGCAATCACTGCGGCCAGCACTATGAGTGACAGCGAGACAGAGGCGAGGACATCCGTGAGCCAGTGGTAGCCGAGGTAGAGCCTGCTGATCGCTTGGGTGGCGATCCCTGCGACGGCGGCACTGAAGCCCGCAATAACAGCACCTATCCTGCGGCGGCGGGAAAAGACGAGGAACGCTCCCACGAGAAGGAAGTCGGAGGCGCCGAGTACGTGGCCCGACGGAAAAGAGTAGGTGCTGTCAGCGCCGAGCACCATGAGATCCATGGGCGGTCTTGGCCGTTCGACCAAGCGCGTAATGACTTGGGCGAGGATCACGCCGGTCAGCATGGCCCCGGCCAACAAGAGGGGCCGCCAGAGCTTTCGCGCCCTGAGTATCCAGATCCCGGTCACGGCAGCGACGATGATCGGCATCACGATAGGGCCAAAAATCGTGGCGAGGACAGCCATGACCGTGGTCGCCGTCGGTGAGCGTTGGCTCACGAACCACGTGCTGACTGTTTCATCCACGGTGGCCAGATCAATTTTTTGCTTTACTTCGGCGAGGATGAGGAAGAACGATCCGACGCCGACCACCGCAAGGATCACCGCGATGACGTAGAGGACCTTCTGGCTCCGCGGTGCAACGTGCCGTTCCGGGATAGTGAGCTTGTCGTGAAGTAGCCCGGACATGTCTCCAGGTTCTTCGGGAATGTTCGACGACGGTCGGTCCGGGATGGGCATAACAAAGGATATCTGTTGCCCCTGCCGCTGCGCGGCCCCACCGGTGATAGAAGCACAAAAAAAGACCTTGACATGTGACGCACCTCATTCCAGACTTATAGACGTCTAGACGTCTAGACCTCTAGACTTCCCCAAGTTGAGCGGTACCCTTTGTCAAAGGAGATCTCGTGTTACGCGCAACCACAGCAGTTCAAGCCCCGCCACGACCGATGGGCAAGGTGACAGCCGCCACCATCGTTGGAAACACCATCGAGTTTTACGACTTCAACGTTTACGGAACCCTGACAGCCTTGGTCTTCGGCCGCTTGTTTTTCTCGGCCCAGGATCCTGTGCTTGGGACCTTCATGGCTTTTGCGACCTTCGGCGTCGGCTTCTTGGCCCGGCCGCTTGGCGGAGTTGTCTTTGGGCACTTCGGCGACAAGTTCGGCCGGAAGCCTGTCCTGGTAGCGAGCCTGCTCACCATGGGACTGGCCACGGCCCTCATGGGCTTCCTCCCCACACTTGCCGCCGCAGGAATCCTTGCGCCCATCCTTCTCATTACCCTGCGCTTCATACAGGGTTTCGGCTTGGGTGGTGAATGGGGTGGTGCCATCACTTTGATGATGGAAACCGCACCTCAGAAGAAGCGCGGCATCTTCGGTGCTGCAGTTCAAACCGGCAGCGGGCTTGGGATTATCCTGGCAACGGCCACCGTAACGGCCTTGGCAACACTTCTCACCCCGCAGCAGATGTTCGATTGGGGATGGCGCATACCGCTTTTGTTCAGCTTCGTGCTGGTCATCGCAGGGCTGATCATTCGGTCGAAGATCGATGAATCCCCGGAGTTCAAGCAGCTCGAGAAGAGTGCCAAGGTTGTGAAGGCACCGCTCTGGGAAACTTTGCGCCACCACTACAAGATGGTGTTGGTAGCCATCGGCATGTACATCGCCGTGGCTGCTTTCGGATTCACCCAGGGCGTGTTCTTCGTTTCCTATCTTTTGAACACGGTGCACGTCTCGCAAGCGACTGCCACCACTGCAAACCTTATCGCTGCCGTCACGTACCTCCTCGCAACGCTTCTTGGCGGCTGGCTCTCTGACAAGCTGACCCGAACCCGTGCCTACGTCATCGGCGCGTGTCTGCTGATCCCGGCGCCTTTCATCATGTTCGCTGCAGGATCAACCGGTTCGGTACCCGTCATCTTCACAGCGATGGCATTGGTTGGCGCTCTGGGCGGCGTCGCCTACGGCGCCCAAGCCGCACTGTTCTTCGAGCTGTTCCCGGCACGCATCAGGTACACGGGCATCTCGCTGGGTTTCCAGTTCGCAGCCGTCCTGGGTGGAGGCCTCACACCGCTGCTGGGCGCATCCCTGGCCCAAAGCACGGGAAGCACCCTCCCGGTTTCGATCTACATCGCAGGGCTTGCTGTGCTCATGATCATTTGCACCCTGGTGGCGCCGCGCATTCTGCGAGCCCAGCAGCAGTCAGATGCCGATGAGCAAACCCGAGCATCTAATTGAGGGCATACCGATGAACACCCGCACCATTGTCCTGTTCATGGTGGACCAGCTCGGCGCAAAATGGCTCGAAACTGCCCGGAGTGGAGTTGTAGACCTACCCAACTTCAACGCCCTGCTGGCAGAATCGACCGACTTTACCAACGCATTCAGTACAAACCCCGTCTGCAGTCCTTCGCGCGCAAACATCGCTACCGGACTGTCCGCCTCGGGTCATGGTGTTCCCGAATGTGGCTATGACCTGGACCCTGACGTGCCGACGTTCATGCAGGCTCTGCAGAAGTCAGGTTGGACGACCGGAGGATTCGGCAAACTCCATTTCAAGACGCAGATCGAACAGATCTGCCCCGATTACCGGCCCTACGGATTCGACGTTGTGCACAACACGGAAGATACCAGGGCAGGGGAGTGGCTTGATTGGGTTCAACGTGAGCACCCGGAAAACCATGAAGCGGCTAAATCCACGGTTTGGATGACGATGGTTCCGGAGATGCGGGCTTATGGACCCGAAGCTGTTGATCTTCGAGCCGAAATCCTTGAGGCACAGCGGAAATATCCGGAATCGACGCAGGAAGCTTATGAACTTCCTTTCCCTGCAGAGGTTTCCCAAACTGCATGGATCACAGACCGCGCCTGCGAGTTCCTCCAAACTTCGGAGGGCAATCTGTTTGCGCAAATTAGCTACATCCAGCCCCATAACCCGTTTGCGCCGCCTGCTGAATATGTAGATCGTGTGGATCTGACTGCCATTCCTTCTCCCCTTAAGGCGGAATGGGAGCAGGACCGGATTCCTTATTACCGTCAGGAGCGGTACGCCCAGGCGAGCTATGACACTGCCGACTGGAAACGCCAGCGACAGCTGTACTTCGCCGACATCGCCCATTTGGACCACGAACTGGGAAGGGTGCGCGAGGCCTTGAAGACTTCCGGGCGCCTCGACAATACGCTGTTTATCTTTACCTCAGATCACGGGGAGCTCCTGCACGATCATGGTCTCTTAGGGAAGTGGGAGCGCCACTATGATGCCTGCATTCGTGTTCCACTCATCATCTCGGGTCCTGGCCTGGAGGCAGGAGCAAAGGACCAGCTCGTAGAGCATTCAGACATCGCCGCCACGATCTACCACTGGGCAGGGATTCCGGAGCCGTCCCTTCCTTGCCGCCGGCAGGGCAGGGAAGAGACCATGCCCATGCTGCACGGAAGGTCGCTCCTGCCACTGATGGAAGGCAAGATCCCTCATGATTGGCGGCCTGAGCTGTTCATTCAGTCGAACAACAATCATGTGGAGGCCAGTCCCAAATGTTGGGCAAGGACCATCCGTACCAACCGGTACCGCTTCACGCGGCACCTCAGTGGTGGAGGTGAGCAGCTCTTCGATTTGGTGTCCGATCCCCACGAGCAGACCAATCTTGCCTACAAGAACGAATGGCAGGATGTACGAGCTGCGCTGCTGGAACGCCTTTCGGAATTGTCGGCGACCGAGTCCTACCCGAACTCGCCGCGGCAGCTCTTTCAGATCGGAGCGTGGTGATCAATGGAACCGGCAATAATTGACCGTATGCCTTCAACGCTGAGCCGCTCCCAAATAGCCCTGGATCACATACAAAAATTGATCTCAGCGAGCGAACCCGGGGACCGGCTGCCCAGTGAAGCAGAACTGGCGACCCGGATCGGAGTCAGCCGGGTAACTGTTCGCGAGGCCTTGAACCGCTTGTGGCATGAAGGGGCAGTTGTGCGGCGCTGGGGGGCTGGAACCTTTGTTGCCGATCGGCGTGACGACGAGGACCAACCGATTTTCCGTTCGATTTACGTGGACATCAATACTGTTGGGTCACTGCCGGAAGAGATCAGCAAACGCGGACGCAAACCCACCCTGGCAGCGTTCTCCGCTACGCAGACCACAGCGCCTTCCTGGATCAAACGGGAAGCGGGCTTCTCGGGTGATGTGTGGCGTGTCAGCAGGTGTATCGCCATAGACAGTGTCCCCGCCCTGCTCCTTGAGGACTTCCTTCCACTTCACATAGCGGGAAACGCCGTGGACCCTCAGCGCCTCTCCGACCTGAGAATGGACATCACTACGTTCCTGCGCCAAGCGGGAGTGCGTGTGGTGAAGCATGAAGCGAATCTCGACGCCGTGCTAGCTGATAAGGAGACCGGAAGCGCTCTCCACGTTCCCGAAGGCAGCCCGCTCCTGCGGGCCAAACAACGGGCAATTTCCGAGTCGGGCGAAACCATTACGTGCACAGAAGCCCGCTACCGCAGCGAAATCATCGGACACGTCCTCATCCGCACTGTGGGCGAATAGCAGCCCAACAGCCCTAGAGGTAATCCCCAACATGCTCCCGGGCGATTTCCAACAGCGTGGTGTGGAACGCGACCTCGGCCGGGGCGTAGACCTTGTCCTGGCGTTGGGCCAGGAGCACCCGGCGCAGTGGGGCAGCGGCGCCGAGGCTCAGCACCCGGACGTCGGGGTGCTGGAGTGCGACGGCGGTTTTGGGCACCATGGCGACGCCCATTCCGACGCTCACCATGGCCTGCGCTTCCTGGTAGTCGTTGGCCAGGAATCCGATGGTCGGCTCGAAGCCGGCTTCGTTGGCCGAACGCCGGAGGACTTCCACCACAGGATGGGCATCCGCACGGACGATCCAGGACTCCTTCTTCAGATCCTCCATCTTGACTTCATCGAGGTCGGCGAGCTGGTGTCCTTTGGCCACAAGGATGACCGTGCTTTCCTGGAACACTTCGGTTGTCCGGATGGCGTCGTCATGGAAGCGATTCCAAGGGTAGTCCCAGAGCAGGCATAGGCCGGTCTCTCCGGATTCGAGGTCCGAGACCAGTTCCTCAAAACGCGCACTGCGGACGGACAGGCTGATGGCCGGGTATCGCTTCTTGAAGGCCCGGATCACGAGCGGTAAGAA
Organism: Micrococcaceae bacterium Sec5.1; assembly: GCA_039636795.1. Taxonomy (NCBI): domain Bacteria; kingdom Bacillati; phylum Actinomycetota; class Actinomycetes; order Micrococcales; family Micrococcaceae; species Micrococcaceae bacterium Sec5.1. Next base: position 4,335,082 of record CP143430.1, on the reverse strand, counting down.
GGATCCGGCGAGCGTGGGAAACGTGCCCACGGTGAGGGAGCCGCGGCGGAGGCCGGCGATTTGGTCGAGGTCGTTCCGGGCGGCGCGCATCTGTCCCACCATTTTGCGGGCGTGCCCGGCGAGCACTTGACCGGCTTCTGTCGGCACCACACCACGCGAGCGGCGTGTAAGAAGCGGCTGCCCTACTTCCTGTTCCAGCTTCCGTAATTGTTGGGAAACCGCCGATGGCGTGTACAGCATCAGATCGGCCGCGGCAGTGATGGATCCCTGCTCCACCACCTCAACCAGCAGAGCCAACCGCCGAATGTCGAATAATTCCTGGCCATGATCATTAAGCATCAGTTAACTGTCCTCTGGTTTTGGTTCATTCTATGCAATCCTGCGCGGTTTCAACTAGCCACAGCCCGGCAAAGAGCCAATAGCCAGCAAACAAGCAGCTTCAAAACGTTCACGCCACAGTGAATGAAGCACCTCTACATACCCCATCAAATATCCAACATTGTCTTCATTTGTGATCCGGATCATTCTTCTAATAGGCCCCTGAAACCCAGCGCGGCACGAGGAGATGGACGGACTGCCATGAAGATTGAAGCGGAATGGATGCGTGGAGGCACCAGCAAGTGCTGGGTCTTCGAAGGTGAACACCTGGACGAAACCCACAAGGACCTGGACTCTTTGCTGCCCCGGCTTTTCGGCAGCCCGGACCACCGCCAGATCGACGGCGTCGGGGGATCTACCTCCACCACCAGCAAGGCCATGATTCTGCGCCGTCCTGCCGACCCGGATGTCGACGTCGAGTTCACTTTCGCTCAGGTCGGCATCGAGGAAGCGGCCGTGGACTGGGGGAGTAACTGCGGAAACTGCTCGGCGGTTGTTGGACTGTACGCGATCGAGAAGGGTTGGGTCACACCCAGCGGCGACAACACCCGGATCGTCACGCGCAACACCAACACCGGCCAGATCATCATCCAGCGCGTTGCCACCCCAGCGGGCGCTTTGCCGATCGTCCCGGATGCCGAGATGCCCGGCGTCGTATTTCCCGGCTATCGGGTGGGCCTCGGCTTCAAGGATCCCGCCGGAAAGACGACCGGGAAGTTGCTGCCCACCGGTGAGCCAACGGACACGATAAGTGCCGGCGGGACGCGCTGGACAGTTTCAATGGTCGACGCCGGAGCTCCCGTTGTGATCGTCAAGGCTGAGGAGCTGGGCCTGGACGCAGCCCGCTTCGAAAGTTGGCAGGCGGGAGTGAAGCTCCAGTTGGACACCCTGGACCAGATTCGGCGGCAGGCTGCCGTCCGGATGGGTCTGGCCCCAACGGTCAAGGACGCTGCCCGCGCTATTCCCAAGCTCGCAATAGTCGGAGCCCCCGGCACAGATGACACTGCCGACGTCAACGTCATGATGCTCTCCATGGGCAAGCCCCACCCCGCCCTGGCAATTACCGGAAGCATCGCCCTGACGCTTGCAGCGAGTACCCCAGGAACTGTCCTCAACAGCATCACGGGCAGTGAACCGCGATCCATCCTGCGGCTTCGTACTCCTGCGGGTGTGATCGAGACCTGGAGCGAAGAACGCGACGGGTCCCTGTTGGTCGGGGTGGACCGTACGGCACGCACCATCGCCACCACCACCCTGCATCTGCCGGAACTCCTCGGCAACGCCGTCGAGCCTTCCTTCGCATCAGCCGCTCAGTGACATCAGCCCACTCAACGAGGAGTAAAGATCATGACTAAGACCGATTACCAAACCGCCTCCACATCAGTGGATGATATCCAGGAGGCTGGTTCCAAACGTCCCACCCGCAGTCGCCGTATCCTGCTCATAACAGCAGCCGTGATTGCTGTCCTGGGTCTGGCCGCTCTGATGTTCGGAGGCGCCATTTTCAACCCGGCGGCCACCTCGGGAACGGAGCAGACCCTGACCGCTACGCAGATCATTCCGCTGGTCATCCTCGTCCTCATGTTCGTTGTCGCTACCAAGTGGCCCCTGAACATCGGTGTGATGGGGCTGGTAGCCTCGTTCGGCGTCGGGTATTTCATGCTGGGAATGTCCGATAAGGAGATCCTGGAGGACTTCCCGGCCAGCATCGTGCTGACGATCATCGGTGTGACGTACTTCTTCAGCATGGCAAACCGCAATGGAACCATCGACATCATCGTGCAGAACTGTGTGCGCCTCGTCAGGGGCAAGACGATGCTGCTGCCGTGGGTCTTCTTCCTTATTGCCGCGGCGCTGACCTCGCTGGGCACATTCTCGCCCGCCGCCGTCGCTCTTCTGGCGCCTGCCGCCATGGGGTTCGCTTACGAATCGCGCATCCACCCCGTCCTCATGGGTGCCTTCGTCATCAATGGCGCACACGCCGGTGGGTTCTCGCCACTGTCGGTTGCCGGCGTCCTGGTCCACAACATCGCCCACGATAACGGCTTCCCCATTTCCCAGGGCGGACTCTTCGCGGCGAGCTTCGCCATCAACCTGCTTCTCTCGGCGCTCTCCCTGGCTTTGTTCGCGGTCTTTGGCAAGCTGAAGGACGGCACGGGGGTCCCCAACGTGGACCTCGAAACTCCCCGCACCACGCGGCCTCACGGCCAGCAGATCCTGACGCTCGTGCTGATCGGTGTAATGCTCGTCTGCACGCTGGGCTTCCGGATGCCGATTGGCTTTGTTGCTCTTTCCGCCGGCCTGCTGCTGGCGCTGGTCAACATCAAGGAACACCGGACTTTCATCGGTGGCGTTTCCTGGTCCACCGTCCTCCTGGTGGCCGGCATGATCACCTATGTCTCCCTGCTGCAGCATGTGGGCGTTATCGACACCCTTGCAGAGATGGCTTTGGCTCTCGGCGCACCGCTGCTGATCGCTTTGGTTCTCTGCTACGTCATCGGCGTCGGCTCAGCATTTGCCTCGTCCACCGCCCTGCTCACCGCGTTCATCCCGCTCGCCGGGCCGCTGCTGGCCTCCAGCACGTTGAGTGCATCAGGAACGGTCGCAGCCCTTGCAATCGCAGCAACCGTGGTGGACGTTTCGCCCTTCTCCACCGACGGCGCACTGATCGTCGCCAACGCCCAGGAATCAGACCGTCAACGCGTCTACAAGCAGCTGATGATCTACGCCGGTGGAGTCGTGCTGGTGGCGCCCGCCATGGCTTGGGCCCTCCTGGTTCCGACCGGCATCCTCTAAACCGCAACTCTTCACATGACTGCCGGCACCTGTAGGTCGGCACGCGGAGGGACCCGCCCTGCATACCAACGCAACAGGTAACCCGAAACGCGGGCGCAGGACTGGATAATCCCAACGCACCAGAGGCGGGGCCACCTAAAAGGGTGGCTCCGCCTCTGTCGTGTCGGAAAAGCGTACGACGGCGGAGCTGCCGCCGGGTTGGGCGGAGGGGTGGGCGCGTCGGCGTTTTCAGCACCAGCTCTAGTCGGTTGCGCTGTAATCCAAGTAGACGGTTTTCCTTCGGCTGTAACGTTCGAAGCCGTGCTGACCGTCATCACCGCCGAGACCGGAAAGTTTCCACCCTGTGTGGAATCCTTGGACTTGCTCGGGGCCAATCTTGTTCAGGTAGACCTCACCAAATTCCAAGTCATCGGTCGCCGACATAGCCGTACGGATGCTTTCCGTGAACACGTAGGCAGTCAACCCGTAGACAGTGGAATTTGCCCATTCGATCACCTCTTCATAGGTGTCGAACGGCACGATTGGCAGAACGGGGCCGAAAACCTCTTGCTGGACGATGTCCATGTCGTTGGTGACGTTGGTCAGCACTGTGGGAGCAAACCAATATCCCGTGCTGTTCTCCAGTCCTTCAGGTGCACCGCCGCCCGTCTCGATTCTTGCTCCGGCGGCGACGGCCGCGTCCACGAACTCGATGATTTTGTCACGCTCGGCACGCGAGACTTTGGGACCCATCTCAGAAGTTTCATCCAGAGGGTCGCCCACTTTGAGACCTTTTACCTTGGCCACGAAGCGCGCAACGAACTCCTCGTAGACGCCTCGTTGGACATACGTCCGTTCGTTGCAGGTGCAAACTTGTCCGCAATTCCAGAACCTGGCTTCGAAGGCCTTTTGCACAGCAAGGTCCAGGTTCGCGTCATCAAAGACGATCACTGGCGCCTTTCCACCAAGTTCCAGCGAAACCGGAATGACCTTCTTGGCTGCCTTGGCCAAGATCTCCTGGCCCGCTCGCGTTGATCCCGTCACCGTGACCATGTTGACCAACGGATGCTCCACAAGAGCAGCACCCAGGATGCGGCCAAGCCCGGTTATGACGCTGACGAGTCCCTCCGGGACCCCAGCCAGCTCACAGATCTTAGCCATGGCGAGCGAGGACAGCGGGGTCAGATCGCTTGGTTTGACCACGATCGCGTTGCCTGCCATCAAGGCCGGCGCCACCTTTCTGGCGAAGATGGCCGCAGGGAAGTTCCATGGGATGATCGCCGCGACAATACCTACCGGCTCCTCCCTGATGGAGAGCTGCTCTCCATGGGCGGATGCGGCGAGCTCACCCACATTCCGGTATTTCTGGCTGATGGCGTAGTCAAAGAATGCTTTGACCCCACCGATCTCGCCGCGGGCTTCCGTAATGGTCTTGCCCTGCTCGGCGACAACAATTTGCGCCAATTCTTCGGTGTGGGCGTCTACCTGGCGAACGACTTCCTCCAGGACCAGGGCTCGATCGGCGAGCGAACGCCGGCCCCACTCCTTTTGGGCTTCCTTTGCCTTGGTGAGGGACCGCTCAACGTGATCGAGCTGCCCATCCGGGACTGCCGCAAAGACTTGGCCTGTTGCGGGGTTGTCAACGGGGCGGGTCGAGATTGTTCTGATCCATTGGCCGCCCACAAGCATGGCGGGCGAGGACCCGAGAAGGGAATTCTGCGCGAAAAGCGATGCGTTCATCTGATGTTCCTAACTGCTGACATTGTTTTTTGGGCAGTGAGCGCTAGCTCATGACAATGCCGCCTTCGACGTTGTACGTCTGGGCCGTGATGTAGTTCGAACCGGGTCCGGCGAGGAAGAGGGCCATAGGAACGATGTCTTCCGGGACGGACGTCCGTCCGAGGGGGATGCCTGCTGCGGCGTCCTTGAAGGTCTTGCCTTCAGCCTTGCCGGTGATGTCGCCAAACTGCTTATCGACTTCCTTCCAGTAAGGGGTGTCTACGATTCCAGGAGCCAAGGCGTTGACGTTCACCCCGTGCGGGGCCATTGCCAACGCTACGGACTGGGTAATTGAAATGACGGTTGCCTTCGACGCGCAGTATGCCGCCACCAAGGCTTCGCCTCGGCGCCCGGCAATGGAGGCCATGTTGATGATTTTGCCGCTTCCCTGATTGCGCATGGGTTCGCAAGCAGCCTGCGTGAGGAAGAAGAGGCCCTTTACATTCACGTTGAAGATCCGGTCCCATTCCTGGGGCGACGTGTCTTCCACCGACTTGATCAATCCGATGCCGGCGTTGTTGACCAGGATGTCCAAGGCGCCGTGCTCGGAGACGATCTCCTGAACGAGGGCCTTGGACTGCTCCGGATCGGCGACGTTCAGCGACGCTGCTGAGGCAGAACCGCCCGCTTGCTTGATTTCTTCGACGACGGCGTTGGCGCCCTCAAGGTTCAGGTCAGCGATAACGACGTGCGAACCCTCTTTTGCGAAGCCCAGCGCCATTGCCCTGCCCATGCCCGAAGCCGCTCCGGTAATGAGGGAGACTTTGTTTTCCAGCGTTGCCATAATTTTGTTGCCTTTCTTGCCGTGATTTCGATGTTTTGGGAGTTTGAATACAGGTATTTCTAGGGACTGCGGCGGTTGGACATGACGCCCTGGATCACGACCGCAAGGACCAGGAACAGGCCGGTGACGAGGTCCTGGTAGTAGGCGTTGAGTGTTCCGATCTGGGTGATGATGTTTTGGATAACTCCGATGAGCAGCACTCCGCAGAGGGCTCCGAGCATGGTGCCGACACCGCCGGTGAGCAGCACCCCTCCGATGACAGCCGCAGCGATTGATTTGAGTTCGTACTGAGTGCCGAGCGTTGATACGCCGGAAGAGAGCCTTGAAGCGAGCAATGCGCCGGCGAGCCCTGAGAGGGCTCCACTGATGGTGTACACGGCAACCTTGGTCCTTGTGACGTCGGTTCCCATCATCCGTGCGGCGTCCTCGTTACCGCCCACAGCGAAGATGTTGGACCCGAACGGTGTGCGGTTGAGCACCAGCCCGGCAATCACAAAAGCGATGACGAGAATCCAGATGAGGTTGCTTATGCCTAGGAAGGATCCGTTTCCGATGGCACTGAAATCGCTGTTTTTGATGACGATGCTGGTTGGTGCCAGGACGAGTGCGATCCCCTTGAGGCCGAGCAGCCCACACAGAGTGACTATGAAGGGCGCCATTTTCGCCTTGCCGATGAGCAAACCATTGGCAAAACCCATCAGCGTGCCGGTGACCACGGGAGCCAATAGCGCCCAGAACCAGCCATAGGGTGAGGCCAGGGCTGCCGCCACTGTTCCCAGACCCACCATGGAACCGACAGAGAGATCAATGCCTCCGGAGATGACAACCAGACTCTGTCCGATGGTGATCAAGCCCAGGAAACAGGCAGCCGTAATGATGGATGAGATGTTGCTTGGGCCAGCGAATGATGGAAAGGACAGGGAAGCGGTGACGCCCAGGATTACGAGAACCCCTATGACCCCGTAGGTCTGGGCCAACTCAAGCAAGCTTCTCTGGCCGAGGAGCGGCGGGCGGCCGGAGGCCACGGAGACAGCAGAGCTCATCGTGCGTCCTTTCTTGATCGTTGCATGTAGAGGGCCACGACGATGAGAACGGCCTTCAGAACCTGGGAAAACGCCGGATTTATGCCCTGCATGACAAACGTCGTGTCAATGAGCTGCAGAAACACGGCCGCTGAGGCAGCTCCAAGGATGGACATCCGTCCGCCGGCAAGGGGTGTTCCACCGATCACGACAGCTGCGATGGCTGTCAGCTCGAAGTTGATGCCGATGAAGCTGGGGTCTGAGGCGCCGATCCTGGCAGAAACCATGACACCTGCGATTCCAGCGAGGGTAGCGCTGATGACGTAGACCCCAATGAGAGTGGAATTCCTAGGCGTGCCGGCGAGGAACGCCGCTGAACGGTTCGAGCCTGCGAAAAGCGCATAGCGACCGAAAGTTGTCCGACGAACGAGGACGATAAAAGCCGCAGTGGCAGCGAATGCAAAGAGCGCAACCACCGGTATTCCCAGGAATGATGCGTTACCGATCCAGGTGAACAATCCACCGGATGGGATGGGTGATCGGGAACCGCCGGATACGGCCTGGGCCAAACCCCGGACGGCAACCAGCAGACCGAGCCCCGTGATCAGTGGGTTGATACGGGCGAATGCGATGAGTGAGCCGTTGACGAATCCAATGGCTGCCGCAGCCGCGAGGGCAATCAGCAGGGTTGCAGATTCTCCATAACCCAAATAGAGGGCAATGGTTGCCGATGAGAAAGCCATGACCGAACCTACAGAGAGGTCGATGCCACCGGTTCCGATGGCCAGTGTCTGTCCCACTGCAATCAGAATCAGCGGGGCGGCGGAGAAGAGAAGATTCTGCAGGGTGAATGTGCTGGCAAATCCTCGGGTGGCTATTAAGTTGAAAATGAACAGCGCAACCAAGGCGACGTAAACAGCATTCTTGCTGGCCCAACCGAGGATATTCCGCCCACGATCACCGAGGGGTTCCCCGGGACGGGCACGGCGGATTTGAACTTCCGTGCTCATCGTGTCTCTCCTACTTTCTGAGGGGTATTGTCGGTCTGGCCCGAAAGCAGCCTCATGACATCCTGGTAGTCCACTTCATAGGAATAGACCTCGCCCATGGCCCGCCCTTCGCTCAAAACGATCAGCCGGTCACAGATGGCGAGCAGTTCCTCTGTTTCGCTGGATGTCATGACTACCGAAATTCCCTTGTCCGCCAACGTCCTCACAACGCGATGGACTTCGGCTTTGGCACCAACATCGATGCCTCTCGTGGGATCGTCCAGAAGGATTGCCTTGGGTTCACGCGACAGCCATCGGGCGAGGAGGACCTTTTGCTGGTTACCGCCAGAGAGTTCGCTGATGGACTGTTCGGAGTTGGATGCCTTGATCTTGAGTTCGGCGCTGTAGTGCTTAACCACTTTGTTCTGCGCTTTGAGACTCACGAACCCGAACTTTGCCAGGCTGTCCAGCGTTGCCGCGGTGAGGTTCTCCTTGATGCTGAGTCCGGCAAAGATGCCTTCAGTTCGGCGGTCTTCAGAGAGGTATGCGAGGCCAGCTCGCAGGGCACGCGATGGCGTAGCACGAGTAAGTGCCACTCCATCCACGTGGACTTCGCCGGATTCTGCCTTTACAGCGCCAAACAGGGCCTTGCACGTTTCAGTTCTTCCGGATCCCAGAAGGCCCAGCAAACCAACGATTTCACCTTTCTTGACGTCAAAGGAGACGTTGCGGACTCGAGTGGACCAGCTAAGGTTCCTGACGGAAAGGCCGACATCCTCTCTTGCGAGGCGTTCGATCCGTTGCTGGGCGGCCCCGCGGTCCATGTCGGCTTCGCCGAGGTCTACGCCACCGAGCATTGCCTTGACGAGTTCCACCCGCGGAAGCTTGTCCGGAGTGCTCTCCATGACGAACTCTCCATCACGCAATACCGTGAAGCGATCGCATAATTCGTAGAGCTCGGACATGCGGTGGCTAACAAACACCACAGCAGCTCCCTCGGAGCGCAGTTGCCGAATGACACCAAAGAGCGTCTCGATTTCTTTTCCGTTGAGAGCGGACGTTGGCTCATCGAGGATCACGACTTTGGCTTCAAACGCAACAGAGCGAACAATCGCCACCATTTGCTGCATACCCAGTCCCAGGGAGGAAACCTTGGCACGTGGGTCTATGTCCAGGCCATACCTTGCCAGGATGGCCTGTACTTGGTGAACTGCGGCCTTCTTATCCAGGATGCCAGCACGGCGAGGTTCCCTGCCGAGCAGAATGTTCTCAGCCACAGTGCGCTCGGGAATCAGATTGATCTCCTGGTACACCGTGCTGATGCCGGAACGCTGAGCATCCAGCGGTCTGGCAAAAGTTATCGGGGCACCTTCCAGCAGCAGCTCTCCGCCATCGGACTGGTAAAAGCCCGTGATGATCTTGATCAGGGTGGACTTGCCGGCACCGTTTTCCCCATTGAGGCCGTGGACCTCACCGGCATAGAGATTAAGTGAGACGCCTTTAAGGGCTGGGACGCCGTTGAAGGACTTCGTAATAGCCTTTGCCTGAAGAGCCAGCGGCTTGTTTAGGTCAGACATTTCTTACCTCGCGATATAGGTGAGGGGTTCGGGAGGGCTAGTACGCGGCACCGGAATCGACTGCTGCCTGGGCATTGTCCTTGGTGTAAAGGGCGTCCTTCATGATGACTTCCTGGGAGACGTCCGTGCCGGCCGTCCAGTCAAGAATCGCCTTTACTGCAGCGGGGCCGAACCGGGGGTTGGTCTCCACGACAGCCTGAACCTCACCCGTGGCGACGCCTCCCACAACAGACTTCAGCCCATCGATGGACACAATCTTGACGTCCTGGCCGGGCACCTTTCCGAAGTTTCGGAGTGCGGTGATCGCGCCTTCGGCCATGACATCTGCGTGGGTGTAAACAGCCTTCACGTCGGGGTTGGCAGAAATCATTTGGCCAACAACTTCCTGGGCTTTGCTTGTTTCCCAGTTTCCAGTCTGCTGAGCGACGATTTTCAAGCCCGGGTTCTTAGCGATCTCGTCCTGGAACCCCTTCGTTCGCTCGACCGCAACGTCACTGCCCGGGGCGCCCTGCACCTCGGCTATGGATCCTGATCCGCCCGTTGCTTCCACCACAGCCTTTGCTGCGCGAACGCCCTGTTGGTAGAAATCGGAACCCATGAAGGACAAGTAATCGGTGCATGCCGTTCCTGAGGTTTTGCGGTCGATGGTAACAACCGGGATTCCCTTTGCGCGGGCATCTGCGAAGGCACCCTGCAGTCCTGTAGCACCGATGGGTGCGACGATGAGGGCGTCGACTCCCTGGTTGATCATGGACTGCACGTCCGTGAGCTGCTTGGCCTGATCGCCACCTGCATTGGTGTAGACGTACTTGGCTCCACTCTTTTCAACAGCTGCCTTAACCGATGCGGTCTCCACGGCACGGAAGGGGTTCTGTTCGTTCTCAGACTGCGCAAATCCGATCGTCATGTCCTTCGCGGCCTTCTTGGAAGGTGAGGCGTTGGTGCACTTCTCGGCAGATTCACGCTCAACCACCTGCGAGGCACCTTCGCCCGAGGAATTTGAGGGACCTGCGCTCAGTGGGGCCGCGCAACTGGTGACACCCAAGAGTGCAAAAGACCCAATAACGATGGCTGCGGGCAAAAATGTATTCGATTTCATTCGGAGAATCCTTTACGTGGGTTTTACGTGCGTTTACCCGTCGGCCGATCACTGAACAATCGTGAGCTTCTGCGCTCATTGATCGTTCGCTCGGCGACTACAAAAATGACCGGGCTACTTGCGATGGTGAAACAAGGAATGCTGGTGATTGCCTGTAGAAAACCGGTTTTCTTAGGTGGTATGGACTACGTTCCCAATTGCCGGGCTGATTGTCAAGAGTTCCAGCCAAAGAGATTATGTATTGCCGTTGTGTTACTGGAGGCCAGCCAGAGCATGCCGAAAATCCACATGCCCCTGATCGGCGTACGACTTAGCGGGTTACGGGTTCCGAAGCATCAAGGAGGGCCAATTCGTTGCGCCGTGGCATGCCTTCCCAGTCGCCGGGCACCAAGCAGGCGAAGGCACCTGTCTGCACCGCAGTCCGGAGCCGGTCTTCTACGGAGGCGCCGGTGAGGAGATCGGAGATGTAACCGGCCACGAATGCGTCACCCGCGCCGACGGTGTCCACGGCGTTGATGCGCACTGCTTCCTGGCGGTACTCAGTGCCGTCGATGACAGCGACGCAACCGAGGGGGCCGTTTTTGATGACCACCTGGGCCGGGCCGAGCTCTGCGATCCTGTGTGCAAGCTGCATTGAGTCGCTGGAGGGCCCCACCGCGATCGCGGCTTCGTCGTCGCCTGCAAAGACTACGTCGGCTTGTTCAATGAATTTCCGGAAGGCTGGCCCGGCTTGGTCCGGGGACCACAGCGCAGCCCTGTAGTTCAGGTCGAACGAGATAATTACCCCGGCCTCGCGTGCTACCGTCACCGCTAGCTGGGCGGCGTCGGCTGCCGACTCAGACAGGGCGGGGGTAATTCCGGTCAGGTGCAGGAGCTTCGCATTCTGGATGGCGCCCACCGGCACATCCTCTGGAGAGAGACGTGAGCCGGCGCTGGCTGAACGGTAGTACCAAACCCTGAGGTGTTCCGGGGTCCGGCGTTCCTTGATCATGAGGCCTGTGGGTGCCTTCACGTCACGGATACCCAAGGTGGTGATGCCCTCGGCGGCCACCTCGCGGAGGACGAGGTCGCCCAGACTGTCCTGCCCCACCCGGCCGAGCCAGGTGACGCTTGTGCCTAGTCGTTTCAGGGCGATGGCGAAGTTGGTTTCGGCCCCGCCGATGCCCAGCCCCAGAGAACCGGCGTGGGCCAAGGGACCCGGCGCTGCGGCTTTCATCAGTGCCATGGTTTCGCCCATGGTCACCACATCCGTGTAGCCAGTCATTTGGTCGTCCTCGCATCCACTGCGTCGGCCACAAGGCGGCTGAGCTTTTCGGCCCGTGCAGTCAGGTCCGCCAGGCTTCCGCCGGAGAAGGCATCGCGCAGAAGTGGGCCACCGAGGCTGACGGCAAGGGCACCGGCTGCAATCCACGTTGGTGCCTCGTCGATGCCGATGCCTCCGGAAGGAACAATCCGCATGTCCGGGAACGGTCCCCGGAGCTGGCCGATGTACCCGGCGCCAACAGCCGAGGCCGGGAAGAGCTTCACCGCCGTGGCGCCCGCTTCCCAGCCCGCCAGCAGTTCGGTGGGGGTCAGGCCGCCCGGGAACACCGGAATCCCACGCTCGACGGCGGCACTCACCACTGCGGTAACCATTACCGGTGTGACCAGATAGTCCGCTCCGCCGTCGAGGGCTTGCTGCGCTTGGCCAAGGGAGGTGATGGTGCCGACGCCGATTTCAGCATCGGTTCCGAACCGTTCCTTGAGCAGAGGCAGTTCCTCGAACACTCCTTGCGTGCTGAGGGTCAGCTCGAGGGATCGGACGCCGCCGCGCACAAGTGCATCAATCACTGGGGCGTACTCGCGGGCGTGCTGAGCCCGCATGACTGCTACTACGGGGTTTGCCTTGAGGATGGCGGAAGGGGCTGGCCTTTGGACGTCGCTCATCGGGCCAGCCACCCGCCGTCGACCGGGAGAACCACGCCGTGCACGTAGTCCGCGGCCGGGGAGGCCAGGAACACCACGGCGCCAGCAAGGTCATCGCCTGAACCCCAGCGGGCGGCGGGGATCCGGCTGGATATCTGCTCGTTCCGCACCGTATCGGCCAGCAACGCCTGGTTCATATCCGTGGCGATGTAGCCAGGTGCGACGGCGTTTACGTTGACTCCTTGCGGAGCCCACTCATTGCAGAGGGCCTTGGTCAGTTGGGCCACGGCTCCCTTGGAAGCTGCGTATGCCGGAACCCGCAATCCGCCCTGGAAGGTCAGGAGGGATGCCAGGTTGATGATTTTGCCGTGTCCGCGCTCAACCATGGCCTTACCGAAACCCTGGCAAAGCTGGAACACTGCCCGGGTGTTGATGTTCATCACCGCGTCAAAGTCCTCCAGCGGGAACTCTACGGAGTCATGGCGGATCTGCGTGCCGGCATTGTTCACAAGGATGTCGATCCTGTGTTTTGCCAACGTGGATTCGATGGCCCGCGCAACGGAATCCTGACTGGACAGATCGATGTGCAGACTCTCGGCAGTGACACCGGCCTCCGCGGCGGCATGGGCCAGTTCAGGGGCGAGCGGTCCACGCTGCAACGCAACAACGTTCGCGCCCGCCCGGATCAGGCCCAAGGCAATGCCCAAGCCGATACCGCGGGACGCTCCGGTGATGGCCGCCGTCGAGCCTGTCAGGTCAAAAGGCGCGCGCAGCGCCGGTGCGATGTCAGTCATGCTTCTTCCTTGCCGGGGCCAGCAGCCGTAGCTGGGCCCACGAATACTTTGAGAACGGCTCCAGCGGTCATGGCCTTGCTGAACGCGGCCGGGGTTTCTTCGAGCGGGAAGACCTCCACGGGAATGCGCCCCAGCCCGAGGTCGCCGCCCTCGATGAGCGTGACGGCGCGTTCGACGTCGGCCCGGGTGTAGACGCGGACGCCCACCACTGTGTTTTCCGCGAAGGTGAGGGCCTGCAGATCCACCTCAACAGGCTTCTTGTAGACGCCAACCAGGACGATGGTGCCCAGAACACGGACAGCCTTCGGCAGGAGTGCTGCAACCGAGGGGTGGGCAGCCGAATCGAAAACGATGTCCGCACCATCCCCGCCAGTTGCTGCCAGGATGGCCTCGATGGGGTCCGCACCGGAAGGGACGGTGTCGAAGCCAAGCTCCTCGGCTACCTTGCGGCGAGCTGCGGAGGGCTCGGAAATCAGCACGCTGCTGGCACCTTCATGCCGGGCAACAAGAGCTGTGAGGATGCCGATGGGCCCGGCCCCGAAGACCACCACGCGCTCGCCGCCACGCAGCCCCGAACGCGAGACGGCATGAACTGCCACGGCCAGCGGCTCGGCCAACGCTGCTTCCTGGACCGGAACAGCTGAGCTGATGGGAATCAGGGTCTCGGCTGGCAGGGCAACGAATTGTGCCAACGATCCTGCGACGTCGATCCCGTAAAGCTTGAGGCTGCGGCACACGTGCGTGTCGCCCTGCCGGCAGGGATGGCAATCTCCGCAGTGGATCAGGGGTTCAACGATGACCCTGGTGCCCGCTGCGGGACCTCCCGGGGCGGCGGTTTCCACGATGCCGGTGATTTCATGGCCCATCACCACAGGTGCTTCGGCGCGGGGGTGGCTGCCGTGGAGGATGGAGAAGTCCGTGCCGCATATCCCGGTGAGTTCCGACCGGATCAGAGCCCAGCCCTCCGGCACCTCCGGGAGCGAGACTGTTCGGTACTCGACGGTCTCCGGGCCGGTCCAGACGGCAGCGCCCATCGTCTGTGAAGTGGTTCTTGCCGCTGTCTCGACGCTCATGCCGACACGCTCCTTTTCAATACGTCCGGGTTGAGGATGTTCCGAGGCAAACGGCCCGCGCAGACCTCCACCACGTTCTCCACCGTGCGCCGCTTGAGCTCTTGATAGGACTCCTCGGAGTACCAGGCTGCGTGGGGAGTGAGCACCGCGTTGTCCAGTTCCAGCAAGGGGCTGGTCCTGGGAAGGGGCTCCACTTCGAAGACATCCAGACCTGCGGCCTGCAGACGCCCATCCTTGAGGGCCGCCGCCACTGCGTCTGTATCAACCACTCCACCGCGGCACGTATTGACCAGCACTGCCCCTGGCTTCACCTTGTCCAAGACTTCACCGTTGATCAGGTGGTGCGTGTCCTCGTTGAGGGGTACATGTAGCGAGATCACGTCAGCGCAGGCAATGAGATCCTCGAAGCTGACTACGCTGATCCCGTCTTCCGTGACAGATCCCGGCGTCAATTTTGGATCCGAACCAACAACGCGGTAGCCCAGGCCCTTTGCCTTCCGGCCCGTGGCGATACCGATCAAGCCCAACCCCACCACGCCGAACACGCGCTCGCTGATCCGGTGCAATGGTTGTACCGGCTGCAGGGAATAGTCGCCGCGTCGTACACCGCGGTCCAGGTGAGTGATCCCCCGGGCAAGGGTGACGGCCAGTGCGATCGCGTGGTCGCTGACGTCTTCCGTGCCGTAGTCGGGGACGTTGCAGATGGCAACGCCGCGCGCGGTGGCGGCTTCGACGTCGAGCGTGTCAACCCCGACGCCGTAGCGGCCAATCGCTTTCAGCCCGGGCAGGCCGTCCAGAACCTTGGCGGTGATGGGCGCGTACTGGACGACGATGGCGTCGGCTCCAGCGGCGGCGGCGATAACCTCGTCCTCACTGTGGCACTGGGCAAGGACCAGCTCGACGCCGGCGGCCCGGGCGACCGTCCGCTCGATGTCTATGGAGTCATGGTCGCAATCGGTAATAACTATCTTTGTGGTTGTCATTTCTTAGACCTCGTATTCGACGGCTGCGTCAGTCGCGATGGCCGAATCGGCGGCACCGGCGACGGGGGGTTTGACAAGGATCAGGGCGATGGCTCCGACGATGGCGAGGCCTGCGGCCAGGGCGAAGGCGGCAGTCCAGGAGTGCAGGTCCTGTATGAGGAAGCCAGTGACCACGGGGGCAATGATGCCTGCGAGGTTCGCGCAGAAGTGCACGAACCCGGAGACGCCCCCGAGCCTGGCGGGGTGGACGAAGTCCCGGACGATGGCAAAGAACTGCACGTTGGCCAAGTAGAGGAGCAACAGGACAACGGAGAAGAGTCCAACCGCGAGGGCAAGGGAGTTCACCGCCGCCAACGGGATGCAAAGTCCACCGCTGAGCGCCAGGAAGAATCCCGTCATCCACTTTCGGGTTCGGAACGGTGCGTTGGAGCGGCGTGCGAGACGATCGGAGAGAATACCGCCGAGTGCGGTGCCGATGGATCCTGCAATCCAGGGGAGCGATCCGGCCCAGGCAAGGCTTGAGAGGCTGATGTTCTGTGTTTGCACCAGGAAGAGCGGGTACCAGGACAAGAACATGAACAGCAGCCAGCTGAAACCGAAGAAGGCGACTGCGTTGGCAATAACGGCAGGCTGGCGCAAGTAGAACTTCAGCGGCGGGACGTTCTCTGTGATCAGTTTCTTGGTTTGGGCGTCGACAGTGGTTATCAGCGCAAATTCCTCTTCAGTGACGCGGGGATGCAGGGAGGGTTTGTCACGAATGACCCAATACCACCAAGCTGCGACCACCAGGCCGATTGCGCCCAGAACGATGAACGGAATGCGCCAGTTGTTGTTGGAAAGCACCAGCAATCCGGTGACCACAGGAATACCCAGAGCTGCACCGAGGGGGTTGGCAGCGAACGTCAGGCCCATGGCAGTTGCGTACTCGCGCTTAGGAAACCAGTTGGCCATGGTGCGGGCCGTAACTGCACCCTGGGGCCCTTCGCCGGCGCCGAAGAGAAGGCGTTGGATGATGAAGGTCAGGAAATTGAAGCACAAGGCAGTGAGGGCTGTGCAGAGGGACCACCAGGCCACGGCAACAGCCATGGTCTTTCGGGGGCCGTACTTATCCGCAAGTGCACCGCCGGCGAAACATGCTGGGGCGTAGGTGAAGGCGAAAGCACCCAGGATAATGCCCATGGTTCCGGTGCTGAGCCCGAACTCATTGATGATCAACGGGGCCGCTACGCCCAACGCGGCGCGATCACCATAGTTGAGCATCAGTACCGCGGCATTGGCACCAAGAACCCGCCAGCGCATCCCACTGCGCGGCTTGGGTCCAGACGAGATTGCCTTGGTCACGCACGTACTCCTTCGAGTGCGTCGAAGTTCAAGTCCACGCCGTGCCCGGGACGTTCGGGAGCGATGGCGAAGCCATCCTCAATGCGCATCGGGTTGATCAAGTAGGCGTCCAGACCAAACCCGTGGGCTTCCATGTAACTCCGGTTCGGTGCCGCGGCCAGAGCCTGGACTGTCAGGTCGTGTACACCGTGGGAAGTTACAGGCAGGTTGTGAGCCTCAGCCAAGGAGCAGATCTTACGGAAAGTGGTGTAGCCACCACAGTTGCTGACATCCGGCTCCGGGAAGGAAATTGCCCCGGCGCTGATGGCCTGCTCGAATTCGTAGAGCGTGTGGAGGTTCTCTCCGCCAGCAATGGGTTGTCCGCCCTCGCGCATGATCCGGGCATAGCCCACCAGATCGTCAGGGATGGTGGGTTCTTCGATCCAGACCAAGTTGTACTCCGCCATGGCGCGTGCGGCCCGGACGGCCTGATCCGCGCTCCACTTCATGTTGGCGTCCACCATGAGCGGGAAGGACTCGCCAAGATGGGACCGCATGGCGGCGACCCTTTCCAGATCTTCATTGAGGTTGGCCCGGCCGACTTTCATCTTGATTGCCCGGAAACCCTCGGCCTGAAAACGATCGGCCTGTCGAAGGAGGTCATCGAGGCTGAGCTCCAGGTCGATGCCCCCAGCATAAACAGGGACCTTCGGATCGTATCCGCCAAACAGCCGCCAGAGTGGTTGGCCCAGGCGGCGCCCTTTGAGGTCCCACAAGGCGATATCGATCGCGGAGATAGCCGAGGTAGCGTGACCGCCCCTTCCTGCGTAATGCAGGGTCCACCACAAATCCTGCCAAAGCTTCTCTGTGTGGTCGGCGTCCTGGCCGAGCAGCTTCGGCGTCAGATAACGTTCCACCATTACGGCAACCGCCGCGCCACCATCATTGACCGTGTAGGTATAGCCGAGGCCAGTTGCGCCGTCGCTGTCTGTTATCCGGACCGTGATCAGCTCAAAGTCCAGCATCACCCCATGAGTACTGTCAGTCAACGCGTGAGCCAAAGGGATTTTGTAAAGGTCGGTTTGGACTTTTTCGATTTTTGCCATGGTTCTTCCTCGAACTCGGAGACGATTGCTGAAACCCGGAGCGGCAACAATGCTTTAGAAAACCGGTTTTCTTGATGGGTTCAAGTTAGTATGAGGGAAATGGAAGTGTCAAGGATGTGCATGAGCGGCGTCACAATGGCCCACTCGCCCATACGAAGGGACCGGGGTGCAAGACCGGAATACAGAACTGCCGGCTAACGGACGATCACGCCTGATCGACGTGGCCCAACTGTCGGGGGTTACGAAGTCTGTTGCCTCCAGGGTGCTGAACAAGGACGCGACACTCTCTGTGCGTGAAGAGACGCGGTTGAAGGTCTTGGAAGCGGCCAGGAAACTTGGGTACCAGCCGCATGCGGGCGCTCGAGCACTCGCAGGATCCCGCACCCGCGCATTGGCACTCCTTATCCCGGATCTGACCAACCCTGTGTACTCGCGCATCACTCGAGGCGCCTACCTTCAGGCACGCGCGCGTGGTTACGCAATGCTTCTGGCCGAAGACACAGAAGATGAAGGCGTTGACGAGCAATTTGCCGATCTGGTGGCGTCGGGGCGTGTGGACGGCCTGCTCATTGCCTCAGCACGGCCGGGACATCCGCTACTGGGCCTGTTGCCTAAGACCGATATTCCCTATTTGTTCGTCAACCGATCTGTTGCGGGCTCCGGGCGGAACGTGACCATGGATCTGGAAGCTGCCAGCCTCTGCGCCGTCGCTCATTTGCGGGAGCTGGGACATCGGCATATTGGTCATGTTTCGGGGCCTGAAGCCCTTAGCCCCGGCGACAGCCGACGCACAGGACTCATCAAGGCGGCCAAGGCTGCCAAGCTTCCAGAGCCCGCTATTGAACGGGGTGCGTTTAGCGAACAGGGCGGATACGACGCCACGAAGAGGCTCGTCAAAGATCACCCTGAAGTCACCGCTGTCTACACCAGCACCCTGAACCAAGCCATCGGCGCCCTCCACGCACTGCACGAACTCGGGCTATCCGTGCCCCAGGACATCTCAGTGATCTCCTATGACGATCTTCCGCTGGCTGACTATCTTCAGCCGACGCTGACGACTATCGCAATGCCTTTGCTGGAGCTCGGAAAGACCGCTGTCAATGCATTGTGCGACCAGCTCAACGGTGAACAACCTGAAGACCTCATCATTCCCTCAGAGCCTTACGTCGTTTCCCGTGAATCATCAGCACAGGTGGTTCCGACATGATGCCTGTGCGCGCGAGGGCATAACAGTACATAATTGCGTGAATACATCATGCGCTGTACTTTAACCGCATGGAAACCCTCACCCACGCTCCGGTGCTGGCCCGCTTCGGCTACGCGATCTCGGACGCCACCAGGGCGCGCGTACTCCTGGCACTGGCTGATGCACCCGCATTCCCCTCGGAGCTTGCAGATTCCCTCGGTGTTTCCCGCCAGAGCATGTCCAACCACCTCACCTGCCTGCGCGGGTGCGGCCTGGTTGTCGGGGTTCCCGACGGGCGCAGGACCCGCTATGAACTGGCCGACGCACGTCTGGGTCACGCCATCAAGGACCTGATCGGTGTGGTCCTGGCGGTGGACCCCAATTGCTGTGCTCCTGATGGGACGTGCCTGGCATGAGCACAGCCCTGCAGGAAGCGTCGGAACGCAGAGCCGTCCTGACAGGCCGTATCAGACTTTTCGCCGCCGCCACCATCACCTACAACGTCATCGAGGCGGCAGCGGCACTATGGGCTGGCGGCGCGGCGGATTCGTCGGCCTTGATTGGTTTCGGGCTGGATTCGGTGATCGAAGTGGCCTCCGCGGTGGCATTGTCCCGGCAGTTCTCCGCCAAGGACCCCGAGCGGCGCGAGCACCTAACCCTGCGGATCATCGCGATTTCCTTCTTCACCCTCGCCGCCTTCGTCACGTTCGATGCCATCAGGTCCCTCACTGGTGGGGGAGCGGCCCAGCACTCGACGCCCGGCATCGTGATAGCGGCCCTCAGCCTGGCGATCATGCCCGTGTTGTCCTGGGCCCAGCGCCGAGCTGGACGTGAGCTCGGTTCCAAGACGGCCGTAGCTGACTCCAAACAGACACTGTTGTGTACGTATCTCTCCGCCGTGCTGCTCATTGGCCTGGTCCTGAACAGCACGCTGGGTTGGTGGTGGGCCGATGCTGGCGCAGCATCGGTAATTGCCGCAATCGCCGTGCGCGAAGGAATCAACGCGTGGCGTGGCGACGTTTGTTGCGCTGTGCCCGCTGCGGTCGTCAGTGATGAGTCCTCCCAGGACTCGACGTGCTGCGCGGAATGCCACACGGCAACGGATTCACCCAAGAGGGTCGTCCAGTAGCCAGCGCGGGCGTACGCTGACCGCATGAAGTCCGAGGTCAGGACAATCGCTCTGCGCACCGGGATCAACGTGCCCTGCTTCGTTCAGGGGAACCTTGGTGAAGCGAACGACGACGACGCCGCGCCCTTGGTCTTGATGCATGCGTGGGGTGAATCCTGGCGGAGTTTTGAGCCGCTAATTGCCTCGCTGCCGTCCTTTACTCTGGTGGCGCCGGACCTGCGCGGCCATGGTGAGGCCGACAAGCCCGAAGACGGGTACTCGCTGACTGCCGTTGTGGAAGACGTAGTTGCAGCGTTTGATGCGTTGGGCATAGCGAGGACTCATGTCTTGGGTTCATCCAGCGGCGGATACGTGGCCCAACAACTCGCTGTGACACATCCGGACCTCGTGGCATCGCTGATTCTGGTTGGGTCTCCGTTGAGCCTGCAGGGGAAACCACCGTTTGCGAATGAGGTAGAGCAGCTCACTGATCCGGTTTCGGAGGACTGGGTCAGAGAGTCTTTGTCCTGGTACCGGCTGCTGCACGCTGTGCCCGCTGCCTACATCGAGGACAGAGTGCGGGACGGCTTGGCCATGCCGGCAGCCGTTTGGAAGGCGTCCTTGCGCGGCTACTACGAGGCTGTCCCGCCAACCCAAGCCGGAACCATCTCAGCCCCGACGCTCATCGTGTGGGGCGCACACGACCACATTGTGCCGCGACACCATCAAGAAACCCTTGCGAGCCGTATCCCCGGTGCTCAATTGAATATCTACGAGAAGACGGGTCACCTGGTGTTGTGGGAGTGCCCGGAACGGGTAGCTGAGGATGTGAAGGGGTTTCTGTCTGGCATTGCCGGGTAGGGACGGCTGCCCGTTCTCTGGGACATATCGATGCTGACGCGCAGCGCATTTCAAACGACCGCGGCGGTTGCTGCGGAGGTTTTGCTGGCGGTGGTGTAGCCGATTTTGCTGCCGGTCACGGTGACTGTGATGGTCTTGCCGACATCGCCGGCGATCGGGACATAGGTCGCGGCGGTCGCGCCGGTGATCACCAGGCCGTTGGCTTTCCATTGGTAGGTCAGGGTGACCGGTGCTGGTCCCCAAACACCAGGTACCGCGGTGAGAGTTGATCCGACCTTGGGCGTGCCGGTGATGGTCGGCACCGGAGCCGGCGCCAACGCTGGCAGGGCCAGGACGGCGGCTGTCGCTACGGAGGTCCTACTCGCCGTCGTGTATCCGACCTTGCTGCCCGTCACGGTGACCGTCAAAGTCTTGCCGACGTCACCTGCCACCGGCACATACGTGGCCGCCGTGCCGCCAACCACAGAAACACCGTTGGCTTTCCATTGGTAAGCCAGGCTGACTGGTGCTGGTCCCCACACACCAGGTACCGCGGTGAGTGTCGATCCGACTTTCGCTGTTCCGGTGATGGTCGGCACCGGGGCTGGCGCCAATGACGGGAGGGCAAGGACGGCGGCTGTCGCTGGGGAGGTCCTACTCGCCGTCGTGTATCCGACCTTGCTTCCGGTCACCGTAACCGTCAGAGTTTTGCCCACATCACCGGTGACCGGCACGTACGTGGCCGCAGTGCCGCCAACCACCGAGACACCGTTGGCTTTCCACTGGTACGCAAGAGTCACCGGGGCCGGTCCCCAAACACCTGGAACCGCGGTGAGTGTCGATCCGACTTTCGCTGTTCCCGTGATGGTCGGCACCGGGGCTGGCGCCAATGACGGGAGGGCAAGGACCGCGGCTGTCGCCACGGAGGTCCTACTCGCCGTCGTATATCCGACCTTGCTGCCCGTCACGGTCACGGTGATGGTCTTGCCCACATCACCGGTCACCGGCACGTACGTTGCGGCGGTACCGCCAGTGACCGCAACACCATTGGCTTTCCATTGGTAGGTCAGCGTGACCGGGGCTGGTCCCCACACACCCGGTACTGCGGTGAGTGTCGACCCGACCTTGGCCGTTCCCGTAATGGTCGGCACGGGAGCCGGCGCCAAGGAAGGCAGCGCCAAGACGGCAGCTGTCGCCACGGAGGTTTTACTGGAAGTGGTGTATCCGACCTTGCTGGCCGTGACCGTAACCGTCAGAGTCTTGCCCACATCACCGGTCACCGGCACGTACGTTGCGGCGGTACCGCCAGTGACCGCAACACCATTGGCTTTCCATTGGTAGGTCAGCGTGACCGGGGCTGGTCCCCACACACCCGGTACTGCGGTGAGTGTCGACCCGACCTTGGCCGTTCCCGTAATGGTCGGCACGGGAGCTGGAGTGAGGGCTTGGGCTGGGAAGGCGAGGTTGAGCGTCGTCGTGTTGCCGCTGACCATGGCCACGGGCTTTGCCGTAGCTTCGGTCGTCACGTTCCCTGAATACAGGTCTCCCAGTTCCGGCTTCCCGGTGCTGACCTTGACCAGATACTGGCCAGTGCTTAGCCCTGGAATCGAGTATTTGCCCGTTGAATCTGTGTAGGAACTGCGCGTGACCAGCGAGCCGTTGGTTGTGTAGGCGTACACACGAACACTGGCCACAGGCTTTCCTGTTCTGTCGAGAACAGATCCGCTGAGGGTGCTGCCGGAGGTCAGAGCCGCGTTGACGTTCAGGACTGGCTTTCCAGCTTGGACTGTCAGAGTGGAGGCCTGTCCTACACCCACGGACTCGGGCTTGTTCTGGTAGAACTGGGCTTCCTCAGTGGAGTAACCACTGGAACGGTTGAACGCCACCTTGTAGGAGCCGGCAGCAAGTCCCACGACGCTGAAGTTGCCGGCCTGATCCGAGTAGCCTTGCTTGACGGGGTTGCCGGTTCCGTCCAGGACCGTGACTGGTGAATATCCTTGCTTGGATCCTGAGACCTTGCCGGCGATTGAACCGCCGAGTTGGGCCGCGAAATTGACAGATGCCTTCTCCAGCCCCGCGGTCAGCGCCAAGGATGATGCCGTTTCAAACGAGGCTCCGCCATACCACTGGTCAGTCGCTCCGCTGCTGGAACCCACCAGCTTTACCCTGTAGGAGCCTGTAGGCAGTCCCACGATTTTGTAGCTGCCGTCGATGTTGACCCGAGTCGAAACCAGAGACGAGCTGGCGCTGGTGGCTGAGTAGACCTCGACGTACATGTTGGCAGGGTTGATTCCGGTAGATGCAGTGATTTTGCCGCTGATGCTCGCCCCCTTGGCGAGGGTGGCGTTGACGCCGACGAGGTCCTGGCTGGTGGTCAGCGTCATGGTCGTGGCGGTGGCGAAGGAAGCCGCGTTGGCGTGCCACTGGTCCAAGGCACCGGAGCCATTTCCCGCGAATTTCAGCTTGTAGCTGCCTGCAGGAAGTCCGATGAACTTGTAGCCGCCGTCCGAACCGACCCATGCGGAATCCACAAAGGAGTTGGCCGAATCACTCTTGTAAAGATCCACCCTCGTATCTTGAACGACTATGCCTGCGGGCGCGCTGATCTTGCCGCTGACAGTGGCGCCCTTGATGTAGGCGGCATTGATGGCGGTGAGGTCCTGTCCTGCGGTGACAGTAATGGACATGCCAGTGGCGAAGGTAGTACCGGTTTTGTACCAGAGGTCCAGTGCCCCGGTGTCGTATCCACTGAAGTTCAGTTTGTAGCTGCCGGCCGGGAGGCCAATGAGCCTGTAGCTGCCATCTGAACCGATGGATGCATATTGCACGTACCAGCTGGGGTCGTCGGCCTTGTAAGCGTAAACGTAGGCATTATCCAGATTGGTCCCGGCTGGTGCAGTAAGTTTGCCACTGATCGTCGCACCCTTGAGGAGGGTGGCGTTGATGCCGGTGAGGTCCTGGCCTGTGGTCAGGGTGACGGCGGTGCCCGTAGCGAAGGAAGTAGCGTTGGCGTGCCACTGGTCGAGGGCGCCGGAACCGGAACCGGAGAAATTCACTTTGTAACTGCCGGCAGGAAGACCGATGAGTTTGTAGCTGCCGTCCGCACCGACGTAGGTGCTCGCGATGGAGGAGTAGGAGTTGTCGGTTTTGTAGACGGCGGCGCTCACTCCACTCAGGCTGACGCCGGCCGGTGCCGTGACTTTGCCGCTGATGGTCGCACCTTTGACGAGTGTGGCAGTGACTCCTATCAGGTCCTGGCTGGTAGTCAGGGTGATGGGTGTGGCGGTGGCGAAGGACGAGGCGTTGCTGTGCCATAAGTCCAGCGCTCCGGAGTTGGAGCCGGAGAATTTCACTTTGTAGCTGCCAGCGGGAAGCCCGATGATCTTGAAGCTGCCATTGGAACTGAGGATGGAGTTCGCGATCGGGTAGGAATCGCTGTCGGACTTGTAGGCGTAGGCCCTGATGGTGGAAAGGCTGACACCCGCCGGGGCGGTGACTTTCCCGCTGATAGTCGCACCCTTGACCAAGGTGGCGTTGATGCCGGTGAGGTCCTGCCCGGTGGTGACGGCGAGAGCGGTAGCAGTTTCAAAGGAAGCGGCGTTGCTGTGCCACTGATCCAACGCCCCCGTCTCGTTTCCGGTGAACTTCACTTTGTAGCTGCCAGCCTTGAGCCCGCTGAACCTGTAGCTTCCGTCGGACCCGATGTTGGCCGAGTCTACGCTGTAGGCCGAGTCGGTCTTATAGAGCTCGGCCCGGGTGTTGGTTAGATTAACGCCGGCGGGTGCGGTCACTTTACCGCTGATGGTGGCGCCCTTGACCAAGGTGGCGTTGATGCCTGCCAGGTCTTGGCCGGTACTCAGGGCGACCACAGTGGCAGCGTCGAAGGAAGTGGCATTGCTGTGCCATTGCTCCAGGGCACCGGTGTTGTATCCATCGAAGTTCACTTTGTAGCTGCCTGCAGAGAGGCCAGTCACCTTGTAAGTTCCGTCGGAACCGACGTTCGAGTACGACACGGAGGATCCCGGGTCATCGGACTTGTACACATAGACCCTCGCGTTCGCGAGGTCGACGCCGGTTGGTGCGGTGACTTTTCCGCTGACAGTCGCGCTCTTCACGAGTGTGGCGTTGATACCTGCCAGGTCCTGGCCGGTAGTGACGGAGAGCACCGTAGCTGTTTCGAACGACGCCGCGTTGCTGTACCACTGTCCCAAGGTCCTTGCGTCGTTACCGCCGAAGTTCACCTTGTAGCTGCCAGCCGGAAGCCCAGTGAACTTGTAGCTGCCGTCGGAACCAACGTAGGTGGAATCCACATACGAATATTTGTCATCGGAACTGTAGATGGAAACCTGCAGGTATCCGAGGCTGAGTCCGGCCGGTGGCGTGACCTTGCCACTAATCGTTGCGCCCTTTGCCAAGGTGGCGTTGATGCCGGTGAGGTCTTGACCGTTGGTGAGAGTGACCGCCGTCGCGGTTTCAAAGGAGGCCGCACCGCTGTGCCACTGCTCGAGGGCGCCGGTGCCACCGCCGTCGAACTTCACTTTGTAGCTACCGGCCGGAAGCCCGGTGATCTTGTAGCTGCCATCGGAAGCAGGGTATGCGGAGCCCATGGTGGGGTAGGTGGAGTCGGATTTATAAATCACCACCCGAGTATCCCGGACGTCTATGCCGGCGGGGGCGGTGACCTTGCCGCTGACGGTTGCGCCCTTAACGAGCGTGGCATTAATACCGGTGAGGTCCTGTCCGGTGGTGAGAGCGATGATAGTGGCAGTATCGAACGACGTGGCTCTTAGATGCCACTGATCGAGCGTTCCTGTGCCATATCCGGAGAATTGCAGTTTGTAACTGCCAGCAGGTAGTCCAGTGAATTTGTAAGTGCCGTCCGGGTTGGCGTCGGCATAATCCACAGGAGAGTACGAGTCGTTTGTCTTGTACAGCGCTGCCCGCGTGTTCGTCAGGTCAACTCCCGCTGGTGCGGTGATCTTGCCGCTGATCGTGGCGCCCTTGACGAGGGTGGCGTTGATGCCGGTGAGGTCCTGGCCTGCGGTGAGTGTAATGGTCGTGGCAGTTTCAAAGGATGCAGCATTGCTGTGCCACTGGTCCAGGGCGCCATTGTTATATCCGCTGAACTTCAATTTGTAACTTCCGGCAGGGAGCCCAATGATCTTGTAGCTGCCATCAGAATTTACAGAAATCGACTCCACAGGGGAGCTGGAGAAGCTGGCGCTGTAGGCGTATGCGTACGTGTTTCCAAGAGTCACCCCGGCCGGCGCGGTGACTTTGCCGCTGATCGTGGCGCCCTTGACGAGGGTGGCGTTGATGCCGGTCAGGTCCTGCCCGGTGGTGAGGGCAATTGCGGTGGCGGTATCGAAGGATGCCGCGTTGCTGTGCCACTGGTCCAGGGCCCCGCTGTTGTAACCCTTAAAGTTCAGTTTGTAGGACCCCGCAGGGAGACCTATGAAACTGTAGCTGCCGTCGGAACCAACCCACCTGTAATCGACGGTCGAGCCGGCGTCGTCGGCCCTATAGAGGTACACGTAAGTGTTTGCTAGGGCGACGCCGGCGGGTGCTGTGACTTTGCCGCTGATGGTAGCGCCCTTGACCAATGTGGCGTTGACGCCAGTAAGATCCTGGCCGACGGTGAGAGCCACGGGGGTGGCAGTGTCGAAGGACGCAGTGTTGTTGTACCACTGCTCCAAAGCCCCCGTATTGTTTCCACCGAACTTCACTTTGTAAGTGCCGGCCGGAAGCCCGATGATCTTGTAGCTTCCATCGGAGGCAGGGTAGGTGGAGACGACATAGGAGTTTGGGTCGTTGGCCTTGTAGACGTAGACCCTCGAGTTTTGGAGGGTGACTCCGGCGGGTGCAGTGACCTTGCCACTGATGGTGGCGCCCTTGACCAGGGTGGCATTGATGCCAGTGAGATCCTGGCCGGAGGTTATGTCGACGGCGGTCGCGGCACCGAACGACGCAGCGTTGCTGTGCCACTGATCCAGCGCCCCTGTGTCACCACCGGCAAACTTCAGCTTGTAGCTGCCGGCTTGCAGCCCAATGAACTTATAGGTGCCGTCCGAATTGACGTATGCGGAGCCTACAAAGGAATTCTCCGAGCTTGCCTTGTAGAGCTCAACGCTTGCGCCATTGACGTCTATGCCGGCAGGAGCGGTGACTTTCCCCGCGATCGTGGCGCCCTTTACGAGGGTCGCGTTGATGCCTGTGAGGTCCTGCCCGGCGGTGAGGGACACGGCGGTGGCTGTTTCGAAGGATACGGCGTTGCTATGCCATTGATCCAAGGCCCCAGTGTTGTATCCGGTGAACTTGAGTTTGTAGGTGCCAGCAGGAAGGCCGATGATCTTGTAGTTACTGTCAGAACCAACGTAGGCGGACGCCGCGTACTGGTCGCCTCCGCTGGTTGGGTAGGCCTCCACCTTTGCGCCACTGAGGGTGACGCCGGCTGGCGCGGTGACTTGGCCGCTGATGGAGGCGCCTTTGACGAGCGTCGCATTGACCCCAAGGAGGTTCTGACCGCTGGTGAGCGTGACGGCAGTGGCGTCGTCGAACGTGGAAGCGTTGGTGTACCACGTGTCCAGGGCGCCTGTGCCGTTGGCCGAGAATTTCAGTTTGTAGCTGTCTGGCTGAAGTCCCGGCACGTTATAGCTGCCATCGGAAGCGACCGAAACAGAATCGACGTAGAAGTCAGGCGAATTGGTTTCATACACCTCCACTCTCACGTCGCTGAGAATGACTCCCGTGGGAGCGGTGACCTTACCGCTAATGCTGGCAAGTGAAGTTTCGGCAGCGGTTGCTTGGAGTGCGCCTAAGAAAAACATCCCGGCTGCCGCAGCAAGTAAGACGGAAATCCAGACACGCAGATTTGTGGCAAAGTGCAGCATAGGCCCCCCAATATGCACAAGCGGCTCCCAGAGGTGAACGAAGTCTCTGAGCCCTGAAGCTTGTAAATTTAGGCTTAGTGTAGCGACGAAATCCACGATCTCGTCAACAAGTCAAATAATGACAAGGGCCGTGCATGATCTTTGGCAGGGTTCCGGAGCTCCTCCATTCTTGAGTTTGAACCCACAGGAATCGGTGTTGCCAATCACCGTTCGGCTTTCGATGTTGGCGAATTGGTTGGCACATTCTTGAACAACTGTGCAGTTCGCTTAGTGGAAAAGGAAATGTTGGGGGAAGACTGTGAGCAAAAAATCGAGGCGCCCGCGCATCTCCCTGGCAACCTCGCGGTTTCCCGGGATGTGTATCCTTCTGACGGCCACTTCCATTCTGGCGTTTCAGCCTGGTGGGCTCTTCAGATTCGTCTGGATCAAAATCACGATAATGATTCTCGCCGTCCTTTTTGGCCTTCTTTCGCCAACCGGTGCCCGGGTCCCACGCTTGCTGGGGTTCCTCGTTTTCTCCCTTGCGCTGTGGATCTTGCTCGCAATGTCGCTATCTGGAAGCCCCTGGCCCAGTCTCTTCGGGCGGTGGCCACGGTATGAGGGCCTTCTGACACTCGGGTTGTACGTGGCCATTTTCGTAGTCGGTGCCAAGCTGCTGGGCGGGAGTGTGTCTCTTCCTCAATGGAAGGTCCTGCGTCTTTCGCTGGCGGCCGTGTCCCTTCCCCTGCTTGCGGTCTCCGTCATGGAATCCTTTGGCCTCCGCCCTTTAGGCGGCGGTTTGAATGACCGGCCGGGTGCAACCCTGGGCAACGCAACGGATCAGGGACTCGTTGGATTGATTATCGCGGGGATTCTATCTTCACAGTCTTCCTCTGAAGAGGGTTGGCAATTGTGGCTGCGGCGCGCAGGGCTGCCGGCCAGTGCCGCCGTCGTTGTTCTCTCTGGATCGCGAGCAGCTCTTTTCGGGTTGGCGATGGTTTCGTTGTATGTCGCCATCCTGTGGATGCGAAGCCGAAAATGGTCCGGATTTAGGACTGTGTTGGGGGCCGGAGCGGTTACTGCCGGGTTTGCCCTTGCTGTTTTCATTGTCCCGGCTACGAGGGAACGGCTGCTCTCAGCCGGAACCGTGGACGGGCGATTGCTCCTGTGGAATAGGAGCCTGGCCTTGATATCCGACCATCCGCTATCCGGGGTTGGCCCCAGTGGCTTCGTCGACGCTTTGCCTGAGTACCTGAATGATGACTGGGCCCGAAGTGTTGGCGATACCTTCCCGACCGACTCTCCGCACAATTGGATCCTGCAAGCTTTGGCCGCGGGCGGCTTTCCCCTGCTTCTACTCGCCCTAACCTGTGTGGGGACCGCTGTGTGGTTGGTCCGAAAGCGTCTAATGGAAGCCCAGGACCCCGATCTCAAGCGGTACCTGGTGATAACGGGCGTTGCCATATCGGCGTACTGGATTGCTCTCCTGACGCATTTCACTTCCATCGGCACCACCGCGTTGGTGGCATTGCTGTGCGGTGGTCTGGTGGGGAGGGATAGCATTCCGGCTGCCTCCACTTTGGTCAAACCACCAGCCAATGCGTGGATAACGAGGTTCGGCCCCCTGCTTCCAAGCGTCGGAGGACTCGCCTTTGCATGCGCCTGCCTGGCAGTTGCCGTTCCGGCCACTCTGGCGGAGTGGTCAATGAGCTCTGGCGCACAAGCGGCCCGGGCAGGGGATGCTGAAGGTGCGGACAAGGCCTTTCAACTGGGCCACAGCCTGAGGCCGTGGGACAGCGATACGGCATTGCTCGCGGCCCAGGCCTTTGCCGGACCTGCAACAACGGGGGACCAGCTCTCAGCCCAGCACGCAGTTGAATGGGCGCGCCTGGCGCGCGAGTCCACGCCGCATTCCCAAGAGGCCGGTCTTGCGCTTGCCATCGGATACATCTACAGCGGTGAACTGGACGACGCAAAGGCAGTGTTGGACGAGTTGCTGGCGGAGGCGCCCTCATCGACCAGTCTCTTTGTCCAACGTGGTGTGGCAAATTTCGGACTTGGGCGTACTTCCGAGAGCATTGATGACCTTCAAAAGGCAGCGACGCTCGATCCGACGCTGGACACGCCTTGGCGCATTCTCTCGGCGATTTACCAGCGTATGGGCGACGCCGGAGCGGCTCAGGCTGCGATGGAGCGCGCAGAGACATTGAGCCCGTAATGGATTGGATCTGGCTTGTGGGTGTGGTCGGTCACCGCCGCTGACCGACCACACTGCCCGCCAATGGGGGGTGTATTGGCACGGACTGCACGCACTGCCAGGAGCAGATTGAACTGTTTTACTGGCGGTGCGCTCGTGACGTTGTCATTGTTACAAGTCTCCGGTCGAAACCCACAAGGAACCGAAGCCTTTCGGCGGCACGTCACATGTTGGAAGTGTGCGCGCACACCGATCCATGACGCGCAATGATGGAGCCATTTTCATTTCTTGGTCAGCCGGGAAAGCTCCGCGAGGAAATGATCGTTTGAAACTTCGCTGCAGTGGAAGGGTTGACGGCCCCACCTATGCTTGTCCGCAGCCAAGGGAGCTCCGCCCGGGTAGTGGATGCGGATTAGATCTGGGTCCTGGTTGGACCGGAACCGCTGCCGACCGACCACACCTGTGCGCCCATGGAAGTGTGCTGGCACGCAGGGCAAGCATTGCAAGACAAGATTGGACAACCTTACTGACGAAGGCACTCGTTTGGTTGTCATTAATCGCAAGTCTGCTGTCAAAAACAGTCGATAAACCTGACACTGGGCGACTTCGTGACTGCGAGTCGACCAGATAGACGATAGGTTAATCCTGTGTAACTACTCTGAAGTAGCCCTGCTATGGGCAAGCCGTGAATGATATCGTCGTCCCTGGATAGACAGCTGGGATTTCGGAACGCTATTCCATGGGGGATCTGCATCCGCAACATCACATGAATATCGTAATTCGTCTCAGGGGGGACAATTTGAAGAAGTCTATTGCAGCGCTTGCGCTTGCAGGAGTAATCGCACTGGCTGGCACCGCTCCGGCCGTGGCATCCACCTACCCGGCGCCGGGCAACGAG
This sequence comes from Micrococcaceae bacterium Sec5.1, assembly GCA_039636795.1. NCBI lineage: Bacteria > Bacillati > Actinomycetota > Actinomycetes > Micrococcales > Micrococcaceae > Micrococcaceae bacterium Sec5.1. The sequence goes on along the minus strand of CP143430.1, from coordinate 4,304,400 downwards.
CAGGGCACCGTTTCCGACGGCACCATAGCTGCCGGCGAATCCATCACTTTCGCCGGCACTGGCTACTTCGCCGGCGAAACCATCAATGTTACGTTCCAGCGGACCGGCGGCAAGAAGGATTCGTCCGGCGAGCGGCCTGCTCCGTCGAGCTTCAGCGTTATTGCTGACGGCAGCGGCGCTTTCTCCACCTCCATTACCTTTGCGGATGGTGGCAACTACAAGATCGCTGCCGTCGGTGCCACGTCCGGCAACACGCGTTGGGCTGCCATAACTGTGAATTCCGGCAATGGTGGAGGCAACAACAATGGCGGCGGTAACCACGGCGGCGGCAAGGGCAGTTCCGGATTAACCGGTGCTTCTAGCGTTACCGCAGCTGGCCAGGCCAACACCGCTGCCGATTCCAGCTTGGTCCTGTGGTCCCTGGTCGGCGGAGGCGCCCTGGCTGCCAGTGCAGCATCTGCAGCCGTAATTCGTCGCCGCGCCAAGGGCAGAGCTTAGGCTCCAGCAGGTAAATACGTCTTCACAGAGGGCAGGTGTTTTCCATGAAACCGGAAAGCACCTGCCCTTCCTTGATCACGAATTTGAAGCGTCTCCTGAAAAATGGTAGACACTCTGAAAATCATTAACTAATATACGTATATCAAATTTCGTAATTCCCGTGAGGGTTTATAGAGTTTGCTCATGACTACATGGGGGAATATTGTGCGTAAAGCTGTAATTCCGGCTGCTGGATTGGGAACACGTTTCTTGCCCGCCACCAAGGCCATGCCGAAGGAGATGCTGCCGGTTGTGGACGCACCGGCTATCCAGTACGTCGTCGAGGAAGCTGTAAATGCCGGACTCACTGACATCCTCATGATCACGGGCCAAAGCAAGCGGGCGCTGGAAGACCATTTCGACAGGACGCCGGCACTTGAACGGTCCTTGGAGCTTAAGGGCGACCAGGCGCGCTTGGACGCCGTCCAACACGCATCGGCGCTTGGGCCTATCCACTACGTTCGCCAAGGTGAACCAAAGGGCCTGGGTCATGCTGTGCTTTGCGCCCGCCAGCACGTCGGCGATGAACCGTTTGCGGTTCTGTTGGGAGATGACCTTATCGATGAACGCGACGAACTCCTGACCACAATGATGGAAGTCCAGCAGAAGACCGGTGGCTCAGTCGTCGCTCTGATCGAGGTGGAGCCATCACAGATCAGCGCCTATGGCTGTGCCGATATCTCTTCCATTGACGGTGAAGGCTATGTCCGCGTCAATAGCTTGGTTGAGAAGCCCAAAGTGGAAGATGCGCCGTCCAACCTGGCGATTATTGGACGCTATGTCCTGCACCCGGCTGTCTTCGACGTCTTGGAGAACACTGGGCCCGGCCGTGGTGGAGAGATTCAGCTGACTGACGCCCTGCAAACTGTCGCCGCAGGGGAGGGCGAAGGCTCAGGTGTCTATGGCGTAGTCTTCCGCGGCCGACGCTACGATACAGGCGACAAGCTCAGCTATCTGAAGGCCGTGATCACTCTGGCCTCTGAGCGTCCCGAATTCGGTGAGGATTTGAAGACTTGGATGAAGGGCTTTATCGGTTAGGAATTGGCTCGGGACTACGCGAATCTTGGACGCCTAGTCCGGGCGATCAACCGCACTGCGGCGACGCCTATGACAGTCCCAAGTGTGTTCATGACAACGTCAACCAGGCTTGAATAGCGGGCTGTAATGAATAGTAATTGCCCTAGCTCCATGCATGTGGAAACTATGATGCCAAGCCCAGTGATGACCCACCAGGCACGCGCTGGGAAGGCCACAGCTGCAAGCATTCCGAAGGGAATGAACATAGCTACGTTTGCCGAGGATTCCACAACGTGGTAGTCGAACCAAGACGGTACGCCGTGCCCGTGGAGGAATTTCAGTAATGTCGCGAGTGTTCCTTGGATTGGTTGATCCACTGGAGAAGGCCAAAAGCCAACAACAGCCAAGCCCCCCAAATATGCAGCCAGAGCTATCCGCCAGGGGATTGTGTTATTCAATTGCACCTCAGGAAGTTCGGATTAGTGCCCAGGCGCTGACGCTAGCGGCGGCAACTGCCAGCAGTGCCAAGAGAACGTATTGGGGAAATTCCTGGGGCAACGTCGGTACCCGGTAGGCGGGCAAACGTAGCTCGAAATGCCACCGTCGCCTACGCCAATGTCGCCCCATGATCATATGAATATCACAGAAGCTCTTGGATCAGGAACGCGAAAACAGAAAAGGGTGGCTTGTCGACGAAACAATCTCCGGCGACAAGCCACCCAAGGTTTGAAGCGTGGTGCCCTACGCAGCAGCCTCGGTGTTCTTGGCGCGGCGGCGGGCGACCACCACGGATGCGGTACCGGCTGCCAATGCACCTGCGCCCACCAGGGACCACAGGATCAGGCTGGAGTCAGCGCCAGTGTTTGCCAGGGGAACGCCGCCAGTGTTGGCTAGGCCCGTTCCTGTTCCGGAGTTGCCGCCCGTGTTGGAAAGAGCGGTGCCTCCGACTACCACGGTGACGGGACCAACAGTGTGGCCTGACGTGTTGCCCCTAGCAGTCAGTGCGTATGCCCCGGGAGTGTCGATTGCAACTGGAGTTGCAAAGGCCCCGTTTGCGTCAGCTACTGCGCCCAGCGTCGAGGGTGCAAGCGGAATGCGACCTGAGACGGAGAGGCTACCGGCAGAAACGCTACCGCCGCTAGCTGCTGGGGTGCCGGTTGGCGTGACGGTGATGGTGATGCCTTCACCTGGAGTAAAACCTGTGCCACTAAAAGTAAATGCTTCGCCTGGTGCCACTGATGCGTCGGAAACTGCAACGCCGGAGTTCGGTGCTGGGTAGTTGGTCGCGACGGCCGGAACTGCGCCAACAAGTGCAATGGAACCTGCAAGCGTAAGCGCTGCAAGAGATTTCTTCATGTGTGTCCCCCTGAGACCCGATTTGGTTACCACGTGTGTGATGGAGATTTCCGAGGCCCTGAGCGACCCTTAGGCGAAATCTCATGTGTTGCCCAAGTAGAACTTACCATTTCAGTGCTAGTCGCAGCAAAGAAAATCCAGACCCGTTACAAAAGATTAACGAACTCGTCTTGTCCTATTCACAAGGGGTCATTTGTGCGGCCAGGACCACGTCCTTGACTGGTTGCGTGGTCGGTGTGACAACTATTTGGGGATCACTATGCTGCACGATGCGACCAAAATTGAACTCCAAGGTTGTGCTCGCCCCGGGGGCAAGTCTGATGGTAGTCATTCCAACAGATCGTTGACTGTGTCGATGGGCAGCGAACGGGATCTGTTTTCCATCTTTGACAACCGTGTCAATATCTGATTGGGCTGGGCCGTAGGCTATGACGTTAGTCTGGACGCTGCCCGCCGGAACGCCAAAAGCTCCATTGCCGGTCACATAGGCCGGCAGCGAAGTTGCAGCGTCTGCGGGCGCCATGTTTGTGCTGGTTACCCGCACGCCCACATCGCGGTATCCGTCTCGCGTGCAGTCCTTGACCACCTGAACAGTGCGCTTGATCCAGTAGTCCATTTTTGCGCCAGTACCGTCGTTAAAGTAGACCCCAAATTCTGTGGGAGAAACACTTGATCCGGAGACGGCTCCTGCGATTGTGTACTTATCGATGGTGGCCTGATCCTGGGACGTCGCGGACCACAGCAAGATCCGGCGTTCATCGACGCCCGTGGCTACAGCATCAATCAAGCGCTTGGGGTCACTCTTTCCATTTGAGATGGCGGAAAAGATCTCCTTGGCCGCACCGGCGAAGTAGACATCCTGAAGGTCGGGATTTTTGATAGATGCGTAGGCGTCGGAAAGTAGCGTGCGCACTACATTTTTTGAATTCAGTTCTAAGGGGAGGTTTTCGCCAATTTTTTGTACGGCGGGGTCCGTGATTTGCACAGGACCGGTCGCCTCAAGCAGGAAGCTTAGGGCCACAGGATCGATGGACAGAACCCCGTCTAAACGCTCCCCCGTCTTCTTCTCCCACATGGCATGTGCGATGCGGGCCGTTGTGGCGAAATCCGGTGTGAGGTTCACATCCTGCATGAACTTGCCGATGCGGGCGGAGTAGATCACCTCTTGCTCGGCATCAGCGGCTATGGGCGGGACGAAGGTCCCCAGGGCGCCGGCGTTCGTTTGGGATTCGAGTTGCAGTTTGCCCTTATTCAAGCTGAGAACAGCCAATGCACCAGGGATACCGCCCGTTGCTCTGGATTCGGCGCTGTTCTGCATCAGGAGCAGGTACCGTCGTGGGGTGTCGGCACCCAACATGGTGGGAGCTAGATTGGCAGCATCCGCAGCTGATTCGAGTTGTCTGCTGAGACCAGCCAACTCTTCACGAGCCTCCAACAAGGGGGCTGAGATCTGCGGCAGGAGGCTTCCGGTCTCGATGCTGTTTAGACGTTCGGAGGATTGTCGAACCGCGTTCGCGGCCGCCTGAACCTTTGGTGCAGCCGTCCTCAACGGTGTGAGATCCATCCCTTCCGACGTCGGCGTTAGAGTCTTCCAATCCAATAGCTGGAAGGCACGAACTAGTGGGACGGCTCCGAGACGAGCAACGTCGTCCGCGGACGTTGCCACTTCGCTTGCCGCCTGAAGGTTGGGTCCCACCCACGGAAGCAATGCAGTTGCCTTCCATAGTGGGTCATCGGCGGCCTCGCGAGCCGACCCGGTGTGCTGGACCAGGGCTGCCACGGTACTCGTCGCCGCTGCGGCATCATTGGCGGCTAGTTGAGACTTGAGCGTTGGAAGTAGGGCTGTGGCTGATTGTAATTCGGACCTGACTGTTGCCGTCTTTGACCCCAACCAAAGGCCTGCTGCTATGACGATAATCGCCAGAAGAGCCGTCGAGATCGCTGCGATAGTAAGTCTTCGACGTAATCGCTGTCGGGACCAGGCGACCTTCTTACCGGATGTCTCAATACCATCTACGTTATTATTATCGCGACTGTTCACTGGCTATGGCCGTCCGAGTCCGCGGTAGTGCCAACCCGCGTCACGCCACTTGCCGGGGTCAAGGACGTTGCGGCCATCCAGAATCCGGGGCGTTGAGACAGAGTCTTTGAGCAGATATGGGTCGAGTTCGCGGTATTCCTGCCACTCGGTAAGAAGCAGGACGGCATCGGCATTCTGGACAGCGGAGTCGAGGTCTTGCTCATACTGAAGCTCGGGGAATCGCCGGGCGGCGTTCTTTATTGCCTTTGGGTCGGTAACAGTTACGACAGCACCTTGAAGTTGCAGCTGGGCCGCGATGCTTAAGGCTGGCGAATCGCGTACATCGTCACTTTCGGGCTTAAACGCTGCGCCGAGGACAGTGACCCGCTTGCCGAGGAGGAGATCTCCGCATAGCTCACGAGTCAATTCCACGACGCGTGAGCGGCGGCGCATATTGATTGCGTCTACTTCGCGGAGGAACGTCAGCGCCTGATCGGCTCCCAGTTCGCCTGCTCGCGCCATGAAGGCTCGAATGTCTTTGGGAAGGCAACCCCCACCGAAGCCTATTCCTGCATGGAGGAACTTCCGGCCGATCCTATCGTCCATTCCTATTGCGTCGGCAAGACGAGTTACGTCTGCTCCAGCCGCCTCGCAGAGTTCGGCCATAGCGTTGATGAACGAGATCTTTGTTGCGAGGAAAGAATTTGCCGCAGTCTTCACTAGTTCGGAAGTCGGTAGGTCCATAACCAGGCGTGGCGTTCCCTCTGACAGAGGAATTGCATAGACGCCGTCCAGTACCGTCACGGCGGGGTGGTCTTCTGAACCGTCAGACACTCCATAAACGAAACGATCGGGATGCAGTGTGTCAGATACTGCGTGGCCTTCGCGAAGAAACTCTGGGTTCCACACGAGGTGGATGTCGGGATGGTGTTCAGAGAGTAATTCAGCCAGTCTGGCTGCCGTACCGACGGGGACGGTGGACTTGCCGACGACGAGATCCCCAGGGGCTAGGTGTGGGACAAGGTCCCGAATCGCGGCATCCACATAGGTGAGGTCAGCACCGTTTTCACCCTTTTTTTGAGGAGTGCCAACGCAGATGAAATGCGCATCACTTCCGGATGCGGCAGCCATGTTAGTTGTGAATGTTAGCCGACCTGTCTCTTGAACTTCCTGGAGGAGGGCTTCAAGACCGGGTTCATAGAACGGCGCCTTAGTGTCTGAAAGATCTGCGATCTTTTTCTCGTCCACGTCGATCCCGACGACAGTATGCCCGAGCTTCGCCATACAGGCTGCATGGACAGCTCCAAGGTAGCCGCACCCTATTACTGAAATACGCATGAAACTTGCCTTCCCCTTAGCGGAATAGTGTTTGCGACGACTCGATAGCGTCGGTCAGAACGCTCCAGTGCTGGCGAAGACCGCCCTGAACGTTCGGAATAGGATGACTACGTCGCCCATGAGGGACCAATTCTCCACATAGTAGAGGTCCAGACGGATGCTTTCCTCCCACGTAAGGTTTGATCGACCGCTCACCTGCCACAGCCCACTCATCCCTGGGCTCACGTATAGGCGACGATGGGCTGCGTCGTCGTATAAGGCGACCTCTCCGTCTCGCTGAGGTCGGGGACCCACGAGACTCATACTTCCGCCGATGACGTTAAGCAGCTGCGGCAGTTCGTCAAGCGAATACTTACGAAGAACACGGCCGACTGAAGTAATTCGTGGGTCGTTCTCTATTTTGAAAAGAGGCTTACCGGCAGAGCCTTGGGCATCGAGTAATCTAAGCAGCTCGTCGTCGGCGTTCACCTTCATGGAACGGAACTTGAGCATATAAAAGCTTGAGCCTCGAAGCCCGACACGCTCTTGTCGGTAGAACACGGGCCCCTCACTCGTGAGCTTGACTAGGAGTCCCAGGATAAGGAGGAGGGGCGAGAGCAGTAGCACGAGAATACTTGCGATGGCAATGTCGAAAGTCCGCTTGGCGACCTTCTTACCGCCCGTAAGCTTCGGCGTTGAGACATGGATGAGAGGGAGGCCAGCGACTGGCTGAGTGTGAATACGTGGACCAGCAACGTCAGTTAGGGCGGGAGCCAGGATCATGCCAATATCCCGAGCAGACAGCTCCCAGCCCAACCTGCGAAGGTCATGGGGATGTATGTTCACACCTGCTGAGATGGCCACCGCATCCACTCTTGTTTCAAGAATCGCTGACAAGATTGAGTCGTAGTCGCTGCCTACGCCTGTGACCGGAACGGCCAGTTTTGCATCCTCCATCGACTCTGCCCCAGCGCCAGGCAAGTGGGCCGCGACTGGCAAGTATCCGGCGTCAGGTGCGCTTCTTAGGGAGCGGACCAAATGACTCGCGGAGTGAGGGCCGCCAACAATGAGAACGCGACTGTTACTTCCTCCGCGTCTGCGATCCATGCTGAGATGTTGGCGGATTAGCCAACGTGCGGCGAGCAATCCAAAGGCTCCTGCAGGAAACGCCAGGCCGACATAGCCACGTGCTGTGTCGATACGCAGCCCGTAGGATACGACTGCAACCAAACCGAATAACCACGCGGAACTGGAAATTACGCGCTTGTACTCGTCAGCGCCAGAGCCAAGGACTCGAGGGTCACGAGTACCCCAAAATTCCAACATCAGCCACCAACTGGTTGCAAGCGCAGCAGAGAGAAGTAGATAGTCAACATCTTCGGCATGCCCGCTATTGATGTCAGTAAATCCGAATCGTACACCGAAAGCGCCTGCGACAGCCCAAACAACAACGGCTGCGTCTACGACACGGATCCTCTGCGTGTATCTGCGTTGCCATGCTTGGCTACGTTCCAGCGTCGCCACAATTGCCCCCCGAATATAATTGCATGGTTTCAAGTGAATCTTAGTGCTCCGGTCCACCGTTCAAATGCCACTCGGGACAGAAACGGGCGGGGACCTTGCAAACGTAGACGAATGTTACGCAGCTATCCTGCGTCCGATCATCGATGCTGCGGCTCAACCAAAAGACCTGCAATGATGGCGGAATGGCACTTGTGGAACAACTGGTTTATCTAAGTCACAGACGGCACGTTGGCCCTATTGCAACGGCCGTACTTCGCATAATGGGAGTCAACATTCCCCCGAGTGTCTCGGTCGGACAGTGTCTAGAGCTGCCGCACGGGGCCGTTGGGCTCGTGATCCATGAGCGTACTGTCATTAGAGACAACGTTAAGATATATCAGGGGGTAACGCTCGGGCGGGCGGACACCCACCTTCCGCCCCGCGCCGCTGCCGCACTTGGTCATATAGAAATCGGTGACCGCGCGCTCATTGGAGCCAACGCCTGTGTGCTGTTCCGCTCGGGGGAAGTATTACGCATCGGACAAGATGCCGTTGTCGGAGCCAATTCGGTAGTACTCAGGAGCATCCCAGCCGGCGAGATATGGGCCGGAAACCCAGCGAGGAGAGTGTCTTCTCGTCGCGGTCTGTCCCTGAAAAAAGACTCCTAGTATCCATTGAAAGTGACCACGCGTTGCTGTCTTCTGCCACCAGAGGATTGACTCATGGTCCAAATGATCGCCGCCAAAGGGCTAGAATATCCGAGTCCGGACTCGCGCGCCGGCGATCTCGGCGTTAGAACGACCCGATTTGATTGGCTCGTAGTAGGGGGACCCAGTTGGCGATAAATGACTACATCCGTATTATGCGGCGACACTGGCTGATCATTGTTGCGTTGACCTTCCTCGGTGTGCTTACCGGAGGCGCGGTCTCACTTCTGATCCGTCCAACATACACGGCTGAAACGCAACTATTTGTGGCGATTCAGGGATCTGGCACCGTTCAGGAGTTGCAACAGGGCAACACGTTTAGTCAGGCTCGTGTCCAGTCATATGTGAAAACCGTTGGGACACCAATAGTCTTGCAACCCACGATCGATCTTCTCGGCCTGGACATCTCGCCTGAGGAGTTGGCCCAAAGGGTAAAAGCATCTACTGACCCAAACACTGTCCTCATAACGATTTCTGTATCCGACAGCTCGCCCGTACAGGCGGCCGCGATAGCCCAAGGAGTCGCCGATAGCCTTGTGAGGGCAGTGGACTCCTTGGAAAAGCCCAATTCCGGAGGTGAGTCACCAGTCGGCCTATCGGTGATTACACCTGCATCGGCACCAACTTCCCCGTCAGCCCCGAATACTAAACTCAACTTAATCTTTGGATTTTTCGTTGGGCTCTCCTCGGGACTCGGCGCTGCTGCCCTTCGTTCGGCACTTGACAAGAAGATTCGAAGCGAAGCTGATCTACAACGCGTGACCAATGCGCCTCTCCTAGGTCGCATTGCGTTTGACCAGGCAGTCGCTAAAGATCCGCTGTTGACAAACACCTCCACTCACGGAGCCAGGGCTGAGTCTTACCGCCAGCTCAGAACTAACCTGCAGTTTGCAAGCGTCGCCTCTCATTCTAAGAGTATTGTTGTCACGTCCTCGCTCCCCGGCGAGGGAAAAAGCACAACTGCGACGAATCTGGCAATTGCACTCGCTCGATCTGGAAAAGCTGTTTGCCTTGTGGATGCCGACTTACGGCGTCCCACTGTCAACGAATATCTGGGCCTCGATCGAACGGCCGGGCTCACCACAGTGTTGGTTGGCGCGTCTGATGTAAATGAGTTATTACAGCCCTGGGGGGACGATAACCTCTATGTCCTTGCATCGGGACAGATCCCGCCGAATCCGAGCGAGCTCCTCGGATCAGATGCGATGCAGAACTTGCTGGCAAGTTTGGAGCTTGCGTTCGACACTGTAATTATTGACGCTCCTCCTCTCCTCCCCGTCACGGATGCCGGTATTCTGGCGCAATTTGTGGGCGGTGTCTTGGTTGTCGTTGGCACACAGAAGGTCAAACAGCATGACCTGCAAAAGTCGTTGGGGGCATTGGACTTAGTCGGAGGAAAACTCTTGGGCTTGGTACTCAATCTGGTGCCTACAAAGGGTCTGGATTCATATTCTTACGAATACCGCTCCTATGATCTTGCGAATGAAAAGGAACGACAACCAGCCGAGGCTCGACGCCGCGCATCCGTGTTTCCCCGCTCATAATTTCGAGCTACCATCTTAGGCGTGTCGGCAAAATTCAAGTTCTTTGGCGAGCGACTTATGAAATTACTGGCTGCGGCCCTCGAAACGCCCATCAGGTAGCGCTTTGCCCCACAGACAGACCGGCCACTAGGAACGGGAGCCCGCACATGACCACTTCGGCCAAGGACCGCCCAGTTCGCAGCTCATCATTTCATGTGTTAACAACAACAGCCGGCAATCTTGTCGGTCCGCTTTCCACGCTCCTTTGCGCCCCGATCTTGGCGTACCAGCTCGGTGTCGCAGGGCGTGGGGAACTGGCAGCTGCCACTATGCCGCTTGTTCTACTCAGTGCCGCACTAACGTTGGGACTTCCCGAAGCGATTACTCATCGTCTCGGGAAAACAGTTGGTGATAGTCGGACGGCTTTAGCTGGTGCGGCACTATGCCTACTTCTCATGGGATTGATAGCAGCCCTCGCACTCCTCGGACTGTCCGGTTATTTGTCCGGCGGGTCGAGAACCGTCATGGATTTGGTTCAATTGTCGGCCGTAGCCGCTGTACCTACTCTTCTTCTTTGGTCGCTGAGGGGAGTAGCTCAGGGTCTTCAGCAGTGGACGACATTGAACTTTGAGAAGGCCGCAACAGGTGTGAGCCGATTGGTTGGTATAGCCGGCCTAGCCTTGATTCAAAATCTAAATGTCCAGACGGCGTTTATTGTATTGGTTTCGGCTCCGCTTGTTGGTTATGTTGCTTACATAAGACTATTCATACACCTTCCCAAGTCTGCATCAGATTCTTCACTTAGTCATCAAGTACGCGCAATGACGACCTTTGGCAGCAGGGTATGGCTTGGATCTATTGCCGGCATACTTATCACACGACTCGATCAGGTTCTGATACTCCCACTCTCGTCGTCTGAGCAACTAGGTTTTTACGCAGCCGCCGTAAACGTGGGTGATATCCCATTTTTCCTGACAGCAGCATTCGGAAGTATTCTTTTGGCCAAGGAAAGCAGGGCTTCGTCCAATGACCGCGTGGCTTTCTCGTCGCGGGTACTCGTAATTCTGGTTCTCGGCCTTACCTCGGCCGCAGCGATATCGATTCCAGTTTGGTTTACACCGTTGTTCGGCCCATCCTTTGAGGATGCGATACCCACCTCCCTAGTTTTGCTGTTGGCAGGGCTTGCTTCAGCTCCTGGCACGGTTGCCGGAGCTGCCCTGACGGGACGAGGTCATGCCCATGACAGAAGTCTTGCGCTGTTGGCGGGACTGTTGATCAACGTCGCGTTTCTGTTGCTGCTCGTTCCGCAGATGGGATCGCTAGGAGCGTCCCTTGCAACGCTGGGGGGAACATTTACCGTCACCAGCATCGGGCTCATGCAGGTAAAGCGACGTCTGGATATTTCCGTAGCAAGCATGGTTTTTATTCGGCCGTCGGATATTGCCAGGATAGTTAATGAACTCTCACGAAAGAAGAGTTAGTTTCGGACGGCGCAGGCCGATTTTACGCAGTGATAGAAAACTTTTAAGATTGGGGGCTAACTATGGCCGGCGTCCTTGTGCATGAATGGCTAGGTCCAATTGGTGGATCCGAAAAGGTCTTGGATGTCCTTGCAGAGATTTATCCAGAAGCGGATATTTATTGCCTTTGGGATGATGCAGGAAATTACTCGCAAGAGCGACTATTTGAGTCGTTTCTTGCTAGGACACCACTTCGTCGGAAGAAGGCGCTGGCGCTTCCGGCCATGCCGTTTGTATGGCGCCAGATGCGCTCGACCAAAAAATATGACTGGATGCTAGTAAGCTCGCATCTCTTTGCCCACCACGCGCGGTTCCGTGGGCGCAATGCCTCCTTGCCAAAATACGTCTATGCCCACACTCCAGCGAGATATATTTGGGAGCCGGAGTTGGATCGACGAGGTGAAGGATTGTTTATAAAAGGAGCAGGTCTTGCTCTAAAATATCTGGATCGGATACGCGCTGCCGAGCCAATTGAAATCGCGGCTAATAGCAAGTTTGTCGCAGAGCGCATCCGAAAGTCGTGGAACCGTGATGCAAGGGTAATATATCCTCCGGTTGATACCGAACGTATTTCATCAAATAGTGACTGGGCTTCCACGCTTTCAAATCGTGAATCCGAGATATTCGCATCCCTGCCTGCTGAGTTCGTGCTGGGCGCGTCTCGTTTCGTACGGTACAAGAGTCTCGATATCGTTATCCGGGCCGCCGAACTATCCGGGCTTCCGGCTGTCATAGCAGGTTCAGGAGAAGGAGAAGCTACGCTTCGCGCACGCGCGGCCGCTTCTTCGGTCCCCGTCTACTTTGTCGTTAAGCCGACTGACGCAATGCTTTACGCGCTGTACCAAAAGTGCAGCGTGTACGTTTTTCCTCCGGTTGAGGATTTTGGAATTATGCCCGTGGAAGCAGCAGCGGCGGGTGCACCCGTCGTGGCGAACAGACTCGGCGGGACATCCGAAACTGTTGTTGAGGGGATCACGGGACATTTGGCGACAATGCAAGACGAGCTCGAGTTAAAGGTCGCTGTCGAACATGCCCTGGAACTTGATCGGCGCCAGATTTCAGAAACAGCTTCAAGGTTTTCAGCAGAGAACTTCCGTCGTCAGATGCTGGATTGGTTGCCCACTGATTCGTTGTCGGAATCTTCTACACAGAAATGGAAGTAGCCGATGTTATACGTTGACCAGCGGTGGGTAGGATTACACGGGATTGGGCGTTTCGCAGCAGAGGTATTGTCGCGTTTAACGATTTCTTATCGTGATCTTGGTGCGGTCGGATCATCGTCAGCGCCAGCAGACATGCTGTCGCTTGCGAGGATGCGAATTCGTTCGCGAGATCACATTTATTCTCCTGGCTACAATGTTGGGTTGACAAGTGCAACCCAAATCCTGACGCTGCACGATCTTATACATCTTGAGATGGGTGGTTCTGGCGCGCGACGCCGGCGTCTGTACTATGAATATGCAGTTAAACCGGCCATTAAGCGAGCTGGGTCTGTTTTAACCGTTTCGGAGACCTCAGCTGGCCACATCCGCACCTGGCTTCAGGACTCATCCGTGGAAGTCATAAACGTCGGAAATGGCTGCTCGGACGTTTTTGCACATTCACGGTCATCGAAACAGGGCGATTATTTACTATATGTTGGAAACCTAAAAGCACACAAAAATTTTGATGTGCTTCTCAGGGCAATACGACTTCGCCCAGATTACCGGCTTGTTGCCGTTGTCAGCGATCGAATTAATGCTGAGATGCTCATTGAAGCCAATGGTTTGCAGGGACAAGTCAAAGTAGTGTCCGACCTAGAAGACACACAGCTGGCTGGCTTGTATCAAGGTGCCATCGGGCTGGTGCTTCCTTCGGTTCTGGAAGGATTCGGCCTTCCTGCTGTCGAAAGCCTAGCCTGCGGTCGTCCAGTAGCCTTTTTCAGAGGCTGCCAGAGCGTCGCTGAAATCGTGGGTCTGCACGGAGTTGCCGTAGAGAATCATGGTTCGGGTGAGGAGTGGGCTGAGGCTATGGACCAGCTTTATGGCCTCCAGGGATCGTTTGAAGCGCCCGGACGCTTGTGGCGCGATCAGTACACATGGGCCAATGTTTCATCAAGAGTTGAGTCCCACCTAAAGACCGTTATGGAACTGAGGTAGGACTATGAAGCTCAAGGTTCTCTTTCTAAGCCACAGCGCGGATTCGGGCGTATTCAAAGTTGGAAGCCACCATCTGGCACGCGAGCTTTCTAAAATGTCTCTCTCAGTAGCGCATGTCTCAACTCCACACTCGATTGTTCATAAGGTACTCAGACGCCGACCGATGAAGCATTCTGGCTCTGGATTTTTTGACGAATTCGGCACCCTTCATGCCATCCCGAACGTTTTTCTTCCAGTTCAATTTTCCAGATCCGGAAGACAGATTGGTAAGCTAATAGACCGTATTGGCTTTGGCGATGCCGACTACGTCTTAGTAGATCAGCCGTTGATGTCAGGCTATCTAACTGATTGTGATATTCCTGGGAAGATTGTGTATCGGCCGACGGACACTTATTCGAACCGGGTTGCCGCTTTGAGGCAGAATGACGTTCTTCGGGTTTGTAGGGGTGTTGTGGCCACATCCGCGGCAGTACTCAACGACCTATCGATACCTGATCGTATTCCCAGCATGGTTTTGACTAACGGGGTTGAACTCGAGCGATTTACCGAGGGAGCATCTGAGCAACGACGAGGATTCGTATATGTCGGGGCAGTGGACTACAGGTTTGATTGGGACAGTGTCCTAGCGATAGCGAAAGCATTCCCTGGTGAGAACTTATCGCTGATCGGTCCAGTGTCTGTCAATGCACACTCTCTTCCTAGCAATGTGAGCCTTGTTGGAAGCGTCCCTTACGAAGAAATCCCCAAGTACATGAGTCGGGCTCGAGTCGGTCTTATTCCCCTCAACCAGAGTGATGTCAATCAGGGGAGAAGTCCAATGAAGTACTACGAGTACCTTGCCGCTGGTCTCACCGTGGTAGCAACTTCAACGGAGTCGCTACGCGAACGGCGTTCTCCTCAGACGCTCCTTTTCGATACGCCCAGGGAGGCCGTCGCTTCCAGTGAGGTTGCCCTGGAGATGCCTTCCCCTAACGCCGAGGGAATGACGGCGGCAGCAGCGCAAGATTGGGGCGGAAAAGCAGCGAGTCTCCTACAGTTTCTCAGGTCGCTTTAGTGGTCACCCTCAGACGACGATCACTGGAAGCTGGCCTTCTGCTTGCCTTCTTGGTTCTCTTGACCGCAAGATCAGTGATTCTTCCGGGTTGGGCATCACAACTGGCGCCATTGTTAGCCGTGGGACTAATGGTGGTTGGTGCATTGCCTCATGTTAATAGACTAGTCCTACCGCCGATTGGACTCGGCGTTGCGCTCCTCGTTGCGATCTACGTGACGTCAAGCGTTACTACTTCGGGGAACACAGACTACTTCTTCCGATCAGTTTCTGTTGGTTTTCTTTGGCTGGTTTCCGCCATAGTGGGCGCCAACCTTTATCCCAAGGAAAAGTCTCTATTTCTCACGGCAATATTACTGATTTGTCTCCTCGAATTAGTCTTTTCTTTTGCTGAAACGATATTGGGAATATCAGGTGTTCGAACCGTTATTTCTGCTGATCAAGCCGGGCAGTACATTGTACGCCCGAACACGATACTAGGCGAGTGGACAAATAGAGCTCAAGGATCGATTGGCTATCCAATTCCATTGGCTCACCTATTTTCCATTGGGATAGCAGTGGCGCTTTTTTCTCGACTTCGTATCAGGAGCATTTGGCGGATAGCTTCTTCACTCGGATTCCTCGTTGGTATCTTGCTCACCGGTACTCGTTCGGGGATTGCCGCCGCGGTGGCTGTCGTGGCTTTGGGTTTGATTGCTTCCCTTAGGGCAAGCTTTACCGTGTTCAAGCTTTTGGTTCTTGTTGTAGCAGCCCTCGGTGCTGTTTTAATGGCCGCCCTCTTTAGTTCTGAAGAGAAGTTCTCATCAGATGGTTCTTTTACCCATCGGGTGGGTGTCGTCAGTTCAGTCGGTGAGATACTCAAGCTTCCTCCACTCCAAATCTTCTTTGGATCAGGATTTAATTCTCATGAAAAGCTATTTACTGAAGGTTATTTTGGTACTCAGGGGACTTTCGCAGTTGACAACGCGTTCGTGACAATTCTCATTTATACGGGAATATTTGGCTTGCTGATATTTTTGGCCCTCATAGCTGGTTCGATCGGTCGTGGAGAACCCGTAATTGTGGCTGTTGTAGGCGCATTCCTAGCCTTCGGTCTGTCCTACGATTTTATCAATTGGCATCTTATGGGGTTCATGTTGTTCATATTTCTTGGTCTCTCAGTTGGCCGCATGAGTCCCGCATTCTCTCGTTTTGAGGAAAATAGGATAACTTTTCCATCGATTGGAACATCGTGAATAAGCTTAAGATTGTGGCAACGACCGGTTTTGAAGGCGGTGCTGAGAAATACATCGCGGTGTTGGCGGAAAAGATGAACGAGTCAGGCCGCGATGTTGAGTTGCTTGGGGACCTTCCAACTTGGCCTCAGTTTTTGCCGCGAACATCGCTTCATGCAGGGGCGAAATGGAACTTGAGAACATTACCGATTGGCTTCCTCCGCGCCTTCGCTGAACGAGCGAAACTTCGCCGACACCTCCTGAAATCGCAAGAAGTGGTCTTTAACTCTCACTTCAAGCGTGAGCAAATTGCCTATTCTAAGCTTCTTAGCAAGAGGGGACGAGTCGTTTGGACTGAACACGGTCGATTTCCCAGTGGAATGTTTGGCCGAGTTATCCGTCCCTTTTATCGCCATGCGTCCAAGCATGCTTCAGCGATAGTCTGCGTTTCCGATCTTGTAGCCCGGGACATCGCGCGATTTGTTTCTGATCCGCGTCGTGTTGTCGTTATTGATACGGCCATAGACCTGACACGGTACAGAGTTCCGACGGAGGAATATCGAAAAAAGATCCACGCGGCTCTGGGGTTGGACGACCGACCGGTTGTCGTTTACGTTGGCCGCCTGGAGCCGAGCAAGCGACCTGAGCTAGCAATTCTTGGCGGTCTTGCTGCGGGACTCCAAGTTCTGGTTGCCGGAACCGGTTCGCAAGACGCCTACCTTAGGGGCGCCTACGCGAAGAACAAAGATGTCCATTTCCTTGGTCATACAGATAATGTCGCCGAAGTATTTGCGGCGGGTAACGTTCATGTTTTTGCGTCAACGGGAGCCGGCGAAGGGTTTCCGACCGTTATCCTTGAAGCATCTGCTATGGGGTTACCGACCGTCGCAGCTGAAGAATCGGGATTTGGTTACGCAGTGGAGGCAGCTGGCGGGCGGACTTTTTCCGCGACCGTGGAATCGTTACACGCTGCCCTAGATGAGATTCTGGCAAGTCAGGATGGCACAGCAGCTCACGCAAGGGCCTGGGCAGAGACAAGGGATCACGCTGCCTGGACGGACCGATACCTCGATGTTTTGTTTGCAGAGAGCGATGTCCCTCAAGGCTAAACTAATTGAAATTGGTTCTTCTTTGACGAGGAGACGGTGGGGAGATTTGAGGGGGGACCCAGGGATGCAAAATCAGTCGGTAACTCGACTCCGGCTAAGTTCGCCGGAGCGACTTTATGGCCTTGACGTTATTAGAGGAATCGCGATATTGTTCGTTCTCCTTCGGCATGCGTGGCCAGAGATATTTGGCGGTGCTGGTGTTGTGGGCGTCGTTATGTTTTTCGCCCTTAGTGGTTATTTGATCACCGGTCTCCTTGCTCGCGATATAGAGATCTTTGGAAAGGTTCGTTTCAGGCGTTTTTACGTTCATCGTTTCCTGAGACTCATCCCTCCGCTGGTTGCACTTTTGGCGGGGTTTGCGCTGATTGAAGGTTTTTGGAACTTACTGGGCGACCGTGATGAAATTGCGCGTTCCGTCCTTGTCGCCATGACGTACACGATGAATATTCCCGGGTTTGATCATGGGAGTGCTGCCTTAGAGCATTTATGGACACTGGCAACAGAAGAGCAATTTTACCTAATATGGCCCCTTGCGCTGTTACTAGCGTTTAGGATGAAGCGACCAACACTATTGACGGTATTATGCTTTGTTCTTCTTACAGTTTTATGCGCCGCTTCTATTGTTATGGTCTACCCACAGGTCACCAAGATTTATAGTCTTCCGACGTCTTGGTTTACTGCCATGCTAATTGGCGCTCTTGCCTGTCTGGAGAAGCATAGGCTGTCTCGTGTCTTGTGTCGTGAAGGGTGGCAGAGGATTGCGCTTCCCGGACTTGCTCTTACATCTTTGACTGCCATTTGTCTGTTCCCGGAAGTCAAAGATTGGGTTGCGACCTATTTGATTCTTGGCCCTTTTATTGCGGTAGCGACTGTGGTGGCTATTTTTGAGTTTGCTCGATGGCGTTCTAGCCGTGTTCCGGCGCTTATGAAACCTCTTTGGGGGTTGGGTCTTGTTTCCTATGCTGCATATCTCTGGAATTACCCCATAGCCGCGTGGGTCGGCGAGCGGCCCCTCGATGCATTCCAAGGCTCGGCGTCGATAGTGCTTACAGTCGTTGCCGCGATTGTGAGCTGGTTCGCTGTGGAAAGACCTATCGCGAAGCTACGAAAGCGCGTTGATGCAAAGCGGAGCCAGGTGACATCGGAGGAGGTCGCCGCTCAAACTGTCGCTTCTTAGAGACTCTCCTATAGCCTGTACAGGTTCCGATAGATGCTAGCCAGCTTCGGACCCTGCGCGCGAGCCGGTATGTTGTGTGCATTGGATTTTATCGACCAATGTATTCTTTTGCCCTTTTGGTCCATTTGGCTTAATAAAAGTGGTAATGTGCTTCGTGCTCGCTTGGCATTCGTCGCAGAAGGCCGTGTGGACTTTTCTCATCATGCCTAAATTGTATTGCAGGCGAAGTTTCCGTCGTGTAAATACTGGAACTGTGTTGGAGTGGTCGTGTGTCTCGAATCTCTGTAGCTTGAAACGCTCGGAAAAGCTTTTTCATGGTGAACAAATCGGCTACTTCAGATACCCAGTGTCTTGGCAGTGACGTAGGCAGCCAATTCGTCATTCCCGATGGCCGCACCGATCTCCGAAATCGCCGCCATGTCTGCAACCACGATCGACTGCCCGTCCGGCGATGTGCCCACGCCGAGGTTGGGCAGGGTGAACATGACGGTGTCGCTCTCGCGGAGGTCCTTGAACTGGAACGCGAGGCTCCCGATCGTGGCGGCGTCGAAGTCTTTGTCCACGCTCACGAACGGCGAAATGGCTGACACCATGTTGTTGATCGTCACCGGGTTCAGCAGGGTTTCCTTGGAGATCGTCTTGCTGATGACCGCTTTGACGAAGAGCTGCTGATTCTTGACGCGGGTGTAGTCGTTGTCCGGGAAAGACTTGCGCTCACGAACGAAGGCCAACGCCTCGGTTCCATTTAAGGTTTGCTTGCCGGCATTGAATGTGTGCCCCGGGAGCGTGCTGGGAGAGAATGGGGTTTTGACGTTGACCTTAACGCCGCCAAGAGCGTCGGTCAATCCCTTGAAACCTTCGAAGTCCACCCTTGCCACGTGGTCGATGCGCTGCTGGAAAAGCGACTCAACAGTTTGGACTGTCAGGGCGACTCCGCCGTAGGCCATGGCTGCGTTGATCTTGGCCTCACCCTTACCCGGGATGGTCACCCAGGTATCGCGCATGATGGAAATCGCGAACACGTTCTTCCGGTCAGCAGGAATATGGACCAGCATCAGCGTGTCTGTGCGCTGGTCAGTCGCTGCGGTGTCCGCCGTATCCAGGTCCCCGTCGGGGTTTTTGTCCTTGCCCATTACCAGGATATTCATTGCCCCGGTTGCGGTCTTCGGCGGTCGGGTGGACTCATCCGGGAACGCTGATTCGATCTTGGTGGTCCCGGCATTGAAGGTTTGGGCCAGATTGAAAATATAGGCGCCGCCAATAAGGCCGGCCACCAGCACCGCCGCCGCGAAGCCGAGAAGCACATTCCGTACGGTCTTCCGGGGAGGCTTCCCGGCACGACGTGGTCGCTCTGTCGCAATCATTTCTTGGTCAACGGGGAGCGTCATGTGTTCCTTGGATTGGATGGCAACTGATAGCTGGGGATCTTTTCCACGATAGACCACGGTCTATGCAAGATCAGAAATGCAATTTTCCGCAACACGATCCGGTCTGAGTCCGCACTGTGTATCTGAACTACAAGTAGGCATAAGGGATCTGCGCCCGCGTGATCTCGTTGCCGTCGATTCCCGAGGACTCACATGCCCGACTCAATTCCCCTGGTCACCATCGTCCTCGAGGCTCCCGGAGGTGTTGACCGGGAGTCTGTGATGTACCGGAGACTCATCGCTGCAAGGCTTCGGTATGAAGCGCAGTTCTCCATACTCCAGGTAGACGAACCGCTCACCACGGAGGAAATCACACGGCTTAGCGAAACCGTCGAAACCAAATACGTGGTGTTCATGAGGACGTCGCATCAGCTTGCCCCCACCTACATGACCACGATGCTGGAGTACTTACGTCCGCGGACGGTCTATCTGGCTGAGCCGGTCTTGTACACAGGCGTAATCGCCAAGAACGTGGCTGCGACCAAAATTGACGACGCTTATCGCTACGCCCGGGATACGGACGTATTCGGTGTTGTTTTCAACACCAGTCGGTTGAGGGATGCGTTGGAAGCAATTGGCGACGTCGACCGCTCAGCCCTGTATCTCAGTTACCGTCTGTACTGGTCTATCGGAACGGTAAAGCCTCTCACCACTGGCTTCTCAGTCGCATCTGATACCAAATCCGCCATTGGCCTGCAAATAGCGCAAGACGTCACTCGGCTGGTCCCACTGATCCCAGCGGCTTCGAAGGAAGTCCGTCTTCACCTGGTGCGGTACGTAGCGTTGTTCCTTCGCGGCATGCGGGCTGGAAAGGTGACACAGGTTGCCTTGGCTAATCTCCGGGACGTCGTCCGGACGTATCGTCTCGTCGAGATGCTTCGCTTCGTTGAACCGCTGCAGCCGGTGGAGGCGTCCTGGATTCGCTGGCTGTCTGACGAGAAGTCCGATACCCACCTCTACAAGCAGTTGAGCGACAGTGATTCATATCTGTCTTTCAGGGAAGGCCAGCCCACGGACGGGTCTCAGCCGCCCCTCTACGAATTGCAGTTCGGCGGGGACACCGTGGTCATCGAGAAGTCGTATCGGCCGCGAGATCTACGGCCTGGCTATTCACGGGCTGCCAGTTACGACTTCTACAGCCGGGCCATTACTCCCTCCTCAACCATGATTTTCTTTGATAGGCCCCTACAGGCAGACGACAATGCTGAGCACCTGTATGAATATTTCATGGTGAACCACGAGGAGTTCACGGAGGCGTACTTTGCCTTGAACCCAAAATCGCCGGACTGGGAACGGCTGCAAGCAAAGGGCTTCAAACTGATCCCGATCTTCACTACCGAGTTCTACGAGAAGTTCCTCATCTCGGACCTGGTGGTTTCGTCCCAGATTTACAACATCAGATACCGGGGCAAGTCCTTCGCGAACTCCCGCTTTGTGTATTTGCAACACGGCATCCAGTTGAACGACATGACTGACTGGATCCTCTCCAAATACTTCGATGTGTTCGTGGCCACCGGTCAACTCGAAGCCGACTATCTGGGCAAGCTTGCTCCCGTCGAAACCTTGAACTCCGGGCTGCCCCGCTTCGAGACCTTGACCAGAACGGCGCACGAGCCACAGCATTTGCTGTTCATGCCAACGTGGCGTTTCAACCTGCACCAAGTGTCCAGCGAACAGTTCGCCCAGTCGGAGTACTTCCGGGCAATCGACGCCGTCCTCGCGGATCCAGAGCTGCTGGCGTTCCTTGAAGAAACTGGCCGGACTCTCCACGTAAAACTCCATCCAAACGTGGAAAAGAGAGCCGGCCAATTCAGGTTCTCCAAGAACGTTGTCAGGACCGATTTGAGTTATCGCGAAGCCATTGCCTCGGCTGAGATGGTCTTCACGGACTACAGTTCGGCCGTGCTTGATGCCGCTTTCATCGGCTCGCCAATTGCCTATTACCACTGGGACGCAGCGGACTTCTTCCATGAGCAACCCTACGAAGGCCGAGTGGACTACCGCGACGATGGCTTGGGCCCGGTCTTTGAGGAGCATGCAGATCTGATCAACCACATTGTCCATGAGCACTATCTCCGGCCCCATGAATTGTTCAGTGCCCGTCGCGAACGCTTCTTCCAGGGAGTGGACCCCCAAAGAATCAATGCCAAAATCGTTGAGAGGATGCTGAGTCTCTAATGAGGAAGATCCGAGCCATTAAACGCACCATCACGGGCATCGCTGTAGATGCCGCCTACTCCGAGGCCGGCACCAGCTTCGCCCGCAAACTGATGGCATCCCCAGCCAACGCACCAGCACGGCGATTCATCAAGGCAAAGGGCCTGGAAGGCAGCGTTCGCAGGTTGGCGTCCGAAAACCTGCCGCAGGGAACCTACTTTGCAAAACTGACTATTGCAAAGTGGCAAGTGCATAAGGGCAGGGGATTCAGGCTGCTCCAGGACGGCGAAGTGGTCTATGGGAACAAGATAGAACCCCCAGCTCGCGGCTTCCCGCTTGAATATCGCAACATCATCGTCACGTCGAAGGACCCGAAGCGGTTTACCTTGGACATTGACGCACCGTATGAGCTGAAGATTGGACGCGGTGCTTTCACTACTCCGCAGCAGCTGAAGTACGATCACCAGTACGGCGTGGAGCAGCACGGGGACACCTACTATTCCCTGCGGGGAAATACCACCAATCCCAAGAAGCTCTTCATAACTTTCCCGGGCTTCGGGCCATCAACCTCACGGATTTCGTATGCCGTCAGTTATCTCAAGGCGGTTACCGATGCCGACCTGAAGGACACCCTTATGGTGTGTTTTCAGGACCGCTACCTTGCCGCAGGCTCGTACATGATGGTGGACAACGCGGGCAGGCCCCTCTACGACCGGGTTTCGGAGGCCATCGAGGAACTGCGGACGCGCTTCGGTATCGACCCAGCACAGATGCTGTTCTTCGGAGCTTCCAAAGGCGGCAGCATAGCCATCCACTATGCAAAGGACTTCCCGGCCGCCCAGCTCCTGCTAGCTGTGCCCCAAATGAATTTGCCGTATTACTTCAACAAGCCGTTCTTTCGAGACAACCTGTTCCGCAATCGTGCACTCCACGACGTGCAGCAGCCAGAGGACAGCCTGCGCGAATACTTCGCCGAGGGACGAAGAATCGACTACTTCTACACGAACTCCGATGAACTCAGCAACCACTCACTCATCGAGCTCGTCCAAGACGTTCCGAACCTCACGAAATACCGAATCAATGGTGTCCACTCTGACGTGGCACGGGCGGCTTTGCCAGCTATGTTAGGCATTATCCGCGGGTTCCTGAGCGGTCTGCAGCATCGGGAGATGGGTGCCGATGAAGTACGTTCTTTCCCCCAAGAGAACGGCATTCAAGTGCAGGTTCGGGTTGATTCTGCCGGCTCTAGGATTGCCCGCGCCAACTGGTTCATTGAAGGTTGGCTGGGCCAGACCAGATTCCTGCAGTCGATGTCCGAACATTCCTACGACTTCCTGAAGTTCACTTCGGAAAAGCAACAGCTCTATCCGGCCTACGATCCAATCCAGCATCTGTCTGCGGTTGTTGCTATCGAAGCCAATGGAACGCAGTGGAGTGGCACTCTACCTGGGCCTGTGATTCCGGGTTCCACGCATGAAGTGCAGTACTCAATGAGCGCAGCTGCGCTTAGCCTCCACGCGAAGGATCCACAGAGCTATGTGGTGCTGGACGGTGACCGTTTCGCTCGCTTTCGGTATCGCAGCTATGCCGCAGATATCGAGGGCGACACGATGGAGGTCCACTTCGTGAGCGATGCGGAAATCGAGGTGTCTGGGCTGACGCTTGAGCGAGGCCCACATAAGGCATCGCAAGTTGCCGTGGTGGAGCCGCTGGACGGCTGGGCCATGGCGGACCTGCTTGCCTTGAGATTAGTCATCGCCGCTAAAGCCGAACATCTGTTGATCGTGATTCATCGGTCGGACTCTCCTGACGAGGCGGGGGAGATCTTTGGAGCAGTGGACTGGAAAGCCTCCAGTGTTGTTGCCATGGTGGATGAGGCGTCAGCCTTGAATGAGGTGCCAGTACATGTCGGATAACGCCGCTGGGACCGGCTCCGGAAGACTGGGGCAAACTCAAGTTATTCGCTCTTTCGCGGACATCTCCACCATCACGGACAACGTTGTTCACTGGAATCAGACATCCGAATCAGAGTTTCTCCGTTCCTCGGTGGAGTTTGCCGGAAAGGGAAATGTTCTGTTCGTGGAGGACGGCGTCAAGTTGCGCAATACACGGCTGCGGTTCATGGGAAACGATTCGGTAATTCATTTGCGCAAGTCGCTTAGGTTCCTGCAATTGGTGGCAAGCGTGTTTGAAGATTCTGTGCTCTATTTGGGCCCGGGAGCGTCGTTCACTGCCGAGGCACGCTTCCTGCCGACAGAACGCAAACATGTCATCATCGGCAGCGATGCCATGTTTTCATCACGCGTGGTATTTCGAACAGCGGACCCGCATCTGATCTATTCGACGAGCACCCACCAGCGAATCAATCCCAGCGCTTCCATATGGGTTGGTGATCACGTGTGGCTCGGCGAGGACACGTTGCTGCTCAAAGGGGCGAAGGTAGGTTCGGGCAGCATCTTGGCGGCACGCGCTGTCGTAACCAAGGACGTCCCGTCCAACTCCACGGCAGCCGGTGTGCCGGCCCGCATCGTCGGCAAGGGCATCTTCTGGACGCGCCCTTCCGTGCATGCTTACACGCTGGCACAGACTGAGCGAAGCTCGGTCCATGCAAAGGACCATTTCGTTTACACGAGTGACCAGAATGTGCTGAACATGGCAGAACTGGAGGGCCAGTTGGACTTGGCGTCCTCAGGGCTTGAACGAGCAGCATGGTGCCACAAGCTGGATCAAATGACGTGGAAGAACAGGTTCTTCATCTGACCCGCATGCTTACCGGCAATTGCTGCCGGGATGGAAGGCCTAGCTCCCCAAACCCTTGGCGGTGACATAAGCGGCCAGGTTGTCCTGTCCAATGGCCGTGGCAATCTCCGAAATGGCGGCATTGTCTGCCAACACGATTGACTGTCCGTCAGTGGAGGTGCCGACGCCAAGGTTGGGCAGCGTGAACATGACGGTGTCCTTCTCGCGAAGGTCCTTGAACTGCAATGCCAGGCCACCGATCGTGGCGGCATCAAAGTCCTTGTCCACACTGATGTAAGGGGAGATCGCGTCCACCATGTTGTTGACCTTGACAGGGTTGGTGAGGGTGTCCCGGGAGATCGTTTTACTTATGACGGCCTTCAGGAAGAGCTGCTGGTTCTTGACTCGTGTGTAGTCAGAATCAGGGAAGGACTTGCGCTCACGGACGAAAGCCAGCGCCTTCTCGCCGTCGAGCAGGTTCTTACCGGCCTGGAACGTAACTTTGCCCTTGAGCACGCTGGGCGTGAAGCCCTGCTTGATGTTGACTTCCACGCCACCCAAGGCGTCAGTAAGTCCCTTGAAGCCCTCGAAGTCCACCATCGCGACGTGGTCGATGCGCTGTTTAAAGAGCGACTCCACAGTCTGGACAGTCAAAGCAACCCCGCCGTCGGCCATTGCGGCGTTGATTTTCGCCTCGCCATGCCCAGGAATGTTCACCCAGGTGTCACGCATGATCGAAACGGCAAAGACGTTCTTCCGGTCCGCCGGGATGTGGACCCAGATCAGAGTGTCGGTTCGCTGGTCCGTTGGGGCGGAGTCATCCGTGTCCACCGACCTGTCTGCGTTCTTGTCCTTGCCCATGACAAGGATGTTCATGGCACCCGTGACGTTCTTGGTGGGTCGTGTCGCCTCGTCCGGGAATGCGTTCTCGATCTTGGTGGTCCCGGAGTTGAAGGTCTGGGCCAGGTTAAAGATGTACAGACCACAGACCAAGCCGATGATCACCACTGCTGCCGCGAAGCCGAGAAGGACGTTTCGAGCTGTCTTTTTGGAGCTCTTCTGACGTCGCGGACGGGAGTCTGTCGCAACGGCTTCGGTATCAATGGGGTGCGTCATGTATTCCTAGAGTTGGCAGCAGCAGAGTCGATTCTAACAAATGGACAAACGCGCCCGGTCCCGGGCTAGCCTTTGGAGCCCCGGGAAGACTGTGCTGTGTAGATGCGTTGCGAATAGAAATCGTCGTTTTCCGCACCCCATTGGTTGGTGACATTGACGGTGTAGTAGCGGCCGGCGGCCAGAGTAGTTTTACCAACGTTCACGACGATCATTTCCAGTTCAGGGTTCATACCGCTCTGGACTCCGTAGGCCGTATTTGTGCTGGTGGGCTTCACGGTTTTCACGAGGCGTTGTCCGCCTTTGGTGGTCCACTTCACCTGGGCATTGCCACCTGCAAGATTGAAGCCCGTTATCCGCACTTGGCCGGTGGTTGCGTCAAAAGTCGCGTCGGTAATAATTGGCGTTGCGATTCCGGACTCCACCTGGGCCTTCAGGGGAACGCCCGTACCAACGCAGGTGTAATACGAATCCCACATGAAGGAAATGATCTTCTGCGCGTTGGATAGCTGTTGCAGCTGCCGGTCTATCCTCGCTTTGGAGCTTTGCCCGCGGAGACTGTCACCACAACGGTTGGAGGCTGTGGCCGGAGCCATGCCCTCCAAGTTTGCCCACAGGACGGCGCCTGTTCCGGAAATGCCCGCAGCGGCCGCCAGGAAATAGTCCCGAATAGGTGCCACGTATTTGCTGCTCCACGAGCCCTTGCCCACGATGCTCTCCGCATACCGGTCAACTGCCGAGTTCGCTTCGTTCGACTGAAACGCTCCACCCTTGCCGGTTCCCATGCCGTCTTGGATGGCAATGTTCAGGACCAGTCCGCTGGCCGTCTGGGCAATTCTTCGGATCCCGTTTCGAGCCTCTGTAAGGCTGATACTGAAAGCGCTGACCCGCGCGTCGAGGTAGGGACTAATGATTGCGCCACGAGTGGGAAAGATTCGATGGATGGCCTGGTTCTGCATCCGGTACAGATCCAGAATGGGATCGAAAGTGTGGCCATCTGTGACGGGCATCTCTGTGCTGTGATAGAAGCCAGCCAGGCCCTTCACGTCATTTGCCGCAGCCTGATATTGAAGGAAGCGCTCCGTGACGAGCGCAAGGGTCCCCTGGTAGGAAACGTCGGGGAGGTAGGGCGTATCCGTTCTCTTCACGGGAAGGGGCAAGCCGGCATAGAACTTCATGCCCAATTTCGTGGCCGCCAAAGCCAGGGAAGCTGCTGGATCCATGCCGCCCGCAGTGCCACCGCCGGCAACCACCACGTCATACTTCCCGTTCGTAGACGTGCAGCCGCTGCCTTGGGCTGGGAGGACCAACACAACGAATGCCTTGCCTTGGCTGGTGATCCTGCGGTCCTTGGGGCACTTCAGAGCTTGGCTGCTCCATACGCTTCCGTCGGAGTACGTGAAATAGCGGTTGACCTCCAGAGTTCCCGCAGCAGCCTGGGCGCAGTTCACTCCATCGATGACACACTCCTTGGGGAGCGTGGCCAAGGTAGCTGGCGCGAGAGGCGTTCCAAAAGTGATGACGGTGTCAGCGCCTGCTGCCTTAATTTCGCTGAGCTTCTGCAGGTTCCGGGAACTGCTCGGAGTGGCGTAGACGAAATAGCCACCAATTGGGTAGCTTGCCGGTTTCGGAGCCTTAACGGCCGAAGTTTTCTTCGGAGCTGCTGGGGGCTGTGGATCCTGAATCGGCCGCTCCGCCTCCATGCTGGGGCTGGGCGCAACCAAAGCGGTCCCTCCGACTCCGGCTATGAGCACAAGCGCCGCGAGGAGGACTTTGATGCGTGGACGGCTTCCGCGAATGAGCGTCATGAATTCCTTGGGGTCGGCATCAGCAGACGATCCTACGGAATCAAATGACTGTTATCCATACGCTAGACTAAATCGGGCTGCCCTCCTTGCTGTTGGCGGCCGCGCCTACCCTCCTTCAGGTGGACGCACTGGAACGGACGCCCTTGGCGTTTTGTACGACATATTAACGGGGGGAAAGTTGGGCACCGGAATTAGACGTGTTCAAGCCGCACTTGTGGTCATCATGCTGGCTATTCTCGGGTTTTTTGGTATCCAGCCGGCCATGGCCACCACGGTAACCAACCCCGGCACAGACACGGAACAGCCGGCGGACCCATCGCCCACGCCTGAGCCTACGGTCCCGGTCATCATCCCGCCCGTCATTCAGCCGTCCTCGCCTCCCGCCACTCTGGAACCTATTCCTACGGAACCTGCCCAGCCCTCCGAAGAGCCAGCTCCCGCACCCGTGGTGCCGCCCGTCGTCGAGCCCGTCGCTCCGCCCGCGGAAGTGCCTGCTGTGACTCCGCCTGCTACGTCTCCCACTCCTGCTGTCCCCACTGATGTTGCTGTCGAGAACTTCTTTGTAGAGCCCGAGGTTCCCGCCGAGACCGCCACGGCCACCGCCGAGCCGACGCCTACGCCCACACCCACTCCTACGAAAACCGCAGCCCCGCCAGTTGTCAGCGCAGACATCACCGGACCCTTGAAGGTGGCCCTGGCCCCTGTCGCGGAGAACAACCCCCTTGTCCAGGGCCTGACGGTCTTGGTGTTGCTGCTGCTGGGCCTTGCGTACTTCCGTGCCTTGCGCTCAAAGGGGATCCGCGGACCCCGCCTCAACGGCAAGTAGTCCATGGATACCTCCCTCCCCAGGGACGCGGCTGCCGTAAATCCTGCATTGCCGTTGCGTCTAATGCTTCTCACCCACTCATATTGGCCGGAGCACAGCCCGCCGCAGCGCCGTTGGCTGTCTCTGACCCGGGAATTCCGGAAGGCAGGCTGGGACGTCGACGTCGTTGCTCCCGTCGCGCACTATCCCAACGGCAAGCGGGATCTGCCCCGGCGAAAGGCCGGATTCGCTTTTGCCCACCAGGAAGGCCCCCACGGCGAAACCATCAGGCGCGTGCCGTACCTCCGGCATCTCGGCACGTCGCCACTGGCACGCTTCGTTGACCAACTCTTCTCCGCCGTGATGTCCGTTCCCATAGGTTTGGGCGGCAAGAAACCAGACGCAATTGTCGCCACAGCTCCGAGCCTTCCGACGCTGGCTACTGGATACGTGCTTTCCCGACTTCGCAGGGTGCCGTTCATCGTCGAGATGCGGGATGCCTGGCCGGACCTGGCCCGCGACGCCCGAATCGTGCAAGGCAGTGTCAAAAGCCTGGTAGAGCGTGTGGTCGAGTTCGTTCAGCAGCGAGCGGACCTGGTTGTCACGGTCACCGACGGCTTTGCCGAGACGCTGCGGGACCGCGGCATCAAGAACGTCGTGACCGTGAGTAACGGCCTTGATTTGAACTCCATGCCTTTCCTTGAGCCACCTGCCTTAGAACGCGACGTCTTTCAAGCCGTGTACCTCGGAAATCATGGCAAAAGCCAGCGCCTGGACATCCTCATCCGGGCAAGCGCGCTGCTGGGCGAGGGATTCCACCTGACATTGGTGGGTCACGGCACCAGCCGGCCGCAACTGGTGAAGTTAGCCCGCGAGCTCAACGCGCCCGTGACCTTCTTCCCTTCATTGCAAGGTCAGGCCGTTATGGACAAGTACCGCGAGGCTGATACATGCATCGTGTCCCTCCGTGATGACTGGAAATCGTTCGAGACAACCGTCCCTTCCAAGACCTACGAGGTTCTGGCCATCGGCAGGCACGTCACGGCAGTGGTTCGGGGTGAAGCGGAACGCATCATCGTTGAAGCAGGGGGAGGCGACGTCGTCGCTGCGAACGCAGAAGCAGTGGCGCAGCTGTGGCGGGAGCTTTCCGAGGACCGAAGCCGGCTTGCCTCAGGCACCAGCGGACGCGACTGGGTCCGCGACAACGCCGATTACGCCCAACTGGCCCTGCGATACATGGACTCAATTACCTCCTTGGTCAATCCGGAGTCAACCGATGCCCGGGGGACTGCGTGATCCAACTCCTCAAGAACATTGCCCTGACAGCGGGAACCGTGTCAGAGCACCTCACTGAGTCGCCCTTTGTCTTGTTCCTCCAGGTCCTTCGCCGGTTGCCGTCCAGGATCGTTAGGCCGCTGGCTCGCTTCGTGGCAAAGCTTGCGCCCAATTCTGCCCGTCCCCTCTTCCTGCTGGCCAGCCACGCCGCGGGGGACACCGCCGGGCTTACCCGTCGGTTTGAACATGGCGTCCGTGCCGGTCTTGAAGGCGACCGCGCCCGCAAGGCGGCAGAAGTAGCCATCGCTGCCGGGCAGCCAGCGTGGGCGGATGTTTTCCTGCCCCTCGCCGCAGGGGCGACCCGGACTCCGGCGACCCTCGCCAGACGCAAGTGGTACGACGGCGACATGAGCGGCGCCGTCGTCGTCCTCGCTGGCGAGCGGGGCGGCATGGCAAAACAGCGGCAGCGGCTTGAGTCCGAAGTCCGCGTCTTCCAAGGGTGGCGTCCATCGCTGACGGCATCCGCAGTGAAAGCGCAACCGCGCAGGGTCCTGCATCTGCTGACGAACTCTGTGCCGCATACCGGCAGCGGCTACGCCCGGCGCAGCCATTCCATCCTGACAGCCCAACAGGACGCCGGTTGGGAAGCAATGGCCGTAACGCGGCTGGGTTACCCCGTGCAGATCGGCGCGGTGACAGCGCGGCAGCATGACGTTGTTGACGGCGTGCGCTACGAACGTCTCCTGCCGGCGCGCATGAAGCCGTCCATGGATGGCCGCTTACAGCAGCAGGCCGAAGGCATTTTGACCCTCGCGCGTGACTTCAGGCCGTCGATCCTTCATACCACCACGCACTTCGTCAATGGCCTGGTTGCCCGGGAAGTCGCAAACGCCCTGGATGTCCCGTGGGCCTACGAAGTCCGGGGGCAACTGGCTGACACGTGGGCGTCAACCCGTGGCGAGGAAGCTCGCGGGAGCGAACGGTACAAGTTGTTTACCGAACGGGAAGCCGACGTCATGCAGAGCGCGGACCTGGTGGTGACGCTGGGCGAGTCCATGAAACACAACATCGTGGCCATGGGCGTTCCGGACAATAAAATCCTTATCTGCCCGAATGCCGTGGGCGGCGCGTACCTGGAAGAACCGCTCGATCACAGTGAGGCGCGGCTGGCTCTAGGGCTGGACCCGAACGGGCTTTACATCGGGACAGTAAGCAGCCTTGTCGACTACGAAGGCCTTGACGATCTGGTCACAGCATTTGCGCTGCTTGCGCCACGACTGCCACAGTTGAAGCTGGTTTTGGTCGGGGACGGCACCGCCGCGCCCGCGCTTCAGGACCAAGTCCGGCGCTTGGGACTATCGGAACGGACCATCTTCACGGGGCGTGTTCCTCCGGAGCAGGCTCGCCTTCACCACTTGGCGCTGGATATTTTTGTGGTTCCACGCAAGGACCTGGCTGTTACCCGGGCCGTGACGCCGCTCAAACCTGTGGAGGCCTTGGCTTGCGGCCGGCCCGTGGTGGCCAGCAACCTGGCCGCCTTGCGGGAGATAGTGCACGACGGCGTAAACGGCAGAGTGGCGAACGCTGAAGATCCCGGGGGACTGGCTGAGGTGTTGTACGAATTGCTTGATGATGAAGGTTTACGGAAGCGGCTTGGCGCCGCTGGCAGGCAAGAAGTATTGGCCACGAGGACGTGGCAGGCAAATGCCCAGGCATACATCCGGGCTTATGAAAATTTGGGCGTCTAACAACGTAAGGAGGGTCAGCTGATGTCGGCGAAAAAAGCACTACTGCCCGAGCCAGCACTGGTACAACCACTGGCTGTGGACATGCGCCGCCTAACGCGCGTTGGTGCGCGCCCGGGCTTTCTGGACTATCTGGTTCAGCTCTGGGACTTCCGTGAGTTCATTTTTTATGACGCCCGCGCGAGGGTGCAGAGTGGCACGCGACGAGACCGCTTGGGCAGTGCATGGTTGCTGCTCAACCCGATCTTCAATGGGCTGACGTACTACGTTATTTTCGGCATTCTGCTCCAGACCAGCGGCGGCATTGAGAATTACGTTGGTTACCTGGTGATTGGAATCTTCATATTCCAAGGCACATCGGGCGCTATTACGAGCGGTGCCCGGTCCATCCACAGCAATAAGTCCGTGGTCCAGGCTTTCAACTTTCCGCGGGCGACTTTGCCGATCGGCATGAACATCCGGGAAATGATGTCCAATGTGCCGCTGATCCTCGCGATGCTTCTGATCATTACCCTGATCCCGCCGGTCGAGAAGATCACGTGGCTGTGGCTGCTGATCATCCCGGCACTTTTGCTTCAGTCAGTCTTCAATCTTGGCGTTGGACTGATCCTGGCGCGCATCATTTCGCGCGTCCACGATGCCACCCACCTGTTGCCGTTCTTCATGCGCGCCTGGATGTACGGCTCCGCAATCTTCTACTCCTACGAGAAGTTTGTGAAGCACCCGGACATTCTGGCGGTTCTGCGAATGAACCCGTTGTTCAACGTCATCGATATCCTTCGCAATTGCATCCTTTACGCCCAAGCGCCCACGTGGCAGTCCTGGGCCACGCTGGCCGTCTGGGCATTAGGTGCACTTCTCGTGGGTATGGTCTTCTTCTGGCAAGGGGAGGAGTCCTATGGTCGCGGATGAGCAAGTCGTGGATGTTGAAGGCCATCCGTGTGTGGTGGTTGACCGTGCAGCGATGGAATACCGCGTGGTCACTACGGACTCGGAAGCAGTGGCGCAGGAACGTCGGGATACAAGGTTCTTGAGCCGTCTTGGCCGTCGACCAAACACCGTGACGGTACGTGCGCTTTACGAACTGTCCTTGGTGGTGGAACGCGGCGAGTCCGTGGGAATCATCGGCCGCAACGGCTCCGGCAAGAGCACGCTGATGAAGCTCATCAGCGGTCAAATGCGCCCCACATCCGGAGCGATTTTCGCTTCGAGTACACCGATCATGCTCGGTGTGAATGCTGCGCTGATGCCTGACTTGTCCGGCCATCAGAACGTAGTCCTTGGTTGCCTCGCCATGGGCATGAGCCGGCAGGAAGTCGAGGCCAAGTTCCATAGCATCGTTGAACTCTGCGGGCTGGAGGATTCCATTTACCTGCCCATGAAGTCATATTCATCGGGCATGGCCTCCCGGCTCCGTTTCGCGATCGCCGCGAGCATCGACCCGGAGATTCTTTTGGTGGACGAAGCGCTGAACACTGGTGACGCCCAGTTTGGTGACCGAAGCAAACGGCGCATGGACCAACTCCGCGAACAGGCCGGCTGTGTCTTCCTGGTCAGTCACTCCCTGGACACCATCACCAAGATGTGCAGCCGAGTCCTCTGGCTGGACAAGGGACACCTGATCATGGATGGCGATCCTGAAGAAACTGTTCGCGCCTACCAGGACTTCACCGGTAATTTGGCCAAGGGAAACAACATCACGGCTGCACGTGTCCGCGATGAAGCGCGCGCCAATCTACAAATGACTGAAGTACTGACTCGTAGCAAGATGCGCAGGAGCAGGGCGTAATGCGCTACGTATCGGATGTGCGTACGGCAGCGTGGCATTTTCGCCAAGGAGGGCTGACCCAGCTGCGAGAGTGGTATCGCCGGCAAAGGACCGCTACAGCGAGCTCTGTTCGCAGTGCTCGGGCCAGCATGCTCCGTGCCAAGGACGGACGCTCTTTGTCCTTCGACACCTTTGACTACCCGGCCATCCCTCCCCGCCGCAGCGATCTCACAGCTGCTGTCATCCTCGACGATTTTTCTGCTCGTTCGTTTTCTTACGAGTGGAACGTCCTTTTCCTCGAGAAGGACAATTGGCTCCAACAACTGCAAGAGCAGCGCGTGGACTTCTTGTTTGTCGAGTCCGCATGGAACGGCAACTCCGGCTCGTGGCAATACCAGCTCACAGGCAGCAACGGGCCGCGACAAGAGTTCCTTGATCTGCTGAAGTGGTGTCGCACCCAGGGTGTTCCTACCGTCTTCTGGAATAAGGAAGACCCTCCGCACTTTGAGGACTTTCTTCCCGCGGCGCGCGAGTTCGACGCCGTCTTCACGTCGGATGAGAACAAGCTTCCGGACTATCGTGCAGCCCTTGGCCACGACCGGATCGGGGTCCTTCCGTTCGCAGCCCAGCCTGCTATCCATAATCCGGTAAGGCCCGCAAATGGCAGGCATTCGCGGGATGTGGCTTTCGCAGGCATGTACTTTGCGCACAAATATCCAGAACGCCGGGAACAACTGCAGATTCTTTTGGACGGCGCAATCACGGGTTCGTCCACATTCAAGAACGGTCTTGAGATCTTCTCCCGTCAGTTGGGCGGAGATCCCGAATATCAGTTCCCTGCACCCTATGACGCGCATGTAGTAGGTTCGCTCACCTATGACCAGATGCTCACCGCGTACAAGGCGTACAAGGTCTTCTTGAACGTCAACTCCGTGGTGGATTCACCGAGCATGTGTGCGCGTCGGATCTTTGAGATCACGGCCTCCGGAACACCGGTAGTAACGACGCCCAGCCCTGCACTGCCGCGTTTTTTCCCCGACAACGAAATCCACAGCGTTGCCGATGCGGAGCAGGCGGCGGACGTCGTCAAGGCACTGATACGCAGCCCCGAACTCAATGATCGTGCTGTGCACTTGGCCCAGCGACGTATCTGGGCTGAGCACACATACGCCCACAGGGCTGAGGAAGTTGTACGGCTGGTGCTGCCGGCCCGTCAAAAGCCCGTTCAGCCGGAAACCGTCACTGCCTTGGTTTCCACTATTCGCCCACACCAACTGGAGCACATCTTCAAGACAGTCGGCTCCCAGCGGGGAGTAGACGTTGAGCTCGTGTTGCTGACGCACGGATTCAAGCCCAGTTCTTCCACCATTCGGAGGCTTCGCCAGAAGTACAACGTGACTCAATTGACGTTGCTGGAAGAGCCGGAATCGTCGAGTCTGGGAGCCTGCCTCAACAGGTGTGTTGCCGAATCCACTGGTGCGGTGCTCACCAAGATGGATGACGACGACTATTACGGTCCTGACTACTTACGGGACCAAGTTAACGCACTGCAGTACTCGGGGGCGGAGGTAGTGGGCAAGCTCGCGCACTTCATGTTCATTTCGAGCAGGAACGCTGCCCTTTACCGTTTTGGACACATGGAGCACAGGTTCAGCCACATGGTCATGGGACCCACCATTATGGCAAAACGCTCAGTCTTTGAAGAGCATCCATTCGAGGACAGAAGCCGCGGCGAAGACACCGCCTTCCTGAACGCAGTGACCCAATCAGGCGGAAAGATCTATTCCTCGGACCGATACAACTACTACCAACTCAGGAGCGGATCGGGACACACCTGGAACGCCTCCGACGACGAACTCCTCGCCTCAGGAGAAGTCCGGTTCTGGGGCAATCCAACCGAACACGTCACGCTTTAGCTCAGACTCAAGATTTTAAACAAAAAAGGGGAACATTTTGAACACCATTAAACGAGTAGCAGTCATCGGCCTTGGATACATAGGCCTACCAACCGCAGCCATCCTGGCCACGAACGGCATCGAAGTCATCGGCGTCGACGTCAACCAGCGTACGGTGGATGCCGTGAACGCCGGCCAGGTTCCGTTCGTTGAACCGGACCTCGGAGTCCATGTTTCCGGTGCCGTAAGCCAGGGCCACCTGAGCGCGAGTACTTCCACTCCCCAGGCTGACGCGTACATCGTTGCCGTCCCCACACCCTTCAAGGAAGACCGCTCCGCCGACTTGAGCTACATCGAAGCCGCGGCCCGGGCGATTGCGCCGCAGCTGCAGGGCGGTGAACTCCTCATCCTGGAATCCACTTCCCCTCCCGGCGCGACCGAGCACATGGCCCAGTACATCCTGAACCTCCGGCCGGACCTTAGCCTTGATGGTTCAGATTCGAAGCCTGCCATCCTCGTGGCCCACTGCCCGGAGCGTGTCCTTCCGGGACGCGTCATGATCGAACTCGTCACCAATGACAGGATTGTTGGCGGCATCACTGCCGAGGCCGCCGAGAAGGCGAAGGACCTCTACGCAGTGTTCTGCCAGGGTGAAATCCTGACCACGGACGCCGTCACGGCCGAGATGGCCAAGCTGGTGGAGAACTCCTACCGCGACGTCAACATTGCCTTCGCCAACGAGCTTTCCGTCATCAGCGACAAACTGGGAATTGACGTTTGGGAACTGATCCGCCTGGCCAACCACCACCCCCGCGTTAACATCCTGCAGCCGGGCCCCGGCGTGGGTGGCCACTGCATCGCTGTGGACCCCTGGTTCATTGTTGCAGCAGCCCCCGAGGAATCCCGCCTGATCCGTACTGCACGTGAAGTCAACGATGCCAAGCCGGAATGGGTTTTCGAGAAGGTCGTTTCAGCTTTGGAGACGCTGCCCTCCACGGCAGAGGTTTCAGTCCTGGGACTTGCATTCAAGGCCAACATCGACGACCTCCGCGAATCACCCGCCATCGAGATCGCAGCGCACCTCGCCGAGGCCCTGCAGGACCGCCGCATTAACGTTGCTGAACCGCACGTGGAAGAACTCCCCAAGCAGCTGGCTAACCGCAGCAATGTTGAGCTTGTTTCAATCGAAGATTCCATCCAGCGCTCGGATGTAGTGGTCGTTCTGGTTGATCACGACGACGTCAAGGCCGTGGCCCCTGAGCTGCTGTCCGGCAAGATTGTCATTGACACGCGCGGTGCGCTGAACCTTGACCAGGAGATCGTGAATGCTGTCTGAGCGGACACCATCCACGCACGGAGACCAGACACCCGCAGCACTTACGCGCCTTCGCCGTAGGATCACTGAAGGGCAAATCTCGGGCGATGCCGCTGCCAGTATTGAAGCTGCGGTGCAAGAAGTCGAGTGGCTGCTTCAAGACGCTACTCGCTGGCAAGGCCGTCTGACCACCGAACCCTCGGCTCCACGCGTAGCTGCGGTTTCAGAGAAGAAGCCTGCCTCGGCCAAGAAGCAAGCTCCGGCCATCGCGAAGCCGGAAGCGTTTGATCGAGCGAAGTTTCCGGCGATGCAGGCGCTTGCGGCAAACGATCGAGTTGCAGACATTACGGTAGCTTCGATTCTGGACCCCTTTTCCCAGACCGCATTTTCCTTTGAGTGGAACAACATTGCGGTCGAGCCAAAAACGTGGAAGGCCGAACTCGAAGAGACCAGACCGGACCTTCTGTTCGTTGAATCAGCGTGGCAAGGAAACAACAGCGCCTGGTTGTACCAGCTGACAGGCAGCCTCGCGCCGCGTGCTGAGATCAGTGAGCTCGTTGCTTGGTGCAAGGAGCAGGGCATACCAACGGTCTTCTGGAACAAAGAAGATCCTCCCCACTTTGATGACTTCCTCAAAAGCGCCAAGCTCTTTGATGTTGTTTTCACGTCGGACGTCAACTGCGTACCAAAGTATGTTGAGGCCCTTGGCCATGACCGCATCCATGTGCTGCCGTTCGCTGCTCAGCCCCGAATGCACAACCCGGCACGGCCTCACAAGATCAATCGGGATCGGGCGATAGCCTTCGGTGGTATGTACTTCCGGCACAAATATCCGGAGCGTCGGCAGCAGATGGATTACCTGCTGCCTGCTGCACAGCAGTTTGGATTGGACATTTTTTCGCGCCAGCTGGGTAATGACGCCAACTACCAGTTTCCTGAACCGTTTGAAAAGAACGTGGTGGGGTCCCTTCCTTACGAGGAAATGGTGACGGCCTACCACGCTTACAAAGTGTTCCTCAACGTGAACTCCGTGGTTGATTCGCCGAGCATGTGCGCCCGCCGGATCTTCGAAATTACTGCCTGCGGTGCCTCAGTGGTCAGTCCTCCGAGTCCCGCCATTGAGCGGTTCTTCCCTGATAAGTCGATCCTGACAGCGGCTGACGAGAAGGAGACCCACGCGCATTTGAGGGCTCTGATGCGCAGCGAGTCGTATCGGCAGCGGCTCGTTCACCGTGCGCAGCGCGAGATCTGGAAGAACCACACGTACGCCTCGCGGGTTGATCAGATCCTGGAGAGTGTCAACCTGCCGGTTCCAGCCCGGGACCGATCTGTGTCCATCATGGCGCCCACATACAGGCCTCACGCCATCGATTCAATTCTGGAAAATGCGGCACGCCAAGTGGATCTGGAAAAAGAGCTGGTCATCCTGACCCACGGCTTTGACGTCAATGCCAGCGAGGTGAAGGCCAAGGCCTCGGATTTGGGCTTGGACAATGTCAGTATCATCTCCGCCGCTAAGAAGGTCACTTTGGGAGAGTGCCTTAACCTCTTGGTAGATGCTGCCGAAGGCGACATTCTTACCAAGATGGATGACGACGACTTCTACGGGGAAAACTATCTCCCTGACCTTGTGCATGCCCTGAACTTCTCTCAGGCAGACCTGGTGGGCAAAGCCGCGACGTACTTCTACTTCGAGAGCAAGGACGCCACGATCCTGTCTTATGGAGCCCATGAGCACAGGTACACGGACTTTGTTCGCGGTGCTACCCTCACAGCGCCGGCCGAGGTATTTCGTGAGCACCGCTTTGAAGCACTCGGCCGCTCTGAGGACTCAACCTTCCTCAAGAGCGTCAAGAGTGCTGGCGGCCGGATCTATGCTGCAGACCGCTTCAACTATTTTGTGCGTCGCTCAGCAGACGTCAGCAGCCACACTTGGCAGGTTGCCGATGACGAACTATTTGCTACGGGCGACGCCGAGGTCTTCGGCGATCCCATTG
Source organism: Micrococcaceae bacterium Sec5.1 (assembly GCA_039636795.1). Lineage (NCBI taxonomy): Bacteria > Bacillati > Actinomycetota > Actinomycetes > Micrococcales > Micrococcaceae > Micrococcaceae bacterium Sec5.1. The sequence goes on along the minus strand of CP143430.1, from coordinate 4,266,167 downwards.
CCCACGTTTCGGTTTAGGGGAGCGCACAATGAATCTCGGAACGTTTAAAAGGCTTCTTCGCCGACGCATGACGCAGCTGCATACGACTTTGCTGGCCTTGGCTTTGGTCGGAATACTAATTTGGGTCCTCAGCTCGGATGAACGATGGTTGGCCCTGCCCTTCGCAGCTGTGGCAAGTGCTGTACTCCTGCTTGGAACCCAGTTGCAGTTTTCAGTGGATACGACTCAGACACTGAAAAACAACGGCCAAAAGCGGCATGCAGCGCTGATAGCCGTTACTCGGCAACTCGAATCCAAGACCGTCAGCCAAGCGGATTCGATTGATCGCCAACTCAAAATCGTCTTGCAAGATCTAGCTAAGGTCACAGACGGAAAGCAACTTAAAGCGGTGCGCCAGGAATTGGCGAAGCTCGCATCGCAGGGCCAGGCTCTCTCCGATCAACAGCGATTCCGGTTTGCTGAAATCATCGATCTTTACCAAGATCACGTAGATCGTCAACAGGCCTTTGAATTGCGACTGCGGCATCTAGTCGACGACAGAGTTGAATCACAGCTTTCCGCGGCTGCAGGAAACAAGGCTTCGGAGGCAGCAGCGGAGCCGTCGTCTTCACAAATTCTGTCCCTGGACGCCTTGGTCGAATCCCTTTGGCCGTCCGTGCAGAACCACATCTGGATGCGTGACCTCTATTCACGCTCAGACTCGATTGCACCCAGAGGCTTCCTGGCATCGCCTGAAAACATGAAGGCCGGGGCTTTTTTGGCGGGAACAGAATCTGTTCTGGTCGACTGGGGCATTGACAGCCTGACGTTCCATTTGGCTGAAGAACGTGCCCGCCTTGGCATGCTAACTGTCGCCGTGGAAATGGATGATCGTTTGGCCGATATCGCTGCCGAGGCGTTGGGCGCCAATCTCAAAACCATCTCCACCGGCTCGCTGGCAGCCAAGGAGCTCGGCTATGAGCTGGGGGCGTTGATCACCGAACCAGCTGGGTTGCTGGTCAACCGTCATTTGGATGACAGTGAGCTTACGCGACTCGCAGCAGTGCTGAACGATCTGCGCCTGGTTGAGAGCGTCTACCTCACTTCCGCTCCCGTTGGCGACGGAGGGTCAACTGTGGACGTCCTTGCCAACGCTGGATTCAGCCGCTCTCAGGTATCCGAAGAGAGCACGATTGACAGGGCTGGCCTTGAGCTCTGGCAGAGGGCCAGCTGATGTCCATGGCCACGGATCCACTTCACATTAAGATCCAGAAGCCCAAGGCCAAGGGATCGAAGGTAACTTTCTCCTTTACCGCATCACGCAACCTCGAACTGCAATCCCGCAACAGGTGGTACATCGACTACCAGGGTATTGATGTGTCGCACGTTTCCAACGACATGTTTACGTTGGTATTCCTGGCTTGGCAGCTTCCGGTGTTCCTCCAGTCCCGTGCGCAGAAGATTACAATCTCGGCGGATTTTCCGGTCTCCGAGGATATCTGGCTGTTTATCCAACGGCTGATGAAGAATAAGGGGACGTCACTTCAACGCGTCCGATTTGAGGGGCTCGTCAGCCGTGCACCGGAAGCGACAGACGGGACGCCAGAATATGCCTATCGCCAAAAGCGGACCCTTTGTGTGGTCCCCGATGGCGTGCCTCATGGTGTGGTTCGTGAAGTTTTGACGCAATTCACCGACGTCAAGGAACTTTCATTCCGCTCCCTGGAAGTACTCTTCGCTGCCAATGCAGAGACCGTCGCACCCGGACAGTCCCGACTTTCATCAAGCCTGAGCATCAGCTCTGACTTCGGTGTGACACTCCGGCGAATCGCACTTGGCGCTGCACCCCGGGCTTTCAGCGCCTATGTTCTCGCCGCAGTCCCCGGCTTAATCGCCGGTGGGTTCACGCGGTTTGCCACGTTCCTAGGAGGCAATCGGTTCTGGCAGCACACAGTTGATGCAAGTTCAATCGGAAACAGCGGACAACGCACGGAGAACTTCCAGGCGCTGTCGGATTTCCTTGCCACCGCAGTCAGTTATCCCGTGCAGTTTGCCAACGTAGGCAGGTCGCTCTCCGGCTTTGGAGCTGTGCGGGCCCTCAACCGGCTGGCACCAGCATGGACCGTTGATTACGAAGCTGCTATGTCATCGTCCGAGAAATGGTCTACACGCCCCACCGGCGTTCTTGCATTTATTGCGGCGTCCCTGGATCGTGACGGAATGCTGAATGAGCATGTCAAGACTCTGTTCCAGGACAGCTCGGCTTATGCCAACATCCGCGCCGTGGCTGAGGGCAATTCGAAGGTGGGCTGGGACTCGAACCTTTCGTGGGAATCGAGGCTCGGAATCCCCGATTTCGAGCAAATGGAGCTGCATGAGCTGTGCCATAAACTGACCAGCGAGTCTTCCCAGGAAACGTCACGTGACGATTCCATGATGAACACGCTTGCTCCTTTTGGACAGCGAGGTTATCCGGACCTTTGGAACCTCCGGAAGCTTGCTCCGGGGGAGTACAGGAATGGGTTCGAGGAATGCATAGCCGCTGTTCTGGAAGGCGTAGTTGAAACCTCCGACTGGCGAGGCGAATATCCTCTGCGCTCTGAGGCTGTGAAGTTTACGGACATCGTGGAATTGCCGCGTCCTTGGCCTATGTCGTTCCGGCAGGTGCCAGTTGGCTAAGGTACTGACGCTGGTGACCTACCAGGCAGCCTGGGGCGGGTTGCATGAAAATGTCGCTTACGCAGTCCGCGCTTTGATCCGGGCAGGCCACTCCGTCGATGTGGCCTGCCCGCCATCCCGGCTTAAGGACCATCTTCTTGCCCTGGGGGCCGGCGTTATTGATCTCCTTCCTTCAGCCACATCCGAGGAGTTGGAACCGCTGCTGAGGAGCCGTCGTTACGATCTGATCCATGCGCACCCGTTCCGCTCCCGCGAGATCGGCCTCCAACTGGCCGCTGCCTGGAAGACTCCGGTTATGGCCACATTCCACGGCTCATATCTGGATGCTGTGTCCACGTGGCATGAACGTGCTGCAGTGATCGCTGCTGTATCCCCGGCTGTCGCCGAAAACCTTGCGGCAAATGGTGGCGTGCCAGCGCACAAGATCGTACTGATTCGCAACGGGGTGGAGGACGAACTCTTCGACAGGCCAATCAGGCCAGTTCTTGATCGGGTTAGAGGGGGCCGTGTCGACATTGTCGTGCTTGCCCGCATGGACAGAGACAAACAGTCCCTGGTCGAGAGTGTGGTGCCCACCGCGAAGATGCTCGCAGAACAATTTCCTGAGCTGCAATGGCGATTAAGGATTGCGGGTTCCGGCGGTGCCGTGGGGGACTTCCGGGAACACCTCAGCCACAGGTTATCGGTCATGTCCAACATTTCAATCGACTGGATGGGTTGGGTTAATTCCCACGAAACCAGCAGGATCCTAAGCGGTGCCGTGCTGGCATTCGCTTCTGGCCGCGGGGCCGCACAGGCTCTAGCCTTAGGTACGCCTGTAGTCGCTGCCGGTTCTCAAGGAGTGGTTGGCCTGCAGGAAGGCCAAACCCTGCAACGGGGCTTTTGGGGCAACTTTGGCGGACAAAAATCTGCGGTTCCAACAGACAACATGGACATTGCAAAACGCATCACTCAATTGATCCACGACCCCGAGTCCTGGCAAGAAAAGATGTCACGAGGACGGCAAGCAATCCGGGGTGGCGCGGCCCAGTCGGCAGTCGATGCGGCCTATCTGTCTGCTGTTCAGCTTGCCATGGAAGCCGCGGCTAGCTAGCTTGCAACGGAGCTCGGGTTGAATGTCGCGAGCTGATTTGTTTGGGAACACTATTTGGAGAATGGAAGAAATTTGCGCGAACAATACATCGATACTGCATCCAATGTAGTGACCCGATTCCGCACTATCGACGAATTCGTGGAGCGCGGGATTGCGCCCAAGGGCATCATCTCAATTAATGAGTCAGGTGTTCCAATTGACTTGCTCAACAGTGACATTGGTGCGGATACAACCGTGGTGTTCTTCCATGGAGCCATCGAACCGCACTATCGTGTGCCCGTGTTGACGGGACAGGGCATCTCCAATGGCCTCAACGCCAACCGTGTTTTCGTTTCCGATCCCAGCCTGTACCTCTCTTCGGAATTGGCACTTGCGTGGTACGCCGGCAATCATAAGCAAGATCTTCAGTCCCTGCTTTTGAGGGTCATCTCACACGTGGTGAGCTCGCACGGCGCTAAGAGAGTTATCTACTTTGGCGGTTCCGGTGGAGGTTTTGCCAGCCTCTATTACTCGTCCCAGACGCCTGGCTCTGCAGCAGTGGTCTACAACCCGCAGACGGACATCACCAAGTACCATTCCAGGGCCGTCCGTTCCTTCGCCCAAATTGCCTATGGCATCCCCGAGGATGAATACGATCCACTGTCGTCGATCCGGAACCGGCCCGTGACGAATCTGTGCCCGCTTTATGCAAAGCCACTGGCCAACAAGGTCTATTACATGCAGAACAGCAATGATCAGTACCACGTAAAACGGCACATGGAGCCTTTTCTTGCCGCGGCGTCAGGGGTAAATGACGTGGAAGTTCTCATGGATGCCTGGAGGGAAGGACACACACCTCCGCCAAAAGAACTGCTCTCCGAAACCCTTCGGCGATTCTGCGAATCGAGCACCTGGTGACGTTACCCAGACAAGAGCAGCCCTTGGAAGACCCTCAGGCAACAACTTCATTCTCCAACCTAGGGGCTTTCCTCTCTGCTGACCGGATTCCTGATGGTCAGCTGGAGATCAAGCATGGAAGCCTGCCTATTGAGCTTCTCAATCTCCCGGCAGGTGCAGATACGACGTTCGTGTTCTTCCATGGTGCGGCGGAGAAGGACGTGCGGTTGCCGTGGTTCGTAGGGAAGGGCATTTCCTCAGGGCTACCAGTGAACCGGATCTTCATCTCCGATCCGAGTCTGAGGAAAGCTGAGGAGCTGCGCCTGTCCTGGTATGCGGGATCGGCTGCTCATCCTGACCTCCAGGAGGCACTCGCAGATATCATTCGTCGAATCGTGCGCGAGACCGGCGGATACAACATCCTCTTCTTCGGCAGTTCCGGTGGTGGGTTTGCAACGCTTGCGGTGTCGAGGTTCTTCCCGTCCTCGCTTGCTTTGGCTGTGAATCCCCAAACTTCCCTCGGTCGCTATTACAAATCGGCTTCCGACCGATTCATGACGCACGGTTGGGGTATGACGGATCGGGAACTTACAGAGTTGCCCGGGACCGTAGCCCACGATCTCGTAAGGTCATATCAAGCGGGCTTCCATCACACTGTCGCCTATGTACAGAACGCTCGTGACTGGTTCCACATACAAAACCACCAGCTGCCGTTCCTCGAGGCGGTTGGGGAATCTGAGAACGTCTACATGCTTATGGACCGCTGGGGTCCAGCAACAGGTGATGGCCACACACCGCCTCCCAAGGAGCTCCTGCGACAGTCCTTCGACGTCCTGGCGACATGCAAGGGCGACTGGTCCGCTGCGCTTCTAAACAGTGGTTTTCAACAAGGGACGAGACCACAAGATGTAAGTGCTCGGCTTCGTGAGACTGCTCCTGCCGAGGGGTAGATCTCAAGAAAGCGGGCCTGCGCTGAGGATAGCGCAAGGCCCGCTTTGCTTTAGGTGCTGCTGAGTTCACCCACGATCCGAGTAGAAGGCGTCATTCTTCACGCCTGACCCGTTGACCACATTGATCATGTAGTACTTGCCTGTTCCCAGCGAGGTGCTGCCCAATTGGGCCGTGACTGATTCTAAACGAGGATTCAAACCTTGCTGGCTGCCGTAATTGGCATTGTAGTTAGTGGCCGTGACAGTTTTTTCATAAGTTCGGCCGCTTGTGTCTGTCCATTTGATGTTGACGGTTCCACCGCTGAGGTTGTGTCCGGTGACCAGTACATCTCCATTGCCGTAGAAGATAGAGTCGGTGATTACCGGGGTCATGCTAGCCAACTTCATTCGCTCGGCCATGGGAGCCCAAGTGCCGGTGCATGTGTAGTAGGTGTCCCACATGAACGAGATCACTTTTACCGGAGCATTCCCCATCTGCTGCAGCTGCTTGTCTACCCGGGATTTCGTTGTTTGACCACGCAAGTTGCTGTCGCAAGGATTTTGGCTTGTTGCGGGGGCCATCCCTTCAAGGTTTCCCCACAATTCGGCTCCGGTACCATCAATTCCAGCGGCCGCCGCTGCAAAGTAGTCACGGTTCGGTGCAAGATACTTGTCCCCCCATGTTCCACTTCCCACAATTGATGCGGCGAACTGATCAACGAGGGTGCTTGCTTCATTGCCGAAGTATGCACCGCCTTTTCCTGTTCCCATGCTGTCCTGAATGGCGATGGAGAAGCGGACCTTTCCCGCTGTCTTCGCAATCTTTTCGGCTCCGTTGAGAACCTGCGTGGTAGTGATCTTCGAGCCACTACGACGCGAATCCAGGTATGGGCTAACCACGGCGCCACGGTCAGGGAGGATCCTCCCAATAGCATCGTTTTGCATCCGGTAAAGATTCAAGATTGGGTCAAAGGACGATCCGTCGGTCACCGGCATTTCAAACGAGTGATAGAAACCGGCTAAGCCAGGCTCGTTGATAACGGCTTTCTGGTAACGCAGGAAGCGGTCTGTGAACTGTGTGAGGGCCGGGAGGTATGACACATCCGGCAGCCATGCCAAGTCTGTTCGGCTGGCTGGGATGGGCATGCCGGCGTAGTACTTCATTCCAAGAGAAGTCGCAGCCTTTGCTAACGAAACATTGATCCCCAATGTGCCCGCATATGGGGCGCCGCTAACAACCACGACATCATAGACGCCGTTTGTGGATGTGCAGCTGCTCCCCTGATTGGGAAGTACAAAAACGGTAAAGGGTTTTCCGTTACCTGTCAGCGAAGCATCCTTTGGGCAGACGCGAGATGGCGCGCCCCAAAGACTCGCATCAGAATACGTGAAATAGCGGTTTACCTTGAGGCCAGCGGATGCGGCCGTGGCACAGTTCACGCCGTTGATCTTGCAGTCTTCAGGAACAGTGTCGAGCGTAGCGGGTTTGAGCCTGGAGCCGAAAGTAATAACGGTGTCGCCGCCCACGGCTTTAATGTCCGTCAGCTTTTGAGTGTTTACAGCGTCACTGGAACTACCGAATATGAAATAGCCACTAATAGGAAAGACGGGAGGCGGGGCTGCCGCTTGGGCAGGGGAACCGTGAAGGAAACCTGCAACTAAGACAAACGCGGTCAGGATGCTGGCTACAAGATGCCGGGCATTGGCAGTAGGGAGGAGGGACGTCTCGGACCTGAACTTTGCCACAGTGGATCCTTGGGCTCGTAGGATGAGACCATGGACCTATGGCAAAAGGATGGCGCGCGGACACGCCAAACTCAATGACTTGACATTAACTTTCAAGCACCAAGAGGAACTGTAATTTGTGCTAACGGTTCGTGACAGGCGTGTTGCAAGTACCGCCCTTACTAAACGGAAACTGTCACACCAAATTCGTCGATGCGCTGCCCGACGCCGAGGAGCTGAGCGATCGCGGCGACTGTGCGTTCTGAGGCCCGACCGTCACCGTAGGGGTTGACGGCGTTGGCCATAGCATCGAAGTGATCGGCGTCGTTCAACAGCCGATCAACTTGGGAGACAATGCGTTCCTCATCGGTACCAATGAGAGTAACTGTGCCGGCTTCGACCGCTTCAGGACGTTCCGTGTTTTCACGCATAACCAAAACGGGCTTGCCCAGGCTTGGTGCTTCCTCCTGGACTCCACCGGAGTCGGTGAGGACGATGTGTGCCAGGGACAGCATTCGGGTGAACTCCCCGTAGGCCAACGGCTCCGTGACAACCACATTCGGCTTTCCCTCAAGGGCAGGCAGGACCGCTTCCCTGACAACCGGGTTCTTGTGGGCGGGCAGAACGATGACGAGGTCCGGCTCGGCGTCTGCAATGCGGGCCAACGCGCGGCCCACGCCGCGCATAGCGTCACCCTGGTTTTCGCGGCGGTGCGTGGTGACAAGCAGAATCTTGCGACCACTGGCTGCAAGCTCCTCAAGCTGGGGATCAGTGAAGGGAATCTGCTTGTCCACTGTGGTGAAGAGTGCGTCGATCACGGAATTGCCGGTAACGACGATGTCTTCAGCAGATACGCCCTCGGCAAGGAGGTTCGCCCGGCTGGTCGTAGTGGGCGCAAGATGCAGCGTCGTGATTTGGCTGGTGATCTTGCGGTTGGCTTCTTCGGGGAACGGCGAAAGGAGATTGCCGCTACGGAGGCCTGCCTCGACGTGGATTACCGGGATGCCATGGTAGAACGCCGCGATTGCGCCAGCTGTAGATGTGGTGGTGTCACCTTGAACGATGACGGCGTCCGGCTTGTTTGCCGAGAAAAGCTTGTCCAGCCCGGTCATGGTGCGCGTCATGATGTCGGTGAGCGACTGACCTGGCTGGAGGATATCGAGATCGTGGTCCGGGGTGATGCCGAAAAGGTCGTTGACCTGGTCGAGCATTTCGCGGTGCTGGCCCGTGACGGTAACGATGCAGTCGAACTCTTCGGATTCGTGCAGGGCATGGACGATGGGTGCCATTTTGATAGCTTCGGGTCGGGTACCGAAAATGGGCATGATGCTGGGCACGTTTTTCCCCCAAGAGAGCGATCTTGCGACAGACAGAGACTTCAACATCCTAGCTGAGCTTGCCGCTGAGCCAGAATCGACACACTAGGAGGCTTGTGTAAGCTAGCCCGCAAGAAGCAGGACTGCCAGAAGAGTCGGCACGGCCACAACAACCAGGGCGACAAGAACTAACGCCACCCGACGCTTGAACTGTTGCTGCTCAGAACTCTTGGTGGGGACTATGGGGATAGGCGCTGACGAAGGCCTCGGATGGTCGGTTATGGGCGTAGGTTGCGTGCGGACAGGAGCCGACGGGAGCTGAAATCCAAAGCGACGGCGCCTGAAATGACGGCCCGCTGGAAGCGGGCCTGCTGGTGTTGGACTCACCTTGTGCACCTTCCATGGACGGTCGCTCGGCGACGTGTTTTCTGACAGTTCCTCCCTCTACCTTAGTGAGAAGAACACTCCGGCTGCATCCACACGTCGATGAGCCCACCTGTTTCGACCACGAATCTGTCCAGCCAAGCTCCAGCCGAAAGGTCGGGTTGGGAGCCGACCATTTGGATCTCCACAGGGGTGCACTGCCGCATCAAAGTACCTGCCCGCAACAGGTGATAGTCGGACGTCACCACGGTGACGGACTTCCACCCGTTCTGCCTGATCAGCTCCGCAAGGCCTGTGGCTTCACCTCGGGTATTCAGCGGTGAGGGACGGAAACAAATCAAGTCTGGGTCGTCGTCTTCATGGCACAAAGCATCACCCTCAACGTTGCCGGAAAGGCCCGTCGTCGAGACCACCAAAATGGGGATATCCAGGCTCTCCTGGAGTTCCTGAGCCACTGGAAGTCGTTCCTTGCTTAACCCGCCCAAAACTACGATGGCGTCGGTTCGGTGAGGCACTACTCTCGGCGGGCTGTAAAAGAACTGAAAAGCGGCGATCAGCCATAGCAGCGCGATCGCAACAACCGACACCGCAGCCCGCGCAACGGCGCGCGTGACGGAGGCAGTTTTGAGGGGCACGGGGACAGTCTATTGTCCCCGAATGTGTGTTCCGTACGAGGCGCCTGCCGCCAGGGCAGCTACCGAGTATCAACGTCCTCAAACACCAGGAAAGTCTGCGTGTCCAGGATGCCGTCCATGGACTGCAATTGGTCGAAGATCACACGCCGGAGGTGGATGTTGTCCGTGGCGCGGACCAGCAGGATGACGTCAAAGTCGCCGCCCACCAGGGCGATGTGGTGGACCTCGGGAATCGCCCGCAAGCGCTCCTTCAGTTCTCGCCAGGAATGCTGCTGGACCTTGAGGGTGACGTAGGCCGAAGATCGCAGGCCGGCTTTGATCGGGTCCACCAACGCCGTGAACTTGGTCAGAACCCCTTCGCCGGTCAGCCGGGCAATGCGTGAGTAGGCGTGCGCCCGGCTGATGTGCACGTTTTCGGCCACTTGTGTAATGGACATCCGGCCGTCAGTTGTGAGCTCGCGGATGATGTCCCGGTCAACATCATCCAGGGGCACGGCAGTCTGCTCTGCCTCGGTCTCGCTCACGTGGTCTCCAATTCGTCTACAGGACTGGCTCGTTACCCAGCTCACATTTGCAATTCGTCTTTCAGAATAGCCACTTCCTGCATGCTCTTCCATGATTTGAACGAAAGCTGGATACGAAACAGCTCTCCGGAACATACTGGAAGCACATAGTGGCTAGAGAAGGACGGACCAATGACGATCCACGCAGACCACACTGCGCCGGAAGCGGCAGTAGAGGACCAAGCTGCTGACGTCCAGAGAAAATTCGGCATCAGCGTAGAGGACTACATGCTGCCTGCCCGGCACCAGATTCAGATGGTGAATCCGGATGGCACCCTTCGCTCCCATGAAGAGCAAGGCACCGAACCCGGCCACGAGTACCCAACGCCGAACGACGCTGAACTGATGGCCGCGTACGAGCAGCTCGTCGTCGGACGTCGCGTCAACGATCAGAACTCCGCGCTCGTCCGGCAGGGCCGCATGGCTGTCTATCCCTCGAGCCACGGACAGGAAGCCTGTCAGGTGGCGGCTGCCATGTGCCTCAGCGAAGGTGACTGGCTCTTCCCCACCTACCGTGACGCCGTCGCGGTGATGACACGTGGTGTGGATCCTGTCGAAGCGATGACGATCTTCCGCGGTGACTGGCACGGTGGCTACGACCCCAAGAAACACCACGTCGGGATCCAGTGCACCCCGCTGACCACACAGCTGCTGCACGCCGTCGGCGTCGCGCATGCTGCCAAACTCCGTGGTGAGGACACCGTGGTGATGGCAATGTGCGGCGATGGTGCCACGAGTGAGGGCGACTTCCACGAGGCCCTGAACTTTGCTGCCGTGTTCCATCTGCCGGTCATCTTCTTCGTGCAGAACAACAAATACGCAATTTCCGTTCCGCTCAGTCACCAGTCGGTGGCGCCGTCGCTGGCCCACAAGGCTGTTGGCTATGGCATGGCCGGTGAGCGAGTTGACGGCAACGACCTCGTCGCGCTCCTTGCCGTAATGGACCGTGCCGTGAAGTTGGCCCGCGAAGGGTCAGGCCCCCTCCTGATCGAGGCCCACACCTACCGCATGCAGGCGCACACCAACGCCGACGATGCAACGCGCTACCGCCCCGACAGTGAGGTGGCCGAGTGGCAAGCGAAGGATCCGCTCACTCGCATGAAGTCCTATCTGACCGACAAGGGACTCCTGGACGACGCCGCCAACAACCGCATTGCCGAACATGCAGAAGCGGTGGCCACACAATTGCGCGAAGGTCTCGGCGAAGACGTCCCGGTACAGCCGCTGGACCTCTTTAAGTACGTGTTCTCCAAGCCCACCCCGCAACTGAAAGAGCAGTCTGAACTGCTTGCCAGCGAACTCGCACGAGAGGAGAGCGCAAAATGACCGTCACCACCAACGTCAACGGCAACGTCAGCGCCGCCACCGCAAGCGCCGCCGCATCCGCCGCAGCTACCGCTGAGGCGAGCGGCCCTCAGTCCATCACCATGGCCAAGGCGCTCAACACTGCAATGGCCGACGCCATGCGGGCCGATTCCTCGGTCCTGGTCTTCGGTGAGGACGTCGGCATTCTGGGCGGCGTCTTCCGCATCACCGATGGCCTCATGGCCGAGTTCGGCGAGCAGCGCTGCTTCGATACCCCGCTGGCAGAATCCGGCATCGTCGGCATGGCTGTCGGCATGGCTATCAACGGCATGCGGCCTGTCATCGAAATGCAGTTTGATGCGTTCGCCTACCCGGCGTTCGAACAGATCGTCAGCCACGTCGCCAAGATGCACAACCGCACCAAGGGCAAGGTCAAGATGCCCCTGGTCATCCGTGTTCCCTACGCCGGCGGCATCGGGGGAGTGGAGCACCACTGCGACTCGTCCGAGTCCTACTACGCCCACACCGCCGGCCTGAAGGTCTACACCCCAGCCACCGTCGCGGACGGTTACCGGATGCTGCGCGAAGCCATCGACTCCGATGACCCGGTTATGTTCATGGAGCCCAAGAAGCTCTACTGGTCCAAGGACCAGGTGGACTTGGACGCTTTGCGCGCAGAGCACGACGCCGGCACCTCCACCGAGGGCCGCGCGGCTGTTGCTCGTCCCGGCACTGACGCAACGCTGATCGCGTATGGTCCCTCCGTTCCCACTGCGCTCGCAGCGGCGGCTGCTGCGGCCGAAGAGGGTCGCTCGCTTGAGGTCATCGATGTCCGCACCCTCGTCCCCTTCGACGACGAAACCGTCTGCGCGTCCGTGCGTAAGACGGGACGCGCCGTCGTGATCGCCGAGGCTCATGGCTTCGCGTCCGTGTCCTCCGAGATCGTGGCGCGCGTTCAAGAACGTGCATTCCACTACCTCGCTGCACCGATCCGCCGTGTGACCGGCTTCGATGTCCCGTTCCCGTCTCCCAAGCTGGAGCACTACTACCTGCCAAGCGTCGACCGCATCCTCGACACCGTCGACGACCTTCAATGGGAGGACTGACCATGAGCTCAGATATGCAGGTATTTCGTCTGCCGGACCTGGGGGAGGGCCTTACGGAGGCTGAACTCGTGAACTGGCTCGTCGCCGTCGGTGACGAAATCAAGGTGGACCAGCCAATCGCTGAAGTTGAAACCGCCAAGTCCATGGTGGAGGTGCCCTCGCCATATGCGGGTACCGTAGCTGAGCTACACGGTGAGGCGGGCCAAACGCTCGACGTCGGCAAGCCACTTATCTCGATCGCTCGTTCAGGCGCTGCTCCCGTTGTGCCGGCAACTCCCTCGACTGCTGAAGATGCAGTCTCGTCAGGGGTGGTGGCTTCCCCCGAGGTTGATGCGGCCGCCGAGACGTACCGAACCGAGGAGAAAGCTGGCTCCGGCAATGTACTCATCGGATACGGAACTCCTGGTGGCGTGACCGGGGGCCGGACCCGCCCGCGGAAGGCGAGCGTCGCCGTCGTCGATCGCGTCACGGACACGCGAGCCGAAGCCCCGGTTGCTTCCGAGCCGGCCGTCGCCGGAACGCGCATCCCCGGCAAGCTCAGTGCCGTCATCTCACCGCTCGTCAGAAAGATGGCCAGGGACCACGGTGTTTCCCTCGAGAACATCGAGGGCTCGGGTGCCAGTGGGCTGATCATGCGCCGGGATGTTGAGGCTGCTATTTCAGCTCCTGAAGCTCCTGGGGCTCCTGCTGTTCCTGTTCGTGAGAAGGCTCCGGCCTCGGCTGCCGCCATTGCTGAGGGCGATCTCGACTCCCGTACCGGCCTGGCTGTGTTGGCCCGGACTCCCGTCCGCGGAGTTCGCAAGGCAGTTGCCGCGAACATGACCAAGAGCCGCACGGAGATCCCGGAGGCGACGGTCTGGGTGGACGTGGATGCAACCGCTTTGCTTGAGATGCGGGCTGAGCTGAAGAAGCGCGCTCCGCATGACACGCCCGGTCTGCTGGCCTTTATTGCTCGTTTTGTCACTGCTGGGTTAAAAAAGTACCCGGCCCTGAACACCCGCTTTGAAGTCGGGGAAGACGGCTCCCAGGAGATCGTCGGTTTTGACGGAATCAACCTCGGCTTCGCTGCACAGACAGATCGCGGACTGGTGGTTCCGTCTGTTCGGAACGCGCACCAGTTGAGCGCCCGCGAGTTGGATGCCGAGATCCGCCGTCTGACCGCCGTGGCGCGTGACGGCAAGGCAACCCCAACCGAGCTCGGCTCAGGCACGTTCACGCTGAACAACTACGGCGTATTCGGCGTGGATGGCTCGGCCGCGATCATCAACTACCCGGAGGTTGCGATGCTCGGCGTGGGTCGCATCATCGACCGGCCGTGGGTAGTCGGCAGTCAGCTTGCCGTGCGAAAGGTTACCGAGTTGACCCTCGCGTTCGACCACCGCGTATGCGACGGCGAGACCGCGGCCGGCTTCCTCCGGTACGTGGCCGACGCCATCGAGAACCCGGGTGGAGCGCTGGCGGATATGTAGACGGATGGGGTCGGTGCCAAGGGGCGCCGACCCCATTGGTGTTCGTGAATCCGTTTGTCCCCCGGAACGAATTACTTGGATTTGTTCAGAAGATCGCGTTCATGGTGTTCCAGCCGGAACCGACACGTTGAGCGGCTAGCTAGCCGGCCGCCGGAGCCGTTGCCGGGGTAGAGAAATAGGCCGCCTGCGGCATCTCGCGCCATGATAATCGGCCTTACCGACACCGTCGAAATCTCTCCTTTGGCTTTCCGCAGCCAAAACCTTGCGGACTTAGTGCTTTATGTCTCCATCTCGCTTCCGGCCTCCGCCAACGCTCCGGACTTCATTCCGAGGGACCACGAATACAACAAATATCTGGCTAGAACGTGGGACGACGAGTTCGAGGATCTGGTCAACAAGCGTGAGCAATGCCCACCTTCCTAGCGAGACGGCACCTACGAATGCGACGCTGCGCTGAGGCAACGCCCATTCCGCGGCAGGGTTCAACCCGTGTCGTTACACCGCGCTGAATCGGAACAAACGCCAAAGGGCTCAGCCACCTAGATGGCGCGCCGCTCTCTACTGCTGATCAGCCCCGGATGACGCCTATTGTCCCTAGGGAAATGATAAGGGCCGTGTGGTTCTGTCACCTGGATCTCCTCAACACACTCCCCGTAGTGGACTCGATGTCTGTGCGCGTTTATGACCACACGGAGTTGCGAAGAACTATAGCAGATCCTGTGCCTGACAAGGCCGGGGACCGCCATCGAAAGCGATTACCTAGCTCGGGCCCTACGCAGCCCGGATTTTAGTTGGGGCAATTACAGGAGGGCGTTCATGACATTCCAGCCAAAACCCACGTGTTGCGCTGCGAGCCAGCCACCGGAACCGTTGCCGGGGTAAAGCCACAGCACACCAGCCCCGTCACGGGCCAAGACATCGGCCTTGCCGTCCCCGTTAAAGTCCCCTGCGCCCGTAAGAGCGTTCATGACATTCCAGCCAAAACCCACGCGTTGCGCTGCGAGCCAGCCACCGGAACCGTTGCCGGGGTAAAGCCACAGCACACCAGCCCCGTCACGGGCCAAGACATCGGCCTTGCCGTCCCCGTTAAAGTCCCCTGCGCCCGTAAGAGCGTTCATGACATTCCAGCCAAAACCCACGCGTTGCGCTGCGAGCCAGCCACCGGAACCGTTGCCGGGGTAAAGCCACAGCACACCAGCCCCGTCACGGGCCAAGACATCGGCCTTGCCGTCCCCGTTAAAGTCCCCTGCGCCCGTAAGAGCGTTCATGACATTCCAGCCAAAACCCACGCGTTGCGCTGCGAGCCAGCCACCGGAACCGTTGCCGGGGTAAAGCCACAGCACACCAGCCCCGTCACGGGCCAAGACATCGGCCTTGCCGTCCCCGTTAAAGTCCCCTGCGCCCGTAAGAGCGTTCATGACATTCCAGCCAAAACCCACGCGTTGCGCTGCGAGCCAGCCACCGGAACCGTTGCCGGGGTAAAGCCACAGCACACCAGCCCCGTCACGGGCCAAGACATCGGCCTTGCCGTCCCCGTTAAAGTCCCTCTTCGGAGTCACCACGAACGGGGTGGCCTTGAACGTCGCAGACCAGGACGCGGCCGCACCGACAGCAAGAACATAATCAGTCTTCGCTTTCGCGGTCACCATCACGGTGCCGACCGCCGGAAATGTTCCGGCACCAACAACCTTCCCACCGACGAGGTAGTCCACCCCCGCGGTAGCAGGAACGGCATACACATCGTCCTTCGTGCCGTCCCTGTCCGTAAACACAACCGCAGCCGGAGTCACCACGAACGGGGTGGCCTTGAACGTCGCAGACCAGGACGCGGCCGCACCGACAGCAAGAACATAATCAGTCTTCGCTTTCGCGGTCACCATCACGGTGCCGACCGCCGGAAATGTTCCGGCACCAACAACCTTCCCACCGACGAGGTAGTCCACCCCCGCGGTAGCAGGAACGGCATACACATCGTCCTTCGTGCCGTCCCTGTCCGTAAACACAACCGCAGCCGGAGTCACCACGAACGGGGTGGCCTTGAACGTCGCAGACCAGGACGCGGCCGCACCGACAGCAAGAACATAATCAGTCTTCGCTTTCGCGGTCACCATCACGGTGCCGACCGCCGGAAATGTTCCGGCACCAACAACCTTCCCACCGACGAGGTAGTCCACCCCCGCGGTAGCAGGAACGGCATACACATCGTCCTTCGTGCCGTCCCTGTCCGTAAACACAACCGCAGCCGGAGTCACCACGAACGGGGTGGCCTTGAACGTCGCAGACCAGGACGCGGCCGCACCGACAGCAAGAACATAATCAGTCTTCGCTTTCGCGGTCACCATCACGGTGCCGACCGCCGGAAATGTTCCGGCACCAACAACCTTCCCACCGACGAGGTAGTCCACCCCCGCGGTAGCAGGAACGGCATACACATCGTCCTTCGTGCCGTCCCTGTCCGTAAACACAACCGCAGCCGGAGTCACCACGAACGGGGTGGCCTTGAACGTCGCAGACCAGGACGCGGCCGCACCGACAGCAAGAACATAATCAGTCTTCGCTTTCGCGGTCACCATCACGGTGCCGACCGCCGGAAATGTTCCGGCACCAACAACCTTCCCACCGACGAGGTAGTCCACCCCCGCGGTAGCAGGAACGGCATACACATCGTCCTTCGTGCCGTCCCTGTCCGTAAACACAACCGCAGCCGGAGTCACCACGAACGGGGTGGCCTTGAACGTCGCAGACCAGGACGCGGCCGCACCGACAGCAAGAACATAATCAGTCTTCGCTTTCGCGGTCACCATCACGGTGCCGACCGCCGGAAATGTTCCGGCACCAACAACCTTCCCACCGACGAGGTAGTCCACCCCCGCGGTAGCAGGAACGGCATACACATCGTCCTTCGTGCCGTCCCTGTCCGTAAACACAACCGCAGCCGGAGTCACCACGAACGGGGTGGCCTTGAACGTCGCAGACCAGGACGCGGCCGCACCGACAGCAAGAACATAATCAGTCTTCGCTTTCGCGGTCACCATCACGGTGCCGACCGCCGGAAATGTTCCGGCACCAACAACCTTCCCACCGACGAGGTAGTCCACCCCCGCGGTAGCAGGAACGGCATACACATCGTCCTTCGTGCCGTCCCTGTCCGTAAACACAACCGCAGCCGGAGTCACCACGAACGGGGTGGCCTTGAACGTCGCAGACCAGGACGCGGCCGCACCGACAGCAAGAACATAATCAGTCTTCGCTTTCGCGGTCACCATCACGGTGCCGACCGCCGGAAATGTTCCGGCACCAACAACCTTCCCACCGACGAGGTAGTCCACCCCCGCGGTAGCAGGAACGGCATACACATCGTCCTTCGTGCCGTCCCTGTCCGTAAACACAACCGCAGCCGGAGTCACCACGAACGGGGTGGCCTTGAACGTCGCAGACCAGGACGCGGCCGCACCGACAGCAAGAACATAATCAGTCTTCGCTTTCGCGGTCACCATCACGGTGCCGACCGCCGGAAATGTTCCGGCACCAACAACCTTCCCACCGACGAGGTAGTCCACCCCCGCGGTAGCAGGAACGGCATACACATCGTCCTTCGTGCCGTCCCTGTCCGTAAACACAACCGCAGCCGGAGTCACCACGAACGGGGTGGCCTTGAACGTCGCAGACCAGGACGCGGCCGCACCGACAGCAAGAACATAATCAGTCTTCGCTTTCGCGGTCACCATCACGGTGCCGACCGCCGGAAATGTTCCGGCACCAACAACCTTCCCACCGACGAGGTAGTCCACCCCCGCGGTAGCAGGAACGGCATACACATCGTCCTTCGTGCCATCCCTGTCCGTAAACACAACCGCAGCCGGAGTCACCACTATCGGCGGTGCGACGGTGAAGTTGAGTGCTTGGAAATCGACGCCTCCTGAAAGGGCGGTGTCGCTCCTGGTGTCGGTCATGTTGCCGGCCAAGTCCGTGAATTGTGCGGACAAGGTTCCCACCGACGCGGTATTCACCCCTGGCCAGGAAAGATTATCGACAGGTTCGCCAGCAGCGGTTCCGGAGGAGATTCGTCCACTGGTGGTGATGTTGTTGCTGCGCACGTTAAGAGTCTTGAAGCGCCCATCAGGTGCGTACATGCCGAACGACATACTCGAGATCGGATTGTCGTCAGTGGCAGTCCAATTGATCCGCGGGATATCCCCCACACGAAGTGTTTTTGCAGACGCCAGCGAAGCCGAAGACAAAGCGGGCTTCGTCGTATCCGCCACGGTTCCTGCGACGGTGAAGTTGAGTGCTTGGAAATCGACGCCTCCTGAAAGGGCGGTGTCGCTCCTGGTGTCGGTCATGTTGCCGGCCAAGTCCGTGAATTGTGCGAAGGTGACTCGGTATTCACCCTCTGGCCAGGAAAGATTATCGACAGGTTCGCCAGCAGCGGTTCCGGAGGAGATTCGTCCACTGGTGGTGATGTTGTTGCTGCGCACGTTAAGAGTCTTGAAGCGCCCATCAGGTGCGTACATGCCGAACGACATACTCGAGATCGGATTGTCGTCAGTGGCAGTCCAATTGATCCGCGGGATATCCCCCACACGAAGTGTTTTTGCAGACGCCAGCGAAGCCGAAGACAAAGCGGGCTTCGTCGTATCCGCCACGGTTCCTGCGACGGTGAAGTTGAGTGCTTGGAAATCGACGCCTCCTGAAAGGGCGGTGTCGCTCCTGGTGTCGGTCATGTTGCCGGCCAAGTCCGTGAATTGTGCGAAGGTGACTCGGTATTCACCCTCTGGCCAGGAAAGATTATCGACAGGTTCGCCAGCAGCGGTTCCGGAGGAGATTCGTCCACTGGTGGTGATGTTGTTGCTGCGCACGTTAAGAGTCTTGAAGCGCCCATCAGGTGCGTACATGCCGAACGACATACTCGAGATCGGATTGTCGTCAGTGGCAGTCCAATTGATCCGCGGGATATCCCCCACACGAAGTGTTTTTGCAGACGCCAGCGAAGCCGAAGACAAAGCGGGCTTCGTCGTATCCGCCACGGTTCCTGCGACCGTGAAGTTGAGTGCTTGGAAATCGACGCCTCCTGAAAGGGCGGTGTCGCTCCTGGTGTCGGTCATGTTGCCGGCCAAGTCCGTGAATTGTGCGAAGGTGACTCGGTATTCACCCTCTGGCCAGGAAAGATTATCGACCGGTTCGCCAGCAGCGGTTCCGGAGGAGATTCGTCCACTGGTGGTGATGTTGTTGCTGCGCACGTTAAGAGTCTTGAAGCGCCCATCAGGTGCGTACATGCCGAACGACATACTCGAGATCGGATTGTCGTCAGTGGCAGTCCAATTGATCCGCGGGATATCCCCCACACGAAGTGTTTTTGCAGACGCCAGCGAAGCCGAAGACAAAGCGGGCTTCGTCGTATCCGCCGCCAGAACTGGCGATGCGAACGTGCCAACACCGAGCACGGTAGCAACACAAATGGCAAGGAAGCGTGTCACTCTGTGCACTTATAACCCCCAATATTGACAGGAACTTGAACGTTCATTCATCCTATTGGACACTTGCAGGTCAGTTCGCCCCCTGGTAAATATTCGCGCGAAAGCAACTCTCCCGTCACGGGGACACATCCTGACAGCGAAGGATAAAGTTTCAAGGGATTACTTTTTGGTCCGTGCAGAGCTGCAAAGGGAAATGGCTCACATGGAGTCCGATTCGATGCTCGGTAACCACGGCATCATGTCCGGGTACACCACCGCGTGCCGGTGCGAGGAATGCAAGGCCGCCCAATGCACCTACACAGCCGCAAAAGTACCCGGCCCTGAACACGCGCTTTGAACTCGGGGAAGACGGCTCCCAGGAGATCGTCGGTTTTGACGGAATCAACCTCGGTTTCGCAGCACAGACAGATCGCGGTCTCGTGGTCCCGTCTGTTCGGAACGCACACCAGTTGAGCGCCCGCGAGTTGGATGCCGAGATCCGCCGTCTGACCGCCGTGGCGCGTGACGGCAAGGCAACCCCAACCGAACTCGGCTCAGGCACGTTCACGCTGAACAACTATGGTGTGTTCGGAGTAGATGGCTCCGCCGCGATCATCAACTACCCGGAGGTTGCGATGCTCGGCGTGGGTCGCATCATCGACAGGCCGTGGGTAGTCGACGGTCAGCTTGCCGTCCGCAAGGTTACCGAGTTGACCCTTGCCTTCGACCACCGGGTGTGCGACGGCGAGACCGCGGCCGGCTTCCTCCGGTACGTGGCCGACGCCATCGAGAACCCGGGTGGAGCGCTCGCGGATATGTAGGCGCGAGACAGACAGCCAAGCTGCGCGACCCCGATTCGGTCAATCGGGGTCCTACTCTTTGCCCGGCAAATCCTCGACAAATCCTCGCAAAAGACTTGGCCGAAAGTGCTGCCACCTCTGCGTACAATTTTCTGTGGGGGTCAGCTGGTGGTCTCCAGTTGCCCGCGACAAGCCATACCGAGCTCAGTCGCCGTTCTAGGATGCCCAACCATGGTAAAAATCTCCCCACTGCGATCCTTGAGGACCGTCGGCTTCGCGCTGGCCACACTCCTCATTACCGGGGGACTGGCCGTACAGCCGGCAGTAGCGGGAGATAGTGACATCATCCCGAGCACCCCACAATCACTCCAGGCGGCACCCGAGGCGGCAACGGACCAGTTCATCGTCGGGCTGCGCGACAACTCCAAAGCGGCTGCGGCTACGGCTGCCGTGGAGCAGGCTGCAGGTCGCGCGGCCATGAAGCTCGGAGTCGTTGCCCAGAGCTCGCACCCGAACGCAGCGGGCGGCCAGGTCATCAAACTTGCCAAGGCCCTTTCCGGGACAAAAGCCGAGGATTTCCTGAAAACCCTTCGTGCGGATCCCAACGTTGCCTACGCCGAAGCCGACGACATCATGCAGGTGACGGCTGATCCGAATGATGCCTATTACTCCTCGCAGTGGGATCTCTCGGAGGATTTGGCCGGCATTCGACCTTCCGGGGCGTGGCAATACAACCATGGTGAAGGCGTAGTCGTCGCAGTAGTGGACACCGGGATCACCAGTCACGTGGATCTCGACGCCAATGTACTGCCCGGCTACGACATGATGTCCGACGCCGCCGATGCCCGGGACGGGAGTGGCAGGGACGCGGATCCTACAGATCCCGGGGATTGGTCAACAGCAAATGAATGCGGGGTGGGCAGCCCGCAGATAAATTCTTCCTGGCATGGAACCCACGTGGCAGGCACAATCGCTGCCATCGGCAACAACACTTACGGTGTAACCGGTGTTGCCCCGAAGGCTGAGATCCTTCCGGTTCGGGCGCTGGGTGCCTGCGGCGGGTACTCATCGGATATCGCAGATGGAATCATTTGGGCGGCAGGCGGCGTTGTTACCGGGGCTCCAATCAATCCCAACCCGGCGCGCGTCATCAACCTCAGTCTCGGTGGCATCAAGCCGTGCTCTGACACCTACCAAAACGCGATCAATTACGCCCATAACGTTGGGGCCGTTGTAGTAGTTGCTGCTGGAAATTCCAGTCGTCCCGCCGCCGATTCCAGTCCTGCAAACTGCCCGAATGTCATCGCCGTTGCCGCCAGCGACAGGACCGGGGCAAAGGCGTCGTACTCCAACTACGGGAGCGCCGTTGATGTAACTGCTCCCGGGGGCGAGATGAGTTCCTCGGCCTTGAACGGTATCTTGTCCACCTACAACTCAGGGACAACCACGCAGGGCACGCCCGGCTATGCGTTTATGCAGGGAACGTCCATGGCGGCCCCTCATGTGGCAGGCCTTGCGGCTCTCCTTTTTTCGGCAGAGGGCGTTGTTCTCACCCCGGAGCACCTGGAACAGCAACTGAAGGACTCGTCGCGACCACTTCCTGCTGGCTGCCCTGCCGGATGTGGCGCCGGTTTGATTGATGCCACCGCAGCGCTCACCACATTTGGTGGGCACCTTCCGGTGACGCCTGCGCCGGTAGTATTCACAGACCGGGACGGTACCTCGAACGATACCTACACGATTCCCACCTCGGCCGGCGTTGAATATTTGGTAGGCGGAAAGGTTCTTGCCCCTGGCACATACGCGGGCAGTGGGGCAGTGACTGTTACTGCAAGGGCTCTTGCGGATAATGCGTTGGTCCCGGCAGTAGTGGTTGAGTGGAAGTTCACCTTCAAGAACTCAGTTCAAAAAATCACTGATTTCGACGGCGACGGCAAGAGTGATGTCCTTGCCAGGGACAGCGGCGGTGTTTTGTGGTTGTACCCGGGCAACGGTTCTGGTGGCTGGCTTGCCGCCCGCAAGATCGGTGCAGGCTGGAATGCCATGACGTCCATTGAGTCACCCGGTGACTTCAACGGTGACGGCAAGATGGATGTCATCGCGCGGGACGCGAACGGTGCTTTGTGGCTGTACCCAGGCAACGGTTCCGGTGGCTGGCTTGCCGCACGTCAGATCGGTACTGGCTGGAATGGGATGGCCGCGATCGAGGCACCCGGCGACTTCAATGGGGACGGCAAAGCAGATGTAATTGCCCGCGATAACACTGGTGTTTTGTGGCTTTACCCGGGCAACGGTTCCGGTGGTTGGCTTGCTGCCCGGCAGATTGGTTCCGGCTGGAGTGTTATGACCGCTATTGAGGGCCCCGGTGATTTCAATGGGGACGGCAAGGTTGATGTTCTTGCCCGCAATGGATCCGGTGTTTTGTGGTTATACCCTGGCGACGGCTCGGGTGGTTGGCTTGCTGCCCGCCAGATTGGGTCCGGCTGGAACGTCATGACCGCTATTGAAGGCCCTGGGGACTTCAATGGGGACGGCAAAATTGACGTTGTTGCCCGTGACGGGTCCGGGGTTTTGTGGTTGTACCCTGGCGACGGCTCGGGTGGTTGGCTTGCTGCCCGCCAGATTGGGTCCGGCTGGAACGTCATGACAGCCATCCTCTAGTCCGGCACCGAGTTCACCTGCCACCGGGTCATTCCGGCTTCTCCCAGCTGCGCATGGGTAGAATCGAGGCCTGAACATCGCCGGATTGCACTGGATACGGAGAACTCATTGTCAGCTTGGCATGAACTTGGCACGGACAACTACGTCTTGGAAACCGAGGGGTCCTTACTCAACACCGGGCTTGTGGTGGGCAGTGAGCTCGCCATGGTCATCGACACCGGATGTGGCCCGCGCCAAGGCCGCGAGATCCTCGCTGCTGTCCGTGAAAAGACCCAGCTTCCGCTGGTGGTAGTGAACACCCACGCGCACTACGACCACTTCTTTGGTAACGCTGTTTTTGCCGACGACGGCGTGACAGAGTTTTGGGCGCACGCCAACTGCGCGGCAACCATAGAGCGCGACGCCGACAACCAGCGTCGCTTCGTCGCCACCAACGAACCGGAGATGGCCGCGGGGGAGGGCGACGCCGTCGACATCGTTGTTCCGAACGCGATCGTTGGCGACCAGCCCGTTCTGGTGGACCTCGGCGGAATTACGGCCACGCTGTTCTATCTGGGCCGCGCCCACACCGACGGTGACCTCTTGGTGGGTACCAACTCAACGCTGTTCGTGGGCGACCTCGTCGAGCACGGCGCTCATCCTTCCTTTGAGGACTCGTATCCCGAGGAATGGGCCGACGTCCTCCGGCACATCTCCGCTTTGCGTCACCGGTACGAGTTCCTGGTTCCGGGTCACGGCAAGCCTGCGAGCGACGAATTCGTCAAGACCATGGCCGACACCATGAGCACTGCTGTGCGACAGGCAACCCAATCCATCCGCGATATGCCCAACGATGCAACCAAGGCCATCCCGGTGCTGCCTTATGGACCGGAGCAGTCGCGCTGGTTCATCAAACGGCTCCAGGAAACCAATGCCCAGCATGGAAGGGCTGCTGGCGGATCCCTGGCAACGCCCGACTTTGGACCCGAGAAGACTGGCTTTTACCCTTCTTCATAAATGAAGGTTACTGACAAATTTGTCATCTTGATTACCGCCTCCCCATGGACTATTGGGCAACACCAGTCCTAGGATGAAATCGACCATCGGTTTGCGGCTACCTGGGGGGTGTCGAGATGAAGGCCATTCGCGTAATTCCGCGCGCTACTCAGATTCTCCGCTCCGTCATGATCGCTGGCGCCGGTACCGCAATTTGGATGGCATTGTCCGCGACGGCTGCCAGCGCCGATTCCGGCATCACTGATAACCATTCGCTGTTGGGCGGAGTGACGTCTTCAGTGTCGTCAGCCGTTTCATCAGCCGACACCGCCAGCAGCCAAACCAATAAGACACTCAGTGCTGCAACGGGTGCGGTCAAGAAGGCGGCCGCGTCCGTTGCAACTTCCGTGGGGCCTAACCCCTCCGCAGCGGTCGTCACTGTCCCGGTTCCGAACGTACCCCTGCCGGCTCCCGCCAAAGCGGTTGTCCCGACGCAACCGATAACCGTGCACGTTCCCTCTGTAACCCCGGTGGTTAAGCAGGTTGCGGAGTCCGCGGACAAAGTCATCGCCAAACTACCCGTGGTTAACCGGGTAGTGCCCAACGACACGGTCGGCAACGTTGTGGATACGGTGGTTAAACCAGCCACGGGTACCATTGACCACGCCGTCGAGGCGGTTGTTCCTCCGGTAAATAATGTCCTGGAACCAGTTGGCCTGGACCCGGTCACGGGCGTGACCAACCCTGTTGTGGCCCCAATTGTTGAGGTCATCGACGGTGTCCTCCCGCCTGTCGGCAACGCCTTGCCTCCGATTGCTGGACCCGGGAGCCTGCTTCCACCGCTCCTGGGCGGCGGTGGCCCTATGCTCCCCGCGACGCCGGGTGCTGGAGCTGCGCTGCCGGCCGCCGTCGGGACTTCACCAACGGCTTCAGCCGGCGGTTCGGGGACCGAATCCGCTGGCCTGCCCCTCGGGACAACTCCGCCCACCCTCAATGCCGACGTTTCACTGACCTTTGCTCTGGCGCGAGGTTTTGCCCCTGCTTCACCTGGTGCCGTAATCGGCGCCTCTGTCATCGTCGAACCTGAGGTTCCAGCCGAGCTGCCGGCCGACCCGGAAACGACACCTCTTGGTGTCACCGGCGCGGGCTCGGGTACCTCACAAAACGGGCCGCCGAGCCCTGCCGCAGCCTTCCTGCATGGGGCGCTAATCGTTCCTGCAGACACACTTTCTGGTCCAGCAGCGGCCAGCAATGAAGATCATCCAAAGCCGGTTTCTTTCGATCCCGGCTCATCTCCTGACTAGTTCCCCAGCCCAGCCGCGCCTCTACATGCGGCCGATGGTTAGCCGGACGATCCGTCATCGGACGTCTTTGGGAACAAGACCTTCAGGAGAAGATCACAATGAACTCGACAATTCGCAGGTGCCTGATCGGCACATGCTTTGCCGGAGGCTTGATAGCCCTCGGCGGGACCGCGGCCAACGCGGCAGATACGACCAGTGGAAAGGACGGAACCCTTTCCGGTACACAGGTGGTGGCACCGGTGACAGCGCCAGTCAGCACAGGCGCGACGTCACTAGCCCTGGTGGGAGATTCATCCTCAACCACAAAGGCGCCCGCAGCCGCTCCGGCTACGGGGGCGGCGCCAGCTGCAAGCACCAACGGTTCCAACGGCGTTGGCTCCGGGACACAGGTAGTCGCGCCCGTAACAGCGCCCATAAACCTGGGCTCGTCATCAGTGGGTCTGCTGGGGGGCTCCACTGCGACGGGCCCAGCCAAACCTGCCGCTCCAACTGCACCAAGCAGTTCGACGACGGCGGCTGGCACCAACGGTACTGGCGGCACAGCCTCCGGTACCCAAGTAGTTGCACCGGTGACGGTCCCCGTAACTGTGGGATCGACGTCGACGGGTGTCCTGGGGGACTCATCGGCAACGACAACACCAGCAGCAACAACAGGTTCTGCGCCGGCCCAAGCGCCTGCGCAGGCAACAACGTCGGGGGGAGAAGGCATCGCATCCGGCGCTCAGGTAGTGGCTCCGATATTGGTCCCTGTTAACATCGGAGCCACTGCCGCGGGTGTGGCTGCAGATTCAACAGCCACGTCCGGCGCACCCTCGAATACAGGCAGCGCGCCTGCTGCCGCTACGCCCGGAGCTACTACCAATGGATCGGATGGCGTTGCTTCCGGGACTCAGGTGGTTGCTCCGGTTACCGCTCCGGTGACTGTTGGTTCGACGTCGGCGGGTGTGCTGGGCGATTCGTCAGCCAGCACTGCCGGTACTTCCGGCGGGACTGCACCGGCGGGAACGTCGGGCGCTACCACCAACGGTTCTGGTGGCATTGGCTCCGGGACCCAGGTGGTTGCTCCGGTTACAGCTCCGGTGACTGTTGGTTCGACGTCGGCTGGTGTGCTGGGCGATTCGTCGGCTGGCACTGCTGGCACCTCTGGCGGGACTGCTCCCGCGGGAACGTCGGGCGCTACGACCTCCGGGTCCAAGGGCATTGGCTCCGGGACTCAGGTGGTCGCTCCGGTTACCGCTCCAGTGACTGTTGGTTCGACGTCGGCTGGTGTGCTGGGCGATTCTTCGGCCAGCACTGCCGGTACTTCCGGCGGGACTGCTCCGGCTGGGACCTCGGGTGCTACCACTAATGGATCGGGCGGCGTCGCTTCCGGGACTCAGGTGGTTGCTCCGATTACAGCTCCGGTGACTGTTGGTTCGACGTCGGCTGGTGTGCTGGGCGATTCTTCGGCCAACACTGCCGGTACTTCCGGCGGGACTGCTCCGGCGGGGACCTCGGGTGCTACGACTAACGGTTCTGGCGGCATTGGCTCCGGGACCCAGGTCGTCGCTCCGATTACGGCTCCTGTCACTATCGATTCCACTTCGCTTGGCATCGGTGGCGCTTCAGTTGGAGCCATCACGCCACCGGTTGTGAATCCTCCGGTAGTGAATCCTCCCGTTGTGAATCCGCCGGTAGTGAACCCGCCGGTTGTGAATCCGCCGGTCGTCAACCCTCCCGTTGTGAATCCTCCCGTTGTGAATCCTCCGGTAGTGAACCCTCCCGTCGTCAACCCGCCGGAGGTTAGCCAGCCTGCTGGTAGTGGAGGACTTGGCATCGACACGGGCACCAACAATCCGGGGACCGAAATTGGGGGTCCCGGATTCGGGAACGCTGGCGTCGGAACCACCGGCGTAGGGGCCGCTCAACTAGGTGGCAGCGTGGTGACCGCAGGCGGCACTCAAGGTGTGCTGACAGCAGGCGCCGCGACCGGCGTCGGGAGTTCCAACTCTCTGGCCACGACGGGATTGGACGGCAGCTTCACCCTCTGGGCAGTCGGCCTTCTTCTCATGGGCTTGGCACTTTCAGCAGCCGGACGTCGGAAGGCAACCGCTAACCGCATCTAGTCACCTGGACGAGGCCTAGTCTCGCGAGCAGTTGTTGCGGTTCCGGACTTCCGGAACTGCGACAACTGCGAGGCGGCTGGGTTGGAGTCCTAGGATGAAGGGGATGACAACCACCCAGCAAGACCAAAACTTCAGCCTCCGCAGCATTGCTTTACCGGCCTTCGGGCCTGCGCTGTTGTTCTGTATCGGCGAGGGGGCGGTTCTTCCGGTGATCGCGCTCTCGGCGCGTGATCTTGGAGCATCCGTGGCAGTCTCCGCGTTGATCGTGACGCTGATCGGCTTGGGGTCCTGGCTCTTCAATATCCCGGCATCGCTCATCACTATAAAGTTCGGCGAACGCTGGGCAATTGTTGGGGCAGGTGCCGTAGGAGCCCTTGCCCTCGGTGCGGCAGCTTTCGCTCCACAGATGGAGCATGGGATCTGGTTGCTCGCCGCGGCCATGACATTGGTGGGTATGTCTGCGAGCGTTTTCAACCTGGCCCGCCAGAAGTACCTCACCGAGGCAGTTCCGGTGATGTTCCGCGCCCGTGCGTTGTCCACCTTGGGCGGCGTTACGAGGATCGGCATCTTTATCGGACCGTTCATCGGTGCCGGCGTGATGCAGTTCGCGGGAATCAGCGGGGCGTACTGGGTTGGCTTTGTCGGGATGATGGCCGCTGCTGCTTTGTCGCTCACCATCCCGGATCTGGTGGCTCCCGATACGTCCGACGGCGGACCAGTCATCCCGGCGTCAACGCTGAGAAATGTGGCTGCTTCCCATGCCGGTGTGTTCCTGTCTGTGGGCTTCGGAATTCTGCTGCTCAGCGCTCTGCGAGCCTCGCGCCAGGTGGTCATCCCGTTGTGGGCCGACCACTTGGGCATGGATGCCACGCAGGCATCGCTGATCTACGGACTCTCCGGCGCAATCGACATGTTGGTGTTCTATCCGGCCGGGAAGCTGATGGATCGCAAGGGACGGCAGTGGGTGGCGGTTCCTTCCACAGTGATTATGGGGGCGGCGTTGATCCTCATCCCGTTTACTGGTGGGTTCGTTCCGTTGCTGTTGGCTGCCCTGTTGATTGGCTTTGGCAACGGCATCAGTTCCGGGCTCATCATGACATTGGGCGCCGACTTCTCACCGGATAACGGAAGGAGCCACTTCCTTGGCATCTGGCGGTTCATTGCCGATTCAGGTGCAACGGGTGGGCCGGTGCTCCTGTCCGCCCTGACTGCTGCCATTTCGCTCGCAGCTGGCGTCTGGGCCACCGGCGTCCTGGGCTTCGCAGCGGCAGCGGTGTTCGCCGTCGCGATCCCTCGACTGAAACATCGGCGGAACTACTAGCCGCGCTCTATTCAGCCGGACTAGGAAGCCGCTTTCTCCACGGCAATGGGTTAGTCGGGTAGGGCTCGAACCATGTTGTTGCGTTTCTCGTGGGTCAGTTCGACCAGCCCGAGTTTTTCGAGCAGCGGCGGGAGGTACATCCCAAAGCGGCCGCGGTATCCCTTGCGCAGTCCGTACCACCCGGATACTGGGTTGGCCGGGTCCCGTCCCCATGCCTCGACGCTCCCGTCCGGCGCTGGTTTGCTCTCATCAGCTGCACCCAGGGGCACCCAGTCCTGCTGTTCACGGAGCCAGTTGGACAGATCCTCGATGGCCCGCAGGTGATACTTCAGCGTTGTCGACCCCACCTGGCAGACAAGTGCTGGCGGGTCCGACTCCGGATCGCGGTACATGGAGTACTCCGACGAGCCCGGTGCCGTGAACAGCACCCATGGGTCTTCTTTCGTTCCTTCAGCAGTCATGACCAGTCCTTTCCCGCATCTCCGGTTTCAGCGTAGCGCCGGAGCGAACGTCCCCGAAAAATCTCTGCCGCGCCGTATCCCAGGCCAAGGACAATCATGCTGCCCAGCCACGCCGTCGACAGGAAGATCAGGACCATCCAGTTCCTGTCCTCGACAGGCTTAAGCGACTGGCCCGCGACGACTACTTGTTCCCCTGCGGGGCGCGCTACCACTGCCATCCGAAGACCGGGCTCCGGCTGCCAGGTCACAGCATCGGATCCGGTCCGCCGTGCCGCCTCGAGCACGCCGTCAGGAAGGACGGGAAAGGATCCATGAAGGGCGGCGGTGCCGGACATCGGCTTGTTATCTGCCCCGTAGACAATGACGAAGACACCGCTGTCAGGATTCAATTCCAGCGGCGGCGTACTCGGCGCCGGCGAACCAATGGCTTCAACCCGTGCCGCAGCAGCAGCCGTCGGCGCATCATTCGCTGCCCGCCGGCCCAATTGCTGCAGCGTGACATAGGCACTTCCGAAGATCAGAGTGACGATGATGGCTGCGGCCAGCCAACCGATGACGCGTTGCATTCCTTCATCATGGGCTCAATCCGGCCGGGACACACTTCTTAACGAGTTCTTAATTGCCCTCGCGGAGGATTGGAAGAACGATACGTCCTGCCGAAGGGTCCCATGTTCCCGCAATCCACACCTGGCTCCGTACCAGTCCAGCGGCTGCCCGCGCCCAAACACTGGCTGGCCGTTGGGCTTATTTTGGTGGCAGTCGTCATCGCCGTCGGGCTGACGGTCCAAATCGTGCCAGGCTTCACGTCGGCTGAGCTGGCTGTGGATCAGAACTTCAGCCGCAACCATAACCCTGTCCTGACCGGTTTAGCCCTGGCCTTGAATCTGCTGTTCGAGCCTGTGGTGGGAGCGCTGGTGGTGCTCGCCACAAGTCTGTATCTCCTGCTGATTCGACGTTCGGCACAGAAAGCTGTGCTGTTTGCCCTCACGGTGGGTTCGGGATGGTTGAGCTGCCAACTGTTCAAGGTGGTCATCGGCAGGATCCGGCCAGACCCGGCACTCTTGTTGGACCCGCTGGCACCGGAGCCGGTATCCAACAGCTTTCCCAGCGGTCACACCTGTCTGGCCGTCGCCCTGGTTTTGGGAGCGTATTTCCTGGCCCGGGGTAGCCGCGCGGAGAAGCCGGTTCTCTGGACAGGAATGATCCTCGCAGCGATCGTCGCATGGTCCCGTGTCTACATCGGCGCGCACTATCCACTGGATGTCATGGCATCGTTTCCGGCAACCATTGGCGTCGTCGTGCTGATGGCTGGTCTCTGGAACCGTCAAGCACCCTCGATCGTGGCCCGGTACCAGTCCGCGAGAGACCGGCGCGCAACAATGGATTCGTGATCACTGAAACCAAGCCATCCCTGCTCCTGGTGGAAGACGACGTCGTCCTCGGGCCGCTCATCGCCGAGCTCCTCGAGCCGGACTACCAGGTTCACGTCGCCGTCGACGGCCATGAAGGCCTGCATCGGGGACTCTCCCGGATCTGGGACGTGATGGTGGTCGACCGGGGCCTGCCCGGCATGGACGGCATCGCGCTGATTGCCGCGCTCAGGTCCAAGGGGATCGCCACCCCTATCCTCATACTCACGGCCCTCGGCGCAACGGAGGAGAAGGTCAGGGGACTCGACGCCGGCGCGAATGACTACATGACCAAGCCCTTCGACATCTTGGAACTGGGGGCCCGGCTAAGGGCGTTGACCCGCAGCTACCAACAAGAGTTCAAGACCTTAAGTATTGGAGACTGGGAACTGGACACTTCTTCCAGGTCCATCCGCTCCGTTCACGGATTCCTCGCCTCATTGACCGCCAAGGAGAGTGAATTGTTGGCCACAATGGCCGCGCAACCGGACCACGTGTTCACACGGGAAGAGCTCATCAATGCCACCTTGAGCCAAGGTGAACTGCCCGGAGTGATCGACACCTACGTCCACCACCTGCGCAGGAAGATCTCCAGATCAGTCATCCGTACCGTCCACGGGGTGGGTTACCAGATCGGCGAAGCGAATGACTAAACATCCTGCTCCTTTGGACCAGGACCAGGCAGTCCTGCGTAGGGCCTCCATGAGAATCGCTCTTCGCATCAGTGCCGCCTGCGCCGTTCTGGTTCTCTGCCTCCTGGCGGCCTCTACGCTCTACCTGCTTAACCAGTCCGGCAGCCCGGAACCGACTGAACCCGGCGCCGTGTACGCCTATCTTGATACCAACGATCTGATCAAAGCCATGATCATCGCAGGGGTCGCCGGCATCCTTCTGGCCGGGGGCATTGGCTGGCTCAGTGCCCGAAGCGCGATCCGTCCGCTGGGCGAAGCGCTGGCCATGCAGCGGCGCTTCGTCCAAGACGCGAGCCATGAGATGCGCACACCCTTGGCCATCCTGGACGCCAGAATTCAACTGGCACAGCGTGGCACAACAGTGGATTCACCCTTTGGGCAGGCGTTGGCGCGGATCCGCGCTGATACATCCGCGCTGACCGCGATTGTCAATGAGCTGCTGGATTCCGCCACCGGAACAGGACAGGAACCGGACATTGCCCTGACCAACGTCGCCCGTGTTGCCCAGGATGTTGTGGACAGTATTCACCAGTTGGCCGTTGGCCGAGGCATCACCCTGGATTGTTCCAGCATGGGGCAACCGCAGGCGCTCATTGATCCTCAAAGATTGCACCGCGCAATCCTGGGTCTGGCCGAGAACGCACTCGTCCATACGCCAGCCGGAGGCCACATAATGGTCGCCACCAAGGTGGCCGGCGGCCAGGCCATGATCACCGTGAGCGATACGGGCCCAGGCATCACCGGCATTGACCGGGCCCGGATCTTTGACCGTTTTGCTCGAACAACCCATCTTGGCCTGGGCCAGCAGCAGCGCAGTTTCGGAATCGGGTTGTCCCTTGTCCGCGAGATCGCCGCCGCCGCAGGAGGCTCTGCGGACGTGGCCTCCACGGGCCCGGACGGTACCTCCATGAGGATCACACTGCCCTTGGCAACGACAAAGCCAGGACTCCCACGGGAAGGTACAGCCCAAAGCTCGGTCCGCCGTTGGCCTTCACGACGCCGGTAATCGAATCACCGGTCCAGCGGCGCCGGACGCACCCGAACAGCGGCACGGGAAGCGATGACTGAAACGGCGGTGAAGGCACCGGCCGCCATGATTCCGGCCAGGACCACAATCTGGAACCTCCCGGCTTCAAGGGGTGAAACGCCGCCGAAGATCGCCCCGACGAAAGCACCTGGAAGAGTTACCAGCCCCGTGGTCTTCGTTTGGTCGATGGAGGGAATCAACGCTGAATAGACGGCGCGACGGGCCAACTCCAACGTTGACCGGCGAGGTGTTGCACCCAGGGCCAACCACCCTTCCACTTCCTCCCAATGATCAGTGACGGCCTCCGAGAAACGGCGACCCGCCAGAGTCGCCGTGGTCATGGCGTTGCCGATGATGATGCCACCCATCGCCAATGCATAACGTGGAGTCAGCTCAACCGCGCCAGTCGCGAAGATGATGCCGAGCGTCACGGCGACGCCCAGACCCATGGATCCCCCAACGAGGCCAAGGGTTTTCCAACTCCACCCGATACGCCGGGCAGCAGTCGTCGCAGCCACAGCGAACATGACCAGCAGTGCCAGCGCCACGAAGCCGGGACTTGAGATGACACCGCTGAGGATGACGCTGATAGCCGCCAACTGAATCGTCCCCCGCACGATCGCCAACGCTGGCGCCCACCTGTAAGGCACTTTATAGGCGGTCAGCACTGCCGCGGTCAGGATCACGAGGAGGCCGACACCCAGCAAGGTCGGCCCCAAGGCCTCGATCGTCGTCATCCGGTCAGCCTATCGAGGACATGCAAAATGCTGCCCGGATTGCTCTGTCACGGCGTCGACCCGGGCTACACCGGACAGCTCAGGAATTTTCCATTGCCGGAGAGCTTCAAACGACGTAGCTCGCCCGTGGCTGTGGTCCCAGTGTTTTGCAACGCCGTCACCTGAACGTCGACTTCAGGGTTGTGGCCGTCAAGGATGGCGGCGGCGAAGATAGGACTACTAGGTGTCAAATTCAATGTCGCAGACGGAGGCAGCACCGGAATGGAGACGTAGACGCTGCTGGTGCTCATCTTGCCGCCGACGGTCATCACTGTGGGGGAACTCAGCCCGGCGGTGCTTATCCGGACAGTACTTGTGGTGATCTGCGTGCAGGTCAACGTCAATACGACAGGCGCGCTGGGAGTTGGGGTTGGTGTGGGGGTAGGCGTGGGCGTTGGCGTTGAAACGGCGGCTCGAACCGTCATGGTTGCGTTGGAGCTCTGCTCCCACAACCCGAATGCGGACGTTCCGCCGATGCCCACCAATACGGTCAGGCAGAAAAGGCCAACCGCCCAGGCTTTGGCCGAGGGGCCAGTTCCCTGCTTCACGCAGACTGCCTTTCCTTTCGCGAGCTCCGTGCTTCCCGGAGCATGGTGAACCCACCGTAACCGATCAAGCCCGCCGCGCCCACAGCCAGCCACAGTGAGCGGTCGCTGTTGCCCAAGGCGTTCGCGACGAACCCCACGAACGGCACCGCGTACAGCAACTTACCGCGCACCTGGATCTCACGAACGGGCTCGGGATCCGCGACGTCGTTGTTGTCACCCTTGGTGGTGACTGTCTTCTCGCCCGTCTGCAGGAACCCGAAACCAACGATCCTGTGCGTGATCACACCAGGCTTGCCCGATTCGATCTGGTACGTAATCACGTCGCCGAGCTTCAGCTCGTCAAAATCAGCTGCCTGCGAAACGAGGAACGTGCCCGGTGCGTACTTTGGTGCCATGGAGTTGGTCAGCACCGAATACGTCTGCGAGCCGGTTACCTTAGGCACCATGATCAGCACCGTGACGGCCAGGAGCGCAAGAGAAAGAAGTAGGACTCCGAGTCCCCGGCCGATGCGGGCCAGTACCCGTGCGTTGGAAGAACGTTCTGAGGAAAGCCGGCCGGCTTCCTTCAGTTCCCCATTTTCGGGTTCGACTGCGACGGACGCGTCGGCGTCAGATTCCCCAAATGCGGTGTCAATCGTCGTTTCCAGCATTAGCTCATCAAGGCTATTGCGATCTTTCAGGCTACTGGGCGCAACCATTGGGAACCCCACATTTCTGACGGGCGTGCAGCGGAAGAGTGATTGAGACGGAATTTCCCTCGACGCTGGAAGGTGCGGCAGCGTCCAGGGTCACCTTGAAGCAGAGTGTGGCGGTGGCACCTTTGGCGATTGCCGGCGTCGTAAATCCTGCCCCGGTCAAAGGCTGATAGCCGCTGGCCGATGAGCATGCGGTGCTCGACGCGGCGCTGGCGGCAGTCACAGTGAGATAGCCGGCCATGGTGCCCCCGGATACGTTGCTGACAGTAGGCGCCGTAGCGGTGACGGTGATGTCAAAGACCCCACCGGCGTCGCTGGCGTTTCCGATTCCTATGGACGTGTAAACGGAGCTGCCGCGGACCAAGTCCGCCAGGGGCGCCTGTGCCGTGGTCAGTGCCAACGTGGTCGCTTGGTCGTTGACGGTCATGGGCACCGAGGACCCGGAAGGGCTCCCTGTCAGGTTGACGGTAAAACTGGATGCTTTGACCGTGCCCGGCTGGGCAACAGCGGTAGCGGACCAGAGTGCGTACGTACCTTGAACGGCCATGAG
Source organism: Micrococcaceae bacterium Sec5.1 (assembly GCA_039636795.1). NCBI lineage: Bacteria > Bacillati > Actinomycetota > Actinomycetes > Micrococcales > Micrococcaceae > Micrococcaceae bacterium Sec5.1. Next base: position 4,231,328 of record CP143430.1, on the reverse strand, counting down.
CCCCAGGAGCACGGCCGCGACCAAAAGGCCAGCCGTCTTGATGCTCCTGGGGATTCTCATTGACACTCCTGTTGAAGTTGTTGCGGGGCAGGACTACTGGAGGCCGGACTGCTGGACCTGTGTCAGGGTGAAGGATACGTTGCCCAGATTCCTGCTTGCGTTGACGTCCGTGCGGGTTGAGGTGCTGGACTTGAATTCGAAGGTGATGCTCGCCGTGACATGCTGCGAAGTGGTGAGGGGGTTGGCGATGACGTCCCCGTCAGCGTCGGTCAGTTTGGGCGAGGTGACGGTGACGTTGGTGGGATCGAATCCTGCGCCTGCACCGGTGTTCGTGGCGACGAGGTTGGCTGCCATCTTGTCGCCGGTGAGGGTGACGTCCAGATCCTGTGTGTAGGTCAGGAGATCGCCGGGAACCACAAGGTACGTGGCGAGGTTGACCGGGTTGCCTGCGCGGTCGGTCCAAACGCCGGTTGCGGCCTGGACGTTCAAGTTGCCAGCCACGATGGTGCCTGCTGCTGCGGAATCCGAAGCGTTCCACCAAGCCAGTGTTCCTCCGCCACCCAGGAGCAGTGCTCCACCAAGTGCCAGTGCCGCTGCGCCTTTAAGCATTGTTGTGTTTTTCACCGTGAGACCTTCTTTCGTGTTGTTGTGGCTTCTGCCTTGCGTTTACTTTCGCGGTCTCGGATCAAGGGTCCATGCGGCGCTGGCTCAAGGTTGGATCAAGTTTTTCCGGGTTTGAAACCGAAGATGTTGCAGCCCCGAAATAATCCGTAAAGGTGTTTGTAATCTCGTAAAAATATGCTTGACGCACTGAGGGAATCTGCCCAGTGTGGGAATGTACTCAACCATTGAAGGGGCGGCGCTGATTGCTATGCACATCAAGGAATTCTGGAATCAACTTTCACCGGAAACGCAGCAATGGCTTATCGATAATCCGGGAAGCATGATCATCCCGCGCACCCAAACGGCCATCCTGAACAACGAGACGGGTGAGGATAGCCCTGTCGACGGGCATGGAGGCACCTTGCTTACGGAAGAGGACCGGGACTTTATCCGCGCCCAGGCCCGGCGTATCGAGCCGAAGTAAGCTGCCGCCGTCGAGCCTTAACGCCCTGGTGCTTTAGCGCTTCCTGGCCGCCAGGCCGAACAGCCACGTCCCGCCAAGGGCTGACAGGTACCCGGCAACCACAATGAACGCAGTCCCGGCCCAGAAGTAGTCAACGGTGCTGTCCGGGCTGAGTCCCGGCATGACCTGGAGCAGTGAGTAGCCGGCGACGATAGCTGCCAGGAACAAGGCAATGGCGGTCAACCACACCCAGAGTCGCGACGCTGCCCAGTGCTCGCCGTAGCCTTTCCAAACGTTCCAGCTGGTGCCGCTGCGAAGGATCAGCCATCCGGCAGGAAGCATGACGGCGCCCACCACGAGGAAGGCGGCTACGACGTCGGAGGGCCGATGCCATTGGTTGATGAGTGTCGAAACGCCGGTGGCCACGGCGAAGGTGCTGCCGAGGAAACCTGCCAGGGGTCGCCAGCGGGGCGAGACCATGAGGAAAACCGCAGCAGCAGCAGAGGCTGCCAACGTTGTGTGGCCAGAGGGGAGGGAGTTGAGTTCAAGTGTTTGAACTCCGCGATCGGGCCTGTCCGGGATAAACAACTTCAATACCTGCGTAGCCAGGTTGGCAGCAATGCAGGCAGCCACGGCAATTCCGGCAGCAGTCCAACGGCGACGCGCAACGGTCACGAAGAGCACCACGATGATAGCGATCGCCAGTGACAGGATGGGAAGCATATCCAGGAATTTGGTGGACGCCCTGCCCGCAGATCCGCTCAGTTCAGTGGCCTCAACCAATGCGGACTCGTCGATGAACTGGCCCATGGTGGTCCGCACGAAGAAGTAGTACGTGACCACCAAGCCCAGGATGCTGGCGACTGTACCCAAGCCAAAAAGCAGTCCTGTACCGACGCCGGGCTTGCGACCTTGTGCTGACCGGTCAGGGGACATCGCTATGGGGCGGGACTGCTGGGAACTCATTGAATCAAGACTGCCACAGTTCGCTGAAAGGCTCATGTGAGGACGCGTCGGGCGCGGCGCACATACCGGCGCATACCAATAAGGTGCCTTATGGTCAAGGGCAGATGAGCCTATTCTTAACGTATGGAACCTACTACAGGCCTGATGCTGGCGTTGCTGGCTGTGATTGTCTGGCTGGGGATCACCATTGTGCCGCTGATGCTGTTGGCTCCGTCGCATTCCCGGGAGGAAGATGGGGCCTCCTCGAATCGGAGGGGCCACCGTGATCGCAAGAGGGCGTTTTCGGGCGCTCGACCGGTCTTCTCACACTCATCCGCCAGCACGCGATCGCTGCGGCATCCTCGCGTCCAGCACTGAAATCCTGTCCGGCTTTGGAAGCCTGTCCGGCCCGGAATCGCCATCCGGCCGCGGGCCGGGGGCATTGAAGTGGCGCCGCCTTTGGCGGTCACGCAGCCACCGCTCTACGCTGCCCATGGCGCGCGTCGCCGTAGCCCAGTAGGCCACACCCACCAGCAATGACGCCGCGAGGGCCAACCCTTTGTGGGTCTGTTCAAAGAGCGGATACACCAGCCAGTGCGTGACGTAGATATACAGTGATGCGCTGGCCAGCAGAGCCGTGATGCGGTGTAGGCCGCGCGGCACGGGCAAGGTTGGAATCCAGAGAAGGATGAGGAAACCTACCAGGATGGTCGCGCTGCGGTGTTCGTTGCTGAAGGACCCGGGGATCGTGAGTAGGGCGAAGGTGGTCATCGCAGCGCGTTGCCACCACTCCCGCGATACAGCCGCAGCCCATCCGAAGGCGAACAACCATAAGACAGGCCCTTGGCCGGGGTAAGGCAGCTCGATGATGTCGAAGCGCTGCAGGAGGTCGATGCCGGCCAGCGCGAGTGGAAACGCCCACGGCCATCTGCGTGCCGCGCGGTCCACAGCGGGGATAGCCAGCAGGAGAGCCAACCCGATCAGGATATGAACCAGCACTTCAACGAACCAGAAGCGGGACATATCCGTCCACCCCTGGGGACCAACGATTGAGTTCAACAAGAACACGTTGTGCCAGCCGTAGTCGTCAGTGACGGCAAAGGCGACGCCGATGACCAGGACGCTGGGTACGGCGATCCGCACGACAGCGCGCAACTGCCTCCGGAGCCGTTCGCGCCTGGATCCCGTCAGCTGGAAGCGGGCAAAGTTATAGCCTGCCACTGCCATCAGCACGTGGGCGGTGCCTTCCCAGGAGAAGAACTTGATGTGCGTGGCCACGATGAAAATGATGGCCACCGCGCAGCACGATCCCCGTCTCCATGCGTGCTGTCAGCTTTCCCCGCCAGTTCCGGAGAAGTGCTTTGGCGCGCGCCTCTTCATGGGCTGGATGGGCTTCGGCTTCGCGTGCCGGGACAAGCTCGCAAATGGGCATGAGGTGCCAGCCTTGCGGGATGCGGCCAAGTGCACGCTCAAGCCTTACCGACGCCGCCACGTAGGAGAGCGAATCTCCGCCGAGGGAAACGAAGCTATCAGTCTCTGTAATGTCCGGGCGTTCCAGGACCTCAGCGAAGATCTCGAGCACGGTCTCTGTCCCGGGGATTTCTGTCCTGGGGTGGGTCTCCGGCTGCTCCGGCTCAGTCTGCGCAGACAACGCAAGGATGGCCGGGTAGTCAGGCTTCCCGTTGCCGAGCCGTGGAATGTCTGGGACTGAATGCAGTTGGACGGCCGCGCGGGGGACACCTAGATCTTGCGCAAGGGTCTTGGCCACCAAGGCAAGATCGTGGTGGCCTTCCACTGCGACAACCACAACATTATCTGAACCAGCGGCAGCGGCGGTGAGGCCAAGGTCTGCAAGGAGTCGCTCAACACGTCCCAGGTCAACGCGGAGTCCAACGATCTTCACGAAGCGGCTGCGCCTGCCCACAATCTCATAGAGTTCATTAGGTCCGAGTCGGGCAAGGTCGCCGGTGTGGAGTTCGGTGATTTCGCGGCCAAGGGCCAGGTCTTCGGACTTCTCGGCGTATCCCAGCATGACGTTTGGCCCGGTGTAGACGAGCTCCCAGTCATCCAAGCCCGGCACTGGTTCGAGTCGGAATTCTCCTCCAGGAATGGCGACGCCGATGGCATGCGGATGCTCCGCCGCCAGATCCGGTGGCAAGTACGCCATGCGGGCTGTGGCCTCGGTCTGCCCGTACATGACGAAAAGGTCCCAACCGCGCTCGCGGCCCAACTCTGCATAGGATCGGACGCGCTCGGGAGCCAGACGACCTCCAGCCTGGGTGATGTAGCGCAGGCTCGGAACATCCATGTGCTCGAATCCAACACGGTCCAGAAGCTCGAAAGTGTAGGGGACGGCAGCGAACGAGGTCACGCACTCGGTACGGACCAGGTCCCAAAAACATGGATCCACTACGGAGAGGTCTGTCAATGCCAAAGATGCGCCCACCAGCAAATGGCTGTTCACCACGCTCATCCCGTAGCAATAGGAGAGGGGAAGTGTCGTGGCGGCAATATCGCTGGGACGCAGGTGCAGGTACTGTGCGATGGCCTCTGCGTTCGCCTGGATGGAAGCCGCGGAAAGGCGAACGAGTTTCGGCGAGCCTGTGGAGCCTGAAGTGCTCACCAAAAGTGCCAGGTCCGGGTGCAGTTGGTGTGCCGTCTCATGGCGGCGCACGTCCAGGACAGGCTCGCCGTTGGAGGACCGCGCAATGACGTCTGGATCGTAGGCGGCAATGAGTGTTTCGGCTGCTTTTCCGCCGCCGACCGGCAGGATCAGCAGCGGATGGCCCGATGCCAGGGCCGCGAGATACATGGTCAACGACGGCAACGTGTTGTCGGCTTCAAGGGCAATGAGACGGCGCTCAGGGCCGAGTTGGCGTGCCATGTCCTCTACGCGCGCGGCTAGATCGCGGTAGCTGATGGAGCTGTGCCCAGTGTTGATGGCGGTGCGGTCGCCGAACGACGCCAGGTTGGTGGCGAACGAGATTCGGGCAACATCCGGTTGGGTAGTCACGAAAGACTATGTAACAAGGTAAACCTAACCTAACTCAACTGGATAATGCCTCGGCGAAGAATCATGACGTGGCTCCGGCCCTCCGGTTAGGGCCGGGCGGTGGGGTGAGGTTGGTGCAACATTCCCGTGACGATTGACACGTGTTAGGTAGCAGGAATAGGCTACCTGACACGTGTTAGGGAAGGAAATCTACATGCCGGGAACCAATGGGGCTTTGCGACAGTTCACACGCAGAACAGCCCTCACAGCCCTCGGTGCCGGGATAGTCGGAGCAACAGCGGCGTCGTGGCCGCGATTGACCGGAACAGACATTCCTGGCCGGGGAGACAACAGCCTCAGTATCGCCATCATGGGCACCGCCGCTGACGCCGCAGCCCGCCAGAAAGTCATCGACGCCTTCGCCAAGGTCCACCCAGAGATCAAGGTCAAGGTCCAAGCCATCCAGGCCGTGGACTGGAAGGACTTCTTCACCAAGATCCTCACCATGGTGGCAGCAGGCACACCGCCGGACGTCGTGTACGTGGCCACTGAAGGTGCCCAGCTCTTCGCCGAGAAACTGGCCCATCCGCTGGACGAGTACCTGCGCCGCGACGCCGACCACATGAAGGAGTACTTCGAAGACGTCCACCCCAGCCTGGTGGAAGCCTTCATGTACAAAGGCAGCCTGTTCCAGCTCCCCATCGACTGGAACGCCGCCAACATGTACTACAACACCGCGTCACTCCGTCAGGCCGGCTTGGAACGCCCCGCCGACGACTGGACGCACATGGACTTCCGCAGCACCCTCGCTGCGATGAAGAAAGCCAAGCCGCAGGACTTCACGCCGTACTACTGGACCAACCGCCTCTTCGGTGGAGTGGTGCCATGGCTCTACGCCAACGAGACGAGCTTCCTCAAGGAAACCAAGTCCACCGGCGGCGAATGGCTCTGGGACGGTTTCTACGCCAACGACCCCTCGCGCAGTCTCCGCTCCGGTGGCTACCAGTGGCTCGAACCCAACGCGGACGATCCCAGGGTCTTCGAATCCTTCGACTACCTCCGCAGCCTGGTCAAGGACGGACTGGGTGTCCGGCCAGAGGAAGGCGGCGGTGGCGCACTGATCGGTCTCTTCGCCTCCAACAGGATCGGTACGACGCCGGCGGGCGGCTATTGGGTACAAGGCCTCCACGAGGCGGGGATGACAGAGAACGACTTCGACGTCCAGTTCTTCCCGAAATGGCGGACCCAGCGACACCAATTCGGCACGGCAGGCTACGCGATCATGAAGACCGCCAAGGACAAGGACGCAGCCTGGGAATGGGTGAAGTTCAGCTCCAGCAAAGAGGCCATGCAGATCGTGTTCCCCACACCGAACACCACACCCGCGCGCCGTTCCATGGTCAACGAGAAACTCTATGCCGGCACAGGTCCACGGAACTGGAAGGTCTTCTACGAGACCCTGGACAAATTCCCCACCACAGGTCCCATTCCGGCACCACCCCAGCAGGCCGCCGTCGAAACGGCCCTCATGAAAAACGTATCCCTGGCCGTCAGCGGGGACGAGCGCCAACTCAAGCAGGCCCTCGAATCAATGCAGCGCGATCTTGAACTGGCCCTGAGGAGGCAGCCATGAGCACCGCAACCAGTACCCCCACCGGGACCGGGAAGCAGCCGGGCCGTCAAGCCACCCACAAGCACAGCCAGCCCTCCAAGCGTGGCCGCGTCCAACAGCGCTGGCTGCCATGGGCTTTCCTTGCCCCGACCATCGTGGGCATGGGGATCTTCACCCTCCTGCCGATCGTCGCGTCCCTGGCGCTCGCCTTCTTCCGCTGGGACATCATCTCCGCGCCGACGTTCGTGGGTTTCGATAACTTCGCCGAGGTAGTCCAGGACCCGACCGTCCGCGTCTCCTTCCTTAACACCATCGTGTTCGTCATCGTCGCCGTAGCCCTCCAGCTTGGACTCGCCCTGGGACTGGCGATCATGGTGCAGGAGAAGCTCCCGTCCTGGCTGAGGGTGTTCTTCCGCTCAGCCTTCTTCTTCCCACTGATCCTGTCCGCAGCCTCGGTGTCCATCTTCATGCGCTACCTCTTCAACGAGCAGTTCGGCGTGGTGAATTGGCTGCTCTCGCTCGTAGGCGTCCCAGCGGTGCCGTGGCTGACGACGCCAGGTGGTTCGGCCGCCGTCGTAATTCTTGTGTATGTATGGCAGAACTTCGGATTCTCCTTCCTGCTGTTCATTGGCGGGCTGGCCTCGATCCCGGTGGAGACGTATGAAGCCGCGTCCATCGATGGCGCTACAGGTTGGCGCAAGCATTTCTACGTGACGCTTCCCCTGCTGAGCCCCACCACCTTGGTGGCCTCGGTGATGGCCATCATCAACGCGCTGCAAGTGTTCGATCAGCCCTACGTGCTCACGCGCGGCGGGCCCGGCGACTCGACGCGTACCGCCGTCATGGTGATCTTCGAGTCCGCATTCCAACGCCTCGAGTTCGGGCAAGCCTCGGCGATCGGTGTGATCCTGACGCTCATCATCATGGCCATCACAGCCGCTCAGTTCCGGCTCAGCAAACGATTCGTCTTCTACCAGTAAGGCCCGCCATGACCCTCATCTCAGAACGTGTTGAAACCACGGCGCCTGTGGCTACGCGCAGGAAGCGCGACTGGTCAGTTGCCGGACGTATCGCCGCCTTGCTGATCGCAGCCGTTTTTGTCCTGGGCCCCGTTCTCTGGACGCTTTCCACCTCGCTGCGTCCGCCGTCGGAATCCTTCAAACTGCCACCGGCCTTCCTGCCCCTGAACCCGGATCTGGCGTCCTACCAGCAGGTGTTCAAGCAACTCAACATCGTGGGACTGGTGCTGAACAGTGCCCTGGTGACCGGCCTGATCGCCGTCGGGCAGATGCTCACCGCAGCCCTTGCCGGTTACGCCTTCGCGCACCTTCGTTTTAGGGGACGGGGCGCGTTGTTCTCCATCGTGCTGGCCACGATGATGGTGCCCGCCCAAGTGACGATCGTGCCGGTGTTCATGCTGATCCGTGGTGTCGGGCTCTCGGACACGCTGCTCGCGTTGATCATTCCGGCCATCCCGACGGCGTTCGGCACCTTCCTGATGCGCCAGTACTTCCTGGGGTTGCCCAGTGAGCTCGCTGAAGCGGCGGCGATCGACGGCGCCTCGCCGTGGCGTACCTTCCGCTCCGTCTACGCACCGCTGGCTGTGCCGGGCCTGGCGATCGTGGGCATCCTGGCGTTCAACTTCCACTGGAACGAGTTCTTCAGGCCACTCATCATGACCATCTCCGAGCAAAACTTCACGCTGCCCTTGGGCCTGGTGTCGCTGCAGGGCAACCTGGGCACCGGAAGCATCTCCGTGGTGCTGGCAGGCGTCGTCCTCTCCATGATTCCCGCGCTGGTGGTGTTCATGTTCGGCCAGCGCGCACTGCAGGACGGACTCACCGCTGGAACGGGCAAGTAACTCCTCTGATTGAAAGGGTTCCAATTGATGGACCTTGCAGTTTCTGATTCCCTGTTGTCTGCTTCGACGCACCCGGATCCGGCCTTCCCGCGCTTCCACCCGCGCCCGGCCCAAGGCTGGATCAATGATCCCAACGGAATCAGCTACATCAACGGCCGGTACCACGTCTTCTTCCAGTACAACCCCTCGTCTGCGCGGCACTCACAGATCAACTGGGGGCACGTGAGTTCCTCTGACCTGGTCCATTGGGAAGAACACCCTGTTGCGCTTTCGCCTCAGCCGGGCGGTCCCGATTCCGCAGGCTGCTGGACGGGTGTGGTGACCTCTGATGGTGGGGTGCCCACCGCTTGTTATTCGGGTGTCCAGGACCACGGCGGCCATTCGCAGGTGGTGATTGCCCGTGGTTCGGCCGATCTGGTGACGTGGGAGCAGACCGGCCATGTTGCTGCATCCATGCCCTCTGATCCTCTGGTCACAGCCGTGCGCGATCCCTTTATCTTCCACTTCAACGGTGCTCGATACGCCATCCAGGGAGCTGGTCTATCTGATGGGCGCGCCGCTTTGCTGCTGTACACGGTGGAGTCCCTTGACGACTGGAAGTACGAGGGCATCTGGCTAACCTCTGCTGATCCCGTGGCGGCAGTTCACACGCCGGCCGAGATTTGGGAGTGCCCGCAACTGGTGCAGGTGCCTTCTTCCTCCGGGGCCGCTGCGTGGGTGATGATGTTCTCGCTCTGGCTCTCTGGCGACGACCACGAGCACGCCAACGGGGTTGGGCATCTGATCGGTTCCCTGGCTTCGGATCCTGTCTCCGGGTTGCCTGTGTTTGTGGCGTCCTCCGGTGGGAAATCGGATCTCGGGCGCGACTTCTACGCACCGCAGGTTGTCCAGCTCTCTTATGCTTCCTCGGCTTCTTCGCCTGCGGCCTTGTTGTGGGGGTGGGCTAACGAAGGTCCGGGTCGGGATGGTCGCCGAGGTCGCACCCAGGAAGAAATCGACGACGCCGGATGGTCGGGCGTGCTGACACATCCTCGCGTTCTGTCCGTGGTTGACGGGGCACTGGCTGTTTCCCCGGCGCCCGAGGTGCAGGCGTACAGGGGTGCTGCTGTTGTTGAGGGGGCTGCCCTTGCTGCGGATGCTGCGGGCTCGGTGGCGGTTCCCGCGTTTGCCGAGGTGCTCGTGACAGGTGCTGCTGTGCCTTCTGGTGCTGAGTCTTCTGGTGCTGAGTCGTCCGGCGATGTGGAGCTGGCGCTCGTTTCGGGTTCAGAGGGCTCCGGGGACAACCGGCAAGTGATCTACTCGGGTTCATTAGCTCCAGGGGAGGAGCTCCGGATCTTCATCGATGCTTCCCTGGTGGAGGTCTACCGCACGGGTTCAGTGGCGACGACGCTTCGCGCCTACCCGGCGGCCGGCGAGGAGTGGCAGCTCACCCTGCCCGCCGGCGCAACTGCCAACGTGTGGGAGTTGACGCTCCCCGAGTAGGCGGCAGGCCGACGTCGTGCGTTGGGGGGGCAGGATTCAACTGTCAATCGAGGCCATGTTGGCTTCGTCATGGCGTTCGCCCGCGGCTGGTTGGAGCGAGTTCAGCCGCTCCACTTGGTGGTTAGTGAGTTTGATGCCGGCGGCGGCTGTGTTTTCCTCGACCCGTGAAACACGACGGGTTCCGGGGATCGGGGCGATGTCGTCGCCTCGCGTCAGTAGCCAGGCGAGGGCAGTTTGTGCGGGGGTGGCTCCGATTTCGGCACCGATTGCCTTCACTTCCTCAACGATCGCGAGATTCCGGCGGAAGTTCGCGCCCGTGAAGCGCGGGTTGGTCTTGCGCCAGTCGTCGTCGGCGAAGTCCTCCACCGAGCGGATCTGACCGGTCAGCAGGCCGTGGCCAAGTGGTGAGTAGGGGACGAAGCCAATGCCGAGTTCACGTAGCAGTGGCAAGATCTCTTCCTCCACGTCTCGGGTCCACAGCGAGTACTCCGTCTGCAATGCACTGACCGGATGGACAGCGTGTGCCCTGCGGATGGTCTCCGGCGAGGCTTCTGACAGCCCGAAGTGCAGGACTTTGCCCTCAGTGATCAGGTCCGCCACGGCGCCTGCAGTTTCTTCGATCGGCGTAGTCTTGTCGACGCGGTGCTGGTAGTAGAGGTCAATGTGATCTGTGCCGAGGCGCTTGAGGGAGCCTTCCACCGCGGCTTTCACATTGGCAGCGCTGCTGTCCGTGACTCCAGGGCCGCCGTCGAAGTGGGACACTAAGCCGAATTTTGTCGCGATCTTGACCTGGTCCCGGCGTCCCTTAATCGCCTGGCCGACGATCTCCTCGCTCAGGAATGGCCCGTAGATCTCGGCCGTGTCGATGTGGGTGACGCCGAGATCGAGAGCCCGATGGACGGTGCGGATCGACTCTGCGTTATCCAGCGAGCCTTCGCTGGTGTAGATGCCAGCCATGGTCATGGCTCCGAGTCCAATGGCGGAGACTTCCAGGCCTCCGAGGCGTGTGGTCTTCATAGTGTTGTGGTCCTTTTGTTGTGTGTGCTGGCTCGTTGTCGTGCCATTGAGGTGATAGATCCAGTAAAGGAGAACGCGTGAGGCGGAGGCAGGCCCGCTTTATAGGGTTAATAAGCGGGCCCCTCTACGGGGAAGCCGCTGACGTACATTTGGAGCATGACCACCTCCGCCAACATTCGCGAGTTCCTCATTTCGCGACGGTCGCGGCTAACCCCGGCTGAAGCGGGATTGCCGGACTTCGGAGGTCGTCGTCGTGTGCCCGGGCTTCGCCGCGAAGAAGTCGCGCTGCTCGCCGGGATGAGCGTTGAGTATTACGTGCGGCTGGAACGGGGCAACGCATCAGGGATATCCGACGCGATCCTTGACGGGATCAGTCGTGCGCTTAAGCTCGACGACGCCGAGCACGCCCACTTGTATGATCTGGTTCGTGCCGCAAACATGGGTGCGAGGACGCCGCAACGAAAGCCCGCGTCCCGAACCCATCAGATCCGCCCCGGCACCCGGCAGCTACTGGACGCGATGACATTCCCTGCAATCGTCCAGAATGGCCGGATGGACGTCGTCGCGAGCAACGCCCTGGGGCGTGCCCTCTTCTCCGAGATGTATGCGGAGCCCCGCGAGCCGGTGAACTTCGCGCGTTTCCTCTTCCTGAACCCCCGAGCCAAGTTGGCCTACCGAGAGTGGAACGACTCGTCGGAGCAAGTTGTCGCCCTGCTCCGCGCTGAATCAGGGCGAGTCCCGTCCGATCGTGCCCTCCGGAACCTCATCGAAGAGCTCATCAACGGCAGCAGCGAGTTCGCAGCGCTTTGGGAAGCCCACGACGTGCGGATACACCTGGCCGGCAAGAAGCTCTTCCACCACCCGGACGTGGGCGACCTGGATCTCAGCTACGAGGCCATGCAACTGATGACCGATCCGGGCCTCCAATTAGTCGGTTTCACAGCCGAACCCGGCTCCGCCACTGACCACGCTCTCCGTCTGCTCGGGAGCCTGGTTGCGCGGCACCCTGAGGAGATCGGGCTCGAGAGGTAGAAGGCGCGTCCGGCGTGGATGGATCGACGTCGGACGCCCGCTATTTCGTTGTTGGCCGACAACGGAATAGCGGGTCAGCAACGGGGTTGCCCAGAGAATCGGTGAACGTGTCAGCGCGTTGGCGCCGGGCCGGTTGATTCCCGGATGACGAGTCGGCAGGAGACCATTGTTTCCACACTCGTTTCCGTGGTGCCTTCTGTGCCGGCGGGTATGCCCTCGATCCTGTCCAGAAGTGTGGTCATGGCCGCGCGGCCGATCTCACGCAGCGGCAGGGCCATGGTGGTGAGGGCGGGGACCATGGTGTCGGCGATGCGTGATTCGTCGTCGTAACCCATCACCGAGAGATCGGTAGGGATGTTCAGGCCTAAACGGGCGGCAGCCAGGGCAACACCGATTGCCAGGCGGTCATTCGCGCACATGATGGCCGTGGGCCGCTCAGCCGGGGACACGCCGTCGAGCAGTTTCATGGCGCCATGGAAACCGGCGTCGATATCCCAACCCGCCATGGTGATCCGGTCCGCGCGAACCGACAGGCCGGCCGCAGCAAACGCATCGCGGTAGCCCTCGACGCGCAGGGGAGCGGCCGGGGATTCCTCAGCGCCAGCGAGCAAGGCGATGTCCCGATGGCCCAACTGCAGCAGGTGCTCGGTAGCGTCCCTGCCGCCAGTGATTTCGTCCGGGATGACGTGATGAAGTTGAGGTTTGGGGCTGCTGTCGTAGCAATTGGCCAGGACTGACGGGACCCGCAGCATGCCGTGGGGGACGTCGAGCGGCTTCAAACCCACAGTCACGTACATGAGCCCGTCCACTTGGCGGTCCAGGAGGGTTTCGATTGCGCTCGCATCCCGGGCGGTGTCGCGCTCTGTATCCATGACGACGGTGACGAACCCCCTGCTGCGGGCGACGTCGTCCGCGCCACCGATGATGTTGCCGTCGAATGGGCTGACCACAACTTCGTCGGACAGTATGCCGATCACCCGCGATCGCTGATTCCGCAGGCTGAGCGCGATCGCGTTGGGGGAGTAGTTGAGTTCCTGTGCGGCCAGACGGATCCGGTCCTGGCTCTCCTTGGCCACGTTGCCGTCGCCGCGGCCATTGAGCACCAGCGAGACCGCGCTTCTGGACACTCCCGCCCTTTTGGCGACGTCCAGTGCAGTGGCCTTGCGGTTCATCGGGAGGTCCTTCCATCCGTCATTTGTCAGCAGTCTACCTAACGCGTGTGAGGACTGGTGCCGTCCCGGTTCAGGGAAGCGACACTTATGCTGGCAGCATGGCACGCACCGCTAAAGAGCGCATTGAAACCGACCCTGCTTCATCCGGCATTTTCCAGGCACTCATGGATTCACTCTCCGCGTTGGAAGGCTGCGAATTACAAGAGAACGCCTCATCCTTCCACGTCACACACGGGCGCGCGTTTCTGGGGATCCATCCTCGTCGTGGCGGCATTCTGGTCAACATAGTTCTCGAGGGCGAGCTTGAGTCAGACCGCGTTCACCGGGCTGAGCGCGTATCCAGTAACCGTTGGCACAACGAAGTCATCGTGAAGGACGCCAGTGAAATTGACGCCGAGTTCCTGGGCTGGGTTCGTGCGGCGTATGCGCTTACTGCGGAGATCTTGCCCTGAGAGGCGGGCAGCATCAGTTCTACGTGGCGACCGAGTAGCCCATGGAAGAGAACATGGACTGCATCATCGCCATGGATTTGGCAATGGCAACTCCATAGAAGAGAACCATGCCAGCCGCCATGAGCCAGATGGGCCACAGCCCGCGTGGCTGCGCAACCTTGTACACGATCACCGAACGCCCGACAACGTACACAACTGCACCCAGGAAGGCCCATGCCCAGTGGAAAGGACGCACCACGCCTGAACGGGATAACCGCTGATAGTCCACCGCCGCCAAAGCGACAGAACCGGCATAAATGAGGAAAGCCCCGCCTGCCATGACGAAATACCCGGGTGTATAGAGGGAGAAGGGGTCAATCGTGGTGATGCCCTGGCGGGTTGTCATGTAACGGAACTCTGGATTCCACGTCAGAATCAACACGGCCTGGAGAAACGGGAAGGCAGCGATTATCCAAATGAAGGCGTTGTAAACAGCAGAGTGGGGACTTATTAGAGGCCTTGGGGGTTTTACGTATTTGCCTTGGAACTGTGGTTGGAACTGCCCTGGCGGCGGAGCCAGCTGGGCCGTCCATTGCACTCCATCCCACCAGCGCATCTGCTGTGGGAAGGAAGGATCCGGGTACCAGCCGGCGGGCGTCGTGGAGCCGTTGGGTGCGTGCGTCATATTTCCCCTGAAAATGAGTCGTGAATCAGAGGATAGCGCGGTTCCACGATTCCGTTCGGATGGCAACCCTGCCTTTAGCTGTCGTGGCGGTGTAAGCATGGAGCATGACGTTCTTCGACGATCTTCCAGAGCCACCCCAGCGTCCGCGCCAACCCCAGCCACTCCGCCCCGGGTGGTCCGGTCCGCCGTCGGACGAGCTGCCTGGCGTGGTTCACATCGGGGAGTTCGTTCACAACAGCCGGCAGATGGTGATGGCCTTGAAACTGGTGGAGGTGTATTCCACGGGATGTGTTTTGGACCTCGTGTGGTCGGTTCGCCGTGGCGACGAATCGGACAGGGAGTGGCGGGACGTCATGGATCGGTCCTTCAACCATCCGCGCTCAAGCCTGGATATCGGATCAGGTTTACAGGTCGGCGTCGCTTTCCCCGATGGGCGCAAGGCAGTGGCAGCCATCCACGGGCCGGCCATGTACGAAGGGACGGAGGACGCCACCGGCCCCGTCCTTACTACTCTTGGCGGCGGTGGCGGTAGCAGCAATGATGAGGTCGTTCAGTCGACGGCGCACTACTGGTTGTGGCCTTTACCGCTCGACGGCGATACGCAACTGGTGGCTCGGTGGGATGAGCTGGGGATGCCCGAAAGTTCCCTCACCTTGTCCGGTGAGCAGTTGGGCGATGCACTGGGCAAGATACGGAAATACTGGACGGAGTAGTTGTCCACATAGCCCAATTGACCTGCCCTTGGCCTGATGAGCCGCCGGTACAGTGGCAATATGCCCGCTCGCCTTCCTGATGTGCCGCCGCTCGAAGAACTCCTCGATAATGCCCACGTTGTTTCACTGCCCATGCGCGTGAAGTTCCGCGGCATCATGGAGCGGGAAACACTTCTCTTGAAAGGGCCTCTGGGTTGGGGTGAATTCTGCCCCTTTCCGGAATACGACGACGACGAATCCTCGCGTTGGCTCTCTGCCGCCTTGGAAGCAGGCTGGACTGGGTTCCCTTCAGCTCTTCGGGAGAGCATTCCCGTGAACGCCACCGTTCCCGCAGTCCCTGCGGAGCGTGTGCCGGAAGTGCTTGCGCGGTTCGGCCGGGTGGATGCCGTCAAGATCAAAGTTGCTGAGCGTGGTCAATCTCTTGCCGACGACCTCGCAAGGGTCACCGCCGTGCGCGGCGCCCTCCCAGGCGCCGCCATCCGCGTCGATGCCAACGGGGGCTGGGAGGTTGACCAGGCTGTAGAGGCACTGGGCAAACTGTCAGTCGTCGGACTTGAATACGCGGAACAACCTGTGTCGGACATTGAGGGCTTAGCTGAGGTGCGACGCCGCCTTGCCACAGTGGGAACGCCCGTCCTGATAGCCGCCGACGAAAGCGTCCGGAAAGAAGCGGACCCCCTTCGCGTTGCCAGGGCGGGGGCCGCTGACCTGATCGTCGTAAAGGTAGCGCCGCTAGGGGGAGTGGCACGCGCCCTGGACATCGTCGCCCAAGCTGGCCTCCCCGCCGTCGTCAGCTCCGCCCTCGATACCTCCATTGGAATCCGTGCTGGTTTGGCGCTCGCCGCCGCACTGCCTTCGCTTCCATACGCCTGCGGGCTTGGCACCGTTTCGCTCTTCGCCTCGGACATCACCCTGGATCCCTTGGTAGCCGACGACGGCGCCATCCACCTTCGCGAGGCCGTCGCCGATCCCGGGCTGCTGGAGCACTATGCGGCACCGGGGGAACGTCGCGACTGGTGGTTGGAGAGGCTGCGTCGCGTACATTCGGCGCTCGCTTCCTCCCAAGAGGACCTGTTCACCGAAACTTAACCAGAGTGTCCTCTCGGATTCGGATTGCGCTGAAAGGCTCAGCGGGAACCTCGTACATTCTCTGGAAGGTCCCCTCATGTCTGATACCACCGGACGCACGTTCCCACTGCTGCCCATGTTCGGCCACACCAAAGGCAAGCGCAGCGCGGTCACGTGCGCTCTCAAGTGCGACAACGCCTGTGCCGGCGATGTTTGCAACACCAGCTCCAACGGCTACTTCCGCGACATCGCCTCAACGGCCATGAGCCGCCGCGCCGCCCTGGGGCTTGGCGCCGCCGGTGCGCTCGCCGTCGTTCTTGGTAGTGCAGTGACTGGTGCCGACTCAGCGGTTGCCGATGCCGGCAACGGTTTGTCAGACGCAGCCAAGAAGGGCTTCGGGAAGTCCAAGCTCCAGTTCACGGCAATCAAGCCAGTGGACGCCGCTGTTGACGCGTTCACAGTTCCAGAGGGGTTCGACTGGAAGCCGATCATCCGCTGGGGCGACCCCCTTTTCGCTGATTCGCCGGCCTTCAACCTCAACGCGCAGACTGCTGCCGCCCAGGCACGCCAGTTCGGGTACAACAACGATTACACAGACATCATCCCCGTTCCCGGGTCCAAGGACCGCCGAGCCGTCTTGTTCACGAATCATGAATACACCAACGAGAACATCATGCTGCCGGCAGGTTTTGACGCCGCTGAAACCCGTGCCATTGGTCGAGCCGGTCACGGCCTGACGGTGGTGGAGTTGGAGCGCAAGAACAAGAACCAGCCCTGGAGCTACGTTCAGGGTGCACCCCTGAATCGGCGCTTCCTCACGGACACCGTCTACGAGCTGACCGGCGCTGCTGCAGGCACCAACCTGGTCAAGACAATCGATGACCCGGACGGCCGCTGGATCAAGGGAACCTTGGGCAACTGCTCCGGCGGAACCACACCGTGGGGAACCATCCTCTCGGGCGAAGAGAACTTCAACGGCTACTTCGCTGCCCCCGGCACCAGCGACGGCGACAAGCGCTACGGCATTTCTGCAAAGCCGACCACGCGTCAGTGGGAACTCGACGAGCACCGCTTCGACACGCGCAACGCTGGCTACGCCAACGAGACCAACCGCTTCGGCTGGATCGTGGAAGTTGACCCGTTCGACCCCACCTCGACTCCGAAGAAGCACTCCGCCATGGGCCGCTTCAAGCATGAAGGCGCCAATGTGATTGTGGCTCCGTCGGGCCAGGTTGTGGCGTACATGGGTGACGACGAGCGCTTCGATTACCTCTACAAGTTCGTGTCCAAGGGCAAATACCAGCCCGGCGACTCAGCTGAGGCGCGGAAGAACAACATGAGCCTGCTCTCCGAAGGTGATCTGTACGTTGCGCGCTTCACCGGTGACTCCCCGGCGACAGAAATTGATGGCACGGGCAAGGTTCCCACCGACGGTGCCTTTGACGGCACCGGCGAGTGGTTGCCGCTGGTGGTGGGTGGCGTCTCGGCGGTTCCGGGCATGTCTGCTGCTGAAGTCCTGGTCTACACACGCCTTGCCGCTGACAAAGTGGGCCCCACCAAGATGGACCGCTGCGAAGACGTCCAGCCCAACCTGCTCACGGGCAAGGTTTACGTGGCCTGCACCAACAACTCGGACCGCGGCAAGGCCGGCAAGGAAGGCGCCACCGAGGTCAACCCCCGAACGCTGAACCGTGACGGCCACATCGTGGAAATCACTGAAGGCCCGGATCAGACGGGCACCAAGTTCAACTGGACCCTGCTGCTGGTGGCCGGTGACCCCGCCAAGAACACGTCCACGTATTTCTCAGGATTCCCGGCGGACAAGGTTTCCCCGATCTCCTGCCCGGACAACGTGGCCTTCGACTCTGTAGGCAACCTCTGGATCTCCACCGACGGTGCACCTTCCACCATTGGCTACGCAGACGGGCTGTTCAAGGTCACCCTCGAAGGCCCCGAACGCGGAAAGGTGGAGCAGTTCCTCGCAGTCCCGCGCGAAGCCGAGACCTGTGGCCCGATCGTCCACGACGAGGAGCGCAGCGTTTTCGTAGCGGTCCAGCACCCGGGCGAGGAAGGCACGTTCGCGGACCAGCACTCGTTCTTCCCGGACTACGTGGACGCTGGAGCCACCCCGGCGACCGGTGCAGTGCGGGCGCCACGGCCGTCGATCGTCCAGGTGTTCCGCAAGTAACGTAGGCGGCAGAATCGCTCCCTCCCCCGGGTTGACGGGTGGGGGAGCGCTTCTATCTTCCCGATGCTCTCTCACGTCCTGCGGCTTTCTGACGGATCTTCTCTCACGTCCTGCGGCTTTTCGGCGGTTGTTCTTTCACTTCCCGCGGCTTTTGGGCGATCGTTCTATCACTTCCCGCGGCTTTTGGGCGATCGTTCTTTCACTTCCCACGGGTTCGGGCTGCTCCTTTTCGTGGCCCATGATGTGCGAGAGCATCCGGTGGAAGCCGGCACGATGTGCGAGAGGATCCAATGGAGGCCGGTTGGATGTGCGAGAGGATCCGGTGGAGGCCGGTTGGATGTGCGAGAGGATCCGGTGGAGGCCGGTTGGATGTGCGAGAGGATCCGGTGGAAGCCGGTGGGATGTGCGAGAGGATCCGGTGGAAGGCGGTGGGATGTGAGAGAGGGATTGGGGTTCCGTCGACGCCAATAGACTGGAATGGTGACTTCCCAGGACTCTCTGACATCCATCGCCGCCGCCAGAATCGCCGTTACGGCATTGCTCGACGGCGGTGTGCGGCACGTGGTGGTGGCGCCAGGTTCACGTTCTGCACCCATGGCCTACGCCCTCGCCGAGGCAGAAGCGGCGGGTAAAGTTCTCCTCCATGTCAGGATCGACGAACGAGATGCAGGGTTCACGGCATTGGGTCTCGCCCTGGCAACCGAAGCGCCCGCCGCCGTCCTGACAACCTCGGGTACCGCCGTCGGGAATCTGCTGCCCGCCGTGATGGAGGCCAACCACTCGGCCGTGCCGCTGGTGGTCGTCTCCGCGGACAGGCCGGAGGAGCTTCACGGTACCGGGGCGAACCAGACCACAATTCAGCTGGACCTGTTCGGCGATCACGTTCGCTTCGCCGTCGACGTCGCCGCGGGGGACAGCCCTCAGAGGGCAGTGGCCACCGCACTGTATGCCGCCACCGGTGCCCTCGAGGACACGCCGCCGGGCCCAGTTCAGGTGAACCTCGCGTTCCGCGACCCGTTGGTTCCAGGCCCCGGCGATGCCCTTCCCGCTGCCGCCGGTCACAGCGTGTTCCATTACGACGCCGGTCCCCAGGCGCTGGATCTCCCGGCGGCTTCGAACGAGCTCGCCGAGCGACGCACCGTGGTTCTCGCAGGTCATGACGCCGGTCCCGTGGCCGAGGCCTTCGCACGCGCCCACGGCCTTCCCTTGCTCGCCGAACCCTCATCCAATGCGCGTTTCGGGCCCAACGCCGTGGGCCCATACCGGGTTCTGCTGGAGCACTTCGGCCCAGACTCGGCTACACCGATTGAGCGCGTGGTCCTGTTCGGCAGGGCCACCCTTTCCAGGCCGGTGGCCTCGCTGTTGGCTCGCCCCGCCGTCGAATCCGCCATCTACCAGCCGGTCCCCGTGGCCTGGTACGAGGCCGGCCGTCGCCGCGAGACACCCATCGAAACCCTCCCTGAGTTGGCTAGATTTGCCGGCCGGGGCTCAGACGAGTGGCTGGATTCCTGGCTCTTGGCCGGGGCTGCCGCCCAACATGCCTTGGACGGAATATTGGCCGGGGAATCGGCTGCCAACGGTCCTTCCGTCGGCGCCACCGTCTGGGAGCACTCGCGAGGCAAATTGGTCCTCGGATCCTCCAACGGCATCCGCGACGTCGACCTCGCCGGCCAACCGCACCCCGACCCCATCGCCACCGTCTACGCCAACCGCGGCCTCGCCGGCATCGACGGCACCATCGCCACGGCCACCGGAATTGCCCTCGGCAGCGGACGCGAAACCACACTTCTCCTGGGCGACGTCACCTTCCTCCACGACGCCGGCGGACTGCTTCTCGGCCACGGCGAACCCATCCCCGACCTTCGGATCGTGGTCCTCAACGACTCCGGCGGCGCCATCTTCAGCCTCCTCGAACACGGCGCGGTGGAGGACTCAGGGGCCTACGGCACCGCCGTCGAACGCCTCTTCAGCACCCCCCACTCCGTGGACATCGCGGCACTCGCGGCGGCCTACGGCGTCGGACATCAGGCGGTAAGCACGACGGCGGAACTCGCAGAGGCGCTCAAGTCACCGCTGAAGGGACGCACCATTGTGGAGGTGCGCGTGGACCGGGCAGGGCTGCGCGGACTTCATGCCCGCATCAAGGAAGCAGTGTCCGGTGCCGTGGGCAAGGTGCTGACGGCAGGCTAGCCGGGGTTCCACGCCACCCAAATTCGCCCACGCCACATACATGTCTCCCCGCTGCTCAAACGGACAGGTGACACTTGGATATGGGCGTCACTGGCGGGCATATGTGTCAGCAGGCAGTTCGAGTGTCGTGCCGGAGTCCGCACGGGTGGCGGATCCCGTGAGGGTGGCCGCATGCATCCGGAAGGGTGCGATGAGATTTCCACATACGGCCACCAAGCCCTCCTCTTTGACCCGGCGAGTCTAAAGACTTGCTCCATGCGGACCCTACCCAAACTCATTCTTGCCAAGGACTTATCCCTCATTGGCGGGGACTCCCGCAAACTGTCGATGGCAGCTAAGAGTGGGAATCTCGTGAGAGTCCGCCACGGAGTCTATGTCGATGCGAAAAGATGGGCAGCCCTGGAGAAATGGGAGCGTTATGCCCTGAGCGTTGCGGCTGCTGCTGAGACATTTACTTCCGCCACGGTGTTCTCGCACCACTCCGCGGCCACCATTCATGGCATTCCAACGATCGTCGGACGACAACCCGTTCACGCACTCAGCTCCTACGCCGGCGGGGGAAGGTCCAGAGCAGGCGTCCGGCGGCACTATGTCAGCGATGGTCTCCAGGAAGCCGAGGAAGCGAACGGTTTCCTTGTGACGGGCCGGGTCAGGACGGCACTGGACATCGCAGCCTCCGTGCCATTTGCCGAGGCTGTTGTTCCCGTGGATTTCCTCTTATCCCAGGGACGTCATCGCAAACCCGTAACGAGGGATGAGCTGCTGAATAATATTGATTCCCGGTATTCGAAGGCCGCCGCCAAGCGCGTGGCAGCGGTTGTTCAATTTGCTGCTACAAATTCAGGTTCGCCGGGGGAGTCCTACTGTCGGGGGCTCATGCATCTCGCCGGTTTCGCTGCTCCCGAGTTGCAGTATGAAGTTCGAACGAAAGTAGGGGTCGTCTATACGGACTATTACTGGAAGGACGCCAGGGTGGTGGGGGAATTCGATGGCCGCGAAAAGTATCTGAAACCGGAATTCCTGAAGGGCCGGACACCCTCTCAGGTTGTGATCGAGGAGAAGAGCCGCGAAGATGCGATACGTGCCACAGGGAGAAGTGTGTTCCGGTTGGTGTGGAGTGACCTGACAGTTAGCAAGCTGGAACGTGAGCTTGCGACAGCCGGGGTTCCCCGCCGCCGTCGTGCTTCTGCAGGACACGCAAATTCGTAGCGGACACAAATACGGGAGGGCGACACCTATATATAGGTGTCGCCCTCCCGTTGGCGTGGCGCTGAAGAAGATGCGCGGCGCTAAACGAACTTGCGTGGCGTCAGCGGGCCGGAAGGCCCTAGTCCTCCACGACGTCGATGTGCGTCGGGTCCAGGACGCGGCGCAGGAATTCCTTGGTTCGCGCCTGGGTCGGGGCGCTGATGACGTGTTCTGCAGGGCCTTCTTCCACTACGACGCCGGCGTCCATGAAGACCACGCGGTCAGCCACTTCGCGGGCGAAGCCCATCTCGTGGGTGACCACCAGCATGGTCATGCCTTCCTGGGCCAGCTTGCGCATGACGGCGAGGACATCGCCCACGGTTTCGGGGTCAAGGGCAGATGTTGGCTCGTCGAAGAGCATCAGCTGCGGATCCATGGACAGTGCCCGGGCAATGGCCACGCGCTGCTGCTGGCCGCCGGAGAGCTGGTCCGGGAAACGGTCAGCCAAGTGTCCAAGGCCAACGCGCTCAAGGTTGCGGCGTGCTACCTCACCGGCCTCGGACTTGGACCGCTTGAGGACCTTCATCTGGGAGATGGTGCAGTTGTCCAGCACGCTCAGGTGGGGGAACAGGTTGAAGTGCTGGAACACCATGCCAACGCTTTGGCGCATGCGGTTGAGGTCCACGTCGGGGTCGGTTGCCTCGAACTTGCCCACGTTGATGGTGCCCGCATTCGGGTGCTCAAGCAGGTTCACGCAGCGCAGGAGGGTGGATTTTCCGGAACCGGAAGGGCCGATCAGGCAGACAACCTGGCCTGGTTCCACGTTCAGCGAGATGCCCTTGAGGACCTCATTGCTTCCGTAGGATTTGCGGAGGTCCTGGATATTCACGCCAGCGGCGCGAACGGAGGTGCTCCCATTGGAGTTGTTCATGATTGTCCTGCCTATCGATTCGCCCGCGCGGAGCGGCTTTCGAACTTCCGTGCCAGGAGGCTCAGGGGGATGGTGATGACCAGGTAGAAGGCACCGGCCACGAGCAACGGGGTCAGCCCGGCTCCGAGGCTGGAGATGCCGTCGCGGCCAAATTTGGTCAGCTCATACTGGGACGCGGTGAGGCCCAGGACGTAGATCAGCGAGGAGTCCTTGGTGAGGAGGATGACCTCGTTGGTCAGCGGCGGCAGGACGATTTTGAAGGCCTGCGGAATGACGATGGAGACCATCGCGCGCCAGTGCGGCATTCCAAGGGAGCGGGCGGCTTCCATCTGTCCCCGGGGGACAGCCTGGAGGCCAGCACGCAGGGTTTCAGCGATGTATGCCGAAGCCACCATACCGAGGGAAACCATGACCACAATGTTGACATCCCACTGCACGCCGAAGGCCAGGGGTACGCCGTAGCCGAAGGCGATGAACACCAGCAGGGCGGGGACGCCACGGAAGAATTCGATGTATCCGGTAGCGAGCCAGCGGTACAGCGGGAAAGAGGAGAGCTTCATCAGTGCGAGCAGCAGACCACCGGAGAGGCCCAAAACGAAGGCAAGCGCTGTGTAGATAAGTGTGTTCTTGAGCCCGATCAGGAAGATGTCGGGGAACATCGGGCCAATTTTGGCGAAGTTGAAGACGCTGTTTCCAACGGTCTTCCAATCCACGGCGAGGATCAAAGCGGCCACGGCCACAACGAAGATCCCGGCTTGGACGTTCAGACTGACTTTGGCTCGTTGACGTGTAGTCATTGCCATGGTGTTCTCACATTCGTGTTGCGCAGGTGGGGCCCCGAACGGACTGCCTGGACAGATCGTTGCGGGGCCCGCCTGCGTGATTCTTGGGAGCCGGGGCTCGGACTACTTCTTGGTGGTCTCGCCGAACCAGGTGGTCTGGAACTTCTTCAGGGTGCCGTCATCGGTGATGCGCTTCAGGGTTTTGTTGACGGCATCAGTCATGGCCGTGTTGCCCTTCTTGATGGAGATGCCCAGCTTCTCGCCCGTTGCGTAGTCTTCAACGCGCTTGAGCTTGGAATCGTCCATGATGGCGTAACCCAGAACCGACTGGTTGCCGACGGCGGCGTCGATGGTGCCTGCCTTGAGGGCCTGGACCAGGAGGCCGGAGTCTTCGAACTGCTGGGCGTCGATTCCCTTGTCCTTGGCGTACTGGGCGCCGGTGGTGGCCTGCTGGACACCAACCTTCTTGCCCTTGGCGCCATCAAGGTTGCTGATGCCCGAGGACGTAGTAGCCACGAGGGTCAGGTCGTCATCCATGTAGGGGTTGGAGAAGTCCATGACGTTCTTGCGGACGTCTGTGATGGAGATTGAGGAGATGGAGACGTCGCAACCAGTCAGTGCGGTGCCGGTCTCGATTGCTTCGAAGGAGCTGTCCACCACGTTGAGTTCGGCCTTGAGGTCCTTGGCCAGTTCGTTGGCGATGTCCATATCGAAGCCGACGATCTTGCCGTCCTTCTGGAACTCGAAGGGCTCGTAGGGGACATCCGAGCACACGGTGAGCTTGCCGGCGTTGATGAGCTTGGGGCCGCCCGATTCACTTGAGGCTGCCGGGGTGGAGGAGCCACCGCCACAAGCGGTCAGGGCCAGGACGCCTGCTGCGAGCACGGCGGCCATCTTGGTGCCGGACAGAACCGAACGGGAGATCTGCATGTTTTTTACCTTTTGTTGCAGTGGATGCTGAACTAAGTCGGTTTTAGTGTAGCGCCGAACCTGAGATGTGCATCACAGGAAACTAAGTTTCACTATTGGATAACTAGTTTAGCGAATATGCAAGCGCCCCCTGCGAGTCCCAGTCTGAGATCCCAGATTCAGCGCTGGATGCCCAGGGACTCAAGCATCGGCCGGAATTTAGCCCAGGTCTCGGCAAGCTCAGCCTCCGGCTGCGAACCCTCCACAATCCCGCAACCCGCGTAAAGGCGCACCGTGTTGGCGTCCTCGATGACCGCGCCGCGCAAAGCGATGCCCCACTCGCCATTCCCGGCAGCATCAAGCCAACCCACCGGACCGGCGTACGGGCCACGGTCCAGATGCTCCAGTTTTCGGATCAGCGCACCGGCAACCAAGGTAGGTGTTCCGCACACGGCGGCAGTCGGATGAAGGGCGTTGATCAAGGCCAAGCATGTGGGCACATGACCTTCGATATCGGCCAGCTCAGCCTTGACATCCGAGGCCAGATGCCACACGTTCGGCAGTTCCAGAATGAAGGGCTCGCTATGGGAGTTCATCGCCTCGGAAAACGGCGCCAGCTGGCGGGTCAGCGAATCAATCGCGATCTCGTGCTCGTGGCGCTGCTTCTCAGATCCGGCCAGTACACGCTCGGCGTACGCCATGGGGGATCCGTCTACACCTTCGGCGTCGCGCCGATCCAACGTTCCGGCCAGCACGCGGGCCTGGGCCGTGCGGCCCTCCACCTGGATCAGCATTTCCGGCGTCGCACCCACCAGGCCGTCAACACCGTACGTCCAACATTCCCGGTACCGTGCCGCCAGCTGGCGAAGCACCTCCGCAGCGTTCACGCCGGCAGGAAGGTTGGCTACGACGTCGCGCGCCAACACCAGTTTCTCCAGCTTGCCGGTGCGGATTTCCGCCACTCCATTGGAGACGGCCTCCATCCAATCCGTTTCGCTCAGGGAACCGCGGCTGAGGTAACCAGCCGCGCCGTTGGGCGAAAAAGCGTCAGGTGACAGCCCGACGTCGGACGCTCCTGCCGCTGAGCCGTCGCCGTTTGGCTCGGGCTCAGTGAGCCAGCGGTCCAGGGCGGCGAGGACGCCCGCCTCGGTGAGCTCGACGTCGTCGAACGCTAATTGGGTGGCCCAGGCGCGGCCATCGCGGATGCCAACCACCATCTCCGGGACGATCAGCCGGGAAACGTGCGGGGACATCTTGGAAAAAGCGAACGAGCCGAACGCCACCGGACCAGTGCCTGGAATGTCCACCTGATCGGTGATCTCGGCCTCAAGAATAAGGTGCCGCCACCAGATATCGGCCTCAAGGAAACGCTCCGGGCCTGAGACGTTGAAGCGGGTCAGCTCGCCATAGCCCACCAGACCGGCCTCGCGGCGTGACCAGCAGAGGACGTCGTCCCGGACCAGAAACGACGGCAGCCCCCCGGAGGATGATTCGACATCGAGGGGGACTGTCAAGGTACGGAGCGTGCTCGTCATGATGGAACAACAGTACTCCCGCGTGCCGCCAGAACCTGAGCCGAGTTCTACAGCGCAGCAAAGTCGGCTGAATGTCTGAGACAATTGCAGGGTGAACCGAGCATCCTTGGAAAAGCGTCCGGACGAAGTTGCGACGATGTTTGACGATGTCGCCCCCAAATACGACGTCGTGAATGACGTCCTCTCCATGGGGCAGACGCGTCGGTGGCGCCGGATCGTGGTGGATGCCATGGATGTGAAGGTGGGCCAGAAGGTCCTGGACCTCGCCGCTGGAACGGGCACCTCAAGTGAGCCCTACGCCGATGCCGGCGTGAATGTTGTGGCCTGCGACTTCTCCCTGGGCATGCTCAAAGTGGGCAAACGACGCCGCCCGGACATCGACTTCATCGCCGGAGACGCCACCAACCTGCCGTTCGCGGACAGCAGCTTTGACGCTTCCACCATTTCCTTCGGCCTGCGGAACGTTGTTGAACCGCGCAAAGCCCTCGAGGAAATGCTGCGCGTCACCAAACCGGGCGGCCGGCTGGTCATCGCCGAGTTCTCGCACCCCGTGGTGCCGCTGTGGCGCAACCTCTACACCGAATACTTGATGCGAGCCCTCCCGGCCATCGCCACCAAGGTCTCCTCCAACCCGGATGCGTACGTGTACCTCGCCGAATCCATCCGCGCCTGGCCGGATCAGGACCACCTGGCGCAGTGGCTCAGCGAAGCAGGCTGGACAGACATCACCTACCGCAACCTCAGCGGCGGCATCGTTGCCGTACACCGCGCGCAGAAGCCGGCCGAGCACCGAGAAAGTGTTCCCGTGGCCAAGCTTCGACGCCAGATCAAGCCGCGCCGGTCCGGCAGCCAGCCCAGCTGACGTGCCACTCATTTAGGACGACGTGAAAGTACTGATTGTTGGCGCGGGGCCCGCTGGGTCCACCGCCGCGTATTACCTCGCCCAGGCCGGCATCGATGTCACGGTCCTGGAAAAGACCTCATTTCCCCGCGAAAAAGTTTGCGGCGACGGTCTCACACCGCGCGCCGTCCGCGAGATCCAGAAGCTTGGAATGCCGCATGCTGAGTCCGAGGGCTGGCGCCGGAACAAGGGACTTCGACTCATTGCGGGCGGCCGTACCATTGAGCTGCCTTGGCCCGAGGTTTCAGACTTTCCCACGTACGGACTGATTCGGACGCGCCTGGGCTTCGACGAGTCGTTGGCCCGGCATGCGGAGGCCGCGGGCGCCGTCGTGCTTGAACACCACAGCGTCACTTCAGCTTTGCAGTCCGACGACGGCCGGGTCATCGGCGCACGCGCATCCATCCTTGACGAGTCCGGACGCAAGACCGGCGAAACGCGCGACTTCCATGCCGACGTCGTACTCGCTGCGGACGGCAACTCCACGCGAACCGCCGTGTCGCTGGGTATGCATAAGCGTGACGACCGCCCCCTGGGTGTCGCCGTGCGCACTTACTTCACATCTCCGAGGCACGACGACGACTGGATGGAAGGCTGGCTGGAGCTCCCCGGCAAGTCGGGCAAACCGCTACCCGGTTACGGCTGGGTGTTCGGCGTCGGTGATGGAACCTCCAATGTCGGCCTCGGCATCCTGAACTCCTCCAAGGAATTCGGGAAGCTGGACTACAAGCAGGTCCTGCGCGAATGGACCGCCGGAATGCCCGCCGACTGGGGCTTTATCCCCGAAAACCAGGTGGGGGAGATCCGCGGGGCGGCGCTGCCCATGGGCTTCAACCGCACGCCGCACTACTCGCCGGGGCTGCTCCTGCTGGGTGACGCCGGCGGCATGGTGTCCCCATTCAACGGCGAGGGCATCTCCTACGCGATGGAGTCGGCCCGGTTCGCGGCTGAGTTCCTGATTGACTCTGCATCACGCTCGGCCTCCGCCGGTTGGACCGCCGACGACGCCGATGCCCACCTTTCGCGGTACGCGGACTATGTGCGGGACCAGTGGGGATCGCACTTCACGCTGGGTCGTATGTTTGCTTCCTTAATCGGGAAGCCCGCCGTGATGAAGCTTGCCCTGCGAACAGGTATGCCGATTCCGGTGCTGATGCGCTTTGTGGTGCGCATGCTTGCCAACCTCACGGATCCGTCTGCGAAGGGCTTCGAAGACCGCGTGATCCGCGTCCTTGAGATGCTCGCCCCTGCCACGTCCAACACTTCCTCTGTCCGTCCTTTTAAGGCGGCAGACTCCGACACCGCGGTTTCCGCAACAACTAGTTAGGGTTAAGCCGTGACGAACTCTGCCGAACACAGCTGGACGCATGCCGGGCACGGCCTGCCGGACTCTGTTGAGCCTGCCCCCCACACCGCCGCGATCGCAACGGGCCTCCAGCTGCCCGCCGGTTTTGCCGCCATCGCCGGCGACGCCGAACTCGGCCCAGCCATCACCACCAACCTTGCCCGCGTGGAAAAGAAGCTTCGCGAAGCCATCTCCAACTCGGATCCCCTGGCTGACGCAACGTCGCGTCACCTGGTGGAAGCCGGCGGCAAGCGCATCCGACCGCTGCTCACTCTGCTGTGCGCGCACCTTGGAGATGCTTCACGTCCTGAGGTTGTGCAAGCGGCGGTCGTGGTTGAACTGACGCACTTGGCAACCCTGTACCACGACGACGTCATGGACTCCGCACCGTTCCGCCGTGGCGCTCCGACGGCCCACGAAGTGTGGGGCAACTCCGTGGCCATCCTCACCGGCGACCTCATCTTTGCCCGCGCCTCCATCCTCGTCTCCGAGCTCGGCTCCCGTGCACTCGGCATCCAGGCCCGCACCTTCGAACGCCTCTGCCTCGGCCAGCTCCACGAAACAGTCGGCCCGCGCGAGGACGAAGACGCCGTAGAGCACTACCTGTCCGTCATCGCCGATAAGACCGGATCCCTGGTTGCAGCCTCCGGCCAACTTGGCGCGATCTTCGCCGGTGCCGATCCCACGTACGAGGACCTCCTGGTTGAGTACGGCGAGAAGGTTGGCGTGGCCTTCCAGCTCGCCGACGACGTCATCGATGTCACCGGCGTGAAGGTCAAGTCCGGCAAATCTCCGGGCACTGACCTCCGCGAAGGTGTTCCCACGCTGCCCGTGCTGCTGCTGCGCCGCGATGCTGCTGCAGGTGATTCGTCAGCGGCTGCGCTCTTGAAACTGGTGGACGGCGACTTGACATCGGATTCCGCGCTTGCCGATGCCGTCGCTGGTTTGCGCGAACACCCTGTGACTACCGAATCCTGGAAGATCGCCCGCCAGTGGTCCGCCGAGGCCGTTGCTGCCCTGGCCCCGTTGCCGGAGGGCGTTGTGAAGGCGTCGCTGACGAACTTCGCGCATGCCGTGGTGGACCGGAGCAGCTAGCTTCCCTTTTTTTGACGGGCGTCCGGACCTTCGTGGGCCGGGCGCCTGCTTGTTGTTCCCCACATTTTGGGCCCGGGCCTTGGTGTACCCTCACGACCCACTTTGAGGCTGCGGGCGTGGTGACACGCCGGTGCTTGCGGTGTGTTGTGCCATCGGCGGAACCAAAGTGGGTGATGACCGTACGCGCCCAAACTTTTAGTCCCCCGGAAAACGGAATGGCCCCGGCTCGCTGCAACGTTACGAGTCATACGCTGCACCGAACCGGGACCACAATCTCCGTTCGCATCAGACCCACCGGAGGCATTTAGTGGATCCGTAAATAGCTTATGACAATCCTGTCACATATGCAACTCTTCGCGTCAATGGTTTTCGCGGTCCCGCAGAGCGGTTTACAACCAAGCGCCGATCCTCCACCACTAACTTCGGATTTTTGGGAGGAAGGGACTGGCCGAATTCGGGGTGTGTCACAACCTCAGGGTCCCCAAACCAGGTGGGGGAGGTACGCGGCAGTTATCCACATAGGGGACTTCGCGCCCATCGCAGAGGCCAGGAAGAACTCAGCATGGCTCTATGGACATCGACAATTTCCTCCGAAGCCGGCGTGGAGTAGCAACCACGTCCACCCTGATGACTGCGGGTTTTAGTCGCCGCATGCTCACAAAGGCAGTGAGGGACGGAGTAGTCAATCGCCTTCATCGCGGGGTCTACATGTCCCGGGCATCAGACCCCGACGTCGTTGCCGCCTTCCGAGCCGACGGCTTAATTACCTGCGTCTCGGCAGCGCGCTTCTATGGTCTCTGGACCCTAGTGGGCGCAGGCGCTCTCCATCTCAGCTGCAGCACGGGACAAGCGAGGCGGGGTGTAGTCCACCACGGAGCCTGCCTGCACCCAGTCCACTCGTATCTGCCCATAGCGGGCGTGGCCGATGTCCTGATCCACGCCCTCCGATGTTTGCCTGAACTCGAAGCGCTGGTCATGGTGCAGAGCGCGGTCAGCTTGGCGCTCCTTTCCAAGGATTTCCTGGAATCAAAGCTCCCTGGCAACAGGAACGGCAAGGTTCGGGAAACCCTGGACTTGGTTCTGCCTCGGGCCGACTCACTCCTGGAAGTACTCGCGCACACCCACTTCATCCGGGCAGGTCTTAGGGTCCAGATGCACGTGGACATCCCGGGCGTGGGGGAGGTGGACTGCTTAGTAAACGAATGCCTGATCGTTGAACTCGACGGCGGCACGCACCTTGAGGGAAAACAGGTCAAGAAGGATCAGTATAGGAACAACGCAGGCATGCGCAGAGGGCTATTGAGCCTCCATTACTACTACGTGGACGTCGTTCATCACCCGGAGAGGATGGTCGCCGAAGTCATGGCAGTCCTGTTCAACAGGGAAGTTGGCCGCTTCGTGCCGGCGAGGTTCGCGCCTGCGTGGGTTCCGCCGTCGTGAGTTTGTCCCGCAACCACCTACTTTGACCCCCAATTTTCCGGCGACACACCCCGGAAGCGGCGTGTCAGGGCAGTTCCAAATTCAAAGTGGGTGGTGGCCGCACAGCTGCCACAACAAAACAGCCCCCACGCCACCCAAATCGGGGCCGCAGGGGCTGCCAGTCAAAACCTAGTCTTCGTCGTTGAACGCCCACTCGAACATGTCGAAGACGAACTCGGAGAACGTGCCTTCTTCGCTCTTCCACTGGCCGCGGGCGTTGTTGCGGCGCCACACGATGGGGTCCGGGATGCTGACATCGGCAATGCGGAAGCCCCAGGTGAATTGTTCCTCTTCATCCTCGAGGAACATGAGGAAGCCTTCGTCATCTACCTCGAGTTCCTCGGGATCCCAGAAGTAGTGATACGCCTCCATGAGGTCTTCGCAGCCACCGAGGGCGAGGTAGAACTCGCGCAGAACCAGCGGGATGGTGAAGGAGTGATCGGCGAGGGCCTCGTCCAGTTCCTCGGAGGTGAGCCCGTCTTCTTCCTGCCATTCATCCTCGAGATACTTTGGGACCAGCGCGCGGAACTTCTCGAGGAACATGTCAGTCATGCTCTTATCCTAGCTAATCGCGGGCACCCGAAATTGCGCCCGTCCCGGTGCCTGCACGCTGCCATCCGCGCACGGCCAAGGGCACATACCAACTACGCCTCCAGGCTGTGACGCGGAAAGCAAAAACAATGCCGGCCACCAGGCATGCGGTCAGCCCGCTGAACAGGCCAAGGTGCCAGAGCAGGGTGGTCAATCCAGCCCCCACAAAAGCGGGTAGCGCGTAGATGTCGCGGGCATCAAAAAGGGTGGGAATCTCGTTGGCGGTGATGTCGCGCAACAGGCCGCCGCCCACTGCTGTTGTCACTCCCAGGAGGATTGCAGCCACGGGATTCATCCCGGCCGTGAGTGCCTTCAACGTCCCGGTGATGCAGAACAGGGCCAACCCGCCGGCGTCGAACAGTGTTAACAGGGACGTGAAGCGCTGCACGGAAGAAAACAGGAAGTAGACCAGCAGCGCAGCGAGCAAGGGTGGGATCAAATAAACCGGGTTCGTGAACGCCACAGGCGGGCCGGCGTTGATGACGACATCGCGAATCGCGCCGCCACCCAGCGACACAATGGACGCCAGGAGCGCCGAACCCACGATGTCGAATTGTTTGCGGGCCGCCAGCAGCGAACCCGAGACCGCGAAGAAAAACACGCCGACCAGGTCAAGCCACAGAAGGACAATGTCGATGGAAATCAAGTGGACGGGTTCTTTCTGCCTGCGACTCTCAGTAGGTGCTGGCTCAACGTTACGCTAGCTCCCATGAACAGCCCCGTTTTGATCGCCTGTGCCCACGGAACCCGCAACGCCGAAGGCCAGGCCGCCATCCGCCGCGTCATGGCAGAAATTGAAGCCCAGCGTCCCGGCCTGCAGGTCCTTGAGGCCTACGTGGACGTGCAAGAGCCTGAGCTGTCCGGGGTGGTGGAGGGCCTGCCCGAGGGGACTGCCGCCGTCGTCGTGCCGCTTTTGCTGAGTACCGGCTTCCACATCAAGGTGGATGTGCCCAAGGCGATCAAGAGCCGGCCGGAAGTAGTGGCCGCGAGGCCGCTGGGTCCGGATCCGCGCTTGGCGGAGCTGCTTGCCACTCATTTGCGTGCCGCCGGGCTGAAGGAGAACGACGGCGTGCTGCTGGCTGCCGCGGGATCGTCCCTTCCGGACGGGTCGGTGGACTCCGAGGAGCAGGCGCGACTCCTCGCAGAACTGCTGCCGAACAAGGTGCGGGTGGCCTACGGTGCCAGCGCGCAGCCAACAGTGCCCGACGGCGTCGCCTCCTTGCGTGCCGAACTCGCCAAAGACGGGACAAACGGCAGGGTTTTCATCGCCTCGTACCTGCTGGCAACGGGATACTTCCACGACCAGCTGGCCAAGGCTGGAGCGGACATTGTTACGGCCCCGCTGTTGCCGTCGCCGGTTCTCGCGGAGATAGCACTGGAGCGTTTTGACGCCGTACTGGCAAGCACGTCCTAACCTTTATTTGCGCGGTGGGAGCCCCAAAAGGACCTGCATATACAGGCCCGTGGGACAAGGCCGCTGGCGTGTTCGTGACGAAATGTTTCCCTAGGTGACTTAGCGTTTCCGGACCTTTGCTGACCAAAACTGGCCACACCTAAAGTCGACGTATGACAGATACAGCTGTAGCCGGTGCGCCCGCGGACTCCGCAGTCCCCTCGCGCCCAGCACGCACCCGCCCTGCCGCCAAGCCTCACGGCCAGTGGAAGGTTGATGGCACTGAGCCGCTCAACGCCAACGAAACCTGGAAGCAGGAAGACAACGGACTGAACGTCCGTGAGCGGATTGAGTCTGTCTACTCCAAAGAGGGCTTCGACTCGATCGACGGCACCGATCTCCACGGCCGTTTCCGCTGGTGGGGTCTTTACACCCAGCGCAAGCCCGGGATCGACGGCGGCAAGACCGCAACACTTGAGCCGCACGAGCTCGAAGACAAGTACTTCATGCTTCGCGTCCGCATTGACGGCGGCGCGCTGACCACCGAGCAGCTGCGCGTTATCGGTCAGATCTCCGTGGACTTCGCCCGCGGCTCGGCCGACCTCACGGACCGCCAGAACATTCAGTTGCACTGGATCCGCGTGGAGGATGTGCCGGAAATCTGGCGTCGGCTGGAGTCCATCGGCCTGTCCACCACCGAGGCCTGCGGCGACGTTCCCCGTGTCATCCTGGGTTCGCCGGTTGCCGGCATCGCCAAGGACGAGATCATCGATCCCACGCCGCTCATCCAGGAGCTCGCCGAGCGTTTCATCGGCGACCCCGAGCTGGCCAACCTGCCGCGCAAGTACAAGACTGCGATCACCGGCCACCCGTCCCAGGACGTGGTCCACGAGATCAACGACTTCGCCTTGGTGGGCGTTGTCCACCCCGAACTCGGTGCCGGTTACGACCTCTGGGTTGGCGGCGGCTTGTCCACCAACCCGCGCCTGGCAGAGCGCCTTGGCGTGTTCGTCTCGGCCGACGTCGCCGCTCAAGTGTGGCTCGGCGTCACCAGCATCTTCCGCGACTACGGTTACCGCCGCATGCGTACCAAGGCCCGCCTGAAGTTCCTGATGAACGACTGGGGCCCCGCCAAGTTCCGCCAGATCCTGGAAGATGAATACCTCGGCTTCAAGCTCCCGGACGGCCCCGCAGCTCCCAAGCCCACGGCTCCCGGAGACCACATCGGTGTTCACGAGCAGAAGGACGGCAAGTTCTTCATCGGCGTGACCCCCACCGTGGGACGTACCTCCGGCGAGGCACTTGTCACGCTGGCGGACACCCTGGAGAAGCACGGCAGCTACCGGCTCCGCACAACTCCCCACCAGAAGCTCGTCATCCTGGACGTCGCCAAGGAGCACGTAGAGCCGCTCATCGCCGAACTGGACACGCTGGGCCTCTCCGCCCGTCCGTCCGTGTTCCGCCGCGGCACCATCGCCTGCACCGGCATCGAGTTCTGCAAGCTGGCCATCGTGGAAACCAAGGTCACCGCGGCAACCGCCATTGCTGAATTGGAACGCCGCCTGGCCGACCTCGTGGAGACCAAGCAGCTTCCGCAGGCACTGTCCCTGCACATCAACGGCTGCCCGAACTCCTGCGCCCGCATTCAAACTGCGGACATCGGCCTCAAGGGCATGATGCTGCCAACCCCCGACGGCGACCCCACCCCGGGTTTCCAGGTCCACCTCGGTGGCGGGCTGGCCAACAACGAGCGTGAGGAAGCCGGTTTGGGACGTACTGTCCGCGGCCTCAAGGTCACGGTCGAAAACCTGCCCGACTACGTGGAGCGTGTGGTCCGCAAATTCGTCGCCGCTGGCGCCGAAGGCCAGACCTTCGCCGAATGGGCACTCTCCGCAGACGAAGGAGACCTCCAGTGACAGATCCCCAAACACTGCCGGCACGCCCCGCACTTCGCTCACACGAAGAACTCAAGGCACTGGCCGAAGCCGGAGCTGCAGAGCTTGGCTGGAACGCGCCCGCCCGCGATGTCATCGCCTGGGTGGCCCGGAACTTCGAGCTGCCCGCAGTAACCGTGGCTTGCTCCATGGCCGACGCCGTTCTTCCGGCCTTGGTCGCGGACCAGCTTCCCGGCGTCGACGTTTTGTTCCTCGAAACCGGCTACCACTTCAAGGAAACGTATGAGACCCGCGATGAAGTAGCGGCGAACCTGCGCGTCAACGTGGTGGACGTCCTCCCCGAGAACACAGTGGAACAGCAGGACCGTTTGCTGGGCAAGGACCTGTTCGCCCGCGACCCCGCCCAGTGCTGCGCGCTGCGCAAGGTAGAGCCGCTCCGCCGCTCGCTTGCGGGCTACGAAGTGTGGTTCACCGGCGTCCGACGCGACGAAGGACCCACCCGCACCAACACCCCGGTGATCACCTGGGACGAGGGCTTCGGCCTGGTCAAAGTGAACCCGATGGTCGACTGGACCTTCGATCAGCTGGTGGAGTACTCCGAGGACAACATCCTTCCCGTCAACCCCCTCCTGAGCCAGGGCTACCCGTCCATCGGCTGCCAGCCCTGCACCCGCAAGGTGGCCCCGGGTGAAGATCCCCGCGCCGGCCGCTGGGCAGGATCCGACAAGACAGAATGCGGACTACACACATGAGCACTCAAACCACGAACGAGGAACTGGAGCTGGACGTGCTGGAAAGCGACCTAGAGACGCCGTCTGCCGCCCAGGGAGTGGCTTCGGGCCTGTCGGAGCCGCGCGCTGGGCTGATCGAAGATCAGCCGCGCGGCGCAGGGGCGGGGGCGGCAGACGGCGGCTCGTCCCGCCTGAGCTCACTGGACACCCTTGAATCGGAAGCAATCCACATCATCCGCGAGGTTGTCGCCGAGTTCGAGAAGCCTGCGCTGTTGTTCTCCGGCGGCAAGGACTCCGTGGTCATGCTGCACCTGGCCACCAAGGCTTTCTGGCCGGGCAAGGTTCCTTTCCCGGTCCTGCACGTGGACACGGGGCACAACTTCCCGGAGGTCATCGACTTCCGCGACCGTACTGTTGAGCGTCTTGGCCTGAAGCTCGTTGTTGGCTCCGTGCAGGAGTTCATCGACCGCGGCGAACTGGCCGAGCGTGCCGATGGCACCCGCAACCCGCTGCAGACCGTTCCGCTGCTTGATGCCATCCAGCGCAACAAGTTCGACGCCGTGTTTGGCGGCGGCCGTCGCGACGAGGACAAGGCCCGTGCCAAGGAGCGCATCCTGAGCCTGCGTGACGAGTTCGGCCAGTGGGATCCGCGCAATCAGCGCCCCGAGCTGTGGAACCTGTACAACGGTCGCCACACCGTGGGCCAGCACGTCCGTGCGTTCCCCATCAGCAACTGGACCGAGCTGGACATCTGGCGCTACATCGAGCGTGAGAACATCGAGCTCCCCGGCCTGTACTACGCCCACGAGCGTGAGGTTTTCGCCCGCGACGGCATGTGGCGTGCGGTAGGCGAGGTTTCCGAACCGTTGCCGCACGAGGAAGTCATCACCAAGCTGGTTCGCTACCGCACGGTGGGCGATATGTCCTGCACGGGTGCCGTCGAGTCCGATGCCCGCACCGTGGCCGACGTCGTAGTCGAAGTCGCTGCCTCCACCCTGACCGAACGTGGCGCCACCCGAGCAGATGACCGCATCTCCGAGGCAGCCATGGAAGACCGCAAGAAGGACGGCTACTTCTAAATGAGCATCGAAACACTGGCTGCCGGGCTGGAAACAGCCTTGCCCACAACCCTGTTCCGTTTCGCTACTGCCGGCTCGGTGGACGACGGCAAGTCCACTTTGGTGGGCCGCCTCCTTCACGATTCGAAGGCGATTCTTGCTGACACGCTCGACGCCGTTGCCCGCACCTCAGCGGACCGTGGCTTCGGCGGCGAAAAGGGCGGGATCGACCTCGCCCTCCTGACCGACGGCCTGCGTGCCGAGCGCGAGCAGGGCATCACGATCGACGTGGCGTACCGCTACTTCGCTACGGACCGCCGCAGCTTCATCCTGGCGGATTGCCCCGGCCACGTTCAGTACACCAAGAACACGGTGACCGGCGCGTCCACTGCGGATGCCGTCGTCGTACTTATTGACGCCCGCAAGGGTGTTCTTGAGCAGACCCGCCGGCACCTGTCCGTGCTGCAGTTGCTGCGCGTTGCCCACGTCATTGTGGCAGTGAACAAGATCGACCTCGTTGATTTCAGCGAGCAGGTTTTCCGCGACATCGAGACTGACGTGCAGAAGGTTGCCCGCGAGCTGGGACTTGGTTCCGATGGCGTTGCTGACCTGCTGGTGGTCCCGGTTTCTGCCCTTGATGGCGATAACGTGGTGGACCGCTCCGAGCGCACTCCCTGGTACACGGGTCCCGCACTGCTTGAGGTCCTCGAAACCCTTCCGGCAGCCGACGAGCTCGAGGCTGAGCTGGAGAGCTTCCGCTTCCCGGTGCAGCTGGTGATCCGTCCGCAGGGTGCCCTGGCACCTGATGCTGTGGCTGGTGGGCTGGATGTCGAGGCCTACCGTGACTACCGCGCCTACGCCGGCCAGATCACCGAGGGTTCCGTCAACGTTGGCGACGAAGTCACTGTGCTGAGCCCTGGCCACGAGCCGCGTATCACCCGGATTATCGGCATCGATTTCGCTGGCAAGGAACTTCAGGAAGCGGCTGCTCCGCAGTCCGTTGCCGTTCGTTTGGCTGACGAGATCGATATTGCCCGTGGCGATACCATCGCTGCCGCGGGAACGGTCCGCGAAAGCACGGCTGACCTGTACGCATCGTTGGCGTGGCTCTCGCCGAAGCCCCTGCGTGAAGGCCAGAAGGTTCTGGTGAAGCACGGTACGCGCACGGTCCAGGCTTTGGTCCGCAACGTCACCGGCAAGCTTGACCTGGCTACGTTCAACGTGGAGCCTGCTTCAAGCCTTGAACTCAACGACATTGGACATGCCCAGCTTCGCCTGGCTGCTCCGTTGCCGCTGGAGAACTACCTGCACCACCGCCGCACGGGCGCGTTCTTGGTGATCGATCCCATGGACGGCAACACCCTTGCCGCCGGACTGGTCAAGGACCACCCGGGCGACCACGAAGACGAGCGCTACGTCATCTAAGGTCGAAGAGTCAGATAGACCGCAGCTTGTTCGAAATTCCCGGCCTTATATGGCGGGGATTTCGAACAAGCTGCGGTTTTTTCATTGAGCGATTTAGCGGGAAGATCACTACATGCCACAGAACACAGCACTCAGCACCCTGTTGGACTCCGGGCAGGACCTCGTCCTGGATGGGGCCCTCGCCACGGAATTGGAGGCCCACGGCTGTGATCTTGAGGACGCCTTGTGGTCCGCGAAGGTCCTGCTGGAGCAGCCGCACCTGATCAAGCAGGTCCACCGCGACTATTACGACGCCGGTGCCTCCGTGGCCATCACGGCCAGCTACCAGGCCACTCCCCAAGGATTCGCGCGTCGTGGCCTGGGGGAGAGCGAGGCCTTGGAGCTGGTGGCGTTGAGCGTGCAGCTTGCCGACGAGGCGCGTCGCGAATACGCCGAGGCGAACCCTTCCAGCGGCCGGCTCCTGGTGGCAGGATCCGTGGGCCCGTACGGTGCCTACCTTGCTGATGGCTCCGAATATCGGGGCGATTACACGCTGAGTCGCACAGAATTCATGGATTTCCATCGACCGCGCATCGCCGCTCTTGTGGAAGCCGGGGCAGATTTCCTGGCGTGCGAGACGCTGCCATCGTTCGGCGAAGCGGAGGCTCTGTTGGCGCTCGTGGCGGAGTTCGACGTCGAATCCTGGTTCACGTTCACGCTGCGGGACGCGGAGCACATCAGTGATGGAACGCCGCTGGGTGAGGTGGCTGCGCTGCTCCGTACGGACCCGCGGGTGGCCGCCGTCGGGGTTAACTGCGTGCCGCTGGAGTTGGTGACGTCGGCCCTTGGGACGCTCAATGATGTATCGGACAGGCCGTTGGTCGCGTACCCGAACTCGGGGGAGACCTACGACGCCGTCACGAAGACGTGGGGGCCTTCCGTTGGTGGTCACGGCACGACTACCCTCGCCGGGAACGCCGCTGACTGGCGTGACCGGGGAGTCCGGCTGATCGGTGGCTGCTGCCGGACGACGCCGCGCGACATTGCAGAGCTGGCAGCAAACATGACGCCGGGTGACCGTTCATGAACGCACGTGCCGCACAACGCGATGCAACTTTGAAGGCCCAGCGGCGAATGTGACGTCACGTGACCCTGCGTGAACCTTGGTTTCTATGGGATTGAAGCGGAAATATGACAGTCCCTACTGTGAAGGCATGACCTTTCCGGAATGGTCCTTCCTTGCCCTCGACGGGCGATGTTACGGGGCCTGATCTTCGCCCCCTTCGCATCCCACATTTCCTTAGGACCTCCCCATGGCAAACACCCCCGAGTCACAGAAGCCCGATTCCGGCACCACCCGCATCGTCGCCGGTGAGACCAACAAGCCCAAGCGCCGCCGCACCCTTGAGATCGGATTGGCCGTCGGCCTGGTCCTGCTCATCGGTGCGGGCGCAGCGGTTGCGTCGGCCGTCTCCCGCAGCAACGAGGCCGCTCCGGCCCCCACAACGTCGCCTGCTGCCGAGCTCAAGCTCGGCTACTTCAGCAACGTGACGCACGGCCCGGCCCTGGTGGGCATCAGCAAAGGCATCATCGCCAAGGACCTCGGCGATACCAAGCTCAGCACCCAGATCTTCAACGCAGGCCCCGCCGCGATCGAGGCCTTGAACGCCGGCGCCATCGATGCCACGTACATCGGCCCCAACCCGGCCATCAACTCGTTCGTCAAGAGCAACGGCGAGTCGGTCAGCATCATCGCCGGGGCAGCAGCCGGCGGCGCCCAGCTGGTGGTCAAGCCCGAAATCAACTCCGCGGCCGACCTCAAGGGCAAGGTCCTCGCCTCCCCGCAGCTCGGCGGAACGCAGGACGTTGCCCTCCGCGCATGGTTGGGCCACCAGGGCTACAAGACCAACCCTGACGGCAGCGGCGACGTCAACATCAACCCGACAGAAAACGCCCAGACACTGAAGCTCTTCCAGGACGGAAAGCTCGACGGCGCGTGGTTGCCTGAGCCGTGGGCCTCCCGTTTGGTCCTCGAAGCCGGCGCGAAGGTTCTCGTGGACGAGAAGGACCTGTGGGACAAGGGTGAATTCACCACCACCATCCTGATTGTGAACAAGAAGTTCGCCGCCGAGCACCCCGAGACTGTGAAGGCACTGCTCAAGGGCCACGTCGAATCCGTGAACTGGCTGAACTCCGCAACGCCGGAAGAGAAGGCCAACACCATCAACGCCGTCCTCAAGGACACAGCCGGCAAGCCGCTCCCCGCCAACGTGATCGACCGGGCGTTGAAGAACATCACCTTCACCACAGATCCTCTGGCCGGAACGTACAAGAAGCTCCTCCAGGACGGCGTGGACGCCGGCACCACCAAGGCTGCCGATATCAACGGCATCTTCGACCTCCGGGCCTTGAACGAAGTAGAGGGCAAGAAGACGTCCGCTGCAGGGCTCGGCCAGGACTAAGCACCAATCGGCTGGTCCGCTTCCCCTCCGGAATACGGGTGGGGGAGCGGGCCAGCCTTCAGCCATATCAGCTCCACCAATCAACACGAAGGACGGGACCATGCCAGTCGTACTCGAGAACCTGGGCAAGCGCTTCGGCGACGGCGCCCCGGTGCTGGACGACGTCAATGCCACCATCGCGCAGGGCGAGTTCGTAGCCCTCCTCGGTGCGTCCGGCTGCGGCAAGTCCACGCTACTGAACATCATGGCGGGACTTGAGCATCCGACGTCGGGCGCCCTTGAGGTGCCCAGCGACGGCGCGGCCTTCATGTTCCAGGACTCGGCACTGTTCCCGTGGTTGACGGCGAGAGGCAACATCGAACTCGCACTTCAGCTGGCTGACAAGTCCAGCAGCAAGGCCAGCCGCCGCGAACGGGCAACCGAATTGCTGGAACTTGTACACCTCGGCGGTGCCGGCGACAAGCGTCCACACGAACTTTCTGGCGGCATGCGGCAACGCGTTGCCCTTGCACGTTCTTTGGCCCAGGACCGGCAACTGTTGTTGATGGATGAGCCTTTCGCGGCGCTTGATGCGATTACGCGCGATCTCCTTCACGACGAACTCGAG
Source organism: Micrococcaceae bacterium Sec5.1 (assembly GCA_039636795.1). Classification (NCBI taxonomy): domain Bacteria; kingdom Bacillati; phylum Actinomycetota; class Actinomycetes; order Micrococcales; family Micrococcaceae; species Micrococcaceae bacterium Sec5.1. Next base: position 4,190,568 of record CP143430.1, on the reverse strand, counting down.
CGGATCTGGAAGGAAACCGGCCGCACCATCGTGTTCGTGACGCACAACGTTCGTGAGGCTGTTCGCTTGGGCCAGCGCGTGCTGCTTTTGTCCTCGCGTCCTGGTCGTGTTGTGGCCGAATGGGATGTGACGGAGGAACACCGAACTGATGCTGGTCGTGCTGGGGAGCTGACCGGAGTCATTACCCGCCGGCTACGCGAGGAGATCCGCCGCCATGCCAAGTAACCCCACCACTACCCAAGAGCGGACCCTGCCCGTGAGCGAAACCAGCGAGCACATAACGTCGCCGTCCTTGAAGGGCAACCCCTCAGAGCTGCGCGACCTCGAAGCGGGCCTGGACAACCTCCAGTCCGATACCGGACGTAAAGCCGACATCGATTGGAAGCGCGTGCTGCTGCCGATCGCAGCCTTGGTAGTTCTCGTCCTCGTCTGGCAGTTCTACGTGTCCCTCGGCCTCAAGCGCCGTGACCAGGTTCCCGGGCCCCTTGATGTGCTCAACCAGCTGGTGACGCTCTGGGGCGAAGGCAGGGTTCAGGAATCGGTGTGGACCTCGTTGCAGCGCGGTTTGATCGGCTTCCTGATTTCGGTGGTAGTTGCCACGCCTGTGGGCTTGTTGCTTGCACAGGTTGCTCCTCTCCGCCGTGCCTTTGGGCCGTTGATTTCCGGGCTTCAGGTGCTGCCGTCCGTGGCCTGGGTGCCGGCGGCGATCATCTGGTTTGGCCTGACGGATGGCACCGTCTACTTCGTGGTCCTCATGGGCGCCATTCCGTCGATCATCAATGGCCTCATCTCCGGTGTGGACCAGATCCCGCCGCAATACCGCAGCGTGGGTACTGTGCTCGGCGCGAACCGCCTGCAGATGGCCCTGCAGATCGTCCTTCCCGCAGCACTTCCCGGATACATCGGCGGATTGAAGCAGGGTTGGGCTTTCTCCTGGCGTTCTTTGATGGCCGCGGAAATCATCGCTGTGGGTGGCACCATCGGCTTCGGCTTGGGCTCGCTGCTTGACCAAGGACGTGCGCTGTCAGACATGGCTGTGGTCATGTCCGCGATCCTGTTGATCCTGGCGGTGGGCATCCTGATCGAGCTCCTCGTTTTCGCCCCGATCGAGAAGCGCCTGCTGCAGCGGCGCGGTTTGCTGGCGGGTAGCAGCCGCTAAGCCCCCTTTTTAAAGCAACGCGGGGTCAGATACGGCCCATGTTTGGCGTAAATATGGGCCGTATGTGACCCCGCGTTGCTTTTAGCTGCATAGAATCACCGCATGGGCCTTCTAACGTTCAGCATCAACGTCACACTGGATGGTTGCATCGACCACCGGGAGGGCATCGCCGACGACGAGACGCACGCCCACTTCACCCGGCTTCTGGAGGAGAGCGGCGCGATGCTCTGGGGCCGCACCACGTACGAAATGATGGAGGACTACTGGCCGCTGGTGGCGCGTGGCGACGTCGATGCGCCGCCAGCTATGCGCGATTGGGCCCTCAAACTCGAAACCAAGCCCAAATACGTGGTCTCGGCTACCCGTAGCGACTTCCCGTGGACCAACAGCCATCACCTCGTCGGCGAGTTGCGCACTGCGGTGCAGGATCTCAAAGAGGGGACTCCTGACGGCGTTCTTGTCGGCAGCGGCAAACTTGCTACGGAGCTGGATCGACTGGACCTCGTCGACGAGTACAAGTTCCTGGTCCACCCCATGATCACCGGCCACGGTCCCACTCTGTACCAGGGCGGGCTGCCCAGCACCAGGCGCCTCGAACTGATCTCGGCCGAGCCGCTCAGCAACGGCGCGGTCGCCATGCACTACCGACGCGCCGACTGAGGAATTAGCGGGCACCTACCGCTGTTGTCCCGGACATGCACAACAAACGGATCGGCTTCCTTTCCTTCGGCCATTGGGCGCGCGTCCCTGGTTCGCTGGTGCCCTCGGCTGGTGAATCACTCAAGCAGGGCATCGAACTGGCCGTGGCCGCAGAGGAACTGGGGATCGACGGCGCGTTCTTCCGTGTGCACCACTTCGCCCGCCAACAAGCCTCCCCGTTCCCGCTGCTCGCCGCCATTGCCGCACGGACCAGCACCATCGAGATGGGCACTGGCGTGATTGACATGCGCTACGAGAACCCGCTGTACATGGCGGAGGAGGCTGCAGCCACGGACCTGATCAGCGACGGCCGGCTTCAGCTTGGTGTAAGCCGTGGTTCACCCGAGCCTGCCCTGAACGGAGCCGCCAACTTTGGCCATGTCCCAAATGCAGGCGAGGACACGGGCGACATGGCGCGTCGCCACACCGCGCTCTTCCGCAAAGCAATCGCCGGGCACGGAGTAGCCCAAGCTGATCCCCACTACGCAGGCGGAGCCACCGGGCTTCTGCCTATCCAGCCGCTCTCCCCGGGACTCCCACAGCGAATCTGGTGGGGTGCGGGCACCCGCAAGACGGCAGTCTGGGCCGCCGAGCAGGGCATGAACCTCATGAGTTCCACGCTCCTGACCGAGGATACCGGCGTCCCGTTCGACCAACTGCAAGCCGAGCAGATCCACATGTTCCGTGAAGCCTGGGCAGCTGCCGGGCACGACTTCGAGCCCCGCGTTTCAGTTAGCCGCAGCATCCTGCCGATCGTCGATGAGGTGGACAACCGCTACTTCGGCCTTCGCGCCCAAGCGGACCGGCAGGACCAGGTAGGAATTCTCGACGGCGCGTTGTCCCGTTTCGGGAAGAGCTACATCGGGGAGCCGGACGGCTTGGCAGAAGAACTAGCAGCCGATGCAGCCGTCCAAGCTGCCGACACGGTCCTCCTGACGGTGCCCAACCAACTCGGGGTGGAGTACAACGCGAAGCTCCTGGGGAACGTCGCGAAGCACATCGCACCCGCTTTTGGTTGGGCCCGCCAAAGCGCGTAGCGCACTCTGCGCAGGTATCCGCCCAGTCCTACGAAGCGGCGGGGAGCCGCCCGATGCCCGCCGTTTCCACAGCAGTCTCCGAAACACCAGCCTCCGCGAAGCCGGACCCCGAAACCGCAGACCCATCCACGAAGACCCGGTAGCCACGTTCGTGATCGAAACCGTGGATCTCCCGGGTGTCCAAAGCAGCCATGAACTCCAACGTCTGCCGGGTAATGACCTGGCCCGGGACGAGGATGGGGAAGCCCGGCGGATACGGTGTGACGAAGCCGGCGGAAATGACTTCCTGCCCGGCACGGACCGCAAGGGCCAGTTCGTCGGCGGACAAGTAGGCCGTGGATTCGGGCTTGTAGCTTTCGAAGTAGGCTGCGCGGATATCGCCGTCTTCACAGGCGTCGTCCACACGGAACCGCGCTGCGAACGTGCTGAAGTCCGGGAGCGGCGGCGTCTGTCCAACCACCACTGATCCTCCGGGCACCGAAGACACGGCCGAAGACGCGGGCGAAAGCACGGGCACCGTGCGGGGTCGCGATGATGGATGGGGGTTTTCGAATCCCTCGGCGAGTTTGACCAGGACCTCGATCAGGTATGCCACGGAACTTCGCGAGGTGCCGATGTTGGTCATGAACAGCACAGTGTTCCGGGACGTCTTATTCACCTGGATCCCGTGATCGTCCATGAGGTAGCTGTGGCGGAACGTGTCGCCGTCGATCCCTGTCCTGCTGATGTCCAGCGTGAGGCGGCTCGGATCAATGACGAACTCATCGCGTTGCCACGCGTCCTCAAGTTCCGCCAGTCCCTCCCGTAGCGGCATGGCGGCGCTGGTTTCGCGGTATTGGGGCTCAATAAGGTCCCGCGAGGTCAACACCCGGAAGTACTTCTTCAGCAGGGGATGCCGTGCGACTGCTTGTGCCACAGAGACGGCGAGGTCGGATTGCTTCTGGACCAAACCAAAACCTTCCAGCTCCACTTGCCGCCGGCCAATGTCCAGGGAAGCCAGGATTTGGTAGTTGGGTGAGGTGGAGGTGTGGGTCATGTACGCCTCGCGGAAGGACTCCTGGTTGGATGCCATGAAGTCTTGGTCGTACACGTGAATCATGGAGCCCTGACGTAGGGACGTCAGGGTCTTATGTGTTGACTGGGTGGCGTAAACCCTGATCCGCGCCTTCGCAGGGTTGGGAATCAGCCGCCTGTTCAACCAGGCCTCGTCATCAAGAGGTTCACCCGTTACGGGGTCGTGCAAGGCCGCTGCCTGCTCGGCATAGCGGGCCGCGTAGGCAGGGTTGCTGAAGGAAGCTTCCAGCGCGGCTGCTGAAGCCATACCCGTTCGACGCCGGTAGATGGGATGGGAGCGCGCGAAGGCAAACCATGCCTCGTCCCAGAGGAACACCAAGTCAGGTTTGATGGCCAGGCATTCCTCCATGACACGCTCGACGTCGTAAACGATGCCGTCAAAGGTGCAGTTGGTGAGCGTGACCATTTTGACTTCGTGCAGCCGTCCGGCCCGCCGGTACTCAAGCAGCCTGCGCTTCAAACTCGCCAAGGGCACAGCACCATAGAAGGCGTACTTGTCCAAGGGATAGGCATCCAGATATGAAACGCGGGCACCGGCGAGCACAAAGGCGTAGTGGTGGGACTTGTGGCAGTTCCGGTCAACCAGCACGACGTCACCAGGGGCCAGCAGGGATTGATGAACGATCTTGTTGGCCGTGGACGTGCCGTTGGTAACGAAGTACGTTCGTTGCGCTCCGAAGGCCCGGGCGGCGAGGTCCTGCGCCTGCTTGATGGATCCATGCGGGTCCAGCAGGGAATCGAGGCCGCCGGACGTTGCCGAAGTCTCTGCCAAAAGCAGGTTTGTCCCGTAAAAATCGGCCATGTCGCGGATCCAGGGGGAGTTCCCAACGGATCCGCCACGCGAAATGGGCAGCGCGTGGAAGACGCTTGCAGGCCGGCGGCTGTAATCCAGCAGGGCTGTGAAGAACGGAGCCTCGTATCGTTCTGCAACCCCGGACAACAGGGACAAGTGCAGGTCCAGGTGATCCTGCCTGCGGAAAATCCTCCGGAACTTCCTGGTCAGCGATCCGGCTAGGGACTCGATGGAGACGCCTGCAACCAGGTAGACGTCCAACTCAGGCCTGAGCCCGGATATTTCCTCGGCCAGGCCCAGGATCCGTTTGACGGGCCGCAACGCCTGCAGGCCTTCGGGAGTGTGCCCGGCCAGGAAGCGGCGGAGGTCGCTGCCCAGCTGCTGGGAGCTGCGAACCGAGAAGCCCGGACGCAGGATCACCGCTTGGATATCGGGGTTGAGGAGGACGGCGACCAACGCGTCTTCGTAGCTGGGGACCACATTGATTTCGTACGTGAAAGCATCCGATGGGCGGCGCTGGGCAGCCATGTTGTTCTTGAGCGACTCAGCTTCCTGGGCCGTGATGTTGTCCACCACCAGAACCTCAAAGCGAGGACGGTCAGCCTGCTCGGCTTGTGCAACCTCGTCCTCGGACGACTCCTGGAGACCCCCGGAAACTGAACCTTGCTCCGCACCGGAAGCCAGAGGAAGGTGCGCCAAACCGCCCAGAAGTTCCAGCGCGGCGTGGGGGTCGCCGTCGTCGACCAATTGGCGCAACTGGGCCACCGCCGCAACGCCCGGCTCCGCCCAGTAGGGCTCCACGGCATCCAGGAGCGCGAAAGTGCGGCTGATCTGGGAGTGCAAGCCGGAGTCGGAGGAGGAGTGAAGGTCCAAGGCAAGCTGCTTGATGGCATATCCCAGGAACTCCCAAGCATCGGCGCGCGACCTCCAGGCGCGGCTGGGCGTGCCAATTTTTGGAAGGGGGGAAAGGGTGCTCATGTGACGTGTTTTCTCTTTCAAACTGAGGGCGGGTTCAAAGCGGACTGCTCATTACGGATTCGGCCACGGTGGGCATACCAGCCACCCACGAGCAGCGGTGCCAATACCAGCAGGGAAGCGAGCACCCACCGGCCTGTTTCCGAGAAGCCCATGGTGACCAGGACAAAGGCCAGGAATCCGAGGGTTAGATAGGAAGTGAAGGGGGCACCGAAGAGCCGGAACGCTGGCCTGGTGACTTTGCCGCTCCGCACCCACGCTTGCAGCTTGATGTGGCAGAGCATGATCGTGGCCCAACCGCCGATGATGCCCAGCGCCGAGACCTCGAGCACGATTTCAAAGACCTGCGACGGAACGATGGCGTTCAGGCCAACGCCCATCAACGTGATGACGGCAGTCAGCAGGATGCCGCCGTAAGGGACACCGGAGGCGCTGATGCGGGCGGTGAAGCGGGGAGCTGAGCCTTTGATTGCCATGGAACGCAGGATCCGTCCGGTGGAGTACAAACCGGCGTTGAGGCTTGAGAGGGCAGCGGTCAGAACGACGAAGTTCATCACGGAGGCAGAGATCGCGCCGGCCTGGGGGTCGCCAAGGTGCGAGAAAAAGGTCACGAACGGCGATTCGCCGGACTTGTAGGACGTGAAGGGCAGCAGAAGCGAGAGCAACAGGACGGAGCCGACGTAGAAAATGCCGATACGCAGAACCACCGTGTTGACGGCTTTGGGCATGACCTTGTGCGGGTTGGCAGTTTCGCCGGCGGCGGTGCCTACCAGCTCAACGGCTGCGTAGGCGAAGACGACGCCGCTGATCGCCAGGAGCGGTGCCACAGCGCCCGTGGGGAAGAGGCCGCCGTTATCGGCAATGACGTTCAGGCCGGGAACGCCCACATCCGTCCGGCCACCAAAGACGATGAAGCAGATTCCGACGACGAGGAAGGCTACCAGCGCACCCACCTTGATGAGGGCGAACCAGAACTCCATCTCGCCGAAGATCTTCACCGACACGAGGTTCAGCGCCAGCACCACCACGAGGGCAATGAGGGCGATGAGCCATTGCGGGACGTCATTAATGGGTTGCCAGAACTGGCCCCAAAACTTCACGTACAGGGCCACCGCCGTGACATCCACAATGGAGGTCATGGCCCAGTTCAGGAAGTACAACCAACCAGCCGTGTAGGCCATTTTCTCGCCGTAAAACTCGCGGGCGTAGGAAACGAACGAACCTGAGGCCGGGCGGTAGAGAACCAGCTCGCCCAATGCGCGCAGGATGAGGAAGGCAAAAAAACCGCACACCGCATACACCAGGACCAGGGCCGGGCCTGAACCGTTGAGACGGCCGCCTGCTCCCATGAAAAGCCCCGTGCCGATCGCGCCGCCTATGGCGATCATTTGGATCTGTCGGGGCTTGAGGGTCTTCCGGTAGCCCGATTCTTCCGTTGAGAAATCCCGGCCGGGCTCCTGGCCGACAAGCAGGGTGCCGGCCTCGTCGGACCGGCTGGGCGCAGCAGAATGCGCTGAAACTGACGTGGGTATCACTTGGGGGTCTCCTTTGACTCCGGCGCCGCCGTCGGCAGCTCAACAGTCCCAAACGGCACAGATGTGTTCTCTGACACGGCGCAACACACAGTGTTTGTGGCGTTGGGGACAGTAAATAACTCTAGATCTCAGGCGAATCGCGCAAATTGGCTGGCGAACCAAATTCAGGGCCCGGCTCTTGTGCTGGCTGGACAACACTGGTGTCCTGAAGGCCCGGTAATGTTTCTGGCTGTGCGCGATTGCGCAGGAGCATGGGCAGGACTTCTTCAATGGCGAAGGACGTCCGATTGACCCGAACTGAATACGAGAGGAAGCGATAGCTTCGTTGAAGGCCCTGGACATTGACGACGACGGCGTCGTCACCTTGCTGAGCGATGTACTTGAAGACCTGGGCGTGGACAACGCACGCTTGTTGCTTGCCCCGGACGCGGACAACCTGACAGTTCGTGAAACGGTCATTGTGGATGCAGAAGACGAGGATGCAACTCGCCCTGGGTCCTTGGTGATGCTCATCGGCGCCCGTGGACGTGTGGCGCTGCCGGCAATCCGCCGGATCATCAGCGACAGACCCACGGCCGTGGCGGTCAAGGGCAACGAACGTGAACTCGAAGCCGTGGCGGAACTTCTGCAATCGACCGGTATCGGACTGGTGGCCGTAGCCCCCGGCCTTCGCTGGGACAAGTTCGAAAGCGTCGCTGTGGACCGTATCCGGGAGCGCGGTGTTTCCGGGGAGAATCCCACCACGGTGCATAGGGACTTGTTCGCCATCGCCCAAACAACGGCAACGTTGACCAACGGCCACGTCGTCATCGAGGACCCGGGGAACAGGGTCCTCGCCTACTCGCCTGCGTCCAACGATGTTGATGAGCTCCGGCGTTTGTCCATCCTTGCGCGGCGGGGACCTGAGCGATACCAGAAACTCCTCAAGGAATCGGGCGTCTACAAGCACCTTCAGGCCACCGAGGAACCCGTCCATGTGGACGCCAACCCTGAGGCCGGCCTTCGCGAACGCGTGGCCATTGGCATCCATGCGGGAAGCCGGGTGATGGGCTATATCTGGCTGCAGGAAGGTGCTGAGCCGTTGGCGCCGAACACTGACAGGCTGATGATTGGCGCTGCCCGGCACGCCGCGATTGAACTTGTCCGCCACCGGAACCAGCAATCCCAATCCATGCGCGAAGACCGGGTGTCCAGCCTCCTCAGCGGTACGGCACAGGTTCACTCACAGGCCCAGTCGGCGGGGATCGACCCCTCGAAACCTGCTGCCTTGGTGCTGATTTCGGCAGGCGGGCTGGATCAGAGCGCCCCGGGTCAACAGCTCCGCAGGGGTGAGCTCTCCAACCTCGCGTCCATTCACGCTGCGGCCTACCGTCAGGGAGCAGTGGTAGGAGCTCTGGGCACGGAAACAGCGATCATCCTGCCGGACCTGGACCCGGTAAAGTCCCTGCCCGCCATCAACCGCTTGGTCAACACGATCGTGCGTGACGCCACCACGCACCTGCACTTCCAGGTCCAGGCCGCTGTGGGCCCGATCGTTCCGCGGCTGGACGCCCTGTACGCCACGCTTGACCACGTCCGCAGCGTCCTGAAGGTGCTGCAGAGCACGCCGTCGATCCGTGTTGCCTCCTACAGGGATGTGGAAACCACGGTCCTCACCAACGAACTGCTGGATCTGCTGGAAACCCGGAAAGGGCTCCGGCACCAGGGAATAGCCAAGCTCTGCGACCGTTATCCAGAGTTTGCTTTGACGCTGCTGACCTACCTCGAATTCTTTGGTGATGTGAACCGCTGCGCCGAGGAACTGGCCATCCACCGCAACACCGTCCACTACCGGCTGCGGCGAGCGTGCGAAGAGGCCGGACTGGACCTGCAGTCCGCAGACGAACGATTGCTTGCCCATCTCCAGATACGACTATGGACCTACGCAGAGGCCAGGAGCTAGAACCCCTTGGACATCCAGAATCTCCTCGACGACATCGTCGGGGCAGTACAGCCGCACGTCGGCCAGGGCAACGTGGCCGATTACATTCCCCAGTTGGGAGCCGTGGACCCACACCAGTTCGGCATCTCCGTCGCAACCAGAGACGGTGACGTCTACTCATCAGGGGACGCGCATGTGCCCTTCTCCATTCAAAGCATTTCCAAGGTCTTCGCGCTCGCCTTGGTGTTGGCCTTCGACGGCGATGGCATCTGGAAGCGCGTCTTCCGCGAACCCTCGGGCAACCCCTTCAACTCGTTGATCCAGTTGGAGAGCGAAGAAGGGATTCCCCGGAACCCCTTCATCAACGCCGGCGCGATCGTCGTCAGCGACCGGCTCCTCAGCGTCACAGGAAGCGCCGCCCTGTCCGTCCGCGACTTGATGCGCCGCGAAACCGGTAACCCCACTGTGGCCGCGGACCATTACGTAGCGGCGTCGGAACTCCGCAACAGCCACCGCAACGCCTCACTGGCCCACTTCCTTGCCAGCTGCGGCAACCTGGAGAACCCCGTGGAAGCCGTCCTCGAGTCCTATGTGGAGCAGTGCGCTCTGGCCATGACCTGCGAAGACCTGGCGCTCGCAACCCGGTTCCTGGCCGCCAACGGTGTAGGAGCGGACGGCACCCGGCTGCTGTCCCCGGCACAGACCAAGCGGATCAACGCCGTCATGCTCACGTGCGGGACCTACGACGCCGCCGGGGAATTCGCCTACCGCGTGGGCCTTCCGGGAAAGAGCGGTGTCGGAGGCGGAATCGTCGCGGTGGTCCCCAACAAATGCGCCATCAGTGTCTGGAGCCCGGGCCTTGGACGGTCCGGCAACTCGGTTGCAGGTGTGGCTGCCCTGGATGAATTCACGACGCGTACGGGCTGGTCTGTTTTTTAGCGGCCGGTTTCCGGACGTTTGCCGGCGGAAACAAGGGATGACGCGTATGTGACGCTGGATTACCCAGCGTTACCGGGTGTTTCCGAGCCTTTGAAGCATGTTACGGGCCCGCCCTACAGTTTTTTTATGGCAATACAGGACATTTACCCCACGGCACTGCGGCTGCTCGGCCGCCCGGTGCTGGTTGTGGGCGGCGGGCCCGTCGCGGAGCGCCGTGCCAAGGGACTGCTCGACGCCGGTGCGAAGGTCACCGTGGTCGCTCCCGTTGCCTCCGAAAACCTCCGCGGGCTCGCCCACGCTGGACTCCTCATCTGGGAGCCGCGCGAGTACCGCACATCAGACCTCGACGGCGTCTGGTTCGTTCAGACCGCCACGGGCACTGCCGCCGTGGACACCCAGGTATCAGCCGACGCCGAAGCGCAGCGCGTCTGGTGCGTCAACGCCTCGGACCACGAATCCTCAGCTGCCTGGACGCCCGCCGTGGCCGTGGTGGATGACGTCAAGATCGCCATCAATGCAGGGGGAGACCCTCGCCGCGCCATGGCGCTTCGCGATGCTGTAGCCACTGCCTTGGAAACCGGAGACCTGCCGCTTCGCCGTCACCGCAAACCTGACGCTGCCGGCAAAGCGCCTGCTGGTTCTGTTGCGCTGGTCGGCGGCGGCCCTGGCGACTCGGGACTCATCACAGTCCGGGGTCGACGCTTGCTGGGCCAGGCCGACGTCGTGGTTGCCGACCGTCTTGGCCCGCGTGAGCTGCTCAAGGAACTGGCTCCCGATGTCCGCGTGATCGAGGTCGGCAAAACGCCGGGCCATCACCCGGTGCCGCAGCTTGAGATCAACCGGATCCTCGTGGACGAAGCCCTCAAGGGCAACCGCGTGGTCCGCCTCAAAGGCGGCGACCCCTATGTCCTGGGGCGCGGCGGCGAGGAAGCAGAGTTCTGCCGGCAGCACGGCGTCGAGGTTGAAGTGGTGTCCGGCGTGACGTCGGCCATTTCGGTTCCCGCAGCTGCTGGTATCCCCGTCACGCATCGCGGTTTGGCCAAGGGTTTCAGCGTCGTGACCGGTCACGAAGAGCTTTCCGAGGTCCCCGCCCGGCCGGATCACACTGTGGTTTTGCTCATGGGTGTGGCTCAATTGCGCGATTCCGCAGCCGCCCTGGCTGGCTCGGGTCTGCCTTTGGACACTCCAGTAGGTATCGTTGAGAACGGGTATTTGCCGGATCAGCGCGTCACGATCGGCACGTTGGGAACCATCGCGGACCAGGCTGAGGCCGTCGGCGTGGCCAATCCCGCGGTCATCGTGATCGGCGATGTTGTCCGTGTCAGCCCCTTCGCCCCACAGCATTTCAAGACCGCTGACTACAGCACGATTAGCCCCAACCGTCCCCGCGTCCGCAGTAACTAGCCCCCGGCCCAACTAGGTAGCAGCAGAGCGCGTTTTGAGCCCTCAAAACGCGCACAACTGCGACCTGGTTGGGAGGACTGAACAAGAAGAAGGAACACAGCCGTGTCAATTAGCACTCCCGTAGGTTCTGCGGACCGTCCGCTTCGCGTCGCCGTCATCGGCTCCGGCCCTGCCGGCGTGTACGCAGCAGACATCCTGACCAAGAGCGAGGCCGTCAAGAGCGGCGAGCTCAACGTCAGCATCGACCTCTTTGACCGCTACCCGGCACCGTATGGCCTGATCCGTTACGGCGTGGCTCCGGACCACCCCCGCATCAAGGGCATCGTCAATGCCTTGCACAAGGTCCTGGACCGCGGCGACATCCGCTTCTTCGGCAACGTTGACTACGGCACGGACATCTCCATCGAGGACCTCCGCAAGCACTACGACGCGGTTATCTTCGCCACTGGCGCCATCAAGGATGCGGACCTGAACATCCCGGGCATCGAGCTTGAGGGTTCCTTCGGCGGCGCCGACTTCGTCTCCTGGTACGACGGACACCCGGACGTTTCTCGCGAATGGCCGTTGGACGCCAAGGAAATCGCTGTCCTCGGCAACGGCAACGTTGCCCTTGACGTCGCCCGCGTCCTGTCCAAGCACGCCGACGACCTCCTGGTCACCGAAATCCCGGACAACGTCTATGCCGGCCTGAAGAATTCCCCGGTCACGGACGTTCACGTCTTCGGCCGCCGCGGCCCCGCGCAGGTGAAGTTCACCCCGCTGGAACTCCGCGAACTCTCGCACTCCAAGGACGTAGACATCATCCTCTACGCCGAGGACTTCGAATTCGACGAAGAGTCCGACCGCCAGGTCCAGACGAACAACCAGACCAAGACCATGGTTGGCACGCTCACCAACTGGATCGCCGAGCAGCCCGAGGACCTCTCCGAGCTCAAGGCCTCGCGTCGCCTCCACCTGCACTTCCTGCACAGCCCGGTTGAGATCGTCGACTCCCCGGAAACTCCGGGCAAGGTTGCCGGCATCAAGTTCGAGCGCACCGAGCTGGACGGCACGGGCAACGCCCGCGGCACCGGCGAGTTCGTCGACTACCCGGTCCAGGCCGTGTACCGCGCCATCGGCTACTTCGGTTCGGCCCTCCCGGACGTCGAGTTCGACCACAAGAAGGGCGTCGTGACCAACGACGGCGGCCGCGTCCTTGACGCCGACGGCCAGCACGTACCGGGCCTCTACGCCACGGGCTGGATCAAGCGTGGTCCGGTCGGCCTCATCGGTCACACCAAGGGCGATGCCCTTGAGACCGTGACGTACCTCCTGGAGGACCGCGAAAACCTGCCGTTCGCCGAGGTTCCGGCGGCAGACGCCGTCGTGGATCTCCTGGACTCCCGCGGCGTGCAGTTCACCAGCTGGGAAGGCTGGCTGGCTCTGGACGCCCACGAGCTCGCGCTCGGCGCAGCAGCCACCGAGGCTGGCGGCTCCCACGGTGTTGAGGTCACGCGTGAGCGCATCAAGGTTGTGCCGCGCGAGGACATGGTCAACATCTCCCGCGACGGTGTAGCAGCCGAAGTTTAATTTCAACGCGGGGTCACTTATGCACCTTTCCGGGCTTCCGCATGGTGCTTAAGTGACCCCGCGTTGCTTTAACCTGAGGTATGGACGTCGTCGTCATCGAAACACCCCAGTTGGGGGACCGGAGCTACCTGGTGCATGACGGCCGGGTGGCCTTGGTGATCGACCCCCAGCGGGACACCGATCGGATAGAGGCGGCGGCTGTTGAGGCTGGCGTCCGGATCACCCACGTGGCCGAAACCCACCTGCACAACGACTACGTCACTGGTGGTCTGCTGCTCGCCCAAGCGCACGATGCCGCTTATCTGGTCAATGCTGATGACCACGTGGAGTTCACCCGCGTTCCCGTCACGGATGGACAGGTGTTTCACGTCGGCCGGCTTTCCGTTTCGGTAGTTGCGACGCCTGGCCATACGCACACACACCTCTCGTACGTGGTCCGGGAGGACGCGCACGACGGCGGCCCTGAGGCTGTGTTTTCCGGTGGCAGCTTGCTCTACGGTTCAGTCGGGAGAACGGACCTCGTCTCGCCCGACGACACTGCGAAGTTGGCACACGATCAGTATTCATCGGTTCGGCGACTGGTGGATCTGGCGAAACCCGAGGCGTTTCTCTATCCAACACACGGCTTCGGTTCCTTTTGCTCCGTGGGGCCCTCCAGCAAGGTGAAGGCATCAACCATTAGTGAGCAAGCGGCCGCCAACCCTGCCCTGACTGATCCCAACGAGGACCATTTCGTGGCCCAGTTGTTGGAGAACATCACAGACTACCCGGCCTACTACGCGCACATGAGCCCCCTCAATGCGGCCGGGCCCGGTGTGCCGAACCTGGAGGTACCTGATTCTGTGGACGCCGCAGAGCTGGGCCGGCGTTTGGGCGCGGGGGAGTGGGTGGTGGATCTGCGGCACAGGGTGGCCTTCGCAGACAGCCATCTCCAAGGCAGTGTGAGCTTCGAATACGGACGAGGCGATAACTTCACCAGCTATCTCGGCTGGGTGATCCCATGGAACCAACCCCTTACCTTGCTGGGCCCGTTGGATGAGGTGGAGAAGGCGATCCGCGATTTGGCGAGGATTGGCATCGAGAGTCCGGATGCCGCCGTCGGGCCTGAAGCGGGTGGTTCGGACATCGGCGCTCTGGCACCGGGCCATCCACGGGCGCGCTACGAGCACGGGGACTGGGCTGCGCTCCTCAAGGGCCGGGCGCCGGATGACGTGGTGTTGGACGTTCGCCGTCCGGAGGAATACAAGGCCTTGCACGTCAAAGGAGCACTCAATTTTCCGGTCTACGAGTTGCTCGGCAGGATCACCGAGCTGCCGGACGCCAGGATCTGGGTGCACTGTGCCACGGGATATCGGGCGAGTGTCGCAGCGAGTCTCCTGGACCGGGCGGGACGGGACGTTGTCCTGATCGACGCGAGGTTCAAGGACGCGGCCGGGGTGGGAATCGAGACCGTGCCTTGAGACGTTGCTGCCCCGCTAAGCCGTGGTAGGGCAACAACGGATGAGCGGGTTGGCAACGACTTAGCGGCCTGGCGACGACTAACGAAGGGCTACCGCGGGGTTTTGTCCGCGCAGAAATCGAGGTTCCGGTAGACGCTCTGAACGGCGGCGTCGGGATCGTGTGCTTCCAACGCGTCCACGAGTTCGTCGTGGCCCTCGCGGGGAATGCCGTTGAAGCCTTCCTTGCGTTGCTGGCGGAGGAGGTCGTTGTGGAAGACCCCGCCAAAGGAGACATAGAGCTGATGCAGCAGCGGGTTTCCGGATGCCAGGGCAACGCGTTCGTGGAATTCCCAATCGGAGCGCGCCCAGGTGGGGTAGTCCTCGGACTGCCAGGCGTCATGGCGCAGGGCCAGGAGGCGGCGCATCTCGGCCAGGTCTTCCACGGTTGCGTGCTTTGTGGCGAGGCGGGCCGCCTGCGTGTCCAAACCAAGCCGTACTTCGACGATGTGTTCCTGGGTGTGCTCCAAGTACATGCGCTGGGCCGCGCCGGACATTTCGCTGTTGGCACGCACATACGTGCCATCTCCCCGGCGTACTTCGAGCATGCCCGAGTGCGCCAACGCCTTGATGGCCTCGCGGAGAGTGCCCCGCGAAACGCCAAGGCTCGCCATGAGTTCAGGCTCTGCCGGGATCCGCTCCTGCAGCGGCCATTCGCCTGACTTGATCATGTCCCGCAGCTTGGCGGTGATCTCCTCGGCCAGGGCCGGGCGATGCGAAGGGGTTAGGGTCATGCTGTCCTCGGTCCGGTCTTGGTGGCAGTGCGCTTGCTGGTGAGCATGTGGCAAGTAACCATGAGGGCCACCGCCACGATGGACAGCAAGCTCAGGGGCAGCGCCCAGCCGCCCGTTGCGCTGTGGAGCAGCCCCATGCCAAAGGGGCCAATTGCCGCAATCAAGTATCCCAGTGATTGGGCGATCGTGGAGAGCGCGGTGGTTTCCGCCGTCGACCGTCCGCTGCGGCTGATGATTACCAGGACCAGCGGGAAGATGCCCAAACCAAACCCAAAGAGCACGGCGGAAACGAACGCCAGGGAGGTCGGCAGCCAGATCATGGCGGCGATCGCAACCAAGGTGGAGCTGCTTGCAAGGTAGAGGGCAGGCCGCAGCATTCCGGGCCTGGAACCGAAGGCAAGCAGGATCATGCCGGCGGCCACGGAGACCAGCTGCATGACGCCAAACTGCAGCCCGCTTTCCGAGGCACTGAGGCCCTGGGACGTGAGGATGTAGGCGAACCAGCTCATCACGGCGTAGGCGAGGAAGGCCTGGAAGGTGAAGATGGCCGTGATCAGGATGCCCAGGCGGGTGCGTAGCAGGGGCCACATGGATACGCGCGGACGGTCGGTCTTGGTGGAGTTCCGGTGCGAGTGCAGGACCACCGGCAGGAAGCCGAGCAGCGCTGCGACACCCAGGATGCCCCAGGCAGCAAGGCCCATCGATGGCGAACCGAGCTGCTGCGCCAAGGGAACGCTCACGGCAGCCGCGAAGGTAGCGCCACCGGACATTGTGAAGGTGTAGAGGCCGGTCATCATGGAGGTGCGGTCCGAATAGTGCTCGCGAATGAACGACGGCATGGCCACGTTGCACACTGCAAGGCCGGACATCGCCAGAACCGTTCCGCCGAGCAGGGCACCGGTGGCTGGAACGCCACGCACCAGCAAGCCCCCGGCCAGCAAGGCCAAGGCGATGGCGATAGCTTTCTCCACACCCACACGGCGGGTCAGCCACGAGGTCCCCATCCCTGCAACTGCGAAGCACAGCAGCGGAATCGAGGGCAGGATTGACGCTACCAAGGCCCCGTAGCCCAACACTTGCTGCAGCTCGTGGAAGAGCGCTGCGGCGCTGGTGATTCCGGCGCGAAGGTTCAGCCCAATAAGCACTACGGCAATGATGCCGACGACGGCGACGACGCGCGTCTTGGGGACTGCCAGGCGCTGGTTTGTTGCCGGGGCAGCAGTGGCAATCGTAGGGATGTTTCCTGTGGTGGGGTTAAGAGGGGTCGTCGCAGCCATATGTAAAGGTTAGACGTTTGACGTCTAATGTCTAGACTTTTGTGGCGAACCTCTCTGTACGAGCTCGCGGATGGCCTACCGCGGGTTGCGAGAACCCAGCCGCTGCACCGCCAGGGCGAGCCAAAGCTGCACTCGATCCTGGGTTTGCGACGGGTCGTAGCCCGTCAGTTCGGTGATCTGGGCCAGCCGGTACCGCACGGTGTTGCGGTGCAGGGTCAGGGATTCGGCGACGGCGGCGACGGAGCCATTGTGGTTAAGGTAGCTCTCCAGTGTGGCTACCAGTTCAGAGCCATGGGCGGCGTCGAACTTCCTTAACGGAGTAAGCGATTCGCTGGCCATGTCGGCCAACGGAACATCCTCGCTCGCCAGCAGGAGGGATGTCAGGCTCAGCCGCTCGGGTTCGTTGACCGGCAAGCCGTGCGCCACGGCGTCGCGCGCTTCAAAATAGCTCCAGCGCAGGCCGTTTGGCTTCGTGTAGGCGCCGCCGATTCCGATCACGGCGTGGATCCCGGCTTCCTGCAAATGGTCGCTCAGGCTCTTGGCCAAGGCCGTCGCGGAGCTGCCGTCGTCGGTGATGACCGTGACCAGGTCCTTCCCGACGACGGCGCTAACGCCGGCTTCCAGCGCCTGGGGCAGGGAGATGCTGATCAGTTGTTTGTGGTGTGCCGTGGACTCTGCCACGAGCACCACGTTCTTCCGGGTGCTGTTGATTCCGACGCCTGCCAGACGGCGGGCGGCCTCTATGGTTTCCAAGGTTCCGTGGATGACGTCGTCCAGCACCTGCCCGGCCATCGCGCGCTGGGCCTGGCGCTGCTTGACCATGTTGTTCAGCTCAACACTGATGAGGTTCTGCGCGTAGCTGACGATCCCCGAGTCCACGAACGGCTGCCGCAACCACAGCGTGCAGGCGTCCCTGCGGCCGGTGGGAATCGGGTACGAAGCCCAGCCATCCGCCGTCGGCGCCGGTTTCCCGGGAACGCTGTTGTAAAGCTGCGCGCTGAACTGGGTGAGCACAACATCGGTGCGCAGCATGCTGCCCAACTGTTTCAGGAGCTCGCCCAGGCCGCCGCCAGTGAGGAGCGACCGGGCCAGGATCTGGTGCCCGGCCAGGAGCCGTTCCAAGTTTGAATAGTGGTCAGCTGAGTGCGACTCGGCAACGAGCTTTCCGATAGCGATGAAGGGTATCTCGTAGGGTACTTCAACCAGGGGCAAGCCCCACCGGTTGGCTTCGGCGATGAGAGCCTCTGGAACGGATTCGTGGGTGAGGCCGATGCCGAAGCCGATGCCCACTGCACCGGCCCGCTGGACCTGCCGGACGAATCGGCGCTGGTCTGCGGCGCTCTTCAGACGCAGGCCCGTGGTGAGGACCAATTCCCCGCCGCTGAGGAAGCGCTGGGGATCCTCCAACTCCGTCACGGCCACCCAACTGATGTCCTGGTTCCAGGTTGTTTCCGCGCTACCCGTTTTGCGGAGCTTCAAGGATGGGACAGCGACGAGCGAAGAGAGGGACATTGCCATGGTTACAAGCGTAACCCGGCGCTGGTCAAGCGCACTAAGGAGGGTATGCCGGTGTGTGCAGCTGACTATTCCTTGGACCTCTCCGCTGGCATAGGCTCTGATCAGCTAAAACCCATGCCCCAGACACCGAAAGAGGGTTGCACACCGTGGTTCAAACCTTGCAGAACTTCATCAACGGCGAATTCGTTACGCCGGCAGGTACGGGTCTCCTGGACATCGTGAACCCCACTAACGGGGAGATCGTTGCCAAGTCGCCGATTTCGGTGCAGGCCGATGTTGACGCCGCCATGACCGCAGCCAAGGAAGCCTTCAAGACGTGGAAGCACGTCACGCCCGGCCAGCGCCAGCTCATGCTGCTCAAGCTCGCCGACGCCGTGGAGGCCAACAGCGACGAACTCGTTGACGCCCAGCACCGCAACACCGGCCAGGTGCGGTCCCTGATCGCTTCCGAGGAAGTTGCCGCGGGCGCAGACCAGCTCCGCTTCTTCGCCGGTGCAGCACGCATCATGGAAGGCAAGTCTGCCGGTGAGTACTTTGAGGGCCACACCTCCTATGTTCGCCGCGAACCGATCGGCGTCGTAGCCCAGGTTGCCCCGTGGAACTACCCGTTCCTGATGGCCATCTGGAAGATCGGCCCCGCCCTTGCAGCAGGCAACACCGTAGTCCTCAAGCCCTCGGACACCACCCCGGAATCCACCTTGGTCCTGGCTCGCCTCGCGGGCGAGATCTTCCCTGCCGGTGTGCTCAACGTTGTCCTCGGCACCGGCGAAACGGGCGCCATGATGGTTGACCACAAGGTTCCGGGCCTGGTGTCCATCACTGGTTCCGTTCGCGCCGGCATCGCGGTGGCAAGCGGCGCAGCCAAGGGCCTCAAGCGTGCCCACCTGGAACTTGGCGGCAAGGCTCCGGCCATCGTCTTCAAGGATGCCGACATCAAGAAGAGTGCAGCGGCTATCGCCGAGTTCGCCTTCTTCAACGCCGGCCAGGACTGCACTGCCATCACCCGCGTGTTGGTGGAAGACTCCGTCCACGATGATGTTGTGGCGGCAATGGTGGAGCACACCAAGACCCTGCACACAGGCTCGCAGAACGACGAAGAGAACTACTTCGGCCCGCTCAATAACGTGAACCACTTCAACGCCGTCACCTCAGTGGTGGAGCACCTCCCGGAGAACTGCAAGATCGAAACCGGCGGCCACCGCGCAGGCGAGAAGGGCTTCTTCTTCGAGCCCACCATCATCTCCGGTGCCAAGCAGACCGACGACATCGTGCAGAAGGAAACCTTCGGTCCGGTCATCACAGTCCAGAAGTTCAGCACCGAAGCCGAAGCGCTCGAGCTGGCCAACGACGTCGAATACGCTCTGGCGTCCAGCGTCTGGACCACCGACCACGGTACGGCCATGCGCATGAGCCGCGACCTGGACTTCGGTGCGGTCTGGATCAACACCCACATCCTCCTGACGGCAGAGATGCCCCACGGTGGCTTCAAGCAGTCCGGCTACGGCAAGGACCTCTCCATGTACGGCGTTGAGGATTACACGCGCATCAAGCACGTGATGTCCGCGCTCGACGCGTAGCACGTTCGCGTAACCCGTACTAATTTCCCAGAAAGGCAACCACCCCATGACCACTACCGCGAACGAACTCTCGTACCGCATCGAGCAGAAGCGCAACATCAGCGGCGCGTTCCCCGGCCCCAAGTCGCAGGCACTGGCGGAGCGCCGCTCCGCCGTCGTTGCAGCCGGCGTCGCCTCAGGTGTCCCCGTTTACGTTGAAGACGCCGACGGCGGCATCATCCGCGACGTCGACGGCAACTCCTTCATCGACCTCGGCTCCGGCATCGCCGTGACCAGCGTCGGCGCGTCCGACCCCGCCGTCGTCGCCGCTGTCCAGGAAGCTGCTGCGCACTTCACGCACACCTGCTTCATGGTCACCCCGTACGAGGGTTACGTAGCTGTGGCCGAGCAGCTCAACCGGCTCACACCGGGCGACCACGCCAAGCGCACCGTGCTGTTCAACTCCGGCGCTGAAGCTGTGGAGAACGCCGTCAAGGTTGCACGTCTGGCTACCGGCCGCGATGCCGTCGTGGCTTTCGACCACGCATACCACGGCCGCACCAACCTGACCATGGCACTCACCGCCAAGGCCATGCCGTACAAGACCAACTTCGGCCCGTTCGCGCCCGAGGTTTACCGCATGCCCATGAGCTACCCGTTCCGTGAAGAGAACCCGGAGATCACCGGTGCCGAGGCCGCCAAGCGCGCCATCACCATGATCGAGAAGCAGATCGGTGGCGACCAGGTTGCCGCGATCATCATCGAGCCCATCCAGGGCGAGGGTGGCTTCATCGTCCCGGCCGAAGGATTCCTGCCCGCACTGTCTGCATGGGCCAAGGAAAAGGGCATCGTCTTCATCGCCGACGAGGTCCAGTCCGGTTTCTGCCGCACGGGCGAATGGTTCGCCGTTGACCACGAAGGTGTTGTCCCGGACATCATCAGCATGGCCAAGGGCATCGCAGGCGGCCTCCCGCTGTCCGCCATCACCGGCCGCGCGGACCTGCTCGACGCCGTCCACCCGGGCGGCCTCGGCGGCACCTACGGTGGCAACCCGGTTGCTTGTGCAGCCGCCCTCGCTGCGATCGACACCATGGAACAGCACGACCTCAGGGGCCGTGCCCGCCACATCGAAGAGCTCGCCCTTGGCAAGCTCCGCGAACTGGCCGCCGAGCTTTCCGCAGGCGGGGGTTCCGTCATTGGCGACATCCGCGGCCGTGGCGCAATGCTGGCCATCGAGCTCGTTCAGTCTGGTTCCAAGGAACCGAACGCTGAGCTCACTAAGGCCGTTGCTGCTGCTTGCCTCCAGGAAGGCGTCATCATCCTGACCTGTGGCACGTACGGCAACGTGATCCGCCTGCTTCCGCCGCTCGTGATCAGCGATGAGCTGCTCATCGACGGCCTCGAGGTCCTCGCTGCAGCCATCAAGGCCCACGCGTAAGTCTCTACGCTTGTTTTGTGAGGAGGGCCGGGGTTTCCCCGGCCCTCCTTGTGCGTTAACGGGCGGCGCGCGGAGTTCGCCGGAGCGCGTCCCGTTCGCTGGAGGTTTCCATACGTTCTGGCACTGTTCCCGCGTCCTCGGCGGACCGTCAGCCGAACGCACGACGGCGGTGCGCGCCGAGTTCGCGGGAGCGCGTCCTATTCGCTGGAGGTTTCCATACGTTCTGGCACTGTTCCCGCGTCCTCGCGTGGATCAGCCGAACGCACGACGGCGGTGCGCGCCGAGTTCGCGGGAGCGCGTCCAGTTCGCTGGAGGTTTCCATACGTTCTGGCACTGTTCTCTCGTCCTCGCGTGGATCAGCCGAACGCACGACGGCGGTTCAGCAGGAGTTAAGCTCGCGCAGCGGCCGCGATCCGGGCCTTCTTCTTCAGCGACGAGTTCTTCTTGGCTGTGCGCAGCATGTCCACCGTGAGCACCAGCAGGGCGAGCCACACCACGCAGAAACCGATCCAGCGGGCCGTGGTCATGGTCTCGTTGAAGACGGCCAGCGCCACGATGAACTGAAGAATCGGTGCGAAATATTGGAGCAAGCCGATGGTGGTCATCGGCAGGCGACGGGCCGAGGCGCCAAAGAAGAGCAGCGGCACTGCGGTGATGACGCCGGATGCCAGGAGCAACCAGAAATGCCCAGGCCCAAGGGCGGTGAGTGTTGCGACGCCGCTCGCGCCCAGGACAATCATGGTGGCGCCTGCCAAGGGGGCGAGGACCACTGTTTCCACGGAGAGGCTGGTGAGCGCATCAACCTTTGGACCGACGCGCTTCTTGACGAACCCGTAGAGGCCGAAGCTGCAGGCCAGGATTAGCGCGATCCAGGGAAGCTGGCCGTAGGAAAAGGTCAGGACGCCCACTGCGATGAAGCCGATGCCCACTGCTGCCCATTGGAGCGGCCGCAACTTCTCCTTGAGGACGAATACGCCGAGCAGGACCGATACCAACGGGTTGATGAAGTATCCGAGGGACGTTTCAACGGCGTGCCCTGTAGTGACGCCGAAAGTGTAGGTGAGCCAGTTGATGGCTATCAGTCCGGCTGCCAAGGCCAGCGGCCCAAAGACTGAGCGGTCCTTCACGGCTGCGCCAAAGACCCGCCATGCCCGCGTGACCGTGATCAGCAGCGCACAGAAGATCAGTGACCAAACGACGCGGTTGGCGACGATTTCGATGGCCCCCGCCGGTTGAAGCGCGAGGAAGTACAGCGGAAGCAGTCCCCACAAAGAGTAAGCGCCAATACCAAACAGGACTCCCGCCGTCGACTCGCTCCAGACCGGCTTTCGTCGGGTCCCGCCGCCAGAGGTCCTGCCCCCAGACGTACCGCCGTTAAGTTCACTGCTGGACGCACTCGCAGTCGGGGGCTGGTTGGAAGTGGACGAGTTTGCGGTGATCTGCTCGGGTGTCGACACAATGTCGCCAACACCAAAAGGGGTCGCAATATTCCGAAATGTTGGCACCAATCACCTGTTTTCGTGTGACTCCCGCCATATAGGGCGCCGGGTGCAGAGTGGACATCTAGAATTGGAATCTGCGCGCCCCAACAACGGCGTGGCTTACTGCTTCGGAAGGGCTTACGGTGTCCAACTCAGCCGCCACCACCCCCAAACGTCCGCTTCGCGTCGCCATCGTTGGCGCCGGTCCCGCCGGCGTGTACGCCGCCGACATCTTGACCAAGTCCAACGAGGTCAAGGACGGGGACGTGGAGGTCAGCATCGACCTCTTTGAGGCGTACCCTGCGCCCTACGGGCTGATCCGCTACGGTGTGGCGCCGGATCATCCCCGCATCAAGGGCATCGTCAACGCCCTGCACAAGGTGTTGGACCGCGGCGACATCCGCTTCCTTGGCAACGTGGCCTACGGCCGGGATCTGACGCTTCACGATTTCCGAGCTTTCTATGACGCCGTGATCTTCTCCACTGGTGCCATCAAGGACGCGGACCTCAACATCCCCGGCATCGGGTTGGACGGTTCCTTCGGCGGAGCTGATTTTGTTTCCTGGTACGACGGACATCCGGACGTTCCCCGCGATTGGCCATTGGATGCCAAGGAGATTGCGGTCATCGGCAATGGCAACGTTGCCCTTGATGTGGCTCGCATGCTGGTCAAGCACCCCGATGAACTGCTGGTCACCGAGATCCCGGAAAACGTGTACGAGGGGTTGAAGAAATCGCCCGTTACCGACGTCCACGTGTTTGGACGCCGCGGTCCTGCACAAGTGAAGTTCACTCCGCTGGAATTGCGGGAGCTGTCCCACTGCAATGACGTAGACATTGTGCTGTACCCGGAGGACTTCGAGTTTGATGAAGCCTCCGATGAGGCAATCCGGACCAATAACCAGATCAAGACCATGGTCAACACGATGACCAACTGGCTGGTGGAGGAACACGCGGAATCCGAGCAGCCATCCTCGCGCCGTCTGCACTTGCACTTCCTGCACAGCCCGGTGGAAATCCTGGACTCGCCGGAAACTCCCGGCAAGGTTTCCGGCATCAAGTTCGAGCGCATGCAGCTGGACGGAACCGGCAACGTCAAGGGCACCGGTGAATTCGTGGAGTACCCGGTGCAGTCCGTATACCGCGCGATCGGTTACCACGGCTCGCCGCTTGAGGAGTTGCCGTACGACGCCCGCCGCGGTGTCATACCGAACGACGGCGGTCGCGTCCTGGATGCCGACGGCAAGCCCGTGCCGGGAATCTACGCCACTGGCTGGATCAAGCGTGGACCTGTAGGCCTGATCGGTCATACGAAGGGCGATGCACTGGAAACCATCGGCTGCCTCCTGGAAGACCGGCTCACGTTGCCTCCAGCAGAGAACCCGGATCCGCAGGCCATCATCGATCTCCTCGAGGAACGCGGCATCGAATACACCACCTGGGAGGGGTGGAACCGGCTGGATGCGCACGAGGCTGCCCTCGGTGCCGCATGGTCCAAGTCAGAGTCCGAATCCGGCAACGGCAATGGCGTGATCCGGGAACGCATCAAGGTAGTTCCGCGTGAAGAAATGATCCAGATCTCGCGCGGCTGACCCTTGGGTTTGTGTACGCTAACGCCCTCAACAGGCTTCGCAAAAGGCGTCAGCTGTACACAAACTCCATTCCTGGAACTAGACTTTCGGATACCGTGCCGCCAGCACATGCACATCGCGCTGTCATTGCGGACTACGAGGGAGTTCGATGAGGAATCCAGTCCATTCGCC
The DNA here is from genome assembly GCA_039636795.1 of Micrococcaceae bacterium Sec5.1. Classification (NCBI taxonomy): domain Bacteria; kingdom Bacillati; phylum Actinomycetota; class Actinomycetes; order Micrococcales; family Micrococcaceae; species Micrococcaceae bacterium Sec5.1. The sequence goes on along the minus strand of CP143430.1, from coordinate 4,166,200 downwards.
TGTTCCGGGCAGCGAAGCCGGAAGGCTGCTGCAGAAGCGCGCCCTGGCGGCCCATGAAAACCTGGGAAGCCACGAACAACTGGACATGCTGCGGGCCGGGACTCCGGAGGAAATCTCCGGCCTCCGGCGTTTGGTGCGTGAGTCCTGGCAGCGTTCGGCCAGTCTGCAGGCCAATCCCGATGTTCCCGAAGCGCCGCTCGCGATGGACCGCGACGAGTTGGAGGACTACCGCAGGCAACACCCGCTGGCTGCGATCATGCCGGTGATCAGGAAGTTGTTGGTCCAGCCCAGCCATGACAGTGGGTTGCTCGTGGCGGTGGGGGACGACGTCGGGCGGCTGTTGTGGGTGGATGGGGATCCCGTCATGCAGCGCAGGGCCGAGGGGATGATGTTCGTCGCGGGCGCCGATTGGTCCGAAGCCTCAGTGGGTACAAGCGCGCCCGGGACGGCGCTGGCCCTGGATCGGAGCATCCAGATCTCCGGTGCCGAGCACTTCAAGAGATCAGTTCACCCATGGAGTTGTACGGCCGTTCCCTTCCATGATCCCGATTCCGGTGCCGTGCTGGGCGTCGTGGACATCACTGGAACGGAGACCGCGGTGGCCCCGCACACAGTTTCCCTGGTGGAAGCAACGGTTGCGGCAGCACAGGCGCAGTTGCGCATCGAACGTCTCCAGCTCGCCGCCGCCGTCCGGGACAAACCACGACGCCGGAGCTCAGCTTCCGCTTCCAGCCACACTCTGTACCGGAACAGCCTGCAGTTGTTGGGCCGCGACCAGGCCCTCCTCAGCATCGATGGCCGGACGGTTTCCCTGTCGGCCCGGCACAGCGAAATTCTGGCTATCCTCTGCAGCCAACCTGCCGGCCTGAGCGCGGATGACCTTTGCGCGCAGCTATACCCGGGAGACGGCTCGGCGGTGACGTTGCGGGCCGAAATGGTGCGCCTGCGCAAGGTTCTCCATGAGCTCAGCCCGGGGGCAGTTCCCGAATCGAGGCCCTACCGTTTGCCTGTCGAGCTGCTTCCCGATTCGGGCCAGGTGCTCAGTTGCCTGCAGCGCGGTGCGCATCGGATTGCCTTGGAGATCTACAAAGGCGCCCTCCTGCCGCGCTCGGAGGCGCCCGGCGTCGTGCAGTTGCGTGAGCGGGTTTCGCATCTGTTGCGGGAAGCGCTGCTCAGTGATGGCAGCGTTGATTCGCTCCTGAAGTACGCTGAGCTGCCCGAAGCAAAGTACGACGTCGAACTCCGCCTTGCCGTCCTGAAGCTGCTGCCGCCGCGCTCACCCAAGCGGGCCGCCGTCGTGGCTGACCTTGAGCGGATCGAAACGGAACTGACGGCCTGAACCACGCGCCTGAACCACCCCGCGTGAGCTGAATCACATGGTTGCAACGTAGCTGCAACCTGCCCGCTCCTAGGCTCGAATCAATGGCGACAGCCACCGTGATTCGCAGCAAAGGAGCTAGCAATGACCGTTTATGCACAGCCGGGTGCCGAGGGTTCGAAGGTCACCTTCAAGGGCCGGTACGAGAACTGGATTGGTGGGGAATGGGTTGCTCCCGTCAAGGGCGCCTACTTCGAAAACATCACGCCCGTCACTGGCAAAGCTTTCTGCGAAGTTGCCCGTGGCACGGCCGAAGACATCGAACTGGCCCTCGATGCCGCGCACAAGGTAGCGCCTTCATGGGGCAAGACCTCAGCTACGGAACGTGCCGCGATTCTGAACAAGATCGCCGACCGCATAGACGAGAACGTAGAGCTGCTCGCGGTTGCCGAGACGTGGGACAACGGCAAACCCGTCCGGGAGACACTCAATGCGGACATTCCCTTGGCAGCCGATCACTTCCGCTACTTCGCCTCCGCTGTCCGTGCCCAGGAGGGCCACCTTTCGCAGCTCGATGAGGACACCACCGCCTACCACTTCAAGGAACCCCTGGGCGTGGTGGGCCAGATCATCCCCTGGAACTTCCCCATCCTCATGGCCGTGTGGAAGCTGGCCCCCGCGCTTGCCGCAGGTAACGCCGTCGTGCTTAAGCCAGCCGAGCAGACGCCAACATCCATCCTCGTCCTCATGGAATTGATCGGCGACCTGCTGCCCGCGGGTGTCGTGAACGTCGTCAATGGTTTCGGTGTGGAAGCCGGAAAGCCGCTGGCTTCCAGTCCCCGCATCCGCAAGATCGCCTTCACGGGTGAGACCACCACCGGCCGGCTTATCAGCCAGTACGCGTCCAACAACCTCATCCCTGTCACGCTGGAACTTGGCGGCAAGAGCCCCAACATTTTCTTCGACGACGTCGCAGCCCAGAACGACGCTTTCTACGACAAAGCACAGGAGGGCTTCACGCTCTTCGCCTTCAACCAGGGCGAGGTCTGCACCTGCCCGTCACGTGCCCTGGTTCAGGAGGGCATTTACGACTCCTTCATGGCTGACGTCGTAGCCCGCACCAACAAGATCATCCAAGGCAACCCTCTGGACACGGAAACCCAGATCGGTGCCCAGGCATCCAACGACCAACTGGAAAAGATCCTCTCCTACATCGACATTGGAAAGCAGGAGGGCGCCAAGGTCCTCACGGGCGGCGCACGGGCAGAGCTTTCCGGTGACTTTGCCGGCGGCTACTACGTCCAGCCGACGATTTTCGAAGGCCACAACCGGATGCGGATCTTCCAGGAGGAGATCTTCGGCCCTGTGGTCTCCGTGACCAGATTCAGCGACTACAACGACGCCATTGGCATCGCCAATGACACACTGTATGGCCTGGGTGCCGGCGTTTGGTCGCGCAACGGAAATGTGGCCTACCGCGCGGGCCGGGAAATCCAGGCCGGCCGCGTGTGGGTCAACAACTACCACGCCTACCCGGCCGGTGCCGCCTTCGGTGGCTACAAGTCCTCAGGCATTGGCCGTGAAAACCACGCCATGATGCTGGACCACTACCAGCAGACCAAGAACCTGTTGGTCAGCTACAACGAGAACAAGCTCGGCTTCTTCTAGGAGTTTGTGCACTCCCAACGCAACCTCGGCTCATTCGTATAGATCAAAGGAGATCGTCAATGTCGACAACCATGCAAGCAGCAGTAGTTACTGAGTTCGGAACCGACCTTAAGGTCATGGACGTGGAAAGGCCGACGCCGGGTCCCGGCCAAGCGCTGGTACGCCTGATCACGTCGGGGGTATGTCATACCGACTTGCACGCCGCCGAAGGTGACTGGCCGGTCAAACCAACACCTCCGTTCATTCCCGGCCATGAGGGAGTGGGTGAAGTGGTGGCCCTGGGCGATGGGGTAACGGACGTTGCCGTGGGTGATCTTGTTGGCAACGCCTGGCTGTGGTCTGCCTGCGGAGATTGCCAGTACTGCCGTACTGGGTGGGAAACGCTGTGCGAGTCCCAACAGAACGGTGGCTACAGCGTGGATGGTTCGTTCGGCGAGTACATGTTGGTGGATACGCGTTTTGCAGCCCGCATCCCCGAGGGCTCGGATCCTGTGGAGGTTGCTCCGGTATTGTGCGCCGGAGTCACGGTCTACAAGGGCTTGAAGATGACCGAAGCCAGGCCTGGTCAGTGGGTCACCATCTCCGGAATCGGCGGATTGGGACACATTGCCGTCCAGTATGCGGTGGCCATGGGACTTCGTGTGGCCGCCGTGGATATCGCCGACGACAAGCTGGCGTTGGCGAGGGAACACGGCGCTGAGCTGACGGTCAACGCACTGCATGAGGATCCGGCAGAGGTTATCCAGCGCGAAACCGGTGGTTGCCACGGTGTCCTGGTGACGGCGGTGCACCCTTCTGCCTTCGGGCAAGCAATCGGAATGGCCCGCCGTGGCGGAACCATCGTCTTCAACGGGCTTCCTCCGGGTGACTTCCCGGCGCCGATTTTCGAGATCGTCCTTAAAGGACTCACTGTGCGCGGATCGATTGTGGGCACCCGTCACGACCTTGAAGAAGCGCTTGAGTTCTATGCTCAAGGCAAGATCAAGCCAACGGTCTCCACCCGCGAGCTGTCCGAGGTCAACGCGGTCTTTGACGAGATGAAGCACGCCAAGATCGATGGCCGAGTGGTTCTGAAGTTCTGATGAATCACTCGGTGCTGGAAGCTGCGGTGACGCTCTCCGGGGAGAACTTTTCCCGGGTGGCGCTCACCGCGGCCTCCGTCGAACTACTGCGGAAGCTCTGGGAGCAGCATGGGCCGCTCATGTTCCACCAATCCGGTGGGTGCTGCGACGGCTCCGCTCCCATGTGCTACCCGGCGGGGGAGTTCCTCACCGGTGATTCGGATGTCCTCCTCGGCAGGTTCGATATCAGTGCAGACTTCGCAACTGGAACTGGCCAGGATCCAAAGCCCCTCGAGTTCTGGATGTCCAGGGAACAGTTCGCCTACTGGTCCCACACGCACCTCACTGTTGACGTGGTCCCAGGCCGGGGAAGCGGCTTCTCTGTCGAGTCCCCGGAGGGGAAGCGGTTCCTGATCCGCTCCACGATCATGGACTGGGATGTCTCAGGCGTTTAGTGGTGTGACGGGGGCTACTCGCTTCCGTCACACCAGTCACATCAGTAACGCCAGCTCAGAGGCCGTCTCACTATCTGGGATAAATATGGCCGTCCACTGACCGGACACTATTCTTGATGAGTCCTATACCACCCCCATCCAGAATGTGGCATTTTTATGAACATTTTCAGGACCAAGTCGATCGAGCAGTCGATCGCCGACGCCGACGAGCCCGGGCGCAAGCTGAAGCGAAGCCTCAGTACCTGGGACCTGATGATTATGGGTGTCGCCGTCGCTGTCGGTGCCGGTATCTTCTCCGTTGGCGCCAAGGCTGCTGCAAACTTTGCCGGCCCGGCCGTCACCATCTCCTTTGCCATCGCAGCCGTCACGTGCGCCTTGGCCATTATGTGCTATGCCGAATTTGCCACGGCCATCCCCGTGGCAGGTTCGGCCTACGTGTTCACTTACGCCACCATGGGCGAGGTACTCGCGTGGATCATTGGATGGAACCTCATCCTCGAACTCTTTACTGCTGCCGCGGTGATCGCCAAGTACTGGGGCATCTACCTCAGCAAAGTCTTCGCCCTGATGGGCCTGGACATTCCGCCGTCGCTCAGCCTGGGCGGCGTTGACCTCTATTGGGGCGCCTTCCTCATTGTCGCGATCTTCACTGTGCTGCTGGTGCTGGGGACGAAGTTGTCCGCCCGCGTTGGCAACATCTTCACTTTGATCAAGATCGCAGTAGTGCTGTTCGTGATCGTTGTGGGCTTCAGCTACGTGAAATTCTCCAACTACACACCGTTCATTCCCGCCTCGGAGCCGACTACGGGCACAGGCGCCGCTGATGTCATGAAGCAGTCCTTCTTCGGCTTCCTGACCGGTGCTGCTCCTGCCCAGTACGGCACCTTGGGCATTTTCGCTGGTGCTGCCCTGGTGTTCTTCGCCTTCATTGGGTTTGACGTTGTTGCAACCTCCGCGGAAGAGGTCAAGAATCCGCAGAAGACACTGCCACGCGGTATCTTCGGCGGCCTGGCTGTGGTGACGTTGCTCTACATCCTGGTCTCCCTCGCGTTGACCGGCATGGTCTCCTACACCCAGCTGGCTGAGGAAAAGAACCCCACGCTGACTACAGCTTTCGAGGCCGTGGGCAACAACGACGCCGCCAAGGTCATTGCCTTTGGGTCCCTTGTGGGCCTGACCACGGTGATCATGGTGCTGCTCATGGGCCTTTCCCGTGTGGTGTTGGCCATGAGCCGCGACGGACTGCTGCCGCGGTCGCTGTCAAAGACCAGCGAGAAGCGCTCCACCCCTGCGCGCCTGCAGATCATCTGTGGCGCAGCAGTTGCCCTGGTGGCCGGATTGACCAATGTGGATCTCCTCGAGGAAATGATCAACATTGGAACGCTGTCAGCCTTTGTGATGGTCAGCCTGGGCATCCTGGTGCTGCGCAAGAAGCGTCCGGACCTCAAGCCTGCGTTCCGCGTCCCGTTCGGCAAGGTCTTGCCCTGGGTGTCCGCGATCCTGTGCGTCTACCTCATGACCAACCTGGCAGTCGAAACCTGGATCTTCTTCGCGATCTGGCTGGTCATTGGCATGGTCATCTACTTCTCCTACGGGCAACGCCACTCGCGGCTCAACGAGAAGTTCGCCTCAGCCAAGGCTGCCGTGAATGGGGGTTCTGCAACTACTGCGGTCAAGGGCGACGAGGACGAAGACTCCTTCACCAAGGTCTAGACCAATCCCGGCTGCTTGTCAGACAGCTGGCTTGAATCACCATCGAAAGCGCTCGGGAGCATCAATTCCCGAGCGCTTTTGGTGTACCCAGTCGCTTTTGGTGTACCTGCGCCATCAACCCACGGCACTGGGGACCGGACACCGCCAAAAGGGACAGGGGCTACGGTGCCGCGTGCTTCCCGACCCAGTCCACCAGCGGCCTCAGCACTTCCCAGCGGTCAGCGATCTCCTGTTTGGCTGACGGCGTGGAGAGCCATTCCGGCTCACCAACCTCAACCCCGGCCGACAAGGACTTGTGCTTCAGGAGCTCGGCGCGTGGATGATCTTTATCGAAGCCCCGCGGAATGGTCTTGAGCATCTCGCCTTGGATGGCGAAACCCGCTGCGGCAACTGAGTCCACAATTTGCTGCAATTCCCCTCCACTATCGGGAGCGTCCACGGCGGCGCGGAAGCGTGCCAATTGCGCGGGAGTATATGAATGGCAGCCGCCGCCGATCAACAGACCATCGGCGCTGACCTGGAGGTAGAACCCCAGGCCTTCCTGTGACGCTGCGAAGGCACCCTGGGCCGTTTTGTAGGGTGACTTGTCCTGGGAGAACCTGATGTCCCTGTTTGGCCGGAAGATCTTCGCTGGCCCGAACTCAGGCTCCAGCTCTGAAAGGAGGGCGACCAGCGGCTCCTTGACGGCGGCGTCGTAAATGTCTTTGTGCTCCAACCACCACTCGCGGTTGTTGTTCTCTTCCAGTTCTTCGTAGAAGCGGAAGGCTGCGGATGGAATTCCCTCGAATGTGCTCATGGAAGGATCCTATGGACCATGGCACCAGCGCAGCCAGAGCCCGGCCTGCCTATGTGGAAAAACAAAGAAGAACACCCCGCTGCGGAGATCCGCAACGGGGTGTTCGACGGTAATTCTTACCGATCCGGTCGCTTAGAGCTTGTTGGCTGCTTCGGCGTCGGAGGAGGCCTGGCCTGCACCGAGGTTGGCGCGCAGCTTGGCGCCGAGTTCGGCGTCAACGTTGGTCCAGTACTGGATGGCGCGTTCCTTGATGTCGGCGCTCTTCACGCCGCCCACGGCACCGGTGATGGTGTCCAGAAGGCGGGCCTTGGCGGCGTCGTCGTAGACCTCGCGGTACAGGGTACCGGCCTGGCCGAAGTCGCTGTCCTCGGAGTGCAGGGTGTGCGCGGAGAGCGTGAGCTCGCCGTCGTTCTCCCAGCCACCTGCCGGTGAAGTGGGCTCAACAGCAGCCGGGCCACCAACGGAGTTCGGTGCGTAGACCGGGGTGGTGGGGGCGTTGAACAGGTAACGTCCGGCGCCGTCCTGGCTGTAGTTGTTGACCTGGTTCTTGGGCTGGTTCACCGGGATCTGGGCGTGGTTGGTACCCACGCGGTAGCGGTGTGCATCGGCGTAGGAGAAGATGCGGGCCTGCAGCATCTTGTCCGGCGAGGCAGCGATGCCCGGTACGAAGTTCGACGGCGCGAAAGTGGCCTGCTCGATCTGCGCGAAGTAGTTCTCCGGGTTCTTGTTCAGCTCCATGGTGCCCACGTGGATCAGCGGGTAGTCCGCGTGAGGCCAGACCTTGGTGAGGTCGAACGGGTTGAAGCGGTACGTCTTGGCGTCCTCGTAGGGCATGACCTGGACGTGCAGTTCCCAGGAGGGGAAGTTGCCGGCTTCGATGTTCTCGGAGAGGTCGCGGATGTAGAAGTCTGCATCCGAGCCTGCCAGCTGCTCAGCCTGGTCACCGGTGATGGTCTTGACGCCCTGGTTGGACTTGAAGTGGTACTTGACCCAGAAGCGCTCACCAGCGGCGTTGATCCACTGGTAGGTGTGCGAGCCGTAGCCCTGCATTTCACGCCAGGAAGCCGGGAGGCCACGGTCGCCCATGAGCCAAGTGACCTGGTGTGCCGATTCGGGGGAGAGGGTCCAGAAGTCCCACTGCATGTCAGCGTCACGCAGGTGGGTACCCGGGAGGCGCTTCTGGGAGTGGATGAAGTCCGGGAACTTGATGCCGTCGCGGATGAAGAACACCGGGGTGTTGTTGCCCACGAGGTCGTAGTTGCCCTCGGAGGTGTAGAACTTCACGGCGAAACCGCGGGGGTCGCGCCAAGTGTCAGGAGAACCATTCTCGCCGGCAACGGAGGAGAAACGGATCAGCATGTCCGTCTCGGCGCCCGGCTGCAGGAACGCGGCCTTGGTGTAGGCCGATACGTCCGAGGTGGTCTTGAACGTACCGAAAGCGCCGCCACCCTTGGCGTGCACTACACGCTCCGGGACCCGCTCGCGGTTGAACTGCGCAAGCTTCTCCACCAGGTAGTGGTCGGTCAGGATGATGGCACCGTCGGCGCCGACGGACTTGGAGTGCGCGTCGGAAGTAACGGGGGCACCTGACTGGGTTGTTGAAATAGCAGTCATTGTTCTCCTTGTTCTTATTTTTGAGTTACGGACGTTTGTTTGGGGAGCTGTTGTTTTGCCTGGCAATCCTGGCAGATGCCCTGATAGAGGACGTCTGCGATCTGGATGGTCATTGGCTTGGAATTTTCATCCCAGTGCGGGGTGAGGCACGGTGCGTGTCCCACGGCGCAGTCCACGTCTTCCACGCGACCGCAACTGATGCAGACGGCGTGGTGGTGGTTGTCGCCCACCCGGGTTTCATAGAGCGCCGGGGAGTGCGGGGGTTCAAAGCGGCGCAGCATCTGCAAATCCGTGAGGTCGCTGAGCACCACGTAAACGGACTGCGCCGTCAGTTCAGGAAGCTCTTTGCGGGCGGCGGCAAGGATGCCTTCTGCCGGGGAGTGCGGATGATGCTGGACCGCGGCCAGCACTGCCAGCCGCTGTTTGGTCACACGCCTGCCGTGGGCATGCAGGGCACTGGCCCATGCTTCCTGGTCGGCTGTGTGATCGGTCATGCACTCATTGAACCACTTATTTTGAGCAGTTCACAATAAGGCACGGCTAACTTCCGGCAAATTAAACAAATCCACCATCGGATTGTCCTGTTCCGCGGCAGATCGACCCACCGCGTGGATGCGGAGAGCTGAACCCGGCTTCCCGCCCTCGACAGCCACACAGCTAAAGCCAGTGAGTCCACTGGTCAGCGGCAGGGCATCCAAGGCGCTCCCCATGGCAACGAGTTCCCCGGGAACGAGATTGGAAATCGAAGCCGCCGCGCTGGCGGGCTCAATCACGCTGTGATGGCGGTCTGCGTCAACCGTCGCGACCAAGGGAGTCGGCATGGGCACCTGAACGGGTACGACGCCGGACATGGCCACAGGCGCGGACCCCACCTGCCCGGTGGGTGCTTTTGCGATGGTGGCGGCACCAAGACCCAGCGAATCCCGGATCCGCGTATCCACGATGTCCAGGCTGTCCTCAGGCTCGGGAACGCGATGGTGGGCTGGCAGCGCGAGTTGGCGTCCCGGCGTCGTGCTTTCCGCCTCCCAACGAGCGAACAGGTGGAACGTGGGTGTGGAAGACTCAGCCACCGGCTCGCCGATAGCCGAACCCAACGGGTGCCACCGATGGGCGAACGTCACCGCGAACCGCTTCGCGCCAAGGACGTCGTCCAATGCTGCCCGGGCGAGGTTGTGGCAGAACAACCAGTCGGCCGCCGAGGAGTCCGTAAATTCCGTGGAGGGGTCCGAGAGCCGGATCAGTACGTGCCCGGCCGTCAAAGGGTGACGCGGCCTGGCAATTTCCCAGATGCCCGAGCGGAACAGCAATCGTCGCGACAAGACCATGTGGACTCCTTCCCCGGGTGAGCCTACCAACCAGCGCGTTACGGCGGGAGACGCGTTATTCAAGCGAAGCAGGCAACGAAGTCACTGGGGTTCGCTTGGGTCGCTAGGGTGGCTAGGTGGCGAAACTACTGGCAGACATCACCCCGATCAAGGCGAGCGTGGCCTTCCGGCGGCTTTGGCTTGGGGCTTCGGTGGCTGCCATCGGTACCCAGCTCACGTTGGTGGCCGTCAGCCTGGAGGTTTACCGTCTGACCCAGGAGAGCTTCTATGTAGGCCTTCTGGGTATCTTCGCGCTGGTTCCGCTGGTCATCACCGGACTATACGGCGGCTCTATCTCCGATGCCTACGATCGCCGCAAAGTAGCGCTGATCGCATCAGTGGTGCTTTGGGCCAGCACCGCCGGTTTGGCACTGCAGGCGTGGCTGGAAATCGGCAACATCTGGATCCTTTACGCGTTGGTTGCCATCCAAAGTGGTGCACAAGGCATCAACGGTCCCGCCCGAAGCGCCATCATTCCGCTCCTTGTCCGGAAGGACCTGCTCCCAGCGGCGAACGCCTTGAGCATGCTGACGTTCGGCCTGTCCATGACCGCCGGGCCACTCCTGGCGGGGGTGCTGGTGGCCACGATCGGTTTCGGATGGACTTACACGATCGATGTCATCAGTTTCACCTTTGCCCTGTGGGGCCTCGCCAAACTCCCGCCGCTGCCTCCGTCAAAGGATGCGGTCCGGCCCGGGCTTCGCTCCGTAGTGGAGGGCTTCCGGTTCCTAGGTACGCGGCCCAATGTCCGGATGACCTTCATCATCGACCTCATCGCCATGATCTGCGCCCAACCCCGTGCCCTGATGCCTGCAATTGGGGCAGTCATGATTGGCGGCGGCGAAACAACGGTGGGCGTGCTGCTGGCATCTACCGCCGTGGGCGCCTTCCTGGCCGGACTGTTTTCCGGTCCCCTCGGCAGGGTGCGGCGCCAAGGCAGCGCAGTGGTGTGGTCGGTGGTCGGATGGGGCGCCTCGATTGCGGCCTTTGGAGTGGTGGTGTTGCTGGCTGGAGATTCGGGCCGCGAGGGCGTAACGCCCTGGCTCCTTCCCGCGGCCTTGTGTTGTGCGCTGGCGGGGATTTCGGATTCTGTCAGCGCGGTCTTCCGCACCACCATCCTCCAGTCCGCGACGCCCGATCACCTGCGCGGAAGACTGCAGGGCGTGTTCATCGTGGTGGTGGCAGGAGGCCCTCGCGTGGGGGACATGCTGGCCGGCGGGGTCACACAATTCCTCAGCGAAGGCGGAGTGCTGCTGATGGGCGGGATCGTCTGCATTGTCTTGGCTTGGCTGGCATCGCGCCTGCAGCCGGGGTTCGTCGCGTACGATGCGAAGCATCCGGTGCCGTAGCCAGCGGGCCCGTAGCCAGCAGGGCGGTATTGGAACAAAGCCCGACGCCAGCCCAGGCGTGCCAGCTGCGGAACACGGCGACCGCCGTCGGCGTTAATCGGTACAGAGGTAATCCGTACAGAAACTGCTCACGAGCCAAAGAAAGTGAAAGAACAACCGTGCACAAACACAACAATGGACTCAAGACCGCAGCACTTTTCGGTGTGCTGTGGGCGGTGCTGTTGGGTTTGGGCGCCATTATCGGGGCCGGCACGCGCAGCACCACGCCCATCTGGATCTTTGCCCTGATCGGGGTAGCCACCACCGCCTACGGATACTGGAACAGCGACAAGATCGCCATCCGCTCCATGGCCGCCTATCCCGTCACCGAAGCCCAAGCCCCACAGCTGTACCAGATTGTCCGGGAGCTTTCCGTGCGGGCCAACAAGCCCATGCCGCGGATTTACCTCTCGCCCACCATGACGCCCAACGCCTTCGCTACCGGCCGCAGTCCCAAGAACGCCGCGGTCTGCTGCACCGAGGGAATCCTGCATGTCCTTGATGCCCGCGAGCTCCGGGGTGTCCTGGGCCATGAGCTCATGCACGTGTACAACCGAGACATCCTGACGTCGTCCGTAGCTGCCGCCGTTGCGGGCGTGATCACGTCCGTGGGGCAGATGTTGTTGTTCTTCGGCGGAGGGGACCGGCGCAACGCCAACCCCATCGCGATGATCGCCATGGCCCTGCTGGCGCCGTTCGCGGCCTCCCTGATCCAAATGGCGATCTCCCGCACCCGGGAGTACGACGCCGATGAGGACGGGGCCGAGCTGACCGGCGATCCGCTGGCGCTGGCCTCAGCCCTGCGCAAGATCGAATCGGGTGTCTCCCAGCTTCCGCTCCCACAGGATCAAAGGCTCGTGAATGCTTCCCACCTCATGATCGCGAACCCATTCCGAGGCGGTGGCATGCGGCGCCTCTTCTCCACCCACCCGCCGATGAAGGAACGCATCACCAGGCTTGAGCGCATGGCGGGCCGGCCGCTTTCCTAAGGACGCGGTTTTCCTAAGGACGGGGCTTTCGCAAGGCCTAAAACGTCGTGAACCCGCTATTCCGTGGGGGGCCAACAACGGAATAGCGGGTTCACGACGTAATAGAGGAATCAGCCGAAAAGTCCTTCGCCGATGAAGCCGCCCTGCTGGATCCCCGGAGGCACGGCGAAAAGCCCTGAGCCCGTGTGCTTCAGGTATTCCACGGACAAGGTATCGCCCTTGGCCAGAGCCATCTGCATGGGAACGTAGTGGGTCCGCGGATCCTTGACGAACGCGATGAAGAACAGCCCTGCGTCCAGATGCCCGAGTCCGTCTGAGCCGTCGGTGAAGTTGTAGCCGCGGCGAAGCATCCGCACACCCCCGTTCTGGTCCGGGTGGGCCAGACGGACGTGCGAGTCCAAGGGGATGAGTGGATCACCATTGCGGCCAGCGAGCTTGAAATCGGGCGCCGTGAACTCTTCGCCACCGGACAGCGGCGCTCCCACGCCCTTCGTCCGCCCGATCAGGCCTTCCTGCTCGCGCAGCGACGTCCTGTCCCAAATCTCGATGTGCATCTGGATCCTGCGCGCCACAAGATAGCTGCCGCCCCTCATCCACTCTTCGTTCGACGAAGCCGGAGAACCTACCCAGACATGCTCCTCGAGGAGGGCGTTGTCCTCAACCTTGAGGTTGTTGGTGCCGTCCTTGAAGCCAAAGAGGTTGCGGGGCGTCACCTGCGCCCGGGACGTGGATGACGTGCGGCCAAAGCCCAATTGCGACCAGCGGACCCGCACCTTTCCGAAGCCGATGCGCGCAAGGTTACGGATGGCGTGGACGGCCACTTGGGGGTCGTCGGCGCATGCCTGCACCACGATGTCGCCACCGGTGCGGCCCGCTTGAAGGTCGTCACCCGGGAAATGCGGGAGGTCGATCAGGGCTTCGGGCCTGCGTCCGTCCAAGCCAAAGCGCACGTTGCCGTTCTTCTCAAACAAGCCTGCGCCGAAACCGAAGGTCAGAGTCAGTTTCGCCGCAGCGAGGTCCAACGCCTCACCGGTGTCTTCCGGCGGGGCGTCGTAAGGACCATCGACGGCGCCAGTCGCACCTGTCGGGTGGCCCGCCGTCATGGACTCCGCAGCAGCGGTCCAATCCTTCAGGAGCTTGATCAGCTCTTTCCGGTCCTCCGTGGTGACATCAAAGGCAGCCATGTGAAGGCGGTCCTGGGCCGGAGTGGTGATGCCAGCTTGGTGCTCGCCGAAAAAGGGAACAACAGCATCCCCTGTGTCGGATTCCGCGGCCGATGCCGCACCGGCCGCGACCACGTCGTGGCCCAGGAAACCGGCGGCGATGCCAGCCACTGCGCCTGCGCCGCCCACTCCAGCAAGGGAAAGGAGGCCGCGGCGGGAAAGACGGGAGGTGCCAGCGGTAGCCGACGCACCGCCGTCGGGAGTCCCCTTGGAACGTTCGACGCCGGTCGCGTCGCCTGGGCGGACGGAATCGTTCACATCCACTGGCTGTCCGGCACCTGGAGTTGCGGGGGCTTCGCCGGTGTGCCCATAGGGGCAGCCGCTCACAGCACGACGGCCGAGGTGAGCTTGGACAGCGGTTCGCCCAAGGAATCGACCAGCGCGGCGAGCTGCTGGATCTGATCCTGGCTCAGCTCGTTGTAGTAGGAGAAGCCATCACCCTTGGCGTGCTTCTTCAGCTCGGCTTGGAGGGCTGTGAACTTCTCGTCAAGGGACTTGGCAAGCTCGGCGTCTTTTTGCTCCAAGGCCGGCTTCAGGCTCTCGAAGGCGATGCGGGCGCCGTCCACGTTGGCCTGGAAATCCCAGAGGTCGGTGTGGGACCAGATCTCTTCCTCGCCCGTCACCTTACCGGTAGCAACCTCATCGAGGAGTTCCTTGGCGCCGTTGCCCAGCTTGTCTGCCGTCAACTCCACCGTGCGGGTACGCGTTGCGAGGTCCGCAGTATCTGCAACCAGCTGAGCGGAAATCGCGGTTCGTTCGGCCGGCGTCATGGCGGTGTAGTCCGCAGGCGGGAACAAGTCCTTCTCGGCGCGGTGCCAGCCGGTCCACTCCTGGCCAGGCTCGAGATCGGCCTCGCGTGCATCCAGCTTGGGGTCGAGATCGCCAAACGACTCGGCAACGGGCTCGATCCGCTCCCAGTGCATACGGGTCGCCGCATAGAGTTCGCGGGCCTTGGCGGCGTCACCGGCTGCGAAGGCATCTGCAAAGGCCTTGGTGCCTGTGACGAGTTGCTCCGTTTGGTCCTTGACGTAAGCGGCGTACTGCTGGGAGCCGGTCTCAAGCAGCTTTTGGAAGTCAGCATCTGCGCTTGGCTTGTTTCCGGATTCCGTGACCTCGAACGAAGCCCGGATGCCGTCGCCCTGCATACCCGGCTTGCAGGCGGTGTTGTACTTGCCTGCAGGAGCCGTGAGCACCAGGTTCCGCGTAATTCCAGGCCCGATGTTCTCCACTTCACCGATGATCCGCAAACCGTCCTCGGCCAGCAGGTAGAACTCGGTGACCTCGGTGCCTTCGTTCTTCACGGCAAACGTCAGGTTGCCGCTGGGCGCAGTTCCTGTGGAGACCTTGCATTCATTAGCGGTACTGCTGACCTGGATCGGCCCATCCGTGGCCGCCGTGGTTTTCGCATTGTCAGTGCAGCCCGCCAGAACCATGGGGACGGCGGCGGCTGCGCCGATGACGGTGAGGGTCCTGCGAAGCTTCGGGGAAGTGGACGTGGACAGGAACGTGCCAAGCATGGGGGTCCTTTGTGTTGGGGGAAGGCGCGGCTGCGAGGGCCTGCGCGTCGAGTTGGAGAGGCTCTGGGTTCTTACTGCTGCAGGGCGACTGCCGGGTTCGCCGCGGGCGTCTTCGCTGCTGCCGCCGGAGGATGGGAGCGGTTGGCCCGGATGTACAGGAACAGGACGGGGATGACGTACAGCAGCCAGGCTGCTGCTTCCAGCCAGGTGGTGGCCGGGGAGAAGTTCAGTGTGCCCTTCAGCAAGGTCCCGTACCAGGACGACGGCGGAACGGCGGCTGAGAGGTCGAAGGCCAGGCTATGCAGGCCGGGAAGGATGCCGGCTTCCTGGAGATCGTGGATGCCATAAGCAAGGACGCCCCCGGCAATAACGATGAGTCCCACTCCCGTCCAGGTGAAGAAGCGGCCCAGGTTGACCTTGAGGACGCCCCGGTGGAGCAGGTATCCGAGTCCGGCAGCTGTCAGGAGGCCAAGCAGGGCGCCAAGGAGGGGGAACGTGGTTTCGCCGGTGGCTTGCGCTGCCGCCCAAATGAAGAGGGCGGTTTCGAGTCCTTCGCGGCCCACGGCCAGTGCCGCAACCAGCACAAGGCCCCATGCGGCGCCGTCGGCTGCTTTGTCCACGTGGGACCGGAGGTCGCTTCCGAGGCTGCGGGCGGTGCGCGCCATCCAGAAGACCATCCAGGTCACGAGGCCTACGGCAACAATGGACAGCCCTCCGCCGATCGCTTCCTGGGCCTCGAAGGTGAGGCCCCGCGGGCCGAAAGTAAGAAGGGCGCCGAAAGCGAGGGAGATGGCAATGGCCAGCCCGACGCCGGTCCAGAGCCGGGGGAGCAGGGACTGCCGGCCGGTCTTGATGAGGTAGGCCATCAGGAGGACCACGATGAGCGAGGCCTCGAGGCCCTCACGCAGGCCTATCAGGAAGTTGGCGGTCATGTGCATTTCTTTCACTCAGGGTAGCCATACTTAGGCTTGCCTAATGAAGAAGAATACTGCCCTGCGGTGATTACGCAAAAATTTTGTGCGCTAATGTCTCCGGCCATTACGACAATCGACGGACCCGGGCAATAAAAAACCGGAGTCCAGCGCCCTGAGCGGCGCCGGACCCCGGCTTTTATGACGCTGGCTGTGCAGCGTCGGCAGCCTAGCTGCGGAAGTTCACGAACTGCAGGTCTGCCTCTTCGAACTTCTTGAGGATGTTCATGGTTTCCTGCAGGTCATCGCGGGACTTGGAGGTGACGCGAAGCTCGTCGCCCTGGATCTGGGACTTGACGGACTTGGGGGCTTCGTCGCGGATGATCTTGTTGATCTTCTTGGCGATGTCCTGGGCGATGCCCTCCTTGATGGTGCACTCAAGCCGGAATTCCTTGCCGGAGGGGTAAGGCTCGCCCTGGTCCAGGGACTTCAGGGAGATGCCACGCTTGATGAGCTTGGACTGGAAGACGTCCAGGACGGCGAGGACGCGATCCTCGGAGTTGGCCTTCATCAGGATCTTTTCGCCGCTGAAGTCAATCTCCGCGCCGACCCCTTTGAAGTCGTAGCGCTGCGCGATTTCCTTCTGGGACTGGTTGAGCGCGTTGGCGACCTCTTGCTTGTCTACCTTGCTGACGACGTCGAATGTTGATTCGCCTGCCATGACTCTCCTTAGGTTGGGGGCCCGGTAAGGGCGGTTTGTCTGCCATCCAGCCTAGTACGGAAGGCGGGGGATGGGGCCGTGGATAACTTTCACAGTTCGCTCACAGCACATGCTTGCTTGGAACCGAGGTGGGTGTTTGAGAGTTGTACCAGTTGGAAGAGCCCACCCCGGAGGTAAGCATGAGCCACAAGGCCGTCCACTACGTCACGAAGTCCGCTTCCGCGGCAGCTGGTTCGATCGGTACGGCAGCGGCAGCCGCGGCGAGTGCGGTGGCAGCGGTGACCGTGGCGGCGTCGATCGTCCTGAGCCCGGTGCCGGATGCGGCTTCGCGGATGGACGGCGTGCACGCCGATCTGCAGCGTGCGGTGGAGCTCAACCAAATCACGGCCGAACAAGCAGAAAAGTTTGAAGCGAAACTGGCTGGCCGGATCCTCGGAGAAGCCTGAAATACCGGCCATTCCGGCGTGTCCGCCCTCGATTAGATTCTTGGCCGGAAGTTCTGTAAGGTTATCTCTGCCTTCGGTTACCGGATCGAAAGAAACGGTCTCCGGAAGTGATCTTCTTTTGAAGTTCGGCAGATTACCCGAGCGGCCAAAGGGGGCTGACTGTAAATCAGCTGGCAACGCCTACGGGGGTTCGAATCCCTCATCTGCCACCCAAAGGGAAATCCCCGGAACCACTAGGTTCCGGGGATTTTTCGTATGATCAGGGGATAGGGCTGCCGCCGACGGCTGTGGATGTCGGGCCGAGCTTGTGCGGCTACCACCCACTTTGATTCAGCCAGCCGGGAGACACGCCGCAGACAACGGCGCGTCACCCGATAGGAGTGTTCAAAGTTGGTGGTGACGGTGGGGGCCAGCCGCCTAAAAAGGGGTTAGGCCGCAGGAGTCTCCAGCCAGTATCCGTCCATGTGGTGAACCAGCTGCCGGCCCAGACCGCCTTTGAGCTGTACCCAGAGTGTGCTGCGGTCATCGGTCATGCCGTCGATGCTTCCTTCGATGCGGTTGCCCCGGGCGTCCCGGAGTACGACGTCCTGGTGGCGGGCGAGGTCAGGCCAGACGTCTGCGTGCGGCTTGGTGCTTTGCAAAGTGCTCAAGGGGTCTCCCTGGTGATGAGTCGATGTTTCCGGGTTTCAGATATTGTGCACGGGATGGATGAACTGGCGGTAAACGTTTGTGCAATCGTTGGACATAAAGCGATGGATGTACTAACGCCTTTGGCGACACTGCGTCCACTATGCGGTCTGCCTATTCCCAGTGAAGTTACTCGCGGGTAACATTGCTCGCATGCATTTGCTTCTCCGCACCCTCATGCTGCTGTTCACCTCATCCAAGCGTTCACCCTTGGGTGCTTGGGAAACGTCCTCGCTGCCCCTGCGCGTTCTGCCGACGGACATCGACATCGCGATGCACGTGAACAACGGTATGTATTTCTCCTTGATGGACCTCGGCCGTTTCGACCTCATGGTTCGCAGCGGTATCTGGAAAAAGATGCGCCGACGCGGCTGGAGTCCCGTGGCTGCCGGAGAGACCATCGCTTTCCGCAAGTCATTGCAACTCTGGCAGCGCTACACCATCGAAACGCGCATCATCGGACTGGATACCAAAGCCATCTACTTTGAGCAGCGCATGGTGGTGGAGGGTGAGATCTACGCCCGCGCCCACATCGCAACCCGTTTGGTCAACAAGGGAAAGCCAGTGACGCAGGAGGAGATCATTGCTGAGTTCGGTGCGCCACCGGCTGATCTGGAATTGCCGGAGTGGATCCATGAATGGCGCGAAAACAATGCGCTCCCAGGAGCCCGTCGGCCAGCTCCGCACGTGTGGGCTTAGGGATAACTAAACGCCGACGTCCCGCCGCTGAAGTGCAACCGCGCCCAGTGCGATAAGCGCCGCGGAAATACCCAGCAGGCCCGCAGCCGCTCCCCAATCAGCACCGTTCGTCACGGGTGAATTGCCGTACGCCCAGTGGTACGGCGAAAGGTTCAGCAGCCAGTCGACGTCGGGACTTTGCCTCCCAACAGCGTTGAAGACATAGCCGAGGACGGCGACCGCGGCACCCGCCGCAATCGCATAAACCTTCCGCCCGGTCAGCGCACCTACGCACAGCGCCGCTGTTCCGCTCAGCAGTGCCAAAGCGGCAAACAGCACTACCGCACCGAAGAGATGCCCGACGTCGATATCCAGTTTCGAGGGCCCGTTCAGCACCAGCACCAGCAGGAAGACCAAGGCTGAGAGGATCGCGACGCGGACCACGAGTGCCAGGGCGCGTTCAAGGACCACCTGGATTCGGGTCACGCTATGGGCCAAGGTCAATTCCAACAGCCCAGACTCCTCGTCCCCGCCGACTGCCGCCGCGCCCCAACCGACGGAGGCCATGGACATCAGCAGGAAACCGATCAACCCGAAAAGGGTGGCCTGGGTATAGCCAGGTCCGGTGGCGATCTGGTCATAGTTCAGGGCCTTGGTCATCTCCTGGGGGAGTGCGTCGATCATTTGCTGCATTTGCGCGCTGCCGCCGATGGACGGATACAGCGGCAGGTACAGCATGATCGCGGCCGTCAGTCCCAAGGCCCACGCGAGGGTGGACCGCCACGAGTCAGTCAAGGCTTTCGTGAAGAGGGGGAGGAACTTAGACATGGTGTGCTCCTTCCGTGTGGCTCAGGGACGTGTGTCCATTTCCATTTCGTCCGTTTCCGCCGTGTCCGTTTCCGTTGCCCGCATAGTGCCCCGTGTAGAGAGTCAGCACGGCTTCCTCCAAATCCGGCTCCTCCAGGACGAGGTCTGTGAGGTTTAATCGGGCCAGCTCCTGCACCAGTGGCTGGACCTGCCCCGAGAGCGTCGCCGTTGCTTCGACGGCGGCTTCCGCTGCGCTGTCACCAGGAAGCTCCCGCAGCACAACGTTGGCGACGCCGGGCACCCGCGCCAGCAGCGCCCCGACGTCGTGCGTTTCTGCGCCCGCCGCGTTGAACCGCAACTGCCGTACGGCCGCGTTCCTCAAGGCCTCAACAGTGGAGATGGTCACGATGCCGCCGTCGCGAAGGATGGCTACGGCGTCGGCGGCCTGCTGGACCTCGCTCAGCACGTGTGAGCTGAGGAAGACCGTGGCGCCATCGTCCACCACTTCGCGGACCAGTGAATGGAATTCCTGTTGGACCAGGGGATCCAGGCCGCTGGTTGGTTCATCGAGCACCAGGAGCTCGGGGCGGTGCATGAACGCCTGCAGGAGGCCGAGCTTCTGCTTGTTCCCTTTGGAGAGCTTGCGGGTCTGCCGGTCCAAATCCAGGTCCAGCCGTTCTGCCAACTCGTTGACATATTTGGGCTGTACCGGGCCGCTGATGGCCTCGAAGTGCTCGAGCATGCGGCGGCCCGTGGTTCGGTTCTCCAAGTGGAGTTCACCGGGGAGGTAACCGATCCTGCGGCGCAGCCCGATTCCGGCGCGGCGCGGATCCTGGCCCAAGACTGAAATGGTCCCCGCGCTTGGCCGGATGATATCCAGCAGGCAGCGCATGGTGGTGGTTTTGCCCGCCCCGTTCGGTCCAATGACGCCGAAGACCGTTCCCGGTTCAACGGCGAAATCGAGTCCGTGGAGGACCTCGCGCTGGCCGAACTTCTTGCGCAACCCCTCGACGACGATTGCCTGGGTCACGGGGCATGCTCCCTTCCTTGGTTGATGGTGTCCTGCTGCAGGGCGTCGCGGGCCGAGTCCAGGAACCGCGAATCCGCATAGAAGCCGTTGGTGTAGATGTCCAGCGCAGGCACGGTCAATTGCCGCAGCAGTTCCGGTCCTATGCCGTGCGGTTCGGCTACATCTGCACCCAGCGCCCGTGAGAGGTGCCTGCCCAGCATGAGCATTGAGAGGCTGTTTGATGCAACGACGACGGCGGTGGACCGGACGTCGTCGAAGTCGCGGATGGTGCCGGCAGCGATTCCGGCCTCGATGATGTCCTGCGTCTGGCGCACCACGGCGTCGAAGAATGCGTCGCCGGCCTCGGATTCGTCACCCAGGGAGCGGCGAATGTAGGCGATTTCGTTGGCGTACTGGTCCGGGTGGTTGAGGTAGTCCTGGATCAATTGGCGTGCGGTGCCTGGGTCTGTTTTCTCCCTGCCCTGGCTGGCTGTCTGCGCGAGGACATGCTGGTCGCATGCTTCGCGCAGACCTGCCTTGCTGCCGAAATGGTGGATCACCAGCCCAGGGCTGACCCCTGCGGCAGAGGCGACCGCGCGGACGGTAGCAGGGCCGAAACCAGCGCGGCCGAACAGTCCAATGGCGGCATCACGGATGCGTGCACGGGTGGTTAAATCCTCTGCGGTTAAACGCATGTTTCATACACTAAACACTTGTTCAATCGCTGGCAAGAGGCAGGGATTCACTTCACGGATGCGAGGCTGCTTTGGGCGTATTTCGGAAGCTTCGCGGCTCGATTCAGGCGCCTGGCATCTGAATAATCCCAAGCTGCTGCATCAGCGCGAGGTCGTCGCGATCGGACCAATGCTCCACAATCCTGCCGTCCTGAATTCTGTGGATGGCAACGGCGGTTTCGTCCAGTTGGGCGCCTGTAGCAGCCAGCGGACCGGGCAGCTCGCCTTCGTGTCGACCATGGGCGGTCAGCCTGGTAACTACCTTGTCGCCTTCGCAGATCTGATCTTCAATAACATGATGTCCCGGCGTGGCCTGGAGGAAAATGCGGAAGGCCTCCTTCAGTCCCTCCCGTCCAGCCGAGAGCCCGGGGAAAGGAGGGTGATGGTCCAGGTAGTCTTCAGCAACCAGATCGTCCATCGCTTCGATGTTGCCGGCATCGATCGCTTCGTAGAAGCGCCTAACCAGCGCTTTGTTATCCTCAGGCTCCACGTTCATTCCCTTCATTGAATGCGTGGCTGCCGGGCAAGAACTGGTCGGGCAAGAACTGGTCAGAGCAGGCAACGCAACCCGTCCCCAAGTCACCATGGGAGGCCAGTCTAGGACGAAGGATCCGGCGATGACAGGGGTTCCCATGACTCAGCGGAACGATGCCCGCCGGCCGGGGAACATAACGATGTGACACCAAACGCTGCGTCGTCGCTGCCTGAAGTGCCGCCGTCGAAGATACTGGCTTGACTGTCTTCGTGGGGGAGCAGTGACGGGGCCTTTGGGTCCGACGATGCAGGGGTAGATAAGTGGGTTGTGCGGGGTCGGCTTCGTGGTCGAAGAAAAGCAAAATCGCCCGGTCAGCGGCGGCGCTGTTGTTGGTCCTTGGCCTGCTTGGAACAGTGGTACCGGCGCAAGCGTTCCCGTCGGCGAGCATCAAGTTTCAGACTTCCACTCCTCCCGTCACAGGCGCCATCGGGCAGCTTTACGGCACCAGCACTTGGGCCCGAAGCGTTCTGATCCGGCCCACGGCAGCGGAGGAATGCTCCAGCACCGGTTGCGTGCAACGGTTCGTCGGTGGCGATATCGCTTGGTCTGCCCGTACGGGAGCCCGTGTGGTGGTCAATGGGCCGGTCCGCACCGCATGGTGGGACGCCAATGGTCCTGCTGGCTATCACGGCTATCCCACGACAGACACTGTAAGCGGCCTGCGCAATGGGGGTTCCAAGCAACTCTTCGAAAGAGGAGCGATCAGTTTCTCGGCAGCTACTGGTGCCCAACGCACCACGGGGTCCATCCATTTGGCGTGGGGGAGGGCGGGCTTTGAGGCTGGTTTCCTCGGGTACCCGGCCGGCAGTGAACGCACCGGACTGCCCGAGGGCGGTGCCTACCAGGTCTTCGAGCGCGGCTTTATTGTGTGGTCCCCGGCGACTGGGGCACATCCCTCCATGGGCGCCATACGTGAGCGCTGGCGCCAATCCGGGCTGGAAAGCGGTGAGTTTGGCTATCCCACTACGGATGAAGCGACTGGACTGCGTAATGGCGGCTCATCACAGCAGTACCAGCACGGAACCATGATCTGGTCCCCCGCCACCGGAGCGAGGGCCCTGACGGGAGCCATCCGTGGCTACTGGTCCGCGACGGGAGGCCAGAACGGTGCCTTGGGATATCCGGTCAGCGAGGAATACCGGCAAAACGACTTCGTCTACCAACTCTTCCAGGGCGGCACGGTCTACTGGTCGGCGGCCACTGGTGCGCATTCAACCACCCATGGCGACGTCCACAACCGCTACGTCTCCCTGGGTGGAGCTGCCGGCCAATTGGGCTTGCCCCTCACGGACAAGCTTCCGCGGGCCGGGGGTCTGGTGCAGCAGTTCGTCAACGGTTGGCTTGTTTGGGGGCCTGCAACGGGAGCGCGGATTGTGGGGCACCCCACATACAAAGTGTGGTCCATCAATCCGGGCGAGTTCGGCTGGCCGGTGCGCGATACCTGGTCCGATGCCCGGGGCTCCCACGTCGCCTTCCAAAAGTTGGAAACCATCTGGAACGATTCCACGCAGGAGCTGTATTCAGCTGAAGCAGTGGACGCCTCCACGGTGGTCTTCCTTGGCGACTCGCAGCTGGACCTCGACTCATGGGGTGAACAGGGCGCCCGCACCGCTGGCTATACCCGACAAGTGGTCCGAAGCATTGGCGGCATCGGATACGTTTCGGGAAGTCCTGCCGTAGGCGGCAATTCGGCGACGGATGCCGTGCTCCTGGACCGGATTCTTTTGCCCCAAGGAAACCCCGGACTGGTGGTGGTGACTCTTGGTGGAAACGACGCCCGGATTCTTGCCACCGATGCCGCGATCCTGTCCCAGGCCAACCGACTGTGGGATGAACTGCGCCGCAAATATCCCCGCAGCACCATCCTCATCACGGGGGTTATCTCCCGCTACGACGCCAGCCATTTCCAGCGCCGATGGGTGGACGGGCTCTTGACACGCGAAGCTGCTGTCCGGGGCTGGCCACGCATCTCGATGGCCGGGACCGCAACTATTGCTGGGGCCACCTGGAATTATCTTGATGACGTCCACTTAAACCAGACCGGACACAACAAGGTGGCCCCGCTCTACGCGTCCGCGCTCAAGTACGTCCTGGGCAAGTAGCCGTTTATTCCCGGTGACGCGGGAAGCGAACAATGCCCCTCTCCACGGGACTTAGCGAGCGGGGTCGCGTACCGTGGAAACATGGCTACAGTTGACATCACTGGAGAACAGTTCGCATCGACCATCGAGGGCAATGACATTGTCCTGGTGGATTTCTGGGCCGCCTGGTGCGCCCCGTGCCGCCAGTTTGCGCCCACCTATGGGGCAGCTTCTGAGAAGCACCCGGACGTGGTCTTCGCGAAAGTGGACACCGAGGCTGAGCAGCAGCTCGCCGCCGAAGCCGGGATTACGTCCATCCCGACGCTCATGGCCTTCCGCGAGAAAGTGCTTGTCTTCTCGCAGCCGGGTGCCCTCAACGGCCCGCAGCTGGAGCAGGTCATCGAGGCCGTGAAGGGCCTGGACATGAAAGAAGTCCACGCCCACGTGGCCAAGGCGCGTGCCGAGGCCCAGGAAAGCTAGACCCGCCCGGCGAAACCGCCGGAACAGCATCGAGGTCGCCGGAAAATTCCGGCGACCTCGATGCTTTAATGCGTTCCCGCAGTTTTGCGGCGATTTCGCTGAGCTGGTGTGGGGAGCTGAGCCAGGGCTGGGAGAGGCTAGAGCCGTTCGAGCTTGACCGGCTCAGCCAGCAAGGCGCTGAGGGACTCGTTCAGGTCCTGCACTGCAATGCCCTTGGAGTGCTTCTCCAAGGCCTCTTCCGATTCCCAGCGCTCTGTGAGCACCAGCTTCTCCTCACTGGCTTCGGTCAGTTCATAACGGATGCAGCCGGGCTCGTTGACGACCTCGTCGATCGCGATTTCCAAGGCGAGCTTCACGCGGAAGAATTCGCCGTCGTTGGGGATGAACGTGGCCTGCAGGTCGATGGGTGCACTCATGGATCCAACCCTACCGGGAGGACACGGAGCCGATTGTCCACTTTACGGTTCTGTTGCGCGCACTGTCTTGGTAGCGTTCGGTCATGTTGTCCTACACCGACGGAGACACTGACGTCCCGCTGCTCGAAGAGACCATCGGTGCCAATTTTGAACGCATCGCAGCGCAGTTTCCGCTCAGGGACGCGCTGATAGAAGCCGCTGCCACGCCAGGCGGGGATGCCCGTCGGTGGAGCTACGAAAAGCTTAACGACGACGTCGATCACCTCGCCCGCGCGCTCCTCGCCCTCGGGGTGGAGAAAGGCGAGCGCATCGGCATCTGGAGCCCGAACTGTGCCGAGTGGACCATCCTGCAGTACGCCACGGCAAAGATCGGGGCCGTGCTGGTCAACGTCAACCCGGCTTATCGCAGGCACGAATTGGAATTCGTGGTCAAGCAGAACGGTATGCGGATGCTCGTGGCTGCGCCCTCCGATAAGAACAGCGATTACGTGGGCATGGCCAGGGAAACTGCAGGCACTTGCCCCGAACTCAGGGAGATCGTCTTTCTCCCCGGAGAACCGGTTGCGGGGCTCACCCCGGGTGTCCCCCAGGCCGGCCACGAACTGACGTATGCCGAGCTCCTGACCCGGGCGGACGGCGTCGGGCCTTCTGCAGTACGGGACCGTATGGCCGAACTGGATCCGCATGATCCCATCAACCTTCAATACACATCGGGCACCACGGGCTTCCCGAAGGGTGCGACCCTCACGCACCACAACATCCTCAACAACGGTCACTCGATCGGCCGCCTCCTGGGCTACACGGAACATGACCGCGTGGTGATTCCAGTGCCTTTCTACCACTGCTTCGGAATGGTGATCGGGAACCTGAATGCCCTGAGTTTCGGGGCGGCAACCATCATCCCAAGCAGGGGATTCAGCCCAGCGGCGGCCTTGGAAGCCGTGCAGGACTTTGGCGGCACGTCGCTTTATGGCGTGCCCACCATGTTCATTGCCGAACTCGCGCTGCCCGACTTTGCCACGTTCGATCTCTCCACGCTCAGGACGGGTGTCATGGCGGGGTCGTTGTGCCCCATTGAGGTGATGCGCCGGGTCATCGATGAGATGCACATGGTGGATGTTGCCATTTGCTATGGCATGACCGAGACTTCGCCGGTGTCCACCATGACCCGGGCGGGGGACACTTTGGAGCACCGGACCAGCACAGTGGGCAGGACCATGCCGCACCTTGAGAGCCGGATTGTGGACCCGGGTACAGGTGAAGTGGTGGAGCGCGGCGTCATCGGTGAGCTGTGCACGCGCGGCTACGCGGTGATGCAGGGCTACTGGGGCCAGCCGGACAAGACCGCCGAGGCCATTGACTCCGAGGGCTGGATGCATACCGGCGACCTCGCCCGCATGGACGAGGATGGGTATCTGGTGATCGAAGGCCGGATTAAGGACATGGTGATTCGTGGTGGCGAGAACATTTATCCCCGCGAGATTGAGGAGTTCCTGTATCTGCATCCGTCCATCCAGGACGTGCAGGTGATCGGGGTTCCGGACGCTAAATACGGCGAGGAACTCATGGCCTGCATCATCCTCAAACCGGGGGCGGAAACCCTGACCGCGGAGGACATCGCCGAGTACTGCAGGGGCAAGCTGGCGCACTACAAGATTCCGAAATACGTGGATGTCCGCGAGAGTTTCCCGATGACCGTCTCGGGCAAAGTTCGGAAGGTGGACATGCGCCAGGAAGCGGTCTCCCGCCTGCACCTCTAAAGCAACGCGGGGTCACTTATGGCCCATGTTGACGCCTTTAAAGGGCCAAAAGTGACCCCGCGTTGCCTCGGCAGTAGGTGGACCTGTGGATAACTCAATTTCCTAGGCCTCCAGCCGACAGACTGGAGTGCATGGTTCGCATCAATCCTTTGCCGGACGGGCTCGACGCTCGGCCCTTCACCGTCTATGAGTCCCGCGCCTTGGGCGTCGCGACCAAACGCCTGAGAGCCAAGGACCTGGCCGACGGCGGTCGGCTGATTTATCTGCCAACGGGACGTGAGATTGAATTGCTGGAACGGGCGAGGGTTCTGGCCGCCGCAACACCGGGCGCCTGGGTTTCGCATGAGACTGCTGCCCTTTTGACCGGGCTGGGGCTTCCGCCTTGGATGGGCAACGAGGAGACAATCCATCTCAGCAAGCCACATCAACTACCGCGCGTTCGCCGGACCGGAGTAATAGGTCACAGAGTTCGGGTTTTCCCTGGCGAGGTTGTGAATTATCAGGGAGTCCCGGTCTCGGTGCGGCCCCGGACCTGGCTGGACCTAGCCACGGAATTGCCTCTTCCCTATGTCATTGCGATGGGCGATCAGCTGATCCGTCGCCCTCGGCCAGCTTTCGAATCACGGTCCGAACCCTATGCTTACCCATCCGGTCTTCGGCTGTTGATTCGACAACACCCTAATCTCCAAGGGGTGGAAAAGGCCCGCCTGGCACTGGACGAAATGAGGGTGGGCGCAGATTCGTATCCAGAAACATTCCTGCGTTTGGCCATGCGGGATTCCGGCCTGCCGGAGCCGGAACTACAGCTGCAGTTGGACCCCTTGGATCCGCTATCACCCAGGGCCGACCTCGGGTACCGGCGGTTTCGCATCGCAGTACAGTACGACGGCGCCCATCACCTGACACGTGAACAGCAGTCCAGGGATAACCGCCGCGACGAGGCATTTCTCAGCGCTGGCTGGTCCTATGTCAAGGTCAATGCAGACGACCTTGCCGAAGGTTTCGCCGGAGTGATCTCCAGGATCAAGAATGCGAAGCTCCGCGCAATGTAGAGCAACGCGGAGTCACTTATGGCCCTTTGGCGGAGCAAACATGGGCCACAAGTGACTCCGCGTTGCTTTAGTGGGCGCGGTGGTCCTGGACGGTCATCCTTGGCCCGAAAGTGGGCTTGCGGAAGCCGCTCAGGTAGAGCATGCGGACCAGGCGCTGCCTTTGTCCCCGCCAAGGTTCCAGCAACTCCAGCATGCCGGCGTCGTCAATCTTCCGTCCCAGCAACGCGTAGCCCACATAAGAGGCCAGGTGGTAGTCGCCCACGGAAATCGAGTCCGGGCAGCCGTGGGTCCGTTGGACCACTTCTGCAGCAGTCCACACTCCGATTCCCGGAATGGTCTGCAGTTTGGCTCCGGCACGGGCTGGGTCAAGGCCAGCCAAACGTTCAAGCGCGACGGCGGATTGCAGCGCCCGCATCACCGTTGCCGAGCGTTGTGGCCCGACTCCCGCCTTATGCCACTCCCAGGATGGAACGGCCAACCATTGCCGCGCCGTGGGAGGCACGAGGAGCCCATCGGGGGCCTTGCCCGGCGCGCGTGTTCCGAACCGGTACATCAAGTACCGGTAGCCTCGCCTTGCCTCCAAGGTGGTGACCTTTTGCTCCAGAATGGTGGGCACCAGCGAGTCAACCAGCCGCCCAGTGGAGGGTAGCCGCAGTGCCAGGTTGCGGCGTCGTGCTTCAGTGACCAGGCGGGGGAGCGTTGCATGGAAGCCGGGTTCGTCAAACGCGGACCAGTCGTCGTCCGCGCCGAGGAGGCGGGGAACGCCGACGATGGCGTCCTCCGCCCCGGGCCCCCAGGCCTGGGCGTCAACGAACGTATCCTCGCCCACTCCAGCCGCCGAGAGCCGCAGGGTCACAGACCCCGAAGGAGTGGTGAAGGCCATCCAGAAACCGTTGGGATGGGCCGCGAAAGAGGGGTCGGCATTGCCCCGCATCAGGGGAAACATGGTTTGGTCGAGCCTGTAGGAGGCGCCGGGGTGCCATCGTACGGAAGCGTCTGCCGCGGCCGCAACAAGGGGCGGGGCATCTGCGATGGTCATGTTTTCATGGTCCCACGGCTGGCTGACAATTCACTCCTGTAAGCCTCTTACGGCGGCTGCCTCACGGGTCTAGACTCCCTGATGTGGCGCGGGTGGGCCGCGTCCGAACCGCAAAATCCAGGAGCGCAAACCATGGCCGGAATAGTGCATTTTGAGATTCCCACGGATGACAACGAGAGGGCCAACACTTTTTACCAAAGTGCTTTCGGCTGGAATCTCAGCCCTATGCAGGAGATGGATTACACGATCGCGATCACGACTCCGTCCGATGAACAGACTGGCAGGCCCAGCGAACCCGGAGCCATCAACGGCGCGCTGTTTCCACGCACGGAGAACCTGAAAACTCCCATCCTCACAGTCGACGTGGACGATGTGGATGCTGCCCTCAGCCAGGTGGAATCCGCTGGCGGCTCCATCGTTCAAGGTAAGGACGCCGTCCCCGGCATGGGCTGGTACGCCTACTTCAAGGACACCGAGGGCAACATCCTGGGCCTCTGGCAGACCGACGACTCTGCCGGGAAGTGATACACAGCAAGTGAGGCACGGCGGGGCGGACTACGGGCAGGCGGTAACTTTGTACCTATGAAGTACGCCCAGTCCGTGTTGGACCTCATCGGCAATACGCCGCTCATCAAGCTCAACCACGTAACGGACGGGATCAAAGCCACCGTCCTGGTCAAGCTCGAGTACGTCAACCCCGGCGGGTCCATCAAGGATCGCATCGCCGTGAAGATGATCGAAGAGGCGGAAAAGGACGGGCGGCTGCAGCCGGGCGGAACCATCGTTGAACCGACGTCGGGGAACACCGGCGTGGGACTGGCGCTCGTAGCCCAACAAAAGGGCTACAAGTGCGTCTTCGTGGTGCCGGACAAAGTCGGCGAGGACAAACGTGCGGTCTTGGCAGCTTATGGCGCCGAAGTTGTGGTGACACCCACAGCAGTCGCCCCCGACAGCCCGCAAAGTTATTACAGCGTCTCAGATCGCCTGGTCAAGGAAATTCCCGGGGCCTTCAAGCCGGACCAGTTCTCCAACCCCGCAGCCCCAGGCAGCCACTTCGAGTCAACGGGCCCGGAGATCTGGCGCGATACTGACGGCAAGGTGACGCACGTCGTCATCGGCGCGGGAACGGGCGGCACCATCACAGGCACGGGCCCCTTCCTTAAGGAAGTCTCGGCCGACAGGCCCGGGTCCGACGGCGGCCGGGTCAAGGTCATCGGCGCAGACCCCGAAGGTTCTGTGTACTCAGGCGGCACGGGACGCCCGTACTTCGTTGAGGGCGTTGGCGAGGACATGTGGCCCGCCAATTACGACAAAACCGTGCCGGACCAGGTCATCGCAGTGTCTGATGCCGATTCGTTCGCCATGACCCGCCGCCTGGCACGCGAAGAGGGCCTCCTGGTGGGCGGCTCCTCCGGCATGGCCGTGGTCGCTGCCTTGGAGGCTGCCAAGGACCTGGACGAGTCCGCGGTCGTTGTGGTGATCCTCCCCGATTCCGGCCGCGGCTATCTTGCCAAGATCTTCAACGATCAATGGATGCGCTCTTACGGCTTCCTTTCCGGCGGCGAAGAGTCCTCCGTGGGCGAGGTACTGAAGTCCAAGACAGGCGAGATGCCGGACCTGGTCCACATCCACCCGAACGAGACCGTTCGAGACGTCATCAACATCATGAACGAGTTCGGCGTCTCACACATCCCTGTCCTCTCGCAGGAACCGCCTGTGGTCATGGGCGAGGTCCTGGGTGCAGTTGATGAGCGCAGCCTCACCACCAAGCTGTTCCGCGGCGAAGCCAAACTCACGGACAAGATCGCCGAACACATGGGGGAGCGCCTGCCCGTTATCGGATCGCTGGAGACCATCTCCGCGGCGCGTGAGCTGTTGTCCGACGTTGATACTGTCATGGTCACGTTCGTTGGGGCGCCCGTGGGCATCCTGACCCGCCACGACCTCCTGGCCTACCTGAGCAACTGAGCGCGACGCGCCCACTTCCAACCGTTGAACACTGAAAGAGGAGTTTCCATGTCCGTCAACAACAACGCCGGGTTCAACACGAGGGCCGTCCACGCCGGCCAGGCCTTCGAACCCCGGACAGGCGCTGTAGTGCCACCTCTGCACTTCAGCTCAACCTACGCGCAGGACGGAATTGGCGGCCTGCGTTCAGGCTACGAATACGGCCGCGGCGGCAACCCCACGCGTGACTCCCTGCAGGAGCAGCTGGCAGCCCTTGAGGGTGGTTCGGCCGCGTTCTCGTTCGGCTCTGGCCTTGCTGCCGAAGACTCGCTGATCCGCGCTGTGGCGCGTCCTGGGGACCACATCGTCCTGGGCAACGACGCCTACGGTGGTACTTACCGCCTCATCAACCGCGTGCTCGGCGACTGGGGCATCGGCAACACCCCCGTGGACATGTCCGATCTCGATGCTGTGGCACGTGCCGTTGGAGCGAACAAGACGCGCATGGTGTGGGTGGAAACCCCGTCCAACCCCATGATGAAGATCACTGACATCGCGGCGCTCGCCGAAGTAGCGCACGACGCCGGTGCCCTCCTGGTGGTCGACAACACCTTCGCGTCTCCCTACTTGCAGACCCCGCTGGACCTGGGTGCCGACGTCGTGATCCACTCCACCACGAAGTACATCGGTGGCCACTCGGACGTGGTGGGCGGCGCGATCGTGGTCAACGACGCTGAACTTGCCGAGAAGATCGGTTTCATCCAGTTCGCTGTTGGTGCCGTTTCGGGACCGATGGATGCTTTCCTCACCACGCGAGGCCTCAAGACCCTGGGCGTGCGGATGGACCGGCACAGCGAGAACGGCCAAGCTGTAGCCGAATGGTTGCTGCAGCGTCCCGAAGTTGAAGCCGTGCTGTACCCGGGCCTCCCGGACCACCCCGGCCACGAACTCGCTGCGAAGCAGATGAAGAAGTTCGGCGGCATGGTCTCAGTCCAGTTCAAGGGCGGTGAGGCGGCTGCCCGTACCGTTGCCGAATCCACCTCGATCTTCACGCTGGCCGAATCTCTGGGCGGAATCGAGTCCCTCATGAACTACCCCTCAGAGATGACACACGCCTCCGTCAAGGGGACAGAACTGGCCGTTCCCGTGAACCTCCTGCGCCTCTCTTGTGGCATTGAGGAATCCGAGGATCTGATCGCGGACCTTGAGCAGGCCTTCGCCAAGATCAGCAACGGCTGACACTGTGGCTTCTTCTTCACCCACGTTTGTTTCGGCTGCCCAGCGCGGCTGGATCCTGACCGTCGCAGGCGTGCTGACCCTCGCCGTCGCTGTTTGGTTCCTCTACACGGACTACCAGCCGTTCCTGAACGATTTCGAGGTCTACTTCTACGGCGGTGGCAAGGTTCTCCAGGGCGGGGACCTGTATGCCGTGCGCGACGGCCTTCCATTTACTTACCCGCCTTTCGCGGCCTTGCTCTTTGCCGGTCTGGCAGCAATGGGTTTCTTTGCCAGCAGCATGGTCTTCATCATCGCGGCCCTGGCAGGTGCCGCAGTGGTGGCTGCCTGGTTGGCACGCCACTATTTCGGCCTGAAGACGTGGCGTTCAGCATTCGCCGACTATCGCTTCAGGACCACGGCTTTGGTGGGAACAGGAGCCATCCTGCTCCTGGGTCCCTGGCGGGATACGTTCGTTTTCGGCCAGATCAACATCATCCTGATGGGCGTGATCCTGGCGGACTTCGCGCTCTACGGTAAGGCGCGGGCGGGCCTCATCCGGTGGCCCGCAGGACTCTTGATCGGTCTGACTGCCGGTGTGAAGCTCACGCCGCTGGCGTTCGGCCTGTATTTCCTGGTCCGCCGCGACTTCAAGGCGCTGGCGTGGATGGCCGCTGGATTCTTCGGATCCATCGCGGTCGCGTGGGCCATCCTGCCGCAAGCATCCCTGGCATTCTGGACCCAGATCCTCCCCGATACCGGGCGCATCGGCGGCCCGGCCTACGTGGACAACCTGTCGGTCAAGGGACTGCTCCTGCATTTCGGCATGCCGGATTCCGCCCTCACCAGCGTGGTGTGGTTGATTCTTTCCCTGGCACTCGCGGCGCTTGCAGCGTTGGTCATTAAGTGGGCCGTGGACGTGGATGAAAACTTCATCGCCGTCTCGGCCACTGCCATCCTGATGCTCCTGGTCAGCCCCGTCTCCTGGTCCCACCACTGGGTCTGGGTGGCGGTAGCCCTGCCGAGCATGGCCTTCGCGATGCATCGGGTGCCGTCCCGCAGCGGGCGGATGCGCACGGCGGGATGGATCATCGTGGCCTGCTCCACGATTGCCTTCTATATGACGCCAAAGAACCTTGCCGTCTGGGCAGGCGCTGCCGAGTGGGGCAAGGACCCCCAGACGCAATGGCAACTGATGGTGTCAAGCCTGGGTGTGGTGTGCGGAATTGCGCTGCTGGCCTACTGGGCGCTGGCTTACCGGCCCTCGCGCACGGGCCTCGTTGCTGCCGAGATGCGCGCCGGGCACGTGGGTTCCCACGCTTGGCGCCGCTGAATCCCGCCCTTGTTCGCCCCCCTCACCGTTCTGCGGTATGTGAGACGAACAAGAGCAGTATTCTTCAGAGCGACGGAGGGTCGGCTCAGCCCGAGATACCTTCCCGGCCGTCTTCCTCACGGCCGGTCAGGCGCCTGCGGAAGGTAGCGTCATCGGGTGAGGTGACCTGAAGGTCGTACCAACCCTGCAAGGTTTCCCAACCGATCTTCCTGGTCTGCCCCGGCTTGAGCTTCACCGTGTCATTGCCGTCCGCATACTGCAGGGACTCAATGCGAAGCGTGACGGTTGCCGTGCCGTCGTTGCGTAACTCCAGCTCCACGGCCTGGTTGCCGCGCCGACCGTTCACGGTGAGATCGACGCCGGCCGCGGCACCCGCCGTCGAGCCTTTCAGCTCGTAGTGGTAGCGGTTTGGACCGGTGACGACGACGTCGAATTCGCCGGAGGGAACGGGCAGCTCCACCTTCTGGCTCCCCAGAACGTCCACGTGCCGGGGTTCGGTGACTTCGCCCTTGTAGCCATAAATGGTGAAGTGGGTTGAGCGCGCGCCGCTGTTGGCCAGCGCCAAAGTGATTTTTCCTGGCTGAACCGCGGCCGATACCTGGGGTCTATATGGCAATGGACGGGCCGGGCGGCTTCCGGGTTCTTGGATGGGTGCCACCTGGACCGCCGGAGGGTTCGGCCGCCACCTGCTGATCTTGGCAGGTACAGCGCCCGGGTGGTCCAAAACCGGGGGAGTCCCCGGGGATTCGAAGTTGAAGACGCCCGTCAGGTCCCCACAGACATCACGGCGCCAGGGCGAGATGTTCGGCTCTTGGACCCCCGTCCAGCGCTCCAGGAAGCGGAGCACGGAGGTGTGGTCGAAGACCTCGGAGCTGACATAGCCGCCCACGGTCCAGGGGGAAACGATGGTCATGGGGACGCGAGGGCCCAGACCAATGGGCCGTGCCGTGGTCCAGTCAGTGGATTCCCCGGACTCCGGGCGCGGCTGGACCGGCGGCGGGACGTGATCGAAGTAGCCATCGTTCTCGTCAAAGTTCAGGAAGATCGCGGTGGTGTCCCACGTATCAGGGTTACTGGCCACGGTGTCCAGCAGCCTGTACACGAAGTTTGCGCTGCCCACCGGCGTGGATGCGCCCGGGTGTTCCGAATCCGCTGCCGAGGGAACCAGCCAGCTGACTTGTGGCAAAGTACCGTCGCTGATGTTCGTGCCTAGCCGCTGGAGAAGCGTGTTGGGTCGCCCACGCCACATTGCTTTGTCGAAGAGGGCTTTCTCGGACTCGCTGAGCGTCGCCCGGCCTTGCTCCAGTTGGGCAAGGAGACGGTCCTGCTCAGCGGGGGTCTTGCCGGCCAGCTTGTCGTAGAACTCCTCGGTGGTGTTGAGGTTGCCCTCCACCGATCCCAGCATCTTCCTGCCGATTGTCTTGAAGGTTTGGAAGTATTCCACAGCATTGTCCGTGAAATTGTCCCAGTCCTGATAGATCTTCCAGGAAATCCCTGACTGCTCCAGGCGCTCCGGGTAGGTGGTCCAGTCGTAGCCTCCGTGGGTGTAGCCGTAGGCCGCGTTGGTCACCGCGCGCTTGCTGCTTCCTGGCTCGTTGCCTGTGGTGCCGCTCCAGAGATAGTTGCGGTTGGGGTTAGTGGATCCGTTGACGGAGCAGTGGTAGGCATCGCAGATGGTGAAGGTGTCCGCGAGTTCGTACTGCAGTGGAATGTCAGCCCGCTCGTAGAACGTCATGGTGGATGCGCTCTTGGCAGGAACCCACTTATCGCACCAGCCGTTGTTCCACGCCGTGGTAGTGCCGGCGAAGGAATGGTCAAGATCACCAAGGTACTGAATGTCTGAGCCGGGGCGGCCGGCCAGCTCCGCTGCCTTGCGGAGGGAGAACGGCAGGACGGTTTCTCCTGTAGCCCTGGGTTGTTCGAACATCGACTTCCCGTTGGGCAGGCGCGTCACGGACTTGTCCCCGTAGCCCCGGACGCCGCGCAATGAGCCGAAGTAGTGATCGAAGGAGCGGTTTTCCTGCATCAGCACAATCACGTGCTTGATGGATTGCAGGTTTCCAGGCGGGACGGGCTTTGCCATTGCTGCCTGCACAGATGGAGGCAGCAATGAGCCGGTGGCCGCAAGCGCCGTCGCTGCGGCCGCCGTGCCGAGGAAGCCGCGTCGGGACAATCCGGATGCGCTGATGGAACGATTAACCCGATCAGGGGTATTCGAGGACATTCAGGGTGCCTTTCGTGGTCAGAGTTGACGCAGCCAGCCTAGGTAGGACGGGTAAACCAGTGATGAAACTACGGCAAACCAGCGGGTGCGCCGAGGGGGTGGACCATTACGCCGAGCGTAGCTTTCTTTAGAAAAGTCAGGTAGCTTGTCCACATGCCTTTGCGATCTGACTGGTCCGCCCGCACGTGCAGCCTGGCGCGCGGCCTCGACGTCCTCGGCGATCCATGGGGAAGCTTGGTCCTGCGCGAGATTTTCTTCGGAAACGGTCGCTTCGAAGCCATCAAGGAGCGACTGGAAGTCGCGGACAACGTTCTCAGCAAACGTCTGGCATGGCTGCTCGAGGACGGGCTGTTGGGCCAACGTCCTTATGAGGATGGTGCCCGGACACGCCAGGAATACGTGCTGACACCCAAGGGTGAGGATGCTCTTCCCGTCCTCAATGCCATCATCATCTGGGCAGAGAAACACTTGGACGCGCCCAACGAGGTGTCCCATATGAAGGTCGTTCACACTGACTGCGGACAAATCACGGCGTCGGCAGACACGTGCACGCATTGTGGCGTTCACCTGACAGCTGCCAACACGAGCTGGCACAGCTTCACACGCAGTGACCATCCCCTGCCCCTGGCCATAGCACCCGTACCAACTACTTCCCCTGAAACGGAGATCTCCGCATGACCGCTCCCGATGTCACAGGAACTCCGACCACCAC
Organism: Micrococcaceae bacterium Sec5.1; assembly: GCA_039636795.1. Lineage (NCBI taxonomy): Bacteria > Bacillati > Actinomycetota > Actinomycetes > Micrococcales > Micrococcaceae > Micrococcaceae bacterium Sec5.1. The sequence continues at coordinate 4,130,307 of CP143430.1, read as the reverse complement.
AGCAGGCGTCCCCACTGGCAAAGCCCCCAAACCCGGCCAACGATCCAGCCGAAAACTTCACCCGGCCTGGATTGTAGCCGCCGTAGCTTTCCTCGCCCTGGTTGGGGCCGCCGGCTTCAGGGCCGCGCCCGGAGTGCTGATGGTTCCGCTACAACAGGAATTCGGCTGGTCCACCACAGTCTTGTCCTTGGCGGTGAGCATCAACCTCGTCCTGTTCGGGCTGACGGCCCCCTTCGCCGCTGCCTTAATGGAACGCTTCGGCATACGCAAAGTCACCTCGCTCGCGCTTTGCCTGATCGGTCTGGGCTCAGCGCTAACGGTGTTCGTCAACCAGTCCTGGCAGATCCTGCTCACCTGGGGCGTGCTGATTGGCCTGGGAACGGGATCCATGGCCCTCGTCTTTGCAGCGACCATCGCAAACACGTGGTTCGCCAAAAGTCGCGGCCTGGTGATCGGCATCCTGACCGCCGGCAGCGCCGCCGGGCAGCTCGTCTTCCTGCCCTTCATCGCCGCCCTTGCCCAGAACCCGGGGTGGCGGGGAGCGTCATTGCTCATCGCTGCCGGTGCGCTCGCTGTGGTACCGCTGGTCCTGCGGTGGCTGCGGAACTCACCTGCCGACGTCGGGGTGTTGCCTTATGGTGCGGAAGCACCCGCGGCCGGTACCGCCGGCTCAAAGACCACGACGGCGGGCGTTCCCGTTGCGCCGCTAGGGAGCGGCTCCGAAACAGTCAAGCCGGATTCGGCGAACGCGGCTGTCCGGGCGTTGCAGGTCCTCAAACGTGCCAGCAAAGTCCGCACTTTCTGGGCGCTGGCGGCGGGCTTCGCCATCTGCGGCGCCACGACCAACGGGCTCATCGGCACGCACTTCATTCCCTCCGCGCACGATCACGGCATGCCGGAAACCACGGCGGCGGGCTTGCTGGCCGTCGTCGGGATCTTCGACATCGTGGGGACCATCGCGTCCGGGTGGCTGACGGACCGCTTCAACCCAAAGGTCCTGCTGGCGGTCTACTACCAGTTCCGGGGAATCGGCCTTCTGGTGCTGCCGCTGCTGCTGGGCTCATCCGTGGAACCCAGCATGATCATCTTCGTCGTTGTCTACGGCCTGGACTGGGTAGCTACTGTGCCCCCGACGGCAGCCATCTGCCGCTCGGTATTCGGCGCCGATGGCTCAGTGGTTTTCGGCTGGGTGTTCGCGGCCCATCAGCTCGGAGCGGCGGCCGCCGCGCTGGCTGCCGGGTTCATCCGCGATGCCACCGGACACTACAACTACGCCTGGTTGGGTGCGGCAGCCATGTGCACGGTAGCTGCAGTGATCAGTGCAACCATCCGCAAGGATTCAGCGAAGAAGCAACCCGCCACAGTTTCCGCCTGACCCGGACTAGCCCGCCGCCCCAGCCCAACTAGGTAGCAGTTGAGCGCGTTTTGAGCCGTGAGAACGCGCTTAATTGCGACTTACTTGGGTGCTCAGCCCCGGAACGCGGCGATCCCCGTGATGTGCTGCCCAAGGATCAGGGTGTGAACCTCGTCAGTGCCTTCATAGGTGCGCACTGATTCAAGGTTGTTGGCGTGGCGCAGCGGCGAATAATCCAGCGTCACGCCGTTGCCGCCCAGGATGGTGCGGGCCTCCCGGGCGATCTTGATGGCCTCCCGGACGTTGTTGAGCTTGCCCAGGGAGATCTGCTGGGGCTGAAGGTGTCCGGCGTCTTTCAGGCGGCCGAGGTGGAGGGCGAGCATGGTGCCCTTCTGGATCTCGAGGAGCATGTTCACCAGCTTCTCCTGCGTCAGCTGGTATCCAGCCAGTGGGCGCCCGAACTGGAGTCGGCTGCCGGAATATTCCAAGGCGGCCTCATAGGAGTCGCGGGCCGCCCCCATGGCTCCCCACGCAATGCCGTAGCGGGCTTCGTTCAGGCAGGAGAACGGTCCACGAAGTCCTATGGCACCCGGGAGGATTGCCTCCGGACCCAGCCTTACGTCGTCGAACTTGATGTCGCATTGGACTGATGCGCGCATGGAGAGCTTCGGCTCGATCGGCGTGGCCGTGACGCCCGGCGTGCCCGCCGGTACCAGGAAGCCGCGGATGCCGGCCGCGTTATCCTCCGTTTGGGCCCACACCACCATGACGTCGGCAATTGAGGCGAGTCCGATCCAGCGCTTGGCGCCGTTGAGGACCCAGCCGTCGGAGGTCTCACGAGCGAAAGTAGTCATCGACGACGGGTCCGAACCCGCCGTCGGCTCCGTCAACGCAAAGCAGCCGATCAGTTCGCCGGCAGCCATCCGTGGCAGCCACTGTTCTTTCTGCTCCTCCGAGCCCCACTTGTGAATGGCCGTCATGGCGAGCGAGCCCTGCACCGAGACAAAGGTGCGGATACCGGAATCGCTGGCCTCCAGCTCCATGGCTGCCAGGCCATATTCGACGGCGGTCCGGCCGGGGCAGCCGTAGCCCTCCAGATGCATTCCCAGGACGCCGAGCTCGCCCAACTCGGGCGCGATCTCCTGCGGGAAAACTGCGTCCTCATACCAGCGCGCGATGTTCGGCCGGATCCGCTGGGCGGTGTAATCCCGAACCTTCTCGCGCAGAGCCAGTTCTTCGCTGGTCAAGAGGGAATCGAGGGCCAGCACATCCGAGGTGTTCATCGTTGAATCGCTCATTCCAGCATCCTAAGCGGCTGGATGCCCGCACGAGGCAGACGCCCCGCGCCCCTCCGCCGCGTCAGGCGCAACCGGCAGCTGGGACGGGCGCAACCATCAGCCGGATCGGCGCCGCCGGGCGTTTAAGTAGTATGTATTCGGGGACCACTGGGTTCCCCACTGCACATTGAAAATATTGGGGGACAAAGACATGGCACTGCCCGGCGTCGATTTACAAGCTAAGGCGGATACCGGGAAGGCTATGTCCACCACTTCACGGGCACTGCATTGGCTCCCGTGGGCGCTCGTGATGTGGCCCGTGTGGCTGATGCTTGCTGAGTGGAGCAAGCAGGGCCTGGACTTCAGTGTGTACTGGTTCGGCGGAAGCATCCTCAACGACGCCGGCGCCTCGCCTTCGGACCTGTACGGTCCAAGCGTTGCCGCGGCCGGCGGACCGGAACTTCCCTTTACGTATCCACCGTTCGCGGCGCTCATCTTCGGGCTGCTGGCACTCTGGCCCCAACCCGCCGCTCTCATGCTGTTCAACGTGGCCGGAGTGGCCATTGCCGCCTGGGTTGCCGCCACGATTGTGAAGTATTGGGCCTCCAAGCACGACTGGCGCACTGCGTTGTCATCCGGCCGCAGCCGCTGGATTGCCGGGGCCCTGGTCCTGGCTGTCCTGTTCCTCGGCCCATGGCGTGAGACGTTGGCGTTCGGCCAGATCAACATCCTGCTCATGGGTTTGATGGCTGTCGACTTGCTTGGCCCGGCCGGTCGTCGGGGCGTCCGTGGCAGCGGCTTACTGGTGGGCATAGCGGCCGGTATCAAGCTAACGCCCCTAGTCTTTGGCCTGTACTTCCTGATGCGCAAGGATTGGCGTGGACTGGCCAACATGTCCATTGGTTTCGCCGGCACCGTCCTCCTGGCATGGGTGGTTCGGCCCGCTGAGTCCCTGCAGTTCTGGCTGGAAATACTCCCTGACACGTCCCGGATCGGCGGCGCCGGCTACGTGGACAACCTCTCGATCAAGGGCGCATTGCTGCACTTCGGCGTGCCGCAGGATTCAGTAACCGTTCCCTGGCTCGCGCTCAGCCTCGCCACGGTTGTGCTCGCGGCCTTCCTGATCCGTGCGGCCAGTGCCCAAGGAGCCCGGGTCATTGCAATGTCGACGACGGCACTCGCCATGCTGCTCATCAGTCCGGTCTCGTGGTCCCACCATTGGGTCTGGATGGCTGTGGTCCTGCCGGCATTCGCCTGGACCATCAAGGAAACTCCTGGCAGGTACATGGCGCAGAGAACTGTGATGACCGCTGTGCTGGCACTTTCCACGCTGGTCTTCTTCTATTCGCCAAAGACCATCGGCACGGCGCTGGGTGCCGCAGACCTGAACGTCCAGACGCCAGGGCTCTGGATCATGGCATCAAGTGCAGGAGTGTTCTGCGCCGTGGGGATCCTGGTCTGCTGGCTCATCGCGCTGCGGCGGGATGCTGTCCAGATTGAGGTCCCTGACATTCCCACCCGGCTGCATCAGTGGACCGCAGCGCGACGCTAAACCCTACTCGCCGCTTACGCGCGCCTACTCGCCCCGTACCACCCCGGCGTCGGCCCGCTCCCCAGTGAAGAAGCCACGCGTGGCAGGTGCGAAACGGCACACGATGGCCAGCACCACGCCCAGGAGCAGAAGCAGGACCCCACTGACAAAGGCTCCGCCGATTCCAAAGATCTGGGTGTCTCCATACTCCGGATCCCACATTTGCACCGCCGAAATAAAGAACGCCACCGTCAGCGACACCGCCCCCAGGATGGGCAGGATGCCACGGAACCACAGGTTGCGGGCGGAATCCCGAAGCGTTGAGCGGAAGAACCATACGCACGAGAAACCGGTCAGGGCGTAGTAGAACGCGATGAACAGGCTGATGGCGCTGATGGAGTCCGCCAGCAGGTCCTCGCTGAGGAAGCTCATGGCCACGAAGTACACCACGGCAGCCACGCCCATGACCTGGGTTGAGAAACCCGGTGTCTGGAACCGTTCGTGGACCTTGCCAAAACGCGCCGGCAGGGCACCGTGCACGCCCATGGACAGCGTCCCCCGGGCTGTGGGGAGGATGGTGGTCTGTGTTGACGACAGTACGGATGCAAGCACGGCCACCACGATCAGCCAACCCCACGGGCCCAGCACTACATCCTTCATGGCAAGGAAGACGTCATCCTGGTTCGCTTCATTGCCCAGGCCGATGCCTTCGGTCCCGACACTCGCGTACATCATCACCAGCAGTGCAACGGAAACGTAGATTGCCACCAGGACGAACGCCGAGATGACGGCACCACGGCCCGGAGTCTTCGCAGGGTTTTCAGTCTCTTCGTTCAGGGCCAGGCACGTGTCCCAGCCCCAGTAGATGAACAGGGCCAGCAGGACCCCATGAACCACGGCGCTGGGATCGGCGAAGGCACCCGCGGGGTTGAACCACTCAAGGTCGAAAGGCTGGATAGTGCCGTCACTGCCGGGAACCCCAGCTGCAATTCGAACAATAATGGCCACTGCAAAGATGCCCAGTGAAATGTACTGGATGTAGGTCAGGGTCCGCTGGACGTGCTCGCCCAGCCGAATGCCGCGGTGATTGACGTAGGTCATGAACGCGATGAACAGGACCCCGGTGGCGGTAACCAGCCAGGTGTTGTCGGCCAGGGAACCGTCGCCGATCAGCAACCACAGATACTTCCCGGCAATTTGCGCCAGGTTGGCGAGGACTACGATGCCGGCCAGTGCCACGCCCCAGCCGCCAAGCCAGGCCGCCCACGGACCAAAGGCCTTTCGTGCCCAGAAGAACGTGGTGCCACAGTCAGGGAGTGCACTGTTCAATTCGCGGAAGGCATAGGCGATGAAGAGCACTGGAATGAAGGCAAGAACCAGGATCAGGGGAGTGTAGTTGCCGTTGACGGCAACAATGAGCCCCAGCGTAGCGGCGAGCGAATACACAGGCGCGGTGGATGCCAAACCCAGCATGACGGAGTCGCCAAGGTCCAGGATTCCTGCATGGAGGCCTTTGGAAGGTACGACGGCGGTACGGTCGCCGCCCGCTGAACCGCCGTCCGGCGTCGAGGTTTCAGTGCTCATGGTTTTCAGTGCTCACAGTGCAGCTCCGTAGGAAGTAGTTGTGGGCGCGGCAGGCGCCGGGGCGTCGATGGTGTTGGGAACGAAGCGGCAGAAATAGTCCGTGATGGGGCCATCCGATTCACGGATGCCGCAGCCCACGGACTCGCCGTCCACCACCCACAGACCAAGCACCGGATGGTTTCCATCAAAGTCGGGTAGGGCGTGGTACTGCTGGAAGCACCACCCTTCACGGCCATAGCCGCCGGGTTGCTGCAGCTCGATGCCGGGGGCGTGGATGCGGATGTTGTCGCCCTCGCGGCCATGAAGGGGCTTGGCCACCCATTCCTTGAGCGGGCCAGGATCGCCAAGGTAGGCCGGCAGGAGGTTCTCGTGGCCGGGGTACAGGTGCCATAGCGCAGCAAGCAGGGCTTTATTGGAGAGCAGCATCTTCCACGCGGGCTCCACCCATCGAGGATTGTGGGCCCGCGTCAGCAGCCGATGCCCGAAAGGTTCCTTCATCATCAGTTCCCACGGGTACAGCTTGAACATGGTGCTGATCATGAAATTGTCCAGGTCCACAAAGCGGTTCAGGTTCGGGTCCCAACCGATATCCGACATATTGATGCCCATAGTCGTCCACCCACCCTGGCTCGCCACGTCCCGCATGTAGGCGGCAGTCATCCAATCTTCACCGGATTCTTCGGCCTCCGAATGAGCCACATGCAGTGTGCTCATCCCGGTGCGGAACTGCAGCTTTTTCCATTGCCGGATCAGCGCCTCATGGATTCCGTTCCACTGGTCCTTTTCCGGGAACACATCCTGCAACCAGAACCACTGCGCAACGGAAGCTTCAATGAGTCCTGTGGGCGTATCGGCGTTATACTCCAGCATCTTCGCCGGCCCGCCCTTGCCGTCATAGATGAAGTCGAAGCGACCGTAGATATCCATGTCCCCGGCCTGCAACGATTCGCCGGCGAGCTCCAGCGCCTGTTGCCCGATTCCAATATCGCCCATGGCCCCGGTGGCGAGGTACTTTGCTGCCTCAAGACACATGAGGTGCATGTCCTCGGCAGTCTTCTCGAGCGTCTCCACCTCGTCCATGGTGAATTCGTAGTACGCCGACTCGTTCCAGTACTCGATTTTGCGGCCATCGGGCATGGTGGTGGTCGAAAAGACCAGGCCCTGTTCTTCGATCTTCTTTTTCCAGTCCGGCCTGGGCTCGGAGGGCAAACGCTGCACGCCTAGCCTCCCGAGCTTCCGCCGCTTTTGGAGCTGCTGCCAAAGCCGCCACGGCTGACTGTGCCGCCCTTGGTGCTGTAACCCGTTGAAGTCTTGGCGCCCTGTGGAACTGTCTTGACGGAGCCCGGGTAGGAGTTGCGGTTCTGTCCCACAGCAGGCACGGTGGCTCCCCGCGAGTAGAAGTACCAGGCGTAGATGGCCGACCCGCGGCCATCCGAGCTGCTGTTGTTGCACTGGGTATCGTCCACGCGCTCGCCGGTTTCATCGTTGAAACAGACCTGCGCGTAGTCAGCCTCTTGTTCGCTGCTGGCAACTACGGCCGTGATGGTTCCCGCCAGGAGGGCGGTAACGCCCAAACCCACGACGACGGTGCGGCGCCTGGAACGCTTCTTCCGCGCCTCGGCTTGGGCTGATTCGCGTTCACGTTCCTTGGCGAAGGGGTCAATGATAGGCAGCGGCTCGCCGGGCCCGGGCGTGGATGCGCCGGGCTTGGAAGAGCCCTGCCTGGAAGAACCGGGCTTGGAGGAACCTGGTTCCTGTCCGCTCGGCTTCTGTCCGCTCGGCTTCTGTCCGCTCGGCTTCTGTCCGCTCGGCTTCTGTCCGCCAGGTGGATTGTCCCTGTCATTGGCTGGAGGGATCAGCTCCGGATGGAGCTCGGGTTTGGGCACCTGCCACGGTGGTGGCTTGGGCGGATTCCTGCCCGCGTCCGGGCCCTGGCCGCCCCCGTCAGCAGCGCCCCCGGCAGCGCCGCCGCCGGACGCGCCATTGCCTGACGCGCCGTTGCCTGAAGCGTCATTTCCTGAAGCACCGCTGCCAGCGGCGCCTTCGTTCGGGTCCATATATATCCCCCTGGATAGACCGTTGGATTGTCCGGCGCCATGCCGGACCAGATGCTGAAAGCAAGCCTAGTCCTTGCGCGGACCGCGGGCACTGGTGGCACAGAAGGGTGGGCACAACTGCCCACCCTGCCAACCGTGGAAGGATGTAGCCATGCCAGCTCCTGAAGCACAAAGCAGCGACTCCAACGACGTTCTGCTGCGTCTTCCCGCGGTTCGGGGCATCGGCCGTGGACGGGTTATCGTTGGCCTTGTCCTTGCCCTGCTGTTGCCGCCCGGCGTCGAAGTCCTGGTCACTGTGCTGGGCTTCCGCAACTTCGCCATGATCATGCTCCTTCAGCTGGCAGCGGCCGTGGCCGTTGCCGCAATCGGAGGTCTGTGGCCCGCCGTGGTCGCGGCGGTGCTGGGCAGTTTCCTGTTGAACTACTTCTCCGCCGAACCCGTAGGTTCCCTGTCCATCGCTGATCCAACCACTCTGTTCACGCTGGTGGTTTTCCTGGCCGTGGCTTGCGGTGTGGCGCTCGCGGTGGGACTGGCGAGCCGCAGGGCCCAGGAAGCTGCGAGGTCCGAGGCCGAGGCCACAGCGTTGAGCGAGTTGGCCCTGCGCATCCTCAGTTCGGACGGCAGCCTTGAATCCTTCCTTGAGAAAGTCCGCGGAAATCTCGGCATGGAGGCTGTGACACTCTTGGGCTCCCCGGCCCCGGACAGCGTCACCGTGCCTGGCGCGCCGCCGCAGTGGCGGGTTCTTGCGAGCGCCGGCCCCAATCCGCCCGTGACCCATGCCGCCGCGGACCATGCCGCCGTCGTCGATCCCCACTACACATTGTTGTTGCGCGGTGGTGCGCTGTCCTCCCAACACCAGCGGCTGCTTGCGGCCTTTGGAGCGTTTGTGGTGGCTGTGCGTGAGCGGCAGCAACTGGTCAAGAGCCGGCGTGACAACCTTCGCCTGGCCGAGGGAAACAAGATGCGGACGTCCATCCTTCGTGCTGTTTCGCATGATTTGAGGACGCCGTTGGCTGGAATCAAACTGGCTGTGAGCAGCCTGCGGCAGGAAGAGGTCCAGTTCCCTCCGGACGTGGAGAAGGAGTTGTTGGAGACGATCGAGAATTATGCTGACCGCCTGGACCATTTGGTGGACAACCTGCTGGATATGTCCCGGATTACCGCCGACGCCGTGAACCCGTTGCTAGTGGGCACCACCTGGACCGAAATATTGCCCGAAGCACTTCGCGGGATCCCGAAAGGTCGGATACGCAGCGAGCTGCAACCCAACCTGCCGCCGGTAACAGCCGACTCAGGCATGTTGGAGAGCGTGGTGGCGAACATCGTTGAAAACGCGGTGAAGTACGCACCTGGTTCGGACGTCATCCTGACTGCACGTGCCGGGGCAGGGATCACAGTGGGGGACAAGCCTGCCAGTGAACTGAGGATTGTGGACCATGGCAGCGGGGTGGGACACAACGAAGTGCTTGAGATGTTCCAACCCTTCCAGCGGCTTGGCGATTCACCCGCCCGGGCAAGCGGCGCCGGCGGCGGAATTGGGTTGGGACTGGCGGTTGCCAAGGGTTTCACGGAAGCCATGGGCGGCACGCTCGTCGCGGAGCCGACGCCAGGTGGCGGCTTGACCATGGTGGTTACGTTGCCGCTGTGGACCGGTTATGGGGGAGGCAGGGCATGACCCGTGTGCTGATAGTTGAGGACGAAGTCCAGATTGCGCGGGCAATGCAGATCACCTTGCAAGCCCATGGGTACCAGGCAATGACCGTTGGAAACGGCGCCGATGCCTTGAACGCCGTAGCGAAGGAAAGCGTCAACATTGTTGTGTTGGACCTGGGATTGCCGGATATGGACGGGGTGGAGATCATCCGCCGCATCCGCGGGTGGAGCAGCATGCCCATCATCGTGTTGTCTGCCCGGCATGCCTCGGAGGACAAAGTGGAAGCGCTCGACGCCGGTGCGGACGACTACGTGACCAAGCCCTTCGGACTGGATGAGCTGCTTGCGCGGCTTCGGGTTGCCTCGCGCAGGGTCCTCATCGATCGCGAGGAGCCTACCTTGGCGACGTCGGACTTCATGGTGGACTTGGCGGGCAAGAAGATCGTGAAGGACGGATCAGAGGTGCGGCTGACGCCCACCGAGTGGAACATCCTGGAGTTGCTGGTCCGGAACAAGGGAAAGCTGGTGAGCCAGCAGCAGATCCTGACCCAGGTCTGGGGGCAGGCGTACGCCAAGGAGACGCAATATCTGCGGGTCTATATTGCCCAATTGCGGCGAAAGCTGGAGAGGGACCCTGCCGCACCGCGGCACCTGCACACCGAAGCGGGAATGGGTTACCGGTTCGACCCTTAAATCCGGCTTCCCGTCCGTAAACTGTTGTCCATGAACACCGCATCCCTTCTCGCTGTCTGCCGTGTCCACCAGTTGTTGCCGGATCCGGAAGGAAGCGTTGGCGTCACCGCGATCGATAAGCGTCCTGTGGAAGGCCCCGTCAAGATCCACAAGCTTGGCGTCCACGGCGATGTCCAAGCCAACAGGTTCGATCACGGCGGCGAAGACCAGGCTCTGTACGCGTATTCCCAAGCAGACGCCGATTACTGGTCAGCCACACTGGACCGTGAGCTTCCAGCCGGCGCCTTCGGGGAGAACCTGCGGGTGGCCGGCATCGAGACCACGGGAGCCGTGATTGGTGAACGTTGGAGGATCGGGCTGGATGTGGAAGTGGAGGTAACGTCGCCGCGCGTCCCGTGCGCCACCTTCCAGCGCTTGCTGGACGAGCCGCAATGGGTGAAGCGCTTCACGCAGGCGGGGCGCGTGGGTACCTACCTGCGCGTGATCAAGCCGGGGACGGTCTCGGCGGGAGACCACATTCACCGGCTGTTCGTACCGAAGCACGGCATTACTGTTGGACAGTGGTTCAGCGAGCCCACGCCGGAGATGGTGCAAACCTTGCTCGATGCCGAGGCGGACGGGGAGGTCCGGCTCCAGGACGAATATCATGAGAAATTCGAGAAAGTCCTGCGCCGGAACGGGTTGTAAGCCTTCTTGAACGGGCTGCAGGGCTGCCTTGAATATTGCCGTGAGGGCTTCCTTGTGGGCTGCCTTGTAGTGCCGAAGAGTCCGGGTGTGCTCAAGCTCACCCGTCTTCATCAGGACTCAACTCGCGGTGAGGGCACTCTGTGCCCTACACTTGAAATATCCCCCACTCCGGAAATCCCTTTATCCTGCCCAATTCTTGAGGCAGGACTGGTAAGTGTTGGGGCCCGCAAATGTGTGCGGGCATTTTCATAGGGAGAGCCGGCTAAAGAAAACGCTGTACAGACTGCTGGGATAGCAGCCAAGAGATGCAGCGGGAAGTCCTGCCATGGGATTGCGATAGCGCCGGACTTCTTGCGAAAGCAGGGCACCTTTGCCTGGCTCTTCGCGACGAGTAATGCGGCCAAGCCCAACCGGGCCGCGCCGACTGCCCTATGGATGAGGAATTTCCCCCTATGACCGAAAATCTCAACGAAAACTTCGACGCCCAGAACGCTGAGTCTGCTGACGTAGCAGAGACCGCCGCTGAAGGCACCGTAGTAGAAGCACCGGCTACCGCCGCTGCCCCCGTCGAGAACGCTGCACCCGAGTCTGCAGCCCCCGCCTTCACCGAAGCTCCTGCCCCCAAGGCAGAAGACGAGGAAGAAGAAGGCGTCCGCTTCGTCGATCTTGGCATCGATGGCCGCGTTCTGGCCGCACTGCAGGATGTCGGCTACGAAAAGCCGTCCCCCATCCAGGCAGCCACCATCCCGCTGCTCCTCGAAGGCCGCGACGTCGTCGGCCTGGCCCAGACCGGTACCGGCAAGACCGCAGCCTTCGCTGTTCCTGCGCTGTCCCGCCTGGCTGAGCTGCACGACCTCAACGGCCCGTCCCGCAAGACCCAGGCATTGGTCCTGGCGCCGACGCGTGAACTCGCCCTCCAGGTTGCTGAAGCGTTCACTTCCTACGCCAAGCACATTGACGATTTCACCGTGCTCCCGGTTTACGGTGGTTCCGCTTACGGTCCCCAGCTGGCCGGCCTGCGCCGCGGTGCACAGGTTGTTGTCGGTACCCCCGGCCGTGTGATCGACCACATTGCCAAGGGCTCCCTTGACCTCTCTGAACTCCAGTACTTGGTGCTGGACGAAGCTGACGAGATGCTGCGCATGGGCTTCGCCGATGATGTAGAGCAGATCTTCCAGCAGACTCCGGAAACCCGCCAGGTTGCACTGTTCTCTGCCACCATGCCGGGCCAGATCCGCCGCATGTCCAAGCAGTACCTGAACAACCCTGCTGAAATCTCGGTGAAGTCCAAGACCACCACCGGTGCCAACACCAAGCAGCGTTACCTTCAGGTCATGGGCCCGCACAAGCTTGACGCCCTGACCCGCATCCTCGAGGTCGAAGAGTTCGACGGCGTTATCGCCTTCGTGCGCACCAAGATGGCCACCGAGGACCTCGCTGACAAGCTGAAGGCCCGCGGTTTCCAGGCTGCCGCCATCAATGGCGACATCCCGCAGCAGCAGCGTGAACGCACTGTTGACGCGCTGAAGGAAGGCCGCATCGACATCCTGGTTGCTACCGACGTCGCAGCCCGTGGTCTTGACGTTGAGCGCATCAGCCACGTCATCAACTACGACATCCCCCACGACACCGAGTCCTACGTCCACCGCATCGGCCGCACCGGCCGTGCAGGCCGTTCCGGTGACGCCATCCTGTTCATGACGCCTCGGGAGAAGTACCTGCTGCGTTCCATCGAGAAGGCCACGCGCCAGCCGGTGGAGCAGATGCACCTGCCCACGGCCGAGACCGTGAACACGCTGCGCCTGGGCAAGTTCGCCGAGCGCATCACCGAGACGCTTGAGTCCGAGGATGTTGCAGCATTCCGCGACCTCATCTCCTCCTACGAGGAAGAGCACAACGTACCGGCCTCGGAGATCGCTGCTGCACTTGCCGTCATGGCACAGGGCGGACAGCCGTTGCTGGTCAAGGAACTGCCTGCAGCTCCTGAGTACCAGAAGCGCGAACGCTCCAAGGACGGCTTCGGCTCCCGTGGCCCGACCCGTGCACTCACCGAGGGCAACGCCACCTACCGGATCGCCGTCGGACGCCGTCAGCGCGTCATGCCGGGCTCCATCGTGGGCGCCATTGCCAACGAAGGTGGTATCTCTTCCGCACAAATCGGTGGCATCGACATACGCTCGGACCACTCCCTGGTGGAGCTTCCGGCCGACCTGAGCCCCGAGCAGCTGCGCGCACTGTCCCGCACCCGCATTGGTGGCGAACTGATCAACCTCGAGCTGGACAACGGACGCAAGCCCAGCGGCGACCGTGGCAGCTACTCCGGTGGTGGCGCCGGTGGCCGTGGTGGCTACGGCGACCGCGAAAACCGTGGAGGCGGCAACTTCAAGGGCAGCGGTGGGTTCAAGAAGGACTTCCGCAAGTCCGAAGGTGGCGAGCGTTCCTCTGCTGACCGTGGCGGCCGCACGTACAGCGACCGCTCCGAGCGCACTGCAGGCAGCTTCGGCGATCGAGACCGTGGCCAGTCCAGCGGCTCCCGCTTCGGTGGACACGGCGACGGCGCCCGCAAGCCCCGCAGCGGTGGCGAAGGCGGACACCGCGACTTCAACCGCAAGGGCAAGTGGTAAACACTAAGTAGTTCCCGTCAGGGGGTCGGCTTTCGGGCCGGCCCCCTGTGGCGTTTAATCCCACAATTCCCGCTCTTGTTCGGCATTCCCTCCGTTCAAGGGCGGGTGGGACGAACAAGGGCGGGTTCCATGCCACGGGGAGCCGCCGTACGATCAAAGTGCTACGAGCCGCGTAGCTGCGAAGAGCCTGACGGTCGCACGCTGAATGCAGGAGGGTTCCCCATGGGATTGCTCGACAATTTGAAGAAGAACCTGGGAATGGGCGGAAAGGGCGACGGCCAACAGGACCAGACGGCCGTAACGCAGGCCGCAGAGGATACTGCCGCCGTCGATGCTTCTGCTTCGAGCAAGGCCGCCGCAGAAGCTGCTGCAGTCCAAGCGGCCGAGCAGCAGGAGGCAGCCAACGCTGCAGGCGCTCAGATCGCCGAGCAGGCGGGCTTGGAGCCCGGAGCGCCGGAGGTCCAGCCACTGGCCCAACAGGCAGCCTCTGAGGCCGCTGCCGAGGCAGGGCAGCGCGGTCCAGTCGCCCCACGCGTCACGGAGGTTGTAGTGGAACCCGGTGACACCATGAGCGGCATCGCTGCGCAGTTCGGAGTGGACCTCGCAGCCCTGATCGCAACCAATGCTGACACAGTGCCTAACCCGGATCTCATCTATCCCGGACAGGTCCTCCGTCTGCCCTGATTTGGGCGGTATTTGGATCAGGAAAGTGGCGTCTGCGCAAATTGTGTCGACGCCGTTTTTTCCCGGATTTTCGCCGATTTGTAGCTTCTGAAAACGTCCGGTAGAGTATTTACTCGTTGCCCCCCTAGCTCAGTGGTAGAGCGCGTTCTTGGTAAGAACGAGGTCACCGGATCGATTCCGGTGGGGGGCTCTGAATGAGGGCCTGTGTCAAGGCGGTTTTGACCGGCTTGACACAGGTTTTTCTCATTCGTGGCGGTGTAGCTCAGTTGGTTAGAGCGCACGACTCATAATCGTGAGGTCGGGAGATCGAGCCTCCCCACCGCTACAGAGCAAGACCCCGCAGATTTTCGTCTGCGGGGTCTTTTCATTTCCCCGCCCGCGCCACCCTCCCATGTGGGACAGAATGGGTGCATGAGCCGAATCGCAATCATTGGCGGCCACGGCAAAGTGGCCCTTCATCTGTCCCGGATTCTTAGTGGCGAAGGTCACGATGTCACGTCGTTCATTCGAAATCCCGATCATGTGGCAGAAGTCACGGAGACCGGCGCCACTGCGCAGGTGCTGGACGTGGAAAACTCGACGACGGCGGAACTCGCCCACGCGCTGAAGGGCCACGACGCCGTGGTCTGGTCGGCAGGGGCTGGTGGGGGTAATCCGGCCAGGACGTATGCCGTGGACCGGGACGCCGCCATCCGATCCATGGACGCAGCCAAGGAAGCCGGCGTCACGCGTTACGTGATGGTGTCCTACATAGGCAGCGCAAAGGATCACGGCATTCCTCAGGACCACCCTTTCTTCCCCTATGCAGAGTCCAAAGCAGCGGCTGATGACTACCTGCGTAATAGTGGGTTGGATTGGACGGTCCTGGGGCCGGGGACCTTGACGGAGGAGCCGGCGTCCGGGCTGATCGAGGTCAACCCGGCAAACCCTGGCAACGACACCAAGACTTCCCGTGCGAACGTTGCCCTGGTAGCCGCTGCTGTCTTGGAACTTCCTGGCACTATCCACCGGACCATCACTTTCAAGGATGGAACAGTTGACGTGGTGGATGCCCTGACCGCGGATTGACGTGAGCCCGGATTGACGTGATCGCGGATTGACGTGGCAAGGGATGCGTGGACCCCGGGATAGGTTTGTAGGTAGCTTCCGCGGCATTGTACGCAGACGCGACGTACAACTTCTGGGGAAGCGGGAACATGGATCAGCTGGCACTCATTATCGGATTGCTGCTTGCGACGGTGCTGGCCGTGGGCTTGGGCGACAGGCTTCGGCTTCCCTATCCGGTCCTGATGCTGCTCTTGGCTGTTGCGCTCACGTTCATTCCCGGCTTTCCTGAGTTTGAGATTTCGCCGGAGTTGATCCTGCCAATCTTCCTCCCACCGTTGCTCTTTGCCACCGCGCAGAAGAGTTCCTGGGCCGTTTTCCGGGTCCGGTGGCGGACGCTGCTCCTCATGGCTGTCGCCTTGGTGGTGGTCTCCACAGCAGTGGTGGCTGGTGCTGCGTGGCTCATGATTCCTGGCATCGGGATTCCGGCAGCTATTGCCTTGGGAGCCATGGTGGCGCCGCCGGATCCCGTCGCAGTCGAGTCCGTGGCTGGCCGCGTTCACATGCCCAGGCGGCTCATTACTGTTCTGCAGAGTGAGGGCCTTTTCAATGACGCCGCCGCCATTGTGATCTTCCAGGCAGCGGTAGCCGCCACGGTCTCCGGTAGCGAGGTGGGGCCTAACGTTATCCTGCAGTTCGTGGTGGGCGCGGCCTTGGCGGTGGTCATCGGCATCGCCATGGGCTGGCTGACCAAGTTCATCACCAAGCTGGTGACCTCCATGGTGGCACGCAGTGCGGTCACGCTTGTGGTTCCGTTCGCTGCGTACATCCTGGCGGAAGAGCTCCACGCTTCAGGTGTGGTGGCCGTCGTCGTGACCGCCTTGGAACTGCAACGCCACGCGCGGCCGCAGGACGCTGCTGAGCGCATCACGCGGACTGCGTTCTGGGACGTGGTGGAGCTGCTGGCGACCGGACTGGCCTTCGGCCTGGTGGGCTTGGAGATCCGTCACGTCATCCGTGACGAGGGGACGGCGATTTTCGGGATGATCGGCGTTGCTGTGGTGATCTGCATCCTGGTGTTCGTTGTTCGCTACCTATGGCTCGGGCTGCTTGCGCTAACCGCCCATCAGCGGCGGAATCTCCTGCAGCCAACCTCGCCCAAGGAAGTACTCATCCTGACATGGTGTGGAATGCGTGGGCTGGCCACGCTGGCTCTCGCTTTGGCGCTCCCAGTGACCTTGCCTGATGGCAGTGACTTCCCCGCGCGGCACGAAATCCTGGTCATCGCCTGCGCCGTGCTCCTGGCCACCTTGGTACTGCCCGGCCTGACACTTCCGTGGCTGATGCGGGTCCTCAAAGCCACGGAGGACGGTTCCCATGAAAAGGACGCGGCACGTGTTCTGGCTAAACGTGCCCAGTCGGCGGCGGTGTCGGCGCTGAAGGACCACGAGCTCATGAAGGAACTCCCCGCGGACAAAGTGGCACTGGTCAAGGAAAAGATGCGCCGGCTCCATGCAGAGCTGCTGGATGGGACGTTGCGCAACGAATCGGCGGCGGAGAAACGCAAGCGAGGGCGTGAGCTTGCCATTGCCGTGCAGACGATTGCGCTGGATGCCGCCCGCCAGGAAGTGGTGGAGGCGCGGAATGAGCCTGGGACTGATCCGGAAGTGGCAGATCGTGTTCTGAGACAGCTGGACCTGCGCACCATGTCAATGCCGGAATAGCGCGTAGCCCCGGGTTCCAGCCGGCGCTGGACAAGATCAGGAAGCGTCCGCGCGCTTAGGCAATGACGAGGGGGAGAGGTCCAGTGCGTGTTCCTCGACGTAGTCCAGGGCGTGGCGGATCGCGCCGAGGGACACAATGCCGTCGCCCAGAGTGGAGGTTGCCAGACGCGGGGGAGTGAACGTGAAGTCCGGCAACTGCTTCTCAATGGCTGGGATCAGGGCATGGGCAGAGGCTGCCACGGCTCCGGCAATAACTACCAGCTCAGGGTTGACCAAGGTACTGATTGACCCGATCACGCGGGCCATGCGGTGCGCCACGCGACCCAGGGCGTGACGGGCGGCCGGGTCTCCCTCCGCGGCTGCCTTGAAAACCATCTCTGCTGTGAGCGCTGCAGGATCATCCTCGCAAAGTTCCCGCAGCTTGGTGGTCTCGCTGCCAGAAAGGGCTTCCCGTCCCCACAACACAGCGTAGTGGGCGATGCCGTAGGTGTCGCCCACGCCGTCCACCGTATCCAGATATCCGAGTTCCCCAAAGCCACCCAGCTGCCCGTGGAGCAAACGGCCGGATTCCAGGATGCCGGAACCCAGACGGTCGCCGGCGAGCATGACCACGAGGTTGTCGACTCCCTGCGCGGTGCCTTGCCACCGTTCCGCGAGGGCTGCGAGGTTGGCGTCATTTTCCAGGAGTACCTGCCAGCCATGCCGCTCTGAAACAATCTGGCGGACATCGAAGGATTTCCAGAATTCCTGGACGGTGAGAACCTCGCCGTCGCGGCTTACCGGCGCAGCCACTCCCACAGACACAGCAAGAACCGAGTCTGCAGATACGCCGGCCTTTTTCAGGACATCGGCGGCGATCCGGTCCAGCACATCCGCGCGCTCATGGGCAGGCACAATGTATGTACGGAAGGGCATCGTGACTTGCGACAGAGGTGTTCCCGCCATGTCAGCCACTATGGCCGTGATCTTGTTGGCGCCGATGTCGATCCCAAGCACGCTGGCCGCGCTGTCGTCGAAGATAAAGCGGCGCGCCGGCCTGCCCTTTATGTAATCTCCGGCCCCTCGCTGGTTTTCCAGCTCCTGGAGCCAGCCGAGCCGGACGAGTTCGTCGCAGATGGAAATGACGGTGGCGCGGGAGAGCCCGGTAGAAGCCATGAGTTCCGTGCCTGTTACGACGCCGGCACCCCGCATGGCCTTGAGCATCGCGCCGGCATTGACCCTACGAACCAGCTGTGTTGACGGCGCAGTCCCGATCAGCATGCGATGCTCCCACTTTCCAGCCGCCTACCAGAGTGATAGAGCGGTCTCTCTAAATTTAGTACATAAATTTAGATGGCGACGCATTTCCTCAAAAGCTTGACCGTGTGGCGCTCCTCACTAAATACTAGCGATAGGTCATAAATTTACCTCCTATCTAAAGTCGGAGGTTGAACGCGACCACCTCCCCCAAGGCATAGCGGCCACTGGGGGTCCGCAAGACGAAAGGACTATGGAGTCTGTGAAAGCTACGCGCAAGAAACGCATGGCAGCGATGGGCGTGGGTCTGGCTCTGCTCGCCGGCCTTCTCTCGGGCTGTACCGGGGAACCGGGCAAAGAGACCATCCGCTTCACCTTCAGCAAGCGGGAGGCCATCGGCTTCATGACCAAGCTGGTTGCCGACTACAACGCTTCCCAGAACAAAACCGAGGTGGTGCTTGACACCTCGGGTGTCGACGTCGTGTCCGCCAGCTTCGTCCGCGGCAATCCACCGGACATCGCGCTTGCGAACTACAACATGGAGACGTCCCGCTTTGTCCAGCGCGGAGCGTTGAGCGACTTGTCCGGTACGCAAGCAGCCTCCCGCGTCCGTGAAGACCTCCAACCGCTCATGGACCAGTACGGTTCGTATCCGGACCGGACCAGTGCCCTGCCGTACTCGGTCATGGCGTCCTCGGTGATCTACAACAAGGAGATCTTCGCTGCGTACAACATCGCGGTGCCGAAGACCTGGAGCGAGATGGTCGCGGCGTGTGAAGCGCTGAAAGCCGCTGGGGTTACGCCGTTCTATGCCACGTGGAAGGACGACTGGACGATCGCTCAAGGGTGGTTTGACTACTCGGTAGGTGGGCAGGTGGACACCATTGACTTCTTCAAGAAGCTTGCTGCCGAAGGCACGGAGGTTGGGCCGGAATCCTCCGTGTCATTCCAGAAAGACTTCAACCAGCCAGTCGAGAAGATGCTCACGCTCGCAAAGAACTACGTCAACAAGGATGCTGCAAGCCGCGCCTACGGTGACGGTAATCTTGCTTTCTCGCAGGGCAAGGCGGCCATGTACCTCCAGGGCCCGTGGGCATTCAGCGAGATCGCCAAGACCGCCCCGGACCTCAAGCTCGGAACCTTTCCCCTCCCGATGACCGAAGATCCAAAGGATCTGCGCGTCCGCGTCAATGTGGATCTGGCAGCGTGGATTCCGGAAGCGTCCAAGCACAAGGATGCTGCACGTAACTTCCTCGAGTACCTGTACAGGCCAGAGGTGATCGATGCCTACAACAAATCGCAGTTGGGCTTCACGCCCACCAAGGATTCTGCAAACGTCCCGGACCCCCGGATTGAGGGAATGGTGGAGTACTACGAGAAATCGCAGGTTTACCAGGGCCCCTCGGTGCTCGTTCCGCGCACCATCCCGATCATGAACTATACGCAGGCAATCGTGTTTGGCGCGTCCCCTGCATCCACCCTCCGCACGCTCGACGCAGATTGGGCGCGCCTGGCCTTCCGCCAGTAGTGCAGAACATAGGAAGTCAGAAACATGTCCAGCATCAGCACCTCAACCACATCCAGGCAGAGCCTGCAAAAGCAGGGGCGCCAAAAGCAGCGTCCCCAAACCCAGCGCAGCAGGCGGCGTGTGGAACCGATCTTCTACTTTTTCCTCGTGCCCAGCCTCATCCTGTTCACACTCGCCATCACGATTCCGGGCATCATCGGTATCTTCTTCAGCTTCACGAACTCCATCGGAATAGGTGATTGGGAGTTCATCGGCCTGACAAACTACATCGCGATCTTCAGTGACCCCGCTATCCTGCAGAGTTACCTGTTCACCTTCGGGTTCTCCATCGTCACCGTGATCGCCGTCAACGTGATCGCCTTCCTGCTTGCAGTCGGGCTTACCTCGCGCATCCGGATGAAGTCGGCACTGCGAACCATCTTCGTTATCCCCATGGTGGTTTCCGGCATCATCATCGCCTACGTGTTCAACTTCCTGTTTTCGAACTCCCTGCCTGCCGCGGGTGCTGCAGCAGGCATCCCTTGGCTGGAGAGCAGCCTGCTCGCCAACCCCGACCTCGCGTGGATTGCGATTGTCCTTGTCACAGCCTGGCAGGCAGTACCCGGGGCGCTGCTCATCTACATTGCGGGCCTTGTTGCTGTGCCCGGGGACGTTTATGAGGCCGCAGAAATCGACGGGGCGAGCAAATTCCAACAGCTGCTGAAGATCACCCTTCCGTTGGTGGCCGGTTACGTGGTCATCAACATCATTCTTGGGTTCAAGGGCTTCCTCAATGCCTACGACATCATCGTCGGGCTGACGAACGGCGGCCCGGGGACCTCCACCCGAAGCATCGCGATGACTGTCATCGCCGGCTTCAATGGCGGCGACTACGCCTACCAGATGGCCAATGCAACCATCTTCTTCGTGGTCGCCATCCTTATCTCACTCCTGCAGCTCTCGCTGACTCGCGGACGGAATGCACTCTGATGACCACAGAAACCACCCTCGCAATCGGGGAGTCCTCCCACGTTGAACCCGGCACCGCTCCAAGCAGCCGACGGCGGTCGGCTGCGGCCCTCGAGCGGGTCAATTGGCCGGCAACCACGGTCCTCGTCCTGTGCGCGGTAACCGTGCTGCTTCCCCTCTATGTCACGGTGTCCATGGCCTTCAAGACCCAGGGGCAGGCAGTGGACGGCAATGCCTTCTCATTTCCCGCACCCTTCAGCCTCGACGGTTTCATCCAGGCCTGGACCCTGACGAACTTTCCCGTGGGTGCCGCGATGTCATTGCTGGTGACCGCAGGGACTGTCCTTGCCACCATCGTCCTTTCTGCGTTCGCCTCCTACGCGATTGTGCGCAATTGGGAACGCCGGTTGTTCAGGTACTCGTTCTTCTACCTTCTTGGGGCGATGTTCATTCCGTTCCCGGTGGTTGCACTGCCGCAGATCCAGCTCACCGGTCGTCTTGGGCTGGACAACCCGCTCGGCGTCATCCTCTTGGCCACCATGTTCCAACTGAGCTTCAGCGTGCTGCTCTTCACTGCATTCCTGCGTTCCATCCCCATGGAACTGGAAGAGAGTGCTCGGATCGATGGCGCTACAACATGGCAGACATTCTGGAAGCTGATTTTCCCGCTGTTGGCGCCGATGAGCGCAACCGTGGGGATCTTCGCCTTCCTTTATGCGTGGAATGACTTCATGATGCCGTCGCTGATCATTTCCGATCCTGCATTGCAGACCCTGCCTGTGCGGCAAAACCTGTTCCAGACGCAGTTCAGCAACAACTACCACGTGTCTTTCGCCTCCTACCTGATGGCGATGGCACCCGCGATCGTCGCGTACCTCTTCACGCAGAGGTGGGTCATGGCGGGCGTGACACAAAGTGCCGTTAAGGGCTAGTGGATGTTGACCTTCCGTGCCCAGCGTTTCATACTGGTCCGGGACATAAATTTAGATTCTAAATCAAAGGAGTTTCGTGAGCACTTCCGCCACTCAGGCACACCGTACCGACGAAGAGCGAATGGCTGATCCGAACTGGTGGCGCCAGGCAGCTGTGTACCAGATCTACCCGCGCAGCTTCGCCGACTCCAACGGTGACGGCATCGGTGACCTCAAGGGCATCACTGCCAAGGTTCCGTACCTGAAGGAACTGGGGATCGACGCCGTTTGGCTGAGCCCGTTCTACCCGTCGGCGCTCGCGGACGGTGGCTACGACGTCGACGATTACCGCAACGTGGACCCCAAACTGGGGACGCTTGAAGACTTCGATGAGATGGCAGCGGCACTGCATGCCGCAGGCATCAAGCTGGTGGCCGACATCGTTCCCAACCACTCTTCGGACCGCCACGAGTGGTTCAGGGAGGCGCTGGCATCGCCGAAGGGTTCTGCTGCGCGGGAACGCTACATCTTCCGGGACGGCCGGGGCGAAAATGGCGAGTTGCCGCCGTCGGACTGGGACTCTGTCTTCGGTGGACCCATCTGGGAGCGCATCACTGAACCTGACGGCACTCCCGGCCAGTGGTACATGCACATCTTCGCCAAGGAGCAGCCGGACTTCAATTGGGACAACCCTGAGGTGCGCGAGGACTTCCTGAAGACCCTGCGCTTCTGGTCCGACCGCGGCGTGGACGGCTTCCGCATCGACGTCGCCCACGGCATGGCCAAGGATCTCTCCGAGCCGCTGCCGATGAAGGCAGACCTCGAGGCCCGGGCTCATGGCACCGATGGTTTCGTGGACGGATCGCACCCGTTCTGGGACCGCGACGAAGTCCACGAGGTCTACGCGGAGTGGCGCAAGCTTTTCAACGAGTACAACCCGCCGCGCACCGCCGTCGCCGAGGCCTGGGTCCACGAATCCCGCCGCGCCCGCTATGCCAGCCCCGAGGGACTGGGCCAGGCCTTCAACTTCGACCTCCTGCAGGCCGACTTCGAGGCGCCTTCCTTCCGAAAGATCATCACGGAAAACCTGATCGCGGCCAAGGAAACCGGGGCGTCCTCCACCTGGGTATTCTCCAACCACGACGTCGTTCGGCACGCCACCCGCTACGGACTGCCCAAGGGTGGTTCAGTTGCCCAGGGAACCAACGCCGCCCAGGATGTCTCGGCCACGAAGGCAAAGGGCCAGGACGGTAAAGGCTGGCTGCTGGCTGGCGCGCCTGCGGAAGAGCTCGACGTCGAACTCGGCTTGCGCCGTGCCCGCGCCGCCACGTTGCTGCTCCTCGCCCTGCCCGGCTCCGCCTACCTTTACCAAGGCGAAGAGCTTGGCCTGCAGGAAGTAGCTGAGATCCCGGACTCCGAGCGCCAGGACCCGTCCTTCTACCGCAACCCAGGGGTGGAGATCGGCCGCGATGGCTGCCGGGTCCCGCTGCCGTGGACCTCAGAAGGACCCTCCTTTGGCTTCGGAGAAGCCAAGGCACACTTGCCGCAGCCGGAATGGTTCGCAAACTACGCGGTGTCCGAGCAGGAAGGACGTGAAGGCTCAACGCTGGAGCTTTACCGCAAAGCGCTGCGCTTGCGCCGGGAACTGCAGACCGACGAGGAACTCGAATGGGTTGAGACCGGAAACCAGGACGTCCTGCACTTCAGCCGTCCGGGTGGTTGGGAAACGGTAACCAACTTCGGAAGTGAGCCCTTCGCACTTCCGATGGGTACCGTCGTCGTGAGCAGCGGACCGCTGGAAGGCGGCCTGCTCCCGGCCGACACCACCGCGTGGGTGGTCCGCGACGCGTAAGCGCCACCATCCCTTAAACCCATCTGAGTCGCAGTTGTGCTTAACTGCGACTCAGATGCGTTACAGCAGCAACACATAAGCGCCCCTACGAAACGGTGGCGACGGTCACCGGGGCCACCACTGAGTAGGTGCTGGAATCACCCTGGATGGCCTGGCTTGCTTTGCCGTCGATGCTCACAGGAATGTCGCCGGCAATAGTGACGCGATTGAGCTTGCGCGGCTGCCCGTCGTAGTTGTCCGGGGCGTAGTGCTGGGTGATCCGGTTGTCGAACAGGACAACCTGGTTGGGCTCCCAATTCACGCGCACCACGTTCTCCGGGCGCGTCACATAAGCCTGCAGCAGCCGGATGATGTCCCGGGATTCAGTGTTGGACAAGCCCACGATCCGAAGCCGCTGCGCGAAGCCCCCAATGAACAATCCGCGCTCGCCGGTCAACGGGTGGACCCGCACCACGGGGTGGGCGGTTTCGAACTTCAGGCGGGTGAATTCCTTGCGTCGCTCTTCCGCGTTGGAATGCTCAAGGTTTTTGGGCACTGAGTAGTCGTAATCGTTGGTGTGGATGGCCCACAGGGTATCCGCGAAGTTGCGCAGTTCCTCCGGCAGGTCCTGGTAGGCGCCAGCGGAGGAAGCGATGAGCGTTTCCCCGCCGTAGGCAGGCAGGTCGATGCTCCGCAACGTGGAGGCCTGCGGCGGATTGACCACGAACGTCACGTCCGTGTGCCAGTTGTTCGCGGAGCCGTTCTCGCTGTCCACCGGCAAGACATTTTCTTCACCTTCCACGGACGCAACCGTGGGGTGCGCCTTGGTGAGCGGGCCGAAATGGCTCGCGAACTTCACCTGGGCTTCGTCGGTGAGGATGTTGGCTTCCCGGAATACCAGGGCCTTGTGCTCGTTGAGCGCGCCCCGGATCTGCGCGATCGTGTCCTCGCTGAGGTCTCCACTGATATCGAGTCCTCGGATTTCCGCGCCGATGCGGGAGCCTAGCTTGGCGAATTCAAGCTTGGTTTCGGTAATGACGGTCATTATTCTTTCCTTACTTTGTGATGGGTTGTGGCAGGTGCCACGGGGGTGGTTTTCAGTGTGCGTCCGCGCCCACGGCCGTCCGCCAGCGGGAGAAGTGGCGTTCCAGGGCGACCAACAGGAAGTTCACGCCAAGGCCCAGCAACGAGACTGTGAGGATGCCCGCGTACATATCAGGGATCAGGAAGCTGCTCTGCGCGTTCACGATCAAGTAGCCAAGTCCGGCCTTGGCGCCGACCATTTCGGCGGCGATCAGCACCAGGATGGACGCGGTGCCGGCCATCCGGATACCGGTAAAGATCGTTGGTACGGCCGACGGCAGGATGACCTTCTGGAAGAGCTGGAAACTGTTCAGTCCCAGCGAGCGCGCGGCCCGAATGAGCAGCGGATCCACGGTTTTCACGCCCGCAATCGTGTTGAGCAGCACCGGGAAGAAGGCCGCGTAAGCCACAATGCTGATCTTGGATTCCTCGCCGATGCCCAGCAGGAGCGTGAACACGGGCAGCAGGGCCAGTGCGGCCGTGTTGCGGAAGAGCTCCAGCAAGGGGTTGAGGACTGCGTTGAGCCGTCCATACCAGGCGATCAGGAGTCCCAGCAGCACACCTGCAACGAGCGCCGCCCCGAAACCGGTTACTGACCTGGTGAGGCTCGCTGCGATGTGGCCCTGGATGGTGCCCGCTTCAAAGAGCTTGCCCCATGCCAACAGCACATCGTGCAACGGTGGCAGGAATACTCTGGTGGACGGGCTGGCCAGATACGTCGGCCCGAGTTCCCACAGTGCCAGGAAGGCCAGGATGCCTGCGGACTTCCACACGCCTGAACCGGCTGCTGCCGTAACCCGGCGCACGGTGGCGAGGACCGCCGTCGAACGTTGCGCGGTGGTTTCCTGGGCAGTGGTGTCCTGCCCGGGTGCGGCAGCAGTACCGGAAGGCCCGACGGCGGTACCCGGCTCGCTCGTGACGCTTGCCTTGCGCGCTGCCGCCGCGGTTTCTGTCTGCGTCAATGTGGTGCTCATCAGGCCGCAGTCCTTTCACTGGTGACGGTTCCCTCTTTAGTGACGGTTGACGGTTCATCAGGTGCGCTGCCGTCCGGGAGGATCTTCCGGTGCCCCGCGTCCTGCGCACGACGGACCTCATCGTGCAGCAGCGTCCATACCTCATGCCGGTGCTCGACGAAGGCCGGGTGGGAGCGGATGTCGTCCTCGCCGTCGCGATCGGGGATGTTGATGTCCACAATTTCCTTCAGCCGGCCCGGCCGCGCGCTCAGCACAGCTACGCGCTCGCCGAGGTAAACGGCCTCGTCAATGCCGTGCGTGATGAACACGATCGTCTTGCCGGTGGCCTTCCAGATGCGCAGCAGTTCGTCCTGCAACTGTTCGCGGGTTTGCGCGTCCAATGCCGCGAAAGGCTCGTCCATCAGAAGGACGTCGGGCTCGTAAGCCAGGCTGCGGGCAATGGCAACACGTTGCTTCATGCCGCCGGAGAGCTCATGAGGATACCGGTCCTCGAACCCGGCCAACCCGACCAGTGCCAGATACTCCTTGGCCTTCGCTGCCCGTTCGCGCCGGTTCAGTTTCCTGCCGTCCGGCCCTGCTCCTTCCAGGCCGATGGACACGTTGGCCGAAGCTGTCCGCCAAGGAAACAGTGCATACTGCTGGAACACCACAGCGCGGTCCTTGCCGGGACCCGTCACAGGCTTGCCGTCAACGAGCACCTCGCCGGACGTGGGCGTCGAGAGACCCGCGAGCAGATCCAGCAGCGTGGTCTTTCCGGAACCGCTTGGCCCTACCAAGGTGAGGAACTCGCCGTCGCGCACGTCCAGACTCAGCGAATCGATGGCCGTGAGCGTCGTTGCGGCTGTGGACTTCGTAGCTCGGACCGTGAATTGCTTGGTCACATTGCGGAGGCTGATTTTGGCTGTCATGGCTATCCCTTCTTGGCTGCGTCAGTCGATGTGCTGCTCGTGGCGCCAGCGAGATCGTTGAATTCATTGGTGTAGTACTTGGACGGCGTGAGCGTGTCCTTCACGATCCCGGCGGAGTTCAGCCACGCCTCCCAGCGGGTAAAGTCCTCATCCTTGATCACACCGCTGTCCGGCACGCCCGGGCTCTTCCAGAACTTCAGGTTGGCCGTGCTCTCATTGCGTCCGCGGTTTTCGATGATCTTGGTGAAGCGGGCAATGACTTCGTCGCGGGGTGTTTCTGCTGCCCATTTGATGGCTTTAGCAACACCCGTCGTGAAGGTGCGGGTGGTGTTCGGGTTCTTTTCGATGAAGTCGTTCCGGAGCACGATCTGGCCGCCTGCGAAGTTGCCGAACAACTGCACATCGCTGAACAGCGAACGTAGTCCGCCAGCCTCGATGGCCCGGTCCTGCAGCACTCCACCAAGGGTTCCCGCGTCCACCTGGCCGCGGCGGATGGCTTCCTCGGTATCGTTCGGAGCCAACGGGACGAGCTGGACCTGC
Source organism: Micrococcaceae bacterium Sec5.1 (assembly GCA_039636795.1). Lineage (NCBI taxonomy): Bacteria > Bacillati > Actinomycetota > Actinomycetes > Micrococcales > Micrococcaceae > Micrococcaceae bacterium Sec5.1. The sequence continues at coordinate 4,103,436 of CP143430.1, read as the reverse complement.
TTGATCTCGTCCTGGCTGAGACCGTTCTGCGTCAGGTACGAATTGATGACCGCTTCGTGGTGTGCGCCCAGTGTGTTGACCGCGATCTTCTTGCCGATCAGGTCACGCGGTCCCTTGATGGAGCTGTCCGCCTTCACGTAATAGCCGTTGAAGGTCTTCTCGTCCGAGCCGTAGTAGTTGACCACGGCCTTCACGGGGGCGCCCGCTTCGATGAGCTTCACCACCGCTCCGGAGAATGCGCCACCGAAGTCGGTCTGGTTGGTGGCTGCGGACTGGATGTCCTGGGGGCCGCTGGTGGTATTGCCCACCCAGTTCAGCTTCAGGTCGCCCAGATAGCCGAGGTCTGCAGCAAGCTCGGGGAAGGTCACGTTGTTGGCGGAGCCTTGGTAGCGGAGTTCCTTGACCTCGTTGCCGGGTTGGTTGGCTTGTCCGGCTTCGGCTGCACCGCCGCAGCCGGACACCGTCAGCGCTAGTACGACGGCGGCCGCGACGCTCAGCAGGGGCAGGTGCAGTTTCATGGGAGCTACTTTCGAATGATTGTGTTTCGGTTGGGGAGCCGTACGTTGACCGGCTTGGGAACGATGTAAGCCCATCTGCACCGCCGGTGGAAAGCTCCGCGGTCATGGTGGGAAACGGCGGGAAATGGCGGGAAATGCTGTGAAACAGCGGGCAACGGGGCGCAACGCGAAGCCATGAAATGCAATCGACGGAAACAAAGTCGCAGCATTGAGCCGAATGAAGAAGCGGATGGCGCGTGCCGCCGTCGGGCGGTCATACTGGGCGCGGGCACAGTCATAAGGGCTTTAGTTCGTATTGATCCTCACAACCGGGCGGATTTCTTCGCCCTGCGGGCCGCTTGCCGGATACGGTAGATACATGACGTCTAGCATCGCCGCCGAATCCATTCGGCCTACCCGCAATATTCCCGCCGATATCGCCCGCTCCTGGCTCCTTGTGAACGCCATGAAGACGGAGCTTTTTGACGAATCCGCGGGCTCACGGGCAGACGCCATCATCCTTGACATCGAAGACGCCGTTGACCCCTCCCAGAAGGACGCGGCCCGCGAGAACGTCGTGAACTGGCTGAGGTCCGGCGGCCAGGCATGGGTTCGCATCAATGACGCCACCAGCCCCTTCTGGGCCGACGACCTCGCCGGCCTCCGCGGCACCCCGGGCCTGCTCGGCGTGATGCTCGCCAAGACCGAGTCCGCGGACCAGGTCACGGAGTCCTACCACCGCATGGACGGCAAGACTCCCGTCATTGCACTGGTTGAGTCGGCCCTCGGCATCGAGGAAGCCAACCACATTGCCAAGGCCCAGGGTGCGTTCCGCCTGGCGTTCGGTTCCGGTGACTTCCGCCGCGACACCGGCATGGCCGCTACCCCCGAGGCCATGGCCTACCCGCGCGCCAAGCTCGTCGTTGCCAGCCGAGTGGGCAACCTGCCCGGCCCCATTGATGGCCCCACGGTCGGGACCAATCACCCCATCCTTCGCGAGCAGACCGGCATCACCGTAACCATGGGCATGACCGGCAAGCTGTGCCTGGCCATCGACCAGACCACCGTGATCAATGAGGTCATCAGCCCCACCCCGTCGGACGTTGCCTGGGCAACCGACTTCATGAGCGACTTCGAAGCCAACGGCAGGGTCATCCGAGACGGTTCGGACCTCCCACGCCTTGGCCGCGCCGAGAAGATTATGAAGCTCGCAGTTGCCTTCGGGGTTCAGCCCTCCCTGTAGCCATGCTGGTCCACGGCATAGCTTGGGACTCCTCTTCACCGGCTTTGAGGGTGCTGCGGCCGGACGGGGAGTTCACTGACGTTGCGTTGGCCCCGGGTTCAACCCTGGGCCTGCGCGTCCTGCCCGGCGTGTGGTGCCTTGGCCATACCAAGGTCCACGGGCCCGGCGACCGCACCCATGTTCCTTGCCGCAGCGGTTCCCCAGCCGAGCGTGGGAAGCAGTGCGGGGCCTGCTTTGCCCGGGACGATTCCCGGCTCATGCATGACTTCCACCGGGGCGGCACAGTGCCCGCCGGCCTCCGTGCTTACCTCATGCAGCCCCACTGGCTGTACGTTGCAACGTTCGCCAATGGGGCAACCAAGGTCGGAACCGCCTCGGCGCCGCGCAAGTGGAACCGGTTGGCCGAGCAAGGTGCCGTGCACGCTTCTTATGTTGCCCTCGCCGAGGACGGCCGGGTTGTTCGAGTGCTTGAGGACCTTGTGACCCGCGAACTTGGGCTCGTCCAGCAGGTCCGTTCCGCTGCCAAGGCGGCGTCGCTCGTTGAGCCGCGTCCCGGCGTCGAGCTTGTTGCCACCAATCGCCGCCATGCCGCACAGGTGCGCGGCTTGCTGAGCGGACTTGCCATGACCGGGTTCGCCCTTGTGGAGGAAGAGTGGGAGCGGCCGGCTTTGGCTGACCGGCTCTGCACCGTTCGTGCCGCCGGTTCTTCGCGCCACCCCTACCCGGCAGCGTTCGACGGCGGCGGGCATGGTTTGCGGATCCACTCACTTTCCGGTGCCATCGCCTTGGCCGGTCTCCCCGATGCCGAGGGCAACGAGGTTGAGGGCAGCTTCGTGGCGGACCTGGGCGCGTTGAAGGGACGAAAGATCGAGTTCGGCCCCCACGTCACGGAAATCCCCGCCCTGCAGGATTCGTTGTTCTAATTCCTTGTGGGACCTGGTGTGCGGGCTATTAATGGGTTTTGGGGCGTAGAGCGGGCCCCGCAACGGGCACCGGTAGACTTGGACGGTGCTGAACGAATTCTGGGCCACCTCGTCCACCGCCTACAAAACGCTGGTTTTCAGCGCCATGGGGCTCATCGCCGTCGGGCTCATCCTTTCCATCGCCGGAAACACAACCGGGAACCAGGGATTGGCCATTGCCTCCCTGCCCGTGATCGGCGTGGGGCTGCTGCTCCATGTCACAGGGCTCGTAGTTCGCGGCCAGAAGATCCGCAAGAGCTACAAGAAGTAGTCGCAACACCACCTGGGGTCCGCTGGCCCGATAGGGTTGGACCATGAGTATCAATCCGGACCTGCAGGGCCGAAGCTACCCTGCCGCAGAGGTTTACGACGTCGGCCGTGAGAAGATCCGCGAATTTGCGAAGGCCGTGAAGGCCAGCAATCCTGCGCACTTCGATGTTGAGACAGCACGTGCCATGGGCCACAGCGATCTTGTAGCCCCGCCGACGTTTGCCATCATTGTTGCCCAGCGCGCCGACGCCCAGCTTGTGGAGGACCCCGAGTCCGGCATCGACTTCTCCCGCGTGGTCCACGCGGACCAGCGCTTTACCCATCACCGCGCCATTGTGGCCGGGGACCGCCTCGTGGCTGAACTGCATGTTGACGGAGTACGGGCCATGGGCGGCGGCGCGATGATCACAACGCGCTCGGAGATTTTCGCCCTCGACGGCAACGATGACCGTGAAAAAGTAGCCACCACCACCTCGTCCATCCTGGTCCGCGGAGAGGGACAGTAACCATGAGCCCGAAATTCGAAGAACTGACGGTCGGCCAGGAAATCGGCACCCGCAGCATTGAGGTCACCCGCCAGGACCTGGTCAGGTACGCAGGCGCTTCGGGGGACTTCAACCCCATCCACTGGAATGAAGCTTTTGCGACCTCCGTTGAGCTGCCCGGCGTGATTGCCCACGGTATGTTCACCATGGGCTCGGCGGTGCAGCTTGTGAGCGACTGGGCAGGGGACCCCGCCGCCGTCGTTGATTACCAGACGCGCTTCACCAAGCCGGTCCTGGTCACTGACACCACCGGAACGGACGAGGCCGGTGCCGTTATCGATGTCACCGGTGTAGTGGGAGCGCTCGACGCCGAGGCCGGCACCGCGCGCATCGACCTCACCGTTGTAGCCGCCGGGCAGAAAGTCCTCATGAAGTCCCAAGCAGTCGTCAAGGTCTCTTGAACCAAGTGAGCAGTTCAATCCCCGTTAGGCTTGATGGGTGACCCAGACACTGCTTTCCCACCTGACCACGGCTGCCGTCGGCGGCCCCGCAGGAAACTATGTAGAGGCCCGTACCGAGGCTGAAATCATCGACGCCGTGCGCTCCGCTGACGCTGCGGGCGAGAAACTCCTCATCATTGGCGGCGGTTCCAACCTCCTGATCTCGGACGAGGGCTACCCCGGCACCGTCCTGAAGATTGCGTCCGAGGGCTTCACTGTGGACTCGGAAGACAGTTGCGGCGGCGTGTCCGTGGTGGTTCAGGCCGGCCATAATTGGGATGCACTGGTGGAGCACTCGGTCCTGCATGCTTGGTCCGGCCTTGAGGCTCTGTCCGGCATCCCGGGGGCCACAGGTGCCACGCCGGTGCAGAACGTGGGCGCGTATGGTGCGGACGTCTCGCAAACCATCGCCGCCGTGCGGACCTGGGACCGGCAACGCAATACAGTTCAGACGTTCACCAATTCAGAACTCAAGTTTGGCTACCGGGATTCCATCCTGAAGCAGACCACGGTGGAAGGTTCTCCGCGCTACGTGGTGCTGACTGTTGAGTTCCAATTGCCGCTGGGACGAATGAGCGCCCCCATCCGATACGGTGAACTCGCCCGCGTGCTGGGCGTGGAGGCGGGCAAACGTGCCTACTCCAACGATGTCCGCCGGGAAGTCCTCCGGCTCCGCGCGTCCAAAGGCATGGTCCTTGACGCCGCAGACCGCGACACTTACTCCACGGGCTCGTTCTTCACCAACCCGATCATTCCGGCTGAACGTGCCGCTGCCTTGCCGGAGAACGCGCCGAAGTACCCGGCAGGCGAGGACGGATTGGTAAAGCTTTCGGCTGCCTGGCTCATCGATCACGCGGGATTCGGTAAGGGTTTCGGACTCGATGAAACCAGTGTTTCCGGTGGCAGGGCATCCTTGTCCACCAAGCACACCTTGGCCATCACCAACCGTGGCTCGGCCTCGGCGTCGGATATGGTGGCTATCGCGCGCGAAGTGCGTGCCGGCGTCGTGAATCGCTTCGGCATTGAGCTGCACCCCGAACCGTTGCTGATCGGCGTTTCCCTCTAGCGCGACACAGCGAGCCGCGGCGGGACTAGCGTGTGCCTCGCACCGCGATAGGCAGGACTTTATTGAGCAGCAGGAAGGTCAGCCCGCAACTCACCGATCCCAGCAAGAAGATCTGGCTGAAGGCAATACTTTGCGGTGAAGGGCCGCTAGGCATGAAGAGCCCAGCCATGGCGAAGCCCACCAGGCCCAGGAGCATCACGATGGCACCCAGCAGGAAGCTGCGTACTTGTGCTGCGGCCGCGGGGTAGAACCAGGGTTCCGGAGTGTCGTCCCCGGGGTCGGCAACAGGTTGGATGGCGGCTGCGGTACCGATGAGCAGGGCGGCGGTGGCAGTCGCCACCAGCCCCGCCATCTGGATGACTTGCATGGCAGGCGTAAGGCTGACTCCGGTACCAACGGCCACAACGAGTCCCGTTCCAAGCCCGACGACGGCGCAGCACCAGCCGGCCGCCGCCAGCCATCGGCTGAGCGGCCGCACAAGCGGGGCAAGATCACCAAAGAGCATGAATCCATCCTAGGAAACGCTGCTGGAAGGCTGCTGGGAGCGCTTGCAAGGTTCCCTGTAACGGCAGGGCGCTTTTAGGATGGAGCATGCCTGCACCCGATACGCGTCCTGTTGCTGTAACCCCACGAGTCATGGGCCGCCTTCGGCTTGCCAGCCAAGGCCTACTCAATGGCGGTTTTGCCTCAGTGCCGGATGCGGTCCGCTGGATGACGGCCTTGCAGGCGCAGGACCTCGGATCCGCGCTGTGGGCTGTGGGGCAGCGTGTCCCCGGATCAGCCGCGTCCGACGTCCGCGCGGCCCTTGACGCCGGAACCATAGTCCGGTCATGGCCAATGCGGGGAACACTGCATCTGCTGGCACCGGAGGACCTCCGCTGGATCTTGCGAATCACCAGTCCGCGACTCATGAACTTGGTGGTAGGGCGGCATCGGGAGCTTGGCATCACCGCCGAGGACATCAGCCATTGCCGGGACATCGCACTCAAGACGCTGGAGTCCCTCAAGACGGCCGACGGCGGACGCGGCGCCACGCGCGAGCAGCTCTTTGAAGCCTTCGAGGAAGCCGGCCAGATCACCAAGGCCCAGCGTGGCATCCATCTGCTCGGGAGCCTGTGCCAGCGTGCGTGGCTCGTGCAAGGACCCATGGCTGGTTCACGCGGCAAAGTAGGCGTCCAACAGTTGTTTGTGCCCTTCGACGAGTGGATCAAGGATTCCAGGGACCTTGATCGCGAGGAAGGCATCGAGGAGCTCCTCTTGCGTTACGTCCGGAGCCACGGACCTGCGACGGTGAAGGATTTTGCCTGGTGGAGCCAAGTGCCGCTCACGGAAGCGCGCAAGGCCCTCGCCTCAATTCAGGACCGGCTGGTGGAGCTGCCCTTCGGCGGTGCCAGCTATTGGCTTTCGCCTGAAACAGCAGCACTGCTCGACGACGGCGTCCCCGGCTCGCGCGCCTTGCTGGCTCTTCCTGGCTTCGATGAATTCCTGCTCGGTTACCAGGACCGGAGCCTCGTCCTCGCGCCCGAGCATGCTGAATTGGTGGTGCCGGGCAAGAACGGCGTGTTCAAGCGAATCATCGTGGCCGGGGGAGAAGTGGTGGGCACTTGGGCAAGGACCGGCAACGGCAAGGCGCCCGGCGTTGTTCCTGAGCCGTTCGAAGGGCAGCTGGGGCCGGCTGCGGAGCGTTCGTTCCAGGCGCAGGGGCGGGCTTACTTGAAGTTCATGGCGGGCTGAGGCCCGGCCCTGTCCCAGCCAGCCAGCCTGTCCTGCCCCAGCCCGCCCTGTCATGGCACCGACACTCTCCTGACACCGTCCTAGCCCGTTGCTTAGCCGCTATTAAGTGGTTGGCCAACAACGAATAAGCGGCTCCCCAACGAAGTTGTCCACATACGGTTCTCAGGCCCTGCAAACGGGGCGCAGATGTTGGCCACGATAGTCCCATGCAACTACGAAAACTCGATGCCCTGATCACTGCACACTGGCCGGAATCCCCAGTGGCCTCGACTCCCGAGCTCGTTGGCGGCGGCCTCGGCGACCGCGTCCTCACGGCCGGTGTTCGGAATCGAAAGCTCCTCAGGTTGAGGCGGGGTGCGTACGTGCGCATGGATCAATGGCGCCGAAGCAAACCTTGGGAACAGGACCTGCTGCGGATCCAGGCCCACCAGTGCAGCACTCTGGGTGGAAGTATCTACAGCCATGTAAGCGCCGCCCGCCTCCACGGTTGCCACGAGTGGGAGGGCGGGCCGCTGGTACACGTGACGACGCCCTTCTCCCCGGCTAAGGCAAGTTCGGGAAGCGACGTCGCAGCCCATGCGGGATGTCTGGTCCCTGACGAGATTGTTCAAGTGCAGACGCCATGGCAGAGACCGGCGCAGACCACGACTCTGGAGCGCACGGCGATCGATTGTGCACGGACGCTGGACTTTGAACGGGCGGTTGTCATTGCCGATCATGCTCTTCGTCTCGGCGCAGATCCCGGGAAGATGCAGGATTATCTGGACAACGGCAGGATCACCCGTGGCACCCGTCGACTGCGCCGTGTCTTGGGGTTCATGGATGCAAGTTCCGAATCCGTCGGGGAGACCCGCACCCGGGTGCTTTTGGATAAGTGGGCGCCGTGTTGCAGTTGGATGTCGCGACGCCACTGGGCAACTATCGCGGAGATTTTGGCTGGGAGCAGCAGAAAGTGATTCTGGAGTTTGATGGCCGTGCCAAGTACTTCGAGTACGCACCAACGGAGGAAGTGATTTTCGAGGAGCGCAGGCGGGAGAAGGCACTCCAAGCCCAGGGGTGGAAAGTGGTCCGCATCGAATGGGACGATCTCAGCCGGCCTTGGGACGTGGACCGGAAGCTCAAGGAGGCGCTGGACGTACCACGGGTAGAACGTAGAAAACCCGCTGTTCCGTTGCTGGGCAGCAACGGAACAGCGGGTTGACGACGTAGAAGCGCGGAAAGGGCCTAGAGCTTGCCCGTCACGATGTTCAGCATGCGGCGCAGCGGCTCAGCTGCACCCCAGAGGAGCTGATCGCCCACGGTGAAGGCGCTGATGTACTCCGGGCCCATTTCGAGCTTGCGGATACGGCCAACGGGAATGTCAAGGGTGCCGGAGGCAGCCACAGGAGTGAGGTCCGCCATGGAGGCTTCCTTGGTATTCGGAACAACCTTGGCCCACTCGTTGTCCTTGGCCAGGAGGTTTTCGATCTCCGTGACGGACAGGTCTTCGCGCAGCTTGAGTGTGAGGGCCTGGGAGTGGGAACGCATGGCGCCGATGCGGATGCACAGGCCGTCCATGGCGATGTGGTTCTTGCCCGCGGTGCCCTTGCCCGTTCCGAGGATCTTGTTCGTCTCCACTCCAGCCTTCCACTCTTCCTTGGACTGGCCGTTGCCGAGGTCGGCATCGATCCAGGGAATCAGTGAGCCAGCCAGCGGAACGCCAAACTGGGTAGCGTCAACGCCAGTGCGCTGGGCAGCGAGGACCTTGTGGTCGATTTCCAGGATGGCCGAGGCCGGATCCTGCAGTTCGCTGCTTACCTCGTTGTTGAGGGTGCCGAATTGGTTCAGGAGCTCGCGCATGTGGCGGGCGCCGCCGCCGGAGGCAGCCTGGTACGTCATGGAGGTGCCCCATTCGACCAGGTTGTTCTTGAACAGTCCGCCAAGGCCCATGAGCATGCAGGAAACCGTACAGTTGCCGCCGATGTAGTCCTTCACGCCGCCGGACAGGCCGGCGTCGATGACGTCGCGGTTGATGGGGTCGAGCACGATGATCGAGTCGTCATTCATGCGCAGGGTGGAGGCAGCATCGATCCAGAGGCCATCCCAGCCGCGGCTACGGAGTTCGCCGTGAACCTGCTTGGTGTAGTCGCCACCTTGGGCGGTGACAATAATCGGCAGCTTGGCAAGCGTCTCAATATCGAACGCGTCCTCGAGCTTGCCAGCCCCGTCAGCAAAGGAAGGGGCGGCACCTCCTGCGTTCGAGGTGGAGAAAAATACCGGGTTGATGTTGGCGAAGTCGTTCTCGTCCTGCATACGTTGCATCAGGACGGAGCCGACCATGCCACGCCAACCGACCAGTCCAACGGACGGATTAGCTGCTGTAGTCATTTACCCAGTCTAAACTTTCGCAGCAAAGTGCCGCTGTTGGTTACGTCACGCACGCAATGCACGACGCCGGCACTCGCCCACAGCGGCAGGCAAGCCGGCACGCAGAGCCTAGCTCCCGGCGTCGGGCTCCTGCAGCAGGACGGCTTTGCGCTTGCGCAAGGCAAAGAACGCACCGAACGTGAAGACCTGCGTGACCACGATCAAGACAATGATGCCTAGGATGCGGTTGCCGCCAAGAATCATTGTCAGTCCAACAATGGCTGAGATCAGCGCGAAAAGCGGCAGCAGCATGTATCCCAGCACGAACAATGTTTCGGGTTTCTTCAGCATGCAGGCGTTCCTAGCTTTCCGTCCGGCGCCACGTGGTGAACCGGTATTGTGTGCCGTTCTTGGCCGTCAGCCAGCCCTCGGCGGGCGCGGCAGTATCAAAGGTCCAGTCGTCGCCGAGTTCAGGCGCGAACGTATCGCCGTCGAGGTCGGCGTCGATGATGGTGACGACGGCAACGTTGGCAATCCCCATCGACTGTTCAAAAATCTGGCCGCCGCCGATGATCCAAACCTTCTGGCCACCGGGTGCGAACTGGGATTCCAGCAAGGCTGCGTCCAGCGAGGAAACCACGACGGCGCCCTCGGCCTCAGGCGTAGAAGCCCACTCCGGGTGGCGGGTCACCACAATGTTGGTGCGCCCGGGCAGAGGCCGGTACTTGTCCGGGAACGATTCCCAGGTCTTGCGGCCCATGATGACGGGGTGTCCCGTGGTCAGCTGGCTGAAGTGCTTGAGGTCCTCGGGGAGGTGCCACGGCATGGAGCCGTCCTTGCCAATCACACCGGATGTGGTCTGGGCCCAGATCATGCCGATGCCGGTCATTTTGGCCGCGGTTTCCTGGGTGAAGATGACGCCGGGAAGCTGGGAAGGAGCGTCGGATGGAGGAGTGCTCATACCGCGATCGGCGCCTTGATGGTGGGGTGGTGCCGATAGCCAACAACTTCAAAGTCATCCAGCGTGTAGTCGAAGATGGAGTCCGGCTTGCGCAGGATTTTCAGCTGCGGATACTCGTACGGTTCACGGGCGAGCTGCTCGGTGACCTGCTCCACGTGGTTGTCGTAAATATGGACGTCGCCGCCCGTCCAGACGAACTCCCCGGGCTGAAGACCCAATTGTTGTGCGACCATGCATGTCAGCAAAGCGTAGGAGGCGATGTTGAAGGGGACCCCGAGGAAGGTGTCCGCAGAGCGCTGGTACAGCTGGCAGGACAACTTGCCGTCGGCTACGTAGAACTGAAAGAACGCGTGGCAGGGCGGCAGCGCCATGTCCTTGAGCTCGGCCACGTTCCAGGCGGAGACGATGTGTCGCCGGGAATCCGGGTTGGCAGCCAGATTGGCCATGAGCTCGGAGATTTGGTCGATGTGCCCACCGTCGGGCGTGGGCCAGCTGCGCCACTGCACACCGTACACGGGGCCGAGTTCGCCGTCCGCATCCGCCCATTCGTCCCAGATGGAAACGCCTTGGTCCTGCATCCACTTCACGTTCGAATCGCCGCGAAGGAACCACAGGAGCTCCACTGCCACGGATTTGAAGTGGACCCGCTTGGTGGTGATGAGCGGGAAGCTTTCGCTGAGGTCGAAGCGCAATTGGCGGCCGAAGACGCTTCGCGTTCCGGTTCCGGTGCGGTCCGACTTGTGCGTGCCGTTGGCCATGACGTCGCGCAGGAGGTCTTCATACGGGGTGGGGATGCTCACGAGTCCAGCTTACTGGTTTCGACCATGCGGGCCCTCAGTAGATCGATGAGTGTCTCGTCACCGATCCCGGCGCGACGTCTGTTCGTGGCTAGTCGTCAAAAGGCTTGACCTGTTCCACGGACACAATCTTCCGCTCAGAGCCACGGGCCACGTGGCAGACGATGACCTCGCCCGGAGAAAGGAACGGATCGGACGTTGGCAGCAAGCCCCGCAAAGCCGCGGACATGTGCTGGCCTAATTGGTTCAACACGGTGGGCAACGCCGGGCGATGCGTGCAAAGAGCGATTGGCACCTGCTTATCGAACAGGGCCTCCACCGTGGCGGCAGTTTTCCTGGGTGACCGGTTGTGGTTGTGCTCAGTGAGGGCTTCAACCAGCTTTACCTTCGCTCCGCTTGCCTTTGCGTAGGGGGCAATGGTTGCTACGCATCGGGTCCACGGGCTGGTAACTATCCGTTGCGGCTTCCACACTTCCAACAGGCGCTGGACGGCCGCGGCCTGGCGTTGCCCGGTGGCGGCCAGCGGACGTTCCCCTTCAGCCTTGGTCCATGAGGACCTGGGCTTTGCCTTTGCATGGCGGATCAGTACGAGCGGCCACGTATCGAGTTCGCCCCGGATGTGGGCCTTCTCGAGGTACTCGAGGGGCTCCACATCCGTGGGGTTGCTGAGGAAGGATGCAGCCCTGTCCGGGCTGCACCACATGACGCTGTCTACTTCCTTGCCGTCGGGTCGAAGCTGTTCGCCGTTGACCCGCATGGCCCAGTAGTGCACAACTTTCAGGCCAGCACTGACGTGGTAGTGAATGGGTGGCAACGGCACGCCGAGCGAACTGTTAAGGCCGATCTCTTCATGCACTTCACGGACGGCACACTGCGGAACTGTTTCGCCGTCGTCGAGCTTTCCTTTGGGCCAGGACCAATCGTCGTAGCGGGGCCTGTGGATCAGGAGCACCTCAAGGGCGCCCTTTTGAATCCGCCAAGGAATGGCACCGGCCGCAACAACGGCCACCCGTTCACCGGGGTGGTCCGTCTGATCCGCCACGGGGGTATCGCTTTTCAACTCGTTCCCTTACCGCCGGGCCGCTGCACGCTGGCGTGACCGGGAAGCAAGGAGCCAGGACTGCATGTCCAGCAGGGGCTTTCCTTCCTCGTCAAGGTGGTGCCTGGTCCAGTGACCTTGGTTGTCCAAGTGCCAACTCGCGGTTGCGTCGTCCACGTAACGGTTCATGAGGTCCACCACGGTTGCGGTGTCTTCCTTGCTGGCCAACTGGACGAGTGCCTCAACACGTCGGTCCAGGTTGCGGTGCATCATGTCTGCGGATCCGATGTACACCACGGGATCCCCACCGTTGGCAAAAGCAAAGACGCGGGAGTGTTCCAGGAATCGGCCGAGGATGGAGCGGACCGTGATGTTTTCGCTCAGGCCAGGTACGCCGGGCCGGAGGGAGCAGATCCCACGGACCACCACGTCCACCCTCACGCCGGCCTGTGAGGCGCGGTAGAGGGCGTCGATGATGGCTTCGTCCACCATGGAATTGACCTTGATCTGGACACGGGCAGGAACGCCGGCGCGGGCGTTGCGGATCTCCGCTTCGATCCTTTCGATCAGGCCGGCACGTACGGAACGCGGCGCCACGAGCAGGCGTTTGAACGTGGACTTCGGCGCGTATCCGGAGAGCTGGTTGAACAGCTTGGACAGGTCTTCGCCCACTTGCTCGTTGGCGGTGAGCAAGCCGAGGTCCTCGTAGTAGCGGGCCGTCCGGGGGTGGTAGTTGCCCGTACCGATGTGGCAATAGCGGCGCAGGCCATCCACTTCCTGCCGGACCACCAGGGACAACTTGCAGTGGGTCTTCAGGCCCACAATGCCGTACACAACGTGCACGCCAGCCTGTTCCAGCTTCCGGGCCCAGGAGATGTTTGCCTGCTCATCAAAGCGAGCCTTGATCTCCACCAGCGCCAGAACCTGCTTGCCAGCCTCTGCGGCGTCGATCAAGGCGTCAACGATCGGGGAGTCACCGGACGTCCTGTACAGGGTCTGCTTGATGGCCTGGACCTTGGGGTCCGCCGCCGCTTGCTCCAGGAATGCCTGAACCGAGGTGGAGAACGAGTCGTACGGGTGGTGGAGCAGGATGTCGCGGCGGCGCATGGCGGCAAACACGTTGGCCGCCTTGGACGTTTCGGATTCGTTGAGATACCGGGACGTGTGCGGAACATGCTTGGGGTAGTGGAGATCGGGGCGGTCAATGGCGCTGATCGCAGAGAGACCACGGAGGTCCAGGGGTGCGGGTACGGAGTAAACCTCGGACTCTTCCACGCCGAGTTCCCGGATAAGCAGAGCCTTGATGTTCGGGTTGATGTCCGTGGTGACTTCGAGGCGCACAGGAGGACCGAAACGGCGGCGCAGGAGTTCCTTCTCCAACGCCTGGAGGAGGTTCTCGGCGTCGTCTTCTTCTACCTCGAGGTCCTCGTTGCGGGTGACGCGGAAGGTGTGGTGCTCAAGGACTTCCATGCCGGGGAAGAGCTTGTCCAGGTGGACTGCGATGACTTCTTCCAACGCGATGAAGCGGGCAACGCGGCCAGGAATGGCACCTGCGCGTGGTCCATCAACGGAGATCAGGCGGGGCAGCTGGTCCGGAACCTTCACACGGGCGAAGAGTTCTTTGTCGCTGATGGGGTTGCTGACAATCACCGCAAGGTTCAGCGAGAGGCCGGAAATGTAGGGGAAGGGGTGCGCGGGATCCACGGCGAGGGGCGTCAGGATCGGGAAGACCTTCTCTTGGAACATGATGCTGATGCGGTGACGGGCATCTTCATCCAATTCATTCCAATGCATGATGTGGATGTGCTCGTAGGCCAAGGCAGGACGGATCTGCTCGGCGAAGACACGCGCGTGGCGTTCCTGTAGCTTGTGTGCCTCCTCGCCGATCTGCTCCAGAACCTCGATGGGGCTCAGGCCCGCGGGGGAGGGAACAGCAAGTCCGGTGGCGATGCGCCGCTTCAAACCGGCAACGCGGACCATGAAGAATTCGTCGAGGTTGGAGGCAAAGATCGACAGGAAATTCACGCGTTCCAGGAGGAAGAGGTCCGGATCCTCTGCGAGCTCCAAAACGCGGGAGTTGAATGCCAGCCAGCTGAGCTCACGATCCAGGAAACGGTCAGGCGAGATGTCGCCTTCGGGTTCCAGGCTCGGCGCAAATTCCGGGATGTCAATGCGGTCCTGGGTGGCTCGTGAGGCCGGGACTTCCGATGATCCGAAGCGTGGGGGCAATGTGGCGCCCTTCGAAGTGGATCCGGCGGTGCCGACGGGGTCCGGCTGCATGGGGGTTCTCCTAAGCTCAGGACTGGGGTTTCCTCCCACATTACAAGCAATTCCAGTGCCCGAATCCAAGAAGTCCCGGGCTTTCCTTGCAGCGGGATGCTGAGGTTAATTCTTGGTTAAAGGTCCATACATCACATCGGTGTCCCAGCGGACGAAGCCAAGCTTCTGATATAGGGACACGGCGGCCTTGTTGTCGGCATCGACATAGAGCATGACGGCGTGCAGGTCCTTGTCCTGCAGATACCTGATTCCGGCCACGGTGAGTGCCTTGCCCAAGCCCAGGCCCTGCGCTTCGGGCGTGACGCCCACCACGTAAACCTCGCCGATGGCGGGATGCGGTCCCTGGCGTGGGTGAACCTTGGTCCAGTGGTACCCCAGCAGTTCGCCTTCATCATTGACGGCCAGAAGGAAGCCTGCCGGATCAAACCAATCTTCGGCCTTGCGGGCCTCAAGATCGGCCCGTGTCATCGAACCCTGCTCGGGATGATGCGAGAATGCCGCGCGGTTGGCCGTCAGCCAGGCTTCCTCGTCCTGTCCCGGCACGAAGGTGCGCAGTGAGACTCCGTTCGGAAGACCGACGTCGGGCAGTGCGGACGTGGAGGACATCAGCCGCATTTTCCACAGTTCCCGCACAGGACCGTAGCCGAAGCGCGTGGCCAGCTCCGCCGCGCCCTCATGGTTGCCATGGGACCAAGCGCATAACCCGTCAAAACCGCGTTTGCCCTCCAGCGCCTCCAGCAGGCGGCCCGCCACGCCCTGATTGCGGTAGCTCGGGTGGACAGCCAGTTCAAGGACACCCGTTGTTCCTGACGGGCCGGGCGCTTCAACGACGACGGCGATTCCCGCCAGATCTTCTCCAGTGGCCGGATCTGAATCCTCATCCGGGGCGTAAAGGGCAAGCGACAAGACAGAGTGATCCCCGGCATCGGCGCCACGCAGCATCACCAGTGTCTGTTCGGACAGGGGAGGGTTGCCGTCCGATTCCTCGGCGGCCGCCGCGAGGGTCCTGAAGTCCTTCAGGAGTTCGGGATCGAGGGCGCCGGTGACGAGCAGTACTGGCCAGTTCTCGGGGTGCGCGTGACTCATGATGCAAGGCTATACGTCCGGGGCAAGCCCTGTAATTTGAAGTCCCCCTGAAACGCCTGTAGTCTCGTTATCTCGTTCGGCTTTGCGGTTTATCCGCGTAGTCAACACAGGGGGGATCCACCAGTGGGGTGGCCTCGATACGTTCGACCCGTATGTCCTCCACGGAAATTGGAAGAGGCCAGGATTCATGTGAATCCTGGCCTCTTCTTTTTCGTCTCTGCAGTGGACTCGCCTCTGCCGTGGACTGCGAGCTTAAGCTTCCGAGAGTTCGTCATCCGGGAGCCTGACCAACGTCAGGCGGTAACCGACGTTGCGGACCGTGCTGATGAGATTCTCGTGGTCAACACCAAGCTTGGCGCGAAGACGCCGGATGTGCACGTCTACAGTTCGGGTGCCACCGTAGTAGTCATAGCCCCAGACTTCGGTCAGCAGCTGCTGGCGGGTAAACACGCGTCCCGGGTGCTGGGCGAGGTACTTGAGGAGCTCGAATTCCTTGAACGTCAGGTTCAGGGGCTGGCCGCTGACCCGGGCGGTATAGCTCGCTTCGTCAATAACGACGCCGGCAGCGCGGATCTCCGTCTGGGTTTCCTCTTCGCCTGGCACAGCCCGGGCCATGGCCAGACGGATTCTGGCCTCGACCTCAGCAGGGCCTGCAGAGTCCAGCACGATGTCATCCACTGACCATGCAGAGGAAACGGCAGCCATGCCGCCCTCGGTAAGAATCAGCATGAGCGGGGCACTGAGTCCAGTGGCCTTCAGCAGTTGCGTCAGGGAGCGTGCCCCCACCAAGTCCTTGCGGGCATCCAGGAACACGATGTCCGTGGGATCGGTTTCGAGCAGCGCGGTCGGTTCTGCCGGGAGAATGTGAACGCGGTGGTTGAGCAGCTCAAGGGCAGGCAGAATGTCCACCGAAGAGCCGGTGCTGTTCGTCAGGAGCAGGATGTGCGACATAGTTCCTCCAATGGGCTGTACGCGCATCATCGGGCGTCGAAACCGGAGTTTCACCGGCCGGTCACGGCAGCTGGCAAACCTTTGCCCGTTGTAACGGGATGAAGGCAAACAGTGTGCGCCGTTGAAGTCCGAGTATACCCACCCGAGCCCCGCCAGTCAGGGATTCGTGACGGGCTGCCACCGGAATTACGACATATTCGCCCGCCATAAGGCAGGATTGTCGGGAGGTCGTAAGGCGCATCGAATTGAGGTCGGGCACACAGTGAAGTCTTGGAGCATCGGGGTATTCGGACTCGTGGCGCTCGCAGCCATCGTGGCCAGCACCTTCGTTTCCCGGGAAGCCATGGTGGGCGTTGGCATTGTGGCGTCCGCGGCTGTGGGGCTTGGTTGGCCGCATTTCCTTGCAGTCCCCGCCAAGAAAACCCTGGCCTCCGTCATTGCCTTGGCCGGTGCCGGGTCCGCAGTGACGGCAGCTTACATGCCCGCTCCCGGATTCCTGGATGGTACCCCCGCGTTCATTGCCTTGGGGGTCATGGCCGTGTTCATCATCCAGCTCGTGCGGGGAACGGGACAGGCACAGCGCCTGGAATCCACGCTCGGCTGTTGTGTCGGCGTCCTGCTGAATTGCCTCGGTGCAGGATGGATTGCGGGCGCCCGGTTCAACGGCGTCAAGGAAATGGTCCTCGTTGCCGGGCTGAGTGCGGCGGTGGCACTCCTGGTAGGTGTCATTCGATGGCCGGACCGGATCGTGGCTCCTCTTGGCATCGTCATGGCCGGTCTTATGGGCCCTTTGGCCGGACTTGTTTTTTCCGATATCGCCGTCCTGCCTGCTGCCCTGGTGGGCATCGTGGTCGGCTCAGTCCTTGTGTGCTTCCGGCGTATGACCACTCTCAGGCGCGGGCGGCTCAATATTCCCGCGGCAGTGGGAATGGGTGTCGCGCCGGTGTGGGCTGTTGGCGCCTTGGCTTACTTCATAGACAAACTACTCATCTACTAACGGTTAGGATTGCATCATGTCTGTACTCGCATTTGAAATCTTCTTCCTCGTTCTCCTTGGCCTGGCGAGCGTTGCCATGGCATGGTTTGCGGGTTTCGTTGTTTACCGCCTTTTCAAGGGCCAGAAGTAAAGCCTTCTGACCCTGCAGTCCAAAAGAGGTAGTCGTTGTGCCTATTGAGATTCCAACAGACCTGACGCCTGAACTCGTCCCGCTTTCCTGGCTCATTGGTGAGTGGGAAGGCCGGGGCCGGCTTGGCAGTGGTGACGAGGATTCGGAACATTTCGTCCAGCACGTTTCCTTCACCCATAACGGTTTGCCGTACCTGCAGTACAGGGCCGAGACCTGGATCAGCGACGACGCCGGCACAAAGCTGCGCCCGCTGACCGTTGAAACCGGGTTCTGGGCCTTGGAACGCAAGCTCCAGGAAGGCGACGGCGGTCCCGGACTTATCCCGGCGGATATTGTGCCTGTGCTCAAGACCGCAGATGAGGTCGAAGAACGCCGGAACAAAGAAGGCGGCTTCGATATCTCCGTGTCGATTGCCCACCCCGGCGGAATCACCGAGCTCTACTACGGCCAGATCAAGGGACCGCAGATCCAGCTCACCACGGATATGGTGATGCGCGGGAGCCACTCCAAGGAGTACACCGCCGCAACAAGGATCTTTGGCCTGGTGGACGGCAATCTCCTGTGGCGCTGGGACGTTGCCGCCAACGGCAAGGCACTGGAAGCACACGCTTCTGCATTCCTGCACAGGGTTTCCTGACGCCCGGCACGAGGTGTCACTGAACGTTCCACACGCAACGAGCAAAGGAGCAGATAGTGAATAACCACCTCAAGCCGGGAGGCTACGAGGGACTCAAGGCCGTGTTCTTCAACGGCACCTTGAAACCCTCGCCGCAGCCCAGCAACACCGATGGCTTGATTCGGATCAGCCGCGACATCATGGAAAAGCAGGGCGTCACTACCAGCCTCATCCGTACCGTTGACCACGATATCGCCACCGGCGTCTACCCGGACATGCGGGAGCACGGCTGGAAAACCGATGAATGGCCTGAGATCTATCCGTTGGTCGCTGAGGCCGACATCGTGGTGGTGGCAGGTCCCATCTGGCTGGGCGATAACTCTTCCCAGACCAAGAAGCTCATTGAGCGTCTGTACGCACACTCGGGCGAACTCACTGACAAGGGCCAGTGGGCGTTCTACCCGAAAGTGGGTGGGTGCCTCATCACCGGCAATGAAGATGGCATCAAGCACTGTTCCATGAACGTGCTGTACAGCCTCCAACACGTAGGTTTCACTATCCCGCCGCAGGCCGACGCCGGCTGGATCGGCCCTGTAGGCCCAGGGCCCAGTTACCTTGACGAAGGGTCTGGTGGTCCGGAGAGTGATTTTACTAACAGGAACACCACGTTCATGTCCTGGAACCTGATGCACATGGCCCGCCTCCTCAGGGATGCAGGCGGAATCCCTGCCTATGGCAACCTTCCGCAGGAATGGAAAGCCGGCACACGATTCGATTTCGAGAACCCGGAATACCGTTGATTCCGGAATACCTCCAAGTTCCGGAATACCACTGAGCCGCAAGGACTTCTACTACATATGACTTACAAGAGCCCCCTGTTGTCGCGCCCTGGCGCTGTCGAAGACACCGGCCTAGATGCCGGCGTCGCGGCCCATTACGGCGAGCCGCTGCGGGAGCAACGCGCCCTGGCAACCGGTACCGCCGTCGTGGATCTTTCGCACCGCGGCGTGGTGACGGTATCCGGACCGGACCGCCTCAGCTGGCTCAACACGCTTTCCTCCCAGCAGGTGACCAATCTCCAGCCGCGGGTTGGCAGTGAACTGTTGCTGCTTAGTGTCCAGGGTCGCATTGAGTTCGATGCTCGGGTTATTGACGACGGTGAAACCACCTGGCTGATCGTCGAGGCCGCAGAAGCCGAACCGTTGTCCGAGTGGTTGAACAAGATGAAGTTCATGCTTCGCGTGGAGATTACGGATGTCTCGGGGGAGTGGGCTGTCCTTGCTTCCACGAAGCCCGTGGAGAAGCTGGGCCGTTACTTGGTTTGGGAAGATCCGTGGCCGCATGTAGGCCCTGGCGGCTATTCCTACAGCACTGTCCCGGAGGAGTCGCACCCTGGGCTCGAACGCCCATGGTTCGAATATCTCGTCCCGGCGGCAGACTTGGAATCCGTGGTCGATGGCTTGCCCCTGGCTGGTGCCATGGCGGCCGACGCCCTGCGGATTGCCGCGTGGCGGCCGCGTCTCGGTGCGGAGACCGACGACAGGACCATCCCCCATGAGCTGGACCTTATTCGCACTTCCGTCCACCTGAGCAAGGGCTGCTACAAGGGCCAGGAGACCATCGCACGTGTTCACAATCTCGGCCATCCGCCGCGGCGCCTCGTCTTCCTGCAGTTGGATGGCTCGCAGCACACGCTTCCCGCCGTTGGCAGTGTTGTATTTGCGGGGGAGCGCAAGGTGGGTACTCTGACATCTGTGGCGCAGCACTTCGAGATGGGCCCTGTGGCTTTGGCAGTCATCAAGCGCTCCGTTCCGGCGGATGAAACCTTGACAGTCATGGACGGCGAGGAGCCTTATATCGCGGCCCAGGAAGTGATCGTCGCCCCCGACGCCGGCCAGGTCGTTGGGCGCCAAACCGGATTCCTGAAGGGACCCCACCGATGAGCCAACCGAGTCACAGCACCGGACCCGACTCCGCCGACACCGACACGGGCGCCGACGACGAAGCGGTTGCCTTGGCCCACACGCTCTTCGATGCCGCCCGCGAAGGCAACACCGAGATGCTGCGGAGCTACCTGAACGCCGGTGCCCCAGCCACGCTCACCAATGCTTCCGGAGATTCGCTGCTGATGCTTGCTGCCTACCATGGGCACGAGGAAACCGTGCAGTTGATTCTGCACCACGGCGCTGACGTAAATACCCCCAATGACCGTGGCCAGACCCCGCTTGCAGGGGCGGTATTCAAGGGATACACGGGCGTCGCCCGGGCGCTGCTGGACGCAGGAGCAGACCCCGACGCCGGAACTCCCACCGCGCGCGAAGCGGCCAGTATGTTTGCCCGGACCGAAATATTGGCCCTTCTCGGCTAAGGCGTGAATGGTTCGGAGAAGCCCGGTTGCTACGGCAGCCGGGCTTTCTTGCGTCTATATATTCCACGTGGAATAGTTGTAGTGGAATATATGTGAGAAAGGTTCCTGCCGTGCCGAAAGCTGCTGACTTAACGCCTCTTGGCGTTGCATCCTTGGCGCTCCTGGCTGAAAAGCCCATGCATCCTTACGAGATGTTTCAAGTACTGATGGCCCGCCATGAGGATCGGCTCGTCAAGGTCCGGCCGGGCACGCTCTACCACGCAGTGGGCCGTTTAGAGGAAAACGGACTGGTTGAGGCTACCGGAACCGAGCGCGAAGGCAACCGTCCTGAACGCACCACCTACCGCATCACCCTGGCCGGTCATGATGCCTTGGACGCGGGAGTTAAAGCCATGCTCTCCACGCCCGTCAATGACTACCCGGTGTTTCCGCACGCCATTGCTGAAGCGCACCACCTCCCCAAGGAGGTGGTGGCAGGCCTCCTTGAACAGCGGCTCGGAGCACTCGGCGCCGACCTCGACTTCCTCGTCAGCGCGGAAACAGTGGTCAGGGCGAAGGGCCTTGACCGCAAGTACTGGCTCGACATCACCTACCAACAAGCATTACGTCGCACGGAGATCGCGTGGATCCGCGGCCTCCTCGAGGAGTTGGGCAGCGGAATCCTGCCCTGGGACGAACCGGAGCCAACTCCATCCGAACTTTCACACCAGCCGAAGGAATCCCTTGGAAAACGTAGCTAAGCCGTGGCCCGCGCTATGGTCACTCGTCATAGGCTTCTTCATGATCCTTATCGACACCACCATTGTGTCGGTCGCGAATCCGCGGATCATGCAGGGCCTCAACACCGATATCAATGCCGTCATCTGGGTTACCAGCGCGTACCTCCTGGCGTATGCAGTGCCCCTTCTCATCACCGGCAGGTTGGGTGACCGTTTCGGGCCGAAGAACCTGTACTTGATCGGCCTGGTGGTCTTCACCTTGGCTTCGCTGTGGTGCGGCCTCTCCAGCGACGTCACCATGCTGATCGCCGCTCGCGCAGTCCAAGGACTCGGCGCGGCCATGATGACGCCCCAGACCATGGCAGTCATCACACGTATTTTTCCTCCGGACCGTCGGGGCGCCGCCATGGGACTCTGGGGAGCGACAGCCGGCATGGCTGTTCTCGTAGGCCCTATTCTGGGCGGTGTCCTGGTGGACGGACTGGGGTGGGAGTGGATCTTCTTCGTCAACGTCCCTATAGGAATTGTCGCTTTCGTCATGGTCACGCGTTTCGTCCCGAAGCTGACTACGCACAGCCATTCATTCGACGTCGCGGGCGTGGTGCTCTCCGCCGTCGGTATGTTTCTTTTGGTGTTCGGCATCCAGGAAGGCCAAACCTATAAGTGGGGAACGGTCACCGGTGCCGTCACGGTCTGGGGCTTGATCATCGCAGGGCTCGTCGTCCTGGTGCTCTTTGTCCTCTGGCAGTGGCTACTGGGCAGGCGAGGCGGGGAACCACTGCTGCCTTTGGCTTTGTTCAAGGACCGAAATTTCTCCCTGGGCAACACCACCATCATGGTTGTCGGCTTCACAGTGACGGCGTTCCCGCTGCCCACCATCTTCTACTATCAGGTTGTGCGGGGCCTGACCCCAACCCAGTCAGCGTTGCTCATGATTCCCATGGCGGTGATCTCCGGCGGCCTGGCGCCGGTCGTGGGTAAGCTGATCGATCGAGCCAACCCGCGCTGGTTCGCATCCTTCGGCCTCGTTTGCCTCGCAGGAGCGCTCTTCTGGACAGCTTCACTTCTGCGGCCGGATACTCCCATTTGGATGTTCCTGCTTCCCAGTGCCCTCCAGGGTGTTGCCAATGGCTTCATTTGGGGGCCGGTATCCAATGCGACAACGCGCAACCTCGAGCCACGCCAAGCCGGCGCCGGTTCGGGCGTGTTCAACACCACCCGACAGATCGGGGCAGTCCTTGGATCCGCGGCCATTGCCGCCCTGATCCAGGCCCGGCTTGCGGCCGAGTTGCCCGCGGCGCCGGCAGGAGCCCCGGCCAACGAAGCTTCCATGAACGGTGCCCTGCCAGAGGCGCTGCAT
Source organism: Micrococcaceae bacterium Sec5.1 (assembly GCA_039636795.1). Classification (NCBI taxonomy): domain Bacteria; kingdom Bacillati; phylum Actinomycetota; class Actinomycetes; order Micrococcales; family Micrococcaceae; species Micrococcaceae bacterium Sec5.1. The sequence goes on along the minus strand of CP143430.1, from coordinate 4,081,029 downwards.
GCAGGATTCTCGACGGCGATGAGCCAGTCGATCGTGCTGCCCGCCTGTGCGATTCTCCTCGGAGCAGTGGTGGCCATGTTCTTCGCGAAGCCAAAGTCCGTTGAAGGATGGGGCGGTGCTGCTGCAAAAGAGGCTCCGCAGGAAACTGTCCGGAAGTAGCGCGGCAAACGGCGGGGACCAGCCCATTCTTGGGCTGGTCCTGACCCGGACAGGGGCAGGACCAGCGCTTGCCAAGACCAAAGCTGGGCCCGTTCGATTCCTTGTTAGCCGAGCAGCACGCTCGCATGGAGTCCGCCAGTGGCGAATCCCAAGCTACGGGCCATCGCGAGCGCGCTGCTGTTGCTGACATCGGCCTTCCACTGGAGCGTCAGCCCCGCGGCCAGGGCCTCGTGGGCAGCAATCGATGCAGCCAGCGTTCCCAGGCCCCGCCGGCGCCAGGGCGGTGCTACCAGAACGCCCATGTTGGCCAGGATCCCCTCCCACTCGGAGTAGGCCCCACAGGCCACGGGAGTGGGCTGCTCTTCTTCGTGGTGCATGATGGTGAAGCGGTGCTCCAGGGCTTGCAGGCCCACTTCGTTGACGTCATCCGGGGGGCACAGACCTTCCAGCGCTACCGCTTCTGGATTGCCTCGCGAGACCGTGAGGTCTTCGGAGGGTTGATTGAGCGGGAGGTCGTCGGCAAAGAACAAGGCTGAGGACCCGAGGCCATGTCCACCGTGCGACCGCGTGAGGGTCAACAGCGTCACATGCTGGGCAAGTTCGGTGTCTGGAATTCCAGCGGCTGCGTCGAGGACCCATTGTGGTCCCACCAACGCCGAGGCACCAAAAAGGCGCAGGAAAACAACCGCCCGCGCCGATTCATCGAGGCGGGTGATGCGGTTTGAGGGGTCGCTCGGGTCCACCGCAGAAGTGGTGGCCCGGGCCGCAGCGGCGGCGAAAGCGTCGTCGTCGAACCCCAAATGGCGAGCCCACGCCAGCTGGATAATGGCAGCGGACGTGGGCTCAAGAGTCATGGATTCAGCCTAGCCGACTAGCCGAAGAGCACACTCGCTTCGTCGTAGCGGTGCTGGGGAACAGTCTTGAGCTTACCCAGTGCTTCTTCGAAACCAACGTGGGAGATGTCCGTGCCCTTCAGGGCCACCATGGTGCCCCAACGGCCCTCCACCACTGAATCGATGGCTGCCATGCCCAGGCGGGTTGCAAGGACGCGGTCATAGGCAGTTGGTACGCCGCCACGCTGGATATGGCCAAGAATGGTGGCGCGGGTCTCTATGCCTGTGCGTGCTTCGATTTCCGGCGCGAGCTGGTCGGCGATTCCACCCAGGCGGGGACGGCCAAAAGTGTCCAGTCCGCGTTCGGAGTGGGGAGATTCCATGTGGTCCGGAACGAAGCCCTCTGCTACCACCACCAGCGGCGCGCGGCCACGGTCGTGGGCTTCCTGGACCCATTCGGTGATCTGCTCGATGCTGACCGTCTGTTCCGGGATAAGGATGGCGTGTGCACCAGCTGCCATTCCGGCGTGCAGGGCGATCCAGCCTACGTGTCGGCCCATGACCTCGGCGATCATGCAGCGGTGGTGGGACTCGCCGGTGGTGCGGAGGCGGTCGATTGCTTCGGTGGCGATTTCAACCGCTGTATCGAAACCGAAGGTGTAGTCCGTTGCGTCGAGGTCGTTGTCCACGGTCTTGGGAACACCAACAATTTTCAGTCCGGCATCGGTGAGCCGTTTTGCTGCCGCCAGAGTACCTTCGCCGCCAATTGCGATGATGGCGTCAATGCCCAGGCGTTCCATGTGGGCCTTGATGACGTCCGGGCCACCACCATTTTCAAACGGGTTGGTACGTGAGGTGCCCAGGATGGTGCCGCCCTGCTTGGCGATACCGCGGACCAAGGTGCGGGGGATGTCGATGACATCACCTTCCACAACGCCGCGCCAGCCGTCCTTGAAACCCACGAACTCCTGGCCGTGGATTGCGATCCCCTTCAGGACCGCTCCACGGATTACTGCGTTGAGTCCGGGGCAGTCGCCACCGCTGGTAAGAATGCCAATTTTCATGTTTGCTCACTCATGGCTTGGAGGAATACGTCTGGAGCGCCACGCTGAGCTCCCAACGATTGTAGACGTCGATGTGGGGTGGGACACAAATGGTTACTTTTGACCCCGGCCGTGCGGTATTGGAAATCTCTCTGAAAACAACGAAAGCGCCCCGCTGCGGCGGGGCGCTTTGTGTCGCTGACGTCGAAGTTGCCGATCGTTGCGCGCCTAACGGGAGCGCTGGCTGATGAACGACTCCAGCGCGATCCTGTTCTTCTGGTCCGGCAGTATGAGCCAGGCGAGGATATAGAACACCGCCGCTGGTCCTGGCAAGAGGCAGAAGAGCAGGAAAGCCACCCGGACATATGCCACATCCACCCTGAGCTTCGCGGCAATGCCACCACAGACGCCACCCAACCAGCGCTGGGGTCCACGCTTCAGGCCGAAGCCCCTGACGATGCTGAAGAACTTGTCCATGGCTACAGACTTCCTTGTTGTGGTTGCTTTGTCACGTAAGTACCTGCCTCGTTGGTGTAATTGGTACAGGCAGCTACTCGGCCGGGGTCTTTGATTTACCCGCACTCCTGCGGGCGGCAAGGAGTCCTCCGATGACCAAGGCTGCGCCCGCACCGATCATGAGGCCGATCAGCACATACGTGCCATCCAGCACCACCCAACCAAGGGTGGAGATGACCAACAAAGCCGCCAGGGCAATCACAATCAACCCCCACACCACGGTGCCGATCCGCGCCTGCTGCGGTTGGTCGTCGTCGATGGTCCGTTCCACCCGATAGGCGGGCTCAAGCGATGGCGTGAGCGGTATTGGCTGGAGTCGTGGTACTGGCTGGAGCTGCGGTGCGGGTGCCGGCTCCTTGGTCAGCGGCTCCCTTGTCAGGGGTTCCGTTGGACTGTTGTCCTGTTCCTTGGCGAGCGGAGTGGTGTCCACCGGGTTCTTGGCATCACTGCTGTTTTCCCCTGCTTCGCGTGCCTTGCTTGGCTCGTTCGTGCTCATGTCAGTTTCCTTCCTGGATGGTCACGTTGCTGAATGTGCCATCGATTTCCACCACAAGGTTGGCCCCGGGCTTTTCGGCGTTGTAGACCGTTCGCTCGTCCTGGAGGCGGCCGCCGCGGTCCGAGCCGTGTTCGTTCAGGTTGCCGAAGGTCATATCCGCCCTGACCTCAACGGGTACGTCTTTCGGGATGATGACGGTGACGTTGCTGAAGGTGGCGTCCACGGGGACCACGATTTCGGTGGTGAGCGGAGGTGTCAGGTCCAGGTCGTCCAAGTTCACTGTTCCTTTGCCGCCGGTGACGTCGACACCCTGCCGGGCCTGCTCGATACTTAGCGGTGCCCAGTCCACGTCATGGAAGGTGAAGCGATCACCATTCCGTGGGACAACATTGAAGATTCCACCGATGATCAGGGCCACTACTGCCAGGAAACCGAGGAAACCGGAGGTCCGTCCCCGCAAGCCTGCAAAGAGGATGCCCAAACCCAGTACGGCTGCGCCCGTTGCCCACACGACGGCGTTGGCTGCGTTGCCGAGCTCGATGATGTTGCCGGCGTCCAGCGCTTTCAAGGTGCCGCCAACCAGCAGTGCCACACCCGCAGTAACCGCTACGATGGCTGCCCCGGGACCCTTGCGCCTGGCGCGCGGCGGCTTGGGTTCACCGTTGTGGGGCTGGCCGCTAAAAGGCTGGCCGCCCTGCGGAGGAGTGGGTCCGTAGGGAGGAGTGGGGCCGTAGGGAGGCCGCGGACCTGATGGCTCGTAGGGGCCAGCCGCACGATCCTGCGGCTTTGTGCCTGGCTGGCCTTGACCGTACACCGGCACGCCGCTGTTGGTCCCGGTAGGAGTGCTGGTCCCGGCAACAGGGCTTGTCCCGGTGGCTGTTGGGGTTCCGTAGGCCGTGGGGGCTCCGTAGGCGGTGCCCGTTGCGTAGGAAGTGCCCGTTCCGTAAGACGTGGCCGCGAAGTTCTGCTGGTTCATGGGCCGGGCTGCCTTCGATCCTTTGTTGCGTTGTACCAGGTAGTAGATGAGGTAGATGACGCCGCCCACCCAGAAGAGCGTCCACAGCACGCCCGGAAGGCCGTTCCAGCCCCAGCCCCAGAATCCGCGGCCCAGGCCGGGCAGGCCGATGATCGTGGTGATCAAGGCACCCGTCATGCCGCCGGACCAACGCCCGGCGGCTGCTTCCTGAACGTGGATGCGGCCGTCAGGTTCGGGCAGCAAGGCCCACGCCAGGCCGTAAAGCAGGACGCCAATGCCGGCGAAGAGTGCCAGGACGATGAAGATGCCCCGAACAATCAGGGGGTCGATGCCAAAGCGGTGCGCAACTCCGCTGGAGACGCCACCAATCCAGCGGTCCGGCCCGCGGCGGACACCCTGGCTGCGGATCCAGTCGAAGAAGTTCTGCCGTGGTGCAGTATGGGGTGCAGCGGGACCGGTACCGGATGAAGGATAGGAGTGGGTGGACGGTTCCCCGGGGGCGCCGGCGGAGGGACCCGCCGATGCGCCGGCGGAAGTGCCGGCGTTGGCGTCGGGATCGGGTGTGCCGGCATTGCCAGGCGTTCCGGATCCCTCTGGGTTCATGCTGTTCGCGTTCATACTTCGATCCTGCCGTCCCGGGTACCCTGCCCTCTACTGGGGGATACCCTGAATGATCCCTGAGGGACCCCCGAAGAACGCCGGATTCAGGTCCGGGCAACCCTGATCCGTGTTTGGATTGGTACATGACAACCGCTGTACAACGCCCGCCGCTGGTCCGCAGCAGCGACCGCATGATCGCCGGCGTCTGCAGCGGATTGGCCGACCATTTGGGCTGGCCCGTGAAGTACGTTCGGCTGGGCATGGTCCTTGCCTGCTTCGCCGGTGGAGCGGGACTGGCCTTCTACGCCTGGCTCTGGACCATGGTTCCCACCGCGGATGAGAGCGCGCGCCGCAATGCCCGCCGGCCGGCGTCGCCTATTGCTCCTGCAGTCAGCCTTCCGCCTGACGTCGCTGCGGTGCAGCATGCGCCCAAAGCGCCCGACGCCGGACCCGCACCAGCGGTGGCCGGCACTCCAACGGTGAGTGGAAACCTTCCGGTAAGGGATACTGCAACAGGCGTGGGTGCACTGCCTGGGCGCCCACAGTTCGATGCGACAACTACTGGCAGCACGGCAGCTCCGTCCGGCGGTTGGGCCCAATCCGGAGGCCGGGCGTTACCGGTTTCCCGGTTCAACTTTCGGCGAATCCAGTATGGCAAGGAGATCCTGCTCGGCGCCGGCCTGCTCCTCGTGGCGGCGATCCTGATTGCACGCCAGTTCGGCGTCGATGTGCCCTTGGGAACGCTGATTCCCGCAGCTGCGATCCTGGGCGGCGCGGCGATCGCATGGATGCAACTCGACGAGACCCGCAGGGCCGGCTTGGTGGACAAGACCAAGGCCGACCAGGCTGGTGGCTGGGTCCGCCTGGCAGCTGGCCTTGCGCTGGTGGTGGCCGGGGTCCTGGTCATGGTGTCCGGATCGGGATCCTGGGAGCAGACCTGGCTGGCGCTCCTGGCATCCGTTGCTGTCCTCGGCGGCGTTGCCTTGGTCCTGCTGCCGTGGGGACTGAAGTTCTGGAAGGACCTCGAGACTGAACGGGCGGGGCGTGTACGGGAAACCGAGCGCGCGGAGATCGCAGCCCACCTGCACGATTCAGTGTTGCAAACCCTTGCGCTGATCCAGCGTAGGGCAGGCTCAGAGCAAGACGTTGTTCGGCTGGCGAGGGCGCAGGAACGTGAACTTCGGTCCTGGCTCTTCACTGATGCCGCCAAGGATGCCGGGCTGCTGGCCGAGCGGATCAAAGCCGTGGCCGCCGAAGTCGAGGATGCCCACGGCCAGGCCGTGGAGGTGGTAACCGTGGGCGACGCCGACATGACGGACAGGCACGAGGCACTGGTCCAGGCAGCCAGGGAAGCCATGCTCAATGCGGCCCGGCACGCTGGCGGAACAGTATCCGTCTACATGGAGAGCACGGCAGGCAGCACCGAGGTCTTCATCAAGGACCGCGGTCCGGGATTTGACCTTGAAGCGGTCCCCGACGACAGGCTGGGCGTCAAGGAATCAATTATCGGCCGCATGAAGCGTCACGGAGGCACGGCAACCATCAACAGCAGCAGGGACGGAACCGAAGTGCGGCTGGCCCTCCCTTCGCTCAACGCCGATGGCGGCGATACGCGCACTGGAGATACGCGCACCGGGGAGCGGACTGGGGATGTGCGCAGAACTGACATACGGAACCGTGAAGTACGGAATGGAGAACCACGGCAATGAGCAACACTTCCCAAAGCGGTGAGCCGCGCAGTGTGCGTGTGGTGATCGTTGATGACCACACGATCTTCCGTTCCGGGCTGAAGGCGGATCTCGATCACCGCATGGACGTCGTGGGCGAGGCGGGCACAGTCGAGGAGGCCATCGCTGTCATTGCGGAAACCCGGCCTGAGGTTGTCCTCCTGGACGTCCACCTTCCTGGCGGCCTTGGCGGCGGAGGGCGCGAGGTCATTGCGGGGTCCGCTGCGCTCCTGGGCACCACCAGCTTTCTGGCACTGAGTGTTTCAGACGCAGCCGAGGACGTGGTGGCAGTGATCCGGGCTGGCGCCCGAGGCTACGTCACCAAGACGATCTCTGGTGCCGGGATTTCCGATGCCGTGATCCGCGTGGCCGATGGCGACGCCGTCTTCTCACCCCGGCTTGCTGGTTTCGTGCTGGACGCCTTTGGTACAGCACCGGCGGACATCGCGGACGACGAATTGGACCGCCTCTCGGCGCGTGAGCTGGAAGTGATGCGACTCATCGCGCGCGGATACAGCTACAAGGAAGTGGCCAAGGAGCTGTTCATTTCCATCAAGACCGTGGAGACGCATGTGTCCGCCGTGCTCCGGAAACTGCAGCTCTCCAGCCGACACGAACTCACCAAGTGGGCCGCCGAGCGCCGCCTCCTCTGACCTTCTCTCACATCCGCCGGCCTTCTGACGGATCCTCTCTCACATCCGCCGGCCTTCTGCCGGTTCCTCTCGCACATCCCGCCGCTTAACCGGAAATGCTCCCGCACCAAACATTGGTGCGGGAGCATTCAACCAGGATTAGCTACTGGGGTTGGAGCTATTTCGCCCGGCCCAGGAATTCCTGGATCCTGCGGACACCCTCGGCGAGGTCGTCGTCTCCGAGAGCATAGGACAGGCGGACGTATCCGGAGGGGCCGAATGCTTCACCGGGAACGATGGCAACTTCAACCTCGTCCAGGATGAGCGTGGCAAGTTCTGCCGACGTGCTCGGACGCACCGGGCCGTGGGAGGTTTCGAATTCCTTACCCAGCAGGCCGCGGACGTCGGCATACACGTAGAAGGCGCCGGTCGGCGTCGGGCATTCCACGCCCTCAATCGCGTTCAGGCCGGCGACGATTGCCTTGCGGCGGCGGTCGAAGGCGACCTTCATTTCGTCGACGGCGGTCAGCGGACCCGTGAGGGCGGCGGCGGCGGCAACCTGCATGATGTTCGAGACGTTGGATGTAGCGTGCGACTGGAGGTTGGTTGCGGCCTTGATGACATCGGCCGGACCGATCATCCACCCCACGCGCCAACCGGTCATGGCGTAGGTCTTGGCCACGCCGTTGAGGATGACGACTTTGTCGCCAAGCTCCGGCGCCGCGGTGGCGATTGAGGTGAACTCCACGCCGTCATAGGTCAGGTGCTCGTAGATTTCATCCGTGACAACCCACAGGCCCTTGGAAGCAGCCCACTTTCCGATCTCCGCAACCTGCTCCGGGCTGTATACAGCGCCGGTCGGGTTGGAGGGGGAGACGAACAGCAGGATCTTGGTCTTGTCCGTCAGCGCGGCTTCCAACTGCTCGATGGTGACGAGGTAGCCCTGCTCGGGTCCGGCGAATACCTCCACCGGAACGCCGCCTGCGAGACGGATGGCTTCCGGATAAGTGGTCCAGAAGGGCGTGGGGATGATGACTTCGTCGCCCGGGTCAACCAAGGTAGCGAAGGTGTTGTAGACAGCCTGCTTGCCACCATTGGTCACCAGGACCTGCGATGGGTCCACTTTGTAGCCGGAGTCCCGGAGGGTCTTATCGGCGATGGCCTTTTTCAACTCAGGAAGCCCGGCAGCGGGGGAGTAGCGGTGGTACTTCGGCTGGGCAGCAGCCTCAATTGCTGCCTTGACGATGTAGTCCGGGGTGGGGAAATCGGGTTCGCCGGCACCGAAACCGATCACGGGGCGCCCCGCGGCCTTTAGTGCCTTGGCCTTGGCGTCAACGGCAAGGGTGGCGGACTCGGCAATAGCGGAGATTCGTTGTGAAATGCGGGCGGCAGGTGTTCCGGCAGACATCTATGTACCGTTCTTCGCAGGCAGCTCGTGGGCTGGATGATGGGATTCGACGTAAACTACCTTATGCTGTTCTGCGGAGCTCCCGGGCGCCTGCTGGACAATGTGACTGATAATGCTGCTCACATTGATTCATAAGCGGCCGGAAGGCCCGGAATTAGTCCGGTTCGACTATCGCGAAGTTCTTGCGTAGACTGGTTCACCGGTGTTGAAAAGCACCACAGGCTGAAGTGCGGCCTGAAACATGGATTCGATCCATAGGGTAGTGGCGCAATTGGTAGCGCAGCGGTCTCCAAAACCGCAGGTTGCAGGTTCGAGTCCTGTCTGCCCTGCGCAAGCTGTTCCGGCGGAAACGCCGGGGCAAGCGCAGCAACCATGGCTCTGATCAGAGCCGGGTCAAACGACTTTGCAAGGTGAGTGAGGACCAGGTGACCGAAACGGCTGCTAGCAGCTCAAAGGGCCGTCCTGCCAAGAAAGCCGATGCCGGCTTCTTTGCCCGAATTGCACTCTTCATGCGCCAGGTTATCGGCGAACTGAAGAAGGTCGTTGCCCCGACCCGCAAGGAACTGATCAATTACACGCTCGTGGTGCTGGTGTTCGTAGCCATCATGATGCTCATCGTCACCCTGCTGGACCTTGCCTTCGGCACGGGAGTGAGTTGGGTCTTCGGTGGGTCAGGCGCTACGGACCGCTAAGCGGATCTGTCCGCAAACTGCGTGAAATTCCTTGGTAATTCAGGAATTTTGTGGGGTTTGCGGAATTGAGCCATTTAAATAGGCATGTTAGGCAATGAGGAAGCAGGAGACCAAGTGTCTGAGCAGGAGCTTGAGGTAAACGAGGCTGAGCTGGATGGGCCCGCTGAAAGCACGGACGACGCCGCGGCTGAGGCTGCGGAAGAGTCGGAGGCTGACTCTGCTGCGCCCGAATCTGCCGACGTCGATGATTCCGAAGAGGATTTCGAGTCTGACGTAGACGCTGAGTCTGATGACGAGGCCGACGAAGTAGACGCTGAGTCCGATGAGGACGCTGCCGATGTCTCGCTGGAGGCGGCCGCTGCTGCAGCCCCCGCCGATCCGGCCGAGGAATTCAAGGCCAAGCTGCGCCGCCAGGAGGGTGACTGGTACGTCATCCACTCCTACGCCGGTTACGAAAACCGCGTGAAGGCCAACCTTGAGACCCGCATCCAGACACTGGACATGGAAGATTACATCTTCGAAATCCAGGTCCCGATGGAAGAATTCGTCGAGATCAAGAACGCCCAGCGCAAGGTGATCAACCGCGTCCGCATCCCCGGTTACGTCCTGGTCCGCATGGACCTGACCGACGCTTCCTGGGGCGCCGTCCGCCACACCCCCGGCGTCACTGGCTTCGTGGGCAACGCCCACAACCCGGTCCCGCTGCGCCTTGACGAGGTCTTCTCCATGCTCGCCCCGGTCTTCGAAGAAGAGCAGGCCGAGAAGGGCAAGCCGGTCAACAAGCAGAACCAGGCTCCCGTGGCCGTCGATTTCGAGGTCGGCGAGTCCGTCATCGTCAAGGAAGGCCCGTTCGAGACGCTTCCGGCAACGATCTCCGAGATCAAGCCCGAGTCCCAGACCCTCGTGGTCCTGGTCTCGATCTTCGAGCGCGAAACCCCGGTTACGCTCGCATTCAACCAGGTCACCAAGATCTAGCTGATTCCAAGATTTCGCTCCCGTTCCGCCTGCTTTGCGGTTCGGAAGCGGCCGGCCGCCTTGCCATGGCGGCCACCAACCTGGGACGCGCTCCTGTGTCCCAGGAAGCTATTGAGAGAAGGACCCTACATTGGCTCCCAAGAAGAAGGTCACCGGCCTCATCAAGCTGCAGATCCAGGCAGGTGCCGCTAACCCGGCTCCGCCGATCGGTCCTGCGCTTGGCCAGCACGGTGTCAACATCATGGAATTCTGCAAGGCGTACAACGCTGCAACGGAATCCCAGCGCGGAAACGTTATCCCGGTTGAAATCACGGTCTACGAAGACCGTTCCTTCACCTTCATCACCAAGACCCCGCCGGCTGCAGAGCTCATCAAGAAGGCTGCAGGCGTTGCCAAGGGTTCGGCTACCCCGCACACCGTCAAGGTTGCCAAGCTGACCCAGGCGCAGGTCGAAGAGATTGCTTCCACCAAGATGGAAGACCTCAACGCCAACGACATCGCGGCAGCTGCCAAGATCATCGCTGGTACCGCCCGTTCCATGGGTATCACCGTAGAGGGCTAAATACAGCCTTCATCCGCCGGGCAACCGGCATCTGAAACATTGAAATGCCGCAGGATCCTTGCCGGATCCGCGGCTTGTGGCAGGGCCCAGCGCGGTCCGCAGACCACAACTGCACAAGGAGAAATAAGCAGCATGGCAAAGCGCAGCAAAGCATATGAGGCAGCCGTAGCCAAGATCGAGGCAGACAAGGTCTACGCCCCGTTCGAGGCAATCACCCTCGCGAAGGACACCAACCCTTCCAAGTTCGACGCAACCGTTGAGGTCGCTTTCCGTTTGGGCGTTGACCCGCGTAAGGCTGACCAGATGGTCCGTGGCACCGTCAACCTGCCGCACGGCACCGGTAAGACCGCCCGCGTCCTCGTTTTCGCAACAGGCGACAAGGCTGAGGCAGCAATCGCTGCCGGCGCCGACTTCGTTGGTTCCGATGACCTGATCGAAAAGATCGCAGCCGGCTGGACCGACTTCGACGCCGCCGTGGCAACCCCTGACCTCATGGGTAAGGTTGGCCGCCTCGGTAAGGTCCTCGGCCCGCGTAACCTCATGCCGAACCCGAAGACCGGTACGGTTACCCCGGATGTCACCAAGGCTGTCAACGACATCAAGGGCGGCAAGATCGACTTCCGCGTCGACAAGCACTCGAACCTGCACTTCATCATCGGCAAGGTGTCTTTCGACGTCCAGAAGCTGGCTGAGAACTACGCAGCTGCACTGGAAGAGGTCCTTCGTCTGAAGCCGTCCGCTTCCAAGGGCCGCTACATCCAGAAGGCTACTGTTGCCACCACGTTCGGTCCGGGCATCACCGTTGACCCGAACGTCACCAAGGTTCTCACCGACGCATAAGCATCGCGAGTACTAACTCTGAGAGGGACCGTCCGGCATTGCCGGGCGGTCCCTTTTCATGGGTTCGCATCGGCGGTTGGTCACTTGTTTGGCACCAGAGGCGGCCGTAGGCTGTGGGGCGTGGCACCGTCGTCGAACTTTTCCGCCAACGGCGGGCTCACCATAGAGAGGCTTCCCGTTCCGCAAGGTCCGGAGGCCACTGCGTCAGCGGACTTCAAAGCCTTCCATGCGTTACGCATCGCCCATGAGCTTGCCTTGTGGGGGAACCTGGACCATTCGGCCACACTGGCCGAGTCGTTCATGTTCTGGCAAGGCAATGAATACGAGGAGCGGCAGGTCTACCTGGCCCGCTTGGACGGCGTTATGGTGGGCAGCGGTTCACGGACGCTGCCGTTGAGCGAGAACACGACGACGGCGGGTGTGGACGTCCTCGTGGACGCCGCTTTCCGTCGGCGTGGGATCGGGACGAGGATCCTGGAAGTCCTTGAGAAGGCGGCTGTGGAGCGGAACCGCACTTCCCTTGACGGGTACTGCGGGGAGCCGATCGCCCCCGTACTTGCCGGGGAGGCGTTGCTGGAAGCAAAGTCAGGCACCGGTGGCGTACCACTGAACGCGGCATCGACCCGCTTTGCCTTGCACCATGGTTATTCCCTGGAACAGGTGGAAACCAGCAGCACTTTGACCCTGCCGGTTGACGAGGCGCACCTGATGGAACTCGAAGTCGAGGCGTTGCGCCGGGCAACGGAGTACAAGGTCATTGGGTGGATGAACGAGTGCCCGGACGAACTCGTGGACAATTTTGCCAGGCTCAAGAGCCTTATGAGCACGGAGGTACCCATCGCCGGTCTGGGATGGGAAGGCGAAGAATGGGACGCCGTGCGGGTTCGCCGTGAGGAATCGACGTGGCGCGCAAGTGGCGTGGACTCTGTTGTGGCTGCCGCCCAGCACCACAAGAGCGGGGAGTTGGCTGCCTATACGGTCTTGACCCACCGCCAGGCGCTGCCGGCTGTTGTCAGCCAGGAGGACACACTGGTGGCTCCCGCGCACCGGGGACGCGGCCTTGGCATGCTGGTCAAAATCGCCAATCTTCGTCGTGCAGAAGCGCTCTGGCCTGACGCCACGAGCGTTATGACGTGGAACGCCAATGAAAACCGGCATATGCTGGCCATAAATATCGCCCTTGGATTCAAGCCTTCCGGTTTTGAAGGCGAATATCAGAAACGGCTGGGATGACTGTAGACGAGGCGAAGACCGTTGTAGTCGAGCAGCTATGGGTGCCGGACAATCTGGACAGCCCCAAAGCAAGGGATTTCCTGGACGCCGTGGAAGTGGCGCGACGGGTCCGTATGCAGACCTGGGGAAGCGATGACCTGGCATACACGCCTTTGGAGAAGCTGCTTGAATTCTCCGACCCCTATGAGCGCCAGATCATCCTTGTAGCCAAGGTTGACGGGGTCATCGTCGGAACAGTGGACATTGCGCTGCCGCTCGCGGACAACATGGACCTGGCGGAGTTCACCCTGGATATTCTCCCGGATTATCAGAGTCAGGGCGTCGGACGTCAGCTCCTGGAGGCCGCAGAGCAGTTGGCTCGTTCAGAGGGCCGCACCATGGTTTTGGTGGACACGAACCACCCGGCAACCTCGCTCACCGAGATACCTGAAGACCAATTGATTCCCGGCAGCGGCCCAGGCTTCGTTCCTGTCAGCAGCAGGGAAGTGGACTTTGCCCAGCGGGCCGGTTATACCCTCCAGCACATCGAGCAATTCAGTTCCTGCGTGCTCCCTCTGGACTCCAAACTCGTAGCGGATCTTCAAGCCGAGGCCGAGGAAGCGAACGCTGGCCGGTACAGGTTGCACCACTGGACTGATCGTTGCCCCGAGGCTTGGTTGGAGGCCGTGGCTGAGCTGGAAAACGCTGCGGGTGAGGTTGTCCACGGTGAGGACGGCGAGGAAGAAGACTCGGCCGTCGAGGTTTCCGGCATGGTCTTCGACGCCGCTGTTTTGCGCGAAACCGAAGACGCCGCCTTGGCGCAGGGCAGGCGGACGGTGGTCACCGCCGTCGAACATATTGAGAGCGGGCGGCTGGCCGGCCTCACCACGATCAGCGTCCTTGCGCACCGTCAGGACGTCGTTTTCCAGGACGACACCTTGGTCCTGCAGGAACACCGCGGCAACAAGCTGGGCCTGCTGATCAAAGTGGCCAACATGGAAAGGCTCAGTGAGCAATTTCCGGATGCCCGCGTCATTTACACCTGGAACGCCCCGGAAAACCGGTACCTTCTGACCGTGAACAAGCAATTGGGATTTACGACGGCGGGAGTCACCGGACTCTGGCAAAAGGAGCTTCCTGATCGGGGACCGAAGGTTACGTCGTCGGAGTAGCCAGCCAGGCATCCCACCGCGGCGCAGCGGCCTCGATTTGGTTTGCCGATCAGTCTCCCGTAACCTTGAAGTACCAAAGACCGTCGGTTGATGGGAATCCACTCTTTCGAGCTCAGCTCAATTCTGCAGCTACGCCCCTGAGAACAAAGTGCATTCCTTGACGAAGGACCCTGAACATAGGGCGGCCAGCGCAGGTGAACGAAGCAAGTCTCCGCAGTGCAAACTGTGTTGAGCCAAGCCCCGTGCATCTGCGCGGGGCGTTTTTAGTTTTAGCTCTCGTGAGCGGGGACCCGGAAGACCGGCTTTATTCCCCGGAAGGAGGGTTATGACAACGCCTAGCAAGGTCTCCGCTGTTGCAGAGATCACCAACGATTTCAAGGAATCGAACGCGGCTGTCCTGACCGAATACCGCGGGCTCACTGTTGCACAGCTCAAGGAACTGCGTGTTGCGCTCGGCCAGGACACCAAGTTCTCGGTCGTCAAGAACACCCTGAGCGCCATTGCAGCCAAGGAAGCTGGTGTCGACGCGTTCGGCGATCAGCTTGCCGGCCCCACTGCAATCGCCTTCATCAAGGGCGACGCTGTTGCTGCTGCCAAGAGCCTGACGGACTTTGCCAAGACCAACAAGCAGCTGGTTATCAAGACCGGTTACTTCGAAGGCAAGGCATTGGACGCAGAAGGTGTTGCCGCACTGGCAGCCCTGGAGTCCCGCGAGCTGCAGCTTGCACGTGTTGCTGGTGTCCTCAAGGCCCCCGCATCCGCTGCCGCACGCATCATTGATGCCCTGCGCCTCAAGCTTGAAGAAGAGGGCGGCGCACCTGCACCGGCCGCTGACGAAGCTCCGGCCGCCGAGGCTGCTGCTGAAGAGGTTGCGGCTCCGGCCGAAGCCGCTGAAGCTGCAACCGAAGAGAACTAAGTTCTCCCCCCAATCAAACTCAGGTGCATGAAGCGGCATAGTCCGGATCTGCACCGACTAATGGAAGGACGCCACCATGGCGAAGCTCAGCAACGAAGAGCTCATTGAAGCTTTCAAGGAACTGACCATCATCGAGCTCTCCGAGTTCGTCAAGCTCTTCGAAGAGACCTTCGAAGTTACGGCTGCTGCTGTTGCAGTTGCTGGCCCCGCTGCTGGCGGCGCTGCTGAAGCCGTTGAAGAGAAGACTGACTTCGACGTCATCCTCGAAGCTGCTGGCGACAAGAAGATCGCAGTGATCAAGGAAGTTCGCGCCATCACCTCCCTCGGCCTCAAGGAAGCCAAGGACCTGGTTGACAGCGCACCGAAGGCTGTTCTCGAAGGCGCCACCAAGGAAGCCGCCGAGAAGGCAAAGGCTCAGCTCGAAGAAGCTGGCGCAACGGTTACCCTCAAGTAACTCGTCTTGCTTGTGGAAGCCCCGCCCGGTTCGCCCGGGCGGGGCTTCCTGCGTTTAATGCACCCAAGTAGGTCGCACTTGAGCGCGTTTAGAAGGGGCGATGTCAAGGGGTGCGTGCAACACGGCCGTGGTTAGGCTGCCTGTTCGAAGAGTAGCTGGTTGAGACGTTGTGCCGGGGTGTCCAGGTTCAGGGTGGGCCGTGGTCTGCGGTTCAAGGAGTCCTGGATCCGTTTGAGGTCCTTGGCGGTGTATTCGGACAGGTCCGTGCCTTTTTCGAACCAGTGGCGAAGTAGGCGGTTCGTGTTCTCGTTGGTTCCGCGCTGCCATGGTGAGTGGGGGTCGCAGAGGTAGACCGGAGCGTCCAGTTCCATGCGGATTTGTTCGTAGCCGGCAATTTCCGAACCGCGGTCCCAGGTGATGGTCCGGCGCAGGTGCTCGGGCAGGTCCTTCATTTGGGCGATCATTGCCGCGGTGACGGCGTCGGCGCCATGGTCCAGGGGTAAATGGAGGAGGATCGTGAACCGCGTACTGCGCTCGACCAGTGTGCCAATGGCGGATTTGCCGCGTGCTCCGATGATGAGATCACCTTCCCAGTGCCCTGGCACGGCGCGGTCGGCTACTTCAGCCGGTCGTTCGCTGATCTTCAGAGCATCGTTGAACCGGCCCCGGGTTTCGCCGTCCTGGGTCTTCTCACGAGGCACGCGGGCCTTGCGTTTGAGGCTCAAGTACTGAGAGAGGTCCTTGCGCAGTTGGCCGCGGGTCTGAACGTAAAGGCACTTGTAGATGGTCTCGTGGCTGATCTGCATGGATACATCATGGCCGTGTTCCTTGGCCAGGACATCGGAGATCAGCTTCGGACTCCACCCCTCTTCGAGGTTCTCGGCGATGAACGTCGACAACCCGGAGCTGATGATCTTGAACGGCTTGGGACGCAATGCCCGGGCAGCGGCCCGGGCATTGGCAGTCCCGGCATAGTAGAGACCGTCCGGGCCGCTGTTTCGGCGGATTTCCCGCCAAACAACACTCCGGTGACGCCCCAGCGTCGCGGCAATCCCGGCAACGCTCTTACGTTCCCGCAGACCGATCTGGATCTCTATCCGTTCATCCAGGCTCAACGGATGACCCGGGCCGGACGGGCTATCCGCCCGACCCGGACCCGCGATACCGCCTCCGCCTTTTCCCTTTATCAGCTCCATGGCACCAGCTTCATGCCACCACCTCGTGCCACCGCGCCTCGACACACCCACATCACCGGCAGCAACCGCCAACGCAGTGCCCGAGCAAACCAACGCTATGAAACGATCACGATCAACCTGACCAAACGAAAACCTTGTAACCAACGCAACCTCCACCGAAACCAGGAATGTTGCACTGACCATATGATTCCGCCAGGCTCAAAACGCGCTCTACTGCTACTTAGTTGGGTTCGCTGATATCGGCCACGATTGCTCCGAGCGCAGCCGTGAGTTCATCGGCGTCCACGAATGCACTCCTGCCATGGGCTCCGGCCCCCATGGAAATGCGGCGTCCGGTGATGGTGGCATCCGCATATACCGGCCAGGGCGTGGTGCTTCCCAAGGGCGTGATGGTCCCGCGCTCGTAGCCGGTTGCGGCAAGGGCAACATCGGCGTGTGGCAGTGAGAGCTTGTTCACGCCCACCAACGCCCGCAGCTTGGGCCAGGAGATCTGCCGGTCGCCGGGGATCAGGGCGAAGAGGAAGCTACCGTCCCGATGCTTGACCACGAGGGACTTCACGATGTCCCCGGGACTGATCCCCAGGATGCCGGCCGCCTCCTCGAGGCTTCGGGCAGCAGGACGCTCGACGACGTCCACGTCCAGTCCACGCGCGGCGGCGTCGGACAAGAACCGTTCGGCCCCGTTCATGTGCGGTTCCACCACGTCCTGCGCCATCAGTTGTCCTGCGCCATTAGTCGCGATACAGCAGGAGAGCTTCGCCCTGGCCGCCGCCGCCACAGAGGGACACGGCAGCTTTGCCGGTTCCCCTTCGCTTGAGTTCGTGGGCCGCGTGCAGGGCCAGCCGGGCGCCGGATGCACCGATCGGGTGGCCGAGGGCGATTGCGCCGCCATGGATGTTGCACTTCTCCAGCGGGTAGCTCAGGTCCTTCAGTGATTGGACGGCCACTGAGCCAAAGGCCTCGTTGATCTCTATGAAGTCCAGGTCCTCGGCAGTCCATCCAGCCCGCTTCAATGCTTGCGAAATGGCGTTTGACGGCTGGGAGTGCAGCGAGTTGTCCGGGCCGGCCACCTGGCCGGGCTTGCCCACGACTGCAAGGTATTCCAGCCCGTTGTCCTGGGCAAAGCGGCGACTTGTCAGCACGAGTGCGGAGGCGCCGTCGGACAGGGGAGAGGAGTTGCCGGCGGTAATGGTGCCGTCCGTGGCGAAGGCGGCCTTCAAGGGGGCAAGGCTTTCCAAAGTCGTGTTCGGACGAACGCCCTCGTCCGAGGTGAGGACCACCGGATCCCCCTTTCGCTGCTTCACGCTCACGGGAGCGATTTCGACGTCGAAAATTCCGTCAGCGATCGCGGCAGCCGCGCGCTGGTGGGAAGCAGCAGCAACCTCGTCCTGCGCACGGCGGTCAATGCCGAGCGTCACGTTCTTGGTCTCGGTGGACAAGCCCATTGATTGGCCATCGAAGGCATCGGTGAGTCCGTCATGTGCGGCAACGTCCAACGCTTGGATTGCGCCGTAGGTCCATCCCTGCCGCGAGCCGGGGAGCAGGTGTGGGGCGCGGGTCATGGATTCCTGGCCACCGGCAACAACTACTGTGGCGTCGCCGCTGCGGATCATCCGGGCGGCATCAATGACAGCCGTGAGGCCGGAGAGGCAAACCTTGTTGATGGTGACGGCAGGGATGTTCCAGCCAACGCCTGCCGCGATGGCGCTCTGCCGGGCAGGGTTCTGGCCAGCGCCTGCCTGCAGGACCTGTCCCATGATGACGGCGTCCACTTGTTCGGCTTTCACGCCGCTGGCCGCCAGTGCAGCGCTGATGGCGTGCGCGCCGAGGTCGACGGCGGTGAATCCGGCAAGCTGCCCATTCAGCCGACCCTGTGGGGTACGGGAAGCAGCAAGGATGACAACGTCATTGTCGTCAGCGGAGTTGTTCATGGTCTCTCTTCCGATCCGTGGTGGTGTAGCCAAGGCTATCGTGCGGCGTGCGCCAGCCTATCCTTTCCAACGTTTGTATCCGTCGGTAGATTCCACAGCAGGAGTTTCCACGGCAGTAGATTTCACGACGGGCTTGGTGCCTCCGTCCGGCAGATGCTCCGGACAACGTCCGTGGACTCCGCATAGGTGCCTGCAGCAACAGTGCTTGCATTCACGGACGATCTGGGGTAGACAGGAAGGCTACTTTGCCGTATCGTAGATATTTGCGTCTTCCCTGTTAACCTTCAGCCTTCATATAGCGGTGGGCTTTACCTCTCAGCTGCGACATTGACGTGCCGTTCACAACGTGCACTGGCATGCGCAAGCTGGGTCCGGGTCATATAGCGGAACCGGAATAAGTATGCTGCGGAGCACTCTGCATCATGCAAACGGGGGAGATCTGAAAACGCCTGAAGGTCTGTGGAAGGATCCCTCTTGGTCGCCTCGAGCACCTCTAATAACGAAACCGCTAACACGGCAAGCACCGATGGTGCCACTCGCCGCCTCTCATTCGCAAAGATTCATGAACCCCTTGATGTTCCGAATCTTCTCGCCCTGCAGACCGACAGCTTTGACTGGCTCGTCGGAAACGAACGCTGGCAGGCGCGGGTAGCGAAGGCTGTCGAGGAGGGCGACCTCAGCGTCGCCACCACCTCCGGACTTGCCGACATCTTCGAAGAGATCTCCCCCATCGAGGACTTCCAGGGCACTATGTCCCTGAGCTTCTCCGAGCCGGAGTTCGCTGATCCGAAGTACACCATGGCCGAATGCAAAGACCGTGACGCCACTTACTCGGCACCGCTGTATGTCAAGGCCGAGTTCATGAACAACAACACGGGCGAAATCAAGCAGCAGACCGTGTTCATGGGCGACTTCCCCCTCATGACTGAAAAGGGAACGTTCGTCGTCAACGGCACCGAGCGTGTCGTTGTCTCCCAGCTGGTCCGTTCGCCGGGCGCCTACTTCGAGCGCACCGCGGACAAGACCAGTGACAAGGACATCTTCACTGCGAAGATCATCCCGTCCCGCGGTGCATGGTTCGAACTCGAAATCGACAAGCGCGACCAGGTCGGCGTCCGCCTCGACCGTAAGCGCAAGCAGTCGGTCACCGTTCTGCTAAAGGCCCTCGGCTGGACCGAAGGCCAGATCCTGGAAGAGTTCGGCCAGTACGACTCCATGCGTGCAACGCTGGAGAAGGACGCCACCGAAACCCGCGAAGACGCGCTTCTGGACATCTACCGCAAGCTGCGTCCGGGCGAGCCGCCCACCGTCGAGGCTGCCCAGTCCCTGCTGGACAACCTGTACTTCAACGCCAAGCGTTATGACCTTGCCAAGGTTGGCCGTTACAAGATCAACCGCAAGCTCGGCATCGACCGCTCCCTTGGTGACAAGGAAGCTTCGGTCCTGCACGTTGAAGACATCGTCGCCATGATCAAGTTCCTCGTTGCGCTGCACGCCGGCGAGAAGACCCTCATGGGCAAGCGCGATGGCGAAGACCACGAGCTCCGCGTCGAAATCGATGACATCGACCACTTCGGCAACCGTCGCATCCGCGCCGTTGGCGAACTGATCGAGAACCAGGTCCGCACCGGCCTTTCCCGCATGGAGCGTGTTGTTCGCGAACGCATGACCACGCAGGACGTCGAGGCCATCACGCCGCAGACCCTTATCAACATCCGCCCGGTTGTAGCTGCCATCAAGGAGTTCTTCGGAACTTCCCAGCTGTCGCAGTTCATGGACCAGAACAACCCGCTTTCGGGTCTGACCCACAAGCGCCGCCTGTCGGCTCTTGGTCCGGGTGGTCTTTCCCGTGACCGCGCAGGCATGGAAGTTCGAGACGTTCACCCGTCCCACTACGGACGTATGTGCCCCATCGAAACCCCTGAAGGCCCGAACATTGGTCTGATTGGTTCGCTGGCTTCGTACGGCCGCATCAACCCGTTCGGCTTCATCGAGACGCCGTACCGCCTGGTTTCCGAAGGTGTCGTATCCGACGAGGTCCAGTACCTCACGGCCGACGACGAAGCAGAGGTCCTGATCGCACAGGCCAACGCTCCGCTGGACGCTGACAAGAAGTTCTCGGAAGAGACCGTCCTTGTCCGTGCCCGTGGTGGTGGAGGCGAGCCTGTTCTGGTTCCCGCCGGAGAAGTCCAGTTCATGGACGTTTCCCCGCGCCAGATGGTGTCCGTGGCAACCGCATTGATCCCGTTCCTTGAGCATGACGATGCCAACCGTGCACTCATGGGTGCCAACATGCAGCGCCAGGCTGTGCCGCTGGTCCGTTCCGAGGCTCCTTTCGTGGGCACCGGGATGGAGCGCGCAGCAGCCGTCGACGCCGGTGACGTTGTCATCGCGAAGAAGGCAGGTGTGGTCACCGAAGTTTCCGCTGAGCTCGTTGTCATGATCAACGACGACGGCACGGAGACCAACTACCGCATCAACAAGTTCGCCCGTTCCAACCAGGGCAACTGCTACAACCACCGCGTCCTGGTCAACGAAGGCCAGCGCCTGGAAGTCGGTGGCATCATCGCCGACGGTCCTGCAACGGACCAGGGTGAACTCGCCCTCGGTAAGAACCTGCTCGTGGCATTCATGTCATGGGAAGGCCACAACTTCGAGGACGCCATCATCCTGTCCCAGCGCATTGTTGCTGAGGACGTTCTTTCCTCCATCCACATCGAGGAGCACGAGATCGATGCCCGCGACACCAAGCTTGGTGCCGAGGAAATCACCCGTGACATCCCCAACGTGTCCGAGGAAGTCCTTGCAGGCCTGGACGAGCGCGGCATCATCCACATTGGCGCCGAGGTTGAAGCCGGAGACATCCTGGTCGGAAAGGTCACCCCCAAGGGTGAAACCGAACTGACTCCGGAAGAGCGTCTTCTCCGCGCTATCTTCGGTGAGAAGTCCCGCGAAGTCCGCGACACCTCCCTGAAGGTGCCCCACGGCGAGTCCGGTACGGTCATCGGCGTCCGCGTCTTCGACCGCGACAACGACGACGAACTGCCCCCGGGCGTGAACCAGCTGGTCCGCGTCTACGTTGCAGCCAAGCGCAAGATCACCGACGGCGACAAGCTCGCCGGCCGTCACGGCAACAAGGGTGTTATCTCCAAGATCCTTCCGATCGAGGACATGCCCTTCCTTGCAGACGGTACCCCGGTGGACATCGTCCTGAACCCGCTTGGTGTTCCGGGTCGTATGAACGTTGGCCAGGTCCTGGAAACCCACCTCGGTTGGGTTGCCAAGACCGGTTGGAAGATCGAAGGCGAGCCGGAGTGGGTCAAGAACCTGCCCAACCTGCCCCGTGAAACCGGCCAGACCACCGTTGCCACCCCGGTGTTCGATGGCGCCCGCGAAGAAGAAATCACGGGCCTGCTTGACTCCACCAATGTGACTCGCGACGGCGACCGCCTGATCGATTCCTCCGGCAAGACCCGTCTGTTCGACGGCCGCTCCGGCGAGCCGTTCCCGGACCCGATCTCCGTCGGTTACATGTACATCCTGAAGCTCCACCACCTGGTGGACGACAAGATCCACGCGCGTTCCACCGGCCCGTACTCCATGATCACGCAGCAGCCGCTGGGTGGTAAGGCACAGTTCGGTGGCCAGCGCTTCGGTGAAATGGAAGTGTGGGCGCTCGAAGCTTATGGCGCCGCTTACACCCTTCAGGAACTGTTGACGATCAAGTCGGATGATATCCACGGTCGTGTGAAGGTCTACGAAGCCATCGTCAAGGGCGAGAACATCCCTGAGCCTGGCGTTCCCGAGTCCTTCAAGGTCTTGATCAAGGAAATGCAGTCGTTGTGCCTGAACGTGGAAGTTCTTTCCACCGACGGAACCACGATCGAAATGCGTGACTCTGATGACGCAGTCTTCACGGCTGCGGAAGAACTGGGCATCGATCTGTCTCGTGCAGAGCCCAGTTCCGTAGAAGAGGTTTAGCAGCCGTTCCGGTGGGCAGCAGTACGTCACTGTCCACCGGAACAGCTCCCTCTTCCCGTAACCAAGACTTCAGAATTTAGAGAACAAGAGAGAACAGGGACCATATGTCCAGCGAATCCTCCTTCGGCCTCATGCAGATCGGCCTCGCCACCGCGGAAGACATCCGTGGCTGGTCTTACGGTGAGGTCAAGAAGCCGGAAACCATCAACTACCGCACCCTCAAGCCTGAGAAGGACGGTCTTTTCTGCGAGAAGATCTTCGGTCCTTCCCGCGACTGGGAATGCTACTGCGGCAAGTACAAGCGCGTCCGCTTCAAGGGCATCATCTGTGAGCGTTGTGGCGTTGAAGTCACCCGCGCCAAGGTGCGTCGTGAGCGCATGGGCCACATCGAACTGGCTGCGCCTGTAACCCACATCTGGTACTTCAAGGGCGTTCCCTCGCGCTTGGGCTACCTCTTGGACCTGGCTCCGAAGGACCTTGAGAAGGTCATCTACTTCGCTGCCTACATGATCACCAGCGTTGACACGGAAAACCGCCACGCTGAACTGCCCAACCTCCAGGTCGAGCACGACCTCGAGAAGAAGCAGCTGGTGGACAACCGCGACAGCGACATCGCCACGATCGCCCGCGACCTTGAAGACGAGCTTGCCCGTCTTGAAGGTGAAGGCGCCAAGGCTGCCGACAAGAAGAAGGCCCGCGACTCCGCAGACCGCCAGATGGCGAACGTCCGCAAGCGTGCCGACGCCGATATCGAGCGCCTTGAGCAGGTCTGGGACCGCTTCAAGAACCTCAAGGTCGCTGACCTTGAGGGCGACGAGGGCCTGTACCGCGAACTGCGTGACCGCTACGGCATGTACTTCGAAGGCTCCATGGGTGCCGAGGCGATCAAGAAGCGTCTTGAGACCTTTGACATGCAGGCTGAGGCTGAGTCCCTGCGCGACACCATCCAGAACGGCAAGGGCCAGCGCAAGACGCGTGCCCTGAAGCGCCTGAAGGTTGTCAACGCATTCCTGACCACCAACAACAGCCCGCTCGGCATGGTTCTGGACGCTGTCCCGGTGATCCCGCCGGAACTGCGCCCGATGGTTCAGTTGGACGGTGGCCGCTTCGCGACCTCTGACCTCAACGACCTCTACCGCCGTGTGATCAACCGCAACAACCGACTCAAGCGACTGCTTGACCTCGGTGCTCCGGAGATCATCGTCAACAACGAGAAGCGCATGCTTCAGGAAGCTGTTGACAGCCTCTTCGACAACGGTCGTCGTGGCCGCCCCGTTACGGGTCCGGGCAACCGTCCCCTGAAGTCCCTGAGCGACATGCTCAAGGGCAAGCAGGGTCGTTTCCGCCAGAACCTCCTCGGCAAGCGCGTTGACTACTCCGGCCGTTCGGTCATCGTCGTTGGCCCGCAGCTGAAGCTGCACCAGTGTGGTCTGCCCAAGCAGATGGCCTTGGAGCTCTTCAAGCCGTTCGTGATGAAGCGCCTGGTTGACCTCAACCACGCACAGAACATCAAGTCGGCAAAGCGCATGGTCGAGCGTTACCGTCCGCAGGTTTGGGACGTGCTGGAAGAGATCATCACCGAACACCCGGTGCTGCTCAACCGTGCACCTACCCTTCACCGCCTCGGCATCCAGGCCTTCGAACCGCAGCTTGTGGAAGGCAAGGCAATCCAGCTTCACCCGCTGGTTTGTGGCGCCTTCAACGCTGACTTCGACGGCGACCAGATGGCAGTGCACCTGCCGCTGAGCCCGGAAGCCCAGGCTGAAGCCCGCATCCTGATGCTGTCCTCGAACAACATCCTGAAGCCGTCCGATGGCCGTCCGGTTACCCTGCCTTCGCAGGATATGATCATCGGCCTGTACCACCTGACCACCAAGCGCGTCGGCTCCGCCGGCGAAGGCCGCATCTTCTCCTCGGTTTCGGAAGCCATCATGGCGTACGACGCCCGCGATCTGCACCTGAACTCCCAGGTCAAGATCCGTCTGGACAACTTCGTGCCTTATGCCGGTTGGGAAGCTCCGGAAGGTTGGGAGCCGGGTCAGACGGCCCTCGTCCAGACCTCCCTGGGCCAGGTCATCTTCAACCAGACGCTGCCCGAGGATTACCCCTGGGTTGAGGCTGTTGCCGACAAGGGCGAACTGTCCCGGATCGTCAACGACCTCGCCGAGCGTTACCCGAAGGTTGTCACGGCTGCCACGCTGGACAACCTGAAGGATGCCGGTTTCTACTGGGCAACCCGCTCGGGCGTCACCGTGGCTATCTCCGACATCGAGGTGCCTACCTCCAAGCCCGCCATCCTGGCTGGTTACGAGAACATGGCTGCCAAGATCCAGGGTCAGTACGACAAGGGCCTGATCGACGACGACGAGCGTCGCCAGGAACTGATCGAGATCTGGAACAAGGCCACCAACGAGATCGCCCAGGCGATGCGTGACAGCCTGTCCCCGATGAACACCATCAACCGCATGGTGTCCTCCGGTGCACGTGGTAACTGGATGCAGGTTCGCCAGATCGCGGGTATCCGTGGTCTTGTGGCCAACCCGAAGGGTGAGATCATCCCTCGCCCGATCAAGTCCTCCTACCGCGAGGGCCTGTCGGTCTTGGAATACTTCATTGCCACGCACGGTGCCCGTAAGGGTCTGGCCGATACCGCTCTCCGTACCGCCAACTCGGGTTACCTGACCCGTCGTCTGGTGGACGTTTCGCAGGACGTCATCGTCCGCGAAGAGGACTGCGGTACCGAGCGCGGTCTGCTCACGCCGATCGCCGTGCCGGATTCCAACGGTGAGCTCGTCCTGGACGAGAACGTCGAGAACAGCGCCTACGCACGTACGCTGGCTGTCGACGTCGTCGATGCCCAGGGCAACGTCCTGGCTGCCGGCGGAACCGACTGCGGCGACGTCGTTATCGACCAGTTGCTGGCTGCAGGTATCACCGAAGTCAAGGTCCGCTCCGTACTCACCTGTGAGTCCAAGGTCGGCACCTGTGCACTCTGCTACGGCCGTTCGCTGGCAACGGGCAAGACCGTGGACATCGGCGAGGCCGTGGGCATCATCGCCGCACAGTCCATCGGTGAGCCCGGTACCCAGCTGACCATGCGTACGTTCCACACCGGTGGCGCTGTTTCTGCTGGTGGTGGCGACGACATCACCCAGGGTCTGCCCCGTATCCAGGAGCTCTTCGAAGCCCGTACTCCGAAGGGTGTCGCACCGATTGCTGAAGCAGCCGGCCGCATCACCATCGAAGAGTCCGAGCGCCAGATGCGCCTGGTCATCACTCCGGACGATGGTT
This sequence comes from Micrococcaceae bacterium Sec5.1, assembly GCA_039636795.1. Classification (NCBI taxonomy): domain Bacteria; kingdom Bacillati; phylum Actinomycetota; class Actinomycetes; order Micrococcales; family Micrococcaceae; species Micrococcaceae bacterium Sec5.1. The sequence goes on along the minus strand of CP143430.1, from coordinate 4,055,417 downwards.
CCGAAGAGATTGCCTACCCGGTGCTGCGCCGTTCCCGTCTCCTCATCGAGGATGGCGAGCACGTCAGCGTCGGCCAGAAGCTGATCAACGGTCCGGTGGACCCGAAGCAGGTTCTGCGCATCATGGGTCCCCGTGCCGCACAGAAGTTCCTTGTGGACGAGGTCCAGGGCGTTTACCGCAGCCAGGGTATTGGTATCCACGACAAGCACGTCGAGGTTATCGTCCGCCAGATGCTGCGCCGCGTGACCGTCATCGAATCCGGCGACTCCGACCTGCTCCCTGGTGAGCTTGCAGAGCGCTCCCGCTTCGAAGACGAGAACCGCCGCGTCGTGTCCGAGGGCAAGTCCCCGGCTTCAGGTCGTCCGGAACTCATGGGTATCACCAAGGCGTCCCTGGCAACCGAGTCCTGGCTGTCGGCCGCTTCCTTCCAGGAGACCACCCGCGTCCTGACGCAGGCGGCCATGGAAGGCAAGAGCGATCCTCTGCTCGGCCTCAAGGAGAACGTCATCATCGGTAAGCTCATCCCGGCCGGAACGGGCCTGCCCCGTTACACAGAGGTCACGGTTGAGCCGACCGAGGAAGCAAAGGCAAGCCTGTTCACGGGCCCCAGCGCTTTCACCGATTTCTCGTATGACGCCCTGGGCGGCGACGGTGCTCCCGAGTTCCACGCCATCCCGCTGGATGACTACGATCTCGGCAACGACTTCCGCTGAAACCAGCAGTAGTTAATGGCTGAAGGACAGGCCCCGCACTCAAGAGTGCGGGGCCTGTCCCGTTAACGGAACGCCATACACCCGATTAAGGCCTCAGATCAAGCCGTGCTAGAATTTTGGTAATTGTTCTGTGTGGCAGTGGATGAAGGCCGCCGCAGCATCATTTTGGTTTTGTTCTCATGGTGCTGGGTGGAGCCTGTTTCCGGGTTGCGGGCAACATGCGCAACGAATGCCGCACTTTTGCACGCCTACCGGATGTTTCGGCCGGCCGCATGAGCAACGCCAAAGTTCCCACGTTTACACTGGCTGGCGCCTGTGTGTGGGGGCAGAGATCAAACAACGGAGAACACGAAAGTGCCTACGATTAACCAGCTGGTCCGCAAGGGCCGCACGCCTAAGGTCTCCAAGACCAAGGCTCCCGCGCTGAAGGGCAGCCCGATGCGCCGCGGTGTTTGCACCCGCGTTTACACCACCACCCCCAAGAAGCCGAACTCGGCTCTTCGTAAGGTGGCACGTGTGCGCCTCAACGGTGGCGTTGAAGTTACCGCTTACATCCCCGGCGTTGGCCACAACCTCCAGGAGCACTCCATCGTGCTCGTCCGTGGTGGTCGTGTGAAGGACCTTCCGGGTGTCCGCTACAAGATCGTCCGCGGCGCACTCGACACCCAGGGTGTCAAGAACCGCAAGCAGGCCCGCAGCCGTTACGGCGCAAAGATGGAGAAGAAGTAATATGCCTCGCAAGGGTCCGGCCCCGAAGCGGCCGCTAGTTTCCGATCCCGTTTACGGCTCCCCGTTGGTCACTCAGCTGATCAACAAGGTTCTGGTTGACGGCAAGAAGTCCACCGCAGAGCGCATCGTTTACGGTGCCCTCGAAGGTGCACGTGCCAAGTCCGGCGGCGACCCCGTTGCTGCCCTCAAGAAGGCCATGGACAACGTCAAGCCTTCCCTCGAGGTGCGTTCACGCCGTGTTGGTGGCGCCACCTACCAGGTTCCGGTTGAGGTCAAGCCGGGTCGCTCCACCGCCCTCGCCCTGCGTTGGCTCGTGGGCTACTCCAAGGCCCGCCGCGAGAAGACCATGACCGAGCGCCTCCAGAACGAAATCCTGGATGCCTCGAACGGTCTCGGTGCCGCTGTCAAGCGTCGCGAAGACACCCACAAGATGGCCGAGTCCAACAAGGCCTTCGCACACTACCGCTGGTAAATCCTCCCGGGCGCCGTCGGCTCAACCGAGCCGGCGGCGAACGTGTAGTCCATCCGAAAGGGAGACCCCGTGGCACAGGACGTGCTTACCGACCTTAACAAGGTCCGCAATATCGGCATCATGGCCCACATCGATGCCGGCAAGACCACCACTACCGAGCGCATCCTGTTCTACACGGGTGTGAACCACAAGATCGGCGAGACGCACGACGGCGCCTCGACGACCGACTGGATGGAACAGGAAAAGGAACGCGGCATCACCATCACGTCTGCCGCCGTGACTTGCTTCTGGGACAAGAACCAGATCAACATCATCGACACCCCGGGCCACGTTGACTTCACGGTTGAGGTTGAGCGCTCCCTGCGCGTCCTCGACGGTGCTGTCGCAGTGTTTGACGGCAAGGAAGGCGTGGAGCCGCAGTCCGAGACTGTTTGGCGCCAGGCTGACAAGTACAACGTTCCGCGTATCTGCTTCGTCAACAAGATGGACAAGCTGGGCGCTGACTTCTACTTCACCGTAGACACCATCATTTCCCGCCTCGGTGCCAAGCCGCTGGTCATGCAGCTGCCCATCGGCGCTGAGAACGACTTCATCGGTGTTGTTGACCTCCTCGAAATGCGTGCCCTGGTTTGGCCTGGCGACGCAAAGGGTGACGTCACGATGGGCGCTTCCTACGAAGTGCAGGCAATTCCGGTGGACCTCCAGGCCAAGGCTGAAGAGTACCGTGCACAGCTCGTAGAGACTGTGGCCGAAGCCTCCGAAGAGCTCATGGAGAAGTACCTCGAAGGTGAAGAACTCACCCTTGAGGAACTGAAGGCCGGCATCCGCAAGATGACCATCAACTCCGAGCTCTACCCGGTGTTCTGTGGCTCTGCCTTCAAGAACCGTGGCGTACAGCCGATGCTTGACGCTGTTGTTGACTTCCTGCCGAACCCGCTCGACGTCCCGCCGATGATCGGTCACGATCCTCGCGACGAAGAGAAGGAACTCACCCGCAAGCCCTCTGCTGACGAGCCGTTCTCGGCCCTCGCCTTCAAGATTGCGGCGCACCCGTTCTTCGGTCAGCTGACCTTCATCCGCGTGTACTCCGGTCACGTTGAGGCCGGCGCCCAGGTGGTCAACTCCACCAAGGGCAAGAAGGAACGTATCGGCAAGCTGTTCCAGATGCACGCCAACAAGGAAATGCCCGTTGAGGGCGCTACTGCCGGCCACATCTACGCAGCCATCGGTCTGAAGGACACCACCACGGGTGACACCCTGTGTGATTCCAACAACCAGATCGTCCTCGAGTCCATGAGCTTCCCGGAGCCCGTGATCTCGGTTGCCATCGAGCCGAACACCAAGGGTGACCAGGAGAAGCTCTCCACGGCCATCCAGAAGCTCTCCGCTGAGGACCCGACCTTCCAGGTCTCCCTCAACGAAGACACGGGCCAGACCATCATCGCCGGCATGGGCGAGCTCCACCTGGACATCCTGGTGGACCGCATGCGCCGCGAATTCAAGGTTGAGGCAAACGTTGGCAAGCCGCAGGTTGCTTACCGCGAAACCATCAAGCGCGCTGTAGAGCGTCACGACTACACGCACAAGAAGCAGACCGGTGGTTCGGGTCAGTTCGCAAAGATCCAGATCGCGATCGAGCCGATGGACACCTCTTCCGGCGAGCTGTACGAGTTCGAGAACAAGGTCACCGGTGGCCGCGTTCCGCGCGAATACATCCCGTCCGTTGACGCTGGTATCCAGGATGCACTGAACGACGGCGTCCTGGCCGGCTACCCGGTTGTTGGCATCAAGGCCACGCTGATCGATGGCGCGTCCCACGATGTTGACTCCTCGGAAATGGCGTTCAAGATCGCCGGCCGTATGGCTTTCAAGGAAGCTGCACGCAAGGCGAACCCTGTTCTGCTCGAACCGCTGATGGATGTTGAGGTCCGCACACCTGAGGAATACATGGGTGATGTTATTGGTGACCTGAACGCCCGCCGTGGCCAGATGCAGTCCATGGAGGACGCAGCAGGTGTAAAGGTTATCCGTGCACACGTTCCGCTGTCCGGCATGTTCGGTTACATTGGCGACCTCCGTTCCAAGACGCAGGGTCGTGCCGTGTACTCCATGACGTTCAACAGCTACGCGGAGGTCCCGAAGGCTGTAGCCGACGAGATCATCCAGAAAACCCGCGGCGAGTAATCTCCCGGTAACGGATGCAATTCCGGTTCCGGGAAGGCATCTCAGCGTGAGTGGCGGGGCTGCGGCGAAAGTCGCGGCCCGGCCCCCTGCGCGAACAGGCTCTAGGAACTAGTATTGGTTCCTGAATCTGCAATTTCACCAAAACCAAGCCCCCAAGTAGACTTGCTAAAGTTTCTGCCGCGAAAAGCGCGGCCGAGGAGCACTTCACTTGAAATCGTTCTAGGAGGAACCTGTGGCAAAGGCAAAGTTCGAGCGGACTAAGCCGCACGTCAACATCGGCACCATTGGTCACGTTGACCACGGTAAGACGACGCTGACTGCCGCCATTTCCAAGGTGCTGTACGACCAGTACCCGGACATCAACGAGCAGCGCGACTTCGCGTCCATCGACTCTGCTCCGGAAGAGCGCCAGCGCGGTATTACCATCAACATCTCCCACGTGGAGTACCAGACCGAGAAGCGTCACTACGCACACGTTGACGCCCCCGGTCACGCTGACTACATCAAGAACATGATCACCGGTGCTGCCCAGATGGACGGCGCAATCCTCGTGGTTGCCGCAACCGATGGTCCGATGGCCCAGACTCGTGAGCACGTTCTGCTCGCCCGCCAGGTTGGTGTTCCCTACCTGCTGGTCGCACTGAACAAGTCGGACATGGTTGATGACGAAGAACTCCTCGACCTCGTCGAAATGGAAGTTCGTGAGCTCCTGAGCTCGCAGGGCTTCGATGGCGATGAAGCTCCGGTTGTTCGCGTTTCCGGTCTGAAGGCTCTGGAAGGCGACCCGGTTTGGGTCAAGTCCGTCCAGGACCTGATGGCAGCTGTCGACGAGTCCGTTCCGGACCCCGTACGTGACCGCGACAAGCCGTTCCTGATGCCGATCGAAGACGTCTTCACCATCACCGGCCGTGGCACCGTTGTTACGGGCCGCGCCGAGCGTGGAACCCTCGCCATCAACTCCGAGGTCGAGATCGTTGGCATCCGCCCGATCCAGAAGACCACGGTTACCGGTATCGAGATGTTCCACAAGCAGCTCGACGAAGCATGGGCCGGCGAGAACTGTGGCCTCCTGCTCCGCGGTCTCAAGCGCGACGACGTCGAGCGTGGCCAGGTTGTCGTCAAGCCGGGTTCCATCACCCCGCACACCGACTTCGAGGCCAACGTCTACATCCTTTCCAAGGACGAAGGCGGACGTCACAACCCGTTCTACTCGAACTACCGCCCGCAGTTCTACTTCCGTACCACGGACGTAACCGGCGTTATCACCCTGCCGGAAGGCACGGAAATGGTTATGCCTGGCGACAACACTGAGATGACCGTTGAGCTCATCCAGCCGATCGCTATGGAAGAGGGCCTCGGCTTCGCTATCCGTGAAGGCGGCCGCACCGTTGGTTCGGGACGTGTTACCAAGATCATCAAGTAGTTTCTACTTGTAGGTCGGCAAACTACCGGCGTTGTCGGTAGCAAGCTAAAGAAGAACCCCATCGCTTATGTGGTGGGGTTCTTCTTTGCTATTATTAATCTATCGATTGGATTAATGCCGTGCAGGTGTTGCGCCCGGCTTCACCGTAGGAGCTTCCATGCTGGGATTCTTGACAACAGGCCTTGTGCTGCTGCTTTTGGTCCTTATTGGTGTCATTGGCCACGCACTGGGCTTAGTGCGGGGCCGACGGGAAGGGGCCCGCTCGGCGCCGACTGTCAGAATCGACGACACCGCTACTTATCGTGCGGGATATCTCGCCGGCCATCTGGCTGGGTGGGAGGACGCGCAAGGGCAAAGCCAGGGGCCCAAGGTGCGGCAGCAATCGCCGACAGTGCAGCAACCGCTGGCAGTACAGGTAGCGGCGACAGCACAGCAGTTGCCGACAGTACAGCAATTGCCTGTGGTCCAGCAGCCGATGCCGTTCCAGCCGGCAATCATGCCTCCTGGTTTTCAGCAGACCGTGAGGATCGCTGCGCCGTCCGGAACGCCGCCGTCGAACAGTCGCGTGCCTACTACACAGCGAAATGTGGCTCCTACGCAACAACAGCAACCATTCCAGCCGACGCTTCTCCAGCCTGAGAGCCCGGAAGCGGTGGCGGCTCGAAAGGAGAAGCGCGACCGCCAAAACATCAATATCACCCTGTACGTCGCGAGTCTATTGCTTGTCGCCGCAGGCTCACTGTTTGTTGGAACCAGCCTTCCTGAGGTTCTTCGTTTTGTGGCCATCTGGGCCATCACCATCTTGTTCTATGCTTCAGGACTGATCATCCAGCCAAGGGTGCCGCGACTTCGCCCGGCAGCCATAGCTTTTACCGGAACGGGGCTGGCCCTGATTCCGGTTACAGGCCTGGCCATGTATAACTTTGCCCTTCATCACGGCCCCACGGCATGGCTGGTCACTTCGTTGCTGGGAACTGCTGCCTACGTTTACGCCGCGCTGCGCCTCGATAACAAGGTGTTGGCGCTGCTCTCGCTCACCTTCGTGGTCTCCACGGCATGGTCCGGAGTCTCAGTGCTTGGCGGGGCCTTGGTCTGGTATTTTACGGCGCTGATTGGCGTTGCCATTCTCTTCACGCTCGGAGCGCTGGTTCGCCCGCGGTGGCTACCTCCGCTCTATCTCCGTCCTCTGGTGGTGCTGCATCCGTTTGTCGTGCCTTTCGTGGGGCTCGCGGTGAGCCTGACGCCCAACTTCCTGGCCAAGGGGGAGTACCCCATGGTCATGGTGATGTGCGGGCTCTACTTTGCCGTGATGGTGCTTGTGCAGTCAGGCCAGCAAGCGCTGTCAGGCCAGCACCGATTGCTCAATTTCTATGGCGCCCGCGTCGCCTTCACCTTGGCAGTGTTGGGTCTTGTGTGGGATGTATCTTCGGATTCCAGCCACGTGGTTCTGGCTGGAATCATCTGCATGGGGGTCCAATCGGTTGGAGTCGCCTTCGGCGGAAAACGCTTGCTTCCACGAACGTGGTGGTACGACGCCGTCTCGTGCCTCGGGCTGCAAACCGTTGCGGCAGTTGTGCTCACGGTCATGCTTGGCGTGGGAACTTTCCAGCTTCCAGAGTTTGTGCCGCTCTTCATCGCGATGCCGACCGCCATGGTGCTGGGTTGGAAGCTGGGCCAGGGGGCAGAGTTCGCACCCGCCGCCGTACTTGTTGTGGCAGCACCGTTCGTTGGGCTGCTGGGTGCGTGGCCCGTGACCGGGCTGCTAGTTGTCGCGGCCCTCTATTGGTTCCTTCTGGGAGCAATCAAGTCGAGGCCACTTCGACATGTCTACGTCCTGGCTGGGCGGGTCGCTCTTACGCTATCGGTAACGGCGTTGGCTGCTGGCGTTTTCGCCGATCATCCGTACAGGTCTTCCTACACGTTGTTGGCTTTCGTGGCGGCATGTGCCGTACAGCAGCTGGTGAGTGCCTTGCTTGAGGCAAACGGCGTTCGCGCCGTGGGAGGGCAGGCGTCCACAGTGGGGTTCGGCGGGGCGGCGATGGCAGGACTCCTTGCTTTGCCCATTTTCGATGGTGCACCCGGGCGGCCCACCGTGGCAGTTGCTGTGGGTGTGGTGGTGGCCGCAGGTTTGGTCTCCGGCTGGTTGGCGCTCCCGCAGGGCAGGGACAGTAGCAGTACCGGCCCCACGGGTGGCGCTGGCGTCTTGACGTGGCGTCCCACAATAGGGGAGTTCCTGGCTCCGGCCGCCGCTACGGTGTCAGGCATCGTGGCCGGGGTTGCCGTGTCGCGGACATTGGCCAACGTGGTTCTCCTGGCCGCTGTCATCTACTTCTGCGCCACCGCCCTCCGGTTGGGTGCTTCCCTCCATAGGCAAAGCTACTGGTGGTTGGCGCGCGCCGCGGGAACCGTGTTGGCTGCCTCGGCCTACTACGACGCAACGAAGGACGCCGGATTCCAGATTGCCCATGAAGAGGTTGCCGTTGGCCTCATTGTCATTGTCGTTCTTGCCCTGCAGCTGATCCTGCCGCTGCGTGCGGGTTATCTTGCGAAGTCCCTGGGGCCTGCCATTATCGATGCTGGAGTTGTGCTTGCCGGGATGGTCCTGTGCAGTATGTTCCTCACCCTGGGCGGGACGTCGGGGGTTCTCGAGGGCTGGCAGCCAGGTGCGGGTGCCATAATTACGGCTCTGGCGGCCGTGGCCATCAGCACGACCCTTCGAGCCCACAAACTGGGATGGTTGTTCGCTCCTGCGGCAATGGTTCTGCTGTTCGCCCTCCGGCTTGGAAATGTCAGGGATCTGGAACTCCTGCTGGGCATCTTTACGGCATACAGCGGCTTCATGGTTGCTGTGACCGGCCAGCGCCTGGCCCGCGGTGGATACCTGTTGGCTGTGCGCATTCTCTCCGGGGCCTTGGTCACGTTGCTGGTGGCCGAATTCACGGAATCGGCTGCGGCTACATCTGTCGCTGTCGCGCTGATCCTTATCCTGCAGTTGCCAGTGCAGTTCTTTGTGCAGTCCTTCCTCCAGAGCCGACACAGCGACGACCCCTTCCAGAAGGCGATGGTTTGGGCAATTCCAGGCGCACAGCTTCTTCTCCCACTGGCTTACTTGCTCGCAGCAGATTACGACGGCGGTGGCCGTTGGGTGCTCCTTGCCGAGTTGGCATTCGTTCCGGTAGCGGCTGCGATCGCGTGGCGAGCCTTTGGTGCCAGGGGAGCGCAGTTCTTCGGGATCGCGGCACTCACGGCAGGAGTAATCGTGGCCGGGCCGTCAATGGCGTTTCCATCAGAAACGTGGCTGCACCAGCCGTTACTGGACAAGAATCAAGTGCCCTGGATGCTGCTGGCGCTGGCAGTGGCTGCCGTCGTTGCCAGGGCAGTTTTCCCGCCCGGGACTCCAGCGCCCATGACTGCAGAGCCCGTGACTGCAGCGCCGCTGCCGACCGCGTCCATCACCGCCGGCAAGGGTTCAGCCGCAGACGTGGCCGAAAGGTGGCTGTGGTTGATTTCGGCCCTCACCTTCACTGCCACTGGCGGCATGTTCGCTGCGGCGACGTCACAGTCGCTTAGCGGTCTTGCTGTCCTGGTCCTGGCGTTCGTGCTTTTCGCCGCCTCGCACTTTGAGGGGATGCCCTCCCTCTATGCCGCTGCCGCGCCCGCCGCGCTGGTTGGTGCCGTGGCCGCCGTCGACGGTTTGCTGGATGGCCGTGAGCTGACTGCCTGGGACTCCTTCCTGCCATGGTTGATAGGCGCAGCGGGAACCGGGGCAGCGATGTATGTGGTCCGCAGGCTGGGCGGCCCCTTCATCGCCTCACAACCTTGGCGGCGGAACGCCCTGGCGGTAACGTCGATCGCGGGGCTTGGAGTAGCTGCGGCCGTCGGCCTGGGGCGGGACCAGACCTCTTTCGTGGGTGCCACACTTATCCTGGTTTCCGGAGTGTTGGTGGTCATCGAGGTCACAGACGGCAAGAGGCTGGCCGGAGAAATCACTGCCGTGGCTACGCTCGCCGGGTTCCAACGAGCGCTTCTGTTTGTGGATGGCAGCTCGCCGGATTGGTTTTGGGCGGCACAATGGTACGTCGTCGCCGGGGCGGTTATGGCAGGGGCGCGCTACTTGGACCGGCAACGTTCTGAGGGACAATTGCGGCTTGCCTTCACAGCAGGGCTGCTGTCCTTGACAGCCGTGGGGACAAGTTTCATGGGCACTTCATCCCAGCAGATATACGTCCTCGTGGCCCATGCAGTGCTCCTGGTGGCCGGGCTTCTCCTGGCCGAGCGCATGTTCGTGTGGTGGGGGGCCGCTGGTGTGGCCGCCAGCGTCATGTGGGCGCTGCGCAGTTACGCGTTCGCCATGCTGGCGATCGTTGCCTCGGCCCTGATCGTGCTGGCCATATGGCGGCTGAACCGAAAACCGCCGGCAATCGACGGCAACAACCCGACAGAGGAACGCTCGGCAGCATCCAGTCAGGATGGAATCCGCTAACGTTGAGCTCAATGAGAGGAGCACCATGGAATTTCTGATTTTCCTTGCCATCATCGCGGTGATCGGCGGCGGAGTGCTGTGGGGTCGCAAGTACTTCCGGAACGAAATTGACCGCGCCAAGCGCATCAACCGCGCCAACAAGAACAAGTAGGTGCATGCGGAGTTAACCCACCTGGGCTAGGGTTCCCGGTGGCGTGCCCGGCCCAGCGCCCGGTACCAGTAAAACGAGTCCTTGGGTGTGCGCTCCAAGGTGTCGAAGTCCACATGCACCAAGCCAAAGCGTTGCGAGTACCCAGCCGCCCACTCGAAGTTGTCCAGGAGTGTCCACACGTAGTAACCGCGGAGTTGGACGTCCTCGGCGATGCCGCCGGGCCCTGTAGCAGTCAGCGCGTGGCCAAGATGCTCCGCAAGGTAGCTGATCCGGTTATGGTCCTGTATGGGCCCATCAACGTGCGAAGGCTCCGGAAAACTGGCCCCGCCTTCGGTGATATAAACCGGCGGAAGGGCCTCGCCGTAGCGGTCCTTCATCTCGCGGAGCAGTACTGCCAAATGCTCCGGCGCCACTGGCCAGCCGAATCCGGTTGTTTCATACTCCTGGTAGGCGGCAAGGTGGAACGGCACTTTCGTCATTTCGACGGCCGTGCCTGTGGGGATCTCCGCCGGTCCTCGCCCTGCGGCAACCTTGATCGGGTAGTAGTAATTGAGTCCATAGAAGTCCAGCGGCTGACTGATCAGCTCAAGGTCACCATCCCGGATGGTCCCCAATGACCGGAACCAGGGTTTCATGGGCAAAGGTGGCCTGGGGTACTGACCCAGCAGGACGGCGTCAGCATAAATGCGGTTGAGGAGCAGATCGAAGGACTGGGCCATCAAACGGTCCGAGAGGCTGTTGCTCGCTGGGCGGACGGGGGAGTGCATATTGGAGATGCCAATCTGCCCTTTCACTCCGGCGTCACGCAGGGCCCGCACTGCCATACCATGGCCCAGCAATTGGTGATGGGCGGCAGGAAGTGCATCAAACAACAGCTGGTGGCCGGGGGCGTGGACGCCCAAAGCATAGCCCTGGAGCGTGACGGAAACTGGTTCGTTCATGGTGACCCAGTGCTCCACGCGGTCCCCAAAGCGCTCCGCTGCAGCGCTGCAATAAACGGCAAAGCGTTCCGCTGTATCCCGATTCATCCAGCCGCCGGCGTGTTCAAGTTCCAGGGGAGTATCCCAATGGAACAGGGTTGCCATGGGCGAGATACCGGCAGCAAGGAGTTTGTCGATCAAGCGATCGTAGAAGTCCAGCCCGCGCTGGTTGATTCCACCTTTGCCGCCCGGCTGTATCCTTGGCCAGGACAAGGAGAAGCGGTACGAGTCGATGCCCAGTTCCTGCATCAGGGTGATATCTTCGTGAGCGCGGTTGTAGTGATCGCACGCTATGGTGGGGGAGTCGCCGTCGACGATTGCCCCCGGCTTCTGCGCGAATGCATCCCAGCCCGAGGGTCCCCGCCCATCAGCGGTTACAGAACCTTCAATTTGGAAGGCGGCGGCCGCCACTCCCAGCGTGAACCCTGGACGTAGGCGCGCGGCCAGATCTTCCACGGAACCCGTATCCTGGGCGGTCATTCCACTATCATCCACAGCGCGTGGCGGCTGTGGCAATGCCCGCCTGGGCCCCGATTGGCCTTTGGCCTTTATTTCCGCCATACTGGATGAGTTGTTCAAGCGCTTCTTCGTGTCCCGATCCGGATAATGCCGGGTGTCAGGGTCCAGGCTGAAGCCCAAACATAACCCTGAACCCCATGGAATGCGGTCGAGTTTGCGTGAAAATCGCGACACGCCCGACCGCGGGGGTCGGTGCGCCGGCAAGTTGAGGAACCCGGAATGATCCGGATTCAGCTTGTGCGGCGTGTGGTGGTACAACCTCAAACGCTTCGGCGGCCACGCCAACAGGTAAGTAAACAGAGCAGCCCTAACTAGAGCAGCACTAGCTGAAAGAGAGTCAGGCGACATGGCGGGACAAAAAATCCGCATCCGGCTGAAGTCATATGACCACGAGGTCATTGATGTTTCAGCGCGGAAGATCGTTGAGACGGTCACGCGCGCAGGCGCAACGGTAGTCGGCCCGGTGCCGCTTCCGACGGAGAAGAACGTGTACTGCGTTATCCGCTCTCCACACAAGTACAAGGACAGCCGTGAGCACTTCGAAATGCGTACTCACAAGCGTCTGATCGACATCATCGACCCCACGCCGAAGGCTGTTGACTCGCTTATGCGTCTCGACCTGCCTGCAGACGTGAACATCGAAATCAAGCTCTAGGGAGGTGCTGAGAGACTATGACCGCAACCCGTAACGTAAAGGGCCTGCTGGGCACGAAGCTCGGCATGACCCAGGTCTGGGACGAGAACAACAAGCTCATCCCGGTAACCGTCGTCCAGGCTGACTCCAACGTCATCACCCAGCTGCGTAACGCAGAGGTAGATGGCTACGTCGCCGTCCAGATCGGCTACGGCCAGATCGATCCCCGCAAGGTCACCAAGCCGCTGGCTGGTCACTTTGAAAAGGCAGGCGTAACTCCTCGCCGCCACGTTGTCGAACTGCGTACCGCAGACGCCGCATCCTACGAGCTGGGCCAGGAGCTCTCTGTTGAGATCTTCGAAGCCGGCCAGAAGATCGACGTCGTCGGCACCTCCAAGGGCAAGGGCTTCGCCGGTGTTATGAAGCGTCACGGCTTCCACGGCGTTGGCGCTTCCCACGGTGCCCACAAGAACCACCGTAAGCCTGGCTCCATCGGTGGCGCATCCACCCCGAGCCGCGTCTTCAAGGGCCTGAAAATGGCCGGCCGCATGGGCGCCGAGCGTCACACGACGCTGAACCTCACGGTTCACGCTGTTGACGTTGAGAAGTCGCTGCTCCTTATCAAGGGTGCCGTCCCCGGTGCCCGCGGCCAGGTCGTACTCGTACGCACCGCCGTGAAGGGAGCCTAGTTAGATGACTAGCACTGTCAAGGTAGACCTGCCTGCAGAGATCTTCGACGTCCAGACCAACGTGCCGCTGCTGCACCAGGTCGTCGTCGCACAGCTCGCTGCTGCCCGCCAGGGTACCCACAAGACGAAGACCCGCGCCGAGGTTTCCGGTGCAGGTCGCAAGCCGTTCAAGCAGAAGGGCACCGGCCGCGCCCGTCAGGGTTCCATCCGTGCTCCTCACATGACCGGCGGTGGCGTTGTCCACGGTCCGACCCCTCGTGACTACAGCCAGCGCACCCCCAAGAAGATGAAGGCTGCTGCTCTCCGCGGCGCCCTGTCTGACCGCGCCCGCAACGGTCGCATCCACGTCATCGCTGAACTGGTAGCCGGCACCAAGCCGTCCGCCAAGGAAGCACTGGCTTCGCTGCGTGCAGTCTCCGAGCGCAAGAACCTGCTCGTTGTTATCGAGCGCGCCAACGACGTCGCTGCACTCTCCGTGCGCAACCTCGCAGATGTTCACGTTCTGTACGCAGACCAGCTGAACACCTACGACGTTCTCGTTTCCGACGACGTGGTCTTCACCAAGGCTGCTTTCGAGGCGTTCGTCGCTGACAAGGCTAAGAACGAGGAGGCCTCCAAGTGAGCGTAACCACCATCAAGGACCCGCGCGACGTCGTGCTTGCACCCGTCGTATCGGAAAAGAGCTACGGTCTGATCGACGAAGGCAAGTACACCTTCCTGGTGGACCCTCGCTCGAACAAGACCGAGATCAAATTGGCCGTTGAGAAGATCTTCTCGGTCAAAGTTGACTCGATCAACACCATCAACCGTGCCGGTAAGCGCAAGCGCACCAAATTCGGCTGGGGACAGCGCAAGAGCACCAAGCGTGCAATTGTCACCCTCAAAGAAGGCACAATCGACATCTTCGGCGGTCCGCTCGCGTAGCGGAGACCACTTTAACGAGGAAATAAATTATGGGAATCCGTAAATACAAGCCGACTACCCCGGGCCGTCGTGGCTCGAGCGTAGCCGACTTCGCTGAAATCACGCGATCGACTCCGGAAAAGTCGTTGCTGCGTCCGCTGCACAAGACTGGCGGCCGTAACAACTCCGGTAAGATCACCACCCGTCACAAGGGTGGTGGGCACAAGCGCCAGTACCGTCTGATCGACTTCCGTCGTCACGACAAGGACGGCATCAACGCCCGCGTTGCCGAAATCGAGTACGACCCGAACCGCACGGCTCGCATCGCACTCCTGCACTACGTTGATGGCACCAAGCGTTACATCATCGCTCCTAACAAGCTGTCCCAGGGTGACTTCGTCGAGGCTGGTCCCGACGCTGACATCAAGCCGGGCAACAACCTGCCGCTGCGCAACATCCCGGTTGGTACCGTTATCCACGCAGTTGAACTGCGTCCGGGTGGCGGCGCCAAGATGGCACGTTCCGCAGGTGCTTCGGTACAGCTCGTTGCCAAGGAAGGCCGCTTCGCCCAGCTGCGTCTGCCTTCCGGCGAAATCCGCAACGTTGACGTGCGCTGCCGCGCAACCGTCGGCGAGGTCGGCAACGCCGAGCAGTCGAACATCAACTGGGGCAAGGCCGGCCGTATGCGCTGGAAGGGCGTTCGCCCGACCGTCCGTGGTGTAGCCATGAACCCGGTTGACCACCCGCACGGTGGTGGTGAAGGTAAGACTTCCGGTGGACGTCACCCGGTTAACCCGAACGGCAAGCCCGAGGGCCGTACCCGCCGTCCGAACAAAGAGAGCGACAAGCTTATTGTTCGTCGCCGCCGTACTGGCAAGAACAAGCGATAGGAGCCTGGACACATGCCACGCAGCCTGAAAAAAGGTCCTTTCGTTGACCAGCACCTCTTTGTGAAGGTCGCACGGGAAAACGATAAGGGCACCAAGAACGTCATCAAGACCTGGTCCCGCCGTTCGATGATCATCCCCGACATGCTCGGGCACACGATCGCCGTACACGACGGACGCAAGCACATTCCGGTGTTTGTCACTGAGTCGATGGTCGGGCACAAGCTCGGCGAATTCGCTCCCACGCGGACATTCCGCGGCCATGTTAAGGACGACCGTAAGGGCAAGCGCCGCTAGGCGCCTGACTTTACGTCTTAGACGAGAGAAGGAAAGCAATGGAAGCCAAGGCTATTGCGCGTCACATCCGCGTAACGCCTATGAAGGCCCGGCGCGTCGTCAACCTTGTTCGTGGTAAGCAAGCGAATGAGGCTCTGGCAATTCTGAAGTTTGCCCCCCAGGCAGCTTCGGAGCCGGTATTCAAGGTACTTCAGTCGGCAATGGCCAACGCACGTGTCCTCGCGGACCGTGACGGCGTTGCATTCGACGACAGCGACCTGTTCGTCAGCGAAGCATTCGTTGATGAAGGCCCGACCATGAAGCGGTTCCAGCCGCGTGCCCAAGGCCGCGCCTACCGCATTAGGAAGCGGACCAGCCACATCACCGTGGTCGTCGCAACCCCGGAGAAAGAGGAGGCTCGCTAAGTGGGACAGAAAGTAAACCCGCACGGGTTCCGACTCGGCATCACCACCGACCACGTTTCGCACTGGTTTGCTGACAGCAACAAGGCCGGACAGCGCTACAAGGACTTCGTCCGCGAGGACATCAAGATCCGTCAGCTCATGTCCACTGGCATGGAGCGCGCCGGCATCGCCAAGGTTGAGATCGAGCGCACCCGTGACCGTGTCCGCGTGGATATCCACACGGCACGCCCGGGTATCGTTATCGGTCGCCGTGGCGCCGAAGCAGACCGCATCCGCGGCGAGCTCGAAAAGCTCACTGGCAAGCAGGTTCAGCTGAACATCCTCGAGGTCAAGAACCCCGAGATGGAAGCACAGCTTGTTGCCCAGGGCATAGCTGAGCAGCTGACTTCCCGCGTGGCTTTCCGCCGTGCGATGAAGAAGGCCATGCAGTCCGCACAGCGTGCGGGTGCCAAGGGTATCCGTGTTGCTTGCTCGGGTCGTCTGGGTGGCGCAGAAATGTCCCGCTCGGAGTTCTACCGCGAAGGCCGTGTGCCCCTGCACACCCTCCGCGCGAACATCGACTACGGCTTCTACGAAGCCAAGACCACCTTCGGCCGCATCGGCGTGAAGGTTTGGATCTACAAGGGTGACGTAACCGCCAAGGAACTGGCTCAGCAGGCAGCTGCTGCTCCGTCCCGTGGCCGCGCAGGAGACCGTCCGGGCCGCCCGGGTGGCGACCGCCGTCGTCGTAACGACCGCCCGGCCGCTGACGCAGCACCGGTTGCTGCAGAGGCTCCGGCCGCTGAAGCTGCTGCTCCGGCAGCAGAAGGAGGAGAGGCTTAAATGCTTATCCCACGTCGAGTCAAGCACCGTAAGCAGCACCACCCGGGTCGTTCCGGCGCTGCAACGGGTGGCACCAAGGTCAGCTTCGGTGAGTACGGTATCCAGGCCCTGAGCCCGGCATACGTGACGAACCGTCAGATCGAGTCCGCCCGTATCGCGATGACCCGCCACATCAAGCGTGGCGGTAAGGTCTGGATCAACATCTACCCGGACCGTCCGCTGACGAAGAAGCCTGCTGAAACCCGTATGGGTTCCGGTAAGGGTTCTCCGGAATGGTGGGTCGCAAACGTCAAGCCGGGCCGGGTTCTCTTCGAACTCTCCGGTGTCAATGAAGAGGTAGCTCGCGAGGCCCTGCGCCTGGCAATCCACAAGCTCCCGTTGAAGGCACGCATTGTGCGTCGCGAAGGTGGTGAATAGAAATGGCAGTAGGGTCGAAGGATCTCGCACCCGCACAGCTGGACGGTTTCGACAACGAGCGTCTCGTTGAAGAACTCCGCAAGTCCAAGGAAGAGCTGTTCAACCTGCGTTTCCAGTCCGCCACCGGTCAGCTGGAGAACCACGGTCGCCTGCGTGCGGTAAAGAAGGACATCGCACGCATCTACACCGTTCTGCGTGAGCGCGAGCTGGGCATTCGTGCCGAGGTTGCCGCACCGGTTGTGGAAGCCAAGGAAGAAAAGAAGTCCAAGAAGGCTGCCAAGGCTGAAACTGCCGAAGCTGAAGCTGGAGAGGACGCCAAGTGAGCGAGAAGGAAACTGTGACGGAAGCAGCAGCCAGCGCTGAACAGCGCGGTTACCGTAAGACGCGTCGCGGCTACGTTGTCTCTGACAAGATGGAAAAGACCATCGTTGTTCAGGTTGAAGACCGCGTGAAGCACGCTCTGTACGGCAAGGTTATTCGCCGCACCTCGAAGGTCAAGGCTCACGACGAAGAGAACACCGCCGGCATCGGCGACCTCGTTCTCATCTCTGAGACCCGCCCGCTGTCCGCTACCAAGCGGTGGCGCCTGGTGGAGATCCTCGAGAAGGCCAAGTAAATCCGACGCTGGGCTTGCCCGGTTGAGATTTATTGGAAGGGTCCGCGTTCTGCAGGAACGCGGGCCCTTCCGCGTTCCTGGCACGTTTCGGAAAGACCAGCGAAACATGCTAGGATATTGAGTTTGTATGGCGCCAATTGTGCGTCATCAACTACCTCGTAAACAATCGTGCCGCTGCATACTGCCCCGCGCAGAGTTTTCTGCAAGGGAAGCTGATGCTCGTGGCACGGGCGTTTAGGCCTGTTCTGGCAAAATCCAGGCAGGTCAAGAGACACCCCGATCAACCGTTCCGCAAGGCTCATTCCGTATGCATGATTTCGGTCTGAGAACCGGCGCGACGCAAGGAGTAAAAATTGATTCAGCAGGAGTCGCGACTCAAGGTCGCCGACAACACGGGTGCTAAGGAAATCCTTACCATTCGCGTTCTCGGTGGATCCGGTCGTCGCTACGCAGGCATTGGCGACGTCATCGTCGCTACCGTCAAGGACGCTATTCCCGGCGGAAACGTAAAGAAGGGCGACGTCGTTAAGGCGGTCATCGTCCGTACCAAGAAGGAACGCCGCCGTGCGGATGGTTCCTACATCAAGTTTGACGAAAACGCAGCTGTGATCCTGAAGAACGACGGTGACCCCCGCGGTACCCGTATCTTCGGCCCGGTTGGTCGTGAACTTCGCGACAAGAAGTTCATGAAGATCGTTTCGCTGGCCCCGGAGGTGCTTTAGTCCATGGCTAAGATCAAAAAGGGTGACCTCGTTCAGGTCATCACCGGCGCCAAGCAGGAACGTGGCGGCGACCGCGGCAAGCAGGGCAAGGTACTGCGCGTATTCCCGGACACCAACCGCGTGCTGGTAGAGGGAATCAACCGCGTCACCAAGCACACTAAGGTCGGTCAGTCGCAGCGCGGCACCAAGACCGGTGGCATCGAGGTCATTGAGGCCCCGATCCACGTTTCCAACGTTGCTCTGGTTGACCCGTCGACCAAGAAGCCGACCCGTGTTGGTTTCCGTCTCGACACCGTTGAGAAGGATGGCGCTACCAAGACCGTCCGTATCCGCGTGTCCAAGGCCACCGGGAAGGACATCTGATGAGTGAAACACTGTCTGAGACTACCGTCGCAAACAAGATCGTTCCGCGTCTGAAGACGAAGTATGCAGAGACCATCAAGAAGTCCCTGCAGGACGAGTTCAGCTATGCGAACGTGAACCAGGTTCCCCGCCTGGTGAAGGTTGTTGTGAACATGGGTGTTGGAGATGCCGCCAAGGACTCCAAGCTGATCGATGGCGCTGTCCGCGACCTCACCCTGATCACCGGCCAGAAGCCGCAGGTAACCAAGGCCCGTAAGTCGATCGCACAGTTCAAGCTGCGCGAAGGCATGCCGATCGGTGCACACGCAACCCTGCGTGGAGACCGCATGTGGGAATTCGTGGACCGTCTGGTTTCGCTGGCTCTGCCGCGTATCCGTGACTTCCGCGGCCTCAACGGCAAGCAGTTCGATGGCAACGGCAACTACACCTTCGGTCTGACCGAGCAGGTTATGTTCCACGAAATCGACCAGGACTCCATCGACCGCGTTCGCGGTATGGACATCACGGTCGTCACCACCGCCAAGACCGACGACGAAGGCCGCGCGCTGCTCAAGGCGCTTGGTTTCCCGTTCAAGACCGAAAACTAACTACGTAACAGGTCCGGCAGCGCAGGCTCGCAAGAGCAGGCGCAGCGGAAACCGTTATGAGGAAGGGCTATAGCCCAAATGACTATGACAGATCCTGTCGCAGACATGCTCACGCGTCTGCGCAATGCAAACTCGGCATACCACGACACCGTGACCATGCCGTACAGCAAGCTGAAGGCACGCGTTGCTGACATCCTGAAGGCAGAAGGCTACATTGCCGGCTGGAAGGAAGAAGACGCCGAGGTTGGCAAGAAGCTGACCATCGACCTGAAGTTCGGTCCGAACCGCGAGCGTTCCATCGCTGGCGTCCGCCGCATCTCCAAGCCGGGCCTCCGCGTTTACGCGAAGTCCACCAACCTGCCGCACGTGCTGGGTGGCCTGGGTATCGCTATCCTGTCCACCTCTTCCGGCCTCCTGACTGACAAGCAGGCCGGCAAGAAGGGCGTGGGCGGCGAAGTCCTCGCGTACGTCTGGTAACGGGAAAGGAAGAGAATAATGTCACGTATTGGACGTCTCCCCATCACCGTTCCTGCCGGAGTTGAGGTCAAGCTCGATGGCTCCGTCATCAGCGTCAAAGGTGCCAAAGGCGAGCTGAGCCACACTGTGGCCAGCCCGATCGAGGTTACCCAGGAAGAGAACACTCTCACGGTCACCCGCCCGAACGACGAGCGCAACTCGCGTTCGCTGCACGGCCTGACCCGCACCCTGATCGCCAACATGATCCAGGGCGTTACCGAGGGCTACGAGAAGAAGCTTGAAATCGTTGGTACTGGTTACCGCGTTCAGGCAAAGGGTTCTGACCTGGAGTTCGCTCTTGGCTTCAGCCACCCGGTTAACGTCTCGGCACCCGAAGGCATCACCTTCGTAGTAGAGGGTCCGACCAAGCTCTCTGTTGCGGGTATCAACAAGCAGCAGGTCGGCGAGGTTGCTGCCAACATTCGCAAGCTGCGCAAGCCTGACCCCTACAAGGGCAAGGGTGTCCGTTACGCCGGCGAAGTCATCCGCCGCAAGGTCGGAAAGGCTGGTAAGTAAACCATGGCCATCGCAATTAACAAGAAGCGTACGAACAAGAGCAAGTCTGCTGCACGCAGCCGTCGCCAGCTTCGTATCCGCAAGCGCATCACCGGTACGGCTGTACGTCCTCGTCTGGTCGTCAACCGTTCGGCCCGCCACATCTTCGTCCAGGTTGTCGATGACAGCAAGGGTGTAACCGTGGCTTACGCTTCCACCCTGGAAGCTGATCTTCGCGCTCTCGACGGAGACAAGACTGCCAAGGCCAAGCGCGTCGGCGAGCTCGTTGCCGAGCGTGCCAAGGCTGCAGGCGTCGAAGCTGTTGTCTTCGACCGTGGCGGTAACAAGTACCACGGCCGCATCGCCGCCGTCGCTGACGGTGCTCGCGAAGGTGGGCTGGCACTGTGACCGTTGAAAATAACGAAAAGGACATTCAGGTGACTGAAGCTGTAGCTGCTGAAGCAACTGAGACCGCACCCGCTGCCGATGACCGCCGCGGCGGCCGTCGTGGCGAGCGCGGCGAGCGTGGCCAGGGCCGCGGCGACCGTGGTGGCCGTGGTGGCCGCGACGGCGGTCGCGAAGCCGAGAAGAGCCAGTTCGTAGAGCGCGTTGTAACCATCAACCGCGTTGCCAAGGTCGTCAAGGGTGGTCGTCGCTTCAGCTTCACCGCACTCGTCGTCGTCGGTGACGGCAACGGCATGGTTGGCGTTGGCTACGGCAAGGCCAAGGAAGTTCCCGCTGCTATCGCAAAGGGCGTTGAAGAGGCCAAGAAGTCCTTCTTCCGCGTTCCGCGCGTTGGCAACACCATCCCGCACCGTGTGCAGGGTGAGGCTGCTGCAGGCGTTGTCCTGCTGCGTCCGGCTTCCGCCGGTACCGGTGTTATCGCCGGTGGTCCGGTCCGCGCGGTACTGGAGTGCGTGGGTATCCACGACATCCTCTCCAAGTCGCTCGGTTCCTCCAACGCGATCAACATCGTTCACGCGACCGTTGCCGCTCTGAAGCAGCTCGAAGAGCCCGCTTCCGTGGCTGCCCGCCGTGGCCTGCCGCTGGACGAGGTTGCTCCGGCTGCTCTGGTGCGCGCGCTCCAGAACCAGAAGGCAGGTGTTTAGTCATGGCTAAGAACCTGACTCCCTCCGACGCCAAGTTGGAGATCACCCAGATCAAGGGCGTCATCGGCGCCAAGCAGAACCAGAAGGCTACCCTCCGGTCCCTCGGCCTGAAGCGCATCGGACACACCGTTGTCCGTGACGCCGACGCCGTGACCGTTGGAATGCTCAACACGGTTCCGCACCTCGTGAATGTAGAGGAGGCGAAGTAATGGCAGAGAACAAGACCGCCGCAGAAGCTGCTGAGAAGCAGAACGCTCTGAAGGTCCACCACCTGCGTCCCGCCCCGGGTGCCAAGACCACCAAGACCCGTGTTGGTCGTGGTGAAGGCTCCAAGGGTAAGACCGCTGGTCGCGGTACCAAGGGTACGAAGGCCCGCTACCAGGTAAAGGCTGGCTTTGCCGGCGGCCAGCTGCCGCTGCACATGCGCCTGCCGAAGCTGCGCGGCTTCAAGAACCCGTTCCGGGTTGAGTTCCAGGTTGTGAACCTGGACAAGCTCAACGAGCTGTTCCCGGAAGGTGGCGCTGTCACCGTTGAGTCCCTGGTTGAGAAGGGTGCTGTTCGCAAGAACCAGCCCGTCAAGGTCCTGGGCACTGGCGACATCACCGTCAAGGTTGACGTCACCGCTCACGCTTTCTCTTCCAGCGCTGCTGAAAAGATTGCTGCAGCTGGTGGAAGCACCACTGCTCTCTAAGAGCCAGTGGGGCTGATCCCCGTTGTGAAAAAGATCCCGGTATGCGGGGCTTCGGCCCCGTATACCGGGATTTTTTGCATGAAAGTGAACTCTCGATTATTACGACGGCGTCACAAGCAGCTAGACTCGGTTGTTGGGTTTCATTGAGCCCATCCACATCCTTGTACTTTCTACTCAGGAGGACGCTTGCTAAGCGCATTCGGCCGGGCGTTTCGGACGCCTGATTTGCGACGCAAGTTGTTGTTCACGCTGGGAATCATCACAATCTTCCGCTTGGGAGCTTTCATCCCCTCGCCTGGTGTGAACTACCAGAATGTCCAGCAATGCTTGAACAACGGTGACACCTCGCAGGGCATTTACCAGCTGGTTAACTTGTTCAGCGGCGGCGCGTTGCTGCAGGTCTCGATCTTTGCACTGGGCATCATGCCCTACATCACGTCGAGCATCATCGTTCAGCTGCTCCGGGTGGTCATTCCCCGGTTCCAGCAGCTCTACGAAGAGGGCTCCTCGGGCCAGTCGAAGTTGACCCAGTACACCCGGTACCTCACCATCGCCCTCGGCCTCTTGAACGCCACCACCCTGGTGTCCTTGGCGCGCTCCGGCCAGCTTCTTCCGGGTTGTAACCTCCCGATCATTCCTGATGACAGCATCATTACCACGCTGCTCATCATCATCACGCTGACGGCCGGTACGGGCCTCATCATGTGGATGGGCGAGCTCGTTACGGAGAAGGGTGTGGGCAACGGAATGTCGCTGCTCATCTTCACCTCCATTGCTGCAGGCTTCCCGCGTTCACTTGGTTCCATCTGGGAGACGAAGGGACCGGGGACGTTCTTCATCGTCCTGGCGATCGGCTTGCTCACGGTGGCCCTGGTGGTCTTCGTGGAGCAGTCCCAGCGGCGGGTTCCCGTCCAGTACGCCAAGCGCATGATCGGACGCCGCACCGTGGGTGGCACGAGCACCTACATCCCCATCAAGGTGAACATGGCCGGCGTCGTGCCCGTCATCTTCGCTTCCTCCATGCTGTACCTGCCGGGCCTGATTGCTCAGTTCAACCAGCCGAAGGCAGGGGAGCAGCTGGCGCCGTGGGTTGAGTGGATCAACAACAACCTCACCCGTGGCGACCACCCCATCTACATGGCGCTCTACTTCGCCATGATCGTGTTCTTCACCTACTTCTACGTGGCCATCACCTTCAACCCTGAAGAAGTGTCGGACAACATGAAGAAGTACGGCGGGTTCATTCCGGGCATCCGGGCGGGTAAACCGACCGCGGACTACCTGCAGTACGTGCTTTCCAGGATCACCTTGCCTGGAGCCTTCTACTTGGGCTTCGTGGCGTTGATTCCGCTGGTTGCACTCGTCCTGATCAACGCCAACCAGAACTTCCCGTTCGGTGGCACGTCAATCCTGATCATGGTGGGTGTCGGTCTGGAAACCGTCAAGCAGATTGATGCGCAGCTACAACAACGTCACTACGAAGGGCTTTTGCGATGACGAGAATGCTGATCATTGGACCTCCCGGTTCGGGTAAGGGTACGCAGGCTGAGCGGATTTCCGAGCGCCTCGGCGTAGTCGCCATCTCCACCGGCGACATCTTCCGTGCCAACGTAAAGGGCGAAACCCCTTTGGGCATCGAAGCCAAGAAATACATGGATGCAGGCGACTTCGTTCCGGACAGCGTCACGAACAACATGGTTCGTGACCGTCTGAGCCAGAGCGACGTCGAGAATGGCTTCCTGCTGGATGGATACCCGCGCACCACGGCGCAGGTTGACTACCTCGACCAGATCCTCGCTGAAGGCGAGCAGGAGCTCGACGTCGTGCTCCAGCTGACCGCCGACGACGAAGAACTGGTGTCCCGCCTCCTGGGCCGTGCGAAGGAAACCGGACGCTCTGACGACAATGAGGCCGTCATCCGTCACCGGCTGGACCTGTACCACGAGCAGACTGAGGCCGTTGTCGCCAAGTATGCCGAGCGTGGCATCCTGACGCAGGTTGACGGCATCGGCGGCATCGACGAAGTCACCGACCGCGTCCTCACAGCCATCGAGTCGGCCAAGGCCGTCTAGCAAGGCTTTTCCACATAGCCGGATCGTCGGCGCTGGAGCAAAAGGGTGTGTCCCGTACCATTGGTGCGGGACACACCCTTTTCGTTTCGCGGCAGTTTTTGGGGGAACCGCATGCAAACAGCTCTTTCCGGGCACAGCAGGATTGCAGGTTTGGAGGTCTACCTTCCGCCTGCGCGCCTGGACACTGCCGCCGTCGAACGCCGTATTGGTGAGTCGAGTCCGGGGTTCCGTGTCCCGAAGGGCTTGATCTCCCGCGTTACCGGTATCCGGTCCCGGAGCGTCATGGCGGACTCGGAACAGGCGTCGGACCTTGCGGCCCATGCAGCCGCAAAGCTGCTGGCTGAATGCGGACTGCAGCCCTCGGATATAGACCTCCTGATCTTCGCGTCCGCCAGCCAGGACATGGTGGAACCGGCCACGGGCCACATGGCGGCCGCCAAGCTCGGACTCGCCTGCCCTGTGATGGACGTGAAGAATGCGTGCAACAGTTTCCTGAACGGCTTGGAGGTGGGCGATGCCCTGATTGCCACGGGCCGGTATGTCAGGGTCCTGGTGGTCACAGGGGAGTCGCCGTCGCGGGCCATCCGCTGGAGAGTTCCGGACTTTGACACTTTCGCGTCAAGCTTTCCCGGGTACACCATGAGCGACGGCGGCGCGGCGGTGTTGCTCGAACCTGCGGATTCAGCGGCAATGGAGACGAACCGACTGGAGGTCGGTCCGGGAGGCATTCTTGGCATGGGCTTCACAGCCCGCAGCAGCCACTGGTCGGTCGGCACCTTGGCTGCAGGTGGATCTGCGTATCCGCGCGATCCGGAAGCGACCTATTTCACCATGGACGGGGAGAAGCTCAAGGACGCATTTCTGGATCTGGGCTGCGGCGTCCTGGACGAAACATTGGACCGGCTGGAATTGCAGTGGACGGACTTTGCCGTGGTTTGTGTGCATCAGGTGAGTGCACCGTACCGGGAAGTCTTTGCGGAGCGGGCCGGTGTTCCGAGGGAGCTTCTGGTTCCATCGGTAGAGGACTTCGGAAACTTGGCCTCCGTTAGCTTGCCCCTGCAACTGAAACTTGCCGTGGACAGTGGCCGCTGTGGTCCGGGAGATCTTGTGGCCTTGGTGGGACTCGCGGGCGGCGTGAGCCTGGGCATGGCGGTGGTGCGGCTGTGATGCTGGAAGGCCATCTGGGAAGCACGCCCCCTACCCGGCCGCTGTCCATCGCTGTGCCCATGCTGAACGAAGAGAAGCTGGTCCGGCAGACGCTGGACTCTCTTGCGGCCCAGGAACATCAGGACTTCACGGTGGTGGTGGTCGATAACGGATCGACGGACGCCAGCTGTTCGATCGTGGCAGAGTTTGCCGCGGCTCATCCCCACATGGATATCAGGCTTGTGCATGAAGCCGAGAAGGGGACGGGCGTGGCCGCAGACACGGGCATGCGCTTCGGCTTGGAGCACGGCGCAACGTGGCTCGCCCGGACGGATGCCGATTGTCTCGCTGCGCCGGATTGGACCGCCAAAATTGTTCAGGCATTCCACGACGGTCTGGAACTCATCGCCGGCCAGCTTGTGCCCCGCGAGGACGAAGGGATCAGTACTGGGGAGCGGAGGATGATGTTGCTCGCCGTCGAGATCGCATCTTTCTTCGGCCGGATCCGCCCCGGCAATAAGGGTGACGGGTACCTCGGCCCTTATCAGATGCTTCCGGGATGCAATATGGCGATCACGGCAGACATGTATGACCGTTCCGGCGGATTCCCGCGGACCAGCATCGAAGACCTCCACGAAGACCGCGCACTGTCCAACCGCGTGCGAAAGCTGACCCGCAATTACGCGTCGCGCCGGGATGTTGTGGTTTACGGCTCCTCACGGCGGGTCAAAGCCTGGGGCTTGAAGAACACCCTGGCTTGGTATGCGGACCACCGGTACCGCCCAGAGCACGTGGACATTCGGTGACGCTTTGATATCCAACGGAGGGATGCCCAACGGCAGCATGCCTAGCGGCAAGATGCCTAGCGGCAGGATGCCCGGCGGCGTCATCAGCAAGGCCGAACGCTGGGAACAGCGCGTTCAGCTGGGGGCGCATCCATTGCTGTACCCGGCGATCCGGGGGCTGGGGAGCCTGCGGCCGGTGATGCGTTTGCCCGGCCTGGGGATCCTCGTCAGCGAAGCCGCCTTGGTGCGTGACGTTCTCATGGATAGCCAACGATTCATCAAGAACGGACCGTCCGGTTCGGGTGCGCTCTGGACTCCCGTAGTGGGACCAAAGGCGTTGGTGAACATGGACGGCACCGAGCACAGGGAGCTGCGGCGGAAGCTCGGGGACCTCTTCACTCCAGGCTCGGTGGCGACAATCGTTGAGCCGGCCGCTGCTTCGCTTCATGATCGCCTACACCACGGATTGGACGCAGGTGGCCACGTGGACCTGGTGGACTGCGTTAAGGAGCTTGCTGGGGGAGTCATCTCCAAGCTGCTGGGCGTGCCGGATGATGCACCTGGCCGGTTGCCCAACAGGGAACTCTTCAATCTGGGGTCTTCCATCTCTTCGCTCGTTCGCCTGGGGCGCCCCACGTTGACGGTGAGGCAGGTCGCCAAGGGAAGATCCGCCGTCGGGGTCCTGGCTGGACCGGCGAGGGAAGCGTACCGGAAGGGCGATCCCCAAACGTTTCCAGGGCGGCTGCGCGGACTCGGCATGACCGAGGAAGAAGCCATGGGCATCATCAGCGCGTTCGTGATGGTGGGAACAGAGACGTTGGTGTCCTTTGTTCCACGGCTGATTGCCCTGCTCGCTGACAGCGGACGCATTGCGGGCCTCGTTGAGGATCGGTCCGGTGTTGCCTCGGCCGTGAACGAGGCATTACGGTTCACCGTGCCGTCCCCGATGATGCTGAGGGATGCTGTTTCTCCTGGCACCCTTGGCGGAGTCGCTATCCGCGCCGGAGATCGTCTTTTGCTGTCGACTGTTCACGCGTCTAAAAGCCTGGGCGGATTCGAACCTGGGATTCCCACCCCGCCCCATGCGCGTCAGCTTTGGTTCGGCGCGGGTCCGCACTTTTGCATCGGCATGCCGTTGGCCATGGCCGAGATCAACGCCACGCTGTCTTTGCTTCTGGACATGTACGCCCACCATCCGTGGGTCATCTCGTCACGTCGAGTTAGCAAGGGTGTGCTCATTCCGGCGTACAGGAAGTTGGAGTTGGTCAATGCTTGGTGACGCATTGTTGGAAGATACCGTGTCCGGCACGGATCTCATCGAGGCGGTCTACGCGGCAGCGGAACGCGTGCCTGAGAGCCCGGCAATCACGGCGCCCGGCAGATTTTCTCCCTGGAACCATGCTCCAGGGCGACTACGACGTTCAGACCGACTGCGACCAGGACGGACCATCACATACCGCGAACTGGTGAAAGGTATAGATGCCACTGCCCGGCATCTCCAGGATGATGGCTTCGGTGCCGGTGAACGGATGCTGTTCTCGGTCCGCCCCAGCCCGGCAGCGTTCATCCTGGCCCTGGGGGCCGTCCGGGCCGGTGGTTCTGTGGTGTTCATCGATCCAGGAATCGGACCGTCGCTTTTCCATGACCGGGCCAGGCTGGCTGCCCCTCGGTGGGCGGCCGCCGAGTCTCTCCTCTACGGGGTGAGTACCAAGAGCCCGCTACGGCCACTGGCCCGGCGGAGGGGATTGCTGCTGCCGGATTACGGTGCCATGGACGTCCGGCACTACTACTCCGGACCGTGGCTCCCCGGCGTACCTCGAGGCGCGACGCCGGTGAAGCGACTGGCCAGTACGGCGCTTCTTAGAGATAGAGTTGCGCCTTCTACAGGGGCTTCCTCCAGTCAGGAAGCCGTGATTATTTTTACGTCCGGGACCACCGGTGCGCCCAAGGGCGTAGTACATACACGAGGTTCGCTCGGGGCAGGATTCGAGCAGCTCAACCAGCGCTGTACGTTTGGCGAGGGCGATCGCATCCACTCCGAGCAGCTGATGATGGGCTTGCCGGCACTCATCGCCGGCGCGCACTGGACCATGCCCGGCTATGGCTTCTCCGCGCACATTGATCCTCTTCGCTTGGCACGCGAGCTTGGGCCGGTGGCTGGCAAAGAAGACTCGTACGACGGCGCGACGCACCTTTTCCTCGTGCCGTCCCAGTTGGCGCCCATCCTGGATGCGGTCGAGGACGGCAGCGTCAGGCTCCCCGGAACACTGCGGACCGTGATGCTTGGAGCCGCGCCGGTTCTGGCTCCGTTCCTGAAACGGGCAACGGCGCTGCTTCCCGGCGTCGAGTTCAAACTCATCTACGGTATGACGGAGTTGCTGCCAATCGCCGTCGCTGATGGTAGGGAGAAGCTGGCCTTTGCATCCGGCGCTGAAGCCGAATTCACGTCGCCGGATGGGAGCGGCGAAGGCGATTTCCTCGGAGAGCCGCTACCCGCCGTCGGGATCCGGGTGGGGGAGGACCACGAACTGTACGCCCGCGGAGCGAACATGTGCCACGGATATCTGGGCGAGGAAGCCATGATTGAACACGCCACCGGAGACCTGGTGCGGCTGGACCACGGCGCGGGAGGCCCCGGAACGGGTCCCGCACGATTGGTGATGATTGGGCGTAAGAAGGACATGATCATCCGGGGCAAGACCAACATCTACCCTGCACTGTATGAGCCGCTGATCGCTTCTGTGCCCGGAGTTCAGCAGGCCGTGATGGTGGGGGTTCCGGACGGGATCGGTGATGAAGCTGTGTGGCTGGCGGTCGTGCCTGCGCAGGGGCTGTCAGAGACACTGGGGAGGCAGCTGAAAGCAAAGCTAACCAAGGTCCTCCCGGCGATGATTGACGAATCCGCTCTCCCCAATCACATCGAAATCCTGGATGCCATCCCCCACAGCGGACGCCACAAAAAGCCGGATCGGGAAGCACTTCGATGCGAATTTGCCCGCATGTCCGCTGACAAAGCCGGCGCACGGTGAAAATCGCGGTTACCGGGGCAACAGGCTTCATTGGGGGAGCAGTCGCCGCCGCCGCTGAGGCCCAAGGCTGGGAAGTTGTTCGTTTCGCACGGCGCCAAGGCCCCGGGCTGACGTATTGGGATCTGACCGGCGTACCATCTGCCCGTGTACCGGGTGTGGACGCCGTGATCCACGCAGCCGCCCATGTGGCGGACTGGGGCGACGCCCGGACGTTCCACCGAACGAATGTGCTGGGAACCCGTGCCGTCGCTGAGGCCTATGCAACAACACGACTGGTGCACATTTCCAGTTCCAGCGTCTACCCGTGGTGGGAGCCCTGCACCAACCGCGGCGAAGAAGACGTGGCTGTGCGCCACCTCAACGCCTACGCAAGGAGTAAAGCGCTCGCCGACGTGGAGACCCGACGGCATCGCAATGCCGTGGTTCTTCGGCCCCACGGAGTTTACGGACCGGGGGACCGGACGCTGCTGCCGCGCCTGATCAGCAATGTCCGCCACGGACGGCTTCTCACCGTTGGCCATGCCGGTATTCGTCATCAACTCACGCACGTGGACAACCTGACAAAGGCAGCGCTGGCAGCTTGCCAGTCCGATGCCCGCGGGGCTATCAACGTGGCGGACGCGGAGCCTGTGGAGCTCGGGACCGTGCTCAGGCAGGTGCTTGCTGTCACTGGCCATGCCGGAGTCGGCATCAGGTACGTCCCCGAGCCCGCTGCCATGGTTCTTGCCGGTATTTCCGAAGCCGCTGCCCTCGTTTCCGGACGGGCACCACGCCTCACGCGCTATGCGGTCAGCCAGCTCGGACGGGACAGAACTTACCGTTTGGACCGACTCCGCGACGAGCTGGGAATCGAACCAATTTCGACCACGCTCTCCGATGCGGGAAAATGGTTGGAGCACGGGGCCTGATCGGCCCCTACAGCAAACATCCAGAGGAGAACATGGCGTTCGGTCAGCCCCGCATCGAGTACAAAACCAACGAGCAAATGCGCAAGATGCACGAGGCCGGTTTGGTCCTCAGCCGTGCCCTTGACGCTGCCGTTGCGGCGGCCAAGGCAGGCGTCACCACCAAGGACCTCGACGAGGTATTTGCTGCCGTCCTGAATGACGCCGGCGCTAAGTCCAACTTCCTTGGTTACCACGGCTTCCCCGCCACCATCTGCACGTCCGTCAACGAGGAAGTCGTCCACGGCATCCCCGGAAAGCGCGTCCTCCACGATGGTGACATTATTTCCATCGACGGCGGCTGCATCGTTGACGGATGGCACTCGGACTCCGCCCGCACTGTCATCGTTGGCACGGCAGACCCTGAGGACCAGCGGCTCTCGGATGTCACCGAGGCCGCCATGTGGCGAGGGATTGCTGCGCTGGCCAAGGGCAAGTTCGTGGGCGATATCGGCAACGCCATTGATGACTACGTTTCTTCCGTCCCCGGTAAGCCGCTGGGCATCCTGGAGGATTACGTGGGCCACGGCATCGGTTCGGAAATGCACATGGCCCCGGACGTCCTGAATTACCGCACCAATCACCGCGGCCCGAAGATCCGCCCGGGGCTGTGCCTCGCGATCGAACCCATGTTGGTGCGCGGTGGCATCGAGACTGCCACCTTGGACGACGACTGGACCGTTGTCACCACCGACGGCAAGCGCTCCTGCCAGTGGGAGCACTCCGTGGCTGTGCACGAAAAGGGCATCTGGGTCTTGTCTGCCCCGGACGGAGGCGCGGAGAAGTTGGCGCCGCTCGGCGTCGTGCCTGTCCCCATCCCGTAACCTGAACGCTCCCTGCCCAGGCATCCGGCTCAGGGCGTTGCCTCGAGGTGGACAATGGTGCCATGAGTGCTATCACCGATGTGCCAGGCATCCGTATTGGCCACGTTCAGAAGAACGACGGCGGGTGGCTCAGTGGCGTGACCGTCGTCCTTCCGCCCGTGGGAACCGTGGGATCGGTGGATGTGCGCGGGGGAGGTCCTGGTACGCACGAATCTGACGCTCTTGATCCGACAACATTGGTATCCACGGTCGACGCCATCGTGCTGACGGGTGGCAGTGCTTTTGGGCTGGCCTCCGCTACTGGTGCCCAACTCTGGTGTGAGGAGCAGGGCCGGGGCTTTGCCGTTCCCGGGACCGTGGTGCCGATTGTTCCGGCGGCCGCCATCTTCGACCTCGGACGCGGTGGTGACGTGAAAGCGCGACCCGACGCCGACATGGGCTACCAGGCAGCCGCCGCAGCGTTCGCCTCAGGTGACCATGCCGCCGTCGAACGCGGAAACGTTGGTGCTGGCACGGGTGCAGTGATTGCGCGCGGGCAGTACAAAGGCGGCGTCGGTACATCCTCGATCACGCTCGACGGCATCTCTCCTGACGGCCCGGTGATCGTTGGCGCGATCGCGGTCGTGAACGCGCTCGGGACGCCGGTGGGGCTGGGGCCCGGCAGCGCGCGTCTAAGGGAGGCACGACCGAGCGCGCAGAGGGTCGCAGACCCAGTGGCTTCTACGGAAGGGCTCAACACCACGCTCGTCGTCATCGCTACGAATGCTGCGCTGGATGTTGCTGAGTGCAAGCGGACCGCCAGCTCTGGACATGCCGGCCTGGCGCGGGCCTTGGATCCGTCCCATACTTTGGCGGACGGTGACACCGTGTTCGCCCTGGCGACTGGCGCCGTCGGGCTTGATCGCAGTACCGAGCAGGCACGGCAAGTATCGCTGATTACGCTCCAAAGTGCCGCAGCCGAAGCAGTGCGGTTGGCGATCCTGGACGGTGTTGAGTCGGCCGAAAGTGTCTCGACGGCGGCGGGAGACTTCCCTGCTTACCGGACCGTAGGGGAGTGACGGGCGGCGGTACGTGCGCTACCATGGACGGATTTAACTTTCCGGCCCCATTGGCGTAGAGTTATTTGTTGGTTGTCTGTGCAGCCACGCCCTTTTTAGTGTCGTGGTTCCAAGAGGGCCAAGCAAACAAAAAACGTCCGTTGGATTTTCGGTGCCTACCGGAGGACAGCGGCAAACAACAGTTAGCGGAGGATATGGCCAAGAAGGACGGGGTCATTGAGATCGAGGGCGTTGTGACTGAGGCGCTGCCCAACGCGATGTTTCGTGTTGAGCTCACCAACAAGCACGTCGTTCTCGCACACATCTCTGGGAAGATGCGTCAGCACTACATTCGAATCCTCCCCGAGGACCGCGTAGTGGTGGAGCTAAGCCCATACGACCTCACACGTGGTCGTATCGTCTACCGCTACAAGTAAATTGCTGGGCGGCCGAAGGCAATAGTGCCAAGCCGCTCCAGCAGATCAACTGCAAAACACGCAAAGGAACGCCATGAAGGTCAAGCCGAGCGTCAAGCAGATCTGCGACAAGTGCAAAGTGATCCGCCGTAACGGCCGGGTCATGGTGATCTGCGAGAACCCGCGCCACAAGCAGCGCCAGGGCTAATTCCCCTTCAGGGAATCAGCGCCCGCAAGGGCAAACCTGGGTTGCTAGCCCACGCAAGTAAATAAAGGCAGCACAAGTTGTGCCAGGACTGCATTACAGAGCCTGGTCAACGTACCCCCGGTCGGAGGCTGGGGCCACACGGATCGTGTGGGTGTACTGCCTACGACCTCCGGTTTATTCAAGGAGTACCGCCACTATGGCTCGTCTCGCTGGCGTAGACATTCCCCGCGAAAAGCGGTTGGAAATTGCGCTTACTTACATCTACGGCGTGGGCAAGACCCGTGCACACGAAACCCTGGCTGCCACCGGCATCAGCGCTGACGTTCGCGTCAAGGACCTGACTGACGCCGAGCTGGTCCAGCTGCGTGACTACATTGAAGGCAACTACAAGGTTGAGGGTGACCTTCGCCGCGAGGTAGCCGCTGACATCCGCCGCAAGGTTGAGATCGGCAGCTACGAAGGCCTGCGCCACCGCAAGGGCCTGCCCGTACGCGGACAGCGTACGAAGACCAACGCTCGTACCCGTAAGGGCCCGAAGCGCACCGTCGCCGGCAAGAAGAAGGCCGGACGTTAATCCCTCGGGATTGACCTGGTTTTCCCCCGATAACTTTCTGTAGGAGAAACAATGCCCCCGAAGACTCGTGGAGCGGTTCGTAAGCCGCGTCGCAAGGATAAGAAGAACATTGCGCTTGGCCAGGCGCACATCAAGAGCACCTTTAACAACACCATCGTGTCCATCACGGACCCGAACGGTGCTGTAATCTCCTGGGCTTCCGCCGGTGAGGTTGGCTTCAAGGGCTCCCGTAAGTCCACCCCGTTCGCTGCCCAGATGGCTGCTGAAGCTGCTGCAAAGCGCGCTCAGGAGCACGGTCTGCGCAAGGTTGACGTATTCGTCAAGGGTCCGGGATCCGGACGCGAAACCGCAATCCGTTCGCTTCAGGCTGCTGGCCTTGAGGTTGGCTCCATCCAGGACGTCACCCCCAGCGCCCACAACGGTTGCCGCCCGCCCAAGCGCCGCCGCGTCTAATTAGGTATTCCCTGTCTGACCGGCCGGGCCTGCTGTACATGGTTTAGACCATCTACAAGCATGGCCCGGCTGGTCAGGCTGGAAACCGAAGCCGATTTCCACCACCTGTGTTGCGTCATATAGCGGATGCTCGCCGAAAGGAAACCTAAGTGCTCATTGCACAGCGCCCCACCCTGTCTGAAGAAGTTGTATCCGAGAACCGCTCCCGTTTCATCATTGAACCGCTGGAGCCGGGCTTCGGCTACACCCTCGGAAACTCCCTCCGCCGTACCCTGCTCTCCTCCATCCCCGGTGCCGCTGTAACCAGCATCCGGATCGATGGCGTGCTGCACGAGTTCACCACGGTTCCGGGTGTCAAGGAAGATGTCACCGAGATCATCCTGAACATCAAGAACCTTTCGGTTTCCTCCGAGCACGACGAGCCGGTTGTTGCTTACCTGCGCAAGCAGGGCCCCGGAGTCGTCACCGCCGCGGACATTGCTCCGCCGGCCGGCGTCGAATTCCACAACCCGGATCTGCACATTGCCACTCTGAACTCGAAGGGCAAGTTCGAACTCGAACTGACCATCGAGCGCGGCCGTGGCTACGTTTCGGCAGCTCAGAACAAGTCCGGCGACTCCGAGATCGGCCGTATTCCGGTTGACTCGATCTACTCGCCGGTCATGAAGGTAACCTTCCGCGTGGAAGCTACCCGTGTTGAGCAGCGCACCGACTTCGACAAGCTCATTGTCGACGTCGAGACCAAGCAGGCAATCGCTCCGCGCGATGCCGTTGCTTCTGCAGGCACCACCCTGGTGGAACTGTTCGGTCTGGCTCGTGAGCTGAACACCGCAGCTGAAGGTATCGAGATTGGCCCGTCGCCGACGGACGCTGCCCTGGCAGCGGACATGGCTCTGCCGATCGAGGATCTGGACCTTACCGTCCGTTCCTACAACTGCCTCAAGCGTGAGGGCATCCACACCGTGGGTGAACTCGTTGCCCGCTCCGAGGCTGACCTGATGGACATCCGTAACTTCGGTGCGAAGTCCATTGACGAGGTCAAGGCAAAGCTCGTCGAACTGGGTCTGTCCCTCAAGGACTCCCCTCCCGGTTTCGATCTCGCAGCCCGCGCCGCAGCCATCGAAGAGGACGACGCCGCGTTCAGCGACGACGAGCTCTAAAAAGCAGATCTTGGCCGTCAGGTCCAGCAATGGACCTGACAGGCTTACACAACAGGAGAAATTATTATGCCTACCCCCACTAAGGGTCCGCGCCTCGGAGGCGGCCCGGCTCACGAGCGCCTGATGCTCGCGAACCTGGCAGCTGCTCTGTTTGAGCACAAGCGCATCACCACCACGGTTACCAAGGCCAAGCGCCTGAAGCCGTACGCAGAGCGTTTGGTCACCTTCGCCAAGCGTGGCGACCTCTCTTCCCGCCGCCGCGTTCTCGGCCTGATCAGCGACAAGGGCATCGTCCACGAGCTGTTCACCGACATCGCCGGCGCCGTTGCCAACCGCGATGGTGGCTACACCCGTATCACCAAGATCGGCAACCGTAAGGGCGACAACGCTCCCATGGCTGTCATCGAGCTCGTCCTCGAGCCGGTTTCCCCAAAGCAGGCCGTAGTTGCTGAAGCAACTGCTGCTGCTGCCAAGGCTGCCCCGGCTGCTGACGAAGAGGTTGTTGAGACCGAGGCTGTAGAGACCGAAGCTGCTGAAACCGAAGTTGCTGAGACCGAAGAGGCTCCGGCCGCTGAGGCCGAGGCTGCTGACGCTGAAGTTGCGGAGACCGAAGAGGCTCCGGCCGCTGAGGACAAGAAGTAATTCACTGAATTCTTCACAGTAGACTTAAGTCTATGAACGAACGAAAACCCGCTGCCCCCGCTTTGGGGGGCGGCGGGTTTTTGCGTGTCCGCATGGATCTTTCCTATGACGGAGGACCCTTCAACGGCTGGGCACTCCAGCCCGGCTTGGTCACAGTGCAGGGAGCACTTGAGGAAGCGCTGGCCCTCCTCGTGCGCCGTCCGGTCCGGGTCACGGTTGCTGGTCGCACTGACGCTGGCGTCCACGCCCGCGGCCAGGTGGTCCATCTGGATCTGACGGAAGCCGAGTGGCTTGGACTTCCGCGCGGGCACGAACTGGACCCCGCTGTCGCGCTTTTGCGTCGCCTTCGCGGAGCCCTCAGCCGCATTCTCGGTGACCTGACCGGTGCCATAGAAGTGCACGACGCCGGTCTGGCGCCTGAAGGATTCGACGCCCGGTTTTCTGCCTTGTGGCGTCGTTACAGTTACCGCATTGCCGACGGCGCGGAGCGTTGGGATCCGGTGCTTCGAGGAATTACGCTGTGGCACAAGGCGCCATTGAACGCTGCGCTGATGAATGAAGGTGCTTCCCAGTTGCTGGGGCTGCAGGATTTCCGTTCCTACTGCAAGCCCCGCGAGGGTGCCACCACCATCCGCGAACTGCAGAAGTTTGAGTTCGAACGGGAGAGCGACGGGGTCATTGTCGCTACTGTTCAGGCGGATGCGTTCTGCCACAACATGGTCAGGTCCTTGGTGGGCTCGGCCCTGCGTGTGGGCGAAGGCCTGGAGCAGCCGGGCTGGCTGCATGAGCGGCTTCTGGAACGTAAGCGTGATGCGAAGTCCGTGTTGGCCGCACCGCACCCGTTGGTGTTGGAAAAAGTAGCGTACCCATCGGATAGCCAGTTGCTGGCACGGGCTGAGCTGACCAGGGCCCGGCGCGAGTAGGTCCGGACGTTGGAGGACCCCCTCCCGGCTCTGGGTACCGGAAGGGGGCCGTTGTGGCCGTCCACGGTCTGGGATCCGCGAACGGCCGGTCTATTTCCCGAGGTCAAGATCAGGAGAACATCTGGATGATCTTGATGGCTGCAGGACCCAGAAGGACTATGAACAACACCGGGAAGATACAGAACATCAACGGAAAAAGTACCTTGACGGGTAACTTCATCGCTTTCTCTTCTGCTTTCTGACGACGCTTGACCCGGGCTTGCTTCGCTTGTGCACGGAGGACGTTGGCGATGCCGATGCCATATTTGTCGGCCTGGACCACTGCAAGGACGAAGCTACGGACGTCGTGGACAGTGGATCGTTCGGCCATAGCCTCGTAGGCTTCTTGCCGCGGACGGCCCACTTGGATGTCTTGGAGTGTTCGCATCAATTCCATGGCCAAAGGTCCCGTGCCGTAAGAGGAGGCTCGTTCCATTGCCGCTTCGAAACCAAGTCCCGCCTCAACGGAGATGAGCATTTGGTCCAACGTGTTGGGGAACTCCAGCTGTATGGCTTCTTGGCGCTTGATGCCGGTGTTATAGATCAGGAGATCCGGAAGGAAGTACAAAAGGATTGTCAGGAACAACCCAAGGCCGATCAGTGTGGGGCTCGGGTTGCTGGTGACCAGCAAGACTCCGCCTAGAGCGCCCGCAAAGGCGAGAGCTGGTTTGACGGCGATGAGTTTGGTCAGGGGCATCGACTTGGGGCGTCCGGCAACCGCCAGCCATTGATCAAGCTTGGCTTCATAACTGCCAGGTGTGAGTTTCCGGGCCAACCCCAATAAAAGCGGGGTGCGTTGGATATTCACGCCAACGCCCTGGGCAAATCCGGAACCAAGATTAGTCTGAATGGCCACCACTGACTTGCGGTCGATGGTGGCTAACGACCACGCGAAATAGGCGACGGGGAGGACGATCACCGCGATGATCAGCCAGGCCAGGGGAGTCATGAGAACAGCCTCCTAAAACTTAATCTTTACGGTGCGGCTCATCCAGAAGCCACCGACGGTGAATAGGATCGCACTGACAACCATCAATGCAATTCCCATGGGATGTTGGACGAAGACTTTCATGTAGCCCGGGTTGATGGCTGTCACAAACAGTCCGACTGCCACGGGGAGAGCCATGAGAATGACTGCCGACATCTTGCCTTCGGCACTGAGGGAACGAACGTGTCCCTTGACTTCGCTGCGCTCCCGAATTGTGCCGGCGACTTGCTCCAGTACCTCTGCCAAATCACCGCCGACTTCCCGATTGATTTGTATGGCCTGGCCAATCCAGCGGAAGTCCTCGCTGTCCATGCGGTCGGCGCAGTCATCGATGGCTTGGCGGGCGTCCTTGCCGATCCTCACTTCATTGACGATCCGGCCTAAATCTTCTGACGTGGGAGCTTGCGCTTCCTGCGCGGCTGCTTCGAATGACCGCATGATGCTGTGGCCGACACGGAGGCCACCAATCAACATCTGGATGGTGTCTGTTAGCTGCGACTCAAATTTTCCCCGGCGTTTTTCGGTCTTGAACACCAGCAGCAGTTTCGCAACGAATGGTGCGGCGAGTGCCAGTAGAATGCCGATAAAGACGTTGATGAGGAAGGAACCGATAACACCCACGACCACTGTGCCGACGACAACCATCACGGTGAAGTCGGCAGGTGCTTGCTTGACACCGGCGTTATACAGAACCTCGCGATTGAAGGGCCCACCCGAGCGGCCGAGTGCAGTGTCCATAAATTGGACTGCAGACTGCGAAACGCGGCCCACTGCGGAATCGTCTGGCGCCGTGCCCAGGCGTCGGCGTTCCAAGGGAATGCTTCCGTTCCGGGGCTTCAGGACGACGATGACAAGCACCATGAGGGCCACGACGCAAAGTCCGATGGCTGCAAAAAAGAGCGCCGGCGTATCCACGGCTATCGCCTCCCCATAGTTACGGGAGCGACCCCAAACACGGCTGGCGACACCGTGATACCAAGTTCGGCAAAACGGTCCAGGAACCTTGGCCGGATACCCGTGGGCAGTGCCCTGCCGAGGAAACGCCCTTGGGCATCCAAGCCAGCAGAATAGTCAAAGAGGAATGCGTCCTGCAGTGTGACGACGTCTCCCTCCATGCCCTGCACTTCTGTCACGTGCGTGACGCGGCGGCTGCCATCCCGGAATCGGGTCACTTGGACGATCAGGTCCACGGCGGAGGACACCTGCTCCCGGATAGCCCTGAGCGGCAGGTCCATGCCAGCCATCAACACGAGCGTCTCAAGGCGGGCGATCGCATCCCGCGGCGAGTTTGCATGGACGGTCGACAATGAGCCATCGTGGCCGGTGTTCATAGCCTGCAACATGTCCAGGGATTCTCCGCCACGAACCTCGCCTACGATGATCCGATCGGGCCGCATACGCAGCGAGTTGCGGACCAGATCCCGAATGGTGATGGCGCCCTTGCCTTCGATGTTGGGTGGACGGCTCTCCAATCTGACCACGTGCCGCTGCTGCAATTGAAGCTCCACTGCGTCCTCAATGGTGACGATGCGGTCGGACTCCGGGATGAAGGACGACAATACATTCAGGAGAGTCGTCTTCCCTGTTCCTGTGCCCCCAGAGACGATGACGTTGAGACGGGCAACCACACAGGCGCTCAGCAGCTCTGCCATTTCGTGGCTGATGGATTCCCACTCGATCAGGTTGCGGACTGTGAGTGGAACGTGGCTGAACTTCCTGATCGTTAGTGATGGTCCATTGACAGCAAGCGGCGGGATAATCGCATTGACGCGGGAGCCGTCCTCGAGGCGCGCATCCACGAGCGGGGAAGACTCGTCTATCCGTCGTCCGACCTTTGACACGATCCGTTCGATGACTTTCCTGAGGTGCGCGTCCGAGCTGAATTGCAAATCGGTCAATGCCAAATGACCGTGGCGCTCAACGTAGATCTGATCAAAACGATTGACCATCACTTCCGTAACAGAGGGATCCTCCAACAAACGCTGCAAAGGACCATAGCCCATGACTTCATCCGAGATCTCACGGATCAGTCGCCGGCGTTCTTCGGGGGAAAGAGGCACCTGCTCGTCGTCGATGACAGCTGAGAGTTCGTCCACCGCGAAGGACCGAAGGTCTTCCTCGGAGGAGGACGCGTCCCCAAGCCTTGAGCCCATTCGCTCAAAGAGTGCAGACGCGGCCCTTTGTTTAAGTCCTGAAAGGGCATCAACTACTGGTGCAGACGGAGCCCCGCCTAACATCGGAGAATTCGCTGGTGGAGTTTCCATAGTGCCCTGTCCACCTGGCTCCGAATCCTTGATTTCGACGGCGGCCATCGGGTTGTTTTTCGTGAGCCGTTCTGACAGTTTCATGACACCACCACCCTCCGGTGCAGCTTGTTAGGGGTAACTGTTTCCAGACGTGGATCGAAGCGTTCAACAAGCTTCTTCAGACCCTTAGTTGCTGAATCGCGCGTGGTGCCTTGGAGTACTGGGACGCCCCGATTCGTCGAGAACGGGAGGTTCCGGGAACGGGGGATGACAGTGTCTATGGGGACACCAATGGTCGCTTCCACATCCTGCACTGAAATGCCGCTCTTGCGGTCCGCGAAGTTCAGCACCGTGTGCCTACCTTGTGGCAAGAGCTGTAGCTCCCTCAGTACGCTGAAGCACTTTCGGAGGCCTCGGATGCTGGGGACGTCCATGCCGCAGACCCAAACCCCGTCCGTGGCAAGCTCTAGAGTAGCCAGACAGTGTTCGCCAAGGCCCGGCGCGGTGTCCACCACCACGTATTTGAATTCCGTGGCCAGCTGGTTGAGGAGCCGGGTGACGTGGTCAGCCGTGATGTAATCGGACTCCGAGGGCTTCTGCGGTGCACAAAGTGCATAGATTCCTGCGGGATGGACGGTGAGAAATGCCTTGAGCACCATAGAGTCCTGAGCCGCTGCTCCATGAACGGCCTCGGTAATCGAGTGTTCTGGTTCCAATAGGAGTCCCGACGCAACATCACCGAATTGCAAGTCAAGGTCCACAATGACCACGCTCATAGGCGCCAAGGCTCCAAGACCGACGGCCAAATTAGTTGCAACTGTGGTCTTGCCAACTCCGCCCTTCGGGGACATGACGGCAATGACGCGGCCTCTATCCTGTCCGGATTCAGCGGCTGGCTGCATTCCACGGCGCCGGCTGGCGGAGGCCAGGCAGGCGCGTTCCAGGAGTATACGCAGCTCGTTTACCTCAATCTCGGGTGTCACAACGTCCCGGATGCCCGAATGCATTGCACGAAGGACGATCTCCGGGCTGGGTTCGGCCACCAGCAGCAGGCTGATTTCCGGATATTGCAGGTCGAAGACCGTGGCCAGCTTCAAAGCGTCGTCCGGACTCACGCCCGGTCCCAGAATCATCACCTCCGGTGGCGCCCCAGTGAGTTCCTTGAAGACATCATCCGTCCCACCTCGGAGTACTTCGGGGGAGAGCGTTTGCAGGTCCCCATGGAGTGCCCCAGCGATGGCCTGACGCACACGGCCTTCGAAATCACGAACTGCAGTGATCGCTACAAAGCGGCTCATTGGACCAGCCCTCCGAAGGTTGTCGTCGGTGGATCACTCTTTGCGGTTTTGTCCGTCTGCTTGGAGAGCCACAACGTCCCGAACTCTGCACCGAAAACCATTTTGGCGGCGTTGGCATCACTCAGGGCGACGGTCACGTAGGCTGAACCGTTCGGGAGTGCTACACCCTTGTCAGCCCCGGCGGATTTTTCCGCGTCAGGGGCCGCTTGTTGGACAGCGGTGACGAGAACATCGTGGTAGAGCAGCTCAGTGAAGTTTTTCCAGCCCGTCAGACCGGCTGGCAGGTTCGCACCGGCAGGAACGGCGTCGTCCAACTTGAATGAGGCAAACACCGTAACTGTGTCGCCGGCCTCGATCCGACCGCCCAGTATGCGCTCGGGTGCCAGAACAAAGGTAGATTCTTGCAGGCCTTCCGGCACAGGTACCGTTCCGGGAGCTAGATCCTTGGGATTAACAAGCTTGACTCCCAACAACTGTTCGCCAGGCTGCAGTTCAGCGGAAGTGACCTTGCCCTTTTGATCCGTCAAGGCATTGATAGTGCCGGGCGCAACTGCGGATTGTGGCAAAGTTTCCACTTTGACCTTCGAACCGATTTCCTCGGCCTTAGTACCGGCCGGAATACGTTCCTTAACCACAAGGACGTTTACGGGATCAAGCCCTTGCTGCGCCCGCTTGTCGGCCCCCTGAACGTAGGTGACCAGCAAGACGGTGCCAATGACTGCCAGAAGCAGTGCTGCAATGCCTCCCAGTAGGCGTGTTTTCACTTTGTAACTCCTTTCGAACTTTTTTGAGGTTGGTGGCAGTCGCTCCTGGAGCGGCTACTTGGTGAGCGTCACGACAGACGCTCCGTAATTTGGGGTACCTCCGGTGCTTGTCATGCCGTCCTCAAGCGATACAAACCGATCGAAGTAGCCTTGCAAGCCGCGGCAGTTGCCAGTGCAACTCGGGGCAGCGGGATCCACTACGCCTCCAGAGCCGCTGAACTTGTATCCCGTCACTTTGAAGGCCGCGAAACCGACTAACGTGTACTTCGCGTTGGAACCATTCCCTGTGGCCGTCTTGAAAAGAGGGATGAGGGCAGGTTCGTCCATGATGTGGGCGAGCGCCGTATTGCATGCTGCAGCGTTGGGAAAATGATTCCCGGTTTGGCCGTTCACCGTTGCGCTGATTGAGACATCTGTGGTGCACCCAGAATTAGTGACGAGCCAACCAAAGCCCCCCGGCTGATAGCCGTTTTGTGCGGCGCAGCCCGGAACGGTCGGTGCATTGGTGTCGTAACGCAACAGAAGGTGCGTGGGTATTGGATCGCCCGTGAAATTGCCGGTGGAATTAAGGGAGGCAAGTTGCGCTGGAGAGAGGTATTTTTTGAACACACACTCACTGACGGTCCACGGGAGAGTAGTTGCAGCCGACGGCGCACCCCAGGACGCTTCCGCTGTTGCATTTACAGTGGCAGTTTCAATCCCGAAGGCCTGCGCGAAGAACAGTGAGAAACTGTTTGCACCGGAGCCTGCATCCCGGGCATTAGTCACTACCCGAACTGTTGTGGCTGCCGGGAATGTGACGACGGCACCGCTAGAGTTGTCATTCGCGTTGCTATTGGCGAATTGATTT
This sequence comes from Micrococcaceae bacterium Sec5.1, assembly GCA_039636795.1. NCBI lineage: Bacteria > Bacillati > Actinomycetota > Actinomycetes > Micrococcales > Micrococcaceae > Micrococcaceae bacterium Sec5.1. Next base: position 4,013,213 of record CP143430.1, on the reverse strand, counting down.
CCTGTTGTTGTGCTGTTGCCACAGCTTCCCCCGGCGCAGTCGGTGGCAATCGCCAGTGCGGCGGCATCGGCACCATTTTGCAATTGCGCCTTCTCCGCATACAGAGCCCCTACATCAACAGCCAAGGCGGCAAAGCCCAAGAGGGCCACCATGAGCCCGGCGACGATGATCGTGGCAGCACCGCGCTCCCCGGACTCCCTGGCATCGCCCTGCAACCGGCGAAGACTTTGGAAATGCCTTAGCCACCGCATCTCATCACTCCTACCCCAGTCATGTTCAGAGGGAAAATGCCCGGGCCGCCAAAGAATCCGGCATCAAGGAAGCCGGACATGGAAGGCAAGGAGACACTGGTTGTCACAGTGACGTTGGAGCCGGGGGCACAGCTTGAGGCATTATCGCTAACTGAAACTCCCAGGCCGTTAAGGGAGGGTGCTGCAGCCAGAGCTTTACCAGATACGTTCAGACCACCATCCTTGTAGTGAACGGCTGCATAACGAGCGCCCTCCCGCGCTGCTTCTGTGAGGGACACTTGGACGTTGAGCACCCGCCCAAATTCCATAATCCCGATTAAGATCAGCAGTAGCAGTGGCAACAGAATTGCCATTTCCACGGCTACTGCGCCACGCTCTTTCTTCTTCGATTTCACGACTGTCTCCCAGACCCGGATCCCCAGTGGGGTTTGCGGTAGTAGCGCTTAAGAGGAGTGGCCGGCGGCTGAGGCTTGTGTTTATGCCAAAGCCGCCGGCCACTGCAACATGTGTGTCAGAGCGAGGCAGTCACGCCACTGAACAGGGCTGCGATGGCCGTGCCCAAGGGACCAACCGCAACAGCAACCACAACAGCGATTAGGGCGACCATGAGGCCGTATTCAACCATCGTCGCGCCCTTCTCCTCGGAGGTGAAACGGTCCTTGACGCCGGCGATGTATGAAGTGATGGTGAACATAAGAGCAGACATTGGAAAATCCTTCCCAGATGAATTTTGGGTTTGGTAAATAATGGATATAGGTCCAGCAAATTATCGGAATTTGCCTTCGATTCCCGAACTACCCCCATGTTGCCTTTAGCGGTTCGGAATTCGATGAGATAAGAATTCACCCTGGACGTACCGCTGAACAATGCGTAGTCGTACTCGAATTCCTGCAACACAAATCCAGTTGTCACCCGTAGAAGGGCAGGGGAGTACTCAGTTTGGAAGTCAAAAAGGGCAAGCGACTACTTGGAATAGACAGCAGCCTTAGATTTTTGAGCCCATGAAGAGCCTCGGAAATGCCAACGGGCGCAGGCCTACTGAAGTAGCAGAGCCACACCCAGAGCCGCAACAACCATGGCCGGTCCGTGGGCTGTTTCTGCAGGCTTTTCCTTGCGACTCAGCCGCCACAGCAGCACCGTGAGCACGCCACCCACCACGAATCCCAGTAGTCCGCCGTAGAGTACTTGCTTCCAACCCAAGTACCCCAAGTACAGTCCGACGGGTGCTGCCAGCTTCACATCGCCCATTCCGAGGCTTCTCGGGGAAATAAGTCCCATAATCAGGTAGCCAACGAAGAGTATGAGGCCGCCGGCGAGTGCTCGGAGCAGCTCGGGCCAGGCCGGAGCGAGTGCAGCGGAAGCTGCAAGGAGGACAAAACCACCCCCAAGCAGGAGCAAAACGAGGGGGTTTGGCAGCAAATGGAGGGTGAAATCAATTCGAGAAAGCTGCACCCCAAGAAGTGCCAATAAAAGGAACGCCGGCAATTCCGCGGTAAAACCAAAGCGCCACCCCAGCAAGACAAACAGCAGCGCGGTGACTGCCGCCGTCGTGATCCGGACCTTAAGGGAAGGTGGCTCGCCGAGTCGCGGAAGGGTACGGGCGATCACGAACTCGACGGCCGGGCTCAACAGCAAGCCGGCAACGGCGAGCAGGAGCAGGAAAACGGGACCGTTGGTCATGTACTCTCCCTCAAAGCGCATGCGACCCCGAGGGGCGGATACCCCATTTTGACCCGGACGGCCCGTTGAAGGTATTGTTTATAGTCGTTGTGCGTGTCCTATCTCGATGACACATGCCTTCTCGGGGATCCAGTTGCAGGGTCGCTAACTCAAGAGGCATATCGAGATTCTGGGATGACTGGTCTATAGAGCCCTCACCTCTGCTCCGGTAACGCATACATAGTAGGTACACGCCTCACTGCGTGTCGCCTAAAACATGAACGCCAGAACAAGAACGAGGCAAAACCGTGCGTACGTACACCCCGAAGCCCGGCGATATCAACCGCCAGTGGCACGTCATTGACGCCACCGACGTTGTCCTTGGTCGTCTTGCCAGCCAGACCGCAACACTGCTGCGCGGAAAGCACAAGCCGACCTTTGCGTCCCACATGGACATGGGCGACTTCGTCATCATCATCAACGCTGAAAAGGTTGCCCTCACCGGCGCCAAGCTGGAGCAGAAGCGCGCATACCGCCACTCCGGTTACCCGGGCGGCCTGAGCTCCGTCAACTACGCCGAGCTGCTGGAATCCAACCCGGTTCGCGCTGTTGAGAAGGCCATCAAGGGCATGCTCCCCAAGAACTCCCTCGCCGCTCAGCAGCTGGGCAAGCTCAAGGTCTACGCAGGCCCCGAGCACCCGCACGCTGCACAGCAGCCGAAGACTTTCGAAATCACCCAGGTCGCCCAGTAGTCCTGGCCACCAAACAACTTTTTATTACAAGGAGAACCGTGGCTCAGAACGAAGAACTGACCGCCGAAGCCGTCGAGGCTGAGGAAACCCTCACCAGCTACACCTCTGAAAGCACATCTGTTGAAGATGCGCCCAAGAAGGAGCGCCCGGCACTGACCGTTGCCGGTGCAGCTGTTGGCCGCCGCAAGGAAGCCGTTGCACGCGTTCGCGTCATCCCGGGTTCCGGCAAGTGGATCATCAACGGCCGCACGCTGGAGAACTACTTCCCGAACAAGCTGCACCAGCAGGACGTCAACGAGCCCTTCAAGATCCTTGATCTTGAAGGCGCCTACGACGTCATCGCCCGCATCCACGGCGGTGGCATCTCCGGCCAGGCCGGTGCACTGCGCCTCGGTGTTGCTCGCTCGCTGAACGAGATCGACGTCGACAACAACCGCGCCACCCTCAAGAAGGCCGGTTACCTGCGCCGTGACGCCCGCGTCATCGAGCGTAAGAAGGCTGGTCTCAAGAAGGCACGTAAGGCTCAGCAGTACTCCAAGCGTTAATCTGCGCTTGCTCGAAAGCCCGTTCCGCCGTTTTGGCGGGGCGGGCTTTCGCCGTTTAAGAAGTTGCGCTTTAAGCAGTTCGAAGAGGCTTGCTTTGAGCCGGATTTGACCTGCACACATGACGTTCCGACACGCTGCTGGACGGGTGCTGTCCCGTCGTCGTCTAAACTTGAGCCGATGTCTAGATTATTTGGAACAGATGGCGTGCGCGGTCTCGCGAACGGATTGCTCACCGCCGAGCTGGCTATGCAGCTCGCCCAGGCCGCCGCCGTCGTACTCGGCCATGACCGTACAACCGATGGCAAGCGGCCACGCGCCGTCGTCGCCCGGGACCCCAGAGCGAGTGGCGAGTTCCTTGCCGCCGCCGTCGAAGCGGGGCTCTCGAGCTCCGGCATCGATGTCTATGACGCTGGTGTTCTGCCCACCCCGGCTGCGGCCTACTTAGTGGCAGACCTCGACGCCGATTTCGGCGTTATGCTCTCGGCCTCCCACAACCCTGCCCCGGACAACGGGATCAAGTTCTTCGCCCGCGGCGGCCAGAAGCTCCCCGACCACGTCGAGGACGCTATCGAAGCTCAGCTGGGCAAAGAGCCTCAGCGGCCCGTGGGCGGCGACGTCGGACGCATCCAGCGCTTCTCCGACGCTGAGGACCGCTACATCGTCCACCTGCTCGGCACCCTCCCCAAGCGCCTCGAGGGCCTGAAGGTTGTCCTGGACTGCGCTCACGGGGCGGCGAGTGGTTGTTCACCGCAGGTGTTCAAGGACGCCGGGGCGGACGTGGTCGTCATCGGCGCCGAGCCGGACGGACTGAACATCAACGACGGCGTGGGCTCCACCCACCTGGGTCCGTTGAAGGAAGCGGTGGTCAAGCACGGTGCGAACCTCGGCATTGCCCACGACGGCGACGCCGACCGCTGCCTCGCTGTAGACCACGAAGGCAACGAAGTAGATGGCGACCAGATCATGGCGATCCTGGCGCTGGCACTCAATGAAGCGGGCAAACTCAAGGACAGCATCCTGGTTGCCACGGTCATGAGCAACCTCGGACTCAAGATCGCCCTTCGCAATGCTGGCATCACCATCCGCGAAACCGCTGTTGGCGACCGCTACGTGCTGGAGGAAATGCGCGACGGCGGCTACAACCTGGGTGGCGAACAGTCCGGCCACGTGATCTTCTCCGATTACGCAACCACCGGCGATGGAGTGCTCACCGGGCTGCAGCTTGCTGCGCAGGTGGCCCTGACTGGCCGTAGTTTGAAAGAACTCGCTACTGCGATGACCAAGCTCCCGCAGCTTATGATCAACGTCAAGGGCGTGGACAAGGCCCGTGCAGGCACCGACGAAGGTGTCGCCGCCGCGGTAGCTGCTGCTGAACTGGAACTGGGTGAAACCGGGCGCGTGCTGCTCCGGCCGTCCGGCACCGAGGCCCTGGTCCGCGTCATGGTGGAAGCTGCGGACATGGAGACTGCTGAACGAATTTGCAACAGCCTGGCTGCTGTAGTCAAAGAACGCCTTAGCGCTCCCAGCGAACTGGCTGTATAAGTACCCAAGCAATTTCAGCCCGCTTTCCTGATTACCGGTTTACTGGTTTCCAGGAGAGCGGGCCGAGCTGGTTTAAAAGGAGCGGCCTTTAATAGAACCGGCTCTACAGGTAGTCCGGCGCTGCTTCCAACCCGAAGTACTCCTCAAGCGTTGCGATGCCTCGGGTGTTCATCTCTGTCGCTGCTTCGACGCCGATGTAGCGCAGGTGCCAGGACTCGTAGAAGTATCCGGTGGTTTCATGGAACATCCACGGATAGCGGACGATGAAACCGAATTTGTGCGCGTTGGCTTTGGCCCAGATAGCCGCGGGCTGGTCGGCGAAGCAGGGTTGGAAACTGCACGCACCCCCGCCGTCGGCTATGTCAAAGGACCAGCCCGTTTGGTGTTCGGAATGACCGGGGCGTGCCGAAGCCCGGTCGGCTGCAACCTGGCCGCTGCTTGCGACGTAGCCGTTGTAGGTGACCACCTGGGTGGAATAGGAACGGTATCCGGATGCCAACGCCATGATGACGCCTTCGGCCGCAGCTGCGGCGAACATCTTTTCTGCGGCAGTCGCCGTCGTGCTGTTCATTTGTGTGGCTTCGCCGCTGACGGCGAGCCGGATGTTTGGCTGAACCAAATCCGCCGGGACGTAGTTCTGCGGGTTCAACGGCCGGTGTTTGTTGACCACCACCCATGGGCTGGCTGGATCGGTCAGCGAGAACTGCTTGGCTGCGGCTTGTGAGGGCGCTGCGCTGGAAGGACTGCTGGAAGGCTCGGTAGCCGCAGCGGGCGTAACGGCAGTGACTTGGGTTGGCGTGGCGCCCGAGGCAGCTGCGGACGGTGTCGCCGAAGCCCCAGCAGGTGAGGCGGCGGATCCATCCGGAGTGCAGGCAGCCAGTGCGGCCAGGCCTGCCCCGGCTGTGAGGAAACCCGCGAATGCCCTGCGGCTGGGCATCGGCTGAGGTTGGATGTCCACTTAGACCTTCCGCAAAAGCATGCGGCGTATGGAGTGGTCGGCATCCTTGGTGAGTACCAGCTGGGCGCGGCCACGGGTGGGGAGCACGTTCTCTTCGAGGTTCGGCTCGTTGATGCGCTTCCAGATGCCGCGGGCTGTTGATTCGGCATCTTCGTCGGAGAGCGTGGCGTAGCGGTGGAAGTAGGACTCAGGCTGAGCGAAGGCCGTGGTGCGGAGCTTTCGGAACCGATCTACGTACCACTCCTCGATGTACGAGGTCTTGGCGTCAACGTAGATGGAGAAGTCAAAGAAGTCGCTCAGCGCGAGGCCTTGCTTGCCATCCATGCGGGGTCTTGCAGGGGCCAGAACGTTGAGGCCTTCCACGATCAGTACGTCAGGGCGACGCACTACAACTTCCTTGCCCGGGACGATGTCGTAGGTGACGTGGGAGTACCACGGTGCCCGGACTTCCTCGGCTCCGCCTTTGATTTCCGACACAAAACGCAATAGCGCCCTGCGGTCGTAGGACTCCGGAAAACCTTTGCGCTCCAGCAGATGCCGGCGCTTCAGCTCGGCCAGCGGGTACAGGAAGCCGTCTGTGGTGATGAGTTCTACGTTGGGTGTTCCCGGCCAGCGCCGCAACATTTCACGGAGCACGCGGGCGATGGTGGACTTACCGACAGCCACTGAACCGGCCACACCGATGACGAACGGGGTGCGCTGCGTTTGCTCACCCAAGAACGTGGTTGTCGCCGCGTGAAGTTGATGGGAAGCCTGGACGTAGAGGTGCAGAAGCCGCGAAAGGGGGAGGTATACCTCCCGCACTTCCTTCATATCGAGGGGATCGCCGAGGCCTCGGAGGCGGAAGATATCCTCTTCGTTGAGGGGCTGCTCCATCTGTGCTGCAAGCCGGGACCAGGTTTGGCGGTCCAGCTCAACAAAGGGGGAAGCGCCGTCGCCGTTTGCTTCGGTGCGTTGCAAAGTCACGTTCTGATTCTGCCCTTAGCCCGGCTGATCAGGAAATGCGCGACGACGTGAAGGTGAATTGTGGGTGATTAATGCCACGCAGGCAAGAGGAGGAGAAGGGATGTCCCACATCAGTTGTTTGAGCTAGCCGTTAGGCTTATACCCATGTGTGGAATCGTAGGCTATGTTGGCAATTCGTCTCGTAAGGCAGCTGGTCACAGCGCCCTTGACGTCGTCGTGGAGGGGCTGCGTCGTCTTGAGTACCGCGGCTATGACTCCGCTGGCGTCGCAGTGGTGGCTGATGGAACCATCTCGTCCCGTAAAAAGTCCGGCAAGTTGAGCAACCTGATCAGTGAACTGGAAGCAAACCCGGTTCCCGAATCCCTGACCGGCATTGGCCACACCCGTTGGGCCACGCATGGTGGGCCCACCGACCGTAACGCACACCCCCACCTTTCCGACGGCGGGCGTCTGGCGTTGATTCACAACGGCATCATCGAAAACTTCGCCGAGCTTAAGCAGGAACTGCTGGGTAAGGGCGTCACCTTCGAGTCGGAGACAGACACCGAAGTTGCTGCCGCACTGGTTGGCGACATCTTCCGCAACGAACTCAACGGCAACGGCGGCGACCTCACCCACGCGATGCGACTGGCCTGCCAGCGCCTCGAAGGTGCATTCACCCTCCTCGCCGTCCACGCGGACCAGCCCGACGTCGTCGTGGCCGCCCGCCGCAACTCCCCGCTCGTGGTTGGCCTTGGCGACGGCGAGAACTTCCTCGGCTCGGACGTTTCCGGCTTCATCGATTACACGCGCCGTGCCGTGGAACTCGGTCAGGACCAGATCGTCACCATCACCGCGGACTCCGTGGAGATCACAGACTTCTTCGGCGCTCCCGCTGAAGGCAAGGAATACCACGTTGACTGGGACCCGGCTTCTGCCGAAAAGGGTGGCTTCAGCTCCTTCATGGAGAAGGAAATCCACGACCAGCCCGACGCCGTAGCGCAGACTCTCCTGGGCCGTTCGGACCTCAACGGAAAGCTGACGCTGGACGAAGTCCGCATCGATCCTGAGCTCCTCAAGCAGGTTGACAAGATCATCGTTCTGGCATGCGGGACCGCAGCCTACGCTGGGCTGGTTGCCAAGTACGCCATCGAAAACTGGTGCCGTATCCCCACGGAAGTAGAGCTCGCGCACGAGTTCCGTTACCGCGATCCGATCGTCGACGCCAACACCCTGGTGGTTTCCATCAGCCAGTCCGGCGAGACCATGGACACGCTCATGGCCGTCCGCTACGCCCGCGAACAGGGCGCCAAGACGATCTCCATCTGCAACACCAACGGTTCCACCATCCCGCGTGAATCCGATGCCGTGCTCTACACCCACGCTGGTCCGGAAATCGCGGTTGCCTCCACGAAGGCGTTCCTCGCCCAGATCACTGCCGCCTACCTGCTTGGCCTTTACCTGGCCCAGCTGCGTGGCAACATCTTCTCCGGCCAGATCAAGGACGTCCTCGCGGACCTGAACAAGATCCCGGCCAAGATTCAGAAGATCCTGGACAACGCAGGTCCCTTGCGCGAACTCGCTCGCAGCATGAAGGATGAAAAGTCCGTCTTGTTCCTGGGCCGCCACGTTGGCTACCCGGTGGCCCTGGAAGGCGCCTTGAAACTCAAGGAAATTGCCTACATCCACGCTGAGGGCTTCGCCGCCGGTGAACTCAAGCACGGACCGATCGCCTTGATCGACGACGGCCAGCCCGTTTTCGTGGTTGTGCCGTCCCCTCGTGGTCGTGACTCCCTGCATTCCAAGGTTGTCAGCAACATCCAGGAAGTCCGCGCACGTGGTGCCCGTACGCTGGTCATTGCTGAAGAAGGCGACGAGTCTGTCAAGGATTACGCAGAGCACGTGTTCTACGTCCCCGAGACGCCCACGTTGCTCATGCCGCTGCTCACCACCGTGCCACTGCAGATCTTTGCTGCTGAACTGGCCGGGGCGAAGGGTTACGACGTCGATCAGCCGCGTAACCTCGCCAAGAGCGTGACCGTAGAATAACCGCATGATTGTTGGCATTGGCGTAGACGTCGTAGACATCGAGCGGTTCGCCCGGCAACTCGAGCGGACCCCCGGGCTTCGGGACAGGCTGTTCGTTCCTGCGGAGCGCGAACTCAACACCAGATCACTCGCGGCCCGCTTCGCTGCCAAGGAAGCGGTGGCCAAGGTCCTGGGTGCTCCCGCAGGCATGAACTGGCAGGACTGCTGGATCGGTCTTGACCAGAACGGTCCTACCGTCCAGGTCAAGGGAACGGTCTTGGCCGTGTCTGATGCCAAGGGCGTCAAGCGCTGGCACCTGTCCATGAGCCATGATGGCGGCATCGCTACGGCGTATGTCCTCGCCGAGGGCTAAACGGACCTTCATATAACGATGATCAGCGCCTTCACCGGACAACAGATCAGGGACGCGGAACAACCGCTCCTGGACTCCGGTGAGGGCGCTGTACTCATGCAACGGGCCGCTTATGGCCTGGCGCAGGAAGTGGTTCGCGTGGTCAAGGCCCGGCGCAAGCTGACCGGCGCCAGCGTCACAGTTCTTGCAGGCAAAGGCAATAACGGCGGTGACGGCCTCTTCGCGGCTTCCATGCTTGCCGGCCGCGGAATGCGGACGACGGCGGTCCTCGCCTCAGCGGAGGTCCACCCTGACGCGCTGGCGGCTTTTCTGGCGGCGGGTGGCCTTGTGCTGCGACTGGATCCCGGCAATGCCGAGGAGCTTGCCGTCCTCTGCGCTGGTGACGATGTCATTATCGATGCCCTCCTGGGCACCGGCGCGCGGGGCGGATTGCGTGATGCTTCTGCGGAGTTGGTTGCTTCGCTTCAGGAGCTGAAGCCCCGTTGTGTGGTGGCGTGCGATCTCCCCAGCGGACTGGATGCGACCACAGGGGAAGTCCACTGGCCGGTGTTGGACGCCGACGTCACTGTGACTTTCGGTGGCATCAAGGCCGGTTTGATGACAGACCCCGGCGAAGGCTGTGCGGGACGCGTGGTTCTGGTGCAGATTGGGATCGAAGACTCCCTGGCTACCCCTGAGTTGCGCCGGCTTACTGCCACAGATATGCAATCCGTGCTCCCCAAGCCCGGACGCCGCTCCCATAAATACTCCCGTGGAGTGCTGGGCGTAGTCGCCGGCTCGTCTCGTTTTGCCGGGGCGGCCGTGCTGAGCGTCCATGCGGCAGCAGTGACCGGCGCTGGGATGGTCCGCTATGTAGGGCCGGAATCTGCGGCACGCCAAGTTCTGACGCGGACGCCGGAGGCCCTGTGGGAGACGGACGAGCCTGGCCGCGTCCAAGCGTGGTTGCTTGGTCCTGGTGTGGACGGGGAGGACCAACTCGGACGTGCCGGGGACGCCGCGGAGTCAGCGATTGCCGCTGAGCTGCCATGCGTCGTCGATGCCGGAGCACTGAGCATCCTGCCGGAGCGTTGTCCTGCGCATTGGATCCTCACGCCTCACGCTGGGGAGCTGGCCACGTTGCTGGCGTCCCTTCCATCCACGGGTGAGGTCGCCGTGTCCCGCGAGGATGTCGAGTCCCGGCCGCTGCACTTCGTACGGCAAGCAGCCGAGCAAACCGGCGCCACCGTCCTGCTGAAGGGTGCCACCACACTGGTGGCCTCGCCGTCGGGCGTTGTTTTCAGCCAGTCCGAGGGCACCGCCTGGATGGCGACTGCAGGCAGCGGCGATGTCCTGGCCGGCCTGCTGGGTGCATTACTGGCGCAATCTGTGGACTCGGTCAAGGACGACGACGGCGCGTACGCGGCCATGGGTTTGAAACTGGACGACCGCTGGGCTGCTGTGGCCGCGGTTGCCGCCAGTGTTCATGGCCGAGCAGGCGCGATCGCGTCGAAAGATTTTGATGGTGGCCCCCTTACAGCCTCGGCGATCTTGGCAGCGGTACCGAGCGTCATAGGTTCGCTGACTGCGGAATACGACCGCACAAGACCGTAAGGTTACTGTCCGTGTCAGGGGTCATGAGTAGGCTTGCAGCAAGTTATCCGCATCACCAGAGGAGAACGCATGGAAGTCTGGCCTGGATCGGCCTATCCGCTTGGAGCCACCTTTGACGGCACCGGCACCAACTTCGCGCTGTTCAGCGAGAAGGCCGAGAAAGTGGAACTGTGCCTCTTCGACGACGACGGCGGGGAAGTCCGCGTAGATGTCAGCGAGGTGGACGGCTACGTGTGGCACTGCTACCTGCCGCAAGTCCAACCGGGACAGAAATATGGCTATCGGGTGCACGGACCTTACAACCCCGATGCCGGCCAACGGTTCAACCCCAACAAGCTGTTGCTCGACCCATATGCCAAGGCCATCCACCGGCAGATCGACTGGGACCCGGCACTGTTCTCCTACAACATGGGGGACCCGGACTCCCGGAACGACGCCGACTCCGCACCGCACATGATGCTGGGCGTCGTCATTAACCCGTTCTTCGACTGGGACGGCGACAAACTACTGAAGATTCCATACCACAAGTCCGTCATCTACGAGGCACACGTCAAGGGACTTACCCAGCTGCATCCAGAGGTTCCCGAGGAACAGCGCGGAACGTACGCTGGCGTGGCTCACCCCGCAGTCATCTCCCACCTTCAAAAGTTGGGTATTACTGCCATTGAACTCATGCCGGTGCACCAGTTCGTCAACGACGGCATCCTGCAGGATAAGGGCCTGAACAACTACTGGGGCTACAACACCATCGGCTTCTTCGCCCCGCATAACAGTTACAGCTCCAAGGGTGATACCGGCCAGCAGGTCCAGGATTTCAAGGCCATGGTGCGTTCCCTGCACAACGCCGGGATCGAAGTCATCCTGGACGTCGTTTACAACCACACGGCTGAGGGCAACCATCTGGGGCCCACGTTGTCCTTTAAGGGCATCGACAATTCCGCGTACTACCGCCTGGTGGAGAACGACCAAAAGTACTACATGGACTACACCGGCACCGGCAACTCATTGAATGTCCGCAGTCCGCATTCACTCCAGCTGCTGATGGATTCGCTCCGCTACTGGGTGACGGAGATGCATGTGGACGGGTTCCGGTTCGACCTCGCGTCCACGCTGGCCCGCGAATTCTATGACGTGGACAAGCTGTCAACCTTCTTCGAACTCATCCAGCAGGACCCCGTCGTGTCTCAGGTGAAGCTCATTGCCGAACCGTGGGATGTGGGTCCGGGTGGGTATCAGGTGGGCAACTTCCCGCCCCAATGGACAGAATGGAACGGCCAGTACCGGGACACTGTCCGCGACTTCTGGCGCGGAGAGCCCTCCACGCTCGGTGAATTTGCCTCGCGTCTGACAGGCTCTGCCGACCTCTACGAACACTCCGGGCGCCGGCCTGTGGCATCCATCAACTTCGTCACTGCCCACGATGGCTTCACATTGGCCGACCTCGTGTCGTACAACGAGAAACACAACGAGGCCAACGGTGAGGGCAATAACGACGGCGAATCGCATAATCGCTCGTGGAACTGTGGCGTCGAAGGCCCCACGGATGACCCCAAGGTTCTAGGCCTCAGGGCCCGCCAGCAGCGGAACTTCATCGCCTCGCTCTTCCTGTCGCAGGGCGTTCCCATGCTCCTGCATGGCGATGAACTTGGAAGGACGCAGCAGGGCAATAACAACGGTTACTGTCAGGACTCCGAGCTCACCTGGATCAATTGGGATAGCGTTGACCAGCCCTTGGTGGAGTTCACGGCTGCTGTTAGCGCCCTGCGGGCCAAGCACCCCAGCCTCCGCCGAAGCAGATTCTTTGACGGACGGCCCGTGCTGCGAGGCGAGGGGGAGCGGCTTCCGGACATCGTATGGCTGGATGCCGACGCCAGCACCATGACGCCGTCGGACTGGGACACGGCGCTGGGCCGTTCCGTTGGAGTGTTCTTGAACGGCGACGGTATCCACGGGCGTGACACTCAAGGCCGCCGGATCACTGACGTCAATTTCCTGCTGTACTTCAATGCGGACGAGGACGAGGTTGGGTTCCGAGTACCATCCGATGAGTACGCTCCTGCCTGGGACGTCATGATCGACACCGGCGGCGAAGGGGCTGATTCCGACGTCGTTAAGGCGGATCAGATCCTGATGATCGCTGCGAAGTCACTGGTGGTGCTTCGTGCCCACAGCACACCAGAGTCTGAGCCGGACCACTCTGTGGCCGCCTCCCTTGCCGCCCTAAGTCAGACGAGCACGCCCGAAACGGCGTCGCTCACGGCTCCTGCGGTGGATTCGAAACGGACAGATTCGCCGACGAACGCTCGGTCTACGAATGGGTCAGAGGCGGTCAGCGCTTCCGACGGGGGAGATCCACCCGTTGCGGAATCAAAACCCGCACGGAGGCGCCGTACTTCGAAGAAGGCGGACTCATGAGGACCCCAGTGTCAACGTACAGGCTGCAAATCCGCCAAAGCTTTACGCTTCAGGACGCCGCGGAACTCACCGGGTACCTGCACAACCTTGGGGTCGATTGGGTCTACGTATCGCCGATCCTCACCGCGGAAGAAGGCTCAGACCACGGTTATGACGTCACGGATCCTTCGTCCGTGGATCCTGCCCGTGGCGGAGCCGAGGGTCTGGCTGCGTTGTCCAAGGCCGCGCGCTCGAAAGGACTTGGCATCCTGGCGGACATCGTTCCCAACCACATGGGTGTCGCCTCGCCAGGACAGAATGCCTGGTGGTGGCAGCTCCTGAAGGAGGGTCGCTCGTCCAAGTACGCGGAAGCGTTCGACGTCGACTGGGACTTCGGCGGCGGAAAGATCCGTATCCCCGTGCTCGGCAGCGATGACGACCTTGGGCAACTCACTGTGGTGGACGGCGAACTGCACTACTACGATCACCGTTTCCCGTTGGCCGAGGGCAGCTTCAGCGCTGGAGACAGCCCGCAGGAGGTTCATTCGCGACAGCACTATGAACTGGTGGGCTGGCGCCGGGCGGACGCTGAACTGAACTATCGCCGCTTCTTCGCGGTGAACACGCTGGCAGGCGTCCGCGTCGAGGTTCCGTGGGTCTTTGACGAGGCGCATGAGGAAATCGTGCGATGGTTCCGCGAAGAGCTGGTGGATGGTCTCAGGATCGATCACCCCGATGGGCTGGCGGATCCTGAAGGGTACCTGGCAAGGCTTCGCAAGGAGACTGGCGGGGCGTACCTCCTGGTGGAGAAGATCCTTGAGCCCGGAGAGAAACTGCCGGAAACCTTTGATTGCGAAGGCACCACAGGGTATGACGCGCTGGCAGACGTTGACCGTCTGTTCGTCGACCCCGCAGCCGAGGAATATCTGGACTCCCTCGATGCCCGTCTGCGGGATGCGGCCCAGCCAACTGACTATGCGGACATGATCCACGGGACCAAACGGCGCATCGCCGATGGCATCCTGAGGTCTGAAATCCTGCGGTTGTCCCGGCTTGTTCCCGAGTCATCCGCATTGCCGCGCGCTGAGGTAGCCGATGCCCTGGCCGAGATTATTTGCTGCTTCCCCGTCTACAGGACCTACCTTCCGCACGGCCAGGAGATCCTGGAAGAAGCCATGGAACGGGCAGGACAACATCGGCCGGAGCTCCGGTCTGTGCTGAACGGGCTAAGTCCACTCCTGACTGATACCACTGGGGAACTCGCCCGCCGCTTCCAACAGACCTCCGGCATGGTTATGGCCAAGGGTGTGGAGGACACCGCATTCTTCCGCTACACACGGTTGGGGACGCTCACCGAAGTGGGCGCCGATCCCACTGAGTTTGCGCTTTCCTCTGATGAGTTCCACGAGCGCATGGCACGTCGTCAGGCAGAGATCCCCCTCTCCATGACCACGCTGAGCACCCACGACACCAAGCGCAGCGAGGACGCCCGGGCCAGGATTTCGGTCATTTCCGAATCTGTCCCCGAATGGGAACTCTTCCTTGGCACTGTCCAGGAGCTGGCGCCCATCCCGGACGGTCCGCTGGCCGCCCTTGTTTGGCAGTCCATTGCAGGCGCTTGGCCCGCCGATCGTGGGCGCCTCCAATCGTATGCGCTCAAGGCCGCCCGCGAAGCCGGAAATTCGACCAACTGGACCGACCCCAACCTGGACTTCGAGCGTCACTTGGCTGCCGCCGTCGACGCCGTTTTTGACGTCCCCGAGGTTGCTGCCGCGCTGGAGAATTTCGTCGAGGAACTGGAACCTTATGGAACCTCGAACTCGCTCTCAGCCAAGCTCATTCAATTGACCATGCCTGGCGTTCCGGATGTCTACCAGGGCACCGAGTTCCGGGACGGTTCATTGACCGACCCCGACAATCGGCGGCCAGTGGACTTCCAAGCGCGGATCGCGGCGCTGACGGAACTCGATACTGGTGCGCGGCCTGAGTTCACGGAGGAAGCTGCCAAACTGTTGGTGGTGTCCAGGGCGCTCAGGTTGCGTCGAGACCGGCCGGAACTGTTCGGCGGCTACGGGCCTTTGCGCGCGAACGGCGCGGCAGCTGAGCATGTGGTTGCATTCAGCCGTGGTGCGGACACGCCCGGTGCCGTTACCGTTGGCACGCGCCTGCCCAAGCGCCTGGCCCGGGAAGGCGGTTGGCGGGACACGGCCATCGACTTGCCGGTGAACTGCCACGATGAACTGACCGGAACCACCTACGACGCCGGTTCGGTCGCGGTCGCCAGGCTGCTGGAGCACTACCCGGTGGCACTGCTGGTGCCCGCTGACTGATCCGCTGGAACACGAACACCCACCAACACCGCCACTGCAACGCAAAGCTAAAACAATCACAGGGGAAACGATGCTGGAGCATGCTGCCGGAAAAAACCGCTACGACGTCTGGGCGCCCAACGCAGGATCAGTGAAGATGCTCGCGGGAGGCAGCGAGCACGTCATGGAGCAAATTCACGACGGCGGCGCGACAGGTTGGTGGCGCGCGTCCGCCGACGTCGCGGGTCAGGAAGGCAACGCGGTTGCTTACGGTTACGTCGTGGACGGGGAAGGGCCGTTTCCCGATCCACGCTCGAGGCGGCAGCCTGAGGGAGTGCATGGATTGTCTGCGACCTTCGATCCTGCCGCCTACCAATGGGCGGATGGTGAGTGGAAGGGGCGCAGCCTCAAAGGATCCGTCATTTATGAGCTCCACCTGGGCACGTTCACTCCCGAAGGCACACTTGACGCTGCCGCCCGGAAACTGGACTACTTGGTTAACCTGGGCGTCGACTTCATCGAACTGCTGCCAGTCAATGCTTTCAACGGAGTTCACAACTGGGGCTACGACGGCGTGCTGTGGTACGCCATCCACGAGCCCTACGGTGGCCCGGAGGCCTACCAGCGATTCGTCGATGCCGCCCACGCCGCGGGCTTGGGCGTTATCCAGGATGTGGTCTACAACCATCTTGGCCCCAGCGGCAATTACCTGCCCAAATTTGGCCCCTACCTGAAATCCGGGGAGGGGAACACGTGGGGCGACTCGGTAAACCTCGATGGCCCGGGCTCCGACGAGGTACGCCGTTACATCCTGGAGAACGCGGCGATGTGGCTCCGCGACTATCACGTGGATGGGCTCAGGCTCGACGCCGTGCACGCCCTGCGCGATGAACGGGCCGTGCACATCCTTGAGGACTTTGGTGCGCTGGGAGACCAGATCGAAGCGGAAACCGGGGTGACAAAAACCCTGATCGCAGAATCGGATCTGAACAATCCGCGGCTCATCTATCCCCGTAAGGACAACGGTTATGGCCTGGAAGGCCAATGGAGCGACGACTTTCACCACGCGCTGCACGTAAACCTCAGCGGTGAAACCACCGGGTACTACGCGGACTTCGAGTCCCTCGCTGTCCTCGCCAAGGTCCTTGAGCACGGCTTCCTCCACGATGGCAGCTACTCAAGTTTCCGGGGACGCCACCACGGCCGGCCGATCCGGCACGAGCTCGCACATCCTTCCGCATTGGTCGTTTGCCTGCAAAACCACGATCAGATAGGCAACCGTGCCACCGGTGACCGGCTTACTGCATCACTGTCATATGGTCGGTTGGCGATCGGCGCAGTGCTGACCATGACATCACCCTTCACACCCATGCTTTTCATGGGCGAGGAATTTGGGGCTTCCACGCCGTGGCAGTTCTTCACCTCCCACCCCGAGCCGGAATTAGGGGAGGCCACAGCGAAGGGCCGGATCAAGGAATTTGAACGGATGGGCTGGGACCCTGCCGTTGTGCCGGACCCCCAGGACCCCGAAACTTTCAAGCGCTCGAAGCTGGACTGGAACGAGCCCACCAGCGGAGACCACGCCCGCCTGCTGCAGCTGTATCGGGATTTAGCACAGCTGCGCCGGAACACGCCGGAGCTGGTGAACGGAGGTTTTGGCGAGACCACGGTGGAGTTCGACGACGACGAGCATTGGTTGGAGTTGACCCGTGGCCCCATCCGCGTAGTGTGCAACTTTGGGGACGAGCCGCTGGATTCGCCCATGAGCGGGTCCCTGCTGCTGGCCACCGACACGGAAGTAGTCCTCGACGACGGTTCGCTGACCCTGCCCGGTGGGAGCGCCGCCGTGGTGCGTGTCCAGCAAGGCGAGCAGTAACGACGGTGACGGCGCCCACATTGCGGACAGCCCGAACACGGTGATCTGTGCAGTGGCAGGATGGTACGTATGACTTATTCGGCTGCGGAAAACCGCTACGAAACCATGCCCTACCGCCGCGTCGGACGCAGTGGTCTCAAGCTCCCCGCTATCTCGCTGGGCCTTTGGCACAACTTCGGCGACGACAAGCGGTTCGAAGAACAGCGCGCCATCCTGCGCCGTGCATTCGATCTGGGCGTCAACCACTTCGACCTCGCCAACAACTATGGCCCGCCGGATGGATCGGCAGAAACGAACTTCGGACGTCACCTGAAGGACGACTTCAAGCCGTACCGTGATGAGCTGGTCATCTCCACGAAGGCCGGCTACTACATGTGGCCGGGTCCCTATGGTGAATGGGGATCCCGCAAGTACCTGATCTCCAGCCTTGACCAGTCCCTGCAGCGCATGGGCCTGGATTACGTGGACATCTTCTACAGCCACCGTCCTGACCCCGAAACTCCGTTGGAGGAAACCATGGGGGCGCTGGACTACGCGGTCCGGTCCGGCAAAGCCTTGTACGCGGGTATCTCTTCCTACACGCCCGAGCAAACGCTCGAGGCGGCGCGGATCCTGAAGGAACTCGGCACGCCACTGCTGATCCACCAGCCCAGCTACTCCATGCTGAACCGATGGACCGAGAATGGTTCGCCGAACCTCTACGAGGCACTGGACCAAGTGGGCGCCGGCTCCATCGCCTTCTCGCCTCTTGCCCAGGGGATGCTGACCAACCGATACCTCAATGGTGTTCCGGCTGACTCGCGGGCCGCAAAGGAACGGTTCCTCTCCGAATCCGCATTGACGGAGGACAAGCTGGACCGCGTTCGGGGGCTCAACGCCATCGCCGAAGGCCGTGGACAGACCCTCGCACAGATGGCCATTGCATGGATTCTCCGTGACCAGCCGAAGGGCTCTCCCGTAACATCCGCGCTTGTTGGAGCGTCCAGCGTTGCGCAGCTTGAAGACACGCTGAGTGCCATCAACAACCTGAAGTTCACCACAGATGAGCTGACTGCGATCGATGAGTTCGCGGTCGAATCCGACATCAATCTGTGGGCGCAGAAGTAAACCGAGGGAAAAGACATAAAACAGGAGGGGCCGGCGGGAACAAAGCCGGCCCCTCCTCTGTTGGCTACAATGCAAGTGTGCGCCAACTGGCGCCGTGCCAATCAGTCGTGCTCTGAGCTCAGTCAGAGTTTGCGCCTGGCACCTGAGGTTTAGTTCTCAAAAGGAGTTCCGTGTCTTCACATCCGATTCGTGTTGCCATTGTCGGCGTAGGAAACTGCGCCGCATCGCTGGTCCAAGGTGTTCAGTACTATCGCGACGCTGACCCCAAGGCCACGATTCCGGGTCTGATGCACGTCGAGTTCGGCCAGTACCACGTCAACGATGTTCAGTTCGTTGCTGCTTTCGATGTTGATAGCAAGAAGGTTGGACTGGACCTGGCCGACGCCATCGGCGCCAGCGAAAACAACACCATCAAGATCGCCGACGTCCCTGCCACCGGGGTGACCGTCCAGCGTGGACATACCCTTGACGGCTTGGGCAAGTACTACCGCGAGACCATCGTCGAAGCTCCCGAGGAGGACGTCGACATCGTTGCTGTCCTCCGCGAAGCCAAGGTAGACGTCATGGTTTGCTACCTGCCCGTTGGTTCGGAGCAGGCTGCCAAGTTCTACGCCCAGTGCGCCATCGACGCTGGCGTGGCTTTCGTCAATGCTCTCCCCGTCTTCATTGCCGGAACCAAGGAGTGGGCTGACAAGTTCACTGCAGCCGGTGTTCCGATCGTGGGCGACGACATCAAGAGCCAGATCGGCGCCACCATCACCCACCGCGTGATGGCCAAGCTGTTCGAGGACCGCGGCGTCACTTTGGACCGCACGTACCAGCTGAACGTTGGCGGCAACATGGACTTCAAGAACATGCTTGAGCGCGATCGCCTCGAGTCCAAGAAGATCTCCAAGACTCAGGCCGTCACCTCCAACGTTGAGGCCGAGCTTCACGCTGACGACGTCCACATCGGGCCGTCTGATTACGTTGCCTGGCTTGACGACCGCAAGTGGGCCTTCGTCCGCCTCGAGGGCCGCAACTTCGGTGATGCTCCCGTTTCCCTCGAATACAAGCTCGAAGTATGGGATTCCCCCAACTCCGCTGGTGTGATCATCGACGCCATCCGCGCCGCCAAGATTGGCCTGGACCGCGGCATCGGCGGCCCGCTGCTCTCCGCGTCCAGCTACTTCATGAAGTCCCCGCCGGAGCAGTTCAACGACGACATCGCCCGCGACAAGGTTGAAGCCTTCATCCGCGGCGACATCGAGCGCTAAACCCTCGAGCGCTAAAGCCCGCGCCCTTTAAGACCGAGCGCTGACAAAAGACGCCTTCCCACTCCCGTGGGAGGGCGTTTTTTGTGCTTCCGATGCTCTCTCACATCCTGACGCTTTTCGCCGGTCCCTCTCTCACTTACCACCGGATTTGGACGGTTGCTCTCTCACGTACCGTCAACCTTTTGGGGACCGGGTGGAGGTGATAGAGCATCGGTGGAAAGTGGCCTGGAGGTGATAGAGCATCGGTGGAAAGTGGCCTGGAGGTGATAGAGGATCGGAGGAAAGCGGCCACGATGTGAGAGAAGGTCAGAAGAGGCCCGTTGGTTTGCCGTCGGCATCGACGTCCATGCGCATGGCGGCCGGTTCTTTGGGCAGGCCGGGCATGGTCATGACGGCTCCGGTCAGCGCGACGATGAAGCCCGCGCCTGTTTTTGGAATGAGTTCGCGCACGTGTACCCGGAATCCCTTTGGCGCCCCGAGCTTTGACGCATCATCGGTGAATGAGTATTGCGTCTTGGCCATGCAGACGGGCAGGCCACCCCACCCATTCTTTTGGATGTCGACAAGCCGCTTCTGTGCCGGAACGGAAAATTCAACGCCGTCGGCGCCGTAGATCTCCTGCACTATCGTCCGGATCTTGTCCTCCACAGAAAGCTCCAGCGAATACAAGTGGTGGAAATTTGATGGCCCTTGCACTGCCGCCGCCACCTTGGATGCGAGCTCGTCCCCGCCGTCGCCTCCGCCGCCACGGCCCCAGACATCGGCGACGGCGGCTTCCACGCCTTCCGCTGCGCACCACGTCAGCAGCCACTGAAGTTCTTCGTCGGTGTCGGTGGCGAATTTGTTGATGGCGACGACCGGCGAGATACCGAACTTGGCAACATTCCCAACATGGCGTTTGAGGTTTTCCACCCCAGCGGCCACGGCGTCGACGTTGGGCTCGCTGAGTTTGTCCTTCGGAACTCCGCCTTGCATCTTGAGCGCACGGATCGTGGCAACAAGAACGACGGCGGACGGCGCCACGTCAGCGATGCGCGACTTGATGTCCATGTACTTTTCGGCACCCAGGTCCGCGCCGAATCCGGCCTCGGTGACCACGATGTCGGCAAGTTGCTGGGCAGTCCGCGTTGCGATGAGCGAGTTACAGCCGTGGGCAATGTTGGCGAAGGGGCCACCGTGGACCAGCGCCGGCGTCCCGGCGATGGTCTGGACAAGGTTTGGTTTGATGGCATCCTTCAAGAGCAATGTCAGGGCACCTTCCACACCAAGGTCCGCAACAGTTACCGGTTGCCGGTCGAAGGTGTAGCCGAAGGTGATCCGGCCCAAGCGCGTGCGGAGGTCGTCCAAGTCCGTGGCCAGGCAGAAAACGGCCATGATTTCGGAGGCCACTGTGATGTCAAAGCCATCTTGCCGGGGTACGCCCTGGGCGGGACCGCCGAGCCCGATAATGATTTCCCGTAGGGAGCGGTCGTTCATGTCGATGACCCGCTTGAACGTCATGCGGCGGGGGTCGATTCCGAGGTGGTTGCCTTGGAAGATGTGGTTGTCCACGAGTGCCATGAGGGCGTTGTTGGCCGAGGTGACGGCGTGGAAGTCGCCAGTGAAGTGAAGGTTGATATCGTCCATGGGCAGTACCTGTGAGTAGCCGCCTCCAGTTGCTCCTCCCTTCATGCCGAGGATGGGCCCAAGTGACGGTTCGCGGAGCGCGATCATCACTTTGTGGCCGGCGCGTGCGAGGGAATCGGCGAGGCCTACAGTGGTTGTCGATTTGCCTTCGCCCGCAGGGGTGGGGGACATGGCTGAAACGAGGACTACCTTGCCGGGCGCCTTGCCCTGAGGGAGCACAAGCTTGGCCGGATTGATCTTGGCTTTGTAAGGCCCATACAGTTCCAATGCGTCCACGTTGATGCCCGCCCGTCGTGCAATCTCTTCGATGGGCAGGATGGTGGCGCTATGGGCTATCTCAAGATCGCTCAGGCCCTTGTTTTCAGACATCGTTGTCCTTCGGCTTAGTGCTTACGCTGTGTGGGCAGACGCTCCGCGCCCGCCTGCGCTGTGCGCGACAATCTATCAGTCAACAGCCAGTAACTGCGTGAGGTTCACCGCCGGGGGACCAGCAGGCCGCTGACAGATTCGCGGTAGCTTTCCAAAGTGATCGCAGCAGTGCGCTGCCAGCCGAAGGATTCGGCATGGGTTGCGGCCAAACGGCCCATGTCCTCGCGTGTCTGGACGTCGTCGTACAAATCCTCAAGGGCATCAGCCCAGTCGGAAGGATCGTGACCATCCACGAGGATGCCTGTCCGGCCATCGGAGATGGCGCGTGAGAGCCCACCAACGTTGGTGGCTACCACGGGGGTCCCGCACGCTTGTGCTTCCAAGGCCACAAGTCCGAAGGATTCGCTGAAAGAGGGCATCACTACGACGTCGGCGGAGCGGAACCAGCTGGCAAGCTCGGGCGCTACAACCGGCGGACGATGCGTGACGATGTCAGCCAGCCCGGCCTCCTCGATGATGTGCTGCAGGTTGAAGTCCTTGGCGCCGCTGAGCGAGCCCAGAATGGTCATTTCCAAATCGATGTCTGGCCTGCGCTTTCGCAGGATGCCGGCTGCTTTGACGAAGACCTGGGGACCCTTGAGCCGTTGGATCCGGCCCGCGAACAGAATATGGAAACTGTCCCGCCTGACATCGCGCTGGGCTCGGGATTTACGACGGAATGACGGCGTGAAGATCTGGAGGTCGACCCCCGGAGGCGCGATGTCGATCCTGTCGATATCTGCACCGTAGTGGGAGACCAGCTCGTCTGCCTCGGAAGCTGTATTGGCGATGAGACGGCTAGCTCCATCAACGATCCTCTGCTCGCCCTCCTCCCGACGCCGCGGCTCGGGGCGCTCACCGGACTCGAGAACAAGGTTCTTGACCTTCGCCATGGTGTGCATGGTGTGGATCAGCGGAACACCCCAGAGCTCAGACAGTTCCAGACCCGCAACCCCGGACACCCAGTAATGCGAATGGATGGCGTCGTAGCGGCCGTTCGGTTGCTCGTGCCGGATTCGATCGATCTGCTCCACCATCTGATGGAGCAGGGCAGGCAATTCTTCCTTCGGGACTTTCCGCCGCGGTCCGGCCAGGACGTTGTGGACGCATACACCTGGACCGGGATGTTCGACGGCGGCCTGGCCGGCTTTGGTGGAACGGGTAAAAATCTCTACCTCTACGCCGGACTCCGCCAGTGCGAGGGCCAGGGCCCGCACATAGACGTTCATCCCCCCAGCGTCACCTGCCCCTGGCTGCTCCATGGGGGAGGTGTGCAGTGATAGGAATGCCACCCGCCGGATCAACGGCACACTTTCCTCCTTCGCGTGAAGCCAACTTCTGAAGCCAAACCACTTTTGCCCTGCAGAAAACACTACTCCTGAAGCCGAGCACTACATGGCGCCGATCCCGGCTATGTGGACAAGCAATCCCGGCTAAGTGGACAAGGCTGCTAGCGTGTGCGCTGTGAGCCAAGAAACCCTTTTCGACATTCGCCCAGCCACATCCGAAGATTGGCCCGGTATCTGGTCCGTCATGGAGCCCATCCTCCGTGAGGGGGAGACCTTCACCTGGGACCGCGACACCACTGAAGAAGCTGCCCGTTTGAAGTGGATGAAGGAAGCGCCCGGCCAAACGTTTGTGGCGGTGCGTACTGCGGATGGGCCGCACCCCGGAGGCGAGGTCCTGGGCACCGGCGAGTTCCACGCGAACCAGGCCGGTGGCGGCAGCCATGTGGCGAACGCCGGGTATATGGTGAGCTCCAAACATTCTGGCCAGGGAATTGCACGGGCGCTGTGTGCCTACTCATTGCAGGAAGCCAAAACAGCAGGATTCCGCGCCATGCAATTCAATGCCGTTGTGGAGAGTAACGTCCGGGCTGTGTGGTTGTGGCAATCGATGGGTTTCCGCATCCTGGCCACGGTCCCTGAGGCCTTCGATCACCCTGAAATCGGCTACGTCGGCCTGCACGTGATGTACCGGAAGCTCTAGGAGCCCACACAAATCATTTCCAGAGTCCCCGCAGATCCGGGAAGGCTGCCTCATAGCCGTCAAGGAGTTGCGCGCCCAGCGACGCCGAACCTACCAGCGGGTGGGCGGCAAAGGCTTCCACTGCAGCGTCGCGGTCACCGTCCCGCACTGCCCGGACCGTCAGCCGCTCCACTTCCTTGACGTGTTGCATCAGGGTGAGGAACTGGCCTCCGGGCCGTTCCTGCGCAAGCGGCAGGGCGCCGTCGGGCGTTACCTCGCAGGGAACTTCGACGACGGCGTCCCCCGGCAGCCCGGGCACGGCGACTCCCGCCTCACCAGCCGAGGACGGGGAGACGGGTGAATTGGGGACATTGAGGATCAACTGGGCGGTCCCACCTCCGGATAGAGCCCGCATCACGGACAACGCCACACGCTCATAGCCGCCCCCGGCGAGGTCTTCCTCGTCGCGGTGCTCCCCGCGTGTGCGGGCCTCGGCCAGGTAGCCTTCCTCGCGGGAGCGCCGGGCCGCATCCCACATGGCGTAGGCGTTCGAGGACTCCACAAGGGAAGGGTAGAGGGAGCTCTGTTGCTGGTGGATGGACGCCCCGCGTGTTTCGCGTTGCTTCAGGATGGCTTGCGTCGCCTGCTCGGTTTCGTAGTAGTAGTAAAGGTATTCATTGGGCAGGCAACCGAGTTTCTCCAGGGTGTGCTGGCCGAACAAACGCCCTTCCTCGATTGTTTCGAGCGCCCCACGATCCGATAGCAGGCCAGGCAGGAGGTCCCGGCCACCGGGTGCCAGCCGGTATAGCCAGCCGAGGTGGTTCAACCCGAAGTAGCCCACGCCGTCGAGCGTTCCTTCTTGAAGGGGCGAACCGGCAGCCCGTGCCGCGCGCTGGACCAGGCCGCCGGCGGAATCACAGATCCCAATGACCTTTCGTCCCAGCACCGGCACGAGTGCCTCGGTCACCATCCCGGCGGGGTTGGTGAAGTTGATGAGCCACGCATCCGGGCAGTGATGCAGCATGGCCTCGGCAAGCTCCAGCATGTGCGGAATGGTGCGGAGGGCGTAAGAGATACCGCCCGCGCCCGTGGTCTCCTGGCCCAGCAAACCCAGGTCCAAGGCCACGCGTTCGTCCGCGATCCGGCCTTCCGTTCCACCAGGGCGGATCGCCGCAAAGACCATATTGGTGCCCTTGAGTGCCTGCAACAGGTCCGTGGAAATCACGACGGCGGGCCGGGAGCCTTCCGGGGTGGGCATATCGCGGAGGACAGCTTCGATGGCCGCGAGACGTGCGGGATCGACGTCGTAGAGCACCACCTCGTCCACCAGTCCTGCGAACGGACCCGTACATAAGGCACGGTACACAAGGGGTACCCGGAATCCGCCGCCACCGGCGATCATGAGCCGCATGATCCGAGTCTATGCAGCCCGGAAGGCGCAGCGTAGTGTGCCGTGCATGGACGCTATGCCCCAGCGACGTTTTGATCCCCTTGCCGCCGTGCGCACGGAGAGCGATGGCCAATGCGACCTTCTCCTGGCAGGAACGGTCTTCCAGGACATCATTTTCACGGGACTCCCGCATTCTCCCGAGCCCGGCACTGAAGTGTGGAGCGAAGGCATGGGCAGCTGCCCGGGCGGGGTTGCCAACCAAGCGATCGCAGCAGCCCGGCTTGGCCTGAGGACCAACCTGGCGGCAGCGTTTGGCGACGACGGTTACGGGGATTACAACTGGCAGATCCTTGAAAGCCAGGAGCACGTGGACTTGTCCCTGTCGCGCCGCGTCCCGGGCTGGCACTCGCCGGTGACGGTGTCCATGTGCGTGAACCAGGATCGATCCATGGTCACCCACGGGCACCCGGCGCCGATCAAGGCCTCGGAGCTGATCGGACAGCCGCCCAAGGCACTCGCCGCCGTCGCGGATCTGGACGAGGAGTTGGAACCGTGGATGTTGGCGGCGAAGACAGGGGGAACCAAGCTTTTCGGCGTGGTGGGCTGGGACCCGAGCGGAGAGTGGTCCCAGCGCAGGCTGGACCAACTGGAACACTTTTACGCTTTCCTGCCCAACGCGCCGGAGGCCATGGCCTTCACTGGCAAGACTGATCCCTGGGCTGCGCTGTATTCCTTGGCCGATCGCGTTCCAGTGGCTGTGGTGACATTAGGTGCGCAGGGCGCCATGGCCGTGGACTCGGAGACGGGCGAAGAGGAATGGGTGCCGTCGTTGCCTGTGTCTGCGTACGATCCGACCGGCGCCGGTGATTGTTTCGGGGCAGCCTTCATTGTGGGCTCTCTGGCAGGGTGGAGATTGGGGGACCGCCTCCGGTTCGCGAACCTCTGTGCCTCGCTGGCCGTACAACAAGTTGGCGGATCCCTCGCTGCACCTGGCTGGGGCGACATCGCGGACTGGTGGCAGCGTGCCAACGCGAGGAAGGAACGCCAATCGAGCCAGTGGCTGCGGCGTTTCGCCTTCCTTGAGCCGATCGTGAAGGACATCCCCGCCGAAGCCCAACGGCGAGCCCGCGCCACGATCGCCCACTTGTCAGATGCCCAGTAGCAGAGCCGGCAGTTAACCCCTCTTCACCCACACCACTAGAATCTCTAGGGTGACTTACGAAGCAGCTGCAGATATCGGGATCGGGTCCAAGGCCTCCATAGCCAAGTCAGCGGTGCTGGAGCGTTCCGCCGTGATCGATCTTGAGGCCGTGCGGCACAACGTTCGCCAGTTTGTTGCTATTGCCTCCCCGGCTTCCGTCATGGCTGTGGTGAAGGCCGACGCTTATGGCCATGGCGTCTTGCAGGTGGCACGTGCCGCCCTCGACGCCGGAGCGGCCTGGCTCGGCGTCGCCCACATTTCCGAGGCGCTCGCCTTACGTGCCGCCGGCATTGAAGCACCCCTGTTGGCGTGGCTGCACACCCGTGAAAGCAACTTCCAAGCCGCAGTTGCCGCCGGCATCGACGTCGGGATTTCCGGTTGGGAACTCGACGCCGTCGTGGCGGCCGCCCGCGAACAGGAGCGTCCCGCGCGGGTCCATCTGAAGGTGGACACAGGGCTGGGCCGCAACGGCTGCCCCATCAGCGACTGGGACCAGTTGGTGGGCCAGGCCATGGAATACCAGGACGAGGGCCTGCTTCGCGTCGTTGGCATTTTCTCCCACCTTGCCGTGGCCGACGAGCCTCACCGGCCCGAAACGGATCAGCAATTGGCGGTTTTCCGTGACGCGCTCGCCATTGCTGAGGATGCCGGCGTCGATACTGAGGTCAGGCATATCGCCAACACTCCCGCAGCCCTGTCCCGGCCGGATTCGCACTTTGACCTCATCCGCGTCGGGCTCGGCATCTACGGGTTGTCGCCCTTCGAAGGGGTTACCTCCGCCGAACTTGGCCTGCACGCTGCCATGAGCGTCCGCACACTCCTCTCCAACTGCAAAAAGGTGCCGAAAGGGCAAGGCGTTTCCTATGGCCTGAAGTACCACACCAGCCAGGAGAGCACGCTGGGCCTGATTCCCTTGGGCTATGCCGATGGTGTCCCGCGTATCGCCACGGGCGGACCAGTTCGCGTCAACGGCGTCAACTACCCTGTGGTGGGCCAGATCGCGATGGACCAGATGGTGATTGATCTTGGACCGCTCACCCCTGAAGAAGCTGCCGGACTCAAGGGCACTGAAGCCGTCATGTTCGGCGACGGTGCCGATGGCGGCCCCACCGCGGATGATTGGGCGGCCGCAGCGGGAACCATCAACTACGAGATCGTCACGCGCATCAGCCCCCGCGTGCCCCGCACCTATGTCAACGAGGCTCCGGCGCGGCCGGAGGCACAACCGAAGGTACAACGCGATACCCAGACAGCATCGGAATCGGCGAAGCTGTGAACGAACCACTGATCGAACCAAGCGAACCGCTGTGGGAACGCAGCCTGAAGGTCACGACGTCGGAGCAGACCCACGCGCTCGGTGCAGCACTGGGCGGGGTGCTTCAGGCGGGGGACCTCCTTGTCCTGACCGGAGAGTTGGGTGCGGGGAAGACGACCTTCACCCAGGGGCTGGGAGAGGGCTTGGGCGTGCGTGCCGGGATCATCTCGCCTACGTTCGTGCTGGTTCGGATCCATCCCAACCTTCCGGATGGCCCGCGCCCCGGTGGCCCGGACCTGGTCCACGTCGATGCCTACAGGCTGGAATCGGCCGCCGAGATCGATGACATTGATCTCGAGAACACCATGGACTCGTCCGTAACGGTGGTGGAGTGGGGGAGGGACCGGGTGGAGCACCTCTCGGACAGCCGCCTGGAAGTTGATCTTCACCGATCTGTAGGTGGCGCAGGCGTTGTGCCGGCCACCAATGTTGCGGACAGCGGCACGGTCCTGGACTTTGACACTGATGACGACGACGAACCGCGCACCATCGTTTTCCGCTGTTTCGGCCCACGCTGGGCCGAGGCTCCGAAGCTTCTTGAAACCACGATCTCTGAAGGAGGCCACTGATGCTGATCCTGGCCATCGATACCTCTGCAGTGGCCAGTGCTGCGCTGATTTCGGACGTTGCCATGGAAGGCGTGCTGGATTCCTTCGCCACTGAGGACACGCGAAGCCATGCCGAAGTCCTTGCGCCCGGCATCGAGAAACTCCTGGCCCGAGCAGGGGTCACCGGCGCGGACATTGACGTGATCGTCACAGGGGTGGGGCCCGGACCGTTTACCGGGTTGCGCTCGGGTATTGCAACCGCACGCACCCTGGCCTTCGTCTGGAACAAGCCGCTGTATGGCCTGATGAGCCTTGATGCGATCGCCCTCGAAGTAGCGGAGTCCACTGCCGCTGTTCCCGAATTCCTGGTGGCCACTGACGCCCGGCGTAAAGAGGTCTACTGGGCACGCTACGTCCTGGAAGAGGGCCAGCTACCGCAGCTCATCGACGGACCGCATGTTGGTTTCGCCTCGGAATTACCGGACCTGCCCGTGTTTGGTGCGGGCGCTGGCCTGTATGCCGACGTTGTCCGCGCGGACGAAGACTTTGCGGACACACAGCCGGACGCGGCCTCCCTTGGCCAGGTCGCGCTGGCCCGGTTAACGGCAGGGCAGGAACTCCTGGACTCCACGCCTTTGTACTTGCGCGAATCGGACGCCCAAGTGCCGGGTCCCAGGAAGCGTGCCCTGTGATGAAAGGGGAACTGTGAAACTTTCGCCCAACCTGGAGCTCGCCGGAGTTTCCCTGCGCGACATGACGGAGGCTGACGTCCCGGCCGTGGAAGCCTTGGAACGACGATTGTTCCCCGTGGATGCCTGGCCGCTGCAAATGTTCTTCGACGAGTTGTCCCAGCCGGAGACCCGCCGTTATGTCGTGGCCGAGGTTGCGGGCCAGATCGTGGCGTACGCCGGCTTGATGTGCATTGAGCCGATCGCGGACGTCCAGACGATCGCCGTCGTTCCCGAATTCGAAGGCAAGGGCATCGGTTCTGCCATTCTGACCGAACTGATTGAAGAGTCGCGGCGGCGTCGTGCGGCGGACGTCCTGCTGGAAGTGCGTGCGGATAACCCCCGCGCACAGCAGTTGTATCTGCGCTTCGGATTCGAACAGATCCACGTCCGTCCCCGGTACTACCGGGACGGTACGGACGCGTTGATCATGCGTCTGCCCCTCAAAGAGCCACATTCCACAGAAGGAGCCAACGCGTGAACGGCGCTTACCCGGAACAGCCGAAGCAGCCGTTGGTGCTGGGCATCGAATCGTCCTGCGACGAAACGGGCGTCGGAATCGTGCGCGGTACAACGCTGCTGACCAACACGGTGTCCTCGTCCATGGATGAGCACGTGCGCTTTGGTGGCGTCATCCCGGAGATCGCTTCGCGCGCCCACCTTGACGCCTTTGTCCCCACCCTCCAGGAAGCGCTGCACGAAGCCGGGGTGACCTTGGAGGACATCGATGCCATTGCTGTCACCTCCGGTCCCGGCCTGGCCGGCGCGCTCATGGTGGGTGTCTGCGCCGCGAAGGCCTTGGCCGTCGCCACGGGCAAGCCGCTCTACGCGATCAACCACCTTGTAGCGCACGTTGGCGTGGGGCTGCTGGAGGCAAGGCCCGACGCCGGTGCTGCCGCCGGCTTGGGTGCCGGCCAGTTGCCGCAGAACCTCGGTGCACTTCTGGTTTCGGGTGGCCACACGGAGATCCTCCGCATCCGCAGCATCACGGACGACGTGGAACTTCTGGGTTCCACCATCGATGACGCCGCGGGCGAAGCCTACGACAAAGTGGCCCGGATCCTGGGCCTTGGGTACCCCGGTGGTCCAGCGATCGATAAGCTGGCGCGTCAGGGCAATCCCAAGTCGATCCGCTTTCCGCGCGGCCTCAGCCAGCCCAAATACATGGGCACGGCGGAGGAAAAGGGACCGCATCGCTACGACTGGTCCTTCAGCGGCCTGAAAACCGCGGTGGCCAGATGCGTGGAGCAATTCGAAGCCCGCGGTGAGGAAGTACCTGTAGCCGATATTGCAGCGGCATTCCAGGAAGCCGTGGTGGACGTCATTAGTTCCAAGGCGGTCCTGGCCTGCAAGGAGAACGGCATCACTGACGTGCTGCTCGGTGGTGGCGTTGCCGCCAACTCAAGGCTGCGTGAATTAACCGGTCAACGGTGCGTGTCGGCGGGCATCAAGCTGCACGTGCCGCCGCTGGATCTCTGCACGGACAACGGTGCCATGGTGGCAGCACTTGGTGCTCAACTGATCATGGCCGGAATCGGGCCCAGCGGAATAGCCTTCGCGCCGGATTCCTCCATGCCCGTTACTACGGTGTCGGTGGCGGCGTAAGTTTCCTGGACTTAAGCGTCCGGGCCTTTGCGCATCTGCTGCACGAGATCCATGACCACTGCCTGCAGGTCCCCGTTGTGTTCAGCGGCCACGCGGCGCTGGCGCTGGTAACTGGCGCCGCGTTCGATGATCTTCAGGACGTCGGCCAGTTCCTCAGAGCACCCGAGCTTGGCTGCCACGGGTTCCAAGCGTGCGACGGTTTCTGCCAGGTGCTCGGTGACCAACTGCTCGTTGCCCTTGGCATCGAGGATGATGATGGCTTCCATGCCATAGCGGGCGGCACGCCACTTGTTTTCCTGGACGTGCCATGGCGGCATCGTGGGGATGCTGCCGCCGGCGTCGAGGATGGAGGAGAACTCGTCCACGAGGCACTGCGTCAGTGCTGCGATCGCGCCCACTTCCTCTAGTGTGGCGAGGCCATCGCAAATGCGCATCTCGATAGTGCCCAGGTTGGAGACGGGTCGGATGTCCCAACGAATTTCAGAGGTGGCATCGATGACACCTGTGGTGAACATGTCCTGGACATAGGACTCGTACGCTTCCCAGGTTTCGAACTGGAACGGCAAGCCAGCGGTGGGGAGCTGCTGGAACATGAGGGCGCGCTGGGATGCGTAGCCGGTTTCTTCGCCGGCCCAGAAGGGGCTGGAAGCGCTAAGGGCCTGGAAGTGCGGGAAGTAGTTGACCAGGCCGTCCAGGATGGGGAGTACTTTGTCCCGGCGATCGATGCCCACGTGGACGTGGACTCCGTAGATGACCATTTGGCGTCCCCACCATTGGGTCCGCTCGATCAGCTTGGCGTAGCGCTCCTTGTCGGTGACCGGCTGGAGCAGGGGAGGGCTGAAGGGATGGCTGCCTGCGCAGAACACCTCGACTCCCATGGGATCTGTGACTTCGCGGACAGCGGCGAGAGAGCGGCTGAGGTCCTCTTTGGCTTCCTTGACCGTTTCGCAGATTCCGGTAACGAGCTCCACGGTATTCAGGAGCAGTTCGCGCTTGATATGGGGGTGTTCGTCGTCTTCGTTGAGGTCCGGGTGGTTCGCGGCCACGCCCTTGAGGACGTCGTTCGCGACTGAGACCAGTTCCCCGGTGCGTGCATTGACGAGCGCCAACTCCCATTCCACACCCAGTGTCGATTGCCTGGATGGCGCAAACTCAATCTGCACGTAGTCCCCTCGTTGCTTGTTTCTGCTGGAGTTTCAGCTGGACGCAACCCGCTGCGGGGCCGTCAGCGGTCGGCTCAAGTCTAGTGCAGCCGGAGCATGCGTGATTGCTGGCGGGTGCACAGATCGTCCGGCGGCGTGGGCGCACGTTCGTCATCAACAAGAACAACCCGCGCATGAAGGCCCGCCAGGGCTAAGAGAACGGCAGCGTAAAGAGGCCGTTGTTTAATGGGTGAATGCCAATCCTGAACAAAGACATGTCCCTGTGCATTTCGCTTGCGGCCCGGCCCAGCAACATCGGGACCCGGTTCCACAATTATTTGTACGATCTGCTCGGACTGAACTTTGTCTATAAGGCTTTCGCCCCAGCGGACATCACTCTTGCAGTGGCTGGCATCCGCGGCCTCCCCATCAGGGGAGCCGCGGTGTCCATGCCCTATAAGGAAGCTGTCATCCCGCTGGTTGATGTAATGGATCCATCGGCAAGGGCCATCGACTCGGTCAACACGATTGTCAATGACGACGGCGTCCTCACGGCCTACAACACCGACTACATAGCCATTGCCCGCCTGCTGAAGGACCACAAAGTACCCAACAGCCACACGGTGCTGCTGCGTGGAGCAGGAGGAATGGCAAAAGCGGTGGCCGCAGCTCTCCGCGATGCAGGCTTTACGTCCGTGACAATCGTGGCCCGCAACGAAACCACCGGACGTGCGCTCGCGGACCTTTATGGTTTCGGCTGGCAGGACGACGTCAACGGATCAACGGCGGACCTCATCATCAATGTCACGCCGTTGGGGATGGCGGGCGCGGACGAACGGGCACAGTCCTTTGACGACGCAACCATTGCCGCTGCGAAGATAGTGTTCGACGTCGTCGCCCTCCCCTCCGAGACATCGCTCATCACAGCGGCCCGTCAAGCAGGCAAGCCGGTGATCACGGGAGCCGAAGTTATCGCCATCCAGGCGGAGGAACAGTTCGTCCTGTACACGGGTGTCCGCCCGAGTGCTGACCAGGTCCGCGAAGCCTCAGAGTTCTCCCGTCGCTGACGTGGTCTAGAAGGTCACAGGCTCTACCACCACGGCCACTCTTTCCTCGCCAATCCTGGTGAGGACCAGGGTGGCCGTTTTTGCGGGCTTGGTGTCGCGCTTGGAGGGAAGCAGTTGCTTCCGCAGTTCTTCGGGAGTGACGGCCGTGCCACGCTTCTTGATGTCCAGCACCGTGACGCCATTCGCTTTGACCCAGGCTTTGAGCGCCTTCACGTTGTAAGGCATCACTTCCAGCACCTTGTATGCGCGGGCAAAAGGCGAGTCATGGAGTTCCGGGGCGCAGATGTAGGCGATATGTTCGTCCACCAGGTGCCCGCCAAGGCGTTCTGCGACGTCGGCCACCAGCCCTGCGCGGATGACCGCACCGTCCGGTTCGTAGAGGAACCCTTCAACAGGCCCGACGGCGGCTGCCGGGCCGCCGTCGAAATCCTCGCCGCTGGTGAGCTCGGCAGCGCCCTGCGAGCCGATGACAAGTGCCGCGCGACGGACCCCGGGACGGGCCACCGCGTTGAACCACAGGGTGACCTCAGTGACGTCGCCGCCTACGGAGACCCACTGCGCTTCACAGTTCGCCGGAACCGAATCGTGTGGCATCCCCGGACCCATCTTGACTCCCACTGCACGGCCGGCCGCGGCCAGGCCTTCAACGAACGACAACGGGGGAGAGAAGGCTTCCGGATCCCAGATCCTCTTGGTCCCGGACGTGGAGGTTGTGCGTCGTGCGGGATCCAGCCACACGCCGTCGATCCCGTCCAGGTCCACCGACGTAGCATCCGAATGCACCACCGTGGCGTGCGGGAAGGGCATGAGGTTGATCGTGGCGCAGGCGGCAGTGGTTTCGTCCATTTCCACGGCGGTCACGGCAATGTCCATCGAGGCCAAGGCCATGGAGTCAGCTCCGAGGCCGCAGCCGAGGTCGGCTACGTGGGAAATGCCGGCCTTGGCAAAACGCTCGGCGTGCCGGGCCGCCACGTTGAGTCGGGTTGCCTGCTCGAGTCCAGCCTGGGTGAACAGCATCTGACGGGCGAACTCGCCGAACTTGGCCTCGGCGCGCGTCCGGAGCCTGGACTGCGTCAGTACCGCCGCCACGAGTTCAGGGGAGTGGCCTGCTTTTCGGAGGTCCGCGTTCACGCTGAATGCATCGGCCTCGCGGTACGGCCCCAGCGAGGCAAGGAGTTCCCATCCTTCAGTGGTCAGCAAGGGTGCGATCTGTTCCTGCGGTGCGTGAGACATGGGATCAAGCCTAACGGCGCCCGCCATGACGCCGTGAGTTGGGAACCAGCGACGATAGGGTTGTTTTCATGGAAGACAACGCAGCTCCGCAGCCCTCCGACACAAACAACCCGGGCGGGAACCACTCCACTGCCCCGGGAGCTTCAGAGCATTCCTCCGGTCGATCCCTCGTGGCTTTTGCCCGTCCTGCCTTGATCGCGGGGGCCGTGATCGCTGTAATCTGCATTGGCCTGCTGATCGTCATCTTCGCGTTGGACTCATTCAACGCTGCGGCGTACTCCGTGACGGGCAAGAGCGTGAATGACGCTACTGATGAAGCCCGCGACATCCGGGAGCTCTACAGTGGGGCCCGCATTGGCGGGATTATCGCCTTGGTGATTTCCGGCGTCGTGGCCCTGGCGGCCGCCGTCGTGCTGTATTTGAACCGCGGATCCGCCCCTGCAGATGAGGACGACGACGGCGAAGACTACGATTTGGACGACCTCACCGGTCGGTAACGGGAGTTCACTCAGGACGAAATTCTGGCACTCACCTTGACCGAGTGCTAACGCTTACATAGAGTCGTGTTAGCACTCTCCCCCGGAGGGTGCTAATCACGCCAGGCGTCACCGGCACCGCGACGACGGTTGCACGCCACGGCACCCTAGTTCTTAGTCCATGAATCAGCTCATGAAAAGGAGAGTCCGAGTGTCGGTCTCGATTAAGCCTCTTGAGGATCGTATTGTTGTTCGCCCGCTCGAAGCAGAGCAGACCACGGCTTCCGGCCTGGTAATTCCGGACTCCGCGCAGGAGAAGCCGCAGGAAGGCGAAGTTGTTGCAATCGGCCCCGGCCGCTTCGATGACAACGGCAACCGCGTGCCGGTTGACGTAACTGTTGGCGACGTCGTCATCTACTCCAAGTACGGTGGAACCGAAGTCAAGACCGGCGGCAACGAGTACCTCGTTCTGTCCGCCCGCGACGTCCTTGCGATCGTCGTAAAGTAACTTCCTGGAGCCCCGCACCGCAGCCGCGTTGGAATCATTCCGACCTTCTGCGGTGCGGGTTTTCTGTCTTGAAAGGACACAACCATGGCAAAGCAGCTTGCTTTTAACGATGCTGCCCGCCGGTCTCTTGAGGCCGGTATCGACAAGCTCGCCAACACTGTCAAGGTGACGCTTGGCCCGCGCGGCCGCAACGTCGTGCTGGACAAGAAGTGGGGCGCTCCCACGATCACCAACGATGGCGTGACGATCGCCCGCGAAGTTGAGCTTGACGACCCCTACGAGAACCTTGGTGCACAGCTGGCCAAGGAAGTAGCCACCAAGACCAACGACGTCGCTGGCGACGGCACCACCACCGCTACGGTGCTGGCGCAGGCACTGGTCAAGGAAGGCCTGCGCAACGTTGCTGCTGGTGCCGCTCCTGGCGAGATCAAGCGCGGCATCGAGGTTTCCATTGAAGCCATCGCAGCCCGCCTCCTGGAGAACGCAAGCGAAGTGCAAGGCACCCAGGTTGCCAACGTTGCCGCCATCTCCGCACAGAGCGACGAAATTGGCGAACTATTGGCCGAGGCGTTCGGCAAGGTGGGCAAAGATGGCGTCATCACCATCGAAGAATCCTCCACCACCCAGACGGAACTCGTCCTCACCGAAGGCATGCAGTTCGACAAGGGCTACCTTTCCCCGTACTTCGTCACTGACGCGGAACGCCAGGAAGCCGTCCTCGAAGACGCCTTGATCCTGATCAACCAGGGTAAGATCTCTTCGCTGCAGGACTTCCTGCCGCTGCTGGAGAAGGCGCTGCAGGCCTCCAAGCCGCTGTTCATCATCGCCGAAGACATCGAAGGCGAAGCCCTGTCCACGCTGATCGTCAACCGCATCCGCGGCACGCTGAACGTTGTGGCCGTCAAGGCTCCAGGCTTCGGTGACCGCCGCAAGGCCATGCTCCAGGACATTGCGACGCTCACAGGCGCCCAGGTTGTTTCCCCGGACCTTGGACTGTCGCTGGACACTGTTGGCCTCGAGGTACTGGGTACGGCACGCCGCATCACGGTCACCAAGGACAACACCACCATCGTTGATGGCGCCGGAACCGAGCAGGACGTTGCCGACCGCGTGGCCCAGCTGCGTGCCGAGCTCACCCGCACAGACTCCGACTGGGACCGCGAGAAGCTGCAGGAACGTCTTGCCAAGCTGGCTGGCGGCATCGGCGTTATCAAGGTCGGCGCAGCCACCGAGGTTGAGCTGAAGGAAAAGAAGCACCGCATCGAGGACGCCGTTTCCTCCACGCGTGCTGCCCTTGAAGAAGGCATCGTTTCCGGTGGCGGTTCCGCCCTCATCCACGCCCTCAAGGCGCTGGATGAGTCCCCGGCCGTCAAGGCACTGGAAGGTGACGCAGCAGCAGCTGTTGGCATCGTCCGTCGCGCCTTGGTCCAGCCGCTGCGCTGGATCGCCCAGAATGCCGGCTTCGACGGCTTCGTCGTCGTTTCCAAGGTCTCCGAACTCGAAGCCAACCACGGCTTCAACGCCAAGTCCGGCGAGTACGAGGACCTGATCGCCGCTGGCGTGATCGACCCCGTCAAGGTCACGCGTTCCGCACTCCGCAACGCCGCTTCCATCGCTGCCCTGGTTCTCACCACCGAGACCCTGGTTGCTGAAAAGCCGGCCGAGGAAGAAGACGCACACGCAGGCCACAAGCACTAACAGCCTGTTCGAAAAGCCCTGGTCACTCGTGGCCAGGGCTTTTTTCTGCCCTCTTGCGCTTCCCGATGTGTGCTGTGTGGCATCGGCTTTGTGGCGTGGGCGTGTGGTGTCCTGACCTTCTTTGAACCCCCAGGCACCCGCCATGCAACCGAAAGAGGGTGACAAAGTGGCATCTCGGGCCCAGAGAAGGTCAGGGACCCACGCGTCTCGCCGGGGATGCGTGGACCCATTGTGGGCTTACGACGGCGGCGGTACCCTGACGCTAATACGGCCGAATGGGTGCGCCAACCGGGTTGCTCGCGGTCGCAGAATGAGTGTGGACTATGCCGGTTACAGCCTTGGATCTGGGACGCTCGGCGTTCTCCGAGCACCGCTGGAGCGATGCACTGGACTGCCTTGCCCGGGCGGACACGGAGGGCGGACTTCCACCCCAGGACATTGAAGTCGCCGCCTCGGTGGCCATGCTGTTGGGCAAGGACTCCGAAGGCGTCGCCTACCTGACGCGGGCGCACGATGAATATGTCACGGTAGGAGACATGGCTGCCGCCGCCCGTTGCGCAACGTGGCTGGTGCTGTTCCTCATGGACATCGGGGAGCCGGCCCGCAGCTCGGGCTGGATGTCCCGGGCGAAGCATTTGGTGGAAGAACTGGACGAGCCAACCGAAGCTGAAGGTTATCTCCTGATACCGTCTGCGCTGGGAGCCTTGTACGGAGGAAATCCTGAAGCCAGCAATGAGCTCTTTGGGCGCGCCTTGGCAGTGGGGCAGCGATTCCACGACAAGGACCTGATGGCACTTGGACGGCTGGGCCTGGGCACGGCCAGCATCACCCTTGGATTCCCGGACAAGGGCTTGGAGATCCTGGATGAAGTCATGGTTTCCGTGACGGCGGGGGAAGTATCGCCCATCCCTTCAGGCATCATCTACTGCTCCGTCATCGGCAGCTGCCGCCTCGCCTTCGACGTCCAGCGTGCCCATGAATGGACCGCCGCGTTGGAACGCTGGTGCGGGGACCGGCCGGACATGGTGATGTTCAGCGGGCAGTGCCAGTCCCACAGGGCAGAACTGTTCATCCTCCATGGCGCCTGGGATGACGCCATAGCAGCCGTCCACATTGCCCAGGACCGCTCGCGCCGCGGCGACCCAGAAGCGGCCTGGGGTGCGTGGTATCTGCAGGGCGAGATTCTGCGTTTGAAGGGCCAATTTGATGAAGCCAGCGCGGCTTATGCCAAGGCTGCAGAGACCGGCTTCGAAGCTCTCCCCGGGCTCGCGCTGGTGCTGGCAGGCCAGCAAAAAGTGTCTCAGGCCCAAGCCATGTTGCGACGGGCCATGGCAGGCTCGGACCCCGCCAACCGACGGCGGTTGCTTCCCGCCGTCGTCGACGTCGAGCTTGCCGCTGGTGACCTAAAAGCGGCAAGGGCCGCGGCTGACGAGTTGGCGGCTCCGGTCCTTGAAACGGGCAGGCCCCTGGAACGGGCGCTTGCAGCGCAGGCGGAAGCCCAAGTGCTGCTCGCAGAGGGCAACGCGGGCGACGCGCTGGTGGCCTCAAGAAAGGCATGGCGGCTCTGGTACAGCCTTGAGGCACCTTATGGCGCGGCCACGTGCAGGGTGTTGACGGGTCGCGCCTGTTCGGAACTGGGCGATCCCGACTCTGCCGCCATGGAATTCGAAGCAGCCACAGCCGAGTTCGCCGAACTCGAAGCAGTGCCGGCCGTGACTGAGGTGCTGGGCCTCAGCGCTGGACGCGACAGTGCAGGAGCCGGCGGGGCGGATGGTGGTGGGAATGGTTCTGCGCCCACCGCCCATGAACTTACAAACCGTGAACTGGAAGTCCTGCGGCTTGTAGCTGACGGAAAAGCCAACAAGTCCATTGCCCGGGAGCTGTATCTCAGCGAAAAAACCGTTGCCCGGCACGTCAGCAATATCCTCAGCAAACTCTCCTTGCCCTCCAGGGTTGCTGCGACCAGGTACGCCTTCGAACACCACTTGACCAACTGATCTTCTCTCACATCCCACAGCCTTTCTCCCGATCTTCTCTCACATCCTGCGGGGTTTCTCCCGATCTTCTCTCACGTCCCGACATGCGCATAAATACCCATGCCCCATCCAGCAGGATGCGTCATTTGGCCGACGCGGCAGAGGGCGCCGGACTCCTAGTTTGGGCTTATGAACATTCCACTGCTCGCCGGCACCGTATCCACCGTGCTCTTTGCATCCAGCATGCTGCCCATGTTGGTCAAGGCAGTCCGCACCAAGGACCTGGCCTCCTACAGTTTGAGCAACATCACTTTGACCAACATCGCCAACGCAGTGCATTCCTTCTACGTCTTCGACCTTCCGGCGGGACCCGTGTGGCTGTTGCACTCCTTTTACGTGGTGACGTCGGTCTTGATGTTGGTGTGGTGCCTGCGGTACCGGAAGGCTCCGGCTGAAACCCCAGCAACTGCAACCCCAGCAACTGCAACCCCAGCAACGCGAGGTCACTTAAGGCCCATGTCGGCCGCTGCCATGGGCCATAAGTGACCCCGCGTTGGACTAACGAGAAAGGAAATGCCATGAAAAATGTTAGTGACCCGCAGTTCGATACCGTGATCGTGGGAGGTGGCCAGGCTGGCTTGGCGCTCGGCTATTGGCTGGCCAAAGGACACCACAACTTCGTCATCCTTGATGAGAACGCCAGGACCGGGGATTCGTGGCGTCAACGCTGGGATTCGCTTCGTCTCTTCACCCCGGCTAAATACGACGGATTGCCGGGCGCACCTTTCCCAGGGGACCCGTTGGCGTTTCCCAGTAAGGATGAGTTGGCGGACTACCTCGAACAATATGCACGGCGGTTCAGTCTGCCCGTGATCCACGGAGTCCGTGTTGATGGGGTGACGCAACAGGGTGATTGCTTTCTTGTGAGCTCCGGGGATCGGTCCTGGATCGCCAACAACGTGGTGGTTGCCACAGGTGGATATCGCCTGCCCAAGCGGCCGGCATTCGCCAATCAGCTGGATCCCGGCATCGTGCAGCTTCACTCGCAGGAATACAAGAACCCAGGGCAACTCCAACCCGGGCCCGTCCTCGTGGTGGGGCTCGGCAATTCCGGCGCGGAGATTGCCGTTGAAGCCAGCAGGACGCACACCACGTTGCTGGCCGGCAAAGCCAGTGGTGAAATCCCAGTTCGCCATGGACGCGCTGCAGCCCGGTTCGTCCTGCCTGTGATTCGGTTCGCAGGCCTTCACATCCTGACGCTGAACACGCCGGTTGGCCGGAAGGTGGCGCCGGCATTCAAGATGATGGCGGCACCTTTGATTCGGACACGCACCAAGGACCTGCGCGACGCGAAGGTGGAACTGCTGCCGAGGATAGCCGGGGTAAAGCAAGGTAAACCGGTGCTGGAAGAGGGCCGGACTTTGGATGTGGCGAACGTCATTTGGTGTACGGGATACCGGGAGGATTACTCGTGGCTGAAGCTCCCATACCAGAACGGCGATGGGATTCCGACCCACAAGAGGGGAGTGGTGGAATCTGTGCCCGGTCTCTACTTCCTTGGCCAGGAGTTTCTGTTCGCGGCAGTTTCGGCAACGCTTCCAGGAGTTGGCCGTGACGCCCGTTATCTGGCACGACAGATCACAGCAGACCGGCAGCTCACAGCTGAGCGTCGGCCGGCTTTGGCGTAGTGGCTGACCTTCAAAAAGAAGTGCCCGCAGCACAGGGAACGCACAGTTTCATCTTTGCAAACGCATAGTCCAACCTGAACTAATAGACACTCGTAAGGCGGTTCCGCAGGCCGGCCCAACTGGGGTCGGCGCCCGGAACAGCGTATGATGGATGCTTTGTGCAATAGCCTTGAGGAACTGCCTAACGTGACTACATCAACGATCCGACCGCCCGCCCGTCCCAACAGGCGGGCTACCGGTCCCGTTGTAAAGTCC
This sequence comes from Micrococcaceae bacterium Sec5.1, assembly GCA_039636795.1. Classification (NCBI taxonomy): domain Bacteria; kingdom Bacillati; phylum Actinomycetota; class Actinomycetes; order Micrococcales; family Micrococcaceae; species Micrococcaceae bacterium Sec5.1. The sequence goes on along the minus strand of CP143430.1, from coordinate 3,972,796 downwards.
ACGTTCCGACCCGAAATCCAGGGCCTCCGCTCCCTCGCTGTGCTCATGGTTGTGAGCTACCACATCTGGATTGGGCGGGTGTCAGGCGGGGTTGATGTCTTCCTGCTGATCTCGGCCTTCCTCATGACCCTTCAGTTCACGAGCCGCTTCAAACAGCGGCGCCCGATGGACTTGCTGCGGCACTGGCTGCACTTGTTCAGGCGCCTGCTCCCGGCAGTGGTGGTTGTCCTCTTTGGAACACTGGCTGCTACTTTTGCTTTCCTGCCTCCCACCCGCTGGGTGGAAGTGGTCAATCAGGCTTGGGCCTCACTGTTCTACTACGAAAATTGGCTGCTGCAGACTCTCGCGGTGAATTACTACGCCACGGACCACAGCCTCGCCAGTCCTGTGCAGCACTTCTGGTCACTTTCCATCCAGGGCCAGGTGTTCATTCTCTGGCCGCTGATCTTCGCCGTGATGGCGTTCATCTGCCGCAAATTCGATCTCCGGTACCGGGCCTCGCTCGCGTACGTTTTTGCGCTCATCTTCGTCGTTTCCCTGACATACTCAATCATTTTTACGGCCAACAACCAGGCTGTGGCGTACTTCGACACCTTCGCCCGGCTTTGGGAGTTCGCCCTCGGAACACTTGTTGCCTTGATCCTGCCTGCCCTGGACTTTTCCAAACCTGTCCGCGTGGCGATGGGGTGGATCGGCGTTGCCGCCATGCTTACCTGCGGCATCCTGCTGCAGGTCCAAACTGCGTTCCCCGGCTTTGTTGCGCTCTGGCCCACGCTGGCTGCCGTTGCAGTGATTGCAGCGGGACAGACCGGCAGCCGCTTCGGCGTGGATCGGATCCTGAGTTCCAAATTCCTGGTACGTCTTGGCGATAACTCCTATGCCCTGTATCTCTGGCACTGGCCTATCCTGGTGATCGCCCTGGCTTGGAGCGGCAAGGACCACGCCGGGTGGCTGTCCGGCACCGCGATTGTGGCGTTGGCATTGGTCCTGGCCTTCCTGACCACGAAGTACGTGGAGAAGCCATTCCGGGAGTGGAAGTGGCCGGAGGTGAAACGTCGCCGCGCAGCCATCTCCATCGCCGTCTGCCTGGCCGTGGCGTGTGCGCCGTTGCTCGGCTTCCAGTACAAGCAGTATCTGGACCAGAAGGCCGCTGACACGCAGGCATTCAACGACAACCCTGGAGCCCATGCCCTCCTTCCAGGCTATGTAAACCAAGTCGGCAAGGATGCCAAGACACTTCCCACGGCAGAACAGTTGCCTGAAGACTGGGCACACCTGGGTGGGACGTGCGAGGGAGTTTCCAAGCCGGAAGACAAGACTCTGCAGGAGAACTGCCAGCAAAACGGCGTGGGCGATGACGCCACCAAGAGCATTGTGGTCCTGGGGGACTCCCATGCCCAGCAGTGGCTGGCCGCACTCGGCCCTCTCGCTGAGGCTGAGCATTGGAAGGTCACGGCCCTCCTGTTGGGCGGTTGTCCGTTCATGCCGGAGAACCCTGACGCTGACCAGCACTGCAATGATTTCAACTCGGCGGCTTTCAAATACGTGGCAGCCCACACCCCGGATTCCGTGTTCATGGTGGGAACCAAGGCGGCCCCCTCATCACCGGATGAGGAGTTGGTGTACGGCTTTGAACAGTCGGTCACCAACTTCAACGACCTCGGCATCCAGGTGGTGGCCATTCGTGACAACCCACGCTACGACCACAACGTCACAGAATGTGCCCTGTCCAAGGGCGTGGACAGCCCTGACTGCAAGTCTGACCTGCAGGACGTCCTGGCTGCGGAGAGCCCCTTCGCGGCCGAACAGGGAAAGTTTGGAAATGCGGCATTCCTGGATATGACGGACCTCCTTTGCAACGGCGTCCAGTGCCCCAGCGTCATAGGAAATGTGTTCGTCTACCTGGATGACAACCACCTGTCCAAGACCTACGTCACCAGCATGGGCGAGATGTTCGACGAAAGGTGGTTTGCCGCGACGGGGTGGGCGCAATGAGCGGACAGGTGAAAGCAACAGCACCTTTGCGTGGCAAGCCCACAACAGCGAAGCCCACTTCAGCGAGGACCACGACGGCGGAACGAACCTTCCGCCCGGAGGTCCAGGGACTGCGTGCCTTGGCTGTGTTGATGGTGGCGGCTTACCACATTTGGCTCGGCCGGGTGTCCGGCGGCGTAGACGTCTTTTTACTCATCTCGGCTTTCCTGATGACCCTGTCCTTTACGCGGAAGCTCGAAAACCGTAAGCCCCTGAGGCTCCTGCAGCACTGGCTCCATGTGTTCAAGCGGCTGTTGCCCGCGGTCGTCGTGGTCCTGCTGGCAGTCCTGGCCGGAACCTGGGCCTTTATCCCGCAGAGCCGGTGGCCGGATGTGCTCGCCGAGGCTTGGGCCTCCCTGCTGTACCGGCAGAACTGGCAGCTCGCGGATTCTGCCGTTGATTACTATGCGCAGGACCATTCCGGAGCGAGTCCCCTGCAGCACTTTTGGTCCCTGTCCGTGCAAGGCCAGGTCTTTATCCTGTGGCCACTGATTTTCGCAGCGGTGGCCCTGCTGCAGCCGCAACTTGCAAAGCTGTTCCCAGGCCGCAAGGCCACAGAACACCGGCAGCTGCTGTTCATGGCGTTCGGCCTGGTCTTTGTGGCCTCGCTGGTCTATTCCATCGACCAGACTGCCCACAATCAGGCGTATGCGTATTTCGATACCCGGACAAGGCTGTGGGAATTTGCGCTGGGTTCCCTGCTGGCACTGGCTCTCCCGTACCTCAAACCAGGACAGCGGCTTCGGGTATTCCTGGGTTGGGCGGGGCTGCTCGCCATGCTCTCGTGCGGCCTGATCCTGACGGTGGACCGTTCCTTCCCGGGATTCGTGGCTCTCTGGCCAACCCTCGCAGCCGCGGCGGTTATCGTTGCGGGCCAGAGCAACAGCCGATTTGGTGCGGACCGTGTGCTCAGCTCAAAGCCCTTGGTCGTGGTGGGCAACAATTCCTACGCCTTGTACTTGTGGCATTGGCCGGTCCTGGTGTTCTTCCTGCTCGTCACGGAGACCACCAGCCCGAACCTCCTGCAGGGCTTGGGCATCATGGCAGCATCGATGGCGTTGGCCGTTGCCACCACACGGTTTGTCGAGGTTCCCATGCGCCGCTGGCAGTGGCCCGACGCGCAGTCCTGGCGGGCCGCCGTCGTCGTTGTTTCCTGTGGTGCGCTGCTCGCGCTGCCGATGACCGCCTGGCAAGGTGCTATCGCCGCCCAAGGCGTGGCGATTGCGGATCAGCCCAAGGAACTGACGCCCGGTGCTGCAGCGCTCTCGCCTGAGTTTGCGGGCCAACCGACACCCAAGGCGATGATCATTCCCGCACCCGCCGCCATGAAGGATGAATGGGCGGACATCGATGGCCTCTGTACTGGCGGCAACGTCCCCTCGGATCCGTTGCTGCAGGGTTGCCTCCAGAATGACGAGCCCGAGGTGGTGACCAAGAGGATTGTGGTCCTCGGCGATTCCCACGCCCAGCAGTACATGGCGGCCCTGGGCCCCATCGCCAAGGAGCACGGTTGGGAAGTGGTCACACTGCTTAAGGGGAACTGCCGGTTCGGCGCCGACTCGCCTGAGCGGACCAGTGATTGCAACGACTTCAACAAGGCAAGTGCCGCTTATGTCATGGAACACAAACCCGATGCTGTGTTCACTGTGGCGTCTCTGACTCATGTGACGGCCCCTTTCGAGACCGAAGTGCCCGGGTATTTGGACGGCATCAAGCCCTTCACGGATGCCGGAATCGACGTCGTGGGCATCCGTGACAACCCGCGGTTCAGCATCAACATGCCCGAGTGCGTGCAGAAGAAGGGCCCTGACTCGCCCGACTGCAACCCTCCGCTGGAAGATTCCCTGGCTGCGTCCTCGCCTCTGGACGACTACGCGGGCAAGGTGGATCGGTTGTACCTGGTGGACATGAGCGACTTCATCTGCGAGCGGGGCACGTGTCCGGCAGTGGTGGGGAATGTGTACGTCTACAAGGACGACAACCATCTCACCAAGACCTATGTCCAGAGCATGATTCCGATGTTCGAGGAGCGGCTCCTCGCCGCGACGGGCTGGTCCGACTCGACTGGTCAGTCCGGGCGCTAGCCTCGCCGCCCCGCGGGAGCACGGAACGCACGACGCCGACCTTCCGCCAGTGCTGTTGCTCACACTCAGGCGCCGCGGAATATGGCGATGGCCGCCGAGGTTCTACTATTTATTCAATACCCGAAGCACCTTTGCCTTGCAGTACCTCATGCATAGGCCAATTTATGCACAGGCCAGTCCCGTAATGACGGGCTGGTCATCAGTTGCAACCCCTACCAGTTAAAGCCCCCAGAACCCAGGTAAGAGGCCGCACTCATGACCCAGCCCGAACACGATCCCTTCGGCTTCGTAGGCCTGACCTACGACGACGTCCTGCTCCTCCCCGGACACACCGATGTCATCCCTTCTGACGCGGACACGTCCTCCCGGATTTCCAAGCGCATCACGGTGCAGACGCCGTTGCTTTCCGCTGCCATGGACACCGTCACTGAGTCCCGCATGGCCATCGCCATGGCCCGCCAGGGTGGTCTGGGCGTCGTGCACCGCAACCTGTCCATCGATGACCAGGCTGAGCATGTGGACCGCGTCAAGCGCAGCGAATCCGGCATGATCACCAACCCGCTGACCATCGGCCCGCAGGCCACGTTGCAGGAACTGGACGAGCTGTGTTCCCGTTATCGCGTCTCCGGCCTTCCCGTGGTGGACACCGACGGACGCCTGCTGGGCATCGTCACCAACCGCGACACCCGGTTCATTCCGGAATCTGAATTCCCGCTGCGCAGCGTCAGCGATGCCATGACCAAGATGCCGCTCATCACCGGCCATGTGGGCATCAGCCGCGAGGAAGCCTCGCACAAGCTGGCCACCAACAAGATTGAGAAGCTCCCGCTCGTTGACGAGCAAGGCCGTCTCAAGGGCCTCATCACCACCAAGGACTTCACCAAGGCAGAGCAGTACCCGCTGGCCACCAAGGACGACGAAGGCCGACTGCGGGTTGGTGCTGCCATCGGCTTCTTCGGTGACGGTTGGGAGCGCGCCATGAAGCTCATCGACGCCGGGGTGGACGCACTCTTCGTGGATACCGCCAACGGCCACTCCCAAGGCGTGCTGGACATGATCCGCCGCCTGAAGTCGGATCCGATTGCTGCCCACGTAGACATCATTGGTGGCCAGGCAGCCACCCGTGAGGGTGCCCAGGCCCTGATTGACGCCGGTGCCGATGGCATCAAGGTCGGTGTTGGCCCAGGCTCCATCTGCACCACCCGTGTTGTAGCCGGTGTCGGCGTTCCACAGATCACGGCCATCTACGAATCCGCGAAGGCTGCCATCCCGGCAGGCGTGCCGTTGATTGCCGACGGCGGCCTCCAGTACTCGGGCGATATTGGCAAGGCGCTCGTTGCCGGCGCGGACACCGTGATGCTCGGCTCACTGCTGGCTGGTTGTGAAGAGTCTCCCGGCGAGCTCATCTTCGTCAACGGCAAGCAGTTCAAGAGCTACCGCGGTATGGGCTCCCTTGGCGCCATGCAGTCCCGTGGAAAGAACACGTCCTACTCCAAGGACCGCTATTTCCAGGCTGACGTGTCCGGTGATGACAAGCTCATCCCGGAAGGCATCGAAGGCCGCGTCGCGTTCCGTGGTCCGCTGGCATCGGTGGCCTACCAGCTGGTCGGTGGCCTCCGCCAGACCATGTTCTACACCGGCGCCCCCACGATTGCCGAACTCAAGGCACGCGGCAAGTTCGTCCGGATCACTCCTGCCGGCCTGAAGGAATCGCACCCGCACGATATCCAGATGACGGTGGAGGCACCGAACTACGGTTCCCGCTGACATCAGTTTCTAAAAAGCTGTTCCCCGTGGAAGCCTCCACGGGGAACAGCTGTTTAAGGGCCGCAACGGAAATGTCTGTGGGTAGGAATAGGCTGGGGACATGTCCGAAAAGCCCGCACAACCGCGGCACCCGGAGTCAGTCCGGCTGAATTCAGTCCAACCCGGCAAAGCGCCCCGCAAGCTTGCCCTCCGGCCATACGCACGCGCCGTCGGGCAGGTCCTGAAGGTGAGTTTCAAGGCATCGCCGATTGCAGTCATCATGAAAGTGGCTGGCTCCCTGATTTCGGCCACGCTGCCGCTGGTAACCACCTACTTCGCCGCGTTGACCACCACTGCGTTGGCCGCCGGTTACGCGGGAGATCCCGACGCCGGTCCACGGGCCATTCTGTACGTCATCATTACCGCCGCGCTGGGACTGTTTTGGGGCGCCTTCAGCAGCGTCGACCGATACATCCAGCAGTTGATGAGCTTCAAAGTAGGCGCGATCGTCGGCGACATGATGTACGAGCGCTTCCTGGCGCTGGAGTTCTGGCGATATGACGACAAAGAAACGGTGGACCTCTACGATCGCGCCAAGCGGTTCTCTGATTCCTATGCGCGGGTCCTGGACCGGATCGCGGCCATCTTTACGCAGTTGGTTTCGGTCATCCTGGCAGTCGGTGCGCTGTTGTTGGTCAGTTGGTGGATCGCTGTCATTGTCCTTATAGCGATCGTCCCGAGCGTCTACTTGCAGTTCAAACTCTCACGAGAGCAAATAGCGCATTGGAATACCCAGGTGGATTCCCGGCGTCAACGGCGAATGATCGAGACCAACCTCCTGAGGCCCCAGCACATTGCCGAGATGCGGCTCTATGGAATCGTGGGCTATTTGATGGACCTGCGGTCCCGGCTTCGGGACGCTGACGAGCGCCGGCGGCTGGACTTCCAGAAGCGCTACATCCCCAAGCAACTCGCAGCGGACGCCCTGCAGTATGGGGCCGAGGTTGTGTCGTTGATCTGGGTGGTGGGACAAATCATTGCCAGGGCACAGGCGGTAGGGCAGTTCCTCTATATCCAACAGATCGTCAGCCGGGCCCTGTCCACCGCCAGCAACCTGGTCTCGTCGCTGAGTTCCATTGACGAAGACCTTGCCAACCTCAAAGACTACGAGCTGTTCATGGCGCTTCCGGTGCCCAGCGGCCACGAACCTCCCTTGGTGAAGTCGCCGTCCGTTGTGGAAATGCGGGACATCCGCTTCAGCTATACGGGGAGTGACGTTGAAGTTATCAAGGGCATTTCCCTGACCATCAGGGCAGGCCAGCACATTGCGATAGTTGGTGAGAATGGCGCAGGAAAGTCCACGCTAATCCGGATCCTGGCCGGACTGTACCGGCCGGATTCGGGCCGAGTATTGCTCGACGGCGTCGACCTCACCGGAATCGACGTGACCAGTTGGCACCGGCACCTTGCGGTCCTGAGCCAGGAATTCCTGAAGTATGAATTCGCTACGGCCGCGGAGAACATCTATTTGGGCGATGTCGATCAAGCCCGGGACGAGCAACGCATCCGGAGGGCAGCCTCAGACGCCGAGGCCATGGAGTTCATCAACAAGCTGCCCAACGGCCTGGAAAACCATGTGAGCAATTGGATGGAGGATCCACGCGGGCGCAAGGGGAGTGGGCTCTCAGGTGGGCAATGGCAGCGATTGGCCATGGCCCGGAACTTCTACCGGGATGCCTCCTTCATGGTCATGGACGAACCGACGTCGGCCATCGATGCTTTGGCCGAGCACCGGATCTTCACCCGGCTTTTCGCGGACCGGAACAGCACCATCATTGCCATCAGCCACCGGCTGGCCACCATCGAAAAGGCAGATGTTGTGTACATGCTCGAAGATGGCCGGATTGCCGAACAAGGAACGCACAAGGAGCTGGTGGCATTGAGGGGCCGCTACTTCCGGATGTTCGAATCCCAGCTCACTGTGGAAGAGACCAGCCAGAACACCCCCTAAGAGCAGCTCGGAACAAAACGGTGGCTTGGTTTTGGTGGGATAAACTCGAGCAGTGACTTATGAGATTGAGATTGGCCGTGGCAAGCGTGGGCGTCGTGCCTACTCCCTGGATGACATCGCGATCGTTCCGAATCGTCGGACGCGTGACCCGAAGGACGTCTCTGTCTCCTGGCAGATCGACGCCTATAAGTTCGACATGCCGGTGATTGCCGCCCCCATGGACTCTGTGATGTCCCCGGACACGGCCATCACTTTGGGCCGTTTGGGTGGTCTTGGCGTCCTGGACCTTGAAGGACTCTGGACCCGGTACGAAAACCCACAGAAGGTGCTCGACGAGATCGCAGGCCTGGCCAACGAAACCAGCAGCCCGGCCGTCACCCGCCGAATGCAGGATCTTTACCAGGCACCCATTCAGCCAGAGCTCATCAGCTCCCGCCTGGCCGAGATCCGCGCCGCCGGCGTCACCGTGGCCGGCTCCCTGACCCCACAGCGCACCCAGGAACACTACAAGACCGTGGTGGCTGCCGGCGTCGATATTTTCGTCATCCGTGGCACCACGGTCTCTGCTGAGCATGTCTCCAAAAACCATGAGCCACTGAACCTTAAGCAGTTCATCTACGAACTCGATGTCCCCGTGATCGTTGGTGGAGCAGCTGGTTACACACCGGCCCTGCACCTCATGCGGACGGGTGCCGCAGGCGTCCTGGTTGGCTTCGGTGGAGGTGCTACAACCACCACGCGCCGTGCGCTGGGCATTCATTCGCCCATGGCGTCGGCCATCTCGGACGTCACTGCGGCCCGTCGCGACTACATGGATGAGTCCGGTGGGCGCTATGTCCACGTCATCGCCGACGGCGGCATGGGCCGCTCGGGCGACATCGTCAAGGCCATCGCGATGGGAGCGGACGCAGTAATGCTGGGCAGCGCCCTCGCGCGCGCCGAAGAAGCTCCGGGCCGCGGCTGGCACTGGGGTCCGGAAGCGCATCATCTCGAATCACCCCGTGGCGACCGCGTCAATGTTGGCACGGTCGGATCCCTGGAGGAAGTCCTCTTCGGGCCCGGGCACCACACCGATGGTACGTCCAACCTCATTGGCGCTCTGCGTCGGTCCATGGCGACCACAGGGTACTCCGACCTCAAGGAATTCCAGCGCGTGGACGTCGTAGTATCCCCATACTCGGGCAACTAGGACTTCTGCCAATCGGACCGGCCAACAAGTAGGGTAGGGGACTACCAGCAGTTGCGTTTGAGGAGGGGTCCGATGAGCAATGTCGCAGGCGGTCCGCAGGTGAATTCTCCGGGAGCATTAAGCCCGGAATCCCGTGCCGCGTCGATCGAAGTCCTGAAAGCCACTGCCGAACCCGGCAAGCAGTTGGACATCCTGATTGTCGGCGGAGGAGTGGTGGGGGCTGGAGCAGCCCTCGACGCCGTGACCCGCGGCCTCACGGTGGGCATAGTTGAGGCAAGGGACTGGGCTTCAGGGACGTCGTCGCGATCATCCAAGCTCATCCATGGTGGCCTCCGCTACCTTGAAATGCTTGATTTCGGGCTGGTCCAGGAGGCCCTGCAGGAACGTGGTTTGCTGATCCAGCAGATCGCACCCCACCTGGTCCGCCCTGTGCCTTTCCTCTACCCCCTGACGCGCAGGTTCTGGGAGCGCCCCTATGTGGGCGCGGGCATCATGCTTTACGACACCTTGGGTCTCACTTCCGGACACAGCCGCGGTGTTCCCATGCACAAGCACCTCTTCAGGCGCGGCACCCTCAGGGCGGCTCCCAGCCTCAAGGACGATGCCTTCGTTGGTTCGATCCGCTACTACGATGCCCAAGTGGACGACGCCCGTTTGGTGGTCAACCTTGTGCGCACTGCAGCCCACTATGGCGCCCATGCTGTGAACAGGGTGCGGGTGGTGGACTTCCTCCGGGAAGGCGAACGCGTGGTGGGGGCCAAACTGGAAAACCAGGAAGACGGCAGCGTCTTCGAAGTGCGTGCCAAGCAGGTAGTCAATGCCACGGGCGTGTGGACTGACGAAACCCAGGCCATGGTTACGGATCGGGGCCAGCTCAAGGTCAGGGCATCCAAGGGCATTCACTTGGTGGTACCGCGGGACAGGTTCCAATCCACAGTTGGGCTGATCCTGCGCACGGAGAAGTCAGTGCTCTTCGTGATCCCCTGGGGCCGACACTGGATCATCGGGACAACGGACACAGACTGGAAGCTGGACAAGGCGCACCCCGCCGCGTCCAGCAAGGACATTGACTACGTCTTGGAGCACGTCAACAAGGTCCTTAAGCGGCCCCTCACCCGCGAGGATGTAGAAGGCGTCTACGCAGGACTCCGCCCCCTTCTTGCAGGGGAAAACGACTCCACCGCCAAACTCTCCCGCGAACACGTGGTGGCTCATCCAGTGCCAGGGCTGGTGGTGGTGGCTGGCGGGAAGTTCACTACCTACCGCGTCATGGCCAAAGATGCGGTGGATGAAGCCACCCGGGCAATGGATGAACGGGTTCCCTCCAGCTGCACCGAAACGATCCCGTTGCTCGGTGCAGAGGGGTTCAAGGCCGCCTGGAACCGCCGCGGCCGCTCAGCGGAAGAAGCCGGCGTCCATGTTGCCCGCGTGGAACACCTGCTCAACCGCTACGGGTCCATGGCCTCGGAAGTGCTGGATCTCATCGCTGCGCAACCCGAACTCGGGGAGCCGCTTCCCGGTGCGGACGATTACCTTGCCGCAGAGGTGGTCTACGCCACCACCCATGAGGGCGCCCGTCATGTTCACGACGTTTTGACGCGCCGCACCCGAATCTCGATCGAAGCCTGGGACCGGGGTGTGTCAGCAGTGCCAGTAGTGGCTAAGCTGATGGGAGAAATCCTTGGCTGGAGCGAAGCACAGCGGGAAAGCGAAATAAAGCACTATCTGGCCCGGGTGGAAGCTGAGCGGCTTAGCCAGCAACAACCCGATGACGAATCAGCTGACGCCGCGCGCATGGGAGTCGATGACATCGTTCCCCTTCGCTGAGCAAACACAGGACCTGCGGCCGGAAGGCCACATTGGAGGGAACACGACTTGGCTGAACCACTTGACCGGTATGACGCGGAACTGACGACGCCAGACACCGTCATCCTGGAGCTCGTTGCCGAGGACAAAATCGACGCTGCGGCACAACTTGCGGAACGGCTTCACGCGGCTGGCCGGATCTCGAACCTCCAGGGCTTCCTGGAGCAGGTCCATTCCCGGGAACACCAGCTGGCTACCGGACTTCCCGGTGGCATTGGACTGCCGCATGCGCGCAGTGAATTCGTAGACCGGATTTCCATTGCAGTGGGCGTCACGAAGTTCGGCCATGCCCTGGATTTTGGTGCTACTGATGGCCCAGCCACGCTGATCCTGCTCATTGCCACCCCTGCCAGCTCCTTCTCGGACCATTTGGAAGTCCTGGCTACTTTGGCGCGTTCGCTCTCCAAGGAATCATTCCGGGAGTCCCTGCGGCGGGCCCACGATACCGAGGTCATTTCCGAACTCATCAACTCCAGCCTGGTGTTCTTCGACCACTGAGATTCGACTATTGAGATGGCCGCCACGGACCCGTTCCAGGACTAACGTTCTACCGTTCGTTTCGTTGTTCTACAGCCGGACGAAGTACGGTTAAGGGGTGTTGAAAACCGCGCTGAAACCCCGCTGGATCGCAGGACTCGTCTTTGCGCTTCTCTTGTCCGCGGTTTTTGTGCTGCTCAGCCAGTGGCAGCTCAGCCGGTCCACCCAGCACGAAGCTCCCGTATCGCCCGGCATTGAAGAGGTCAAGCCGCTGGTGGACGTCCTGCAGCCCGGGCAGTTCTTCCCCGGTTCTGTCTCAGACCAGATGGTCACGGCCACCGGCTCCTACGATCCCGCCAAGCAGGTCCTCGTGGAGGGCCGCCTGTACAACGGCCAGAAGGGATTCTGGATTGTCTCGGCGTTCGCTGTGGACAATGCTCCGAAGCTGAGCGGTGTCGCGGCCTCGCCCAAGACCTGGATTCCAGTAGCCCGGGGCTGGGTGGCCGACGCCGCCCAAGCCGTTCCGCCGCCGTCGGGCACTATCACGCTGACCGGCCGCCTGCTGCCCTCTGAAGCGCCGGTGCCAAACGTCGACGCCGGTCCAGGCCGGGCGTCTGCGGTGGCCGTTGCCGAACTCATCAACGTCTGGGACGTCTCCAGCTACCAAGGCTTCGTTGCCGCAACATCAGAACTAGCCGGAGGTGTTCCCGTCGTCGTCAATGACGCGGTAAAGCCCCTCAACATCCCTGCGCAGCCGCCGGAACAACAGATCAACTGGCTGAACCTCTTCTATTCCGTTGAGTGGGTGGTCTTCGCAGGATTCGCCCTGTACATCTGGTGGCGGATGGTGGCTGACGACTACCGTCGCGAGCTCGAAGACGACGAGTTCGACGAAGATAATCACCACCCCAACGAACCAACAAGCCCTGAACCCCAGCAACCTGGGCCAGAACAAAAGGTGCAGTAATGATTGAGCCCAAGCCGGCCATCCAGCCCGAGCAGTCCGGACCCAAGCCGAAGAAGCGCAAGTTTGGTGGAACGGAAGCCCAGATCCGTTCGGCGCTGAAGTTCTACAAAGTCATGGCCTACCTGACCGGTGCCATGCTCCTGCTGCTCTGCGCGGAACTGATTGCCCGTTATGGCTTCGGCGTATCGCTCTTTGCCGGTGGCACGGACGCCGTGACCGGTAAGCCGTTTGGCTTCGGATTCGCTGAGTCTGAGCCCAAGGGCGTGATCGGTGGTTTCAACATCTCCACCACTGTATTGATCGTCCATGGCTGGATGTACGTGGTGTATCTGGTGTCCAACTTCCGGTTGTGGTCGCTCATGCGCTGGCCCTTCTCCAAGCTGGTCTTGCTGGCCTTGGGTGGTGTCGTACCCCTGATGTCGTTCATCGTCGAGAAGAAGTTCCACGCTCAGGTTGAGGCCGAACTGGCAGCCAACCCGCAGGCCTCAAAGCGCTACTAGCGGCATCAGGGCCAGCCCAAGAGGCGTTAGGGTGTGAGATACCTAACCACCAGCCCGTAATTGACCTCTTCGGGCCGCTGCCAACGTGCACCGGGGCGGCCCGGCAAAGTAGTCTTGGTTGGTGACTACTCCCACCGCACCCCAGACTTCCCAGAAGCCGGTGCTGGTTGTTGACTACGGTGCCCAGTACGCGCAGCTGATTGCCCGCCGCGTCCGCGAAGCGAATGTGTATTCGGAAATTGTTCCGCATACCTTCACCACCGAGCAGCTTCTGGCCAAAAACCCGGCAGCCATCATCCTTTCCGGCGGACCTTCCAGCGTCTACGCAGAAGGTGCTCCGCGCGTTGGAGCGGACCTTTTTGAAGCCGGGGTGCCCGTTTTTGGTATCTGCTACGGCTTCCAGGCCATGGCCAACGCACTGGGCGGCAAGGTGGCCGAGACGGGCCTCCGGGAGTACGGCGCCACCGAAGCACTGGTGGTTGGCGATGCCCGCTCGATTCTTGATGGCGTGCCCTCCTCACAGAACACCTGGATGAGCCACGGCGATTCCGTCCAGGAAGCTCCCGAGGGTTTCGAAGTGCTGGCCACCACGGCCGGCGCACCGGTAGCCGCCTTCGCCAACGAGGAAAAGCGCCTCTACGGTGTGCAGTGGCATCCGGAGGTCAAGCACTCCGTGCACGGCCAGCACGTCCTGGAGAACTTCCTGTTCAAGGGCGCTGGCCTGAGCCCTAACTGGACCACGGGGAATATCCTCGAAGAGCAGGTGGACCGCATCCGCCAGCAGATCGGCGACTCCAAGGTCATCTGCGGTCTTTCCGGCGGTGTGGATTCGGCCGTTGCCGCAGCCCTGGTCCAGAGGGCCGTTGGAGACCAGTTGACCTGTGTCTTCGTGGATCACGGACTCCTTCGCGAAGGCGAAGCAGAACAGGTTGAACGCGACTTCGTGGCAGCTACAGGCGTAAATCTGTATGTTGCCAACGAGCAAGAGCGCTTCCAGTCTGCGTTGGCCGGAGTCAGCGATCCCGAGACCAAGCGCAAAATCATTGGCCGTGAATTCATTCGCGCCTTCGAGGAAGCGGAGCGGGCCATCATCGCCCAGGCGGCTGCCGAGGGTGAGAAGATCAAGTTCCTGGTCCAGGGCACGCTGTACCCGGACGTCGTCGAGTCCGGCGGCGGCGAGGGCGCTGCGAACATCAAGAGCCACCACAACGTGGGTGGGCTTCCTGAGGACCTGCAGTTCGAGCTCGTCGAGCCTCTGCGCGCCCTGTTCAAGGACGAAGTCCGCGCGGTCGGTGCCCAGCTTGGCCTGCCTCAGGAAATCGTCGGCCGCCAACCGTTCCCCGGCCCCGGCCTCGGTATCCGGATCGTCGGTGAAGTCACCAAGGAGCGTCTCGACCTGCTCCGTAAGGCTGACGCCATTGCCCGTGCCGAGCTGACTGCTGCCGGTTTGGACAACGATGTATGGCAGATGCCCGTGGTTCTGTTGGCTGATGTGCGCAGTGTCGGCGTCCAGGGCGATGGCCGTACCTACGGCCACCCGATCGTTCTCCGCCCGGTATCGTCCGAGGACGCAATGACGGCCGACTGGTCGCGTTTGCCGTATGACCTCCTGGCGCGCATCTCCAACCGCATTACCAACGAAGTGGATGGAGTTAACCGCGTAGTGCTGGACGTCACCAGCAAGCCGCCGGGAACCATCGAGTGGGAATAGCATTTTGAGTGGCCGGCCTCCTCTGGGAGGCCGGCCACTGTTCTTTCAGCTGTGAAATGACGGCGAATTTCGCATTGCCACAGTGTTGCGGAGCGGGCTGAAGGAGTATTCCCGCTACCCTCGAAAGTATGCCGGTATGGTCCAAGGCGTCTAAAGCTAGTACAGAAAAGAAGGCAGCAGTTGTGTCATTAGGTCAAGGCCAGGAAGAGGGCTCCGAAGAGCTCCGCAAATGGCTGTCCGGACTTAAGCCCGTTACAGGGGCGGACACGATGCTGCGTTTCGTGAAGACGCCCGAAGGCGCCATCGATCTCAGCAACGCACATCCGTCGGGCCTCGCGCAGCTGTTGGCTGGGCGTAGAACGAGGTTGTCCACGCTTATCCGCGACCGGCAGCAATATCTGGTGGCGGCACGGGCCGCACGCAACATTCGCTCCAAAATATTTGAGCTCAGCAATGATCGCGGTATCGAGGCCGGGTACCTCTCCGCCGGCACGGTGGTGTGGACTTCAGCCGTAGGCGGCAAACCCCAGCGGGTTTCCGCCCCTGTCATGCTGACCTCCATTATCCTGACCGTTCGCCCGGGCGAGGACGATTTCGAGTTGCAGCTCACCGAGCAAGCACGCATGAACCCGGCTTTGGTACGTCACCTGAAGACCGTCCACGGCATCGTCTTCGACGTCAATGCAGTAGCCCGCATGGCCTACAACACGGCCCGGCTTGACCCCCAACCGGTCCTGGATCGCCTGGCTACCCTGGTTCAGCCCATTCACGGCGCCGAGGTTGAATTCAACTTGCTCGTGACCACTTTGGCTGATCTTTCGGGAAACCTGGATGATCCGTGGATCAACATGAACAACCCCACCGTGGCTGCGCTGGGAACTGCTGCCAATGGTGGCGAGATTGAGCCCGAACCCATCAAAGCAGGGCGGTTCCCCAGCCTTGATGAACGCGACCCGGCAGACGAACTCCTCTTGCTCGACGCTGACACGGACCAGCAGTATGTTGTGGACGCTGTTCGCGCGGGAGATTCGCTTGTTGTCAGCACCCCACCGGGCAGCGGCCAGACCCAGACGGCAATCAATGCGATTGGCGCCTTGGTCAGCGAAGGCAAATCCGTCCTTGTGGTGGGAGACCGGCAGTCCAGCCTGGCGGGACTTTCTGCGCACCTGGAATCGCTGGGCCTGGATTCGATGTTGTTCCGTCCGGGCAACGGCACCACACCGCAGCAGCTAAAGGGCCAGTTGGTCCGTGCCATCATGCGCAATGAAAAGGCGCTGGAACCCCAACTCGGGAACCTCCATCAGACGCTGATCGGACACCGGCATGCCCTGAGGGACCATGTTGCCTCGCTCCACAATGTCCGCGAACGTTGGGGATGCTCGCCGTACCAGGCTATGCAATCGTTGGCCGAGCTGACGTCCATCCACCCGGCGCCGTCCACCACGGTGCGCCTGAAGCGCAGTGTGCTGGACAACATCAAGGACCGTGAAGAACTGGCTGGGCGCCTGCGTCGTGCTGCCGAGCTGGGCAGCTTCAGCCGGGCTTCCACCTCCAGCCCCTGGTACGGTGCCCGACTCGTAACCCGCAAGGAGACAGAAGAGGCCCAACAGCTTGCCCGCATCGCCGAGGAGAAACTTCCCGTCCTGCGCGAGCGCATGAAGCAGGTTTCGGATCACGCCGAGATCCGTTTGGCGGACACCTTCACGGAGTGGGGCGCACAGCTTGAATTGCTGATTGCCGTGCGCGAAAGCCTGGACAAGTTCACTCCGGATATTTTTGATCGCCCGGTGCACGATCTCATCTCTGCAACTGCAAGCTCGGCGTGGAGGCGGGAGCGGAACCTGGAGATGCCGTCCATGCAGCGTTCGAGGCTGCGGCGGGTTGCGAAGGAGTATGTGCGGCCTGGCGTTCACATCGCGGACCTGCACAGCTCCCTGGTCCTCGTCCAGGAGCAGCGTGCCCTGTGGGCGGGCTATGCAACCACCCAACGTCACCCGGCCGTGCCGTCGGGCCTCGCCGACCTCGGGTCCTTGTACCGCGAACTCGATGGCGAGCTTCGCCGTCTGGGTGAGGCACTCAAGCACACTTCGGCCGGTGGTTCGCTGCACCAGACTCCTTATCTGGAACTGATGGAGCGGCTCGAACGGCTGGTAGCGGATACAGCCACGCTTGAAACACTTCCGGAGCGCACACTCCTGATTGAGGAGATGCGCGAGCACGGACTCGGCGAGCTGCTCGCTGACCTTGCCGCCCGTGAAGTTCCGGCCGCTTCGGTGGCAGCCGAGCTGGACCTTGCCTGGTGGCAGTCTGCCTTGGAAGCAATGATCAGTGGTGATGATTACCTCGCCATGTCCGACGGCGACTCCCTCCGCCGTCTTGAAGCTGAGTACCGCCTCGCGGACCAAGCCCACATTGCCAGTGGTGCTGCGCGTTTGCGGTGGCAGTTGGCCCGGAAGTGGGGCCAAGGGATAGTGGAGCACCCCCGGCAAGCCGAGTTGCTGCGTGCCCTGCTGAAGGATGGTCGGGTGACGCTCCCTGCTTTGAGTGCGCAGGCCCCTGACCTCGTGCCCCTGCTTGTTCCGGTGTGGTCGGTGAGCCCGTACCTGTTGACGGGAGTTCTTCCGGCGGAGCAGAAGTTTGACGCCGTGATCATCATCGACGCCGAATCGACCTCACTTCAGGCCGTCCTCCCGGCGATTGCACGGGCCCGGCAAGTCATAGCCTTCGGGGATGCGAAGGTCGCGAACGCCCGCACCTTCAGCGTTGCCGTCGAACCCCCCGTGGCGGGAGTGGCCAGCCACGAGAGCGTGGACAGTGCGTTCAAAGCCTTGGCACGCGTCCTGCCCACCTGGCAGCTGAACTGGGTTTACCGGGCGGTCGATGAGGATCTGATCCTGCAGCTGAGCAAGAACTACTACGATGGCGGCCTCCGGCGTTTGCCTGATGGCAATTCGGTAACTGGCCTGGATCGTTCGATCCTGGTGGAGTACATCCCCGATGGAACCGGCCTCCCCGGCGCGGACCATGAGGGCGTTGAGTCCGTTACGGCGGAGGTCAACCGCGTGGTGGATCTTGTCTTCGAGTATGCCAGACTCCGGCCCCGCACGTCCTTGGCGGTGGTCACGGCCAGCCTGCGCCACGCTGCGCGGATCGGCGAGGCCATCCGGCTTCAGTTGCCCAACCACCCCTTGTTGTCCGCCTTCTTCGGCGCCGGCCCCGAGTCTTTCCGCGTCGTGGACCTCGAGCGCGCCCAAGGCCTGGTGCGCGACCATGTCATTTTCTCCCTGGGCTATGGACGGACACCCCACGGCCGCGCCTTGCACTCGTTCGGACCCCTGTCCACCGAGGGCGGACGAAACCGCTTTGCCTTGGCAATGACCCGTGCCCGCCGTTCCATGCACGTCCTGAGCTGCTTCCGCCCGGAAGATCTGGATCTGGACCGCTTGGCGCACGGGGCTGTGGACTTTTACGAACTGCTCGACCGGGAACTGTCCGGGAACAGCAACCTTGGAACCCCCGCCTCGCGTGCCGTTGCCAGTGAACAGGCCTTGGGGGAGGACCCCCTGGTTGCCGATCTCGGCGAGAGGCTGCGGGCCAGGGGTGCCCGCGTGTGGCACCTGTATGACGGTGTACTGGACATTGCCGCCGCTGCCGATCCCGTCCACACCATTGGACGGGAAGGCGCCGAGATTCCCACGCCAGTGGCAATCGAGTCCGATGGCACGGAACGTTACCGACGCATGAGTGTCCGTGAACGCAGCCGTCTGAGGCCCCAGCTGCTGGAACGCATGGGCTGGCGTTACATGTCCCTGTGGACCATCGAAGTGTTCACGGATCCTTCGTCCTGCGCAGATCGAATCGGGTCCTATTTGGGACTTGAGAACCATGTTCCCCAGGCCGCCCCGCCAGCGGAGCATGGCTTCCTGGACATGGATGTTGAACAATTGAATCTGGATAATGCTGGCTCCTCGTATGCAGGTTCCTCGTATTCCAGCTCCTCGTATGGGATTTCCACGTACAGCAGCTCCTCGTACAGCAGTTCCTCCGCAACCCGGGCTTCGCATCGGCAAAGCCCGGGAAGTCCCCAGGCATCGCTGGAATCCCAGCAGCCCGGACAGACAGATGTGAACAGGCGCAGGGGGGCGGATGGCGAACCAAGCAACGCAGAAGCCAGCAATCCAACCCCCAGTGATCCAGACGATGGGACTGAAGTACCAGTGAATGAACAGGGAACCGGCAACGAAAGCGGCTCTGACGAACAGACCGCAGCTGTAGGCGCCGAAAACGCTGAAGAGCAGGCAGAGTCAAAGAAGCCAGCGACGAAGCAGGCTTCCGGTGGAATCTTGCCTACCAAGGCCGCTGAAGACGATCCCCGGCGTTGGGGCGACGAAGGCAACTATGACCATGAGCAGTGGTTGAAGGAGCAGAAGCCCCCGCATTGGGGCTGATGAGATCACCGAATCCAAGCCCTGCATCAGGGATGGGCGAAACCTGGGCATTGACCAAAACCTAGGGATTGACCAAAACGAAGAAAAGCTTGCCTTGCGTGGATGCGCCGGCAAGCTTTTCTGCTTGCCGAGGATCTGCAGCTACCACCATCAAGCCGTCGGTGTCGCTGGTGCCAAGCCATTGGCCAGGTTTGCCCCCTTGGGCAGACGTCCAAAGAACAGGGACGGAGGTGGCCAGGACTTCGGTTTGCCGGGACTCGTCGTATGATCCTGCAGCAGTGAGTACTACATTCACCAGCTGTCCCGGGGACAGAAGCTGGATGGATGAAGGGTCAGCCATGCGAAGAGGGACCGCAGCTGAACCTACAGGTGCACCAGTGAGAAGACCCGGCCCCAGAAGATTGGATTCAGTGGGAATCTGCCCTTTGGTCAAGGGCGAGGCAAGCTGGCGGCCCACCAGTGAAACGTGATCCTCCAGGGCTCCGGAGATCGCGAGGTCGGGCGGCACATCAACAGTGGTGAAGTCGGCCACTGTGAGGCTGGTGCCTGCGGCAAGATCACGGGCAGCGACGAGAATGCTGACGCGCTGCTCAGAGGCAGGGGTTAGCTGTTGGACTGTAATGCCCGTGGCCAGGCAGAGCAGCAGTGCAACTGTCAGCCGACGATTCCGGGAGACCCAGAAGTTCAGGCTCTGCCTGGGGCCCAGCCTCACTTGGCGATGTGGCCCCTGCTTCCGTGGGTGGAAAGAGCCAGCCGTGCTGGTTGGCGGGTTTCGGGAGCGACCACGGCCCCGGGCAGGGGCAGTTGAATGTTCGCGGCGGGGGAGTGGCGAAGTGGTGGACTTTAGTGGCATGACGCCACGTTAGCCACCGGGCTCGGCCGCCCAACAGCGGCCGGGTGCCCTATGTGGAAAAGTGCTGGTGTGGAAAAGTGCTGCTAGCTTGCTGCGGCTGCAGCCGCTGGTGCAGGCGTGGCAGCCGGGGTCGGAGTCGCCGGGGAGGAGGGCGCAGCAGAGACAGTGCTGCCCTTGGCATCGCGCGAATCCGTGCGGTAGAAGCCCGAGCCCTTGAAGACAACGCCGACGCTGTTGAACTTCTTGCGGAGCGCGCCCTGGCATTCAGGGCACTCCGTCAGGGAGCTGTCTGAGAAGGACTGGACGATGTCAAAGGCATGGTCACAGTCTTTGCAGGCGTATGCGTATGTGGGCACTGAGTTCCTCCTTCAGGACAAGGTTCAGGTCCTGTGGAGCCGTGGCGGAGAATCTCCGCATTAGCAGTCGCAGGGCCTGAGTGCCAATTCTATCATCAGCATCCCGTTCATCCGCTATCTGCCAACTCCACGTAGGTGGGCGGCTTCACGTAGCGTCAACCAGGTCACTCTCCGCCGCCAAGCGCGATGATTCCCGAGGGTGTCAAGGCATCCGGCACCGGGCGGTCAAAAGGCTCGGCGGGGATAGCTCCGGAAGGCAACACATCGTCGTCGTACACCACCGCAATGGTGGGTGGCCGCCCACCGGAACTGTCCAGGCGTTGGAGGAGGCGGTCGTAGTAGCCGCCGCCCTGTCCGATGCGGTTGCCATCCCGGTCCACAGCGGTGGCCGGCATGAAGATGCCCGCAACAGCGCTCACAACAGCACTGTCCAAACGCTCGCCTTCGGGTTCGTCGATGGGTGCGTAGTCGGACCGGACGAAAGCTGTCTCCGGCGTCCAGTAGACCCAGCTCAACTGGCGGCCGGCTTCGCAGACGGGAAGCAGCACCTGGTGGCCCGCGCTGTGGAGGCCTGCGATCAAGGGCATGGTTGGGGGTTCGTGGGAGACGCCGACGTAGATCGCGAAGGTCCGGGGGGATCCGGCCGAAATCTTCCGGGCCCACGCCAAGCCGTGGCGTGCAATCGCCTCGCCCGCTTCGGCTACTTGCTCCTTGCTGAGGCCGCGCCTGTACAGGCGTCGGCTGCTGCGGATGTCTTCCTTCGATGCCATTTTGGTCCGATCATGAGATTCGCGCGGGCTACCGTCGTCTACGTAAAGCAGCAAATCCGCTCCAGTTCAAGGGCTGTTTCTGCGTCTTGCCACGGCGAGGGTTTACCCGTTGATGTATTCCTTCCGTTACATTAGTCCGGTGACTCTCGATAACAATGCTGTCCGTAAGGCCGTCATCCCCGCAGCGGGTCTTGGTACCAGGTTCCTCCCCGCCACAAAGGCGATGCCGAAGGAAATGCTGCCCGTGGTTGACAAGCCAGCCATCCAGTACGTCGTCGAAGAAGCGGTGAAGGTTGGCCTGCACGACGTCCTGATGATCACCGGGCGCAGCAAGCGCGCCCTGGAAGATCACTTTGACCGTGTGCCGGCGTTGGAAGCAACGCTGGCAGCGAAGGGCGATACTGCCAAGCTGGAGGCTATCCAGTCCGCCACCAATCTGGGCGACATCCACTACGTCCGCCAGGGCGACCCCAACGGCCTCGGCCACGCGGTCCTGCGTGCAAAGCAGCACGTCGGGTACGAGCCGTTCGCGGTCTTGCTCGGCGATGACCTGATCGATCCCCGCGAGGACCTGCTCAGCGAAATGATCGCTGTCCAGCAAAAAACCGGTGGTTCCGTTGTCGCTCTCATCGAAGTTGAGCCTTCGAAGATCAGCGCCTACGGTTGCGCCGACGTCGAGGAAAACGGTGAAGACGGCTACGTCCGCATCAAGCAGCTGGTGGAAAAGCCGTCCCCCGAAGAAGCTCCATCCAACCTCGCGGTGATCGGTCGCTACGTTCTGCACCCGGCAGTGTTCGACGTCCTGGAGAACACTGCTCCCGGACGCGGCGGAGAAATCCAGCTGACGGATGCCCTTGAGGTTCTGGCTGCCGGGGAAGGTGAAGGCTACGGCGTTTATGGCGTTGTCTTCCGTGGGCGCCGCTATGACACCGGTGACAAGTTGAGCTACTTGAAGGCCTGCATCGAGTTGGCATGCGAACGCGATGACCTCGGACCCGAGCTCCGCGAGTGGCTGCCCACCTTCACTGCCGGCCTTCCCAAATAACACCGGTGTACGGCTCTGCGATCTGGCCGGTAACGCTGGAAAGCGGAGCCTTGGTGCTCCGGCCCATCCGTTACCGCGACAAGCGGGAGTGGTCTGATGTCCGTTCGCGGAACAGTGAATGGCTTGCACCTTGGGAGGCATCCAATCCTGCGCCGGGTGGTCGCCTGCCCAATTACCGTCAAATGGTGGCATCCCTGAATGCGCAAGCCCGGCAGTCCACGGCTTTGCCCTTCCTCATCACGGAGCGGACCGAGGGTTTCCGTGAGCCGCAAATTGTGGGCCAGTTGACGGTCTCATCCATCGTGTGGGGTTCGGCGATGATGGCTACCCTTGGCTACTGGGTTGATAAGGAACGCGCCGGACACGGTATTGCTCCCACTGCAGTTGCGATGGCTACGGACCACTGCTTCCGGACCCTTGGCCTGCACAGGATGGAAATCAATATCCGGCCAGAGAATGCGCCAAGTCTCCGTGTGGTGGAAAAGCTCGGATTCCGGGACGAGGGCTACCGGCTGAGATACCTGCACATCAATGGCGAGTGGGCGGATCATCGCTCATTCGCGCTCACCTCGGAGGAGGTTCCGCAGGGACTCCTTGACGCCTGGCTCAGAGGAAGAACAGGCAGGTCATAGCCCCTTTTGAGCCGTATCTCCATTCATTTGTGGACTCGCCGACGACACACCGACCGCAATGCCGCCGCCCCTGATGATTTGCTTCTACGGTTTTGAATGTGGACTTCCCTCTCAGCAGCTCAGTGATCCTTGTGGTCACTGTCGCGCTTTGGATGGTATGGGTCGCTCCTTACGTTCTTCGGAACAGACGGCAGCAGGTCCAGGCGGCCACTGTTTCAGCAGAGGCATTTGACGACGAACCAGACGAAACGCAGGCAGGGGTGGTACTGACTTTGGCACCCCGGCAGGAGAAACCGATGGAGACCATGCACAGCAAAGCACCGGCGTCGCCCCAGGAATCCAGCGTGGCTGAGTCGTCTGCCAGAAAGCCGCCCGCAACTCCCTTTACGATTCGTTATGCCCGGCTTACCTTGGCGTTGTCCGGCCTCGCTTTGCTGCTGACCGCCATTGTTTCGGGCATGCTGCGGCTGTTCGGCACCGGTACTGTCTGGCTGCCGTTGGTGTCGTTCGTTGGTTCGGTACTTGCCGTGGTGACTTTGCGGCGACTCGCCCTCCGGGATCTCCGTGAACGCCGTGCGCGGCGGGCTGCACCAGTGGTGCCCATCCAAACCCCGGCACGGTACTTGCCAAAGGAAGCGCCTGTCGAAGCCAAGGAAACCCCGGTTTTCGATGCTGAGGCCGGAAAGCTGGAAGCCGCACGCCTTTCGGCCGTGGAACTACGCCAGGCTGCCTTGGCTGTTGCCCTAGCGGCCGGAGACAAGTCTGCTGGTGACAAGTCCGCTGGTGATAGGTCCGCCGAAGGGGCCGCTGGTTCCGAGGATGCCAGCTGGGAACCGGTTGAGGTGCCCAAGCCCACCTACGTGGGTGCCGCGAAGGCGCCGCGCCCCGCTCCGGAGCCTTTGGATCTTCCAGACGCTCCCAAGCCTGTGGGCAAGCCGGTGCTGAAGCAAAGTGTTGAGCAGGCGGAGGCCGCAGCAGCTGCGCAGGTGCGCACTGCATCCAAGGGGCAGAGTGCCTTGAGCAACCTGGACGATGTCCTGCAGCGTCGCCGCGCCTAGCCCGGCATGACCACGCTCTGTGTTGCGGGTGGCACCGGCCAGGCAGGCCGTGAAGTTGTTCGCCAGGCGCTCGACGCCGGGCACACAGTATCCGTCCTGAGTCGCCGTGTGCCGCCTCGCGGTTCGGAGAAGCATCACGACGGCGTCACCTACTTTGCTGGCGACGTCACCACAGGCGATGGCCTGGCAGCTGCGCTGGCGGGTGCCGACGTCGTCATTGATTGCCTTGAGGGCCGGTTCGGGAAACCCCAAAAGGAATTTGCCGATGGCGGCAAGCGTCTTCTTGGCGTGGCTCACCAGGCAGGTGTTCGCAGGGCTGTGGCGTTGTCGATTATCAACTGCGACAAGAGCGCCCATTCCTACTATGTCTCCAAAGCGGCAAAGGAACGGGTCTACGCGAGGGCCGAACTGGAAACGGTGGTTATCAGAGCCACGCAATTCCACAGCCTGGTCGAAATGATCTTTAGTGCAGGTGCAAAGATACGGTTGATTCCGGTGTTCAAGGGAGTGCGGTTCCAGACGATCTCACCTAGGGAAGCCGTAGCTGCATTGCTCGAAGCTGCGCTGGAACCGCCTTCTCCCGAGCAGCACCGGGTCAGAACCGTTGGCGGCCCCGAGGTCCTGGCCATGAAGGACATGGCGGCGTCGTGGAAAGCCATTACTGGCGCACGAGGCAAGGTTCTGGAAGTCCCACTGCCGGGTGCCATGGGCGCCTACCTGCGCGCAGGACTCAACCTCATGCCCGAGCAAAGGTATGGCACTGAAACGTTCGTGTCGTGGTCCTGTTGCCTCATTGCAATACCTCCGGGAAGAGTAATACGTTGCCTCATTTGAAAACCTCCGGATGAGTGGCTTCGTTGCCTCGTTGAAGAACCTCCGGATTGCCTAGCCGTTCCAGGCTCGGTTTACGGGTTTGAGGGGTGCTGGTTTCTTGACCAGGGCCAGTGTTTCCAGCTGTCCGGTGAGCGCCAGAATCTGACGTGAGAGGGCTCCGGGCTTGATGCGTTTGAAGGCGGCGTTCATCTGGATGACAGGGCGTTTGTGCATCCGTTCATGCCGGATCGCGCGTTGGTGGGGTGTGGCTGGCGCGTCGTGTTTCTTGGTGACTTTCGCGCCGTGCCGCTGCTTGGAGAGTAGCTTCTGCTGGGGCAGCAGGTAGTTGGTGAAGACACGGTCCAGCTCCCAGATCTCGTTGAGTTTCTCCAACTCCGCGGTGGTGTCGTAGCGCAGGTAGCCGACCAGTTCCCGGACCCTGGCCCAGTTCTTCTGCTCCACGTGGGCTCCGTCGTTCTTGTTGCCTGGCCTGGATCTGGTGAACGTGATTTGGTGCGCGTGGCAGTAGGCCAGCAGATGCTCGTTGATGAACTCGGAACCGTTGTCCGAATCGATGCCGATGATGGGGAACGGAAAGACCGCAGTGACGTGTTCAAGGGCCTCGAAGACCCATTTGGCGGCCTTGTTCCGCACCGACCGGTTCACGGTCCAGCCCGTGGCGATGTCCGTCACCGTCAGGGTGCAGCAGAACTCCCCGAAGCTGTTGCCTCCCTCGTGGCCGACCAGATCGATCTCCACAAATCCCGGGACGGCGTCGTCCCACTCGGCCCACGTACGGATCGGGATCTGGGATTTCAGGAGAGTGCCCGGCTTCGTGTGGGATCGGCCCCGCAGGACCATCTTCGACCGTTCGCCGGCGAGTTTGCGGTCGATGGTTGCCGCGCTCATTCGCATCAGCAAATCCGCCTGCCCGTCGGTGATCTCAAGCTCTTTGTCCCGGCGCAGCAGCGGCACCAAGACAGGCAGCATCGGGGCCAACAGCCTGCCGGCAGGGGCGCGCAGCACCGCCCAGCATTTGATCAGCGGCGGCACCAGATCGGGGCCGTAGACCGGGGTCCTGCCCGGCCTGGGCCTGACAACTTTCAGGACCAGAGCCTCCCGCAGCGCTGCCCGGGCGTAGTCGCGGTGCCAACCGGTCAGCTCGACCAGTTCGTTCAGGATCCGGGACTTCCCTGACCGATCAGCACCCTTATAGGCGAGGGCTTTCTTCTTCGTCACAGCTTGCCGCTGGGCCATCGTTAGCTCCATGAAAACGGGCATAGCCCCGAACCGCCGCCACACTTGCGAACCACGCCGTTACGCGGAGGTTTTCAAATGAGGCAACGTATCCGGCTACGCGGAGGTTTTCAATGAGTCAACGCGGTGGTTGGAAAAGCGCCGGGAAACTTTGTAGCCTAGGGACACTGGCCTGGCCGTAGACGCCGTGCCCAGGGGCTATAGCTCAGTTGGTAGAGCGCTTCGTTCGCATCGAAGAGGTCAGGAGTTCGAATCTCCTTAGCTCCACAGATTTCGCCGACAACAAAACCGGCCAGGCACAACGTGCCTGGCCGGTTTCTTGTGGGAGTTTAGAGGGGTTGGATGTTCTCCGCCTGAGGTCCCTTGGGGCCTTGGGTGATGTCGAACTGGACCTTCTGGTTCTCGTCCAAGGAACGGTATCCGCTGGAGGTAATTGCGGAATAGTGGGCGAATACATCCGGGCCACCGTCGTCCGGGGCAATAAATCCGAAGCCCTTTTCAGCGTTGAACCATTTTACTGTGCCTGTAGCCATGCTTGTTTTTCCTTCACGGGTCGCTGGTCGGTACCGCTTGTCGGATCACCGTCCCCGCCACTCACATTATTGAGCCTATGTGTCGATCCGACATGGGGCAACAGATTCGGCGGCGCGCCTTCGTAATGTGGTTGTGACGGAGGCACGCGATCGGGCTGTGGTTGAAGAGCCGGGCGGCAGTGGATGGCGCCTTAGAATTACCCTGTGAACGACTCCCTGCCTCCGTGCCCCGAATGCTCCAGTGAATACACCTACCAGGTGGGCGTGCTGCTCGTTTGCCCTGAATGCGCCCACGAATGGTCACCCACCGCCGAGAGTGATGTGCAGGCGCACGTCATCAAAGACGCGGTGGGCAATATTCTGAGCGACGGCGACACCGTCACGGTGGTCAAGGACCTCAAAGTCAAGGGCAGCGCCACGGCCATCAAGGTGGGCACCAAAGTGCGGAATATCCGCCTCGTCGACGGGGTGGGGGATCACGATATTGACTGCAAAGTGGACGGATTCGGCCCCATGCAGCTCAAGTCCAGCGTCGTAAAGAAAGTCTGACAGGAGGACTTCACCATGACCGGGATCCCAGCACCCAAAGGCCTCGCCGGCCCCATCCTGGTAGGTGTCATGCCCGGGCAGCGGCCCGTCGTCGTCGAGCGCGCCGCTGAGGTGGCGCTGAGCGCCGGGCTCCCACTGGTGTGCGCGTTCGTCGACGTGACGGCCTATCCCGTGGACGGCACCACGGGCGGTCCATCGGCCCCGATTGATCCCGACGGCGTGGATGACGATGCCGAGAGCGCCCCGGAATCCGTGCGGACAGCAATTGCCACCCAGTTGGCCGAAGCTGATCTGAACTGGTCCATCGTTTCCCTGGCAGGGGAGCCGGCACGGGCGTTGGCCCGTGAGGCCGAAGATATCGGGGCGTCCATGATTGTGGTGGGCTCCAGGGACCGCAAGCTCGGTTCAGCCATCAAAGAACTGACGGCCGGCTCCATTGCCCGGCAGCTCTTCCACCGCCAAGACCGTCCTGTGCTCGTTGTACCCGTTGAGCCACGGGTACCGGTGGATGATGACGACTGAGATCAGGCGTCCGGTCCATCTTCACTGGGGGTTCATTGGAATGGTGGCCGTAGGCGGCGTCCTGGGGGCGCTCGCCCGTTACGGCCTCGGACTCTTGATTCCCGCGCCAGGGTCCTGGCCGTTGCCCACCCTCCTCATCAACCTTTCCGGCGCCTTGGCGCTCGGCGCTTTGCTGGAGGGGCTGGCGAGGAGGGGGCCCGACGTCGGACGTCGCCGGATGCTGCGCCTCGCCTTGGGTACGGGCTTTCTGGGTGCCTACACCACCTACAGCACGCTCGCATTGGATGCGGTTCACCTGTTTACCGAAGGAGACACGACTGGTGCTACAAGTTATCTGGGTGTGAGCCTGCTGGGTGGGGCGGTGGCAACCACAACCGGAATCTGGCTCGCTGCATGGCACCACCGGCGGGCGAAATGACCGTCCTCCTGTTGGCCCTGGCGGGGGGACTCGGCGCCGCTGCCAGATTCATTCTGGACGGGCTCATCCGGGCACGCCTTCGTACGGCCCTGCCATGGGCCACCATCTTCATCAATGTTTCCGGCTCCTTGCTCCTCGGGTTCCTGGCTGGCCTGGTGATGCAAGGGCAGGCCCCCGAATCCCTTCAACTCATCCTCGGCACTGGTTTCCTGGGTGGCTACACCACCTTCAGCACGGCAAGCCTGGAGACCATCCGGCTGGTGCAGAGCGGGCGGATGGGGCTGGCGCTTGTCAACGGCTTGGGTTCCATGGCTGTCAGCGTCGGGGCTGCCGCTGCCGGTGTTTGGTTCGCTCTGCTGCTGGCTTAACAGGTCGCTGCCTGGCTGTCTTAGCCCGGCTGTAGGATCGGTGCCATGGCTAACAAGACATTCAATGAGCTGTTGTCCGTTCAGGTCGCCAATGAGTTTGCGGCCTCCCAGCAATACATTGCAGTAGCCGTGTATTTTGACGGTCAGGACTTGCCGCAACTTGCCCGGCATTTTTACCGCCAGTCCCTCGAGGAGCGGAACCACGCCATGATGATGGTCCAGTACATGCTGGACCGTAACGTACCCGTCGAGATTCCCGGCATCGCCCCGGTTCGCAACAACTTCGCCAACGCCAAGGAACCCATCGCTTTGGCCCTTGAGCAGGAAAGGGAAGTCACGCGCAACATTGAGGAGATGTTCCGCGCCGCCCGCGCAGAGGGCGACGCCCTGGGCGAACAGTTCATGCTGTGGTTCCTGAAGGAACAGGTTGAGGAAGTTGCCTCCATGACCACGCTTCTAAACATCACAGAGCGGGCGGAAAACCTCTTCGATATCGAGAATTACGTTGCCCGTGAGAGCGTTGGCGATGCTGGGCGTGATTCAAGTGCGCCGTCTGCTGCCGGTGGCGTGATCTAGCGGCAAAAAACCCAAAGGGCCACACCGTCCCGAGGTCGAAATTCCCAGGCCGAAAACAGGTCCCGAGGCCGCCCGAAACTCAGCTTCCGGCGGCCTCTTCGATTGCTAGGGCATCGTCGTGATCGCACCTGCCCAACAGGGACAGGCGGCTGGCAATGCGGGCCAGATCCACGGGCAGGACGCTCCCGGAGGGCTCCGCGTCCCAGTCCAGGGGTCCCGTGCCGATCAGGAACAAGGTGATGTCCTGATCGTGAAGCACGTCCACGGCATTGCTGAACCGCTGCCATGCGGGCGCGGAAGCAGGGTCGCCCACGGCAGCGGAGGGAACGTCGTCGATGACCCAGGTCTTGAAACTGTGCGCCAAGGCCAGGAAGTCCGCGGTGGAGGTCAGCCCTGCGCACAATTCCGGAAACCCCACCCAGAGCAGGTCCGGGTCTGCGTTCTTGACCAGGATCGGTTGCGTTGTTGGGGTCAGCACACGGCTTTGGGATGCAGTTGGCCGGAAGAGCCCCAACCGTCCCAGCTGCTTGGGTGTGCCCGGCGTGATGATCCGGCCCGAGCTGAAGGCCTTGGGCGCGTCGCCGGGAGCACTACCTGCTGCAGGAAACCGCCGGAAATCGGCGGGGCCGTTGATCTCCACAATCTCCATCATCTCTTTGATGGCTTCGATGGTGGGCAGAAAATGGTCGTGCCACAAGGGATTGGGCAACAAGTCGTCCGGGGCGTAGTTGGACGTCACCACCAAGGGAATCCGACGCTGCGCCGCGGATCGCAGCAATCGCGCCATGAACATCCCATCCCCGACGTCGTGGACATGGAATTCATCAAAGAACAGGACATCGATGTCCGCCAGGAGCACATCCACTGAGTGCTGTATGGCTGTTCCATCCGCGGAAACGGGACGGTGCGTTCCGCCGTGGAGCTTGCGGAAGAAATCGTGAAAGTGGACGCGACGTTTCCGGGCCCGGAGCCTGTCATGGAAACTGTCCATGAGCCACGTTTTGCCGCGACCCACAGGTCCGTGAAGATAGATGCTTCGCGGCGCCCTCTGCTGTAGCGTACGACGACGGCCCGTTACCGCTGCACCGAAGGCTGCCAACCGCTGCGCTGCTTCATGCTGGCTGGACTCAAGCTGGAAACCTGACCGTCCGGCGTCGTGCGAGAAGCCCTCCAAGAGCGCCAGGACGGTTTCCCCGTTGCCTTGCCCTCGTTGGGTACGGTTTCCTGGTTGCGGGAATAGCGGCGTCACAGCCAGCCTTTCCGCTTGAAAATGAGATACATGAGCAGTGCTGCTCCGACCATGAGCCCGATGGCCATTGGATAGCCGAAGTCCCAGTGCAGCTCCGGCATGTGGTCAAAGTTCATGCCATAAACGCCCGCCACGAACGAGGGAGCGAACAGAATGGCAGCCCACGAGGAAATCTTCTTGACCTGCTCGTTCTGCGCAGCGCTCGCCTCGTTCTGGCGGTTGGCTGTCAGGGTGCCGTCAAGGGTCAGTGCGTTCTGGAGGAGATCCCTGAAGGAGTTCACCCTGGAGATGACGCGCTGGACGTGGTCCTCTACGTCGCGGAGGGAGCGCTGGAGTTCGATGTCCACACCGTACTTTTCGAAGCCCTTCTCCAGCAGGACCATGATGTCCGGAAGAGGCTGGATGGCCCGCTGGAATTGAATGACTTCACGGGCAAGTTCATAGATCCGTCGAGAAACCGCGGTGTCGCCGCTGAAGAGCTGGTCCTCAATTTCGTCGATGTCGTTCTCAAGCCCGGCCACCACAGGCGCGTAATCGTCCACCACCTGGTCCAGGAGGGCATACAGCACCGCTTCGGGTCCATGCCGCAAAAGGTCTGGGCGCTGCTCCAAACGGTGCCGGACGCGAGCGACTCCGCCGGTCTCGGCATGGCGGATGGTCACCACGAAATTGGGACCAGTGAAGATGTGCAGCTCGCCAAACTCCACGGTCTCGGAAGCATCCAGATAGCGGGCGGGCCGCAGGACCGTGAAGAGGTTGTTGTCGTAGCGCTCCAGCTTTGGCCGCTGGTGCGCTGAAACAGCGTCCTCCACAGCGAGTTCGTGAAGGCCGAATTCGTGGGCGACGGCGGCCATCTCGTCCCGGGTGGGCCTGTATAGCCCGATCCACGCCATACCACCTTGCTCCGAGAGTGTCTCGAATGTCTGCTCAAGGTTACGTGGGGTGGCTGTGCGTACGCCCTCTACATAGACGGCGTTATCAATGATGGTCACGAGTGAACGCTACTGCATGGCACCGATGATGGCGCCGGCAATGGTCATGGCGAGGATGTCGTGCCCCGCATCAATAACGGTCACCTCAGAGGGACGCCCCGCGAAACCATTGTGGATGACATGTCCTCCGGCACGGAACACCAAAGCCAGGATCAGGGCGAAGAGGCCGCCGGCAAGGAAAGTGTTGAGCTCCAGGGCACTGATCAGGATGGCCAGCAGAATGCTGGTGAGCGCCGCGGCAAGCATCATGGGAATCCAGATGCCCGCGCCACCATCGATGTTCTTAAGGTCCTCTTCGGTTTTGCCGATCGCTTGCATCCACCGGCGCCCCAGGACGGCTGGCATGTACCAAACGAACCCGATCACCATGCTTGAAATGAAAGCCAGGAGGACAGCGAGCCAGTTGATCTGCAATATGTGTGAGAGCCAATCCATGGTCAAAAGCCTAATCGGGTGAGACGCCTGGAACCGCGTTCAAACGCTCATGCTGACCGCGTGTTGGTGGAACCGGCCAACCTTTCCATCAAAGGCTCCGTGCGGTAGGGGATATGCGTGTGCAGGGCCAGGACAGTTTCCGTTCGGATGACGCCTTTGGTACGAAGGACGGATCTCAGCGCAGATTGCAGGTTGTGCGTGTCCGTTGCCACCACGCGGCACCACAGGTCTCCGCGGCCTGAGATTTCGTGGACTTCCAGCACCTGTGGAATCAGCCGCAAGGCGCCGATGACGCCGTCGAGTTCGCGGTGCGTTACTTCAATGGTGATGAAAGCGACGACGTCGTACCCCACCTTTTCGAGGTCCACTTCGCGGCCTGCTGCCTGGAGGACCCCGGACCGGAGCAGCCGTTTAAGGCGGCTCTGCGCGGTATTGCGGGCAATGCCGAGGGAATCGCTGAGCTCGGCGATCTGGATGCGGGGGTCCTTGATGAGTTCCAGCAGGATCTTCAAGTCCATAGGGTCCAAGGTATTCAAATGGTCACTCCGGCTTACTTTGACGAGACTACTTTGAGTATTTTGCTCAATTTTCCCACGTTCCTGCTTCGCTGAGCGCAGTCCTACGGCAATCTGTTGCTATCGAAACCTGGCTGCGCGGCCCATCCCACAAGGAACCCGCGCGCAGCCCCGAATCAAAGGCACGGAAATGACTGTCTTGAGCGAACTCCGCATGCGTCCGGCCAAAGCCGGCGTCTGGAGTTGGGATGCCACCACCACTGCAAGGCTGGTCCTGGCCGGCACAGTGATGTTCACGCTGCTTGTAGGCGCAAACTTGGCCACACCTCTCTATCCTCTCCTGCAGGCCAGCCTGGGTATGTCCTCCTTGGACGTCACGATGGCCTTTGCCAGCTACGTACTGGCGCTTGTTGTGGCTCTCATCGTGGCGGGGCACTGGTCCGATCACATTGGGAGGCGGGCGGCACTGGTGCTTGCCGTCGTCATGGGTTTGGTGGGCGGCATCATCTTCGCGAATGCGGACAGTCTTGGCATGTTGTCCCTCGGCAGGGCCTTCCAAGGCGTGGCAGTAGGGCTGGCTACTGGGGCCAGTTCCGCAGCCCTGCGTGAACTGTTGCCCCAGCGGCCTGACTGGGCTTCGCGCTTCACGTTGCTCTCCTCGGCTGGTGGCGTGGCTGCCGGACCCGCCATCGGTGGTCTCCTGTCGCTGCTTCCGGACCCTACGCGAACGCCCTATTACATCCACTCCGCGGTGCTGCTTGCCACGCTTATTCCGCTGTGGCTACTCAAGGCAAGGCCCGCGATTGCGCCCGCTGCAGGAAAGCCGGCGTTCAAGGTTCTCGCTCCACGAAAACCCGCCATTTCCAGTCACGCCCGCAGTGCCTTTTGGATGGCATCGGCAGTGGGCTTCCTGAGCTTCGCAGTCTTTGGGTTCTGCCTGTCGCTGGCTCCCGGATATTTCGCAACGGTGGTGCATGCTGATTCCAGACCCCTTATCGGGCTGCTGGCTGGGGTGACCCTGGGTGCTTCGGCGCTCAGCCAGCTGGTAGGAGTACGCGGACGCTACCTGGTCCCCGTTGCCCTGGCGGTGTTGGGCATCTCGATAGTTCTGGTGGGAGCTGCCGCAGCTTGGTCGAGTCCGTTGTTGCTGGCTGCAGCCAGCGTCACTGCGGGTGCAGGGCAGGGCATCGCCTTCCGTCAGGTGTTCAACGACGTTGCCGGGAAGGTCGAGGCAGCCCGGCATGCGCAGGTCATCAGCACGGTATACGTCATCACCTATTTGGGGAGCGCAGTTCCGGTGATTGGCTTGGGAATGGCGGTCTCGGCACTTGGCTTGCAGACCGCCGTCGTTGGTTTTACCGTGCTGTGCGGGGTTGCAGCGCTGGCGCTTGCCGCGGCGTCACTCCGGGGTGCCAGGCGCGCCTGAGAGTCGCTACTCGGGGAGCGGACCGCGATTGCCGGGGATGTGCTGGAAGACCATGGTGGTCTCCGTGTGGCCAACCACCGGATCAGTCGCGAGGTTATCCAGCAGCCAGTTGCGGAGGTCGTCGGTGTTGGCGACTGCAATATGCAGAAGATAGTCCACGGAACCGGTGGTGTGGAACGTGGAGATCACTGCGGGCAGCTTAGGGACGCGTGCGGTGAAGCGGTCGATCTGGTCCCGATCGTGGGCGCGGAGACGGACGGCAATGAGCGCCTGCACCGAGCGGCCGATGGCCGGCAGGCTGAGGATCGCCTCAAAGCCTTCGATGATCCCGCGTTCGGACAGGGCCCTTGTCCGCATCAGCGCAGTGGACGGAGCGATTCCCACGAGTTCTGCCAACTGTTTGTTGGAGATGCGGGCGTCCTCCACCAGGGCGGCAAGGATCCGTTCATCTATGGCGTCCAGCGGCTCGGCGCTGCCTGACGTTGGCCGAACATTCTTCGCGGGGTTGCTCACGGATCCTCCTGAAATTGCCTTTCATTCATCATAATCACTGAAATCCTGGCTAACCATTCGTTCCAGATGGTACTTCCCGAATATTTGTCCGTGATGGCGCGGGTACTACGTGGATTATTTTGGGGTTGGGTCCAAGGGCTGTCGCTCGCTGTTCTTGAGGCTCCGACGCCGGGCGAGCCGTTGGAGTGGCTCACTGAGCACCATGAGGAGCAATGGCAGGTTTCCCAAGTCTGGAACTATGAGAGCCAGGATCAGCGCGGCGAGAAAGAGCGCCGCCACGATGGTCCCGGCCTGGATCCCGGACCTCGTGGCCGCCTCGTCCAGGTCATGCAAGTGCGGGTGCGAGCGAAGATAGACGCGGGCCAGCAGCAGCAGGAAACTCGTAGCGAAAAGCGTGCCTATGTAGACAAGCGGCTGCGCCCAATCTGCATGCATTTGCGTTGACAGTGCAGTTGCCACCGGCATCCACACGATGGTGAACATCCAGGCAATAGTCAGCCACAAGAGTACTGAGTCCACAAGATGGACGTTGCGGAAGAGCCGGTGATGGTGAACCCAGAAAACAGAGATGAGGACGAAGCTCAGGACGAATCCCAGGAGGGGATACCGCTCCTCGGCGAACCACTGGGCTGTGGTGCCGTGATGATCAGCCAGTTCACCAACGCTCTCCATGAGGGGGAGGATCAGCAGCGTCAAAGCGATCGCTACCACGGCATCGGTAAACGCCTGCAGCCGTTCCGGCGAGGACAGCTCCCGGGAACTTGTGATCTCTGTCATGCCTGACGATTATAGGGGTTCCGGTGCCGAAAGCGGCTTGCTTTGCGCTGACGGTGAGCGATGTACGACGGCGGTGACTACCGCCGTCGTAATGGCAAGGCCCATGACGCTCCACGCCAAAGCCGGCCACCCGAACGCTTGGAAAGCCAGGCCTCCCGCCCAGCCGATGACACTGGACCCCAGATAGTAGGAGAGGTTATAGAGTGATGCCGCTTGGGCGCGGCCTGTTGTGGCGATGGCACCGGTCCAACCGGAACCCACGCTGTGGGCCGCGAAAAAGCCGCCAGTAAATACCACGAGGCCGATCAACGTGGCCACGAGGTTCTCTGCCAACGTGAGGGCGAGTCCCGCGATCATCATGGCAATCCCAAAGAGCAGGACAGTGCGCCGCCCAAAGCGCGTGGTGAGTCCGGCCGCCCACCGGGAGCTCACGGTTCCGGACAGATAGGCCAGGAAAATGAGGCTCACCAGAGTGGTGGGAAGTCCGAATGGTTCACCGTGGAGCCGGAATCCGAGGTAGTTGTAGACCGCGACGAATCCGCCCATGAGCAGGAATGCCTGAAGGTAAAGGGAGAACAGCTTGGGATTCGTGGAATGGCCTCGCAGTGTGCGCAAGGCTCCGCGGAATCCCTTCGGCGGTACGGGCATGAAGCGTCGCTGTTTGGGTACCAGCACCAGGAACAGGACCGCGGAGACGGTGGCCAGCAGGGACACTGCCAGCGCAGCTGCCCGCCACCCCCACAGTTCTCCCACTGGACCCGCGACCAAGCGTCCGGCAAGTCCGCCGAGCGTGGTTCCAGCAACGTAGCTTCCGGCCGCCAGTGCGGTGTGGATCTTGGTGACTTCTTCGTTGAGGTACGCGATGGCTATGGCTGGGATTCCGCCCAGGGCCATGCCTTCAAGAGCGCGCAGTCCGAGGACCAGTGGAACGGTCGGTGCCAGCGGAACAACCAGCCCCAGCACTGTTGCTGCTCCGATGCCCATGGCCATTGCACGAACCCGGCCGATCCTGTCTGCCACAAAGGACCACGGCAGGACGCTGACGGCAAGTCCCACGGTGGCCAGGGAGATGCTCAGCGCGGCTTCTGCTGCCGAGATGCGGAGGTCGGCTGCCATGAGTGGCAGGACCGCCTGGGTTGAGTACAGCTGGGCGAACGTAGCCACGCCGGCCAAGGCCAATGCGGCAAGCACGCGGCGGTAGCCACGGGAACCCTTGGCATGCCCGTCCCATGGTGTAGCGCTCACAGCTGTTTTAGTCACTGGCCCAGACTAGGCTTCCTGGACTGTGCGTTCCAATGCATGATTCGCTTATGATTCATGCAGGAATGCATGACTTTCGTACTGATGCTGGAGCGGAACGGCAGGCGCATGGAACCGGATCACCAACAGCTTGTGCAACTCCTGCCGCTCCTACCCGTCCTGGCAGAATTGGGCCGGACGGAGCATATGACGGAAACGGCTGAGCTCCTCGGCGTTCCCCAGTCCACGGTGAGCCGTGCAGTGGCCAGGGCAAGCGCGATTGTGGGGATGGATCTTCTTGTTCATGATGGGCGTGGCATCCGCCTGACTCCAGCGGCAAGAACATTGCTGCCCTATATCGAAGCGGCGCTGGAAGACTTCCAAGCCGGATTGGATAGGGTTCGCCACGAGTCGGACGTGGTCAGGGGACGGATCGGGGTCTCGTTCCAGCACACGTTTGGGGAAGCGACGCTGCCCCTGCTCATCAGCGCGTACCGCGGCCGCCATCCGCATACGGTCTTCGAGCTCCGGCAGGGTCCGCGTGACGACTGCCTGGACGAACTGGCCAGGGGCGATACAGATTTCGCGCTCACTGCACCGATCGCCCCGGACGGCAGGGGCATCCACTCCCTGCCTCTCTACAGGGAGCCGCTGCGCGTAGTGCTGCATTATCGGCACCCACTCGCGAGCCGCTCAAGCGTGCACCTCTCCGAGCTGCGCCACGAGCCCTATGTGACGCTGCCCGCCGGCGTCGGCCTCCGGGCTCTGGGTGAAGCGTTGTTGCGCGAAGCAGGTTTCCGTCCGCGGACCGCTTTTGAAGTCCAGGAATCCCACACTGTCCGGGGGCTGGTCGCGGCCGGACTGGGCTTCAGCATCCTGCCTCCCGCCGGGCCGGGCTCCGGAACTGGCCAATTCCTGCCGGGGGCCGAGTTGGGACTTGTGGAAGTTCCCATCGAATCCGAGCTTGCCTTCCGGCAGATCGGCATGGCTTGGCGGGAGCGCACCTTCGAACCCGACGCCGTCAGGCTTTTCCGTGAGCTGGTGGTCAGGGAGGGCGAAGCGTTGCTGGCCGAGCTTGTCAGAGCACGCTCAGGAAATCCCTGACAACATCCTCCGCAGATCCTTCCTTTGCTGATCGCCAACCGGTGCCCGCCCAGAGATTGAGGCGCTCAGGATCACCGGCCGCCGATGCTGCTGCCCGGATCGGCGCTGTCAGATGATGGATTGCCGGATAACCCTCTGGCGCGTCCGCGTGATCTCGAACGAACTCGTTGACCAGCGAACGGGCGAATCGTCCGGTAAAGGCCCGGGTCCTGGCTGTCTCGGTATAGCGCGGATCGCCGAGGGCGTCTTTATGCGCTTGCCGGGCTCCGCTTTCCTCCGTGCGTATCAGCGCCGTACCAACTTGCGCGGCTGCCGCACCAGCGGCGAGGACTTCGCGAAGCGCTGAACCGTGGCTGATCGCGCCGGCTGCAATCAGCGGAAGGTCGACGGCGGTACGCACCTGGGCGATGAGACCCGCCGTCGTGGTGCTTTCTCCTGGGCCGGCGAGGAACGCCGCCGTGTGTGCTCCTGCGGAACTATGCTGCACCGCAAGGGCATCCGGGCCTTCCTCCGCGGCGGCAAGGGCCTCGGCAATGCTCGTCACACTGGTGATGACAGCAGTTCCGGCCTTCTGCAGGGCCTTGACCACAGAGCGTCCCGGCAGCCCAAAGGCGAAGCTGACGAACTCCACAGGACCCGCGATCAACGCGTCGATTTTGTCCTGCCAGGCGTCGTCGTCATCAAATCGGAGGGCCGGGACTGCCACGCCGTAGCGGGCCGCCTCTGCTTCAAGTTCCGTCCGGTACGCCTCCAGCCTCGCGCGCACAGCCGGGGACGGGGAGAGTTGCGCCATATCCGGTACAAAAACGTTCATTCCGAACCGGATGCCCATTGCACGCGCAGTTGCGATCTCGGCCGTCATGGCCTCGGGGCTTTTATAGCCGGCGGCGAGAAAACCCAAACCGCCGCCGACTTGAACTGCCTGCACCAGGGCGGCAGTGGACGTTCCACCAGCCATGGGCGCTGCAATGAAAGGCGTATCAAACAGGGAATGCGACATTGCGGTTTCTCCTCGGGGCGCTCCAAGCTAGTCTTTCACGGTGAACAATCTTGACTCTGCCATGCATTCCCACGCGTCCCCGGAGGCACTCTCCGGTACCGTGATCGGGCTGGATATCGGCGGCACGAAAACGCGGGGTGTGAGGTTCGAAGACGGCGTTCCCGTCCGGGACGAAAGCGCCGGAAGCTCCAATGTGCAGAACGTGAGCCGCGAGCAGGCCATGGCAAATCTCGCCGAACTTTTCGCAAAGATCGGCGGCGGTGACATCGACGAGGTTTACGCGGGCGCCGGAGGAATTGATACCGATGAGGACGCGCAAGCGCTCGCCGATCTCATCTCTCCACACGTCCCCGGAGCACGCATCACTGTGGTTCACGACTCCCGGCTGCTCCTGGCCGCGGGGGGAGCGAGCACGGGCGTCGCCGTGATTGCCGGAACCGGTTCTGCCGCGTGGGGTAGGAACGCGGCCGGTGAGGAAGCTAGAGCCGGAGGCTGGGGTTATCTTCTGGGCGACGAGGGAAGCGGTTACTGGTTGGGCCGCGAAGCCGTGCGCCATAGCTTGCGGCGGATGAACCAGGGACTTGAGCCGGACACCCTGAGCCGTGCCTTGCTGGACTCCTGTGGAGTGGAAGAGCCGGGCAAACTGATCGCCTTGTTCCACTCCCCGGAAACGGGTCGCCGTTATTGGGCACAAAAAGCGCGGCTCGTCGTCGAAGCTGCGGACGCCGGTGATGAAACCAGTTCACGTCTGGTGGACCAAGCGGGCAGGGACTTGGCTGACTTGGCCGAACAGGCCGTTCGACAACTCGGCTTGGATGGTCCCGTAATCCTAGGCAGCGGACTGGGCATGAACGTCCACCGCCTGCAGGAATCATTCAAGGCGCGGCTGGCCGAGCAGGGCATCGTCGATGTCCGGATTCTCCAGCAGGACCCAGTGTTCGGCGTCCCTATGCTTGTGGCCGAGCAGCGGGCATAGCGGTTTGAACTTCAGCCTCGGGCCCGAGGACCTCAGCCTCGGGTACGGGGACGCAGCTTAACGCCCGGAAGCGGCGGCGCAGGGATTCGTCCGGCTTCCGGCCCTGCGTCTGGACCGTGGCCCTGGACCAACCCGAAGCGTGAAGTGGCGGCAGCGTCGTCGTCGAGCAGGCCTTCGGCTTCCCATTCCAAACGCGCTTTTTCCACTTCCTCATGGGTACGTCCCACGAAGTTCCACCACATCAAGAGGTCTTCCCCGAACGGTTCGCCGCCCAAAAGCATGAAACGGGTATCCGGTCGGGCCTCTACGATCAGGTTCTGCCTGCCGGCGCCGAGGTAGGCCAGGGGGCCTGGTTCGATGTCTTCGCCGTCGATGTTCAAGTGGCCGTCCAGCACCAACACGGCATGCTCGAACTCCGGAAGCAGCGGAAGCTGGAGTGTACCTGCGCCGGTGATGTCAGCGCCGACGATGGGGCTGAACATTGTGGCCGGGGAGCGTTGACCGGCAAATTCGCCCACCATCACGGTTGCTGTGTAGCCCTCGCCAACAGCCACTGGAAGCTCGGTGTGTTGCTCGAAGGAGGGTTCGCGGTGCCGGTGTTCGTCAGGGAGTGCAACCCACAACTGGAGTCCCCGCGACATGGGAATCTCGTCATCAGCCCCGGCCAGCGTAGCTGCAGGCAGGACCGAGAATTCGGAATGGGAGATTCCATGGCCGGCGGTCATGATGTTCAGTTCACCCGGTTTGACCACCACATCGCTTCCCACGCTGTCGCGGTGCCGCACGGCCCCTTCCAGCGGCCATGTCACGGTTTGGAGGCCGCAGTGAGGGTGGGGGAGAACGCTCATTGCCACACGGTCCGGACCAAAACTGTCCAGGAAGCACCAGGCGCCAACGGTGGGCAAGCCGCGCTGGGGCAACGTGCGGAACACGTTCATGGCCCGGACTCCGCCCAGGGGAACTTCACGCTCAGGCCATAACTGCACGCACGGGCCTTGTCCTTCAGGGGCAGCGGGGCAGACTTGCTCCGCCGGGGAAGTATCAAGATTGGTCATGTGTTCATCACCTGTGCATAAATGTTGGAAGTTGAGCTAATCTGTTCCGTGTGAACAACGCCGTTTTGAGCTACCACGACGCCGTCCTCTACCGTTCGGGTGAACCGTATCGCATCCTTGCCGGAGCCATCCACTACTTCCGCGTTCACCCTGATTTGTGGCAGGACCGGCTGCGTCGACTCAAGGCCATGGGCGCCAATACTGTGGACACCTACGTTGCCTGGAACTTCCACCAGCCTAAGCGCGAAGAGGCACCGGAGTTTACAGGCTGGCGGGATATCGGCCGTTTCATCGACCTCGCCGCTGAGGAAGGTTTGGACGTGATTGTCCGGCCAGGCCCCTACATTTGCGCGGAATGGGACAACGGCGGCTTCCCGGCCTGGCTCACCGGAATCCCCGGCATTGGCCTGCGCTGCATGGATCCACAGTTTACGGCCGCGATCGAGGAGTGGTTCGATCACCTTCTCCCGCATATCGCATCCCGGCAGGCATCGGCGGGTGGTCCCATGGTCGCCGTTCAGATTGAGAACGAATATGGCAGCTACGGCGACGACCACGACTACATCCGCTGGAATCGCCGTGCCCTGGAGAAGCGAGGGATCACTGAGCTGCTCTTCACAGCCGACGGCGGAACCGACTACTTCCTCGACGGCGGCTCCGTGGATGGAACGTGGGCGACAGCCACATTGGGAAGCCGGGGCGATGAGGCAATTGAAACCTGGAAGAGGCGACGGCCCGACGAGCCCTTCTTCAACGTCGAATTCTGGGGTGGCTGGTTTGACCACTGGGGCGAACACCACCATCGCCGCGATGCCAGTGACGCCGCTGCAGAAGCACGGAAGATGCTCGATGCTGGTGGATCGGTGTGCCTCTACATGGCACATGGCGGTACGAACTTCGGCCTGGGATCGGGCAGCAACCACGATGGCACCATGCTCCAGCCAACAGTCACCAGCTACGACTCCGATGCCCCCATTGCCGAGAACGGAGCATTAACGCCGAAATTCCATGCCTTCCGCAAGGAGTTCTACAGCGCCCAGGGCATCGAGGACCTTCCTGAACTACCCCTCGAGTTGCTCGCGGACGCCCCTGTCCTTCCAGTGCAGTCCCTGGCCCTGACAGAAGGCCGGGACCTGTTGGAGCTCGTCCGCGATTCGGGCAAGCCAGTAACCAGCGTCAAACCGCTCACTTTTGAACAGCTGGGGCTCGACGCCGGCATGGTCCTCTACGCAGCCCAAGCCACCCTCCCGGGACTCCCCGGAGCTCCAGCCGAGAGCCGCCTCAAAATCACGGGGTTG
The DNA here is from genome assembly GCA_039636795.1 of Micrococcaceae bacterium Sec5.1. Lineage (NCBI taxonomy): Bacteria > Bacillati > Actinomycetota > Actinomycetes > Micrococcales > Micrococcaceae > Micrococcaceae bacterium Sec5.1. Next base: position 3,931,434 of record CP143430.1, on the reverse strand, counting down.
AAAGACCGCGCCTACATCTGGGTCGACGGACAGTATGCCGGCGTCCTTGACGATATCAACGCGGCCGAAGGGTTGGTTGTCACCGGAACCGGCGTCCCGGCCAAGCTGGAGATTCTGGTGGAGAACCTGGGCCGCATCAACTATGGCCCCCTGACCGGACATGGCAAAGGCATCCTTGGAGGCGTCCTGATCAACCAGCGCTACACCTTCCATTGGACACAGACGCCCGTGGCTTTGGCTGAATGGGCGGCCGAAGACCTTGAAGGACTGGCGGGAGCCGAGTTCGAGGTTGCGGAACCGGCGGATACGTATATTGCACTCCCGGATTCTGGAAAGGGCTTCGTCTGGCTCAATGGATTCCTGTTGGGACGGTACTGGGACAAGGGGCCGCAGGTCACCCTGTACGCCCCGGCACCTCTGGTGAAGATTGGCCGGAACAGCATCAAGGTGCTGGAGCTCGCCAAGCCGGGGACCGTCGTCGAGCTCCGCGACGGGCCGGACCTTGGCCCGGAAGAGGCGGGGCCGATAGCGGCGGCCGAATTGCCGTAGCGCCTTTGCCGACTGACTGACAACTGAGCTGCCAACTAAGCTGGCACCATGACCCTGGAGTTCGACACCCGCCCTGCCGCCTACGCCGTCATCATTCAGGAGGACCGGATTCTTCTGGCCTACTGGAAGCAGGACGGCAAGGAAGGCTGGACGCTGCCGGGCGGGGGACTGGACCTTGCGGAGCATCCCGTGGACGGATGCCGCCGCGAGGTCTTTGAGGAAACCGGCTACGAGGCCCGGATTGATTTCATGCTGGGCATCGACGTCGGACACTGGCCCGCCGAAGCCCTGGCGGACGGTACGCTGCGGGACTTCCAGGCACTCCGGTTGGTCTACGAAGCTACGATCGTCGGTGGCGAGCTGACGCACGAGGTGGACGGCAGCACCACCCATGCGGCGTGGATTCCCCTGGAGGACATCGGCAAACTCAGCCGGGTGTCCCTGGTGGACGTGGCGCTGCGCCTGCACAATGAGCGGCCTGCTGACGGGAAGCTCAACTAGTCGCGACTTCAAAGACCTAGCCAAAGCCCACTGGCTTGGCTACGCTGTAGAACGTTGCCGGCCCACCAGCTGCCGGTCTGGATGCCGAGGAGGTGGAAATGATGATTGCCATAATCCTGCGCGCCCCGCACTCAAGCGCGGCGCACCATCATCACACCACCATTCCTGTCCCGGCATCAGCCTGCCAAAACTAGGCGGCCGGGCCTCAGCAGAGGTTCCAACGTGAAAACTTACGCTTCTTCAAGCGACCCAAAAATCAGTTTCAGCAGCGCCGGCGACGGCAACCACCTGAAAGGCCCAACAGACTACGGCTATACCGAAAGCATCGCTGAACTCTTCCGCACCAACCCGGCTACGGGCGGCGACACAAGCGACAACACTCCGGGACGGGTAGTTCGTCTCGATAGGAATCGGGTGCTCGTGGCGTCCAACAGCGGCCTGCTCCATCTGCCCTATCCAGGGCATGGCTTGGTTCCCGCCACCGGGGACTGGGTGTGGCTGGGGCACAACGGCGCAGGTGAGCCATCCGTCGCCGAGGTTCTTCCTCGGCATTCGGCATTGAGCCGCAAGCGCGCCTTCGAGGCATCCTCCGAGGAACAAATCCTTGGCAGCAACATCGACATCGTGGCGGTAGTAGTGCCCGTGGACCGTCCTCTTACCCATAACCGGTTGGAGCGGACGCTCGTGGCCGCTTGGGATTCCGGGGCAACCCCGCTGGTCGTCATTACCAAAGCCGACCTCGCTGACCTGGCAGACGACGTCGTAGGCGAAGTCATCCTTCAAGCTGCCGGAGTAGAGGTGGTCACCACGTCCGCCGAGCAGGGCGATGGCCTCGAGGAGCTCAGGCAGCACATCCCGAAAGGGGCCACGCTGGTGCTGCTCGGCCCGTCGGGTGCCGGCAAATCAACGCTCATCAATGCCCTCGCCGGACGAGATCTCCAGGAAACGGGTGAGGTGCGTGCCGGTGACGGTAAGGGGCGGCACACCACCACCTCCCGGGAACTGGTGCCGCTGGGAGGCGGTGCCGTGCTCATGGACACTCCGGGTGTTCGCGGGTTTGGACTGTTCGACGCTGAGGAGGGGATGGAAGAGATGTTCGGCGACCTTGAAGCGTTGTTCGCCCAATGCCGATTCGCCGACTGCTCCCACCAAGCCGAGCCGGGGTGTGCCGTGCAGGAGGCGCTCGCCCATGGAAGCCTGGACCCGCGCCGCTGGGGAAGCTACCTCAAACTCCAACGCGAACTGGCGGCCCTGAACCGGAAACACGATGCCGCAGCCAGGCGTGCCTATCAGCGCGAATGGCATCAAAAGGTACTGTCCGCGGACAGGGGACAGCGCGCCGCGGAACGACACCGGCACGATCAGGCCGAGGAACGCGCAGCAAAGGGCGGCAAACGACGCAAACGCTGAACATTGCCGATTCATTACGGAATACGTGGCGTCGCTGACATCGTCGGTGGTGCTGACTACGCTGGGTGAAGATCGTCCGCCGAAGATAGGCCCGGGTATGGCTGAAGCCATGATTGAGTTCCAGAGCGTGACCAAGCGATACCAAGGCGGCCAGCCGGCCGTCGACAACCTGACCATGTCCATCGACAAGGGAGCCATCACCGTCCTCGTCGGTCCCTCGGGCTGTGGCAAGACGACTTCCCTGCGCATGATCAACCGCATGGTGGAGCCGAGTTCGGGCACCATAACGGTGGCAGGCAAGGATGTCTCCACAGTGCCGGCAGCGCAGCTTCGCCGCTCCATGGGCTATGTCATGCAGTCCTCCGGGCTGCTCCCGCACCGGTCCGTTCTGGATAACATCGCCACGGTTCCGCGGCTCAACGGCGTCTCCAAAGCGGACGCGCGCAAACGTGCCGCAGAACTCCTCGACGTCGTTGGGCTGGCTTCGGTGCTCGGCAAGCGGTATCCCTCGCAACTGTCCGGCGGTCAGCAGCAGCGCGTAGGAGTGGCACGCGCGCTCGCAGCCGATCCACCCGTGCTTCTGATGGACGAGCCCTTCAGCGCCGTGGACCCGGTGGTTCGCGATGAACTCCAGCAGGAACTCCTGCGCCTGCAGCGCGAGCTGGCTAAAACCATCGTGTTTGTCACGCATGATATTGACGAGGCCACGGTGCTGGGCGACAAGGTGGCGGTTTTTGCTGTTGGCGGCAAGCTTGCCCAATATGCCGCCCCGGAAGAGATCCTCCGGGCACCGGCCAACGATTTCGTTGCCTCCTTCGTGGGCAGGGACCGTGGTTTCCGCCACCTTGCCTTCGACGTCGCAGACTCCGTGAAGCTCCACTCTGTAACCATGGTGGGACCAACCGAGGGGCAAAACGCCGGACGCCGGACGGGGGAGTGGGCGCTGGTGGTGGACGACGAATCACGTCCCCTCGGATGGTCCTCACCGCGCGACGGTGCCGGCCTGATCCCCGGTGGTTCACTCTTCCACAAGGGAGACACCTTGCGCCGGGCCCTAGATGCAGCGTTGTCATCGCCGTCGGGCCTGGGCGTGGCAGTGGACGACGACGGCAGGGTGGCCGGTGTCTTGAAGGCGTCGGAAGTCCTTGCCCTGATTGAGGAAGTCCGCCGCCACAGGGAGGACGCCACCTGATGGAGTGGTTCCTGGCGAACATTGGCATGGTGTTCGGCTTGTCCGGCCAGCACCTTGTGCTCGCACTCGTTCCGATGCTTCTTGGGCTGCTGATCTCAATTCCGTTGGCGCAGCTTGCCCGGCGCAACAGCACCTCGAGGTCTGTAGTGGCTACGGCTACGTCCTTGCTGTACACCATCCCGTCCCTGGCGCTCTTCATCATCCTGCCCACCATCCTGGGCACACGCATCCTCGATCCCCTCAACGTCGTGGTCGCATTGACGATCTATGCGGTGGCCTTGCTGGTTCGTGCTGCCATGGATGCGTTTGACTCGGTTGACGACGATCTCCGAAATGCTGCCGTAGCCATGGGATTCAAGCCCTCGGCCCGGTTCTTCCAGGTGGACCTCCCGCTGTCCCTGCCGGTTCTTTTTGCCGGGCTCCGCGTGGTCTCGGTCAGTAACATCTCGCTGGTCAGCGTTGCGGCCCTGCTGGGAGTCGGCAATCTTGGAATCCTGTTTACCGATGGCTTGCAGAGGACCTTCGTTACCGAAGTTGTGGTTGGCATCATCGCCATACTTGTCCTTGCCTTGATCATGGATGCAGTCCTGGTGGTGCTGGAGCGCCTCCTGACTCCGTGGACACGTGCGGCAGCTGGCGGAAGGACCGACCGCAGGAACGGCACGGCTTTGCTCACTGAGCCGAAGGCCGGACCGTCCTTGCCCCATGCCCCAGTGCGGCCGGACCCGGGTGCATCGGCATGAGCAACGTTTTTACGGACACCATCGGCTGGCTGACGAACCCCATTCACTGGACGGGGAGCGGCGGCATTCCCGCCCGGCTGGCAGAGCACCTGCAGTACAGCGGGCTGGTGCTCCTCATTGCTGCGGCTATTGCAGTGCCTGTGGGACTCTACATTGGCCACACAGGACGAGGCAGGGTGATTGCGGTGGCCCTCGCCGGTGCCCTGCGGGCCCTGCCTACCCTGGGTCTATTGGTCCTCTTTGCCTTGTTGGCGGGCAGCGGTTTGATGCCGCCGGTGTGGGCGCTGGTCATCCTCACGGTTCCACCGTTGCTTGCCGGGACGTACGCGGGTATCTCCAGCGTGGATGCCGCAGTGGTGGACGGCGCCCGGGCCATGGGCATGACTGAGCTTCAGATCCTGTTCCGCGTTGAGCTGCCCAACGGCCTCCAAGTGATGTTCGGTGGCATTCGGACGGCTGTTCTGCAAGTGATTGCCACAGTTTCGGTAGTCGCCTACTTGCCGCTGGGTGGCCTGGGACGGTATTTATTCGATGGGCTTGTCCTGCAGGACTTTCCGCGGATGCTTGGTGGATCGCTCCTGATCGCTGCCCTTGCCATTGCGGTGGACCTCGTTCTGGCCGCCTTACAGAGGCTGGTTCTCTCGCCCGGCCTCACCCTCGACTCAAGCGGACGCCATACGGCGGCCGACGATCTCACAGCCCCAGCTCCCGCCGCGGCTGCCGTTCAAGGAGGTACACCATGAAAAATCCCGTTCCCATGACCCTTACGCGCCGTGGACTCGGCGGCCTCGCGGCTGGCGTCGGTATGGCCCTCGCCTTGAGCGCGTGCGGCGGCAGCCCTTTGGCCACTCCATCCACTTCTGCTTCCGGCGGATCCAGCGGATCCAGCGGTCCGCTTGTTGTTGGATCGGCCGACTTTCCAGAGAGCCAGGTGATTGGCGAGATCTACGCGGGCGCGTTGAACGCGGCCGGCGTTACGGCCACTACCAAGCCGAACATCGGCTCGCGCGAGATCTACTTCAAGGCTGTCCAGGATGGGTCCGTGGACCTGGTCCCGGACTACTCCGGCAACCTGCTGTCCTTCGTTGATCCAGAGGCCACGGAGGTCTCGGCTGAGGACGTCTTCAAGGCGCTCCCTGGCAAGCTTCCGGACGGTTTGGCGGTACTGGACGCTTCCAAGGCAGAGGACAAGGACGCCATGGTGGTAACCAAGGCCACAGCCGAGAAGTATCAGTTGAAGTCCATCGAGGACCTGGCCAAGGTGTGCAAGGACTTGACCATGGCTGCCCCGGCCACGTTCGAGACCCGCTCGTACGGATTCCCGGGGTTGAAGAAGAATTACAACTGCGAGCTCAAGGGCCTGCAGCCATTCAGCGACGGCGGCGGTAACCTGACGCTCCAGGCGTTGCTGGAGGATAAGGTCCAGGTGGCTGACATCTACACCACCACACCCTCGATCGCCGACAACGACCTCGTGGTCCTGGAAGATCCCAAAAACAACTTCAAGGCCCAGCAAGTATTGCCGCTCTACAACAAGGCCAAAATGACGGACAAGGCCAAGGACGCACTCAACAACGTGTCCAAGATCCTGACCACCGATGATCTCGTGGACCTGAACCGCGCAGTCAGCGGCGACCAAAAGCAGAGCCCCAAGGATGCCGCAGCCGCATGGCTGAAAGACAAGGGCATCGTTAAGTAGCGATCGACGCAAACCGCGTACGACGGCGGTGACGGACCCGTGCGGGGCTGTCACCGCCGTCGTCGTATCTGTGAGTTAAGTCTCAACTGAAGTCCATCCCCGGTGTGGCATATTTGAGGAATGGCGAATTTCAAGCAGTCCACCAAGCTTCATAATGTCCTTTACGACATCCGTGGACCGATTCTTCAGGCCGCCCAGCAGATGGAGGCGGAGGGTCACCGGATCCTCAAACTGAACATCGGAAACCCGGCTCCCTTTGGCTTTGAAGCGCCCGACGCCATTTTGGTGGACATGATCCGCCACCTGCCCAATGCCCAGGGCTACAGCGATTCCCGCGGCATTTTCTCCGCCCGGACCGCTGTATCCCAGTATTACCAAACCCGCGGAATCCAGAACATCCACGTTGATGACATCTACCTCGGCAACGGGGTCAGCGAACTCATCACCATGTCGCTCATGGCCCTCCTTGAAGATGGCGACGAGGTCCTGATTCCCACCCCGGACTACCCCCTGTGGACGGCTTCCGTTGCCTTGGCGGGGGGTCGCCCCGTGCACTACCTCTGTGATGAGGAGTCGGGGTGGCAACCTGATCTCGAGGACCTCGAATCCAAGATCACGCCCCGAACCAAGGGCATCGTGGTCATCAATCCGAACAACCCCACGGGCGCCGTCTACCCCGAGGACACGCTCAAACAGATCGTTGCTTTGGCCGAAAAGCACGGCCTGGTCCTCTTTGCCGATGAAATCTACGAGAAAATCCTTTACGAAGACGCTGTCCACGTAAACCTTGCCGGACTGACTGGGGACGACGTCCTGTGCTTGACGTTCAGTGGACTGTCCAAGGCCTACCGTGTTTGCGGCTACCGCGCTGGCTGGATGGCCATTTCCGGTCCGAAGAAGGATGCTGCCGATTACCTTGAAGGCATCAACCTGCTGGCCAATATGCGCCTATGCGCCAACGTCCCGGCACAGCACGCCATACAAACAGCGCTTGGCGGCTACCAGAGCATCAACGATCTCATCCTGCCCGGTGGCAGGCTCCTGGAGCAGCGCAACAAAGCGTACGATCTCCTGAACGCGATCCCCGGTGTCAGCACGCAGCAAGCCAGGGGCGCCCTCTACCTTTTCCCCAAACTGGATCCAGAGGTTTACCACATCCGGGATGATGAGAAATTCGTCCTGGACCTGCTGAAGGAACAGAAGATCCTGGTCTCCCACGGGCGTGCCTTCAACTGGGTGCGGCCGGACCACTTCCGGATGGTGACGCTGCCCAACGTCAAGGATATTGAAGAGGCAATTGGCCGCATGGCGGACTTCCTGTCGAGGTACCCGGGGAACTAGCCTGAGGTCCATGGCCGCGTCATGAGGTCGCGTCCAGGCAGAAAGGCAAGCCATGTCCGTCGCAGTTGAGTTCGCCAAGAGTCCAGCCGATGAACTGAGGGTTGGGCCCGGTTTTTCCTTGGCCAGCGTGGATCCCAAGGCCACGCCGGGCTTTGTCGGCGCAAAGGCCGACGGCAAGTCCTTGCTGGCTGCTCAGGACGCCAGGCTCGCTGAACTGCAGGAGAAGCTTTTCGCGGAGGGTAAGTTCGGCAGCAATAAGCGGCTGCTGCTGATTCTTCAGGCCATGGACACGGCCGGCAAGGGCGGGATCGTCAGCCACGTCGTGGGCGCCATGGATCCACAGGGCGTGCAGTTGACGGCATTCAAAGCACCCACTGACGAGGAAAAGTCGCACGACTTTCTATGGCGCATCGAGAAAGAGGCGCCAGCCGCTGGAATGGTGGGAGTCTTCGACCGCTCCCACTACGAGGACGTCCTGATCCACCGAGTCCATGCATGGGCGGACGCCAGGGAATTGGAACGGCGCTATGCCGCTATCAATGATTTCGAATCCAGGCTGGTCCAGCAGGGAACCACCATCGTCAAGGTCATGCTCAACATCAGCCAGGACGAGCAAAAGAAGCGTCTTCTCGCGCGGCTTGATGATCCCAGCAAGCACTGGAAGTACAACCGGGGTGATCTCGCGGAGCGGGCGTTCTGGGATGACTACATGGATGCTTACAACACGGCCTTTGAGAAGACGTCCACGGACATCGCCCCCTGGCACGTTATTCCGGCAAACAAGAAGTGGTACGCGCGGATCGCAGTCCAGCAGCTGCTTTTGGACGCCCTGGAGGGCTTGTCCCTGGAGTGGCCGAAGGCGGATTTCGACGTCGCTACTGAACGTGCGCTTGTGGAGGAATCCTGAACGGCAGAGCTGTCGTTTTCGTCGGGTGAGCTGGTTGCCCGGAGGCGGGTAGCTCCGGAGCCGGTTGATCCCAGAGCCGGCTTGTCTGTGTCGTCTAGTCTGGGCCGTCTAGTCTGTGCTGGCGGCAGCTCCGCCGTCGTTGGTTGCGTCCCTGGCTGTTGCCAGCCGTTTACGGGCGCCCTCAAGCCAGTCCTCGCAACGTTTTGCCAACGCCTCGCCCCGCTCCCACAGCGCCAGCGATTCCTCAAGGCTGGCTCCGCCTGCTTCCAACCGGCTGACCACCGCAACAAGTTGTTCTCGGGCTTCCTCGTAACTGAGGGAATCCAAGGACTCCGGTGAAGGTGCTGCGGGATTGTTCTCTGTCATGGTGGTCCTTCGCGTTCGATGGTGAGTGTTTGTGCCGTGCAGTGTTTGTGCCGTGCAGCTGCCGTGAAATCAGCGCTCGACGAGTTGTGCTTTTCCGGTGGACACAGCCCTGAAGCGGCCTTCGGCGACACGGATGGCCAGCGGCGTGCCGTCCGGAGTTTGCGCCGGGCTACTGACCACTGTGTGTCCGGCTTGGTCTTCACCGACGATCTGGACGACCGCGTAGCCCCGGTCCAAGGTCTTTTGTGGAGACAACGCGCGCACCTGGGCACGCAGGTGATGGACCTGGTCAAGCGCGCGGACCACGGCTGTGCTGACGGCAGCATGCGACCTTCGCTGAAGACGGGTGATGTCCTCTGAGCGGACTGCAACGATAGTGTCCGGCGTTGCCAGGACCGGCCGCGACCTTAAGGCGTGGAGCCTGTCCGTCTCCCTGTCCACCATCCTGCCAATGCTCCGGCGAAGATGGTCCCGGGCCTGGCGGACCATGGCCAGTTCCTCAGTGACATCAGGAACGATGCGTTTAGCGGCGTCGGTGGGTGTGGAAGCCCTCAGGTCAGCTACGTCGTCCAGGATGGGACGGTCAGCTTCGTGGCCAATGGCGCTGACCACCGGCGTTGTTGCCGCGGCCACAGCCCTGATCAAGTCTTCATTGCTGAAGGGCAGAAGATCTTCCAAAGCGCCGCCACCCCTGGCCAGGACAATGACGTCCACGTGTGGATCGGCATCCAATGAACGGAGCGCGGCAATGATCTGTGCAACGGCCGTATTGCCCTGGACAGCTACCTCGCGAACGTCGAACTCAACGGCTGGCCAGCGCAGTGCCGCATTGCGGAGGACGTCCTTTTTGGCATCCGAATCCCGCCCTGTGATGAGCCCAATCCGGTGGGGGAGCAAGGGCAACTTTCGTTTGCGGGAGTCGGCGAACAGGCCTTCCGCGGCAAGAGCCTGACGCAGCCGCTCGATCCTGGCCAGGAGATCACCCAGGCCCACGGGCCGGATGTCTTTGACGGACATATTCAGGCGTCCGGTCTTGACCCAGAAGTCGGCCTTGACCAGGGCGACCACCCGGGAACCACGTTCCAGGGGTATCTTCTGGCGATCGAGGACCGTGGACCATACGGATGCCGGCAGGGAAATCTCAGCATCGACGTCCCGGAGTGTCAGGAAGGCGTTCCCGCCACGGCGGTTGAGTTCGATGACCTGACCTTCGATCCACGCCGCGGGAGCGCGCTCGATGTGGGCCTTTAGCTTCCTGGACAGCAACTGCAGGGGCCAAGGGTTATCCGGGCTGGTCTCCGCAGCGGTACCTGGCAGCGTCGATTCCGGGGTCGCGTCAGCTGCCATGGGTTATCCGTGCGTTTACCTGCATGTGTATGTGTCCTCGCTAGCTGTGCGGCCGTGGTTGTGGCCAATCGGTCCCTGGGCCGGCCTTCCAACTCTATCCGTAGCTTTAGCAGTGAAGCCCGACATTTTTTCTATCCTGTGGACAGACCTAGGATGGTGGCACTGGCCCCTTACCCCGAGGATGACTTTTGCGCAGTTTCATTTCCGCGGTGGCAGTGGTCCTCGCCTTGATGCTCACGGCCGTCGCAGTTCCGGCCGCTTGGGCGGACGTCAACGTGGTCAAGGAGGACGGCTTCGTCCACCTGGCCGGCGCGTTGGGCAAGGATCCCGAGTTCCAGAGCCGACTTGGTACAGCCGCAGTGGGGAACTTCGAGTCCTCCGTAAATCTTCCGGAACCACTCAAATCAGTGGCCGCGGATGCCCTCAGGGAAGCTGCTTCCGGAATGCAGTCATGGCCTGAATATCCCAAAGCTTGGGAAGAAACGGCCAGGAACAGTCATCGGTTGAACTTCGAAGGCGGGAAGCAGGCGGAGGAGACGGTATCCCATACAGCCCTGCTCCTGGACATTGGCCCACTCATCAGGCTTATCCGCGACCGGTTGTCCTCCGCCAGCGGGCTACGGATCGAGGTCCCGGCGGAAAGTTTGGTGACCATGGGCGAACCATCGCAGAAGCAACTCGTTGAGCGCGTGGCCGCCTTCGCACCCCTCTGGTGGCTCGCAGCGCTGGGTGCCGTCGTGTCGGTCCTGTTGGCCCTCGCTGCAGCGCGTCGCCGCTCCATCGTGATGGTCGCCCTCGGACTCGGCGGCTTGGTGCTTGTGGCGATGTGGTCCGCGATGGTGGATCTGGCGGGCGGACTCATGGGAAGCCTCTCCAGTGGCAACGGTGTTGCAGAACTGTTCAAGCAGGAGTTCTTTTCGGCGGTCCGGACAGGCTTCGGTGAGTGGATCGTCATCGCTGCTGTGGTGTCCGGTGCAGTCTTGGCATTGGGTGTCATCGGCTGGATCCTGTCCGCGAGACGGCCGTCACCTTCTGCCAGCGGGCCGGGGCCGGGCCGGTAGCATGGAGGGATGACCAGCACAGCAGTTTCCATTCCGATGCCCACGGTGCCCCGCAGACGGCGATCACCGGAAGAGGTTCAGGCGGCGGCGCCGGTTACTGGACCCAAGAAGGTTCTGCTGGCAGCTCCCCGGGGCTATTGTGCCGGCGTGGACAGGGCTGTCATTGCTGTTGAGAAAGCCCTGGAACACTACGGACCTCCCGTTTATGTCCGCAAGCAGATCGTCCACAACGTGCACGTCGTCAGCTCCCTCGAGGAGCAAGGCGCCATTTTCGTCGAAGAAACGGATGAGGTCCCTGAAGGCGCCCTGGTGATCTTCTCGGCACATGGCGTGTCTCCTGCTGTAGTCCAGTCCGCCGAAGACCGCGGTCTTCGCACCATTGACGCTACCTGCCCCCTTGTCACCAAGGTCCACCGTGAAGCTGTGCGCTTCGCCAAGGAGGACTACGACATCCTGCTCATCGGCCATGAGGGCCACGAGGAAGTCGAAGGAACAGCCGGCGAGGCCCCTGAGCACATCCAGATCATCAACGGCCCGCACGAGGTAGACAAAGTCACCGTGCGGAATCCCGAGAAGACCATCTGGCTCTCGCAGACCACCCTGAGTGTGGACGAGACCATGGAGACCGTCCGCCTGCTCAAGGACCGGTTCCCCACGTTGCAGGATCCGCCCAGCGACGATATCTGCTATGCCACAACCAACCGCCAAGTGGCCATCAAGAAGATCGCTCCGCAGGCTGATCTGGTCATTGTGGTGGGTTCGGCGAACTCGTCCAATTCAGTGCGCCTCGTTGAAGTGGCACTTGAGTACGGGGCGCGGACCTCATACCGCGTGGATTTCGCGAACGAGGTGGATGAAAGCTGGTTCGAGGGCGTCGCCACGGTGGGCGTGACCTCCGGAGCTTCCGTCCCCGAAGTGCTCGTTCAGGACGTCCTCCGGCTTTTGGCGGACTACGGCTATGGCGAAGTCCAGGAAGTAGTCACGGCCGAGGAAGACCTTCTCTTCTCTTTGCCGAAGGAGCTGCGGGCCACCCTGAAGGAGGCTGGCGACGTGAGCCGGGCCCTTGGCGGCCGCGGGAACCGTCCCACGTCCTAGACGTATTTATCCTCGATGGATTTAGCAGGCCCGCTATAGCAGCCTCCCCTTGGGAAGCTGTGACAGCGGGCCTGTCCTTTTAAGCCGCAGACTCCTCTTGGGCTGCTGAATCCTGGGAGTCCAGGGCGAGCAGCTCGGGGGCAGCCAAGGCCCGGGGGACTGCTTCCACGGACATGGGTGTGGCGAGTCCGGCGTCGTCCATGGTGTTGAGTTTGCGCGCCGTGGGGAGAACACGAGCTTCCAGTGTGCCGACCATCGCGTTATAGCGGTCCACGGACGTCTTCAGCGAACTTCCGAGCTTCCCGACGTTCTCGCCGAGCGTGCCCATCCGTTCGTAGAGCTGCTTGGCCAGTTCGAAGAGTTCGTGGGCGCTGTCCGTCAGGACATCCTGCCGCCACGTGAAGGCGACGGACTTGAGGACCGCCAGCAGTGTTCCCGGAGAGGCCAGGACGACGTTCCGGGAAAGGGCGTACTCCAACAAAGCGGTATCGGCTTCAAGGGCTGAAGCCAAAATTGACTCCGCGGGGAGAAAGCAGATAACGAGCTCCGGGGAGTTGCCCGGAATGTCCCAGTATTTCTTGGCTGCGAGGGCATCGATGTGGGCTTTGAGGGCCTTGGCGTGCTGTGCCAGGAGCGTCTTGGAATCGTGGTTGGCCGTCGGCGCGATAGATTCACCCATCGAGCCTTCACCGTGCACCTGTTCCTGCGCCGCCAAATAGGAAGCCAACGGGACCTTGGCATCCACAACTAGTTGCTTGCCGCCCGGCAATTGGACCACAAGGTCCGGACGCAGCGTGTTCTCGCTGCGGCCGGAGTGCACTTGCTCGTGGAAGTCCACGTGACGGAGCATCCCGGAGGCCTCGACAACCCTGCGCAACTGAACTTCGCCCCATTGACCACGGGCGCTGTTGGAACGTAGTGCCGAAGCAAGGGCATGTGTGGAACGCAGAAGCTGTTCGTCGGAGAGCCTGGCGTCCTGAAGTTGCTGTGCCAGCTGACCATATTGCTCCACCCGGTCGCGTTCCAGGAGCGAGACCTGCTGCTGTACCGCCGTGAGCTTCTCGGCCACGGGTCCCAAGGCCCGCAGCACGCTGCCGTCTGAGGTCCTTGATTCACTCAGCTCCCGGTTCTGTACGAACAGAAGCCGGCGTTCGGCGTCGGCTGCTGCGAGCTGGGCAGTTACCTCCGAAAGGCGCGACGAAACGGCGTCGAAGTCCTCCTCCAACCCGGCCGTCCGGCGTCGAAAGACCACATATGCACTGCCGAGTCCCACCGCCGCTCCGATCAGCAGCATGAGCAATGCCAAAACAAATCCAAATCCATCCATGTGGCAACCCTGTCACAGGGGTCCGACAGTTTTAGCGCAGGGCAGTCGCCGGCGTTGGCTTCAGGAGCGAACAAGCAGGGCCATCGCGGCAACGGGTAGAATAAATGCTCGTGGCTCTTACTATTGGCATCGTCGGACTGCCCAACGTCGGCAAATCAACTCTTTTCAACGCACTGACTCGCAACCAGGTGCTTGCTGCGAACTATCCGTTCGCAACGATCGAACCGAACGTCGGTGTCGTTAACCTGCCGGATCCCCGTCTGGCCAAGCTGGCGGAGATCTTCGGTTCCCAGAAGTTGCTTCCCGCTCCTGTGTCCTTTGTGGACATCGCCGGCATCGTCAAGGGTGCCTCCGAGGGCGAAGGCCTGGGCAACAAGTTCCTGGCCAACATCCGCGAGGCAGAGGCCATCGCTCAGGTTGTTCGGGTCTTTGACGATCCTGATGTCATCCACGTCGACGGCAAGGTTGATCCGCGCTCCGACATGGAGACCATCAACACCGAGCTGATCCTGGCAGACCTCCAGACCATCGAAAACGCGATCCCGCGTATCGAAAAAGAAGTCAAGATCAAGAAGCGCGATGCTGCGGAACTCGCTGCCATTAAGGCTGCCCAGGCTGTGCTGGAACGCGGCGACACCATCTTCTCTTCGATCAAGAGCGACAAGTTGGAGATGGGGCACCTCAAGGAGCTCGGACTGCTCACGGCAAAGCCCTTTATCTACGTCTTCAACGCCGATGAAGGCATTCTCGGTGACCAGGAAAAGCAGGACGAGTTGCGTGCCCTCGTCGCTCCCGCAGATGCCGTATTCCTCGACGCCAAACTCGAATCCGACCTCGTTGAACTGGACGAGGAAGAAGCCCGCGAAATGCTGGAAATGAACGGCCAGAGCGAATCCGGCCTTGACCAGTTGGCACGCGTTGGTTTCCACACCCTCGGCCTGCAGACGTACCTCACGGCTGGCCCCAAGGAAACCCGGGCCTGGACCATTCGCCAGGGCGACACCGCACCCCAGGCCGCCGGCGTGATCCACTCCGACTTCCAGCGCGGCTTCATCAAGGCTGAGGTTGTCTCCTTCGAGGACCTCATCGACGCCGGTTCCATGGCTGAGGCAAAGTCCCGCGGCAAGGTCCGCATCGAAGGCAAAGAGTACGTCATGGCCGACGGCGACGTGGTGGAGTTCCGCTTCAACGTCTAGGTGTAGGCAGCCAAGCGGGCTACCCATTGTGCCCGATCCACTTCAACCCGCCGATAACATGGCTATTTCATGAGTTGTCCACATAACGTCACGGCCTCCTCGCTGCAGGCGGCGCCCTGGCGATACTTGGAGAATGGGAATCAGATACTACGCATATGCCTTCGACGGCGCCATCACTGACCAGGTGCTGTCCGACCCGTACAGTGTTGTGTCGGGGGATCCGTTAGCTGATGCTTGGGGTCTTGAACCGGGGGCTGGGGTCAGTAGTACCACCTTCGAGCAATCGGTGCCTGAGCGCGACATGCTCTACCTGGACAAGGCGTGGCGGCAACTGCAGGCCTTCACTGCCCCTTTGGGGTCTGTAGTGGTGGCGAGACCTGCGTTTCGTATGTTTGAAGGAAGTGTGACTATGCATGACGACGGTTGGGAGCCGTGGGTGCAGGCACTGACTCCGTCCGATGTGGTGGCTATTGCTCAGGACTTGAACATTATCTCTGAGGCTGAGTTAAGTCTGCGGCTGCCGGTTTCGCCGCACATCGATAGGGCCTCTGACGTCCAGTATGCCGTTGGCTATCTTCGACGGGCGCGGGTTTTCGTCACCAATCTCGCGGACGCGGGCCGCGGCATGGTCTACCTGATCGGGTAGGGAACAATGCTGGCTCTACCGCTGATTGCGGAAAGTGTATGGATCTGGGCAGCCGGCCGGAACGTAAAGGCGGTGACCCGTGGAGTTCCTCCTTGTTCGCAACGCCTGGCGTGCGTACTGCAGTCTGATCAGTCGGCGGGTTTGCGCCAGACGCTCGACTGGCCCAAGAACCCCGGTTCGGCTGAGCCTTCAGCCTCAACCGGGGTTCTTTTTTTGCCCAAAAACAGGCTTGTCCTGCTGTCAGACAGCGAATATTACCACCCAGTAGCTTTTGACTTGAAATTCCCGCCAGTTTGGGCATCTGGAGGTTGCGGAACGGTTACAGTTTGGCCAGCGAGTCCCAACATCTGGACACAATGTGGGTAGGCTTACACACACATGTAGGCAACGTCACAGTAGGAATCCTGTGTCTGCGCCTGGGGGTCATTACAAATTTCCCCTGATCAACTCCACGACTCATAGGAGGCGGAATGCGTTTCTCGCGCACTTCCAAAGCTCTAGGCGTAGCGGCGATAATCGCCCTCGCAGTGACCGGTTGCGGCGGCGGCTCCGGCAGCAACACGAACAGCTCTGCCGCAAGCGACCCCAACAAGGTCATTTCCGCATACAGCAACGAACCACAGAACCCGCTGCTCCCCGCCAACACCAATGAGGTGTACGGTGGCCGCGTCGTCGAACTCCTTTTCGAGGGCCTTCGTGCCTACGACTCCAACGGAAAGCCGGTCAACGCTCTGGCGGAGTCGATCGAGACCACGGATTCGCAGAACTGGACCATCAAGGTTAAGTCGGGTGCCAAGTTCACCAATGGTGAGGCCATTACAGCCAAGACGTTCGTTGATTCCTGGAACTTCGCGGCGTTGAGCACCAACCTCCAGAACAACGGCTTCTTCTTCGAATCCATCGAGGGTTACGCCGATGTCAGCGCCGTCAACCAAACCACGGGCGCTGATGGCAAGAAGACCTCCACTCCCGCCCCCACCGCGCAGACAATGTCCGGTCTGGCAGCCAAGGACGATCAGACCATCACGGTGAAGCTGGCCCAGCCTGAGGCTGACTGGTCGCTGCGCCTGGGCTACTCCGCCTTCTACCCGCTTCCTTCAGAGGCCCTGAAGGACCCGAAGAAGTTTGGTGAAAACCCGATCGGCAACGGCCCCTACAAGTTCGCGAAGGAAGGCGCTTGGGTACATGACCAGTCGATCTCCCTCGTCAAGAATCCTGATTACAGTGGTCCGCGTGCTGCCAAGAATGGTGGCGTAACCTTCAAGTTCTACACCGATCCGGGCCCCGCATACACGGATCTCCAGGCTGACAACCTCGACGTCACGGACGTAGTCCCGTCGAATGCCCTGAAGACCTACACGACGGACTTCCCGGACCGGAACTCAACTCGGCCGAACGCCAATAACTCCACCCTGAACATCCCGGGCTACAACCCGAACTTCCAGGGTGAAGCCGGTAAGTTGCGTCGCCAGGCCTTGTCCCACGCGATCAACCGTGAAGAAATCACCAAGGTCATCTACAACGGCACGCGTACCCCGGCCACCGAATTCACGGCTCCCGTTCT
Organism: Micrococcaceae bacterium Sec5.1; assembly: GCA_039636795.1. Taxonomy (NCBI): domain Bacteria; kingdom Bacillati; phylum Actinomycetota; class Actinomycetes; order Micrococcales; family Micrococcaceae; species Micrococcaceae bacterium Sec5.1. The sequence goes on along the minus strand of CP143430.1, from coordinate 3,914,490 downwards.
GGATGGTTACAACGACCACATCCCGGGCAATGACGTCCTGAAGTTCGACGTTCAGAAGGCCAAGGATCTTTGGGCGCAGGCTGAGAAGATCAAGCCGTATGACGGTTCAAAGCCGCTGCAGATCGCTTCCAACACCGATGGTGGCAACAAGGAATGGATCGACGCCGTCGCAAACGGTTTCAAGAACAACCTCGGCATCAACGCTGAAATCCAGCCGTTCGCCAAGTTCGCTGAAGTACTGGACCTGCGCAAGTCCCAGTCCCTCCCGGGCCTGACGCGTGCTGGCTGGCAGGGCGACTACCCGTCGCTCTACAACTTCCTCGGACCGGTTTGGGCCACCAACGCATCGTCGAACTACGAGAAGTACTCGAACCCTGAGTTCGACAAGCTCCTCAAGGAAGGCCTTGCTGCCAAGACCCCTGAAGACGCAAACGCCAAGTTCAACAAGGCGCAGGAAATCCTGTTCCAGGATCTCCCAGGCCTGCCCCTTTGGTACAGGGCAACTCCGATCGTGTGGAGCAACAACGTTGTCTCAGCTGAAACCGGTTGGAACGGCGGCATCCGCTACTTCGATATCGCGGCCAAGTAGTCCTCAGGATCTGAACTTGCCGTAAGGCATGGGGGCCCGGCCAGTGCGCCGGGCCCCTAATGCTTGCCTCGGCAGGAAGGCAAACATGACACACCAACACTCGACCCATGGAGAGGGGTGAATCGTGGTTCGCTACATTTTGCGTAGGCTCCTCCAAGTGATTCCCGTCTTCATCGGGACCACACTCCTCGTGTACTACATGGTCTTCGCACTACCCGGAGATCCGATCGCTGCCCTCTTCGGCGATCGCCAGCCTCCGCAGAGTGTCATTGACGCCCTGCGGGCCCAATACAATCTGGATCAACCGTTCTGGGTGCAGTACGGGATCTTCCTGAAGAACCTGTTTACTTTCAACCTCGGAGTCGACTTCACCCAGCAACCCATCGCTGCTGCTCTGGCCCGGGCATTCCCCGTTACCGCGATGCTCGCCGTTGAAGCGCTCATCATCCAGGCCGTCTTTGGCATTGCTTTTGGCGTCTTCGCCGGCCTTCGAAAGGGAAAGCTCTTCGACTCCACCGTGCTCATTATGTCGCTGGTTGTGATTGCCGTACCTACCTTCGTCCTCGGGTTCGTCTTCCAATTGGTATTTGGCGTCCAGCTCGGCTGGGCCAAGCCGACAGTTGGCGCCAATGCGGACTGGGGAAACCTCATACTCCCGGCCGTGGTTTTGGGGCTGGTCTCCTTCGCATATGTCCTTCGGCTGACCAGAGCGTCTGTCAGCGAGAACATGAACGCGGACTACGTGCGTACTGCCACGGCCAAGGGCCTCTCGCGTCCCCGGGTGGTCATGGCCCATATCTTGAGGAACTCGCTGATCCCTGTTGTGACCTATCTGGGCGCAAACCTGGGCGGCCTGATGGGAGGGGCCATCGTCACCGAAGGCATCTTCAACGTCCCCGGAGTTGGGAACAAACTCTTCCAAGCCATTCAGCGCAGCGAGGGTCCCACCATTGTTGCGATCGTGAGTGTCCTGGTCTTGGTTTTCGTCGTGACCAACCTCCTGGTTGACCTCCTGTACGCCTGGCTTGACCCGAGGATCCGCTATGACCAGTAATACCGAACACTTCGTTGCCCCTGTCGATGAAACCCCGCTGCTAGCCACTGACGCCGTCAAGACGGATCAGGCACCCCTGAGCCTATGGGCCGATGCGTGGCGAAAGCTGCGCCGCCGTCCCATGTTCATCGTCTCCTCGCTGCTGATCCTGTTGTTGCTGACGGTTGCCCTCTTCCCGGGGCTGTTTACCAGCGTGGCGCCCAACAACGACTGCCAGTTGGCCAACTCTGAGGCGGGCCCAACTTCAGGACACCCGCTAGGTTTCACGCTGCAAGGCTGTGACGTCTATTCCCGGGTTGTCCACGGCACGCAAGCTTCGTTGTCTGTCGGCATCCTGTCCGTCCTCGCAGTGATCATCATCGGCGTGACTCTCGGCGCCCTGGCTGGCTACTACGGTGGCTGGTTGGATGCGGTCCTGGCCCGACTCGGTGACATTTTCTTTGCCTTGCCGATCATTCTCGGTGCCCTGGTCATCACTCAGTTGCCGCTGTTCCGCGAGAACAGGAGCGTTTGGACGGTCGTCCTGACGATATCCTTGCTGGCCTGGCCGCAAATGGCCCGTATTACCAGAGGCGCAGTGATTGAGGTGCGCAACGCGGACTTCGTTACAGCGGCCCGGTCTCTTGGTGTTTCCAAGTTTGGGGCGTTGGTCAAGCACGCCTTGCCAAATGCCCTGGCTCCGGTAATTGTTCTGGCCACGCTGGAACTTGGCGTGTTCATCGTCCTGGAAGCGACATTGTCCTTCCTTGGCGTGGGCCTGCCTACCAGCGTGATGTCGTGGGGTAACGATATTTCAGCGGCCAATGCCTCTATTCGAACCAACCCCGGAATCCTGCTCTATCCGGCAGCCGCCCTGTCCATCACCGTCCTGAGCTTCATCATGCTTGGCGACGCCGTTCGCGATGCTCTTGATCCCAAGAGCCGTCAGCGCTAAGGAGGCGAACATGGCTTCTGCCAACGTACGAATCAACGAAGTCACCTCACAGGTACGGCCAATCTTGGAAATCAAGGATCTGGCCATCACCTTCAAGACCGGCTCGGGTGAAGTGAAGGCCGTCAAAAACGCCCACTTGACCATCATGCCCGGCGAAACCGTCGCGATCGTGGGGGAGTCCGGTTCAGGAAAGTCGACGACGGCCCTGGCTGCCATTGGCTTGTTGCCGAACAATGGACGCGTCTCAGGGGGGCAGATTCTGCTGGACGGCGAGGACATCTCGCATGCGCCGGAACGACGCATGATTGAACTCCGCGGCAGCCACATCGGTATGGTTCCCCAGGACCCGATGTCCAACCTCAATCCCGTGTGGAAGATCGGCTACCAGGTTCGCGAGACCCTCAAGGCCAATGGTCGTCCGGACGGGCCCGAAGACGTTGCCCGGGTTTTGGCGGAGGCGGGTCTTCCCGATGCTGCGCGGCGAGCCAAGCAGTATCCGCACGAGTTCTCCGGCGGTATGCGCCAGCGGGCTCTTATCGCTATCGGTCTGAGTTGCCAGCCCAAGCTCCTGATCGCGGATGAGCCTACGTCTGCATTGGACGTTACCGTCCAGCGCAAGATCCTGGATCACTTGGACAAAATGACTACGGAGCTCGGTACATCGGTGCTGCTCATCACCCACGACCTCGGCCTTGCTGCCGAGCGCGCGGACAAGGTAGTCGTTATGTACCAGGGCAACGTTGTGGAGGCGGGTCCTTCACTGGAACTGCTGCAGAACCCGCAGCACCCCTACACAAAGCGACTCGTGGAATCGGCGCCCTCGCTCGCCTCCCGCCGCATTCAGGTGGCGAAGGAGCTGGGCGTGGAAGCCAGCGACCTCTTGGCGCCTGTCACGGCAATTAAGAAGCACGCAACCGACGAGGTCCTGCAGATCCGAAACCTGCGCAAGATCTACAAGCTCCGGCAGGGCCTGGGCCAGACCTCAGACTTCGCTGCAGTGGACGACATCAGCTTCGACGTCAAGCGCGGAACCACTACGGCGATTGTGGGGGAGTCGGGTTCGGGTAAATCCACCGTGGCCAAAATGGTCCTCCAACTTGAGAAGCCTACCGAGGGCCAGATTGTATTCGACGGCGTCGATACTGCTGGACTCAAAGGCAAGGACCTCTTCAAGTTCCGGCGGCGGGTGCAGCCGATTTTCCAGGATCCTTACGGCTCCCTGGATCCCATGTACAACATCTTCCGGACCATCGAAGAGCCTCTCCGCGTGCACAAGATCGGAAATGGGGCAAGCCGCGAAAAGAAGGTATGCGAGCTGTTGGACCAGGTGGCTTTGCCACAGTCCATGATGCAGAGGTATCCGAACGAGCTTTCAGGTGGCCAGCGACAACGCATTGCGATTGCCCGTGCCTTGGCCTTGGATCCTGAAGTGATCATCTGTGATGAGGCCGTTTCCGCCTTGGACGTACTCGTCCAGGCGCAGGTGCTGAACCTTCTCGCAGACCTTCAGGACAATCTTGGTCTGACGTACTTGTTCATCACGCACGACCTCGCCGTTGTGCGCCAGATTGCAGACCACGTCTGCGTCATGGAAAAGGGCCAGCTTGTAGAAACGGGCAGCACGGATGACGTCTTCGACAACCCGCGCGAGGCCTACACGCAGGCACTGTTGGATGCCATTCCTGGCGGTTCGCTGCTGCTGCCGCCCGCGGTGGCCTGACCGACGTCGTACTCTCTGCTGACGAGACAACAGCAGCCGAGGAGACAAAAGCAAGAGCCGGTGGTTCCCACGAGAGGGAACCACCGGCTCTTGCCGTTAAATCACTCGTTGTTAGGCCTGCTCTGCATCCCAAATCACCCGCAAAAGGCGCAAAGCAAGCCCCGAAACAGCATCTATTCGGGTGAAACGGACGGGTCGGTGTCGGGGCGTGCCGTCAGACCAAGTGCCGTGAGTTCGCGCGCCAGAACGCTGCCCAACTTCGCGTGCCCGGATGGCTTGAGGTGGACGCCGTCCTGGAGATCGGCAACGGCATCGTAGCGGGTGAGCCAGTCGCCCGCGCTGACAAACGGGATCGCTTGCTTGGCGGCGATCCGGCCAAGGAGTGCGTCCACCTCGGAACGGCGGCCGCCACCGTTGTCGGCTCCGCGTGCCAACGTCCCGATCATTGCCAGTCGGGCACCCGGATAGCGCTTCTTGAGCGCACCGAGGAGCCGGTCGGCGTTACTCGTGATCTGGGCGTCAGTGGCCTTTTGGGAGGCGTCATTGCCACCACCCTGGACCACGATCAGTGGCGGATCTCCGTAAGGCAGCAGCCAGTCCCCACGCTGGAGCGCGTCGATGTAATTGCCTGTCTTGCCGTTGGAAGCTACGAATCCCGTGCCACCCATGCCCACAACGTGCAATTTGTACCCAAGCGCCGAGATTCCCCTTTGCGGCCATGAGTCCTTCGGCATGGCCTGGGAATCGCCAATCAACACCGCGGTGTGGCGCACATCGGCGAGGACCACTTCGTCGCGGTTGTTCGCCGGATTCCTGTAGAGGGAGCCCACTGGCAGGTCAAGGGGGCTCGGAGCAGGCGCCACCCTAAGGGGTTTGTCCGCCGCTGAAGTCTCCGCGGGAACTGGCGCGGCTGAGCGCGAGGGCGTGGATTGTGGGGTTGCTTGGTTTGGTCCGCAGCCGACCACAAGAACGCCAACGGCGATCAAGGGTGCGAGCAGGCGGAACGCGGCCGAGGCTTTGCGCATCGTTGGTCTCCGTGTGGCACTGGTTCTGCAGCAATCATGGGGCACTGGAAGCAGAAAATCCAGCATCTTGACTGCCGGTTACTAAAGCGTGATGTGCTGTGATGGGCGCCACAATCGGGCAGTAAATGGCTTGCTTTTTAGGCTGATAAATGCAACTGCGTTTAGACTTGCTGTAGGTGCCCTGTGTCCCGGGGTCTTTTTCGTTGTGTGTTCCGATCACGTGATCAGGTATGCGCGCGGATACAAACAACTGACTTCACCACTGAAACGAGTCATAAACGCATGTCTGAAACCATCACCAACACTGCGTCGCGGAGCGATCTGCGCAACGTCGCGATCGTCGCACACGTTGACCACGGTAAGACCACCCTGGTCGACGCCATGCTCAAGCAGACCAACTCCTTCGCTTCCCACGGTGAGGTTGAGGACCGCGTCATGGACTCCGGTGACCTGGAGCGCGAAAAGGGCATCACGATCCTCGCCAAGAACACCACGGTTGCCTACAATGGCCCGTCGTCCAACGGCGAAACCATCACCATCAACGTCATCGACACCCCCGGCCACGCCGACTTCGGTGGCGAGGTTGAGCGCGGTCTTTCCATGGTCGACGGCGTTGTCCTGCTGGTCGACTCCTCTGAAGGCCCGCTGCCCCAGACCCGCTTCGTGCTCCGCAAGGCCCTTGCTGCGCACCTCCCGGTGATCCTCCTGGTCAACAAGACGGACCGTCCCGACGCCCGCATCGATGAAGTTGTCCACGAGTCCATGGACCTGCTCCTGGGCCTGGCTTCGGACCTTGCCGACGAAGTTCCGGACCTGGACCTGGACAAGGTCCTGGAAGTTCCGGTCGTCTACGCTGCTGCCAAGGTTGGCCGCGCCTCCTTGGACCAGCCGGACAACGGCTCCGCCCCGGACAACGAGGACCTTGAGCCCCTTTTCAAGACCATCATCGAGCACATCCCCGCTCCCACCTACAACCCGGATGGCGTGCTTCAAGCGCACGTGACCAACCTGGACGCTTCGCCGTTCCTTGGCCGCCTCGCCCTGCTCCGCATCTACAACGGCACACTCCGCAAGGGCCAGACGGTTGCCTGGGCCCGTGCCAACGGTGAACTCAAGAACGTCAAGATCACTGAACTCCTGGCCACCAAGGCACTGACCCGCGTTCCTACCGAGTCGGCCGGGCCGGGTGAAATCGTTGCCGTTGCAGGTATCGAGGAAATCACCATCGGTGAAACCCTTACGGACGCCGAGAACCCACAGCCGCTGCCGTTGATCACCGTGGATGACCCCGCGATCTCCATGACCATCGGTATCAACACCTCGCCGCTGGCCGGCAGGGTCAAGGGAGCCAAGGTCACCGCCCGCCAGGTGAAGGACCGCCTGGACAAGGAACTGATCGGTAACGTCTCCATCAAGGTTCTGCCCACCGAGCGTCCGGACGCTTGGGAAGTACAGGGCCGTGGCGAGCTCGCCCTGGCAATCCTCGTTGAGCAGATGCGTCGCGAAGGCTTCGAGCTGACCGTTGGCAAGCCGCAGGTAGTCACCAAGACCATCGACGGCAAGATCCACGAGCCGATGGAACACATGACCATCGACGTGCCCGAAGAGTACCTCGGTGCCGTAACGCAGCTCATGGCCGCCCGCAAGGGCCGCATGACCAACATGGCCAACCACGGCACCGGCTGGTGCCGCATGGAATTCATCGTTCCTGCCCGTGGCCTCATCGGCTTCCGCACCAAGTTCCTCACCGACACCCGTGGTGCCGGTATCGCGGCTTCCATCTCCGAAGGCTACGAGCCGTGGGCCGGTCCCATCGAATACCGCACCAACGGTTCGATGGTTGCCGACCGTGCCGGTGTCGTCACCCCGTTCGCCATGATCAACCTGCAGGAGCGCGGTTCCTTCTTCGTGAAGCCCACCTCCGAGGTTTACGAAGGCATGATCGTGGGCGAGAACTCACGCGCCGACGACATGGACGTCAACATCACCAAGGAAAAGAAGCTCACCAACATGCGTGCAGCTTCCTCGGACACCTTCGAGAACCTGACGCCGCCGCGCGACCTGACCCTCGAAGAGTCCCTCGAATTCGCGCGTGAAGACGAGTGCGTTGAGGTGACGCCGGAAGACATCCGTATCCGCAAGCTCATCCTCGATTCCAACGAGCGTGCCAAGGCCAACCGCGCCCGCGCAAAGGCCTAGTCCGGCCCGGTTGAATCCGGCTGGAACAGCAGAATGAACAAGGGAGTCGCCAGTATGGCCCGTGGCATCGCCGCGGCCGTGCTGGCGGCTCTTTTGGTTGCTGCGGCAGGAACGGCACTCCACCGGCAGAGCATGGTGATCTCCGGCGTCGACGTCGCCTGGGGTGTCTGCGCCGCGCTGCTGCTGCTTGCGTCGGTACAGTTGTGGCTGGCAGCTTGGTCGGGTTCAGTTATCCCGACGGCGGTAGCAGGCGTGGTGGTTTATGCCACCGTCGGTGCATTGTCGTCAGGGGGACGCGACAAACAGTTGTTGCTAGGTGACGCCGCGGGCAACATCTGGGTTTATGGCATAGCTGCAGTCACGTTGATCATGCTTGTTGTTGCCAGCCGTCTGGTGAAGCGATGGCGGACAGCTGTTCAGTAGGTAGTGTCCCGCACACAGCTGCCAGCGCTACTGGCGCCGGGACGGTGGTGGGGGAACTTCTTTCGCTGCGATGACCAGCGCAAGTGGAATTTGGACGTCGGACGTTCGCGTTCGTACGGTGCAGCTGCTTTCTGTGGTGGTCACCAGATACCCCAGCGCATCGGTCAGGCCGTCTTGGATCCTGTAGCGGACCACGACCCGAATGCCCGGCTGGGCTTTGAGCAGAAATTGTCGAGGTGGCAAATGCGGGGGAGTCACCGTTTCATACTAAGACGCGGGCTAGGTTGGCGTCATAGCACTGTTGGATAATAGGGTCAGAAGTTGAGTGTCCGGCATGCTGCCGGCCGTATTACCCCGGCTATTGGCCGGGACAAACCGTGGAGAGGTCTGGGACGTGACGTACGTAATCGCGCAGCCGTGTGTAGATGTCAAGGACAAGGCATGTATCGAAGAATGCCCTGTTGACTGCATTTACGAAGGTGAGCGTTCCCTCTACATCCACCCGGATGAATGCGTTGACTGTGGTGCTTGCGAACCCGTATGCCCTGTTGAGGCCATCTACTATGAGGATGACACTCCGGAAGAGTGGGCTGACTACTACAAGGCCAACGTCGAATTCTTTGACGATCTTGGTTCCCCGGGCGGCGCTGCGAAGATCGGCAACACCGGCAAGGACCACCCGTTCATTGCCGCACTGCCCCCGCAGAACCAAGACCACTAAGGGCGGTTGCTTCCTTGATTTCCGCGGCACCGGCCTTTGGCCTTAACCTGCCCGACTACCCGTGGGAGGCCATGGCACCGTATGTGGCCACAGCCGCCAAGCATCCCGGGGGTGCCGTTAACCTCTCGATCGGAACCCCGGTTGACCCCACTCCAGGGCTGATCCGCGACGCATTGGCTGCGGCGTCGGACGCCCACGGCTACCCGACTGTGCATGGCACCGAAGCCTTGAGGCAGGCCGTCGTGGACTGGTTTGCGACCCGCCGCGGAGTCCCCAACCTGGATCCAAAGGACGTTATGCCCACGGTGGGCTCCAAGGAGCTCGTCGCCTGGTTGCCTTTCCTGCTGGGCCTTGGCAACGGGGACATCGTAGTCAGGCCTACCGTTGCCTACCCCACGTACGACATCGGCGCGATGCTGGCGGGAGCTACCGCCGTAGCGGCGGATAGCCTGGACCAACTGGATGCCGCTACTCGTGCAAGGGTTCGCTTGGTCTGGATCAACTCGCCGGGCAATCCCACGGGCAGTGTCCGGAGCGTGGAATCTCTACAACAGATCGTCAACCAGGCGCGCGAAATCGGCGCCGTAGTGGCCTCCGACGAATGCTACGCCGAGCTTGGCTGGGGTGAGTGGGATGTCCAGCGTGGGGGAGAATCTGTCCCGAGCATCCTGGACCCGCGGGTTTCCGGTGGTTCCACGGATGGCCTCCTTTGCGTCTATTCCCTGAGCAAGCAGTCCAACCTCGCTGGCTATCGGGCTGCTTTCGTAGCTGGCGATTCCGCGATTATGGCCAACCTTGTTAACAGCCGAAAGCACGCGGGAATGATCGTGCCCTACCCGGTGCAAGAGGCGATGCGCGTCGCTTTGGGCGATTCGAACCACGTGCTTGCCCAAAAGGACCTCTACCGCGGGCGGCGCGAGAGAATCGTCCCGGCACTTGAGAAGTTCGGATTGCAGATCCATGACTCCAACGCCGGCCTTTATCTATGGTCTACCGCCGGTGAAGCTACGTGGGACACGGTTGCCCGGTTCGCTGAGCTGGGGATCGTCGTAGGACCCGGTGTTTTCTACGGTGATGCCGGCAATGGCTTCATCCGGGTGGCACTGACGGGCAGCGATGAACGCATTGACGCGGCCGTGGAGAGGTTAAGCTCAGGGTCATAACAATGCTGTGACTTGTGCCACAAGTCGCGTCATTCCGCCAGTAACCGGACGGAACGGATTAGTTCCGGAGGGTTACTGGCGGTAGCTTTTTAACTGACTATCAATGGTGGCCTTCAATAAGAAAGCACTGCGGTCGTTGGAGCCCTGCAACAGTGGGGCCGAAGACGATGTCACCAGAAGTTGGTTGGACAAGCGTTCTATAGAGGCCCAGAGGCCTCATGAAGGGGACTCCATGACTGAGACCACCAGCGCGACACTGCGCCATGCCGGCGGCGAACTTGAACTGCCGCGCATCCAGGTTGTAGAAGGAAACGAAGGTTATGACGTTTCCAAGCTGCTGAAGCAGACGGGCGCCGTTGCCTATGACCCCGGCTTCATGAACACAGCGGCCACCACCTCGGCTATCACGTACATCGACGGCGACGCAGGCATCCTGCGGTACCGCGGGTACCCGATCGAGCAACTCGCCCAGCACTCGAGCTTCCTTGAAGTTTCCTACCTGCTGATCTACGGCAACCTTCCCACCCCCACTGAGCTGGAAGCTTTCGATCAGCGCATCCGCCACCACACGCTCCTGCACGAGGAACTGAAGGGCTTCTTCGGCGGATTCCCGCGGGATGCCCACCCCATGCCGGTGCTTTCCTCGGCCGTTTCGGCGTTGTCCACGTTCTATCAGGACTCGCTGGATCCCTTCAACGCGGAGCACGTGGAAGTTTCCACCATCCGCCTCATGGCCAAGCTGCCCGTTATTGCCGCTTACGCCCACAAGAAGTCCATCGGCCAGCCGATGCTCTACCCGGACAACTCCATGAACCTCGTGGAAAACTTCCTGCGGTTGAGCTTTGGCCTCCCGGCCGAGCAGTACGAGCTGGATCCGATTGTGGTCAAGGCCCTGGACCTGCTGCTCATCCTGCACGCTGACCACGAGCAGAACTGTTCCACCTCCACTGTCCGCTTGGTGGGTTCCTCCAATGCAAACCTCTTCGCGTCAGTTTCTGCCGGCATCAACGCCCTCTTTGGCCCCGCACACGGCGGCGCCAATGAGGCCGTGCTGAAGATGCTGCGCCAGATCCAGGCGGACGGCATCAAGCCCGAGGACTACATGGAGAAGGTCAAGAACAAGGAAGACGGCGTCCGCCTCATGGGCTTCGGGCACCGTGTCTACAAGAACTACGATCCCCGTGCCAAGATCATCAAGGCAACGGCCCACGAGGTCCTGGGCAAGCTCGGCGGCAACGACGAACTGCTGGACATCGCAATGCGCCTTGAAGAGAAGGCCCTGGCTGATGACTACTTCATCCAGCGCAAGCTGTACCCGAACGTGGACTTCTACACCGGCCTGATCTACAAGGCGATGGGTTTCCCGGAGAAGATGTTCACCGTCCTCTTCGCCATTGGCCGCCTCCCGGGCTGGATTGCCCAGTGGCGCGAAATGATCAACGATCCCCAGACCAAGATCGGCCGCCCGCGGCAGCTCTACACAGGGGAGCCGGAGCGCAACTACCCGGCCAACTGATACGGCAACAGCGTCAATCACGACGGCGGCCGCCCACCTCGCGCGAGGTGGGTGGCCGCCGTCGTTAATTCAGTCGGTAATAGAGCAACGCGGGGTCACTTGTGGCCCATAAAGCAGGCCGACATGGGCCCGAAGTGACCCCGCGTTGCTTTAGGAAGCGTTGTACCCGTACGGGTTGTTCTTCTGCCAGCGCCAGTGGTCCTCGCACATCTGGTCCACAGTCTTCGTGGTGGACCATCCGAGGTCTGCGAGGGCGGAAGAGGCGTCGGCCCAGAAAGCGGGAAGGTCGCCAGCGCGGCGGCCCGTGATTTCGTAGGGCAGCTCGTGTCCGACGGCCTTTTCGAAGGACCGCAGTACCTCCAGCACGGACGATCCCTTGCCAGAACCAAGGTTCCAGCGACGGACGCCAGCGCGGTCAGCAATGAAGTTCAGTGCCGCCACGTGACCTTCAGCAAGATCCACGACGTGGATGTAGTCGCGCTGGGCCGTTCCATCAGGGGTGTCATAGTCACCACCGAAAACCATGAGCTTCTCGCGGCGTCCCACGGCAACCTGTGCGATGAATGGGACAAGGTTGTTGGGAATGCCTTGAGGGTCCTCGCCGATGCGTCCGGACGGGTGGGCGCCAACCGGGTTGAAGTAGCGCAGCAGTGCAATGTGCCAGCGGTCGTCCGCATTGCCCAGGTCCGAGAGGATGTCCTCGATCTGTTCCTTGGTGCGGCCGTACGGGTTGTTGGCACCGATTTCCATCTTCTCGATGTACGGGATGGGATTGTGCTCGCCATATACGGTCGCGGAAGAGCTGAACACAATGGAACGGACGTCGTGCTTGTCCATGGCGCGGAGCAGGTTCAGCGTGCCCACAATGTTGTTGTAGTAGTACGCCAATGGCTCCTGAACGGATTCGCCCACGGCCTTTAATCCTGCGAAGTGGATCACGGCGTCGATCTGATGCTGGTCGAATACAGCCTCGACGGCGGGCTCGTCTACCAGGTCAACCTTGTGGAAGGCTGCAGTCTTGCCAGTGAGCTCGGAAACCCTCCGCAGGGACTCTTCGCTGGAGTTCACGAGGTTATCGAGCACGACGACCTCATGGCCGGCTTCCTGGAGGGACAGAACGGTGTGCGAACCGATGTAGCCGGTGCCACCCGTGACAAGAATTTTCATGATGTCTACGCTATCGGAAATCGGAGCCACGCCGCTCAGTGTTGAGCGGTGTTGAAGCACGTTCGTGCTAAAAAATACTGGTGCCCAAAATTGTTGATGCCGAAGCCCGGCGCCAGGAAGTTGTCCAAGCTGTCTTCAGGATCATCGCAAGCGACGGTTTGGAACGGGCATCCCTTCGTGAAGTAGCTGATGAAGCCGGGCTGGCCGTAGGCTCCGTTCGGCACTATTTTGCCAGCAGCGACGAGCTTCTCGTGTTCTCCTTTGCCTCCGTCATCGACCGTCTTAGCGGTCGGCTGGAGTCAGCTTTGCTTGCCGTTGAAGGCGAAACCCCGGGCAGCGCCGGGCAGCACGCCGCGGTGTTGAACCTCTTGGGCCAGTTCCTTCCCTTGGACGAAGAACTCGCCGTGGACGCCTGCGTTTGGATGGCCTTCCGCCACGCTGCCCGGATAAAGCCGGTCCTTGCTCCCGAAGCCGAACGCAGTCACCGCGTGGTCGCTGCCATTGTGGGACGCCTCATCATCCTGTTGAGCCCCGGCGAAGCCACCGCCCCACAAAGCCTTGTCACAGAGGCTGAACGGCTCCTGGCCACCATGGACGGCCTGTGCATGCACGCGCTGCTCCAGCCCGAATGGATGACGGCCGAGATGTGTAGTGACGTCCTCACGGCCCATCTGGCGGCTTTCGCTCCGGTGCCGGCTACGCCGTAGCTTGTCTCCCGGGCTCCCCACAGGACGACGATGTGCCGCCAGCAAGCAGTGCCTCCCGCACCGTTACCGTAGCAAGCCAACGGGAATAGACTGGGACATGTCGGGAACCTGCCAAGGGAGGAATTCGGATGCATGAGTCAGGCGGCTCTGGATGGCGCATCACCATGGACACGTCCGGGCCGATGCTCATCGCCCTGTACTTGCGCGACGTAGCTGGACTCGACGGTGCCGGAAAACCGTTACTGTCCCACGCTGCTCCCAAGGTCCGCCATGCCGATCATAGCCACCTCACCTCGGATGTGGGTGGGATCCACGCCCTCAAAACCGAGTGGGAGGCCTGGTGGGAGAAGCTCGTGAAGACCTATCCCAACCCGGCACTTGAGCTCGCGCCCCCCAGTTTCAAGGCCTTCGGCAATTCTCCTGCCCTGCAGCGTGTCCTGCAGGCACACTTTGGTTCGGCTTTGGGATGGGCAACGGACAGGATCGATGAATACGCGAAGATCGAGGCAGAGCGCGAAGCCAACGGGGTTACGGGAGTCCTGAACGAGATGGTGGAGGATAGGCTCCTGGAAGTTGGCCGGAGCTCGCGGGACTTTGATCTCACCATTATCGAGTTGCCGCTCAACGAGCCGCGGGCCTGGTACTTGGAGCCCAGCACCATGATCATGAGCCACAGGCTGCTGTCCGAGCCTGAAGTCTTCCGCAGCTATGTCCAGCCCGTGGTGGAGATGCTCGCCTAAGGAGTCAGGTGGTAGGTGCCGAGACGGTGATGGTCACTGACTCAGACGGTGCGGCCGATGCAATCCACCCGTCGCGTTTTTCCCGATTCCACGTCTGACCACCAACATCCACTTGCGTGATGGAGAGGGACTTGGCGTTGGCTACCGCCCAATGGGCAACTGCCCAGGCTTGCGTACCAGTGATATCCAGTTGCACCGAGCGGCCCTGGACTGTGGCCGGCTGGGAGCCGAACGCCGTCGTCAATTCCTCCACGACGGCGGCAGGGTCGCCGGCCGCTTCGGGCATGCGGAGTTCACAGGTCAGCGCGGATTCCGAGTGCCCGGTGAGGGCAGAAGCGAAGGCGCGCCCCATGTTCTCGTGCTGGGCGTATGCCCGGGGGAACGCGGAGCGCTGGACCTGCTGGGCTGCCTGTGTAATTTCCATGGTCTCGTAACCGGGAATTTTGATGAGGCCGTTATAGAAGGCGTTCGTCGCATAGACAGGGTCCATGACCTGTGCCTCGGTTCCCCAACCTTGGGATGGCCTCTGTTGGAACAAACCCCGCGAATCAGGTCCTGCATCGTCGCCGTAATTGATGTTCCGTAGCTTGGATTCCTGCATCGCGGTGGCGAGGGCGATGCTTGCAGCCCTTGGTGGAAGTCCGCGCTGAACGGAGATGGCCGTGATGAGCGAGGCGTTGGCCGCTTGGTCGGTAGCCAACTCGTAGCTTTCGGACCCCGTGACGGCGAGGCAGCGCTCCGAGACCAGGGTCTCGGAGCGCTGCAGTATGGCAACTATCGCGTAGATAGCACCGGCCACCAGGGCCAGCGCCAGCACCGCAACGATGGCGCGGCGGAACCGGCGCATTGCTTGTCTCCTGCTAATTGGCGTGCAGCGCCTCGTTCAACTCCACGGTCTGGCCCTTGCGGGGCAGGACTTCCACACCACCGGTGGTGGAGTTGCGGCGGAACAGCAGGTTGGGAACACCGGAAAGCTCGACGGCCTTGATGATCTTGCTGGTGTCTTCGCCGTTTTCGTCCTTGGGGCCGGGCACCCGAACGCGGGTTCCTGCGGTGACGTACAGGCCGGCTTCCACCACGGAATCATCGCCGATGCTGATGCCGACACCGGAGTTTGCGCCAAGCAGTACCCGCTCGCCCAAAGCGATCTTTTCCTTGCCGCCGCCGGAGAGCGTACCCATGATGGAGGCGCCGCCGCCGACGTCCGTCCCGTCACCGGCCACCACTCCAGCGGAGATGCGGCCTTCCACCATGGACGTCCCGAGGGTTCCAGCGTTGAAGTTCACGAAGCCTTCATGCATCACCGTGGTGCCTTCGGCGAGGTGCGCGCCCAGACGGACGCGGTCGGCGTCGGCGATCCGAACACCCGTGGGAACCACGTAATCGACCATCCGCGGGAACTTGTCCACGCCGTAAACCACTACATTGCCGCGCTTACGCAGGCGAGCACGTGTCATTTCAAAACCTTCGACGGCGGCTGGGCCGAAGTTGGTCCAGACGACGTTGGGGAGCTTGCCGAAGACGCCGTCCAGGTTGATGCTGTTCGGCTTGACCAGGCGGTGCGAAAGGAGGTGCAGACGCAGGTAAGCATCGGCTGTATCTGCCGGGGCGGCGTCGAGGTCGATCTGTGCGAAGACCACCTTCTGCTCCGTGCCGCGATCGGCGTCTTTGCCATCGTCAGCCAGGGCAGTGAGTGCGGGATCGGCGTTCTCAACGTCACGAAGGGTTTCAGCGGCTACACCCAGGGCCGGTGCCGGGTACCAGACATCCAGCACGGTTGCTTCCCCGGAAGGCGAGGTGGCGATGGTGGCGAGGCCGAATCCGTAGGCTGATCGGTGGTTTGCGGGCACAGCAGAGGAAGCAGTTTCAGTCATGGCCCCAGTGTATCGATCGCCCGTGGCGCGGCTGAAACCCGTCTCACCCGCAAAGGTCGCATTTGTTGCCCGAAACACAGCTGCCCGGGGAGTTAAGGTGGAGTGGTGACCCTTAACCCTGCCCCCGCCCTGCTGGACCTGCGCCAGGACGTCGCCTTGCTGACAGCCGCGCTCATCGATATTAACAGCGTCTCGGGCAACGAGACCCCGCTCGCCGATCTCGTGGAGGCCGCCCTGCGCGCCATTCCCGAATACACCGTTGTGCGCGACGGCGATGCCATCATTGCCCGCACCGAACTTGGCCGCGCAGAGCGCGTCATCCTCGCCGGACACCTGGACACTGTTCCGCTGCCCACAGTGGAAGGCTCACTGGGCACCGTTCCGGCAACGTGGGAGTCGGGCATCCCCGGGGAGGGTGTGCTCTATGGCCGGGGGACCACCGACATGAAGGGCGGCGTTGCCGTGCAGCTCGCACTCGCGGCGACCCTCTTCGACGACGGCAGCGAGCCGGACAAGGATGTCACCTTTGTCTTCTATGACCACGAGGAAGTGGAGGCCGTCAAGAGTGGCCTGGGCAGGCTGGTCCGCAACCATGGCGACCTGCTCCTGGGGGACTTCGCTATTCTTCTTGAGCCCACACACGGCACAGTTGAAGGGGGTTGCAATGGAACCAGCCGGTTCGAAGCGACCACTATCGGTGAAGCGGCCCACTCGGCCCGCGCTTGGATGGGCAGCAACGCCATCCATGCGGCGGCACCAATCCTCGCCCGCCTCGCGGCCTACGAGCCCCGGACGATCAACGTGGACGGCCTCGATTACCGGGAGAGCCTCAATGCGGTGAAGATCAATGGCGGCACGGCCGGTAACGTCATCCCTGACCGCTGCGTGGTGGAGATCAACTACCGCTTCGCTCCGGACAAGACGCCGGATCAGGCGGAGGCCCACGTGCGGGAGCTCCTGGAGGGATTCGACGTCGTTCGCACAGACGCTGCTGCCGGCGCACGGCCCGGACTGAACCACCCGGCAGCTGCGTCTTTCGTGGCCGCAGTCGGCGCGGAACCAAAGCCCAAATACGGTTGGACCGATGTCGCACGTTTCAGTGAGTTGGGCATCCCGGCCGTAAACTTCGGGCCCGGCGATCCGTTGCTGGCGCACAAGGACAATGAACACGTCGACGCCGATGCCGTCCGTGAGTGTCTTCGTGCGCTGCGGACGTGGCTGGTCGCTAAGGTCTAAAAGCACTCTAAAAGCACATGAAGAGAAGGTCCGCAGCCGAATGAACGGCTGCGGACCTTCTCTTCATGACTAAAGGAATGTTCCCGGTACTACTTCGTTTCAGGTCCAGGAACGTTGACCTCGAGGTCGACGGTCTTGATGGCCGAAGCCATGCCGCCTGCGGCCTTCTTGGAGCCTCGCCGTTCGATCCAGATCGCAAGCCGGGAAACCGACAAGTTGATCAGGATATAGATTGCCGCTCCGACGAAAAACGCGGAGAACAACAGGCTGGGCTCCAGGTCTGAGATCAGCTTCACCTTACGCAGCAGTTCCTCGTAGGCCACGATGTAGCCAAGCGAGGTGTCCTTCAGGAGGACGACCAACTGTGCAATGAGTGACGGGAGCATGCGGCGAATTGCCTGGGGAAACTCGATGCTCATCCTGGACTGGAAGCTGCGCAGGCCAATGGCCAAACCGGCTTCGCGTTGTCCCTTGGGAAGTGACTGGATACCCGCCCTCAGAATTTCGGCGAAGATCGCTGCGTTGTAGAGGACCAGGCCACTGACGACAGCAGTGAAGGGGGTCGTAGCAAACACCAGGAGCACGAAGAGGATCATGAGCACCACTGGCATGCCGCGGAGGAACTCAAGCACCACCTGTGTGGGAACCCGAATCCAGGAGATCAGGGAAATGCGGAGCAGGCACAGCGCCACTCCAAGGGGAAAGGCAATGACGGCCGCAACGCCGGCTGCCTGCAGGGTGGCAAGGACGCCATAGCCGAGCTGCGTCCAAACGTCCTTGGCAGATTCATTAACAAAGACTTCCCAACGGGAGGCGTTGAATATGCCCTGCGAAGACAGAATGACAATGGCTCCCACCACGCCACCGGCAATGATGATGGACCCGACAACTGAACCAATGAGGGAAACGCGGCGGGCCTTGGGGCCCGGTACGTCATAGAGAACCGAAGTCATCGGGCAATCGCCACCTTTTTCTCGACGAAGTGGGCCAACAAGCCCAGGGGCACGGTGATCAGCAGGTAGAAGAATGCCACACCGATCAAGATCCACATGACCGCGTCACCATGGCTGTTTGACAGCTGCAGGCCATAGCCGAAGAGCTCCAGGACAAAGAATGCACCCGCGACGGATGAGTTCTTGACCAAGGCAATCATGATGTTGATCAATGGGGGTATGACGGTCCGAACGGCCTGTGGCAGGACCACCAGGCCCAAAACCTGCGTGAACGTCATGCCGATGCTACGGGCTGCCTCGGCTTGCCCCACCGGGACGCTGTTGACGCCGGATCGAACGGCTTCGGCAACAAATGCTGCCGTGTAGCTGCTCAATGCGATGATGGCGGCGACTTCAAACTGTTCGAACTTGACGCCGAGCCGGGGAAGCACGATTGCGGAGAAAAAGAAAATAATTGTAAGTGGGGTGTTTCTGGCGACTTCAACATAGAACGTGCTGAAGCCCCGTAAGGCTGCCACGGGCGAGACACGCATTGCGGCGAGGAGAGTACCCGCTGCCAGTGCGATCACGCCGGATATGACGGCTAGAAACAGGGTTCGGAGAAATCCGTCCCAATATTGGGGGAGGCTTTCGAAGATGGCGTCCATTGGCTTCCTTCGGCTGCTGCGGAAAGGTAGGGAGTCCTCAAGGTCGGTGGCCGCCGCCCTTCCCCCAAGGGGAGGGCGGCAGCCACCGGCTTCCGACTAGTAGCGGTCGATCTTGGGCAGCTCAGGAGCGGTCTTGATGACCTTTCCTGCTGTTGCTTCCCAAGCCTTCTTGTACGTGCCGTCCTTGGCGAATCCTTCCAACTGGTCATTGATCCAGTTGCGGAAGACCGTGTCATCCTTCTTCAGGCCGATGCCGTACGGCTCCTTCGTGAAGGTTTGGTCCGAAGCCAGCTTGAAGGCGTCCGGTTCCTTGTCAACGTAACCTGCGAGGATCACGTTGTCCGTGGTGACGGCGACAACCTGCTTGTTGCGCAACGGCTCCAGGCAGGCAGTGTAGTTTGCGGCCGGAACCAGTTCAGCACCATACTTTTCGACGATGGTCTTAGCCGGGGTGGAACCCGTTACAGAGCAAACCTTCTTGCCCTTGACGTCCTCGGGTTTGGTGATGGAGTTGTCGTCCTTGTTCACCAGCAGCGCCTGACCGGCTTCGTAGTACGGACCCGCGAATGCGACCTTCTGCTTGCGGGCATCGTTGATCGTGTAGGTGGCAATGACGATGTCAACGCGGCCCTGCTCGATGAACGGTTCACGGTTGGCGGAAACAGTTTCCACCCATTCGATCTTGTCAGGTTCAATTCCAAGCTTGGCAGCGATGGCCTTGCCGATTTCGACGTCGAAGCCGACAGGCTTGCCGTCCAGGCCCTTCTGGCCGAACAGCGGCTGGTCAAACTTGGTACCAATGGTGATCTTCTTGGCCTGGTTCAACTTCGCCATCGTGGTGCCTGCCTCGAAGCTCGCCGAGGCAACAGGCGGAGTGGTGGTGCCACTGCCTCCACCGCAGGCGCTCAGCGAGAGGGCCAGTGCAGCCGAAGCGGCCACCAGGAGAGATTTCCTCCGGGTAATAAAAGCCTTCTTCATGACATTCCTTTCATTGGTTGGCCGGCGTACGGCCTGGATGCGGTCCGTGCGGGCCTGGATGCGGGTCAGCAGGGAGCTAGTGGGTCAGAAGCTTGGACAGGAAATCCTTGGCGCGGTTGCTCTGCGGATTGGTGAAGAATTCCTCGGGTGTTGAATCTTCCACGATCTGGCCATCGGCCATGAACACGACGCGGTCGGCTGCCTTGCGGGCAAAGCCCATCTCGTGGGTGACCACGATCATGGTCATGCCTTCCTTTGCCAGCTGGATCATGACGTCCAGGACCTCGTTGATCATTTCGGGGTCCAGCGCCGAGGTGGGCTCGTCGAACAGCATCACCTTGGGCTTCATGGCAAGCGCGCGGGCAATGGCCACACGCTGTTGCTGGCCACCGGAGAGCTGCGCGGGGAGCTTGGGAGCCTGGTGGCCCACGCCGACACGTTCCAGGAGGGCCATGGCCTCCCTTTCTGCCGTGCCTTTGGCAACGCCCTTCACCTTGATCGGTCCCAGCGTGACGTTCTCAAGGATCGTCTTGTGGGCGAACAGGTTGAAGGACTGGAAGACCATTCCGACGTCGGCACGCAGGTGGGCGAGTTCCTTGCCTTCTTCCGGGAGCTTCTTCCCGTCGATCGCGATGTCGCCGTCGTCGATCGTTTCCAAACGGTTGATGGCACGGCACAACGTGGACTTACCGGAGCCGGACGGCCCGATGACCACGACGACTTCACCCTTCCGAACCTGGAGGTTGATGTCTTTGAGGACGTGCAATTGACCGTAGTGTTTGTTGACGCTGTTCAGGGAGACGAGCGCATCGCCGGACACTTGAGTAGTCATAGGACGAATCTAGCGAACAAAGACACAATTATGACCACGGTCACGGCAAGTTCCTCCAGATCGTGACTGAACAGAAACCTGCCCTCCAGCGATATACCAGACTGCAATGCAAGAACCGCGTCGTAGCGTCTTCGCTTGCATTCATCCGCGCTAGCCTTGGGCAATGAGCATTAGCCAGCACCCGATTCCCAGCCCGGACGCGAATGGCCACGTCGCGGGCGTCCACGTGCCCCTGCCTTCGGAGATTGCACCGGCCAAGCACAAGGGCCCTTTGGAACTGCGACGCAAACAGGCGGACAAGGGAATGTCCGATCAGCATTTGCTGGACACGAGCGGTGCCGGGCAGTTCATCCATACCGATCCCTGGCGCGTCCTGAGGATTCAGAGCGAATTCGTTGAGGGCTTTGGGGCGTTGGCCGATATTGGTCCGGCAGTCAGTGTTTTCGGTTCAGCCCGTACCAAACCGGGAACCGAGTACTACGAGATGGCAGTGGATGTGGGGCGCAAGCTCGCCGAAGCCGGAGTCGCCGTGATCACCGGTGGCGGCCCGGGCTCCATGGAAGCCGCCAACAAGGGTGCTGTGGAAGGCAACGGCGTATCTGTCGGGCTGGGCATTGAGTTGCCGTTCGAGCAGGGCCTGAACCAATGGGTGGACCTGGGCATCAACTTCCGGTACTTCTTTGCCCGCAAGACGATGTTCGTGAAGTACGCCCAAGGATTCGTCGTCCTTCCCGGCGGACTTGGAACCCTGGATGAGCTCTTCGAGGCAATGGTCCTGGTGCAGACACGCAAAGTGACATCGTTCCCGATCGTGCTGTTGGGTGTCCGCTTCTGGGGTCCAATGATTGAGTGGATCCGGGACACTTTGGTTGCTGAAGGAATGGTGTCCGAAAAGGACCTGGACCTGATCCAACTTGTGGATGACCCTGCCGATGCCGTCCACCGGGTGTTGCATGGTGCTCCGCTTCCCGCCACCACCAATGGAAACCAGCGCCCGGAGTAGGCGGCTGTTTCTGGCACGATGGTGGCTGTGAGCTTTTTCCTGGTGTTTGTCGCGATTGTCCTCATTGGTGCCGCATTGTATTTTGGTTCCGGCATCATCCGTGGCGGCTCCGTGGGAGCGGGGCTGGATGACTCCCTGCCCAATTTGCCTCCGGTGCTGCTCCCGGAGAAGGCTGCAGCCACGGACATCGACGCCGTGCGCTTTGCACTGGGGTTGCGCGGTTACCGCATGGACCAGGTGGACCAGGTCCTTGATGAGCTGCGCGACCAACTGGTAGCCAAGGACCGCGAGATCGAGAGACTCAGTGCCTTGGTCCAATCAAAGCTTGAGGATGGCGACGCCAAGCGGACCACACTGTGAGCACCCCTGCACCTACCCGTTTTGGCGGGGAGGGACCCACCGCGCGCCTTTCGCGGGGTATCTCCGCCGCGGGAGCCCGGATGGCACGTTGGCCTTGGTGGCTGCAGGTTTCCTTGATTTTTGTAGTGGCCCGGGTGGTCAGTGCCTGTATCTTCATGGCGGCTGCCGTTCATCAGGGAGTGAATCCATGGTTCCCGCCCGCGCCGGACTACTGGAACTTCATCACTATCTGGGATGGACGCTGGTATGCCCAGGTTGCGGACAACGGCTACCCTTCCCTGCTTCCGGTGGATGCCAACGGGGTAGTCAAGGAGAATGCCTGGGCCTTTTACGCATTGTTCCCGTTCCTGGGGCGGGGACTCAATGCCGTCACGGGCCTCGGGACTCTGCAGTCCCTCACCGCCATAGCAATGATTGCAGGCCTCGGTGCTGCCTTGGTGATCTTCAAACTGTTCAGGGAAGCTGCCAGCCGGCGTACCGCAATGTGGGGCGTCATCTTCGTGTCCACCTTCCCGGTGTCGCCAATTCTCCAGGTGCCCTATGGAGAATCGTTGAACCTCCTGCTGCTGTCCGGCTCGCTTCTCCTGGTGGTCCGGCGACGCTACTTGGCAGCCATACCGGTTGTGCTGTTGATGTGTTTGTCCAGGCCCACTGGAGTCCCGTTCGCCGCGATGCTGGGCCTCCTCCTGGTTTGGCGGATCTGGCAGCGCTTCAGGCCATCCGACGTCGATGACCAGCCCCGGGCAATGGCTTCGTCCACGCCAGAACTCCTGTCCCTGGGCACCCTGGCGCTGGCAACCGGACTCGGAGCCCTGGCCTGGCCGGCTATAGCTTGGGCGGTCACGGGGGATCCAAGCGCCTACACGCGTACGGAAACCGCCTGGCGCGGTCATGACCTGGTGCCCTTCAAACCGTGGTTCGACACCGGAAGGATGCTGTTCGGTCCGGCTCTTGGCGTGTTGGCGCCCTTCGTCTTCGTCGGTTTGTTCGTGCTGCTGATGGTTTCAAAGCCTGTCCGGGCACTGGGAACGGAAATGCGGCTTTGGTGCGCCTGCTACATGGGCTATTTGCTGGTGTTCCTGTATCCCCAGACCAGTACTTTCCGGATGCTCCTTCCCCTTTTCCCGCTTGCCCTGGGTGCAGCGCTGCTGTCCAAGTCCAAGGCATACAGGGGAACCGTCGTGGTCATGTTTGTCCTCCTGCAGATCGTCTGGGTGGTGTGGCTTTGGGCCTGGGCGCCATTGCCGGGAGGTGGAGACTATCCGCCATAACCGGACCACCCGCCGTCGGGAAGTGTCTTTGTTCCGTGTCGGGGTAATTAGTCCATTGATTCGCTACGGACGGGTAAGTACGGGATAATGGAATACGAGCAAGGACAAAAGCACCTAAAAGTGCCCGGCCAAGGCGGCCTCCCAAGCGGTGCCGCCGGCTGCAATTGCGAAGCGGATCCAGCCCGGCCGGGTTGGGCGTGACTTGGGACAAATGGAGGGGATTTTCCTAATGGCGGCTATGAAACCACGTACTGGCGACGGCCCTATGGAAGTAACCAAAGAGGGACGCAGCCTGATCATGCGTGTGCCGCTCGAAGGCGGAGGACGGCTTGTAGTCGAGCTCAATGCCGCGGAGGCGGAGAACCTCAAGGAATGCCTTGTAGGCGTTACCGAATAGATTCATAGGCAGGCTGGATTCAAAAGACCAGGGCCCGGCGAGAGCCGGAGCCCTGCTTTTGTTTAAGCAGCAGCGTCTTTCTTGGGTGCTGTTCTTTAAGAATGTCCGCTAAATGGCAATTGCCTATTTTTTGACAGCCACCAGAAGTCCATCGCCGGTGGGAAGCATCGCAGAGGCCAAGCGGTCGTCGTCGCGAATGGATTTGCCAACTTGCCGAAGAACCACGGTGGTGGAGTCGCGGGCTGCTGGATTTGAGACGCGGTCCTTATCCAGGGCGTCGTTGATCACCAAGGTGCCACCCGTCTTGAGCAAGCGGACAGCTTGTTCAACGTAGCGGGGGAAGTTGGGCTTGTCGGCGTCGATGAAGACAAGGTCATAGGCGGAGTCCGTGAGGCGCGGGAGGACGTCGGCGGCCCTGCCGGAGATGGTCCGGGTCCGGTTGGCGGGGCTGCCGGATTCCAGAAAGGCTTCGCGGGCGGCCTTGAGGTGTTCAACGTCGACGTCGATGGTGGTCAGGACGGCTTGTGGACCCAGGCCACGCAAAAGACAAACACCTGAGACTCCGGCGCCTGAACCAACCTCAACTACTGTCTGTGCCTTTGAAGCCGCGGCAAGGACCGTCAACACCGCGCCAACGCCCGGGCTGATGGGTTTAACCCCCAACTCGAAGGACCTCTCCCGGGCGCGCAACAAGACGTCATCCTCAGCAGGCAGATCTTCTGCATAGGACCAGCTGGTTGACTTGTCGGCACTCATGAAGGGTTCGCTTTCCGCGCGTAGGGGTGTCTATACCAGCCTACTGTGTCCGGTGCTGCAAACCCCGTGTTCGCAGCCGTCCCGGGATTGTGTCTGCAGCAGGATTTCGCCTTGCGTGGAAATTGTGCCTTAGTCAGGAAATTCCCAGAAAAACTTGGGATGATATTGATCCGGTCATCCACGTGGTGGGCGGCACCGGACAAGTACGGTGAACCACAGTTTGAGGGGAGTGGACGATGCCGGCATCGCATGCTGCGCCAGTCCAGACATCGGAGAGCCTTGAGGCCGTTACAGACTGGGTCATGCCCAGCTGGGAGGATGTGGTCGCCAACCACTCCGCCAAGGTATACCGCCTTGCCTACCGCCTGACCGGAAACAAGTTCGACGCCGAGGACCTCACCCAAGAGGTCTTCGTCAGGGTTTTCCGTTCACTGGAAAACTTCAAGCCAGGAACCCTGGATGGGTGGCTGCACCGTATTACCACCAACCTTTTCCTGGACCAGGCGCGTCGCAAGAGCAGAATCCGCTTTGACGCCCTTGCCGAGGACGCCGAGTCACGCCTGCCGGGCCGTGAGCCAGGCCCTGAGCAGAGCTTCGAGCACAACAATCTGGACCTTGACGTTCAGCGTGCGTTGGAAGAATTGCCACCGGATTTCCGGGCTGCCGTTGTTCTGTGCGATCTTGAAGGATTGTCTTACGACGAAGTGGCGGAGGCGCTGGGCGTGAAGCTGGGCACCGTCAGGTCCCGTATCCACCGCGGCCGCACGATGCTGCGGGAGAAGCTCGCCCACCGTGACCCACGCCCGGCCGACGCCCGCAAGCCGCGCCTGAAGATGCCTCGCATCGCCAGCATTCTTTAGGTAGTCGATGCCTCGACGCCACATTCGTCCGGGTGCCCTGTCACGTCGCAAACTGGCTGCACGTTACAAACTCGCTGCCCTTCGCCACACCCGGAACCCTGAGCACCTACGGCATTGCCCCGAGTGCCGTGCTGCCCTGAACCGGGAGCGGCAATATCTTGAACGGCTTCGCGGAGCAGCGGTGCCCGAAGCCAGTCAGGACCTTACGACGCGTTTGCTCCAGCACACCCAACGACTCGCGAATGAGCAGGCCCCGCCGGTCGCAAATTCCCGGACCAGGAGTGGTGCTACCGAGGGCGGTGCGTGGCGCGGCCTTCGGATTGCCGGCCTGGCCGCCGGTACTCTTACGGTAAGTGCAGGTGCACTGGCGGTTGCCGCTTATGTGGTGGCAGGTGATACCGCGCCACAAGCAAGCATCCGTGCAGGCAACGATGCCTCGTCCCTTTCCAGTGCACTCACCGGCGGCCCGGCAGAACTGATGACGAGGCCGGAGTTCGTGGCAACGCCGGACTTCCGAGCCGGCACACCGGTGAACTTGAACTCTGAGCAGTTGGATGCCCTGCGGGACCAGGGATGGGCGTGTCCTGAACTTGGTGGTCTGGGCTTCCACATGGTCTCAGCCAAGGCCACCATGTACAACGGCCACCCGGCAGTAGAACTGCGGCTGGAAAGCAAGGGCCATTACGCCACTGTTGTGGAAGAGCACCTGCAGACTTCAGACATGGCCCTCACTGGACGCTCGCCATCGACCCAGCTCTCTGTCACCCAGGGGACCCCGTGGGAGGCCGTATACAGGACCTCGACGGCCGTCCTCAGCTATGTATCGGACTTGCCGGCAGATGTAGCCGACGACGCCGTTCCCGAGTTGGTTCGTGCAGGGGACTCCATGATCAGCACGAAAGCTCCGCAAGCCTCCGAGACGTGGTCCGAACGGATGATCCGCGGCCTTCGGACACTGCTCCGTCCCGCTGGTTTATGACCGGCACCACAGACAAGGTAATCTTCGTAGCGTGTTTGGAATCAACGGCCCGGAGTTCATACTCCTTCTGATTATCGGCGTACTCGTCATCGGTCCCAGCCGTTTGCCCGAATACACTCAAAAGCTCGCCAACCTGGTGAAGGAAGTCCGCCGGATGGCCTCGGGGGCGCGTGAGCAGATCAAGGAAGAAGTCGGCATCGACATCGATGAGGTCGACTGGAAGAAGTACGATCCCCGCCAGTACGATCCGCGGCGCATCATCAAGGATGCGTTGCTTGACGATGATTCCAAGCCCGTCAACGCCGGCGCGCCGGCTGCTGCAACAGCTGCGGCGGCAGTGGTGGATACGACGCCCAAGGCTCCGGCCCGCATTATTGAGCGGCTCGCCGAGGGCGAGGCTGCGCCTTTCGATACCGAAGCTACTTAGCCTGCCAAAGCCCTTTCGAAGGCTCTCCCGAAATCCAGGACGGTCAGCGCGGCTGGATTCCCAGTGGCATCCCGGATAATCCCCGTGGACGAGTGGCCAACATCCCGGCAATGCCTGCCAACGCTTTCGCAGCAGCAGTCTCGCTCGCGGCAAGGACTACAGGTTTTCCGGCATCTCCGCCCTCACGCAACCGGATATCCAAGGGAATCTGGCCGAGAAGAGGTACGTCGTTGCCCACAGCAGCACTCAACCGCTCAGCCAGGACGGCACCGCCGCCACTTCCAAACAATTCCATGCGACCGCCGTCGGGCATTTCCAGGAAGGACATGTTCTCGATGACGCCGGCAACCTTTTGGCCTGTTTGGGTTGCGATGGTTCCGGCGCGTTCGGCGACATCCGCAGCGGCAGCCTGCGGGGTGGTTACCACGAGGATTTCAGCGTCCGGGAGGAGCTGGGCCACGGAAATTGCGATGTCCCCTGTTCCGGGAGGCAGGTCCAGGAAAAGGGCATCGAGGTCACCGAAGTAGACGTCCGTGAGGAACTGCTCCAAGGCCCGGTGCAGCATGGGACCACGCCACGCCACCGGCTGGTTTCCGTCAACGAACATCCCAATTGATATGACCTTCACCCCGTACGCCACAGGAGGCAGGATCATGTCGTCCACCTGCGTCGGTTTTTGTGTGATGCCCATGAGCCCCGGGACGGAGAAGCCGTGTACGTCGGCGTCCACAATGCCCACCCGCAGGCCCTGGGCGGCCAAGGCACAGGCAAGGTTGACGGTGACCGAAGACTTGCCCACGCCGCCTTTTCCACTCGCAACCGCGTATACCTTCGTCAAGGACCCGGGCTTGGCGAAAGGGATGCCCCGCTGACCACCTGGACCGCGCAGTTGTTCCTTCAGGGCCTCGCGCTGGGCGGGAGTCATGACCTTCAGCTCCACGTCAACACCGGTGACGCCTGCGATGCCTGATAACGCAGTGGTGGCATCCGCCGTAATGGTGTCGCGGAGTGGGCAGCCGGCGATCGTGAGCAGCACTGCTACGTGGACGGTGCCGTCGTCGTTGGCCGCCACCGACTCCACCATGCCAAGTTCGGTGATTGGACGCCGCAACTCAGGGTCAATGACGGTTGCCAGAGCAGCGTTAAGTGCCTCGGCGGATGGGGTGCTCATGGGTTACGCTCGGCTTTCGGGATTTTCGGGAGGGGCCGGCTTCGCGCTGGAGTGCTGGGGCCCCGGACGCTGCGGGCGTACTTTGGGGATCTGCTGCGTACGGGGTCCACGCGACTTGTCCCGTTTCTCCTTGAGCTTCTCCTTGACCTTGTCGGCCGGAGACTCGCTGCCCTCTGCGGCGGCTTCGTTCTCCCGCAGTTCCTCCTGGGCATCGATGATGTCCTCCAACAGGCTGCGGAGTTCGGCGCGGACGTAGTCGCGTGTGGCTACTTCGCGAAGTGCGATTCGCAGGGAAGCCAATTCACGGGTCAGATATTCAGTGTCTGAGAGGTTCCGCTCGGCGCGCTGGCGGTCCTGCTGCAGCGAGACGCGGTCGCGGTCGTCCTGGCGGTTTTGGGCCAACAACAGGAGCGGCGCGGCGTATGAGGCCTGGAGCGACAACATGAGCGTCAGGAGCGTGAAGCCCAGCTCGACGCGGTCGAACTGCCACTCCGTGGGCGCAAACGTATTCCAGGCCAGCCAGAAGAGACAGAAGATCGTCATGTAGACGAGGAACTGCGGCGTGCCCATGAACCGGGCGAAACCCTCGGTGGCATTGCCGAATGCGTCCGGGTTGGGCGAGAACTTGGGCAGTATGCGCTGACGCCCGCTTAGCGGCGTGTCAAGGCTGCCGGGATTGTTTGTGCGTCCAGTGGACCTGGGGGATCGGGTGACGTTGATATCAGCCAATGCGGCCTCCAAGTTTCCTTATAGGGGCGTCGTCCTCGTGAGCGCGCCAGTCATCGGGCAACAGGTGATCCAACACGTCATCAACAGTCACCGCCCCCACAAGGCGGCCGTCGTCGTCGACGACGGGGAGCGAGTTGAGGTTGTACGTGGCCAGGGTCCGGGCTACTTCGCTGATGTGCGCCTGGTCCGACAACGGCTCAAGGTTCTTATCAACCAGATTGCCCAGAGGTTCAGGCGGAGGGAAGCGCAGGAGTTGTTGTATGTGTACAACACCCAGGAACCGGCCGGTGGGCGTTTCCAGCGGAGGCCGTGTGATGAAGATGGAGGACGCCAGGGCCGGGGAGAGTTCCTCGCGGCGAACGTGCGCAAGCGCTTCGGCGACCGTGGCTTCAGGAGGCAGGATGACGGGCACGGGTGTCATGAGGCCACCTGCGGTGTCTTCGTCGTACTCCAAAAGACGCCGGACGTCTTCGGCTTCCTGGGGCTCCATGAGTTGAAGCAGTTCTTCCGCTTGGGCGGAGGGGAGTTCGGCGAGGAGGTCGGCTGCGTCGTCGGGATCCATTTCCTCCAGGACGTCGGCAGCCCGTTCGACGTCCAGCGCAGACAGGATCTCCACCTGGTCATCCTCGGGAAGCTCCTGGAGGACGTCAGCCAACCGCTCGTCCTGAAGTTCGCTTGCCACTTCGAAACGGCGCTTGTCGCTCATCTCCTGCAGGGCTTCGGCGAAGTCGGCGGGTTTGAGGTCCTCATGCGTAGCAACGAACTGCGTAGCCGCCTGAGGCTCGTTATGCCCGCCTGTCTGCGCGTCCGCCCAGTCAATGATCAGGGTTTCGTTGCGGCGGAGCCTGCTCAGGGGCGACAAGGAATGCCCGCGACGGACGAAGAGCTTGCTGACGAACCAATCCTTGGACCGATGCTGATCCATCGCGATGTCCTCGATCGTTGCATCGCTGCCATCGGCAAGGGTGACGCGGCGATCAAACATTTCCGCTACCACGAGTGTTTCAGCGCCGCGTTGTTCGAAACGACGCAGGTTCACCAGGCCCGTGCAGATGATCTGGGTCTGGTCGATGGAGGTGATGCGGGTCATCGGTACGAAGACCCGCTTCTTGCCCGGCACTTCCACCACGATGCCAACAACGTGCGGGGCGCCGCGGGTCCCCCGGGAGAGCACGACGACGTCGCGCAACCGGCCTAAACGATCGCCCAGGGGGTCGAAAACGTCCAAGCCGAGCAGACGCGCGACAAAGACGCGTGAGGGATGTGTGCTCATGTTTACAGGCTACCGAGTCTGCTCTCTTTTAGCTGAATTCCAGCCGCTTCACATCTACATGCGACACAATGGGGCTATGTCTAACATTTTTGGTGCTCCCAAAGCCGTTGAGGAATCCCGCAGCGTACCTCAAGGTGACACTGTTGGCTCGTACACCTCATATTTGGATGCCCAAAAGGCGGTGGACTACCTCGCGGACCAGCAGTTCCCCGTCCAATTGGTGTCGATCGTGGGCAACGACCTCAAGATGGTGGAGCGGGTAACCGGTCGGCTGAGCTACCCACGCGTTGCCCTGTCCGGTGCTTTGAGCGGCATGTGGTTCGGCCTCTTCGTCGGCGTCATGCTCTCCTTCTTCACGCCCGGTGGCGGCACGTTCTCCATCATCACCTCCGTGCTCATGGGTGCAGCTTTCTTTATGCTGTTCGGCATCGCCACCTACGCGACTCAGCGCGGCAAGCGCGACTTCACGTCCACAAGCCAGGTGGTCGCCACCAACTACGATGTCATTGTTGCCATCGAGGCAGCCCACGAAGCCCGTCGGTTGCTCCACCAACTGCCCATGAATTCCGCCCAGGCTGCCACCGGACAAGCACAAAATTACAGTCCGCCAAACGCGCCCTTCCAGCAGCCCGGCCAGGCACCTGACCGTCCTGCCACTTGGAACGATCCCTATGGCCAGCGCGGACCGGAGGCCACCGAATCCGATGCTTCCGGCGCGCAGGCTCCTGCTGCGCAGGCAGCGCAGCCTGTACAGAACCCGACGCCGTCACCGGTGCGCTATCCGGACCTGCCCGATGGCCGCCCCCAGTACGGCGTCCGGGTCACGGAGGGCCAGAATGCCCCGCGGCACGAGGAACAGCAGCCGGGGAACGAGGACTCCCACAAACAATAACTCTCACAAGCAACACAAAGGGAAGGCCACCGGATATCCATCCGGTGGCCTTCCCTTTGTAGGAGGCTAGCCCGCAGCTTCCTGATAGATGCCGGCCATCCAGGACTCGACGTCGTCGGCCTTGCGTGGCAATGCCGCGCTCAGGTTCACGGGGCCATCTGCCGTCATGAGGATGTCGTCCTCGATGCGGACACCGATGCCACGGTATTCGGCAGGAATGGCCAGGTCTTCGTTCTTGAAGTACAGGCCGGGCTCGATCGTGAAGATCATGCCCTCCGTGAGGATTCCATCAAGGTAAAGTTCGCGCTTGGCCTGGGCGCAGTCGTGTACGTCCAGGCCGAGGTGGTGGCTGGTGCCGTGTGGCATCCAGCGGCGGTGCTGCTGGCCTTCGGGGCTGATGGCTTCCTCAACAGAGACAGGGAGGAGACCCCATTCGGCGAGGCGCTCAGCGAGGACCGTGGTGGCTGCCGTGTGGATGTCCCGGAATTTTACGCCCGGCCGTGCGGCTGCGAATCCCGCATCAGCGGCATCCAGGACAGCTTCGTAGACCTTGCGCTGCACCTCGGTGAAGGTGCCGTTTGCCGGCAGGGTCCTCGTGACATCGGCTGTGTACAGCGAATCGGCCTCCACTCCTGCGTCAAGCAGCAGGAGTTCACCAGCGTTGACGGCGCCCGAGTTGCGGGTCCAGTGCAACACTGTGGCGTTGTTGCCTGAGGCCGCGATGGTGTCGTAGCCGAGTTCGTTGCCTTCCTCGCGAGCACGGGCGAAGAAAGCGCCTTCAATCACGCGTTCGCCGCGCGTGTGCGTCAAAGCACGCGGGAGGGCCCGCACGACGTCGGCGAAGCCTTCAACCGTGGCTGCAACGGCGATCTTCATCTGCTCGATCTCCCACTCGTCCTTGATCAGGCGGAGTTCGGAGAGTGCTTCACTAAGCTTTTCGTCCAAAGCATCGAGCTCGCCCAGGTCAAGGTTCTCAGGATCCTTGGCCGTGTTGTATCGGGCAGTGTCCACCAAAGCATCGATGTTCTCATCTACCTTGCGGACCAGGCGGATGGAAATGCCGCCGATTTCCGGGGCGCCCACGTTCTTGGTGATGGCCAGTTCAAGTTCGGAAATGTGCGCGGTGGGCAGACCCAGACGGGCTTTGAATTCTGCCAGTGTGGGCCGTGCGCCGATCCAGAATTCACCGGCCCGGGAGTCGGCGTAGAACTGTTCTGTGTCGCGGCCAGCCAGGGGACGGAAGTACAGCGTCGCGGTGTGGTGACCGCCGTCGTCGCCCTTTCCTTCACCTGCCGGTTCCAGGATCAAAACGGCATCCGGCTCGTGGTCCAGGCCCAACCCGGTGAGGTGGGCGAATCCGGAGTGCGGGCGGAAGCGGTAGTCGCAGTCATTCGAGCGGACCTTGAGCGGACCGGCCGGGATAACGAGCCGTTCGCCCTTGAACAGTTCGGAAATTGCACGACGGCGGCGGGCAGCGTGGTCTGCGACGGCGTCACGAGCGGGGGTTACCTGCGGTGCGGGCGCCCAGTTGCTGGCCATGAATGCCTTGAAGGCATCGGATGTGGGCCGCTGGGAACGGTTGTTGACGCGTTCTTGCAGGGGCTGGGAATCTGTGGATTCCGCGTACGGGGTGTTTTCGGCATCATTCACCGTTACATCGTCCCACCAGTTTCGTGAGGAGGCCAACGGCGCAACACCCCAAGGCGGTCCGCATCCCATAGGCTGGGAAAGTGAGGATAGACCTGCATACGCACTCGAATGTTTCCGATGGAACCGAGACCCCCGCCGGGGTGATCATTTCGGCCGCAGCTGCAGGCCTGGATGTCATTGCGTTGACGGACCACGACTCCAGTGATGGGTGGGAGTTGGCTGCTGCCGCTGCCAAGGAGCACGGAGTCACTTTCGTTCCCGGCATGGAGATCTCGTGCCGGACGGAGCAGGGGATCAGCGTCCACCTGTTGAGCTACCTGCATGATCCCTCCCACCCCGGGCTTCTTGAAGAGATCACCAAGTCAAAGGACGCCCGGCTCACGCGCGCTGAGCGCATGGTCACCCTGTTGTCCGAGGATTACCCTTTGACATGGGATGACGTCATTCACCATGTGGCTCCTGGCGCTACAGTGGGCCGCCCGCATATCGCGGATGCCTTGGTTGCTGCCGGTGTGGTCGCGGACCGCTCGGAAGCCTTCACATCGATCCTGACATCGCATTCGCGATACTTCGTGCAGCACTACGCGCCCGATCCCGCTATCGCCGTCGAGCTTGTCCGTGCCGCCGGAGGCGTGCCGGTCTTCGCGCACCCGGTGGCTTCGGCGAGGGGACGAATTGTGGGGGAGCGGACGTACCGGGAGATGATCGACGCCGGACTGCTTGGCCTGGAAATTGAACACCGCGACAACCCGGAAGAAGGACGCGGGTTCCTTCGCAACATGGCGTCGGAGCATGGGCTGCTCATCACGGGATCATCCGACTATCACGGAGCGGGCAAACCGAATCGGCTGGGAGAGAACCTGACATCTCCCGACGTCCTGGCAAGGATCGAGGAACTCGCAACCGGCAGCACGGTTGTTCGCTGATGGATGTGCCGCTGGTCAGGATCGCCGCGGCTAATCAGGCATTCGTGAAGGGCACTGCCTGATCCAGGGCGCCTTCCGGCTGGTCCACCGCGCCTTCCGGCAAAGGCCCCCTGCTGTGGAAGACGGCCTTGGTGCCAAGGCGTTTCCGCATGACGTCGATGGCTTGCTCGTTCTGGTCCACGCAGACGAAGTTGCGGCCCAGCTTGGCGGCAACAGCGCCGAGGGTTCCTGATCCAGCAAAAAAGTCCAGGCACCAATCGCCCTCGCGGCTTGAGGCAGAGACGATCCTGCGCACCAGGCCTTCGGGTTTCTGGGTCGGGTAGCCGGTCTTTTCCCTGCCGGTGGGCGAAACGATGGTGTGCCACCAGACGTCCGTGGGAAGTTTTCCCCGCTCGCGTTTGGCAGGCGTGACCAGACCGGGGGCCATGTAGGGTTCGCGGTCCACTTCAGCGTTGTCGAAGTGATACTTCGCAGGGTTCTTTACATACACCAGGATGTTGTCGTGCTTGGTGGGCCAGCGGTTCTTGGCCCGGGCGCCGTAGTCGTAGGCCCAGATGATCTCGTTGAGGAAGCACTCCCGGCCAAAGATGGCGTCCAGCATCACCTTGGCGTAGTGCACCTCGCGGTAGTCCAGGTGCAGGTACAGCGTGCCGTCGTCGGCAAGGAGCCGCCAGGCCTCTACGAGCTTGGGTTCCAGGAAGGACCAGTAGTCGCTGAAGGCGTCATCGTAGCTGTGAAGGGCACCCTTGATGGTGTCGTAGGAGCGACCTTTGAACCCGACGCGGTCGCCGTCGCCGTCCGCGTTGCGGACCATGCGTGTTTCCTGGCGGCGTTGGACCCGGCCTGTGTTGAAGGGCGGGTCCACGTAAATGAGTGTGAAGGCGCCGTCCGGCAGCGTCGGGAGGAATTCCGCGTTGTCCGCGTGCACCACCAGATTGCCGCCGTCCGGCGCCCAAACAGTATCAGTCATTGAGGACTTTAGGCCTCGGAGTTGCCGGGCTGGGCGCCAGCGGTCTCGCCGGAAACCACTTCGCCGTTACGACGGCGCGTGCGGGTACGGCGCGTGCGGGCTGGCTTCTCGGCATTTTCGCCGGTCGCGGTGCGGGTTTCGGAGGAACCGGCAGCAGGGGCCGCATCGGCGTCGGATGTACGACGGCGGCGTGTACGGTTGCGTCCGCCCTCACCGTTGGATTCTGAGTTGGCTTCGCTGGACTTGGCTGCGTTTCCACGGCCACGGCCGCCGTCCCTGCCACGGCCGCCATCGCGTCCACCGTCACGGGATGAACCGCCGGAACGGGAGTTCTTCTTGCCTGTTTCGCCCAGGTCCTCGAGGACCTCGGCATCGACACCGGCAAGCGTACGCTTATTGCGCGGGAGGCGGCCCTTGGTGCCCTCGGGAATGTCGAGGTCACTGTAGAGGTGGGGGGAGGAGGAGTAGGTTTCAACCGGCTCCGGAACGCTGAGCCCCAGTGCTTTGTTGATCAGGCCCCAGCGGGGCATGTCGTCCCAGTCGACGAAGGTGACGGCGGTTCCCTTGTTGCCGGCTCGGCCGGTACGGCCCACGCGGTGCAGGTAGATCTTTTCGTCTTCCACGCACTGGTAGTTGATAACGTGCGTAACGTCGTCCACGTCGATGCCACGGGCGGCAACGTCCGTGGCAACCAGGACGTCCACCTTGTTGTTGCGGAAAGCACGGAGAGCCTGCTCGCGGGCGCCTTGGCCAAGGTCACCATGGATCGCAGCAGCGGCAAATCCGCGGTCGACCAGTTCCTCGGCGACCTTGGCAGCTGTGCGTTTCGTCTTGGTGAAGATAATGGTGCGGCCGCGTCCGCGGGCCTGGAGGATGCGGGCCACTACCTCGGTCTTGTCCATGCTGTGGGCACGGTAGATGAGCTGGCGGATGTCGCGCTTGGTGAGGCCTTCGTCGTTCGGATCGGCAGCGCGGATGTGGGTGGGCTGCGTCATGTAGCGGCGGGCCATCGCGATGACCGGGCCAGGCATGGTGGCAGAGAAGAGCAAGGTCTGGCGCACGGCCGGCGTACCTGCGATCAGTGTTTCCACGTCCGGCAGGAAGCCGAGGTCCAGCATTTCGTCGGCCTCGTCCAGGATCACCATTTTGACGTTTTTCAGGCTGAGGTGCTTCTGCTTGTAGAGGTCAATCAAACGGCCTGGCGTGCCGACAACTACCTCGACACCCTTCTGCAGGGCGTCAACCTGTGGCTCGTAAGCGCGGCCACCATAGATCGTGGCGATGCGGGCGTTGCGTTTACGGGATGCCGTCTGAAGATCATTAGCCACCTGTACCGCAAGCTCACGTGTAGGAACGATGACCAGGGCCTGCGGTGCGCCGGGGACGGCGAGCTTGGCGTAGCCGGGGTCATCCCGGCCTTCCACGCGCTGCAATGCCGGAATGCCGAAACCGAGGGTCTTGCCTGTACCGGTCTTGGCCTGGCCGATGATGTCGTGGCCGCTGAGGGCTACGGGCAGCGTCATGGCCTGAATGGGGAAGGGGTGGGTAATGCCGGCGTCGGCGAGGGATTCGACGATGTCGGCGCGGACGTTGTAGTCAGCGAACGATTTCTCTTCGATCTCGTGGGGCGTCTCATCAGAGATGATCGTTTCCTCGGGCTCGATGGATTCGGTGCCGGTGGCGTCCGTCAGGACTTCATGGGTGTGCAATTCACTCACAGGGAGTTTCCTTATTCATTTGGGCATTGGCGCTGCATGCTCAACGGGTGGCGGAGCCGTACCGGAGCACGAACGGGCGCGCAAGCTAATCCAGTGGAAGCCGATCGCGGGCTATCTAAGTACTGGCACTGGTGACCAGCGGGCACATCTCAAGATCGCGTAGGGGCGGGCTTGTTGAGTTCAAAAATTAACTGAATCAACGACCGGGCATCCATTACTACAGGGTCAGTCTATCCTCTGGGAGCCCTAAAGCCCGGATCGGCGGTAGTTCGCGTGCTGCGGGGCTTCAGGGGAGCAGGGTAAAACGGATCTCGCGGCTGGCGATATCGGCCTTCAGGAGTTGCACCCGGACCTTGGTGCCTGACTCCAGTTCGCCGTCGCACCGGGCTGTCACGGCGGGTTCAGCGATCTGGATGATGCCGAAGGGCCCATTGCCGTTTCCGTTTCCCCTTCCATTGCCATTGGTGGTCCCATTGGACGGCTTGGAACCGGAGATGACCACTGCATCGAACTCCTCGCCGATGTGGTTCGCGACGAGTGCAGCTTCCACGGTGTCCATGGCCAGACGCTCAAGCCGCCCGGCCAGTTGGTCGGATGACGCCATGATCTCGGGCAGGGATGGAAGTGCTTCCCGCGCCCACGCCGGGATCTGGTGGCCGTTGCTGAGGGCCTCGCAGATCACCAGGACAAAGCGGTCGATGAGTCGGCGCAAAGGGGCAGTGGTGTGAGCATAGGGTGCGCCGATGGCTGACTGGATGACGTTTGGGGGAAGCTCACCATCGAAAGGCGTGTACCCTGCGCCGCGGAACAGCGTGCCTGCCGAGTGCAGGATGGCAAGCTGTTTGGGATCCGAAGCGTCAAGTGTCCGAAGGTACTCACCGTAGGTAACCTCGCCGTCCCACGGTTTCCCCAGTGCCTTGGTCTGGCGCTTGAAATGGAGCAGCGACCGTTCATCCGGCGCCGGCATGGTGCGCAGGATGCCCACTTTTCCGTCGAGCATCAGTTGGGCCGCTGCCATCCCGGTCATGAGGGATATCTGCGCGTTCCAGTCCTCCACCGGCAGGGAGGGCGCGGCCACAATCCTGTAGCCCCCGCCGCCGGTCGCCTGGACGATTTCCTGCTCGGGCATGTTCAGGTTGGCGCCACCGCGCAGCCGTTCCAGTTCCACCCGCTTCAGGCCAACCTCCTTGAGGAGCTTCAGGACCGTTGGGGCTGTGCCGGCATCGATCTGTTCCTGGGCACCCTTGTAACTGAGCTTGGCGCGGCTACGGACAGTGCCACGGGCCACCGACGTAGCGGACACCTCCGCATTGTGGTCGAGTTCGAAGTCCCACACGAAGGCGCTGCAGTCCTGACCAGCCAACAGGCTTCCGGCGTTCTCGCTGATCACTTCCGGGTGCAGGGGGATCCTCCCGTCAGGAGCGTAGAACGTTTGTCCCCGTTGCCGCGTCTCTGCATCGAGCGCCCCGCCGGGAGCAACAAAGGATGGCACGTCGGCGATTGCGTAGAGGACTTTGTAGCCGTTGCCGGCCCGTTCAATGAATACGGCCTGGTCCAGATCGGTGGACGTGGCTGGATCGATGGTCACGAACGGAATGTCCCTGAGGTCACGCTCTGGCAGTGTGTGTTTTTCTACTGCTTTCCTGGCTTCCGCCACGGCTTCGGCCGGATACTCGCCTGGGAGCTCCAGTTCGGTCCGAAGGGCTGCAAATGCCTCTGCGAGCTGGTCCGACGAGTCGTCGACGTTGGGCGAAATCCGATGATGTGACACGAAAATCAGGTTAGCCCGAAATCGCTGGATAGTCTTGGACCATGAGCACTTCCTTGGACGATAATGCTCGCGTCCAGCGCCTCTCTTCGGAGCTGCTGGGAGCCATGGCGTACGGCGAGCTCTCGGCGTTTGGCCGGCTGTCTTTCGACTCCCGGTACGCTCCCACCCTGCACGACAGGGCAGTGTTGGCAAAGATCGCCGTCGGGGCTTACGGAAACTTTGCCTTGATCAGCAGCCGGCTCTCGGAGATGGGACTCGATGCCGAAGGGGCCATGCTTCCGTTCCAGCGCTCGTTTGACCACTTCCATGAGCGAACAAAGCCGGCGGACTGGTTTGAATCAGTCATGAAGGCCTATGTGATCGACACCGTGTCATCGGACTTTTACCGCCTGGTCGCTTCGTACCTTGACGGCGGGACGCAACTCTTTGTCCAGAAGGTTGCCTCCGCCGACCAAGCCACGGAAGTATTACGCGTCCTCGTGCGCAGGGCCCTGGCTGATGATCCTCGCCTGGCATCGCGACTGGCTTTGTGGGGCCGCCGCCTCGTCGGTGAAGCGCTGACCCAGGCCCAACGCGTGGGCATGGAACATCCTCACTTGGGACCGCTGCTCAAGGGCGGCGGGGATGCCCGCACTGCAGTCAAGGTCCTTACCGCTGAACTTGCCGAGCGGCATGGTCGACGGATGTCCGGGCTCGGGCTCACGGCTTAAGAGACTTCGCATATCCTCGGCTGCCGCCAGGGCGCCGGCGGTGATTATCCGGCGTCGAGCGCTTCCAGCAGAGTCTTTGCCGCCGCCGTCGGATCCTCCGCCTCAGTAATGGCCCGCACCACGACGATCCGGCTCGCTCCCGCAGCCACCACCTGTTCAATGTTGGTGAGGTCGATGCCGCCAATCGCGAACCAGGGGAGGAGGACGCCACCTACGGTCTCCGCATCCGCGCGCTTTACGGCTTCTGCGGCATATGTGACCAGATCCAGCCCGACTGCTTCACGGCCGGGCTTTGTGGGCGTTGCCCACACCGGACCAACACAGAAATAATCCAGTCCGCTCCTGCCAGGGGAGGCAGCTATCGCGGCGTCAACCTGTTCCGGCGTATGGGTGGAAAGGCCGATCACGGTGCGGTCGTGGAGGAGGTGCCGTGCGGCGGGCAGGGGGATGTCCTTTTGCCCGATATGGAACACCGGAGCCCCGGAAATACTGGCAACATCGGCGCGGTCATTGACGGCCCACAGCCGTCCGTGCCGTTGGGCGACGTTGTGCAGAACCTCCAGTACCTCAAGCTCCTCAGCGGCCTCGAGCGTCTTGTCGCGAAGCTGGATGATGTCAACGCCGCCCTCAAACGCGGCGTCGACGAAGTCTTCGAAATCGCCTTGGCGTTTGCGGGCATCAGTGCACAAGTAAAGGCGGGCAGTGGTGTGGACATCATGCTGGGTCATGGAAACCAGAGTAGTTCCTCTAAACTGGGCACGTACTGCGGGAGCCGTGACAGCGTCATATGACCGTCCGGCTGAGAGGGCTTCAGCGCCGACCGCTTGACCTGATCCGGCTAGTACCGGCGTAGGGAAGGAAACACATGGCAGAATCCGGCCAAACCCCCTTGCAGGCAGACGTTGCAGTGGTTGGTGGCGGCATCATCGGCCTTGGCATCGCCCATGAAGCGCGCCGCCAGGGCCGCTCGGTGGTCCTCATTGATCCCACCCCCGCGGCCGGTGCGACGTTTGCTGCCGCCGGGATGCTGGCTCCGGTCAGCGAACTCCACTACCAGGAGGAAGACCTCCTGGAACTCATGCTGGAATCCTCCCAACTTTGGCCTGCTTTCATCCGGGGCGTCCATGGCGGCGAATCAGCCACCGGATACCGTACGACGCCGACAATCGCCGTTGGTGCCGATGCCGCCGACCGCCGCGCCCTCGCAGACCTCCGCACAGTCCAGCAGGCCGCGGGGCTGCACGTGGAGCCATTGTCATTGCGGGAGGCGCGCCAACGTGAGCCTTTGCTGAGTCCACAGATTTCCTGTGCCTTCGACATACCGGCCGACCACCAAGTGGACCCGCGGCGGCTTGCACGATGCCTCATGGAAGGGTTGGCAGCCCACGGACCAGGTGACGCAACGTGGGTTTCCGGAGCGGAGGACGGTTTCGCCCTGCCGTTCCAAGCATCCCGTTTGCTCTGGGATGGGGACCGCGTCTCCGGGGTTGAACTGGCTTCTGGCGCAGTCGCGGCCTCGGAAACTGTGATCGCCTGCGGGCTGGACGCGGCAAGGATCGGTAATCTCCCCGAAGGTCTCAGTCTTCCTCTGCGGCCCGTTTACGGTGACATCCTCAGGCTGCGCGTCCCCCACCACCTCCAGCCCCTCCTCACATCCACCATCCGGGGTATTGTCCGCGGGGTGCCCGTTTACATCGTGCCCCGGGACGATGGCACCGTGGTGATTGGAGCCACCCAGCGCGAGGACGGACTATCCGCGTCCACCAATGCAGTCTCCGCCGGAGGCGTCTACCAACTCCTGCGGGACGCCCAAATCCTGGTGCCTGCGGTGGCGGAGCTGGAACTCCTGGAAGCGACAGCTCGCGCACGGCCCGGCACTCCGGACAACGCACCATTACTGGGACGGGTTACCGGGCGCGCGGGCACCATCGACGGTCTCCTAATCGCAACCGGGTTCTTCCGCCATGGCGTCCTGTTGACGCCTGTGGCCGCCAGAATCGTCGGCGGGCTGATCAGCGGGTCAGTCGATCCCCGATGGTCCAACTTCACCCCTGATCGATTTACGGCAACGCCGGATCACCGCCTCCAACCAGCAACCAAGGACACACCATGAACATCAAACTCAATGGCTCCGTTCATGCCGTGGCGGATGACGCATCCGTCAGCACGCTCGTCAGCGCCATCACAGGCCGCATCCTGGACCACCGCGGACAGGCGGCCGACGGCGGCAAGCTGGGTGTCGCCGTCGCGCGCAATTCCGAGGTAGTGCCGCGCAGCCAGTGGGCCGCGACTGCGCTCGCCGATGGAGACGAACTCGAACTCGTAACCGCAGTCCAGGGAGGCTGAAAAAATGACAGTAGCAAAATCTGACATCCGCACAGATGCTTTGGTGATCGACGGCGTCGAATTCGGCTCCCGCCTGATCATGGGTACCGGTGGTGCACCGAGTCTGGACGGGTTGGGAGCAGCCCTTCTGGCTTCAGGAACGGAACTGACCACTGTGGCAATGCGCAGGTACTCACCGGCCGAGACAGGCTCACTGTTTCAACTCCTGCTGGATCACAACATTCGGGTCCTGCCCAACACCGCTGGCTGTTTTACTGCCAAAGACGCAGTGATGACCGCGGAGCTCGCCCGGGAGGCGCTGGAGACGGACTGGGTGAAGCTGGAAGTCATCGCCGATGAGCACACACTTCTTCCGGATGCGGTGGAACTCGTGGAGGCCACCGAACAGCTG
This sequence comes from Micrococcaceae bacterium Sec5.1, assembly GCA_039636795.1. NCBI lineage: Bacteria > Bacillati > Actinomycetota > Actinomycetes > Micrococcales > Micrococcaceae > Micrococcaceae bacterium Sec5.1. Next base: position 3,873,412 of record CP143430.1, on the reverse strand, counting down.
GTGAACCGCGGCTTCAAGGTCTTCGCGTACACCAATGATGACCCTGTCCTGGCGCTGCGCCTGGAAAACCTGGGTGCCGCAGCAGTCATGCCCCTCGGCTCGCCTATTGGTACAGGGCTGGGCATCCTGAACCCGCACAACATCGAACTGATAGTGTCCCGGGCGTCCGTCCCGGTAGTGCTCGACGCCGGCATTGGAACCGCCTCCGATGCCGCGCTTGCCATGGAACTGGGATGCGATGCTGTCCTGCTGGCAACGGCCGTGACCCGTGCACAGAACCCCGTGCAGATGGGTGAAGCCTTCAAACACGCGGTGATCGCCGGTAGGCTGGCAAAGCAGGCTGGCCGAATCCCGCGCAGGGAGCACGCCCTCGCGTCATCGGCCATGGAAGGCCGGGCAGAGTTCCTCTAAATGCAGAGTTCCTCTCAATGAAGGAGCAGTGGTGGCTGACAGGAAAGAGCCATTGACCCAGATCGCCGTGGAGACCGCCCTCAAGGACCTTCCGGACTGGAAGCTCCAGGACGGCCTCGTGACGGTATTCAAAACCTCGACGGCGGCCGACGCCCTGGCGCTTATCGCCGCCATTGGCCGGATCGCCGAGGAACAGAACCACCACCCTGATCTTGACTGGCGTTACAACAGGGTGTTCTTGCGCTACGTTTCCCATGACGCAGGCGGCCAGGTGACCCAACGCGACATCGCGGCAGCCGCTGCCGTGAGCGAGGCCGCGGCCGCGTCCGGTGCCTTGGCGCAGCCGGATCGCTACCCGGGAGTTTGAGCGGGCTGGAAGGTTAAGCGACGGTGGCCATCACCCACGGGTGATGGCCAGCGTCGTTTAAGCCCAGCGTCGTTTAACTGCGTGCAACGCCTAGAGCCTCAAAGCTTTGGTCAGGGCAGCGGTGTCATGCTTGGTGCGCTGGCGACCCAGAAAGACCACAACGGCAATCGAGATGGCCGTCCCCAGCACGATCGGAAGGATCCAGGGAATCCAGATCAGCCCGGGCTGGTAACCAAAGCCGGCCATGATGAAAGCTATCCAGCTCAACACGCCGACGGTTGCCGAAACGCCCGCCGGTAATGCAATACCGTACTTGCCGTGTCGCTTGTCATTTGCCCACACGATGAACCCTGTAGCGATGGTGGCAAGAACCACCACAACGAGTGAAAGCATGCAGACTCCTTAGGGGCAGCTGTACCTGGGAACCGCTAGAGTGCGCCGAAACCGACGCGGCGGACTTCCTCAGCACCAATTTCAACGTATCCCAACACGCTGCCGGGAACGATGATCTGGCGGCCTTTCTCATCCGTGAGCCGCAGATCCGAACCCTTGGAGATGGCCTCTCCGACAATCTTGGCTACAGCATCAGCATCGAGTGCGGATTCGAGCACGATTTCACGGCCAACATTCTGAATGCCGATCTTTACTTCCACAGCAAGGCCTCCAAGCCAATCAAGTTTTAAGTCAGTCCTCTATTTGTAGCCTAGGACTCTTTGGGGAATCGACTGATTCCGCGCCAAGCTAAACGATAGATCAGATCGCTGGCTACATCGAGGTCGAGGTTTCCATCGGTTTCGAGCCAGTAGCGGGCGCTGACCTGCGCCATTCCTGCAAGTCCCCGGCCCAGGAGCTGCGCCTCCAGAGGGGGCAACTTGGTGTCCTCGGCGATGACGTGGGCCACTGCGTCCGCGAACGTTTTGTTGAAGGTCTCCAAGCGCGAGCTGACATCGGGGTCATTAATGAGGTCAGACTCGAAAACCAGCCGGTGTGCTTGGTCGTCGTCGGCAATGAACCTGTAGTAGGCCCGCATGACTGCCTTCACACGCTCTTTGTTGTCCGTGGTTGAGTTCAGCGCATTGAGCATCAAATCGGTAAGGGCAGCCAGGTGGCTGTCCAGCAGCGCCATGTACAGCTCGCGCTTGGAAGGGAAGTGTTGATACAGGACCGGCTTGCTCACATGCGCTGTCTCGGCGATTTCGTCCATGGCGGCACCATGGAAGCCGTTGGACACGAAAACTTCCAAGGCGGCGTTAAGCAACTGTGCGCGGCGCTCGTCCCGGGGCAACCTTGCTGAACGCGTCGAACCAGTCCGTTCTTGCTTTGCTGGTGCTCCATCGTTTGCCCGTGTGCCGTCAGCCACAGTCTGCCGCCTTTCCTTTGCAGTTATGACCACTGTACCGGTGGGTAATATGACCGGGCGGCATCGGCAGGCATACATTGGGGTATGGCCTCAATTCTTGCTGCCCACCCCGCGCCCGCTGTCCTGCCGCCCCTCGTTGAACCGGCCGACGCACTAACGCCGGCCGAGGTGGAACGGTACTCCCGGCATCTCATCATTCCGGAAATCGGCGCTCTGGGCCAACGCAGGCTTAAGAATGCGAAAGTTCTTGTCATCGGTGCCGGCGGGCTGGGATCTCCAGCGTTGCTGTATCTCGCCGCGGCGGGTGTAGGAACCCTGGGAATAGTTGACGACGACGACGTAGACCTCAGCAACCTGCAGCGGCAGGTCATCCACGGGGTCAAGGACGTGGGCACCCCCAAAATCGAATCTGCGCGGAAGGCCATTGAGGAGCTTAACCCTCTGGTGGATGTTGTCCTGCACAACGTCCGCCTTGACTCCTCAAACGCCTTGGAACTGTTCGCCGATTACGATCTCATCCTGGACGGCGCTGACAACTTTGCCACCCGTTACCTGGTAAACGACGCCGCCGCGATTTTGGGCAAGCCGTACGTTTGGGGCTCCATCTTCCGCTTCGATGGCCAGGTCAGCGTCTTCTGGGCCGAGCACGGCCCCAGCTACCGGGATCTCTACCCGGAAGCCCCGCCTGCTGGCTCAGTGCCTTCATGCGGTGAGGGTGGAGTCTTCGGTATGTTGTGTGCCGCCGTTGGATCCCTCATGGTGACGGAGGCAGTGAAGCTGATTACCGGCGTCGGGCGTTCCTTGCTTGGCCGTGTGGCGCTGTTCGATGCCCTTGGCGGCAGCTGGCGCGAAATCAAGGTGTCCAAGGACCCTGAAGCGGAGCCCATCACCGAACTCATGGATTATGAAGCATTCTGTGGGGTGACTCCGGCTGCTGCCACTGACCTGGAGCACACCGTCACCGCGAAGGACCTTGCCCGGATGTTGACAGAGCGGGAAGCTGGTGAACGCGACTTTGAATTGGTGGACGTGCGCGAGTCCGGCGAGCACAGCATCGTGAACATCGACGGCTCGGTCCTCATCCCGCAGGGCAGGATTCTTTCAGGCGAGGCCTGGGTCGAGTTGCCGCAGGACAGAGACATCGTGTTCCACTGCAAGGCAGGGACGCGCTCTGCTGCGGTCCTGGAGGCCGCGCAGAAGGCAGGCTACACCCGCGTCAGCCATCTCGACGGCGGCATCCTCGCCTGGGTCCGCGACGTCGAGCCCGAAAAGCCCGTCTACTAGTCGTTGCCCGTTCCCAGACTTCTCTGGGAAGCTCAGGCAATGAGCGAACATTGGACAGAGACAGAGCAGCATCCCATCGGCTCCGGATTTGGGCACGGATCCACTGCCACGGAGGTCATTGACGGGATCAACCTGCAGGGCAAGACGGCAATCGTAACGGGAGGCTATTCCGGGTTGGGATTGGAGACCGTGCGGGCCCTGGTCTCGGCCGGGGCTGACGTAACGGTACCTGCCAGGCGGCTTGAGCACGCCCGCTCCGTCCTCGCGGACGCAGGCCTCTCCGCGGCCGTCCACGTGGAGCACATGGACCTCGCCGATCAGGACAGCGTCAAGGATTTTGCCGCCCGCTACCTGGCCGGCCACGAAAAGCTGGACGTCCTGATCAACAACGCTGCCATCATGGCCAGTCCTGAACAACGTGTCGGGCCAGGCTGGGAAGCCCAGTTCGCCACCAACCATTTGGGGCACTACACATTGGTCAACACCTTGTGGCCGGCGTTGGAGGCATCAGGGAATGCGCGCGTTGTCTCATTGTCATCGACCGGGCACAAGATCTCACGGGTCCGGTTCGAGGACTTCAATTTCAGCACCGGTTATGACAAGTGGCAGGCCTACGGGCAGGCAAAGACAGCCAACGCCCTCTTTGCGGTGGAACTCGACCGCCTGGGCCGTGAATCCGGTGTACGGTCGTTCGCCGTCCATCCAGGCGGGATCATGACCGAGTTGCAGCGGCACCTCCCCAAGGAGGAAATGGTGGCCGCAGGCTGGATGGACGCCGAGGGCAAGGTGCGCGAAGGTTTCAAGACGCCGGAGCAAGGGGCAGCTACGTCAGTTTGGGCGGCGACGTCCCCGGCTTTGGCCGGCATGGGCGGTGTCTACTGCGAGGACTGTGACATTGCCAATCCGACCGACAAGGCGTCTCCGCTGGCGCGCTACCAGGGAGTCGACGCCCACGCGGTGGACAAGGCCGACGCAAGGAAGCTGTGGGCGTTGTCGGCAGAGCTGACGGGGATCAACGCGTTCGGCTAATCGGATCTCGTTAGCCGGATCTCGTTTTCCGGATGCGCTAAGAAAACATTGCTGGAGTCCCCGGCCGCTTCGGGCTGGGGGCTGGGACGTCAGGCGCTTTCGGAGCGGAGTTGCTCGTGGTCCACGGGGCATTCTGCAGCAGCGGGAGCCTGGGGCTGCTCCACTTGGATGCCGTACAGGGCTTCCAACGCGGCTACATAGTCGTCTTGTTGTCCGTTGGCTGCCAGCTCGCGGGCGCGCACGGTCGGAATGTGCAGGAGCTGCTTGACCATCCGGCGGAGCGCAAACTCCACCTCTTCGGCAGCGGCGGTGCAACCGTGGCGGGCGCGGACCTTTTCCATTTCCGCGTCCAGTACGTTCATGGTGTGGCGGCGCAAGGCCACGATCGCGGAGTCGACTGAGCGGGATTCGCGTTCCGCTTCGAACGCCGTTGCCGCGCCATTGACGATCTCGCTGGCGTGGGACAGCGATTCTGCCTGTTCCTGGGGTGCAGCGAGACGTACGGACTCAAGCGTGAGGAGTTCGACGCCGTCGAGCTCGCCAACCGCGGGGTCGAAGTCATGGGTGAGCGCGAGATCGATCGCGATGAGTGGTTTACCGGAATTCGCCCTGACGCGGGCCAGATCCTCAGCTTCAACACGTGTGTCCGAACCGCTGCATCCGATCATGACGTCGGCTCCGGCAACCGCCGCCGGAAGGCTGTCGGCGTCGAGCGCTGTGCCACCGCGGGTAGCGACGAAACCCTCGGCGCGGCCGGAGGCAGAGTAGACGGAAATATCGGTGCATCCGCGTTCGCGGAGCAGGGACATGGTGGCACCGGCATAGGCGCCCGTTCCGAAGACGACTACCTTCTTGGCAGACCAGTCGTCACTGTCAGAGAGGTCGGTTGCCAGATCCAAGGCTACGGAGACGATGGAAAGGCCGCGGGAGCCGAGGGCCGTCTGGGCGCCAACATCTTTTGCGGTCTTGGATGCGGCCTGGAAGAGGCGGACGAGTCCGGAACTCGCAGTGCCTTCCTGCTGCGCCGTGATCAGGGCACGGCGTACCTGGCCAGCGATTTCGCGTTCGCCCACCACTGCGGAGTCCAACCCGGCGCTTACAGCGAAGAGGTGTCGGGTGACGTCAGGCCCTGTGTGTGTGCTGAAGGAGCGGGACACGAGTTGTTCGTTGAGGCCGCTCAATTCGCTGATCTGGGAGACAAGGGCCGATCGGGCGGCTTCGAGGCCTGCTCCATTGGCTGTTTCGCCGTAGATCTCATAGCGATTGCAGGTTGCCAGGACCACGGCGCCGGAGACCAACGGGGATCCGGAGAGGGCCGAGGAGGCAAGCTCAGAGGAACCGTTGCTCAGCTGAGCAACGGTTTCGAGGTCGATGTCGGCGTGTGTAGCCACCAATGAGAAAAGAACCACAGCACCCCAATCATAGCTTTTTCGCAGGCCGGTAGAACAATGCGGCGCAGTGGGAATTCACACGCGGTTCCGTGATCCCCGCCACCCCACCGGTTCCAGGGGTGGGACGTGACAGCCTGTCGTTATCTTTTGGCCGGGATTTTCGGCACAATCAAAGGCATGACTTCTAGCGCGGCAGCATCCAATAGTACGGCCACCAACGCCCCTGCAGGCGAACCTGCCGGCAAACTTGGCGCGGATCACCCGTTGATGGACGGCCGTACGTCGGACTCCCCGCTCATCACCGCCTACCGGGGCGGCAAGCCGTCACGCAGGCCGGTATGGTTCATGCGCCAGGCCGGCAGGTCCCTGCCGGAATACCTGAAGGTCCGCGAGGGCGTCGCCATGCTCGACTCCTGCCTGCGTCCCGAACTGGCCGCGGAGATTACTTTGCAGCCGGTTCGCCGCCATGATGTGGATGCCGCCATCTTCTTCTCCGACATCGTTATCCCGCTGAAGCTCGCAGGCGTTGGCGTGGACATCGTCCCCGGCGTGGGTCCGGTCCTGGACAAGCCAGTACGGACGGCCGCCGATGTGGCTGCCCTTCCCAGGCTGACGTGGGAGGCACTTGAGCCCATCCGCGAAGCCGTTCGCCTGACGGTGGCGGAATTGGGCAAGACTCCCCTCATCGGGTTCGCCGGCGCGCCCTTCACGCTCGCCGCCTACATGGTGGAGGGGAAACCTTCGCGGGACCACCTCGGCCCCCGGACCATGATGCACGCGGACCCCGAAACCTGGGCAGCCCTCGCCAACTGGGCAGCGGATGCTTCCGGAATGTTCCTTCAGGCACAGCTTGAGGCCGGGGCGTCAGCCGGGCAGCTCTTTGACTCCTGGGCTGGGTCCTTGGGCCTGGCAGATTACGCCAAGCATGTGGCTCCTGCGTCAGCGCGGGCGCTGGATCACGTGCGCGGGCTGGGTGCGCCGCTGGTGCACTTCGGTACCGGCACGTCCGAGCTCCTTGTCGCTATGCGCGACGTGGGTGTGGACGTTGTGGGGGTGGACTACAGGCTGTCACTTGATGAGGCCAACCGCCGTCTGGGTGGCACGGTTCCGCTCCAGGGCAACATCGACCCCGCCCTCCTCCCGGCCCCGTGGGAGGTCCTGGAGGCGCATGTCCGCGAAGTGATCGCGGCGGGCTCGCAGGCTCCAGGCCATGTCCTGAACCTGGGCCATGGCGTGCCCCCGGAGACGGACCCGGCCGTCCTGACGCGGGTTGTGGAGCTCATCCACTCGATCCCGGCAGAGTAGGACGCATGCGCGGGGAACACATCCACGGCAAAGCGAAGGAAGCAGCCACTAAACCATCAATGCCTGCGCCTACCGCTGTAGTGGTCGGTGGCGGCATTTCCGGCCTTCTTGCTGCGAGGGAACTGGCCATGGCGGGAACCTCGGTGACCATCCTTGAGGCGAGCGAAGCCTGGGGTGGTTGCGTGGGAAGTCACGTGGTAGCCGGCCTGTCATTGGACAGCGGGGCCGAATCCTTTGCCACGCGGTCTTCAGCTGTCGCCGATCTGGCGCGCGAGCTCGGACTGGAGGGCAAGATCGTTTCCCCGCACCCGGGCGGCGCCTGGGTGCAGCTGCCGGATGGACCGCAAGAGCTGCCCAAGACTGGAATTCTTGGTATCCCCGCCAATCCTTGGGACCCCGAGGTCAGGCGTTCCCTGGGCCTCGCCGGCGCCCTGCGTGCATCCCTGGATCGCTGGCTGCCCACATCTTTTGGCGCATCATCGGAGGTCTCCAGCGTGTCCTCACTGGTGCGCGCCCGTATGGGAAAGAGAGTCCTGGAGCGGCTGGTTGCTCCGGTGGTGGGTGGTGTTCACTCCGCCGATCCCGGCTTATTGGACGTCGATATGGTGGCTCCGGGCCTCCGCGTCGGCCTGAAGAAGCATGGGTCCCTGGCTGCGGCTGTCGCTGCCCAGCGCAAAGCAGCCCCCGGGTCCGGTTCCGGATCCGCGAAAGCAGCCCCCGGGTCCGGTTCCGGATCCGCGAAAGCAGGTTCCGCCGTCGCGGGTTTGAAGGGTGGCATGAACACACTGGTCACCGCGCTGGTTAATGACCTGCGTCGCCGGGGCGTGGACATGGTGAGTGGAAAGAGGGCTGATGTCGTTTCGAAAACGGGCAATAGTTGGCGGGTCACCGCCGGTGAAACCACGTACGACGCCGGCCGGCTGGTAGTAGCGCTGGATGGTCCGGCTGCCGTGGGGCTCCTGGAAGGGGCCATGCCGGAACTGTCCGGCCTACGCCCTGCTCCGGGCCCCTTGGTGAGCTTGGTGACGATGGTTGTTGACCTCCCCGAGCTGGACGGGCGGCCCCGTGGGACGGGGATCCTCGTGGCCCCTCAGACGCCGGGAATCCGGGCGAAGGCCCTGACACATGCCACTGCCAAATGGGACTGGCTGGCAGAAGAAGCCGGGCCGGGCACGCACGTCCTGCGCCTTTCCTACGGCCGCCGTGAGGATGCCGATGGGGGAGCGCCGGATGTTGTCATGGACGATGAACAGTTGCTGTCCGCAGCGCTTGATGATGCTTCCGCATTGTTGACGGTGCCCGTTACGCGCGCGGACATTGTGGATTGGGATGTGGTGCGCTGGGCAGGCGCCTTGCCGTTTGCCGCCGTCGGTCATAAACAGCGCGTAGAGCAGGTCCGGAAGGTGTGCGCCGCAGCCGATGGCCTGACGGTGGTTGGTGGCTGGTTGGCAGGTAATGGCCTTGCCGCAGTAGTGTCGGATACCCGCTCGCAGCTTGCCCAAGGCATCGGCGATATTCGCCCAACTTCGTGATTTGTGTCACTTCTACGCCTTGTAGAAGTGATCCGTTTCGACTTAGTGGCTGGCACGGGGCAAACTTGAACCATGAGCCACACTTCTGCCGAATCTGTCACTAAAACTGCTGGAACCGAAGAGCAGTTCTTTACGCTCTGGACCGTCTTCAAGCGCTCGGCCGACGTCCTGCGCAGCGGCGATGCTGCCCAGGAATTCGAAGCCCTTGAAGGGAAGCTCGCCGAAGAAGGCGTGACCCTGCGGGGCAGTTACGATGTTTCCGCCATGCGCTCGGACGCCGACATCATGGTGTGGCTCCACGGATCCAAGCCGGAAGACCTTCAGTCCGCCGTCCGTTCCATTCGCCGCAGCAAGCTCTTTGCCGGCACAGAGATCGTCTGGTCCGCCATGGGCGTGCACCGGGAAGCCGAGTTTGCCAAGAGCCACGTCCCGGCCTACGCGCGGGGCGTCGAGCCCAGCACCTGGCTGTGCGTTTATCCGTTCGTCCGCTCCTACGAGTGGTACCTGCTCCCAGCGGAAGAGCGCGGAAAAATGCTGCGTGACCATGGAATGCTGGGTCGGGAGTTCCCGCAGGTCATCTCGAACACCGTTTCCTCGTTCGCGCTGGGTGACTGGGAGTGGATCCTTGGACTGGAGGCACCTGAACTCGTTGACCTCGTTGACCTCATGCGCCACCTGCGTGCAACCGACGCCCGTAACCATGTCCGCGAAGAAATCCCGTTCTACACAGGCCGCCGGGTGACTGCTGCCGAGATTGCAGAGGTCCTCGCATGAGTGGCCTTGCCGTCTCCACCACCCCCAACGAGGTCACCGAGCGTGGCCGCCAGGAAGCAAAGCAGTACGACGCCGTGCTCCTTGCATCCTTTGGTGGTCCTGAAGGCCAGGAAGATGTCATTCCCTTCCTTCGCAACGTCACCCGCGGCCGCGGCATCCCGGATGAACGCCTTGAAGAGGTCTCACACCACTACCGCGCGTTTGGGGGCATCAGCCCCATCAACCAGCAGAACCGTGAACTGAAGGCCGCGATCGAGGTCGAGTTGGCCAAGCGCGGCATTGAGCTTCCGGTCCTGTGGGGTAACCGTAACTGGGATCCGTACATCGCTCCGGTACTGCAGGACGCCTACGACGCCGGCCACCGCCGCATCCTGATGCTCACCACGAGCATCTACTCGTGCTACTCCAGCTGCCGCCAGTACCGTGAAGACATTGGCATCGCCCTGACGGAAACAGGGCTGGACGGCAAGCTCGAGGTGGACAAGATCCGCCAGTACTTCGACCACCCGGGCGTTGTGCAGCCTTTCCTTGAAGGTACCGCCGCCGGCCTCGAAGAAGTCCGCGGCAAGCTGATCGCTGCCGGTGAATCCGACCCCGATTCGAAAATCCGAGTCCTGTTTGCCACCCACTCCATCCCCACGCGTGATGCCGAAGCAGCCGGCAGGTCTGAGGACGAGCCGCGCGAGTTCGCAGAAGGATCTGCCTACGCGGCACAGCACCTGGCAAACGCCCAGGCCATCATGGATGCCGTTGCCCCGAACGTGGCTTGGGACCTCGTTTACCAATCCCGCTCCGGCGCGCCGCACATTCCTTGGCTGGAACCGGACATCAACGATCACCTCGAAGAAATCGCTCCCGAAGGCGTACGCGGCGTCGTGATCGTTCCCCTCGGTTTCGTGAGTGACCATATGGAAGTTGCCTGGGACCTGGACACTGAAGCCCTGGAGACCTGCAGGAACCTGGAGATCGAAGCCACGCGCGTGCCCACCCCGGGAACGCACGCTGCCTTTGTGTCAGGGCTGGTTGACCTGATCTGTGAACGCACGGTGGATAACAACATCGCCGATCGCCCCCACGTTACGGACCTTGGTCCTTGGTACGACGTCTGCCGCCCCAATTGTTGCGAAAATTTCCGGGGAGCAAAGCCGGTTATTGCCGAGGTCGGCTCCACTATCGGCGTCGGGCATGAGGCTTACACCTCCTCGGAGGTCAGCAAGTGAGCATCCGCATTGGCACCCGGGCCAGCAAGCTCGCGCTGACCCAGACCCAACAGACCGCCGATCAGCTGGCAGCCGTTGGTGGCTTCCCGGTGGAACTGGTGCATATCAAGACCGAGGGCGATGTCAGGACCGGCTCCCTGTCACAGATGGGCGGCACGGGTGTCTTCGTGGCGGCCCTGCGCGATGCCTTGCTTGCTGAGACCTGCGATGTCGCTGTTCATTCTTTGAAGGACCTGCCTACGGGGGCTGCAGTTGGACTACGCATCGCCGCTACCCCCAAGCGCGTGGATGTCAGGGATGTCTTGTGTGCCCGGGATGGCCTTACCCTTGCCGAATTGCCCGGTGGCGCCAAGGTAGGTACGGGTTCACCCCGACGTGCTGCGCAGCTAAGGGCGGCACGGCCTGACATCGAGGTGCTGGATATCCGTGGAAACGTGGACACGCGCCTGGGACGCGTCCCCGGGCTTCCCGGCAACGTCACCGACGAAGTTGTTCCCGGCAAGTCCTGCGACCTGGACGCCGTAGTGCTCGCTGCGGCCGGGCTGGAACGGATGGACCGGCTGGACACCGTCAGCGAGTTCTTCGAGACGGATGTCATGCTGCCCGCCCCGGGCCAGGGCGCGCTGGCCATCGAATGCCGCACGGCGGACGCCCCGCAGGTGGAAGGTTCCAACGGTGTTCTCGCCCAGGCTCTCGCTGCCCTGAACGACGACGACACCCGGCTTGCCGTGACAGCTGAACGTGCCGTCCTGGCCCGGCTTGAAGCGGGCTGTGCCGCGCCGGTGGGTGCTTACGCCTTCAGGAAGGGCAGCATGCTGCACCTTGAAGCCGTTGTCTGCGCCGTTGACGGCACCAAGACTGTGCGCGAGAAGAAGGCCACGGATGGCCTGACCGAAGTGGGGGCAACGTTGCTTGGCATTGAAGTTGCGGAGCTTCTGCTCGCTGCTGGTGCCGCGGAGATCGCGGATCTTGCAGCGTCCTGATGTGACTCAAGCATCGGCCTTGGCAGGTCGGCGGGTCCTGATTACCAGGAGCGCCGACCGCGCCCGGCCACTTGCTTCGCTCCTGCACACGCTCGGAGCGGAGCCGTTGGTGCTTCCCCTCATCGATTTCGAGCGGGCGGAGAACCAGGCTTCCCTCGACGCCGCCCTGGACCAGCTCTCCGCTGGATATTTTGACTGGATGGTCATCAGCAGCATCACCACCGTGCGTGTCCTGCTCGAAAAAGCTGCCGAGCGTGGCACGCTTCCGGCAAACCTCGTGCCGACACGGACGCGCGTGGCCACGATCGGTCCATCGTCAAAGCGGATCCTGGAAGCGATCGGCCTGACCGTCTCACTGGCACCCACTGACCTTCAATCTGCCGAAGGCCTCGTCGCCCTCTGGGAGCAGGCTCCTGGACGCGTTCTTCTCCCGCAAGCCGATATTGCGGGCCCCGAGCTGCGTGACGGATTGGCCGCCAAGGGTGCAGACGTAACGTCCGTGACCGCCTATCACACGGTGGACTACCCGGCCCGGACGGGACATCGCCTCGAAGCCGAACTGCCCGCCGCCGTCGTGAATTCCGACAGTGTGGCTTCCGGCATCTCTGCCTCCGGCAGTGCTGGTTCCCGTACCGGACAGCCGCAGGAAATGACTCCCGCAGAGGCCCGCGCCGCCATCGACGCCGGGATGCTGGACGCCGTCGTGGCTGCTTCCCCGAGTGCCGCCCGGCGGATTGCGGCGACCCTCCTGCCGTTGGGCAGTTGCCGATTCATAGCCATTGGGCGTCCGACGGCGGCAGAGGCCACCCAGCTCGGCATCACCGTGGCAGCCACGGCCAAAGAACCTACCCCGGACGGCATTGCGGCCGCCTTGGAAACAGTATTCGCCAACGAAGGGAACCCCAGATGAGCTTTCCGAACCACCGTCCCCGCCGCTTGCGGACAACCCCGGCGATGCGCAGGCTCACGGCAGAAACACGCCTGGCCCCCGCAGACCTCATACTTCCGGCCTTCATCCGTGAGGGCCTCAGCGAGCCCAGCCCGATCAGCTCGATGCCCGGCGTCGTCCAGCACACCACCGACACTCTCAAGCGCGCAGCCGCGGAAGCCGTGGAACTTGGCGTGGGCGGCATCATGCTGTTCGGCGTGCCGGAGGTTCGGGATGCGCGGGGCACCGCATCCCTGGATCCGGAAGGTGTCCTGAACAAGGCCATTCGCGACGTCAAGGCCGAAGTGGGCGATGACCTCGTCATCATGGGCGATGTCTGCCTGGACGAATTCACTGACCACGGACACTGCGGCGTTCTGGATGCCGATGGATATGTGGACAACGACGCCACCCTGGAGATCTATGGCCAGATGGCCGTTGCCCAGGCTGAGGCGGGCGCCCACGTGCTTGGACCTTCAGGCATGATGGACGGACAAATCGCCGTCATCCGCCAGGCGTTGGAGGATTCCGGCCACAAGAACACCGTTGTCCTGGCCTATGCTGCCAAGTACGCCTCAGCTTTCTACGGTCCGTTCCGTGAAGCGGTGGACTCCCAACTGAAGGGTGACCGCCGAACGTACCAAATGGATGCAGCCAATCGTCGCGAAGCCATTCTCGAAGTGGAACTGGACCTTGAAGAAGGCGCCGACATGGTCATGGTCAAGCCGGCCATGAGTTACCTCGACATCCTCGCGGATATTGCGGCAATGAGCCCCGTACCGGTCTCGGCCTACCAAATCTCCGGGGAGTACGCCATGATCGAAGCGGCCGCCGCCAACGGCTGGATCGATCGGCGGGGCGCCATCACGGAGTCGGTGCTGGGCATCAAGAGGGCCGGAGCCGATACCGTCCTGACCTACTGGGCCTCCGAACTGGCAGGCTGGCTGAAGGAGTCCTGATGACCGCCGTGCCTTCCGAATCAGGACTTCCGTCCGCATCTGCGTCCGCATCCGCCTCCGCATCCAGGGCTGAATCCGACCCCACCGCACCCGTAGGTGCAAGCGAAATCCTGCTCGGCCTGAACACCTTCGGGGACGCGGGCCTCGATGCCGACGGTAATCCCAAGGAGCACGCCCAGGTCCTGCGGGAGTTGCTTGAGGAAGCAAAGCTGGCTGACGCCCTGGGCATTCATGCTTTTGGCGTGGGAGAGCATCACCGCCGTGATTTTGCAGTGTCTGCTCCCGAGGTCTTCCTGGCGGCGGCTGCCGCAGTGACTTCACGGATCCGGCTCGGCTCGGCTGTGACAGTACTCAGTTCGGATGATCCGATCCGGGTCTTCCAACGCTTTGCCACTGTTGACGCAATCTCCAACGGCCGGGCCGAGGTCATGTTGGGCAGGGGATCGTTTATTGAGTCCTTCCCATTGTTCGGACTGGACCTTGCGGACTATGACGTCCTGTTCGAAGAAAAGCTTGAGCTGTTTGACAAAGTACGGGCCCAGAAGCCGGTCCACTGGGAAGGGCGGACCCGCCCCAACGTGAACGGACTCCAGGTTTACCCGCGTTTGCAGCACCATTTGCTGCCAGCATGGATAGGCGTGGGCGGGACACCTGAATCCGTGTTGCGGTGCGCGGAATATGGCTATCCGATTATCTTCGCGATCATCGGGGGAGAGCCCCGCCGTTTCGCTCCCCTTGTAAATCTTTATCGCGACGCAATGGCCAAATACGGTCACTCCATGCGACAGATCGCGACGCACTCACCCGGCTTCATCTCAGATACTGACCAGGATGCCCGGGAAGAACTCTTTCCGCATTGGCTGGAGCAGCGCAACAGAATCGGGGCCGAGCGCGGCTGGGGTCCGGGAAACCGGGGGGAATTCGACGCAATGTGCGGACCGGAGGGCGCTCTTTATGTGGGTTCTCCCGAGACTGTGGCCCAAAAAATCGTCCTGCTCAAACGCAACCTCGGCGTGGACCGCTTCGACCTCAAATACAGCAACGGCACGCTTCCGCACGGATCCATGATGCGCTGCATTGAGTTGTACGGCACCGAAGTGGCCCCACGGGTCGGTGAGCTGCTGGCGAACGATTCATAGCTGCGCTTCTGAATCACCGAAAGAGGCTTCTGAATGACTGAAAGAATAGGAACCATGACTTCAAACACCCCTGTGTCCGACCAGCTTTTCGATCGAGCCCAGTCCCTCATGCCCGGCGGAGTGAACTCGCCCGTGCGTGCCTTCGGGTCCGTTGGCGGCACTCCGAAATTCATGGTTTCGGCCAAGGGCGCCTACCTCACTGACGCCGATGGCAAGGAATACGTGGATCTCGTCTGCTCGTGGGGCCCGGCCCTGCTCGGGCATGCCCACCCCGCCGTGCTCGACGCCGTGCACGCTGCTGTGGACCGCGGCCTGTCCTTCGGAGCGTCCACCCCGGATGAGGCCAACCTCGCCGAGATCGTGAAGGAGCGCGTGTCCGCCGTCGAACGCCTGCGCATGGTGTCCACGGGCACCGAGGCCACGATGACGGCGGTTCGCCTCGCCCGTGGTTTTACCGGCCGCAACCTGATCATCAAGTTTGCCGGCTGCTACCACGGCCACCTGGACGGCCTGCTGGCAGCAGCAGGTTCCGGCCTCGCGACGTTGGCCCTCCCCGGTTCGGCTGGCGTCACGGCAGCCACCGCCGCTGAGACACTTGTTTTGCCTTACAACGACCTCGCAGCTGTTGAAGCTGCCTTCGTCAAGCACGGCAACAACATCGCGGCCGTGATCACCGAAGCTGCCCCGGCAAACATGGGTGTCGTCACCCCGGCCGAGGGCTTCAACGCCGGGCTGTCCCGCATCACCACGGAACACGGGGCGCTGCTCATCCTCGACGAAGTCCTCACCGGTTTCCGCACCGGTTACGCCGGCTACTGGGGACTCACGGGCCGCCAGGAAGGATGGGCGCCGGACCTGCTGACCTTCGGCAAGGTCATTGGCGGCGGAATGCCGACGGCGGCCCTCGGCGGACGTGCCGACGTCATGGATTACCTCGCACCCGTGGGTCCGGTGTACCAGGCAGGCACGCTGTCAGGAAACCCTGTGGCTATGGCTGCCGGTGTCGCAACGCTTACCCATGCCACGCCTGACGTTTACGCTTATGTCGACGCCCGTTCGCTGGAGCTCTCCGCTGCCCTGTCCTCGGCGCTTGATGCCCAAGGCGTGGACCACTCCATCCAGCGTGCAGGGAACCTGTTCTCTGTTGCGTTCGGTACCTCGGCCCACGGCGTGCACAACTACGACGACGCCCAGGGCCAGCAAGCCTACCGCTACGCACCGTTCTTCCACTCAATGCTGGACTCCGGCATCTACCTGCCGCCATCGGTCTTCGAAGCATGGTTCCTGTCCTCGGCGCATGACGACGCTGCCATGAACAGGATCGTTGACGCACTCCCGGCTGCTGCCAAGGCTGCAGCCGCCGCGATCGCCTAAGTCCGCGGTCGCCTAAGTTCGCGATCGCCCAGGGCAAGAACTTGCAGTGCCCCGGCCGGCTGTTCCAAGCAGGCTGGGGCACTGTCACTTCCCGGGGTAGGCTCGTAAGGGAAACCCAACCCCAACGAATTCACGGTTTACCATGCGCAAGATCCAGTCAATTGCATCCCTTGGAGTGAGGGCCGCGGCGGCCGGAATCCTGGTCACGATGGTGCCTGGTTGCTCAAATGGAAATGAAACCGCGAGCCCAACGACTTCGCCCGTTTCACCATCTGCAACTACCCCTTCGCCCACGAGCACCCCTGTTCCGCCCAAGTCCGCTTCCGGGGCTTCAACCGAACCCACGGTCTCCCGGCCACCTTCGGCAGCACCTACCCCTGAAGCACTGTCCACGGCGCAACAACAGCTTGCCAAGTTAAGTCTCGAACAACGCGTGGGGCAGCTCTTCATGGTTGCCGCGAAGGCGACGGGTGCTGAGCCAGGCACCATGGAAGCACTCACCAAATACCACGCAGGCAACGTCTACTTGAGTGGTCGCAGCAAGGCCGGGGCTGCTGCCACAGCTGCCGTCGTGGCCTCCCTTACCGGGACCGTTTCCGCCGAAACTACCGGTGGGCTGCCTCTCTTCGTGGCCACAGACCAGGAAGGTGGATATGTCCAGGTCCTGGCTGGTCCGGGTTTCTCCACCATCCCTGCCGCGTTGGTGCAAGCCGGAGCTGGTCCCGCGAAGCTGCGGGCAGACGCCACGGTTTGGGGAAAGGAACTGCTTAGCGCTGGCGTCAACGTCAATCTGGCTCCGGTCGTTGATACTGTGACGAGCCCTGAATTCGCGCCCTCCAATGCACCGATCGGACAATTCCAACGCGAGTACGGATATGTGCCGGGGCAAGTGTCCAACCTCGGAAACGCTTTTGCCCAAGGTATGAAGGACGCGGTCGTGGCACCGGTCGTGAAGCACTTTCCAGGCCTCGGCAGGGTAATTCCCAACACCGATGTCAGCCAGAACGTCAGGGACACTGAAACCACGCGGAATGATCCCGCCTTGGAGCCATTTCGCACAGCCATTACGAACGGCGTGCAATGGGTCATGGTGTCCAATGCCTACTACGACCAAATCGACCCCGCCAACATTGCGCCGTTCTCGCCGGTGGTCATGGGGCAGATGCTTCGCGGGGACGCTGGCTTCAAGGGCATTATCCTCTCGGATGACGTCTGTAGTGCAGCACAGTTGAAGCCGTGGACCACCGCGGACCGTGCCATCAACTTCTTCGCAGCGGGCGGCACGATGCTGCTTTGCGCGGACCCGGGAAGCATCCCCGCCATGTATGACGCCGTACTCCAGAAAGCACAGTCCGAGCCGGATTTTCGTACCAAAGTAGATGCTGCGGCCTTGACGGTGCTGTCGGTGAAGATCGGGAAGTAATCCCGGGAAACAAGCCCAGGCCCCGAGAGTGGCTGGTGCCCCACCGTTTTTTGCGCTTAATGCAGGAAACCCCGCCTCCATGACTTTTCACCACTGGGGCGACCGTCTGGAGGCGGGGTCTGCTGTTTGGCTGCCTTCCGGGGACTAGATGACTAAGTCCTATTGCCGTGGCGGGCGCGGGAGCTTTTAAAGTAAGGCGGAGAGTGTTAAGCCGAGTTTGTGAACACGCAACTAAACACTCTCCTGACCACACTTTACGTCTATTTGGATGACCATGTGCTGCCGGACCTGGGTGTGTCCAGGGCTCGCCGGCCGGGCCGGAAACCGGTGCTGAGCGACGCTGAGCTGCTCTGCCTGGCCGTGGCACAGCACCTGCTCGGCTTCTCCTCGGAGACCAGGTGGATCCGTTATTCACGGATCCACCTGTCCGGCATGTTCCCGGGCATTCCGCACCAATCCGGCTATAACAAGCGTCTCCGGGCCGCGGGCCCTGTGATCGCGGCCGCCATCACCGCGCTGGCACGGGACACCCCGTCCTGGCACGAGGTCCTGCGCCTGGTCGATTCCACCCCCGTGCCGTGCGGCATGTCCCGGGAAACCGTCAAACGCTCCGACCTGTCCGGGCACGCCGGCTACGGCTACTGTGCCTCCCACTCCCGGTTCTTCTGGGGCCTGCGTCTCTACCTGATCAGCACCCCTGAAGGCATGCCCGTGATCTGGGGCCTGGCGAACCCGAAGATCGGTGAACGCGAGGTCACCCAGGCCCTACTCGAACACGACCACCACCTCATCCGGGCCGGGCAGGTCATCCTCGGGGACAAAGGCTTCGCCGGCCGCGACTTCGAACGGTTCATCACCGAGGACCTCGGCGCGCACCTGATCCGCCCGGACCGCAAGGACGAGAAACCCCGCTTCGGCAAACTCGGCGGCATCCGACAATGGATTGAATCCGTCTTCGACACCCTCAAGGGCCAACTCGGCCTCGAAGAACACGGCGGACGGACCATGGCCGGCGTCTACGCCCGGGTAGCTGCCAGACTCCTCGCCCTTGCCGCAGGCATCTGGCACAACTGGCGCATCAACGCG
The DNA here is from genome assembly GCA_039636795.1 of Micrococcaceae bacterium Sec5.1. Taxonomy (NCBI): domain Bacteria; kingdom Bacillati; phylum Actinomycetota; class Actinomycetes; order Micrococcales; family Micrococcaceae; species Micrococcaceae bacterium Sec5.1. The sequence goes on along the minus strand of CP143430.1, from coordinate 3,854,847 downwards.
CCCCGCAAACGCTCACTCATCGCCTACGACCACTAAATCCAATAGGACTTAATCATCTAGAGGACGTCCGAGAGGAATCCTTGGAGCCGCTCTGTCCGGGGGCTGTTGAACAGCTGCTCCGGCGGACCTGATTCCACAACTACGCCGGCGTCCATGAACGTCACTACGTCTGAGACGTTGCGGGAGAAGCCCATCTCGTGGGTAACCACCACCATGGTCATGCCTCCCTGCGCGAGATCGGTCATCAGGGCAAGTACGCCCTTGACGAGTTCCGGGTCCAGCGCGGAAGTGGCCTCATCGAAGAACATAACCTCGGGCTTCATGGCAAGCGCGCGGGCAATGGCTACGCGCTGTTGCTGGCCACCCGAAAGGTTGGCAGGGCGGGCATCGGCCCTGTGCTTGAGGCCGACCAGGTCCAGTTGGGCCAAAGCCTCCTCACGTGCTTGTTCCTTTGACAGTCCACGAATCTTACGGAGCGCCAGAGAGATGTTCTCGGCCACCGTCTTGTGGGGGAAGAGGTTGAATTGCTGGAACACCATGCCGATGCGACGCCGGAGCTCGTCGGGATTGTCCTTGAGGACGGAACGGCCGTCCAACAGGATGTCGCCCTGGTCAGGTTCGATGAGTCGGTTCATCACGCGGAGCAGCGTTGACTTGCCGGAACCCGAGGGGCCGATGACCGAAGCCGTGGTGCCCTTCTCAACGTGCAGGTCGATTCCCCGCAGGACATGGTTGGTGCCGAACGACAAATGTATGTTCTGTGCCGTCAATGTGCCGGATGTAAATTCACTCATGCGTGGGCTCCCTTCCCGACGACCGCCGCGGCATCGTCCGGTTCTTTCTTTTCAGGCCTGCCTGAACGGAAGCGGGCATCAATCCAGTTCACGAAGTGCGTGAGCGGAATAGTGAGCACCAGGTAGAAGATGGCCGCAGCCACATAAGGCGAGAGGTTGCCGCTGGTCGCAGCCGCGTCCTTGCCGATCTGGAAGATCTCGCGCTCAGTGGCCAGCAGGCCCAGCAGGAAGACGAGGGAGGATTCCTTGATCAGGGCAATGAGTTGATTGACCAAGGCAGGAAGCACTCGGCGGATGCCTTGGGGAACCACTACCAAACGCATGGAAGCGCCGTAGCCGAACCCCAAGGCACGGGACGCTTCGAGCTGTCCCTTATCCACGCTCTGGATACCGGAGCGGAAGATCTCGCCGATGTATGCCCCCGACATCAAAGACAATGCTGCGATGGCCATCGGGTAGGGGCTCGTGGAACCGGTCAGTTCACGGATGATGGGGCCAAAGCCGAATCCGATGACCAGAATGGTCAGCACGGGCGGAAGTCCGCGGAGGACGTCCGTGTAGATGCGTGCAATCCACCGGGCCGCGGCGTTCCGGGAAATCCCCATCAGGGCCAGGGCCATGCCCAGCAGGGTCCCGATGATGCCCGAAATGACAGCGAGCACCAGGGTGTTCGGCAGGCCGACGGCAAACATCTTGGGAATGACTTCGCCCATCGCCTCCCAGTCAAGGAAGGTGTCAGCCAGTTGCTTGAGGATATCCATGGAACGCCCGGGTTACTTGGCCGGGATCTGGACGGCCTTGCTGCCCGGCTTCCAGCCCTGCGGAGTCTGCTCGGCCGCGGTGGGACGATCCTTGTACCACTCGGAGGTCAGCTTGGTCCACGTACCGTCAGCAATGACGGCGTCCAGCCCGGCGTTCAGGGCATCAATCAGCGGCTGGTTGTCCTTGTTCACCGCGTAAGCCGTGAAGTTCTGCGTGTTGACAACCTTTTCGGCGATCTTGGTACCGTCGCCTTCCTTGACCTGGCCGGAAGCCTGCTGGGAGGGAGCCACCCAAGCGTCGATCTGACCGTTCTTCACGTTGCCATAAACGGTGTTGTAGTCAGGGAAACGCACGGGCTCGAGCTTGAGCGTGTTGGTGACATAGTCATCCTGGACGGTGCCCTGGACGACGCCGATCCGGACGCCTTCCTTGAGGTCGGCGAAGCCGGTGACCTTGGCGTCGTTCTTGGTCACAACGGCCATGTAGCCAAAGTCGTAGCCGTTGGTGAAACCGACGGTCTTGCGACGGGCATCCGTGGTGGAGATCGAGGAGGATCCGACGTCGAACTGCTTGTTTGCTACCTGCGAGAGCAGGGCGGAGAAGTCAGTCGATGCGAACTCCACCTTCAGGCCAAGCTTGTCGCCGATGGCGCGCAGGAGCTCGTTGTCATAACCGGTGAACTTGCCGGAAGGATCGATGAAGATGTTCGGCGGTGCATCGGACAGGGTGCCAACACGCAAGGTGCCATCGGTGACGAGGCCCAGCTTGGACTTGTCGATCTTGTCCAACGCTGTGACGTCCGGGGTGGTGTACTTGTCCAGGGTCTGCTGGTCGCTGCCCGCGAGGGCATCGGTGGGCGAGCCGCTGGGCTGGGAGGTTCCTCCGCCGCATGCTGCCAAGGAGATCGCCAGGGCCGCCGCTACGGGAGCAGCAGACAGCCACTTGAGGGCTTTGAATTTCATGAAGAAATCACTTTCGTCGGGTCACAGAGACGTTCGCGGTGGGCGGGGAACGTGGCAGCAAGTATGGGGATGGCTGCCCTAGCAGACTTCAACCCGCCAAACTTAATTATGTCACCAGCCCAAAGAAGCGCTGTGAATCGAACAAGTGATTGCTCTAGATCGTTTTTCCCGAATAAAGTTTCTGGTCAGAAGCCTTTGCTCCCGGAACTATTCCGGCAATAGGCAAACTGATGGAATCCCTGCGCACAGGGGACGTGCTTTAGGAGCTTCGGAATTCTTGTGACTTGCGTCCCAATACAGGTCGCCCTTGCCTGAGCCTGCCTCAGAAGCCGCCTCGACTGGCATCCTCGGGTGGCAGTACCGGCCACTCGCCTTCGATGACAGCGGTGGGCTTGCTTCGCCGCAGATACTGCTGGAAGTCAGCAGCTTGGGATGCGGCCCAGTCCACCTGCAAATGGTGCAGCTTGGAGGCCGGCATTTGCAACTTGGGGAATTTGCCAGCCATGGCATCCAAAACGCGCAGTGTCGCCAAGGCGTCCGCGGCGGAGGTGTGGGCGTTGTCCAGGTTCACACCATATTCCTCGCATAAAGCTGTCAAGGTGCGCTTGCCCTTACGGTACCGGTCCACCTGCTTGTTCATCACATATGGGTCCAGTACCGGGAAACGGGTCAATTGCGGGACACCATGCCGTGCTGACTCGGCGGCGAGCACCGTGAAGTCGTAGCTGGCGTTGAAAGCAATGACGGGAGTGTCGTCGTCGAACAATTCCTGAAGAACTGCTGCCACCTCGCGGGTGACTTCGGCCGCAGGGCGGCCTTCGGCGCGGGCTTTCTCTGTCGTCACTCCGTGGACCTCGCTGGCCTCCAGAGGAATCTCCACCCCGGGGTCCGCCAGCCACTCATGCTCTTTGATGAGCTGTCCGTGCGCGTCCACCACAGTGATTGAAGCCGTGACGATGCGGGCGGAACGGGAATTCTTCCCTGTGGTTTCGAGGTCGAAGGCAGCGCGGGGGAGGGTATTCCAGGAGCTCATGTTTTCACGCTACCGGCTGGCACTGACAGTACTGGGCACGACACTCCTGCAGCTACGCTGGAGCACATGCGGATGGAGTATGTGACGGCGGTACTGGCTGTCGTGGACCTTGTTCCGCCAGGCACGGCCGTGTCATATGGTGACGTCGCCGAACTCCTTGGAGCCGGCGGACCCAGGCAAGTGGGCGCGGTGATGAGCCACTACGGCAGTTCCGCAGCTTGGTGGCGCGTCCTGCGGGCAAGCGGTGATGCCCCGCCCGGCCACGAGGCAGAGGCCCTGCGCCATTACATTCAGGAATCCACGCCGCTGCACGGCGCCTTTGAGCAGTTCCTGCGGACAGGTGAGGGCCGCTGGCGTGTGGACCTCGGCACTGCACGATGGGCACCAACTGATCCTGATTTCGATCTTATTGATGTGATCTCGGACCAGTTGGAGCGTCAGCTCCATATTTTGTCGGTGCCCGATGATGAAATGACTGTGTGACCGCAACAGCTAGTAAAGCCCGCCAAGCCGCGGCAGCCCTCCGCCTGCTTCCGCCGCGCGAGATTCACTACGCGGCACCTGACCTGTCTCCGGACCAGCGTGCGGTGGTGTCAGTCAGGCAAGGAGGCGGACCTGTCCTGGTCCCTGGAGGTCCGGGCACCGGAAAGTCCACAGTGCTGGTCGAATCAGCGGTCCGCCGTGTTAATGAAGACGGCGTAGATCCCGAACGGATCCTTATTCTCGCCCCTGGCCGACACGCTGCGGCCGCCTTGCGGGACACCTTCACCGGTCGCCTGGACAGGAGCCTCAGTACGACGCCCGCACGCACCTGGGCGTCGTACGCGTTCGACGTCATCCGGCGCGCCAAAGCGGAAGGCGTCCTGCCGTTGCCCCGGCCGCCCAAGCTCCTGTCCGGACCGGAACAGGATCTGATCATCAAGGAGTTACTGGAGGGCCATTCCCGCCCAGGGCACCAGTTGCCCTGGCCAGAGGACCTCTCCGCAGCGCTGCCCACCCGTGGTTTCCGCAACGAGGTCCGCCAATTATTTGATCGCATTATCGAGGCCGGCCGCACTGCAGAGGACCTGGTGGGCCTCGCCTATGAATGTGGGCGTCCGGATTGGATGGCAGCTGCCGAGCTCTACGGTGAGTACAGGGATGTTTTGGACCTCCGAATGCCCGAGGCCTTCGATCCCGCGGGGATCATCACCACGGCGCGCCAGATTTTTCAGGACTCGCCCGCTTTCCTGGCCGCTGAGCGCGACCGCCTGCAGCTGATTCTCGTGGACGACGCCCAGGAATCCAATCCTGCCGTGTTTGAACTCCTCGCGGATATTGCCGAGGGCAAGGACGCCGTAGTTACATATTCGCCAGACACGGTGGTGCAAGGCTTTCGCGGAGCGCGGCCGGACCTTGTCGCCGAGCTGCCCTTGCTGCTCGAAGGAAGCCACGAGGTTCTTGAGCGGCCACTGTGGATCACCCATCGTCACCGACCCGAGGTGGCGGAGGCCTGGACAAGGGTTGCCGCACGTATCTCCCAACGATCCGGAGGCCAACGGGCCAGGCGCCTCGAACAGCCGGACTCCATCGAAGGCGCTCAGGAAAACAGCAACGGGGGGCGGGTGGAAGGGCATGTGCTGCCTTCTCCCGTCCATGAGCTCCGGTATGTTGCACAGCGGATTCTGGAAGCCCAGTTGCGTGAGGGCCGGGAGTTTGGTGACATCGCCGTCATTGTCCGCAATGGTGGATTGATCTCGCAGGTCCAGCGTTACCTCAACGGACAGGGAATCCCCGTGCGTGTTCCGGTGGCTGATTCCGCAGTACGGGACGAGGTGGCCGTCCGGCCCCTCCTGGAGGTCTTCGCTGTCATCCTTGACCCGGCCAAGCTCACTCCTGAGACCGCTGTTTCCCTCCTGACTTCGCGTATTGGTGGAGCCTCCGCCATTGAGCTGCGCCGCCTCCGGCAATCTCTCCGACGCGAGGAGCTCCTTGGCGGCGGCGGACGTTCCAGTGACGCTTTGCTGGTGGAAGCGCTGCTTGAACCCGGAGCGCTCGCCTCGTTGGGGATTGAAGGGAACCCTGCCCGGCGGCTTGCACGGATGATCGCTGCCGGCACCGCCGCAGCGGCCGAGCCGGGGGCCAATGCGGAATCTGTCCTCTGGGCGCTGTGGCATGCCACGGGCTTGGCTTCGCGCTGGTCTGACGCCGCCTTGGAAGGGGGGAGTGCCGGGGCCCGCGCTGACCGCGACCTTGACGCCATGATGGCGCTGTTCCACACAGCTGAGCGGTTTGTGGATCAACTGCCTGGCTCCGGCCCGGAACAGTTCCTCGATTACTTGTTGAACCAGGAACTTCCGATGGACACCCTTGCGGCGAGGGCCCAGCTTGAGGAATGCGTGGAAATCATGACTCCCGCCAGTGCTGCAGGCCGCGAATGGCCTGTCGTGATCGTGGCTGGCCTGCAGGAAGGTGTCTGGCCGAACACCCGTCTACGCGGCGAACTCCTGGGCAGTACCCTGTTTGCGGACGCCGTGGAGCATGGAGTTGACTACGCGCTGGGCCGCGGGCCCCTCAGCAGGCTGAGGGACATTCGCTACGACGAACTCAGGAGTTTCTCCACAGCGGTCTCGCGCGCCAAGGAGATCCTCATCTGCACGGCAGTCTCCTCCGAGGACGAACAAACATCGGCCTTCCTGGATTATGTAGCCCCCTTGGCTCCCGGCGATTACAAGCGTGACTACACCCCGGTGGATCGTCCAATGACCCTGCGTGCGCTGGTAGCTGAGTTGAGACAGCACGCCCAGGCTGAGGATCAGGACGACGGCGAATCGTCCACCGCGCGCGAAGCAGCGCGGGTGCTGGCTCGCCTCGCGTCTGTTGATCCACCAGTAGCGGGAGCCCATCCGGATACATGGTGGGGTTTGGCTCCCTTGAGCTCCGAGGAAGCGGTGGTCCCGGCGGGAGGCACTGTTTCCGTATCGCCATCCAAGGTGGAGGCTGTCCACAAGTCCCCACTGGACTGGTTTGTGCAAGCGGCCGGGGGAGAAGCTGCCACCGACTTCGCACGGAGCCTTGGCACACTGGTCCACACCATTGCACAGGAGCTGCCGGACGCTTCGGGTGCGCAGTACGTTGCCGAACTCGTTCGCCGCTGGCCCACCCTTGGCATGAAGGACAATTGGGAGGGCAAGCTCGATTACCAGCGCGCGGAACTGATGGTTCGCAAGTTAGCGCAGTACGTGCTCATCATGCGCAGCGAAGGCCGGAGCCTGCTCGCGGTGGAGCACGACTTCGAAGTCCAACTTCCTGACGTCCACCTTCCTTCTGCATGTCTGGAGGAAGGCGCGGATGATTCCACAGGCACCCGGCACGCTGTGCTTCGCGGACAGGTTGACCGCTTGGAAATCGACGCCGAAGGCCGTTTGGTGATCGTCGATCTCAAGACCGGAAAACGCCAGCCGGGCAAGGCCGAAGTGGCCCGGCACCCTCAGCTGGGGGCGTACCAGGCAGCGGTTCTCAAAGGTGCATTTGAGGATGCGGGCACGTTTGGGGAGTTCGGCAAACCTGTTCCCGGTGGGGCCGTCCTTGCACAGCTGGGAACCAAGACCAAAACCCCCGGGGTTCAACAACAGGATCCACTCGAGCCTGACGACAACTGGGCAGAGGCTTTGGTCAATGAGGCCGCTGAACTCATGGCCGGCGCAACGTTCGAGGCCCGGCACGATCCGAGCAAAGGGGGACACGGCGGACATGGCTGCCGTCTACCCGATATTTGCCCACTGTGCGCCAGAGGAAAGCAGGTCACTGAATGACTACCGATCTTCTTGAAGGATCCGAAACCAGGGACGCCGAAATCCTGGATGTGGAGTCCGGGCTGCCTGTTCCCAGGTTCTCCCCGTCCGAGTTGGCAGACATTCTTGGCGAAAAGAACCATCCCACTGCAGAGCAGGCCAGCATTATTTCTTCCTCGCTCACTCCGCGCCTTGTGATAGCTGGCGCGGGCTCGGGGAAGACTGCCACCATGGCAGACCGCGTTGTGTGGCTTGTGGCCAATGGTTGGGTCCGGCCCGAGGAAGTCCTCGGTGTGACATTTACCCGTAAAGCTGCCGGCGAGCTGGCCAGCAGAATCCGGGCCAAACTGGCCACCCTCCAGCGAATAGCAGGCGAGGACGATGGCAGCATCGGCTTCCCTGAGGGGCTTCTGGGTGCCGATGACCTTGAGCCCAAGGTGTCCACTTACCATTCCTACGCGAGCGGAATTGTTTCGGATTATGGATTGAGATTGGGCATCGAGCGTGACGTCGTCCTGCTGGGTGCCGCGCAATCGTGGCAGTTGGCAAGCGAGGTCGTTGAGGCCTACGACGGCGAATATGAGCACTTCACCGCGGCAAAGTCGACGCTCGTCAATGCCGTCATCCAGCTCGCGGGTGAGTGCGCAGAACACCTCCAGGACCCCGCCGCCGTCCGGGACTGGGTGCTGGAGCGCGTTCAGTCCTTCGAACAGCTCCCTTATGTGGCCGGTGCAAAGAAGAACCCGACGCAGGCGGCAGGCGAGCTCGCTGCCATGCTACGGACCCGGGCCAGCGTCGCAGACATGGTTCTCCGGTACCAGGATGCAAAACGGCAAAGGGGAGTGCTGGATTTCGGGGACCTCGTGGCACTCGCGGCCCGCATTTCGAGGGAAATACCATTGGCTGCGGCCACTGAGCGGGCACGCTACAAGGTGGTGCTGCTGGACGAGTTCCAGGACACTTCGCATGCCCAGCTTGTCTTGTTTTCGCGCCTCTTCGGTCTCGGCCATGCCGTCACCGCGGTAGGGGACCCCAACCAATCGATCTACGGATTCCGCGGTGCCTCGGCGGGGCAGCTCTTCCACTTTGTGCAGGAGTTCCCTGTGAGGCACAACGACCAAGAGTCAGGCGGCGAGGCCTATTCTGTGGCCCCGACGTCTTACCTGACCACGGCTTGGCGCAACGGCCGGAACATCCTCCAAGCGGCCAACACAATTGCGGCCCCGTTGAACAAAGCCGCGGCCACCGACGGTCCGGCGGGGGAGAGAGGGAATGCAGGTGGCGTTGCTGTTCCGCCCCTGGTGCCGAGTCCGGCCGCGGCCGAAGGCAGCGTTGTTATCGGTCGCTTTGGCACTGACGAAGACGAGGCTGGCGCTATTGCCCGCGACATCCGGCGCTACCAGAGGACTGTCTTCGAGGATGAGAAAGACGGTACTCCGGTCAAGCCAACCACGGCGGTTCTGTGCCGGCGACGTGCGCAGATGGAATGCCTTCGGAGGGAATTCGAACTCCAAGGAATTCCCTATGAGATCGTCGGCCTCGGCGGTCTGTTGGACACTCCTGAGATCGTGGACTTGGTGGCAACGCTGCGGGTCCTGGCTGATCCTGGCCGTTCCGATGCTTTGATGCGACTTCTGGCGGGAGCCCGCTGGCGCATTGGACCAGCGGACCTCATGGCGTTCAACGATTGGTCCCGTTTCCTGGCCAAGCGGAGGTCAGGACCTGGCAACACCCTTGAGGTCGCCGACGAAGACCCGGCTGCCGTCGTGATGGAAAGCGACATCACTGACGCCGCAAGCCTGGTGGAAGCCCTTGACTTCCTGCCGCGGCCGGGCTGGACATCCGGACATGGGAGAACACTGAGCCCTTCAGCCCTGCAACGATTGACGAGGTTGTCTGAGGAATTGCGCTCCCTTCGAACGTACATCGGTGATGACCTGACTACACTGCTCGGCGAAGTTGAGCGTGCCATGTTGCTGGATATCGAGGTGGCGGCAAAGCCGGGAGTGAGCATTCATCAAGCACGGCGAAACCTGGATGCCTTCCAGGACGCAGCCGCTGGATTCCTGCAGACGTCGCAGCGGATCGACCTCCTGGCGTTCCTCTCCTGGCTGGAAGCTGCGGCCTCCGAAGAGGGTGGCCTGGATATTGCCCCTCTTGAAACCAACCGGGAAGCAGTCCAACTCCTGACCGTCCATGCCTCCAAGGGGCTGGAATGGGACGTCGTCTTTGTCCCCGGGCTCAACGCGGGTTCCTTCCCCAGCAACAGGGACTCAAGGTGGAGCAGCGGTGCAGCTGCCTTGCCATGGCCGTTGCGGGGTGACCGAGCCGATCTGCCGCAGTGGGATCTTGACCAGCAGGACCAAAAGGGTTGGCTGGACGCAGAGAAGGACTTCAAATCGGAAGTTCAACATCATGGCGAAGCCGAGGAACGCAGGCTTGCATACGTCGCCTACACCCGGGCCAAGTTCGTTTTGATGGTATCCAGCTCCGCGTGGAATGGGTCCAGGTCCGGTATGGCAGGGATGTCGTCGTTCCTATCCGAGCTGGCGCCACTCGCGGGAGTGCCCTCCTCGTCCGGGAATGCCCTCGCTGTCGTGGCCGGGCGGAGCGTTGTGGTCCACCCTGAATCAGTAGCCGAAGAATCACTGCCCGATAGCAGTCCGCTCACAGCAACGTTGGAAGTGGCTCAATTTCCTTATGATCCACTCGAAGGCCCGTCCGATCCGCGTACCGGAGCCCGTATCAGGCTCGTTCCCGGCCGCCGGGCCGCCATGGACCGGGCTGCAGCCCAGGTACTTGAATTCATGGAGGGAGCCGCTTCCGAAGCATCACCGGAAGAGTTGACAGGCAACCCGGGGCGCTGGTCACACGAAGCCCAGCTGCTATTGGATCGCCGGCTCCAGGGAAAACTTCATCAGGACGTGCACTTGCCCAGCCATATCTCGGCGTCCCTGTTTGTTGACCTTGGCTCAGATCCTGCAGCTGTGCTGGCCCAACTCCGTCGGCCCGTGCCCCGCGAACCAGGCATTTCGGCCCGAAAGGGCACAGCCTTCCACGCCTGGGTGGAGGAGTACTTCGGAACAACCGGCATGTTGGACATCGACGAAGCACCTGGCTCGGATGCCCATATCGACGAAGCGTACGGCTTGGATCACATGGTTGAAGCGTTCAAGCAATCAGAGTGGGCGCATCGGGCTCCAGCCTTTGTGGAAGTGCCTGTGGAAACGAGGATCGGTGAGGTGGTGGTCCGGGGACGTATCGACGCCGTCTTCCGTGACGCGGACGGGCGCTGGCAACTCATTGACTGGAAGACGGGTCGCCGGCCGGCGGGCAAACAGCTCGCAGCGAGAGCCGTGCAACTGGCTGTCTACCGACTTGCATGGGCGAGGTTGAAGGGCGTTCCCCTGGAGGAAGTCAGCGCGGCGTTCTATTACGTTGCAGAGGATGCTGTCGTGCGTCCGCATGACTTGGGCAGTGCCGGGGAACTTGAGCAGATCATCGGCAAGGCCCTCAAGAACGAGTTATCGGGTGGGGACTCCAGGTAGAAGGAGCGCTGGATAGCTGGTCCGGAACCCCGGTGTGGAAACGCTGGTCTATGAACGTTCGCCAGCATGCAGTGGTGTCACATTGACAACGTTCAAAGCTGCAGTCGACGCGTCATCCTGAGGCCGGGAGGTGGGTTCTTCCGCCAACTTATCGGACCTGGTTTCGGCATCCGGGCCTGATGCTGCTTCCTTGCCAGGCGCTTCCTTGTCAGGCGCGTCCTTGCCAGGCGCTTGGGCGTCAGGCAATCCGGCGTGGGGGACGTCCTTGGAAGACGTGGGAGCTAGGGGCGTCGCTGAAACTGAGGTGCCGGCGTCGGGAATCGCCACAACTGTAACAGCAGGCTGCTGGGTGTGGATGGAGTGATTCGAGGCATCCTGTAGTGCTGCCTTTTCGGCCTCCGCCTCAGCTGCTGCTGCCTGCTCTGCGGCAAGTACGGCCTGGTCATGCCGGGCTTGCTCTTGGATGTCGTCTGCGAGGGACTGCAGCATTGATACTGCCTCCGACGTCATATCCTCGTGCCCAACGGCCATTGCCTTCACCAGGTACTGGGCCAACGCGAATTCAGCCAGCAAAGCGGCCCGTCGAAGCAGATGGGCGTCCGGCGTGTCCCGGCGCGCCTCGGTATACCGGCTTAGCACGGCCTCAACGAACGAGGATTCGTTGGACGCCACCAGCCAGGCGAAATCATCTGCGGGATCACCGATGCGGAGATCGGTCCATCCTGTCAGGGCCGTCACGGTATCGTCCTGGACCATCAGGTTGTCTTCATGGAGGTCGCCATGAACCACCGAGGGGTTGAATCGCCAGAGCGCGACGTCCTCAAGGGCATGTTCCCAGCGACGCAGCAATATGGCAGGAATCCTGCCAGTGGTGGCTGCCTGGTCCAATTCGTTGAGCTTGCGCTGCCGAAACTCGTTGGCCGAGTAACTGGGCAGATCAGCGTTGTTGACCAGTGCCAGGGGGAGGTCGTGGATGGCGGCAAGGGCGTTGCCAATATCACGGGCCAAAGCCGGGCTGCCAGCGGATAGTTCGTCAATGGACAGCGTGGAACCTTGCAGATGGGCGTACACGAACGTTGTGAGAGCGCCCTGCCGGACTGTGCCGGCGACGGTTGGCACATGGAAAGGAAGCTCGGCACGGATGGCGGGCGCGAAGGCACGCAGGACCATGAATTCCGTTTCGAGGCGGGTACTGGCCTCGGGATGGCGCGGCGAACGGACGCGCCAGCGCTTGCCTTCCGCGTCGAGCAACAACGCCGAATCGAAGTCGGCGTCGTCGTCGGGGGAATAGGCTGTAGCCGTCGGTGCCAGTCCGGGCACCGCCGCGGTTGCTACAGCGGCCAGTTCGAGCGGTGTTCTTCTCACGTCTTCCACGGTAGATTGACTGGCGCCTGTGGCCATGATGCAGTGCGGCGAGTCTTCAGATCCGCACGAAAACAAGGCCGAAGTGGATCATCGGTTCAGTTCAGCGGCCGGCAATGCCAGGATATGCACAAGCGGCCGATCCAAATGTTCTTTGTCGGTGCGAATCAGTACGGTAGATACATGAGTTATGCGGAGTCTCCGGCGCTGGCCAACCACTTGATGGAAACTGTTCTTCCAGTGCGCCCGGCGTTGGTGGACCGAGGCTCCAGTGAGCGCATGAAGCCTGGCATGGTTGAAGACCTCATCGTCTCTGGCAAGGCCAAGGCCATGGTCATTTCCCAACGCAAGGCGCTGGTGAACGCGGACGGCCTCTGGTTCGGGGACGCTGGCCCGCTGTGGGCGGCCCTCGGCGAGGCAAAAACTGGCGCCCTGACGGCTATCTACTTGGGTACAACCTTGCGGCCTTCTTCCGTGGCCGAGGGTACTCCTGTTTTGCTGTTTACAGTTGCTGAACCGCCCGTTCCGGGGACAGCCCTGATCCCTTCCGATGCGCAGTGGGCAGGGTTCCGGGAAGTTGCCGGACGTCTCGATGCTACTGACACCGCCCTGTTCATCGAAGCCAGCGCCATCTCCAACTGGCACGCAACACATACCCATTGCCCGCAGTGCGGTACCCCGACCGATATCGAAACCGGGGGCTGGGTGCGCCGGTGTCCCAAGGACAACTCTGAGCACTATCCGCGCACAGACCCGGCGATCATTGTTACTGTAGTTGGCCCTGATGGCCGGCTTCTGCTGGGTGGCGGCGGGCCTGCCGACGCCAGGAACTACTCCACCCTCGCTGGATTTGTTGAACCCGGGGAATCGCTTGAGCAGGCTGTTGTCCGCGAAATTGGCGAGGAAGTAGGTGTCCGCGTTACTGCATGCCAGTATCTCGGTTCGCAGTCGTGGCCCTTCCCTGCCTCGCTCATGTTGGGCTTTACGGCAATAACGAACGACGCCGTTGCCCGCCCCGACGGCGTCGAGGTCACCCGAGCGCGGTGGTTCAGCCGGGAAGAGTTGCAGGAGGCCGTGTTGAGTGGCGAGATCACCATCTCCACGCGCTTGTCGATCGCCCGCTCGTTGATTGAGCATTGGTACGGCGGCGTCATCGAAGACCTCCAGCCGTGACAGGAGGAATTTTCGACGTCGGTGGCTCACTCGAGGAGCGAATCCTCAGCGGCTTGGATGATGAGCAACGTGAAGTAGCCAGCACTCTCACAGGCCCTCTGTGCGTACTTGCAGGTGCGGGCACAGGCAAGACCCGCGCCATCACGCATCGCATCGCCTATGGAGTGCACTCGGGAGTGTATTCGCCTCAGAGGCTGCTGGCCGTGACCTTTACAGCCAGGGCGGCGGCCGAAATGCGCAGCAGGCTTCGGGATCTTGGCGTGGCCAATGTCCAGGCGCGGACTTTCCACGCCGCGGCCCTGAGGCAATTACAGTTCTTCTGGCCTCAGGCGGTCGGCGGCACCCTGCCCAGCCTGCTGGACCACAAGGCGAACATGATCGCGGAGGCCTCACGCAGGCTTCGCCTCAGCACCGATCGCGCGTCCATCAGGGACTTGGCTGCAGAGATTGAGTGGGCAAAAGTATCTATGCTCACACCTGCCAACTACCTGGAGAATGCACAAGGACGCGGGACTCCGGGTGGTTTCGACCTCACGGCTGTGTCCAGGGTGTTCCAGGCGTACGAGGATATTAAGACTGACCGCAACGTCATTGACTTCGAAGACGTCCTGTTAATTACCGTTGGGATCCTCCAGGAGGATCCCAAAGTGGCAGCCACGGTCAGGGAGCAATACCGCCACTTCGTCGTCGACGAGTACCAGGACGTCTCCCCGCTTCAGCAGCGGCTCCTGGATCTCTGGCTGGGTGGCCGTGACGAATTGTGCGTGGTGGGCGATGCCAGCCAGACCATCTACTCCTTTACGGGGGCCTCGCCCAAGCATCTCTTGAATTTCAAGGCACACTATCCAGGTGCCACCGTGGTCAAGCTCATCAGTGACTACAGGTCCACGCCACAGGTCGTTAAGCTGGCCAATGATCTCCTCGGGTCCCGGCGAAGTGGCGGACCGGTTGCCGATGCGGCGTGGGCGCCTCCGCTCAAGCTTGTCGCCCAAAGGCCGGCCGGCCCGGAGCCTCGGTTCATGGAATGTCCGGACGACGAAGCGGAGGCGGCGGTCGTTGCCGGCAGAATCCAGGAGCTACTCAACACGGGAGTCAAGGCGAGCGAGATCGCCATACTGTTCCGCACCAACGGGCAATCCGAAGCTTACGAGCAAGCGTTGGCGTCGGCTGGGATCGGTTACCAGCTTCGCGGCGGAGAGAGGTTCTTCGCGCGCAAGGAGGTCCGGGATGCGATCCTGCAGTTGAGGGCTGCAACCAGGGCCGTGGCGGAAGGCGCTCCGGAGCCCTTGGGCCAGATTGTCCGTGACATTGTCGCTTCGCTTGGCTACAGCGAAGCCGCGCCGCACAGCGGGGGAGCCCTTCGCGAGCGTTGGGAATCGCTGGCTGCCTTGGTGGCCTTGGCTGATGAGTTGTCAGTCACGCGCGGAGAGTCTTTCACATTGGCTGAGTTCGTCAACGAGCTCCAGGAACGTTCGGTTGCCCAACATGCTCCCACGGTTCAAGGTGTGACCCTTGCCTCCCTTCACTCGGCAAAGGGGCTTGAATGGGACGCCGTGTTCCTGGTGGGCCTCAGCGAAGGACTCATGCCTATCTCCTTCGCGGACACTCCGGAGGACGTCGACGAAGAACGCCGGCTGCTCTACGTCGGGATCACCCGTGCGCGTGAGCATCTGAACCTGTCGTGGTCCTCTGCGCGTACTCCCGGTGGCCGTGCCAACCGCAAGCCCTCCCGTTTCCTCGATGGACTCCGGCCGGATTCGGTGGCGTCCGCGAACGCCAGGAGCCGGGCAGGTTCCACGCGCCGCAAAGCTGCGGCACCGGCGTCGTGCAGGGTATGTGGAAGCATGCTTGCCTCTGGGGCAGAGAGGAAGGTGGGTCGCTGCAACCAATGCCCGCCCACGTACGAGGAACAGACCTTCGACGCCCTGAGGCAGTGGCGGCGCGATGAAGCGCAATCTGCCGACGTTCCGGCCTACGTTGTCTTCACTGATGCCACATTAACGGCAATAGCCGAAGCCCGGCCGGCGTCGCTGGAGGAATTGGCTGGACTGGCGGGGGTAGGGCCGTCCAAACTGGAGCGCTACGGAGAAGCTGTCCTCGCCGTCCTCGCAGAAAGCACCAACCTCTGATGCCGCGTTCAACAGCCGGTCAGCCCGACGTTCAGATGCTCACCGACGACGGCGCTCCGGTAGTCGTCAGGCGCTCAGCCCGGAGGCGGCGGACGGTAGCAGCGTTTTGGGAAGACGGTAATGCCGTTGTCGCGATTCCGGCAAGCTTTACTAAATCGCAGGAGCGCGAGTGGGTGCGGCGCATGCTTGCCAAGCTGCAGAGGCAAGGCGAGCGCCGGGCGGGTAAACCAGATCGGCGCAGGCCTGCTACGGACGAGGCACTTGCCCAGCATGCAGCGCACCTTTCGCGGACCTACCTCGGAGGACGGGCGGTTCCGACGTCGGTCCGCTGGGTGACCAACCAGAACTCCCGGTGGGGTTCGGCTACTCCAGCGGATGGAACCATCCGGCTTTCCAACAAGCTTCAGGCGATGCCCCAATGGGTGATCGACTACGTGCTCCTGCACGAATTGGCGCATCTGCTGGTAGCTGGACACAACGCGCAGTTTTGGCGCTTGCTTGAGGCCTACCCGGAGACACAGCGCGCCAAAGCATTCTTGGAGGGGGTCGCGTTCGCGACGTCCCGTGGGTTGAGCGGTGACGCCAACCAATCCGCCGGAACGGAACCGGACGCGACGGGCTAGAGACGGCAATGGTCGCCATAATCCATGGCGACCATTGCTGACTTTAGGTGGACGGTGAGTATTAAGTGGACGGTGACTTCGGGTCTTCGCTGCCCGAGTCAGGCCCGGTGTCGTCCTGGGAGCCTTCATCCTGGGAGTCTTCGTCCTCCGATGTGGCTTCAGCGGGCTCATCGTAGCCACCGCTCAAGAGCTTCTGCAGAGCATCGTCAACTTCGGTGTCGCTGGCCTCGGCGAGCCTGCGGCGTTCGGAGAAGCCCTTCGGATCGTCGAGGTCTTCCCCGGTGGGCAGCAGGTCAGGGTGGTGCCAGATGGCATCCCTGCCAGCAATACCGCGTTCTTCTTTCAGGGTCGCCCACAGAGTAGCGGCCTCGCGAAGCCTGCGTGGGCGCAGTTCCAGCCCCACAAGCGAAGAGAAAGCATGTTCAGCGGGACCGCCGGTGGCACGGCGACGACGGACAGTTTCGCGCAGGGCGGTAGCCGAGGGCAGTACCTTGTCCGTGGCTTCAGCAGTGAGTTCATCTACCCACCCCTCCACCAGGGCAAGCGCCGTTTCGAGCTTCTCAAGAGCGGCGGTCTGCACTGGCGTCCGCTCCGGAGTGAAGACACCCTGGGACAAGGCCTCCTGGATTCCTTCAGGATTGCCGGGATCCAGATCCCGGGCGAGATCCTCGATTCGGGACATGTCAATGTGGATGCCTCGCGCATAGGCTTCAATGGCGCCGAGCAAGTGGCCGCGAAGCCACGGCACCTGCACGAACAACCGGGCGTGGGCTGCCTCGCGGACGGCGAGGAAGAGCCGGACATCATTTTCGGGGAGGCTGAGTCCTTCGCCGAACTTGGCGACGTTGGCCGGGAGCAGAGCCATCTCCAGGTCAGCCAAGGGAACACCAATGTCCGTGGAGCTGACTACCTCGGCCGAGAGTGCGCCAATCGCCTGTCCCAGTTGCATCCCAAAAATGGCGCCGCCCATATTCTGCAGCATGGACGAGGCGCCACCCATCATGGACTTCATTTCCTCGGGCATCTGCTGGGTCAGCGCGTTGGACAAGGCATTGGCGATGCTGTTGGCAACTGGCTCAGTCAGCCGCTTCCACGTTCCAAGGGTTGCTTCAACCCATTCCGCGCGGGACCATGCACGGCCGATAAGTCCAGTAGCGGAAAGATCTGTTACCGGATCCAGCCACAGTTCCGCGAGCCGGAGCGCTTCATCGATGTCCCGGGCCTGCTGGGCGTTGACCGAGGGATCGCTCCCGGCCGCCGCAACGCGCCGGGCATTCTCGTGGGCCAGTTGCCAGTTCACAGGACCCTCGGACGTTGAACTCATCATGGCCTGGACCTGCGCGAACATTTGTTGCAGGAGCTGGGGATCGTTGGGCAGCCCTGCGGCCTTGGCGAGTTCGGCGGGATCGATGTTACCCATGCCCTGGCCGCCCATCAGGTTCTGCAGCATTTCCGCCAGCGGGTCCTTGGGCGTCTCATCGTCATCTGACGGGTTGTTGGGATTGGAAGTCATGGTGCCGCCGATCGTCGAACTGGCTGGTGATCACTTTCACCGTACCGCGCGGTGGGAAGGCTGTCTGCCTGTGCGCGGCGTCGTTCGCTGTAGGCAAAGCATCCCCACAACGTCCAACCGCGTAATGTGGATGTTTGGTATGTGCCCGTCGCCGCGGCCAGCGGCAGGAGCCAAAATACCGGTCGCATAGTGCCGGTAAAGAGAGGCCTCAATGCTTACTTCGCCCAGCCCGGAGGGCTCGCTCGACCCGCGTCAAACGCACGACGCCGATTCCTCCCCCGAATCTCCGGAACCTCCCGGCAGCGGCCGGTACATGATCATGGTGGTTTCGGGCCTCTTGGCCCTGGGACTTGGGATCGGGGCGGCTGCTTTGCCGGTTCCCTATGTTGTTGAGTCTGCCGGACCGACCTTTAATACGCTGGGGCAGGATGGCGACAAACCGGTCATCAGCATTTCGGGACATGAGTCCTACCCAGCCAAGGGGAACCTGGACCTGACGACGGTGGTGATGACGGGCGGGCCGAAGACTCCCGCAACTATTTTCGAGGTCTTTCGCGCCTGGTTGGACAAATCGAAAGCCGTTTATCCCGAGGAATTGATCTATCCCAAAGGCACCACAGCGGAGGAGACGGTCCAGCAAGGCGAGATTGCCATGGAGACTTCGCAGGAAAACGCTGTTGCCGCAGCACTGCGGCAATTGGACATCCCTTTTGAACAGAGGCTTAAGGTTGCCGGCCTGTCGGACCCGTCTCCGTCAGCAGGGAAACTTCAGGAAGGAGACCGGCTGACCTCCATTAACGGAAAACCGATCTCCTACCTCAGCCTGGTCCAGGCTGAACTGGCAGCCGGAAACGGCGCCCCGGTGGCCGTCGTCGTGGACAGGAACGGTTCTGCCGTCACGGAAAC
Organism: Micrococcaceae bacterium Sec5.1; assembly: GCA_039636795.1. NCBI lineage: Bacteria > Bacillati > Actinomycetota > Actinomycetes > Micrococcales > Micrococcaceae > Micrococcaceae bacterium Sec5.1. The sequence continues at coordinate 3,836,269 of CP143430.1, read as the reverse complement.
GATAACGCCCACCAAGAATCCCGCTGGCCGCTACGTTCTGGGCATTCTCCTGGGCAGCGACTTCACCTTCCCCTTTGACGTGAAAATTTCCTTGGACAATGTGGGGGGTCCGAGCGCCGGAATGATGTTTGCCCTGGGCGTCGTGGACAATCTCACGCCGGGGGACCTCACAGGAGGAAAGCACGTGGCAGGGACCGGAACCATCACGGCTGATGGGGCAGTGGGAGCCATCGGCGGCATTGCACAGAAGATGATCGGAGCGCGTCAGCATGGGGCCACCATGTTCCTGGCTCCGGCGGCGAATTGTGCCGACGTCGTAGGGCATATTCCCGATGGCCTGCAGGTAGTGAAGGTGGAAACGCTGGCCGATGCCACCGCGGCAGTGGAACGACTCGGTTCAGGACAAGACACGGCGGGCCTTCCCACCTGCGCCAACAACTAGACTGGCGGTGGAACTTAGCTCCACCGCCACTCGTGGCATATATGACGGACTCCGCCATCGCCCAGGGGCAGAGATCGTCGAACACACGCACACCGACTTTTAACTGACGACCACCAATGAGGTACAGAGTTTGTCCCGTCCCGCCAGCTCCAACCCGCCCGGAAGATCGCCGCTGAGACGAGGTGCCCTGACACCGACACTCATCGTCGTTGCAGTGGCCGTCGTTGGATTCATTTTCTTCGCCAATGTGTGGACAGACGTCCTCTGGTACCAACAGCTCGGCTTCTTCGAAGTCTATGTCCGCGAGAACCTCGCCCGGATCGTCACCTTCCTGGTCGGTTTCGCCATGATGTTCGCTGCCGTTTACTTCGCCATCAGGATCGCGTACCACGCCCGGCCGGTCTACGCTCCGGATGCTGAGTCACGTGACAACCTCAACCGCTACCAGGCCCAGCTTGAGCCTGTCCGCAGGGTCGTCATGATCGGCCTGCCCATCCTGTTCGGACTCTTTGCCGGAAGCGCCGCCGCCAGCCAGTGGCAGAAGGTCCTCCTCTTCTTCAACCAGGAACCCTTTGGCCAAACAGATCCGTTGTTCAATCTGGACATCAGCTTCTACCTGATGTCGCTTCCGTTCCTTGGCTTTGTTACCGGATTCCTCATCAGCATCGCCGTAGTGGCCGGCATTGCGGGCATCCTCACTCATTACCTGTACGGAAGCATCCGGCTCATGGAGCGTGGTGTCTTCACAAGCCGTGCCGCGCAGATCCACATTGCCGTGACGGGTGCATTCTTCCTGTTGCTGCTTGGCGTGAATTTCTGGCTGGACAGGTACTCCACGGTGCAAAGCTCATCCGGACGGTGGGCGGGTGCACTGTATACGGACGTCAATGCCGTTGTACCCACGAAGGCCATCCTGGCGGTTGCCGCCGGCTTGGTTGCGATCCTCTTTATCATCGCTGCGGTCATCGGCCGCTGGCGCTTGCCAGTAATCGGTACAGCGATGCTGATCATCACCGCCATCCTGGCTGGTGGCGTGTACCCATGGGTTATCCAGCAATTCCAGGTGCGTCCCTCGGAGAACACCCTGGAAAGGGAGTACATCGACCGCAACATTAAGATGACCCGGGCAGCCTACGGCCTGGACAAGATTGATGTCTCGGCCTATAACGCCACAACAACTGCTACAAGCGGAGCTTTGGCAAAGGACGCCCAGACCGCTGCCAACATCCGCCTGCTGGACCCGAACCTCATCTCCTCGGCGTTCGCCCAGCTTGAGCAGTACCGTCCGTACTACCAATTCCCCCAGACGCTGAACGTGGACCGCTACACGGTGGACGGAAAAGTACAGGACACCGTCATCGCTGTTCGCGAGCTGAATCCGGATGGCCTGAGCGCAAACCAGCAGACCTGGGTCAACCGGCACATCGTGTACACGCACGGCTACGGTGTGGTCGCAGCGAAGGGCAATAAGTTCACGGTTGATGGCAAGCCGGAATTCCTGCAATCGGGCATTCCGTCCAACGGCGTTCTCGGCAATGACACAACGTACGAACCACGCATCTACTTCGGCGAGAACTCTCCCGAATATTCGATCGTTGGCGCTCCGGAAGGTGCCCAGCATCGCGAACAAGACCGCCCAGCGGGACGCGAAGGCGGGGGAGAGACGCAATACACCTTCACCGGCAACGGCGGGCCCGTTGTGGGCAACTGGCTCAACCGGATTCTGTACTCCATCAAATTCCAGTCCTCGGACTTGTTGCTTTCGGATGGCGTGAACGAGAAATCCCAGATTCTCTATGACCGCAATCCCCGCGAACGGGTTGAGAAGCTCGCTCCGTACCTGACCGTGGATGGCAACGCGTATCCGGCCGTCGTCGATGGTCGCGTGAAGTGGATCGTTGACGGTTACACCACCAGCCAGTACTTCCCGTACTCCCAACCCCAGCAGTTGCAGAATGCGACCGTTGATTCGCAGACAAGTGCAGGCCGGACGGTGACGCTGCCTAACAGCTCCGTCAATTACATCCGGAACTCGGTCAAGGCGACTGTTGACGCTTATGACGGTTCGGTCACGCTCTACGCCTGGGATGACCAGGATCCTCTCCTGAAGGCTTGGCAGAAGGTGTTCCCTGCCACTATCAAGCCCTACACGGAGATGTCTGGCGAACTCATGAGCCACGTCCGCTACCCGGAGGACCTTTTCAAGGTCCAACGTGAACTTCTCGGACGCTACCACGTCACCAACCCTGACAACTTCTACCAGAACAACGATGCCTGGAGTGTTCCGAACGACCCCACAGTTTCGGAAGCCGTCAAGCAGCCGCCGTTCTACATGTCTCTGCAGATGCCTGACCAGGACAAGCCTGCGTTCCAACTGACGTCGTCCTTCATTCCGCAAACAGTCAACGGGAACGCAAGGAATATCCTCTATGGCTTCCTGGCGGCGGATTCAGATGCCGGAAATGTCAAGGGGGTTAAAGCGGACAGCTACGGCAAGCTAAGGCTGTTGCAACTTCCAACGGACACCCAGGTCCCTGGCCCAGGCCAGGCGCAGAACAAGTTCAACTCTGATCCCACAGTCTCCCAGGCGCTTAACTTGCTGCGTCAGGGTGCTTCGGATGTTTTGAACGGCAACCTGCTGACCCTGCCCGTGGGTGGCGGACTACTTTATGTTCAGCCCGTCTACCTGAAGTCAACAGGCGAGACTTCTTACCCCACCTTGCAGCGGGTGCTCGTGGCCTTCGGCGACAAGATCGGCTTTGCGGCGACACTGGACGAGGCCCTGGACCAGTTGTTCGGTGGCAACTCCGGTGCCAAGGCAGGCGACTTCCAGAACAATGGCCAGACGCCCGCGACCCCGCCTGGGACCACAACGCCCCCGGCCGGCCCGACTGATGCCAAGGCTGATCTCAAGGCAGCTCTGGACGACGCCAACAAGGCAATCGTGGATGGCCAGGCAGCTCTGGCCAAGGGAGACTTCGCCACCTATGGCCAGCAGCAGACCAGGCTCTCCGAGGCTCTCAAGAGGGCGATCGACGCCGAAACCCGTCTCGGCATAACGCCGGAACCGACAGCGACGCCAAGTGCTACGCCAAGCGCCACACCGTCGCCTTCGCCGAGCAGCTAATGCCCGGTAAATAGTTGACACAGCCTGATTAAGAAGGGCCGTTGACCTCTCCTCCTGGAGGGGCAACGGCCCTTTCGGCTTAAAGGAAACACTTGGGCAGCGGCTTGCTGGAGTCGCGTTGAGCGATATTGGTTGGGGGAGATGCACATCACGTAGTCAGGATTTGGTCTGCCATTCACCTGACGGTAATGTTGTTCTTGCGACGCGGGGTGGAGCAGTTCGGTAGCTCGCTGGGCTCATAACCCAGAGGTCACAGGTTCAAATCCTGTCCCCGCAACTGGAGAAAAGATCCGGATCAGTATTCACTGGTCCGGGTCTTTTGTTTTCCCGTGATGTTTGGGGCGGCGGCACATCTTGCGGACTCGACCCAAGGATGCTGCTCCGCAGCTCAAGAGTCGCCACGCATATGCGCCCCTGACAGGCTGGCGGGGTGGGGAGTCTCAAATCCGGGCAGCGGTAGTCACATGCCGCGGCGCCGTGGAATCTGCGTGTCCCCTGCGGCTCCGGACTGTGCCCGGTTATCGGGGTCAAGGGGAGGCTCTGAAGGTCGATTGAGCCGCAGACCTTGGTGACGATTTGCCGGCTAGCACTCAGGGCCGTGATCTGCAGCACCTTCCCCGCACTATGGTCATAAGCACCCTTCCGGGTGCGGTAGAGTTGTTCTTGCGACGCGGGGTGGAGCAGTTCGGTAGCTCGCTGGGCTCATAACCCAGAGGTCACAGGTTCAAATCCTGTCCCCGCAACTGGAGAAAAGGTCCGGATCAGTTTTCACTGATCCGGACCTTTTGTTTTGTGCTGCACCAGACCCCTGGAAGTCCCGGTGCTAGCATCAAATCCGGAATGGCGGCATGCCGGGAATGGATGGGAAGGCCGGATGGTCAAGGAAGACTACAACCAGGGCCTGGATCGACAGGCCCTGCAAAGGAACAGCCCCGTAGCGGTGTACCAGCAGGTTGCAGACGTATTGACTGATCAAGTCAGCCGGTTGGAACCGGGCGCACGGATCCCGACCGAAGAATCATTGATGGACGAGTACGGGATCAGCCGTACTACCGTCCGCAAGGCGATAGAAACCCTCGTTGTGAAGGGGCTGCTTGTTCGCCGGCAGGGCAAGGGAACTTTCGTCATGGCCCAGCGTCCGGTACGGATGCTGAACCGCTTGGCGCCCTTCATGGAGACGTTCACAGCAGCAGGAATGAAGACTGTAAAAGGCCTGATCGAATACAAGTGGATGGAGAAGGATAGGTCCGTGCCAGCCAAGCTGGTGTCCGATGACAATCTTGTCCTCGTGATCCGTCGTTCCTATTCAAGCGGCGGTTGGCCCTATGCCATTGCTGAAATCTTCATCCCTTCGCACATTGGCCGTCACATCAGCCTCGCGGATGCTGAGCGCAATTCCATCTATCAAGTCATCCAGGACAGGACGTCCAAACCCCTCCAGCGTGCTGAAATCACCGTCACGATGCACGCCCCGCCGGAGCACCTCGCCGATGCACTGAATGTCCGCGAATTTCCCATGGTCCCGCGCTTGGAAAGGACCACACTGGGAGCACACGGTGAAGTCCTTGAATGCACCGTGACCTATTTCCACCCAAAGGGTTTCGAAATTCGTGCTGAAGTGGCCACGGATGTCAGTCCCAGCCAGGATCCGTTGGAGCCCTCCTCACTCTAGGCGGGGTTGCCCTCAGAGAACGAAATGGCCGGATCCCCAAGTGGGATCCGGCCATTCCTCATGGTCCAGCTAACATCGGTCCAGCTAACATCGGTCCAGCCAACATCGGTTCAGGCAATATCACAGGGCCGCCAAGCCCTCACATTGTCAGAGCTTGTCGAAGTCGGTTTCGTCGATGGTTGCACCGCTGGACGCAGGGGCACCGGCACCGATGGCAGGCTTGCTGCCGCCGGACTTGAGGGCCGCAAGACGCGCCTCAATTTCGGTCTGCTCCCCAAGGTCTTCCAGCTGGTTGAACTGGGCGTCCAAACTGGAGGCAGCAAGCTCCTGCTGGCCCAGGACCTTGGCCTCCTCGCGGCGAATTTTCTCTTCGAAGCGGCCAACCTCACTGGTGGGGTCCATGATGTCGATGCTCTTCAGGGCATCGTGCACCTGCGACTGCGCAGCAGCGGTCTTGGAACGGGCCACCAGTTCATTGCGCTTGGCCGTGAGTTGGTTGAGCTTGTTCTTCATTTGGTCAAGCCCGCTCTTGAGCTTGTCCACAACCTCGGTCTGGGACGCGATGCTGGGCTCGGCGGCCCGTGCTTCGGACTCTGCCGTCATTTGTCGCTGGATGGCAACCTTGGCCAGGTTGTCGAATTTCGTGGCATCCTCGGTATCACCGGCAGCACGGTATTCGTCGGCCTTGCGTGACGCGGCCAGGGCTTTGTTGCCCCAGTCCTGGGCATTCTTGACGTCTTCGTTGTAGTCGGCCTGGAGCATGCGCAGGTTCCCGATGGTCTGAGCCACTGCGGACTCGGCCTCAGCAATGTTGTTCGTGTAGTCGCGGACCATCTGGTCCAGCATCTTCTGCGGGTCCTCAGCCTGGTCCAGCAAAGCGTTGATGTTTGCTTTGGCGAGCTGCGAGATCCGACCGAAAATGGACTGCTTAACCATGGTGTTGCCTTTCGTCCTGCTCAGTGGAAGCCACTGAAATCAGTGATCAGTTGTTGTACCGCTCCTAGACGGGGCATCGACCCCATCTAAACTGTGGGGCTAAAAACTTCCAGAGTCGCCGCCGCCGAAGTCTCCCCCTCCACCGCCGCCCCAGTCGCCGCCGCCGGAGTCGCCGCCGAAGAATCCGCCGCCGCCACCGCCGTCGCTGTTACCGCCGCCCCAACCGCCGCCACCGCTGTTGAAGATGGAGTTGATGAGGATGCCGCCGAGGATTGCGCCTCCAAGACCACCGCCTCCGCCGCCACCACCGAACATGCCCCCGCGGCCGTAGCCTTGGTCGGCATAGCCGAAGTGGTCGACGTCGGCCTGCGCCAGCTGCGCTGCCTGCGCAGCGAGTGAGTGTGCCTGCTGGGCGTAGGTCAGAGCCGTGACCGGGTCATTGCGCGAGATCGACAAAGCGTAGTCGAGATTGCGCTGGGCCTCGGCGAGCCGGGTGCGGGCCTCTGTCCCAACGCCGCCTCGACGGGCCGTGATGTAATCCGAGGTCGCACTGATCTGGGCCTGTGCCGCCATGATGGTTTGCTGCAAGGATGCTTGTGCACGGCGGGCCTGTTCCTGCTGGTCCCGGATCCCGGACAATGACTGATCAAGCGCCTGGTGCGCTGTTTCTACGCGGGTCAACGTAGCAATGGGGTCGATCTTGCCACCCTGGATTTCAGCCTTGACCTGGCCCAGGGCCGCTTCCACACCAGCCACAGGGCCGGCGAGTTCAGGATGTTCACCCGACTGGATCATGGCCCTGGCCTGCGCGAGGTCCTGACTGGTCTCCGCAACGGCGCTTTCCAAGGAGGCGCGTGCCTCGTCAAGGCTGCCTGCCGTCTTGGAAATAGCGTCGATCAGGACGTTCGTCTGATGCAGGCTTTCTTCGGCAGCGCGAACCGCTACGGCAGCCAGGCTGTTTTCGCCGGCAGACAGTTTTTCCTGGGCGGTGGTGGCAGCATTCTGTACGAACGCAAGGCGTTCCTTGGCCTGCAGGATGTTGTCTGAGACCTGCGTCAACGCAGATTCGGCGTACTTACTGCGGAGGCCCTCAAGGGATTGCTCTGCGGTGGCGATCCTGGAGTCGGCCTCCCGGGCGCCTGCCGTGACAGTGGCCAAAGCCTGCGGGGCCTTCTTCTCGAGTTCACGAAGGGAGTCGAAGTCCGCTTTCTGGTCGCGCAGTGACGCGAGGGCTGCCTCTGAACGGCGAATAATCTCTCCGAGCCATGTCCGCTGTTGTTCCTCGGTGTCCGGGATATGGTCGTCCAGCTGCTGTTGCAGCTTGAACGATTCGGTCATGTGGGCTTTGGCTTCCTGCAGGGCTTTGGTGAAGTTGCCGATCGCCGAATCACCGTATTGGGCCTGTGCGAACCCAAGCTCCTGTTCGCTGGACTTGATGGCGTCATCAGCTTCGATCAGCAACGAGCCGCTCTTCTGACGCAGCTCCGGAATGCTGAGGGCTGCCAATGGGTCAAGCTCTTCTCCTTGGGGACCATAGCTCGCACTGGATGCCTGGCCCACCTTCTTGCGGCGATTTCGCAGGTAGAGATAGGTGGCCGCACCGCCTGCTGCAACAACGCCAACCCCTACGAGGACCCCGACACCGCCGTTGCCGCTTGGCACGGTACCGCTTCCACCGCCGGCCGCGTCTCCAATAGCTGCGGCTGTGTCAATTGCTGCCTGGGCATAGTCCTTCTTACCGCCCGCCAGGTTGGCTACAACGGCGTTCTGAGCGATGGTGGACTGCTTGGAGTAAATGGAACTGCCGGAGTTCAGGGCGAAGTTGTATTGACCAGCGGTGGAGATTGCCAGAATTGCGTCGGCCTTGCCCATGCCCTTCTTGGTGGCTACAGCTTTGACCCATTCCGCAGGCGAAGAAGGGTTCTCGAAGGAGTTCACCGTGACCACGTACAGGTTGTATTTGTGGTCCTTGAGCGTCTTCTGGATGGCTTCCTGGACTTCACCCTTGCGGCTGCCCAGGACATTGGCATCATCCACGATGTTTTGGCCGGACGGTATAGTCACCGGATCTGCAGCCCAGGCGGCGCCGGCCGGGAGGGCCAACATTCCAGCCACGCCAATCACGGCGAGTACACGTTTCACTATTGACCGCATGTGCAACCCTTCAGCACGTCTGCGACTGGAACAAGGCGAACCAATCGTCACAGAATGCTCAGCGCCCCCACGCATGGTTTGTAAAGCCGCAGGTCGCTGTGGCAATTCCACTTGATTCTATGGTGCACCCCATACCCCGTCCACAGCCTTGAATATGCCACCAGCGAAACACGGGAGAAACGCGCCATGCCTGGGCGTTGAGGCTCTGTGTGTCTGCCGTGTTGGCCCTTCACGCTGGCTCTGCTGCAGCATGGCGATTGGCTTTCAGGAAGCTCCCAGCGAACGTCCGATTTTGTTCCAGTAAAAAGGGCCATAGTTATGGAAGACAAGGATGAAAGGAAGACCCATGACGGAGAACCCAGCGCAGGGCAACGCACCAGAGAACCGTGATCCGTCCGAGCCGCGGGATCCCGCTGCGAGGCCTGACTCCGCTGCCACCCACCAGCAGCCGACACAGCAGCACGCACAGCAGCCTGGTTGGAACTCCGGGCAGGGAACCGGTACCCATGCAACGACTCCGCTGCCGGCCTTTCAGCCGCCTGCCCAATCGGCACCTCACGCCAACGTAAACCAAGGCCCGCATGCCAACACCCAGCCGCAGTACTACGGCGGTCCGCAGCACCAGGACCCGGGGCACCGTCCCAACTACCCGCAGCACCAGCCGTTCTATGGCGGAAGCACCAATCCTGGGAACCCGAACCTCCACAGCGCTCCGGGTCAGCAGTCCTCCGTCGGCACCAAGCGCAAGCCGGCATTCGGTATTGGAACGCTCATTGCCAGCATTCTTGCCGCTGGCCTGGTAGGTGGCGGTGTGGTGGCAGGCAGCACCGCGCTTTTGGACAACCCGGCACCGGCTGCATCAAGTGGTGGCCAGTCGAGCACGGTAATTGTGAATAACAAGGACGACGTCAACGTCATCACGGCAGCAGCGGCGAAGGCGTCTCCGAGCGTGGTCACCATCAAGGCAACGAGTGGAAACGAGGGCGGAACGGGCTCCGGCATCATTATCGATGACCAAGGCCACATCCTGACCAACACCCACGTCGTCACGCTGGATGGCGCAACATCCAATGCCGCCATCGAGGTCCGTACCAGTGACGGAAAGGTTCTCAAGGCCAAGGTTGTTGGAACTGATCCTCTCTCGGACCTGGCAGTTATCAAGGTGGACGATACTTCCGGTTTGGTGCCGGCTACGCTCGGGGATTCCTCGAAAATCAACGTGGGCGACACCGCCGTCGCGATTGGTTCGCCCCTTGGCCTGACGGGCACGGTGACGGACGGTATCGTCTCCACACTCAACCGCACTATCAGCGTTGCCTCCTCAGCTGCCCCGAAGGAAGGCACTGACAATTCACAGGGCGGTGACCAGGGCTTCCAGTTCGCCCCTCCAGGTGGCGGCCAGAGCCAGCCGAGCGCGAATGAGGGCTCAATCTCGATCAACGTGATCCAGACGGATGCTGCCATCAACCCCGGCAACTCCGGTGGCGCGCTGGTAAACAGCAAGGGCGAGATCATCGGCGTCAACGTTGCTATCGCTTCCGCGGGCAGCGGCACAGCAGATTCCTCCACTGGAAACATCGGCGTTGGCTTCAGCATCCCGATCAACCATGCCAAGCGCGTTGCACAGGAAATCATCAATACCGGTAAGGCTAGCCATGGCCAGTTTGGTGTCTCCGTACGATCGAAGTCGTCCACGGGCAGCGACTCCGGATTCTCCGTTGGCGCAGAGGTTGCTTCGGTGACCACGGGTTCCGCCGCGGCGAAGGCGGGCATCAAGGTTGGCGACGTCGTCACCAAGTTCGGCGACTACCAGGTGACTGACCCCAACCAGTTGACCGCGGCCGTCCGCGAACAGGCCGCCGGCGCGAAGGTGAAGGTAACTATCCAGCGCAACGGCCAGTCGCAGGAAGTAGAAGTTACTTTGGACGCCGCACAGCAATAACAACCCGAAGAGCACTAACAAACCCCAACAGCAGGAACCTGCTGGCACAGCGGACGACGGCGGGCGGCACCTCAGTGGTGTGGCCCGCCGTCGGCGTGTCCACGGCCCTTTGGCCGTTGCTGATGAAACAGGCGTTAACGCGCGCAGTGGATTTCTGCGGGCAATATGCTTAGCTAGGGGAAGCCCACACGCTGGGCAATTCACGGCCACGCTCCTGCGGTTGGCCGTCCGCAAGCATGGAAGGCTGCTTCGAAGACAGTGGAAGAGACATTGAAGATTGTCGTTCTGGTCAAGCACGTCCCGGACGCGCAGTTCGACCGGCACATCACCGGACCCGGCAACACAACTGACCGCGATGAGAGCATCTTGTCCGAACTTGACGAGTACGCGCTTGAGGCAGCACTGCAGCTGGCCGAAGAGCGTGGCGGGGCCAAAGCCGGCAACGAGGTCATTGCCCTCAGCATGGGGCCCTCCGGTGCAGTAAACGCAGTCAAGAAGTCGTTGCAGATTGGCGCCTACTCCGGGGTCCACCTCAGCGATGACGCGCTGGCCGGTTCGGACGCCGCTGCGACATCATTGGCGCTTGCGGCCACCATCCGCCATCTCTCCGCCGATCGACGCCCGGTGGACCTGGTCCTGACCGGCATGGCTTCCACGGACGGCGAGACCTCACTCATCCCGGCTCAGCTCGCGGAGCGGTTGTCGCTCCCGCAGCTCACGTTTGCTTCCACCCTCGAGGTTAACGGCGGCACCGTGGTGGCACGCCGGGATGCCGGCTCCCACTCGGAGACCGTTGAAGCGCAGCTTCCTGCACTCGTCTCGGTGACAGACCAGATCAACGAACCCAGGTACCCCAATTTCAAGGGAATCCTGGCAGCCAAGAAGAAGAAGATTGCCTCGTTGTCGCTTGCCGATATCGGCGTCGATCCTTCCGAGGTAGGCCAGTCAGGCTCGTGGACGGTTGTGGAGTCTGCAGCTGCCCGCCCGCCCAGAACCGCAGGGACGATCATCACCGACGAGGGCGACGCCGGCATCAAGCTCGTCGACTTCCTGGCCGCACAGAAGCTGCTCTAAAGGACTCCAATCATGGCAAATGCACTTGTTTTCATTGACAACCCCGGAGCTGCGCTCAAGAAGAGCAGCTTGGAGCTCCTGACCCTTGCGCGGAAGCTGGGGGAGACCGCCGTCGCGTTCAACGGTGAATTGACCGAGCACGTCGCGGCCACCTTGGGTGCTTATGGCGTGGCGACGATCTACCAGCCATCTGTGGCGGATCTGGACGACTACCTGGTTGCGCCGAAGGCCGCGTACCTCGCGGCTGCAGTGGTGGCTTCAGGCGTCACCGCTGTCCTGATCGAAAACTCGCCCGAGGGCAAAGAAATCGCGGGACGACTCGGCATTAAGCTCAACGCCGGAGTCATCACGGACGTCGTTGGTCTGGAGGCGGACGGCACTGCCCACAAGTCGGTCCTCGCGGGTTCGTACAACACCACGGCGAAGGCCACCACTCCGGTGGCAGTCTTTTCCGTAAAAGCGAACATCGTGGAACCAGAGCCGGCAGGCGCAGCGACAGCTCCCGCGACAGCCAAGGTTGAGGTTCCTGCAGATGCTGCAGCGAATGCGGCCCGGATCTCCTCCCGCACTGAGAAGCCCGCCAGTGGCCGGCCCGACCTCAGCGAGGCCCGGATCGTTGTGGCCGGCGGGCGGGGCGTCGATGGCGACTTTGGCCCGTTGGAAGAACTCGCCGATGCCCTTGGTGCTGCGGTTGGTGCTTCGCGGGCAGCAACGGATGCAGGGTGGATTGGCCACGACGCGCAAGTGGGCCAAACCGGTGTGACTGTCTCTCCGCAGCTGTACATTTCGGCAGGCATCTCAGGAGCAATCCAGCAAAAGGCAGGAATGCAGACGTCCAAGGTCATTGTGGCCATCAACAAGGATGCAGAGTCTCCTGTCTTTGAGATCGCGGACTTCGGCATTATCGGCGATCTGTTCAAAGTTGTGCCGCAGGCAACAGCTGAGATCAAAAAGCGGAAAGGCTGATCCCTTTGACTTCTGGCGTTTCGTCAGCAAAGAGCCCGTTCAACGCCTCCACGGAGCGTGTTGAGCGGGTGCTTTGTTTTACTGCCCATCCTGACGACATCGACTTCGGAGCTGCAGGAACCATAGCTGCCTGGACTGCTGCCGGTGTACAGGTCACCTACTGCATCATGACTGACGGCGACGCCGGCGGGTTTGATCCCGTTGACCGGGAACGCATTATCGAACTCCGTGCCATAGAACAGCAACGCGCGGCAGAGTTGGTGGGAGTCAACGACATCCGCTACCTGCACGAACACGATGGCTACCTTGAGCCGACACACAACGTCATCAAGCAGGTTGTGAAGCTGATCCGGGAAATCCGCCCGGACATCGTGTTGACCATGCACCCGGAACGGAACTGGGACCGCCTCCAGAAGAGTCACCCCGACCACCTCGCAGCAGGGGAAGCTGTGACCAGGGCGGTTTATCCTGCCGTGGAGAATCCCTTTGCCTATCCTGAATTGGTTGAGGCCGGACTGACGGCCTACAAGCTGCCTTGGCTATGGTTTATCTCAAGTCCAGAGGACCGTGAGAACCATTTCGTGGACGTCACCAAGCATGTTGATGCCAAGCTCGATGCGATCCGCATCCACGCGAGCCAGCACCCGGACATCGAGGGGATGGAGCGTGTGGTCCGTGGCATGTTGATGGCCAACGGTGCGCGAGCAGGGCTCCCTGCCGGCGCAAGTGCTGAGAGTTTCCACGTGGTGTCCGTTAACGGATCCAGTACTATCGCCGGCTTCTGACATTGCCGATATGTAACCCGTGTCATATGCTGGACCTCGGTTAAATCATATTTATTCGAGGAAGGCAGACTTTGATGGCGAAGACTGCACAGCAACCCGTACTGGTGATTATGGGAGTCTCCGGTTCGGGCAAGTCGACTGTAGCCGGCGTACTCGCCGGAAAGCTTGGATGGGATCTCGCCGAAGGCGACGATCTCCATCCGGAAGCCAATGTGGCCAAGATGCACGCGGGCCAGGCCCTCAGCGATGAGGACCGATGGCCTTGGCTTGGCATCATTGCCCAGTGGATCCGTGAGCATACAGATGCCGGTACGCCGGCCATCATCACGTGCTCGGCGTTGAAGAAGAAGTACCGCGACGTACTCAGGGGCGAAGGGGTTGTTTTCGTTTTCCTGCAAGGGAGCAAAGACAAGATCTCGGACCGGCTGGCGTCAAGGCACGGCCACTTCATGCCGCCGTCGCTCCTGGAGTCCCAGTTCGAAGCACTTGAGGAACCCACAGAAGACGAGAGCTACATCTCGCTGTGTGTTTCCGCCTCGCCCGCTGAGGAGGCGGACGAAATCATCGAACGGCTCGGCTTGCGTCCCCTGGGCGCCGGTTCCGAAGCGGCAGCGTCATGATCGCGCTGGAAACGGCCACACAGGTGCAGGAGTGGTCCGCGCACGACACCCAGCTTCTTGTGGTGGCAGCGTTGGGTATTGCGCTGATTGTGGTCCTGATCGCCAAGCTGAAATTCCACCCATTCCTGGCGCTGGTGCTGGGCTCGGCGTTTGTCGGCCTCGCCTCAGGCGTGGAACTGGGCAAGGTCATTACCAACTTCGAGGACGGAGTTGGCGGCGTCCTCAAGGAAGTTGGCCTCCTGATTGCCTTGGGCGCAATGCTTGGCAAGTTGCTCGCGGACTCCGGGGGAGCCAATCGGGTAGTGGATACGTTGTTGGCCAAGGCCACCGGCAACAAGATCGTCTGGATGATCACGCTTGTGGCAGTGATCATTGGCCTGCCGATGTTCTTCGAAATCGGTCTTGTGCTCCTGCTTCCCGTGATTGTCCTTGTGACGCAGAGATCCGGGATGAAGCTCATGCGCATCGCGATACCGGCTTTGGCGGGCCTTTCAGTGCTCCATGGCCTGGTGCCCCCGCACCCGGGACCCCTGATTGCCATCAGCGCCGTAAAGGCTGAATTGGGAACAACACTGGGCCTGGGCATCCTCGTGGCCATTCCCACGGTCATCATTTGTGGACCGCTTTTCTCCCGCCTGGCCGCACGTTGGGTTCCGGTAAACGCTCCCGCCGTGGCGGGTGGCATCGACACCAAGCACCGCGCCGATCTTAGCGACGTCAAGCGCCAGCCCTCGTTCCTGGTGACGCTGCTGACCATCATTTTCCCGGTAGTCCTCATGCTGCTAAAGGCTTTGGGAGACATTATCTGGCCGGACGCGGCCACTGCTCCGATGATCAGGATCTTCTTCGATTTCGTGGGCCAGCCCCTGGTCGCCATGACCTTGGCGGTACTTGCTGCCACTGTGAGCTTCGGCTACGCAGTGGGATTCACTGGCAGCAAGATCACTGCCAAGCTGGGCGACAGCCTTGGCCCCATCGCAGCGATTCTTCTGATAGTTGGAGCCGGCGGTGGTTTCAAGCAGACACTGATTGGTGCTGGAGTGGGCGACGCCGTCAAGAAGTGGGCGGAAGGTGCCAACATGTCCGTCCTTGTGCTCGGCTTTATTGTGGCGGTGGCACTCCGCCTCGCCACGGGCTCCGCCACTGTAGCTACCGTGACTGCTGCGGGCATTGTCGCGCCCCTGGCCAGCAGTTTGACCCCGACCCACGCGGCACTGCTCGCCTTGGCAATCGGTGCAGGCTCGCTGTTCCTCTCGCACGTGAATGATGCTGGTTTCTGGCTGGTCAAGGAGCTCTTCGGCCTGACAGTCGGTCAGACCTTCAAGACCTGGTCCGTGATGGAGACCTTGATCTCCCTGGTTGGCTTCGGCTTCGTGATGCTGTTGTCGCTCGTGTTGTAGCTGCCGGTCAACTGCAGGCAATAACGACGGCGGCCGCCCCACCTACCTCACGGAAGGTGCGCGGCCGCCGTCGGGCCTTAAAGCGATGACGCCGTCTGGCCGACGTCAGGCGCTCAGCGGAACCACCAACACAGGCGGCTGCGTGGGCGAGCTTGATCCGCCAGTGGGTTCCACCGTTATAGCTACTGAGGAAGCTGTGGACAATCCCTTCACCACCGCCGGCTTGGACAACGTCTCGGCGTCCATAGTGCCCTGCGGCACAGGGGCAGATCCATCCTTCGGCAACGTCCACAACTGGTAGACCTTACCGTCGGGTGCCGGGGCAACGCCGTCCATCAACACCACGAAGGAGTCCTTGGCGGAGGAAGCGGAAATGGTAGCCGTGCCGCCTCCGGGAACCTGGGCCGTCTTCTTCTGGACGTCCTGGGCCTGCAGGACCTGGTTCACGGGATCGTTTTGGCCGGCTATGTACGCGCCTACACCCACGCCACCGACGGCGATGACGGCAGCAGCCGCTGCGCCCACCAGCCAGGCGCGTCCGCGCCCGAGGCCGCGGCGTTCTCCGCGCTTGGTCCGGGCGAGTGCCAGTTCGTCGAGGACTGGCTCCGGCTTTGGATCACTGCCCGACCCTGCAGGGGAATCTGCGGATTCCCGGTTGATCCGGTCCATAATTTTGGCGAAGACGGCAGGGGGCGGCTCTTCCTCAGGGGCGAAACCTGCCACCAGGGTCTCGCGGGCCTGCCTGACCCGCTCCTGGAACGCTGGACCTTCCGGGGCGTCCTTGACGTAATCGTCAATCAGGGCCCGTTCGGATTCAGTAACCGCGTCCAAGGCATAGATTTCCGCGAGTTCGAGGACCCGACCCTCGGCCAAGTCGGTTGCGATGTCATTCGCGAACATTCTGCGGACAAATCCTCCACCGTTGTTTTCGCTCATTTCAGCCCACCCCCAAGCAGGTCTTCAAGCGCAGGAGTCCATCGCGAATGCGGGACTTGATGGTAGGGACCGCGGCACCAAGATGCTCCGCAACTTCCCTGTAAGTGAGCCCACCGTAATAGGCCAGGCGGACCGATTCCCGCTGTGTGTCCGTCAAGGTGCCAAGGCACCGGCTGACGGCCTCGGCCTCAAAGTTCGTCTCGGCTTCCTCGGATACGACGTCGCGATCAAGGTCCTGGCTCGCTGCGCCGTATCGGGCTTCGCGGTCTGTGGCTGCCTGCACGGCACGAACGCGGTCAATGGCACGGCGATGCGCGATGGTCATCAGCCAGGCCATGGGGCTGCCGGATGCGCGATCGAACCTGGCGGCGCCCTGCCAGACCTGGACGAAGACTTCCTGGGTGGCGTCTTCGCTCAGCTCGGAGTCAATCAGGACGCGCCTGGCCATGCCAAAGACTCGTCTGGAGGTTAGCCGATAAAACTCAGCGAAAGCGTCCTGATCGCCCGCAGCAATCAATTCAAGCAGGCCCGTAAGCTGCTGGTTCAGATCTGTCGCCGTGGCCGAAGTCTCGACGACCGGGGGACCGGGGCTGTTGGGGATGTCCATCACTGTCCAGCATAAGTCGTGCGGTTTGAAACCAGCAGCACGAGGGCTCGGCGTTGTGCGCACAGCGGCGCAGCGGGTTGCCGCCACCACCAGGGCCTCCAGTGCGCTCACATCAGCTCCCTCATCGAATATCAAAGGCAGGAATTGATCCTGCACAGGGTATTCGCAGCCGCGGGCGCCGCGGATGGGCTAGACCTTGGCGCCGGCAAATCCGTTCTGGCGCCACGCCTCGAAAACCGCAATGGACGCGGCGTTTGCCAGGTTCAGTGAACGCAGGGAAGGTCGCATCGGGAGCCGCACCCGGGCAGTGACGTGCGAATCCTTCTTCAGCCAATCCGGGAGGCCCACAGATTCAGGGCCGAACATCAGGACGTCACCCTCACGGTAGTTGATATCCGTGTAGGACGTTTCGCCGTCGGACGTAAACGCAAACACTCGCTCAGGCTGCAGGGCAGCCCAAGCCGCGTTGATGTCCTTATGTACCGTAACGACGGCGAGATCATGGTAGTCCAGGCCCGCCCGGCGCAGCTTGGCATCGGAAAAGTCAAAGCCCAGAGGCTCCACCAGATGGAGTTCGGCGCCGGTGATGGCGGCCAAACGGATGGCGTTGCCCGTATTGCCCGGGATTTCTGGAGTGTGGAAGAGGATGCGGAACACCGTCCCATCCTAGCCAGTCCCGTCCCAGCCAGTCCCATCGCACTGGCTTCATACTGAATCAACCATCGCCCTCAACCAGTCCCGGAGAAAGCCGATCTCAGTGCATGCCGCGGAGCAAGCGGGCAAGAACTGGAACCACCACGGTGTTGGGTGCTGGTCCTGAACCGAGGAACTGTTTCAACCCGCGGACCAATCCTGCGCCGTTGACCACCTCAACCGCGTTATGGCTGGACTGCCCTTTGCCGTAGTGATCAATGACTGGTTCGTGCAGGTTGCCGTCAGGACTGTGCAGGACCACCCAGCCGGTGACGTTCAACTCGGGGAAGATGTCCTGCATGTGGCGGACGATGTGGGCGAGCTGCGGCGGGGCTACGGACCGGCCGCCGTGGCGCAACGAATTGCCGTCCCACGCGTAGGCGCCCCTGGGCAACAGCATGGAACCAACCAATGCCAGCCGGTAGCCGGAAAGCACTGCGTGGTCGATGTGGTTGTTGTCAGAGGGCGATCGGAGCCCGTTGATGAGCCTTGCGGCGGGGATGGCAGGCAGGACCTGCCTGCTGATGAGCTGAACCGTACGCATCTCGCGCTGGATGCGGGCTTCGGCTCCAAAAATGCCGCGCTTTCGCGGCAAGCCATGGACCTGCTGGGCAGCTTCTGCCATCGAAATGAGGGGAACCTCAAGAGGGTCATCAAAGGCCGGAACGTAAACGGGCGGATCGCCAGCCGTGTTGCGCGGGGCCTGCGGACGTCTGACCCCCGTACTGGTCGCCGCACCCGGCGCGGCCGCGCCTGTGTAGTCGCCCGGACGTGGTTGGGAGCGGACGGAGGCGCCGCTGGCATACCTCCGGTCATACTCGGCCCGACGCTTCGGATCAATCAGGGTCTCATAAGCGAGCGTTACACGGCGGAACATTTCGGCTTCGCCGCCGTGATCGGGGTGGGCCTTCCGGGCGGCCTTCCGATATGCCACCTTGATCTCCTTGTCCGTCGCAGTGACGGACACGCGAAGAACCTGATAGTGGGAACTACTGCCCTCGGCCAAGCACAGGCCCTTCTCTAGGATGGTGGTCCGCTCCAGGGGCGGGGCGGTATGGCCAGTTTATCCAGCCACTATGAGAACGTCGGCAGCGGGCTCCGTGGTTCCCGGCTGGCATAATTCAGCAGGTGAATCCTCCGGCGCCCAAGAATCCCACGCATTCGGCGCCCAAGGTCGCCCTTGCCATCAATCCAACAGCATCGTTCGGCCGTCACGGCCTTGCCGGGGACGAAGCCGCGGCCTGCCTTCGCGCCCGGGGTTGTGACGTCGTCGTGCTGGAAGCGGGAAGCTATGACGACCTGCGGACCCTGGTTGATGAGGCCCTGACTTCAGGCATCAGTGCGCTGGTTGTGGTGGGCGGGGACGGCATGGTCCATTTGGGCGTCAACGCGCTCGCCGGATTGGATGTGCCGCTGGGAATTGTTCCTGCTGGAACTGGCAACGATGTTGCCAGGCTGCTGGGCCTGCCACTCACGGACACGAATGCCGCCTGTAATCGCTTGCTGGAGTCAATGGCTGCGGGCGGGCGGAAGATCGACGCCGGACGCGTCACCGCCAGCGGGCGAAGCACCTATTTTGCGGGGGTCCTGTCGGCCGGATTTGATGCTGCTGTCAACGAAAGGGCGAACTCGTGGCGTTGGCCCCGGGGAAAGAGCCGCTACAACCTGGCGATGCTCCGTGAACTCGGTTCGTTCCGGCGTATCGAATACACGGTGACTGCCGACGGCGAGCAGTGGCGCCAACCGGCGTTGCTGATTTCTGCGGCGAACGGCCAATCGATCGGAGGCGGGATGAGGATTACGCCCGATGCTTTGCCCGACGACGGGTGGCTGGATTTGTTTGTGGTCAAGCCATTGTCGCGGCTGCGTTTCCTGGCAGTGTTTCCCAAGGTCTTCACGGGCAAACACCTTGGCCATCCGGCCGTGGAGATCCGCCGGGTACGGAAAGTGCGCCTGGAGGCAGAAGGTGTAGTGGCCTACGCCGACGGCGAGCGCGTGGGCAGTTTGCCTGTGGTGGTCGAGGTTGTACCCCGTGGTCTCCGCGTCCTTGCCTAGCTGAATCGCTGCTGCAGGCAGTTAGACTCGATGGCGGCAGAAATGGTTCCCAGCAAAAAGACTCGCCGCCAAAAGAGAGGATCGCCGATGGTACGGAGGGTTGCGCGAAGTCAGGCCCCCGCGATGGCGGGCGCCAGGCCTGGTTGGGCTGCCATTGCTGTTTTGGGTGTGCCGGCTGTTTTGGGTGCCCTGCTTGGCGGATGTAGTGTGAACGTGCCTGATCCCGCAGCACCGAAGCCTTCACCTTCCGAGTCGACGCTGTCCACCCCAACCATCACGCCCGGACATGATGCTGAGGCTCTCGCCGCGAAGGACCTGCCTTTGAGTGCGGGAGGAACATTGGCGCCTGGAGATCCGGTATTAGTGTCCAGCCGCCTTGAAGAGGTGCAGGGATGGTCCGTTGTGCACTCCGGCTTGCAAGGTGAAACCCGGTACGCGAAGACTGATGGGTGCGTGGTGGTTGTCCGGGTCAGCGTTAATCAGAGGCCATTGGTGGTGCCGGGCGATGACGCCGCGTCCACGAAGGAACTGTTCCGCTACTTGGATCCGGGCATCGCTGTGGAGAAGCTAAAGCCGTCCTCATTGCGCTGGGGCCAGGATTCCGGCAAGCCGGAGCGCCACGTGGAATTGTTGGCCTTGGAATCAGCTCCGGCTTCCGGCGGCACCGCTGCCCTGGTACTCGCCAGACTTTTCAGCAGCCCGGCTTCCTCTGTGTATGTATCAGTTGCATGTCCGGATAGTGGGACCCTGGCCAAGGCCAGGGCTGAGGTCCAGTCCCGGTTGGCCGTGGTCCCACCAGGGTGAGTTTGTTTCTTTGACGCTTTGCTATTTCTTGAACACGGTGGCAAGACGGTTCAACGCGAGCGCTCCCACCAGCAGGCCGAAGTCCCTCAGTGCGACGTCGAAGAACGAGCCAAGCACCAGTAGGTTGACGATGATGCCGAGCAGCCAGGCAGCGACAACGAGGGAACCCCAGCGCGGCCGCAGGGCGACCACGATGCCGGCGATAATTTCGATGACCCCCACGCCGTACATGAAGGTCTGGGCTGAAACAGGTACCACGGCGGTGGCTGCGGGCGCCAAGTAGACCGTCCAGTCCACCAAGAGGTTGGTGAATTTGTCGAGCCCGAAAATGATCGGGGCAATCGTGAAGATCGTCCTCAGGAGGACAAAGGCCTGCCGGGAAGGGTCCCGGAGGTCGCTGCGGCTGGACTTGGGGCTCATGTGGGTGGTTGCGGCTTCCATGACGCATTCCTTTCTAAAAATTGGTATCTTGATTTTAGATCTCCTTCTGAGATTAAGCAACGAATCTTGTTTTTAGAGATATTCTGGCTGTATGACCACTGCACGCCACTCTTGGCTCCAAAGGATTTCGGCGATCGCCTCTTTGGACGACGACAACCGGAGGGTGTTGTTCGCCTACGTGCGCGGCTCTGCTGATGCCGTAGGGCGGGACGAAGCGGCCCGTGCCCTCGGTATTCCCCGAAGCACGGCCTCCTTCCATTTGGATCGGTTGGTCAAGGACGGCGTCCTGCAAGTGGAGTTCAGAAAGTCCTCCGACAAAGCCGGGCCCGGTTCCGGCCGGCCTGCCAAGCTCTACCGCCCGGCCATGGACGAGGTTGTGGCCTCAGTCCCTGAGCGCCAGTACGATCTCGCTGGGGATCTGATGGCTACAGCGATCACGCGTTCCCTCAAAGGCGAGCTGCCCGTGCGGGACGCTTTGATGGATGTTGCCGACCGCAAGGGCCAGGAAGCGGGCCGGCCCGGCGATTTCCTGGGTGCCCTGGCGGACCTTGGCTATGAGCCAACCGCTGATGACGCCGGAGGATACCGCCTGCTTAACTGCCCTTTCCATCGGCTTTCGCAGGATCATGAGGAGGTGGTCTGCGCCATGAATGGCGCATTCCTTAAGGGTGCGGCCACCGCATCCGGTCTTAGTGCTGACAACGTCCTTCCGGAACCTGGTTCTGGTCATTGTTGTGCCAGGATTAGCAGCCTGGAACCGCGTCGCTAGACCTGACCCCAAAACTGGACACTGACGCCGTCGATGGAATTACGCCGCCGGTAGAATTACAACGTGCCTGTATACCTCGATCACGCCGCCACCACACCCATGTCGGCCCAAGCCCTTGCGGTCATGACGCGCGAGCTGGCGCGAACCGGCAACCCGTCCTCCCTCCATGGAGCCGGGCGTCGGGCAAGGCGCGCCGTTGAAGATGCACGCGAAACGCTGGCGGCGGCCGCTGGCGCCCACCCGTCCGAGGTAATTTTCACCTCGGGTGGGACTGAGGCCGACAACCTGGCCGTCAAGGGCCTTTTCTGGGCCCGCCATGACGAAAACCCACGCCGGACCCGAATCCTGTGCTCCGCCGTCGAACATCATGCGGTCATGGACACGGTGGAGTGGCTTGAGCGTCATGAGGGGGCCGAAGCCGTGTGGCTGCCTGTCGATGCAGAAGGTGCGGTGCAGCTCGATGCCGTGCAGCGCGAACTGGAGCGCGACCCCGACTCCGTTGCGCTTGTCACGGTGATGTGGGCCAACAACGAAGTGGGCACCATCCAGCCCGTTGCAAAGATCGTGGAACTGGCCAGCCGATACGGCATTCCCGTGCACTCGGATGCTGTCCAGGCATTCGGTTCCGTTCCGGTCGACTTCCGCTCGTCCGGGCTCGCCGCGATGTCAGTGTCAGGGCATAAACTAGGCGGACCCGTCGGAGTCGGCGCGTTGTTCCTTGGGCGAGCGATCAAGTTGACTCCGGTTCAACACGGCGGCGGGCAGGAGCGCGATGTGCGCTCGGGAACATTGGATACGCCGGCCATTGCCGCCTTCGCGGCGGCTGCGGAGGCCGCTACGGCTAATCTGGCCACGGAGGCCGAGCGAATCAGCAGGCTGCGGGACCGTCTCATTGCCGGGGTTCGGGAGGCCGTGCCGGACGCGGTGCTCCGTGGGGCACCCGGGGACGGTCGGCTGCCCGGCAACGCCCACTTTACTTTTCCCGGTTGCGAGGGAGATTCTCTGCTGTTCCTTCTGGACCTCGCAGGTGTTGAGTCATCTACGGGTTCGGCCTGTACGGCAGGGGTGCCCCGCCCCTCCCACGTCCTCCTGGCCATGGGGCTGGATGAAGATACTGCCCGTGGTGCCCAACGATTCACCCTGGGGCACAGCTCAACAGATGCCGACGTCGATGCCCTGCTAAAGGCGCTTCCCGAGGCGTGTTCGCGGGCTCGCCAAGCAGGCATGGCCGGTCATGAATCCAGCATCCAGACAGCGGCAACGGTAGCGCGACGGGGCACCACGGAGTTTTAGCCAGGAAATCAGTCGCCAGGCAAAAGCTCCTCAAGGGGAACATCGGGATTTGTCAGGCGGGTTACGTCTACGGGCACCCGGCCAGAAATCAGCGACTTGATCGGCTTCTGCACGCGGCGCATGTTCACGCTCATGCCGGCCACCACTTCGCCCTGCTCCTTCTGGCCATCGCGCATCCAGAACGCGATGAAACTGCCGTCATCGAGCGAGCCGCGAATTACAGGCTCTACGCCGGAGGTCAGAGTGGTGAAACCCGAGTATTCCATGCTGAGCGTGAACTGGTCCGTATAGAAATAGGGGACAACATCCAGGGCGGCATTTTGGCCCAGCATCGTCTTGGCGGCCACTTTGCCGCCGTTAAGTGCGTTTGCCCAGTGCTCACTGCGATGATGCTCTCCGGTGAAGGGATGCAGGGCGTTCGCAACGTCACCTGCTGCAAGGATGTCCGGGGCGCTTGAGCGAAGTGCGGAATCCACCAGGACTCCGTTGTCCAGGCGTAGCCCTGCTGTCTCAGCCAACGATGTGTCAGGCACTACCCCAACCGCAATGATGACGATATCTGCGGGCAGGACTTCGCCCGTGTTGGTTCGCACCGCGGAGGCCTGGCCGTCCTTCCCCTCTATGGCAGCAGCGCTCGCAGGCAGCCTGAAGCTCACGCCGTTCTCTTCGTGGAGTGCCCGGAAGTAGTTGCCCAGTTCGGGGCCGATGGCGGCACTGAGGGGGATTTCTTCCAAACCGAGCAGGACCACATCATTGCCGTAGCTGCGGGCAGCCGCGGCCAGCTCCATGCCGATCCATCCGGAACCCACCATGACAACACGCTTGCCGCCGTCCCTGAGCAGGGATTGCAGGCGCAGGCTGTCCTCAAAGGTCCTGAAAGTCATCACGCCCTCCAACTCGGCGCCGGGCAGCGGAATCTGCCGCGGTTGCGCTCCGGTGGCTATCAGCAGTTTGGCGTAGTCAAGGGTTCGGTCGTCGTGAAGGGTTACGGTCCGGTTTCGCGCATCGATGCCCACTGCGGGGTTGCCCAGCAGGAGTTCGACGTCGTTTTCTTCGTACCAGCCGGCCGGCATCACCGGGACGCTATCTTCGTCGGCCTTGCCCAGAAGGAACTCCTTGGACAGAGGTGGCCGAAGGTAAGGGATCCGTTCCTCGGATGCCAGGAGGGTGATGGGTCCAGTAAAGCCTTCTGAGCGAAGGGTTTTTGCTGTGGTTGCACCGGCCAGCCCGCCGCCGGCGATGACCATCCGTTCGTGTGTCATTTCAGCCCACCTTTGTGTTGGCATATTCTAAAACAACTTACTTTGACTTTAGATTTGGTCCTATGGCCAGTCAAGGGATTTAGCGCGGGCATTGGTGCGGGAGCTAGAATAGTTGGGTGTGCCGGCTCGCCTCAGCCGGAATCAATATCCAAAACTCCCTAAAACACAGAAAGCCAGCATGCGAGTACTTGCAGCAATGAGCGGCGGAGTCGACTCCGCCGTGGCAGCCGCCCGCGCCGTCGAGGCCGGACACGACGTCGTCGGAGTCCACCTTGCGTTGTCGCGCATGCCTGGCACCCTTCGCACCGGAAGCCGGGGCTGCTGCACCATTGAAGACTCCCGTGATGCGTGGCGGGCCTGCGACGTCCTGGGGATTCCTTACTACGTGTGGGACTTCTCCGAACGCTTCAAGGAAGATGTCGTTCAGGACTTCATTGACGAATATGCTGCCGGGCGCACGCCGAACCCGTGCATGCGTTGCAATGAGCGCATTAAGTTTGCTGCCTTGCTGGAAAAGGCCATTGCCCTGGGCTTTGACGCTGTCTGCACCGGGCACTACGCCAAGGTAATCGAAGATGCGGACGGCAACCGCGAACTGCATCGTGCGGCCGACTGGGCCAAGGACCAAAGCTATGTCCTGGGCGTCCTGACGCATGAGCAGCTCAAGCACTCCATGTTCCCGCTGGCGGACACCCCCTCCAAGGCCGAAGTAAGGGCCGAGGCCGAAAAGCGTGGTTTGTCGGTGGCCAACAAGCCGGATAGCCACGATATTTGCTTCATCTCCGACGGAGATACACGTGGCTGGCTGGCCGAGAAAATCGAAATGACAACTGGCGACATCGTGGACGAAACTGGCACGAAGGTAGGCGAGCACCCGGGTGCCAACGCCTTCACCGTGGGCCAGCGCCGGGGACTGAAGCTGGGCACCCCGGCCTCCGATGGCAAGCCCCGGTTCGTCCTGGAAATCCGGCCTAAGGAAAACAAGGTTGTTGTGGGGCCGGAAGCGCTGCTTGCCATCGATGAAATCCGTGGAATCAAGGTGTCCTGGGCTGGTTTGCCCATCTCCGAGGTTGGGACCGGTGCGGAATTCGAGTGCCACGCCCAGGTGCGGGCCCATGGTGACCCTGTGCCGGCCCGTGCACACATTGAGCCGGTTGCCGATGACGAGGGTGTTGAGCGGGCCGAACTGGTGGTCACCCTGACCGAACCGCTGCGTGGAGTGGCACCTGGTCAGACCGTTGTGCTGTATCAGGGCACCCGGGTACTGGGACAGGCAACCATCGACGCCGCTCGTTCCCTGCAGAGGGCAATTCTCTAGCCGTTATCGCATTATTGCCTCCGGGTTTGAGGGCCCCCATACTGGCCTAAGCAGCGCACCGCTGCGGTATGTTGGGGTCCGCACTCGGGATGGCGATGACTGTGGCATTTCCAAAGAAGAGCCCTGGAGACATCAAAGCCGGGCAGATGGTCTCCGTGATAGTGCTTGCAGAGGGGCCGATAGGCAGCGGCGGGGCGCCACCGCTGACAGCCCAAGTGCGGATACCCGTAGAGCGGCTCCGGCGTGGTCCCACTGGGCACCGCTACGCGATCCACATCCGGAAGTGGCGTGGAACCAATGTCTCGCCAGTTACCCTGACGCGCCAAGGCGACCCCTGGCAACTGGTTTCAGAACCTCCGCCCACGGACCTTCGCGAACTCCTGGACGATACTCGCTTCCTTGCCCAGCACGTCTACGGCGTGGCCATGAGCACCTTGGATATCTTCGAATCCACGCTCGGCCGGCGGATGCCCTGGAACCCGGAGGGGCGGGTGGTCCTGAAGGCACGGGATCGTGTGACAGCCATTGATACCGGATATGAGCGCGGTACCAACACCATCCGCTTCGGTTCAGTGGACCGCATGGGCTACAAAGTACCCACTGCGCTGTACAGGGACATCGTTGCCCACGAAGTCACCCATGCGATCCTTGACGGCTTCCGGCCAGCATGGGCAGACCAGCTGGCCACCATGGAGCAACTTGCCATGCACGAGGCACTGGCAGACCTGGTGGCCATACTGTCGGTGTTTTCTTCCCGTGAGGTGGTCTTCCGGGAACTTGAAGCTGCAGGGGAAGGCTTTGAGGCAGGGCAGATCGTGGACGACGCGATCCTGATAAGGTCCCTCTTTGACTTTGCGAGGGACCTTTTCGCCCGTGGTCCCTTGAGGGAACCATTTGTTGGCTCCGTTCCTGAGGGCTGGCAAACCATGCTGGACCCGCACGCCCGCGGGGCTGTGGTGGTTGGGGCAGTACTCCGGGCCGTCCAGCGGTTGTGGTCGGAAAGAAATGCCCGTTTTGGGGACAACCAAAGCCTGCAGCAGAAAGCTGAATCCGGTTCAATTGTGGCCACGAGGGTCCTGCGCATGGTGATCAGGGGCCTTTCCTACATGCCACCCGTGGACGTAACCTGGCGGGACCTCTTGCGCGGCATCATTGCCGCGGATCTGGACATGGTCCCGGAAGACACCTACGGGTATCGGGATGCCCTCCAAACGGAATTCTCGGCCATTGGGATCCGCCGGGTGTCGCTGAACAACATCAGCGGGGTGGATAACTACCAAGGGCTTCGCTATCCGATCCGGCTTTCGGCACTGGGGTCCGATCCCCAGGAAGTCCAACGCTTCGTGTGGGAAAACCCGAGGCTCCTGGACGCCGCCCGGCTGGAGCGGCGTACTCCGCTGAGCTCCACCAGGGTGCGTACGTCCGAACGCGTATCACCGGACGGCTTCATCATCTCCGAAATCGGGGCATCATTCATTCAAACGGTGCGGATGAGCCGTAGGGAGGCCTACGTCCGCCTTGGCCTGAAGACGCGGCGGGAATTCGTGGACGTCCGTGGAGGAGGAGTCCTCAGATTCGACGCCGGTGGGCGGCTTGTGTATGCCGCCCTTAAACCGGTGATGGACCGGGAGCGGCAAGGAATGCTGTTTGGTTCCGATCAACAGCACGACGCCGAGGAAGCCGCGTCTTCCGGTGTCAGGGACAAGTTCCACGGCACGGGGGAATAGGGGCGCGGAATAAGGTCGCGGGAACAGCTGGTGCCCCTGAGGTGACACGAGCGAAAGTTAGCTGCCCCACGCAGCCTTGCGTGCCGCCGTCGTGCCTTCCAATTGGGCGACTTGATCAAAACCGCCGCCTTTGAGCCCTTTGCTCACCAGCTTCAGTACTTCCGCCCGTCCTGCTGTGCCGTTGCCCTGCAGGGTCTTCACAAAGTGATAGGTGAAGGCTCCGTTGTAGCGGCCCTCGATCAGGGCGTCCGCAGCCGTCTGATCCGATCGGCAGGCTGCCATCAGCACGGGCTTGGATAACTTTGCTGATTTCACAAGGTCGCGAAGGGTGCGGGAGTCACTGGACTCGTTTGCGACCACAGCCCGGGGCGTTGGGGCAGGCAGGAAACGCGGGCGTCGGCCCGGCAAGAGGTCCAGGGACTTCAGTCCAGTGCCACTGTGGCAAGTGTCCAGGACGACGTCCATGAGGACGGCCTCCGGCAGCCGCCCGAAGAGCGTTGCCAACTCGTCGTCACTGATCACCGTCTCCGGGTCCCATGAGTCGCCGGCATTGTTGATGTCGTAGCAGGCGAAGGCCTCGTCCAGCCGATCCATCTCATCGCCGCTGGTATCAGGTATCTGCGTGCCATGGCTGGAGAAGGTGAAGACGATGTGGTCGGACTTTCCGTCCACCGCGCTATCGACCAACTTGTTGAGTTCAGCCATCACGGACTTTTTGTTGGCCTTGGCATCTCTCAGGACCTTGATGCTGGAGGAGGCGAACCCATACTGCGCCTCAAGGAGGGCGGCCAGGTCTTCAGCGTCATTAACACAACCGTGAAGCCAGCTCGATTCGGGTAAATACTTGAACTTGTTGATCCCCACACAGAGGGCTGCCTTGCTCATGTTCCTGTCCTTAGGACTGGTACTTGCACCCATTACCGCGGCGGCCCCCTGAACCGCCGCCTGGATGCTGTCCACGGCCGCATTCCGTCTGTCCGTGATCAGCGCTTATCAACTCGGAATAAAGATATTCCGGGGATCCTTCAGTGGCAATCCTTTGGCGTCCCCCGGAAAACCTACTCGTAGGTAAATATTGTGTCTCGAATCATAAAATCAAGGACCCGGCGGCGCTGAAGTCTGATTGAATCGTGGAATCAAGAGTGCGCCCCGTCACAAATATCCCACGGCGGTGCGCCTAATCCATCGAACAGAAGGTTCACAGATGGCACTGAAGAAGAAGGCCCTGCATGGCGTTATCGCGCTGGCGGGCGTTTCCGCCCTCGCTTTGACTGCATGCACGGGCCCCTCCGGCGGCGGTTCCTCGTCCGCCCCGGCTGCCGCCGGCCCGATCGCCTACGGCACCACAGACAAAGTCACGTCATTGGACCCGGCCGGATCCTATGACAATGGTTCGTTCATGGTGATGAACCAGATCTACTCGTTCCTGTTGAACTCCAAGCCAGGGGGTGCTGAACCGGTCCCGGACCTTGCGGAGTCGTCCTCGTTCACGGCACCTTCGGAATACACGGTCAAACTCAAGTCGGGCCTGAAATGGGCCAATGGACACACGCTGGACTCCAAGGACGTCAAGTTTTCGTTCGACCGACAGGTTGCGATCAACGACCCCGCCGGCCCGGCGTCCCTGCTGACCAACATCGCGAGTGTCAGCACTCCTGATGCCACCACGGTGGTCTTCAAGCTGAAGAACGCAAATGACCAGACCTTCAGCCAGATCCTCAGCAGTCCTGCCGCGCCCATTGTTGACGACGAAGTCTTCCCGGCGGACAAGGTCCTTCCGGACGACGAGATCATCAAGGCAAAGGCTTTCTACGGCCAATACACGATCGATAGCTACAAGAAGAACGAACTTGTCAGCTTCAAGGCCTTCGGTGACTACAAGGGTGTCCTTGGCAAGCCCGCCAACGACGAAGCGACCATCAAGTACTATGCCAGCCCCACCAACCTCAAGCTGGACATCCAGCAGGGCAACATCGACGTCGCCTTCCGCAGCCTCAGTGCCACGGACGTTGACGACCTTCGGAAAGACTCCAAGGTCAAGGTGTTGACGGGACCGGGCGGCGAGATCCGCTACATCACCTTCAACTTCGACACCATGCCGTTCGGCACCAAGGCAGCCGGCGCTGATACCGCCAAGGCGCTCGCCGTCCGGCAGGCCGTAGCCAACCTCGTGGACCGGCAAGCCATCGCCGACCAGGTCTACAAGGGCACCTACCTGCCCCTGTACTCCAACGTGCCCAGCGGATTCCTCGGCGCCAACGAATCGTTCAAGGATGCCTATGGAGATAACGGAAAGCCGAGCCTGGACAAGGCAAAGAAGGTCCTGGCGGACGCCGGAATTACCGAACCCGTTGCCTTGAACCTGCAGTACAACCCGGACCACTATGGCGGATCTTCAGGCGACGAGTACGCCATGATCAAGGAGCAGCTGGAGAAGTCCGGCCTCTTCAAGGTCAATCTGCAGTCTACGGAATGGGTTACTTACAGCAAGGCGAGCCGTGCTGACGAGTATCCCGTTTTCCAGTTTGGATGGTTCCCCGACTTCAGCGACGCCGACAACTACCTCACTCCGTTCTTCCCGGAGGGCGGCTTCCTGAAGAACCACTACAACAACCCCACTGTGAACGACTTGATCGCCAAGCAGCTGACCGAGGCTGACAAGACCAAGCGGGAAGCAGACATTAAGGATGTCCAGAACGCATTGGCCAAAGACATCTCAACCCTGCCCCTGCTGCAGGGCGCTCAAGTCGCGGTGGCCGGAAGTACCGTGAACGGCGTCGACAAGACGCTGGACGCATCCTTCAAGTTCCGCCTCGGAACAGTTTCCAAGTAACCACACCACTGTGATGGAAAGGGGCGGGACACTGATCCGGTGTCCCGCCTCCTTTGCTGACCACCCTCGTGGCCGGCATGCATGAGCCAATCCCGCGCAATCCACGGGCAGGAAATACAGGTAACAATGACAACAGTTATAGAGGTACCCGAGGCGGAGCCCGGGATAGTAGCTCCCAGGAGCAAGTCCAAGGCCGGGGGAGGCCTTGGAAAGTACATCGTGATCCGGTTCTTCCTGATCATCCCCACCGTCTTCATTCTGGTGACGTTGGTCTTCTTCCTGATGAGGGTCATTGGAGACCCCATCACTGCTGCCCAGGGCGGACGCCTCCCACCGGATGTCCTGGCACAGCGGATCCACGATGCCGGTTATGACCGTCCCGTTCTGATCCAGTACTTCGAATACCTTGGCCAACTGATCACAGGCAACTTTGGCACGACGATCACCGACCGCCGTCCCGTCGTGGAGGTACTCACCACCTTTGGGGCCGCAACACTCGAACTTTCGATCAACGCCCTGATCGTGGCGCTCGCAGTCGGCATCCCGTTCGGACTCATCGCAGCCCAACACCGCGACAAGAGCTCCGACGCCGTGCTGAGGTTCTTCGCGATTCTTTGCTATGCCACACCCGTGTTTTTCTCGGGCCTGCTTCTCAAGCTGACCTTTTCAGTGTGGCTCGGATGGTTCCCGGTAGCAGGACGCGCCTCCACACGCACGGAATTGAGCATGAGCAGCCTGGGAGCTCCATCAGGCATCTACTGGTTGGACGCGCTCCGCAGCGGCAACTTTGCTGCTCTTGGAGACGTTGCGTCCCACGCTGTCCTGCCAGCCGTAGCCCTGGGTTTGCTGACCGCCGGGGTTTTCCTGCGGCTGGTACGGACCAACGTCATTGGCACGCTGGGAAAGGACTACATTGAGGCTGGCCGGTCCCGGGGCGTCAGTGAGTTCCGGCTGGTTACCAAACACGCTTACAAACCGGCACTGATCCCCATCATCACTGTCATGGGCCTGCAAATTGCGCTCATGCTCGGCGGCGCCATCCTGACCGAGACAACCTTCGAGTGGAAGGGGCTGGGGTACCAGCTGGTGCAATACCTCAATGCCCGTGACTTTGTGGCTGTCCAAGGCATTGTCGTGCTGCTGGCCATCATCGTCGCCGTGACCAACTTCATCGTGGACATCATTGCCGCGCTCATCGATCCCCGAGTGAGGTACTGACCATGAGCACTCCTTCACTGACTGCTCCCAAGCAGCCCCTCTTCTCCCGGCTTCCGGTGGTGTCCCACCTCAGGAAAAGCGTTGGCCTCCAACGCGGCATGCTGGTCGTGGGCGTTGTCCTCAGTGGATTGTTCCTGCTGACAAGCATTTTCGCCCCGCTTCTGGCCCCCTACGGCTACTCCCAACTCAGTGATGCGTCCGGTTCCTTCCCCACCCAACAGGCACCGGGTGGCAAGCACCTGCTTGGTACCACTGTGGGCGGTTATGACGTCCTGTCCCGTGTCCTGTGGGGATCCCAGACGGCCGTGACCGTCATCATCGTGTCCGTGGCAATGTCGCTTTTCCTCGGCGTCGCACTGGGCCTGCTCAGCGGCTACTTCGGCGGCTGGTTGGACAGGATCCTTGTAGTAGTGGCGGACGCCATCTATGCGTTCCCCACCCTGCTTTTGGCAATCGTCATCTCGATTGTGATCAGCCGTGGCCAGTCCAGTTTCTGGGGCGGTATTTTCTCTTGTGCCTTCTCCATCACAGTGGTGTTCGTGCCTCAGTATTTCCGGGTCATCCGCGCTGAAACCATTCGGCTCAAGGCAGAGCCTTTCGTCGAGTCGGCCAAGGTCCTGGGTGCGTCCAGCCTCCGTATCATCGGACGGCACATCTTCAAGAACGCAACGCGCACCTTGCCCCTGATGTTCACCCTCAATGCCTCCGAGGCGATCCTGACGCTTGCCGGCCTTGGCTTCCTGGGTTTCGGCATCGAGCCAACGTCCGCTGCAGAATGGGGCTTTGACCTGAACAAGGCGCTGGCCGATACCTCCTCCGGCATCTGGTGGACAGGTGTCTTCCCGGGTATCGCAATCGTGCTGACGGTCCTTGGCCTGACCCTGGTTGGCGAAAGCATCAACGACCTCAACGATCCCCGGATCCGTGGACGCAAGCGCGCAGGGACAACGAAATCCCCGGCAACTCCAACATCTTCAGAGGCAGGTAAGCCATGACCACCAACCTCGGAAACATTTCCGATGCCGGGGCCACCGGTGAACCGGTCCTCACCATTGACCGGCTCAAAGTCACCTTCGCCACAGACAGCGGGGATGTCTATGCGGTGAAGGATGTCAGCCTGGACGTCAAAGCCGGGGAAGTAGTGGCGATCGTGGGGGAGTCCGGCTCCGGGAAGACCGTGACGGCCAAGACCATCCTTGGCCTGCTTCCGGAAACTGCCATCAGCTCCGGCGCGGTGGTGATCAATGGCAACAACGTGATCAGCGTCAGCAAATCCGCACTACGAAAGATCCGTGGCCGCGACGTAGCCATGGTCTTCCAAGAGCCATCCACTGCTTTGAATCCCGTGTTCACCGTTGGCTGGCAGATTGCCGAGGGGATCCGTGCCCACGCCAAGGACGGCCATAGGGTTTCTGCCAAGGAGGCCAAGGAACGGGCCACGGAAGCGCTGCGAAAGGTGGGCATTCCGGACCCCGAGACCCGCGTCAACTACTACCCACACCAGTTTTCCGGCGGGCAGAAGCAGCGCGTGGTGATTGCCGCCGCGTTGGCATTGAACCCTGGCCTGATTGTGGCCGACGAACCAACGACAGCCCTGGACGTCACAGTGCAGGCGGAAATCCTGCAGCTACTCCGGGACTTGCGGGACAACTACGGCACATCCATCGTGTTGATCACCCACAACATGGGCGTCGTGGCCGACCTCGCAGACCGCGTGGTGGTCATGTACCAGGGCGACGTGGTGGAAGAAGCGTCCTCAAGGGTGCTGTTCGCGGAACCGAAGCAGGACTACACGAAAAAGCTCCTCGCCGCGGTGCCGCACCTGGGCCGGAATTCAGCCTCTGAAGGCGCCCGCGGTCGGTTGCATCAGGATGGCAAGATCCTCGTCGAAGCGAAGAACCTCACCATTGAATACCCCGGCCGGTTTGGCCGTCATGGCTTCAAAGCCGTGGACAACGTCAGCTTCACGGTCTCGGAGAACGAGGTTTTTGGCTTAGTGGGCGAGTCCGGTTCCGGAAAGTCCACCATTGGCCGGGCAATCGCAGGCCTTAACCGGACAACGGGCGGCAGCCTGAAAGTCCTCGGCTACGAGATGCTGGACTTCAAGGAGCGCACCTTCCGTCCGCTGCGGAAGGAGATCGGCTTTGTTTTCCAGGACCCGGCCGCTTCCTTCAACCCTCATCTCACCATCGGCGAGTGCGTGGCCGAGCCGCTGATTATCCACACGAAGCCCAGCGCGGCTGAGGCGCGGAAAAAGGTAGGCGAGCTGCTTGAGTCAGTCCAGTTGCCGGCGTCGTACGCGCAACGCTACCCGCACGAGCTGTCCGGTGGACAACGGCAGCGGGCCTCGCTTGCGAGATCGTTGGCGCTCAATCCGCGTCTGCTGATTGCCGACGAACCAACCTCTGCGCTGGACGTCTCAGTGCAGGCCAAGGTGCTGGACTTGTTCAAGGACATCCAGGAGCAGTTCGGCTTCGCGGCGCTCTTCATCAGCCACGACCTCGCAGTGGTGGACATGCTCTCGCACTGGGTTGGCGTGCTGTACAAGGGCCAGTTGGTGGAGCAGGGCATCGGGAACCATGTGATGGGCTCGCCCCAGCATGATTACACCAAACGGCTGATCGCCTCCTTGCCGGTTCCGGACCCTGATGAACAAGCACGACGCCGGGAGGCCCACCGGGCGCTGTTGGGCGGCTAGGTCCCAGAAACCCGGCGGCTGCGAAGTCCGTGAAGTTGCACCGAAGGTCCGTTCTCCACGCTGGGGAGCGGACCTTCGGTGCCTCCATCGCGGACGGCGCTTCCTGACCTATTCCGAGACGATGGCGATGTTGAACATCTTTCCCTTTGGCTGCTGCATGAAGATCCTTAGCCACAAGGGCAGCCACATTTCCATGCCGCGGGCAGCCTCGAGTCCACCAAGGTCCCTGATGTGCTCGGGTGCCCAACCAAACTCCTGCAGCAGGCCTGACACTGTGGTTTTGGCATCCGCGTCGTTTCCGGCCATAAACATGTCATGTGGGCCCGGAAGGCGCCCTGGATCCACCATCACGGGGGCGCTGACTGTGTTAAGGGATTTCACTACCCGTACCTCGGGGTAGGTCCGTTGAATGGTCTCGGCGATGCTGTCGGTGTTGCAGATGGTGAGAGATGGCGGGAAGCCGGCGGATCCATCAAGGGCATTTGCCACATCCAACAGGATTTTGCCGTTGATGTTGGCCTCGCCGGCTTCAGCGAGGACCGCCAGGCTGACCGTACCGGGTGTGGCGTTGATGATCAGCTCGGACTGGGCGCACGCTTCCGCGAAAGAGCCGGCATGGGCGCGTGGACCAGCCTGCTGCGCCCATTCCTCGCCCTTGGGATTGCCTGATTCACGGGAACCCATCATGACCTCGTGGCCCAGCAACACCAACTTGCCAGCGAGGGCGTGGCCCACCATTCCTGTTCCCAGAACAGCGATTTTCATGGAAGCTCCCTTGGTCGACGTGCAGTGATGCTGCCATTCTGCACCGATTCGCGCGACGGGAACACGGTTCTACCGGCGCCGGCAGGTAACACCCGCAAGGCTACGGCCCCACACCATAGACTGGGGATCATGACCGAGCAGAACAATGCCCTCCCCGAAGACGACGATTCCTTCAACCCGTCAGCGAGTTCCCTCGCGGGCCAGGTGGATCGCGGCGTCATGGATGAGCTGCTCTCCATCCGGTCCAGCATCGACAACATTGATGCCACACTCGTTTTCCTGCTCGCGGAACGCTTCAAGGCCACCCAGAAAGTAGGGATCCTGAAGGCCACGCACAAGCTTCCCGCGGGCGACCCCGGACGGGAAGCAGCCCAGATCGCCCGGCTTCGCCGCCTGGCCGAGGACGCGCATCTTGACCCCGCATTTGCCGAGAAGTTCCTGAATTTCATCATCAGTGAAGTGATCCGCCATCACGAGGCCATCGCAGAGGATCACCAGATCTCCAGCCGGCAGGCCTGAAAGTATGTCAGGAGAAGTGCAGCGGGTCAGCGCTACGGCGCTGGGCCCATGGCCCGGGATTGACCCAGCCGAGTCCATGCGAATCATTCGGGGCGAATTGGGCGACCCCCACCTTCCGTTCCTGCCCGAACTGCCGGACCGTGGTGTCGGATCCGACGCCGTTGGCCGGACAGCTTCGCTGCTGGTGGACTTGGCCGTGGACGTTCAACCCCACGGATGGAGATTGGTGGACCGGGCAGGAAAGGACGCGCAGCGGGCACGATCCGCGCTTGCCACCGACGTCAACATCCTGGCCGACATCGCTGGAACGGAGGAAGTTTCAGCCACCGGGATCAAGATCCAGCTGATGGGTCCCATGAGCCTCGCAGCCGGTTTGTACCTCCACAACGGCGAGAGAGCCCTTCTCGATTTTGGGGCGCGCCGTGACATTGCCGAGTCACTGGCAGCTGGAGTCGCAGAACACCTTCAGCGGATCTCGGGAGCTGTCCCCGGAGCGGGCGTCGTGGTCCAGTTGGACGAGCCGGACATTGCCGCAGTTATGGGCGGAACCATCCCGACGGCGAGTGGTTACCGCACTCTGCGCTCCATCCCCGGTGAGGAAGTGGCGGGAGCCTGGCGGTTGGTGATCGACGCGCTCAGGGCAGCGGGCGCCGTCGAAATCGTGGTGTCCGTAGCGGAGATCGAGGCGCCGATCGATCGCATACTCGAAGCGGGCGCCGACGGTGTTGCCGTGCCGCTGAAGGCGTTGACAACCCGCCAATGGGAGCACCTTGCAGGGGCAGTGGAAGATGGCAAACGTGTGTGGGCCGGTGCTATGCCCACAACGGGCGCTGATGCCATGCTCCCGCGGACTGCGGACGTCGTGGAAAGCATTTGGCGGCCTTGGAGCCAACTGGGCCTCCCGGCGTCGGCGTTGTCGGCACTACGGGTGACGCCGGCAACGGGACTCGCCCACGTGAAGCCCTCCACAGCGAAGGAAGTGCTCGCTCGACTCACCCAAGTGGCCGACGGCCTGGACCAACTGTCACAGGGCTGATCGGCAAGGGCTAGATCCTCTTTTCCCAGCGATCCGGTTCTGCATAGCGGGGGAGCGCTGTGCCTTGGGCGGCCCCGGGCAGGTAGGGCGCCAACCGGTAATCGAAGCGGCCGGCATAGACCAGCACTACGCCGATCTGGGGTTGGATGACCTTGACCTGGATCCGGTGCTTGCCCTCGTTCTCGTCCCACCATTGCTCCGCGAAGGCCCTTGCATCCAGCGCCGCCGGCAATGGAATGCGCAGTGGGCCCAGGAAGAGCCGGCTGGCTTTCGATACGCCCCGCAGCCGGCCGTTGGGCGTGACATTTACGTCAAGGTCCGTCACGAGGCGGCGGTAAC
The DNA here is from genome assembly GCA_039636795.1 of Micrococcaceae bacterium Sec5.1. Classification (NCBI taxonomy): domain Bacteria; kingdom Bacillati; phylum Actinomycetota; class Actinomycetes; order Micrococcales; family Micrococcaceae; species Micrococcaceae bacterium Sec5.1. The sequence continues at coordinate 3,799,838 of CP143430.1, read as the reverse complement.
GGCCAACATGGTCCACTAACCGGATCGGTGCGGGCGTGGCGGAGCCGGCCTGCGGCGTGGTGATAGCGCTCGTGGTGTCGTGGAACAACCGTGTCCCGGATGGGAAGTAGATTTCACGCCGTGCCGTGAGGGCTTGCCGGCCAAAGGGATCCACGTGGGCATGGTTCTCAATCCGGAACGGGATGCCTTCGCCGTATTCAGGGAAGAAGGCCTCTTCGCTCCCCGTCAGGGCCAGCAAAGGACGCAGCCATTTTTGCTGGCAGCCCACGACGTCAAAGACCCCTTCGCCGATTCCATATGAGCCGGAGCCTGCCGCGAGGGAGAAGTACTCCTGGAGTTCGGGGGCCAGCTTGGTGAAATCATTGCCCAGGGCCAACCGGTAGATAGGTTCGTTCATTGGAATCCTTCCTAGAGCCGTCCGGCCGCTTTTAGCCGGATGTAGGTGTCAGCCAGCAGGGGAGGGACCTCAGAGGGTTCGGCGTCCACCACTTCAGCGCCGAGTTGCCGCAGTTGTTCTGTGACGGCAGCGCGTTCCAGGAGTGCGCGTTCCGCGGCGGCGGCACGGAAAACCTGGCTGGCGGTGGAACGTCCGGCTTTCATGGCTGCCAGCAAGGGGTCCCGGACAGATGCGACCACCACTACGTGCTGGCGGACCAGTTGGGCCACCATGGGGAGAAGGCCTTCCTCGGGGGCGCCGCCGTCGAGGGCTGTCAAAAGCACCACAAGAGAGCGGTGTGCCGAGACAGCCCGCACCTGGCCTGGGATCTGCTGCCAGTCCAGTTCGATGAGCTCGGCCTCCAACGTCGCCATGGATTGAACGAGTTGGGCCAGGAGATTGCCTTTCGAAGCAGATTCGACCCTCGCGCGGAGCATCCGGTCGTAGGCGAGGAAGTCAACCCGATCCCCGCCCCGTTCCGCCAGAACCGCGAGCAGCAGCGCAGCCTCAATCCAAGTATCGAGCCTCGGCTCGTCGTCAATCCTGGCCGCTGCGGTTCGCGATGTGTCCAGAACGATCACAACCCGCCTGTCCCGTTCCGGACGCCAGGTACGCACCACCACAGATGTGCGACGTGCGGTTGCACGCCAGTCAATGGAACGAACGTCATCGCCACGAACGTAGTCCCGCAGGGAATCGAACTCCGTTCCCGCGCCCCGGATCTGCACAGCGGCCCTGCCATCAAGTTCGCGCAGCTTGCGTAGTTTCGATGGCAGATGCCGCTTGGAATGGAAGGGCGGGAGCACTCGAAGCCGCCCGGGAAGTGCCCTTGTTCGCTGCCGGGCAGCCAGCCGCAAGGGCCCATAGGAGCGGATCGTGACGTGTGGGCTCTCAAGATCCCCGCGGCGCCGTGGCACCAGGGACACCGTCATGCGGCGACGTTCGCCAGGTGGAACGTCCAGCGGCTGGGCTGGGTTAAGGGCTCCAGCGGAAGGTTGCCAACCATCCCGGACCATCGCCCGCAGCTTCCTGCGGCCCAGGTTGGTTACCGTGAGGACGGAATCAACGTGACTCTCCAAAGTGACGTTGCCCGGTTGCTGACGTACCAAGCCCAGTTTGGCTGGGGAAGCCGCCAGGACAAGGTCAAGGGTCAGGAACAGCAGCAGTCCGATAGCGACGAGCAGCACCGTGCTCCACGCGGGAAACAGCAGCAACGGAACCAGCCCGGCAACTGCCAGCAACACAAAACGACCCGTGATGGCCATCAGGGCACCCTTGCCATTGCTGTCATTTGCATCATTTGCATCACCGGCAGAATCAACGAGGCACCGGAACGGACGCGAGGATGCTGCCCAGGACGTCGTCAACGTGGATGCCATCCATCTGGGCCTCAGGACGCAGGCCTACCCGGTGCCTGAGGCAAGGCAACGATAACGCTTTGACGTCGTCCGGCGTCACGAAGGGCCGCCCGGACAACCAGGCCCATGCCTTTGACGTGTTCAAAAGAGCAGTAGCGCCTCGAGGGGAGACGCCCAGTTGGAAGGAAGGGGCTGATCTGGTGGCCCGGACTACGTCCACAATGTAGGCCAGGATTTCCGGGGCGACGGCCACTTGAGCCACAGCCGCGCGGGCATTGGAAAGCTCGACGGCGCCAGCCACCGGCCGCACGCCGGCTGCGGCGAGGTTTCGGGGATCGAAGCCGCCCGCGTGCCGGCGGATCACTTCGATTTCCTCGGCCCTGCCCGGCAAAGGCATGGTCAGTTTGAGGAGGAATCTGTCCAATTGGGCCTCGGGCAGGGGGTAGGTTCCTTCGTATTCGACGGGATTCTGGGTGGCTGCCACGATGAAGGGTGCCGGCAGCGGCCTGGACACGCCGTCTACGGAAACCTGGCGTTCCTCCATTGCTTCCAGGAGCGAGGCCTGCGTCTTGGGTGGCGTTCGGTTTATTTCATCGGCCAGCAGGATGTTCGTGAATACAGGCCCTTCCCGGAAAGTGAATTCCGATGAATGCGAGTCATACACCAAGGAACCCGTGACGTCTCCGGGCATGAGATCCGGGGTGAACTGTACGCGCTTGGTTTCCAGGCTCAGGGCAGTTGACAACGCCCGGACCAACAGGGTCTTGGCGACTCCGGGCACGCCTTCCAGCAGGACATGGCCGTCGCAGAGAAGGGCGATGAGCATCCCGGTCACTGTGGGATCCTGCCCCACCACGGCCTTCCCAACCTCGGTCCGGACGTTCAACAGGGACTGCCGGGCAGGATCCTCCACCCCCTGATGGGCCGCCCCTCCGGAGTATTGGTAGTTGCTGTCCGTATAGCTGTTCGGCTGGTTGCTCATCGGGCCGTCGCCTCCTGTTCGATTCGTTCGATCTGTTGTGCCCACTGCACCAGTTGTCCTTCTGTCTGCGGCTTGGAATCAATTAACGACCACCGGATCGCCGGTGCTTGCCGTCCAAGGCGCCGGGCCACGGCGTCGACGATGACTTCCGCGGTGGCGTCGGTCCCCAGATTGAAATGCTTGGCCAACCGGGCGAGGGTTCCTGCCCGCAAATTGTCGGCCGCGGGTTCAACGGCACGTGAATCCTGATAGAGACGTGCACGGCCTTCGGCCGTTTCGGCTGCCTTTACCACCACGGGAAGCGGTTCAAAGACCAACGGTCCCAAGCGTCGTCCGCGCCAGAGAATGGCAAGGATGGCTACGACACCCAGCCATGGGCCCGCAAACGCCAGCCATGCAGGTGCAAGTTCGTTCAGCGTCGGGGCGGATCTATCGGACGCTACATCCGTGAGGCCTGGTGTGTACCAGACCAAGTCGGGCGCGCCTCCCAAGGTCCGGATGGCCAATGCTGCGTTGCCTTCGGCAGCGAGGTGTTGGTTTTCCAGCAACTCAGTGCTCCCCAGCACCACCACGCGCCCATCCGCCGAGGCCACATAAAGTCCAGGTCCATCGCTGCGGGTGGCGTAGCAAATTACGGGACCCAGGTAGACGGCTCCTTGTGCTGCAACGGCTCCCGCCCGCTCTGCGTCTTCCTGGCCGCAGCCAGGTTCAAGGATTTTCGTTGCTTCGGGAACCACTCCGCCGGGACGGATGCCCGGCTCAAGGCCGTTCAGCGTGCGTAGTCGTGGTGCGACCACCACTAACCGGCCGGCCTCGGACCTGAGATCTTCCAACTGCGACCTGTCCAGGAAACCGCGGGGGTCATAGAGCAGCACGGTGGTATGGGTGTCGTCGGAAATGGCTGTCAAGGTGTCTTCGAGGGTATCGGTGGGAGTTATGACAACACCGTGGCGCCCCAGTATTTCGGCCAACGCCATGGCCCCGTCGGGAGCGGGATTACGGGTAGACAAGGCCCGGGAGTCGTTGGGCGCCGAGAACCGCTCCACTGCCAGGAACGTCACGAACGCGGCAAACACTACGCCCAGCGCAATCCAAACCAGGTGCTTTCGGAACCAACTCCACATGGCGCTGGTCCGCCGTGGAGGAGGAGTTCCTTCCTGCAAAGCTTCAGGCACCTGTTCCTGGAGGGTCATCGCGGCACCGCGAATCCCTGTTGGTACTGGCCGCTGAAGTCAGGTGTCAGGGCCAGGAGGTCTGTATCCAGCTTGCGCAGCTCATCATAATCCGAGCGTGTCGCGGCCTGTTCTCCGTAGCGGACCGCATCAAACAGGCCGGCGGCATCAACAAGCCGGAGCTGGGCGGGAGCGAAGGCCTGGCCCAAGTGATTAGCGGCTTCATCGGCCGTCCGTCCAGCCCGCGCTTCAATAACATCGCGCTCCTCCGCGGAGCGCACCAAGGCCCGGAACTGATCGACGACGGCGGACGCCCAGTCGCCGTCGTCGGCCGCGGCCAAAGCGAGCTTCCGATATGTGGCAGCGTCCACAACCGAGTCCTTGCCGTAAATGCCGGCAACCGAGGTTTTTCGCGTTGCATTCAGCCTGGGACGGACTACGAAGATAGCCACCACAATGAGTACCACAGCCAAGGCAATGATGAGGGGAACAGCGATGTTGCCGGCCGGGGAAGTTCCGTCCCCGTCCAGGGAGCTGAGCCAGTCCAGGAAGTCGCGCCAAAGCTGGTCCAGCCAACTGGGCCGGGCTTGGGCATACTGCGCCTTGGATAGTTCCTCCTCGGCCCAACGACGTGCTTCGTCCCGGTCCGGACTCACCGGCGGCTCAGTGCCGGCCAAAGCGGGAATGACATGGAGTAAGGCTTGACTCATGCCTGCGGCCGGCGCCCGGGAGGAGTGCCTGGCCATTGTCCGCCGCCAGGGGGCCATGTGCTGCCCTGGAACTGTGGGGCAGGACCACCGGGGATTCCCTCCGGATCTGCACCACTTTCCATCAGGCGCATCAACTCCACGTCCAGCCCATCCCGACGCATTCGAAGATCCATATAGATGAGCGCGGACACCGATGTTTGGAAAGCGAAGGTCACAGACCCTACCAAAGCCCCAATGACCATCGAGATCACAGTCGTGAGGACCAGGGTGGAGGCCACTGTCCCGGCGTCGGGGTGGGGGGAGACTACGGAGCCTATCGCGGTAGCAGCGAGAGAAGCTGGAATCTGCACTATCTGGGCGATGATTCCCACCATGACGCTCACCAGCAGCGTTATGCCGAAGATGCGCCACCAATTGCTCTTGGTCAACTGCCAGGATCGCAGGAGTCCGTCATAGACGCCGATCCGCTCCACGACGATGGCGGCGGGGGCGAACATGAGCTTCAGTCCAATCCAGACAAAGACGACGACGGCCCCGAAGCCCAAAGGAAAGACAATCAACAAGGCAGCCGGTCCCAAGGCCGTGAACAACAGCACGGCAATCCCGACGACGGCAGCTGCGGCCAGCAGTCCACCGAAAGTGAGCACGGCTGCTACTCCCAGGAGAGGCAAGATCCGCCCGACAGCAAGCTTCCACATTTGACCGAAGCCCGTCCGCCGGTTGAGGACAGAACGGGAAACCGGAATGACCATGACGCCCTGAAGAACGGCGCCGAGAAAGCCGATCAATACGGAGACTCCCACCGAACCCGCCATGACGGCCACGAACGGGCCGAAGAACCCAGCCGCGTCCCCGCTGAAATCCGTCGCTTCCAACGAATCCATAAGCTCGTACATGGCGACGGTGACAACACCCAGGAGGGCAGCGGCAACGGCCTGGACGATCAGGGCTGAACCAAACATGGAGGCGGCATTCCGGCGTATGGTCTGGAAGGAGCCATCAAGCAGCTCCCCGAATTGCAGGGGCCTCAAGGGAATGACACCTGGCTTGGGTGGGGCAACGTATATTGGTTGGCCATAGGGCGGACCGCCGGGCGCTCCATAGTATGGACCGCCGGGCCCAGCCGCAGGCCATCCGCCCGCTGGTCCTGGTCCTGGTCCGGGCGGAGGGTAGCCCGGCCAATTGTTGGCGCCACCCTGTGGGTGTGACCATGTGGGTGGCCCACCCCACTGGGGCTGGTTGCCCCAGGCAGGCTGACCGCCCGGATATGGCTGCTGGCCGTGCTCTGGCTGTGACACGATTTCCTCCCCAAGAGACCCGGCCGCCGACATGCGACGTCCCCCACATTGGACCTTCGCCCCAAGCCTATAGTCCCGGTGTCCTCCCTCATAGCTTGAAGCCCTCACTGCCCTGGCCAGCGGAACTACGTCGAGCCAAGCGCGGACGTGCAGTACGGTGGAAGTGCCTTGGGGGACGCCATGCCGTGCGGCCGCCCAACAGGACAAAGGCTGGGCGATAAGGGAATATATAACTATGAAGGCACGCATTCTGGTAGTTGACGACGACGAAGCGCTCGCAGAGATGATTGGTATTGTCCTGCGCAATGATGGCTTCGAGCCGGTATTCTGCGCAGACGGCGGCCAGGCTCTTGAAGTGTTCCGTTCGTCCAAGCCCGATTTGGTCCTCTTGGATCTCATGCTTCCGGGTTCGGATGGCATCGAAGTTTGTCGGCAGATTCGTGGAGAATCGGACGTTCCCATCGTCATGCTCACCGCAAAATCGGACACCTCGGATGTTGTCCGCGGGCTTGAATCCGGTGCTGACGACTACGTGCCCAAGCCTTTTAAACCCGCTGAACTCGTGGCGCGAGTCCGTGCACGCCTTCGGCCGGGCGAACAAAAGGCGCCTGAAACCTTGCGGATTGCTGATGTAACCATCGACGTCGCCGGGCACCTGGTCACCCGCGGTGGAGAGCGAATCTCGCTTACACCGTTGGAGTTCGACCTCCTGGTAGCACTGGCCCGCAAGCCGTGGCAGGTCTTCACGCGCGAACTTTTGCTTGAACAGGTATGGGGATACCGCCATGCCGCGGACACCCGGTTGGTCAATGTCCACGTTCAGCGTTTGCGCTCCAAGATTGAACGGGATCCGGAAGCGCCCGAAGTTGTATTGACGGTGCGTGGTGTCGGGTATAAAGCAGGTTCCTGAGTCTCCCACCGGCAAGACCGGCACCACGGACAAGGACCAGAGGGCCGGCAGTCCGGAGCAGCGGGCCCAGGAGCAGACCGCAGCCCAGGAGCAGACCGCAGAGACTTCGGCGTCCGGGAATTCACCCTCCGCTCCCAGCGATCCAGTAAGAAGGAATCTTCCCTGGCTGATGTGGCGCGCCAGGATATGGACGCGACGTGGCCTGATTCTGGTTCTGAGGGTTTCCCGACTCGTCTCGATCGGTGTCCGGCAGATACGGCCGGGTCTTCGCTTCCTCTGGCGTTCTTTGCTGAGGCGGTGGCGCCGGTCTTTGGAGTTCAGGACCGTGCTGACGACTCTCCTGCTTGCCGTGACGTCTTTTGCGATCGTCGGAGCTTACCTTTCCAACCAGATCGCGAATAACCTGTTCCAGGAAAGGCTGGCCCAGGCGGAGTCGGAATCCCGCTACAACGTCAAACAGGTTCAGGACACCTTCGACGGCGCACAGGTTACTGATCAATCAAGCGTCATCACGTTGGTTTATGACACGTTAACCGCCGTAGAGGGCCGGGGCTCTGTGATCCAGCGGCGCTACGTCTTTGAAGCAGTGCCGGAACAGACCAAACCCCGTAACCGCTGGGTTGAGTCGCGCGCCTCGGACCAGCTCACTGTCCGCGTCATCCCGCCGGAATTGCGAAAGGCTGTCCAGGAAGGCGGGAAGCAACAATTCTGGGCCTCCATGCAGTTCCCGGTCGGAAACGAGGACCGCCCGGGTATTGCTGTAGGAAACAAAGTGACCTTTAACGGCACTGCCTATGAGCTGTATTTGATCTATGACCTGAACACTGCCCAGAAGACCCTGGACGAAATCCAGAACGTGCTGTGGGCAGGTGGTGCGGCGCTGGTGCTCATGATCGGTGCCATCGCCTGGTACGTCACCCGCAATGTCGTCAGCCCTGTGAGCCACGCTGCCGTGGTGTCGGAAAAGCTTGCGGCAGGCCAACTCCAAGAGCGCATGGTGGTTAAAGGCGAGGATGAGGTAGCCAGGCTTGGTGCGTCGTTCAACCATATGGCCGCCAGCCTGCAGGAGCAGATCACTCAGTTGGCCACGTTGTCCCAAATGCAGCAAAGATTCGTCTCGGATGTTTCCCACGAACTTCGCACCCCCTTGACCACCGTTCGCATGGCTGCCGAGGTCCTTTACGACGCCCGTGAAGACTTTGATCCTATGAACAAACGCTCGGCCGAACTCCTCTATCACCAGGTGGAGCGGTTCCAGTCCTTGTTGTCGGATTTGCTGGAGATTTCGCGCTTCGATGCGGGGGCCGCCGTCTTGGACGCCGAACCCCAGGACATCTTCCAGGTGATTTCGCACGTCATGGAGGGTGCAGCACCCGTAGCCGCCGAATACGGCTCTGAAGTCCGCCTGAACGCCCGTCAGAAGAGCATCATTGTCGAAATGGACTCGCGCAGGATTGACCGGATCCTGAGGAACCTGCTTCTCAACGCCCTTGAGCACGGCGAAGGAAAGCCGATCCACATATCCGTCGCAGCAAACCATGACGCCGTGGCCGTGGCCGTGCGTGACCACGGTATTGGAATGAGCCAAGCGGAAGCTGCCAGGGTTTTCGACCGATTCTGGCGGGCTGACCCGGCACGCGCCCGTACCACTGGTGGCAGCGGACTGGGCTTGTCCATCGCCGCTGAGGACACCAAGCTGCACAACGGCTGGCTTCAGGCATGGGGCCGCAAAGGGGCGGGCTCAAACTTCAGGTTGACCTTGCCGCTCAAGCAGGGCGGAACCATCCTCAAGTCGCCACTTCAGCTGGAACCTGCGGACATCGAATTGCCCGGAGCCGGCAGCGAACGCCAGATGCTTGTCCTGGGTACGGGTTTTGGCGCTACAGAGGGCAAGTCCGACGTCGGAACGCCTCCTTTGGGTGACAAGGGAAAGGGCGATGCATCATGAGGGTCCTTGGCACCGCACGCAGACGGGCTGTCGTTGCCATGCTGGCGGCGCTCATGGTTTTGCTGGCTTCATGCGCCCAGATTCCCCGCTCCGGCCCAGTGGGAAAAAGCCAGGATGAGGGAGCAGGAAACCCCAACGCCCCTGTATTCTTCCCCGCAGCACCGCGCGCGGGCTCCACACCTGAAGCCGTCATTGAGGATTTCTATATGGCCGGCAGCGGCTATGAGGACGACTATCCCGTAGCACGGCAATATCTGACCCAGGCCCAGGCCGTTACGTGGAAACCGGATAAGCGGGCCGTCGTGTTCCGCGGGGCGCACGTGGTCAAGACGGCCGTGGAGAATGAATACCTTTACGAGGTCGATCTTGCCTACACGGTGGATGCGGACGGAATAGCCACGCAGTTCCCACCTGGGACCAAGGAGACCATCCCCGTCTCGCTGGAGAAAGTGGAAGGGGAGTGGCGGATCTCCAAAGTTCCGGATGGTACTGCGATTCCGGAAGAGACGTTCAAAGTCATTTACGGCGCCTTCCCCATCTACTTCTATGACCCGACGTTCACGTATGCGGTGCCGGACTACCGATGGTTCATCAAGAAGAAGACTGTTAAATCCATGACCAGCGCCCTTCTTGCTGGGCCTGCGCCCTACTTGCGTGGGGCAGTGGTGAGCGCCTTTCCCTCTGGAATGAAGTTGGCCCGGGAATCTGTCCCGGTAGTTTCCGGAGCAGCCCAGGTGGATTTGTCAGCCAAGGAACTGTTCGACGCATCGGCAGAAGACCGCCAACGCATGCAGAACCAGCTGGCACTAACGTTCAGGGGGCAACCGGACGTCATTAATGTCCAGCTTCGCGCCGACCAGGACCTGGTCCGAGTCGAGGACAACGGGACAGTTCTACCGCCGGTTGTGGACAAGAATGTGCCTGCCCGCCAGATTGCGGTCAATAACGGCGACTTGGTCCGCTACGAGAACAATCGTGTTTCACCATTGCCCGACATCCAGTCGGTTGCAGGCCTTGGGCCCCATTCACCCGCCGAATCGCCTGTATCCCAAACCGTTGCCTTCCTCAACGGCGACAAAACCACCTTGTACTCCATCGAGCCGGGTCAACCGGCCCGCCAGTTGACCACCCGAAGCACGTTGACCGGGCCATCGTTCAGTCCTCATGATTGGGTTTGGACGGCGGGACCAGGCGCCAGCGGGAATACTGAGGTTGTGGCTTTCAAACCCACGGGCGTTGCCCCCGGAATGGCCATACCCACGGCGACCATCTCTCCCACGTGGCTGTCCGGACGGGTCGTCAAGGATTTTCGGATCTCGCGCGAAGGCACCCGGGCCCTGGTGATATCCGAGGCGAACGGTAAATCAGTGGTTCAGGTGACGGGCATCGTCCGGAATGCAGACGGCGCGCCGAAGGATCTTACGGCTCCTGTCACTCTTTTCACCTCCACCTCGCCTGACCAGGGAGTGTGGGTCAACGGATCCACGGTTGCCGTCATGGCCAGTTCGGCGACGGCTACAGTGGTTCCGGAGTTGCTTTCCCTTACCTCGGGAGAGCCGCAGCAACTGGCACCCTGGGACGGCCTCATGAGCCTGAGCGCAGGGAACGGGTCAGAACAGATCTACGGCCAGTCCGCAGCGGGAATTTTCCAACGTGTCGGAAATGGTTGGGAGCTTCAGCTCAAGGGCCCAACGGAGCCGGCCTTCCCCGGCTGAGCCGGAGCGCCCTGGAGGCGCTGCCGCAACAAGACGGTGGTTGTTCACATAGCAGGTTCCAGGGCTGTCACCGGAACAAAAAGTGCTCAAGGCTACCAGCATGATCGTTTCCTTGAACAACCTTCCATCTGCCGTCAATTGTCCTGGATCTGCTCAACGTATCCGACGCCGGCTTGACCCGGATGTTGGTGCCCCGGACTCCTCAGGACCCCGGCGACGCGGAAAAGACAGGCGCTTGCTTGGGCGCCTGATCGCCAACCTGCAAGGGGCGTTGATGGAGTTGCTTGCACTACTGGTTCCCGTTGAATGCGTCTGCTGTGGTGCGGAAGATACCGTCCTGTGCAGGCATTGTGCCAAGCGGGTGCGTCAGCTTTGCAGGAAGCCCTTCAGGGCCGAACAGGAATCGCCTGCGTTGGTTGATGTGGATGGCACCGTAAAGCTGGGCGTGGTGGCCGCGGGGCCCTACAGGGATGAACTTTCGCAGTCCCTGTTGTCCTTCAAGAGCTTCGGCCAGAGGCGACTGGCTGAGGTGTTGGCGCCCTGCCTCGGAAACGCAGTTCGGCTGGCCACTGGTAACCAGCCAGGCTTTTGCGTTGTTCCTGTTCCCAGCAGTGCGAAGGCCTTCCGAAGCCGGGGTTTCAGCCCCGTACACGTTCTGCTCCACTGCATGAAGAGACGAGGGATGTTTCCCGGTACCCGGGTTTTGATGCACTTGAGAAGACCGGGAGTCTCCTGGAAAACAGGGGGCTGGCCGCAACGTGCAAAGACCTGATCGGAAATGGCGTCAGGGCCATCCTTGGCGCGGAGGGGAGAGATGGTTCCACAGGCCAAAAAGGCCTCGGCAGGGGTGAGCGTGCCAGGCGTGTCCGGGGTTCCATGAGGGTTCGGCCCCGCTACAGGGAACAGATCCGTGGGCAAAGGTGCCTGATTGTGGACGATGTTCTCACCACTGGAGCCACGCTTGCGGAGGCTGCACGGGCAGTGTCTGCGGCCGGAGGGATAGTCTGCGGCGCCGTTGTTCTCGCGGCCACGAGGCCACCAGCCTACGCCTCGCACACCGCCGGAGACGAGCCCCGTGGTGGGGTTAAGACGCAAACAAAAAATAAGTGGCCAAAGGGTGAATAACTCGTGCCGATGAACTAACGTCGGTTGTGGGTACCAAGAACAGATGTACCTGTCGATAGCGGCTCGGAAAGGGGCTCGACTGTCCGTCAGACCAGCCCCCTACAGCGTCGTTGTCGTGTCACCTGAGTTATTTGGAGGGCACCATGGAGTTCATGATCAGCGGACGAAATCTGACAGTTTCTGACCGCTTTCGCGAATATGCCGGCGAGAAAATCTCAAAGATTGAATCGTTGGGGGACAAAGTCCAGCGAGTCGACGCCAAGGTTTCCAAGGAGACCAACCCCCGGCAAACGCCGGGACAGCTCACCGTTGAAGTGACAGTTCTGGGCCGAGGCCCCGTTATCCGTGCCGAGGCCACAGCCGCTGACAAATTTGCTGCCTTCGATCTTGCGTACAACAAGCTGCTTGAGCGGTTGCGTCGCGCAAAGGACAGGAAGAAGGTGCACCATGGGCGACACACGCCCAAGGCCGTTCGGGAAGCAACGGCCTCCCTTGAGCCCGCGAGTGCCAGCGAGCCAATTTACGTAGAGGCCAACAGCCACCCGGAGCCTGCACCGCAGGCCGATGTGCGGTCGCCCTACGAGATCGAGAACGACATTCCAGCGGGAGATTCACCCGTTTTGATCCGTCGGAAGGTTTTCCCTGCAGCATCCCTCACGCTCGATGATGCGGTGGACAACATGGAACTGGTGGGACACAACTTCTACCTGTTCCTGGATAAGGAAACCAATGCGCCCTCGGTTGTGTACCGGCGCAATGGCTGGACTTATGGTGTCATAACCCTGGACTCCACCTGCGAGCCCGGCGAGGAAGCCGTGGAGGAGAAGATCCACGCGTACCGCTCAGATGACCAGGCGGCCACCGCCAAGTAAGGCTTGATCGCCGTGAAAGGACTTCAATGACCGCTTCGCTGAGCCTCTCACAGGCACGGCGGATCGCATTGGCAGCCCAAGGATTGGCGAAAGTCCGGCCCGCCGGCCCCGTGACCTCACGGGCGGTGGGCCGGACCTTTGCCCAGATCCAGCTTGTCCAGATCGACTCCGTGAATGTGTTGGCCCGGAGCCACTATCTGCCATTCTTTTCCCGTTTGGGAAACTACGATCCGGCAATCCTTCACTCCATGGCAGGTAGAAACCCTCGCAAAATGATGGAGTACTGGGCACACGAAGCCAGCTATATCCGACCGGAGCATTTTCAGGATCTCCTTCTCTGGCAAAAGCGGGCGTGGGTGGGTGCTCATCACTTGGAGCCCACCGTGCGGATTGCCATGGAGGAACGAATCCTCGCGGCCCTGGAGGCTGGACCGCCGATGACGGCGTCTGCCTTGACTGCACAACTTGGGCACACAGGGGATGCTGAAAGCGGAAATTGGGGCTGGAACTGGAACACCGTAAAGCGCGTTCTGGAGCATCTGTTTGAAGAAGGCCGCGTTTCGGCAGCTTCGCGCACACCCCAATTCGAACGCCTCTACACGCTTACTTCCAGGGTTCTGCCGGGTTCGGTGCACGGCGGGATGGATGCAGATGCCGCCCTTGACCGGCTCATGGATGCAGCCGCAATGGCACACGGCATCGGAACGGTCCGCTGTTTTGCCGACTATTTTCGGACCCCGCTGAAGGCTGGGGAGGCGTCGGTGCAGCGCCTTCTCCAGGCAGGCCGGTTGGAGCGCGTTTCCGTTCGCGGTTGGGACCGGGAAACCTACCGGCACGTCGAGGCCAGATTGCCACGCAGGGCCGAAGGCCGGGCGCTGCTGAGCCCTTTTGACTCGCTGGTCTTCGAGCGGCGGCGCCTGGAAGAGTTGTTCGGATTCCACTATCGGATTGAGATCTACACGCCCGCTGCCAAGCGCCGTTTTGGCTACTATGTTTTGCCCTTCCTGCTCAGGGAAGGCATCGTGGCTCGGGTCGATTTGAAGGCTGACAGGGCCGCAGGCCAACTCCTGGTTCGGTCCGCGTTTGGTGAGCCAGGAGCGCCACCGGATACCGTCGTCGAGCTTTCCGCCGAATTGTGGCTCCTGGCCCAATGGCTCGGCCTTCAGGAAGTTGTTGTGTGGCCCGTGGGGGATCTCTCGGTACCGCTCGCCGAGGCAGTGGGCCGGGGCACTGTCGGACGCTGTGAACCAGGGGGGCAAAGCAGTCCGCTCACAGGGGAACCGGATAACGTGGCGATACTCTCTCCCGTAGACTGAAACAGCCAGAATTCGGCAGCATGAGACTGGGAGCAATTTCACGTGGCATCACTAATCGAAAAACTTCTCCGCACGGGTGACAAAAAAACACTCAGGCAACTGCGGAACTATGCCGATTCCATCAATGCCCTGGAAGACTCTTTCAAGACGTTCTCTGACGCTGAACTTCGGGAGGAAACGGACCGTCTGCGCTCGCGGCACCAGGACGGCGAGACCTTGGACGCTCTCCTGCCGGAGGCATTCGCTGCAGTCCGCGAGGCCTCATCCCGAACGCTGGGCATGCGGCACTTTGACGTGCAGCTCATGGGTGGCGCCGCCCTCCACCTGGGCAACATCGCCGAAATGAAAACCGGTGAAGGCAAGACCCTTGTGGCAACTGCACCGGCATACCTCAATGCCCTTACGGGCAAGGGCGTCCACGTGGTCACGGTGAATGATTACCTCGCCGAATACCAGTCCGAGCTTATGGGACGTGTCTACCGCTTCCTTGGCCTCACAAGCGGCTGCATCCTCTCCAACCAGGATCCGTCCGTGCGTCGGCAGCAGTACGCGGCAGACATCACCTACGGGACAAACAACGAATTCGGCTTCGACTATTTGCGCGACAACATGGCCTGGGACGCCAGTGAACTGGTCCAGCGCGGCCACAACTTCGCCATTGTGGATGAAGTTGACTCGATTCTGATTGATGAAGCGCGAACCCCCCTCATCATCTCCGGCCCGGCCCAAGGCGACACAAACCGCTGGTTCAGCGAATTCGCGAAGGTCGTACTCCGACTTCAACCAGAGGTTGACTACGAGGTCGACGAGAAGAAGCGGACTGTTGGTGTCTTGGAAGCCGGAATTGAAAAGGTGGAGGACTACCTCGGTATCCAGAACCTGTACGAATCGGCCAACACCCCACTCATTGGTTTCCTGAACAACGCCATCAAGGCGAAGGAACTCTTCAAGCGCGATAAGGATTACGTCATCCTCGACGGCGAGGTCCTGATTGTTGACGAGCACACAGGCCGTATCCTCGCCGGGCGACGATACAACGAAGGCATGCACCAGGCCATTGAGGCCAAGGAAAACGTCGAGATCAAGGCCGAAAACCAGACTCTGGCAACGGTAACGCTGCAGAACTACTTCCGCATGTATTCCAAGCTGTCCGGCATGACGGGTACGGCCGAGACCGAGGCAGCCGAGTTCATGAGCACGTACAAACTCGGCGTTGTGCCGATCCCCACAAACCGGGACATGCAGCGCATTGACCAGTCGGACCTCGTCTACAAGAACGAGATTGTCAAGTTTGACGCCGTCGTCAAGGACATCGCGGAACGCCACGAGAAGGGCCAGCCCGTACTGGTTGGCACCACCAGCGTTGAGAAGAGCGAGTATCTGTCCAAGCTGCTGGCGAAGGAAGGAATCCGCCACGAGGTTCTCAACGCCAAGAACCACGCGCGGGAAGCCTCCATCGTGGCTCAGGCCGGACGTAAGGGTGCTGTCACGGTAGCCACCAACATGGCAGGCCGCGGTACCGACATCATGCTTGGTGGCAACGCCGAATTCACCGCTATCGCAGATCTCGCCAAGAGGGGCCTGGATCCGGAGGAGAACTCGGAAGAGTATGAAGCAGCATGGCCGGAGGCACTCGCTGCGGCCAAGCAGGCGGTTAAGGACGAGCACGAGGAAGTACTGGACCTTGGCGGCCTCTACGTGCTGGGCACCGAGCGCCACGAATCCCGCCGGATTGATAATCAGTTGCGGGGCCGCTCCGGACGTCAGGGCGATCCCGGGGAATCCCGTTTCTACCTTTCACTGACCGATGACCTCATGAGGCTGTTCAATTCCGGTGCTGCCGAGCGGCTCATGAACAGTTCCGTGCCCGACGACGTCGCGCTGGAATCAAAGCTTGTCTCCCGTGCCATTGCCTCGGCTCAAGGTCAGGTGGAAGCCCGCAACGCGGAGCAGCGTAAGAACGTCCTCAAGTACGACGACGTCCTGAACCGCCAGCGTGAAGCGATCTACGGGGACCGTCGTCGGATCCTCGAAGGCGATGACCTCCACGAAAAGGTCCAGTTCTTCCTGGAAGACACCATCAACGCCCTTATTGACGCCGCTACGGCAGAAGGCAACGGCGATGACTGGGACTTCAACCAGCTCTGGTCCAACCTGAAGACGCTTTACCCGGCCACCGTAACTGCCCAGGAAATCATTGATGAGGCCGGCGGCAAGTCCAGGGTCACTGCCGAATTCCTCAAGGAAGAGATCCTCTCTGACGCGCGGCTGGTGTACCAGGCCCGTGAAGAAGCCATTGGCTCTGAAAGTATGCGGGAGCTCGAGCGCAGGGTGGTTCTCTCGGTGCTTGGGCGTAAATGGCAAGAGCACTTGTACGAGATGGACTACCTCAAAGAGGGCATCGGGCTGCGGGCCATGGCCCAACGGGATCCGCTGGTTGAGTACCAGCGCGAAGGCTTCGTGATGTTCCAAAGCATGATGGAAGCCATTCGCGAGGAAAGCATTGGCTTCCTCTACAACCTTGAAGTTGAGGTAACCCCCGCCGAAGATGTCGTTGTTGCCGACGATACTGTGGCAGGTGCACACACCGAGCACCACGATCCCCAGATCCGGGCTGCCGGTCTGGAGACACCCGAAAAGCCGGCCCAATTGCAGTACACAGCCCCAGGCGAGGACGGAGCGAGCCAGACCCGCATCGAAGGCCGCTCCTCGGGCCGATCCGGTAATCCTGCCAAGGCAGCCACCCAGGAGCAGCGCAAAACTGCCAAGAAGAAGCGACGCTGATCTAGTGCCTATGAAAACGGACCCCGGACACATGTCCGGGGTCTTTTTTCGTAGAGCCGCCTTCCCCGGTCGAGGCAACCTGCCTGGTTCAGGGGTGGCTAGTCAATCACGGGTGCCTAGCCAATTGGGGTGACTAGCCAATCTCCAGTGCCTAGCCAATCTGGGTGACTAGCCAATCTCCAGGGCGGTGACCTGCCACGTCCCGTCGGAGTGTTCCAACCTCATGGCAATAGCGCGGGAGCGCTGCTCCTCAGAAACAACGATGCTGACCTCGTAGATGGAGTCTGAAATGGCGCAAGCACGGACGGAACGGACCATCGGGCTTCTGTGAACCTGTAGCGAGCCGCGGGTGCGTGCAGAGTGTTCGCGTGTAAGGGCGGCCCGATGCTGGAGCGAGAGAAAGCATTGCTCATCGAGGGATCTGGACAGCTGGACTACGGACCGTGTCCCGGCAAGGACTTCAACCGCAGCTTGAGCGATGCTTCGTGCCACCAGCCTTACGTCAAGGGTAGAAGGGTTGGCTCCGGCGTTCGTTGCAGGATGTTTTGTTCTTTGGCGGTCTGCGTGGCGGCGTGCAGTTACAACAGTCATGGTCAATCCTCATGAGTTCACTCTGTGAGCCGTTGCGCGGGCATCGCTTGGCTCAGGTTGCTACGTCTGGGATGACAATGGGACTGCTCTTAGGTCATGAACGAGTGCCCCTGAGTGGGTGCCGTTCAATACATTCGGATTCTTTACGGGCGGCGAGGACCTCAGCCGGGCGTTGGGGGCTGCAGGACTTGTCCCGGGCGCAACGTCGCGGGATCGTTGCCAATGATCCCTCGGTTGGCTGAATACCACATCGGCCAATGGAGTGCTATATCAACGTCGGTTGCGAAGGGTCCAAGGTTGTCTGCGGCAATGGACCACAGCGTGTCACCCGGCTTGACCACAACGCTGGCTTCAGCGCGATGTTCAAACGCCCTCTCGCGAGAGCCTTGTCGCGACAGGAGGCCGGGTTCAACTGTGGGAGCCTGTGGCTGCCAGGCAGGCCCTGACCGATTTGCCTCGTGGCTTTCTTCGGTGGTTCGCGCAGGGGCCATCACCACAGCGGGCAGGGGTTCTTGTACGCCAGCGGACGGATGCCACGCTGCCCTGCCTGTGGCGCCACTGGAAGTGGCCTGCCATTGAGGTTCCGGCGTTGCCGCAGCCTGAGCGGCCTGAATTCCGAGGAGATTCAGGCTTAGAAGGGCAAACGCCAGTCTCAGCATGAAAGCTGGACTGAACTTGGCGATGGCGTTGGCGCTGCCGCTCCTCCCCGCACTTTGCAGAACCGCAGCCCAAGCTGCGAGGCCAAGTGAGAGGACCCACCAAGACACGATGGCAATTCCCGAGGCGCTGGACGCAAGGGCGAGGAGGTGGTCGAACGTACTTCTCTGCCCGTGGGCTGCATCCACCTGCCACTGCCCCAAGAGGTTCTGCCCAACGATTAGCAGCAAAAGTCCCAACGCGAGGAGTACGGCGGCCAACGTGGCATCGTGGCGGACCCTTGCCGGATCGCTGCTCATACTTACCCTTTCGGCTGCTTAATGCTGTTTGATGTCATTTAGTGCTATTTGCCCATTCTCAGCATAGTCGAAGGACTTTGTCCAATCATGACGGGAAAATCCCCTTGCGCTTGGCGCCACGCGCTACGGGTCCTATTGTGACCATATGAGATGGGACTCTCTCTTTGAAGATCTGGAAGCGCAATTTTCTGCTGAGCGCGCCTTGGCCCGTGAATCGGAAATATCCGAACGCGTGAGAGTCGAGCTAGCCGGCCTTGACCTTGTGGACAGGCTTCGGGGAGTCGGCGGAGCTGAGATCGCTTTGGTGCTGAGCGGCGGTATTTCTCTCCAGGGGACGTTGGGTCACGTCGGTGGGGATTGGTTTGTGTTGATCGACAACGGACGGCAATGGCTCATTCCATGCGCATCGGTACGTCTTTACGACGGACTCGGAAGATTGGCTAGAAAACCTGTTTCCCAGATCCAAAGTTCGCTAAGGCTTGCCAGCGCCCTCCGCGGACTCTCGCGGGACAGGGCCCAGGTGACGGTCGTCTTGGCTACTGGCCCGGAGGGAGGCCACAGGCTCCATGGCGTCATCGACAGGGTTGGGCGTGACCATTTCGATTTTGCCGATACGAGGGGCGAGGTGCGGCGCGGCGGTGCAGTGGCCGCCGTGAGGACAATTCCATTTACATCACTTGAGGCGATCTGCTCGAGCGGCAGCCAGGGGTTCTAGCCGTTCATCGGCCCGTTTGGCTCCCCAAAACTATCCGGACTTGGACTTGGCCTCTTCGATCATTCGGCTGGCCTCGGCATACCGCTCCTCGATGTATTGTTCCAGCATCTTTTCCTCGATGCGCCATTGACCACGTCCTCCGACCTGAATGGCTTTCAACTCACCGCTGCGCACCAGGGCATAGGCCTGCGGCGAATTTATCTGCAGTTGTTCGGCGACGTCCGCCAGAGTCAGGAATCGGGGCATGGGACTATTTTGGCACCTGTTGGCCCCGTTTGGCACAGTTATCCACAATTTCCCATGATTTGGAGTTTTTGACTTTGGCTTACGCCATGTCACGGCAACAATGAAGAGGCGGCGCGGGTAACCATGCCATGAGAACTTCAATGGGGGAGCAGGAAAATGGATCCGAGTGCAGGCGTCGCCGGCAACAGGTTGAAGAAGCCGTCTTGGAGGGATCCACGACTACTGGTGGGAGTGCTGCTCATGCTTGTATCCGTCGCCGGAGTCATCTCAGTTGTCAGTACCGCTGATCGGACCACTCAGGTTTATGCCGCACGGGAGGGTATTTCGGTTGGCCAAACCGTGGGTCCTGAGGATTTAACCGTCGTCCAGGTTCGCTTGGATGACGTCGAGCCCGGCTATGTAACCGTGGAGGACGGAATTGACCAGGGCAAGGTAGCTCTACAGAGAATTGAGAAGGGCCAACTCGTTCCACAGAAGAGCCTCGGACAGTCTGACGTCCTGAACCGCAAGCCTGTTGCCATATCGATGGAAGAGTCACTTCCAGCGCAGGCGGTTCCCGGGGCGAAGGTGGACGTCTGGGTCGCTATGCCCGGTTCCCAAAACGCTTTTGAAGAACCACAGCTATTGCTGCCCGGCGCCGAAATCGCAGAAGTAACAGCGGGTTCGAGTGCTCTCGGTGCCTCAAAGACAACGGTCGTGCTGGTGCTGGTCACGGACAAGCAGATGCCTAAGCTGCTGGGCGCCAAGGCCAACGCCGCCAAGGTGTCTGTTGTTTGGAACCCTGCGGGCATCAGCCAATGAGCATCCCGGTCATCACCGTTGGCCAGGCACAGGAAGCCGTAGTTGGCGGGCTGGAGCGCTTGCATGGCCCCGTCACTGTGGTCCGGCGATGTTCAGAGCTTGCAGAGTTGATGGCTGCCTGCCAAAGCGGGCTTGCCCTGGCCGCCGTCGTTGCCGAAGGCTCCGAAGAATTAACCGCTACATTGGTGGACCGGCTGGCCGCCGTAGGTGTGTCCATTCTCGCCCTGACCGTGGACCCCCTGGAGGTCTCCAGGCTCACCGCTATTGGTGTAGTAACAGCGTCCACTGATATTGAGCCCGCCGCACTTGCCCTGAGGATTTCCGATGCAGTGGGCCGCCACGGTGGGCCCGTTGGAGCCCGCAAGTTTCCAGACGCCGGATTCGCGGATTCATCTGCGGGATTCCAGTTGGCGCCGGAAACCCCAGAACCAGAAGCGGTCGGCGCGGGGAGGGTGATAGCAGTGTGGGGACCAACGGGCGCTCCGGGAAGAACTCTGGTTGCGGTAAACATGGCTGCCGAGTTGGCGGCCGAAGGCAAGTCCGTGATTCTTGTGGATGCGGACAGTTACGGTGCGAGCGTATCGGCCATGCTTGGGCTGCTGGAGGAGTCCGCGGGCCTCGCCCAGGCGTGCAGGCTCGCTGACCAAGGATTGCTGGATGCGGATGCACTGGACAGGGCTGCTACGCCTGTCTTCATCAAGACCGGTGGATTTCGAGTACTGACTGGAACCACAAGGGCGGACCGCTGGACTGAACTGAGGGCCTCCGCACTCTCGCTTGTCCTCCAAAGGGCCAAGCAAGTGGCCGAGGTGGTTGTCGTGGACACCGGCTTCTGCCTGGAAGCAGATGAGGAACTGAGCTTTGACACTATGGCGCCACGCCGCAATGGCGCTACCCTGCGCAGTTTGGAGCTGGCAGACGAGGTTTTTGCCGTTGGGGCTGCGGATGCAATCGGCGTCCCGCGATTGGTCCGTGGCCTTGCCGAGCTCGAAGCTGCGGTTCCACAGGCAACGCCACGGGTGCTCCTCAATAAGGTGAAGCGGGCCACGGTGGGCCGTTCGCCCCGACAGCAGTTATCCGAGGCCTGGGAGCGCTTCGGCCCTGGCCATGGCGTTGATGCCTACTTACCTGCAGACGCGGAAGCGTGCGATGCTGCACTATTGTCGGGATCTGTCCTGTTGGAATCATCGCCCGACTCTCCCTTGCGAAAAGCCATCGCGGGGTTAGTCTGTGCACCTATCCAGCAAAATCGGAAATCCCTTGGCCGATCTACCAGAGCCTTCGGTCTGCTTAAGCGCTAGGCTCGCCATGTGGGCTGCAGAGTCGCAGCAATCAACATGTGATGGAGGCGTTTGTAGATGTCGTCAGGATCCAGCGTGGAGGATCGGTCCGATGCAGCAGTTGTCCGTGAGGGGTTTTTCGGTGACTACTATGAGCATCTCGCAGAGGAGGACTCCCGGGTGTACGCGCCCGAGCTGCTGATTTCGCGGGCAAGCACACATAGGAAAGTTGCCCAGTCCCGGCGACCTGGAAATGCCATTGTGGAAATCGGCGTCGAAGCCGACCGAAACGTCGTATACATCGTTACTGATGACATGCCGTTCCTTGTTGACTCCGTAAACGCCGAACTCGTTCGCCAAAACTGCGCGATCCGGCTGGTGATGCACCCGCTTTTCGTGGTTACCCGTGACCGCGTTTCCGGCGAGCTCACCGGCGCTTCCAGGGTTCCGTCAAATATCGGCATTTCCAGCGGCGACACCGCCGCGCTGCCCAGTGTCGCCCACCTGCTCGGCGACAACGATAACGCCTCGCACATGGAGTCCTGGATCGCCGTCGAAATTGACCGCGTCAGCGAGGACGCCCGAGCAGAATTGATTGCCGGCTTACAACGCGTCCTGGGCGATGTCCGTGCCGCAGTGGAGGACTGGCCGAAAATGCGCAGCAAGGCGCTGGAGCTGGCAGAAGCGCTTGGAAAGGTCTCGCACCCGGAACAGATTGCCGAACTCAGGCAGGCGCAGGACCTTTTGCGCTGGCTGGATGACGGCAACTTCACCTTCCTCGGGTACCGCGAATACGACCTCGTGAACGAAGACGGCGAGGACGTCCTGGAACTTCGTGAGCACAGCGGACTTGGCTTGCTCCGCGAGGGCGACAACACGCGGCAGATCCAGCACCTCACTGACGCCGGCCGCAAGCGCGCCCGTGAAAAGCGGGCCCTGGTTATCACAAAAGCGAACTCCCGCTCAACCGTGCACCGTCCGGCATACCTGGACTACATCGGAGTCAAGAGCTTCGACGCCGCCGGAAACGTCAACGGCGAGCGTCGCTTCATCGGGCTCTTCGCCACAAGTGCCTACACGGGATCGGTTCGAAACATACCCATCGTCCGCGACAAAGTGGATGCAGTGTTGCGTAACGCAGGCTTCCCGATGGATTCACACTCGGGCAAGGACCTCCTGGGCATCCTGGAAACATACCCTCGCGACGAACTGTTCCAGATCGAAATCCCGGACCTTGCGGCTACGGCCACCGGGATCCAGCGACTCCAGGAACGGCGCCGGACCAAGCTTTTCCTGCGCCCCGACATTTACGGACGATTCATGTCCGCCGTCGTCTACCTGCCGCGCGATCGGTACACCACGAGCGTCAGGCTCCGTATTGAACAGGAACTGCGCGAGACCTTCCAGGCCGAGAGTATTGACTACGAAGCGAGAATCACGGAGTCCGCGCTTGCGCGTGTCTTCTTCAGGATCAGGCTGCCACGCACAGCGGAACTTGCCGAAGTCAACGTAGAAGAACTCGAGCACCGCCTGATGCGTGCCTCCAGGTCCTGGAGCGAAGGCATCGCCGAGGTACTTCGGGAGAACCGTCCCGCGGAGAGCGCCGACGTACTGTCCGCCCTGTGGGCTGAGGCATTCCCTCCCGGCTACCGCGTTGACTACGAGGTTGAAGACGCGCTTGAGGACATCGAACGGTTTGAAGAGTATGGAGCCCAGGCCGAACGGGCAGGGGAAGCGAGCAAGGAACTCCGCCCCGGCGTGCACGTGTACCTTCCCGAAGGTGCCGGTGACGCACTGGAGGAGGATGCGCGCGTCAAGCTCTACCTGATGGAGCCCAAGAGCCTGAGCCAGATCCTTCCTTACTTCCACAACCTTGGCCTCGAAGTCCTGGACGAACGGCCCTTCGAAATCGAAACTGCGGATCACCGCGACTTTTTCCTGTATGACCTTGGGCTGAAGTACCCGGCTGGCATAGACCCACTCGCCACCGGAGATCTCCTGGCTGACTCATTTGGGGCTGCCGTCACCGGGGCCGTCGAGTCTGACAACTTTGACCGCCTCGTGCTCCGCGAGGGCATGCACTGGCGCCAAGTGGTGGTCCTCCGCGCCTACGCCAAGTACATGCGCCAGATGGGCAATACCAACTCCTTTGGGTTCATCGCCGATACCCTCTTGGCCAACCCGGATGTTGCGCGGGGTCTGACCGTCCTGTTTGCTGCCCGTTTCGATCCCAGCGTCGAGGAAAGCGAGCGTCCCCACCAGCAAGGTGCCGCAAGGGCAGCCCTCGCAGAAGCTATCGACCAAGTCGCTACGTTGGACGCGGACCGCGTGCTTCGGACCTTCGTCAACCTTATTGAGTCGACGTTGCGCACCAACTTCTTCCAAAACAAGGGTTACCTGAGCTTCAAGCTGGATCCCACCACCATCGATGGTTTGCCGTTCCCGCGACCCATGTTCGAAATCTGGGTTTACTCTCCGCGCGTGGAAGGCGTCCACCTCCGCTTTGGCAAGGTGGCTCGTGGTGGTCTCCGCTGGTCTGATCGCAGGGAGGACTTCCGTACTGAAATCCTGGGCTTGGTGAAGGCGCAGACCGTTAAGAACGCGGTCATCGTACCGACCGGTGCCAAGGGTGGCTTCTTCGCGAAGAAGCTGCCCAACCCCGCAGTTGACCGCGCGGCCTGGATGGCCGAGGGCGTGGAAAGCTATAAGACCTTCATTCGCGGCTTGTTGGACATCACCGACAACCTCATTACTACAGCGGAGGGCGAACGGCTTGTGCCGCCGTCGGACGTTGTTCGCCATGACGGCGATGATTCCTATCTGGTGGTGGCAGCCGATAAGGGAACCGCGACGTTCTCAGACACAGCCAACGGATTGGCGGCCGAATATGGGTTCTGGCTTGGCGATGCTTTCGCGTCGGGTGGATCCGTAGGCTATGACCACAAGGCCATGGGTATCACCGCCCGCGGCGCCTGGGAGTCTGTGAAGAGGCACTTTAGTGAACTCGACCTCGATACCCAGTCTGAAGAGTTCAGCGTTGTCGGCGTGGGCGACATGTCAGGTGATGTTTTCGGCAACGGAATGTTGCTTTCGCGGCACATCCGGCTCGTGGCCGCATTTGACCACCGTCATATCTTCCTGGACCCCAACCCGGACACCGCCGCCTCGTATGCAGAGAGGCAGAGGCTCTTTGAGCTTCCGCGGTCTTCGTGGGATGACTATGATCGGGCCCTCATCAGCGAAGGGGGTGGCGTCTACCCACGCCAAGCCAAGACGATCCCCGTGTCCGACCAAGTACGAAAGGCCCTGGGGTTGCCGGACGGAACCACCCAGCTGAGCCCTCCCGAATTGCTTCGGGCAATCCTGCTTGCCCCGGCGGATCTTCTGTACAACGGCGGCATCGGCACTTACGTCAAGGCCAGCACGGAGACGCATGCTGCCGTAGGGGACAAGGCCAACGACGCCATCCGCGTGGACGGCAAGGACCTCCGCGTCAAGGTGGTCGGCGAAGGCGGCAACCTGGGGTTGACCCAGCGTGGTCGTATTGAGGCTGCGTTGCAGGGTGTCATCCTTAATACGGATGCGATTGATAACTCAGCGGGCGTTGACTGCTCCGACCACGAGGTCAATATCAAGATCTTCGTTGATCGTATGGTGGCGGCCGGGAAGCTTGAGGCCGCAGAACGGGCAGCATTCCTGGCTGACATGACCGAAGAAGTCGGCCGCTTGGTCCTGCAGGACAACATCGACCAGAACATCCTGCTCCTTAACGACCGTACCCGCGTTGCGGACTGGAGCCCCAGCTATGAGCGCCTGATGGACTGGCTGGAAAAATCAGCCGACCTCAAGCGTGACCTGGAGGCACTGCCCACTACCGAGACATTGCGGCAGCGCCTGGAACAGGGACAGGGACTGACGTCTCCCGAGCTGTCTGTCCTGGCCGCCTACGCGAAGATCGAGTTGGCGGGTGCACTTCGGGACAGCAACCTGGCCGACGACCCCTGGTTCAAGGACACGATCCGGGCCTACTTCCCGAAGCAGTTGCGGGAGAGGTTCGACGCCGAACTGGACACCCACCCGCTGCGGCGCGAAATCATCGCTACGGTCGTGGCCAACGACATCATCAACCTCGGTGGGATCACCTTCGCCTTCCGGGCGATCGAAGAAACGTCCGCCAACGAGGTAGCCGTAGCCAAGGCATTCGTGGCGCTGCGTGAAATCTACGATCTCGATCCGATGGTTGAGGAATTGAATGCCCTTCCGGCATCGTTCCCCACCGAACACTGGAGCGAAGTCCATCTCGATGTCCGCCGGCTCCTTGACCGTGCGGTCCGGTGGGTGCTCGGGCAGGGCATGGCATCCCGCCCGATCGCGGACGTCGTGAAGTCATTCAAGCCCATGATGGTGCCGCTTCGGGCCAAATTGTTGGATTACCTGCGTGGGGATGACAAAGTTCGCATCACTGGCTGGCTGGAAAAAGCCCGCACTTGGGAGCTGCCGGATCACCTGGCCCACAGGTGGGCGGAGCTGTTCGAGAGCTATGCTTTGCTGGACATCGCAAAGATCGCCCAGACCGGAACCAACAGTGTCGAGGAAGTGGCACATGTCTACTACACGGTCTTCAACCGCTTCCACGTTGACTCGCTGCTGGAACGGATCAGCGCCTTGCCACGCGACGACCGCTGGCAGGCACTTGCCCGTGCGGCGCTCCGGGACGACCTTTACTCAACCGTCGCGGACATGACGACGTCGGTGCTTGAGTCGAGCACGCCGGGCACCCCTGCCGAGGATCGACTGAAGACGTGGGAAGGCCTGAATGCCGAACAACTCGGACGGGCGAAAACCATGTTTGATGAGGTCAATTCCCTCGAAGCCGATGACATGGCTTCACTATCGGTAGCATTAAGGCTCTTGAGGTCAATCGTTCGACGCTAGGGGCTGGTCCCGGCGTCGCAAATGGAGGTGCAGTGGCAATCTTTACAGACCCCATCAGGGAACACGCTGATTTCGGGCCTGGAGATGCTGAATGGCTGCACCTCCTGGTAGGCGATTGGCAAATGGTCGCCGACCTCGCGTTTGCCGACCTCGCCTTGTGGTTTCCGCATCCGGAGTTTGGGTACATCGCCCTCGCCCACGTACGTCCGTCAACATCGCATACGGTGTTTCACGCGGACTTCGTGGGTGAGGGCATCCGCTCGGATCTTCGTCCACTCGTGGAAAAGGCCTGGAACAGCCGCTCCATTGAGCGCTCCAGTGAGACAAGCTGGAGCAGCGAGATGGCGCTGCGTGTCGAAGCCGTGCCGATGGTGCGCAACGGCAGGACCCTGGCCGTTGTCACGTCCCATATGGACCTGTCCAGTTCCCGTATGCCATCCAGGCTGGAACTCACGTATCGGCAATGCGCCTACGACCTCCTTCGCATGGGAACTCTCGGGTTGTGGCCTGATTTCGCATCGCCCACCGGATCCCGCAGAGGTGCTCCCCGTGTGGGGGACGGACTCATCCGGCTCGACGCTGAAGGCATCGTGCAGTACGCAAGTCCCAATGGCGTATCTGCTTTCCGGCGGCTGGGGGAGGTCGAGTCCCTGGAAGGACGTTCCCTCGCTGAAGTGACGGCCGGATTGCTGAAGGATCGGCGCATGGTGGACGAAACACTGCCGTTGGTTGTCACCGGCCGAATGCCATGGCGCAGCGAGATTGAGTCCAGGGGGGTCAGCCTTTCCCTGCGTGCCATTCCCTTGCGCGACGAGCAACATCGCTTTGGCGCCCTTGTTTTGTGCCGCGATGTGTCCGAGTTGAGGCGCCGTGAAATGGAGTTGGTCACCAAGGACGCGACGATCCGCGAGATCCACCACAGAGTAAAGAACAACCTCCAGACCGTTGCCGCCCTGCTGCGTATGCAGTCCCGACGTATGGTCAGCGACGAAGCAAAACAGGGACTGGAACAGGCCATGCGCCGCGTGGCTACCATCGCGCTTGTTCATGAGACCCTTTCCCAAGGTCTGACCCAAAGCGTCGACTTCGATGAACTCATCGGGCGCCAGTTCAGGCTTTCTGCCGAAGTCGCTTCGCCTTCCCAGCAAGTACGCACCGAAAGGTCCGGGATGTTCGGCGAGCTCCCTAGCGATTTCGCCACGCCCCTGGCACTGGTCATCAACGAACTGGTCACCAACGCTGTTGAGCACGGGTTGGAGGGGAGGACGGGAACCGTTTGGTTGCTGGCTGATCGTGCAGCAGGAGACGGAAATGACGAATTCCTGACAGTGACAATTGCCGACGACGGCGTTGGGCTGCCGGACGGGCAGTACACGGAGGGCCTGGGCCTGCAGATCGTGCGTACCCTCGTCACAAGTGAGCTTGGGGGATCCATTCAATGGAGCCCGCGGGAGGGTGGCGGTACCGCCGTCGAAATTGTCCTGAACCTGGCTCGCGCATAGGGCGTTCCGGAGGTCGGCCGGTTTAACAGGCAACTGTCTTAAACGCCGAAGGCCGTGGACCATGTGGTCCGCGGCCTTCTGCGTTTGGTGCTTGTACTGCCTGCTACGAAGCGCGCCGGGCGCGTGCTGCGCGACGCTTGAGTGCGCGGCGTTCGTCCTCGCTCATGCCGCCCCAGACGCCTGCATCCTGGCCGGACTCAAGAGCCCATTGAAGGCAAGTGTCCACGACGGGGCATCGGCGGCAAACGCTCTTTGCTTCCTCAATCTGCAGAAGTGCTGGTCCCGTGTTGCCGACTGGGAAAAAGAGCTCCGGGTCCTTGTCGAGGCAGGCTGCGCGATTACGCCAATCCATGCTGATCAGTCACTCCATTCGTGAGAACTAGTTTGAGCCTTTTGTGAAAACATTCACGAGAGGCTCCAAAGGAAAGGGGCCCGCATGGGCCCCCTTGGTCGTCTGAGTCAAGCGTTTCATGTTAACGCCTTGTAAACAAGGGGTATTAGTCGTTGAAATGCCCTGAATCCGTGAGCGATGCATCACATCAGCCGCCAGTGCCCTCACTGCTAGATGACTATGTCCGGTAGTGTGCCAGTGTGTCAAGACCTCCTGTTAACCCGGCCCAACCAAACTCTGGATCAGATGGAAACGACGGTCCAGTCAGACCTTTGCCTGAGGGCCCGATATCTGGGGGGCTGAAATCCGGTGGCAAGAAGCCCCCTGGAATCCTGATTATCTCGATCGTTGTCGTGCTGGAAGCGCTGGCCCTCCTTGGTGCTGCGGCTTGGTACGCTTTCGAACTATTGACAGGAGCCCCTGTCCTGACATTTTGGGGAGCGGTCTTTACTCTGGGCCTCTTATTGGCCTTCTCGGCCTGGCTGTTCGCAGTGGGCCATTTCCTGTTCCGCGGGTACAGATGGACCCGCGCCGCCGCTCTGGTTGCTCAGTTGTTCGTCCTCACCATTGGGTTCCCAACGATGACCGGCGGCTTGGTTCTGCCAGGGTTGGCTATGATTTTGCCTGCACTGGCGGCGATCGTGTTTTTGTTCCAAAAGAGCGTTATCGGATATGCGTCACGAGCGGGAGGAACGCAGGGCGCCCTCTAGCGAATGCTGCCATGACTTCCGATCGTGCCGATGTGCTTTCTGGTGTCGGACGTGAAAGCCACCTGCACCTGGACCACACGGTTTCCGCGGACTATCACACCCCGACCAGCACGCGGTGAGGTTTCTATGTCCAGCCTCACGCCGAGGATGTCTCCGTCCAGGGGAGTTCTCGGAGCCAGAATGAGGCCCATGCCACTGGCTTGGACCTCTGCGGCCAGTGGCAGGCGCTGAAGCAAAGCGGGACCCGACGTCGCAGTCAAGATCACTCCTCGTGTCCGGCCAGCCAGTGCGGCGAGAGCTGCCCGCCCCTCCGGATCCAGGACATCGGCGTCATCGACAATGAGGATGCTTGCAGGATCCAGCGATCCCGTGGTCGCTGAGCGGGCCACAGTTGCCCAGAAAGCACCAGCCGTACTTCCGACTCCCGGGAAGACCCACGGAACCTGGGGATGAAGGGACTTCAGGGATGCCAACACTGAAGTCTTGCCGGAGCCGTGACTCCCAATGATGATGCTGACACCGCGCGGCCCAAGGGGAAATGAGACGGGAACTGATTCGTCATTTCCGATGCCGATCCACAAGGGGATGGAGTCCGGCGTCATCCCGAAGTCCAGGTCGTCAGCCGCAATCTCGTTGCTGGCGGACTGCGCCGATCCCGAGGATGGCCGCGAAGGTCTTGGGATCGCAGCCATCGCAACATCGAAATCAGACTTGCTGAGGGATTCGGGGAGCGGCCGCACTCGGAAAGGTGGTTTTGACGAAGGCTGAAGGTCAATGAACGGCCAGGCTGTCCCGCTTGGTGCAGTGCGGAAATGAGCCGCCCTGGCTGCGCCCTGAACAAAGGCACCCATGGCA
Source organism: Micrococcaceae bacterium Sec5.1 (assembly GCA_039636795.1). Taxonomy (NCBI): domain Bacteria; kingdom Bacillati; phylum Actinomycetota; class Actinomycetes; order Micrococcales; family Micrococcaceae; species Micrococcaceae bacterium Sec5.1. The sequence goes on along the minus strand of CP143430.1, from coordinate 3,770,230 downwards.
ACAGCACGCCCCTGGACAGGCTCGACTTCCGGAAGGCGGGGCCAGTGATATCGTGACTCTTCCGTGGCTCCCGTTGGAAAAAATACCCGGTTTGGGATGGCGGCAAAAAAGCGTGAGCTTACCAGTTCGCGTTCGCCGCATATCAGGACTGTGACTCCAAGGGGGGTCCCGTCCCGGATGATGTCCCTCAAAAGGTCCTCTGCCCACGCGAATCGCCCTGATCGGAGCGCTGCGGCCCATGAGCACCAGCCAGTAACTATCAGGACCATACGGGGACTTGCGGAGACGTCCTCGCCCGCCACGCGTCGACGTGCCATTTCTTCAGTGAGCCGCTCAAGGACCCGAACGGCCAATGCCAGCTGATGCAGGCCCAAAGTGGCGCCATAGCTGCCTCCCCGGCGGAGCTTTCCCAGCATTCCAGCCGAATCCAGGATGTACAGGTGTGGTGGGGTGCCATGTGCTGCCAGCATCGCAGAAGCAGCCTTGAAACATTCGTGCATTCCACTGGAACTGCTGCCGATCATGGCGAAATGACCATGGTCAGGAGGTGACCATTCCAAGGCCTCAACTGACTGCTGTTCCGGCCTGTCCACGATCCCCAATGGACCTACGGGGGCCATCGACGTGTCCAGTGTGTCTTGAACGTCCTTGCCCGCAACGCCGAAAGCGGACAGATCTTCATTCCACCCAATGGACGCCGGCAAGAGTGGGGCTACAGGTTGCCGGGGATCGGCCCGCCCCAGGGAGCGCCAGACTGTTCGGGTTGCCGAGACCACCGCCTCCGCCCTTGCCTCCGCCTGGGCCGCTGACTTACCGACCATTGGCTGTTTGTTTTGACGAGCGTGCAAGGCCTCGATGGCCGACTGAACGATTGCTGCCCCCGGAGCCTTCCGGCTGACCGTGGCTGACACAGCAAGGGACGCTCCCTGGAATTCTTCGGGGGAACCCGTGGCCCTCACAAGATATGCCCGCCCCGGGACATCAACGCCGATGGATGCTGCAGCTTTGGAATTGATGATGTCCATTGACTCCGCATCGGACTGAACACGCAGGGCGATGCTTGAAGTGACGTTGGCGCGGATGTCGGCGGTCAACGCACCCTGCGGCCTTTGAGTAGCCATAACCAGATGAATGCCCAAGGACCGCCCAATGGCGGCAACACGCATCAGCTCACGAAGGGCTCCGGGGGCTTCGTCGACCAACATTCGGAACTCATCCACAACGAGTACCAGATGGGGGATCGCCACCTCTACAGCCGCACGTGAACGTTGATATGCAGACAGGTCTGAAGTCCCCGCGTCCGCGAACAGCTCCTCGCGACGGCGGATCTCGCCTCGAAGGGAAGTGAGCACGCGGTCAAGATGATGACTTCCAAGGTCCGTAAGAAGGCCGACGCAGTGCGGAAGCCCAAGTAAAGGACTTAGTCCGGAGCCGCCCTTGAAATCGACGAAGAGGAATGTCACCTGGTCCGGCGAATGATTCAGTGCCATGGATGCCACGATTGTGCGGAGGAGTTCTGACTTCCCGGCGCCGGTGGTCCCGGCTACCAGGAGGTGGGGTCCGTCGACGTGGAAGTCAAACGTCAAGGGGCCGTCCTGGCCCTGACCCAGAAGCGCCTGCAGTTCATGCTGCCCGTTCTCGCCAGTCCATCGCCGCAGTATGCCTCGAGGTCCACCTGGAAGCAGGTCATCCAGAGAGCAGGATCCCGGTATGCCGTCGCCGGCAGGACCTTCGCGGTGTGGATTGGACACCACTGTGCGGCAAAACTGTTCGAAGGCCTTAAGCGGAACCATGTCCGGGATGAACTCCTGGCGTCCACTGGGAACCTGCAAAACGGCGGATGTACCAGAGCGTCCTATCTCAATGGCCACACCGGTAGGTCCGGCATGGGGGCCGGAATGCCGCAACACCTGCCACGAAGCCTCGATGGCGGCATCCAGGAGTTTGGTACAGCAGTTACCCGAGCCCGGCGAGTCACCGAGAACTATGAGCCTGCCCTGGTTGGTTCCCTTCAACCTTCGAAGAGCTGCTGTCGCTGCCGCCTCATTCGTGGCAAGTGTCAGGTATGGCAGGAACCGCGCGCTGAGAGGTAGCCGCCCTATTGGTCCGAGAAGAATGATCGGTGTGGATGACGAGCTTGGGAAACTTGCCAGTTGCATGACGATGAAACGGATCAGGGCGTCGATGTGCTCGGTCTGGCCATGCAAGGCAACAATGGCAGGGTGCGAGCCCAGCGTCACTGGCATGGGGCCGATTGCGGGCGGACGGAAATGGGGATCTGCTGGGACGAGCCGCACATTGGCCAGACTGGGCGAGGTACCCAGCCGGATCCATGTTGCTGACCCGGCGGTCGGATCTTGTCGTGATGCATCGGGCGATCCTGCCCCAGAGCCAGGCAATGTTAGAGGTGCTGAAGGCTTCAGGATCAAGCCTGCCGCGGGGGCCAAGGTGGCAACAATGATTTCCGCCGCAGACGGCGAACATCGGCGGCGGCGTTCGGAGTCCTGCCGCACCGCCTCTGCGACGGCACGCCTGAACTCTTGGCGTCCCTTCCTTCCTGTGATCGTTGGAACAATGAGGCTCACCGCGGAAACGGCCGTAAACCCCAGAAACATCCACATCCCCGTCGCGAGTGCCAGGCCAACGCCTGCTATGAGCGGGAGCCCCGCCGCAACGGCAACCGACCAGCGGTTCAAGGAGCCCGTGTGGCGCTGGACTTCAAGGGGCTCGGCAACAGAACGTCCGGCGTCGGCATGAATCCCGGGGGTGGAGCTGCTTGGCGTAACGATGGTGAAGGTAGTGTTTCCGCAGCGAATTCTCGACGACGATGTCACCGTCCTTTCCCGGGCACGCTCCCCGTCAACGAGTACCGAGTTCCGGCTCCCTTTGTCCGTGACGCTCAGTGCGGTGCCGGACACCTCCAACACGGCGTGCTCACGGGACATCCCCGGATCAGGGATGCAAATATCGACAGCGCCGCGGCCGATGCGGTGGAAACCCCGCTGGAGTGCAAAGACTGAGCCGGCCCCCGGCCCGGTATGTGTCAGCAGCAGGAGCGGCGTTGCCGGAGAGTCCGACTTTTCCGCAGGACAATGTCCGTCCACCAGAACGGCCCCGGCTACGAGTGGGGGGTGTCCGACGGTCAGGGCGGATAGGTCTTCCCCGGCAACTGACAGGGGACCGACCCCGCGGGCCTCCTGCAATTGCCGCTGAAGTTCTGAGCCCGGCATTCCGCTGGAGACAGTGATCGTCAACTCTTCCGGTGGCGCCGGTGATGCGGCATTCGGGCCGCCAACGAGCGTGCACTCAAAGATCATTTGCCCGCTCCTTCCTGAATTCCCGTAGCCGTCCAGAACTGAGGCTATGGAATTCCCGGGCAGGCTGCTGCCCCTTTCCTGGGCTATGTGGACAACTCTCGGCGATACCGGCTGAAGGCGCCGACTTGACGCGAGGACATGGCGTCTCGGCTAAGATGAAACTCGTTGTCGCGTGTGCTCAATGAGAAGGGACCTTCACCGGTGATAGTGGTTGCAGAGAGCGCCGATGTTTCAGACGAGGCGGTAATTGGTGATGGATCCAAGATCTGGCATCTGGCCCAAGTCCGCGAGAAAGCTGAATTGGGTGTCAATTGCATCGTCGGACGCGGCGCCTACATAGGCACTGGCGTCAAGATGGGGGACAACTGCAAAGTCCAGAACTATGCACTTGTCTACGAGCCCGCAGAACTGGAGGCCGGCGTGTTTATCGGTCCGGCAGTAGTGCTGACGAATGATACTTATCCCCGTGCTGTAGGTCCGGACGGAAGTCTGAAGAGTGCGCACGACTGGGAGCCTGTGGGCGTCACTATTCGTGAAGGAGCGTCCATTGGTGCCCGCGCCGTGTGCGTCGCTCCCGTGACCATCGGACGCTGGGCCACCGTAGCCGCCGGAGCAGTTGTTGCCAAAGATGTCCCTGATTTCGCGCTGATGGTCGGGGTTCCGGCCAAGCGGCGGGGCTGGGTCGGTAAGGCGGGCTTCCCGCTGCAGAACATTGGCGGGAACTGGGTATGCCCGGAAACCGGCGCCACATATGTTGAACAGAACGAGACACTTCGAGAGGTAGAGGCATGAGCCCCGAATTCATTCCCCCCGCCAAACCCATCATTGGCGACGACGAGCGCAAGGCCGTAGAGGCAGTTCTGGCCTCCGGCCAGCTTGCCCAAGGCTCGGAGGTTGCGTCCTTCGAGCAGGAATTTTCCCAAGTACTTCTGGACGGCCGCGCAGCTGTCGCCGTCAACTCTGGCACCTCAGGGCTGCACCTTGGCCTTCTGGCCGCCGGCATTGGCGCCGGCGACGAAGTCATTGTTCCTTCCTTCACCTTCGCAGCCACGGCCAACTCGGTGGCGCTGACTGGAGCCACGCCGGTCTTTGCCGATGTTGACCCGGATTATTACACGCTGGACCCTGCGTCCGTTGAGTCGAAGATCACCGACCGCACGGCTGCGATCATGCCGGTACACCTCTACGGTCACCCCTTCGACGTCGATGCCATCGGCGCGCTCGCTTCGAAGCACGGCGTTAAGGTGTTCGAGGATGCGGCCCAGGCTCATGGTGCCGCTGTCAACGGCCGGAAGGTCGGAACCTTCGGCGACTTCGCCATGTTCAGCCTCTACCCCACGAAGAACATGACCTCCGGCGAAGGTGGGATGGTCAGCACAGGCCTGGCCGACGTCGAACGCCGCCTCCGCCTCTTGCGTAACCAGGGCATGGAGCGCCAGTACGAAAATGAGTTGGTTGGCTTTAACGCCCGCATGACCAACATCCATGCAGCCATCGGGCGCGTCCAACTGACAAAGGTCGAAGGCTGGACCAAGACCCGGCAGGAAAACGCAGCATTCTTTGACGCAAACATCGAAGGCGTCATCACCCCGAAGGTAGCCGAGGGCTATGAGCACGTCTACCACCAGTACACCATCCGCATTACCGATGACCGTGATGGTTTCGCCAAGGCATTGCGTGAGGAATACAACGTCGGTTGTGGCGTGTACTACCCCATCCCGAACCACCGCCTTGCACCCTTCCAGACATCCGATGAGTTGCCTGTAACCGAGGAATCTGCAGCCAGCGTGCTGTCCCTCCCGGTGCACCCATCGTTGAGCCAGGATGATCTGGACCGCATCGTGACGGCCGTCAACGCCATCGCAAAGGCAGGAAGCTAGTGGCAAACCTCCGGGCAGGCCTCATCGGACTGGGTATGATGGGCCGCCACCACGCCCGCGTAATCCGCGAGCTTGATGGCGTTGACCTGGTTGCTGTCGCGGATTCGTTCGGCGATCCACACAATGTTGCTGATGGTCTGACTGTCTACAACACAGTCGAGGAACTGATTGAGCAGGGAATCGACATGGCAGTGGCTGCCGTGCCGACCATCCTGCACGAGGAAGTGGCGTTGCGGCTTGCTGAGGCCGGTATCCACTGTCTCGTCGAGAAGCCGATCGCGAACGATTCCGAGTCGGGCGGACGCATTGCCAAGGCCTTCGAAGCCAATGGCCTCATCGGCGCGGTCGGTCACATCGAGCGCTTTAACCCTTCCCTGCAAAGCCTTCGCGAGCGGCTCGGGAATGGTGACCTTGGTGACGTTTACCAGATCAGCACAAGACGGCAGGGACCCTTCCCGGCGCGCATCGCCGACGTCGGGGTGGTCAAGGATCTTGCGACGCACGATATCGACCTCACCGCATGGCTGGCGCAGAGCAACTTCGTGAACGTCGTAGCGCACACGACCTCCCGCAGTGGCCGCGAACATGAAGACATGGTTACAGCCATTGGCCACCTCAGGAGCGGTGTCGTAACCAACCACATCGTGAATTGGTTGTCACCCATGAAGGAACGTACAACGGTCGTTCTGGGCGAACGGGGGGCGTTCATCGCTGACACCATTTCTGCAGACCTGACCTTCGTGGAGAACGGAACGTTCCAGACTGATTGGGATTCCGTCGCAGCCTTCCGCGGAGTATCGGAGGGATCCTCCACCCGGTTCGCCCTTGCCAAGCGGGAGCCGCTAAAGATGGAACACGAGGCGTTCCGCGATGCAATCCTCGGAAAGTCGATGAATATCGTCACGATGGCCGAAGGCCTTGAGACCCTGCGGGTTGCTGAGGCCGTGTTGGACTCCGCCAAATCGGGCTCTGTCATCAGCCTCTGAGACGCCAAATCAAGCATCGCCTTTGGGGGAGGCTGGCCACGTGCCAGCCTCCCTCTGGTGTTTGTGGACCCCAGCCGCCCCTGCTTGGCCAAGGGCCCGGATACGGGGAACGCACGCCATGTCGGGTAGCCTTGACCAGTAGACGTGGGCACTTCTGTGCCCGCACGCCAATACACAGGAGAGTTTGTGAACGCTGATCTCGTCGTCGTCGGCTCGGGTTTCTTTGGCCTGACCATTGCAGAACGCGCCGCTACCGAGTTGGGGCTAAAGGTCGCGGTTCTTGATCGCCGCCACCATATTGGAGGAAACGCCTACAGCGAGAATGAAGAGAAGACGGGCATCGAGGTGCACCGCTACGGAGCGCATCTCTTCCATACTTCGAATGAACGTGTCTGGGAGTACGTGAACAGGTTCACCAAGTTCACGAGCTACCAGCACAAGGTTTACACCAGCCACAAGGGCGAGGTGTACCCCATGCCGATCAACCTCGGCACCATCAACCAGTTCTTCCGTGCAGCAATGAGCCCCACCGAAGCTCGTCAGCTGATTGCCGAGCAAGCGGGCGAGCTTGCCGGCACTGATCCCCAGAACCTGAATGACAAGGGAATCCAGCTGATCGGACGGCCCCTGTACGAGGCATTCATCAAGCACTACACGGGCAAGCAGTGGCAGACGGATCCGAAGGACCTTCCCGCGGAGATCATCTCCAGGCTCCCCGTACGCTACAACTATGACAACCGTTACTTCAATGACGCACATGAAGGCCTCCCGGTTGACGGTTATACGGCCTGGATCGAACGCATGGCGGACAACCCCAACATTGAAGTTGTCCTGAACACGGATTTCTTTGACGATGGCGAATTCGGCCGTTCATCCGTTCTTGGGCAGGTTCCAGTCATCTACACAGGCCCGGTTGACCGCTACTTCGACTACGCCGAGGGTGATCTCTCCTGGCGCACGATCGACCTCGAAGAAGAAGTGCTGCCGATTGAGGATTTCCAGGGGTGCTCGGTGATGAACTACCCGGACCCGGAGACTGCTTTCACTCGCATCCACGAGTTCCGCCACTTCCACCCTGAGCGCGATTACACGAAGGACGCGACGGTCATCATGCGCGAATTCTCGCGTTTTGCGGAGAAGGGCGACGAGCCTTACTACCCCGTCAACACATCAGAAGACCGCAGCAAACTGCTCGCGTACCGTGATCTTGCACGTGGCGAGAAGTCTGTACTGTTTGGCGGGCGTCTTGGAACGTACAAGTACTTGGACATGCACATGGCCATCGGCTCGGCCCTGTCCATGTTCGACAACAAGATCAAGCCGCACTTTACGGGCGGCGCCAAGCTGGAAAGTGGTGGAGTGGACGCATGACCGCCACGACAAATGAAAGCCAGGAGACTGCCATGACGGCCACAACAGCCGCAGACAGCCCGGCCTCGACTCAGCAGAACCTTCGAATAGTCCAGCGTGTGGTTTTCCCGGCCAACCGCGACCTCGATACCCTGCCGCTCTATGTCGATCCGGACACCAACAAGGTCCGCAAGCAGGATGACAACGGCTCAGCAATTGTGCAGGCAGTGGGCATGGCCCGCAAACTCCACCCGGAGGACATCCTGGACCGTGGGTCGGTACAGGTGCGCCGCGGCGAGCGTCTTTCCTTTGGGTCCTACTTCAATGCCTTCCCGGCCAGTTACTGGCGCAAATGGACCATTGCCACAAAGACGGTTCTCCACATCGAGACCGAGGGCGAAGGAACGGTCATCGTTTACCGGTCGAATGCGCGCGGCGCGTCGCAGCGGGTCGACTCGATCCTCGTTGAGGGAACTGCGTCGAACGACTTCGAACTTACGCTCGCTCCCTTTGGCGATGGCGGTTGGTACTGGTTCGACCTCATTGCCGGCGGCGATGGAATGACGCTTAAGAGCGCCCACTGGGCTGTTCCTGATGAAGGCAGGCCCCAGGGGAAAGTCACGCTGGGTGTTACAACGTTCAACCGTGCCGACTACTGCCTTGAAACCATCAAGTCAATCGATGCCGACTCCGGTCTCCGTGAAATCCTTGCGGAACTGATCATCGTGGACCAAGGCAACAAGAAGGTGGCCGACGAAGACGGGTTCGACGCCGTCGCCTCATCCATGGGCGAGCAGTTGCGCATTATCAACCAGGGCAACCTTGGTGGTTCGGGTGGGTTTGCCCGCAACATGTACGAGATGCTCGTCTCTGACAAGAGCGACTACGTCATGCTGCTCGACGACGACATTGAACTTGAAACCGAAGGTGTACTCAGGGCGGTCGCATTTGCCGACCTCTGCCGTAAGCCCACCATCGTCGGTGGACACATGTTCGATATGTACAACAAGTCCGTATTGCACGCCTACGCGGAAGTGGTGAATTTTTACCGCTTCCTCTGGGGACCCGTCGAGGGCCTGGGAAATCACGACTTCTCCGCGGAGGGCCTTCGCTCAACGCCTTTGCTGCACCGCCGCTGGGATGCTGACTACAACGGTTGGTGGATGTGCCTCATCCCCAAGACCGTCGTGGAAAACATTGGACTCTCCCTTCCCGTTTTCATCAAGTGGGATGACGCGGAATACTCCCTGCGCGCCCGTGCCGCAGGCTTCCCGACGGTTACGCTGCCGGGTGCAGCGGTTTGGCACGTCTCCTGGGCTGATAAAGATGACTCAGTGGACTGGCAGGCCTACTACCACGAACGCAACAGGCTCATCGCGACCCTTCTGCATTCGCCGTTCCCCAAGGGTGGCCGCATTTTCCGCGAAAGCCTGAACACGGACATCAAGCATTTGGTGTCGATGCAGTATTACCCGGAGCAAGCCCGCGTCATGGCTCTTCGGGATGTCTTGGAGGGCCCGGGCAAGCTCCATGAGCAGCTGCCCACCACAATGCCCAAACTTCGCGCCATGCGCGAGGAATTTGTCGACTCACAAGTCAAGACCGATCCCGGTGCCTTCCCTGAGTCCTTCCGCAAACGTCCGCCGAAGAAGCCGCAGTCCTACAAGCAGCCGGGTGCCCTTGGCCTGCTGCCTTGGGCGGTTAAGACCGTCCTCAAGCAGGTCCTTGCTCCGGTTCGCGATTCTGCCAAGACCAACCCTGAGGCCCATGTTGCACATCAGGACGGCAAATGGTGGAGCTTGGCGCATCTGGACAGTGCAGTTGTCTCCAATGCCGACGGCACAGGTGCCTCGTGGTACCAGCGCGATCCCAAGCTGGCACGACGGCTTTTGGTTGAAACGACCCAGCTGCACGCACAGCTTTTCTCGAATTGGGAGACGCTTCGGGCCCAGTACCGTGCAGCACTGCCGCAGATCACGTCGATGGAGTCCTGGCGCGAGACATTCGATGCTTCGGAGCCCAAAAAGTAGCGATGGCCAACTCCACTGATATTTATGCTGTTCCCGGGGTAGGTGCCGGTCTGCTGGATGTTTTCCGGCGCCGATACCTCCTTAAGCTGATCGTCCGCAAGGAACTCAGGGTCCGCTACCGGGGTTCTGTGCTTGGTCTGGCTTGGTCATATGTGAAGCCCTTGGTCCAGTACTTGGTTCTGTTCTTTGCACTGGGCATCGTCCTTCGCGTGGGGGATCAGATTCCCAACTACGCCCTGTACATGTTCTCCGGCGTCATCGTCGTCAACTTCTTCACTGAAGCGTTTTCCAACGCTACGCGCTCCATAGTCTGGAATGCGGCCCTGGTGAAGAAGATCTACCTGCCTCGGGAACTTTTTCCCGTGGCGTCGGTCTGGGTCGCTGCCGTGCATTTCCTTCCCCAACTGGTGGTCTTGCTGGCTGCTGCCCTTTTCAACGGGTGGCGACCTGATGTAATGCAGCTGGTTGGTGCAGCGCTGGGCTTCGTCATTGTGGCTGTAACCGCCACGGGCCTGGGCCTCCTGGCAGGTGCCGTCAACGTATTTTTCCGCGATGCAGAGAACATCGTTGACATGTTGATGATGATCGTCACCTGGACTTCACCCGTCCTCTATGACTGGACCATGATCCGTCGTCTTGCACCGGACTGGGTCTTGACGATCTACCAGCTCAACCCCGTGACCGTGGCTGTGGAATTGTTCCACTGGGCGTTCTGGTACCCCACGGTCACTAAGCCGGTCGAACTGCCCCCTCACCTGATGTTGACGGGGTTGGCTGGACTGGGGATGGCCGCAGTTTTCCTTATCATCGGCCAGCTGGTGTTCCGCCGGCTCGAAGGCCATTTTGCGCAGGAGGTCTGAGTGGGCGCCGCCGTCATAGTCAAGGGCTTGAAAAAGACCTTTAATCTGCGTCACTCGCACTCCCTTAAAGAGACGCTTGTGTGGCTCGTCAAGGGACGCAAGGGTGATCTCACCAAGAAATTTGATGCCCTGCACGACGTCAGCTTCGAGATACAGGATGGGGAGACTGTGGCCCTTCTGGGCTTCAACGGCTCCGGTAAATCCACGTTGCTCAAGTTGATCTCCGGTGTCATCCTTCCCGATCAGGGCACTGTGCGGACCAAAGGCAGGGTCGCGGGCCTGATTGAGGTTGGGGCCGGGTTTCACCCGGATTTGTCCGGCCGTGAGAACGTCTTCCTTAACGCCGCGATCCTTGGAATGTCAGAGCAGGAGATCAACGAGAAATTCGACGAGATCGTCGCCTTCTCGGAAATCGAGCAGTTTATCGACACGGAAGTGAAGTTCTATTCTTCCGGAATGTTCCTGCGCCTTGCTTTTGCGGTGGCAGTTCATACGCAGCCGGATATCTTCCTTGTGGACGAGATCCTGGCTGTTGGAGATGAACCTTTCCAGAGGAAGTGCCTGGCAAAGATCAAGCAGCTGTCCGACGAAGGCAGGACCCTCGTGGTTGTCAGCCATGACCTGGACATGATTTCGCGGATCTGCGACAGGGGAGTCGTCTTATCCTCCGGCACTGTCCAATTCGAAGGTCCGGCTGATCAGGCTGTCGCCTGGCTGCGGGAACGCAACTAAGTCCGGCATCCAATAGCAAGAGTCGTCTGTCAAGGGATGGCTAGTGGAAGCATCTAGGAAAGGCGATCGTAGGAATGGGTATCGGCCCACTGCTGTTGTGTGTACTCCTGATCATTGTGTTGTGGTGGGGTCCAGGCTGGCTTCTCGGAGAAGCGCTGGGAGTGCGCCGAACCCTCCTGCCCGTCGTGGCACCATTGTTGGGCATGGGTGCCCTGACGGTCATCGGTGTGATGGGCAATTCCTTGGGCTTGAGCTGGCAGCTGCTTCCGGTGTCCGCCGTTCTGCTGGTGTTGGCTGGTGTCCTGTTGGCTCTGCGCCTCGTGTTGAGGCGCAGATTCCCCGACAAGTTCCAGACACCCCTGCGAACACAGCCAAGCATTTTCGGTAAGCACCGATTTGCGGGCTCCTGGTGGATCCTGCTTGTGGGCCTTGTTGCGGGCGGAGCCGCCGCCGCCGTGGCATGGTTTGTCGGCACTGAGGGCCTCCTGGGCATAAACCAGGACTGGGACATTCCTTGGCACGCCAACATGATCCGGCTTATCTCCGTGAATCATGAATGGGATCCCGCCATTGCGGGCAACTTCGCCTACTACGACACCACAATTTCTGATGCTCCCATCAGGAGCTACCCGATTGCGTTCCACGCAGTGCTCTCGCTGTTCTGGCCGATGAGTGGTGTCAGCATCCCGGTCTTCCTGAATGTTTTCGTCTTGGTGATGATGGCCGTTCAGTTGCCCCTCAGCGCCATGGCCTTGACCATGATCCTCACGCGCCGCCCTGTTGCCGTGGCCGCCGCGGCTGCAGTGTCGGGATGGTTCACGGTCTACCCCTACGATTTACTGTGGCGTGGCCCGCTGATTCCGTTTTTCGCTGGCATGCTCTTGGTGGGTCCATTCGTCTTCCTGGCAGTCAAAGGTGCCTTGGAGCGGCAAAAGTTCTGGGTCCTGGGCATTGCCTTCGGCGCAGTGGGCCTTATTGCCGTCCACCCCTCGCTGGCGTTCGTAGTGCTGCCGGTCCTCGTCTTCTGGCTGCTCTCCGCATTGATACGACGCAAGGGCCGGATCCTGGGCATTACCGTTTACCTGGCGGTGTCAGGGGTTCTCGCGGCGATCATCGGCCTGCCGATCATTACCCAGATGCTTAAGGAATCTGAGCGCGTCTCCAAGATGATGTGGGCTCCGGATACTGATCGAAACGGTGCCATTCAGAACATTGTTTTCCTGAACCATGGCTCCATGGCAATGCCGATCCTGACAACGCTTGTCGCACTTGGCTGCCTTGCTGTTGTCTTCAGGATCCGCATGTGGTGGTACTTCGGCCCGGTCCTGGCTTTTGCGTTTCTTTCGGTTTACACCATGGGCAGCGACAGCCCCCGTTTCCTGAACCTGACAGCCCCCTTTTACGACGATCAATGGCGTATTTTCGGCATCCTTGTCATGCTTCTCGTGCCGCTTGCCGGCTTGGGTGTTGCCCAGGCCGGCGAGGCAATCGAGTGGGCCGTCCGGTGGCTCCGCAATCGTCGGGCAGCATCCCATGAATCCCAAGGCACAAAGGGACGCAGGCCCAACCACGTCATCACAGCGGCGGCTGCTGTCGCAGTTTTGCTGGTGTGTGGCGTTGGGGCGATCCCGTATTTCAAGCAAAACGCCGAGCGCATCAACATCAATACGAAGGTGGATGGCCTCACCCTGAGCTCATCCGAAGTGGATCTGCTGAGCAAAATCGACCAGTACGTCCCTCAGGACGCCACAGTGCTGAATGATTCCTGCGATGGTTCCGTATGGATGTATGCACTCGGGAACCGAATGCCGATGATTCGGCACTTCGAAATACTTCCTACGAACCGCCAGCTGCTTGTCCTGCAAAAGCTCCCTGAGTTGGCGACGGATCCCGACGCGCGGGCTGCCGCTTCGGAGCTTGGTATCGAATGGGTGTACATAGCCGACGGTCGGATCCGGGCCTGGGATGAGCCCAAGGCGGGCTTGACCCATCCTGATTCCATCCCTTACTTGAAGCTTGTTGTGCGTGACGGAAACGCTGCCCTCTACCGGATCGATTGGTCTCAGTTACCAGGTGGCAAGCAAGCCTTCGACGCCGCTGCCAAGGACCGTGTGCAGCTTGACGGAGTCCCGGGCATCCTCGAGAACCGGAACCCCGATGGCATCGCCCCGCTTGGAAGGATTTGTTAACCAATGAAGGCATTCATTAAAAAGTTCCTCTCGTCCAGTTTGTTCAGATTCCTCGTGGTGGGCGGTCTGAGCTTCATTGTGGACCTCGGTCTGCTGGCGCTCTGCTTCCAAGTGTTTGGTTGGCCCCTTTGGTTGGCCACGGGCGCAGGATTCTGGGGAAGTTTCTTCTTCAACTATTTCCTGCAGCGCCACTTTGCCTTCGGGGGTGGCGGAACGGCATTGGGTGGAGTGCTGCGGTACTCCGGACTCCTGGCCTTCAACACCGTGGCGGTCATGGGAATCGTCGAGCTTTTCCAGTTCCTGGGGGCCGGATATGTTGCCGGTAAAGTGGTTGCGACGATCGTGACCATGGGCTGGAACTACTTCATTTACAAGCACTGGATCTTCCCGCAAAAGAAGCAGCCGCAGAGCGCCAGCGGACAGACAGATGGCGCCTCGGGCACTGAAGCGCCAGCACAGAAATTCACACCTAACAGCAGCGAAGGATAATCGATGTATCGAGGCGTTCGAATTGCCGCGGTAGTACCGGCCTATAAAGAAGAGAACCACATCGCACAGGTGATCGAAACGATGCCTGATTTCGTCGATGACATTGTCATTGTTGATGACTGCAGCCCTGACGACACCTCCGGGGCTGCCCTTCGGGCGGATGACGGCAGGGTCACGTTGATCCGGCACGAGGTCAATCAAGGTGTGGGTGGCGCAGTTCTGACGGCACATAAAGCAGCAATGGAGTTGGGCTCCGACATCAATGTTGTGATGGCCGGCGACGCCCAGATGGATCCGGAGTACCTGCCCCAGCTGCTCGACCCCGTGGTGGATGGTTACGGCTTTGCAAAGGCCAACCGCTTCTTTTCAGGTGAGTCTTTTGCCGGCATGCCTGGATACCGTATCTTCGGAAACATCGTTCTGTCGTTCATGACAAAGCTGGCGTCGGGTTACTGGCACATCTTCGACCCCCAGAATGGCTACACGGCGATCCGGACGGAAGTTCTTCGCCGCCTGCCAATGAATAAGGTGGCTGCGCGCTACAGCTTTGAGAACGACCTCCTGATTCACCTGAATATCCTCGATGTACCGATTGTGGATGTCCCCATTCCTGCTGTTTACGGCAACGAGGTTTCCAGCATCAAGCTCCGGAAGGTGATCCCCGAGCTGCTGGCCATGCTCTTTGGTGGCTTCTGGCGCCGTGTGTGGTGGAAGTACATGGTGTGGTCCTTCTCAGCGGTGGCTCTTCTGTTGATCGCAGGGATCGCCCTTATTGTCATGGGTCTCGTGGCTGGGATCTGGGTTCTCGCCGCAAGCGTGGGATCTCCTACCGCGGGATCGGTGATGTTGGCTGTTGTGCCCTTTGTGCTGGGAGTTCAGATGCTGTTGGTATCCCTCCAACTGGACATACAGGCAAGCCCAAACAGGCCCACGATGCATCCCATGAAGGAACGTACGTAGGGAATTCCTGGAACAAGAAGGGGAGGGTCAGGACGCTTGGCGTCCTGGCCCTCCCTTCTCTTTCCTGCCGGGGTCACGTCTTTGCTGCTAGGGGAGCGACGTGAACCCTCCCCAGCCCCACCCGACCTGGCTCCGGGAGAGCCATCCTGATGTTCCGTTGCCGGGGTACAGGAAGAGGTTGCCACCGGAGTCGCGGGCAAGCACATCGTTCTTGCCGTCTCCGTTGAAGTCGCCAGGGCCCAGGATTGCAGTCATCCCGCTCCAGCCGCTTCCAACTTGGACCCTGCTCAGCCAACCGCCGGTCCCGTTGCCTGGATATAGCCACAGGATGCCCGACGTGTCCCTGGCCAGGACATCAGTCTTGCTGTCGCCATTGAAATCGCCGGTACTCAGTATCGCCGTCATGGAGTTCCACCCGGTGCCAATCTGGGCGCTTGATACAAAGCCGCCAGTGCCGTTTCCGCGATAGAGCCACAGGACACCGGCCGAATCCCGGGCCAACACGTCTGCCTTGCCATCGCCGCTGAAGTCCCCTGGCGCGAGGATGAGCGTCATGCCCGACCACGCTGTGCCTGCCTGCACCCGGGGCTGAAGCCCGCCGGCTCCATTCCCGGGATAGAGCCAGAGGACACCATTAGTATCACGCGCCAGGACGTCACTTCGTCCATCACCATTGAAGTCCTTGGTGGGGACGATGGCGTTCAGCGAGTTCCAACCTGTGCCCAACGAACGTTGCGTCAGCCAACCGCCGGTGCCGTTGCCCGGATAGAGCCATAGCGTGCCGCCATTGTCGCGTGCCACGACGTCGTTCTTTGCATCACCGGTGTAGTCCTTCCACGTATTGGCCGGTGGCGCTGTCACAGTGTAGGCCTGGCTGATGATCGCCGAACTGTTGTTGGACGGATCCACCGCGAAGTACTTCAAGGTCATCGCGGCCGTCAGCGTGATTGCTGTGGAGTACTTATTGGCGGCTGTGGCAGTCGGAGTGGTTCCGTTGGTGGTGAAGTAAATGCTCGATCCCGCTTCATTCACCGTGAGCGTGATCTGCTGGTTCACAGGGTAGCTTCCCGCAGGTGGAGTCACGGTAACCACTGGTGGGGTTGTGTCCAAGACCGTGTAAGCACGGGCAGTGACTGCGGAAGCATTTCCATATGCGTCCACAGCAAGAGCCATTACGGTGGTGTTTGCCGTCAGCGCGAATGGGCTCGAGTATGCTTTCGTGCTTCCTGCGACTGCAGTAGCGGGCGTGGTGCCATCCGTTGTGTAGAAGATGCTTCCAGGTTCGCTGGAAGTCATGGTGACAAGTTGCCCTGAAGCATAGGCTCCGGCAGCGGGTACAACGGTCAGAACCGGGGCAGTGGTGTCAAGGACGTACGTCTGGGTGGCTACCGTTGAAGAGTTGCCCGCGGTGTCGCGTGCAAAGTACTTCAATGTCATCGACGACGTCAGCGCTATCGGTCCAGAGTAGACAGGACTGGATGTGGTGGGCGTGGAACCATCGGTGGTCACGTAGATAGTGGCTGCTTCATTCACCGTGAGGCTGATGGTTTTGTTTGCCCCGTACGTTCCTCCAGCCGGATCGACAGAGACCACAGGGGGCGTGGTGTCGGCAGCGAAGACAGTGACATTCCTGGTTGCAGTGGAGGTGTTCCCCGCGTTGTCCGTGGCTTCCACCGTGAAGGCGACAGGACCATTGGGTACGTTGCTGTACGACTTTGGCGACGTACATGCGGTGAAGGCGTTTGTGCCCAGCTTGCACCTGAAACCGGCAACGTCCGTGGACGTTGAGGCAAAGACGAACGACGGCGAGATCCCGACTGTTGCGCCTTCTGCAGGTGAACTGATGGACACCTGAGGTGCGGTCAAGTCCGCGGTCACAGTCACCGATGCAAGGGTACTGACGTTGCCCGCCATGTCTGTCGCCCGGACCCCCAGGATGTGCTGTCCTGCGGTAGCGAGGTTGAAGACATAGCCGTTGCTGCAGGCAGTGAAAACTGTGGTGGAATCGACCGAGCAGGACAGGACGGAGTCCGCCTCCGAGGTCACGCCCAGGACAGGCGAGCGGTTGACGGTCGCTCCAGCGGCCGGTGAGGTTATCACCGGAGCGGTGGGTGCCGTCAGATCAACGGTGAACGCCCTGGATACAGGAAGCCCTGATGGTGCCGCGCGTACAGAGAATGTGTAGGCGCCGTTGGTCAAGGCGGTTGCCGGTGTATACGTGCCACTCGTGCATACCTGCCATACAGGTGTTGCGGTGCTCAATTGGAGGCTGCATTCAAGAGTGCCCCCGGGAGGCGTTGAGGCTACGGTGAAAGTGGGAGTGGAATCGTCGGTGAAAGCCGGATTGGCCGCTTGGGTTCCGTTAGCCGCCGTCGGACCGCTGACGATGGAAGGTACTACGCCGCCCAAAGTGAGCAGCCTGCCCTGCTGGGCCGGTTTGGCGGGATCCAGCTGACCTGGATCTTCCATGACCATCAGCTTGCCATCGCGCATGTTCAGTCCACCGATCTTGCTGAAACCGAGCGCCCATTGGTTGTTTACGGTGTCGGTGCTCAAGTCGATGCGCGAGACGGTGTCCTTGCCGGCGTCGGCAGTAGTTGTTCCGCCACCTGTTCCTGTGTACAGGACCAAGGGCGACTGCCAGTCGTAGTAGATGGCCGTCGGCTTGCCGACGTTATAGAGGGGCGAGGGGACGAAATTGGTCAAGACTCCGTCCTCTGGTGCCGTGAACACGGTCAGTCCCGAAGTTTCCGCGACATAGACCACTACATTGCCGGCACTGTTGCGGTGCGTGGCAGCAAGGCTCAAGGAGCTTGAATTAACCGAAGCGATTGATTCGATGCTCGGATAGAGGGCAGTCGGATCTACGATCTTCACAATCGAGCGGGCATTTGCGAACGACAAATAGATATTGCCATCGGGGCCGTCACTGACCGCGTTCGGACGAAGGTCGCCGTCGAAGATGGTCAACTGACCGTCGTAGTCGAAGACTCCGGCGGTGGGCTTCCAGATGGCACGGACTACCTCGGAACTTCCGACGGCGGCATCCGGAATGAACGCGATTTCGTCGCCCGAGCCGTGATTGGCAGGCGACGGATCAATCATGGCAGGAGTTCCCGCTAACGCAGGGCCCTTTTTATGGCCAGCCAGGGTGCCCCCAAGACAGGTGCCTGTTTCGAGCCCGCCCGGCGTGGCGCCCACAGCTTCGGTCACTCGGCAGAATCCGGCACGCGCGTCCGAGACCCAGATCCTTCCGGCTGGGTCCACCACCGAACCGGCGGCCTTCGTGAGACCCACGGCGACGGTTTGGCGGGCCTGGTCGGCGTTGGCAGCCCCCGCTGTGAACACACCTGTGAGCGCTGCTGTTGCCAGGCTGGCCGAGGCGATCAGTGCGGTGATTTTATGGCGATGCGGTCCTCGGACCATCCCGCTGATGGCGGAGGGATGGGAGTTTCCATGAGATGTTCTTGAGCGACCGGCGAAGGCAAGACACGCCAAACCAAGCTGAAGAACACTGCGATTGCGCGTGTCCACCGAGGGATCCCCACTTCATTCGGATGCTCCCCAGCTCCGCATGCATTGGTTATTCGCCCCACGCCGTCTCCGGCTGCGTCTACGTACATCTTCCCCCAATTTTCACTTTTGTCACTAGGTAATTTTCGTTGCGGAACATTTTCTTGCATCACTTTCGCCCTTCCCGACGTCTTGACCGGGCAAACGCAGCCCCGCACGATTGAGGTGGAGGTCACAATGCGCAGACTGTTTCCGATGGTGGTGCCGCTGATTATGCTGCTGGCCGCCTGCACTCCATCGCCCCAACCGACTCCGGGATTGAGTACCTCGTCAACAGCCGCGTCGACACCAACCAGCACCGCGACTACCGGCGCCACAGAGGAACCCAGCCACTCGCCGTCGACAGTTCCGAGTAATGGCACCACAGGTGATGGGGAGCCACTGGGCGACGGTGACGAACCTGGCCGCTACGCCTATCGATGCACAAGCCTTGACGCCTCCCCGGAAGTCCAGTTGTCGAGCCTTGCCGAGGTCTGGGCCGCCACCAACTACACGCGGATGGACTCCTGCGAAGTTACCTACACCGGACCGCAACCGTTCGAGCCCACACCACGGGAAGCAGAAGCAATCTCGACGGCGGCACCACAAGGATCAAGCGATGATGGAGGCCTGGCAATGTTGTTGGACGTCCTCCGTCTCTGCACGCGGGTAAGCGATGAAAGCGGACCAGGCGGATTCGAGGAAGCCGGACACGGGCCGTTGCTTGCTGCAGCCTCACTTTGCCCGGATGCTCCACAGGGCAAAATCATCGCAGCGTGGGCCGAGGGCACGAGGATGGCTGATGGCAGCCATCTGGTGGGCGATGCGGTGCAACCCGGCAAATACCAACTGGTCAAGCAAGGCGCTTCTGCGGCAGATTGCAGGTGGACCATAGCCGGCACAGGGGGTGCCATTACCGCGGAGGGAGGACTGCCGGAGGCCGGCGCAGGCGTCGATCTTGCTGGCGGCCAAAACTTTACTAGTGACAAATGCGGAATTTGGGGGAAGATGTACTAAGACGCAGCCGGAAACGGCTTGGGGCGAATAACCAATGCATGCGGAGCTGGGGAGCATCCGAATGAAGTGGGGATCCCTCGGTGGACATGCGCAGGCGCAGTGTTCTTCAGCTCGGTGTGGCAGCTTTTGCCTTGGCCGGTTGTTCAGGAACCAATGTAGATACTTCCCAACCAGCCGCACTTGATATGGCGCCTGTGGTCGCGAACGATGACAAAATCCCACGGGAACGTCCGGAACCTTTGATCCGGTATCAATTCACGTGCACAGGTGCTGATGGCAGCCTGATAGGCAAGTTCTCGAGCCTGGAAGAGGTCTGGGCATCCACGCGCTACATGCACGTCACGGACTGCCAAGTGCAGTATGTCGGAAGCGGACCCCACATGCTCACTCCCGAGGAGACGGCTGCCGTGAATGCCGCCCTCGCGGCAGGTGCCGCTCCCGGCGACGCCTCCGCTCTGTGCCTACGCATCATTAAGGCCTGCACCCGGACGGACCCAAGGACGCTCGCAGCCTCGCTCGCCGCTTATGGGGTTCCGGTTGTGAAGGGCGCCCTGACACTTGCCCCGCTCGCGCCGCAGGCGGCCGTGCTCACCAAGTGGCTGAAGACGGCAGTTTCCGGATAGCTGCATCGGCGTGTAGCGCGCAATCAAGGAGAAATTGAAAGGCGCGGACCACTTTGGGTCCGCGCCTTTACGTGGGCATTTCTGTTCAGGCAAGCAATGAATTCATCGCATTGATGAGTGTTGTT
The DNA here is from genome assembly GCA_039636795.1 of Micrococcaceae bacterium Sec5.1. Lineage (NCBI taxonomy): Bacteria > Bacillati > Actinomycetota > Actinomycetes > Micrococcales > Micrococcaceae > Micrococcaceae bacterium Sec5.1. The sequence continues at coordinate 3,750,120 of CP143430.1, read as the reverse complement.
TCCACGCCATTCGTACCCGCCTTGAAATGGGCCAGATGTCCGTAGACGGTCATTGAGCCACCAGCAATTCCCGGGAAGTCCGGCTCCCAACCACCCTCGTAGCTGCCAAGTGGCATGTTCGGCGGAAAAAATTCATTGCTCGGTATGTAGCAGCAGGACTCATTGGCGTATCCGCCGACGATTATGCCGTTGGTTCCGCCATTGCGACTTCTGAAATACGCCCCGTATCCACTGACGAGTTCGCCGCCGATCATGGCGATCTTAAGCTGGGGGCTTCCGTTGAATTTCCACACTTGGAAGGGGGACGGCACCGCGGTTTTGTAGCTATTGCTGTCAATACGGCCGATCATGACCTGGGCGTGACGCTGGTACCACTGCGGCTGGCCGTTGGGGTTTGGCAAACGGGCAACATACGCGGCACGTACAGCGGCGAGATTACCCGCGGTAGGGGTGATGTCCAATGGAAGCTGGACCTCCTGATAGCGCGTCACCATCGGGCCGCTGAGCGCCCTGCCGGCAGACTGCATGTTTGAATTGACGGTTGCCCCAAGGGCGTCCCCATGCTGGTCCCTGAGTTCCCAGCTGCGGACCCCTCCAGGGTCCTGGTCCCCGGCGGGTCCCTGCACAAACATGGCGAAACAATTCGGATTGCGGTTCTCGATGTAATTGCAGGCGCCTGCCGCGAAATCTCCGTCAAACAGCGTGCGCAAACCAGCGCTGATGGGGTGGCAGCCGTAGCTGAAGATCACAGCTGCCGGTGTGCCGTTGCCCCGTCTGGCTACGAGTATGGGGACGGCGGTTTCTGTGTACGGCAGGCCAACCCTGTTCGCGGAAAAGTTCTGTGTTGAAACTTTGTAGTCGAAAGTCACGGCCTCCTCGTTCGCGTCCAGGGCTTCCTGGGCAAGGTCAACGATTGTGTCTTCCAGGTCGTCACTGTACGAGCGGAGCAACCCGAGGTCTGCCAGTCCGTACGCCATGTAGGGATGCAATGTGTCGATCAGTGCTGGACCGTTGTGCGTATGTGTCGCCTGGATCAGGATGTCGCTGCTGGACCAATCCGCGAGTTGAATGATCCTGTCGCGGATCCGTTGGTGCATAGCCCGAGGCACTGCCAGAACGTCCAGCGAGATGATGATGTGGGGATGTGCGTCTTCCCAGATGAGGATTGCCCGAGCATAGAGGGGCTCGAACGGCGAACTGCTGGTGGCCTCGCGTCCGCCATCGGTGGTGCCATATCCGGCCATATACGGATTGGTGCTCAGCGACGGCGTAATGTCAGCGCTTGCAGTTCCAACTCTAAACGCCATATAAGATCACTCCTTGATTGTGCGCAATGGGTGATCTTCGCTTGCCCCCAAACAAAGTCCGTATCCCGAATGCGCTGAACAGCCAATACGTGAGACCACCTTCATTAGACCATGTGATCCAGCAATTTAGGGCGCTCCTGGGCGATATTTATCGCCCGCACGGGCGTGTCAGTCAGCTGGAATGAACCGAGGGCCCCTTCATGGAAGTTTTCCACGAAAGGGCCCTCGAAACCGGACTGCGTGCGTGCTATTTTGCCGCGGGTGCCAGAATGGTCAGGGAATTCCAGCCTGTACCGATGCGGGTTGTTGTTCCCCACGACCTGTTCGAACCCACAGGGTAGTACCGCAGCTCGCCAGCGGTGGTCCGGGCGATGACACCGCTGGAGCCGGCTCCGGCAAATCCGCGGACCGCACCGAAACTCGTAACGACGTTCCACCCTGTTCCGACCACCGCTGCAGGTTCCTGCATGAAGTTGCCGGTGCCGTTGGAACGGTACAGTTTCAGATCGCCAGCTGGGTTTTTGGCCAGGAGATCGGCATTTGAGTCTTTGTCAAAGTCCATTTGCGCTATGTCCAAACCGCTCCAACCGACTCCAATGGAGATACCGGTGGACACGGTCTTCCCGGTGGGGTTGCTGAAGTAGTACAGGCGACCCGTGGAGTCGTATCCTACGAGACCGGGGTGTGCATCGGCCTTTTTCCATGTCCCAACGCTTAGCGTCCAGTCCTTCCAATTGCTGCCGAGGGCGATGGGGGTCCCAAAACCGCTGCCAGTCCTGCCCGGGTAGACGTTTAGCCGGCCGTCGGACCATTGCGCCACGATGTCCAAGGCGCCGTCCCCGTTCCAATCCGTGACGAACCCGGCCTTCAGGCCGGCCCACCCTGTTCCCATGAGATCCTCCGGCAGGAGCGCCGTGGTACCCGTACCGGGATAGCGGTAGAGGTTGGCATCGGCACGGACCGCGACCACATCCTCCTGGTCGATGCCGAGTGTTGTCTCAACATCCAGGGGAGCGTCGCTGATCCGGATCGCGTCATCCCAGCCAAGTCCGATGAGGCTGCGGTTGCCCCACGCACCCGAGACCGCCGGGTAATAGTAGAGGTCGCCGTTGGCGGTGCGGGCATGGAGTCCCTGGGACCCGGCCCCGCTGAAGCCGATCGCTGAACTTACCGACGTCATGCCATTCCATCCGGAACCAATTACTTGGGCGGCTTCGTTGAGGAAGCTGCCCAAGCCGTTCGAACGATAAAGGCGAAGGGTGCCATCGGAGGTGCGCGTGAGGATGTCCTGGCTACCGTCGCCATCGAAGTCGATCTGGTTCAACTGGTGGCCGCTGAAGCCGGTCCCGATCAGCACCCCATTTCCCAGCGTTCCACCTCCCGTGTTCGGGTACCGGTACAAATTGCCCAGGTAGTCCTGTCCTATTACGCCCGGATAGCCGTCTTTGGAGTTCCACCACCCGACCGTCAGGGACATTTCCTGCCAGCCGGAACCGACTTGGAGGGGAGCATAAAAGCCCCCGCCGGGAGCGCCGCGGAAGACTCTCAGTGTCCCGTCGGACCACTGCGAAAGAATGTCCTGGACGCCGTCCTGGTTCCAATCAACGACGTACAGCGATTTTGCACCGGTCCACCCCGAACCGATGGCCACAGGACCAGTGATCCGGCCACTGCCGTCGGCTGGAAATGCATCGAGCCGGCCCGTCGAGCTTGTGGCCAGGAGGTCGGCGCCGGACTTGATGGACGGGTTGGAAGGGGCTGAGGCACCACGGGCGAACGTCCGCAGCTGATCGTAGCTGCCGTTGAAGATGTTGGAATCACCTTCAAACGGCCCGGTGCTGCTGTACTGCCACATGGTGTAGTCGCCCCAACTGGCCGGTAAAGATCCAGGAGAATTCGTGGGGTTGTTCCAGTACGACGCGATCCACAGCGGGTAGCTCCCGAACGTGGAGTTGCCTACGCACGTATTCCACCAATCCGTGGTGCTGTAAATGACCGGAAAGCGCCCCGTCAGGGCTTTGACCGTGTTGCCGAAATCGGCAGCCCACTGCCCAAGTTGCGCCTTTGACATGTTGTAGCACGTGTTGCCGAAATAGAAGCCATTGATGGTGCGTCCAGCGTAGGGGTTGTATTCGATGTCCAGGACAGGAGGAAGCGTGTAACCGTCTGCAGTCCATCCGCCGCCGTTCGCTACGAAGTATCTCGCCTGGTCCGCACCCGAAGACCAGTTTGGAATGGCGAAGTGATAGGCGCCACGAACCATACCGACGTTCCGCGAGCCGTCATATTGCTGTGCATAGTTTTCGTTCAGGTAATAGTTGCCCTCGGAGGCCTTGACGTAAGCCCAGCGGGATCCTTCGTTCCATTGGTCCTGCCAGTCGACGTTGCCCTGGTGCGCGCTGACGTCCTGTCCATGGATACCGATGGTTGGCCTCCAGTGACCCGGGTCAGCGTCCATCGGCACCACCTGCCCCACTGTGCGTGAGCCAGCAGGCCCTGAATTTCCGTTGCCTTGCTTTGCCGCGGTGACCCTGGGTGAGCGCTGACCCATTTCTGCCCCGCCCGCTGGAATCGCGGCTCGCATTGCTGCCTTCATGCTCTCGGCGTCCGGAGCATTGCCGGGCATTGCCTTGGCGGTTGGCAGCCCAGCTGGATCGTCCATAGAGGGGCCGTTGGCCGGCTGCGGAGCAACAGCAGGTGAAGGCTCGACGGCGGTTGGCACCTGCTGCTGGTTCGTCACCGGCGGTGCGCTTTCCGCGGGGAGGGCCCCGGAGTCTGTCGATGGCAGAAGTGGAGTCGTCGCTGGCGACTTCTGTTCGGCGATCGGGGCTGGCGCTGGCCGAGGGCCGGAGTCCTCCGCCCATGCAGGAATGCCGGGAAAAGTCCCGGCAAGGAGGACCAGACAAAGGGCGATTCCAGTCCTTGCAAGCGGCATGCGACGGACCGTCTTTACGGGGGTTCTTGTCATATCCAATTCCGGCCCTGTGCCGCGGCTCAGCGGCGCATGGTGTGGCTTGCTGACAAGCTCCGGGGCGGGCGCCTGCGCATGGGACCAAAGGCCAGCTCCTAACGGGCTTTACCCTAACATTCGGAAACTGGAGTGACTAGTGGTACAGACGATGCCAAAGGGACTCTTGTTCCAATAGTTATCCACAATCCCTCATGCGGGACTTGGCCCTAAACTTCGGCTCCCCTAGCGTAGGTGACTCGAGATACGCCTCTCGGATACGGACAAAGAGCATTTTTGGGGGGAAATATGGAGGCCGTTGGGATTGTGGAGGGTGAGGTCCGCGAACTTATCAGACGCCGGGGTTTGGACCCTCTTGAACAGACCGCGGAAGTCCGGCGCTTGATTGAGGACGCGGTCAACGACTATGACGAAAGGGCTCTCCTTGGGCCCCTTCCGCCATTGGGACATTTGGAAACCGCCCGGCGCCACGTATTTGACACCGTAGCGGGATTCGGGCCGCTGCAGCCATTCCTGGATGATCCTGGAATTGAGGAAATTTGGATCAACGCGCCGCACGAAATTTATGTCGCGCGTAATGGGGAGTCCGAGCTAACCGGAATTACCCTGAGCGAGCAACAAATCCGCGACCTCGTCGAGCGGATGCTCAAGAGCTCGGGGCGGCGGCTGGACTTGTCGTCACCGTTCGTGGACGCGGCCCTTCCGGACGGGTCACGCTTGCACGTTGCTATTCCAGACGTGACCAGGAAGCACTGGGCTGTCAACATCAGAAAGTTCATCGCCAGGGCTAACCGGCTTGAGCATCTCGTGGAGTTGGGAAGCCTCACACCCCAATCTGCCAGGTTCCTTGGTGCAGCCGTTGCAAGCGGACTCAACATCCTCGTTTCCGGTGCCACCCAGGCAGGGAAGACCACTATGTTGAACTGCCTTGCAGCAAGCATTGGCTCACGTGAGCGCGTAATAACCGTTGAAGAGATCTTTGAATTGCAACTCCCTCTGCGTGACGTCGTGGGTCTCCAATGCAGGCAACCGAACCTGGAAGGTCATGGAGAAATTCCGTTGCGAAGGCTCGTTAAGGAAGCCCTGCGCATGAGACCTGACCGCCTGGTGGTCGGCGAAGTCCGCGAAGCCGAAAGCCTGGACATGCTGATCGCGTTGAATTCCGGGCTTCCTGGCATGTGCACGGTCCATGCAAATTCGGCCCATGACGCCGTCACCAAGATTTGCACCCTGCCTTTGCTGGCGGGGGCGAATATTTCCAGTGCATTCGTCTTGCCCACAGTTGCCTCGTGCATTGACTTAGTGGTGCATTGTGCCCGGCAGGCCAATGGGCGGAGGCTGGTAACCGAAATCCTGTCCTTGGGACGCCGCGTGGAAAACGGGGTCATCGAATCCTCGGTGGTGTTCCGCATGCTTGAGGGGCAGTTGCAGCCCAAAGCCAACTCCATACCGGCGGTCGAAAAGTTTGCCGTGGCTGGTTTTGATGTCGCCGCGCTGCTGGAGCTGAACTGATGGCCCCGCTATTGGGGATCCTTTGTGGCAGTGGAGCATTACTTGTTTGGTGGTCCACCTGGGACCATCCACCGGACCTCCGGGTCAGGGAACCCCGGCCACGGCCCCTGGAACTTCTCTTGCTCACGGCAGGCATAGAAAGGGTCACCAGTGCGGGCCTCCTTCTCAGTTGCGCTGGATGTGGAGTCGTTGCGATGCTCCTGTTCTTCGTTGTGACCGCGTCATTGCCCGTCTGCCTTTGCTTCGGAGTCTTCGGCGCTTGGATCCCTTTCGGCCTCGTGCGTCGGCGGGCGCGGAAACGGCGTGCCACTCTGCGCCAACTGTGGCCGGATGTTGTTGACCATCTGAGATCCGCCATTCGCGCCGGCCTGGCTTTGCCAGAGGCATTGATCCAACTTGGGCATAACGGGCCGGACGAACTGCGGAGCCTCTTCCTTGATTTTGGTGCCGATTACAGATCGGGCGGTCAGTTCGATGCGGCTGTCAACAAACTGAAGGACCGCTTGGCAGATCCCGTGGCCGACAGGATCATCGAGGCACTCCGCATGACCCGGGAAGTGGGTGGCTCCGACCTCGGGCGCATGTTGGGCACGTTGGCCGGGTTTCTTCGGGAAAGCGCCCGGACGCGCAGCGAACTCGAGGCCAGGCAATCCTGGACCGTAAACGGTGCACGGCTGGCTGTCGCGGCACCCTGGATAGTCCTGGTGGTCATGGCCGGTAGGCCTGAAGCCATGCTTGCCTACAACTCCGGAATTGGTGCCGCGGTGCTCCTCGGCGGACTTGTTGTCTCCGTTTTGTGTTACGCAGTCATGCTGCGGATTGGGGCATTACCCGAGGATGAGCGGGTCCTCCGATGAGCACCTCGACGGCGACCGCCACGCTCCTTGGTTTATTCCTGGGCGGAGGGACATGGTTGATCCTGGTGCGGCTTCCATTCATGCGTGGCCGGACCTTCGCGGAGCGGATTGACCCACAGCTTAAGTCGCAGAATCTCGAGTCGCGCCTCCTCCGGGCGCCTACGCATAATCTCACACCCTTTGGACCACTGGAACGCATTCTCCGCCCCGTTATGCAGGACGGAATTCTCTACTTGTCCCGTTTTAACAGTGGCGGCCCAGCCTTGCGCAAGAGACTCGCTCGAGCCGGCTCCGCGAAAAGCGTGGTGGATTTCCGCGCCGAGCAACTCGTGTGGGCCGCAGGCGGCTTCCTGCTTGCTGTGATCGGCGTGGGGCTGGGTGCCGCCTCCGGACGATTCAGCCCGCTTCCATCACTGGTGGCGGTCATCGGGGGTGCCTTTTGTGGTTACGTGCTCCGCGATTTCCTGCTTGGCCAAAAGACTAAGCGCCGGGAATCGGTGATTCTTGCGGAGTTTCCCAGCCTTGCCGAACTTATGGCGCTTGCCGTCGCCGCCGGAGAGAGCGCCGTGGGTGCGATGGACCGAATCTCACGTACCTCCAATGGCGAGCTCGCCAAGGAATTCAGCGCCGTCCTGGCGGACACGAGATCAGGAAAGTCGCTGATCCAGGCACTCCAAGCTTTCTCTACCCGAACGCAACTGCCGCCCCTGGTCCGATTCGTCGACGGATTAGTGGTGGCTGTGGAGCGGGGCACTCCATTGGCCGATGTACTTCGCGCACAAGCTGCCGACGTCCGCGACGCTGCGAAGCGGGAACTGATGGAATCAGCCGGTCGAAAAGAAATCGGCATGATGGTGCCCCTTGTATTCGGCGTCCTTCCGCTAACGGTCATTTTCGCAGCGTTTCCGGCGCTCGCCGCTTTGCAGTTGAGCCTTTGACAGGACCGAGCCGGGATCTTTGACCAATTACCTTTATCCGGCGGTCGCACATTACCAGCACAAACACACACATTGGGGAAAATAATGAAGAAGAAGTATGGACACTCGTTTTCTGCAAATACAATGACTTTGCCGTTTTTCTCATGGGCCTTCGCTGTGATCGCGCGAAATGTGGCATCACCCTTGGAACACCGTGAGCGCGGTGACGTCCCGGGATGGGTGATGATCACCCTAATGTCCGCCATATTGGTCGCAGGGCTCCTCGCGATTGCATCGCCAGCACTGGCGGACCTCTTCACGCAGGCTATGGCCAAGGTGGGTAGTTAGGAAATGGGGCAGGTGTGGTCCCGCAGCCAAAAGCGCCCATTCTGCCTGCCCTGTGGATTTGAAAGTCCAAGTGCACTTAAAATTCGCTGCACAGATAAAAATCCGTGTGCAGTTAATAGTGGGGAACGAGGTTCCGCGGTTATCGATTTCGTGATGATTGGTGCCCTCCTGACGTTGCTGTTCATGTCAATCGTCCAGCTCACGCTTGTCCTTCATGTCCGAAACACACTTGTTGATGCCGCCGCGTCCGGAGCGCGATATGGAACCCTTGCCGATCGAACGGTTATGGATGCGGAGGCCAGGACGTCCGAGCTGATCGAAACGGCGCTCAATGGAGATTTCGCGGCAGATGTGACCACCGCTGAAAGGACTCTGGATGGAATTCGGGCGTTGGAAGTGACCGTGAGGGCGCCTATGCCAGTTGTGGGGCTTATCGGCCCCGGTGGACTCATGGAGGTTACCGGACATGCTGCCCTTCCAAAGTAATGTCCTGGCCCCGGTGCCGTGCCCAGGTTCGATAATGAATCGCCTTGGGCATTGGCTGAACAGGGCTTGGCAATTGGCGTTCGGCCCATATCAAGACACATCCAGTATGCGTACCGACGTCAAAAGGCAGCGCGGCAGTGCCATCGTGGAGTTTACGTTCCTGGCATTGTTGCTCATGGTCCCTGTGGTCTATTTCCTGGTAACCGTAGGCCAAATCCAAGGCGGATCCTTTGCGGTGGTGGGTGCGGCGGATCAGGCGGCCAAGGTCTTTGTCTCCCAGAGTGAACCTGTCCTCGCGAGGACCAGCGCAGAACAGAGCGTCCTCTTGGCGCTGAGGGATTACGGCTACCCGGCGCAAGCAGCCACGATGGAGATCACGTGCGACCGGGCAGACTGCCTTTCAGCAGGCGCAGCAGTGACAGTTTGGGTTCGATTGACTGTCCCTTTGCCGATGGTTCCGTTTGGCGACTCGCTACATTTGAATGCTGCTGTGCTCAATGCCTCTGCCACGCAAGTCGTGGGGCATTTTAAGTGAATCGTCAACGTGAGGAGGAGGCGCAAAAGTGGCGATGGGACGGATAGGGAGCAAAGCCGAAGAGGGACAAATGAGCGTGCTGATCGTAGGCTTCGTACTTCTGGCACTCCTGTTGGCTGCGGTGGTAATGGCTACATCCGCGATTTACTTGGAACACAAGAAACTTCTGTCCTTGGCTGATGGCGCCGCACTTGCCGCTGCAGATTCGTATGTGGTGGGTGACATCGAGGGAAGCAGTGTGCCCTCGGCGTCGCTGGTGGACGAGCGGGTGCTGGGCGCGGTTGATCTGTATCTGGGAAACAGCGGAGCCTTCTCCATGCACGATCACTTGGAAGTTTCTTCCGGGACGGGTAGTTCTCCCGGCGGTACAGCGGTGGTGGTGTTAAGTGCCATCGCCCATCCGCCCTTGGTCACCTTCCTGCTGCCTGAAGGAATCGCCGTTGAAGCAAGATCCACTGCCAGGTCTCGGCTCACCCAATAGGGACACAACGTAATAACGCAATGATAGGGACGCAATGACGGCGCCCAGTCGGGGGAGTCCGGCTGATAGCGTACGCTGGAAAGACCATGGCTGAGATTGATTTTCCCGCAGAAATCCGCGCGCTTCGCGCCACTTACAGTTCCATCGAGAACGTCACCGATATTGATGCCTTGAAGGCAGAAATCGCCGAATTGAGTGAGCAGGCTGGCGCGCCGGACCTTTGGGATGACCCCGCATCGGCGCAAGTTGTCACTTCGCGTTTGTCCCACCGGCAAGCTGAAGTGGAGCGGTTGTCCAAGCTTGCCTCCCGGATAGACGACCTCGAAGTACTGGTGGAGCTCGGCCAGGATGAGGGCGACGAAGCCTCAATGGCCGAGGCCGCGAAAGAACTTGCTTCTATTCGCAAAGCCCTCGCCGAGCTCGAAATCGTCACCCTGTTGTCCGGCGAGTACGACGAACGGGAAGCCGTAGTGACCATCAGGGCAGGAGCAGGTGGTGTTGACGCTGCCGACTTCGCCGAGATGCTGATGCGTATGTACCTGCGGTGGGCGGAGCGTCATGGTTACCCCACCACCGTCATGGACACGTCCTATGCTGAAGAAGCAGGCCTGAAGTCCGCCACGTTCGAGGTCAAGGCGCCGTACGCTTTCGGCACCCTGAGTGTCGAGGCGGGCACACACCGCCTGGTCCGTATCAGTCCTTTTGACAACCAGGGCCGACGGCAGACGTCGTTCGCCGCCGTTGAGGTCATCCCGCTGATTGAACAGACCGACTCCATCGAGATTCCGGACAACGAAATCCGCGTTGATGTCTTCCGGTCCTCTGGACCAGGTGGCCAGTCCGTCAACACCACGGACTCCGCCGTGCGCTTGACACACATTCCCACGGGGATCGTCGTTTCAATGCAGAACGAAAAGTCGCAGCTTCAAAACAGGGCAGCGGCCCTGCGTGTGCTCCAGTCGCGGTTGCTGCTTGTTAAGAAGGAACAGCAGGACGCTGAAAAGAAGGCCTTGGCAGGTGATGTCAAGGCATCCTGGGGTGACCAGATGCGCTCCTATGTGCTCAATCCTTACCAGATGGTCAAGGACCTCCGCACGGAACACGAAGTAGGCAACACTTCGGCTGTTCTGGACGGCGACATCGATGACTTCATCGACGCCGGTATCCGTTGGCGCACCGGCAACCGCAACGCTGCCAACTAGGGTCTCAGTCCGCGTACCGGAGGCGTCCGATTCCACGACACGCCCCCCAAACCCCCGGAATCCCGGCTGCTGCGTGCGTATAGTCGAGTGGCCGGTGCTCTCACTTCCCCCATCGAAAGCCCGCGCTCCGGCTGTTGGACTGGGCGAGTACGTCATGTCCGGCGGGGTTCTAAAGGGCCATGATCAGATTTGAGAATGTCACCAAGGTCTACGAGCAGAATGCCCGACCGGCGCTCGATTCTGTCAGCCTTGAGATCAACCGCGGTGAATTCACCTTCCTGGTGGGCGCCTCAGGCTCAGGAAAATCCACCTTCCTGAGATTGATCCTGAAGGAAGACAAAGCATCCTCAGGTTCGGTTTACGTTGCCGGCCAGAACGTGGCCAACATCTCGAGCTGGCGAGTGCCCAAGCTTCGCAGGGGTATCGGTGTGGTCTTCCAGGATTTCCGTCTCCTCCCGCAGAAGAACGTCTTCGCGAACGTAGCCTTTGCCATGCAGGTCATCGGCAAGAGCCGCTCCATCATCCGGGAGACGGTTCCTGAGGTATTGAAGACCGTTGGCCTTGAGGGCAAAGAAAAGCGGATGCCTCACGAACTTTCAGGCGGCGAGCAGCAGCGTGTGGCGATTGCCCGCGCCGTCGTCAATCGCCCAGGCATTCTCCTTGCGGACGAACCCACCGGGAACCTTGACCCCATTACGTCCATGGGAATCATGGGAGTTTTGGACAAGATTAACCAGAACGGCACCACTGTGGTCATGGCTACCCACGACGACGACATCGTTAACGAAATGCGCCGCCGCGTGGTGGAGCTCAAGAATGGCAAGGTCATCCGTGACGAAGCGAAGGCACTGTACACGTCCATGATTCCGGTTGTGGGTGAATCGCGGCGGCTGAAGGACGCCAGTGGCGAGGAACTCAACCGCGCGCAGGGGGCACAGCTGTGAGGCTCCTTTTCATCCTCGGGGAAATCGGCAGCGGCCTGCGCCGCAACCTGTCCATGGTGATCTCGGTCGTCTTGGTGACGTTTGTATCCCTGACGTTCGTTGGCGCAGCCGGAATGCTGCAGATGCAGATCAACCAGATGAAGGGCTACTGGTACGACAAAGTCCAGGTTGCGGTCTTCCTCTGTAACGACGGCTCGACGGCGGTTGGGTGCGCCTCGGGGCCGGCCACCAAGGAACAGCAGGCCAATCTGCAGGCAATGTTGGAGTCTCCTGCCGTCAAGCAGTACATCAACGACTTCCAATTCGAATCCCAAGCCGAGGCCTACAAGCACTTCAAAGAGCAGTTCTCGAATTCGCCGATTGTTGATTCCGTGTCCGAGGACCAGTTGCCTGCGTCGTTCCGTATCAACATGAAGAACCCCGAGAAGTACCAGATCATCAGCGAAACATTTTCCTCGCAACCGGGCGTTGAGACGGTGAGTGACCAGCGTCAGGTATTGGAGCGGATCTTCTCCTGGATGAACGGCGCTTCTGTGGCCGCGATGGGTGTGGCCGCGGTGATGATCTTCTGCGCGGTGCTGCTGATAACCACCACGATCCGGCTGTCGGCGTTCAGCCGGCGTCGGGAAACGGGGATCATGCGCTTGGTGGGCGCCTCCAAGACAGTCATCCAGTTGCCGTTCATCTTGGAGGGCGTGATCGCCGCTGTTGTCGGGGCGTTGTTGGCCTCCGTGACGCTGTGGCTAATGGCACACTTTTGGCTCAACGGTGATCTGTCCAGGCAATTCCTTAACACTCCCTTCATCTCATCGACGCAGGTCCTGGTGATCGCACCGGTGCTGATTGCGCTCGGCGGTGGTTTGGCCGGGATATCCTCCTTGTTGACCCTCCGGCGTTACTTGAAGGTTTAGTGATGGATGACGGGCGGCTGCGAACGACTCTGCTGACAAGCGTAAAGGACTCATGATGACCACGTTGGACCAGAACTCCCTGCGTCGGCGGCTTGCGTCCGGCCAAGCCAGGATTCTTGGTGGCGTGCTCGCCTTGGGCCTCGCCGTCAGCCTCCTGTCCGCTGTACCTACGGCCCATGCGGACAGCCTGGACGACCAACAAGCTGCGCTCGAGGCCGAATCGGCGCGCGTTCAGGCGTCCTTGGAGTTTGTGGACTCGAAGATCGCCAAGGCCGCCGGCGACCTCGTCATCTACCAAGGACGCCTCCCGGGCGCCCAGCAGGCACTTCTCGAAGCGCAGGGCCGCGTGGCCAGCGCTGTCAAGGAGGTCGAGGCGTTGGCAGCCCGGGTGGAGCTCGCCCAGCAGAACAAAGCCAAAATTACTGAGCAGCTTGAGAGTGACAAGCAGAAGATCACCGATACAAAGAAATTGATCGGCCAGATCGCCTCCCAGGCCTATAAATCCGGGGGTGTGCCCACCAACATCGCCCTGCTCTTCGGATCCAACGAGTCCGGCAGCCTGACAGAATCCATGGACCTCGCCGATCAGGCCATGCGAAGCCAGAACGCTGCAATGACCAAGTTGACCCAGCAGAACGCCACCAACGTAAACTCGCAGGCCCGGCTGGCCGCCGTCGAGGCTGAGATCCAGGACCTGAAGGCCAAAGCCGACGCCGCGCTGGAGCGGGAGAAGGCTGCGCGCGACGAGGCTGCGAGCAAGAAAGCCGAGGTCGACAAGCTCATCGAGGACACCACCCGCCTGAATGGACAACTACAGGCGGCCAAGCCCGGCATTGAAGCCGATCTTGCCCGTGTGAAGGCCGAACAGGACTCCGTTGCGGCCGAAATCGTCGAGAGGGACCGCAAGCTTCGGGAGGCGTGGGAGGCCGAGCAGCGTCGCCTTGCCGCGGAAGCCGCTGCTGCTGCGGCTGCCGCAGCAGCAGCGCAAGGAAAGCCGGCACCGCCCGAGCAGCCGTATGTCCCGCCGGTGGGTTCGCCGTCCGCGTTTGGTTTGCGACACCCCTTCGCCAGCTACGTACCCATCACGTCAGGATTCGGTTGGCGGGCAACCCCGCCCGGAACCATCGATTTCTACGGCACGGGTGGTTACATGCACACCGGCATCGACTTCGGTGCAGCCTGCGGTACTCCTGTTTACGCCGCAGCGGCTGGTACCGTCTTCAACTCCGGCTGGAACTCGGCCGACGGCGGTGGATGGCGCGTGAAGCTGTCCCACGGTGTGGTGCAGGGCAACTCCCTGACAACCATTTACTACCACAACAGCAGCATCGTGGTTTCCAACGGCCAGCAGGTATCGCAGGGACAACTCATTGCGTACTCGGGTAGCACAGGTAACTCGACGGGGTGCCACGCACACTTCGAAACCTGGCTGAACGGGGCCGCGGTGGATCCGATGACCCTCCTCTAGTGGGCCGACACTTTGTCAGCGACCAAGGCGTTCGGGCTCTGGCGTACACTAGTTGAAATCCGCATCTAACAAGGAGTTCTACCGTGCCCAAGGAAAGTGGCCGTAAGGTAGTGGCCACCAATCGGAAGGCCCGGCATAACTACCATGTCCTGGATACCTATGAAGCTGGCATTGCGCTGATGGGTACGGAAGTGAAATCGCTCCGTGAAGGCCACGCCTCCATGGTGGACGGCTTCTGCACCTTCTACAATGACGAACTGTGGATGGAGGGCATCCACATCCCTGAATATCACCAGGGGAGCTGGACCAACCACGCCGCACGCCGCCGTCGTAAGCTTTTGCTTCACCGTGACGAACTGGACAAGATCTCCCAAAAGATCCGCGAATCCGGTTTCACCGTGGTGCCGTTGCAGCTTTACTTCCTGGACGGCCGGGCAAAGGTTGAAATAGCCATAGCTCGAGGTAAAAAGGACTACGACAAGCGCCAAACGCTGCGTGAGCAGCAGGATAAGCGCGAATCGTTGCGGGAGCTGCGGGAGCGTAACCGCCGCTAGATCCGGGTGGGTGCCCCCCCGCCCAGGGCTCGTGTCGCGGGAATGATCTTCCGGGCGCATGCGTTATGATGGATAGTCCGGTAGGGATTTGATCACTTGATGAATACCTTGCCGGTTTGGTAACAAAATACGGGGATGATCGGTTTCGACGATGTTAGTCGCGACAGGTGAAGCGGGCCGAGGATGCAGAATTATCTCGTAAACGCTGTCTGCAAACCAATAAGTGCCGAATCTAAGCGCACTGACTTCGCTCTCGCTGCCTAAGCAGTAAGACAGTCCGTCAGCCCGGGGTTGCTATCGCCCCGGTTCCTGGCGTCATTTAGATAGCCACTGCTGTTTGCCTTCGTCATTGAGGTAAACGGGACTTTTAGATGACTAGGCCCGGATCAGCCACCTGTTTGCAGGATGGCTGGGGCCGAGAAAATCCGACGCAAACTGCGCCCGGAGAAGCCCTGACAAAACGACATCGGACGGGGGTTCAATTCCCCCCATCTCCACAGGAAAGCCCTCGGATCCTAGTGATCCGGGGGCTTTTTCTTTGTCCGGACAAGATCCGCAGGCCGTTCACCCACGGCGTAGGGGAACGAGGACTAGCCACCCTGTCCTGGCCGTTGTACACGGTAGGCACTGAACTGTACTCGACAGGCAGAGAACCTGGACTGGAACCCGACAGGACGTGCACGGCACCGCGGTAGCAGGAGGCATGTGATGAGCACCGAGCCAGAGTTTGAAATTCCGGATGACGGCCGGGATTCAGAACCGCCTACAGAGCAGGATGGCGACGCGGCCTTGGACGCGTACTCACAGATCGTCATCCGGGTTGCGGAGTCTGTCACTCCGCACGTCGCCGCGATCGAAATGACAAGTGCGCGCCGGAACGGGCAGTTGCGTGTGGGCAGCGGATCGGCCGTGGTCTTCACCGGTGACGGGTACATGCTTACCAATGCCCACGTCGTAGCAGGCATCCAATCCGGAAGAGCGGTGTTTGCGAACGGCAAGCAGACCGACGTGGAGCTCGTGGGGGCGGACCCGTTGTCTGATCTAGCCGTCGTCCGTGGTCTCAAACCCACCCCGCCACCCGCCATCTTGGGTAACGCAGACTCGCTAAGGGTTGGCCAGCTGGTGATTGCGGTGGGCAATCCGCTGGGCCTTGCGGGATCCGTGACTGCCGGCGTGGTCAGCGGACTGGGACGATCCATCCCCGTCCGTGCAGGGGAGCACAGGCGGGTGATTGAGGATGTCATCCAGACTGACGCGGCCCTTAACCCGGGCAACTCTGGTGGCGCCCTGGCCGACACCCGCGGCCGCATCGTAGGCATCAACACGGCCATTGCTGGACTGGGCCTTGGACTCGCCGTACCTATTAATAGGACAACCCAGCGGATTATCGCCTCCCTGCTCAAGGATGGGAGGGTGCGCCGCGCCTACTTGGGATTGGTGAGTACGCCGATCCCGCTCGATGCCAGTGCCGTGGTGCGGACTGGCCAGAAAGAGGGGCTGCGCGTGGTGGAAGTCATTGCCGGCTCACCTGCGGAATTATCGGGGCTCCAGCCAGGGGACCTGGTGCTTCGGGCCCAGGGCAGGGCTGTATCCAGTGCAGAGAGTTTGCAGAAACTGCTGTTTGCCGAGGCCATAGGCGAACCATTCCCGTTGACCGTGCTGCGTGACGGCAAGATGGTACAGCTGATAGCCGTTCCGTCGGAGATGAGCCAGCAATGACGGCCCAGCAACAATGAGGCGAGCCTAGGCTTGTTCCTCGCGGACGTCGACAACGCCGACAAAGCGGCTACCGACCCCTTCATATTCGCTGCGCACGTCACCCAAGAACAGTTCCGGCAGCTCACTGTTCTTGTGGTGGCCACAAAAGACGAACGAGAAGTCGGGCCACCACTTTTTGGGCCGCACTGCCTCTGAGTACCCGCACACTGCACAGGTCAGGTGGACCCAAACGGGCCGTTTGCCCGTGCGGTTGGCACGTGACTGGACCAGCCAGGCCGGAGGATCGTCCTGGAGGCTGCGAAGTTCCGCTTCTGACAGCCGTGACGGGATGCCGTGGCGCTGGGCCATTTCCATGGAGATATCAAGGGCCAATGCTGCGTCACGTCTACTAATCACCGTTTAACGATACGGGACTTCGCCATGGACGAATGCCGCGTAGGCTTTGCACATGACGGATGCTGTGGCTTTGCTGCCGAGAACACCGCTTCAAAAACGGGTGCTCGTTGTGGCAATTGTGGCTTCTTTTATCGCCATCCTGGATGGTTTCGTGGTGAACCTTGCGCTCCCGGCCATTGGACGCGAACTTGGCGGTGGCTTGGTCATCCAGCAATGGGTGGTGGATGCCTATCTGTTGACCCTCGGGGCCCTCATCCTCGTGGCCGGTTCATTATCGGACCACTTTGGCCGGGCGCGGATCCTCGAATGGGGGCTGGCGGGCTTTGCCCTGACGTCGGTGATGTGCGGCCTGGCCTGGAACGGGGAAGTCCTGGTGGTGTCCCGTGCACTTCAAGGCATTGCGGGCGCCCTCCTGGTCCCCAGTTCGTTGGCTATGATCATTACCTCCTTCTCCGGGCCTTCCCAGTCCAAAGCGATCGGCCAGTGGTCCGGCTGGACGAGTGCCGCCGCCATCGTAGGGCCACTCATTGGCGGGGTTTCCGTGGACATGCTGTCGTGGCGGGTGATCTTCTTCATCAACGTTATTCCGGCCGTCGCGATTTGGCCTCTGCTCGCGGGCCTTCGGGCCTCGGATGCGGCCAGGGACAAGAGCAAGGGAATCGACTACCTCGGCGCCGTTCTGGCGATGATCGGACTGGGTGGTCCCGTCTATGCCTTCATTGAACAGGGCCGGGTGGGTTGGATGAGCGTCCAGGTGTGGCTGCCGCTCCTCGCCGGTGTGGTAGCGATGGTGTTGTTCCTTGTCCACGAGGCAAAGACCAGGGAGCCGATGTTGCCCTTGAGGCTGTTTGCCATAAGGAACTTTGGCTGGGGCAACCTTGCCACGCTCGCGATTTACGGTGGGATTTCCCTCGGGTTTTTCGTCCTGGGCATCTATCTCCAGCAGGTTGGAGGTATGGGGGCTACAGTCGCGGGGATTGCCCTGCTTCCAGCGACCGTCATCCTGATGCTGACTGCGTCCTACTTCGGAGGGCTGGCAGGAAAATATGGTCTGCGATGGTTCATGACTGCGGGGCCTCTGCTCTGCGGCGTGGGCTTTCTGATGTCCCTCTCCATCCAGGAGCCCCTGAACTACTGGACCCAGGTGCTGCCTGGGCAGATCGTCTTTGGCGTGGGACTCACCACCCTCGTCGCGCCACTTACGGCAGCGATTCTAGGGGCGGTACCGCAGGAAGAGGCCGGCATTGGTTCGGCCGTCAACAACGCCGTGGCCCGTATTGCCGGCCTTATTTGCATTGCCTTTGCCGGCCTGATCGTTGGTCCAGTGTTCACACGGCAAGGTTTGTACAACGCCTTGGTTGTCACGGCGGCACTCTTCGTCGTCGGCGCGGTGGCGTCCGCCGTCGGAATCCGAAACCCCGTTCCCGAGGCGGCAGATGCCCCTGAAAGCGAACCGGATACAGGGTCCGACGACGGCGGGTCGGCCGACGAGCGCAGCTAACCGATGCGCTGTGCACAGTTAGCGCGCGGGAAGCACGCAGCCTTCGTGGACTTCGGCGCTTTGGACCCAAAGTGCCGCTGTAACCTCATCGGCGAGATCGAACTCGCGGCGTTGGGGTCCGCTGCCAATCCGAACAACCAGGGCTCCGCCGAATGGTTTGCGCCCCACCACCTCCACCGGAGCGTCCAAGGTGATCTCTTCGGACGCGAGATAGCGAAGAAGATCAGGATTTTCGTCGCTGATCCGGGTGATGCGGCCTGAGTGGCCTTCGTCCAACTCGATCATGCGGTAGGCGTGAGGGAGTTCCACCGATCCGTCAGCCGAGGGAATTGGGTCGCCGTGCGGATCGCGGAGGGGATGGCCAAGCTTGGCGGCCATGCGCTCGATGAAGGTATCGGACACCGCGTGTTCCAACATCTCAGCTTCATCATGGACTTCGTCCCAGCTATAGCCGAGTTCGTCAACGAGGTACGTCTCAATGAGGCGGTGCCGCCGGACCATGGACAATGCAAGGCGCATGCCCTCCGGAGTCAGCCGGATGGCACTGTAGGGTTGGTGGTCCACCAAGCCTTGGTCCTTGAGTTTGCGGACCATTTCAGACACCGAGGAATTGGCAACGCCAAGCCGCAGGGCAAGCTGCGAGGACGTGATTGGTTTGTCCTGCCACTCCGTATAGGAGTAGATGACCTTGACGTAGTCCTCGATCGAGGAGGAGGGCGTACTGGTCTTCACACACCAAGCCTACCGTGGCGGGGCGGCGTGGATCTTGTGGCCCGCCAGGTAGTCGTTAGATACGGCAATCCCAGGAGTTGGCCGGGGGCATGGCCGAGATGATCGTAGAGGTACCATTCCAGGTTGCCCATGACCTTTGAGCGGATGGCTTCATTTGCGCGGAGGTAGTAGCTGCGCGATTTTGTGAGTTCCATGATGTCCTCCGGTGACACGGCGTCCTCCCAGCTGGTGAGATGGCTCGTCAAGTCCATGAATTCCGGTCCGATAACTGGCTGGAAGCCGGGCTTGTGCACATCTCCGGCGTGCATGATGCGTGACAACCGGTGAACCCAGGGCACGGAGGTGTCCAGTTGATTCCAGATCAGGCCGAGTACTCCGCGGGGCCGGAGGATCCGGGCGATTTCCGTGCTGGCTTTCATCGGGTCACACCAATGCCATGCCTGGGCAACGCTGACGACGTCGAATGCTGAGTCCGCCAGCCCTGTTGCCTCGGCCGTTCCCTCCAACGCCTCAACGCCGGGATAGGACTTTCGAAGTTGCTCCAGCATGTCTATGGAAGGATCGACGGCGGCCACCTGCAGGCCACGTTCCACGAGCAGTGCTGTGAATTTTCCTGTGCCGGCACCAATATCCGCGGCGGACTTCGTGCCGGCAGGAAGAAGCCAATCCACTGAGTCTGTGGGATAGCCAGGCCGAACGCGATCGTAGTGTTCGCCGCCGTCCTGGAAGCTCTGGCCCAGCTCGTGGCGGCGGGTGGCATGCAGCTTGGGACCACCTGGCCTGCCAACGCGGCCGGAAACACTTCCGCCGGAAACAACGCCGCCGGAAACAACGCCGCCGGAAACACTACGGGAAGGCACGGCCACGCACAGACTCCTTTACCGCGAAGGCCAGTTACCCTACGAATTTACCGCACAGTACGTGCGTTTTAGTCAATCGTGCAGGGCGCAGCCCCTGCGGTGCCCGGGGTGTTTGGTGCCCATTCCGGATAGATGCGGTGGTCGTTGGCCGGTACCCAGCGGCCTTCGTCCACTACATAGTCCCAGCCGAGCCCGGTGCGCTTGAGTTCTTCGATACCAGCCAGGAGTCGTGTGGCATCCTCCAATCGGGAACCCACTCCGAAACTGGCTCGGAGCGAGCCCGAAGGGAGTCCGAGCCGCTTGAGCAGGGGATGGGCGCAGAAGCGGCCGTCACGAAGTCCTACACCGTGTTCGGCAGCGAGGTAGGCAGCGACCAATCCGGCGTCGAAACCTTCCACGGAGAAATTGACCACGCCGATAGTGTCTTCGGAGTCGCTGAAGATCCGGTGGACGGTCACGCCTTCGATTGCTTCAAGTCCCTGTACGAGGTAGGAGCGGATGGCAGCTTCATGGGCATGCCAGGCATCCTGATCCAAGCCGGCAAGCACCTGTGTCGCACGGGCCAATGTTGCCGCGCCGAGGACGTTGGGGGAGCCGCCCTCGTGGCGTGCGGGACCTGAGGCCCAGCTGACCGAGTCCAGGCGGGCTTCACGAACAGCGCCACCGCCGGCAAGGTGGGGGGTACCGGCGTCGAGCCAGTCAGGACGGCCCACAACAACACCGGCGCCGAACGGAGCGTAGAGCTTATGCCCGGAGAACACGATGTAGTCGACGTCTGCTTCGGTGATGTTGATGCGGCGGTGGGGGGCAAGCTGGGCGGCGTCCACCACAATCCGGGCACCGTATTCGTGGGCAAGTGCTGCGAGTTCGGCGATCGGTAGGATTTCACCGGTCACATTCGAGGCCCCGGTGACTGCGAGCAACGAGACTCCGCCTTGGCCAAGTTCCTCGCGGAGCTTGGCCAGGGTAGCTGTCAGTGTCGAAGCAGCTACGACACTGCGGTGAGGGACGCCCTGCCAGGGGAGGAGATTGGCATGGTGCTCGATGTCCAGGTAAAGGACCTCGCCCGTTGGCTTTCCGTCCAGTTGCGGGAGGCAGCCTGCCAACAGGTTCAGCGAGTCCGTGGTGTTCCGGGTGAAGATGACGGAATCGTCGGGACGGCCGCCGACGAATTCACGGACGATGTTGCGGGAGTTCTCGTAGACCGAGGTGCTGATCTGGGAAGCGTAGCCCGCGCCGCGGTGGACACTGGCGTAGTAGGGGAGGATCTCATTGAGATACGCAGAAACAATTGTCAGCGCTGGAGCGGATGCTCCGTAGTCAAGGTTGGCGTAGCGGACGTGGCCACCCTGGATCAGTGGAGCTTGCAGCTCCGCGCCTGTGACGGCGGCCAGGGGCCTGCCTGCAGCGGCTTCGTGCGCTGCTTCTTCGACCGCAAGGGACGGCAGAACGGTGGAGTTGAACGTAGCAGTGCTCATGGGACCTCACTCAAGAGGGACCCCCTATGGGGATCCGCGCTTGCCGTATCCGTTCCGGACCGGCCAGGTCGTCACCCGGGGCACCCCACCGCGAATGGAGGGTTGCCGGCCAGCAAACCGGGGTTTAGCGCTGGCACTCGTGACCTGTAAAGAGGTTAGGGCACGCCTCTGGCCTGCTCCAAAGTCGCTCGCTTTGTTAAGCACATTGTTACGAAGGGTCCGAAAAGTAGGCTTTGGGCGAAGAAAAAACGGCGGACGCCCCGAAAAGGAGGCATCCGCCGTCGAAAATTCTATGCAAAGCCGGTTGGCTAGTTGGTGCCGCTGGGTCAGAGGAGGTCATCCAAAGCAGGGTTTAGCCGCTTGAGGACCTCTGAGTGCAGGATGGAGTTGGTGGCCAGGGCGTTACCGCCAAAGGGGCCGTCCTCGCCTTCCAACGACGTGAAGCGGCCGCCGGCTTCCGTCACGATCGGAACCAGTGCCGCCATGTCGTAAAGGTTCAACTCTGGCTCGCAGGCGATATCCACGGCTCCCTCGGCAACCAGGCAATAGGACCAGAAATCGCCGTAGGCGCGTGTGCGCCAGATGTCTTCCGTCAACCCCAGGAACTCGTCCAGATTTCCGCGTTCCTTCCAACCGGAAAGGCTGGAATATGACATTGAAGCATCTGCCAACCGCGAAACGTTTGACACTTTGAGCCGGGTCGCTGACGCGAGGGAGCGGCCCATATAGGCGCCCATGTCCTTCGCTGCCCACCAACGTTTGCCCAACGCGGGAGCACTGACAACTCCGACCACCGGCTCGCCCTCGTCCACGAGGGCGATCAGGGTAGCCCACACCGGGACGCCACGAACGAAGTTCTTGGTGCCGTCGATGGGGTCGATGATCCAACGCCGCGAGCCGTGGCCGCTGCTGCCGAACTCCTCGCCGAGGACGGCATCACGGGGGCGTGAGCGTGACAATTGGCCCCGGATTGCTTCTTCCGCAGCCTTGTCGGCATCCGTAACGGGAGTGAGGTCAGGCTTGGTCTCGATCTGCAGATCCAATGCCTTGAAGCGGTCCATGGTTTGGGCATCCACGGAATCCGCCAGCACATGGGCGAGTCGCAGGTCGTCGTTGTAGCTGGAAACGGGTTGGGTCATGCCACCAAACTATCGTGAAACGCTCCCCGCAGTTGGGATCGCCTTGCACCAATGCTTAGTTGACGGTACCCAGTTCCTTGGTCTCTTTCGCTTCCAAACGCGGGTCCGCGCCCAGCAGCCGCCGGAGCGAAGACAAGCGGGCAACTCCGGAAGGACCGGCGTGTCCCTCGTTCACCCACGCGTCAAGTCCGCAATTGATGGCGCTGGCATCGTGCTTGCAACCGCGGTCGCAAGCTTCGGTGCCCGGTTCCAAATCTGGGAAGGAATGCAGGATGCGGTCGGGATCCACGTGCGCCAGTCCGAAGGAGCGGATACCAGGGGTATCGATGATCCAGCTACCCGGCGGTGCGTCGGCCAGTTTCAAGGCCAACGCCGACGACGACGTGTGCCGGCCGCGCCCCGTGACGGCGTTGACCCCACCAGTAGCGCGTTCGGCGCCGGTCAGGGCATTAACCATGGTGGACTTGCCGACGCCCGAGTGCCCGAGCATGACAGTCACTTTGCCATCAAGGTGGGCCCGCAATTGGCCAACGGCGCTGCTGTCCAACCGTGCGGACAGTCCGTCGTCCGAGCGGGCGTCGATACCGGAAGCTTCATCGTCGGCCGTACGGCTGATGATGATGGGAAAGTCCAGGCTGAGATAGTTCGACAACAGTTCGGCAGGATCCTTGACGTCTGCTTTGGTGACGAGCAGAAGTGGCTCGATTCCGGCGTCGTAGGCTGCAACCAGGGCGCGGTCGATAAAGCCGGTTCGCGGCTCCGGGTTGGCCGCGGCGACCACCACCACAAGTTGGTCTGCGTTGGCCACCACCACTCGTTCGATGGGGTCGGTATCATCAGCGCTGCGCCGGAGGAGCGTCTTGCGCTCCTCTATGCGGACGAGCCGCGCAAGGGTGTCCGGCTCTCCCGATACGTCGCCCACCAAGGCGACGAAATCGCCGGGGACAACCGGGTTTCGTCGGAGTTCACGCGCGCGTGCGGCGATAATGATGCGCTCGTCCGCGGAGTCTTCCCCAACGATGGCTGTGTAGCGCCCGCGGTCTACCGTAATAATTCGGCCGATGACCGCGTCATCATGACTGGGGCGGTCCTTGGTCCGGGGCCTTGATCCCTTTTTGTTGGGACGGATCCGGACGTCGGATTCGTCCCAGGAGCGTGCGTCGCGGCCCATGGTCAGTTGCTGGCCTCACTGGTGACGGTCATATCATCGCCTGTGCCGTGCTGCAGCATGGCCTCCCACATCTGCGGAAATTCGGGCATGGTCTTGGACGTTGTGGCGATGTCTTCCACCTGCACGCCCTCAACGGCGAGCCCCAAAATAGCGCCGGCCGTAGCCATGCGGTGGTCGGCATAGCTGTGGACGACGCCTGCATGCAGAGTGGCCGGGCGGATAATAAGGCCGTCGGCTGTTTCTTCTGCATCTCCACCGAGCCGGTTGATTTCGGCGGCCAGCGCGGCGAGCCGATCGGTTTCATGGCCACGAAGGTGCGCGATCCCGGTCAGCCGCGAAGGACCTGTAGCCAGTGCGCACAGCGCAGCGACCGTGGGCGCGAGCTCACTGGTTTCGTCGAAGTCGGCGCCTTTGATTTCCGGGCCGCCCATTACCGTGAGCGTACCGTTTTCGAGCGTCACAGTGGCACCCATCTCAACCAGGATGGTACGCCACAGGTCACCCACCTGGGTGGTTTGGGTGGGCCAGTTGGGGATCCGGATGGTTCCATGGGTCGCGAGGGCTGCGGCAAGGAACGGGCCGGCGTTGGAAAGGTCTTGTTCGATCCGTTGGTCGAAGGCGTGAATGGGGCCCGGCGCGACGCGCCAGTGGTTGGGCACCGAATCGTCCACCTTGACGCCCACTCCACGAAGGACCGCAACTGTCATGTTGATGTGGTCCAGGCTGGGGACCGGCTTGCCGACGTGTTCCAGATGAAGGCCCTCGGTGAAACGGGCGCCCACCAGCAACAAGGCGGAGACGAACTGGGACGATGCGCTGGCATCAATCACCAGATGGCCGCCCCGGACCTCACCGGTGCCATCCACCGAGAAGGGAAGGGCCGACGGCGTCCTGCCGCCTTCGGCGGCGACAGGAACTCCGAGAGCGAGCAGTGCTTCGATGATGGTCCCCATGGGCCGCTTACGGGCGTGGGGGTCGCCGTCGAACGTGGTTGGACCATTGCGTAGCGCAGCTAAAGGTGGAACGAAGCGCATGACTGTCCCGGCAAGGCCACAATCGATGGCGGTCTCCGCCCCCGAAGCTGAAGGATCCATGGGTGTGATCTCAAGGTCCGGTCCATAATCACCGTCGCCGGGTACCTCGGTAACGGTGGCACCCAGCTGCCTGAGCGCCTGAATCATCAGGACGGAATCGCGGGAGTGAAGTGGTGCTCGCAGCCGGGACGGGCCGTCGGCCAATGCGGCAAGGACCAGGAAACGGTTGGTGAGCGATTTTGAGCCCGGCACCGTCACTGTGGCATCCACTGGCTTGGTGGCGTAGGGAGCCGCCCAGAGGGGCAAGGTGTCGACCGAGTGTGTTGAACCCGTGTTTGCTGCGGTGGTACCTGTCATGCTTCCTTATGCTCCAACTGCGTTGTCTACGGCCTTGCGTACTGCTTTGTCTGCCCGCTTGAACTGCTTGCCGGTGGCCTTCTTGGCATCGGCTGCCAGGTGTTCAGCCCGCCATGCAAGGCTGGGGCGGCCTTCAGTGTCTACAGAGGCCAGCAAAACGCCGCCGGTCAGGGAAATGTTCTTCAGGAGTTGGGCCCGGCGGGCGTTCCGGCCTTCCTTCGTGCTGATGTCAGCTGAGCGCCACTCCACATAGGAGTTCAGTGCGGACGTCAGCGCCAGAACCGTTGCTGCGAAGCGGGAGAGTTTGCCAAGGCCAAGCAATGCGCCGGCGCCCAGTTGCGCGCCGCCGATTACACGGGCCAGGACCTTCTCGTCTGTCGGAAAGGGCAGTGACTCCGAGGCGCGGCGAAGGACCGGGGACAATTGCCTGGCAGTGTCGTCCGCGTTCTTGAGCTTGTCCAGACCTGCGATGACGAAGCTGGACGCGAGCATCGGCCGCGCGAGAAAACGGATAACAGACATGTCTTGCCTCCTGGATGGCTTGCCACGATATTTCATGACGTTATTCACTAAATGCTGTGTTCAAGGGGTGCAGTCTGCTCTAGTCTTGCACCTTTGCGGAATATTTACCCAGCGGCTGCCGTTGTGAACAACAAGCACGGTGAAGGCCGGGCCGCGGCATGGTGTTGCCGCTTCGCTGAACGGAGTTGGTTTTTTGACCTTGGTTAAGGACCGCGGGGGTCTCCTGGAGGCTGGGTATCCTGCGCAGCGGGATTCCCAGAAGCTGACAGTAGACTTGGCAACGATGAGCACCATTGAACCGGCCGCAGCGGCCATGTACGAAGCAGCCGACTCGTCCCCGGAGGACGGCGCGGCAGACGCATCGGTACCGGCCGACGTCGACATCGCCACGGAGACTCCCGACCAGCGGCGGGAGCGCTTTGAGCGCGACGCCATGCAGTACGTGGACCAGCTGTACTCAGCCGCGATGAGGATGGCACGCAATCCCTCAGATGCCGAGGACCTCGTCCAAGAGGCTTACACCAAGGCGTTTTCGGCTTTTCACCAGTACAAGCCGGGGACCAACCTCAAGGCCTGGCTATACCGGATCCTGACGAATACCTACATTAACCTCTATCGGAAGCGGCAGCGTGAACCGCTGCAGTCCAACTCGGACACGATCGAGGATTGGCAGTTGGCAAAGGCTGAGTCGCACACCTCCTCCGGATTGCGCTCCGCCGAGGCTGAAGCACTGGACCACCTGCCGGATTCCGATGTCAAGAGCGCGTTGCAGGCCATCCCGGAGGAATTCCGGTTGGCTGTCTACTTCGCGGACGTCGAGGGATATGCCTACAAGCAGATTTCCGAAATCATGAACACCCCGATCGGCACAGTCATGTCGCGGTTGCACCGCGGCCGGAAGATGCTGCGGGACATGCTGGCGGATTACGCCGCAGAACGGGGCTTCAAGGCCCACACCGAAGACCAGGCTGCGGCCGGGAGCAACAATCAGGAGAAAGAGCAATGAGCGACTGCCAGGGATTGGGCGATTGCGACGATACACGGATGCAGCGGATCTATGAGTACCTCGACGGCGCATTGACCCGCGAGGACCTCACAGAGATCAAGCAGCACTTGGACACCTGCGAAGAATGTGCTGAGCAGTACGACCTTGAGTGCCTTATCCGCACCATGGTCAAGCGTTCATGCACGGAGTCCGCGCCGGAGAACCTCAAGAACTCAATACTTGACCGGATCCACTCCATCAAGCCGGTGGAAGCCTGATCCAACGCCGCTGATCCAGCAATGGGGTCAGCAACGGGCCAGCAATGGGCCAGGTAAAAGGCCCACAAACGCCGAGGGCCCCGGAAACCGTATGGTTTCCGGGGCCCTCGCTGTTAAGCCTTGACGCTAAGCCGATGGCTTAGGTGTTGGGACGCTTGCCGTGGTTCGCGCCGCCGCGCTTACGGTCACGACGCTTACGTGCACGCTTGCTCATAGCTGGCCTCCTTCAATGATTGATACTCAATAGAGCTGCCCTCCAGTTTCGCACATCCGGGCGTTCGCTCGCGAACCGGGGTGGGCGATTGTCAGCTCCGCAGGGAATTCCTGATGGAGATGCGGGCTTGGTCCAACACTGCACGCACTGTCTCGAGGGTCACGGGATTCAGCGGGTGCGAGGCGCTGTGTTGACGCAACTCCACGCGGATGTCATCGCGGAATGATTGGACCAGGAGCTCGGCCTCTTTGAGCATTCGGTGGCCCTCAGGAGAAAAGCCCGCCGTCCTGCTTTGGAAGGTAGCGGCCGTAGCAGTGGTGCGCGCGGCTTCAGCCGTGGCCGCAAGATCTGCCTTCAGCCCACGCATGTTGGTTCTGATGTCTTCCCGCAGGTTGTCCGCCAGTCGCCGCACGGAGGCTGAGATATTATCCTCGACGTCGGCAAGCTCCTGCCGCCGGCGGTTCAGTTCCGCCAGCCCTGCTTCCGTGATGAAGTACTTGGTGCGGCGGCCCTCGGTCTCGGTAGCTACAAGGCCTTCCTCTTCCAGTTTCCCAAGACGAGGATAAATCGTCCCGGCGCTGGGGGAGTAGGTGCCGCCGAACCGGTCACCCAGGGCCTTGATAAGCTCGTATCCGTGCTTGGGTCCTGACTCAAGCAGTGCCAGAAGGTACAAGCGCAGGGCGCCGTGCGCAAAAACAGGAGGCATCAGAGACCCGCCTCCCCAGGCACCGGGCTGTCATTTCCCGAGGCCGGTGCTGTGCCGTGCATGATGTACGTCTTGCCCGAGACCGTATTGGTCCGCACCAGCATGAGCCTCTCATCCGGACCGACGATGGTCTGCACCTTGCTTCCGGGCTGGGCATACATCTGGTCATCAATGATGACGGTGCCGCTGGCGGACTTGGCAACGATGTCCAGGCCGACATCGTGCGGCAGCCGGATGGTCAGATCCCCTGACACCGAATTGGCTCCGAGGTCGTTGGTGTAGTCGTGGAGGTCGAAGCTGAGGTCCCCGCTTACTGTGCTTGCCCTGACGTTCTTGAACTTGCCCGAGGCGGTGACTTCACCTGAAAGGCTCTTGGCGGTCAGGACGCCGTCGTGGTTTCTGGCGATGACTTCGCCGCTGACGGTGTTGACGTGCAATTCACCGCTGGTGCCGTCGGCCATGACGGAGCCCGAGACTGTGTTGAGGCGAATCCGTCCATCGACGCCGGAGACCATGCCATCGCCGTTTACTGTTCCCGCCTCGACGTCCACTCCAGACGGCAGCGCGATCCCGACCACCACCGAGTTGGCGCTGGTGTTGTTGACGGTACCCATCAGGTTTCGGAACCAACCTTGTGGTCCTTGAAGTTGGTGGCGGACCTCCAGGCGGCCATTCACCAGCGTGATGGTCAGGGGGTCACCGCTGATTTCGCTGACCTCGATCCGGACGACGGGTTCGCCGTGGGTGACGACGTCGAACCGGCCCTTGACTATTCCAAGTTTGAGCGAGTGGACATCGTCCACATCAATTGTTTGTGGGCCCGTCACGGTCCAAAGCTCGTCAGACATGATCCCTCCAAATTGCGATATATCGCGTTGATGAAAACACGATATATCGCGAATGGCGGGAACGCAATGGTTTGCTGGGAGGGCTACTCCGGCTGGGCGATGTTAAGCCACTGGAACCAGCCGCGGTGCAGCACAAGCCAGGCGATCAATCCGTAGCCGGCCTGTCCTGGTGTCCCCCCATTGGCTGCGAGGTCCGTCCTCCACTGCTCGTGGTTCAGCAATGGAGAGAAAGTGTCAACGTAGTGGTGGTTGCGGCGGGTGGTGACATCGGCAAAGGCTGTGTTCAGATCGGCCAGGCGTTTGTTGCGCGCCGGATCAAGAGTGGGTGGAGGGCCCACGACGAACACTTCAACGCCACTGTGCGAGGCACCATCAAGAATGTTGGCAAGGTTCAAACGGCTTCGCGCCGTGGAAAGCCCGAACTCCAGGTCACGGCCGGAGAGTCCTATGACCAGCCGGTTCTCGTGCGAGTCGCTGAAACGGCGGCCGGCTTCGTCCTGCCAGCGTGAGGCCAATCCCTCAGTGCCTTCCATGGGGCAGGGGAGTGAGAAGCTTTCCACCACCACGGTGTCCTGGGGTGTACGGGCCAGCACTCTTCCCAGCCAACCCAAGGCGCGGGGGTCACCCAAACCGGCGAGCAATTCATCTCCTACAGCCGCAATGCGCAGCTTCCTGTCTTCCACGGTTACCTCTTCACACTCGTTACGGTCCTTGCACGGCTTTTGGATCTGCGGCCGGCTTGATGAACCGGGTACCTGTCCCATTAAACAGAACTGCCCGGCCGGAGGTGCATTGACAGCACCTCCGGCCGGGCAGTTTTTTGGCTACTTGCGTTCGAACGCCTGCTTGATCAAGGCATCCTGCTCAGCAGCGTGGCGCTTCATGGAGCCTGCGGCGGTGGACGCAGACGCCGGACGCGACACGAGGCGGAGCTTGCGATCCAGCACCGGTGCCAGGTTCAGGCCCATGAACGGCCACGGACCCTGGTTGGCGGGCTCATCCTGGGCCCAGACGATGTCAGCGTTCGGGTACTTGGCGAGCTCTGCATCAATTTCAGCCTTCGGCAGCGGATACAGCTGCTCCACGCGGATGATCGCAGTCGAGGTGTCCCCGGACTTCTGTCGGTTGGACAGGAGGTCGTAGTACAGGCGGCCGGAGACCAGAATGACCCGGTCCACGTTTGCAGCCTCTACCTCGGGATCACTGATGACTGGCCTGAAGCCGCCCGTGGTGAAGTCCTCGACGGCGGACGCGGCGCCCTTGAGACGCAGCAGCTGCTTCGGCGTGAAGATGATCAACGGCTTGCGGGGACGGCTGTAGGCCTGGCGACGCAGCAGGTGGAAGTGCGAGGCTGCCGTGGTGGGGTTGGCCACAATCATGTTGTCCTCGGCACAGAGCTGCAGGAACCGCTCGATGCGTGCGGATGAGTGGTCAGGCCCCTGGCCTTCGTAGCCGTGCGGCAGCATCAGGACGAGCGAGGAACGCTGGCCCCACTTTTGCTCAGCGGAGGAAATGAATTCATCGATGATGGTCTGAGCGCCGTTGACGAAGTCACCGAACTGGGCTTCCCACAGCACCAGGGCGTCGGGACGCTCAACAGAGTATCCGTATTCAAAGCCCATGGCTGCATATTCGGACAGCAGCGAGTCATAGATCCACAGCTTGGCCTGGTCGTCCGAGAGGTTGCCCAGGGGCAGCCACTCATTGCCATTGGCGCGGTCGTGGAACACTGCGTGACGCTGCACGAAGGTACCGCGGCGCGAGTCCTGGCCAGCCAGCCGGACGGGAACGCCCTCCATGATCAGCGAGCCGAAGGCCGCGATCTCGCCAAAGCCCCAGTCAATGCCACCTTCACG
This sequence comes from Micrococcaceae bacterium Sec5.1, assembly GCA_039636795.1. Lineage (NCBI taxonomy): Bacteria > Bacillati > Actinomycetota > Actinomycetes > Micrococcales > Micrococcaceae > Micrococcaceae bacterium Sec5.1. The sequence goes on along the minus strand of CP143430.1, from coordinate 3,719,834 downwards.
GGACATTTGCTCACGCTTCTCCAGGAGCTGCTTGAGCTTGGAGTGAACCGTGAAGCCCTCCGGGATCTCCAGGTGGGCCTTGCCGATGCGGGCAAGGGTCTCGGGGGAGATGGCGGTGGAAGCCGGTGAGTTGGTTCCGAAGTCCGCCTGCTGGGCAATCGGGCGCTCGATGTCCGAGACAGCGGCAGAGTCAGCAGTGATGATCGGGATGGGGGAGGTCTGCGCCGCATGAGTCTCAGCAAAGACCCGCTCAAGGCGTTCCTGGTAGTCGCGGAGCAGTTGCTCGGCTTCTTCCTCGGTGATGTCGCCACGACCGATCAGCGATTCCGTGTACAACTTGCGGACTGAGCGCTTTGCCTCGATCAGGTTGTACATCAGGGGCTGCGTCATCGAGGGGTCATCGCCCTCGTTGTGACCACGGCGGCGGTAGCACACCATGTCGATGACGACGTCCTTGTGGAAGCGCTGGCGGAACTCGTAGGCGAGCTGCGCAACACGCACCACGGCTTCGGGGTCGTCGCCATTCACGTGGAACACCGGAGCCTGGATCATCTTGGCAACATCCGTGGAGTACGTCGATGAACGCGAAGAGGACGGCGCCGTGGTGAAGCCAACCTGGTTGTTCACGATCACGTGGATGGTGCCACCGGTGCGGTAACCACGCAGCTGGGACAGGTTGAGGGTCTCGGCGACAACACCCTGGCCTGCGAACGCAGCGTCACCGTGAACCATGATGGGCAGGACCGGGAAGGACTCGCCTTGATCCAGTCGGTCCTGCTTGGCGCGGACGATGCCCTCGAGCACGGAGTCGACTGCTTCAAGGTGGGACGGGTTGGCGGCGAGGTAGACCTTGGTCTGCTTGCCGTTGTCCGAGGTGAAGGTGCCTTCAGTACCCAGGTGGTACTTCACATCGCCGGACCCCTGGACGGAGCGAGGGTCCTGGGTGCCTTCGAATTCACGGAACACCTGTGCGTAGGTCTTGCCTGCAATGTTGGTGAGCACGTTCAGGCGGCCACGGTGGGCCATGCCGATCGCGACTTCGTCCAGGCCGTCGTCGGCAGCGTCCGAGATGACGGCGTCAAGGAGCGGAATAAGCGACTCGCCGCCTTCGAGGGAGAAGCGCTTCTGCCCGACGAACTTGGTCTGGAGGAAGGTTTCGAAAGCCTCGGCTGCGTTGAGCTTGGAAACGATGCGCAGCTGCTCTTCGCGGCTCGGCTTGGAGTACGGGTGCTCCAGCTGGTCCTGGAACCACTTACGCTCCGCCGGCTCCTGGATGTGCATGTACTCGATGCCGGTGGTGCGGCAGTAAGCATCCCGGAGTACGCCCAGGATGTCGCGGAACTTCAGCTGCGACTTGCCACCGAAGCCACCGGTAGGCCATTCGCGGTCCAGGTCCCAGAGCGTGAGACCGTAAGTCAGGACGTCCAGGTCCGGGTGCTTGCGCTGGACGTATTCCAGGGGGTCCGTGTCGGCCATGAGGTGGCCACGCACGCGGTATGAGTGGATGAGCTGCTGGATCCGCGCAACCTTGTTGATCTCATCTGCTGGGTCAACCTGGAGGTCAGGGCTCCAACGGACGGGCTCGTACGGAATGCGGAGGGCTTCAAAGATTTCGTCGTAGAAGTTCTGCGCACCAAGGAGGAGCTGGTGGACCAGCTTGAGGAACTCGCCGCTGCCTGCGCCTTGGATAACCCGGTGGTCGTAGGTGGAGGTCAGCGTGAGGATCTTGCTGATGGCGTTCTGGGCGATGATCTTCTCGCTGGCACCCTGGAACTCGGCCGGGTAGTCAAGGGCGCCGACGCCGATGATGGCTGCCTGTCCCTTGGAGAGACGCGGTACAGAGTGAACGGTGCCGATGCCGCCCGGGTTGGTCAGGGAGACCGTGGTGCCGGCGTGGTCGTCCGCCGTGAGCTTGCCGTTGCGGGCTCGCTTGATGAGGTCCTCATAGGTGTGCCAGAACTCGGCAAAGTCCATGGTCTCGGCCTTCTTGATGTTGGGAACCATCAGGAGGCGGGTGCCATCGGGCTTGGGCATGTCAATGGCGATGCCGAAGTTGACGTGGGCAGGCTGGACAGCGCTCGGCTTGCCATCAATTTCGTCGTAGTAGACGTTCATCGACGGGAACTGGGAGAGGGCGCGGACAACCGCGTAGCCGATGAGGTGCGTGAAGGACACCTTGCCGCCGCGGGCACGTGCAAGGTTGGAGTTGATGACAACGCGGTTGTCGATCAGCAGCTTGGCCGGAACTGCCCGGACGCTGGTGGCAGTAGGCACTTCAAGGCTGGTCACCATGTTGGTAGCGATGGCCTTCGCCGGTCCGCGAAGGACGGAAACGACGTCTTCCTCGGGAGCGGTGGGCGCCTTGGTGCTCTTGGGCAGCTGGGCAGGAATCGGTTGTGCAGCATTGCCGCCGACGGGCTTCTTTGCTCCATCCTTGGCAACCGTGGCCGGGGCTTTCTTCGCCGGAGCCGCAACTGCCGGTTCACCGGAAGCAGCAGCGGCAGGGGTGGTCGCAGGGGCAGCTTCAGGAGCGGCCGGCGCCGGTGCCGGTGCCGCTGCAGCCGGAGCTACCACGGGAAGTACTTGGGTGGGGGGATTGGCAGCGGTGGGGGCTGCGGAGGTTCCGTTGGAAGAAGTGCCGTCACCGGTGTCGAAGGATTCGAAGAGCGGCCACCACTTGGCGTCGACCGAATTCTTGTCCTGCTGGTACCGCTCGTACAGTTCGTCAACGAGCCACTCGTTTCCGCCAAATTCCTCTGGTAGACGGTGGCTGGGCTGCTCTGGCACTTGAAATACGCCTCTTCCATGAGTTTTGATTTCCCGCTGGTCAAGGTTGCTTTTCCGCAACAATGCACCAGGGTCCGGGTCCCGCGAACTCAGACCTTTGTCAGTCTAGTTAGGATCGTTGGTTAACTGCCAATAGTGGTGACCTAAATCATGTTGAGGCCGACGTAATGCTCCGGCGCTCCATTTCCCGGGGGAGGGACCGCTGCATGGGCCCGCGGAACCTGCCCTGTAGACTGAAACCCTTATGGACAGTAAATCTAGGTGCCGGCCTGGGAGCTGTCGGAGGAGCCGATCAGGCAACTCCGCACAGCGCACCCCTCGAGCCGGCAATACCCGTTCACATGCCCATCACGCGCCGGCGTTCCAAGCCGGTGGCGCCACGGACCATGCGTCTGCGGCACCCGATCAGCCTCCGCCTGGGCGAATCTCTCCCTTGAGGGCAAGTCCCGCACCGCAAGCGCCTGCCCTTGGAGGGAAGTGCTAAGTGGAATGGTTTCTCCTCCTTGCCGGTTTTGCCCTGATTCTTGGCACCGGCTTCTTTGTAGCAGTTGAGTTTTCCCTCGTTGCCCTGGACCAGGCGAGCGTTCAGCGCGCAGTAGACAACGGCGATCACGGCGCAGCTCCACTGCTGAAATGCTTGAAGTCCCTGTCCACGCAGCTTTCCAGCTGCCAACTTGGCATTACGCTGACCACGCTCCTGACGGGTTTCGTGATGGAACCCTCTGTGGGACAGCTCCTGGTGGGGCCCCTGGGCCTCCTTGGCCTCACCCCGGAAGTCGCACATTCCATAGCACTTGTTCTCGCAATGGCTTTCGCCACTCTGTTGTCGATGCTCCTGGGCGAGCTGGTGCCCAAGAACATGGCGATCGCCCTTGCTTTTCCGCTGGGCAGGAAGCTCGCCCGTCCGCAACTGATTTTCACGGCCATCTTCAAGCCCGCCATCGTCGTGTTGAACGGCTTCTCCAACAAGGTATTGAACTTGTTTGGGCTTGAAGCGAAAGAGGAAATCTCGGGGGCACGGACTCCTGCCGAGCTGGCTTCACTTGTCCGGCGTTCCGCGGAGCTCGGCACACTGGATGCAGGCACAGCAAACTTTGTGGCGCGAACCCTGAATTTCTCTGGCCGCACTGCAGCGGATGTCATGACGCCGCGCATCCGGATGGAAACGATTGACGCTGATCAACCTGTGAGCGACATCCTCGACGCCGCACGGCGGACTGGATACTCCCGTTTCCCGGTGATCGGTGACTCGGCCGACGATATCCGTGGGGTGGTCCATATTAAGAAAGCAGTTGCCGTGCCCGCAGATCGCCGGGCGAAGCTTCAGGCCGGGGCAATCATGACGGATGTGCTTCGCGTTCCCGAGACCATCCATTTGGATGCCCTCCTCTCCGAACTGCGCGAAGGAAACCTGCAACTGGCTGTGGTTCTGGATGAATATGGTGGCACTGCCGGGATCGCAACCCTCGAAGACCTGGTTGAGGAGATCGTTGGGGAGGTCTCCGACGAACACGACAAGGTCCGCCCGGGCCTCTTGCAGAGCGCATCCGGCGACTGGTACTTCCCTGGACTGCTGAGGCCGGATGAGGTATCCGAGCAAATCCCCAACCTGACTGTCCCCGACGAGCCTGCTTACGAAACTGTTGGTGGCTACGTGATGAGCAAGCTTGGTCGTATCGCGAAGGTGGGCGATGTGGTGGAGGCCGGGGGCGGCACGCTGACCGTGACCAGGATGGATGGTCGGAGAATTGACCGGATCTGCTTCCGCCACATTGAGGAAGATGAAGCGGCCGTTGAGGACACGCAGAATGATCGCCATGAAGCAGGTGCCGTATGAGTGACTGGGCAGGAATTGCCTGGCTCGTGGTTCTTTTGATCGGCAATGCTTTCTTCGTGGGTGCGGAATTTGCGATCATGTCCGCACGCCGCAGCCAGATTGAGCCTTTGGCGCAAGCTGGGTCAAAGCGGGCGCAAACTACGTTGCGGGCCATGGAAAGTGTGTCCCTGATGCTGGCCTGCGCCCAGCTGGGCATCACTGTGTGCTCGCTCTTGATTCTCCAGGTTGCCGAGCCGGCGATCCATCACTTGTTGGCGGAGCCGCTTGAGATGGTTGGCGTTCCGATGGAGTTGGCGGATGTCATCGCCTTTGCGATTGCGCTCCTCTTTGTCACGTTCCTGCATGTGACGTTCGGAGAGATGGTCCCCAAGAACATCTCGGTGTCCGTAGCGGACAAGGCGGCCCTGCTGTTGGCGCCGCCGCTGGTGTTTATTGGCCGCGTGGTCAAACCAGTGATCTGGACCCTTAACTGGTTTGCGAACCACATCCTCCGATTGATGCGGATCGAGCCGAAGGACGAAGTGTCATCTTCGTTCACCCTTGAGGAAGTCCAGTCGATTGTGCAGGAATCCACGCGGCACGGCCTGGTGGACGATGACGCTGGTTTGCTCAGCGGTGCCTTGGAGTTCTCCGAACATACGGCGTCGCACATCATGGTTCCGTTGGACAAGCTGGTGGTGCTGAGGACAGCGTCGACTCCCGTCGAGTTGGAAAAGGCGGTCAGCCGTACCGGCTTCTCTCGCTTCCCCATGGTGGACGACGACGGCGAACTCGCCGGGTACCTGCACGTCAAGGACATCCTCTCCATACCTGAGGAGGGTCGCCGCCATCCGATTGCCGAGGGGCGGATCCGTTCCCTGGCGAACCTCTCCCCGGAGGATGAGATTGAGCAGGCGATGTCTGTGATGCAGCGGACCGGATCGCACCTGGCCCGCGTGGTTGGACCAGGCGGCGCGACACAGGGCGTTTTGTTCCTTGAGGACGTGATCGAGCAATTGGTGGGCGAGATCCGGGATGCTACGCAGGCCACGGGGATACGGCGCCTTGGCGGTCCGCAGACCCAGCAATAGCGGGAAATTGAAGCTTGCGCCGGCCTCGGTGGTCGGCGCAAGCCCTTGCTAAATAGGAATCATTCCCATTTAGGGCTAAGCTGAAACCCAACCAATAAATGTTCTTGATTCTCATTTGAGTAGATCCGAGGTTTCCGTGCGTCGTTCCGTCGCCCGCATGTCGTTGGCCGCTTCTGCAGGCCTTGCCGCCCTGTTGCTTTCATCCTGTTCCGGTAGTGCCGGGGCAGGAACCCCGTCGTCATCGACAGGGGCCATTGAAGTGGTGACCTCCACGAATGTTTACGGGGACGTCGTGAAGGCCATTGGCGGGGACAAGGTCAACGTGAACGCGATCATCACCAAGACGAGCCAGGACCCGCATTCCTACGAAGCCAGCGCGCAAGACAAACTGGTCATCTCCAAAGCCAAGCTCGTGGTGGAGAACGGCGGAGGCTATGACGAATTCCTCCACAAAATTGCCGATGAGACAAACGTTGGCCACGAAAATATGATCAGCGCCGTTGAGGTCTCGGGGTTGGCTCCCGAAGAGGAAAGCCACAGCGAAGGTGCGTCCTCCGAAGAGGGCCACAATCATGACCACGGCGAATTCAACGAGCACGTCTGGTACAGCCTGGACACGATGGGCAAATTCGCCGACGCGGTCGCCAGCAAGCTCGGCAGCCTGGATCCGGCATCGGCATCGACGTTTACAACCAACGCGAACACTTTCAAGGCGAAGCTGACCGAGCTCAACGGGAAGCTTGCTGCCCTCAAGGAAGCCAACGACCACGCTCCCGTGGCGATCACCGAGCCCGTTCCTTTGTACCTGCTGGCAGCGGCCGGACTGGAGAACAAGACTCCGGAGGCCTACAGTGCAGCGATTGAAGAGGGAATCGATGTGCCGGCGTCGGTCCTGAAGGAAACGACGGACCTGGTGGGCTCCGGAGGTGTCCGGCTGCTGGCGTACAACGAACAGACGGAAGGGCCGCAGACCGAGTCCGTAAAGCGGGCTGCCGGGACTGCGGGCGTGCCGGTAGTGAACTTCACTGAGACCCTGCCGGAGGGCAAGGACTACGTGCAGTGGATGACAGACAACGTGGAATCTATCTCGGCAGCACTCAAGAAGTAGATTTCCTCACCTCCCCTTGCGGTGGGGGCCCTGTCGGCGTCCTAAGATATTCAGGATGGCTGCGGGGCCCTCTGTCTCTCACCAGCACAGAATCCCGCACCAGCAAGGACTCCTGTACCAGCTCAGGCACCAAAGGTAAGGCGCCGCCACTAGTTGCGTTCGCCGGCAACGCATGAATCGAGGACAACTTTTGACACCCGTAGTGAGCCTCCGCGGAGCGAGCCTTCAGTTCGGCAAGAGGACACTCTGGCGCGATCTTGATCTCGACATAAATCCGGGGGAGTTCTTTGCCGTCCTCGGACCCAACGGCAGCGGCAAGACCAGCTTCCTGAAAGTCCTCCTGGGGCTTCAGGAACTGAAGTCAGGAACGGTTGCCTTGGGTGGGCATCCGGTGGAGCGGGGAAGCAAGCGGATCGGTTACATTCCCCAACAAAAGTCCTTCGCGCCGGATACGCCTTTGCGTGCACGAGACCTGGTAGGGCTCGGCATTGACGGCCACCGGTGGGGTATGCGGCTGGCCTCAAGGAAGGTAAACCAGCGGATCGATGAACTGCTGGAGCTGGTGGGAGCCTCGGACTACGCGAAAGTGCCTGTGGGGCAGTTGTCTGGTGGAGAGCAACAACGGCTTCGAGTGGCCCAAGCACTGGCCACGGAACCTCAGGTATTCCTTTGTGATGAACCGTTGCTGTCCTTGGACCTGCATCATCAGCAGGGCGTCAGTTCACTCATCAACGAACAATGCCATGCCCGGAACAGTGCCGTCGTTTTCGTAACGCACGAAATCAATCCCGTGATCGACTACGTTGATCGCGTGCTCTACCTGGCCGGCGGCCATTTCCGTGTGGGGACGCCACAGGAAGTCATGACTACTGAAGTTTTGTCCGAGCTGTACAACAGCCATGTGGAGGTCATCCACACCAACGGAAGGATCGTCGTCGTCGGGCTTCCGGACGCGACCACGCACTTCCATGACGACGCGCACGCCGCAGCTGGGCAGGAGTTCTAAATGGACCTCAATGGAATCCTGCAGACCATCTTCAACTTTGAGAACTACGGCGAATTGCTGGTGCTGGTTCAAAACTCCATTTGGGCCGGGGCTGTCCTGGGACTTCTTGGCGGACTCGTTGGCACGTTCGTGATGAAGCGGGACCTGGCGTTCGCCGTCCATGGCATCTCTGAGCTGTCCTTTGCAGGTGCGGCTTTTGCGCTGCTGATCGGTGCCGATATCATTTTCGGCTCGCTGATCGGTTCAGTGGCTGCGGCAGTGCTGCTGGGATTCATGGGTGTGAGGGCCCGGGACAAGAACTCGATCATTGGCGTCATCATGCCGTTCGGGCTTGGCCTGGGCATCTTGTTCCTTGCCCTGTATGAGGGCCGTGCCGCCAACAAATTCGGACTGCTCACCGGCCAGATCGTTTCCGTGGATACTGTCCAGCTTCAGGCACTCGCGGGAACGGCGATCCTGGTGATGATTGCCCTCGTGGCGATCTGGCGCCCGCTCAGTTTTGCCAGCGTGGACCCTGAAATGGCTGAAGCGCGTGGTGTTCCCGTTCGCGGCTTGGCGATAGGCTTCATGGTGCTGCTGGGGGTCAGTGTGGCTTTGTCCATCCAGATCGTGGGCGCACTGCTGGTTTTGGCGCTGCTCATCACGCCGGCCGCTGCCGCACTCAGGGTTACCACTTCACCACGCCTGGTGGTGCTTTTGAGTGTTGTGTTCGCGATCGCTGCCACGGTGGGTGGAATTCTGCTTGCCCTTGGCAGCCGCATACCCATCAGCCCCTATGTCACCACGTTGTCATTCCTTATTTACGTAGTGTGCCGCGTAATCGGGCGGGTGCGGGCCAACCGTGGCCTCAACGGCCGCGTATCACGGGAGCAGCCAGCCGGCGCTCTCTAGAGCTTTCCCGCGGCCTTTTTGGCTGTGCATTCAGGACACAGTCCAAAGATCTCCACAGTGTGCGCCACCTCGGTGAAGCCATGCTCAGCGGCTGTTCGGGCTGCCCAGGTCTCAACCGCCGGGGCTTCAACTTCCACAGCTTTGCCGCAGTTCCGGCAAAGCAAATGGTGGTGGTGTCCGGTGACGGTGCAGCGTCGGTAGACGGCTTCGCCCTCCCCGTTGCGGAGGACATCAATGAGTCCATCATCGGCAAGTGACTGCAGGATGCGGTAGGCAGTGGCAAGGGATACGGAGATGCCCTTGTTCTGCAGAAGGCGGTACAGTTCCTGGGTGCTGACGAAGTCGTCCAATTCATCCAGCGCGGCGCTGACGGCCAGGCGTTGCTTGGTGACGCGCTGCTCCTTGATGCCTGTCACGGCCGGCGAGGCTGGGCCGGTCGTGGCGGAATTGGTGCCTTGTGGCATTGAAAGACTCACTTCCCTGGAAACGCTGGCAAACCCCAATTTTACCAGCAGGGGAGGCTTGGAAACTGTCAGTGGCCGCCCCTAGGCTGTCACCATGAAGCTCACCAAGTTCACGCATGCCTGTGTCCGGCTGGAAAAAGACGGGCGGGTCCTGGTCATCGATCCGGGCACGTTCTCTGAGGCCGAAGAAGCGTTGGCAGGTGCGCATGCTGTCCTTGTAACCCATGAGCACAACGACCATATTGATCGGCCGGCCGTGCTGGCGGCCCTGCGCAGCAACTCTTCGCTTGAGGTCTATGCGCCATCAGGTGTTGCAAAGTCCCTCATCGATGGAGCAGGAGTGGACGCAGCTGAATCCGAAACGTTGGCCAATCGCATCCATACGGTCGAACCGGGGTCCGATTTCGAGGCAGCGGGTTTCCCGGTGCGAACCTTCGGCGGCCAGCATGCCATTATCCATGCCCAGATTCCTGTGGTGTCCAACATCGGCTACCTTGTGGATGGGAACGTCTTCCACCCCGGTGATTCATTCGTGGTTCCGGACAGTATCGACGTCCAGACGCTGCTGGTGCCCATCCATGCGCCATGGTCCAAAGTGGGGGAAGTGGTGGATTTTGTCATCTCTGTGCGCGCGCCCAAAGCGTTCCCCGTCCATGATGGCCTGCTTAACGAGTTGGGCCGGGGGATCGTGGAAGGCCACGTCACCCGCATCGGTGCCCGATACGGAACTACGTACACGCGGCTCGCGCCCCGTGAGTCAGTAGAGGTTTAAGCGGTCCACGCACCGGTTTCGTGGAAGCGGTCCAGGACCGCTTCGTACGGCGCGGGATCCAGTCCTTTGCTGGCCAGCCAATCCGCGTCGTTATAGCTGCCGACGTAGCGGTCGCCGCCGTCGCACATGAGGGAGACGACGCTTCCCTTTCGCCCTTCCGAGACCATCTTGGCCACGAGTTGCCAGACGCCCCAAAGGTTGGTGCCCGTAGAGGGCCCCGCGTGCAATCCCGTGAGCTTACGCAGGTGTCGCATGGCCGCCACAGAGGCGGCGTCCGGGACTTGGATCATGTGGTCGATGACAGCCGGGACGAAGCTCGGCTCCGCACGGGGACGGCCGATGCCTTCGATACGGGACGGCAAACCCGTGGCGGCGGCAGCGTTGCCATCCCGCCATGCCGGGTAGAACGCAGAGTTCTCCGGATCCACCACTGCGAGGCCGGTGCTGTGCCTGTTGTATCGCAGGTAGCGACCTATGGTCGCGCTCGTGCCGCCGGTTCCTGCGCCCACAACGATCCACTCGGGAACAGGATGCTCTTCCAGGGAGAGTTGCTGGAAGATTGATTCAGCGATGTTGTTGTTGCCCCTCCAATCCGTGGCGCGCTCGGCGAAGGTGAACTGGTCCATGTAGTGGCCCCCGGAGGTTTTCGCTGTCTCCTCCGCCACGGCGTATACCTCTGAAGCGTGGTCCACCAAAAGGCAGGCGCCCCCGAATTCCTCGATGAGGGCGATCTTTTCCGGGCTGGTGGTCTTGGTCATGACAGCGATGAACGGCAAACCAATGAGCCGGGCGAAGTATGCTTCGGAGACCGCGGTGCTGCCACTGGAGGCTTCGACAATAGTGGTTCCCTCCGTGATCCAGCCGTTGACCAGGCCGTACAGGAACAGGGAACGGGCCAGGCGATGTTTGAGGCTGCCTGATCGGTGCGTCGACTCATCCTTGAGATAGAGCTGGACGCCCCAATGCTCGGGCAGGGGGACGGCGTAGAGGTGCGTATCTGCCGAACGATTGTTCTCAGCTTCGATCTTGCGGATGGCCTCGCTGGCCCAAACCCTGTCCTGAATGCACGAATTGCTCACCGGACAAGCCTACCGGCGGGGTGTGGAACGCAAGACTAGGCTGGAAGACCGGCATGGGTAGCAGAGCGCCCGCACAGGTTTACCTGAAGGAGAGCAGATGACCATTCTGATGGACGCATCCGAAGTACACCGGCGGCTCGCGGTGGGGGAGCGCACGGTACTCCTTGACGTGCGCTGGGTCCTGGGCAGGACGGACGGGCACAGCCAATACATGGAAGGCCACCTGCCAGGGGCGGTTTTCGTTGACCTGCCCAGCGAACTTGCGGACCACGCACAGCCTGCCCTGGGCCGGCATCCCCTTCCCTCAGTTGAACGCTTCCAGCTTGCCGCGCGACGCTGGGGGATCAACGACGGCGACACCGTGGTCGCTTATGACAACAGCGGCAGTATGGCCGCGGCCCGCGCTTGGTGGATGCTGAGGAATGCGGGCGTGGAAACCGTCTACCTGCTCGACGGCGGACTGGCCGCCTGGCGTGCGGCAGGTCACCCTGTGGAGGCAGGCGAGGTGACGCCCGCCGTCGGGAATGTCACTTTGGCCGACGGCAAAATGCCAACGATCAATGAGGAGGAAGCTGCGCAGTGGCATGAGCAGGGCGTACTGCTGGATGCGCGGGCCCGGGAACGTTACAGGGGCGAAATCGAACCGATTGACCCCCGCGCCGGACATATTCCGGGCGCTGTCAGCGCACCGACCACCGAAAACCTCACCGCGGAAGGCAGGTTCCTTTCGGCGGAGGAACTGCGCAGGCGCTTTGCTGGATTGGGAGCGGATGGCCCGGGCAACGTTGCCGTCTACTGCGGATCCGGCGTCACGGCTGCGCACCAGGTTGCTGCCCTGGAAATTGCCGGATACACCGCGGCACTCTTCCCTGGGTCATTCTCGCAATGGTCAAACAATGACACGAATCCCGTGGCCGTTGGGAGTGAACCATTCGAGGACGAACATGTAGGGAACGTTGGGGATGCTCCTGGCGCCCACGGGGCAACTGGCACGAGCACCGCTGCCGGGAGTAGCGTCGGATCATGACCCCTGGACGTCCCGTGCCCCCGCCGCTAGCGAAGCCAATTCCCAAAGACACAGCGAAGCCAATCCCCATGGACACAGCGAAGCCTGTTCCTGCGCAGTCATCTGAACCGGCAGGTTCCACACTCGCGGCGGCGTTTGGCGCCACGTCCCCGGACAGCGGGTTGGTACCGCTGACTGTGGCGCGCCGCGCGCCCAAGGAAGACGATGTAGAGATCGCGATCGAGTTTTGCGGTCTGTGCCACTCCGATGTTCATGCGACACGTGGCGAATGGCGTTTGCCACCCTATCCGCTGGTTCCGGGCCATGAGATCGTCGGCCGGGTAACGCGGGTGGGTGCTGCTGTGCAGAATTTCGCTCCGGGTGACCGCGTTGGTGTTGGCTGCCTGGTGGATTCCTGCCGGGAATGCGGGAGCTGCCTGGACGGACTGGAGCAGTACTGCGAGCGGGGAAACGTTGGCACGTACGGAGTTGCGGACCCGCGCAATGGCGACGCAATAACCCAGGGCGGATATTCGACGTCGGTGGTGGTTGACCGGCGCTTCGTGCTGCGTATCCCTGAAGCCCTGGACGCCGCAGCAGCCGCCCCACTGTTATGCGCCGGGATCACCACGTATTCGCCGTTGAGGTATTTCGACGTCGAAGAGGGAGATTCGGTGGGAGTAGTGGGGCTGGGCGGGTTAGGCCACATGGCCGTCAAGATCGCCAAAGCCATGGGCGCGGAGGTCACGGTGTTCACCACTTCTGAAGCGAAGTTCGACGCCGCACGGGAACTGGGGGCGGACCAGGTGGTGCTGTCCAGGGACGCCGAGGCAATGGCGGCTGCGAACCGCAGTATCGATGTCATCATTGACACCGTTGCAGCCCCGCATGACCTCAACCCCTACTTCCGCACGCTGCGGCTTGATGGGGCCCTTTTCCAGCTTGGGCTCCCTGCCGAAGACATGCCGCCTGTCAGCCCGGGGTTGCTCATACGCCGTCGCCTGGCCTATGCAGGTTCGCTGATTGGTGGGATCGAGGAAACCCAGGAAATGCTTGATTTCTGCGCCGCGCATGGGGTTGCCAGCGACATTGAGATCGTAGGGGCCGAACAACTCAACGAAGCCTATGACCGTATGGTGGCCGGGGACGTAAAGTACCGATTCGTGCTGGACACCGCAACACTTCAGGAACCCTCAGAAAGGGCAGATGCATGAGCACGCTGTTCACCAAAATCATCAACGGGGAAATCCCGGGCCGTTTCGTGTGGAAGGACGAGGACGTTGTGGCCTTCCTGACAATCGCTCCGATCACGCCAGGCCACACACTGGTGGTGCCCCGTGAGGAAGTGGATTCCTGGACGCACGCCAGCCCGGAGCTTTTGGCCAAGGTCATGGACGTTGCCCAGAGCATCGGCAAGGTCCAGGAAGAGCTTTTCAGCGCCAAGCGCGTGGGTGTCCTGATGGAAGGCTTCGAGGTGGACCACCTGCACGTGCACATCTGGCCCGCCTATTCGATGGCGGATTTTGAAGTGCACAACGTGGACCATAACCCGGATCCTGCCATCTTGGATGCCACGGCCGTGAAGCTCCGCGCGGCCTTGCGGGCTGCCGGTCACGCAGAGTTAGTACCTGAGGACTAGCTGTCAGGCCGGCGCCAGGGCCTGGTTCAGCACTGTTCGGATGCGCTTCTCGGAAACAGAGTAGGCCGTGCCCAACTCGACGGCGAAGAGGCTTACACGCAGTTCCTCGATCATCCAGCGCACCCGGGTTAATTCCGCACCTGCCCGGCGTCCGGGGAGCAGGGCTGACACGGCGTCATCGTAGTCATCCTCGAGCGCCTGAACGATGGCCATATTCAATCCGTCGCGCTGAACGTTGCCCGGAAGCTTCTCCAGCCGCTTCTCTATCGCCTGCAAGTACCGTGGAAGCTGGCTCAGCTGCGCGTAGCCCGTCTGTGCCACAAAGCCCGGAAAGACCAACTGCTCCAGTTGGCTTTTCATGTCATTGAGGGCGCTGATGAGTGGCAGGCTGGCACTGGACTTCAGCTGCTTCTGGATCCGGCGGGTGCTCGCCAGGATGCGTTCGACGACGGCCGTCACTGTAAATACGGTATCGATCAGCTCAGCACGGACTACTTCATGCAACGCATCGAAGGCTTCCTTATCCCAAGGCAGTGCCTCCGGGGTCAGTTTGTCGATGGCGGCGAGGGCGCAGTCTGCGATCAGGGCGCTGACCGAGCCGTGCGGGTTTTGGCTGAACGTCAGTTTTTCGGTGTTGCTGAGATGCTCCAGCACGTACCGGTCCGGTGAGGGAATCCGAAGTGCCAGGAGTCGGATTACGCCACCACGCATGGCCGCTTCCTGCTCCTGCTGGCTTTGGAACACGCGCAGGGCCACAGAGGTACCCTCATCCACAATCGCCGGGTAGCCAGTCACTGCGTGGCCCCTGACCGTTCGGGTGACTTGGCGTTGCACGGTCCCGAAATCCCATTCGTTGATACCAGTACGTTCGGCCACGGCACCTTGGGCTGGGTCGGCACTGGCGCGAACGTCAGGGCTGCTGACGCTCCCTGCCGCGGAACCTGCGGTCTTGCCGTTTGAGGTCCCGGGGGCTCCGGTTCTTGTGCCGCTCTTGCCGGGGGCCGTCGTCGCGGGTGTTGCACCGAGCGATTCGGCGATTGCCCGTCGCGTGGCAGGGGCCAGCTTTTCTTGTAGTTGGGCAAGGTCCTTGCCTTCGTCCAGGACCTTGCCGTTGCTGTCCACTACCTTGAAGCTCACGCGAAGGTGGGGAGGCACTGCCTCCCAGTTCCATGATCCTGGTGGGATGACGTGTCCGCGGAGCCGGCGAAGAACCAGTTCCAAGGAGGACTCGAGTTCGTCAACGGCCGGATCGAAGTCTCTTTCCAAGGCCTCCGTAGCCTGACGGGCGACGTCAGGGGCAGGCACAAAGTTCTTCCGAACCTGCTTAGGCAGGGATTTGATAAGCGCTGTGACCAGGTCTACGCGTTGTCCCGGAATCTGCCACCGGAACGGTGCGTCGTCCAGTTGGTTCAGGAACAACACCGGAACTTCAGCTGTGACACCGTCTGAAGGATTCGGAGCAGACCCCGGAGCCACAGGATGGAATTCGTAGCTCAGTGGAAGTTCGAAGCCCTTGTGCAGCCACGTCTTGGGGTAGGCAGAATCATCAAGGGCCTCGGCGTCCCCGCTCATCAAAAGCGACTGATCAAAGTCCAGCAGCGTTGGATCGGTTTGGCGGGCATCCTTCCACCATTTATCGAAATGCCGTTCGGACACGACGTCCGTGCCCACCCGGGCGTCATAGAACTCGAAGAGGGTCTGATCGTCCACCAGGATGTCCCGCCGGCGCATTCTGGTCTCAAGCTCTTCGATCTCCTGCAGGAGCGCGCGGTTGCGGTGGAAGAATTTGTGATGGGTCTTCCACTCGCCCTCCACCAGTGCATGGCGGATGAACAGTTCCCGGGACAACTCCGGATCGATGCGGCCGTAGTTGACCCGCCGGTTCGGGATGATAGGCACGCCGTACAGCGTGACTTTCTCGTGGGCCATGACGGCGCCCTGACGGGAGGACCAATGGGGCTCGCTGTAGGAGCGCTTCACGAGGTCCGGGGCTACCTGCTCCACCCACAAGGGATCGAACTTTGCCGCCACCCGTGCCCACAAGCGGCTGGTTTCCACCAGCTCGGCGGCCATGACGAATGCCGGCGATTTTTTGAACAAGGCAGAGCCGGGGAAGATCGCGAAGCGGCTGCCGCGTGCACCGGCGTATTCGCGCTTGCGCTCATCAAGAAGGCCGACGTGGCTCAGCAATCCTGACAGCAGGCTGATGTGGATTCCCTCGTGGTTGCCTACGGGATCAGCTTCACGCTTATTGTCCAGCGTGATACCCAAGGGCTTGGCGAGTTGGCGGAGTTGGGTGAAGAGGTCCTGCCACTCCCTGACACGCAGGTAGTTGATGAACTCATTGCGGCACAGCCGCCGGAACTGCGTTGAGGACAGCTCGCGTTGCTTTTCCTGGATGTAGTTCCAGAGGTTGAGGAAGCCCGTGAAGTCCGAGTTCTCGTCGCGGAACCGCGCATGCTTCTCAGAAGCGAGTTGCTGCTTGTCGGTCGGCCTTTCGCGTGGATCCTGGATGGTAAGGGCTGCTGCCAGGATCATCACTTCGCGGACACAACCGCGTTTGCCTGCTTCGACAATCATCCGGCCCAGCCTTGGGTCAACGGGCAACTGCGCCAGCTTCTCCCCGACGGCGGTGAGGCCACCACCGCTGCGGCGGTTATCGCGGGGATCCTTGGACGCAGGCGTGCTCGAAGTAGCCGGGCTGAGGGCGCCAAGTTCGCGAAGGAGGGTGACGCCGTCGTTAATGGCGCGTGAATCAGGCGGTTCGACGAACGGGAAGTTCTCAACATCCTTGGGACCGCGGGCAACGCCCATGGCCGTCATCTGCAGAATGACCGCGGCCAGGTTGGTCCGCAGGATTTCCGGATCCGTGAACTGTGGACGGGACTCAAAGTCTTCTTCTGAGTAGAGACGGATGGCGATGCCCTCGGAAACACGGCCACATCGCCCGGAACGCTGGTTGGCTGACGCCTGGGATACACGTTCGATCGGCAGGCGCTGGACCTTGGTCCGGTGTGAGTACCGCGAGATGCGGGCGGTGCCGGTGTCGATCACGTATTTGATGCCGGGGACCGTCAGCGAAGTTTCCGCCACGTTGGTGGCGAGGATGATGCGACGCTTTCCACCCGGATTGAACACGCGGTGCTGCTCCTGCAGGCTCAACCTGGCAAAGAGGGGCAGGACTTCGGTACCTGCCAGGCGCCGGTTGGTCTGGATGCGGCCATTGATGGCCTCGGCGGCGTCGCGGATTTCCCGCTCACCGGAGAAGAACACGAGAATATCGCCCGGTGCTTCCTTGGCCAGTTCATCAACCGCGTCACAGACCGCATCCAACGGATCCCGGTCCTCTTCCAGTTCGTCATCGGAACCGTCCTCGTCGGATCCGGCAGGCTGTGACAAGGGCCGGTACCGGATCTCTACCGGGTAGGTGCGGCCAGAAACCTCGATGATGGGGGCTGGGGACTCCTCGGTGCCAAAGTGCTTGGCGAAGCGTTCAGGATCGATCGTGGCCGAGGTGATGATTATTTTCAGGTCCGGCCGCTGGGGGAGTACCCGTTTCAGGTAGCCCAGGATGAAGTCGATGTTCAGGCTGCGTTCGTGGGCTTCGTCAATGATGATGGTGCTGTACTTGCGCAGGAGTTTGTCCCGTTGGATCTCTGCCAGGAGGATGCCATCGGTCATGAGTTTGATCTTGGTCGATGCGCTGACCTCGCCGGTGAACCGGACCTGGAAGCCAACTTCCTGGCCGATCTCGACGTCCAACTCGGACGCGATGCGCTCCGCAACAGTCCTGGCCGCCAGTCGTCGCGGCTGCGTGTGGCCGATCAGGCCTTTGTCGCCCAGGCCCAGTTCCAAGCACATCTTGGGGATCTGCGTGGTCTTGCCCGAGCCGGTTTCGCCGGCAATGATGGTCACCTGGTTTGCGGCGATCGCCGCCATCAGATCCTCGCGGCGCTCGGATACCGGCAGCTCAGCGGGGTAGGAAATATGAAGTGTCATGGCTGCTGCCAGTCTACTGTGGCTTCCCGCCAACGTCCGCTGTCCCCTGTCGCATGTCCGGAGCCTCACCGCTGCCCGGCGCTGCCCGGCGCCGCCCGCGGCTGCCCGCCAAGCGAGCTACTGCAAGCCGCGCGCACAGTGACGCGGGCACAGGGACGCCCGTCGTTCAGGAAATCCTGGTGGATTCCGTGAAGGACGGGCGTCGGATGGACAGAGCCTTGGCGGAGTGCTTTCAGTGGGCTGGCAGGCGGCTAGTAGATGCGGGGGTTCCAGTAGGGAGTGCTCGGAGCGTCGAAGGCGCTCCAGGGTTCCTTGGAGTTGATGGGTGGGTTGTGGCCCCGTCCGTCCTTCAGGAGGGCGGTCACGGTGGCTGCGACGGCGGTGATAAGGACGATGAATAAAATAATCCCGAAGATTTCCATGCCTTCAGTCTTCTCCTGGCGGCAGCCAAGAAACAGTGGCAGAAATGCCCCATTTAGACAATTTTCTGCCACACTGGAGATATGTTGAAATCAGTAGCCGTCATTGTTGTCCCTGACTTCTCCATCTTTGAGTTCGGCACTGCCTTTGAAGTCTTCGGCATCGACAGATCCGATCGCGGCGCAGGCGTTCCCGCTTTCGACTTCAGGGTTTGCGCGCCGGAGCCAGGAGACATCCGCATGAAGTCCGGGCTCTCGCTGCATGTCAACCACGGCCTGGAAGCCGCGGCCGATGCCGACCTGGTGATCATGGCGCCCTTCGGCAGGGACCAGGAGATCCCCGAGCCTGTCCTGGATGCACTCCGGGCCGCTCACGCCAGGGGCGCCTGGGTGATGTCCATTTGCTCCGGCGCTTACGCCTTGGCGCGGGCCGGGCTGCTTGATGGGCGCCGGTGCACCACCCACTGGCACTATTCCCAGGATCTGGCGAGTCGTTACCCTGCAGCAGTGGTGGATGAGAACGTCCTCTATGTGCAGGACGGAACCATCATTACCAGCGCAGGAACTGCCGCTGGAATCGATGCGTGCCTCCATCTTGTGCGTGTAGAGCTGGGAGCCAACGTAGCTGCGGCGATCGCGCGCGACATGGTAGTCCCGCCTCATCGCGACGGCGGCCAGGCCCAATTTATTGACCGGCCGATGCCCCGATGTGGTTCAGCGCCCATGGAGGAACTCCTGCGGTGGATGGTTGAACACCTCGACGAAGAACACAGTGTGAACGAGTTGGCTGCTCGGCTGCATATGTCACCCAGGACATTCGCCCGCCGCTTCAGGGCGGAAACGGGGACTACGCCTGCGGCTTGGTTGAACTCCCAGAGGGTCCTGCGGGCCCAGGAACTCCTGGAGTCCACGGAGTTGAATATCGATGAGATTGCGCGGGAAGCAGGATTCGGGCATTCTGTCCTGCTGCGCCACCATTTCACGAAGGTGTTGGACACGAGCCCACAGAGCTACCGACGGGCTTTCCGCGGGCAGCTGGCCGAGGCGATCTAGCAGCTAATCTTTCTAACGGCGGGCCCCCAGGCGGCCACGCGACTCGGAACCTTCAGCCTTGGCACACTCCACCAGCTCCTGCCAAGGCCCCGTGACCGCGCGCTCGGGTAGCGTCGCCCGCCGTTGACCTGCCCTGATGGAGTACATGAACCGATCCGGTTCGTTGACAGTTCTGGCCTGGCTCTTCGCTTCGTCCCAGGGACATGCCTCAACGATAGGCATCCAGCGCTCTTTGTCGTCATCAGAGACTGCCTCCACGCTCCAGATGCGTGTCGTCGCGGCTACGCCCCCGCTGCGCTGGACGGTGATTTTCATGACCGGCTACTTCTCGTTTGACGTACTGGCGGCAAGCCAACGACGACGGGAATGCCCGGGGCCGGACGGTCCCGCCGACTGGTCTAAACCTTGACCTTCACAGTCTCCCATGCCTTCAGGACGGCGTCATGCTCTACTGAGCCAACGCCAAAGAGTTCTTCGGCGGTAGCCGCAGTGGTCTTGGCGAACTTGCCAAAGGTACAAGCTGGCGGCAGCGACCCGCTGGTGAGTGTGCCATACCAGATCTGCCCTGGCACACCCCATGCATTGCCGCCCAACTCCGCGGCAACAAGGTAGAACGCCCTGTTGGGGATGCCCGAATTGATGTGTACGCCACCGTTGTCGGCACTGGTCCGAACGTATGTGTCCATCGAGTCCGGCTGCGGGTCCTTACCCAGGATGTCGTCGTCATAAGCGGTGCCCGGGGCCTTCATCGAGCGCAAGGCGGCACCTTGGACCTTGTCGGTAAAAAGGCCCTCCCCGATCAGCCAGCTTGCTTGCTCGGTGGTCTCCTTCTTGAAGTATTGCTCCACGAGTACACCGAAGACGTCCGACAAGGACTCGTTCAAGGCGCCTGCCTGGTTGCGGTAATTGAGCCCGGCCGTGAACTGTGTGACCCCATGAGCGAGTTCGTGGCCAATGACACTGACGGACTTGGTGAAGCGCTGGAAAATCTCCCCGTCGCCGTCCCCGAAGACCATCTGTTTTCCGTCCCAAAAGGCATTGTCGTACAGATTGCCGTAATGAACGGTGGCGTCCAGCGCCAGGCCGGCACCGTCGATGGAATCCCGGCCGAAGATCTCTGCATACAGTCGGTGCGTACTCCCCAAGCCGTCATAGGCCTCATCGGCAGCGGCGTCCCCAACAGGAGCAGTTCCTTCCTTGCGGACCAAGCGGCCGGGCAGGTTTTCCGAGGTGTCGGCATCGTAAATGGTGCGCTTTGGCGGGCCGGGCTTTGCCGCCACTGCACTGGGGGGAACGGAGGGTGCCGGCGCCGCGCGAACCGCCTGGAGATCCTTGATGTGCAGGAGTGACTCCTTCGCGGCACGGGCAACAGCCCAAAGCCGTGGTTCACTCTGGGCGGCAATCCTTCGAAGCATGTAAGGCGGAACGATTGAACAAATCACGGCAACCCCTTTGGCTCTTGGCGACTGGCAACTGTGATCAGCGTAGGAGTGGGGGATGACAATTTTGGGGTGTTCGCCCGGCAAGCCCTGAATTGATAGTGGCGACCCGGGTAGCGGTGGCTGGATTGGGCGTTGGAACACAAAAAATACCCCGCCAGTTGGACTGGCGGGGTATTGGGTGTGCCCTCGATAGGATTCGAACCTACGGCCTTCTGCTCCGGAGGCAGACGCTCTATCCCCTGAGCTACGAGGGCATCCGGGGTTCCCTCCGTTGCCGGTGGGACGTCCTAGAGCTTAGCAGTCACCGCGCCCCAAAAGAAAACCCGGCCATGATCTTTAGCGCCCTGCACCTTAGGGTCCACCGGTACCTGCAGCTCAGTACCCCGCAAACGAGTCAACATGTACCCGTCGCGCACCCGCACCGCGCGCCGCGGCACGCAGGGAATCCACGCTCGCCGGGGAACCGGAGACGTAAACCTCGCGGGCCTCGATGTCCGGTACCAGCTCCTTCAGGCGCTGTGCATCGATCCGGGAAGTACCGGCGTCGTGCATGAAATCGGGGGGAGTAGAGCCGTCCGCAAGCCGGGCGATCACTTTTGCCCCCGATGCCTCCAATTGCTCACACGCGGCTAGTTCATCTCGCCCCTGGGCAAGGTACAGGACCATGGTGTCGCGGGGTGCGGCGTCGGACGCAAGGTGGGAAAGAAAGGGAGTGATGCCAATACCTGCGGCAATCAGCAAGACCGGCTTGGCGGCGTCGCGCGGGAGCACGAAGTCTCCGCCAACCGCTGTGGCGGAGAGCATGTCACCAGGCTTTAGCGCCAACAACGTCTTCTTGGCAGTGGACAAGGGCTCGGCAGTTCCGACGCCGAAAGTTACTTCTGGAGCACCCGGGGCGCTGGTGATGCTGAAGACACGGCGGCGGCCTTTGCCATCTGACCCCGAATGCGGCAGGTTCAGCTCCATGAATTGACCCGCCGCGTAGCGGACTGGGCGCCTTGGCTCGAAGCGGAACTCCCTGGTCCCCGGCGTTAGGGCCCTGGATCCCTTGAACGTCAGTTCCACGCGGCCCCGCTGGCCCAGGAAGAAAGCGATGAGGTTCCCCACCAGGAGCGCGAGCTCAGGGGAATTGGCCACAAAGCCAAAGTTGTACGGAACCGCAAAGACAACACCGACGACGCCGGCAAGCGCCAATTGCTGCCAACGGCGTGGGGGGAGCGTGAGCGGCTCGGTAAGCATGAAGCCGACAAAGAAGAGCAGGGGGCGCTGAGCCAACGGCTGCCAAAGGGCCTGCCCGAAGGTCATGCCGCGGCCCAACAATTCGACACAGACGATGCTGGTGGCCACCAGCAGGAAAACTGTTGCCATCAGCATTTTGCGTGTGCGGTACAGGACAGCCAGGACGCCGGGAACGAGGAGCCACAACATGGCAGGCGTTGCAGCCCACCACGTAGCTATGTTCAGTCCGGTCAAGCCCGTGATGAAAGCCCCTGCGGCCGCAGGGTTGAAAATGTGGCGCCCACGGAAAGCCAAAGCATACTTCGACGCGCTGGCCAGGACACAAGCCAAAGCAACACCCAGCATGTCAGTGGGGACGAATGTGGGCCAGAACAGGAAATACAGGAGCAAGCCCGTAATGAGTGAAGACTCCGAATGTGGCGTGGTTCGGAAAAGCAAGGCCAGCAGGCGGTTCGATCCATAGGTAAGCCCCAGGCACAGGCATACGTGAACCAGCATCTGTGGCAGGCCGAACGTCAGCCACCCCAAGACGTTCAGAAGCAGGCTGTAGGCCACCAGTACCCCGAGAACCCACAAAATCAAGCGGTACATGGTGAAGCGGCCCAACCAGGTGTCCAATCGCGACTTCATGGCATTCATGTGAACAGTCTCCCCTCAAAGCCAGCCGAAAATGTGGCAGTCCCATTCGAAAACACCCGGAGCCAGGAAAAATCGAACTCAGCCTCGAGGGCAGCCGGCTCCACCATGAAGAGTGCCGTAGCCAAGGCATCTGCCACCATCGCGCTCGCGGCCATGGTCCACGTGGCCACTGTGGTTTGGATTGGTTGCCCCGTGGTTCCGTCCAGTACATGGTGCAGCCCGTCGCCCCAGGCCCGCCGGTTGGAGGCGGAAGCGCAGAGGGCGGAATTGTCCAATTCCACAGTGCCGATTGCCTGCTTAGGGTTATAAGGATGCTCCAAGGCCACAGTGACGGGCATGCTGCCGGCATGCAGCATGTCGCCGCTGCCATCCACCAGGAAGTCAACATAGCCGGTCGAGCGGAGGACTTCAGCGAGCAGGTCCACGAGCTGTCCTTTTCCTGCGGCGCCGATGTCCAATACGAGCGGGACCTTGCCCGACACCGTGGTTCCCGACCATTCAAGGACGTCGTCTTCCCACTTGGCTGCGCCCTCAGGGGCTCCTGAAGGAACCAGGGAGTAGCCGGCATCGTAACCAAGACGGTTCAAACTGCTGCCGATCAGGGGTGTCATGGAGCCTCCACTGAGCCGGTACAGGGCCTCGTAGACGTCATGGAGGGCCACAGAGTGCCCGGGCAGGGAAATGCTGCCGGGGCCGCGCTGCAGAGCGGACACCAGGGAATCAGGCCTGAACCGCGAATACGTGTGGTCGTAATCCGCCACCGTTCCCAGCAGTTGGCGCTGCACATCCGGCGCAAGCGTCGACGACGTCGAGATCTCCCAGTGCGTACCGATCCCTTCGAAGCTAAAGCGGCTCCAGCCCGGATGCGGCATGACTGCTACTTTGCCTGGGACTTGATCTGCTCCACGGCCTCGTTGAAGCCGCCGGAGGTCAAGGAGGAACCGGCCACCTTGGAAACGTTGAGTTCGTCGATGTCTTTGCCAACGATCTGCGCCGCGATACCGCTGGCAAACTCGCCTTGGAACTTCTTGGTATTGGGGTTGGAGGGGTGGACGGTGATATTCACTGCCTCCACCTTGTCCGCGGCCAGCGTGAGCTGAACGCCAACCGTCTCCTGGCCGTTCGGCGATGTGTATGTTCCGTCGGCGCTGTACGTGCCGTCCTTGTAGGTGGAACCACCCTTTCCAGCCGAAGAGGAGGAAGAAGGGCTGCCAGTGGAAGCCTGGCCACCATTCTGGGTAGCGGGTGTCTGGGTTGACGGGGCTTCCGTTGTGGGGGCACAGGCAGCTGCGGTCCCGATAATGGAGACGCTGGCGAACCCGACGTAGAGGCTCTTGCGGAGTGGCGTAGTCATGTTCTGCTCGTTTCAACTGGACAAGATGTAATCATCAACATGTGGTCAACGGATGGTTGCGGTCTCTGGACGACCGTTAGGGCCACCTCTTACGTCTTCACAACGTTGAAATCAGCCTAATGGTTCAGTCTGTGAGTGCCCCCCGCCGTTTATGTATAGGTGCTGTGTCCAGTCATGGATAGGCGCAGTGTCCAAGATATCCACATAAACGAGCCTTAATTCCTCGAGTTCGCGGGCCCCCGGTAGGCTGGATGGGTGACTCCCGAAGAACTCTCTGCTGCCATATCCACCTGCCTTAAGGATGCCGTCTCTGCCGGCGAAATTGCCTTGGCGGAATCCGCTGTCCCCGACGACGTCCGGGTGGAGCGCCCCAAGAACAGGGACCACGGAGACTGGGCCACCAATATTGCCCTGCAATTGGCCAAGCAGGCCGGCACGAATCCGCGCGAGTTCGCGGGAATCCTCAGCCACCGCCTACAGGAAATCGCCGGCGTGACCGCAGTGGAAATCGCAGGTCCGGGCTTCCTGAACATCACCGTTGACGCTGCTACGGCAGGCGCGCTTGCCAAGGCAATCGTTGAGGCGGGTTCCACTTACGGAACCAACCAGGCGCTCGCAGGACATGTTGTGAACATGGAATTCGTTTCCGCCAACCCCACGGGTCCTCTTCACATCGGCCATACCCGGTGGGCCGCCCTGGGCGACGCGATCGCCCGCGTGCTGCGGGCTTCGGGCGCGGACGTCACCGCCGAGTACTACATCAACGACGCCGGTTCGCAGATGAACGTCTTCGCCAACTCAGTCCTTTCCCGGCTCCACGGCCGTGGCGTCCCCGAGGGCGGCTACCCGGGCGAGTACATCCGTGAACTCGGTGATGAAGTACTCAAGGCGCACCCGGATATCCGTGAACTCACTGACGAGGCTGCCCTGCCGGTCATTCGTGCTGCTGCCTACGAGGCACAGATGGCGGATATCAAGGCAACGCTGGCAGATTTCGGCGTTGAGTTCGACGTCTTCTTCTCGGAGAAAGAACTGCACGACGCCGGTGCCATCGAATCTGCCGTTGCCCGCCTCCGCGAACAGGGCCATGTGTTCGACGACGGCGGCGCCGTTTGGCTGCGCACCACTGACTTCGGTGATGACAAAGACCGCGTGATGATCCGCGCGAACGGGGAACCCACTTATTTCGCCGCCGATGCCGCGTACTACCTCTCCAAGAAGGACCGCGGTTTCACGGAGAAGATTTACCTTCTTGGCGCCGACCACCACGGCTACATCAATCGACTCAAGGCTATTGCAGCGTGTGCGGGCGACGATCCCGAGGTAAACATTGAGGTTCTCATCGGACAGTTGGTGTCCGTCAACGGCGCCAAGTTGTCCAAGCGTGCGGGCAACATCATTGAACTCAAGGACCTCATTTCCTGGTTGGGCAAGGACGCAGTGCGCTACTCCCTTGCCCGGTTCCCTGCCGACTCGCCGCTGACACTGGACCCGGAACTGCTCAAGAAGAACAGCAACGAGAACCCCGTGTTCTACGTGCAATACGCCCATGCCCGCTCCAGGGGAACGGCGCGCAACGCCGCCGAGGCGGGGGTCGACCGATCTGTGTTCGACGCATCGCTGCTGGATCACGCCACGGAGAACGAGCTTCTGTCCTATTTGGGCAGCTACCCTTCCATCGTGGCCAAAGCAGCCGAGCTCCGCGAACCGCACCGCGTTGCCCGCCATCTTGAAGTCATCGCCGGTGCCTACCACCGCTGGTACGACGCCTGCCGGGTCTCCCCGCTGGGCGAGGAACCAGTGCTTGACGTGAACCGGACCCGTCTCTGGCTTAACGACGCAACGAGCCAGGTGCTTGCCAACGGACTCGGACTGCTGGGCGTTTCCGCGCCGGAACGGATGTAAGGCCATGACCACAAACGCCGCACCAAATTCACCCCAGGCCTCTCCGCTTGCTCCCGAATGGCTGGCCGTCCCGGAAGACCTTAACGCCCTTCAAGCACCGATGTGGGCAGCCGGTGTGGAGAAGAACGAAGCCGGTGAGGTAACCATTGACGGGATTTCAGTCAGCGATCTCAAGGCGCAATTCGGCACTCCTCTCTTTGTGATGAGCGAATCTGACTTCCGCGCGCGTGCCCGTGCTTTCAAAGACGCCTTCGACGACGCTTTCGCGGACATCTGTGGGGGAGTGGATGTCTATTATGCAGGCAAGTCTTTTCTCTGCACGTCGGTGGCACAGTGGGTGGCAGAGGAAGGCCTTCGCCTGGACACATGTTCCGGAGGTGAACTGGCAGTTGCCGCCCGCGCAGGAATCCCCGGGCCCAACCTTGGGCTGCACGGTAACAACAAGTCCGACGCCGAGATCAACCGGGCACTGGATATGAGGGTGGGCCGAATCGTGGTGGACAGCCTCGATGAATTGGAACGGGTCGCCAAGATTGCCTCCAGCCGCGGCGAGACCGCCAAGGTCATGCTGCGCCTCACACCAGGAGTGCACGCCCACACCCACGAATTCATCGCGACAGCGCACGAGGACCAAAAATTTGGCCTGTCCATGGCTGAGGACTCCACAGAGGAAGCTGGCCTGTCCGCCGCTGAAGAGGCAGTGGCAGCCGCGACGTCGTACCCGAGCGTGGAGCTCTTGGGATTGCACTGCCACATCGGCTCCCAGATCTTCGAAGCCGACGGATTCGCGCTGGCCGCGGAAAAGCTCCTCGGTTTTCAGGCAGCGATGCAGGCCAAATACTCCATCATCCTGCCGGAATTGGACCTCGGGGGCGGCTATGGAATCGCCTATACGCCAGTGGACACCCCCCGCCCTCCGGCGGAAATTGCGCAGGCGATGGCCGCCGTCGTGCGTTCAAAGTGCGCAGAACTCGGCATCGAACCGCCCCGCGTTTCCATCGAACCCGGACGCGCGATCGTCGGGAGCACTACGTTCACTTTGTATGAGGTAGGCACGCTTAAAACTGTCCGCGTGGACGTTCCGGGCACCGAAACAGGTCCAGAGAACGTTACGTATCCGCGCCGGTATGTGTCGGTGGATGGCGGAATGAGCGACAACGCCCGTCCGGTGCTTTACGACGCGGATTATTCGGCGATTTTGGCGTCCCGTGACTCGGATGCAGCTCCGCAGCTGTCCCGCGTAGTGGGCAAACATTGCGAGAGCGGCGACATAGTTGTTAGAGATGTATATCTGCCCGCGGATGTGGCAGCCGGTGATTTGCTCGCATTACCGGGTACCGGCGCCTATTGCTGGGCCCTCTCAAGCAACTACAACTACCTGGCCCGGCCTGGCGTTGTCGCTGTGCGCGACGGAGCCGCCAGGCTCATTGTCCGCGGGGAAACCGAAGAAGATCTCTTGAACCGCGACATGGGAGTGGCGAATGTCTGAAGTGCGAACCCTGAAGGTGGCCCTGCTGGGCTGTGGCAATGTAGGGGCCCAGGTCGCGCGCATTCTTATTGACGACGCCGAGGCACTGGCCGCCCGAAGTGGTGCCCGCCTCGAGCTGTCCGGTATTGCCGTGCGCAACATCGACTCGCCGCGCGACGTCGAACTGCCTCGTGAGCTCTTTACCACGGACGCCGAGACCCTCGTCAAGGACGCAGACCTCGTCATCGAGCTCATGGGCGGAATCGAACCCGCACGTACGCTCATCGTCACCGCCATCCAGAATGGCGCGTGCGTTGTCACCGGCAACAAGGCGCTGCTCGCGCAGGACGGCCCCACTCTCTACGAAGAGGCTGACAAGGCCGGCGTCCAACTGTCCTACGAAGCCGCAGTTGCCGGTGCCATTCCCATCCTGCGGCCGATCCGTGACAGCCTCTCCGGCGATCGCATTACGAGGGTTCTCGGGATCGTGAACGGGACCACCAACTTCATCCTTGACCAGATGGACACTACTGGTGCACAGTTTGCGGACGCCCTTGCCGAAGCGCAGCGCCTCGGATACGCCGAAGCTGACCCCACCGCCGATATCGAGGGCCATGATGCGGCTGCCAAGGCTGCGATCCTGGCATCGTTGTCCTTCCACACAAGGTTCTCCCTGGACGACGTCTATTGCGAGGGGATCACCAAGGTCAGTGCTGCGGACATCGCTTCGGCCAAGGAAGCCGGCTTCGTCATCAAGCTTCTCGCCATCGCCGAGAAGATCGAAGCTTCAGAGAACGGCAGCGGAATCTCGGTGCGCGTGCACCCCACCCTCCTGCCACGCGAACATCCGCTTGCCGCTGTCCGTGGCGCGTTCAACGCCGTCTTCATTGAAGCCGAAAACGCCGGTGAACTGATGTTCTACGGCCAGGGTGCAGGGGGGACTCCAACTGCCTCAGCTGTGTTGGGTGACCTCGTCTCCGCTGCCCGACGCCTGGTGCTGGGCGGTCCCGGCCGCACGGAAACAACTACCGGGCATGTTCCGGCACTGCCCATTGATGCCTCCAACACCAGCTATTACATCGGTCTGGATGTAGCAGACCAAGCAGGTGTGCTGGCTCGCATCGCCCACATTTTTGCGGAGAACGGCGTATCCATCGAGATCATGCGTCAAACGATCCACCGCGACTCTGCCTCGAATGTTGAGTCGGCTGAGCTGAAAATCGTGACGCACCGTGCATCCGAAGCTGCACTCGCAGCAACCGTCGAGGCCGTCAAGGGCCTGGACGTCATCAATTCTGTGACATCCGTACTGCGGGTAGAAGGGGTCTAAGTGGCTCACCAATGGCGCGGAGTAATCCGCGAATACGCTGATCGTTTGCCTGTAACGGAAGCCACCAAGGTCATCACCCTCGGCGAGGGCGGCACGCCGCTCGTCCACGCTCAGAAGCTTTCCGAGCTGACCGGCTCCCAGGTGTACCTGAAGGTCGAGGGAATGAACCCCACGGGTTCATTCAAGGACCGCGGCATGACCATGGCGATGACGGCAGCAGTCGAAGCCGGCGCCAAAGCCGTTGTATGTGCTTCCACCGGAAACACCTCCGCCTCGGCCGCCGCTTACGCGACAGCCGCCGGCCTCAAGTGCGCCGTGCTGGTCCCCGAGGGCAAGATCTCCATGGGCAAGCTCAGCCAGGCGATCGCGCATGGCGCCACCCTCCTGCAGGTGGACGGCAACTTCGATAACTGTCTGGATATCGCCCGCAAGCTTGGCGAGTCCTACCCGGTCTTCCTGGTGAACTCGGTCAACCCTGCCCGTATCCAAGGCCAGAAGACCGGTGCCTTCGAAGTTGTGGACTCCCTGGGCGATGCCCCGGACATCCATGTTCTGCCGGTCGGCAACGCCGGAAACATCACTGCCTACTGGAAGGGATACAAGGAGTACTCCGCCCCCTTCGAGACCGCCAACGGCACACTGCCGGCCGTGTCCACCAAGACACCCATCATGTGGGGATTCCAGGCTGCAGGTGCAGCGCCGTTCGTTGCAGGGCACCCGATCACTGAGCCGGACACCATTGCCACTGCCATCCGCATCGGCAACCCGGCATCATGGGACACTGCCGTCGCTGCCCGCGACGAATCCGGTGGCCTGATTGAAGCTGTCACGGATGAGGAAATCCTGGACGCCCACCGTTGGCTCTCCTCCAAGGAAGGCGTCTTTGTCGAGCCCGGCTCTGCTGCCGGCGTGGCAGGCCTGATCAAGAAGCACGCTGCTGGTGAGGTTCCGTCCGGCAAGACTATCGTCATCACCGTTACCGGCCACGGACTGAAGGACCCGCAGTGGGCCCTCCGCACGGAGGACGGCAGCGATGTCCAGCCGGTCAAGGTTTCCAATGACGTCGTTACCGTTGCCGCGGAACTGGGACTGGAAGAAAAATAAGAGTGGAACAAACGCAGCCCACCGCGACCGATCGTCAACTCGTCGCGGCAGGCCAGCGGCTGACCGTCAAGGTCCCCGGTACGAGCGCCAACCTGGGTCCCGGCTACGACAGCCTCGGCTTGGCCCTGTCCATTTATGACACCTTGACGGTGGAAACGCTCACCACCGGAGAGCTCGAATTCGAGCTCTCCGGTGAGGGCGCCGATACTCTTCCGCGCGACTCCAGCCACTTGGTGGTGCGTGCGATCGACCTCGCCTTGGAACGTTTGGGTTTCCGCCACTCCGGTCTAAGGATCACGGCCGACAACGTTAATCCGCATGGACGAGGGCTGGGTTCCTCGGCGTCCGCAGTTGTAGCAGCCGTTACGGCGGCCAATGCCTTGGTTCCACAAGAGGCGCAGCAGGATCTCGACTGGATCCTGCAGTTGACCAGCGAAATGGAAGGCCACCCGGACAACGTCGCCCCCGCCATTTTCGGCGGACTGGCGCTCTCTTGGCAGGACAGCGAGCAGTACAGCAGTACTCGTGCTGAAGTAGCCCGGACCGTAGTTCCCGTGG
Source organism: Micrococcaceae bacterium Sec5.1 (assembly GCA_039636795.1). Taxonomy (NCBI): domain Bacteria; kingdom Bacillati; phylum Actinomycetota; class Actinomycetes; order Micrococcales; family Micrococcaceae; species Micrococcaceae bacterium Sec5.1. The sequence goes on along the minus strand of CP143430.1, from coordinate 3,689,665 downwards.
TGGCCGTTCCGGATTACGAACTCTCCACCGAAACTGCCCGCGGACTCTTGCCCGCGTCTGTGGGCCACCATGCTGCTGCAATGAACTCCGGACGCGCAGCATTGCTTATCCACGCGCTGACAACACAGCCGGAATTCCTGCTGCCCGGTACCGAAGACTACCTTCACCAGAGCTACCGGGCCGAAGCCATGAGGCCCAGCGCGGACCTTATTGCGGCGCTGCGGACGGCCGGTCACGCTGCCGTGGTTTCCGGTGCCGGTCCTACTGTCATGGTCCTGGCCAATGGGCCGGGCGAAGCGGCAACCGTTGCCGAATTCATCGAGGCATTTACTGGTGCCAACACACCGAACGTCGGTTGGCGCGTGATGACGCTGGCTGTGGACGTTGAAGGTGCTAGAGTGGAAGTGCACCGGCGGTAAAGCCGCGGGCAGTTCCCTGATTTTGGATCTTGGCGGTTTCGCTGTTCCTTTCGTCAACTGTGCCAACGTCTGGCGGTGCCGTCTCCTTCCGGCCTGTCTCAGGTGCCGCAGAACTCTCTCTGTTCCCTGAATATTCAGTCGGCTGTCCGGGCAACTGGATTCAATGAAGACGATCAGTATCCGGCCCTGTTGGCCACAATCCATCAGGCACGGCCGAAATCACCGGCTGCAGATCTGAACTGCAGCCCAGAACAAATCATCGCGTCCAGCTCTCGCTCTGGACGCCGTCGAGGGGGAAGGATCCTTCGTGACAGAAACCACTGAGCTGGCTTCAGCTGTGGACACAACAACTTCTGCTGCCGAGTCGTCAACAGCAGCAACCACCAAGAGCAGCGGCCTTGCCGGCCTTAAGCTCGCCCAGCTCCAGGCTCTTGCCAGCCAGCTGGGGATCTCCGGTGGGTCCCGTATGCGTAAGGGGGACTTGGTAACAGCCATTTCCGCCCATCGTGCCGGGACTTCTACCGCCAAGGCCCCGGCCAAGGCATCGACGAAGGCAGCCACCGCGCCCAAGGCAGCGCCGGTCGCCGACGTCAAGGTTGCGGAGAAGAGCGCGCCTGCTGCTGACGCAAGCGCCGAGGCGCCGGTCCAGGAAGCCCCTCGTGGACGTGGACGTGGCCGTAGTCGCCGCGCCACCAGCGATGGTGTTGTGTCCGCAACAGAGGCCGCTGCATCCGCTGAAGCGCCGGCCGCGCCGGTTGCAGAGCCCGAGGCAGCGCCGGAAGTCAGCGAAGCCGGCACCGAGCGTCGCCAGCCCCGCACCCGTAACCGTCGCCGCAGCGAGGCTGCTGCAGCTCCCGACGAAACTGCAGAAGCCCCGGCTGCTGAGCAGCGTCCCGAGCGCGCTGAACAGCGTGAACAGCGCGCCGAGCGGACTGAGCAGCGTGAACAGCGCGGCGAACGGACCGAACAGCGTGAACAGCGCGGCGAACGGACCGAACAGCGCGCCGAGCGCACTGAACAGCGTACCGAGCAGCGCGAACAGCGTGCCGAGCGCACTGAACAGCGTACCGAGCAGCGCGAACAGCGTGCCGAGCGCACTGAACAGCGCGAACAGGCCGACTCTGGCGATCAGTCCCGTGAACGTCGTGACTCCCGCGGCCGCCGCGAGGACACCAACGACCTCGAAGACGGCGGCAACCGCCGCAATCGCCGCAACCGCCGTGATCGCAACGATCAGAACGAACGCAGCGACCGTCGTGGCGCTCAGGACAGCAGGGACGGCAACACCCGCAGCGACCGCTTCCGCGACCGCAACGAGCGCCGCCGTGGCCGTGCACAGGGGCCGGATGTTGACGACATCGAGGTTACCGAAGACGATGTTCTGCTCCCCGTAGCAGGCATCCTGGACGTCCTGGAGAACTACGCATTCATCCGTACCTCCGGCTACCTCCCCGGTGCAAACGACGTCTACGTTTCCCTGGCACAGGTCAAGAAGTACAACCTCCGCAAGGGCGACGCCGTCGTTGGCGCCATCCGTGCACCCCGCGAAGGTGAAGACCGCAACCAGCAGTCTTCGCGCCAGAAGTTCAACGCCCTTGTTCGTGTGACTTCGGTCAACGGCAAGACTCCTGAAGAACTCAAGGACCGCGTGGAGTTCGCCAAACTGGTGCCGCTGTACCCGTCCGAGCGCCTGCGCCTGGAAACAGACCCCAAGAAGATCGGTCCGCGTGTCATCGACCTCGTGGCTCCGATCGGCAAGGGCCAGCGTGGCCTGATCGTCTCCCCGCCCAAGGCCGGAAAGACGCTCATCCTGCAGTCCATTGCGAACGCGATCACCACCAACAATCCTGAGGTCCACCTCATGATGGTGTTGGTTGACGAACGTCCCGAAGAAGTCACGGACATGCAGCGCACCGTCAAGGGTGAGGTCATTGCCTCCACCTTCGACCGTCCCGCAGACGACCACACCACGGTTGCCGAGCTCTCCATCGAGCGCGCCAAGCGCCTCGTTGAAATGGGCATGGACGTTGTGGTCCTCCTGGACTCCATGACCCGCCTGGGCCGCGCCTACAACCTGGCAGCACCGGCCTCCGGCCGCATCCTGTCCGGTGGTGTGGACTCCGCAGCGTTGTACCCGCCGAAGCGCTTCTTCGGCGCCGCCCGCAACATCGAAAACGGTGGCTCACTGACCATCCTGGCAACGGCGCTCGTAGAGACCGGCTCCAAGATGGACGAAGTCATCTTCGAGGAGTTCAAGGGCACCGGCAACATGGAGCTCCGCCTGTCCCGCCAGCTGGCAGACAAGCGCATCTTCCCGGCCGTGGACGTCAACGCGTCCGGTACGCGCCGCGAAGAGAACCTGCTCTCGCCTGAAGAAGTCAAGATCATGTGGAAGCTGCGCCGCGTCCTTTCAGGCCTTGAGCAGCAGCAGAGCCTTGAGCTGCTGACCAACAAGATCCGGGAGACGCAGAGCAACGTCGAGTTCCTCATGCAGGTTCAGAAGACGACGCTCGGAGCGAAGTCGGACAACGACAAATAGCTGTGCTCTAACCGCTCAAAATATGCCGGCCCCGCCCCTACGCCGGGTAGCTTGCGATCTGCGATCGCAAGCTACCCGGCTCCGGCAGGCCCGAAGCCACTCCCTGGCCGGCATATTTTGAGCGGTCTTTGTTTAAGGAATCCTTGATCTAAACCGAATCCTTGGCCCGACACCACGCGAGGTCAAATCGGCCCATGTGCGCCCGCCAGATGGGCTGTACGTGACCCCACGATGCAGTTATTAGACTTGTTGAAGTCGAAAGAGGTTTGAAAATGTTTGAGTCCGTACAGGGATTGCTTGATGAGCATGCTGCTATCCAGGCGCAGTTGAGTGATCCTGCTGTTTATGCCGATCAGTCTGCTGCCCGGAAATTGGGGCGGCGTTCTGCGCAGCTCCAGGGCATTGTGGAGGCGTACAACAAATGGCGCGGGCTCAATGACGATTTGGAAGCTGCCAAAGAGATGGCAGACGAGGATCCCGAATTCGCTGCAGAAGTTGTGCAGCTGGAGGAGCAGATTCCTGCGGCACAGGAGCGGCTGCGCCGTCTGTTGATCCCTCGTGATCCGGACGATGCCCGCAACGTCATCCTTGAGGTCAAGGGTGGCGAAGGCGGCGACGAAGCTGCGTTGTTCGCCGGTGACCTTCTCCGTATGTACATGCGGTACGCCGAGTCGCGGGGCTGGAAGACTGAGATGATCTCCGCTAACGAATCCGATCTTGGTGGATACAAGGACGTTGCCGTGGCCATCAAGGGCAACTCGAACGACCCCGCGGAGGGCGTGTTTGCGCGACTGAAGTTCGAAGGCGGCGTGCACCGGGTGCAGCGTGTTCCGGTGACAGAGTCCCAAGGCCGTATCCACACATCCGCGGCAGGTGTCCTGGTGCTTCCCGAAGTGGATGAACCCGAAGAACTTGAAATCAACCAGAACGACCTCAAGATCGACGTCTACCGTTCCTCCGGTCCTGGTGGCCAGTCCGTGAACACCACTGACTCCGCAGTTCGAATCACCCACTTGCCTACGGGCATCGTGGTGGCCATGCAGAACGAAAAGTCGCAGCTGCAGAACCGCGAAGCCGGCATGCGCGTTCTCCGTGCGCGTCTTCTGGCCCACCAGCAGGAACAGATCGACGCCGCCAACTCCGAACAGCGCAAGTCGCAGATCCGTACGATGGACCGCTCAGAGCGCATCCGCACCTACAACTTCCCGGAAAACCGCATTGCGGACCACCGCACTGGGTATAAGGCATACAACCTCGACGCCGTGATGAATGGTGACCTGGAACCCGTTATCCAGTCGGCAATTGAAGCGGACGAGCAGTCGCGACTGGACGCCCTGGGCGAGTAGCAGAGCACCACAAACCTGCCGATTTCCAGCTATCACCCGATTTCCAGCTGTCAGGGCATAGATATGACGATTTTCCCCGGCCAGAGCCTCGCGGATGCTGTTCGCGAGGCCACTGCGGTTTTGTCCGACGCCGGAGTCCCCACCCCGCGCGTCGATGCCGAACTTCTTGCGGAGCACCTGTTGGGAGTGGGGCTGGGCCGGTTGCGGGCAATGCTGCTGGGGGATTCCCCCGCCCCTGAAGGCTACGCCGAACTGGTGGCCGAGCGTGCCGGACGCGTACCGCTTCAGCACATCACCGGCGTCGCGTATTTCCGCCACCTTGAGTTGCAGGTGGGGCCGGGTGTGTTCATTCCCCGGCCCGAAACGGAATCCGTTGTCCAGCTTGTCATCGACCACGTGGCTGGCATGTCCCACCCTAAGATCGTGGACCTCGGGACGGGTTCCGGAGCCATTGCCGGTTCAATCGCCCAGGAGGTTCCAGGTGCCGAAGTCCATGCTGTGGAGTTCAGCACTTTTGCCCATGCCTGGGCCAGCAGGAACCTTGAACCGCTGGGTGTCTCGCTGATCCAGGGCGATCTCAGGGATGCCTTGCCTGAACACAACGGCTCCTTTGACGTTGTGGTGTCCAATCCTCCGTACATCCCTGCCGAAGCCATCCCGAACGAGCCCGAAGTTGCCCTGCATGATCCGCCCGAAGCACTGTACGGTGGGGGAGCGGATGGCATGGAACTCCCGACGGCGGCAGCAGCCTCTGCAGGCCGCCTCCTGAAACCTGGCGGCTACTTCGTGATGGAACACGCAGAAGTCCAGGCCGATTGGATCAGCGGCATGTTGCGTCGAGCGGGACGTTGGCAGGACATCACCACGCACTTTGACCTCAACGGCAAGGAACGTGCCACGAGCGCAGTGCTGGCAAACAAGGCTCCTGATGAGTGAAAGAATAGCGCTGTGACCACAACCTACAATTGCACTTCCGATGACCAGCGGGCTGAAGGACTTCAACACGCGCAGCGTGCCATCAGCGAAAAGAAGTGCATCGTGCTGCCGACGGACACCGTGTACGGCATTGCCGCTGACGCCTTTTCCCCCTTGGCCGTGACAATGTTGTTGGCCTCCAAGGGCCGTAGCCGGCAAATGCCCCCACCGGTGCTGATTCCCCGCATCAATGCCCTGGACGGACTCGCGAGCGATGTATCCGCCAATGCCAGGGCCTTGGCACAGGCATTCTGGCCTGGTGGCCTGACGCTCATCCTCCACGCCCAGCCGTCTTTGGATTGGGATCTGGGTGATACCAAGGGCACTGTTGCCCTGCGGATGCCTGACGACGAACTCGCGCTGGAGCTCCTGGGCCTTACTGGGCCGCTGGCTGTTTCATCGGCCAACCGGACAGGGCAGGAAGCAGCGCAGACCGCTTCAGAGGCCCGGCTCCAGCTGGCAGATTCCGTGGAGGTTTACCTTGAAGGCGGCTTCCGGCCCGTGAAAGGTACTGCTGCCCTGCCTTCCACCATCGTGGATGCAACCTCAGAACCCTTCAGGGTGGTACGCGAAGGCGCTATCTCCCTGGAGCGATTGCGTGAAGTTGTTCCTTCCGTCCTCGGCGTTGACGAGCCTGCACCTTCCGCTGCGCCGGCAGCAGCAGAAACAGAAGCAGCAGAACAGGAAGAACCTGTCTCCGAAGCGGCCACCTCACACGACGCACCCATCGAAGTAACGGAAGCACCCGCCGTCGAGGATCCCGCAGCCGCTGTTTCAGCATCGGCACCCGACGCTCCACGTGAAGCCAAACCCGAATGATTCCGGACCGCCAGCGCGTCCCCGTCCTTGACGTCGACGCGACTCCGCTGCGCGTCAACGAATTGATCGATGCCTTGCACGGACTCATCGCCACCGGAACCACCCGTACTGTGCTCGGCCACAATCTTCACAGCATTACGCTGTTTCATTCCTGTGCAGATTTCCGTTCACTTTACGATCAAAGCTCGGTCATCCTTCTTGACGGTGCCCCGGTAGCCATGCTTTGGGGATTGGCTCACAAACGGCAACTAAAACCGTTGGGACAGGGCCCCATGGCATATCGCCTCGGGTCCATGGACTGGATCCCGGCACTCGGGGGAGTAAAGGGTTTGGAAAGGGTGGCCGTGATCGGCGCGGGACGGGCTGCAAATACGCAGGCTGTGGCCAGGCTGCGCACGATTATTCCGGACGCAACGGTAGATGGCATGCCCGGCGAAGGATGGGACGACGAGTTGGAAATGGCGGTCGTCGAGTGGTTGGATCGATTCCGTCCTCAGCTGGTGCTGCTGGGCCTTGGCATGCCGCTCCAGGAGACGGTCCTGCAGCGACGACTCACTCAGTTTCCGCCCGCCGTGTATTGTGCCGTTGGCGGTGCCATTGAACAGGTGGCCGGCGTCCAGAAGCTCGCGCCGCGTTGGCTCGGGCGCCTTGGGCTCGAATGGGCGTGGCGCCTGGTTCTCCATCCGGGCCGTGTTGCCTACAGAGTTTTTGTTGAACCATGGAAGTTGGCGGGCCTGCTGATTCGGCGGCACTTCCAGCCATCCCAGACCAAAGGCAAGTAAATGACGTCCAAACCTGTTGTGGTCGCCGTTGTGGTGACCTTTAACCGGCGTGAACTCCTTGAGACCACCTTGGCCGGAATCACCGCCGGGACGGAGGTGCCGGACGCTGTCGTCGTTGTGGACAACGCCTCCACGGACGACACGCCGGAATTCCTCAGGACCTACCGCGGCCCTGTTCCCACGGACGTCGTAACGCTCAAGGCCAACATGGGCGGTGCAGGGGGATTTGTTGTGGGTATGGAACGTGCAGTCCTGGACCACGGTGCAGACCACGTTTGGATCATGGACGACGACACCGAGCCGCAGCCCGGCGCGCTTCGCGAGGCACTGGATGTATCCGAGGCCTACGAACAGGTAGCAGGGGAAGCTCCCGCATTCATCGCCAGCCGCGTGGTGTGGACGGATGGGCGCGAGCACCCCATGAACCGCATGCGCCCACGCATCGGCGCCAGTGAGGCGGCGCGCAGCATGGCTGCCCGACTGGGTGCCGTTCAGATCCGCAGCGCATCCTTCGTCTCTGTCCTGATTCGCGCCGACGAGATCCGGCGTCACGGACTGCCCATTGCCGATTACTTCATCTGGAACGATGACCTCGAATACACGGCAAGGGTTTCGCGCCGGGGAACTGCCTTGGCTACCAGTGCGTCAGTAGCCAACCATCATACGAAAGTATTTGGAGATGCAGGGGCGGACCCCGGCCCTCGTTTCTACTACGAGGTTCGTAACAAACTCTGGGTTTACACGAGATCCAACGCCTTGGCCCCTTGGGAAAAGGTCCTCTTCACCGGGGCTTCGCTCCGCAATTGGGCAAAGACCATTGCTGCGTCCTCAAACCGCAAAGTACTGCTTGACGGCTTGTTCAAGGGCCTGCGCCACAGTTTGAAGGCGCCCCGCTCCAACGCCGAAGTGCTCAAGGGGATCTACGCCCTGCGCAACGTCCAGGAGCCCGCCAAGTAGAAGCCTGCCGCTTGGCCACTGCACATCAGCTGTGGCTTTGCGGCTGCGTCACGCCGGTGGTCACCGCCGTTGGCATTAGTATCGTGACTAGAGTCCACAGAAATCCCAGCATCATTTGGCACAGCCGGTGCAGGCATGGCGACGGAGTAGTTCCATTTATCGACAGACAGAAATCCACACCTTGACCTGCCCAGAAATACACGGCTTTCCAGCGAAGCACCGGCTGCATGCGTTGGTCCGTGTACCTGATTTCTGCATTGGGCTGCTTTCCGGAGCCGCGTCATGATCATGTACCTGCTGATGGCACTCACGGCTGCAGTGGTGTCCTACTCCGGAACGTGGGGAGCCCGCGTACTCGGGAACAAATTACGGCTTTACCGTCCCATCCGCAGCAGGGACATGCACTCCGCACTCATCTCAAAACTGGGCGGCCTTGGCATCTTTGTAGGATTTCTTGTTGCGCTCGTGGTGGCAAGCAACTCCTTCTTCGTCAAGGATATTTTCAGGCATAACGATGCTCCGTGGGGCATATTGGCCGGAGCCATAGTGATCGTCGCAGTGGGGGTCGCGGACGATATCCTCGACATCCGCTGGTGGATCAAGCTCCTGGGGCAAGCAGCTGCGGCTTTCATCGTCGCGATCTGGGGCGTGCGGATGTCTGTGGTTCCATTCATCCCTGAACCGATCCTGATTCAATCCGAGCTCGTCCAGATTGTCCTGACAGCCGGGCTGATTGTTACCACCATGAACGCCGTCAACTTCATTGATGGCCTGGATGGACTGGCCGCAGGTGTGGCCACCATAGGGGGCGGTGCCTTCTTCCTCACGGCGTACTGGGTGCACCGGAACAACCCATCCACTGACAATTCAGACCTTGCGACACTCCTGATGGCGATCCTGGTGGGTGGCTGCATCGGCTTCCTGCCGCATAACTGGTTTCCAGCCAAGATCTTCATGGGGGACTCCGGTGCCATGCTCATCGGTCTCCTCATGGCTTCAGCCGGCGTAGTGGCCACGGGGCAAATCGGATCCGGGCTCTACGACCGCGCCAACGGCATTCCCACGGTCATCCCGATCCTCCTGCCGTTCGCCGTCCTGTCCCTTCCGCTGCTGGATTTCGGGATGGCTGTGGTTCGCAGGACCGCCCGGGGACAGTCTCCGTGGTCTGCAGACCGTGGGCATCTCCACCACAAGTTGGTGGACCTCGGCTACTCGCACCGCACCGCCGTCGTCATGCTTTATGTCTGGACCTGCATCCTGGCGTTCGGCGGTGTTGCTTTCGCAGTGTTCCCTTGGCAGATTGTGTTGATCGTGGTGGTTGTAGCTGCCCTTGTCATGGCCGCTGTTACCGCATGGCCGTACTTCACGCGGAATGCGGCAGGACCAGGGGAGCGCGCATGACTTCCGGTTATGGTCACAGTTCTATCTCATGTAGAATTCTTTCTGCGGACAGTCACTCGCCCGTAACCCCACTTTGAGAATATGGCACCCGTGCCACGAGGATTGGTATCCCCATGACATCCAACGCCGATTCCGGACGCCCGTCCGGTAAACGTGTTGTTGGAGTTTCCGGGGAGACGTCCAATCTGTGGCTCCGCCTGCTGCTCTTGAGCTCTGCTGCTGCTCTGGCCGGATTGGTCGTGACGAGTATCGTCGCAGCGTTCATTAACGGTGGCCAAGGCGCGCTTTCCGCAGCATTCGGGGCCGCGCTGGTCATGCTCTTCTTTGCGATCAGCCTTCTGATCGGTCATTTTGTTGGCCGCAATAATCCTTCCGGCGCTGTCGGCCTGTTCGTGGCGACGTACTTCGTAAAAGTCGTTGGATTCGCCGTGGTCCTCTTTGTTATTGGTACTCCGTCCTGGTTGCACGGCCGATGGTTCATCATCGGCGCAGTTGTTGCCGTCGTCCTTTGGCAGGCTGCAGAGATCTACGGTTTCAGCAAAGCCCGCCTGCAGATCTACAACGATCCTGCGGATGAGAAGGGCGGCACGGATGTCTCTGCGTAAGCGCAACTCCCAGCTGACCGGCCACACCCGATCGCAAAGTGCGGCCGACGATTCTGCCGACGCCGGAAGCGATGGTGGATACAACGCCGGCATCGCCGTCTTCAGCTACATCGTTGGCGGGATCATTGTCTGGAGTTTGATAGGCTGGGGTCTGGATAATCTGTGGGGGACCCGCTGGATTGTGCTCCTTGGCGCTCTGCTGGGAGCCGCAGGAGGGTTCTATCTTTCCCATATGCACGGCCTCACCAGGCAAAGCTCTTCTTCTGGCGAGAGCAACGCAGACAGCGGTCCGTCCACGGACGGGGACAGTAATGCCAAATAATTTCACACGGAATATGGATGCGTCGAGCGCGTCCGGCTTCCAACCAATGCCCAATGATGGACACAGCAGAGAGGAAACGCGTTGATCGCGCTTGCGCTCCCCGCCCAGGATTCGGGGTCATTCACCCCACCCGGAATCGACGAAATGCACCTGCCGGCAATCCTGCCTTGGGGTGCGCACGATGGCTTCTCCAAGCAGATGCTGCTGGTGATCCTTTCGGTCGTCATTATCGCTACATTCTTCATCCTCGCTGCACGTAAGCAGCAGCTGGTTCCCGGCAAGCTGCAGTTCGCAGGCGAAATGGCCTATGGCTTCGTCCGTAACAGCATCGCCAAGGACATCATCGGCGGCAAGGACTTCATCAAGTACGTCCCGCTGTTGTTCAGCTTGTTCTTCTTCATTCTGGTGAACAACATCTACGGCGCTATCCCCGTGATCCAGCTCCCGAGCTTCTCGCACGTTGGCGGCGCCTATGTGCTCGCTGCAGTTGTATACGTCACATGGATCGCAATCGGCATCAAGAAGAACGGCCTGAAGTACTTCAAGCTGGCAACGGTTCCTTCGGGCGTGCCGTGGTACATCCTGCCGATCGTGGTCCCGATCGAAATCATCTCGAACTTCATGGTCCGCCCCGTCACGCACAGCCTCCGTCTGTTCGCGACCATGCTGGCCGGCCACTTGATCGTCATGCTCGCCGGATCCGGCATCGAGTTCCTTGTCATGCAGGAGAACGTCCTGCTCAAGGGAGCCTCGGTCCTGGTCCTGGCCGGCGCCATCGCAATGTACATGCTGGAAGCACTGATCATGGCCCTGCAGGCATACGTGTTTACTCTGCTGACCGCGATCTACATCGAAGGCGCACTGCACGCCGACAGCCACTAGGCTCCCAAATCTTCCCCTCGCGGGGATGAAGCAACCCAAACAACCTGCCGCACGGGCGGCATCTTGAAAGGAAGAAAAAATGGAAGGCTCCATCAACGGCTCCCTCAACCTCATCGGCTACGGTCTCTCGGCCATCGGCGGTGGTATCGGTGTGGGTCTCGTGTTCGCCGCCTACATCAACGGTGTTGCACGTCAGCCGGAAGCTCAGCGCGTGCTGCAGCCGATCGCGTTCCTTGGTCTTGCTCTGACCGAAGCCCTCGCCATCCTCGGCCTGGTCTTCGCTTTCGTTCTCAAGTAAACCGAAGAACCAGGCGAATTCCACACACGAGTAGATAGGACGGGTGAAATATGAATCAGCTGATCATCTCAGCCGCCACTGAAGGCGAAGAGGCCACTAACCCTCTCGTTCCCAATGTTTGGGAAATGGGTGTCGTCCTCGTCGGCTTTGCTGTCCTCCTGTACATCGTGGTCAAGTTCATTGTCCCGATGTTCGAGAAGACCTTCGCAGAGCGCGCCGAAGCGATTGAAGGTGGCATCGCAAAGGCAGAAAAGGCACAGGCCGAAGCTTCTGCAGCTCTTGAAGAGTACAAGCAGCAGCTCACCGATGCCCGCGCCGAAGCCAACCGGATCCGCGAAGAAGCACGCGCTGAAGGCGCCCAGATCCTCGCGGACCTGAAGGCGAAGGCTGCTGCCGAGTCTGCCCGCATCACCGAGCAGGCACACGCCGCCATTGAGTCCGAGCGCCAGGCAGCTGTTGTCTCGCTTCGCTCAGAGGTTGGCACTTTGGCTACCACGTTGGCTGGCCGCATCGTTGGTGAAGCACTCACTGACGATGAGCGTGCCGCACGCGTTGTGGACCGCTTCCTGGCAGATCTGGAGACCCAGAACGCAGGTGCAGCTAAGTAATGGCAGGTATATCGAGCGAATCGCTGACCACGGCGCTGGCGCAGTTGGAAGCAAAGCTTCCTTTTGCCTCGCTGCAGTTGGCAAAGGACCTCTTCGGAATCCTGGGAACGGTGGACAGCTCGGCTGGCTTGCGCCGCGCCTTGACTGACCCGTCCCGTAGTGGAGACGAGAAGTCGGCGCTGGTCAAGCAGCTGGTTAGCGGAAAAGTCTCCGCTGATGCTGCTGAAATCGCAGGCGGACTGGCTGGCTTACGCTGGGCATCTGCACGCGATATCGGCGATGCACTCGAGACTCTTGCCGCCACGGTTGTCATTGCCGTAGCTGAAAACAAGTCGGCCGTTTCTGCCTCTGGTATTACGGGGCTGGAAGAGCTGGAAAACGATCTGTTTGCTTTCAACCAGGCCGTCGCTTCCAGCCACGAAGTACAACGTGCTCTGTCTGAGCCGCAGGCATCCGCAGCGGCCAAGGTGGCACTTGCCGAGAAGCTTGTTCCTGGCGCCAGCGAGGAAGCAAAGGTTCTCATCAGCCAAGCCGTAACACAGCCGCGCGGTGTCAAGCCGAGCAAGCTCGTCGAGTCCTTCGCCAAGCTTGCAGCCAAGCGTCAGCAGCGCTGGATTGCTACTGTCAGCGTTACCCGTCCGTTGACGGAAACGCAGGCCAGCCGTCTGCAGGCCGGGCTTAACGCCCTGTACGGCCGCGAGCTGAAGGTCAACCTCAATGTTGACCCCCGCCTCATTGGTGGAATCCGGGTTCAGGTGGGCGATGAAGTGCTTGACGCTTCTGTTATCGGCCGCCTGACCGACCTCCGCCGTCAGCTCGCTAGCTAGCGAAGACAAAGCACAACTTAACTGATATAAAACCCGGTCATCGTGAGCAACGATGATCACGAAAACAGGAGAGCAGGGACTGCAGATGGCCGAATTGACCATCAACGCCGACGACGTCCGTAATGCGTTGAACGAGTTCGCGGCGTCCTACGAACCCGGAAACGCAGAGCGCGTAGAGGTTGGTCGTGTGACCACCGCAAGTGACGGCATCGCCCGTGTTGAGGGTCTTCCCTCGGTCATGGCGAACGAGCTGCTTCGCTTCGAAGATGGCACGCTGGGCCTCGCCCAGAACCTTGACGTCCGCGAGATCGGTGTCATTATCCTCGGTGACTTCACTGGCATCGAAGAGGGCCAGGAAGTTCACCGCACTGGTGAGATCCTGTCCGTTCCGGTTGGCGATGCCTTCCTCGGTCGCGTTGTCGACCCGCTGGGCCAGCCGATCGACGACCTCGGCGAGATCAAGGCCGAGACCACCCGTGCACTGGAACTCCAGGCTCCGGGCGTCACCGAGCGCAAGTCGGTTCACGAACCGATGCAGACCGGCCTCAAGGCTATCGACGCCATGATTCCGATCGGCCGTGGCCAGCGTCAGCTGATCATTGGTGACCGCCAGACCGGCAAGACCGCAATCGCCGTGGACACCATCATCAACCAGAAGGCCAACTGGGCTTCGGGCGATGTCACCAAGCAGGTCCGCTGCGTTTACGTTGGTGTTGGCCAGAAGGCTTCCACCATTGCCGCAGTGCGCCAGACCCTTGAGGACCATGGCGCGCTGGAATACACCACCATCGTGGCCTCGCCGGCTTCGGACCCCGCCGGCTTCAAGTACTTGGCACCGTATGCAGGCTCGGCCATCGGCCAGCACTGGATGTACGGTGGCAAGCACGTTCTGGTGATCTTCGATGACCTTTCCAAGCAGGCCGAAGCCTACCGCGCGGTTTCCCTGCTGCTGCGTCGTCCGCCGGGACGCGAAGCCTACCCGGGCGACGTCTTCTACTTGCACTCCCGTCTGCTGGAGCGTTGTGCAAAGCTCTCTGACGAGCTCGGCGCAGGCTCGATGACCGGTCTTCCGATCGTCGAAACCAAAGCCAACGACGTTTCCGCCTACATCCCCACCAACGTGATCTCCATTACTGATGGCCAGATCTTCCTTCAGTCTGACCTCTTCAACGCCAACCAGCGTCCTGCTGTTGACGTTGGTGTGTCGGTCTCCCGCGTCGGTGGCGCTGCCCAGGTCAAGTCCATGAAAAAGGTCTCCGGTACCTTGAAGCTGGACCTGGCGCAGTACCGTGACATGCAGGCATTCGCCATGTTCGCTTCGGACTTGGATGCGGCTTCCCGCCAGCAGCTGACCCGTGGTGCACGTCTGATGGAACTGCTCAAGCAGGGCCAGTACTCACCGTTCCCGGTTGAGGACCAGGTTGTCTCCATCTGGGCTGGTACCAACGGTTACCTGGACGACGTCCCGGTTGAAGACATCAGCCGCTTCGAGTCCGAGTTCCTGGAACACCTGAAGCACAAGTCCTCCATCCTGACCACGCTGGCTCAGACCAACGTCCTGGATGACGACACCGCTGCCGCACTGAAGGAAGCCATCGTCTCCTTCAAGAAGGGCTTCTTCGGCGAGGGCGACAACCACCTGGTTGGCGCCGGACACGAAGAGCACGCACCGATCTCCGGTGGCGACGTCGACCAGGAAAAGATCGTCAAGCAGAAGCGCTAGTTTCGATGACCTGTTCTGCCGGGGTCCGCAAGGGCCCCGGCAGGGCAGTACGTCGGGAACTTAGGAAAGGATAAGTATGGGAGCCCAGATTCGGGTCTACCGTCAGAAGATCAGCTCGACGACGTCGATGCGCAAGATCTTCAAGGCGATGGAACTGATCGCTACCTCGCGCATCGGTAAGGCCCGCGCCCGCGTAGCAGCTTCACTGCCTTACGCGAACGCGATTACCCGCGCCGTTTCTGCTGTCGCAAGCCAGACCGAAATCGACCACCCGCTGACCACCGAGCCGGAGCAGATCCGCCGTGCCGCAGTCCTGATCATTACCTCGGACCGTGGCCTTGCAGGATCCTACTCTGCGAGTGTGCTCAAGCAGGCTGAAGGTCTCACCGAGCTTCTTCATGCAGAAGGCAAGGAAGTCAAGGCGTACCTGGTGGGCCGCAAGGCGCAAGCGTACTTCGATTTCCGTAACCGTGACTACGCCCGTGTATGGACTGGCGGCACGGACGCACCGGAATTCGAAACCGCACAGGAAGTCGGAGCTGCACTTCTCGAAGACTTCGCCACTGACTTCGAAGAGGGTGGCGTGGACGAAATCCACGTCGTCTACACCCGCTTCAAGTCCATGGTGACCCAGGAGCCGACGGTTATCCGTTTGCTTCCCTTGGAGGTCGTCGAAGAGGAAGCAGCCGCGGAGTCAGAGCTGCTGCCGTTGTACGAGTTTGAACCGGAAACGGAGCAGGTCCTTGACGCCCTGCTTCCGCGTTACATCGAGTCCCGCATCTTCGCAGCCATGCTGCAGGCGGCAGCTTCCGAGCTCGCAGCCCGCCAGCGCGCCATGAAGTCGGCCGGTGACAACGCTACGGACCTGATCAAGAAGTACACGCGCCTTCGCAACACGGCCCGTCAGGCCGAGATTACGCAGGAGCTTTCCGAGATCGTGGCTGGCGCCGACGCCCTCGCGTCCTAGCCGGTACGGATTCGGCTCGAAGCCGCACCTGCACCAAACAGATAAACTTAACCCCACGCCATCTACTGAGTGAAGTGAGAGAGATGACTGCCACTGCTACCGAACACGTAGCAACGGCCGGTGCCACCGGCCGCATTGCCCGTGTTATTGGTCCGGTTGTCGACGTCGAATTCCCGGCTGACGCAATCCCCTCGATTTACAACGCTCTGACCACTGAGATCACTCTCAATGGCCAGACCAAGACCATCACGTTCGAGACCTCCCAGCACTTGGGTGACAACCTCGTTCGCGCCATCTCCCTGCAGGCTACCGACGGACTCGTCCGCGGTACCACTGTGCGGGACTCCGGCGCTCCGATCTCTGTGCCCGTCGGCGACGGCGTCAAGGGCCACATCTTCAACGTCCTCGGCAAGCCGCTGGATGTTGAAGAGTCCGAGATCAAGGCTGACGCCTACTGGCCGATCCACCGCAAGGCTCCGTCCTTCGCTTCCCTCGAGGGCTCCACGGAGATGCTCGAGACCGGCATCAAGGTTATCGACCTCCTCACCCCGTACATCAAGGGTGGAAAGATCGGCCTGTTCGGCGGGGCTGGTGTTGGCAAGACCGTTCTGATCCAGGAAATGATCACCCGTGTTGCACGCAACTTCGGTGGTACCTCCGTATTCGCCGGTGTTGGCGAGCGTACCCGTGAAGGTAACGACCTCTGGGTTGAAATGGAAGAGGCCGGCGTTCTCAAGGACACCGCCCTTGTCTTCGGCCAGATGGATGAGCCGCCGGGAACGCGTCTGCGTGTTGCGCTGTCGGCTCTGACAATGGCGGAGTACTTCCGCGATGTTCAGAACCAGGACGTGTTGCTCTTCATCGACAACATCTTCCGCTTCACGCAGGCAGGTTCGGAAGTTTCCACGCTGCTCGGCCGCATGCCGTCCGCAGTGGGTTACCAGCCGAACCTCGCTGACGAGATGGGTCTCCTCCAGGAGCGCATCACCTCCACCAAGGGTCACTCCATCACCTCGATGCAGGCTATTTACGTGCCTGCTGATGACTACACCGACCCGGCTCCGGCAACGACCTTCGCACACCTCGACGCGACCACGGAACTTTCCCGTGAAATCGCCTCCCGTGGTCTGTACCCGGCCGTTGACCCGCTGACGTCGACCTCCCGCATCCTGGACCCCCAGTACATCGGCAAGGACCACTACAACACGGCTGTCCGTGTAAAGCAGATCCTGCAGAAGAACAAGGAACTCCAGGACATCATCGCCATCCTCGGCGTTGACGAACTGTCTGAAGAAGACAAGATCGTCGTGTCCCGTGCACGTCGTATCCAGCAGTTCCTGTCCCAGAACACCTACACCGCCAAGCAGTTCACCGGCGTCGAAGGCTCCACCGTGTCCATCAAGGACACCGTGGAAGGCTTCACTGCTATCTGCGACGGCGAGCTGGACCACATCGCAGAGCAGGCGTTCTTCAACGTCGGCGGCCTGGATGACGTCGAGCGCCAATGGGCCAAGATCCAGGAACAGACCAAGTAGTATGGCTGAGCTCGAGGTTGAGATTGTCGCAGCGGACCACTTTGTGTGGTCCGGCGCGGCCAAGATGGTGAAGGCCCGCACCAGCGATGGTGAAATCGGAATCCTGCCGGGCCACTCGCCCCTCCTGGCCATCCTGGCTGAGGGTGAGCTGGCAATCCAGCCGGTTTCCGGTGACCGTATTGCGGTAGTTGTTGACGGTGGATTCTTCTCCGTGGACAACGATCGTGTGGTCATTGTTGCTGACAACGCCCAAATGGGCGAAGCGGCTACAGCGGGGATCCGATAGCACGACCTTGATGGACGATTCCCTTATTCCGTTCATCGCCCTGGCAACGGCGTTTGCGTTGCTGATTTTTTCACTGTGCCTTTTTGGGGTGCGCCGCTTCAACCTGCGGCGCGCCCTGGGCACGGTTGACGCCTCCATTTGCACGGCTGGAAACAGTTGGCAGATGGGGGTTTGTCGTTATCAGGACAATGAACTTGAGTGGTTCCGCTTGATGTCCCTGAGCGTGATCCCAAAACATAGATACAAACGCAGTTCCTTGGAGCTTCTTGGCCGGCGTCAACCGACTGAGGATGAGCTCGTCAAGGTGCAGCCTGGCGTCGTCGTGGTTGAACTCCAATATGAAGGTAAGAAGTTCATGCTTGCCATGAACTTCGATGCCTATGCCGGTCTTTCCTCCTGGCTCGAAGCCGGGCCTGTCATCGGCGTCGGAACCTGGCGTTAGGCCCCATGGATTCTCTTCTGGACATCAGCCTTGTTGATGGTCCATTCCTGTGGTTGAGCATCATTGCGGGCATGGCGGGGGCGGTGTACCTGCTGTGGAAGCGCCAATCTTCCTGGCCGCTGGCGGTCGCAGCCTGCTTGGCGGGTGCTGTTGGCCTTGTGGTCCTGGCACATTGGATCCTGGTTGATCTGATGGCCATCTTCTCGGAAAATCTTCCCTTTGAGACTGTGGCCTGGTCGGTTCCGGCTGTCGCGGCCGCCCTGCTGTTTGGGGCCCGCTTTCCGCGCGCCACCTGGAAGAGCCGTGTCCGAAGCCTTGCTGCCATGCTTGGCGTAGTCCTCGTGAGCCTCGTCCAGGTCAATGCGTACTTTGGCCTCAACAACACTGTCGCTGACCTTCTGGGCACGGCCGTCGCCCGGATTCAACCTTTGGAGTCAAGCCTTCAACGCGCTCCGGACAGCAAGCCGGGACCTGCGCCCTCGGTTTGGAAAGCTCCGGAGTCAATGCCGCGGAGCGGCATCCTTCGGAAGGCTCAAATCCCGGGAAACGCATCGGGCTTCACAGCACGCGAAGCCTACATCTACCTTCCACCGGCCTATCAAACTGCAGCACGGCCAAGTTTGCCGGTGCTGGTGCTCTTTTCAGGGCAGCCCGGTGGTCCGGCCGACTGGTTAACCGGGGGCCAACTCCGCGCACAACTGGACAGGTTTGCTGAAGCCCATGGCGGCATCGCACCGGTCGCGATCGTGGTGGACCCAAATGGCTCGGGAAACGCCAATACGCTGTGCATGGACAGCCGCATCGCGCAGGCTGACACTTACCTGTCCCAGGATGTGCCCATCTGGATCAGCTCCACCTTGGACGTATCAAAAGATCATCGGTTGTGGGCTGTTGGTGGTTTTTCGTTCGGCGGTACGTGCGCCGTACAGATGGGGACAAACCATCCCGAACTGTTCACTTCGATAGTGGGTTTTTCCGCTGAACGGGAGCCTTCCCTGGCGAAGGACCGGAATAAGACCATCGCAGACTCGTTCGAAGGCGACGTGGGCGCTTTCGAGTCAAGAACGCCATTGTTTTTGATGCAGCAGCGGAATTACGAAGGCAGCGGTCTGTACTTGGCTGCAGGAGCCACTGACACTGAGTTTACCGACTACATGCACGTTCTCGCGGATGCTGGGAAGGAAGCGGGTTTCACCACGGAAGCGCACTCCATTCAACACGCCGGCCACTCTTGGGACACAGTGGTCAGGGGTATGCCTGGTGCCTTGGAGTTCCTGTCTTCCCGATGGGGACTAAGCCAATGAGCCTTGCCCTGAAAGGCGTCGTGCAGCCGGCCTTGAGGCAGACCGCCAAACATCTCCGCGCCACACCGTTCACCACGTTCGTCCTTGCCTTGTTCGTAGCGGTGTCCCTTCTGTCCGGAAGTATCCTTGCGGGACCTGCAGAATCCTTGCTGCCTGTGGCGGGAGTGACCCTGGCCGGTCTGCGGTCGGGGCAGTGGTGGTCCATCTGGACGTCGCTGTTCTTCACCACCAACCTGCTGGCGTTTGTCACGGCAGCCCTCATGATCCTCTTCCTGTTGGGGCTGGCGGAGCGGCGTTTCGGCTTCCTCCGGACGGCCGGTGTCTTCCTGGGGAGTCAGTTTGCGTGCATTGCGGCGTTCCTCCTGGTCACCCAAGTGGCGCTGTACATGGATGACGGTTGGATCTCCAGGATGGTGGATACCCCGCTGATCGGACCCTATGGCGCCCTGATCGCTACGGCACTTGCAGCCAGTGCGTTGCTGCCGACGCTCTGGCAACGACGCCTGAGGACCGTGGTGCTCTCCTTGTCCCTGCTGCTGGTGCTGTACATCGGACATGCCGAGACAGTGATGGGCCTTGTGGGAGCGTTGATCGGCCTTGGAGCTGCCTGGTGGATGCAGAGCAGCCAGGGTCACCTTCATTTACACCGCTCCACGGGCCGCGAAGTCCGGAACCTGCTGGCCCTTACCATGGCCATTTTCGCTGCCGGCCCTATCCTGACTGCTGCCGCCAAGAGCCCGTCCGGTCCTCTGGCAATTTTGCGGGATGTCATCCTGAACCCGCTCCCGACACTGAGCCAATTGGAAAGCACTTGCGGTGGGACAATCGACGTTGCTTGCCTTGAGTTAAGCCGCCAGGGTTACACGGGCCCTTTCGGGCTGGCCCTGGCTGTCGTGCCCGTGGTGTTGTTGCTCATTTGCGCCGAGGGCATGCGTCGTGGCAGGCGTCTGGCCCTTGGGATAGCCATCGGTGTCCAACTGTTGGTCGTGGCCCTTTCCACAGTTTATTTGGGGCTTTTCGCCAGCATCCCGTTGCCTCAAGGGCGTCGAGTGCCGACGCTGAACCCGGCTGTTGTACATCTCATTCCCTTGGTCTTGGTTCCGCTGACCCTGGCGGTCCTCTTGTTCGCTTATCGTGGACATTTCCGCGTTGAGTCTTCTGCCCGGATGCGGCGGCGGGTCTTCTGGCTCGTTGGCCTCACCGGCGGAACACTGGCGCTCGCGTACGCTGGCGTGTGGTTGGCTTCAGGCGGTATGACGCGCGACGGCGGCCTCTTGGGTTTGGGTGCCGAGCTCGCCAGACAGTACCTGCCGGTTCCGTTGCCCAGCGTGTACCGGAAAGTGTTTGCTGAGCGCGACGCTCTTGAAGTGTTCCTGTTTTCCTACTCCGGCACCGTCTTCTGGCTAGTGGCATTGATTGGAGCGTGGGTACTCCTCATCCGAGGCCACCATTCCGCAGGTTTGGACCATCAGGGAAGGGATCGCGCACGTGAATTGGTGAAAACCGGCGGTGATTCGCTGTCTTGGATGGCGCTCTGGGAGCCGAACAAATACTGGTTCAATCCCCGGGGGACCGGGGGAGTGGCCTATCAGCAGCATGGCCATGTCGCCCTGACTTTGGCGGGTCCCGTAGGTGCGAAGGAGCACCATGCGGAGACGGCTGGAGGATTCCTTGACTACTGCTCCCAGCATGCCTTGATACCTTGCCTCTACTCCTGCACCGATGAATTATGGCCTATGCTTCAGGCCCGCGGTTTTCGAAGGGTTGCCGTCGCCCAGGAAACCCGCTTGAGGATCAGGGGCTTGGAGTTCCGCGGCAAGGAGTGGCAGAACGTCAGGACATCACTCAACCGGGCAGCAAAGATGGGAATCACCGCCACATGGGGTCGGTATGCCGCGCTTCCGCATGCCCTGCGGGCGCAAGTGGGCGAGGTGTCCGAAGAGTGGGCTGCGCAAAAACGCGTACCTGAGATGGGGTTCACGTTGGGCGGCCTGGATGAGCTCGAGGACCCTGATGTGTTGTGCTGCGTGGCAACTGACGCAAAGGGGTTCGTTTACGGGGTGACCAGCTGGCTTCCGGTCTACCGGGACGGCAAAGTTGTGAGCTGGACCTTGGACTTCATGCGTCGCCGTGGCGATGCCTTCCCCGGAGTGATGGAATTCCTGATTGCCTCGGCCATCCTGCATCTCCGGGAGTCCGTGGACGTCATATCCCTTTCCGGTTCGCCCCTGGCACGGGAAAAGGGTGAGATTGATCAGCGGGCCGAGGGACTTGCCGGCATGCTGGACCTGGTTGGCCAGGCGCTGGAGCCTGTTTATGGTTTCCGATCGTTGGCTTCTTTTAAATCACGTTTCCAACCGGATTACCGAACTTTGTACATGTATTACCAAGACCCGTTGCACCTCCCGGCAATAGGCAGGGCATTGAGTCGCGCATACCTTCCGGGATTGTCTGTTCGACAATCCGCCAGATTACTGCGAACCCTCGTTGCTTGAATTGTCAACGCCTATTCCAAGATGGCGTCCCGCATTTCTTCACGGTTTGTAACAGGAGTCGTTGAAATATCAGACATTCCGACCATTAAACATGTTGGTCCCGCCTCGAGAGCCGGGACCAACATGTCAGTTGAAACTGCAACAAACAAAATCAACAGGTAAGACTAGACGACCGTAACGCCGGTTGCCTGGGGGCCCTTGGCGCCCTGACCGATCTCGAACTGAACGCGCTGGTTCTCATCGAGGGTCTTGAAACCACCGGTCTGGATCTCAGAGTAGTGAACGAAAACATCCCCATCCGAGTCATCCGGGGTGATGAAGCCGAAGCCCTTTTCAGCGTTGAACCACTTGACGGTTCCCAGTGCCATGTATTTCTCCTCATTATGGAACATCAGTCCGATACACCTCGTACCGGCCCTTGTTACTCCGCGAGAAGATCCGGATTCCGTCCAGGCTTGGCCTGTATGGTTTCGCAGGAGCTTCACGCTCGCAACTCGTCTTGCGAGCATGAAAACCACCTACACAAAGACTGCTACAACACTTTCATGTGCCGTGCCGGAGGTCAACGGTCTTTAAGGCAATTCGGGAAAATTTTCGGTAAAAAGAAGGTAACGCTGACAACCGCAATTCACCGTCGTCTGATTGTCCTAAGCCAGCCACTGTCCGTTACGCATGACCGCAGTAAGGCCCAGTTCCTGATCGGTAGTAACAACGTCAGCGCGAAGGCCCCGCCGCAATCCACCCACCTCGTCAGAGAGTCCAAGAATGGCTGCAGGCACTGCAGTCGCCGAGCAGATGGCGTCCGGAAGGGCGACACCCGCCGCCACGGTTTTGCGGACCACTTCCAGGAGTGTGGCTGTGCCTCCTGCGATGGAACCAGTGGAATCCAGGGTTGCCACGCCATTGCTCACGGTCACCGGCGAGGGCCCGAGCATGTAGTTTCCGTCCGAGAGCCCGGCAGCGGCCATCGAATCCGTGACCAGGAGAATATTGCTGGCGCCCACCAACTGAAATACGGTAGCCACAGTGCTGGGGTCCAGATGCGTGTCGTCGGCGATGAGTTCCAGCACTGCTTTCCCCGACTGGGCGGCCCGCAGGCAAGCAGCAACGGGGCCTGGCGCGCGGTGGTGCATTGGTGGCATCCCATTGAAAAGGTGCGTCACGGTCGGGAGCGAGCTGACGCCGTCGAACCCTGCCGATTCCAGTCCTTCACGGGCCGCAGCCAACGACGCAGCGGCTGTGGCGTCGTCGCAGTCGGTGTGACCCAACGATGGCGTCACGCCGTGGAAGGTCATCAAATCTACCAAGGCAGCGGCCCCCGGCAATTCCGGGGCATATGTCATGGTGGCAAGTTTGCCGGCGGCAGCACCCACGAGTTCGTTCATGAGGTCCAGGTCCGGCTCCAGCAGGTAGTCCGGGTTCTGGGCGCCGCATCGTGCATGGGAGAGGAAAGGGCCCTCCAGGTGGATGCCGGCCACAAGGCCTTCGTCGACGAGCTTCACATACAGTTCGATCCCGCGAAGGAGGTCCTCCCGGGGCGCGGTAACCATGCTCGCGAGGAAAGTTGTGGTGCCGGAGCGGTGCAGGAACTCAACTGCTTTGCGGGCCGAGGCCTCCTCGCCGCCTGGAAAGTCCCCACCATTTCCGCCGTGGCAGTGGACGTCCACCAAACCAGGGAAGATGAAGTGGCCGCTGGGCGCACCGATGCGTATGGCGTGCCCGAAGCCTTCAAACTCATCCGCGTCAAAGCCGTCCGCCGGCCCGGCATAAGCAATACGGTCGCCGTCGATGGCCAGGAGGCCGTCTTCCACCACCGCGCCGTCACTTACAAGTGTTCCCGTGAGGATCTGCTGGCTGGGCGCGGAAGAATGGGCAAAATGGTCTGCGGCAGTCATGACTCTGATTCTAGTGGCCTAAGGTTCCCCCCAGAGGGAGAACCCAGGGAAAACCCCGAGGAGAACCCAGGGAGAACCGAGCGAGAACAGGGAAGAATCAGAAGAGCCGGGATTCGCTGTCATCCACGCCGCGCATGGCGTCATAGTCCAGTGTTATGCAGTCAATTCCGCGGTCGTTGGCGAGGACTTTGGCTTGGGGCTTGATCTGTTGGGCTGCAAAAATCCCCCGGACCGGCGCCAGTAGTGGATCCCGGTTCAGCAGCTCCAGATACCGGGTCAGCTGCTCGACGCCGTCGATGTCGCCGCGCCGCTTCAGCTCAATCGCCACCGTGGCGCCGCTCGCGTCGCGGGCAAGGATGTCCACGGGTCCGATGGCGGTGAAGTACTCCCGGCGGATGAGTGAGTATCCGGTTCCGAGGGTCTCGATCTGTTCTGCCAGGAGGCGTTGCAGGTCAGCTTCCACGCCGTCCTTGATCAGCCCAGGATCAACACCCAGATCATGGGAGGTGTCATGCAGTTGTTCATAGATGTTGATAATGAGCCGGTCATCGGTCTTGGCCGACTGCACGGTCCACTGCTCAACCACGCCCTCTTCCACTTCGGTTTCCTCAGGGGACGTAACGCGCAGCGTGGCCGGCGGGCTCATCCAGTTCAACGGCTTGTACGAACCGCCGTCGGAGTGCACCAGTACCGAGCCATCGGCCTTGACCAGCAAGAGCCTGGTGGCGAGGGGGAGGTGGGCCTTGAGACGGCCAACATAATCAACAGAACAACGGGCTATGACGAGTCGCACCCGCCTTACCTTACCCGTTGGCGGCCGGTGGCTGGGGCAGAATGGAATCATGC
Source organism: Micrococcaceae bacterium Sec5.1 (assembly GCA_039636795.1). Taxonomy (NCBI): domain Bacteria; kingdom Bacillati; phylum Actinomycetota; class Actinomycetes; order Micrococcales; family Micrococcaceae; species Micrococcaceae bacterium Sec5.1. The sequence goes on along the minus strand of CP143430.1, from coordinate 3,665,392 downwards.
CCCGCTCCAACCGCCCTCGTCGCAACGCCGCCAGCACACGTTCGAACAAACCTGCCGGCAAGTGGGCAGACGAGGCCCCGGAACTGGATCTGGAACGGGCAAGGGCGGGGATTGCGCGCAGGGAAAGCGCCCCGGATGGTGACTGGATGGTCCGTACCATGACGGCGAGGAAGGCGGAGAAGCAGTACATCTGCCCCGGCTGCTCGACAGCCATCCTCCCGGGCATCGCACATCTGGTGGTGTGGTCGGATAACCACCTTTTTGGCGAAGCGGCCGGGCTGGCCGAGCGCAGGCATTGGCACACCAACTGCTGGACGTCACGGACCTACCGGTATCGCTGACCAGGTCCCGTTGGTTCCCTTAGGCTTGGTGGCATGACTTTTGACCCCGCCTCGTTCGTTTTCACTGCGCAGGATGCTCCGTCGGCGATTCGGGCCTCCACCGTCCTTCCCGCGCGCCGGGAGAATGTGGAATTCACCACGGAAGACGGAAAACTCCTGCTGGGGGAACTCGCCGTGCCGGAATCGGGGGAGATCACTGCAACGTTGATCACCCTTCATCCGCTGCCGACCCATGGCGGCTTCATGGACTCCCATGTTTACCGCAAGGCTTCGTATAGGCTGCCGGCTTTGGCAGGCGTAGCGGTCCTGAGGTTCAATACCCGTGGCACACACTCGCCGCGAGGGACCAGCCAGGGCAAGTTTGAAGAGGGCATCGGCGAGCGTTACGACGTCGAAGCAGCTGTCCGTTTCGCTGTTGAGCGTGGCCTGCCGAATCGGTGGTTGGTGGGTTGGTCGTTCGGGACTGAACTTGCGCTGATGTACGGCGCAGTTGAACCCGTGGCGTCGCAGATCGAGGGCGCGGTCCTGTTGTCTCCGCCGCTGCACCGGGCAACGGATGTCCACCTCAAAGAATGGGCAGCCTCGGGCAAGCCGCTTACCGTGCTGGTTCCGGAACACGACGATTATCTTCGCCCTGCAGAAGCAGCCCAGCGCTTCAGCCTGGTGCCCCAAGCGCGGCTCGTCGGCGTCGACGGCGCCAAGCACCTGTGGGTAGGAGAGAAGTACGCGGCGCGTGTCCTGGACGAAATCGTCGACGACGTCACTGCGGCAGGTGCCGGTGTGGACGGCCTGCCACGTGAGTGGGCGGGCCTGGTCGCCAACGGCGCATAGCTAAGCGGAGAGGGTCAGTGCCTGTCTTGGCGCATGATGAAGACTTCCTTGATCAGCAGCATGATGGCCGCCGCCGTCGGAATGGCAATCAACGCACCCAGGACACCCAGCAGGCTTCCGCCCGCGATAACTGAGATCACGGCTACTGCACCCGGCACGGCAACTGCCCGCTGCATGATGCGCGGGGAGATGAAGTAGGCCTCGAACTGCAGGTAGGCAAAGTAGGCGATCGCATAGATCACGGCCGTTTGCCAGCCGGCTGTGAGCGCCACAAGGATAACCACGACAGCGGCGATCATGCCGCCAACCAGCGGGATGAAGGCCAACAGCGCCACCACGAAGGCAAGCAGGACGCTGAAGGGAATTCCGAGGATGCTCATGACGATGAAGGCAAAGAATGCGTTCAGCAGGGCGACGCAGGCCTGGCCAATCACGTAGTTGCCTACTGAATCGGTAATCGCTTCCGAAAGTGCCTCGACGCGGGGGCGGCGTGACCTCGGCGCCAGGCGGTAGGCCCATTTCTTCATGGATGGCAGGGCAGCCAGGAAGTACAAGCTAAGCACCAGGACAATCAGCGTGCCGAACAATCCGTTGGCCACAGTGGAACCGAAGCCCACAACGCCGCCGAAGATGCCGCCCATGGCTTCGGGATCCTTGACGAACTTATCCAGTTCGGTAGTGATGCGGTCACGAATGCCGAACTGGCTGTCCACTGTCCGGAAGAAGTCCGAGTCCAGGAAGCCCCGTATCCAATCCGGTGCCTGCCGGACGATCTCGGACACCTGTTCCACGATGGTGGGAATCAACGTTGCAAAGAACCCGGCAACCGCAAGGACCAGGACAGAGACAGATATCAGGATGCCGCCAGGGCGCGGGACCTTCCGGGTCTCAAGCCATCGGACTACCGGATCCAGCCCGAGGGCGATGAAGAGCGCGGCAACAATCCATAGGATCAGCTGGGTGGTATTGCTGGCGATGTAAAAGACCAGCAGGGCCACGCCAACCCCGGCGGTGCCCATGAAGCCCACATACAGCGGGTGCTGGGATGACATACGGGGTCCTGGAGCGCCGAAATCGTTGTCCTCGTCGGCTTTGACACCCTCTGCTACGGCAACGGCCTCGTCCTCGGGAGGCATCTCGAACCTGACCCGTGTGCGGGCTCCCGGGATGGGTTGCCGCAGCTTGCGGGCTATTGCGGCCAGGCGTCCGGTGCGGACCGGAACGGTGGCAGAGGTCCCATCCGCGGGGGCGTCCACCACAGTTGAGCCTGACTCATCGATCGGACGGGGCTCCAAGTGGTCTTTCACGCGGTTCTGCTGCCTTTTCTACCGATTATCATGATCATCGCCACACTATCAGGAGCCCGGAATCCGGCCTTGGCGGCGCCATTGCAGGGAAGCGGGCGTCTCCGCCGGGATGGGCCGATCTGACTCTTTGATAACAAAACGGTTACCCTTGAAGTTCAACAACCGCTGATGATAGGTGATCCTGTGCGTTTGAAGACTGCAGCCTTGCTGGTGCTGCTGGGCCTGCTGACGATGCTGGCCGGCATTGGCCAGCTGACTTTCTGGGCCCCTGCCGAGACCGTGACGGCCTCGGTTCCCAGTGACACAAAAGCTGCCCCGCTGACCGTGATCGACCAAAAGTTGATCGCCCTCCATAACGGGCCGGTGAAGATCAAGATCCAGGGTGAAGGCAACTTCATCGTCGCTACGGGCCGCCCGGACGACGTCGAAGCCTGGGTGGGCAAAACGGCCCACAACACCCTGACTGGTGTCTCCCAGGACCAGAAGTCCCTTCAAGTGGCCTCCACCGACGGCGAGGCAACAGCTCCCTCTCCTGTCGGTTCGGACCTGTGGGTTAACACAGAAGATGCCAGCGGAGAGCTGGACTACACATGGAATCCGCCCGCCGGAGGTGAGTGGTCCCTTCTGGTAGCCAGCGACGGAACCAAGCCTGCGCCGTCGTCAATCTCGATGACTTTCCCCAATAACGCAACCACGCCATGGGCCGTGCCGCTCATCGTGCTTGGCATTATCATCATGCTTGCAGGCGTAGCCCTCCCGTTCATTACAAAGGCCATCAGCAACCGCCGCAAGGGCGATGAGCACCGCAAGGGTGATGACTTCGGTGGGCCGCACGCCGGGGGGGAAACCACCTCCCTGCCCGTCCAGGCACCGCCCGGCAAGGCTGATGGTGGCCGGGGCGCTGGAGAAGGCTCAAGCCTGCGCATTACCGCCGTTGCCGCGGCACTTGCTACCGCGCTCGTGGGAGGTACTGCGATCGCTGCCCAGGCAACGTCCACACCTAAGCCCACGAACACTTCCAGCTCCTCTTCTTCCGCCGAGACGGAAGGGGACGCAGCACCTGTGATGCTCGAATCGCAGCTGCAGCGCATCCTGGAGCAGGTTGCCAGCACTGTGGATGCAGCGGATGCCGCCAAGGATGCTGCAAAGCTAGCGCCGCGGGTGGACAAGATGGAACTTCAGGTCCGCACCCAGAACTACAAGATCCGCTCCACGGTGTCTGCCTACGAGCCCCGCATGCCGGTTCGTGCTACCAAGCTCCAGAGCAGCGTCATCAGTACCAAGCGTGACTGGCCCCGTACCGTGTTCGCCCTGACCCAGGGCGAGGGCAACGTCGTGCCCCAGGTCCTGACGTTGGTTCAACTCTCACCGCGGGAAAACTACAAGCTCTGGGGCAGCGCTCCGTTGCAGCCGGGCACCAACTTCCCTTCGTTCCCCGTTCCCCGTGACGGAACCGCTCCTGCGGCCGCCGATGACAAGACCGGTTTGGCTTACAGCGGCAACGAAGCCTTGGGAATCCTCGGTGAGATGCTGACAACTCCCGACTCGCCGAACAGGAGCAAGCTGGCTGACGGTCAGTCCTCGCCGTACATCGCCGGTGCCCTTGCCTACCAGGCAGACACCGTGAAGAACGGGACGAGTGCCAACTTCAAGTTCTCCCACACCCCCGTGAACAACCAGACCGTGGTGCTTCGCACAGCCGACGGCGGCGCCCTGGTTGTGGGACGCCTGGACTTCGCCTTCGAAGGGACGCCGAAAGCGGCAGGGGACAAACTCATTCTTGAGGACGACTCCGCTGTCTTCGCCGGCGGCAAGGAAACCACCACCGGCATGGTCCTGAACTTCGCCGAGTCCGTGGCGGTTTACATTCCGCCGGCAGGTTCAGCTGATCCCATGAAGCTCGTAGCGGCTACCCGCGGACTTGTGGGAGCCAGCTTCAAGTAGGGCACACCCTTGGCAGGGCAGCGGCTAGAGTGGACGGTATGAGTTCGCCCGGATACCGACCCACTCCAGCCGCTGCCAGCCAGCTCAACCTGCGCGGCGCCGTCGACCTCTCGTCGTTGCGCCGGCCCGCCGCCCCACCCCAGTCCCCGCCCGCAGGCGCGGCTGCCGATTCCGGTACGCCGGAATCCGGCGGATCAGGCGGAGCTGAATCGGGACGTGCACCCCTTCGCGTGGACGCTACCGAAACCAATTTCCAGGATCTGGTGCAGTTGTCCGCCCAGATACCTGTCCTCTTCCTTCTCTGGTCACGCTATGCCGCCGAATCTCCGGCCGTCCTTGACGCTGCCCAGCGCGTCGTCGAAAGCTACAGCGGTCGATTGATTCTTGCTGCCGCTGACGTGGACGCGTTCCCTCAACTCGCACAGGCCTTCCAGGTCCAGGCCGTTCCCACGGCTGTGGCCGTGGTCAAGGGCCAGCCCGTGCCGCTCTTTCAGGGTCCTGCCGACGACGAGCAGATCCGTGGCCTCGTTGATGAACTGCTCAAGGTTGCGGCCGCCAATGGCGTCACCGGGAGCATCGGCGATGCTGCGCCGGAGGGCGAAGGGGAACCAGCGCCGCTGCCTCCCCTCCACCAAGCAGCCATCGACGCGATCGAGGCCGGAGACTACGCGGGGGCAGCCGCGGCCTATAAGCAGGCACTGCTGGAAATGCCTGCAGACGCCGATGCCAAAGCAGGTCTGGCGCAGGTGGAGCTGATGGCCCGGCTTGAGAAGATGTCAGCTGCCGAAGCTGAAAACCTGCGGGAACTGGCCGCACAGGAGCCCGATAACGTGCAGGCCCAGTTGGGCGTGGCCGACCTCGACGTCTCCGGCGGGCACATCGAGGATGGATTCAACCGCATCATTGCATTCATCGGCCGGAATTTCGGTCCCGAGCGCGAGACCGCCCGTCTACGCCTGCTTGATCTTTTCGAGGTAGTGGGCACCTCGGATGAGCGGGTGGCCAAAGCCCGTCAAGGACTTGCGAGGGTTCTGTTCTAGTGTCCTCGGCGCTGTTCACACCCCTGCAGCTCCGTTCGCTGGGCATTGCGCACCGTGGGTGGGTGTCACCCATGTGCCAGTACAGTTGCACCCCTGAAGCCGGGGAAGGCGTACCCAACGACTGGCACTTCATGCACCTCGGATCCTTTGCCGCCGGCGGTGCGGCATTGATCCTGAGTGAAGCTGCTGCGGTGAATGCATCCGGCCGTATCAGCCCCAGGGATGCTGGAATGTACTCCGATGAGCAGGCAGCTGGCTGGGAGCGGATTGTGCATTTCGTTCACCGGCACGGCGCTGTCGACTGCAAGATCGGCGCCCAGCTGGCACACGCCGGGCGTAAGGCGTCGACTTACTGGCCGTTTTCGGACCGGACCGGTTCCGTTCCAGCATCCGACGGCGGGTGGGTCACTTTTGGTCCTGCCCAGCAGCCCTACGACGGCTATGCAGCGCCCGAAGCCATGAGCGAAGAAGACATCCAGGGAGTCATTGCCGACTTTGCTGCCGCAGCTGAGCGGGCTGTGGCCGTCGGTTTCGACACCGTGGAGATCCACGGCGCCCATGGATACCTTCTGCACCAGTTCCAAAGCCCCCTTATCAACACACGAACGGACAGTTGGGGCGGAACGGAGGACGGGCGGAACCGGTTGATGCTGGCGGTGGTGGACGCCGTGAGGGAGGTCATTCCGGACTCCATGCCACTGTTGTTGCGGATCTCCGCAACTGATTGGGCTGAAGGGGGAGTGGGTGTTGACGCCTCTATCCGCCTCGCGAAGGCGGTGTCCGAACACGGTGTCGACCTCGTGGACGTCTCCAGCGGCGGGGCCGTCGCCCATCAGCAGATCAGGCCCGCTCCCGGATACCAAGCTGGATTCGCTGAACAAGTAAAACGCGACGCCGGTGTACTCACTGGTGCTGTGGGCCTTCTCACAAGTGCCACGCAGGCCGAGGATATCGTGGCGAATGGACGTGCGGATGCGGTCTTCATGGCCCGCGCTGCACTGCGGGATCCGCACTGGTGGCTCAGGGCCGCGTACGAGCTCGGACACGATATTTCCTGGGTTCCGCAGTACCAGAGGGCCATACCCCGCCACGGCTTCTAGCACCTCCCGGCACCACTGGAAGCCGGGGCTAGGCTGGTCTCATGACGGAACCGCGCCATGAGCCACTCCCCGAGCCATCCCACATTCGCCAGCCTGCACCGCAGCAATCTGCCGTTGAACCCGGGCTGTCAGCAGACCCGCACACGGACTTGCCAGTATCGGCCCTGTCCATCCGTGGTCTGGCCAAGCGGTTCGGTGGGAAGATCGCCGTCGATGGCGTCAGCCTTGAGGTTCCTGTTGGTTCGTTCTATGGAATGGTTGGCCCGAACGGTGCCGGCAAAACCACCACGTTGTCGATGGCCACAGGGCTGCTGCGGCCGGACTTTGGCACGGCGTTGGTCCACGGCGTGGATGTTTGGGCACGGCCGCTGGAGGCCAAGAAGCTTATGGGTGTGTTGCCGGACGGCGTCCGTTTGTTTGACCGGCTGACCGGGGAACAGCTGGTCACCTACGCGGGCCTGCTCCGCGGCATGGACCGGGACGTGGTTCGCCCGCGCGTATCTGAACTGTTGGCTGCCTTGGACCTTGAAGCCGATGCCGGATCCTTGGTGGTTGACTATTCGGCCGGTATGACCAAGAAGATTGCGTTGGCTTCGGCCTTGATCCATGCTCCCCGCCTGCTGGTATTGGACGAGCCCTTTGAATCGGTGGACCCGGTATCGGCAGCCAACATCAGGGGCATCCTTGAGAGCTACGTATCTTCCGGCGGTACGGTCATCGTCTCCAGCCACGTCATGGACCTCGTGCAGCGCATGTGCAGCCATGTGGCCGTTGTGGCAGCAGGACGCGTCCTCGCAGCGGGGTCCGTGGATGAAGTACGGAACGGTTCCACGCTGGAGGAACGGTTCGTGCAATTGGTAGGCGGCGGGCACCGGACGGAGGGGCTGGAGTGGTTGCGCACCTTCTAAGCCTTAAATGGCGGTTGCTCCTGAACGGCTTCAGGCGCAGCCCGGCGCAGCTCATTGGCATGGGCATCGGGCTGTTGTATGCGCTGGGAATCATGGTCCTTTTGATTGGAGCCTTGATTGCCCTGCGTTGGGCGGACGCTGAAATCGCCCACACGGTGGTGGTATTGGGCGGGGCTGCAGCGCTGCTTGGCTGGGCAGTGGTTCCCCTTCTTGCATCCGCAGCTGACATGACGCTGGATCCCGCCCGGTTCACCACGTCTGCGATCCCACCCCGCCAGCTTCTCACGGGCCTTGCCTTGGCAGGTTTCATTGGTATCCCGGGCCTCGCCACAGCCCTTACCGCGCTTGCCACTGTTGGTACGTGGTGGCGCAGTTTTCCAGCGGTGGCGGGTGCGTTGCTGGGCGCGTTTTTGGGGGCCTTGACCTGCATAGTGTTGTCAAAAGTAGTGACGACGGCGACTGCCGGACTGGCGTCGTCCCGCCGCTTCAAGGACGTCAGCAGCCTCGTCTTTTTCATCCCGCTCATGCTGATGGGTCCCATCATCGTGGGTATCGTCGACGGAGTTCGTGGCACGGCGGATTATCTCCCTGCGCTTGCCCGTACAGTGTCCTGGACTCCTCTTGGCGCGGCCTGGTCCCTGGGCGGTGACCTTGAGGCTGGAGACGTTGTTTCCGCCGGACTGAAACTCCTCATTGCTGGGGCAACAGTTTCCGGATTGCTGCTGTGCTGGCACGCGTTGCTTCAACATGCTTTAGTGACGCCGCCGTACGCCGGAGGTTCGGCCAAGAAGGGCGGTAAGCGTGGCTTGTTCGATGTCCTGCCAGGTACACCGGCTGGCGCGGTTGCTGCCCGCGCCTTGATTTATTGGATGAAAGACCCCCGTTATGCGGGCTCGCTGGTGGTGGTTCCACTGTTTCCTGTGATCTTCTTCTTCAGCGGGAGCCAAAGCGGCGATTACGGCATGCTCATGCTTCTTGGGCCACTGACGGCGTTTGTCATGGCGTGGTCCATCTGCGCTGATGTTTCCTATGACAACACCGCTTTTGCCCTCCATCTGGCATCAGGTGTCAGGGGTGTGGATGACCGCCTGGGCCGTGCCATGGCGTGCTTGACCATTTCCCTGCCTCTTGTGCTTCTTTTTTCCATAGGTCCGTTTTTCTTTACTGGTTCCTGGGCATGGGCTCCGAACCTGATCGGCCTGTCGCTGGGCACTCTGTTTACTGGTTTGGGGTTGTCCTCGGTGATCTCCGCGCGATACAACATTGCCGTGCCCTTGCCCGGTGACAGCCCGTTCAAGAAGCCACCCGGAAACGTTGCCCAGACACTGGCCGTGCAGATGATAGGCATGGGTGTCCTGGTTCTTTTGCTCCTCCCGCAGCTTGCGCTGATGGGAGCCCAACTGTTTACCGGCAGCGTCGTCCCTGGCTGGATTAACCTTGTGGTGGGTCCACTTGTGGGAATGGTTCTGTTGGTTGCCGGGGTGCGCCTTGGCGGTAAATGGCTGGATGCGCGGGGCCCGGAGATGTTCGCCCAGCTCAGTGTGAACCGCTAAACCGCGTAACAACCATGACCAGCTCATGGGACATGGGATAACCTCTTTCTCAATACCTCGCAATTCCTACCTAGAAAGGCTGTGACGATGGAAGTTGTCATTCTCCCTGGCACCAAGCAGATTGGCGCCTTGGCGGCAGATGCCATCGAAGCCCTTGTGCGCCGTAAGCCCAATGCCGTTCTGGGTTTGGCCACGGGTTCGTCCCCGCTGCCGATCTACGATGAATTGGCCCGGCGTTACGAAGCCGGGAGCGTGGATTTCAGCGAGGCACACGGCTTTGCGCTGGACGAGTACGTCGGACTTGAGGCCGGTCACCCGGAGTCCTATCGCGAGGTGATCCGGCGCGAATTTACCAACCGGGTGAATATCAAACCTGAGAATGTGCATGGGCCGGACGGTGCTGCAGAGGACCTCGAAGCAGCCTGCCAGGCCTATGAGGATGCAATTAAAGCCGCCGGCGGCGTGGACCTCCAGATCCTGGGCGTGGGCACGGACGGCCACATTGGATTCAATGAACCCGGTTCGTCGCTGGCGTCCCGCACCCGGATCAAAACCCTGATCGAGCAGACCCGCAAGGACAACGCCCGCTTTTTCAACAGCGTCGACGACGTCCCTCACCATGTAGTCACCCAGGGCTTGGGCACCATCATGGATGCCCGGCACGTCATCCTGGTGGCTACAGGTGCACAAAAAGCCCAGGCAGTGCGGGACTTCGTCGAAGGGCCGGTAGCCGCCATTTGCGCTGCGTCCATCCTGCAGATGCATCCTCACGCCACAATTTTGGTGGACGAGGCCGCGGCGTCGTCGCTGAAGTTGGCCGATTACTACCGCCACACCTACGACAACAAGCCGGAGTGGCAGGGCCTGTAGACGGTAAGATGGATGTCATGACTACGCTTCCTCCGGATCCATTCGAAAACGACCCCATGCGCGAGCTTTCCGGAGCCGGAACGTCCACATCCACCATTGAGCGCGAGGAAACGCGCCAGGAAGTGGAGCCCGGCGACCGCGAGCGGTTCTCGCACTATGTTCGCAAGGAAAAGATCATGGAGTCGGCCATGACCGGCGAGCCCGTCATTGCCCTTTGCGGCAAAGTCTGGACGCCGGGGCGCGATCCCCAGAAGTTCCCGGTCTGCCCGGAGTGCAAGGAGATCTATGAGGGTCTCCGTCCAGGTAAAGACGGTGGAGACAGCGGCCCGGGCAATTCCAAGTAGTGGGTGGGAAGAGAACACAGGTCCCTTCCGATCGTGACCGCAATGCGGTCCACTGCCGCGTGCCCGGAGAACCGGGGCTAATTTTCGCTGCCATCAGGCCGGGGGAGTCCGCATGACAGAAACATTATTTGGTGGTCCATCCCTGCCTCCGGCATACCCGGAACGCGCCGCCTGGGGTACAGCACCCAAGCTGCGTGCCTGGCAGCAGGAAGCCCTGGACCTCTACATGGCCAGGCATCCAAAGGATTTCCTTGCAGTGGCTACGCCTGGCGCTGGTAAAACGACCTTTGCCTTGCGGATTGCCTCCACGCTGCTGGATAGCGGCGTTGTTAACAGGATCACTATCGTCGCGCCCACGGATCACCTGAAGCGGCAGTGGGCTGACGCTGCTGCCCGGGTGGGCATTGCCATCGACCCCAACTTCAAGAATTCCGACGGCCAGCATGGCCGTGGGTTCGTTGGTGTCGCTGTGACATATGCCCAGGTGGCGAGCAAGCCGATGCTGCACCGTGCCAAAACAGAAGCCGCCCGGACGCTGGTCATCCTGGACGAAATCCACCACGGTGGAGAGGCCCTGTCCTGGGGTGACGGCTTGCGCGAGGCCTTTGATCCAGCGGCAAGGCGCCTTTCCCTGACCGGTACGCCGTTCCGTTCCGATACCTCACCCATCCCGTTCGTGGAATACGCCGAGGACCGCGACGGTATTCGACGCTCCAAAGCCGATTACACGTATGGCTACGGCAATGCCCTCCGGGACCACGTGGTGCGTCCCGTGCTTTTCATGGCTTACTCAGGCCAGATGCGCTGGAGGACCAGTGCAGGTGACGAAATGGCCGCCTCCCTTGGTGAAGCCGCAGTCACCAAGGACATCACCTCCCAAGCGTGGCGTACTGCGTTGAACCCAACCGGAGAATGGATCCCGGCTGTCCTTGCCGCTGCGGATAAACGCCTTGGCGAGGTCCGCCGGACCGTCCCGGATGCCGGTGGGCTGGTTATCGCCACGGACCACGAGGACGCCCGTGCCTACGCTGGGCAGCTTAAGAAGATCACCGGACAATCGCCCACAGTAATTCTTTCTGACGACTCGAAGGCTTCCAGCAAGATCGAGGACTTCTCCGCGGGAGACAAACGGTGGATGGTCGCCGTCCGCATGGTCTCCGAAGGTGTGGACGTTCCTCGCCTCTCGGTGGGCGTCTACGCCACGTCCACCTCTACGCCGCTGTTTTTTGCCCAGGCCGTAGGCCGCTTTGTGCGTGCCCGCAAAAGGGGCGAGACGGCGTCGGTCTTCCTGCCGTCAGTACCACCCCTCATGGTGCTGGCCAACACGATGGAGGCCGAGCGCGACCACGCCCTTGACCGCCCGGAAAAGGATGAGGACGGACTCTTCAGCCCTGAAGAGAACCTCATGGCCGAAGCCAACCGCGAGGACAAGGCTTCGGACGAACTGACCAAGGGCAAGTTCGAAGCTCTGGACTCGCAGGCTTCCTTTGACCGCGTCCTTTTCGACGGCGGTGAATTCGGTACGGGAGCGGACATCGGCTCTGATGACGAGTTGGACTTCCTGGGCATTCCCGGGCTTCTCGACGCCGAGCAAGTAGGGACGTTGCTGCGTCAGCGGCAGCACGAACAGCAATCGCGCAAAAAACGTCAGTCGCCTTTGGCTGCCGCAGCTGCACCGGCCATACCCGACCACCGCATGCTCATGGACTTACGCAACGAACTGGCCAAGAACGTAGCAGCCTGGTCCGCCCGGACAGGCACACCGCATGGAGTGGTGCACACAAAGCTGCGCGAACTGTGCGGTGGACCTGCTGTAGCCCAGGCGAACGAGGAACAACTTCAGGCGCGCTTGCGTAAGTTGCAGGATTGGTTCATCGGCCGAAAGTAGCCGGGCTTAGCTGCGTTCAACCTCGACGCCGGCGGCCTCCATTTCGTCGAAGGTTTCAGTGAGGTCCTCGGCGATTCCGGCTGTGAGATCCGCGATGACCGTAGTGGTGTACCCGGCTTGGACAGCATCCAGGGCCGTTGCCTTGACGCAGTAGTCCGTCGCGATGCCTACCACCACTACCTCTTCGACGTCGTGGCTTTGCAACCAGTCATCGAGCCCGATTGCATCTTCATCCACGACCTCGGCCTGGGCGGTGCCGGCCTTGAGGTCCCCGGAAGGAACATCATCCTCCGGGGCAAGGACGCCCTCAAAGCCGGAGTAAGCCGCTGTGTACTGTCCTTTACGGAAGTAAGCCTGGATGTATTCCGGGTCCAGGTCCTCGTGGAGTTCAGCTCCTTTGGTCCGGGCCCGGCAATGCGGCGGCCAGGAATCCACCATGTCCGGCTCATCGGAGAAATGGCTTCCCGGTTCGATGTGCCAATCCTGGGTGGCCACGATGTGGTCGAAATGCTGTTGGTTTGCATCCACGTACTCGGTGATGGCGCCGGCAACTGCAGCGCCTCCTTCGACTGCGAGGCTGCCGCCTTCGCAGAAGTCGTTCTGGACATCGACGATGATCAGGGCCCTGGACATCAGTTCTCCTCGTAGATGGTGGGGATGGCGGCTTCGCCGCGCTGCAGGCGGTTCACTACAGCAGGCAGTTCGGCCATGGTGGCGGCATGCCGTTCTTTGGCGCGGACCACGCCTTCGGGGCCCGTCCAGCCGGGCAGGAGTTCACCGTTCTTGATGAATTGGTGCAACAACGAACGGTCGTTTCCGTCGTCCTCCGGCCGGCGACCTATTCCAACGATCTCCTGCGTAGCCCTTCCATGTTCGTTGAGCTTGCGCAGGGCGTACTTGCGTCCCCCGACGCTGGCCTTGTTCTTGGCCGCTTTAGCAACGGAGATGAACTCGCCGGCGTCGTTTGTCCTGCTCACCAGCTTGTACACCATGCTGGCGGTCGGAGCGCCGGAGCCCGTCACCAAGGACGTGCCAACCCCGTAGGAGTCCACTGGGGCGGACTGGAGGGCGGCGATGGCGAATTCGTCGAGGTCGGAGGTCACCACGATCCGGGTGTTCACGTTTCCAAGGTCGTCCAACAGCTGGCGGACCCATTGCGCCTGGGCAATCAGGTCGCCCGAGTCCAGGCGGACGGCGCCAAGTTTGTCCCCTGCGAGTTCGACGGCGGTGCGCACCGCTGCTTCGACGTCGTACGTGTCCACCAGCAGCGAGGTTCCCGGGCCGAATGCGGCGATCTGGGCTTCGAAGGCCTCGCGTTCGGTGTCATGCAGGAGGGTGAAGGAGTGCGCGGCAGTACCAACGGTCTTGATGCCGTAGCGCCGCCCTGCCTCAAGGTTGGAGGTGCTGGCGAAGCCGGCGATTACGGCGGCACGGGCAGCCGCCGTCGCGGATTCTTCCTGGGTGCGGCGGGAACCCATTTCGATGCATGGCCGGTTACCGGCCGCCGACGTCATCCTTGACGCGGCAGAAGCGATGGCGCTGTCGTGGTTCAGGACGGAGAGGATGTAGGTCTCCAGAATGCAGGCTTCGGCAAACGTGGACTCAACGATAAGGATGGGGGAGTTGGGGAAGTAGGCGTCGCCTTCCGCGTAACCCCAGATGTCTCCATTGAATTTGTAGTTGGCCAGGTAGTCCAGTGTCTCCTGGTTGACCACCTTGTTCCGCTCAAGGAACGCGAGCTCGGCTTCGCCGAAGCTGAAGTCGGCGATTCCTTCCAGGAGGCGTCCGGTTCCGCCCACCACACCATACCGGCGGCCGTCAGGCAGACGCCGGGCGAAGGCTTCAAACACTGAGCGGCGATGCGCAGCCCCGGAGTGCAGGGCGGCCTGGAGCATCGTCAACTCGTAGTGGTCGGTGTACAAGGAAGTGGCGGGATGGTCCCAGGACGCGGCTCTACTCACGAATTCACTCTAGTGCGAGCCGCCATAGAATGGACAGATGACCCCTAGCGTTGCATTTGGCACGGACATCGATGAGCGGACGAAAGCTGTAGAGCAGACGTCCACCGATGTCCTGACTGCCCCGGACATCCCCTGGAATTTGGTGATCTGGAATGATCCCGTCAACCTCATGAGTTACGTCAGCTATGTGTTCCAGAGTTACTTCGGCTACTCCGAGTCCAAGGCACACAAGCTCATGATGGAGGTCCACAAGAAGGGCCGATCCATCGTGGCGCACGGCAGCAAGGAACAGGTTGAGCAGCACGCAGTAGCCATGCACGGCTTTGGCCTGTGGGCCACTGTGGAGAAAGCCGCAAGCGGAAACGAAGCACCCGGGAAGGGCGGCCGCCAGCGTGGCTAAGGCATTCAAATACGGACTCAAGGGAATCACCGGCTACCTGGAGCCTGCCGAACGGGATCTTTTACGGGGGCTGCTGGACGACGTCATCTCGATGCTGGAGTCCGACGCCAGGGAGAACGAGGACCCGCTGGCCGCCTTGATCGGCCTGGACATGGACGTGAAGCAACCGAGCGATCGCGCCTTGCTGCGGCTTCTGCCAAACGTCATGAAGGACGACGACGGCGGCTCGCTTGAGTTCCGGCAATTGACCGAACGCTCGGTGCGGGAAAACAAGATTGGCGCCTTGAAGGCTACGGCGATGGGCCTGGACAAGGACGATCTTGTGCTGACCCCGGAGGACGCAACGCGCTGGTCCATGGCCCTGAATGATGTTCGCCTGGTTTTGGCTGAACGCCTGGACATCCGTGACGAGGCGGACGCCGAGCACATCCACAGCATGCAGGACTGGAGCCAGGCGGAGGATGTGGAGAGTTACCTGGCATTGGTCTACAACTTCACCACCTGGCTTCAGGAGTCGCTGGTGCAATCGATGATGGCGGCCAGGCAGGCAAAATCCTGATCGCGGAGGCCATCGCCGGGCCCACCTGTGTGACACATCAGACACGAGGCGGAGGCCACAGGTAATGGCCGCAACACAGGGGAAGCCTTATTCTCGAATAATCATGACTTCAGCATCTGGCAGTTCAACGGGCGGCAGTTCAAAGGGCGACAGTTCAACAGGCGCCGGATCACCAAGCGCTACAGGGGCCCCGGTTGTGGCCTCGCCCGGTGACTTGGGGGTCTCCAATGAGCTCATGGGATCCCGCCCGATTGGTGTCTTTGATTCCGGCGTTGGTGGGTTGACGGTAGCTCGCTCCATCATCGATCAGCTCCCCAACGAATCGATCCTGTACGTGGGGGATACCGCCAACGGACCCTATGGCCCGCTGCCCATCGCCGAAGTCCGGGCCAACGCCCTGGGCGTCATGGACGAGTTGGTGGATTCCGGCGTGAAGCTTCTGACCATTGCCTGTAACTCTGCTTCGGCCGCAGTTCTCCGGGATGCGCGTGAACGCTATACGGCGCGTTACGGGATCCCTGTTATTGAGGTCATTCAACCCGCTGTGCGCAGGGCTGTCGCGGCCACCCGTTCCGGCAGGATCGGCGTTATCGGGACATCAGCCACAGTAGGTTCGCGCGCCTATGAGGACACGTTCGCGGCAGCCCCGGATCTTGCCATCACGTCCGTGGCTTGCCCCGCCTTCGTGAACTTCGTTGAAGCCGGCATCACCACGGGCCCGGACCTTCTGGCAGCCGCCAATGAGTATCTGGAGCCACTGAAACACGCTGGTGTGGACACCGTGGTGCTCGGGTGCACGCACTACCCTCTGTTGACCGGAGTGATCTCGTTCGTCATGGGGGAGGACGTGACCCTGGTATCCAGCGCGGAGGAAACTGCCAAGGACGTCTACCGTGCCTTGGCCACTCACGGTATCCAGCGAACCGACACAAGTGCCCCCAGCCATGAGTTCATCGCAACGGGCGATGCTGTCCAATTTGAAACACTCGCCCGCCGCTTCCTGGGCCCCGAGGTCCTGTCCGTCAAACACGTTGACCACGTGGCTGCCCAATATCCCACCGGCAGCCTGGCGCGCATCACCCCGGAAATGCTGGAAGCAGCACGGGGAGGGGCCGGACTCTCGCGCCGCTCTTACTTCGTGCAACCGGACAACGGACCCAGCCCCGCTTCCAGTGCTGTCCAAGGACGTGGCCTGTGAAACTGACCATCGTGGGCTGTACTGGTTCCTTTCCCGGTCCCGGCTCGCCGGCGTCGTGCTATCTGGTGACTGCACACGACGGTGAACGGGAATGGAAGATCGTGATGGATCTCGGGAGCGGGGCGTTGGGTGCCATCCAGCGTTACACGGATCTTGAGGACATCGACGCCATATTCCTCACGCACCTGCACCCGGACCATTGCATGGACCTGTGTGGCCTCCACGTAGCAGTCCGGTGGAAGCCCGGCGGTTGGGGTCGGGACCGGATTCCCGTGTGGGGGCCGGCAGCAACCGCGGACAGGATGGCAACAGCCTATGGGCTGGACCTGGATCCGGGCATGCATGAGGAGTTCGACTTTACTCATTGGGCCGAACAGAAGCCTGTCACCGTTGGCCCCTTCACGGTGACGCCCTACGGCGTCAACCATCCCGTGGAAGAAGCCTACGCATTGCGAGTCACGGCAACGGAACCAGGCAAGGATGGAACGCCCATAACCCGGGTACTGACATATTCGGGGGACACCGATTCGTGCCAGGGGCTGGAGGAGGCAGCCAGTGGCGCTGACTTGTTCCTGTGCGAGGCCGCGTTCGAGGAAGGCCGCGACGACGCCATCAAGGACGTGCACCTGACGGGCAAGCGCGCTGGGGAAGCCGCCATGAACGCCGGAGCCAAGCGCCTGCTTCTGACTCATATTCCGGTGTGGACTTCGCAGACCAAGGTAATGTCCGAGGCCAAACCGGTGTTTTCCGGGGACGTTGCTGTTGCAGTTGCCGGGGTCCACTACACAATCTAGGTGGCATTGAGATGGTGACGCGCTCGCCTGACCCACTGTACGGCGTCGGGCGTTGTCCCATCCTCGCTAAGCTTGAAGCATGACTTCTGAAGCTACAGCCACACCCGTTATCCGTGCCGACGGCCGGACTCCCGATCAACTGCGTCCCATCAGCATCACCCGCGGCTGGTCCAAGCAGGCTGAGGGCTCGGCGCTCATCGAGTTCGGCAACACCCGGGTATTGTGCACGGCTTCCCTGACCGAAGGCGTTCCCCGCTGGCTCAAGGGCGAGGGCCGTGGCTGGGTTACCGCCGAATACGCGATGCTTCCCCGGGCTACGAACACCCGATCCGATCGTGAGTCCGTGAAGGGCAAGATCGGGGGACGAACGCATGAGATCTCCCGCCTCATTGGCCGTTCGCTGCGCTCCATCATCGATACCAAAGCGCTGGGCGAGAACACGATCGTCCTGGACTGCGATGTCCTGCAGGCAGACGGCGGTACCCGCACCGCCGCCATCACAGGTGCCTATGTGGCGCTTGCCGAGGCGATCCGCTTTGCCCGCGAAAACAAGCTGATCGCCCGTAATGCCCAGCCGCTGGTGGACACGATTGCTGCCGTTTCGGTGGGCATCATCGATGGCGTGCCCATGCTTGACCTCCCGTACGTCGAGGACGTACGCGCTGAAACCGACATGAACGTGGTGGTCACCGGATCCGGCAAGTTTGTGGAGGTCCAGGGCACTGCCGAGGGCGCCCCGTTCGACCGCGATGAACTCAACGCCTTGCTGGACCTCGCCCTGATCGGCACGGGCCAGCTGGCGGCTATCCAGCGTGAGACGCTGGCGGAAGCTCCGTGAGCAGCGACGGCGCCGCGGTTGCCGGTGCACCCAGTGCAGATCCAGCCAACGCAGATCCAGCCAACGCAGATTCAGCCAGTGCTCCGCGGCTTGTCCTCGCAACCCACAACCAGGGAAAGCTGAAGGAACTCCGCGAGCTGCTGCGCGGTCAGGTTCCAGGGCTCGACGTCGATACCCAGGTGGTGGATGCAGCTGCGGTTGGTGCGCCGGACGTAGCCGAAACCGGGGTCACTTTTGCTGAGAATTCACTCCTGAAGGCGCGTGCCGTGGCTGAGGCAACGGGTTTGGTGGCCATCGCCGACGACTCGGGCCTGGCCGTTGATGTCCTGGGCGGTGCTCCCGGCATCTTCTCCGCCAGGTGGTCCGGAAAGCACGGGGACGACGCAGCGAACCTGCGATTGCTGCTCGCCCAGCTCTCCGATGTGCCTGACGCCTTCCGCGGGGCAGCTTTTGTCTGCGCGGCCGCCTTGGCAGTGCCCGGAGCAGATGGCATCACCCACGAAACGGTTGAGTACGGGCAGCTCGAAGGTACGCTGTTGCGCGAGCCACGGGGCGAGCGTGGGTTCGGGTATGACCCCGTGCTCCAGCCGGTGGGAATGGACCGCAGCTGCGCCGAGCTGACATCCGAGGAAAAGAACGCCATCAGCCATCGAGGCCAGGCATTCCGGGCTTTGCTCCCCGCGATCGTTGCTGCACTCTCGGGTGTTCATTCCAGTTAGAAGTACAACGAAGAAAGGCACCCCGCCTTGCGCGGGGTGCCTTCTCCTGTATGGCATCAAGTGCGGGAGGCTTACTTCTCGCGGTGCTTTCCGCCTTCGTGCTCCTCGATGAATTCCTCCACGGGGTTGCTGCCTTCCGTGGCAGCCTTACGCTTGGCCACGACGCCGCGGGTTACCTCGATGATGATGGGAATGACCGAGATCAGGACAATGACGATGAAGATGATGTCAATGTTCTTTCCGACCAGATCAAACTGTCCCAGCCAAGCACCGAGTAGGGTGACTCCGCCACCCCAGAGAACGGCGCCGATGACGTTGAAGAGGAAGAATTTGCGCTTGTCCATCTGGGCGACGCCGACGATCACAGGCACGAACGTGCGGATGATGGGGACGAACCTGGCCAGGACCAACGCCTTTCCGCCGTGCTTCTCAAAGAAGGCGTGGGCGCTTTCAACGTTTTCTCTCTTGAACAGCCTGGAGTCCGGCCGGTTGAAGATGGAAGGGCCGGCCTTTGAGCCGATGAGATAGCCCGTCTGATTACCGAGGATGGCTGCCACGATGATGAATGCGCACATTCCCCACAAATTGAAGTGAATGGCGCCTGTCGAAACCAGAAGTCCGGCCGTGAAAAGCATCGAGTCGCCCGGAAGAAAGAATCCCACCAGAAGCCCGGTTTCAGCGAAGACGATAGCGCAGACCAGAAGTATCACCCAGGGACCGAGCGGAGAGTCGCGCAGGAAAACGTCTGGGTTCAGCCAGTCGGGCAGGAACGAGGCCATGGGTGGACGCACCGGTCCTGCGCCTCCGAAAGTGGATACGGCTAAATCGCTCATCGCAGTAAAGATCACCTATCAAGCCTACTGGACGGCCGTCGTCGGGCAGTCTCCTGTGTCCGCTGCTACCAGCGGCATTCCCGGGCGCAAGCAGATGGGAGCGTGCGAAACATCTCGAGGTAACCCTCGCCACAAAGCGGCCCGGAAAGGCCGCCCCGCCGCTGAAATCGTCAGGAGGGCACCTTTTCCGCCTGTAACCTTGTCCAGTGGCATTGGACTTTACGGCGATCGACTTTGAAACAGCCAACGGCTTCAGGGGGTCGCCGTGTTCGGTTGGCCTCAGCAAAGTCCGTGGCGGTGTGGTGGTGGAAGAAGCCTCCTGGCTCATGCGGCCGCCGGAGAACCATGACCACTTCGAGTTTCACAACACCCGCATCCACGGCATCCGTGCCGAAGATGTTGCCGGCCGTCCCAGGTTCGGGGACCTCTTCCCTGAAATTGGCGCCTTCATCGGCAACGATGTTCTAGCGGCACACAACGCAGCCTTTGATCTCGGCGTTATCCGATCCGGCTTGGAGGTTTCCGGGCTTGCGGGCCCAGCTTACGAATACGTCTGCACCGTGATGCTGTCCCGCCGCTGCTACTCCTTGGTGTCCAACTCCCTGCCGTATGCAGCGGAGGAAGCTGGAGTACCCCTGGTCAACCACCACGATGCCGCCGAGGACGCACGCGCCTGTGCAGGAATCCTGGTGGACATCGCCCGTCGGAACAACGCCAACAGCATCGCCGAACTCTATCTTTCGCTGGGTCTCACGTTGCCCAGGCAACCTGCCTTCGATCCCATGAGTGGCCTCTCCAAGCCCACCCTTGCTGCTCTCGCAGGCAAGGCTCTCGCAGGCACGGGACTCGCGGGTAAAAAGGCAACTAGCCCTGCGGAGCAAAACCTGGAAGGCGCCCTGAACGGTTCGGGTCGTCCATTCTCGGCGTGGCCCGAGGAAGGCCCCAATCCGTTGCCGAATCCCACAGCCGAACCGGGGCATCCGCTGTTCGGCCAAACGGTGGTCTTCACGGGCGACCTCATCATGACCCGTCCGGAGGCAAAGTCCCGTGCTGCAGAGATGGGGGCAAGGCCTGAAAGCAGGGTGACCGCACGCACTACTGTCCTTGTGGTGGGCGACGGGTTCGTGGCCGGAGACCTGCGCGCTGGACGGCTTACAGGAAAGGCGAAGCGGGTTTTGGAACTTCACGCGAAAGGTCAGCAGATCGAAGTTGTCTCGGAAGGGGAATTCCTGCAAATGGTGGGCGGGAACTAGCTCCAACCTGGCAGGCGGCCTGGGTCATAGTGCGAAACAATGCTTCCAGTCCGGGGAGCCGCGCTCCTAGCCTTGGTGCATGACCAAGGACAACCTGTCCCAGTCATCGGCACGCCAAGCCGTTGGCCCAGGGAAAGCCGGCGTTGATTGGCGCGTCGTGTTCGCCTTTCCCAACCCGGTCAATGAATACGCGGCCCGGATCACGGCCGGGCTGGTTGTGCTGCTGGCTGTCGCAACCTTGCTGACAGGCTCGGCCCTGGGACTGCTCGCTGTGGCAATCGGCTTCTGGCTCCGCGTCCTTTTCGGCCCTCGGATTTCGCCGCTCGCCTTGCTCTCCGTCAAGGTTCTTGCGCCGCGGATCGGACACGCCAAGCTGGTGGCCGGTCCTCCCAAGCGCTTCGCGCAAGGCATCGGAGCCGCTTTGAGCAGTGCCGCCGTCGTACTGTATTTCACAGGGTTCCAGCCTGCTGCCTGGATCCTTCTCGCGCTGTTGATCGTGGCGGCGTCGCTTGAGGCGTTCGTGGGCTTTTGCCTGGGTTGCGCGATCTTTGGAATCCTCCAGCGTCGCGGACTGATTCCCGCGGAGGTTTGCGAAGCCTGCGAAAATATCGCCCTGCGTCGTACCTGACTTCATTGGCTGGCCTGATCAGCCTGTGGTGACAGCAAGCAGCCTATCCGCCATGCCGCGAATGACCTCCGTGCCTTCCAGCGCCCCGAGCCATTGGCCAGGAAGGCACGCTTCGCCGTAGTAGGCGCCCAGTATGTTTCCCGCGATGGAACCAGTGGAATCGCTGTCCCCACTGTGGTTGATGGCCACCGCGACAGCCTTGCGGAAATGTTCCGTCGGCTCACTCCCTTGCGTGGACAGGACGGCATAAAGCCCGACGGCGAGTGCCTCCTCCGCCACCCAGCCCTCACCCAGCGTGGTTACGAGTTTTTCGGGACTGAGGGGAGTGGGCTCCAATGACAACCTCAATGCCGCTTCCAAACGCTCAGACAGTTCGGGAGCTTTGGTGGGCACGCCGCTCACGTAGTCCAGGGCGGCCCTAGCTGCCGTACGGATGCCGTTGCCGGCCACAATATTGTGGATCAACAAGCTGAAGGCAGCAGCGCTCAACCGCGCTGACGCGTGTCCATGCGTCAACGATGCAGCATCTGAACTGAGTTTGTAGACGGCTTCACGGGAGATATGGGGCACGAGTCCAAAGGGTGCTGAACGCATGACAGTGCCGCAACCCTTGGAATCGGGATTGACTGGCCTGGCTACTGTGCCCATGTCTCCTGAGGCCAATCCGCTGAGGCACGTGTTTCCCGGGGCCCGACGATGGCGCAGGACTTCCTGGCCATCAATCCACCGCGGTTGTGGAACGGGAGCGGAAGGGGAAACGGCGACGTCCTGGGTTGCGAGCCAGCGAAGGTAGGCCAGCCAAAGGCAGGCGATCTCGTCGGCCGCGACACCGTCATTGGCCCATTCGAGGGCGTCCACCAGCCCATCCACTGTGTACAGCGTCATTTGCGTGTCGTCCGAAAACTGGCCGACGGCGTCGAGCTGGTCAAAGGACGTGAGCCCGGCGGAACCGTAACGGGCACGAATTGCATCAAGCCGGTCGAACTCCACTGCGTAGCCAAGGGAGTCACCCAACGCCCCTCCCAGCAGCGTCCCGTGGACGCGGGATTCAAACGACGGGGCGGCGGGGGAGGGCGCTTCAAAACTCATGCCATCAACTTACCGCGCCCTGCTACATGGGTACGCAACCGATGTGAACGGCCGCTGATATGGTGGGGAGGCTGCCCAGCACTAGGAAAACTTGGAGAGACGACGTGCGTGAACCGGCTTGGCGACGAACAGGCAAGACACCTGACTACAGGTTCTCCTTGGCGAACGAACGCACCTTCCTTGCCTGGATCCGTACTTCTTTGGCATTGCTGGCAGGGTCTATTGCCATTGATCAGTTGGCTCCGAACATTGCCCCGCAGCCTGTAAGGATCGTCCTCTGTGTCCTCCTGTCCCTTATCGGAGCAGGCCTGGCTGCGCTGTCCTACCGCAGGTGGGGGCAGATGGAAGCTGCCATGCGCAACGACGAAGCCTTGCCGTTCTCCTGGGTCATGCTGCTCATGACGATCGTGGTGGCCGTGGCGGCATGCGCTTTCGCCGTGTTGATTTTGGTGGCGCGATGACCAGGCTTGCGCGATGAGCAGGCGGGCCAGTTGACCATGGACGTCCGTGATCCTGGCCTTCAGCCTGAACGGACCACATTGGCTTGGCGGCGCACCCTCATTTCGCTCGTGGTGGTGGACCTGTTCATCTGGCGCAGTTGGCTTACCTCCGAGCCCTCCACCGGCCGTGTGATTGCGGGCCTTCCGGGGCTGGATTATCAAGGTATCTGCGCCCTCATGGCTGCTGCCGCCACCATTGTCCTGGCTTGTGTCGTGTGGGTCCGCTCACGGCAGCTTCATGCTGGAAACGAAGCAGCTTCGGCACGACTCATCTTTGTCAGCACCCTTGCCGTGATAGGGCTGGGCGGAACGGCGATCGCCGCCATCGCCTTGGGCGGCTAAGCTCGGATCGAGACTCAGCAGGGACTCAGCAACTGTTCAGACTCAACTGGCAGGATGCTCAAGGGCCGTCCCTAAACCAATCGTAAGGAACCATTCGACATGACCTCTCCTATGCAAACCACGACCGACCACGAACCGGGGCTGTTCGCGCGGCTGTCGGCTGAAGCCGTCGGTTCGATGTTTGTAGTGCTCGTGGCCGTGGGTGTGTCGATCTTCTCGAACCCTTCCTCAGCGCCCCTACCCGCAGCCCTTGCGACCGGCCTGACAGTGACAGTTGCCATGCTTGCGTTCGGTCATGTTTCCGGCGGTCACTTCAATCCAATAATCACGTTGGGCAACCTGATTGCCGGCCGTATCCGCGCGGTGGCGGCTGTTGCCTACCTTGCGGCTCAAATCATCGGCAGCGTGATCGGCGCAGCTCTGGCCTACGTAGTGGTTCTCACGGTTCCGGTCTTGACGGATGCGCGGGCGGCCTTCGGCTCTGTGGCAGCGGGTTATGGCGAGCATGCTGCTGCCCAAACCCAGATGGCAGGGGTCTTGATCGTTGAGGTTGTTGGCTCCGCCTTGCTGGTTGCGGTATTCCTTGGAGCGACTGCCGGACGCCGTGCCTTTCCTGCCGTGGCTCCCTTTGCTGTAGGCCTTTGCGTCGCCGTGTTGCTGCAGTTTGGCCAGGTCCTTGGCAACCTTCCGTTTAATCCCGCACGCGCAACTGCGCTGGCTTTCTTCAGCCCTTCCTGGGCCTTGGGTGGATTGTGGCTCTTCTGGGTTGCTCCACTCATGGGGGCCGCACTGGCCGGACTGGCCTTCCGTGGCTTTGGCTACGCCTCCGCGGATTCCAACGTCGCAGATGACGTGCCGTTGACGTCAGTCCCAACCAGCGAGGATGAGCACCTGGATGTGGATGACACAGACGATTTCCGGGCAGAGGCAGAGGAAGTGGAGACCAGCACCGTTCGGAAAGAAGCTGCCGCAGATGACGCACGCGACTTCTTTGACGGAAAGAAGGGCTAGCAGCGGGACAGGATCGACGCCGGACGGCCTGTCTGCGCTTTTTTGTCGGTGCCCCCAGTTAGCTTGAAAATATGCGGTTACTCCATACCTCCGATTGGCATCTCGGTCGGTCATTCCACGGCGTTGGCATGCTTGAAGCCCAGCGCGGTTTTGTGGACCAGCTCGTGTCCTTCGTAGAAGCGAAGTCTGTAGACGTCGTCCTCATCGCGGGTGACGTCTATGATCGCGCCCTGCCTGGACTCGATGTCGTCAAACTTCTCGACGACGCCTTGGTCCGTATTACCCAAGCCGGGGCCACCGTAGTGCTCACCAGCGGCAACCACGATTCCGCCATTCGGCTGGGATTCGCGTCCCGCTTGCTCGAACGTGGCGGCGTTCACCTCAGGACAAGGGTGGAGGACCTGGACGTTCCCGTGCTCGTTCCCTTCGGAAAAGATGGGGAGGGCAGCGCCACACTTGCGATCTATGGGATTCCCTACTTGGAACCGCGGCTTGTCGCGGAGCGGCTGGAAGTGGAGACCGCGAGTCATTACGAGGTCACCCGTGAAGCGACCGATCGGATTCGGCGGGACCTCCAGGACCGCCGTGCATCAGGCGCAGTGCATCCGGTGGTCCTTGCACACACTTTTGCCAGTGGAGGTATCACTTCTGACAGTGAACGGGACTTGAGCATCGGAGGGTTGGGCGCAGTGCCCCTGGATCTCTTCGAGGATTTTGCCTACACCGCACTTGGTCACTTGCACGGCCGGCAGGAACTTGCCCCGAATGTCCGCTACTCCGGCTCCCCACTGGCTTATTCGTTCTCCGAAGCAAAACATTGCAAGGGCGGTTGGTTGGTTGATATCGATGCCGATGGAAGCATCGGTGTCCAGGAAGTTCTTTGGGAAGCTGCCAGGAGCCTGGGCGTGTTGAGAGGCAAGCTGAACGATCTCCTTGAATCAGACGAGCACGCCTGGGCTGAAGCTGCCTATTGCCAAATCACCCTCACGGATGCCGAGCGGCCCGCCCAGGCTATGGAGCAGCTCCGAACCCGTTTTCCTGACACCTTGGTTCTGTCCTTCGACCCCGAGGGTGCTGGGACCAAAGACAAGGTCAGTTACAGCAGCAGGCTCGCTGCCGCCCAGGACGACCTCGAGGTCTGCTGCGGATTCCTGGAACACGTTCGGGAGCGCAGTCCCGGAGCTGCGGAAGAGGCTGCCCTGCGCGCCGCCCTCGAGGCCGTGCGCCTGGAGGAGGCTGAACTGTGAGGATCCATCGACTCGAAATTGAGGCTTTCGGGCCCTTTGCCACTGCGCAGCACATTGATTTTGATCAACTCAGTGCACAGGGGTTGTTTCTGCTCAACGGCGCCACCGGGGCTGGCAAGACCAGCATCCTCGACGCCATCTGTTTCGCCCTCTATGGCTCCGTTCCGGGTGCACGCCAGGAAGGTAAGCGCCTCCGCAGCGATCATGCGGCGCCAGGTGCCGAACCGCGTGTGGTGTGCGAATTTTCGGCCCGGGGCAGGCGCTTTGAAGTCAGCCGTTCCCCTGCATGGGAACGCCCCAGCACCCGCGGTCGGAACGGCTTCACTACCCAACAAGCCAAGACACTGCTCCGCGAGTGGGTTTCGGGGGTCTGGGAGGAAAAATCTTCGCGTAATGACGAAGTAGGCGCCGAGCTTTCCGAGCTTTTGGGTATGGACCGGGACCAGTTCACGCGCGTTGTGATGCTTCCCCAAGGTGACTTTGCCGCGTTCCTGCGCTCCAAAGCCAATGATCGGCTCGAGCTCCTCCAAAAACTCTTTGGGACGCAGCGATTCGAGTCCGTGGAGAAGCAAATTGCGCGGCAGGCGGCCGAAGCTTCGCGCGCTGTGCAGGACAATGCTGCTGAACTTAAGATGCTGCTTGGCAGGGCAGCCGCGGAACGGGAGCAGCTTGGCCTTTCCGATGCGCTGGCAAATGTAGAGACAGCTGTCGAGGCGCCTGAGGCATGGCTCGCGGCCTTGGAGATGGAGTTGCTGGAAGAAGGTGGGCGACGTAAAGACGAGGCCACCGCAGCTGATGCCCGAGCCATACGGCTTGCGGAACAACTTCAGGAGGACCAGGAGAAGGCCCAACGGCATGCCAGGCTTGCTGCTGGGATGCAGCGGCGGGTCCTGCATGAACTAGCTGCTGCGCGGGCACTGGAAAACAAGGAAAAGCTCGGAGGACATCGCCGTGCGGCTGTCCTTGGGGGACAACTGGACGCCTTGGACGCCACGGAGCGTAAGTACCGGTCTGCCTTGGCGGATAGAGACAGATCCCGGGAGCAGCTTGAATCCCAGGGCCTGGACGCGGCACATCCTGTTGCTGCGCTGGAGACAGTAAAGACCACCCTTGCCGTCCTGGAAGCCCGCCTTCCAGATGAGCGGCGCATGGAGGACGTGGCCACCCGGCTCGCAGCCAAACGAAAAGAGCACTCCAGCCATCTGGCGGCCGCCGAAGCAGCAGCAGAATCCCTGCAACGCCTTCGAGCCGAGGAAACAGCGGTGAAGGCCGGGATGGAAGACCTGGAACCCTCAGCTGCCCGCGTCGATGACATGGAACGGGAGGCGGCCGCTGCGGCCGAACTAGTGTCGGTTGTGTCCCGTCATGAAGCTGCCGCCGCCGAGTCGAAGGATCTCACTGAGCGCCACGCCCGTGCTCGCAACAAAATGCAGGACCTCAGGCAAGCGTGGCTTGATGTGAGGGAGGCACGCTTGGCCAATGCGGCCGGTGAGCTCGCGGCAGCCCTTGTGCCTGGACAGCCCTGTGCCGTTTGTGGCAGCAACGAGCACCCAAATCCCGCCGCCGCAGCTCGTTCGGCACTTTCCATCGCCCAGGAAGAGGAAGAAGCCAGCAAACTATTTGAGGCCAGCGAGAAGGCGCTGGGACGCATCGCGGAAGAGGTATCTAGAGCCGCACAGTTGCTGGCAGGCCTGGCTGCCCAGGGTGGCTCCGCAGATCCAGAAGAATGCGCCGCCCGCTTGCTCGCATCCGAAGCTGCGGCGATCGAAGCCCGAAAGGCCTCAGGCGCGTTGGATAAGCTCCGCAAACGGCATGAGGATCTCAACAAACGCATTACCCTCCTGCAGGAGGATCATACCGGGTCAACGAATGCCGCTTTGCAAGCAAGCTCTGCTGTCGAGTTACTCCAGGAGCAGTACCTTGCGCTTGAAGAGGAGCTAGCAGGCCTGAGGCAGGGCTTCGCCAGCCTTCGTGAGCGGGCAGAAGCTCTCACGTCCCAGCGGGTGCTGCTTCAGGCTGCTGTGGATGCCGCGAACGAACTCGAACGTGCCGGGGCTGCGCGCCTGGAGGCGCTCGCTGCGCTGGAAAGGGCCCTGCCCGGGTCCGGTTTTTCATCAATCGAAGATGTGCGTCGCCAGCTCATGTCACCCGCGGATGTTGTGGCATTGGAGAAAGCCCTCGCGGATTTCGAGGCCGAAGCTGCCCGACTGGATGAACTGTTTGCCGGCGAGGAACTCGTCATGGCAACGAAGGAAGTCAGCATCGGCGAACTTCCCCTTCCGGAGGACGAAATCAGGGTCGCCAAGACTGAGGCTGCCCACGCCATGGAAGCAGCCAAGGCATTGGCGCTTTCCGCGGGGCTCGCGAGCAAAGCTGTCCGGTCTCTGCAGAAGATCCGCGCTGAGTATCAAAACACTGCCGAGGCAGGAAGGGAACCGCGCGAGTATGCCAACGTGTTGGGTGGGCTGGCGGACACGCTTCGTGGCGCAGGAGATAACAACTACCGCATGAGCTTGAACAGCTATGTCCTGGCTGCTCGGCTGGAGCAAGTGGCCATCGCAGCTTCGGAGAGGCTCGTCGCCATGAGCGATGGTCGCTACACCTTGCAACACACTGACGCCCGGGCTGCACGCAACCAGAAATCCGGTCTCGGACTGGAAGTGGTGGATGAATGGACGGGCCAGCGCCGTGACACGTCCACGCTCTCCGGCGGAGAGTCCTTCATGGCCTCCTTGTCATTGGCCCTTGGCCTGGCTGATGTTGTACAGCAGGAGGCCGGTGGAGTGGACATTGAAACGCTCTTTGTCGATGAAGGGTTTGGAAGCCTGGACGAGCAAGCCTTGGAACAGGTGATGGATGCCTTGGAGGGTTTGCGCGACGGCGGCAGGGTTGTCGGGCTGGTCAGCCACGTGGCAGAAATGAAGCAGCGCATCAGCAGCCAGTTGCACGTGGTCAAAGGCCGCCATGGTTCCACGGTGGTTATTGCCGAAGCAATGCCTGCCTGAGACCGCATCCGATAGACTTGATCTGTTACACCGGGTCGCGCGCATCGGGAGGAGGGACGATGCGCAGACTTTAGCGAACCCGGAACAATGGAAAAATCTTCTTTGGCCTCCAAGCCACTGCCTTCGCAATTGACCACCACCTCGTCCACGCATCGATCCCGCCTGCCGGGGAGGTTCGCGCGGCTGCCTGAGCTCGCCGGGCCGGGGTTCCTGCCCCTCGGCCTCTTCGCACGACTCCCGTTGGCAATGCTTACCGTGGGTACACTGACCCTGGTCACAGCTGTGAGTCATTCCTACGCAATCGGTGGGATGGCCTCCGGAGCAGTGGGTATCGGTTCGGCCGTCGGAGCTCCCGTCCTCGGCTCGCTGGCCGATCGCGCCGGCCAACGCATCGTTTTGCTTGTCGCGGCAGTTGTTAACACCCTGGCCGTCCTCGGCCTTCTCGCCGCGGCCTACGTGACCCCAAGTTATGTCTCCGTGCTCGACGCTACGGGAGTGCTCGTCGCAGGTTTCCTCGCCGGGGCGAGCTGCCCGCAGGTCGGCCCCATGGCCCGTGTTCGCTGGATGGCGCTGACCACCCGGAATCTGTCATCAGTCCATAAGGCCGCTGTTTCCACGGAAGAGATTCCTGCAGCAGAATCATCAGTGGCAAGGAGCGGAGGCCGGAGCGTCGCGGCCAGCCGTGCCGATCTGGACACAGCGCTTTCCTACGAGGGCACTGCTGACGAGGTTACTTTCGTGCTCGGACCTGCCTTGGTTGGAATCCTGGCCAGCCTCATTGCTCCTTGGCTGCCCCTCGCCTTGGCAGCGATCATGACTATCACGCTTGTACCCGCCTTCGCCGTCCACCCCAGCCAGCAGGCCGTGGTGCCGGTACCGCGTAAGGCTGCTGCCGCCGTCGTGGGTAGTTTCAGTGAACCCGCAGCAAAGCGGGGGAGCCGCTGGGCGGGCGCGGTCGTGGCTGTGCCGGTTGTGGCAATGGTGTGCATGGGCACCTTTTTTGGTGCTACGCAGAATGCCCTGAGCGCCTTTTCTGCCCAGTACGCTACAGCGGAAATTGCTGGCCTCCTCTACTCCGTGATGGGTTTGAGTTCAGCCGTGGCGGCGCTATCCGTTGCGTTCTGGTCGCAGCGCTTTAGTCTTGCCGCCCGGTGGGTTGCTGCGGCCCTTGCGATGTCATTGTTCGCCTTGCTGCTGTTGGTTCCGGCTGGCATCTGGCCCATGGTGTTCGTGCTGCTGTTGCTGGGAATCCCGGTGGGGCCGGTCATGGTCACGGTGTTCAGCATCGGTGGCGTGGTGGCCCCTGCTGGCCGCATGGCTACGGTGATGACAGCCTTGGCCAGTGGGATCGTGGCAGGCACGGCGCTCGGTTCCTATCTTGCAGGGCAGTTGGCGCAGACCCAGGGTCCCAGTGCAGCCTTCGTTGTATCCATGGCTGCCGCAGCGGGCTTGTTGGTGCTGGGAGTTCTGACTTATCTGGTCATGAAGCGTCGACCTCAGGCGTAGTCAAATGCCCGACGTCGGCCCTTTGGTTCCCGGCGAAGGTTCCCTCAAGTGGCTGTTGCGGTAGCCGGTGGGGGAGTTGCCGAATGCAGCCCGGAAGATCCGGCTGAAGTGGGCTGCGTCAGTGAATCCCCATCGCGCCGCAATGGCGGCGACGGGCCGGTCTGCCAGGACGGGGTCCAGGAGGTCGCGCCTGCAGCGTTCGAGCCTGCGCTGCCGGATGGACGCTGCCACGGTGGTGCCGATCTCCTGGAAAAGATCGTGCAGGTGCCGTGTGGAGACGTAGTGGGCGGCGGCTATGGTTCCAGGGGAAAGCTCGGGGTCGCCCAGATTGGCCTCGATGTAGTCATGGATCCGACCCAGCAGGAGGAGGTGGGGATCGCGGCCTGTCTCGATGAGCTGGTCCAGTTCCCCGTTGAACAGGGTAGTGACCAGGTCCAATGCGTTATGGACAAGGCGGAGGCCGTTCGCCCCTGAAAGGGCTTCGAGGTTATCGGCCAGTCTTACCAGGAAAGGGCTGATGAGTTCGCCGAGACCTTCGTCGCCTGGAATCCGCAGGGCTGTCACGTGGCCCATGGCTTCGGCCGGTAAGTCGAGGAGGACGTGTGGGAACATCAGCACCAAAGTGCGGAAGTCGTCGTCGAACGTTAATTGGTAAGGGCGGGAGGTGTCGTAGATGGCGAGGTCCCCGGGACCGAGCACCGCTTCGCGTTCGTCCTGAACCAGGCGGCCAGAGCCGGAGAGCTGGATGCTGAGCTTGAAGAAGCGTCCGATGGACTTGGCGATCAGCTCAGGCGTTCGCAGGACCGTATGGGGGCCAGCCGTTATTTCGACCACCGAAATTTGACCCAGGACCCGGGCCCGCATGGTCCCGTGGAAGGGAGCGTCTTTGGCGTGTTCAGGGGCTTTGGCCAGTAACGGCACGAAGGATGCTGAGATGGCGCGGCTCCATTCCTGGAACGAATCCGCCACCACGGTGTGCACGGTTGCGGGGCCGGTATCAGCCGCGACGGTCATCAAATTCCCTTTCAATGCCCGCCGTACCTGATGGCGCCGGTACAGAATGCCACCAGCGCGGACGTGAGCTTGCCCACGATTCTACACCGGGGGACTTTACGCGGGCTGTGCTTGCGTGCACCGACAAACACCTTGCCGTGTGAGACAAGTCACGCAGTGCCCCGGCGGAGGAAGATTGCGGAATGACCGACACCGTGCCGCGCAATCTCCGTCCGGCACCGAGGCAGGAGCACACTATGAGCGTGGATAACCCCGTCAAGGGCAAGATAGCTGGGGGCGCAGACACCAGGAGGCGTCTGGGCGTCCCGGCCGTGACCTTCATGATTATTGCGGCTTCCGCGCCGCTGACCGTCCTCGCGGGCGGGGTGACCACCACTTTCGCTGTCACAGGGGTAACAGGTGTCCCGCTTTCGTTCTTGATTCTCGGCGGGATCCTGGCACTCTTCGCGGTCGGGTACGCGGCCATGAGCCGTTACGTCACCAACGCCGGTGCCTTCTACGCCTACATTGCCCAAGGCATATCCAGGCCGGCGGGTGTGGGGGCCTCGCTGGTCGCCTTGATGGCCTACAACCTTATGCAGGTAGGCATCTATGGGCTCTTCGGCTTTACCGTTTCCTCACTGCTCTCGGCAAGGCTGGGCATGAGCGTTCCCTGGTGGATCCCAGTGCTGGTCTGCATCGCGATTGTCGGCTGGTTGGGCGTTAACCGGGTGGATCTCTCGGCAAAGGTGCTGGGTGTCCTGGTGGCCCTGGAATTCCTGGTGGTCATCGCCTATGACCTCATCAGCCTTGCCGTGGCACCCGAAGGAGTCTCTGCAGCCTCCTTCAGCCCCGAAAGCCTGTTCGTCCCCGGAATCGGCGCAGTCCTTTCCTTCGGAATCGCCGCTTTCATGGGCTTTGAATCCGCAGCCATCTATGGGGAAGAGTCAAAAGATCCCAAGCGCACTGTTGCCCGCGCCACGTTCGCAGCGGTTGCCATCATCGCCCTCTTCTATGCCGCCTCAGCCTGGGCGATGACCGTAGGCGCAGGCCCATCCGCAGTCATCGAAACAGCCACCAACAGTGGTCCGGACATGATCTTCGCCTTCCTGGGTACCAACGGAGGCATGCTCTTGAGCGATATAGCGCAGATCCTGTTCGTGACCAGCCTTTTCGCTGCCTTGGTCAGCTTCCACAACGCTGTAGCGCGATACTTCTTCTCGCTCGGCCGGGAGCGCGTCATCCCGCCGTTCTTCGCAGCTGTCCGCAGAGGGAGTGGAGCTCCCTTCGCGGGGTCGCTGGCGCAAACGGTAATTGCCGTCGTCGTGACTGTTGCCTTCGCCATCGCGGGATCGGGCTCTGAGCTTGGTGAACTGTATCCCGTGCTGACCATGTTTGCCTGGCTGACCAACAGCGGCGCCATGGGGCTGGTCCTGCTCATGACCGTAGTGTCCGTCGCCGTGATTGGCTTCTTCCGCCGGAAGCGGCATGGTGCCAGCCTGTGGGTACGCGTTGTGGCGCCTGGCCTTGGCTTCGTGCTCCTGGCGGTAGTGTTTGTGCTCATCCTCGCCAACTTCAACGTCCTTCTCGGCCAGACGGAATCGACGGCGGCAACTTTCGTCCTGCCGCTCGTGGTACTGCTGCCGGGGCTCATGGGAATCGCGTGGGGGCTGCGCCTGCGGCGCTCGCAGCCCGGACTCTATGCCCGGATCGGCCACGGCTCGGAAGACTGAAGCCGCCTCGAACGCGGAAGCACTGCACGAAAGAAAGCCCCGGCGGGTGCCGGGGCTTTCTTCGTGTTGAGTATGGGGTTCCCGCGATTCAGGCCAACTGGCTCTCGATCCGCATAGCGCTCGCAGCCAACTCCTTACCTACGGCGTCAGCGTCCTGGTCGAGGCGGATATAGACGACGGCGATAGCGGCCGGCCTTCCGCCCGGGACATGGATGGGAGCGGCGATCGATGACAATCCAGCGATGACTTCGTCGTGGCTGGTGGCGTAGCCGGCGCGCCGGGCTTCGTGCGCTTCGGCGCGGTAGGGGATTCCTGCTCCTACTTGGTGCCAGCGGTCCTCGGTCATGGTCGATTGGATGGCGATACCGGGTGCGCCAATGCCGATGGGGTGGCGGCTTCCCGGATGTTGGGCGAGTGCGGCGCCCGAGTGGCGCGGTTCCACGGTGACCAACGTAACGCATTCCTGATGGTCCCAAACAGCCAGGAATGCGGTCATGTGCAGGGTGTTCGCCAGTTGGGTGAGCTCGGGCAGAGCAGCTGTTTGCAGGTTGCGCGAGACGCCACGTGCCAGCACCGCCAGTCCGGGGCCCGGCTGGACGCGGCCTGAATCGTCCCTGATCAGCAGCGAGTGGTCCTCCAGCGTTCGGAGGATGCGGTAGGCAACGGAGCGGTGCACCCCCAGTGCCTCGGCGAGTTCGGCAATGCTGAGCGGGCGTTCGGCTTCGGCCAGGATCTCAAGTGCGCGGATTCCCCGTGAAAGGGTTTGCGACGGCGGGGCCTGGCTTGCTGCTTCCTGCGGACTTTTGACGTCGCTGCGGGGACTCATGCGAACCATCCTATGTTGGCGCCTGAAGGCGCGGGGGCGGACAACTCTTGTGTTGCGCGTCTCACCAAGATATCGTTCCATATACGAATCGGCTATTCAACTATGGAACAGAGTGGATCTCGATGCCTCACACTCCTCGTTGTGCCGATGCAAATGCTGTGTGCTGGGTCACTGCATGTAGTACGATTTCCTAACTGACCGTTCTGTCGGTTAATGCACGTCACGCGCCGACCAGTCACCCTCACCCCTGGAGTTCCAATGACCGCAACCTCCACAGTCGACTCTGCGTCGGGCCCAAGCAGTAAGCGCGAAGAGCGCCGGGTCCTGGCAGGAACCCTGGTTGGCACCACAATCGAGTGGTACGACTTCTTCATCTTTGCCCAGCTCACGGCAACGCTGTTGTCGCCGCTGTTCCTGACTCCGCTGGAAAAATCGAATCCAGGAGTGGCGCAAATTCTGTCCTTCGCCACCATCGGCATCAGCTTTCTCTTCCGGCCACTGGGGGCCTTTGTTGCCGGCCACCTCGGCGACAGGTTGGGACGCAAGGCAGTCCTGGTCATGACACTTGTCATGATGGGGGCGGCGACCGCCCTGATCGGCGTGCTGCCTACCTACGGGACAATCGGGCTTTGGGCTCCCATTCTGCTGATCACCCTGCGGGTGGTCCAGGGCTTCTCGGCCGGTGGCGAGTGGGGTGGTGCCGCTCTGATGGCTGTGGAGCACGCTCCGATCACCAAGCGCGGACTCTTCGGCGCATACCCGCAGATCGGCGTGCCCATCGGCATGATCCTGGCAACCGGTCTCCTGTTCTTCCTGCAGTCGGGCATGTCGAAGGAAGACTTTGCCGCCTGGGGTTGGCGGGTGCCGTTCCTGCTCTCCGTGGTCCTGATCGTGGTGGGCTACCTCATCCGCCGCGCAGTCGGGGAAAGCCCGGTCTTCAAGGAGATCGCGCAGCGCAAGGCGGAAAGCAAGGCGCCCCTGAGTGAGCTGTTCCGGAACAACAAGAAGGAGGTAATCCTCGCGGCACTTATCTTCATCGCCAACAACGCCGCAGGCTACCTGTTGATCGCCTTCTTTATCTCCTATGCCACCAAGTCGCTGAAGATGCCGGCGCCGCAGATCCTCCTCGCCACCACGGTTGCTTCCTTCGGGTGGCTCATCTTCACTATGGTGGGAGGCTGGCTTTCGGACAAGATTGGCCGCGTAAAGACCTTCCTGCTCGGTTACGGCCTGGTGTTCGCGTGGATGATCCCCATGTTTGCTTTGATCGATTCCAGGGACATCGTGCTCTACGGAACAGCTTTGTTCGTCCTCACCATTGGGCTTGGCTTGTCCTATGGGCCCATGTCAGCCATGTACGCCGAGATGTTCCCCGCAAACGTCCGCTACTCGGGAATCTCCATCGGCTACGCCTTGGGTGCCATTCTCGGAGGTGCCTTCGCCCCGTTGATTGCCCAGGCTTTGTTGGACGCCACCAAGTGGTCCGGATCAGTCGGCCTGTACATCATGGGCCTGTGCATCATCTCAGCCGTGGGCGTGATTCTTGCCAAGGAAACCAAGGGCCGTCCCCTCGGCTTCAGCGTTCACCACTAGGCCAGCGACAGATCCATCCGTAA
This sequence comes from Micrococcaceae bacterium Sec5.1, assembly GCA_039636795.1. Taxonomy (NCBI): domain Bacteria; kingdom Bacillati; phylum Actinomycetota; class Actinomycetes; order Micrococcales; family Micrococcaceae; species Micrococcaceae bacterium Sec5.1. Next base: position 3,630,215 of record CP143430.1, on the reverse strand, counting down.
TAAATTGATTCGCCGGGCGGGCGCGGTTGTGACACCGGGCCCGCCTCGGGCATTATAACCGCTATTTCGCCCTCGGAGCCTCAGCGCCGTCGAGCTGCGCCACGACGTCGGCGTCCGTCAACTGTTCAAAACGCTCGTAAAACGAGCCAACAGCATGGAATTTACCCGGCGTGTGCAGTGACATCATGAAGTCGCAGACCCGTGCCAAGGATGTTGCGGCTTCCAGCGAAGCCACGGGCACGGCGGCGACCACTGTTCGGGCACCCGATGCCCGCACGGCCTCCACGGCAGCACGCATGGTGGCTCCGGTGGCAAGGCCATCGTCCACCAGAATGACAGTCATACCTCGAAGGTCGTTCTCGATTCCTGGGTATTGCCTTGCGCGCCGAAGCAGTTCGGCGCGTTCATGTGCTTCGACTGCATCCAACGCGGCTTGGCTGATGCCTTGGGCGAGGACATGTTCCTTGAGCGGCTTGTTGACGATGCGGACGACGTCTCCCTGGCACCACGCCAATGCGCCATAGGCAGTCTCCTCGCGCCCGGGTATCCCCAGTTTGCGGACCAAGATGGTACCAAAGGGCAGATACAACGCCGAGGCGGCGGCCACGGCCAGGGGGACACCTCCGCGGGCGAGGCCAAGGACGATCGTGTCCGGCCGTTCCCTGAACTGGGGGAGTCCTTCGGCCAGGCGCCGCCCGGCTTCCGCCCGGTCCTTGAAACGCATGCCCATTTGCCCCACTTCCACGTAATTTGGCTGCTTCCAGCCTACCGTTCAAAGCTTGCCGGTTAAGGCATCCGCTGGAAGCATGGGCTTGTGAACAAGCCCATTGGATATTGGATCAAGAGGCTCGACGCCGCCCTGGAACTCCAACTCGATGCCACGCTGGCCCGGGTCAAGCTGAGCCGGCGGCAGTGGCAGGCCCTGGGCACTCTGGCCGAGGGAACGGTTCGTCCTGATGAGCTGGATGAGATCCTGCGCCCGTTCTGGGGCGATGACACACGACTGCGGGAGCGTGAGCTTGCCTCGTTGGTGGGCAGGGGCATGATCACCATGATTGATGACCGCCTGGCGCTCAGCGAGCTCGGCCGGGAGAAATACCACGAGGCCCTCCGCTATGTGGAAGCCGCCCGCCAGGACCTTTCCATGGGCATAGGAATCGATGAATATGCCATGGCATTGAGCGTCCTGGAGCGAATGAGCCTTAACGCGGAGCGGTTGAGCCGTTAGCGCCGCTGGCGCACATCGCTACACGCCAAGGAATTCGATGGCAGCGTCCTTGAAAGCCCTGCTTGTGATTACGTTCGTGTGGGTGCGTCCCGGGACCACGAGGGTCTCTACCAGCGCCCCCCGCTTGCCGGCGAGGTGCGCAAGTTCCGGCATGGTGGCCGCACGATCATCTTTTTCGCCGGCAACCAAGAGGATAGGTACGTGCGGTGCAGCCTCGGCAGGATCGAACGGTTCACCCTTGATGGCCTCGATGAGCGACAGCATGGCAAACAGGTCATTGCTGGGCAGCAACTGTGCCATCTTCAGCAAGCCGGCGGTGGACTGGTCCTCAATGGGTGTGCCATCGGCCAAGTGCCGCTGTGCTGCGACGAGGTCGAAGGCTGCCAACGGATCTGCTGAACTCGGTCCGCCCAGGACGATCCGGTGAACCAGGTCCGGCTGGGTTGCGGCGAACTCCCAAGCCAACCGGGATCCCAAGGAGTAGCCCACGATGTCCAGTCCCGTGGAAGGATCGCCGTCGCGCAACGGACGCGCCCCGGCGTCCGTGACAATCTGGAGGAGGTCCGCACGGATCCGGCTGGGCGTGTACGAGTCCAGATCCTCGGGGGAGTGGCTCTGACCGTGGCCGGGAAGGTCCACCGTAATCACCCGGCGGCCAGCCTCCTGGAGGGTGGTGATCCAGCCGCTGTCGGCCCAGTTCAGTTTGCTCGAGGACGAAAAGCCATGGATCAGCAGGATGGGGCGGAGGCCGGCGTCGGTGGCTGGTTCATGGACTTCCACGAACAATTCGGGGTCTGTGCCCTCCACTGTGTGCCTGTGCTGTTCCACGGTGTGCCTGCCGGTCATCATGTCAGTCCTCATCGAGTACGGCGCTCAGGCGGACCCGGCGCTTGGGTGCTTCGTCCTTCGGAACCGTGCCCACGATCCCGGCGGTGTCATCCGGTACCTCGAACACGATCAGCGGTTCGCCGACGTTGATGGTGTCGCCCGGCGCCCCGTGAATACGCACCACTTTACCCGCCTGCGGGCTGGGCAATTCGAGGGCGGACTTGCTGGTTTCCAGCTCCACGATGGGCTGGTTGCGCTCCACCTGCTGGCCCGGTGATACGAGCCAATCCAGGACGGTCGCGTCGATGAGGCCTTCGCCCAGATCGGGGAGCGGGAAGGAAAGTTCAGCCACGGCGGTACTCCAGTACGCGTTGGATCCCAAAGAGGATGCGGTCGATGTTGGGAATGTATTCGTCCTCCAGGTCGCCGGAGGGATAGGGCACGTCGAAGCCGGTCACGCGCTCCACGGGCGCCTTCAGCGTTTGGAAGCAATGCTGCGTGATCAGTTGGGCGACCTCGGCGCCAAGGCCTGAGGTCAAGGGGGCTTCGTGGACGACGACGGCGCGCCGCGTCTTTCCCACGGACTTCGCCAGAGCTTCGGCGTCGATTGGTTTCAGCCAACGCAGGTCCAGGACTTCGACGTCGATGCCATCTTCCGATGCAAGCTCGGCAACCTGAAGACACCGTGCAACCATGGCGCCCCAGGCGACGAGTGTCAGGTGGCGCCCTTCCCTGGCAACCCGAGCGCCGGTGAGGCGGCCGCCGTCGTCCATGCCGGCGTCGGGCAATGCCTGATCCTGAAGTGCCTGACCGGGAGCCGCAGTGCGGACATCTACCGGACCCTTCTGCCAGTAGCGGGATTTCGGTTCCATGAAGATGACAGGATCCGGCCGCGTGGCTGCGTACTTGAGGAGGTGATACGCGTCGTGCGGGCTTGAGGGGGAAACGACTTTCAGGCCGGGGACGTGTGCAAACAGAGCTTCAAGGCTTTCGCCGTGGTGTTCCGGAGCGCGGATTCCGCCGAAGCTGGGAACCCTGAGCGTGATTGGCATCGGGAGTGTGCCACGGCTGCGGTAGTTCATCCGGGCGATTTGGCACACGATCTGGTTGATGGCCGGGTAGGCGAAGCCGTCGAACTGTACTTCAGGGATGGGGTGGAAGCCTGCCATGGCCAGTCCAACTGACATGCCCAGGATTGCGGACTCGGCCAGTGGGGTGTCGAAGACCCGTTCTTCGCCGTGCTTGGCCTGCAGCCCGTCGGTAATCCGGAAAACGCCGCCCAGACGGCCGCAGTCTTCGCCGAAGATGACCGTTTTGGGATTGTCGGCCAGGATCTCGTCAAGCGCGCGGTTCAGCGCCTGCTGCATGGACAGCTGCAGGACGGGTTCCGCCTCCATTGTGGCGGACCCGGGAGCGAACGATAGTGCCGTGGCTGTGTCAGACATGTTCGGACTCCTTGCGCCATGCAGTGGCCTGGGATTGAAGGGTGGGCGTTGGTTCCTGGAAGACGAGGCTGAACATCTCGGCACCGGGACGGGGCGCAAGGGCTTCGATGCCGCCGCGGATGGCTTCCTCTTCCTCCTGGGCCCGCTGCTGTGCCAGGGCGAAGAAGGCGTCATCGGCAATGCCGTCGTCGAGGAGGCGCTGCTTGAAGCGCTCAAGGGGATCCTCGCCCGCACTGAGCCGTTCCTCTTCCAGGGTGCGGTAACGCCCGGGGTCGTCCGCCGTGGAGTGGGGCCCACGGCGGTAGGTCATGGCTTCAATGACGACAGGACCGTTGCCGGCGCGGCAATGGGCAAAAGCCGAACGTGTTGCCTCGTAGACTGCGACGACGTCGTTGCCGTCCACTTGCAGCGAAGGAATCCCGTATCCGGCTGCGCGCGCAGCGACTGAGCCGCCGGCAACCTGGCGCTCTGTGGGCACGGAGATTGCCCAGCCGTTGTTCTGGATGAAGAAGACCACTGGCGCCTTCATCACAGCAGCAAAGTTCATCGCCTCGTGGACATCGCCCTGGGAGGATGCGCCGTCGCCGAAGTATGTCATGGCAACGCCGCGTTCGCCGTCGGGCTTTCCGGAGAGGGTTTGGCCGTGGGCCCAGCCAACAGCATGCAATACCGATCCGGCCACAACGGCCTGGATGGGGGCGAAGCGGGATTCCAGCGGGTTGTACATTCCGCCATGCCACGTGGCTTTGTGCGTGGACATGTAGCCCACCATGTCCAAGCCCATGGCCCGGGCCACACCCATCTCGCGATATGTGGGAAACACGAAGTCGCGGGTCCGGTCAACGGCATATCCGCTGCCTACCTGCGCGGCTTCCTGGCCCAGCTGGGGCGCATAGCCGGGAATGATGCCTTGGCGCTGCCAGGCAACGGCCGCGGTGTCCAGGTGACGGACGGAGGCCATCAGGGAGTAGAGCTCACGCAGTTGTTCGTGCGTAAGCGGAGCCGCATCCTCATCGACGGCGCCGAGCACGGGTTTGGTAGTCATGGCTGTGACCCTAGTCACCAGCGAGGGGCGTGCGCAATCAGCTAAGTTTCGACGAAACACTTTGTACAATTTGGATACGGAAAGAGGTCCTGCGCAAAACAAACTGCGCAGGACCTCTTGGTTTCAATAAGCAGGCGGCTACTTGGTATGCAGTGGCTGCTTACCGGCCTTCGACTTGGCGTTGAGGAAGCATCCAGCGGCGATAACCAGGATCAGGATGAACGTACCGATCAGCTGGCCGGCGCTCTCAGGGTTGGCAAAGCCCACCACGAGGATGATGCCCAGCAGGACGATTCCAACGACCGTGAGGACCGGGAAGCCCTTCATGCGCAGCGGCAATTCGGTTCCCTCGCGGTCGGCCCTGCGGCGCAGGATGAACTGGGAGACCAATGCGGTGCCCCACACCACCAGGCACGTGGAGCCCACGAGGTTCAGGAGCGCCGGCAGTACGTGCTCGGGGAAGAGCAGTTCCAGGACGGTTGCGATGAAGCCGAAAGCAACGGAAATCCCGACGGCGGCCACCGGCACCTTGGAGTCGCTCAGCTTGGACAGGAAGCCCGGAGCCTCGCCGCGCTCTGAGAGGGAGAAGATCATCCTTGAAGCGCCGTACAAGTTGGCGTTCAGGGCGGAAAGCAGGGCAACTACGGCCACCAGTGTGATGGCAGCGCCGGCACCAGGGATACCCGCAAGGTCCAGTACGCCCGCGAACGGGGACTTCAGTCCTTCTGAACCAACGGGAAGAGCTGCTGCGATGACGAAAACGGAGCCGATGTAGAAGACCAGGATGCGCCAAACCACAGTCCGGATGGCCTTGCCGACGCTGTGCGCCGGGTTCTCGGTTTCAGCAGCAGCGACACTGACGATTTCCGTTCCGCCGAACGCGAAGATCACCACGAACAAAGCAGCGGCGATGCCGCCGATTCCGTTGGGGGCGAAGTCCCCGAAGGCCGACAGGCCAGGCGAGGCAACGTTGGGCAGCCAGCCGAACAGCAGGGCGGCGCCGATAAGGAGGAAGATGACGATTGCCGCGACTTTCAGAATCGCGAACCAGAATTCGAACTCGCCAAAGTTGCGGACGCCCACGAGGTTGATGCCGGTGAATGCCACCATGAACACCAGGGCGAGCACCCACACCGGAATCACAGGCCACACGGTGAAGAGCAGGCCTGCCGCGCCAAGTGCTTCCGCTGCGATGACGACCACCAACTGCAGCCACCAGAGCCAGCCAATGGTGCCGCCAGCGGTCTTGCCCATGGCTTTTTCGGCGTAGACGGAGAAGGCTCCGCTGTTGGGGTTGGCGGCAGCCATCTCGCCCAGGGCCCACATGACCAGGATGATCAGGGTTCCCGCCACGAGGTAGGAGATCAGGACCGCCGGGCCGGCGGCCTGGATGCCTGCGCCGGAGCCGAGGAAGAGGCCTGCGCCGATGGCGCTTCCGAGCCCCATCATGGTGAGTTGGCGTGGCTTGAGTGAATGGCCAAGTCCGGATGTTGGGGCAGGAGCCGCGATGGACTTCGTTGTCATACGTGTCTACCTTCTATGGATTTCATACTCGGTTTAGCGAGCTGGCCTCTTGGGCTGAGCAAGCTGGGCGTCGACGACGCAGCAAGAGCCGTGGAATAATTCTCGCAGTTTGTAAGATACATCACTTTTTGCTGTGGCGATGTGATGGGTAAGAATCCCCGGGGACAGGAACTTTGATGCTGGTCGATGCGCTTGATGCAAAAATTGTACGTTTCTTCACGGATTCGCCGAGGTCCTCTGTGTTGGAGGCGTCCCGCGTGCTGAGGGTTGCCAGGGCTACGGTGCAGTCCCGGATTGACCGAATGATCGAAAACGGAGTGATCGGCTCCTGGGTCCCACAACCGGATCCGGCCAACTTCGGGTTCCCCGTAGTGGCGTTCTGTTCGGTCACCATTACCCAGGAGATCGGTCACGACGCCATTATCCAAAGCCTTAGCGCCATCCCGGAGATCATTGAAGTGCACACCGTGACGGGAAATTCCGATCTGATGGTTCGCATCGCAGCGCGTTCAAATCCTGACATGCAGCGGGTCCTGGACGCGATGATCGCCACCAAATCCGTGGTGCGTTGCTCGTCCGTCATTGTGCTCAACAGCCACATCCAGGGCCGGACCCTGCCACTGATGGAAGCTGCCGCCAAGTCAGTGTGACGCAGGGCATTTTGCCAAGAGGCTGCGGAGTCGTACCATTAGTTCTAGTCAAGATGACTTTAACTAAGATTCCAGTGCGTGGAGGAAGATCTCCAGGCGGCGACGAAGCGAGGTGAACGCCGTGAACCCGATCTCAGCGAACGTTGCTGAACGCCGCTTGGCGCCGCCGTCGTTGGCAATCTCAACGGTGATTTTCGCCCTCCGCCCCAGCGAAACATCCGGCCGCCCTACACTCTGGCTGCCGCTTGTGCGAAGGATCCGCGAGCCCTACAAGGACCTGTGGGCCCTTCCCGGCGGGCCCTTGGCACACGATGAATCCCTCCAGGACGCCGCCTCGCGCAACCTCCGCGAAACCACGGGGCTGGCACCGCAGTACCTGGAGCAGCTCTACGCCTTCGGCGGTCTGCATCGTTCGCCCAGCCAGCGCGTCGTATCGATCGTCTACTGGGCACTCGTCCAGCCAACCGAAGCCGCCCTCGCGGACGAATCGGAAAATGTCCGGTGGTTCCGGGCGGACAGGCTCGGTGAACTCGCCTTCGACCACAACGCGATTGTGGACTACGCACTCTGGCGCCTGCGCAACAAGATGGCCTACGGTTCCATCGCCTACCACCTGCTGGGAGAATTCTTCACTCTCGCGCAAGTCCGTGAAGTCTATGAAGCCGTGCTGGACCGCCAGTTGGATCCGGCAAACTTCCGCCGCCACATCAAAGCCACACCGGACATTGAAGAGACCGGTGAATACCTGCAGGGCGGAAAACACCGTCCGCCACGCCTCTACCGCTTCACCGGCACGCCCGGACTCGGGCCAGATAACAGGAGTACACCATGAGCAGCGTCAACACTGCCGTCCAGCTGATCACACGTGAGGAAGCCGAGAAGGGCCTTTCCCGCGCGGGATCCACCTGCAGCCCGGCCCTGGCCAAGGGGCCTTGGGAGTATGACCTTGCCGAGGCTCTTGCCGGCGCCCCCGCCTACGGACCTGGAGCCTCCAGCAGCGACGTCGCTCCCAAGGAGACGCCACGCCAGGGACAGCTCCCGGACGAGTACAAGCGGGCGACGGATGCCGAACTGGATGCCCGTATCCTGGCTGCGAAAAAGACGCTCGGGGACCGCGCCGTGATCCTGGGCCACTTCTATCAGCGTGACGAAGTCATCCAGTACGCAGATTTCGTGGGTGACTCCTTCCAGCTCGCAAATGCTGCACTGACCAAGCCCGAGGCCGAAGCCATCATCTTCTGTGGCGTCCACTTCATGGCAGAGACTGCGGACATCCTCTCCACGCCGGACCAAGCAGTCATCCTGCCAAACCTCGCAGCCGGCTGCTCCATGGCAGACATGGCTGATGAGGACTCCGTAGAGGAATGCTGGGAACAACTCGAAGAAATCTTCGGCACGGACACCGACGCCCAGGGCCGCGTTCCGGTCATCCCCGTCACCTACATGAACTCCTCCGCGGCACTGAAGGCCTTCTGCGGCCGCAACGGCGGAATTGTCTGCACCTCCTCCAACGCCAAAGTGGTCCTGGAATGGGCTTTCGAGCGGGGGCAGCGAGTTTTGTTCTTCCCCGACCAGCACCTGGGCCGCAACACCGCCAAAGCCTTGGGCGTCCCCTTGGAACAGATGCCCATGTGGAACCCGCGCAAGGAACTGGGCGGCAACGACGAACAGACGCTGCTGGACTCCCGCGTGATCCTCTGGCACGGCTTCTGCTCGGTGCACAAGCGCTTCAACGTGGGCCAGATCGAAAAAGCCCGGCTCGACTTCCCCGGCGTCAACGTGATCGTGCACCCTGAATGCCCCATGGAAGTTGTGGACGCTGCCGATTCTGCAGGGTCCACCGACTTCATCAAGAAGGCCATCGCTGCGGCCACTGAACCAACCACCTTCGCCATCGGTACCGAAATCAACATGGTGAACCGGCTCGCCGCGGAAAACCCACAGCACACCATCTTCTGCCTGGACCCGGTGATCTGCCCCTGCTCCACCATGTACCGCATCCACCCCGGTTACCTCGCCTGGGTGCTTGAGGAACTCGTCGAAGGACGCATCGTCAACCGCATCACTGTGGATGACGCCGTACAGGACAACGCCAAAATTGCGCTGGAGCGCATGCTGGCCGCAAAGCCTGCCTAACCGTTACCCACACCGGTCCTCCGGACGATCCGAATCGAGCCTCACATGACCTCAGGAAGCCTCGCTGAAGGGCACCAGCCAAAGCGGCTGATCGTCGTCGGAAGTGGCATAGCGGGGCTGTACTCAGCCCTGCTGGCCGCCGAAGCCGGAGCCGAAGTGGTGCTGCTCACCAAGGGCGCGCTCGCGGACAGCAATACATACTTGGCCCAGGGCGGCATCTCGGCCGTTCTGGAGGAGCCAGCTCCGCGGGACACCGTTGCTGCCCACATTGCCGATACCCTCAATGCCGGCGCGGGCCACTGCGACGAGGAAGCCGTGCGGGTGCTGTGCACCGAGGCCCGGATGGACATTGCCGGACTTGAGCGCTTCGGCGTCCGTTTCGACCTTGACGACGACGGCGATCCCTCCTTGGGCCTCGAAGCCGCCCACTCTGCCCCGCGTATCCTCCACGCCGGAGGAGACGCAACAGGTGCACGGGTTGCAGCCGCCCTGATCAAGACAGTGCTGGACTTCCAGGCGGCCGGAAAAATCCAAGTGATCGGGCATGCGCAGGTCACCTCACTGTCCCGGAGCGACGGTCGCGTGGTGGGCGTCAACTTCCTCCACGACGGCAGGGAACTTGGCTACTACGCCGACGCCGTGCTCCTCGCAACAGGAGGGGCCGGTCAACTGTTCGCACAAACGACCAATCCGGCAGTCGCCACAGCAGACGGGCTCGCCTTAGCCTGGCGGGCCGGCGCCGCAGTGGCCGACCTCGAATTTTTCCAGTTCCACCCCACGTGCATGGTCCGTACAGGAGATGCCCTTGAAGCCGAAGGCAACACTGACCCCCTGCTCATCTCCGAGGCAGTCCGCGGCGAAGGCGCCATTCTCGTGGACGCCACCGGACGCCGGTTCATGGCCGATTACCACCCGGACGGCGAGCTCGCCCCCAGGGACGTCGTCTCCCGGAGCATAGCCCTGCACCTTGCAGCACTCGGTGACCCCAACGGTTACGTCTTCCTCGATGCAACCGTGATCGAGGAACAGCGTGGAAAGGGCTTCCTCGAGAGGCGCTTCCCCACTATCAGCGAACGCACCCGACAAGCCGGCTTTGACTGGAGCCGTGAGCCTGTGCCCGTCGCTCCAGCGGCGCATTACTGGATGGGTGGGGTGGTGACCGACCTTTACGGCCGGACATCTGTTCCTGGACTGCTGGCTGCTGGCGAGGTTGCTTGTACCGGGGTTCAAGGGGCTAATCGGCTGGCGAGCAACTCTTTGCTCGAAGGACTCGTGTTCGGGCGGCGGGCTGTTTCTGCCTTCCTTGGCGGTGCACACGGTGGGTCGCCTAACGGAGTCCCTCTGCGTGCTAACTCGGCCGCGGGCGGCCTCGCTTTTACGCACGCTGCCGGGACCCCGCCAGACGACGATCGCAGCGGCCTTTTCAACGAAACCGCCCCAGCGACAGCACTTCCAGGCGGGTTTTCGCGGGAGGCACTTCGTCGGTTGATGACTGCTAAGGCCGGGGTCCTGCGGACCGGGGTGCTGTTGGCTGAAGCCGAGGCCGTGCTTGGGAATTGGGCGGGGGAGGGCGATGATCTGCCTCTGAGTGTTCCTGATTCTGCAGATGTTCGCGTGCATGAGGACTCCAATTTGTTGCTTGCGGCGCAGCTGTTGGTCCGGGCGGCGCGGGAGCGGCGGGAATCGCTCGGGGCCCACTACCGCAGTGACGGCGTGAGCGAACCAGCCGCCGTCGACGATTTTGACAAGCGTTACACCATGATCCGGAAAGCGAGCCTCGTCAATGACTGACCTGACCTCCATGATCAACCTGACCCTTCCCACAGCGCCTGTGCGGGACATCCTGGAACGGGCCTTCGCTGAGGACGCTCCCAGCGGCGACATCACCTCACAACTGCTGATCCCCGCCGGGGCGCGTGCCACAGCGGTCCTTAACGCCCGCGTGCCGGGCGTGTTCAGCGGTGGAACCGTGTTTCGCGACGCCATGAAGCTCGTCGACCCGGACACGGAAGTGCAGCTGTTGCTGGCCGATGGTGAAGCGTTCGACGCCGGCACCCACCTCGCCCGCGTCACCGGCAGCGCACGCTCGGTGTTGCTGGCAGAACGGGTCGGACTCAACCTGGTGCAGCGGATGAGCGCCATTGCCACGAAGACTGCAGAGTTCGTCAGGCTCGTTGAAGGAACGCGCGCCCGAATCACGGACACCCGTAAAACAACGCCCGGCTTGCGGGTGCTGGAACGCTATGCCGTCCGGTGCGGTGGGGGAGCGAACCACCGGTACAGCCTCTCGGATGCCGTGCTGGCCAAAGACAACCACCTGGCCGTCATGACCGGCGGAGACTCAGCCAAACTGACCGAACTGCTCGTAGCCGCAAAGGCCCAGCTGGGACACACCACACACTTTGAAGTCGAGGTCGACCGGGCAGAGCAGATCGAACCCGTGCTGGCCGCCGGGGTGGACACCATCATGCTGGATAACTTCTCCATCGATGAACTGCGGGCAGGCGTCAAGCAGGTAGATGGACGAGCCAACGTGGAAGCCAGCGGCAACGTCAACCTCAACACAGTTGCAGAGATCGCGGCAACAGGCGTGGACGTCATCTCCATCGGCGGACTGACGCACAGTGTTTCGGCACTGGACCTCGGACTGGATATTGAGCTGCGAACCGACGCAGAGCCGCGCATGGATGCAGCGCTGAAAGCAGTCTGACTTCCATGATCTTCCTGGACGCTGCAGCCACCACGCCTGTCCGGCGCGAGGTACTCGAAGCCATGTGGCCGTACCTCAGCGGCGAGTTTGGCAACCCATCCAGCCACCACAGCCTGGGTGAAGCGGCGGCCACAGCGCTCGCAGGGGCGAGATCTGCCGTCGCGAAGGTGCTTAACTGCCGCGCGGGCGAGGTGACCTTCACCTCGGGCGGAACGGAAGCGGACAACCTGGCCGTCAAGGGAATCGCACTCGCGCGGCAGGCAGCGGATCCCTCGCTGAAGCGGGTAGTGATAAGCGCCATCGAGCATCCGGCGGTGGAAGAATCCGCCCGCTATCTGGAACGCGTGCATGGCTTCAGCGTGGACGTGGTGCCGGTGGACCGGGACGGAGTGGTCACAGTGGACGCGCTCCGAGCGGTTCTTCGGCCGGACACAGCCATGGTGAGTATCATGTATGCGAACAATGAGATTGGTACTGTCCAGCCCGTCGCGGACCTTGCTGCCGTAGCACATGGGTTTGGCATCCCCTTCCACACTGACGCTGTCCAAGCCGCCGGCTGGTTGAGCTTGGATGTCAAGGCCCTGGGCGTAGATGCGCTGAGCATTTCCGGGCACAAGCTCGGCGCGCCCAAGGGATCCGGAGTCCTGTTCACGAAGGGCCGGATGCGCGTTGAGCCGTTGGTTCATGGTGGAGGCCAGGAGCGGGGAAAGAGGTCCGGAACAGAGAATGTAGCCGGGGCCGTGGCGTTGTCCACCGCCCTGACTTTGAGCGTTGGCGAGCAGCCGGAGCTGGCCTCGCGGGTTTCTGAGTTGCGGGAGCGGTTCGTCTCGCACATCCTCCAAACCGTGCCAGGCGCCCTGTTGACAGGGCATCGAAACCAGAGGCTGCCATCGATCGCATCGTTCTGCTTCCCTGGAACCAGCGGCGAATCAGTCCTGCTTGAGCTGGAACGCCTCGGCGTGGTCTGCTCCAGCGGCTCCGCCTGTGCTGCTGCCGGATCTGATGCCCCGTCACCGGTGCTGGTGGCGTTGGGCATTGCCCCGGAGATAGCCCAGACGGCCGTCCGCTTCAGCTTCGCCTCAACTGTCACCGAAGCCGAACTGGAGCAAGCTGCTGGAGCCGTGGAAAGCGCCGTCGGGCGTGTCCGGAACCTGGCGTCTCCCCAACCCAACTAGTCACACGTTGCCGCGTAGTCAGACGTGGCGGGCGCGGCGGAAAATCCAGTGCCTCAACAGGGTGAACCGGACGCCTGTGGCGACGAAGCCCGAGAGCGTCGTGGCCCAGAGTTCTTCACTCACCGTAGCGTCGGGGTGGATGAGATGCAGGATGCCCAGACTCCCACCAGTGATGACCAGCGCAATGCCAATCACAATCAACCCATGCATGTGGTCCTGGCCGCGTTTCCTGCTCCCGCTGATCTTGAACGTCAGCCTGCGGTTCAGTGCTGTATTCATAAGCGACGTGACGATCAACGCCACGGCGTTGGCAAGCTGCGGGTCGATCCAGGGACGCAGCAGCGCGTAGAGGGCAAGCGAACTCGCCGTGCAGAGAATTCCGACGCCGGTGAAGCGAAGCAGTTGCCGGACCACGGGGTACTTGAGGAGGCCGCGATGCCTCTTCCTGGGAGGCTTTTGTAAGGGAGGCGGCCGCAGTTCGGCGGCGTCTGCGGCTGTCTCCATGTGGTTAAGCCTGACACACTATGCGGGCAAGACCTCCCAGGAAGCCTTCGTGACGGGGTTGGAGAGCTCCCCAATTCCTTCCACCCGGCACACCACAATGTCACCTGGCTGAATGCGAGCGCACTCGGCGGGGAAGCCAGTCAGGATCAGGTCGCCGGGGTGCAGGGTCATGAACGAGGACAGGTAGACCAAGATCTCGTCCACTTTCCAGCCGAGGTCCGCGGAGCTGGCGGTTTTGAGCGCGGTGCCGTTGTGGACGATCCCGATGGAAAGATCTGTGGCGTCCAGTTCGGTGACGATCCAGGGACCCGCAGGCGTAAAGGTGTCTTGGCTCTTGGCGCTGATCCAGAGTTCGTCGGTCTTTTGGAGGTCGCGTGCAGAGACATCGTTCCCGATGGTGTAGCCGAGGATTGCCGACCCCGCCGTTTCCAGCGTCAGGCCTCGCGCTGTACGTCCGACGACGACCGTCAGTTCCGCTTCCGGGTCCACATGACCGACGTTCGAACTCAGCTCGATCGCCTCCCCCGGACCAATCACGCTGGACGCGGCCTTGTGAAATGCCTGTGGTTGAAGGTCCCTGCCGGCTTGCCCTGTGTTGTGGGCCATACCAAAGACGTTGGCAGGCACTGAAGGCGCGAGGAAAGTGAAAGCATCCTCAGTCACTCCAATCCCTGATTCCCAACCATGGCGCGACGGGCTACTCGCGTTTGCCCTTGATGCCCCGAAGGGCGAATCGATGACAATCCAGCGCTTCCCCGCCTCCGATTCGAAGTCCCGGGCGTCGTTGGAAACGAAGAATTGTTCGTTCAGGTCCTGTGAATCCAGGGGGCGGACGCGGGCGATGCGACGGGGGAGGCGGGAAGTCATTATGACATCCTACGTCCTCCTGCCGTCAGGCAAGCTGCGCCGATCCAAAAGCTACGCTGAAACGGTCACACCAGAGCACTACCGATTGCAGGCCGGAGAGGTCCACGGCGGCGGGGATGACATAGTTCTGGTTGCCGTGCGTGGCTTTGACGGGGCCGAGGTCCACATACCGATCCGAGCGATACTTGTACCAATCGCCTCCTGCCTCAAGGCTGCTGAGCCAGACCTTGACGTCCGGACCATCGCTGCTGGCCAGGTTTTCCAACCTCAGCACACGGGAGCCATCGGGCAGTTCCAGGAGCTGTGCAGTACCAGAAGTCTGATGCTCCTGGGATTGGAAATTGCCGAGGCCCAGCACCACAGGATCGGTGTTGCCTGTTGGCGTTGAGGCTGACGTGTTGGGGGAAGGCGAGCCGTTGCCCCGTGAATCGGTGGTAGTCGGTGCAGTCGAAGGGGACGCCGACGTTGATGCGGGAGGAGCCAGCGGCAGGGCCTCGTTCACGCTGCTGCTCGTAAACAGCCGCCAAGGCTGGAACAGGGCGGCGGCAACGATGACCAGGAACAAGACCGACACGCCCGCGGTGGTGGCCAGGATCCTGTGGGCACGGATCATCCGCCCGATTCTGTTCATGCTCCAAGGCTAGATGACTAAGTCCTATTGCCGTGGCGGGCGCGGGAGCTTTTAAAGTAAGGCGGAGAGTGTTAAGCCGAGTTTGTGAACACGCAACTAAACACTCTCCTGACCACACTTTACGTCTATTTGGATGACCATGTGCTGCCGGACCTGGGTGTGTCCAGGGCTCGCCGGCCGGGCCGGAAACCGGTGCTGAGCGACGCTGAGCTGCTCTGCCTGGCCGTGGCACAGCACCTGCTCGGCTTCTCCTCGGAGACCAGGTGGATCCGTTATTCACGGATCCACCTGTCCGGCATGTTCCCGGGCATTCCGCACCAATCCGGCTATAACAAGCGTCTCCGGGCCGCGGGCCCTGTGATCGCGGCCGCCATCACCGCGCTGGCACGGGACACCCCGTCCTGGCACGAGGTCCTGCGCCTGGTCGATTCCACCCCCGTGCCGTGCGGCATGTCCCGGGAAACCGTCAAACGCTCCGACCTGTCCGGGCACGCCGGCTACGGCTACTGTGCCTCCCACTCCCGGTTCTTCTGGGGCCTGCGTCTCTACCTGATCAGCACCCCTGAAGGCATGCCCGTGATCTGGGGCCTGGCGAACCCGAAGATCGGTGAACGCGAGGTCACCCAGGCCCTACTCGAACACGACCACCACCTCATCCGGGCCGGGCAGGTCATCCTCGGGGACAAAGGCTTCGCCGGCCGCGACTTCGAACGGTTCATCACCGAGGACCTCGGCGCGCACCTGATCCGCCCGGACCGCAAGGACGAGAAACCCCGCTTCGGCAAACTCGGCGGCATCCGACAATGGATTGAATCCGTCTTCGACACCCTCAAGGGCCAACTCGGCCTCGAAGAACACGGCGGACGGACCATGGCCGGCGTCTACGCCCGGGTAGCTGCCAGACTCCTCGCCCTTGCCGCAGGCATCTGGCACAACTGGCGCATCAACGCGCCCCGCAAACGCTCACTCATCGCCTACGACCACTAAATCCAATAGGACTTAATCATCTAGGCTTTTACGGTCTGTCCGAGGGCGCTCCAGAACTTACGGTTCCGTGACGCTGCGCCGGGCCCCTCGCCCAATTGGCGTTAGCCGTCTCCTAAATACAGCTCACCCACTGGTACCTCGGCTGCGAGACGGTTGGCCGGTCCGGCTAAGGGGCACGCCCAGGCTTCGTTGTAGGCGCAGGACGGGTTGTACGCGAAATTTAGGTCCACGATGAACTCCTGCCGTTCATCGATGCGCCGAACACCGTGGTAAGCGCCCTTCACTGTGTCCAAAAGGTATCTTCCGGCGCCGTAGCTTCCACCGGCTTTGCCGGCGGTAGCGTCGCGCAAAGGCACGAAGATGCCGCCGCCGTAGCTTCGCAGCCGCCAAACGGCCAAGGATCCGAGTCCAGGCAACTCAAAGGTTCCAATCCTCACAAACGGAACTACGCCGTCGGTCCCTGTTTCAACATTCATTTCCTGTCCCGTCCCCTCCGGTGACAGCGGAACGTACATCCGGAAGGCGGGGTCATAGTCGGCCGTGCGCAACCCGGCGAAGGATGCTTTCATCTCTGCTGTCAGCGCCGACGCGGGATGGGTGGCAAACATCCGGTCCCGCTCCTGGCGCCAATAGTTGTGTGCATCGAACGGATCTGTAGCCGCGAGCTGCCGCACTTGGTCATATAGGGCGAAGGTCCGCAACCGCCAATCCGCAATATCAACAGCGGACATGTTGGGCATGTTGTCCTCGAATGCGTCGTGCTGATCGGGAGCCATGTCTTCAGCCTAGTACGACGTCAAATCCCGTGTCGGGCCTTACCCGCCGATAAGCTGTGCGCATGAACGGCACCACCCATCCGAACCGTACGACGACGCTTCGGCTCAGCACAGTGGCACTGAGTGTCATCCTGCTCACCGCCACCGCGGCCTGTTCCACTGAAAACAAGGGGCCACAGGTTTCCCAGACCTCCGGTTCCCATTCCAACAGTTCCGAATCAGGCCTCCCGTCCCAGGGCTCCGGATCAGAACGTACGACGCCGTCAGGAGGCGCCGTCTCCAGCACGCCGTCCGCGACACCCGGTTCAACTGCTGCATCCACCTCTGACCCCAGCCCGGCAGCCACGGCATTGACCTGGAAGACCTACACGGATCCCGCCAAAAAGGTCAGCTTCGAACTCCCGGAGAATTGGATTGCCCAGTCTGTCACTGCTGAAGCTGGTTCACTGCCAGGTGCCCTGAAGGTCGAAGTCAAAGATGGCGGGGGCCG
This sequence comes from Micrococcaceae bacterium Sec5.1, assembly GCA_039636795.1. Lineage (NCBI taxonomy): Bacteria > Bacillati > Actinomycetota > Actinomycetes > Micrococcales > Micrococcaceae > Micrococcaceae bacterium Sec5.1. Next base: position 3,613,219 of record CP143430.1, on the reverse strand, counting down.
ATACATCGCGACCCTGCAGACAGGACTGCCTCCTGCAGGGCCCATCGCTTGCCCCGCTGGCCAAAGCCATCCGTACATAGTTATCAGCAGTGCGCCATTGGATGTTCCGCACTCCGATGGTCCGGACACCATCGATCCCCGAGTCGTTTTCCGCGTGATCCAAGGCTACAAATTCTTCGGTTCCTTCGGCATCACCAACATGGTGGCTGGCGCCGACGGCCAGGCTTGCGAACTAAGGAACCGCGTTCAGGGACCTTCCGGCAAGGGCGACTACTCTTTCGGGGATGTTACAGCGGTCCATGCCTTCGCCGCCGATGAAAAAGTAGCCCCGGCAAAGACTTTTGACACCTTGGACCTGGCCGCGAAGTACGTCGCCCATGATTCTGAATTCGCCAACGTCCAACGGATGCTACTGTCTCTGAAGGTCAATCTGTAGTCCTGCGGTTGGCTGATCCATATAACGGCGGCATCGGGGGCTGTCCCGCCGCAACCCACCCCGGAGATTAATGGAACGCAACGTTGCTGCCAAGCTCGTTTTCAAGACTGTAGCCAACACGAAAGTGGCCATGGCCATCGCCGTGGCCAACAATCCGGGGTACGAGTCAGTAACGGAAACACTCTCCATCACTCTTGATGGGAACGAGATTCCCTTTGCTGAACTCAGCGACCATCACGGGGGCCGCTTCCAATACATGGAATTCACGGAGCCCAGCGAAGTGACGGTTGACTACCAAGCCACGGTCCATGGCTTCGCAGACCGCGACACACCCTCTCCCATGGAACTCATCCGGTACGTCCGGCCGAGCCGCTACGCCGAATCTGATCGGTTGCTGCCCACCTCTTATGCCGAGTTCGGCAGCCTTAGCGGGGCCGAACTGCTCCACGCTGTCCGTGATTGGGTCAATGGAGAGCTGCGCTACGTCAGTGGATCCTCGCGAGGAACCGACGGTGCGGTGGAGACGCTCCTCCACCGGCGCGGTGTTTGCCGTGACTTCGCACACTTGGCCATTGCCCTGTTGAGGTCCAAGGATGTGCCGGCCCGCCTCGCAGCTGTGTACGCACCCGGGTTGAGTCCCATGGACTTCCACGCTGTGGCAGAGGCCTACATAGATGATGGATGGCACATCATTGATCCGACTGGGCTGGCGCCGCGCGAGTCCATGCTTCGCATCACGGCAGGACGGGATTCTTCAGATACAGCCTTCCTTTCCACGGTGGGTGGGAGCCTGTCGCTGAAGACCCTCAAGGTCAGCGCATCAGTCAACGGCGAGCTCCCTGTGGAGGATCCACGGCAGCTCGTCCGCCTGCACTGAGACGACCTGCCCTGAGATGACCGCCCCTGAGACGACGGGGAGCGGCACCCCTACCTGTGCGTTGCCTGGTGTCCTGCCACTGAGGCCCGTAGCTTCTCCGTCAGCCGCAACAGTTCCCGCTGCTCCTCGACTGTAAGCGCCGGCCCAACGAGTTGGGCAATATCGCGCACGTGTTCCCGACCAATCGTTTTCTGCAACTCGCTGCCTGATTCTGTCAGGGACAGCAGCACTCCACGGCCGTCGTCGGGCGCTGTTGTCCGCTCCACCAAACCCCGCTTCTCCAGCCGGTCCACCAAACGGCTCAGGCTGGACTGGCTCAGCAGCACTTTGTCATTGATCTCGTTCAACCGCAGCTGACCGGAAGGGCATCGCGAGAGTGTAAACAGGACGTCATACTCCTTGACCGGCAGGGACTTGAACGCCGGACCTGATTGAAGTTTCCGCATCACCGCCACCTGGGAGCGGAACAGCGACTCCCAGGTCTCGGCGGCGAGGCGAACGGCGGAGGACGCCGAAGGGTTGGACATCAGGCCTCCTGACCCGGGGCTCCAGCTGGAGCGGACTCGTTGACGCTGGCCTCCATGGCCGCAGCAACGCGGGAAGCGTGCGTCGGCGCGTCCGGCACGTTGGCCGGCTTCAGGGCAGCATATTCCTTGCGGAGCACGGGAAGGACTTCTTCGCCGAAGAGGTCAAGCTGCTCCAGGACGGTCTTCAGGGGCAGACCCGCGTGATCGATCAGGAACAACTGCCGCTGGTAGTCGCCAAAGAATTCACGGAAGGTGAGCGTCTTCTCGATGACTTCCTGCGGACTGCCCACGGTCAAGGGTGTCTGTGACGTGAAGTCCTCCAAGGAAGGACCATGACCGTACACGGGTGCGTTGTCGAAGTATGGGCGGAACTCCTTGACCGCGTCCTGGGAGTTCTTCCTCATGAAGAACTGACCACCCAAGCCCACGATTGCCTGATCGGCCGTGCCGTGCCCATAGTGCTCGTAGCGCTCGCGGTAAAGGCCGATCAACTGCTGGTAATGCTCCTTGGGCCAGAAGATGTTGTTCGCGAAGAAGCCGTCGCCATAGTAGGCAGCCACTTCAGCGATCTGCGGCGTGCGGATGGAGCCGTGCCAGACGAAGGGGGCAACGCCATCGAGCGGGCGCGGTGTAGAGGTGAAGTTCTGCAGGGGGGTGCGGAACTTGCCCGACCAATTGACCGTATCCTCATCCCACAGCTTGCGGAGCAGGCTGTAGTTTTCGATCGCGAGCTCGATCCCGTCCTGGATGTTCTTTCCGAACCAAGGGTATACAGGTGCTGTGTTGCCGCGCCCAAGCACCAAGTCAACCCTGCCATCGGAGAGATGCTGCAGCATCGCAAAGTCCTCGGCGATCTTGACCGGGTCATTGGTGGTGATCAGGGTTGTGGCCGTGGACAACGTGATGCGCTCGGTCTGGGCCGCGATGTAAGCCAGGGTGGTCGTTGGGGAGGAGGAGAAGAAGGGACGGTTGTGGTGCTCGCCAATGGCGTAGACATCCATGCCGATTTCTTCGACCTTTTTGGCAATGGCAACGGAGGCCTTGATGCGTTCGTTCTCCGTGGGCGTGCGGCCCGTGGTGGGGTCAGTGGTGATGTCACTGACGCTGAATACGCCGATCTGCATGATGTGCCTTTCTCCCTGCCCGTGGTCCCGGGCTCTGTAAACAGTGTATCTCAAACTAGATGCATTTGCATGTATCAGTTCCTGTAACAGGGCAGGGCCGGGAATTGTTCCCGGCCCTGTTGGCTGCTGATGCGGCTCTACTCCGCGGGGTTGTTCGCCGCCCGGCGTCCCGTAATCCGGGGCACCATGCCGGTGGTCCAGTCGACGAAGTCGTCGTGGCCGTTCCCGCCATTTCCCTTATCCGGCATGACTTCGGGGCGGTGCTGCAGCTGCTTCAGGAGTTGTTTTTTCTCCCGGCGTCCTTCCACCAGTTTGTAAAGGACGGGGACCAGGATGAGTGTCAGCGCCGTTGAAGACACCAGGCCACCGATCACGACGATTGCCAGCGGCTGCGAAATGAACCCTCCGCCACCGGTGAGGCCCAGGGCCATAGGGGTCAGCGCGAACACTGTGGCCAATGCCGTCATCAGGATGGGTCGCAGGCGTTGGCGGGCGCCGTGGGTGATGGCATCGGCCACGCTCATGCCCGGTGTGCCGTTGTGGGGTTTGCGGTACTGGTTGATGAGGTCGATCAGCACGATTGCGTTGGTGACCACGATGCCAACCAGCATCAGCATGCCAATCAGCGATGGCAACCCCAGGGGAACGCCCGTCGCCAATAGCAAGCCCACAGCGCCTGTCGCGGCGAAGGGAACAGAAACCAGGAGGATCAACGGCTGCACCAACGATTTGAAGGCAGCCACCATAATCACGTAGACGATCGCGATCGCAGCCAGGAGAGCCAAGCCAAGCTGACGGAAGGACTCCGCTTGCTGCGTCGTAGCACCACCAATGGCGGCCGTTACGCCGGCAGGCAGCTCAACGGACGCCAACCGCTTCTGCACTTCGGTGCTGACGCTGCCCAGGTTGGAACCCGACGGCGTCACGGTTACCTTCGCGGTCCGCTGGCCGTTGCTGCTCGTGATGGACACAGGCGCATCGACTTGTTCGACGGTGGCGATACTCTCCAGCGTCACGGGACCACGCGCCGTCGGGAGTGGCAGTGCACGGACTGAGGTGATGCTGGTGAAGCGTGTCCCTTTTCCAATTTGGACGGGGTAGTCGTTGGTCTCGATGCGTACTGTCCCTGCGGGGACCGGGCTGACGGTCGATGCCAGGAAGGCACCCACTTGTTCCTCCGTCAGTCCGGCTGCCACTGCCTTCGCCCGATCCACGCGCACCTGGACTACGGACTGGTTCGCGGCGAGGTTGGTGGACACCTCGGTGCTTCCGGGAACGTCCTGCATCGCCTTTACCATGGCGTCACTTGCAGACTGAAGATCAGCCGAGTTTGCGGCCTTGATGGTGATGTCCACCGTGGATGATGTGCCAAATCCACCCTGCTGCGAACCCACGCTGATCTTGCCTGCGGCACCCTGGAGCTTGGAGCGGACATCATCCTGAAGCTTCTTCTGGTTCGCTTTCTCGTCCGTAACGATCGTGAAGGTCGAGTTGGAGGAGCCAGTTGACGTTAGCGCGGCGAAGCCAGACTGGGCGTTACCAGAGGTCACCTGGACGTCTTTGATGCCCTCCATGCCCCGGAGCATGTCCTCCACCTTGGTGGCTTCAGCGCTGGTGGCCTCCAAGCTCGTTCCTGCCGGAAGGACCTGACGCACTGTCATGCTGTTCTCGCCGGATCTCCCCAGCAGGTCTGTGGCAAGCAGTGGCGACACCGCGAGCGTTGCCACCAGCACCAAGGCCGCCGCAGACAAGGTGAGGACAGGGTGCTTCTGCGTCTTCGCGAGGATAGGTAAGTAACCTCGCTGGAGCCGGCTCCGCTGTTCGGCCTCCCGGGCCTTCGCTGCAGCCTCCCTGCGCGTCATTGCTGATTCGGTATCTGGCCGAGGCGAAGGAAGGAACCAGTAAGCCAGGACGGGAACGATCGTGAGGGAAACCAGCAAGGATGACAACAGGGCGATGGTTACCGTCAGGGCAAAGGGCCGGAACAACTCGCCTGCCAGATCGCCCACGAACGCTATGGGCAGGAAAACGGCCACAGTGGTCAACGTGGACGCAGTGATGGCGCCGGCAACTTCCCGGATGGACGTCAAGATGGCGGCCAGCTTGTGCTCGCCATAACTCAAATGGCGCTTGATGTTCTCAATCACCACGATCGAATCATCTACGACCCGGCCAATGGCGATGGTGAGCGCACCAAGAGTGAGGATGTTCAACGAGTAGCCCGTGGCGGAAATGCCAATGAACGTGATCAGGAGGGAAAGGGGGATGGACACGGCCGTAACCAGCGTGGACCGTATGGACATCAGGAAGACCAGGATGACAGCGACGGCAAATCCCAGGCCCAGGAGCCCTTCAGTAGTGAGGTCCTTGATGGACTTCTCTATAAAAGGAGCCTGGTCGAAGACGGGCGTGAACGCAGCGTTGTTCCCCAGCTCTGCCTCCATCGGCGCAAGCGCATCCCGCACCGCGTGCGAAATCGCCACAGTGTCGCCTTCGGGCTTCTTGGTGACTGACAGCGCAAGTGTTGGCTTGCCATTTGTGCGCGTGATGGATGTGGCGGGGTCGTCTTCGATGCTGACATCGGCAACAGTTCCGATGGTGGCGGAATCCTTTGCGCCCGATATCGGCAAGCCCTTGATGACTTCAAGGGAATCAACCGGGCTGCCCAGTTGCAGGGACAGGGTTTTGCCCTGGTCCTCTATGGTGCCCACAGGAACCAGCGTGCCGTTGTTCTTCAGTGCGCTGCTGATCGACTGGATGGACGCACCCTTCGCCGCGAGATCGGCAGGACGGGGCTGGATCAGGATGTGCTGCTTGGAGCCGCCAGTCAGATCGGCGCCGCGGACGCCGTCGATCTTTTGCAGTCGGGGAACGCTCAAGCGCTGGAGGTCGGCATTGAGTTCGCTGAGCGGTTTGTCAGAGGAGACAGCCAGGAACACGATGGGAAAGTCGCTGATGTTGCCGGCAATGGATTGCGGCTCGACGTCGGCCGGAAGCACGCGTTTGGCGTTGGAAATCGCGCGGTCGATCTGGTTCCGTGCACGGTCAAGGTTGGAGCCGTACGTGAACACCATGGTGATCTGCGAAACACCGTTGCGGGATGTGGAGGTGGTGGACTCAAGTCCCTCGACGCTGTTCAGGGCCGTCTCAAGGGGCCTGCTCAGCTGCTTGTCCACTACTTCGGGAGAAGCGCCGGGCATGGACGTGATGACTGTGATCTGCGGGAACTCGATCGAGGGAATAAGTTCCTGCTTGAGCGAGCCCATGGTGATCACGCCGAACACCGCCGCAAAGACGGTGATCAGCGCGATCAGGGCACGGTTTCCCAGGGACAAAGTGGCCAGGCGGAACATTGCATAGTCTCCTGAGATCTACGGAACAATTCGACTGACGGGAACCCGGCCGCAGCCCCGGCCGGCCTAGCCCTGGAGGGCGTTGGCCACTTCCAGTTGCAATGACCGTGCAGTGCTTGCCTCAAGCTCGGCGGCAAGCTCAGGGTTCTCGTTAAGCTTCACGCCATAGCCCGGCATCATGTCCTTGAGCTTGGACTGCCAACCCTTGAAGTTCTTGGGGAACGTCTTCTGCAGCAGTTCAATCATGATCGGGACAGCAGTGGAAGCTCCCGGAGACGCACCCAGAAGGGCGCCGATGGAACCGTCGCGGGACGCGATGACCTCAGTACCGAACTGCAGGATGCCGCCCTTTTGCGGGTGCTTCTTGATGATCTGGACACGCTGGCCTGCAGTGATCAGCTCCCAATCATTGCCAACGGCCTCGGGATAGTACTCACGCAAGGACTCCACCTTCGCCTCGTGGCGCTTGGCCACCTCCTTGATGAGGTACGCCGTGAGGTCCATGTTGTCCTTGGCCACCGCAAGCATCGGAATAATGTTTCCCGGGCGGATGGACAGCGGGAGGTCAAGGTAGCTGGAGGTCTTCAGGAAGTTCGTGGAGAAACCAGCGTACGGGCCAAAGAGGAGGGAACGCTTGCCTTCAACAAACCGGGTGTCCAAGTGGGGGACGGACATGGGTGGGGCGCCAACGGAAGCCTGGCCATAGACCTTGGCGCTGTGCTGCGAGGTGATGGAGTCGTCGGTGCAGCGGAAGAACTGGCCGGATACGGGGAATCCGCCGTAGCCCTTGCTTTCCGGAATGCCCGAGGCCTGAAGCAGGTGGAGTGCTCCACCGCCGGCTCCTACGAAGACGAACTTGGCGTGGATGCGGCCGTGCTCACCCGACTTGGGGTGTTTGAGGGAAAGATCCCAACCGCCGCCTGATGCACGATGGATGTTGGTGACGTCGTGACCAAAGTTGACCTCGGCGCCAGTGTTCCGCAGATAGCCGGTCAGTTCGCGGGTCAGTGCGCCGAAATCGACGTCGGTGCCTTCCGCCGCGCGGGTGGCGGCAACGCGCTGCTTGCGGTCCCGGCCCTTGACGATGAGGGGCGCCCACTTGGCGATCTTGTCCTGGTCCTCGGTGTATTCCATGCTGCGGAACAGCGTGTTGGGCTTGAGGGCCTCGTACCGGGTCTTCAGGAAGTTCGCGTGATCATCGCCGATGACGAAGCTCATGTGCGGAACAGTGTTGATGAAGCCCTTGGGGGAGCCAATGACATTGCTGTCCACCAGATGGGACCAGAACTGGCGCGAAAGCTGAAACTGCTCATTGATGTGGATGGCCTTGGAAGGATCCACGGAGCCGTCCTTGGCCGCGGGGGAGTAGTTAAGCTCACACAGCGCAGCATGTCCGGTGCCGGCGTTGTTCCATGGTCCGGAGCTTTCGAGTCCCGCTTCGTCGAGTCGTTCAAAGAGGGAGATGGTCCAGGTGGGTTCGAGTTGCTTGATGAACGCACCAAGGGTGGCACTCATGATTCCGCCGCCAATAAGGACGACGTCGGCATGTTGAGTCTTGGAAATGAAGGTCACGATCAATCTCCGTTAGCGGCGGCACTGGCTGTCACAGAATATCCCCGCGCAGACGCAATACTGAAATTGCAGGGAATCGTCAAGGCTTTAAGCGGACGTTTGTGAAAACTTCGTTGAGGACAGGTGAAGCGGGGTAGCTTTCCACCTTGTCGGACAGGGCCAGCGCAGAGATAGGGAAGGCTATGGGCACGGCCGGCACCGACGCCGCTATCTCGGCATTGATGGACTGGTACTGGGTGTTGCGGTCATCGCCGTTGGGCAGGGCGCGGGCTCGCTCGATCTTGTGGAAGACTTCCGAATCCGTGTATCCGAACTCGCCCCTGGGCTCTCCGAAAAGCGGGCCCAGGAAGTTGTCAGCATCGGCATAGGAGCCATTCCAGCCCAGGAGGTGCAGGGCGTGGTCGCCAGGGGACTGCACCTTTTGAAGATAGCCATCCTCCCAGTCCACGGGAACCGGCTTGATGTTGATTCCTACGGCAACCAGTTGGCGGCTGATCTCGGCGTAGATCTTCTCTGGTGTGGGCATATAAGCCCGAGTGGCGTTCAGCGGATAGTAGAACTTGAGTTCCTCGCCCTTGTAGCCGGCCTTCTCCAGAAGCTCCTTGGCCTTCTCAGGGTTGTATCCCAAAGAAGGGGCGTTGTTGTTGAAACCACTGAGCTTCGGGGGAACAAATTGTGAAGCTTGCGCCGTGTTGTCGATGAAGAACCTGCGGATCAGTGATTCCTTATCAATAGCCATCTCGATGGCCTGGCGGACCTCCAGCTTGTCCAACGGCGCAACCGCTTGGTTCATGCCGAGGTACATCACCGAGAACGGGTCACGCTGGATGATCTGGACACCCTTTTTGACAAGTTGATCAAAGGTTCCCGACGTCACGAGATCGTAGGCGTCGATCTTGCCGTCAAGGAGCGCTTGCTGGCGCGTTTCTGCGTGGTCATAAGGAATGAAGTTGATAACGCCGATTTGGCCCCTGTTGCCCCAGTAGCCCTTGTAGCTGGCCAACGTGATCTTGTGTTCGTCCCAGGCCGTGAATGCGTAAGGACCTGTCCCCACCGGATGGCTGGCGTAGGCGGACACCGCCTGGCCATTTTGCACCTTGTCCAGGACGTTGGCCTTCTGCCCTTCAAGGGCGGTGGGCGAGGAGATGGCAAAGGCGGGCAGCGTCAGGGCCTGCAGGAAACCAGTGAAGGGTCGGGTGAGGTTGATCTGGACGTTGCTGGCGGAAACAACCTTGCAGTCCTTGAAGATCGAAAACACTGGCTCGTCAGAATAGGCCTTGAAGACGTTTTGGAAAGAGATCCCGGGCGCTTGTTTCCTCAGGTCGGCGGGAAACGTAAACCAGCGGTTGAAGTTGGCGCAAACGGCGGCGGCATCGAACGGAGTTCCATCATGGAAAGTCACTTTTTCACGGAGCTTGAAGTCGTAGCTCAGCCCGTTGTTGCTGTCTTTCCATTCCGTGGCGAGCAGCGGGGTAGTCTGCCCGGTGGTGCCGTCCACGCCTACAAGTCCCTCAAGGACCTGGCGGGTCACACGGTATGACTCCGAATCCGCTGTCATCGCAGGGTCGAGCCCCAGCGGCATGGATGCTGTACCGAAATTGAAGGTAGCCGTCGGCTCCGCAGCTGCTGTGCTGCTTGCCGATGATGACGCTGCGGGCCCCGGCGTTCCGGTACATGATGCCAGTCCCAAAATCAGCAGGACTGCCGTGAACGGTATTCCCAGCCGCCGTATCTTGCTGCTTGCCACTCTTGTCCCCTCAAGCCGGTCGGAAGTGCTGTGGCCGGCTTCGGCCAGACCGCATTCCAGTCTAGTTGAACGCCCCCGGTGCCGGTTCGGGCGCGTTGCGGGGCATAGTCCCCGTCTGCTTGAGGAAAGAACACCCCCGGTCCGAATGAAATGCTCAGTGAACCGGGGGTGTTTGAAGAATCCGTGGTTCTTCACCACTGTGTTGATGCCGTGTTGCTCCAACTGCTGTGCGCAAGGGGGGACTTGAACCCCCACGCCCGAAGGCACAGGAACCTAAATCCTGCGTGTCTGCCAATTTCACCACTCGCGCTGGCTGGCCACTGGACTGCCCTATGGGCTGACCGGAGCCTTCTTCCGGCCTCCAGTGTACCCGCTACTTGTCGAGTTTGAGGTCGCGGCGAAGCTTGGCGACGTGCCCTGTGGCTCTGACGTTGTACTGGGCAAGGTGGACCTTTCCGTCCGGGTCCACCACGATCGTGGAACGGATCAGGCCCATGTAGGTGCGGCCATAGTTCTTTTTCTCGCCCCAGGCACCATAGGCCTCGGCCACCGCGTGGTCTGCGTCCGAGAGTATGCGGAACGTCAATTGTTCTTCCCCTGCGAACTTGGCCAGCGCCTTCACAGAATCTGGAGAGATTCCCACTACTTCAAAACCCGAAGTCTGGAGGGACGCGAGGTTGTCCCGGAAATCACACGCCTCTTTGGTGCAGCCAGGCGTCGATGCTGCCGGATAAAAATAGACAATCGTCTTACGTCCACGGAAGTCCGAAAGACTGACGTCGTTGCCATCTTGGTCTTGAAGTGTGAAGTCCGGGGCTACGCCACCGGGAATAAGACGTTCCGCCATAATTTGCTCCTTGCTAACGTTCGCGACTCCCCAGTTTAGTGGCCAGAAGCAACGGCAACAGCCTCCACGCGCATATACTGTCGGCATGCCAGATATGGAGAGATGGCCCACGACGCGATTGCTTTCAACGGCTGCGCGACTCGTGGAAATCTCGTGGAATGAAAAATTGAAGAACATCGGACTGACGCATGCCGGCGTGATCGCCATGGAAGTCCTTGCTGCAAAAGGGCCCATTACACAGGCTGCTTTGGCTGAAGTTGCCAGGGTCAAGGCGCAGACCATGGGCACTACTCTTGCAAGGCTTGAGCTGCACGGGCACGTAAGTCGTCAGCGCAGCGACTCGGATCGTCGCAGTCACGTTGTGACGCTCACAGACGCCGGCTCCGCAGCTTTGGCCGAGGCAGTGCGGCTTGAGCAGGACGTGCTCGCCCTGGTTCAGGTCGACACCGCCCGGCTGCGCGACGAACTTAAGATCGTGGTCCGGGGACTTGCCGGAATGCCTGCGCTCGACCGCCCAGCGGGGGACGCCAACCCTCAGGCTTGAATAAGAAAAGGCTCCGGATCGTAGCAACGATCCGGAGCCTTTCCTATTCTGTGCACCCCCCGGGACTCGAACCCGGAACCCATTGATTAAGAGTCAATTGCTCTGCCAGTTGAGCTAGAGGTGCAGCTATTGTTTCGGTCAATACGAAGGAGTCATATTCTCCATTGACGTCCGCAACGACAGATAACTCTACACCACTTTTTGACGGCGGCTAACCAGAATTATCCCGGCGTGATGCATTCCACGAAGACCAGTGTTCGAGCGGAACAAGGCAACGAAAAAAGGCCCTGGAGTGAATACCACTCCAGGGCCTTTCGTTGGTGCACCCCCCGGGACTCGAACCCGGAACCCATTGATTAAGAGTCAATTGCTCTGCCAGTTGAGCTAGAGGTGCAGCTGTTGATTTCGACCCAAACCCGGGGGCTTTTGTTCCCTCGGCGATCTCCGCAACGACATGTAACTCTACACGACTTCGGCGGATGAGGGAAATCGGCGGCGCCAAGGGTCCGGGGTTCACGAAGAGCGCCTCAAAATCAGCGCAAAATCAGGGTTTCTGTTGTTGCTGAGGACCCACAACGTCCCGTCGGGAGCCTTGGCAACATCCCTCAGCCGACCATACTCGCCTGTGAAGTAAGCCACAGGTGAACCCGCCTTGTTGCCGTTGAGCGGGATGGCCCAAAGCCGTTGGCCGCGAAGGGCTCCGGTGTAAGCCACGCCGTCGGCAATTTCCAATCCGCTGGGCGATGCGTCTGAGGTTGAAGGCCAAACAACTTTGGCGTCGATGAACCCGCTGCGGCCGGGGGCTCCTGTCACTGTGGGCCAACCATAGTTGCCGCCAGGGGTAATGAGGTTTAGTTCGTCGTCCACGTCCGGACCAAACTCGCTGGCCCACAACCTTCCTTCGTTGTCCCACGCCAAGCCCTGAACATTCCGGTGTCCATAGCTATAGACAGGGTTTTCACCGAACGGGTTGCCCGGAGCAGGGCGTCCCTCGGGAGTCAGCCGCAGGATCTTTCCACCCAAGGCGTGTGTATCCTGTGGCTGTTCCCGGCGCTGCGAATCGCCGGTGCCCACATACAGGAATCCGTCAGGGCCAAAACGGATCCGGCCACCGTTATGGGTAGAAGCCTTTGATATTCCGGAAAAGACCACCTCAGGGCCGCCAAGCCTCAAAGCGCCTCCCGGCTCTTCCGACAAGTGCATTCTGGCGATCCGGTTGTCGGTGGCTGACGTGAAATAGGCGTAAAGCCAGCGGTTGCTGGCGAAGGCAGGAGACAGGGCAAGGCCCAGAAGCCCACCTTCACCACCAGGTTCGACGCCGGCAACCTCGCCGATGGTTGTTGTCCGGCCATCGCGGATGCTCTTGACCTGGGCCGAATCGCGTTCCGACACGATGGCTGTGCCGTCCGGTAGGAAGACGATGGACCAAGGCAGCTGCAGGCCGGCGTCGAGCTTTTGCTGTACCTCCAGTTTTCGTGGGACAGCAGGCGGCGCTGACTCGGATGCAGTGCCCGACCCTGGCGATACGGGGACACTGGAACTGATGGGGCCCTCAGGCGTGGCGGCCGAACCTGGCGACGACGGACTCCCCGTGCAAGCCGCTGACAGGGCCGCCAGTAAAAGAGCGGCCAGAAGCCTGGCCGCAGTTCGGGCGGGCATCAACCAGCAGGAACCGGTGGCGGGTCGGCCGTCAGCTCTTACTGCACATCTGCCCATATCGCGTGTTCCGTTTAGTGCCTGTTCCTCGGGGGAGGGCGGAACCCGGCCGCTTCCGCATGCGCGGCCGATTCAAACCACACATCCGCGGTGGCTTCGTCATAGCCGGCGGTATCTTCATCGTGATAGGTCATGGTTGAAGCGTCGGCCTTCACCGGGTAGCCCTCGGGGCCGCTGCCGTCTGCTGCGGCGCTGGCTGAGCCAACCCCATATGGATGTTCAGCGGCGAGATGGCCCGTTGGTGTCATTGAATCTTCGTCGTCCATTTCAGCAGCCGCGGTCTCGGCGCCGGCGAGGGTGGCTGAGTGTGCATCCGTGTATTCGTGATGGTGGATCGCAGTGCCGCCTGCGTCCGTCCACGAGGATTCCCACTCAGCTTTGTCTGCTGCGTTGGTGTCCGCTGACTCCTCCACCTTTGGCGTGTCATCTGCGCGCGTCACGTCATCCGCTGTCACTCCGTCCCCGGATCCGGAAGCCGCTGGCTCAGAAATCGCAGGCTCGGCCGCCAGGGGTTCAGATGCCGGCGTTCCGGCAGCCTCCCAGTCATCGACATCACCGGCAGTGACCTGTGCATCCGTGTCCACCACTGGCTCATCGACCACTGGCTCGTCGACCTCCGGCGTTTCAATCACAGGTTCGTCCACCGGCGGTCCAGCCTGAGCTTCGGTTTCGACGCGTGATTCCATGCTGGATTCGACGGGCCCGCTGCCCTCAGCCGCTGCCTTCCCCATATTCGTAACCCCAGCCAGGCCCGCTACGCCAGCCACCGCCGCGGCTGTATCGGGCATCGACATCGTGTCGCTGGGTTCCATGGCAGCTGGTGCGGCAGTGCCTGTCCGTCCGGGAGTCCCGGTGCCAGGGGCAGTGCCCAATGGTCCAGTTGACGAATTCCTGGCGTTGTTGCGGCTCAGGAGCCACCAAACAATCGCGACGATCAGCACAATAACAATGACCCAAATCAACCAGTCCATGGTGTGGCCCTTCTGCTCACAGGGTGCAGTTAGTGGTATTTCCGACGTTACGTGGCTGCTAATGGGGTGTCCAGCGTTTAGGGGCCGTCCAACCTGGGTTGTGATGGAGTTGGTGATCCCAAGAAAAGGGGCTCAAGTTTTCCGCGCTGACGAGGAAATATTCTTACCTTCGTGCTTAACCCGGGAGGATTACGTCGTGGGCCGCTGCCGTGGACACATAGACTTTGGACCATGAGCGACGCCACCCAAATTGCGACAGATACCAAACCGGACATCAAGCCCCGCAGCAGGGTCGTAACCGACGGAATTCACGCCGCGCCCGCGCGTGGCATGTTCCGTGCGGTGGGGATGGGGGATGACGACTTCGCCAAACCGCAAATTGGCGTCGCCAGTTCGTGGAATGAAATTACGCCCTGCAACCTTTCCCTCAACCGACTTGCGCAAGGCGCTAAGGAAGGCGTCCACGCCGGTGGCGGATTCCCTATGCAGTTCGGCACCATCTCCGTCTCGGATGGTATTTCCATGGGCCACGAGGGCATGCACTTCTCGCTCGTTTCCCGCGAAGTCATCGCCGACTCTGTCGAAACCGTGATGCAGGCCGAGCGCATCGACGGCTCGGTTCTCCTGGCTGGCTGCGACAAATCCCTTCCAGGCATGCTCATGGCTGCTGCCCGCCTGGACCTGGCCAGCGTATTCCTCTATGCGGGCTCCATCATGCCCGGTTGGGTCAAGCTCGAGGATGGCTCCGAGAAGGAAGTCACTCTGATTGACGCCTTCGAGGCCGTCGGCGCCTGTGCCGCCGGCAAGATGAGCATGGAGGACCTCACCCGTATCGAAAAGGCAATTTGCCCGGGCGAAGGTGCCTGTGGCGGTATGTACACGGCCAACACCATGGCATGCATCGGTGAGGCGCTGGGAATGTCCCTCCCGGGTTCGGCGGCTCCGCCCTCGGCAGACCGCCGTCGTGATGACTTTGCACGCAAGTCCGGCGAAGCCGTGGTGAACCTGCTTCGCCTCGGAATCACCGCCCGCGACATCATGACCAAGAAGGCGTTCGAAAATGCCATCGCCGTCACCATGGCGTTCGGCGGATCCACCAACGCAGTCCTGCACTTGCTAGCCATTGCCCGCGAAGCCGAAGTTGAACTGACCCTGGATGACTTCAACCGCATTGGCGACAAAATCCCGCACCTCGGTGACCTCAAGCCCTTCGGTCGCTACGTCATGACTGATGTGGACAAGATCGGCGGCGTGCCGGTCATCATGAAAGCGCTTCTCGACGCCGGGCTGCTGCACGGCGACTGCCTTACTGTCACAGGCAAGACGCTCGCCGAGAACCTCGCCTCGATCAACCCGCCGGACCTTGACGGAAAGATCCTTCGGGCACTGGACAACCCCATCCACAAGACCGGTGGCATCACCATCCTCCACGGCACCATGGCTCCGGAAGGGGCCGTGGTGAAGAGCGCCGGCTTCGACGCCGACGTCTTTGAGGGCACAGCCCGCGTCTTCGAGCGCGAGCAAGGGGCCCTTAACGCACTGGACAATGGTGAGATCCACAAGGGCGACGTCGTCGTCATCCGCTATGAAGGACCCAAGGGTGGTCCGGGCATGCGCGAAATGCTTGCGATCACCGGTGCCATCAAGGGCGCTGGACTGGGCAAGGATGTGCTGCTGCTGACCGATGGCCGCTTCTCCGGCGGGACCACCGGTTTGTGCATCGGCCACGTTGCGCCTGAAGCGGTCGACGGCGGTCCCATCGCCTTCGTCCAGGACGGTGACCGCATCCGTGTGGACATCGGGGCACGTTCATTCGACCTCCTGGTGGACGAAGCTGAGCTTGAAGCCCGCAAGGTTGGCTGGGAGCCCCTTCCAGCGAAGTTCACCAAGGGTGTTTTGGCCAAGTACGCAAAGC
This sequence comes from Micrococcaceae bacterium Sec5.1, assembly GCA_039636795.1. Taxonomy (NCBI): domain Bacteria; kingdom Bacillati; phylum Actinomycetota; class Actinomycetes; order Micrococcales; family Micrococcaceae; species Micrococcaceae bacterium Sec5.1. The sequence goes on along the minus strand of CP143430.1, from coordinate 3,597,590 downwards.
TGGTCCACAGCGCCTCGACCGGCGCTTACTGCGGCTGATGCCGGACCCCGGACTCCCCGGCCTTGGCAGGGGAGTCCGGCAGGCGGACAGCCCTGTCCATATGGTGAGATACGATGGTGGTCAATTGACACGTATCTCACTTAGAGGGAACACTGAACGCATGATCTCATTCGTTACCGTCGGCGTCGTCGTACTTACCAAGCGCGTGGCTTAGCCCGACTGGTAACGAACTGTCACGCGCAACCCCTCGAAAAGCCGCAAGGCTGAGGGGTTTTTTTATTCCCCGAAGCAAGACCCATCAACTGAAGATCCACTAAGGAAGAGTCCGATGAGCAAAGGATCGCCGATCAGCCCCTCGCTGATGGCTGCAAAGTCCGCTGGAGCCCCAAAGGCTCCGGAAAAGGTCGACCGAACGGCTGAGGCCGTCGTCGTCGACACTGCTGCACCTCTCTCTCCTGTACTTGGGCCGAACAACGTTGTACCCCCAACGGTGATGACCGGCTCGCAAGCAATTGTCCGTTCGCTCGAAGAACTCGGCGTGGACGATATTTTCGGTTTGCCCGGTGGCGCGATCCTGCCCACCTACGACCCCTTGATGGCCTCCAGCATGAATCACATCCTGGTCCGTCACGAACAGGGAGCCGGCCACGCCGCGCAAGGCTACGCCATGGTTACCGGACGGGTTGGCGTGTGCATCGCCACCTCGGGACCCGGTGCCACCAACCTCGTTACCGCCATCATGGACGCCCATATGGACTCCGTGCCGATGGTAGCCATTACCGGCCAGGTCGCCAGTGGCGTCATTGGTACGGACGCGTTCCAGGAAGCGGACATCGTGGGCATCACTATGCCCATCACCAAGCACTCCTTCCTGGTAACCGATCCCAACGACATCCCGCATGTCATGGCCGAAGCCTTCCACCTTGCTTCTACCGGCCGCCCGGGACCCGTCCTGGTAGATATTGCCAAGGATGCCCAGGTAGGCCAGATGACGTTCTCGTGGCCGCCGAAGGTTGACTTGCCGGGCTACCGTCCTGTGGTCCGCGGCCACAGCAAGCAGGTCCGTGAAGCTGCCAAGCTGATCGCAGCCTCCCGCAAGCCCGTTCTCTATGTGGGTGGCGGTGTGGTCAAGGGACATGCCTCTGCCGAACTCATGGAATTGGCCCTGGCAACCGGAGCGCCGGTAGTCACTACGCTGATGGCCCGCGGCGCGTTCCCGGACTCGCATCCCCTCCACGTTGGAATGCCGGGCATGCACGGTTCGGTATCTGCGGTTACCGCCCTGCAGCAGGCAGACCTCCTCATCACCCTCGGCGCCAGGTTCGATGACCGCGTCACCGGTGTGTTGAAGACCTTCGCTCCTTTTGCCAAGGTGATCCACGCGGACATCGATCCGGCGGAGATCTCCAAGAACCGGACGGCCGATGTCCCTATTGTCGGTTCCGTGAAAGAGATCATTCCGGAACTGACCGAGGCCGTGAAGACGCAGTTCGAGCTCAGCGGCGCACCGGATCTGGACTCTTGGTGGGCGTTCCTGGGCAATCTGCGCGACACCTACCCCTTGGGTTGGACTGAGCCCGAGGATGGACTGACGGCACCGCAGCGCGTGATCAAGCGCATTGGCGAGCTCACGGGTCCGGAAGGTATCTATGTGGCCGGCGTTGGCCAGCACCAGATGTGGGCTGCGCAATTCATCAAGTATGAGCGTCCCCACGCCTGGCTGAACTCCGGTGGAGCCGGAACCATGGGATACTCGGTTCCGGCAGCAATGGGTGCCAAGGTTGGTGAGCCGGACCGCGTGGTCTGGGCCATTGACGGTGACGGCTGCTTCCAGATGACCAATCAGGAACTGGCCACCTGCGCCATCAACAACATCCCGATCAAGGTCGCCATCATCAACAATTCCTCGCTGGGCATGGTCCGCCAATGGCAGACACTGTTCTACGAAGGCCGCTACTCGAATACCGATCTGAACACCGGCCACGACACCGTCCGCATTCCGGACTTCGTCAAGCTGGCAGATGCATATGGTTGTGCTGCACTGCGTTGTGAGCGGGACGAAGACATCGATGCCACCATCCAAAAGGCACTGGAAATCAATGACCGTCCTGTCGTGATCGACTTCGTCGTCAGCCCCAACTCGATGGTGTGGCCGATGGTCCCCGCAGGTGTCAGCAATGACCAAATCCAGGTTGCCCGCAATATGACCCCGGAATGGGAAGAGGAGGACTAGGCATGAGCCGCCACACACTGTCCGTTCTGGTCGAAGACAAGCCCGGCGTGCTGACCCGCGTAGCCAGCCTCTTCGCCCGGCGCGCGTTCAACATCAATTCACTGGCTGTGGGACCCACTGAAGTTCCCGGCATGTCCCGCATGACGGTCGTCGTCGATGCCGACGGCGACCTCATCGAGCAGGTCACCAAGCAGCTCAACAAGTTGATCAACGTGATCAAGATCGTTGAACTGACTTCCGAATCTTCCGTACAACGCGACCACATCCTGGTCAAGGTACGTGCGGATGCCGCGACACGCCTGCAGGTAACCCAAGCTGCAGACCTGTTCCGTGCCGCCGTCGTCGACGTGTCTACAGACTCGTTGGTGATCGAGGCAACCGGTACCCCCGAGAAGCTCGCTGCACTGCTCTCAGTGCTCGAACCATTCGGCATCCGTGAAATCGTGCAGTCCGGCACCCTGGCCGTTGGACGGGGATCCCGCTCCATGAGTGACAGGGCGCTCCGCTCCGCGTAGGAAACAGGCAGAGCCTGCGTTAGCAGGCCATGCCGAGCGTTGCGTCCAGTACCGCAGCACCACATCAATATCCAGAAACCACTCAAGAGGAGTTACGCAAGTGACTGAAATGTTCTACGACGACGACGCAGACCTGTCGATCATCCAGGGCCGCAAGGTTGCCATCGTCGGCTACGGTTCCCAGGGCCACGCGCACGCACTGAACCTGCGCGATTCCGGCGTCGAGGTTGTTATCGCGCTGAAGGAAGGGTCGAAGTCGACCGCCAAGGCAGAGGACGCAGGCTTCACGGTCAAGAACGTTGCCGACGCCGCTGAATGGGCCGACGTCATCATGATCCTTGCGCCGGACCAGCACCAGCGCGCGATCTACAACGACTCCATCAAGGACAAGCTGACCGAAGGCAAGGCACTCGCCTTCGCCCACGGCTTCAACATCCGCTTCGGCTACATCGAGCCGCCCGCAGGCGTCGACGTCATCCTGATCGCTCCGAAGGCTCCGGGCCACACCGTGCGCCGCGAATTCGAAGCCGGCCGAGGCATCCCGGACATCATCGCTGTTGAGCAGGACGCATCCGGTTCCGCTTGGGAGTTGGCCAAGTCCTACGCCAAGGCCATCGGTGGCACGCGCGCCGGTGTCATCAAGACCACCTTCACCGAAGAGACCGAAACGGACCTCTTCGGCGAGCAGTCCGTCCTTTGTGGCGGCGTTTCCCAGCTGGTCCAGTACGGCTTCGAAACCCTCACCGAAGCCGGCTACCAGCCGCAAATCGCCTACTTCGAGGTCCTTCACGAGCTCAAGCTCATCGTTGACCTCATGTGGGAAGGTGGCATCGCCAAGCAGCGCTGGAGCGTCTCCGACACCGCAGAGTACGGCGACTACGTTTCCGGCCCCCGCGTCATCACTCCCGAGGTGAAGGAAAACATGAAGGCTGTCCTCGCGGACATCCAGAGTGGTGCCTTCGCCAAGCGCTTCATCGAGGACCAGGACAACGGCGCCGTCGAGTTCAAGGAACTGCGTGCCAAGGCAGAGCAGCACCCGATCGAAGAGGTTGGACGCGAACTGCGTTCCTTGTTCTCCTGGCAGCAGCAGGACCAGGACTACGTCGAAGGCTCCGCAGCCCGCTGACCTTTTGCCCAGTGCCCTGGGCACTGAACCGACGCCCGTCCGGCAAACAAAGCCGGGCGGGCGTCGCTGTTTCGCAGCCGCTCCTCCCAACACAGCGTCCTGTGAATTTCTTCACAACAACCTCAACGGGGCCGTAACATCGTTCACCGGCACCGGAATCCTTGCCCAGGTTCGATATTCTGGGCTGGTCCGGCGTCGTGTCCGGCCCCCGCATCCGCTCCTTGTCCAGTACTGTCCCAAAGTTGTCCAAAGTAAGGTGCCACCCCGTGTCAGCCACCAAACCCGTCGTCCTCCTCGCTGAGGAACTTTCACCCGCCACCGTCGAGGCATTGGGCCCGGACTTTGAAATCCGCCAAATCGACGGCGCCGACCGTTCCCAGCTGCTGTCCGCCATCGCCGACGTCGACGCAATCCTGGTTCGCTCGGCCACCCAGGTTGATGCCGAGGCCATTGCCGCTGCGAAGAACCTTAAGGTCATCGCCCGTGCCGGGGTGGGACTGGACAACGTGGACATCAAGTCCGCGACGCAGGCCGGTGTCATGGTGGTCAACGCACCGACGTCCAACATCGTTTCAGCAGCCGAGTTGACGGTAGGGCACATCCTGAGCCTCGCCCGCCACATTCCCCAGGCGAGCTCCGCGCTGAAGAACGGTGAGTGGAAACGTTCCAAGTACACCGGCATCGAACTCTTCGAGAAGAAGATCGGCATCATCGGCCTGGGCCGTATCGGCGCCCTCGTGGCAGCCCGCCTGCAGGGGTTCGAAACCGAGATCCTGGCGTACGACCCCTACATCACGGCCGCTCGTGCCGCACAGCTCGGGGTCAAGCTGGTCACCTTGGATGAACTCCTGGAAAACTCCGACTTCATCACTATCCACATGCCCAAGACGCCCGAGACTGTGGGCATGCTTGGCGCCGACGCCTTCCGCAAGATGAAGGAAACGGCCTACGTCATCAACGTTGCCCGTGGCGGCCTGGTTGATGAGGAAGCCCTCTACATCGCCCTGAAGGAAGGCCAGATTGCCGGTGCCGGCGTGGATGTCTTCGTCAAGGAACCCAGCACGGATCTGCCTTTCTTCGAACTGGACAACGTGGTAGTCACCCCGCACCTCGGCGCATCCACGGACGAGGCCCAGGAAAAGGCTGGTGTCTCCGTGGCCAAGTCCGTACGCCTTGCCCTTGCCGGCGAGCTCGTGCCGGATGCTGTGAACGTTGCAGGCGGTGTGATCGCCCCGGACATCCGACCGGGCATCCCGCTGATCGAAAAGCTCGGCCGGATCTTCACGGCGCTGACCCATGCGTCGCTGACCCAGATCGACGTCGAGGTTGCCGGCGAGATTGCCGCGCTGGACGTCAAGGTGCTTGAGCTCGCTGCCTTGAAGGGCGTCTTCGCCGATGTCGTCACGGAGCAGGTCTCCTACGTCAACGCCCCCGTCATCGCAGAGCAGCGCGGTATCAATACCCGCCTGATCACCACCCCGGACGCCGAGGACTACCGCAACGTCCTCACCATCCGTGGTGCGCTCAGCGACGGTTCCCAGATCTCCGTTGCCGGTACCCTGACCGGACCCAAGCAAGTGGAGAAGCTCGTCGGCGTCAACGGCTATGACGTGGAAATCCCCATCAGTGAGCACCTGGTGGTCGTGGCCTACGCGGACCGTCCCGGTGTCATTGGCACCATCGGCCACATCCTGGGCATGAACAACATCAACATCGGCGGCATGCAGGTTGCGCGCCAGACCGAGGGGGGCCAGGTGCTTGCGCTCCTGACAATCGACAGTTCTGTTCCGCAGCAGGTATTGGAAGCCATCAAGGCGGGCATTGGCGCGGACATGGTCCGCGAGGTGGACCTGGAGGACTAGGACTGCTCCTCATCAGCCAAGTTCGCGTGCCGGGGACACACCACTGACACGCAACGGTGGCCGGTCTGCTTACAATGGCTTGGTCCGGGATTCGGACCCGGCAGCAGGCCGGCCACTACTTTTTGCACATAGAGCCCGGGATTCCTTTGTGTTTTTCAAGGATTCACGGAGCATGTGTGCGCGCCCGCAATCAAGGTCTCAGGGAGCCCAATGAACGCCGTCCAAAGGTTCATCAGAAGCCGTGTGCTGCTGCTGACCGCGGCCATTTTGATCGTCGCGATGTGCTTGTCCGTGCTAGTCCAGAGCCAGTCACAGGCCGCTCTGAACAGGACTGTGGATGAGAACTCGCGGGGACTCTACGACATCCTGGTCCAGGCGAAGCCGGACCCCTCACAGGACGGGGACGGCGGCGCGCTGATCCAGCCGGAAATTGCCAATGGGCAGGGCGGCATCAGCTTTGAGCAGCTGGAGAAAATCCGCACCATGGGCCAGACTGCTGTCGCTGCCCCCATCAGCCTCGTTTCGCGGGTTTCTCAGAACCTCGAGGCTCCGCGCCTCAATGCCATGGACTACCTTGGGTACAACGCAGGCCTTGCCGGTGGAATAACTGCAGGTGACCCCTCGGCCATGGACTCCAGCAAGTGGCCCGCAGCTGAATCTGTTTTGTCCGACACGCCCAAGAAGTACCGGCTGACGGCCTCCGCCACAAGCTCAGATGGCGTCAACCAGCAGACCCTTTTCAAGACCAGCGCGGAAGGCACCCTGGGCAAGGGCCGTTTGATCCAGGAACAAGCTGCTGGTGGTTCGAACGTCCGGATTGCAGGTCCGGACGGCGAGACCGGGATAAAGTTCCCGGCTCCAGCACTCGGATCGGAGCACAACCTCTTCAATCTTTCGGTGGCGCTTCCACTGGCGCCGGAGGTGACGGAATCCGTCGTCGCCGTCGATCCTGCCTCCGAGCGGGCGCTCTTGGGCTCCGCAGGTGATTTCCTTGCACCCTTGGAGAAGGCTCCGCCAGCGGACGCCCGCAATGCAGGCGCTATTGGCCGGCATTTCGAAAGCCTCTTCACCAGCGGCCTCAGCATGAACCAGCTTGAAGAAGGACCTGATTTCCTCGGTGTGAAGCTGAAGTACTGGGCTCCCTTGATGACGCAGTACCAGCAGGCAAAGCGTGACGGACTGCTGACCGATGACTCCCAGGCCATTCCGCTGATTGTCCGCTCGGGAACGTCGCTGGATTTGAAGTACTCGGTCAAGATCGAGGAAATCGACAACAACGGCAAAGTAGTCAAGGATGTCGGTACTGCAACGCGGTCCCTGGACAAGGACTACCTGCCGTTCGTTTCCAAGGCCCCGTTTGCCCTTGAATGGCCGGGTTCCACGGATCACAGCCAACTCCTGGGCAGTACTGCCTCCTTCAGCCAAGGGCTCTACAATCCGGCGACCTGGAGTACAGCTTTTGCTGCAGCCCCGAAGTACAAGGAGGGCGACGAAGCCTCCAATGGTGCTTCGGACAAGACGGCAACGCCGGGGGACTGGGTGACAGTCAACCGGCTTCCGGAAAAGTCGTCCTTCGGCGCAGCCGTGGACCAGACCCAGCGCAAGCCTGTGGACGAGCGCTCCTACCGTGAAGACCTGGAAACCGGAAAAAAGCCCGCGACTCCCATGCCGATGGTGTACGGCACGTTTAACCCGGCAGACGTTCAGGCCGCGGCGGGTGACGTCAACAAGCTCCCGTTGGGTGGCTATGACCCAGCTCCCTTGACACTGAGCAAGGACGCCGAGGGCAAGGACGCCAATGGCACTGTCCTGAAGCCATCACTGAGCGCCACAGGTCTGGTCAGCCAGTCCGCCGGCGCCATCACTGACTACTACGGCCTGGCCGCAGCCCGTGGCTATGACACCAATGCCGACGTCATCGATGCCATTCGTGTCCGCGCCAATGCCACCGGAACGTGGAAACAGGCCCAGCCGGACGTTGAAAAGCTGGCCGCCCAGATCCGTGAACTGGGCCTTGAAGCGACCGTCGTGGCGGGTTCCGCCCGCGAAGACGCCAACATCTTCGTCCCTGGGTACAGCAAGGACGACGCCGGCAAGGAATCTCCGCTGGGCACAGTCCAGCAGTCCTGGGTTCGGCAGGACGCGGCTGACGCCGTTTCGGGTTCGCTGACAGGCACCAACATCACCCTCCTCTTCTTGACGCTTCTTGGCGCCACGCTCCTGACTGGTGCCTCGACCGTCAGCTACATTCGGCAGCGCCGGAGCGAAGCAGGCATCCTGAGGGCAATGGGCTGGACGCAGAAGCGCGTCAGGTCCTGGGTGCTCGAAGAGTTCGCCGTGGGCGCGGCTGCCCTGGCTGCGGCAGGGATCATCTTGAGCCTGCTCAGTTGGAACCTTGCCACCGTGATCGTCTCAGTGACCATGCTCATCATCTACGTGGGCGCTGCGTTGCTGGCTGCCCAGCAGCTGCGTCACCGCGTGGAGGTAGACCAGGAACCGCAGCATGATGAGCGCCTCGTCACTGTTGATTCGCCCTTGACGTTCGCCAACAGGCAGCTCACTACCAACCGGTTCAACTCTGTTTCGTTGGCCGTGGCCGTAGGCGTCTTTGGTGCCGCAGTCGGAGCCTTGATCGCACTGTTGATCGACATCCCCCGGGCAGCAGGAGCCAGTGCCTTGAGTGGGCTGGCCGCCGCGAGCATCGCCTTGCCCAGCGTGATCCTCGCTGTGTTCGGCGTAGTTGTGGGTCTGCTGCTCACACTCGTGACCGGGCGGTTCGAGCTCCATGCCAAGCGCGAGTATCTTGGCACTTTGCGTGCCATGGGCTGGAACCCGGACATGCTGGGCCAGGTCCGCTTCTTTGAAAATGCACTTGTCGGCACCGTGGCGCTTCCCTTGGGCGTCCTTGGTGCCCTTGGACTGGGGCTGCTCCTTGCTCCGTACGCAGCACTCTGGGCCGGATTGGCCGGGCTGCTGGCCGTAATTTGCTGGATTCCGATTGCAACGAAAGTAGTCAAATGACTGACAACCTCAACCCCGAGCTGACGGCGACCCCGGAATCCACGGACGAGTCGCTGCAGACACGTGCCAACACCATCGTCCGGGCATCCGACCACGCCACTCCCTTGGAGCTCAGCCGCGTCACTATCCACTACGGCGGAGACAAGGGCGGCGCCGAGGAAGTCGACGTCGTGGATGACTTCAACCTCACCTTGCACGCAGGCGAGATGCACTGCATCGCCGGCCGAAGCGGCTCGGGTAAGACCAGTATCCTGACCGTCAGCGCCGGGCTGACCCTGCCGACGTCAGGCACCGTGTTTTGGGAAGGCCAGTCCCTGGCATCCATGGGCGACGACGAGATCGCTGACCGGCGTCGTGCTTTGATCGGCTACGTCGATCAGGGCGGTGCCTTGATCGACGGCATGAGCGCCCTCGAGAACGTACTGCTACCCGCCGTGCCGGATGGGGAAGTAGAACAGCGCACGGAGATGGCCAAGGACCTCCTGGACCTGGTGGGCCTCGGACGCCGCATGCGGCACCGTCCCGCCCAGCTTTCCGGCGGTGAGCGTCAGCGTGTGGCAATCGCGAGGGCCCTGATCCTGGGTACCCGCGTCCTGGTGGTGGATGAGCCCACCGCCAGCCTGGACCGTGCTGCAGCCAACCGCATCATCGGCATCCTGAAGGACACCACGAACGATGGCATCGCTGTGCTCGTGGCTTCACACGACCACGAACTGGTCCGGCTCAGCGATACGCTGACCGAACTGAACTAGTCCGCAAGACTGCTCCTTCGCCGGAATGTCCGGCACAGACCGGACCGGCCGTCATTTGCGGCCGGTCCAGTCATTCCATCCGAAAAAAAGGTAACTTCTTAGAGTGACGTCTGCAGAGAAATCCCCGTTCTACATCACCACCGCTATCAGCTACCCCAATGGCGTGCCCCACATCGGACACGCCTACGAGGTCATCGCGACTGATGCCATGGCGCGCTTCAAGCGCCTCGACGGACATGAGGTGTTCTTCATGACCGGCACGGACGAGCACGGGCTCAAGATGCAGCAGTCGGCCGAGAAGGAAGGCATTACCGCCAAGCAACTCGCCGACCGCAACTCCGCGGCGTTCAAGCAGATGAGCCAGGACCTGGGAATCTCCCATGACCGTTTCATCCGCACCACGGACCCGGACCACTACACGGCGTCGCAAGCCATCTGGAAGAAGATGGAAGCGAACGGTGACATCTACTTGTCCAAGTACGAGGGCTGGTACTCGGTCCGCGACGAAGCGTATTACGTTGAGGACGATACTGTCGTCAAGGAAGACGGCCTACGTTACTCGAAAGAGACGGACACCCTCGTCACCTGGACTGCTGAGGAGAGCTACTTCTTCCGCTTGTCCGCTTACCAGGAGAAACTCCTGGCCCTCTATGAGGCCCAGCCTGAGTTTGGTGCGCCGCAGTCCCGGTTCAACGAGGTCATCAGCTTTGTGAAGCGCGGACTTGATGATCTCTCCATCAGCCGCACCACTTTCGACTGGGGTGTTCCTGTTCCCGGCGACGAGAAGCACGTCATGTACGTCTGGGTGGATGCCTTGACGAATTACCTCACCGGTGCCGGATACCCGGACGTGGAGTCCGAGTCCTTCAGGAAATTCTGGCCTGCCGATGTCCACGTCATAGGCAAGGACATCTCCCGCTTCCACGCGATCTACTGGCCTGCCTTCCTCATGAGCGCCGGCCTGGCATTGCCCAAGCGCGTCATGATCCACGGCTTCCTGACCAACAACGGCGTGAAGATGTCCAAGTCCCTGGGCAATGTTGTCGCCCCACAGGACTTCGTGGCGCAGTACGGGCTGGACCAGTGCCGGTTCTTCTTCCTCCGGGAGGTCCCCTTTGGGGCCGACGGCAGCTACAACCATGAGGCTATCGTGGGCCGCATGAATTCGGACCTGGCCAACAACTTCGGTAATCTTGCCCAGCGTTCATTGTCCATGGTCGCGAAGAACTGTGAAGGCAAGGTTCCTGTCCCCGGAGAGTTCACGGCCGTGGACAACGCCCTGCTCGCCAAGGCCGGAGAATTGCTGGCTACCGCCCGGGGCGCCTTTGACAAGCAGGAGTTCAGCCGCGCCCTTGAGGCTATCTGGACAGTGCTGGGCGACACCAATGCCTACTTCGCCGATCAGGCCCCGTGGGTGCTGCGGAAGACCGACGTCGAGCGCATGAATACCGTGCTGTACGTCACCCTGGAAGTTGTCCGCATCGTGGCGATCCTTGCCCAGCCGGTGATGCCTTCCTCGTCCGCCAAGCTCCTTGAGGTGCTCGGACAGCCCGAAGGCGATGCCAGGCAATTTGCTGCCATCGCCACGCCGATCGTTCCGGGAACTGAACTTCCGGCTCCGACGCCGATCTTCCCGCGCTACGAGGAACCAGCGGAAGCGTAGGCACCATTCGCTCTCTCACATAGCAGCCCTTAATCAGAAATGCTCTCTCACTTCCTCCTGTTCAGGGAAAGGAAGTGAGAGAGCATTTCTCATTTGGCAGGTTTGATGTGGGAGAGGGATTAGGCCGTGGCCAAACCCTCCACTGGGGACAGGCGCGCTGCACGATGGGCAGGAAGCACGGAGGCCAGCAAACCCGCCACTACGGCTACGCCGAACACCGTTGCGAGTTGCAGCCACGGAACTGCTGGCACAACATCAGCCACACCGCCAAGAGCGGCCTGGGCGCCCAGCCAACCATAGACGACGCCGATGCCCGCACCCAGGACTGCGGCCACACCGGCTACGAGCACGGCCTCGATCGCGAGCATTCCCCGGAGTTGGCCCGTCGTCAGGCCCAGTGCCCTCAGCAAGGAGTTCTCCCGCGTTCGTTCAAGGACGGAGAGGGACAACGTGTTCGCCACGCCGATCAGCGCAATCACCACGGCCACGCCCAGCAAGCCTGTGACCACCAGCAACAGGACATCGATGATGCTGTTAAAAGTCACACGCTCGATGGCAGCGCCACTGACAGTGCGTTCCTGCACGCCCAAGGCTGTGGCCACTTCCTTTTGAATGGCCTGGACACGGTCCGCCGATACCGAGTCGTCCAGTTTCACCCACACCATGCCGGGCATTTCCGGTAGGGGAGTGGAAGCAAGACTGGACTTCTCAACGAATGGCGGAATATGGCGCGTCCGCAGGACTTTGGCATCAAGCGATACGGAACCGGCCGCCGTCGAGATCTTCGCGGGTCCGCCTCCGGAGTCCTCGGGCAGGAAGACGGTACCGGGTCCCGGCTGCAGTGCGCCGTCGCGCAGCACGGACGCGGCATCGGCCGCGGAGATTGCATAGATGGTATTTCCGCCATCAGGGGTGGCCTGCGCAAGAGTCCCAACTGCCGGGAGCAGGACTGCCGTATTGACGCCGTCGATTGCCTTGATGCGGGATACGGCCGCATCGCCGGAGCCCATGTCATCCGCCGCGGTCATCGCTGCAAGGTCCACCGGATAATTTTCAGCGAGGGTATCGTCGAAAGCTTGCCGTGAGGTTGCGGCGCCGGTCATCATCAGGGACACCAGTGTGACGCCAATCAGCAGTGCGGCGGCGGTAGCCGACGTTCGGGCGGGGTTGCGCGTGGCGTTGACTGCAGCCAGCTTCCCGGGAACACCCACAGGCGCGGCCAAGCGGCCTGCCACGGCCACCACCGTGGGGATGAACAGGGTTGAGCACAGCAGGATCCCGACAAAGGAGAGGGCTCCGCCGAACAAGGCAATCAGCAGTGAGACTGTGGTGCTGCCGAAAATCAGCAGTGACGCGCCTCCGAGGAGAGCCACCAGACCCAGAATCAGGCGGACCTTGCCGCGCCGGTTGCCAACAGCAGCGTCGTCGGCGGGCCTTAGGGCAGCGAGGGGAGCGACGGCGGTAGCGGCTTTGGCGGGGACGAGGGCTGCGATGACGGTCAGCAGCGTTCCGGCCACAAGGCCCGCGATGATTGCCGACGGTGGTACAGCCAGGGTGGCAAAAGCCTGTTCAGGCTGTGTCTTCGCCCAAGCGATGAGCCCGTACATGAGGGCGGTTGCGGCAAGCACGCCCGGCACGGAGGAAATGAATCCGACCACCAGTGCCTCCAGCATGACGGATCCGCGGATTTGGGACCGGCCCGCGCCGAGACACCGAAGAAGCGCTAGTTCCCTTGTTCGCTGGGCTACCAGCACGGAGAACGTATTGGCCACCACCAGAGTGGAGACGAGGATAGCGACGCCGGCAAAGGCGAGCAGTACCACTGTGAGTTGATCCTGGCCGGCGCTCAGCATGGCGACCGTGGATGTGACCTTCTCCTGCGCGGTTTCCAGGGTGGGGGCATCGGCGCCTGCCGCTTCCATGCGGTGCGCGATGTACTCCTTCGCTGCGGAGACGTCTTCGCCCGGTTGGAGGATGAATTGCAGTCCCGAATAGCCTGCTCCGGCATCCTGCACAGCGTTCAGGACAGACTCGGAAGCGACAAGCTGGGCCGCCGAGGACGAGAAGGGATCATTCGTGGCCTGAATCAGGCCGATAACTTTCACCTTGGCGTTCTTGACGGGTCCGGCACCGTGCAGCTCGAGCGTACTTCCAACAGTGAGTCCGAGATGCTCTGCGGTCTTGACGTCGATGACGGCTTCGTTGGCCTGCGACGGCATGGAACCTGAGGACAACACGGCGCCCTCCAAGGAAGCCGGTGCCGTGTTTCGCAGCCGGCCCTGCTGCTCACCACCGCCGGCGACGAACGTCACGTACGTGGAGCGTTCGGCGTAGTTGTCCTTGACTGCGGGTGCAGACGTCGCGGCATCCACCGCAGCCTGGCTGAAGGCCTCACCGTTCTTGGATGTAGCAATAAGATCGGCGTTACGATAGGCCTCGCCGATGCTGGCGCCAAGTGAAGCATTGGTGCTCGCGCCCACCATAAGAGTGGCGGAGAGGAACATAACGGACAGCATCACAGCGAGCCCGATTGCGACGAATCGTCGGAAGTGCGTCGTCAGTTGGGAGACAGCTACGCGCAGCATGCCCTATGCCCCCAGCTTGCCGAGGGCCGTCAAAACTGATTCTGCTGTCGGCTCCTGGATCTCGCCTACCAAGCCGCCGTCGCTCATCAGCACCACGCGGTCTGCATAGCTTGCGGCGACGGGATCATGGGTGACCATAATGATGGTCTGGCCCATCTCCTGGCTGCTGCGACGCAGGAGCGCAAGCACTTCGCCGCCGGCTTTGGAGTCCAGGTTGCCGGTCGGCTCGTCGCCAAACACGACGTCGGGACGCGTCAGCAGCGCTCGGGCTACGGCGACGCGCTGCTGTTGTCCGCCGGACAACTCGTGTGGTCGGTGCTTCAACCGGTCCGTCAACCCGAGGGTGCTGACTACGGTATCCAGCCACCCGGCGTCGGCGGTTGTTCCCGCTAAAGCGAGCGGCAGCGTGATGTTCTGCTCCGCTGTGAGGGTGGGCACCAGATTGAAGGCCTGGAACACGAAGCCAATGCGCTCGCGTCGAAGCGCGGTGAGCTGGCGGTCGTTGAGCCCGGTGAGCTCTGTGCCGCCCAGGACGATCCGTCCGGAGTCCGCTGTATCAAGGCCGGCGAGGCAATGCATGAGCGTGGATTTGCCGGACCCCGAAGGGCCCATGATTGCGGTGAACTTGCCGGCGTCGAAGCCCACCGATACCTCGTTCAGGGCCATGACACCTGTATCGCCGCGTCCGTAGCTCTTTGTCAGGGCGAAAGCCTCAACTGCTGCGCGTGGCCTGGCTGCATCGGATTCAGCGGGACGGCCGTTGCCTGTTTTGTGGGGGAGGGGCGTGAAAGTTGTCATGTTTTCACGCTATGTGCCGGGATGCGCTGCTGGATCGGGCCAGGGACGCATTCCAGGCACGGTCAACTCATACTGTGGTTTGAGACCGAGGCTTAAAGCGATGCGCTAGCTTCCGGGGGCGACCACGCCTGTCTCATAGGCGATGACCACCACCTGCACGCGGTCCCGGGCTCCAAGCTTGGCCAGAATGTGGCCCACGTGGGTCTTCACCGTCGCCTCTGACAGAAACAATCCTGCGGCTATTTCCGGATTGGACTGGCCCTGGGCGATCAGTTGGAAAACCTCGCGTTCACGAGCGGTGAGGCGTTCCACTGCGGCCGCGTGCCCGCTTTGTTCCGACGTTTGCTTTCTCAGCAGCGGAGCCACATGGTCCAACAACCTGCGCGTGGTGGATGGGGCGATCACCGCGTCGCCACGGTAGACCGTCCGGATGGCCTCCAGCAATTCCTCCGGCGGAGCGTCTTTGAGCAGGAACCCGCTGGCGCCTGCTTGGATCGCAGCCAAAGCATATTCGTCAAGGTCGAAGGTGGTGAGGACCACAATTTTGACCTCCGCCCGCTGGGAGCCCGACGGCTGGCCGGCTGCCTGTTCCAAAATGCGTCTCGTGGCTTCAATGCCGTCCATGCCCGGCATGCGCACATCCATCAGGACCACATCCGCCGTGGTGGCACTGAGGGCCTGGACTGCCTCGATTCCGTTGCCTGCCTCTGCCACCACCTGGAGATCGGGTTGGGAATTGATCAGCATGCCGAACCCCGAGCGGACCAAGTGCTGGTCATCGACGAGCACCACCCTGATGGGTGCGGGGTGTTCAAGCATGGCTTAGGCCTCCGAATAGGGAATGAAAGCGGACACACGGAAACCGCCGCCCTGCAAAGGGCCTGCGGTCAAGGAACCATCGTAGAGCGAGATGCGCTCGGCCATGCCCCGGAGGCCGTTTCCCCCACCCGAGGTGGGCGGATCAGCGGCGGCGCCGCGACCGTCGTCGGCGATGTTCAGCTCTAAACCGCGACTCTGCCATGTGAGAATCACACTCGCATCCGCTTGGGGTCCGGCATGCTTCACGACATTGGTGAGGGCTTCCTGAATGATCCGGTAGGCCGTGAGTTCGGCACCTGCCGGCAGTGCCCGGCGAGGCGTGCCGAGTTGTTCGAAGGAGACTTTGAGCCGGGCAGCGCGGAAGCCCAGAAGGAGTTCATCAAGATCGGAAAGCCTCGGTTGGGGCCTTGTCGGCGCCTCCTGGTCCGAGCGCAGCACGCCGAGCAGCCGTCGCATCTCACCGAGGGAATCCCGGCCCGTCGCAGCGATCGTGGCCAGCGCTTCGGTGGCCAGTTCCGGCTTTGCGGCGGCAGCGTACCGGGCACCATCGGCCTGGGTGATGATGACGGACAGGGAATGCGCCACGATGTCGTGCATTTCCCGAGCAATATGGGAGCGTTCATCAGCTGCGGCCAATTGGCGCTCTTGTTGCTGCTCGATTTCAAGGCGTCGGGTTCGGTCCTCAAGGGCCTGGAGCTGGAGCCGCCGTACTCGGGTAAGGTCGCCCAGCGTCCAACTGACCAGCACCAGCATCCAGATGAGGACTGTGTAGAGGGCCCCGATCGTTAGGCCCATGATGCCGGACTCCGCGGGGCTCGAGTATTCGCGCGTGGTGAGCATGACGCCGCCCAGCAAACCAAGCAGCAGGACCGTCCGGCTCGCCCATGCCGGTCCATAGGCAGCGGTGGCATAGATGACCAGGGGAACCGCGATCTGGCCGGCCACGGGCTCCGCGCCAACCGACCACTGGATCAGACACACCAAAACCACGACGGCGGCCGCGACCACGGGACGCGTGCGTCGCCACGCCAGGGGCAACAGCAGGCCGCAGGAGATGAAAAAGAGCAAGGGGCGGTCGGCCACAAGATAGACAGGTCCGAACAAGAGGACCAGCAAGCACATGGCCGTCATGTCTACCTTGAAGCGGTTGATCCGGAACCATTCGTATATCTCGTGCCTTCTATCCACGGTAAGACTCTATGTGCTGGCTATGGGCCCGGGCGTCATGCCCTGGTCTGATTCGCTCCACTAGAATGTTCGAGGAGTGAGACGATTTTGACCAGCATGTGGATTGCTTGGCTAGATAGACCTATGAGTGCATCGTCCATCAATCTCGCTGTCATCCCCGGCGACGGCATTGGCCCCGAGGTCATCGCCGAAGCCGTCAAGGTCCTCGAAAAGGCTGTCGCCGCAGAAGGTGTAGCCCTTGAGCAGACCCACTACAAGCTCGGTGCCCAGCACTGGCTTGAGACGGGCGAGACCCTGCCGGACGAGGTCCTCGCAGACCTCCGCACGCGTGATGCCATTCTCTTTGGTGCAGTGGGAGCCGCTCCGGGTGACACCAGGATTCCCTCCGGCATCATCGAGCGCGAGATGCTGCTCAAGCTCCGCTTCAGCCTGGACCACTACGTGAACCTGCGGCCGTCACGCTTGTACGGAACCGTCGGGAGCCCACTGGCAAACCCCGGCATCATCGATTTCATTGTTGTCCGCGAAGGCACCGAAGGTCCCTACGTCGGCAACGGCGGCACCCTGCGCGGTGGCACGCCGCATGAGGTTGCCACGGAAGTCTCCCTTAACACTGCACACGGCGTGGAGCGCGTGGTCCGGGATGCATTCCGCCGCGCCAGCGAACGTCCCCGCAAGCACGTCACCCTTGTCCACAAGCACAACGTCCTGGTCTTCGCCGGACACTTGTGGAAGCGCACCGTTGAAGCTGTGGCCAGCGAATTCCCCGAGGTCACGCACGACTACCTGCACATCGATGCTGCAACCATCTTCATGGTTACCGATCCCTCGCGCTTCGATGTCATCGTCACCGACAACCTTTTCGGCGACATCCTGACCGACCTCGCAGCTGCCGTTACGGGCGGCATCGGCTTGGCGGCATCGGGCAACATCAACATGGACCGCACAGCACCGTCCATGTTCGAACCCGTTCACGGCTCAGCACCGGATATCGCCGGACAGCAAAAAGCCGATCCCACCGCGGCCATCCTCTCCGCAGTGCTCCTCCTGGACCACCTTGGCTACACCACGGCGGCCCGTAAGATCGAGGCGGCAGTCGTCGCCGACGTCGAAAGCCGCACCGGCGAGCCGCGCACTACTGCGGCGATCGGCGATGCCATTGCGGCCGCACTTTAGGCCCATTTGTCAGGCGTAAGCTTGTGTTGAATTATTTACCTGCTTCCCTGGTCCACCGCCGAACCGCTTCCTCCGGGACCCGTTTCGCGCCACCAGGTAGCTGACTGTGGAGGAAACATGACTCAGACTGCCCACGGCGTCGAATTCAGCCAGCAGCTTTCGGAAACCCCGAAGTCTGCTGAGGAGCGTGCAGCCGTCCTGGCGAACCCGGGCTTTGGCGATTACTTCACCGACCACACCGCCGTCGTCGACTACAAAGTTGACGCCGATGGCAATGGCGGTTGGCAGAACGCCCGGATCGAGCCCTACGGACCTATCTCCCTGGATCCCTCGGCTGCAGTGCTGCACTATGGCCAGGAGATCTTTGAGGGCCTTAAGGCATACCGCCACGCCGACGGTTCCGTGTGGACCTTCCGGCCGGAAGCGAACGCTACACGCCTGAACAAATCGGCCCGCCGCCTGGCTCTCCCGGAACTGCCCGAGGAATACTTCCTGGGTGCAATCCGCGAGCTCGTGCAGGCTGACAAGGAATGGGTTCCTTCCGGCGACGGTGAAGCCCTGTATCTGCGCCCCTTCATGATCGCCACCGAGGCCTTCCTCGGTGTGCGGGCGGCCCGGGAAGTATCCTTCCGTGTCATTGCCTCTCCCGCCGGTAACTACTTCGGTGGCGAACTGAAGCCCGTTTCCATCTGGATTTCCCGTGAGTATGCACGCGCGGGCCGCGGTGGAACAGGTGCAGCCAAGTGCGGTGGCAACTACGCCGCCTCGCTCATTGCCCAGCAGGAAGCTGAGGCCAACGGCTGCAAGCAGGTACTTTTCCTGGACCACTTCAACGACGACGCCGTGGAAGAACTCGGCGGTATGAACGTCTTCTTCGTCATGAAGGACGGCTCGCTGGTTACTCCCGCACTGACCGGCACCATCCTGGAAGGTGTGACCCGTTCTTCCGTGATCCAGGTTGCCAAGGACATGGACCGCGAGGTTTCCGAGCGCAAGATCACGCTCGATGAGTGGCGCGATGGGGTAGCTTCAGGCGACATTGTTGAAGTCTTCGCTTGCGGTACGGCAGCAGTGATCACCCCGATCGGTGTCCTCAAGGACGCCACGGAATTCATCGGATCTGAGGACGCAAAGGCTGGCGAAACCACTATGGCCATCCGCCAGCAACTCCTGGGGATCCAGACCGGCACAGTGGAGGACACCCACGGCTGGCTGACGCGCCTGGTTTAGTCCGGGACGCAACTTAAGCGAACGACGGCGGCCCTTCTGCTTGGTGACAAGCGGAAGGGCCGCCGTCGTCATAGCCCGATGTTCTCTCACATCCTGACCGTTCCACCGGGATGTTCTCTCACATGCTGACCGTCCCACCGGGATCTTCTCTCACATCCTGATATGGGGACATCAAAGGCGCAGGCCGCCGTCGAATTCGAACTGACGGAGCATCGGTGGAAAACGGTTCCGATGTGAGAGAACATCGCCGGAAAAGGCCACGGATGTGAGAGAGGATCGGAAGTAGTGCAAGATGGGACGGTGACTTCAGAATCAATGGAGACTTCCAACGACTCACCTGCAGGCGACTACACCTCTTCACGTGCCGGCACCTCTGCGCTGCAACGGAGCAGCGGCCTCACCCGCTTCCGGCTGGCACCAAATCCCGGCCCGATGAGCCTGGATGGCACCAACTCGTACGTCATCGGCACCGCCGATTCCGGCCACGTTGCGGTGGTGGATCCTGGCCCGGAAGACGAAGGGCACTTGGCCGAGCTGGCAGCGTCAGGCGCGGTGGACGTCGTGCTTATTACGCACCGGCACGCTGACCACACAGCCGCGTCAGCCAGGTTCCATGAACTGACAGGTGCTCCGGTCAGGGCTGCTGCCGCGGAGTACTGCCACGGCGGAGATCCCCTCGTGGACGGCGAAGTCCTCCACGCCGGCGGAGTGGAGATCCGTGTCCTGGCAACGCCTGGCCACA
The DNA here is from genome assembly GCA_039636795.1 of Micrococcaceae bacterium Sec5.1. Classification (NCBI taxonomy): domain Bacteria; kingdom Bacillati; phylum Actinomycetota; class Actinomycetes; order Micrococcales; family Micrococcaceae; species Micrococcaceae bacterium Sec5.1. Next base: position 3,577,880 of record CP143430.1, on the reverse strand, counting down.
CATCGGATTCCCTCTGCTTCCATCTCCCCGCAGACGGTCCCGCCGGCTCCGTCCTCACCGGTGACACCATCCTGGGCCGCGGCACCACGGTGCTGGACTACCCCGATGGCCGCTTGGGCGATTACCTCGCCAGTCTGGACCGACTCGAATCGCTGGGCCCGGCTACGCTCCTTCCCGCCCATGGCCCGGTGCTCGCTGCCTTGGACGCGAAATGCCGCGAGTACCGCGAACATCGCCACCAGCGGCTCGACCAGATCCGGGCTGCCCTTGCACAGCTCGGCCAGGACGCGCCGATTGCCGCAGTCACGGATGCGGTGTATCCCGACGTCGACCCTTCCGTCAGATGGGCGGCTGAGACTTCGGTTGCGGCGCAGTTGGATTACCTTCGAAGCTAGCGGGCAAACGCCCAAGCGCTGGACGGTAGGCTTGAGCCCATGCGTATCGCCCGGTTTGTAGTTGATTCTGATCCCCTTTATGGCGTTGTTGAAGGCGAGCCCGGCAGTGAGGAAATCACTGTCATCAACGGCGACCCCTTCTTCAATGGCGTCGAACGTACCCACACGAAGCACAAGCTTGAGGATGTGCGGCTCCTTGCGCCGATCATTCCGCGGAGCAAGGTGATCGGCGTTGGACGTAACTTTGCCGAGCATGCTGCTGAGCTGGGCAACGAGGTTCCGCAGCATCCATTGCTCTTCCTCAAGCCGAACACCTCGGTCATCGGGCCAAACGATCCGATCGTCCTCCCGGAGTTCTCCGATGAAGTCTCCTTCGAAGCGGAGCTTTGCGTCATCATCGGGCGTATCTGCAAGGACGTCCCTGAGGAACGTGCTGACGACGTCATTTTTGGTTACACCTGCGGAAACGACCTCACTGCCCGGGACGTCCAGAAAACGGATCTTCAGTGGGCCCGTGCCAAGGGCTTTGACACCTCCGCTCCGCTGGGCCCGTGGATCGAAACCGATCTCGACCACGAGGACTTGTCTATCAAGGGCCGGCTCAACGGCGAACTCCGACAGGACGGCAGCACCAGCCAGATGATCCGGGGCGTGCGCGAGCTCGTCTCGATTGTTTCGCACGCGTTCACCCTGCTTCCGGGCGACGTCATCATGACGGGAACCCCGGCCGGTGTCGGCCTGGTAAGCGAGGGCGACCGCTTCGAAGTGGAGATCGAAGGCATCGGGCGTTTGTCCAACCCTGTGGTTCGCCGCTAGCGGCAGGAGCCGAGCATAAGCCCGACGGCGGCACGAGCCTTTCGCACGGAAGGCGCGGGCCGTCGTCGGGCCCTTCCTGCGGGGAACAGGGCCTATATCAAGCGGTAAAGTTGAAGCACTATGACTACTGCTTCTGCGTCCAGCGCTGCCTCGAGCGCCATCCCTGCCGTCAACGCCGAGACTCCAGTCCGCGTCCGTTTCTGCCCGTCGCCTACGGGAACGCCGCACGTTGGCCTGATCCGCACCGCTCTGTTCAACTGGGCCTATGCGCGCCACACCGGTGGCAAGCTGATCTTCCGCATCGAGGACACCGACTCTGCCCGCGACAGCGAGGAGAGCTACCACCAGCTGCTGGATGCCCTCAAGTGGCTCGGCATCGACTGGGATGAGGGCGTCGAGGTAGGCGGGCCGCACGAGCCGTATCGCCAGTCACAGCGCGGAGACATCTACCAGGACGTCATCGCCAAGCTCAAGGCCGGGGGACACGTCTACGAGTCCTACTCCACGCCGGACGAGATCGAAGCCCGCCACCGGGCAGCTGGCCGCGACCCCAAACTTGGCTATGACGGCTTCGACCGCCACCTGACCGAGGAACAGCTTGCCCAGTTCAAGGCCGAAGGCCGGGAAGCCGTGCTGCGCCTTCGCATGCCGGACGAGGACCTGACCTTCAACGACCTCGTCCGTGGCGAGATTACTTTCAAGGCGGGCTCCGTTCCCGACTTTGCAGTGGTTCGTGCCAATGGTGCTCCGCTGTACACGCTGGTGAACCCGGTTGACGATGCCCTCATGGGCATCACGCACGTGCTTCGCGGGGAGGACCTCCTGAGCTCCACCCCCCGGCAGATCGCGCTGTATCGGGCGCTCTATGCCATCGGAGTGGCGGAGTACATGCCGGAGTTCGGTCACCTGCCCTACGTCATGGGCCAGGGAAACAAGAAGCTTTCCAAGCGGGATCCGGAATCCAGCCTCTTCCTGCACCGCGAGCGTGGCTTCATCCCTGAAGGCCTGCTCAACTACCTTTCCCTGCTGGGCTGGTCCTTGAGTGCGGACGAGGATATCTTCTCCGTTGAGCAGCTTGTGGCTAACTTCGACATTCACGATGTCCTGGGTAACCCCGCGCGCTTCGACCTCAAGAAGGCGGAGGCCATCAACGGGACCCATGTGCGCCTGCTCGAGCCGGAGGATTTCAAGCAGCGTCTGGTCCCGTACCTCCGTGCCGCAGGTTTCGTGGGGGAGATCCTCACCACTCGTCAGGAGGAGATCCTCGCTGAGGCGGCTCCGCTGGTTCAGGAGCGTATTACCCTGTTGGGCGAAGCTCCTGAGATGTTGGCCTTCCTTTTCAAGGCCGACGACGCGATCGATGTTGCTGACGACGCCCACAAGGGGCTCCCGGAGAACCTGCAGGAAGTGCTTGACGCGGCACTTGCTGCGTTGGAGCCCATAGAGGACTGGACCGCTGAGAACATTCAGACGGCGCTCAAGCAGGCCTTGGTCGAGGACCTTGGCATTAAGCCCCGCGCTGCCTTTGGGCCGGTGCGTACCGCTATTTCAGGCCGACGCATTTCTCCGCCGCTGTTCGAGTCAATGGTGATCCTGGGTAAGGATTCCTCGTTGGCCCGCGTTCGCGCGTTCCGGGGCTAGGCGGCAAAGGTCATGGCTATTGCAAGCTCCTTCGGAACTATCCGCGGTGTTCTGTTCGACATCGACGACACCTTGGTGGACCTTGAGTACGCCATGACAACGGCTCTGCGTGATGTCAGCGAACATCTCCTGCCCGGCCTTGACCAGGCCGGGTGGGTGAAGTTCGGCCGTATCTTCACCCACGAAACAACGCATTTCTATGACCGCTACCTTGCTGGGGAATTGACGTTCAATGAGCAACGCCTTTTGAGGGGCCGGGCAGCCTTGGGCCACTTTGGCGTGGAGCTCGGAGACGGTGAGGAATCGCAGTCGTGGGTTGCTGAGTACCATCAGCGGCAAACTGCCTATGTGCGCGCTTTCGACGACGTCGCTGGCGTGCTCGATGCGCTTGACGATGCGGACATTCCGTATGGCGCTGTCAGCAATAACGTTCATGACTACCAGCGGGCAAAGTTGGATGGGGCGGGCTTGTCCAGGATCAAGATCCTGGTAGGAACGGATACGGTGGGCGTGCCGAAGCCGGATCCTGCCATCTACCTGGAGGGCGTGCGGCTGCTGGCGACAGAACCCGGCGAAACACTCTATGTCGGGGACAACCGGCTTCTTGACGCCGATGGCGCGACGGCGGCCGGCCTGATTGGCGTCTGGCTGAACAGGACCGGCGAAGAGGTCGAAGGGTTCGATGGGCGTCAGGTGGATTCGTTGTCGAGACTGCTCGTTACGGCACCCTCGGCACCCTCGGCAGCCTGACATCCATGTGATGCAGGTAACGGCCCCGCGATTTGTGCGGGTGACAAGACTCCGGTAGAGTCATTACTCGTGCTGAGGGGCACGGAGGAAAAAGCCAAGGGAAACCACGGCAACGAACTCCGGTCCGAAAGTCACTTTGGGATATGGTGTAATTGGCAACACTACGGTTTCTGGTACCGTCATTCTAGGTTCGAGTCCTGGTATCCCAGCTCTGAAATTCCGCGTTATTGCAGCGGAAAATCGGAATTCCACATCGCATAGTCGATTTGGAAGAGAGCTGAAAGTATGAAATACTCATTCAGCTTGTCGCCGGAAACGGCGACAAAAAAGTGCAAGGCCCCATCGTATAGCGGCCTAGTACGCCGCCCTCTCACGGCGGTAACGCGGGTTCGAATCCCGCTGGGGTCACAAACAATTCCCCCGGAACTTCGGTTCCGGGGGAATTCTTGGTTTAAGCGCATTTTGTCCTATAACCCGACATTCACATTAAGTCGAGCCCCGGCTGACCCGCTGACAGTCTGCGGGCTGGCATGATGATGCTGTGACCGCACATGAAGAGCCGCCAAGAGCAGGGGTCAGTCCTGTCACCAGTAAAGCCCAGGCTGATGCTGTCAACACCCTTGAAGCTGCGCGGAAGGAACTTGCCGGCGTTGCGTTGCCCCTCTCCCTGCCCGACGCCGAAGAGGGGCGCCACTGGATCCGGGAGACCCTGGCACAGCTCGACGACTACGTGATTCCCCGGTACCGCAGCCTGGACGCTCCACTGTTGGCCGTCGTCGGCGGTTCCACTGGCGCCGGTAAGTCGACGCTGGTCAATGCCCTTGTGGGTTACCCGGTGACACGCGCCGGGGCCATCAGGCCCACGACGCGCCAGCCCATCCTCCTTCACCACCCGCAGGACGCGGAGTGGTTTGAGGGCCAGCGCATACTTCCCAACCTGGACCGCGTCAGGGGCCGAGTGTCCGCGGATCCGCTGCCTGCACGTCAAGCCGGTGTCACACCGGATGCCCAGTCGATTGCCTCGCTGGTGCTCCTGGCACACGATCAGGTACCTCGGGGCATCGCGATTCTGGATGCGCCCGACGTCGACTCGATTTCAGATGACAACCGAAGGCTCGCAGGCCAGTTGCTGGCCGCGGCCGATCTTTGGGTGTTCGTGACCACGGCCAACAGATACGCCGACGCCGTGCCTTGGCGCCTGCTCGTGGATGCGGCGTCGCGGGACATCACGGTAGCCGTGGTGCTGGACCGCGTGCCACCGGCAGCGGAGGAAGAAGTCACGACGGACCTTAAGGCAATGTTGGACCACCAGGGACTGGCTGGTGCGGAACTCTTCGTGGTGCAGGAAAGCGATTTGGACGATTTGGGAATGCTGCCGGCCGAAGCTGTCAGCGGCTTGCGTCTTTGGCTTGCGAACCTGGCGGCGGATGCCGCCGGGCGGGCGGAGGTCGCGCGCCGCACGCTCAATGGTGCAGTTAACGCCGTGAGTAACCGGTTTGAACGTATTGCAGTTGCGGCTGCGGCCCAGGATGCTGCGGCCCACGAGCTGCGCTCCGTCTGCGTTCACGAATACGACGACGCCCTACTCCGCATTCTGGAAGCAACCAAGGACGGTGCGCTGCTCCGCGGGGAAGTGCTCGCTCGATGGCAGGATTTTGTGGGCACGGGTGAATTCTTCCGTGCACTGGAGCAAAACATAGGGCGCATGCGGGACCGGATGGGGGCATTCTTCAGAGGTGAACCAGCCCCGGCTGTGAAAGTCGAGACCGCGATCGAAACAGGTTTGCAAGCCGTGATTCTTGATGAGGCCGCCAATGCCGCAGAAAACGTGGACCGGCGCTGGCGCTCGGATACGGCAGGCCGCCAGCTCCTGGGTGTAGCAGACCTTTCCGGCACCAGTCCTGGCTTTGACGCGAAGGCCGCTGCCGCCATCCGTTCCTGGCAGGAGGGGCTCATGGAACTGATCCGGACCCAGGGCCAGGAAAAACGCACCCAGGCCCGTTGGCTCTCCTTCGGCGTGAACGGGCTCGGCGCAGCGCTGATGGTGGTGGTTTTCTCCATGACTGCCGGTTTGACCGGATTGGAGCTAGGCATTGCCGGTGGAACGGCCGTTGTTGGACAGAAGCTGCTTGAAGCTGTCTTCGGTGAAGATGCCGTGCGTCGGCTGGCCCAGCAGGCCAGGGCCGATCTCCATACGTACTGCCAGCGCCTTCTCGACGAGGAGCGGGACAGGTTCCTTGGCCGGCTGGAGGCCACTGGTCTGGACGCTGACACCGTGCATAGCGGCATGGACCTCGCCCGCCACGCCAAGTCCCTCCGCCGCTTGGCTGGGGCCGCATGAGTCGGCACAGCCAAATCCGGGAATCGTCTCAACTCCAGCGGCGCCTTGAAGCGCTGAATACAGCACGCGAACTGGCCGAAGGGGTGCTGCCCGAGCCGGAACTGGATTCGGTGTATGAAGTCCTTGAACGGGCCACGTCCAGACGCTCGTTGTCTGCAGGGCACACGGTGGTGGGCTTTTTCGGGGCCACAGGAAGTGGCAAGTCATCCTTGTTCAATGCCGTTTCCAGCAGCAATCTCGCAACCGCGGCAGCCCGTCGGCCCACGACGTCCGCGCCGTTGGCAGGAATCTGGGGCGAGGAAGGCAGCGGGCCGTTGCTGGACTGGCTCGGTGTGCAGGAGCGGCACAGCCTGCCTGGGATGCCCGGCCTGGCCACTGCGGAGAGCGGCCTGATCCTGCTGGACCTTCCCGACTTTGACTCAACGAAAGTGGAGAACCGGGAGGTAGTCCAGCGAATGGTCGGGATGGTGGACGTCCTGGTCTGGGTGCTGGACCCACAGAAGTATGCAGATGCCGCCGTGCACAACGACTTTCTGCGCCCGATGGCCACCCATGGAGCAGTCACCCTTGTTGTCTTGAACCAAATAGATAAGCTCAATCACGCCGACACCGCTGATGTGCTTCATTCCCTGAAAGGCATCCTGCAGCGCGACGGTCTGGATAATGTTCGGGTTCTGGGCGCCTCAGCCCTGACTGGCGACGGCGTCGACGCCGTCCGTGGTGCTATCAAGGACGTCGTGGTCCAGCGAGAGGCTGCAACGAAACGTTTGGCTGCCGATGTCTCCAAGGCTGTCGCCGAACTGTCCCAGGTGTCAGGCAACGGCGAGGCCCGCGGCGTCAAGGCAAACACCAAAGCCAAACTCGCGAATGAATTGTCGACGGCGGCCAACGTACCTCTGGTGGTTGACGCGGTAGCACGATCCTTCAAGAGGGAATCGGCGCGCAGGACTGGATGGCCCGTGACGCGCTGGTTGCTGCGCTTCCGGCCTGATCCCCTGCGGAGGCTGAACCTGGGCAGGCAGGACGCCAAGCCCGAGCTCAACCGGACTTCCTTGCCGGTAGCGGGTGCACCTGAACGGGCGAGGACAGATGCCGCCGTGCGTGATTTTGTGGATGAGGCTTCCGAAGGCGCACCTGGCCCGTGGCGGGCGTCCATCCGTGCTGTGGCGAGGGAAGGCCGCGAGCACCTGCCGGATGCCCTGGACCAAGCCATCGCCGGGACGAATCTCAAAACGTCGCAGCGCCCGTTCTGGTGGCTGTTGTTCAACACACTTCAATGGCTGGCACTTCTCCTGGCAGTCGGCGGCCTCGGCTGGCTTGGGGTCTTGGCGGCGCTCGGCTATTTCCAAATGCCCGTCCCGGAGGTGCCCCGGACCGAGGGGTGGCCCTGGCCTACGTTGATGGTGGCCTGCGGAGTGGTTCTGGGGATTGTTCTGGCAGTCTTGGGCAGAATCATCGGCGGCTGGGCCGCGCGTCTGCGCGCCAAAGGCGTGGCCAAACGACTGAAGGCAGCAATAGCAGGCGTAGCTGAGCAGCGCATCGTGGAACCGGTAGAGGTGGAGATTGCGCGCTTGGCCGCATTCAACGCGGCATTAAAAACCGCGCGCGCAGGATAGAGATACATCTAGAGATCGGCCGCAGCGTCCCTGACCTTGATAAGGGTCCGAAGGTTCCGCGTAGTGGTGCTGGCCTTGTACCGCGGTTTGGCGGACAGTTTGCTGAAAGGACTTTCCAATGTGCCTCCGGCGGGTGCAAGCCACGCCGAAGCTTCCGGCCCAAGCCGCACCTGTTCCACGCCACCAAGGGCCTCTCCGGACTCAAAGAGTTCGTCCAGCATGGCTTCGTCGGAGGTGAGCGTGATGTAGCTGTGCGTGGCCTTGTCATCGGCGGGGTACGGGCATGCATCCACGAGTTCGGCCACCCGTGAAGAAGTGAGGACAACAACCCAGGCGTCGTAGCCGAAGGATTCACGAAGGCACTTTTCGAATTGGCCCTTTACATCCTTGATACTCAAGTCGCTCCTCAGGACAACGTTTCCACTCGCCAGAAGCGTCTTGACGTCAGAGAATGGGTAGGCCTTAAGAGCTGACTTCAGGTCCGCCATCTTGATGTTGATCCCGCTGACGTTGATGCCCCTGAGGAACACGGCATAGGTGTTCATGAATGTCCCCCTTCAAAGACAGAAGCCCTAGTCGTTGTTCTTGCGCAAGGCTTCGGTCAGTACCCGTGCGGCATTGCAGACGACCTCCGCATGCAGGCGTCCCGGCTGGCGCGTGAGACGCTCAATCGGACCTGAAATGGAAACTGCCGCAATGACCCTTCCGGATGGCCCACGGACCGGAGCGGAAACCGAGGCGACCCCAGGCTCGCGTTCGCCCAAGCTCTGACCCCAGCCCCGGCGTCGTACTCCTGCCAGGACGGTGGGCGTAAAGCGGGCGTTCTGGAGTCCTTCCAGCAGCCGGTCGTGGTCTTCCCAAGCGAGGAGGACCTGCGCTGCGGAGCCGGCTTTCATGGACAATTGGGTTCCCACCGGAATGGTGTCGCGCAGGCCGATCGGCCGCTCCGCTGAGGCAACGCACACGCGCCAATCGCCCTGCCTGCGGAAAATCTGGGCGCTCTCGCCGGTAGCGTCCCGCAGTTGGATGAGCACTGGCCCCGCGGAAGCGATGAGCCGGTCTTCACCAGCGGCGGATGCGAGTTCCACCAGGCGGCTGCCCAGGACGAACCGTCCCTGGATGTCGCGGCTGACCAGGCGGTGGTGGACCAGGGCCAGCGCGAGCCGGTGAACCGTTGGCCGGGCGAGCCCCGTGGCCGCTACAAGTTGTGCGAGTGTCGTTGGCCCGGCCTCGAGGGCATCGAGTACTTGGGCCGCTTTATCAATGACCCCGACTCCACTAGAATTGTCCATGTAATGATATTGCCGTCTCAATATCTGAGATGCAAGTTGTTTCACTGGCTTATTTTGTGGCCCTGCTGCTTCAGTGGTTAGAAGAGCTCAGTGGGTTAGAAGAGTTCAGTGGTTAGAAGAACAGTTCAGTGGATGAACATCCAACTTTCAGTGAAGGGAGCAAGGCCGTGGGAAAGACACTGGCCGAGAAAGTCTGGGATGCGCACGTAGTGCGCAAGGGTGAAGGCGAAGGAGCCAATGCCCAGCCCGACCTTCTTTTCATTGACTTGCACTTGGTCCATGAAGTGACGTCCCCGCAGGCTTTCGAGGGGCTCCGCCTGGCTGGCCGCAAGCTCCGCCGCGCCGACCTCACCATTGCCACGGAGGACCACAACACTCCCACGCTGGACATCGACAAGCCCATTGCGGACCTCACCAGCCGCACGCAGATTGAAACGCTGCGCGCCAACTGCAAGGAATTCGGCGTCCGCCTGCACTCGCTCGGCGACAAGGAGCAGGGCATCGTGCACGTCGTGGGTCCGCAGTTGGGTCTCACCCAGCCGGGCATGACGGTGGTGTGCGGCGACTCGCACACCTCTACTCACGGCGCCTTCGGTGCGCTGGCCATGGGCATCGGAACCTCTGAAGTCGAGCATGTCATGGCAACCCAGACACTGTCTTTGAAGCCCTTCAAGACGATGGCCATCAACGTTGAAGGGACGCTGCGCCCTGGCGTTACCGCAAAGGACATCATCCTGGCCGTCATAGCCAAGATCGGTACCGGTGGGGGACAGGGGTACGTCCTGGAATACCGCGGATCCGCTATCCGGGCGCTGTCGATGGATGCCCGCATGACCATCTGCAACATGTCCATCGAAGCCGGCGCTCGTGCAGGCATGGTGGCTCCGGACCAGATCACCTACGACTACATGCAGGGACGTCCGCATGCGCCCGAGGGTGTTGACTGGGACGCCGCCGTCGAGTACTGGAACACGCTGCACACTGACGCCGACGCGACGTTCGACGTCGAAGTGGACCTCGACGCCAACACCCTGGAGCCGTTCGTCACCTGGGGCACCAACCCCGGCCAGGGCGTTTCGCTCTCAGCCAAGGTTCCGTCCCCCGAGGACTTTGGCGACGAAAATGCCAAGGCTGCCGCCGAGCGCGCCCTCCAGTACATGGGTTTGGAAGCCGGCACCCCCATGAAAGACATCCGCGTGGATACGGTGTTCCTGGGCTCCTGCACCAACTCCCGTATTGAGGACCTGCGTGCTGCCGCTGACATCATCCGTGGCCGCGAGAAGGACCCGGATATTCGCATGCTCGTAGTTCCGGGCTCCGCCCGTGTCCGCCTCGAAGCCGAAGCTGAGGGCCTGGACAAAGTCTTCAAGGATTTCGGTGCCGAATGGCGTTTCGCCGGTTGCTCGATGTGCCTGGGCATGAACCCGGACCAACTGGAACCGGGAGAGCGCTGCGCATCGACGTCCAACCGCAACTTTGAGGGCCGCCAAGGCAAGGGTGGCCGTACGCACCTTGTCTCACCCGTGGTGGCTGCCGCGACAGCTGTTCGCGGAACGTTGAGCTCGCCCTCGGACCTTGAGCCGGCTTCGGCAGGCGCACTGACCGGAATCGCAGTCTAGGAGGATCCCATGGAAGCATTCACTACCCACACCGGCATCGGTGTTCCCCTGCGCCAGAGCAACGTGGATACCGACCAGATCATCCCCGCGGTCTACCTCAAGCGCATCACACGCACAGGCTTCGAAGACGCCCTGTTTGCGGCATGGCGCAAGGACGAATCGTTCATCCTCAACCAGGCACCGTTCACGTCCGGCTCCGTGCTGGTGGCGGGCCCCGATTTTGGGACGGGTTCCTCCCGTGAGCACGCTGTCTGGGCGTTAAAGGACTACGGCTTCAAGGCTGTCTTGTCCTCGCGTTTCGCCGATATTTTCCGCGGTAACTCAGGTAAGCAGGGACTGCTGGCAGCCCAGGTGGGACAGGATGACATCGAGCTCATCTGGAAGGTCCTGGAGAACAGCCCTGGCGCTGAGGTCAAGGTGGACCTGGTCTCCAAGACCGTGGAATGCGGCAATGTCGTGGCTCCGTTCGAGATCGACGACTACACCCGCTGGCGCCTCCTGGAAGGCCTGGATGACATCGGGCTGACCTTGCAGCACGAGGAAGACATCACCGCCTATGAGGCCACGCGGCCTTCCTTTAAACCGAAGACACTTCCGGCGAAAAGCTGACGTACTCGTCGGTGGCTGGAAGGCTGCGGAACCAGGACCGGTGGGCCCCCTTAGGGTGGGCTCGCCGGTTCTTTTTTCGAGGGGTTGATGGACGCCGGATCTGTCCGGCGCGGGGCGGCTCCATTTCGGTTAGGTAACCCGAGCTTCTATGCTTAGCTGGAGCCTTTGTAAGTATGGGGGGCGAGTAGTCGTGAGGAAACCGGTATAGATGAGTAGTGTTCTGACAATCCGCGGTGGCGTCCCGTTGACAGGGCGAGTGACCGTTCGCGGTGCCAAGAACCTTGTGCCCAAGGCCATGGTGGCGGCGTTGCTGGGCAGCGAACCATCAGTGCTTCGGAACGTGCCGGAAATCAAGGACGTGGAGGTTGTTACCAGCCTGCTGAAGCTCCACGGGGTGACGGTGGTCAAGGACCCCGCCACGGGCGATCTGACCTTGAATCCCAAAGACGCCAAAACGGCATCCAGTACGGCCATTGACGCGCATGCCGGGGATTCGCGCATTCCGATCCTGCTGTGCGGCCCCCTGATCCACGCGATCGGAGAGGCCTTCATTCCGGACCTTGGTGGCTGCAAAATTGGCGATCGACCTATCGACTACCACCTGAACGTCCTGCGCCAGTTTGGCGCCGTCGTGGAAAAGCGACCTGGTGGCATCCACATCTCCGCGCCCAACGGCCTGCATGGCGCCAAAATCTCCCTTCCTTATCCGTCCGTCGGCGCGACCGAGCAAGTGTTGCTGAGCGCCACGCGCGCGGAAGGCATCACGGAACTCAGCGGTGCTGCAACGGAACCGGAGATCATAGACCTCATCGCCGTGCTGCAGAAGATGGGCGCCATCATCAGTGTCCAGACTGACCGCACCATCCGCATCGAGGGTGTCAAGGACCTGGGTGGCTACAACCACCGGGCGCTTCCGGACCGGAACGAGACGGCGTCCTGGGCCTCGGCCGCGTTGGTCACGCGTGGCGACATCTTTGTTGAAGGTGCTTCGCAGCGGGACATGATGACTTTCCTGAACACCTACCGCAAGGTGGGGGGCGGCATGGACATTGGGGACGACGGCATCCGTTTCTACCACCCCGGAGGCAAGCTTTCCCCGCTGGTCCTGGAGACGGATGTTCACCCCGGCTTCATGACTGACTGGCAGCAGCCCCTGGTGGTCGCTTTGACCCAGGCGGAGGGTGTGTCGATTGTGCATGAGACGGTCTATGAGAACCGTTTCGGGTTCACCGATGCCCTGGCCCGGATGGGTGCAAACATCCAAGTCCACCGTGAGTGCCTTGGCAGCGTCCCCTGCCGCTTCGGCCAGCGGAACTTCCTGCATTCTGCCGTGATCTCCGGTCCCACGCCGCTGCGGGGGACCGAGATTGACATCCCCGATCTTCGTGGTGGCTTCAGCCACCTCATCGCAGCTTTGGCTGCCACCGGCACCTCCAGGGTCACTGGCATCGATATCATCAACCGCGGATATGAGCGCTTTACGGAGAAGCTCGCTGGCCTGGGCGCCGATTTCGACATCATCACCACCAAGTAGCGGGGGACCCTTTGAAGGAATCGGCCAAGAGCCGGGCCACGTTCATGCTCCTGGCGGGCATGGCGCGTCCGTTGATGAACCTCCTGATGGGCAAGAAGTGGGAGGGCACTGGGAAACTGCCCGCGGGCGGCTTCATCGCAGCACCGAACCACTGCACTGAAATTGATCCCGTCGTGATTGGGCACATGCTCTACAACCTGAAGCGTCCTCCGCACTTCCTCGCGAAGGCGGGACTCTTCAAAGCACCTGTGTTGGGAGCCTTGCTGCGGGCGACGAACCAGATTCCGGTTGAACGCTCGACGGCGGGAGCGAACCGCTCGCTGCAAATCGCCAAAGAGGTGGTGGACGCCGGAGGCGCCATCATTATCTACCCCGAGGGAACCCTGACCCGGGATCCGGACCTGTGGCCGATGAAGGGGCACACCGGCGCTGCCCGCTTGGCATTGCAGACAGGTGCACCGGTTGTTCCGATGGCCCACTGGGGTGCCCATGAGGTTTTTCCCAGGTACGCCAAGCGTTTCCATGTCTTTCCTCGAAAGACCGTCAGGGTTCTGGTAGGTGAGCCCGTGGATCTGAGCGCTTTCGCGGACCGGCCCATGGACCGGGCCACGCTGTCCGAAGCTACAGACGTCATCATGGAGGCGGTCACCGCGCTGCTGGCAACGCTACGCGGTGAGGAGCCGCCCGCTGAACGCTGGGATCCGGCCGTTCACAAGCAGGCCAAACATGGCCGATTTGTCGAGCGGGGTTCAAAGCCTGCACGGGGCGCAGTGCCTGAAAAGACTACAGAACCCGCTGGTAAAGAAGCCACGCTTGAGGACCCGGAACAGGAGGGCGGCAAATGACTGTTATTGAAAGCCCTCTCTCCGCTCCGGACACCGTAGCTGTACTTGGCGCAGGTTCTTGGGGAACTGCGTTCGCCAAGATCCTCGCCGATGCCGCTGCCACTGCCGGGGTGGAGCGGAGGATTCGGATTTGGGGGCGTCGCGCCGGAGTCGTGGATCAGATCAACGCGGATCACCGCAATGAGCAGTACTTGAAGGACATCGAACTTCCCCACGCAGTCACCGCCTCGACGGATGTTGCTGAGGTCCTGCAGGATGCCGGCCTCGTGGTTCTGGCCGTGCCGGCCCAATCGCTGCGGCCCCAGTTGGGAGAGTGGAAGCGCCTGCTCGCACCGGACGCAATTGTCGTGTCGCTGATGAAGGGCCTGGAACTGGGGACTGACGCACGCATGAGCGAGGTGATCGCCCAGGAGCTTGGCATCCCGGAATCACGTGTGGTGGTGGTCTCCGGACCCAACCTCGCCATGGAGATTGCCAGGGAACAACCCACTGCGTCTGTGGTTGCTTGCAGTGACGCCGATACCGCCGCCGCAATTGCACTCTGCTGCACCGCACCGTACTTCCGTCCTTACACCAGCACCGATGTTGTGGGCGTGGAGATCGGCGGAATCGTCAAGAATGTGATTGCCCTCGCTGTGGGTATTTGCGAGGGACGCCAGATGGGTGACAACACCAAAGCGTCAGTCATCACGCGGGGACTCGCCGAGACCTCCCGCCTTGCCCTTGCCCTGGGAGGCGAGGCTCACACCATGGCCGGTCTGGCGGGGCTCGGCGACCTCGTTGCGACATGCTCCTCTGCCCTCTCCCGAAACCACACAGCTGGAAGGCTGTTGGGCGAGGGGCTGAGCCTCGAGCAGGTGGCCGAACAGATGACGCAAACCGCAGAAGGCATTAAATCCGGCCCTGCCGTGCATGAATTGGCGGGCAAACTGAACGTCGAAATGCCCATTACGGCCGCCGTTGTGGCGGTGCTTGAAGGCAAAATGTCCGTTGATGACCTGGGGCCGCGATTGCTGGCCCGGGCCCTGAAGTCCGAAGGCGACTACTGATTGTGACTGAAGAATCCACCCCCGTAACCGGCCGTCGACCCCGCGTGGCGGTCCTGTTCGGCGGACGTTCCAGCGAGCACGCTGTTAGTTGCGTGACGGCGGCAGGCGTCATGGGTGCCATTGATAAGAGCAAATACGACGTCGTGCCCATCGGTATTGCCAAGTCCGGACAGTGGGTCCTTGCATCGGGGGACACCAGCCAGTGGTCCTTGAGCTCGTCGGCACTTCCTGAAGTATCGCCGTCGGACCGGACTGTCACCTTGGCAGAGGTGGGCGGCGAGCACCAGCTCATCGTGACCGCGCCGAATGCCATCCCCGAGGAACTCGGTTCTGTGGACGTCGTCTTTCCTTTGCTCCATGGTCCTTGGGGCGAGGATGGAACGGTCCAGGGCCTCCTGGAGCTATCCGACACACGCTACGTTGGTGCCGGAGTGCTCGCCTCGGCAGTGGGCATGGACAAGCACTTCATGAAGGTAGTTTTTGAAGCCGCTGGACTGACGGTGGGGCCTTATATCGCCGTCACGGACCGCGAATGGCTCACGGACGCCGAGGCCGTCCGCAAGCGCGTGGACAAGCTCGGTTTCCCGGTCTTCGTCAAACCTGCCCGTGCAGGCTCCTCCATGGGCATTTCCAAGGTGGATTCTTTGGAGGGACTGGACGCTGCCATCGAGGAAGCCCGCCGCCACGACTTGAAGTTGGTCATCGAAGCCGGCATAGTCGGGCGCGAAATCGAGTGCGCTGTCCTGCAAGGCCGGGGCACAGACGCGCCCCGTACGTCCATGCCCGGCGAAATCGCGGTGGCTATCGGCGAACACCAGTTCTACGACTTTGCTGCCAAATATGTCGACGACGGTGCTGCTGCGCTGACTTGCCCGGCTGATATGCCGGATGAGGCCATTGCCCGCGTCCGGGAATTGGCCGCTGCCGCCTTCGACGCCGTGGGCGCGGAGGGCCTGAGCCGTGTGGACTTCTTCTACACGCCCGCGGAGGAGCTGATCATTAACGAAATCAACACCATGCCAGGCTTCACCCCCAAGAGCATGTATCCGCAGATGTGGGCGGCTTCCGGCTTGGCGTATTCCGAGCTGATCGACGAACTCATTCACTTGGCCCTGACCCGCAAAACGGGCCTGCGGTAACCCCACCAAGTAGCGGCAGAGCACCCGCTACTTGGTGGTCGGCAGGTTCTGCAGGTCTTCCTGGCCTACGCAGTGGCGCGTGGCTTTGATCTTGCCAGCGGCGGCTGCAAGTTCGGTGAGGACTGTGGCGGAGCTGATGTTGGCGGCTTCCAATTTGACCGGATCCACGAGGATTTCCGTCGCCGGCTCGCGTCCAAAAGTAGTCAGGGTGTAGACGCCATCGTCTTCTTTGATCACCCAGTCGATGTCATTCACGCTGACGCAGCGGTCAGTGGTTGGCCCCGGGACGTTGACACCGCAACGCAGGATGATCTGGGAGGGATCGCCCCACGCAGCAGTGGCCTGGCTGTTGGTCTTGCGGAGCGCGGCATCCCCGATCTTGTCCGGGAGCGCCACCATCATGGGGGCGCAGGCCGGATTGGCGGCGTCGGTTGCCGGCGTGACGTCCACAATGGGGGCGCAGGCTGATACTGCGAGGACGGACGCTGCGGCCAAGCTGAAGGCCACGACTTTCCGCGGAAGGGTCTTTCGGTGCATCAGTCCAGCCTATCCCGCCCACGCTGCCGCCTGACGTGCGGTTGGTGCACCCGTTGCGAGGGTCACATTGCCGGTGGTCTGTGCTGTACAGGCTGCGTCACTGTTTTGTCGGTGTGCCGCGATAGCGTAGAGCCGTGCCCCCAAAACAGCCATCCGACGTAAAACATCCATCCGAAGAATGTCCAACAGTCGCGGATCTCTCGGAGTCCGAGCTCCTTGCCCGGATCTTCCCCCGCCTGAACAGCAGCCCCAGCGTCCTGCTGGGTCCTGGCGACGACGCCGCCCTGGTTGCCGCCCCGGACGGCCGCACACTGATTTCGATCGATACCCAGACCCAGGACCAGGACTTCCGGCTGGAGTGGAACAACGGGTATCGAACCACAGGATACGACGTCGGATGGAAGTCTGCGGCGCAGAACCTTAGCGATATCAACGCCATGGGCGGAACGGCAACCTCGCTGGTGGTGAGCCTGACCATGCCGCCCGCTACACCAGTGGAGTGGGTTGAGGACTTTGCGGATGGCCTCACCGCTGGAATTATCGGGCTGGGGGTTCCTGATTGCTCCGTCGCCGGGGGAGACCTGGGCCGTGGCCGGGAGATCGGGGTGACTGTCGCCGTCGTCGGTACTTTGGCTGGACGGGCGCCCGTATTGCGTTCAGGGGCGAAACCGGGAGACGTTGTGGCAGTGGCAGGCACTCTCGGGCGTGCTGCCGCCGGTCTGGCGCTGTTGGAAAGCGATGTCACCTTAACCGACCTCTCAGCTGACCAGCGTGCCCTGTTGGATAGCCAATGCCGGCCCTTGCCGCCGTTGGCTGCCGGGCCGCTTGCCGCACGTTCGGGCGTTACAGCAATGATGGACATTTCGGATGGGTTGCTGCGCGACGGCGGAAGGCTCGCTGCTGCCAGCGACGTCATCCTGGACTTTGACGTCCTTGCTTTGAAGACGCACGCACTTCCGCTGGAACCAGCTGCCGCCTTGCTGGGCGTTGATTCCATGCCGTGGGTTCTGGGCGGGGGAGAAGACCATGGGCTGCTTGCTACGTTCCCAGCGGG
Organism: Micrococcaceae bacterium Sec5.1; assembly: GCA_039636795.1. Classification (NCBI taxonomy): domain Bacteria; kingdom Bacillati; phylum Actinomycetota; class Actinomycetes; order Micrococcales; family Micrococcaceae; species Micrococcaceae bacterium Sec5.1. The sequence goes on along the minus strand of CP143430.1, from coordinate 3,560,643 downwards.
AATTCAGCTGCCGCAGGGCTTCATTGCGATAGGCTCAGTTCAAGCCGCTGTCCAGTCTCAAGGCAGCGGCGTCCGGATTGCCGGGCAAGCTGCTGACACCGTGGGATGGGATCATTTTGCAGACTAAGATCGCCGCGAATGCGCACGCCATGAAACGTTGGCTCGGCAAGACAGAGGTGGTCCTTGGCAACCATAGCGACCGCCTGAACGCGATCAACATCTTCCCCGTCGCCGACGGCGATACCGGAACCAACCTTTACCTCACCGCGCGCGCGGCCGTGTCCGCGTTGGCTGGCACCGCTCCTGACGCTTCCGAGACCGGTAACGACGTCGGTGCTGTGCTGTCACGCGCTGGTCAGGCCGCCATGGAACAGGCAAGGGGTAATTCCGGGACCCTTTTTGCTGTTTTCCTGTGCGCTGCGGCGGAGCCGCTTGCCGGAAAAGCGCGCCTGAGCGCGCCGCTGCTGGCCACGGCCCTTAATAGGGCCCAGATCCGGGCATGGTCGGCCTTGAGCGAACCGGTCTCCGGAACCATGCTGTCCGTCCTTGAAGCAGCAGCCCATGCAGCCCAAGCGGCGGATTCTTCCCAGAATGGTGATGACAGCAACCACGCACTGGGCCTCGCCTTGGATGCTGTGGTGGAAGCTGCCTTTCAAGCCGTCGTACGCACAGAGGATGAACTCGCACCCCTGCAGGCGGCGCATGTGGTGGACGCCGGCGGTGTAGGTATGTTGCTGGTGCTGGACTGTCTCCGTTCCGCAGTGCTCGGCGAAGAACTGCAGGATGAGCTCCTTGATGGCCTCCACGGCTACCAGTTGCAGGATCCGCACATCCACCAGCAGATGCCGGCCGACGACGGCGTGGAAGTCATGTGTACCATCAGCCTTTCGCCATTGGACGCGGCCGTGCTGCGCCAACGCCTGGACGAGATGGGTGATTCCGTCATCATGAGCCAGGTTGGCAATACAGGCCACCATCCCGACGACGACGACGAATCCACTGCTGAAGCCAGTTATCGTTGGCGGGTTCATGTCCACGTACCTGATCCCGCGCCGGCAGTGGCGCTCATCCGGTCTCTGGGGGAGCCAACGGACATTGCCGTCAGTCAGCTTGCCCTGCCTCGTGACTCTGAAGACGGGTCCCGCGATTCTGAAGACGGGCACCGCGATTTTGAGGGCGGGCAGCGGGACCAGGAAGCAACACAAACTGCAGAACCCAGCAGCATCCCGGGCCAGTCACGGCATGAATACTGAGCTGGAACTGCCTCTGGAACGCAGGATCGGCAAGCGTTCGGCATCCGTCATTGACAGGCACCTTGGCCTCAAGACAACCGGCGCCCTTCTGAACTACTTTCCGCGCAGGTATTTGAGCCGGGGCGAACTTACTCCCATCAGCAACCTTCCCCTGGACGAGGAAGTCACGTTGATTGCGCGGGTTCTGTCCAACAGCACCCGTCAAATGCGTGCCCGGCGGGGTTCCATCACTGACGTCGTGGTGACCGATGAAGCCGGTGGAAGCCACGTTCCTGGCACTTTGAAAGTCAGTTTCTTCAATGGATTCCGGGCCAAGGCGGAGCTCCTTCCGGGGCGCCGTGCAATGTTTTCCGGGAAGGTGACCCGATACGGGGGCGCCTTGGGGCTGACTAATCCGGACTTCCTGTTGCTGGATGAGGATCCGGATGCTGACGGCTCCATGGACCCGGAAAAGCTGGCAGCCATGCCTATCCCTGTCTATCCCGCAACGGCAAAGCTGACAAGCTGGTCCATCCACAAAGTGATTACGGCGTTGCTGCAAACCCTGGACCTCGACGCCCTGGCGGACCCGCTCCCGGAGTCAATCGTCAGCAGGGACGGACTGCTCAGCGTGGCTGATGCTTATCGCCTGATCCACTCGCCTGAGACTGCCAAGGACTGGCAGCGGGCGCAGGAACGGTTCCGCTACCAGGAGGCGCTGGTGCTGCAGGCGGCATTGGCGAGACGCCGTGCCCAGCTTGCTGCAGAGGAAGCCACTGCCCGACGTCCGGTCAGCGGCGGCCTGCTGGAAGAGTTTGACCGGAACCTGCCCTTCACGCTCACTGCTGGCCAGACAGCGGTGGGAAAGACGCTTTCCGAAGAACTTGGCCAGGACACCCCCATGAATCGGCTCCTGCAGGGTGAGGTCGGCTCGGGAAAGACTATTGTCGCGCTGCGAGCGATGCTGCAGGTGGTTGATGCGGGGGGACAGGCGGCACTCCTGGCGCCCACTGAGGTTTTGGCTGCGCAGCATTTCGACTCCATCCGCAGGACCCTGGGTCCATTGGCCCGCGATCATATGTTCGGCGGCTTGGGGATGCTCGGGGCCGAAGCCGGACAGGCTGGTGTCCAGGTGACCCTGCTGACCGGGTCTATGCCTACGGCGGCGCGAAAGCAGGCCATGCTCGATGCCGCTTCAGGAAACGCCGGCATCGTGATCGGCACCCACGCTCTGTTGAGCGACAAAACCAGCTTTCAGGACCTGGGCTTGATCGTGGTCGACGAGCAGCACCGCTTCGGCGTGGAACAACGTGACGCCCTGCGTGCCAAAGCGCAACGTCCGCCGCATCTGCTGGTGATGACTGCCACACCGATTCCCCGCACAGTGGCGATGACCGTGTTCGGCGACCTTGAGACCTCCATCCTCGACGAGCTCCCTGCTGGGCGGGCACCCATTTCCACTCATGTTGTGGGGCTTGCCGAGAACCCAGGTTGGGCGGATCGAATCTGGAAACGATCGCGGGAAGAAGTCGACGCCGGCCATCAGGTTTACGTTGTATGTCCCAAAATCGGTTCGGACGACGACGGCGACTTCAGCCCCGGAGAGGCGGAACCAAGCGACGCCGAACTCTCGGACGAAGGTCCGGCCCGCGAGCTCGCCTCGGTGACAGCCGTCGTCGAAAGCCTGGTGCAGGAGCCCTCCTTGGCCGGGGTGCCCGTGGCGCCCCTCCATGGCCGTCAGGACCCAATCCTCAAAACCGAAACCATGGCATCGTTCGCGGCAAACCAGACCAAAGTGCTGGTCTCCACCACGGTCATCGAGGTGGGTGTCGATGTTCATAATGCCACCCTGATGGTCATCCTGGACGCCGATCGTTTTGGTATCTCCCAACTCCACCAGCTTCGCGGCCGGGTTGGCCGTGGCGGTCTGCCAGGGACTTGCCTGCTGGTCACTACTTTGGAGCCAGGGCACCCGAGCCGTCGAAGACTGGATGCTGTTGCGTCCACCACCGACGGGTTCGAGCTCTCCCAGGAAGACCTGAAACTCCGCCGTGAAGGCGATATCCTCGGCGCCTCACAATCAGGTGGGCGGTCCACGCTTAAGCTGCTGCGTGTCCTGGAGCATGAAGATCTGATTGCCCGTGCGCGTGCAGACGCACAGGACATGGTGGCCCAGGACCCGGCATTGGGACACCAACCGGTCCTGGCCGCGGCCATTGAAGAATACTTGAACCCTGAAAAGGAGGCGTTCCTTGAACGCGGTTAGAGAATCCCCAGATGGTATCGGCGACCAGTCAGGCGTCGGCAGCGGAGAGGCGCTGTGAGCCGGATTATCGCCGGGGTTGCTGGCGGCAATCCGCTCACGAGCGTGCCCGGGACCGCAACGCGGCCCACTACGGACCGTGTTAAGGAAGCACTGTTTTCCCGGCTGGAGTCCTTGGCTGTCATCGACGATTCGCGGGTGCTGGATCTCTATGCGGGCTCCGGAGCCCTGGGTGTGGAGAGCGCCAGCCGGGGTGCCCGCAGCGTGGATCTGGTGGAATTCGATGCCAAGGCCAGCGACTCTTGCCAGCGCAACGCGGACTTGGTCAACCAAATCCTGGGCGGCAAGAAAGTCTCAGTCCATCGATCCAAGGTGGAGTCTTTCCTGGAGCGCGCCACAGGGCACGATGTGTGGGACCTGGTGTTCCTGGATCCGCCGTATCCGCTGGACGAACCAGCTTTGAGTGCCGTGCTGGCCAAATTGTCGCCCCATCTGGATGAAGGGGCGGTTGTGGTGGTGGAGAGGTCCTCCAGGAGTCCCGAACCAGCCTGGCCTGAAGCGCTGGAATGTTTCGCTGACAAGAAGTACGGCGAGACCAAGCTATGGTTCGCTGAACCGTCCTAGTCCGAAATTCTGTCCAAGTCCACGCCGTGGAGAACTGTTGCCGGGTGCGGGCCTCGCGCGAGTAATACGCTGGTCCACGCTGCCGGCCATGGCGTTCGGGCGCCCACCAGGATGATGTTGCCGGGGTAGCGCCCGGCGAACATTCCCGTCTCGGCAAATGCGATAACGTCCGCCATTGCCTGCCGGAGGGCTGCTACCTGGCTTCGTACCAGCGTTAGCGCCGGTTCATCGCCTACGTTCACAATCAGTAGGCCGTTTGGTCCCAAGCGGGCAGCGGCCTCTTCGTAGAACTCCCTGCACGCGATGTGGGCTGGTGCTTCTGGCCCGGAGAAGATATCAAGGATGACGACGTCGAACCTCAGGTTCGCGGGAAGTTCGGCCAGTGCCTCGCGTGCGTCGCCTATGTGCGTGTGCAGCCGCGTGCCCTCCGGCATGGGGAGCTTTTGCAGGACGAAGTCCAGCAGTTCGCGTTCGAGTTCCACGGCATACTGGTCCGAACCTGGCCTCGTGGCCTGGATGTAACGGGCCAATGTCAGGGCGCCGGCCCCGAGATGGAGCGCGGAGAGTGGCTCACCCGGCACTGCAGCCAGATCCACCACATGACCGATCCTGCGAAGATATTCGTAGAAGATCTCCCCGGGGTTGGCCAGATTCACATGGGATTGTTCAGCGCCACCGATGCTGAGGATATAGCTGCCTTCAATGAGCGTATCGGCATCAACAGTTGCGTGCTGCCCTGTGGTCCGCAGGAAACGCGTGGCGTGATGGCTGCCGGAGTCCTTGCGGCCGGCGTCGTTGCGGTTCAGAGCAGGTCCTTAAGCGCGGCCAGTCGTTCGGCTGCTTCTTCCAGGACACTGGTTTTTTTGCAAAACGCGAAACGCAACAGGCTGCGGGTCCGTTCTGCCCCTTCAGGGTGGCAAAAGACGGGGACCGGGATCGCGGCCACACCTACCAGGCCCGGTAACCGGCGGGCCAGGTCCACGGAGTCCCTGATTCCCAGGGGTTCTGTGTCGACGTTGATGAAGTACGTACCGCTGGGTGTGAAAACGTCGAATCCTGCAGCGCGAAGGCCCTCGGAAAGGATGTCGCGCTTGCGTTGCAGAGTCTCAGCTATGTCCGCGTAAAAGGTGTCAGGAAGCGCAAGGCCCACGGCGATGGCACTCTGGAACGGTGTTCCCGAGCTGTACGTCAGGAACTGCTTGACCGTGCGGACAGCGGCAACCAGTTCCCCGGGTCCGCTGAGCCAGCCGATCTTCCACCCTGTGAAGGAAAACGTCTTTCCCGCGGAAGAGATTGTGAGGGTCCGTTCGGCAGCGCCCGGCAGGGAAGCGACGGGAATATGGGTGACGCCGAACGTGAGATGCTCGTAGACTTCGTCGCTGACAATGATGGCGTCGTACTTTGTGGCCAGTTCAACCACCTTTGCCAGAACTTCTTGAGGGAAAACGGCGCCGGTGGGATTGTGCGGGTTATTCAGGAGCACCACCTTGGTGCGTCTGCTGAAGGCCTCTTCCAGTCTGGAGAGGTCCGGAAGGAAGTCCGGAGCGAGCAGGGGAGCAGTGACATGTTCTGCTCCTGCCAATCCGATGATGGCTCCGTAGGAGTCATAGAACGGTTCGAAGGTCAGGACCTCGTCACCGGGCTGGATGAAGGCCAGAAGCGACGCCGCTACGGCTTCCGTGGCGCCAGTCGTGATGATGACTTCCGTCTGCGGGTCAGGGGTAAGCCCATAGAACCGGCGTTGGTGTTCCGCGACGGCTTCCCGTAGTTCCGTGATGCCCTTGCCGGGTGCGTATTGGTTGGCTCCTGCGGCGATGGCTGCCTGGGCTGCGGCTTTGATCTCCGCGGGGCCGTCCTCGTCGGGGAAGCCCTGTCCGAGGTTGATGGCACCGGAAGAGGTGGCCAAGGTGGTCATCTCCTCGAAGATGGTCACTCCGAGGTTTCCGTCAGGCGAAAGCAGGTTGGCGCCGGTTGCAGCCCGCTGCCATGGCGTGGAGGCATGAGCCGTTGGGTTGAGCGGTAAAGTGCTGCCTGCGGGTGACATGTCAGCCATGGTATCCCGGTGAAGCTATGGGGTAGGTTCGTGTCATGAGACGTGCGGTATGCCCTGGATCCTTTGACCCTATCCACAACGGACATCTCGAAGTCATCGCGCGGGCGGCAGGCCTGTTTGACGAAGTCATCGTGGCCGTGTCCACCAATTATGCCAAGAAGTACCGCTTCAGCCTCGAAGACCGGATGGAGATGGCCCGCGAGACGCTGGCGTCCCTGCGTGGCATCATCGTTGAGCCCATGGGAGAGGGACTGTTGGCCGAGTACTGCCGGCATCGGGGCGTTTCGGCAATTGTCAAAGGCCTCCGCTCGTCCTCGGACTTTGATTACGAATTGCCGATGGCCACCATGAATCGTCAGCTTACCGGCGTCGAAACTGTCTTCCTGCCGGCAGAAGCGCACTACGTGCACCTTTCCTCCACCTTGATCAAGGAGGTCAATGTATTGGGTGGCGACATTTCTGATTTCGTACCGAAATCTGTGTTGAAGCGCCTCCTCGCTGGCGAGTCTGGAACGTAAGCCTCCCGCAAGGGGGTAGTCTTGATAGGTACCTCGCAGCTTCTTGCGGTGGATCCCAGCTGAAACCATGGCGCTCTTCGCGCGCCCGGCGCCGGTTTGAGTCCTCAGGCTTGATCAGGCTAAGATGGTACGTCGGTCATATGTTCTACAGGAGTTCTCATTAAGCGAGATGCAAGTTCGCCCTTGGCGCTGGTAGTCAAGGACCTTGGACGCAGTCCAGGGACCATGCGGACACTCAACGAACATGTACCTGCGCCAAGTGACCTTGGTGTGGCGCTCATTGGCGTGAAGGAAGGCTCGGATGTCGAGCTGGATCTTCGCCTTGAGGCCGTACACGAAGGAATTCTGGTATCAGGATCCGTAATCGTCGAAGTAACCGGCGAATGCGGTCGATGCCTGGATCCCCTTGCGTATGACCTTGAAGTCAATGTGCAAGAACTTTTCTTCTATGAAGGCGTTGAGCTTTCGGACGAAGAAGACGATGAAGAGCAACGTCGAGTCGAGCACGATCTAATCGATCTTGAGCCGGTGTTGCGGGACGCAGTTGTCACTATGCTGCCGTTCCAGCCGGTGTGCCGGGAAGACTGCCAGGGCCTTTGTTCCGAATGTGGAGCACGCCTGGAAGACGAGCCGGGGCACCACCACGAGGTCATTGACCCTCGCTGGGCTGCCCTAGCTGATCTGGCTAAGACTGACCGGCAAACTGATTAGTAAGTGTTGGACTAAGAGAGAAATGAGATAGCCGTGGCTGTTCCCAAGCGGAAAATGTCTCGCGCAAACACACGCGCCCGCCGTGCCCAGTGGAAGGCAACTGCCCCCAACTTGGTCAAGACCATCGAAAACGGTCAGGTTACTTACAGCCTGCCGCACCAGGCAAAGGTCGTCACTGACTCTGCCGGCACCGCGCTGTTCCTTGAATACAAGGGCCGCAAGGTAGCAGACGCCTAATCTGCCCAATAGGCTGACAAAGGATGTCTTCAACTGAAGAGCTTCTGAAGCGTCTCGGTGTCTCCATTGACACCGAGACGCTTCGTCTTGCTCTGACACATCGCTCATACGCATATGAGAACGGTGGGATTCCCACCAATGAACGTCTTGAGTTCCTCGGCGACTCCATCCTGGGATTCTCTGTGACCGATTCGCTCTACCGCGAGAACCCCGCGCTGCCTGAAGGTGAACTCGCAAAGCGGCGATCCGCCGTCGTGAGTACTCGCGCCCTCGCTGGCATTGGCCGCGAGCTTGGCGTGGGCGAGTTCATCTACCTGGGGCAGGGCGAGAAGCTCACCGATGGGAAGAACAAAGCCTCGATCCTCGCGGATACCATGGAAGCGCTCATTGGTGCCACGTACCTCTCCAACGACATCGAGACGGCACGCCAGCTGGTAATGCGCCTCGTGGGCCCTCTCCTGAAGGACGCCGGCGCCCTTGGAGCCGGTACCGATTGGAAGACGAGCATCCAGGAACTGACCGCCAGCCGCCAACTCGGGGCAATCCACTACGCCGTGGAAGGCTCAGGCCCGGACCACGCGCGTACGTTTGAAGCTGTCCTGAACATCGGCGGGACTCCCTATGGTCGCGGCGCTGGCCATTCGAAGAAGGAAGCGGAGCAGGAAGCTGCCGCCGACGCCTGGCGTGCCCTGACGGCCCTGGACCAAGCTCCTGCTGGACCTGCTTCCGCCTGAAGCCGAGTCCACAAATCCCATGCCTGAACTTCCCGAAGTAGAAGTCGTTCGCCGTGGCCTGGCCCGCTGGGTCCGTGGCCGCACCATTACTGGGGTTGACGTCCTTGACCCCCGCTCGATCCGCAGGCATGACCTTGGCACAGAGGACTTCATTGGGAATCTTGAGCACGCCACGGTGATGGACGTCGTCCGCCGGGGCAAGTTTCTCTGGATGCCGTTGGCCATGGACAGCTCGGATTCCGTTGACAGCACCCTACCCAAGGTAGCGCTGATGGCTCATCTGGGCATGAGCGGACAACTGCTCATGCAAGACCCCAATGTCCCTGACGAGAAGCATCTCAAAGTCAGAATCTGCCTTAGCCCAGTGGACGGCATGCCGGAGCAACTGCGATTTGTGGACCAGCGCATTTTCGGCGGCCTGTTTGTGACGTCCCTGGTGCCAACTCCCGACGGCGGCCCTGGAGGCTTGGGGGAAACGCCCCTGCCCGAGATCGCCGAGGAAGCCGCGCACATTGCGAGGGACCCGCTGGACCCCTGCTTCTCCTTCGACACCTTCTACCGCAAGGTAAAGGGCCGAAAAACTGGCCTGAAGCGGGCGCTGCTGGACCAGTCGGTGATTTCCGGAATCGGCAACATTTATGCGGACGAGGCTCTCTGGCGTGCCCGCCTGCATTACGCCAGGCCAACCGATACGTTGCGACGCGGCGATGCTGTCCGCCTTGTGCAGGCCGCACAAGCGGTCATGGATGCGGCGTTGGCTGCGGGAGGCACGAGCTTTGACTCCTTATATGTCAACGTAAACGGTGATTCGGGATACTTCGCCCGCTCGCTGAATGCCTACGGACGCGCAGGTGAGCTGTGCAGCCGTTGCGAGGCAGCGGGCTTGCACACGATCATCAAACGTGAGCAATTCATGAACCGGTCTTCCTACACATGTCCCGTTTGTCAGCCACGGCCGCGAAACGGGCGTTGGTAGGGCCAAAACTGTTCCGGAATCCGGATCTCAATGGGAGACTGTCCCCATGAAAAGCTTGGCGATTCGGATCGCCATCGCATTGGTTTTCAACGCCATCACGTTGTGGGTGGCGTCAGTTCTTCCCGGGGTCCGTTTGGGAGCCGGGTTTCTTTGGGCCGTCGTGGTGTTCACGGCGGCCACTCTTTTGGTCAAACCCTTGATTCTGGCCCTTTTCCACCGTCGCCACGCGCAGCGGGCGGACAGGCGCACGTGGATCCTCAGCAAGGCCCTGACGGTGGCCGCGGGACTCCTGGCCACCCTGGCAATTCTTCTGGTAACAAGCCTCTTTTCCAACGGTTTCACCATCAACGGCATCTTCGGCTGGATCGGCGCTACCTTGGTGATCTGGTTGGCATCGTTCATTTACGATTTCGTCGACGACGGGCTTGAGGCGAAGGCCCACGAGCTCCTCGGCGGCGCGGCAAGTCCGGGCAAGCCATGATGGCGCGGCGCCTGGTGATCGCGGGCATCTGCCTCGCCGTCCTCATCGCCGCGGTAGCTCTCGTCCTGGACCAGATGGCCTCCAAACCCGGACCGGCAACTGCCCAGAGCTCGGCATCTCCGAGTCCTGGCGGGGATCCCTCGAACGGCAACTCTTCCGGCAACGCCAGTGCGCCTCCCTCCGGCAGCCCGACGTCGGGCAGTTCGTCAAGCGTCCCATCAGACGGTTCAGGTAACGGTTCAGGCGACGGCGGAACAGCAGCCAAGCCGCTGGAGGTCCTGCCTCCTGTGACAGCCACACCCACCGGGCTCCCGGTACCGTCTGCACCGGCCCCACTCATCACTGGTCCATTGCCGAAATCGGGCACAGCGAAGGGCTCGGTGGTCGAGGGCTGGCCCAGCAGCGTTGTGACCCTGCCAGCCGGGACGACGGTGGGCTCCACCAGCATCTCTAGTTCAGGCAACGTCCTGCAGCTGACGGCGGACGGGATCGTGGGCACGTCTCAGGAAGACGTTCTGGGCGCTTTCCGCCAGTCGTTGGTCGGGCAAGGCTTTTGGTCCGAGGATGCGCCCGCGCCGGACGGAGCTCTAGCCGCGAGGTTCGTGCGTGGCACGGACACAGTGACGGTGTCAGTTTCGGTGACCGGAACCGGCGTATCACGCTTCCAGCTTTTGGGCAGCTTGCATACGACGGCGGACTAGGGGCCACATGTACATCTCACTTTCGGATCGCAGCGGTGGAAAACGGGAAAAACCCCGGGGAGCCACGACGGCACTATCCAGCGAGGTGCCGTTTCGTTTGTCCCCGGTCATCTTGTGGCTCGGCCTGGTCAGCATGGTGACGGATGTGTCATCGGAGTCCGTGACGGCAATCCTCCCGCTGTATGTGACAGGCTTCCTGGGCCTTTCAACCATCGCCTTCGGATTCATCGACGGCATTAACCAAGGCGCAAGTGCAATTGTCAGGATCGCGGCGGGCTGGGCCGCGGACCGCAGCGGACATCCGAAACGCATCGCCTTGGCCGGCTACGGGTTGTCCATGCTCGCCAGGATAGGTTTCCTGTTCGCAGGAGGGTTCTGGGCGGTAGCGGCCATTGTGACCGGAGACAGGATCGGCAAAGGCATTCGCACGGCTCCACGTGATGCGCTCATCACTGTTTCAGCGCAACCCGAACACCTGGCCCGTTCCTTTGGCGTCCACAGAATGTTGGACAACATCGGGGCCGCCGCAGGGCCAATGATTGCCTTCCTCGTGCTGCTGATGATCCCCAATGGCTTCAGCACCGTTTTTGTGGTGTCCCTGGCTTTTGCGATCATCGGCGTTGCAGTTCTGGGGCTGGTGGTGCCGGACCTTCGGGCGGATGGGCTGAGAGGGATCAAAGCCACCAGCGGCGCCGAACCAGCAGCCGTCTCCCGGAAGCAACGGCCTCGGCTCTTCGCGTTCTCGTGGAGCCACCTGCGGGAGCCGGGCCTGGGCAAGTTATTGATCTCTGCGGGTCTCCTTGGCTTGCTGACCATTGGTGACGGTTTCATCTACCTGGTACTGCAGGACCGGGATTCCTTTGCGGTTCAGTGGTTTCCGTTGCTTTTCGTCGGAACCAACGTTGTGTTCCTGGCGTTTGCGATTCCACTGGGGCGGCTGGCCGACCGCGTGGGCAGGGTCCCGGTCTTCGTGGGCGGCCATATCGCCCTGCTTGCCTGCTACTTTCTGGCGGCGGCACCTTTCGGTGGCCTATGGAGCACTGTGGGCTGCCTGATCCTTCTTGGCGGGTTCTATGCAGCAACTGACGGAGTGCTGGCGGCCTTGGCCAGCCAGTTGACCCCTCCAGGCAAGCTGGCGACAGGCATCGCCTCCGCACAGACCGTGGTTGCTTTGAGCAGGATGGCGGCCTCGGCCGGTTTTGGCGTTCTCTGGTACGCAGTAGGTGCCTCCACAGCCATGGTTGCCGCCGGAGCGTTGTTGGCATGTGCAGTAGTGGCAGTCGTCTTCATTCTGCCTGGAGCCAGACCCAAGCTGGCCAACGAATGAGCGCTACCTTCATTGGCGGAAGGCTACGGTGGGGCATTCTCCTTGCGGTAACGGCAGTTGTGCTTGCTGCGGCGGGTATTTATGCAGTTGGCGCCTATCAGCGATTTGAGGAGAGCCGCACTGCTGCCCCGTCCGTAGGGGTCAGCGCCGGCCAGCCGTTGCCGGCTGTTCCGTTCGTCCTTTTTCGGAACACGGCAGGCGGACAGGGCTACGGTAATGCCGCTACCGTACCGTTGTCCTCTCCCGACGGCACACGCGCAGTGAGCGAGCAGGCCTGCGACAGGGTCTACGGCACCGCGTCCACGGTAATTTGCCTCAAAACGAACCGCGGCCTCGTGACCGCCTTCGAAGCCGCTGTCCTGGATCGCGACTGGCAACAGCAGCGGGCGTGGCCCGTTCCTGGAATACCGAGCCGAACGCGGATCAGTGCTGACGGGACCATGATTGCCACCACTGTCTTCGTCGCAGGCCATTCCTATGCGACTGCAGGGTTCTCCACCGCTACTGAAATCAACTTCACTGCAAGTGGTTCAGGTGGTTCGGGGAATCTGGAGGATTTCTCCCTGATAGTCAACGGCGAGCGCTTGCAGGCCACGGACAGAAACATCTGGGGGGTCACGTTCGTACCCGGGCAAAGTGATGTTTTCTACGCCACTGCGGCGTCCGCCGGGCGTATCTGGCTTGTTCGCGGCAGCTTGTCGGCCAAGACCCTGACTGCGGTCCACGATAACGTTGAGTGCCCGTCCATCTCACCGGATGGCACGCGGATTGCCTATAAAAAGAACGACGCCGGGCCGTTGACTGCGCACTGGAAGGTAGCACTGCTTGACTTGGCTACAGGACAGGAAACTGTCCTTTCGGAGAAGCGAAGCGTGGATGACCAAGTCGAATGGTTGGACAACCAAAACGTGCTTTACGGATTGGCCGACGAAAACACTCCAGGGGACAGCAACATCTGGAAGCTGGCGACGGATACGGCGTCACAGCCAAGCCTGTTTATCCCCCACGCGTGGTCGCCCAGCGTAATCCGCTGAATTTTGATGCTGCGGGGCTACGTGTGCTGGGTTTGCGAGCATAAGTGCCGACCTCAAATGCCAACGTCCGGCCCTGGAGTTCAGGGGGCCGGACGTTAGCAGTTCGGAGGCGTCAGGGCGTCAGCAGGTTTGAAGAAGGCCGCATATCAAAGCGCCTCACTGGGTGGAGGTTGGGGACGCGGTGGGTGTGGGAGTGGCCGTTGCTGTCGGGGTCGGCGTTTCTGTAGCGCTCGCCTGGGTTTGCGCTGTCGCGGTAGTGGTGGAGTACACAACATCCACAAAGTAGTTCGTGGCGTTCCAGGAGTTTGCAGGCATGACGCCTCCGGAGCCATACCGGTAAAGGCCGTTATTAGGCCCCGAGGCAGTAAAGACACCAGCGGTCCAGGTGGCGTTGAAGAAACCGGAAGTGTAGGAATAGTGGCCGTTAGGTGCGAGGTAAGAAACGACATAAGTTTGGCCCGGGACCAGACTTATCGGGCTGGCCAACAGGGCAGTCTGCCAGCCTGTCGGGGTCTCGTTTGTGAACGTCACTTGAGCCAAGCTGTTGCCCGTGTTGTCCCACAAAGTACCAACGTGGACTCCTGTATTCCCTGTTCCCTTGTAGAAACGAATCCCTGTGATGTTGCCGGCTTGAGCTACGGTGAATGCTGTTCCGAGTTCCACAGAGGAGGAGTCGTCGACAGACGACGTTTGAGGCTCCAAAGCACCAAACATATGGGCAGCAGGATTCATCGTCGTGAATTCCCATTGTATGGGCCCGGCAGCTTGGCCCTGAATGGAAGTGACGCCCGAAACCGCGACGCTCATAGTCGCTCCGTCGGGCAGTGTTGACGACGGAGTGAAGGTGAGGGTCTTGCTGTCCCCGGAAAGAGCGGTGGAGCCCGGCACGGATACTCCATCCGCCGTAACGGTGAGGGAGGCTCCTGACCGGATGGCTGACGAAAAAGTAATCGATGGCTTGGCGTCGCGGGAAACGTCAGATGTTTCGGGTGCCGGCACCTGCGCAGTAACAGTCAGTGGCTGTACTGGTGCCATGAACACCAGATCTACCAAGTAGCTGTATGTTGAAGGTGAGCCGGCGAAGTCGCTGTTGTACGAGAAGGTGCCCGAATTTGACGAAACCTTCAGTGGACCGCTCGTAAAGCCCGTTCCAAACCCGTCTGGAGTAAACGAAAAGATCCCGCTCGGGGATTTGTAATCAACGATGTAGTCTATTCCGGCGCTAATTTGGACAGGTTGGCTGAGCATTGCTGTTTGCCAGCCTGTGGAGGACTCATTTGCGAACGTGGCCGTGGCCAGTAACTGTCCGGTTGCTGTGTAAAGGAAGCCAGTGTGAATACCCGTGTTACCTGGTGCCTTGTAGAATCGGATTCCTGTGACCTCGCCATTTATGTCGCTGGAGAACTTGACACCAAGGCTCAGGGGCACGCCGTCACTGGCTTCTAAAACGGATGGCGTTACAGTGTCCTGATAGAGGGTACACGGGCAAACGCCTTGGATGCGTTGCGCTGGTACAGTACTAAATGACCAACTGGAGTCCGTCAAGGCGCGCCCGGACACTGCGGTAGCGGTCACGCGAGCTGTGAAACTCCCACCGGCGGCGAGTGGCGCTGCAGGAGTGAACGACACCTTGCGCGTAGCACCATCATAGGTGACTGAACCACTCACCGACGCGCCGCTGGAGTCCCGAACGACAAGATCGACAGTCGAACTCTCCACTGGCTCTGAGAGTACAGCGCTGACGACTGCATCAAGAGGCACACTTGAAGATCCCGGGAGGGGCGCTTGGGCACTGAGTGTGAACGCTGGGGGTGGCACATCCACGATCACATCAACCAAGTAACTCGACGTTGATCGGGCACCGGCGAAATCACCGTTGTATGTGTACGCGCCCGCATCCCCGGCGGCCCGCAGTGGACCCACGCTCATACCTTGCCCGAAGCCATTTGGGGTCACCGAATAGATTCCCGAGGATGTTTTGTAGGACACTATATAGTCAGTGTTCGCGGCCATCTGGATCGGCTGACTGAATATTGCAGTCTGCCAGCCAGAGGCACTTTCATTCGCAAACCCAACAGTAGCGAGCTGCTGCCCTGAACCCGTGTATAGGGCACCGTAGTGGGTGTCGGTGTTTCCCAAAGACTTGTAGAAACGCATACCCAGCACTTGTCCGGCAGCTACGCTGGAGAACCGGACTCCCAGTGTCAAGGGCACACCCTCACGCACTTCGGCGATGCCCGGAGTTACCGAATCATTGAAGAGGCTACACGGGCAATCCCCTGGGACGGGCAGTGTAGCTGCGGTTGTGAAGGCCCACGTGCCACCGGCCGTAACGGGGCCGCCGGCCGAGTCTGTACCCGACAAAGTTGCCGTAAACTGCGTGCTGAATGCCAAGGCCGTGGATGGCGTAAACGTTGCCCGTCGGGTTGTAGCGTCGTATGTGGTTGTACCAGCTATTTGCCCAGATGAAGACTCCAGTGTCAGTTGCACGCTGGAGGACGTGACAGGTTTCGAGAACACGCCGGTCACCTTTGTCGCTACGGAAACGCTCGACGACGATGGGTAAGGCGTTTGCCCGGATACGGTCATGGGTGAGTTGTCAACTGTGCTGAATACAGCGT
Source organism: Micrococcaceae bacterium Sec5.1 (assembly GCA_039636795.1). Taxonomy (NCBI): domain Bacteria; kingdom Bacillati; phylum Actinomycetota; class Actinomycetes; order Micrococcales; family Micrococcaceae; species Micrococcaceae bacterium Sec5.1. Next base: position 3,545,131 of record CP143430.1, on the reverse strand, counting down.
CCGCGAAGTAGTTCCCACCGTTGAAACTCGCAGTCGGAAAGCCTGGGGAAGTGCTGTAGACTCCGGCGGGTTCAGAGCCGAATCCGCCGGCGACGGTAAGGGGTCCGTCTGGCGAGCCGACGCTCGCCCACTGAAAGTCCCTTGTTGAATAGTGTCCGTTAGGTGCCCAGTAGGAGACCGTGTACTTTTGCCCGGCAGCGACGGCCACTGGGTGACTGAACAAGGTAGTCTGCCAACCCGATTCCGTTTCATTGGTGAAGGTGGCCTGGGCCAGGCGCTCGCCGGAGGAGCTCCAAAGTGAGCCGGTGTGAACCCCTGTGTTGGAGCCGCTCTTGTAGAAACGGACACCGGTGATGAAGCCGTCCACCGAGGGACTGAAACGAAGCCCCATCTCATAGGCCCCACCGTCCCCGGAGTCCTGGATGGCTGGAACCGTCTGGCCAAAAACACTATAGGGTCCGCTCACGGTCAGGTTGCGTACGGCAGCAGTGCCAATGTTGGCGCTGTCGTCCATGGCTCGAACCTGGATGGTCGCCGCCGCGAAGCCCTTTTGGATATAGGTGTAGGTCCATGTCGACTTCCCCGTGGCCGGGTGCCATGTGGCACCGCCGTCCGTTGAAACCTCTACGCCAGCGACTACACCGCCAACATCGGAGGCCGTTCCAGTGACCGTCACGTTGACGCCGTGGGCGACGGTTGCAGCGTTTACTGGTGCGTTGATGACGACCGAGGGCCCACTCTTGTCTGTGCTGGCGGCCGCGGCAACCAGACCGGCGGCCCGCGAGGAGGGTTGCGCGTCCATATCGGCCAAGAGGTTGACCTGCGCCTGGCGCATTCTTGTATCCGCGGCTGGACCGCCACCGTCATGTACTTGATCCAGGCCCCAGGTCCACTGGACACTGCCTGCCGAAAAGACCAGCGCCCCACTAGCCGCACGGTAGAGCGTGACGTGGTGCGTGGTGCGTCCAGGTTGAACCGTGTTCCCGAAATCCTGAAGATACTGGGGGACGTCTCCTACGGTAGTCGACAACTGGATCAATCCAGCTGGACGAAAGCCATTGTCCAGGTCTTCGTCGGACTCATAGCCGATGGTGCTCTGTGCAAGCTGCGCAGACGTCCCGGACGGTAAGGAAGCCAAAGACGTATTTCGCCACAGTCTGGCCTTGCCTTCCGCGGCACTGACTGTGACGGGAAGATCTGAGAAATTGGACATGTAGGCGGTTCCAGTGAGTCCGTTCTCCGGAAGACCACCTCCATTGGCTTGAGAGGCAAAGCGGGGATCACGCCAAGTGCCCGTCCAGCCGGTGCTGGGATCTATTTTGCTGTTGGCCCAGGTCTCCTTGTAACACGTCAGCGTACGTCCAGCGGTTCCATCAACAGGGGAAGGTTCATAGCGAGTGCGCCAGTACATTTCGTTGCCCGAAAGGAACTGCAGATTAACACCAGCATCCCGCGCCGCAGTGACATTGGTCCGCTGGGCGCCGGACCAATACTCATCGTGGCCAACTGAGAGAAACACCTTATGGTTGAGCAGCTCGGAACCCCGGCTGTCGGTGTCGAGGCCGCTGATGTAGCTAACGTCGTACCCGTTCTGCTCTAGGAACCGCACCATGGGATATTCGTTGGAGAAGTAAAAGTCGCGTCCACCGGTCCCGTCCCGGGTTGTTACCGGACGGTTATAACTGACTTTGTACGAACGGCCATGGGCTGCACCTTGGTACAAATCCGACCCGCCGTAGGTGTTGTATGCCTGCCATGTCGAGTCTGAAGTTTGGAACACCACATCTGAATGACTCCCGTCTGCGCGGACTATAAACGTAATGTGGCTCTGATCTCCATTGTCGGCCCGGGTCAGCAAAGCGAGGTATACCCCTGAAACGGCCGTTGGAGGCACCTGCCAGGTAGCCGAGACAGCCCAATTTGCACAATCGTACAATTCGGTGGTCAGATCGCTGATGCACGGGGGCTGGTTTTGCCGGAAAGCCGACGGCGTTACGTTAGCGATCTTGCGAGCCCCGTCGCCCCCATACCACCCTGTCCGATATATCGCGATTGTGTAGCTTGGCGCATCCGTATCGATCTTGAAACGAATGGGCTGCCCGGCATTGACGCTGATTTCCGTGGAGAAGCCTTGGATGCTGTCGTCACCTGCGCCAACAATGTCCCACTCTGAAGGTGGACTTCCGGGTTTGGAATTTTCACACACCACAGGATTCATTCCGGGGTCGCATGGTCCCGCTGCGACGGCCGCCGGGGCAGTAAGAGGCAGCAAAGCTGCAACCATGGCAATCACCAAAGGCAAGAGAAAACCTTTGAGGACTTGCTGTGGTCGGGTAGCTGAAGGACCGGTCATCAGAACTCCTGGAGTGGTACGCCAATTGCGAATATGGGTCCGCGTTTAGCGCACGGTCCCTGCTTGCCGCTCCCCAGCCAGGGTCAAACCAAGATCTTCAGTTATGGAATATGGGTTCTGCACTTGGATGATCGTTTCCGAATATCTGAACCGTATCCAGCCTTTACCCGAGGGACCTTCAGGTAGAAGCCGGATCACCGGAGCGAATCCGCCAAGTAACCCTTGGCAGGAGTGTAGGGGCGCAGCATCCCTGCCGCAAGGCTTTCCCGTTACAGATCCATGGATTTCGGCCAAACGGCAGTAGATTTAGGGAGACACAGCCGCCCGCAGGGGCTGACAACGGGCCATCCAGGAGAACCAACCACCTTGCATTTGAAAAGTCTGACTGTCCGCGGATTCAAGTCGTTTGCGTCGGCCACGACGTTCGACTTCGAGCCCGGCGTCACCGCGGTCGTCGGTCCGAACGGCTCGGGCAAGTCCAACGTCGTGGATGCCTTGGCATGGGTAATGGGGGAGCAAGGCGCCAAGACGCTGCGCGGTGGAAAAATGGAAGATGTCATCTTTGCCGGCACATCGGGCAGGCCTCCGTTGGGACGCGCCCACGTTTCCCTGACCATCGACAACGCGGACAACGCGCTTCCCATTGAGTACAGCGAAGTCACGATTTCCCGGACACTGTTCCGGACGGGAGGCTCCGAATACGCCATCAACGGTGCGCCTTGCCGGCTCCTGGACATCCAGGAGCTTTTGTCCGATTCCGGACTGGGACGCGAGATGCACGTGATAGTGGGCCAAGGCCAGCTGGACCGGGTACTGCACGCGACGCCTGAAGACCGTCGCGGTTTCATTGAGGAAGCCGCAGGTATCCTCAAGCACCGGCGCCGCAAGGAAAAAACCGTCCGCAAGCTCGAAGCCATGCAGGCCAACCTCGCCCGACTTGGCGATCTCACCGCAGAGATCCGCCGCCAACTCACGCCCTTGGGCAAGCAGGCAGAAATCGCCCGGCGTGCACAAACAGTCCAATTCGATGTCAGGGATGCCCGCGCCCGGCTCCTCGCCGACGACCTCGTTGCACTGACATCGAGCCTGGAACAGGATGTCGCAGACGAAGCCGCCCTCAAGGAACGCCGGCAGGTGGTCGAGGCAGAACTGGGCCATGGCCGACGACGCCAGGCCGCATTGGAGCAGCAAGCAGCCGAAGCAACCCCCCGGCTCAATGCAGCAAGGGACAACTGGTACCAGCTGTCAGCAGGCCGTGAGCGGCTCCGCTCGCTGGGTTCCCTGGCAGCCGAGCGTCGTCGGCTGCTGGGCTCATCAGAAGCCTTGCCGGACGCCGGTCGGGACCCCGAACAGCTGGAGCGCCAGGCGGCGAAGGTCCGCGGGGAACAGGCCGTCTTGGAACACGACATCCTTGCCAAGCAGGCCGCCCTCCTGGAGGCAACAGTGGCGAAGGATTCTGCGGAGGCACTCGCAGCCGCCGAGGACAAACGGCTGACGGCCATGTTAAGGGCAGCAGCTGACCGCCGCGAAGGGCTCGCCAGGCTCGCGGGCCAGGTCGCGGCCGCACGCTCCAGGGCAGAAGCGGCGGAGGCGGAGCGTGGCCGACTCCGCGAATCATTGGCCGCGGGCAACGAGCGACGCCGGCACGCCCAGAGCGAATTCGCAGCACTCGAATCCCAGGTTGCAGGGGTTGAAGACGGCGAAGAGAGCCTTGACGCCGAGTACGAGAATGCCACTGAGGCCCTGGACGCCGTGCTGGCGGACATCGAAGAGCTGAAATCCGCAGAACGGGAAGCACTTCGCCAACGGGATGCCCTGACCGCCCGCCGGGACGCTCTCCTTTTGGGTCTCAACCGCAAGGACGGCTCGGAGCGCCTGCTCTCCGGAGATGTCCAAGGGATCCTGGGGCCGCTTGCCGGGATGCTGGCCATTGAGCCAGGTTATGAGGCCGCGATAGCAGCGGCGTTGGGCTCTGCTTCGGACGCGCTCGTGGTCGGGGACTCCGCTGACGCGGTGGCCGCGATCCAACTGTTAAAAGCGGACGACGCCGGCAGGGCCGCGCTGCTGTTGGCTGACGTTTGGCCTGGGGCTACTGAAGCGTCCTCCTTACAGCTCCCGGCTGGCTGCAGATGGGCGGTGGACGTCCTCAAGGTCACGGAACCGGCTGCCCAAGGTGCCTTGGCCCTGCTGGCCGGGATCGCCGTCGTCGATGATCCGGCAGGTGCTGCAGCCTTGATTGGTGGGCACCCCGAACTCAAGGTGGTCACCCGTGCAGGGGATGTTTTCACGTCGCTGACCGCCCAGGGCGGTTCGGCCACCGCGCCCTCCCTGCTGGAGATCCAGGCAGCAGTGGACGAGGCTGTTGCCGGGCTCCAGGAGGTAACTGCCCGGTTGGAACGGGGACGGTTTGCCTTGGCTGGCGCTGAAGCCCGCCGGGCCGAGGCGCAAGACCGGGCCGATGCTGCCTTGGAAAGGCTGCATGAATCCGATGCCCGCCTTGCCGCCGTGGCAGAGCGCCTGGGGCACTTGAACTCACTTCTTCGCAGTGCAGTGGGTGAAAGCGAACGCCTGGAGTCTTCGCTGGCGCGCGCGGAAGCGAACATTGCAGAAGCCAGGTTGGACCTTGAAGTCGCGGCCGAGCGGCTCGCCGCCGCCCAGGAAGCTCCCGACGAGGAACCCTCCACCGACCAGCGGGATGAACTCGCGGCGCAGGCGAGGTTGGCCCGTTCCAACGAAATGGAAGCCCGTCTTGCCCTGCGCACTGCAGAAGAGCAATTGGGGGCCATCGCTGGCCGGGCGGCCTCCCTGGAACGCGCAGCAGCTACGGAGCGGCGGGCCCGTGAAGAAGCCGCGCGCCGGGCGCAGAGGCGGCGCGCCCAAGCCCAACGTGCTGGTGCAGTGGTGTCGGCCGTTGAGCAAGCGCTTCGTTTCATCGATATATCAGTGGATCTCGCGGCCCGTGAACGCGACGTTGCCGAGCAAGCACGCGAGCAACTGGAGAGGGAACTGTCCGGCGTACGCTCCGGCAACGAGTCGCTGGCAAAGGAACTCGCCGAACTTACCGACTCTGTGCACAAGGATGAGATGGCCAGGACCCAACAGCGTCTTCGCATCGAAGCGTTGGAGGCCCGCTCCATCGAGGAACTCGGATTATCGGCCGAACAGCTCATTGCAGATTACGGCCCCGATCAACCTGTCCCACAGCCGGCAGCCGCAACCACGGACAAATGGGCGGAACTCCGCGCACCGGTAGACGAAGCGGGTGTACCGCTCGTGGAAGGAATTCCCTTCGACCGGGCGGAGCAGGAGAAAAGACTAAAAAAGGCCGAGCGTGAATTGGCGGCACTGGGCAAGGTCAACCCTCTGGCGCTGGAAGAGTTTGCCGCCCTTGAGGAGCGTCACCAGTTCCTCAGTTCCCAACTGGAGGACCTCAAGTCCAGCCGGAAGGACTTGCTGGACATCATCAAAGAAGTCGATAACCGCGTCCAACAGGTCTTCACCGAAGCCTTTGCCGATACCTCAGCGCAGTTTGACCGCGTCTTTGCACGGCTCTTCCCCGGAGGCGAGGGCAGACTGGTCCTGACGGATCCGGACGACATGCTGACCACTGGGATCGAGGTGGAAGCCAGGCCGGCAGGTAAGAAGATCAAGAGGTTGTCCTTGCTCTCCGGCGGCGAACGGTCACTCACAGCTGTGGCACTGCTGGTGGCGATCTTCAAAGCCAGGCCGTCGCCTTTTTACGTCATGGACGAAGTGGAAGCGGCCTTGGACGACACCAACTTGAGCCGGCTCATCACGATTTTCGAAGAGCTTCGGGAGTCCAGTCAGTTGATCGTCATCACGCACCAGAAGCGCACCATGGAAGTCGCGGATGCCCTCTACGGCGTCACGATGCGTGGCGACGGGGTGTCCACCGTCATCAGCCAACGGCTCGGTGCCGGGGCATAGCTTTATGAGAAGGTAGGGGAGTGAACGATTTCCTACCCATAATTCTGTCCATTCTCGCTGCGCTCGTCGTGGTCGGCGGGCTGGTGCCGGTACTGATGAAGGCCCGGAAGTCCGGCGCCAACTACCCTGGAACGCGGGACGCCAATGACCCCGTTCAGTCATCGGCCGCAGGCAGCGGAACCCTTGTGGAGGACCGGCCGGACGCCGTTACAGCACCTCCTGCCCCAACCTTCGACGGACGAGTCGAAGGTGCCGATGTTCCGGATGACGCCGCCGGCTTGGAGACCATCGCAGTAGAGACGCCGGCGCCTGTGGAAGGCCGCCTCACTCGCCTCCGCGCCCGTTTGGTGAAATCGAACAACATTCTGGGCAAGGGTCTGCTGGCTCTGCTGTCCGGGGACAAAATTGATGAGAACGTGTGGGACGAGGTTGAGGAGACACTGCTCCTTGCCGATCTCGGCACCGAGCCCACCATGCAGTTGGTTGATGCCCTCCGGGAACGCGTGAAGGTGCTGGGCACCCGCAGTCCCGAGGATGTCAAGGCCATGCTCCGTGAAGAACTCATCAAGCTCGTGGATCCCACCATGGACCGTTCCCTCAACGTCGAGCGCAAGGGTGACCGACCCGCCGTCGTGCTTGTTGTTGGTGTCAACGGTGTGGGCAAGACCACAACGGTTGGCAAGCTGGCGCGCGTGCTGGTGGCCGAGGACAAGGACGTGCTGCTCGGTGCTGCGGACACTTTCCGCGCCGCAGCTGCTGAGCAGTTGGCCACATGGGGCCAGCGTGTCGGCGTACCCACCGTTAAGTCAGACATCGATGGCGCCGATCCTGCCTCCGTTGCCTACGAAGCTGTCAAAGCGGGCATCGACCAGGAGGTCGACGTCGTCATGGTGGATACCGCCGGACGCCTGCAGAACAAGACCGGCTTGATGGACGAACTCGGCAAGGTCAAGCGAGTCATCGAGAAACTGGCCGAGGTGGACGAGGTCCTGCTGGTCCTGGACGCCACCACGGGTCAGAACGGTCTGAACCAAGCACGCGTCTTTGCTGAAGTGGTCAACATCACAGGCATTGTGCTGACCAAATTGGACGGCACGGCCAAGGGCGGCATTGTGGTCGCTATCCAGAAGTCCCTCGGTGTGCCCGTCAAGCTCATCGGCCTCGGCGAAGGTCCAGACGACCTCGCACCGTTCGATGCTGAGGGCTTTGTGGACGCCCTGCTTAACTAGCGCCGGCGCCCAACTGACTGACAGTAGTGGTTGTTTTGAGTGATCAAAGCAACCACTACTGTCAGTCAGTTTTTGCTTTTAAGAGGTTCGCGCGCAAGGAGCCATGCCAGGGCCGTAAGCAGCAGCACTCCGCCGGTGACAGCAAATGCAAGTCCGTAGCCGAAGCGATCGGCGAGGATTCCAGCCACGACGGGCCCGATGATGGCTCCGGTATCTGCGGCCATCTGGAAGACTGCCAGCACCTTGCCACCGGAGCGCCCCCGGCCAATGACGTCAGCGACAGCAGCCTGCTGCGCCGGGCCCAGCAAGCCGGAACCGAAGCCGGCCACGGCGGAAGCAGCGAAGAATGCCGGAAGATCTGTCGTCAAACCGATGATTCCAGTGGCGAGGCCAGTGATGACAAGGCCGGGAATGAGCAGGGGCTTCCTTCCCCAGGCATCGGCGAGGCGCCCGGAGAACGTCAAAGCGAGGGCATTGCCTACAGCAAAGACGGCCAAAGCCCATGCCGCGGTCTCCGGTCGCGACTGAAGTGCCGCGACGGCAAAGAGCGGAATCGTGGCCATCCGCACACCAAAAGTCACCCAACCATTACCAAAACTGGAAAACACAGCCGCCCGGTACGCTGAATCCGCCAGCGCCTCCTTTAACGTCATGGGCCGAGCGTGGGTGGCATCCTGGCCGGGCGTACCCTCGCCGCTGAGCATTGTGCGGACCACCAGTGCTGCAACGAGCAAGGCCGCCGCGTAGGCAAGGAACGGTACCCGAAGGCCGAAGCCAGCCAGCAGGCCACCAACAACCGGGCCCAGGACACTCCCAATCAGAAAGGCCGACGCGTATGCGCCCGAAACACGGCCCCTTCGTTCCGGCGGTGCCAAACGGATGAGCAGCCCCATGGCGGCGACTGTAAACATGACGGAACCCGCTCCGCCGAGCCCCCGGAAAATCAGCAGCTGCCAATAGTTCTGGGCGAAAGCACAGGCGGCAGTGGAAGCGGCAACGATCAGCAGGCCGGACACATACACGTTCCGTTCGCCGAAGCGTCCGATGAGCGAGCCCCCTGCCGGGGCGAAAACCAACCGCATGAAAGCGAAAATGCTGACAATGACGGCGGCAGCGGTGGCTCCGACGTCGAAGGTGGTGGCGAATTGAGGGAGTACCGGTGCTACCAGCCCGAAGCCCAGCGCAATTAAGAACGCTGCAGCCAACATCACCTTGATGTCGCGGGGCAGCGGTTCCTTCTCCCGCCGGATCCTTGGATCTTCAACGGATCTGGGCGACTCAGTCATGTGGTGCGGGTCCTTCAATTCTGTGTATTTGCGGTGAAGTGTGACGCATGAAACATATCCGTAACAACGGTGATATGCACCATTTACGTTGGGGAGGTTGTTGTAACGAGCCTGCAATGTAAAACCTGCGCAGGCGAAACACTGCGCCGCAAAACTCTTATGTAGAACGCAAATGCGTTGGCACAGGCGGCTTAGCCCGCATCTTAAGCAGAGAGGACGCAGACATGGACTTCACCGCCGGTCTCGTTTGGCTCCTGGTCGCTTCAGCATTAGTGCTGTTCATGACCCCGGGCCTGGCATTCTTTTATGGTGGCATGACCCGCGCCAAGGCCGCCTTGAACATGATGATGATGAGCTTCATCGCCATCGGCACGGTGACAATTGTCTGGGTGCTGTGGGGCGCGTCAATGTCCACCAGCAACACGGACAATTTCTTCCAGATCTTCGCGAACCCGTTCAGCCACTTCGGACTGCACAACTTCACGGATCCCGCGGACCTCCTTCACGTTGGCTACGCCGCAACCTTCGCGATCATCACCGTGGCTTTGATCTCCGGCGCGATTGCGGACCGTGCAAAGTTCTCGGCGTGGACCCTTTTCACTTTGATCTGGGCCACGCTGGTATACGCACCCATGGCTTTCATGGTGTGGGGCGGCGGGCTCTTCTCCAAGGACGGCTGGTTCGGCCAGACGTTTGCACCGGTCATCGACTTCGCCGGTGGAACGGTAGTGCACATCAACGCCGGTGTTGCGGGCCTGATCCTCGTTCTGATCATCGGCAACCGCAAGGGCTTCGGCAGGGACCCCAACCACCGTCCGCACAACGTACCCCTGGTCATGCTCGGTGCGGCAATCCTCTGGTTCGGCTGGTTCGGCTTCAATGCCGGTGCAGCTGCTACCGTGGAGCAGGCTGGCCTCATCTGGATCAACACCCTCGCCGCACCGGCAGCAGCCATGCTCGGCTGGTTGATCGTAGAGCGCATCCGTGACGGCCACCCCACCTCCCTCGGAGCAGCTTCGGGTGTCGTTGCCGGACTCGTTGCCATCACCCCTGCCTGCGCCAACGTTTCCCCGCTCGGCGCCATTGCCCTCGGCGTCGTAGCCGGCGTCGCCTCTGCCCTCGCTGTCGGGTTGAAGTTCAAGCTCGGATATGACGACTCCTTGGATGTGGTGGGCGTGCACTTGGTGTCCGGCGTCATCGGCACAGTAGCCATCGGTTTCCTCGCTACCCCGACCCAGGGCCCCGCCGGTCTGTTCTACGGCGGTGGAACCACCCAGCTGGTTGCACAGTGCCTCGCGGCGCTTGGCTCGATCATCTTCACCGGGGTCATGACGTTCATCATCGCCTTCCCCATCCACAAGCTCATGGGCTTCCGTATCAGCGAACGCCAGGAGATTGCCGGGGCGGACCTCAGCCTCCACGCTGAAACGGCCTACGAATTCGGCATCGGCGGACACGGCGGCAGCTTCCAGCCCCTTCATGACCTCATCACCGGCAAGGCACCGGCCGATTCCGAAGCAGCAGTATCAGGCAAGGAGAGTGTCCAGGCATGAAGCTCATCACAGCGATTGTCCGTCCGGAAAAGCTTGAAGCAGTCCGGGAAGGCCTGGAAGCGTACGGGGTCCAGGGCTTGACGGTCAGCGCGGCAAGCGGCTATGGCCGGCAGCGCGGCTACACCGAGGTGTACCGCGGGGCCGAATACAACGTGGACCTGCTGCCAAAGATTCGCATTGAGGTTCTTGCCACGGACGAGCAAGCAGATGACATCCTGGATGTCCTGATCGCAAGCTCGAATACCGGCCGGGCCGGAGACGGCAAAGCCTGGACCGTGGACGTCTACGAAGCAGTTCGAGTCAGGACCGGGGAGCGCGGCTCTGCCGCCATCTAAGTCCTGAGGTCACAATCCTGACATCACACTCCTGACGCGAAAGCGGGCCGGGTACCAGCCAAGGTACCCGGCCCGCTTTGTGCGTAGCTGCTGCTTCGTCGCGGACCGTCTTAATTTTCGACGGCGGTGGGCCAGTCCGCCGGCCCGGCGCTACCGGCGTCGTACTCCTCCAAGGGGGCCATATCCCGTTCCCAGGCCCGGAGGACGGGCTCAACGATCCGCCAGCAATCCTCGGCTGTGTCACCCCGGACGGAGAGCAAGGGATCGCCCGTGAGCACGCCTTCAAGTACTTCACCGTAGGGAAGCATGTCTGCCGCGTTGAGCTCTGCGACGAGGCTGGACCGGTCCAGTGTGAAGATGTCCCCTGGACCGTTCACATCGACGTCGAGTTGGAGGACGTCCGGCCCGAATCCAATCCGCAGCTGATTGGGGGAGTCCACGCCGGAGAATCCGGTGGGCAGGTGCGGTACCGGGCGGAAGGTGATCACGGCTTCCTTCCTTCGGCTCCCTATCGCTTTACCGGAGCGGAGGAGGAAGGGAACGCCTTTCCACCGCCAGTTGTCAATGTCTACGCGGACTTCGGCCAGGGTCTCAGTATTGCGGGAAGGATCGACGCCTTCCTCGGCGGTGTAATCGGGCACCGTCCGTGCCCCGAGGGTTCCTGCCGTATAACGGGCCCGGCGCGTTGAATCGTGGTAAGGGGCCTTGATGCTGCTGGCCCTCAGGACCGTAGCCACGGCGTCACGGAGGTCACGTTCATGGATGCTGGCTGGTGCATCGATAGCGATGAAGGCCATGATGTGCAGCAAATGGCTTTGGATCATGTCACGTAACGCACCGGCGCCGTCGTAGTAGCGTGCCCGTCCTTCAAGCGCGAGGTCCTCGTCGAAGACGATTTCCACCTTTTCGATGTGGTCGCGGTTCCACACAGGCTCAAGGAACCGGTTGGCGAACCGCAAGCCAAGAATGTTCAGGACAGTGGCCTTGCCCAGGAAGTGGTCCACCCTGTGGATGTGGTCCTCGGGCACCAGCGTGGCCAGGGTGTGGTTGAGTTCGCGTGCAGATTCGCTTCCGGAACCGAAGGGCTTTTCCATCACCAGGCGAGTACCTGCGGGCAATTGCTCGCGGCGCAGGACTTCACAGGCTTTCTGGCTGATGTGGGGCGGCAGGGCGAAATAGATAGCTATCGGCCCTTCCAAGTGTGTCAGGAGGTCCGCCAGGGGCCCATCGGCAGTCACGTCCACTTGGTGGTACTCGGTGGATCCGGCCACAGCTGCCAAAGCGTTGCGCCCGCTTGCATCGGCGGCCTCTGATGCGGCCGCAAATGCTCTCTCGACCCGTTCCTGCCATTGCTTCAGCGTCCAGGGGTCGGACCCGGCTCCCACCAGCCGCAACCCGGGTGCCCGACCGGTAGCGAGCAGCCCTGCCAGTCCGGGGAGGAGCAGCCTGCCGGTCAGGTCACCGGAGGCGCCAAGGATAAGCAACGTTTTTACAGTTGTTTTGCTGGTCATTGTGCCAGCATGCCATCTTGCAGGTGCGACTTGGTACCCTAGATAGTCGAGTCCCTTGGTTGACGCAGATTTGTTGGGGTTGAGACAAATTTGTTGGGACAAGAACAAGTCAAGACTCTGGCGTGCCGCACTGGCCGCCAATCGCAGACCATCGAAAGAAGTGCACGGCGCGTGTTCAATTCACTCTCTGACCGGTTGACAGCAACCTTCAAGAACCTCCGTGGCAAGGGCCGCCTCTCCGAGGCTGATGTCGATGCCACCGTCCGGGAGATCCGTCGTGCCCTCTTGGACGCGGACGTTGCCGTTTCGGTGGTCCGCGAATTCACGTCCCGCATCCGTGAGCGGGCTCTTGGTGCCGAGGTTTCCGGTGCGTTGAACCCGAGCCAGCAGATCGTCAAGATCGTCAACGAGGAACTCGTGGAGATCCTCGGCGGTGAAACCCGGCGCATCCGCTTGGCCAAGACCGGCCCCACCATCATCATGCTGGCCGGCCTCCAGGGTGCAGGCAAGACCACCCTCGCCGGCAAGCTGTCAAAGTGGCTGAAGGCGCAAGGCCACAGCCCCATGCTGGTTGCCTGCGACCTCCAGCGGCCCAACGCCGTAACGCAGCTTCAGGTTGTCGGCAAGCGCGCAGGCGTTCCCGTCTTCGCGCCGCACCCGGGAGCAACCTCGGAGCTGGATCACCCTGCTGGTGACCCTGTGGCGGTCGCCAGCGCAGGTGTGGAAGAAGCGCGCCAGAAGCTTCACGACGTCGTGATCGTTGACACCGCCGGTCGCCTCGGCGTGGATGCCGAGATGATGGATCAGGCACGCCGGATCCGTCAGGCGATCATCCCGAACGAAGTCCTCTTCGTCATCGACTCCATGATCGGCCAGGACGCCGTCAACACGGCCATGGCCTTTGATGAAGGCGTTAACTTCACCGGCATTGTGCTGTCCAAGCTCGACGGCGATGCCCGCGGTGGCGCCGCACTTTCGGTTGCGTCGGTCACGGGTAAGCCAGTCATGTTCGCGTCCACTGGTGAAGGCCTGGACGACTTCGAACTCTTCCACCCGGACCGTATGGCGTCGCGCATCCTGGACATGGGTGACGTCCTGACCTTGATCGAACAGGCTGAGAAGGCCTGGGACAAGGACGAAGCTGCCCGGATGGCGAAGAAGTTCGCCGACCAGGAAGACTTCACCCTGGACGACTTCCTGGCCCAGATGCAGCAGATCCGCAACATGGGTTCCATGAAGAAGATGCTCATGATGATGCCGGGTGCCCAAAACATCCGCCAGCAGCTGGAGAACTTCGACGAACGTGAAATCGATCGCGTTGAGGCGATCGTCAGGTCCATGACTCCGCATGAACGCGTTGCTCCCAAAATCATCAACGGCTCCCGCAGGGCCCGCATTGCAAAGGGTTCAGGTGTGCACGTTTCGGAGGTCAACGGCCTCCTGGAGCGCTTCGCCCAAGCCCAGAAAATGATGAAAAAGATGGCCCAGGGCGGCATGCCCGGCATGCCAGGCATGCCCGGCATGCCGGGCATGCCTGGAATAGGCGGCCCAGGCGGCGGCCGCAAGGGTGGCAAGAACGCTCCCAAGAAGAAGGCGCGCTCCGGCAACCCCGCAAAGGCAGCCCAGGAACTCCGCGAGGCTGAGGCCAAGCGTGCCAACGCGGCCTCGGCAGCTCCGACGGGTGCGGCGTTTGGTCAGGGCGCTGCGGACTTCGATCCGTCCACGCTGAACCTCCCCAAGGGCTTCGAGAAGTTCCTGGGTAAGTAAGCGGAACCTCCGAATCAATACTGTGACAGCTGGCGCCGTTGTGAATGTCCATAACGGCGCCAACTGCTTTTTGGCTGGGATGTCAGAGCTCTGGACTAGGGTGAATCCATGCACAAGCAGCGCGTAGTCTTCGTCCACGGACTGGGGAGCTTTGGCGCCTCGGCATGGCCCAAGCAGCACGGTATGGCCCTGTCGTATGACGCACTTTTCCTCCGCCGGCACGGCTTTGATCCCGTGGCTGAACCGTTGGAATCCGATGTCGCTGCGGATGTAGGCATCGTAGTGGCTTCGCTGGTGGATTCTGGTGGAGGCCATGTGGTGGCGCATGAGCAAGGTGCAATTTCTGCCATGCTCGCAGCAGTTGAACGCCCGGACCTGGTGCACTCGCTGACACTTGTTGAACCGGCTTGTTTATCCTTGACGGCCGAGCTGCCTGCCACGACATTCCATCGTTCGCTCATGGAGCCGCTGTTTGATGTGCGGAGCAAGGTTAAGGACGCCGACTACGAACGCGAATACTTCAGGCGTGCATTTTCGGCCGAAGCCAGCGGGCTGGACACACTCGAAGCGCGCCGTTCCGCACGTCGCCTCCGGCTTCAGGCGCCTCCTTGGGAGGCGCCCCTGCACATTGTTCCTGGCGTTCCTACCCTTGTCCTGACAGGCGGGTGGGAGCCACTGTACGAAGAAATCGCCGGGTACCTGGAGGACACCGGTGCCCTCCGACGCGTAGCAGCGGGAGGGCACCGGCCCCAGGACTCGGTAGATGGAGACCGGATTATTCGCTCTTTTGTAGCCGATATTGTCCGGACGAGGTCAGTTAAGGTTTCCTGACGCTGCCCTCTTGGTGGAGGACATCCGGGTAGTGGGAAGCTGCAGCTCCGGCAGGTACACCTTGCCGCCCGACGCCAGGAATTCTTCGCTCTTTTCCCGCATGCCGTCGTATATCCCTGCAATGGCGGCCTGCGCGTCGGCGGAACCGAACTCGTCCCTGATGTCTTGGCTGATGCGCATCGAGCAGAATTTGGGTCCGCACATCGAGCAGAAGTGCGCCGTCTTGGCAGGTTCGGCAGGAAGTGTTTCGTCGTGGAAGGCTTCGGCGGTGACAGGGTCCAGTGACAACGCGAACTGGTCCCGCCAACGGAACTCGAACCTTGCCTTGGACAAAGCGTCGTCGCGTTCGTTTGCGCCCGGATGTCCCTTGGCGAGGTCCGCCGCGTGTGCTGCGATCTTGTACGTGATCACACCAGTCTTCACATCGTCCTTGTTTGGCAATCCCAGGTGTTCTTTGGGCGTCACATAGCAGAGCATGGCCGTGCCATAGCGCGCAATTTCCGTTGCGCCGATTGCCGAGGTGATGTGGTCATAGCCAGGAGCAACGTCCGTGACCAGCGGTCCCAAGGTGTAGAACGGGGCGCCTTTACAGAGTTCCTGCTGGCGCTCCACGTTCTCGCGGACCAGGTGGAAGGGAATATGCCCCGGTCCTTCAACCATCACCTGAACATCAAATTCCCAAGCCCGCTGGGTCAGCTCTGCAAGCGTATCGAGCTCGGCGAACTGCGCGGCGTCGTTGGCATCGGCTGTTGCGCCTGGGCGCAATCCGTCGCCCAGGGAGAATGCGACGTCGTACTTGGCGAAGATTTCACAGAGCTCATCAAAATGCGTGTAGAGGAAGTTCTCCTCGTGGTGCGCCAAGCACCATCCAGCCATGATCGAGCCGCCACGGGAGACGATGCCTGTCACACGGTTTGCCGTCAAGGGCACGTACCGCAGGAGCACTCCGGCGTGGATTGTCATGTAGTCAACGCCCTGCTCGCATTGCTCGATGACCGTATCGCGGAAAATTTCCCACGTGAGTTTGTTGGCTTCGCCGTTGACCTTCTCCAGTGCCTGGTAAATGGGAACAGTGCCGATCGGAACGGGGGAGTTGCGGATGATCCACTCCCTGGTTGTGTGGATGTCGTCTCCCGTGGACAGGTCCATGACGGTATCGGCACCCCACTGGGTTGCCCATTGCAGCTTGTCAACTTCCTCGGCGATGGAACTGGTGACCGCTGAGTTTCCGATGTTGGCATTGATTTTGACCAGGAACGCCTTGCCAATGATCATGGGCTCGGACTCGGGGTGGTTGATGTTGTTGGGGATGATGGCGCGCCCGGCAGACACTTCGCTGCGGACCAGCTCAACGTCGCAGTTCTCCCGCAGCGCCACAAACTGCATTTCCGGCGTGATGATGCCTTGCTTGGCATAGTGCATCTGGGTGACGGTCTTACCTTCGACGGCGCGGCGGGGCACCGGTTGCGTCCCCTTCCATTCCTGGGATGCTGCGCCGCGTCGTACGGCTGATTTGCCGTCGTCGAGCAAGTTCCTCTCCCGTCCGGAGTATGCCTCGGTATCTCCTCGGGCTTCGATCCATCCGGTGCGGAACGGTTCAAGGCCCACCACGGGGTCACTGCCCGGTCCGGCAGTTCGGTATACCTGAAGTGGTTCATTGGCCTCACCGTTGGGGGAGGGCTCCAAGGCAATCTCCGTGACGGGGACCCGGATGCCATGGGCGCGGTCTTCCAGCCAAGCCAACGAATGGGATTTCAGCGACTGTGTGACGGTTTCCGTCGTCTTTTCGCTGATGTTGGCCTGGTTTTCGGCACGGCTGTGCTGTGTTTCGGTGGTGCTCAAAGGATTACTCACTTCCTTCGCCGGCATTACCCGGACAGGTTCAACGGTCGCAGACTGCTTCAGTCCGATCTCAGCCCCTGCAGGGGCCCCCGTGTGGTCGTAGACGAAGCTACCACAGCTCTCATCGGGGACACAGTCATCGTCGTAGCGCTTACCCATCCCGGAGGTTTGTGGCATGTCGGCAGATTAGTCTTTTGGCATGGCATACATCATCGAATTCACCGGTCCAGTGCTTGTGGCAGGCGACGATCAACGGCACGGGCTGTGGTCCGTTGATGGCAAACTCACGTTCGAACGTCCAGTCGCTGCGCCGGATTCCGTGCTGGATGGATGGGTCCTTCCTGGTTTTGTGGACGCCCATTGCCACATTGGACTTGGGGTCGGCGGGGCGGTTGATGAGCAGACAACTCTTGCCCAAGCGCAGGCCGACCTGAAAGCCGGCACGTTGTTGATCCGTGACGCCGGCTCGCCAAGCGATACGCGTTGGGTTCAGCGCAGGGAGGATCTCCCACGGCTTCTTCGCGCCGGACGCCACATCGCCCGGAGCCGGCGTTACCTGCGTGGTTTGGGCCACGAAGTGGAGCCGGACGAACTCGTGGAGACAGCCCGCAAGGAAGCCCGGGACGGGGACGGTTGGGTGAAACTCGTGGGCGATTGGATCGATCGCGGGACGGAAGACCTCTCGGTTTCCTTCCCTCGGAACGTCGTGCGGGATGCGATTGCGGCCGCACATGACGAAGGGGCCAGGGTGACGGCCCACTGCTTCGCTGAAGACACTATTGATGACATGCTCGACGCAGGGATTGACTGCATTGAACACGCCACAGGTCTCTTGCCCCGGCATATTCCCCGTCTTGTGGAGCAGTCTGTCCCGATCGTTCCTACCTTGATTAACATCGCTACTTTTCCGGATATCGCAGCCCAGGCCGCGCCTAAATTTCCGGTCTATGCCGAGCACATGACCCGTCTTTGGGAGCGACGCCGTGAAAGGGTGCTGGAGGCCTTTGAAGCCGGTGTTGGCATCTTTGCGGGAACGGATGCAGGGAGCGTGATCAAGCACGGCAGGATCGCTGACGAAATGAAGGAACTTTACGACGCCGGCCTGCCGCCCACCGCCGTCCTGGACGCCGCCACGTGGGGCGCACGGAAGTGGCTGGGAGCCCAGGGCATCAGCGAAGGGGCAAGTGCCGACGTCGTGCTTTGCCGGGATGACCCGAGGAAGAACCTTGCAACTGTGGCGAGCCTGAACCATGTCGTCCTGCGGGGCAAAGTGGTCCGCTGGGAATAAATTGAAGCTTCAAGTAATTTAGATAAGTAGAACGTGCCGAAGGGCGGCCATCTATTAAATCGGGAGCTTGACATGACCACGACATCCAATCAGGACCTCCTTCCTGCCGAACTCACTATGGGCACCGTCATGCTCAAGGTTGGCGATATGAGGGTGATGAGTGACTACTATCAGCGTGCCCTGGGTTTGGAGATCGTGGCCGAGCAGGATGGCGGGCTGTACCTGGGGCGGGTGGGCAAGCCAGTAGTCCATCTCGCTCCCGCAGCCGGCCTGCAGATTCCAGGCCGTGGGGAAGCCGGGCTTTTCCATACAGCCATCCTGTTCCAGGACCAGCCTTCCCTGGCGGCCACCATTGCCACGGCCGCAGAGTATGAGCCGCGCGCTTTTGTGGGCAGTGCCGACCATTTGGTGAGCGAAGCGTTCTACTTCACGGATCCGGAAGGCAACGGCATTGAACTCTATTACGACAAGCCGCGCGATGTCTGGCAGTGGGATGGCAAGAATGTGGTGATGGACAATGTTGCTTTGCCGCCCCAGCGTTTCCTCCAGCAACACTTGAGTGAGGCTGCCGTGACTGGCCAGCGGAAAGCCGCTGCCGGCGTCGGGCACGTGCACCTTCAGGTAGGCGACGTGCAGACTGCCCAGGATTTTTATGTGGACACCCTGGGTTTTGAGAGGACGGCGGGCTGGCACGGGCAGGCGTTGTTTGTTTCTGCGGGCGGCTACCACCACCACATGGCGATGAACGTGTGGAACAGCCGCGGGGCCGGGCCCCGCAGGGATACCCTGGGCCTGGGCGAGGTCCTGATCGAAGTTCCGACTGCCGATGACGTCGCCGCACTGGCTGACCGGCTGAAAGTTGCGTCCGTGGCGAACCGCCACACGGGCCTGGAGCTGCAGTTCGAAGACCCTTGGCGCAACAAGCTGCGCGTGGCAGTGCGCTAAGCACCCTGGCGGGAAGCGCCCTCGCGCTGGCTTCCGAATGCAGGGGCCGGGACTGCACTAGGCTGGGCATTGACGGTATTCGCCCCTGGGCCGTTGCCGCCGCCCCGTCAGCACGAACGAATGAGAGCACTCTCCATGGGCTTTGCCGAAATTTTTGTAGCCACCCACGATGAAGCACTCAAGAGGGCAGCTGCCTTGGATCGGGGCGCTGACGTCACCGGACCCGCCGTCAGGATCGATGGCATCACCGACTTTGAGGTCGAGCAACTGGGGGACCTTGCGGGCAAAGCCGTCCACGCTGCCGGTGCAGACTACGAGCTGGCGCTGGTGGACGTCACCAGCGACGCCCTCCTTGGCGTTCCGGAAGCGATGGTGAGGGCGCTTGCCGAGCTGCTGACGTATGAAAGCGAAGGCGACGGGAACGTTCTTGACGACGTCGCTGCGGCATGGGCTGAGCAGGACGAGATGCCTTTTGGTGCGGACCAATCGCGTCAGTACGTGCAGCAGTTGGCCTCCTTGGCCACTGACGTGGAACAGGCGGAGCGGTCAGGGCTCTACGTCTGGTCTGTCTGACCGTTGGGTCCGGGAGTGGCGAAAGTCGTAATTACTTCCGGCATCTGGCACAATGGTCAGGTACTTGATTGGCGCGGCCCCTCTCTCCGTGCCCAAATCTTGTCCTTTGGAACCCCTTAGTATGGCCCGCCCCACGGGTGCAGAACGTCGGGTTCAACCCCGTTTCAGAAACAGGAGTGACCACAAAAGTGGCCGTAAAGATTCGCCTTAAGCGCTTCGGTAAGATGCGCGCACCGTACTACCGCATTGTCGTCATGGATGCCCGCGCCAAGCGCGATGGCCGTGCCATTGAAGAAATCGGCAAGTACCACCCCACCGAAGAGCCGTCGTACATCGAGGTCGCTTCCGAGCGCGCCCAGTACTGGCTTTCCGTTGGCGCCCAGCCGACCGAGCAGGTTGCCGCGATCCTCAAGATCACCGGTGACTGGCAGAAGTTCAAGGGCCTGCCGGGCCAGGAAGGCACCCTGAAGACCAAAGCTCCGAAGGAAGCCTTCGTAGCCCCGGAGAAGGGTTCCGTCATCATTCCGGAAGCCATCACCAAGAAGGCCAAGAAGGACGAAGCCGAAGCTCCGGCCGAGGCTGAAGCAGAGACCACCGAGGCTGAGTAAATTGCTGGCAGAAGCGCTCGAGCACTTGGTCCGTGGGATCGTTGACAGCCCTGAGGATGTCAAGGTCAGTGCCAGGAACAACCGCCGCGGGGAATCCCTTGAGGTGCGTGTTCACCAGGAGGACCTCGGACGGGTGATCGGCCGCCAGGGACGCACCGCACGTGCATTGCGCACTGTGGTTGCAGCCTTGGCAGGTGGCGAGCAGGTCAGGGTCGACGTCGTCGACACCGATCGTCGCCGGTAAGCGCGCTCAGCAATACTTGTCTTAGATCCGGCCCCTTCACCGAATATGGTGGAGGGGCCGGATTGCTTTATCGATCATTTCACTTCCGTTGCTGCCTGGCAGCGCGGGCACAACGAGAATTCAGAGGAACCCATGCAGCTCCAGGTGGCCCGGATCGGCAAACCCCATGGCATACGCGGCGAGGTGACGGTGCAAGTGCTCACCGACGCCCCCTCCGAGCGCTTTGTCGCCGGAACCGAGTTCGTCGTGGAGCCGGCCTCTGCTGGCCCGCTGACTATCCGCAGCGCGAGATGGAACAAAGACATCCTGCTGCTGGGCTTTGAAGAGATTGCGGATCGCAACGCCGCCGAGGCAATCCGTGGTGCGAAGCTTTTCATCGAAACCGAAGAACTCGATGACGAAGACGACGACGAGGGCTGGTATGAGCACGAACTCGTTGGGCTGGAGGCGCGGGTTGGCTCACAGATTGTGGGCAAGGTGGCCGCGCTGACCACACTGCCGGTTCAGGACTTGTTGACGGTCAAGACGGATGAAGGGAAGGAAATTCTGGTTCCTTTCGTCGATGAAATCGTGCCTGAGGTCAACATTGAGGACGGGTTCATTCTCATCACTCCGCCTGCAGGTCTCTTCGAAATCAACGATGACACGGCAGGGGAGTCCAAGGACGGCGCCGGGGATGATGCCTGAATGAGGATCGATGTCGTCAGCATCTTCCCTGAGTACCTTGCCCCGCTTGAACTTTCGCTGATAGGCAAGGCCCGCCAGGATGGGCTCCTGGAACTTAACGTCCACGACCTCCGGACGTTCACTACTGACAAGCACCGGACCGTGGATGACACTCCTTATGGGGGCGGTGCCGGCATGGTCATGAAGCCAGAGCCGTGGGCGCAGGCGCTCGAATCGGTTTCCGGGCCTGGTGAAGGCACCAAACCTGTCCTGATAGTGCCGTCGCCGGCAGGGGAGAGGTTTACCCAGGCCCTTGCCTACGAGCTCGCCGAAGAGGAACAGCTGGTCTTTGCCTGCGGTCGGTACGAGGGAATCGATGAGCGCGTCATCGACTGGGCGCAAGAGCACTTCACAGTGAGGCCTGTAAGCCTTGGCGACTACGTTCTCAATGGCGGCGAAGTTGCTGTCCTGGCCATGGTTGAAGCAATCGGCCGTTTGCTTCCAGGCGTGGTGGGCAACCCGGAATCCCTCATTGAAGAGTCACACTCGGACGGCCTCCTGGAGTATCCGGTGTATACCAAGCCATCCTCCTGGCGGGACCATGAGGTGCCCCCTATCCTGCTTAGCGGTAATCACGGGAAGATTGCCCAGTGGCGGCGTCATGAACAGTTCCGCCGCACTGCTGAACGCCGTCCGGATCTGCTTGAGCACTTCGACGCCGGTCAGTTGAGTCGCGCGGACCGCAACGCACTCGCGGACCTGGGTTACGACGTCGTGGATGGTCGCCTGCGCCGCCGCACGGAAAGCAACACGTCACCGACGCGACTGTAGTACCCCGCTGGCCGCCGTCGGGCGTTGCGAGTCCGCATAGTTGGTCGGATGCTGCGGCATGTGGCAGAATTAACCCTTGTGTCTGCTGGGCCAGCACCTGCCACAGGGGGAGCGAAGCCAACAGCCGGACAACCCGGTGCCGCCAATCAGTGGTGGAACCGGACACCAAGAAACTTCGGCGGAGATTTCCGGTTGGCTTTGTGCCGCGGGCTTGTCTGCCGTAACCCAAAGTGGATGACCTGTGGCGTTCACCAGGAGTGGATTAATGCATATCCTCGATAGCGTAGATGCAGCCTCGCTGCGTAACGATGTTCCCGAGTTCCGCGCGGGTGACACCCTCAAGGTTCACGTCAACATCATCGAAGGCAAGAACTCCCGTGTCCAGGTATTCCAGGGCTTCGTCCTGGGCCGCCAGGGTGACGGCGTTCGCGAAACCTTCACCGTACGCAAGGTTTCCTTCGGTGTCGGCGTAGAGCGTACCTTCCCGGTACACTCCCCGATCATCGACAAGATCGAGGTCGTCACCAAGGGTGACGTCCGCCGCGCCAAGCTTTACTACATGCGCGCACTGCGCGGTAAGGCAGCGAAGATCAAGGAAAAGCGCGACTTCGCCAAGTAAGTCCAGCGACTTACGTAACGGGTCCAGGATTCGTGCCCGGTTCGTTCCGGAGCAATCCGCAACGCAACAGGGATACGAGTCATGGACACATCAGAACGCCAGCCCCGGAAACAGGGCTGGCGTTTTGTTTTGCTGGCATTGGTCCTTGCCGTAGCCATCAGCGGCCTGGTCCGCTCCTTGTGGATCGACGTCTACTACATTCCCTCCGAGTCCATGGAGCCGTTGCTTGGCACTGGGGACAGGATCCTGGTTTCGCGGACGGCATTCACCTCAGAGCCCATCCAGCGTGGAGACGTGGTTGTCTTTGATGGGCGTGGATCATTCGCCCCGCTCAGCAGCGGTAAGGGTCCTCTTGTCGACGCGATTGCAGCGGCGGGCCAATGGTTCGGGCTCACTGGGAGCGATACAACATACGTGAAGCGTGTCATTGGGGTTCCGGGTGACCACGTTCAGTGCTGTTCCTCCGAGGGGCGCCTCACAGTGAACGGTCAGGTACTTGAGGAACCCTATGTGTACCCCGGGGACGAACCCAGCAAACAGAAGTTCGACGTCGTGGTCCCCGAGGACCGGCTCTGGCTGATGGGCGACCACCGATCCCGCTCTGCTGATTCCCGCGGATTGCTGGGAGCACCCGGCGGGGGAATGGTCCCGTTTGACCGGGTGATCGGCAGACCAGTCCAGATCATCTGGCCCCTTGATAGATTTGCAGAGGTGCCTCGCTCCGTGCAGGCCGAACCATCGAAGAACGGACAATAAATGCCGGACAAAGTTCCCGAGAATCCCGAGCGACACGACGACGACGCGCGGCTCTCGGACGGAACGGGTGGCGTCGCTGGAGTGGCTGAGCCCAGCCCGGTCGCCGACGCTGCCGCCGATGCCGGCAACAAAACCGACGAGGCCGAGAAGCCCCGCAGGAACCCTGCCCTGGGATGGCTGAAGGAAATCGTCACAGTCGTGGCCATTGCCGTAGTGCTCTCCTTCCTTATCAAGACGTTCCTTTTCCGGGCGTTCTACATTCCTTCTGAATCCATGGAAAGCACCTTGGACGTCAATGACCGCATCTTCATCAATCTGCTGGTGCCGGAGCCCTTCGCCTTGGAACGGGGCGACGTAGTGGTCTTCAAGGATTCGCAAGGTTGGCTTCCGGCGGTTCTGAAAAAACCGGCAGGCCCCCTTGATTGGGTAGGCGACACTTTGGAATTCGTTGGGTTGGCCGCTGACGACAACGAGCAGCACCTGGTCAAGCGCGTGATTGGGCTTCCGGGTGATCACGTTTCCTGTTGTGACGCGCAGGGTCGAGTCAGCATCAATGGCACCCCGGTGGACGAAACGTACATCAACCCCACGGAAGTGCCACAGCCCAACCCGTTCGACATCATCGTTCCAGAGGGCAAGGTCTGGGTCATGGGAGACAATCGCAATCACTCGGCCGATTCCCGCGCGCACCAGGAAGTCAATGGTGGTTTCATTAATATCGAGGACGTTGAAGGCAAAGCCACGGTCATAGCCTGGCCCGTCAACCGGTGGACGGTGCTGGACAATTACCCGGATGTCTTCAAGAACGTTCCTGCGGGCACGTCAGGAAAGTAACGGCCATGGCAAGCACCCGGCTGAAAACCAAGACACCAACCGAAGTTCCGACCCTGGACGTCGAGCGTTCCTTCCTGTCTTCCGGGGTGCGTTTGCTGGCCGGCGTGGACGAGGTCGGCAGGGGCGCGCTGGCTGGCCCCGTCAGTGTGGGAATCGCCGTGGTCAACCTCGCGGATCATGCCCTGCTGGCGGATGTGCGGGACAGCAAGTTGCTCAAGCCCGAGGACCGTGACAGGTTGGAGCCTTTGGTCCGTGACTGGGCCGTAGCATCCGCAGTTGGACATGCCTCCGCCCGGGAAATCGATGACGTCGGCATCATAGCCGCCCTGCGCCTGGCGGGAACACGGGCCTGGTTTGAGATTCTGGCCGGTGGCATCACGCCTGACGTCGTGTTGTTGGACGGCAGCCACAACTGGCTTTCTCCGGAAGTTCAAGCTTCGTTGTTCGATACCGCGAACACGGGGCCCTGGTGTGAAGCGCCGGTGCACACAAAGGTAAAAGCGGATATGAGCTGTCTCAGCGTGGCCGCCGCCAGTGTTTTGGCAAAAGTAGCCCGCGATCGAATCATGGTTGATCTCCACGCTGAAGTACCGGCCTACGGCTGGAACGAAAACAAGGGTTACGCCACAGCAGCGCATCGCGACGTGATCAGGCTGCAGGGACCCAGTGCCTATCACCGGACGAGCTGGAACCTAACTGGGCCGGACGTGGTCTAACAGCCTGCTTGGCAGCGTCTGTCCTGCGGATGGCGTCCGGTGCGCGGCAGATGGTGCAAGATGGAACTATGAGCGCCGAGGACCTTGAGAACTATGAAACCGACATGGAGCTTCAGCTCTACCGTGAATACCGGGACGTTGTCGGTTTGTTCAGCTACGTTGTCGAAACTGAGCGGCGTTTCTACCTGGCCAACCATGTTGATTTACAAGCCCGCAGCGCAGACGGCGAAGTCTATTTTGATCTGACCCTGCAGGATGCCTGGGTTTGGGATGTTTATCGTTCAGCCCGCTTCGTGAAAAATGTCCGGGTCATTACCTTCAAGGACGTCAACGTCGAGGAACTTCCACGAAATGAAGATCTTGCGTTGCCCAAAGATGGTGGCCTCGGGGATCTGGGAGACCTCGGTAACTAGCACCTGCAGCCGCGGGTACTCTTCCTCCACAAGGCTGATGTAACGGGTTTACCCACATAGCATCAGGGCCGTCTGTCACGAGCCGCTGCCAGCGTCAAAGCTGGATAGCGGAGGTGATGCTCATGAGAGCAAAAGACATTCTTGGCCGTAACGGCGAGGCGTTGGCGGCAGGATTCCTGGAAGACCAGGGCATGCGTATTGTCGATCGCAATTGGCGGTGCGCCGATGGTGAAATCGACATCGTGGCACTTGAGGGTGACACCCTGGTGGTGGCGGAGGTAAAGACCCGCAGCAGCCTGGACTATGGACATCCCTTTGAGGCAGTAGGTCCGGCCAAGCTGGGACGCCTGCATCGGCTCGCTTCATCGTGGTGCCGGGAACATGAAGTGAATGCTCCACGAAGACGCATTGATGTGGTCTCGGTCATCCACGACGGCATTGGGGATCCCCAACTGGAACACCTGAGGGGTGTTGGCTGATGGGGGTTGGGCGCAGCTACTGCATTGCCCTGGTTGGACTCAATGGCTACATCGTCGAGGTAGAAGCCGATATCGGCCAAACCCTCCCCGCATTCGTGATTCTGGGGCTACCCGATGCCGCCCTTAATGAAGCCAAAGAACGAATTCGGTCCGCCGCACAAAACTCGGGAATTCCTCTGAGCCGGAGGAAGATCACAGCCAATCTCATTCCAGCATCCTTGCCCAAACGTGGTTCGGGCTTTGACCTTGCCATCACCATGGCTGTTCTCCGTGCTGCGGAGGATATTCGTTCGATCGATGGAACAGTCTTCATTGCTGAGCTGGGTTTGGACGGCCGGCTCCGTCCGGTGAGGGGCATCCTCCCAGCCGTGATGGCTGCCGTTCAGGCGGGGTACCCGGAGATCGTCGTCGCCGAGGCAAACGTCGCCGAGGCAACGTTGGTACCGGGTGCTCATGTCAGGGGATACCGGACTCTCGCCCGGCTTGCCTACGACTTCGGTGCCGACCCCAAAGAACTCGCCCTGGACTACGACCCGCCCGCGGGTGATCCCGGAGATGAAAATGATGACGCAGTGGGCATCGTGCCTTATCTTTCCGACGTTTCGGGGCAATCAGAGGCTCGGCGCGCGCTGGAAGTCGCAGCTGCAGGCAGCCACCATATGCTCCTGACCGGTCCACCGGGTGCCGGTAAGACGATGCTCGCGGAGCGTTTGCCAGGACTCTTGCCGGATCTTGCGGACAAGGCAGCAATGGAGGTTACTGCCATTCACTCCCTGGCAGCGGTCCGCTCGTCAACCGGCACGTTGCTGCGGAGGCCGCCGTTCGAGAATCCCCACCACAGTGCCACCGCAGCTGCGATCATCGGCGGAGGCTCTGGACTTCCGCGCCCCGGAGCTGCCTCGCGGGCACATCGCGGAGTCCTCTTCCTTGATGAGGCTCCCGAGTATGAACGACGCGTCCTGGATGCCCTTCGGCAGCCCTTGGAGAGCGGCGAACTGGTGATTCACCGCTCGGCAGGGACAGCGGCGTACCCCGCGCGGTTTCAACTGGTCCTGGCAGCCAATCCTTGCCCATGCGGCAAAGCCTCGGGCAAGGGGATGGACTGTACCTGCACTGCAATAATGCGCAGGCGGTACTTCGGCCGCATATCGGGTCCCCTCCTGGATCGCGTCGACATACAACTCCAAGTCGAACGCGTGTCCCTCGCCGATTTTGGGCAGGCAGGCACGGAAGAGGGAACGGAAGCTGTTGCGGGACGGGTACTGGCTGCGAGGCAGAGACAGGCCGATCGCTTGGGGGCTTTTGGCATTGAAACCAATTCCCAAGTGCCGGGACGCACCCTGCGCGGGGAACTGAGGCTGCCACCGGGCGCCACCCGCATCCTGGACACGGCACTGGAGCGGGGCATCCTCACAGCCCGAGGCTATGACCGTGTCCTTCGGTTGGCGTGGACACTGGCAGACCTGGACCATAGCAAGACTCCTACTGCAGACCACATCGGACAAGCGCTCGGCCTCCGGCAAGCAACGGCGATGGCATGAAGGACAACGTGACGAAGGACGGAATGACAACCGAAGGCGCAAGGGGAACCGTGTTGGGGAAGCTGGAAAAGGAAAGGCTTGCACGGGCAGCATTGGCCCGTCTGATGGAACCACAGGATTCCGTGGGGCTCGCCTTGGTTCATGCTGTTGGACCCGTTGATGCGCTGGGTATCGTGACAGGCGAACTCGCTGCAGGTCCGCGCCTTGAACAAGAGATCTCCGCTTTACTGACCGAAAGCGGAGGCCCGGCTTCCTGGCCGGGGCTCACGGCCAGCAAGCGACGATGGGCTCCACGTGTTCCGGACCTCGCGCCGGACCGTGACCTGGAGACGATGAGGCGGCTCGGAGGCCGCCTGATTGTTCCCGGCGACGAGCTTTGGCCCGAGCAGTTGTCCGACCTCGGCCTCCAGGAGCCTTTATGCCTGTGGTGGCGCGGACACGAGCAGCCCCTTCCCTCAACGCGGCAGACCATCGCGTTGGTGGGGTCCAGGGACAGCACGAGCTATGGAGCGTCCGTGACTGGGGATCTTGCCTACGGCTTGGCCCAACGTGGATACTGCGTTGTTTCCGGGGGAGCCTACGGCATTGACGCCCACGCCCACCGTGGGGCCCTCCGTGGTGGGGTGGCAAACGTACCGACCATTGCCATCATGGCTGGGGGAGTGGACCGCTTCTATCCCTCCGGGAACGAGGATCTTCTTCGTGCCGTGGCCAACCAAGGAGCCGTGATTTCGGAGGTTCCACCCGGATCCGCCCCTACAAGGTACCGATTCCTGCAGCGAAACCGCCTCATTGCTGCGCTCGCGGCTGTCACGGTGGTCGTGGAGGCACGTTGGCGGTCAGGCGCATTGAACACAGCCCACCACGCTGAGAGCATAGGGCGGGTAGTGGCAGCTGTCCCCGGATCCATTCACAGCGCGAACTCGGCAGGTTGCCATAGGCTGCTCCGGGATGGCGTGGCGATCTGTGTGACGGACGTCGGAGAAATTGCTGAACTGGCCGGCCGGAATGGCGAGGTGATGGTCTCGGAGAAGGACTCGCCGGCCGCACCGCATGATGGCTTGTCCTTGGAAGACCTGATTCTCCTGGACGCCTTGCCGCTTCGATCGGCAAGTTCCGTGGAGAAACTCACGGTGGTTGCAGGCCTCAGCCCGGACTCTGTGCGTGCGGGCTTGGGTCGATTGGGACTGCTGGGTCTCGCATCCTCCGAACGGGGGGCCTGGAAGCGCACCAAGAATGCCTAGGCGGACGAGCAGCGAAGCATGTTGATACGCAGCGAGGGTCCATGTTGCTGGCAAAGTTGGAAGGGTGGACGCAGAATCATTGCCAGCATCGCTAAAGAGCGCAGTGGAGGGTTTCGAACGCTACCTCCACGGTGAACGCGCGAGGTCGGCACATACTGTCCGCGCATATCTGGCGGACGTGTACAGCCTCCTCGGATTCGCGGTCCAGGAGGGAATACGCGATCTCGATCAATTGGAGTTGGGTTCGCTCCGCCGATGGCTGGGTGCGCAAAGTGAAGCCGGGATGGCCCGGTCAACTCTTGCCCGCCGTGCCGCCACGGCCAGGTCGTTTACCAAGTGGGCTCTGAGGGAGGAACTCATCGCCACGGATCCAGCCCTTCGTTTGCAAGCTCCTAAACGCGGGAAATCGTTGCCTGGAGTCCTCCAGCAGCAGCAAATTCTCAGGGTCGTGGATAGCCTTGACGCTGCTGCGACAGACGGAGGTCCCCTGGCCCTTCGGGATCGTGCAATGGTGGAGCTGCTGTACGCAACCGGTGTGCGCGTGGGGGAGCTTGCCGGGCTGGACATCGATGATATGGATCCGGATAGAAGGACCCTTCGTGTCATCGGCAAGGGAAACAAGGAGCGTA
The DNA here is from genome assembly GCA_039636795.1 of Micrococcaceae bacterium Sec5.1. Lineage (NCBI taxonomy): Bacteria > Bacillati > Actinomycetota > Actinomycetes > Micrococcales > Micrococcaceae > Micrococcaceae bacterium Sec5.1. The sequence goes on along the minus strand of CP143430.1, from coordinate 3,516,090 downwards.
CCGTTCCTTTCGGAGTTCCAGCTGCCCTTGCAATCGACGATTGGCTCCGCCGGGGACGCCCGGCGCTGGTAACTGCCACGAGCGGCCCGGCTCTGTTCCTGGGCGTAAGGGGAAACCGCGTTGACCCACGCCAGGTCCGTGCCGTTGTAGCCGCCCTCCTGGGGGCGCTTGGCGATACCGCTGCAACGGGGCCCCACGCCTTGAGACATAGCGCTGCAACGCATTTGCTGGATGGTGGGGCTGATCTTCGGGCAGTGCAGGAAATTCTTGGGCACAGTAGCCTCGCCACTACCCAGATCTACACCCACGTTTCTGTGGACAGGCTTCGGAAGAGCTATCAGCAGGCCCACCCCCGGGCCTGAAAATGACGCCCAAAGAGTTGCACTGGCGGAAACGGGAAGGGTACGGCAAAATGAAAGCACCACGGCCGAACCTTCAATTTAGGGTTGAGGGTTCGTTTCGTGTCACAATCAAAGAGTCTTAGCTAATTGAATAGCCTGCAGGGTCCGTAAGAATGACAGGGCCGGGCAGCAACAGTAAACATCCGTCGCAGAGGTCGTTGGGGAAGACGTACCTACAGCTATGGAGGATGGAATGTCTGTTGCAACAACCCGCGGTGTCCTTTTCGTGCACTCGGCCCCTACGGCATTGTGCCCGCACGTTGAGTGGGCCATCGGATCGGTCGTGGACAAGCGGACCGATCTTGAGTGGACCCCTCAGCCAGCCGCGCCCGGAATGTTCCGTGCCGAACTGTCCTGGACAGGTACGCCAGGCACTGGCGCCCAGTTGGCGTCTGCTCTTCGGGGTTGGGCACATCTGCGGTACGAGGTTACTGAAGAACCGAGCCAAGGCGTGGATGGCGCACGCTGGTCGCATACCCCGGAACTGGGAATCTTTCATGCTGTCACGGATGTGCACGGCAACATCATGGTCAGTGAAGACCGCATCCGCTATGCCTATGAGTCAGGAGCCGGAGACCCGTCCGCCGTTTACCATGAGCTGTCATTGGCCCTGGGCGAAGCCTGGGATGAGGAACTGGAGCCCTTCCGCCACGCTGCTGAGGGCGCTCCGGTCCGGTGGCTGCACCAAGTCGGGTAGCAGCAACTCCTGACCGCCAAAACATTCCCATAGCAACAGAGAAGGGCCCACCTAAAGGAATGGTGGGCCCTTCTCTTCTGTTCACCTCACCGCATTCGGCGAACGCAGGTCTTAGACGTTGCGGACCGCGATGACAGCATTGTGTCCGCCAAAGCCGAAAGAGTTGCTCAGCGCCACGATGTCGCCCGCAGGCAGGTCACGCGCGGACGTCACGACGTCGAGGGGGATCTCAGGATCCTGGTTCTCGAGGTTGATGGTGACAGGTGCCTTGCGCTCATAGACAGCCAGGACAGTGAGGACCGCCTCTACAGCCCCGGAGGCGCCCAGAAGATGGCCCATCTGGGACTTGGTGGCAGATACCGCCACGTTGTCGACGTGAGCCCCCAGTGCGGCGCGGAGGGCCGTGTACTCCGGCCTGTCACCTACTGGAGTGGAGGTGGCGTGGGCGTTGACGTGGACTACGTCCTCCGCTTGGATCCTGCCGTCAAACATCGCGGCCTTCAGCGCGCGGGTGGCGCCGAGACCTTCGGGATCGGGGGCTGTGATGTGGTAGGCGTCGGCCGTTACCGATGTACCGGCAAGCTCAGCGTAGATGCGGGCACCGCGGGCGATTGCGTGCTCTTCTGCTTCGAGTACCAGCGCACCGGCACCCTCACCCATGACAAAGCCGTCGCGATCGATGTCATACGGGCGGGAAGCGCGCTCAGGATCGTCATTGCGGCGGGAGAGCGCCTGCATGGACGAGAAGGCGGCCAAGGGCATCGGGTGAATGGCGGCTTCGGCGCCACCGCACATGACGACGTCGGCCTTGCCGGAACGGATCAGGTCCAAGCCAAGGTGCAGGGCCTCAGTACCGGATGCGCAGGCGGAGACTGGAGTATGGGCTCCGGCTCGGGCGCCCAGGTCAAGGCTGACAGCAGCGGCTACGCCGTTGGGCATGAGCATGGGAACGGTCATGGGCAGGACCCGGCGCGGACCCTTGTCCCTGAGCGTGTCCCAGGCATCAAGGAGCGTCCATACGCCGCCGATGCCCGTGGCAAATGCCACCGCCAGGCGGTCGTGGTCGATGTCCTGGATACCTGAATCAGCCCATGCTTCACGGGCAGCGATGACACCAAACTGCGTGGACGGGTCCATACGCTTGGCTTCCACCCGGCTCAGGACTTCCAGGGCCGGCGTCGAGCACCGGGCAGCAAAGTGGACGGGGAGGTCGTACTTGGCCACCCACTCGTCTTCGAGTGTGCGTGCACCTGAGACCCCTTTCAGCGCGTTCTGCCACATTGTGGGGACGTCGCCGCCGATGGGAGTGGTGGCCCCCAGACCGGTTATGACTACTTTGCGTGCCATGCGATCACTCTCTGTCGGATCAGCCGTCCCATCTGCAGTTTTTGCAGGGGCGGCAGGAAAAACTTTGGGCGTTACTGCGGCTGTGCCGGGCACAGGATCAAAGACCCTGGCCCGGCACGGCTGGTACCAGGCTTAGGCCTGGGCGTTTGCGATGAAGCTGACGGCGTCGCCGACGGTCTTAAGGTTCTTGACCTCTTCGTCCGGGATACGTACGCCGAACTTCTCTTCGGCGTTCACGACGATGGTCATCATGGAGATGGAGTCGATGTCCAGGTCCTCGGTGAAGGACTTGTCCAGCTCGACGGCTTCGGTAGCCAGGCCCGTTTCTTCGTTGACGATTTCAGCCAGGCCGGCCAGGATTTCTTCGTTGCTAGCCATTGTTGGCTCCTTTTCTTGTTGTGCCGGCTATGCCGGAAAGGGGGCAAACCGCGGTTACGGTTTGGGTTTGTAAGTCATATTCAGTTGGCTGGAGGCCACAGGGCCAGTCCAGGTCTATGGCAGAACGACAACCTGGGCGCCAAAGACCAATCCGGCGCCGAAACCGATCTGCAATGCCAGCCCACCGCTCAGTTCAGGGTTCTCCTGAAGAAGGCGGTGCGTGGCCAGGGGGATGGAAGCAGCTGATGTATTGCCGGCTTGGGCGATGTCGCGGCCAATGAGGACGGTCTCGGGAAGCTTCAGCTTCTTAACCATCTCATCGATGATGCGCATGTTCGCCTGGTGGGGAACAAAAGCGGCGAGGTCGCTGGCTTCTATGCCGGCGGCGTCGAGAGCTTGCTGCGCTACCTTTGCCATTTCCCAGACGGCCCAACGGAAAACAGTCTGGCCGTCCTGGCGCAGCGTAGGCCAGACATCCTGTGTTGCAGAGATGATTGCGAGGTCATCTGTTTCGTCGGAGTGACGAGCCGATTCGCCCAGCTTCTTGACGTCTTCCAAAGAGTGGGTCATTCCAATTGCATCCCACTTGCTACCGTCCGAGCCCCACACTGAAGGTCCGATGCCGGGGGTGTCGGAAGGTCCAACCACTACTGCGCCGGCGCCGTCGCCGAGCAGGAACGAGATGGTGCGTTCGTGGTTGTCGATGACGTCAGAGAGTTTCTCGGCGCCGACCACCAGGACATATTCGGCAGAACCGGAGCGCACCAGCGCGTCTGCCTGGGCCACGCCGTAGCAGTAACCCGCACAGGCGGCGGAAATGTCGTAGGCGGGTGCCGGCGTCGCGCCCAATCGCTCCGTAAGGGCAGCGGCTGCCGAGGGCGTTGCGTAGGGGTGGGTCACGGTGGACACGATGATTGCACCCAGCTGGGACGGTTCGATCCCGGCCTGCTGGATGGCTTCGCGGGCGGCGCCTTCGGCCATGTCGATGACACTGACGTCAGCGGCTGCCCGGTGGCGGGTGATGATGCCGGTGCGCTGCCGGATCCATTCATCCGAGGAATCGATCCACTGGCAGACGTCGTCGTTGGTGACGATGACATCCGGACGGTAGGCGCCGATGCCCAGGATGCGGGCGTTCTCGTTCACCGTCGCTTTGTTCAGTACGGGGGTGCTCACGCTTGTCCCTCCAATTCAGCGAAAAGTGCCAGGGCCGCGGACAAATCATCCGGGGTTTTGACGGCAACTGTCTTGACCCCTGGCATTCCACGCTTTGCCAAACCAGCAAGCGTGCCGGCCGGAGCCAGTTCGATCACACCGGTTACTCCGCGGGCCGAGAGATTCTCCATGCACTGGTCCCACCGGACGGGCCTGGAGACCTGCGCAATCATGCTGTCGACGGCGGCAGAACCTGCCGTAACTTCCTTGCCGTCGTAGTTGGACAGCAGGGGGACAGTCGGGTCCTGCGGGGACAAGGAGGGCTTCAGGGCTTCCAGTGCGCTGACGGCGGGAGCCATGTGCGAGGTGTGGAAGGCGCCGGCAACCTTCAGGGGGATGACGCGTGCCTTGGCCGGCGGGTTGTCCGCCAAGGCCTTGAGCTGCTCGAACGTTCCTGCGGCGACAGTCTGGCCGGCTCCGTTCACGTTGGCGGGAGTGGCGCCCGATGCCTCGATGGCGGCAAGGACCTCAGCGGGGTCCCCACCGACCACTGCACTCATGCCTGTCGGGGTTACCGCCGCTGCGGCCGCCATACTGTTGGCCCGCTCGCGGACGAAAGTCATGGCTTCCTGCTCAGTGAGGACGCCGGCAAGGGCAGAAGCCGTGATTTCACCGACGGAGTGCCCTGCAAGGACAACCGGAAGTGTGTTGAGTTCGACGTCGAACAGAGACTTGGCTGCCACCAGGCCCGCGGCCACGATCAGCGGTTGGGCCACTGCGGTGTCTTTGATGGTTTCTTCATCAGAGGTGGTTCCGTGGGCCTTGAGGTCGATGCCTGCGATCTCGCTCAGGGTGGCCAATTGGCCTTCGACGGAGGGGAGTTCCAGCCAAGGGGCCAAAAATCCAGGGGTCTGGGAGCCCTGTCCAGGGCAGACGATTGCAAGCACGTATCCAGCTTTCCAAATTGCCACGTGATCCACTGGTGTTTTCGTACACCAAGCTCACTGGGTCAGTTTGTAGGAAGTCTACAACGGTTCAGTTCTGTGAACGCGATGCGTGACGCTCGGGGGCGGCTTTGGGCTGGGCCGAAAGCCGGCCCACCACCAGGGCAGTTTGAAGTACGAAAGCTTCCCTTGGGAGGAGCGGATCCCAGCCTGTCACATCGCAGACACGCTTCAAACGGTAGCGCACAGTGTTGGCATGGACGAACAATTCACGCGCTGTTGCCTCCAATGAATGTCCCAACTCAAGGTAGGTTCCCAAAGTTTCCACCAAGCCGTTTGAGGCCGCCAGCAACGGACGGTAAATATTCTTGATGAGTGACCGCCGGGCCGCATCATCCCCGGAAACAACGCGTTCCGGGAGCAAATCGTCCGCTGCAACAGGCCGCGGCGCCGAGGGCCAGGCGCGGGCGGCGGTAAGGCCAGCGAAGGCGGCCTGGGCCGAAGTGCTGGCCTCCAGCAACGAGCCGGCCTCCGGGCCATAGACGACGGCACCCGGCGCGAAAAGTTCACTGAGCTTGAGGTACGCCGTATCCCGGTCCTGGACGCCGCCGAGGATAAGAATGAGGCGGTCACCTTGGATTCCCACAAGCGCGTCTTCCGCGAAACGGCCGGCAGTCCGCCGTAAATCGCTAACGTAACTGGCGCTGGGCTCCGATGGCGAGTTGCCCACCATGACGGTGAAACGTTCCTGCGCTTTCCAACCCAGGGCCGCGATTCTTGATCGAAGGGCGTCCGTGTTTTCGCCCCGCAGGATTGCATCCACGATCAACGCCTCAAGCCGCGTGTCCCAAGATCCCCGTGATTCCGCAGCGCGTGCGTAGACATCCGCGGCCGCGAAAGCCACTTCCCGGGAGTAACGAAGCACCGCCTCGCGCAGCGAAGGCTGGTCCGATTCAGGGGCGATCACAGGAACCTGGTCTTCGACGACCTCCACCACAATCCTGATCAACTGCAAGGCCTTCTGCAGGCTGATGGAGCGCGTCAATTCAGTGGGTGCATTGCCAAAGACGTCGGTCAGGATCCACGACGGCGAACTGGGACGTTCATACCAGGTCACAAAAGCGGCAATGCCATTTTGCGCCACGAGCCCCAAAGCGGAGCGTTCATCAGAGCTCAGCCGGCTGTACCAAGGCAGCGATTTCTCAAGCTGCCGCATGGTGCTGGTGGACAATTGCCCCACATTGGCACGGAGCTGCCGCAGGGTCTCCGCCTTTTCCGGCGACAATGCCTGGGTTGCTGCTTTGCGCTTTGTAGTGATTTTGCTGGGCTCTGCCATGGAACGAGCATACGGTGCATCTCAGGCAAGCTCCATTTGTGCGAAGGCTACAACTTATGTTGTCGCTGGTCACGTCATGTTGCGCGGTGAAAAGGCTTGATTAAACGCCCGACGGCGGCCCCCACCTTCCGATGGAAGCCGCCGTCGCGGTTACTGCTTGAGTTTGTGCAGTCCCGGGCTACAGCCCAACTGCTCGTTTACTAAGCGTCGCCGCCTGCTCCGCCGGTGGTGCCCGCGTTCACATCCAGTAGCCGGTACTTATCGATGGCCTTTTCCAGCGCACCTTCTTCGACTTCTCCCTTGGCGGCGAGGAGTTGGAGGGTTTTGGCGACGATGGAGTGGGTGTCGTTTTTGAAGTAGCGGCGGGCGGCTTGGCGGGTGTCGGAGAAGCCGAAGCCGTCTGCTCCGAGGGAGGCGAAGTCGTTGGGGATGAATTGGCGGATTTGGTCGGGGACGGCTTTCATGTAGTCGGACACGGCGATGACGGGTCCGGTGGTGCCGGCGAGTTGTTCGGTGATGAACGGGGTGCGGGCGGGTTGGCCGGGGTTGAGGAAGGCGTGTTCTTCGGCGGCGAGGCCGTCGCGTCGCAGTTCGTTCCAGGACGTCACGGACCAGACTTCGGCGGCGACTCCCCAGTCCTCGGCGAGGATCCGGGCGGCGTCCAGGGCCCAGGGCACGGACACGCCGGAGGCGAGGATGTTCGCGGTGGGCCTGTTCCCGTCTCCTTCGGGGGCGGGCGCGAGGCGGTAGATGCCTTTGAGGAGCCCGTTGACGTCGAGGTTCTCGGGTTCGGCGGGTTGGGTGATGGGTTCGTTGTAGACGGTGAGGTAGTACATCACGTTACGGTCTTCACCGGTGCCGGTGCCGGTGGCCTCGGTGTCGGGTCCGTACATTTCTTCGAGGCCGTGGCGGATGATGTGGCCGATTTCGTAGCCGTAGGCGGGGTCGTAGGTTTTCACGGCGGGGTTGGTGGAGGCCAGGATGGGGGAGTGCCCGTCGGCGTGTTGGAGTCCTTCGCCGGTGAGGGTGGTTCGTCCTGCGGTGGCGCCGATGATGAAGCCGCGGGTCATTTGGTCCGCTGCGGCCCAGAAGGAATCTCCGGTGCGTTGGAAGCCGAACATGGAGTAGAACACGTAGATCGGGACCAGGGGTTGGCCGTGGGTGGCGTACGCGGTTCCGGCGGCGGTGAACGCTGCGACGGCGCCGGCTTCGTTGATGCCGGGGTGGATCAGTTGCCCGGCGGGGGATTCCTTGTAGGCCAGGACGAGGTCCCGGTCCACGGAGAGGTAGTTCTGGCCTTTGGGGTTGTAGATTTTCGCGGTCGGGAAGAACGCGTCCATGCCGAAGGTCCGGGATTCGTCCGGGACGACGGGCACGAACCGGGCCCCGAAGTTCTTATCCCGCATCAGGTCTTTGAGCAACCGGACGAAGGCCATGGTGGTCGCGGCTTGTTGTTTGCCGGAGCCGCGTTTGGCGACCTCGTAGGATTTGGCTTCGGGCAGGGTCACGGGGGTGTGGGTGCGGCGGCGTTCGGGCACGAACCCGCCGAGCTCGGCCCGGCGTTCCATCAGGTATTTGATTTCGGGGGCGTCCATGCCGGGGTGGTAGTACGGGGGCCGGTAGAGGTCCGCGTCGAGCTGGTCATCGCTGATGGGGATGCGCAGGTGGTCACGGAAGGCCTTGAGGTCTTCCATGGTCAGCTTTTTCATCTGGTGGGTGGCGTTGCGGCCCTCGAAGTGCGGGCCCAGTCCGTAGCCCTTGACGGTTTTGGCCAGGATCACGGTGGGTTTGCCCTTGAACTCCACCGCTGCCTTGTACGCGGCGTAGACCTTGCGGTAATCGTGCCCGCCGCGTTTGAGGCCCCAGATCTGCTCATCGGTCAGGTCCGCGACCATGTCCTTGGTCTGCGGGGACTTGCCGAAGAAGTGGTCCCTGACGAACCCGCCGGATTCGGCCTTGTAGGTCTGGTAGTCACCATCGGGGGTTTCGTTCATGATTTTCACCAACGCCCCGTCGGTGTCGTTTTCCAGCAGGGTGTCCCATTCCCGGCCCCAGACGACCTTGATCACGTTCCAGCCCGCGCCGCGGAAGAACGCCTCGAGCTCCTGCATGATTTTGCCGTTGCCCCGCACGGGCCCGTCCAGGCGCTGGAGGTTGCAGTTGATCACGAAGTTCAGGTTGTCCAGGTTCTCGTTCGCTGCCAGCTGCAGCAACCCGCGGGACTCGGGCTCGTCCATTTCCCCGTCACCGAGGAACGCCCAGACCTGCTGGTCGGAGGTGTCCTTGAGGCCGCGGTTGTGCAGGTACCGGTTGGACTGGGCCTGGTAGATCGCGTTCATCGGCCCGATGCCCATCGACACGGTCGGGAATTCCCAGAAGTCCGGCATCAACCTTGGGTGCGGGTAGGAGGACAGGGCATGGCCTTGTTTGGACTTTTCCTGACGGAACCCGTCCATGTCCTCCTCCGAGAGGCGTCCTTCCATGAACGCGCGGGCGTACATGCCCGGGGACGCGTGGCCCTGGAAGAACACCTGGTCCCCGCCCGAGGGGTGGTCCTTGCCGCGGAAGAAATGGTTGAACCCGACCTCGTACAGGGTCGCCGCGCCGGCATAGGTGGAAATGTGCCCGCCCACCCCGATATCGGCCCGCTGCGCACGGTGGACCATGACCGCGGCGTTCCAGCGCATGTACGCACGGTACCGGCGCTCGAACTCCTCGTTCCCGGGAAACTCTGCTTCCTGGTCCACCGGGATCGTGTTCACATAATCAGTGGTCGTCACCATCGGCACACCCACCGACCGGGCACCGGCACGCTGCAACAACGACCGCATAATGTACTGGGCACGCTCCGTGCCCTGCTCCGCGATCAACGCATCAAGGGACTCAATCCACTCCGCGGTCTCTTCCGGATCACGATCAGGCAGCTGGGCAGTCAACCCGCTGAGGATGTGTGAGGTCTCTTCTCCTGCAGCCACGTCCAACCTTCCTTTAGGCGCATGCATCGGCGCCTCAGGTCTGGCAGGGTAACTGCCCGTCATGAACGCGTCGTGTGCGACATCTCGGTTTCAACAGCCCGGTCGGATGCGCCGGGCAGGTCTTGTGAGCGCATGGCTGCCCAGTAGAATTCCTCGGGGCGATCGCCCTGCAGCCAAAGCGCTCATGGCCACTCTAGCTTTGACAGCGCTGGGATGCGTAGCCGCGGGGCTTCAGGGGCGTTGTATGTCACATCTTGGTGCTCTCCGTGACGGATGCCACGTGATTGTCACAGCTTCGAAACACCCTAGGTAGTGCGGAATATGCGTCATCGCAGGGACAATGGCTTGAAGCACACGCCCAAAGGGTGTTGGCTGTTAGTAATGGAAGTCACTTCAAAAGGAGGAAACGTGAGCGAGGCCGACGCCGCCACATCGGTAAATGTGGCGGAAAGATTGGGTTTCAAAGACGGGGATCTGATTCAGGAACGCGGCTACGACGACGACGTCGATTTCGACTTGCGTGACGACATTGAAGATGTCACGGGCTCTGAGCTGTTGGATGAAGATGATCATGACGTCGTAGACGCTGTTATTTGCTGGTGGCGGGACGGCGATGGTGACCTGGTCGATGCTCTGATGGATTCGCTCACCACCTTGAAAGAGGGCGGCGTGGTGTGGGTTCTGACACCCAAATCCGGCCGCGACAACTACGTCTCTCCGGCGGACATCCAGGACGCGGCGCCTACGTCCGGGCTGCACCTGACCACTTCTGCCGGGGTATCCAAGGACTGGAGCGCCACCCGCTTGGTGCCGAAGAAGAACAAGTGACGGAAGTCCAGCAAGCCCCGGCCCCCGTGCTCGTTCCCGGGATCGGGGAGGTAGCGCCTGACTTTGAGCTGCTGAATCAATATGGCGAGCCGGTCCGTTTATCGGATTTCAGGGGTCGCAACGTTGTGGTGGTGTTCTATCCGTTCGCTTTCTCCGGCATCTGCACGGGAGAACTGTGTGAGATTCGCGACAATATCGGCGCCTTCGAAGACTCGAACGCCACGGTCCTTGCGATCTCCGTAGACAGCAAATTTGCCTTGCGCGCGTACGCGGAGCAGGAACGCTACGAGTTCGATCTTTTGGCTGATTTCTGGCCACATGGAGCTGTGGCACAGGCTTACGGCGTCTTTGATGCCCGGAGCGGGATGGCTCTTAGGGGAACGTTCATCATTGATGCCGAAGGATTGATCCGGTACGTGGTGGTCAATCCGCGGGGACAGGCGAGGGACCTCGCAGGCTACCGTCAGGCGCTCTCTGAATTGAGAGTGCAGCAGGGGTGAACCAAGCGCGGCCCGGTGTTGGTATGACCGGCTTCGCCAGCATGGAGCCGGCCATCGCTGCCACCTTGGAGGCCGGGGAAGAGGCGGCCTTGAAGGAAGCCCTGGACATCCTTGGCGGCAAGCGGCTGGCTATTCTCACTGGGGCCGGGCTCAGCACCGATTCGGGTATTCCGGACTACCGGGGACCTGGTTCGGCGCCACGGAGCCCCATGACATATCAGGAATTCATCGGCAGTGCTGCCAATCGACGGCGGTATTGGGCCCGGAACCATATCGGCTGGTCCCACCTGCGGCACGCTGATCCAAATGCCGGTCACCTCGCCGTCGCCCTCATGGAACGGCGAGGTCTGCTGACAGGCCTCATCACCCAAAACGTCGACAGGCTCCACGAGGACGCCGGGAGCACCAATGTAGTGGATCTGCATGGGCGTTTCGATCAGGTGATTTGCCTCGAGCACGGACACATATTTTCCAGAAAGCTGCTCGCCGCCATCCTTGAGGAGCTGAATCCGGGGTTCGTAGCAGCCGCGCTTGAGGCCGGTGTGGTGGAAATGGCACCAGACGCTGATGCCACCGTGGAAGATCCCGAACTTATACAGTCATTCGTGGTGGCAGTTTGTCCTGTCTGCGGCGGCACGCTGAAGCCTGACTTCGTCTACTTTGGCGAAAATGTTCCCAAAACCCGCGTCGAACGGGCGTATGCCATGGTGGACGCAGGCGAAGCGCTCTTGGTTGCCGGCTCCTCGCTCACGGTGATGAGTGGGTTGAGGTTCGTGCGCCATGCGGCGAAGGCCAGCAAGCCGGTGGTCATCATCAACAGGGGACCCACGCGAGGTGACGAATTTGCCGCCCTCAAACTTGAAGTGGGAGTCAGTGGCGCCCTGGATTATCTCGCGAGGAATTTGCCTGACCCTGTAGCCAGGGACTCGATTGGTGTTTCCCCCGAATGATCATGTAGAGTCATTGTTCGTTGGTTGAAGCGCTAAGGCACTGAAACTGAACTTTGGGTCTTTAGCTCAGCTGGTAGAGCGCCACGTTTACACCGTGGATGTCATCGGTTCGATCCCGGTAGGACCCACAAAGAAACCCCGTCGTTCTGGACCGCAAGGTTCGAGAATGGCGGGGTTTTCCTTTTCCCTGGAAGCACCGGAAAAAAGTCAGTGCCCACGCCTAGTGTCTGGCTCATGGAACAGGTATACATCCTCACTTCAGGGGGCGGTACGGCAACTACGGTTGTCCGGGGCGGTCGGAACTGGCAGATTGCCGAAGAACCATTCCGATGGTTCGAGCGGGTGCCGTGGTGGGAGAACGCCAAGCGCATGCCCCGCGGGCAGGGCCGCGTGGATGTTGAGGTGTTGCAAGTCCAGGTGCGGCTGGGAAGCAACGCCATGTCCAGCCTGGCGACGTGGGAACTCGTGCGGGACGGAAGCGGTGGGGGCTGGTACCTGCGTGGCGAAGAGCGGGTGGCGGCGTAGGATTCGGGCCGCGAAATGGATGAGCTCTCCACCGCGACTATTGGGGGATGCCGCGGTGGAGAGCTCGAAAATGAATATACAGCGAACTTTTCGGTTTGGAAAGTAAAGCCCTCCTTAAGGCCTTGTGTGTCGACAAAGTCGCCTTTCGCCCCGGCAGGACGGTAGGCAGTCACACTATGATGGGTAGTGTTCAGCTGAATGAACAGCCGCTGGACGGCGACGTCCGGTTTGATATGACGAAGGAGAATCATGGCCGATTCCCGCATTATCCGCTCCGAGGGACTGGGCGCTTCATCGCCGGCGCCTGCGGTGACCCGCGCCGCGGCCGTTCTGGAAGCATTGGCAGAATCGCCGTCGGGCCGCCTCACCCTGAGTGATCTGTCCAGGGAGTTGGGAATCCCTAAGTCTTCCACGTCCAATCTGCTGCTGGCGCTCGAGGAGGCGCGGCTTATTACCAGGCAGGGCGCGGACTTTGGCTTGGGTCGAAAGCTCGTAGAGCTGGGCGCCGCCTACTTGAGCCGGTTGGACGAAGTGCAGGAGTTCTATAAGTACTGTGAACAAGCGCCCACCCTGTCCGGAGAAACTGTCCGCATTGCCATGTTGGACGGGGACCATGTCATTTACCTTGCGCGCTATGAAGGTCATCCTGCAGTTCGGTTGACCTCCAACATAGGCGACAAGATGCCAGTCTCCCTCTGCAGTGTAGGAAAGGCGCTCCTGGCGCAGTTGCACGATCACGACATCGATGCCATGTTCCCGGATGGCATGGAACTTCCGGTTATGACTCCGAACTCGCTGCGCAGGGCAGAGGAACTGAAGGCGCAGATTGCCACGATCCGCAAGCAGGGATTTGCCTTTGAGGACGAAGAATCAACGGTAGGCGTGGTGTGCCTTGCCGTTCCCGTGCCCACCCATGGAGCACATGGTCCAAGCCTGGGGCTTTCTGTTACTGCATTGAAGGCTACTTATTCCGAGGAACAGGGCGCCCTCATGGTCAAGGAACTCAAGGAGCTCGCGCGTTCCCTGGGGAATCCGATGGGTTGATGCCGTGGGGCCCGTCACAATCGCCGGTTTTGAATAAATCTGATTTCAACCTTGGCACTGCGTTCAACAAGCTGTACGCTGTTCATCATAGTGATCTTGGCGGTGATGCCATCACTATCTCGCCGGGCCAACGGGGGCCTGGGGTGATTTTGAGGGAGTGCTTGTGACAACTCGTACTAATGCAAAGCTCGCAGCTGAGGCTGACGATGCAGTGGTTGAGCCGGAACAGCTTCGCAGGGCGACGCTGGCCAGCTCCGTGGGTTCTGCCCTGGAGTACTACGATTTCTACATTTACGGCCTGGCCTCGGCCCTGATCTTTGGGCCCTTGTTCTTCAAACCCTTGGGTGAGAGTGGGGCTTTGATCGCATCCTTTGCCACCTATGGCGTGGGATTTGCGGCCAGGCCCTTCGGCGGTATTTTCTTCGGATTCATCGGAGACAGGTTTGGCCGCAAAATGGTCCTCTTGCTGACAATTGGCATGATGGGACTCGCAAGCTTTGCCATCGGCCTGCTGCCCACCTTCGAGCAAGCCGGAATGCTCGGCGCTGTACTCCTGGTGACGCTGCGCATCATCCAGGGCTTGGGTGCCGGAGCGGAACAGGCTGGAGCCACAACCCTGATATCAGAAGTGGCTCCGCCGAAGCGTCGCGGATACTTCGCGTCGCTGCCATTCGTGGGCATTCAGCTCGGCACGCTCCTGGGCGCCGGAACTTTCGCACTATTGCAGCTGGCGGATAAGGATGCTTTCGAGGCGTGGCTCTGGAGAGTGCCGTTCCTTGCCAGCTTTGTCCTGATCATCGTTGCCGTCTTCATTCGCCTGAGGTTGAAGGAAACCCCGGTATTTCAGGAATTGGAGAAGCATAAGAATGTGGTCAAGAACCCTGTCGGTCAACTTTGGAAGCACTCCAGAAGGAACGTGCTGGTTGGTATAGGACTCCGGATGGGAGAGAACGGTAATTCGTCCATCTATTCGGCTCTGCTGATCTCCTTCATGTCAGTCAAGGAAGGTGTCTTCCCTGGAGACAAATTCATTGGCCCTGTGGGACTCCTGATTGCCGCTGGATTCGCGGCCGTTATGGTGGTCACCTTCGGTGCGCTGTCCGACCGCTTTGGTCGGGTACGGGTTTACCGGTACGGCGCGTTGTTCCAGGCGGTCTTTGCCATCCCCGCCTTCTACCTGGTGACCCTCGGAAACGTGACTCTCGTATGGGCTGTCATGGTGGTTGGTATCGCACTGGGCGTCCAGTCCATGCTGGGTCCGCAGTGCCCATTGCTACCTGAACTGTTTGGTTCCCAGTATCGCTTCACCGGTGTTGCGCTGAGCCGCGAAATCTCTGCTGTGCTGGCGGGTGGCCTCGTGCCCCTGCTCGGCGCCATCCTTCTGGCGGCTACGCATAACTCCTGGGTAGTACTGGCGGTTTACTCGCTCGTCTTGGCGCTGATTTCCTTCATTACGACGTTCTTCACGCCTGAAACAGCTGGACGGGACCTTCTTTCCCTTGAGGACGCGAAGTAGCCCACCGGCAGCTTCGAGGCATTGCGCAGAAAACATTGACGCAAAAAGGCTCCGACCCCTTGGGGTCGGAGCCTTTTGCATCAGAGCTTGATCGGGCCTGGTAAAAATCGGGCCTAGTAGAAGTGGACCGGATCAACCAGGTGGGGAAGGTCGCCACCGTCCAGGAAAGTACGGAGGTTGCTGCAGAAGCGTTCCGCGATGAGGCGGTTTTCGGCTGTGCTCAGTGCGGACGTGTGTGGCGATACCAGAACCTTGGGGTGGTTCCACAGGGGACTATCCTGCGGGAGCGGCTCGACGGCAAAGACGTCCAGGCAAGCATAGGCAAGCTGCCCGTTGTTGAGGGCTTCAAGAAGGGCATCCTCGTCCACCACTGTGCCACGGCCAACGTTGACGAACACGGTACCCGGCTTCATTGCGGAGAAGATGTCAGTGCTGAACAGCTTCTCAGTGTACGGAGTGCCGGGGAGTGTGTTCACCACGGCATCAGCGTCGGCAACCAGATCCGCAAGGCCGTCATTGTTAGTGACCTCGTCGATGCCTTCAATGGCCTCGACGTTGCGTTTGGTGCCGCTGACCCTCATCCCCAGAGCACGGGCAATACGTGCGGTTTCCATGCCGATCTCGCCAAGCCCGGCAATGACCACCTTGGATCCGTTGGCCAACTTGGTGGGTGTTCGCAACTCGGGCCAAACCTTGGCCGCTTGGTCCTGGGCCATTTCGGCGCTGCGCTTGAAGCCGTTAAGGATGCCAAAGGCGGAGAATTCCGCGAGCGGCAACGCGTGGACCCCGGCCGACGTAGTGACGCGGAATTTTAGGAGCGTCTCAGTATCCAGCCCCGAAGCCTTAACGGCTCCGCCAGCCCCAGCGGCCATGGCGTGAATCCATTGAAGGTGGGGATTGCTCCGGGCAATCCGGGCAAGGCCGGCGGGGCTTTCGTTAGGGAAGCCGTACAGAACCTGGGCCCGGTTGAGCATGGCCCAGTAGCGTTCTTCCTGCTCTGGCGTCCGCTTGAAATCAGGGTCCCCGCTGTGGTCTGCAGGGAAGCGCTCGGGCGGAAGGAGATCTGGTTCGTGCAGGACAGTTACGGAAGGATCCACGGCGCGAATACGCTCCACATGCTCAACTTCGAGCGGCACAGCGATCGCGATGGTAAGTTCATCAGTCGTCATAGTGTTCATCATACTGAATGGAGGCTAGGATATTGAACAGTTCGTTATGTTTGATACAAACTTTTGGTGCACACAAAGAAGTGAGGTTCTTCACAACATGACCAGCAAACGCGTGGGTTTCGTGGGCTTGGGACTGATGGGGGCTCCCATGGCGGCCAACATCGCTAAAGCAGGATGGGTTGTCACGGCATGGAACCGCTCCGACGCCGTTTTCGAAGGCCTCGCCGGTATTGGCCGGGTGGGCACCGTTGCCGGGCTCCGGGGCGAACCAATAATCATTTTCATGCTCCCCGATTTGCCCTTCATTGAGGCTGCAGCAGAAGGCTTGTTCGATGCCTGGCGGTCGGAGCCGCCCCAGCCCGGGACCGCCGTCGTTATTATGAGCAGCGTTTCTCCAACGGATGTCCGCCAGTTCGGCGAACGAGTCCATCAGGCCAGCGACGGAAATGCCGTAGTGATTGACGCGCCAGTGAGTGGCGGCACCACCGGGGCCGAAAGCGGAACTTTGGCCATTATGGCCGGGGCGTCCGAAGCGGACTTTGAACGGCTTCAGCCACTCTTTGAAACCATGGGAACAACGGTGCGCCGGATGGGCCCACTGGGATCGGGCTCGCTCGCCAAGGCCTGCAATCAACTGATCGTCGGAACCACGACGGCGGCACTTGCCGAGGCTGCTGAGCTTGCCGAGCGCTCCGGTATGGATGTTGCCGCGCTGTATGAAGTCCTCGCAGGAGGGTTGGCCGGAAGCCGGGTGTTGGACGTCGTCGGGCCACGCTTGGCAGCAAAGGACTATGCGCCCACCGGACCAGCCAAATTCATGCACAAGGATCTTGCCTTCGTGGTCCAAAGCGCCGAAGCTGTGGGCTCCCCGGTACCTATGGCCTCTGCGGCCATCCAGCTCTACGGCGAGCTCAAACGTCAAGGACTTGGCGATCAGGACCTCGCCGTCGTTCGCCAGGCAATTGCCAATCTTTCCCTCTCCACGGCTGACAACTAACTGCCGGCCCTGACCAACAAACTTGTCCAGACAAGAAGGAATGCAAAAAGAAACATGAGTGGACTATTTGATCTGAGTGGACACGTCGCGTTGGTGACGGGTTCGAGCCGGGGGATTGGCAACGCCCTGGCCCGGGGCCTCGCCGACGCCGGAGCAACTGTAGTGCTCAACGGCATCACCACGGGACGGCTTGAAGCGGCCCATCAGGCCATGGCTGCCGACTATCCTGCGGGAAGGGTCCACAGCCGGGCGTTTGATGTGACGGATGCGGCTTCAGCCGCTGATGGCGTCGCGTGGATCGAGGCCAACGTCGGCCCGTTGGACATCCTGGTCAACAACGCGGGTATCCAGCACCGTGTTCCCATGCTTGAGTTGGATGTGAAGGACTGGGACCGGGTGATCAGCACGGATTTGACCAGCGCGTTCCTGGTGGGCCGGGAAGCGGCGCGGCATATGATTCCCCGGGGCCGAGGGAAGATCATCAATATCTGCTCGGTCCAGACCGACCTTGCCCGGCCGACGATTGCCCCGTATGTGGCGGCGAAGGGTGGGCTGCGTAACCTGACCCGGGCGATGACGGCTGAGTGGGCGGCGTCGGGGTTGCAGATCAACGGCATCGCCCCGGGGTACATCCATACGGAAATGACGCAGAACCTGGTCGATGACGAAGCGTTCAACACCTGGATCCTCGGCCGGACACCGGCCCACCGGTGGGGCACGGTCGCTGACCTGGCCGGGCCTGTTGTGTGGCTGGCGTCCCAGGGGTCCAATTTCGTCAATGGCCAGACGATCTTCGTCGATGGCGGAATGACGGTGGTGGTCTGATGGGCATCACCCTCCCGGCCTCCGGCCCCGCTGTCGTCGCGCACGCCAAAGGGGACTTGCGGATCGAAGACATCCCACTGAAGGCGCCGGCGCCGGATGAGTCGATCGTGGAGATCGCCTACGGCGGGATCTGCGGTTCAGACCTGCATTATTGGCTGCATGGTGCCGCCGGGGAGTCCATCCTGAAGGCCCCGATGGTCCTGGGCCATGAAATTGTCGGGGTCGTCATCGAGCAGGCAGCCGATGGCAGCGGCCCCGAACCCGGCACTCCAGTGGCCGTGCACCCGGCCACACCGGGCCCGGGCGCGGCACGGTACCCCGAAGAGCGGCCCAACCTCTCCCCGGGCTGCACGTACCTGGGCAGCGCGGCACGCTACCCGCACACCGACGGCGCTTTCAGCCGCTACGCCACCCTTCCCTCGCGGATGCTCCGTGCCCTGCCGGAAACCCTGGATCTGCGGACCGCGGCGTTGGTGGAACCGGCCAGCGTGGCCTGGCATGCCGTCGCCCGGGCCGGTGACGTTGCGGGAAAGACTGCCATGGTGATCGGCAGTGGCCCGATCGGTGCCCTCGCTGTCGCTGTCCTCAAGCGCGCCGGCGCTGCCCGTATTGTCGCCGTCGATATGCATGACAAGCCTTTGGAGATCGCATGCGCCGTGGGTGCCGATGCCGTCTTGAAGGGCGACGACGCCGAGGCTATCGCGTCTGTGGAGGCCGACGTCGTTATCGAGTCTTCCGGCAGCCACCACGGCCTTGCCTCGGCCATCAAGGGAGCCACCCGCGGCGGGAAAGTAGTCATGGTGGGGCTGCTGCCCTCCGGGCCGCAGCCGGTCCTCATCTCCCTGGCCATTACCCGTGAGCTGGAACTGTTGGGATCCTTCCGGTTCAACAACGAAATCGATGACGTCATCGCAGCGTTGGCCGACGGATCTTTGTTCGTGGACCCCGTGATAACGCACGAGTTCGACCTCGCCCACGGCCTCGAGGCATTCGACGTAGCCAGGAACTCAGCCGAGTCCGGCAAAGTCCTGCTGAACTTCCAGACTTAGTTTTTCGCCCACGGGTACGAACACGCGGGGCTGGTCATTCCAGCTGGGCGCCAGCTCCGCGATCGTTTGGCGCATAATTTTTCCGGCCGCATCTTTGGCCTGCTGACCGTCGCCGGCGTCGATCGCGTGGGCGACATCAATGTGCCACTGCAGCGCCTGCTTCTGCGGGTGCTCAGGCATGAGTCCGTGCACTGTGCGTCCCGTCAGGGTCTCTGTCACCTGGCCAATCAAGTTGGCAAACATTTCGTTTCCGGAGCCGGACAGCACCAGCGCGTGGAATCGGATGTCGAGGTCAAGGAACCGTGGCATGTCTCCGGCGTCGCCGGCTTCCTTCATCGCCAGCGAAATATCCACGAGTTCCCGCCGCAGGGTTTCCGGAGCGTTCCCGGCTGCGAGTTCCGCAGCAACAGGCTCGACGGCGGAACGCAGCTCCGCGAGGGACCTCAGTTGGGCGCCACGACCCTCACCAGCCAAGCGCCAGCGAATGACCAACGGATCAAAGGGATTCCAACGATGGGCGGGGAGGACGCGGATTCCGACACGCTTGATCGTCTCCACCAGGCCCAGTGACTGCAGGACGCGGACAGCCTCCCGGACCACCGAGCGCGAAACGTTGAGCTCGTCTTCCAAATGTTCGGCCAGCATGACGTGGCCGGTCGGAAGGGCGCCGCCCACAATCCGGGTTCCCAGATGCTCTACGGCGCGGTGGTGGAGGCTGGTTGACATAGAGGTAAGCATAGTGGGGCGAGGACAATCCGCGTGTAGCATCCGATGCCGCCTCCGCCGTGGGAGAGCCTGCGGAAGTCCCGCACATCATAGACTGTTTATGACGCGGCGCAGTTCCAAAACGTGGGCGCCGCTTTCCTGCTCATGGCATAAATACGTATGGTTTATTACAGCCCCTGGTTATGAAATCGCTTCCTGCGTGCCCCCAGGGGGGTAGGTGGGACTGTTTGTACACGATCGAATTGGAGTTTTGATGTCAGCACACATCGGTGTCACCGGCCTTGCGGTGATGGGCGCCAACCTGGCCCGCAACCTGGCCCGCAACGGCTTCACTGTGGCTCTCCACAACCGCTCCGTGGAAAAGACCGACGCCCTGCTGGAAAAGCACGGCACGGACGGCGATTTCATCCGCACGGAAACGCTGCAGGAACTCGTTGATTCCCTTGAAAAGCCCCGCCGTGTCCTGATCATGGTCAAGGCAGGCGCTCCCGTGGACAACGTCATTGAGCAGCTCGAGCCGCTGCTCGAGGCCGGCGACATCATCATCGATGCCGGTAACTCGCACTACGAGGACACCCGCCGCCGCGAAGCCGCGCTGGCCAAGAAGGACCTCCACTTTGTAGGCGTCGGTGTTTCCGGTGGCGAAGAAGGCGCGTTGAACGGTCCTTCGATCATGCCCGGCGGCTCCCGTGAGTCCTACGACGCCCTTGGGCCGCTGTTGGAGAAGATTGCCGCAAAGGTCGACGGCGAACCGTGCTGCGCTTGGATCGGCACCGACGGTGCCGGCCACTTCGTGAAGATGGTCCACAACGGCATCGAATACGCCGACATGCAGGTCATCGGTGAGGCATTCGACCTCCTCCGCTCGGGTGCAGGCATCGAGCCCGCCGAGCAGTCCAAGATTTTCGCTGAATGGAACAAGGGCGATCTGTCCTCCTTCCTGATCGAAATCTCCGCCGAAGTCCTGGGCCACGTTGACGCCAAGACCGGCAAGCCGTTCGTTGACGTCGTCGTGGATGCCGCAGGCCAGAAGGGCACCGGGCGCTGGACGGTTATCTCCGCCCTTGAACTAGGCTCCCCGGTGTCCGGCATTGCCGAGTCCGTATTTGCACGTGCACTGTCTTCCCAGGCAGAGCAGCGCAAGCTTGGCCAGGAACTGCTGGCTGGCGAAGAGGCTTCCGTCGAGATCCCCGAGACGTTCGTTGAGGACGTCCGCCAGGCGCTGTACGCCTCCAAGCTGGTGTCCTACGCCCAGGGCCTGGACATGCTGACATCCGCTGCCAAGGAGTACGGCTGGGACCTCAAGCTGGACGAGATCGCCTCGCTGTGGCGTGCTGGCTGCATCATTCGTGCCGAACTGCTCAAGGACATCACCAAGGCTTACGCTGCCGAGGAGAAGCCCGCCAACCTGTTGTTCGCGCCGGCCTTCACCAAGGCCATCGCCGAGGCACTCCCGGCCTGGCGGCGCGTTGTTGCTACCGCCGTCCAGCTGGGCATCCCGGTACCGGTCTTCTCCTCCTCGCTGGCGTACTACGACGGCCTGCGCCGCAAGCGCGTTGCCGCTGCGCTGATCCAGGGCCAGCGTGACCTCTTCGGTGCGCACACCTACGGCCGCGTTGATGCCGAAGGTACGTTCCACACGCTGTGGGGCGAAGACAAGTCCGAAATCTCGGCCGTCGACACCCACTAAGTTCCACCGCAAGGCCGGTTCTTCCCCGATACGCTGGGAGGAGCCGGCCTTTGCCGTGCCGGAACGGGTACTGGGCCATCGCGCGGGTGCCACGAGCCAAGGAGCCAGTGCCATGACCGACCGCATCGCCTTTGTCACTGGAGCATCTACCGGCATTGGTTTCGAGACGGCGCGTGCCCTAAGGTCTGAAGGGTTCGTTGTCTACGCCGGCGCGCGTCGGGTGGAGAAGATGCATCCGCTTAAGGCACAGGGAATCACCGTCATGCACCTGGATGTCACCATCGAGGACTCCATGGCCTCAGCAGTCGCGCTTGTTGAGGCTGCACACGGGCACATAGACGTCCTCGTGAACAACGCCGGGTACGGCTCCTACGGCTCCCTGGAAGAGGTTCCCTTGGCCGAAGGCAGGCGCCAGTTCGAGGTGAACGTGATGGGTCTGGCAAGGATGACTCAACTCGTTATTCCAAGGATGCGGCAAGTGGGTTCTGGTCGGATCATCAACGTCTCGTCCATTGGAGGAAAGATCTACGAGCCCCTGGGCGCTTGGTACCACGGGACAAAATTCGCAGTGGAGGGGATGAGCGATTCTTTGAGGCTCGAGCTGAAGCCGCACGGCATCGACGTCGTCCTCATTGAGCCGGCCGGAACGGACACCGAATGGGGCACCATTGCCGGGGAAGGCCTGTTGTCCGCGTCCGGTAGAGGTCCATACAAAGGGCAGGTCCACGTCATGGCAGCAGCCTTGGCGTCAACATCCGGACAGCTGATATCAACGCCTCCGAGGGTAGTGGCCAGGGCAATAGTTCGCGCGTCAACGGCAAAACGCCCCAAGACCCGCTACCCGGTGGGTAGGGGAGCCTGGAGCGTCCTGGCCTTACGGAGGGTGCTTCCTGACCGCGTCTTCGACGCCGTCCTCTGGAACTCCTACAAGAGGTTTACCAGCTAGATCCGGTATTCGATGTAGTACTCAGCCGGGTCAACCGCCGGTTTGGTTTCGGATTTCGCGTCGCGGTGCCGCCATGTGGCAGGAATGCCCGTGATGATCGACTCCGGGGGAGCGTTCTTCACCACGACGGCGTTCGCGCCAATTGCGCTGTCTGCGCCGATCGTAATGGGACCCAGGACCTTGGCGCCGGCGCCGATGGTCACACGATCCCCGATGGTCGGATGGCGCTTGACCTTGGCAAGGGACCGGCCGCCGAGCGTCACACCGTGGTAGATCATCACGTCCTCGCCGATTTCAGCAGTTTCACCGATAACGACGCCCATGCCGTGGTCGATGAAGAAACGCCGGCCGATGGTTGCGCCGGGATGGATCTCGATGCCCGTCAGGAATCTCGCCAACTGGGAAATCAGGCGGGCGGGAAAGCGAAGGGCCGGGTTTTGCCAGAGCTTGTGGGTCACGCGGTGTGCCCAGATGGCGTGCAGGCCGGAGTAGGCGAAAAAGTTCTCAAAAGAACCTCGAGCCGCCGGGTCATGTGACCGGGCGGCGTCGAGGTCTTCCTTAAGCCTTGCGAAGAAGCTCACAAAGACCTTTCTACAGGAAATGAATGCTTGCGGGCGAAGTGTTAGCCGCGGATATCGTCAAAGAGCACAGTGGAGATGTAACGCTCTCCGAAGTCCGGCACGATCACGACGATCAGCTTGCCCTTGTTCTCGGGACGCTTGGCGACTTCCAGTGCACCCCATACTGCGGCGCCGCCGGAGATGCCGGCGAGTACGCCTTCCTTGGAACCCAAGGCGCGGGCGGTGGCAACCGAGTCTTCAAGGGTAGCGTCGAGGACTTCGTCGTAGACGTTCGTGTCAAGGACCTCCGGAATGAAGTTGGCGCCCAGGCCCTGGATCTTGTGGGGACCGGGGCTGCCGCCATTAAGGATGGGGGAGTCCTTGGGCTCAACGGCAATGATCTGGACTTCGGGCTTGCGCTCCTTGAGGAGCTGCCCGACGCCGGTCACGGTACCGCCGGTACCGATGCCGCCAACAAAGATGTCTACTTCGCCATCTGTGTCAGCCCAGATTTCCTCGGCTGTTGTGTTGCGGTGGATCTCCGGGTTGGCGGGGTTGGCGAACTGCTGCGCCCAGATGGAGTTCTCGGTGTTGGCAACAATTTCCTGGGCCTTTTCAACAGCGCCGCGCATACCTTCGGAACCGGGAGTCAGGACGATCTCTGCACCATAGGCGCGAAGCATGACACGACGTTCCGTGGACATGGTCTCAGGCATGGTCAGGATGACCTTGTAGCCGCGTGCAGCACCAACAAGGGCCAGCGCGATTCCGGTGTTACCCGAGGTGCCTTCCACAATTGTTCCGCCCGGCTTCAGGGCACCGGACTTTTCGGCGGCGTCAATGATGGCCACACCGATACGGTCCTTCACGCTGTTGGCCGGGTTGTAGAACTCAAGCTTGACCGCAACGGTGGCCTCAAGGCCTTCGGTCAGCCGGTTCAAACGGACCAGCGGAGTGCGGCCGACCAGCTGGGTGACGTCGTCGTAGATCCTTGCCATGAAGATTATGCCTATCTCTGAAGAGGGAATGCTGAGGTCAGCCTAACCAGCCGCATCGAAACCCTGCTAAGCAGTTAGCCATGCAGAGTAATATTTCCGCGCTTTGGCCAGCTTTGGATTGATGATGACCTGGCAATAGCCCTGGTACGGGAACTTGGCGTAATAGTTCTGATGGACTTCCTCTGCTTCATAGAACTCGGGTAGCCGGCTTACTTCCGTCACAATCGGATTGGCCCAGAGTGCTTGCGCGCGCTCGATGGCTTCTTCGAAGAGGATCTTTTCCTCCGTCGTGGTGTAGAACATCGACGAACGGTATTGGGTGCCTGTGTCGTAGCCCTGGCGGTTCAACGTGGTGGGGTCATGCAACGCGAAGAACATGTCAAGAATGACCTCCTCCGGCACCACGGTTTCGTCGAATGTCACCGCAACCACCTCTGCATGACCGGTAGTTCCCGAGCAGACGTCGTAGTAGTCAGGGTTTCTGACATGGCCACCCGTATAGCCGGAGACTACCGAACTGACACCGCGGGTTTTCTGGTACACGGCATCAAGGCACCAGAAGCATCCACCACCAAGTACAAAAGTTTTCATGATCTCTTCAATGGATTGGAGGGCCTGATGATTCCCGCAATACCTTACGGGACAATAACGCCGCTGGGCAGGTACGGCAGCTACCAAAACTGCCCCATCGGGTCCAGTAGGTAAGAATAAGAGTATGGAAGCAGTAGACACCGCCATTTCTGGTGCGGATTCCAGCGACGACGCCGGGACAGTGGAAGCAAGCGGGGACCCGACTCTTGGCCAGGTGTTGCTTGCTGTTGAGGAGCTCTGGCCAGAGTCCTTGGCTGAGGACTGGGACGAGGTAGGCCTCGTCGTTGGGCGCCCCAACACGCCCATCACCAAGATCCTGTTTGCTGTGGACCCTACATTGGCTGTGATCGATGAGGCCATTGAGTGGGGAGCGGGGCTCCTGATTACCCATCACCCGTTGCTGCTCAAAGGCGTAAACTCCGTCGCGGCCACCTCCGCGAAGGGCTTGGCCGTGCACCGGCTGATCGAAGCGGGCACCGGACTCCTGACCGTCCACACCAACGGTGACTCCGCGGTCGGGGGCGTATCGGACGTGTTGGCGGACGCCTTTGGCCTGGAGAATGTTGCTCCACTGACCCCTGCCGCCAATGGATTGCCCGAGGAAGGCATTGGCCGGGTTGGTGACCTTCCTGAGCTCATGACCCTGGGTGATTTCGCTGCCCGGGTCTTTGGGATGCTCCCCGCGGTGGCCGGAGGGGTTCGCGTGGCCGGTGACAAGGACGGTCTGCTGCGGCGCGTCGCCGTCTGTGGTGGTGCGGGCGACAGCTTGTTCGATGCCGTCAGGGCCAGCAATGCAGATGTCTATGTGACAGCAGACATGCGGCACCATCCGGCGTCGGAAGCGCGCGAAGGGGCGGTCAACGGCCGGCCGTACCTCATCGACGTCTCACACTTTGCCAGTGAATGGCTGTGGCTGCCCGTAGCCGCGGAAGCGCTCGGCAACGTACTGGGCGATCAGGGCTACGACGTCGAGATCCGCGTGAGCAGCACCAACAGCGATCCTTGGGACTTCATACTCACTCCCGGCGGGGACTAGAGTCTAGAAGATACGGACAATCCCAATAAACACGGGCCGTCCATCCGGAACTGATCCCCAGGGCCGGAAGCGATACAAGCGGAGGTAAGCGTGGCGAAAGCAGCACCGGCAGAACAACTGAAATTGCTTGAACTGCAGGGACTGGATGCCAAGCTCAAATCGTTGGCCGGCCGCCGGAAGGTGCTGGAAACAGATCCGCGGATAGCTGACCTTCAGGATGCACTGAATGTAGCCAATGGTGAACTGGGCGCTGCCAAGATGGCGGTGCACGACGCCGAAGCTGAACTGCGTCGTTCCGAAGCGGACGTGGAGCAGGTCGCGTCCCGCATCGAACGTGACGAAGCCAGGCTCAACAGCGGAACCGGCCTCTCCAAGGACCTGGTGGCGCTTCAGAGTGACATCGCATCCCTTAACAAGCGCCGCTCCGACCTTGAGGACGTTGAGCTTGAAATCCTGGAGCGTTTGGACACCCTGCGGGAGCGTCAAGCCGCACAACAGACCATCGTGGATGACATCCAGGGTTCATTTGCCGGCATCCGCGCCGAACTGGATGAGGCAATTGCTGAGATCGCGGCCGAGGAAACCGTGGTCCGCGGGCAACGTGCCGCTTTCGCGGAGGCCCTGGACGCCGGAATGCTTGCAGTTTATGAGAAGACGATTGCCAAGCGTGGCGTCGGGGCTGCCCGGCTGTTCCACGGGAAGTCCGAGGGGTCGGGCATGATGCTCAGCCCCGGTGACCTGGCCGAAGTCAAGGCCGCTGCTGAAGACGACATTGTCTTCTGCCCGGATTCCGGTGTCATTCTGGTTCGTTCGGCGGAGTGGAACTGACAGTTTCAGTCAGCTGGTCAGGATGATGTTCAGCGCGTGCGGCTTGCGGGCAGTGCCGGGGACGAGTTCCGCCCGCCAAATCTCTTTAGCCGCTTTTAGCAGTTGATCGGGTGATGCGGGCGCCTTCCCGCGCCTGGTCAGCAGATGCCTGGCAAACTCACCTCGCGTGTGCTTGGCAAAGTGGCTCACCACAGTGCGCTTGCCGTTGGCCTCGTTGAAAACATTCACTGTGACGGTTTGCGCTGCTGGTGGAGCCCACGCCGCTGCATACGTGCTGGAACGGCAATCAACCAAAAGCTCCCCCTCGCTACGGGTGGCGAGGGCGGTGCTGAGTTGAGGCTTCCAGAAGGAGGCGAGGCGTCCGACGTCGGGCAGTGCCGTTCCCATGGACAGCCGGTAAGCCGGCACATGGTCACCAAAACCGATGGCACCCCACAGTGCCGAAATCACCAAAATCGATTCGGTTGCCTTGCGGCGTTGAGTCGGCGTCATCGAATTGAAGCCGAGCGCGTCATACAGGACTCCCGAGTAGACCTGGTGGGCCGGCGCCGCCGGTTCCGCGTGCAGCCGGGTATTACGTTCGACGTCGTCCTTCAGCGAGGCGCCGACGCCAAGCAACGCCAAGGCGTCCTCGTGCGCGCTGACGGTGCCCAACGATTCCAGCACCTTGGCGCGGTAGGGGTTGAGTTCCGGAAAGCTGAGTGACTCCCATTCGACGGCGGGGCCTTTGACGGCGGGGGTCTTGCCTTCGGAAGGCGGCAGCAGAATCAGCACCTGACGATATTACCGGGGACCGAGGCAACCCTCGACGCCGGTAGACTGTACGGCGGATGGGTTGACCAGGCGGTCGCGCGTCACGGAAGTGGCTCGAGGAACGTCCGGGCTCCGCAGAGCAGGGTGGTGGGTAACGCCCACTCGGGGTAACCCGCAGGCCAGTGCCACAGAGAACAGACCGCCTTCGCGTAATGGTGCTCGCATCAGCATGCGGCAGGTAAGGGTGAAACGGTGGTGTAAGAGACCACCAGCTCCCTGGGTGACCGGGGAGGCTAGGTAAACCCCACCCGGAGCAAGGCCAGACAGGACACGTTTGAGGGCTGCTCGCCCGAGTGTCCGGGTAGGCTGCTGGAGGGCGTCGGCAACGGCGTTCGTAGATGGATGGCCGCCACTCCTTTGCCGGCAACGGCAAGGGATGACAGAACCCGGCGTATCGGTCAACCCATCCACATTCGCCACTGAGGTCCCGGGCATATGACGTCCATTGTGACTGCCATGTGAGTGATTTCACGCCCCCCGGCACCCAAGAGGACGCCCTTCCGCCTTAGACTTGTTATGAACGTAGATGTTCTGCCGCCGGGACTGCGTTCGCAGCCGGCGGTCTTTTCTTTGCAATCGTTCAAGGCGCTGTGGGTGGACCGAAGCCCGGCCAGTGCCCGTGCCGCAGGATTACTCCGGGCGGCCGCCATCTGCATACGAGGACGTATGTGGTTGACCCAAGGAAGGTAGTTCTGTGAGCCAGACGTCAGATTCTTGTCTTGATAAGTGGATGGGCCGGGAGGCTCTCGCCGAGGCCATGATTCCGGTGATCGGCCGGTTGTACCGGGAAAACAACGTGGTCACGAGCATCCACGGCCGGAGCCTGATCAACAAGTCGACCATGAACATCCTGAAGGCCCACCGCTTTGCGCGCCGGATGAGCAACACCGAGCTGCTGCTCGAAGAAACCGCACCCCTGTTGAACGCTCTTGCTGAGCTGGAACTCGGTGCGGCTGCAATCGACATTGCCCGCCTTACGGAGAAGTTCCGCGTAGAGGGCCACGGCACCTCCTTGGATGAGTTCCTGCGGGCCGAGCTCGCCGAAATCGTCGGAAAGCGTGGCGCTGATGACCGCACCAGCACCGACGTCGTGCTTTATGGCTTTGGGCGCATCGGTCGCCTCCTGGCCCGCATCCTGATTGAAAAGGCCGGTGGTGGGCATGGCCTGCGGCTGCGTGCCATCGTTGTCCGCAAGGGCGCCGAGAACGACCTCGTCAAGCGTGCCAGCCTCCTGCGCCGCGACTCCGTACACGGTTCCTTTGAGGGAACCATCCGCGTGGACGAAGAAGCCAACACCATCACTGCCAACGGCGTTCAGGTCCAGGTCATCTACTCCGACAACCCCGCCACCGTGGACTACACCGCCTACGGCATCAAGGATGCCCTGGTAGTGGACAACACCGGACGCTGGCGCGATGCGGAGGGCCTGTCCCAGCACCTGCAGAGCAAGGGTGTTGCGCGCGTCCTGCTGACGGCTCCGGGCAAGGGCGATCTGAAGAACATCGTCCACGGAATCAACCAGTCCGACATCTCCGATGACGACAAGATCGTCACCGCTGCGTCGTGCACAACCAACGCCATTACTCCGGTACTGAAGGCCATCAACGACAAATTCGGTATCATCCACGGCCACGTTGAAACGGTGCACTCGTTCACGAACGACCAAAACCTGATCGACAACTTCCACAAGGGAGACCGCCGCGGCCGTTCGGCAGCCCTGAACATGGTTATCACGGAGACAGGCGCAGCCAAGGCTGTTGCCAAGGCGCTTCCGGAACTTCAGGGCAAGCTCACCGGTAACGCGATCCGCGTACCTACCCCGGATGTGTCCATGGCGATCCTGAACCTCAACCTTGCCAATGGCACCACACGCGATGAGGTCAACGACTACCTCCGCGAAATGTCGCTGCACTCGCCGTTGCGGAAGCAGATCGACTACATCGACTCGCCGGACGTTGTCTCCACCGACTTCGTTGGTTCCCGCCGCGCAGGCATCGTTGATGGTCTGGCCACTATTTCCAACGACAAGAACCTCGTGCTCTACGTTTGGTACGACAACGAATTCGGCTACTCCTGCCAGGTGGTCCGTGTCATGGAGGAAATGGCCGGCGTCAACCCGCCGTCCTTCCCTGCCCGCGACATCGTGGC
Source organism: Micrococcaceae bacterium Sec5.1 (assembly GCA_039636795.1). Lineage (NCBI taxonomy): Bacteria > Bacillati > Actinomycetota > Actinomycetes > Micrococcales > Micrococcaceae > Micrococcaceae bacterium Sec5.1. The sequence goes on along the minus strand of CP143430.1, from coordinate 3,487,118 downwards.
TCCCATCGCAGTGCTTGAGGCAGCCAACGCCTAAGCCGGGAAGTATTCACGGGTTTCCCGGCGGTGTCACTGGCATCAGCCGGGAAACCTGACCAAAATGGGTTCATGGAAAATGAATCGACTTTGGAACACGAGACAACGCTGGAACACGCGTTGGACGTAGCACGGGCCAACCACAAGCAGGCACAGAAACTGCTGGACCAGGCCATCGCAGCAAACGCTGCGGGGGACGTCAGCGACGAACGCGTCCAGCAATTGCGTACGCTGCTGGAGGTGGCTGCGGAAGACCTGCAACGCGTTATGCGTGAGCAGTAACCCGGGGAAGAACCCCACCACTGCAGTGTGACTTCTCCTACACACTGTGGATATCGGCTCTGACTGTCGGTGCCGTGTCCTACGCTCGAAGGACACCACCCTCCCCGACTGGACGGAGCCCCTTGAGTATCACCTGGTCTGCCTACAAACGCGCGCGCAGACGATCACGCCAAGCCTGGGCCATTCTAGGATTAGTGGCCGCCACCGTCGTGGCAGGACTGTCTTGGTTCTTCACCACCGGCCAGTTCAACGCGGCTGAGCCTTGGGTCTCCGGCCCCACTGATGCGCCGGTATTTAACCCGGCTTGGATGAAACCCATTTCCGGCATCGAGGCTGTTCCCGCGGAGAAGGCAAGCACCGCACTGGCACAGTTGGAAGTTAAGGGACGGGCATCCCAGGAAGACTATGAGCGAACCGCATTCGGCCAGGCGTGGCTGGATGCCGATCGAAACGGATGCGATACCAGGAACGACATCCTGCGCAGGGACCTGTCGTCGGTGGAGTTCACTAGTGGTTCCTCATGCAAGGTTGCCACTGGAGAGTTTCACGAACCCTACACGGGCGCCCACGTGACCTTCCGTCGGGGCCAGGACACCAGCGCTGATGTTCAGATTGACCACATTGTCGCCCTCGCCGACGCATGGCAGAAGGGTGCCAAGCAATTAACGGTGCAGCAGCGTCAAAGGCTGGCAAATGATCCCTTGAACCTGATTGCAGCTGATGGGCCCGAGAATGTGAAGAAGGGCGCAGGCGACGCCGCCACCTGGCTCCCGCCGAACAAGAACTTCCGGTGTCACTACGTAGCACGGCAGATCTCCGTCAAGGCAGCCTACAAGCTCTGGGTCACACAGGCGGAGAAGGACGCCATGATGCGCGTCCTTTCTTCTTGCCCCGATCAGCAGACCATTTACAGCGTCAGGTGACCGTGTCCCAGTTGCCAGGTACCGCCGTCGTCGATTCTCTCAAGGACTATGCGCTGGAGCGAAGTTTCCCGGGGTAGTTTGTCCAGGTTCTCGAGCCCCCGCTGCCTAAACGTGAAGTACACGGCATCAGTGGGGGCATCGGTGCACCGATCCAGCGTGAAACGGCGGGCGAAGGATGCGATGTTGCTATTGGGAAGCCGTTCAACCAAGTAGGGATCCAGCATCCAGGACTCGCACGTGGCCACAGTGGCCGGCTTGTCCGGAAAGTAGTGGGGAAAAAACGAGCGCGCCTCGTCAAAGCTGGCGTCTACCAGCGAGGGGGAGAGGCCGCCATCCTCGGGAATGTGGACACCCAGGACCCAATCGGATGCGTACGCGAGGCTGCCCCCTGGCCCGTCGTCAGGCCCGCTCCGGATCAAATGGAATTGCAATCGGCCGAGCCGGAACAGATTGCCTGCCATATGTAACGTCAGCCAGCTCCAGGTGTCCAAGCCGAAATGTCCATGCACGCGGCGGTTGATGCGGAGCTGAAGTCCCACGTCAGCCAGGGCGGCTGCCGACACGTCGGCGCCGATTCCCAACTCCAGATGGTATGCGTGGACCCTGGGTGCGAAGCGGAGCAGAGCTTCGATCCAGACGGTCTCGCCCAGCTCATGGGGAGAAATACTGTCAGCTGGAAAAGTGCCAAGCCGTTGCTGCAGCAGTTCCAATGCGTCCAAGACGTGGCCGCTGGGGTTTCTGTCCAAGAGCGCGGCGCATTCCATGGCGTCCTCGCCGGCAACGTCCAGGAGCTGAAACAATTCTGCATGGCGTTCTTGGTTCATCGGATCAGTGTCCGAACGGGTCCGGGTCGACGCCAGGCATCCATGTCAATCCGGGAACGCCCCAACCGTTCTTCTTGGCCTGCTTCATGGCCTTCCTGGCATATCGGTCCACAAGGCGGTTGATGTAAAGCTTGCCGTCCAAATGGTCGTACTCGTGTTGCATCACTCGAGCGAACCAGCCCGTAGCTTCGAAGTCCACCGGGTTTCCGTCAGCGTCAAAGCCTTGGACGCGGGCCCACACAGCGCGCTGCAGAGGATAGTGCTCTCCGGGGAACGACAGGCACCCCTCAATGTGCTCTTCCGGGTCCGGGAGGGCTCCTGAGATCTTTGAGAGGGTCAAGACGGGATTGACCAGAACGCCTTGCTCAGGCGCGTCGTCGTCATTGGCGTACTTATACACAAAGATGCGCTTGCCGACTCCCACCTGGGGTGCGGCGAGGCCCACTCCGTTCGCGGCATCATTGGTTTCGAACATGTCCGCGATGAGTTTTCGGAGCTCGTCATCGAATACTTCGACTTCACTTGCCCGACGGTGCAAAACGGGTTCGCCCCAAATGGTCACAGGGAGGACGGTCATGTCAGCTCTTCCTTAGTCGATCGCTGTGTTCCGGAAGCAACCCGTGGGACTGCAGGCGGGCCAAAACAAAACAAAGGCCGCACCGGATAACCGGTGCGGCCTTTGTGGAAACCGGCTTTTGAGCCAATCTCGGCGGGGTGAGCGACGGGGGTTGAACCCGCGACCTCCTGGACCACAACCAGGCGCTCTGCCAACTGAGCTACGCCCACCATGCGCCTTTTTCGGTAAGTCCGTATGACCGGCATTCCGTGAAGGCAACGACAAATAGCTTACCTGCTGTTTTGGGGTGAAAAGTCCACTTTTGCCGGTTTCGACGAAAAAACCTTCAAAAATGGCGCAGATCACATAGTTTCTGTTGCACCCAGAGTCTCAGCAGTGGCTGTGATGTCTTTGGAGATGCGCTGGGCGGTAGCAGTGTCAGGGCCCGGGGCAGGTACAAAAACAGCTTGCCTGTAGTAGCGGAGCTCGTCGATGGAATCCTTGATGTCCCCCAGTGCGCGATGTCCGCCATGCTTGGCCGGCGACTGGAAGTAGGCCCGCGGGAACCAGCGGCGCGAGAGTTCCTTGATGGTACTGACATCGATGACGCGATAGTGGAGGTGCTCCACAATGTTCGGCATGTCCCTGGCCAGGAACATCCTGTCCGTGCCCACCGAGTTGCCCCCCAAGGGGGCCTTGCGGGGGTCCGGAACCCACTTCTCGATGTACTCAAGCACCTGCGCCTCAGCTTCGGCCATCGTCTTGCCGTGGGGGAGTTCGTCAAGGAGTTTGGAGCGGGTGTGCATGTCGCGAACGAAGTCGTTCATTTGCTCCAGCGCTGCGTCGTCGGGCTTGATGACGACGTCCACGCCATCGCCCAGGATGTTGAGCTCGGAGTCCGTCACGAGCGCCGCCACTTCGATCAGGGCGTCGTTCTTGAGGTCCAGGCCGGTCATTTCGCAGTCAATCCAGACGATGCGTTCATTAGTAATAGGCACGCGCCTAGCCTATCCTTCAGGCGGTTCCAAGTGCTCCGATGGTAGGATTTTTGAGCACGGCAGTGTCCTTTCTTCCTGTCGTGGACAGCCCCCAGAGATTCAGATTTCTGTCCCGGAACGCAACGGGCAAACGATTGGATGAAGACCACATGACGGTGCCTGTACCCGCCGCCCAGAAGGCAGGGAAAGAAGCGCCGCCTGCGGATGCTGCTGCCAGCGAAGTGGATAACGCCAGGTCCCCGCTGATCGCCGGTTTCATAGGTTCGATGTTCCTTGTCTTTGGCTCGCTGGGCGTTGGCTGGCTCGCGCCGGTTTCTGAACTTCGGCGGCTTCCGCTTTTCATCTGGATGCGTACCGAAGGTGTGGGCGTCGGGCTGTCCATTGTCCTGTTGGCTGTTGGTGGCATGCTGCTTGTCCGGGCTTGGCTGCGGCTGGGACAGCGGGTCCGGGTATGGGGACTCCAAGCCCGCAAGGCCACCTTGCAGGCTGTGGTGGCCTGGGGGTTGCCCATGATGTTCACTGTCCCGCTGTTCAGCAGGGATGTCTACGCCTACATCGGGCAGGGCAGACTCATGGTTGAGGGAATGAATCCCTATGAGAATGGGATTTCCGCCCTACCGAACTACTTCCAATTGGGTGCCGACAAGATGTGGACGGAAGCGCCTGTTCCCTATGGTCAGTTGTTCCTTTGGATCGAACAATTCGTTGTTTGGGTGACCAACGTCCAGCCTGAGGCCTGCATCATGCTGTTCAGGCTGGTGGCAGTTGCGGGCGTCATACTTTGCATCATCTACGTACCCAAGCTGGCAGAACTCCACGGCGTCAATCCGCACCGCGCACTATGGTTGACAGCCGCCAACCCCCTCTTTCTCACCAATTTCATTGCCAGTGTCCATAATGACGCACTCATGATTGGTCTGGCCTTGGCAGGCCTGTACTACTGCGCCACCCGCCGGGTGGTCCTGGGCTTGGTGCTGGTGACACTCTCCATTTCGGTCAAGCCAATTACGGTGGTCTTCCTGCCCTTTATTGGCTTGCTCTGGGCGGGCAAGGGTGCGTCATGGCCGCGCAAGATCCTTTTCTGGTTCCTGACAGCCGCCCTGACCTTCGGCCTCCTGTACGCCATGAGCCTGGTCAACGGGTTTGGGTTTGGATGGGTGAAGGGTCTGTCTGCCCCCGGGAGCGTCTGGATCTGGTACGCACCCATCGGCTTGATAGGCCTGGTTGTCGCGTCGATCTTCAACGTCTTTGGACTTGACGGCTGGGGCATGGCCAAGTGGGTTTACGACGCCGGCAAAGTGCTGATGGTGGGAGCCATTGCCTGGCAGGTCTTCCGGGGAGAACACGATCGCCTCATGCGCCGGCTCACCCTTGCCTTTGCGGCGATCGTCTTGTTGGCCCCGATGATCCAGTCCTGGTACGTGGTGTGGCTGATTCCGTTGTTTGCGGTAACAGGTATACGCAATGACTGGCAGGTAAAGGCGGTCTACTTCGTGGTGTCGTTCTTCATGGTCTACGCCATCTCAGACCAACTGGATGTGTTTCCCTATCTTCAAAGCGAGGATCTCGGCCTTGCCCTGACCTTGGCGCGGAACGCGGCAGCCATCATTGCGCTCCTGTTTGCCGTTTATTTGATCTTCGTTGATCCGAAGACAAAGAGCCTTTTCCGCAAGCGCGACGAGCCGGGCCTGCGCCCGATCATCTGAGGAATCGGGCGAGCGTCTTGAGGGCTCCTGTTCCAATGCTTAATGCGACGACAGAAGCCGTACCGCCTCACGTGTGGAGAGAGGGCTCAGTGCTGGAGCATTCTCTGCCGCAAACGCCCTGACCCACTCCGGGTTTGTCTTGCTGTACTCACGCAAGGCCCATCCGATGGCCTTGCGGATGAAGAACTCCTTGTCGGCAAGGTTGGGTTTGATGACAGCCGCCAGCAGTCCCGGGTCCGTTAGGCCCTTGGCTGCCAATTGCGCAGTAATGGACGCCCTTCGGATCCACATGTCCTGGTCAGTGGACCATTGGAGCAATAGCGGCGTCATGGTGGACCTGTGGGCAAGCAGGAGGCCGCAGAGGCGGTGGGCCACCCCGTCGACGAGGTCCCACCACGCGCCGGTGCGAATTATTTCCTCATAGACCGGCAGCATGCCAAGGTCTTCCTTGACCAACGGCAGGCCCGTCAATTCAATGGCTGCATATCGTTCTTCGCGCGCCTGGGCATTCCGCCATAAATCATGAACGGCCTCGCGAAGGCTGGCGGGTGAAGAGATGGGAAACTGCTTCGCTGCCACCTTGACGATCCTGCGAACTTCAGGCACCCGGATACCCCAGGACGGCATGTCCGACTTCATATATGCCTGGGCTCCCCGGGCTCGCTCAGCGTCCCTCGCGGAGCGAAGTGTTGACCGGATGGCCTCAAGTAAGTCCTTGTTCTCCATGCCCCAACTCTATGACCGGCCGTCGTGGGAAGTATCCAGTCGGGAACTCCTCCTTATTCTCCACGCCATGCAGCCACCTGCCCCACGTAGAGTGGGTCCAATGGCCAGCGGATCCCACGATGATCCAGAACAGCGAATGTCCCTGAACAGCGAATGACCCTGAACAGCAAATGCTCCCGCCCAGCAAAACCGGAGGAATCCCATGTCCATGCTTAAGACACCGGACCAGATCTCGATGATGCGTGAGGCCGGCAGGGTGGTGGCCAACGCCTTGGCAGCAGTCAGGGAGCATGCCGATGTCGGCGTTTCCCTCAAGGAACTGGATGAGGTTGCTGCGGACGTCATTTCAGGCGCTGGGGCCAAACCGGCCTTCCTGGATTACCATCCGCGGTGGGCAGCGCTCCCGTTTCCCGGGGTGATCTGTGCCAGCGTGAATGACGCTGTGGTGCATGGAATACCAGATGGCTACGTCCTCCAGGACGGGGACCTCCTAAGTGTGGATTGCGGCGCCTTCCTTGAAGGCTGGTGTGGAGATGCTGCCATCAGCTTCATCGTGGGGACGGCAGATCCAGCGGACCAGGCACTGATCGATGCCACAGACGCTGCACTCGCCCGGGGTATCGAAGCTGCCCGGGTGGGCAACAAGATGGGCGACCTCGCCTATGCAATCGGCGGTGAGGCCAAACGTGCTGGATATGGTTTGTTGGCCGATCACGGTGGCCACGGTATCGGCCGGACAATGCACGCCGAACCGCCCGTTCCCAACATCGGCAGGCCGGGCAGGGGCATCAAACTTCAAGAAGGGCTGGTCATTGCCATCGAACCAATGCTCATCCTTGGAGGTAAGGACGACTATTACCACGATGACGATGAGTGGACTCTGCGCTCCTCCAGCGGAAACAGGGCCGCGCATAGCGAACACACCGTGGCGATCACCGCCGATGGGCCCATGATCCTGACCTTGCCGTAGCTGCCTCGATGGCAGTTGGCCACTCTGGCAGCGACTAGGATTTGCCCGGGCTTGTTATGGGGTTTCTTATGCGGCCTGGTTGTTTAGGCGAACGATGGCGCGCCCGGGAATGGGAGTTGAAACCACGGAGAACCCGCTTTCAATGAACAGCGAAACCGTGCCGTGATACAAGTCCGAGGGACCAGCCTTTGGACGAAGGCGGGTGTCGATGGGATACGCCTCAAGGGTAGTAGCCCCGTTATTGAAGGCTGCGACCGTCCTATGCGCGCGTAGTTTGCCCGGGGCTCCACTGCACACCAGCCGACCACCTGACCACCCCGGAATGCCAGTACCCCTGGCTCTGGATCCTCGTCAAAGCGTGTCCGCAGGAGCTCCTTGCGTTCGTTTGGTGCCGTGGACCTGAACTCCTTGCCGGGGAGGGCGAACCGGCGGCACCAGCACCGGGATGGCTCGCCCTTGACCCCGAATAACTCCTCCAAGGCCTCCCAGGATGCAGGAGCGGTCTCCAGCCGGGGAGCTGCTGCGTCGTATGCCATGGACCCAGAATAATCTCCACCCGCGGGGCTGGTCCCGCGAGTTTCATCGCGGTCCCCGACGCGGAAGTTCAAGCCCCGGCACCCACCAACTCACCTGTGGTGGTGTTTACCACCAGCGGACCGGTACCGTCCGGGTCATCGACGTCGACTGTTTCTGTCTCCTCCTCCGGGGGCGCTTGTTCGTTGTCGCCGGACTCCCACTCAATCCCCGGATCTCCAAGCTTCCCGGCTGCCTCGCCGGACGGGTTCGAGTCAGCTGGAGCCGACGTCCCGTTCATCCGGGTGAAGTTCGCAGAGCCCCACATGAGATCGTGCCCGACTGATTCCGCGTCGACTTCTGCCACATGGTAGATCCTGCCCTCGTGTTCCCACTGCCGCAGGCGTAGCTTTCCGACGACGATGACGCGTTGACCCTTCTTCACGCTACAGCCGACATGGCCGGCTAAGTAGCGAAACGACTGCACGGTGTACCAGTTGGTATTGCCGTCCACCCATGTATTGCTGGCCCGGTCGTAGCGGCGTTCAGTTGTCCCAAGACGAAATGAAGCAGTGGACGTACCCCGCGTAGTGGTAGAACTCTTGACCTCCGAGGCTACGAAGCCTCGAAGAGTAATGGTGTCGTTCATGGTGGTCCTTCTGGATGTAGGAAAGTGCCCGTCCGGCCCTCTTAGCTTCATCCACACAACCCGCGCAGGGGAGTACGGTATGTGCCTATGTGAATAACTACCGAACGAAGGCCTGTTGTGGAGGAGAAGTACCCATAGGCGTGGGCTGACAGGCTGGAGGTCGAATGCACTGTAAACTCTTTGTGGCGCCAGCGGCTTAGGCTGGTATTGGCGCCAGTGCGCCCCAGTAGCTCAGGGGATAGAGCAGCGGCCTTCTAATCCGCCGGTCGGGGGTTCGATTCCCTCCTGGGGCACGAGAAATCCCCCGGAACCTGCAGGGTTCCGGGGGATTTATTCTTTCACTGCCTGGCACCTTGCCTGTGACTCAAGAAATTTGGGGCTGTGACTCAAGAAATTTGGGGCTGTGACTCAAGAAATTCCTTGAGGTTCTGAAGAACCGTGCGCCACGTCGCTGCGGAATGCTCCACTTCTTCTTCGCTCTTGTTGTTGCCCTGCGCAATCGTGACTGATGTTCCTTCATCCGCATCGTCGAGTCGGTATTCGACCGTGTGATAGTTCCCGGGGGAATCGGGAAGTCCTGACGCAGGACTGTAGTGAGTGGTTTTCAAGAGCTGTAGGGGTTCGAAGGCCAGGATGACGCCCTTGTCCTCGTATGCTTTGCCGTTGTACTCGCCGGAGTACGTGATTGGGTCGCCGACCTTCCACGACGTTTCGACATTGGTCCCGAGGAAGTATTGCTTGATGAGGCCAGGATCCGTCAGGGCCTTCCATACCTGCTCGCGCCGGGCGGCCACCGTGATCGAGGCCTCGGCATTGGGAACTTTTCCTTCCATGATTTCTCCTTCCTGCGGCCCACCCGTCCCGGCGAGCCAGCACTTGGCCCACGCTACGCCCGCCTGCAGCCCGTGGGAATGGCAGAATGGCTATGTGATGAGCAGGGGAACCAGGGTGGAGCAGCCGAGTCGTGCAAGAAATTTTCAGTTGAACGGTAAGGCTGTCGGGACGGCTCTGGTCATTGTTGCTGCGCTGGCGCTGCCTGCATGTGCCGCATCCCCCAAAACACCCACGGCAGGCACCCCTTCTTCAAGCCCCGCGTCCCAACAGCCCGGCGGCGGAACGACTATGGACCCCGCAGTCGTGACCACGAGCACGGCTGTGGAGGCGGCACTTAAGAAAATCGTGGCTGCCAACCCCAAGCCGGATACGGAATCCGTTCGAGCAGCTTTGGTATCGGCTGGCATTCCCAAAGCCAATGTAGAAGTGTCCGTCAGCCGGACGCCCACTGGTCTTGATGTCGATGCGTTGGAAGCTGCGGCGCTGGCAGGCGATAGTTGCGTCATGGGCCAGATCCGGGATGGAGGCGTCGTGATGAGCGTTCTGCCGGTACTTGCCACGGGGAAATGCTTCGTGGGCAGCGTTCGCTAGGAGCACCGCCCCAAGGAGCTGCTGGCAGGGGCCCAATAGCACCGAATGTGAGATCTGTCCGCCTACCCACTAGATTTAAGGGCATGGCGGAATTCATTTACACGATGACCAAGGCTCGCAAGGCCGTTGGCGACAAACTTATTTTGGACGATGTAAGCATGTCGTTCTACCCTGGCGCGAAGATTGGCGTCGTGGGCCCGAACGGTGCTGGCAAGTCCACCATCCTGAAGATCATGGCCGGGCTGGACACTCCTTCAAACGGCGAGGCCCGCCTGAGCCCCGGGTATACCGTGGGCATCCTCTTGCAGGAACCGCCGCTGAATGAAGAAAAGACTGTCCTTGGCAACGTCCAGGAAGGCGTTGGCGAGATCTACGGCAAGATCCAGCGTTTCAACGAGATCTCCGAAGAGATGGCCAACCCGGATGCGGATTACGACACTCTCCTGGATGAGATGGGCAAGCTGCAGGAAGCCATTGACGCTGCCGATGCCTGGGATATCGATTCCCAGCTCGAGCAGGCCATGGACGCATTGCGATGCCCGCCTGCTGATTCCGATGTCACCGTCCTCTCCGGTGGTGAGCGCCGCCGCGTAGCGCTGTGCAAGCTTCTGCTCCAGAAGCCGGACCTTCTGCTCCTTGACGAGCCCACCAACCACTTGGACGCCGAGAGCGTTCTTTGGCTTGAGCAGCACCTCTCCCAGTACCCCGGTGCCGTCCTTGCCGTGACTCACGACCGGTACTTCCTGGATCACGTGGCTGAGTGGATCGCAGAAGTCGACCGCGGCCACCTTTACCCGTACGAAGGTAACTACTCCACCTACCTGGAGAAGAAGAAGGCCCGCCTTGAGGTCCAAGGTAAGAAGGACGCAAAGCTGTCCAAGCGCCTTACCGAAGAACTTGAATGGGTGCGCTCCAACGCCAAGGGCCGTCAGACCAAGTCAAAGGCCCGTCTTGCCCGCTATGAAGAAATGGCTGCAGAGGCCGAGCGCACGCGCAAGCTCGACTTCGAAGAGATCCAGATTCCGCCGGGCCCGCGTCTGGGTTCCGTAGTGATCGAGGCCAAGAAGCTGAAGAAGGGCTTCGACGATCGTGTCCTGATCGAAGACCTCTCCTTCTCACTGCCCCGCAACGGCATCGTTGGCGTCATCGGCCCGAACGGTGTGGGCAAGTCCACCTTGTTCAAAACCATCGTCGGCATGGAGCCGTTGGACGATGGTGAGCTCAAGATCGGCGAATCCGTGAAGATCTCATACGTGGACCAGTCCCGTGGCGGCATCGATCCCAATAAGTCTCTCTGGGAAGTTGTTTCCGAAGGCCATGACTACATTCAGGTCGGGCAGGTCGAAATGCCTTCACGTGCCTACGTTTCGGCGTTTGGCTTCAAGGGACCGGACCAGCAGAAGAAGGCTGGTGTCCTCTCCGGTGGTGAGCGCAACCGCCTCAACCTTGCCTTGACACTTAAGCAAGGTGGCAACCTCCTGCTCCTTGACGAGCCCACTAACGACCTCGACGTCGAAACCCTGAGCAGCCTGGAAAATGCCCTGCTCGAGTTCCCTGGCTGCGCCGTGGTGGTCTCTCACGACCGTTGGTTCCTGGACAGGGTAGCAACCCACATCCTCGCCTATGAAGGTGACGACGAGAACCCCTCCAAGTGGTACTGGTTCGAAGGTAACTTCGACTCCTATGAGGAGAACAAGGTGGAGCGCCTCGGCGCTGATGCGGCAAAGCCGCACCGCGTGACGCACCGCCGTCTGACCCGCGACTAACGGGTAGCCACAGACACAAAAAGAGGCCGGTCCCACCAGGGGCCGGCCTCTTTGCTTTAACACCTGCGCTTTAACCTTCCAGCGCACCAACAGCCTACGGAATCCTGACCATCCCCTCCTGTGCCACGGTCGCGACGTGCACGCCTTCGCGGTTGAATATCCGGCCGGTAGCCAAACCACGTGCCCCTTGGGCGCTGGGGGACTCCTGGACGTACAGCATCCACTCATCCACCCGGACGGGCCGGTGCCACCACATGGCGTGATCGAGACTTGCGACGCTCATACCCGGTGTCATCCAGGCGAGGCCGTGTTTGCGGAGAATGGGCTCCAACAAGGTGTAGTCGCTGGCGTAGGCCAACGCGGCCAGGTGCAGCTTGGGATCGTCGGGCAAGGGGCCCATGGTTTTCATCCAGACGGCATTGGTGGCCACGTGCTCGTTGGGCGGTGACACGTAAAGTGCGGGGTCGATGTGGCGGACATCGAACGGCCGCTCCGAGGACATATGCCGTGCCAACGGGTGGTCGAATTGAGCCAGCAACTCAGCCGTGCTGGGCAAGGATTCGGGGTCCGGAATGCCTTCGGGCATTGTCGCTTGATGGTCCAGGCCTTCATCTTGAACCTGGAACGAGGCAATCATGGAAAGGATGGGGACACCGTCCTGATAAGCATGAACGCGCCGCGCCGAGAAGGACCGACCGTCACGCAACCGTTCCACACCGAAGGTGATGGGCTTATTGGCGTCACCGGGACGCAGGAAATAGCCGTGCATGGAGTGGGCCACCCGGTCAGCTTCCACGGTTCGCATGCCAGCCATCATGGATTGGGCTAGAACCTGGCCGCCGAAGACACGATGCCGGGGCTGTTTTTGGGAAGGTCCAAGGAAGATGTCCTCATTGGTCCGGGCTCCGTCGAAGTCACCCAGGTCCAACAGGCCAATCAGGACTTCCGTCGGATCTTCGGCGGGTGCCTCAACCTTGAGGCCAGCGTTCGTGTCAGTCATGGTTCGACTCTAGACGGCCCCCGGACCCCTCTCAACTGCGGACATGCCGGTAGAGTCGATGCTGTGACAGACCTCTTGACCCAGTCCTTCCGCTTTGCCGATCCCAGCGACCTCGTTGACCTGCGGACGTACGTCACGCGTGCCAAGAGCATCGATGACGGTGCCATCCGCCTGCAGGCCGCAGGCCAGGTATTGGCCGCGTACGTGTGTGTGCTCAGGCCACGCATCCTGGGCGAATCGACTCCCACAATCCTTGGGTTACGGACTATGGCACTTGCAGAACCCGCGCAGGCCGATGTCACGGTGACGCTCGCCTCCGTCATGGACCGTCTTGCCCGCTCAGGTGCCGACGACGTCGAGTTGCCCATTCCGCCGTCGACGGTTTCGGAGTCCTGGGCTGGCGTCGGCGCGCCGAGGAGCGGTTGGGAAGCCCTTGGGAAGGTGCTCGACGCCGACCTGAAGTCAGCAGCGGAGGCCGGCATTGCAGAGGTGGCTGGCGTGGTGCCCACTGCCGCCGGAGCTGCCGTTGTGAATACCGCCCGGGCCGCCGTGTGGGGACGAGAACTCCCCGGCCTCAGTGACCTGCCTGCCGGTGCGGCCTTCGCTGCATTCGCCTTGGGATTCCTGGGAGCGGGCGAACAGCAGTTGTTCCGCAATGGACGGTGGTTCCGCTTAAGTGGTCCTCGTGGCCATGTACTGGTCCGCACGGGCGCAGGCTTGGGCCTGGGCTTCTAGCCCCAGACGACCAGAAGCAGACGACCAGGTTCAGACGGCCGAGGGGCTGTTCACCATGGTCAGCGCAGCGCGTTCCATGTAGTCCCATAGGGTTCCCTCATGAAGGGGCGACAACCCCAGCGAGTCCACTGCTGTCCGCATGTGGAAGAGCCAGCGGTCCTTCGCTTCGGGCGTGACGCGGAACGGCATGTGGCGCATCCGCAAGCGCGGATGGCCGCGCTCCTCACTGTAGGTAGTTGGACCGCCCCAATACTGTTCAAGGAACATGAGGAAGCGCCGTTTGGCCGGTTCCAGGTCTTCTTCGGGATACATGGGCCGCAGAAGGGGATCCTGCGCAACGCCGTCGTAGAAGACGTCAATCAGCTTCACGAAAGTATCGTGCCCGCCCACAGCTGCATAAAAGCTGTCGGTGTAGGCAGGTTGGCTGAAGGGATCGTTCTGCATGAGCTGGCGTCGTGGACCAGCTTGGGGGTTCGTCTCACTCACTGGCCTTCTCCTCAGCCTTCTTGGCAGCATCATTGTCGTCGGTTTCCGGCGACTCCAACGGAACGTAGTCTCCCTGCGAGCGGTTGCCCACGCGCAGGATTTCACCGTTTCGCAGATACCAGATGGCTCCGTCCTCAGCGCGGACCCGCGTAATGCGCAGGCCCACTGATTCAACGGTACCAATCACTTCGCTGGTGACGATCACATCGCCTATTCCGTACTGGTCTTCGATGGTGATGAAGATACCGGCGAGGAAGTCACGGATCAGCTGCTGTGCACCGAAACCGATAGCGACACCCAGTATTCCCACGCTTGTCAGCAGGGGCGCGACGTCCACGTTCATGAACTTGAGGACGTAAATGATCACGATCACCACCACCACGACGCTCACGAGGCTTGTCAGCAAAGTGCCTATGGTTTCGGCACGCTGTGAACGGCGTTCGTGATCCAGTGCGCGGATTGCCGGTTGCACCCATTTGAAGTGGGGCTTCTTGAAGAAGGAGCTGCCCGCGGACACTCGCCGCGTGATGCGCAGGATGATGAATCGCGCCACGATCCACACCAGCAGGCCCACGCCCAAGGTGATGAGGATCGAAACGAAGTCGATTTTCTCCGGTTCGATGGTGATGGTTTCCGCCAGGGGGATGGAGGTCAAGGTGGAATAACTCCTTGTGGTCGGCCCGTGTTCGCCGGGCGCGGAACACTCTGTCCACGTCCAACCCTATCGCCGTAGCGTGACGGTATGCGCATTCTGGTCCTTGGCGGTACTGCCTTCCTGTCAGCTGAAATCGCAAAGCAGGCGCTTGCCTTGGGGCACGACGTCACGTGTCTTGCCCGTGGCACCCAGGCGAACCCGCCCGACGGCGTGACCTGGGTTCGTGGCGACCGCGCCTTGGGTAGTGCAGCCTATGAGGACGTGAACAGCAGCTGGGACGCGGTGGTTGATGTTTCCAGGGATCCTGTTCAGGCGCGGGATGCCCTTGAGGTCTTGGGACCGAGTGCGCGCCATTGGACCTTCGTGTCCAGTTGCTCTGTGTATGCCGATCATTCGGTTCCCGGGGCTGACGAGACGGCGGGGCTCCTTGAACCCCTGCCCGAAGGACAAGCCGGAACCCCGGAAACCTATGGGGAATCAAAATCTGCGATCGAGCGCATGACGCTGGACCTGGTGGGGCACAAAGCCCACATTGTGCGGGCGGGTCTGATCGGAGGGCCAGAGGACGGCTCTGACCGTTACGGCTATTGGCCTGGGCGCTTTGCTGCCAATACTGAGCCGGTTCTGGTTCCGAACATTCCGGATGACGCCACCCAGGTTATCGACGTCCGGGACCTCGCCAGGTGGATCATTCAAGGGGCAGAGAAGGGCCTGACGGGCGCTTACAACGCGTCGGGAGATGTAGTTCCGTTCCGCGAGTACATTTCGGAATCCTGCCGCGTGGCCCTGGGCCAGGAGAGGCAGCCGGACAGGGAGGAGTGGCCACCGTTGAGCGAAACAGTCCAGGCCGACGAAGGCTGGCTGGTGGAGCAGGGCGTTGAGTACTGGGCCGGGCCGGACTCACTTCCCTTGTGGTTGCCAGCGGACCACGACGGCTTCCAATCGCGAAGCAATCAAGCCGCCAAGGCGCTCGGTATGACGTTGCGCCCATGGCAGGAGACTCTCCGGGACGCCTTGGACTACGAGCGCAGCCTGGGCTTGGAAAGGGAGCGCAAGGCAGGCTTAAGCCGCGAAACCGAACGCAGGCTGGTAGGACTCCTGCGGGAACAAAGGACCTAAGGCGGGTTCAACAGCCTCAGGCCGCTGCCGACGTCGTCATTGGTTCGTGCAGAACGGGGAAGTTGACGCTGCGCGCTATGAAACAGACGTGGTTGGCTTCGTGGTGAAGTTGCGCCATCAATGCCGAATGAGCCGGATCCGCGATGGTGACGTGAGGCTTCAGGGTCACGCTCTCGAACTGACCGCTGCCATCACGATTTAGCTTCATGACGCCCTCGGCGTTGTCCTCGTAACCGGTAACCACAACTCCATGTCTTACCGCCACGTGTAGGAATGAGAGCATGTGGCATTGCGCCAGGGCAGCAAGCAGGAGTTGTTCTGGGTTGTAGCGTGTGCGGTCGCCGTGGAAGGTCGGGTCCGAGGAACCCTTCAAGATCGGAAGGCCCGGGATATCGACATCATGATCCCGCGAGTACCCTCGGTAGCTTTCTGTACCGACGCCCAGGTTTCCAGTCCAGCGGACGGTCAATGCATAGTGGTGTTCGTTGAGACCCATGCGGACAGTTTAGCCATCAGCCAAACAGCGCCAGCACAGGCCCCAACGGACTTGCTTAGGCGTCTGCGTCCACGTCCACGTCCGCTGCCCGGGCACGGAGCGCCCGCGCCACTGCGTCCCGGTTTTCCAGCATCATGCGGCGCAGCGCTGCGCTTTCTTCGGGCAGGTTCGCGAGGAACTCGTCCGTGCGGTCCACCGTGGCCTGGGTTGTGAGTTGCGCCGGGTAGAGGCCCACGACGATCTGCTGGGCCAAGGCGTGCGTGCGTTCTTTGACAATCCCGGGGACCGCTTCAAAGTACTTTTCCGCGTACGGCTCCAGCAGGCTGGTGTCAGGCACCCGCATGAAGCCGGCCACCGCTGAGGCTTGCAGGGCGTTGGAGAGTTCGCCCTTGACCACGATGGAATCCCACGCCGCAGCCTTGGCCTCGGCTGTGGGAATAGCGGCCTTGGCCTGTGCCGCGGCATTTTGGCCGGTGGAGGTGTTGTCGCGGGCGAGTTCCTGGTCGATGCGCTCCTGGCCCTGCCTGCCGCCGGCCACCAAGGCGGTTAGCAGCTCCCACCGCATGTCCTGGTCGACGGTGAGGCCCTCAAGCGTGTCGGTCCCGTCCAGCAGCGCTTGGATGCGATCCAGCTGATCCCCGCTCCGTGAAAGTTGAGCATAGGACTTCACGAACTGCAGCTGCGCATCCGAGCCGGCTTCCACTTCGGAGGCGAGGTCCCACAACTTGTCGGCAGCCGCGATCGTTGCCTCCAGCTTGTGCTCGGCTGCCACATAGTAGGTCAGCGTCGTGGCAAGTTGCCGCAATTGGACGAGGATCACCGAGGAGTCTGTTTCCTCTGCGATGTTTGCCAGGATCAGTTCGACGTAGCCGCGCGCAGGAGTTTCTCCGTCCCGTGCTGCATCCCACACGGAACCCCAGACCAGCGTGCGGGGCAGGCTGGCGGCAAAATCCTTGAGATGCGCTTTCGCTGTGGCCAGCGAGTGAGCATCCAGGCGTACCTTGGCGTAGGCGAGATCGTCGTCGTTGAGCAGGATGAGGTCCGGGCGTGCGAGGCCAGCCAGGGTGGGGACTTCGGTCCGATGGCCCTCGACGTCCAGCTCCTCGCGATGCGTCCGCTCCAGCTTGCCCTGTTCGGAAAGGTTGTAGAAGCCCACCGCAAGGCGGTGAGGGCGGAGGGTTGGTTGTTCATCGATCGCGGACTGCAGGATGCTGAACGCGGTGATGGTGCCGTCGGCGTCCTCGTCCACCTCGGGAGCGAGGGTGTTCACGCCGGCGGTTTCAAGCCAGAGCTTGCCCCAAACGTCCAAGTCACGGCCGCTTGCGGCTTCAAGTTCCACCATGAGATCAGCAAGCTCAGTGTTCTCCCAGGCGTGCTTGGCAAAATACGCGCGCACCCCGGACATGAACTGCTCGGGTCCAACCCAGGCCACCAATTGCCGCAAGACAGAGGCGCCCTTGGCATAGGTGATGCCATCGAAGTTGACTTCCACATCTTCAAGGTTGTTGATTTCCGCGAAGATCGGGTGCGTGGTGGGCAGCTGGTCCTGACGGTAGGCCCAGGACTTCTCCACCGAGGCGAAGGTGGTCCACGCCCGGTCGAAGGCAGTGTTTTCCACCGCGGCCAGGTGGGACATGTACTCGGCGAAGGACTCGTTGAGCCAGAGGTCGTTCCACCAGCGCATGGTCACAAGGTCCCCGAACCACATGTGCGCGAGCTCGTGCAGGACCGTGATGGCACGGCGCTCGATCTGCGCACCGGCGACCTTGCCGCGGAAGATGTATCCCTCCAGGATTGTCACGGCACCTGCGTTTTCCATCGCGCCGGCATTGAACTCCGGGACGAACAGCTGATCGTACTTTTCAAACGGGTACGGGCAACCGAACTGTGCCTCGAAGAATTCGAAGCCCTGGCGGGTCAGTTCGAAGATGTTGTCCGCGTCCAGGTACTGCATCAGGGATTTGCGCGCGAAGACGCCGAGCGGAATGACCCTGCCATCCGAACTTGTCACCTCGGAACGAATGGACTGGTACGGTCCGGCTATCAGGGCGGTGACATACGAGGACAGACGCGGGGTGGGAGTGAATTCCCACACGGACCTGCCTCCACCGCCCTCGCCTCCATCAGTTTCAACCGGTACCGGCGTGGGGGAGTTGGAGACGACGTCCCAGTGGGAGGGAGCGGTGACGTGGAACGTGAAGCTGGCCTTCAGGTCCGGCTGCTCGAAGACAGCGAACATCCGCCGGGAATCCGGAACCTCGAACTGGGTGTAGAGATAGACCTCCCCATCCACCGGATCCACGAAGCGGTGGAGGCCCTCGCCCGTGTTCATGTACCGCGCATCGGCGACGACTGTGAGTTCATTCTCGGCAGCGAGGTTTGGAAGTTGGATGCGGATGCCATCAGATACCTCGGCGGGATCCAGTTCGGTGCCGTTAAGGGTAACGCTGTAAAGGCTCTCGGTGACGGCGTCGATAAACGTCGCGGCTCCAGCCTTGGCCGAAAACTTCACCACGGTGGTGGATCCGAAGACCTCGGCACCCTTGGTCAGATCCAGGGTGACGTTGTAGGACTCGACGTTGAGCATTTCAGCGCGCTGCGCAGCTTCTTCGCGCGTCAGGTTAAGGCCTGGCAAGTGGTGCCTCCAGAGGTTGGGGTGACCGGCCGGGGCAGGTCCGGTCGATGGTGTGAAGCCATTCTTTCACTCCACGCGCCGATGGCAAGGAGGTGCCACCACAGTGTCGCCGCCACGGAGTAGCTTTGAACCATGGGAACGTTCAGGGAGTCTCTTGATATCCGCGCACTCAGGTTTGCACTCGCCTTTCCGTTGCTGCTGGCCATAGGTTTCGTCGTATGCGCACAGATGGTGCGAAACGATCTTCCTGATCCCGTAGCAGTCATGTGGAACGCCGACGGCGGCAGCGCCTTTGCTCCCTTCGGCACCTATGTAGCCGGCGGCGCGGCCATGATCACCTTTTTCGGTTGGGTCGCCTTCCTGCAGGCCGTACCGCTATCACGACCGGTGGTCATGCGCAGGGTCATGATGGGCCTTGGCCTCATGGTGAGCCTCTTCGTGACAACAGTGCTGGCTGGCGGGCTGGTAGGACAATCGGGACTGGAGGACGCGCGCGCTTCCCACGTTGATCCGATCGTCCTCGCCATGGGCAGTGGTGCGGCCGTGTCCTTGGGAGTCGTCCTCATGTTCGCCTTCAAACCGGATCCCCGGTGGACGCGGGAGGATGACGAAGCCCTTGAGGCCGCACGTTTGCACGTCACGGACCCGGACCTCGCACGGGATACGCTGCGCATGTGGGTCCATGCCCGCAGTTCAGTTTTCATCATGATCATCGTGTCCACGTTGTTTCCAGCCGCGCTGATCGCGATAGCCGTCCCATGGCTGGGAGCCTTGGTGGCCGCAGTGGCGTTGGTTGGTGCAGGCTTCCTCTTCGCCCGCGTCCGGGCTGACAGGGGAGGGCTGCAGGTCTTCGCAGGCGGCATAGTGCGGGTCCTGACCGTTCCCGCCGTCGACATCGCGGCAGCAGCTCCAGCTGACGTGAAAGCCGCAGACTTTGGTGGATGGGGTTGGCGGCATCATGACGACGCAACAGCGATGCTGGTCAGCAGCGGACCGGCCGTCGTCGTAAGGAAACTTAATGGAGGAAGGGTTGCGCTCAGTGCAGGGACTACGGCAACCGCGGACGAACTCGCCGGTATCCTGAACCGGGCTGCCGAGCGGGCCCACCACGGCGGGCAACCCCAGCAACCCGGGGCGCGGTAACCTAGGTAGCGCATCCCACACCGCCGCGCCCGGCCAGGTGCCGTACCGGCGCGCCAGAAAGAATGGACTTCCTGTGACTACACCCCGCGTCCACATCGCCACCGACCACGCCGGCATGGAACTCAGCGCCCACCTGGTCAGCCACCTCACGGCCAAGGGCTACGAGGTTGTGGACCACGGACCCAAGGAATATGACGCACTGGATGACTACCCGTCCTTCTGCATCAATGCAGGAGTTGCAGTGGTGGCTGACCAGCAAGCAGGCGTGCACGCGCTGGGCATCGTTCTGGGTGGTTCAGGAAACGGTGAACAAATTGCCGCCAACAAGGTCAAGGGTGTGCGTGCCGCGCTGGCTTGGAACCTCTCTACCGCCAAGCTCGCCCGCGAGCACAATGACGCCAACGTAGTGGCCGTTGGCGGCCGCCAGCATACGGTGGAAGAAGCAACCGAACTCATTGAGGCCTTCCTGCAGGAACCTTTCAGCAATGATGAACGCCACATCCGCCGTATCGGCAAGATTGCGGCTTACGAGACCACCGGCGAGATCGTCGAGTAGTGCCTGAGGGGCACTCCATCCATAGGCTGGCCCGCCAATTCCACGATGTTTTTGGCGGCCGGCGTTTGGATGTTTCCAGTCCACAGGGGCGATTCACGGCAGGTGCGGAGCTTCTGAGCGGTCATGTGATGGTTGAAGCTGTTGCCCACGGAAAGCAGCTGTTCCTCAGGTTCGATCACGATCTTCTCCTCCACGTTCACCTTGGTCTTTATGGCGCTTGGAGCTTTGGCGGCGATAGCTCCTTCACGGGGGCGTCCAGCATTGGAGCGCCTCGCCGGATCGGGGAGCGCGAGACTGCCTCATCCGGTGCTGAGGTGGAGCCCGGTGCTGACGTGCACTACGCCGGACCTCCCGCCCCGGTGGGTGCCGTCCGCGCGCGCCTGGTGTCGGACAACGGCTGGGCCGATCTTCGTGGCGCCACCACTTGCGCCGCTGTTACGTCCCATGAAGCCGAAGGCGTACTGGGCCGGCTGGGTCCTGATCCGCTGCGTAACCGCCCGGGGGACCGGGACGAGTTCGTCCGTCGGTTGCGACGCCGCAAGACGGCCGTGGCTTTGCTGTTGATGGATCAATCGGTGCTGGCAGGGGTCGGCAATATTTATCGTGCCGAGGTCCTCTTTCGTCAGGCTGTGGATCCATGGACCCCTGGAAACACGATTGATGCTGCCACGGCGGGCAAGTTGTGGGATGACGCCGTCCTTGCAATGTCCGACGGCGTCCGCGACGGCCGGATTGTCACCACGCCGCCAGCGCTGTGGACCGGGAACGGCATCACAGCGCCCGACGCCGATGCCCACTTTGTCTATAAGCGCGAAGGGCAGCCCTGCCGCGCCTGCGGGACGCTGGTGGGCGTGGCCGAAATCGGCGCCCGCAAACTGTACTGGTGCCCTGGCTGCCAGGTGTAGCGTCGGCTGCAACAACGAAAAAGCCCCAATCCGAGGATTGGGGCTTTTTACTGGAGGGGACGACGGGAATCGAACCCGCGTAATCAGTTTGGAAGACTGAGGCTTTACCATTAAGCTACGTCCCCGGATGGATCTCCTGTGCGATCCCTGTATGGATCACTCGCTCAGGACGTCTTCCCGGTGGCTGTTCAAGCCGGGTACAACTAAACCTAATTCCGGCGTCGGTGTCAAATGTGCATTCAGGGCCTGCTTGCCCGTAGACTGTCCTGTGCATTCGGGGTGTAGCTCAGCTTGGCTAGAGCGCCTGCTTTGGGAGCAGGAAGTCGCAGGTTCAAATCCTGTCACCCCGACTCTGTGTTTCGTGTCCGCCTCAGGGATGCGGCAGAACCCCATACCCACAAAATCAGGAGTACTTAGACTGTGAAGAGCGCTGTCGAGAACCTCACCCCCACGCGGGTCAAGCTCAACGTTGAGGTTCCCTTTGAGGAACTGAAGCCGAGCATCGATGCCGCTTACAAGACTGTTGCTTCGCAGATCCAGGTCCCCGGATTCCGCAAGGGCAAGGTTCCGTCCAAGCTGATTGACCAGCGTGTTGGTCGTGGCTATGTCCTGGAAACCGCCATCAACGATGGCCTCAACGGCTGGTACCAGGCCGCTGTCCAGGAAACGGGTGTTCGCCCCCTGAGCCGTCCCGAAGTTGAGATCACTGAGGTTCCGGACCCGTCCGCAACCGATGGCGAGCTCAAGTTCCAGGTGGAAATTGACGTTCGCCCCGAGATCGAGCTGCCGGACTACGCAGGCATCAAGGTTGAGGTTGCTGCGGCTGAGTCCTCCTCTGAAGACGTCGACAAGGCCCTGGACGAACTGCGTGGCCGCTTCGGCACGCTGAAGTCCGTGGAGCGTCCCGCTCAGAACGAGGACTTCCTCACGATCGACATCACCGCAACGATCGATGGCGAAGAAATCGACTCCGCCTCCGGCTTGTCCTACCAGGTTGGTGCCGGCACCATGCTTGAAGGCCTGGACGAGGCCGTGACCGGCCTGTCCGCAGACGAAGAAGCAATCTTCGACACCACACTCGTTGGCGGCGACCACGCCGGCGAGGCAGCCCAGGTCAAGGTTGTTGTCAAGGCCGTCAAGGAGCGCGAGCTTCCTGAAGCCAATGACGACTTTGCACAGCTGGCCTCGGAATTCGACACCCTTGATGAGCTCCGCGAGGACCTCGCCAAGCAGGCTGCAGATTCCAAGGTCGTCGGACAGGGTGTTGAGGCCCGCGACAAGGTTCTGGACAAGCTTGTAGAGCTCGTCGAGGTCCCGGTTCCGGCTTCGGTTGTCGAAGAGCAGATCGAAGCTCACTTCAACCCGGAGAACGCCCACGGCGAAGGTGACCACGACACCGAGGAGCACCGCGCCGAGGTCAAGGCAAACACTGAGCGCGCCTTCCAGAACGAGGTCATCCTTGACGCCATTGCGGACAAGGAAGAAGTTGACGTCAGCCAGAACGAGCTGATCGACTACATCGTCAGCACCGCAAGCCAGTACGGCATGGATCCGAACCAGTTCGCCCAGATCATCGATCAGAGCGGCCAGGTCCCCATGATGGTTTCTGAGGTACGCCGCCGCAAGGCACTGGCCGTTGTGCTGGGCCAGGCCGAGGTCGTTGACTCTGAAGGCAACAAGGTTGACCTGAGCGATTTCGTCCGCCCTGCCGGCGAAGTTGCTGCCGATGAGGCTGCACCTGTCGAAAGCGGCGAGGAAGCGGATGTCGTCGCCAGCGATGACCCCGCAGCCGTGAAGTTCTAGTCAATAACGCATCTACCGACCCCGGATCAGTGATCCGGGGTCGGTTTGTTTTAAGCCCTGAACGGACAAGCCCTCAAACAATCAGGGCGCCGGATCCGCGGGCCTGCTTCAATCGTGCGCCGTCAGCGAACAGCGCGATTCCGGCGAACAAATCCTCAGTGAAAACGGTTAGTGTCCAAGTAGTGAAGTTCAGTGAGGTCACTGGCACCAGCGAGAGGTAAGTACTTATGTCACAGCAATCAGAGGCTCCCCGGATGGCAACTGTCGATCCCGCAGCCCAGGACAACTACATCTACAACCGCCTGCTGAAAGAGCGCATCATCTGGCTTGGCTCTGAAGTCCGTGACGAGAACGCCAACGCCATCTGCTCCCAGCTGCTCCTCCTCTCGGCTGAAGACCCCGAGAAGGACATCTACCTTTACATCAACTCACCCGGTGGCTCCGTGACGGCCGGCATGGCCATCTACGACACCATGCAGTTCATCCCCAACGATGTTGTCACTGTTGCCACCGGCCTGGCTGCTTCCATGGGGCAGTTCCTGCTCTCCTCCGGGACCAAGGGGAAGCGCTACGCCACCCCCAACGCCCGTATCCTCATGCACCAGCCTTCCGGTGGAATCGGTGGCACTGCCTCGGATATCAAGATCCAGGCCGAACTGATCCTGCACATGAAGAAGGTCATGGCGGAACTCACCGCTGAACAGACAGGTCAGACTGTGGAGACCATCCTCAAGGACAATGACCGCGACAAATGGTTCACGGCCACAGAGGCTTTGGAGTACGGCTTCTTCGATAAGATCTCGGCTCACGCAGGCTCGGTAGCTGGTGGCGGTGGAACGGCCAACCAGTCGAACTCCGAGCCAGGCTCCGAAAACTAACCGGCACCAAGAACCACTGAAACCCCCAGGAGTAATGACATGAACTACAACTTCGGATGGTCTGCCGGTAATCTCCCAACCAGCCGCTACGTCCTGCCCCAGTTCGAAGAGCGCACACCGTACGGCTTCAAGCGCCAGGACCCGTACACCAAGCTGTTCGAGGACCGCATCATCTTCCTCGGCGTCCAGGTTGACGACGCTTCTGCCGATGACATCATGGCCCAGTTGCTGGTCCTTGAGTCGACGGATCCGGACCGCGACATCACGCTGTACATCAACTCGCCAGGCGGATCGTTTACGGCCATGACGGCGATCTACGACACGATGCAATACATTCGTCCGGAGATCCAGACGGTGTGCCTGGGCCAGGCAGCCAGCGCGGCTGCTGTCCTGCTTGCAGCGGGAACTCCCGGCAAGCGGCTGGCACTGCCGAACGCACGCGTGCTGATCCACCAGCCGGCGTTGTCCGGCGGCCAGGGCGGCCAGGCATCCGACCTCGAGATCCAGGCTGCTGAAGTCATGCGCATGCGTACATGGCTGGAGGACACTTTGGCACACCACTCGGGCCGCACGTCCGAACAGGTCAACAACGACATCGAGCGCGATAAGATCCTCACCGCGGCCGAGGCCATGAGCTATGGCCTGATCGACCAAGTGCTGGACTCCCGCAAGATCAAGCCCCAGGCAATCGCCCGGTAGCATACGGAAATCAACGCCGGTGCGGTTCGCGAAATATGAACCGCACCGGCGTTCTGTTTCCACCCAAGCAGCCCATTGTGACCTAGAGTGGATGGTGTCACGGTGGTGCCAACCCCGGCCACGCTGCACACTTAAGTACGGCCCGGTGCCGCATCACCCGCATGTAACGAAGGGATTCCCACATGGCTCGGATTGGCGAGAGCACGGATCTGCTGAAGTGTTCTTTCTGCGGAAAGAGCCAGAAGCAGGTACGGAAGCTGATTGCCGGGCCCGGTGTCTACATCTGCGATGAGTGCATCGAGCTTTGCAACGAGATCATCGAAGAAGAACTTGCGGAAGTTTCGGACCTTGGCAGCTTCGAACTCCCCAAGCCCCGTGAGATCTTCGATTTCCTGCAGGAATACGTCATCGGTCAGGAACCTGCCAAGCGGTCGCTGGCGGTTGCCGTGTACAACCACTACAAGCGCATCCAGGCAGGCCATGCTCCCAAGGCCGGCAGCCTTGGTGAGGGACCTCATCACGAGGATGTGGAGATCGCCAAATCCAACATCCTGCTGATTGGCCCAACCGGCTGTGGCAAGACGTACTTGGCGCAAACGCTCGCACGGAGGCTGAACGTGCCCTTCGCTGTAGCCGATGCCACGGCGCTCACGGAGGCAGGCTACGTCGGCGAGGATGTTGAGAACATCCTGCTCAAGCTCATCCAGGCCGCCGATTACGACGTCAAGAAAGCCGAACAAGGCATTATCTACATTGACGAGATCGACAAAATTTCACGCAAGAGCGAGAACCCCTCGATTACCCGGGATGTCTCCGGCGAAGGAGTCCAGCAGGCCCTGCTGAAGATCCTCGAAGGCACGGTCGCCTCCGTGCCGCCCCAGGGTGGACGTAAGCATCCGCACCAGGAATTCATCCAGATCGATACCACCAACGTGCTCTTCATCGTGGCAGGCGCATTTGCCGGTCTCGAGGACATCATCGGTTCCCGGTCCGGGCGCAAGGGCATCGGCTTCGGGGCGCCGCTGAATGAGGTCCGGGACAACGTGGACACCTACGGTGAAGTCATGCCCGAGGACCTGCTGAAGTTCGGACTCATTCCGGAGTTCATCGGCCGCCTGCCGGTGATCACCACGGTCTCGAATCTCGACCGTCCTGCGTTGATTCAGATCCTTTCCACTCCCAAGAACGCCTTGGTGAAGCAATACCAGAAGATGTTCCAGTTGGATGGTGTGGAGCTGCAGTTCGACGACGACGCGTTGGATGCCATCGCAGACCAAGCTCTTGAGCGCGGCACCGGCGCCCGCGGCTTGAGGGCCATCATGGAAGAAGTGTTGCTGCCCGTCATGTTTGATCTCCCGAGCAGGGATGACATCGCAACTGTGGTCATAACCGCTGATGTCGTCGAAAACAAGGCACAGCCGACCATGATTGGCCACGACGTCGTAGCGAAGCGCCGGAATAAGTCGGCCTAGCCACCCGTTGGCCTAGTAAGCGGCGGTTCACTGAATCCGCCTTGCCCTACGCCCGTTTTCACTCTTCCTAGGAGTTTCCTGTGCCCGAACAGAATTTGCCTGAACAGAATTTGCTTGAGCAGCCCGTCAACAAAGCCGATTTCTGGTTCGATCCCGTTTGTCCCTTCGCATGGATCACATCGCGCTGGATCGGCGAGGTGGAACAAGTGCGTGGTATTGAGACCGAATGGCATGTCATGAGCTTGTCCGTCCTGAATGAGGGCCGTGACCTTCCCGGGAATTACAGGGCAATGATGGACGACAGCTGGGGTCCTGTTCGCGTGATCATTGCTGCCCAGGAGCTCCATGGCAGCAGCTATATTAAGCCGTTGTACGACGCCATGGGGGAGCAGATCCACCATGAAGGCAACAAGGACCGCAGTTCCGTGATCCAGAAAGCGCTGGCAGAGGTAGGCCTTCCTGCTGAGCTGGCACGCTTCGCGGACTCCGAGGAGTACGACGCCAAGCTGCGAGCCAGTCACGAGGCCGGCATCTCCTTG
This sequence comes from Micrococcaceae bacterium Sec5.1, assembly GCA_039636795.1. Taxonomy (NCBI): domain Bacteria; kingdom Bacillati; phylum Actinomycetota; class Actinomycetes; order Micrococcales; family Micrococcaceae; species Micrococcaceae bacterium Sec5.1. The sequence continues at coordinate 3,460,626 of CP143430.1, read as the reverse complement.
GTGGGCCAGGATGTCGGAACACCCGTGGTCGCCGTAAATGGCACGGCCTTCTTCGGCCCGGTACTCACCCGGATTCCGAGGGGCGAAGAGGCGGGACAGCTTTGGGATGCCACGGTAACCCTAGCCGGGTACCCACACTTCTTCGAACTCAAGCGCAGCCGCACCGAAAGCCCTGAGTTCAACTAGGCAAGCCCGGGATTCAACAGGCTTGGGTTCAGCGCCCTACTTCAGGAAGCGTGATGTGCGCCGGTCCGCGAGGATCTTTCCATGGGTTTGGCAGGTGGCACAGTACTGAAGTGAGGTGTCGGCGAAGGACACCTCACGCACTGTATCTCCGCAAACAGGGCACGGCAGCCCGGTCCGGGCATGCACCCTGAAATTGCTTCGCTTGGTGTCCTTCAGCTCGCTGGAAGGCTTTCCGGCTGCCGCGTTGACGGCACCCACCAGAACTTCCTGCATGGCATCGTAGAGCCGCTGCACCGTTTCGCCGTCGAGTGTCTTGGCGATGGCAAAGGGCGAGATTTTGGCAGCGTGCAGAATCTCGTCGCTGTAGGCGTTGCCGATCCCTGCGATAACACTTTGGCTGCGGAGAAGCCCCTTGATCTGTTGGGAGCTTGACCTCAGGATTGCTGCCAAGGCTTCTTCGTCGAAGTCGGGGCTGAGCGGCTCAGGGCCCAGGGTTGCGATTCCAGGAACATCCGAGGGATCCCGGACCACGTAGATGGCGAGGCTTTTCTTGGTGCCGGCTTCTGTCAGGTCAAGGCCGATATGGGCATCGTCGGACTCCCGGTGCAGCAGTAGCCTGGCCGCGATATTGCTCTTGCCCATGCGCAACCCTGCTGATGAGGGATGCTCCGTATAACGGACCCAGCCAGCCTTTGCCAGGTGGAAAACGAAAAACAGGCCGTCAGCATCGAGGCAAATGAACTTGCCGAAGCGCTGCGTGCCCTGGATGGTGCGGCCCTCAAGTGCGTTGTATGGCGGATCAGCGGTCTTCAGTGCGGCGATGGAGTTAATGCGGACGCTGTTCAGTACAGCTCCGTGGAGCTGGGTGTCCAGATACGTGCACAGGCCGTGCACTTCGGGAAGTTCCGGCATGACCATACTCTGCCATAGCTTTGCCCCGGCTGCAGGAAAAGCTAGGCGAAAGGGCCCGGCAGAACTACAGGATTGTAGTTCTGCCGGGCCCCTTGTGCATGGACCCGGGCGGGACCACAATGGTTCTTACCCACTTCGAAAGAAGAGGGACACGGAAACCAAAGATTCAGTGATATGCAACCAACGCAGCCTTTGGCAAAGTTGGAAGCAAGCTACCAGTGACGAGGTAGTAAGACCTGAAATTCCGAGGATTCCGCCAGACTGTCAAGCCGTCACCAGACAGCCGAAAAGTCGAAGCCCCACCAACGGCAAAACGCTGATGGGGCTTCCCCTTTGCCCAAAAATTCTAGACGGCGGGCGTTTCTTCTGCTGGTGCCAGGACGACGTCGCTGACCGTCAGCTCACCCTCGCCGGACTGGAGTGCAATCTCCTGGGCGTTAGCGGCGGCCTTCAGGTCTCCGAGTCCGGCCTTCAGCTGTGCAACCAGCATTTCATTGGCCGTGATGGAGGCCGAGAGTACTGCGGTGCGCTGCTTCACTTTGGCCTCGGACTTGGCCTTGCGGATGCCACTCAGTGCTACGCCAACAGTGCCAAGCATCGTGGTGTCGCCGTCGGCGATTTCCAGTGCGGCCGGCCACTGGGCGCGGTGAACCGAGCCAGTGCGCCACCAGCTCCACACCTCTTCGGTTGCGAAGGGCAGGAACGGCGCGAAAAGGCGCAGCAAGGAATCCAAGGTGGTGGCCAGGGCAGCCAGCACGGATGCTTGCTCCGAGTCCCCGGCCGCACCGTAGGCGCGGTCCTTGATCAACTCGACGTAGTCATCAGTGAACTGCCAGAAGAATGACTCGCTGATCTGCAGTGCCCGGGCGTAGTCGTAGTTTTCGAAGGCCTTGGTGGCTTGGGCAACGACGTCCGACAACTGAGCGAGCAGTGCTCGGTCCAGCGGATTGGTCAGCACGGAGAGATCGCTGGACACCACGGAGTTTTCGGTGGCGCCAAGGTTCAATACGAACTTGGAGGCGTTGAGCAGCTTGATGGCCAACCGACGGCCGATCTTCATCTGCGCGATCTCATACGCCGTGTCTGCGCCGAGCTTGGCTGAGGCAGCCCAGTAGCGGACGGCGTCTGAGCCGAACTCGTTCAGGACGTCCGTCGGGACAACCACGTTGCCTTTGGACTTGGACATCTTTTTGCGGTCCGGGTCAAGAATCCACCCGGAGATAGCTGCGTGCTTCCAGGGCGCGCTCTTCTGCAGGGCATCAGCGCGGACAGCGGAGGAGAACAGCCACGTACGGATGATGTCGTGACCCTGGGGGCGGAGGTCGAAGGGGTAGACCTTGGAGAACAGTTCCTCGTCACGGCTCCAGCCACCCACGATCTGCGGGGTAAGGGAGGAGGTGGCCCAGGTGTCCAGGACGTCGGCGTCACCTGTGAAGCCGTTGGCCTGATCGCGCTGCGCTTCCTCAAAGCCAGGGGCTGCATCTGCGGCGGGATCCACGGGGAGCATGTCGTCCGAGGGCAGGATGGGGTGGTCGTAGTCCGGGTTGCCCTGCGCATCCAGGGGGTACCAGACGGGGATGGGCACGCCGAAGAAGCGTTGGCGCGATACGAGCCAGTCGCCGTTCAGTCCCGCAATCCAGTTCTCGTAGCGGGAGCGCATGAAGGAGGGGTGGAAGGCGATTTCCTGGCCGCGGCCGATCAGGCGTTCGCGGCGTTCTTCGTCTCGCCCGCCGTTGCGGATGTACCACTGGCGTGAGGTCACGACCTCCAGGGGCTTGTCGCCCTTTTCGAAGAAGTTCACAGGGTGCGTGATCTTCTTTGGTTCGCCGTCCAGCAGGTCTGCTGCAGTGAGGAGCTCTACGACTGCTTCTTTAGCGGAGAAAGCCGTCTTGCCGGCGATCGCAGCGTAGGCTTCCTTGCCGGCGTCGGTGGTGATCCATTCCGGGCTTTCGGCGATGATGCGGCCGTCGCGGCCCATGATGGCGCGTGTAGGCAACTGCAGTTCACGCCACCAGGTGACGTCGGTGAGGTCGCCAAAGGTGCAGACCATGGCAATGCCGGAACCCTTGTCCGCCTTGGCGAGCGGGTGGGCCTTGACTTCAAGCTCTACATCGAACAGCGGGGATTTCACTGTTTTGCCGAAGAGCGGCTTGTACCGTTCGTCGTCGGGGTTTGCCACCAGGGCAGCGCAGGCGGCAAGAAGCTCCGGGCGCGTGGTTTCGATGAAGATCTTTTCGCCGTCTTCGGTGAAGAAGGGGTAGCGGTAGTACGCGCCGGCAACCTCGCGGTCCTCCAGCTCAGCCTGGGCAACGGCGGTGCGGAAGGTAACGTCCCACAGCGTGGGCGCCTCGGCCATGTAAGCGTCGCCGGCAGAGAGGTTGGCGAGGAAGGCTCGCTGGGACACCGCACGGGAGGTGTCGTCGATGGTGCGGTAGGTCAGATCCCAGTCCACGGACAAACCGAGGGTCTGGAAGAGGTTCTCGAAGACTTTCTCATCCTCAACAGCGAGTTCCTCGCACAGCTCGATGAAGTTCTGCCGGGAAACGACGTCGAAATCGCGCTGGTTCTTGGCAGGCTGTGCGGGAGGGCGGTAGTCGGCGTTGTAGGGGATGGCGGGATCGCAGCGCACACCGTAGTAGTTCTGGACGCGACGCTCGGTGGGCAGGCCGTTGTCGTCCCAACCCATGGGGTAGAAGACGTTCTTTCCGGTCATGCGCATATAGCGGGCCTGGACGTCTGTCTGGGTGAACGAGAACATGTGCCCCACGTGCAGGGAGCCCGAGGCGGTCGGCGGGGGAGTGTCGATCGAGTAGACCTGCTCCCGGGTGGTGTCCGGGTTGAACTTGTAGGTTCCTTCGTCCAGCCAGCGCCGCGTCAGCGTGGCCTCCAGGCCTTCGAGGGCCGGTTTGTCGGGAACGTTGATGGGGGCGGTGGCGGGCGTGTCTGTACCCTGCGTTGATTCAGCCATGGGTCAATTGTTTCATGGCCCAGGCCGGCGGCTTGCCGTAGCATGCCGTCATGGCTGGCCATCAAAGCGTTTTCGTCCTCAAACGCATCTACGATGAACCCGCTGACGACGACGGCTTCCGGGTTTTAGTGGACCGTCTCTGGCCGCGCGGGGTGTCCAAGGACAAGGCCCACTTGGATCTTTGGCTCAAGGACGTTGCCCCATCGCCGCCGTTGCGGACCGGGTTCGCCCACATGCAGGAACGATTCGCCGATTTCAGGCAGCAGTACGAGGCTGAGTTGGACGGAAATCCCGCAGTTCAGACCTTGCTGGAGTTGGCGGCGTCGAATCCGCGGGTCACCCTGCTTTATGCCGCACGGGATCCGCAGGTCAACCATGCCGCGGTGTTACGCGACTTCCTGCTCGGCCGAGCAGATGCTTGAGGCCTGCGGATAGTGTGGTGCCATGACTTTGGCAGCACAGATGGCTCATCCAGTTCAGAACAAAACGGCAGTAGTAACCGGCGCGAGCACGGGCATTGGCGAGGCTACGGTGCGGGCGCTGGCCTCCACAGGCTGGAAGGTCTTTGCGGTTGCCCGCAGAGCCGATCGGTTGGGCGCGCTGGGTGCCGAAACCGGCGCCATTCCGTTCGCGGCTGACATCACCAGCGACGACGACGTGGCAGCCCTTTTGCAGGCTGTTTCCAAAGCCGGGGGAGCCGATACCCTCATCAACATTGCCGGCGGTGCCCGGGGCGCCGACACGATCGCGAACGCCGATACTGAGGATTGGGAGTGGATGTACCAGGTCAACGTCCTGGGCACCATGAAAATCACCCGGGCATTCCTTCCGATGTTGAGGGAGGACGGGGAAGGAACTGTCCTGAACCTGACATCCACCGCCGGACTGGCTGCTTACGAAGGCGGCGCCGGATACAACGCGGCAAAGTTTGCCCAGCACGCGATCACCACCGCCCTGAGGCTGGAAGAAGTGGGTAACAACATCCGGGTTATCGAGGTAGCACCGGGACTGGTCCACACTGAGGAATTTGCCCTCAACCGGCTGGGCGACAAGGACGCAGCCGCCAAGGTTTATGCCGGAGTCGAAAAGCCCCTCACGGCAGAGGATGTGGCCGACGTCGTCAAGTACGCAGTCTCGCTGCCACACCACATCAACCTGGACCAGATCGTTATCCGCCCTGTTGCGCAGGCGGCCAACCACAAGCTCATCCGCAAGGACAGCTAAAGCACGGGGCGTACTAGCTGGCGGGAATAATCAGCGTTGCCACAATGGCGGCATGGTCAGAACCGGAAACCTGGTGGACTCCGTAGCCGCTGCTGCTGATCCGGGGCGAGGTAACCATATGGTCGATCACGATTCCCGGAAGAGGTGGTCCCTCCATTGGCCAAGTGGGAGAGAACCGCCCGCCGGAGGCTGTTCCGACGTCGACGAGCTTTTTGCCGTCCTGTCCACCGCCCAGCGCGGGGTCGAGCAAGGCCCGGAACTCGGAGTGATCGTAGGTGGAGTTGTAGTCGCCCATCAGCAGGTGATGTCCCGGACGGGAGGCCTGTCGGGTAACCTGGACGAGGTCGCTGCGCCACTGCTGGATCCGCTCATCAACCGGGGGCAGAGCATGAACGTTCGTGAGGTTCAACGTGGCCTTGGAGCTGCCCGGATCGGTGATGCTGACGGGATCCGTGATGAGGACCCGCGTGACGTCCATCCGGAACGGTGTATCAGGCAGAAGTCCCTCCGGCTGCAAAGGAAACACGGAATACACGGCGCCACCGGAAGCGTCGTCGTTGGGTTCACTGACAAGGTTCGGCAGTATTGACTCCAAGCCTTCGGACCGTAGGCGGTCTTCCAGCCCTTGAGTATGCTCCTGGAGGGTCAAGAGTTGGACCCCGTTGTCTCGAACCAGCTTCACGATGGCACTTGCGTCAGCCTCACCGTATTCAGTGTTGAGGCTCATTACCTTCAGGGAAACAGTCGCGGTCCCGGCAGGAACGGTTTCCCTTCCGCCGTCAAGCGGAAACAGCCAGAACAGCTGGAGAGCCAGCAGGGCCGCCGTCGTGATGATGACCCACAGGCGACGCCCCGCCAACGCAAGGACCATCGCCAGGGCCGAGGGCAGCGCCATCCACGGGGTGAACGACAACAATTGAACAACCACCAGCGGCCACTCCGTGGCGACCGCCCTGAACAAGGACATTCCTGCCACCGGCAACGCCAAGAGCAGAGCCAGGACCGACCATATAGGGGATGCCTGGCCACCCAACCAGCGTTTTACCGGGCGTGCGGCCGGAAGGACAGGGGCGGGGTTGGTCATGGTGTCGAGTCTATGCAGCCGAGGGCATCCAGCTTATCCACCCGAAGGATGATCCTGCGAGTGGAGCACCGGGCTCTCCTGCCGCTAGACTTGGGAGACCAGCGTTGACCCGGCCATCACCGGTGAGCTTCCGGAAGAACAGCACTGACCACCGCAAAGGTGCCAAGCGCCCAGTAGAACCGGACGGGTAAGCCCGTCACAGCAGTAATGAGAGGCCGGAACCGGAAGTTTCCCGCACCAAGGGGCGCCAAGGTATCGGTAAGTGAGGTGGTACCGCGGCAACAGCAAACACTGAAGCCGTCCTCGCATCCTGACAGTCAACCAGCTATCACAGGATATGAGATGACCCACTACCCCAAGGCCTCAGCGTCTCCTTCAGGCACGCACGGCGTGTCCGCTTCCGTGAAGTTCCCGGAAATCGAAGAGCGCATCCTCAAGTACTGGGATGAAGACGGCACCTTCCAGGCAAGCATCGACCAGCGTGATGCAGGCAAAGACGGCAGCAACGAATTCGTCTTCTACGATGGCCCTCCCTTCGCCAACGGCCTCCCGCACTACGGCCACCTCCTCACGGGTTACGCCAAAGACCTTGTAGGGCGCTACCAAACGCAGCGCGGAAAGCGCGTGGAACGCCGCTTCGGCTGGGACACCCACGGGCTCCCCGCTGAATTGGAAGCCATGAAGCAGCTGGGCATGACTGACAAGACCCAGATCGAAGCCATGGGCATCGATAAATTCAACGACGCCTGCCGCGCCTCCGTGATGAAGTACGCCAACGAATGGAAGGCCTACGTCACCCGCCAGGCGCGCTGGGTGGACTTCGACAACGATTACAAGACACTCAACGTCGAGTACATGGAATCAGTGCTGTGGGCCTTCAAGCAGTTGCATGAGAAGGGCCTCACCTATAACGGGTACCGCGTGCTCCCGTACTGCTGGAAGGACGAGACCCCGCTCTCCAACCATGAACTCCGCATGGACGACGACGTCTACAAGAACCGCCAGGACCAGACCGTCACGGTGACGTTCCCCATCAAGGCGGGTTCGTCTGAACTCTCACAGGCGCTCGCAGGCGTCCAGGCGCTGGCCTGGACCACCACGCCCTGGACGCTGCCCACCAACCTGGCGCTCGCCGTCGGGCCTGGGATTTCTTACGCCGTCGTGCCCGCCGGTCCGAATGGCGTCAAGGCTGCTTCTGCAGAAGCGCCGGTCTCGGGCAGCTTCCTGCTGGCCGATGACCTCGTGGGGACCTACGCCAAGGATTTGGGGTACGACGACGCAGAGGCCGCAACTGCTGCCGTTGTTTCCAAGCACACAGGCGCCGAGTTGGCGGGCCTTGAGTACGAGCCGTTGTGGAACGACTTCGCCGATGCCGAGAAGTACGGCACCCAGAACGCCTGGCGCTTCCTCGTAGCTGACTACGTGACTACCACTGACGGTACGGGCATTGTCCACCAGGCCCCGGCCTATGGTGAGGATGACCAGAAGGTCTGTGAAGACGCCGGCATTCCCGTTGTCCTGTCCGTGGACGAGGGCGCGAAGTTCCTGCCGTTGTTTGCGCACGGAGAACTGGCCTCCATCGTGGGACTGCAGGTCTTTGATGCGAACAAGCCCATCACCCAGGTCCTCCGCGCGGACGGCCGCCTGGTCCGCCAGGCCAGCTACGAGCACAGCTACCCGCACTGCTGGCGTTGCCGGAACCCGCTGATCTACCGGGCCGTATCGTCCTGGTACGTCGAGGTCACCAAGTTCAAGGACCGCATGTCCGAGCTGAACCAGGAGATCAACTGGATCCCGGGCAACGTCAAGGATGGCCAGTTCGGCAAATGGCTGGACAACGCCCGCGACTGGTCGATCAGCCGTAACCGCTACTGGGGTTCGCCGATTCCCGTGTGGCAGTCCGATGATCCCGAGTACCCGCGTACGGACGTTTACGGCTCGCTCGCTGACATTGAGGCGGACTTCGGCCGACTGCCGGTGAACAACGAAGGTCAAGTGGACCTGCACAGGCCCTTCATCGATGAGCTGACGCGCCCCAACCCGGACGACCCCCGTACGCCGGCTGAGGGGCAATCCACCATGCGCCGCGTCGAAGATGTCCTGGACGTCTGGTTCGATTCCGGTTCCATGCCATACGGCCAGGTGCACTACCCGTTCCAGAACGAGGAATGGTTCGACACCCACAACCCTGCGGACTTCATCGTGGAGTACATCGGCCAGACCCGCGGCTGGTTCTACATGCTTCACATCCTGTCCACGGCGCTGTTTGACCGTCCCGCTTTCCGCAACGTCATCAGCCACGGCATCGTGTTGGGCTCCGACGGCCAAAAAATGTCCAAGAGCCTGCGGAACTATCCGGACGTTTCCGAGGTCCTGGACCGTGACGGCTCCGACGCCATGCGCTGGTTCCTCATGTCCAGCCCGATTCTTCGCGGCGGCAACCTGGTGGTCACCGAGCAGGGCATCCGCGACGGCGTTCGCCAGGTCATACTGCCGCTGTGGAATGTTTACAGCTTCTTTACCCTCTACACGAACGCTGCCAACGGCGGTTCGGGCTACGAGGCGAAGCTGCGCTACGACGGCTACTCCGACACCCTGGACCAATACCTCCTGGCCAACACAGGAGACCTGGTCCGGAACATCACTGCCAGCCTGGACAGCTACGACATCTCCGGGGCCTGCGATGAACTGCGCAGCTACCTGGATATGCTCACCAACTGGTACGTTCGTCGCAGCCGCCAGCGCTTCTTCGACGAGAATGTTGATGCCTTTGACGCCTTGTACACCGCCCTCGAAGCTGTGTGCCGCGTTTCGGCTTCCTTGCTGCCGCTGGTGACCGAGGAGATCTGGCGCGGGCTGACAGGCGGCCGCTCTGTGCACCTGGCTGACTGGCCTGATGCTTCGCTGTTCCCGTCCAACCCGCAACTGGTTGAAGCAATGGACCGCGTGCAGCAGATCTGCTCCACCGGTTCGAGCCTGCGCAAGGCCGCTAACCTGCGGGTCCGCCTGCCGCTCCAGGAACTGACTGTGGTGGCACCTGGTGCAGATGCGCTGGAAGGCTTCGCCGCCGTCGTCGCTGATGAACTGAACCTTCGCTCCGTCCGCTTGTTGGACGCTGCTTCGGCTTCGCCGGAGGAGTTCGGCATTGAGCAGAAACTGGTGGTCAACGCCCGGGCTGCTGGTCCGCGCCTGGGCAAGAACGTGCAGCAGGCCATCAAGGGGTCCAAGTCAGGCGACTGGTCCGTGAACGATTCTGGCGCGGTGGTGGCCGGGGGACTCGAGCTTGAGCCGCATGAATACAGCCTGGAGACTGTGGTAGGAGAAACGTCCGACGGCGGTGCTGCCGCCCGGAAGGCCGTCTCGGTGCTGCCGGGCGGGGGATTCGTCGTCCTGAACACCGAAGTCACTCCTGAGCTTGCTGCGGAAGGACTTGCCCGTGACATGGTTCGTTCCATCCAGCAAGCACGCAAGGATGCTGGACTGAATGTCAGCGACCGCATCCGCACGTCTGTCCAGGCACAGCAGGACGTTGTTGATGCCTTGGAAGCCAACGCCGAGCTCGTCAAGACCGAGACGCTGTCCCTGGAATTGGAAGTCCTTCTCTCCAGCGCCGAGGAACCGCGCGTCACCGTAGCAAAGGCAGGGGCCTGAATCATGACTGACGAATTCTCAGTGGAAAGTGTGTACGCCGAACTTCTTGGCCGTGCACCTGAAAACAAGATGGAACCCCGGTTGGCACCGCTTTTCAGGGCCATGGACGTGCTGGGGGAGCCCAACAAGGCTTTCCCGATCATCCACATCACGGGAACCAACGGCAAGACCTCCACGGCCCGCATGATTGAGGCCGGGCTTCGTGCACACGGGTTGAGCACAGGCCGTTACACCAGCCCGCACCTTTCAAAAGTCACCGAGCGCATCAGCATTGATGGTGAGCCCGTATCAGATGCGACGTTTGTTCGGATCTGGGACGAGATCCGTCCGTATCTGGAAATCGTGGACAACGAGCTCATAGCTGAGAACCAGCCCCGGCTCACATACTTTGAGTGCGTGACGATCCTTGGCTTCGCGATTTTCGCTGACCAGCCGGTGGATGTGGCGGTCATGGAAGTTGGCCTCGGCGGCATTACGGATGCCACCAATGTGGGCGATGGCCAAGTCTCTGTCATCACGCCGATCTCCCTGGACCACACTGATCTCCTGGGCGACACCACCGAGGACATCGCCTATGAGAAGGCCGGGATCATCAAACCGGGTGGTTTCCTGGTGAGCGCTGCCCAGCCGGTGGACGCTGCCCAGGTCCTGCTGGAAAAGGCCCGCGAGGTGGACGTCCCGTTCCGCTTCGAGGGTGTTGAGTTTGGTGTGGAGTCGCGCAGCGTTGCGGTGGGCGGACAAGTGCTGACTGTCCAAGGCCTGGCGGGTCGCTACGAGGACCTCCTGCTGCCTCTGCATGGTGCGCATCAGGCAGAGAATGCGGCCGTTGCTGTAGCGGCATTGGAGGCGTTCTTCGGTGGAGGAGAGAAAGAGCTCGATATAGATGTCCTGAAAGAAGCCTTCGGCAATGTGACGTCCCCCGGCCGCCTGGAAGTGGTGCGGACAGCACCGACCATCGTGGTGGATGCCGCCCACAACCCCGAAGGGATCCGCGTCTCTGCGGAGGCCATCCATGAGGCGTTCAGCTTCGGCAAGCTCGTGGTGGTCGTGGGAGTACTCCGGGAGAAGGACGCCGAGGAGATCCTGAAGACCCTGAAGGAGCAGCTCGGAGACCTGGCCGAGGAGTTCTGCTTCACCCAGTCCAACTCGCTGCGGGCCGTCCCTGCAGCGGAACTGGCCGAACTCGCCGTCGATCTTGGCTTTGGCGAGGACAACGTCCACATCGCCGAGAAGCTTGATGATGCCCTGGAATGGGCCGTTGAACGCGCCGAGTCCAATGATGACCTTTCCGGCGGCGTCCTTGTCACCGGTTCCATCACCCTGGTGGCCGAGGCACGCATACTGCTTGGCAAGGAAGGTGCGTGACCGTGGCAAGGCTGACCAAGGCTCAGCGTGAATGGCGCCCCGGCATGCCCAAAAAGCGCCGGTCCACCAAGGTGATGTTCGCTTCCACCGTGCTGTTGCTTGAAGCCTTCGTTGCCTTCTTCGGCACGTTGGTGGTCTTTGGCTTAAAGCGTGGCGAAGTGCCTCCTGGAATCATCCTGGGCGTCGGCATCACGCTCAGCGTAGTCCTCGTTCTGGCCTGTGCCGTGTTGTCCAAGCCCTGGGGAATCGGCCTGGGCTGGGGGCTGCAGCTCCTGTTGATCCTGACTGGGATCGCCGAGCCCATGATGTTCATCGTGGGCGTCCTCTTCGCCATCTGCTGGTGGTACGGAATTCGGACGGGGATGCGGATCGACCGTGAAGTGGCTCAACGGGACCGGGAACAGGCTGAATGGGATGCAACGCACAGTGACGAGGCAGGTCCGGAAACCCCGTAAACTGGCTGGGAAACCCACCCGCCCATCACATTGGAGCAACTGTGAGCATTGAACGGACCCTTGTCCTGATCAAGCCCGACGGCGTCGCCCGCAACCTCAGCGGAAGCATCCTCGCCCGGATCGAAGCCAAGGGCTACGCCTTGGCTGAGCTGAAGAAGGTCAACGCGACCCGCGAGCTGCTGGAGCAGCACTACGAAGAACACGTAGGCAAGCCGTTCTACGAACCACTGGTGGAATTCATGCTCAGTGGCCCGGTCATTGCCGCGGTCTTCGAAGGCCACCGCGTGATCGAAGGCTTCCGCTCCTTGGCGGGCACTACCGACCCCACCACTGCCACGCCGGGCACCATCCGAGGCGACTTCGGCCGGGACTGGGGCCTGGCAGTCCAGCAGAACCTCGTGCACGGCTCGGACTCCGTTGACTCCGCCGAGCGTGAGATCAAGATCTGGTTCGCGGGCTAACGACGCCCTCGCCGACATAACAGTTAAGGCCAATGTTCACCATGAACATTGGCCTTAACTGTTATGTCGCGGAGTTGTTTTAGTAGCCCGAGGTACCGGCGAAGACGTGGATGAAGGCGAAGAAGATCGTGGCGATCACAGCTACGTACAGCAGTGCCACAATGATCCATCCGGAGTCACCCAGGATCTTGGCCAGCGCTGGCGGGGCTTTGATGACTCCATGGGAGATGTTGCGGATGGTTACCCAGACGAACATGGGAATCATGACTGCCCACACCACCATGCAGTACGGGCACAGCACGTTGATGACATACAGGGCCTGAGACCACAACCACACAACAAAAACGAATCCAAGGGTTACACCTGCCTGCAAGCCCAGCCAGTAGCTGCGTGAATACTTGGCCCCGGCCAGGAGTCCCATGGCAGTGGTGATGATCACCGCAAAGGCAACGATCCCGATGAACATGTTGGGGAACCCGAAAACGGAGCTTTGCGGTGTCTGCATCACGGCTCCGCAGGAAACCCACGGATTCACATCGCAGAGCGTGATGTGGTTGGGGTCTTTGAGCACTGCCAGCTTCTCAAGGACCAATGCCCCGGAAGCCAGCCAGCCGACGACGCCGGTGATCAGCAGGAGCCACGCAAATGGCTTGTTTTCCACTGCTTTGGCGAGGGAGTCAGGCCGGGCCGCGCGCTGCAATCCAGGCTCGGTGGTCTTCCCACCCGCGGGGGTGGAGGCTTGATTGGCCAGGTTTCCCCTGGCGGTGCTTGGCATCGCGGACGCAATCCTTTTCGACAATGACCCGGCCAGTCCGGGAACGGCTCTTCTGAGGATTGTAACGCCGGAGGCTGGACGTGGTCCCCAGCTCGTGGCGGCACTTTCCCCACCGTGCGACACAGTCTCCTACGCTTCGAATGTGCAGGGGTGTGAGAGAATGAACATGGCCGGAAGCCGATCCACATTCGGAATCCGGTCCGGTGACTTGTTCCCAAGACCGCCAGCATGAGCAGGGCCTGCCTGGATCACGTGATCCTTCGCATGCCCGCCATGACAATGGACGGCACCTGGTTGTGGCAGCAGAACAACGGGTTTCAGAGCAAAGCCATCGGCCTTCCAGGGCTGCCGCACCCCAATGATGGTGCGAACCGGAAGGAATACTACCGACTTCTGTCAACGCCTGAGGGTTTTGACAAATAATTGCCCCACTGGGCGCCGGATGTGGCGGCGTCGCTGGGGCAGGAGTGTTGCCACATATGGATAATGACCAGGTTGTAGCCGTTAACGAAGAGGCAGCTACCGCGGAAACTGCGGAAGCGCCCAAAAAGACCACCCGGACACGGCGCAAGGCTGCGCCCAAAGCGGTCGAAACAGCCGGTACTGAAGAAGCCGTCGCTTCTGAGGAAGCTGCCGAAGAAGCCACCGGTACTGAACCCACCGAAGCAGCCGTGAAGGCGCCGGCACGCCGTAGCCGCGCACGCAAGACAACAGTGCCTGCCGAGCCCCTCCCCAGTTTTGATGACCAGGCCGGGGTAGCGTCCCTGCCGGAAACCGATGCCGAACCTGCCCCTGAAAAGCCGGTCCGCCGTCGTCGGACTACCAAGCCCAAGGACGTAAACGCAGCTGACGCAACGGCCGCTGAGACGCCTGCAGCCTCTGGCGCAGTGGAAACCACCGAAGAAATCACGACGCCGGATGCCGCGTCCCAGCCCACGCCGGACGCTCCCGTAGAGGGCATATCTGTAGAAGGCACCATTCCCGCCGAGGAAGAGGCTGAAGCTGCCGAGGAGTCCGCCCCCGGTTCAACGTCTTTGTTCCTGGAGCCGGTCTCCATTACGTCCATGATCTTCCAGGCCCCTGACCTCAGCACCGTGGCACGTCCGGCCGTCGAGGAAAAGGCCGAAGAGACTGAAGAAACTCCGGAAACGGGGACAACCGAGGAGCTGGAGGATTCCAGCAGCCGTCGTCGTCGCCGGAGCCGTGGCCGCCGTGGTCGGCGCGGAAACGAACGCGACGAGTCCGATGCCGAGGACGGCACTGAGACTGAGGACGAAGAAGAAGCTCCGGCAGCGGAAGCCCTCGAAGAGGGCGTCACGTCGCGTCGTCGTCGCCGTCGCCGCAGGGGTGACCAGGATCTCGAACTGACGGGCGGCTCTGACGATGACCCGCCCAACACGGTGACCCGTGTCCGCGCGCCCCGCCCGATCACTGAGACGGCCCCGTCAAACCGCGTTACCAGCGTTAAGGGTTCCACCAGGCTTGAGGCCAAGAAGCAGCGCCGCCGCGAATCCCGCGAGACCGGACGTCGCCGCCAGGTGATTACCGAGGCTGAGTTCCTTGCCCGCCGCGAGTCCGTGGATCGCCAGATGATCGTCCGCCAGCGCGACGACAGAATCCAGATCGCGGTCCTTGAAGACGGCGTCTTGGCCGAGCACTTTGTGTCCAAGACCCAGCAGGACTCCCTCATTGGCAACGTGTATCTGGGCAAGGTCCAGAATGTTCTGCCTTCCATGGAGGCTGCTTTTGTTGACATCGGACGTGGCCGTAACGCCGTGCTGTATGCCGGTGAAGTGAACTGGGACGCAGTGAACCTTGAGGGCCAGCCGCGCCGGATCGAGAATGCGCTGAAGTCCGGTGATTCCGTCCTGGTGCAGGTCACCAAGGACCCGGTTGGACACAAGGGTGCCCGCCTCACCAGCCAGATCTCCCTCCCGGGCCGCTACCTTGTGTACGTGCCGGGCGGTTCCATGACCGGTATCTCGCGCAAACTTCCTGACGTCGAACGCAACCGCCTCAAGCGCATCCTCAAGGATCGCTTGCCGGAGAACGCCGGCGTCATTGTGCGCACAGCCGCTGAAGGTGCTTCCGAGGAAGAACTGACGCACGATATCAACCGTCTGCGCGCGCAGTGGGAAGGCATTGAAGGGCAGGCGTCCTCCACCAAGGTGCTTGCTCCGGAACTGCTCTACGGAGAACCCGACCTCACCATCAAGGTTGTCCGGGATGTCTTCAACGAAGACTTCTCCAAGTTGATCGTTTCCGGCGACGACGCCTGGGACACCATCGAGGCTTACGTTACGTACGTGGCTCCCGATCTGGTGGGCCGCCTTGAGAAGTGGACCAAGGACCAGGACATTTTTGCTGCCTGGCGTATCGATGAACAGATCCACAAGGCATTGGAACGCAAGGTTTTCCTTCCGTCTGGTGGTTCCCTTGTCATCGACCGCACCGAAGCCATGACTGTGGTGGACGTCAACACAGGTAAGTTCACCGGCAGCGGCGGGAACCTGGAAGAAACCGTCACCAAGAACAACCTTGAAGCAGCCGAGGAAGTTGTTCGCCAGCTACGCCTGCGCGATATCGGCGGCATCATCGTCATCGACTTCATTGACATGGTCCTCGAATCGAACCGTGACCTGGTGCTCCGCCGAATGGTGGAATGCCTGGGTCGTGACCGCACCAAACACCAAGTGGCCGAAGTGACATCGCTGGGCCTGGTGCAGATGACCCGCAAGCGCATGGGCACCGGCCTGCTCGAGGTATTCGGTGAGCAGTGCGAGCACTGTGCCGGACGGGGTGTCGTCACCCATGATGAGCCGGTGGAGCACCGACGCGCCAACGTCGTTGCTGCCGAGCATCACCGCCCGCACGTCGAACCCCAACAGCCTGCTGCACGCACTGATCGTAAGCGCCGCCGTGGCAAGGGTGGGGGACCGGCAATGGCCGAAGTGCCTCCTACAGTCCACAGCACGCCGGCCGCCCCCGCAGCTCCTGCGACCACGGAGTCCGTGGACCCGGTCCGCCAGGCGAAGGCTGAGGCGACCAGGGCAGCTCTTGCCACGATCGCCGCTGCAGCACATGCCGCCCACCTGCACGATGACGAGGTTCACCGCGCGGAGGAGCAGGCCCGTGCAGCAGGCCAGCAGGGTCACACCGATGGATCTGCCCCTGAGGCTGCAACCGGCGAGGCTGGCGTTCCGGCTGCACCTGATACCGCCAGTCATGAGGCTGCGGTTCGGGAAGCGCGCGCCACTCCTGTTCTGCGTTTCGGTGGCGAAGAAGTGGCTCTTCCGTTTGTGGAACATCATGAGGAACCAACTGCTGGCAAGCCGGCCATGAGCCTGGACCTGCTGGCCGAGGCGTTCTCGCACCTCGGTGCCTCGCCGTCTGCGGAGGAAGAGGCCACGGCTTCGGTTTCCGAACCTGCGGCTGCTGCCGCCGTTTCCCCTGCCAGTGCTTCTGCTGGCACTACCGATGAGCACGATCATTCGTCGCGTGCCCGTGGTCGTCGTGGCCGGAGGAACCGCAGTGCCAGCAGGGCGCAGGGTGCCGCAAACGAAACCAGTGTGGAACACCACGAGGTAACTGCTGCTGCCGCTGGCGGATCTGCCCATGAGGCCAAGGCGCCAGCAGCGGAAGAGCCGGCCAAAAAGAAGGTAGCGGACGAACCCATCATCCTTGGGGTGGGAGTTCCCGCTTCAGAGCTGTAAGCAGGGCAACCTGCCACTATGCAACGAAAGAGTCCCGCAGCATCCGTTTACGGCGGATACTGCGGGGCTCTTTCGTTGCCCGCCAGTCACATCGATTCCGTGAAGCTGTCCGGTTCCCGGGGCGAGGGGCTTCCGGGCTACGCTAGGAAACTGACACGGGGTGCCGGGCACGGGCCAGGCTGAGATCCAGACCCGTTGAACCTGTCCGGTTAGCACCGGCGAAGGGATGTCCACCATGGCTTCATCGTCGAATTCCGCTGTCTACCCTGTCTGCGCTGCGGGTATGGGAGCAGTCCCGGCCCTGCCACATCCGAGGGTGCTCAGCATTGCCGGCTCGGATCCTTCTGGCGGCGCCGGAATCCAGGCAGACTTGAAGAGCATCGCAGCGCACGGGGGCTATGGCATGGCTGCCATCACGGCTTTGACGGCCCAGAACACGTTGGGCGTCAGTGCAGTCCATGTTCCGCCCGTCGAGTTCCTGCGTCAGCAACTGGACGCGATCAGCAGCGATATTGAGATTGATGCGGTCAAGATCGGGATGTTGGGTGATGCGGCCGTCATCGACGAAGTCCGCAGTTGGCTCGAAGAGGTGCGTCCCGCCGTCGTGGTCCTTGACCCGGTGATGGTTGCCACCAGCGGCGACCGCCTTCTGCGGGAGACCGCTGAAACTGCGCTGCGCAGCCTCCTGCCGTTGGCGGATCTCGTCACCCCAAACCTTCCCGAGCTGGCGATGTTGCTGGGGGAGCCCGAAGCCCCCGACTGGGCTACGGCGCTTGACCAGGGTAAACGCCTGGCTGCTGAGTGTGGAACGACGGTTTTGGTAAAGGGCGGCCACTTGGCAGGAAACGACTGCCCCGATGCGCTGGTCAATACGAGCGGTTTGCTGCGACAGGACGTCATCGAGGTGCCTGGGCCCCGCGTTGATACCAGGAACAGCCACGGAACGGGGTGCTCGCTCTCCTCGGCGTTGGCCACGGTCCAAGCCCGTACCGGCGACTGGGAGGCGTCTCTCCGCGAGGTAAAGCCGTGGCTGCTGCAGGCCCTCGCGGCGGCCGACGGGCTGAAGGTGGGTAAGGGCAGCGGGCCGGTCCACCACTTCCACCACATGGAGCCAGCGCTGAATCCTGCCGGGAAATCCGGCGACTTTGCCGCGCGGCTGTGGGCCGAAGCTGCGCCGGAATTGGATGCGATTTACGGTCTCGCCTTCATCCAGGGCCTGCAGTCAGGCCGGCTCCCGGAGCCCGAGTTCAACTACTACCTGGCCCAGGACGCCATTTACCTGAACGGCTACTCCCGGGTTTTGGCGCGCGCAGGTGCACTTGCCCCCACTGAAGAAGAGCAGCTCTTCTGGGCGAAGTCATCGCAACTCTGCCTTGAAGTGGAGTCCGAGCTCCATCGGAACTGGCTGAGCACGCGCTCGGCCTCAACACAGACCGGACCCGTGACAAGGTCGTACGTGGACCACCTGCTGGCCACATCAGCCTCCGGCAGTTACGCCGTGTTGCTGGCGGCAATCCTGCCCTGCTATTGGCTGTATGCGGAGGCAGGACAGCAACTCCACGCCGCCTATGTGGACGCCGGCGCCCCCAGCGAGCACCCGTACGCCGCCTGGCTGACGACGTACGCGGACGAGGAGTTTGCTGCCGCAACCCGGAAGGCGATCGACTTTACTGATGCCGCGGCAATTAGCGCCTCCGCCCAGGAGCGCGGGGCCATGGTTGAGGCCTTCGCCCAGTCTTGCCGCTACGAGACAGCCTTCTTTGATGCACCCCGGCTCTTCGCCTGAGCAGGGCTTCCGGGGTTGGCGGCTGGGCAATTCCACAAAAATCCAGCGCGTCGTCGGCCAAATCGCAGTATTCCTCCACAAACCCTGTAGGCTGTATGGGCACGGTGCCGGGAGAGTCCGTTACAACTGGTGATGCAAGTCACCCGATAGCCTCCGGACGCGGCCTCATTTGCAGCTGAAGGTCAAACTAGCGTAATCTTGATCTTCGGTGCTTACGCCAACACTTGGGTTATGCCCCTTGGAATTGTTCATGGGATGACTCGCGGGCTTCGATCAGAAGTCCACGGCGTTGAGGCACAGCGCGAACCAAGCCTGATTCCGGTTCAAGGTTCCGCACGCAAATTTAGTAAGAAACGTCGAGAGAAGTGAGTACCCAAGTGGTGTACGCGATTGTCCGCGCAGGCGGCCGCCAAGAAAAAGTTTCCGTTGGAGACTACGTAACGCTTAACCGCGTCCCCGGTGGAGCCGGCAGCACTCTTGAGCTGCCCGCCTTGCTCCTGGTTGACGGCGACAAGGTCACGTCCGCTGCTGCGGACCTGGCCAAGGTCACGGTCACGGCTGAGATCCTTGAGGACCTTCGCGGTCCCAAGATCGTCATCCAGAAGTTCAAGAACAAGACCGGCTACAAGAAGCGCCAGGGTCACCGTCAGGAACTGACCAAGATCAAGATCACGAGCATCAAGTAACTTTCGTTACTCTGTTCAGATTTTCAGTTTCCCCAGAAATTTAGAGGCAGGCATTTCACATGGCACACAAAAAAGGCGCGAGCTCCACTCGCAACGGTCGTGACTCCAACGCACAGCGCCTCGGCGTCAAGCGGTTCGGTGGCCAGGTAGTTTCCGCAGGCGAGATCATCGTTCGCCAGCGTGGAACCCACTTCCACCCCGGTGCAGGCGTCGGCCGCGGTGGCGACGACACCCTGTTCGCACTCGAGGCCGGTGCGGTTGAGTTTGGTACTCGCCGCGGCCGTCGCGTAGTGAACATCGTTGCTGCTGCAGCTGCAGAGTAACAACAAGTTCTGAACCGGTGGAGCGGGCCAAACGGCCCGCTCCACCGTTCTTTTAACCGCATTACAATCGATTAGGGCGTCTATGGCGCTCTGATTTATGCAACAGCGCTGGCAACAGCAAGAGGAGATTCACGTGGCGAGCTTTGTAGACCGGGTAGTCCTGCACGTATCCGGCGGAACCGGCGGCCACGGCTGTGTCTCTGTCAAGCGCGAAAAGTTCAAGCCACTCGGCGGGCCCGACGGTGGCAATGGTGGCAATGGTGGCGACGTCATCCTTCGGGTGTCGGCGCAGACCACCACCCTGCTGGATTATCACCACGCCCCCCACCGCCATGCCACCAACGGTGGCCCGGGCATGGGCGATTGGCGCGGCGGCAAGAACGGCGAAACCCTGATCCTTCCCGTGCCGGATGGCACTGTGGTGAAGACCAAGGACGGCGAAGTCCTGGCCGACCTCGTTGGCGAGGGCACGGAGTATGTTGCGGCTGCAGGTGGCCAGGGAGGCCTCGGAAACGCCTCACTTTCCTCCCAGAAGCGCCGCGCGCCAGGCTTTGCGCTGCTTGGCATCGAGGGCGAATCCAGTGACATCGTCCTGGAGCTGAAGTCCATCGCCGATATCGCCTTGGTCGGATTTCCGTCCGCAGGAAAATCCAGCCTCATTGCAGCGATGTCAGCTGCCCGGCCCAAGATTGCCGATTACCCGTTCACCACCCTCATTCCCAACCTTGGCGTCGTCCAGGCCGGCGACATCCGCTTCACCATCGCCGATGTTCCCGGACTGATCGAGGGCGCCAGCGAGGGCAAGGGCCTTGGCCACAACTTCCTGCGCCACGTCGAGCGCTGCGCAGCCCTGGTTCACGTCCTGGACTGCGGAACTTTGGAATCGGACCGTGATCCCCTCTCCGATTTGGCCATCATCGAGGCGGAACTGGAAAAGTACGCCGTTGACATGAGCTATGCCGGCGTCGACGGCGAAGTTGTGCCGTTGAACGAACGTCCCAAGCTTGTTGTCCTGAACAAGGTGGACCTCCCTGATGGCAAGGACATGGCTGAGTTCGTTCGTCCGGAACTCGAAGCCCGCGGCTACCGGGTCTTCGAAGTTTCGGCAACCAGCCATGTAGGCCTGCGCCAGCTTGGCTTCGCCATGGCGGAGATCGTCAAGGCTGCACGGGACGCCGTTGAGACTGCGCCTCCCAAGATTGCCCCGCCTGTCCTTCGTCCCCGCGCCGTCAACGAGAGCGGATTCCGGATCCGCCGCGAGGAGAAGAACCTCGAGCCGTTGTTCCGCGTCCTCGGCGAGAAGCCTGTCCGCTGGGTCAAGCAGACCGACTTCACCAACGAGGAAGCCATCGGCTACCTGGCTGATCGCCTGGCCAAGCTCGGCGTCGAGACTGAGCTCTTCAAGGTTGGCGCCAAGCCCGGCGATACCGTGGTCATCGGTGAGGACGATGGCGTGGTCTTCGACTGGGAGCCCACCATGATGGCCGGTGCCGAACTGCTGGCAACTCCCCGCGGTACCGACATCCGCGTCGCCGACATCGGTGACCGTCCCACGCGTTCACAGAAGCGCGATGAACAGCTTGAGCGCCGCGAAGCCAAGGCTGCTGCCCGCGCCGAATTGGAAGCCGAGCGCAAGGCAGGCATCTGGACTGAGTCCGTCAGCCGCCGTCGTGCCCAGCCTGTGACGGAAGGCACCCTGGATACCGGTGATGACGACTAGGACCGTCGAAATTCCGAACGAAGAGGTCCTTGAACGCCAGGCCCTGGCCACCGCCAAGAGGATTGTGGTCAAAGTGGGCTCGTCCTCGTTGACCAGTATCAAGGGTGGCATCTCCGAGAAATCGCTGACGTCGCTGGTTAATGCGTTGGCGGACAAGCGAAACGCAGGCACTGAAATCATCCTGGTTTCTTCTGGTGCTATTGCAGCCGGCCTTGCTCCCCTGGGGCTGGCCAAACGCCCGAAGGATCTTGCGACGCAGCAAGCCGCGGCAAGCGTGGGGCAGGGCCTCTTGATGGCGCGCTATACGCAAGCTTTCAGCGCTCACGGCGTCACGGTCAGCCAGGTCCTGCTGACGGCTGATGACCTCATGCGCCGGACGCAGCACACCAACGCGTTCCGGGCCCTGGATCGCTTGCTGAATCTTGGCGTCGTTCCCGTCGTCAATGAGAACGACACCGTCGCCACCCACGAGATCCGTTTTGGCGACAATGATCGCCTCGCGGCTTTGGTGGCCCACCTGGTCCGCGCCGACGCGCTCGTGTTGCTCTCCGACGTCGACGCCCTCTATGACGGTCCGCCCTCCCATGGGGCGAAGCGGATCGCATTGGTCCGCGGTCCGCAGGACCTCGAAGACGTGACCATCGGCAAGGCGGGTAAAGCAGGTGTGGGCACCGGCGGCATGATGACCAAAGTGGAGGCCGCTTCCATTGCCGCGGGCTCGGGCATCCATGCCTTGGTGACGTCCACGGCGAACGCTGCGGCAGCCCTTGCGGGGGAGGACGTGGGAACGTGGTTCGCCGTGAACGGCAACCGCAAGCCCGTTCGCCTGTTGTGGTTGGCCCACCTGGCAACGGTTCACGGGCGCTTGATGCTCGACGACGGCGCGGTGAAAGCCGTGCGCGACCGGCACAGGTCGCTCCTTCCCGCGGGCATTTCGGACATCAGCGGTGATTTTGAAGCAGGTGACCCCGTGGAAATGGTGGCCTTGGACGGGACCGTCGTGGCGCGTGGCCTGGTGAACTATTCCTCGGAAGAGCTTCCCCGCATGCTTGGCCGCAGCACACAGGAGCTCGGACAGGCGATGGGCAGGGGTTACGACCGCGAAGTTGTTCATGTTGACGACCTCGTACTCCTTCAGGCCGTCCGCTCATCTAAACTTGGAACATGACTGAAGCGCTGACCCCTGACGCCCCTGTGATTTCCGACGTTACCGGTGCCGCCGGCCAGACGCCGGAGACCCCTGTGGCAGGAGGCGCTCCGCTGTCACCGGAAGACGTCCAAACCGCGGTACACGCCATTGCGGACCGTTCCCGGAAGGCTGCCCGACGCATGGGTCAGGCCAACCGGGCTTGGAAGGATAGCGCCCTGCGTGCCATCGGGACCGCCCTTCAGGAGCGCCGGAAGCACGTGCTGGACGCAAACGCGAAGGACGTCGCCGCAGGCCGTGCCAATGGTACGTCTGCCGCACTCCTGGACAGGCTGACACTGACACCTGCCCGCATTGAGGGCTTGGTTGCGGCTTTGGAGAACCTGGCTGGCTTGCCGGATCCTGTCGGAAACGTAGTCCGCGGACAGACTTTGCCCAACGGCTTGCGCCTGCGCCAGGTCAATGTCCCCATGGGCGTTGTTGCCGCTATTTATGAAGCGCGCCCCAACGTCACGGTGGATATTGCCGGTCTGGCGCTCAAGAGCGGTAACGCCGTCATCCTGCGTGGCGGTTCGGCAGCTGCGAACACCAACGAGGCCTTGGTGCAAATTCTTCGGGAAGCTCTGGACTCGGTAGGCCTGCCTGCCGATGCCGTGCAGACTGTTGACCAGTACGGCCGTGAGGGCGCCAACGTGCTCATGCGTGCCCGCGGTCGGGTTGATGTCCTGATTCCCCGTGGTGGACGGGACCTTATCCAGACTGTCGTGACCAACTCTGCCGTGCCTGTTATTGAAACGGGTGAAGGCAACGTGCATATCTTCATCGACGAATCAGCAAACGAAGAGATGGCGGTTGACATTCTTTTGAATGCCAAGACCCAGCGTCCCAGCGTTTGCAACACCGTCGAGACCCTCCTCGTCCACTCGGGCTCCACCGTGCTGCCTGCCGTTGCAGCCGCACTCCGCTCTGCCGGAGTCACGCTCCACGTGGATGACCGGATCGCCGCTGCCTTGGGCAAGGACGTGGAAACCGTTCCGGCCGACGACGACGATTGGGCCACCGAGTACATGGACCTGGACCTCGCTGTGGCCATGGTGGACAACCTTGATGATGCCCTTAATCACATCCGGAAGTGGACCACTGGACATACCGAAGCGATCCTGACGAACAACCTGGCCAACGCCGAAAGATTTATCGCTGAAATCGACTCGGCCGCCGTCATCGTCAATGCTTCCACGCGTTTCACCGACGGCGGTGAGCTCGGGCTCGGAGCAGAAGTGGGCATTTCCACCCAAAAGCTGCATGCCCGCGGGCCCATGGGCCTCACGGAACTCACCACAACCAAGTGGATCGTCCAGGGCGAAGGCCAGATCCGCGGCTAGCTACGCGGTAACATAGAACACAAGTCCGGAACGGCGGGGAGTCCCGCCGTCGAAAATCCTTGAGAACCAACTAGGGGAGAAGATGCTGTTTCAGCAGATCGCCACGTCCATAGCAGCCCAAACAGAAGGCGGCCACGAAGCGCCCGCCCCGCTCTGGGCCGAGCCGTGGGTCTTCGGAGTCAGCATGTTTGCTCTCCTGCTGGTTTTGATGTTCGTTGCTCTCTCCTACACCAACCTCGGCAACCGTCACGAGGCTGTAGAAGAGCACTCGGATCCGCACCGCCAGCACCCGAACAAGCACACCCACAAGCAGGGCCACTAACATTATCGCCGCAACTCCGCGCGGGGAGTCGGAGCGCAGGCTCCGGCTGGGCGTGATGGGTGGAACTTTTGATCCCATCCATCACGGCCACCTTGTGGCTGCAAGTGAGGTTGCCGCCAAGTTCGATCTCGACGAAGTCGTTTTCGTGCCTACTGGCCAACCTTGGCAGAAGTCCAGCAAGCAGGTCAGCAAACCCGAGCATCGATATTTGATGACCGTGATCGCCACGGCATCAAACCCGAGGTTCACGGTGAGCCGGGTTGATGTTGACCGCCCCGGACCCACTTACACTATCGACACCCTGCGCGATCTAAGGGCCCAGCGACCCGACGCTGATCTGTTCTTCATCACTGGCGCCGACGCTTTGGCCCAGATTCTGTCCTGGAAGGACGTTGACGAACTCTGGTCTTTGGCGCACTTCGTTGGTGTAACGCGCCCTGGCCACGAACTGGACGGCATGGGCAGGGAAGACGTCAGCCTCCTGGAAGTTCCGGCTATGGCGATTTCTTCAACGGATTGCCGAACACGCGTAGGTGCGGGGAACCCCGTCTGGTACCTCGTGCCCGATGGCGTGGTGCAGTACATCGCCAAATATGGTCTGTACGCCGCACACTCCGGGACCGCGCGGCCAGGGACAGGGGAGCTGGCCCCCGCATTATCCGGATCAGACGACCAAGCACGTACTGAATGAGTTTTGAATGAGCAGCCAGGAACAGCGACCCATCCGCAGCAGGCGTGAGCTTCGCCGCGCCCGCGAAGAGAACCAGGAGCCGCAGGCCGAAGCTACACCACCCCAGGTAGTGGACGCAGCGGAGAATGCTGTAACTGGTCGTAATCGCCGTGCTGCTGACGCGCCTGTAGACGCAGTGGGTGCCGCCGCGCAGGAGCGGTCCTCCCAGATCCGCGCCCGCGACCGTGCTGCGCTGCGTACCATCAAAGAGCTCGCAGACAAGGAAGAGCAGCTCTCCGGCGGCGGCCCACCAACACGTCGGCAGCTTCGCCTGCAGCAACTCCAGGCAGAAGTGGCCACCTCTGCCAACCCCATCGTCCCAATGCCTGGCGGAAATCCGACTGACAAACCGGTTGCTGCCAAGGCCGCCCCAGCGCCTGATGCGGGCGCTAGGGGTTCCGACGACGATTCGGCAGCCAGCGCTGGTACCGCAGAATCTGAAATGTCTGTGGAGCAGGCACTCGCGGTACGTGAACTGATTGCTGCGCAGGTCCAGAATCAAACCGCCAAGCTTGAGCACATTGCCGAGCAAGATCCACTGGCTGTCGATCCTGAAGTCCTCGCCCAGCAGATTGCCCTTGCCGAGCGTGCTGCGGTGCTGAACAAGCGGGCCGCGGCCAAGCAGAAGCTAGCCGAACAGAACCAAGCCGAAGCAAAGGTGCCAGCTGCAGCCTCGGTAGGTCCGTCCACTGCCAACAACCTTGCCATGGTCACGCCACTGGAGTTCGTCAAGGTTCCGGGCATTGAACGCCCGGTCATGAAGCGTCCCAGCACCACATTCGTGCCGCTCGTGACGTCGTCGGGTCCCACGCTTGATACCGCGAAGGCCCCGGCCAGCGGAAAGGGCACACGTGGCCGTTCGGGTGTTCTCGCGCGTGCCGAGGCTGTGGCAAGGAACGCGCGGAAGCGGCCTGTCGCCGTCGACGAACAGCTTGAAGAAACGCAACGCCCGCCGGTTTCTGCCAGTGCGGCCTATGGGCTTGACCCCCTGGACGCCAACACGGCCGGCTTGGCCCGGGCACAGCGCAACAGGCTGCTGCAGCTCGGCGTCCTGGCGTTGGGTGTTCTCGCGCTCATCGTCGGCATCATCATGATCACCAGCGGCTAATTTCGCTAGAACCCGGCTAACGCCATTTACAGGCCACTGGCCACAACAAGGAGTCCCCGTGTCTGCACATGAACAATCCATCACCCTCGCCCGTCACGCCGCGCGTGCTGCGGCTGACAAACTCGCAGAAGACATCGTTGCCCTCGATGTCAGCGAACGCCTCGCCCTGACTGACATCTTCTTGATTGCCTCTGCGCCCACAGAACGCCAGGTCAACGCAATCGTTGATGGCATCGAGGAAGAACTGATGAAGCAGGATCTTCGTCCGGTTCGTCGGGAAGGCCGTTCCGAAGGCCGCTGGGTGCTTTTGGACTATGCGGACATCGTCATCCACGTCCAGCACGCCGAGGACCGTGTTTTCTACGCGCTGGAGCGCCTTTGGAAGGACTGCCCTGTAGTTGACCTTGAACTCGGGGATGACGCCTCGGCAAAGGCCGCGCCAGCAGGGGAATCAGAGCTCTAAACATGGGCCAGCATCCGAATATGCCCGATTTGGAATTTTCGGAATCGTTGTTCTAAGATATTTGAGTTGCTTCGGCGTGAACAGCTTTGAAGCAGCAAGGATATGGGGCTGTGGCGCAGCTGGTAGCGCACCTGCATGGCATGCAGGGGGTCAGGGGTTCGAGTCCCCTCAGCTCCACTCTTGAGGTTCTGCCCTTCTTCGTGATGAAGAAGGGCAGGGCCTTTTTTGTGTGGCTTTCGCCCTGGCTGCGACCTGCTAGGCGCCAGCATCCGCTTCGATTGCTGGCAGCATGAATTCCCACATCTCGTCAATGCGGCGAAGTACGTCCGAGCGGGCATTGAGGACGTTGGAAACCATCTGGACTCCAGTGAAGGAAGCAACCAGGTAGCGGGCAAAGGCGGCGGGATCCAGCATGGTCCGAACGGTCCCCTCGTCCTGGGCTTTGCGAAGCAGTTGCTCCACCGTTTCAATCCAGTCCTGGTAGGGGCCCGAGATATCGGCATCAAACGCGGATGCTTCGAACGTCAGGCGGATTCCGCCCTGGACAATCGCTTCGTCCAGTAATTGCCTGCCAAACATCCTGCAGAGCGCAATGATCTTCTCCAGGGCAGGCATGCTTGAGGCCACAATGCCAGCACCCGCCGCGAGGACCAACGCATGCTGCTCCTGGATGACGGCCAAGGCGAGCTCCCGCTTGGACGTGAAGTGGAAGTACAGTGCTCCCTTGGTCACTCCGGCACGCTTGGTGATGTCGCTCAGGCTTGCGTTGCCGTATCCAACTTCTGCGAAGACATGGGCGGCGCCTTCAATGACGGAAAGGCGGGTGTCTTTCGCACGTTGCTGCATGGATGGTGGGGAGCCTCTCAGTTATTCCGAGGTGTGGTGGCAAGCAAAAACGCGCCGCCGGACCCCACTACGCTACCACCGTGCCTAAATTCAGGTCGCTAAAACCGACTGGACGGTTTGGTTTATCCTTCCCATGATTCTAGACTTCAGATGGAGTCGCCGGTCCGGACCGGAGGGACTCCCGTGCAGCCGTTGGGGGGAGGTGCGGTGGAGCAATCCAGCGCACCCCGGCTGCGGCGTTACGAGTTCAGCAGGGCGGAAATACCCACCAATCCCGGTGATGGGGATCACTCTCCTGTGATTTCGCTTCTCGGGGGATTGTGGTTAGTATTGACGAGTTGCTTCGGCGGGAAGGGAAATCTTCCTACGGAGATCAACAAGATCCGGGGCTGTGGCGCAGCTGGTAGCGCACCTGCATGGCATGCAGGGGGTCAGGGGTTCGAGTCCCCTCAGCTCCACTTCGGATAAAAGACCCCGCTCGGGTGAGCGGGGTCTTTTGCTTTCTGGATCCTTTGAGGGATGCCTGCCTTAGCGGGTTAGAGGGCCGGATTCCTACTCCGGACGGACGCCGAACTCGGCTGCACTGAGGAATTCGATGCCTTGGAACGGCTGATCGCCTACCACCCGGGCATGGTGTCCCGGTGGGATCGAGTAGGAATCACCGCCGGAAATGCTGACCTGCCCACCGTCATTGGTTTCCACCTCAAGGGAGCCGGAGACGCAGAAGCCCACATGGCTCAATTGGCAGGAGTCTGTTCCGACTACTGGTTTGATGCAGTCGTCCCATGTCCAGCCGGGTTCAAAGGTGGTTCGGCCGATTGTGTAGTCTCCGACAGTAACGATCTCAACCGTTGTCTTGTCCGGACTGCGCGTTTCATCGGGGGAGTTAAGTGACTTCACTTGGAGTTGCGTGACAACATTGACACTCATGGTTTGCTCTCAGGGAGGGAGCCGGTTAAGTGCGGTCCCGTGGCCTGGCTCTGCGGTTGGGCGGGACCGGTGCCTGATGCCGTCAGGGTATGGGGTCGCCATTCGACGCGACAACAGGTGCTTGGAATGCTGCATCATCCACATTCCTCCGAAGCCAGCATGAAGTCGAGACACTAAAGCGAACGAATTTAAGGAAAGCGAGAACGCGATCGTGACCGTACAGGAACTGGAGTCGCTGTTCGGCGGGCTTCGTAGGTTCCCCGATGTCGAGGCGGACAACCTTCAGGCATATGACGCCACAGACAGGCTGTTGCTTCAGGCGGCCTCGGATCATATCCGGCCTGAAACCAAGGTTGTTGTCATCGGCGACCGGTATGGTGCCCTGACGCTGGGCGCTTTGGCCGGGACCGGCGTCGGGCACGTCCGCGTTAATCAAGATCTCTACACCGGCAGGCTTGCGCTGCAGCGCAATGCAGAAGCAGCTGGCCTGCAGGGACGGTTCAGTTCCCACGAATTGGGTGCTGAACTCCTGGAGGGGGCCAATCTGGTGCTCATGCAGTTGCCGAAATCGCTGGCGGAGCTGGAGGAAAACGCCGACGCCGTTGCCCGCTATGCAGCGCCGGATGCGGTCCTGCTCGCGGGGGGCCGCGTCAAGCACATGTCCCTGGGTATGAATAAAGTGCTGGACCGCTATTTCTCATCTGTGCAGCCGCAGTTGGCCCGGCAGAAGTCCAGGGTACTGATGGCCAGCAATCCCAAACCGGTTTCGAGCGAGCCTCCCTACCCTGTGGTGGAGCAGTTGCCGGAATTGGGGATCACGGTTTGTGCTCATGGTGCTGCATTTTCCGGTGCACGCCTGGATATCGGAACCAGGTACCTCCTGACCTTCCTGGACAGGATGCCGCAAGCGCGTCGGGTGGTGGATCTGGGGTGTGGGACCGGCATTCTTGCCACGATGTTGGCACGGCACCAGCCGAAGGCGAGCCTGGTAGCAACTGATCAGTCGGCGGCGGCCGTGGCATCAGCTACGGCCACGGCAGCTGCCAATGGACTGGAAGACCGGATTTCCGTGATCCACGACGACGCCCTGTCAGCGTTTGATGCAGGCAGCGCGGATCTTGTCCTGTTGAATCCACCTTTCCACCTTGGAGCCAGCGTGCATGCCGGCGCTGCCCTGAAGATGTTCGAAGCGGCTGCCCACGTTCTCGCGCCCGGCGGCGAGCTGTGGACTGTGTACAACAGCCATCTGCAGTACCGGCCGGCGCTTGAGCGGCTCATTGGCCCCACCGTGGAGGAAGGCCGGAACCCGAAGTTTACGGTGACTCGGAGTCGTCGTGGATGAGCCGGTCCCGCGCTTCACGGCGGGAATTTAGTGTCATCGTTACCAAGCCCTGACACCGTTGCCTGCGTGTGCGCATACCCGTGTGAGCATGGGTATCGTACGATTCAGACAAAGACGAAGTACGATGATGTTTTTTCGAAAACGACTAGGGGAATCAGTGACTGAGATCCGGCAGCCCACACCGAGGCGCGGAACGAATCTACCCCGCATGGGTGACTTTAATCTGACAGTCATCCTGGAGGCGATCCGGCGGTCTTCGGGTGGGCTCAGCCGTGTTGAACTCGCACAGATTGTTGGACTGTCCCCGCAAACCATCTCCAATATTTCCCGTCGCCTGCTTGACCAGCACTTGATTGTGGAGGCAGGCAAAGAGGGTACTGGCCCAGGCAAGCCGCGGACCATCCTGCGGCTCAATCCATCGGGCATGTATGCGGTAGGCGTCCACCTTGACCCTGCAGTTATCACCTTTGTTGTCCTGGATCTTCTGGGCGACGTCGTCAGGCATTCGCGGATGGCTACTCCCGGCGGAGACCCCGCCGCGGTGATCACGAGCATCGCCCAGCAGATCAAGGTCCTCATTGAGGAATCGGGCGTTGATGCATCCAAGATCGCGGGGCTCGGTGTAGCCGTCCCGGGGCCAATCGACCTCGATGAAGGTTCCGTCGTGGAGCCTCCGCTGTTGACTCGATGGAACCGTGTGCGTATCCGCGAGGCCCTCACAGAGGCCACGGGCCTGGAGACGCTGGTGGACAAGGACGTAACGAGTGCTGCGGTGGCCGAAACCTGGGCCGGCGGGGCCAGCGGTGCCGGCAGTTTCGTCTTCATGTATATGGGCACCGGTATTGGTTGCGGCATTGTCCTGAACGATGAAGTGGTCCGTGGAACGTCCGGCAATGCGGGCGAAATCGGCCATATCATCGTTGATCCGATGGGGCCCCAGTGTGACTGCGGGCTCCGTGGTTGCGTGAAGTCCTCGTGTATCCCACAGGTCCTGGTGGCTGAGGCCGAGGCGGCCGGTGTGCTGGACAGCCATGGCGAGGACGCAGATGGGCCGCAGGTACAGGAACGTTACGCCTTGTTGTGCGACAAAGCCGATGCCGGCGACGAAAAAGCCATCGCCATCCTTGATAAGTCAGCCACCCTTGTGGCCCGTGCTGTCTCGGTGGTGACCAACACCCTTGACGTGGAACGCGTTGTTTTTGGTGGTCCTTTCTGGGGGCGGATGTCAAAGTACTTCCTGGAGCGTGTTCCGGGCCTGATTGCTGAAAACAGTGCGGCCCGCATGATCCACGGTATTGAAGTTGTGGGTTCCGGAGTGGGTGAGGATGTGGGCGCCATTGGTGCGGCCTGCCTCGTGCTGGAGCACACGCTGGCACCACGCGCCCAACGGCTCCTGCTGGAGGGCTAACTACTCCGCCACGTCGACTCGATTGGAGCATAATGCGCCGCCCCATGAGGTTTGCCACCGTCCTTCCCGTCGTAGCCGCTCTTCTCGCTGCAACCGCTTGTTCCTCGACGCCGCCTACTGCCGAGAACAAGACCCTGAAGATCGTCTACCAGAAATCCGACTCCTTCACGGCCCTGGATACCGTGATGCAGGACGCCAAGAAAGAATTCGAGGCAGCCAACTCTTCGGTGACGGTCAATCTCGAACCGATCCAAGCCAACGATGACGACTACGGCACCAAGCTCGCTCTGGCCCAGCGATCCCCGGATACCGCGCCGGACGTCTTCTACGAGGACACGTTCAAGGTGCGTTCCGACGTCGACGCCGGTTACCTCCTCAAGCTGGACAGCTACCTGGAAAAGTGGGATGACTGGTCCCAGTTCAATGAAGCGGCCAAAGCTGCAGGCCGGGCCGACGACGGAGGTATTTACGCGGTGCCTCTGGGCACTGACACGCGTGCTATCTGGTACAACAAGGCAGTGCTGCAGAAGGCCGGAATTCCTGTTCCGTGGCAGCCCAAAACGTGGGAAGACATTCTCTCCACGGCACGTGCCATCAAAGCCTCGGACCCAACCGTGATTCCCTTCAACATGTACGCCGGCAAGGGTACGGGCGAGGGAACCGTCATGCAGAGCTTCTACGAACTCCTCTACGGGACTGACAGCACGCTGTACGACGAAAAGGAAAAGAAGTGGGTAGTCGGTTCCCAGGGTTTTACTGACTCGCTGGCTTTCCTGAAGACCCTCTACGACGAAAAACTCGCAACTAGCCCGGCTGAAGCCCTCGACGCCAATGTCTGGAAGAAGGTCTTTGGCGAGTGGTTCCCGCAGGGCAAACTGGGGGCAACCGTGGAAGGCTCCTACACGCCGTCGTTCTGGCAAAAGGGCGGGCCCTATGAGTGGGCAGGCTACGAGCAGGATATGGGCGTGGCCATGTTCCCCACGCGGAACGGACAGGAACCGGGTGGCGTCAGTATGTCCGGTGGATGGACCCTTGCAGTTGGTGCCAAGAGCAAGAACGCTGAGCTGGCGTTCAAGTTCCTCACCACCGCGCTGAACAAGAAGAATGCCTTGGCCTTTGACGTTAACAACTCCCAGATAGCGGTCCGCACGGATGTTGCCAAGGAATCGAGCTACGTTTCGGCGAATCCGTTCGTCAAGGACGTGTCGGAATTGGTGAAGGTGACGCATTACCGCCCAGCCACCGCCGATTATCCGAGGATTTCGACGGCGGTCCAGGTAGCCACCGAGTCTGTCATCACTGGAAGGCAAAGCCCTGAAGATGCCGCAGCGGAGTATGACGCCACGGTGCGCAAGGTTGTTGGCGATGACAAGGTCCTGGACAGATGACGGGCATGAGATGACATCAAAGAAATGACAGCGGCGAAATGACGATTCGCCGCTACCTGCGGCTCCTGCCGGTCGTTCCGTCCGTTCTCTTGCTCCTGTTGTTCCTGCTTGCCCCGGTGGCCTGGTCCTTTTATGCGTCGTTTACCAATGCCGCACTTTCAGGCCGGGCTGCCCGGGATCCACAATGGGTGGGGCTGGAGAACTATGTCCGGATGTTCAGCGATGACTCGTTTCCACTGGCGGCATGGCTGACTGTTGTTTTCGTCGCGGCCTCAGCCGTGTTCGGCCAGAACGTGCTCGGCCTATTGA
This sequence comes from Micrococcaceae bacterium Sec5.1, assembly GCA_039636795.1. Taxonomy (NCBI): domain Bacteria; kingdom Bacillati; phylum Actinomycetota; class Actinomycetes; order Micrococcales; family Micrococcaceae; species Micrococcaceae bacterium Sec5.1. Next base: position 3,427,942 of record CP143430.1, on the reverse strand, counting down.
TCGCCCTGCTCATGACGCGCTCACGTAAGGCAGTTTCCTCGTGGGTGGGAACGGCGGTGGTAGCCGCCTGGGTACTTCCGGAGATCGTGGCTGCCTTCGCGGCCTACGCCTACTTCAACCGTGACGGCACACTGAATCAGATGCTGGCCTTCTTTGGCGGGCAGGGGCCGGACTGGTTGTACACGTTCCCGCTTGTCGCGATTATCCTGGCGAACACGTGGCGGGGAACGGCGTTCTCCATGCTTGTATTCAGGGCCGCCCTCGCGGACGTTCCGCAGGATGTCTCGGAGGCTGCCCTGATGGATGGGGCTCAAGGCTGGCAGCGCCTGGCATTCATTACGTTGCCACTGATCAGGAGCAGCATTGCCACCAACCTGATGCTGATTACCCTGCAGACGTTGGCGGTGTTCACGCTCATTTGGGTGATGACGGCCGGCGGCCCAGCCAATGCCAGTACCACCTTGCCGGTGTTGGCCTACCAAGAGGCCTTCAAATTCGGGGATATTGGCTATGGGACGGCCATTGCCTCGGTATTGATCGTGTTGGGAGTAGTCTTCGGCGCTGTCTATGTGCGCCTGCTCAAGGAGCAGAAGTCGTGATGTCCAAGCCGCGGCTGGCGGCAGATGTTGCCTTGGCCGTGATCGGTTTGTGCTTTGTGGCACCGTTGCTGTGGTTGCTGCTGGCCGCCGTCGATCCTCATGCCGGCTACCAGACTGCGGTGCCGTCGGCGCCTTCGATGGATAATTTTGGCGCGGTGTTCACGCCGGAATTGTTGTTCCAGCCCTTGACCAACAGTTTCCTTCTCTCTGCCGGAACAGCAGCGGTCAACCTGGTGGCAGCAGTTCTTGCTGCATATCCGCTGTCCCGCTACCAGTCCAGGTTCAACAAGCCGTTCATGTACTCGGTGCTTTTCGGGACGTCGTTGCCCGTCACCGCCATTATGGTGCCCGTCTACGGATTGTTCGTCCAGCTCCAGTTGCTCGATTCCATGATGGCCACCGTATTCTTCATGGCTACAACCACGCTGCCCATGGCCATCTGGATGATGAAGAACTTCATGGACTCCGTTCCCTTGGAACTGGAGGAGGCGGCATGGATGGATGGCGCCTCAAGCATGACGGCCTTACGCACCGTCGTCCTGCCTCTCATGAGGCAGGGCCTGGGCGTAGTATTCATCTTTGTTTTCATACAGGCATGGGGAAACTTCTTCGTCCCCTTCATCCTGTTGCTCTCCACAGCCAAGCAACCAGCCGCGGTGTCCATCTTCAGCTTCTTTGGCCAGCATGGCGCCATAGCCTATGGGCAGCTGGCGGCGTTTTCCATCCTGTACTCAGTGCCGGTGTTGTTGCTGTACGTGCTGGTATCCCGGAGCGTGGGCAGCTCCTTCGCGTTGTCCGGCTCGGTGAAGGGCTAGTCGATGTCCTCGACTATTTCGCCGTAGGGTATCGACTCATCCAGATGAGCCTGGTGCCCGGTGGGGCCTGTGTTGTAGATAATCCGGACTCCATGCCTTTGGTCTGCGGCGGACTGCAACAGAACTGGGCGGACGGCGTCGATGACGCGCTGGCTTTGGCCGTTGAGGTACTGCTCATAGCGGACTGGTAGCTGAGGCATGGCAAAAGAATAGACCTCAGAAGCCCGCATGGGGAGGGCTCCCCATTGCGAGCTTGTTCAGGGGAGGCTTGGATAGAGTGATTCACGCCAGCGAGGGGACCACGAGTGCTTCAGAACACAGCCACGACCGGAATCCATGCACCGGACTTGGCCCGTGCCCAGCAGCTCGTCGGCAGCATTATCCGCAGCTTCGAGACCAAGGTGGTGGGCCAGTCCAGGCTGCAGGAGACGCTGGTGATCGGCTTACTGACCGGCGGACATGTCCTTTTGGAGAGCGTGCCGGGTCTGGCCAAGACCACAGCGGCGCAAGCTCTTGCGGAGTCAGTGAGTGCGGATTTTCGCCGGATTCAATGCACTCCGGACCTGTTGCCCAGCGACATCGCGGGCACCCAGATATTTGATGCGGCCAAAGGCACGTTCGTCACCCAATTGGGACCGGTTCACGCGAACATTGTGCTGCTTGATGAGATCAACCGTTCCAGCGCCAAAACGCAGAGCGCCATGCTGGAGGCGATGCAGGAACGGCAGACGTCCATTGGTGGCGAGTCCTATCCTCTGCCCGAGCCTTTCCTGGTGCTGGCAACGCAAAACCCGATTGAGCAGGAGGGTACCTATCGCCTTCCGGAAGCACAGATGGACCGCTTCATGCTCAAGGACGTCCTGGACTATCCGAGCCCGGCGGAGGAAGCCGAAGTCATCAGGCGCATAGATGCCGGGGTGTTCAGCGCAGCGCAGAAGCCACCAGCGGCCGCTTCCCTTGACGCCATTGTTCAGGTGCAGGAACTCGTCAAGATGGTTTACGTTGATCCTGCCATCATCAGGTACATCGTTGGCCTGGCCTATGTGACCCGGCATGCTTCCCAATACCTGGAGCCCCGTTTGGCCAACCTCATCGAGTTCGGTGCAAGTCCGCGCGCGAGCATTGCCTTCAGCCAGGCGGCGAGGGCGTTGGCACTCTTGAGCGGGCGGGATCACGTCATTCCGGAGGACGTCAAGAAACTGGCCCACAGGATCCTGCGTCACAGAATAGTGCTCGGGTTTGATGCCGTGGTTGAAGGCGTCCCCGTGGAAACCATCATTGATGCAGTGCTCGCGTCCGTGCAGACGCCGTAGCGGTCACCGCATGCCAAGCCTGCTCCGACGCGTGAAGTCGAAGATGTTCATCTTCGCCCATCGCAGGACCCTCACCCTTTTGGATGGCGAATACGGTTCTGTCTTCAAGGGCCGCAGCTTGGACTTCGATGAATTGCGCTCGTACGTACACGGCGACGAAGTCAGGGACATTGATTGGAAAGCCACTGCCCGCCACGGATCACCACTGGTCAAGCGCTATGTGGCCGTCCGCCGTCATTCGGTGCTGTTGCTCGTGGACACAGGACGGAACATGGCAGCCCATGCCGCCTCCGGTGAATCCAAAAAGGAGATTGCCGTTGATGCTGCCGGCGTGCTGGGCTATGTCGCCTGCAGGCACGGGGACGACGTCGGACTCCTGCACGGCTCGGCCGTTACCTCGCGCTACCTCCCGCCCCAGGGCGGTGAAGAGCACCTGGAACGGCTGCTGCGGGAAGTGGAGGCGGGGATTTCCCTGGGTGGGCCGGTGAGCGCCATCACCGAGCAACTCGACTATGCGCTCAGGTTCTTGAAGGGCCGGCTGCTTGTTGTCGTTCTCGCCGATGAGTTTAAGCCCGACCACCGCACGGAAACTCTGCTGCGGCGGCTGAGGGCCCGGCATGAAGTCCTTTGGCTTACTATCCTCGACGCTGAGTTGGCCAAGGAGGGCCATCCGGCGCCCATGCACGAGGCCAGCTTCGACGTCGGAAACGGCCAGCGGATCCCTGCGCCGTTGGCGGGGAACAATGTTGTTCGTGCCGCATACGCCACCGCCATGCGGAAACGCGCGGAGGAGCGCAGCGCCTTCTTCCGCAGGCTCGGCATTGCTGAGCAGACGATTAGTGCCACAGGCGACGTCCTCCCGGCGGTGTTCGCGCTCCTGGAGAAGCACCGCTCTGGCTCGAAGTCTGCAAAGAGTGGCAACCGTGCAGGATGACGCGGGCTTCTACGCACCCCTTCAATATCAGCAGCTGTGGCTATGGCTGGGATTGGCGCTACTGCTTCTCGTAGCGTGCTGGTACGGATGGATACTGTGGCCCGTCCGCAAAGCAACGCGAAAAACTCCGGCTAGCAGGCATGGAGGGTCACACGATCTGGAAACGCTGCGGGCCAGGTGTCTGTCAGCAATAGATGCCCTCGAAAGAGAGGCCGACGCCGGCCGCCTCCCCGGGCGTGACGCCCACCAGCGACTCAGCCTCCTCGTGCGGGAATTTGCGGGTGCAGCCACAGGCCTTCCGGCCACTTCCATGACACTGGAGGAATTGCGCCGCAACGGACTGGATCAGTTCGCCGTGGGTATCGCTTTGATTTACCCCAACGAATTCGCGCCCGTAGCCATGCAATCCGTTCGGGACTCAGCAAAGACCGCACGCCAGGTGGTACAGGCGTGGAGCTGACCTACTGGTGGATTCTTCCCCTCGCTGCGCTGCTACTGGCGATAGCCGCCCGACTGGTGATCCGGCGTCGTCCGCAAAGGGGCAGGCCAGTGGCACACGGCGAGCGCCTCACTGACCTTCCCGAATACCAAGATGCTCTGCGGCGCTACAAGGCCACGTTGGTCCTCGCCATGGTCCTGGGTGCGTTGTTCCTGGGGGCCACAGCCACAGCAGCGGCAAGACCCGCCCAGCGCACCACGGAACAGCCCGAAATCCGGAACCGGGACATCGTCCTCTGCCTGGATGTTTCAGGATCCATGACCAGTACGGACGCTGCCATAGCCAAGGTGTTTCAGGAACTCGCCCGGGAATTCGATGGCGAGCGCATCGGCATGGTGATCTTCGATAGCAGCAGCGTCCAACTATTCCCGCTGACAGACGACTACGACTACGCCGCGGAACAACTCACGGCAGCTCAGAAGGCCCTGGACAGCGGGGCAGGATCCTTCTTCGACGGGACATGGAACAGGGGAGGATCCTCCCTGATCGGCGATGGCCTGGCATCCTGCGTGCAAAGCTTCCCGGACGTCGATCCGGAGTCCGGCAACGCCAAGCGCTCGCGGTCTGTTGTGCTGGCTACCGACAATTTCCTCTCCGGTGACCCCATCTTCACCCTGCAGCAGGCCGGCGGGCTGGCCCGGAGCAAGAACGCCAAGGTGTATGCACTGAACCCCGGCGACTTTGACTACGGAGATCAACCTGATCAGCCCGGCGGCCAACTCCGGACGGTTGCCGAAGGAACCGGGGGCAGCTACTTCACCCTGGACAGCCCTGACGCGGTGCCCGGAATCGTCCAGAAAGTGCAGGAGACCGAAGCCAGCAGCTACCTGGCCGCGCCCCAGATTGCCGTGAGCGATAGTCCGGCGCTGCCGCTTGGGGTTGCGCTGCTAACAGGTGCCGGCACGGTGATCCTGGGATGGAGGCTGAACCCATGACCCTGGAACCAATTATTCCGTGGCCATTCCTCGCCGCCCTGGGTGTCGCTGTCATAGCCTTCACCCTGTGGACCATCCTTCGCAGGCCGGGACCCGGCAGCACTGGACCACAAGGGTCGGTGCGGCCAGCCGCCGTCCGGGGCGCCGCCGTCGTGCTTCTGGTCCTTGCCGCACTGCGACCTGGATGGCCGGGCAGTGAGGCGAGGACCGCAGTCGCGGACGTCGACGTCTTCTTTGTTGTCGATACCAGTACCAGCATGGCTGCAGAGGACTACAACGGCACAGGCACCCGCTTGTCAGGGGCAACACAAGACGTGATGGCGGTCGCCAAGGAATTGGCGGGAGCCAGGTTTTCCCTCATCACGTTCGACAACAAAGCGACCGTCCGCATGCCGTTGAGCCAGGACGCCACCGCGCTGCAAACCGCCATGACAACGCTGCAGCCGCAAAACCCGCGGTACGCCAACGGCAGCAGCATTACGGGCGCAGGATCGTTGCTCAAGGACAGGCTGGCGGCCGCCCGGGAGCAGCACCCAGGACGTCCAGCATTGGTCTTCTACGCCGGGGACGGCGAGAACACGGCCGCCGAGGCACCAGTGCCGCTGCCGGTGGATGCGAGCAGCGTAAGCGGGGGAGCCGTGCTGGGTTACGGCACCGGGCAGGGTGGCCGGATGAAAGGCCCCTCGGACACCGAAGCCGGGTACGTACAGGACAAGAGCTCGGGCCAGGACGCGGTGTCCAGGATCGACGAAGGGCAACTGAAAAACATCGCAACTCAGCTCCATGTCCCATATGTCCACCGGACCGGGAACCAACCCACGGCTGACATGCTTGCCAAAGCCCAGCCCGGAGCCCTCACGCCTACCAACAACGATGGACCCGGCCGCGTGGAACTCTACTGGCTCCTGGCGCTCGCCGGATTCCTGCTGGCCCTTCACGAACCCCTGCGTCATCTCATCGCGCTACGGGAAGTACGGGGTCAAAGCTTGCGCACGAAAACCAAGAGGCCAGTGGCATGAACAAAGCACGACGCCGGAGACGCCGCCTCGCGCTGTGGTCCGCCCCGCCGGCCCTGCTGGCGCTCGCAGTGGCAGCGAAACTCCTGAGCGTGGGTGCCTTGGGCGGGTACGCTGCACAGGCTTTCGGAACGGCCGATCAGGATGCTGCAGCCGGAGCCGCTTCCTGGCTGCATGTCGCAAACCTGTTCGAGCCGCACAAAGCATACTTCGCATCCGGGGACGCCCACGTTCTGGCTGGCGACTTCATGGCGGCTCGGAAGGACTTCGAGGCGGCGTTGGATGCCGGTGCCGGCCAGGATGAATGCCAAGTGCGGGTCAATCTGGTGTTGAGTATCGAGAAACTGGGGGATGCCGCCTTGGCTGCAGGCAATAAGCCGATGGCAGCCACGTTGTTTCGTGAAGCGTTGGACGTCGTCGAGTCCGCACCTGCCAAGTGTGGCCAGGAGGGGTCCGCAAATTCGGCAGGGGAGGGGAAAGCGTTGGATTCGGCTACGGATCGGCTCAAAGCCAAGATAGCTGCGGACTCGGACGGAAGCGGCGAGGTGGAGAAGCCAGCCAAGGATACGCCGCCTGACCAAGAGAAAGAGCAACTGCAAAAGCTGGGAGAGAGCGCGCAACAGGCCCAACGGGAGCGGGCAGAAGGGCAGGAACGCGAGGAGTACCTGCGCGGTCCCGGGAACGACTCGGGCGTAGACAGGCCGTGGTGAAGGTTTCTACGGCGCCTTTTGGCGAACAAAGTTCACAAATCCTTCTTCACGGATCGTAAAACTGCGTCTTAATTCGGTGGTCGAGTTGAACCCCTCCTTGCCCACGACCTAGAGTCATAAACAAGTTACCGCGGTAACGTGTCAGCGATCCTCCGTTGGATCCGCCCCGCAAGGGCGGTGAGGAGGGTGTGGGTGCCCCCATGTGGGCCTGACATTTGCACACGGAAAGCTTCATTCCAGGCGTACCAGTCGCGGCTGCGTCCTGCTGGAGTTCTTTCGTGTATCCCAAACTCAATTCATCGATCATGCAATCAATGGTTCCCTTGGAACCATTGGGTGACGTTCGATGACGAACAGCCAAGGACGCAAATGTCGCCACCAAGTCTTATTGACGTACATCCCAACCTAGCCGGAACGGCACCCGTAGCACTTTCCTACGAGCTGTTTCCCCCTCGCTCCCCGGCGGCCGCAGAAACTCTGTGGACCACTATCCGTGAACTCGAAGCCACCGAGCCGGACTACGTCTCCGTGACGTACGGTGCCAGTGGATCCAACCGGGACACCGCCGTTGACCTCATCAACCGACTCCTGCTCGAAACCACGCTTCGGCCCTTGGCCCACCTGACGTGTGTAGGCAACACACCGGTTGAACTGGCGGAGATCATCGGTGAGCTCCTGGACCACGGCGTCCGCGGCATCCTTGCACTGCGCGGCGATCTTCCCAAAGACGGAAGCCAGCCTGCCAGCGGTTCACTCCGCTACGCCCAGGATCTGATTGAACTGATCCGCCGCGTGGAGCAGCGTCGTTCAGCACTCCTTTGCGCCGGCAAGATCGCTGTCGGAGTGGCCGCGTACCCCACCAGGCATCCTGAATCGCCAAGTGTGGGACACGACGTCGAAGTTCTCCTCGCCAAGCAGCGTTCCGGTGCGGACTTCGCGATCACGCAGGTTTTCTTCCACGCGAACGAATACTCGGACCTTGTGACCCGTGCACGTCGGGCCGGAGTCACTATCCCGATCATCCCCGGTGTCATGCCGCTCACCAGCCTCCGGCGCCTGAAGCGCCTCGGCGAGCTGGCCGGCGTCGACCCTTCCGTGGAACTCATGGAGCGCCTGGCTGCCGTGGACACTGAAGCCGACCGTCGGCGAATCGGCGTCGCAGCCACTGTGGATCTGGCCAATGCGGCACTGGATGCCGGTGCGCCAGGCATTCACTTGTACACCTTCAATGAGCACGCCGACGCCCTGGACGTGCTGGACAAGCTGGCGCTGCCGCGGCCATCCCGCCCTGCTGGCCGCGTAAACACCATGGCCCTGCGCCAGGAATACGCAAGCTAACAGCCTGCCACCAACCCGTCGGCTCTTCCCGACCACCCAAGACACCAACCTTTTCAAACCACTTCATCAAGGAATTCCCATGACTGAACAGAACACGCCCGCCACTCCGTTCCCGGCAGCCTCGCTGCTCGGCTACCCTCGCATCGGCCGTCGCCGCGAGCTCAAGAAGGCTGTCGAAGCTTACTGGGCCGGCAAGATCGACGCCGCAGCACTGGACGCAGCAGCAAAGGACATCCAGCTCACCATCGCCAAGCGCCTGCAGGACCTGGGCCTTACTGAAGCTGCCGCTGTTCCGGGTACCTTCTCCTTCTACGACCAGGTGCTGGACACCACTGCGCACCTGGGCGCAGTTCCGGCACGCTTCGGTAAGCTCCTCAACGCTGAGGGCCAGCTGGACATCGATGGCTACTTCACGCTGGCACGCGGCAACAAGGAACAGCAGCCGCTGGAAATGACCAAGTGGTTCGACACCAACTACCACTACCTGGTACCGGAAATCGGCCCGGAAACCGAGTTCACGCTCGCCTCCACCGCCAAGGTTGACGAGTTCGCCTTCGCACTTGCCAATGGCATTGAGACCCGTCCGTACATTGTTGGCCCGGTCACCTACCTGCTGCTCTCCAAGGCATCCGACGACGCCCCGGCCGGTTTCGCCCCGCTGTCCCGCCTCGAGGACATCCTGCCCGTTTACGTGCAGCTGCTTGAGAAGCTCGCCGAGGCTGGCGCCAGCTGGGTTCAGCTCGATGAGCCGGCCCTGGTTGTTGACCAGGACACGCCGGCCGCCGAGATCGAAGCAGCCGTTGCCCGCGCTTACGAGGTCCTCACGTCTGCCGCGAAGCGTCCGCAGATCCTTGTCTCCACCCCGTACGGTTCGCCTGACGGCCAGCTCGGTACGATTGCTGCCACCAACATCGACGCCCTGCACATCGACGTCTTCAAGGGTGGAGTTCCCTCTGCAGCTGCCCTCGCAGGCCTGGGCAACAAGACCCTGGTTGCCGGTGTGGTTGACGGTCACAACATCTGGCGCAACGACCTCGCCGCTTCAGCCGCGAAGCTGGATGAGCTGAAGGCTGCAGCCGGCAAGCTGGCCGTCAGCACGTCCACCTCCACCCAGCACGTCCCGCACGACGTCGCAGAGGAAACCGCGTTGTCTGAGCAGCTGCGCAGCTGGCTCGCCTTCTCCGACCAGAAGGCAGTGGAGGTCAAGACCCTCGCTTCCTACCTGGCGGACCCCGCGTCGGCCAAGGCTGCCATCGACGAAGCATCCGCCGTGATCGCTTCCCGCGCAACCGCCGAAGGCGTTCGCCGCGACGACGTCCGCGCCCGCACCCAGGCACTGACCGCTGCGGACTTCAACCGCTCCGAGTACGCGGTTCGTGAAGCTGCCCAGGAAGAGGCACTGCACCTTCCGCCGCTGCCCACCACCACCATCGGTTCGTTCCCCCAGACGTCCGAGATCCGCTCCGCACGTGCCCGCAACAACAAGGGCGATCTCACCAACGAGCAGTACGAGAAGCTCATGAAGGACGAGATCAAGCGCGTTGTGGACCTGCAGGAAGAACTGGGCTACGACGTCCTGGTTCACGGTGAGCCCGAGCGCAACGACATGGTCCAGTACTTCGCGGAGAACCTCGAAGGTTTTGACGTGACGGTCCACGGTTGGGTCCAGTCCTACGGATCCCGCTGCACCCGTCCGTCCATCCTCTGGGGCGACGTCACCCGCAGCGCCCCGATCACGGTTGCCTGGGCCGAGTACGCGCAGTCGCTGACCAGCAAGCCGATGAAGGGCATGTTGACCGGTCCTGTCACCATCCTGGCCTGGTCCTTCGTTCGCGATGACCAGCCGCTGGGCGAGACCGCCAACCAGGTTGGCCTGGCACTCCGCGACGAAATTGCTGACCTCGAGGCAGCCGGCATCAAGGTCATCCAGGTGGACGAGCCCGCCCTCCGTGAGCTCCTCCCGCTGCGCAAGGCAGACCACGCCGACTACCTGAAGTGGTCCGTTGACTCCTTCCGCCTCGCCACGGCCGGTGCTGCCGACTCCACCCAGATCCACACCCACCTGTGCTACTCCGAGTTCGGTGTGATCATCGATGCAATCGACGGCCTCGACGCAGACGTGACCTCCATCGAAGCTGCACGCTCCCGCATGGAGGTCGTCCACGACCTCGAGTCCCACGGCTTCGGCCGCGGCGTTGGTCCGGGCGTTTACGACATCCACTCGCCGCGTGTTCCGGGTGAAGCAGAAGTCACCGAACTCCTGGCCACCGCCGTCAAGCACGTTCCCTCGCGCCAGCTCTGGGTCAACCCGGACTGCGGCCTGAAGACCCGTGGCTACGCCGAGACCGAAGAGTCCCTGCGCAATCTGGTCAAGGCAACCCAGACGGTTCGCGCCACGCTGCTCGAAACCGCTAAGTAAGCCAGCCACAACGACGGCGGCCGGTCTCCGAAAGGTGACCGGCCGCCGTCGGGCGTTTAAAGACTCAGTCCCTCACGACTCCCAAAGGATTTCGTCATCCACCACGCCGTCTTCATCGGCGGCCACAACCAGCAGCTCATCCGTGAAGTGCGAGCCGAGGGTGAAGTCCAGGACGAAATAGCGCTCGGGCTGGCCAGGGTAGATGGCCACATGACCCAGTTTGAGGGCTTTGAGGAAGACGTCGTTGGTGAGCTGGGACTTGTCCCTGACCCCGAAAACCGATTCGAGCTGCTCTTCCTTGAGCTGGGAACTGTGGAAATGCAGGAACTGCTGCGGATTGGTGCCGTCCTGGTCCAGCTCATCGGCGATCATCTCCCGGACCTGGTCAACCAGCTCCGGCAGGAAGCGCAAGCGGTAGTCCACCTTGTGCATGGCAGCCTCGTCGAAATGGTCATGCGCCGTGACGTTGAGGTCCAGCTCAAGCTGATTGCCGCCGAGTTCGTGTTTGGTCACGAAGCAATGTTCACGCCCGTGATTGAGCTCGATCTCCCCAAAATGTGTGCTTGCTACCTTGCCCATGTGATCAATCTAACCCCAACATCGGGCCGGTTCCAGCAATTGGGAAGAATTCACCTCCGACGCTGCGGACCCTTGACAGGCGCTGATTTCAGGGGATGCAAACCGCTCTTTTCGGAGGTGCCGCGGAGGGTGTCAGCCAGGAGCTGCGTAAACAGTTGGACTTGCGCTGTGCGCTTTTCATTGATGAGCAGCGCGAACACGTTACGCGCCAGCCGGATGTCCGGGACGTCAAGGACCACGACGCCGGGTGGCCTGTTGCGCAGCGCCAGTTCCGGTACCAGCGAGGCACCCAAGCCCGCCGCGGTCATCTCCAGGCTGGCGTGGAAATCGTCACTGTAAGCCACGACGCGGGGGTGCAGGTTGCAGCTGGCAAACAAGCGTTCGATCACCAGGGCGTCGCTGGTGCCTGGGTGGTGGACGATCCACGGCATGTCCGAGAGGTGCGCGGCTTCAATCTCGGCATCCTCACGGATTTTCCATGAAGCGGGCAGCACCACGCGGAAGTCGTCGTCGCCGATCCATTGCCGCTCCAGGGAATGTGGCCAGGCCAATCCGGACTGGCCCACCTGGTACACGAGGGCGACGTCCAATTCTCCGCCACTGCGCAGTCCCTGGATGGTCTGTGCCGGTTCAGCGACTGATACCCGCAGCTCGATTCCGAGTCCGTTCCACCGCTCATTCTTCAGGATGTCCGGGAGCACGTAAGTGGCAAGGCTTGGGAAGATGCCCAGCCGCAATTCCTGGGCTGGCGCATCGTTGGTCCTTGATGCTGCCGCCATCAGTGCTTCGACGTCGGTCAGCACCTTTGAGGCGTGCCGCGTCATGGTGATGGCCGCCTCGGTGGGAATGACGCTCCTCGCCGAACGCTGGAAAAGTTCCACGCCGGTGTCGCGTTCCAGTGCGGCCATCTGCTGGGAAACGGCGGAGGCTGTATAGCCAAGCTGCGCGGCAGCCGCAGCGAAAGAACCCAAGCGGGTTACTTCCATCAGCGTCCGGAGGTGGAGGAGATTGACCATCAGGAGAGTTTAGCTGTTCGCCACGCCACATTTTCAAAGTGTCACGACACGCCGGAACCCGGCGACACGCTGGAGATTAAATGTGGCTAAGTAGTCCACAGGGTGTGGATGACATCTCTCAATATGGCGGAATTACGGACATTTTGAGAGCCCTTGCCTGTGGACGAGCGGTGGATTGAATGACATACTTGTAATACATCATCTTGGGGTCCCGGCGAGGCGCTTGCACTACATGTAGTATCGGTTTACGGATTGAGCGGGAAACCAGCACAAGACTAAATAAGCGTGTTGGCTGCCACAGCAGCCTGCGGGCCGGTATCGGATTCAGTATTCAGTTCCGGTTGAGCCCGCCAGATACGAAGAGCGACAGACTTCAACTAAGGGGACAGGGATCATGACCGTTACGGTTTACACGAAGCCGGCCTGTGTTCAGTGCAACGCAACCTACCGGGCACTCGACAAGAAGGGCATTGCCTACCAGAGTGTCGACATCTCCCAGGATGCCGAGGCGCTCGAACGCCTCAAGGCGCTGGGTTACATGCAGGCTCCCGTCGTCGTGACCGAGCAGGACCATTGGTCTGGATTCCGCCCGGACAAGATCGAGGAACTGGCCCAGGCCGTTTCCTCCGTGGCCTAAGTTTCCTTTCGGACTTCGCCACCACAGCAAGCAAGAATTCCTATGTAGTCGAGGTGACTCCCATGGCACCGCTGGCAACGGCATCCGTGCGCAGTGACACGGACACTGTGACCACGAGGAGTCACCTCATCTACTTTTCCTCGACATCTGAGAACACCAAGCGCTTTGTCCAGAAATTGGGCAGGGATGCAGCGCGCATCCCGCTTTATGCGCACGATGCCCCACTACAAGCACTTGAACCCTTTGTCCTCGTCCTGCCGACTTACGGTGGGACGAACGGCGAAGGTTCAGTGCCTAAGCAGGTCATCAGGTTTCTCAACAACCCACGGAACAGGGAACTGATCCGGGGTGTTATCGGTGCAGGAAACACCAACTTCGCGGACAACTATTGCGCAGCGGGAGACATCATCGCCGCCAAGTGCAACGTGCCGCATCTCTACAGGTTTGAACTCATGGGGACGCCGGAAGACGTCGATCGGGTCAATCAAGGATTGGAAAAGTTTTGGACACTACTGTCGCAGAAACAGAAGTAACCGGGGGCGCTGTGGAAACGGCCAAGAAGCCACTGCCGGAGGCCTACAAGGGCCTGGGCTATCACGAGCTCAACGCCATGCTGAACCTGTATGGCCCCAACGGCGAGATCCAGTTTGAAGCCGACCGTGAAGCCGCGCACCAGTACTTCCTGCAGCACGTGAACAACAACACCGTGTTCTTCCACGACCTGGAAGAGAAGCTCGACTACCTGGTGAAGAACCAGTACTACGAGCGCGAAACCCTCGACCAGTACACGATGAACTTCATCCGTGAGCTCTTCAACCGTGCATACAAGAAGAAGTTCCGCTTCGAGACTTTCCTTGGCGCCTTCAAGTTCTACACGTCCTACACACTGAAGACGTTTGACGGCAAGCGTTTCCTTGAGCGCTACGAAGACCGCGTCTGCATGGTTGCCCTGCACCTTGCCCGCGGTAACGAAGAACTTGCCAGCCGCCTGGTTGACGAAATCATCGACGGCCGTTTCCAGCCCGCGACCCCCACCTTCCTGAACGCCGGCAAGGCCCAGCGCGGTGAGCTGGTCTCCTGCTTCCTGCTCCGCATCGAAGACAATATGGAGTCGATTGCCCGCGCCATCAACTCCGCACTGCAGCTCTCCAAGCGCGGTGGCGGTGTAGCCCTATCACTCACCAACATCCGTGAGCACGGCGCCCCGATCAAGCAGATCGAAAACCAGTCCTCGGGCGTCATCCCCGTGATGAAGCTCCTCGAAGACAGCTTCTCCTACGCCAACCAGCTTGGTGCCCGCCAGGGTGCCGGTGCCGTGTACCTGCACGCCCACCACCCGGACATTCACCGCTTCCTGGACACCAAGCGTGAGAACGCCGACGAGAAGATCCGCATCAAGACGCTCTCCTTGGGCGTTGTGGTTCCGGACATCACGTTCGAGCTCGCCAAGAAGAACGAGGACATGTACCTCTTCTCCCCGTACGACGTCGAGCGCGTGTACGGCGTCCCCTTCTCCGACATTTCCGTCACGGAGAAGTACTACGAGATGGTTGACGATTCGCGGATCAAGAAGACCAAGATCAGCGCCCGTGAGTTCTTCCAGACTCTCGCCGAAATCCAGTTCGAGTCCGGCTACCCGTACATCATGTTCGAGGACACCGTGAACCGGGCCAACCCGATCGACGGCAAGATCACCATGAGCAACCTGTGCTCGGAGATCCTGCAGGTTTCCTCGCCGTCCATCTACGCGGAAGACCTCAGCTACGAGACCGTGGGTAAGGACATTTCCTGCAACCTCGGTTCCATGAACATCGCCAAGACCATGGACTCGCCGGACTTCGGGCTCTCCATTGAGACGTCCATCCGCGCCCTCAGCGCTGTTTCGGACATGTCCTACATCAACTCGGTGCCGTCCATCGCCCAGGGCAACGCCCAGAGCCACGCGATTGGCCTCGGCCAGATGAACCTCCACGGCTACCTTGCCCGCGAGCACGTCCACTACGGTTCCGAAGAGGGCCTGGACTTCACCAACATCTACTTCTACACGGTGCTGTTCCACGCTCTGCGGGCCTCCAACCGTCTGGCCATCGAGACCGGCCAGAAGTTCGGCGGCTTCGAAAAGTCCACCTACGCCTCCGGTGAGTTCTTCGAAAAGTACACGGAGCAGGAATGGGTTCCAGCAACGGAGCGCGTCCGCGAGCTCTTCGCCGGCCACCACATTCCTACCCAGGATGACTGGCGTGAGCTCAAGGCTTCCGTCATGGAGCACGGTATCTACAACCAGAACCTCCAGGCCGTTCCGCCCACAGGTTCCATCAGCTACATCAACAACTCCACGTCGTCGATCCACCCGGTGGCCGCCAAGATTGAAATCCGCAAGGAAGGCAAGATTGGCCGCGTCTACTACCCGGCTCCGTACCTGACCAACGACAACCTGGAGTACTACCAGGATGCGTACGAAATCGGCTACGAGAAGATCATCGACACCTACGCAGCTGCAACGCAGCACGTGGACCAGGGCCTGTCCCTGACGCTGTTCTTCAAGGACACCGCGACCACGCGCGACATCAACAAGGCGCAGATCTACGCATGGCGCAAGGGCATCAAGACCCTTTACTACATCCGTCTCCGCCAGATGGCCCTCGAAGGGACAGAGGTGGAGGGCTGCGTCAGCTGTGCCCTCTAATCAACTTGAATTGGTTGACTTCCTGCGGCGGTTGCCGCGCTGAAAACTAAAGATTACGACGGCGGGTTTCCACCCGCCGTCGTAGGCTTACCTTAAAGAACCCAACGCTAAAGGGGATGAAATGACCGAAAAGGTCAAGCTGCTTAGCCACGTCGAAGCAATCAACTGGAACAAGATCCAGGACGACAAGGACGTGGAAGTCTGGAACCGACTGGTCAACAACTTCTGGCTCCCGGAGAAAGTGCCGCTGTCCAACGACGTCCAGTCGTGGCACACGCTGACGCCGGATGAGCAGCAGCTCACCATGCGCGTTTTCACCGGCCTCACCCTGCTGGACACCATCCAGGGCACCGTTGGTGCTGTTTCGCTGATTCCTGATGCGCTGACGCCACACGAAGAGGCCGTGTACACCAACATCGCCTTCATGGAGTCGGTGCACGCGAAGTCCTACTCGTCCATCTTCTCCACCCTGTGCTCCACCAAGGAGATTGACGACGCTTTCCGCTGGTCGCTCGAAAACGAGAACCTGCAGAAGAAGGCTCAGATCGTCATGGACTACTACCGGGGCGACGATCCCCTGAAGCGCAAAGTGGCTTCGACGCTGCTGGAGAGCTTCTTGTTCTACTCCGGCTTCTACCTGCCCATGTACTGGTCCTCACGCGCCAAGCTCACGAACACGGCCGACCTCATCCGCCTCATCATTCGCGACGAAGCCGTGCACGGTTACTACATCGGCTACAAGTTCCAGAAGGGCCTGGAGAAGGTTTCCGAGGCCCGCAAGCAGGAAATCAAGGACTACACGTTCGAGTTGCTCTTCGAACTGTATGAAAACGAAGTCCAGTACACGCACGACCTCTACGACGGTGTCGGCCTTGCCGAGGACGTCAAGAAGTTCCTGCACTACAACGCCAACAAGGCCCTCATGAACCTCGGCTACGAGGCCATGTTCCCGGCGTCCGTCACCGACGTAAACCCGGCCATCCTGTCGGCGCTCTCCCCGAACGCTGACGAGAACCACGACTTCTTCTCCGGCTCGGGCTCCTCGTACGTGATTGGCAAAGCTGTCAACACGGAGGATGAGGACTGGGAGTTCTAAAAGGATTTAGTTCTTGGTATCTTCAAAGCCCCTTACGCTGTGCTGGCGTGAGGGGCCTTGTTGTTAAGAGCGCAGTTGTGGAAGGCACGTATCCGGGGCACGTCGTATGCGCGCTAGAGCTCAGGCAGCTCCAGTAGGACCATGCCAATTGACTCGAAACTTCCTTAATGAACCCGGGTTCGTTCATAGCCTGGCAGTGGCGGAACCGTTGAGTGGTAGTTGTGCCCGGTGGGCGTGGTCACCTTCAGCGTGTGTCTCTCTGCGGGTTCTGGTCTGACGCTCCATCCGGGGTTTTCCTTGGTGTGGTTGCATCGTTCGCAAAGCCCGGCAGCGTTATTCAGTGTGGTTTTACCGCCTTTGGCCCACGGCAGGATGTGGTCGTAATGGCGGATGGGGGCGTCGCAGTATGGCGTGCGGCAGGTGTGGTCGCGGGTTTCGATGAACCGTCTCATGCCCGTGGGGAAGAAACGTGCCCTGGAGTCGGTGGCAAGGAGCTCGCCCGTGCTTGGTGCCGTGAAGAGTCGTCGCAGCCAAATGCTGACGTCTTGATCTGTCCTGCTCTCACCGCTGGTTAGGAGCTCTCTGGCCCATTCTGCGGGCACGACGCCGTAGCCAGTAAGTCTTGCGGGTTCGCTGTCCCCTTGTAGCAAGGTGCGGTCGGTCATAACGAGTTGAAGGTCGATCTCTGAGAACCCTGCAGGCGAACCGGTGATGCGTTCGACGAGCGTGTCCGCCATGACCTGTCCCCGGGGCCGGCTGTCCCCGTCGGAGCGTGCTGAGTCTGCATGGCGGGTGAGCGCGGCGTACGCAGCAACGCCTTGGGCGACCGGGAGTAGCGCTGTGAGGATCGTCATTGTGTCCGGTGCCGGGCGGAGGCTGACATGCCGGTCCGATGCCGCATGGGCAGCCCGTTGCGTCACGGAACGAGGATCAAGACGGTAGGCCGCGGCTTTTGCGGCGGCGATGATGGTCTTGTCGCCGGCACCATCGAACGTGCCCGCATCCGGGGCGAGTTCCTCGTCCACTGCGCAGCGATCTTCAGCACTGAGGCACGCTGTTTCCTTCACTAGCAGCGTGGCCCGCCATTCGTTCAGTTTCCCGGTTTCCAGGGCGGCCAAGGTCCGTGGCATTTCCGACACCAGCGCCTTGGCCAGTCCCAGAAGCCGGGAACCCTTGTTTGGTGATTCACGCCGGGCGAGCGCGATCTGCGCTGCCACACCTTGGCTTCGTTCAGCCGCTGGAACTCCGGACTCTGCGCGCTCTTGGCGCTGGGCAAGGTCAAAGGCCACGGCTATTTTCGCTTGCAAACTTGAGATCGCAGACTTCATGTCCTCAAGAACACGCAGCTGATCTATCAGGTCACCGCTGATGCTGCCTGCATGACCGGGCGCTGGCAGCGTTGCGACCACTTGGGTGGCTTGTATCTGCTGACTCCGGCTCATGTTTTTACTATGTCAGTAGCCACCGACATTTTTAGCGCCGGGAACCAAGACAGCAGATCCAAGCGGCGACTGCACACAACTTGCTGATACTCATCCGCGCTCGATCCACAATACCGAGCGCGGACGAGCCTCATCTGTTATCCGACTGTCTTGCGCCTCCGATTCGAGCGCTCGATGCCACGGATGATGAGTTCTCCCGCAATTCCGAGGCCAATAGCAGCAGTCAGGGCGCCGTTCCGGTCAGAGCTTCTGGCGAGATAGCTGTTCTGGGATGCTTGGACTTCAGCAAGGTCGTTCGCATACCAGCCATTGACGACAGACTGCTGCGGCGCTCCCTCTGTTTCCCCGTTATTCACTTCATTCTTGATGGCGGCTGAACTCAGCTGGGACCGCCACTCTGATGGACTGCCGGAATCGATCAGGTTCGGGTTGTTACCAAACCACGCGAGCAGCAGAAGCAGGGCGGTCACAACCCCGAGCAGGATACGTGCGAAGTTCGGGCCTCCAACGGCGGCCACGAGGGCTTTTAGTTTAGGCTTTCGGCGCACTTCGTTGAATTGTGGTGCGTGCTCCGGCGTTGGCGGCAATGCTTGCGATGCGGTGCCGTCGGTTGTTTCGGATGTCATTCTTTCCCCCATTTTCATATTGTTATCAGAGCTGACCGCCTGGTCGCGGCGACCCTTTGCCAGTGCCCGTTCCAACAGGCGGTCGGAAGGCGGAGTGCAGGTCGGCCCTCACCTCATGACGGACAGCCCACCACGGTAACACTGAAGGGGGAACTCATAGGATCTTTGTGTCGGTTGGACGCACGGGTAGAGAGGTTCTACGGCAAAGGTGGAAACGCACCGAACAATAGATCATCGAAGATGGCCAATACCGAGCAGCCCGCCGTGTGAACCCTTCCACCCTTGCCCGCGTCTTTCCATCGGAGGAGGATACTGCCCAACTTCGGGAGGACGTCATGGTTCAGCTTGAGAAGTTTGAAAAGTACTTGATCGAAGAGTTCTACGACGACTACCGCTCGGGCGACATGTCCCATGGGACTTTCACCCGGCGCGTGGCGTTCATCATGGGAAGCATGACCGCGGCCGCGGCGGCTATGACCATGGTGGGCTGTACACCGGACGAGGTGCCCAAGACCGGGGACCCAATGCCAACGCCCACGGCGTCAGCAATGTCGGGAAACACTACAGCCGTCCCCAACGCCAAGAGTCCGCTGACAGTGCCGGAAGGGACAGCGGGCCTGGCAACAGCTACGGTGAAGTTCGATTCCGGAGGCACTGAAATCAGTGCGTACCTGGCCCGGCCCGAGGGAAGCCAAAAGGGTCCGGCCGTCCTGGTCTGTCATGAAAACCGCGGCCTCACGCCACACATCCAGGACGTCGCCCGGCGCTTTGCCAAGGAAGGGTACGCGGCTCTGGCGCTGGACCTCCTCAGCAGGGAGGGTGGCACCGCATCGATGGATCCGGACGCAGTTCCGGGCGCACTTACCAAGGCCGGCGCCCAGCGGCACGTTGGCGACTTCCAGGCAGCATTCGAGTATCTGAACGGCCAGGAGTTCGTGGACAAGGGCCGCATTGCCATGGTCGGCTTCTGTTTTGGTGGAGGCATCACCTGGCAGGCAGCGACTGAGATCCCGGGGTTGAAGGCAACGTCTGCGTTCTACGGTCCCGCCCCGGACCTCGCGAAGGTGCCCACTATCAAGCCCGCGGTTTTCGGTGTCTACGCTGAAAAAGACGCGCGGATCACCGCTTCCATGCCGCAGTTGAAGGATGCATTGGATGCGACGCAGGTCAAGCACCAGCTCAAGGTGTACCCGGGTGTGGACCATGCATTCCATAACGACACAAGCGATCGCTACAACGAGGCCCAGGCCACGGCGGCCTGGAACGACACCTTGGCCTGGTTCAAGGACAACGTCTGAGCTCAGTCCGGCAGGCTGGGAGCTTGGCTGGCCAGCTCAGCCTCCAACGTCTCGATACTGGGCAGGCTGGCAACAAATTCGTCGGGCAAGGATTCGGCAATGGAGGTCCGCCACTCCGCGATTCCCACCGGAGCGTTGAAGCCACGGAGGGCGTACTCGGCAACCACGCTGTTCTTCTCCTTACATAGCAGCAGGCCGATAGTCGGCTTGTCATCGGGATGGGCCATGAGGTCGTCGACGGCGGCCATGTACATGCCCAACTGGCCCAGGAATCCGGGTTCGAACTTCACGGCCTTCAATTCAATGACCATGTAGCAGCGCAATTTCAAATGGTAGAAGAGCAAGTCCGCGAAGAATTCGTCGCCGGCGATCTCCAGGCGAACCTGTTCACCAACAAAGGCGAAGCCTTGACCCAGTTCCAGCAGAAATTTCTCCACGTGCTGCACCAATTGAAGCTCCAGTTCCCGTTCGCTCCGACGGTCTGTCATGGCAAGGAAATCAAAGACATACGGATCCTTGGTGGCCTGCTGGGCGAGGTCTGAATCGGCAGGAACCATAGTGGTTTTGAAATTGGTGATGGCCTGCCCGGAACGCTCGTGCAGGCGGGTCTCGATCTGGTGCGTCAGCACGTTGCGCGACCATCCATGTTGGGCAGCTGCCGCTGCGTACCAGAGGCGCGTGGCGGCGTCGTCGAGCTTTTCCAAGAGTGCGATCTGGTGGTACCAGGGCAATGTTGCAAGCGGCGCTTGCAACATTGGAAACTCGGGCCATGCCTGGGCAAAGCTCTTCATGTACCGCAGGTTCCTGGGGGAGAAACCCTTTGCGTCGGCGAAACGGGTTCGGATGTCGGCGGACAATCGGGTGACCACTTTGGCGCCCCAGCCCTCCTGCGATTCGCGCTCGGCAAGTTGCCGGCCGATGCTCCAGTAGGAATTCAGGAGCTCGCTGTTCGCTGCCGCCAGAGCGCGCGTGCGGCCTGTCCGGACCTCTTGAGCCACAGTGTTGAGCAGGGCGGGATACCAGTCGGGCATCGATGCCGCGGCCGGGACGCCCGGGAACGACGCTGTGGTTTCCGCGGTTCCACTGACGAGCTCTTGCGAAGGCATATTTTCTCCTGTCGATTGCTATTGCCCTCACGCTAAGGGGAGGCACTGACAGAATGGACAGGTGAGTGAAGCCGGTGAATTTGTGGACTTCACGCTGCAGCGTGAATCGTCCTGGGAGAAGGCCATGGAAGCCCGCGAACGCCTGGGTGGAATGAAGGTCTACGGGGCATCGGTTGGTGCGGTGAGAGGAACGGTGCGGGACGCCCTGAAGCGCCACAAGAATCTGGGCCATGACGACATCACGGCGCTGAGTTCGGAACTATGGGATGAACCGGTCTTTGAGCGCAGGCTCGCTGCTGTTGTGCTGCTGCAAACCAAGGTAGGGATCCTGGTCAACACAGACCTGACCCGCATTGAGGGCTTCATCAGGCAGGCCGGCACGGAGGAACTGGCCGATCCTTTGGCAGCGGACGTAGTCAAACCCCTGCTCGCCAGTCTCGACGGACAGGCGAAGGAACGTGCTGCACGTGTAGTGGAACGATGGTCCCAGGACACGGATCCATGGCTCCGCAGGGCCGCGAAGCTCGCCACGGACAGTTCGACCCCTTGATTAGCCGCAGCCACCGGCTTACCGTTTCATCAACGCATGCCAGGCACCAATTCCGTGAATTGAGAGGCAGGTTGTTCGATGAAATCGCTGTGGTTGGACAGGGAATCCAGCTTCACGTCCGATGCAATCCCCGATGATAAGCACTTCGACACAATAGTGGCGGGCGCAGGGCTCACAGGAATGGTGACGGCCCTGCTGTTGTCAAGATCGGGACAGCGTGTGGCAGTTTTGGAAGCGCGCACCCTTGGCGCTGCAACTACCGGTAACACCACTGGCAAACTAAGCCTCCTGCAGGGAGGGGCACTCTCGGCCCTGCGTGGCCAGTACTCCCTGAAAGTGGTGCAAGCCTACGTGGAGGCGAACCGCACTGGACAGGCATGGCTGATGCGGTACATGCAAGAGCAGGGCGTCCCGTTTCAGCGCCGGACGGCAGTCACCTTCGCAACCAGCGACGACGGCGGCCAGCGGCTTCGCAAGGAGGCCGCAGTTTCACGGGATGCCGGCTTGGACGTACATTTCAGCCGTGACCCAGGCCTGCCGTTCCCCGTGGTTGAGGCACTGGAACTTGATGACCAAGCGCAGATCCACCCCATGGAAGTCCTGGAAACGCTTGCAAGGGATATCCGGGAGCACGGCGGAATAATCGTTGAAGGTGTCCAGGTGCAGAATGTGGGTTCTGACCTTCCGGTGGAAGTATCCACCCGAAAAGGCGCCTTCACCGCGGACACAGTCGTCATTGCCACCGGCACGCCGATCCTGGACCGCGGACTCTATTTCGCCAAGCTCGAACCCAACCGCTCTTATGCGGCAGCACTTCGGCTTCCAGGTGAAACCCCGCCACCGAGCGGAATGTACCTGAGCATTGATCCACCCACACGTTCCCAACGCACTCACCCGACACCGGAGGCTGAGTTGCTGCTGGTAGGCGGCTATGGACATACGGGAGGCCGGGCGGCCTCACCCAAGGCCCACCTGGATGACCTTCTCGCCTGGGCCAACCAGCATTATCCGGCCGCGGAGGTCACCCATACGTGGTCTGCCCAGGACTACCGGCCAACCAACCTCGTTCCCTTCTTCGGCAAAATGCCCCGGGGCCACGGCCGGATCTTCTTTGGCACTGGCTACAACAAGTGGGGCATGAGCAATGGCGTTGCAGCCGCGTTGTCCATTACTGCGGACATTCTGGGCGGCCAGTCAGATTGGGCCAACGTCATACACCACCGCGTTACGTCGCCCCAGGGCGCATTGGAATCCGTTCGCCTCAATGCCAGCGTCGCCAAACGCATGGTCGAGGACAAAGCCAAGGTCAGGAGGAACCCCGAGATCACGGACCAGACGCGACCGCCGGAGGGGAGCGGCGTCGTCGGGCTTTACAAGGGCGAGCCAGCAGCTGTATCTACCGTTGATGGCAACGTCTGTATGGTGTCGGCGAGCTGCGCCCACTTGGGAGGCTTGCTGAGCTGGAACGACGCCGAGAAATCCTGGGATTGCCCTTTGCACGGCTCCAGGTTCGCTCCCGACGGCAAGTACCTGGAAGGCCCGGCAACCCATAACCTTCAGAAGTCGCCAGTAAAGAAGAAGGACTGACTACGCCAGCCGTTCGACGCGGCGTCGGGCTTGGTCCGCGGCGCGTCGTTGCTGTGTTGCGGCCCGCACGGCGAGCTTCTTCTGCGACTCAGCGGCTTCCGCGTCCCGGGTGATGCCGATCAGTTCAGCTTCGAGGGACGCCAAACGCTTCTTGACCTCGGTGATCTCGGCCTCGACATCCGAGCGCCTGCCCGCGACTTCCTTGACAACATTCCACGCTGTGGATGCGGCGTCTTCAGCCTCTCTGGCTTCCTGATCGGCTGCCTCAAATTCCTCGCGGGCTTCCTCCAACGCGGCCTGGCGCTTTTGGGCCCGGCGTTCGGCCAGGGATGTTGGGGTTTCCGCAGGTGCTTTCTCTTTCGGCTGCGGCTCTTGTTTCTTCTTGCTCTGGCGCGCCGGCCTGGGTTCGGCAGGCAGCTTCACTTTTGGCGGTTCTCCTGCAGCGGACATCTCATCCGGAGTTGTTGCAGCCACGGCATCCGTCAGGTCCACGGACTCGAATCCGCTTCCGCTGAGTGCCCGGACCAGCCGGCCCGTGGTCACCGCGGCTGCGGCGCCGGCGTCGGCCATTGCTGCCCGCAGCGTCTGCTCGACGTCGGCAGCCCCGGCCGCGCTCAATGGCGCTCCCAGCCCGCTCGCCAAGTCCTTTGCTGCGTGCACGGCCGAGGTCAGTTGGCCTTGGCGCTGCTGGCCAAGTTCACGGAAGGCTTCAGCGTCTCCCTCCTCTTGTGCTGCACGGAGGGAAGCGCCAAAACGCACGACGCCGTCAATCACCTCGGGCTGGTGGACGGCAAGCATGTTGATGGCCCAGGCGCCTGCCGCGGGCTTGGGCAGGCTGCCGATCTCCTTCGCGAGGTCCTTGTCGCCTGACTCCTTGGCTTGTCGCGCCAAGGCTGTCCGCTGCGCGGTGAATTCACGTGGCAGCACGGCGTACAACTGTTGGGCGGCATCGCGAAGATCCATGGATTCATCCTAGGTGCGCTTGTGCTGACCCCGTCCACGACACAGCAGCGCTTAGGGTAGCCTAAGTCACGTGGACCAGATCATGAGCTTGCCCTTTGGCGTCGCGCTTGCGGCGCTGTTTGCGATTGTCATGATCCGCGTCAACATCACGTACTGGCTGGGTCGTGGAGCGGTTGCCGGCTTCGCACACACCCGCTTCGGGGCGTCGCTCCAACGGCCCAAAGCAGCCCAGGCCCAAGCCCTCATTCAGCGTTGGGGACCGTACGCCGTCGTGCTGTCCTTCCTGACCATCGGCCTGCAGACTGCCGTTAACCTGGCCGCCGGTGCAGCGCGAATGCCGTTGCGCCGCTATCTCCCCGCTGCCGTCCTGGGCTCCCTCATCTGGGCGTTGCTGTATGCAACTATCGGACTCGCTGCACTTGAGGCGTGGCTTGCGGTAGCTGCGGCGTCGCCGGTTGGTGCCGGGCTGTTAGTGACGGCTGTGGTCGTCGTGATCGTGTGGGTGGTCGTTGCCCGGCGGCGTCGGGCGGCTGCCAAATCAGCGGATACAGTGGTCTGAGTTCTACTGCTGGATCTGCGAAAGGCTCGGGTTGACTACTTCATTAACGGAACTGGCGGAGGGTAACTTCTACTACGAATCGTTGGGTGAGGGCCACTACCGCTCCACGATTCATGCCCAAGGTGCCTGGAATCCGCACGAACAACACATGGCCCCTGCCTCGGGCATCATGGCTGACGCCCTCCTGAGGCATGAGCCCCGTGACGACGTCCGTATGGCGCGTATCAGCTACGAGATCCTGGGGCTGATCCCCGGCGGCGAGTTTCAAGTGACCACCTCAACGTTGAGGCCGGGACGAACCATTGAACTTATCCAGGCTGAGCTTTCCGCTGGGGGTCGGGTGGCGATTCGTGCCGCGGCGTGGCGCATGATCACCAGCGATACCAGCGCGGTGGCGGCGTTCGAAGACGAGGCCATGCCCGCCCCGGACGAATGCAAGTTGTGGGATGGTGCCAGCGTCTGGCCTGGGGGTTACATCCGTTCCCTGGAAATGCGTATCGGCGAAGGCCATCGGCCAGGTTCGGGCAGGGTGTGGATCCGGACCATGCATCCTTTGACGGACAAGGAAGACAGCAGCGATCTTGCCCGACTGATGGGATTGGTCGATACAGCCAACGGCATCGCCGCACGGGTCCCGCCGGGCGAGAACAGCTACATCTTCCCCAACGTGGATCTGCAGATCCACATGTACCGTGCGCCTCAGGGCGAGTGGCTCGGGCTGGACAACAAGGTCTCCTTCGGAGCCGATGGCATCGGCCTGACGTCCAGCGTGCTCCATGACATCAACGGACCTTTCGGCAGGGCCGAGCAAATCCTGACGCTGAGGAAAAGCTGATGAGCGAAGCAAGGAACGAGTCCGACGGCGGCGTCGGCGACCGCTCCAAGCTCACCGTCTACCGCCAAGAGGAAACCCTCGGTGCTGCTGAGGATCTTGATTTTGCGTTGGAGCTGCTGAAACGAGCCCGCAGCGGGCAATTGGGTCCCTCCCTGCGCTTGTACCGCCCGCAGCCCACCGTTGCCTTTGGCCAGCGCGATGCGAACCTGCCCGGCTTCGGTGCTGCCCAGGATGCCTGCCGGGAGCTCGGCTTCGAACCTCTCGTGCGGAAGGCCGGCGGACGTGCGGCGGCGTATCACCAGGGCACCTTGGTGATTGATCATATTGAGCCGCACCCCGACGCGATCGTCCGTGCAAAAGCCCGCTTCGCGGAGTTCGGTGAGTTGCTGGCAGGTGCGCTTCGCAGCGTCGGCGTCCATGCCGCCGTCGGGGAGATCCCGGGGGAGTATTGCCCCGGGGAGTTCAGCGTGCACGGGGAGGACGCGGAGTTTCCCGCCCATCGCATCAAGCTGATTGGCACGGCCCAACGGGTGGTGTCCGGCGGTTGGTTGTTCAGCTCCGTGATTGTGGTGGAGAACTCCGGCCCCATCCGTGACGTCCTGACGGCAAGCTACGCAGCACTGGGCCTGGACTGGGATCCTGCTACCGCCGGTGCTGCAAATGACCTGCTGCCCCACCTGGACGTCAAGACTGTGGAGGACGCTCTGGTTGACGCTTACCGCGGCTACGCAGACGTGGTCGACGGCGACTTCCGCACTCTCCTGGCTGGTTGAGCCTGCTGGGGGCCGGGTTTACGCTGAGGGAATCAGGAACCTAACCACACGAAACCTGGTGGAATGATGGGCCGGAAGAAGCACCCAGTTCAGGATACCGACGTCGACTTGAGCGTCAGCGAGCCCAAGAGGTCGGCCGCTGGCCTGCCCAGCCTCAGCGAAACCCTGCCCCACGCGATGGCCCACATGGGCCCTGCCCGCGCCTGGAAGACACTGTCAGCTGTGAACCAAAAAGACGGTTTCGACTGCATGAGCTGCGCTTGGCCCGATCCACCGGAACGCAAGGCTGCAGAATTCTGTGAAAACGGAGCCAAGGCAATCGGCTGGGAAGCAGAGCCGCTGAGGATCCCCACGGAGTTTTGGGCCGCGAATCCGCTGAGTTCCCTGGAATCCCGATCCGAGTACTGGCTGGGGCAACAGGGCCGGCTGGTGGAGCCGGTGTACAAGGCGGCAGGGGCGGAGCATTACGCACCCATCAGCTGGGAGCGGGCCTTCGATGTCATTGCAAACGAGTTGAACGCCCTTGATGATCCAAATCAGGCCACGTTTTACACCAGTGGACGCACCAGCAATGAAGCAGCGTTCCTGTACCAGCTTTTCGTTAGGGCTTTCGGGACCAACAACCTCCCGGATTGTTCCAACATGTGCCATGAGTCCACGGGTGTGGCCATGGGCGAGACCATCGGGGTGGGTAAGTCGGCCATCACGTATACGGACTTCGCGAAGTCGGACTTGATCATCATCATGGGGCAGAACCCGGGAACCTGCCATCCGCGGATGCTGACGGCCCTGGAGGAGGCCAAGCTCGCCGGTGCGTCCATTGTCGCTGTTAATCCGTTGCCGGAGGCTGGCCTGATCAACTTCCGGAATCCACAACGTGTTCGTGGCCTCGTTGGCAAGGGAACTGATTTGGCTGACCAGTTCCTGCAGATCAGGCTCGCCGGAGACATGGCGCTGCTGCAGGCTGTTTCCAAGCGCGTCCTGGATGCCGAATCAGCGGCGCCGGGTTCGGTGTTGGACCGCTCGTTCATCGATCAGCACTGCCAGGGGTTTGTTGGATTCGCTGCTCACCTGGCAACTTTGCAGGAGCGGGACG
Source organism: Micrococcaceae bacterium Sec5.1 (assembly GCA_039636795.1). Classification (NCBI taxonomy): domain Bacteria; kingdom Bacillati; phylum Actinomycetota; class Actinomycetes; order Micrococcales; family Micrococcaceae; species Micrococcaceae bacterium Sec5.1. The sequence continues at coordinate 3,400,515 of CP143430.1, read as the reverse complement.
TTCTTGCCGCCACCGGCCTGACCAGCGCAGAAATCGATGAACTTGCTGACAGGTACATCCACGCGGACAGGGTCATCATCACCTGGGCCATGGGACTGACCCAGCATAAGAAGGCAGTGCCCACCATCAAGGAGATCATTAATCTCCTGCTGCTCCGCGGCAACATTGGCAAACCGGGGGCTGGACCTTCGCCGATCCGTGGACACAGCAATGTCCAGGGTGACCGGACCATGGGTATTTGGGAGAAGATGCCGCCGCGGTTCCTTGACTCCGTGCAGGATGAGTTTGGCTTTGACCCGCCACGGAAGGATGGTGTCGATTCCGTGGACAGCATCCGTGGAATGCGGGACGGCAGGATCAAGGTCTTCGTCGCGCTGGGCGGGAATCTGGTCCACGCGATCTCGGACACCACGGTTGCTGAGCAGGCTGTGCGTCAGACCAGGCTTTCAGTCCAGATTTCCACCAAGCTGAACCGCTCCCACGTGGTGGTTGGCGAGCAGGCCCTGATCCTTCCGACCCTTGGCCGCACGGAAATCGACAAGCAGGACGGGATTGAGCAGTTTGTCACGGTAGAAGACACTGTGTGCGCAGTGCACCGCTCCGCCGGGACGCTGGAACCCATCGCTCCGGACGTACTCTCCGAGGTGGCGATCATCAGCCGGCTGGCCGAGGCGGTTCTTGACCACAAGGTTCCGGTGGATTGGGCCGGTCTGAGGCGCAACTATGACACCATCCGTGACCACATTTCCCATGTGGTGCCTGGTTTTGATAATTTCAATGCCCGCATCCGCGAGCGCGACGGTTTCGTGCTTCCGCACGGCCCCAGGGATTCCCGTACTTTCCCTACAGCAACGGGGAAAGCCATGTTTTCTGTCAATGACCTGGAAACCATTGAAGTGCCGCCGGGGAGATTGCTCCTTCAGACTGTGCGGTCCCATGATCAGTTCAATACGACGACGTATTCCATGAATGATCGTTACCGTGGCATCAAGAAAGGCCGCATGGTCTTGTTGGTGAACCCTGAGGATCTGGCGGGGTTGGGTTTCCAGGATGGCGCGTATGTGGATGTGCACAGTGAAGCCGACGACGGCGTTAACCGGGTGCTTCGTCAGTTGCGTTTAGTGGCGTACCCCAGTGCCAAGGGCTGCGCGACTGCCTACTATCCGGAAGCGAATGTGTTGGTGCCGCTGGACTCAACAGCGGAAGGCAGCAATACGCCGGCGTCGAAGTCTGTGATTATTCGCCTTGAACCGGCTGCCGCCCCGATTTTCGAGGTGGCAGCCGGACAGCGGAAGTGAATGCCTAGGCTGCGAGGCGGTTTTCTACCTCGGAAGCAGAAGGGTTGGTTGCCGCGGTTCCGTCCGGGAAGAGGACAGTGGGGACGGTGCGGTTGCCTCCGTTGAGCTGCTCGACGAGTTCGGCCGTGCCATCTACTTCTTCGATGTTGATCTCGGTGTAGCCGATGCCCTTGGCGTCGAGCTGCTTCTTCAGGCGGTTGCAGTAGCCGCACCAGGTGGTCGAGAACATGGTGATGGTGCCGGAGTCGGGAGTGAAGTCCACGGAGCTCTCCTCGGTATTGGTCGCTTTAACGGGTGATTCGTTGGTATCAACCGTAACCCGCAGCCCAATAATTCCCGTGAGGCCGGGAATCGGGGTTACGTCACATTCCGGGCTGGTGTGTCCTTGAGCGACACGGCAGACTGTTCCCATGTGTGGACGTTATGTAATGGCCCGTGCCGTGGGGGATCTGCTGGCTGACTTTGATGCCGAACTTGAAAACGAGATCGCCCTGGAAAAATCGTGGAATGTGGCTCCAACGGATGCTGTTCCGATTGTGCTGGAAAGGCTCGTGGACGATGGTTTGAAGCGGCAGTTGCATGTTGCGCGTTGGGGGTTGGTGCCCTCATGGGCGAAAGATCCCAAAGGTGGCGCGCGCCTGATCAATGCGCGCAGTGAGACTCTCCTGGAGAAGCCGTCATTCCGAAAGGCTGCGGCGGCCAGGCGCTGCGCTGTTCCCGCTGATGGGTATTACGAGTGGAAGAAGGGTGAGGGAAAGTCCAAGCAGCCCTACTACGTGCATCCGGTGAATGGTGAGGGGTTGGTCTTCGCCGGCCTGTATGAATGGTGGCGGGACCAATCGATGCCCAATGACGACCCCGACCGGTGGCTGTTGTCCATGTCCATCATCACTGCCGATACTCCGACGTCCGAATCAGCCCGCACGCGCCGCAGTGCCTCCGTCTTTGACGAGCTGACTGTTCTGCATGACAGGGTCCCTTTGCCCATGAGCAGGGAAACGATGGAGGCCTGGCTGGATCCACGCCAGGACGATGCGGCCGGTTTGGTGGACATGGTCCGCTCAAGGGCGCACGATGCCGCTGCTGACTGGACGCTCGACGCTGTGGGGCAAGCGGTCGGAAATGTCCGCAACAACTCACCGGAACTCATTGAACCGGTGGAGGGCCTTTTCTAGCTAGAGCGCTTCCGTGACCGGTACGCCGGCCTGGAAATCGCGGCCGTCCGCCTCGCTGAAGGCCGTCATGACGTGGCCCTTACTGAGTCCATGGATGGCGGACATCGGAAAGTTCCCGGTGATCACGTTGCCGGAGTGTTCCACGCCCTTGATGTCATAGTTTTCCTCGGCACTGAGTGAGTGGTTGAAGGAGTAGAACGAGATCGCTTCTCCATTCATGAACTCAATGCCCAGCCTGCGTTGGGAGGAATAGTCCTCGCTGGCAGCAACAAGGCCCACGACATAAGCGCCGGAGCCCGGTATGTTGCCTTCGATTTCGAATCTCGCAACGAGGTTGTCATCGGCGGCGGAGATACTGACCTGCTTCAGGAGTGCGTCATTGGTACTCATGCCACAATCCTGCTCTGTGGACCCGCCCGCGTCCACCCCTTTGCTTCATCCCTCCAAGAGTCGCCGGACGTTGGCTGCGACTGTGGCTTGGTCCGTCGCCTGGCCGCTGCGTGCCGTCAGGAGGTGCATGGCCAACCCGTCGCCGTAGTCCGATACGGCTTCTGCGCGGGCCCTTGGGTCAGGAATTCCCAGTGAATCGAGCATCTGTTCAAGAGCTGAAAGCATCCTCTGGTGCCCGGCGGCCACCACCTCGGGTTGGTCAAGGGCAAAGGTGAATCGTGCCCGGGTCAGTTCAGCGTGGTTTTTTGCGAGCCCGAGCAGCGCTCCCGCGAGTTGTTCCGCCAAGGCGGCTACCGACGTCGGGAATTCGGACCCACCCTGCTGCTGCAGCAGGAGCGAATCCCGTTCTTCAACGCGGTCGACGGCGGCAGCTACCAAAGCGGCACGGTTGCGGAAGTAATTGGAGGTCGTTCCGACGGCCACGCCAGCTTCGGCGTCAACGGCCCGATGGGTCAGTCCCTTGAGACCTTTGGCGGCGACCACGGCGAGGGCGGCGTCGGCAAGGTCGGTTCGTCTGTCCGGCATGGAGAAAGTCTAGTCTTTAACCTCGTAATTACTACAAATGTAGTAGTACATTGGCAGCATGAAAAAAGTGGATATCGTCGGCGGTGGCATAGCAGGCCTCGCGCTGGCAGGAACTCTTGATCCCAGCCAGTTCCACGTCACCGTGTACGAACAGCGGGCCGGCCTCCCGGCGGTAGGAACAACCCTGGCCATGTGGCCTGAAGCCCAGGAGGCCCTGGCGTCATTGGGGATACTTGGGGCCGTCCGCGAAAGCAGCCCCATCATCAGGGGCGGTGCGCTACGGAGTGCCACAGGGGTGCGGTGGCTGAGCGTGGAAGGGCAGAACCTTGTGGGCGTCGCCCGCCACACGCTCCTGCGACTCCTGGACTCAGCCGTACCCTCAACAGTCCAACGACGCATCGAAAAGCTGGATGCGGTTCCAAGCGACGCCCACCTGACAGTGGCGGCAGATGGGGTGCACAGCATGGTGAGGCGCTCCGTGTGGGGCCAAGCACGTTCGGCCAAGCTGACACGCTACCTCGCCGTTCGAGGCGTCATTGCCCAAGAACCGGGCAGCGAAACCATAGGTGAGTACTGGGGGCGCGGGGACCTCTTTGGCATAGGCCCTTCAAGCGGCGGAACCAACTGGTATGCGTCCTTCCGCTCCCGGATGGGGCCCGAGGGAATTGACGTCGGCGAAGCCCTGGCAGTTGCGCGCCGCCGCTACGCCGGGCACTCCCAAGGCATCCAGCATGTCCTGCAAGCAGCGACGCCCGAAACATCATTGGCGCAACGCATTTGGATCGCCCCGCCACTATGGCGTTATTCCCGGGGCAATGTGGTCCTCATCGGCGACGCGGCCCACGCCATGGCACCCAACCTCGGACGAGGCGCTTGCGAATCACTGATAGACGCCGTCACCTTGGGCAAGCTGGTCAACACCCTGCCCCTGTACCAAGCCCTCAAGGCGTACAACCGTCAACGCGTTCTTCGGACCCAGCAATACCGCATCGGCTCATCCCTGATGATGCGCGTGGCGCTCGCAGAAGGTGCGCAACCCCTCCGCGACAAGCTGCTGGACCTTGCTGCCAAGCAAAAGTCCAAAGCGCCCGGAAGGAGCAAAACTTCCCAGTAGGTTTTGCCGGAGGGGCGACGTAAACTGGAGATATTCGAACATACATTCGAACGAATTTCACCAGGCAAGGAGTGTGGATATGGGGCTTTTCAGCGAGTCCGTGGACGTCATCTGCACGGATACAGGCCAACCGCAGGAAATCCAGTGGAAAGGAACCCACTACCTCGTCACCAACGAACCCCTCAGATGGTACGAACGACGCCAATGGTGGGTAGAAGAAAGCCGGGCCCCACTGGGAAGCGGCGCAGGCTTGGTGGATCACGAGATCTGGCGGGTCCAACTCCAGCGCCCGCAGGACGAAGGGCAAACCGGCAAAACCATCACCCTTGACCTCGTCCGCCACCTCGCCAGCGGCCGCTGGCGGCTTCTACGCATCCACGACGCCGCACCGGCCCAAGCAGTCGAACCAGACGAAGCCGCCTGAACCTTGAGCTTCACACACCTGCACGTCTCCACAGCCTTCAGCGCCCACTACGGCGTCTCCTGGCCAGACGAACTTGCCCAGTCAGCCGCAGCAGACGGCGCAACAGCGCTCGCCTGTACTGACCGGGACGGCCTGTACGGCACCATCAAACACCTCAAAGCATGCATGGACGCCAGTATCGACCCCATCATCGGCGTGGACCTCGCCATCTTCGACGACGACGGCGACCACCGCACCCAAGTAGCGGGCCGCGTCGTCGTACTCGCCCACGGCAACAACAATGGCGCCGGCTACCGGGCCCTCTGCCGACTAATCTCAGACGCCCATGCCCGCACCTCCGGCAAGGCCGGGGGAGTAGTGCCCGTCGCCGTAACACGGGCAGAACTCGCATCACGCACACTGGACCCCAAAACCCTCAAACCCGTGCTAACCGTCCTCATAGGACCGGACTCCGATGTAGGCCGCGCCATGGGAGGGCGGAAATATCTTCGCCCCCGCACACTTTTCAAACAATGGATCGACGCCATGCCGCCAGGAACAATCGTCGCCGAAGCCGTATCCCACCTCAGCGCCCCCGGAGAACCCCTCAGCACATCCCACGCTGTACGCATGCTCAAACTCGCCCTCGAATACAACATCCCCGCCATCCTTAGCAACGCCGTCCGCTACTGCGCCCAGGACGGCGCCCCCACCGCAGACGTCCTGGACTCAGCTCGCACACTAAAATCCCTCCCCGAACTCTCATCGGCCCCACTGCTGCAAACAACCGGCCTGCTCCAACCAACCGGGCAGCTGCAACCAACAGGGCAAGGCTGGTTGAAAAACGCCCAACAAATGCACCAACTCGGCAAGGAAATCATGGGCGCCGCAGGGCAAGGAGCGGCAGGGCTGAACAAGCTGCTCTCCAACACAGAAGCGCTCGCCGACAAATGCCGCATCGATCCCGTCCTGGACATGGGATGGAAAAAGCCCGTTGTTCCCGAAGCTTCCATCATCGGCATCGACCGTGACCCCATGGTGGAACTCACCCAACGATGCGAGGCAGGAATCACCCGCCGCTTCCCCGGCATCAACGGCGATGCGGAAATACAGATGCGCTCGCGGTTGCAGCATGAGTTGGGGATCATCGACAAACTCGGCTTTGCCTCCTACTTCCTCACTGTTGCGGAAGTATCCAGAATGATCATCGAGATGGGCGTCCGGGTGGCTGCCAGAGGTTCCGGCGCCTCCAGCTTGGTCAACTATCTGATCGACATCAGCCAAGTGGATCCCATCCGGCATGACCTCATTTTTGAACGGTTCCTCTCGGGTCGCCGATCCACCCTTCCCGATATTGACATCGACGTCGAAAGCGCCGAACGGCATAACGTCTACCGGAAGATCTTCGAGCGCTTCGGAGCCGAACGGGTGACCCTGATGAGCATGCAGAACGGGTACCGGGCCCGTGGTGCTGTCCGCGATGCCGGCATGGCCCTTGGCATGGACGATGGTGAAATCGGCGAAATTGCCAAGCAGTTGTGGCGGTTTTCTGCGCGTAAATTCAGGGAGGCATTGGTTGAAAAGCCCGAACTCCGAGAATTTGCCGGAAGGGTGGAGGCTGGCCGTGAAGGGCCTGGGGGCATGGAGGAAAACCAACAGTTGGACCTGCTGGTGGATCTTACTGAGAGGTTGGACCGCCTTCCGCGGCACATTTCCATGCACCCGTGCGGTGTGATCCTGGGCGATGCCACGCTCCTGGACAGAACCCCGGTACAGCCCAGCGGTTTGGGGCTGCCGATGAGCCAGTTCGATAAACACGACATGGATCCCATGGGCATGCTCAAACTGGATGTCCTGGGTGTGCGGATGCAAAGTGCCATGGCGTTTGCGGTGCGGGAGGTTATCCGCTTGCACCCGTCCAAAGCTGAAGTAGTGGCGGCTGGCCGCCACCCAGTGGAGGTGGGAGGCGCTGGCCCGGACTACATTGCCCAGGACGGCAGGATTGATCTCAATGCGGTGCCTTTCGACGACGAGCCCACCTATGAGTTGATCCGCAGTACCCACACCTTGGGCTGCTTCCAGATTGAATCCCCTGGCCAGCGTGAGCTTATTGGGAAGATGGCGCCGCGCGAATTCAATGACCTCATTATCGATATTTCCTTGTTCCGGCCTGGACCCATGAAGTCGGACATGGTCCGCCCCTTCCTTGAACACCGGCATGGTTTCGCACCCGAGGTCTACCCGCACCCGGACCTGATACCCGTTTTGCAGGAAACCCATGGCGTCACGGTTTTCCATGAGCAGATCCTGAAGACCTTCCATGTCATGACGGGGTGTGGTTTGGACCGGGCGGACGAGTTTCGAAGGGCCTTGGGTGATGAGCTCCACGAACCTGAAGTAGAGAAGTATTTCCGTCGGGAAGCGATCAAGAGATACTCCCCGGACGTCGTGGACAAAGTATGGGGAACCCTCAAAGCCTTCGGCAGCTTTGGTTTCTGCAAAGCCCATGGAGCTGCCTTTGCTGTGCCCACCTATCAATCGGCGTGGCTGAAGGCACACCACCCTGAAGCGTTCCTTGCAGGGCTGTGGGAACACGATCCAGGGATGTACCCCAAACGACTGCTGGTTGCTGAGGCCCGCCGCTTGGGTATTCCCATCCTGCCCTTGGATATTAATCGCAGCCAGGCTGAATACAGAGTGGAAAGAATCCATGAAGGCAAGGATTTCGGCAAGCTAGGCATTCGCTTGAGCCTGAACGGAATATATGGACTGTCGGGAGCGGAGCTGAAGCGGATAGTAGCTGGTCAACCCTATGATTCCCTCGCGGACCTCCGGGCAAGGGCCAGGGTGAGCAAACCGAACATCAAGAGGCTCGCCCAACTTGGAGCCTTCGATGCCCTGCACCGGGATGCTGGCGGAACTGCAAACCGTGCCGATCTAGTGCAGCACTTGCAGGCCCTCCAGGCCAGTCCCTCGAAGAAAGCTGCGGATGTCATTGAGGGTCAACTGTCATTTGCCCTGGGTGATATTGAGTTGAGGAACCTGGCTCCTGAACTTCCCGAGCCTTCCATGGTGGAAAATGTCAGGGCCGAGCTTGATCTCATGGCAGTGGATGTGAGCGAGCATCTTATGCAAAGCCATAGGCCATTACTGGACAAGCTTGGCGTCACCACGGCGGATAAGCTTCTTGGGCTTCGGAACGGTACCGAGGTACTGGTTGCCGGTGTCCGGATCGCAACGCAGACACCTCCCATGCGTGGTGGTCGCCGCGTGGTGTTCATCAGCATCGACGACGGTACAGGCTGCGTGGACACCGTCTTCTTCCACGAAGCGCAGGAAGAATCGGGTCCGCTCCTGTTCGGTACCCGGCTTCTGCTGATCCGCGGAACGACGCGGAGAACAGGTCCCAAGGGAATCAGCCTCAGTGCCAGCAAAGCCTGGGACCTTAGCCGCCCCGAAACCTTGCCGTTTGCCGAAGTGCTGCCACCCGGCGCCGGGCTTCCGCCTGAATTCACTCATTCAGGACCCCTCGAAGGTATCTCCAGGAACCTGGCCATTACCGGGTTGGGGAGCTGAACAGGCAGGTAAATCAGGTGTCGGCGCGCTGCTTTGGCCGCCTTCGTCGAAACAGATACGATTGACGGTGGCTGGCTGTGGTCCCCGTACGCCACAAGCTATGAAGCCTTCACTATGAATAGGAGACACCCGTGTCAGATGCCCAACAGATCACCCTCATCGTCGATGGCGAAGAGACCAAGGTGACGGAAGGGACTACCGGCGCGGAACTCTTCTTCGAGCGCCGCGACGTCGTTGTTGCCCGTGTCAATGGTGTGCTGAAGGACCTTGACCAGGTTCTCACCGAGGGTGCAGACGTCGAAGGTGTCACCATCGAGTCTCCTGACGGACTCAACGTTCTCCGTCACTCCACCGCGCACGTGATGGCCCAGGCCGTGCAGCAGCTGCGGCCTGATGCCAAGCTTGGCATCGGCCCTTACATTACTGACGGCTTCTACTTCGACTTCGACGTCGCTGAGCCGTTCACCCCGGAAGACCTGCGCCAGCTGGAAAAGATGATGCAGAAGATCATCAACCAGAACCAGAAGTTCGTTCGCCGCGTGGTCACCGAAGAAGAAGCCCGCGAAGCCATGGCCGGCGAACCCTACAAGCTTGAGTTGCTGGGCAAGAAGAACGACGCCGCCGACGCCGGAGAAGGCGTGAACGTTGAAGTCGGTGCCGGCGACATCACTATTTACGACAATGTGGACCGCAAGAGCGGCGAAAGCGTCTGGTGCGACCTCTGCCGGGGACCGCACCTGCCCAACACCAAGATCATCTCCAACGCGTTCGCGCTGACGCGCTCATCCTCCGCATACTGGCTGGGCAACCAGAACAACCAGCAGCTTCAGCGAATCTACGGCACCGCATGGCCCACAAAGGAAGCCCTCAAGGCTTACCAGGAACGCATCGCTGAGGCAGAACGCCGCGACCACCGGAAGCTGGGTGTGGAGCTGGATCTGTTCTCGTTCCCGGACGAACTTGGATCGGGCCTTCCTGTGTTCCACCCCAAGGGCGGCATCATCCGCAAGGCCATGGAGGACTACTCCCGTCAGCGCCACGTGGACGCCGGCTATGAGTTTGTATACACCCCGCACATCACCAAGGGACACCTTTACGAGGTCTCCGGCCACCTTGACTGGTACAAGGACGGCATGTTCCCGCCGATGCAGGTGGATGCTGAGCTCAATGAAGACGGCACCGTGCGAAAGCCTGCGCAGGACTATTACCTGAAGCCGATGAACTGCCCCATGCACAACCTGATCTTCCGCTCACGCGGCCGGTCCTACCGCGAACTGCCGTTGCGCCTGTTCGAATTCGGCTCGGTGTACCGGTACGAGAAATCCGGTGTTGTGCACGGACTGACCCGTGTCCGTGGCATGACACAGGACGACGCCCACATCTACTGCACCCGGGAGCAGATGAAGGACGAACTCACCACAACACTGAACTTCGTCCTTGGCCTCCTCAAGGATTACGGCCTGGATGATTTCTACCTCGAGCTCTCCACGAAGAACGAGGAAAAGTTCGTAGGTGACGATGCCGCCTGGGAGGAAGCCACCCGCACACTCGCCGAGGTTGCGGAGGCCTCCGGGCTGGATCTGGTACCGGACCCGGGTGGAGCAGCATTCTATGGGCCCAAGATCTCCGTCCAGGCGAAGGACGCCCTCGGCAGGACCTGGCAGATGTCCACGATTCAGTTGGACTTCAACCTGCCTGAACGCTTCGAGCTGGAGTACCAGGCAGCGGATGGAACGCGCCAGCGTCCCGTCATGATTCACCGCGCCCTCTTCGGCTCGGTGGAGCGGTTCATGGGCGTTCTCACCGAGCACTACGCCGGTGCCTTCCCCGCATGGCTATCTCCCGTCCAAGTAGTGGGCATCCCTGTGGCCGAGGCATTCAACGACTACATGTTCGACGTCGTCGGCCAGCTGAAAGCCGCGGGAATCCGCGCAGAGGTGGACATTTCTTCAGACCGTTTCCCGAAGAAGATCCGCACGGCCAGCAAGGACAAGGTCCCATTCGTCCTGATCGCGGGCGGTGAGGACGCCGAGGCAGGTGCTGTCTCGTTCCGCTTCCGTGATGGCAGCCAGGATAACGGCGTGCCCGTGGCAGAAGCGGTCCGCAGAATCGTGGACGCTGTCAAGAACCGCGAAAGCTGACGGAACGGACAATAGACGGTGCAGGAGAACACAGGCGAGGCAGCTGACCTTCCGGGCGACGCCGAAGTAACCGATGACTTCGGCTTGGCAGGTGTTCCGGACGCTTTTCAGCGCCTGTGGACTCCCCACCGCATGGCCTACATCAAGGGCGGACAGGATCAGTTCAAGAACAAGGACGACTGCCCGTTCTGTGTTGGGCCCACCCGTAGCGATGAGGAATCACTCATCGTCTACCGTGGCAGGACCTGCTATGTGGTGCTCAACCTTTTCCCTTACAACCCAGGCCACTTGCTGATCTGCCCCTACCGCCATGTTCCGGACTACACGGACATCACGGTGGAAGAGACGGCGGAATTCTCCGAACTCACGCAGACAGCCATGCGAGTGCTGAGGAAGGTCTCCAACCCCAGCGGCTTCAACCTGGGCATGAACCAGGGTGTCACCGGTGGAGCAGGGATCGCCGCGCACCTGCACCAGCACGTTGTACCCCGCTGGGGTGGGGACGGAAACTTCTTCCCGATCATCGCCCAGACCAAGGCCATTACGCAGACACTCGACGAGGTCCGCAAACTGGTGGCCGAAGCCTGGCCGGGGGAGTCGAATGCTCAATAGGCATGCGCGTGGTTTCTTTACTTCCCTTTTCACACCCTTGGCACGTTGGCTCCTCAAGATTGGCGTGTCTCCAGACACAGTGACCGTGGCTGGTACAGCAGGAGTCATTCTCGGCGGACTGGTTCTATACCCGCTGGGATATCTGTGGTGGGGTTCAGTGGTGGTCGCGTTCTTCGCGTTCTCGGACGTCGTGGATGGCATTATGGCCCGTTTGCAAGGCCGAAGCGGCGGCTGGGGAAACTTCCTCGATTCCACCTTGGACCGTTTGGCGGACGGCGCCATCTTTGCGGGGCTGACCATCTGGTTCTTCACCAAAGGTGAGGACCCGGCTATTGGTACTGCCGCCGTCGTTTGCCTGGTACTGGGCATGGTGGTTTCCTATGCGCGGGCAAAGGCCGAGTCACTGGGCTATCAAGCCAGCGTTGGCATTGCCGAGCGTGCAGAGCGTTTAGCTTCGGTGCTTCTCGTCACCGGGCTCACAGGGCTGGGACTTCCAGCAGTGGTGCTCTTCGCCACCCTGATCCTTCTCGCCCTCGCCAGTGTGGTCACTATCGTGCAAAGAATGGCGACTGTCCGCAAGCAAGCGATGGCCGAAGCCTAGGAAACTGGCATGTGACCAGAGCCCAGCAGCGGCAGTTGTGCAGGTGTCCTATAGTCGCCCTCTTCTTGGCCCCCGAATGCGGTAATGAATGTACAGCCACCGGGCAACGTGCGACTAGTATTACTAGTACTTGGTCACCTTGACCTGAAAACCCGGTGTGCGCTGACTGCGGTCGTGTGGCTGCGCGAGCCACCGGCGAAAAGGTCGTTTATCTACCCATAGGGGTTTTTGTGTCTACACCAGATGTAAGCAACGAAGCCGGTTCGTCCGCGAACAGCGTCACGGGCAGCAGCCGCGTTAAGCGGGGCATGGCGGAGATGCTCAAGGGCGGCGTCATCATGGACGTCGTTAACGTCGAGCAGGCCCGCATCGCCGAGGACGCCGGTGCCGTCGCCGTCATGGCGCTCGAGCGCGTACCCGCCGATATCCGCGCCCAGGGTGGCGTGTCCCGCATGTCAGATCCGGACATGATCGATCAGATCATCGCTGCCGTGTCCATCCCGGTCATGGCCAAGGCCCGCATCGGCCATTTCGTCGAAGCCCAGGTCCTGCAGTCCCTCGGTGTGGACTACATCGACGAGTCCGAGGTCCTGACGCCGGCCGACTACGTGAACCACATCGACAAGTGGAACTTCACCGTTCCCTTCGTCTGTGGCGCCACCAACCTTGGTGAGGCTTTGCGCCGCATCAACGAAGGCGCGGCGATGATCCGTTCCAAGGGCGAAGCGGGTACCGGCGATGTTTCCAACGCCACAGGGCACATGCGCAAGATCCGTTCCGAGATCGCCAAGCTGGCCGCACTTCCCGAAGACGAGCTGTATGTTGCGGCCAAGGAACTGCAGGCCCCGTACGAGCTGGTCAAGGAAATCGCCGCCACCGGCAAGCTCCCGGTGGTGCTGTTCACCGCTGGTGGCATCGCCACCCCGGCTGACGCTGCGATGATGATGCAGCTCGGCGCCGATGGCGTGTTTGTCGGTTCGGGCATCTTCAAGTCCGGCAACCCCGCCGAGCGCGCTGCCGCCGTCGTGAAGGCCACCACGTTCTACGATGATCCCGACGTCATCGCCAAGGTCTCCCGCGGCCTGGGCGAAGCGATGGTCGGCATCAATGTCGACGAAATCCCGCAGCCCCACCGCTTGGCAGAGCGCGGCTGGTAGGTCCTATTGCGCCCGGTGGGCGCCGATCCTCTGCGTGCTATTCCCCGCTCTCGCTGCCGCCATTTTGGCGGTGGGCTGGGGCGGGGGCCCTTTTACGCACGCTGCCGGATCGGCGCCCACCGTTCCGTTTCTGGGGTGTTGGGGTTAGTTGAGTCCCCGGCGCTTTAGCAGGGGGCCAAGGTCGGCGTCCCGGCCTCGGAATGAACGGAAGGATTCCAGCGGATCCCGGCTGTTTCCGCGGGCGAGCAGCTCCGAACGGAACCGGTCGCCGTTTGCGCGGGTGAGGCCGCCGTTTTCCTTGAACCACTCAACGGTGTCCGCATCCAGGACTTCGCTCCAGATGTAGGAGTAATAGCCAGCCGCATAACCGGCGCCTGCGAAGATGTGCTGGAAGTAGCCGGTACGGTAGCGCGGCGGAATCAGCGGGTGGGCGATGCCGGCGTCGGCCAACGCCTTGGCTTCAAAGGCAAGGACGTCGTCCGGAACTTCCGGCTCTGCCATCACGTGCCACGCCACATCCAGCAATGCTGCTCCGAGGTATTCAGTGGTGGCGAATCCCTCACCCCACAGCAGGGATCCGTTGATTTTGTCCACGATGTCCTGCGGGAGCAGTTCTCCCGTGGCATGGTGGCGTGCGTAATTGGTCAATACCTCTGGCCACATAATCCACATTTCGTTGACCTGGGACGGGTACTCCACGAAGTCCCGAGGCACGGACGTTCCGGAGAACCGCGGATACTCCACGTCGGAGAATAGTCCGTGGAGCGCATGCCCGAATTCGTGGAAGACAGTCCGGACCTCGTCCAGGGACAGGAGAGCAGGTTCGCCTGGCGCCGGCTTGGTGATGTTGAGGTTGTTGATCACTACGGCTTGCGTGCCAAGGAGCCGGGACTGTTCCACGAGCGAGTTCATCCAGGCTCCTCCGCGCTTGGATTCGCGCGTGTAATAGTCCCCAAGGAAGAGGCCCAGAGCGCTGCCGTCCTCGTTTCTGACCTCCCATACCCGGACGTCCTCATGGTATCCGGCCAGATCCGGCCTCTCATGGAACGTGATGCCATAGAGCTGGGTCGCTGCGAAGAAAACGCCGTCAGCCAAGACAGTTTCGAGGCTGAAGTAGGGCCTGATGGCCTGTTCATCCACTTGGTACCTTTCCCGCCGAACCTGGGCGGAGTAGTAAGCCCAGTCCCAAGGCTCCAGTGGATGGCCGGCGGACTCGGCCAAAGCTTCGGCTTCGGCTTGGGCGTTACGGACGGCTGCAGGTGCCAACCGGCCCAACATTGCCTGCACGGCCGTGCAGTCCGGGGCCGTCTGCTGGTCCACTACGAGTTCCGCGAAGTTTTGAAAGCCGAGCAGGCCGGCTTTCTCCGCGCGTAAGCGGACCGTTGCCGTCACCAGATCACGGACATCCAGGTTTCCGCCGTCGGTGCCTCGAGCGATGGACGCTTCAAACAGGCGACGCCGAACGGTCCGGTTTTCCAGCGAGGCGAGGGCAGGCTGGTTGCTTGGCTGGATCAGCGTCAAGAGGAACTGACCATCGTGCCCGGCGGCCTTTGCGGCTTCGGCAGCGCCAGCGACATCTTCGGGAGACATGCCGGCCAAGTCGGCTTCGTCGTCGAGGAGAATAGCGGCAGCCTTGATCGCCTCCTTGACGCGCTGGCCGAATTCAGTGCCCAGACGCGAGAGTTCGGCGTTGATTTCCCGAAGCCGCGCCTGGCCGTCGTCGTCAAGTTGAATGCCGGACTGCCGAAACTCTTTGAGGTATTCCTGGACCAAGCGTGCAGACTCATCATTGAGGCTGGCGCTGTCGATGGCATTGAAGCGTTCGTATAAGTCACGGTTCATGTAGACGGCGTCTTGATGTGCGGCAAACTTGGGTGCGAGGCCAGTCTCCAACTCCCTGATCGCCTCCGACGCATCGGCCGATACAAGCGTGAAGAACGACGCCGAGGCCCGGTCCAGCAACCGCCCGGACCTTTCCATGGCCAAGACCGTGTTCTCGAAAGTCGCCGGCATAGGGTTCGCCGCCATCTGCTGGATCTCGTGGAGGTGTTCGTCCAGTCCCGCGTCCACGGCTTCGGCGTAGTCCTCGGTGCTGATTGCTTCAAAGGGTGGCAAGCCGAACGGCAGGGGACTGGGACTCAAAAGCGGATTCGTCATGAAGGGACTCTTTCACTTAAGAATCGTGTCCTCAAGGGCGGCTCGCCAGAATCCCGCGCGTCGTGCGCCGTAGGATTGCCGTTATGGGGAACATCACATCTTCCGCAAGTCGTCGGGCTCACAGCCGCCGCAAGAGTCCACTGCGAACGGGCGCCCTGTTGGCCGCCTCAGTGCTTGCCATGTCCTTGGGCTCCTGCGGAGTAATCGCAGAGAACGACTCCCGGGAGCAAAGCAGCGCCGCTACTGCCCCCGCGTCTCCTGCGTCCACCCCAACGCCGACTCCTACGCCAACCCCGGGCAAGGGGCCTGCTTGTTCCGAGCTGCGTTGTACTTCCATCACTGTCACGGGCGACATGCTGATCCATACACAGTTGTGGCAGCAGGCCCGCGCCGATGCTGCTGCCGCAGGGCAGCCTGGTTACACCTTCATACCGCTCCTCGAAGGCCAGCGCCGCTACATCCGGAACAGCGATCTCGCTATTTGCCATCAGGAAACGCCCGTTGCCACGCCGGATGGTCCGTTCTCCGCGTACCCGTCCTTCAATGTCCCGCCGCAGATCGTTACCGCCTCCAAGGATGTGGGGTACCAAGCCTGCACCACAGCCAGCAACCACACCATAGACCGGGGGACGGAAGGGTTGCTCCGGACATTGGATGCGCTGGATGCTGCCGGGCTCAAGCACACTGGTTCCTACCGGACTGAAGCTGCATCACAGGAAATCCTGATGCTCAAAACAGGCGCCGCAACAGTAGCCGTCATTGCTGGCACCTACGGCCACAACGGGCAGATTCCGGAGTACCCGTGGCTTGTGGACGAGCTTGATCCCACGGTCATGATTGCGAAGGCCACAAAGGCCCGTGCGCTAGGGGCCGACATCGTGCTGGGAGTCATGCACGCCGGTGATGAGTACGCCAGCGAGGCCAATGCCCAACAACAGGAAGTCGCCCACGCCTTGGTGGACAGCGGCCAATTCACCATGATTTATGGACACCACACGCACTCGGTGCTGCCGATCGAAAACTACAAGGGCACGTGGATTGTCTACGGATTGGGCAACGGCGTGACGGAATTGTCGCCCTGGTATGTGGTCAACAATGAAGGACTTCTGGTCCGTGCACAGTTCAGCCAGAACGCGGCCGGTGTTTGGACCGCCTCGGATCTCGCATGGGCGCCGTCAGTGATTGTCCGGGATCCCTACCGTTGGTGCTCAGTGGCCAGCGATGCACCCCAAGGAGTCTGCGCTTCGCCGGCAGCTGATGCAGAGACCCACGAGCGCACCAAGACTGTGGTTGAGTCGATGGGGGCAGCAACTGCCGGCGCCCACGAGTTGCTCATTACCAAGGAGAAGTAAGGTCAGCAGGTAGTCGAGCCACCACCCGACTAGCGTGGGCGGCGGGCGGCGTGCTCCCGCGCGAGGCGGGCATAGTCGTCGTCGGGCGTTCCAGGCACGAAAGTGCCATGCTTGCGTTCCACGGCCGTCCGGATCAGGAAGTCGGCGATCGCCGGGTTCTTGGGCAGCAGCGAACCGTGCAGGTAGCTGGCCACCACGTTGCGGTAGCGGGCTCCCTCGTGACCGTCCTTGCTGTTGTTCCCTGCACCCTTGGTAACTGTCCCCAACGGTTGGACGCCGGGGCCCAGGGTGGTCTGCCCACTATGGTTCTCATACCCCAGAACGTCCCCGAATTCGGAGGACTTGAGTGTGACATTGCCGATCAGCCGCTCATCCGTGCCGTGCGTTTCGACGTCGAGGATACCGATCCCGGGAATGACAGGGCCTGCGCTGGTCTTGAAGAACTTTCCGAAAAGCTGGTAGAGACCGCAAATGACCAGCATTGGTGCGCCCTCGTCCGCGAGCTCCCGCAAATGATCGGCGCGTGCCTGCAGATCATCCTGAATAACCAGCTGGCCGCTGTCCTGCCCGCCGCCGCCCACGATGATGTCAATGTCCTCGGGAAAGTCGTCGCCGACGTTGTACTCAAGCAGCTCCGGCGTGTAGCCATGCCACTTGATTCGTTTCTGCAGGACCAGGGCATTGCCCCAGTCGCCGTAAATATTCATGTCCCGCGGGTACAGCTGCAGGACGCGGACGGTTCCTTTGGTGGGCTGTGCTTCCGAGGTCATGAGACCACCTCAACTATGGTGATTTTGGCCAGTTCGCGACGGATCGCGAGCATGGCGGTGTACGTGCAGAAAATCCGCTTGGGCTTGCCTCGCGAGCCGTCGATAAATGCATGCAGGGCCGCGGTGATGTCGGTCTCGACTGTACCGAAGCGGACCTCGTCGTATTGCAGGCGCAGGGCCATATCGTAGGCGCGGACGCCGGTAAGGACCTCGACGCCAGCTTCCCTGAGTGATTCGAAGTCAACGTCCCAGAGCCAGGACATATCCCTGCCATCTGCATAATTGTCGTTGATGGCGATCATCGTGGCGTATCCGCCGGCAGGGAAGGACTTCAGGCCGAGCCGGAAGCCACTGGGATTCTTAACGAGCACAAGTTCCAACGGCTGGCCATCCACGGTGAGGCTTTCGCCGCGCCCGAAAGCAGGAGCCACATCACCGAGCGCTTTGACCAGCTTGGGAGTGTCGACCGCTCCGGTT
The DNA here is from genome assembly GCA_039636795.1 of Micrococcaceae bacterium Sec5.1. Classification (NCBI taxonomy): domain Bacteria; kingdom Bacillati; phylum Actinomycetota; class Actinomycetes; order Micrococcales; family Micrococcaceae; species Micrococcaceae bacterium Sec5.1. The sequence goes on along the minus strand of CP143430.1, from coordinate 3,382,707 downwards.
CCCAGGATCGCCCTGGCCAGGGAGAGCGCGGCCGCCGCGTTAAAGATGTTGTAAACACCCCGCAGCTTCATGCCCGTGGTGACTGTTCCGCCGTCGAACTCAAAGTCAGCGTCCTGGGCACCCACGCGGCGGAGTACGACGTCGGCAGCAGGGCCCGCGGGTACCTCACCTGCGGTGCCGGGTGCCGGTGTGTTCGGGGACGAGGGGCCCGTGGTGGCGGTCCGCATATCGTCGTCGTTGGGAAATGTGCTGCGCAGCGATTCATCGAGGCCGAAATAGCGGACGCTGGGATGGTGGAGGGCCCCCGGAGCATTGAGGGTGTTGGCGATGCGTGCCACACGGGGGTCCTCACGGTTCAGCACCACGGTATCCGTGGTTTTCTGGGCGATGTGTTCGAGCAATCGGGCGGTCTTGTCGATCTCGCCGAACCGGTCAAGTTGGTCGCGGAGGACGTTCAGCAAGAGGCTGAAACGGGGCGGGACCTTGTTCACGAAATGCACGGCATGTGCTTCGTCCAGTTCGAGGATGGCGACGTCGGCGTCGAGCCGGCCACGCCAGTCAACATCGCCGAGGAGGGAGGCGGCTACGCCCCGGGTGAAGTTACTGCCTGTGCGGTTGGTGAAGACCTTCAGGCCCTGGCTTTCCAGCAGCTCGACCACCATTTTGGTGGTTGTCGTCTTTCCGTTCGTGCCACTGACAACCGCCACACCATGGGGAAGGCCGGACAGCGTTCTCTGCATGAAACCAGGATCGATTTTTTCAACCACCAGGCCGGGGAAAGCAGAGCCGCCACCCCGGAGCCGGGACAGTGTGCGGACCAGCTTGCCGAGGGGAACGCTGAAGGAAAACATGCTCTGTAATATATCCCAGTTAAGGCATGGAACTTGGCCTGGAGGCTTCTCCTGCTGGCACTCCCGCTTGTCCTCCGGGGTGGCCTCGGGGAGGAGATTGCCTGGCCGGACCACTATGATGGGCTAATGACCAACCCCCTTTCCGACGCTTCATCACGCGTGGGTGCAGGACTCCGGATCGGCGTACTGGCCCTCCAAGGCGACTTCCGTGAGCACATCCACGCAGTGGAAGCCGCAGGCGCCACGGGTGTGGGCATCCGTCGGCCCGCAGAGCTGGATGACGTTGACGGCCTCATCATCCCGGGTGGGGAATCCACCACGATCGACAAACTTTCAAGGATCTTTGAACTCGCGGACCCGCTGCGGAAGCGTATCGCCGAAGGCCTTCCCGTGTACGGCTCTTGTGCCGGCATGATTCTCCTTGCCGATGAGATTGCCGATCCCGCTACTGATCTGGACGGAAACCCCCAGCAGACCTTCGGTGGACTGGACATCACCGTGCGCCGCAATGCCTTCGGGCGGCAGCGCGAGTCCTTTGAAACGGACCTCGATTTCAAAGGACTCGAGTTCAGCGCAGGGGAGTCCGGCGTGGATCCGGTGCACGCAGTCTTCATCCGTGGACCTTGGGTGGAACGGGTTGGCCCAGGAGTCGAAGTCCTGGCTCAGGTTGATCCGGAGCATGCCAGCCACACCGCCACTTTGCACGGATTGGCTAGAATTGTTGCAGTGCGCTCCGGCCAGCTGTTGGCCACCTCTTTCCATCCGGAAGTCACAGGTGAGAAGCGCGTGCATGAACTCTTTATTCGAATGATCAGAGGAGAAGCGTAAAGCATGTCAGGCCACTCCAAATGGGCGACTACCAAGCACAAGAAAGCCATCATTGATAGCAGGCGTGCAAAGTCGTTCGCAAAGCTGATCAAGAACATCGAAGTTGCTGCGCGCATGGGCGGCCCGGACCTCGCCGGCAACCCAGGCCTGGAACTCGCGGTTACCAAGGCGAAGAAGACCTCGGTTCCCAACGACAACATCGACCGCGCCATCAAGCGTGGCGCCGGCCTCACAGGCGAAGTGGTCGATTACACCGAAATCATGTACGAAGCCCGTGGCCCCCAGGGCTCGGCGTTGTTGATTGAGTGCCTGACCGACAACAAGAACCGTGCGGCTTCCGAGGTTCGACTCGCGATTTCCCGCAACGGTGGCACCATTGCAGATCCCGGCTCGGTCAGCTACCTGTTCACCCGCAAGGGCGTCGTGGTGCTGCCAAAGAATGGGCTGAGCGAGGATGACATCCTGATGGCCGTCCTGGACGCCGGCGCAGAGGAAGTCAAGGACAGTGGCGAGAACTGGGAAGTGCATTCCGAGCCCTCCGATCTGCAGGCCATCCGTGACGCCTTGAAGGATGCCGGCATCGAGTACGAATCCGATGAAGCTGAATTCGTGCCCTCCATGCAAGTGGACCTGGATATTGATGGTGCCCGGAAATTCATGAAACTCGTGGACGCACTCGAAGACCTGGATGACGTCCAGAACGTCTACAGCAACGCCGACTTCAGCGAGGAAGTACAGGCTGCCCTCGACGCCGACTAGGCAGGGCAGAACCTTTATTTTGACAACAAACAAGGAGGCCCGGACTTGACTCTTCGCGTATTGGGAGTCGATCCGGGCCTCACCCGTTGCGGCATCGGTGTAGTGGATATCGAACGGAACCGCCGGGCCACCATGGTGGCTGTTGGTGTGGTGGGGACCTCAGCTGAGCTGACGCTGGACAAGCGGCTTTTGGTCATCGCACAAGCCATCGACGAGTGGCTGGACCTGCACGAGCCGGACGTCGTCGCCGTCGAACGCGTTTTTTCGCAGATGAATGTCAGCACTGTGATGGGCGTGGCCCAAGCCTCCGGCGTTGTCATCGCAGCGGCCGCGCGTCGCGGCATTCCTGTCGCCTTGCACACGCCCTCTGAAGTCAAAGCCGCCGTCACCGGAAGTGGTACTGCCAACAAGGACGCGGTCACCAAACTGGTCACGAAAATCCTCCGGCTCGATGCCCCGCCCAAGCCCGCTGACGCCGCAGACGCCCTCGCCCTGGCCCTGACGCATGCTTGGCGGGCAGGGAGCGGCATGGGTGGAATCGGCGGGAACACGGGCACGGGTTCCCTCACCCCGGCTCAGCGGGCCTGGGCGGAAGCCGAAGCGAAAGCGCGCCGTGCGCGGTGATCGTCAGTACCCCTTGCTAGGGTATTCGTAGATATGTTCGGATAGTCCGCTTGGTGCCATGAATCCATGGGAGCCGAGCAGGCAGTACCTCAGGAGCCGGGTCTTGATCAGTTTTCTCCGTGGAACAGTTGCCCACGTTGGCTTGTCGACCGCCGTGATCGACCTCAACGGCGCGGGAATGAGCGTTTTCGCTACACCCCAGACCTTGAGCCACCTAAAAGTAGGTGCCGAGGCGAAGCTCTTCACCTCCATGATCGTCCGTGAGGATTCCCTCACGTTGTTCGGCTTCGCCGATGATGATGAACGCGAGGTTTTCGATGTCCTGCTGAGCGTGAGCGGCGTCGGGCCGCGGCTGGCTCTGGCCGTACTTGCGGTGCACGAGCCCGAAGCCATCCGCGTGGCGGCTCACACTGGTGACAGCAAGGCATTCACCAAGGTGCCCGGCATTGGGCCAAAGGTGGCCGGCCGTATTGTCCTCGAACTGGCCGGGAAGTTGGTCCCGCACGGCACGGGCACAGGAACAACACCTGCGGTGATCACTACCGTGGAATGGAAGCCCCAGGTAGTGGCTGCCATGACCAGTCTGGGCTGGTCCGAGAAGGACGCCGCCGGCAGTATCGATAAAGCCATGGCCGATTCCCCCGAGCTTGTCGACGACGGTAACGTGGCCCAAATACTTCGGGCTACGCTGCGCTGGCTTGGCCAGGACGGGGCCCGCGCCGGCAATCGCGTAGGCAGCCGTGGCTGAGCAGTCACTCGTCAGCGGGGGAGAGGAACCGGAAGAGCGGGTCATTGAGGCTGCCCTCCGACCCAAGAACCTGCATGACTTCGTAGGACAGCATCGGGTCCGCAAGCAACTTGCCTTGGTGCTTGAAGCCTCGAAGATGCGTGGCCGCAGCGCCGACCACGTGCTGATGTCCGGACCTCCAGGACTCGGTAAGACCACACTTGCCATGATCATTGCAGCGGAGATGAACGCGCCGCTGCGTATCAGCAGCGGACCGGCCATCCAGCACGCCGGGGATCTCGCGGCCATCCTTTCCTCGCTCTCGGAGGGGGAGGTCCTGTTCCTTGACGAAATCCACCGCATGTCCAGGCCCGCAGAAGAAATGCTGTACATGGCCATGGAGGACTTCCGCGTGGACATCGTGGTTGGCAAGGGAGCAGGCGCAACTGCAATTCCTTTGGAGCTCCCGCCTTTCACCCTGGTAGGCGCCACCACCCGTGCAGGACTTCTTCCGGGCCCCTTGAGGGACCGATTCGGTTTCACCGGGCACCTTGAGTTCTATTCGGTGGCCGAACTCGAACTTGTCCTCCGCCGCTCTGCCGGGCTTCTTGACCTGAAGGTAAACTCTGCAGGTTTCACCGAGATCGCCGGTCGCTCCCGGGGAACACCACGTATAGCCAACCGGCTCCTGCGCCGAGTCCGTGACTGGGCCCTCGTTCATGGCATTGAGCAAATCGATGCCCGGTCGGCGTCAGCTGCCTTGGATATGTACGAAGTAGACGAGCGTGGCTTGGACAGGCTGGACCGGTCCGTTCTCGAAGCCCTCATTACCAAGTTCAATGGTGGCCCTGTTGGCTTGTCCACCTTGGCCATTGCCGTGGGTGAAGAACCCGAAACGGTGGAGACCGTGGCTGAGCCATTCCTGGTGCGCGAAGGACTGCTTGGGCGAACACCTCGTGGGCGCATCGCCATGGCATCAGCCTGGACACACCTTGGTTATGCTGTGCCTGCGGGCGTATTCGGTCAGGAGACCCTTGCGTTGTTTGACGAGGATGAAAACCATGCTGAAAGCGTAGATACCATCGGTTAACACGCTGTATTCAGCTTTTCCCACTAGACTGGTATGACGCTCGGCACGTTCGAGTCCTTGATCCATGCGCCCGCTTCGCGGTGAAGCGCGTTGCTATGCGGGTTTCGTCCCGTGGCCGCAGGATCTGCCGGGGACGTTGCCGTGAACCAAAACGTAAGTAAAGAACGGAACTTCCCTGTGGATCCAATGACCATATTGCTGTTCGTCATGCTTGGACTCTTTGTCTTCATGATGTTCCGCCGCAACAAGAAGACCCAGCAGCAGCAGGCTGCGATGCAGTCCAAGTTCGCTCCGGGCGTCGATGTCATGACCAGCTTCGGTCTTTTCGGACGCATCGTGTCCATCGATGAAGCTGAGAACAAGGTCGTTATCGAGCTGTCTCCCGGAAACGAAGCTACGGTTCACCGCCAGGCCGTCACCAAGGTGGTCGAAAAGGCTGAAGAGGAAGCCCCTGTTGTTCCGGACGACGCTTCTTCGTTGACCGTTGCCGATGAGACCCCCGCTGCGACTGAAACGCCGGACGAAACCATCGCGCGCCTCAACAACGAGGACAAGAAGGACAACTAGCACCGTCAGTCGCGGCAACACCGCGCAAGGACACTTCTACGGCAGCGGAAGCCGCCGACTGACGCTTACCAGCGTCCGCCGGCGGCTGTCCGGCGATAAAAGGAAGATCGATAATGGCACGGACCGGCCCCAAAAACTCAGCCCGCAGGGTGCTGACTTGGCTTGGAGCAATATTCGTTGTACTCACCGCTGTGCTGGGTGGCGGAGTCATTTCCGGCCATGCGAGCTGGGCTCCCAAACTTGCCTTGGACCTCGAGGGCGGCACCCAGATGATTCTGGCCCCCCGCGTAGAGGGTTCCAGCGATATCACTGAGGAACAGCTCAACCAGGCAGTGGCCATCATCCGGCAGCGTGTGGACGGCTCCGGTGTTGCCGAAGCCGAGATCAGCACCCAGTCGGGGCGGAACGTGGTGGTGAGCCTCCCGGGAACTCCGTCCAAGGAAACCCGTGACCTCATCCAGGCATCGGCGGACATGAACTTCCGCCCGGTGATCGCTGCGGCCGATCCTGCGGCCATCCCTGTCGAATCCCGTACGCCGGATGACAAGCTGCCCAAGCCCACCGCGGAACCCACCAACGCGAGCGATACCAACTGGGTGACTCCTGAGATCTACAAGGAATTCGAGGCGCTGGACTGCGTCAACCCTTCCACTGAGAAGCGGGAACGTTCTGATCCGGCCAAGCCGCTGGTGACCTGTGAACCGGCAACGGACAAAACTCCCGCCATCAAGTACATCCTTGGTCCGGTCGAGGTCAAAGGCCAGGACATCAGCTCCTCCTCCTTCTCGCAGGTCCAAGGCGCACAGGGATCGGTGACCAACTCCTGGGGCGTGAACATCACGTTCAACTCCGAGGCAACCGCCAAGTTCAAGGAAGTCACGGAGCGGCTCAACCAGTTCTACACCGCGTCCCTTGCCCAGGGCGGCAACGACCCCAAGGCACAATTCGCCATCGTCCTTGATGACAAGGTCATCTCTGCACCGAGGTCGCTTGCAGTCATCACCGATGGAAAACCGCAGATCACGGGCAACTTCACCCAGGCCTCCGCAAAAGCACTGTCCGACCAGCTCCGCTACGGCGCTTTGCCGATCTCCTTCGAGATCCAGTCCCAGGAACAGATCTCTGCCACGCTCGGTGGCGATCAGCTCCGGCTCGGCCTGCTTGCCGGCCTCATCGGCCTGTTGTTGGTAGTTGTGTACTCGCTCTTCCAGTACCGGGCCCTTGGCTTTGTCACCATCGCTTCCCTGGTAGTCGCCGGTGGCTTGACCTACCTCGCCATCGCCATTCTGGGTTGGACTGAAAACTATCGCCTGTCCCTGGCAGGTGTTGCCGGCCTGATCGTGGCCATCGGACAGACGGCCGACTCGTTCATTGTGTACTTCGAACGAATCCGCGATGAACTTCGTGAAGGCCGCGGGCTCGTATCCGCCGTCGAGAATGGCTGGAAGCGTGCCAAGCGGACTGTGCTGGCCTCCAAGGCAGTGAACTTGCTGGCAGCCTTGGTCCTCTATTTCGTGGCTGTGGGCAATGTCCGTGGCTTCGCTTTCACCCTTGGCCTCACGGCTGTCGCTGACCTCATCGTGGTGTTCATGTTTACGCATCCGATGCTGCAGGTCCTTGCCCGCACAAGGTTCTTTGGCGAAGGCCACAGATTCTCCGGCCTGTCACCTGACCGTCTGGGAGCTATCCCGTTGTATCGGGGAGCTGGACGTCTCCGCACACCTGCTGAGAAACCGGCCGTTGTCCGTGCACGTAATACGGGTGCAGCAGCCGAAGCAGAACGCCGCATGACCATCGCCGAACGGCGCCTTGCCGAGAAGGGCCAGTTGACCGGTCCCTCCAACGGCACCAAGGAGGAGAAGTAATGACTACGAGCTTCGCAACCTTCGGCAACGAGCTTTACACGGGCAAGCGCTCTTATAACTTTGTTGATTCCAAGAAGATCTGGTTCATCATTGCTGCGGTCGCTGTGGCCCTCTCCATCCTGATCCCGGTCTTGAAGGGCGGCTTCAACCTCGGCATCGAGTTCCGCGGCGGCTCGGAGTTCACCGTTTCCAACGTGAAGACCACCGATGCCGGCCTGGGCGAAAAGGCTGTCCATGACGTCGTATCCGGTGCCATTCCCCGCGTTGCGAACGTGGCGGGCAACACCATGCGGATTCAGACGGACCAGCTGACAGATGATGAGACCAACCGCATCAAAGAAGGCCTGACCACCGCTTACGGTGTAACGGACAACGAGGTGACATCAAACTTTGTTGGTCCCACGTGGGGTCAGGACGTCACACGCCAGGCACTCATTGGGCTGGTGGTGTTCGTCGGCCTCGCTGCTGTCCTCATGGCTCTGTATTTCCGGACCTGGAAGATGTCACTCTCTGCCTTGGTGGGCATGCTCGTCACGATGTTCACCACAGCGGGCGTCTACGCCCTGAGTGATTTCGAGGTGACGCCGTCGGCCATCATCGGATTCCTGACTGTCCTGAGCTATTCGCTGTATGACACCGTGGTGGTCTTCGACAAGATCCGCGAGAACACAGCGGACATTTCCACCTCTACGCGCCGGACCTTCGGTGAAGAGGTCAACCTTGCGGTCAACCAAACCCTGGTCCGCTCCATCAACACCATGATGGTTGCCGTCCTTCCGGTTGCAGCAATTCTCTTCATCGGGGCCGGACTGTTGGGCGCTGGAACGCTGCGGGACCTTTCCCTGGCGTTGTTCGTCGGAATCCTCATCGGAACAGCAGCGACGATCTTCATTGCGGCACCGCTCTATGCCTGGCTGCGCCAGGGCGAGCCGGACCTCGTGAAGCAGGCCAAGAAAGTGGCCCACCGCCGGGCCGAGGCCACTGTTTAGACTATTTCCACCAGGCATTACGTCCTTGAGCAGGACCCCGCTTTACAGCGGGGTCCTTTCTCTTTGACTTGCCGGCGCCTGCGTCATGTGCTGTCCGGTTGCGGAAGCATTCGCCTGCGGGAATAGACTGGAAGAATTAAATAGGTCGTGAGGGGTACTTCTGTGGAAGAACGTGCGACGTCGGCACCACCGACGGGCGGGGAGGACAGTCACCACGGTGTGACGGTTCCGGCAACAAGCGTGGCTGGACGGACTGCTGGTACGGTTCCAGTCGACACTCCCGGCGTGCGTCCTACCTTTCCAGGTAGGCGGGAGCGCACGCGATCCCGGCTTGCGCGATTGACCGGCCGGGGCGTAGCGCCGTACTCGCCCATTCTGGAACCGCTCCTTCGAACGGTGCGGGCCAACAACCCCAAAGAAGATTTCGACCTCATTCAGCGCGCATTCGCGGTTGCAGAGCGCAGTCACCAGGGGCAGAAGCGCAAGAGTGGTGATCCGTACATCACCCACCCGGTGGCAGTAGCCACCATCCTTGCTGAGCTGGGAATGACGGGAACCACCCTGGCCGCTGCGTTGCTCCACGACACGGTGGAGGACACCCCCTACACCCTGAATGACCTCACCCGCGACTTCGGCCCGGAAGTGGCCATGCTCGTGGACGGCGTGACCAAACTGGACAAGGTCAGCTTCGGCGAAGCAGCCCAGTCGGAGACAGTCCGCAAGATGGTCGTGGCCATGGCCAAGGACATCAGGGTCCTGATGATCAAACTTGCCGACCGGCTCCACAACGCTCGTACATGGCGGTTCGTTTCTGCAGAATCCTCGTCCCGCAAGGCCCGGGAAACGCTGGAGATCTTCGCTCCCCTGGCGCACCGCCTGGGTATGAACACCATTAAATGGGAGTTGGAGGATCTGTCCTTCGCGGCGCTCTACCCCAAGGTGTACGAGGAAATCGTCCGCATGGTGGGGGACCGCACCCCCGAACGCGAGAAGAGCCTCAGTGTTATCCGCAACCAGATTGCCGATGATCTTCGGACTGCGCGGATCAAGGCGACCATTACCGGCCGGCCGAAGCACTACTACTCGATTTATCAGAAGATGATCGTCCGCGATAAGGACTTTGACGACATCAACGACCTCATGGGCGTTCGCGTCCTAGTTGACTCGGTGCGGGATTGTTACGCGGCACTCGGTACCTTGCACTCGCGATGGAACCCACTTCCAGGGCGGTTCAAAGACTACATCGCCATGCCGAAGTTCAACATGTACCAGTCCCTTCACACCACGGTGATCGGCCCGGGTGGAAAGCCCGTGGAAATCCAGATCCGCACCCATGAGATGCACCGCCGGGCTGAGTATGGCGTCGCAGCCCACTGGAAGTACAAGGACCAGCCGAACCGCACCGCCGTGGGTCCTGGCAGCCCGCGCGACGGCGATATGGGTTGGCTGCGGTCCTTGGTGGACTGGCAGCAGGAAACCTCGGATCCGGGCGAATTTCTCGATTCCCTGCGGTACGAGATCAACGCACGGGAAGTCTTCGTCTTCACGCCCAAGGGCGAAGTCATGGCCTTGCCTGCTGGATCGACTCCCGTGGACTTCGCCTACGCGGTTCACACGGAAGTAGGTCACCGGACCATTGGAGCCCGTGTTAACGGCAAGCTTGTGCCGCTGAACAGCGAGCTGAACCATGGCGACTGGGTCGAGATCTTCACCTCAAAGGCGGAGGGTGCAGGTCCAAGCCAGGACTGGCAGCACTTCGTCAAGTCGGCAAGGGCCCGGAACAAGATCCGCCAGTGGTTCACCAAGGAACGCCGCGAGGAAGCGATTGACCGCGGCAAGGACACGCTGACGCGGGCCATGCGAAAGCAGAACCTCCCACTGCAGCGACTGATGACTCACGATGCTCTGTCTGCCGTCGCCGAGGACTTCCACTACGTTGACATTTCCGGGCTGTACGCAGGAGTGGGTGACGGCCACACCTCTGCCCAGTCCGTCATGGAGAAGCTCGTAGAGCATCTGGGTGGGCACGAGACCCCGGATGAGGACCTTGACGAGGTCAGCATCCCCACGCAGGTTGCCAAATCCAAGTTTTCCGATTCCGGTGTCATTGTCCGCGGCGTGGGAGACGTCTGGGTCAAACTTGCCCGGTGCTGTACCCCTGTGCCCCCTGACCCGATCCTTGGATTTGTCACTCGCGGTTCTGGCGTCTCGGTCCATAGGACCGATTGCACTAACGTCTCCGGGTTGCGCGACCAGCCGGACAGGATCGTCGAGGTCGAGTGGGCACCAACACAGTCCAGTGTCTTCCTCGTTGAGATTCAGGTGGAAGCCCTGGACAGGAAGTCACTCTTGTCCGATGTCACGCGAGTCCTGTCTGAAAACCATGTCAACATCCTTGCGGCTTCGGTGCACACTTCCAGCGACAGGGTGGCGATCTCCAAGTTTGCCTTCGAAATGGGTGACCCAAAGTATTTGCACCATGTCCTCAGCGCGGTGCGGCGTATTGACGGGGTCTTCGACGTTTACCGCACCACGGGTAACAGGCGCAGGAGCTAGTTCGGGGACAAGAGCCGTGCGAGCGTAGCGAGCGCACGCTTCTTGTGGGGAACCCGCGGCGCTGCCTCCACGGCAAGGGTGAGCAAACGTAGCCTGATGCCGAGCTCCGGGTGGTCCAGGAGTCGCCGCAGTGCCGGCAGGGCCTGATCCGACTCGACGTGCAGTGCGATGTCCGCGGCTGTTCTTAAGGGGCTGCTTACCAGCATGCCACCTAGGCTTACAACGTCCAGCTGGCCGAGCCGGACCTCATGGAGGTTGCATCCCCGGGCACTGCGCACACTGGAGATACGATGCTTGGCATCCACCAGGAGTGATAACCGCTCTGGAGGGCTGGCGCATCCGTAGATCCACGCCGCAGTAAGCCTGCCCGCCACCACCTTGGTCCGCATCCGGTCCGGGACAGTCAGGGCAGCTGCACGGGCCCTGAGGCGGGGCGTGACTGCAATCCCGGGCGACGCGTAGCTCCTCCCGTATAAGGGAAGCAGGATGCCATCCAGCGCCATGCCTTGCAATTCAGGCCAAGTGAAGATGCGGCTGGGTGCATAGAGCTCGGGAAGAACGGGCTCCAGCAGGTGCGGGGCTGTGACGGGTGGGACCATTCATTGATCATTCCGTGTCCTGACCGCAACAGTACAGGCCCCGTACCGGGCATGTGGATAACCGGTACAGGGCCTGCAGACAAACGTGGGCTCACCATGAACCCAAAGCTGGGTCAGGCGAGGTCGCTCGCTGAACGCTGGATCTGGTCCAGCCACGCCTGACGTGCTTCAAGAGCTTCACGCGCAGCCTTGATGCGGCGTTGGTCTCCGGCTTTTTCAGCCTTCTCCAGATCCTCCTTGAGCCCGGCAATAGCGGACTCAAGCTGGGACAAAGCGCTGTTGGTGCGGGCCTTGGTCTCCGGATTGCTCCGGCGCCACTTCTCCTCCTCGGCCTCGCGGACCGCGTCCTCCACCTTGCGAAGACCGGCCTCGATGCGGCCCATGTCCGCCCTGGGGACCTTACCGGCATCTTCCCAGCGATCACGAATGGACTGCAGGGCCTTCTTCGTTGCGTTGAGATCGTTGATCGGCAGCAGCGCCTGCGCCTCAGCTACCAACTGCTCCTTCACTGCAAGGTTGGCCGTGTACTCCTGGTCGATCTGCTCGTTTGCAGCCTGCCGGTTGCTGAAGAACACATCCTGCGCGGCGCGGAAACGGCCCCAGAGCGCGTCGTCATCCTTGCGGCTGGCGCGTGGGGTGGCCTTCCACTGATCCATGAGCCTGCGGTACTCCCCGGCGGCGTAACCCCAGTCAGTGGAAGAGGAAAGCGCCTCAGCCTCTGCGATCAATGCTTCCTTGGCCACCTTGGCCGCAGAGTTGTTGCTGTCCAGCTGCGAGAAGTACGCGCGGCGGTGGCGATCGAAGACAGTGCGTGCCGAGCGGAAGCGCTTCCAGAGTGCGTCTTCATTGCTCCGGCCAAGACGGACCCCGCTCTTCTGCGCAGCCTTCCAGGTCTCGAAAAGTTCGTTCATTCGCGCACTGGACGTCTTCCATTGGATCTGGGCAGGATCCTGGCCGGCGATGCTCTCCGCCTCCGCCACAATGGCTTCTCGCGCGGCAAGCTCATTTGCGCGGACTGCCTCATGTGCTGCTTTCTCGGACCTTTCCAGCTCGGCGATCTGCTCGGACAGCGTGTCCAGGCGTGCTTCGGCCGAACGGATATCGCCCACCATATTGCGCTCTGCGAGCTGTTCACGGAGGTGGGTGACCGTTTTCTGCATGTCCGTTGCCGGTGCTTTGGATTCCACGCGGTGTTCCAGCAGGACTATCTGGGCAATGACGTCGTCGAACTTCCGGGCGAAGTAGCCCAGAGCTTCGTCAGGGCTAACACCCGGGTACTGGCCTACGGCAATCTCTTCGCCATCCAAAGTGAGGAATACGTGGCCATCGCCTTCGGCGCGCCCCCACTTGGCTGCCTCAGCAAGCGAGGCGGCCGACACTGCGGGTGCAGCCGGAACGACGGCGGCAGGCGCCTTGGGGCGCGCGGCGAAGGCAGCAGGGGAAGGCGTGGGCCGCGAATCGGCAGGCTTGCTTTCCTCCGCTGCGGGTGCCGGTGCCGCCGCAGCCGCTGGTGCTTCCTCCGCTGCAGGTGCCACCTCAGCTGCTTCTGCAAGCGTTTCTTCTGCCGCAGGTGTTTCTGCAGCGGCAGTGGCTTCGGTTGCGGCACGGGCTTCGGTTGCTGCCGGTGTTTCGTCGGCCGCAACGGCGGGGGTTTGTTCAGCCGCAGGTGCTGCCTCAGTGCCGTTCGGGCTGTTTGCCTCGACTGCGTCTTGGTTGGCCACTACTGCTGTTTCGTCGGATTTCTGACTGTCTGTCACCGCTAAAAGTCTTTCGCTTGGAGGGACTGCTAAGGTACTGCACCCCGGACCGGGGCCAAAGGCTGGTTACTTCAGAGAAAACGAGTCTATCGTGACAGGTGCCACAGGGGCGCCGTCGGTCGCGTTTTCGCCCGGTTTCAGGCCTGCAGCAGCGATTTTCGTGACCACGTCCAGGCCACTGGTGACCTTGCCTACCACTGTGTAACCACCGGCCGTGTCCGCAGGAATTGTGGTGTCCTTATACACAATGAAGAACTGATGACCGTTGCCGTAGGCGTTGTTTCCCGAGCGGGCAACGGCGATTGTTCCAGCCGGATATGTGTTGTCCGTTGGTGTGTTCTCCAGCGGACCCCAGCGGTAGTTGGGATCGTCTGCGCCGTCTTCGGACTTGGCGCCGCACTGCAGCAGGCCGAACGTCTCAGAGGTTGTAAGCCGGTGGCAGAAGGCTCCGTTGTAGTAGCCGGCATCGGTGAGGGACTTGATGACGGCGGCCGCCTGGGGAGCAGCAGTTCCGTTCAGTTCCACTCCTACAACGCCGCTGTTCAATGCAAGCTCCCCGGTGAAGGTTTTACCGGCTGCGGTGTCCGGGCTGGGTATGTCTGCGCTGTTGGATGCCGAAGGTGAGGCCGAAGGGGAGTTCAGTCCGGCTTCTGCGGCGGCGAACTCTGCCTCAGTGGGATTGGAACTGAAAACTGTCAGTTGCAGCACCACCGCAAGGATCACAGCGGCAGCGCCCGCGCCGATGGCAACAGTATTGTCGCGTTTGCGCCGCTTGCCTTGTTCCTGCCGCAGGGCACGCTTGGCTTCCATCTGCCGGATGCGGCGTCTCGCTTCGCGGTCATCCCGCGACCTTGTTGCCAAGAGTCCTCCTGATTGTGTCCACGTTCGCCGGCCGCCTGCAGGGACCGGGCATGCTGCATTAGATGTGCACGCGCGGAAAGCATAAACTGGCTGCCGCACATAGTTTATGCATGACCGGCTGGACGCCCGCCCCATAATCGCCGAAAAGGCCTTTAAAGCTGCGGCGCTCATTCCTGAGTCAGCTTTCTTCGAGGAGATTTATCCACCATGGCACGTACCGCCTCCCTGTCCGGATTCCCCGAGTGGCTTCCCCAGGAGCGGATGGTGGAGCTCCATGTGCTGGACACGCTCCGGAAGACGTTCGAGCTGCACGGTTTCTCCTCCATTGAGACGCGTGCTGTTGAAACGGTCGGCCAGTTGCTGCGTAAAGGCGAGATCGACAAAGAGGTCTATGGGCTGAGCCGCCTGCAGGACGACGAAGACGAAGCTTCCAGGTCAACCACCACGGACAGGGCAGACAAAGCCGATCCGAATGCGCTTGCCCTGCACTTCGACCTCACTGTTCCCTTCGCCCGCTACGTCGTGGAAAACGCGGGTTATCTTGCCTTTCCCTTCCGCCGGTACCAGATCCAGAAGGTCTGGCGTGGCGAGCGTCCGCAGGAAGGCCGCGCCCGCGAATTCACCCAAGCAGACATAGATGTGGTGGGCGATGGCGAGTTGCCGTTCCGCTACGACGTCGAAATCGCGTTGGTCATCGCCGAGGCGCTGAGCGCCCTCCCGATTCCGGACTTCCGCCTCCGGATCAACAACCGCAAGCTGGCTGAAGGCTTCTACCGCGGTATTGGCTTGACCGATACGGCCGGAGTCCTGCGGAGCATCGACAAACTGGAAAAGGTTGGCGAAGGCAAAGTCGCTGAGCTGCTCAAGAGCGAGCTTGGCGCCTCGGATGAGCAGGCGGCACTGGCGCTCAAGCTTGCTACCATCCGCACGGAGGACACCTCGTTCGTGGACCAGGTACGTGCCCTGGGGGTGACTGATGACCTGCTCGAGGAAGGATTGAGCGAGCTCCAGCAGGTCATTGAGGCTGCGGTCCAGCGCGCACCCGGCAAGGTGGTCGCTGACCTCAGCATCGCCCGTGGACTGGACTACTACACGGGAACCGTCGTCGAAACTGTCCTGGTAGGCCATGAACAACTGGGTTCGATTTGTTCCGGCGGACGGTACGACGCCTTGGCCAGCAAGGGAAACCGCAAGTTCCCCGGCGTCGGCTTGTCCATCGGCGTCACCCGCCTTGTCTCGCGGATCCTGAGCCAGGAACTCGCCACGGCTACCAGGGCAGTGCCGACTGCTGTCCTGGTCGCTTTGAATAACGACGACAGTTGGTCCGCAGCACAGGACGTCGCGGCACAGCTTCGCGGCCGCGGTATTGCTACTGAAGTTGCTGCGAAGGCAGAAAAGTTCGGCAAGCAGATCAAGTTCGCGGATCGTCGGGGAATTCCGTTTGTTTGGTTCACTGACGATGACGGCAAGCACCAGGTCAAGGACATCCGGTCCGGCGCGCAGGTGGACGCGGACCCGGCCAGCTGGTCGCCGTCGGAGGAAGATCTGCACGTCCGGGTCATCACCGCCTGATCCAGGCCAGGTGATTCAGCCGCGGCCGGGGCGGGTAAACTCGGACGGGATCGTCTTTGCAATGATCCCTTGAAAATTCATGCTGAAAGGAATGCTGTGCTGCGCACACATGACCTCGGATCACTTCGCTCCGAGCACATTGGACAAACCGTTACCCTGGCCGGCTGGGTGGGCCGCCGCCGTGATCACGGTGGCGTTGCATTCGTTGACCTTCGTGACGCTTCCGGTGTCGCCCAGGTGGTTGTCCGTGAAGAAGAGGTCTTCCACGGCCTGCGGAACGAGTACGTCCTGCAGGTTACGGGCACCGTTAGCAAGCGTCCTGAAGGCAATGAGAACCCCGCGCTGGCTACGGGCGAGATCGAGGTCATGGCGGACAAAGTCATCATCCTGAACACTTCGGAACCCCTGCCGTTCCAGATCGACGAGCATGTGGAAGTTGGCGAAGAAGCCCGCCTTAAGCACCGCTACCTTGACCTTCGCCGCCCTGGTCCTGCACGCAACCTCCGCCTCCGCTCCGAGGCAAACCGTATCGCCCGCGAGTTGTTGCACCAGCGCGGCTACGTCGAGATTGAGACACCCACGTTGACGCGTTCGACGCCGGAAGGCGCCCGTGACTTCGTCGTCCCCGCCCGGCTTGCCCCGGGTTCTTGGTACGCGCTCCCGCAGTCGCCGCAGCTTTTCAAGCAGCTGCTCCAGGTGGGCGGATTCGAAAAGTACTACCAGATCGCCCGCTGCTACCGTGACGAAGACTTCCGCGCGGACCGCCAGCCGGAGTTCACCCAGCTGGACATCGAGGCCAGCTTCGTTGACCAGGACGATGTCATCGAGCTTGGCGAAGCAATCGTGAAGGCCCTGTGGCAACTGATCGACGTCGAGGTCCCCACCCCGATCCGACGCATGACGTACCTGGACGCCATGGCAAAGTATGGTTCCGACAAGCCGGACCTGCGCTTCGGCCTGGAGCTCACCGAGCTGACTGAGTTCTTCAAGGACACCAACTTCGGCGTTTTCAAGGCACCTTACGTTGGCGCGGTCGTTATGCCCGGGGGCGCTTCCCAGGCGCGCCGTGCCCTGGATGCCTGGCAGGAATGGGCCAAGCAGCGTGGCGCAAAGGGGCTGGCCTACGTTCTTTACAAGGAAGATGGCGAACTCGCTGGCCCCGTGGCCAAGAACCTCACCGACGAAGAACGTGCCGGCCTGGCCGATGCTGTTGGTGCCAAGCCGGGTGACTGCATTTTCTTCGCCGCTGGCGAGAAGTCCGCATCACGGGCCCTCCTTGGCGCGGCACGTGTTGAAATTGGCCACCGCACGGGCCTGATTGATCCCAAAGACTGGGCCTTCGTATGGATCGTGGACGCTCCGATGTTCGAGCCCGCTTCCGCGGCAGTCGCCTCCGGTGACGTTGCTGTCGGCGCTGGCCAGTGGACAGCTGTGCACCACGCCTTCACCTCTCCCAAGCCCGAGTTCCTTGACACCTTTGACAAGGACCCTGAGTCGGCACTTTCCTACGCCTACGACATCGTGTGCAACGGCAACGAAATCGGTGGCGGCTCCATCCGTATCCACGAACGTGAAGTCCAGGAACGCGTCTTCCAGCTCATGGGCCTGGACAAGGAAGACGCCGAGACCAAGTTCGGCTTCCTGTTGGAGGGCTTCAAGTACGGCGCGCCGCCACACGGCGGAATCGCGCTTGGCTGGGACCGTGTGGTGGCTTTGCTCGCCGGTGTCGAGTCCATCCGCGACGTCATTGCCTTCCCGAAGACCGGCAATGGCTTTGACCCGCTGACCGCCGCTCCTGCACCCATTACGGCACAGCAGCGAAAGGAAGCCGGCGTGGACTTCAAGCCGGAAACCAAGCCTGCGGCCAAGCCGGAGACCGAGTCCGAATAAGACGGTAGCCAAAGGCTCCCCACTGATGTGGGGAGCCTTTGGTGTTCCTGCACATGAAAGGTGCCGCGATGTTGGAACAAGCATTCTTGGAAACCCTCATGGATAAGGCGTGGCCCGCCGTAGAGCGCGAAGCCCTTGACGTGGGAAATGCGGGGGAGTGGGTGCTCCGTGCGTCCGCTGGGGTCACGCAGAGGGCGAACTCCGTTTGGCCGAGGAACCTGCAGGGGATGCTGGCCGACACGCCGGAGCTGGGAAGCAGTCCGGGCCTGGCAAGCAGTCCGGACCTGGAGCGGTCAGTCAGCTCGGCGTCATCCTGGTACAGGCAGCGGCGTCTCCCGCTCATTTTCCAGATATTCGATGACTCCCGTAGTGCAGGTCTTAACGCCAGTGCAGGCCTTAACGCCGTCCTGGACGGGCAACGCTTCACCAGGCAGTCGGAAACCCTGATTATGGTCCGGGGCATGGACGTCTTGGAAACCTTGGATGACCGGCCCCAGAGGGTAGAACTCTCGGACGCGCCCACCGATGAATGGCTTCGCTTGTGGTGGTCCGTGGATGGGCGTGGTGGCCAGGCGGAACTGGAGGTTGCCCGCGCCATTCTTACCGGATGCGAGTCTGTGTACGCACTGGTGAGGGACGACGACGGCGGACCGGCCGCCGTCGGACGCCTCGCCCTGGTGGACGGCTGGGGAGGCCTCTACGCCATGGCAACCTCGGCCACCCACCGCAGGCGGGGATACGGGACGATGGTGCTGGCAGCTCTACTGAATGAGGGAGCGGCCCGCAATCTCCAGGGTTTTTGGCTGTTGGTTACTGCTTCCAACCGCGGTGCCCAGGCGTTGTATTCGCGGGCCGGGTTCGTGGAACAAGGGAGTTATCTGTATCGGCAGGCTCCCTTGAGGCGGGCGCCTGGAGGCTGCTGAGGATCATTTACGCTGGTGGATCAGTCACCAGGATCCGGATGGAACAAGCGTCCAAAGCAGCTTTTGCAAGCGCAGCAGTTTTGGGTTCCTGTACGTCCAGGAAAGCAAGCTGGCTTCGGCTGGCCAGAGCGCGCATGGAGGGTTGCGCCAGAACCAGGTCCACCAATGCTCTATCCCCGCCGGGTACAAGGTACTCAACACGGTGGCTGGCAAAAATACGCGCGGCATATTCCGCCGCGGAGTCCACCAAGGCGTCCGCCTGGTTGGAGCGGCGCCGGGCATACCGTTGTTGGGATTGGCCACCTGCGGCCGTTCTGGACTGAACGTAGCGGTTACCGCTTTTGGATTCCAGGATCTTGCTGCCGCTCGCCACAGCCACGGCGAATCCGCCCCGACGCACCAGCAAAATACCAAGGCCACGTTCCTGGCCTGCAAGAGCGGCAAGCCGTTCGATGTCAGTGGCGCCGCGGCCTGGACGCCCATCAACCGGCCACGGTGCCTTGAGGAGGGCAGAAGCCCCGTCGGCGGCGCGGAGGAGGATCCCGCGGTCGCTGGTCTCTTCAATGAGTGCGCCATGGCTCTGGGCGAACCGATCCACCCAACCGGACAGCCGTGACGCGGGGACAAGGGCCGTGCGGCTGGAGGCCTTCGGCTGCCGTTGTTGCGGGGCGGATGCGCGGCGGTCCACGTCGATGTCTCCTTTGTTGGAACTATGAGTAGCCTATCCATGTGGAAGATCTCTTTGGTGCCGGTGCAAACAACGACGACGAGTCGGAGGATCTGCCTGCCGCCGGGGGAGCCTCCGACGCCGGATGGATGGCGTCCCAGCGGAGCCCCCTCGCAGTTCGGATGCGGCCCCGGACCCTGGATGACGTGGTGGGCCAACAGCATCTGCTGGGTCACGGTTCCCCGCTTCGGCAGCTCGCCGCCGGTGCAGAAGCTGCGGGGCCGGCCGGGCCGAGCTCCGTCATTCTGTGGGGGCCTCCGGGCACCGGGAAGACCACGCTGGCGCATGTCATTGCCCGCGGGCCGGGGCGGAAGTTCGTGGAACTGTCCGCCATTACTGCTGGTGTAAAGGATGTTCGCCGGGTGATGGATGAGGCTTTGACCGCTCGGGACCTGTACAAGAAGACCACCGTCCTGTTCCTTGATGAAATCCACCGTTTCAACAAGGCGCAGCAGGACGCGCTGTTGCCTGGCGTTGAAAACCGGTGGGTGGTCCTGGTGGCGGCCACCACCGAGAACCCGTCGTTCTCAGTGGTATCGCCACTGCTGTCCCGCTCACTTCTGCTGACGTTGAAGCCGCTGACGGATGACGACATCGCCGGGCTGCTACAGCGGGCTGTTGCCGATGCCCGTGGCCTTGCCGGGCGCGTGGAACTCAGCCCTGAGGCTTTGGATCATTTGGTGCGGCTCTCCGGAGGTGACGCCCGAAGGGCCCTGACTGCCTTGGAAGCTGCGGCCGGCGTCGCGTTCGGAGACTCTGCCGCCGTCGGGAATATCGACTCTGCCGACGCGGAAGAGGAAGCCGCAGCCGGGACCCACATTGCCGCGCAGACCAACGTCACCGACGACGGCGAACCGGGCCTTGCCGGCGACGGCGCCCCCGACGCTCCTGTCCTGGTGGAACTCCGGCACACCGAGCGTGCCCTGGACGCCGCTGCTGTCCGTTATGACCGGGCCGGCGACCAGCACTACGACGTCGCCAGTGCGTTCATCAAGTCCATCAGGGGCTCGGATGTTGATGCCTCCCTTCACTATCTGGCGCGGATGCTGGAAGCGGGGGAGGACCCGAGGTTCGTGGCACGGCGCATCGTCATCTCCGCTGCGGAAGACATCGGGATGGCCGATCCCACCGCTTTGCAAACAGCTGTGGCAGCGGCGCAGGCCGTCCAGTTGATAGGGATGCCGGAAGGCCGGATTGTCTTGGCCGAAGCTGTTGTCCACCTTGCCACCGCACCGAAGTCGAATGCGGCGTACATGGGCCTGAACAAGGCGGTTGCCGACGTCCGTGCCGGTTTCGGCGGTGGCATCCCCATGCATCTGCGTGACGCGCACTATCCCGGCGCCAAACAATTGGGACATGGCAAGAGCTACAAGTACGCGCATGACGAACCGCATGGGGTGGCAACACAGCAGTACCCGCCGGATGACCTGGTGGGGAAGGACTACTACGAGCCAACCAACAATGGCGCCGAACGCGATATAGCTGCCAGGCTGGAACGGCTCCGGAAGATCATCCGGGGACAGTAGCGTGGTAGGATAGTTGCTTGTCTGGCATGACCCGACGCACAATCCCTTTGAAGATTCCTTCAATGGAGCTGTGCCGCGGGCCAGTAGCAAAAGGCAGCGGTTGGCCGATGCTCTCCCTGATGGAGGCCAGTAACACTGACACACCGCAGTAATTTGGAAGGACACAAGTGGCTAACAACACTCGTGCTCGCCGTACCGCACGCCTTTCGCGTGCACTCGGCATTGCTCTGACCCCCAAGGCCGCCAAGTACATGGAGCGCCGCCCGTACGGCCCCGGTGAGCACGGCCGTGCCCGCAAGAAGCAGGACTCCGACTACGCCGTACGTCTGCGCGAAAAGCAGCGTCTGCGCGCCCAGTACGGCATCCGCGAAGCCCAGATGACCCGTGCCTTCGAAGAAGCACGCCGCACCAAGGGCCTCACCGGTGAAAACCTGGTTGAGCTGCTCGAAATGCGTCTGGACGCCCTGGTACTGCGTGCAGGCTTCGCCCGCACCATCGCACAGGCCCGCCAGCTCGTTGTGCACCGCCACATCATGGTTGACGGCATCCGCGTGGACCGCCCGTCCTTCCGCGTTGGCGAAGGCCAGCTCATCCACGTTCACAGCCGCTCCGAGGTCATGGCTCCGTTCCAGGTCGCAGCTGCTGGTGCCCACGCCCTGAACAACGTGCCGGCATACCTGGACGTCAAGCTCGACGCCCTGCAGGCCCGCTTGGTTCGCCGCCCGAAGCGCTCTGAGGTCCCCGTGATCTGTGAAGAGCAGCTCGTCGTCGAATTCTACGCTCGCTAAATTCAAGCAGCGCTTACAAGGAAGCCCGTGGCACACGCCGCGGGCTTCCTTTTTGTATAAGGTACTGGGGAGGCCTTGGCCGAAGCCGGATTCCGGTCGTGCAGGGCAGCGCAACAATCTAGGAGATGAATTCTATGTCTGGTGGCGACATCGCCGGCCTGATAGCAGCAGGAGTCTTCGCACTCCTGGTTCTGCTGTTGGCCGTGCCTATCTTGAAGCTCGGTGGCGTCTTTGACGAAGTGCGCACCACCATCCGATCCATCAGCGACGGGGCGACGCCCCTCATGGACGAAGTAACCGCAACGGTTTCCACTACCAACCAGCAACTGAAAAAAGTCGACGGCATCGCCTCGAATGTCTCCGACGCATCGGCGAACATTTCCGCTTTGACCTCCCTGGTGGCTGCGACTGTTGGTTCGCCGCTGATCAAGGTTGCAGCTTTCAGTTATGGTGTCCGTTCGGCTTTCGCCGGCCGTCGCGCTCCGTCCTCCGGCCGCCGCAGCCGCTGAACCAATTGGAGACCCGGAACACATGAAAAGAATTGTATGGATGGGCATTGGCGTCGCCATTGGCGTTATCGCCTTCCGCAAAGTCACCCAGGCCCAGGCCAACATCGGCCCCGATGGCCTGAATCGCGCGGTTGGCCGCCTGGCCGATGGCATGTTCGATTTCGCCGACGCTGTACGGTCAGGCATGCATGAACGGGAAGAGGACTTGAGGGCCGCGTTGGGCATTACAAGTACGGATAACAACCCCAACGCCGGCCGGCGCTAGCGAACACGGTTCGCTCCCGCGCCCGCAACAGGGCAGAATGGAAAGCTGCGGAAGGGCAACAGCCGGTTCCGCGCACAACGTGTGCAGTGAATTGAGAAGGGTAAGTAATCAGCTAATGAAGTCGCAGGAGATCACCAAGCGCTGGGTGGACTTTTTTGTCAGCAAGGGCCACACCGCCGTTCCCTCCGCGTCGCTCGTTTCAAGCGACCCGTCACTTCTCTTCACTGTGGCCGGCATGGTCCCATTCATTCCTTATCTGACCGCGCGCGAAGAGCCGCCCTACCAGCGCGCCACCAGCGTCCAGAAGTGCATCCGCACCGGCGACATCGAGGAAGTCGGTAAGACGGCCCGGCACGGCACGTTTTTCCAGATGTGCGGCAACTTCTCCTTTGGTGACTACTTCAAGGAAGATGCCATCAAGTTCGCCTTCGAGCTTCTCACCAAGAGCGTTGACGACGGCGGCTATGGGCTTCCGGCCGAACGCATCTGGGTGACCGTCTATGAAGAAGACGACGAAGCCAAGGAACTGTGGCTCAAGAACACCGCCATCCCGGCTGACCGCATTCAACGCATGGGCAAATCCGACAACTACTGGCACACCGGCCAGCCCGGCCCGGCTGGCCCGTGCTCCGAGATCTACTATGACCGTGGCCCCGCCTACGGTATGGAAGGCGGACCCCTCGCTGACGAGACCCGGTACATCGAAATCTGGAACCTCGTGTTCATGCAGTACCAGATCGAAAATGTCCGTTCCAAGGTGGACTTCGACATCGTAGGCGAACTCCCGAACAAGAACATCGACACCGGCCTGGGCATGGAACGTCTTGCGATGATCCTCCAGGGCGTTGAGAACATGTATGAGACCGATCAGGTCCGTCCTGTCATCGACAAAGCTGCTGAGCTCTCCGGCCGGGAGTACACCTCTGCAGAGTCAGCTGATGACCCACACCACACTGACGACGTCCGCATGCGCGTTGTTGCAGACCACATCCGTTCGGCCCTGATGCTCATTGCCGACGGCGTGGCACCGTCCAACGAAGGCCGCGGCTATGTCCTGCGCCGTCTGATCCGCCGGGCCGTCCGTGCGATGCGCCTGCTCGGTGTTGAGCGGGCCTGCCTGCCGGACCTTCTTCCCGCTTCCCGCGACGCCATGAAGGGTGTCTACCCGGTAGTGGAGACGGACTTCGCACGCATCAGCCGTATCGCCTATGCCGAAGAAAAGGCGTTCCTGCGCACCATTGCTTCTGGTACGGCACGCCTGGAGGATGCAGTGGCCGAATCCAAGGCTGCAGGCGTTCCCTTGTCCGGCGCTGACGCTTTTGCGCTCCATGACACCTATGGATTCCCGATAGACCTCACCTTGGAAATGGCTGAAGAAGCCGGCCTCAAGGTGGACGAAGCAGGCTTCCGCTCGCTGATGCTTGAACAGCGTCAGCGCGCACAGGCAGATGCCAAGGGCAAGAAGGGTGGCCACGCCGACCTCAGCGCCTACCAGGAAATGCTGGGTGAGGGTGAGACCACCTTCATCGGCTATGACGAGCTTGATGGCGAGTCCAAGGTGCGCGGCATCCTCAGCGCCGGTCAGCGGGTGGCACACGCCTCCACGGGCGACGAAATCGAAGTGGTCCTCAATGAGACGCCATTCTACGCAGAAGCCGGTGGACAGTCGGCCGACACCGGCCTGATCACCGGCGACGGATTTGTCGTCGAGGTCCTGGATGTCCAGCGCCCGGTCAAGGGCCTCAGCGTCCATAAGGCGATCGTCCGGGAAGGCGAGATCGCCACCGATGCCCTGGTGCGCGCCGCCGTCGACCGTGAACGGCGCCACGCAGCTGAGCAGGCGCACACTGGTACGCACATTGTGCATGCCGCGCTGCACCAGATCCTGGGCCCGGAAGCTACCCAGCGTGGTTCCTACAACAAGGCCGGCTACCTCCGCTTCGACTTCGCCTGGGGTGAGGGCCTGAGCCCCGCCACGCGATCCGAAATTGAAGAGGTTTCCAACATCGCCATTCGGAACAACTACCGAGTGGACACCAAGGTCATGGGACTGGCCGAAGCCAAGGCGCTGGGCGCCATGGCCCTGTTCGGCGAGAACTACGGCAGCGAAGTGCGTGTCGTGGAGATCGACGGCGCGTGGTCCCGCGAACTTTGTGGTGGCACGCACGTGTCCAATACCTCCCTCATTGGCAGCCTTTCCCTGTTGGGTGAACAGTCCGTCGGCTCGGGAAACCGCCGTGTTGAGGCCTTTGTGGGCTTGGACGCCTTCCGCCATCTGGCTGCCGAGCGCGCACTCGTTACGGAACTGACAGAACTGCTGAAAGTTCCCTCCGGCCAGCTCGCGGACCGCATCTCCAGCACCTTGAACAAGTTGAAGGCCACGGAGAAGGAACTGGACCGCCTTCGCAAGGAGCAGCTGGCTGCAGCGGCCGCCAACCTCGTGGGGACCGCCAAGGAGGCCGCGGGTGTGCGGGTTGTAGCCCACAATGCCGGCCAGGTGGGTGGAGCAGACGATCTGCGGAACCTTGCCCTGGACCTCCGCAACCGTCTGGGCTCCGAAGCTGCCGCTGTCGCAGTTGCAGGTGTCAGCAATGATCGGCCCGTCATTTTGATTGCCACGAACGAGGCTGCCCGTGAAGCCGGTGTAAAGGCCGGAGCGCTGGTCCGTCTTGCTGCAGGCATCCTTGGCGGTGGCGGCGGTGGCAAGGACGATGTCGCCCAAGGCGGCGGCACCGACGCTGGGAAGGTCTCTGAGGCCCTCACAGCGGTGGCGGATGCGATAGCCAAGCGTTAACGGTGAATTCCAGCACGAACAGCGGCGTCTACCCCCAAGGCATCAAGCTGGGGGTAGACGTCGGCACCGTCAGGGTTGGGCTGGCCATTTGCGACCCCGACGAAATCCTGGCCACGCCTTTCAAGACAGTTAGCCGCGACGCCAAGAAGAACTCCGATGTTCGCGTGGTGGTTAAACAGGCCATGGAAATGCGGGCCGTGCAGATTTTCGTGGGCCTTCCAAAGACCATGAAGGGCGAGGAACGAAGCTCCGCGCAGATGGCCACGGAGTACGCCGAACTGCTGGTGGGCGAGCTCGCCCGTGCCGGTTTGGACGTTCCCGTGAACCTCGTGGACGAGCGTCTTTCCACTGTTACGGCGCACCGCAACCTGCACGAAGCTGGCATGAGCAGCAAGAACCACCGTAAAGTGGTTGATCAGGTTGCCGCTGCTGGAATACTTCAGCACGCGATCGACATGCAAAAAGCCAGAGGAACGGACGTTGGCCGCCGCGTAAAAGCACCGGCGCAGTCCAACACGTCCAGCAGTGCCCCAACGCTGCAGGCTTCCTCCGGCCCTGAACCAGATTCTTCTACGAGGGGACTGCAACTGTGAGCCCGGTCAACAACGACCCCTCCAGCGGAACCGCCGGCGGCGGCATGCCGCTGACCCGCAAGGAACTGCGGGCGCGGGAACGATTCCTCGCCACGCAGAACCAGAACGTCGTACCCGTTCCTGAAGCGACCCCGGGGGAAGCAGCGCCTTCGGCGGATGTTGCGCCTGAACTGCCGCGCCCCATTCCCGCGGTTCCCAAGCCAATTGCTGCGCCTGCACCGGTTGCACCTGAACCCGCTACGCCTAAACCGGTTGCGCCTGCACCGGCTGCGCCTGAACCCGTGCAGACAGTCGTAACTCCTCCTGTTCCGGAGGCCTTACCGCCCGTTCCGGAGGCAGCACCGGCAATTGCGACGCCATCTCCCAGTGAGCACGTGGATCCTGCACTTCCGGAAGAGGAGCACCATGATGATGCCCTTCCGGTCCCTGCCGTTGCACACGTCTATGCCGGTCATACCAACGAACACCATTACGGTGTCCACGAAGGCTCAGTCCACGAAGGCTCTGTCCACGTGGACGATCATGCGTTTGCAGAACATGCACCGGACTATGATTACGAAGCCCACGAAGGGCACATGGAGCTTCATGACGAGCTTCATGACGAGCACCACCACCTCATCGCTCCCGTAGAAGTTACGGCGTCGTCCAAAGCTGCGGCCAAGAAGGCGCGGCGTCGCCGTCGTGTCCTTGCGTTGCTGATTACGCTGGGAGTCTTTGTTGCTGCCATCGCGATCGGGGCGCAATTCCTCAAGCCCCTCCTTGGCATGGACAAAGTCACTGATTACCCCGGTCCCGGAACAGGCTCCGTCAGCATTACGGTGCCGGAAGGCGCCGGCCCCAAGGCGGTGGCAACAGCCCTGGTGGAAAATCACGTCGTGGCAGACGCCGATTCCTTCGTCAAGGAATTCGTGACCGAGGGCGGGGAACTCTCGCCCGGGGAATTCACCTTCCGTACCGAGATGAAAAACTCCGACGCCGTTGCGGTCCTCGTCAACAAGGACGCTTCCAAGGTGATCTACTTCGCCTTGAGTGCAGGCCTGCGGATCACCGAGTCGTTGGAGGCAATCTCCAAGGGCTCCGGTATTCCCATGGCCCAGCTCAATGGCTTCAACCAGGCACCGGGACAATTCGGGGTGCCTGCAAAGGCCAAGAACCTGGAGGGTTTCCTGGCTCCCGGAGAGTACCGCTTCCCACTGGGCACATCGGGTAAGGACATCATCCAGAAGCTGGTCTCCAGCACCCTTGATGAGCTCAAGGCCCAAGGAATTACGGATCCGGCCAAGCAGTACGACACCGTAACCATCGCCAGCATCGTCCAGGCGGAGGGCGGCCAGGCCGACTACGGAAATGTCGCCGGCGCGATTTATAACCGCCTTAAGCCCAACAACACGGAGACCAACGGGCTCATCCAGTCAGACGCCACGGTCACTTATGGTCTGGGCAAGAAGTCCTTCCACCTCACGGACGAAGAGAAGGCTGACAAGTCCAACACCTACAACACCTACGCAAATCCAGGGCTTCCCGCAGGCCCGATTGGTTCCCCGGGCAAAACGGCAATCGATGCAGCGGCTAAACCGACGCAAAACGATTACCTGTATTGGGTGACCATCAACTTGGACACCAAGGAGACCAAGTTCTCCAAGACGCTGGCCGAACACAGCACTTACGTTGAGCAGTACAACGCCTGGTGCCAGGCAAACGCCGGACGGTGCGTGTGAGTCGTCGCGCCGCGGTCCTCGGGCACCCGATCTCACATTCGAAATCCCCGGCGATGCACACCGCTGCCTATGCCAAGCTCGGTGTGGACATCGAATACTCGGCAATCGACCTGACGGTTGACAGGCTTCCGGCGTTCATGGACTCCCTCCGCGGGGACGCATCCTGGTGCGGGCTTTCGGTAACCATGCCCCTGAAATCGGCCATGGTCAGGGAAGTCGATGAGGTTCGTGGTGCTGGCGCCCACCTGGGTGTTATCAACACGGTCGTCTTCGAGAACGACGCCGGATCGGTTCGCCGGATCGGCTACAACACTGATGTCGAAGGCATCGTGGAAGCAGTTCGTTACGCGGGAATCGCTTCGACACCGCATGCTGCTGTTCTTGGCGGTGGAGGTACCTCGGCAGCCGCGATTGCTGCTGTGCGCGAGCTCGGCGCCGAACATGTCGACGTTTTCGTGCGGGACACCGCACGTGCCCTCGACGCGCAAGCCGCCGCTGCCGCCGTCGGAATTTCCCTGCGTCTCCGCCCCCTCACGGAGGCGGCTACGGCCGTTGCTTCCTCCGGGCTGATCATCTCCACCTTTCCACCGCGTGCGGCCGATGCCCTGGCGGAGGAACTCTCTGCCCTGCCGGGAACGGCGGCGGGTGTTTTGCTTGACGTCGCATATGACCCTTGGCCGAGCCGCCTCGCCGAGGTTTGGCACGGACATGGGGGAGCGGTGGTTCCGGGGCTCGAAATGCTGATGTATCAAGCAGCAGAGCAGATCCGGCAGTTCAGCGGCTGTGACGTTGACGCCTCCGTCATAGATGTGATGTGCGACTCAGTTGGGCTTCCCCGGCGAGTGTTCTAGAGGCCTTACATGGCAGGATTGGTTATATGTTGCGTTGGTTGACTGCCGGTGAATCCCATGGTCCGGCTCTGATCGGAATTGTTGAAGGCGTGCCCGCCGGTGTTGAACTCACCAGCGGGCAAATCCGTGATGCTTTGGCGCGTCGTCGCCTGGGCTATGGACGTGGCGCCCGCATGAAGTTTGAGCAGGATGAAGTCACCATCCTCGGTGGCGTACGTCACGGCATCACCCAGGGTGGTCCCGTTGCCATTCAGGTGGGCAACACCGAATGGCCAAAGTGGGAGCAGATCATGTCTGCTGATCCAGTGGACCCTGAAGTCCTTGCCGACCAAGCCCGCAATGCCCCGCTGACCCGCCCGCGCCCTGGGCACGCCGATTTCACCGGGATGCAGAAGTACGGCTTTGACGAAGCCCGTCCGGTCCTTGAGCGCGCCAGTGCACGCGAGACCGCCACCCGTGTTGCGCTCGGTACCGTTGCCGCCCAGTTCCTGAAGCAACTGGGCGTGGAGTTGGTCAGCCACACTGTTTCCATCGCCAGCGTCACCGTACCCGAGGGCAAGGCGTTGCCTCTGCCCAAGGACGTCATCGCCCTTGACGCTGATCCCCTGCGTTGCTTCGACCGCGAAACATCGGATGCAATGGTCGCCGAGGTGGATGCCGCCCACAAGGAAGGCGAAACCCTGGGTGGCGTAGTTGAGGTCCTTGCCTACGGACTTCCCCCTGGATTGGGCAGCTACGTCCACTGGGACCGTCGCCTCGATTCGCGTCTCGCCGCAGCGCTAATGGGTATTCAGGCCATCAAGGGCGTAGAAGTCGGTGACGGCTTCCTCACCGCTGCCCGCCGTGGTTCCGCAGCGCATGACGAAATCCTTAAGGATGAGAACGGCAAAATCATTCGTCAGACCAACCGCGCCGGCGGCATTGAGGGTGGCATGAGCATTGGCGAAGTCCTGCGCGTCCGGGCCGCCATGAAGCCAATTGCCACGGTTCCCCGCGCACTCCGCACCATTGACGTCAGCACCGGCGAGCCAGCCAAGGCGCACCACCAGCGTTCGGACGTCTGTGCAGTTCCAGCAGCGGGCGTAGTAGCAGAGGCGATGGTGGCTCTTGTCCTCGCAGAAGCCATTGCCGAAAAATTCGGCGGTGATTCTGTTGCCGAGACCATGCGTAACCTGCAGAGCTACCTGGACAACATCCCGGCAACCCTGGACTCGGTCGGCCGGTAGTGGGCCGCACGATCCAGGGCGGCTGCGCTGGCCGTCCCGTTGTCCTGGTGGGCCCTATGGCAGTTGGCAAGTCTGCAATTGGCCAGCAACTTGCCCAGCAGCTCGGTGTTCCTTTTGTGGACACGGATGCGGTTGTCGTTGCCGAGCACGGCAGCATCGCGGACATCTTCGCTGGTCGGGGAGAACACGCCTTCCGTGAAATTGAGGCCCGGGCAGTGGCGAAGGCCATCGAGGCCGCCAAGCAACAGCCCGCGGTGATTTCGCTCGGTGGCGGAGCCGTTCTGGACTCGGGAACCCAGCAATTGCTGGGGGAGTGCACCGTGGTCTACCTGGAATGCGACGCCTCCACCGTTGCGGACAGGATCGCGCGAAATACTGGAAGGCCCCTGCTGCAGGGCGACGCAATGTCCCGTTGGGAGGCCCTGTTTGCCACCAGGCGTCCTGTATATGAGCGTCTTGCAGACATCGTCCTGGACGTCCGTTCAGGATCCGTGGCTGAAATCGGCCTCCACCTGGAGGAGCGGCTGCGCCAGCATGCAGCCTTGAAAGAGGAAGTTGAAAAGTGAGCAACGAAGCAACTGTCATCAAGGTGACCGGCCAATCAACCGCAGAGAACTACGACGTCGTGGTGGGCCGTGGCCTCCTGCAATCCCTGCCCGCCAAACTTGGCGAGCGGGTTCGACGCGTGCTTGTCATTCACCCACGCGCTCTTCGCCTGACCGGTGACACCGTCCGCGATGAGCTCGAAGCTGCCGGCTTCACCGCACTGACGGCCGAGATCCCGGATGCCGAAGAAGGCAAGCACATACAGGTTGCCGCTTTCTGCTGGCAGGTACTGGGTCAGAACGACTTCACGCGCTCGGACGCCATCGTGGCCGTAGGTGGCGGCGCGGTGACCGACCTCGCCGGATTCGTTGCTGCCACGTGGCTTCGCGGAGTCAAAGTCATCCACATGCCCACCAGCCTGTTGGGCATGGTGGATGCCTCAGTTGGCGGCAAAACAGGTATCAACACCGCCGAAGGCAAGAACCTGGTGGGATCATTCCATCCTCCCGCGGCTGTTCTGGCGGATCTGGACACACTGAAGACCTTGCCCAGGAACGAGCTGATTTCTGGAATGGCAGAGGTCATCAAGTGCGGCTTCATCGCCGATCCCGCGATCCTTGACATCATTGAAAAGAACACGGACGCAGTGATGGACCCGGAATCGGACGTTGTCCGTGAACTCATCGAGCGTGCCATTGCGGTCAAAGCCAACGTCGTCTCCCAGGACCTCAAGGAATCCGGGCTGCGCGAGATCCTGAATTATGGACACACCCTGGGCCATGCCATTGAACTCGTGGAGCGCTACTCGTGGCGCCATGGCGCGGCCGTGTCGGTAGGCATGATGTTCGCTGCGGAATTGGCCCGGAGCGTTGGACGTCTCCCGGACGCCGACGCCGATCGGCACCGCACCATTCTTGAGAGCCTTGGCCTCCCTATCACCTACCGCAAGGACCGCTGGCAAGGCCTGCTGGACGGGATGCGCCGGGATAAGAAGTCCCGTGGGGACCTCCTGCGCTTTGTTGTCCTGGACGGCGTGGGCAAGCCCGGCATTCTGGACGTCCCGGATACCTCCCTGTTGTTTGCCGCTTACCAGGAGATTGCTTCATGATGACCGCCCTCAGAGAAGGCGTCAGCGACTGGCCAACCGGCGGATTCCCGGGCGTCCGCACGAACCCCGATACTTTGCTGCCCGTCATCGTCAACGAAGACGCACTGGAGTCTGCGTTGGCGGCTTCGGAAGACCCTGCGGACCGGATCATGGCGCTGCTGCTGGAAAACCAGCCCAAGGAAGCGGCGGAACTGCTCGCTGAGGCACGCTACAAGGACCCGGAATCCTTCCGATTGCGGATTTTTGAAGCCGAAGTCCACCGGGCCACCAATCGCCTGGATCGTGCCATCCAACTGTTCCGCCAGCTGCTGCAGGAAGTCCAAGGTACTTCCAAGGAAGCGATCGTCCACCAGTATTTAGGCCGGGCATATTTCGTCAGCGGAAATGCGCTGGCAGCATCCGAGGAGTTTGCCAAGGCACTGGACCTAAGGGTTGCCAAGGCTGCCGATGCCGCACTGATCTACTCCTCTGCGGTGGCCCTCCAGCGGGCCAGGGATGTGCTGGAACTCGCGTCCTGATCCCGGGCGAAACCACCCGTAGGCAAGCCACTGTGCATTTGACGGTAGAATGGTTCTTGGATTTTTGATAAATACGCGCTGGCACGCCTTTTGGCGTGCTGGCTGGCATACCCGGCTGGAAGCTAGAAACCGTAGCTAGAACCAGTGAGAGAAACCAGAGGATACGAGTGGCAACCACAAACGACATCAAGAACGGAACCGTACTGAAGCTCGAGGGCCAGCTCTGGAACATCATTGAGTTCCAGCACGTCAAGCCGGGCAAGGGTGGCGCTTTCGTTCGCACCAAGATGCGCAATGTCATGTCCGGCAAGGTGGTTGACAAGACCTTCAACGCCGGACTGAAGATCGAGACCGCTACGGTTGACCGCCGTGACTACCAGTACCTGTACCAGGATGGCGAAGACTTCGTCTTCATGGACACCCAGGACTACGACCAAATCACCGTTTCCGGTGCCACGGTCGGCGACGCCACAAACTTCATGCTTGAGAACCAGATGGTGAACATCGCCATCCACGAAGGCACGCCGCTGTACATCGAGTTGCCGCCGAGCGTCGTTCTCGAAATCACCTACACCGAGCCCGGCCTCCAGGGCGACCGCTCCTCGGCAGGCACCAAGCCTGCGACCGTGGAAACCGGCTACGAAATCCAGGTTCCGCTGTTCGTGGAGCAGGGCACCAAAGTCAAGGTTGATACCCGCGACGGCAGCTACCTGGGCCGGGTCAACGACTAGTGAGCGCACGCGGTAAAGCCCGTAGCAGGGCACTTGAAGTACTTTTCGAGGCGGAGCAGCGTTCCGTTTCGGCTTTTGACGCGCTCAAGGCGCGTCGGGAGAAGACGGATCTCGTCATCAACCCTTACACGATGGAAATCGTTGAGGGTGTCGTCTCCATGCAGCCAACCATCGATGAGTTCCTGCAGACCTATGCCCAGGGCTGGACGCTGGAGCGGATGCCGTCGGTAGACCGCATCATCCTCCGCATTGGCGCTTGGGAACTCCTCTACAACGACGAAGTCCCGGACGGAGTGGCTGTCAGCGAAGCTGTGGCCCTCGCCAAGACGATGTCCACGGACGAATCACCGGCCTTCATCAACGGCTTGCTTGGCCGGCTCCAGAAGCTCAAGCCGTCGCTTCTCGCCTAAGTGCACCGCCGGACCCGCATCCATTCAGGATGCGGGTCCTTCTCTTTAAGCGTGCTCAAGCTCCTAGTGCAGCACAGCCGCCCGAAGCGCTGGAATCGCACGAAGATGGTCAAGTTCATCCTGCTGATGAAGGAGCACATCGCGGCCGCTGAGGATGCGTTGGCGCGTGAACGCCAAGGCCGTGGCACCCTTGATGAATGCGCGCATCTGTGCGGCGCGACCACGGGAGGCCGCCCACCGAAGGGCATGTCGTCTTCCTTGGGATGTTGCCAGCATTTCAACTTCGGCAGGCGTAAACCATCCGGCCCTGGCATATTCGAGGAGCCGCTGGCGCGTGAGTTTGCCTTCGGCAATGCGCAGGAAAATGATGCCGAGGGCCGCTATCAGGAAGATTGGCACCTGCACCACGAAGTAGTCCAGCAGGAAGTCCTGGCCCATGCTGTTCCACCTGTTGTGCAGGAACATGGCCGGCAGGAGGCCGATGACGAAGGCCAGGACTGCATAGCCGGAGTGCCACCTCCGGGCGGCGAATCCCATGATGAGGCCGGTTGTTCCCGTGAAAATGGCATGTGCGAAGGGTGACATAACCCCACGCAGGATGAAGATGCGGACAAGGTCCGTGCCGGGCTCCGATGATGACGCGATCTCACGGCCGAAGTAGAGGATGTTCTCCGTGAAGGCGAAGCCGGCGGCGATGGTAAAAGCAAAGACGACACCGTCCACGGGGCCATCGAAGTACTTCCGGGCACCAAGGATGAGAAGCAACAGGCCTAGCGACTTGGTGAATTCCTCCACGATGGGAGCCTGGACCGTGGCCATGAAGTATGTGAATGCTTCTTCGCTGGTGGTAGGAGCTGCCAAGGCGAAGAGGGGCTGGATTAACAGGGTTCCGGCAATCGAAACTGCGGCTCCCCACGTGAAAGCGAACCAGAGCAGCCTTTTCGGTTCCGGCTCCCAACGGTCAATGAGCCGCACGGTCAGCAGCACTACCGACAACGGGATCAGGGAGGCGATGAACCCGATCACGAAGCCGGCGATTCCTGTATTGCCCAGCAGGAACGGAACCACCAGGAGAAGGCTGCCGAGGACTAATATGGCGCCCGCCAGGAGCAGGGGGAGTGTGCCCGGCGACCGGCGTCCCCGGGATGCCGGTGGAGCCGCCCAGGTCTGCTGGGGAAGGTCGCCGGGGTTCCCGGGGGCTGGTTGGTAGTTTCCGGGCTGTACCCGCCCGATCCACGTTGGATTGGCTGCCGGTTCCAGGTAGGGCCGCGGGTAGGGTTGGTGTCCGCCGGGGTGTCCAGGATGGTTGCTGCTCATGGCCTAGAGCCTATTCCACAGCCTTGACTGTGAGCTTTAACTCACCGCCTCGTCCGTCGCCCGGTGAGGCGGCCACTTCCCGCTGTGGTAGTTTTGGAAGGCAAATATTCCTTTTTTAATTCCGTCCCGTGAGGCGGGGAAAGGGGAGACGAGCAAATGACTGAAGTCACTTCAGCGCAGGTTCCGTCGCGGGTTGTCCTCAACCAAGCGGACATCGATCGCGCGCTGACTCGTATCGCCCATGAGATCCTCGAAGCCAACAAGGGCTCCCAAGATCTGGTTCTCCTGGGCATTCCCAGCCGCGGTTATCCCTTGGCCGTGCGGCTCGCCAACAAGATCGCTGCCGCTGACCCCAGTGTCAACGCGGAAACGATCGTCGGCCAACTCGACGTCACCATGTTCCGTGACGACCTTTCACACCAGCCCACCAGGCCTCCCCACCACACGCGCTTGCCACTGTCTGGCATCGACAACAAAGTTGTTGTCCTCATCGACGACGTACTGTATTCCGGCCGCACCATCAGGGCAGCGCTGGATGCCCTGGTGGACCTTGGCCGTCCCAGGATTGTCCGCCTGGCAGTCCTGGTTGACAGGGGTCACCGTGAGCTTCCCATCCGCGCGGACCACGTAGGCAAGAACCTGCCCACTTCCTCCGCGGAAAAAGTCCGCGTCCACCTTGAGGAAATCGACTCCGTAGACGGCGTTCCGGTCAACGAAGTAGTAATCGAGGCCGGCAAGTGAAGCACCTCCTCTCCACTGAGAACCTCAGCGCTTTCGACGCCATCCGGGTCCTGGACACCGCCGAGGAAATGTCGGCCGTGGGGGACCGCGAGGTCAAGAAGCTCCCCGCACTCCGTGGCCGCACGGTAGTCAACCTCTTCTTCGAGGACTCCACCCGGACCCGGATTTCCTTCGAAGCCGCAGCCAAGCGGCTTTCGGCCGATGTCATCAACTTCGCCGCCAAGGGCTCTTCCGTGTCCAAGGGTGAGTCCCTGAAAGACACTGCGCAGACGCTGGCCGCCATGGGCGCCGATGCGGTTGTCATCCGTCACTGGGCTTCGGGCGCTCCGCACCGGCTTGCTGCCACGGACTGGATCGACGCCGCAGTGATCAACGCAGGCGATGGCACCCACGAACACCCCACGCAGGCGCTGTTGGATGCGTTCACGATGCGCCGCCACTGGTCCCAGCTCAACGGGACGAAGTCCACAGGGGCGGACCTTCGAGGCATGCGTGTGGCGATCGTCGGAGATGTCCTGCATTCACGCGTGGCCCGGTCCAACGTCTGGTTGCTTCGCACGCTCGGTGCCGAGGTCACGTTGGTTGCGCCACCCACACTGCTGCCGATCGGCGTCGAGCACTGGCCTTGCAAGGTCAGTTACAACCTGGACGAAACGCTGGAAGCGGGCGTCGACGCGATGATGATGCTGCGAGTCCAGGGTGAGCGCATGCATGCCTCGTTCTTCCCGTCCACCCGTGAGTACTCACGGCGCTGGGGCTTCGACGACGCCCGGCTTCGGGCACTGGATGACCTTGGCATGAAAGACACCATCATCATGCATCCCGGCCCCATGAACCGTGGCCTGGAAATTTCCTCGGCTGCCGCCGATTCGCCCCGCTCAACAGTGCTTGCACAGGTGCGGAACGGTGTTTCAGTACGCATGGCCGCCCTTTACCTGCTGCTCTCCGGGGATTCCCGCGAAGCAACACCTGCAACGGCAGCCACCACCCACGCTGTAAGCCAGCCCACCAAGGAGAGCAACTGATGGCCGAGAACACGTACCTGATCCGCGGGGCCGCCATTCTCGGCGGCGAAGCTGAAGACCTGCTGATCCGCGATGGCATCATCGCCGCCCGGGGCAAGGATCTCCACGACGACGACGCCACAGTGATCGACGGGACGGGCCTGGTTGCCCTCCCCGGCATGGTTGACGTCCACACGCACCTGCGCGAACCCGGCCGAGAAGATGCTGAAACGGTCGAAACCGGCACTCGTGCCGCAGCCCTGGGTGGCTTCACCGCCGTCCACGCCATGGCCAACAGCAACCCCGTTGCTGACACGGCGGGCGTCGTCGAACAGGTCCACAGCCTCGGCCGGGCATCCGGTTGGGTGGACGTGCGTCCCGTTGGCGCTGTCACGGTGGGCCTGGCCGGTGAGCAACTTGCGGAGCTCGGTGCGATGGCGGATTCCCGCGCCCAGGTGCGGATGTTCTCCGACGACGGCATTTGTGTGCACGATCCCGTGCTGATGCGCCGCGCGCTGGAGTACGTCAAAGCGTTCGACGGCGTGGTGGCCCAGCACGCGCAGGAACCCCGCCTTACCGCCGGGGCACAGATGAATGAAGGCGCCGTCTCGGCGGTGCTGGGTCTTGCGGGTTGGCCGGCCGTGGCAGAGGAAAGCATCATTGCCCGCGACGTCCTGCTCACGCAGCATGTGGGTTCCCGCCTCCACGTTTGCCACGTCTCCACCGCTGGATCTGTCGAAATTGTCCGCTGGGCCAAGGCCCGTGGGATCAACGTCACGGCCGAAGTCACGCCCCACCACCTGCTCCTCACCGACGAACTGGTCCGCAGCTACGATCCCGTGTACAAAGTCAACCCGCCGCTGCGTACGGATGCCGACGTCCAGGCGCTCCGTGAAGGCCTGGCTGACGGCACGATCGATGTTGTCGGCACGGACCACGCCCCACACCCCAGCGAGCACAAGGAATGCGAGTGGGCCCAGGCGGCCATGGGCATGACTGGCCTGGAAACGGCATTGTCTGTTGTCCAGGAGACGATGATCGAAACCGGACTCATGACGTGGGCCGACTTCGCCAGGGTCACCTCTTTCACGCCGGCAGTTATCGGCCGCGTGGCGGACCAGGGCCGCCCGTTGGAGGAAGGCGAGCCCGCCAACGTCATCCTGGTGGACCCGGCTGCGCGTTGGACGGTCGACCCCCATAAGATGGCCACCATGGGCCGCAATTCACCGTTCAAGGGCAAAGAGCTGCCCGGATCCGTGGTCGCAACCTTCTTCAAGGGCCACCCCACTGTTCTCAACGGCAAGCTCAACACCCCATACCGGTACGCCGGAAACTACCCAACCCCGGATGCCGCCGGGGCAGTCAGCGGTAGCTGATGAACAACCAGACACTCACCGTGCTCATCACGGTGCCGTTGATCATCGTCGTCCTGATGATGATCTGGCTGGGGTGGCGGAACAGGCTCAGGCGACAAGCCGACGTCGAACGCCTCCCCGAGGTGCCGCAGCAGCTGACACCGGCCACGGTAGTAGCGGAGGGCCAGTACGTTGCCACTACCACGGCAGGTGACTGGCTGGACCGGATCGCAGTGCAAGGCCTCGGACTCCGCACCAATGCGGAACTGAGCATCCATACTGAAGGCATCTTGTTCGACCGCTCGGGCGCCGCCCCGGTGTTCATCCCGCGCGCCGCAGTGGCTGACAGCCGCCAAGCAGCCGGCATGGCCGGGAAGTTCGTGGAAAAAGACGGACTCCTGGTCGTCAGCTGGAAGCTGGGCGACAAGGAACTGGATACCGGATTCCGGACCAGGCATGCAGCCGACAAAGAGCTCCTCCTCGAAGCCATTCAAGAATTGATCTCCGCAGCCCCTCAGGCAGATGCCGATAGTGGAAAGTAATAAAGTGACGGACAGTAAAGCAGCCACCACACCCACCCCCTCCGCAGCAGTACTGGTGCTGGAAGACGGTCGCATGTTCCGCGGCCGTAGCTACGGCGCCCAGGGAACGGCCCTCGGTGAGGCCGTCTTCGCCACCGGAATGACCGGCTACCAGGAGACCATCACCGATCCCTCATATGCCCGCCAGCTCGTGGTGCAGACAGCACCCCACATCGGCAACACGGGCGTCAACAGCGAAGACGCTGAGTCCCGCCGCATCTGGGTGGCCGGCTACATTGTGCGCGACGCTGCCCGCCGCCCCTCCAACTGGCGTTCGGAAGGCAGTCTCGATGATGAACTTGTCGAGCAAGGCATCGTGGGCATCCAGGGCGTCGACACCCGTGCCATCACCCGCCACCTCCGCGAGCACAAGACCATGCGCGCAGGCATCTTCTCCGGCGAGGCCGCACAGGCATCGGACAAAGAGCTCCTGAACGCCGTGCTGGCAAGCGCCCCCATGGAAGGCGCAGCGCTGGCTGAAGAGGTCTCCATAGACGAGGCTTACGTCGTGGAACCCAAGGACCACGGCTGGGAAGGCGAGCCCCGGTTCTCCATCGCCGCCGTTGACCTCGGCATCAAGGCCATGACCCCGGTCCGCTTCGCGGAGCGCGGCGTGCGTGTGCATGTCCTGCCGGCGACCTCCACCCTGGAGGAGGTCAACGCGGTCAATCCGGACGGCTTCTTCATGTCCAACGGGCCCGGTGACCCTGCCACCGCAGACCACCAGGTCTCACTCCTGCGCTCGGTTCTGGACGAGAAACTGCCCTACTTCGGCATCTGCTTCGGCAACCAGATCCTGGGCCGTGCCCTCGGCTTTGGAACCTACAAGCTCCGCTACGGCCACCGCGGCATCAACCAGCCGGTGATGGACCGCCGCACGGGCAAGGTTGAAATCACCTCGCAGAACCACGGCTTCGCCGTCGACGCGCCGCTGAACGGTGCCACGGTCGCCCCCGAGGAGCGTTACGGCCGCGTGGAAGTCAGCCACGTCTCCTTGAATGACGACGTCGTTGAGGGCCTCGCCTGCCTCGACATCCCCGCGTTCTCGGTCCAGTACCACCCTGAAGCTGCGGCTGGCCCGCACGATGCTGCGTACCTCTTCGACCGCTTTATCGACCTCATGGCCGAAACCAAAACGGCCACGGCGGGCGCCGCCAACTCCACCGAATCCAAGACTGAGGACAAGAAGTAATGCCCAAGCGTACAGATCTCAAGAGCGTCCTTGTCATCGGTTCCGGCCCCATCGTCATCGGCCAGGCAGCCGAGTTCGACTACTCCGGTACCCAGGCTCTCCGCGTCCTCAAGGAGGAAGGCCTCCGCGTCATCCTCGTGAACTCCAACCCGGCCACGATCATGACGGACCCCGAGTTCGCCGACGCCACCTACGTCGAGCCCATCACGCCCGAGGTTGTTGAGAAGATCATCGCCAAGGAACGTCCGGACGCTATCCTGCCCACCTTGGGTGGCCAGACGGCTCTGAACACTGCCATCGCGTTGGACAAGAACGGTGTGCTGGAGAAGTACAATGTGGAACTCATCGGCGCAAACATTGCTGCCATTGAGCTCGGAGAAGACCGCGAGAAGTTCAAGGGCGTCGTTGAGCGTTGTGGCGCCGAGTCGGCCCGCAGCCACATCATTCACAGTATGGACGAAGCCTTCGCTGCGGCCGAAGACCTCGGCTACCCCATGGTGGTCCGCCCGTCCTTCACGATGGGTGGCTTGGGCTCAGGCTTGGCTTACAACGAGGACGACCTCCGCCGCATCGTCGGCCAGGGCCTCCAGTACAGCCCCACCACCGAGGTCCTGCTCGAAGAGAGCATTCTCGGCTGGAAGGAATACGAGCTTGAGATGATGCGCGACAAGAACGACAACGTCGTTGTTGTTTGCTCCATCGAAAACTTCGATCCCGTAGGCGTCCACACCGGTGACTCCATCACGGTTGCTCCGGCGCTGACCCTCACGGACCGCGAGTACCAAAAGCTTCGGGACGTCTCCATCGCTGTTATCCGCGAAGTCGGCGTGGACACCGGTGGCTGCAACATCCAGTTCGCCATCGACCCCGCTACGGGACGCGTCGTGGTTATCGAGATGAACCCGCGCGTGTCCCGTTCCTCCGCGCTGGCTTCCAAGGCAACAGGCTTCGCCATTGCCAAGATCGCCACCAAGCTCTCCCTTGGTTACACCCTGGACGAGATCCCGAATGACATCACCCAGAAGACGCCGGCATCGTTTGAACCGACGTTGGACTACGTTGTGGTCAAGGTGCCGCGCTTCGCCTTTGAGAAGTTCCCGGCAGCCGACAACACGCTGACCACCACCATGAAGTCCGTAGGCGAAGCCATGGCCATGGGCCGCAACTTCACCGAAGCCCTGCAGAAAGCCCTTCGTTCACTGGAGCAGAAGGGCTCGCAGCTGGACTTCAGCTCCGTGCCGGAGTACGAGGTTGCCGAGCTCATCGAGAAGGCCAAGCGCCCCACGACGGACCGCCTGCATCAGGTACAGCGCGCACTTCTGGGTGGCGCCACGGTGGAAGACCTCTTCGAAGCCACCAAGATCGATCCTTGGTTCCTGGACCAGCTGCAGCTCCTCAACGAAACCGCGCAGGAGATCCGCAAGGCTGGCGTGCTCACCGAGGAAATGCTGCGCAACGCCAAGCGCCATGGTTTCTCCGACGAGCAGATCGGTGCCTTGACGCACAACAATGAGGCAGTGGTCCGCGGCGTCCGCCAGGCCTTGGGTATCCGTCCGGTCTACAAGACGGTGGACACCTGTGCCGCTGAGTTTGCCGCTTACACCCCGTACCACTACTCGTCCTACGACGAGGAAGATGAGGTAGGCCTGCACGCCAAGCCCTCCGTCATCATCCTTGGTTCAGGGCCCAACCGCATTGGCCAGGGCATCGAGTTCGACTACTCCTGCGTCCACGCCTCCATGGCGCTGCGCAAGGCCGGCTACGAGACCGTCATGGTCAACTGCAACCCCGAGACTGTCTCCACCGACTACGACGTTTCCACGCGCCTTTACTTCGAGCCGCTGACCCTTGAGGACGTCCTCGAGGTCATCGCCGCTGAAGAGCGCACCGGTGGCGTCATGGGCGTCTTCGTCCAGCTCGGTGGCCAGACGCCCCTGAAGCTTGCACAGCAGCTTGCCGACGCCGGTGTGCCGATCCTGGGCACCTCGCCTGAGGCGATTGACCTCGCAGAGCACCGGGGCGCCTTCGCCCGCGTCCTGGACGAGGCAGGCCTGACCTCCCCGAAGAACGGCACCGCCGTTTCCTTCGAGGATGCCAAGAAGATCGCTGACGAGATCGGTTATCCCGTGCTTGTCCGTCCGTCCTATGTCCTGGGTGGCCGCGGCATGGAGATCGTCTACGATGAGGCAAACCTCTCCCGCTACATCGCCAACGCCACGGAAATCACCACGGACCACCCGGTGCTGATTGACCGCTTCCTGGAAGACGCGGTCGAAATCGATGTCGATGCCCTCTTCGACGGCACCGACATGTACCTCGGCGGCATCATGGAACACATCGAGGAGGCCGGTATCCACTCCGGAGACTCGGCCTGTGTCCTTCCTCCGATCACACTTGGCAACAACGTGATCGAGCGCGTGCGCACTGCAACGCGGGCCATCGCTGAGGGCGTGGGCGTCCGTGGCCTTATCAACATCCAGTTCGCGCTGGCCTCCGACGTCCTGTACGTCCTTGAAGCGAACCCGCGTGCTTCGCGTACGGTACCGTTCGTTTCCAAGGCCACTGGCGTTCAGATGGCCAAAGCTGCCGCACTGATCGGTACCGGTGTCACCATCAACCAGCTCCGCAGCGCCTACAAGATGCTGCCGGAAACCGGTGACGGTTCCACCTTGCCCCTGGACGCTCCGGTCGCCGTCAAAGAAGCTGTTCTGCCGTTCAGCCGCTTCCGTACGCCGGAGGGCAAGGTTGTCGACTCCCTGCTCGGGCCGGAAATGCGGTCCACGGGCGAAGTCATGGGTATCGACAAGCACTTCGATACCGCATTCGCCAAGAGCCAGGCCGCCGCAAACAACGCGCTGCCCACCGAAGGCAAGATCTTCGTTTCGGTAGCCAACCGCGACAAGCGCTCGGTGATCATGGGCGTCAAGCGCCTCTCGGACCTTGGCTTCGAGATCGTCTCCACGGGTGGCACGGCTGACGTCCTGCGCCGCAACGGCATCCAGGCGACTCCGGTCCGCAAGGTGGCCGAGGGCAGCAGCGCCGAAGGTGAAGGCACTATCGCAGACCTCGTCATTGCCGGCGAGATCGACATGGTGTTCAACACCCCGTCCGGTGGGGAAGCCCGCAGCGATGGCTACGAGCTCCGGGCAGCGGCTACCTCCATCGGCATTCCCTGCATCACCACTGTGGCTGAGTTCAACGCAGCCGTGCAGGCAATTGAGGCACTTCGCACCTACGAATGGTCGGTCACCAGCCTGCAGGAGCACGCAGCCAACCTGAGCGCATCACAGGCCGCCGTCAATGCCTGACTCTGTTGGTGCGCACGAGGCCCAGGACGCGCAGCAGCCGGTCCGGGAGTCATTTGGCTCCCGGCTGGCTGCCGCAATGGCCAGCCGCGGTCCGCTGTGCGTCGGAATCGATCCTCATCCCCAGCTTCTGGCTGACTGGGGACTGAACGACGACGTCGCCGGGCTGGAGCGCTTCTCGCTCACCGTTGTGGAGGCCGTGGCTTCCCTCGCTGCCGCGGTGAAGCCGCAAGTGGCATTGTACGAACGCCACGGCTCGGCGGGCATGGCTGTCCTGGAGCGGACGTTGGCCGCAGCTGCCGAGGCGGATGTGCTGAGCATCGCCGACGCCAAGCGCGGTGATATCGGGTCCACCATGGCTGCCTACGCAGATGCCTGGCTGCGTGACGGTTCAGCCCTGGCTGCGGACTCAGTGACCCTGAGTCCCTACTTGGGCTTCGAATCCTTGCGTCCGGCCCTGGACCTTGCCGCACAAAATGGCAGGGGAGTGTTTGTGCTCGCATTGACATCCAATCCGGAGGGAAAGTCTGTCCAGCACGTTGGCGGAAGCAATTCCGTCGCCCGCGGGATAGTCACTGCTGCCGCAGCCGAGAACAAGCGCTACGCGGGCGTCCTGGGTTCAGTGGGACTTGTTGTGGGCGCCACCATCGGTTCTGCACTCGAAGATCTGGACATCGACCTCGGCCCGGTCCGCGGAGCAATCCTGGCGCCTGGCCTGGGTGCGCAGGGTGCTACGCCCGCGGATCTCCGCTCCACGTTCGGCGCCGCCTATCCCACAGTGCTGGCTACGTCGAGCCGGGGCATCCTTGCCGCCGGTCCAACGAAGGCTGCCTTGCGGGCGGTTACCCAGGAAACACTCGACGGGCTACGGGCGGAATGATTCACTGACGCCTCATTGCGCAACCTGCCGCCTGCCGGTAGGTTCAGGATCAGTTTCGCGTGACGTGAATCACAAATCCGATCTGACAGGGGTTTGGCCGTGGGTCTGAAAGAGCTGACACCGCAGGAGCGTTCCGATGCTTTGGATAAGGCTGCGAAGGCGCGTGCTGTGCGGGCCGCAGCCAAGGAGCGGCTCAAACGCGGTGAACTGAGCATCGCTGAGCTGATCTCTTCAGGCACTACGGATGAAGCCATTGCGCGGATGCGGGTGGTGGAGCTGTTGGAGGCCCTCCCAGGCATAGGACCTGTACGTGCGGCCGGGATCATGGCGGAGATAGGCATCGCCGGATCCCGGCGCATCAGGGGGTTGGGAATTCACCAGGCCCGGGCGCTGGTAGATTTTATGGACACCCAGCAAAGCGT
The DNA here is from genome assembly GCA_039636795.1 of Micrococcaceae bacterium Sec5.1. NCBI lineage: Bacteria > Bacillati > Actinomycetota > Actinomycetes > Micrococcales > Micrococcaceae > Micrococcaceae bacterium Sec5.1. Next base: position 3,339,142 of record CP143430.1, on the reverse strand, counting down.
TTGACGCATCTCCCCGAAGGAATCCGTGAGCAAGAAACCTGGACTGACTGTCCTCGCAGGCCCAACTGCTGTTGGCAAGGGAACCGTATCCACCTACATCAGGGACAACTATCCAGAGGTCTGGCTTTCCGTCTCCGCCACCACCCGCGCTGCGCGTCCAGGCGAGAAGGATGGGGTTCACTACTTCTTCAAGTCCGCCGAAGAGTTTGACTCGCTGGTAGCTGATGGCGAACTCCTGGAGTGGGCCGTGGTCCACGGCCAGAACCGGTACGGCACGCTCCGGAGTACCGTGAATGCTGCCATTGCGGAGGGAAAATCGGTACTGCTCGAGATCGATCTTCAGGGCGCACGCCAGGTAAAAGCGGCTGTGCCGGATGCCAAGTTCGTCTTCCTGGCACCGCCCAGCTGGGAAGAAATGGTGCGTCGGCTTGTGGGTCGCGGCACCGAAACTGCCGAGGAACAGCAGCGCAGGCTGGAAACCGCTAAACTGGAACTTGCTGCTGAACCGGAGTTTGACCACACCGTCATTAATGACGACGTTCGCCGGGCAGCGGACGAGCTTGTTTCACTCATGGGGCTAACCCCGCACGAGCGCTAAAAGCGCTTGCACTTGTCGGCCCGCTAGAATTTGGAGATTTCGTGTCCACGAACCTTGAAGGCATCATCAACCCGCCGATCGATTCGCTGCTTGAGGCTGCCGATTCCAAGTACGGCCTGGTAATCTTCGGCGCCAAGCGTGCCCGCCAGATCAACGCCTACTACGCCCAGCTGCACGAGGGCCTCTTCGAGTACGTCGGTCCCTTGGTAGACACCAAGCTGAACGAGAAGTCATTGTCGATCGCCCTCCGCGAGATCAACGAAGGCCTCCTGGTTTCCACGCCGATCGAGCCCGCAGAATAAAACAGACTGCCTGTTGACGGAGGTCACGTGCGCATAGTCCTCGGAGTCGGGGGAGGGATCGCAGCCTACAAGGTTGCATCGCTCCTCCGGCTTTTTACTGAAGCCGGTCACCACGTGACGGTGATCCCCACCGAAGCAGCAACCCGTTTCGTCGGTGTTGCTACGTGGGAGGCACTCTCCGGAAACCCGGTCAGCAACAGCGTCTTTGACGACGTCGAGAAGGTCAACCATGTCCGTCTGGGCCACGAGGCTGACTTGATCGTCGTCGCACCGGCCACTGCGGACCTACTGGCAAAGGCAGCCACGGGCCAGGCCGGCGACCTCCTGACCAACACGCTCCTCATGGCTCACGGTCCTGTGCTGTTCGCTCCTGCGATGCACACGGAAATGTGGCAGCATGCTGCAACCCAGGCCAACGTGGAAACCTTGCGGAGTCGAGGCGTCACAGTCCTGGAGCCTGCCAGCGGCCGCCTGACCGGTGCCGATTCCGGTCCGGGCCGCCTGCCCGAACCTGAGGCCATTTTCACGGCCGCCATGGCGTTGGCTGAGGCCACCACGGAGGCGGATTCACCCAAGACTGTGCCGGCAGCACATGCTTCCCTCGCTGGCCGTACGGTGACGATTTCGGCAGGTGGTACCAGGGAAGCATTGGACCCGGTGCGTTTCCTGGGTAACCGTTCGTCAGGGAAACAGGGTGCGGCCTTGGCCGCGGCAGCGTTGGCTGCAGGTGCCACAGTGCGTTTCCTGGCCGCGCATATGGACGTCGAGCCACCCGCCGGCGTCGAGCTCGTCCGCGTTGAATCAGCCCTGGAGCTGCGTGAGGCAGCGCTGAAAGCGGCGGTGGATTCCGACGTCGTTATTATGGCTGCGGCTGTAGCGGATTTCCGTCCCGCAGAGGTTTCGGACACCAAGATCAAGAAGGTCGACGGCGAGGACGCACCCTTGGTGCGCCTGGTTCGCAACCCGGACATCCTGCATGAGCTCGTCGAACGGCGTAACGCCGAGAGTGGCCAGCAGCTGATCGTGGGTTTTGCCGCCGAGACCGGTGATGCCCACGGCGACGTTCTGGAGCATGCCACGGCGAAACTCAAGCGTAAGGGCTGCGACCTCCTGGTGGTCAACCACGTCGGGGTTGGCCGCGTCTTCGGCCAGGACGACAACTCCGTAGTGATCCTTTCCGGCCATGGTGCCGAACCGCAGTCGGCGTCCGGATCCAAGTCTGACGTCGCTGCGGCCGTTATTGATCGGGTAGGCGCCGAGTTGGCCAGGGTTTTTCCGGCTCCGTAACATCTACCGGCGGTAGCCTCCGCCCCCAATTCTTAGCAAAGGGACACACGGCAGATGCCGCCGCCCCGCAACACAGTAAGGTGGTCGAGTGACTTTACCGCTGCACCATGAACACCATGGCACCCCGTCCAAGCTCCGGCTCTTCACTTCAGAGTCGGTCACTGAAGGGCACCCGGACAAGATCTGCGATCAGATCAGCGATGCCATCCTGGATGGGCTCCTGGCTGCTGATCCTGAATCCCGCGTTGCCGTCGAGACCATGGCCACCACCGGCCTGGTCCACGTGGCCGGTGAGGTAACAACCGACGCTTACGTCGAGATACCGCAGATTGTCCGCGAGACCATTCTTGGCATTGGCTATGATTCTTCCGCCAACGGTTTCGACGGTGCCCGCTGTGGCGTCTCGGTGTCCATCGGGCAGCAGTCCAACGACATCGCCGGCGGCGTCTTCAACTCCCTTGAGGCACGTGAAGGCCGCCAAGAGGACGACTACGATCTCCAAGGTGCCGGCGATCAGGGCATCATGTTCGGCTACGCCAGCGATGAGACTGCGTCCTACATGCCGACGCCCATCTGGCTTGCCCACCGTTTGTCGGAGCGCCTCACCGAGGTCCGCAAGAGCGGCGAACTTGCGTACCTCCGTCCGGATGGTAAAACGCAGGTCACGGTAGGGTACGACGGCGACCGTCCGGTTTCGGTTGAAACGGTAGTGATTTCCAGTCAGCACGCCGAAGATGCGAGCCTGGACCAACTGCGCGCCGACCTCGCGAGCCACGTCATCGATCCTGTTCTGGCCGCGTCCAACCTTGACATCTCCCATGTAGCCAACATCCTGAACCCTGCGGGCGCCTTCGTGATCGGCGGCCCGGTTGGCGATGCTGGTCTCACTGGTCGCAAGATTATTGTCGATACCTATGGCGGGTTCTCCCGGCATGGTGGAGGCGCCTTCTCGGGCAAGGACCCTTCCAAGGTAGATCGTTCGGCTGCCTACGCCATGCGCTGGGTTGCCAAGAACGTGGTAGCTGCAGGTCTGGCCAAGCGCGCGGAGATCCAGATTGCCTACGCCATTGGCCAGGCCCGTCCGGTGGGAACGTACGTAGAGACCTTCGGCACGGAAACTGTTGACCCGGCCCGCATCGGTGAGGCCATCAACGAGCTCTTCGATCTCCGTCCCCGGGCCATCATCGACGCCTTGGACCTCAAGCGTCCCATTTACACCAAGACGGCGGCTCACGGCCACTTCGGCCGTGACGAGCCCGACTTCACCTGGGAGCGCCTGGACCGTGTGGCGGACCTGAAGGAATTCTTCAACGCCTGATCTCCCGCTTATCCGCCTGTGCCAGCGGCGTGTTTGTAACTTTGTCGGTGGCCCATGATTGGCTGGAGCCAGAGAGATGCCCGCAGTGGGTCGATCCCGCTGCGGGCATCCTGCGTTCCATGTGGAAAGTCCGCGCAACTGAGTTGGAGGTGAAGAGTATGGCCGGACACGAAGCCCAGCCGTCGCTGCTTCAACCTTCTTTGCTTCAAGGATTCCCGGACAAGGCTCCCGTCAGTGGACCTCCGCTGGCGGCAGAGAATCCAGTCGCCCGCGTGGTGCTGGAATCCTCCCTGCCACACCTGGATCGGCCCTTCGATTACAGCGTGCCCGCTGACCTCGCTGATTCTGCTGTTCCCGGAGTCCGCGTGAAAGTGAAGTTCAACGGCCAGGAGCTTAACGGCTTCGTGCTGGAACGCGTCGATACTTCGGATGCCGGTCACCCGCTGACCCCACTTCACAAAGTAATCTCCACACTGTCGGTTCTGACGCCCCACATCGCTGAGTTGGCTGGAACGGTAGCTGCGCGCTACGCCGGAACCTTGAGCGATGTCCTGCGTACTGCTGTTCCTCCTCGCGTTGCCAAAGTGGAGAAGGAGCTATTCTCCGGAGACGCAGCACGGGAATCGGAGCTTCCGTCAAATTCGCCGGACGCCCATGCCTGGGGTTCCTACTCCAACGGAGCCCCGTACCTCCATCACCTGGCCGCTGGCGGCTCGCCCAAGGCCGTCCTCACGGCGTTGCAGGGATTCGGCCCCGACGGGTGGCCTTCGCTGGTTGCCTCGGCTGTGGCGGCAGTCCGGGCTTCCGGCCGTGGTGCCGTGGTGGTCGTCCCCGATTACAGGGATCTCGAACAGCTGGAGGCGGCCCTCGCCAAAGTCCTGCCAGCGGGTGACGTCGCGCGGCTGACGGCTGACGACGGTCAAACTCCGCGCTACCGGAGCTTCCTGCGAATCCTCAGTGGCGAAGCGCGTGTAGCCATCGGCACCAGATCCGCCGCTTATGCGCCTGTCCGGCAGTTGGGCCTCGTAGTCTGTTGGGACGACGGTGACGACCTCCACATCGATCAGCGGGCTCCCTATGCGCACACGCGCGAAGTGCTGCTCCTGCGGGCCGAGCAGGAGAACGCAGCCTGCCTGATGGCATCCCACAGCCGCAGCACTGAACTCCAGCGCCTGGTTGAAATGCAATGGGCTGTGCCGATCGAGGCGCCGCGAACGGTCATTCGCTCCACTGTTCCGCGCGTCCTGAACACAGCTGACAGCTTTGAGCAGGAACGTGATCCCCTGGCCCGGATTGCACGTTTGCCCGGAGCAGCATGGCGTGCGGCCAAGGAAGGCCTCGAACATGGCCCTGTGCTGGTGCAGGTTGCACGTGCTGGCTACGCGCCCTCTTTGGCTTGCGAGACGTGCCGGGAACTGGCCCGCTGCAACAACTGCCAAGGACCGCTGGTCATCTCCAGCAGTTCCGCCATGCCGCTTTGCCGCTGGTGTTCCACGCCGGCGCCGCAGTGGCGATGCAACCATTGCAACGGCACCCACCTGCGCCGTAGTGCGACAGGAGCTGTGCGAACGGCGGAGGAACTAGGGCGGGCTTTTCCTGGAAAAACGGTTATCACCTCGTCGGGGGAGAACATCAAGGCAACGGTGCCTGATGCTCCGGCATTGGTCGTTGCTACAGTTGGCGCCGAACCCGTGGCTCCCCAAGGGTACGCAGCGGCGCTGCTTCTGGATGGCAATTCATTGCTCCGCCGGGAAAACCTGCGGGCCGGTGAGGACACTGTTCGGCGGTGGTTCAACGCTGCGTCGCTGGTCAGACCCGCCAAGCAGGGGGGATTGGTCATCATCACGGCAGACGACACAACCGCTACCGGAGCCTTGCTCCGCTGGGATGCACCGGGCTACGCTTCGCGCGAACTGGCACTCCGGAAGGAACTCCAGCTTCCCCCGGCAGTGCGGGTAGCTTCAGTGACCGGGCCAAGGGCCGACGTCGCGCTTTTTTCCAGTACCTTCGAGGCAAGCGTCAAGCTGAAATCAGGTACAAAGCTCCGTAGCGCCGGTCCGGCGCCACTTCAGCTGTTCTCCGGTGGTACGCAAGCCCCTGGAAGCGAGGCTGAGGCAGACGTCCGTACCCTCTACTTCATTCCTTACGCAGACGCCGCAGACGCAACCCGTGCCATGCGTGCCGTCAAGGCAGCGAATGCGGCGAAGCGCACAGCCGGCCCGGTTCAGCTGCGGCTCGACGGCGTGGACGTCTTGTAGCGCTTACGAAGCGCCACAACCTCTTCTGCCGCAGCCAGCAACTGCCGGGCGGATTCGTCCCAGTTGAAGTCTCCAGCACGTTCCACGGACCTCCGGGAACGTTCTTGCCACAATCTGTCATCGCCCAAGGCAGTGACAGCCGCAGCGAACTCCGAGGGCGATTCGGGGTCAACATAGCTGACCGCATCGGCGCCCACTTCCCGGAAAATTGGAATGTCGCTGGCGATAACAGGAGTTCCCAGTGACATCGCCTCCACCAGGGGCAGGCCATATCCCTCGGCCCGGGACAAGCTGATGAGTGCAGTCGCCCTGGTCAAAAGCCCTTCATATTCGGCGTCTGTTACACCGTTGTGGAACTGGACCCTTGCGCCGTGGGGGATCATGGCCTCGAGTTCCGTCCGACGCTGGGGCGTAATCCGGCTGAGCAAGTGCAGGGTGTAATCCGGCAGGCCTGCCATTCCCCGAATCATGGTTTCCACGTTCTTGTAAGGCATGAACGAACCCATGTACAGCAGGGTCTTATCCGCCCCGGCCGAAGGATCGCGGGGCGTCTGGCCGGGCTGCGGGGCATTGCCAACGATCCGCACGGGGCGGCGGGTCAAGGTGTACTTGGCCATCAAAGCCTCGGTGGTCCTGCTGATGGTAGCCACCACGTCGGCCCGGTTCAGCAATACGCGCTGCGGCCAGAACGCCTTGTGGTACAGCCTCCAGAGCAGGCGCACCGGAGCCGGAAGGAAACCCGGGGGAGCGGGGTGTTCGTAATAGATGAGATCGTGCAGCGTCAGGATAAGGCCATACTTCCGCCCCAGGGTTCCCATGGTCTGCATCGGGCACACCACCACATCCGCGCCCAAGGGATTGACCTTGGCGGCAACGAACAGCTCACGAGGGGACAGCGGGCTGTTGACCATCACATAGGGCACATCGGGTAGCAACGCGAGTTGGCGTTTGTCATTGATGAGCATGGTGACATCGGCAATTTTGGATGTTGCTGCGATGAGGCTTGAACCGTAGCGGCTGATGCCATCGTGGTGGTCCGTCCTGGTGAAGCGGGCGTCGATGACAATTTTCACGCGGGGTGTTCCTCCAGGAAGGTGCGGATAGCTGCGGCCGCCGGGGCCGGCGTCTCGTAATGGATCAAATGCCCGACGTCGGGAATCACTTCCAGCGTGGCTTCGGGAAGGCGCTCCATCAGTTTGTGCTGGTTGGGCAAAGTGGCGATCTCGTCTTTTTCGCCGGCGATCAGCAGCACGGGGAGGCGCAACTCTCCGGCGACGTCAGCCACAGTGCCCGATACGGATGCCTTGAAGGATTCCAGCAAGCTCCGTCGATCGGCGAACGCGCTGAAGTAGGCGTCGTGCTGGCCATGGATGAAGCGGCGCAGGTTTTTGTCTTTGGTTTTGGCCATGGTGACGCTCATGACCCGGACAATGGCCCGGTTGCGCAGGAGGGCAAGTCCAAGGCGCCTTGGAAGCTTGGCGGACACCTCGTAGTAAAACACCGCGAGCTTGGTCATGATCCCCTTGGGACCTTCCAAAGCGGGTGCAGCGATGGGGTTGATCAGGATCAATGGATAAATGGCGCCAGGGTTCCGGGCCGCAAAATGACTCGCGACGATGGAGCCAAACGAGTGGCCCAGCAGCACGGTCTTGGGACCCAGGCCCAGCGCGGCCATGAAGCCGGAGATGAAATGGCCGTAACGCTCAACCGAGTGTTCGTCGTCACGGAAAGGATCTGAACTGCCAAACGCCGGGAGGTCGGGCATGATAATCCGCATTTCCGGAAGCAGGTCCGCTACACGGAGTAATCCATGGTGGTCACCCCTAAAACCGTGAATGACCAAAATCGTGCGGGTATCCTGCGTGGGTTTGACGGGTTCGTATGTCCAATAAGCTACTTTGCTGCCATCGACGTCCACGTCGGAGGCGACGGTGCGTCCCGGCAGGGACTTGCTGAAGAACTCAATCGGGGCATCTGCACCTTCAGGGGTGTGCGCGGTGTCCACTTTTTCCATTCGGCCGTTCCTAATTCACGTTGTCCGGGTGCGAGCCCGTGCGGTGGTGGCGTTCAAGCGCGGCCATGCCGTCCATGTCTGCTGCCTCGAGTTCGAAGTCGAAAACAGCACAGTTCTCTTTGATCCGACCAGCGGAGCTCGCTTTCGGAATCACGAGGTTCCCAAGCTGGAGATGCCACCGGATGATGATCTGGGCGGGGGTCCTGCCGTACTTTTCAGCCAAGTCCACGATCGCGGGGTCGGCCAGGACCTGTCCACGGCCCAGTGGACTCCATGCTTCGGTTCGGATCCCGAGTTGTTCGTGCAGTGTCCGCAGCCTGGCCTGCTGAAGCCAAGGGTGCAGCTCGATCTGATTAACGGCTGGAACCACTTCGGCTTTCTGCATGAGTTCTTCCAAGTGCCCGGGCTGGAAATTCGAAACTCCTATGGCCCGCACTTTGCCTTCCCTGTAAAGGGTTTCCATGGCTTTATAGGTCTCTACGAAGAGGCCTCGGCCGGCACATGGCCAGTGGATGAGGTAAAGGTCCACGTAGTCCAATCCGAGGTTGGCCATGGATGAATCAAAAGCGCGGAGCGTGGAGTCGTAGCCGTGGTCGTCATTCCAGACCTTGGTGGTGACAAAGACGTCTTCACGGGTCAGGGCGTGCACTGATTCTCCCGAACCACCCGTGCCGAGGTTTGCCTCGTTGGCGTCGCCGATTGCACCACCGATCGCACGGCCTACGCCTACCTCATTGCGATACATGGCCGCGGTATCGAACCGCCGATAGCCTTCGCCGAGGGCGGTGCTCACCAAAGCCTCAGCTTCTTTTGGCGGCACCTTATAGAGTCCGAATCCCAAGCGGTCCATCATCACGCCATTGTTCAGGGTCAGCCGGGCCGGGAATCTCATATCAACGACTTTACCCATTCCGCGGCGGAATGCCTCAGGACTGGCCATTGAAACTCACCAAGCGGCGCGCAGAGGCTTCATCAAGGATGAGGTCCGTGGCAAGTCCGGCTGCCAAGGCGCCCTGCAGGCCGTTGATTTTGGAGGCGCCGGAAACGACGCAAATCCGGCGCCGTACCTGCCGCAATTGTTCATGGCTTGGACCGGTGGACCGTTCGTTCAGCGTAATGCCGTCAGATGATCCATCACTGCGGAAGAAGACCGTGGCGACGTCGCCCACCACGTCGTCGGCAGCCAACATGTTGAGGTCTCGTTCGTCGAGGTAGCCGCCAGCGTACACATGGCTCGGATAGTCCGAATCAACGGATCCAACACCGAAAATAGCGATGCTCATGCGCGCCTGCAGATCCAGGATGCGTTGAACGCTGCGCTCATTCCACATTGCTGTCTTGGTAGCTGCGTGATCAAAAAACGCGGGCACCGGAAATTGTTCCACCCGCGCTCCATAGGCGCTGCCAAAGCGTCGCATGATGTCGCTCGCGTAGGTGATGCCGGTTGTCTGCATGTTCCCGGCGCCGTTGAGTTGAACAACGATGGTGTCGTGCGTGACTTTCCGGGTGAGGTGCCTGCTCACGGCGCTGAGCGTGGCACCCCAGGCAATGCCGATGATGGCATTGGAATCCACCAGCGGTCCGATAGTCCGCGCTGCCTGCATGGCAACGCGGTCCAGCGTCTCCGCCTCGTTCAAGGTGTCCAGCACCGGCACCACGTGGACGTCCACTTTGAATTTGTCGCGGATCTGGCTCTCCAACTCGGGAGCGGTGTCAAAGGGGCTGCGGATCTGGACCTGGACCAGGCCTGTTTCCCGGGCGGAAGACAACAGCCTGGAGACGGTGGAGCGAGAGGTCCTGAGCTCCCGCGCGATCGCGTCCATGGTCAGGTCCTGCAGATAATACATTTGTGCGGCCCGGAGGGCATCCGAGTGACGTGAGCGTCCCATCTCATTTCCTTACTGCACGTTTGTGCAAATAGCTTGACTCCATTTTCCACCTTCGCCAGATTAGTGGTGAAAGGTGCAGCGAACGTAACGCCGCGCACAAACCAAGCCCAAGGGAGCAGTTTTGGGACACAACAGGATTTCCGGTACCTCCTCTGATGCGCACAGGCGTGAATCTGTAACCGCCTTGCGGGAGCGGCCTTCGGCGAAAGTACTCATTATCGGTGGCGGTATCAACGGCGTAGGAACCTTCCGGGACCTCGCCCTGCAGGGCATTGACGTCGCGCTCGTGGAGCGTGGGGACTACTGCCAAGGAGCCAGCGGTGCATCGTCGCACATGATCCATGGCGGCATTCGATACCTGGAGAACGGTGAGTTCCGCCTTGTCCAGGAATCAGTGGTGGAGCGCAACCGTCTCCTTCGGATCGCCCCGCACTACGTCAAGCCGCTGCAGACCACCATTCCTATCTTCAGCACCTTCTCGGGAATCCTGTCGGCGCCCATGCGCTTCCTCACCCACAAACAGGGCAAACCGAACGAACGCGGCGCCTTCCTCATCAAGCTCGGCTTGAGCATGTACGATTTCTTCTCCCGTGACGGCGGCAGCGTCCCCCGGCACCAGTTCCGCGGCAAGGACAAGGCTTTGGCGGAGCTACCCAAGCTGCACCCGGGAATTAAATACGCGGCAACCTACTTTGATGCGTCCGTCCACAACCCTGAGCGTCTCACCCTGGACGTGCTTCAGGATGGCGAGAAGGCCGGACGCGGCGGTGGCCTCCCTGGCGGGACGGCCCGCGCCAGCAACTACGTCTCACTGGTTTCCCTGGGCACCGATGGAGTGCGGCTCCGCGATGAATTGAGCGGCAAGGAGTTCGACTTCCAGGCCGACGTCATCGTCAACACCACAGGCGCATGGGTAGACCTCACCAACCAGGCCATGGGAGCCGCCAGCCAGTTCATGGGCGGCACCAAGGGCTCGCACATCGTGCTGGACCACCCTGAACTGCTGGCCGCCTGCAACGGCCGGGAGATCTTCTTCGAACACACCGACGGACGCATCGTCCTTATTTACCCCATGGGGGACAGGGTGTTGGTCGGCACCACGGACGTCGACGCCGACATGACAGAAGACGCCGTCTGTACAGAATCCGAAATCGACTACTTCTTCGAGCTGATCGGCCACGTCTTCCCGAGCATCACGGTGGATCGTGGCCAGATCGTCTACAGCTTCGCTGGGGTCCGCCCCCTGCCGCGTCACGACGCCACCCAGCCAGGATTCGTCTCAAGGGACTACAGGATCGAGCGCAGCGTCCGCTCCGGCGAAGGTGCCATGGCGACGTCAGGCGGTAAGGCCGCCGTCGTACTCAGCTTGGTGGGTGGCAAATGGACCACCTTCCGGGCGCTTGCCGAACACATGACCAACGACGTCCTGCGCGAACTGGGTCAGGAACGGAAAGTTTCGACGGCGAAACTCGCCATCGGCGGTGGCGCCGGCTTCCCTGCCACGGAACAAGGCGAGCAGGAGTGGATCAAGAAGCACATGGGGCCGGGCTTGGACGCCGATCGCGTGGCTGGGCTCCTGACCCGGTATGGAACGCGGGCAGAGGCGGTCATCGATTACCTCAACGCCGGACACGACTCGCCCCTTCGTTCCACCCGGGAACTCAGTGTTCGCGAGTTGGCCTTCATGGCTGAGCACGAGCAGATCGGGCACCTCGTTGATGTACTCATCCGACGGACGTCCCTGGCGTTCCGGGGGCTTGTGACCGGCGAGTTGCTGAACGAGATTGCTGCAGCATTGGCTGAACCACTTGGTTGGGATGCCGCTGTCCGTGAGGCTGAAATCCGCCACGCCCAGGAAGTCCTGCAGCGGTTCCACAAGGTTGACGTCCACAGTCTCGTAGCCTGAGGACGACTGCACAAAATGCTGACCGTCCACCTTCTCAGAGGGGACGGAAAACGGGGTAGGTGAGCCCCTTGAGGCCCACTACACCGGGGTGGTTGCGGAAAACGGAACCGTCCCAACAGCCTTTTCAACCCGCGAGGAGGCTGACAACAGAAAAATGAGGAGTCAAAGATGTCTCTTGGAATAGTTTTCCTTTCCGAAGTATTCGGAACCATGATGCTGACCCTGTTGGGTTGTGGCGTCGTGGCCAACGTTGCGCTCAAAGGCACCAAGGGCAACAACGGTGGATTCTTGATGGTGACGTGGGGCTGGGGTATTGCGGTCTTCGCGGGCGTTTTCGTGGCCGCAAAGTCCGGTGCGCACCTGAACCCCGCTGTCACCTTGGGCCTGCTTGTGAAAGGAAGCAAGGAATACGCGCCCGATGTCAGCGTGGACTTCGCGTCCACGTTGACGTACTTCGGCGGCGAACTGCTCGGTGCATTCCTGGGCGCCGTTGTTTGCTGGCTCGCTTACAAGCAGCACTTTGATGAGGAGCCGCTGGCAGCCAACAAACTGGGAACGTTCTCCACCGGTCCTGCCATCCGGTCAACCCCGTGGAACCTCATCACCGAAATCATTGGCACGTTCGTCCTGGTCTTCGTCATCCTGACTTTTGGTGGCACCCCCTCGGGCCTTGGGCCGTTGGCTGTGGCGCTGCTCGTGGTCGGTATCGGCGTCTCCGTCGGTGGACCGACCGGTTACGCCATCAACCCGGCACGTGACCTGGGTCCCCGCATCGCACACGCCATCCTCCCCATCAAGGGGAAGGGCTCCAGCGACTGGGCCTACTCCTGGATCCCGGTCGTCGGGCCCCTTGTTGGCGGTACCCTTGCCGGCCTCGTGGGCCTCTGGGTGCCGGCCATTATGCCCTCAGTCGCTGGCTGATTCCTGGACACGCTGTCCTGAACAAATCACTCACACTCATCCGCATACCGTATAAAACCACTGAGACAAGGACGTCACCATGAATCAATACGTCATCGCCATCGACCAGGGCACCACCAGCTCCCGAGCCATCGTCTTTGACCACACGGGCAATATTGTGTCAACGGGACAGATGGAACACGAGCAGATCTTCCCGCAGGCAGGCTGGGTTGAGCACAACCCCGCCGAGATCTGGAACAACACCCGCGAGGTCATTGCCTCCGCCCTGTCCAAGGCGAACCTGACACGGCACGACATCGCCGCCGTCGGTATTACCAACCAGCGCGAAACCGCAGTGGTCTGGGACAAGAACACGGGCGAGGCCGTTTACAACGCCATCGTCTGGCAGGACACGCGCACCCAGCCGATCGTGGACGAGCTTGCCAAGGATGGTGGACCTGAACGGTTCAAACAGAAGGTTGGCCTCCCGCTGGCTACCTACTTCTCCGGGACCAAGATCAAATGGATCCTGGACAACGTCGACGGCGCCCGCGAACGCGCCGAAGCCGGTGACCTGTTGTTTGGAAACACCGACGCCTGGGTTCTCTGGAACCTGACTGGTGGAGTCGACGGCGGCGTGCACGTCACCGATGTCACCAACGCGTCGCGCACCCTGTTCATGGACCTTGAGACGCTGCAATGGGACCAGGAAATCCTTGATGTCTTCGGCGTCCCGGCCTCCATGATGCCCGCCATCAAGTCCTCCTCCGAGGTCTACGGACACGTCCACACCTCCCAGTTGCTCCGGGAAACTCCGGTGGCCGGCATCCTCGGCGATCAGCAGGCAGCAACGTTCGGCCAGGCAGCATTCCAGGCCGGCGAAGCGAAAAACACCTACGGCACCGGCTGCTTCCTGATCTTCAACACGGGCGAAGAGATCGTCCACTCGAAGAACGGCCTGCTCACCACTCTGGGATACAAGCTGGGCGACAACAAGCCGCACTACGCACTTGAAGGCTCCATCGCCGTCACCGGCTCATTGATCCAGTGGCTTCGTGACAACCTCGGCATGATCAGTTCCGCTCCGGAGGTCGAAGACCTGGCAGCCGCAGTGCAGGACAACGGAGGCGTCTACATCGTCCCGGCTTTCTCCGGCCTGTTCGCTCCGTACTGGAGGGCTGACGCGCGCGGCGCCATAGTTGGCCTCACCCGCTTCGCCAACAAGGGCCACATTGCGCGTGCGGCCCTCGAGGCAACTGCGTTCCAGACCCGCGAAGTACTGGACGCCGTCAACGCGGACTCGGGGGTTCCCCTCACCGAACTGAAGGTCGACGGCGGAATGGTCGCCAACGAGGCACTCATGCAGTTCCAGGCCGACATCCTCGGTGTACCCGTAGTCCGCCCGAAAGTGGTTGAAACCACGGCACTGGGCGCTGCGTACGCCGCCGGCCTGGCTGTTGGATTCTGGAAGGACCTGGGCGAACTCAGTGCCAACTGGGGCGAGGACAAGCGCTGGGAGCCGCAGTTGCCCGCAGAGGAGCAGGAGCGCCAGTTGCGGCTCTGGAAGAAGGCCGTGACAAAGTCCATGGATTGGGTCGACGAGGACGTTAAGTAAGGCCAGCGACATGACGCCTTAGCTGTTATGGGGGCCCCGCCCGCTACGCGGACGCCCGAAGCCGCTCCCGGGCCCCCATAACAGCACGGCGTCAATTAAGCCGGCCTTCTGTAAGCCGGCCGCTGCGCCGCCAACCATGATTTGTCGGCGAGTGGAAGGATGATCGTGCGCTATTGTAGATCTATGCGTGCGATCCTTCTGCTTAGCTAGCCGCCCGGCCATCAACTGCCGAGCGGCCGCCCCTCCATTGTCGAGGGGCTTTTGTGTGTCCGGGGCTTACCGGGGGCGCAGCAGGAGGCAAAACCGCCATCGAAGAACAGAAGAGGGCAGCAGTGAGCGTTCAGCCGGAGACAGAGACCGGAACAGCACAGACAGCCGCAGCTGGAGCGCCTGAAGAAGGTGTCTACAGCTTCGCCGCGATGGAAGCCAAGTGGCCGCAGGTCTGGGAAGACCTCAAGGTGTTCACCCCGCTTGACGACGGTTCGCGGGAGCGTCGCTACGTGCTGGACATGTTTCCCTACCCCTCCGGTGACCTTCACATGGGCCATGCCGAGGCCTTTGCCATGGGCGATGTCGTCGCACGTTATCTGCGCCAGAGGGGCTTCGACGTCCTGCACCCCATTGGCTGGGACTCTTTTGGCCTACCTGCTGAGAACGCGGCGATCAAGCGCAACGCCCACCCCAGCGAGTGGACCTACGCCAACATCGATACCCAGGCAGCGTCATTCAAGCGCTACGCCATCTCGGCTGACTGGTCCCGGCGCCTCCACACATCCGACCCCGAGTACTACCGTTGGACGCAGTGGCTGTTCAAGCGCTTCTACGAGCGTGGCTTGGCGTACCGCAAGGACTCGCCCGTTAACTGGTGCCCCAAGGACCTCACCGTCCTCGCGAACGAGCAAGTCGTTAACGGTGCCTGTGAACGCTGTGGCACTCCTGTCACCAAGAAGTCGCTGAATCAGTGGTACTTCAAGATCACCGACTACGCCGACCGCCTGCTCGAAGACATGGACCAGTTGCAGGGCCATTGGCCCGAGCGCGTGCTGGCCATGCAGCGGAACTGGATTGGCCGCTCCGAGGGCGCTCACGTCCGCTTTGTCATCGAGGCGACCCAGGACAGGGCCGAGCGCGAAGTCACAGTCTTCACCACGCGTCCGGACACCCTCTACGGCGCGACCTTCTTCGTTGTTGCTGCCGATGCACATTTGGCCCTTGACCTCGTCACGCCTGAACATCATGACGAACTCATGGCTTACCGCGAAAAGGTCAAGGCCCTCTCCGAGATCGAGCGCCAGTCCACAGAGCGCGAGAAGACCGGTGTGTTTACCGGACGCTACGCGATCAATCCGCTCAACGGTGAGAAGCTCCCTGTGTGGGCAGCCGACTACGTTCTGGCCGACTACGGCACCGGAGCCATCATGGCCGTTCCCGCGCACGACCAGCGCGACCTCGATTTCGCCAAGGCTTTCGGCCTGCCCGTTCGCGCCGTGCTGGATACCGGCGATGAAGACCCCGCCGAGACCGGGGTTGCCACCGCGGGAGAAGGAACGCTCAAGAACTCAGGCGAGCTGGATGGCCTGCCCAAGTCCGAAGCCATCTCGGCTGCCATCGGCATCCTGGAGAAGCTGGGAACCGGCGAAAAGTTCGTGAACTTCCGCCTGCGTGACTGGCTGTTGAGCCGCCAGCGTTTCTGGGGTACGCCCATTCCGATCATCCACTGTGCCGAATGTGGTGAAGTGCCCGTCCCGGACGACCAACTCCCCGTGAAGCTGCCCGAGAACCTGCGTGGCGAGGCGCTGGCACCGAAGGGAACCTCCCCGCTGGCTGCCGCCGTCGAATGGGTCAACGTGGAGTGCCCCAACTGTGGCCGCGCAGCCCAGCGCGATACCGACACCATGGACACTTTCGTGGATTCGTCCTGGTACTTCCTGCGTTTCGTTTCGCCGGACTACACCGAAGGTCCCTTTGATCCCGAAAAGATCAACAATTGGATGCCCGTCGGCCAATACGTGGGCGGCGTCGAGCATGCGATCCTGCACCTGCTCTATGCCCGCTTCTTCACCAAGGTCATCAAGGACATCGGCCTGATTGAGGCAAGCGAGCCCTTTAGCGCGCTGCTCAACCAGGGCCAGGTCCTCAACGGTGGCAAGGCCATGAGCAAGTCACTCGGCAATGGCGTGGACCTTGGCGAGCAGCTGGACAAGTTCGGCGTGGACGCCGTACGCCTGACCATGGTCTTCGCCTCCCCGCCGGAGGACGACGTCGACTGGGCTGACGTTTCGCCGTCCGGCTCGGCCAAGTTCCTGGCCCGTGCCTGGCGCCTCGGCCAGGACGTCAGCAGCGAGCCCGGCGTCGATCCTGCCACCGGCGACCGCGCCCTGCGAACTGTCACCCACAAGACGATCGCGGATGCGGCTGAACTGCTGGACAACAACAAGTTCAATGTCGTGGTGGCACGCCTCATGGAGTTGGTCAACGCGACGCGAAAGACCATCGACTCCGGAGCAGGCGGAGCAGATCCCGCCGTGCGTGAGGCCGTCGAGGCCGTTGCAGTGATCCTGAGCCTTTTCGCTCCCTACACGGCAGAGGATCTCTGGAACACGCTGGGACATCCTGCCTCAGTGGCCAATGCCGGCTGGCCGAAACACGACGATGCCCTGCTCGTGCAGGACACCGTCACCGCCGTTGTTCAGGTACAGGGGAAGGTCCGCGACCGGTTGGAAGTATCGCCGGATATCAGCGAGGACGAACTCCGCGAACTCGCACTCTCGTCCGAAAATGTTCAGCGCGCCATGGATGGCCGTGGCATCCGCACCGTGATCGTCCGGGCGCCTAAACTGGTGAACATCGTCCCCGCCTAAACGAGGCACTTAACAAGGCATCAGGGACTTTACGGCCGCCGGCATTGTGCCGGCGGCCGGTCACCTTTGTTGGAGGTTGCGTGCCCGAGCGAGAACCACCTGCCTGGATATGGCTCAAGGAACGGCTGTCCCGCCTCCGGCAGCCCGCGCTCCCGGTTCCAGTCGCCGATGAGGCCCTTCCCGCTGTCGTAAAGACTGCTGTAGTAACAGATTCTGCAGCTGCCCTGCCGGCTGACTGGGTTGCAGCATTTGCTGCGGACGGCCGTCTGGCCGTCGTTCCCATGCCTGTCATGGTGGGAAGCGAGATCTATGGTGAGGGCGAAGACGATATCACCGAGACGTTGGCCGTTGCCTTGGCATCGGGTGCATCAGTGAAGACGTCCCGCCCCTCACCCGGTCAGTTTGAACAGGCATATCGCGCCGCTCAAAGTCGCGGCTTCGAAGCGGTAGTGTCGATCCATATTTCCTCTGAATTGTCAGGAACCGCCGATGCTGCGCGCTTGGCTGCAGCTCGGGTTGATATCCCCGTGGAGGTGCTCGACTCCCGCACCGTCGGCATGGCACAAGGCATGGGTGTGCAGAGCGCGGTAGTGGCAGCGGCCGCTGGCCAGTCCGCAGCTGAAGTTCGTGCTTTCGCGGAGAAGCGCATGGAGCGAACCAAGGTTTATTTCTACGTTCCCAGCCTTGAGCAGCTAAGGCGCGGGGGACGCATTGGAGCGGCAGCATCGCTGCTGGGGACAGTGCTGGCCATCAAGCCAATACTCGCGGTCGACGGCGGCAGGATCGTTCCGTTGGAAAAGGTCCGTTCCGCTGTCCGGGCCGTTGCCCGGCTCGAGGAGATAGTGGCCGCTGATGTTGCTTCAAGACCTGCTGGTCAGCAACGGTTGGCGGTTCATCATTTCGGTAACCAGTCAGAGGCCGAATCGTTGGCAGAACGGCTGCGCGATAAATGCCCGAACTGTCCACCCGCGCAGATCAGCGCCCTGCCGGCAGTCCTCGCGGCGCACGCGGGTTTGGGCGTTCTGGCGGTGATCGTGGGGGAGAGCAGTACGCCCACGTGAGCTTATCCACATAGGCTAAGAGCCCCACTGAGTTCCCATCGCGTCGGTCGTAGGCTCGAATCATGCCACGCTGGAATCGGGATGGATCCCCAGACGCCGCAGCGCTGGCAGCCAGGCGACGCTTTGCCTCGGGACTGAACCCTCCAGAGGGTCCCGCTCCCTTGCTTTCCATCCCTCCATTGGACCAGGCCGTTCCGGACGAAGTGACTACCGATCTCCTCCATGGTCAAGAGACGATGACGGCGCGGACTCGGTGGCGAACGTCGTGGAGGGTAGCGGTTGCCGTTTTCGTTGTTGGTGCAGCATGCGCAGCATGGTTCCTTATTCAGGCGACTACTGGCCAGCCCACTATGGACCCCTTGAGTCAGTCGGTATCGGCTGGAACAGTGCCCGAGGGTGGGGAGCCTGAATCGACTCGATCGGCGACGCCGCCACAAGACATGAAGATGCTGTTGGTCCACGTCGCCGGGGCAGTGCAGAAACCCGGTGTCGTTTCGCTTCCCGAAGGAAGCCGGGTCTTTCAGGCGATCGATGCTGCGGGCGGTGCAACTGCCAGCGCTGACCTAAATGGTCTCAACCTCGCAGAAGTAGTCACAGATGGGGCAAAGATCCATGTTCCTGCCGCGGGGGAGGCGTCAGGGGGAGGGACGTCTCAGGAAACCGGACCCGCGAACGGCGCAGGTGGGCCAGCGGAAACCAAGGCAAGCCCGGGAACCGGAGGCACAAAGGTCAACATCAACACTGCCTCCGTGGAAGAGCTCGGGACACTGCCCAGGGTGGGTCCGGTGACTGCCCAGCGCATCGTGGATTGGCGCAAAGAGCACGGTGCGTTTGCCTCAGTGGATGAGTTGGATGCCATTGACGGCATCGGGCCCAAGCTTATGGAGTCGCTCCAGGATTTGGTGACGGTGCAGGGTGGTTGAGGATTCAGAACGCGATCGCTTGCTGAGGCGTCTGGATCTCCGGTTGGTTCCTGCCGTGCTTCTCACGTGGGTCGCTGCACTGGCTGGCAGTGTTCTCACAGCCGCGTGGTCGGCGACTGTTGGCGCAGTCCTTGCCGCTGCCGCCACCGCCTTGCTGTTTCATTCGCGTCTGCGGGCAACCGGGGCCTCACGTGCCAGGACAGTTCCGGCTACTCTCGCCTTGGCCTGTGTACTTGGTGCTGTGGCGGCTGGGCATTGTGCTTTGGCTGCCGGAAAGCGGGACCAAGGTCCCCTCGGGGCCGTCGTCGACGCCGACGCCGGTGTGGTCATCCAGGTCCGGGTCACAGGCAGCCCTTCTGCTGTACCGCAGCCCGGGCATTCCGGCAATACCCGATGGTCCGTTCCGGCGAACCTGGTCAGCCTTACCACCGAAGGGAACGTAATTCGCGGTTCTGCCTCTCTTATCGTCATTGGTGACGATGCGTGGCAGGACATACGCCCGGGACAGCGTGTGCGAACAACTGGCACACTCAAGGAAGTTCGGCCCGGACAATCAGAAGCGGCGATTCTCACAGCCTCCACCAAACCGGTTGTGTTGGGCTCCGCCTTCGACCTGCAAGACTCGGCCGCCAAGCTGCGCGAGCAGTTACGCGATGCCGCAAGTTGGTTGCCTCCCGATGCTGCGGGGCTGCTGCCAGGCATGGTGACCGGTGATACCAGCGCTCTTCCGGAGAGCCTGGAAGCGGACATGAAAACGACCGGAATGGTGCATTTGACCGCGGTCAGTGGCGCGAATTGCAGCCTCATTTTGGGCGGCTTCATCCTGCTTGCGAGATGCCTCAGACTGGCGCGTCCTCCGGCTGCCGCCTTTGCGGGATGTGGCCTTGGTGCCTTCGTAGTCTTGGTGGGACCGGAGCCCAGTGTCCTGCGGGCAGCCGTGATGGGATTTGTCGGGATGGCTGCGTTGACGGGCGGGTTGCGGGGAAGACCGCTAACTTTCCTATGCCTGGCTACCGTTGTGCTTCTTTTGCTGGATCCCACGCTTGCCAGCAACTTTGGCTTCCTCCTCTCCGTCCTGGCTACGCTTGGCATCGTGCTGCTTGCCAGCCGTATTGCGTCGTGGTTTCCTGGCACCATTCCCAAATGGTTGGCTGTGGGTGTGTCGGTTCCGCTATCCGCGCAGGTGCTGTGTGGACCGGTCATCGCGGCACTCCAACCGCAGTTCTCGCCGTATGCACTCATTGCAAACGTGATCGCTGGTCCGCTTGTGGCTCCCATAACGATTCTGGGGACTCTTTCCGTGCCGCTCTCCGCGATCCATCCCTTGGCAGCGGCGATTCCGATCGCGCTGGCGGGTGGCTGTGCCAGTGGTGTGGCGGGCATAGCGCGGTTCTTTGCCGGATTACCGGGCGCGGCGCTTCCCTGGGCAGAAGGACCGGCAGGCATCGTTGCCATGTCCATCTCTTCGGTGGTTACCGTACTCGTCGTCTGGACAGCCCTGCATCCTGGCGGCGTGCTTCTGCGGATGAGGGTCCTTCATCACCGGGTGATGGTTGTGTTGGAGCGGCTGGACAACATCGCACGGAGGAAGTAGCGCGCATCATGGTTTTCCTGATGCCGCCGCTTGTGGTCCGCTACTTGATGAGTGCCGCTGCTTGATCCATGAGCGCACCTGCAGCGGCGGCACCCGTTGCATCAGCGTTCTGCCCTGACGCTGTAGCGGTAATCAACACTCCGTCCTTCACGGCGTAAGCGATAAACGTGGACTGCGCCCTGCCATCGGGCAGGCTGATGGCTGTCTTGTACGCCGCGGCGTCAGGCACAGAGCTGACGCCCTCCGCCGGCTTCGTTGTCATGGTCATTGATTGCCCCGCCATGGAGAGTGTGATGTTCTCGCAGGCTGCTGCTTGGGACTTGTTGTTCTGGACCGTATTGCGCAGTGCGTCTGCGTCCACACCAGAGGTCAGGGTTACACCCGTCATCACGCCACCGGCAGTGTCAACTGATGCCCCTCCTGCCGTTGTGGATCCGGCAATGGTCTCCGATGAGCCGAGGGCGCCAAGTGCCTTGCATTCCGCGGGCTCAATGGTCATCAAGGCCAGTAGTTCCTTCATCGGGTTCTCCTGGCTGGACAGTTCCTCGCCGGAGACCGTGGTCAGGCTGGTGCCATCAGCCGCCTTGATCTGCTTGACCAAATCCAGTAGTTCCCCGTTGCTGTACTGTTTCGCCTGTGCTGCCTTCTCACTGGGCTGAGCGGAAGCTGTGTCCGGCGATGTTCCAAGGTCTGAGCATGCACCCAGCGCCATTCCAACGAGTGCTACGACCCCGAGGCCCAGCAGCGATTTCTTGTACATCGGTATCCCCTTACAGGTGCCTGTGGCAGATTTCTTGCTGCCGGCTAACACACACCTAGTAGGAAGATTGTTCGAATCGTGCCGCAGGCGGAGGGAAGGTCCACACAGCAGCCAGGTGTTCGATGTTGGGAAGAGTCCGACCGCAACAGCAGTGGCACCACGGCCGCGAAGGCATGGCAGACTTGAAGTCTGCAAAAAATCCGCCGGAAGGAACCATCTGTGGCTGCTGCCCAAAACACCCGGGCCAAGAGCGTCGCTGCGAACAACGTCAGCTGGCGGGACGCGACCCCGGCCGCCGTGGTGCTGATCACGGGCCCGGAGGAGTACATCGGTATTCGGGCCATGGAGCGCATCAGGTCCCAAGTGCGGACGGCAACTCCGGATGTTGAACTCAGCAGGCTGAACGCTGGCTCCTACGAGGCCGGGTCATTGGCGATGACCGTGACCCCGTCTCTGTTCGGCGAGGGAAAGCTCATTGAAGTTGAGGGCCTGGAAGCCATGAATGATGCGTTCCTGGCCGACTCTTTGTCGTACTTGGCCCGTCCCGAACAGGATGTGGTTCTGGTGCTGCGCCATGCCGGTGGTGTTCGCGGGAAGAAACTGCTTGACGCAGTGAAATCGGCTGGATGGCCTGTGATCGATTGCCAGCCTCTTAAGAAGGACGCGGACAAAACTGCGTTTGTTGTCTCGGAGTTCAAAGCCGCTGGTCGCCGGATTGATGGCGAAGCTGTCCAGGCCCTGGTCAATGCAGTGGGAGCCAATCTGTCCGAGCTCGCGGCCGCTTGCAACCAGCTAATTGCTGACGCGACGACAGCCGTGGATGCAGCAACCGTGGAACGTTACTACGGCGGACGCGTCGAGGCCACGGCATTCAAGGTGGCCGATGCCGCGATGGCGGGCAACGGGCCAGTGGCTTTGTCCACCTTGCGACATGCCCTGTCTACCGGGGTTGATCCTGTTCCCTTGGTGGCTGCGCTTGCGGCAAAGCTGCGCACGTTGGCCAAGGTTGCCGGAGCCCAAGGATCGTCGGCCCACATCGCGAAAAGCCTGGGTATGCAGCCTTGGCTCGTCGAGCAGGCCCAGCGGGACGTCCGTCGTTGGACCCCGGAGGGCCTCATTCGCTCTATACAGGTTGTCGCCGAGGCCGACGCCCAAGTCAAAGGCCTGTCCCGCGATCCTGTGTATGCCGTGGAACACGCGGTAACCGTTATCGCTACCTCCGCGCGGCGGGGTTAAATCCAGCGACGGGGTTAAACCCAAAAGGCCGGCACCCGTGGGCGCCGGCCTTTTGATCAGCTCAGTCGAACTGGAAAAACCTTAGAGTGCGTTGACCTTCTTGGAGATCGCCGACTTGCGGTTTGCAGCGTTGTTCTTGTGAATAACGCCCTTGCTGACAGCCTTGTCCAGCTTCCGGCTGGCAGCAACAAGTGCAGTTGCAGCAGCATCCTTGTCAGCAGACTCAACGGCGTTGGCAACGACGCGGATGGCCGTCTTCAGCTCGGACTTGACGGCGTTGTTACGCAGGCGAGCCTTCTCGTTGGTGAGGATGCGCTTCTTCTGGGACTTGATATTAGCCACGTATGAACTCTCTTTTTAATGCGGAAATGGTCTAGAGGGTTTTCAGGTTGGCCATCGACTGAGCGGCGTGGGGATGCCTATGGCAGCCAACCATGAGTGGCCGTCGACCTGCACGGGCACACAGCTATAAAGGATAGCAGAAAGCCGGGCCCAGTGTGGAACAGTGATTAGCTCCAGCCGTGACGATCCCTCAGGGCGCGGGAAACCTCAAGGAACGCTGGCTTGCCGAGGACTGCACCTTCCCGTCGGATCGCCTGGGAGCTCACCCGGATCACGCGGTCCAGTTTGACTTCACTCGGGCGCCCTTGACGGTCCCATTGCCCCACCCCAACATCAACGTAATCCCCTACCCGCCTGCCGTTGTCGTGGTCCTTGGATGTCAGCATGAGGCCCAGGAGCCATTCGCCATCCCTGCCAACCAACAGCACCGGGCGGTCCTTGCCCTGCGAGAAGTCCTCTTCAAAGGGAACCCAGGTCCACACAATTTCACCGGGATCAGGCCGACCATCCGGCTTGGGGGAGTAGTGCAGTTTCGTCACGCCGGTGAAGTCGCCGGGGTAGGCGCCCGGTTGTTGCCCGACGGCGGGTTGCCGGGTTCGCTGCCGAGGGGAACCAGCGGGAGCGTTCTTCCTACCAGTACTGCTGCCGCCTAGCGCCTTGAGGGATCGAAGGATGAGTTTGCCCAAAGGGCGCAAGTCCAAAGCCATGCCGACAACGCTACCGCGATGGTTTGCCAAGCAAGGGTGCGCAGCGTTTCAATCGAGTCCTCCCGGAATGTACTGCTCCGTCAGGGAATGTACGGTGAACCGCTGGTTCGTGGGAGACTAGAGGATCAGATGCGCGGCGTGTCCCGGCTGGCCTTTGCCCAGCCGGTGGATTTGCCGTGTGAGTGTCGACAGTAAGGATCCTGCGTGTCTCCCATGGCCCGCACCGCACCGGTGCCCGCCGCAACAGATCCGGCCATCATCCGGAACTTCTGCATCATTGCCCACATCGACCACGGTAAGTCCACCTTGGCCGACCGCATGCTGCAGTACACCGGCGTCGTTCAACAGCGCGACATGAAGGCCCAGTATCTGGACCGTATGGATATCGAACGTGAGCGCGGCATCACCATCAAGTCCCAGGCAGTGCGTATGCCGTGGGAACTCGATGGCACCAGTTACGCCCTGAACATGATCGATACTCCTGGCCACGTCGACTTCACCTACGAGGTTTCGCGTTCCCTGGCAGCTTGTGAAGGCGCTGTGCTGCTGGTTGACGCAGCACAGGGGATCGAAGCCCAGACGCTTGCCAACCTCTACCTGGCGATGGAGAACAACCTCACCATCATCCCGGTGCTGAACAAGATCGACCTCCCGGCAGCCCAGCCTGAGAAGTATGCGGCGGAACTGGCCAACCTTATTGGCGGAGACCCGGAAGATGTCCTCAAGGTTTCAGGCAAGACCGGAGTAGGCGTGGAAGCGTTGCTGGACAAAATTGTCCGTGACCTCCCGGCTCCCGTGGGCGATGCCAATGCTCCTGCCCGCGCCATGATCTTCGACTCCGTCTATGACACCTACCGCGGCGTGGTCACTTACGTTCGCGTTGTGGACGGCATGCTGCACCCGCGTGAGCGGATCCAGATGATGTCCACGCGCGCCACTCACGAACTCCTGGAAATCGGCGTCAGCTCCCCGGAGCCCACACCTTCCAAGGGCTTGGGTGTGGGCGAGGTCGGCTACTTGATCACCGGTGTTAAGGACGTCCGCCAATCCAAGGTTGGCGATACCGTTACCAACCTCGCCAAGCCGGCGTCGGAGTCGCTCAGCGGCTACGCCGATGCCAAGCCCATGGTTTTCTCGGGTCTGTACCCGCTTGATGGAACTGACTATCCCGTGCTCCGTGATGCCCTCGAGAAGCTGATGCTTAACGACGCCGCTCTGGTCTATGAGCCCGAGACGTCCGCCGCATTGGGCTTTGGCTTCCGTGTTGGTTTCCTGGGTCTGCTCCACCTCGAAATCACCCGTGAGCGTCTTGAGCGCGAGTACAACCTCGATCTCATCTCCACAGCTCCCAACGTGGAATACGAGGTAACGCTGGAGGACAAGAAGGTGATCCACGTGACCAACCCCAGCGAATATCCCACAGGCAAGATCTCCGAGGTCCGAGAGCCTATGGTCTCAGCCACCATCCTGGCACCGAACGAGTTTGTTGGCGCCATCATGGAGCTGTGCCAGAGCCGCCGCGGCGTTATGGGTGGTATGGACTACCTCTCTGAGGACCGTGTGGAAATCAGGTACCGCCTGCCCTTGGCGGAAATCGTGTTCGACTTCTTCGACATCCTCAAATCCAAGACGCGCGGTTATGGTTCGCTGGACTGGAAGGCCGACGGCGAACAGGTTGCCGACCTCGTTAAGGTGGACATAATGCTCCAGGGCGAGCAGGTGGATGCTTTCAGTGCCATCACCCACCGTGACAAGGCCTACGCCTACGGTGTCATGATGACCGGCAAGCTGCGCGAACTCATCCCGCGTCAGCAATTCGAGGTGCCCATCCAGGCCGCCATCGGATCTCGCATTATTGCCCGCGAAAGCATTCGGGCCATCCGCAAGGACGTTCTTGCCAAGTGCTACGGCGGTGACATCACCCGTAAGCGCAAGCTGCTCGAGAAGCAGAAGGAAGGCAAGAAGCGCATGAAGATGGTGGGCCGCGTTGAAGTGCCTCAGGAAGCTTTCATCGCTGCGCTGACCACCGACGAGTCCAAGGACAAGGCAAAGAAGTAAATGCCCAGCGTCCTCCCTTTGGGCGACCCTGCACCTGCGGACGGTTTGTTGCCTCCGCAGGTGCTGACCGGCGTCCAGCACCGCAGGTTCGGCCTGTACGTGCACATCCCCTTCTGCGCGGTGAGGTGCGGTTATTGCGACTTCAACACCTACACGGCCACGGAGCTGGGTGGTGGGGCGTCGCAGGATGCTTACGCAGGCACGGCTGTCACTGAACTGGACTTTGCAGCCACAGCCATGGATGCCTCCGGTCTGCCGAAGCGCCCACTGAGCACTGTATTTTTCGGTGGGGGGACGCCCACGTTGCTCCCTGCCGAGGACTTGGCTCGTATCCTTCGTGCCGCCGTCGTGCAGTGGGGACTTGAACCGGGCGCTGAGGTGACCACCGAAGCCAACCCCGACTCCGTAACGCCCGAGTCGCTCCAGGTGCTGGCGGATGCCGGCTTTACGCGCGTCTCTTTCGGCATGCAGTCCGCGGTACCGCACGTCCTCAAAGTGCTGGACCGGACCCATACCCCGAGCCGCGTTCCGCTGGTGGTCCAGTGGGCGCGCGAGGCGGGCCTGGCCGTTAGCCTTGACCTCATCTACGGCACGCCGGGAGAGTCGATGGCGGACTGGCAACTGTCCCTCGAGACCGCCCTGTCCTACGAACCCGATCACATCAGCGCCTACGCTTTGATCGTGGAGGACGGCACAAAGCTGGCAGCCCAAATCCGTCGTGGCGAAGTTCCCGGAATTGACGACGACGATCACGCCGCCAAATATGAACTCGCCGACAAATTGATCTCGGAAGCCGGCTTGACGTGGTACGAAGTCAGCAACTGGTCCAAGACGCCTGAACAGGCCTGCCGTCACAACCTTGCCTATTGGCGGGGCGATGACTGGTGGGGGATCGGTCCCGGGGCTCACTCGCACGTGGGCGGTGTCCGCTGGTGGAACGTCAAGCACCCCACCGCTTACGCCAACCGGCTGGCTGCAGGAGACTCGCCGGCAGCTGGTAGGGAAACCCTTGACGCCGAAACCCGGGAAGTCGAGCGCATCATGCTTGAGGCCCGGCTCGGTACAGGTCTGTCCGTTGATGCGCTGGACAAAGTTGGCCGCCATGCGATGGCAGGACTGATCGCTGAAGAACTCGTGGATCCGGGTGCGGCCTTCAAGGGGCGCCTGGTTCTTACCCTTAAGGGCCGGCTCCTGGCCGACGCCGTGGTGCGCAGGATTCTGCCGGACTAATCGTCGGCAGAATCCGATGGAAGCCTTGGACTACTTAATCCAGCGCAGGTTGAGCTTGTAGCGGTGGGGCTGTCCGTGATTGACGCGGATACCAGCCGAGACCGAGAAGCACGTCAGGGCTACCCAGATGCCCGTGGCGATGACTGCAAAGATATTGCCCACGACGGGAAGCAGAACCAGGATATTTGCCAGGACTGCCGCGATGGTCGGAGGAAGCGTGAAGTTCAGTGCTTCCTTGGATTCCTGCGCCGTAAATGGCCCGCGATCACGGAAGATGAGATAGATCAACAGGGACGGCAGGCATCCCAGAATTCCCCCGAAGTGCGCAAGGGTGGCCCACTGCCGGTCTTCGCTTGCCGTCAGTGGGAGTGCATTTGCTGGCGCGCCATGGTACTGGGGCTGGCCTGCGGCGCTGCCCGGTTCTTCAGGGGCGTTCTCTGCCACGGTGTCTTCCCTTTGCTGTAAAGATGCTGCAGTGTTGCTGTCCCAGAATACTGGGTTCCGGGTCATCCCGGGACCAACGCCCCGTTACGTCCCTGCGAAAAGTGCATTGAGGAAACGTAATTCAGGACAAGACGGTCAGGCAGTGGTGAGGAAATCGATGACTTCCTCCACCCTTCCCAGCAGCGACGCTTCCAAGTCGGCGTAGCTGCGTACCGCACCAAGCAGGCGCTGCCAGCCGAGTCCAATGTCTTCGGCGGTTTCGTGCGGCCAGCCGAACGCGGTCAGTATCCCGGTCTTCCAGTCAGTGCCTCGTGGAACTTCCGGCCACCGCTCAATACCCAGCACTTTTGGCCGGATGGCTTGCCAGACGTCTATATATGGATGGCCGACGATCAGGACGTTTCCGGCGGCTCCGGGCACCGTCATGGCTTCTGCGGCGATGCGTGATTCCTTTGAGCCTGCCACGAGGTGGTCTACCAGGATCCCGAGCCTGCGCCCTGGCCCGGGCGAGAATGCGGCGATAGCTGACTTGAGGTCGTCCACGCCGTGGAGTGGCTCTACGACGATGCCCTCAATGCGGAGGTCGTCGCCCCAGACTTTCTCCACCAGTTCGGCGTCGTGCTTGCCTTCCACCCAAATACGGCTCGCCTTGGCCACCTGTGCACGATGGCCCAGGACCCTTACGGACCCGGATGCCGTTCGACCCGACTGCACAGGCGAACCAGGAGCCTTTGCCGCCGGAGGCATGAGACGGATGGCCTGCCCTTCAAGCAGGAAACCGAACCCGAGTTGGAACGACTTGGTTTTGCCACGCCTGTCCTCAAGGGAGACGATGTGCATTCCCCCCGATTTCTCCACCCGTGTGACTTCGCCCACCCAGCCGGACTGGACGTCTTCAAGGACCATCCCGCGCTGGACGGCTACCTCGGGGAGTTGGCGTTTGGCAGGAGCGGACAGATCCTGCGGGCCCCACGTATCGAAAGCCAAGGACTTCATACCCCTCTGTGCTGGTTGTGCTGGGAATAACTCCCGCGGGCGGTTTCAATGCTAGCAACGTGCTGGCTCATACTAGACTTGTTAGCACTTGGGCATGTTGAGTGCTAAGTGAGTGCTGTTTATCCGTCCCGATAAAGGCCCGGACAGTCGTCAGGAGGTGTTGCAATGAGTGAGCCACGCAAGCTTGAAGTGCTGCGCGCAATCGTTGAGGATTATGTGCATTCCCGTGAGCCTGTTGGATCCAAGGCACTTGTGGAGCGGCACCATCTGGGCGTTTCCAGCGCCACCATCCGGAACGATATGGCTGTGCTGGAAGAAGAAGGCCTCATCGCAGCGCCGCATACCAGCGCAGGCCGCATCCCCACGGACAAGGGCTATCGGCTGTTCGTGGACCGCATCTCGCAGGTCAAACCGTTGTCCGCCGCGGAGCGTCGAGCCATCCACTCGCTCCTTGAAGGGCCGGACGACCTCGATGACATCCTTGAGCGCACGGTCAGGCTACTGTCGCAACTGACCAACCAGGTCGCCGTCGTTCAGTACCCGCACTCCAACCGTGCCCTGGTCCGTCACGTTGAATTTGTCCTCCTGGCGCCAAAGCAGGTGCTCGTGGTGCTCATCGCAGATACAGGAAGCGTTGGCCAGAAGGTCATCGAGGCTGGCTCCGATGTAAGCAACGAGGCGTTGATGGCCCTGCGCTCCCGGTTCCTGGGAAGCATCGCGGGAACCCAGCTGGCACTGCTGCCGCAGGTGTTGCCTTCCGTAGTGGCGCTGTGCCCGCCGGAGCTTCGGGGACTCGCGCAGCATCTTGCCCAAGGTCTCCAAGCCCTCAGCGACACCAGCCGTGAAGAGCGCATCGTCATGGCCGGAACAGCCAACCTTGCCCGCTCCAATGTCGATTTCCCGTTGAGCATTGGGCCAGTGCTGGAAGCTCTTGAGGAACAAGTTGTCATGCTTCGGTTGTTGTCCGATATGGGGGATGATCCCCGCGGCGTGACAGTGAGCATCGGGCGCGAGAATCCTTACGACGGCCTGGCCGAGGCCTCGGTCGTGGCAACGGGGTACGGCTCCGGTGCCAAGGTGGGAATCCTCGGACCAACCCGGATGGACTATCCCACCACCATGGCTGCCGTGCGCGCCGTGGCCCGTTACCTTTCCCGCATTCTCGGCGGCTGACGCAAGCCCCGAGGTAAGAATCGCCGTGTAACCGTATAACAAGGAAGAGATACAGACTTTGAGCAGCCACTATGACGTTTTGGGAGTCTCGCCGGAAGCCACCGGGGAAGAGATCAAAAAGGCGTACCGCAAGTTGGCGCGAAAGCTTCACCCGGACGTCAACCCGGGGGAGGATGTCGCGGAGCAGTTCAAGGCCGTGACGCATGCTTACGAAGTGCTGTCCGACCCCCAAAAGCGCCGCGTCTACGATGCCACCGGTAACGAGAATGGCACCGACAACGGCTTTGGTGGCGGCTACTCCGGCCAGGGTTTCGCGTTCCAGGACATCTTCGATACCTTCTTCGGCGGTGGCGGCGGGCACGCTGGTCCGGCCTCCCGTGTGCGCCGGGGCCAGGACGCACTGATCAGTGTCCGCATCGACCTCAAGGACGCCGTGTTTGGTGTCAACAAGAAGCTCGAAGTTGATACGGCTGTCGTCTGCCCCACCTGCGATGGCAGCTGCTGCCGGCCGGGCACACACCCGGAGCGCTGTGACATCTGTGGCGGCAGCGGCCAAGTCCAGCGGGCCGTTCGATCCATCCTGGGCCAAGTCATGACCACGGCGCCGTGTGGTTCCTGTGAGGGCTTCGGTACGGTCATCAAGGATCCCTGCAACGAGTGCAACGGGCAGGGCCGTATCCGCAGCCGGCGTTCCCTCACCATCAAGGTTCCTGCCGGTGTTGCGACAGGTACGCGCATCCAACTCTCCGGACAGGGCGAAGCAGGACCAGCTGGCGGACCTGCGGGCGACCTCTACGTAGAGATCCGCGTCAACAATGACTCCACGTATATCCGCGAAGGCGACGACCTGCACGCAACACTGAGCGTTCCGATGACAGCCGCCGCCTTGGGCACGGAACTGAGCCTGGAAACTTTCGACGGGCCCCAGGAGATTGATGTCAAGGCCGGCACCCAGTCCGGCGAGGTCATCACGCTTCGCGGGTTGGGCGTTACCCACCTCAGGGGCTATGGCCGAGGCGATCTCAAGGTGCACCTGCACGTTGAGACACCGGTCAAGCTGGATCCGGCACAGGAAGAGCTCCTGCAGCAGCTTGCCAAGTTGCGCGGCGAGCAGTTCAGCGAAGGAAAACTCGTGGCCAGCGGCGGCATGTTCGCCAAGCTGCGGGACAAGCTCGGTAACCTGTAGCGGTGAGCAACCCCGTTTTCTTCACGCCCGCCGGGAGCCTGGACGGAGTTGAGCCGGGCGCTGTGTTCGTCATCGACGGTGCAGAAGCCCGGCATGCCGTTACCGTGAAGAGGCTCACTGTCGGTGAGTCCGTGGACATCGCCGATGGCGCAGGAGCCCGCCTGACAGGCACGGTTGCAGAAGTTGGCCCTGGAAGTTTGTCCGTCACGGCATCCGAGGTAGTTTTCGAAGATCAGCCGGACGTGCGTTTGGTGCTGGTCCAAGCGTTGGCCAAGGGTGACCGTGACGAGTTGGCCATTGAAACTGCCACCGAACTGGGCATAGACGCCGTAATCCCCTGGCAGGCTGAGCGATCCATCGTCCGCTGGAAGGGGGATCGCGCTGCCAAGGCCCACGCGAAGTGGCAGTCTGTAGTCACTGCCGCGGCGAAGCAGGCCCGGCGGGCGTGGATACCGGAGGTGCGTCCTATCCTGGATTCCGCGGCTTTGGCAAAGGCTGTTGCCGCCGCGGACCTGGCTGTAATCCTTCACGAGGACGCCAAGAACCCCTTGCGGACCGTCCTGGAAGCGCCCATCGTGGCTGAGGCCGGCGGCCTGGATTCACCACGTGAAGTCCTCTTGATCGTGGGGCCGGAAGGCGGCATCTCGCCACGCGAGGTAACCCGCCTCAGCGACGCCGGGGCGGTCACGGCGCTCTTGGGCCACCACGTCCTGAGGTCTTCGACGGCGGGACCCGCCGCCGTCGTACTCGCCTCCGACGTCTTGGGCCGCTGGTAGGCTGTGTCGCCTTCCAGGCAACGCCAGCTAAGGCGCGACGCCGGCTCTAGCCGACGCTGAAAAGCCGCGTATCGGTGGTGGATGTGTCTGCTTGCCCGGAGTCCTGAACCTGGGACACGCGCAATTCGTATTTCCCTGGTTTCAGGGTCGCATTGAAGGAGAAGACGCCGAATTGTCCCGGCTCTCCTGTGGCTTTTGTCTGGCCGGTCAGGAGGCTGGCCTTTTCGCCATTGCCGTTGTCCCGGAGGATCTGCCAGCTGACCGGCTTGGAGCTGTCAGTGCTGCGGCCATTGAACTTGACCACGCCGGCCGGGAGCGAGGTGTCCTCCTGCGGGTCGATGATCCATAGTGGCGCCACCAAGGAAGCGTCCCTGGCCATTGGTTGTCCGAGCCGTACCTGGCCGAAGGCCATGAAATCAGTGTGACCGTCGACCAGGATGACCACTTGGATTTGCTGCCCGGAGTTGATCAGGCCTGACGACGAGGCTGCTGCCGTGGCAGTGTAGACCAGCTGCTGTACAGCCCGTTGCGCCATGCCGGCATCAAGGTTGGAGTTGAAGGCATCCCGGGAAATATCAACGGTGATCACGTTCTTGCCCGAGATGGATGTTGCCAGGCTGCCGGGGTCCTGCCACGGGGTGAAGAAGTCGTGGTCCAACGGCTTTTCGGCCATCATAATGCGCAGCGCAGTGGTGACGGGGTTTCCATCGCCGGAGATGTCTCTGAATTCGCGGTAGAGGTAGACATCTTCCTTGCTCCGCCCAATCCAGTAGACCGGGATCTTAGTGGACGCCTGGGTGGTCTCCAGGGGAGCGTTGCTGGCCGGAGCTTCCTGGACGCTGACTGGCGGCGCACTGGACGTAGTTTGAGTGGGTCCGCCGTTGGCGATACAGCCGGTCAGCAAAAGGACAGCAAGCATCGCAGGCGCTGCGACGGCGGACTTTTTCCGCTTTCGCCCGCCGGGCTGATGGCTTACTGACTGCGCGATGGGGGTTCCTTGCCTTGGTAGCCGGTGGTTGTCGCCGGCCCGTCGAACGCGCGTAGTTTGACTACCCGCTCTGCCAGCTTGGCATATCGTCGACGGCGGCTGGCCGGGTTTGCGGGCACTGGCGGCAACTGAAACAGGATTGATACCCGCTTGATGCCGAGTTGAGACAAAATGTCGCAGTCGACGGACGCCCCGCGGGGAGGATACGGCAGAGGGTGCGCGGGCGAACGCCCGAGGTCTGCCGGGCTGGCGTAGGATTGAAGGCATTCCGGCATATGGCCTGGCGGTTGAGCCAGTCCCGTTGTCGAAACGATGGACCAACTGTTATCCGACCGGAGGAGAAGAGGCCGTACGGCCACCACTATGAGTGAATCCCTGAATGGGCGGCTGCGGACCGGAAACGGGAACCCAGCCACCACCGAGTTCCCGCACACCTTACCGGGCACGCGCACGGAAATCGTCACGTTCGACAACTCCGATCAGATGGTTCACTCATTGGGCAGCCATGACGAAGCCTTGCGCTACATCGAGGAGCAGTTCCCGGACGTCAACTTCCACGTTCGCGGCAATGAATTGTCCATGTCCGGTCCGTCCACGGTCATCCCGCGCATCATGCGTCTCCTTGAAGAGGTCCGCGGACTGGTAGCCAGGGGAACGGTCGTTACCCCTGATGTCCTGCAGCAGCTCGTTTCCCTCCTCAGGACACAGTCGGTCCAGAATCCCGTGGATGTCCTTACCCACAACATTCTTTCAAGCCGCGGCAAAACCATCCGGCCCAAGACCTTGAATCAGAAGAACTATGTGGATGCCATAGATGCCAACACAGTGATCTTCGGTATTGGCCCGGCAGGTACTGGCAAAACATACCTCGCCATGGCCAAGGCCGTGCAGGCCCTCCAACTCAAGGAAGTAAGCCGGATCATCCTGACCCGGCCCGCTGTTGAGGCAGGGGAGCGGCTGGGCTTCCTGCCGGGAACGCTGAGCGACAAGATCGATCCCTACCTGCGGCCGCTTTACGATGCCTTGCACGACATGATGGATCCGGAGTCCATTCCCAGGCTGATGGCTGCCGGCACCATTGAAGTCGCACCGTTGGCCTATATGCGTGGACGGACGCTCAATGACGCATTCATCATCCTGGACGAGGCCCAGAACACCACTCCTGAACAGATGAAGATGTTCCTAACCCGCCTCGGATTCGGCTCAAAGATGGTTGTCACAGGAGACGTAACGCAGATCGACCTGCCTTTTGGCTCCACCTCCGGACTGCGGATCGTACGGGAAATCCTCAGTGGGATCGAGGACGTCAATTTCTCCATCCTGGAGGCTGCGGACGTCGTCCGGCACCGTTTGGTTGCAGACATCGTTTCGGCCTACAGCAGGTGGGATGACGCGCACCGTACGGACGGGGCCGCCGGCACACATCACAAACGTGGAGAACGAAAATGAGCATTGAAATCAACAACGAATCCGGCGTGGAGGTGGACGAAGCCCAACTGGTGACGTTGTCGCGGTTCATCTTCGAGCGCCTCTACATCCATCCGCAGGCTGAGCTGTCCATCCTCCTGGTGGATGAACCCGCCATGGAGAAGCTGCACATCGAGCTCATGGACGAACCAGGAGCCACGGATGTGCTCTCGGTGCCCATGGATGAGTTGACGCCGGGCACACCTGACAAGCCCACGCCGCAGGGAATGCTCGGAGACATAGCCATTTGTCCGCAGGTGGCCGAGGTGCAGGCGCGGAACGCCGGACACACCACCCAGGACGAAATGCTGTTGCTCGCCACGCACGGCATCCTCCACCTGCTTGGTTTCGACCACGCTGAACCGGAGGAAAAGGAAGAGATGTTCGGTTTGCAGCGTGAGTTGCTGTCTGAGTTCCTGGGCAAGGATGCCCCCATGGAGACCATGCAGTGACCTCGCTCATCCTGGTCGGCATGGCGCTGGTTTTCCTCAGTTTCGTCGCCTTGTTGACCGCAGCCGAGGCTGCGTTCAATTTCCTGCCCCGGCACGAAGCTGAACAATCGGTAGTCCGCAGCAAGGGCAAAGCCTTGGGGAGCATCCTCAAGAAGCCGGTCGCTCATATGCGTGCCCTGCGGTTCTGGCGCGTGTGGTTCGAGATGGCGGCAGCGGTCGCTGTCGCTGTCGTCATGCACAGTTTTCTGGACAACGTGTGGCTTGCCGGATTGGCGGCAACCGGCATCATGGCTGTCATCGGATTCGTTTTGGTTGGCGTCTCGCCCCGGCAGCTGGGACGCGCGCATTCGGGCCCCATCGTCCGCTTTACCGCCCCGCTGATCAGGTTCCTCTGCTGGATCCTCGGACCGATTCCCGGCTGGCTTGTCGCGTTGGGGAGCGCAGTCGCGCCCGGCGCCCCCGGCGGTGATGACGCATTTGTCAGCGAGGAAGAATTCCGCGAGTTCGTGGACCGGGCGGCGGAATCGGACATGATCGAAGACAACGAGGCAGAGCTCATCCACTCGGTCTTTGACTTCGGCGATACTTTGGTTCGCTCGGTCATGGTTCCGCGCACGGACATCGTCAGCATCGGGACGGGTTCGGAC
Organism: Micrococcaceae bacterium Sec5.1; assembly: GCA_039636795.1. Classification (NCBI taxonomy): domain Bacteria; kingdom Bacillati; phylum Actinomycetota; class Actinomycetes; order Micrococcales; family Micrococcaceae; species Micrococcaceae bacterium Sec5.1. Next base: position 3,304,154 of record CP143430.1, on the reverse strand, counting down.
CTTGAAGCGGCCATGGCACTCTTCCTCCGCTCCGGCTATTCCCGGATACCGGTCATTGGCGAGAACACGGATCAGATCCGCGGCATTCTCTACCTCAAGGACGTTGCCGCGGCGATGCATCGCGGCGAACCCGGACTGCAACCGCACGACGTCGATTCTCTCGCCCGGGACGTTCGGTACGTCCCGGAATCCAAGCCCGTGAGCGACCTCTTGAAGGAACTGCAGAAGGAATCCACCCACGTGGCCATCGTCATCGATGAGTACGGCGGCACCGCCGGCCTGGTGACCTTGGAGGATCTCATCGAAGAAATCGTGGGAGAGATCGTTGACGAGTACGATTCCGCCGCCGAAGAAGCGGTGGACCTGGGCGACGGAACCTACCGTGTCAGTGCCCGCATGAGCATCGATGACCTCGGGGAACTGTTCGATATCGACCTCGACGACGACGAAGTGGACACCGTTGGCGGCCTCCTTGCCAAGGCTCTCGGCCAGGTTCCGATCGTCGGGAGCTCCGTTGAAGTGAACGGTGTGTCGCTAAAGGCAGATAGGCTTGAGGGTCGCCGAAACCGGGTCAGCCACATCATTGCGGCAGCCATGCCAAAGGAAGACACTGACTTTGAAGACCTTCTCGATGAGGCCGACACAACGCAACAGGGAGTTCCACGTGAGCAAGCAAAATAAGAAATTCGACGCCGATGACGATTTCGGTGGCTTCCACGCCGGATTCTCGGTCCTCGTTGGCCGCCCCAACGCGGGTAAGTCCACGCTGACAAATGCGTTGGTAGGGCAGAAGGTGGCCATTACATCTGCCAAGCCGCAGACTACGCGCCACACGATTCGTGGCATCGTCCATCGCGAGGACGCACAACTGATCCTGGTTGATACACCGGGCCTCCACCGGCCACGTACGCTTCTGGGAAAGCGACTCAACGACCTCGTGGCTGACACGTTGTCCGAGGTGGACGCTATCGGCTTCTGCTTGCCGGCCAACGAAAAAATCGGTCCCGGCGATAAGTACATCGCCGCGCAGCTCGCTGCCGTTGGCCGCAAGCCCATTGTTGCCCTTGTGACGAAAACTGACCTCGTGGACCGTCAGGCCCTGACCGAGCAACTGCTCGCTGTTGCCGCATTGGGCCGTGAAGTCCTCGGAGAACAAGGCTGGGCGGATATCGTTCCCGTTTCTGCCGCCGACGGTTTCCAGGTATCCACCGTTGCCGACGTACTTATCGGGCATATGCCCTCGTCGCCGCCCCTTTACCCGGATGGTGAGCTCACGGACGAGCCCGAGGCCGTCATGATTGCTGAACTCATCCGTGAAGCCGCACTCGAAGGTGTCCGGGATGAACTTCCCCACTCCCTTGCCGTCGTCGTTGAGGAAATCGTGCCCCGCGAAGGACGTACGGAGGACAACCCGTTGCTGGATGTCCGCGTCAATCTGTACGTGGAGCGGCCTTCGCAGAAAGCCATCATCATTGGTAAGGGTGGCAGCAGGCTGCGTGAGGTCGGAACCAACGCGCGTAAGGGAATCGAGACGCTCCTGGGAACAAGGATCTACCTGGATTTGCATGTCAAGGTTGCCAAAGACTGGCAGCGTGATCCCAAGCAATTGGTGAAACTCGGCTTCTGACCGGCGTCACGGCAACGGCGTGGCCCGGGCTCGATAAGGAACTTCCCAGAATCCGCCACTATGATTGCGGGGATCCACGTGTTTGAGGAAAGGTAACCGAATAGTGCGACGTCGTGACGCCCGCCCGCTGGGCCCCGGCACCGCTGCTCCTGATGCGGCGCGCCATGGGGAGGACCCCGAGGGAACTCCGCGCCACATGAACGCGCCCAAGGGCCTCCCGTTGTGGCTAAAGATTGTTACCGGCCTCGTGTCAGTGGCTCTCGTTGCCGGCGTTGCTTTTGCGGCCTTCTGGTTTATCCGTCTACAGACCAACATCACCAAGGCCCCGCTATCCGCGGCAGAATCGCGCGATAGCAATGATGCGGTAGTCAATGACAAGTCGGACCGACTGCAGATCCTTATCCTCGGGTCGGATACCCGTGATGGGAAAAACTCCCAGTATGGTAACGCGGACGATTCCACGGGCTACGGCCACTCGGATGTCATGATGCTGCTGGACATTTCTGCGGACAATAAACGTGTCAGCGTCATGAGTTTCCCACGTGACCTCCTGGTGGATGTGCCCCAGTGCACGGACCACACCAACAACCAGACGTTCCCCGCGCGGAGCGGCGTGATGATCAACGAAGCCATGGCAGAAGCTGGAATCGGCTGTGCCGTGGACACCATCAACAAGCTCACCGGCCTGGAAATAGATCACTTCATGATGGCCGACTTCAATGCGGTGAAGGAACTGTCCAAGGCTGTGGGCGGAGTGGATGTTTGTGTCAGCGATCCCGTCTTTGATCCCGACTCCCATCTTCGTTTGCCGAAGGGTAACTCCCAGGTTGAAGGCGAGCAGGCCCTGGCATTCCTGCGTACCCGGCATGCCTTTGGAGACGGTGGGGACCTCGGGCGAATCAAGGGCCAGCAGGCGTTTCTTTCATCACTGACGCGGAAGCTGAAGGCCGACGGCACGCTCGGCAATCCCCAGAGGCTCCTGCAGATCGCTGACGTCGTCACGCAAAACCTGACCGTCGATGAGGGGTTGGCGTCTGTGCCATCGCTGCTGACCATTGGTGGAAGGCTGAAGGACATTGATGTCTCCAAAGTCGCCTTTGTTGCTGTCCCCACCCAGCCAGCCGCGTTGGACCCTAACCGATTGGAGCTCGTTGAGCCCCAGGCATCACAGCTTTTTGCGGCCCTTCGCGCAGATCTGGATCTGACAAACCCCGGAGCAACGTCAAGCCCGGCTCCAACAGAGCCTGGGGCCGGTACTCCATCCACGGCGCCTACTACTGCTGCCCCTGCAGTCCCGGCCTACAACAAAGCCATCCAGCCGGTAGCAGTCGCCAACGGCAGCGGGGTTGGGACCAGGGCGCAGGAACTCCTGGCCACCTTGACCGGCAATGGATTTACACAGTCCGTTTCGTATCTGGCCAACCCAGTGGAGAAGACCGTGGTCTACTACGGTCCGGACTTCGCCGACGTTGCTACCGACGTTGCGGCGCTGTTCGGTATCCCGGCGGCACAGGTTCAGCAAGCCAAGGGAGTTTCGGGCGTGCAGCTCTACGTAGGCACGGACTTTGCGACCGGGACAGCCTATGGGGCGGCCTCTGTTCCACCTGATGTAGTCAACCAGACGGCCAAAGAAGCAGTGTGCCAACAGGTGAACCCGCTTTACATCACCCAATAACAGTCATCGCAGCGGTAATTGGCTGCAAAGGCAGGAAAAAGACGAATGGCCGGAACCCGATTCATCCACGGGGTCCGGCCATTCGTCGTAGTGGCTTTACCAGATACTGACCCGGTCCTCAGGTGCCATCCACATCCGGTCTTGATCGTTGACCTGGAAGGTTTCGTGGAAGGCGTCGAGGTTCCGGGCTATGGCATTCGTGCGGAACTCATTGGGGGAGTGTGGATCCGTAGCAAGCCTGCGGATCGCTTCCTCGGTTCGGATCACCTGACGCCAGCCGGCAGCCCAGGACATGAAGAACCGTTGCTGGCCTGTGAAACCGTCCAGGACCTCAGGCTCGGCACCATCGAGGCTGAGCAGGTAGGCCTTATACGCAATGGTGAGGCCGCCCAGGTCACCGATGTTCTCACCCAACGTCAGTTTGCCGTTGACCTTGTGGTCAGGTGCGGCATAGGGGGATAGCGCGTCGAATTGGGCAACCAACTTTGCCGTCCGGGCTTCGAAGGCCGTCCTGTCCTCTTCGGTCCACCAATTGCGGAGGGCTCCGCTTCCGTCGAATTGGGATCCCTGGTCATCGAATCCATGGCCGATTTCATGTCCGATTACAGCACCAATGCCACCGTAGTTCACTGCGTCGTCGGCTTCTGCAGTGAAGAATGGCGGCTGGAGGATGGCGGCGGGGAACACGATTTCGTTCAGCATCGGGTGATAGTAGGCGTTCACTGTCTGTGGCGTCATGAGCCATTTGTCCAAGTCCACCGGCTTGCCGATTTCATCCAGGTGGCGATCGACGTCGGCGTCGTGGGCCCGCTCTACGTTACCCAGGAGGTCATGGGGGTCGATCTCAACAGCGGAGTAGTCTATCCATTTCTCAGGAAAACCAATCTTGGGGCGGAATGCGTCCAGCTTCTTAAGGGCTTCAGCCTTTGTGTCCTCACCCATCCACTCAAGGGAAGAAATGCTGTCACGGTAGGCCTCGATCAGATTGGCCACGAGGGTCTGCATCCTGGCCTTGTGCCCCTCGGGGAAATGGCGCTCCACATAGATTTGGCCCACTGCCTCGCCAAGTGCTGCTTCGACGACGGCAACGCCGCGCTTCCAGCGCTCCTTGTTTTGCGGGGTGCCACTGAGGGTGGTCCCGTAGAAGTCGAAGTTGGTGTCCACAAACTTCGAAGAAAGGTAAGGCGCGGCTGAGCTGAGTACCCTCAGGGTCAGCCATTCCTTCCAGACGGCGAGGGGTTCCGATTCCAGAAGCGCTGCGGCGCCGGCAAAGAAGTCCGGCGTGCTGACCACGATCTCGGCGCGTTTGCCGGCATCGACACGGCCGGCCTCAAACCAGGTATCCAGCAGGGGGAACAGCTTCGCTGCTTCTTCCGCCGTTTTGAGGTTGTACGTCTTTTGGGGATCCCGAAGTGTGACGTTGTCCCAGTGGTGGGACGCGAGGGCCTTTTCCAAGGCAACGATGCGGCCAGCCGCAGCTTCCGCGTCTGCAACTCTGGCGAGGCCGAACAACTTCGCGACGTATTCACCGTAGGAGGCCACAATCGGCGCAAACTTTTCGTCGCGATAGTAGGACTCGTCCGGGAGTCCGAGGCCGCCCTGGCCGATGTACAGAAGAATCCGCTCCGGGTTTCCGGCGTCGGGTGCCGGGTAGATCGAGAACAAACCGGACACGTCGCATCGGAACAGGCGGCCCAGCAACGCCGAAAATTCCTCCACCGAACCCACTGACCGGACTTCCTCCAGTCGCTCCTGCAAGGGTTCGAGTCCCTTCGCCTCTGCCGCAGCCTCATCCATGAAGCTCGCGTAAAGGCCGCCGACCTTCTGTTCGATGCCGGAGGCTGATGCTCCCTTGTTCGCGGCTTCCTCGATGATCGCCTTGACAGCCAATTCTGCCTCGTCCCGCAAAGCGGTGAAGGTGCCTTCCAGCGGGCGGTCGTCAGGGATCGTCGTGCTGTTCAACCATGCACCGTTGACGTGCTGGTAGAGGTCGTCCTGCGGCCGGACGCTGTGATCGATGTTGGAAAGAGTGATCCCCGACTGTGGCACTGTGGCTCCTTGAATGGACGCTGCAGCCGGCGTTGCCACCGTCGCTGCGTCTGCATAGTGGACGTTGCATGAGGTGTTGCAATGTCATCATACGCACCGTGTTACTGTGAACTTGTGCGTGCGGGAATGCTTCTTCTTAGCTGCCGCGGCGAGGCCTGAAAGCTATCTGAAAGCTGGGCCACCCTCGCCGCGGAGTTTAGTTGTGCCCGGCTAAGCTTTCATTTAGATCTTAGAGAAAAGGCCAACACGACATGCGTAATGCACAAAAGCCCTCCGGTATGCCGATTCACCGCTACCTGCCGTTCCAGGACCAGATCACTGTCGAGGTTCCGGATCGTACGTGGCCGGACAAAGTCATCACCAAGGCCCCACGCTGGTGTGCAGTGGACCTGCGCGATGGCAACCAGGCGCTGATCGATCCCATGAGCCCGGCGCGCAAGCTGAAGATGTTCCAGCTGCTGGTCAACATGGGATACAAGGAGATCGAGGTTGGCTTCCCCTCCGCATCCCAGACCGACTTTGATTTCGTTCGGCAGCTGATCGAAGGCGGCCATATTCCGGACGATGTCACCATCCAGGTCCTCACCCAGGCGCGTGAACACCTCATTGAACGGACCTACGAGTCCCTGGTGGGTGCCAAGCAGGCGATCGTGCACCTGTACAACTCCACTTCTGTGCTGCAGCGCCGCGTTGTCTTCAACCAGGACGAGGACGGCATCCTCGATATTGCCCTGCAGGGTGCCCGCCTGTGCAAGAAGTATGAAGAGACGCTGACCGATACCCACATCACGTACGAGTACTCGCCGGAGTCTTTCACCGGAACCGAGCTGGAGTATGCAGCCCGGGTGTGCAATGCGATTGCAGACGTTTTTGAAGCATCAGCGGACAAGCAGGTCATTATCAACTTGCCGGCCACGGTGGAGATGGCAACTCCCAACGTCTACGCGGACTCCATTGAGTGGATGCACCGCAATCTGCATCCCCGTGACGGCATCATCATTTCACTGCACCCGCACAACGATCGCGGTACCGGCGTTGCTGCCGCGGAACTCGGCTACCTGGCTGGAGCAGACCGCATTGAGGGCTGCCTGTTTGGTAATGGGGAGCGCACCGGAAACGTTGACCTCGTCACCCTGGGCCTGAACATGTTTGTCCAGGGCGTGGACCCGATGATCGATTTCTCAGACATCGACGAGATCCGCCGCACGGTTGAGTACTGCAACCAGTTGCCGGTTCCCGAACGTTCGCCCTATGGTGGCGACCTCGTCTTCACTGCCTTTTCGGGATCGCACCAGGACGCCATTAAGAAGGGCTTCGAAGCACTCGAGAAGGATGCTGCCGCAGCAGGCGTACCCGTGGATGACTTCACTTGGCAGGTTCCCTACCTGCCTATTGATCCCAAGGACCTGGGCCGAAGCTATGAAGCTGTCATCCGGGTCAACTCGCAGTCCGGCAAGGGCGGCGTCGCCTACCTGCTGAAGAACGAGCACAATCTCGATCTGCCGCGGCGCGCCCAGATTGAATTCTCCGGCGTTATCCAGCGCCGGACAGATGCTGTTGGCGGCGAGGTCAGCGGTGCGCAGCTTTGGCAGATCTTCCAGGACGAATACCTGCCCTCCGATGAGGAACAAGCCCAGTGGGGCCGGTACTCCCTGGGCAGCGTAAGCACTGAAACGGATGAGTCCGGCGCCATGACCATGAACGCGAACCTGCGGATTGATGGCGTAGAGGTTCGCAGGACCGGCCACGGTAATGGTCCAATCGCCGCGCTGCTGGACATCCTGCACCATGACGGCGTTGATGTTCGTGTGCTCGACTACAGCGAACATGCCCTGTCAGAAGGCGGCAGCGCAAGCGCGGCTGCTTATGTTGAATGCGCGGTAGGCGAACGTGTCCTCTGGGGCGTGGGAATCGACCCCAGCACCACGACTTCTTCACTGAAAGCACTCATCTCTGCCGTAAACCGGGCAGTTCGGGACGCCCGGGCCTAACGCCTGGACCGTGTGGTGACGGGAAATACCGTCACCACACGGCTTGTGGTCCTCCTTGGCCACTGGCTTAGTGCGAAGATTAGTTGTGGCCAATCCCTCCTCATTTGCAGCACGGTCCTACCGGGACGATGCCGTTGTGCTCCGCACCCATAAGTTGGGCGAGGCAGATCGGATTATTACCCTGCTGACCAAGCATCACGGGCAAGTACGTGCGGTCGCAAAAGGTGTGCGCAGGACCACCAGCCGTTTCGGCGCGCGTCTGGAACCGTTCATGGTGGCGGACTTGCAGCTCATCTCGGGCCGAACTTTGGATATCGTTACCCAGGCTGTGGCCAAAGGCGCTTATGGGAGCAGTATCGCAGCGGACTATGGCCGTTTTACTGTAGCTGCTGCCATGACAGAGACGGCCGAGAAGCTTACGGACGCGGACGCCGAATCCGGCACCGCCCAGTACAACCTCTTGGTGGGTGCCCTGGCGGCGCTCAGCCGCTCGGACCATGCTCCGGAACTTATTCTGGACTCCTATCTCTTGCGCGCGTTGGCCACTGGCGGGTGGGCGCCGAGCTTTACTGACTGCGCCCGGTGCGGCAGGCCCGGACTGCACACGGCGTTTGCCGCGCCATTGGGGGGTATGGTGTGTAGCGAGTGCCGCCCTCCCGGCTCCCCGGCCCCGGCACCGGAGACCGTGGTGTTGTTGGGAGCCCTCCTGACTGGGGATTGGAACGTAGCTGACGCCTCGGATTCGCGGCATCGACGCGAAGCAGCCGGACTGGTGGCCAGTTATCTGCAATGGCATTTGGAACGCGCCTTGAAATCACTTAAACACGTGGAGCGAAGCTGACTGTGGCACTTGGCAAGAAGAGCAAGACAACCCGGGTGCGGACTTCGCCCATAGTGGCCCCTTACGGACATCCTTCAGGTGCCGTTCCGCCCAGCATTCCAAGTGAACTTATTCCGCAGCACGTAGCCATTGTCATGGATGGCAACGGCCGTTGGGCCAACCAGCGGGGATTGCCCCGCATTGAAGGGCACAAGGCCGGTGAGCCTGCACTGTTGGACGTGATGGCCGGAGCCATCGAACTAGGCATCAAGTACGTCAGCGTGTATGCGTTTTCCACGGAGAACTGGCGACGATCCCCGGAGGAAGTCCGCTTCCTGATGGGATTTAACAAGGATGTGCTACGTCGCCAACGGAACCAACTCGATGAATGGGGAGTCCGTATCCGCTGGGCCGGTCGACGGCCGCGCCTCTGGGGTTCGGTGATTCGTGAGCTTGAAGAGGCCGAGGAATTTACCAAGGCCAACGACACCTGCACGTTGACCATGTGTGTTAATTACGGCGGGCGGGCGGAAATCGCCGACGCCGTCTCGGCCATTGCCGAGGACGTTGCCGCCGGGCGGCTCAAGCCGGGATCGGTGACGGAAAAGACCATCCAGAAGTACCTGGACGAGCCAGACCTTCCTGACGTAGACCTCTTCCTGCGCAGCTCCGGGGAGCAGAGATTGTCAAACTTCCTGCTGTGGCAGTCCGCCTACGCTGAATTCGTCTTCATGGACACCCTGTGGCCTGACGTTGACAGGCGCACGCTCTGGGACGCCGTCGAGATTTACGCCAAGCGTGACCGGCGCTACGGTGGCGCGATAGATGCGGCGCCCGCAGCAAATTAGCACGGGTCTGCCACTTCAACATGGTCCTGCTACTTCAATACGGGTAGGACGAAAGCCAGACCGACACGTCACGGTACGCCTGTTGGCGAATGGTCCTTCGCGACAAGAAGATGTCATGCAGAGCCCCTGGGTAGCGGAACACGGCCGTCCGCCTTCCCAGGCCGAGCGCACGCCGGGATGTCTCCTCGACGTCGATCACGGCGTCGGCCCTCATGAGGTCTGCTGTCCATTCGGACTGGATCCTGGTCCGGCCTGATAAAAGGACCAGGACCGGGGCGTCTATGTTCAGTTTTCGCTCCACCGCTTTGTGGCCGGCAAGCACTGCCTTCGTCCAACCAGCGCGGATGGGGAATGAGGCCCGCGGCCGCCAGACAGAATCCAGCACCCATTCGCCGTGGGCCTGGTTGCTGACGCTCTCCCAGTACGCAGGCATTTCGGGGAACCTGAACGGACGCTTGGGGTCGGTTCGCGCGAAGGGCTCCACCAGATGCATGGCGATGCTGCGAACCAAGCTGCTGCCCTGAAGCTCCAGCCAAGGCGAGTTCAGGACCAGTGACCCGATCCGGCGCGGATGGCGGTCAGCCCACAACGAAGCAATCAGCCCGCCCAAGGAGTGCGCGACCATATGAATGGTCGGTGATGCTGGGTTGTTGGTCCTGGCCACAACATCCCGTTCGATCTCCAGCAAGGCCGCCTCGATGTCTTGGTCGTAGACAGCCAGGTCAGTGGTGTATCCGGGTGTCTGACCGGGCAACAGGCTCCGTCCAAATTTCCGAAGGTCCAGCGCGTAGAAATGAAAGCCGGACGCCGTCAGGTACTCGGCGAGTTCGGTCTGCAGGAAGTAGTCAGCCCAGCCGTGCAAGTAGAGGACCACTCGCGGCGCCCCCGTGGGATCCATGGACGCCTCACGTCGCTTGCGTTGTGTGAAGGAGGATAGAAAATCGAGGATGCCGTGAGGAGTTGGGGCCGTAACTGGCGGGGCATGCCTGACGAGTGTGGCTTTGACCGGTCCTTCCTCGTCAGGGGAGAGGGGAAGTTCCAGACGTTCGTATCCGGTGCCCAGGATGTCCGGTTGCCACAGAGATACCGATTCTTCAGTGGTGGTCATGCGTCCCCTTCCTGCCGTACCTGCGGCAACTCACTTTCCATGTACCCGCGAATCCATCGTGAAAGCCTCGCGTAGGCATCTGCCCTGACCTTGGGTGCGGACAGGAAGACATCATGCAGCCCGCCATCCACTCTCTCCAGGGTTACGCTGCGACCCAAGGCCATGGCACGCAGTGCGATGATGCCCACGTCCAGCACCGCATCCGAACGTCGCATGGACTCCTGCCACACCATTCCGTTGGCGCTGGCAGCCGATGTCAGGACCAGGACCGGGATGTCCAGGTCCAGGCCGCGTGCAACCTGTGAGTGTCCGGCCAAGACGGCGCTAAGCCAACCTGCCCTGACGGGAAAGGCCAGCGGAGGCCGGTACTTTTCGTCCAGCGGCCATTCGCCCTCGGCGGTATTGCTGATGCTCCGGAAGTAGAATCCGCGCTCCGGCAGCCTTAAAACCATCTCGGGCCGGACCCTGGCAATGGGTCCCACCATGACTTGCGCGGCCCGCCTGACAATCGAGCTGCCATGCATTTCGAGCCAAGGGCTGTTTAGTATCAGGTGTTGCACCTGGCCTGGGTGTTTGCTCGTCCACAGTGCTGCAATGAGGCCTCCGGTGGAATGGCCCATCATGGCAACGCCATTCGGGCGAGGTCCCGGGCTTTCGCTGTGGATGACCTCGAGGGCACGGCTGATTTCGGCGTCGTAGTCTCCAAGGTTGGCCACGTAGCCGCCCGGCGAACCTGAAGTCAGGCTCCTTCCATGGTTGTGCATGTCCAATGCATAGAAGTCATAGCCGTGCCTTGCCCAAAACCTGGCGAGTTCCACGTTGAAGAAGTAGTCGCTCCAGCCATGCAGGAACAGCAACGCGCCACGGGTTGCCTCGGCCTCCTGGGTCATCGACTCCGGCCTGTGACGGACCAAGGTTGCCCGCCGCACCACACCGTCAGGTCCTTCCACGTCCAGGGCGCATGACTGGAAGTCCATTCCGAGGATATCCGCCGACCACTCCATGCCTTCAGCTTAGACATCCGCCGCGGTTTCGCGTCCCGCGGACCTGCCTGTGAAAAGGCATCCACCCAGGAAGGTTCCCTCCAGCGCCCTGTACCCATGGATACCGCCTCCGCCGAAGCCCGCCGCTTCACCTGCAGCGTAAAGGCCCGGGATCACTCGGCCTTCCTGATCCAGGACCCTAGATCGGAGGTCAGTCTGCAGCCCTCCCAGACTCTTCCTTGTGAGGACGGACAGCCTGATGGCAATGAGCGGCCCATGGGCAGGATCCGCCAGGCGGTGTGGGGGAGCCACCCTCATCAGTTTGTCAGTGGCAAAACGGCGGGCCGCCCGGATAGCAGCCAGTTGGGGGTCCTTGCCCAGCCCGCTGGACACTTGAAGGTCCCGGGCCCGTACCAGCGCCTCCAAGCGCTCAGCGCTGATCAGTTGATTCCCCGTGAGTGCGTTCATCTTCCCGGCAAGGTCATGTGGTGAGGATCCCTGAATGAAGTCGATGCCTTTGTCCAGGAAACGTTGTATGGGAGTATCGCTGCCTGGTTTCAGTCGGGAAACGAGCAGTGACACGTCCCTCCCCGTCAGGTCCGGGTTCTGCTCGGATCCTGAAAGCGCAAGTTCCTTGAGCGCAATGGTGCGGTTCAGGACGAACCATGAATGACTGTGACCGGTGGCGACGATGTGGCGAAGCGCGCCAAGGGAATCGAAGCCCGGGAACAGGGGCGCAGGCAATTGGCGCCCTTCGGCATCCAACCACAGGGATGACGGACCAGGCAGGATGCGGATGCCGTGCTTGGGCCACACCGGATCGTAATTGTGGATTCCCTCCGGGTAGTGCCACATGCGGTCTCCGTTCACCAACGCTGCACCGCCGGACTCCGCAATAAGAAGGAAATCGCCATCCACTGAAGCGGGTACACCGCTGAGCATATCGGCCGGTGCAGCATTGCCCGGCCACTGTCGACGCACCGTCCCGTGATTTCCGCCGATGCCGCCTGTCGTCACTACGACAGCGCCCGCCGTGGCTTCGAAACCCCCGACGGCGGCTCGCGAGGACGCTTGGCCGCGCACCGCCGTCGAGGGTTCCAGTATCTGGCCCGAGACACCCGCCACCCGGCCGGCCGTCGTCGTCAGCGAAGTAGCCCTATGCCGGAAGTGCAGCGATACCCTCCCGGCCCGGACACCTTCCTGGACCTTGGCCAGAAACGGTTCCACGAGGGCGGGGCCCGTTCCCCACGTGACGTGGAATCGGGGAACCGTGTTTCCATGTCCCTGGGGGCCGTAACCCCCGCGTTCTGCCCATTGCACCAAAGGGAAGATGCCGACGTCGAGGCTCTTCAACCAGGCGCGCTTCTCACCGGAGGCAAACTGGACGTAGGCCTCGGTCCACTGCCGCGCCATCGCATCGTGTTCTCGGTCAAAGCCTGCGGAGGCCATCCAGTCCGAGAGCGCTAATTCAGCGCTGTCCCTGACACCGAGCCGGCGTTGCTCGGGGGTGTCAACCATGAACAGGCCCCCGAAGGACCAATGCGCCTGCCCACCCAGGGATGCCGCTGGTTCCTGGTCCAGGATCGCTACGCGTTTGCCTGCCGCGTAGGCAGTTGCAGCGGCTACCAGCCCGGACAAGCCTGCACCTACAACGATGACGTCGGCGAGGATTCGATTCCCATGATCTGCATCACGATCTTGTAGCGGCATGCGTACATGCTAGCCGCAGGCAAGGTCACGGGTTTGGTGTGTTGTCCGTAAACCGGAAAACTAGGACCATGCGTGTTTACCCCACCTTCTTCAAGCTCGCCTTCTCCTGGATGGATGCCGAGAAAGCACACAAGATCGGCTTTCAAGCGATCCGGGCGGCCCACCGCACCGGTGCAGGCCGGGTTCTTGCCAGGATCACAGCTCCGGATGCTTCCCTTCGAACTGAGGCTTTTGGGTTGACGTTCCCCTCTCCCTTCGGCTTGGCGGCCGGCTTTGACAAGGAAGGCCATGGAATCGAAGCGCTGGCCGAACTGGGGTTTGGCCATGTAGAGGTGGGAACCATTACCGGGCAGGCTCAGCCGGGCAACGAAAAGCCGCGTTTGTTCCGATTGATCGAGGACCGCGCCGTCATCAACCGCATGGGCTTCAATAACGATGGCGCAGCAGCAGTTGCTCCGCGGCTCAAGTCGGCGAAAGCTGCCCTGCAGCGCCTGCATGCCGATGTACGACCCGTGATTGGTGTCAACATCGGTAAGACGAAAGTTGTTGAGCTGGATGAGGCCACAGAAGACTACCTCGTCAGCGCCCGGAGCCTCGCTCCCGCCGCCGACTACCTGGTGGTCAACGTCAGTTCGCCCAACACGCCGGGACTACGGCTGCTTCAGAACGTGGAAACTCTGCGGCCTTTGCTCCGGGCCGTAGGGGATGCGGCAGATGAAGCTGCTGGCCGCCATGTTCCGCTCCTGGTCAAGATTGCGCCAGACCTGAGCAACGAGGACATCGACGACGTCGCCCGGCTTGCCCTTGACCTCAGGCTGGACGGCATCATCGCCACCAACACCACCATCGCCCGTGAGGGGCTCACCACTGATGCCGCGATGGTTGGATCACTGGGAGCGGGCGGGCTTTCAGGTGCCCCGCTGAAGCAGCGATCACTGGAGGTCCTGCGACGACTCAAGGACGCCGTGGGAGATCAGCTCGTACTCATTGCCGTGGGTGGCGTGGAGTCAGCCCAGGATGTCCAGGACCGTTTGAATGCAGGCGCAACCCTGGTGCAGGGATACACGGCGTTCCTTTACGAGGGCCCGTTCTGGGCATCGCGTATTAACAAGGGCCTGGCGAAGATCCGGAAGCGTAACTCCCGCTAGGCCAGGGCTGCCGTTGGTCCAGGGCCTCCATCCAGGAGCCAGGACGAAGGCGACAATACGAAGACCCCGGACCAATGGTCCGGGGTCTTCGTATAAGTAGTGGGTTGGGGCCTCTTCAGCGTGGCGCTAAGCGGGGTACTGGCCGCGCTTGACCTGCGGCTTGGGGAGGCGGAGCTTGCGGAACTGCAGGGCGCGCATACATCCATACCAGACTGATCCACGCTCGACTTCACCGAACTTCTCGCCCAGGCGCTTACGGAGCTTGCGTGAAAGGATGAAAACATCGACAAAGACGGCAAGGAACATGATCCAGAAGCCAATCAGGACATACGTAATCTGTGAACTGCTGGCCGGGATGATCAGGGAGATGACCACGAACAGCAGGGCTCCGAACATCAGGTATTCACCGAGGCTGAACCGGGCATCGACGTAATCCCGAACGAAACGCTTCTGGGGTCCCTTGTCCCTCAGGGGCAGGTACTTTTCGTCACCCGTGTCCAATGCCTGCCGCATCTTCTGCCGCTGGTCCTGAACCGCTACCCGTTCGGCCTCCTTGGAAGCTTTGCGGTCAGTGGGCACCAACGGGCGCTTGCGGGCTGCCTCCTGGTCCTTCCGCTTGGGCGTAGGGGCGCCCTTTCCGACGCCCGGTTCCTGGGCGGCGGCCTGGGCCTGGTCTACTACTGCTTGAGCGCTGGGCTCTTCCTTTTTGCGTCCGAACACCCATACAGAATACCCCGCAGGAAGGTGGCGCAGGTTACGGGCACACCGTGGTTCGGTGGGCGTGTGGCAGCCTGCCGCGCCTTCCGTCGCCGCCTCTTGGCCAGCTGTAAAGTTTGGGCATGACATCAGCACATGCGGAGACCCCGCAGAATCAGCGACGGAACTCCGGCCACAGCATGGAGGGTCCGTCGTCGAACCAGGTCATCGACTCCAATGGCGTGGCCGCTCTGGCCAAAGCAGTAGATGAATCATTTAGCGCTACCCTCGGCTCGTTAAAGGACCTCGTCGGGATCCCCGGAATCGCGTGGCCCAGTTTCGACCCCGCCGAGCTGGAGCGCAGCGCTGAAGCTGTCGTCTCCTTGGTAAGGGCAACGGGAATGGATGACGTCCGAATTCTTCGCTGCGACAAATTGGATGGAACGCCCGGTGGTCCCGCCGTCGTCGCCCGCCGTCCGGCCCGCGACGGTCAGCCGACGATTCTGTTGTACGCGCACCATGACGTCCAGCCTCCAGGCGATCGAAATCTTTGGGCTTCCGAGCCTTTCATCGCGGAGGAGCGGGAAGGCCGGCTCTATGGTCGTGGCGCTGCTGACGACAAAGCCGGCATCATGGCCCATCTGGCGGCTTACGCCGCTGCTACGAAAGTCCTGAGGGATGAGTTTGGCCTGGGCGTAACCTTCTTCTTTGAAGGCGAAGAAGAAGCGGGTTCACCCACGTTTCGGACATTCCTTGAGGAACATCGTGAGCTTCTCCGCTCCGACGTGATCGTGGTGGCGGACTCCAGCAACTGGAAGGTCGGCATTCCCGCCTTAACTACCAGCCTGCGTGGGCTCGTGGATGGCACCTTCGAAGTCCGTGTGCTGGAGCATGCGGTGCATTCGGGAATGTACGGTGGCCCGCTGCTGGACGCCCCCACCCTGTTGTCCCGTCTCATCGCGACGCTCCACGACGACGAAGGAAACGTCGCCGTGGCGGGCCTGGTGGGAAATGACGACGTTGCGGTTGACCTGACCGAGGCAGAATACCGCGCTGACGCTTCAGTGCTCGACGGCGTCAAACTTGCCGGGAGCGGGACGATCGGCTCGCGTTTGTGGACCAAGCCGGCGTTGTCCATCATCGGCATGGATGTTCCCGCTGTTGCCGTTGCCTCAAATACGCTCATTCCCGCAGCCCGGGCGAAATTCAGCATGCGCCTGGCACCCGGTCAGGATCCTGACGCCGCCATGGAGGCTTTAAGGAACCACGTTCAGTCCCGTGCACCATTCGGTGCAGAAGTAACATTCACGCCGGGGGAGCGAGGAAATGCCTTCGCGACCGATACCTCGTCAGCAGCTGCCAGGGTGGCACTCTGGGCCCTGGGGGAGGCCTGGGGAGTCCAACCAGTGGAAATGGGAATCGGCGGTTCCATCCCGTTCATTGCCGACCTGACCGAGATGTATCCCGATGTCCAGATTCTGGTAACAGGTGTAGAAGATCCGGATTCCCGCGCCCACAGTGCCAACGAATCACTGCACATCGGCGATTTCCGTAACGCTGTGCTGGCCGAGGCGCTGATGCTGGCGCGGCTTAATGTCGAAGGCCTGGACCGGTAAGCAGCGCATTGGCGTTACGGGGGGACTCTTTCCGTGGGCGGTCGAGCACGCCGGGAACAAGTAATTGCCGTCCGTGGTTACGTCAGAAGTTATAGCTCAGCGTCTGCGCGACGTAGCATGGAGCTATAACCCGTACGTAATTGGGTAAGGGCAGGCTGCGTTCCGGCGCCGCCGCCAGAAGCGTCATAAGAAGGTAGGCCAATGAGCACTGCAACCAACGAAAACAGCACCGGAGCACAGCTCGTCCCCGACGAGGAGCTTCTCACGCATGAGGTCAATCTGACCGATGTCGCGGCAGGCAAGGTCCGTAGCCTCCTCGAACAGGAAGGGCGCACCGATCTGCGGCTGCGCGTTGCAGTCCAGCCGGGCGGCTGCTCCGGCTTGATCTACCAGCTCTACTTCGACGAGCGCCTCCTCGACGGCGACGCCGTCCGCGACTACGACGGCGTTGAGGTCGTAGTCGACAAGATGAGCGTCCCTTACCTGAGTGGGGCCAGCATCGACTTCGAGGACACCATCTCGAAGCAGGGCTTCACCATTGATAACCCGAACGCCGGTGGGTCTTGCGCTTGCGGCGATTCGTTCCACTGACGTGAGCTATCGCCGCATGTCGGCGCCCCTCTGCATGCGTTCCAACGCATTCGGAGCCACGGCGCCGACATGTGCGCGAAAACCGCTTCATAGCGGTAAGCTCTACATCGGGTAGTAAAACTTTTAGTGTGCCCGGTGGCCTTTGGCCTGCCGGGAGACAGCAACAAGAGGAAGGGCCGTCTGTGAGTTCGCAGAACCGAACCGGCAGCCGACGCATAAAGATCACCTCGATCACTGGCTTGGCACTAGCCGGCGCGTTGGTTTTGACCGGATGTTCACCAGAGGTAGAGAAGGGTTGGCTGCCAACTGAGCGCGGCACGACCAACCACACTGACCGGATCATGGACCTCTGGGTCAACTCATGGATCGCCGCCTTGGCAGTCGGTATCATCACGTGGGGCCTTCTGGTCTGGTGCATCATCGCTTACCGGCGCCGCAAGGGCACCATTGGATTCCCGAAGCAGCTCAGCTACAACCTGCCGCTTGAGGTCTTCTACTTGACCATTCCGCTGTTCATGGTGCTGGTGTTCTTCTACTTCACCGACCAGGACCAGCGCGCGATCGATGACCGCTCACAGCCGGCAGACGTCGTCATTGACGTGCGCGGCAAGCAGTGGGCTTGGGACTTCAACTACAAAAAGGGCCAGGTCATCAACGAAGACCTCCACGAGGCCGGCGTTCAGGCTCACCTGACCGGCAACGAGGTCAACAAGGACCTGCTTCCCACGCTGTACTTGCCTGTTGGCAAGTCGGTTGACCTGGAGCTGAACTCCCGCGATGTCATCCACTCTTTCTGGGTTCCGGCCTTCCTGCAGAAGCGGGACATGATCCCCGGCAAGACCAACTACATCAGGTTCACTCCCACCAAGGAGGGCACTTTCGATGGCAAGTGCGCCGAACTCTGCGGTGAATACCACTCCGAAATGCTGTTCCGCGTCAAGGTTGTCTCCGAGTCTGAATTCCAGGACCACATGGACAAGCTTCGCCAGGACGGCAACACGGGCCTGCTCGGTGCGGAATACGACCGCAACCCGGACCTGATCGAAACCAAGTAAGGGGAGCGACGTGGCTACTTACACTCAATCCGCCGGGACCCTAGAGGCTCCCGTAGTTCCTAAATCCAAGGGACGCATAGTCGTCAACTGGATCACCTCCACGGACCACAAGACCATCGGGTACATGTACCTCATTGCGTCCTTCGTGTTCTTCTGCCTCGGCGGCGTCATGGCGCTGCTGATCCGTGCTGAACTGTTCGAACCCGGTATGCAGATCCTGCAGACCAAGGAACAGTACAACCAGATGTTCACGATGCACGGCACCGTGATGCTGCTGATGTTTGCGACACCACTGTTTGCGGGCTTCACGAACGTCATCATGCCCCTGCAGATTGGCGCCCCCGACGTCGCCTTCCCGCGATTGAACGCGCTGGCCTTCTGGTTCTTCCTCTTCGGCTCCACCATTGCTGTGTCCGGCTTCATCACGCCACAGGGTGCTGCATCGTTCGGCTGGTTCGCGTATGCGCCACTGTCGAACACCACCTTTACGCCCGGCGTCGGCGGTGACCTGTGGGTCTTCGGCCTCGCACTGTCGGGCTTCGGTACCATCCTTGGTGCCGTCAACTTCATCACCACGATCATCTGCATGCGTGCCCCCGGCATGACCATGTGGCGCATGCCGATCTTCACCTGGAATGCCCTGGTGACGTCCATCCTCGTCCTTATGGCGTTCCCGCCGCTGGCCGCTGCCCTGTTCGCCCTCGGTGCGGACCGCAAATTTGGTGCCCACATTTTCGACCCCGAAAACGGCGGCGCCGTCCTCTGGCAGCACCTCTTCTGGTTCTTCGGCCACCCCGAGGTGTACATCATCGCCCTGCCGTTCTTCGGCATCGTGTCCGAGATTTTCCCGGTCTTCAGCCGGAAGCCGATCTTTGGTTACAAGGGCCTTGTGTACGCAACCATCGCAATTGCGGCGCTGTCCGTGACCGTCTGGGCACACCACATGTACGTGACCGGTTCGGTGCTCCTTCCGTTCTTCGCGTTCATGACCATGTTGATTGCGGTGCCCACCGGCGTGAAATTCTTCAACTGGATCGGTACGCTGTGGCAGGGTTCCATCACCTTCGAGACTCCGATGCTCTGGAGCATCGGCTTCCTGGTGACCTTCCTGTTTGGTGGCCTCACGGGTATTATCCTTGCGTCCCCGCCACTGGACTTCCACGTCTCGGACTCCTACTTCGTGGTGGCACACTTCCACTACGTGGTCTTCGGTACGGTTGTGTTCGCCATGTTCGCCGGCTTCTACTTCTGGTGGCCGAAGTGGACCGGCAAGATGCTGAACGAGCGTCTCGGCAAGATTCACTTCTGGCTTCTATTCCTTGGCTTCCACGGCACCTTCCTGATCCAGCACTGGCTGGGTGTTGAGGGTATGCCCCGCCGTTACGCCGACTACATGCCGCAGGACAACTTCACTTGGATGAACCAGTTCTCCACGATCTCCTCCTTCGTCCTGGGTGCATCCCTGCTGCCGTTCTTCTGGAATGTCTACATCACGTGGCGCAGCAACAAGAAGGTGGAAGTTGATGACCCTTGGGGCTTCGGAGCGTCGCTTGAATGGGCGACTTCCTGCCCGCCGCCGCGCCACAACTTCACATCGCTGCCCCGTATCCGTTCGGAGCGCCCGGCACTGGACCTGCACCACCCTGAGTTGGCCCAGGTCCACACCGCCCAGTCCCCGGACCCCGCAGCAGTGCTGCTAGGCAACGCCGACCAGAAGGACGTTCGCAAGTGAAAATTGAATCGTGGCTCTTTGGAGCAGGAGCATTCTTCTTCATCCCGGTCGCCATCGCCTACGGCTTCCTGACGGAATGGCATGAGTGGGTCGGCGTTCTGGGCATTCTCCTGGTTGGCGGTCTCGTAGGCATGATCGGCGCTTACCTGGGCTTTACTGGCAAGCGAATTGGCATGCGTCCAGAAGACCGCCCTGATGCTGAAATTCACGAGGGCGCGGGTGAACAGGGGCACTTCAGCCCTTGGAGCTGGTGGCCGCTGGTTCTCGGCATTGCATGCGCAAGCGGCTTCCTGGGCCTTGCGGTGGGTTTCTGGATCACCTTCATCGCGGGTGGCATTGCCGTTGTGGCACTGGTCGGCTGGGTCTTCGAATACAGCCGTGGCGACCACGCGCACTAGCAACAAAACAGCATAACGACGACGGGCCCCACCTTCTGGTGGGGCCCGTCGTCGTTGTCTCTATGGGTGGTCGCTGGCCTTAGATAGTGTCCTGGGCCATTATTGGGGTTTCAGCGGGCGTGAGTGCCCTCCAGCACAGCAGAGAGCCCACGAAGGGCACTGTTGGCGGCGGAGACACTTTGGCCGTCCTGGAGGCCGTCCAGCGCGACTTCAAGGAGCACCTCGCAGCCATGGCCAAAGTCTTCTGTCATGACTTCCAGGAGGGAGCGTGCGTCTACTGGCGGTCCGTCAGGCTTCCTTATCGTCACTGGCAGGCCTGTCTCAGTTACTGCGCGGACAAATATGGCTGCTGCTCGCGCATGCAAGCCAATCTCTGCTGCGACGAAGGATTTCTGCTCCAGCAAGCCAGCTCCTTTGCTAGGACGGAATATGCGTCCGTGAAATTTGATCCATACAAGCGTAGCCGCTGCTTGGCCTGCTCTCCATATCGAGGACTCCGGCTGGTCTAGACCTGTGCCCTGACTGATCTACCCTTAATGCATGACTCATTTGATGTTGGGCGCTCGTCATGCCTGAAGCCGCGAGTATCGCCGGTGAAATTGACCGGACCAGCAGCACTCCCATTTACATCCAACTCCGTGAGATATTGAGGAGTTTCATAGCCCAGTCATGCCCTCCTGGTTCGTCGCTGCCGTCCGAAAGGGACCTCTCGCTAAGGTTTGGCCTTGCAAGGATGACGGTACGGCAGGCCATTGATGCGCTGGTGGGCGAAGAAGTCATTGAGCGTGTGGTGGGACTAGGCACGTTCGTGAAGAAGCCCAAACTTGATCTTCAAGTGAAGCTGACCTCCTATAGCGAGGAGATGCAACGACGCGGGATGGTGCCGGCTGCCAAGGTGTTGAGTTTCGAACAGATTGCTGCCAGTGCCTTTCTGGCGCGGGAGCTACAGCTCGAGGAAGGCACGCCGTTGGTCCGTTTCAGGCGGTTGCTGTTGGCCGACAACGAACCTATGAGCGTCGACGAGAATTTCATTCCGGCGCACCGTGTCCCCGGACTATTGGATGAGGCGCCGCCCACGTCGCTCTACAACGTCCTCAGCGAACGCTTCGGCCTGGTCATGGAATGGGGAGAGGACATGATCGAGGCAACCGCTGCATCCCCCTCCACGGCAAGGCTGTTGAACGTGGATGTGGGCTCGCCGCTGCTGAAGATCCAACGTCATGCCTTCGTGGCCCGCGCAATGGTGGACTACTCTGTTTCGTACTATCGGGCAGATCGCTACAAGCTCTGGGTTCCTCTGCAGCGACCAGGCGTGCGGCCCACACGCAACTATTCCTCTGGTTATCGAACTCAATAGCGCCGGAAGCGGTCCGTAACGGTCCGCTCGTGACAAACAGTAGATGCAACAGGGAAGGGCACGATCCATATGGATCGTGCCCTTCCCTTTTTTCAAGCCGGAACTAGTGGCTGAGACTCTTCTGGTCCTCGCTGGCTTCGATGGCCTCGTGGTGGCCATGCGCGTGTGCTGCTTCAAGTTCCGCAGGAGTTGCCGGAGCAACACGGTCTTCGAAGAACCACTTGGAGAGCGCTGCACGCCGCTTTTCCTGGCGGGTTACGACACCGTGTTCGTTCGGCGTCGCGGGCAACGGAACCGGGGATTCGAATCCAACAAGCTTGTAGCGCTTGTACTCGTCCAGGGGAGCGTGTACCTCGATGAACTCACCGTGGGGGAGCCGTACGATGCGGCCGGTCTCACGCCCGTGGAGGGCGATCTCGCGGTCCTTACGCTGCAGAGCGAGTGCGATTCGCTTGGTCACGATGAACGCGAGGATCGGGCCGATGAAGAACAGTGTGCGCAACCAGTACGTGACATCGTTCAGGGATACGTGGAAGTGCGTTGCGATGAGGTCCGAGCCTGCCGCTGCCCACATGACGCAGTACCAAGTGAAGCCTGCAACACCGATCGCGGTACGGGTGGGTGCGTTACGGGGACGGTCAAGGACGTGGTGCTCACGGTTGTCCTTGGTTACCCAGCGTTCGATCCACGGGTACATGAACAGCACGGTGAAGATGATGCCCGCGGGCACGAGTGCCGGCAGCAGGACGTTCAGCGTCAGCGTGTGTCCGAAGATGATGTATTCGAAGTGGAAGTTGTTGATGACGCCAGGCATGAGGCGAAGAGCGCCGTCAACAAATCCGATGTACCAGTCAGGCTGGGTACCGGCGGAAACCGGGGAGGGGTCGTAAGGACCGTAGTTCCAGATCGGGTTGATCGTAAAGGCAGCTGCCATAAGGGCCAGGACGCCGAAGACGATGAAGAAGAACCCGCCAGCCTTGGCTGCGTAAACCGGGCCAAGGGGGTAACCGACGACGTTGCCGTCGTTACGTCCCGGGCCGGGGTACTGGGTGTGCTTGTGCACGACGACCATGAACAGGTGAATCACGATCATGAGCAGAATCAGCGCCGGAACCAGAAGGATATGAAGCACATAGAGACGACCAATGATCGCTGTGCCCGGGAATTCTCCGCCGAAGAGGAAGAACGAGATGTAGGTACCAATGACCGGAATGGACTTGATAACGCCATCGATGATGCGCAGACCGTTGCCGGAAAGGAGGTCATCGGGGAGGGAGTAGCCAGTGAAGCCGGCAGCCATGGCCAGAATCAGCAGGACGCCGCCCACTACCCAGTTCATTTCACGCGGCTTGCGGAACGCGCCGGTGAAGAAGACGCGCAGCATGTGGACACCCAGGGAGGCCACGAACAGCAGCGCCGCCCAGTGGTGCACCTGGCGCATGAAGAGGCCACCGCGGACATCGAAGGAGATGTTCAGTGATGAGCTGTAAGCCACGGACATTTCGACGTTGTACAACGGCGTGTAGGAACCCTGGTAGTGGGTTTCAGCCATCGAGGGATCGAAGAAGAAGGTCAGGAAGGTGCCCGACATCAGGAGGATGACGAAGGAATACAGCGCCACCTCACCGAACATGAATGACCAGTGGTCCGGGAAGACCTTGCGTCCGAACTCGCGCAGGATGCCGGAGCCACCTACACGTTCGTCCACGAAATCAGTGAAACGGCCAACTTTGGTCTTCGCTACGAAGGGGGCTTCAGCTGTTGATGAGGCGCTCATGCTCGTCACGCTCCCAGTAACTCGGTCCTACAGGTTCTTTGAAGTCGCTGGTGGCGACGAGGTAGCCTTCTGCGTCAACTGCGATGGGCAGTTGGGGGAGCGGACGGCTGGCCGGTCCAAAGATGACCTTGCATTCCTGCGTGAGGTCGAACGTGGACTGGTGGCACGGGCACAGAAGGTGGTGTGTCTGCTGCTCGTAAAGAGCAACCGGGCAACCAACGTGTGTGCAGATCTTGGAGTAGGCAACAATGCCGTTGTAGCTCCAGTTCTCGCGGCCCTCAGAGGGGTTCAGCGAGTTCGGATCCAGGCGCATCAGCAGAACTACGGCCTTGGCCTTTGCGTTCAGCTTGCCCTCGTGAAGTTCGTTGAGGCCTTCGGGAATAACGTGGAATGCAGAACCGATGGTGACATCCGAAGCCTTGATGGGAGTGCCATCGGGATCGCGCGTCAGTCGTTTGAGCTTGCCACCTTCAGGAGCCCACATGGTGTGTGCGAGCTTGTCATCAGGACGCGGTCCCAGATCGCCGAAAATGGCGAGAGCAGGAAGCGGGGCAAGGGCAACGGCGCCAAGAAGGGTGTTGCGGATCAGTGGGCGACGCTTAATGCCGGTTTCCTCGACGATGTCGTCGACGATGCGCACCGCAGCCTGGCGATCTTCCTCGTGACGGATAGCGTGGCGCTCTTCCGACACCTCGTGATCCGGCATCAAGGCCTTGGCCCAGTGCACGATGCCGGTGCCGATGCCAAGCATTGCGAACGCCGTACCCAGGCCCAGGAGCAGGTTCTGGGTACGGATGTTTGCAATCGTCGAATCGTCGCCCAAATCGATGGCGAAGTACGCCACCAGGAAGATCAGCGTGCCGATGACAGAGGTGCCAAACAAAATGGCTACCTGACGCTCGGCTCGCTTTGCGGCTACCGGGTCCGTGTCAGCCAGGCGCAAACGATGCGGAGGAAGTCCAGGATCCTGGAACTTCTCCACTTCATTCTGACCAGCCGTAGCTACGGTGCCCGAGTGGTTCGGACTGCCGTCACTATGGTTGCCCATAATTCGCCTCATCCTTCTCTCGTTGTCTCGGCCTGGGCCGAGTTAATTTTCAGTTCGAAACTGCTGACCATGCAGCAGAAGTTTGTTGTTTCGTCCGGACTAGGACGTGCGTGACGTCAGCCAGATGGTGAAGGCGATGATGACGCCCAAGCCGGCAATCCAGACGAAGAGACCTTCAGACACCGGGCCTAGGGCGCCGAGATCGGCACCGCCCGGTGAGCCGTTGGCTTCGATGGTCTTGAGGAAGGTGATGATGTCGCGCTTACCTTCGGGTGAGACGTTCGAATCGTTGAACACAGGCATGTTCTGAGGGCCTGTGGCCATGGCTTCGTAAATGTGCTTTCCAGTGACATCTGCCAGCGCGGGAGCGAACTTGCCGCGCGTCAGGGCGCCGCCGGCTGCTGCAGCGTTGTGGCACATGGCGCAGTTGACGCGGAAGAGCTCGCCACCTTTGGCTGCGTCTCCCTTTTCGTCAAGGAGGTGCTCTTCCGGAATCGCAGGGCCTGCGCCCAATGATGCAACGTAAGCCGCCAGTTGGCTGGTCTGCTCCTCGTTGAACTGGACGGGCTTCTTCTGGGCCTGTGGGCCATTCATCTGCATGGGCATGCGGCCGGTGCCAACCTGGAAGTCAACTGCTGCGGCGCCCACGCCGACCAGCGAGGGGCCGTCCTTGGTACCGCTTGCACCCATGCCGTGGCAGGTGGCGCAGTTGGCAGCAAACAACTTGCCGCCTTGCTCTACGTCACTTGCGCTGTAGCTGGTGGTGTCGGCCTTGGCCTGGTTGACAGATGTGGCAACGGCGTACAGCCCACCAGTGAGGAGGAGGCCCATCAGCAGCAGCGCTATGGCTGCCAGTGGGTGACGTCGCTTCTGCGAGAGTGCCTTCACGTGGTGGTTCCTTTATTCGATCCTGCGTCGGCTCCGCGAGCCGCTTCTTGAAATTCTGCCTCTTGTAGAAAAAGAGTCAAAGCCGGGCTACTTCAGGACGTAGATGACCAGGAAGAGGCCAATCCAGACAACGTCCACGAAGTGCCAGTAGTACGAGGTGACGATCGCGGATGTGGCTTCAAAGTGCCCAAACTTCTTGGCTGCAAACGCACGGCCAATGATGAACAGGAACGCGATCAAACCGCCGATGACGTGAAGGCCGTGGAAGCCTGTGGTCATGTAGAAGGCGGAACCGTAGGCGTTGGATGACAGGGAAACGTGCTCGGAGACGAGCATGGCGTATTCCGTGGTCTGTCCGGCTACGAAGAAGGAACCCATGATGAAGGTGAGAACGAACCATTCGCTCATGCCCCAGCGGGTGAACTGCAGGGGTCCGCCGGTGCGGCGCGGTTCAAGGCGCTCAGCGGCGAAAACGCCCATCTGGCACGTGAAGGAACTGGCCACAAGGACGATGGTGTTGACGAGCGCAAACGGGAAGTTGAGCTTGGTCGTCTCCTCGGCCCACATCAATCCTGATGTGGACCGCAGGGTGAAGTACATGGCAAAGAGACCGGCGAAGAACATCAACTCACTGGACAGCCAAACAACGGTTCCAACAGAAACCAGATTGGGGCGGTTCAGCGTCGGGTGCGCCGGGGTACTGGGGGCATGGGTCGCAGATGTCACAAGGACATTATGTCTGTAAAAGTCCAGAGTTCCCAATGCAAACCACCGATTCGGGAGACTTTTTCTACAAAGACGCGAAATCGCGCGGAAAAGTTCCCGGTCCGGTTCACATTGGTCATCGGTGCAGCCCGGTCGATAGCATCAAGGGGTGACTTCTCCGGTATCGGCACCTGCAGCCAGCAATAACTGGCCAGGGCTCATCTCAGCACTGATCAACGGCGACGACCTTGCAGTGGGCAATACTGAGTGGGCCATGAACACGATCATGGCCGGCGAAGCCACTCCCGCGCAGATCGCTGGTTTCCTGGTTGCCCTGCGTGCCAAGGGCGAAACGGTGGAAGAACTGACCGGCCTTGTGGAGGCCATGCTTCAGAATGCCAACCCCATACAGATCTCCGGTGAAAAGCTGGACATTGTGGGAACAGGCGGGGACAGGCTGAACACCGTCAACATCTCCACCATGGCAGCCCTTGTTGCGGCCGGTGCGGGCGCGAAAGTCGTCAAGCACGGAAACCGGGCGGCGTCGTCGACGTCTGGTTCTGCTGATGTATTGGAAGCCTTGGGTGTCCGCCTGGACCTTTCGATTGACCAGGTTGCCCGGAATGCGGAGGAGGCAGGAATCACCTTCTGCTTTGCGCAGGTTTTCCATCCCTCGTTCCGTCATACTGCAGTACCCCGGCGGGAGTTGGCAGTGCCCACGGCCTTTAATTTTCTCGGCCCCATGACGAATCCTGCTCATGTTCAGGCTTCGGCAGTCGGCGTCGCCAACGCCCGGATGGCGCCACTTGTTGCGGGCGTCCTTGCCCGTCGCGGCAGCCGCGGCCTGGTGTTCCGCGGCGACGATGGGCTGGACGAATTGACACCCACGGGGCCATCCACAGTCTGGGAGATAAGGAACGGAACCGTCACAGAACACGTGTTCTCACCCGCTGAGCTCGGTATCGAACCGTCCACCGTTGCAGATCTGCGGGGCGGGGACGCAGCCGCAAATGCAGTGGTTGTACGTGAAGTCCTTGATGGCAAGACAGGTCCTGTGCGTGATGCTGTCCTCTTGAATGCTGCAGCTGGCCTGGTTTCCGTTGACATGAACGCCGAAGGCGATCTGTTGGAACGGATGCGAGCTGCCTTCACGCTGGCGGCGGAGTCCGTGGACTCAGGTAAGGCCGCTGGTGTCCTGACCAAGTGGATCGCCCTTAGCCAGAGTTCCAAAGACTAGCCACAGCGTCAGCCTCGCAGGCTGTGCTGCCGCCTCGAAGCGCGATCTAGAGGCGTCCTTAAGTCCTATTCGAATCCGAGGGCAAAGGCCGCGTCGAGATCGTGCTGCGAGTAGGCACGGAAGGCTATGTGGGTAGTGGTGTGGACCACGGAATCCACCTTCGACAGGCGATCAGCGATGACATCCGCGAGGTCTTCATGCTTGGACACTCTGGCTACAGCTATCAGGTCCCATTCTCCAGTGACGGAATAGACTTCACTGATGCCCTGGATGGCTGAAATCTGCTCGGCGGTTTCCGGAATGCGCGAAGCATCGGTCTTGATCAGGACGAAAGCGGTGATCACGTGGGGCCTTTCCGGAAAAGCTTCATTGCGGACGAACTTCAGCCTAGTACATGGGAGATGAAGGGACCCTTTCAGGCTTTGGAATGGCGTTTTCGTGACGCCCGCAGAATTAACGCGAGAATGGCGCGGAAGCCGAGCAGGAAAACGCCCAGGCTGATAAGTGCCACGATGACAAAGGGCAACACCACCGTCTGGCCAGTCACCGCCCTGAGCAGCATGCCGATCATTACCGTACCGATCCAGACGCAAATGCCCGAAGGCCAGAGGGCATAGGGCGCACGCCAAACCCTCGCGACCAGCCAGGCAACGCCCGCACCAGCGAGGAAGGGCCAGGCGGTGGCAAAGGCGCCTGTGATGATGTCTCCCCGGGCATGGGCGTCGCGGCCGATCGCGGCGAAGACAAGAATCAACACGAGATCGGCGGCGGCAGCAGGAATCCAGGATCTAAGCGATGAGGGCATGGTCTGACACTATCCGGGCGGAAGTGCGGGCGCGAAGTTGACGCCCCGCAGATTCTCTCTTGCGCTTGGTTTCTGCTGCGGCCACGATGACTGGCAGGAACAGAGGACGCACCCCAATTACTGGAGGAGATCATGCGATTCGTTCAAGTGGCCCAGCATGCCGAAGACCTGAAGAGGGCTGCGGCCTTTTACGCTGCATTGCTGGGCGCCGAGCCCAAAGCCTTGTTTGACCCTCCTGGGCTCCTCTTCTTTGACGTGGGCGGCGTGCGGCTTCTCCTGGAGAAAGGGGCGCCGTCGTCCCTGCTCTATTTCGAGGTTGGAGACCTTCACGGCACAGTGGCGGCATTGAGGAGCAAAGGCGTCAAGATCATTTCGGAGCCTCACATGATCTTCACCCATGAGGATGACCTCCTCGGACCGGCAGATTCCGAGGAATGGATGGCGTTCATTGAGGACAGCGAGGCAAATACGGTAGGCCTGGTCAGCCGGATCAGGACGTCCGGCGACTAACTTTGGCTCAAGGACTGGCCGCCGATGGCTGGTGCGTACAGCGCATGCGGTGACAGCCGCCGTCGGGCGTTGTGTGGGCGAACCCACACGACTAGCCTCGGTCGGGGGACAAGTGGTTCCTCACGATCCTGGAGGACTTGCAGAATGCAGAAGATTTCCACCTGTTTGTGGTTTGACGGCCGGGCGGCAGAGGCGGCTGAGTTCTACACCTCGACATTTGATGATTCGTCCATCCTGACATCGATGCCGGGGCCAGGCGGACAGGTCCTAACCGTGGACTTTGAGATTGAAGGGCGGCAGTTCATGGCCCTGAACGGGGGACCCGCCTTCACCTTCAACGAAGCAGTTTCCCTCGTGGTGAACTGCGATTCGCAGGACGAGGTGGACCGTTACTGGAATGCGCTCTTGGAAGGAGGGGGAGAAGAAAGCCAGTGCGGATGGCTGAAGGACAAGTTTGGCCTGTCGTGGCAGATCGTCCCGGCTGGGATGCCGGGCCTGTTGAATGGTCCGGATCCAGCAGGATCCCAGCGGGCAATGGAAGCCATGTTGAAGATGCGGAAGCTTGACATCAACATTCTGCAAAAGGCGTACGACGGCGACTGAAAGTTTGGGGGACAGGCGCCATTGGGCGCTGCTAGCATTACCGCACGGTGACGTGCGCACCTATCACAACCATGAGGAGAACTGACTGATGACAACCCGCCTCAACCCATATATCTCGTTCCGCGACAATGCCAGGGACGCAATCAACTTCTACGAGTCCGTCTTTGGCGGAGAACTGACGCTCAGCACTTTTGGCGAATACCAAGCCAGTGAAGACCCCGCCGAAGCGGAGAAGGTCATGCACGCGATGCTGGTGACACCCAACGGCCTGACCTTGATGGCGGCCGACACACCCAATGGAATGGACTACAACCCTGGCAACAACATCTCGGTATCGCTCAGCGGTCAGTCCGAGGATGAAGGCGAACTTCGTGGCTACTGGGACAAACTAGCCGACGGCGGCACCGTCACCATGCCGCTGGAAAGCGCACCGTGGGGTGACACCTTCGGCATGTGTGTGGACAAGTTCGGTATAGCTTGGTTGGTCAATATTGCAGGAGCGCAACAACAGGAGCAGTAGCAGTCGCACGGAATAATCAAACGAACGAATGCCTCGTCCGACTCGTTGGACGAGGCATTCACGTGTCCGGCTTACATAATGCGGCGACCAGAGGGGTCCAACCGGACGCCAACATGCTTTGGCGTCCGCAAGACGACTGAACGGTCCATGATCTCCACCATGGGCAACTTTTCGCCCAGTTGCCGTTCGAGGATGGTCATGTCCTCAAGGCGGCGAAGCCACACCGCGATCACAATCGAATACAGACCGCCTGTGGTGACGACCAGACGCACTTCTCCGAGACCGACCAACCGGCCACCCACTGCCTCCACCTGCGTGGCTGGGACGCGGAGGAAGTACCAAACGTTTACGGGCCAAGGCGACAATGTACGGGCGATTTCGAGCCGGACAACGATCCGATCCTGTGCAAGGGCCGCGCTTAAAGCGGCTTTCGCGCGCGGAGGGCTGATTCCCAACTTTTGGGATATTTCAGTTATCGAGGCTCGACCATCAGAGCGCAGGATCCAAAAAAGTTGCTCTTCCAGGTCTGCGGATGCGCCTTTCGCGGCGGGACTTGGTGGAGGTGCTTCGCGCTCTATGAGTTTTACCTCGTCGTCCCGCAAGGAGCGCAAGCGCCAAGCCCGGGCGTCCGCAAGAAGGTTGATACCGGGATGGGTTCTTGTACTGC
Organism: Micrococcaceae bacterium Sec5.1; assembly: GCA_039636795.1. NCBI lineage: Bacteria > Bacillati > Actinomycetota > Actinomycetes > Micrococcales > Micrococcaceae > Micrococcaceae bacterium Sec5.1. The sequence continues at coordinate 3,273,990 of CP143430.1, read as the reverse complement.
GAATTCCTTTGACGGCTGGCAAGCGGTCCAAAATGAATCGTCCGAGGGAGGCTTCATCGCGGCTCACGACAGTGATGACCATGTCCCTGCCACCTGCGGTGTGATCCATTGAGAGCACATCCGGATCGGCCGCAAGCTCTTCGGTCACGGTTGCCATGCTGGCAGGCGCGCACTCAACTTCCACCAGGGCAAAGGCGACTTTGGAACCGAGGCCACGGTAGGTCGCTACCCATGCCAGCCCTTCCGCGGAAAGAAAATTCCAGCGCCGGGCCAAGGTGACGGCATCGGCACCAACGGCGGGTGCCAAGGCTGTCCATGGTGCGCGGGGGCGGATTTGAAGGGCATGCAGGAGCCTGAGATCCCGTTCATCAAAGTCGAAATCCTGCATGGAACATCTACTTCCAACAATTTGCCTGCGTTTTGAGTGTGACCAATCACTTGCTGCCTAGATTCTAGGCGTCACCACTCAAACACTCTGGAAGGCAGCCATGCTTGCTCCCGTCCTGCCGTTCGGCCGCGTCCAATCTTCCACGACGGTTCAGCAAGTACAAGTGCTACTGAAACCTGCACAAAGTCAGCAGGGGAGGGGAGTGGGCACACATGCGTTAGTTGCTGGCGAGAGTGACACATACCTGGTTGCTTCCGTGCGCGGGGGAGACTCCGGATCCTACGAGGAACTTTTCCGCCGGCATCAAGTCATTGCCACTTATGTTGCCCGGACTGAATCGGATAATCCAACGGACGCTGACGACGTGGTATCCGATGCGTTTGTATCGATCCTAAAATCCCTGCTTCAGGGCAGGGGACCGGTGGACTCGTTCAGGTCATATCTGTTGACCACCGTTCGGCGAATGTCGCACCGTCGCAATCTGCAAAGCAGACGAGCGGCGGCGACGGTGAGTAGCGCTGCGGTTGAAGTGGTGGTTGGCAATGATGATGATCCTGTTCTCAAAGACTTCGAGAATACGATCCTGATGCTGGCTTTCCGTTCCTTGCCATCCCGCTGGCAGGCCGTACTTTGGCATGTGGACGTTGAGGGCATGAAGCCGGCTGCAGCGGCACGGGCTATGGAACTGACTCCAAACGCTGTGTCGTCATTGCTCATCAGAGCGCGGGAGGGTCTCCGTCAGGCATACCTGCAGGAACATGTGAAGGACGCTGCCACCGACCCATGCGCAGACTTCTCGCGCTATCTAGGCAAATACGTCCGAAGTGCCGTGCGCCAGGCCGCCCAGGAGAAAGTGCGCCGCCACTTGGACGACTGCCTCCGTTGCACAGGGGTGTTGGCTGAGCTGGTGGAAGTTCAGTCAGGAATGAAACAGGCCGGGTCGCGCGCTGGATAGGCACTAGTGGGGGGGTCGCCTTCTTCCTTTACCGGTAACGGTGCATATTCGATTGCGACTAATTCTCCGTCGTTTGTTGCCAGCACTAGGCGGGACTCGGCTTAGGAAATCGTTCTAGCGTCCCAGGATTAGACCAGTGACGATGAATCCGAACCCGAGCGCAACCCAGCATGTTGCCATGATTCTGATGATGCGGAGATGTCGCCGTGGAGTGCCGTTCGGTCGAGGTTGGGTTGAAACCATTCGGATCGAAATCGCGCTATGCGATTGGTGAAACAACGGGATATGAAGAGGGTAAAGATTCCGACACCCGTCAAGACCAGGCCGAAGAGGGTTGCCGCGGGCATCTCACTCCTTTTTGCGTTTTCTGAGAGCCTACCCGTCCGGGGAACGCGTACTGGGACCGGGGTTCTGCCGCGGCAGCGGCGTGCTTTTGAGCCACCCGCAGGTTGTTGGATTCCATGTCCAGCGGCTCGTGACTGAGCGGAATCTCGCCGGTGGCAAGTCGGTCGAGCAGTTCACGGACACGGGTTTTGCGGAGCCAGGTCGTCATACATCGGATGCAATAATCACTCTTCTACTGGCACCTCTGCGTATCACGTTCGGGTGTATTCGTTTGAGTATTTCCAGATGATCCGTAGGATTGCCACCGTGTCACCAACAACTTCGGACGGTCCGCCGCGCCCCCTGAGCGTCGGGGACATCGTCGTCCGCCCGAACGACCTTGTTGGTGAGTGGGTCGCTGCCCAGGTCACGAATATCGACCCCGATTGGAAGAAGGTCGGGGTGCTCGAACTCGATTGGTCGGGTCCCGAGCCGTCCACAACAGATGACTTGGGTGAAGTTGAGCCGCTCCGGCTCACCCACCGTTCCTGGAACGGGAGCTTGTCCCACGCCAACTACGACTGGGTGCTCCCTCGGGGTTATCGAGTCCTCGGCAGGCTGCCACTGGTGCACGATCAACGGTCGAATAGCTACACCAGCCGCTGGCGCGTGGGTGACCAACTTGCCCGACAACGCGCGTGGGACCGGGGCGAACGTGACTGGCAAGAAACAGGCGCGCTCGAACTGACCCCTGCGGAACTTGAGCAGGCCCTCGCCGACGGCGCACCGTCTCAAAACGCGGTACGTAGACTCAAGGCGACGGGTCTGTCCGACGTAGACGGCGACCGGCTCACAGCCATCTTCCCCAACCTGACAAGTCTGACGCTCGGCGGAAGCCTCGGGCAGTTCGCGAACGCGGGCAAACTCAACCGGCTCAGCTCGCTCAAGGGCCTTTTCATCTCCGACTTATTCGGCATGACGAAAGCTGACTGCGTGCTTCCGGTCGAAGTTCCCGATCTGGAATACCTCGACTTACACAGCGTGCCTCACGAGTACGCCCTTGCGATGCGGGCCCGGTGGCGGTCAGAGGTGGTTAACGGCACGAGTGTCAACATCTCGAAGGCACGCAAACCCGAGTGGGTGCAAGAGAATCTTGAGAACCCGCTTCGCGACTGGGACGGGCGCGAGCACATTACGGCAGCCCGCTTTAAGAAAGCTGTCGAACAATTCAAGAAGACGCGGCGCGAAGTTCTCGCTGTGATCGGCCCTCAGTCAGATGAGTCCACCTTGGCCCGTTTGATGGAACTCGGGCGCGAATATGCGCTGGCGTTCAATCGCCTCGATGGGCGGTCCCCGTTCATCGAGACGGAGGAGCGCGAGGAGTTGTTCGCCGCACTCAACACAGTTATCACTGAGCGGGAACTGGAGCTGGGCCGTTCTCTCGTGGCTGAGCGATCGGCTCTTCTCTCCGCAGTTGAAGGCGCGCGGGACTGGTGAATCACCCTGGCTTCCAATTGCTCACATCTTCGGTGCAAAGAGCGTATTTGTGGGGGGCAATGTTCATTTGCTTAGGGTTCTTCGCGTCCGATTTCCGCCTCGGTTGAAAATCGGGTTCCTCGGTTCATTCGGGGTTCAGTCCGCTGGTCGACGTAGCGGGACCATGCGTCTCCTGCGGCGTCTGCGTGGAGGAACGCGACTTGATAGCTGTAGCCGAGCGCGTCGGCGACCAGTGGTGGCGGGGTGACGGAGAGGTGCTCGTCCAGGGCCGCATTCCGTGCGCCGAGCAGGTCCAGTCCGAGGCTGCGGAGTCTATCCATGATGGTGTTTGGGTGGAGGTGCTGACCTGCCCGGGTTCCGGGGAAAAGCCATTGGCTGTCCCCGGGTGATGCTGTTCGGAGGTTGGGGCGGTTCCGGAGATACTGGTTGAGGAGTTCCGCGAAGGGCTGCGGGACCGGAACTGGGTGTGTGCCAAAGGAGATCCTGATCGCGCCGGTGGTGTCGTTGATGCTGACCGCGTCGATACGGAGGGCGGCCACCCGGACCAGGGGCTGGGCATAGAGGAGGAGCAGTACTCCGGCGACTCGGTAGGGCCCGGATTCGCTGGTGCCGGTGAGCAGTTCCTTTAGCCAGGCAAGGCGTTGTTCCTGCGGGAGGGCAGGTCGGCTCTTAGCTGTGTAGTGGCCGATTTCGACGCGCATGTTTGTGCCGGTCTTTTTCGCGAAGATGAAGAAGGTCCGGATAGCTTTTCTGGTGGTCGGTCCGGTTGTGAGCCAGGTGTCCACGTCCTGCTGGGCGCAGCTGGCGGCGGTGCGTTGGTGGGTCTGCCAGAGCCAGTCGAGGAACTTGATGGTTTCAGTGATCTCCTGTTTGGCGGAGTGCACCGGGCGCTGGGCCGGTTTGTCCGGCGTTGCCATGGCGCGGATGCGTCGGAGGTGGTGCCATTTGGCGAAGTGCTCGACGGGTTTGGCAACTTCGGCCGGAAGGGGGCGCAGCTTGTCATCGATCCAGGCTTCGAAGCGAATCAGATAGGGGTCCTGGTGGGGGAGGAGCCCGTGATGCACGAGTAGCGCCCGGAGATGGTCGACTGCCCGTCCCGCCGTTTCGCGGTGACTGTCGAGGCCTTCGTGGGTCAGGGGAGTGTTGCCGCTCGAGACAGAGGTCAGGAGCGTCTGGACTTTGGCGGCGCGTTTCCAGGTGATGATGCTTTCCGGTCTATCGGCCTGACAGAGGACATCGATCAGGCGGAGGGCGGTTGTCGGATCAGCCGGGTTCGTGAGCAGCAGGGCGGTGAGGTCGTCCCTGAGCGCGCAGCGGGCGCAGATGCCGCGGCGGTAGAACTCACCTTCGCGGCTGCAGCGGGCGCAGCGGAAGTCGTTAAGGATACCGGCGCACGGGGCGCACCGCGGTCCTCCATCCTGTTCGGGTGGGCCAGGGAGCAACCTGTGCTGCCCGCAGCCTGGGAATGTGCCGCGGGTGCGGGTGGCCACGGTGAAGCAAGGACCGCAGATCTTGCCTTCCGGCCAGATCACCCTGGTTTTGCCGGCGTTGCGGCCGCACCGGGGGCACTGGACGGAGCCGGTAGTCCGGGGCCGGCCGCGGACAGTGTTGCGAGCCGTCCCGCCCAGTCATGGCTGGGAACATCGATTGGACTCGGACAAAACCCCTGAATGCTGCGGCGCAGAGGGCCTCGAACGCTTGGTGCGGAACTCTGCGGGAGAGGGCCCGAATGATTCATCTGATGAGATACGCAGAGTACTACTGGTAACCGTGCGTATTCGATTCCAAACTATTCTGTTCTAGCGTCCTCCATTTGGGGCGGACTAGAGGTGGGGAGTTTGGTAAATGGATCCTTCGATACCAACTGTTAGCGTCAATCTCTGGCGCGCGGACGTTGTTGTTCTCTACGACTGGCTCATGTCGGTTGATCTGAACTCGGTGCCGATAACGCACCCGGCGGAGAAACAGGCCTTGGCGGATCTCCTGACTCGCATTGAAACTGAGACGGACATACCTGGTGTCACCCAGACGCAGATCGACGTCGCACGCGCAGAGGTTGCCCGTGACATGGGATGGTGAGTCCCAGGCTGCCGGAATTCAAGTGGCAGTCTGTCGGGCAGGCGCTCGGCTGGGCGCGTAGAGCTGGCATTGGCCCGCCGCTGCTGCAGCGTGTTTTTGTGTGACTTGGTAGCTGTAGCCAAGCATTTCTGCGACGAGCGGGGCGGGCACTTCCTTGACGAGCGCGCGCAGGGATGCGTTGCGTGCGCCGAGGAGGTTGATGCCGTTTTCCCGGAGCCTTTCCATGAGGGTGTTGGGGTGGATGTGTTGCCCGGGCCGGTAGCCGGGGAACAGCCACTGGCTGCCAGAACTGCTCCCTGTGCGCATGTTGGGGCGGGAGGCCAGGTGTTGTGCGAGGAGGGCGGCGAAGGGTTCGGGTACTGGCGCTGCGTGTTCTTCCCCGAGTGACAGGCGCAGGCCCTCGGGCGTGAGGATCACGTCGGTGCTCTTCATCGCGGCGATCTTCACTACTGGCTGGGCGTAGAGCAGCAGGAGAATTGCGGCGACCCGATAGGGCAATGTGTCGATGTCGTCCGCGAGGCAGGCTTTGAGCATGGAGAGCCGTTGCCCCTGGGTGAGCAGCGGCGTGGTCTTGGCCTGCCGAAAACCGATCGTGATGTTGGCGCAGGTCCGGTTCTCGACAGCCCAGACGAAGAAGGTTCTGATGGCGTGCCCGGTGGTCGGGCCGTCCGCCAGCCACGCGTCGACGTCAGCTTGAACGCACGAGGCTGCGGTCCGTCCGTGGGTGAGTTTGAGCCAAGTGAGGAACTTGATGGTTTCGGTGATTTCCTGCTTCGCACTGTGCACCGGGCCCCTAGTGGGCTTCCCGTTCACGGATATGTTCCTGATGCGTCGCAGGTGGTGCCAGCGGGCGAAGGACTCGATGGGCCGCCGAATCTCGGGATCATCGATAGCGTCGAGCTTGGTGGGTAGCCACCGCTCGAAGAGAGCAAGGTAGTGGTCCCGGGCAGGGAGTAGCTGGTGGTGGGTGAGTAGGCTGCGTAGGTGTTCCACGCGCAGGCTGTTGGGTTCCTTGTCGAGCGCTTCGTGGCTGAGGTGGATGCCTCCGGTGGCGAGGCGTGAAAGCAGGTCGCGAACGCTGGCCCTGCGCAGCCAGGTCAGGATGCTTTCGGGGCGCTGGGCTCCGCAGAGAGCGCCGAGCAGTTTGGTCGCCGTCGTTTCCGATCCCGGGGCCTCGTCGACGCGCAACAGGACGGTGAGGTCATCCCGAAGCGAGCAGCGTGCGCAAGTGTTCTGGCGGTAGTGCTCGGTTTCCGTGCCGCAGTGTGAGCAGTGGTAATCCTGGGTGATACCCGCGCAATCGACGCAGACAGGTTGGTCGCCGTGGGCAGCGGACCGCCCGGGAAGCATGCGCGCGGTTTGGCAGCCGGGGCAGGGTCCGTGCGTGCGCATGGCGATCGTGAAGCAGGTTCCGCAGATCCTGCCTTCAGGCCAGCTGGTGCGGTGTTTGCCGGCTGCTCGTGAGCATCTGTCGCAGGTGAAGTTGCCTGCGGTGCGGGGTCGGCCGCGGACGCCAGGCCGGGGGATGGTCTCAGCCGTCATCGCGGATCACGCGGGCGCGCTTGGGGCGGATGGTCTTGTTCAGGTCCACGACGTTGGTGTCGGAGGCGACCTTGCGGACTTTGGCGTCTGTTGCCGTGACGGTGACCAGGTCTTCGGGACCGCAGGAGAAGATGTCGCAGAGGGCGGCGACCATCATAACTGAGACGCGTTCCGGGCGTTGCGTGACCAGCCGGTATACCTGGGAGGCCGAGAGTTCGATGCCGCGTTCTTTTAGCAGCGGGCCCAGGTCGGTGCTGTTGTGCAGTCCGCGGGCTGCCATGAGTTCGGCGAGTCGCCACCGGTAGTCGATCTCTCGTTTCATGGGGTTCAGTCTTCCATTCCGGCAAGGGCGTCCCGGACGGTGGAGTCCAGGGCCCGGCGCAGTGTCTTGACCCGGTAATCTCTGGAAACCGACGTGTAGAGGGCCGTGGTCGAGGCGTGCTCGTGTCCAGCCTGGTGCTGGACGAACAGGGGGTCCAAGCCGGCTTCGATGAGGTGGGTGACGTAGGAGCGGCGCAGCGAGTGGATGTCCAGGCCGGGGGAGAGGCCCAGATCTTGGCAGTACCGGTTGAACCTGCGATTCAGCGCAGTCTCGGAAACCAAAGTGCCGCGTTCGGAGGGGAACAGGTCCAGCCCGTCGGTCATGTAGGGGTGGCCGCGTTCCAGCCAGTCTGCGATGATCTCCGCCGACCAGTCAAACACCGTCAGGACGCTGCGCCGTTTCGGGGGAGACCCTTTCACGGCTTTCCCATAGCGGACCTGCAGCACTCCGTACTTGCCGAATTCCCGGGCGTGCGGGTTCCGGGCAAAATCCACGGTCTGCAGGTGTCTGACCTCATTGCGTCGCAGGCCCCAGCTGTAGACCACCTTGAACAGGACAGCGTCGCGGTAGGCCGGCAACCAGCCCTTGCGGCCCAGAGTCGCGATCCGGTCCACCTCGTCATCGGCTCGGTCAAAGAAGGCCTGTAACTCCTGCCTGGTAAATGGGCGCCGGAAAGGAGTGGATTCTGTCGCCTGCGCATGGACCGCGGTGTTCCAGTCAAAGCAGACCTGCGAAGGGTGTGTTCCGAAGTACTGTTCGCAGACCCGGTCCCAGCCATACTCAGGCGACGCCGCGTAGGAGCAGAACGCCCTCAGCGCTGCCTGGTAGCTCCGGATGGTGGATTGCGCGGCGCGCTTCACGCTGCGAAGATCCCCGAAGAACTCGTCAACGTGGGCCGGCGTCCATTGCCATGGATACTCGTTGGTGGACTCCTGGAACCGCGTCACTAGCCGTTCCCGGCCCTCGATGGTGCCAAACGCCAGGTTCCGGCTCAACTGCTGGTTACGCCAGCCAGTGAGCATCTGGGTGAACACGTAGTCTTCCGGGTGAAGGAAACTCACAGCGCCGAAGTCGAGCACCCGTCCCGCTGAATCGACCGCGTCGGGCGGAGGAGAGGTGATCATGCATCAGATGCAATAATCACTGTTCAACTTTACATAATGTAGATTATCGGCGTTAAAGGCACGGGGGCAGAAGGGGCTTGCCTGCACCAGGTGGGACTGGACGGCGTGCTGCCCTTAGCGGCCCGGTGGTTGTCCGTGCGCCCGGCTGGCAACGTCGGCTCCTTGGTGTTGAAGTCTGCGATAAATTTTTCGAAAGTCTTGTCTACGAGTAGCTTGCAGAAATATCCACCAAACCGCGGACTGGCTTTAAAAATTAAAGTCGGTATGGTGATTGCTAGATAGCGTTCAGAAAGGCGTGATTCCTGTGGCCGGTAAGTCCCCCAGAAATATTAGTGCCAAAAAATCGGGAAAATCGATTCTTGAAAAAAGAGCCGCGAAAAGGGCAAAAATTGATACCAGCGAAAATCTCTTCCAAAAGCCGCGTAAAAACCAAAGGTGACGCGTCGCGCTTAGGGTCAGTGTTGTTAGTGGATCTGGCACACGGGCACGACGCGGTCTAAATCGCGGCCAAGTCTATGTAAAAGTTTGCCCCGAGCGGTCACTTGGTCATTCCCAGGAGGGACGGGTTTGAAGCCCTGGGAATGCCGGTCGCCCAGACGTGGAAGGGATGAATTATGTATCGGAAACACAATGCCCTGATTATCCCAGCTCCTCTCAGGCAGCCCGTCCGCGTCGAAAGAATCGACCCGACCCTGCCCACAATGCAAAGGCTGGTTGAAGGAAGCGTTGAAGCAATTACCTGGAACGATTGGCACGTCTATTTGAACGATGAGGCAGCGTCTATTCCCCTGCCACTAAATGCCCGGGCCGAGGTGTTGCTGCGCGAAGCAGGCTTGGAGATTGAACAGCCCGTTAGTGGGACCGCCGTTCTACTTGGCCATGACGACAACGGCGAGGAGTTAGATGCACCCCCTCACTTGCTCCGGCTGGCCGAGCAACTTTTCGATGCCGCTCTTGCCGCGTAGCCAAAAGAGCTAGCCGCCGCTTCGAAGCCGATCAGTGGCTAACGGCCCCTACGGATGGAACACCATCCGTAGGGGCCGTTCTGGTGGGTCCAGGCAAGTTCACTGGTCACACTCCCAGCAGTAAGCCTTCTTAGCCAAAAGCGTCCGCTACTCCCCCAGCATTCGGTCCCTGGTTATCAGCAACAGCGCGCCGTTAGGCCATTGTTAGCGCTAACGCGTTGACAATGTGGCCTTCATCACTCATGCTTGGGATAACGATTTCCTGTCCAGTTCGCCCGCGCCTTAGTCATGTGGGGAACGGGCCCTTTCCCCACCTTTCGTACCACCTCAAAGGAGAGACATATGAAGTTCACACATCGCAGGCGGGTCACTTTGAGTGCTGCCGTCCTAGCCTCAGCCGCTTTACTTTCGGCATGCGGCGGGGGCTCTGCCTCACCGGCAGCCCCAGAGGCCCGGTCGGGCCCGGTCACGATTGACGTGTGGGGTTGGAATGCCGAAACGGGTAAGCAGATAGCGGACGCGTTCAACGCCGCACAGAGCGATGTTAAGGTCAACTACGTTCTCCAGGCCTCCAACACCGCTACCCAAACAAATTTCCGGAATGCCATGGAAGCCAAGAGCGATGTTCCATGCCTGGTTCAGGGTTTCGCGCCGTTGACCACGATGGTGGTCAACGGCTGGGCCCAGGACATCACTGATGCTGTCACTCCTACCGAGGACATCTACAACGACGGTGCCAAGGCCGCGGCTAAGGTGAATGACCGCTACTACGGTCTTCCCTCCGGATCTGACGGGCAGTTCATGATCGTCAACAAGGACACGTACGACAAATACGGAGTGAAGATACCCGCCACATGGCAGGAATTCGTGGACGCCGGCAAAATCTTCAAAGCCAACGGCGTTGACGTCACCAACCTCGCCGGTGAGGACCCGAGTACCCTGATGAACCTGGCCCAGCAGGGCGGCGCGGAGTGGTTCGCGATAGACGGGGACAAATGGAAGGTCAACTTTACCGACAAGGCCACGATGGCGGCGGCCGACATCATTCAGCAACTTATCGACAACGACTTCGTCTCAAATCAGACCTATAAGGATAGGCCTGCCCTGTACTCGTACTTCGACTCAGGCAAGATGGCCTCCACAACCACGCAATGGTGGTCGCTAACTGGCTACAAAACGAACTTTCCCGCCACCTCAGGCCACTGGGAGGCAGTGGAGATCCCGCAATTCAGTTCCGACAAGAAGGCTACTCCAGGCCGATCGACTCCAAGCTTTGTCCCCGTTGGCTGCGACTCCCCCGAAGCTGTGGTCAAGTACGCAGACTGGCTGGCCACGCCCGAAGGTATCCAAGCGGGCAAAAACCCGAAAACTGGTTCCGTAGGCCTGCCTTCCTCCCTGAAGGACCCGTCCCCGTACGTCAAGGATGTCATCCCTAAGGGCTTCTTCGTCGACGACACGAAAGCTGCAGAAGTCATGGTGGAGGCCCAGAAGGCTACGGTAGGCAAATTTGAGCTGGGACCGAACTACGATGCGTGGTTCCCGGAGTTGCAGGATCAATGGGGCAAGGCCGTGGCGGGCCAGATTAAGTTGAGCGAGGCACTGAAGAATGTCCAGAACTTCGTGACCTCGGACCTGGAAAAGAAGGGCATCTCATTCACCACCGGCAGCTAACGGCTGCGGTGCATTGAGAGCAGGAGGACTTCATGACAGCAACTATCCAGGCAGCAACCAAGCGACGCCGGTCCCCTCGTGGAAACACGACCCGGAAGAAAAACAGCGGTGGCATGGACGGACCAGCCCTTCGGGCACGATCCGGGTGGCGCGTAAAGCAGGACCTGAAAGGTGCGTCCCTTAGCCTGCCTTTCCTCCTCGGGTTTGCTTTGTTTACCCTCGTTCCTGTCGCGATGGCACTCAAGGAAAGCGTTTTTGCAACCAAGACATCCGGGCTCGGCTTCGGCAAAGCAACGTCAACCTTTGTTGGCTTTGACAACTTTGCCGAAGCCCTCGCGGACACGTCCTTCTGGGCTGGAATGTTTCGTGTGTTCATCTACGCGATCATCGTCGTACCGCTTGGACAATTGGTCAGCCTCGCCATGGCTTTGGTGCTCGACGGCGTTCGGCGGCGGGTCGCGGCGAGGTTCAGGATCGTACTGCTGCTCCCCTACATGGTCCCAGGGCTGGTGGCCACCATGGTCTGGATCTTTCTTTACAGCCCTGTTGTTGGGCCACTGAGTGACTTCCTCCAGGTGTTCGGGGTGCAGGTAAACTTCTTCGCCGGCAACACCATATGGTCATCAATCGGGAACCTGGCAATCTGGGGCGGCATCGGGTTCAACATGCTCATCATGTACGGCTCCCTTCAGTCGATCCCCCATGAAATTTTCGAAGCCGCCCGGATCGACGGCGCCGGGGAACTGCGAATCGCCATGGACATTAAGGTGCCGTTCCTTCGGGGCTCCCTCGTTCTGACAAGCCTGCTGGCAATCATCGGAACGCTCCAGATCTTCAACGAGCCACTTCTCTTCCGAGCCGTCACTCCGGAGACCATAACCAAGGACTTCACGCCCGCCATGATGATCTACAACCAGGCCTTCCAAGTGGGAAACATCAACTACGCCACGGCACTCTCAATCGTGCTGGGAGTCGTGGTGGGCATCGTTTCGACCATCATTTACCGCTTTACGAACAGGATCGAGTCATGACCCAGGCATCATTGCGGCCCGCGGTGAGCGGGACAGTCCCTGAAGGAGCAGACACGCCCCACCCTGCTCGTTTCCCCCGCAAGCGGAGGCGAAATCCAAATGTACAGCGATCCGCGAACGAGGCTGTGGGAGTCTCCCGCTGGGTCATGCTGGGAATTCTGGCTTTCCTGGCCATCTACTCCGCGGGCCCGCTGTGGTGGCTCATCGTGGCATCGACGAAGTCGAAAGAAGAGCTGTACACAACCAACGGCATGTGGTTTGGGGAATTCAGTCTCCTGGACACCCTCTCGGACCTTTTCACTTATCAGGACGGCATCTTCGCCCGATGGCTCTGGAACACCGTGGTCTACGCCACCCTGGGCTCAGTCGGATTGACGTTGGTTGCCTTGGCAGCGGGTTATGCCATCGCCAAGTACCGCTATTTAGGGCGAGGGTTCACCATGGGCCTCATTATCGGTTCGTTCCTCATTCCGGGAACCCTCATGATCGTCCCCTCTTTTGTGCTCTTCACGCAGATGGGTATCTACGACACGATCTGGGCAATGATCCTCCCCGGTATGTTCGGCTCGTTTTCCGTCTACTTGGCGAAGGTATACGCCGAGGGAGCAGTCCCCAGTGAACTCATGGAAGCGGCGAGGATCGACGGCGCTGGTGAGTACAGGATCTTCTTCTCCCTCGGTCTCAGGCTCATGACAACTGCAGGTGCAACAATATTTCTCCTTCACTTTGTGGCTTCCTGGAACACGTTCATGTGGCCTCTGGTCTTCCTCAAGGGCGCAGATAAATGGCCTGTGATGCTCGGACTCTATTCATGGCTTGAGCGCGGAACTGACAGCCAGTATGACCTGACCGGTCTTGTGATCACAGGATCCCTCGTCTCCACCATTCCCATGATCGTCCTCATGATTGCCATGCAACGCTATTGGCGCTCCGGCGTCACCATGGGAAGCCTGAAGTAGGACCCTTCGCGACAGAAGCGGCTACCACGAAGTACCTTCAGTGGACACGGTCCACCTGGTCCGGGATGAGGCTGCCGTCCTCGCGCTTCACCGGCCCCTTGCTGCCGTCTGGGTTGGTGTACGCCTTGGTGGTGCATGGATACGGCTCGCTACGCTGTGGTTTGGGCTGGATGAACATTGGGGTTATCAGCCACTTGCCGTCCTCGTTGTCGTACGCGTGGCACATGATTTCGGCGTTGTTCCGATTCACCACCAGCCTGGCTTCGATGGCGTCGCCAACGAAGGTTACGTCTGTGCCGGAGTCACCGGCGGCCAGGATCTGGCGGCGTTCGGCAGGCAGTTGCTCAAAGGCTGAAGGACCCTCGACGCCGAAGATCACCTGATTGGCCCAGCAACGTTTTCCCTCGATGTAGGTCATGACGGAATCTTCGCCGTCGGGTATTCCGCCGCAGCCTTTCAAGTGGGAGGTTTGGATGCCATCCTCGTAGACGCTGCGGACGCCCACGACGTGCCCGGCGTCGATGCCGACACCACCCAAGTATCGATGCCATGTGCCTGAAGGACGCCGATGAGGTCCTTGATCTGTGGGTAGATCCGGATGTAACCGTCCACCTGCTGGCTTCCAACGGTCTGCGTGCTGCCTTGTGCTGCGGACAGGTTTTCCTGCTTCATCGCGAGTGCGAACTGGCTGAGCTGCTCCTCGGTATATCCGGCAGACAAGGCCGTACCCCAGGCGTAGGCGCCTATGAGGTGGCGGGCATTGAAGCCCTCAAATGCCGGTTCGCCGGAACGTGTCTTGTCCTCAAGGATGGCGAGGATTTCATCGGCGCAGTCAATGTTGCTGCTGGTCTTGAGAGGTTGGCCTGCGGGAGTGTCAGTGCCGCAGGCCGCTGTCAGCGCCTTCGCTGCCGCATCTGTAAGGTAGCGGTTTGTGCTTTTCCAGTCCTTGTTCGCCGGTTGCAGGACTTTGTCGTGCCGCAGCATCCAAAAGTTCGTGCCATAGCCGATGTCGTTCTTCACCACGGTGTTGTCCCAGTCAAAGATCGCCACTGGAGCTTGGTCTCCGCGGGATGTTCCGGTGCAACTGCTGTGGGCGTCGATGGTTTTTTGTAGTTGTTCCCGGACCTCATCCGGCCACGTCAGTTTGGCGTCAAGTTGGCGGCACTCGGCTGCTGGCTCAATGCCGGTTGCAAGTGGCGTGGCGCACGACGTGGCCGACATGAGGATCGCCACCGCCGCCACAGTGGTCGCAAACCGGAAATGGTGCTTCCGGCGAGATTCCTTCGCGTGGGTGTTGTCACCCTTGACCAAGCCTGACGAAAATGTGGACATGCTTCCCCCTGCGTTCAAGATCTTTAATGGTCTGTAAATAGTCCAAATCTTGAGTAAGTGTGGGTCACATCACAGGGAATAGTCAAGGAATCCCGTAAAAAAGCTTAGTTGAGAAGCGGCTATAGACGGCTTCACAGCATGCTGGATTGGCGTCTTTTCAGGCCAATCGAGCATCAAGCCCCGACGTAAGCCGCTAGGTGCTTGCCGGTCAGCGTCGAGCGGTCAGCCACCAAGTCAGCTGGCGTGCCAGAGAAAACAATTTTGCCGCCGTCGTGTCCGGCGCCGGGACCGAGGTCGATAATCCAGTCCGCATGTGCCATGACGGCCTGGTGATGCTCGATGACGATGACTGACTTTCCTGACTCGACCAAACGATCCAGCATGCCGAGCAGGTTCTGGACATCGGCCAGGTGAAGGCCTGTTGTTGGCTCGTCCAGGATATAGATGTCGCCCTTCTCTGACATTTGCGTGGCAAGCTTGAGCCGCTGGCGTTCCCCGCCGGACAGTGTGGTGAGCGGCTGGCCAAGCGTCAGGTAACCAAGCCCGACGTCGGCAAGGCGGTCCAGGATCTTGTGGGCGGCCGGTGTGCGTGCTTCGCCTTCGCTGAAGAAGATCCCAGCCTCGTTGACAGACATTGCAAGCACGTCTGCAATATTGCGGCCACCAAGCCTGTACTCCAGTACGGATGCCTGGAAGCGCTTTCCTTCACATTCCTCGCACGTTGACTCCACAGTGGCCATGACGCCCAGGTCCGTGTAAATGACCCCGGCGCCGTTGCAGGTGGGGCAAGCGCCTTCGGAATTGGAGCTGAAAAGTGCCGGTTTCACGTTGTTGGCCTTGGCGAATGCCTTGCGGATGGGCTCAAGGAGTCCGGTGTAGGTTGCA
The DNA here is from genome assembly GCA_039636795.1 of Micrococcaceae bacterium Sec5.1. Taxonomy (NCBI): domain Bacteria; kingdom Bacillati; phylum Actinomycetota; class Actinomycetes; order Micrococcales; family Micrococcaceae; species Micrococcaceae bacterium Sec5.1. Next base: position 3,258,916 of record CP143430.1, on the reverse strand, counting down.
GGATTGCTTCGGCGGGAACCCCGGATTGCACCTTGGTCGATCACCAGGACACCGTCACGTTTGGCTACGGACCCGTGAATGAGCGAGCTCTTGCCCGATCCGGCCACCCCGGTGAGCACACACAGCACGCCCAATGGAATATCAACATCCACGTTTTGAAGGTTGTTGGTGGAGGCGCCACGGACTTCAAGAGTGCCGGAGGCGGAACGAACCTGCTCCTTAATGGATGCGCGATCGTCGAGGTGGCGTCCAGTGATGGTGTCGCTCCCCCGCAGCCCGTCCAGATCGCCTTCGAAACAGACTGTGCCGCCGCCTGTGCCCGCGCCGGGACCCAGATCCACCACGTGGTCAGCGATCGCAATCGTTTCAGGCTTGTGCTCGACTACCAGGACAGTGTTGCCTTTATCCCGCAACTGCAGCAGCAACTGATTCATGCGCTCGATGTCATGCGGGTGCAACCCTATGGTTGGCTCGTCGAAGACGTACGTGATGTCAGTCAGGGATGAGCCCAGATGCCGGATCATCTTGGTTCGCTGCGCCTCTCCCCCGGACAATGTACCGGCAGGCCGATCGAGGGAAAGATATCCGAGGCCTATCCCGGCGAAGGAGTCCAGGAGGTGCTGTAGTCCCCTGAGAAGCGGCGCCACTGAAGGCTCATTGATTTCACGGATCCACAAAGCAAGGTCACTGATCTGCATCTTGCACACATCCGCAATACTTTTGCCGCTGATTTTGGAAGAACGTGCCTCCGGGCTCAACCTGGTGCCTTCACACTCTGGACAGGTGGTGAAAGTGATGGCCCGCTCCACGAAGGCGCGGATGTGTGGTTGAAGTGCGTCAACGTCCTTGGAGAGCATCGATTTCTGGATTTTGGGGATGACACCTTCGTAGGTGAGGTTGATGCCTTCGACCTTGATTTTGGTGGGTTCCCGGTACAGGAGGTCGTGGAGCTCCTTCTTGGTGAACTTGGCAATTGGCTTGTCCATATTGAAGTAGCCTGATCCGCTGAAGATCCGGCCATACCAGCCATCCATCGTGTACCCGGGAATCGTGAGCGCGCCCTCGTTCAAGGACTTGCTGTCGTCGTAGAGCGCGGTGAGATCGAAATCGTTGACCGAGCCCATTCCCTCACAGCGTGAGCACATGCCGCCCAGGCGGTTGAAGCTGGCCTTCTCCGTCTTGGTTTTGCCCTCGCCACGGTCGACGGTGATGGCCCCGCTGGCCTTAACGGTGGGCACGTTGAATGAGTACGCGTTCGGCGACCCGATGTGGGGCTGCCCGAGCCGGCTGTAGAGAATGCGGAGCATGGCATTGGCATCTGTCGCAGTGCCCACGGTTGAGCGCGGATTCGAGCCCATCCTCTCCTGGTCCACGATGATGGCCGTTGTCAGGCCTTCCAGCATGTCCACATCCGGCCGTGACAACGAAGGCATGAAGCCCTGAACAAAAGCGCTGTATGTCTCATTGATCATCCGCTGGGATTCTGCGGCGATGGTTGCAAAGACCAAAGAACTCTTGCCCGAGCCGGAGACACCCGTGAACACAGTGAGACGACGTTTGGGGATCTCTACGCTGATGTCCTTGAGGTTGTTCTCGCGCGCACCCTGCACCCGAATGAGGTCGTGGGTGTCTGCTACGTGCGACGCAGCAGACTGCGCGTCGGTGCTCGTGGCAATGCTCATGATTTCTCCATCTTTAGGCACGATCTGTTGGTCGGCGCTGCCCAAAAGCTCGTCGGCCCGCCTGGCCCGGACCGGCCAGCCTCGGTCAGTACGTAAAATTCTCGTTCGTCGTCGCGAAAGCGGCAACGGTCATTGTCCACACTAACGGCCTGCGCTGCATGCCTTCGGGAGGACGCGAATCCTGAACCACTCCAACCATTGTCATCAGCTGCGGACTCACTAAGAATGAAGCATGCCGGTATACATGAGGTCCCTTGAAACCGCAGTTCCGCCAACCATCCTCGTGCAGTCGCAGGCACGCGACGTCTTCGCAGCGCAACCAGGCCTGACCCGGCTTGGGTCGCGGCTGGTCTCCACCTGCTTCGACTCCGCTGCCATAGATACCCGCTATACGGCGGTGGAAGAGCTGAGCCTGGACGCGCATCCCGAAAATCCACGATTCTTCGATCCCTCAACCAACCAAGTGCTAAGCCCGAGCACCAAAGTCCGGAACGAGATTTTTGCCGTAGAGGCCACCAAGCTCTTCATAGAGTCCGGCAAAGCTGCAGTAGCGCGCGTACCGGATATCGATCTCGATGACATCACTCATGTCATTACTGTTTCCTGCACTGGATTCTTCAACCCTGGTCCCGACTACAAGGTCGTCCGCGCACTGGGACTGAATCCCTCCGTGCAGCGTTACCACTTGGGCTTCATGGGCTGCTACGCCGCTTTTCCAGCCCTGAAAGCAGCCAAGCAGTTCTGCCTCGCTGATCCAGCCGCCGTCGTTCTGGTTATCTGTGTGGAGCTTTGTTCGCTGCACGTGCGCACCTCCAACGACCCTGACACCATCATGGGCTCGGCGATCTTCGGCGACGGTGCAGCCGCGGCCATCGTGACGTCCAAGGAACCGCAAGGGCCTGAGCCCGTCATCAGGCTGGACCACTTCGAAACGGTCCTCACTCCCGTAGGTGAAGAAGCGATGGCCTGGAACATCGGTGACGAGGGTTTTGAAATGGTCTTGGGTTCGTATGTGCCCCACATCATCGAGGAGCACATCACCGGCGCCTTGGAGCCGCTGCTCGCCAAGGAGCCTCAACTGGCAGGACTGCCCTATCGGGACATAATGCACTGGGCCATTCATCCGGGTGGGCGCAGCATTCTGGACAAGGTCGAATCCAAGCTCGAACTCACTGCGGAGCAACTGGTCCCGGCAAGGGAGACTCTCAGGGAATACGGCAATATGAGTAGCGCCACTGTGCTGTTTGTTTTGAAGTACATGCTCGGACAGGCCGCAAACCAACGCGAGGAGCGGATCTGCTCCATGGCTTTCGGTCCCGGCCTCACGGTGGAGACAGGCCTCTTTACCCTGGTCTCTCCCAGCCTGTGAGCCCGTGGGGATTCCTGAAGGACAGGGACTTGCAGGCCATCGAGGACATGGACCGGCCTGATTGTGACCTCCAGCGCCTGGATCGCAGCTACGCCCGCTTCCCGGTGGTTAACCGCCTCCTTTCCGGATGGCACCGGACGTACCGTGACCGCTTCCGGCCAGTTCTCGCAGCGAGTGGCACGGCGTCGGTCCTGGACATCGGGTGCGGTGGTGGGGACGTCGCTCGAAGCCTGGCCAAATGGGCGGCAAAGGATGGATTTGCGTTAGAGGTGACTGCCATAGACCCTGACGAACGGGCGTACAATTTTGCGACCCGTGCGCCAGCGGTGGAAGGCGTCACCTACCGGCGGGCGCACAGTGCCGAGCTTGTGGCCGAGGGCAGCAGTTTCGATATCGTCGTGTCGAACCACATGCTTCACCACCTCGACGCTGAGCAACTCGCCGGAGTGTTGAAGGACTCAGAAGTACTGAGCCGCAGGCTCGCGCTGCATAACGATCTCAAACGGAGCAACATCGCCTACCTTCTCTTCGCGGCCGGCTTTTGGCCTTTGGGCGTTGGCTCCTTCATCTGCGGAGATGGTTTGGTCTCCATCAAACGCAGTTTCACCTCTGCAGAGCTCCAAACGGCGGCTCCGGGAGGATGGAGGGTGGATCGAAACGGACCATGGCACAACCTGCTCGTCTACGAGCATGCCGGCAATGGATCCTGGACATGAGGGACGGACGTGCTTGACGTCATCATCGTGGGTGCCGGTCCTGTCGGTTTGTTCATGGGCACTTTGTTGCTCAAACGAGGGCACCAGGTCCGAATCCTTGAACGCCGACTGAACAGGAGCCACCGTTCAAGGGCGATAGGGATTCACCCGCCGGCGCTTGGCGAACTGGAAAGGGCCGGTCTTTCCGAGCCGTTGTTGGCATCCGGCGTGCGGATCGAGCGGGGCATTGCCTACAGCAAAGGCAGGAAAATCGCCGAGTTGCCTTTTTCAGGGGACCCGCACTTTCCCTTCATCCTCGCGGTCCCGCAACCAGTGACGGAGCAGGCACTGGAGCAAGCAGTCCTTGCGTTGGACCCGGACGCGATCGTCCGCGGCGCGGACGTTCGCGATTTTGCCGACGACGGCGGCACTGTCAGCGTCCGAGCGGCCTCAGCTTCCGGGGAAGGCACCTTCACCAGCCGTCTTTTGGTGGCAGCTGACGGAGCCCACTCGCTGATACGAGAACGTCTTCTCCCCGACCTCCCGGCCCGTAACTATCCGGATAGTTATCTGATGGGCGACTTCACCGATGGGACAGGCCACGGAGACAACGCGGTCCTGTATCTGGAGCCGGAGGGCATCGTCGAGTCTTTCCCTTTGCCTGGAGAGGTTCGGCGATGGGTGGTACGGCTGGGAACCCCGGCCAAAGGCGCGACGGCGGCCAACCTGGCTGCCATGGTCCACGCCCGGACCGGGGCCGTGGTGGATGCGCACAGCAACACCATGCTGAGTGCATTTGATGTCCAATCCAGGCTTGCGGGGCGCATGATCCATGGCAGAACCGTGTTGTTGGGCGACGCCGCCCATGAGATCAGCCCCATTGGCGGCCAGGGAATGAATCTTGGATGGCTTGACGCTGCTGCCTTGGCACCTCTCATTGGTGCCTCCCTCAGGGGGCAGGGCGTCGGCCGCCAGCTTCAGCTGTTCGAGAAGGACCGACGCCGGGCAGCGGCTCGCGCCTCCTTGCAGGCGGGGTTGAACATGGCACTTGGAAGGCCTCTCCCTCCGGCGATCATGGCGGCCAGGAACTCGTTTTTTGCCCACGCCTTGGAATTGCCCGCTGTCTCAGCGCTGGTGGAGCGGCGCTTCACCATGCGCTAGCTCGTGGGTGTTCACTCAGCGCTCGTTCAGGAGCCCGCGGCTGTCTGTTCAGGGAGGGTGTAGTAGCAGTCGTAAGTGTCCTGGCTGACGATCAATCCATCCCGTAGTTCAAAGACAGCGGTGCTCCGCGCACGTATGGTTTCGCCAGCGTCCCAGTGCGGGAGGTCCAGCAGCAATGTGGCTGACCAGTTCATCTCCAGGACTACCCGGTTGCCTTCGCAGGTGGTCCGGACCACCTCAAAGCTCTGGTTCGCCACGATGTTCTTACTGTGATCCGCGCCGGTGAGAGTCTCCTGAAGAGTCCTGGTGGACCCGGTCTTGGATAGTGCATGCGGCCACTCCGTGAGGGTGAAGTCGTGGGCCAGGTACGGGCTGATCTCAGTGGCGCCGCCGCCGGACTCAACCGTCCTGATAAATCCGAGTACATGGTCCAGGGGGTTGCTTTCGCTCATTCGACGAGCCTAGCTGAACGCGGAGACCGAGGCCCGGCAAGGGCGAACCGTAGTGCAGGACGCAGGCGCGAGGCGGAGCCTTCGCGCTAGGCTCGAGTCATGACGCAGCAACCTCACTCCGAGGCGCCCAGCCCGGCCACTGATTTTAATCCCCTTCAGATCAGGGACGCAGTCCTGCGGCTACTTGAAACCGAGGAACTTCCGCCGATCGTTCAAGCCGGGCACCCCGTCCTCCGGCAACAGGCGGCGCCCTATGACGGCCAGCTTGATGGCGCTGAATTGGCGGCGTTCATTGAGAGGATGCGTGAGGTCATGCATGCGGCACCGGGGGTTGGACTGGCGGCTCCGCAGTTGGGCATTCCGTTGCAGTTGGCAGTCCTTGAGGACAAGTACGAGGTGGATCCGGAGTCGGCAACGGTCCGGCACAGGGAGCCAATGGAGTTCATGGTTGTGCTCAACCCGCAATATCGGCCCTTGGGCAATGAGACAGCGTCCTTCTACGAAGGGTGCCTGTCCATTAGCGGCTACCAAGCGGTGGTCACCAGGTATCGCAATGTGGAATTGAGCTACCTCACGCCAGAGGGGCGCCCCGTGGAGGAATGGTTCTCAGGATGGCAGGCACGCATTGTGCAGCACGAAACAGACCACCTGCAGGGAGTTCTCTACGTGGACAAAGCAGAAATGCGATCGCTTTCCAGCAACGCCGAACACTCCCTACGGTGGTCCAATCCGGACATTGAGGACGCGCGCCGGACCCTCGGCTTCCTGCACGGCTAGCCGCTCCTCTTTATGCATCATTCCGCCATATGGTTTGATGCCGTCGGCAGATGCCTGGCCCACCACGCAAGGACGTGTTCGAACCGTTGCTTTCGGTGGTGCGGAGTCCCCGAACGCGACAGTTCATGGTCTTCGCCCGGGAAGACGAGTAACGACGTCTCAATTCCCCTCTCTTTGAGGAGCGCATAGTACCGCTGCCCTTGTTCGAGAGGACACCGAAGGTCGTTTTCGCTGTGGATCACCAGGGTCGGTGTCACGACGGAGCCGCCTACGGCCAGGGGGCTCTGTGCCACAAGCTGACCGGGTGTGGCTCCAGCGTACTCGCCGCCAAAAAACCAGCCGATATCGGACGTACCCGCAAAGCTGACAGGGTCCAGGAATCCGCGTTCGACAATTGCCCCTTTGAAACGGTGGTCGTGTGCGATGGTCCACGCCGTAAGGTAACCGCCATAGGATCCACCCATGATGCCCACGCTGTCTGCGTCCAAGGTTGCGTGGGCGGACAGGGCAGCGTCCAGGAAGGCGAGCACGTCCTGCATGTCCACGGTTCCCATGCGCTCCTTGATGACCCGGCCATGTGATTGTCCGTAGCCTGACGAGCCCCGCGGATTGCACATCACTACTGCGTATCCCGCAGCTGCGTAGACTTGGGCTTCGTCCAAGAAGGCTCCCGTGTATTGGGAGAACGGACCCCCGTGGATGGTCAGCAGGACAGGGTGCGGTCCGGGGCCGTCGGGCAGCACCAACCAACCGTTCACGGGGTATCCGTCGTCGGCGGTTGCCTGCAAATCCAAGGGCTCGCTGACTCGTGAGTTATTCCGTAGTCCCGCCGAGAAGTCCGTCAGCAGACGCAGTTCACCACGCTCCAGGGAGGCGACGTCGCCGGCGGTAGACGCGTCCAGGAAGCTGACGGCAATTTCACCATTGGCAGCGACAGTGGCGCCGTTGACTACCCGGGCTCCATGGACGAGCGGTGTAATGCTTCCTTCTGCAGTGACATCGAGGAGCTCCACGCTGCCCAACGCTGTGTTCAGGACCAGGACGCTGTCTGGTCCGCTCGGTTCCAGCGGACCCGAGACGTCCAAATGCTCGACGTCGGTCAGGGCCACCGCATCTCCCCCGATGACAGGCATTGAGTAGAGAACGCTGTTGCGCGCGACAAAGTCACGTCCTGTGTCGCCCAGGTCCTGCGCGGTGAAGAACAGCGAGCGGCCATCGGTGGACGCCCGCACGACCGTGACGGTCTGCAGTTTTGGGTTGTGAGGGTTGACGAGCTGGGGTTCGCCGCCTGTTGCGTCCATCCGATACACCCACGTTACGAGGTCGTCATCATGCCCGTCGTGGAGGGCGGCTACGAAGTAGAGGAATCTGCCGTCGGCCGAGAAGCAGGGCGCCTCATGGTCTGATTCGCCGAACGTCATCTGCCTGGCATCGGGAACACCAGTTACCCTGGCGCCTGGCCGTTCGTGGGCGGCTCTGCCGCGGGGAATGACAACAGGCTCGCCACCCAATTCCGGCACGTCAACGACGAACAGTTGCTGGCGCTGGTCCAGGACGTAGCCCACGCCGTTCATCAGGTACTGGTTCACGGCGATAAGCCGGGCGTCTTCGCTGCCGGAAGTAACGCCGTCGACCGTTCCATAGCGGCCCGGTTCGGCAACACGGCTGGTGAAGACCACCCGATGGGAATCGGGAGCCCACGCAAACCCGTTGACCCCGGCGTGCTGATCCGTGACCTGTTGTGGTTCGCCCCCTGCCGACTCCACAACAAACAGTTGTGCTTTTCCCTCTGCGTCGCTCCGCAGGAAGGCCAAAACCAGTCCGTCAGGCGAGAAAGCCGGGGAAGTATCCCTGAACCCGCGGGTGATGCGTCGTGGGCGCTTGGTGGTGTCCAGCGGAACGTTCCACAATTGACCGACGTAAGCATCGGCGTCGAAATCGGGCCTGACGACGGATACCACCGCTTTGGTCCCGTCAGGATGGATGGCTGGGGCGGAGACGGAGTTCAACAAAGGCAGTTGCTCGGGTTTCACCTTGGTGAGCCTAGCCCCGCTGGCTTGGCGCCGGCACCAGACACTCCGGCCCACCGTAGGATTGAATCCATGTTGTCCGACGCCGTTGCCGCCCTCCGATGTCCCGTTTGTGAAGGGCGGTTTCAGCTCGTCGAAGATCCACAGCGGCGGCTCGTTTGCGATTCCGAGCATGTATTCGATGCCGCGAAGCAGGGTTACTTCAACCTGCTGACGGGCAAAGGCACAGTATTCGAAGCTGATTCGGCGGAGATGGTGGGAGCCCGCCAGCGATTCCTGGACAGCGGACATTACGCTGCGCTGGCCGATCGCGTCGCCAGTTTCGTAGCTCCATCGCTGCAGCGGCCCGGGGCCGTGGTTCTCGACGCCGGAACGGGCACCGGGCATTACCTCCACCGCGTCCTGGAAACCACTCCGGCCTCCGCGATAGGGCTGGACATCTCCAAATTCGCGCTGCGTCGCGCCGCGCGGCTCAACGGGGACGCTGCCAACCTCGTCTGGGACATTTGGCGTCCGCTACCCATTGCCGATGACGCGGTGGACGTCGTGCTGGTGGTGTTCGCCCCACGGAATCCGTCAGAGTTTGCCCGAGTACTGCGGCCTGGTGGACAACTGATTGTGGTGACGCCGCAGCCCGGACATTTAGCTGAAATCGCTGCCCGCACCGGAATGCTCAGCATTGAGGAAGGCAAGGCCGAGCGCTTGGCTGAGTCCTTGGGCGGCTATTTCCACGCTGGTTCAACGTACAACCTGGACGTGCCGCTCATCCTCACGGGCTCCGAGCTGGCCGACATCGCCTATATGGGGCCAGCCGGCCACCACATCAAGCCCGAAGAACTCGCACTTCTGGCCGATGAGCATGGGACCGTAGCAACCACCGCGAAGTTCCGAATCAGCCGCTTCACAGTGGGGGCTTCGGCTTCCTGACGAGGGACTCAGCGTCGGGCTAGGATGGAGGAACAGCGACTGTGATCCCGCCTGCGGCGGAATCCGGGACCAAGGGGGAATTGATGTTTGAATGGCTCGGCGAGAACTGGTGGGCGCTCTGGCTCACGGTCTTCCTCGCGTTCGCGGTGGTGGAGATGCTTACCCTCGACCTCTTCTTCATCATGCTCGGCGGCGGCGCACTGGCGGGATTGGTCGCGGACTTCGCCGGCGCCGATTTCTGGCTCCAGATCGTCATCTTCAGCGTGGTCTCCCTCTTGATGATCGCCTTCGTCCGGCCGGTCGCCCTGAAGCACCTGCATAAGGGACCAGCAGAACAGCGGACGAACATCGACCGCCTTATCGGTCAACCCGCCCTCGTCATCGAAGCCGTCACGGGCACCAGCGGACTGGTAAAGATCGGCGGCGACGTCTGGAGTGCGCGCAGCACCGCCGGAGTCCTCGACGCCGGTGCCACGGTTCAGGTCACCCGGATTGACGGCGCGACGGCGGTAGTTGCCTCGCCTGCGGAAAACAGCCCGCGCTGATTCGAACCGGAAAACCAGAATTCTGCGGATAACGGCTTGGCAGCCTGTCCGCAAATGGCCAAAGCAAGCCACGCAATTGGGGAATCAAGGAGACGCATGGACGGTTTAGGAGGAACAGCGGCAGCAGTTGTGCTGATTGTTCTCGTCATTTTTGTCATCATCGTGTTGGTCCGGTCGGTAAGGATCATCCCGCAAGCACGTGCCGGCGTCGTTGAACGCCTCGGTAAGTACCAACGCACGCTCAACCCCGGCCTCACCATCCTGATTCCGTTCGTCGACCGGCTCTTGCCGTTGCTTGACCTCCGTGAGCAGGTGGTGTCCTTCCCGCCGCAGCCAGTGATCACCGAGGACAACCTCGTGGTTTCGATCGATACCGTGGTCTACTTCCAGGTAACGGACCCCCGGGCGGCCACCTACGAAATCGCCAATTACATCCAGGCGGTAGAGCAGCTGACTACCACCACACTTCGTAACGTTGTGGGTGGCCTGAACCTCGAAGAGGCGTTAACCTCCCGTGACCAGATCAATGGCCAGCTGCGTGGAGTATTGGACGAGGCCACAGGCCGCTGGGGCATCCGCGTCTCGCGCGTGGAGCTGAAGGCTATTGATCCGCCCCACTCCATCCAGGACTCGATGGAAAAGCAGATGCGTGCAGAGCGCGACCGTCGAGCAGCCATCCTGACTGCTGAAGGAACCAAGCAGTCGCAAATCCTTACGGCAGAAGGCCAGCGCCAAGCGGCCATCCTTGCAGCTGAAGGTGATGCGAAGGCCGCCATCCTTCGGGCAGACGGTGAAGCCCAGGCCATCCAGAAGGTCTTTGATGCCATCCACAAAGGCAACCCCGACCAGAAGCTTTTGGCTTACCAGTACCTGCAGACGCTGCCCAAGATCGCGGAGGGGAGTTCCAACAAGCTGTGGATCATCCCGAGCGAAGTTGGCGAAGCCCTGAAGGGCATTGGCAGCGCGCTCGGAGGCGTCAACGGTGACTCCGATGCTGCTGGCCTGTTTGGCGGCAGCAACAAAGCTGCGGCTTCAGAACCGGCGGCTCCGGTGGAATCCACCACGGCGGCACAGACACGGCCCACAGAATAACTCTGTCGTCAGGCAGTTGAGCGGTCAGCCAGGCGGCTGGCCGCTCGCTGCGTTTGCACTGCTTTTGGGTACTCGCTATCCATGGGCGTATAATGGGATATTTGTCCGGCTGGTTCAGTGTGGATGGAACATTAAAGCTTGGCCAGGCGTTGCAATTAGTGATGCAAGGTGTGCAGAAGTAGTCCGTTGAGACCGTAATAACGGCTTACGGCTAGCGCGGGGTTCAGGCTCCGCGAACAGACAGAGGGAGTAATCATGAGCGATCGCAGCCTGCGGGGTATGCGTCTTGGCGCCCAAAGCATGGAAACCGAGTCCGGCGTTGAACCGGCACCGCGCCAGCGGGTTGAATACCGCTGCGAGGACGGCGAGCAGGTCTTCGTAACCTTCTCTGCGGAAGCCGAGATCCCCCCTGTTTGGGTTTCCAAGACTGGCAAGGAAGCCTTGCTCGTAGATGGCGAGCGTCCCGTGGATGCCAACGAGAAAGCCGTCCGTACCCACTGGGACATGCTCCTGGAACGCCGCAGCCTTCCGGAGCTGGAGCAGATCCTTGAGGATCGTTTGAACATCCTGCGTGAGCGCCGCGGAGAGCGTCGCTCAGCTTAGTCTTCAGACTCAAGCAAAAAGGCCGGACCGGTTCCTCGTGGGAACTGGTCCGGCCTTTTCTTGTGGAATTTTTACTTTGCGAGGGCAGGCTGTTTTCTGGTGAGCTTGGCCCACCGTGCTGCGATGCCCCATTTGGTGACGTTGATCATGGCTTCAACAACAATGTTGCCGCTCATCTTCGATGCACCGAGTTCCCGCTCAACGAAGGTGATGGGTCGCTCCTCAATACGCAGGCCGAGCTTGGCCACGCGCCAGGCAAGGTCAACCTGGAAGCCGTAGCCCACTGAATCCACGTCATCCAACTTGAGGGCTTCAAGTGTGCTGCGGCGGAAAGCACGATAACCGCCCGTGACGTCCTTGATTTTCAAACCAAGCATGAGGCGGGCGTACGTGCTGCCGATTCGGGAGATTGCTTGGCGGTAGAGAGGCCAGTTCACAACGCTGCCTCCCGGCACCCAGCGTGAGCCCATGGCAAGGTCCGCGCCCTCCTTGACGGCATCAAGAAGGAGGGGCAACTGCTCGGGCTTGTGGGAGCCGTCGGCGTCCATCTCGACCAGGACGTCATACCCTGCCGCGAGGCCCCATTTGAAGCCGGCGATGTAGGCTGCGCCGAGGCCTTCTTTGCCTTTGCGGTGCAGTACGTGCACTTGCTTGTCCTCGGCGGCTATGCCGTCGGCAAGCTGTCCCGTGCCGTCCGGGCTGTTGTCATCAACCACCAGGACGTCCGACTCAGGTACTGCTGTCCGCAGCCGACCCAATGTCTTGGGGAGCGATTCCAGCTCGTTGTAGGTAGGGATGATCGTCAGGACACGCAAGAAGAGGCCTTTCCTTGATGGAGCGGTCAGTGTGCCGGACCAGCCTTGGGGCTGGCATTCTGGCGCAACTCTCTATTATAGGACGATCGAGTGCACTACTAAAGGCAGCTGTGGCCATGGCCACACAGGGTTAAGTGCTGAGGGCAGGTCCATAGACCCAGGACCAGTGTTGTCCGGACAGTTATTTTGCCGGACGAACTGTTTTCTAGGACCCTATGGGCCTGCCCACTCGCGTACCGCCACCAGACCATTTTCTGGCCGCGACCAGATAATTACTCGCGGGAGAACCCGAAGCCCTAACGATCTGTTGAGGCTCAATGTTACGGACTTTACAAAAGCTGTCAACCAGGACTTGACCTGCGGGTTCGTGTATCGTCCCAGTTCAGGGGGCCCATTCGAAGCCAAGGAAATAGTGCCCTCAGACCCGGAGGGATTCGTGAGCGAAGAGCTCCTGGCCTTCCCTCACGGTCTGCAGGCATACAGGATCGCTGCCAGTATCCAGTGCCGGGAGCAAGGGGGTGCGGGCTCGGGGATCGGTGCTCCACGATTGCACACGGCTATCCGCTACTTGCACCATGAGTTCCTCAATTTCCCATACCGCGAAGCTTGCTGGCGCGCCAGGGACGAGTTGGCCCATGAGAGGGTTCCTGTGTTTGGTGGCCCGCCAGCCCGCCCTCGTATGGCCAAGGAAAGCCGCGCGGGCTGAAATGCGCTGGTCCGGGTTGCTGTGTTCCAGGCAAGCCCGGATGCTGGACCAAGGGCTGAGCGGTGTGACCGGGCTATCGCTGCCAAAGGTGATCGGAACTCCGCTGGCGTAGAAGGACGCAAACGTGTTCATTGCCTTGCTGCGGCCGCCGAGTCGTTGCTCGTAGAGTCGCCCGGGGCCTCCCCAGAGAGCGTCGAATGCCGGCTGCATGCTGACAGTCACGGAGTACTTGGCCAGCTTCTCGACGGCGGACTGGTCGGCGAGCTCAACGTGTTCAAAGCGGTGACCCGCCGCGCGGATCCGCTGCTCCCCCACCTCGTCAGCTGCTGCGTCCAATGCCTCAAGCGCAACATCAAGTCCTGCATCTCCGATGATGTGGAAACCGCCCTGGATGCCCAACAGCGAGCATGCAGCAAGGTGCTTGGCGACTTCATCCACTGAAAGATACACGTTGCCCCGTTGACCTGGCGCATCGGAATAGTCTTGCCTCAAGGCAGCTGTCCGCGAACCAATGGAACCATCGATGTTCAGATCTCCCGCCAAGCCCAGGACCTCGGGGCCCACGCTGTCCAGGATCCTGCGGGCATGATCTTCCGATGAAGCCAGCTCGCCCCAATACGGCAGCACCTGCGGTTTGCCGGCTTGCCTGTTCCAGGACATGGCCATGTGAAGATCTTCCGGCCCGCAAATGTGTGGGGCCGACATTTCAGCCAAGGCAACGTAGCCGTTGGAAGCCGCATAATGCAGGGCCTGTTCCTGATACCCACTCCGTTCGGCCTTACTGAGGCGCCGGGCCGCGAGGCGGGCGGCGGTGTGGGCTGTCCTGACTACGCGGCCGCTGTCCACCGTGAAGCCGTCCATGCCAGCAAGGCCTGCCGACGCCGCAAGGGAGGATGAAACGAGGGCGGAGTGAACGTCAATGCGGGAAAGGTAAACCTGCCTGCCGCCCGAGGCCTGTTCCAGCTCTTCAAGCGTTGGAAGGGTGGCATCCTGCCAGGTTGTTTCATCCCAGCCATGCCCAAAGACAGTCCCGGTACCGCCAGCGGCAGCAACGGCGTCCAGCAGTTCCCGGGAAGAACGCAAGCCCGTCAAGGACAGTCCAGCCAAAGCGAGGCCCGTCTCCGTCAAGTGCGCGTGGGAGTCAACAAAGCCCGGCGCCACGAGGGCTCCCCGAAGATCAATGATGTCCATGGTGGAATCAGCGATGGATGTTGCCGCTTGCTCGGAACCCACCCACGCGACCGTGTCACCGTCCACCACCATGGCGGTAGCGAACGGATCGGCAGCGGTATAGATCGAACCGTTCCGGTAAAGGGTCACTTTGCGAACGTTTTCGTGGGGGCCGTCGCCGGCGGACAGGCCTGGCTGGTTCATGCGGTGTGCTCCTCGAGCGTTGAAGAAGGTCTGGGTCTCGAAAACGGTTCCGGGTCAGGCGATGGTGGAGTAAGCCACGACGCCACGGCGGACCAGATCGATGGATTCACGGCAGATCCGCGTCAAGCGGGGATCCAGTTGTGGAATTTTGGCGAGTTGGTCCAGGAGGTCAACCACTTGCTTTGCCCAACGGACGAAGTCGCCCGCAGCAAGGTCCGTGCCGCTGAGCACGTCCTGAAGATGGCGGCCTTTGGCCCACTTGTACATGGGCCACATGAGGCCCAGCTCCGGTTCGCCGGTCAGTGGAAGCCTGTTCTGTTCCTCAGTGTCCTCAAGTTGCGACCATTCCCGGACGACGATGTCGACAGCCGTTTCCAGTGCAATCGAAGGCATCCTCGGGCGAAGGCCCCGGTCTTCACGCTTTGCCTGGTACACCAAGGTGCTGGCCAAGGAGGCCAGCTCGGCAGCATCGAGATCGTTGATGGCACCCCGCCTGATGGACTGCGAGATGAGCAGGTCCTTCTCACCGTAAATGCGCCGCAACCGCTGCCCATCCGTGCTGATGGTGACCTTGCCGGCGTCGTTGGTTTCGAGGTAGCCATAGGCGGACAGGACATCGCAGACGCGGTCGAAGGTCTTGGCAATCGTGTTGGTCCTGCTTTGGATCTGGCGAATCAGGCCGTCTGTCTCCTTGCGAAGTTTCCACCAACGCTCCCCCCAGCGGGCGTGATCTTCTCGTTCACTGCAGCCATGGCAAGGATGCGCCCTGAGCGCCCTGCGTAGTTCAGTGATCTTCTGTTCCTGGTCCGGGAGCCGGGATCCCAGTCCAAAGTCTTCATGCCTGCTGTTGCGACGCGACTTGGGCGCTTCGTCGCTGATGGCATGGCGCATGGAGGAGGCGAGGTCACGCCGCGATTTGGGGACCTTGGCATTGAAGGATTTCGGGATCCTGATCCGGGTCACAGGAGAGACCGGGGCATCGACGTCGTGAACGCCGATCCGGCGCAGTTGATTGTCCGAGGTGAGGACAGAAGGCCTCGGCTCGCGGGCATTGGCATCGGAATCAAGCACGACGGCGTAGCCCGCCAGCCTGCCGCTGGAGACGCTGATGACGTCCCCTGGAATGAGCCGTGTCAGTGAGTCCGCCACCCTGGACTTTCGCGCACGGTGGTAGTTCCGTTCAGCGAACTGTTCAGTATCACTGAGCTCCCGCCGGAGCCTGGCGTATTCGGTGAAGTCGCCCAGATGGCATTCCATGGATTTCGCGTATCCTGCCAAGGACTCCTCGCGGCCGCGGACCTGCCTGGCCAGCCCTACGACCGAGCGGTCTGCCTGGAACTGTGCGAAAGACGACTCGAGGATTTCCCGTGCCCGGACCCGTCCAAACTGGGCAATGAGGTTGATGCTCATGTTGTACGTGGGCCGGAAGCTGGAATTCAGCGGGTAGGTGCGCCGTGACGCCAAGCCGGCCACGGCAGCGGGATCTGTTCCCGGCTGCCACAGTACGACGGCATGGCCCTCGACGTCGATACCCCGGCGTCCAGCCCTCCCAGTGAGCTGTGTGTACTCCCCCGCCGTGATGTTGACGTGGGCTTCGCCATTGAACTTCTCAAGCTTTTCCAATACCACGCAACGCGCAGGCATGTTCACCCCGAGTGCCAACGTTTCGGTGGCAAAAACCGCCTTGACCAAGCCATCCGCAAACAGCTTCTCCACTACCTCCTTGAAGGTGGGAAGCATGCCTGCGTGATGAGCCGCGAAGCCCCGTATAAGGCCATCGCGCCAGCCCCAGAACCCCAAAACATCGAGATCGTCTGCAGGGATTTCGTGGCTTGCTTCATCCACCCGCTGGGCAATGATCTGTTGTTCGCGCTCAGTAGTGAGCCATAGTCCCGATGCTGCGCACTGGGCCACTGCAGCATCACAACCGGCCCGGGAAAAAATAAACGTAATGGCAGGCAGCAGGCCCTGACGGTTAAGGCTTTCAATAACCTGGGGGCGGCTTGCTTTCCGAACTGGACTGCGCTGTTCAGTGTTCTGCCGTTCATCCCGATAGCGGTCCTGCCGACGGCGGCTCCGGCCACCGTGGCCGAATCGGCCGTTGAAGTTCATCCGGCTCTCGGAACGGGCCATTGCCAGCAGATCCGGGTTCACTTCGAACTCGGGGCCTGTCACTGCCTGACGGACAGGAGGTGCCACGGAACTCTTTACGGCGATCTTCCGGGTTTCTGCCGGGAGGGTGGCCTCGTCCACGGCGTCGTCAGTATCGCTAAGATCCGGAACTTCTGTATCCGGTATCTGGGGAGCGATTTCATCAAAAGTGGTATCGCCGGCAAAAAGGTCGACGATCTCCCTGCCCACCATGACGTGCTGCCACAATGGCACGGGCCTGTGTTCGGACACGATGACATCAGTATCGCCCCGAACGGTATCCAGCCAGGCACCAAACTCTTCGGCGTTGGACACAGTGGCGCTCAGCGAAGCAACCTGCACTTCACTGGGCAAGTGAATGATGACTTCCTCCCAGACGGCTCCGCGGAAGCGGTCCGCGAGGTAGTGGACCTCGTCCATCACGACGAAGCCGAGGTCGCCGAGGGTCTCCGAGTCGGCGTACAGCATATTGCGGAGGACTTCGGTGGTCATGACCACAACGGGCGCCTCACCGTTGATGGTTGTATCCCCCGTCAGCAGGCCAACGTTCGCAGAGCCATACTTGGCGGCGAGCTCGGAGAATTTCTGGTTGCTCAGCGCCTTGATGGGTGTCGTGTAGAACGCTTTGAGGCCACGTTCCAAAGCCAGGTAGATGGCAAACTCGCCAACGATCGTCTTTCCCGCACCTGTGGGAGCCGCGACGAGGACGCCGCGGCCTTCCTGCAATGAGCGGCACGCCTCACGCTGGAAATCGTCCAATTCGAAGTCCAGCGTCAAGGCAAAGGCACCAAGATATGTCTTGGCCTCAGCTGCCCGGTGAGCTGCCGCCTGGTAGCGGTCTGATGGTGATGGAGACCCGGAAATGGAGGACATGCACCAAGCCTAATGGCCTGAGGTCTAGAGATTCTCCAGATCCGAGGCCGGGGTGGCAATATCTGCCGTGGCTTCGGTCTCAGCAGCGCGCTTGATGGCGCGGCGTTCCCGCCGCCGGTCGTTGAAGATGCAAACGCCGATGGCCGAGAAGAACAAAACCAGCAGCGGCCCGGCGAGGAGGAACATAGACAGGGCGTCAGCGCCGGGGGCTGCTACGGCCGCCAGAACGAAGACGAGAAAGACGGTGATCCGCCAGGCTTTCAAGATCGTCTTTCCTGAAACCAAGCCCGCCATGTTGATGCCAACCAGGACCACTGGCACGAGGAAGGCGAGCCCGAGGAACAAAATCATTCGAGTGACGAAGTCGATGTAGTCTCTCGCGTCGATAATGTTGGCCACGCCGGATGGCGTGAACTGCGTAAGGGCCCTGACAACCTGGGGTGTCACCAACCAGCCAACCCAGACTCCGGCCAAAAACAAAGGAACAGCTGCTGCCATGAAACCGAGGGTGTACTGGCGTTCCTTCTTCGTGAGTCCAGGCGTGATGAACGCCCACAACTGATAGATCCAGATGGGGCTGGAGATGACCAGACCAATCAGGATGGCTATCTGAAGCTTGAAGTCGAAAGGGGAAGCTATGCTGCTGAAGTTGATGGTTGCGATGGCGCCGGTATGGCCGGCGATCGAATCAACCGGGGACTTCAGAGCATCAATCACCGGGTCATACAAAAACCAGCCGGCAACAGCCGCGACTACTACACCTATCGCTGCTTTGATGAGGCGGTTCTTCAGCTCCTTAAGATGGTCAAGCAGTGCCATCCGGGCTTCAGGATTGGCTTTGCGCCCTTTCGTTGTTACCACTTCTTCTTAGACGCGGTTGGCTGGCGGAACGTCGGTTTCGCCGTTGTTCTTGGCCCTGGCGTCGGGGTGGTCCACAACCCGTCCCTCTACGGCGTCGGTTGTATCGGCAGAGTCTTTGGTGTCGGACTTGCCATCGTTCTTCATCTCCTTGACCTCGGACTTGATGATCCGCATTGACTGTCCAAGGCTCCGTGCCATCGCTGGCAACTTGGGGGCAGCGAACAGGAGAAGCGCAACGATGATGATGATGACGATCGGCCACGGCCCGTCAAATAGTCGTCCCATTGGGGAGGTCCTTTCCTTTTGGATACATCCTACGTCTATCTGAATTCAATGTCGTGCAGGGATTGGGGCTGACCCCGCTCTGCTTTGCGCTGAACGCGCTTCTGGCGACGAACTTCCTGGCGGAAGGCTTTGGCCGTCAGGTAATCATGACGCATCTGCTCCGGCGAGGCAAAAATTGCGGATCCGGGCTCCGGCCGGCGCTCGGGGGCCTCAACATCGGAGGTTTCTGCGTCAGGAGAGACATGGCTGAAACGTTTCCCGGCGTCTCCTAATTCGTGAACAGTGGCCATGAATTTCCTGAACAGCCGAAAACCAAGGGTCACATGAAGGAGCAACGACAGGGCTATGAGCGCGATCCACAACAGGATCCAAAACCACCAAGGCATCTGAGTAGTCTAGCCAGCCACGTTGTCCGACGAGGAAACTTCGCCGTATTGGGCAAGCGCCGCCGTGAGCCACGCTTGGACCTCCTGACGCAACTCCGCAGGGTCCAGCACCCGCACCGTCCCTCCATGTTGGGACACAAACATCGGTAACCACTCCACATTTCCAAAGCGCACCTCGGCGAGCAGCCCGCCGTCGGGCAATTCCGCAGTGCGTTCGGCATAGTAGTCGTCAGCCAGGCCAGCGCCCTGCCGGGTCAACTCAAGCACCACCAGGACGTCGTCATCACTGGGCGTGAAGAGCCTTGCCGGAAAGTCTGCATCAGCAGTCGCCGTCCCGGAGACAGGACGGCCATTGGGTTCCAGGGATTGCACACGGTCCAGCCGGAAATTCCGGAGTCCCGACTTGCTATGGCAGTAGGCCTCGAAGTACCAGGTATTGTCCATGGAGTAGAGCCGCAGGGGGTCCACGTCGCGCTCGGTCACTTCATCCCTTTGAGGGGAAAGGTAGCTCAGGCGCAGTTGTTGGCCGTCCCTGATGGCGTGCGTGATGGTGGCGAAGGCTTCCGATTGCTCGGGCGCCACCGACTGGCCTGCAACGGCACCGGCCAAGCGTCCGGCCTGTCCTGCGGCGCCGGTTAATTTGATGGTCACAGACTCCAGGGCACTGCCCGGTTCATCCTCGGACAAACCCGCAAGTGCGGGGAGATCGCCGAGCATCGACAACCCGGTCAGCAGCGCGGCGGCTTCGTCCTCGCTGAAGCGAACAGGACGGTTCAGGTCCAAATGCTCCGTGATGTACACATGGTCGTTTTCCCATTGGATGTCCAAGAGGTCGTCCGGGTAGCCTCCGGGCAGCCCGGAACAGATCAGGATTTTTAGATCGTCGATGAGCGCTTTGCGGGTGATGCCAAAGTGGTCGGCAACTTCCTGGACGTGCAAGCCCTGATGGTGGACGAGGAAGGGCACCAGTTGCAGCATGCGGGTGAGTTGGTCTTCGGACGTGCGCTTCCTTGATCGCTGCGCGCGCGCAGCTTCGGGGAATTCCACGGGGATGGCCGGAGACGCATTGAACTCCGCAGCGCTTTTGAGCCGGCGTACGACGGCGGCACGCAGCTCGGCAGGTTCAACCACTTTGACGTGGGGGCCATACGAGGCCAGCTCCTCGGCGAACTGCTCGGGATCCCGAAAGTCCACCACGAGCCTGTTCCGGCCGTCCGCCCCCTTCTCAGCCGGTTCCTTCCCGGCGCCGATGGAATCAGAACGTTTGCGCAGGGCGAGAAGTCGTCCGGCGTCTACGTCCATGACAGCCTGCTGCACGGGAAGTTCGTTGAGCGAATCCAGCTCCGCCCGGGCGTTGAAACCGGCAGGGGGCTCAAAGGAACTGCTTGGTATGACTGAGACGGCGGTGGTCATGCGTGACAACCTGAAAATCCTCTTGGCTTCCCTCCCCCGGTCAAACCCCACGAGGTACCACTGCCCGAACCGGCTCCCCAGGCCCCAAGGTTCTACCTCGCGCAATTCCTCACGCCCGGTGCTTCCGGCGAGGTACCCGAAGCGGACCGCATGCCGGCCGTGCATGGCTCCAACGACGTCGTCGAATGCTTGTCCGGCTGGCTTGATCCTCGGCTGGACACCGGCAGGCAGGTCGACGTCGGTAAATCCGCCTGCGGCCTGAAGCTTGCGGACAGCGTTGACTGCGGCGTTGCCGAGAGCAGCGCGTTCCCACAACTGGGCGGCAAGGAGGAGGACAGTGGATTCAGCGGGAGTCAGGCTGACATCAGGAAGCCTGTTGGAATCCTTGCCGATGCGGTAGCGGGTTGATGCGGGATCGTCGGACCCGAAACTGCGGGGGTCGGTGAGGGTCTCGATCTCAAAGCCGAACTGCTTCAGATCCACTTTGTCGCGCTCGAACATCCGCCCGAAGGCGACGTCGTTTTCAGCGGAGCCGTGATAGACCTTCTCCCGCAGGACAGAGCGCGGAAGGCCCACCCTGGTGTTGAGCAAGGCAAGCAGGAGATTCAGGAGTCGTTCAGTGCGGGATGCGGACACGCTTGCTACGTTACTAAAGACCTGGGCGAAAGCAGCAAGGCGCGTCACCGGCCCGGCAAAGCCGGAAGGTAACGCGCCTTGGCAGGAAGCTTGCGTCCTAGCGGACAGCCACGAGGTCAACGACGAAGATCAAGGCCTCGTTGGGCTTGATTGCTCCGCCGGCGCCACGGGATCCATACGCCAGTTCTGAAGGGATCTCCAGGCGGCGACGGCCGCCAACCTTCATACCCAGCAGGCCCTGGTCCCAACCCTGGATGACCTGGCCCACGCCAACACGGAAGTCCAGCGGAGCGCCGCGGCCCCAGGAAGCGTCGAATTCTTCGCCGGTAGACCAGGCGACGCCAACGTAGTGGGTGGAAACGGTATCGCCGGCCTTGGCCTCGGCGCCGGAACCTTCGATGAGGTCCGTGATGACTAGTTCGGTGGGAACATCGCCTTCCGGGAAGTCGATTTCCGGCTTGGTGCGGTCGAAGTCACGCTGACCAAATGACATGGTTGCTCCTTGCTTTGAGGTATGAGTGGTGTCAGGAACCAGCTTAGCCAGTCCCTGATCAGGTGGCTGCCTACTTGATGCCGAGGATGTCAACGACGAACACGAGATCGCCCTTGGCGTCACCCTGTCCGGCCGCGCCGTAAGCAAGGTCCTGCGGGATCACCAGAAGGACGCGGGAGCCAACAGTCTTGCCTTCCAGACCTTGGGTCCAGCCCTTGATGACACCGGAAAGTGCGAAGCTTGCTGTCTGCCCCCGGTCAAAGCTCGAATCGAACTTCTGGCCGCCCACGAGATTGACGCCCACGTAATTCACGGTGAGGGTGTCAGTGGCCTTAACGGCAGCGCCGGAGCCCTTGATGAGGTCCTGCGCGATGAGTTCCTTGGGAGCGGCTGCGCCGTCAACGGAGATCTGAGGGACGCCCTTGTCGTCTTCCTTCACCGTTGGGAGCCCAGCCGGAGGGGTGACTGTCTCGCCTTCCGGCTTCGACAGGACCGGAGCCGCTTCCTTAGCGGAAAGCAGCTTGAAAACCACCAACTGCGTCGAGCCGGCGGCCGCGCCCGCAGCGGCCGAGCCCGGCGCGGCGAACGCGATGTGGGAACCGATCTTGGCGCCAACAATGGCGTTGTAGATCAGCTCGTTGCCCTTCTTCAGCTCGTCATTCAGCTCAATGGGCTGGGGGCCATTCTTGTAGACGTCTTCAACGGTCTTGCCGTCATTGCCATCCACAGCGATGTATGCGAGCTCGGCAACCTGGCCGGCCTTGATACGCTCGCCGTTGCCTTCGCTGACTACCTTGATGGTAGGTTCAGCGACGGTCAGCGGCTTGGTGAAGTCCAGACCCGGGGCCTTATCATCGCCGTTGTCCGTCACTTTCACGGAATCGAGTTTGGAGACATCGCCGGATGACTGGCTGGTGGGCTCGGCGGCTGGCGTGCCCCCTCCCCCACACGCAGTGATGAGCAGCAGGGCAGGCAGAAGAATTGCTAGGAGTCGGCGCACAAAAAAGACACTTTCGTCGGGGCAAAGGACACTCGGAAAGGCGCATGGCAGATCCAAGGCAATGGCCTCTTGGAAAGAGGCCACAGTCCAGAATAGCGCGTGAAGCTGGGAGTCCGCTCAGAAAGGCGGTTAGCCCATGGAGTCCAGCAGCGCATCGACGCGGTCGTCAACGCTGCGGAAGGGGTCCTTGCACAGGATCGTCTGGTGTGCGCGGTCGTTGAGCTTCAGGTGTACCCAATCCACCGTGTAATCGCGTCCAAGCTCCTGCGCCCTTCGGACGAAATCTCCCCGCAGTTTGGCCCTGGTTGTCTGTGGGGGCGTGTCCACGGCGTCCTTCACTTCGGTTTCCGGGACCAAACGCCGCGCGGCATCCCGTGATTGCAGCAGGAAGAAGAGGCCGCGCTGCCGGGAAATGTCGTGGTAGGTGAGATCCAATTGAGCGATGCGTGGCGAGTCCAGGCTGAGATCGTGTCGGCGCATGTAACCGTCCATCAGCTTCTTCTTGATCGCCCAGTCCACCTCGGTGTCAATCGTGCTGGTATCGCCACTTTCAATCGCATCCAGGGTCCGCTCCCACAGGTCCAGAATAAGCGGCACGTGGGCATTGTGTGCGCCGTTTGCGGCCACGAACTCTGTGACCTTTGCCAGGTACTCCCGCTGGATATCGAGCGCCGAAAGTTGCCTGCCGTTTGCTAAGCGGACCAAGGCGCTGCCCGTGAGGTCGTGCGAAATTTCCCGGATGCTCCGGATCGGGTTTTCCATTCGCATGTCCCGCATGATCACCCCTGCCTCGATCATGCGCAGGATGAGGTCCACCGTGCCCACTTTGAGGAGTGCCGAGGTTTCGGACATGTTGGAATCACCCACGATCACATGGAGCCGGCGATAGAACTCGGCGTCGGCATGCGGCTCGTCACGGGTGTTGATAATGGGGCGTGACCTGGTGGTGGCAGAGGACACGCCTTCCCAGATGTGGTCCGCCCGCTGCGAAAAGGCGAAAGTTGCACCATGGGGCGTCTTCAGGACTTTGCCGGCCCCCGCGATGAGCTGACGAGTCACCAGGAACGGGATGAGGATTTCAGCCAGCCTGGAGAACTCACCGCGGCGGGGTATGAGGTAATTTTCGTGGCTGCCGTAGGAGTTTCCGGCGGAGTCGGTGTTGTTCTTGAAGAGGTACACCGTGCCGTTGAAACCCTCTGCAGCGAGGCGGGCCTGGGCCTCATCGACGAGGTCGTCCAGGATGAGCTCGCCGGCGCGGTCGTGTGCGATGAGCTGCGCGAGGTCGTCACATTCCGCGGTGGCGTATTCCGGGTGTGAACCAACGTCCAGGTAAAGGCGTGAACCGTTGGTCAGGAAGACGTTGGAGGACCTGCCCCAGCTCACCACCTTGCGGAACAAGTAGCGGGCCACTTCTTCGGGGGCCAAAGGACGGGAGTCGGGGCTGGAATAGGAAATTCCAAACTCCGTCTCGATGCCGAATATGCGCTTGTCCATCTCAAGCCTCCTCTGTGAGCAGCTGTGTCATGTCCTCGGGAAGCAGACGCCGGAAAGCCCGGCGGGAACCCCTGTGACTCTCCGAAGCGCGGTCCAGGACTGCGGCTTCGACGGCGGTCGCCGGGAGGGCATCGGCTTCCTTGTCTGTCGCCAAAGCGCGCAAAGCCAATCTCATCGCCCCGGCAAAACCAAGCTCAGGCTCCCAAGCCCCGCTCACGACGTCGGAAATCTGATCGGCAAGTCCGCCCATCACCACGAAGCCGTTCTCATCGGCAATCGAACCGTCAAAGGTGAGCCGGTACAGGTGGTCCTGCTCCTGGGTCGGGGCGACTTCCGCCACGGCCAGTTCCACTTCGAAGGGCTTTTGTTCTGCGGTGAACACGGCTCCGAGGCTCTGCGCGTAGACGCTGGCCAATCCCCGGGCTGTCACGTCTTCGCGGTCGTACGAGTAGCCACGGACGTCCGCGTACCGTACCCCGGCCTGCCTCAGGCTTTCGAACTCGTTGTACTTGCCTACTGCCGCGAAGGCGATTTTGTCGTAGATCTCGCCGATTTTGTGCAGCGAAGGTGACGGGTTCTCAGCAATCAAAGCGATGCCATCAGCGCAACTGATCACCACTACGGAACGTCCGCGCGCAATGCCCTTCCGCGCGAAGTCCGCACGGTCCTTCATCAGCTGTTCAGGCGAGACATAGAACTGCTGCGTCATGTCAGGCCTCCCGTCCGGCGATGGCACGGGATTCGACGATGGTGCCGGCTATCGCCGCCAGGTCCCGTTCAGGTACCCGGCGATTACCGGCACGGTTCACGGTGTAAACCACCGGCCACAGCTGGCGGACGGGGTCGGGGCCGCCCGTTGCGGAGTCGTCGTCCGCGGCGTCATAGAGGGCCTCAACCGCGACGGCCACGGCTTGTTCTTCCGAGAGGTTTGGCTTCCACAGCTTTTTCAGGGCTCCACGCGCAAAAACTGAACCGGAACCCACTGAGTGGTGTTCCTGTTCTTCGTAGCGTCCACCGGTTACGTCGTAGGAGAAAAGCCGTCCGGTGCCCGATACCTGGTCGAAACCGGCAAACAAGGGAATGACGGCCATTCCCTGCATTGCCATGGGCAGGTTGCCGCGAATCATCGCACCCAATCGGTTGGCCTTGCCTACGAGGCTAAGGAGCGTACCCTCAATCTTTTCGTAGTGCTCCAGTTCCACCTGGAAGAGCCGCGTAATATCGATCGCCAAGCCAGCGGTACCGGCGATGCCCAGCACCGAATACTGGTCCGCGGGAAAGACCTTCTCAATGTGACGGCTGGCGATCACGTTTCCCATGGTTGCCCGCCGGTCTCCGGCCATCAGCACCCCGCCAGCGTATGTCAAGGCGACGATAGTGGTTGCATGCGGCGAGGACGGTACGGTGCCGGCCGGCAACGTTTGGTTGAAGGGAAGGAGTTCGGGACGCGAGCGTTGAAGGTGCTCCGTGAATGAAGACGTTGCCTGGGTGGCCAGGGGGCCGGTTGATGGGTCCTGCATTGCTGCACTCCTTCGACTCTGCATTCCGATGCCCGGCGGCCTCGCGCCGGCCGGGCAGTACATAATTTGTCCGGGTCCGCTTACTGGCCGCCCTTTTGGACGAAGGCCCTGACGAACTCTTCAGCGTTGGATTCCAGGACGCCATCGATTTCGTCAAGGAGATCGTCCACACCCTGGGTCGCGTCCGAGGCCTGGGCTTCGGGTGCTGCCGGCGGGGCCTCCGGGACATCCACTTCAGTCTCGGTGTCCCGTGACTGCGGTTGCTGCTGCTCCTGAGCTGCCATTTCTTTCTCCCTACTGTCAGTCCCCGTTTGTGGAGACTTCCTACTGCCATATTGCCACGCTGTGGGCTGCTCCGCCCGGCTTTGCGAGGGCACCATTTTTCCGGTGGCTGAATGCCTCAGTCCTTGGGCGGCGGCGGCTTTTGGCCCAGCAATTCGGCCAGGAACGAGCCCGCTTCCTGATGCCGGTCAAAGAGGGCGCCCGTCAGCGCCTTGGTTCCCCGCAGTGGTTCGCGGGTGGGTACACGCTGCAGTTTCCCAAGTCCCGGAACGTCGAAAATGACCGAGTCCCAACTGGCGCCGACAACATCTTTGCCGAAGCTTGAAACGCACCGTCCGCGGAAGTACGCCCGCGTGTCCGACGGCGGTTCACTCACGGCCCTGGCGACGTCGGCGTCGTCGACGATCCGGATCATCCTGTCCCTGGACAGCATCCTGTAGTAAAGACCCTTTTCGGGCCGGATATCGGACCACTGGAGATCGACCAACCCGAGCCTGGCATCGTCCCAACCAAGGCCGTCGCGGTTCCGGTACCCCTCAAGGAGGGACTTCTTGGCTACCCACTCCACCGATGAGGCAGCAGCAGCGGGGTTGCTGCCCAGCAGTGACAGGGTGGATTCCCAGCGCTCAAGGACGCCGTGCGTGTGCCCGTCGCCAGTGACGGAATCTGCAACTCCGGTCTCTTGCGCCAGCTTTGCGGCGGCCTCGTAGTACATCCACTGGATGTCCAGGGCGGTCACCCTTCGCCCGTCCAGCAGTCTTACCGTGGTGGTCAGGGTTGTGTCATGGCTGATGGCCTGCAGCGCCTGAACCGGTTCGTGGACCTCGATCCGGGGCGCTTGGCCAGCCTCAATGAGACTGAGAACCATGGCCGTGGTGCCGAACTTCAGGTAGTTGGAAACCTGGCTGAGGTTCGCATCGCCGATAATGACGTGGAGACGCCGGTATTTATCCGCCGTCGCATGGGGCTCGTCGCGGGTGTTGATGATGGGGCGTCGGATAGTGGTCTCAAGGCCCACCTCAGCCTCGAAGAAGTCTGCCCGTTGGCTGATCTGGTAGCCGGCAGTGGAACTGTCCTGCCCGATCCCCACACGTCCGGCTCCGCAAATCACCTGCCGGGACACGAAGAATGGTGTGAGCCCCCGGATAATGTCGGAAAAGGGAACTGAACGGGGCATGAGGTAGTTCTCGTGCGAGCCATAGGACACTGACTTGTTGTCAGTGTTGTTCTTGTAGAGATTGATCGGCGGAAGGCTGGTGTCTGCCGCCACTTTCCTCACGGTGGCAAGTGCGACGAGATCACCGGCGGCATCCCAGGCCACCGCATCCCGTGGGTTGGTGACTTCGGGGCTTGAGTATTCGGGGTGTGCGTGGTCCACGTAAAGGCGCGCGCCGTTCCCGAGGACCATGTTCATCAGGAGCGATCCGGACTCGTCCTGGCCGTCCAGCTCCAGTTCCTGGCGGCCATACGCCAACGCGACTGCCTCGGCGTCGAGCACTGGCGGCTGGTCAGTTAACTGGCTGGGATCGGCCGACGCCCGGTCAACGGTCCAGCCGCGGGCATCGTGTAAAGGTTCTTCGTCCGTGTAGTCCCAGCGGGTTTCCGCTCCCCCGGCGGCACGTTGGCGCGTGACCGTGGCATAGGCCTGGATGATCCGGGCGGACATCATCGTGGCGTTCGCCCCAGGCGCCGACGGCGCATGGATTCCGTACTCGGTTTCGGAACCCATGACGCGCATGGCGCCGCCCGCAGGCAACCTTTCCCCGGGCACACCCTCGGTTTTGGCCGTCACAGGTACTGACCTGTGTTGGCCGTGGTCTCGATCGACTTGCCGGGTTCTTGGCCGGCCTTCCCTTGCACGATCGTGCGGATGTACGTGATCCGTTCACCCTTCTTCCCTGAGATCCTTGCCCAGTCGTCAGGGTTTGTGGTGTTTGGCATATCCTCGTGTTCCCGGAATTCATCCACCACTGCACGCAGCAGGTGGTCAATCCTCAGGCCCTTCTGATGGTTTGTCAGCAGGTCTTTAATGGCGTACTTCTTAGCCCTGTCCACGACGTTCTGAACCACGGCGCCTGAGTTGAAATCCTTGAAGTACAGCATTTCCGTATCACCGTTGGCGTACGTGACTTCAAGGTATTCGTTCGACTTCTCGGTGGAGTACATTGCCTCCACGGTTCGCTGGATCATGGCGTCGACAGTAGCTTGGACGTCCCCGCCGTACTCCGCCAGATCCTGTGCATGGAAGGGGAGATCGGTGGTGATGTACTTGCCAAAGATGTCTGCAGCGGCTTCGGCGTCGGGTCGCTGGATCTTGACCTTTACGTCAAGGCGGCCCGGCCGGAGGATCGCTGGATCGATCATGTCCTCGCGGTTTGAGGCACCAATGACGATTACGTTGTCCAATCGCTCCACGCCATCAATCTCGCTGAGCAGCTGCGGGACGATGGTGGTTTCGACATCGGAAGACACGCCAGTTCCTCGGGTGCGGAACAGCGAATCCATTTCATCGAAGAAAACCACCACGGGGCTGCCATCGGACGCTTTTTCCCGGGCACGGGAGAAGATCAGCCGGATGTGCCGCTCGGTTTCGCCGACATACTTATCCAGGAGCTCAGGACCCTTGATATTGAGGAAGTAGCTCTTAAGGTCGGTGTTGCCTGCGCGCTCGGCGGCACGGGCTGCCAGGGAATTGGCCACAGCCTTGGCGATGAGGGTCTTGCCGCAACCTGGCGGACCGTAGAGAAGGATGCCCTTGGGCGCCTTGAGCCCGTGTTCCCGGTAAAGGTCCGGATGCAGGAACGGGAGTTCAACGGCATCGCGGATCTGTTCGATCTGCGGACCAAGGCCGCCGATGTCCTGATAGGTGATGTCCGGAACTTCTTCCAGGACAAGGTTCTCCACCTCAGCGCGCGGAACTTTCTCCAGCGCGTAGCCGGTGCGCGAATCCAGTGACAGTGCGTCTCCTACCTTCAGGTGCACGCTTTGCAGCCCTCCGGAAAGGCGGACTACGCGTTCTTCGTCGGCCCGGCCAACTACCAACGCGCGGTCCTTGCCCAGCATCTCCTTGAGCGTAACGAGTTCACCCGCCCGTTCGTAGCCGAGTCCGGCAACCACCAGCAGGGCCTCATTCAAGAGGACTTCCTGGCCAACGGCGAGTTGGTTGACATTTACCAGCGGGCTGATGCCTACACGCATCTTGCGGCCTGCATTGAAAATGTCAACGGATTCCTCCGTGGCCGCCTGGCCGGAACTTCCCGGGCCCGGCTGCCTGCGGGGGTTGATCTGTACCACTGTTCCGAAGCTGTAGGGCGGCTGCCCTTCCTGCTCCAAAGCACCCTTCAAACGGAGGATCTCGCTCTTCGCCGTTTCAAGCATGCTGACGAGCTTGCTGTTGTTCTGGGTGGCGGCGGCAAGCTGGCGGTCGATGTGGCGAAGCTTGTCCCGAAGGATGTTGATCTGGCGTTCGGCCACGGTCAATTCACTGGATGGGTCGGGCGGCTGGATGGCGGCAAGCCTCCGGTTTGCTGCCTCTTCAGCAGCGGCGTTAGCTTCCTCCGGTGTCGGCCGTCCAATGTCGTTGTTGTTCGACGTATCCACGATTCATCAGCCCCTTCCTGCGCTTAACAAGACCTTAGTCCCGAAAAGCGCAGGGTGCTTGGTGACATCCGGAATGCGGACCCTATTGTGACCTTTTCAGTTTGTGACCGAGGGCTCGTCCTGGACGTTGGTTCCGGCGATGGCATCACGTGCGGCGCGCCGGAGTTTCTTGTCCGATACTGCGCGCTCCCCTACTGCTCCCGGAGTCCAGGCGTTCAGGTCTTCCTCGCTGAATTCGGTCTTGGACGGGCGCCGTTTGACGGAGATTCCCGTGACGCCGTCGGCGAGCCGCCTGGTGACCAGGAGGAATCCAGTATGGGCCACCATGCGGTGATCCGGACGGACGGCGAGTCCTTCAAGGTGCCAGCCGCGGACCATGGATTCCCAGGCGTCCGGCTCGGTGAAGCGTCCGTCAGCGCGGATGGCTTCGGCGGTGCGGGACAACTGGGTGACGGTTGCTACGTAATTGATCCAGACGCCGCCGGGAGCCAGGACTGTTGCAACAGCGTCCAAGCACTCCCACGGAGCGAGCATGTCCAGCACTACACGGTCTACGGAGCCGGGTGCCTCGGCCTTGACTACCTCTTCCTGGAAGTCGCCCAGGGAGATCTGCCAAGCGGGGTGCGGGCCACCGAAGATGGTCTCGACGTTCCCCCGGGCGATGTCCGCGAATTCTTCGCGCCGCTCAAAGGAATGGAGGTAGCCGCCGTCGCCTACTGCACGGAGCAGGGAAATGGACAGCGCGCCGGAGCCAACACCGGCTTCAACAACGCGGGCCCCGGGGAAGATGTCAGCCATCGTGACGATCTGGCCAGCATCCTTGGGATAGACGACGGCCGCGCCACGCGGCATGGACAGGACGAAGTCCGAGAGCAAGGGCCGCAGCGTCTGGTACTGCTGCCCGATGTTATTGCTGACTACCGAACCATCAACCTTGCCGATGATTTCGTCGTGGTTCAGGAACCCTCGGTGGGTATGAAAAGCTCCGCCCACCTCAAGCGTGATGGTGTTCATCCGGCCACGCTCATCCGTGAGCTGCACCCGCTCGCCCACACGGAAAGGCCCACGGCGCCGGGCAGCCCCGGTTGGCTGCGTGGCAGAGTCCGTGGCTGGCTTGTCAGTGCCTGTGTCCGCGCCCGGGACAGTGCCTGCGATTGTCTGCGCCGCGGCGGTTTCGCTGCTCATGTGGTGTTCCTCGCTCCTGGGCGGCTGCGCCGCCATGTGTTGCTGCCGTATGGGCGTCGAAAATCGATGGTTTGTTTTTATGGACCGGCACGTAACTCTACCGGCAAGCCCGTTGAGCGCGCCCGCTGCCCCGGGCTTCTTTACCTGTTATCGCTGTCACTACTGCTTGCTGCCTGAGCAACCCCGTCACGGTTCCGTTGTGGTCCACCACAGCGTATTCGCCACCCTCCAGCCGCGCCAGATACTGGATCAGCTCCTGGCCTTTGGACCATTCCGGGACGTAGGCACCGGCCGCCAGTGCATGCGCTACGGCGGTGACCGGCGTCGTCGCTACGGCCGCGGGAGGAACCGCGGCAGCCGCGCCGGGATCAACCACTCCCTGAGGCTTTCCGTCAGGTCCGCAAATTACGACGGCGGGACGCCCGGCAGGTGATACCGCCAGGATGTCTGCCACAGTCGCCGCGTTCGGGAGCCCCACTGCGGGCTCCGCTAGCCCGGCCGCGCTCACCAGGTATAGGCGGCTGCGGAGTTTTGCGTGGTTGATGGAGCTGGAGGCTCCCATCCACAGGAAGCCGCAGACGAGGACAGTGATGAGCATGAGGCTGATATCCAGGGGCGCTCCTGTGAGGAACGGCACTCCGATAAACCAAATGACAAGGGCGGCCACGATGACACGGCCTGACCATCCTGCCGCAATGGTTCCCTTGTCCTGGCTGCCGGTGGCCTTCCAGACCGCCGATTCCACCAACCGACCGCCGTCCAAGGGCAAACCGGGAAGAATGTTGAAGATGCCAATAAGGAGGTTGGCCCACATCAGGATGTTTGCCAGGATTTCCGCGACGCCACCGAGGATGCCTGAAGAAAGGACCGCCCACATGCCGCCGGCGAGGATAAAGTTTGACACTGGTCCGGCAAGGGCAACGATGACCGAGCGTCCCGGCGATGCGGTGAAGCTCTCGAATTGCGTGTGCCCGCCCCACAGGTTCAAGACAATCTTTTCCGTTGGCCAGTTGAACGCTTTGGCGCTGAGCGCATGGGCAAGCTCGTGGACCAGGACGGAGAGCGCGAGCAGCAAGGCATAGCCGAGGGCAACAAAGTAGGCCCAGATGCCGAGGTTGGGCATTCGCACCAGCAGGGCAGGCCCATAGACGATGACGGTGAAGCCGGCGATAACGAACCACGAGTACGCGAGGTACACGGAGATTCCCGCGATTTTTCCGAGCGGGATGCCGTCCTTTTTGGTCACGGCATGGTGTGGCGTGGAGGAGCTGCTCACCTAGTTTGCCCCTTCAAGCAGGTTTCCCTGTGCGAAGCGGTTGGCAACCAGCTGGCTGACGTCCGCCGCGGACCGGCCCACCAGCGTTTCCCACATGACCATGCCTGGATACTCGGGCAACGGAACCTGGTGCGGAATGCCCACGGTCAGCACTCCGGATGCCAGGGCAGCCGTGGCGCCCGGGATGGAATCTTCCAGCGCAACACAGTGATCGATGGTCAGCGACGGGTCATCGAGCCGGAGCCGTTCAACAGCCGTGAGGTAGGCCTCCGGGTGGGGCTTGCCGTTGCTGACGGTGTCTCCCGTGACCAGGAATTCGAAGTAGGGCTTGGGAAGGCTTTCGACGATGACGCCGGCCAACGGGCCCTCGGACATGGTGACCAGGGCACAACGGATGCCTGCCTGGTGCAATTCGTCCAGCAACTCGCGTGCTCCCGGGCGCCAGGGAACTTCATTGCGGACGTGCTTGATTACCTGTGCGCTGAGGGTATCCACAATTTCACGGGCTTCGAGACGGACTCCTGCAGCCTGGAGCACTGCGGCCGAGTGCAGCAGGGACTGCCCCACCAACTGCATGGCCTGCTGGTGTGACCAGGTCCCACCGTGCGCCTCCACGAGTGCGCGCTCGGCGGCGATCCAGTAGGGCTCAGTGTCCACTAGGGTGCCATCCATGTCCCAGAGCACGGCTTTGAGGAGGGGCTGACTGGATGACGAAGGCATGGTTTCAAGTCTACGTGGAAGCCGGGGCGCTTCCGGCCGGGCTTGCGCTGTGGGCGAATACAGGCAACGCTTCGGGGCGAAATGCCATGCATCCACAAGGGTCTTGGACGTAGGGTGAGTGGATGAACAGTGTGGACGGGACCCCCGAAGGACAGGACATCACCGCGGAGCCCGAGCGTTTCCTTAAGGAACCCGCGGAAGGCCAGCGCGTCACCGTAATGATCGCCGCGTTTGAAGGCTGGAACGACGCCGGCGAGGCCGCCAGCGATGCGCTGCACTATTTGAACAAGCTCTGGGACGGCAAGAAGGTCGCCACAGTGGACGCCGAGGAGTACTACGACTTCCAGTTCACCCGGCCCACCGTGCGGCGCACGTCCTCTGGTGCGCGCAAGGTCAAATGGCCCTCGACGCGGATCTACAAAGCGTCAGTTCCGGACAGCAATGTGGACGTGGTGTTTGTTCTGGGCACAGAACCTTCATACCGTTGGCGCGCCTACACCACCGAACTCCTGGTCCACGCCGAAGCGCTGAAGGTGGACTCGGTCATTCTTGTGGGTGCGCTGCTGGCCGACGTTCCGCACAGCAGGCCCATTCCGGTAAGCACCACCACGGAAGACAGTTCACTTCGGGAACGGTTGAACCTGGAGGCCTCCCAATACGAGGGGCCCGTGGGAATTGTGGGGGTGCTGGCCGAGTTTGCCATGCTGGCAGGGCTGCCGACGGTTTCCCTGTGGGCAGCGGTCCCCCACTATGTCGCACAGCCGCCCTCGCCCAAGGCCCAACTCGCCATCCTTCACAAGATCGAGGACTTGCTCCAGGTTCCCCTTGACAGCCAGGCCCTGGCGGAAGAGTCCGAGGCCTGGGAACGCGGAGTGGACGAACTTGCCACCGAAGATCCTGAGATTGCTGCCTACGTACGCCAACTGGAGGAGGCCAAGGACACAGCGGACCTCCCGGAAGCCTCGGGCGAATCGATCGCCCGGGAGTTCGAGCGCTACCTCAAGCGGCGGGGTAAGGACCGGCCCTAAAGCTCCACGCCGAGCAGCGCGTCTACGGCATCGCTCATAAGTGCGGCGTCGATCCCGGACGCCGGAGCGTTGTTCCGCAATGCCTCCTCAGCCCAGCGATCGACAGCGGCCATCGCTCCGGGAGCGTTGAGGTCATTGGCCAATTCCAGGCGCATGGCGGCGACGAGCGCTGCGGCCGAACCGGCAGGAGCAGCGTCACGGGCATTGCGCCACTGGGCCAGCCGATCCTTTGCTGCCCCGAAGTCCGCCTCAGTCCAGGACCAATCAGAGCGGTAATGGTGGGCGAGGATCGCAAGGCGGATGGCTGCGGGTTCTTCTCCAGCAGCCCGGAGCTTGGAGACAAGAACCAGGTTGCCCTTTGACTTGCTCATCTTTTCCCCGTCGAGGCCCACCATGCCGGCATGGGCATAGTGTCGGGCAAGCGGAACGCCCGCCAGCGAGTAGGCGTGTCCTGCTCCCATTTCGTGGTGGGGGAAGATGAGGTCCGAGCCGCCACCCTGCACGGTAAATGGTGCGGGCAGGTACTTCTGTGCGATGACCGTACACTCGATGTGCCACCCGGGACGGCCGTCGCCCAAAGTGGCGCCCGGCCAGCTGGGTTCTCCTTCGCGTGCCACCCGCCAGAGCAAGGGGTCGAGCGCCTGGCGTTTGCCTGCCCTGTCCGGATCGCCCCCGCGCTCTGCAAAAAGGGCAAGCATTTCCGCTTCGCCGAGACCTGAAACGTCGCCCAGAGTCCATGCATCCGTGGCGTCGGATCGTTTGCCGGCCATTTCGACGTCGTAGTAGACATCGCCGTCGGGCTCGCCATTCGTACCTTGTACGCGGTAGGCGACGCCGTCCGCAATAAGCCGCTCGATCGCCGGCACAATATCCGGAATGGCTTCGACTGCGCCGATGTAGTGATTGGGGGCAAGGACGTTCAGGGCGTCCATATCGGTGTGGAACAGTTCAATCTGGCTCTGCGCCAAGTCACGCCAGTCCACGCCGGTGGCCGTGGCGCGTTCAAGCAGCGGGTCATCGATATCCGTAACGTTTTGAACGTAGTCCACCCGGATCCTGGCATCGCGCCACGCCCTGTTGAGGAGGTCGAAGGCCACATAGCTGGCGGCGTGGCCCATGTGCGTCGCGTCGTACGGCGTAATGCCGCAGACGTACATCGATTGTTCCGGCTGCGGCTCTATCTCCACGACGCGGCCGAGGGCGGTGTCGAAGAGGCGTAGTTGCGGCATGCTGCCTGGCAGCTCAGGAACAGGGCGGGAAGTCCACGATTTCACGACTCAACCTTAGTGCTAGGCGCTGATCACATTGAAACCGAGCAGGACATACAAGGCCAAGCCAAGAAGGATGCGGTACCAGACAAAGAGCCTGTAACTGCGTGTGGAGACGAACTTCAGGAACCAGCCGATGATCACGTAGCCCACCACGAAAGCGATGACTGTGGCCAGTGCCGTCTCCGGAAGGCCGTAGGGACCGGCGAGCCCCTCCTTGGAAACCGTTTTGTAGAGCTGGTAGAGGCCGCTGCCGAAAACCGCCGGAATGGCGAGGAGGAACGAGTAGCGAGCCGCAGCTTCGCGCGTGTACCCCATCAGCAGCCCGGCAGTGATGGTTCCGCCGGAACGCGAAACGCCCGGAATAAGGGCCATCGCCTGGGCAAGGCCGTACAGAATGCCATGCTTATAGCTGAGCTGTGTGAGATCCCGTTCCTGGCAGCCAATGGCATCGGCAACTGCCAGGATCATGCCGAAGACAATGAGCATGGTGGCAACTATCCACATGCTTCGCAGGACCGACTCGATCTGGTCCTGGAACAACAAGCCGAGCACGATGATGGGGAGGCTGCCCAGGATTACCAGCCATCCCATTCGGGCGTCCGGATCGTTTCGTGGGACTTTCCCACTCAGGGACCTGAACCAGGCCCCGATGATCCGCACGAGGTCGCGCCAGAAATAGACAATGACCGCCGTCTCCGTACCCAGTTGGATAATGGCCGTGAAGGCGGCTCCGGGATCGGCTGCATTCGGAAGGAATGAGCCCACGATCCGCAAGTGGGCGCTTGAGGAGATCGGGAGGAATTCGGTGAGGCCTTGCACCAGGCCCAGCAAGGCTGCTTCTATCCAGTTCACGTGAATAGACCCTACGTCATGAAGACTGGGAACTCCCCGTAAGCTATCAGCATGCAGCAGCGTTATGTCGGGAACAGCGGGTTCCGTGTCTCCTCTTTGTCCCTCGGAACAATGTCCTGGGCGCAGGAGACGGATGAGCAGGACGCCGCGGAGTTGCTCCACGCGTTCGTGGACGCAGGTGGCACCGTCATCGACACCGCTGCATCGTATGCCCAGGGCCAGGCTGAGGCCATGCTGGGCTCCATGTTGGGTGATGTCGTGGCTCGCTCGGAAGTCGTGATCTCAACCAAAGCCGGCGTCTCGTCGTCGGAATCCAGGCGCAGCATCAACGCATCACGCGGTGCCCTGCTCTCGGCCTTGGACGCAAGCCTGGCAAGGCTTGGAACCGACTATCTCGATATCTGGTTCGTTCAGGAGTGGGACCCGAATGTTCCCTTGGACGAGACTCTGTCAGCGCTGGAGCTCGCACAGAGGTCAGGACGCGCCCGCTATGTGGGAATTTCCAATTACAACGGGTGGCAGACAGCCAAAGCGGCGGCAGTGGCTGGTTTCACGCTCGTAGCCAACCAATCCGAATATTCCCTGGTGCAGCGAAAGCCGGAGGAAGAGCTCATTCCTGCCGTGGAGGATGCCGGGCTCGGCCTGATGGCTTGGGCTCCCCTGGGCCGTGGTGTCTTGAGCGGAAAGTACCGGGGCCAGATTCCCGCGGATTCCCGTGCCGCGCAGAGCAGGCTTGCTGCCTATGTGGAGACATACCTTGAACCGAAGGCATCACGGGTAGTGGAGGCCGTCGCCATGGCCGCCCGGGGGCTGGGACGATCGCCCCTGGACGTGTCGCTGAGTTGGTTGCTTTCCCGTCCCGGCGTTGCCACGGCGATAGTGGGAGCCCGGAACGCCGTCCAGCTCAAGGAATTGCTGGATGCCAAGTTGACGGTTCTCCCGGCCGAGATTGCGCGTGCCCTGGAAGACGTCTCGGCGGCATAGCCCTCGAGTTCCTTACTGGCGGTCGAGGATGTCCAACAAGTAGCTGCCGTAGCCACTCTTGGCGAGCTTGGAAGCCTGCTGGCGGAGTTCTTCGTCGTTCAAGTATCCCATTCGCCATGCAACCTCCTCCGGCGCTCCGATCTTCAGGCCCTGCCGGTTCTCGGTGGTGCGGACATAGTTTGAAGCATCGTTGAGGTCGCCGAAGGTTCCCGTATCCAGCCAGGCGGTCCCGCGGGGGAATTTTTGTACGTGGAGCCTGCCGAGCTCCATGTACTGCCGGTTGATATCCGTGATCTCCAGCTCCCCTCGAGGGGAAGGTTTGAGGTTTTTTGCCATGGCGACGACGTCGTTGTCGTAGAAGTACAGGCCCGGGACCGCGTAGTTGCTCTTTGGGGACGCGGGCTTTTCTTCGATGGAGACGGCCAGACCATCGTCATCGAATTCCACGACGCCGTAAGCACTTGGATCCTTGACCCAGTAACCAAAGATCGCGCCACCTTCGACGTCGGCGTACTTGCGGAATTGGTTACCCATTCCGGGACCGTTGAAGATGTTGTCACCCAGGATGAGCGCTACTTTGCCATTGCCAATGTGCTGCTCCCCCAGGATGAATGCCTGGGCCAGGCCATCCGGTGTCGGCTGCTGTGCATAGCTGAGGTTTATCCCAAATTGGGATCCATCCCCCAGGAGATTCTCGAACTGAGGGGCATCAGTCGGTGTGGTGATGATCAGGATGTCACGGATTCCAGCCAGCATCAGCGTGCACAGGGGGTAGTAAATCATTGGTTTGTCGAAGACAGGGACCAATTGCTTACTGATGCCAAGCGTAATGGGATGAAGCCTGGAACCTGTGCCGCCGGCAAGAATTATCCCGCGCATATTTGCTGTCCCTCCCGCTGCACATAGCCGTAATTGACGGCTACGCTATGGCCATGCAGAGAATCCTTGTCACCGGCGGGGCCGGATTCATTGGATGCAACTTTGTCCACTACATCATGGAGCACACTGTGCTCCATGTCACGGTCCTGGACAAATTGACGTACGCCGGCAACATCGAGTCCCTCGCAGGCCTGCCCCGCGAACGCTTCGAATTTGTCCAGGGTGATATCTGCGATGCCCCGCTGGTAGACGGCATGGCGGCAGCCGTTGACGCCGTGGTCCATTTTGCGGCCGAGTCGCACAACGACAACTCGCTGGAGGATCCCAGGCCGTTCGTGGACACGAACCTCGTAGGGACGTTCACGCTCGTTGAAGCGGCGCGGAAGCACAGTACCCGCTTCCACCACATCTCCACGGACGAGGTATATGGGGATTTGGCCCTGGATGACCCGCAGCGTTTCACTGAGGCATCGGTCTATCGGCCCACGAGCCCCTACTCTGCAACCAAGGCCGGTTCAGACATGCTGGTTCGGGCCTGGATTCGTTCCTTCGGGCTCCAGGCGACCATCAGCAACTGCTCCAACAACTATGGGCCCTATCAGCACGTGGAGAAGTTCATTCCCCGACAGATCACCAACATCCTGGATGGCAACCGTCCCCGCCTCTACGGCAACGGCCGCAATGTGCGGGACTGGATCCATGTGGAGGACCACTCCTCGGCTGTGCTGGCAATCCTGGAACGTGGGCGGATTGGTGAAACGTACCTGATCGGTGCTGACGGTGAGCAGTCCAACCGGGACGTCGTGGAGAAGCTGCTTCGGCACATGGGCCAGTCACCTGATGCCTACGACCTCGTGACCGACCGGCCGGGCCATGACCTGCGGTATGCGATTGACTCCAGCAAGCTTCGAAAGGAACTTGGCTGGGTCCCCCGGTTTGCAGACTTCGACGCCGGCTTGGCTGACACTGTGCGCTGGTACCAGGACAACGAAGCTTGGTGGCGGCCGCAAAAAGCTGCGACTGAAACCAAATATGCAGCTCAAGGCCACTAAGCCATGGAACCCGCTGAATTGACATCCCGCGGTACGCCGATCCCTGGGCTGGTGCTTTTCGAGCTGCCGGTCCACGGAGACCACCGGGGATGGTTCAAGGAGAACTGGCACCGAAGCAAGATGTTGGCTTTGGGCCTGCCGGACTTTGGGCCTGTACAGAACAACATCTCTTTCAATGCCAAACGCGGGACCACGCGGGGTATCCACGCCGAACCGTGGGACAAGTTCATCTCCCTCGCCTCAGGGCGGATCTTTGGTGCGTGGGTGGACCTGCGGGATGGGCCTACGTTCGGAACGATGTTCCATGCCGAGCTGACGGCCAAGGACGCCATCTTCGTTCCACGCGGCGTGGGCAATGCCTTCCAGACCCTGGAAGACGACACCGCCTACACCTACTTGGTCAACGACCATTGGAGCGCCGGCGCCCAGGCCGAATATACGTTCCTGAACGTTGGCGACGAAAGCGTCGCTGTCCCGTGGCCAATACCCTTGGAGCGGGCCATCCTCTCACCGCAGGACCGAAACCATCCGAGGCTGGCAACAGTCACGCCCATGCAATCCAGGCGGACGTTGGTACTCGGTGCGGACGGACAAGTCGGGAAGGCGCACAGACGGGAGTTCGACGGCGACCCGACCGTGGACTTTGCGGGGCGGGCCCAGTTCGATATCTCGGCAGAGAATTCCTATCTCGCCGCCGATTGGCGCAAGTACTCCACGATCATCAACGCCGCCGCCTTCACAGGCGTCGACGCCGCGGAGACAGCGGAAGGCCGCACTGCTGCCTGGAGCATCAACGCAGCCGCAGTGTCCCGCCTGGCGAGGACCGCCGTCGAACATTCACTGACGCTTGTCCATGTATCCAGCGACTATGTGTTCGACGGTACGGCCGCCGTTCACCACGAAGAGGAGCAACCCAGCCCGCTGGGCGTCTATGGCCAAAGCAAAGCCGCCGGTGACGTTGCCGTTGCTGCGGTGCCGCGGCACTACATTGTGCGGAGCAGTTGGGTAGTGGGCGAGGGCCGCAACTTCGTCCGCACCATGGCTGGGTTGGCGGCGAAAGGCGTGGCGCCCGCGGTGGTGGGCGACCAATGGGGGCGGCTGACATTTGCATCCGATATTGCCGCGGCGATCCGGCACTTAGTCACCAGCCAAGCACCTTATGGAACGTACAACCTCAGTAGCGACGGCGAGCCCCAGTCCTGGGCGGAAATTGCACAGGATGTCTATCGCCTCTGCGGCGCGGATCCTGGGAAAATCACGGCCATCAGCACCTCCGAGTACGCCAAGCCCGGGGCGGCGCCGCGTCCAGGCAGCAGTGTTCTGGACCTTTCGAAAATAAAGGAAGCGGGCTTCACTCCGTCCATGTCTCATTCCCGCTTGGAAGCGTACCTGCGTTCCGGAACGTCACTTTGAGACGGGGCTGCCGGCTTTCCGCGCCAGGAGGGTCTTGGTCAGATCCCTAAGCCGCGATGGCTTTCGGAGCAGGCGCAGGAGAATTTTCCAGGCGCCCAGGACCCTGTCCACGCTGCGGCTGAATAATCGATCATCCACGTCGAGGGAAACAGAAAAGTGCGGTGCAATGCGTTGGGCACTCGTCCGCAGGCCCACGACCTCGTTGAGGACGTTACCGCCGTGAATCACCTGCAACCACATCGGGTGTGTGGTCCGCACGTTCAGGACGGGGGCATATGCATCGATCCGGTAATGATGTTCAACGAACACGGTGGCCGGACGGTGGTTCGTAACCCGTTCTATCAAGCTTGAAAATGGATTCATCGTGTATGGGCGGACATAGAGTTTCCGCCCGGCATACTGCGCGCCGTTCACGAGATTAACGAAGTTTTTGTCCTGTTCCGTGAAACAACTTTGAATTGTCTCAATAAAGTCGTTTGCCACTGCGTCGTCATTGTCTACCCGCGTAGTGATGACGTAGGGAGTGGCACTAAGCTCGCCAATTGTCCGGCTAAGGAATTCCTGCGAGAACGCACCCTCAACGTAAACGGCCCGAAAGACGCCTTGGGATAGTTTGTCAATCTCCTGCCTCAACCACACTGGTGACAGGGAGTCAAGGAAAACCAGCCAAGTAAACCGGGTTTCTGTTTGATTTCGGAAGCACGGCATGCAGTACATTTCAAAGAGTTGAAGGCGCTCGCGAAGCCATTCGTCTGTGGGCTCTGCCTTGTGATAAAAGCTGCGGACATTGAAGCGTGTCAGAACAAAATGCGTTGCCGAGCCCCCCAAACAGTCTGTGATCTCGCTGCCCATGTCCGTCCTCTACGTGGTCAGGGTTGGTCCCTCGGTGTCGACATAACGCATCCTCTCCCGGCAGGGGCCGGCAGGCAATACCCTGCGGCCGCGGACCTTCCCATGAGTCAAACGCGCGCTCTGGTGTACGCAGGCAAATCGTCCTAAAGTAGCCCTACGGCAGCCTCGAAACAGTAGGGCCGGGAGACAACTCAAGGAAGTAAGTTCGGGCGGCACCCGCCGTCCGGCATCGGCGATCCAGGAAGTGCAGCGACTTGGATCGCCGGCACATTTTTGTGCCGTGAGTTGGATCATCGAGCCTGGAGCCGAGAATGCTGCACCAAGAAACTGCGCCCTCCCGGGTCGCCAACCGCCATATTTCTGCGAAGTTTCGCCCGGGAGAAGCCAGAGGGCATGGTTCCAGACCGCCAATAGTTTCCCCCGCCGGGCAGGATCTGTGGGTGAGTTTGGGTGGAGTCCCTGTGAAGCTCTTGGAGTTTGACGGCGCCCTGCGGGAAATTATGGACAGGGCAACCTCAGTGGGGGCGCCACCTCTTGGCGTTTGTTCTGCAAACCTGGACCATATCCTGCACTTTGGGGCCGGAAGCAGGTGGGTGGGCGCCATGGCGGAGCACGCGTCCGTGGAGTGGCTGACGTTGTTGGACGGAGCCCCCCTGGTCGCCCAAGCCCGTCGTCTCACCGACCAGCCGTGGCCACGATTGGCGGGAAGTGATCTTGTGGAGCCTCTGCTGGACGAAGCCGAACGCCGCGGCCTGAGCGTGGGATTCCTCGGTGGGACGGAGCAGGCCCAGGAGCTTATCCGCAGTAGGTTCGCAGTAGAGCGTCCGGATCTGGCGATCGCAGGCTGGTGGGCCCCGGAAAGGTCCGTGATCAGCGATGAGCAGGCTTCGTTGGAGCTCGCCGCACAGATAGCGGCCAATGCTCCGGACATCCTGGTGGTTGGCATGGGCAAACCCCGCCAGGAATTATGGGTCAGCAAGTATGGTC
This sequence comes from Micrococcaceae bacterium Sec5.1, assembly GCA_039636795.1. Taxonomy (NCBI): domain Bacteria; kingdom Bacillati; phylum Actinomycetota; class Actinomycetes; order Micrococcales; family Micrococcaceae; species Micrococcaceae bacterium Sec5.1. The sequence continues at coordinate 3,217,195 of CP143430.1, read as the reverse complement.
GCCTCACGGGAGCCAAGATTCTGCTGGCATTCGGTGCTGTTGTCGATTTCCTCGCTGGTCGAATCCGGCGCGCCCCATCCTGGATCAGTTCCCACGGCTTTGAATGGGCTTGGCGACTCCTGCTGGAGCCGCGCAGGCTTGCTCGCCGGTATCTGGTGGATGGACCCGAGGCCTACCTGAAGTTGCGTCAGGTCAGCGCTGCAAACATTCCTCCCACCGCACTGCCGATGGGCCGGAACCCGGACCATTCGATAAATGCCCCGGCCCGGGCCAACCATCAGGCCCCGCAGCCCTTCCTGCCGGCGGCGGTGAGGGCAGAGGTAGCAGCCATAGTTGTTACCTACAACAATGCCGACGACGTCGGGCCCCTGATTTCGAGCCTGAGGGCCATGACGGGCGAGCAAACCATGAAAGTAGTGGTGGCTGACAATTCTCCTGACGATCGGACCATGACCGAGCTGGCGAAGCATCCGGATGTCATCTCTTTGCCAACGGGCGGAAATCTCGGCTACGCGGGTGGCATCAACGCTGCGATGCGCGTGGCGGGGCCCGCCGACGCGTACCTCATCTTGAATCCGGACCTGCGGGTGGAGCCAGGGGCGGTGGCAGCATTGCGCCGAAGAATGAGCCTGTCCCACGCTGGGGCGGTTGTTCCGGTCCTGCTGGAAAATGATGGCAGTGTCTACCCCTCCCTGCGCCGCGAGCCGAGCGTGATGCGGGCCCTGGGCGATGCCGCGCTGGGCAGCCATCTGCGCCGTCGGCCCGCCTGGCTCTCTGAAATGGACTTCGACGTGGAGGGCTATCAATACGCTCATCGCATCGAATGGGCCACAGGCGCGGCTCTCTTGATAAGCGACGAGGCAGCCCAGACCGTTGGGGAATGGGACGAGCAATTTTTCCTGTATTCGGAAGAGACAGATTATTGCCATCGAATCCGCGAAGCAGGGAAATCAATTTGGTTCGAGCCCACAGCAAGGATGTGGCATGAAGGCGGGGGTTCGGGTACCTCGCCCCAGCTGACGGCGCTTCTGTCCGTGAATCGTGTTCGCTATGCAGCCAAACATCTCGGGCGGAGCAGGGCTCTGCTTTTCCGGGCCGCGGTTTGCGCCGCTGAGATGGCACGCATGAACAAGCCTGGCCACCGGGAAGCAGCGAGGGCCCTTTTGAGTAAACGTCTATGGCAGACGTTGCCTCATGCCACCCGATCCCCTGATTTTTCGAAGGGCCTTCCAACCGGAGCCGTCATTATTCCGGCGCACAATGAGGGAAAAGTGATTGGCCGGACACTGGATTCTTTGAAGGAAGTCATCAGCGCGGGAACTGTGGACGTCATCGTGGCATGCAATGGCTGCACCGATGATACGGAATCCATTGCCTCACAGTATCGGGGCATTAAAGTCCTGCACGTCGAGGAAGCGTCCAAAACGGCAGCGCTCAACGCCGCGGACGGCGCCACGGAACTGTGGCCGCGACTGTATCTTGATGCTGATGTAGAGCTCAACCCCGAGGCACTCCAAGCCGTTTTCAAGGCTCTTGAGGCCGGGTCCCTTCTGGCTGCACGGCCAGCTTTCCGGTACGACACCATCGGAGCCTCCGCGTTGGTCAGGGCCTATTACAGGGCCCGGAACCGGATTCCTGGAAACTCGCAAGGATTGTGGGGGGCGGGTGTCTACGCAATGAACGCAAATGGTCATGACCGGCTCGGAGAATTTCCTGGTCTGACCGGTGACGACTACTACGTGGACGGCTTGTTTCAACCCGGCGAAAAGGCTGTTCTGGAGACCGACCCTGTCGTTGTGAGGACTCCCCGCTCATCGAGGGCATTGCTCGCGATTCTTCGGCGCACTTACCGGGGAAACCAGCAGCAAAGGCCATCACGGGCCCCGCAGTCGACGTCACCTGACGCAGCCTCCTCGACGGCGCGGACTTTGCAGGAGCTGACTGGTTCAGTACGCGGGCCGGTCAGTGCATTCGATGCCCTGGTCTATGCAGCTTTCGCTGTTATTGGCCGGTATGGAGCATTCTTTACGGGGAGAGCGAGCGCTTCCTGGGAACGCGATGAGAGCAGCAGGCAGTAGCTGAGGGTGGGCGGTCCTAGCTGGACTTTACTGGTACGCCGCTTCTCCGGGACCAAAAGTTCCTTCTGCTTGGCCGCGCCGACAACTCGAGCACATTGCTCCTGACGTGGTCTATGAAGTCTTCCAAACGGTGGTGTTGCTCCACGTAGGCGCGTCCACGACGCCCCATTTCCTCCGCAGCTTCCGGGTCGGCCAGGAAAGACTCCATGCGACTCCTGAGGGCCGAGGAGTCTTCTGTCGGCACGAATACGCCGGTTTCCCCATCATGAACTACGTCCACCTGGCCCTTGGTTTGAGAGACAATGACAGGTCTTCCCATGGCCATGCCCTCGAGAATGACGTTCACTCCTGCGTCAATGTCCGTGGGCAACAGCGGGACGACGACCATCTTGGCGGCGGCATACGCATCGCGCAACTCAACGGACGTGAGTGGTCCGACCTGGCAGTTCTCTGGCCAGCCCGGTTCATCACGAACGTCCCGCGTGATGATTTTGTATCCGTCAAGGGCAACCACCAGCGAGGCGGCTATATGAACGGGAACGTCCAACCCCCTGACTGCGTCTGCGAAGGTCGGAAAGTCCCGTTGAGTGGATCCTGCTGAAAAGATGATTTCACGCTCGGAATCGACAGGTTTGAAGAATTCCAGATCTACTGGGTGACGGACGAGGACTACGTCGTCGGGTCTAAATCCAATCTGTTCAATCGCCACGCTGCGTTGGATTGAGCTCCACGTCACGATTCTGTCAATGCCGGTCCGGGCAAGCCTGAGAGGCCATCGAACTGCTGGTTTTGATAGCCAGAACATCATGGCCAAATGCGGAGTCCTGATACGAAGGATCGCAAATAGTGCCGCAACGGCAACTGAATGCCTTTCCGACCACGTAATGACCACGTCGTAGGAGCGGCTCAACCGTGCGGCTTCAAAGGCCTGAGCGGCAAAGCCCGGCAAGCGCCTATAGATGTGTGCCCGGAAACCTCCTGTGTTTTGAATGGTGTTTTCGTCCAGGACATCGCAATGGAGCGTGTCCTCAAAGAGCAAGCTCCGTGGCTCTGCGCCGGAGGACTCGCGGAGCTGGCGTTCGCGCCGCTCCACTGTGGAGCGTCCCCTGGTCTTGATGAGGAGGATTCTCGGCTCGCCTGCAGCGTAGACCTCATGCGTTCGGACCATCATCAACTCCCTCTCGACGCGGACGCAGTAATCTAAATCCAGGAGTCATTCGGGCGGTCAACGCATCTAGCTTTCCGGCAGGAAGGGCTGCGCGCTCTTCCTGGACGATGCGCCACAACGCGCCGGATACGCCAAGTATGAGGAATAACATCGCGGCGGCCATGGGAAATGAAAGTCCATCAAAGAACGCGAATGCTATGCCGACAGCCGCAAGAGAAGCGAGGACGGCCTGACTGAGTTGGATCATTACTTCGTCGACAGATACTAGGCGTGCACGCTTTGCGCAGTGCAGTCCCGCGGCTATAAGGGAAACAAACGATATGACTCCTAGCACACCCAATTCTACAAGCAGCCCTAAATATTGGTTGTCGACAATGACGTACTCTGGTAGGAACGTTCCAAATCCACGACCAACAATTGGGTTGTTCGCCACCATTTCTATCGCTATCGAAAAGCTCTCTGTTCTAGAGTTGATACTGCTGTCCGCAGATCCAAAAGTGAAGAGTCCTCGTAATGTGCCAAGCATCCCCGGTGTTATAAAGTAAACGCCAACCAAAAGCAGTACTATTGCCACATACGCTCGCCGGCGTCGTTGCTTTGGCCAAGCGGGGATTAGTGCAACGAATGATACTGCCGTCGCGATGAGGGCTGTTCGTGAAACAGACAATGCAGATGCGCAGACTATCGCACAGACGGGGGTCCACTTCGCCAGCCAGGATTTTGTCGTGTCAGTAAAAGCAAGCGTTATTGCCAGAGGGAAAGAGACTGCCAGGACGACCCCGTATTCCAGAGGGTGTGATGCCATCCCAGCAGCCCGGACGAAATCGCCCCGGACATCGATGTTTGAGATACTGTCCGCGCTGTTTAGCCCTGGTATGGACATCCAATCTACGAGCGATGAGCCGGTGACGAACTGAAGTAGCCCAAGACACGCCGTTAACGTTCCTGCCATAACTATGTGCCTAAGGACCTTTAGAAGTTCGATTCGATTTCTTAGTCCATCGTTCAAGAGGAAGCAAATTCCTGTCCAAGCAAACAAGCGGATGAGGCCCCCATCAGCCGGGCTGGACTCCTTCTCGGGAACTCCGTGCAACATTGCGATCGCATAACTGGCCACGGCGAAAACAAGAAGCACGCCCAGGAAGATCCGTATTGGCCGCCGAACAGCCCGTTCAGGCATAGTTCTGCTGACTTGGTGCAATATCCACCAGACCAAAGCAAGGAGAGCCCATAGAGTTGTTAGCCTACCCACAGAACCAAGTGCTGGAATAGTCAAGTTGGAAGGGACGGCGCAAGTGACAATCAGGAATATGGCAACGAAGGCAGGGATATTACTGCTCTCCGGCAAAGTTGTTCCTGCGAATCGTTGGTCCTTGAAAGGATTAGCAACGTCTTGCCTGTTACGCCCCATGGAACTGCCCTGCCCGGCCCCGGCGTCTCGTCCTACGCACCAGGATTTGGTCCCAGCCGACAGCACCAACAACAGCCAATCCAAGGGACAACGAGAGCCAGGCGATAGCGCCTTTGATGCGATTCGAGGTGCTTCCGCCGCCGAAGACAACTTCGGGACTTGATGGAAACGTTATTGTATATATCAGACCCCCCTTTTTCCCGGTTTGTTCCTGTAGCAATAAAGTGGCAGCTTCTATTCGCTTGACCAAGGCAGCCAACTGTTCATTCACTTTGGCCGCGCTTGAATCGACCACCTGCACGGCTAAGGCTGGCCTCCTGAAGCTTTTGGCCCACTGTCCACCTGCGTTGGGAAGCGTAATCGAATATCCCTGCTTCACACCCGCTCCATAAAGTGTCCCGGGAGACGTTACGGAGCCTGAAAGACTTGAATCGTGGTTAACCTGCCGCTCCACTAGGGCTGCAAATTCCACCAACGGGGCGACGTCGGCATTGGGTATTAGGTACCAAGGTTTGCCCGCCGGCCCGACGAACGACACTTCTGCTTGAGTCCAATAGACGGGCTCCGAGGAGCGAATAGAGCCTAAGCTGACGACGCCGAGCAGCATAACAACCAAAGCGGCATACCATCGGCGGGCGACCACCTGTAGCAATTTCTTGGTTGTCATGACTATGAGGGCCTTTGGGACAATGGCACCGGCGTCGGAACTTCGCGCTGCATAAGGTCATGTTCCTTTGTAATGGCCCTGCTGCGAGTTATTCCGCCGGGGAATCCGGAAGTCGCATCCAAGGTAGGACTTGAAAGCGAACCAGCGACGCTCCGCCGCTCCTTCTGTTCGTGGGCGGGACTCCGCTGGGCGGTTGCAGGCAGGTGCCCGCGATGCGACTTCCTCGTGCCCTTGCGTCCAGACTGACCATTGTGCCCTCGCGAAGTCAGTAATCCATCAGCCAGTGCAGTCAGTACCAGAGTCAATCCGGCTCCACCGGCGCCGGCCACTAGTAGAAGCTGCGTGCGCGCTTTGACCTCAGGGACAGGTCCCCTGTCGACTACAAGGGTCATCGTCGAGATGCGTGACTCCAGAGGGACATCCAAGGCTTCCTGCATTTCCTTGAGCGAAACTGGTGCCTGATCCATAACTGCCTGGAGCGTCTCCATGGTCTCTTGAGGACTGGATGAGACCGCAGTAATGAGCAGGATGGCGCCGCTTGTACCCCGGTCCGTCTCTGCCGTGTATGTCGACGTGGCGAATCTTTCAGCGAGCGGGCGTCTGACTTCATCCGCCGAGAGCCGACGCGTAAGAATGTCGAGAGCCTCCCCCATACCGCCCAACTTCAGGTACGGGTTGCCATCGGCGCCGACAGTCTGGGCCGAGGGCATCATAACGAGACTGGCCTGAGCCTTGTACTTTTCGGGCGTGTTCTGCTGGACCTGAATGCAGACGAGCAGTGTAAGGGCAATCCCAAACAGTACGAGGTACCAGCGGCGCCAAAGGCTTCGGAGTATTGTCCTCAGTTGCATTTTCCAACCTCCCGACGGATACAGGCAGCAACAACTTTTACTCTGTCGATTCCCGATCTTCCAAGTAAAGCGATGGTGACGGATTTAAGCGCAGCTCGGCATGCTTCGCGGAGTATTCGTCGTGGTCGCCCAATTATGAAATCATGGAAGAGCATAAATCGGTCGGGTTCCTGTACATCAAGCATAAGTCCCGGGAAGGCATGGATGAATTTCGTTGGAGATACCAGCCTTCCGCGTGTTCTATTGCTGACATTCAATCCATGAACCACCTGAAGCCATCCTGGCGTCCCTTCGACACGTATTGACGGCATGGTCTTGCCTATCTGGTCATGCCACGAGGACCAGCAAGTAGTGGGTTCATTCCAATCGCTAAGGACAGAACAGAAAGCGTTTCTTCGATCGGTTCGGAGGAAAAGGGAATTGTTGCATTTCACTAGACCCGCCGTAAAAAATACTACGGACGGCAACTCGGGAGCCTCGATCGCCTGTACCCGCGCCACAAAGTCGGATGACAAGCCATCATCATTGTCGAGATTTGTTGTCAGGAGGTGCTTTGCGCTCTGGCCGGTAACATCTCTGATGTCCTTCAGTAAATCTAATGCGTCGACCTCTTCGCGATAGATGGGATGAAATCGGCCGCCGACGCTAAGTTCGCCGATGCGTTGGACCAGCCAGGCAGGACTTTGTGGATCCAGATAAATGATCCAATGGAAGTTCTTTTGGCTCTGTGCAATAACTGAAGGAAGGCAGTAGGTCTCAAACAGTTGTATTCGGTTTCGCAGCCATCCGTCCTTGGCGCGCACGATGCTTTCGAAGCCCTTGGAAGGCAGGTTGAATCGAGTGAGAAGGACGTGGTCGACATTGGGATTAGGTTCTGTCGCTGACATGACGCGGCCAGTTTCGAACATCAGGGGCGTGGACGACCCATGGGTTGCAGAAGCTGCCTCCCTTTTAGCAGACAACAACTTCTCAATGCAGTCTGCCCGTGTGTCCCAGGAGTGTTTGAGAACAGTTGCAGCAATTTCCTGTCGACGCGCAGCAGTAACTGGCTGACGAAGGGAGTCTGTGACCTGCCTTGCGAAGTCGGATGGGTTTGCAGCTATGGACACAGCCGAGGATCCAATCCATCTGGCTGACGGCAAATCGGTAGCCACGACTTGCAGACCTGCTGAAAGGTACTCAAGCGTCTTCAGTGGAAAACTCGATCGGTTGAACTCGGTGTCAGCATAAGGGGTGATGCCGACCGAGACGGTTTGTAACAATCGCTGAACCTCTTCTTGTGGCATAGGTCCCCTCCAGTCCACGTTGGGCCGTGACAACAGGGCGTCCAGTCTTGAGCCAGCGACTGGATCACCGTCAGCCCTGGGGCCAATAACGAGCATGGCAACGTCTGAGGCAACTACCGATTCCAGGACGTCGAGATCCAGTCGCTCGTTCAGCTGACCAACAAGGGCAACGACTTGACGACGCCGCAAACCCAGAGCAAGGGTTGAGGTGCTGCAGCCATTGGGCACCACCTCAATAGGCCTGCCCGAGCTATGGGAGATCTTGGAGGCAAGGTCCTCTGAGACCGCCGAGATTACGTCTGCTGATTCGATGTTCGCTTGAAGCACCCGACGTAAATAGATGGGGGCGAAGCCCATTAGCTTGGCCCCTGCGAGCCAGTCATCGGTCAAATGCAGGAGGCGGATCCCGCCCCCGGTGTGCGCGGGAAAGCGCAAAATGGGAGACGAATTGACGACGCCCGCGATGCGCCCTTCTGTCCTCGCCAACGCGGACTCCACACAGCGACTCGCGAGAATCTCTGTTGCAGAACGCGAGACAGGCTTCCCGACGCCGGGCAGGGCCGGCAAACGTAACCTGGCTATTCCAGGTGCCACAGCTTCGGGGATCCCCAAGAGGCTTCTCCCAAAATGCTCTCGGACATCCTTGTAGCTGTGAATCGGTACGGGATGATCGATCCATAGCACACGATTATGTCTGGCTAGCGATCGTGCAAGCATCTTGTCGGTCCCGGGAAGGCTGCTCCAGCGCGTGCCGGACAAATACACAATAGTGTCCATCATTCGCTCCTTCCATCGGTGTTTGCCGCCATGTCGGAATCGGCCGCTGGGCGCGTGGCCCGGCCATGGTCAACAAGGCCAGATTGTCTGAGCACTGCTGTTCCCTTGGAGGGGTCATGGGCCACGACCGTGAAACATCGGGATTCAAGCAGACCGGAAAACGTCCTATAGCCATCTGGGGTCGTGGTTCCGCGGATTAGTACCAGACCGAAACCAGCGAGTTTTGATATCTCGGCCGCGTCCGGGGCGATCAACGGGCCCAATTGAAAGTCTGCCAAAAGCAGCACGTACCTCCCACCACCCCTCAGTAAGCCGCGAGCATCCGCCTGGCTAAAAGAGTCTGAAAAATCGAGAAGAGGCAACCAGGGATTTAGACTCCGCCCCCACTCCAGTGCGCGCCTATCTGTTCCGTCTAGTCGGCCGATGACAATGGCCCGGGAAAGCCTCTCCCGTCCGACCGTCTCCTTGATCCTCCTTGACCATGCCGTGCCCACTAAGAGCTGCTTTAGTGGGGACAAAGCCATCCGCAGTCGAACGATGGTTCCCGAGTCAAGCAGGCCAGCGAAGGAGCGCTTGGCGGCTGGAAACAGCTGTTGCAAGAGTGGCAGTCGCTTTGCCCTAAAGGACCTTCTGATTTGGAATCCGCTGCCGGCTTCTCCGGGGGAAGACTCAAACTGCCCACAGCTCGCCAAAAATTGTTCGAACTCCTGTTTCCATGCATGCAGATCTAAGACTGGAACAGGTGCAATCGATGGGCGTGGCTCCCATCCGTAGATGGGAACATCCGGCGAAGCGTAATCTGTCGACGACAACAACTCGCTGACGGCAAGTCGTACCCTGTCCAGTTCGATGTGCTTTAGATGCGGGTACCTTTTAGCCGAGGAGATCGCAGCAGACACTTCACCGGCGCAAATGAGGGCCCGGATACGGCAGGCCCAAAGGACGGGATCAGGATCAATGGCACCAGTGTCTTGCATGGATCGTTTGAGCGCCTGAGTCGCCCACCCCAGTGCCGCATGGGCATCACCTTTGGCGAGGCTGGTGAAGACAAGTCCCGGGATTGCCTCGGGAATGAAGTAGTAGTTCAAACATTTAAGAAACTCGCGTTCAGCATCGTCGAGCATATGTGATCTCAAAAGCCGCCAACCGTCCGTAAGTTGGACACGGTCCAGTCCAGGGCCGACTAGGATGGGGGCCGAGGCGCTCTTGTCAACAAGGGTTAGCGAGGAGCACGGCGTTTCCTGGATAATCTTCTGGCCAGGGGTCCGTTGCCGATAAAGTTCAAGCCACTCCCGAACCTGACTTCGGTTTGCGTCAGCATGATGGGAATGAACAAGGTTGTGGCCTTCTGTGATGATGCCTTTTAATCGGTCCTGATCACGCCAGAGATCGTCTAGCTTTTCTACCACGTTGGCTTGATCCGCGAAGACGCAATTAACCATGTCCGAAAATCCGAACGCTTCAAGTCGAGTCGACCGTTCCGTAACTAAACAGGCGCCCGCGGCAGGAATCTCGAGCTGCTTTCGCACCACTTCTCTAGCCATGCTGCCGCATGCCGGTACAAAATAGCTCGCACTTAGCAATTTGGCATAGTCCGTTCCCACGACCAGGCGTTCGGTACCGTTTCCCCAACCAAAATGGGGCATAGTCATGGTGGGAAACCTCTCGGCGAGGGCGCGATTGACGGCATTCCGCCACGGGTAGTGCCGCTCCTGACTGCCCGTAACGAGTACAGGTATGTTTTTGGCCAGACCGAAATCTCGAAACGTGTGGGGGTCTATCGAATTGGGCCACACAAAGAGATTTTGCGCGATCTCCGGGGTGTACTCCGCCATTGACGTCGACGTCGTAAAGAACGTTTCGATCCCCCATTCCGCCATCTTGGAAATAAAGACTGCGCGTGCGAGATCGTAGGCGTCTGAGTGAAGAAAGCCCAGCTTGGGTATTTCGGCGTGGGCATTTGTATTCCTTATGCGCTGATTGTACGAGTAGACGCCCGACTCAAAGACGGTGATTTCTGGTTCGAAAAGTTCACACTCCTGAGCATAATCACAGTCACGGCTGATGATCTTGACATCATAGAAATGGCCGAGTACCCGGATTTGATCGTCGAGATGCTGCGACAGGAACGGTGCCAAGCCCGGCTTTACTCGCCGGAAAAATAGCATATGGGGACGGCCCTGCAGTTGGTCATCTGACACGCCACACACCACCGATCGCGTGCACGGCCCGCTGCAAGCGAGAGGTAAGCGCCGTTGGGGCATACGCATGAAGATAGGGCAAGGCCATGGCGAAGCACACAAGCAGTCCAACCACTCCCCCAACTGCAAGGCTGGCGACGGGCTCATCGAAGAGCCCGGCAGCCAGGCTTGCAGCCGTACCAGCTCCTGCTGCCGTAGCCAAGGGCCACCAAGTTGCAGCGATGAGCCCTCGACCAGGTGCCAGGGAGTTGCGCAGCAACAGTACATACAAAATAAGAGCTAAAAGCACGACGCCAATGTGTGCATAAGCAGCCCCCACCAGGCCCACGACGGATACGCCCCACGCGACGGCTGGGACAAGGACCAATATAGACGCCCCTTGGACAAGAAACACGACTCCCGACCTACCTGTTCCTACAAGCAGGTTAGAGAGCAGAAGCGAAATCGAGAATAGCGCACCATAGACGGCAAGCACCGATAGCACGGGCGCGGCGGGCGACCATTTGTCGCCATACACGACAATGAGCAGTGGCGTCGCCAACACCATGGAAAGGGCTGCGATCGGAAATGCAAGCAGAGCCACTATTGTCGTCGAACTCCGCAGCAGCCTTGTCAAGTCCTCGCTGTCAGAACTTGCAGCCGAGAATGCGGGCATGGCGACGCTGTTGATTGTGGAACTGAGTATTGAGGTCGGCCAGGAGGCGATAGTGAATGCCAAAGTATAGATCCCCAGTTGTTCCGTTCCCAGCGATCGGCCGATGATGGCAAAGTCTGCATTTAAGAACACATAAGTCAACAAGTTGGCGCCAGCAAGGGGCAGCCCAAACCTGAGCAAAGGTAGGATTTCGTGGACATTAATTCGAGGCCAATACTGTCGCTTCACACTCGCGACCATGACCAGCCCGCTAATCAATTGCCCGACGACTCGAGACCATGCAAATGCCATAGCCCCGTCGCCATTAAGCGCGAGGAGAAGTAGCAATCCGTTCATGGGGAGGAAGGCAACTGCGCTTGCCAGCAGGATCCTGCCTTGACGAAATTCACGCACGAGTAAGGCGCCCGGAACGGTGAACAGTCCACCCAGGAATATGGAGATGGATAGGACGCGGATGGGATTGGCCGCATGTATTGATCCCAGAGCGGTCGCTAGTGGCTCCGCGGACAAAGCAGTTATGGCGGCCAGCGCAAAGCTGCTTACCCACGCCAGGGTGGCAACGGTGGGCCCGACTCGCTCCGGATCTAGATCCCGGCGGGAGATACACGAGGAAAGCCCCAGTTCCCCAAAGCTGGACACGACGGCATGGACAACCAAGGCAACGGCGAACACACCAAAATCGTTCGGTGAGACGATTCGGACGACGAATACCATGATGGCAAGCGTTCCGAATTTCATCATCAACGTGTTCACACCGCTCCAAGCCGCCCCCTTGATGGCTCGGCGGCCGACACCCCCTTTGATAAACGAGCTCGTCGCTTCGGACATGTCTAACCCCCGCTACATATGTCGTGGTCAGGTGCTGGGCGCTTCGTGAGCCGGCTGCGGAGGGTCACAAGGCATCCTCCAGCTCAGGAGAAAATCCGCGGCGGATAACGCGTGCGGGCACCCCGGCCCAGGTTTCCTCGGCGGGAACATCAGTAAGCACGGCCGCTCCCATGCCGATGGTTGCGCCGGCGCCGACGGTGCGGCGCTCGCGGACGCTGGCGTTCATGCCGATGTAGGCTGCGCGGCCGATGTGGACGTTCCCGCCGAGGGATACGCCTGCGGCCAGGGTGGCGAAGTCGCTGACGACGTCGTCGTGCGTGAGCGTGACGCCGGGCATGGCTACTACGTGGCTTCCCACTGTGACGGAGGCTGTCATGGTGACGTTCGCCAGGAGAATGCTGCCAAGGCCGATCCTGCATCCCTCCGGCGGATGTACAGATGAGTCGATCGCCGTTGCGTAGCGGTCTTCCGCAAGGCCCAGGGTGCGTAACCGCATGACGACGCTTTCGCGTCCTCGGCCGGATCCAATACAGACCAGCAGCATGGCGTGTGGGAAGGTCAGGGCATCGCGGATGGGGCCCAGTACGTGGGCGCCGTCCACCACGCGCCCGAGTTTGTCCTCGTCGTCGTCCAGGATTCCGATGACGTCGTATTGTCCGGTGTTGCGGACCATGGCCAGGACCTCGCGGGCGAGTCCGCTGGCGGCGATGAGGAGGAGCTCGGTCATCTTCCCTGTCCTGCCGCGCGGAGCACTGAGTCGATGACCCGGACCTGGTCACCCAGGGTGAGTTGGTGGTACAGAGGCAGGATCAATGTGTGGTCTGTCAGCCATTCAGTTGCTGCCAGCGAAACCGCGCCCTTGGCTGTCCGGGCGTAGGCAGGTTGCCTGTGTGCGGCCATGATGCCGCGTCGTGCCGATATTCCGTCCTCTGCCAGGCGGGTCATCAGGGAGTCTCTTCCCAGGGGGAAAGCCGTGCCTACTTCCAACCAGCAGGATTGGAAGTTTCCGGTTCCGTATACGGGGTCGTCCACTAAACGGAGGCCTTCGATACCAGCGAAGGCCTGTGCGTAGTTGGCGGCCAGTTCGCGCCTGCGTTGTACTGCTTGGTGCAGGCGGGCGAGCTGGACGATCCCGACGGCGGCCTGCAGGTCGGTCATGCGGTAGTTGAACCCTATTTCGAGGTATTCCTCGGCGGGGGCAAGGATGCTGGCATGACGGTCCGCGGCTGAGACGCTCATTGCGTGTTCGCGGAGCCGGCGGGACCGGTCTGCGAGGTCCTGCCGCGGCGTGGACAGCATCCCGCCCTCGCCTGTGGTGAGGATTTTGCGGGGGTGGAAGGACCAAGCCGCCAGTTCGGCGCCGGCTCCTACGGGGTGGCCGCGGTAGCGGGAACCGATGCCGCAGGCTGCGTCTTCCACCACGGTGATGCCCAGGGGGTCGCATAGGGCACGGATGGGATCGAGATCCACGGGTACTCCGCCTTGGTCCACGGCTATGACGGCCCGTGTAGCAGGCGTCAACGCGGCGGCAATCGTTTCAGCGGTGACACAACCTGTGAGTACGTTGACGTCGGCAAAGACCACCTGGGCCCCTACATAACTGGGGGCGTTTGCCGTGGCAATGAAGGAGAAGGAGGGAACAATGACGTCGTCTCCCGGACCAACACCTGCGACAGCCAGTGCCAGATGCAGGGCTGAGGTGCAGCTGGAAACGGCGACGGCGAAAGCAGCCTGTTGCTCCAGGGCGAAGGCTTCCTCGAACTCCTTGACTTTGGGGCCTTGGGCCACCCAACCGGAAGCGATGACCTCGGCCACTGCTTGGGCTTCTTCTTCCCCAAGCCACGGTTTCATCACGTCGATGCGTGCCAGGGAAGTTTCGGAGGTGGTCATCGTGCACCTACTGAGGGTGCTTCGGGCCGGGCCAGGTGCCGGGAGGCTGCGATTTCTTCCCGGAGGGGACGCCACCACGTGACGAGTGAGCGTAGTCCATCTTCAAGTTCTATTGCGGCTTCAAAGCCAAGGTCCCGTTTGGCGGCGGTGACGTCTGCGAGTCGGCGAGCGACGCCGTTGACTGCGCGTTCAGGTCCGTGGTCAAGGTGCAGCAGGGATTGCATGACCCGGAGCAGTGTTTGTGCGAGTTCTGCCAGGCTGGTTTCGGTGCCGCTGGCCACGTTATAGACACCCTCTCGGACATCGCTTGCGGCTGCGAGGATGTTGGCCCTTGCGACGTCGGCGGTGTGGATGAAGTCCATTGTCTGGTGGCCGCTGCCGAAGACCAGGGGCGGAACGCCGTCGACTATCCGCTCCATCCATCGGACAAGTACCTCCGTATAGAGGCCGTGGACGTCCATGCGGGGTCCGTACACGTTGAAGTACCTCAGGAGGACGTAGTCCAGGCCGGACATGGCCCGGAAGCTCCTCGCCATTCCCTCATTGAACGATTTCGCGGCCCCATAAAAGGTGTCGTTGTTGTGGTGGTGGTGCCGCTCGGTGGTGGGGAATTCTTCTGCCATTCCATAGACCGAGGCGCTTGACGCGGCGATGACCTTTTCCACGTTGTGCTCAACGGCGGCTTCGAACACGTTGAAGGTTCCGTCCACCAGGACCTCAAGAGCCAACCGTGGTTCCTCGGCGCATTGGGTGATGCGGATCGCAGCCTGATGGAAAACCAGATCTTTGCCCCTGGTGAGGTCGTGGATCAGGTCCCGGTCCCGCAGGTCACCTTCCACCAGCTGTACGAGTCCGGTAGCCAGCGCATCGTTGAGGTTGGCCCGGCGCCCCCTGACGAGGTTGTCCAGGACGTCCACGTGCGCCACGCCGGCGTCGACCAGTTGGTCAACCAGGGTGGATCCGATGGTTCCGGCGCCTCCGGTGACCAGGACGTTGGCGCCGAGCAACTTCTTCACTGTGCGACCTGGAGAGCTACCTCGTTGCCGACAACGATGGTTGACTGGCCGTCTGTTCCAAGGCTTTGGGTGACGGCTTCCAGTACTGAGAGGACCCTGAGCCCGGATTCGCCGCTGGTGCGCGGTATCGTGTGATTCCGGATGGATCCGGCCAGCTCAGCGACGACCTGGCCCAACGGTTCGCGTTCCTGTAACGCCGGTGACCATGTGTCGCCCAGGCGATAGGAGATGGCCGAGTTCTTCTTGTCCGCCGCTGAGCGTGGCTGCTGTTCCAGGCTGACGCCGCGATCGTAGACGCTGAGTCGTTGTTGGGGGTTCAGGTCGTCCCAGACGAGCGTCCTCTTTGAGCCGCCAATGATCATCTGGCGGATTTTGGTGGGACTGAGCCAGTTCACGTGGATGTGCACCATGGCGTCGTTCGGAAGGCCGAAGGTCAGGTGGCCTACACAGTCACGGCCCGTACCCAGCGGATCTGCGCCGTGTGCAGAGATCTCGGTGGGGTGCAGGCCTCCCGGCAGGACGAAATCCAGGATCGAGAGATCGTGGGGTGCTAGATCCCAGAACACGTTGACGTCCGGCTGGACAAGTCCGAGGTTGATGCGCACGGAGTCGACATACAAGATGTCGCCCAATGCCCCACTGGAGACGAGTTCCTGGATCTTCAAAACCGCGGGAGTAAAGCAATAGGTATGGTCTGCCATGAGGACGAGGCCGCGGGCCTTGGCTTCCTCCACCATTTCCAAGCCCTTGGCACGGCTGTCCGCGAGTGGCTTCTCGACGAGGACGTGCATCCCGGCGCGCAATGCAGTCATCACTACTCCGTGATGCGTGTGCGCCGGGGTCGCCACGGCGACGGCGTCCAGGTTATACGTGTCCAGAAGTTCGTCCAAAGACTCGACGACGGCGACGCCGCCTACCGTTTCGGCCAGCCGAAGTCCGCGCTCCACGTCAAGATCGCAAATAGCCACCAGTTCCCAATCCGGGCTGGCTTTAAGGTTCCTCGCGAGGTTCGGGCCCCAATATCCTGCTCCGACCACGGCGATCCGTAACTTCGGGGTCATCCCGTGGCCGTTAAGGTGGCCTGATGGAATAGTTCCTATGCTCATTTTCCACTCGGATTCTGTGTTGGATAGCTCGGTTCTTTCTCAGGTAAAGCTTGTTGTGCCGCTCGGCGTGTCTCGGATCAGCCAGTAAGTTCCAGCCAGCCCATCAGTAGGCACCGGAGGGCTGGATCATGGCCCGGAAGGTCCGCCACATGATCATGAGGTCGCCTGCTATCGACCAGTTTTCGACGTAATAGAGGTCCAGGCGGACGGCTTCATCCCAAGGAAGGTCCGATCGACCATTGATTTGCCACAAGCCCGTAATTCCAGGCTTGATGAGCAGCCGGCGATGGGTATGCCGTTCGTAACCACTGACTTCGCGCAGGAGCGGCGGACGCGGGCCTACCAGGCTCATGTTCCCGGCCAGCACATTCCAGAACTGCGGTAGCTCGTCCAGGGAGTACTTGCGCATCCAACGGCCGCATTTGGTGATGCGGGGGTCCTCGCGCATCTTGAAGAGGACACCGGCGCCCTGGTCCTTTCCTCTGAGTTCTTCCAGCCGCGCTTCAGCATCAACCACCATGGAACGGAACTTCAGCATCTGAAAGGTGGTGCCTCGCCTGCCAATCCGTTCCTGCCGGAAAAGCACCGGACCCGGGCTATCCAATGTGACTATCAGCGCCAAAACAGCCAGCAGTGGCGCCAGGCAAAGCAAAGCAGCAGCCGAGACCACAATGTCCATCAGGCGCTTGAGCGTGTGTTTGCCACCGGAGTAGTGCGGAATATCGACGTGCATCAAGGGCAGGCCCTCAACGGGGCGCCAGTGGATGCGCGGCCCGGCCACGTTGGTCAGCGTTGCCGCCAGGACCAGTTCGGCGGCATCTTCTTCCAAACGCCAGCCCAACTCCTGGATGAACTGGTTGCCGCCAGGGACCGGGCCCGCAACGATCACCGCATTTGCGCCTGTCTGGCGCACAGTGTGGGCAATGCCATAAATCGATGACAAGACGGGAACCCGTACGTTATCGACCACCAAGACGGCACCCCGCCGCGCTCCTGGAAGGCATGCCCCCAGGATGTTGTACGCGGCACCGGACTTTCGGTTGATTTGCTTGATGACGTATCTGACGTCCTGCGGCTCCCCCACCACAATGGCACGGGAGAGGCAGCGCCCACGTGACTTTTCGCGCGTCAGCCAACGGCGGAACATCCACCGGCTGCCGGTCAGTGCAACCAAACCCGCGGGCAAGGACACCAGGACGAATGAGCTGGCGGACTCCAGCCTGAAAACGACCGCCACGAGTCCCAGGAAGCCGAAAACGCGCAGGCTCGCTGACAACACACGCTTGTATTCTTCAGGCCCCACCCCGAGTACTTTCGGATCCCGCGTCCTATAGACCTCAAGTGCGCCGAGCCAGGCAATGCCAAGTATGAAACCGAGCATGAGGTGCCGCTCATGTTCCGTGCCACCTGCCGCAACGGCAAGACCATCAGTGTTCAGAAGGAATCCTGACGTGACTGCTGCCGCTACCAGGGCGCTGTCTGCCCATCGAAGACTATTGGTGAGCGACTTGGTCCAGCCGGAGCGGTTGTACCGCTCGGACCGGTCGGCCAAAGAGGAGGAACTGCGGGGTTTGCGGTGGGTGACTGGCGGCTTGAGGTCCAGGGTCACATCTGCCCTCAACACCGCCAGTCCCGCCTTTTCAGCCCGTTGTGCAGCAACGGACTTGTCAATCCAGGGAGACACCGGCGGATTGACGTCGACAACACCAGGTTTCGCAGGGAACGCCGCGCCCAAGGAAAAGTCGTGCGGACCCTGAGGTGCCGCGACCTTGCCTGAACGCAAGACTGGAACTTTTACCATGTCAGCCTTCTTCGCAGACCTGCCGTTGCCTACATCCCAGTGAAGCGGCGGCTGTCAGGAGGCGCACCAGTAGTCGGTACTCAAGTTTGCGCAGGTTTACCCATGGCTCCTACGTGCAAGTACCTAGCCGGATAACGCAGGACTACGTGCTTTAAGCCTCACGGAACCACCGAAAACCGCTACATTTCGGGCAGGAAACAGGACAAAGAGGTCGCGAAACGACACAAAAAACCGGCCACCGCCGGTGACCGGTTAGTTGCCGCCTATTGAAAGTTCCTAGTCCTCCAGGCTTTCGAGGTCTTCGTCCAGGATCTCGTCATCGTCTTCTTCCTCGTCATCAAACACCTGCAGCGGAGTAACCTCGGAATATGCCTCGTACAAGGCGTCTTCGTAAACCTCGAAGGCATCTGCGACGGCGAAGAACGCCGCCTCGACGTTGGGGTCACCCTCGCCCCGACGGGCGGAAGCGGCGGCCAAATGCTCTTCCAGGGCAGCAGTCAGTGACTGAAGCGCGACACGCGGATCGATGCTCATGACTTCACGTTAGCCCGAAAAGGACGAAAATGGAGAGGGATGAAGGAACAATTTCGAGGCAGCTCCGAAGAGCGCCAACGTGACTATGCACGTCAGTACGAGTACCTCGTACTGACGGTAGGACCTGACGATTCACTGCCCGAAGCCCGGCGACGGCTTGCTGAGCACTCGGAGTACGGGAAGTGGGAGTTGGAACGCAGCCGGCTATACCTCGGCGGCGGCAGACGCTTCTGGTTGCGCCGAAAAGTCTATTCCGTGCAGCGCACGGTTTAGTCAGCTGTCCACTTGCCTCAGCTGCCGAGCCTTTAGCTGTCCAGGGGCCCCAGCCAGGCGTTCGCCACGGTGTTGTGCGCCGACTCGTCGTTAGATGGATGGAAAATTCCAGCGAGTACGTCCCGGTAGAGGCGTTCCAGTTCGGAGCCACGGAAGTAGCTGGATCCTCCCGTGACCCTGATCGCCAGATCCACCACATACCGGGCGTTTTCTGTGGCCCGCGTTTTAAGTCCAACAAGCTTGGGGAACCACTGGGGTCCATGGTCCACCAGATTGTCGACGTCGCGCGCTACTGCCGACAACTGGGGATAGATACCGTCCATGGCCAGGGCCGCGTCAGCAACTTTCCAGCGAATGTCCGGGTCCTGGGCGAAACTGCGTCCGCCGTGCTTCGCCGAGACCCGCCGTTTGACACTTTCAACGCCGAGCAAGAAGGCGCGTTCCGCCAATCCCGTGTAGACGGCCGCCAGCAAGGTCTCAAAGCAGGCAAAGATCGCGAAAATCAGTAGGTCCTGGTTGGGGCCGACAGGCAATTTACGGAAGATCCTCCCTGAAGGAACCACCGCTCCCTTCAACAGGGTGGTGTTTGAGGCACTTGCCCTCATGCCCAGAGTGTCCCAATCGTCAAGGGTTTCGTGCCCGGGTTCATCGCGATGGACGAACCCGAAAACCAACTCGCCCTCTCCGTCCCTGCCCTCCGCGTCCTTGCCAAACGTTCCCAGACGGGTCCAACCTCGGGAGAGGCTAGTGAAGATCTTCCGTCCGGTGAATCGATAATCTCCGTCAGGCAGCGGCTCCGCAATGGTTGTTGAATCGAACAGCATTGAATCGTTGCCCGCTTCGGAAATTCCGAAAGCGAACACTTCCCCCGTGCCGGCTTCCTTCAACACGAAGTCCAGCGAGTCGTCTCCCCTGGAGGCCATGACATGCGCGACGCCGGTCCCCACCAGGTGCATGTTGACTGCCAACGCTGTGGCAGGCGCTGCCGTGGCGAGGCGCTGCTGCAACGCAGCTACCGCTTCCAGACCCAGTCCCATACCGCCGTCGGCAACTGGCACGAACAGTTTCAGGTAACCGGCGGCTGCCAGTTCTTCAAGGTCTTCATGGAAGAAGACGTTGTTGTGGTCATAACCGGCCGCCCGCCCGCGTAGCCGTTCCAACAGTGCATCCGGAAGGATTTCCTCTGGAGTCATAGCGAACCTGCCCTCCTGAATCTCGCTTCTTAGTAGTTGCTCAGCAGCGTGTTAAGCACTCGCGCGCCGAACTGCAGGGACTCCGCAGGTACCCGCTCGTCCACCCCGTGGAACATGCCCGTGAAGTCCAACTCGTCCGGCAGCATCAGCGGAGCGAAGCCATAACCGGTGATGCCGATCTTGCTCAAGGACTTATTGTCGGTACCTCCCGAGAGAGTGTAGGGAAGCACTTTGGCGCCCGGGTCCTCCGAGTGCAAGGCGTCGATCATGGAGTCCACCAGATTGCCGGCGAACGGCACCTCCAAGGAGACGTCCTTGTTGACGTAGCTGATCTCGATGCCGTCGCCAGCGAGTTCCTTGATGGTCTCGAACACCAGTTCCTGCTGGCCGGGCAGCGTGCGGCAATCCACGAAGGCCTCCGCCGATTCCGGGATGACATTGTGCTTGTAGCCCGAGCGGAGCAGGGTGGGGTTGGAGGTATTTTGCAGTGTTGCGCCAACAAAGCGGGCAACGGTGCCAAGCTCCTTGAGAAGGATGTCCGGGTTGTCCGCATCGAATTCGACGCCGGTGAGTTCAGTCACGCCGTCCAGGAACTGCCTGGTGGTGGGAGTGAGTTCCACAGGCCACTTGTATTCGCCGATTCTGGTGACTGCGGCCGCGAGTCTGGTGATCGCGTTGTCTGTATTGATCTGCGAGCCGTGGCCTGCCCGTCCATGGGCAACCAGGCGCAACCAGGACAGCCCCTTTTCTGCAGTTTGAAGCAGGTAGGTCCGCTGGCCGCCGATAGTCGCGGAGAACCCACCCACTTCGGAGATAGCCTCGGTGGCCCCATCGAACAATTCTCGTCTGTGCTCCACGGCATAGCGGGCGCCATAAGTGCCGCCCGCTTCCTCGTCTGCGAAGAAGGCAAAAATGATGTCCCGCTTAGGCTTGCGGCCAGTCCTGGCGAAGTCCCGCATCACTGACAGGATCATGGCATCCATGTCCTTCATGTCCACGGCACCGCGGCCCCAGATCAGTCCATCCTTCAGCTCACCACTGAAGGGGTCAACGCTCCACTGATCCTTCAGGGCCGGCACAACGTCCAGGTGTCCGTGGACCACCAGCGCGTCAGCTGAGGGGTCCTCCCCCGCCATGCGCGTGACGACGTTGGCGCGTCCCGGTGCGGACTCGAAAATCTCGGCCTCAAGACCCACTTCCGTGATCAGGCCAGCCGTGTACTCCGCAGCAGCGCGTTCGCCCGGTCCGGTGTCGTCGCCGAAGTTGGAGGAGTCGATACGGATGAGCTCCTGGCAGATCCGGACAACTTCATCTTCGGGGCGGATGACAGACATGGAAATTCTCCTTGCGTTGGCTGGGCTGCAGGTGCCGGCGACGCGCACTGCGGACCCCGCAGTTCTACCGTCCCGTGTTCCACCAGCCTACTCACCGGAAGCGCCGTCGGTTGAGCAATTCCGGGCATCGCCACGGGTTGAAAGCTTGCACCCAGTCCTGACCAGCATCGATTTTTTAGTTGCTTCAAACCGTGTTAGAGTTTTTCTCGCTGCTTCGGAGGAAAGTGAAGCACCGGAAGGTGCAGAATGCTTCTCTGAACACCACCTGCGCGGGTGGCGGAATGGCAGACGCGCTAGCTTGAGGTGCTAGTCCTCGAAAGGGGGTGGGGGTTCAAGTCCCCCTCCGCGCACAAAGAAGGCCCCGGGAAACCGGGGTTTTTTTGTGCCCTCAGTCACCCTGGGCCCCAATGATAACCCTGGACCCCCTTGACAACCCTGGGTGGCGCTTGTCCAATCACTTATGCCGTTTGCTAAGCCAACGGCCAGCCCCTCCATGACTCCTGGGCCACCCGTTTGATCTGTCCGGCCGGAAACCATTCCACGTGATAGTCCCGCCGATCATCCATCCACTCCACCAGGCCGTAGGTACGGGTGTACTTGATCGCACGTCCGTACACCTCACCAACACGGACAAGCGGTTGGGCACCCTGCTCGAGCTCCATGATCTTGCCATCGTCAGGTTTGGGGTGGTTTGCCTCCGCCTCGGTCTGCAACATCATGCGGGCGAAAGCTTTGGAGTCTTGCTTGGGTCTCATGAACTAAGAATAGAACATATGTTCGAATCTAAAGGAGGGTCTGCACAAACGCACTCAGTTGCCTGGCTGGCAGCCTTCTCGACCGCTGCCAGCATGCTTTCGAAGGTCGCCGTCAGCATTCGGGCAATCAGAGGGCCGGTCAGGCGACCGAGAGGCCCACCCCTGGGCACATAACGGTAGTCAAAGGCCATCGCTGTCCCCTCGCCAAGTGGTTGGAGGACGAGCCTGGAGCTGGCTTGTTTGAAGGGCACCAGTGTCGACGGCTCGTTCCTGGTGGCGAGGGCGCGACCTTCCTCCCATTCGGTGACGGTCTCGATCATCGAGATCATCACTCCCCGCCAATGTATTGGGCGGCGTCCAGGCAGGATTCCCAGCGCTAAGTGAGTTTATCCAGAGGATGATTGTGAAGTCACCAAGTTCCAACAGCTTCCTACAAGGGCGCCACGCCGCCCCTGAAATGACGCCGACCGCTGCGTGGGTTCCACGCCACGTAGTACGAACGCTGCCAAGCCCCGGTTTCCGACTGGATGGTGGAGATGTCAAGCGCCACCCGGGCCGGAAGGAACACAGGCGCTTCAAACGCTACGTCCCAAGTGAAGGCATCCGACTTGACCGCACCGACGTCTGCCAACGCCCGGGAGGCAAGGTACATGCCGTGGGCAATGGACCCTCTCAGACCCAAGGCTTTGGCCGATAGAACGCTCAGGTGGATGGGGTTGAAGTCGCCGGAGACGGCCGCATAGTTACGGCCGATGTCCAGGTCGAGTTGCCATAGGGCCGTAGGGTCCGGCGGAGAAAAGCCGCCATTATCACCGGAGCCACTTGAGCTTCCCGGCTTGTCGATGCCAGGCAGGAAGACCCCTTTCGCAAGGTACGTGGAAATTCCCCGCCACAGCAGCGCGCCTGACGAACTCGAGCGGACTTCGGCGATGACATCGACTTGCGTCCCCGCCCGATGACCCGACAGGTTCTCCGACCATGAGCGGATGTCCAAGGCTTCTGTGAACTGGAGGGGAACCCGCTGTTCCACATGGTTCCTGAGGTGGATCATCCCGAGCAATGGCAAGGGAAAGTCATCCCGGTTCATGACACTCATTGACACCGGAAACGCCAGCGCGTGGACGAAACCTGCTGGCAGGATGTCACTGGCGGTCTCCCCCAGAAGGTGCTGGTAGGCGGTGAGATTGGCGACGTCCGCCTGGACTCCCTTGACCTCGTGGCTAGCGGCAGGCAGTGTCGCCTGCCCCGTTGATGACCCCAGGACCCGCCGACGAGCGGCAGTTGCCGCGGCATTCATGTAGAGCTTGGACAGCGACGGCAGCTCCCCAAGGATGACCGGCTGGGGTTTGCTCATGCTCCCACCATTTGCTGCCCGCACACGCGAAGGACTTCGGCCGAGATTCCTCCTGCGGCGTCGCTCGCCAGGAAAGCGATGGCTTCGGCTACGTCCTGGGGCTGGCCACCCTGTCTGAGGGAATTGACCCTTCGCGCTGCTTCCCGGATGGCGAGCGGCATCCGGGCCGTCATCTCTGTTTCAATAAACCCTGGCGCTACGGCGTTGATCGTCCCCCCGAAGGACTCCATGAGCGGCGCTGTTGAGCGCACCATTCCGATCACGCCCCCCTTGGACGCGGCATAGTTGGTCTGGCCTCTATTTCCCGCAATTCCGCTGGTGGATGCCACCGAAACGATGCGCGGCTTGTCCTTGAAGTGCTCCGATGCCAGGAGGGTCCCGTTGATCCTCAATTGCGCAGCGATGTTGACGGCGATGACAGACTGCCAGCGTCCCTCATCCATGTTGGCCAGGAGCCTGTCGCGGGTGATGCCAGCGTTGTGGACTACGATGTCGAGCCGGCCATGGCGTTCCACTGCGTGGTCGATGATCCGGTGACCGGCGTCGTCGCGGGTGATGTCCAGCTGGAGCGCGGTTCCATGGACCTCGTTGGCGACCGCCGCCAAATGGTCGCCCGCTGCAGGAATATCCACCAGCACAACTTTCGCGCCATCACGGTGGAGCGTACGGGCGATCGCCGCACCAATGCCCCGCGCTGCACCGGTGACAACGGCAACTTTTCCGGCAAGGGGTTTGTCGGCGTCGAAGGGCAGGCTGCCGGAGGACGAACTGATCGTCAGGAACTGGCCATCCACGTAGGCGGAGCGGCCGGAAAGGAAGAATCGGAGCGCCCCCAGCGTGGATGGGCTGGTGGTGGCTAAGTCCTCGTCAAGAAGAATGCCGTTCGCCGTGGCTCCAGCACGCAATTCCTTGGCCAGTGAACGCACGAGGCCATCGATGCCCTGCCGGGCGGCAGCCGAAGCGGGCGCAGGTGCCGACCTGGCCGTCCTTGAGACGGTAATGACGCGTCCATTGGGCGCGAGGTCCCGCAAGGAAGCGCCAATTGTCAGGACTGGCTTGCCCAGATCTTCCGGGTGCTGCACGGCGTCGAGGACAACAATGATGGCCCCGAGCTTTTCCTTGGGCAACGCATGACGGCGGATGTCCAGGCCCCAACCAAGAAGCGTAGTGGCGAGGTCATCTGCGCCCAGGCTGTCGCCGTTGACCAGCACCGGCCCAGTGACGAGCGGTGCGCCTGGCTGGTGTCGACGCAGCTCCACGGGCTGTGGCAGGCCGAGCCTTTTGGCGACGTCCTTGCCCAGTCCTTTGCTGACGATTTTGGTGTACTTGTCTGTCATCACGCTCCCCTAGGCTGCTTCCAGAATGGCAACAACGCCCTGCCCGCCGGCGGCGCACACGGAAATCAGGCCACGTGCCGGCCTTCCGTCCACGGTGCCCTTGTCATGGAGCATCTTTGCCAGCGAAGCCACAATCCTGCCACCGGTTGCTGCGAATGGGTGTCCGGCAGCGAGCGAGGAACCGTTGATGTTGAGCTTGGCGCGGTCCACCTTTCCCAAAGCGCCGTCCAGCCCCAACCGCGTTCGTCCGAAGTCCTCGTCTTCCCAGGCAGCCAAGGTGCTGAGGACGGTTCCGGCGAAGGCCTCGTGAATTTCGAAGAAGTCGAAGTCCTCCAGAGTCAGCCCATGGCGGGCCAGGAGGCGCGGTACGGCAAAGACCGGCGCCATCAGAAGTCCGTCCTTGCCGTGGACGAAGTCGACGGCGGCCGCCTCACCATCCAGGACGGTGGCGAGTTTGGGCAGGCCCCGGCTGTCCGCCCACTCTTGGGTGGCAAGCAGCACGGTTGCCGCACCGTCGGTCAGTGGCGTCGAATTGCCGGCCGTCATCGTGGCCTCGGATCCCAGGTTCTTGCCAAAGACAGGCTTCAACGTGGAGAGCTTCTCCAATGTGGTGTCCGCCCGAAGATTGGAGTCCCGGTTCAGGCCCCGGTAGGGAGTGATGAGGTCGTCGAAGAAGCCCCGTTCGTAGGCGGCGGCGAGGTTGCGGTGGCTGTTGAACGCGAGTTCATCCTGTGCCTCCCGACTGATCTTCCACTGTGCCGTGGTGAGGGCCTGGTGTTCGCCCATGGAGAGGCCGGTACGTGGTTCGCCGGTGTTGGGAGCATCCGGGGCCAGATCCTTTGGCCGGATACGGGCCAGGATCTTCAGCTTCTGGACGGAGGTCTTGGCACGGTTGAGGTCCAGCAGGATCTCCCGCAGCCCCTCGCTGACAGCAATCGGGGCATCGGACGCGGAGTCAACACCACCGGCGATCGCGGAATCGATCTGGCCAAGCTTGATCTTGTTGGCAAGCCCTAGCACGGTTTCCAGTCCCGTTGCACATGCCTGTTGAAGGTCGTATGCAGGTGTCTCTGGAGATAGCGCCGAACCCAGTACCGCCTCCCGGGTGAGGTTGAAGTCCCGTGAATGCTTCAGCACCGCCCCAGCTGCTACTTCACCGATCCGCTCGTCCTGCAACCCGAAGCGGGCGATCAGTCCATCCAGTGCAGCCGTAAGCATGTCCTGGTTGGAGGACTTCAGGTAAGCGCCGCCCGTCCGGGCAAACGGAATCCTGTTGCCTCCAACGATCACGGCAGAACGCGTCCCTTGAATGCCCTTGTTCTGTTCGGCACTCTGCTCTGCGCTTGCGAAGCTGTTTGTACCTGTGTTCGTGCCCGCGGGTCCGTCTGCTGCAGCCATGCTTGACTCCTTCGATGAATACCAGTTACTGATACCCAGCGTACCTGATACGCTGGGTATCGTGAACCGTCGTCGTACAGAATTTCCGCACGCTCCTGCCTCTTCCCGCGCTGGCGCTGTTGATACCGCAGCGGAGTCCGGCAGCGCCGTCCCGGATCCTGCAGTAGATGGGCGTGCTGCCAGGTGGCAGAGTCATCGCGAGGAGCGTCGGCGCGAGCTCATCAAGGCAGCACGCAGGGCTGTGCACGCCTTGGGCAGCGAGGCGTCCATGGAAGACATCGCCGGTGCCGCGGGCACCTCAAAGTCGGTCTACTACCGCTATTTCGGCGATAAGGCAGGCCTTCAACAGGCGATGGGAGAAGTGGTGCTGGGGCAAATGCAGCGCCGCATGAAAGAAGCGGCCCAATTGGCGCAGACGCCACGTGAAGGGCTCTACGCCATGGTCTCGGCCTACCTGCAAATGGCGGAATCCAGCCCCAACGTGTATGCGTTCATCACCCGGCTGACGCCCGGGGAAGCTTCCTCACAGGATGCCATTGCGGCGTCGGGTGCGCTGGGAAACTTCTTCGAACAAATCACGGACATGATCGCCACACCCATGCGGCAGTACCTCGGTACAGAGAAAGAGGCTTTGATCGAGTATTGGCCCACTGCAGCCATTGGGCTCGTTCGGAACGCCGGCGAAATGTGGCTTGGAAGCCCTGCCTCCGAGGCGAAACCGAATCAGGCAGCCATGGCCGGACACATCACGGACTGGCTGTGCCTGGGCATCGCACCCGAACTCAAAGCAACAACGTGACGTGAGCAACGACCCATCAGTTGTAGGAACCAAAGAAGGAATCAACATGACTGAAGTAGCGGACCGGGCGGCATCAGCCCAACAACCCTCAGGCCGCGAGGATGCGGCCACCCGCAATAGCGCATCCGGCACCGGTGGATCCGGAGGCCGTGACTCTGGCAAGCAGGGTGCGGACCCGGTGGTCGATGTCGCTGCGCTGGGTGAGCAGCTCTTGGGCAAGTGGGCCCACATCCGGCACCAAGCCCGCGAAGTAGCAGGTCATCCCGATGTCCAGAAGATCGAAGGCCTGCATCACACGGAACACCGGGCCCGCGTGTTTGAGCAGTTGAAGTTCCTGGTGGATAACAATGCTGTCCACCGGGCGTTCCCCACGCGCCTGGGTGGCTCCGATGATCACGGCGGCAATATTGCCGGATTCGAAGAGCTCGTCACGGCGGACCCCTCCCTGCAGATCAAGGCTGGCGTTCAATGGGGCCTCTTTGGCTCCGCTGTCATGCACCTTGGTACCCGGGAGCACCACGACAAATGGCTCCCCGGCATCATGAGCCTGGCAATTCCGGGTTGTTTCGCGATGACGGAGACGGGCCACGGCTCCGACGTCGCAAGCATCGCCACCACGGCCACCTATGACGAGGGTAGCCAGGAGTTTGTCATCAACACCCCCTTCCGGGCAGCCTGGAAGGACTACATCGGCAACGCCGCGAACGATGGCTTGGCCGCCGTCGTGTTCGCGCAGCTGGTAACCAAGAATGTTAACCACGGCGTCCACGCCTTCTACGTAGAACTGCGCGACCCTACTACCAAAGAATTCCTGCCAGGCATCGGCGGGGAGGATGACGGCATCAAGGGCGGCCTCAACGGCATCGACAACGGCAGGCTCCATTTCACCGATGTCCGTATCCCCCGCACCAACCTCCTGAACCGCTACGGCGACGTAGCTGTGGATGGTACGTATTCGTCAACCATCGAGAGCCCGGGCCGCCGCTTCTTCACGATGCTCGGAACCTTGGTCCAAGGCCGGGTCTCCTTGGACGGTGCAGCTGTGGCAGCAAGCAAGGTTGCGCTCAAAACAGCCATTCAGTACGCCACTGAGCGCCGTCAGTTCAATGCGTCCTCCCCCACTGATGAGGAAGTCCTGCTGGACTATCAGCGTCACCAGCGGCGCCTGTTCACCCGGCTTGCCACGACGTACGCCGCGAGTTTTGCCCACGAGCAGCTCCTGCAAAAGTTTGACGACGTTTTCTCCGGTGCCCACGACACCGATGCCGACCGCCAGGATCTGGAAACCTTGGCGGCCGCGCTGAAGCCCCTCAGCACCTGGCATGCGCTGGACACCCTGCAGGAATGCCGCGAAGCCTGTGGTGGCGCAGGATTCCTGATCGAGAACCGCTTTGCCTCGTTGCGCGCGGACCTTGACGTTTACGTGACTTTTGAAGGCGACAACACCGTCCTGCTGCAGTTGGTGGCCAAGCGCCTCCTTGCCGACTATGCCAAGGAATTCCGCAGTGCGGACTTCGGTGTGCTTGCACGCTATGTAGTGGACCAGGCCGCGGGTGTCGCCTTGCACAGGACGGGCCTTCGCCAGGTTGCCCAGTTCGTAGCCGACACGGGTTCGGTGCAGAAAGCAGCGCTGGCTTTGCGCGACGAGGAAGGCCAGCGGACCCTGCTGACTGACCGCGTGCAGTCCATGGTGGCCGAAGTAGGTGCTGCGCTGAAGGGGGCCAATAAGTTGCCGCAGCATCAGGCGGCAGCCCTGTTCAACCAGCACCAGCATGAACTCATCGAAGCCGCCCAAGCCCATGCAGAGCTCCTTCAATGGGAAGCCTTCACGGAGGCCCTGGCTGAGGTTTCCGATGAGGGAACCAAGCGGGTCCTCACTTGGCTGCGGGACCTGTTCGGACTGTCGCTCATTGAGAAGCACCTGTCCTGGTATCTCATGAATGGGCGGCTCTCGATGCAACGCGGCCGGACCGTGGGGACCTACATCAACCGGTTGCTGGTCAAGATCCGTCCCCACGCGCTGGACCTCGTGGACGCGTTTGGCTACGGTCCCGAGCACCTGCGCGCAGCCATCGCTACCGGCGCTGAAGCAGGCCGCCAGGACGAGGCCAGCACGCATTTCCGTAAACAGCGCGCCAGCGGATCCGCCCCAGCGGACGAGAAGTCACTACTGGCACTGAAGGCGTCCAAGTCCCGGTAACAGTACGAGATTTCCCGTCAGTGAACTTTTTAGGAAGTTTCGCCAAACCACGACGGCGCCGTCCCCACTCAAGGGGGGCGGCGCCGTCGTGGTTTGCCTGCTTTCCCGGACGGGCCGGGCTGAGTTAAGGGTGCTCAGTTAAGAACGGAGCGGTATACCTCAAGGGTGGTTTCAGTGATCGATTCCCACGAGAAATGTTCTTCGGCGCGGCGCCTGCCCGCCATGCCCATCTTGCGGGCGCGCTCTGGATCTGCCACTACCTCGTTCAGGGCTGCAGCGAAGTCGGCCACAAATTTCTGTGGATCCAGCGGCGTTCCCGTGCCGTCGGTAACCTGCTCCAAAGGGACCAGCAAGCCGGTTTCGCCATGCTGGACCACCTCAGGAATGCCGCCTGTTGCGCTTGCCACTACAGCGGCGCCGCAAGCCATTGCTTCAAGGTTCACGATGCCCAGCGGTTCGTAGATGGAGGGGCAGGCGAATGCGGTGGCATGGCTGAGGACCTGGATGAGTTCCCGGCGCGGCAGCATCCGCTCAATGAGGATCACGCCCTCGCGCTTGCTTTGGAGCTCCTCAATGAGGCGTGCTGTTTCAGCTGCCAATTCGGGAGTATCAGCTGCGCCCAGGCAGAGGACCAGTTGAACATCGGCGGGAAGGCTGGACGCTGCGCGCAGCAGGTAGGGGACGCCCTTTTGGCGGGTGTTCCGGCCAACGAACACCACGCTTGGCTTGGCGGGATCTATGCCCAGCGCGCGGATGGCGTCGTCCTCTTCGTCCCGTTCCCACAGGGAAACGTCGATGCCGTTGTGGACAACCCGGACCTTGGCGGGATCAACGTCAGGGTAACTGCGCAGGATGTCCTGCCGCATTCCATCGGATACGGCGATGATCGCCGCAGCCGCTTCGTAGGCCGTCTTCTCCACCCATGAGGACAAGGCGTAGCCGCCACCGAGCTGTTCGGCCTTCCACGGACGCAACGGCTCCAGGCTGTGGGCGCTCAGTACATGGGGAATGCCATGCAGCAGCGAAGCGAGGTGTCCTGCCATGTTGGCGTACCAGGTGTGCGAGTGGACGAGATCCGCTCCCGCAATGTCCGGAACGATCCGAAGATCCACGCCCAACGTCTGGAGGGCAGCATTGGCATCGCCGAGGTCCTGGGGTGTGGCATAGGAGGCCACGGTGGCCCCATGGTAGTCGGCATCACGTGGGGCGCCAAACGCCCGGACATGAAGATCCACGTGCTTCGCCAGCACACGGCTGAGCTCGGCAACGTGGACACCGGCACCGCCATAAATTTCCGGAGGGAATTCTTTAGTCACAATGTCTATTCGCACGTTACCCAACGTAGTCGTTCCGGCTTATGTGTTCTAGTGTGAAAGGGTCCGGAAAATCGGACTTTTGGGGGCTACGAAGACGTACGGGGAGCTATGACCATGGCGTTGAAGAAAGTATTGGCAATCGTGTTGGCTGGCGGCGAAGGCAATCGCCTCATGCCTTTGACGGCGGATAGGGCCAAGCCAGCAGTTCCGTTCGCCGGGGGCTACAGGCTTATTGACTTTGCACTATCGAATCTGGTCAATTCGGGATATTTGAAAATCGTGGTTCTGACGCAGTATAAATCGCACAGCCTTGACCGACATATCTCCGAGACCTGGCGCATGTCCACACAGTTGGGCCGCTATGTAGCTTCCGTTCCGGCGCAGCAGCGCGTCGGCAAGAGCTGGTTCCTTGGCAGCGCCAACGCCATCTATCAGTCGCTGAACCTCATTCACGACGACGCTCCGGACATTGTGGTTGTGGTCGGCGCAGACCACGTTTACCGCATGGATTTCTCCCAAATGGTGGAACAGCACATTGCCAGTGGCGCGAAGGCTACCGTAGCAGCCGTGCGACAGCCGCTGAACATGGCCAACCAATTCGGTGTGATTGAAGTTGACCAGAACGATCCCCAGAAGATCGGGGCATTCGTGGAGAAGCCGGCCAGCACGCCAGGACTTGCGGCCGATCCCACCCAGTTCCTCGCCTCCATGGGCAACTATGTCTTCAATGCCGACGCCCTCGTTGAGGCGCTTCATGTTGACGCTGAGCGACTGGATACCAAGCACGACATGGGCGGGGACATCATTCCCTACTTCGTGGACAAGGGTGAGGCCGGAGTCTATGACTTCACGCTCAATGACATCCCTGGTGCAACGGAACGTGACCGTACTTACTGGCGGGACGTTGGCACCATCGACTCCTTCTACGACGCCCACGTTGACCTCATCTCCCCCGTTCCCATCTTCAATCTCTACAACTCCGAATGGCCCATCTACACCCGCCAGAGCATTTCCCCTCCCGCCAAGTTTGTGCGCGGGGGAAACAGCACGGTGGGTACGGCGCTGGACTCCATCGTGGCCAGCGGTGTGGTCATTTCAGGCGGCATCGTTGAAGGCTCCGTGCTCTCCAACGATGTCTTCGTGGAGGCGGGCAGCCGTGTTCAGGACTCGGTACTCATGGACAAGGTCCGCGTCGGCGAAGGTGCAGTGATCAAGCGGGCCATCCTGGACAAGAACGTCAAAGTCCCGGCCGGCGCTGCCATCGGACTGGACCCGGCGCTGGACAAGGCCCGTGGCTACAAGGTCACCGAATCCGGGATCACAGTCCTTGCCAAGGGACAGCTTGTACCTGAACCTGGCGAAGAAGAGCTCGCGTTGTCCGCAGAGTACCGCCGGGGCCTGCCGGAAGCCGTTAAGGCTGCGACGCAGGATGATCCCGATATCCGGGATTCTGCAGAAAAGGTAGCTGCAGGCATTCAGGCCCGGGTAGTAGACGCAGCGTCAAACGGCGCTGGCCGCTAGGCTCCCCTTCATCACCGGTTGCGCTGGTAGAACCCGAGGCAGGCCCCAGGCTCCCAAGGCTGTAAAATCAGGTCAATGAGCTCCACCGATCTGACGCCTGAAGAGATCCAGGCCTGCCTCAAGGTTCTGACCACAATCCACGTCTATGACGAGGAGCACCCGGACTACGTCGCGGTCCGCCGCGCAACGGGCAAAATGTTCAAAGCCGTCAAGCGGCACCGCCGCGTCACCAAGCGGGATCTGATCGCGGAAGCGGACCGTGCAGTCATTGCCCTCACGGCAACAGCTGCACCGGACCGCATTGACGACGAAACCCGTGGCAACAAGCTCGCTCCTTCAGCGACCGGCGAGGTCGCGGGTCACCTGATCCGTTCACGCCCGTGCTACATCTGCAAGCAGCACTACACCCAGGTGGATGCGTTCTACCACCAGCTGTGCCCCGAGTGCGCTGCGTTCAGCCACAGCAAACGCGATGCCCGCACGGACCTCACGGGTCGCAATGCCCTGTTGACCGGTGGCCGCGCCAAGATTGGTATGTACATTGCGCTCCGCCTGCTCAGGGATGGTGCCCACACCACCATCACAACGCGCTTCCCCAAAGACGCGGCACGTCGGTTTGCGGCCATGGAAGACAGCGCGGATTGGCTGCACCGCTTGCGGATCGTTGGCATTGACCTCCGTGATCCCGCCCAGGTGATGGCCCTGACGGACTCCCTGAACAAGGCCGGTCCGCTGGACATCATCATCAACAATGCCGCGCAAACCGTGCGGCGGACCGGTAACGCCTACAAACCCTTGGTTGACGCCGAGGACGAGCCCTTGCCGGCGGCATTGGAGGCTTCCAACGGAGGACCCGAGCTTGTCACGTTCGGCCACGCCCATGACAAGCATCCACTGGCCCTGGCCAGCAGCGTCACCGAACATCCTGTCCTCGCCGGAGACGCGATCACTTCCCTGGCGCTCTCTACCGGCTCGGCGTCTTTGGCCCGGATTGAATCCGGAACGGCTATCGATGCCGGCGGGCTGGTGCCGGACCTCGCCACCATCAACAGCTGGACGCAAGTAGTGGACGAAGTGGATCCGCTCGAAATGCTCGAAGTGCAGCTGTGCAACGTCACAGCTCCGTTCCTGTTGGTAAGCCGCCTCCGCGATGCCATGAAACGCTCAACGGCGAGGCGAAAGTACATCGTGAACGTTTCGGCCATGGAGGGGCAGTTCTCCCGTGCCTACAAGGGTCCGGGGCATCCTCACACCAACATGGCCAAAGCTGCCTTGAACATGATGACGCGAACCAGTGCCCAGGAAATGTTGGATTCCGATGGCATCCTCATGACTGCCGTGGACACCGGTTGGATCACTGATGAACGTCCGCATTACACCAAGGTGCGGCTCATGGAAGAAGGATTCCATGCGCCCTTGGACCTGGTGGACGGTGCTGCCCGCGTGTATGACCCCATCGTGATGGGCGAGAACGGCGAGGACCAGTACGGAGTGTTCCTCAAGGACTACAAGCCCTCCCCCTGGTAGATCAAAAAATCCTCGACTTGTGAACAGATATGGCCCCCAAGTGCTTTCTTGGGGGCCATATCTGTAAGCAAACTGCTTATGCGAGGCGGGTGATCTCCACGGAAACGGACAGGCCCGAGCCACCGCCGCCGGACAAAATACCTTTCAGCGGCGGAACATCCCGGTAGTCCCGTCCCCTCGCCACGGTCACGTGGTAGTCGCCGGCAGGCTTATGGTTGGTGGGATCCCAGCTGCGCCACTCCCCGTCCCACCACTCCAGCCAGGCGTGGGACTGCCCGGCAACCATTTCGCCGATGTCAGCGGACGATCGCGGATGGATGTATCCGGAAACGTAGCGCGCTGGAATGCCCCGGCTACGCAATGCACCAATGGCCAAATGGGCAAGGTCCTGGCAGACACCCTGGCGTTGGGTCCACGCCTGCTCGGCATTCGTCGTGACACCCGTGGTGCCCTTCATGTACGTCATCTCGCCGGCCATCCAGGAAAAGACCGCCAAGGCCGCCTCATGGGGGTTCTTACCGTCGACTACCCCTGGGATGATGCCGAGGACTTCCTCGCCCGGACCGCTCAAGCGGGACTGGGGCAGCCAATCGCTGAATTCGTCCTGGATCTTCTCCGAGGCGATGACGTCCCAGCCCACGATGTCGTCCTCGGTTGCCACGCGCTCGGTCCGGTGCACTTCCACCGTGGCCGTTGCAAGGACTTCGAGGCTCTCGTGGGGCATCTGCATATCGAAGGCGGTGACCCGCGTGCCCCAGTAGTCGCGGTACGTGCTGACCGAGGCCTGGTTGGGTGAAACCTTCAGCGAGGACTCCAGGACCACCTGCTGGCCGTCCGTCAACGGAGTCATCCGCGCCTCGTTGTAGGACAACGTCACGCGTCGGTTGTATTTGTACGCCGTCTTGTGGACGATGCTCAGCCGGGTCATGAAACTTCTCCCACCCAGGCGTGCTCATCAGCCTGATTGAAGTACTTACGGGAAATCGCGTCCGAAGCCTGGGTCACGGCCTTCTGCACACGTTCCATATGCTCTGGCAATTCGGACATCAGGTCATCCGTCCGGTGGAACTCAAGGAACGTTCTGGCCTGCCCGACAATCCGACGCGCATCATTAATGAAGCCGACCCGCTGTGCTGAAGGATCCAGCTTTGCCAGGCACTCGTCCGCGTCGCGCAGGGCGTAGACGATCGAGCGCGGGAACAAACGGTCCAGAAGGAGGAACTCGGCTGCGTGCTGGTCGCCAAATGCGGCCCTCCGGGTCCGGATGAAGGACTCATAGGCTCCGGCGCAGCGCAGCATGTTCACCCACGACATTCCCGCGGACTGCACATCCCGCGTGGACAGCATGCGGGCTGTCATGTCGGCACGCTCAAGGGAACGCCCGAGCACCATAAACAGCCAGCTCTCGTCATGGCTGACGGTGGTGTCGGCCAGCCCGCGCACCATGGCGGTCCGCTCAAGGACCCAGTTGCAGAAACGGTAGGTTCCCACGACGTCCTTGCGATGCTGGCTGAGGCCGTAATACGTGGTGTTGAGGCTTTCCCAGAGTGACTGCGAGACGGTCTCCCGCGCCCTGCGTGCGTTCTCACGTGCGGCGCCAAGCGAGCCCGCGATGGAGGATGCGCTCTGCTTGTCATAGGCAAGTGCATGCAGCAACTCCGGCAGGCCGAAGTCTTCGCTTTGTGGTTTCGCGCCCATCACGGCGAGGAGTTCGCGGGCCACACTGCGTTGCTCCTCAAGGGGCAGGTGGTTCAAGCGCTCCAGGTGCACGTCCAGGATCCTGGCAGTGCCGTCGGCCCGCTCCACATAGCGTCCGATCCAGAAAAGTGACTCGGCAATACGGCTCAGCATGAAACTGCGCCTCCTTCGCGTGGTGCTTGTCGAAGTTCAGGGTTTGATCGAGAAGGGATTCCGCTGAGGCCTGCGATGCGGCTCACTGCTGCTGCTCCGTTTGGCGGTCCCGCCAATTGCTTTCCACGGGCCACACAGAAACCTGCTCGCGCACCGTCACGGACTGGCGGGGAATGATCTCGGCAGGCATTTGTGGCGAATTGGCCAACACCCAGGTGTCTTTGGAACCACCGCCCTGGCTGGAATTCACAATCAGGGAACCTTCCTTGAGCGCCACACGCGTCAGGCCGCCGGGAAGGACCCAGACGTCGTCGCCGTCGTTGACCGCAAAGGGGCGGAGGTCCACGTGCCGCGGCCCGAATTTGTCTCCGGAGAGCGTGGGGACAGTGGAGAGCTGAAGAACGGGCTGTGCGATCCAGCCGCGCGGATCTGCAATCACGCGCTTCCGCAAAGCGTCAAGCTCTTCCTTGGAAGCATCCGGACCGATGACCAGGCCCTTGCCGCCCGAACCATCGACGGGCTTGACCACAAGCTCCTCCAAGCGGTCCAGAACATGTTCCCTGGCTTCCTTTTCTTCAAGCCGGAAAGTGTCGACGTTGGCGATGATTGGCTCTTCGTGAAGGTAGTACCGGATCAGGTCAGGCACGTAACTGTACACGAGCTTGTCGTCGGCTACGCCGTTGCCAACGGCGTTGGCGATGGTGACGCCACCAGCGCGGGCGGCGTTGACCAGGCCAGGGCAACCAAGCATGGAATCGGAACGGAACTGCAGGGGATCCAGGAAGTCGTCGTCGATTCGCTTATAGATGACATCCACGCGCTGTTCGCCGGCTGTGGTCCGCATGTACACACGGTTGCCGCGGCAGATCAGGTCCCGGCCTTCCACCAATTCCACGCCCATGAGTCCGGCAAGGAGGGTGTGCTCAAAATAAGCGCTGTTGAACACGCCAGGTGTGAGCACCACAACCGTGGGATCGTCGACGCCGGCCGGTGCGGTCTTGCGCAGCGCTGAGAGGAGCCTGCGGGGGTACTCCTCCACCGGCCGGATGTGTTGTTGGCCAAATGCCTCGGGCAGGCCCTTTGCCATGGCACGGCGGTTCTCCAGTACGTAGCTCACGCCGGAGGGGACCCGGACGTTGTCCTCGAGGACACGGAAGGTACCTTCGGCATCACGGACGACGTCGATGCCTGAGACGTGGACGCGAACACCACCGGAAGGCTCGAAGCCGTGAACCGCACGGTGGAAATGGGCGCTTGTGGTGACGAGTTGCCGGGGAATGACGCCATCAGCCACCACGGCCATCCGGCCATACACATCGTTGAGGAATGCTTCAAGGGCCTTGACCCGCTGCGCCACGCCGCGCTCAAGGACGTCCCACTCATCGGCGGGGATAACGCGCGGGACGATATCCAGCGGGAATGGCCGCTCCTCCCCCGCGTAGTCGAACGTCACACCGCGGTCCAGGAACGTACGTGCCATGGAATCGGCGCGGGCGGTGACATCGGCCAGGGAAAGTTCGCGCAGCGCACCGGAGACCTGACCGTAGGATTTTCTGGCGACGTGGCCGGGAGCGAACATCTCGTCGTAGGCACCGCTGCGCGCAGCGGCCTCGGAATAATCCTGAAATAGGTCAGACATGGGAATTAGACAATCACCTTTTTGAGTCAAGCGCATTTCGCACTGATTGTGTCGCGGTTTCCGGAGACTCCCGGTTCGCCTTTCGGTGCCCCCATCCGGCAGGGTTGAGGCATGCCCTTGAACAGTCTTGCGCCCCACCTGTCCCGGCTGGGGCCGGGGTTGGTCCTGAGTATTGCCGCAACGGGGGTCGCCTTTACCGTCCACACGGTATTTCCGGCATTGGGGGTCATTCCCGTCATGACGCTTGCTGTTGCACTGGGTCTGCTCTCTGCAAATATACCGGGCACTGCTGCCTGGGCGGCGGGGCGCGCCCGGCCAGGCCTGGACTTCGCAGGGAAGCACCTCATGCGTGCCGGAATCGTCCTGCTTGGACTCAAAGTGAGCATGGGCGACGTCCTGGGATTGGGGTGGTTGTCACTGCTTCTGATTGCGGCCGTTGTAGTACTGAGTTTCGCCGGGACATATGGACTCGCGAAGATCCTGCGCCTTCCGGACGAGGCGGCCCTCCTGATCGCCACAGGGTTTTCCATTTGTGGTGCGTCTGCCATCGGTGCCATGGCAGCGGTACGCCGGGTCAAGCATCAGGACACTGTTCTTCCCGTGGCGCTGGTGACATTGTGCGGCACTCTGGCCATTGGAGTGCTCCCCCTCCTTATGCACCCCTTGGGCTTGAACCCGGAACAATTCGGAGCCTGGACCGGTGCGTCCGTGCATGATGTCGGTCAAGTGGTTGCCACCGCCCAAACTGCGGGGACAGCGGCGCTGGCTGTCGCCGTCGTCGTTAAATTGACGCGAGTGGTGCTTCTGGCGCCCATCGCGGCCGCGGCAGGGCTCCACCAGCGGGTGATGCACGTCCGGCGGCGGTCCAATGGGGTACCAGGTCAATCAGGACAGCACGACGGCGACGGCAGGTTCCCGCCGATTGTCCCTCTGTTTGTCCTCGGCTTCATCGCGATGGTGGGCGTCCGCACCTTGGGGTGGGCGCCACCGGCAGCTCTGGAAGCCGCCGCCGGAGTACAGGACATCCTGCTTGCGACCGCCCTGTTTGGGCTCGGTTCCGCCGTGCGGGTGCGCACCCTGGTCCATACCGGTGGCCGTGCCGTTGCTGTTGCACTGGGATCGTGGCTGCTGATCGCAACGCTGGGCCTGGGCGCCGTATGGATCATGATTAGATAGCTGTGTGTCGAATCACAATCTCTCGCGCGACGAAGCCGCAACACGTTCAGCCCTGATCACCACCCACAGCTACGACGTCACCCTCGATGTCCGCGACGCGGCAGATCCCGCAACCGCCGGCTACCCGAGCACCAGCACCATCAGGTTTTCAGCCAAGCCTGGTTCAGCTACCTTCCTGGATTTCATCAGTGACGGAGTGAAGTCCGTGGTGCTGAATGGCAAGGAGCTTGATGTTGACCGTGCCGTGGACCGGGACAGAATCATCCTGGAAGGCCTCGCCACCGAAAACACCGTCACTGTGACCGGGACAGCGCTCTACAGCCGCTCCGGAGAGGGCATGCACCGCTTTGTCGACCCCGCCGATGGCCAGTGCTACCTCTACACCCAGTACGAACCGGCCGACAGCCGCCGCGTCTTCGCCAACTTCGAGCAGCCCGATCTCAAAGGCGAATTCACTTTCCACGTGATCGCTCCGGCAGGCTGGGAAGTCGCCTCCAATGGCGTGGAGACCGCCCGAACGCCTCTAGCGGATGATGCGGCAGCATGCTGCTGGGACTTTGCCACCACCAAGCGGATGTCCACCTACATCACCACGATCCTCGCCGGGCCCTACTTCAAGGCGACGGATCATTGGGGAGCAACTCTCGACGACGGCACCCGCCTTGACGTGCCACTGGCCCTTTACTGCCGCGCGTCTTTGGCGGAGTCGTTCGATGCCGATGAACTCTTCCGGCTGACCAAGAGCGGGCTGGCGTTCTTCAACGAACTTTTCGACTACCCCTATCCTTGGGGCAAATACGATCAGGCGTTCGTGCCCGAGTACAACCTCGGCGCCATGGAAAACCCCGGGCTGGTCACCTTCACCGAGAAGTATGTCTACGCTTCGCGGGCAACGGACGCCCAGTACCAGGCCCGTGCCAACACACTGATGCACGAGATGGCCCACATGTGGTTCGGCGACCTCGTCACCATGACCTGGTGGGATGACCTCTGGCTGAAGGAATCCTTTGCTGACTACATGGGGACCCTCGGCGTGGACCGTGCCACTGACTGGGATACCGCATGGGTGAATTTCGCCAGTAAACGCAAAGCCTGGGCCTATGTACAGGACCAGCTGCCTACCACGCACCCCATCGTTGCCGACATTCCGGACCTCGAGGCGGCCAAGCAGAACTTTGATGGAATCACGTATGCCAAAGGGGCCTCTGTTCTGAAGCAACTGGTGTCTTACGTAGGCTTTGACGACTTTATCGCCGGATCCCGTCAGTACTTCCGGGGCCACGAGTTCGGCAACACCTCGCTACAGGACCTTCTGCAGGCGCTCAGCCTCGCGTCGGGAAGGGACCTTGCCGGCTGGGCGCGGCAGTGGCTGCAGACATCGGGCATTTCCACGATCACGGCGGACATCGTTGATGACAACGGGATCATGGGCACCGTGACGCTCCAACAGGATGCAACCGACCCCCTGACCGGCAGGCAGGAGTTGCGGCCCCACCGACTCCGGTTGGGCCTGTATGACCCCGATTCCTCCGGCCACCTCGTCCGGCGAGAGAGCATCGAGCTGGACGTCTCTGGCCCGAGCACGCTGGTGGCCGAACTGGCAGGGAAGCCCCGGCCCGCCCTGCTGCTGGTCAACGATGAGGACCTCAGTTACGCCAAGGTGCGGCTGGACGTCATTTCGGAGCACACGGTCCGCAGTTCCCTGGGCACCATCCAGGACCCCATGGCACGTGCCCTGTGCTGGACCGCACTGTGGGATTCGGCTCGGGATGGCGCTACGCCAGCGGTTCGGTACGTTGCCGCCGTCGAACAATTCGCAGCCACCGAAACCGGCATCGGCGTCCTCCTGAATGTGCTGGGCAATGCGGCCACCGCTATTGAACGTTATGTCCCCGCTGTCATGCGGGAAGGCGCGCGTAAGGACTTCCTGGCAGTCGCCGCCGCCCAATTGCAATCCGCAGCCCCTGGATCCGACCACCAGCTTGCGTGGGCCAGAACCCTGGCCGATGTTTCCAGGCACGGCGACAGCGAGCTCCCCCTGCTGCGGGGCATCTTGGAAGGCGGCACCGTTATTGAGGGCCTGGCCGTTGATGCTGAACTGCGCTGGAGTTTCTGGCAGGCCCTCGCCGCCCATGGACAAGCCACGCAGCGCGAGCTGGATGCTGAACTTGAGGCGGACAAGACGGCCTCCGGCCGTGAAGGCCACGCAGTAGCCTCCTCAGCCCGCCCTGACCCCTCCGTAAAGGCTGGAGTATGGGACGCAGCAGTCAACACCACCGGCCTGTCCAACGAGATCCTCAGTGCAACAATCACGGGTTTCACCATTGCGCCCAGAGACCTCCTGGACCCATACATCGAGCCCTACTTTGAATGCCTGGAACGTGTCTGGGCTGAGCGCAGTATCGAAATCGCAGGCAGGATCGTCAGGGGCCTCTACCCCGGCGCCCAGGACTTAGCCGCCGGGATGGAGCCGATCACGCATCCAGTGCTGGTGAAGACTGACCGGTGGCTGCATGAGCATGCCGATGCACCCCGCGCTTTGCGCCGCATCATCATCGAACAGCGCAGCCACCTGCTACGGGCGCTGACGGCGCAAGCGGCGGGGTAAGCCTAAGGGACCCTGTTCAACCACTCCTCTGTGCCGAACTTGGTTTCTACCCGCTTCCTGGCCTCCGAAAGTTCGTCGTCCGACAGGCGGGACTCAACTGCGCCGTAGCGTTCGGTAAAGACTTCCTGCATTGCCTGGATGATAGCGGCGCGGGCCAAGCCGGTCTGCCGGCGCAATGGATCCACTCGCTTCTTGGCGCTTCGCGTGCCTTTGTCTGAGAGCTTTTCCTTGCCGATGCGCAGGACCTCCACCATCTTGTCGGCGTCGATGTCATAGCTCATGGTCACGTGGTGCAGCATGCCTCCATTGGCGAGCCGTTTCTGGGCCGCGCCACCGATCTTGCCTTGCTCAGTGGCGATGTCATTGAGGGGAACATAGAAAGCCGTGATGCCAAGCTTCTCCAGCGCCGCCATGACCCATGCGTCAAGGAAGGCGTAGGAATCAGCGAAACTGATGCCGTCCACCAACGTCTGCGGTATGTAGAGGGAGTAGGTGATGCAGTTGCCGGCTTCCATGAACATTGCACCGCCACCGCTGATCCGGCGGACTACTGTGATGCCGTGCCTGGATACACCTTCAGGATCGACTTCGTTCCGAACGGACTGGAAACTCCCGATCACCACTGAAGGTTCCTCCCAGTCCCAGAACCGCAGGGTGGGATTTCGCAGTCCCGCGCCGACTTCTTCCGTGAGGACCTCATCGAGTGCGACGTTAACCTCGGTGGGCAGGACCGTAGGCGGGATAATTTCCCATTGGTGATCGGACCAGCCTGTGGCTTCGGACAGCGCACGGCGGACGGTCACTGCGACGGCCTCCGCCGAGAATCCAAAAAGCACGGACCCTGGGGGCAGCCCGGCTGAGACAGCTGCAGTGATGTCTGCAGCCGACGTCGTCGAAGGCAGGCCCGTCAGCGCCGCATTGATGTCCTGCAGGGCTTCGTCCGGCTCCAGGAAGAAGTCGCCACTCAGTGAAACGTTGGCCAAGAGGCCGCCTTGGACGTCCAGATCCACCACCACGAGTTTGCCGCCGGGAACTTTATACTCCCCGTGAAGGCGAGTGGCGCCGTCGTCAATGTAGTTAGTGGGCTTTTCGGGTACGGGCTGGGACGTCATGGGTTCCATCTTGCCGGAAAACAAAAAAGCCCGCATTGCTGGAAATTCCAGCGATGCGGGCTTTCGAAAAGCTTTGGGGTGAAGTGGGTTACTTCGTGCCGCCGAAGCCCTTGAAGCGAGCGTTGAAGCGCTCGACGCGGCCAGCGGAGTCCATGATGCGCTGCTTGCCCGTGTAGAACGGGTGGGACTCCGAAGAGATTTCGACGTCGATAACCGGGTAGGTGTTTCCATCTTCCCATTCGATGGTCTTCGAGGAAGACACAGTCGACTTGGTCAGGAACTTCGTGCCGGAAGCCAGGTCGTTGAAAACAACAGCTTCGTACTTCGGGTGGATATCAGACTTCATAATGGGACCTTTTGTTCACGCAACTGGATTTTGCCAGCTGCCAGGTATGAATGGAGGTGGTCCGCCTGCTGCCATGTAGAAATTCCAGCGGCCGGGCCAACAATCAATCATAGCCGAAACCAGCCGGGTGCACGAACCAGGCTCAGTCCTGCGGGCGAAGCTCCCAGAACGCCACTGCCGAGGCGGATGCGAC
Organism: Micrococcaceae bacterium Sec5.1; assembly: GCA_039636795.1. Lineage (NCBI taxonomy): Bacteria > Bacillati > Actinomycetota > Actinomycetes > Micrococcales > Micrococcaceae > Micrococcaceae bacterium Sec5.1. The sequence goes on along the minus strand of CP143430.1, from coordinate 3,174,994 downwards.
GTTCAGTGAATCGACACCGGTGCGCATCGGAATCTTGACGGCGAGGTCGACGGCGGCCAGCGTCTCTGCGCTCATTCCGGCACCTTCCGTGCCAAGTACCAGAGCGAGTTTGGGGATGTTGCGGGCAGCGAGTTCGTCAAGGTCAACAGCGTCATCGGTCAATTCCATAGCGACAACTGTGAAGCCCTGTTCCTTGAGCCTTTCGAGGTCGCCCGGCCAGCTTTCCAGACGTGCCCAGGGAACCTGGAAGACCGTTCCCATACTGACCCGGACGCTCCGGCGATACAGCGGGTCCCCGCAGCGCGGCGAAACAAGCACGGCGTCCATTCCCAAGGCGGCAGCTGAACGGAAGATGGCGCCGACGTTGGTGTGGTCCACGATGTCTTCCAGTACGGCAATCCGGCGGGCACCGGCCAGCAGCTCCGTGAGCGGCACGGGTTCCGGACGGTGCATGGCTGCCATCGCTCCGCGGTGCAGGTGGAATCCCGTGATTTCTTCCAGCAGCTTGGCCTTGCCGATGAAGACCGGAACGTCGGGATAGGCCCGGAAAACGTCGTCGAGGTCTTCCAGCCACTTCTCAGCCAGGAAGAAGGAACGTGGCTGATGACCTGCTGCCAGCGCCCGACGAAGAACCTTGGAGGATTCGGCGATGTACATGCCTTCTTTAGGCTCGCGGAGCTTGCGAAGGTGCACATCGGTCAGGGTGGTGTAGTCGGTCACGCGGGGATCATCCGCGGACTCAAGGTAGTGGAACGTCACCGGGTGATTATTTCAGCAGGTTGGCGATCATGACGACGAGGGCCACGATGCCAAGGGTGAAGATAATCGCACGCAAAACGCGCGGGGAAAGCTTGCGGCCAACCTTTGATCCAACCAGGCCTCCAATGGTTGAGCTCACGCCGATAAGCAGGACCACGAGCCAATTAATGCGATCGAAGGCAAAGATCAGGTAGGACACAGCGGCCACCATGTTAACGCCGAGCACGAGGATGTTCTTCATGGCGTTGGCGTTCTGCATGGTCCCAGTGAGGAACACGCCCAATATTCCTACGAGCAAAATCCCTTGGGCCGCTACGAAGTAGCCGCCGTATACCCCGGCGAGGTAAACCAGGACCACGAGGAGGATGCCGTGGCTCCGGTCCCTGAGGGCATGCTCCGGGTTCTCTTCACGGTTTCGCACTGAGGCCTGGAGTCGAGGCTGGAACACCACCATCAGCAGCGCCAGTACCAACAGGACGGGGGCGACGTAATGGAACACCTTGTCCGGAAGGTGCAGCAACAACCATGCGCCAGTGATGCCGCCCAGAAGTGAAGCCGGCAGCAGCTTCAGCAACTGCCTGCCGCGGCCCGCGAGTTCCTGGCGATATCCCCATGCTCCGGCCGCAGTTCCGGCCACCAGGCCCATGGCGTTGCTCATGGAGGCAACCACCGGGGTTACGCCCAGCGCAATGAGCACTGGAAAAGTCACGAGGGTGCCGGAGCCGACTACCGCATTAATGGTGCCGGCCCACAAGCCCGCGAAAAAGACCAGGACGCTGCTAAGAATCTCCACAGTTGACGAAGAGTTCGCCTAGCGGCGTGCGGTTGCGGTGTAGCGGCCGGCGTTTTCCGTGACGTCCAGGGCAAGGCCGAAGGTGTTGCTCAGGTGTTCGTCCGTGAGAACGTCCTTGATGGCACCAGCTGCCACTACTCCACCTTCGCGCAGCAGCATTGCGTGGGTGAATCCCGGGGGAACTTCTTCGAGGTGGTGGGTAACCAGGACCATCGCGGGAGCCGCCTCGTCCTTGGCCAGTTCACCAAGTTTGTGCACTAGCTCTTCGCGCCCCCCGAGGTCCAGTCCGGCCGCCGGTTCATCCAGGAGCAGGAGTTCGGGATCGGTCATGAGTGCGCGCGCGATCTGCACCCGCTTCCGCTCACCTTCGGAGAGAGTGGCAAACGTGCGGTTGAGCAGCGGGCCCATCCCCCAGTCGTTCAGAAGGCCAAAGGCGCGACGCTCGTCGTCGCGCTCGTATCCTTCACGCCAGCGGCCCGTGACGCCATAGGCCGCGGTAACTACGACATTGAGGACGTTCTCGTGTTCCGGAATCTGGGTAGCGAGTGCTGCCGAGGAAAGGCCAATCCGGGGGCGCAGTTCAAAGACGTCCACCCGGCCCAGGGTTTCGTCAAGGATCCCTGCCCTTCCGCTGGACGGGTGCATGCGTGCTGCAGCAATCTGGAGAAGTGTGGTTTTGCCTGCGCCGTTGGGGCCAAGAATGACCCAGCGTTCGCCTTCGTTGACCTGCCAGTCAACCTTGTCCAGCAGGGTCTTCTTGCCTCGGACAACGCTGACGGAAGCCAATTCCAGAACATCACTCATAGCAGTAGACACTAGGACAAAAATACAGATGACTGATAACCGGGCATAGGTGCTCGCTGCTGCGGAGAAACGAATTCGGGTGAACCTGGCACGCTCAGTAGGATTGAGGCCATGACTTCGAACTTGGCTGCGGTCAGCTATGGCGTGAATTTGTCCCCTGAATCGCTTGATAACGTGCGCAAAGTGCTGGCTGATGCCGGTGCCGCAGTGTCATCGGAATCACATTCCGGGGACGACCGCTTCGGTGTTCACACGGCCGGTTTCGCCGTTGATGCAATCACACCTGCAGAACTAAGTGCTATTCGACGGCGGGTGGCTGAGGCCGCGAATGCCGGAGTAGATACTGCGATCGTTCCGGAGGCCCTTCGCCAGGCTCCCAGGAAGCTCCTCATCATGGATGTGGATTCCACGCTGATCCAGCAGGAAGTCATCGAGTTGCTGGCAGCGTATGCGGGCAAGCGCGACGAAGTTGCAGCTGTTACCGAAGCAGCCATGCGTGGGGAGCTGGATTTTGCCCAGAGCCTCTACGCCCGCGTTGAAGTGCTCGCAGGGCTGCCTGCCGCCGTCGTCGATTCTGTACGCGCGGAAGTGCGCCTCAGCCTTGGTGCAGCAGAACTGGTGGCCGCGTTCAAGGAGGCAGGCCACGTGGTGGCTGTTGTTTCCGGCGGCTTCAACCAGATCCTGGGGCCCATCGCTGAAGAACTCGGCCTGGACTACTGGATTGCCAACGAGTTGGAAATCGTCGATGGCGCTTTGACGGGCAGGGTGCTGGGCGACGTGATTGATCGCGCGGCCAAGGAGAAGTACCTGCGTGAGTGGGCAGCCGCTGAGGGGATCGACCTTGAGCACACCATTGCTGTGGGCGACGGCGCCAACGACCTCGACATGCTGGGGACGGCCGGAATTGGCGTTGCCTTCAACGCCAAACCGGCCGTCCGTGCAGCGGCAGACGCCGTCATCAACATGCCGTACCTTGATGCGGTGCGGCACATCGCCAACGTCTGAAGCCCACGTGCTTAGCTGTTCCTACCCGCCCTGCGGTTGCGGACGAACAACAGGCCGGCACCAATGACCAGCAGAGCACCGGCTGCGTAAAGAATGCCGGTTCCCACGCCGCCAGTCAGCGGCAGTTCAAAGCCGTTGTTGGACGGGATGTTCTTCACGCTCAGGTCAATACCGACGGCTGTGGTGGTGGAGTTGATCAGGAAGGACACAGGCTCGGCGAGCAGTTCGTACCCTGTCGGCGCTGTGGTCTCCACCAGGTAGTAGGTGCGGTAGTCCGCGTCCCCAGGGGCAACGGCCGCACCGTTGGCCCAATCCGAGTAGCGCAGGCCTGAAATGGTCAACGTTCCATCGCCGGCAACGGTGAAGACGCTTTGGCCTTCAATATCCACAGGGTTGGTGCCTGCCTTGGCATCAGCCTCATTGGTGTAGACCGAGAAAGAAGCGCCGGCCAGGGCGGCAGCATTCTCGTCCACCTTCTGCAACGTCATCCCGCCCCATTTGGTAGCGACAGGCGGCGTTACGATTGGCCCTCCCGGCTGGCCGGGGGTGATGTTGAAGCTCGCAGCGTTCGGGTAGACGAGTGCTTCGTTTTCGATCTCCCCGATGGTGTTGACCTTGGTGCTCACCATGACCTGAACACGGGTTTGGGTGCGGGCTGCCAGCAAGGCACGCCCGTCATCGGTGAAGACCACCGAGACGGTGTTGGTTGTGGCGTCGAAGCCCACAACGTAATCCGTACCTTCGATAAGTGGCGTACCATCCTCCAACTGGGCGGTGGCACCGACGTAGGTCAGTTTGGTGTCGAGCTGATCCACCACCTTGTAACCGTCAATCACGGCCTCGTTCGGGATATCAGCTGTGATCGTCCAATCGACCTGGTCGCCGAGCTTGACGTCGGGAGCATCAGTGACGATCTTCTCCGCACCCGAAACAGAGTTCTTCGGGTATACGTCGACGTCATAGATCCAGTTGTCCTGGTTGTCCGGATCGGTTAGTGGCACCGAGATAAGGAACGGGGCCGATGGGGTGACACCGGCCGGATAGTTGGTCTCCGTCACCAGATACAGGCCGATCGGCAAGTTAGCGAAGACGGTAGTGCCATCAGCAGCAGTGACCTGGGCCTGGCCAGCACCCAACGTGTATCCAGCGCCTGTGATGGAACCGGGGGGGTCAGACGACGCGAAGACGCCGCTGAGGTTGTGTGCCGCGTCCCAGCCCGCATTGGTGGACAGATCAATGGTGTTGACCTGCTGGATCGTGAACTCAATCCCAGCCAGGGGCGTCAGCGCGGTGGTGTCCGGAACGACGCGGGAAAGGTTGTTGCCGCTGCCACCGTTCCCGCTGCCATTACTGCCGCCGCCACCGTGTCCGCCGCCACCGTGTCCGCCGCCACCGTTGTTCCCGCCGCCTTCAGGGATCGGCTTCTCGAATTTGTGAACAGTGATGGAACCGGTTTGGTCACTGTCAATCACGGGTGCTGCCGAAGCTGGGGCAACGGAAAGTGACACAGTCAGCACCGCCCCGACCAAGGTGGCACTGGCCGCTCGCCAGTGCCGTGATGCGCGTTGATTTATCACACTTGTCCCTTCGATTGATGGTGCCCCGGGCAATTGCCCAGGGACCTCCACCATTCGAGTAGCGGGACCACAGGGTTCATGTTGCGCATTTCACAGGGTTTTCAGCGAAACGATTGGCGCTTTCAGGACACTCATCAGATGTGACCCTTGCCGGTGAGCGAACATCGGCTTGCCCATCCGAAGGAGATGCGTTGCCGGAGCATGAAACTCTTTTCAGATCTGTTGTTTCAGCTGATCCTGACGGTGTGCTGAGGAAGCACTTCATCGCTTGGTGTGGGCGGTTCAAGATCTTCCCAACAGACTTCGGCTTCGCCACCGAAACCGGCCACGTGGTGTACCCGGCCCACGGAGTTGTCGAGGCAGATGGAACTGTGTGGTTGTCTACCCTGGCGTCTTTTGATCAATCCGGGATCCGTGGGCACGTGGAAAACCACCCGGGTTTCCGGGACATGCTCGCCCATGCGTCCAAAACGCCTGACAGGGCTCCTGACGGGATAGCCCTATTGATTCGGCATACTCCGTATCAAGTGATCTTCCAAAATACGACGGAAGCTGGAGGAGACCACATTATTAACGTCGCTTTCATTAATCGAAAGGCGCTGCACAGAAGCGCCTCGGAAGCCCGGGGTCCCATTTCGTGACGCCAACTTTGGAATAATTTATGCGATTGTCACTAACTGGTTCGCTTCTTGAGACAGTGCGTTCCGGTGGCTTCTTAATGTGTATTGTTGGAAATTCCAAGACGGAGTCGTGATGCATTAGGCGGCCCGGGATTAAGACCAGCAGGGGCAGAAAGTGAATCGTTCGCGGCACGCACGAAGATGGTGGCAACGCCGGGAAAAGCATGTTCCTGCTGAAGTGCATGCCCATGAGGATGAATCACTTCGTAATGCACCGGTGTACCAGGAGCCCGGGGCAGTCTACTTCACACATATCGGTGATGATAAAAAAGAAAAGGAAGAACAAAATATGAGCACGCTTGACGAATCCATAAAGCAGTTGCTGTCCATCGAGGGCGCAACAGGCGCGGCCGTCGTGGACTACTCCAGCGGAATGGCTTTGGCCCAGGGCGGAAGTCCTGGCTTTGACCTGGGAGTGGCCGCTGCCGGTAACTCGAATGTTGTCAGTGCAAAACTCCGCACCATGGCCGACCTGCACGTGGATAGCGATATCGAAGACATCCTCATCACCCTGGGTTCGCAGTACCACCTGATCAACGTTCTTAACTCAGGCGGTTCCAAGGGCCTGTTTGTCTACTTGGTGCTTGACCGCACCTACGCAAACCTTGCATTGGCGCGCCACAAGCTCAGCAATCTTGCCAAGGGAATTACCATCTGATCTTCCCCGTAAGAGCGAAAGGGGCGGCCGCACATTCGCGGTCGCCCCTTTCGGTTTCACGTCAGGAAGGCAACTGCAGTCAACTCTTCACGCGACGGGCTTCCCCACTGCCGGACGTGAACTTCTCGCCCAGCATATGGTGTACCAGGGCGTCTTCGTTGGTATTGGCATTAGCCTCTATGGCTACCATTTCGCCGTTGCGCATCACACCAATCCGATGGCACCAGCTGACCAGTTCCGACAAATCCGACGACAACAGGATGATCGCGACCCCGGTTCGGCTGAGCTCCTGGAGCATCCTGTACACCGTCTCTTTGGCCCCAACATCTATACCGCGGCTGGGGTGGCTAAGGATCAACACATCGCAGTCGCTCGTCATCCACTTGGCAAGCTGCACCTTCTGGCGATCGCCACCCGAAAGAGTGGTGATGGCGCCATGGATGTTTGTCGTGTTGATGCGCATACGGCGAACCAGTTCGATCACGCCACGAAGCTGTGTGATTTCATCCTGTAAATTGGACCCGGCCGTATCGTCACTGCGCTGAAGGCCTTCAACGATTCCACTTGCCGATTCCAGGGTGTCTGCGGTGTCTGACAAGTAACCGATCTTCAAACGCAGTGCATCCTGCAGCCCTCGGATCTGTACAGGTTTTCCTTGCATGAAAATCTGGCCCGAGGTACTCGGGTGAATACCCACAAGCGCTTCAAGCAATTGATATATGCCTGAGCGATGTGTTCCCGCCAACCCGAAAATCTCACCTTTGGATACGCTGAAGGAAATATCGCGGATACTGTCTTCCACAGTGAGCTCAACCACCCGCATAGCTTCATCTCCGGGTGCCGGATCATTGGGTCTGGAGGTGTTGGCCAGCTTGTGCTGAAGCAAGAGGAAAGCGAGCTCGTCGACGTCTGTCCGGCTGGCTTCCAGGATTTTGTGGACCTTGCCGTCCCGCATGACGGCGATGCGGTGGGCTATGGAGCGGACTTCATCAAGGCGATGGGTGATGTAGATGATCGCACGCCCCTGCCCGACGAGCATCCGCAAAACTTGATGCAGGACGGCGACGTCATGATCCGGTAGCGACGCAGCAACTTCGTCCATGATGACGAGTTGGGCTTCTTCGGCCACCATTCTCAGAACTTCCACGAGTGTCTGCTCGGCACGGATCAGCGTGCCCACTTTCACGTCCGGATCCAAGGTGATCCCGATGTCCTTGATGAGTTTAACTGCCTGAATCCGGAGTTCATCATGGGATTTGTCAGCTTGAAAAGTTCCGCGAAAAATGGCCTTGGCGACGGACAGTTCAGGGTCGAGGCGGAAGTTTTGCGGGATGAGGCCGACGCCGCAAGCCTGGGCTTCCTCCATGGAATCCGGTCCGTATTTCTCGCCAGCCAGCATGATATGCCCGTCATCGTGCTTATGGGATCCTGCCAATACGCCCATGAGAGTGGTTTTGCCCGCACCATTGGTCCCGATTAGTCCCAGGATCTCGCCGCGGTGGAGGGAAAGCTCAACGCCCTTGAGGATGCGCCTTTGATCGTAGGACGCATGAATATCATCAGCGTGCAGTAACAGGTCCAAAGATGCTCCTAGTTCACAGTAGTGGGCTCGACCCTGGACACTGCCATAAAGTTCCTACCTTGGCTTAATACAGTTTGCTTGCATTTAGGGACGACGACGCCTTGCAGATTCAATCAGATAGATTCCCCAAATGCAAAAGCGGGAACTTGAAACAACTTTTAGTATTTCGTGTTGCAGGAAACTGAACAATTTATCAAATTGTCATGGTCCACTTTGATTGGCATCTGGACGGTTAAACAGTTGTGGCCCGGACGCGTGTCCGGGCCACAACTAATTCTGCCAGGGTGCCTACTCGGCGGATTTGCCGAAGTAGTCTGCTCCACCCACGTATTCGGTGTGGCCGGTTTCGACGTCGGCCGTCACCATCTTGGCGACCTCTGCCGCAAATTCTTCAACGGAATACAACTTGCCTGCTTCTGCGCGGCGGGCCTCGATGGCGCCCGGGTTGGAGCGGTCAAGCAGGGTGGCCGTCACAGTGCCCTCGATCATGTCACCGGAAACAACCACCAGCGAGATGCCTTTGTCGGCAAGGTCGGGCAGGAGTGCGCGCAGTGCGTCCTCACCGGCGCGCTTGCTCTTTGCTACCGGCTCGTATTCAGGCATGGTGGGAACGGTCTCCACGAAATGCGCCTGGTGGCTGGTGACGAAGACGACGCGCGAGCCTTCGCGCATGAGCGGCACAGCCGCATTGAGCATGTTGATCTGGGCGTCGCGGTTTAGCTTGAGCGCGTAGCCCTCCTCCATGCCGGACTCCATGCCACCGGATGCGTTCAGCACCAGCACGTCAAGCGAGCCGAACTGCTCCATTGCGGTGCTGGCAAGAGTGTGAACGCCTTCGTCGGTGGTGAGGTCTGCACCCACGGCCGCAGCGCGGCCGCCCGCTGCCTGGATTTCAGCGACGACCTTGTTGGCGCGCGGTGCCTTCTGACGGTAGTTGACGACCACAGCGGCGCCCTCACCCGCGAGGATCTTGGCGACTTCAGCACCGATGCCACGCGAAGATCCCGTGACGATCGCGGTCTTGTTATCCAGCATTCCCATTCGTGCTCCTTTTGTTCACTTCATCTAAAAATGTGTGGTCCCGGGTTCCATCATGCCAGCGACCGACTCGACCCCCGTTGTCGGCTGGCGACAAAAACCTGCTGTTTGCCTCGGAGTGGGCCGCTTTAGTGGCCCATCCCGAGACCGCCGTCAACGGGAATCACTGCCCCTGAAATGTAGGCAGCCTCGTCGCTGGCCACCCAACGCACAACATTGGCTACCTCGGAAGCCTCGGCGAAACGGCCTGCCGGCACGTTTGCCAGATACGACTTCTGGGTTTCCTCGGGAAGTTCTGCCGTCATGTCCGTGTTGATGAATCCCGGAGCAACCACGTTGGCCGTGATCCCCCGACTGCCCAGTTCGCGGGTCAGCGAGCGTGCGATGCCCACCATGCCCGCCTTCGAGGCGGAGTAGTTGATCTGGCCCGGAGCGCCATACAGCCCGGAGACCGATGAGATGAGGACCACGCGGCCTTTGCGGAGACGGATCATGCCCTTGGAAGCACGCTTAATGACGCGGAACGCACCGGTGAGGTTGGTGTCCAGCACGGAGGTGAAGTCGTCCTCACTCATGCGCAGGAGCAGCGTGTCCTTGGTGATGCCGGCGTTGGCAACCAAAACCTCCACCGGGCCGTGCGCTTCTTCTACTGTCTTAAAGGCGGCATCGATCGAGGCTTCGTCAGTGACATCGGCTTTGACTCCCAGGATGCCTTCAGGCAGTTCTGTTTCGCTTCGATAGGTCACTGCCACCTTGTCACCGTTCGCGAGGAAGGACTCGGCAATGGCCAGGCCGATGCCCCTGTTGCCGCCGGTGATGAGGACGCTCCGGCCGGTGGATACTGCTTCAGACATACTTTCGCTCCAGGTTCTGCGGCATGGGTGTGCTGCGGTGAAGAGGGGATTTCCTGCCTCGATCTTATCGGGCACGTGCTCCAACCGCCCGGTAACCGGCCTGTCCGCGGTTTGGGCGGCCACCGCCTTGGTGAGAGAATTGAGAGAAGCCTTTGGAGCGTGATGATTCAGTTGTGACACGAGAAAACAGTCCCCTGCAGCAGGTGCCCGGGGATCCGGACGCCGTCTCTGGCGACCCCGAAGTCCACAGCATCACCGATGCCGCGGCTGCCCACTCGGAAGACATGCGGGAGCGCATGATCAAGTACGCAGTGGCGATGGGTATTCGCATGGTCTGCATCATCCTGATCTTCGTGGTGGACGGCTGGTTGAAAATAATCGCCGTGGCCGGCGCCGTGTTCCTTCCCTGGATAGCCGTGGTCATTGCCAATGGCAGCGACAAAGCCGAGGATCACAGCGATTCCTTGCTGGACTACGTGGGAACAGCGGAAATCGAGGGCTCTTCGCTGCCCATCGAAGAGGAATCGACGGACAACGTCACCGTGCTAAAAGGCGAGGTGGTGGACGATGATCCACCAAGTCAGGAAACAGAGCCTGACGCGACTCATACACCGAAGGCCGGGGACGCCGGCAACGAACGGGCGGCTTCATGAACATCTTTAACCTTGGCGGCGCCGGTTTGGGCAGCCAGGAGTCCGATCGCGCCAGTGGCTCCGCCCTGTGCTCCCGTAAGGGATGCCGGGAGGGGGCGGCGTGGCAACTCCTGTGGAATAACCCCCGGATCCATACCCCCGAACGGCGGAAGGTTTGGCTTTCGTGCAACGAGCATCGCGAGTGGCTTGAGGACTACCTCCAAACGCGGGGCCTCTGGAAAGAGACCGTCCCTTTCGAGGCAGATGACGCTGCTGTTGGCGAGGCCCGCTGAATGTATCGTTTCCTTTTCTCCAGCAAGTGGCTGGGCTATTTCGTTCTGGCGGTTATCTTCGCCACAGCATGCGTGTTCCTCGGCCGCTGGCAAATGGATCGGCGGGCAGAGACGCTGGCTGAGATCAACCGCGTGGTGAACAACTACTCCGCGACGCCTGTCCCCTTCGCTGGGATCAAGGACCAGTTCCGCACCCTGGACCCCGAGCGGGAGTGGACCCAGGTGGAACTGCGGGGTAGTTACGACCTGAATGGCCAGCGCGTTGTACGGAACCGTCCGTTGAACGGGCAGCCAGGTTACGACGTCGTGGTTCCTTTCCGCCTCAGCACCGGCGAAGCGGTGGTTATCGACCGCGGCTGGTTGCCGATTGGCAACAACACGCCGGGCCGTCCCGACGTCGTTCCGGCACCTCCCGCGGGCGAAGTGACCGTGGTTGCCCGCCTCAAGCCAACGGAACCGAAGCTGGACCGCGGTGCGGTGGATGGACAACTGCCATCCATTGACCTGGCCAGCTTTGCAAGCGAACTCCCCTACCCCATCGCGACGGGCGCCTATGGGCAGCTGGCCAGCGAAGATCCCGCAGTCCAACCCATGCCCACGCCGTTCCCCAAACCAGCCACGGAAGAGGGCACGCACCTCTCGTACTCCCTGCAGTGGTTTGCCTTCGGCGTCCTGATGTTCATTGGTTTCGGCTACGCAGCCAGGCAGCAGGCGCGTAACGCTGCCATCGACGCTGAAGAGGACGAAGACGACGCCGAGGAAGTTATTGCTGCCAACGGGCCACCCAAGCGCCGCGTGCCGGTAAACCGAAAGAACAAGCGCCCCACGTCAGAAGAAGAGGAAGACGCAATCCTGGATGCCCAAGGTTACTGAAGCGATCCCGGACCCCGTGCTCAACGTCAAGTCGGCCCTTACGGCGGCAGGCGCTGAGGACACGGTCCGGATCTTCGAGGACAAGGTGCCCACCGCTGCTGCCGCGGCCTCCGTCCTTGGATGTGACGCTGCGGCCATTACGAACAGCCTGATCTTCGAACTCGACGGCAAACCTTTGCTGATACTCGCCAGCGGAGCCGCAAAGGTAGATACGACATTGTTAGCCAAACTCCTGGGAACCGAAAAGATCCGCCGCGCGAAGCCAGATTTCGTACTAAAACACACCGGCCAGGAGGTGGGCGGAGTCGCGCCTATCGGTCACCCACAACGCATAAGAACCATCCTGGACACCTCGCTGCAAGAACACCCACTACTGTGGGCCGGCGCCGGAGACCACAATTCAATGTTCTCCATCACCTACGACCAGCTGCAAAGGATAACGAACGCTGAGCCGTTGCAGGTCCGCTAGCCCCCGCGAAGGCGACTGACTCACGAGTGGAGCAGCGCGGTGGATTTGTGTAGCGTGCGTCCAAGCGAGGAACGAGCGAGCACGCGGCAAATCCGGCGGGGTGCGCAGCGGAACCCAGCACGTTGCGCAGCGGCACATCGAGCGCGCCGCGAAGCGGAACGCAACCACAACGCGCTGTGCGCCGCGCAGCGGAACGAAGCACGGGCCGCAGCGGACGGCGAGGCGGACTAAGCCAGCGTAATCAGATCCAGGTAGTCCTCGTTCCAGTGATCTTCAACACCGTCCGGCAGCAGCACCACGCGTTCCGGATTCAGGGCTGAGACGGCGCCTTCATCGTGACTGACCATGACGACGGCGCCGCTGTAGTTCTTCAGCGCACCGAGGATTTCCGCGCGGCTGGCTGGGTCCAGGTTGTTGGTGGGCTCGTCGAGGAGCAGCACGTTGGCGCTGGAGGCAACGATGGTCGCGAGGGCCAGCCGGGTCTTCTCACCGCCGGACAGAACTCCCGCCGGCTTTTCGACGTCGTCACCTGAGAACAGGAACGAACCCAGAATGCCGCGGACCTCGGCGTCCTTCATGTCAGGTGCGGAGGAACGCATGTTTTCAAGGACCGTGCGATCGTGATCCAGGGTTTCGTGTTCCTGGGCGTAGTAGCCCACTTTCAATCCGTGTCCCGGGATGATGTCGCCGGTGTCCGGCTTGTCCACGCCTGCAAGCATTCTCAGGAGGGTAGTCTTGCCGGCACCATTGAGGCCAAGGATGACCACCTTGGAACCGCGATCGATCGCCAGGTCCACGTCAGTGAAAATCTCCAGTGAGCCGTAGGACTTGCTGAGCCCTTCGGCGGTCAGTGGGGTCTTGCCGCACGGGGACGGATCCGGGAAGCGCAGGGCGGCGACGCGATCGTTTTCGCGGACGGCTTCCAAGCCGCCGAGGAGACGTTCAGCACGCTTTGCCATGTTCTGCGCTGCGACAGCTTTTGTTGCCTTGGCACGCATTTTGTTGGCTTGGTCGATGAGGACCTGGGCTTTCTTTTCAGCATTGGCGCGTTCGCGCTTGCGGGCTCGTTCATCCGTTTCGCGCTGCTGGAGATAGCGCTTCCAGCCCATGTTGTAGTAGTCGATCTGGGCCCTGTTGGCGTCAAGATGGTACACCTTGTTGACAGTGGCTTCCAGCAATTCGACGTCGTGGCTGATCACGATCAGTCCGCCCTGGTGGTCTTTCAGGAAGTCGCGCAGCCACGTGATGGAGTCGGCGTCGAGGTGGTTGGTGGGTTCGTCGAGGAGCAGGGTTTCTGCCGAGGAATACAGAATGCGGGCGAGCTCAACACGACGGCGCTGGCCACCGGAGAGGGTCTTCAGCGGCTGGTTGAGGATGCGTTCAGGGAGCGCAAGGTTGGAGGAGATCGCGGCTGCCTCCGCTTCGGCGGCGTATCCTCCGCCGGCCAGGAACTCAGTTTCCAAGCGGTCGTAGCGGTTCATGGCTTTGCGCTGGATGGCGTCATCCTCGCTGGCCATCTCGTCCTGTGCCTTCTTCAGCTTCCCCACCACCACGTCCAAGCCACGGGCAGAAAGGATGCGATCACGGGCGAGCTGTTCCATGTCCGGGGTGCGGGGATCCTGGGGCAGATAGCCGATCTCACCGCTACGGGTTACTTTGCCGCCTGCCGGCAGGCCTTCGCCTGCGAGGACGCGGGTCAAAGTGGTCTTGCCCGCGCCGTTGCGGCCGACAAGGCCGATCTTGTCGCCTTTGTCCACCCTGAAGTTGACCTTGTCCATGAGCAGGCGTGCGCCGGCGCGGAGTTCGAGTTCCTGGACGGTAATCAATTTGGGTGATGCCTTTCAATGGGGAACGCCTGCGTGACCGGTGGCCCGGTAGTTGCGGCGGGGACGGCCGTGAGAACAGCCTGTTCAAGTCTACCGGCAGCCTGCCCTCCCCCGGACATAACGTCGCCCGAAGGGCAGATTGTGCCATTTCACACAGGATTAATGTCCACAGTTGTGGAGAGGCTCCAAAAAAGCCCCTTCCCAAGCTCCGTATCCTCACTGTTGGGGGAAACAAACTTCAACCTCGCACCCACAGCATTTCCTGATAGGACCCGTCATGAGCCAAACCACCTCCGCCTCTGTGGAGCGCAACTCTTCGCGCAAGCGATGGACCGCCACAGACCTCGGCCTCATTGCCGTCTTCGCAGCCCTTGTGGCCGCGTCCGCGATCGTTCCCGGCATTCCGGTTGGCGCCCTTGGTGTGCCCATCACCTTGGTGACCCTCACTGTGATGTTGAGCGGTCTGGTGCTTGGCGCCGGGCGGGGATTCGCCGCCGTCGGGCTTTATGTCCTCCTTGGCCTGGCTGGCCTGCCGATCTTCAGCGGGGGCCGCAGCGGACTGGGCATCCTGGCTACTCCATCCGCGGGCTACATCATTGCTTTCCCCCTTGCCGCGGCTGCCACGGGCTATCTGGCGGCGTTGATTATCCGCAAGACGGTACGGAGCCGTTCCCTGCTGCTGTTTGCTGCCGCCATGGTCAGCAGCATCTTCCTCATCCACGGCCTGGGCGTCCTGGGCATGATGGTCAACGGCAAATTGGACTTCACCAAAGCCTTCATTGCCGATCTGGCCTTCTACCCCGGGGACATCATCAAGAATGTCCTCGCCGTGATCATTGCGGTGGCTATTCACAAGGCCTTCCCGGATGTCCTGGTCCGCAGGGTCAAATAGCCTGCGTCACGCAAAAGTCGGAAACAATATCTCTATGAACTCCATCAACTTCAACAGGGTCTCGGTTCGTGTAGCCATTGACGGCAGCAGAACGTCCAAGACCCTGCTGGAGGATGTTTCCTTAAGCCTCACCGAGCGGCGTATCGGCGTCATCGGTGCCAACGGCTCCGGAAAGTCCACGTTATTGCGGCTGTTGAACGGGCTGGTGGAGCCCAGCGACGGAACTGTCGACGTCTACGGCGATGACACAGTTAAAGCCGTGCGCCGGGTTCGTGCAAACGTCGGATTCGTCTTCACTGATCCCTTGTCGCAATTGGTGATGCCTACCGGCCGTGAAGACGTTGAGCTCTCCCTCCGCCGCTCCATCAAGAACACCCGCGAACGAGCCGCGCACGCGGAAGCAGTGCTTGACAGGTTTGGCCTGCTGCCCCTGGCTGACCAGAGCATCTATGAGCTCTCGGGTGGTGAGCGTCAGTTGCTCGCCTTGGCTGCAGTCCTCGCCGTCAATCCCAAGGTGTTGGTCCTCGACGAGCCATCCACCCTCCTTGACCTGCGTAATCGCGAGCTGTTGCGGCGCACCTTGGCGGGCCTGGAGCAGCAAGTCGTCATGTCCACCCACGACCTCGACCTTGCGTTGGAGATGGATCGTGTCCTCGTGGTGGAGTCGGGGCGGATAGTCTTCGACGGCGGTGCGGCTGAAGGTGTTGCACGGTACCGGGAGCTATGCGCAACTGCGCTCGACGAAGTTCCGGGCTTTGGTGAGGTTCCGGGCTTTGGTGAGGTTCCGAGCCATGGCGAACGCCCCGGACGAGGCCAATTATGAGGGGCCACGGCTTCCTGATAGCAAACTATGTGCCGGGCAACTCGCCCATCCACCGAACCCCGTTGTGGCTGAAATTCCTGGTGGTTGCAGGGTGCGGAACCGCGTCCTTCCTGATTGTCGACTGGGCAGTTTCGCTGCTGGTCTTCGCCATCATGTGCGGCTTGTTCCTGCTGAGCGGGGCCGGTTTGCGCCGTCTGATGCGTGCCATATGGATGGTGACGCCCATCCTCGTGGTGATCGGATTGTTCCAATGGTGGCAATTAGGTGCCCCCACGGCTGCACGCATCGTCCTGAACGTCCTGGTGTGCGTCGTCGCAGCCTCGGTTCTGACCGCCACCACACCCGTCCAGGACCTGTTGGACGGCGTTGTCTCCCTCGCCAAACCGTTCCAGCGCTTTGGTGCCGATCCCGAGCGCTTCGCGCTCACCATTGCCGTGATGCTCAGGAGTATCCCCTTCATTGCTGGAGCCTTTTCGGACGTAAGGGATGCCGCCCGCGCCCGCGGACTTGAACGCAATCCCAGGGCATTGGTACTCCCCGTCTTTATCACGACGGTCGCTTATGCACGCCAAACCGGCGACGCCTTGGCCGCCCGCGGACTCGGGGAACCTGACGAACCCAAGTAGCTGGCATTCGTGGTTGTTTTCAGGCGTCATAACAACCACTAATGCTGGTCAGTTGGGCTGGAGCCGGGCGTAGCGCATGAGGGCTGCGGTGCCCATGCCCCCCGCGATACTGATCATGGCTAAGCCCAGCGGCGCCAGCCCGGAATTTTCAGAGAGGCCGCGAGCCTGGGTAAGCAAGCGCGTCACCAGAACAGCCCCCGAAGCGCCGTAACCGTGCCCAAAAGCCAAGGCCCCGCCCTCGGCATTGGCTTTTCCAGGATCGATACCCAAATGATCAAGGCAAGCGATGGTCTGGGACGCAAAGGCTTCATTGAATTCGATGAGGTCTACGTCGGTTGCAGCCACGCCATGTTGAGCCAACAACTGCTCGGCGGCGTGTGCGGCCCCGATGCCCAGCAACTCCGGATCCACACCTGTGGTCTCACAACCCAAAACCAGCAAGCCGTCCACCGCGCCCATCTCCCGGGCGCGCTTCAGCGAAGTTATGACGACGGCGGCAGCTGCGTCGGCATCAAAACACGAGTTCGCTGCCGTGACAGTTCCGTCGGGGACGAAAACTGCCGGGAACCGCGACATCAGTGAGGCGCGCAACGAAGGCTTGGGGCCGTCGTCGGCCTCGACGATGGTTCCCTCGTTTTCAAGTGCCACGATTTCGCCTGCCAGCTTCCCCGTTGCAGCGGCCTCAAGAGCGCGCCGATGGCTGCGGAGTGCGTACTCATCCTGCCTCTCACGGCTGATATCAAACTCGCGGGCAACATTTTCCGCAGCGACACCCATGTCAGGATCACCAAACAGGGGTGGCACAAAGGCGGCCCGAGAGAAAAAGTCCAGTCCGCCGTCGTCGGTCCTGTTGGCCCGCGCTGGAGCCGTACTGATGCTTTCCACCCCTCCGGCAACATAGAGCGGGTCGCCGCCGGCGCCAACCAGGCGCGCCGCAAGCGCAATGGCATCCAAGCCGGAACCACACTGCCGGTCCACGGTGAGCCCCGGGACCGTGACAGGCAAACCGGCCTGGAGAGCGGCGAAGCGCGCCACGTTTCCGCCACCACCAACAGCATTGCCCATGATGACATCGTTCACCTCGGCTGGATCAACGCCAGCCCGCTCGATGAGGGAACGGATGACCGGTGCCAGGAGATCCGGGGCGCGGAGCTGCCTCAGCTGCCCGTTTGCCCGGCAGATCGGAGTCCGCAGCGCCGCGATGATGACCGGCTGGCGGGACTCGTCGACCTGCTGCATGGAAGGGCCGCTTCCCAAGGGGCCGCCGCTACCCAAGGGGACGCGCCCGGGCATCATGGTTTTTGATCCAGTCGAGCAGCACCATCCGGCTGACCTTACCGCGATCCGTAATCGGTAACTCGGACAGGACGTAGTACTGCAGAGGCCACTTGTCCCGCGCGAGCAGGCCATCAAGGCCAGTGCGGAGCTGCGTCGCCGTGACGGCACCATAAGCGGGAACGACGCCGGCAATCACCTTTTGGCCGCGGATGTCATCCGGAGCGCCGGCTGCTACCGCAACTTCGATGCCTGGAACGGAAGCGAGGGCGAGTTCCACCTCGTGTGGGTACACGTTCTTCCCCGCCGTGATGATCATGTCCGAACGACGTCCCAGAATGTGCAGGATCCCGTCGGCGAGATAGCCCTGGTCCCCCACTGTGTACCAGCCGTCCAAGCAGCGGAGGGCTTGGCCGTCGTCGCCCCACAGGTAGCCGTTGCTCACCATCCCACTGCGGACGCTGATGTTGCCGTGCTCCCCATCCGGCAGAATCTGGCCGGCGTCGTCCAGGATTCGCAATTCCACACCAGGAAAAGGCCGGCCAATCCCAGTACCCCCGACGTCGAGCGGTTCCCCGGCAGCCAGCCGCGTGCCGGAGACGAAGCTCAATTCGGAGGCTCCGTAGTACTCAAAGATGGCAGCATGTGGGGCCCAGCGCCGCGCCGCTTCCAACGTACGGCCATCCAGCTTGGAACCCGCGCAGATGATGCTGCGGATGCCGGAAGCATCCACGTCTCCAGCCAAGCCACGTTCGCTGAGCAAACGCAGCATGGTCGGGGTGAGCACGAGTCTTGTGATGTTGTCGTGGCTTATCGCTGCATGCGCGTCACCGACGTCGAACGATTCCAGCGAGTGAAACGCGGAGCCCGCGTACAGGCATTCGGACAGGGCGTAGAGGTTCAAGCTGGAGGAGAGGGGACCTGCCGCCAGGGTCCGATCGTCCTGCGAGAGCCCAAAGAACTCGATCGAAGCGTCGAACGAGACCTGCCACGACCGGCGGGACCGTGTGAACGCCTTGGGCACTGAAGTCGTGCCGGAGGTAAGCCCAATCAGGAAGGTTGTGGACGGATCCCCGTCCACAAGGTCCACGCCGGTTGAGATGGTGGAGTCGACGATGCGCGACGTCACTTCCTCCACCATTGCTGCAGGCCACTGTGGGTCCAGCACAGCACAGCGGCGCTCCCCCGCCACCGCCGCCGTAAACTTCGCGACGAAGTCAGTGGAGTTGGGTTCGGCAAGCACAGTAGTGGCCGTCGCGTGGCCAAGCAGGCTTGCCGCGGCGTCGCGGAGCTCGGCCCAGTTGAGCCGGCTGCGGCCCACAACGACGGCGGTGTCGTGGGGACGCTCATCGGCCCAGAGCTCAATTTTGTCCAGAAAAGGCATCCCCGCAATTTTACGGCAGTGTTCGCCCTCCGGCACCAATGGTGACGTCTATTCTGACTGTATGAGTTTCAATGACGGTGCGCAGCTAGACCCATCCCAAGTAGAAGACCGACGCGGCGGAGGCATGGGCCGCGGGACGAAAATAGGTGGCGGGATTGGTGGTGGCATCGTCGTGCTGCTTCTGGCCCTCTTCGGAATCAACCCCAACATCCTTGGCGACCTTACTGGTGGCGGAACCCAGCCACCCGCCGTCGAAGGTGGAAGCGGCGGTGTACAGGAGTGCAAGACGGGCGCTGATGCGGACAAACGACTCGACTGCCGGATCACAGGCACTGTCAACAGCCTTAATGCTTTTTGGCCCGAATACCTCGCCCAGTACAACGTTCAGTATTCCCGGCCCGGAACAGTCATCTTCGAGCAAGGGACGAATACCGGATGTGGTGCTGCTACCACGGCTGTCGGTCCGTTCTACTGCCCGGCGGATACCAAGGCATACTTCGACCCCGGGTTCTTCGATGAGCTCGTGACCCGTTTTGGCTCATCAGGCGGGCCACTGGCGCAGGAGTATGTGGTGGCCCATGAATTCGGCCATCACATCCAAAGCATCCTGGGCAACCTTGACCGGGCACAACAGGATCCCCAAGGGCCGGAGTCCGGTGCAGTCCGGGTTGAATTGCAGGCGGACTGTTACGCAGGACTCTGGGTTCGCCATGCGACCACGCAGAAAGACCCGGCAACGGGCAAGCCGTTCCTTGACCCCCTCACCGAGCAGGACCTGCAGGACGCGCTGTCCGCTGCGTCCGCCGTCGGCGATGACCGAATCCAGAAGGCAGCAACAGGTCGGGTCTCGCCGGAGTCCTGGACCCATGGCTCAAGCGCGCAGCGGCAGAAGTGGTTCTACCAGGGATACGCCACGGGCGACATCAACAAATGCGACACGTTTGGTGTTGCGGCGCCATAGCTGCGGTGGCGACGGTTTATTTCCTGAGCCAACGGCTAAATGCAGAAATGGTTCCGGACCACAGGTCCGGAACCATTTCTTTGCCCTTGGAGGGCGAAAACTGCCAATCAGATGTTAAAGCCGAGGGCCCGCATCTGGTCCTTGCCGTCGTCGGTGATCCGCTCGGGACCCCATGGCGGCATCCATACCCAGTTCAGGCGCCACTCGTCCACGACTCCGTCGAGGGACTTGCCTACCTGCTCTTCCAGCACGTCCGTGAGCGGGCAAGCCGCCGTCGTCAGTGTCATGTCGATCAGGAGTGCGCCGTCCTCATCTGAGTACTTCAGGCCATAGAGGAGGCCCAAGTCCACGACGTTGACACCGAGCTCCGGGTCAATGACGTCCTTGAGCGCTTCCTCAACGTCCTCGAGGCTGGTGCGCGCCGCGTTGATTTCGGTCATGGAATGATCCTAACTAGGCCTGTACGGCAGGAGCAACGGCAACGCCTGCGCCTGCGGCGTAGCGGTCGTAGCCCTCTTCTTCAAGACGGTCGGCCAGTTCGGGGCCGCCCTCTTCAACGACCTTGCCGTCGACGAAAACGTGGACGAAGTCGGGCTTGATGTAGCGCAGGATGCGGGTGTAGTGGGTGATGAGCAGCGTGCCCATGTTTCCCTCTGCGTGTGCGCGGTTGACGCCTTCGGAAACTACCTTGAGGGCGTCGACGTCGAGGCCGGAGTCGGTCTCGTCCAGAACAGCGAACTTCGGCTTGAAGAGCTCGAGCTGAAGGATCTCGACGCGCTTCTTCTCGCCACCGGAGAAGCCTTCGTTGACGTTGCGCTGAGCGAAGTCGGCGTCGATGCGCAGCTGCTGCATGGCAGCCTTGACGTCCTTGGTCCACGTACGAAGGGCGGGTGCTTCGCCGTCGATCGCCGTCTTGGCGGTACGCAGGAAGTTCGTCATGGTGACGCCGGGAACCTCTACCGGGTACTGCATGGCGAGGAAGACGCCTGCACGGGCGCGCTCATCAACGCTCATTTCCAGGACGTTTTCGCCATCGAGAGTGATGGTACCGCTGGTCACCGTGTAGCGCGGGTGGCCGGCGATGGTGGACGCGAGGGTGGACTTGCCCGAGCCGTTGGGGCCCATGATGGCGTGCGTTTCACCGGTCTTGATGGTGAGGCTGACGCCCTTCAGGATCTCCTTGGTGCCCTGCTCCGTCTCGATGCTGACGTGCAGGTCCTTGATCTCAAGAGTAGACATGCTCTTCTTTCTTTTCCGTTCGTAAGTCTGGTGATACCGGGCGCTTAGTAGTTATCTACCGAAGCACCGTTCACAACGTTGGTCACGTCCACGTAGACGTCGTCACCATCGATGGTGACTGCGAAAACGGGAACGGGGTCGTAGGCAGGCAGCTGAAGAGGCTGTCCGCTGCGGAGGTCGAACTGGGAACCGTGGCCCCAGCACTCAATCGCACAGCCTTCAATCTCGCCTTCAGACAGCGAGATGTCCGCGTGCGAGCAGGTATCGCCGACGGCATGGATCTCGCCCATCGAGTCCCTCACGATGGCTACCGGATAGTCATCGATCAGGACGCGCAGCGCCTGCTTGACCTGGATGTCATTGGCGTTGCATACCAGTTCGCCCTTGGTTTGTTCACTCATGCTTGTCCTGCCTGGTCTTTGCTAGTTGTCGGTCGCGGCGAGTTCGCGCTCAACAGCTGCGGTCAGGCGTTCTTCGATTGCCGGGACGTTGATCTGCTGGATGATCTCGTTGAGGAAGCCTCGGACCACCAGGCGGCGGGCTACCTTTTCGGGAATGCCGCGTGCCATGAGGTAGAAAAGGTGCTCGTCGTCGAAACGGCCGGTGGCGCTGGCATGGCCGGCACCCTCGATGAGTCCAGTTTCGATTTCCAGGTTCGGCACAGAGTCCGCACGCGCGCCGTCCGTCAGGACCAGGTTGCGGTTGGCCTCATAGGTGTCAGTGCCTTCTGCTTCCTTACGGATCAGGACGTCGCCCACCCACACAGTGTGGGCATTGCGGCCCTGCAGCGCGCCCTTGTAGAGCACGCGCGACTTGCAGTTGGCCACCGCGTGGTCAACAAACAGGCGCTGCTCAAGGTGCTGACCGGCATCGGCGAAGTACAAGCCGAACATTTCGACGTCGGCACCAGGGGCCGTGAAGCGGGTGGACGGCGTAACGCGCACAACGTCGCCGCCGAGGCTGACCACAATGTGCTTGAACTTCGCGTCGCGGCCGATCCTGGCCTGCTGGGCCGACGCGTGAACAGCGTTGTCGGCCCATTCCTGCAAGGACACGACCGTGAGCTCAGCGCCATCTTCGACGATGATCTCAACGTTCTCCGAGACAACAGCCGTGCCCTGGTGATCCAGGACCACGACCGCCTTGGAGAAACGCTCTGCCACGATCACGATGTGCTGGGCAGCAGGAGCCTCGCTGGATCCGGTGATCAGGACGGAAACTTCGCTCTCGGCCTGGAGCTCAGCCGGAACCGTGACAACGGTAGCTTCGGCGAAGTTCTCCCAACCGTTGGCGGACACGCGGTCCTCGGGGATGGCTGCCTGGCCGATCCGCTTGTCCTCGCGGCCAACCGTTTCGACGACGACGCCGGACGGTGCAGTCACGCTGACAGCCGGAGCTGCACCGTTAAGGACCTCGGTGTGGAGACCGCGCAGGCGCTTCAGCGGCGTGAAACGCCAGTCTTCTTCAAGGCCGGTCAGGGGCTTGAAGTCCTCCAGCTTGTAGGACGTGAGGCGGCCGGCGCGGGAGCTGTCCGGGATGCCGACGCCGCCGCCATGCGAGTGGCTCTTGACCGATGCGCCACCGAGCGGACCAGCAGCAGGCTGCTCCGACGTCGTGCTGGTGTTCGTTCCGGTATTTACGGGCGAAAGGTTTTCGCCTTCCTCGGTGAAGCCGTTGATAAACGGCTGGGCCGAGGGCGCGCCGATGCGTGCCTTTTCAGTAGTGATATCAGTCATTGTTAACCGACGGACCCTTCCATCTGCAGTTCAATCAAGCGGTTCAGCTCAAGGGCATATTCCATGGGCAGTTCACGGGCGATCGGCTCAATGAAGCCGCGCACGATCATGGCCATGGCCTCGTCCTCAGGCATGCCGCGGGACATCAGATAGAAGAGCTGCTCTTCGCTGACGCGGGAAACGGTGGCCTCGTGACCCATGACGACGTCGTCCTCGCGGATGTCGATGTACGGGTACGTGTCCGAGCGTGAAATGGTGTCCACCAAGAGGGCGTCGCAACGGACCGTGTTGGCCGAGTGCTTTGCACCTTCGCGGACCTGGACCAAGCCGCGGTAAGCCGCACGGCCACCGCCGCGGGCCACGGACTTGGAAATGATGGAGCTCTTGGTGTTCGGTGCGATGTGCACCATCTTGGAGCCGGTGTCCTGGTGCTGGCCCTCGCCGGCGAAGGCGATGGACAGAGTTTCACCCTTGGCGTGCTCGCCAACGAGGTAAACGGCCGGGTACTTCATGGTCACCTTGGAGCCGATGTTGCCATCGATCCATTCCATGGTGGCGCCCTCTTCGCAGATGGCACGCTTGGTGACGAGGTTGTACACGTTGGTGGACCAGTTCTGGATGGTTGTGTAGCGGACGCGGGCGCCCTTCTTCACGATGATCTCCACAACGGCCGAGTGCAGCGAATCCGAGGTGTAGATCGGAGCCGTGCAACCTTCGATGTAGTGAACGTAGGAGTCCTCATCGGCGATGATCAGGGTGCGCTCGAACTGGCCCATGTTTTCCGTGTTGATGCGGAAGTAAGCCTGGAGCGGGATGTCCACGTGCACGCCCTTGGGCACGTACACGAACGATCCACCGGACCATACCGCCGTGTTCAGCGAAGCGAACTTGTTGTCGCCCACGGGGATGATGGTGCCGAAGTACTCCTGGAAGATCTCCGGGTGTTCCCGCAGGGCGGTGTCCGTGTCCAGGAAGATGACGCCCTGGGCTTCGAGGTCCTCGCGGATCTGGTGGTAGACAACCTCGGATTCGTACTGGGCTGCAACGCCGGAAACGAGCCGGCTGCGCTCAGCTTCCGGGATACCGAGCTTTTCGTAGGTGTTCCGGATGTCCTCCGGCAGGTCTTCCCACGTTGCCGCTTGCTTCTCGGTGGAACGCACAAAGTACTTGATGTTGTCGAAGTCGATGCCGGAGAGGTCTGCACCCCACGTAGGCATGGGCTTACGGTCGAAGTACTTCAGGCCCTTGAGGCGTAGATCGAGCATCCATTCGGGCTCGTTCTTCTTCGAGGAGATGTCGCGGACAACGTCCTCGTTGAGGCCACGACGGGCATTCGCGCCTACGTCGTTCTTGTCGGCCCAGCCGTACTCGTAGTTTCCGATACCGTGCAGTTCGGGATTCTTCTCCAGAATCTCCGAGATCACAGTGCCGTCAGCTACCGCTTTCTCTGCTAATTGGTCCGTCATCACGGCCTTTCTTGCTGGTTGTTTGATTCCTGGTACGGGTTCCCGGACTGCTCTGCGGTGCTGTGATGCACCGTGGCAGCTGGTCGCCCGGTAGGTATGTGGGTGGTGCAGACGTGCCCGCCTTGCGCCAGGGTTGAAAGACGCCGGACATCGACGCCCACTAAGCGGGAAAAGACTTTGGTCTCGCTGTCGCAAAAAACAGGGAATTCCGCTGCGAGCTGCTGGATGGGGCAATGTCCCTGGCAGAGCTGGACACTGGAAAATTCTGCCGGCAGAGGGGCTTTGGCCTCAATGGAATGGGCAGAGGCTACATAGCCGTCCCGGCTGAGGGCCTTGGATAAGGCCAGGGCTCGGGCGGCGATGTCCTGCCCGGCGGCGGCAACTTCCGGTGCATACCGGCGCTCCATTTCAGAGAAGCGCTCCTCTGCATACTCGCGGACTGCATCCTCGCCGGCAATTTCCTGTAGCCGCCTGAGCGCGGAGCTGGCGATGTTCAAGTAGTCATCGCCAAGCTTGGATTGCCCTTGTGAACTCAGGACATAACGGCGCGCCGGACGTCCGGCACCGGCTCCCGCCTTGGCGACGCGCTTGACTTCGATAACGCCATTGCGCTCAAGATGATCCAGATGGCGACGGACCGCTGCAGGCGTGAAACCAAGGAGGTCGCCCAGCTCAGCGGCACTCACGGGGCCGTTCTCCAACACAGCACCCAGAACGCGGTCCCTTGTGCGGTCTTCCGCGTCCGGCAGCACAGACGAAGGCGCAAAGGCCTCTGCCGCTGCAGCATGCCGCCTGGAGGGCATGGAAATTGGACTGCTCATGGAATACACAACACAATCATGTCGTAATTTGTTTCATGCATCCAGTAAGGCAAGACTGACCTTAGTCACCCGCCAGGTGCGACCGTACTACTTCGCGTAGAATACTTTGGTGCGATCCACCGATTCCCCTGTCCTCACTATAGACGGACTCATTAAGGATGTAGGGCCCCTGGCTGCCCTTGACGGCAAAATGCTCCGTGTTGTGAGTGGCCTGTCCATGGTGGCTGAACGGGGCCGGATTACCGCCCTCCTCGGGGCCAATGGCGCCGGCAAGACCACCACCCTTGAATGTGCCCAAGGTTTGCAGAAACGGACTGGTGGAACTATTTCACTTCTTGGCGCAGACCCGGATACTGCCGGCGCTGACTTGAGGTCCCGGGTAGGCGTCATGCTTCAGGATGGCGGGCTCCCGCCGTCGGCCCGTCCTATCCCCCTGTTGCGTCACGTTGCCGGCATGTACCGGAACCCCATGGACGTCGATGCCCTCGTGGATCGCCTGGGCATTGCCCAGTTCAGCCGCACCAGTGTGCGGCGCCTCTCAGGTGGCCAAAAGCAACGGGTGGCCTTGGCTGCGGCCTTGATTGGCAACCCCGAGGTCCTCTTCCTCGATGAACCCAGCGCTGGATTGGATCCGCATTCGCGACAAGTGGTTTTCGACCTCATTGCAGAATTGCGCGACGCCGGCATGGGCATCGTCCTCACGACGCACCTGATGGATGACGCCGAGCGCCTGGCGGACTACGTCTACATCATCGACGGCGGACACAACGTCGCCGAGGGGACGGTCGCTGACCTTCTGCGGCACGATCATTCCGCCGATACCGCGATCACGGACCGGACCCTCTTTTTCGATGCGCCGCCTGGACTCGAGTTCAAAGGCGTCCTCGGCGCAGGCCTGCAAGTCCTTGAAACCCGTGCCGGCAGCTACTCGATCACCGGTGCTCTGGCACCTGGGGACCTTGCCGCCCTGACCGCCTGGTGGGCCGAACGGAACATCATGCCAGCGTCCCTGAGACTCGAGGCGCGGAGCCTTGAGGACGTTTTCCTGGACATTTCCGGAAGGGACCTCCGATGAGCAAGCTCCTCTCCCCCAATGCCGGGCCCGCTTCCCTGCCGCGCCGTATTCTCCAGCAGGGCCGCTACGAGACCATCACTATGCTGCGGAACGGCGAACAGCTGATTCTTGCCGTCGTCCTTCCGCTTCTTGCTTTGGCCGGGCTGACTGTTACTCCCCTGCTGGATGGGCTCGGAGGCTCGCGCATTGACGTGGCGACGCCCGGAATCCTCGCTCTCTGTGCCATGTCCACCGCCTTCACCGGACAGGGCATTGCCACAGGATTTGACCGGCGTTACGGCGTTCTGCGCTTCCTCTCCACCACTCCCCTGGGTCGTGGTGGCCTGATCGCCGGCAAAATACTGGCCGTGCTCGTCGTTCTCTTCCTCCAAGTGCTGGTCGTGGGGGCAGTCGCCGGGCTCCTGGGCTGGCAGCCGCGGCCGGAGGCATGGCTTCCAGGCCTTGGGATACTCGTCCTTGGTGCGGCCGCCTTCACTGCGCTGGGACTCCTGGTCGCTGGAACTGTACGGCCTGAAGCCACCTTGGCCATCACCAATCTCCTGTGGATCCTCCTCGGAGCGCTGGGCGGGATCGTTGTCCCGGCGGAAAGGCTCCCCGCCATAGCCCAGGGCATCGTGCACTTCCTGCCCTCCGGCGCACTGGGCCAAGCATTGCGGGATGCCTTCCTTTTGGGCATCGTGCCCTTCCCGGCCGTACTGGTCCTCCTGATGTGGACATTGCTGGCCGGCGCCGCGGCCATTCGCTGGTTCAAGTGGAACTGACAACAAGCAGAACTGAGAGTTGAGCAAACTGTGAGCACGGCATCGCGCCTCCCTAAATCCGTCCAGCGATTCACCACCAAGCTGCCGACGGAGGTAAACCGCACTATCCGCCGACTCTCGGTCCTTTCCCTGATCGGTCAGACCGTGCTCGTAGTGACCGGTGGAGCAGTTCGTCTCACGGCTTCGGGCCTTGGCTGCCCAACCTGGCCGCGATGCACTGACGAATCCCTCGTCAACACGCCTGAAATGGGCATTCACGGTCTTATCGAGTTCGGCAACCGGATGCTCACGTTCGCGTTGGCGGCGGTTGCGGCGCTCATGTTGGTCTACTTGTGGAATCTCCGCAAAGAACGCCGCGACCTCTTCATGCTTGCTCTTGGCCTCCTGGCGAGCATCCCGGCTCAGGCCATCATCGGCGGAATCACAGTCCTGTCCAACCTCAACCCTTGGGTTGTGGGCCTGCACTTCCTGGTATCCATGGCCTTGGTTGTCTTCGCGACGCTGCTTGTTAACCGCGCTTTTGGCCGCACGGGACGATTCATGAAGCACGCGCTGCCTACACTGCCTTCGGTTGCCCGGCCTGTGATGTTGGCCGTCGCCGTCTTCTCGGCCATAGCTGTCATGCTCGGCGTAGTAGTCACAGGCGCCGGTCCGCACGCGGGCGATGCCGATGCGCCCCGCAATGATCTGGACTGGGACCTCTTCTCGCACATTCACGCTGTGCCCGCTTACCTGATCACAGCCGGGACACTGTTGGCTGTATACCTTGTGGTCCGGCATAAGATCGGCGGCCCGTTCCGAACCGCTGCCTTCCTGCTGCTCGCCGTGACGTTGCTGCAAGCTGTCATCGGGTTCACCCAGTACTACAACGGAATTCCTGCGCTTCTCGTGGGCGCACACATGCTTGGCGCAGCCCTGCTGATGAGCGCATCCACCAACGCGGCGGACATCGCAAAGTACAGCCCCGCCAAGTAGCGCTCTCTCACATCGGGCCGCGCTGGGTGGGATGTTCTCTCACATCCTGCGGCCTGTGGCCGGATGTTCTTTCACGTCCTGCGGCCTGTGGCCGGATGTTCTTGCACATGCTGCGGCCCGTGGCCGAATGTTCTTGCATGTCCTGCGGCCTGTGGCCGGATGTTCTTGCACATGCAGGATCCTTGAGCCCGATGTTTTCTCAGATCCAGGGTCGGCAATCAACAGGTAATGAAGGACTCACAACCAACTTGACGATGAGGGCATTCGTCTGCGGTCGTATGGTTTTGTGAGACAGCTTGATGGGAGCTTCAGTTCAGATGACCACGCCCAGAAGAAAATACGATGCCGCTTTCCGTGAGGATGCTGTGCGGCTTGTTTTGTCCACGAACCGGTCGGTGAAACAGGTCGCCGAGGAGATCGGGGTGAAGGAAAGCACGCTGGGGAACTGGCTGCACAGGCATCGAGAGAGCCACCAGGGCGCCGCGCCGGTCCTGCCTGAAGAACGGGGGCCGGTGCCGTGGGACGAGCACCGGAAGGCACTGGCCGAAAATGAGCGGTTGAAGGCCGAGGTCGAGTTCCTGGGAAAAGTCAGCGCCTTCTTTGCCGCGAAGCAAAAGTAGAGGACTTCTACGAGTTCATCGAAGCGGAGAAGGCCAACTATTCCGTGGTGTGGCTGTGCCGGGCGTTGAAGGTCTCCCGGGCCTCGTTCTACCGGTGGCGCGCCCCTGCCGGGCCCTCACCGCGTGCCGTGCGGCATGAGGATCTGGTCACCGCGGTTACCGGCCTGTACGAGAAGGAAAATGGCCGTGCCGGCCGTGACCAGCTGACGCTTTTGCTCAACGCGGCCGGGACCAAGGTCTCCGCCCCCACCGTCGGGGCGATCATGCGAGAAAAGGGCCTGCGGGCCATCCGAACCCGGGCCTGGAAGAGGACCACGGTCCAGGACCCGCAAGCCAAGACCGCCCACATCGAGAACCACATGCTCGATGAACAGGGCAAACGCGACTTCACCTCCGCAGTGCCCGGGACCCGTCTGGTCGGAGACATCACCTACCTGCGCACCGGCGAGGGCTGGCTTTATCTGGCCACCGTCATCGACCTGTTTTCGGGCATGGTCATCGGCTGGTCCATGGCTGCCCACATGCGGGCAAGCCTGTGCACCGCAGCCCTGCAGATGGCACGGAACCACGGCCGTTTCGCCGAGCATGGTGTGGTGTTCCACTCCGACCGTGGCACCCAATACACCTCTGACGAATTCCAAGAATGGTGCGGCCAGAACGGGGTCACCCAGTCCATGGGCAAGGTCGGGGTGTGCTGGGACAACGCGGTCGCCGAGAACTTCTTCTCCCACCTCAAAACCGAGTTCTACCACCACCACGGATTCGGCTCCAGACTCGCAGCCCGGACCGGAGTGATGGACTACATCGAAGGCTGGTACAACCGCCGCCGTCCCAACCGCAGGGCCGGCGGCATCCCACCGGCCGCCGCCCACGAAAACCACCACAACCGCGCCCAGGAACCCCTGGCCGCCTAACACCAACGAAACTGTCTCAAAAACTTGACGAGCGCAGTCGATTACCCCGTGGAATGTGTGAGACCGTCCGTCGGAAACCGGTGCGGGATGTGAGAGAACATCCGGGGAAAACCGGCGGGATGTGAGAGAGGATCGGGGGAAATGCCGTGGGATGTGAGAGAGCATCGGGGGGAAATGAAAAGGCGCGACGCCGGGACTCGGGTGAGTGCCGGCGTCGCGCCTTCTTTGTCTTGCGTTCTTTTGCGGAAAGCGGTCCCGAAGGTCAGCCGCCGATGATCGGTGATCCGATGAAGGGGTCTACTGCCAGCGCGATGAAGAGCAGCGTCAGGTAGCTGATGGAGCCGTGGAAGACCTTCATGGCCCCCTTGTTGGAGACGTCGCCGCCTTGTGCCCGCTTGTAGAGGGCGTGGCTCTCGTAAAGGAACCAGGCGCCGGCAGCGACAGCCGCAATCGTATAGACCCAGCCCGCGCGGCCAACGGGAACCATCAGGAGCGAGCAAGCCACCATGGCCCAGGCGTAGAGGACCACCTGGACCGACACAACTTTTGCCCCTGCAATTGCTCCGAGCATGGGCACGTTCGCGTTGCGGTAGTCCTCGCCGTAGCGCATGGACAGCGGCCAGTAGTGCGGAGGCGTCCACAGGAAGATGACCATGAACAGCACAATGGCGGGCCACTCAACGGTGTTCGTGACTGCAGCCCAGGCGATCAGCACCGGGAAGCAGCCAGCAGCCCCGCCCCAAACGATGTTTTGTGCCGTGCGGCGCTTCAGGATCATGGTGTAGATGACTACATAGAAAACGATGGCGCCCAGTCCAAGCCATGCGGACAAAGGATTCGCACCAAACCACAGGATGGCGATTGAAGCGGCGCCGAGAATCCAGGCAAAAACCAAAGCCTCCCGGGGCGAAACTTCACCGGTGACCAGTGGGCGCTTCTCTGTGCGGTGCATCAATTTGTCGATGTCGCGGTCGATGTAGCAGTTGAACACACCGGCGCTGCCTGCCGCGAAGGCACCCCCAACGAGCGTTGCCAGAATGAGCCCAATAGACGGGAACCCGCGCTGGGCAAAGATCATGGTGGGGAGCGTGCTGACCAGGAGCAGCTCGATGACACGGGGCTTGGTGAGAGCCAGATACGCCTTTAACTTACGGGAGATTCCGATGCTTCCCCGGGCCGGGGACGCGTTGAGGGGCGTATCAGTTGTGCTCACGGCGGCAGTCACTCTGTTCTATGCTCTGGGTTTCTCGCAGCGGCTGCCGTCCGGGTTTCCGAGAAGGAACCGCAGGCGCATGAAACCGCTGGTGGCCTTCAGATATCATACCGTGGCCGGAAGTGCGTCCGTGTCCGCAAAAAACGCCAATGTTTCGGAAAGTTCACTTCCCAGGGGCGCCATCGTGATTCATATAAGGGAAATTCTGTCCAGTTAGTGGGATTCCCTGAGTCCCAGGACACGTTTAGGGCTAAGCTGTTGAGCAGATCAGGACACGTTGACACTCCGGGAAACCGTATTCTCGGATTATCCGTGCGTCTGGATGAAGGATCAACGTTTCAATGGTGAACGGCTGGTAGACACATTGCAGCGG
The DNA here is from genome assembly GCA_039636795.1 of Micrococcaceae bacterium Sec5.1. NCBI lineage: Bacteria > Bacillati > Actinomycetota > Actinomycetes > Micrococcales > Micrococcaceae > Micrococcaceae bacterium Sec5.1. The sequence goes on along the minus strand of CP143430.1, from coordinate 3,143,997 downwards.
GCGCCATCCTGTGCTTCCTGCGTGCCGTGTCCTTCCGCCTGCCGTCAGCACAGAGAGGGGCTCGGTTTTCGTGCCACATTTGGAAGAGCAAGAACTGTCATGGACCGATCTGGACCGGAAGGCGGTTGACACCGTTCGCGTGTTGGCTGCTGACGCCGTGGAGAAGGTTGGAAATGGCCACCCCGGCACGGCTATGAGCTTGGCACCGGCAGCGTACCTGCTGTTCCAGAAGCTGATGCGCCATGACCCGAAGAACCCTGACTGGATTGGGCGTGACCGGTTCGTCCTGTCCCCCGGCCACACGTCACTGACGCTTTACATCCAGCTGTTCCTCGCCGGATACGGCCTGGAACTGAAGGACCTCGAAGCACTGCGTACCTGGGGTTCGCTGACCCCGGGGCACCCCGAGTACAAGCACACCGCGGGTGTGGAGATCACTACCGGCCCGTTGGGCCAGGGCCTGGCTTCGGCTGTCGGCTTCGCTTACTCCCAGCGCCGCCAGCGCGGCCTGTTCGACGCCGATGCTCCCGCCGGCCAGTCGCCGTTTGACCACACGATCTGGGTTATCGCATCCGACGGCGACCTCCAGGAAGGCGTGACGTCCGAGGCGTCCTCGCTGGCCGGCCACCAGGAACTGGGCAACCTCGTGGTGATCTACGACGAGAACCACATTTCCATTGAAGACGATACCGACGTTGCGTTCACGGAAGATGTCCTGAAGCGCTACGAAGCCTACGGCTGGCACACCCAGCGTGTGGACTGGACCAAGACCGGTGACTACGTCGAGGACGTCCAGGAACTCTACTCGGCGCTGCTGGCTGCGAAGGCTGAGACGAACAAGCCGTCCATCATTTCGCTGCGCACCATCATTGGCTACCCGGCCCCGAAGAAGCAGAACACGGGCAAGATCCACGGCTCGGCCCTGGGTGCCGAGGAAGTCGCAGCGCTGAAGACCGTGCTTGGTTTCGATCCCGCGAAGTCCTTCGATGTTGACGAAGAGGTCCTGGCACACGCCCGCAAGGTCCTGGACCGTGGCGCCGAATCCCGCGCTGCGTGGCAGTCCTCGTTCGAGGCCTGGCAGTCCGCCAACCCGGACGCGGCTGCCCTGCTGGAGCGCGTTGAGGCCAAGAAGCTTCCCGTGGGCATCGACGCCGCGCTGCCGGTGTTCGAAGCCGGCAAGGACGTCTCCACCCGTGCAGCATCGGGCAAGGTCCTGAACGCGATCGGCCCGGTCCTCCCCGAGCTGTGGGGCGGTTCCGCCGACCTCGCCGAGTCCAACAACACCACCATTGAAGGCTCGCCGTCGTTTATCCCCACCTCGCGCTCCACCGATGCGTGGAAGGGCAACCCGTACGGACGCGTGCTGCACTTCGGTATCCGTGAGCACGCAGCTGCGTCGATCGTGAACGGCATTTCCCTGCATGGACGCACCCGTGCGTTCTCGGGCACGTTCCTGATCTTCTCGGATTACCAGCGTCCGGCCATCCGCCTCGGCGCATTGATGGGTGTCCCGTCCTTGTACGTGTGGACGCACGACTCCATCGGCTTGGGCGAAGACGGTCCTACCCACCAGCCCGTGGAGCAACTCGCTTCGCTGCGTGCCATCCCGGGCCTGGACGTGGTCCGCCCCGGTGACGCGAACGAGGTCTCGGCAGCGTGGAAGGCCATGCTCGAGAACCACGAGAACCCAGCCGGCATCGTGCTGACCCGCCAGAACATCCCCACCTACGCCCGCGGCGAAGGCACAGCAGAAGGTGACACCTTCGGTTCCACCGCTGGTGTGGCCAAGGGCGGTTACGTCCTGGCTGAGGCTTCCAAGGACGGCGAAACCGTTGACGCCCAGGTCATCCTGATCGGCACCGGCTCCGAGGTCCAGCTCGCCGTCGCAGCCCGCGAAGCACTCCAGGCCGAAGGCATCGCCACCCGCGTTGTTTCCATGCCGTGCGTGGAATGGTTCAACAAGCAGGACGAGGCCTACCGTGAGTCCGTGCTCCCGGCCGATGTGAAGGCACGCGTTTCCGTCGAAGCCGGCCTTGCGCTGGGATGGCGCGAATTCGTCGGTGACGCCGGACGTATGGTCTCCCTTGAACACTTCGGTGCCTCGGCAGACTACAAGCGGTTGTTCCAGGAATTCGGCATTACTGCCGAAGCTGTTGCCGCCGCTGCCAAAGACTCCCTCGCAGGCCTGAGCGCCTGATACCTCTATCAAGGAGAAAACAAATGACCAGCACCCCCACGCAGCAACTCTCCGACGCCGGCGTTTCCATCTGGCTCGATGACCTTTCCCGCAACCGCCTTGAAACGGGCACGCTGCAGAAGCTCATCGACGAAAAGAACGTAGTCGGTGTCACCACCAACCCGTCCATCTTCCACGCCGCCATCACCACCGGCACGGACTATGACGGCACGATCGCCGCGCAGGCCGCGGCCGGTGCCAGCGTCGAAGAGACCATCTTCGAGATCACCACCACCGACGTCGCCGACGCCTGCGATCTGTTCGCACCGGTCGCCGCCGCCACCAATGGCGTGGACGGCCGCGTGTCCATCGAGGTGGATCCCCGCCTTGCCTGGGACACCCAGGCCACGATTGCGGAGGCCAAGCACCTGTACGGCAAGGTCAACAAGGACAACGTCCACATCAAGATCCCGGCGACCCTCGAAGGCCTGGAAGCCATCACGGCAACATTGGCCGAGGGCATCAGCGTCAACGTGACCCTGATCTTCTCCCTGGAGCGCTACCGCGCCGTCATCAACGCCTTCCAGTCCGGCCTGGAGCAGGCCAAGGACAACGGCCACGACCTCTCCAAGATCCACTCCGTGGCATCCTTCTTCGTTTCCCGCGTGGACAGCGAGATCGACAAGCGCCTTGACGCCATCGGCACCGACGAAGCCAAGGCCCTCAAGGGCAAGGCGGGCGTCGCCAACGCACGCCTCGCCTACCAGGTCTACGAAGAGCTGTTCTCCACCGAACGTTGGACCTTGCTCGCCGAAGCCGGAGCCCTCCCCCAGCGTCCGCTGTGGGCATCCACCGGTGTCAAGGACCCGGCCTACCCGGACACCTTGTACGTCACCGAACTCGTCGCCCCTGGCGTGGTCAACACCATGCCGGAAAAGACACTCGACGCAACGTTCGATCACGGCGTAGTCACCGGTGATACCATCACGGGCACCTACGCAGAAGCGAACCAGACCCTCGACGCACTCGAAGCACTTGGCGTCTCATACAACGACGTCGTAGCTGTGCTTGAGACCGAAGGCCTCGAGAAGTTCGTGGCCAGCTGGAAGGAACTCCTGGCCGACGTTGAAGGCGCCCTCGCCACTGCACGGAAGGCTTCCTAACCAACCATGAGCACAATCAGCTACGACGCCAGCGGTGCCGCGCAGCAGGCCATCGCCCAGAACATCTCCAGCCTGGTAGACGACAAGGTCGCCACGAGGATTTTCGCCAAAGACCACACCCTGTGGGGTCCTGAAGCGGAATCCGAGTCGGCCATTCGTCTGGGCTGGGTTGAGGCTGCCGCCGTATCGCAAGCTTTGGTGGAGGGCATTCTCGAACTTCGCGATGCTCTCCGCGCCGAGGGCGTCTCCCGTATTGTCCTCTGTGGCATGGGTGGCTCCTCCTTGGCTCCTGAGGTCATCGCCGGCACCGCCGGCGTCGAGCTGACTGTGCTGGACAGCACAGATCCCGAGCAGGTCAGTGCTGCTTTGACGGACGGGCTGGCGGCGACTGCAATTGTGGTCTCCTCCAAGTCCGGTTCAACCGTTGAGACCGATTCCCAGCGCAGGGTGTTCGAGAAAGCGTTCAACGACGCCGGTATCGACGCCAAGAGTCGGATCATCATCGTGACGGATCCGGGGTCGCCGCTGGACAAGGCCTCCCGCGAGGCCGGCTACCGTGCAGTGTTCAACGCCGATCCGAACGTCGGCGGCCGCTTCTCTGCACTCACGGCGTTCGGGCTTGTCCCGTGTGGCCTGGCTGGCGTGGACATCCAGGCTTTCCTGGACGAAGCTGAGGAGGCTGCCGAGATCCTCAATGAGGATTCGGAGGACAACATTGGCCTCGCTTTGGGTATTGCCCTGGGCGGTACCAATCCTCTGCGCAACAAGATCGTCATTGCCGAGGACGGTTCCGGCATTGTGGGCTTCGCTGACTGGGCCGAACAGCTCATCGCGGAGTCGACGGGCAAGCTTGGCACGGGTGTGCTGCCTGTTGTCGCGGGACCGGATTCCCCCGAGGCGCTTGGCGGCGCAGAGGATGTCCTGGTGGTCCGACTGGTCAGTGCAGACGCCGACGTCGAACTTCGTGAAAACGAAGTTGCGATCGCAGGCGGCTTGGCTTCCCAGATGTTCCTTTGGGAATTCGCGACCGCAGTTGCAGGACGACTGCTGGGCATCAACCCGTTTGACCAGCCCGATGTCGAGGCTGCCAAGGTGGCCGCGCGCGGCTTGCTGGATGCCCGCCCTGAGCCAACTCCGGCCGCGTTCACCGACGGCGTCGTGGAAGTTCGCGGCGGCGATTGGCTCGGTAGTGCTTCCACCGCAGCCGAAGCCGTGCAGGCACTTCTGGCCCAGCTCGGCTCTGACGGTTACCTGAGCGTCCAGGCTTACCTGGACCGCATCTCCCATGCACCTCTTGAAGGTATCCGTGACGAACTCGCCGCAGTCTCCGGCCGTCCGGTGACGTTCGGATGGGGCCCGCGCTTCCTGCATTCCACGGGTCAGTTCCACAAGGGCGGCCCGGCTATCGGAGTGTTCCTTCAGATCACGGCGGCCTCGTCCTTGGATCTGGAAATCCCTGACCGCCCCTTCACGTTCGGGGAGCTCATTGCTGCACAGGCCTCGGGCGACGCCCAGGTCCTGGAAGGCCATGGCCGTCCTGTGTTGCGCCTGCACCTCACCGAGCGTGCGGCCGGCGTAGCCCAACTCCAGGAAGTCGTCGCTGCACTGGCCGGCCAGGCCAGCGCACTCGAAAGCTAAGGCACAAAACCAAACATGCCAGAAACTGAAAACGGCAGGAAGAACGCCAGCCTGCGGAATCCTTTGCGGGATCCGCGGGACCGGCGCCTGAACCGCATCGCCGGGCCGTCGTCGTTGGTGTTCTTCGGAGTCACCGGCGACCTCGCCCGTAAGAAACTCATGCCGGCGGTCTATGACCTCGCCAACCGCGGCCTGCTTCCGCCGAGCTTTGCCTTGGTGGGATTCGGACGCCGCGAGTGGGACAACGCCGACTTCGCCGCGGAGGTGAAAGAGAACGTCAAGGCCCACGCGCGGACCAAGTTTGACGAAGCCGTCTGGGAACAGTTGGCTTCAGGCATCCGCTTCGTTCAGGGCGAATTCGACGACGACGACGCCTTTGAGCGCCTCGGCGACGTGCTGGAGGAGCTGGATGAGACCCGCGGCACGCGTGGCAACCATGGCTTCTACCTCTCCATCCCGCCCAAGGCGTTCGAGCAGGTCTGTCGCCAGCTCTCCAAGCATGGCCTGGCTCAGGCGAAGCCCGGCCAGTGGCGGCGAGTGGTCATCGAAAAGCCGTTCGGTCACGACCTCGAGTCAGCCCGTCAGCTCAACGACATCGTCGAGTCAGTGTTCCCGCCGGATGCTGTGTTCAGGATCGATCATTACCTGGGCAAGGAAACGGTCCAGAACATTCTGGCGCTGCGCTTCGCGAACCAGTTGTTCGAACCGCTCTGGAACGCCAACTATGTTGACCATGTCCAGATCACCATGGCCGAGGACATCGGCACCGGCGGCCGTGCAGGATATTACGATGGCGTGGGCGCGGCCCGCGACGTCATCCAGAACCACCTGCTGCAGCTCCTGGCCCTGACGGCCATGGAAGAGCCTATTTCCTTCAACGCCGATGACCTGCGTGCCGAGAAGGAAAAGGTCCTCGCGGCCGTTAAGCTGCCCGATGATTTGTCCACGCATTCCGCCCGGGGACAATTTACCGGTGGCTGGCAGGGCGGCGAAGAGGTACTGGGGTACTTGGATGAGGACGGTATTCCGGCTGATTCCAAGACCGAAACGTATGCTGCGATCCGCGTGGACATCAACACCCGCCGCTGGAACGGTGTCCCGTTCTACCTTCGCGCCGGCAAGCGTCTTGGCCGTCGAGTGACCGAGATCGCGGTCGTCTTTAAGCGTGCACCCAACCTGCTGTTCCGGGACCACAACGACGACGACTTCGGCCAGAACGCCGTGGTGATCCGTGTTCAGCCTGACGAGGGCGCCACAATCCGATTTGGTTCCAAGGTCCCGGGCACGCAAATGGAGGTCCGCGACGTCACGATGGACTTCGGCTACGGCCACTCGTTTACGGAGTCCAGCCCCGAAGCCTACGAACGACTCATCCTGGACGTACTCCTGGGCGAACCGCCGCTTTTCCCGCGCCACCAGGAAGTCGAGCTGTCCTGGAAGATCCTGGACCCGTTCGAAGAGTACTGGGCGGGCCTGGAAGAACAACCGCAACCGTACGCACCCGGTAGCTGGGGACCGGCTTCAGCCGATGAACTCCTTGCCCGTGATGGACGAACCTGGAGAAGGCCATGATCGTAGATCTTCCCGACACAACCACCTCCAAGATCTCCAAGAAGATCATGTCGCTAAGGGAACAAGGCGGCGTGATCGCCCTGGGCCGTGTGCTGACCCTGGTGGTTGTCACGAAGTCCGGGCAGGAAGAAGACGCCATCGAGGCGGCCAACGAGGCCAGCCGCGAACACCCCTGCCGCATCATCGTGCTTGCCGATGCCGGGGTTGAGGCACCGGACCGCCTTGACGCGCAGATCCGCGTTGGCGGAGATGCCGGTGCTTCCGAAGTTATCGTCCTCCGAGGGTTCGGCCACATGGCCCACGAAAGTGAGTCCTTGGTGGCAGGCCTGCTGCTTCCGGATGCACCGATTGTGGCCTGGTGGCCTCACGGCGCACCGGAAAGCGCCTGCGAGACGTCCATCGGTCGTATTGCCCACCGGCGCATCACCGACTCCGCGAACGAGCCCGACCCCGCCCAAGCACTGGAGAACATTCGCCGGACATACAAGGCAGGCGACACGGACCTCGCATGGACCCGCCTGACGAACTGGCGCATGCAGCTCGCAGCCGTGTTCGACCAAGTGGACAACGACCCCGTCTCCGCCGTAGCCGTTGAAGGTGCTTCGGACTCCCCCAGCACCCTGCTCCTGGCAGCCTGGCTGGGCCTTGCCCTGCAGGCGCCGGTAACGATCGTTGCCGATCCGGCGGGTACGGGCATCCGCCGCGTCCGCATGACGCGTGCCAGCGGTGACGTTCAGCTTTTCCGCCCCGGATTGTCCGTGGCCGAGCTGACGCAGCCCGGCCAGCCTGCCCAGCGCATCACCCTCCCCCGACGCAGCCTGAAAGATTGCCTCGCCGAAGAACTTCGCCGGCTGGACCCGGACGAAGTCTTCGGAGAAGTGATTACGATGGGACTGCCACTAACCAGTCAGAGGAGAGTCCAGACCAGTGCACGCTGAGCCCAGAGTAAGCATCCACCCCGATTCCAAGGTGCTCATGGCGGCCATTGCGGCCCGCCTGATCACCAAGCTCGTGGATGTCCAGGACAAGCACGGTGAGGCCACGGTGGTCCTGACAGGAGGCACTGTCGGGATTGGCACCCTGAAGGCGGTGGCGGATTCTGCTGCGGCACCAGCTGTCGATTGGTCCAAGGTGAACTTCTGGTGGGGTGATGAACGGTTTGTGGCCGCGGGCAGCGATGATCGCAATACCCGCCAGGCACACCAGGCGCTGCTCGCGCACCTTCCTGTTGATCCTGCCCGCGTCCATGAGCCGGGTTCATCGGACGAGTTCGCATCGGCTGATGACGCTGCGGCTGACTATGCCGACAGGCTGAAGGCAGCAGCAGAGGCAGAGCATGCCGCTGACATGTCCGATACCCGTCCGGAGGAGCCCGGTGTCTTGCCGCGCTTCGACGTACTGCTACTCGGTGTTGGTCCAGACGCCCACGTCGCTTCCCTTTTCCCGGAGCAGGCAGCCATCAGGGAGAAGAACCGTACAGTGGTGGGCGTTGAAAACTCACCCAAGCCCCCGCCGTCGCGCATTTCCTTGACTTTGCCCGCCATCAATACTGCGCAGGAGATCTGGATGGTGGTAGCGGGCGAGGACAAGGCCGGTGCCGTGGGCCTTGCCCTGGCAGGCGCCAACCCTGTTCAGGTCCCCGCAGCAGGCCCCGTTGGGCGCTCCAGGACCCTGTGGCTCATCGACGAGAACGCTGCGTCACGTGTCCCCCAGCAGTTGGTCCGGAAGGACCCCGCGGGCGCGTAACCGCTCCAACGCTCCAGCCAGGACGATTTCGGCGTCCTGGCTGGAGCGTCTTTCTTTAACGTAATCCAAGTGGGATTTGAAGAGGTCGTCTTCCGGCCGGGTTTCCGCAACCTGGCCGGGGTCCCTCGATGCAAGGAGGCCACACTTTGGGCAGTCCCAGTTCTTCGGTATTTGTTCGTCCGGCAGTTTAAGGAAAACAAGCCGCGTCTCGTGTCCCTTGGCGCACCAATACGGGACACGAATACGCGGCAGTTGTTCTCCATCGCCGTGGTCGCTTTGATGTCGCGGAGCAGATCCCAGTGCTACACCAACGCGGGTGCCCCGGTAACCAGGCGTGCCATGAACCATTTTCGAACCCCTAGCGACTCGGTGGTTGGCCGTCACGGCCCGTAGGCCTTACGGCCAACAGGCCCAGTCTAATGCGAGGGGTACGACGGCGGCACTGGTGTTTGGTGCCCAATGATTAAGAAGTGCTGGGAAGGCTCCCTTGGAGGAGCCTTCCTGTGCAAACTTTTAGGAATCGCCGCCCGAGGTGAAGCGCATGATCAGGCCCAGGCCGATGATGACGACTCCCCAGGTGACACCAAGAATGATTGTGAAGCGGTTCAGGTTCCGCTCAGCAACGCCGGAAGAGCTCAATCCGGAGCTCATTCCCCCACCGAACATGTCGGACAAACCGCCTCCACGTCCCTTGTGGAGAAGAATGAGCAGCGTCAGCAGAAGGCTGGTTACGCCCAGCAGGATCTGCAGAATGACATGAAGAACGTCCACGACGGCCTTTCGAAGAAGCGGAAAACGGGAGCCGGACTAGTCCGTGACGAGGTGGCTCTCGAACCTGACAATGTTAGCAAACTCAGCTGGGTCCAAACTGGCGCCACCCACAAGCAGGCCGTCAACATCGTTTTCTGCCATGATGGCGGCAGCGTTGTTAGCCTTGACGGAGCCTCCGTACAGAAGGCGCGTCTTTTCAGCTACGACCTCGTCGAAGAGCTTGGCGAGTTCGGCGCGGATGGCAGCACACATTTCCTGTGCGTCTTCCGGGCCTGCAACTTCGCCGGTTCCGATAGCCCACACGGGCTCATAGGCGACCACAAGCTCAGCGGCCTGTTCCGGTGTGAGGCCTTCGACACCGGCGCGCAGCTGGGCCAGCGTGTGCTCCACGTGTGTTCCTGCCTGACGGATTTCGAGGCCTTCACCGACGCAAAGGACTGGTGTGACTCCGTGGCGGAACGCGGCTTTGACCTTTGCGTTCAGGACGTCGTCGGACTCGTTGTGGATGGTGCGGCGTTCACTGTGCCCCACCAGGACATAGGCGCAGCCCAGCTTGCTGAGGAACTGGCCGGAGATGTCACCGGTATAGGCGCCGGAGTCGAACTGGGACAGATCCTGACCGCCGTAAACGACGTCAAGTTCGTCGCCCTGTACGAGCGTCTGCACGCCGCGGAGATCAGTGAACGGAGGGAAGACGGCAACCTCTACACGGTTGTAGTCATGCTTGGCGTCCGAGAGGGTCCAGGCGAGCTTCTGAAGCAAGGTGATGCCCTGGACATGGTCCATGTTCATCTTCCAGTTGCCTGCGATGAAGGGCTTTCGGACAAAGTTGCCGTTGGCAGAGGTAGTCACATGAACTCCAAGAATGCGTTGATAAATGGAACAGCCGGCAGGACGCGTGGGCGTCCTGCCGGCCGGATTGCTGTTTAGCGGTCCAGGACGCTGAGGCCCGGAAGTTCCTTGCCTTCAAGATATTCCAAGCTGGCCCCGCCACCGGTGGAGATGTGGCCAAACTGGGAATCCTCGAAGCCGAGGGTCCTTACTGCTGCGGCTGAGTCGCCGCCACCGACCACCGTAAAGGCCACGGTGTCAGTCAGGGCCTGCGCGATGGCCCGCGTGCCGCTGGAGAATGCCTCGAATTCGAAGACGCCCATGGGGCCATTCCAGAACACGGTCTTGGCTCCTTCGATCTGCGCCGCAAAAGCTGACGCGGATTCGGGCCCGATGTCCAGTCCAATGCCGGAGGCACCAAACGAGCTTTCCTCTATAGCATCCGCGCGGACCACTTCGTGCTCGGCATCGGCCGCAAAACGGCTTGCAACCACGACATCCGTAGGAATCACGAACGACGTACCGGCGTCAGCTGCGCGCTTGAGGTAGTCCTGCACCACAGGAATCTGGTCCTCTTCCAGGAGGCTCCCAGCTACCTTGTGGCCTTCGGCGGCCAGGAAGGTGAACAGCATGCCGCCGCCAACCAGGATGGTGTCTGCCTTGCCAAGAAGGTTGTCGATGACTGCCAGCTTGTCCGAGACTTTGGAACCGCCCAGGACAACGACGTAAGGCCGCTGGGTGTCTGCCGTGAGCTTCCGGAGAACTTCCACCTCGGTGTGCACCAGATCGCCGAGGTAAGACGGCAGGCGCGTTGCGACGTCGTAAACGCTGGCGTGCTTGCGGTGGACTGCGCCGAAAGCATCGTCCACGAAGGCGCCGTTGTCACCAGTCAAGGCAACCAGTTCGTCAGCGAAAGCGCCACGCTCGGCGTCGTCCTTGCTGGTCTCGCGGGCGTCGAAACGCACGTTTTCCAAGATGAGTACTTCGCCATCCTGCAATGCAGCTGCCAGCTCCTTGGCGGAGTCGCCAACGGTATCAGCAGCCAATTGGACGTTGAAGTCCGCAAGTTCCGCAAGGCGGATCGCTGTGGGCTTCAGCGAGTACTTGTCCTCAGGAGCGCCCTTGGGGCGGCCGAGGTGGGCGGTTACGAGCACACGGGCACCGGCGTCCGAGAGCTTCTTAAGGACCGGGAGGGAGGCCTTGATGCGGCCGTCGTCGGTCACTGTAGAGCCGTCGAGCGGCACATTAAGGTCACTTCTAACCAGAATGTACCGCCCGCGGACACCTTCAGCGATGAGTTCGTTGAGGGTGTGAGATGTCATGTGTCTACCCTAGCCCAGCTTGGATGCGACGAGCTCCGTGAGGTCGACGAGGCGGTTGGAGTAGCCCCACTCGTTGTCATACCAGGAAACAACCTTGACCTGGTTGCCGATGACCTTTGTCAGGCCGGAGTCGAAGATCGAGGAAGCGGGGTCGCCAACGATGTCCGAGGAGACGATGGGAGCATCCGTGTAGCTCAGGATTCCGGCGAACTGATCCGACTCGGCGGCAGCCTTGACTGCGGCGTTGACTTCCTGGACCGTAACCTCGCGGGAAACAGTGACCGTGAGGTCGGTGGCGGAACCGGTGGGGACGGGAACGCGGATCGCGTAGCCATCAAGCTTGCCCTTGAGCTCCGGCAGGACCAGGCCGATGGCCTTGGCAGCACCAGTGGAGGTAGGGACCATGTTGATGGCGGCAGCGCGGGCACGGCGGAGGTCGCTGTGGGGGCCGTCCTGCAGGTTCTGGTCTGCCGTGTAGGCGTGAACCGTGGTCATCAGGCCACGCTCGATGCCGAAGGCGTCGTTGACTACCTTGGCCAGCGGGCCAAGGCAGTTGGTGGTGCAGGATGCGTTGGAAATGATGTGGTGGGCTGCGGGATCGTAGAGCTCGTGGTTCACGCCCATGACGATAGTGATGTCTTCGTCGCTGGCAGGTGCCGAGATAAGGACCTTCTTGGCGCCGGCGTCGATGTGCTTCTGAGCAGCTGCCGCCTTGGTGAAGAAACCGGTGGACTCGATGACGATGTCGACACCGAGCTCGCCCCAGGGAAGGTTGGCGGGATCGCGTTCGGCAAGGACAGTGATGGACTGGCCATTAACAATCAGGTTGCCCTCTTTGACTTCCACGGACTGGGTCAGACGGCCACCGACGGAGTCGTACTTCAGGAGGTGGGCGAGGGTCTCGGGGCTGGTGAGGTCGTTGACTGCGACGATCTCAAGGTCTGCGCCCTGGGCCAGTGCTGCGCGGAAGTAGTTACGGCCGATGCGGCCGAAGCCGTTGATACCAATACGGGTGGTCACTGTGTGTCAATCTCCTTGGTGCTCTTGCAAGCACGCCTAGTGAGTCGGATTTTTATTTCCAACTAACAGACCCCGCACGTCATTGGGCAGAGGTGATTATCAGATCGGAGGGCGACCAGCCACGTTGCTGAAGGCTAACCGCCTTCCGTGACCCATCTTACGTTTAACTAAGCCTGCCCCCGCAACTGCGGGGGCAGGCTTTCCAGTATTTGGTCCCATTTCACTGTTAATGTGACTTTTGTTACATCAACGTGAACCGGGGCTCACCAGCTACAGAACGATGAGGCCCGTAGCGTTGGCGCGGGCTGCTTCGAAGCGCTTGGCGACGTCTGCCCAGTTGGCGATGTTCCAGAATGCCTTGACATAGTCAGCCTTGACGTTGACGTAGTCCAGGTAGAAGGCGTGCTCCCACATGTCCAGCATGAGCAGCGGAGTGGTACCAACGGCGACGTTGCCCTGCTGATCGTAGAGCTGCTCGATGACCAGGTTGCCACCGATGGGCTCGTAAGCCAGGAAGGCCCAGCCGGAACCCTGCAGGCCGAGTGCGGCAGCGGTGAACTGGGCACGGAAAGCGTCAAATGAACCGAAGGCATCCTCGATGGCTGCTGCGAGTTCGCCTTCAGGCTTGTCGCCGCCGTCCGGGGAGATGTTGTTCCAGAACACGGAGTGGTTGATGTGGCCGCCGGTGTGGAACGCGAGGTCCTTGGAGAGGCGGTTGATGTTGGCGAAGTCACCCGATTCGCGGGCTTCAGCAAGCTGCTTGAGGGCGTTGTTGGCGCCTGCAACGTACGCAGCGTGGTGCTTGCTGTGATGCAGCTCCATGATCTTCGCCGAAATGTGCGGCTCAAGAGCTGCGTAGTCGTAGCCGAGCTCGGGCAGAACGTACTCTGTCACGAAATCCTCCAATGTAATGGACCGAAGTCCGGTTTGGTAACTCTCGTTGTGTTCATCCGGCCGGCAGGCCAGCCGGAAATCCTTGGGGAAGAAGCCTGCTCCTGCCGCCACCGGCAACAACCCGCTGCGGCCTCACAGTATTTCCTCCACACGATCTCGATTCTATGGGCGGGAGCTACTCGTCCATCATTTCCGGAGTCACATTTGCTTCCGTACCGGGAATTCCGAGATCGAGTGCGCGTTTGTCAGCCATCGCGAGCAAGCGGCGTATCCGGCCCGCAATGGCGTCCTTGGTCATGGGGGGATCGGCAAGGCGGCCCAGCTCGTCCAGGCTTGCCTGCTTGTGGGCGACCCTGAGCTCCCCCGCATACTTCAGGTGATCCGGAACATCGTCGCCCAGAATTTCAAGCGCGCGGTCCACCCTGGCACCTGCCGCCACGGCGGCCTGCGCCGAACGGCGAAGGTTGGCGTCATCAAAGTTGGCCAGCCTGTTGGCAGTGGCCCGGACTTCCTTGCGCATGCGCCGCTCCTCCCAGACCATCAAGGCGTCATGTGCGCCCATTCTGGTAAGGAGCGCGGCGATCGTGTCGCCGTCGCGGATAACCACGCGGTCGACGCCGCGGACCTCGCGGGCCTTGGCCTGTATGCCCAGCCGTCGTGCAGCACCCACGAGTGCCAGCGCGGACTCCGGCCCGGGACAGGTTACCTCCAAGGACGAAGAACGTCCGGGTTCGGTGAGGGATCCATGGGCCAGGAAAGCTCCGCGCCAGACGGCTTCCGCGTCGGCCGCAGAGCCATTGACAACTACAGAAGGCAGTCCGCGTACCGGACGGCCGCGACCGTCCAGGAGTCCTGTTTGGCGTGCCAGGGCTTCGCCGTCGCGGACAACACGGACCACGTAGCGGCTGCCCCGGCGCAGGCCGCCGCCTGAGACCACGATGATCTCGCTCTGGTGTCCGTAAACCTCGGCAATCGCGGCGCGCAGACGCCGGGCAGTCGAGGCCAGGTCCACCTCAGCTTCGATGACGATTCGTCCCGAAATAATATGCAAGCCGCCAGCAAAGCGGAGCATCGCCGAAACCTCAGCTTTACGGACTGAAGATTTCTTGATGTCCAGCCGGGACAGTTCGTCCTTGACCGACGCGGTAAGTGCCATCGCGTGTGTATTCCTAACTGTTCCCGAAAATATCGTGGTACGCCGCCGCCAAGAGCAGTGGATCGTGGACGGGGCGGCGCCTCGAAGCCCCTACTCTACCCAACACCACTTCCGCACCGATCATCCCCGCTGCTTTCTCAAAGGCCTTCAGGTCCTGGATCGCGGAGGGATCGGCAAGTACGACGTCGACGCTGAACTCCGGTGCGTAGCGTCGAAGGACATCCAAGTGGTCGGCCGCCGTCATGCCGGACGTTTCCTTGGTTTCGACATCAAGATTCATGGTGAGGCAGCGTTTGGCTGCAGTATCGCCCAAGGCTTGCCGAAGCTCCGGGAGCAACAAATGGGGCAATACCGATGTGTACCAGGACCCTGGTCCGAGAATGACCCAATCGGCGAGCTCGATCGCGGTGAGCGCCTCAGTGCAGGCTCGGGCGTCCTCGGGCAGCAGCCGCACTTCCTCCAGTTTTCCAGCAACCGCGCATTTCGCCTGGCCGCTGACCGTCTGCAGTTCGTGTCCCCCGCCGGGCAGTTCCACCCGGGCCTGGCCCTCGATGGTCAAAGGAACACTGGACATCGGCAGGACTTGGCCCCTCGCGCCCAGCAATGCCCCAGCCCATTTGAGGCCGGCCACGGTATCCCCCAGCAGCTCCCAGAGGGTGACGATAAGCAGGTTTCCCATCGCGTGGTGGTCCAGGGAACCGCCCTTGGCGGTTCCCGCAGCGAATCGGTGCTGCATGACGTCCCGCCATGTGCGCCCCCAGTCGGTGTCGTCGCAGAGCGCGCTCAGTGCCATCCGCAAGTCGCCGGGCGGCAGGACACCATACTCGTCCCGTAGACGCCCGGAGGAGCCGCCGTCGTCAGCTACCGTGACGATTGCCGTCAGTTCTGACGTCAACAGACGAAGCGCGGAGAGCGAGGCCGCCAGTCCGTGTCCGCCGCCGAGGGCCACCACGGATGGACTCTTGTTTTGTTGGCTGCCCGGAACACCCTTGGGCGGGATGAGGGGCAACGGACCTGTGAGGACTCCCATTACTCACGCCCCAGGTCGCGGTGCGTGGTTGTGACGGTAACGCGCGGATATTGCGCGAGGCGTTTGGAGAGCTCGACGGCGACTGCCACCGAACGGTGCTTGCCACCTGTGCATCCCACAGCAAGGGTGGCGTAATGCTTGTTCTCCTGGCGGTAGCCGTCCAGGACCGGTTCCAGGGCCTTGACGTAACGGTCGACAAATTCCTGGACCCCGTCAGCGGCGAGCACGTAGTCGCTGACATCCTCATCCAATCCTGTGTGGGGACGAAGTTGTGGCACCCAGTGCGGGTTGGGAATGAAACGGGCGTCGGCCACGAAGTTGGCGTCAACAGGCAAGCCGTACTTGAATCCAAAACTCATGACATTGAGCCGGAGCGTCACAGGTCCGGTATCGCTGAACAATTCAGTGATGGCAGTTGCAAGGCCGTGAACGTTGAACTCACTGGTGTCCAAAACGACGTCGGCATGCTCCCGGAGTTCTCGCAGGACCTCACGCTCTATGCCGATTCCGTCAAGGATCCGTCCACCGCCCTGCAGCGGATGGGGACGCCGGCCCTGTTCGAACCGGCGGACCAGGACTTCATCGCTGGCATCGAGGAACAGTACCCGGAACGTGATGCCAGTGGCGCTCAAGGCGCCCAGAGCGGTCTGGATGTCAGTAAAGAGGTCCTTGCTTCGGACATCCACCACTACGGCCAGCTTGGGGATGGATTTGGGCGCGTGAGAGACGATTTCCGCCAAGGTGCCAAGCATCTGGGGAGGAAGGTTGTCTACAACGTACCAACCGTGGTCCTCCAATGCGTCCGAAGCGGTACTGCGTCCCGCCCCCGACATGCCGGTAACCACCAGCAGTTCCGCCTCCGCCGGCTTGACGGGCGTTAGTCCGTCCTGCTCCGCGCCGGCTCCTGCCGTTGCCTCATCCATCAGTGGTCCCCGTTTCCTTGGAAGTGGTTGTTACAGCCTGACCGGTGGCATCGCAATCGCGGCCACCGGTCAAGTTCTTACCCTAGCTAAGATTCGAGGATTTCGCCGGTCGTCATGTTCACGGCGGGAGCGGCTTCACCTGCGTCTTCGCTCGAACCCAGATGCTGCACGACCGCAGCTGCCAACGCTGGACCGATGCCCTTGGCAGAGGTAAGTTCCTCCATACTGGCCGCCCGGATCTTCTTGAGGGAACCAAAATGCGCCACCAAGGCCTTGCGTTTGGCCTCTCCCAAGCCCGGAACGCCGTCCAGGGCAGAGACCGTCATGGCCTTGCCGCGCTTTTGCCGGTGGAAAGTGATGGCGAAGCGGTGGGCTTCATCGCGGATGCGCTGGAGCAGGTACAAGCCCTGCGACGTCCGGGGAAGGATCACCGGAAAGTTGCTGTTGGGGAGCCAGACCTCTTCAAGGCGCTTTGCCAGGCCAACCACGTAGACGTCGTCGATGCCCAACTCAGCCAAAGCACGCGCTGCAGCATTGACCTGCGGCTGCCCGCCGTCCACCACCACCAGGTTGGGCGGGTACGCGAACTTGGCCTTAGGCGCCGGCATGGTGGGGTCCGACGGCGGCGCTTCAGTTCCCTTGGCAGCCGCGGCGCCGCCCGCACGGGTCGGGTTGATGATTTCGCCGGAGACGGGCACCTGGGCGGCCTTGTCAGTGAGGTAGTGGCGGAAGCGTCGCGTCAGGACGTCATGCATGGCGGCGGTATCGTCGGCTGCCGCAGCTCCCGTGATGGAGAACTTGCGGTAATCGGACTTCTTGGGCAGGCCGTCTTCCACCACCACCATGGACGCCACCACGTTGGTTCCTTGGACGTGCGAGATATCGAAGCATTCGATCCGAAGCAGTGGAACAGGAAGCTCAAGGGCCTCCTGGAGCTCCTGAAGGGCCAGCGAGCGGACGGTGATATCCCCGGCGCGGCGGGTCTTGTGCAGCTTCAGCGCCTGCTCGGCATTCTCCCGGACCGTTGACATCAGCGCAGCCTTGTCACCGCGTTGGGGCACACGGATATCCACCTTTGCCCCGCGGAGCCCGCCGAGCCATTCACTCAGCTCGGCATGGTTGCTCGGATTTTCCGGAATCAGCACTTCCCGCGGGATGCGGCCCTGGACCTCGCTGTCCTCCCCGTAGACCTGCTGCAGCAAGTGCTCGATGAGTTCCGGCGTCGTGGCGTCTTCGACTTTCTCCACCACCCAGCCGCGCTGTCCGCGGACCCGGCCGCCGCGGACGTGGAACACCTGCACGGAGGCCTCAAGCTCGTCTTCATGCAGCGCGAAGACGTCGGCGTCCGTATCCTCCGCGAGGACTACGGCGTTGCGTTCGAAGACCTTGCGCAGGGCGATGATGTCGTCCCTGAGCCGTGCGGCGCGCTCGTAGTCCAGTTCGGCGACAGCGGCCGCCATATCTTTTTCAAGCCGGTTGATGAAGCGCTTGGCTTCCCCACCCATGAAGGCGCAGAAGTCCTCCGCAAGTTGACGGTGTTGCTCAGGCGTCACGCGGCCGACGCAGGGTGCCGCGCATTTGTCGATGTAGCCCAGAAGGCAGGGGCGCCCACTGGCTTGCGCCCGCTTGAGGACACCTGCGCTGCAACTGCGGACCGGGAACACGCGAAGGAGGGTGTCCATGGTCTCCCGGATCGCGCCAGCCGTGTAGGGGCCAAAATACCTGGTGCCCTTTTTGCGTTCGCCACGCATGACCTGCACCCGGGGGTACTTCTCCCCCATGGTGACGGCCAGGTAGGGATAAGTCTTGTCGTCCCGGAAGACAACGTTGAAACGAGGCTTGAATTCCTTGATCCAGGTGTATTCCAGCTGTAGCGACTCCAACTCGCTGCCCACAACGGTCCACTCCACGCTGCTCGCGGCATGGACCATGGCGTGGGTCTTGGGTAGAAGCCCGGAGGGGTTGGCAAAGTAGGAATTCAGCCTGGAACGGAGGTTCTTGGCCTTGCCCACGTAGATGACCCGGCCGTGGGGGTCGCGGAAACGGTAGACGCCCGGGGTGGTGGGAATTTCACCCGTCTGGGGCCGGTAACTTGCTGGATTTGCCACCATTCCAGTCTAGTGAACTGGACCGACAGCCAGCGCCAGGCGCTCAGTCCACCGATTTGCTTTGGTTATAGCTTGTGGACCGTTCCTGACCGCTGAGGGCAGCGATGGCATCCATAATCTTGTCCGTCACCTGGCGGCGTGCAGGCAGGGAATGGTCCGGGCCCGTCTTGTCGAAGTACAGCGGCTCGCCAACCTTCATGGTGAAGTGCTGGGGGCGAACGGCGTTCTTGTCCGCCGGCTGCAGTTTCTCCGTGCCTATCAGCCCCACAGGAATCACAGGTGCGCCCGTGGTGAGTGCCAACCAACCGACGCCGGTCCGGCCGCGATACAGGATGCCGTCGCGGGACCGGGTACCCTCCGGGTAGATTCCAATGCCCTTCCCGGACTCCAGGATGTCCAGCAGGGTCTTCAGCGCCTGCACACTCGCTGCCTGTTCACCGCGTTCCACCGGGATGGAACCGACAGCTTCGAAGAAGGACTTCATCACAGCGCCCTTAACGCCTTTGGTGGTGAAATACTCCGCCTTGGCGAAGAACGCCACTGGACGAGGCATGAGCGCCTGGACAATCACGCTGTCCAGGAAGGAGAGATGGTTCGGCGCCACGATGAACGGACCTTCTTTGGGCACGTTCTCCAGTCCAATGACCGTGGGCCGGCACGTGGTGGAGATCAGTCCACGCGTAGTCCAGCGGATCGCATCAAAGACTGCCATCGTTTTGTACCTCGCTCAGGGCCGCCGCGCGGACAGCATCAAGTTCTTCAATTTTGGTTCGCAACTCAAGGGCGGTGCCGACCACGGCGACCGCACCGGCTTCCTCCAGCTCGCCGTCCGAGGCGAAGCCCCAACGTACACCAATGCAATCCAGGCCGTTGGCCATTGCTCCGGCCACGTCCTGGTGCCGGTCTCCCACCATCACAGCAGGCTGGGAGTGGAGATCCGCCAAGGCTGCGCCAACAATCTCGATCTTGCCGGACGCGGAATTGGCCGCCAGCGATTCGTCGTCTGCAGCTCCCCTAATGGACACAAAGAAATCCGCAATACCGTGATGCTCAAGGACAATCCGGGCAATACCTTGGGGCTTCTGGGTTGCAACTGCGACGGCCCGCCCTGTTTCGGCAAAGAATTCAAGGAGGTCGAAGATTCCCGGATACAACTTGCTCTGGCCAATACCGGTTTCCCTGTAATGCTGCCGGTAACGGGAAATGGTTTCATCGACCAATTCCGCCGGGACATTCGCTAAATGCAGGAGTGCATCGCTGAGCTTGGGGCCAACCATGGCGTTCAGCACGGCCTGTTCCGGAACGGGGAGGCCCATTTCGCGCAGGGCCGCGGATATTCCTCCTGTGATACCGCCGGCTGGATCGACAAGGGTGCCGTCCAGATCGAAAATTACGGGCACCGTTGTTTGAGTCACCGGGTTAGTTTCTCACGAGTAGCGGCATGCCTGAAACTCGCATGCCGCTACCGGAATACTTCTGCCGTGCTGAGGATATTCTTTAGGTGTCCGGTGAGGCAGTCCGGACAGTTAGCGCAGAATTTCCGCAAGGAACGTTGCGGTGTGGCTGTCAGTGGACTTGGCTACCTGCTCAGGGGTACCCGTTGCGACGATCTTTCCTCCACCTGAACCGCCGTTCGGCCCGAGGTCCACAATCCAGTCCGCGGACTTGATGACGTCCAGGTTGTGCTCAATGGTGATCACGGTGTTGCCTTTGTCCACCAGTCCCTGGAGGACCATGAGCAGCTTCCGGATGTCCTCAAAGTGCAGGCCGGTAGTGGGTTCGTCCAGAACATAGATGCTTCGGCCGTTGGACCTCTTCTGGAGTTCTGCGGCCAACTTCACACGTTGCGCTTCTCCACCGGACAGGGTTGTAGCTGGCTGGCCCAGCCTGACATAGCCCAGTCCTACGTCCACCAAGGTGTTCAGATGCCGTGCGATGGGAGTGAAGGCAGCAAGGAATTCAGCGCCTTCCTCGATAGGCATGTTAAGGACATCGGCAATGGTCTTTCCCTTGTAATGCACTTCAAGGGTTTCACGGTTGTAACGGGCGCCGTGGCACACCTCACAGGGAACGTAGACGTCAGGCAGGAAGTTCATTTCGATCTTCAATGTGCCATCGCCGGAGCATGCTTCGCAGCGGCCGCCCTTGACGTTGAACGAGAAGCGGCCGGGCTGGTAACCGCGGACCTTTGCTTCGGTGGTTTCAGCAAACAGTTTCCGGATGTTGTCGAAGACGCCTGTGTACGTTGCCGGGTTGGAGCGCGGTGTGCGTCCGATGGGGCTCTGGTCAACGTGGACCACCTTGTCCAGGTGCTCCAATCCATTCACGCTCCTGTGCCGCCCGGCAACCTGCTTGGCGCCGTTGAGCTTGTTGGCGAGGACCTTATAAAGGATTTCGTTCACGAGCGTGGATTTGCCGGAGCCGCTGACACCCGTCACTGCCGTAAAGAGGCCCAGGGGGAATGTGGCATCCACATTGTCCAAGTTGTTTTCCCTGGCACCGATGACCTTGAGCTCACGCTTTTTGTCGTACTTGCGGCGCTTGGCCGGGATGTCGATCTTTCGGCGGCCGGACAGATAGTCGCCAGTCAAGGACTCCTTGTTTTCCAGGAGCTCCTTGTAAGTACCGGAATGTACAACCTGTCCGCCGTGCTCGCCGGCGCCAGGTCCAATATCAACCACCCAGTCCGCTTCATGGATGGTGTCCTCGTCATGCTCCACCACGATCAGGGTGTTGCCGAGATCCCGAAGGCGGGTCAGTGTCTCGATCAAGCGGCGGTTATCGCGCTGGTGAAGGCCGATGGAGGGCTCGTCCAGGACGTAGAGGACTCCCACGAGGCCGGACCCAATTTGGGTAGCAAGGCGGATGCGCTGGGCTTCACCGCCGGACAAGGTCCCGGAAGGACGTTCCAGGTTCAGGTATTCAAGCCCTACGTCCAGAAGGAACGTCAGACGGGCCTGAATTTCCTTCAGAACCTGGTGGGCAATCTGCGCCTCGCGGTCTGTCAAGGTCAAGCTGCCCAGGAACGACGCGCAGTCACGCATGGGAAGCGCCGCTACTTCAGCGATTGACTTGCCATTAATCAACACCGACAACGAAGCAGGGTTGAGTCGCGCACCGTTGCACTCGGGGCAGGGAATCTGGCGCATGTACTCTTCGTACCTGTCCCGCGCCCAATCCGAGTCGGTTTCGCCGTGCTTGCGGTGTACGTATTGGATGGCACCCTCAAAGCCGGTGCTGTACTTGCGTTCCCGGCCAAACCGGTTCCGGTACTGGACCACAACCTTGTGATCCTTGCCGTGCAGCACGGTGTTCCGGACATCCTTGGGGAGCTTTTCCCACGAGGTGTCCATGGAGAAGCCGAGTTCATGGGCCAGGCCCTCCAGGAGGCGGTTCCAGTACTCGGTGGTGGCGGTGCCCAGGGACCAAGGCGCGATGGCGCCCTGTGCCAGGGAAAGCTCGGGGTTGGGAACGATCAGTTCCTCATCCACTTCAAGCCTGGTTCCGATGCCACTGCAGGCTGAGCAGGCGCCGAAGGGGTTGTTGAACGAGAAAGAGCGAGGCTCGATTTCATCGATGGCCAGGGGGTGCTCGTTGGGGCATGCGAGGTTCTCGGAGAAGGCACGGATACGTGCGGGGTCTCCGGCCTCAAGGTCCACGAACTCAATCAGCACCCGGCCTTCTGCCAAGCCCAGCGCAGTTTCAATGGAATCGGTAAGCCGCTGGCTGATGTCTTCCTTGACCACCAAGCGGTCCACTACCACTTCGATGGTGTGCTTGAACTGCTTGCCAAGCTTGGGCGGCTCGCTGAGCTGTACCAGCTCGCCGTCCACCCGGGCGCGCGAATAACCCTTGGCCGTCAGCTCCTTGAAGAGGTCCACGAACTCGCCCTTGCGCCCGCGAACCACGGGGGCCAGAACTTGGAAGCGTGTGCCCTTTTCCAGTTCCAGGAGCTGATCAACGATCTGCTGCGGGGTCTGCCGGGCGATGGGCTCGCCACAGACAGGGCAGTGGGGACGGCCTACACGCGCCCAGAGAAGACGCATGTAATCGTAAATTTCGGTGATGGTGCCCACCGTGGAACGGGGGTTCTTGCTGGTGGACTTCTGATCGATCGACACTGCCGGGGACAGGCCCTCAATGAAGTCCACGTCCGGCTTGTCCACTTGGCCCAGGAACTGGCGGGCATAGGCGGACAACGATTCCACGTACCGCCGCTGTCCTTCGGCGAAGATCGTATCGAAGGCCAAGGAGGACTTGCCCGAACCCGAAAGGCCCGTGAACACGATCATCGCGTCCCTTGGGAGGTCCAGATCTACATTGCGCAGGTTGTGTTCACGTGCGCCCTTGACTACCAGCCGGGACAGGTCCGGCCTGGTGGGCTTGGTATCGGGAACGACGGCTACGCTCTTCAGGGCATCGATGGCTGCATCTTCAGCTAAGGCTTTGGGCACCTACCAATGCTAATCGAAAACTTCTTCGAATTTCCATGTCGTGCCTCACATGCTACTCATCGGTATCAATCAGCGTCATACGCGGCCGCAAGAAGCTGTACCGCTTCGGCGAATGAGGCGCCTTGGGCCTTAGCCGCAGCAGCATATTGGGCGGCAACCTCCGCAAGCGCGCCCCAGCGGTCATCCCGGGCACACACGATGGTGCCGTTGCGTCCCCGCGTAGCGACGACACCCGCAGCCTCCAACTCCTTATAGGCCCGGGCCACTGTATGTGGGGCCACATCCAGCACGCCCGCAAGATTGCGCACCGGCGGGAGCTTGGCTCCCACTGCGAGGACCCCGGAGTCTGCGAGTTCGATGATGCGCAGTCTCAACTGCTCAAAAAGGGCAACTCCGCTGCTGGTGTTGGGGCGCCAGTTCCCGGGAAATCCGTCCATGGCAGTCATCGCGAACACCGGCCAGGTGCCGGGACCCATGCGGGCGTTTGCTGCTGAATGAAGCGTCCATGGTCCATGCCGAGAATTAGACCAGCGACGCGGAACGGGAACAAGCCACTTACGGCTGGAAACTTAATTGCTACGGCCGGCAACGGGTCGTGCGGCCTCACGTGTCCCTCCGGGCCACCGCAAAGATGCGGCGGAACGGGAACACTGTTCCGTGGCTTGTGGCCGGATAAGCCTTGCGCAGCAAAGCGGAATATTCGTGCTCGAAGTCGGCGGCATCCTCGGGAGACAAGGCTGTGAGCACTGGCCGGAGTCCCGTGCCCCGCACCCATTCAAGGACCGGATCCTTGCCCGGTAGTACCTGCTGGTAGGTGGTTTCCCAAGCGTCAGCTGCGCATCCGGCGTCGAGCATGATCCCAAGGTAGTCGGCGGGACTACCCACAACGCCATCATGCCGAAGAACGTCGCCAAGGCGGGAGGACCACTTGGATGACTCGGCTAGCTCCCTCATGAGCGTGTGCGAAGGGGATGTGAAATTTCCCGGCACCTGCAGGGCGAACCAGGCACCCGGCTTAAGTTCACGTAGCCACTGACCCAGCAT
Organism: Micrococcaceae bacterium Sec5.1; assembly: GCA_039636795.1. Lineage (NCBI taxonomy): Bacteria > Bacillati > Actinomycetota > Actinomycetes > Micrococcales > Micrococcaceae > Micrococcaceae bacterium Sec5.1. Next base: position 3,120,149 of record CP143430.1, on the reverse strand, counting down.
GGCTTGGTGCCCGGGAACCCACTGGAGCGCGGCATTGGTTACTACGACGTCGGTCTCCTGGTCAGGCTGCCAGCCAGCAATATCCGCCTGCTCGAATTCCAGGTTGGCGAATTTCCGGGCTTGTCCAAGTGCCTTCGCAAGCATCTCGCCAGAGGAATCGAGGCCGACGATGCGGGCATCAGGCCAGCGCACAGCCAGTGTGGCTGTGAGGTTACCGGGGCCGCATCCAAGATCCACCACTTTCCGCGGTGACTCAGCCTGAATCCTGGCCACGAGGTCATGGAACGGCCTGTCCCTGTGATTGCCGAACTCCACATACTTGGATGGATCCCACCTCATATAAGCCTCCTCGCATTTGGCAGCAGCGCTGGGGCGAGCCTAAACCGTCCGGGCACTAAGCTGGAAACCAATGAAACTTCTTGAGCAGCTCCCTGGTTCCACCGCCTCCAACCCCTTGGGTCCGGATGAGATCTACACACGGTTCGTTGAGTGGACAGAGGGCCGCGGCTTGCAGTTGTATGCCGCCCAGGACGAGGCCATCATGGAACTCGCCTCTGGCGCCAACGTCATCCTGGCGACGCCTACGGGCTCGGGAAAATCGCTTGTTGCCATTGCAGCCCACTTCGAGGCCATGGCCCGCGGCCAACGAAGTTACTACACCGCTCCCATCAAGGCTTTGGTCTCGGAGAAGTTCTTCGCGCTCTGCGATATCTTCGGTGCCGAAAACGTTGGCATGATTACAGGCGACTCCGGCGTGAACCAGGATGCGCCGATTATTTGCTGCACCGCCGAGATCCTGGCCAATATTGCCCTCCGCGAGGGAGCCTCCGCGGAACTTGGCGCTGTGATCATGGATGAATTCCACTTTTACTCCGATCCCCAGCGCGGATGGGCCTGGCAGGTTCCCCTGCTCGAACTCCCCCAGGCCCAGTTCCTGCTCATGTCCGCGACGCTGGGCGACGTCAGCCGTTTCGAAGCCGGCCTCACTGAACTCACCGGCCGGTCCACCACAACCGTTAGCTCTGCGGAGCGACCGATTCCGCTGCATTACTACTATCACCTCACTCCGGTCCACGAGACCCTGGAAGAACTGCTCTCCACCAAGCAGGTCCCCGTCTACGTTGTGCACTTCAGCCAGGCAGAAGCGATCGAACGCGCCCAGAACCTGATGAGCATCAACATGTGCAGCCGGGATGAAAAGGACCGGATCGCAGAGCTCATCGCCGGCTTTCGGTTTGCCGCAGGCTTCGGAAAGACGCTCAACCGGTTGGTCCGCCATGGCATCGGTGTCCATCACGCCGGGATGTTGCCCAAGTACCGGCGTTTGGTGGAGCAACTCGCACAAGCCGGGCTCCTTAAGGTCATTTGCGGTACCGACACCCTGGGCGTGGGCATCAACGTTCCCATCCGTACGGTTCTGTTGACGGCGTTGAGCAAGTACGACGGCGTACGCACCAGATCGCTTAACTCGCGTGAGTTCCACCAGATTGCCGGCCGCGCCGGCCGCGCCGGGTACGACACCGCCGGTACCGTAGTGGTTCAGGCTCCTGACCACGTGGTGGAGAACACCAAAGCCATGGCCAAAGCCACCGCCAAATTTGGCGATGACCAGAAGAAACTGCGCCAAGTGGTCAAGAAAAAGCCTCCGGAAGGATTCGTTTCCTGGGGTGAGCCGACGTTCAAGCGCCTTGTGGAGTCCGTACCCGAGCCCTTGACTTCAAGTTTCACTGTCACCCACGCAATGCTGTTGAACCTCATGGAACGCCCCGGAGATCCTTTCCAGGCAACGCGGCGCTTGCTCAGCGAAAACCATGAGAGCCGTCCGGCGCAGTTGAAACTCATGAAGAAGGCCTTGGGAATCTACCGCGAACTGTTGGCCGCGGGTGTGGTTGAACGCATTCCGGAGGATGAACAACAGTCCGAAGGCCGTTCTGTCCGCTTGACGGTCCACTTGCAGGCCAACTTCGCCCTGAACCAACCGCTTTCTCCGTTTGCGCTTGCCGCGCTGGAACTGTTGGATCCAGAGTCGCCGTCGTATGCGCTGGATGTTGTTTCGGTTATCGAGGCCACGTTGGAGAAGCCGCGCCAGATTCTCTCTGCACAGCAGAAGAAGGCCCGTGGTGAGGCAGTTGCCGCCATGAAGGCTGACGGCATCGAATATGAGCAGCGCATGGCCATGCTCGACGAAGTGACGTACCCGATGCCCTTGGCGGAGATTCTCGGCGAGGCTTTCGAGGTGTACCGCAAGGCTGCCCCGTGGGTGGGCGACTTTGAGCTGGCGCCCAAATCAATCATCCGCGACATGTATGAACGTGCCATGAACTTCGGAGAGTTCGTGCAGTTCTACGGCCTGGCCCGCTCGGAGGGCATCGTCCTGCGCTACTTGGCGGATGGATTCCGTGCTCTCAGGCAGACCGTGCCCCAGGACTTGTTGCGCGAGGACCTCGAGGACCTCATCGCCTGGCTGGGTGAACTTGTCCGGCAAGTGGACTCCAGCCTCCTTGATGAGTGGGAGGAGCTCACGTCAGGGCTTACGCCTACACCGCACGACGCTCCCCCGCCACCGCCACCGCTTTTGACCACGAACATCCGGGCTTTCCGGGTCATGGTCCGGAACGAAATGTTCCGCAGGGTGGAGCTCTTCGCGGACGAAGACTCTGCCGCGCTGGGTGAGCTGGACGCCGACGCCGGCTGGGACGCCGAACGCTGGGAAGAGGTTCTGGACGACTACTTCGATGAACACGATGACATCGGCACGGGCCCCGATGCCCGTGGGCCCGGATTGCTTATCATCACCGAAGAACCCGGCACGTGGCGGGTCCGCCAGATCTTCGATGACCCCGCCGGAAACCACGACTGGGGCATCTCGGCCGATGTGGATCTCGCGGCTTCCGATGAGACGGGCACCGCTGTGGTTCGGGTGACGAACGTCAACCGGCTCTAGTCAACCGTCTGAAGGAGGTCCCGTGGAATCCGTCCCTGGTCTCGGCAGCAGCTTGCGGGCGCTGGACGTCATGAGCACACAGCCTACGGCTCCTTGGACTGGACCGCGACGATGGTGGGCAGTTGCAGATGGCGTTCCGGGACTGGACGTTGAAGGCCTGGCTTTGGGTGCGGTCCGGGCGGCAGCAACGGCACTGAACGCGTTGACGGGAGCGACGCACAGATATTCTGTCGCTGCCGGGCGTACGGCGGCTGCCTTCGATTCCCTGGGGCACCTGCGGATAGCCGGCCAGAAACCTGAGGGGTTCGCTCCCTTGTCCGGTTTCCGAAGGACCGCTGATGGCTGGATCCGCCTCCACGCCAACTATCCGCACCACGCGGCCCGGCTCATGGAAGCAGTCTCGGCCAGCGAAGCTTCGGATGTGGACCGCGCATTACTGGCCATGACCTCTTTGGAAGCCGAAGGCCTTATTCTCGGAAACAACGGCGTAGCTGCCGCCGTCCGTACCAGGGACGAGTGGGCATCCACTCCCATGCATGAAGTGGCCAGTGGCGGGCCTTGGATCAGTTTCGACGACGCGGCACCATCCGCGAAAACAAGCCGCCCGTCGTCGTGGGTTCCTTCCACGGATCCGGAACGCCCTTTGGCAGGTCTGAAAGTCCTGGACCTGACCCGCGTTATTGCCGGCCCCGTGGCAACCCGGCTCCTCGGAGCCTTGGGCGCCGACGTCCTCCGGATCGACCCTCTGCACCTTCCGGAGTTGACAGACGCCTTCATTGACTCCGGCTTTGACAAGCGCAGCGCCGAAGCAGACTTCCGGAATCCGGACGATCTGGCTGCTGTCATGGAACTTCTGGAGATGGCAGACGTAGTGATCATGGGGTATCGCGACGGCGGGCTGGATCGTTTTGAATTGACACCTGACGCGCTGCTGCTGCGCCGCCCGGACCTCGTGGTGGCCACCTTGAGTGCATGGGGCCACGGAGGTCCTTGGCAGGGGCGACGTGGTTTTGACAGTCTGGTCCAGGCAGCGTGCGGCATAGCTGACCGATATGGTCATGACCACGACGGCGGGTGGCGGCCTGGCGCGCTACCGGTGCAGGCGCTGGATCATGCCACGGGCTATGGCCTTGCTGCGGCAGTGTTCGCTTTGCTGACCCAGCGACTGGCTACGGGACGTGGCGGAACGGCCCGGCTTTCGCTGGCCCGGACAGCGGAAGAGCTACTTCTCCTTCCGACGGGCATCGGGACTGACGTCGAGCTACCAGAGCCCGATTACCACGAGGTAGACAGCCCCTACGGCCGTCTCCGGTACGTCGGTCCGCCCATCGCGGTGGACGGTGTTCCCATTGCTTATCAAGAACCGCCTGTCACGTACGGTTCCTCCGCACGGCGTTGGCGGTAGGCGGCCGGCCCCTGGTAAACCCCGGCCCCTAGTAAGCTCGGAAGCATGAGTGTAATCCGCCCTGCCACCGTTGAAGACGTTCCCACAATCCTGCGCATGATCCACGATCTTGCGATCTACGAAAAGGAACCCGACGCCGTCAGGAATACCCCGGAGCTGCTGACCGAGGCGTTGTTCGGAGAGAACCCGCGGGTGTACGCGAGCATGGCCAGTAATGCCGCTGGTACAGTGCAGGGCTTTGCCCTGTGGTTCCTGAATTACTCAACGTGGGAAGGTGTTCACGGCATTTACCTGGAAGACCTCTACGTCGTTCCGGACGCGCGTGGAGAGGGCCACGGCAAGGCGCTCCTTCAGCATCTGGCCGCGACCGCCGTCGAACGCGGCTATGCCCGGGTGGAGTGGAGCGTCCTGGACTGGAACGAACCGTCCATCAAGTTCTACAAGAACCTTGGCGCCTTCCCCATGGAGGAGTGGTCCACGTTCAGGCTGACCGGCGAGGCGCTGGAAGCGTTCGGAGCAGGTGCCAGCACAAGCAACAAGGCTCTTGCCCATGGCTGAGACGCGAGCCTTGACCGACGCTCACCGTATCCGCGCCCGGCATGAATTCCGAGGCCTCCGAACCGCCGAGCACTACTTCACTGTCCCCCTGGACCATGGTTCGGCTAAATCCGTTACGGACGACCAGGCGAGCGGCGAAACGATCACCGTGTTCGCACGGGAGTATTCCTCCACCGATCACTCAGAGGAGGAGGCCGCCAAACTTCCATGGTTGCTGTTCCTCCAAGGTGGACCTGGCGGGCGCGGGAACCGCGTCACTTCCCTTTCAGGGTGGATGAAGGCGGCGGCCAAGGATTTTCGGATCCTGATGCTGGACCAGCGTGGCACGGGCCTCTCCACACCTATGGAGCGACAGTCATTGGCGCTCCGCGGTGACGCTGCAGCCCAGGCTGACTATCTGACGCACTTCCGGGCTGATTCGATCGTGGCCGACGCCGAGTTCATCCGGCATATCTTGGATTCCGGGCCATGGTCAGTGCTGGGACAGAGCTTTGGTGGATTCTGCGCGTTGACCTATTTGTCCTTCGCCCCGAAAGGGCTGCGGGAGGTCCTCATCACGGGAGGACTTGCTCCCCTGCATGGCCCGGCCGAGCGCGTGTACCGTGCCACATTCCGGCGGGTGGCCGAGCGGAACGCGGAGTACTTCGCCTGGTATCCGGAAGACCGCGAAACTGTCACCAGGATCGTCCGCCACCTAGAACAGCATGAGGAATTCCTGGCCAGCGGAGAACGGCTGACGCCCGAGCGGTTCCAGATGGTGGGATCATTCCTCGGCGGCAACACCCGGGTGGACTCCCTGCACTACCTCCTGGAGGACGCTTTCATCGAAACACCTTTGGGTGAACGACTGTCGGAGGTGTTCCTGGAGCAAGTGCGTAGCCTCGTGAGCCGCGCAGGGAACCCCTTGTACGCGGTACTCCATGAATCGATCTACGGGCAGGGCGAAGCCACGGATTGGGCAGCTTGGCGCGTGCTGGAAGAATTCCCCGAGTTCAAGCCGGGAGCGGAGGCCCCGCTGCTCACGGGAGAAATGGTCTACCCCTGGTACTTCGAACAGGATCCGGCGCTGATCCCGCTCCACGACGTAGCCGCCTTGCTGGCTGCCAAGTCGGATTGGTGTCCCCTATATGACCACCAGCAGTTGGCGGTCAACAAGGTTCCAGTGGCAGCGGCCGTCTACAAGGACGACATCTACGTAGACCATGACCTCTCAATGGAAACCGCCGCGGCAGTCCGTGGGCTTCAAACCTGGGTGACGGACGACTTCCACCATGACGGCATCGGGGAAGACGGCGAAGGCATCTTTGGGCGGCTTTTCGGGCTGGTGCGGGGTTCCCGCTGAGGCCACATCTGTCCTAGGCAGGGATTGCACGGCGCGCCCGGGCAGCGGTGGCGGCTGTCAGTGTCAGCATCACAGCGGCCAGCACTCCGGCGGCTATGTTCAGCCCTTCGTAGCCGAGCCAGGCGAGGACAAGTCCGGATGTGGCGCCGCCCGTTGCACCCGCCGCGCCCATGAGCGTATCGGAAACGCCTTGCACGGTTACCTTCTGCTCTTGGGCAACACTTTCAGCAAGGAGCGTGGACCCGGCAATGGTCGCGGCGGACCATCCAAGGCCAAGGATGATCAGGCCTATGGTCACCAATACGGGCTCTTGCTGACCGATTCCCGCGATCAGCACTGCCACCAGCAGAAGTCCGTGCCCTATGGCGATCGTTTGGATGCGGCCGGCTTTGTCCGTTAGCCAGCCCCAGAGCGGCGAGAGGGCGAACATGCCGGCGATATGCAGCGAAATTGTCAGCCCAATGACAACCAAGGCGTCTGTGCTGTCGGTTGTTCCGCCGTGATGGCCGGCATGTGAACCGCCCACCAGCTGCTGCAGGTGCAAGGGCGTCATGGACATGATCGCCACCATGACGCCGTGGGCAGCAACCACGGCTGCAAGCGCAAGGATGGCCCGGGGCGAGGAACGAACAGCTTGAAGGCCGGAGCGGATAGTGCCCCTGACAGGGAGGGTCCCCGAGCCTGCGGACTCCGAGGCCAACCGCCGCGCCAGCAGCAACGGGTCCGGCCGCAAACCGATGAAGAGCAACACCGCCGCCAGGAACAGACCTGCGGCTGAGAAGACGAAAGGACCGGCAATGGGTGGCAGGCCCAACGCGGACCCCACTGCGGCACCAGGTTGGATGAGGTTTGGACCGGCCACGGCTCCGATAGTGATCGCCCAGACGACAGTGGACAGTGACCTGCCGCGGTGCTCAGCGTGGGCGAGGTCGACGGCGGCGAACCTCGCCTGAAGGTTGGCGGCTGTACCAAGTCCGAGAAAACCGGCAGCGAGCAGGAGCAACGGGAATGATTCGGCCACCACGGAGACCATCACCAGAAGAGCCCCGATCGTGGCAGCAACCAGGCCAGAGACGAGGCCCACCCGGCGTCCGCGCGCTTCCGCAAGCCGTGCCAGCGGTAGGGCAGTCAAGGCTGCCGCGAGGGTGAGGACAGTAGTGATCGATCCCGCCCACGCCTCGGACCCGGACAGATCCACGGCTAGGAGCGAACCAATGGACAATGTGGCGCCGTTGCCGACTCCGCTGAGGAGCTGGGCCGAACTGAGCAGGAAAACAGTACGACGCTGGACCCGTTGGGGGTCCAGCGCCGTAGTAGAAGTGGTAGTCACTTCACGAGACTACAACTTTCACAGCCCGGTTACTCGGCTTCGCTCAAGCTCTTCTTCGAGTCCTCTTCCAACCGTGCGTCCAGCTTCGACTGGCGCGCCGCCGGGCTGAGCAAGCTGGCGACGACTGCTACGACGATCGTGCCGATAATGACCGCCAAAGAAACGAAGGTAGGAATCTCGGGAGCCCACTCGATGTGGTGGCCGTTGTTGATGAACGGAAGCTCGTTGACGTGCATTGCGTGCAGGACGAGTTTGACGCCAATGAAGGCAAGAATGACTGACAGGGCGTGCTTCAAGTAGATCAGGCGGCTCATCAGTCCACCCAGCAGGAAGTACAGCTGGCGCAGGCCCATGAGCGCGAAGATGTTGGCTGTGAAGACGATGAAGGCACTCTGGGTCAGGCCGAAGATCGCGGGAATGGAGTCCACCGCGAACAGGAGGTCGGTCATGCCGATGGTCACGAAGACGATCACCATCGGGGTGAAGACCTTCTTGCCGTTTACGGTGGTCCGCAGCTTGCCGCCGTCGAACTTTTCAGACATCGGAAGGACCTTGCGCAGGCGCGCAACCAAGGGGTTTTCGGCACCTTCTTCTTCGTCTTCACCGGAATCCGTGGCCTGCTTCCAGGCAGTCCACAGCAGGAACGCGCCGAAGATGTAGAAGATCCAGCTGAACTGCTCGATGACCACCGCGCCCAGGGCAATGAAAATACCGCGGAGGACCAGTGCGATGATGATGCCCACCATCAGCACTTCCTGCTGGTATTTCCGCGGCACGGAGAAGCGGGCCATGATGATGATGAAGACGAACAGGTTGTCGATACTCAGGCTGTATTCAGTAACCCAGCCGGCGACGAACTGGCTGCCATATTCGGGGCCAGTGAAGTAGAACATGGCACCGGCAAAGACCAGGGCCAAGGCAACGTAGAAGGCGACCCAGAGGCCGGCTTCCTTCATTGATGGTTCGTGGGGACGCTTGACCACCAGGAGGAGGTCGATGAGCAGGATGATGCCGAGGGCGACGAATGAGCCGACCTCAAACCAGATTGGAAGCTCCATTAATGCAGGCCTTTCGCAGGGTACGGGAAAGCGGTGTAAGTCTCTCCGGCCTGCCAGTGCGGTGAATGCACATTCAGCGGCCCACTAAGTCCGGCGAGGCATCTGTGCCTTGCGTGCTGACGGACATAGCGCTTGGGATACTCCCCTACGTGACCACAACCTTACCTTAGGCGTGCCCTGCGGACTGCATTTGACGCAATTCGCGCTTCAACTCCCCCACTTCGTCGCGGATTCGGGCGGCGACCTCGAACTGCAGCTCGGCAGCGGCCCCGTGCATCTGTTCCGTGAGTTGTTCGATCAGGCCAACCAGATCTTCTGCGGGAGCCGCGGCCAGTCCGTCCTTCCGGACGGTGGCTGCACCCTTGCTGCCCGAGGTACGTTTGGCTCCCTTGGCCAGCCTGTTGTTGTTCAGGAGCTCCTGGGTATCAGCATCTTCGCGGGCCAGCTGGTCCGTGATATCAGCGATTTTCTTCCGAAGCGGCTGGGGATCAACGCCATTGTCGGTGTTGTACTTGACCTGGATGGCGCGGCGACGGTTGGTTTCCTCGATGGCGTGCGCCATGGAGTCCGTGATCCTGTCCGCATACATGTGGACCTGGCCGGACACGTTTCGAGCGGCACGGCCAATCGTCTGGATAAGGGACGTGGATGAACGCAGGAAGCCTTCTTTGTCCGCATCCAGGATGCTGACCAGCGAGACTTCTGGCAGGTCCAGGCCTTCGCGCAGGAGGTTGATGCCGACCAGGACGTCAAAGACACCCATCCGGAGCTCGCGCAGCAGCTCAACCCGGCGAAGAGTGTCGACGTCGGAGTGGAGGTACTGGACTTTGACGCCGTGGCCCAGGAGGTAGTCCGTGAGATCTTCGGCCATCCGTTTGGTCAAAGTGGTGACCAGGACGCGTTCATCGCGTTCAGTGCGCTGGCGGATTTCGCCCAGGAGATCATCGATCTGTCCCTTGGTGGGCTTCACGATCACCTCGGGATCGATGAGTCCAGTGGGCCGGATGATCTGCTGGACAGTGCCGTCTGCCTTCCCGAGCTCGTACTTGCCGGGCGTGGCCGACAAGTACACGGTCTGGCCGATGCGTTCAAGGAACTCGTCCCACTTCAAAGGCCTGTTATCCATGGCCGAGGGCAGCCGGAACCCATGGTCCACCAGCGTGCGCTTGCGGGACATGTCCCCTTCGTACATAGCGCCGATTTGCGGGACAGTGACGTGGGATTCGTCGATGACCAGAAGGAAGTCGTCTGGGAAGTAGTCCAGGAGGCAGTGCGGTGCCGTACCGCCTGCACGGCCGTCGATGTGCCGCGAGTAATTCTCGATGCCGTTGCAGAAACCCATCTGCTGCATCATTTCCAGATCGTAGGTGGTCCGCATCCGCAGCCGCTGGGCTTCCACCAGCTTGTTCTGGCTCTCCAGCACCTTCAGGCGCTCTGCGAGTTCGTCCTCGATGGCCGAGATTGCGCGGCCCATCCGCTCCGGGCCGGCAACGTAGTGGGAGGCCGGGAAGACGTACATTTCGGTTTCCTCGCGGATGACCTCGCCCGTTACCGGATGCAGCGTGTAGATGTTCTCGATTTCGTCGCCGAAAAATTCGATTCTGAGTGCGAGTTCCTCGTACATGGGAATGATCTCTACGGTGTCCCCACGGACGCGGAAGGTGCCCCTGTGGAAGTCCATGTCATTGCGCGCGTACTGCATGGAAACGAACTTGCGAAGGAGATGATCCCGGTTCATTTCGGCGCCCTTGGTGAGCGTCACCATGCCCGCGATGTACTCTTCGGGTGTTCCCAGGCCGTAGATACAGGAGACTGTGGCTACTACGATGACGTCGCGCCGGGTCAGCAGCGCGTTGGTTGCCGAGTGCCGAAGGCGCTCGACTTCCTCATTGACCGAGGAGTCCTTTTCGATGAACGTATCCGTCTGGGGTACGTACGCTTCGGGCTGGTAGTAGTCGTAGTACGAGACGAAGTACTCCACCGCATTGTTGGGCAGGAGTTCCCTGAACTCGTTGGCCAGCTGGGCTGCCAGGGTCTTGTTTTGAACCATGACCAGCGTGGGACGCTGCACCTGCTCAATAAGCCAGGCTGTGGTGGCGCTCTTGCCCGTACCGGTAGCGCCGAGAAGGACAACATCCTTCTCGCCGTTGTTGATGCGTTCTGTCAGTTCCGCAATTGCCGCCGGCTGGTCGCCGGCGGGTTTGTAATCGCTGACGACTTCGAAGGGCGCGACGACACGGTTGATCTCCTGGGCAAGACTCATGACACCAATCTACCCCCGCACCCCGACAGTTTATTGTTCGGAATTAAGTCCCGCTGCAACAGAAGAATACGACGGCGGTTGCCAGCCGGTGCGGCTGGCCCACTCATCCATCAGCGGCCAGGCCACATCCGTGAACCAGGGTTCTTTGGCATCGGCGTAGGCAGCCGTGCCGGGGTCGCTGGCATGTTGTGCAGCAAGTTGGCGCTTGTGCCCCTCATACAGGGCAACAGCAGAAGCTTCGGCCCTCAACCAGTCACGAAACAGCAGCGCGTATCTCCAGCCGGGCGAGCCGGCAACGCGCACATGCAGGTTCGTCGGGCGTCCTGGATCCGCGTTGGCATGGAAGCGTTTCTGCCATTGGGCCGGATCCGGCTGCGACGGCTTCGGGGTGTCTGCGACGACGCCCGGAACACGCGGGTATCCGGCTGCGGCCAGATGTGGCGCAATCCGATCCGCCACCTCAAGATCGGCAACAGTCAGTTGAAGGTCAATGACGTCCTTGGCCGCCAACCCGGGCACCGATGTAGATCCAATGTGGTCCACGGCAAGGATGTCCTCCGGTGCCGCTGCCTGGATCCGCGAGGACAGTCGGGCCGCTTGCGGGCCCCAGTCGGTTCTGGAAGCAGACAGGACTGGCCCTTCTGTTCGCCGTGCACGAACACCCCGCCGGCAATTGTCCGCGAAGGGCAGCAGTCGACCGAACCACAAGGCATCCACTGTGGCGAGCAGTTCCTCCCGGCTGCCGGAATTTTCCAGGACGATGTCCGCTGCAGCGTTTCTTGCCTCTTGGCTGGCTTGGGCCGCCATTCGGGAACGCGCGTCCTCCAGGCTCATCCCGCGAAGGTCTACCATCCGTTGTATCCGCACGTCATCGGGAGCATCCACCACAATCACCAAATGGAAAGCACTCCCCTGCCCTGTCTCAACCAACAGGGGAATGTCCTGGACCAGAATGTCTTCATCCGCGGCTTGGGCAACGATTGCGGCTGCGGACTCCCGGACCAAAGGGTGGATGATGCCGTTGAGCACTTCACGCCGTGAGGGATCCTGGAAAACTATGGCGCCAAGGGCGGGCCGGTCCAGTCTCCCCTCAGGGCCCAGGATCCCCGGTCCAAAAGCCTCTACTACGCGGGCGAGCCCCGGAGTTCCGGGCTCCACCACTTGCCTGGCAATGAGGTCAGCATCAATGAGCACGGCCCCCAACTCCTGCAGCCTGGCAGCTACCAGCGATTTTCCCGAGGCGATACCGCCCGTCAGCCCGATCTTCAACACCCCTCCACACTAGACTGAAGCGGTGGAAATTGAGGATGACAGCCGTGCAACCAGTTACACAACGTTGGCTGAAGGTCCGGATTTCCGCCACGAACTGGAGATCCGGCGTTCCCGCTTCATCACTGTTCTCCGCCGCTCGCCGGACGAAGAAACTGCACGCTCCCTGGTGGCTGCGCTGAGACGCGAGTTCCATGACGCACGGCACCACTGTTCGGCTTTCGTTGTAGGTCCGGACAGGATGATACAACGTTCCAGTGACGACGGCGAACCGTCGGGCACGGCCGGTATTCCCATGCTGGAAGCACTGCTCAAACGTGAGACAGCACCCGGGGTGACCGACCTTAGCGACGTAAGTGTCGTCGTCGTCCGCTATTTCGGCGGAATCCTCCTGGGCGCGGGCGGGCTGGTCCGTGCCTATTCCGAATCGGTATCTGCAGCTTTGGAACTGGCACCCCTGGTGCAGCGTCGACGGCTGCGGCTTTGCGACATCGACGTGCCGCATGCGGACGCCGGACGCTTGGAGAACGAACTCCGCGGATCCGGCTTTGTCATGGCGAACACCAGCTATGAAGCCAAGCACACAGTCCTCCGGGTCGCGCTGGCGGACAACAGCGACGCCTTGGCTGAGGCTGACTCCCGTGTAGCGGCCCTCACTGCAGGCACGGGCACACTGAGTCCGCAGGGAACGGAGTGGATCGATGTGCCCTGAATCAACTATGCAACCCCGGGTGGCCGCAGCCGGACTCGAAGGGCCGGCTTAGCTTAAGCAGAAGGACCCCTGCCACATGGCAGGGGTCCTTCTTTGGCTATTCAGCGCATCCCGTGTGGGGTGGCGGAATTAGTTGCCGGTCAGCTTCTCACGCAGTGCGGCGAGAGCTTCGTCGGACGCCAGGGTGCCGGCGTTGGACTCAGCAGCAGCCGGCTCCGAGGAGTAGCTGGTGGTGCCGGAATCGCTCTCACCGGACGTTGCAGCGGCAGCGTCGTCAGCAGCGTGCTGGGCAACCTGCTTCTTGTGGGCTTCCCAACGGGTCTGGGCGTCAGCGTACTGCTGCTCCCAAGCGGCGCGCTGGGTCTCGTAGCCTTCGAGCCATTCGTTCGACTCGGGGTCGAAGCCCTCGGGGTACTTGTAGTTGCCCTCTTCGTCGTACTCGGCGGCCATACCGTACAGAGCGGGATCGAACTCGGTGCTGTCAGCGTCAACGCCCTCGTTAGCCTGCTTGAGGGAGAGGGAGATGCGGCGACGCTCGAGGTCGATGTCGATGACCTTGACGAACAGTTCGTCGCCAACGGAGACAACCTGCTCGGCGAGCTCAACGTGGCGGACAGCCAGCTCGGAGATGTGAACGAGGCCTTCGATGCCGTCTTCGACGCGAACGAACGCACCGAACGGAACCAGCTTGGTGACCTTACCCGGGACAACCTGGCCCAGGGCGTGGGTGCGGGCGAAGGTCTGCCACGGGTCTTCCTGCGTAGCCTTGAGCGACAGGGAGACACGCTCGCGGTCCAGATCCACTTCGAGGACCTCGACGGTGACTTCCTGGCCAACCTCGACAACCTCGGACGGGTGGTCGATGTGCTTCCAGGAGAGCTCGGAAACGTGAACGAGGCCGTCTACGCCGCCAAGGTCCACGAATGCACCGAAGTTGACGATGGAGGAAACAACGCCGGGACGAACCTGGCCCTTTTCCAGCTTGTTGAGGAACGTGGAGCGGACCTCGGACTGGGTCTGCTCGAGCCATGCACGGCGGGACAGCACAACGTTGTTGCGGTTCTTGTCCAGCTCGATGATCTTGGCTTCGATCTGCTGACCGATGTACGGAGCGAGGTCGCGGACACGACGCATCTCGACGAGGGATGCGGGCAGGAAGCCGCGCAGGCCGATGTCCAGGATGAGGCCACCCTTGACAACCTCGATGACGGTACCGGTAACGACGCCGTCTTCTTCCTTGACCTTCTCGATGTCGCCCCAGGCGCGCTCGTACTGAGCACGCTTCTTGGAGAGGATCAGACGGCCTTCTTTGTCTTCCTTGGTGAGAACCAAAGCTTCGACCTGATCGCCAACGGCAACAACTTCGCCGGGGTCAACGTCGTGCTTGATGGAAAGCTCGCGGGAAGGGATGACACCTTCGGTTTTGTAACCGATGTCGAGCAGGACTTCGTCGCGGTCGACCTTGACGACGGTACCTTCGACGAGGTCACCGTCGTTGAAGTACTTAATGGTGGCGTCGACAGCTGCGAGGAAGTCCTCAGCGGTACCGATGTCGTTAATGGCGACTACGGGGGTACCGGGCTTCTCGGTGGAGGTGATGGTCATGTAGTAGGGGCTCCGTTGTGGATAGTTAGTCGGTCAGGCAAACCGCTGCCGCCCGGGTCCGGACGGCAGAACACGGCAAAATACCGGGTCATCCTGATTTGTGGATTAATACAAAATGGACGCATGCACGTAGTACACGCCCGTTTATTCTAGTCGTATCTGCAAAGCAGGGTCAAAAGGACTCCGGCAGGACCAGCAAAGGCCTTCATACAGGCAGGACGTCTCCGAGTCGCGCGAACGTAACCCCTCGGTCCAGCAAGCGAGGCAAAGCCCTCGCGTAACCCTCTGCAGTTCCGGCGCCCGGCCTGTTGAAGTGCGAGATGACGATGTCTCCCGCCGCTGCCTTGGCCACTTCCCCGGCGACGGTAGCCGGCGCAAAGGTGGCCCCGCCGTCGCCGTTTATCGTGAAGTTGACTGGCAGCATCCCCAGCCTGCGGGTCATGCTGGCAGCGACGTCATCGTAGAACGCCGTTCCTGGCCGGAAGAAGCGCGGGGAAACCCCGGTTAACTCATGCATGAGGGCCTGGTTGCCCATCAATTCCTCGTACACTGCCGCAGGGTTTGCCGTTCCGGCTATGCCGTAAGCGGACTTGCCATTGACTGACAAGGGCAGGTGAAGTGTGCCGTGGTTCGAGAGCTCGAACAGGGGGTCGGCGGCCAGTTCCGCGGCAAGTGACTTGTTGGCGTTAATCCAACGGCTGTTAATGAAAAGTGTGGCGGGGACGTTGAGGCTGCGAAGTGACTTGAGCAGCTTGTGGTCACAGCCGGTTCCGCCTGGGCCACCGCAGGCATCGAACGTGAGGGCCACA
The DNA here is from genome assembly GCA_039636795.1 of Micrococcaceae bacterium Sec5.1. Classification (NCBI taxonomy): domain Bacteria; kingdom Bacillati; phylum Actinomycetota; class Actinomycetes; order Micrococcales; family Micrococcaceae; species Micrococcaceae bacterium Sec5.1. The sequence goes on along the minus strand of CP143430.1, from coordinate 3,104,854 downwards.
TGCCGGGATGCCGAATTGTTCACCACACCCGTCACGTGAAGGCCCCACTCCTGCGGCCGCAGGGATCCAAATTCTGCCAGGATCTGCGGCTTGCCTGGGATGGCGGCTGGCAATGCGGGAGCGCTCGACGGCGGCACTGGACTTTGGTTGCCTGCGTCGCGGCTGCCTCCCTCACCGCTGCCGGCCTTGGCGGCGAGGGCAGCAGCAGCTTGCTCACTGGACAGCGCGGCGATGGAGGGCGGTGGCGTCGCAGGGCCGGCCCCGGGTCCGTTTGGTGGGGTGCCAGGCGCCGTCTGCCCTGGTCCGGCGGCGTCCGGGAGCGCCCCTCTCCCGTTGTCCGCGCAAGCCGCCAGAGCTGCAGTTGCCAGCCCCGCCATTCCAAGCAGCACCGAACGCCGGCCGGCCAACGGCCGCCGCTTGGAATCCCCCATGGATGTCCTTGTCTATTGAGTATGTGAGTCGCTTGTAAAAGTGCTTGTTTCCGGAAATGCTTTTTAGAAGTGCGTGAGGCAGTGCGCCGGCCGTTCCACAGCAAAAAGCTGCTGGGCTGCGAACGCGGCACCGGGCTTGCCTTCGCTCATCCGCCCGGCAGCAGTGAGCGTCACTGGGGACACAGCACCAAGATAGATGGACGCGAGATCCGCGACATCCATGCGGAGATCAGGTTGTTGGCCGGATGCCTCGGTGACGGCCGCGGTACCACCGCCGTCGGACTCCAACGCCCATGTGCCACCAGCCAGGCCAAGTGTATCCGAGACTTCCATGACCAGCTTTCCGGCAACCGGATACCGTCGGGCGGCCAGCGCTGCCGGAACGTCCAGGATCCGTAGCCACAACATGTCCCGAACATCCGAGGAGTCGATGCATCTGGGATCTTGCAAGGCCCAGGTCAGCGGATCGTCCACGGGAGCCTCGGCCCACGTCACCTGCTCAATGAGATCGATGCTCCCAAGGAAGCGCCAGAGATCGAGATAGGCCGCATTGGTACCAGCAACGAGGTCCACGATTTCCATGGTGTAGGGCTTGGCATCCCAGCCCTTGAAGCGATAGGAAACGTAGCCGTCCAGTGATCCGGAGGCGTTGTAGTGCAGGGCGCTTCTGACACCGGTGTCAGGCTTTCCGTCATGGCCGATCGCTCCGGAAGCCAGCAAGCGATAGTACTCTTGGCGGTCTACTGAGCCAGGAGTCGCACGCTGGACGTGGCCGAAGATCTGTGGCGCAACCTCCAGGAGCACGCTGGGGTCAGCCACCTCAACCGTTCCTGTCGCCAACCCCTTGAGGCGGAAACGAGGGCCGGTGTCGACCTTGATGCTGCGTTCAAAGGTAGCCACGCCAAAACCGAAGCGGCCGTAGATGGACCCCTCTGAGGCGGTCAGCGCTGCCATGGCGAGACCATCGTCCTTTGCGCCGGCAAGGTCAGCGGTGATCATGCCCCGGAGCAGCCCTTTGCGCCGGTGCGTTCCACGGACAGTCACGTTGGTCACCAGGTTTGATTCCAGTTGTCGGCCAAACCCGATATTCAGGGATTTGCGCATGGTGCCGTACGTGGCCACCGGGACCTCGACGCCCATAGCATGCTCGGGAACGTCTCCGTTGATGTACACCCCGGTCAATTCACGCTGGTCTGTGCGGTAGGCCGCCAGGGTCTTGGCGATGTATTCGTCGTCACGCCTGTGCTGGTGGAAGCCGTGCGAGACAGCCTGGACCCATGCGGCACAGCGGGAGTAGGCAGGGTCCTCACGATCAGCTGTAGCAGGGAATTGTTGAACCCTGTATTGATCGGCATATTTCTCGGCGGAGTTCGTTTCGGAATAACTTTCATTGGGATCAGCCACGCCCCGAGCCTAGCCAGACGCCGGAGGGCGCGCCACCATCAAGGCGGCGCGCCCTCCGGCGATCCTTTCGAACGTGCGGGCTACTAGTGGCCGGCCTCGTACCAGCTGGACCCTACGCCGAGCTGGACGTCCAACGGGACTGACAGCTCAGCAGCAGTCCCCATTTGCTCTACGACCAGTTTTTCGACGGCGTCGCGCTCTCCCGGTGCCACCTCCAGGACGAGTTCGTCATGGACCTGGAGGAGCATCCGCGATTTCAAGCCCTGGCTCGCAAGTTCGGCTGAGACGCCCAGCATTGCCCGCTTGATGAGGTCGGCGGCGGAACCCTGGATGGGCGAATTAAGCGCAATGCGCTCGGCTGCTTCCCGGGCCTGACGATTGGTGCTGGTGAGGTCCGGGAGGTAACGGCGACGACCTTCAATGGTGGCCGTGTACCCGTCCACCCTCGCCTGATCCACAACGCCCCTGAGATAGTCACGCACACCGCCGAAGCGATCGAAGTAGTCCTTCATCAGCGTCCTGGCCTCATCCACCGAAATTTCCAGCTGCTTTGAGAGGCCAAACGAGGTCAGTCCGTAAGCCAGGCCGTAGGACATCGCCTTCACCTTGGAGCGCATCGCGCTGGTGACCTCGGCAGGAGGGACATTGAAGATCCGCGAGCCCACGAAGCGGTGCAGGTCCTCGCCATCCCTGTAGGCCTGGATCAGCGCCTCGTCACCGGAGAGGTGGGCCATGATGCGCATTTCAATCTGTGAGTAGTCAGCAGACAGAAGGCATTCATACCCCTCGCTGACCACGAAGATCCCGCGGACCCGGCGGCCTTCTTCACTGCGCACCGGGATATTTTGCAGGTTGGGGTTGTTTGAGGAGATCCTGCCCGTGGCGGCGATGTTCTGCGCGTAGGTGGTGTGGATGCGCCCGTCATCCGCGACGGACTTCTTGAGGGTTTCCACCATCTGGGCGAGCTTTGAGGATTCGCGGTGGGCCATGAGCTGCACCAGGAACTCGTGGCCGGTCTTTTCCAGCAAGCCCTTCAGGGACGCGGCGTCGGTGGTGTAGCCGGACTTGATCTTCTTGGTCTTGGGAAGTCCAAGTTCCTCGAACAGGACGGTCTGGAGCTGCTTGGGTGATCCCAGGTTTACCTCATGACCGATTGCCGCAAACGCCTGTTCCTGGGCGTTCTCGATCACCTTGGTGAGGTCCGCAAGCTGTTCGTCCATACGGTCCGTGGAGACGTAGATACCGGTCAGTTCCATCTGCGCCAGGACGCGGGATACCGGAAGCTCCAGCGTGGTCAGCAGGGCGTCGGCCTTGATACCGGCAAGTTCCCTTTCGAAGTGCTTGCTGAGGGCATGCACGACGGCGGCCTGCTGGACGAGCGCTGCGGCCGCGGCTTGGTCGCTGCCTCCCGTGAGGTCCAGCTCCAACTGCCCGGCGGATGCGGTCACAACGCCCAAGGAGATCTTGAGGTGGACCTGGGCGAGCTCCGGGAGGTCGTAGCTGCGGCGGTCCGGCTGGATCAGGTATCCGGAAATCGACGTGTCATCCACAACGCCTTCCAAGCCCAGACCACGGTTGTGCAGGGCCTTGAGCGCGGCCTTGAACTCGTGCACCACCTTGGCTTCTTCAGGGTCCCGGAGCCAGCTGGCCAGCGCCGACTCGGCTGCTGAATCCAGCCCGCTGAGCTCGATGTAGGCAGCGCCATTGTTCCGGACCACAGCCAACGCGCTGGCATCCTCGCCGATACGGCCCTGGACAGGCTGGATGGCTATCGCGGAACGAGTGCCGGAACCGGCGCTGAAGAAGGCCTCAAGCTCAGCGGCGCCCTGGAGTGTGACAAACTCGGGGGCTTCGATGGTGTCCGGGGCAGCACCGGTGGTGTCGTCGCCGTAGAGATCGAAGAGCCGGGGGCGGAGCGTACGAAATTCCAGCTCCTCGAACAGTTCCTCGATGGCGCGGCGGTCGGGGCGCGGCTCGTGGAGGTCCTCCAGCCTGACGGGCAGTTCGAGGTCTGTCAGCAGCTGGTTCAGCCTGCGGTTCCGTTTGACGTTCTCAAGGTTCTCCTTGAGCGCTCCGCCCACCTTGCCACCGATTGCGTCAAGGTTCTCCAGGATGCCCTCCAGGCCACCGTAGAGGTTGATCCACTTGGCGGCGGTCTTTGGCCCCACGCCGGGTACGCCCGGAAGGTTGTCCGCCGATTCGCCCACCAGGGCAGCCAGGTCCGAATACAACGCGGGCTTGACAAAGTACTTCTCTTCGATCGCCGCAGCATCCAGCTTGGGGATGTTGCTCACGCCCTGTTTGGGGTAGAGCACAAAAACGTTGTCGTTGATGAGCTGGAAGGAGTCCCTATCGCCCGAGACCAGGAGGACCTCAAAGCCGGCGGCATCCGCCTGGGCCGCTAGGGTGGCCAGGATGTCATCAGCTTCGTAGCCGGGCAGAGCAATGGTCTTGATTCCCCACGCCTCCATAACCCTCGCGATGAGGGCGATTTGGCCCTGGAACTCCGCGGGCGTCGCGTTACGGCCGCCCTTGTACTCGCTGTACTCGGCCTTGCGGAAGGTGGTGTCGTCAGAGACATCAAACGCTACGGCGACGTGCGTGGGCTTCTGGTCCTTGATCAAGTTGATGAGCATGGAGGTGAATCCATGCACGGCGTTGGTGTACTGGCCTCTGGCAGTAGAGAAGTTTTCAGCAGGGAGGGCGTAGAAGGCCCGGAACGCCATGGAATGGCCATCCAGGACCAGCAACCTGGGCCGGCCCTCCCCCGTGGTGCTGGGTGAAGCGGTGGAAGAGGGGGTGGGTGCTGTTGCAATGGCAGCAGCTTGGGCCGTTGGAACCTGGTCCGGTTTGGTTGTTTCACTCACAGGTGCCAGCCTAGTTGGCATGATGGACAATTTCACGCCGAACCGGTTTGTCGACGAGCTGAACGAGGCAGGTGTGCCCGAAGAGTTCCATGATTGGCTTTCCGGGCATGGCGTTGGCTCCCTTGTGGTGAAAATGGGTATTCGGTTTACCGAGCTCAGTGCCGAACGCACTGTGGCAACCATGCCTGTGGAAGGGAACACGCAAGTAGCCGGCATCCTTCACGGCGGAGCCCACGTGGTCCTCGCGGAAACCCTGGGCTCATTTGCTGCGTCGCTTCACGCCGGCAGAGGGCGGCACGCTGTGGGAATCGAAGTCGGCGCGACGCATCACCGCTCGATCGCCAGCGGAACGGTAACCGGCACGTGTACGGCGATCCACCTGGGCGGGACGTTGGCCACGCACGAGATCGTTATCACAGACGAAAAAGGCCGGAGGCTTTCAACTGCCCGGATTACCAACATGATCCGCAACAACCGCCACTGACCAACCAGCTACGGCCCAAGCAGCTACTGATCAACCAGCTACGCCGAATCAATTACACCGGCGGCATGCGGTAATGCAGTTCAGCCGCGGCCCCGCCAAGGATGCGCGAGGACAGCAACTCAAGTGGCGCCGTCGGACCCTTGAGCGGCAGCAGCCGCTTACCGGCGCCGAGCACAACGGGGATGATGGTGACGATCATCTCGTGGAGCAATCCGGCGTTGGCGAACTGGGCTACCAGGTCCCCGCCGCCCACCAGCCAGACGTTCTTGTCTCCGGCGTCGGCGAGGAGGTCCGGGGCGAACTCGCGCACATCCCCACGGACGAACGTGACGTTCGAACCGGCCGGAGCCGAATATTCATGGTGGGTGAACACCCAACAGGGGGTGTCGGGGTAGGGCCACTTGCCGGGCTCGTGCTCCATGAGCCAACGGTAGGTCTCGCCGCCCATGGCGATACAACCCACCCCTGCGAAGAAGGACTCATAGCTGCCGCTCACGCCTTCAACCTGGTCGAATTGCAGGAGCCAGCCGAGGTCGTCGTCCGGAGAAGCAATGAAGCCGTCGACGGTGGAGGCAACGTAGTACTGGAAGATCGACATGGCCCCAGACTAGTCAGTTGGCGTTGGCGTTCCCATACTCCACACGCACACTGCCATCATCGCGGAGTACCACCACCCGGCCCTGGGCAAGCGTCCATCCGTCGTTCAGTAGAAAGATTCTTCCGCCGCTGACCACCAGCAGTCTCAGGCCTGTGTACCGGTACAGCGGCACGGCATCTGTACCAGCTGACTCCTCATGGACGTTGGGCGCTGTCACGGCCAACCGCTCCTTGCTGTACACCACGGCTGTTGGCAGCAGACTGGACCGTTCCTGGTAATCGATGGCTGCGCCCCGCCCAAGGGCTTGCGCGTAATCGGACGTACCCCAGAAGAGAAGCAGGGTGACCAGGACAAACACCAGGGATCTCTCGAGCGAGCGCGGAGTGGTGGCGCGGAGTCCCCGTTGGGCCGGATCGGCGGCCCGCCGGCGCACGCTCAGTCCCCAAGCCCCCACAAGTAGGCCGGCCGCGATGAGGAACGGCGCATAGAGCAGGATCCGTTCCGGCTGGGTCACGATCGCCACCCACATCACGGCCGCGTAGGCGAAGCCAAGAACCAGCACTACCAGGGCGGCTCTTCGCAGAAGTGTCCGGTAGCGTGCGGCGCCCAGGAGTCGGGAAACCAGCCTATCCACCATGAGCCACAACAACCCGATCACCACGAGCCAGGCCAACGGCTGAAAGAGCGACTGGATACTCCGCAGGATAAAGTCCTGCACGGTATAACCGAACAGGCTGACGTCCAGGCCCATGGCTTTCGCCTGGGCATCCGTACGCGCCCAGCCGAAGTAGACCAACAACGCCGTGGCCACGGTGAGGGGCGGACCAATGACGGAGAGGACGTCCAGGGTCCGCTGCCAGCGGTTGTTGACCAGGCTCCGCTCCTCGGCTTCTTGTGACGCAGCGGGCTCCTGTGAGGCAGCGGACTCCTGTGAGGCAGCGGACTCCTGGGGGACGCTCATGGAGTTGCCGTTGGGGAGGCGCCAAAGGAAGGAATGGTTGGCGGGCCGCTCTGCGTGGGTCCATCACTTGGCCGGGTTCCAGGCGTTCCACCCGGGCCCGTGCTGGTGGGCGTGGAATCTTCATAGAAGAACGTCACGGTTCCGCTGATGTCCACGGTGTCCGTGATGGAGATGCGGACGGAGTCGCGGCCGTCGGACGGAGGCATCCTCAGGTATAGCGTTTCGTAATCCCCGCCGCCGGCAACTATTTCGGGAGCTGCCGGGACGCCGTCGAACAGGATGTCCCCAACCCTGACGTAATAGCCATCCAGCCTGACGACAGTTCCGCCTGTTCGGGGGCCGGAGGCACGTGCTGTGCCGGCCACTGGTCTCAGGTCGTTGTCTACCACCGTGAGGCCGCTCAAGTGCCGAGGGCAAGCTTCACCCGGGGCGGTCTCGGGCTTTAGTGGAACTCCCGGGTTGCTGCGGTGTTGGGCGATCGCAGAGGCTGACGTGGCGGCAACCGTGAATTCGAGACACTGGGTCTGGGGTATGCGCGGTGTGGCTGCTACGGCGTTCGAAGCCCGCTGCCAGTCCTGCTGGGAACCGCTTTGGAGTGCCTTGCAGACAGCGGCGCCCGCTTGCCAGACAGCAGCGTCTTCCGCACCTTCCAGGCTCTGGGCGAGGGCATCGCATTGGAATTGCTGCAGCAGGAGATAGCGCTGACCGGACGTGGGATCGTTGGGGCCCACCGGCCCAATGGGTACCCAACGCACCACGGGCGCTTCCGCCTGTGGAGCCCCGGGGCCGGCCGGACCGGCGGGCTGCCCGGCAGTGGGATCGACGGCGGTGGGAACCGCTGGTGCCGTTGCGGTGGTGGCGGGAGATGCCGGATTGGGAGAAGGACTACCTGGTGAGGCAGCGTTGGGAACGCAGGCAGAAAGTGCCAGCATCAGGACCGGAACCAGCGCCAGTCCGATGAGATGGCTTCGGGAATGGCACTTCATGACAGCCCCACATCTGCCGGATCACAATCACGCAGTGATGTAACTTCACTGCTGATTATTCTCCCGAAAGGACTTTGCTGCCAGAGAGGCCGTTACTTTCCGAAGTAGGGCACGATCAAGTAGATGCCGAACAGCACGGCCAGTCCGCAAACGCCGAAACATACGACGGCCAGGGAACGGATGAGTCCAGGCGACTTCTGCTGGGCGTCACCTGCAATTGCGGTGAGGCGTACTCCCAGGGAGTAAAGGACCACCAGTGTCACGGCAGCAACGAGCGTGACGCCGGCAACCTGAAGCAATTCCAGCCACTTCATCGCTGCACATCCTTGTTGTTGACGGACTTTCGGGTTTTCTTCTTCTTGCTGAACTTCACGGCGTGGCCGGCCTCTTCGACTTCCACTGCGTTGTGGTGGCCGACATGCGATTTGCGCGACGCAACAAACATGAAGACCACGGCGGCGCTACCTACGACGGCGGCAATGACCACGCCCACGACGCCGATGTTCACCAGCAGAGCGGTAAGTCCGCCCACGATGGCCGATGCCGGCAGGGTAAACAGCCAACCCAAAGCGATCTTGCCCGCAGTGCCCCAGCGCACGGAGGTGCCCTTTCGGCCCAAGCCGGAACCAATGACCGAGCCGGAGGCGACCTGCGTGGTGGAGAGCGCGAACCCCAAATGGGAAGAAGCCAGGATGGCGGAGGCCGTGCTGGTCTCCGCTGAGAATCCTTGAGCAGGCTTCACTTCGGTCAAGCCCGAACCCATGGTGCGGATGATGCGCCATCCGCCGGCGTACGTACCGATGGCGATCGCCAGGGCACAGGCGGTCACGACCCAGAACTGGGGACCGGATCCAGGCGCCTGCGTACCTGCGGCGATGAGGACCAGGGTGATGATGCCCATGGTCTTCTGGGCGTCATTGGTGCCGTGCGCGAGGGCGACGAGGCTGGACGTGAAGATCTGGCCTGTCCGGAAACCGCCGCGTTTCTGCGTGAGCTTGTCGCCCGTTTCCGGGTCATGGCGGGACGTCAGCGCATAGGCCAGGCGCGTGCAAAGGTATGCCACGGCGCCGGCGATGAGTGGTGCGAAGACAGCCGGCAGGATCACCTTCTGCAGCACTGTTTCAAAGTTGATGGAGTGTACTCCGATACCCACCACGGCGGCGCCGATGAGGCCGCCGAACAGTGCGTGGGAGGAACTGGAGGGCAGGCCCTTGAGCCAGGTGACCATGTTCCAGAGGATTGCACCCATCAGGCCGGCAAAGATGATGTCCGGCGTGATGTGGATACCGTCCGAGCCTTCCCGGATGAGTCCACCGGAAATGGTTTTTGCCACTTCAGTTGATAGGAACGCCCCAACAAGGTTGAGCACGGCAGCCAGGGCAACCGCCGTCTTGGGCTTGATCGCCCCCGTAGCGATAGGCGTAGCCATCGCATTGGCTGTGTCATGAAAGCCGTTGGTGAAGTCAAAGAATAGGGCCAACGCTATGACAAGCGCGACCATGAAGGTGATTTCCACCTGTTGCCCAATCTGCAGAGTCGACGTTCAGCAGTTCCACTTCCCCATACCTGCCATGCACAGCATAGTTCAGCCAATGTTCAGCTGACTGGACTTGCCGCACTCTATCCGGCGGGCTTGAAACCTTTAGAATCCTACGTGCCAACCACCGAGCCGACAAACATTTACCGGCGCTTCGCTCAACCGAGGAAGGTCCGGACCGAGGCAAGATCGCGGCGGGAGAGCCCCTTACGCGGATCCGGTGAGATGCAAAGCACACGGTCCTGGTGGTATTCGGCCCAGGAACGGGCATCTGACTCCTGGCCAAGTTGGTCGTCCAGCCATACGAAGCGATCAGCCCCAATCGCGGCCAGGTCCTTCTGGAGCGCGCCGAGTTTCCACCATTCCGGGCTTTGGTCCCAGCCCTGGCTGGAGAGGACAGGCCAGTCCTCGCCCTTCAGTCCAATGGCAGGGCAGAGGAACTCCGGGGCAAGGCGTTCCCAGGTGGTAAGCCAAACAAAACGGGCGAGGGGATGCTCCGAGATCTCGTTCAGTTCGGCCACTGCCTCCGGCGCGAACGCGACGTCAAGGATGCCGGCGTCGGCGATTTTCCACTCGCCGCCCCAATCAGTGACGCCTTGGGGTCCGAACGGGTTCACCACGCCGTCGACGTCCAAATATATGGACACCGGCATGTTGGAGGCCATGGCCGTCCTCCCTTCCCCCAGGTTCCGGTGTATCAAGCCCAGCGTACGGTACGGCGGAGAACTTCAGGGGAAGAACATACAAATCAAATCATTCTCTTGACGTTCGTCATGGAAGTGATAATCTCGAAGATATGGAAAAGCCCCCAGTCCATTCCCCCCAAAGTGTCCGCCACATTGAAGACTCTGTCCGCACCGATTTCCGGCATGCGATGTCCTATGGCGGCTATCTGGACCTGGACCACCTGCTCAGCTCCCAGCATCCGCTCAGCCAGCCGGAGCACCACGACGAACTGCTGTTCATCATCCAGCACCAGACCAGCGAGCTTTGGCTCAAGCTGGTCCTTCATGAGCTGCTGGAAGCCCGCAGGCTCTTTGACCTTGACAACCTTGGCAAGGCACTCAAGTGCATCGCCCGCGTCAAGGCCATCCAGCGCACCATGACCGAACAGTGGTCGGTCCTGGGTACGCTCACGCCTCGCGAGTATGCTCAGTTCCGCGGCTTCCTGGGCAGTTCCTCAGGTTTCCAGTCGTACCAATACCGTGGCGTTGAATTCCTGCTGGGCAACAAGAACCGTGGAATGCTGAGGGTCTTCGAAAGCGACCCCGAGGCACATGCCCTGCTCAGCAGGCTGCTGGAAGAGCCCACGCTGTATGACGCCTTCCTGGCGGTGCTCGCCCGCGCCGGATATGACATTCCGGCAGACATCCTTGAACGGGACACCAGCGAGCCCTGGACCTTCCGCAAGGATCTGGTCCCCGTCTTCCAGAAGATCTACGAATCGGACGATACCCAATGGGGGCTGTACGAGGCGTGCGAAGACCTGGTGGACGTCGAAGACAACTTCCAGGCCTGGCGGTTCCGCCACCTGCGTACGGTCCAGCGGACCATCGGGTTCAAGGTGGGCACCGGCGGCTCCTCAGGTGTCGACTTCCTCAAGCGCGCCCTTGATCTCACCTTCTTCCCCGAGCTGTACGCCGTCCGTACTGAGATCGGCAACTAAGCAAACACCCGGCCCACCACTCCCCAGGAGGGAAATATGACTACCGCCCAGCAGACCCAATGGCCAACGTCGGCCGAGCTGGACGCCGCAGATCCACTCGCCGCCCAGCGTGAGGCCTTCTACACGCCCGACGCCGGGCAGCTCACCTCTTATCTGGACGGCAACTCACTCGGACGCCCGTTGAAGGTAACTGCTGCCAGCCTGCAGTCGTTTGTGCAAGACGCCTGGGGCAGCCGCCTGATCCGCGGCTGGGACGAACAATGGATGGATGAGCCTACTCGCGTGGGCGACCGCATTGGCGAAGTGGCGCTTGGTGCGGCGCCGGGGCAGGTCACTGTGGGCGACTCGACGTCGGTCATGCTCTACAAGCTGATTCGGGCAGCCGTAGATGCCCAGCCAGGGCGTGACGAGATCATCATTGACCGCGACAACTTCCCCACGGACCGCTTCATCATCGAAGGGATCGCCAAAGAACGTGGGGCAAGCATCAAATGGATCGCGGCCAACCCCTCCAGCGGTGTCCGTGCCGCGGATCTCGACGGGCTCCTGGGCGAGCGGACCGCCGTCGTGGTTCTTAGCCATGTGGCTTACCGCTCGGGGTTCCTTGCAGACGCGAAGGCAATCACCGGCAAAGTACATGCTGCCGGTGCCCTCATGCTCTGGGACCTGTGCCATTCCGTAGGTTCCGTGCCGTTGGAACTTGATGCTTGGGACGTTGACCTGGCCGTCGGCTGCACCTACAAGTACCTCAACGGTGGTCCGGGCTCCCCCGCGTTCGCATATGTCAACGCCTCACGGCAGGACGTGCTCCAGCAGCCAATTTGGGGCTGGATGGGGGCGGACAATCCGTTTGGCATGACGGATTCCTACCGCCCCGCAGAGGGAATCCGCCGGTTCATCACGGGTACTCCTCCGGTTCTTGCCATGCAGCCAATCAACGACATGGTGGAACTGATCGCCTCCGTGGGCATGGATGCGGTCCGGGAGAAGTCCGTCAAACTAACGGAGTACGCGATTGCCCTCGCCGAAGAACTCCTGGTGCCACTTGGCGTGGAAATCGTGAGCCCCCGCGATGCTGCCGAGCGTGGCTCGCACATCACGGTGGACCACCCGCTCTTTGCCGACGTCACAGCCAAACTGTGGGAGCAGGGCGTCATCCCTGACTTCCGTCCCCCGCATGGTCTGCGCATCGGCCTGTCTCCCTTGAGCACGAGCTACGCCGAGGTTGAGCTGGGAGTGACCGCTATCCGCGACGCCCTCGCCGAACTGCTGTGAGTGCCGTCCTTGACGATATGGACTCCCGTCCCGGGAGTACCACATCGTTGCTGCGAACAGTCATCGGCTTGTACTTGCGGGAAGCCGGCGGATGGATGTCGGCCAAGGACATCGTCGTCCTCATGGAGGCCCTGGGCACATCCGGGACAGTGACCCGGACGGCCCTGGGCCGCCTCCGGAAGAAGGACGTGGTGCTGCAGGAGACACGCGACGGGATACCCGGATTCACCCTGACCGAGGGAGCGGCCACCATGCTGGCCCGCGGCGACCGCCGCATTTACAACCCCATCAGCATGTCACCGTCCGATCCATGGTGCCTGGTGTCCTTTTCGATTCCGGAGACCGAGCGGGAGAAGCGCCATCAGTTGCGGCGAAGGCTCCACTGGATTGGGTGCGGGACTGTGGCCGCCGGCTTGTGGATTTGCCCGGATACCCTTCGCGGCGAGGTGGAGGAAATCCTTGCCGACCTCGGACTCCGAGGGATGGCAACCCTCTTCGTCACGCAAACCCCACTGGTGGGCGGCACCCTCCAGGACGCTGCGTCAGCTTGGTGGGATTTGGATTCGGTGGCGGAGCTGCACAAGGATTTCATCCGGGAGCACGGCGCCGCGGTGCCTGAACCGGACAGCGACGGGATCGAAGCGACCCAGGGGGCCTTTGCCAGGTACGTCCAATGCATCGACCGCTGGCGGATCATCCCCTACCTCGACCCCGGGCTGCCCGGTACATTCCTGCCTGAAGACTGGCCCGGGGCCGAAGGCACTGCGCTGTTCAAACGGATTGTGGAGGCCTACGCGGAACCAAGCGCGGAGTTCGTGCGCCGCACCTTGGAGGGAAGCGCGATGGTTACTGTTTCCTAGCGGCCACCCCAAGCCAGTACGGCGAGCCGAGCTCGTCAATGGGCGTTCTTGCCGTTTCGCGGGAGAAGAAAGCTGCCACTGCTGCGATGAGCATGCAGAGGACCGCGAAGCCCGCGACAGGTAGCCAGCCGTCGTGGCCCTTACCCAGGAGGAGTCCGGCGATCAACGGTCCAAATCCAGCGACCACCAAACCAAGCTGGTTTCCCAAAGCCATGCCGGAATAACGGACCGGTGAGGCGAACAGCTCGGCGAAGTAGGCTGGCCAGATGCCGTTGAAGCAGGAATAGAGCAGCGTCATGTTGGCAAATGCTGCAGCAAAGACCAGCATGATGTTGCCGGTGGACAACGCGGCGAAATAGGCGAAGATCGTGACCGAGCAGCCGAGGGCAGCCGTCAGGAGAAGCGGCCTGCGCCCCACTCTGTCAGAGAGCTTCGCAGCCAAAGGCATCACGAACATCGACAATCCAATAGCTACGGCGTTCACCGTCAGGATCGATGCTTTGTCAAAGCCCGCCGATCCTGTGGCGTAGGAGAGGCCAAACACCGTGAATATGGTTTGCATGACGGACATGATGGACATGCCCACTACCCTGATCACGTCCCCGGACTGGAAGCGCAGGACCTCGCGGATCGGCATCGGTGCTACCGCTTGGCGGTCCTTTGCTTCCTCGAATACCGGCGTCTCGTCCAAATGTGTGCGCACCCAGTAGGCGATGGCCAGGACCACGATGGACAACCAGAATGGAATGCGCCAACCCCAGCTCATGAGTGCTTCAGTGGGCAACGCAGCTATTGGGATGAACACGAGCGTTGCGAGGACCATTCCGGAGGCGTAGCCGGTCATCACAAAACTGGTGAAGAAGCCACGGCGGCCCTCCGGGGAGTGTTCCAAGGTCAGGGTAGAGGCGCCCGCTGATTCCCCACCGGCCGAGAAGCCTTGTGCCAGCCGACCAATCACCAGCAGGATTGGCGCCCAAATGCCGATCTGGCTGTAGCTGGGCAGGAAACCGATGCCCAGGGACGCGGTGCCCATCACCCCCAGGGTGATGAGCAGGACCTTCTTCCGGCCCAGCTTGTCGCCGAAGTGTCCCATGACCATGCCGCCTACCGGGCGGGCAACATACGCGACTCCAAAGGTAGCGAATGCCCCGATGAGTCCCATTGCAGGGTCCTCGGACGGAAAGAACAACGGGCCGAAAACCAGGGCGGCAGCCGAACCGTAGATGAAGAAGTCGTAGTACTCCAGGGTGCTTCCCAGAAAAGAGGCGAGTGCGGCTTTTCGTGGGGTCTTACGCAGCGCTTGCGGCTGCCGGGTGGTGCTTAACATAGCGATTCTCCTTTGAATGGCAGGCCGGGCTTACAACTGAAAATCAACGGCGATGATCTGCTCGCTGTTGGGGAACGAGTACTTCTTCAGGGGCTCATGCAAGGGGTGGGTGTTGTAGACCTCGATGTCTTCCACGGCGTTGAAATCGGCCACAATGGCGTAGTCGAAGGATCGCCCGTGCTGGAGGATGTCCGGGCCGTGGGTGAGTGTCAACAGCCCAGGAACATTGCCGGCCATCCGGTCAAGGCCTTCGATCCAGGCGGCTTTGTCCAGCGCTGGGAAGTCAGGTTTGAACTTGAACAAGACCGTATGGCGGATCATGAGGCCACCTCGGCCGGGAGACCTTCGTATTCTGCCGTTTGGTTCGCAAGAGTCCTGCCCGCCAGGTATCCCATGGTCATGATGGGGCCCAGGGTTGCCCCCGCTCCGGGGTAGCCGGCAGCGTAAGCATTTTCCGTGGTATTTCCGGCAGCGAACAGCCCGGAGATGGGTTGCCCGTCCACGTCCAGAACCCGGGCGAGACCATCAGTGGCTACGCCTCCGTTGCTGCCGAAGGCACCGTTGACTACCTCCATGGCGTAGAACGGACCAGTTTGCAACGGCCCCAAGGAGGGGTTGGGCCACGGGCAGTCGTCGTCGCCCCAGTACTTGTCGTAGGCGCTTTCGCCACGACTGAAGTCAGGGTCTTCGCCTTTGACTGCGAATTCGTTGAAGCGATGGACCGTGGCTGCCAGATTCTCCGCAGGGACGCCGATCTTTCCGGCCAGTTCCATCAGCGTGGGAGCTTCGATCAAGTAGTCCGGCGTCGGCTGGCCCGCCCGGTGCGCCAGCACACCGTACCGCTCCAGGTAGCTGTGATCGAACACCACGTATGCAGGGGTGTTCAAGGTCTGGTTGTTGGGCGAATCCCAGGACTGCAAGCATCGGGCGAGGTCGTTGTAGTTTTGGGCCTCGTTGGCGAACCGTCGCCCGTGGCGGTTCACCATGAGCGAGCCTGGTCCTTGCCGTTCGAACCGGAGCAGTGTGCCAATGGGCGCGCCATCCCGGGTATCCCCCGTGATGGACATGGGAGCCCACCACGCCTCCCGGGTTCCGCGGGTTTGTGCCCCGATCCGCTGGGCCATCCTGAGTCCGTCTCCCGTATTCGAAGGGGGCGAGCACATAATGTACAAGCGCGATGCCAGGAGCGAGTCCGCCAAGGCCTTGTCCCATTCGAAACCGCCGGTGGCAAGGACAACGCCGTCATTAGCGTGGAAAGCCTCACCCGACTCGAGCCTTACGCCCACTACCCTGCCGTCGTCGTGCAACAATCGATCACCGCGCGCACCGACCACCAACGAGGCACCGTCGCGGACCAAGCTGGCCAGCAACATCGCGATGAGGGCCTGGCCCTTGGCCACGAGGCCGTCCTCTTGCCGCTGGTTGAGCTTCTCCCAAGGAAATTTGGTGAAAGCACCCCACGTTTCGTATTCCTGCATGGTGAAAGGTGCCCGGCCGTCGGAGCGGACATGCTCTGCCAGCCCCCCAAGTGCTTCACGAATGTTGAAGAGCTCAGGTTCAACTGTCCTGCCGCCTGTGACGGATCCGGGGAGATCCTGACGATAGTCCGGAAAGTTCTCCAGGAAGATGAAACGTAGTCCGCACTCGTCCTCGGTGAACCGGAGCATCGCGTCCCCGTAGTTCAACGCGGCATCCAGCAGTTCTTCCCTGCCTCGGCCCCGCGCGACGGCCCGGACGTAGCGGGCGGCGTCGTTCTTGGAATCGCTGAGCCGGCCGCACGGGCATGGTGGTTGTCAGCCACCCACAGCATGCCGCCGGACACTGCGGACGTACCGCCCAACAGTTGGGTCTTTTCAAGCACGACGACGGACTTACCGGCCCGTGCGGCAGTCGCCGCTGCGGTCAAAGCGCCTGCGCCGGAACCAACCACTACGACGTCATAGGTATCGGAACGTGTGCCGTTCAGGAATTTCATGATCATGCCTCTCTGGAAAACGATGGTGCGTGAACGTCAGACAGCTGTGTAGCCGCCGTCGATGACAAGCTCAGAGCCGGTGGTGAAACGGGATTCATCGGAGGCGAGATAGAGGACTCCGTAGGCAATTTCGTCCGGTTCGCCCTGGCGCGGTAGCGGGTTTCCGCCCACGAGCTGCTTGTAGTAGGCCTCGGGGCCGATATCGGACTGCTCAGCCGAGCGTTGGCTCATCCTGGTGTTCATGGAACCCGGGTGGATGGAGTTCACCCGGATACCGTGAATGCCGTAGGCTGCCGCATCGGACTTGCTCAGGAGCCGGACAGCACCTTTGGTGGCGTGATAAAGCGGGACATTGCGTCCACCGGTGATTCCGTGGATGGAGGAGAAGTTGATGATGCTTCCCGACTTCTTGTGGATCATCCCCGGGACGACATACTTGGTCATCAGCCATACGCCTTTGACATTGACGTCAAAAATGACGTTGAAATCTTCAAGGGTTGCAGTGTGGCTGGCTCCCGCTGGTCCGATGATGCCGGCAGCGTTGACCAGGACGTCCGGAGTGCCAAGGTCTGTGGTTACTTGCCGGACAGCCTCCGCGACGCTCGACTCATCGGTGACATCGACGTCGTACTCCTCAACTCCCGGGTGCCCGTGCCTGCTGCCCGTTCCTGCCCGGTCCAGGCTGGCGACCACTGCCCCATGGTCCGCCAGCAAACGGGCTGTTGCGCTGCCCAGGTCACCCCTGCCGCCCGTGACCACGGCTACCTTGCCGGCCACGCGGCGTGCCGTCCCTTCGGGAACTGAATGCGCTGCAGTCTCCATGAACAACTCCTCCTGCCGCGGGATTGCGGCTGCTCAACCATCGATTCGACGCAGGGCAGCACGGAATAGCCCGTTGGGGCTGAAAATTGTGGTTGCCGGGCGAGCTGCCCTGCTTGAACTCCACTCTTCCAGCGACCTGTGAGTGGGAACACAACGTTACCGATGAACGGGAATCAGATATTGCCGTTGCTCTGCCGCAAGGTTCGTTTTAGTTCGCCGCGCCACCCTAAAGCACGCGAAATGCCGCGGGCCGCTGTCATCAACACCGGCACGCGGATGGCCGCATTTTCTTCATTCCGCGGTACGACGACGCTAAGGGCTGCGACCACTGTATTGGAGCGGTCAAAGACGGGAACGGCGATGCCACTGGACTCCGGGACGATGATTCCAGGCATGGACGCGAAGCCCCGTTGGCGGATGCTTGCCAGATGGCGGCGCAGTTCAGCCGGATCGGTGAGCGTCGCGTCCGTAAACTTTTCCAATGGCCGTGACAGCAAGAGGTCCTGGTATGCCGCCGGAGAGTGGGCCAACAAGACCAGGCCGGAGGAAGTCCCGTGCACCGGAAGGCGCCCTGCGACCTTCGTGATATCCACCATGGAGTCCCTGGAGCCGATCCGCTCGATGTACAGGACTTCATCCGAATCCAGGATTCCCAGAGTTGTTGAATGCTGCACCACCGACTGGACGTCCTCCATGAACGGCAGCGCGGCTTCACGAAGGCCGACCATCCGTGAACATCTGGAAACGAGTTCCCAGAGCCGCGTACCTATGCGAACCTCGCTGTTGGTTTCCCTTTCCAGCAGCCCCTCCGCGAGCAGTTCATCGACCAAACGATACGTGGTGGTGACGGGGAGCCCGGACCGGCGGGCAAGACCTGCCACACTCATGGTCCGGTGTCCGTCGTCGAAAGCTCCAACCAAGCGAACGACGCGGCGGATTACGGATTCGCCCGATTGTGAGTTGGCCATTTCAGGAGCCGGACTTCACGCGTGAGACGAACCGGAAGCGGTCGCCGCGAAACGTGCTGCGCGTCCACTCGACGGGGACGCCTGCAGCGTCCCGTGCCAGGCGGTGGACCACCAGCAACGGTGCCCCCATTTCAATCCCGAGGAGCCGGACGTCCTCGGGCCCGGCAAGTGCCGTTTCCACGGTGTCCTCAACGTCGGAGATGTGGATGCCGTACATGTCGGCCAGGGCTGTATAGAGCGAACCGGCCTTCTCGAGGTTTGCCTTGAACCGCGGCAGCTTGCCTGGGAGGTAGGCGATCTCGTGGGCCAGCGGTTCGCCGTCGATTAACCGGATTCGCTCAAGCCGGGTGACAACAGCGCCGTCGTCGAGCCCCATGTGCGCCGCGACGTCGATGTCCGCCTTTGCTGTTGCAAGGGACAGAAGCTGCGAGTCGGGCCGAAGGCCTTGGTTCTTCGCGTCGTCGGAGAAGGACGTGAGCTGCCGCACGTGGGTGATCTTTGGCGGCGCCACAAACGTGCCGTGCCCTTGGATGCGGCCCAGTTTCCCTTCTGCAACCAGCTCGCTAATGGCCTGCCGAACGGTGGTGCGGGACGTATTGTACTTCTCAGCCAGCGCCCGCTCCGTTGGAATGAGCGTGCCCGGCTGCTCTCCGGCGATCGAGGCAAGCAGCTCGGTCTTGAGGAGGTAGTACTTGGGCATTGCCGGCGTGGCATTGGAGGACATATTGGACATCCTACTTGTAGACAACGTCATTGGTCTATGCCAATCTTGTGCAGGTTGGTCTAAACCAATTGCAGAGAAACTCCGAAAACGATAGGTGCCAATGTCCTGGTGGCAGCCTTCTTCCTGATCACGCTCCAGCGATTGGGTGGTGCGGGCACCTTCGCAGTGTTCGGTGTACTGGCTATTCTCGGCTTTATGTTTGTCCACAAGTTCGCTCCCGAGACGAAGGGCCGCCCCTTGGAGGAAATACAGCAGTACTGGGAAAACGGTGGGAAGTGGCCGGAGCCTGTGGCAGCCGGCCAGGTCCCCCCACAGGAAAACACCGAACTGGCGGCTAGCCGATGACGCCGGCAGTGTTGGGCCTTCATATTGGAGGTTCCAAGACACATGCTGTCCGTTCGGATGTGCACTCGGAGTCGGACTCGAGCCGGGGCGCGCAGGCAAGCGAGGCACCTCTGGAGATCACTGAGGCGAGCGCCAACCTGTCCTCAGTGGGTCATCAGGGAGCAGATGCCGTGCTGCGGCGGATCGCGGTTGCCGTCGGTGACGGTGTCGAGGCGGTTTGCGCAGGCGCCGCGGGGGCTGATACTCCTGCCAGCAGGGCAGTCCTGAGTGCTTTACTTACAGGGTATTTTCCCGGCGCCAGGATTGAGGTGGTCCATGACACCCGCATCATCCTCGCCGCAGCAGACCTCGACGCCGGAGCGGTCCTGGTCGCAGGCACCGGCTCGGTAGCTTGGGGCCGGAACCGGGAGGGACGGGAAGCGCGCAGCGGCGGCTACGGCTACTTGCTCGGCGATGAAGGCGGAGGCTATTCCGTGGTGCGTGACGCGGTCCGGGAGGCCTTGCGGGAGTATTACGCGGGGCTGGAACCCGGCACCATGGTCAGCGCACTCTTGGCTGCGACGGCGAGCGCGGACGCGCTGCAGCTCATGGATCTGTTCTATGCCAAGCCCGAGCCGGACCATTGGGCGGGCCTTGCCCCGCTGGTCCTGGACCTTGCAGTTGAGGGTGATCCTGCTGCGTTGCGGATTCAAGCCGAAGCGGCACATTCTCTGGCCACGTTGGCCAGGCAAGTACTGGGCGAGCTCGGATTGGACCTGCCGTTGGTGATGGCTGGCGGCCTTCTGGTCAATCAACAGCAGTTGGCGGGCGCTGTTGCCCGCAAGGTTGCCGTGGAGGATCCGTCGCTGATCAGGATCCAGAGCCAGGCGCCGGTGCACGGGGCCGTAAAGCTCGCACGGCAGCTGATCCAGCCCTGACTCCCAGAGATTTTGCCCCTTCGAACAACAGACAGGAACCATGACGATCACTCCTACCTCCCCAGACGTCTCGCACAATACTCCCGGCGTGAAGATGGCCCATGAGATCGGCGAGCAGCCCAAGGTTCTTGCCGGGCTCCTGGACTCAGGCCGGCGCCAGTTCGTGGCGATGGCGGACATCATCAAGAAGGCGAGCCCTCGGTTTGTCCTGCTGGCCGCCCGCGGCACGAGTGACCATGCGGCTTTGTACGCGAAGTACCTCATTGAAATCAGCTTGGGGCTGCCGGTTGGCCTCGCATCGCCGTCGACCCTCACCGCCTATGGCGCCACGCCCCAACTGGAGGGCGTGCTGTGGTTGGCGGTTAGCCAGTCCGGCGGCTCACCGGACCTGGTGGAGTCGACGGCGGCAGCTCGCCGCCTGGGCGCCCTCACTGTTGCGGTGACAAACTCGCCGGAGTCCGCGCTGGCTGGGGCGGCGGAGCATCACCTGGATATTCGGGCGGGAAGCGAAACTGCAGTTGCCGCTACCAAGAGCTACACGGCGCAGCTTCTGGCCCTGTGGTTGTTGGTTGATGCGTGGCGTGATGGGACGTTCGCCGACGCCGCGGGTCTTCCAGAGTGGGCCGCTTCCGTCCTTGCCGACGACACCGTGCTGGAGGTCGCTGGTGGTTACCGTTTTGCCGACCGCATCATCACCACGGGTCGTGGCTATTCCTACCCCACGGCGAGGGAAGGCGCCTTGAAGCTCATGGAGACCTCCTATCTTCCTGCCCAGGCATTCTCTGGCGCGGATCTGCTGCACGGCCCGTTCGCGATGATTGACTCGCAGCACCCTGTGATTGCAGTTGTACCGGAAGGAATCGGAGGTGCGGCGATGCGCCCGGTCCTGAACAGACTCTCGGAGCGGGGGGCGCACGTGTGCGTGGTGGGCGATCCCGCTGCCGCCCTTCCAGGCAGTTTGGTGCTTCCTTTGCCTGCGGGCGTTCCGGAGGAGCTTTCTCCTATCCTGCAGATCCTGCCCCTCCAGCGACTGGCGTTGCAGTTGTCGGTGGAGCGCGGCAATGATCCGGATGCGCCGCGTGGCCTGCTGAAGGTCACTGAAACCTGGTAGGCGCAGGAAGCAGCCAGGCGTAGTCTGGATTCATGCCTCTCACGTGTGGTGGTCGGTAGCAATGGCGCGGGCCAGGCAGCGGTGGTTGCCAGCTCTCCTGATTCCCCTTGCTTTGGCACTGGCGGCGCTTATTGGCTCCGTCCAGGCCGGCGCAACTGTCTCCCTGCCGCCTAAAACGGCCGACGAGATCCTGGCGATGATAGCCCGTACCGAGGTGCGGGCGTTATCCGGCACTGTGGTGCAAACTGCGGAGTTGGGGCTGCCTGAAGTTCCCACGGCTGGCCCGGGAATCGTGCCCGGAGCCACGTCGGCACTTGAGCTGCTCACAGGCTCGCACACAGCGCGGGTCTATCTGGACGGGCCCTTCAAGGCCAGGCTGCAGATCCTGGACCGGATGGCCGAACGTGACTTTGTGGTCAATGGCGGCGATGCCTGGTTCTACAACTCCGCGGACAACAGCGCAACGCACCTGAGCGTCCCTGTGCCGTCAAAGGCTGAGCGGAGAGGATCCGGGCCAAGCGAAACAGCCCGTCCTGACATTCCCACTCCGGAGGCGATGGCCAGTCACTTCTTGTCAGCCATTGATTCCAGCACCAAAGTAACTGTGGGAGATGCGTCCACAGTGGCGGGTCGCAGCGCATACCGGCTGAGCCTGCTGCCGCGCAGTGACGGAACCTTGGTTGCTTCGGTGTCGATCGACGTCGACTCCGAAACCGGTTTGCCGCTGGGCGTCGAGGTCCGCGCGAAGGGCCAGCCGGAGCCCGCGTACTCCCTTGCCTATACCGAAATAAACCTCACCGCTCCAGACGCGGCTTTGTTCAATTTCACTCCTCCTGCCGGTGCCACTGTCACGGAGAAGCCGGTCCCCATGAAGCCGGTGCCGCCTGCGATGGAAGGTCCTGCTGCCCCGGCACCGGATGCTCCCGTCCCAAGCCCCAATGAGCCAGCTACCACTGAGCCGGCTCCGACCCCGGATGCTGTTGTTCCAACTCCTGAGGGATCAGCCACTCCGATGCTCCCCCACCCCAGCCCTTCAGTGACCGGTGAAGGGTGGGACACCGTGATCGGCTTGCCCGCTGGAACGGCGCCCGCCGAACTCACCTCGAACCCGCTACTCGCCCAGGCCCTGCAACCCGTGAGTGGCGGACGAGCCTTGACTACCTCCTTGGTGAGCGTCCTCATTCTCGACGACGGCCGCGTGTTTGCGGGATTGGTGCCGTTGGACCGGCTGGAATCAGCCGCGACGGCACCATGATCGGCACCCCATGATCGGCAGCCTGTGACGGAGATCCGTGAAACTGCACCCGGCGCTCAATCGATTGACCTTGCCATAGAAACCCATGGCCTCGTGAAGCGCTTTGGGCACCGTTCCGCGGTGGATGGCATTGACCTTGCGGTCCCCCGTGGTGCGGTGTTCGGTTTCCTGGGGCCCAACGGTTCGGGAAAGACCACCACCATCCGGGTCTTGCTGGGGCTCGCTTCAGCGAACAGCGGTGAAATACGGGTTCTAGGCAGGGAGATGCCGCAGCAATTGGCCTCGGTGTTGCCCGAGGTCGGCGCGCTGGTGGAGGCGCCGGGCTTCTATCCATTTCTTTCCGGAGCGGCCAATCTGCTGCGGTTGGACTCCGCTGATCGCCATGCATCCTCTTCCACCCGACGCCAGCGCGTGGACGAGGCGTTGGACCGCGTAGGCCTCAGCCATGCAGCGGGGAAGAAAGTGCGTGCCTACTCACTGGGTATGAAACAGCGCCTCGGGCTGGCCAACGCCATGCTCCGGCCGCGGGAACTGCTGGTGCTCGACGAACCAACCAACGGGCTGGACCCCCAAGGTACCCGGGAGGTGCGAAGCCTGGTGCGCTCCCTTGCCGCCGGCGGGACCACCGTCTTCGTTTCCAGCCACCTCCTGGCCGAGGTGGAACAGATGTGCACCCATGTGGGCGTGATGAGTGCCGGACGGCTGGTAGCCCAAGGACCGCTGGATGAACTGCGCTCTGCCGGGCAAGCGCACGTCCTGGTGCGAACGCCCGACGTCGAACGTGCTGCCCGTGTTCTGGCCCGGTTGGGTCTGGTACCCGGCGAAGCGCCTGGCCGCGAGGTGGTCCAGGGAAACGGCCTGGACGGCGTTAAGCCTGAAGAGATCGTTGCCGCATTGGTGGCCGATGGCGTCAGGGTCAGGGGCTTCACTGTGGAGAACGCAAGCCTGGAGGAGCGCTTCGTGTCCTTGACCGGAGAGGGGTTCGACGTTGTCGGCTGAAACTGGTGACACTCTTGAAACTGCTGGGACCGCTGAAACTGCTGGAAGGGCTGGAGCGACTCCTACTACTGGTACGACTGCTATTTCCAATGACAATGCTGTCCATCCCGGGATGGGGTGGGCGCTGCTTGGCTCGGAGCTATCCGTGCTGTTCCGTCGCCTCCGGACCTGGGCAATGCTGGTGGCCCTCGCCGCCGTTCCGATCCTGATTGCCCTTGCGGTCAAGCTCTCGTCCCGGCCAGCGACACCCGGTCGCGGGCCATTATTCTTGGATCGCATCACCCAGAATGGCCTCTTTGTTGCTGTGACAGCCCTGGTGGTTTGTGTCCCGCTGTTCCTCCCCCTCACCATCGGAGTGGTGGCAGGAGACACCATCGCCGGGGAGGCCAACCTTGGAACGTTGCGCTATCTGCTCCTGGCACCGGCGGGGCGTATCCGCCTGCTCTTGATCAAGTACGCCGGTGCCGTCGCTTTCTGCTGCGCCGCAACAGCCACCGTCGCAGCGGCAGGTGCCCTGGCCGGCGTCGTGTTCTTCCCCATCGGTCCCGTGACGCTACTGTCCGGCGACACGATCGGGGTAGGCGAGTCAGTACTGCGCTCGTTGCTGATTGCTGCCTACATCACGGTCTCGCTCCTGGGATTGTCTGCGATCGGGCTGCTCATCTCGACCTTCACGGATGTCCCAGTAGGAGCGATGGCGGCGACCATCGTCCTCTCGGTGGTATCGCAGGTCCTGGATAACCTGCCACAACTCGATTGGCTGCATCCCTGGCTGTTCAGCCACCACTGGCTGGGCTTCGCCGACCTCCTCCGGCAACCGATCTCCTGGACATCGTTTGGCGAGAACGCGCTGCTCCAAGCCGGTTATATCGCCGTCTGCGGCGCGCTGGCCTACGGGAAGTTCTCCACCAAAGACATCCTGTCCTAGCTTTGACGTAGGCTCTCTCCATGGCCAGATTCTTTGACGTGCACCCTGAAGATCCCCAACCACGCGCCATCGGCCAAGTGGTTAATATGCTCCAAAGCGGCGGGCTGATCGCCTACCCCACCGACTCCTGCTACGCACTGGGTGCCCAGATCGGCAACAGGGAAGCCTTGGATCGTATCCGGACTATTCGGCAGTTGGACGATAAACACCACTTCACCCTGGTCTGCAAGGATTTCGCCCAAATGGGGCAGTTCGTGATGATCGATAACGATGTCTTCCGCAGCATCAAGGCCGTCACCCCAGGCAGCTACACGTTCATCCTTCCGGCCACGCGCGAGGTTCCCAAGCGCCTGCTCCACCCGAAAAAGAAGACAGTGGGCGTACGCATCCCGGATCACAAAGTGGTTCAGGCGCTCTTGGCGGAGCTCGGTGAACCCTTGCTTTCCAGCACGCTCCTGCTGCCCGACCAGGAAGAGCCCCTCACTCAGGGCTGGGAAATCAAGGAGCGGCTGGACAACGAAGTGGACGCCGTGATCGATTCCGGCGATACGGGTTCGGAGCCCACCACGGTGATCGATTTCTCCAGCGGCACGGCAGAAGTAGTTCGGCGCGGAACGGGCGATCCTTCAAGGTTCGAATAGGGTCCCAGCGGGGGTCGAACCGCGATCAGCGGAAATGGAAACGGCAACTCGCGTTCAAAGCGACCTGGGCGAGTCCTGTCAGTTCCAAAGCGATGGCCGAAGGTTGCGTAGACAGGGGCGACGGCGGGTGGGCCAAGGAAATGGTGAGCTGACGGTTCCCATCAGCACTGCTGATGGAGATGGTGCCATAGCCCGGTACGTCACCTGAGTGGCCGTAATAGTAGCCGTTGGTGCACGTGTCCTTCCAGTGGTCCAGGCCCAATCCGTAATCGGCGAAAACCGAACCCTTCATCTCCACCAGGCTCTCCGGTAACAGCAGCCGCCCCTTGAGCAACGCTGCGTAGAAGGCGTCAATGTCGGTAACACTCGCGATCACGCCGTCGGAAGCCGGGCCGCCTTGCTGGACGGAATGCGTGACGTCCACCGTTTCACCCCCCACCACTGCATAACCATGGACCAGGGTGTTTGAAAGGGGGCCCGCGTCCAAAAGCATGGTTGAGTGCAGATTCAAGGGATCCAGGATTTCCGTTCGCAGGACCGCGGCCAAAGGAGCGCCCCGGAGCCGCTCCACCAAAAAGCCAAGGACTGCATAGTCCGAAAGCCCGCTGGCATAGGGAATCCCTGCGGTGTGGCCCAGCAATTGCCGGACTGTCACGGACTCTGGCTCCGGCGGCAGGAGGACGTCGATCCCCGGCAAGTATTTGGCGATCGAATCCTCAAGTACCAGCCGGCCTTCTTCCACCAGCTTCAACACGGAAACTGCCACCATGGTCCGTGTGAGCCCGCCCACCCGGATCGGATCATCCGCCTGCACAGGAGCACCTCCGTGAAGGCTCCTGACACCCGCCGCGTGCCTCCACACTTCTTGGCCGGCCCTGGCCTCTATCAGCACCGCGGGGGCACCGTTCTGCAGCATTTCCCGGCTAAAGAGCTCCAAAGTTGCCTGCAGCTCGCCAAAGGCGGGTGTTACTGGTGGTGAGGCTGATGCCGTGGTGGACTGTGCCCTCCCGGATGGCGGGGTGGGTACTGTGGGAGGGACCGACGTCGAGCTCGTCACTGGTGCCGGCGGAAACGGGTTGGGCTGCGGTTCGCCCGTGCAGCCAGCGAGGAACAGTCCGCACACAAGCGCTGCGGTCACAAT
Organism: Micrococcaceae bacterium Sec5.1; assembly: GCA_039636795.1. Lineage (NCBI taxonomy): Bacteria > Bacillati > Actinomycetota > Actinomycetes > Micrococcales > Micrococcaceae > Micrococcaceae bacterium Sec5.1. Next base: position 3,078,632 of record CP143430.1, on the reverse strand, counting down.
TCCCCTGCGTGAACCTGGATGCATGCTTGCTCCTGCGGTTACTCCTCCTGTTTCCGAGCGCGGCTCGGCTGTACCCGCATCGGCTCGCCCGGCATCTTGGGAAATTCCGGTGGGAACGGCATTTCGCCTTGGCCGTTCTTGACGTCGCGCTCCCACCATTGCAGAAGGACGTCGATGTCCCCGGGCTTCTCATGCATGGTGGCCCAAGGGTCGCCTGTCGTCTTCAACCGGTCCGGAACTGTGCTGATGGTGTATTTGGCCGGATCTGCATTTTCCAGCTCTTCCCACGCCAACGGGCACGATACCTGTGCATTCGGCACGGCACGCGGACTGTACGCACCGGCAATCGTCCGGTCCCGGTTGGCCTGGTTGAAGTCCACGAAGATCCTGGTCCCGCGTTCTTCTTTCCACCATGCCGTGGTGACCTTCTCGGGCATCCGTCGCTCCAACTCCCGGCCCGCAGCGATCACCGCGTGGCGCACTTCCAGGAATTCATGCTTGGGGTGGATGGGCGCATACACATGCAGTCCCCGGTTGCCCGAGGTCTTGATGAAGGCCGTCAGCCCGGCTTCGTCCAACAACGCGCGGAGTTCCTGCGCGGCCGGTATGGCGTCATCAAAGTCCGTTCCCGGCTGCGGATCGAGGTCGATACGCAGCTGGTCGGGATTGTCGGGATCGTTGGCACGGGAAGCCCACGGGTGGAAGACGACCGTGTTCATTTGCGCTGCCCACACCGCGGCCGCAGGTTCGTCGATTACCAACTGCGGATGGGTCCGGGCGCTCGGATAGGTCACCATGACCGAGCGGACATACTCCGGCGCACCCTTGGGAGGGTTCTTGGAGAAGAACATCTCGCCCTCGATGTTGCCGGAGTAACGCTGGAGACTGACGGGCCGGTTGCCGTTAGCCGCCACAAAAGCATCGCCCACATCCACCAGGTAGTTAGCCAGGTCCAGTTTCGTCAGTCCGGCCTCGGGCCACATGACGCGGCTTGGACTTGAAATCCGGACTTCGCGGGGGCCCTCGGGACCGGGCACGGAGACTGTTGCTGATTCGCTCGCCATGGCCACAAGCTACCCCGTCAAGGGCGTTCACGTCAGCATCCTGCGTTCCTTTTTTCGGGCGGCGTGAAGTAGTGCCTGACAGCTCAAAGGCCAAACTGCACCATGATGGATACATGCCAAACACTGAAACCGCCCTGACTGTTGCCGTGGGAGACACCAAGGTATCGGCGATCCACGTCCGTCCGGAGAAGTCGTTCGCGACCCTCGTAGTTGCCCACGGCGCCGGAGCAGGCAAGGAACACCCCTTCCTGCAGGGATTTGCCGAAGCGATGGCGGAGGAAGGCGTCAGTACCCTGCGCTTCAATTTTCCGTACCGGGAAGCCGGACGCCGTTTCCCCGACCGTCCGCCCGCAGCGATTGCCACGTGGCGGGCCGTCATGGAAAAGGCCGCGGATCTCGCAGGCGATGAACCGTTGTGGGCCGGCGGAAAATCCTTTGGGGGTCGGATGGCATCCATGGCCGTGGCCGAGGGAATGCCCGCGGCTGGCCTGGTGTACCTCGGTTATCCCCTCCACGCACCGGGCAAACCGGAGAAGCTCCGCGATGAACACCTCTATGGGATAACGGTGCCCATGCTCTTCCTCCAAGGCACTCGCGATACCTTCGCGACGCCGGAACTTCTGGAGTCGGTAGTGGCCAGGATAGGCTCGACGGCGACTCTCCAGTGGAGCGAAAATGCCGACCATTCGTTTGTGGTCAAGGGCCTCAAGCGCAGTGCCGCCGAGATAGGTGCCTCGCTTGCACCCGCAGTGGCGGGATTCATGAGGGAAAACAGTTGAGGAACTACTTCGGCACCGGCTCGTGGCGCAGATACGATCGCCGGAAGCGCCCCGTACCCGCCGTGAGCGCCCGAAGTTCAACGGCGTAGCGCAGAAGCTCCTGGTCAGGGACTTCTGCGGTGATCTCAGTACCCTCGCCGTTAGCTGCCGTAGTTCCGGTCACCCGTCCCCTCCGGCCCGACAAATCACTCATCACCGCCCCCACGTGTTCGTCCGGGACGCTGACCACCACGGCGGACACGGGTTCCAGAAGCTGGATCCTGGCCGTTGACGCGGCTTCTCGAAGCGCCAATGCACCGGCTGCCTGGAAGGCTGCGTCTGAGGAATCCACGCTGTGCGTTTTTCCGCCCACCAAGGTGACCTTGATATCCACCACGGGGAACCCAGCGGAAACGCCCTTGAGCATCTGGGAGCGCACGCCCTTTTCCACGGAAGTGACGAACGTACCGGGAATAACTCCGCCCACCGTCTTGTCAGCGAATTCAAACCCCTCCCCGCGCGCCAACGGCTCAACTTCGATGTCGCAGATGGCGAACTGTCCGTGTCCGCCTGATTGCTTGACATGCCGGCCGTGCCCTGCGGCCTTGCTGGCGAAGGTCTCACGCAGCGGCGTGATGACCTCCACCATTTGAAGCTTGACGCCCTGGTTGCGCAGCCTGTCCAATATCACTTCGGCATGCGCCTCACCCATGCACCAAAGAATCAACTGGTGCGTGTCCTGGTTGCGTTCCACCCGAAGCGTCGGATCTGCCGCGACTACCTTCCCGATGCTCTTGGCGAGCGCGTCCTCGTCGCTACGGGACACTCCTTCGATCGCTATGGGCATCAGCGGCTCAGGCATGTTCCAGGTTTCGATCAGCAGCGGAGCGTCCTTGTCCGAGACAGTGTCCCCGGTCTCCGCGCTCGCCAGCTTGCTGATGGCGCAAATGTCACCGGCGATGCACTGCGAAACAGCCTTCAGGCTTGATCCGACGGGCGAGTACAGGTGCGTGACACGTTCATCGCTGTCGTGGTCCTCGTGGCCCCTGTCGGCCAATCCCCTGCCGCCGATGTGGATGGCTGAATCTTCATGAAGGGTGCCGGAAAAAACACGGACCAGGCAGACGCGGCCCAGGAACGGATCCACGGTAGTCCGCACTACCTCGGCAGCGAGGCGTCCTGCGGGGTCGCATTCCAGTGGTTTCAAGGACGAACCATCGAGTTTCATCGCTGGGGGCGCGGTGCGTTCCAGCGGCGAAGGCAAAGCATCGATCATCAGTGCCATGAGCTCGGGAAGCCCCAAACCCGTTTCCGCCGAGGTAGCCATCACAGGGAAGAAGGAGCCCCTGGCCACGGCGGTTTCCAGGTCCCTGATGAGGTCTTCCAAGGGCAACTCTTCACCGCCCAGATAGCGGTCCATCAAGGTCTCGTCTTCGCTTTCGGCAATGATCCCTTCAATCAAAGGGCCGCGGGCTTCCTCCACGACGGGATCATCGTTGTTCCCCTCGAGCACCCCTGCCAACCCTCCGCCAGAGGGCAGATACAGCGGAAGGACAGACTCACCGAAGGCTTCCTGGCAACGTACGACGGCGGCGCTGAAGTCCGCGCGGGGGTGGTCCAGGCGGCTGACTACTACAGCCCGCGGCATGCGGATCTTCTCGCATTCACCCCACAAGGCGATGGTGGCGCCGTCGATGCCGTCCACGGCGGAGACGACAAAGAGGGCCGCATCGGCGGCCCTCAACCCTGCTCGTAATTCCCCCGTGAAATCCGTGTACCCCGGAGTGTCGATCAGGTTCACTTTGACCTCGCCCACCAGGATCGGGGCCACGGACATGGTGACGGACCTCTGCTGATGGATGGCTGAAGGGTCTGAATCGCTGACAGTTGTTCCCTCAGTGATGGAACCCATCCGGGTGATGGCACCGGTGGCAGCCAACAGCGCCTCAACGAGCATCGACTTCCCTGCACCTGAATGCCCTACGAGTGCCACGTTGCGTATCTTGGCAGGATCACTTGCCGCCAGAGCCGTTCCGTTCTCGCTTCGCCGGGACTCGGGTGTGCCGGGTCCGGCCGCCTTGGCCGTCTCCCGTGTGCCCTTCGCGGACATGAGCACCTCCTGGTGTCCTATCCAAGCTCGGAGTTCGAACGCGCCGAAAGGTTCGAACGTGTAAGAGGATTGGACACCCTGAGGCGACCACAGGGCAAGACCCAGCCGCGGACGAAGAGCCAGCGCGAAGTGGCCAAGGGGTTCTAGGCCGCGACCATCCCCCATAACAACCATGCTGAGGTGACTGTGCTCCCTGTGATGACCACGGAGAATCCTGTCAGCCACAGGAACGACGGGACACCCGTGGTTCGGCCAAGGATGTAGGCGTCCGACGCTGCTAGCCGGTCCCGGCGCCGTGTATGGACGCCGGCGAGCTTGAAGAGGTCCCGCACGGCACCCACTGACAGGGCGATCCCCAGGGCCAGCACAATGTAGTTGACGATGGTGGGCGATCCGAAGAGGAGCAAAAGCTGGGCGATAGCTGCGCTGACCACCGCCACGAGGATCCCTGTCAGGTTGCGCAGGAAAATCAGGGAGACGAGCAGGATGAGGGCGCCCACAGACATCGCGGCTCCCGATCGGCCCGCGGCGAACGCAGCAATTAAGGCAAGTCCCACGACTGCCGGGGCGGGATAACCCCAGAACCCTGACCAGGCTGCGCCGAAAGGGCTCCGGCCGCTGCTGACGAGGCGACCCGAATGATCCAGTCCGATGCGAAGACTGTGGACAAATCGCCCCGTCATGAGGGCGGCATATGCGTGGCCAAGCTCATGGACGAATGTCACGTAGAGACCGAACCATCGCCATGTGGCTCGAGGGATGCTCAGAATGGTGGCTCCAGCGAGAATCGCCAACAACGCAGGCAGGGGCACGGCAGTAGTCTGGACGTCGGTGAAGCCACGGACTACGGCCGCCCACCAGGTTTGCAGCAAGTTCACAGCAGGGTTCACAGCACCGTTCACAGCACCGAGGATTTGAGGCGTGAACGGAGTCCCGCTACCAGGATCTCCAAACCGAAATCGAAGGCCGCTTCACCACGCTGGTCCGGCGGACCGGCGTGCGTCAACGCCTGGGTAAGGGTCGGGTAGCCGTGAACCGGAGGTGCCCACACGACGTCGGGAGCGGCCAGGTCCAACGCAAATCCCAAGGCAAAACTGTCGATGGTGGAGATCGCCGAAACCACATCCTGTCCCTGGAAACCGGCCTTTTCCAGGGCGACGGCCAGATTCTCGTAGAGAGCCAGCACCTGATCGTCCTGCACCGTTTGCAACACCAGCAGCGGGGCCAGACGGGGATGCCGGGCGAACGCGTCACGGTAGCTGCGGACAATAACTCTGAGGGCCTCCTCCCAGTCCTGCCCTTCATGGAGGGTGTAGGGGCTCTCGGCGATGATCCGCCCGCGCATGAGCTCCAGTATTTCTTCCCGGCCGCTGACGTGGTTGTAAATGGACGATTGGCTGACGCCGATCCTCTTGGCCAGTTTGGGCAGGCTGAAGTCCCCGGCTTCGTCTACCAGCTCCAAGGCGGCGGTGACGAGAGCGTCGATGGATATCAGCGGAACCAGCGGGCGTGGCATTGGGTCTCCAATCAAAGTGTTGTTACGACTCTAGCCAGAAGTTTGGGCAAAGGTATTGTGCGCCCCATCACAAGGCCTTACGATAAACGAAAGCCTTTCGCTTATCGATCGGCTCCTCCCCTGAATCTCCCCGCATTAGACCTCCGAGGACACCATGTCTGAAATCGAAACCCGCCCTCCTGAAGCGGATGCTGGAAACGGGCTCAAGAAGAATGCCATCGGCACCGGCGGCATTGCCTTCCTGGTGATCTCCGCAGCAGCCCCCTTGACCGTAATGGCCGGCGTGGCACCTGTGGCCATTGGCATCGGGGGCATTGGCGCCCCCATGGGCTACGTCATCGCCGGCGCCGTTCTGTTGATCTTCGCCGTGGCCTTCATGGCCATGACCAAGCACGTCAAAGCAGCCGGCGGTTTCTACACCTACATCACACTGGCCATGGGAAAAACGGTGGGGCTTGCCTCGGCCATTCTCGCCATCGTTTCCTATAACTGCCTGCAGATCGGCGTTTATGGACTCTTTGCAGTCCAGACCCAGGCCATGCTCCGGACACTCTTCGGCTTGGACGTCCCATGGCCGGCGGTAGCGCTGGCAGCCGTGGCCGCCGTCTGGTTCCTTGGCTATCGGGGCATCGACGTTGGGGCCAAGGTCCTGGGCGTCCTGCTCATTGCCGAGACCGCCATACTTGCCGTCATGGGCGCCGGCATTCTGGCGAACGGCGGCGCACAAGGCATCAGCGTTGCCTCCTTCTCCCCCGAGCACGCCTTCACCCCTGGCGTCCTTGCCATCCTTGCTATCTGCTTCGCCGCCTTCATGGGCTTTGAATCCACGGTGCTGTACCGGCGTGAGGCCCGCAACCCTGACAAGTCCGTGCCGCGGGCAACCTACATTGCCGTCGGCTTCATGTCCGTGTTCTACGCCTTCATCGTGTGGACAGTCATCCAGGCCTATGGAGATGGCGACGTGATGGCTGCTGCCGGTGAATTGGCGGACGGCATGTTCTTCGCCACGATCAACCATTACGTGGGACCCTGGGCAGAAGTTGTCATGTACGTACTGATCGTGACCAGCGTGTATGCCTCCCAGTTGGCGTTCCACAATGCCATCAATCGCTACGTTTACATGCTCGCCAAAGACGGCGTCCTTCCCGCATTCCTCGGCAGGACCCACCCGAAGTACAAGTCCCCGCACCGCGCTGGGCAAATCCAGACAGCCCTCGCCGCCGTCGTCATCATCATTTGCGCCATCGCCGGCGCCGATCCCTACAAACAGCTGCTGATCTGGGTCAACACTCCCGGCATCTTCGGCATTGTCGCCTTGCAGGGACTGGTTTCCGTGGCAGCTTTCATCTACCTGCGGCGCAATCCCGAGGCCGTGACCAACAGGCTACTCATTCCCTTGAGCATTGCGTCAGCCATCCTGCTGTTTGGCGTGGTTGCGTTGATCGCCATCAACATCGAACTCCTGACGTTCGCCGATGCCCTCACCAACACCGTTCTCATGCTGGTGACGCCCCTTGTTTTCCTGGCCGGTCTGCTGATCGCCCGCAGATTGCGCACCACCCGCCCCGCCATCTTTGCCCGGATTGGAAGCTTCGAAACCCATGACTCCTGACCTCATCGTGCTTGCTGACACCATCCACACGCTCGACGACCGCCCGGCTAACAGTTCGGGTCCGGCTATTCAGGCCGTCGCCGTCAGGGAGGGTTTGATCGCCGCCGTCGGATCCAGGGAGGACGCCCAGGAGTGGCGTCAGCCAGGCACGCGAATAGTGGATCTTGGCAGTGCCACGCTGACGCCAGGCCTGGTTGATTGCCACATCCACCCCGTGTTTGGCCTGGACCTGACCATTGGCTGCGATCTGTCCGGCGCATCCACTTTGGCTGAAGTACGGGCGCTGCTGCAGGCAGAATCAGCAAGCTTCGCATCACAAAACGACGGCGGCTGGTTGCGTGCCTGGGGCCTGAACCCGAACGCGTTTGGGCCAGTGCCCCTGCACCGGAACGTGATCGACGAGGTCTCCGGTGACCGGCCAGCCATGATCCGGTTGTTCGACGGCCATTCCGCGTTGGCGAACAGCCGGGCCCTGGAACTGGCTGGGATCCACGGCCGTGTTGAATTTGACCAGAGCGCCGAGGTGGTCTGCGATGCCGAGGGCGTCCCCACCGGGATGCTCCTGGAAGCGGCGGCCATTGATCTGGTGCAGCGTCACATTCCCAAGGAATCGTTTGAGGAACGGAAGACCCGCCTGGGCAACTTGCTCCGGGACTTCGCCCTGTCCGGCCTGACCGGCGGGCACGTCATGGACCACAACGAGGAGTCGGCCGCCCTTTTTCAGGCTTTGGAAGCCGACGGCGAGCTGCCCCTGCGGCTGCGGAGTGCGCCATGGTGCATGCCGGGCACTGACGAGGCTGAGTGGAAGGGACTTGCCCACACCATAGGCACCGGCGGACGCCGCTGGTCCGTCGAGGCCATCAAACTGTTCGTTGACGGAACCGTGGACAACGGGACCGCGTGGCTTTACGAGCCGGACCTGTACGGCCAATCCACTGCGCCATTCTGGCCACGGCCGGAAGAATACACAGCTGCGGTTCGCTACTTTGCCTCCCGCGGCATCCCGACGGCGACCCACGCCATTGGCGATGCCGGCGTGGAACATGTGCTGTACGCCTTGGAGTCGCTCCGCGGTGTTGTGCCCTCGGACGTGCTCCGCCAGACGGTTCACAGGATTGAACACATCGAGACGGTGCCCGACCAGCTGGTGGAACGCTTCCAGCACGCCGAAGTGGTGGCGAGCATGCAGCCCACGCACTGCACGCACTATTCCCTGGCAGACCACAGTGACAATTGGTCCACCAGGCTTGGCAAGGTCCGTGCCGACCGCGCATGGCGTTGCAGGGACCTCCGCGAGGCTGGAGTTACCGTGGGTATCGGCTCCGACTGGCCGATCGCTCCGTACGAACCCTTGCCGATCATTGCAGACGCCCAGTTGCGGCGCCGTTCCGGACATCCGGAACAGGAACCGATCGCACCTTCGCAGGCACTCACCGCACTTCAGGCGCTTGAGGGCTACACCTCGCACGCCGCACGAGCTGCAGGATTGTGGGACGTTTCGGGTTCGATCACGGTGGGTAAACGCGCCGACTTCACCGCGTTTGAGCGCGATCCACTGACCACCGCCCCGGACGAGTTTGCCGCCAGCAGCGTGCTGGGAACGTTCGTGGATGGCGAGATCCAGTTCATGCTGGAAAGGCTCGCCTAAACGTTGTGATCCGCCCAGCCCTTGTGATCGGGCGGGCTACATCCGGTTCTTGGTTTTGGCCGTGGCTAGTGCCGTCCACGGATCTTCGGGCCAGGGATGCCTGGGGTAGCGCCCACGCATCTCTGCCCGAACCTGGGCGTAGGGCCCGGACCAAAACGATGCGAGATCACCTGTCACCGCCAACGGCCTGCCTGCGGGAGACAAAAGGTGGAAAAGCACCGGCACCCTTCCGCCAACAAGGCGAGGCGTGCGGTCCCAGCCGAAACATTCCTGCAGCTTGACCGCTACAACCGGGCTACCGCCGTCGTTCTCCGCTTTCTTTCGGTCGGTGCCCTCAGAGACCTCTGGGTACTGGATCCGCACCCGCGAGCCACTGGGGACCTGGAGGCGCTCGGGCACCAGGCTGTCCAAGTTGGAAGCCTCGGGCCACGGAAGCAGGCGCCGGAGTGGATCGCTGAGGTCAATGGCGGTGGCGGGGGTGCCGGTGGCCATGGATTCGAGCTCCGGGGCAAGCCAGTCATCCAATCTGGACAAAAGTGCGGATTCGCTGACATCGGGCCACGGATCGCCTAGTTCCCTGTGCAACAAAGCAAGGCGCCGGCGCAGCGCATCTGCCGCAGCGGACCACCCGATCATCGAGAGTCCTGCCTTTTCCAGTGCAACCGCAACAGCATCACGGGCCTGCTCTACGCTGGGGCGCACGGGCGTGGAGGACAGCACAAGGGCTCCCAGTTTCCGATCGAGCCTCGCCGTCACCCGACCCTGGGCGAAACGTGCTGTTACCTCCTCGGCCAGCAGCTCCGGCGCCGCGGCGGCCGCCAACTCAGCGGACAAGGGCGCCGCCGATCGGATCACGGCTCCCGTGCCCGCGGCATCCCTGCCTTGGGCGCGGGAAACCTCCGCCACGGCCAACCACTCATGGCCAGCCAGGGAGCTACCTGCGGGCAGACCAGCCCTGGTGCCCGATGTCAGCAGATATGTTGGCGCCCCTTGGCCGGGAACCCGCCTGGCAATACGGTCCGGGAAGGCCAACGCGACCACGAACCCGGGCGCCTCCCTCGCTGAAACGTCCAGTGCCCGTTGCTCATCGATGCCTTGTTGATAGGCGATGCCGAAAGTTTCCTGGCGCGCGATCGATTCCATCCGTTTGACGTCTTCGGCAAATCGTCGGGCTGCCGGGTCTGATCCGGAACGAACTGACGCCAACAGTTTTGTGAGGTCAGCACCCGGCGCACGTTGATCACCGGCTACCAGTGCCACCGTTTCAGCGGCAAGGCGACGGCCAACCAGCGCAGAACCGTCCAGCAGCGCCCGGGCAAGCCGAGGGTCTGCCGGGATCTTCGCGAGCGTCCTGCCCACGTCCGTGACAGTTCCTTCCGCGGTCACGGCACCGAGTTCCCGAAGGACCTCGACGGCGTCCTCCATAGCCGCACGTGGTGGTGCGTCGGGCAGTGCAAGCCCACGGCCCCCGGGTGCTCCCCAGCAGGCGAGCACCAAAGCAGCACTGGTCAGGTCGGCCACCGAAATCTCGGGAGTTTGATGCGCTGGCGCGGCGGCGAAGGCCTGCTGGTCGTAGCACCGAACCACCCTGCCTGGTCCTTGGCGCGCTGCGCGGCCGGCCCGCTGCTCGGCCGACGCCTTTGAGCAGGATACCGTCACCAGCCCGGACATGCCCCTGCCGGCGTCGCGACGCGGTTCACGTGACAGGCCGGAATCAATGACGAGCCGGACGCCCGGCACCGTGAGTGAGGACTCGGCCAACGCCGTTGACACAATAATTCGAGGAGGGTCGCCGGGTTCCCTGCCTGAAACTGCCCGATCCTGGGCGTCCGCACCGATCTGGCCGTGCAGCTCAAGTACCTCGACGTCGGCCCGGACCAGCCCGCGGAGCCGGCTGGCGACGTCGGAAACTTCACGCACGCCCGGGAGGAAGACCAGAGCGTCAACATCGGGGTTTTCCATGAGCGCTTCGTCGTGGGCAGCCACCGTAGTTGCGGCAACATGGTTGAGGAAGCTGGAGGCAACGCCGCGCTCGTCCAGGCGCGGAACTGAGGCCGGAACCCAATCAATGTCCAAGGCATGCAGAACCGAAGGACAGTCGACGACGGGAGCCGGCGCGCCGTCGTCGGCCTCCCCCAAGCCGGTACGCCCTAACCCGCTTCGTCCGAGCAGGGCGGCGAAACGCGTGGCGTCGAGAGTTGCCGACATAGCCACCAGCGTGAGGTCGCCGCGAAGTTCCCGAACTTCCGCGAGCATGCCCACGAGCAGGTCGGTTTCGAGTCCACGCTCGTGGACCTCATCCAGGATCACCGCTTGCGTTCCCTCGAGTCCGGGATCAGCAAGGAGGCGTCGCAGGAGAATGCCGGGAGTGACGAACTCCACCACAGTGTCCGAACCAGCGGTGCTTTCGCCGCGGACCGTATAACCCACCCGGCCGCCCAGACGGCTGCCGTCGAGTGAGGCAAGACGGCGGGCCGCTGAACGCGCGGCCACCCTGCGCGGTTGGGTGACGACGACGCGCGGCTGGCCGGGGTGCCTCTCCCCCACGAAGTTGGCAAGCAGTGGAGGAACCAGGGTGGTCTTTCCCGTCCCGGGCGGTGCCTGGACGACCACCGTTCCGCCGTCGCCCTGGTTCTCCAAAGCGGCGGCGAGCCTTCCCAACGAATCAGCGAAAACCAGTCCTGCGCCGATGGTGTCCAGTCTGAAAGTCACCAGACCATTGTCCCTGCTTGCCAGCACTAAAAAGGCCACGCCTCCTCGGTGAACCTGACGGCTGCGAGGAGGCGTGGCCCCTTCAACGTTATTGCTCTTGGGTCAGTGTGCTAGCCAATGGTGGACGTGTCAATCACGAAGCGATAGCGGACATCGGAGGCGAGCACCCGCTCATAGGCCTCGTTGATCTCGCTGGCCGGAATGACCTCGATCTCAGCACCCAGTCCATGCTCGGCACAGAAGTCCAACATCTCCTGGGTTTCGCGGATTCCGCCAATCATGGAGCCGGCGAACCTGCGGCGCCCACCAATGAGGGCGAAAGCATTCACGGGCAACGGCTCGGCGGGTGCACCAACGTTCACCAGCGTGCCGTCAAGGCTCAGCAGTTGCAGGTAGGCGCTGATGTCGATGGACGCGCTGACCGTGTTGATGATGAGGTCAAACGTCCCTGCCAGCTGCTCAAACGTGGCCGGATCACTGGTGGCGTAGTAGTGGTCTGCGCCCAGCTTCAAGCCGTCTTCCATCTTCTTCAGGGACTGCGAGAGGACCGTCACCTCGGCACCCATGGCGTGGGCAATCTTGACGCCCATGTGTCCCAGGCCGCCCAAGCCCACGATCGCGACCTTCTTGCCAGGACCGGCGTCCCAGTGATGTAGCGGGGAGAAGGTCGTGATGCCTGCGCACAGAAGCGGTGCGGCGACGTCGAGGTCCAGCGCTTCAGGGATGGTCACGACAAAGTCCTCGTTCACGACGACGTTCCGGGAGTATCCACCCTGGGTAATGGTGCCATCACGGTCGACCGCGCCGTAGGTGCCCACGTTGCCGTTGAGGCAATACTGTTCCTCGCCCGCCAGGCAGTTCCTGCACTCTTTACAGGAGTTGACCATGCAGCCAACACCTACGCGGTCGCCCACTTTGTGCTTGGTGACCTCCGGACCGACTTCGGTAACGATGCCGGCAATCTCGTGGCCGGGGACGAGCGGGTACTGCTGGGGACCCCAATCGCCCCGGACAGTATGGATATCAGAGTGGCAGATACCGGCGAATTTGATGTCAATGTGGACGTCGTGAGGTCCAACGTCGCGGCGTTCGATGGTGGTCAGGGTGAGGTCGCCCGTGGCCGAAGGTGAAGCATAAGCGTTAGCGGAAGGCATGTTTCTCCTGCGTGATGAAGATGAGTGGATGCTTCCATCTAACCCTCTTTTCCAAAATGCAAGGAGTTACTGCTGTTAGGGGTAATGACAGGGACTCCCTTGGAGGGCCAAAAGCCATACCGTTGGAACCATGGACAACCGGACCGAGACGCGCGATTTCCTCTCTACCCGAAGAGCGAAGATCACCCCAGAGCAAGCTGGCCTGGCCGCCTATGGCGGCAATCGGCGTGTCCTTGGGCTCCGCCGCGGCGAAGTTGCCATGCTTGCCGGCGTCAGCGTTGAGTACTACACCCGTTTGGAGCGGGGGAACCTCTCCGGCGTCTCGGATAGCGTGCTGGAAGCCCTGGCTAACGCCCTGCAACTGGACGACGCCGAACGGGCACACCTCTTCGACCTCGCCCGTGCGGCCAACGACGGCGGTCGGTTGCGGCGTCGTCCGGTACGGAAGCAGTCCATCCGACAGGGTGTCCAACTCACGTTGGACGCGATCACGCATTCGCCGGCCTTCGTCCGCAATGGCCGGCTCGATATCCTCGCTACCAACGCTTTGGGCAGGGCACTGTACGCGGATAGCTTTGACACGCCTTTCGGGCCGCCCAACCTTGCCCGCTTCCTGTTCCTTGACCCTCGAAGCCATGACTTCTACACCGATTGGGAACGGGCCGCCAACGACACCGTAGCCATCATGCGGACCGAGGCCGGGCGTAACCCCTACGACCGTGGACTCACCGACCTCGTAGGTGAGCTGTCCACCCGCAGCGAAGAATTCCGTGTTCGCTGGGCAGCGCACAACGTCCGGCAGCATTACACCGGGAAGAAGCAGTTCCGGCATCCGATCGTCGGGGACCTGCACATGCTCTACGAGGCGTTTGAGCTCTCCGCCGACGACGGCCTGACCATGACCATCTACAACGCTGAGCCTGGCACCGGAACCGAGGATGCCCTGCAGTTACTGGCGAGTTGGGCTGCAACCACGCTCGCGCCTGAATCCGGCAGGTCTGAATTCGGCCAAGACCTTCGCAAGACGAACCGCAACTAATTCTGGAACGACAAAGGAACCATGGACATTACCCCCAAAACCACCAGCACCAAGGGACCGTCAGAGCTCTTCACGGGCGACGTCTATTTCGACGTCATCGCCAAGGGAGACGAGCCCTCCCGACTGCGGGTGAACATCGTCCGCTTCGCTCCGTGCGCTAGAACGGCGTGGCACACCCACGCGGTTGGACAGACCCTCCATGTGACGGACGGCGTAGGCCTGGTCCAGGCACGCGGAGGCGAGGTCATAGTGGTCCGCCAAGGTGACACCATCTACACGCCACCGGGCGAATGGCACTGGCACGGTGCTGCTCCGGAGCATTTCATGAGCCACCTCGCCATGTGGGAAACCATCGGAGCCACCGACGGTTCCGAAACTACGTGGGGCGAGCTAGTGACAGATGCGGAGTATGGCTATCCGGGCTGAGGGCTTTTAGCGGGCTTCCTAAAATGTCAGACCCCAATGAGAGGGTTTATTCATGGGAAGTATTGGGGAGATGTTGGCGCGTCGGGCAGCGATGTCTGGCGTGGCGTTGCGCCCCCGAAGAGTTCCCCGAGCAAGCCACACCGTTCCTGCCAACGAGCTGGCGGCCCATGAAAGCCCGACGGCGGTAGCCACCGATTCGGACAACCCCAGGGGCATTTGGCTGCTTCGCGGCATTGAACCAGGGCCCTTCGTCGCCCCTGGTGAAGTGGACCCTGAAATCGCTCCTGAAGTCGCCCCTGTTTCCCCGGGACCTGACGATTTCCGTGGGTTTAGCGTTTCCCACGGGCTTGACGGTGCGTTGGGAATCGAGGGTGCGCTGGCTGAAAGTGTTGAAGCGTTGGAATCTCTGCGTTCCGCGACTGTGGCCGGTGCCCTGACGTTCGGGTTTACCGAGGCCGCAGGGTTCGCCGGGCGGGTGGAGGAGATTGCCCGCACCGTGGAGTACCTGCAGGTCATCGCGGCGCATGCTGTGGAACGGACCCGCACGCAAGCGCAGCAGGCACGGCCCTCATCCGCCGCTGGGACGGGATGGCAGACAGGCTGGACCGACCCCGGAACCACACACCCCGCGGCCCCGGCCGCAGGACCAAACCCGGTTGCTTCGGCAGACGCTGCTGCGGTGGCGGATGATGGCTACCGGAACGCCGCGGAATTCCTGCGCGCGAGCCTGCGGATCAGCAAAAGCGAAGCCAACCGCCGGCTCGCCCTGGCCGCCGAGGTCCTCCCCCGGACCGGAATCGCCGGGCAGGAGATCCCGCCCCGCCGCGAAATCCTGGCCCAAGCCCTCGAAACCACACGCATACCCACCCGGTCCGCGAGCATCATCAGCGCCACCCTGGACAAAGTACGCCTCCTCACCGACGACGACACCCTCACCCGGATGGAACACGCCCTCACCGCAACAGCAGTGGAAACCGACCCGGACTTCGTCACCAAAATGGCCAAACGCTGGGTCGACTCGATCGACCAAGACGGCTCCGAACCGTCCGAGGAAGTTCTCCGCCAACTCCAAGGCGCGTTCTTCCGCCGCCGACGCCGCCACGGGCTCCACCACATCGAAATCTTCGCCACCGCCGAACAATACGAAACCCTCACCACCGCCATGAACGTCGCCACCAACCCCCGACTCACCACGGATAATAATCCCACCGGACCGGATCTCGACCGGCGTTCCCGCCCCATGAAACTCCTCGACGGACTCGTCGGAGCCTGCGCCGTCGCCATGACCACCGGGAAACTGCCAGCCAACGGCGGACTCCGACCCCAACTCACCCTCACCATCGACGAACGCGACCTCTTCGAACGACGCACCGACCATCAACGACTCAGCACCGGGACCGCGACCTTCGTCGGCCCGATGCACCCCAACACCATCCGCAAAATCGCCTGCGACGCCGATATCCTCCCCGTCCTGCTCGGCAGCGACTCCCGCGTCCTGGACATCGGCCGCACCACCCGGATCTTCCCACCGCACATCCGCAAAGCCATCACCGCCCGCGACGGCGGCTGCGCGTTCCCCGACTGCACCATGCCCGCTCCCTGGTGCGAAGCCCACCACATCACCTACTGGTCACACGGCGGCACCACAGGAACCGAGAACGGCACCCTGCTCTGCAGCCACCACCACGGCGTCATCCACAAAGAACAGTGGCGGATCGACATGACCACCGGCGTGCCCTGGTTCACCCCACCACCACACATCGACCCCAAACAAACCCCCCCGACGCAACCACCACCACACACCCCTCAGAACATAAGAGTGCCATCGCGCTAAATTGCGCCTCACGACGACCAGACGCGGAGTGCAGCCGAGGTGTACCCATTCGCGCGGCCCGTTGTTGACGCTACATGAGTTCCAAGTCCTTAATCTTTCGCTCAAGGGCCAATCGTTCCGCGCCGTTTGAGCACAGCTCAAGAGCCTGGTGAAAAGCCTCGTTCGCTTCTTCAGGGCGCCCAAGCCGCGACAGCAGCTCGCCCTTGACCGCCGGCAAGAGATGCGATCCCTTGAGTTCACCCCGGGCCGCCAATCCGTCAACGAGGTCCAGTCCGGCGGCCGGGCCAGAGGCCATGGAGACGGCGACGGCATGGTTCAAATCAATGATTGGCGACGGCGTGAGTCGCCCAAGTGACTCGTACAGGACCACGATTCGCTCCCAGTCTGTGTCCTCCACCGTGCGCGCCACAGCATGGCATTCGGCAATGGAAGCCTGGAGCCCGTAGGCGCCGAGCCCACGGCCGGCATCCACCGCCGTCGAAAGTGCTGCGCGTCCGCGCCGGATTGCTGACTGATCCCACCGACGTCGATCCTGGTCTTCCAGCAGTACCGGTTGGCCAGCTGCGTCGAGCCTTGCCGGGAATCGCGCGGCTGTGAGTTCCATCAGTGCCAGCAATCCGAATGCTTCGGGTTCCGGCGCCACGCGGACCAACACCCGGGCAAGTCGACGTGCTTCACTCGCCAACTCGGTGCGCATCCAGTTTTCTCCTCCGGAAGCGTAGGCCCCCTCCGTGAAGATCAGGTAGAGGACATTCAGCACCGAACCAAGCCGCTCAGGAACCTGATCGGCCTCGGGCACTGCAAACGGGATGCGGGCAGCGGCGAGAGTCTTCTTTGCCCTGGTGATGCGCGCCTGGATGGTTGGCACCGGGACCAGGAATGCCTTGGCGATCTCATCCGTGGTCATGCCGCCCACAACGCGAAGTGTCATGGCAATCCGGGCCTCCCTGGACACCACGGGGTGGCAGGAAATGAACATCAGGGCCAGGACATCGTCATCAATGGCTTGGGGGTTGAACAGCGTATCCACACCCGCTTCTTCCTCTGTGAGATCGCGTGCCAGAAGCGCGTATTTCTCGTCCAGGGCTGCCCGCCGCCGGAAAGCATCGATGGCACGACGACGACCCGCTGTGAGGAGCCATCCCACCGGCTCGGCAGGTGCGCCATTGACAGACCACGAGACGAGGGCCTCTGCGAGTGCTTCCTGTGCGAGGTCCTCTGCCAGTGGAAAGTCCCCTGTATAGCGGGCAAGGGCGCCGACGATGCGGGCGGATTCGCTGCGCCACACCGCTTCGACGGCGGCCCTTACCTCGTTGCTGCTCACGTCAGTTGCTGCTCACGTCTGGTGCTGCTCACGTCTGGTGCTGCTCGTTGCAGGTGCTCCCCCGAAGCAATGGCCGTCCCGTCTACAGCTGTCCGGTCCGCTCGCGCCAAGCCCGCTCCTTTTGGATCCATTCGTTGTCTTGGGGGAATTCGTCGATGCTGGTGACCCGGCGGATCTCTGTCTTGCTGCCTGCGGTCATCGGAGCACGCTTGGCCCACTCGATTGCTTCCTGCTTGGAGGCGACATCCAGGATGTAGTAACCGGCAAACAGTTCCTTCGTTTCACCGTACGGGCCATCAGTGACCACCGGGGTGTCACCGGTGAAGTCGACCACGACGGTTTCCTTTGCATCGTCCAGTCCTTCAGCAGCGAGCAGCACTCCAGCCCGGATCAGTTCGTCGTTGAACTTGCCCATCGCTTCGAGGATTTCGTTGAAGTCGATGTTCTCGAACTTGGCGAACGATTCGTCGGTTGCCCGCATGATCAGCATGTACTTGGCCATTGCACTCAATCTCCTGTGTTGTGGAAGGTCGCCCTTCGACCTTCTCATTCATGGGTCGAACAGTGCGAGGCGAAATCGACAACCTCTCAAAAGAAATTTCCCGTTCCATCCAGGGCTGCCGGGCGTATCCTGAGGAACAGTGGATAAACGATGTGTTTTCCCGCCGGTAACTGGTTCGAGGCATCATGGCATCATCACGCTCTCCCGAAGACTTTTTTCCGGAACGCGGTGCCGCCGCCCGGATGGTTAACTCCTATGCAGCCCTCCTGAAGTCCGTCCGCAGTGCGGGCTTGCTGAAGCGCCGCCGGGGTTTCTACATCACGGTTTTCGTGATTCTGATGCTGGCGTGGGCCGGAACATGGAGTGGCTTTCTTCTCTTGCGGGACACGTGGTTCCAGCTCTTGATCGCGGCGGGCATGGGCGTTGTCCTCACTCAATTCGCGTTTCTCGCACATGAGGCCGCCCATCGCCAGGTGTTCAAATCCAAGAGCATGAACGAATGGTCCGCGCGCCTGATTGGCACGGGGTTGGTGGGAATCAGTTATGCGATGTGGGCCCAAAAGCATACCCGGCACCACAACTTCCCCAATGTCATCGATAAGGACCCGGATATCCACACAGGCGCCATCGCCTTCCATCCCGAGGCCGCCGCATCGCGTCGCGGCCCAATGGTGAGTGTCACCCGGAAACAGGGATGGTTGCTGTTCCCCCTGTTGTTCTTCCTCGGTGCGAGCCTGCATGTTGATTCGTTGAAGTACTTGTTACGCCAACGAAAGGCAGATCACCGCTGGGTGGAAATCCCTGTCCTTATGCTGCGCCTGCTTGTGGTGCCGGTTTTGGTGTTCTCCTTGTTGCCGCTGGGAATGGCCTTTGCCTTCCTTGGCGTCCAATTGGGCGTCTTCGGCTTTTATATGGGCGCTGCATTCGCCCCCAATCACAAAGGCATGCCCATCCTGCCAGCATCCAGCAGGGCGGATTTCCTGAACCGCCAGGTTCTTACTGCCCGGAACATTTCCGGGGGACGGTTCCTTGACGCACTTATGGGCGGACTGAACCGGCAGATCGAACACCACCTCTTCCCGGACATGCCCAGGCCTTACCTGCAGCGTGCCTCCGGAATCGTCAAGGAATGTTGCCGGGAACTGGACATCCCTTACACGGAGACTTCACTGGCAGCTTCGTACGCAATCGTCGTCAGGTACTTGAACAACGTGGGTCTCTTCGCTGGCGAACCCTTTGAATGTCCTGTCGTGGACAGGTTCAGGCCTGGATAGGGTCGCCACTGGTGACAAGGGCGTGCACGCAAAGGATCCCCCGGAGGTGTTACGAGCACTGTCCGGGGGATCCTTTGTTGCCAAGTGTAGGCGTCGTGGTTTCTTCTCTTCGCTAGCAGAGCCTCAGCGGCTCGCGGGCAGGGGCCTTAGCGGCCGCCGCCTCCGATAACTCCGGCTTCAACAGCCTTGGTGACGGCGTCAGCTTCGGCTTGTGTGAGCTTGCCGTCCGTGACGGCCTTGTCCAGCCTGGTCTTGAGGGCAGCGGCGCGCTCCTCCTGGGCCGCAGTGCGGATTTCTTGCAAGGCGGCAGTGACCTTGGATTCATCAATGCCCAGCGCAGCGGCCAGGGACTTGGCCATGGCGGCCTCCTGCGCCGTCCGGTCCGGCTTGGTTCCCTCGGTGCCTTGAGTTGGTGGAGTGGTGGGCTTATTCGCTTCTCTGAAGGCCTTCAACGCGTCGGTGACTTTGGCTTCGTCCACTCCCAACTTGGCGGCAAGGTCCGCTGCGAGTTGACCGCGGTCGGGGCCGTGGACTCCGGGCCTTCCGTGGCCCTCCGGGGGCGTGGTGGCATCGGCTGACGACGTTGCGCTCGGCGTCGGCGTCGTGGTGGCTGAAGCAACGCTGGTGACACCCAGCCCTGCACCCAGCGCCAACGCTCCGGCTGTAATGCCCAGCGTGATTCTCTTGGTCTTTGACATGGTGCCTCTCCTCAATCCGGCGCCGCTGTAACGGCTGCTGAGCCGTCCGAGCGGCCTATAACTTCCAGACAGCTTGTAACTTCCAGACGATCTGTAACACCGTCCTGTTACTACAATGAGTCGATCACCCAAGCCCACGCTGTTGTGAAGCTGTCAATCAGCTGTGAAGGTGCGGTTGGGTGTCCAAGGCCGCAAGCAATCGCTTGACCGAACCACCCAGGTTCCAGTCCGTGGCCAAGCGCTCAAGCTCAGCGCGTGCCTCACCTGTCACGGGGCGCAGCTGGGCGCCTGCCTCCTCAAGGGTGGGAACCTTCAAGTCGCGAACCACGTTTACGACCGCGGGCGCCACCTTCAGGTATCCGGCCGCTGCGGAAAGCTTGGCGCGTACGGAACTGGACAGTCCGCCGTCGGGATCCTCTGCTGCCTCCAGGAGGTCCTCCAGGGAGCCGTATTCCGCGAGCAAAGACGCGGCCGTTTTCTCGCCGATGCCGGCCACGCCCGGGAGTCCGTCGGAGGAATCGCCGCGCAGCGTGGCGTAGTCGGCGTACTGTTGCGGCAGCACGCGGTACTTTCCAACGACGACGACGTCGGTCACCACTTCGAGGTTCCTCATGCCACGGGCGGTGTAAATGACGCGGACGTCCCGATCGTCATCGACGAGCTGGAAAAGGTCCCGGTCACCCGTGACCACATCGGTTGGCAGCTGCGCCAGGCTGGCGTACGTGCCTACAACATCGTCAGCTTCATGGTCATCCATGCCCACCACAGCAATTCCCGCAAGGTCCAGCACGTGGCGGATCAGCGGGATCTGCGCTTCGAGAGGATCGGGAACGATTTCGACGTCGGGGCCCACCGGGACGATTTCTGCCACCCTGTGCGCCTTGTAGCTGGGGATCAGCTCAACCCGCCATTTCGGGCGCCAGTCATTGTCCCAGCAAGCGACCACGTGGGTCGCTTCATACTCGGTGGTGAGGCGGGCAACCATGTCCATCAGGCCACGGACGGCGTTGACTGGTGTGCCGTCGGAGCGGCGGATGGAGTCCGGAATGCCGTAGAAGGCGCGGAAATACAAGGAGGCAGTGTCCAGGAGCATGAGTCGAGGCATACCTGATCCTGACACGTCCTGCCCGGAATCACCGTGAACCTGAGCTAAACCTCGTCGGTGGGCTGGGCAAAGACTTGATCCGCACTGTGAGCCGCATTACGATAATGTGAGCGATAATAGAACAACGTGTTCAACTATAGAACATCAGATAATTTCGACCCACAAAGAAGTGAGGAAAGCCCGTGCAGTTCCACCACCACGGTTACGTATCCGGTGACCCTCGAGTCGAGCCGGCCGCCGGCGTCGGAATCAACCGCCCGGCCGAGCTTCCCGATGAAGTTGATGTTCTTATCGTGGGCACCGGTCCTGCGGGGATGCTGACTGCGGCGCAACTGGCCCAGTTCCCGGATATCACCACACGTATTATTGAGCGCCGGCCCGGGCGTCTGGCGATCGGCCAGGCCGACGGCATTCAGGCCCGCAGCGTCGAGACTTTCCAGGCTTTCGGGTTTGCCGAGCGGATCATTGCCGAGGCATACCGCATCACCGAAATGGCGTTCTGGAAGCCGGACCCCGCTGACCACTCGCGCATCGTCCGGGCTGCCCGGGCAGTGGATGACCCCACAGGTATCAGCGAGTTCCCGCACCTGATCGTGAACCAGGCCCGCGTGCTGGATTACTTCGCGGAGTTCATGGCCAACTCCCCCACGCGTATGAAGCCTGACTATGGCTACGAGTTCCACGGCCTGAAGGTCACCGGCGAGGGTGACTACCCGGTGGAGGTGACCCTCGGTTACACCTCCGGGGCCAACGAGGGTAAGGAGCGCACCATCCGGGCTAAGTACGTCGTCGGTGCGGACGGGGCACGCAGCAAGGTCCGCGAGTCCATCGGATGCCATCTGGCAGGTGACCAGGCAAACCATGCCTGGGGGGTCATGGACGTCCTGGCCATCACGGACTTCCCGGACATCCGCACCAAATGTGCTATCCAATCCGGTGCCGGCGGCAGCATCCTGCTGATCCCCCGCGAGGGCGGCCACCTGTTCCGCATGTACGTGGACCTCGGCGAGGTAAAACTGGAGGATCACGGCGCCGTGCGGAAAACGACCATCGAGCAGATCATCCAGAAAGCCAACGACATCCTCCACCCGTACACTCTGGATGTCCGCAACGTCGCCTGGCACAGCGTTTACGAGGTAGGCCACCGGCTCACAGACAGGTTCGACGACGTCCTGCCGGAGGAACGCGGCACGCGCACGCCACGTGTCTTCATCACCGGCGATGCCTGCCACACGCACAGCGCTAAGGCCGGGCAGGGAATGAACGTTTCCATGCAGGACGGCTTCAACATCGGCTGGAAGCTCGGGCACGTCCTGGAAGGCCGCAGCCCCGAAAGCCTGCTGGATACTTACTCGGCTGAGCGCCAGGTGGTCGCGAAGAACCTCATCGACTTCGACAAGCAATGGTCCACCCTGATGGCCAAGAAGCCCGAAGAGTTCGAAGACCCGGCGGAGCTGGAGACTTTCTACACCAGCACGGCCGAGTTCCCTGCAGGCTTCATGACTCAGTACGCTCCGTCCATGCTCGTGGCCGAAGCGAAACACCAAGAGTTGGCCACCGGTTTCCCGATTGGCAAACGCTTCAAGTCTGCCCCGGTCCTGCGGGTCTGCGACACGAACCCGATGCACCTCGGCCACCATGCCAAGGCAGACGGGCGCTGGCGCATCTACGTCTTTGCCGACGCCGCCCCTGCAGGCGCCCCGGGACCCGTCGCGGACCTCGCTGAGTGGATTGCGAACTCGCCGGATTCACCGCTGGCCGCGACGCCGTCGGACGCTGACCGTGACGCCTGGTTCGATGTGAAGGTGATCTACCAACAGGACCACACCAACGTAGACATCAATGCCGTCCCCACGGCGTTCAAGCCGACCGTTGGACCGTTCAAGCTCACCTACCTGGAGAAGGTCTTCGGGACGGACCCCGCCAACGACATTTTCGATATGCGCGGCCTCAGCCGCGACGGTGTGGTTGTGGTGGTTCGTCCCGACCAATACGTCGCGAACGTGCTCCCACTGACAGCCACCGCGGAACTCGGTGAGTTCTTCGCCACCGTGCATTCCGGGACCACTGTGCATTCCGGGCAGCGGGAAAAGTCGACCACAACGGACGCCGATCTGGTCAGCCACCAGGCGTAACGACGGAGGCAGCTGCCGGGAGCCGGGCAAGGCTCCCGGCAGCAAATCGCCGCGCTGTCGCGGTCCTCTCCCAAAGCGTCGCAGGTGTCAGGCAGAATAGCCCTCATGGGGCGTTGGAGCGAAGAGAGAGTCATCAACGCCGCCCCCGACGAATCGTCTTTGGCAGCGGCACGAAAACTGGCACGTCCCGGCCCGTGGTCGGACTCAGGGAGCAACGACGTCCTGGTTTGGGGCAAATGCCAAGGCAGCGGGAAAACGCCCTATCAAGTGAGCGTGGACATCGTCGCCCCTGCCTACCGATGCTCATGTCCGAGCCGCAAATTTCCCTGCAAACACGCCCTGGCACTGCTTCTTCTGTGGGCACGGGGTGAGGCTGCAGAGGCTTCGGCCGAGACGGCGGACTTCGCGCAGGAATGGGCAGGCCAGCGCGCAGAACGTGCCACCGCCAAGGACCGCAGGAAGTCAGGGGAGGCATCGGATCCCGAAGCGCAGGCGAAGCGGCTCGCCGAGCGACAAGCACTCATGGATGCAGGAATCGCAGACTTCGCCCGCTGGCTCACCGACCTGATCCGGACCGGGCTTGCCGCCGCCCGCAGCCAGCCCTATTCCTGGTGGGATGGTGTGGCGGCCCGATTGGTCGACTCCCAGTTGCCCGGCCTTGCCGAACAAGTGCGGACCATGGCTTCGGAGGTCCACGGCAGGACCGACTGGGCAGACCACCTGTTGCTTCATGCAGGCCGCTGGTGGGCGCTGACCAAAGCCTGGGCCGCACGGGACACGCTGTCCGCCGAGGAATTTGCAGACGTTAAAGCAGCCGTCGGTTGGGCCACTGCATCGGCCGACGTCAACGATACCGAGGCGCTCCCCGGCCCATGGCTGGTACTGGGAGCCCATCGAAGCGACGACGGCCGGCTCCAACAGCAGCGGACCTGGCTCCGGGGTCCCGATGGCACGGTGGTGGTCATCCTGGATTTTGCCGGGCAAGGCCAAGGGCTCGCGACACCTCAACTCGCGGGCGCCCTGTTGGACGTCACGGTTGCCCGCTACCCCGGCTCCCCGCCGCAACGCGCGATGTTCACCAGTGCCGTTGCATCACAAGGACTGGCCACCAGCCTCGGTCCTGGCTGCACCATCGCCCAAGCCCTCGAGCAGCAGTCAGCCGCTGTTGCCCGCTCACCGTGGCGCGACCGTCAGCCGGTACTGTTGGCCGGCGTCACCATCCTGCCGGAGGACCATGGTTGGCTGCTTGACGGTAACGACAACGCTCTTCCCTTGATGGATGCTCCCCTCGATTCGCTGCTGGCGCTGACGGGCGGGCACCCGGTGGATGTTTTCGGCGAACTGGAGGATGGCCGCCTGCGGCCGCTGACCGTCGTCGTCGATGACGCGGTGGTGACTCCATGACGTGGTTGGACGAGCTGACATGGTTGGACGGGTTACGCACTGCCGCACTCGTAGGAACAGGGAGGCATTCCGCGCCGTCTCCGCCAGCTGGACTGGGTGTGCGCCCTCCCGAAGGATTGTCCCGTGAGGAAGAGGTGCTGGACCAGGCCGCCATGGCGGATGTCGTCATCCGCGCGTCCCGCAGACCCGCCCAAGCGCCCGCCGCCACTCTGCCGCTGCCGGCGTCGCCTGATACGGAGCCGCAGGCCGCTGGAGAAGCTGCCCGGCTGCTGGAACTCCTGCTCACTCAACCGCCGGTCGGACTGGAGTTGAGGAACCAGTTGGTAGTGGACTGGCTTCAGCTGGCAGAAGAATCACGACGCCGGGTCCCGCACCGACTGCTTCCGGCGATGTTCGCGTTGGCCGAAACTAAAGCAGCTGTCTTCAAGCGCTTGGAGCCAGCCATCGGAACCCGCGGCCGCTGGCTTCAAAGTCTCTCAAAAACATCAGTTCCGAAGCCGGCCGATGAAGGGGCAGAGCTGGGGAGCGAAGACGCCAGGGCGGACCTTGAACGCCTCCGAAGCACTGACCCTGCAGCTGCACGTAAGAGGCTGGCGACGCACTGGGATGACCTAAGCGCCCGGGAACGCGCACATCAACTGGCCCTGTTGGCCACGAACATGGGCAGCGACGACGAAGAGCTGTTGGAACGCGCCTTGGACGACAAAGCGAAGAGTGTGCGCGAGGTGGCAACCGGATTGTTGGACCGACTCCCTGGCAGTCTCCGAGCCGGGCGCATGTCTGCCCGGCTGCTTCCCCTGCTGCATTTGAAGGGGCTGTTGAACAAGCGGATCGACATCGATCTTCCGCCAGACCCGGATGAGCAAGCTGTACGCGACGGCATCCCGTCCAACCAACGCAGTGGTGAACCTGACAGACTGGCGCGATTGGACATCATCATCAGGGGTGCACCGCTTGAGGTCTGGACATCCGTGTCCGGCCGCGGCCCGGCCTCAACTGTGGAACTCCTGAAACCCGAGCCCCGGGTCCTGGATGGCCTCATCACAGCTGCTGTGAGCCGGAAAGACCTCGAGTGGATCCGCGCGCTGCTGACCGTCCGGACCGACGTGCGGCTGCTGGGTTGCCTGCCTGCTGGTGAGCGTGAGCAATGGCTGGAAGGGTACATCCGCAATGGCATTGACCAGCCCCTGACCTTGGTTCCGCTGTTACGGGATCTGCACCAGCCGTGGGGGTTGGGGTTGGCTGATGCGCTGCTCGGGCTGATTGCCGGCAAGAACGGTGGCCAATTGGCGGCCATGCTGGCGCAGGTGCTGCCAACCGCGCTGCCGCCGGAGGCCGCCGAGCAATGCCGACGCCTTCTGGAGCGTTCAGACGAGGACCCTGCCCGGCGTCGGGTGCTCCGCGACGCTGTTCAATACCAAGCATTCCGACAATCCCTCACGGAGGCCTTCCAATGACAGATGCCCCATACGGAACCGATGTTCTCCGGGCCCACGCCGAAAATGCGTACGCCGATGAACTCAGTGTGTTGGCGGCGGTTGACGACCGGCCCCGGCCACCCAGTTGGCGCCTCTCACCATGGGCGGTCACCACCTACATCCTGGGCGGAACCCTACCCAATGGCGCTGAGATCACGCCGAAATACCTGGGTCAGGAGCGTTTGGTGGAAATCGCTGTGGCATCCCTTGCTACGGACCGGGCCCTGCTGCTCCTGGGCGTGCCGGGAACTGCGAAGACCTGGCTTGGCGAGCACCTGGCCGCGGCTATTTCGGGCGCGTCCACGCTGGTGGTCCAGGGCACGGCGGGAACACCCGAAGAAGCATTGCGGTACGGGTGGAACTATGCACGACTACTCGCCGAAGGTCCCTCGAGGGCAGCCATGGTTCCGGGACCTGTGATGCGTGCAATGGAGGCCGGCAGCCTGGTGCGCGTGGAAGAACTGACGCGCATCCCCTCTGACGTCCAGGATTCCCTCATCACCATCCTCAGCGAGAAGACTCTGCCCATCCCCGAACTCAATGAGGAAGTGCAGGCCCGCAAGGGGTTCAATGTGATCGCCACCGCGAACAACCGCGACAAAGGCGTCAACGAGCTCTCCTCGGCTCTCCGCCGGCGGTTCAACACAGTTGTCCTGCCGCTTCCGGACACTATCGATCAGGAGGTGGAGATCGTGACAACACGTGTGCGCAGCTTGGGCGAGGCGCTGGAGCTTCCGGCAGACTTGGCGGCCCTCTCCGAAATCCGCAGGGTTGTCACCGTCATGCGTGAACTGCGTTCCGGGGTCACCCAGGATCAACGCACCACCATCAAATCCCCGTCGGCCACTCTGTCCACGGCGGAGGCCATTTCCGTGATGACCAACGGGCTGTCCCTCGCTGCGCACTTCGGCGACGGAACGGTCCGGGCCGATGACGTTGCGGCGAGCTTGGTGGGCGCAGTGATCAAGGATCCTGTACAAGACAGGGTGATTTGGCAGGAGTACCTGGAGACGGTGGTGCGGAACCGACCCGAGTGGAAGGACCTCTATCGGGCCTGCCGTGACCTCGAGTCGACGACCTAGGCGATGACTGACGTCCACATTCTGGGGATCCGGCACCACGGACCCGGCTCGGCGCACTCGGTGGCCGAAGCGTTGGCTACCCTTCGCCCGGATCTGGTGCTGGTCGAGGGCCCACCTGAGCTCGACCAAGTCATTCCGCTCATCACCGATCCAGGGATGGTTCCTCCCGTAGCCGGCCTGATCTATGCAGTGGATGAGCCGCGGTTGGCTTCCTTTTATCCCATGGCCAGCTTCTCACCTGAATGGGTAGCCATCCGCTGGGCGCTGTCCACAGGGACCCCCGTGCAGGCCATCGATCTGCCAGCGGCACACACGTTCGGACTGAGGGTAGCTGCCGAAGCCGTTGAGTCGATTTCCACCCCGGATCAGCCGTACCGCCCGGATGCAATCGGCATCCTGGCAGAAGCTGCCGGGTACAGCGATGCCGAGCGCTGGTGGGAGGACGCCGTCGAGCACCGCAACTCAAACCCCGTGGAGCGCTTCGAGGCCTTGATCGATGCCATTTCCGAAATCCGGGCACTGGACGACCGATCCCCCGATCATCCGGACGTCGTGGAGAACCACCGCCGGGAAGCGGCAATGCGGCGCATCCTGAGAGCGGCGATTCGTGAAGGATATGGTCGTATCGCTGTGGTCTGCGGCGCCTACCATGCACCAGCACTCGTGCCCGCCGGCTTCCCCTCCGTTTCCGCGGACAACAAAGTACTCTCTGGCCTGCCCAAGGCCAAGGTGGCCGTGACATGGGTCCCGTGGACATCGGACCGGCTCAGCCTGCGGAGCGGATACGGGGCAGGTGTGACGGCACCGGGCTGGTATCAGCATCTGTTCGCGCACTGGATGGCCCAGGATCCAGGCGTGGATGTGTCTACGACCTGGCTTGTTCGAGTTGCCCGGGCTTTGCGCAAGGAAAACCTCGACGCCTCGACGGCCTCCGTGGTGGAGGCGAGCCGGATGGCAAAGACCCTCGCTGCCGTTCGGGGTCGGCCAAGCCCGGGGTTACCCGAACTGGACGACGCTGCGCAGGCCGTCCTGTGCGATGGCTCTCCCCTGCCGTTGGCACTGGTACATCGCGAACTAAGTGTCGGACGGGATTTCGGCAGGGTGCCGGACTCCGCGCCTACGCTTCCGCTGGCTGCTGACCTCGCCGCGGCACAACGCAAACTGAGGATGAAAGCCAGCGCCATGGAAGAGGTCAGGGTCTTGGACCTGCGAAAACCCAACCAACTGGCGCGTTCCGTGCTGCTCCATCGCCTGTCACTGCTGGGTGTGGACTGGGGCGTGCCCACTGACACCGGCCGTACCACCGGCACGTTCAAGGAGGCGTGGACCCTTCTCTGGAAGCCTGAACTCGCCCTGTCCTTGGTGGAAGCCAGCCGGTACGGCACAACAGTTGCCTCCGCCGCAGCGGCGTTTGTGACCGAAGAAGCCCAGGCCGCCGACGGCCTTCCTGTCCTGTCCGAACTGCTGGCAAACTGCCTGCTCGCGGACCTCCCGGACGGTATTTCCGGCGTCGTCTCCGCTCTTGCTGAACGAACAGCGCTCCAGCAGGACGTTCCCCCGCTCCTGGAAACCATTGCGCCTCTTGCCCGCACATGCCGGTACGGAAACGTGCGCGGGGTGGACGTGAGCAATGTCCGAAAGATCCTGGAAGCCACTGTCGTGCGCGCCTGCGTTGGCCTGCCCACAGCGTGCGCAGCTTTGGACGACGAGGCTGCCACCGTCATGCGCGGGGCGATCGACTCCGCCCAGGACGGGCTGTCCCTGCTCCCGGACTTGCCCTTGGACGACTGGCATTCAGCGCTCGCCGCGGTGGCACATTCTGACCGGATCCACGGCTCCGTGGCCGGTCGTGCTCTACGTCTCCTGCTGGACGCCGCCCTGGTGGACGCCGAAGACGTTGCGGCGAACCTCAGCCGCCGTTTGTCTGTCGCAGCCCCGGCCCCCGAGGCTGCGGCCTGGTTGGATGGGCTGCTGTCCGGCGATGCCACGCTGCTGATCCATGATCGCCGCCTCCTTCAGATTGTGGATGAGTGGGTGGATGGCGTGCAGGACGAGGTTTTCGAGGACGTGCTGCCGCTCCTGCGCAGGACATTCTCGGCCTTCAGCCGCCCTGAACGGCGCGAGATCGGTGAGCAGCTGAGCCGTTCCGGCGCCTCGCGGGACACCACAGCAGGTACAAGCTTTGACCTGGCTGCGGCAAGCCCAGCCATCAGGACGATGGCCAGAATCCTCGGATGGGAGGAGATCACATGACAGATGGCAACTTTGAGGAGGATCGGGGGCGCGACCGGCTGGGCCGTTGGCGTCTCGTGCTGGGCGGTAACGAGGCAGACGGCATCTCAAAAGCCGACGGCGAGCGCGTCCAGCTCTCGGCCGATGATGCCCGGCGTGACCAGGATCTTGAGGAGCTATATGGCGCGGGTTCCACTCGCCGAGGTGGGCTCGGGGCCTCGAGTCCACGCGTGGCTCGGTGGCTCGGAGATATCCGGGGATATTTCCCCTCTTCCGTGGTCCAGGTGATGCAGGCTGACGCAATGGACCGTCTGGGGCTGCGGCAATTGCTCCTTGAACCCGAGATGTTGCGAACGGTCCAAGCGGATATCGCCTTGGTAAGCACGCTTGTTGGCCTGGGCAGGGTTATCCCCGAGCAGTCGCGCGAGACAGCAAGGTCTGTGGTTCGCCAAGTGACCAAGGATCTTGAGGATCGTTTGCGCGCAAAGACCGTTCAGGCTGTCGCCGGGGCGCTGAATCGGTCCGCCCGGACCAGGCGACCACGGCACAGGGATATTGACTGGAACAGGACCGTTGCGGCCAACCTTAAGCATTACCAGCCCGAATATCGGACGGTTGTGCCCGAACAACTCCATGGCCATGCCCGGCGCAGCACGGAGATCCAGCGCGAGATCATCCTGTGCATCGACCAATCAGGATCCATGGCGGAATCCGTGGTGTACTCCAGCGTCTTCGGCGCGGTGCTCAGTTCACTGCGTTCCGTGAGCACCCGTCTGGTGGTCTTCGATACCGAAGTCGTTGATCTGACCGAGGACCTGGATGATCCCGTGGACGTGTTGTTTGGTGTGCAGCTCGGTGGTGGTACCGACATCAATCGCGCCCTGGCCTATTGCCAGGATCAGATCACCAAGCCAGCTGAGACCATCCTGGTGCTGATCAGTGACCTTTACGAAGGTGGGATAGCCGAGGAGATGCTGCGCCGTGCCGCTTCGATTGTTGGCGCGGGAACTACCATGATCGCCTTGCTTGCCCTGAGCGACAGTGGTCATCCGTCCTTCGACTCCAGCCACGCCGCAGCGCTCGCCGGGATTGGTGTCCCGGCTTTTGCCTGCACGCCGGACCTGTTTCCGGAGATGATGGCGGCGGCAATTGAGCGCCGGGACGTCAGCGAGTGGGCAACGTCCCAGGGCATCCCAACCACACACGGGACGTAGCAAACTCTGAGGTAGCAAACTGTGCCCACGGGCTCTGGCGGACGCACGGCAACGGGACGAGAATGGGCTTGTGGTCACCCCTCCCAGCGCTGGCGGCGACACCCTGAACGACGCCGCCAGAAAGATTCAACGTGTCTATCTCACGCTGACGCTGGGCAACACGGTGGCTGCTTCCTTCATCTGGGGTATCAACACGCTTTTCCTGCTTGATGCGGGCTTGAGCAACCTTGAAGCCTTCGCGGCCAACGCTTTCTTCACAGCCGGAATGGTCCTTTTCGAGATACCCACAGGCGTTGTCGCTGATGGCTGGGGCCGCCGCACGTCGTTCCTGCTTGGAACGATCACGTTGGCGGCGTCTACGTACT
The DNA here is from genome assembly GCA_039636795.1 of Micrococcaceae bacterium Sec5.1. Classification (NCBI taxonomy): domain Bacteria; kingdom Bacillati; phylum Actinomycetota; class Actinomycetes; order Micrococcales; family Micrococcaceae; species Micrococcaceae bacterium Sec5.1. The sequence continues at coordinate 3,047,946 of CP143430.1, read as the reverse complement.
TGTACTACGTGCTCTGGCAGATTTCCGCACCGTTTTGGATGTGGGCCGTTGTGTCGGTGCTCCTTGGTCTCGGGTTCACGTTCTTCTCCGGAGCCGTGGAAGCCTGGCTGGTGGATGCCTTGCGCTTCTCCGGCTATGAAGGCGGCCTTGAAACCGTTCTGGGGCGCGGCCAGATGGTGCAGGGTGTGGCGATGCTGCTGGGTTCAGTGGCAGGTGGGGTGATCGCCCAAGTCACCAACCTTGGCGTCCCGTTCCTCATTCGGGTTTTCGTTCTGGTTGCCATGTTCGCCGTAGCGTTTGGGTTAATGCACGACGTCGGGTTCTCACCTGAGCGGTCCACTCACCCCCTCCGAGCCACCCGCGCAGTACTTTCTGCCTCGATCGAGAACGGCTTGAAAAACCCGCCCGTCCGGTACGTCATGCTGGCCGCTCCCTTTAGTGCCGGCGTCGGGATTTATGTCTTCTACGCCCTGCAGCCATTCCTTCTTGACCTGTATGGCGACCCGCGGGCCTATTCCATTGCGGGTCTGGCCGCTGCAATTGTGGCCGGTTCGCAAATCCTGGGTGGCTGGCTTGCGCCGCATGCCCGGCGTTTATTCCATAAACGAACCTCGGTGCTCATCCTTGGCGGCCTGGCAGGATTCGTGATCCTGGTCGTCCTCGGCTTCACGCGTGTCTTTTGGCTGGCACTGGTGCTGCTGGCACTCTGGGCGGTGGTCGGTTCCGCAGCAACCCCGGTCCGGCAGGCGTACGTCAACGACATGATCCCCTCGAAGCAGCGGGCCACGGTCCTGAGCTTCGATTCGCTCATGGGCTCAAGCGGCGGAGTGGTGGTTCAGCCGCTCCTTGGCCGGGGCGCCGACCTCTACGGCTACCCGGCCTCGTTGGCCATGGCGGGCATCATCGAGCTCATTTCGGTGCCATTCCTGCTGGCGAGCCGGAGGCAAGGGGCATCCGCAGACCGTGCCAACACCGAAGCCGTTCAGTCACCTTGAGCCGGCAGCGGCGTCAACAAGGCGTCCTGAAGCTCGGCGGTCACGCCTGGAGGTACATCGAGGTCCACGGCCAGGGCAAGAAGTGCGCGGCTGAAGTAGTTCCTGGCAGTGGCAGCGAGAGTGATGTCGGCAATCTCCCGGTCGCTGAAGCCCAGATCGCGAAGGTGCTGCGTGTCGTCGTCGTTCATTGCAGCCGCATCGGTGCTGAGCCTGACCGCGTAGTCCATCATCGCGACTTCCTCCGGGGGCAGCCCGGCATCCCTGTAGTCCCGGGCGACAGCGAGTAGTTGCTCCTCATCAATGATGGCCAACGTCTTCTTCCCATGGGCCAACCGGCAGTGGGAGGAACCGATAGCCTGGGCGGCGGCGAGTGTCACAAGTTCGTATCGTCGCAAACCCAGCGATGACACGATTGCCTTAACCAGTGCCTGCCATGCCTTGTACGCCTCCGGGTTTATGCTCATGGCCTTCGTGTGGCTCGGAACATAGCCCATCGACTGCAGATCGGCTTGGTAGATTTCGGCGGTCAGACCCGTGGCCTCGGACTCGGATGGCACCTTGAGTATGGACATGGGCGCTATTGTGGCCCCCGATCAAGGGAATGTAAATGAGGCGGAAAGTCCCTCGGAATGACAGAGTGGGACTTCACCGTGAATTGTGGTGGAACCCAGATACTGAAAGCGTGGACAAGTAATGATCTCCCTCCGGCAGGATTCCCAAGGCTTCATCCGAATGAGCCGGCATTTTCCCGCCAGCGCCTCCGTGTCCATCACCTTTGCCGACGGCACCCAGAAGGTTTTCCAGGGCAAGCGGCTCAACGAAATCTTCGACGATGCGTTGGCCGCGTTCCGGGCAGGAAACAACCTCGACGGCAAGGGCTTCGACCGGGGACCAAAAAAGAAGGTCCAGCAGGGTATCGAGTTCGTCCCCATCAGCCCTGACATGGCGTGAATTGCGCTGGGGCGGGTTTCATATCTGCCTGGGTTTTACTGTTTACCGGGTTTTACCGGTTACCTGAGGCGTGACTCACGCAATAGGGCGTCCACGGCCTGGCTTCGAGCCGCCCTTCGGGAATGGCGACACCACAAATCGCGCATATACCGTACGTTCCATCCGAAATCCGCTGCAATGCGGCCTCAATCTGCTCCAGGCCGATACGGCTCTGGTCCAGCAGCGCCGAGGCCTGTGAGAGCTCGAAGGCGATGGTTGTGCCTTCAGGATCATGCTCGTCGTCGACGTTCGAGTCCTGGCGGGCAAGGCTGACTCCCGTGATGTCGCTGCGCAGCGCCTTCAGCAGCGCAAGCTTCCGGGCGCGTTCCTCCTCCAGGAGAACCCGGAACCGCTCGACGTCGTGCATGTGAGCAAGCCTACTCATCACCTTCAACCTCGTGGTATGGACAATCCCCTGGTATGGACAATCCCCTGCTCTGGACAAGCCGTGGGGTGTGATGCCCTAATAACGTCATGGGGAACTACGCGCGCCATCCCGGAGTCGATAGTTACATGGACGCCCTCCCGGCCTGGCAAAAAGCAGTTTGTGAGGAACTGCGGGACGTGATCCACGAGGCAGAACCGGACGTCGTGGAGACGATCAAGAGACGGGTTCAGCCGTACTTTGTCCTGGAGGGAAACGTCTGTGCTTTGCTCGCGGCCAAGAACCACGTCAACCTCTTTCTCTATGATGGCGCAATTGTTCCCGACCCTGCCGGGATCATTACAGCCGGGCACGATAACAAGACTGGCCGAATGATCAGCTTTTACGTCGATGACGAAGTACCTACGAAGCCCCTGATTGAGATGCTGCGACAGATTGCCGCCAACAATCGCGCAGGTGGGTGGCGGAAGATCAAAAACGACAGGAAGTTTGGGGACTGACCATGACGTTGAACGAAACGATTGCGCGCCTCCGGGCCGCCCACCTCATGGTCCGCGACGCCAAGGAGTGGGACGAGCTGTCCATGAACCTGTGGGCGGCCTACGACGCCAACGACGAAGAACTCATTGAGCAGTTGCGGTCACCGTTCCTGCAGTCCTGGCGGACCGTCACGCGTTACGTGCTCCGTGACACGTTCGACGCAGCAGGCATCACGGTCGGCGAGCCAACGCATCCATGGGGAATTGCGACGCTTTCCGCGAAGGGAACCAGCTGCGAGCCACTCCTGTGCCGCACTGAAGGATTCCAACTGCTCACGTTTGCCGAAATACTGTCCAGCTATTCGGATTCGCTGGAGCCGTTGTTCACGGCTGCCGGACAGGCGGACCGCTGATCAAGGTGGGTATGTACTCCAGCAGCTGCAGTTGACCATCGAAAGTCCTGCTGTTCACCATTTCAAGGGAAATGTCAGGATACCCGTCATAAATCCGCTCCCTGCCGGTGCGGCCTGTGATCACGGGGAAAACAACAATCCTGTAGCGGTCCACGAGTCCGGCCGTCAACAAGGAGCGACAGAGGCTGAGGCTTCCCAGAGTGGTCAGGGCGCCGGTCCGGGTCCGCTTCAGCTCCTTGACAGCTTCCACCGCATCACCGCCCACCAGTTCAGAATTCGGCCAGGCCAGCGGTTCCTGAAGAGTGGACGAGAAGATGATCTTTGGCACGGCCGCCAGGCCGGTCAATGCCGCTCCCTCTTCCTCGGAGAAGCCGGAGTCTTCGCCCGCGGCCTGCTCTGACATGCTTGACATCACCCGGTAGGTGTTGGCCCCCATAAGAGTGGTGAACTCCTTCTTCCCTTCCTCCTCGAGCCAGGCAAGGTATTCCGGGGATTCCAGTCCCCACCAGCCGGGCCAGCCCTCGGCGGAGGCATACCCGTCCAGGGATATGATCAAGTCCACCGTCAACTGCGCTGATGTCGCTTCTGTAGTTGGCTCACCCATGTCTGCTCCTCACGAGATTTCGGGTTGTGCCTAGCATTGTCCTCCCGAAGGACGGTTTGCACCACGACTCACGTGCTCCTGATCTGGTCCAAACTCTCACGCAGTCCGATCACCGGAATTTCAGGGAAGGCGGCACGTTGCACCGCTGGATTGAAGGACGCCTCTCCCGATTCCATCCACAGGGCCGCCCTCGCCATCCGGGCCATAAACGGCGAAATCGGACGTGCGACGGCGGCCATCACCCGTAAGGCTGCCACTGGTATCCGTTGGATCGAACCCTTTCCGGCGTGCGCGAGGACAGCTTCCGCGAGCGTGTTGAAGGAATGCGTTTCGGACCCCCACTCAATGGTCCTTCCATGCAAGGAAGGGCCGGAAAGAGCCAACAAGACAGCGGCTGCAGCGTCCGGCGTCGACGTAAATGTCACTGGTGCCCGTCCCGAACCGAAGACAAGCACCCTGCCCTTCGTGTGAAGGGGCTGGCTCATTGAATCGAGGAACTGCTCGAGGTTTGCTCCCATTCGGATCACTGACCACGCCATGCCCGAGGCCTTCAGCGCCTCCTCCGCTGCGTACTTCATGCGCAGGAAATCCAGAGGGGCATCCGGAGCTGCCCCATGCATCGACATCATGACCACATGCTCCACGCCCGCCCGGGATGCGGCATCGATGAGCCGCAGTGCGCCGTCGCGGTCCACAGTGCGCGGGTTGCCGCCCCTTTTCAGCCCAAAGCCCGACGCCGCAAACACCACATGGCTGCACCCGGCAACGCCCCGCCCGCAGTCCGTGCCTGAGGCGAGGGACCCACGGACAAGCTCGACGCCGTCCATCGGCTTTCCTGGGAATGGCTGGGATTCGCCCCTGGCCATGACCCGCACAGAAGCCCCGTGCCCAACCAGCTCCCCGGTAAGGCGTGAACCCAGGCGGCCCGTGCCACCCACTACGAGGATCATGACCCCTGCGATGTCGGAAGTACGGCCCCAGCCAGAAGACCCGCGCCCGCAGTGGCCTGGACGGCGTCGTCGATGTCACCTGAAGTACGTTCCACAGGTTCGAGATAGAAACGCACGGAGGCGATTCGCTCCTGGCGCACTGTAAAGATCGCGACGCCGGCAAGTTCCACCGGCGTGGCATCGCGCCTGGTGCCCCGGGCGCCCCATTCCACCCAAATGGTTCCGTGCTTGCCTTCTGCGGCGTCGGCGATTGCCGGTGTGAGATCGGGGATGCCAGCAAAAAGGCTGGTCCAGTTGGCGCGGACCTGGGCGCTGCCGGTGAAATTCCGTTCGGGATGAATCGGCGTGATGTTGACGTAGTCGTCGGCGAATTCGGCGACCAAAGCGTCAAGGTCGTGGCGTCCGGAAGCTGCGAACATCCGGCGAACGGGTCCTTCCGGAAGGCGCTCAAGTCCCTCCACGGTTGCCATGGTGACTCCTTGGTGCCCCGCAATTTTCCCCTCACGGGCGGGCAGGGCTGGTATCTTGAATTCAATACAGTTCTCTGTATTGATTGGAGTCTAGAAGTCATGACAACCGGAATCAAGAGTCCCGGCGGAACATCCGGGACTCAACGCAGCTACGATGCAAGCCGTCGCCGCCAAGCGGCCGAGGCATCCCGGCGCACCATCCTTGCGCGCGCCCGGGAACTGTTTCTCCTGCAGGGTTTCGGCGCAACCACCATCGCCGAAATTGCAGGTGCGTCCGGGGTGTCGGCCGAGTCCATCTACAAGAACTTTGGCAGCAAGGCTGGTCTCGTCCGGGCCCTCCACGAGCAGAGCCTCCTTGGCAAGGGCGGCGCGCCTGCCGAACAGCGCTCAGACCTCGCACAAGAGGCGGCAGACGACCCGCGAGCACTGATGGAGCAGTTCGGCCGGTTCACTGCAGAAATCGGCCCCCTCGCGGCGCCGATCATCCTGCTCATCCGCGACGCCGCCGCAACAGGGGATGCCGACATGGCCAACCTCCTGAAGGACGTCGACGACGCCCGCCATCGCCGGATGCTGCACAACGCGCGCCAACTGATTGCCCGTGGCCTGCTTCGTCCGGGCTTGTCCCCGGAAGAGGCCGCGGACGTCATGTTCGCGTGCACCACCCCCGAACTGTTCGAGAGCCTCGTCCTGAAACGAGGGTGGAGCGCAGAGCAGTATGGCCGGTTTGTCGCCTCAACGCTGACTGCAAACCTGCTCTGACCTGCAAAGCTACTCTGACACGTCACGTCGAAGCGCCGCTCCGCTGGGAAGACCCACCCCTGACGTGCAACGCTTGTTCCATGGACTTGGAAATCTCGCCTTCCCTCACGATTCCGGCCTCGGAACTCGGCTGGCGGTTCTCGCGTTCATCAGGACCGGGCGGTCAACACGTCAACACAACCGACAGCAGGGCTGAGCTTTTCTGGAACGTAGCCATGTCGGAAGCGTTGACAGAAAGCCAAAGGGAGATCCTGCTGCGTCGACTGGAGAAGCGACTCGTCGACGGTGTCATCACTGTCACAGCCTCCGAGCAGCGCTCGCAGTTACGCAACCGCGAGAGTGCCCTGGCCAAGTTCGCTGACATTGTGGTGGCCGGCCTTGCCCCAAGGACTGTGCGCAGGGCAACGAAGCCCACCCGCGGGTCTGCCCAGCGGCACCGCGCCGCAAAAGTACAGAGGGCAGCAACCAAACAGCAACGACGGCGGCCGTCGCCTGAATGACGGGTGCCTGAATGACGAAGCCGGCCAGCCCGGGCGCTAGGCCGCACCCCCTTTTGGCAATTGGTCGGGGATGGCAGCATACAGTCATGTCATCCATCCAGCGCATCAGGCCCGAGGGGCTTGTCTCCAGCCCCGCATTCAGCCACGTAGCCATCGTCCCTCCAAACGCCACCACCATCTACGTCGGTGGCCAGAACTCGGTCGACAGTGGCGGTTCGCTTATCGGCGAAGGTGATGTTGGAGTGCAATCTGCCCGCGCCTTGGCGAACGCAAAGACCGCGCTGGCGGCTGCCGGGGCAACCCTCAGCGATGTTGTGCAGTGGACGGTTCTCTTCGTGGACGGTGCCGACCTCGCGGCAGGGTATGGGGCCATCGCGGCAGACCTCGCCGCCGACGAGCCGCCCCTCGTGACAGCAGCGTTTGTGTCCCGTTTGGGCGTTCCCGGGGCGCTGGTGGAGATCAGTGCGGTAGCCGCCGTCGAGCGGTAAGAACAAGACTGCACTCAAAGTGCAGTATTATGCCTTATGACCACAATCAAAGGCCGAATCCCCCCATGGCTCCTGACCGTCGCAGCAATGTTCTCCATCCAGCTCGGCTCCGCCCTCTCCCTGGGGTTGATGCCGACGTTGGGTCCCCTCGGAACAGCATGGCTGCGCCTGAGTATGGGAGCGCTCATCCTGCTGGCGCTGGCCCGTCCACCCCTGAAGAACCTGCGACTTCGTGACGCTCCGGTGGTGGTTGGCCTCGGCGTCGCCACCGCAGTAATGTCGGTGACGTTTCTTGCCGCCATGGAACGCATTCCCATGGGAACAGCGGTTGCCATTGAATTCCTCGGACCGCTTACGGTTGCAGCCTTGCGGGGCCGCGGGGTCCGTTCCTTGATCCTGCCGGCAACGGCACTGGCAGGCGTCGTGCTGCTCACCGAACCGTGGGCAGGCCACGTGGACCTGCTCGGAGTCGGTTTTGCGGTGATGGGCGCCGTGGGGTGGGCCATCTACATCCTTTTGACCCAGCGGGTGGGTGATCGCTTCAATGGAATCGGAGGCCTCGCGCTGACCATTCCGATTGCTGCTGTAGCCGCGGCACCCTTTGGACTGCCGCAAGCCATAGGCCACATCACGTGGGAAACCGTGGCCGTTGCCGCCGCCTTGGCAGTGCTATTATACCGGTTCTGCCCTACATTCTGGAAATGTTTGCCCTCCGCCGCATGACACACACAGCATTCGGGACTCTTCTGGCTATGGAACCAGCCATCGGCGTGCTGCTCGGCGCGATCGTCCTGCGTCAGTTGCCATCGATGCTGCAACTCGCAGGTCTCTTGCTCGTCATTGTCGCCGGTGCTGCGGCGCAGCGCGGCGGGCGGCGGCAACAGCAACCCGTCGTACCGGCTCCTCTTCCAACGAGGGGCCGCACCGCGGGCGTTTGAGCATGGTTGGCAGCTTTTTTGGGCGTTTCGTCATCCTTGGCGGGCGATTCGCGTCTAGGGAACTGACACTCCTGGAACCGAGGCTTAAAGGACAGCACCACCGCCCTACCAAGGAGATCACGTGACTACCTACAACCTGGCCCTCATCGGTTTCGGAGGCGTCAACCGCGCTTTGGCCGAGCTCATCCGGGACGAACCCCAGCGATTTGCCTCACTCGGATTCGAGCTTCGCGTCGTGGCCATCACTGATCTTGCCTTCGGCTCGCTCGTCCAAGGAGACGGGATCGACCTTACGGCCGTGCTCGCTATGCCCCGAGGGGCCTCGTTCGAGGGACTGCCAGGTGGCAGCCCGGATCCCCGCAACGAAGACGTCATCAAGAACAGCCCGGCCGACATCGTCGTTGAGGCTACCTTCACCAGTCCGATCGACGGCGAACCGGCAGTTTCGCATGTCAAATGGGCCATCGAGTCCGGCAAGCATGTGGTGACCACCAACAAGGGTCCTGTGGCGTTGCACGGCCGGGAACTGGGCCAGCTTGCGGCAAACAATGGTGTCCGTTTCGAATACGAGGGCTCAGTCATGAGCGGCACGCCCGTCATTCGACTCGCACACAAAATGCTGGGCGGCCTCGAATTGAACTCCGTTCAAGGCATCCTGAACGGAACCAGCAATTACGTCCTGGGTCGGATGGAGGCCGGGCTGGGCCTGGACGCAGCCATTGCCGAAGCCCAGGAGCGTGGATACGCCGAAGCGGATCCCACTGCAGACATCGGCGGCTCGGATGTCCGGTTGAAGGTCGCCATCCTGGCCAATGAGCTGCTCGGTGCCACCATCCACCCCAATGATGTTCAAACCACAGGCATTCAGGACATCAAGGGTGATGACGTCGCCCAAGCCCTGGCCAATGGCCTCCGCTGGAAGCTCATCGGCGAAGCACGCCGCGAGAGCGATGGCAGCATCGTTGCTACTGTCCAGCCCATCGCCCTCCCGGCAGACCACCCGCTGGCTGGGATTTCCGGTGCCACCAACGCCGTATCCTTCAGCACGGATTTGCTGGGGGCCGTCACGGTATCGGGCCCTGGAGCCGGGCGCGTGGAAACTGCCTATGCCCTCATCTCCGACATCATCGCCGTCGACGAATTCGCCAAAGGAGCGGTCCGTGCCTGAAACAGCCATTGCCCACTCGACAACGGCAGCCGCTACCAGTGACCTGGTGGTGTACGACAAATTTGACGGTACCGTCCTGGCAACCCTTCCCCAGTGCACGGAGGCAGACGTACGCGTCGAACTCATCCGCGCCGCTGCGTCCGCTCCGGCAGCGGCAGCCATGCCCCGCCATGAGCGTGGCCGAATTCTGGACGCCGCTGCAGACCTGCTCCAGCAACGGGCGCAGAAAGTGGCTGGGCTAATCGTCGCCGAGGCCGGGAAGACCATCACGCAGGCACTCAAAGAGGTCTCCCGTGCGGTCAACACGCTCAAGCTGTCGGCAGCGGAAACCCGCCGTAACGTTGGCGAAGTAGTTCCCTTCGACTCCTTCGCCGGCTCCGAAAACCGCCAGGGATGGTTCACCCGTGAGCCGTTGGGGCTTATCGCTGCCATCACCCCTTACAACGACGCCCTGAACCTGGTGGCGCACAAGCTCGGGCCGGCGATTGCCGGAGGAAACACCGTCATCCTCAAGCCATCCCAGCTGACACCCCTGACGGCCATTCTCCTCGTGGACCTGTTGCGCGAGGCAGGCCTGCCGGCGGAGTTCGTCACTGTTGTCCTGGGCGATCGCACCATCGCGCAAACCATCATCTCGTCCAAACTGGTTCGAATGGTCTCCTTCACGGGCGGCTTTTCCACGGGCCGGGCCATCGCCGCCAACGCCGGCATCAAGCGCCTGTCCATGGAACTTGGCGGCAACGCGCCAGTCATCGTGTTCGACGACGCGGACCTTCCCGCCGCCGTCGAGGCCAGTGTTTCCGGTTCCTTCTGGGCCGCTGGACAGAACTGCATCGGCGCCCAGCGGATCCTCGTCCAGCGGTCAGTCTTCGACGCCTTCCTTCACGCCTTTGTTGCCCAAACGGCCGCCCTGATTGCAGGCGATCCCCGCAGGGAGCAGACCGACGTCGGACCCATGATCAGCGCTGCGTCTGCCGCTGAAGCGAAGCGTAAGATCGACGAGGCAGTGTCGGCCGGGGCACGACTGCTCACTGGCGGCACCCTGGATGGCGCGCTCCTGACGCCTGCTGTCCTGACCGGAGTCCCGCGCAACTGCGAGGCATGGAGCGAAGAATTGTTCGCACCCGTGGTCCTGGTGGAACCTTTCGACTCCGCCGAGGAAGCCATCGAACTGGCCAACGACAGCGAATACGCCTTGCAGGCCGGGGTATTCACCAAGGACTTGGCCCGTGCGCTGGCCACCGCCAAGGCAATCGACGCAGGCGGGGTGATGATCAACGATTCTTCGGACTACCGGCTAGATGCCATGCCTTTTGGCGGTTCGAAATACGGCAGCATGGGCAGGGAAGGCGTCCGCTTCGCCTACGAGGAAATGACGCAGCCCAAGGTCATAGCGATCACTTCATGACGATCGTCTGACGTTACCGTCAATCAATCAGGCTGTGCCGATCCGGCGTTGCGTAACCACCTTGGTTCCGCAGCGCCGGAACCATTTAAGCCCAGCATGGTTCACGCCGTCTCAGCACGCTGCCTTAACGAGGCGCCTGCCTGTCGATGACTGTGGAGAGGGACAAGGCGGTGGTGATGTCGCGGACTCCACGAAACTCTGAGACCTGCCTCCAGATTTCCTGGATTCGTGCGGCGTCCGGGGCCTCAACCCTGACCACGATATCCAGTTCGCCGCTGACAACATCGCAAGTTGCGATTTCAGGAATTGCCTTGAGCCCGGCAATCACGTCCCCGCCCCGCATCCTGTCATGCCGTTGGATCAGAAGCACGGCATTGACCGTGGGCGTGCCTTCTCCGGCCGATTCCTTGATGGTGTATCCGTGGATATACCCGTCCCGTTCAAGCCGCTCAATCCGTTGCCGCACCGCGTTGCGGGAGAGCAGCACCTTCTCCCCCAGCTGGGCAAGGCTGATACGGGCATTGCGCCGCAGCTCGGCCAGAATCTGCGCATCTATCTCATCACGTGGACTCTTCGGCACGGACGCTCCTGTCTGAGGGATGTGAACATGTGTTTGGGCGTCCTTCGATGCAGGAATGCCGCCGCGGCAAGCGTGTCCAGCAAATTGGCCGGTACAAACATATCCCATTGGTGTATTGCTTCTTGGACTGGTTGGCAGGGATATTGCCCACTGCACTCTAAGTGCATTATGCTGCATTGATGGAAGAAAACATCGCATCGCTTGCCTCCGCCATCGGGGGACGGGTTAGGCAGGAGCGCCAGGCACGTCACTGGACCCTGGACCAACTGGCCGAAGCTGCCGGCGTAAGCCGACGCATGCTCATCAACGTGGAACAAGCAACCATGAACCCCAGTGTGGGCACTCTTCTGAGGATCAGCGCCGCGCTCGGTGTAGGTCTGCCGGACCTGGTCCAGTCCCCCGAGCCCAAGGGAGTCAAGGTGACACGAAAGGGTGAAGGTGCCCTGCTGTGGAGCAGTGAAGCAGGCGGACGCGGAGTACTCGTTGCGGGAACGGAACCGCCGGAAGTGATGGAACTCTGGGATTGGACCCTCGCCCCTGGAGACCAGCACGTCAGTGAGCCTCATACGCCTGGTACCAAGGAACTCCTGCAGGTTCTGCAAGGCACCGTTACCGTCGTCGCCGCAGAGCAGACGGTGGTCCTTGAGGCGGGCGACTCGCTGTCTTTCCCGGGAGACGTAGCCCATTCCTACGGCAACAACGGCCCGGACGCAGCAAGGTTCTCACTCGCTGTTTTTGAACGTGGAGTGGGATCGGCGCATCGAGAGGCGAACAATGCTTAGGGTTGAATACCTCCAGGAAATTCTCCACGCCGCCCACGTTGAACCTGCCGTCTTCGAACTGCAACCGGACTACAAAGCCCTCTTAATCGCCGTCGATGGTCTCGTGCCGGGTCCCAGCGATGATGCCAGCGATGCCCTGTTGCATCAGGCGGAGGCGGCAGCCCGGACGGCGCTCAGAGAGCAGAAGGTCGAGCACCTCCCGCATGTTGCCGCGTGGCGGAAGGCCTACCAATCCTTCGGAGCAAAGCCCAACCGCACCCGCAACAGCCTTGAAGCACTGCTTCGACGGGCTGATGCCGGCCTGCCCAGGGTCAACAGGCTCACGGACCTCTACAACGCGGTATCGGTACTGCACCAGATTCCGCTCGGCGGCGAAGACCTTTCCAGTTACAGTGGGGCGCCGCGGCTGATCCGTGCAACGGGCCAGGAGCCCTTCGACACGGTTGCCAGCGGCGAGCCCATTGTCGAACACCCCGATGAAGGGGAAGTTGTATGGTGCGACGTCGACGGCGTCACTTGCCGTCGCTGGAATTGGCGCCAGGGCCGCCGCACGCAACTGCGGGACGATACAACCTCGGCGTTGTTCATTCTTGATGCCCTCGCACCCGTGACCACCGACGATCTCCTTGCCGCCGGCGAGGACCTCACCACGCACCTGCGCCTCCTGGGAGCTGAGGTCGTAACCGCCCAGCGGCTGATTGACGCCGGCACACTCCAGCACTGACCTCTGTCGAATCAACCACGTCAGATCAGCTGAGAGGAGCCGGTCCTGCCGTTTGGGCACGCTCACGACGCCGGTCAACCAGGGAAGCGCTCACGGCCACCGCGATGAGTGCGGACGCCAAAAGCAAGGGCAGATGTGTCATTGGTACAACCATGGCCCCTGCCAACGCTGTGCCGGCAGAACCTGCAGTGATCTTCAAGGCGCCGATCCACACGAAGACCTGACCTCGTGCGCCAGTTGGGGCGTATTCGCTGCGTGCGGCCAGTGTTGCGGCGAAAAAGCAGGAGTTGAGCACTCCAGCCAGGGAATAGACCACCACGGCTGCCGGAAACATCCCGGCGAAGGCTGCCCCACACAGCGCAACCCCAACAGCAGCTCCCAGCCAGGACATGAGGTGGTCCGCTTCGCTTCGCAGGGGCCGGATCATGACGCCGGCGGATCCGAGAAGCCCGCCCAGACCATATGCGGCCGTCAGGACTCCTGCAGCAGCTGGCTCGACTCCGAGTTCTGCCGTCGAAGCCACTGCTGTGATCGGCAACGCAGCGACCGACAGGGCGATGATGACCGTCAGGTAGAGCGTGCGGCGCAAGGGTCCGGTGGACAGTATCATCAGCAATGTACGGCCAGGGCGCGGTACGTCAGATGGGGCCAATGCTGGAGGAGAAGGGGGCAAAAGCCTGACGAGAGCGGCGGCGACAAATGTTAATCCGGCAAGGATCAATGCCGCCAGTGCCGGATTCGCCCAGGCCGAAACAGCTGCGACCAAAGAGGGACCAATGGTTCCGCTGATGCCATACGTTGCTACATCCCATCCATGTGCGCGTCGCTGGCTGGTTCTGCTGGCCCCAGCGATCGCCGAGAGCCTGCTGCTAATACCGCCTGTCAGTAGTGGACCGACCAATCCGGACGCAATGAGCAGTAGAGCCGGAACGATTGGAGGAGTCAGCGGGTACAGCAGGACAGCTGCTGCCAAGGTAACGCCGTGCATCAGGCACGCCCAAGCGATCACCGTCCTGCCGTCCCGGGCAGTATCGAGAGTTCTGGCAACGAACGGACCGAAGAGGTGGGGAGCGGTGATGCAGGCACCCAGTATTCCGGCCAGCCAACCCGGCGCCCCGCTGGTTGTCACCAGCAGGACAATGGCGACGACCGCACCCCCATCGGCGCTGCGGGCCAGGGTGGCTGCAACGACATAGCGGGCCAACCCGCCCGGAGATGTCTGCTCACCCGTAGCTGTACGGCTGGCTTTGCGCCCTTCGATGAGGCTCATGTCGTCTCCAATCCACATTGGCGGATGGCATCGGCGACTCTGCTGCGTCCTTCGGGATCCAGGCCACGCAGCGGCAAGGGCAAGGCTGAGGATGGAATGAGCCTCAGCTCTTCGGCCAGTGCTGCGGTGACACGGAGGCTGCCGTAGGTTCGGAAAAGGGACCAGAGGGGTTCCAGCGCGGCGGAAGCTGCCATCGCATCATCGCGCCGACCAGCCAAAGCGTGATCAACGATTTCCCGGGCCTGACGAGGAAGGATCCCGCCGATCACCGAGTACCAGAGATCGCAACCGGCAAGCAGTGCTTCGGCGGCGATCCAATCTCCGCTGATTCCCACAGATGTTTGCTGGGGCAAAACTGCGCGGAGCTTGCCGAGCCTGGTGGCAATGTCACTGTCGGCGGGCGGCGGAATCTTGATGGATGTGATCCCTGGGATCCGGGCGATCCGTCCGTGCAGCTCGTCGGTGAAGGTAAAGCCCGTTGTGCCGGGGTTGTCATACACAACGATCGGAAGGTCTGACTCCGACGCAACGTCCTCAAACAGACCGAAAACCTCCGCTTCCGACAGGCGTTGATAGGACACCGGGGACAAGAGCAATGCTGAGGCGCCGGCGGTATGTGCATCGCCGGCAAGCGTGAGGACGTCGCGGGTACGCAAAGCCCCAACACCAGCCAAAACTGGCACGCCACCCGCAGCCTCTACGGACGTTTCAAGGACCATGCGGCGTTCTTCACGGGAGAGATAAGCGTAGTTTCCAGTCGAGCCAAGAACACCGAGTGAATCCACACCGGACTGCGCCGCGCGGGCCACCAGCCGGGCAACGGCGTCCAGATCGACACTTTCACCGCTCATGGGTGTCAGGGGGAATGCGCTGAGGCCGTTGAACACTACAGTCCTGCTTTCTTGTGGCTGTGGCCGGGTGCGAACACAGCAAATGGGTGACTACGCGTCTCATGCTGTCAAAGGGCTTGGTCCTACACTAGATCCAAGAATGAACAACTCTGGAGGTCCAATGAGCGAATCGGAAATACCCATCGAGCTCGACAGGAAGAGTCCGGCCTCCCTGTCCGCCCAAGTTGCAAGCCAGCTCCGTACCGCCATCCTCAGCGGACTCCTGCAGCCTGAGCACACGCTCCCCGCCACCCGCCGGCTGGCCGCGGATTTAAGGGTTTCCCGTGGTGTGGTGGTGCGCGCCTTCGAGCAACTCTCCGGGGAAGGGTTCCTGGAAAGCAGCGGTACTGGCGGGACCAAAGTAGCGGTCCGGCCGGACATCCAACAGCGCCCCTTTGAACAGAAGTCGCAGAGCAACAGCCCTGTCCGCGCGGAGGTGATTGACCTGACCCCCGGCCGCCCCTCGGGATCGCCGTTCCAGGACAGGGAGTGGCGTAATGCATGGAAAAGGGCCTTGGCGGAGCAAGGAAACACGCATCTGCCGCCAGCCCTTGGAACGTTGGACCTGCGGGAAGCCGTGGCCGGTCACCTGGCGGTGTCCAGGGGCCTGGCCGTAGACCCCGAGGACGTCATCATTACGGCTGGCACCAGTGATGCGCTGCACTTGATAGTGGCCATGCTTCGCGGCAAGAGGAACAATCCGCGCATCCTGGTTGAGGACCCGGGCTACCCCACGGCGCGACGCGTGATGAGCGCGGCTGGTGCCCAACTTCAGCTGCTTCCCGTGGACCAAGACGGCCTGAAGAGCTCCCAACTCGCAGGACTCAACGCCATTCCCGACGCCGTCCTCATCACCCCCAGCCACCAGTACCCTCTTGGTGGCAGGATGGCAGTCCAGGAACGGCTCGGCCTGCTGAAGTGGGCGGACCGCCACGGCGTGCTGGTGCTGGAGGACGATTACGACAGCGAATTCCGTCACAGCAGAATGCCCCTGCCGGCCGTCGCATCCTTGCCCGCAGCTGCCGACGTCGTACTTCTCGGAACGTTCTCAAAGAACCTGAGTCCTTGGCTGCGCTGCGGATATCTGGTGGTCCGGGGCGCAGCCGGACAACGCCTCAAGGCAATGCGTGAAGCGTTGGACACTCCGGTTGCCGGGGTCCTGCAGTCGGCCCTCGCCTATTACCTTCAGGGCGGTGGACTCTCCCGTCACATTGCCCGCGCCCGGAGGGAATATTCGCACCGCCGTTCCCTGCTCATTGAGCGCTTAGGCGCGCGGACAGATGTGGAGCTTGCAGGCCTCGACGGCGGATTGCATGCAGTGATCCGCTTCGAACAGCCTGACGCAGCGGACCTGGCTGCGAAGGCGCTGGAACGGGGCGTGCGGGTCATCCCTTTGGCCGGGTATTACGCCGAACGCCCACCGGTGAACGGATTGGTCATCGGGTATGGCGCAGTGTCCGACCTCCAGTTGTCCAAAGCCCTCACCATCCTTGGAAACCTACTTGACGAACATTCGTAGGCCAGAGAATCTATACCTGCTGTCGGCTTGAAGCTGCTGCCGCCAAAGACTCCTCTCAGCGCCGAGGAATATTGCGCAGGTTGCTCCGGGCCATGCTCACAGCTTCACCGGCTCCGCGGTTCAAGACCACTTTGGACATGGCCGTCGCGAAACCGATGACTTGTTGCCCGGAAATCTTTGGCGGGATGGACAGTGCATTCGGATCAGTGATGAGTTCCACCAGCGAAGGACCCGGGTGGGCGAACGCCTCCCGATACGCTTCCTCGATATTCGCCGGATCCGTCACCCGAACAGCATGGAAGCCCAAGGCCTTCGCAACGGCCGCATAGTTGGCGTCCGGCACATCAACGCCGAAATCGGGCAGCCCGTCCACCAACATTTCGAGCTTGACCATGCCCAGCGTTGAGTTGTTGAAGACCACGACGTTTACCGGCAGTTGATGTGCGGCCACGGTAATGAGCTCACCCAGCAGCATGGACAAGCCCCCGTCGCCGGAGACAGAAACCACCTGGCGCCCGGGATAGGCAACCTGTGCACCGATCGCGTGCGGAAGGGCGTTGGCCATGGACCCGTGAAGGAAGGAACCGATCAGCCGGCGCGTGCCGAGCGGGTTGATATAGCGAGCCGTCCAGACGTTGCACATTCCGGTATCCGCGGTGAAGATGGCGTCATCCGCCGCCACTTGGTCCAGCAGCGAAGCAGCGTACTCAGGATGAATGGGCTGCTTCTTTTCGACCTTCCTTGTGTACGCGCCCACGGCCTTGTTCATCAGGCGGTCGTGCTTCTTCAGCATCTGGTCCAGGAAGCGGCGGTTCTTCTTTGGATTCACCAAAGGCAGAAGGGCGGTCAGAGTAGGAAGGACATCTCCATGAACAGCAATGTCGACGTCGGTCCTCCTCCCCAGCCGCTGCGCCGCGCGGTCAACCTGTGCCGTCCGTGTGTCCGGCAGGAATTGGTCGTAGGGAAAATCGGTACCCAGGAGGATCAGCAGATCAGCGTCCTCGATGCCCTCCGCCGCCGCACCGTAGCCGAGAAGACCGGTCATACCGATGTCGAACGGGTTGTCGTACTGGACGAAGTCCTTGCCGCGCAGTGAGTGGCCAATCGGAGCATTGACCAACTCCGCCAAAGCAATGAGTTCGTCGTGGGCTCCCTGGACACCCGCCCCCGCGAAAATGGCGACCTTACCGGCGTCGTTGATGGCGTCAGCCAGTTCCTGAACGCTCGACTGGTCCGGGACCAGGCTCGCTGGCCGGAAGATGGCGGGCAACGGCGTCGGCGCGGTGGCTTCAAGCCCGGCGATATCGCCGGGAAGAGTCACGACGGCGACCCCTCCCAGGGCTACAGCGTTCTGGATAGCGCTGTGCATCACGCGGGGCGCCTGCTCGGCGGTGCTGATCAGTTCCGAATAGACCGAGCATTCAGTGAAGATCCGGTCGGGATGGGTTTCCTGGAAGAATCCGCTGCCGATCTGCTTGCTGGGGATGTGCGAAGCGATGGCAAGGACCGGCGCCCCAGTGCGGTTGGCGTCGTAGAGTCCGTTGATCAAATGGAGGTTGCCAGGGCCACAAGAGCCGGCACAGACAGCAAGCTTCCCAGTAAGTTGCGCCTCGGCCGCTGCGGCAAAAGCGGCGGCCTCCTCGTGGCGGACATGGATCCAGTCGATGCCGCCTTTGGCCGAACCTCCCGTTTGACGGACAGCGTCCACTATTGGATTGAGGCTGTCTCCGACGATTCCATAAATCCGCTGCACGCCGGCAGCCTGGAGTTGTTCGATGAGCTGGGTAGCAAGTTCCTTGGCCATAGTGTGCAGACTCCCGCGATTGTGGTGGTGGGCTGACATGGTCAATATAGTCGCCCTTGCCCTTGGTCTGGCTGTGACGGTCTAGCTGTGATGGTCTAGCTGGGGCCGCCGATCGTTGCTAGCGTGGCGGCATGAACCCGTCGAAGACTCCGGCAGAGATTCTGGACATAGACGACGCCGAAGTTCGCGTCTCCAATCCGGACAAGGTGGTTTTCCCCGAACCCGGACTAACCAAGCTGGATTTGGTCCGCTATTACCTTTCAGTTGCGGAGGGTGCGCTGCGGGGCGCCGGCGGCCGCCCCATGGTGCTCAAGCGCTTCCCCAAGGGCATCGACGCTGAGCCGTTCTTTCAGAAACGCGTTCCCGAAAATCATCCGGAGTTCATTGATACGGCAACGCTGCACTACTCATCGGGGACCTCAGCAGAAGAAACTGTCATCCGGGACGCTGCCGGTTTGGCGTGGGTGGTAAATCTTGGCTGCCTGGACCTCAACCCCCACCCCGTCCGTGCCGAGGACCTGGATCATCCCGACGAACTCCGAATCGACCTCGATCCCATGCCTGGAGTGGACTGGTCGCAGATCGTCGACGTCGCCTATGTGGCGCGCGAGGTGCTTGACGACGTCGGGCTGGTGGGTTGGCCTAAGACGAGCGGCTCCCGCGGACTCCACATTTTGGTGCGGATCGCCCCGGAATGGTCTTATAGCGAGCTGCGGCTCGCCGCCGAGACCCTTGCCCGCGAGGTGGAGAACCGCGCACCCGGGCTTGCCACGGCGCGGTGGTGGAAGGAAGAACGCGGCGAGAGCGTCTTCGTCGACTTCAACCAGAATGCGAAGGACCGGACTGTTGCGTCGGCGTACTCGGTCAGACCCCGGCCTGATGCCCGGGTCTCCACTCCCCTGACGTGGGATGAGGTCACGTCCACGAGGCCCGAACAATTCACCGTCCGCTCAGTGCCCGAGCGCTTCGCGGACCTGGGTGATCCCCATGCCGGCATCGATGACGCCGTTGGGTCCCTTGAGGGCCTGCTGGCCTTGGCGAAGGAACTTGGACCGGCGGAGAAGGCGCCGCGCGCCGGCGACGGGTCCGGGCGCCGGGTCTCAACGATGCCACTCATTGAGGTGGCCCGCACCAAGACAAAGCCCGAAGCGGTGGCCGCCCTCGATGAATGGAAGGCCCGGCACGCCGACGTGGTCCCGGAGCTGCACCCGGCGGATGTACTCATCGACGGGATGCGCGGCTCGAGTTCGCTCTGGTACAGGGTCCGGGTGAACCTGCAGCACATCCCCGAAGCAAAGCGTCCTCCCCAAGAGGAGCTCATCGCCGATTACGACCCCTGGGCCGGCAAGGAATGGCCCGGCCGTGCAGGATCGTGACTATCCTTCGCCGATGTCGATGCCTGTAACCGGCATACCCGCGCGCTCGTAAGCGAGGGCAACGGTGCCCGTCGGGAACCCCTGCGGTGGTTGTGCAAAGCGGAACGCTGCCGGCACGCCGGCGCCGTCGGGGAACAATTTCTTTCCGGCTCCAAGCGTGATGGGATACAGGAAGAGGTTCAGTCGATCAACGACGTCGGCCTTCAGCAAGGACCGCACCAGCTCGCCGCTGCCTATGACATGTATGTCCTCGAACCGATCTTTCAGGGCAGCCACTTCCGCCACCCCGGACAACGCCGTCGTGCCCGCCCATCCAGGGTCCGTCAGCGAGCGGGAGACGACGAACTTGGGCAGTGCGTTGAACGTATCAGCGATCGGGTCATCGGCCCGGTTGGGCCAGTATCCCGCGAAGATGTCGTAGGTTTTGCGCCCCAAGAGCAGCGCATCCATGCGGTTGATTCCCTCGACGATCACCCGCCCGGTCTCTTCATCGGAATAAGCCGCCTGCCAGCCGCCGAACTCGAAGCCACCCTCACGGTCCTCATCAGGGCCACCCGGGCCTTGATACACGCCATCAAGGGTGATGAAAAGATCGACCGAGAGGATTCCCATCATGTACTCCTTCGCATGAGAGGCAACCGGATGCTGCCTCGAACCGTACGCCGATCGGGTGGCCCGGGATCGACATCACTGCGAGCCAGACTAGCGACTCCGCCGTTTAGCCTCAATGGCCTTTAAAGGCCTCGGCCAGCCACCACGCGCCGCCGTCGGAAGCGATCCGCGCGTCAATGACCAGCGGCATAGTCCGAGGACCCGCAACCCATTCCTCCACCGGGGCCAGATCCGCGACGCACCGGACCGTCACGGTGGCAGCACCGTAGCCTGCGGCGATGGAGGCGATATCTGTCGTGGGGAATCGAACCACTTCCAGGTCTTCATCATCTGCATCGAAGTGATGGACCTCGGCGCCGTACGCGGAATCATTGTAGACAATCACCGCCATGGGAATCCGCTCACGGACCAGCGTCTCCAATTCCGAAATGGCCATGAGGAAGCCACCATCGCCGGTGCCCAGGACCGGCACGCGTTCCGGTTGGGCTTTCGCCGCGCCGATCGCAGTGGACAACCCCAGCCCAATCGACTGAAAAGCCTGGGTGAAGCAAAAGCCATACTCATCAGGAACGGACAGGTAGGCGCTTGGATACCCCATGAAATTGCCGGAATCAACGGAAACAATGCGATTGTCCGGCAGGATCCGGTCAAGCTCGCGGCTGAGGACCCGGGGATCGATGGTCCCCGCAGCGGACAGGTCTTCTGTGTCCACCGAGTTCCAGCGCGCGTGCACGGCTATCCGGTCAGCCATCTGTGAGGTACGCAGGCCAACCGCCTGGTGTCCGGCAGAACGCAGTTCATTGAGCACAGCAAGGGCTGTCTCGCTGCAATCCCCCAGTACCCCCAGGTCGACGGGCCGGTTTGCCCCCAAAGCCGAGTCCTCAAGGTCCACTTGCACCACTTTTGTTCCTGGGCCAATGAGCGAACCATGGCGCATCGTCCACATGTTCAGTGCACAGCCCCAACCGACGATCAAGTCAGCTTCGCGCACAATGTCCGCGGTGAACGGCGAGGAGAATCCACCGGAAATCCCCAGGTTGAATGCGTCGCCGTTGAAGAGTCCGTGAGCGACGGCGGAGGTCGCCACGAGCGCGCCAGCGGTTTCGGCGAGCGCCGCGATTTCCGGTCCTGCCTGGCGGCCTCCACGGCCAGCCACAAATACGGGCTTCTTCGCACCTTGGATGAGCTCTGCCAGCTTCGTGACTGCCGCGGCTGAGGGCCTGGTCCGCTGGCGGGGTTCCAACGGCTCCAAGAGGCCGACTTCTGCCGGTGCCTCTGCACTTTGGACGTCTGTCGGCAGGGAAAGGACCACCGTCCGGCGTTCGTTGACTGCCGTGCGGTAGGCGCGGAGGGTGTCTGCTACTGCGCTTTGCGGTGAGTGGACCCGTTCAGCCACTGCACCGACGCTTCGGGCTAGTGCATCCTGATCGATGGTGAAGTTGGACCTGACGGCCGATGCAGGTGTGTCCGCGGTTAGGACGATCATGGGGGTGCGGCTCTTCGCTGCCTCGCCGATTCCTGTTACCGCATTGGTCAACCCACAACCCTGATGCGTAGTGACGACTCCGACCTTGCCCGACATCCTCCCGTAGGCATCAGCCATGGTGGCTGCGCCGCCTTCGTGCCTTGCTGCGGTATAGGGAACTCCTGCCCGGCGCAGTGCGTTTGTCACGACGAAATTTCCGCTGCCCACTACTCCGAAGACGTGGCCGATGCCGAGCCGGGCAAGGGTGTTCCCCACGAGTTCGGCAACATTGTCAGAGCGGGATGCGGGGGCCAGTGCCGTGGAGTCCTCCTTGAGTACCGGTCCGCTGGTGGTGACGGTCATCGTGTTTCTCCTTCTTTGAGCGCGAACACGCGAGCTGGGCTCCCGGTTCCGCCAACGATTGGCAAGGGCGCAACGATGAGGGCTGCTCCGGTTGGGGGCAGTTGGTCCAGGTTTTGCAATGAGGTGATTCCGTACTTGTCGTTCCCCAGCAGGAAGTGATGGGCCGGAAATGGAGGTTCCTGTCCACCGGCGGCCCCGGCATCGATACCAACGGTTTCCACGCCAATGCCGGACAATGCAGACTCCTCGGCAATCCATCGGGCGCATTCGACCGTGAGCCCGGGAGAATGTGGGCCGTGCTCGTCCTTGTTCAGGAATCGTTGTCGGTCTTGGGAGCGCTTGTCCCACCCTGTTCGAATGAGGAGCCAGCCGCCGTCGGGCAGTGCTCCGTAGGTTTCCTCCCATCGGAGGATGTGGTGACGGTCGAGGAGAAAGCCCGGGTCCGCAGTAGCCTCCTCGGTCGCGTCAAGGACGATGGCCGGGCCCACGAGCCGGGCGGGTTCGATCTGGGCGACGTCTTTGCCGTCACGCCCGGTGATCCAGTGGACGGGCGCGTCCAGATGGGTGCCTATGTGTTCGCCGGTGTGGATGTTGTGATGCTTCCAGAAGGGTCCGGGGCGGTTGTAGGCGGAGACCTCTTCGAGGCTGAAGTCAATGAGGTTTGCGAAGGGCTCCGGCAGTTCGAGAGTTGGAGTGTTGATCGAGAGCCTGGTGGTCAGGTCAATGACATCAATCCGGCCCGTGGCGAGGCCGGCAAGCACCTGGGCTACGCTGCCCTGGCGCACGTCAATATTGCTGCTGGTATCCATAAGAGTTCCTTGGGGATGGGTTCGCCGTCGATGAGGGCGTTGAGGGTCCCGTGGCGGTGCGCAACAGGACTTGTGGCTGCGACATTAGCAGCACATTCATACGCACCGGAACAGCGTTTTTGTGCAAATCGCAAGGGTTACCCGGAAAGGCATAGCCCCTGGCAAAACCGGCATTCGACGTTGCCCTGACCGCGGGGGAAACTGAAATCAGCAGCTGTAACGCCCATCACAATTGACCGTTTCGATCATGAAGCGGACAACCTGATCGCAGAGTTTCAGCCAGGACGATACGTCGAATTGGCCGGAGCATTGCCAGAGTTTTTCGCACTAAGGAGCAACAATGTCCCATCCACAGCACACCTTGCCGGGACAACGTCCCGGCGTCCGACGGTACGTTGTTGCCTCGCTCGTGGGCAATGCGCTGGAGTGGTATGACTTCTTCCTCTACGCCACTGCATCGGCAGTCGTCTTTGGTCGGTTGTTTTTCCCCTCCAACGTCGACCCCCTGGTTGGTACCATGGCCGCCTTCGCTGGTTTCGCCGTCGGGTTCGCAGCCCGTCCTCTGGGCGGAATCATTTTCGGTCACATCGGAGACAGGCTGGGGCGCAAGCGCGCATTGGTCATGACGCTATCCATCATGGGAATCAGCACAGCTCTCATGGGCTTGCTGCCCACTTATGCGCAAGTAGGGCTGTGGGCCCCTGCCTTGTTGATCCTGCTCAGGGTCATCCAGGGCATCGCGGCCGGTGGTGAATGGGGCGGAGGCGTCCTGCTGATCAGCGAGAACTCCTCCACTACCCGCAGGGGCATGCTCTCCGCCTTCAGCCAGGGAGGAATTTCGCTCGGCTTCGTGCTGTCCTCCTTGGTCTTCTTTGTGGTCCAGTTGATGCCGGACGCCCAGTTCCTGGCGTGGGGCTGGCGCGTCCCGTTCCTCCTGAGCGTGGTGCTGCTGGCAGTAGGTGCCTACATCCGCTTCCGGCTACCGGAAAGCAAGGAGTTCACCGCCGCCAGCCACAGCAAGCAACACCGCCTCCCCGTGCTTGCGGCCATCAAAACCCACCCCCGCGAAATCCTCGTCGCCATGGGACTTCGTGTGGCCGAGAACGGCGGCTCGTACATTTTCCTCTCCTTCTCCATTGCCTATGGAGTTCACGTGGGCGTGGACAAGGGCCTGCTGCTGATGGCAGTGGCAGTATCCATGCTTGTCTCGTTTGGCACCTACATCTTCTTCGGCCATCTCTCAGACAGGATTGGACGGCGTCCTGTCTACGCCCTTGGTGCAATTGGCATGGGTGCCATGGCTTTCCCGTTCTTTTCCATGATTGATTCCAACACTCCCGCCATCGTCATCCTGGCCTTCCTCCTGGGCAATGGCCTCTGCCACGGCGCAATGATCGGAACGCAGCCAGCTTTCTTCCACGAACTGTTCAACGCCGAGGTCCGCTATTCCGCGATGGCGATCGCCCACGAGCTCGCAGCGGTCTTTGCCGGCGGATTCGCCCCGTTGATCGCCACAGCCTTGCTGTTGCAATACGGTTCCTCCATTCCGGTATCCCTATATGTGATTGGCCTGGTCTTGGTCACGCTCATAGCACTGGTTTTCTCCCGCCATGGCATCAAAGCCGACCAGAAGGAAAAGGCCGGCCACGAGGCAGAAGTTCTCTCGTAGGCACCCCAAAAGTTCTTCTGCTCTGCTGTCGTTTTTTAGAAAGGATGGCCATGACGGTCTCCATCATTGGGACTGGACAGTCCCCCTACACCCGGCACCCTTCAGCAGGGACAACGACGTCCCAGATTATTGCCCGGGCTGTGAGCAAGGCATTGCATGATGCCGGCCTCCAAACCAGTGACGTGGATGGGTTTGCAGTATCCAGCTTCACGCTCGCACCCGATCACGCCATTGATCTGGCCTGGCGCATGGGCCTTCGACTCTCCTGGCTGATGCAAGACACCAACGGGGGCGCCAGCGCAGGCGGAATGCTCCAGCATGCCGTCCGTGCCATTCAAGCAGGCGACGCAAACGTCATCGTTCTGGCCGCAGGCGACCTCATGGACCAGGCCGCGTTCTCCCGTCTTGTTGCCAGTTACAACAAGGCGACTGAAGACCATCTGGCGCCCCTGCCGATGAACGGACCGAATGCACTCTTTGCGATGCTCACTTCCCGCCAGATGGAGCAGCTCGGACTCTGCCGTGAAGATTACGGCCGCATCGCCGTGGCGCAGCGCCAATGGGCCATGGATAACCCAGCTGCTGTCTACCGCGAATCACTGAGCATGGACCAATACCTTAACGCCCCGATGGTTGCCACCCCCTTGGGCCGGTACGACTGTGTACCTCCTGTTACCGGGGCGGACGCCGTTGTCCTGGTGGCAGATCGGAGCAAGGGAACTCCCCGTGCCAAAGTGCTTTCCGTAAAGGCCTCGTACAACTCCGACCAACAGTCCGACGACGGCTTGGCAACGGGCCTGCAAGCCTGCGCAACCAACGGCTGGGAGCAGGCCGGGATCGGTCCCAGCGACATAGGACTCGCCTGCGTCTATGACGACTACCCGGCCATGGTGGTGGCGCAATTGGCGGATCTGGGCATTCTTTCAAATCAGGACCACCCGGCCGATTTCATCGAACACCGAATTGCCACGCGCCTGTTGCCGGTCAACACCTCCGGAGGCCAGCTTTCGGCCGGGCAGGCCGGGGCTGCGGGCGGAATGCACGGACTGGTTGAAGCCGCCGCCCAGCTGATGGGGCGGGCTGGGGCCCGCCAGGTCACGGCACGCCACGCAGTCGTGAGCGGTTACGGGATGGTCCTCTACCGTTACGGGGCCTGCGCCACGATGTCGGTGCTGGAGGCAGCCCAATGAGCGCCGCCATCCAAGCCTGCCTTGGATGCGGGAGCCTCCTCTTTCCGGCACGTCTCATCTGTCCCCGCTGCGGACAGGATGACTTTTCAACGGTCCAGGCCGAGCAGGCAGACGTCCAGCAGACAACGCAACTGGCCGACGGCACGCTTCTGGCCACGTTGACCATCCCGAATGGGCCTCATGTCATTGCCCGCGTGACCGGCGGCACGACAGTGCCCGGTGAAAGCCTGCCGCTCACCAACAACCCAAACGCCGGCCCCGGCGTCCACGCCTTCATCCCTGTCCGCTCAAACGTAAATGAGAATCAGCCATGAACCCCCAGGTAACAGACCCAAGCCTCCGTCCCTTGACCATCCCCGAAATGCTCCTTGAACGAGCCCGGAAAGCTCCTGCAGCGCCTCTTTTCCGCTGCGGTGAAATTCGTCGGGACAGCCAGATGATGGCCGACGCCGCCGCCCGCGCTGGCGGCCTGCTGCGCAGTGCCGGGATCGAGGCTGGTCAAACAGTGGCCCTGATGTCCTCCAACAGGACAGAACTGCTGGACTTCATCCTGGGCTGCGCATGGATCGGCGCCGTCGCTGTCCCCGTGAACACGGCGAGCAGGGGCGAACAGTTGCGCCATGTCCTGACCAACTCCCGGCCGGCACTGATGGTAGCTGAAGCTGAACTGTTGCCACATATCGCCGCAGCTGGTCCCGTACCGGACCTACAGCAGGTGTGGGTACTTGATCGGCCGACGGCGGACCCCACCACGGCTTTTGGGGTCACCCCCGCTTTCGAGGTCACTCCGGTCCCTGAACCGGTTCCCGGAGTGGAGCCAGTGGAAACAGGACCGGCAGACACGGCTGCCATCCTTTACACCTCCGGCACCACCGGGGTATCCAAGGGTGTGCTGTGCCCTCAAGGGCAGTTCTATTGGTGGGCTGAAAATATGTCAGACCAGCTGGGTCTGAGGCCCGATGACGTGCTCTACACCTGTTTGCCGCTGTTTCACACGAACGCCCTCAATGCCTTCATGCAGGCCGTCGCTTGCGGAGGCGAGTACGTACTCGGCCCACGGTTTTCGGCCTCGCGGTTCTGGGCAGATGCCTCCTCAGCGGGAGCGACGGTGACATACCTTCTCGGCGCGATGGTCGGAATACTCGCTGGCAAGGAGCCGGGACCGGGTGATCGGAACCACCACATTCGCCTGGCCCTTTCCCCGGCCACACCTGCCCGGCTGGTCGAACCCTTCCAGGTGCGGTTCGGAGTGCTCCTCCTGGACGGCTACGGATCCACCGAGACGAACTCGGTGATCGGGTCCACGCCCCATCAGTGGCGCCCAGGGTACGTTGGCCGGGTGCGGCCCGGATTCTCCATCCGCGTTGTGGACGCCCACGGAGTGCCCGTTCCCAACGGGCATCCGGGTGAGTTGCTCATCCGCAGTGACCAGCCCCATGCAATGGCCACCGGATATCATGCCATGCCCGAGGCGACAACGAAGGCGTGGCAGGATCTCTGGTTCCATTCCGGGGACAGGGTCGTCCTGGAAGAGGACGGCTGGGTTCGGTTTGTTGACCGGATCAAGGATGTCATCCGGCGCCGCGGGGAAAATATCTCCTCAGTAGAGGTTGAGCAGGTTCTGCGGCAGCATCCCGCCGTCCAGGAGGCTGCCGTGTACGCAGTGGATTCCGAACTCGGTGAAGATGAGGTGATGGCCGCACTGGTCCTCCGTGAGCCTGTGGATTTTGCCGAGTTGTGCCAGTTCTGTGTTCCCCGGCTCGCTTCCTTCGCCATCCCCCGCTTCCTGCGGGTGGTGGATGAACTGCCCCAGACCGAGAACGGCAAAGTGCGCAAGCAGGTGCTTAAAGCCGCCGGCCGGGAGGCAGCACAGTGGGACAGGGATATCACCTCCCCGCGGCGGGCGGCTGCTGTTGCTGCCCGCTGATTGATCACGGCCCGCTGTCGGTGCAGCAGCCCGCAGGAGGAGGACCCGTAGGATGAAGACATGGACCTGCGGGCGCTGCTGACAACCCACGTAAAGCTGCGCCACCTTGTTATTGTGCTCGCCGTCGCGGAGCAAGGCAGCCTTGTCCGGGCCGCCGAAGAACTCTATCTGACACAGCCGGCGTTGAGCCGGGCTTTACGGGAAGCCGAGCATGCCATCGGCGCGCCTCTTTTCGAGAGAACAGCGCGTGGGATGGTGCCTACGCTGGCCGGGGAGGCATGCCTTGAGCATGCAAGAGCGATCGTCGGCCATCTCAGCACCCTGCGGCGACGGGTAGAGGAACTGGCCGACCCGGCGTCGGGCCTTGTCAAGGTGGGCGCGCATGTCACAGGGGCCAATCTTCTGTTGCCGCGGGCCGTCGCCCGGCTCACTGGCGAAAAGCCGCGGGTGGAAGTTCGACTGCGCGAAGCACCTCCCGAAACGCTGATCCAGGAACTGGGTAACGGTGACCTGGACCTGTTGGTAGGCCGGGTGACCGACCATCCGAGTACCGCCCGGCTGCGGCTTGTCCCGCTGTATCGCGAGGACTTCCGTATCGTCGCCGCTCCGTGGCACCCCGCCCACGCCATACCCGAAGTCTCCCTGCAGGACCTGGCAGATTACCGATGGGTGGTACCACTTGCCAACACGCCCCTTCGGGATGAGCTCGAACAGAACTTCCGGAATGCTGGACTTGCCCCTCCTGCGCAACAGGTCGAATCCGGCGCTCCGGCCACCGTACGTACGCTCGTGGTGGAGGCCGGGTTCCTGGCCCTCATGCCGGAATCCATGGCCTTGGCTGAACCGGATGTAAAGATCCTCAGCCTTCATCTGAACGGGCTGGCTCAACAAGTCGGGCTATTGCTCCATCCAGATAGGCCCTTGGCCCCGAGTGCAGCACTCCTGGCAGAAAAGCTCAGGGAAGTCGGAGATGAGATGGCGCGCGAACTTGCCGAACGGTCCCTGACTTCGACCGACGCCCCCAGGGAAGGCTGAGCGAAGACCAGCAACAAAGCCTTGTTCATTGTCAACAATTGACGATATTGTTGTTGCATTCGTCTGCGAAAGGCAGTCACAATGCGACAACGTCGTCGTGTATCACCCTGGAAGCTATCCAAGCCGGGGAAGGTTCTGACGCCATGCTGAGCTTGAGCGTCATCATCGCAGCGGCACTGGTGACCAGCTTCAGTGCAGTCTCCCTCATGCCACGGTCCATGCCAGGAGGGCTGCGGCGTTCCAAGGACGGCTTCCTCCTGCAGCTCGGCGCGGGAATCCTCGCGCTGGCGTCCGTCGTGCTTGCCGTCAACATCCAGCTGGGCGCGTTCCAGTGACAGGAACGCCGCCTCGTACTTTCCCTCGCGGGATTGGGGCGCGGCGCTGGTTGTCGCAAAACGGCCATAAGTCAGCGAAGAACGGATAGTCCAGTCAGCCTGCGATCCGCAGAATTGTGGAACGTTCGCAACACTGACTGGAGGTGGCACACGATGTTGACTGAAAGCATCCAACAGCAACCGCTTGTAGCAAAAGACCTGGAAGCCTGTGAGGTCCCTCCGGACCTGAGGTCCGTCATGCGGCATTGGCCCTCCGGAGTCAGCGTCGTGACAACGGCGGCGGGTGGTCGACGGGCCGGCATGGTCATGAACAGCTTCGCGTCCGTCTCCCTGGACCCGGCCCTTGTCTCATGGTGCGTGGACAAAGCATCGTCCAGCATTGAGACCTGGATGGCGACAGATAACTTCTCCATCCACGTTTTGGGGAAGGATCTTGGGCACTACGTCCCCCGCTTCGCCCAGCGCGGCAAGGACAAGTTTGAAGGTCTCATTCCCCTTGTGGGATATACCGGCGCGCCTGCGTTGCCGGACGTAGGGCTGCGACTCGACTGCCGGCTATGGGCCCGCTATGAGGGCGGCGACCACATGATCCTGGTCGGCCAAGTGGACCACATAACGCAACCGGAGTCGTTCGATCCCCTGCTCTTTCAGCACTTGCGGAAACCGTAGAAAAGCGCCTGACGGCTCGTGACATCACCAACACTTTGACAGGACCAGAAAGAGGAATCATGCATCCCATGGACAGAAAAGACCACTTCAAGCTCGGACTATTCTCGGCAAATTGCTCGGGAGGATTGGCCGTTACGAAGATTCCCGAAAGATGGGGAGCAACGTGGGAGGAAAACCTTCGGATGGCCCGCATCGCCGACCAGGCAGGAATTGATTTCCTGCTGCCCATCGCGAGATGGATCGGTTACAAGGGCGATACGAACTTTCATGGTTCGGTACTCGAGCCCATTCCATGGGCCGCCGCGCTCCTGGCCGCCACCGAAAGGATTTCTGTCTTCTCAACGGTTCACACAGCGTTCAACCATCCACTGGTGACGGCGAAGCAGATCGCCACCCTTGATGCGATCGGTGGCGGCCGTGCTGGACTGAATATCGTGGCCGGCTGGAATCAACCCGAGTACGAAACCATGGGCGTGGACATGGCGGAGGCCCATGACGATCGCTACGGTTTCGCCCAGGAGTGGTGGGAGGTGGTGCGCCGAGCATGGCAAGAGGAAGGAATCTTTGATTTCGACGGGAAATTCTTCTCGCTTAAGCATGTTGAGGCATCGCCGAAGCCCGCCGGCGGAAAGGTTCCCATTCTCAATGCGGGTTCCTCCGCGCAAGGCAGGAACTTCGCTGGAAGGAACTCGGATTTCGTCTTCACGGTGGTCGGCGGGCCCGAGGACGGGGCGGAAATTGTCCGCTCCGTGAAAAGCCAGGCGATGGCGAATTACCAGCGTGAGGTTGGTGTTCTGACGCTTAGCCACGTGGTGTGCCGGCCGAGCCATCAGGAGGCAACGGACTATCTCGCGTATTACGCAGAAGAGAATGCCGATTGGGGTGCGGTGGACTACCTGATGAATCTCCAGGGTCTGCACGCGGAGTCCTTCACCAAGGAAATGTTGGGGACCATGCGATCCCGTTTTGCCGCGGGCCATGGCTCCTGCCCGCTCGTCGGCACCCCCGATGAAGTGGCCGCTGAAATTGCCCGCTTCGCCAAGGCGGGTTTTGACGGGATGACACTTGCCTTTGTGGACTACGCGGGCGAGCTTGAGTACTTCGTCCAGGAGGTACTTCCGCGCTTGGAGAAGCTGGGCGTTCGCGAACCGGCACTTGCCAATGTATAGAAGCAATGACTATCGTCAAGCACACGCTATATGCCTTTGACGATGTTCGAGGAGCAGCTGGCGCGACCGGGATCAAGATCCCTTTCAGGGAAAGGTCATTACATGGACTCAGCTGGGGCGTTAGACGCTGTTTCATGTCAGTTGCCTGCGGCTAGACCCCTTGAGGCACATGCTCTAACCCGCAGCACCTCGCCAACAGTTGTCCGGGACTCCGTCAACAGCCTGACGTCGGATGAGCATCTGCTGGTTCCGCATCAGGGACGCGGAATCGACGGGACGGTCAACGGCCTGGTGGCGGGCGCCATCAGCCTGGTTTTTGTCTCGTATGGCACCGGGGTCACGATTGTCAGTCCGCCCTCGGGTCGCCGGGCGCTGCTTGTCATACCGAGGGGTCCGATGCTCGTGGAATCCTGCGGCAACCAGTGGGTGGCGAACACTCCGTTCGCTTTGAGCTCCCACCATCAGACCAAGATGGTTCCGGATCCACTGCGCGGAGCCCTGGTTGGCGGTGTCGACGCCGATGTGCTGGAAAACTATTTGGCGGCTACGTCGAATCGCGTGCTGGTCAAGCCCATTTCCCTTGCTAGCGACGTTCCCTTACAGCTCAGCAATCCAAACATGGTGTCGCAAACCTGGTTGGAAGCCTGCCGCCAGCTGGACCAGGGCATCGCAGGAGAATCTGTCACGTGGCTTGAGAATATCCTTCTTGCCACAATGTCCGCCGGGCTTGCTCCTTTCCTGGAGCCGGCTTTCGCCCCCTTGCCTGGCAATAAGGGGGCTCCGGCGTACGTTGAGTCAGCCTGCAATTACCTGGAGCAGAACCTGGGGGCAAACATCCGGATTGATGATGTGGCCTCCGCCGTCGGTATCAGTACAAGGCAGCTGCATAATGCCTTTCAGGCGCACATCGGCCAGAGCCCCGCACACGTACTGAGAGACATGAGGCTGGCGCGTGCACGCCGGATGTTGGAGGGACAGGCCGGTCCAGTCGCGGCCACGGTGGCCGAAGCCGCCTTCGACGCCGGCTTCTCCCACCTTGGGCGGTTTGCCGCATACTACAGCGAAAAGTACAAGGAATCGCCGTCCGCTACGCTGCAAAGATTGCGGGGCGTCCCTAAACAGCAGGCCTCTAAACCTCCGCAGTGGGTTGGTCAAGTGAGTCATTGAGGACCATCTCACGCTGACACCCGAGCGAGGCTAGCGGCGAAGGCTCTCCGATGGGAGTTCGCCGAACGTGTCAAGGTAGAGGGCCGAGAAGCGCCCTTGATGGGAGAAACCGCAGCGCTCCGCGATCGAAACAATAGTTTCCTGTCCGGGGGCAGCAGCAAGAAGCAGTTCCCGGGCCCGGTCCAGACGCACTCTCCTCAACAACTCCGACGGCGTTGCCCCCACTTCGGAGCGAAGCGCCAGTTGCAGGGTTCGTACGGACACGCCCAGATTCTCTGCGATGTCCGGAACCCCCAACTCCTCAGAGGCATGCCGTTCCAGCAGTTCCCGGAATTGTCGTATCAACCGGCTTTCGGAAGCCGGACTGGAGTGGTCAGCCTCCGTCACGGGATTCATTGCCAGGAGCAGCCGGGAAACCATCGTGTCCGCGAGAAGCTTCTGGACGAAGCCTGGGGCTGTTCTTTGCCGTTGGCTGATCATGTCGTCGTGGAGTTCGACGACAGACCTCAGGAATGCCCGGCCGGCAGAGCCGGTGAGGTCCATCGCGTAGCCGAGTTTCACGCTCTTCTCCGGATCGCCGCTGCCGGGATCACGACCGTGCGGATCCTCGCCATAGAGTTGCGCCGCCACGGAAGCAAGGGCGAGGCGGCTCACGTAAACAATCAAATGCGGGGTTCCGCGATCCCACGTCATGGTGAATGGGCGATCGATTGGCGGAACTGTGGCGGTTTTGGGGCTGGACTCCACCGAGGATGAGCCCACTTCCATGTGTGCGTGGCCCGCGAGGGGGATCTGGATGAGATGGAAGTTCTCCAGGCCTTCCGGACTGATCCGGACGTTGGCGCCATAATCCAGGAATTCGATGCCAACGTCACCGCGATGCAACGAGCGCAGCTTCATGTCCACGGACGTCCCCCGGGTCTGCGGAACGAGATCGTGACCGCAGAACAAATCGGCGATTTTCTGGTGCGCATCATCCACGTCGGTCGTGCTCACTGTTGGGAGACCTCGTAGGACATCACGGGGAAGGATTCTCACCATTGCGCGTTCCTTCCCCGGTTTTCGTTTTTCGGATGAGCCCTGCGCCAAGCGGATAGACCCGTTTTTCGCCTGTGAATAGAGTCGCTCTTAGAACAAGTATGACGCACGTCATAGAAACGCAGCAACGAAACCGACGGAAGGGGTGAGCAGAGATGAAGAACGTCAAGCTGGTGCATGACCGCCGAATCGAGTGGGAACGGACTCATCCGAAGCCCGCGCCCAGGCCCAGCGTCAAGTAGAGGCCCACCGTCGGCAACGACGAGCGTTATGCGTACATAAGACTTCCCATCCCATGGATTCACTACGAAAGGTTTGGCCATGTCAGCACTCTCGGGCAGGACCGCAATCGTCACAGGCGGCGTCACCAAGATCGGCCAAGGCGTCGCGAAGGCGCTGCGCGATGCCGGTGCCACCGTTGTGGTCGCCGACATCGACGCCGACGGCGGCGCCCAGCTCCACACGCTGGGAAGTGACATCAGCTTTTCCCTCACTGACATCACAGATGACGCAGCGGTGGCGCGGCTCATGGACGATACGGCAGCATCCCACGGAGGCATCGACATCCTCGTCAACCTGGCCTGCACCTACAAGGACGATGGCGCGGCTTCGGACAGGAACGATTGGCTGCAGGCACTGAACGTCAATGTGGTGAGCGCCGTGATGGCAAGCAACGCGGCGCGCCCGTACCTCAAGGCGTCCCAGCACGGAGCCATCATCAACTTCACCTCGATTTCGAGTTCCGTTGCCCAGACAGGCCGCTGGCTCTACCCCGCGGGCAAGGCTGCCCTGGTCCAGTTGACCCGGAGCATGGCAGTAGATCTCGCCGACGACGGCATCCGTGTCAATTCTGTCAGCCCCGGATGGGTCTGGAGCAACATCATGGACACCCTGTCCGGCGGCGACATTGACAAAACAGATTCAGTGGCAGCCCCGTTCCACGCGCTCAAGCGGGTGGGACGGCCAGAGGAGATCGGAGCAGTCGTCGCCTTCCTCGCCAGCGATGCCGCCAGCTTCGTGACAGGCGCTGATTGGGCCGTCGACGGCGGCTACTCCGCTTTGGGACCCGAGCGCGCCGAAGAAGCCATCCCACTACTCGCCGCCGAAAAGAGGTGACGACACATGAATGACATCAAGCTCGTACACATTGGCCTCCCCGGCTGGGAACAAACCCATCCCGAGCCAACGCCGAGGCCAGGCCAAATATCTTCCCCCATCATTTACGGATGCAGAGACAGCAGAAAGACAAGGTCAACACTATGACACAGCGCCACATCACCATCGTCGGAGCAGGGCAATCGGGCCTGCAACTTGCCATCGGTTTGCTTAAGGCCGGTTTTGCGGTCACCACGATCTCCAACCGCACGGCCGAAGAAATCCATGATGGAAAAGTCTCCTCGAGCCAGTGCATCTTCCACGATGCCCTTGAGCACGAGAGGGCGCTCGGCCTGGACTTCTGGCCTGACGCTCCCACCGTGGACGGAATATCGTTTACGATCCCCCATCCTGAGGTTGCTGGTGAGAAGGCCATCAGCTGGGCATCCCGCCTGGATAACCCGGCCAAGTCCATTGACCAACGGGTCAAATTCCCGAGGTTTATGGAAGAGTTCGTGGCGCAGGGCGGCGAGCTCGTGTTCGAGGACGCCGGTGTGGAGGAACTGGAACGATACTCCCTGAACTCCGATCTGGTGATTGTGGCCGCCGGCAAGGGAGAAATTGCCCAGCTCTTCACCCGCGATGCCCAGCGCAGCGCCTATGACGCACCGCAACGCGCTTTGGCGTTGACGTATGTCACGGGAATGGAGCCCAGGGCAAAACACTCGGCCGTTTCCTTCAATTTGATTCCAGGCGTGGGCGAGTATTTTGCCTTCCCGGCGCTCACCACCACCGGTCCGTGCGAAATCATGGTTTTCGAGGGCATCCCGGGCGGACCCATGGATTGCTGGAAGGGCCTGACTCCCGGGGAACACCTGGAGACGTCCAAAAACATCCTGAAGCAGTACTTGCCGTGGGAAGCCAGCCGGGCGTCCGACGTCGAGCTGACCGATCCCAACGGGTTCCTGCAGGGCCGGTTCGCGCCCACTGTCCGCCATCCCATCGCCACGCTTCCCAGCGGCAAGAAGGTCCTGGGACTCGCCGACGTCGTGGTGCTGAACGACCCCATCACTGGCCAGGGCTCCAACAACGCCAGCAAATGCGCGGCGTCCTACTTGCAGAGCATCGCGGCGCACGGCGAAGGTGCCTTCGACGCAGCGTTCATGCAGGCCACTTTCGAAACGTATTGGAGCTATGCGCAGCACGTAGCACAGTGGACGAACGCGCTGCTGGCTCCGCCGCCCCCGCATGTCCTTTCGCTTCTGGGAGCGGCCGGTCAGTCGGCCGAGATCGCGCACCGGTTCGCCAACGGATTCAACAACCCGCCGGACTTCCAGGAATGGTTCATGGATCCGGATAAGGCCGCTGCATACCTTGCAAGCGTGGGCTCCGCCGTACCCGCGACCTGACAGTCGCTCCACTACTCCTGGCAACAACGTTCCTCGAAGGAAAACCAGACATGCGAAAGATCGCAATCATCGGAGCCGGCGAATCCGGCGCCCAACTGGCCTTGGGCCTGCAGCGGGAGGGGTATGAAGTCACCCTGTTCTCGGACCGTTCGGCTGCTCAAATCCGTACCGGCAAGGTCATGTCCAGCCAATGCATGTTCCCCACAGCCCTGGCCGCTGAAGCGCAGCTGAGTTCAGCTCTTACGAAGCTTTATGACGGCGAAGCCGTGCCTGGGATCAGTGCCATCCGGTTGCGTGTCGAAGGCGAATCGGGCGCCGGGGCCATCGAGTGGGAGGCGCCCCTTGAGGGGACCGCCCACTCGGTGGATCAGCGGATCAAGAGTGCGGCCTGGATCGAGGCCTTTGTAGCTGGCGGCGGCGATTTCCGTATAGAGAAAGTCACGCCGCGCATGCTGGAGGAGCTCGCACGGGACTACGAGCTGGTGATCGTCAGCACCGGAAAGGGCGAGATCGCCCAGATCTTCCCCAAGGACAGGTCCAAGTCCCCGTTCGACCGGCCGCAACGAGTGCTCGCCCTGAATTATGTCTCACTCGATACGGTGTCATTCGATTCGGTCTCAACCGATACATCCACCGAACCGGCCGATCAGCCCAGTGACAGCATTCGCATGTCCGTAGTCCCCGGCGTCGGGGAATTCTTCACCTTTCCCGGACTTACCGTGTCCGGGCCCTGCCGGATGATGGTCTTTGAAGGCGTCGTGGGCGGCCCTATGGACAAGTGGACCGATGTTACAAGCCCACAGGAACAGCTGAGCCGATCACTGGAAATCCTGGAAGAGCAT
The DNA here is from genome assembly GCA_039636795.1 of Micrococcaceae bacterium Sec5.1. Taxonomy (NCBI): domain Bacteria; kingdom Bacillati; phylum Actinomycetota; class Actinomycetes; order Micrococcales; family Micrococcaceae; species Micrococcaceae bacterium Sec5.1. The sequence goes on along the minus strand of CP143430.1, from coordinate 3,011,657 downwards.
TTCCCCCACGAGGCGAAGAACTTCGCCAACGCAACGCTCACCGATGAGGGCGCAACACTCTTGGGCCGGATCACCCCGACCGTTCGCTCGGCAGTGGGCGAACTGGGCAATGGCAACCTTGTCTTCGGCCTGGGCGACGCCGTCCTGCTCAACGATCCCCTCACCGGGCAGGGATCCAACAACGCGACGCTGGCCGCCAAGTATTACCTGGATTCCATCGTGCGGCGAGGGCAGCAGCCCTTCGACAAGCAGTGGATGGAACGCACCTTTGACGAGTTCTGGCGGGGCTGGGGTCAGTGGGCCGTGGCGTGGACAAATGACATGCTCAAACCCCGGCGGGAACACCAACAGGCCGTCCTGGCCGAAGCAGCTGATCACCCGGCACTGGCCGCAAGCATCGCTGGCGGATTCGATGATCCCCGCACGTTCTACCCATGGTGGTTCGATCCCGCAGCTGCCGCCGAGTTCGTGCAGGCACGCAAGGACGAAGATTCGTCAGCTTTTGACCTGAGGGACTTCCGGGGCGCCCTGGGACAATTCGCCACGGGCGTCACGGTGGTCACCACCCTTGGAGTCGACGGGCGGAAGGTGGGCATGACCGCCAACTCCTTCACGTCCGTTTCCATGGAACCTCCGCTGGTGTTGTGGTGCCCCAGCAAGCGGGCTCCGAGCCTTGTGGACTTCGAGGACGCTACGCACTTCGCCATCAACATCCTTGCCAGTGACCAGCACGTCCTCTCGCGCCAGTTCGCAACGCCGGCAACAGACAAATTCGCCGGCGCGGAAACCACCGAGGGAATCGCCGGAATTCCGTTGCTGGACGGCGCCGTTGCCACGTTCCAGTGCCGGACCGTCTCACGACACGATGCCGGCGACCACGTCATCTACGTAGGCGAGGTGGAGAGGTACGAGAATGCTGGAGGGGAACCCCTCCTGTTCCACAGCGGCAAATACCACGCCGCAACCAACCACCCGGACTTCTGAGATGACGGTGCCCTCCATGACGGACTCCACTGATATTGCCATCATTGGTTCGGGAATCAACTCCCTGGTAGCCGCCGCGGAGCTTGCCATGGCCGGGAAGCGCGTCTGCCTCATTGAACGGGCCGGCAGGCTGGGCGGCTTCATCCATTCAGGGGAACGCACGCTGCCCGGGTTCATCCACGATTCCTTCTCTTCCTGGCACCCCCTGTTCGTTTCCGGAGGCGCATACCAGGCCTTGGGAAGTGAACTGCATGCGAGGGGATTGGAATACTGCAATTCCGACGGCGCGGTGACGGCCAGCGTGGCAGCCGACCCAAAGACAGGGCAACACAGGGTGGTCGTGGCCCATCGCGACCCGGCACTCACTGCCTCGGCTTTGCAGGAGAGCGGAGACGAAGGCGCCTACCTGGCGATGCTGGAGGACCTCGGCCGCAATGCAGGGACCATCTTCGGTGCGTTCGGTGCTGAACTGCGCTCTTTCAGGGAGGTGCTGGCGATCGCCGCCGGCGCTTTGAGGCGAGGAAAGGTCAAGGGTACGGAGGCTTTCGTCCGCGATTCAGTCATGAGCGGCCGCAACTACCTCCGCAGCCGCTTCAACGGATGGCAAACCGACCAGCTGTGGTCCCCTTGGCTCCTTCACGCCGGCCTCGGCCCGGACCAAGCGACCGGCGGCGTCATGCTTCCGGTCATGGCTTTGAGCATGCACAGCTTTGGCCTCCCGGTAGTGAAAGGCGGAGCGGGGAACTTCGTCGCTGCTTTTGAGACCCTCCTGAGGGATAAAGGCGTCCGGATCATGCTGGACACAGAAGCCGAGGAAATCCTGGTCGATTCCAAAGGTGCAACGGGAGTGAAAACCTCCAACGGGCTGCTCAGCGCACGGACCGTCCTGGCAAACGTGTCACCCCAGGCCCTGTATTCCAAGCTGTTGCGCCAGCCACCAGCCGGGTTGGCCGAGGCAGCCGCGCGTTACCAGAACGGCCGCGGGGCCATGCAGATCCACCTGGCCCTGGACAAACCGGTCCAATGGCTCGATCCCCGATTGGATTCCGTGCCCCTGGTTCACGTGAGCAACGGTTCGGACAGCACTGCAATTGCTTGCGCCCAAGCCGAGGCGGGACTCTTGCCTACGGAACCTACCGTCGTCGTCGGTCAACAGTGCGTCCTGGATTCTTCCAGAGCCCCAGCAGGCAAAGCGACACTATGGCTGCAGTTACAGGAAGTGCCCTTTTCGCCTGTGGCGGATGCCGCAGGGGCGCTCGCCGTGGACGGCGGGTGGACACAGGACCTCAAGGAACAGTACATGGAGCGCGTCCTGACCAGGCTCGAGCAATTCGCACCGGGCACCCGGGCTTCCGTCCTTGCCTGGGACATCCTGGCACCAACCGATCTGGCCGCGGAAAACCCCAATGCCGTCAACGGTGATCCGTACGGCGGATCCGCGGAGCTTTTCCAAAACCTCCTCTGGCGGCCCTTCCCTCAGGCCGCCAACCACAAAACCCCCGTCAAGGGCTTGTGGCACATCGGCGCTTCCACCCACCCCGGCCCCGGGCTATCCGGCGGATCGGGGCATTTAGTTGCCCAGAAACTGAAATGAACCACACATCAACCCGACAGGAGAACAATGTCTGTTCTAAATGAGCTCACCGCAGCCTTGTCATCCGGCGCCATCGACGTCGTCGACCTCACCACCCCGCTCAGCGGTGATACCCCGATTCTGAATCTTCCCCAACCCCTGGCCAATACGGTTGGGCTTTCGCTGACTCCCGTCAGCAATTTCGACGACGCCGGACCGGCCTGGGCGTGGAACGACGTCACGGTGGGCGAACACGCCGGGACGCACCTGGACGCTCCCGTCCACTGGATCACGGGCAAGGACGGGAAGTCCGTGGACCAGATAGAGCCGCACCGCCTGGTGGGGCCGGCGGTGGTGATTGACAAGAGCGCCGAAGCCGCCCAGGACCCCGACTTCCTGCTGGAGCCCGAACACTTCGAGCAGTGGCAGCAGGAGCATGGCCCCTTCCCGGAAAACTGCTGGGTCATCTTCCGCACCGGCTGGTCCACCCGCGGCGGTAACGCTGCGGACTTCATGAACGCTGACGACGCCGGTCCCCACACTCCGGGGGTCTCCGCGGCTGGTGCCAAATGGCTCGCCGGAAATGCATCCATCAGCGGCTTCGGCGTGGAAACGGTCGGCATCGACGCCGGCCAGGCAGCCACGCTGGACCCGATGTTCCCCGTCCATTCGTTCCTGCTCGGCGCGGACAAATACGGTGTGACGTCGCTGCGGAACGTTGACCGCCTCCCAGTCACCGGCGCGACGCTGGTGGTTGCACCCCTGCCCATCGTCGGCGGCACGGGAAGCCCCAGCCGCGTTTATGCGCTGGTTGAGAGCCCTGCAAGCACAGCATCGGAGCCGGTCGCATGAGCGAGCAGGTAAGGGTCTCCACGCTGGTGGGCCAGACTCTGGCAAAACTGGGAGTCGGTCACGTCTTCGGGGTGGTGGGTAGCGGCAACTTCGACATCACGAGCACGCTGATGAACGCCGGAATTCCGTACACCGCGGCCCGCCATGAGGGCGGCGCTGCCACCATGGCCGATGCCTACTCCAGGATGTCGGGCAAGGTGGGTGTGGTAACCACGCACCAAGGATGTGGCCTGACCAACGCGATCACCGGCGTCGGAGAAGCTGCCAAGAGCCGCACACCGATGATTGTGCTGACTGCCGATACGCAGGCGGCGGCCATCCGGTCCAACTTCAAGATCGATCAGGATGCACTGGCGCGCAGTGTCGGGGCCGTGGCGGAACGGATCCACTCCCCCGAAACGGCTGTAGCGGATACGGTCCGGGCCTTCCGAACAGCGGTGAACGAGCGCAGGACCGTGGTCCTGAGCTTGCCCTTGGATGTCCAAAGCGGATCCGCGGCAGACACGGTGAGTACCGTCGTCGTGCCTGTACCGGCGCGGCTTCGTCCGGATACCGGCGCAGTGAACCAGTTGGTGGAGCTGATCTCGAACGCGAAACGTCCCGTGTTTGTAGCGGGCCGCGGCGGCAGGGGCGCCCGGGATTCCATCCTGGCCCTGGCCCGGCATGCGGGGGCACTCGTGGCGACCTCGGCTGTCGCGAACGGGCTGTTCAACGGCGATTCCCACAATTTGGGCATCTCCGGCGGGTTCTCCTCTCCCCTGACCGCGGAGCTTATTACCTCAGCGGACCTGATTATCGGGTGGGGTTGCACCCTGAATATGTGGACCATGCGTCACGGCCGGCTGATCTCGGCGGGAACAAAAGTAGTGCAGATCGACGTCGAAGATTCCTCGTTGGGCGCCAACAGGCAGATCACACTGGGCGTGCTGGGTGATTCCGCCCTCACGGCCGAGGACGCCCTGGACGTCCTCAGGACGATCCAGCCTGCTGCGGCGGAAAAGTACCGCACCGAGCAGAACGCCCTGGCCATCAAACAGAGTGCACGGTGGCGGGACGTGGAGACTCCGGACCTTGGCACTGCGACGTCGATCGACCCACGGGTCATCAGCCGGGACCTGGATACCATCCTTCCCGCCGACCGGATTGTCGCAGTGGATTCGGGCAACTTCATGGGCTACCCGAGCCAGTATTTGGCGGTGCCGGACGAATTCGGGTTCTGTTTTACCCAGGCATTCCAGGCGATTGGCCTTGGCCTCTCCACGGCGATCGGCGCTGCCATAGCGCAACCGCAGCGGTTGCCGGTCCTGGGGGCCGGAGATGGTGGGTTCCTGATGGGCATCAGCGAACTGGAGACCGCCGTCCGGCTGAAGTTGCCGCTGGTCTGCATCGTCTACAACGATGCCGCGTACGGCGCTGAAGTCCATCACTTCGCGGAGCACCACACGCAAGAGGAATTGGGCAGCGTGTCCTTCCCGGAGACGGATATTGCCGCGATCGCCCGGGGATACGGAGCCGACGGCGTGACCGTCCGGACGCTGGAGGACCTTCAACCAGTACGGGAATGGGTTGCCGCGTTCCGCGATGGCGGACAGGACCGGCCCTTGGTGATCGATGCCAAGATCGCCTCGGATGGTGGCTCCTGGTGGCTGGCGGAGGCCTTCCAAGGACACTGATCCTGGGTGGTGCGTTGGAAAAGGGTTGGGGCGCAATGCTGCCCCAACCTTTTCCGCCGTTGCGTACTTTCACACAGTTCTTAAGGGGATGCGACTGCTACCGCATCTGGTTCCGCAGGTGATCCGACGACGGACAGCGCATAATCCTGGGCCCTCGGACCCAATAGCTCGTGCAGTTTGGTGAAGAGCTCCTGTGCGGCCAGTCCATGCCAATTTTCCGGCAGGTATTCTTCCGGGAGCCCAGGGTCCATATAGGGAAGCCTCCGCCATTGCGTGACTATGGGAACGTAATCCACAAAGGCCTGCTTCAGCAGTTTGGACGCCCCAGCCTCCTCCTCGTGGTTCTCCCAGCGATCGAGTACGGGCTGATGCCGTGCAATGAAGTCCGTGTACAGGGTTTCCAACGAGGGCAGATCCCACCATTGGCCCACCTTCTCCTCCAGGTGGCCGCCGGTCAGATGGGTTGCCTTGAAGAGCTCCACGTAGTCCATGAGCGCGGCCCGCCGCAGCTGGTGTTCGACGTCGGACGCAAGATTTCCGGGTGCGATCCACAACCCCGGAGACACCTGCCCACAGCCAATACGGGTCAGGATGCTCCGGAGCTTGTGTCGCAAGTGCCGCTGTGTCTCGGGGACCGAGAAAGAGGCGAGGAGCCATGCGTCGTCTTTGTCCGCACGACGGGGAGCGAAAATCCGTTCGTCACCGGCATTGAAAACGTCCTCGAGTTCCGGCGATAGCTTGTATGCCGCAGAATTCCCGCGTTTGACACTGACCAGGACTCCGCGTTTCTTCAACCGCGACACGGACGAACGTACTCCGGCTGATTCAACTCCCAGGTCTCCCAGGAGTTGTACGAGGTCCGCGATCGCAAACGTTCCGTCCTGATGCCGGGCATACAAGCCATAGACAGTGACGATCAAGTGTTGGTGGCGCGGCGTCGGGGCAACGTCCGGCGCGGCGTCGGCCTTGGCCATTCAGTGCTACCTCTATTGGTTCAGGGATGGACTTAGGGTCTTAGGCTACATCCCTGACTGGCCGCAGGTTCACGGCTCTACCTGCTGTACGTGCTGTACACGCACGGGTTTTAGTTCAGAGCGTGAACCAGACCCGGATGAAATCCACACCCTGCCCCAGATACAGGGTCTGGAGTGGAGGGCTGATTGCGCGTAAATTGGCGCCAGACTGGGCATCTCATCACGCGCGTCCAGAAGCGCGGTTGAAGGTGGCAAACACTGAGCGGAAGGAAACCAAGGTTGAGTGAAGTCATAGACCGGCTCTTGCTGGCGATGAACGCCCACGATCCCGAAGCGATGGAAGCTCTGTTCCACGAGAACTACCACAGCGAGCAGCCTGCCCACCCTGGCCGTACTTTCACAGGCAGGGGTCAGATGCACGCGAACTGGGCTGCGATGTTCGCTGGAATACCTGACTTTCGGACAGAATCGATCCGCTCAGTCGACGACGGAAACACCACATGGACAGAATGGTCATGGACCGGTAATCGTACCGACGGGCAACCCTTCCAAGCCCGTGGGGTCACACTCTTCGAAGTAAACGACGGCCTGATCACGTCCGGCAGGCTGTATATGGAGGACGTCGAAGCCGAGGCAGTGGGGATCGAGCAAGCCGTTGAAAATCTATCCGGGCGCCGGCCGCATCCGACCGGGTCCTAAGCCGGGAAGGGGAAGCTATGCTGATCTGCGCAACCTGCGCCGTCGAACGCGACGAGCCGACGCCCGAACTCTGCCCGATCTGCACCGACGAGCGGCAGTACGTGCCCGAGGACGGGCAAAAGTGGCTTTCACTCGACGAGTTGGCGCAGGCCGGCCAGCAGTTACTGCTGGAGGAGAACGAGCCCGGGCTAATCGGCATCAGAACCGCGCCGAAAGTCGGGATCGGCCAAACTACCCAACTTGTCGTGACACCAGAGGGTTCGCTGCTGTGGGATCCCGTTGGATTCGTTGATGACATCACTGTGAAAGCAGTCCTTGAGCGAGGCCCCGTTGTGGCGATCGCAGCGAGTCATCCCCACATGTTCGGGGTACAGGTGGAATGGTCACGCCTGCTTGGCGACGTGCCTGTGCTTGTGGCGGACGCCGACCGGCGATGGGTTGGCCGTAATGATCCAGTCATCTCCTACTGGACCGGCAGCAGGACCATCACCGAAGGGTTGACACTGCACCAGACCGGAGGCCACTTCCCCGGCAGCGCAGTGGCGCACTGGACTGCAGGAGCGGGCGGCAAAGGGGTCCTGCTGACAGGCGACAGCGTCTTTCCTAATCCAGACCGCCGCTCCGTCGCCTTCATGCGCAGCTACCCGAATCATCTGCCGCTGTCGGGGGCAGTAGCATTGCGGGTGGCGGCGCAGCTGGAAGAACTCACGTTCGACAGGATCTACGGCAACTTCAACAACGTCATCGCCTCCGGAGCCAAAGCGGTTCTACACGATTCGGCCCAACGGCATGCAGCCTGGGCGCGAGGAGACTTCGACGACCTGACGTGAAGATAACGATTACCTCCACAGCCCGGAGCTTCCCATGACATGGCGGGAAGTGCGGTTACTCTGAGGACTGTGACCAAGATTCCGGACTACCCCTTGAAGCAGAAGATTCCCGTGCTGAGCGACGTCGCCAAGGCAGCGGGGGTGTCCGTTCCCACGGTTTCGCGTGTTCTGACCAGCAGCAAGTATGTTGCACCGGAACTCCGCGAACGGGTAATGAAAGCTGTCGCAGAGCTCGGCTACAGGCCCAACGGTGCTGCCCGGGCTACCAGATCCGGGAAACGATCGATGGTCGCCGTGTTGACTGGAGCAACTTCGAATTACGGTTATGCCAAGACCATCGAGGGCGTCGAGAAGGCGGCCCGGGCCGCGGGCCTCTCAGTGATCATTTCAGTGATTGAGTCCGACGACGACGACGCCGTCAACGCGGCCATCGACCTCGTCCTTTCCCAGCCGGTGGCTGGCGTCATCATCCTTGAGTTCGACCGGCCGGGCCTGGCTGCAGTGAAAGCGTTCCCGAAATCTGTCCCCTTGGTCTCGGCCGGAGGGGGAAGCAGACGGACTGGAAAAACTCCGGCGGCGCTTCTGGATGAGCGCGGTTCCGGGAGGGACGCAACCAACCACCTGCTGTCGCTCGGGCACCAAACTGTCCATCACGTTTCAGTTCCGACGATGGGAAAGCACTCGGGCCGCACCGAAGGATGGCGGGCGGCCCTGACGGCTGCGGGTGCCCCGGTCCCGCCGGTATTGCACGCAACCTGGGAGCCGGCCAGCGGTTACCGCGTGGGGAAAGAGCTTGCAGCCAGAGATGACGTCACTGCGGTTTTCTGCGGCAATGACGATGTCGCCATCGGCGTGATCAGTGCCCTCCTCGACAGCGGCAAGCGCGTCCCGGAGGACGTGTCGGTGGTTGGCTTCGACGACCAGCCGCACGTGGCTATGTGGCGGCCCGCCTTGACCACCGTGCGGCAGGATTTCCGGGACCTGGGAGCTAGGGCTTTTGCACTTCTTGCCGCAACAGTGGCCACTGGCGAGGCTCCCGGTTCCTCGGCCGTTAAGCCCGAGCTCGTTATCCGGGAGTCAACTGCCGCCGTCAGTCCAACCACCACTCGTCCCGCCAGCTAAGACTGGCGTGCCCGCCTCCAATGCTGATGGGAAGGATGACGGGGAGGGAGTTGTAGAGGTCGTGCTGGTTCCAGCGGTCGCCAATGTAGACGTGGGAAACACTGCTGGATCCGAGGACAGGGACTATGGCGCTGACCTGTGAATCAAACGTTCGGCTGCCGGATGGAGCGAAATCATGCCATTCAGACCATGGCCCCTCAAGGGAGGCGGTTGCGAATTTATTGTCGTTCATGTTCCAGCCGGTCAAGTCTGATCCAAACAGATAATACAAACCATCAACGCGTACCAAAGCCGGCGATTCGTACCCATGGCTTCCATCATTTTTCAGAGTGGTGGAAAGAACAGACTCAACACTCAGATAGTCCGGCGCGAGGCGGTATAGACGCAACCCGTTTTCCCGGTCTTCAGACATCAGCACACCGAGGCCGGAGGTCTCCTGGTACACGCCAATATCGCGGCTTGAATTGCCGAGCGGACGGGAGCTCCTCAGGTACTCATAGGGGCCTATGAGTGATGTTGATCGGGCGAAACCAAGTCTGGCTTCGGCGTAGTCGGGTGAGTCGATATGCAGGAACATCACGAAATACCCCGTGGCGGAATTGAAAAGCACCTTCGGCCTCTCAACGATCCTTTGTGGACCCAGATCGCCGGCTGCTTCCCTGCGAAGGGAAGTCCCCTCGTGGCGCCATACGGCGAAGTTCTCGGTTGAGTAGCACTCGACGGAGGTAAAGAGTGCTCCTGCGCTTTTTTCTTCACCCCATGCGTAGTATCGGCCCTCGTGGAACAGCACGCCCACTCCATGGAGTTGGGCGACGTCACCGTGTTGGTCGGTCACGGCTGCGGCTGTTCGGATGGTGGCTGCCGTCTGCGGAAAAGGGCTCATATCGGTACCTGACTCTGGAGTTAATGGAAGTGTTCTTAGGCGTGCAGGAGGATCAGTCTTGCGCTGTGTTCTTGAGCGAGCCTCACGTTGAGTACCGCCGCACCGGCCGCCGCTGGAAGTACGACGGCGTCTGCCGCACCCCAGGTCGGATACGCCACCGTCACGCTGGGGTGCTCTCCAAGCCAGGCAGGCAGGTCAATTGATTGCTGCTCTTCACCTCCCCGCCTGTGAACAATGACGGCAAGCATCCGTTCTCCCAGCCGCGCGCCCTGCGCGATCCAGTTATCCCGCCAGCCCGGCAGCCTCAAGGGGAAGGTTGGCACGCTGGATGAAATATCGGCGCGCAGGGCCTTATAGGCATCAAGGCCCGCACGGATCACACCCAACTGCCCGGGGCTGAGGGTATCGATCCGGCCCCCGAGGTGCACGCGGGAGAGCAGCGCGCTGGCGATCGAAAACGCCAATTGCTCATCACCCATTGACCCATCCACGGAGGCCCAAACACCGGACTGTTCGGGAGTAATGGCGAGTGGTGCGGCAGCTGAGATGGGTGGCGTCTTGACGAAGTCCTGCTGATCCGTCAGCGATTGGATGGGGAAGACGGCACCGGACGCACCGTCAGTCCGGGATCCACCGGCCGCGCAACCTTCAACAGTCAGTCCGGGGTGCCGATCCATCACTGAAGACACCCAGTCCAGATAGGCTCGGTTGTGCTCCAGGAGCCCTGCACCAGTGGCACCGTTCAGGTCTGTGCCTGCGCCGATATCGACGTTGTAGTCCAGTTTGAGATACGCAAGATCGAAGTCAGCCATCAACCTGTCGACCACCCCGTCCAGATGTGACCTACCAGCAGGGTGCCGCAAGTCCAGCTGGTAGCGTCCCCATTCTTTGACCCGTCGGCCACTGCGCACGAAGAAGGCCTCGGCAGGCAACTGCTCAGCGATTCGACTTCGCGCACCCACAACTTCAGGTTCCAGCCACAACCCGGGTTTCATGCCGGCGGCCCGGATTTCTGCAATCAGGCCAGCCAGACCGCCGTCGGGGAAGCGGGTCACGGAGGGCTCCCACTCCCCTACCGAATCCCACCAGCCGCCGTTTTCGTCGTCGTACCAGCCGGCGTCGATGCAGAAGACTTCGACGCCAAGTGCTGATGCTGCTGCAATGAGCGGACGTTCCTTTGCGGTTGTGGGATCCGACATGAGGCCGTTGAGGAAGTCGTTGTAAATAACGGGAAGCTCAACATTGTCAGTGTGAGGCCTGCGAATCCGGCGACGGTAGGCAGTAAGTTCTGCCGTGACAGCGTCAATACCGCCGGCGGGTACAACAGCCACAGCTGCAGGAACGGTGGTGAAAGTTTCTCCCGGTTGGAGGGTCAGTGCCCACTGGTGTTCAGCGGCTGTTGGACCGGAAGCTGCGAGGTAGAGGTCGTTGTACCGGTCCCCTAATTCGTAGTGCCAGGCTCCGTTGTGCTCTACCTGCCACGCAAGCATCGTCCCTGTTGCAAGATCTTCCAGGATTCCCATGGGAAGGTGTTCTGCCGTGGACCATGCACCGGTGGATGTCAGCGCGATCCGGTTTTTGGAACCGACTTGCTCGTAGTCCACCATGCCCACGTTGTACAGGCCACGCTCGGCAAGACTGGCACGCCGCCACCGAAATTCGCCGGACCACGGGTTCGCTGCCTGCCATAGACCCATCCCCTCCTCCCAGTCCCGGGAGCGGCCCAGCCCGGAAAGAACCAGGGAAGACACATATTCAAGCCCGACGGCGGATGCCCCGGCCCGTAGCTCAGTCCAGCTTCGCAGCACGGAGGACCCTGGCGCCAGCTCATAATAGACAGTTGCCTCAAGGCCGGTCTCCGGATCGCGGGCAAGCAGGCAGAGCCGGGCCACACCATGTGTCTCAGATTCATGCACCTCGATGAGTCGTAGCCGCTGGGCGGCAGCGCCGTCGACGTGCCGCTTGCCCGCGGTGCCATGCCGACCGTCGCCGGCCAGTGCAATCTCCACAATGGGCAAGGACGACCGACGCAATCCTTCCAGGACTGGCAGCGGAAGCTGTGCGTGCCCGATGGCAAGCAGCCTCGGAGCCATGTGCTCCCCATGGAGAATGTGCAAGGTCAGGCAATCATTACCCCACGCCAGGACATCCCCTCCTTGGGGAACACCTGCGGTGGGAGGCTTGTTCTCAAGCTCGGAACTGGGGTGCGTGAGGGTCACGGTGCCCTCCAGGAAGTGTTCATGGGTAAAGCTCTCCTTTTGTCAGTCGCTGAAGATGGATCCGACGGCACCAGTGGAGCCGCGGATGATGAGTTTTGGTTTAACGGTGGAAGCAGTCGGCGGCTTGGGACCGCCGTCCAAAGCCTTTTCCAGCAGCCCGAACGCGCGGGAACCGAGGTCCTGGAAGTCCTGCCGGATGGTGGTTAGAGCTGGTCGCCACATGGCCACATGCGGCTGATCGTCAAAGCCCACCACGGAAACATCCTCGGGAATTCGCCTGCCGGATTCCACGAATGCCTTGATGACGCCAATCGCCACATCATCATTCCCGCAGAACACAGCCGTAACATCACTTTGGGCGGCGAGTTTCCGCCCCACGCTGTAGCCGCTGGAAGGCTCCCAGGTAGCGTGCAGGATCCGGGGAAGAGGAATCCCCGCTGCTGTCAAAGCTGCCTTCCAACCCTCTGTTCGGCCGGACTGCTTGCCCATGGTGGGAACTGCTATGTGGTGCACTGTCCGATGCCCCAGCGAAAGAAGGTGGTCGGTAGCATCCTTTCCGGCACCATGTTCGTCGAGCAGAGCGCTGGTGGTTCTGGTGGAACGGCCTGTTCCTCCGCCGGCTACCACCATGGGAATGGAGCGCGGAAAGGCCCGGACGGCAGCAAGTCCGGGGCGATCGAATTCGAGGATCACTACGCCGGCCACGGGTTGGGAGAGGACGAGGTCGATTGCGGCGTTGACTGCCTCTTCGGCGTCGGATTCCACTACCGCGATGATGACGGACATGCCCGCTTGGCGTGCAGCTCTCTCAATGCCTTCAACGGTTTGGGCGTATCCATAGTTGGACGTAGCGCCCGTCAGAACCGCCACCATTGAACGTTTTCCGGACCTTGTGGCTCGAGCGGCCACGTTGGGACGATAGCCGAGGTCGTTGACTGCTTTCAGGACACGGGTCCGGAGGCTGGGGGCAACGTACTTGCTGCTAGTCAAGACACGGGAAACCGTTGGAACGGAAACGCCGGCAGCCTTCGCGACATCCCCGAGGACCGGAGGTTTCTGTTTCATGGGGGTCTGCTTATTAGGGCTCTCGCTCATGGGCCTCACTGCCCTGCCAGTGGCTGGAACTGAAAGTCCGTGAAGTCGGCAGTAAAGCGCTGGTCGCGCAGGTCCTGTGCGGCCACGCCGACGAGGGCCCCAGTGAACCGCAATGTGTCCCCATGATCATCGGACAATTGAAGGGCATTGAGTTCGGGCCCAATTGGTTGCAGCGGTTTCCCCACCTGGGACCAGAAGAATTGCAGGCGTCCGCCGTCAAGAGTCGCTTCCAAACGGAGGGGGAAGCTTGATTCCACCACAACGGACCCGAAGGAATGCAGGCCCTTATGGGGGTCTTTCTCGAACACTTCGAGAATCTGCTCAGTTGGTGCGTCGCCATCAAGCAGTTCTCCGCCGGCTTCCCTTACGGTGGTCCTGAGGTAGAAGTAACTTGAGGTGTTGTAGTAGAAAATGAGTCCGGCGCTTTGAGTGAAATTGGTTGGTTGCGCTTCAACTGTCACCCCCGCCCTCACGCTGCCGCTGGTCAAGCGGCGCGCCACCAGTGACTGCTCCAGGACCGAGTCCGTGCTGTATCGTCCCGTGAGGCGAAGCCATCCAGGCCGTTCCGAAAGGCTGGCCCACTGTGATGAGACGGGATGCCTCAGGGAACTCCAGGGCCAACCCAGAGTCAGGTGGCCATCATTGGTCACCGCTTCTGTGGCGAACCCGCCAACGGTGCTGGTATCAGCAGCCCGAGCGGCCGGCACCGACGTCGAAACCGGAGCGGCGCCGTCGAGCGTTGGTTTTGGACCTTCAGCCGTCAGGGACGGATGCCAGCCATCCTGCTCCAGGCGCAACCAGCCGTCGTCAGTAAACCGCATTCGCTGAATGCACGTCTCGCGTCCAAGGATGGAATATTGCTTGCCGTCCTTTTCAGCCCACCGGCTAGCCAAATGTGCCAGGAAAAGGGTCCCATCCTCAGCGACGGCGATTTCACCGTGCCCGGCCTTTTGCAGCATGTGGGTGGGATGGTCGCGGGAGGTCAGCACCGGACCGTGCGGATCCGGTTCATAAGGGCCGAAAAGAGAACCGGAACGCATCATGGCGATGCCATGGTTCTGACCCGTTCCGCCCTCGGCGAGCATGAGGTAGAAGCGGTCCTTGAAGAAGTAGAGATTGGGACCTTCGATGAGTTCGGCACGACGATGAATGATGCGGGGTTCGCCAATGGTCGCTGTCCCGGTTGCGTTCAGCTCCTGGAGGTTGATGCCGGCAAATCCTCCGCGCCCGGTTGGCCTGTGGTCCCATTCCATGTTCAATAGCCAGTGGCGGCCCTCGTGATGAAAGATGGATGGATCAAAACCCGTGGTGGTCACACGGGTTGGTTTTGACCATTCCCCTGCCACATCCACCGCTCTCGTAACGTAGGTGTCCATGTCTTTGTGTGGTCCGCCGAAACTCCGGACCACGGTAAAGACCAGCCAAAAAAGGCCATCAGACCAACTCAACGACGGTGCCCAGACGCCTGCAGAGTCCCCGAGTCCCCTGAGTTCCAGAACCGCGTCCGGGCCGCTGAACGAGCCGGCAAACTCCCAGGTTTTCAGGTCCCGGGAGCGGTGGATCGGGACAATTGGGTACCACTCGAAGGAGCTGTTGGCCAGGTAGAACCACTCACCCACACGGATAAGGGACGGATCTGGCGAGAACCCCGGCAGGACAGGGTTGCTGTTGACGGTCACTAATTTCTCCATGCTAGGAAAGCTCTTCCGGGTAGGCGAACGGCTCTCCCTTGACGTACCGTTCCATTTCGGCCACCACGTGGTCCCCCATGCGGAGCAGTTCGGTGCCCATGGAACCAGCGATGTGGGGTGTGAGCATGACGTTGGGCAGCTCGTAAAAAGGATGGTCCGGGGGCAGCACGTCCGGCACTGCCACATCGAGGATCGCGTTGATCCGTCCGCTGGCCAGCTCTTTTTCGAGGGCTGCCTGGTCCAGGACCTCGCCTCTCGCCGTATTAATGAGCGTGGCGCCATCCTTCATTGACGCCAGTTCGGACGCCCCGATCATGGCTGTGGTTTCCGACGTGACGGGGACGTGGAGGGACACAATGTCGCTCCGGGTCATCAGCTCCTGCAGTGGAAGCAGCGTCACCCCCAGGGCGGCTGCTTCTGCCTCGTCCAGATAGGGGTCATGAATCACTACGTCGAGATCGAACGGCCACAGCAGCTTGGCAACCTGGCGGCCGATGCGGGAAGCTCCCACCAGGCCCACGGTTTTCTGGTAGTTTCCCGCCCGGGGAAATTCCTGTTCACGGTCTATCGGCGAACGGCGCTCCGCGTACATGCGGGCGCTTTCGAAGGCTTGTTTGTTGGCGAGCAGGATCATGGCCAGCGTGTACTCCGCGACGGGACGTCCATTCGCCTAACCAGCATTGGAACCCACAATTTTCCTGCCTGCGGGAATCGGCCCTATGTTTCCCGCGATGACCCCACCGGCATGGATGATGGCACGCAGCTTGGGGGCTGCGGAAAGGACGTCCCCATCGATTTTCGGGCATCCCCAGCCGGTAATAAGGACTTCGACGTCGGCAAGTGCTGCCTGGGCGCCCGGCGTCGAGAAGTCTTTGAAGACCGGTCCACGAAGGTCCACCAACCGGTCCAACGTGCTCATCGCGGCATTCGAGAAGAGCTTGGAGAAGAGTTCAGGCGGTGCCATGACTGCCATGGCGACGGGCTTTGCCCGTTGCTTGCCCTTCCCCTCCAGGGATTTCGTGAAAAAGCTGGTTGCGGTGTCCATGAATCTGTCTTCCATATCGCGCCGGATGAAGTGGGACGCGCCGTCGAATACCTCAATCGCGGCGCCTGCGGTTCGGGCGATCTGCTGGTGCCGCGGCGTGATCCCGGTTCTGACGGTGCCAGTGATAATCAGCGTAGGGACGCCGGATGCCGTGAATGATGCGAGCAACTCCGGCCACGGCGTGCTCGGAATGACGTTGCCGTTGCGCAACAGGTTTGTGTCGCAATCCTCCTGCGCCTTGCAACTGCGCTGAATCTCGGCCTCGCTCCAGTTGGGCCACTCGCGTCTCCTCATCTGCACACGTTCTTCCGGCGTGCGGGATTGAACGTCAACGAGGTGAGCGTAGGCGGCTTCTGCAACATCACGGTCCTGCAGCCTCGTCACTGGTAGCCGCCAGAATGGATCCTCGAGGAGGACACCCGCCGGGCGAAATCCGGCAGGTGTCCTTTTCAACGCGCTGGCGGCAACCGCGGCTGCAACGCCACCGCCGGCTGAGTGCCCATAATAAAGAGCCGGGAGCTGTGCCACGTCCTGCAGTTCCTCCAACTCAAGGAGGTCCAGGACATCCCTGACCATGACATCCCCTGGGTGTTCCCGAAGCTCCTGTTCTGACCAGCGGGGCGAACTGCCGTGCCCGCGAAGATCCATTGTCAGGGCTGCCCATTGCTGGGAAATCCAGTGCGGACGGGCAGCTTCGAGGCACTCTGCAGATTCCATCAGGCCGTGGATGGCGATGACGACGGCGGTGGCCGGTGACTCGGGCAGTGCCAACCGGTATGACAGCATCAGGAACCTTTCTCTTGATCAGTGTTCAGGCAGGGTCAGGCTTGCTTTTTGAGATGGGCGTTGGCTTGCTTTTCCATCTCTTCCTGCAATTTCGCGACCCCGGCACCGTCGGCGGCTTTTTTCAGCTTGTCCAATTGATCCTCTACATCCACCACACCGTAGAAGAGCGGGTTGGCGAACTGCGTGATGACGTTGGACATCGCCGCCACCTGCTGTTTCACGGGTGTGGTGTCCGGGATGAAGGAAGCAAAGGGGTCAAGAGTGAAGTTGTCGAAGTTCTGTGCCCAGTCGAAGATCTTCTCTTCCGTGGGACTGATGGACATAGATTTCCGCTCCAGGCTTGACCGCCAGGACAGCGCGTAACCCGGAAACGCGTAGTCGTTCAGGGGCTTGAATTTGTTCCCGTCTGCAGGTTCCCAGTCAGTGCCTTCAATCCCATACGTGATGAGGTCGTGGTTTTCCTTGATGGAGAGCCAGTCCTGAAGCTGCATGGTCCGGTCCAGATTGCCGCCCTTGGAATTGACCACAACGAGATTGTCGGCCTGGAATGTTTGGTTCGGTTTTGCAGACAAGCCACCTGTGAGGGGCATGATATTGGCCAACGCTGCCTTGGGGACGGCCTTTTGCAGGGTGCTGAGTGAGTTGCTCGCGGTGCCATCGGTCATGGCCCATCCAGCTGCGTACTTACCGGCGATCCATTGGCTCTTCAGGGTTGCTGCATCGGTGTTCAGCGCATCGGCGTTGATGATTCCGTCGTTGTAATACTTGCGGATCCGGTGAAGGGTATCCACGATGCCTTCGTCGTCCCAAAAGGCCTTGGGCGTTGAGGACCCCGTTTTGGCGGCATCCTTGGCGAGCAGGAAGAACATACCCTTTCCGCTGAAGGCGCGGGCAATCGTGTCCGGGGTCTCCCATGAGGAGGCATTGAACATTCCCGTGGGAACGGGGAGCGCGTGAAGGTAACCACTGTTGGAAGCCGCTCCATAAGCAACGGTGCCATCGTTTTTCTGCTTCACGGCGTAGAAGAACTGCTCGAGCTGGTCAAAGTCTGCAATCGTGGAGAAGCCAACGGAGTCGGCAATGTCCTGGCGAATGACGAAGTGCTGGACGCGTGCCGCACTGTTGACCTGCGGGATCCCCCAGAGCTTCCCGTCCCAGCTGTTGGACTCCAACAGTTTCTTGGGCAGTGTTGCACTGAGGTTCTTGTATTTGGCCACCTCATTGGTGAGATCTGCCAGGGACCCGCTCTGCTGTAGTTGCGCCATGTTCAGCCAAAGCGCCTGCAGGGCTGAATCGAATTTCTCTCCGGCCGTGAACTTGAGCAGGGACTGCTGCTGGTAGTTGGACCAGTTAATGAACTGCGCGTCCAAATCGAAGCCGAGATCACTTTTGAGCTTGCTGTTTACCTTGGCCAGAACAGCATTCCAGGTGGCTGGAGCAGTGCTGGGCAGGACTGCCACCGACGTGCCCGTGACGGCGCCGCCCGTGGAGGACGATCCTGATGTACCGCAGCCGGCAAGCGCTGCCGCTGCTCCAAGTCCACCGGCCAGACCAAGGAAACCGCGCCGGGAAACTGATGAGTTGGGGATCATGTGCTGCACTCCTTTGTACGCTGGCATCGTGGGCCAGACACTTTGTGGGGCTAAAGAGTTTTTGGGGCTGGAGACTGGAACGAAGATCTGGTGTTTACGGAGCGGCTAGCCTTTGGTGGCGCCAAGCGTGAGGCCTTTGACGAAGTAACGCTGCGCGAACGGATACGCCAGGAGGATGGGGCCGATGGTTACGACGGTCAGGGCCAGGCGGAGCTGGTAGATAGGGGCCACTGAGCCGGATCCGGGCAGCATCGCGGCGTTGGTGACGTTGGCGATGAGGTTCTGCAGCATCAGCTGCAAGGGGTACTTCTCGGGATCGGAGATGAAGAGCATGGCTGTGAACCATTCATTCCAGTAGGACACGGCATAGAACAGGCCAATGACGGCCAGGATGGGTTTGGACAGCGGAAGTACGATCTCAAAAAAGACCCTCAGTTCGCCCGCGCCATCTACCTTTGCGGAATCAAGGATTTCTTCGGGGAGCTGGCGAAAGAAGCTGACGGCTACGAAGACAAGGAAGGGGGCCATCATGTGCGGGAGAATGACGGCGAACCAGCTGTTCTGGAGCTGCAGCACCTGCGTTACCAGCAGATACAGGGGCACCAGACCACCCGAGAAGAGCATGGGAAGGTAGGCGAAGACAGTCAGCGGCCTGCTGATCCGGGGCATCCGGCGCGCAATGACCCAGGACAACGACGCCGTGGCGCACAGCGACAGCGCGGTGCCAACCACAGTGATGAACAACGTGGCCGCATAGCCTTGGAAGAGGGCCGTACCGCTGAAAATGGCAACGTACGCATCCAACGAGAATGGTTCGGGAAAGAAGCTGTAGCCGCTGCGGGCAAGAGCGGACTCTTCCGTCAAAGAGCCTGCCACGATCATCCACAACGGAATCAGGGCAAAGAGGCCAAAGACTGTAACACCCACATAACTGATTGCCGTGAAGGGCTCAAGCCTGGTCTTTTTGGGTCCTTTGCCATGCGAAACCTTGGTCAGTTTTGCTGCCCGGGAGAACGACCCTTTGGGTGCGCTTACGCTGGCCTCTGAAGGATTGTCATCTGCTGTCACGGCCGGTGATGTGGAGGTGCTCACAGGATGCTGCTTTCTTTCGAGTAGCGGCGTTGGATGAGCACTGCCGCTGTAACGAGGATGAATCCGACCACGGACTGGAAGAGGCCAATCGCGGCTGTGGTACCGAAGTCACCGATGGTCCTGAGGGAACGGAAAACGTAGGTGTCGATCACGTCAGTGGTGGAGAACAGTGTGCCGTTGTCGCCGATGATGGCAAAGATGGTGCCGAAGTCTCCGTAGAAGATCCTTCCCACGCCAAGCACGATCAGGATGGCGGCCGTCGGTTTCAAGAGGGGCAGGGTGATGGACAATGCCATCCGTGCCCGGGTTGCGCCGTCGAGCATTGCTGCTTCGTAGACATCCTCGGGGATAGAGGTAATCGCTGCCAGGAAAATGACCGACATGTAGCCACCCAGCTGCCAGACTTTCACGATGGTAAGGATCCAAGGCCAGGGACCTGGTTCTGTGTACCAACTGATCTGAGGAAGGTTGAACAATCCCAGCGCGTCATTGACTGCTCCCCCGTGGCCGCCTGCGCCGGCAAGTATGACCTGAAGGATGATGCTGATCACTATCGGGGACACGAAGTAAGGAAAAAAGATCGCGGACTGCATGAACTTCTTGAACAACCGGGCGCGCAGTTCATTGAGCATGATGGCCAGGGCGAGGCCAGCTCCCAAGGTTGCCGCGAGGAAGAGAACATTGAGGACAAGAGTGTTCAGCACAATGGCGGGAGCATCACCGCTTTCGATGAAGTACTTGAAATTATCCAGTCCGCTCCACGGACTGTTGAAAATCCCTTTGCTGACATCGAAATTCTTGAAGGCAACGATCAGTCCAGCCATGGGAGCATAGGCAAAAATCAGGAACCAGGCGATTCCCGGCGCTGCCAGAAGCAGCAGGACGCCGGAACCGCGGCTGCGGTGTTTTCGTGAAAGCTTGGCGCGTGCTTTAGGAACAGAGACCGCATAATCCGCGGTGTTCTCGTTGTGGGCGGTCATGCGCTGTTGCATGGCACACTCCCTTGACTCTAGAAGGTGGGACTCACAGTGATGGGAGACGATGCCACCGTGGCATGTTTCCGTACTGGCGAAGGGCTGGAAGGGATAGCGAGGAAAACGTTATCCCCTATCCTGCGGCGTGAATCACGGGCTGTCAAGAGGCTGCCCGAAGTCGGCGTAAAGGCGACTCGGGGATCTCCGCGATGCCACCAGTGCAGCTTCAGGAAAACGATTGCCTGAATGACTCTCCCCAGCTAAGCTTGCCGACATTCGACCCGTTGCGGCAGGCTGACTGCCGCCGGAACGGTGGTGAAGACCTTTCCGATCCGCCCGATGTCCCGAGCCACACGCAATTCGGCTCGTCTGCGAATACCCCGCCTGGCCCTTTCGTGTCCTGGGCCTACCCCAAGCGGCAGGCGAAATGTCCACGCCAGAACTGCACCACATCACTCTCATTACTTATCGATCCAGGAGGACGATGAAGCATCCTCAAACTGTAAGGCGGTGGGCCCGCGTGCTTGCGCTTGGCGCCGCCGTCGCCCTCATTGCACCGGCCGGAGGCATCCCCGTCTTTGGTGGCGTGGCCCCGGCCGTTGCGGATTCCGGGCAGGAGGTGACCATTACCGAAAGCGTGGACGCGAGTGGCTTCGTCCACCCTGGAATTGGCGTGAGCGCCGATAGCCTGCGCAACGCCCGCTCCATGGTTAAGGCGGGCACGGAACCGTGGAAGAGCTACTACGCTGCGATGGCAGAGACGTCATTTGCAGCGCGGGACTTCCGCTCCTCAAATTCCAGCAGCATCATTGACCAGCCGGGCACCACGGCCTTCAACTCCCAAGGGGTACAGAGCAAACTCATCCGGGACGCGTTCGGCGCCTACACACAGGCCACCCTCTACGTCATCACAGGTGATCCCGTGTACAGGGAGAACGGCATGCGGATTATCCGCACGTGGACCAATATGGACCCCGCCAAGTACGCCTACTATCCGGATGCGCACATCCACTCCGGCGTTCCGCTGTACAGGCTTGTCGCGGCAGCCGAAATTTTCCGATCCACCAGTGTTCCGGACGGCTACACGGCCTACGACCTGGGCTGGCATGACCAGGACACGAGCAGGCTCAGCACCAATCTCATCGTGCCGATGACGGAAACTTTCCTGCACACGAACTGGCGCTACCTGAATCAACACACCTATCCCTTGGTCGGTTCCATCGCTGGATACATCTTCACTGGGAACCGTGACCGCTATTCCGAGGCTGTCGAGTGGTACACGGTCAACGCTTCCACGTCCCGTCCGGAGCAGAACGGCTCCATCGCAGCCCAGTTCCCCCTCATATCAGCCAATGATCCCCTGAATCCCTATGGCTATTCCTTCGTCCAGCACCAGGAGATGGGCCGGGACCAGGCCCACGCCGGAGACGGCATCAACGCCACGGGGGCAATCGCGCGGTTCCTGACAATCCAGGGGACCAAAGTGGATCCGACTGCCGGCACAGTGTCCACGGCTCCGAACGCAGTCTCGCCCTACAAATTCCTTGGTAACCGTCTGCTCATGGCCGCGAACGCTTTCACTGGTTATATGCTCGGCTACGACACTCCATGGATCGATACCACCGGCGGACCGGGCCGAATCTCTGAGGCATATCGCGGCCGCATCTATAACCCCATTGATGAGCTCTACAACGTCTACAAGTACCAGCTTGGCGTGGATGTTGAACGTGAGGCGCCCTATGTCGCCGAGCTGCACGCCAAGGCGGACGGGCCAAAGTTCTTCTGGGGCGTCGGCGCCTACAACTCCTGGGAAAGTAACCCCGATTACAGCCCGGAGTTCTGGCTGTCCCTGCCGCCCTCAGTTGCCGGCCAGGCCCGGCCCGTCGCCACAGATGCCAAAGTACAGATGGAGACGCGAAGCTCGGCAACGGATGGTAAGAAGCTCAAGGTCCTGAACGAAGACGGACGAACGTATGTTCAGGTCAATGCGACCGGCAAGGGCCGCACGATCGCAGTGCGAACCCTCATGTATGTGAGCCAAAGCGGATATAGCCCCGTTGGCGTCCAGTTCCGCACCAACGGCCCCGCAACCCTGGCCATCGGTAAGGACCAGGCAAACCGGCTCTCCGTCCCCCTTCCCGATACCCGCGGTCAGTGGCGCTACGTTACCTATGACGTTGACGCTGAGAAACTGACCGGCATGAGCCTTGGTGGCGAGAACCTGGCGTACTTCACCGTCATGAGCGGAGCTGAGGATACACAAGTCGACTTTGACTACGTGAACCTCGAAGCCAAGACGCAACTGACCATTCCGCAGTTCCCCAAGGACACCACCACTCCCCTCATCGGGTTGGCAGGAGCAGAACTCTCACGCTCGCTCGCTGCAACCGATGCCGGCGGGGAGGCGCTCCAATACTCCGCTGTCGGTCTGCCGGCCGGTGCCGGGCTGGATCCCGCCACAGGCCAACTCACATGGGCCGCACCAACCACAGCAGTTGGCGAACACACGTTCCAGGTCACTGCAGATGACGGTATCTCCGTGGCGACGCGTCCGGCAAAAGTGATCATTGCAGCGAACCGGCAGGCCGCCGTCGACACCGCATTGACGGGTTTCGATCCCACTGCCGTTTATGAAACGCCGTCGTTTGCAGCCTTTGAAAAGGTTCGGGCCGAGGTCCGTTCAGCCATTGATACGGCCGACGACGGAGGCTTCCTCGATCAGCTCGTTCGTCTCCAGGATGCTGTCAAGGCGCTCAAACTCTTGACACCCCGTCTGGCGAGCGACGGGTCCATCGACTACCGCGGACTCGTCACCACCGACCCGGCAACCGTTCAGCCCAGGAATCTCCTGGACGGAAGCTTCGACACCACCACTGGAGACCTGCGCGCGCCGTTCACCGTCGACTTCGGACAAGGCTTCCAGGTTTCAGCGAAATCGTTCGGCATTCAAGCCCGGTACAACTTCGCCAATCGTTCCCAAGGGGCAAATGTCTACGGTTCCCGCGACGGACGAACTTGGACTCTGTTGACCGAACGTGAAACCACCGACACAACGGCCAGTGGCTTCGCGATGGAGACCATCCCCGTGCGGGCAGATGTCGCGGGGCAGACGTTCCGCTATTTCAAAGTCCAGGTGGATCACCCCGGCGTGGCTACTGATCCCGCATACCCCGGCATCTCTTCCTTCAGCGAGTTCCATATCCAAGGGGAACGGCACGAGATGGCAATGGCTGTTTCCTCCCTGTCCATCTCCACCTCCAACCCGGACAAGAGTCTGGCGACCAACGGTGACACGGTGACGTTCAACGCCGTCGCAAATGAGCCGCTGTCCGAACTGAAGGTCGTCGTCGAGGGACAAGCTGCGATCGCCACATCTGCCGACGGGATCAACTGGAAGGCCACCGCGCAACTGCCCAACGACGTCGGATACGGCCGTGACGTACAGTTCACCGTGGACTATCAGACTGCCTCCGGTAAGACCGGGACGACAATCACCGCCACCACCGATAACAGCCGGCTTGCCCTGTGGAACACCGCGATACAACGGGTACCGGTGGTTCAAGGCTGGGTGAACGCCTCCACCCGGGCATGGCCCGGAACAGGCACCACGCAAGAGAACGCCTGGAAGATGTTCGACCACAACACCACCACGTACACGGACACCACGACGGCGAATGGCTGGGTGACGGTAAAGCCGACCGATGCGACGCGCATTACCGCCGACATCGTCCGCGTGTACCCGCGAGCCGGCTTTGTGACCCGCGGAAATGGAACTGTTGTCCAGGGATCCAACGATGGCGGCGCCACGTGGCAGACATTCCTGACGATCACTGGCATGTCTGCGGCCGACTGGTACGCCTTCAGCCTTCCCCAACGGGTTGACTACGCCCAGGTCAGGGTGCTCGACGAACACGGCGGCAACACCAACCTGGCAGAAGTGGAGTTCCTTCACCACGAGTAGCTAAGCAGTCCCTTGGTTTACACTGAAGCCATACCAGATCATCAGGTTGCTTAGTGTCGGTGGCGGGGAGGAACGCATGGGCGGATGTCGAAGCTACGGTTGGCTGGCCCAGTCTCTTAAGCTGGGCCCCATGCGCAGAATATTCCCCGCCACTGCCGCCACCCTTCTCCTTCTGACTGCAACAGGCTGCGCCGTAGACACTGCAGGCGCAACCAAGGTCGCGGAGGATTTCCATCGTGCCGTGGATGCCTCGAACTGGGCCGCTGCATGCGATTTGCTCCAGCCCACGATCCGGGAAAAGTCGGAAGAGCAGAATGGCGATGACTGCCAGTCCCACTTGGCGTCCGTACATCTTCGAGTCCCCGGCCAAGTGGTCAAAACCGAAGCCTATGGCCGGGAAGCGTTGGTGGAGTTCGAGGGGGATGCGGTTTTCGTGGCTGTTTCCGGCTCAACTTGGCGTGTGACTGCTGCCGGATGCACGCCGAGGGAGGAAACCCCCTATTCCTGTGAAGTAGGAGGCAGATAGCAATGCGTGTGGTCTTTACTCTCTATCTCATTCTCATCTTCGGCGGGCTTGCCTATATGGCCGCCGTTGGACTGGTTCACGGATAGGGGGCGACGTGAAAACAGCTTTGAGGAACAACGGACTGAGTCTATTTTTCGGTCTGATCTTCATTCTGGCCTTGGCGGGTCAAGCCATTACTGGACAGGCCGTCTTCAACGAAGGTCAACTCACCGCCGGCCTTGATGAAATCAGTTTCACCCAATACATCACTTCTTCCAGCTTCGCCGTTGACGTGTCAGAAAACTGGCAGTCGGAGTACCTGCAGTTTCTCCTTTACATCACAGCCACCATCTGGCTGCTTCAGAAGGGCTCGCCGGAATCAAAAGAGCTGGACAAACCCGGCCTGGAATCCGACGAAGAACAACTCGTTGGCGAGCATGCCAATGCCAAGTCCCCCGCATGGGCCAAGGCCAAAGGTTGGCGCCTCACCGCTTTCTCAAACTCACTTGCTGGAACCATGGGATTGATTTTTATCCTGTCGTGGCTGGTCCAGTCCATCGCAGGTCACATCGCCCTCAATGAAGAGCAACTGCGCAACTTCCAAGAGCCCCTTTCATGGGCCGAATACCTGGTGTCCCCTGACTTTTGGAACCGTACCCTGCAGAACTGGCAGTCGGAGTTCCTTGCGGTCGGATCCATGGTGGTCCTGTCGATTTACCTTCGCCAACGCGGATCCCCGGAGTCCAAGCCCGTCGGCTCGGCGCATGATGACACCGGAACCACGGGCTGACCAATCCGGGAATACCTTGTGATGGGCTTTACGCCATGCCGCGCAGCGCGGTCCGGATTGAGTGGCTAAAGGCGGGCATCATGTCAAAGTCTGGATCGATGAGCCACTGAAGCTGGGTCCCGTCCCAGCTGGCCACGATGGAGGCAGCGGCGAGCTCAGCATTACAGCTTGTATCGATGAGTCCTTTAGCCTGATCCTCGCGAATATGCGCCGTGAAGGCCTGCCGGAGGTTCGCATATCGGGTTGTGAACCATCCGTGCGCAGGGTGCCCCGGCGACGATGCTTCCGCACTGAGGACGGCCAGGAGGCGGAGCAGCTGGGGATGCCCGAGGTTATATTCCGCCAGCCAAAGGATCGCCTCGAGGAGACCGTCGGCAAGTCGACGGCGTTCGAACTCGCTGGCAGCTAACTGGTCCGCGTGCTCAAGCACGGCTTCGAGGAGCAGTTCCTTGCTCGGAAAATGGTGCATCAAGCCTGTGAAGCTTAACGAAAGGGCCTTTGCGATTTCCCGGAGAGAGCCACCTGTGTAACCGCGGGTGGCGAACTCGACGGTGGCGGCTTCGATGATTTGCCGCCGGCGGGCTTCCGTTTTCGCGTAGCTGCCGCGGGTAGCTCTTTTGGGGGTCGGCGTAGCGGATGTAGTCACGTGGCAATGCTACGCGGACCGGGGGGTCAACCAGGTGGCAGACCCCCCGTCTACTGTCATCGGACGCGGCGAATCGGAACCAGTACCACCGCTGCCAGAACCGCTAGCGCAACCGCCATCCCGAACACCAGTTGGAATCCTGCGATCGATACGACTATCCCGGCGACGATCGGGGCAATGATCTGGGGTCCAGTATTGGCAATGTTCAGGATGCCCATGTCCTTGCCTTGGTTCTCGGCGTCCGGGAGAACTTCAGCGAGTAGCGCTTGGTCGACGGCGATATACATTCCGTAGGCGAAACCCCCGACGGCCAGGAACAGGTAGAAGGCACTAAGGTCGGCGGCAAAGACGAGCGGAAGTTCGGCTGCGGCGAAAACCAACGAAGCGACGATGACGACTGGTTTGCGCCGCCTGATCTTGTCCGAGAGTGGTCCCGAGATCAGCGTGGCGATTCCAGAGGAGACGGCCATGATCACGCCGCCCGTCCCGATAACACCGCCCGCCTCGGAAATATCGAGTCCGATGTAGTCAGTGAGGACGAAGAGTTGGTACAGCAAGACCATCATGAACGACAGGAGAAGAAGGAAACGGCCGATGAGGGCGAGAAGGAAATCTCTGTCCTTTGGCGGAACGAAGCCGCGCAACAGTGCGCCAATAGACAGGGGTTCGCGTGCGACGTCGCGGTTGTCCTTCTCACGCGAGAGGAGGACAAAGATGATCATTGCCACGGCTATGAGCCACGGCAGCCAACGGAGTCCCTCCCTCGGCATCATGATGTAAGCGCCACCAACGATCGCGCCCAGACTCTGCGCCAGCAGCTGACCGAGTCCGATGAGGGTGGAGGCCTTCCCGAGGTTCTTGGCGCTCACTCGTTCGGGCAGCACGGCGAACAGCGGAGCGAGGACGACAGCAAGCCCGATCTGAAGCACAACCCAGAGAACAACCAGGATGGCAAACTCGCTCGTGAACGACATCATCGTGGCGGCAAGGCCGAGCACGATTCCACCGCTTGCAATCCAAGGATTTCGCCGTCCGAAACGGCTACGTGTCCGATCTGACAAGGCACCGAAAACGATGGTCGCTATCATGCTGGCGATCGATCCGGCCGCTGCCAGCGTGGCATAGAGTGCGACCTTTTGATCGGGATCAATCTGGGCCATCAGGGCGGGGATAAGGGCGCCAGCAGCACTGAACGGTAGCATCCAGCCAGCATGCGCCAGGAAGAGAAGTGGCCCGAGGCGCCCTAGTCGTGGGGCCGGCACGGCGTCCTGAGACTGGCCTGGGGCTGAGGAAGTTATTGCCATTGGGGATGCTCCTTTGCATGGGACGAAGGTCCGACAAGGAAGACGTTAGCTCAAAAACAGTGCATGCGCTACATTTTTAGAAAAGTTCCTATGTCCTGCTACTCTAAAACCGTGCACTTGCCACATTTTAACCAATGGAGGTCCAAATCGTGTCAACCGAAGTACTTCTCGAAATGAAGTTGAATTCGACGCATGTTCCCACGCTCGAAAGATCAACTGGACGGGCACGACTCATCGTCGATGGCTCGCCCTTTCTGGTCCGAGGCGTCGAACTGCATAACTCGTCCAGTTCGTCCCCTGAAGCGTTCCGGAATGGACTGGAGTCAGCCCTCACGGTTGGCGCGAATACAGTCCTGGCACCGGTGTCGTGGGAGACCGTCGAGCCCACTGAAGGCACCTTTGAACTGGCCCACGTTACACACTTGATTGAGTCGGCCCGCGGTGTTGGATTGCGTTTGATCATCCTCTGGTTCGGGGCTTGGAAGAATGGGGCCTCCACCTATGCTCCTGCCTGGGTAAAGAGGGACTGGACGCGCTTTACGCGATGCGTTCTGGAGGATGGGCGTCTCACTGACACCCTT
This sequence comes from Micrococcaceae bacterium Sec5.1, assembly GCA_039636795.1. NCBI lineage: Bacteria > Bacillati > Actinomycetota > Actinomycetes > Micrococcales > Micrococcaceae > Micrococcaceae bacterium Sec5.1. The sequence continues at coordinate 2,983,786 of CP143430.1, read as the reverse complement.
TCTCCCTTCACAGAGGAGCCATTGGATGCCACGGCGTTTGCCGCTCTGATGCGGCACGTCGAGATGATCGACGGCGAGCAGAGAACCGTCCTCATGGTGCAGGTGGAGAACGAGGTCGGCCTTCTTGGAGCTCCGCGGGATCATTCCCATCCAGCCAATGCTGCATTCACCAAACCAGTGCCGCAGCCTGTGGTTGATGCCCTGGCAAACCGGCCACGAGAAGCACTGGGCGCCAATATCACCGTGTGGCCGGAAGTACTTCCCTCTCCCGACCGCTCTGACGAGGCCTTCATGGCGTACGGGATCGCAACCCACATCGAACGTGTCGCACATGCCGGCCGGCAGCACTCGGCACTTCCCCTATTTGTGAACACGTGGCTGGACAGCGATATCGACGTCGACCTTCCGGGTTTCGCTGTTGCTGGAGGCCAGCGGCCAGGCATCTATCCAAGTGGTGGGCCGCTCCCCCACGTCGCCGATATCTGGCAGGCGTGCGCGCCCTCCATCGATCTGCTGGCGCCCGATTTCTATTTCGGAGACAGCAGGACAATCTTCGGCAACTACGTTGCCGCATCCAAGGGACTGTTCATCCCGGAAATGCGGCGCGACATTACTGGAGTCGGGCATATCTTTGAAGCCATCGGAGAATTCGGCGCCCTCGGCGTATCACCATTCGGCGTTGATTCCGGCAGCGCCGAGGATCTCCAAGCACTTGCTGACGCCTACGATCTCCTCGCCCGCGCCGATCATCTACTTAGCGACACCGCGTTCTCCGCTGGCCAACAGCGCGGGTTCTTCCTCACTGATCAGCAGCCGCAGATCGACCTCGTCTTTTCGACTGTTCGAATGACTGTAACGCGGATGACTGCCATCGGAACCGACCCTATCGGCACATGCGCTTACGGGATCATCCGCCAGCTGGGATCCAATGAGTTCGCGGCGATCGGCCGCGGATTCAAAATAGCTTTCACCGCGATCGACGGAGAATCGAACATCGGCATGGAATCCGTGCAGGAAATATCCGGGGTGGCTGATGCCCGATCCGGACGTTTACTCAACGGGGATGAGACAGCAGGCGGCACTACGTGGATCCATCCACACAACGAACCAATGTCCACTGCGGTCTTCCCGATTCCGATGGGCCACGCGCACTCCGGCATCTCGATCTGCCGCATCTACCCGTATCCTCGGATGTCTCAGTAGTTCCCAGGCGCGGAACCGGATGCGGCCGGTTCCGCGGGGCAGGGGACGCTTATCTGACTATTCGGAAAGCTCTTTGGAGTCGAATAGTCCGCTGATCAGGTCGCCGAGCCGCGACCAATGTTCACCGGACATGGCAGCCGCGGCCTGGGCGTCGCCAAATTCGCAGGCCCTGATCAGCTCGTCGTGGTGCTTGACGGTGTCCTCTCCCCCGAGCAGGCCCGAAAACTTCCTGTAGAGGATGCGGTGGAGTTGAGGGTGGAGTTGGTCGATGATCCGTTCAATGACGGGATTGCCGGCTGCCTGGATTACGACGCCGTGGAAAGAGTCATCTGCGGCCAACGCCTTGGAGACGTCCTGCTTTTTTACTGCACTGGCGAAGGTCTTGTTGGCCTGACGCATGTTTTGCAGGTCCCGCTCGGTGAGGTGCGGGACTGCTGAAGCCATGGCCAGCGAGTCCAGGGCCTTCAATACTGCCAGATTCGCAGCAACGTCGTCATGGTTGAGAGTTGAGATGCGCGTGTAAACGCCGGGCTTCGATTCCACGAGTCCACTGTCCACGAGGCGGGTAATGGCTTCCCGTACAGGTGTCCTGCTCAGACCGAGCATCTCGGCGAGGTCCGCATCCTTGATTTTTTCACCGGGAGCGAGTTCGCCTCTGACGATCGCGTCGCGCAGGCGGTCGTAGGCGGCGTCGCTCATTTTTGGTCGTTCAACAGTTGTCACGCGAACTAGTGGCATATTGCATACTGTACTCCGCGTCATCTCTTGACGAGCATGCGCTTCACCACTGCGACGGCAAGAATTTCTGCCGGATCTATGAAGGGAACGGGGATGTCCTCGGCCGAAAGTCCCACTGGAACTTCAGTGCAACCACCAATGATGGCTTGCGCCCCGGCCTTGATGAGCCCCTGCGCGGCACGGATTAACTGTGGCCGGACATCGTTTCCGGCCTTGCCCGCTTTGATGGCCAGAATGGGGTTCATCACCAACTCCTCCTGGGCGTCGTCCGTGGGGGATATGACAGCAATCCCCCGCCGTTCGAGCCACGACTGGTAGAGCCCTGCCTTTTGCGTTCCGCTGGTAGAAAGCAGTCCCACCTTTTCAATGCGAGGTCTCAGGCCCTGGACCCGGAGGGCCGTCTCACCGATCATGTGGACGATCGGAATGTCGACGGCGCGCTGAACCTCGGACAAAAAGGCGTGGGCAGTATTGCAGGGCACCGCCAACATGGATGCACCTGAGTCCTGTAGGAGCCTCGCCCCGGCGATAAGCGCAGGAGTCGGATCGAGACCATTTGTCAGAAGGGCGGCTGTACGATCCGGGATGGTGGGATCGGACCAGATCAGCACCCGGAGGTGTTCCTGATCCCTGGTGGCCGGGGTTGCTCTGACCAGCTTCAGATAAAAGTCCGCCGTAGCCGCTGGCCCCATCCCACCCAGAATCCCAACAACGAGGCGGGCGGAGCCCGCTGGCCTCATCGTTGCCGGCAAGGGCTTATCAACAACTGTCAAACGCGGATTCATTGGAACCTTGTCCCGGATAGAAAGGGCTGCATAGCTCCAATATATTGCACACTGCGTATTGCGTAAAGAGTGGGCTAGTAAGTAATGGTTCTGGATAGAATCCATGGGAGTCCCCAGCTGGTTTGATTGGAGGGGAGCACACCCAGTCACACCGCTGGATCGCGCGCCGTTGAACTCAACCGACAGCAATCAGACAGGTGCCAGCATGCTCGACCTCCATCGCCTCACCCTTCTCAGGGAAGTCAAGCTGCACGGCAGCATGAGTGCCGCCGCCCGCGAACTTTCCTACAGCCACTCCGCCATCTCGCAGCAGCTCAGCTTGTTGGAGAAGGAAACAGGTGTCGTCCTTCTTGAGCGGGTGGGGCGCAATGTCCGGCTCACTCCAGCAGGCGAGGAACTCGTGCGAAATACGGAGGCAATACTGGCCGCGATGGAGCGCGCTGAGGCTGATCTTGCGACCTCCCATGAACGGCCCCAGGGGATTGTGACCATAGCGGCATTCAGCACCATCAGCCGAAGCGTGATGCCTTTTGCGCTGGCCGAGCTGGCCCGAAATTATCCCGGACTCGACGTCAGGTTGCGACGCGAGGATCCCGAGCAGGCAGTCGTCCAGTTGATCTCGCGGCAGGTCGATGCCGTGGTCAGCGATGCGTTTCCTGGAACCGCAGCGGCGCCACCCGGAGGAGTGCACACCACCGTGATCGGTCAGGACCCAATCCGCGGCTACCTCCCCCATGGCCTGGAGTTCGCCGACTTTGACGATCTAAAGGAGCTACGTTGGGCAGCAGAGCCGCCGCATACGGCCTCGTCACAATGGGCAATGCGTGTCTGCCGTGAACTAGGCATTGAACCCGCGATTGCCTACGTGTCTTCGGATCTCCTTTTCCACCTCCGCATGGTTGAACAAGGCCTCGCCGCGGCCTTCCTGCCTGACATGGTGGTGCGCGAAGCAGGCAGTCTCATTTCACCTAGTTCCTGGTTGCCGGCCGACCAACAGCGCAGCATCCAGTTCCTCGTTCGGTCAGGCTCGGAGCGCGGCGCTTCCCTTGTCGCCGTCAGGGAAGCGATAACCCAAGTGCTGCACGCCACCGACATGTAAGGAGCGCTTACATATACGCGTCAAAAAGGTTCGCTTTTATTTACTTTTCGTCGTAGATACATTGGCTTCAGGCAGGCCACTACTAAAGAGAGAACCGATGAGCCTCATATCCGACGTCACTACTCCCCTGATCGCGGCAGACCCCGTAAGCCTCCAACACGCGCATGCCGTCATTCAATCCATCAGCCTTCCCAGCTCGGGCATCGCAGTCCACGATCCTGCGACAGGTGAGACCATAGCTCATGTCCCCGACGCCGATGTCGAGGCCGCCCTGGAAGCTGTTGCGAAGGCCGACAACGCTGGAGCGGTGTGGTCCAAGAGCACCCTGCGCCAGCGCGCCAACGTCCTGCACGCCTGGTACGACAAGCTCGTGGCCCACACTGAGGATCTCGCTCACCTGATTTCGCGCGAAATGGGCAAGCCGCTGGCAGAGGCACGCGGCGAGGTCAAATACGGCACCGACTTCGTTCGCTGGTACGCCGAGGAAGCTGTGCGTCCCGCAGGAAACTTCCGCGAAACGCCGGATGGTGGTGCGAGCCTCCTGACACGCCGATCCCCCGTCGGCCTGGCGGTACTGATCACGCCGTGGAATTTCCCGTTAGCGATGGCAACCCGAAAAATGGCACCCGCCCTGGCTGCAGGATGCCCCGTAGTCATCAAGCCTGCGACCCTCACTCCACTCACGACGTACTTTGCTGTTCAACTCGCCATCGAAGCGGGGGTTCCTGAAGAACTGATCCAGGTCATCACGACCTCAAAATCAGGCGCGTTCAGCGAAGCCGTCCTGCTCGATCCCAGAGTCAGGAAGGTATCCTTCACGGGATCGACGCCGGTGGGCCGTCAGCTCCTGAAGCTCGCCTCCCAGAATGTTCTCCGAAGCTCAATGGAGCTTGGCGGCAACGCTCCGCTCATCGTCTTCAGCGACGCCGATCTGCAGCGGGCAGTGGATGGAACGTTTGCCGCAAAACTCCGCAACGGCGGCCAGTCCTGCATTGGAGCCAACCGAATCTACGTGCAGGACGGAATAGCGGATGACTTTGTAGCAGCGCTCACCGAACGCTTCGGCCAGGTCAGTGTGGGAAGCGGTCTCGGACAGCAGACGGGACTCGGCGCACTCATCGATGACCGTGCAGTCGCTCAAATGCAGGCCTACACCGAGAACGCCGTTGCCCTGGGCGCCACACTGCTCACCGGCGGCCACGGATACGATTCCGTAGGCAACTTCTTCGCCCCGACCGTCCTGGACGGCGTTACGGAAGATTCCGACGTCGCCCAGTCCGAGATTTTCGGACCCATCGCAGCGATACAGCGCTTCAGCTCCGAGGCCGAAGTAATCGACCGCGCCAACGCCACAGAATTCGGACTCGCCGGCTACGTCTTCACCGAGAACCTGGACCGCGCCCTTAATGTCGCCGACAGTCTCCAGACAGGGATCGTCGGCATCAACCAAGGCGTCCCATCCAACGCAGGCGCCCCCTTCGGAGGCGTCAAGCAATCAGGTCTCGGACGCGAAGGAAGCGCCGAGGGCCTCGAAGAGTACGAGAACATCCGCTTCTACAACGTGGCGCGACGCGCCACCGCTTAGCGCGAGCCCGCTCCTGTCTATATACCCCGTTGAGACCGGCGCCTATTGGCGCCGGTCTCAATCTTTTAAGAAATAGTCAGCCTGGTCTCTCGAATACTTGGCTAGCCACATAGTTTGATGTAAAGTATGTGGCTAACCACATAATCTACCGATGGATCTGGAGAAGAGACCATGAAGGCTATTCAGTTTGAAGAGTTCGGCGGAAGCGATGTCCTCCGCGAGGTGGACGTCGAGGTCCCCCAGCCCGGTCCCGGGCAAGTACGCGTGCACGTCAGGGCCGCCGGAGTTAATGCGCTGGACGGGAAGATCCGCTCAGGTTCGATGCAGGCTGCGTTCCCGACACCACTGCCCGTCATTCCAGGGTTTGAAGTCGCCGGCACGGTGGACGCAGTCGGCGTCGGCGTGAAGGATGTGAACGTGGGAGACGACGTCGTGGGATGGTCAGACACAGGCGCCTACGCGCAGTACGCTCTGGCTACCACCGTCGCTCGCAAGCCAGTCGGACTTGGCTGGGACGCCGCCGTCGCGCTTCCCGTAGCTGGCGAGGCAGCCGAGCGGGTCTTGACATTACTCGGCGTCGCACGCGGAGAAACTTTGCTCGTCCATGGAGCCGCAGGGGCGGTCGGAACCATCGTGGTCCAGCTCGCAATAGCCCGCGGTGCGCGCGTTATCGGAACCGCTGGTCCGGGCAACCAAGACTATGTGACCTCGCTCGGAGCAACCTCGACCCTGTACGGTGACGGGCTGGTGGATCGGGTGAAACGTCTTGCTCCCGATGGCGTCGACGCTGTGTTCGATGTCGCGGGAAAGGGAGCGCTGGAGGACTCCATTACCCTCCGCGGCGGCACTGAACGGATCGTCACTCTCGCCGATTTCAGGGCCCATCAGCTCGGGATCACTTTCGCTACGGGCCAACGCGATCATTCGGTCGAGCACCTGGAGGCACTGGCACGGGACGTTGCGGCCGGAAAGATCGTCACCACCGTCAATCGATACCCTCTTAGTCACGCGGCAACGGCGCAGGAAATCAGCGATAACGGACACATCCGCGGCAAGCTTGTGCTCACCATGAACTGACCACGCCAATCCGAAATCTCTCCCGCTTCATCCCACTGAGGAACTACATGGCATCTCCCACACCACACATCCCCACTACAGCTAACGAAGGACCTGTGAGTTACGCAGTCTTCGAGCTTGCCCGAGCCCACCGGGGATACGCTGCAGGGCTCCTCCGCCAACTCGATCTGCATCCCGGGCAGGAATTGGTGCTCATGCACCTCTTCGACCGGGACGGCCAGACCCAGTCCGAGCTCCTCGCCAGCGTCGGGCTCGACCATTCCACGGTTTCCAAGACCCTGCGTCGAATGCAGGACGCCGGTCTTCTCATCCGTCAACCGGCCGATCATGACCGTCGTGTGATGGTGGTCTACCTCACCGACAAGGGCCAGGCCATGCGAGAACCCATCGCGACCATGTGGAAAACGCTGGAGGAGACCACTACACGAAACCTGTCACCAGCGCAGGCGGAATCCATATTGAACGCAGCCAACGCCATCGTTGGCGCAATTAACGCCCGTGCCGCAATGCACGGGACGGAAAGTGAAACTTTATGACCGCCTCTCCCTCAAACCTCCCAGTCCTCGTCGTTGGCGCCACCGGCTCCCTCGGTGGCAAAGTTGTGGATGAATTGCTCCAACGCGGCAGAAGCGTTCGCGCGTTGGTTCGCTCAACTACGGACGCCAGCCGGCTTGAGAACAAAGGGGTCGAAATCGCTCGTGGTGACATGCTCGACGTCGACTCTCTGGTCGCCGCCATGCATGGCACAGATGCCGTCATCACCACGGCAGCCGGATACACACGCGGTGGCAAAAACGCGCAGGACATAGATATTGTCGGCAACTCCAACCTTGCCGAAGCGGCGCGCCGGACCAATATCCGGCGATTCGTACTGACCAGCATCCTGACCAGCGACCAGACACCCAACGTTCCGCACTTCTGGCACAAAAAAGTCGCCGAGGACAGGCTGGAACAGCTCGGCGTTCCGTTCATCGCCCTGCGGCCAGGGGCATTCATCGACCAGGTAGCGAGCATGGGCGGCAATCCGATCCAAAAAGGCCGAATGTTGTGGCTGGGTAAGCCATCCGTCCCTCTGACGTTCGTCCACACGTCAGATCTTGCTGGATATCTGGCAGCCGCCGTCGACGCCGATGCAGGAGACGCTGAGCGCATCGATATCGGTTGGGACCGGCCGGTTAGTGTACTTGAGTTGGCAGAGCTGATAGAAGTCAGTGCTGGGAAGCCGATCCGGGTACGCGCAGTTCCTTCCGGCGTCGTCCGTTTCATAGGCGCGATGGCGGGCCGAATCAAGCCTATTATTCAGGACATGACGGCAATGTTTGTCTGGTTCGATACCGGAAGATATGTAGCCAACACCCGGCGACAGATGCAGCTTTTCGGGCCACCTCCTACGGCGGAAGATGTTACCGCACGTCTGGCCCACGAATTGGTGAAATCCGACCATTGAAGCCGGGCAATCCAGTGGGTGATGCCGGCAGCTCTACCGGGAATGGCTGAGCGTCAGAGGACGCCCTTCCAGAATGCGCCTCCTCAAATCATGGTGTTCGTGGAGCCGGATCTTGGTAGGACTTCTCCCAAATGTTGGCGCAGAAGCTTGATGATCTTGGCAAGGGCGTCCAACTCTTCGGTGCTGAGCGCGTCAATGAACAGCTCGCGTACGAGTCGAAGATGGGGCGCAGAGGACGCGCGGAAAGTGCGTGCGCCGTCGTCGGTCAGTTCCACCACTGCGCCGCGACTGTCCTGACCCGACTTCTTTCTGCAGATGAGCCCTCGACTCTCCATCCGCGCCAAATGATGGGACAGCCTGCTCCGCTCCCACCCAATTCCTTCGGCCAAGGTGGAGGACCTGAGACGATGCCCGTCTGCTTCGCTCAACGCAAGGAGCACCGAGTAATCCCCCGGTGATACGCCGGAGGTGGCCTGCAGGCCCGCTGCCATCGCCTGCCGGATTTCCTCGCTTGTTTCTACGTACTCACGCCAAATAGCCAGCTCATCGGCGGTTGGGCTCCGCCTGGCGCCGTTGGTGCTTTGCTTCATAAGAACATTTCCCCTCGCTTGACAGGTCAACAATACCGGGTCATGATTGACGCGTCAATTAAGTAATTGACGTATCAACTAGTGAAGGGCCGTGAGCACGTTGATCTTTGGTTTGGATACTTTTGGCGATATCCCGCTGGACGATGCCGGCATACCAGCAAGCCACGCCCGAGCCATCCGGCAATTGGTGGATGAGGCCGTGATCGCTGATCAGCTCGGCGTGGATGTCTTCACCGTTGGCGAGCACCACCGCCCGGAATATTCGGTGTCGTCCCCGGAAACTGTGCTGGCCGGGATGGCGACTGTTACCTCCCGTATCCGGCTTGGATCCGGCGTTACGGTGCTCAGCTCGGACGATCCGGTAAGGGTCTTCCAGCGGTTTGCCACAGTTGATGCACTTTCCAACGGACGGGCCGATGTCATCCTGGGCAGAGGCTCCTTTACGGAGTCGTTCCCGCTTTTCGGCTATGACCTGAAGGACTACGACAAACTCTTTGAGGAAAAGATTGAGCTCTTCGCACAACTCCTGAAAGAGAAACCCGTCACGTGGAACGGCTCCACGCGCACGCCGCTGGTTGACGCGGATGTCTATCCGAAGACCGAACACGGGCTCAAGACCTGGGTCGGCGTCGGAGGCACACCCGCGTCCGTGGTCCGGACAGCAAAGTATGGCTTCCCTTTGATGCTCGCCATCATTGGAGGTCAGCCTGAGCGGTTCACGCCATTCATTGATCTGTACAAGCGGGCTTCCGCAGAATTCGGCACCACAGCATGGCCTGTAGGAATGCACTCCCCCGGGTTCATAGCCGACACGGACAACGAAGCCAAAGAGATCTTCTGGCCCCACTACAAAATAGTCCGTGATCGGATCGGAGCACTCCGCGGCTGGCCACCCGTTCGCCGCTCAGATTTTGAATCGGAAATCGAGCATGGCTCCATGTACATCGGGTCCCCCGAGACGGTGGCCAAGAAGATCGCCCGGGCAGTCGGCGCAATGGAGATTGGCCGGTTCGACCTCATCTTCACCTCCGGAGCCCAGCCGATCAGCCACCGGCTCAAAGCAGTCGAACTCTACGGCAGCAGGGTGGTTCCCATGGTCCGCGAAATCCTTGCGGATAGTGCCCACACGGCCGGTTCGTAGTCACACCTTCCTCAAGAAAGAACAATCATCATGAACATCACCCTCTGGATCATCACCGCAATCCTTGCACTTCTCTTCCTTGCAGCCGGGACGATGAAAATCGTGCAACCCAAGGCGAAACTGGCTGCCTCAGGTCAAGGCTGGGTGGAGGACTTCTCCGACGGGACCGTCAAGGGAATCGGTAGCCTCGAGGTCCTCGCCGCGCTTGGATTGATCCTCCCCGCGCTCGCTGGCGTAGCCACGGTCCTCGTGCCAACGGCTGCAATCGGGCTGGCGGTCCTTATGCTCGGCGCTGCCATCACCCATGGTCGACGCGGCGAAAAGCCCAACGTCATCTTCAACGTCGCCATCGTCATTCTTGCGGCTGGCGTAGCAATCGCCCGCTTCGGACCTTTCAGCCTTTAAACGAAGGGGGGGGGTGGTTCTCAGACATCAATGGTCTGAGAACCACCCCTTCGACTACAGGGAGCATGGAGCTGATCGTTGTTCAGGTTGTAGTTTTTCAGGATTCTCCAGAGCGCCGGGTAGTCCTTCTCGACCACGGAGGAAGCCCACTGATGGACGACAGTTTCCGGTCACTGGCAGGCGTAGGTGTTGCCCCAGCATTCTTTGGAGTGTTCGGGGAATTCAACGCGGGTGAGGTCGTACTTCTGCGTCATGTAGCTCGGCCGCCACATCAGACCGAGCCATGGCTTGCCCTGTTCGTATGCACGGGTCACGTCAAGGCCAGGTTCGTACCGCTCATGGCGATTTCCTTTGCATTCATTCACTACCGGCTAGGCCCCTCGGCCAACCCTTCCATTGAGAGTGACCGCTCAACAGCGGCTTGCCATTGGGAACCGGACAGACCCCCGGATTCCTCTTCGCCATTCGGTCAAGTCCTTGTGTTGCCGTTGCGACAAAATGACGAAGAACGCTGAGAAAACTTGCTACGGGATGCGGTGGCACGACCGCCGTCGCTGCTGCGATCGTTGTCCAGTGTGGAACGGGACGATTACCCGCGCCCGAGAAAGGAATGGCTATGAATGAGAAGCTCCGCGCCAAGATCGGCGCCAGCGAAACCGCATACGGGCTATGGGTGACGATGGAAAGCCCAGCAGTCATCGAGATCGCCGCCGAGCTAGGGCTCGACTGGGTTGTGATAGACCTCGAACACGGATATCTGAGCTACGAGCATGTCGCCAACCACCTGCGCGCGGCGAAGGGCACCGATCTTAGCGTCATCGTCCGCGTGCCATCGCATGACCTTGAACCGACAAAGCGAGTGCTCGATCTGGGAGCACATGGCATCGTCATCCCGCTCGTCCGCAATGCAGCGGAAGTCGAGCGGATCCAGCAGTACGCTTACTACCCACCCCGGGGTGAACGGGGCCTCGGAGGTGAGCGCAACGTACGCTGGGGCCTTGGGCTGGAAGATTACATCAAGAGGGCAAACGACGAGATCATGATCTTCCCCATGATCGAGTCCAAAGAGGCGACTGCGGCGTTCGACGACATCATCGCCCTTGATCAAGTTGAGGCGGTTGTCTTCGGGCCGGGAGACCTCTCGTCCAGCTACGGCCACATCGGACAGTGGGAAGCACCAGGTGTGGGCGAGGAAATACTCGACCTGGTCCAGCGAGCGAAGGCCCAAGGCATCGCCAGCGCGGTTGTCGCACGCAATGCTGACGACGTCGTAGCACGGCGCGACCAGGGCTTCGGGATGGTTGCGCTTGGGTCTGATGCAGGGATGATTGTTCGCCACGTCTCGGACATCGGCAAGTTGGTCGGCAGCAAGACCGTCGACCACCGCTGGTTCTAAGGACTCAACGATCAGGTGCGAAGTGTGTGCGCACTTCGTCACGAACCAGCCTCGGAGGGACCTGCTAGCGTTAGGCTCCCTCCGGGGCTTTCGTCATCCCCTCTCGCCAACCACACGCACGCACTGTGCAGTTAGGCTTGATCTAGGCTGATTTCTTGGAAAGAGTGACGATGGGGCCGACCAAATGACGGCAAAGATGAGCGCAGGAAATCAACTACGTCAGCTCGTGGACGAACTTTCACGAGACCTTCAGCGTTCTGTCGTCGTGAACGACCAGTCCGTTCGTCTGATATATGCCAGCACCCACTACGGAGACGAAGATTCCGCACGCATCCGTGCCGTGCTTTACGGCGACGGCGGCGCTGAGCTCGCCGGATCCATCCTTGCCCAAGGCGTAAATCAGTGGCGCGAGCCGCATGTGCTGCCAGGCAATCCCGATTTGGGGATGGTGTCTCGTTTCTGCGTCCCGCTGTTGGGTTCCGGCTGGCTTCTGGGAAATATGATGGTCATCGACGCCGACCAGTCGTTGACCATCCTGGAGCGAGAACGTATCGAGGCCGCGGCACACGAGATCGCCGCCCAGCTCTACGCAGATCGCATCAACACCGACCCTGATCACGTCGAGCGGCAGCGAAAGACACAAGCCCTCCTCAGTGAGCATGAGTCAACCCGGCGCGAAGCCTTGGACTTCTTCGCTGAGGAAGCAAACTTCGCCACTGCGCGGCAAGTCTCCGTTACCATGGTCCAAGTTCCGCTCGGGGATGCCACCAGGGCGTCGCTCTACATCGCGCTGAATCTCGCGCTGGAGACGGCAAACCGTACTCACAGTCGAAGGTCACTTTATCTCGTCGAGGATAGTCGGGCCCTGCTGATACAGATTGATTCGAGTGAGATCCATCGCGGCGCGTTAAGAGACCAAGCCGACCGGATCGTCGTCGAGCTCCGACGCTCCCTGGGGCGACACTGCCGCGTCGATATCGGCATAGGTAACGTTGACCGCGGACTGGATGCGGCATGGCTCGCAGGACGCCGTGCTGACACTGCACTGAGGGCTTCCCGTCGCCAAATGAGGACTGATAATGCGAGGACAGTGTTCTGGGCCGACCTCGGCGTAGACGCCATCCTTCTCAGACTGCCAGAGTCCGACCTGGATTGGGAGAGCGTGCCCACCTCAGTTCGAGCGCTCTACGACCAGGACCGCGACGGAAAACTCTTGCACACCTTGCGGACGTACCTTGACCACGGCGGGTCTATCGCTGCGACAGCCAATGCCATGCATCTCCACCGCACGACTTTGTACTATCGGTTGGACCAAATTCGGGAAGCAACCGGACTTGATCTAGACGACGGCCGCAACCGCCTCGAACTGCATATCGGACTCCATCTTCTGCACCTCATCCACCCAACACAGGCTCCCGACAAATAGTCGCAAATCGGCTCCAGGTCTTCCTCTCGGGGACGCTTCCGCCTGACACCCACGGTGAACCAGACTGAGATCACGGCCACGGATCGTTCTCGGTCTGCCAACCACTTTCAGTGTCAGTCGTCGAGGCGGCATGCCACTGATATCCGAGGAGGAACTCACATGACATCCAGGCTTGCAGTCATCACGGGTGCAGGCTCCGGCATTGGAGCCGCAACCGCCGACCTGTTGGCCACTCAGGGCCATCACGTCATAGTCGCCGATCGAGACCTCGACGCCGCCGAGCACGTCGTTGACCAGCTTCTTCAGCGAGGGCTGCGCGCGCAGGCCAAACACGTTGACATCGGCGACCGAGACTCAATCGCGGCACTATTCGCGAGCATCGACCAGGAGCATCATCGCTGTGACATCCTCGTCAACAACGCCGGCGTGTCTCAGATCCGTGACATTCTGAACTTCTCCGACGATCTCTTTGCGAGCACCGTACAGATCAACCTGATTGGGACATTCCGCTGCAGTCAGCATGCTGCGCGTCTCATGGCACGGGGAGGCTGGGGGCGCATCGTCAACATCAGCTCGATCAGCGGGATTCGCGCGGGTGTGGGACGTGCAGCCTACGGCCCGACCAAGGCGGCAGTGGACGCGCTTACGAGACAGTTCGCGGCCGAACTAGGGTCGGTAGGCATCACTACCAACGCCGTCGCTCCCGGCCCCATCGATACGCCGTTGGCGAACCTCGTCCACACCGATGCGACCCGCGAGGCCTACAACCGACACATCCCGCTGCGGCGCTACGGAAAGGTAGAGGACATTGCCAACGCCGTTGTATTCCTTGCGTCCGAAAAGGCTAACTACATCAACGGTCACACCCTGCCCGTGGACGGAGGGTTTATTGCAGCTGGGCTGCTGGATGCGTGAGCCGTCTGTCCGGTGGCCAAGTTCGCTGCGATAGATATGAAAATCATAAGGAAGCACAATGACTGGAATTAACCTGGCCTTAATAACCTCCGACGGAGTGTCCATTCGGTATGACGACGAAGGAGAAGGACGACCCATAGTTTTCGCATCCGGTGGTACGGCTCACAGCGCCTACTTTGCATGGCAGCGTGATGCGCTCCTTGAAGCCGGATACCGGGTTATCCGTTACGATCACAGGCTGCACGGTCGCTCGGACATGCCTGAGCACGGTCAGAGGATGAGCAGGCTAGGGCTGGACCTTGGAGAACTTATTGCAACGCTTGACCTCCGCAATGTGGTTCTGGTGGGACACTCCATGGGCGTTTCAGCAAGCTTGGCCTACTTCTCGATTACGGCTGACCCATGGGAGCGTATATCGGCGTTTGTCGCCGCCGAGCAAACGCCCAAAATCGTCAACAACGCCGAATGGCAGTTGGGCGTTCGGGGCATCACTGAACAGAATGTTTTCGATGCCATCGACTTTAAGTTCAATTGGGACAATGGTGGCGTGGAGCCGGATCTGCCGGAGCACGTTCAGCAGTTTTTTGACTCGATCACACCCTCCTGGAAGGACTTCGCGTGGGACAAGTCGCGCCGTCTTTTCACAGATCACTTTCTCTCGGATTGGCGTGATGTTGTACCGCGCATCAAGGTCCCAACATTAGTCATCGCAGGCAGGCATTCACCCTTCTATGACGTTGACGTCATGCGTTGGTTCGCTGAAACGGTCCCGGATGGTCGGTTGAGCATCTTCGAACACAGCGGCCATGATCCATATCTCAACGAATACCCGGAGTTCAACTCACAGCTTTTGGACTTTATCTCTGAACACTAGCCATCGCAGCTGATACAAACATGTCCGCCCGAGGCGGACACGAGCCGAAAAGGTGAAATAGAACTATGGCAAATGCCAGAATATCCAGTCCATATGCCACTGGAAGAGCCGGCGCCTTATGGAAATGGCATTTCGCAAAGACGGGATCCAGAGAACGGCCCGGCCGGAAAGTGGAAAGGACGGACTAGGACGCATCACCTGCAGCAGGCAAAGGACAACGGCGAACGCTTTGCGATGCTCACTGCCACTCTGCTGCAGCGCAGTAGCCCGTTCTGCCAAGCGTGCACTGGTTGTCGCTGACCTTGCCGTTTGGCAGCCACGAGGTATCCACACAGCAAGCCGTAGCCAGCGGCATCCGGTTCCTCAACGAGGGGGCTGGGCCATGCAGACAAACTCGGGGGTGGAAGCCTTTATGCCGGAACAGCGAGGGCGATGGTAGAGGCAGGAAGTCCGGTCATTGCCCACACTGGATTTACGCCTCAAAAGCGAGCACGCTCGGAGGGTACTGCGTGCAAGGCCGAAACCATGACGGGCAGAGGCTGATCGAAGACGCCTTGGCCATGGAAGAAGCGGGAGCGTTCTGCGTCCTGATGGAAATGGCTCCTGCTGCCACAGCAGAACGCGTGGATGCCGCCATAAATATCCCGACAATCGGCATCGGCGCTGGAAATGCGACGACCGGACAGGTTCTGGTGTGGCAGGATATGGCCGGGATTCGCAGCGGGAAAATGGCCAGGTTCGTCAGACAGTATGCGGATCTTCGATCAGCCCTCCTCCAGACCGCAATGACCTTCGGGCAAGAAGTTCGTTCAGGTGAATTCCCGGAGACCAAACACTCCTTCTAGTAGCGGCCCTTCGGGCAGCGGGGTCCGCCACGTCGAAGCCGAGTCGAGGCGACTCTGAGTCCGTTGCCATACTGCGGGCTTCCAGAGAGATGAGGGAGTAGCCTCCATTTGAGCGATCTACACGAAGGCGACGCTGACGGGTTGATGTTGTTCAAAAAGGAGGATGACATGGCTGGTTGGAATGCAGATACGGCAGCTGGTGCGCTTGGGACTGGATCAGTGACGCTGGTCGAGGGATCTTCTTTTTGCATCTCGTTGAGTAACGGAGACATTCACTCCGATTTTCCTCATGGTGTCTTTTATCAGGACACGCGCATCCTCTCCGGCTGGATTTTGGAAGTGAACGGTCAATCGCTCGAACCCTTAAGCGCTGAGATGTAAGCGCCGTATCGCGCTCTGTTCGCTTGCCGCATCCCTATCTCGGATGGATATGCTGACACTCCCCTCGTGGTTGAGCGGCAAATGTTGATGGGCAATACATCACCTACCGGATTACGGTCGCCCCGCACGGCCACTGGAGTACAACGCTCAAGGTGATTGCTGCCACTGAGGCAGCGGAAAGTTCAGCGGCGTTCCGTCATGAGAACGAGGATGGTCTGTCCCCCCGGGACCGCCGTAGACAGGAATGGGTAGAGAGAATCCCGTTGTTGCGCATGGGTAACGGATCCATCGAACGAACTTTGCGGCGTAGTTACGATGACCTCGGCGCGCTCCGGATCGAGGATCCCCAACACCCTGAACGTGTTGTCGTAGCCGCTGGGGCACCCTGGTTCTTTGGCAGGGATTCCCTGTGGGCCTCTGAGATGGCGCTCCCAGTAGACCCCTCCCTGGCATTGGGGACGGTGCAGACGTTGGCAGAATACCAAGGCAGTAAGGTCGACCTGCAAAGCGAGGAAGAACCGGAAAAATCCTTCATGAAGTCCGCCTCGACGTCTCAAGCGCGCTGGCCTTGGGCGGCAAGTCCATCTATTACGGCAGCGTCGATGCCACCCCACTGTTCGTGGCCGTTCTCGGATCAGTCAGCCGGTGGGGATTCGCCAAGGACACTATCGCAGAGCTGCTTCCGAACGCGGACGGGGCGCTCGAGTGGATCCGCAAGTACGGGGACAAGGACGGGGATGGATTCGTCGAATATGAGCGCCTTCAACGAGCAGTTCTGGATCCCCGAGCGGGGCTACTACGCAGTGGCACTGGACGCCAACAAGCGGCAAGTCGATGCTTGCGCCTCCAACATGGGCCACTGCCTTCGGTTGGGGCTTATTGACGACGACAAGGCCCCATTGGTAGCCGAACGGCTCATGTCTCCGGAAATGTTCAGTGGCTGGGGCGTCCGGACATTGGCCAGCAACATGGGCGCGTATAACCCTGTTAGCTACCACAACGGTTCTGTGTGGCCCCACGACAACGCGATCATAGCCGCCGGGCTCATGCGTTACGGCTTCACGGAGGAGGCCCAACGGATTTCGACTGCTCTGCTGGAGGCAGCCGAGTACTCCGGCGGGCGATTGCCCGAGTTGTTTTGTGGGTTCAGCCGTGATCACTTCGCTGAGCCCGTACCTTACCCAACGGCCTGCTCACCTCAGGCATGGGCTGCCACAACACCTATTCTGCTTGTGACCAGCCTCATGCGTTACGACGCACACATTTCCCACGACGGCGTTTAGTCGGCGGGCATTCGGCTTCTGGAGCTCCAGCTCGCCAAGGATTTCGGCGTCAGCCAGGCGCCGGTCCGTGAAGCACTGCGCGAACTCTCTTCGACCCGGTTGGCCGAGAACCTTCCTCGCCGGGGAACCTTCGTTCGGTCCGCCTCCCAGGACGACCTCACGTAGGTCTAATTTGTCCGCCTCGCTCTCGAGGTACCTCCGGCGGCGGCCTATCCGGCGTTGCATCCTGACCCCTCGCCGCTGCGCGAGGCCCTAACGAGGGTGCGCGAGGCCGCATCGGCGCAGGATGCTCATGCCATCGCAAAATACAGCACGGATCTCCATTGGGCTGTTGTAGTTGCCGCCGGTTACCGACTCATGATCGACGGAGCACCCCAAACTCGCGCAGGTTTGCGGCCACAATCCGACGGAATGGCCCCCGGCCCGCTAATTCATCCGTCAGTCGCACCGGGCAACTGGCCGGGAAGGTAAAAGCGACCTGTATACGACTGCTCCCCGCGAACCCGGACGTGAGATCGGTCCAGCTCACGGGGAGCAATCACACCGCCCCCTTAGGGTGCAGACCCTTCAAGTTCGGAGCTTTCGGCGTCCTGTTACCTAGCTGTTGCTGGGGCTTACTGGCGGCCGATTCGGGCATAGGTCTCCGGCTTGGTCCTTCGGTAAACCACTGCAAGAACAATGCCGAGCGCGAACAGGCCGAAGATCACCGTCATCAGGATGGTGGCAAGGACGTTGGACCCGCCGACCAGGAGGGGGTAATTCACGCCCGCAAGGACCAGTCCGGATCCTAAACCGACAATTGCTAAGGTCGGGAAGACAACCCTGCTCCACACCGAATGCTGCTTGCCATGACGGTTAAGGTAGACCGGGGTTGCGACGGCTGCAACGAAGATCACACCAAGGATCACGAAACTGGTGATTCCAAGCATTGCAGTATAGAAATTAACGGGTCCGATGCCGGTGAAAATCACGACCAGGTTCACTATCAGGCCTGCACCGCTAACGGAGAGAGACGAGATGTGCGGCGAGCCGTGGCGAGAGTGCACCATGCTCAGTTTCCTCGGGAGGATTCCGTCCGCACTCAGATTGAAGGAATACCGTGCAGTGATGTTGTGCGCTGCGAGGATCACGGCAACCGTGCTCGTATTGACCATAATCGTGGCACAGTCCGAGAGGACCTTTCCCCCGAAGGCCTGCAAGCTTTGCGTCATCGACCCTGACGGGTCCGCCGTGGCGGCTTCGACCACCTGGTCGACGCCGATCGAATTGATAAACAGCAGTGAAGAGACGGTGTAGACGATCATCGAAATAGCGATTACGGCGAAGGTGACGCGAGGAATCGTGCGGCTCGGGTCACGGACCTCCTCACGGAACAGAACGGTCACTTCGAAGCCGGCGTACATCCCGAGACCGAATAGCAGGCCCAGAGGGAAAGAACCGTCGAACCAGTGGGTCGGGCTCAGCGGTGCCGCGGAGATGCCCTGCTGATCGAAGCCACCGTTAATGAAGACAAGGAAGTCGTAGGACACGACGATGATGACCTCAAATAGTAGGAAGACGGTCAACAACTTAGCCGACAGTTCGACCTTGAAATAGCCCAGGATCGCGCTGATCGCCCAAAAGACGGAACTCCAGACATACCAAGGGAGCTCTGGGCCGTTGAGCGTGCCGTGTACAAGTTCGCCGAGTACGAGGCCTCCAAAAGCGAAGGTTCCCGCGTAAGCGCAGAAATACCCTAGAAGGGCAATAAGACCGGCGCCAAGGCCAACTTCCCGGCCCAGTCCGGCGGTGATCATGGAGTAAAAGCCGCCGGGTTTCGGCATAATTTTGGACATACGTGTGAATCCGACTGCGAAGGCGGCCAGGATAAGTCCTGCGATGATGAACGACACGGGCGTCCCCAAGCCTGCGCCGCTGCTCACCATGATGGGGATGCCCCCAACGAGGACCATCAGAGGCGCGTTATAGGCCACTACGCTGAAGAACAGCGAGAAGAACCCCATGTTCCCCTTTAGGTGTGGCTGGCTCTGCGGCGGAGCCTTAGTTTCCACATAATTCGTTACGTCCATATTCAATAAGTACCTTCCTAGGAAAGAATCGTTGTCGCCAACAAAGGGCTCGGACCCTCATCGCGGTCCGACACGAGCGGCTGCTCCCTCAGGAGTGCATAGTCAAGGTCCAAAGGGCCTGCTTGGTTGTTGGGACTTGCATCACACGCCGATTTATCTGAAGATGATGTTCGCTGCTTGGTCGTCTATTCGTAACTAGTTGTTTTACCAAACGAGCCTCCAGGACCTTGGCCTCCTCCCAGTCACGAAAACCCGAGCCGCCATCTCAAGCTGGCTGAGCAGAAGCGGAGTCGCAGGACTTGGCATGCTTGTTAGCGACGCGGTTCTCGACGTTGACCTTTGCACCAGGGCAGACGGCCGTGATGGAGGAGGCCGGCCGTAGTCGAGCACGTTGGGCTCGTCGCTTAGATAGGGAAGGCAACTCGCAAGTAGTCCTAAAATGCGCCTTCTTTCAGTCCTGCGGCTAGGGCCGCAAGACTAGCCGGGCACTGGAATAGCCCCAAGTCATTCCAGGTCTAGTGGTTAAAACACCACTACCCGAAGCAGTTCACCCTGGGCAAAATCGATTCACGCGACTGACGTGAAGGTGTGGGATTGCGCGCTGGAGACGGAAGGGTCCAAAGTCATTACAGCACTGTTCTTAGTGTCTGTGACGGCGGGACCGCCAACGGATTCAGCTTCGAGCTCAACGCACAGCGCGGCGGCCTAGTATTCACGCGACGTCGAGACATGATCTCGGCAACCTTGAGAAGAAGAAAGGGTGTTTCAAATGACCCATCCGCAGACAGCTGCGGTCGATCTCCAGCTTGTAGGTCTGGACCACTCCGAATCGGTTTTCAACGACGATATGTCGGATTTGGATTCTTACCCGAGTAAGGATCGAGCCGTTTTATGGGAGTCCAGCGATGACGTCAATTCTGACTATCGGTTGACCTACCAGTCGCTGCCGCAGGAGGGAGTTCGCGCGGGAAAGTTTTACCACTTTCGTTGGACCAGCCACACCGTCTACCCGGGCGTGACGAGCAGCATTTACCTGTACCTGCCGCATGGGGCGGAGGAGGCTGAGTCGGTCAACCTGATGGTCTGCCTGGACGGCCTTTACTACGTCGACGAGCAGTGTCGTGCCACCACGGTTCTGGACAACCTGGTCCACGCGGGCGAAATCCCCCTGACCGTTGGCCTATTCCACAACCCGGGCGAGACTGGACCGGGATATCCGGTCTACGGGGGCACCACAAATCGTGCCGTCGAGTACGACACCGTCAACGGAGACTTCGCCCGTTTCCTGGCCGAGGAGCTATTTCCGGTCATCCGGACCAAGGTCAGGCTCACGGACGACCCGAAAGGCCGAGTTATCTGCGGCCATAGCTCCGGCGGCGCCGGTGCTTTTACCGCGGCGTTCCATCGACCGGATGTGTTCGGGAATGTGATCTCGCACTGCGGCAGCTTCATCAACATCCTGGGTGCAAACAACCTGCCCAGCATGGTCCGGCGCGCCCCGCGCAAGCCGATCCGTGTCTGGCACCAGACGGGTCAGCGCGACGTCGACATCATCTTCGGCAACATCCCCATCGCCAACCACGACCTCGATGCCGCTCTGAAGTATCGCCGCTATGATTCGATGTTCGTGTTCGGCACAGGCGGGCACACCCTGCGACATGCTGGCGAGGCGTTTCCGGAAACACTCAAATGGATCTTCCGCGATCAGATTGAAGACAAATGACCCTGGAAATGAAAGAGCAGAAAATGAGCAGTGTCGTGAAGACGGACGCTAATTCCATCGCGTCAGTGCAGGTGGAGTTCGACGTCCCGGCCCGGATGCGGGACGGCGTGGTACTGCGGGCTGATGTTTACCGCCCGTCGGGCGATGGTCCCTGGCCCACATTGGTGGTGCGCACGCCTTACAACAAGGCCGGCGCGGCTGACAACCTCTGGAACGGTTTCTCACCGACAGAAGTAGCGCGGAGCGGATTCATTATGGTCATCCAGGATGTCCGTGGGCGTTATGCGTCTGATGGTGACTGGGAGCCTCTGCGCCATGAGGGCGCTGACGGCTTTGACACCATTGAGTGGGCCGCCCAACTGGCCGGGTCCAGCGGGCGCGTTGGCATGCTCGGCGGCAGTTACTGCGGTCATACGCAATGGCAGGCCGCGCTTCAACAGCCGCCCGCGTTGAAGGTGATCACACCCCTGATGACGTGGACGGAACCGCGTGAAGCCCTGGTGGCCCGCGGTGGTGCCACCCAGGCGGCGGTTATATCCGGGTGGTCGCTGTCTTCCGGGTTCGACTGGTTGGGCCGTCAGGGCCTGACCGGAGACGAGTTGGCCGCCCGGGCCGCGGCCTTGGTCGAAGATTTCGACAGTCTCGAAAAGGACGGCTACTGGGGATTGCCGGTCGCCGAACTGCCCGTGCTGCGTCGGCACGGTACGCCAATGTTCGTAGAGCCCGGCGAAGCCAACGATGTCGAAGCCACGCAGCACATGCGGGTCGCCGGGGGCCAGAAGCGTGTCCAGCTCCCCAGCCTGCACACGGGAGGCTGGTTCGACAGCTGCTTACAGGGAACCATCGACAACTTCACGACGATGCGCGACCTCGGCCGGGAATCGCGACTGATCATCGGCCCGTGGACGCACGTGGACTTCGGCCCCCGGGTTGGCGCCGTGGACTTCGGAATCATGTCCAGCCGGGACGCGGGGGCCCATCCGAACGGGAGTTGGAGCGATGAGGTGCTGGCATTTGTCCGCGGTCACCTCACCGATGATGCACCCGTGAGCGCGTCGGCGCCGGTAAGGATCTTCGTGATGGGACGCAATCAATGGCGGGACGAGGAAACCTGGCCCCTGCAGCGCGCCCGCACCGAGCGCTGGCACCTGCACGCCGATGGTGGCCTTGGCACGACGTCGCTACCTATTGAGGCAAGGCCGAGTGAAATCGATTATGACCCAGCAGACCCGGTCCCCACCCATGGTGGGGTAATGGGCCTTGGTGCGGGCCGGGGCCCCCTTGACCAGGCGCTGGTCGAGTCCCGGCCGGACGTGCTCGTCTTCACCTCAGAGGTTCTCCAGGAGGACCTCGAGGTGACGGGCCCGATCCGGGTACGGCTGCACGTGGCGAGCTCGGCGCCATCCACCGACTGGGTCGCCCGCCTCTGCGACGTGGACCCCGACGGGCGGTCCCTGAACCTGACCGACGGAATCCGCCGCATTCACAGCGGTGCGGACAAGGCCCAGGAGATCGAGATCGATCTGTGGTCAACAAGCAACGTGTTCCTGGCCGGACACAGGATCAGGGTTCAGGTCACCAACAGCTGCTTCCCTCACTGGGACCGCAACCTCAACACCGGTGACCAGGGCGGGACGGAGTTCGTCACCGCACATCAGCGGCTCTACCACGACGCCAGCCGTCCGTCATACATCCAACTCCCCATCGTCCCAACGGAAGAGAAACAAGTTCCCCGTACCTAAATGATCCAGTGGGCACTGCGCAGATCAGGCGGCGCAGTGCCCACTGACCCGGTCCGTACGCCGCAGGCTTACGTACCTCCGATGTCATCGATAATCGCCCTGCCCGCTGTAAAACTAGGACTCTTTCGCTTTGCAGCTGATTGAGACGGTTGCTGAACGCTATCCGGGTTTCTCCCAGCGCTCCGGATATGGGGAACCAGCCCCCGATCGACCGGCAGACTGCTGACAAGTGACTGGAACTGACGCGATAAAGTTGCGATGGCGGACATGCGCACTGAAACCTCATTCGAGGTAGTCAATGCTGTCCTGAGCGCGGAGCGCATCTCCGTTGATCAGGCCAGTGCGGCCGCGGAAACTGACACGGTCGGCGCCGTGGTCAGCTTCAGCGGCGTGGTGCGGAACCACGACGGCGGCTAGGCGATTGAGCGCCTCAGCTACAGTGCGCACCCCACCGCACACCAAGTGTTGGCGGACGTCGGGAAGCTGGTCGCAAAACAGCAGGCATCCAGCAGCTCCGACGGAGAGGGCCCTGCGTCCTCGCAGTCCATCCGCATCTGGGCAGCCCACCGAATCGCCGTGCTCCAAATCGGCGTGCTCCAAATCGGCGATCCCGCGCTGGTGTGCGCGGTGTCCGCAGCTCACCGTGGCCAGGCTTTCGACGTGGCTCCGAGCTGCTGGATCGAATAAATGAACAGGTTCCCATCTGGAAGGAACAGTTCTTCACTGATGGAACGGTGGAATGGGTGGGCGCCGGCGGCTGATGCCCATCGCCCCCAAACGCATGTCCTGTGAGGACGCCGCTTTAAAAGCTGAGGGCTCCCAGTGAAGCGGCCAAGCAGAAGGCGGTATGGGGCAGATACAGGAGCGAGCGGCGTGTTGGGGCAGCATCCGACGACGGATGTGAGGCTGCAAGTGAAGCTGTAAACGATGATTGTTGCAAACCAAAGGACGCTGCGAGCATTCGGTGTATGGATGTAAGTGCGTTTGTCTGGCGGAGCTGGGATGCTGAGGCGGATGCGGTCTCTCACGCGCCGTGTCCGACTGCATTGCAGCATCATCTACAAGGCACTGACGTTTTCCTAAGCCGGGCAAGATGGTAGGCGTTGCTGCCGTCGAGGTTCCCGTCAGCCGGCTCCAGACTGAATTCGACGCGTTCCTCCGGCCTTTGCCACCAAACACGTGCATAGTGGACCACAACGAAGTGGTTCTAGCCACCAACACGGCCAGCCTCGTCGGTGGAGTCCTATCCCGTTTCCATCAGGCCGAACGGAGAATCACTCTCCCCCGGTCCCCTGGAGTCTATGGCTGGGCGTAGATACCAGCGAGAACGCGGCTGATTCGGTCAGTTGAACCGTCGCCGGCTCCTTCCGTGCCTGTCCCAGAATCCGGCGTTACGACGGCGCGAGCTTCTCGGCATTGCACACCAAAGCGGCCAGGCTTGCTTTCCGAAATCGTGTCAGGAAGTGAACATATAGCGTTCGGACCGCGCGCAAGCGACCACTGCTGCCTGGGCGGCGGGATGGGAGACTGTATTCCTCCACCTGCGCTGCGGCCCGGCGGTGGCTGGCACTGGAGTCCAGTCAGCTTTCAGGCGAGGAGTCCCCAAATGGTCGCATCCGTCGGGTCGATCAGAGCCAGCAGGTGCAATGTCTTAGCAATGCGCCTTACTCGACGAACGCTGCCCCGAGAGGAGACGGAGAACCCTTGTCGTCGCATGCAAGACCACAAAGGGGATGCGGACACCGCCGCATCCCCTTGTGACGACAAGTCGTCGGGTCTCCCAGCCTTAGACCAAGGCGCCAGGATCCTCATCATGCTGGCAGCGAAAGATGCCTACGATACGAGGATTGAGACCACCGCTGCAGCAGAATCTCCGCCAACCTGCCCCCCAGAGTTCTGTGCTACGGCGACCTTTGCCGACTCCCGTTGCCGTGCACCCGCTTCTCCACGCAACTGATGGACCAGTTCGAATATCTGAGCGGTTCCGGTAGCGCCAATGGGGTGGCCCCTGCTGAGCAAACCACCGCTCGGATTGACGGAAATCCTTCCGCCAAGGTCCGTCGCACCACTGCGCAACAGTTCCGCAGCACCCCCCGGCGCACAGAACTGCATGACTTCGTAATTGATTAGCTCGCCAGGGGCCGATGCGTCGTGAACCTCTGCCACATGGACGTCCTCGGGACCAATCGAAGCTGCCTCGTAAGCCACCTTCGCAGCCCGAGACGAAGCGTTCGGCTTCGTCGGATCTGCTGAGCCCGAAACAAGCGCCGAACTGGCTACCCAAACAGGCCTGAACCTTGAGAGCTTGGACGCCACACGAGCCGAACACAGGACCACCGCTGCTGCCCCATCGCCGATTGCAGAGCACATAGGAAGCGTCAGCGGTTCACTGATCATCCGGCTTGCCAGCACTTCCTCGACCGTCGTCTCTTGACGAAACTGCGCGAAGGGGTTGAGCGACGCAGCGTGGCGACTCTTGACGGTTATTCGAGCAAAATCGGCCGGCGTCGTTCCCGTGTCGTCCATGTACCTGCGAGTACGTTCTGCGTAAATGTCCATAAAAATGGAGCCGCTGCCGGAGCCAACATGCGAGGGCAGTTCCTCTTCCTTGTCTACCGCACCTCCGAACGCTGCGATGGAGACGGTCTTGTCTGCATGGCTCAGCTTCTCCGCTCCCACTGCCAGCACAACATCTGCCTGGCCACTGGCCACTGTCTGCCACGCCAGATGGAACGCTGTGCTGCCCGTAGCGCAAGCGTTTTCCACATTGATTATGGGCTTGCCCATGAGGCCCGTGTTCCTGAGCGCGGCTTGGCCTCGAATCATCTCCTGCCCGGTGATGACTCCAGACGCCGAGTTGCCGAAGTAGACGCGGTCTACTTTGTCCGCATCGATTCCGGCATCCTCCAGCGCTATTCTCACAGCTTCCTCGGAGAGACTCTTCACCGATCGATCAAGAAACTTCCCAAAAGAAGTCATTCCAATTCCAGCGATCGCTACGCGGTCGGTCATAGTTACTCCAATTCACTCTCTCAACAAAAACGAAAAGGCTCCGCTCCAGTGCGGGTTGTTTGCTCAAGTAGCCTTTGGCTAGTATAACACTTACTGGTTGGCAATCAAGTGTTTAGTTTCGATTTCCGAATCAGGCGACTCTTGCCAACGTCTCGGTCAGCAGTTTTCCACCGCGACGAAACGCAGCTGTCCCCTCATCAGTGCGAGGACGCAAGCACCTGTGTGCGCAGGCGAATTCGGGCACGGAGCCTCTCCCGTTCGGCAATGGAAGGACGTGTTACGCTCAGGCTTCTTGGGCGACGGGCTCGACTGCGACGCCGACAAGTGCCTGCTCGATCTGCGGCACACTCCAGCGGCTACCATTCTCGAATGTCTCTACGACCCGCCATCCTTCGTAGACTCCGATCAGATCACCCACCACACGGAACATATGGCCGGAGAGGGCGCAGCGCTCGGCCGCCAGGAACGCGACCAGCGGCGAGATATTTCCGGGGTGCCAGCTGTCAAACTCCGTCTCGGATTCGGGCTCCGCAACCCGTTCACTGAGCCCCGGCGTAGACAGAGTCAAGTGGGTCCGCGCAGCCGGCGCAATACAGTTGACCCGTACGCCATACCTCTTGAGCTCTTTTGAAGCGACCTGCGTCATGGCAGCGATCCCTGCCTTCGCTGCGGCGTAGTTCGTCTGGCCTGCCCCAGGCTGTAGACCCGCGGCCGAGGAGGTATTGATAATCGCCCGGTCTGCGGCCAACCCCAATTTTGATTGGTTACGCCAATACGCAGCCGCGTGCCTGCTGACAGCGAAAGTACCCTTTAGATTGACGTCCACCACCGAGTCAAACTCCTCCTCGGTCATGTTGATCAACGTCCGATCCCTCATGATGCCCGCGTTGTTTACCACCACATGGAGGTCTCCGAATTCGCGGATGGCGCTTTCGACCAGCCGCTGCGCGCCATGCCAATCACTGACGCTGTCAGTATTAGCCACGGCCTGCCCGCCCGCGGATATGATTTCGGCAACCACGTCATGCGCCGGACCATTGTCCGGGCTCGCTCCCCCAACGTCGTTTACAACCACACGCGCACCCTCGGCCGCAAGCAGCAGGGCGTGCTCGCGGCCGAGACCGCGTCCGGCGCCAGTCACAATCGCCACTCTTCCATCCAGAACACCCATAAGCCTGCTCCCATCCATTCGATCGTTCTTTAATACTGATGCTCGAGCGAGATTGTCTCGAGCCACGCTGAGATGCACTGAAATTCCGATGCAGTTGTGTCGTCGCTCAACTGAACATGTGGGAACTCAGAAAGCAAAACTTCACATAAGTTGATTGTGAGAACTACACGATGACCGCAGCGGCAACGCCAATACTGCTACTCGAACATTGTCATCACCGTTGGATTACCAATTACGATGGGTTTGGGCCAGTGTAATTTACCTGGTCGGCAGGTACGTGCCGCCAGGTGTTTCCTTGTGCAACCTCCTCCAAGTAGTGGGCTGCCAGGCCGACAGACCGCGGTGCGACCAGGAAGATTCGCGTCGTCTCCCAGGTGAACCCGAGATCAAGAATGAGGGCTGCAATCGCGCCATCAACGTTCGCTGGAATCTTGCGCCCAACCGCTTGACTCAGCTCGTGTTCCAGGTGGGCCAGCAATGTCGAGTGATGGGAGAAGACCCCTTCTTCCTTGGCGATACCCATCAGAATAGGAAAGCGCGGATCCGCACCGTGTTGCGGATGACCAAACCCCTCAAGAGGGGCACGCCTTGCCCTGCTGTCAGCCACAATCTCCTTGGCGGCCCGCTGCAGCGATTCGTCAGTGACCTCGCCATCTTCGGCTAGTCGATGAACAACCGACTGCAACTTCAATGCCAGCTGTTGTCCAGCGCCACCCTGGATGTCCCCGAAGGTGGTTACTCCGGCTGCAATCCCTACTTGAATGGGAACCCCGTATGAGGCGAGCATTCTGGTGATCGTACTCGACGGCGATATTCCGTGTTCCATCACCGAGACGAGTAGAGCATCGAGAACGCGAGCTTGACCAGGTGTTGCACGGTTCCCGGTAAGAACCAGGTACATCATCTCAGAATATGAAGTATTCCCGATCAATTGACTCAGGCGGTGTCCCCGAATAATTACATCGTCCTTCTCGACTTCCCCTATGTCAGTTTCCCAAGCATTGGTATCACGTGTGGTCACTTGATGTCCTCAGTTCTAGTTTTACCTGTAGTTCGGTAGCTTGCGCACCGAAATGCTCCGGTCCTGCACGCTGGTTTCTCATATTGCGCCCAACCGCCAATGCAGCGAGGTACCAGATCCGCGATGCGAGTCTCGTGAGTACCGTGGCAGTTCCTCTAGGCCGCCCTTGCAACCTAGATTGCCGACCCTCGGAGCCGGCGAGCTAGTCGCAACCCCGTGGCCTAATCGTCTCGCTTGCCAGTGTTCCGACTAGCTGAGGGCGGTACTATGCAAGCAGGATATCACTTACTGATCAACAATCAAGTGTTTACCGGGCCGGCGGACCAAGTTCGACTGGGAGGTTTTGCGGCAGAGACCAGCCGGACACTGAGGGCTCATAGATTGCTAAACGGATTCAGCCATAGCGAAGACTGCGATATGTTCGTGGAATGGCTCCTTCAACTCCGGGCATGCACAAGTCCTCCCCGCCCGCCGACCCCCGCACCGCAGCTTCCCGCGGTGCTGTGGCGCCCACGTCGGGGCGCGTCGAGCGGCTCATGCGAACCCGGCTGCATGGCGCCGTTGACGGCACCGTACCCGAATGCACCGGTTCCATGGTCACTGGAGTTTGGTGCCTGGACCATGAGGGGCGCCCAACGGGGTTGACGGCCGCCTCCCTGTTGGACCAAACTCTCGCAACTTCTATCCGCGCCGCCGCCCCGGACCTTACTTGGATGGTCACGACGGAGCTGCAACTGAACTTCCTGGCCCCGCTACCTGCTGACGGCACAGTACTGGAGGCTTGGACCAGAAGCGGCTTCGTGGATCCGAGGGGAGGCGTGTCCTTTGGTAGTCTCCGTGGGCCGGACGGTAGGGAGCACGTACATGCCGTTGGCTGGTTTCAAACAGTCGGACCCACCCCTGCCGGGGCACTTGACCATTTCAACCGTATGGGCGCGCTGCCCTTGGGACCCGAATCCGACGTCACGTTGGACAGGCTGCTTGGCATGCGTAGTCCGGCCTCGAGCCCTGCGGGCGGGAAGCCGGCGAATACCGAAGGTTTCCTTCGGGGACCGGATTTCCCTGCGGTCGATGAGTTTATGAATCGCAATGGGACCGTTCACGGAGGGGCCATGACCATGATGGCGGGACTCGGTGCCCATGCGGCCACTCCGGCTCCTGATCACTTCGATCTCCAGTCCCTTCGGATGGTGTTTCTGCGCCCGTCCACTGGACCGATTGCTACACGCGCACGAATCCGACATGCAGGCCGCTCCCTGTGCAGCGTGGACGTGGAACTGTTCAGCATCCGTACAACTCCACGGAACCCGGCATCACGTGGCTCAGAAACTGCTCGGCGAGAGAACCTTGACAAGGCCTTCGAAACCAAGCCAGTCGCACAAGCCCACGCACTCTTCCGTCCGGCCCGCTGACCGACCTAGAGTGACCAGGCGAACAGTGCCGGCAACTCTCGACGTCAGCGCACCGGGCGTCTTCCGAACGGGAGGTCCCAACCGGAAATGGTCTTTCGGCGGCCTGTTATTGGGTTTGTTCCTGTAGGTCACGCAGGGATCAGCGGTGATTCCTACCCATGCTTCACTCCATCGGGCTGGAGTTCGTTGGACTATTTGGTGACCTTGCCCATACGGTTTGCGATGGGTGTGGTGAACAACGGTTTGGTCAGGAACCAGGCTGCGGCGATGACCAATAGCGAGATCAGGAAGATGACAAGGCCCCACCAGTCCACCACGTCCCGGGAGCCGTACATGTGGTTTAGGTTCTGTAAGGCTCCGGTGAAGAACACCAGGAATACATGCACCACCGTAAACGCAACGAAGTAGAGCATCACCGGAAAGTGCAATGCCCGCGCCCATTCCACCGGAAATATCATCGTGAGGCGTCGAGCACGTTCGGGCCACCAAGTCGACATCCGGACGCCTGTCAGAACCGCCAACGGAGCGGCGATGAACACCGTGAGGAAGTACGCCATCACCTGCAGTGCGTTGTAGTGCACCCAGCCGTTTTCGGCCGGCCAGTCCAGCGAGGCATACTGGAGTGCTGCTGAGAGCATGTTTGGGAAGATGTCCCAACTCATCGGTACGATCCGTGTCCAGTGCCCGCTGACAAATAGCAGAGCGACGAAGATTATCCCGTTCGCCACCCAGAGCACATCCAGAGTCTGGTGCAGCCATTGGGACAGTGATACCTTTTTCGGGCTGTTGCCCTTCGGGGAGAAGAACGAGTTCTTCTCCGCCGTCCAGTAGCCGGGAGGCTTACGCTCCGTACGGACCTGAAGGCCGGTGCGGACAATCAACACGATGAAGAACATATTGAGAAAGTGTTGCCAGCCTAGCCATGCCGGGATTCCGACCGGCGCACCTTCGGGCTGCCAGGCGTGCCCACTGTAAGACATAACGAACTGCTGTACACCCTCAAGCGTACGTAGCCAACGCGCGCCAACCACCATCAGCAGGCCCAGAACCAACAACACAGCGGTAACTACGGCGGGTTTCCGCCATGCCGGGCCAGTCACCCTCGACTTACTTATGGGGCCGTCCTCTGCCGCCCCCTTTGTGCCGAGGAGACTAGCCGAAGAGGTCATTTTGGCCGCTGGTGCGACCAAACCCGCCTGTGCGGAACCAGAACCGCTCCCTACTGCAGAATCAGTCGATGGACGCGCGACCTCCTGCTCTCCGGCAGCCGACGGGACAGCGCCCATCCGGCGCTTGCGTGGAGGAGCGTGCTCAGCAGCGGGCTTGGCTTGCTCGCGTTCCCGCTCCGCTGACAGGTCGATTCCCTGAGGCGCCGTCTTATCGATCATCGCAGTGACGTCATCGATGGTCGGCGACATCGTCATGGCCTTCTCTGTAACCGACGAATCGCCCGGCTGCTGCTGCACATGCGTCTGTACGCGCTCTGCAGACATGGGCCCGGCATCGGTGCGCTCGGGCGCTAGCGGCGTGTATCCTGCCATGTGACGCCGTGTGGGTGCCTGGCTGGGGTCTCGCTCGCTAGTCATAGATCTCGGTCCTTTGCATGGGTATCAACTTCGGGTTCAAATGGCCGGAAGGCCTCCGTCAGACCATTGCTCATGGTCCTCACTGGGTAGCGGACTGCCCGGCACCGGGGTCAGCTGCGTCGGTTGTTGATCTCTTCGATCAGCTGTGGGACCACTGTGAACACATCCCCGACGATGCCGAAATCCGCGACGTCGAAAATCGGAGCATCCTCGTCCTTGTTGATGGCAACGATCGTTTTGGAAGTCTGCATGCCAGCCCGGTGCTGGATGGCCCCTGAGATTCCCAGCGCCACATAGAGTTGGGGGGTCACCGTAACGCCAGTTTGACCCACCTGGTAGGACTGCGGCACGTACCCGGCATCAACGGCGGCACGCGAGGCACCCACAGCGGCACCCAGCACGTCGGCTAGTTCCTCCACCACGCTGAACGCCTCCTTCGAACCAACACCGCGTCCGCCGGAGACGACGTTCTTTGCCCCTCTCAACATCGGCCTGCCTGCCTTCGCCCCAGCCTCGCTGACCTCATCGACCGTGGCCCCAGTCGCCGTCGTGGTTGATATCTGTGCAAACGTGACCGAAGGAGAGTCGACGGCTTCTGCCACGCCTTCGATGGAGCCCGGACGCACTGTAACTACCATTAGGCCACCTTCCACGGTCGACTCGGTCGTGAAGTCGCCGCCGAAAATTGAGTGGGTAGCTATGAGCTCCTGGCTCTCCTCGTCGAAGCGAACCGCGACCGCGTCAGCGGCTACAGAACCGCCAGCCACAATTGCGAGCCGACCTGCCACAGCGTTGGAATCGTTCGTCGCCGGTACCAACACCAAGTCCGCCCCATACGTATGTACGGCGTCTGCCAGGGCACCGACCAGCGCGGACCCCAATTCGGTGGCGGCACTCTCCGATTCGGTCAGGTACACATTGGCCGCGCCCAAGGTCCCCAATTCAGCGACTAGGTCCCCGGACCGGCCCGGGGCAGTAACCGCCACCGCAACGGGCTTGCCGAGGTCGGCAGCCAACCTAAGCAGGCCAGCGGCAGTGGACTTCGGCGACCCCTCGCGGTTGGTCTCGATCAGGACCAGAACGTTTCCGGTATATGGCATGGTGTTTTCCTTCAGCTGTTTAACTTCTGTGTCAGTAGGGTCCGCTCATGTTCAGATGAGGCGGTTCGCCGCCAGGAACTCGGCCAGCTGCGCAGCCGCGGTGCCGTCGTCGACAACCTTCGGCCCGGCTTGCTTCGCAGGGCGGGCCGACGCCGAGACCATCACCGATGCGACTTCCGGAGTTACGGCGATTCCTAGATCACTGAGCGACCAATTCGCCAGCGGCTTCTTCTTTGCCGCCATAATTCCCTTGAAGTTTGGAAAGCGGGCATCGGCGGACTTCTCCGTGACAGACACCACTGCCGGCAAGGCCGATGACAAGCGAAGAGCACCGCCGTCCACCTGCGCCCGGCCCGAGACGGCGTCGGGTTCGATGACGACCTCATCAAGTCCCGGGAGTACAGGCCACCCGAGGATCTCGGCAACCATTGCTGGAACCATTCCACCCCGACCGTCCGTGGCCGCGTTGCCGGCGAGGACCAGATCCACGCCTCCGAGCTTTTCGACGGCGGCGGCCAGCACCCGCGCTGTCTGCACCATGTCGGAACCCGCCAAAGACTCGTCCGAGACCAAAACGGCGGAGTCAGCGCCCATCGACAACAGCTTCCGAATGCTCTTGCCCGCGTCCTCCGGCCCCATTGCGACCACCACAATTTCGATATCTTTACGCGAATCCTTTAGCTGAAGGGCGTTCTCCAAGGCCCGTTCATTGATCTCGTCCGGCACAGACTCGGACGCACCGCGGTCCAGCATTCCGGATTCCAGGTCGATTTTACGATCGGACCAGGTGTCCGGAACCTGCTTCGCCAACACAACTATCTTCATGGAGAACCCTCCTCGGTGGGCTAACGCTTTCGCTTTCATATCCCAATCTACGGGGAGTTAGCGAAAAATACTAGTTGCTCGACAACTATTTTGTTGGACCGCCTGTGCAGAATTGCAAAGGTGGTGCGGTTTCGCCCTTCAGAAGACGAAAGCCACAGCCGACCGGTCAGCGACCAAGGAATGCCGGAATGAGGACCTGAGCCTCGTCGGCGGCCATGCGCTCACCGATAGTCACGGACTCGCATGCACCCACCTCCGCGCGCGAGAGGCCGAGGCCCTGACGCAACAGCCTTCGGACATCGCCGAGCGCACCCGGAGCCCCGGCAACCCAAGCTGCGACCACCTCTTGCGCTCGGTCCATCGGGTCGACGACCACCTCTGAAACAAGTCCCTGGTCGAGCGCCTGACTGGCATTCAAAGGCCGGCCGGATAGGGCAAAGGCCAGTGCGCGGTGTAGCCCCATGGCGCGGGGCAAGCTGGCGGAAGTGCCACAGTCGGGAGTCAGGCCAATGGAGGGGTAGGCAAACACAAAGCTTGTACCTTCCCCTGCGATGATCACGTCAGCGGCCAGCATGATACCAAGCCCACCACCGGCAACGGCCCCGTGAACAGCCGCCACCACGGGCTTCTCCAGAGATTCGAGAGCCTGCACAGCCGCATCAACCGTGGCCGCCAATTCAGTCAGGAACCGACCCTGGTCTGGGGACTCCGTGAACGCAGAAATGTCTCCACCGGCGCAGAACCGCTTGCCGTTGCCGGTCAGCAAGACTGCCTTAATCGCGTCGTCCTCCGCAACCCGGCTAACCGCCTCTCCGAGGGCTACGGCTAAGGGCATATTTATAGTGTTGGCCGCCTCCGGGCGGTTGAGCTGCAGGTGTCCGACGCCGCCGACCGTAGTTAAAGTTACGGGCTTTGACATCAGATCCTCCGGAAGAGTGCTGCGAGCGCCTGTCCTCCACCGATGCACATGGTGACAATTCCGAGTTCCAGATCCCGGCGTGCCATGTCCTTGGCAAGGCGCAGCGTCAGGATCGCTCCGGTGGCACCGACCGGATGCCCTAGGGCAATGGCTCCGCCGTAGGGATTGACCTGGGCCGGATCGAGGTCGGCGTCCCGGATGACAGCGACAGCCTGTGAGGCAAATGCCTCGTTCAGTTCAATCGAATCGATATCCTTCGGGGTGGTGCCGGTCTTCTCGAACAAGGACCTCAGAGCCAGCGTGGGTGCGTACCCCATGAGTTCGGGTTCCATGGCGGCCGTGGCCACCGCCTCAAGACTAACCAAGCCCTTCAGGCCACGCTGAGCAGCGACGGACTCGCGAGCAAGGACGACGGCTGCGGCGCCGTCGTTGATACCCGATGCATTACCGGCCGTGACTGTCCCACCAGTGGCAAATGCAGGACGCAATCCCGCCAAGGTCTCCATGCTTGTCTCAGGCTTGGGGTGCTCATCCTTGTCAGCTGTGAAAGGCTTTCGACCCGCGACATTGACTGGCGTGATTTCCTCGGCGAACGCTGCCTGGGCCTCGGGCGTAGCGGCGCGGCGTTGTGATTCGACAGCGAACTCGTCCTGTTCCCGGCGGGAGACGTTGTATTTGCTGGCGACGTTCTCGGCAGTGACTCCCATGTGGATGCCGTGCAAGGGGTCGGTAAGCATCATGAGAGTGCCATCGCTGAGGGAACGGTCGCCAAGGCGGTAGCCTTGGCGCGCGCCGAAGTCGTAGTACGGCATCCTTGTCATGGACTCGTTGCCGCCAGCCAGAGCGAAGTCAAGCTGGTTCCACTGCATTTCCATGGCTGCCGACCAGATTGCCTGCAAGCCGGAACCGCACAGCCGGTTGACGTTGAAGGCCGGAACACCCGTTGGCAGTCCCGCCGTGACAGCGACTCGCCGCGCGTTATACGCGTCGGCCCCCACCTGGCCAATGCAACCCATGACGACTTCGTCGATGTCGTC
Source organism: Micrococcaceae bacterium Sec5.1 (assembly GCA_039636795.1). NCBI lineage: Bacteria > Bacillati > Actinomycetota > Actinomycetes > Micrococcales > Micrococcaceae > Micrococcaceae bacterium Sec5.1. Next base: position 2,948,979 of record CP143430.1, on the reverse strand, counting down.
GCCGGTAACATCGGCGCGTTCCAGGGCTGCCCTGCTGGCCGTCGCCCCCAACACATGGCCGGGAACATCCTTGAAGATGCCTCCGAAGCTGCCAATAGGGGTGCGTGCACCGTCCAGGACGATGATTTTCTCCACGATTCGTTCTCCGTTGCTCTTAAGATGAATTGCCGGTGTGACTTTGGCGGTGAAGACCAAGGGCCCCTTGCCAGGATGGAAAAGTCGCATTTTCCCGACTGATCAGGAACTTGACTTTCGAGTTCAAACCCACTGGGTGAAACTATCCACGGTCTCCCGCGGCGTCACGAGTGAGTTCACTGGCGCCGACTCATCGGCGTAGCCAAGTGACATACCGCAAACCAGCGTTTCGTCCGCACCAGCGCCGATGATCGGCTTAATTGTCGACTCGTAGTAGTTCCAAGCCGCCTGCGGGCACGTGTGGAGGCCCCGAGCCCGGGCCATAAGCATGATGTTCTGCAGGAACATGCCGTAATCGATGAGCGATCCTCGCCCCATGACCTTATCGACCGTAAATATCAGCCCCACGGGGGCATCAAAGAAGCGGTAGTTACGCTGTAGCTGAGCGTGCATCTTGTTCTTCTCGCCCCTGCCGATGCCGAGAAGGTCATACAAGCTCCAGCCGTTTTGACGACGCCGGTCGATGTACGGCGAGACCCATTCAGCCGGGTAGAAGTCGACCTTGTCGCGGTGCTTTTCGGCCAAGCCCGGATCAGAAAAGACCGCGTCGTCCACAGCGCACACTTGGTGGACAAGGTTATCCCGCTGATCGCCCTGAAGCACATACACCTTCCACGGTTGCGTATTCGTGCCGGACGCGGATTGGCTGGCGACGCGTAATATTTCTTGGATGTCGCTTCGGGCGACGGCTTTGTCCGGAAGGAATGCCCGGCACGAGAAGCGGCTCTCGATGGCAGCTTCCACACTCGCGGGGTCCTGCACTTCAGTCGTGACGCGTGATGATATCAACGCACTTCTCCTAGCAGTGTCTCGATTTCGGTAGTTCTTGCTGAAGGCCTTCATTGGCTATCAGGTGGACTCCGGCAGAACGGCGGTAGCATCGCGCCGGCCGAACCGCCCTGCAACTTCACCTGCAGTCTTCCCAACATTTTTGCAGCGCAGTGCCGTTCCTGCGCCTAGATGGTGCCCGCTTTGCGCAGTCCTGCGATCTCCTCGGCCGAGAGACCAATAAGTTCACTTAGAACCTCGTCCGTATGCGATCCCAATTCGGGAGCTGGTCGCATCGCAGGCGCTGGCGTTCGGTTCAGCCTCGGCTGCGGTGCTGGCATTTTGAGCGCACCGTACCGCGGATTCTCGACGGTGGCGATGGTGCCCCGCGCTTGATACTGCGGATCGACAACGATGTCCTCGATCGAGTAAATGAGAGAGTACGCCAGGCCCTTTTCATCGAGGATCTGACAGAGTTCCGGAATGGGTCGAGACTTGATCCACTCCCCCACGAGTCGATTTATCTCCTCGATGTTGGAGATGCGATCCGCGTGAGTGGTGAACCGATCATCACCGATCAGCTCCGGTATTGCTTCGCACAGGCGGCGGAACATGCGGTCCGAGGATACTGTCAGGACGATGTGGCGCCCATCGATCGTTTCGAAGTGGTCCCCCGGCGCGGCCGCGAAATGAAGGTTCCCTGTGCGCTCGCGCCTGTCGCCAAACTTATCGAACGCGGTCACCATCACATCAGTGAATCGGAAGACCGTTTCATACAGCGAAAGGTCGATCTGCTGGCCCTTACCACCGCCAACGTCCCTGTTGTACAGGGCCACCATCGTCCCGAAAGCTGCAAGCACCGCTGTCTGGTAGTCAGCGATGGCAACGCCAACCTTCACGGGAGCCCGATCCGGGTAGCCTGTCGCGTTCAACACCCCGCCCAGCGCCAGACCCATTCGGTCATAGCCCGCTCGAGAGGCATATGGGCCAGTTTGTCCGTACCCGGAGACGCTGAGCATTACCAACCCGGGGTTCACCTGTTCTAGGTCTTCCCAAGCAAGGTTCCATCGTTCCAAGGTCCCTGGACGAAAATTCTCCACCAGGACATCGGCGGTCTTCACTAGCTCCTTCAGGATCCGTTGCCCCTCGGGTTGACGTAGGTCCAGCGTGATCGATTTTTTATTGCGCCCCTCGACGTTCCACCACAAGCTCTCACCGTCGCCCAAGCTCGGGCCGATATGACGCAAAGTGTCACCTTTGCCGGGTTGCTCAACCTTGATCACCTCCGCGCCGAAATCGGCCATCAGAGTTGCAGCCACGGGTCCAGCGACCATGGTGCCGACATCGATCACTCGTATGCCTGACAACGGTCCTTTGACGTTCTGTTCCATAGATCTCATTCCTCAAATCTTGAATACGCAGGTGAGGGGCCTCGGCCCGGGACGCACCGCCGTCTATCTACCCTGAAACTGCGGAGGACGCTTTTCCCGGAATGCCGCCAGCCCTTCTACGCGATCGGCAGAGTGGCTATAAAGGTTTACCAACGCCCGTTCGTAGCGCAGTCCGATTTGTGCCGGCTGATCCAGAGAGTCATTTAGCGCCTGCTTCATTTTTGCCAAACCGAACGGGCTTTTACCGGCAAGCTTGCTGGCCAGTGCCGATACCGCGTCATTTAGGCCTTCGCCAGGGACGACCTGGCTTACCAAGCCCATCGCCAGCCACTCGCGGGCGCTAGGCATATCGCCCGTGAACATCAGATACTTGGCATTGTTAAGGCCGATCTTGCGCGGCAAACGCACTGTGGCGCCCGCCCCAGGGAACATAGCGTAATTTGAATGGGCGTCCCCGAGGACCGCCGCCTCCGCCGCGATCACAACGTCGCACGCCAGCACCAATTCCAGACCACCGGCGATAGCGATACCATTAATCGCCGCGATCACAGGTTTAGTGCACTCTTCGATGAGGTTCGTGAGTTCACCAATTTTCTTCACAAAACGAGCACCCTCTTCGGTACTGCGCTTTGCACTCTCCTTCAAATCCGCGCCGGCACAGAAAGCCCTACCAGTTCCAGTGAGGACAATAACCCGCACATCTGGATCTTCATCAGCCTCCTGAATGACCTTGGTTAGATCATCAACAAGCGACGCGGTAAGCGCATTCAATGCCTGCGGCCGGTTTAGCCTTAGCCACAAGACGTGCTCGGACTGCTGCAGATGAAGTTCGTCCGTCTCCGTTGACAGCTCTATAGACATTCGTTTTGCCCTTCTCAATTAGCTACGTTTTGCATCCTCGGGCGTTCTATTGAAGCCCTCTTTAGGTAGTTCTTGGTGGGTTTGAGCATCACGTTCTTTGACGCAGGAACCTGCGTGTTCATGGCGTGCCCGCTCATCGCAGTCCGAGCCCCTTCGCGACGATGCTGCGCAGCACTTCTTTGGTTCCCCCTCGAATTGTGGAGGAAGGCGCGTTCAAAACCACGTGAGCCAGTGCAGCACGATAGGCGTCAGAGGCGTTGGGATCGGGCTCAGTCTGCAGAGCGAGCCGCAGGATCTCGGGAATCTCCTGTTCGAAGCAGGTGCCCAGATCTTTTACTAGCGCCGCGTGCAGTGCAGCGTCTTGACCGTCGGAGATCATCGTCGCCACAGATCGTGACATCCGGCGCAGGGTGGCGAGGTGGGCAACCAGGCGCCCTAGGGCTTTGGCGCCCTCCGCCGACGGTTGCCGTTTCAGAACATGTACGAATTCTTCCAAGAGACCGAGATGAGACAGAAAGCGCTCCGGCCCGCTACGTTCGAACGCCAGCTCACTGGTGACCTGCTTCCATCCTTCACCCTCGACCCCGATAAGCGCCTCGTCGGGGAGGAAAGCATTCTGCAAGTGCACTTCATTAAAGTCGTGCACTCCGGCGATGTTGACGATCGGCTTGCACACGATTCCGGGCGTCTTCATGTCCACCAGGAACTGGCTCAGGCCCGCGTGACGTTCCTGGGTGGCCGGCGATGTGCGGCAGAGCAGGATCATGTAGTGGCTGCGGTGTGCATTCGTGGTCCAGATTTTCGCGCCGCTTACAAGCCAGCCTCCGTCCACTTTCGTCGCACGAGTGCGAACCGACGCCAGGTCGGACCCGGAGTCCGGCTCGCTCATTCCGATACAAAAGTAAGATTTGCCGGCGGCGATGCGGGGCAAAATTTCCTCACGCTGACGCTCATTGCCAAAGCGCAGCAGCAATTGGCCGCTCTGTCGGTCGGCTACGGAGTGCGCGGTGATCGGAGCGCGGGCGGCGAGCAGCTCTTCCAAAACCACATAGCGTTCAACGAGGCCGTAGCCGCCACCGCCATAGCGCTGTGGAAAGCCCATGCCGATCCATCCCCGCGCGCCAAGCGCTTCGCTAAATTCAGGATCGAAGCCACCAAAAACGCTGGCTGTGTGTGGGTCGCCCCGAAAATCAAAATCGTCGAGGAACTCGCGTACCTCTGCCCGCAGCCGTTCGCCGACCTCGGACTGCCTTGGGCGCGGAAAGGACAGGTTACTCATCGCGTCGCTCCTAATTCGAGGGCACTGCCCGCCGGCGTCAGCGTGCGCCAGAGGGTTTTCCCAGATTCGTCGGCCAGAACGCGTTGCCCGAGAACTTCGGCCCAAAAGGCTTCGTTGCCGTATTCGTCGCGCCAGGACCAGAGTCGTTTCGTGAAGCGCTGCAATTCGTGTTCCTCAGTGAAGCCGATCGCCCCGAATACCTGGTGTGCGATGGCAGCGGCTTCTCCGGCTGCTTCCCCAGTGCGGATCTTCGCGCTTGCCACTGCAACGCTGTGCATGAGTGACTCATTCTCGCCAGCGATCCAGTCGTCAATCGCCTCACTCCCGGCTTCGGTCGCTGCACGCGCGGCTGCTGCCTGGGTCGCAAGTACGGCAATGTTCTGCTGGACCGCTTGGAACTTGCCAATCGGCCTGCCGAATTGGACCCGCATGTTGGCGTAATCCACAGTCAGGGTCAAAGCACGTTCGATGGCGCCTGCCATCAGAGCACTGCGCGTGATTGCAGCTACCGCCTGCAGCGAATTCGATTCAAACGGCGCAGGCACCACCGCATGCGGCACTACGCCTTCGAAGGCGATGTCATCGCGCGGCTCCCCTGCGAGATTGTGACCGGGCGTAATTGAGACGCCCGATGCATCGCGGGCAACTACGATCAGTTGGGCTTCCGGGCCCTCACTAATGAATACGATGTGTGTGCAGGCACTGCCCCAAGGCACCCGTACAAGTGCCCCGCCGACGTGCCACTCGTCGCCGGTGCGGGTGAGCCGGACCGGTTCCGAGAGCGACGAAAAGCCGAGGGTCGGCAGTTCTATCTCTTCAACACCTGCAAGATCAACGAGCCAGTGCCCAATCATTGCCTCGGCCATCGGCACGGCAGCTGCGTGCTTGCCTGCGATTGCCAGAAGCTCGCAGGCAACTGCCCAGCTCACGCCCACGCCGCCCTTGCTTTCAGGCACCAATGCCTTGTCAAATCCAACGCTTTTAAGGACCTCCCATAAGTCAGAGGGTCCCTCAGCGAAAATGCTCGCTGCCGTTTGATGGAGCATCTCGCGAGTTTCATCATCCATCGTTTGCTCCTTCCTTCTGTTCGCGATCGGAGGGCGCTGCGAACGTGTGTTCGACTAATTGCACTACCTGATCCTTAATTCCACGTATGTCTGCCGGCGAACCCTGTATAAGACGTTGCGATGCAAGGCCACGCAGCGCGCCCACAACGAACTCAGCTCCGAGCGCTGGATTAATATCGCGGCGCACCTCGCCCTGCTCAATTCCGATGCGAAGGTTGTCCTCCAGCCAGGCAAACATTTCGCGGTTATATACCGCTACTACGTCGGCCGTCTCCGAGTCTTCGAGCAAGGACTCCGCCAGCAGCAACAGGAGGGTTCGGGTGTTTATCCACTTCGGATCGCTACGCCCCAGGTACACTCGGACATAGCCGAGAACCGCCTGCAGGCCGGCAGGAGGCTTTGGCGCATCTTGCATCTCCTGCGCGAACGACCGATTGATGTGCAGCGTCAGGGCACGCAACAGCGCACCTTTGCTGCCGAAGTGGTGCGCGGCTTGTCCCCGGCTGTAGCCAGCCGTGAGGCCCACCTCCGCCAAGGTCATTCCGACCCATCCTTTGCGCGAGAGCAGGGTCCGCGCTGCCGCAAGAAGCCTCATCTCAGCTTCCTCGCGCCGCTCTTGCTGAGTGCGGCGTTGCGGCGGCGAGGTCTGCGTTTCTTTGCTTGCTACGCGTTTGCTTCCCCGGACAGTCTGCCGCCGCAGCTCAGCCTCTTCTTGAACAGTCCAACTGGGTGAAGGCCATCCCGCTGCTTCTTCGACTTCTTGCCCTTTGCGCACGTCTTACTCCTTAGAACGCCCTTGCAGCATAACAACTTACTGGTCAGCAATCAAGAACTTATTTGTCGACTATCAATCAAAGAAGAATCTAGCAGCCGATCCCGGAATGCAGCTGGGTCAGCAGAGCCTGGTCCGGTGGACTTTCTAGAAGCGAATCAAGGGAGCCAGACAAACCCCACTCCACCAACCTCCGCGGTCCCTGGTGGGCCTGAGCAGGCATTCACATTGTTGGCGCCGCAACCCAGGAAAGCACTTATGACGTCGAAAGTGTCTCAAGGGGTCCCAGGGCAAGATGGGCTCCGCAGCTGGACCTGCCGCTTGTCCAGGTGAAACCGCTGGCCATTGACTCTTTCGGAGGCGCCCGTCCGGTCCAAATAAGGAGTGATACCACCGAGGTGGAGCGGCCAGCCAGCGCCAGCGATCATGCAAAGGTCCACGTCCTCCGCCGATGCGACCACTCCTTCGTCAAGTAGAAGCCCGATCTCTTGCGCCAAGGCGTCCTGGACACGTTCAAGCAGTTGCTCCGAAGTCGCAGGGCTGTCAGTGAACTCCAGGATTTCCAAGGTGGACCGTGGGATGTGCGGGCTGCCATCGGATTCATCAGACCAGAACGAGGTGATGCCATGGTCTATAAGTCTCTGGAGATTAGTCGAGATGGGGAACCGGTCGCCGAAGGCGAGATGGAGGGATTCGATAACATGCTGCGCCACAGGAAGACCGATCATGGCCAAAAGCCGAAATGGCGTCATTGGCAGTCCCATGGGCTTGAGTGCCTTGTCGGCGACGATAGCAGGGGTGCCCGCGTCAAAGGCCCTCAGGACCTCCACAACCAGCCGCAGTAGTACACGGTTGACCACAAATCCTGTGGCATCACGGATGAGCACCGAGGTCTTTTTCAGCGTGCTACCGAGGACGAACGCTGTGGCCAAGGCTTCATCATTGGTTTTGGCTGCCTGCACAACCTCCAGCAGGGGCATGGCGGCGGCCGGATTAAAAAAGTGAAACCCGATGACGCGTTCCGGGTGCAGGAGGTCTGCGGCCATCTCCGTCACCAGCAGCGAGGACGTATTGGTGGCAAGAACGCACTTTTCGGAAACGACGGACTCGACTTCTGCGAGGACCTGCTTCTTGACAGAGAGTTCTTCGAAGACCGCCTCGATCACAAAGTCAGCGTCGGCAAAGGCGGTTTTGGACACCGAGCCGCTAATAAGGGTTTTAAGGCGATCGGCGTCGTCCAGGGAGATGCGTTTGCGGGTGAACAGTTTGTCCACCTGGGCGTGGACGTCACCTACACCTCTATCTACGCGGCCTTGGTCGATGTCCGTCATCACAACGGGTACCTGGAGCTGTCGGGCAAACAGCAGGGCCAGCTGCCCGGCCATCAGTCCAGCGCCGACAACTCCGACCTTGTTGATCGGGCGGGCCAGCGCCGGATCAGGCGCATTCGACGGATTCTTGGCTCTACGCTGTAGAAGTTCAAGAAACGCATACATTGAATTCTTGAACTGCGGTGTCAGGATCAGTTCGCCGAGTGCGTTGACTTCCAAATCCGCGGATTGTGCCTGATCCAGACTCCTGCCGAGTTCGAGCAGATCCAGCAGACGAGCAGGGGCAGGTGAGGCATTGGAGGTCTTGGATGCAACGATGGCCCGACCCGCAGCCACGGCCGCATCCCATTCTTCCCGAGAGGAGCCGGCAACCGAGGCCCGCCGTCGGTCAAGTTCTTCCCGGAATGCCGTATCGGTAATAACCAGGTCAGCCCAGGCCAGTGACTGACTCAGGAAATCGGGACTGTCGAATACAGTGTCTGAAATACCAAGCTCATACGCTGACCTGCCGTCAAGAACCTTGTTGTTAGCCAGTGGGTTCTCGATCATCAACTTCACCGCATTAGCGGGCCCGATGAGCCGGGGAAGTCGGTACACTCCGCCCCAGCCGGGAACCAGGCCGAGGTAGGCCTCGGGCAGAGATATCCCCTTCGCGTCCGATGAAATTGTACGGTAGCGCGCTGCCAACGCGACTTCCAGCCCGCCGCCTATGGCCGCGCCATTGATGAAGGCGAAAGTTGGAACTTTTATTGCCGCGAGTGCGCCAAACACCTGATGTCCTAGACGTGCAACAGCTCGGGCCGACTCCAGGTCCTTCACGCATTTCAGAGACTTTAAGTCTGCGCCGGCCACAAAAAAGCGATTCTGGCCGGTGATGCCAACGCCAGCCACGCGTCCTGAGTCGACTCGCTTCGCGACTTCCGCAAGCATCCCGTGGAGTGCCTGCAGCGACTCGGGGCTAAAGGTGGCGGGCTTGCCGTCACCACCGGTCAGAGTGATCAGCGCGAAGTTGCCGGCTCCAGGCAGCTGGACCTCTGTCAATTGCACATAGGGCGACAGCCCGCCGAGGGGCTTGGCATCCGGATCACCGGATTGAGCTACCGTGCGAGTCGGGTTTGTCATATGTCATTCCTTAGTCGAGGGAGGCAGTAGTGGCGGTCCGACACCGTCAGATCGGCTCTCTACAGAAGGGCATTGCGAGGTCACCGGGAAACCTGGTGGGCGACTTGTGCGGCGGGGATTGCCCGGGAGGACGAGCGCCTACCTTGCGTTAGCGTCTCCGGACCTTGGGAATATAATACTTGCTTAGCAACTATGATATTACTGCAGTTTTTGGCAAGACGAGATTTAGACCGGCGCATGCCCAGGCCCGAGGCGGAACTCTCTCAGCTGAGCATCCGGTACCAGGGCTCAGTCGCTGCTCGCCTCGGACGCCAGCTTTCTGAGAACGGGAATGACTGCCTCGAGCACCCTGCGGTCTTCCGGCGTCAAGCGCTCGCTGACTGTCCGGTCCAGCCAGCCGTACCCAACAGACACCTCCTGAGAAAGTTTTTCGCCGCCCTCCCGCGTAAGTTCGATCCAGACCCGGCGACGGTCCACGTCATCAGGTACGCGCGTCACAAGCTGCAGCCGTTCCAATTCCCGCGCAGCGAGCGAGATGCCCTGAGGGCTGACCCGTCCAGCCACAGCAAGTTCCGAAGTGGTGGCCCGGCCGTGCTCGGACAGATATCTGAGAATGCCCAGCTTTCCAGGCGAGAGGGTCCGTTCTACGTTCAAGCGCGCCAGTAGAGGGTGCAGCGCCTCAAAGAAGGAGTGTGTCATTTTCTTCTGGTCAATCATGCCTCGAATATACAACCGACTTGATCAACCTGCTTGCTCTTTCATGCGAAAAGCCTCTCTGGCAGGGCGCGTATCGACTTCTCGCCCAGAAAGAAAACGATCGCGACGCTGGCCTCATGCGGCAACCGAGCTTGAGGTTCCGGACACGACTCGTCGGGCGTCCAGCCGTGTCCAGAATCCTGCGAGGCGGTCAACCAGCTGCCGAGATCAGGCCTGAGCGTCGCGGATGGCTCGATTCACGGCGGAAATGACAGCCTTGAGAGCGGCCGTGCTTGTGTTGGCGTCGATGCCGACGCCCCACAGCACGCGCTCCCCCACTGCACACTCCACGTAGGCTGAAGCCATCGCGCTACCGCCCTCTGAGAGGGCGTGCTCCCTGTAGTCCAGCACCCTGAGGTCCACACCATCCTGCTGCAGGATGCTCAGCAGGGCAGCGATTGGGCCGTTGCCGGTGCCGGTGCGCTGAACCTGCACGCCGTCTACGGCGAGTGAGGCGTGAAGCGTCATGCCGCCGTCGTCATCTGTTTCCGTCTTGACCGCGCCCAGCGAGTATCGGCCCCACCGCCCGTCAGCCTCGCGGGAGGGCAGATATTCGTCCTGGAAGATCTGCCAAAGCTGAGCGCCGCTGACTTCCCCGCCCATTGTGTCAGTGCGTCGCTGGATGACGCCCGAGAACTCGATCTGGGCACGTCGCGGCAGATCCAGGCTGTGCTCGGCCTTAAGCAGGTAGGCCACTCCGCCCTTGCCGGACTGGGAATTGACCCTGATGACTGCTTCATAGGAGCGACCCAGGTCCTTGGGGTCGATGGGCAGATACGGAACCTGCCAAGTGAAGTCGGAAACGTCTTTGCCGGCAGCGGCCGCGTCCCGTTCGAGTGCTTCGAAGCCCTTCTTGATGGCGTCTTGGTGTGATCCGGAGAACGCGGTGAAGACGAGATCGCCACCGTAGGGCGAACGCTCCGGGACGGGCAGCTGGTTGCAGTACTCCACCGTGCGGCGGACCTCGTCGATATTGGAGAAGTCAATCATGGGATCGATGCCCTGGACGAAAAGGTTCAGGCCCAGGGTGACAAGGTCCACGTTTCCGGTCCGCTCGCCGTTGCCGAAGAGGCAGCCTTCGATCCGCTCCGCGCCAGCCATGTACCCCAGTTCCGCGGCAGCAACACCCGTTCCGCGGTCGTTGTGTGGGTGCATGGACAGGATGATGCCCTCCCTGGGGTGCAGATGACGGCTCATCCACTCGATCGAATCGGCGTAAACATTGGGAGTAGCCATTTCCACGGTGGCGGGCAGGTTAATGATGACCTGCCGGTCAGCGGAGGCTTCAAAAACATGGGCCACGGCATTGCACACCCTCACCGCGTACTCCAGTTCCGTGCCCGTGAAGGATTCCGGGGAGTACTCATAGATGATATGCGTGTCAACGAGCGTTTCCTCGTATTTTTTGCAGAGCCGGGCGCCTTGGAGGGCGATATCCAAAATTCCGTCCTCGTCTTGGTTGAACACCACGCGGCGCTGCAACACCGAGGTGGCGTTGTAAAGATGGACAATCGCCTGCTTGGCGCCCACCAAGGATTCGTAGGTCCGCTCAATCAGGTGTTCGCGGGCCTGGGTCAGTACCTGGATGGTCACATCGTCCGGGATATGGTTGCCCTCAATGAGCTGCCGGACGAAATCGAAATCGGTCTGGGAGGCGGACGGGAACCCGAGCTCGATCTCCTTGTAGCCCATGCGGACCAGCAGGTCGAACATCTTCATCTTGCGCGCCGGGCTCATGGGATCGATCAGAGACTGGTTACCGTCGCGCAGGTCCACGGCGCACCAGCGGGGCGCCTTGGCGATGATTTTGTCCGGCCAGGTGCGGTCTGGCAGTTCCACCTTGATCTGGTCCTGGAACGGCGTGTAGCGGTGGGCGGGCATTCCTGAGGACTTTTGTGCGTTTTGCATTACGGGAGGCCTTTTCTTGAGATCTTCATTGAAGGGTGGCCGGGTAACACGAACTCCGCGACGAGGATGGCCTTGCGCTAGATTGCGCCTGAGGACTCGCCGCGGCAGCTAAGGGGCGGGAGCTCCGTGCGCACGATCTGAAGGTAGGACGAGTGCTCGGACGAAAGGGCGCTGCTGCTGTTGAGTCGGACACCAAGGGCTTGCAGGTCATGGACGACCATGTCGAGCATCGCACTCCTGTCAGTTGACCTGTCGCGGGATCGGTTCCGCGGTCGTCCGCGCCGGAGAGGTGGCTTCTTAGGGCCGGCGAGTTCGGATTGCGGACTCCTGGACGGGCCGTGTTTTGTCAGCTCAACCAATGGGTCGAAAAAGAGGGGCAAGCCCGGGGTGTGGGGTTCGACTGCGACCGGAAAGCTTGTTGCTGGCTCTAACTTCTTCACTGCATTTCACCTCCAGGCGCGCGTTGGTCGAGCAGTTCCGCTAAATGCAGGCTCTTGCGGTCCGGGTCCAGCTGCTTGACCTGCATGGCGCAGCTGAAACCGTCGGCCAGAACGGGGACGTCGGAGGCTGTTTTAGACAAGGCCGGAGCCAAGGCCTGTTCGGCCACCTTCATCGAGATGGCGTAGTGGTTGGCTTCAAACCCGAAGTTCCCGGCGACCCCGCAGCAGCCTGTGGCTTCGTTGACGTTTGCGACACCGAGGGCGGCCAAGGCCTTTCGTTGGACGGTGGCCCCGAAGGTGGAGTATTCGTGGCAGTGGGTTTGCACGGTGACGTCCGTCGGCACGGCAGGTGGTGTCCAGCCGCCGTCGACCCATTCCTTCACGGCCTCCGCGAAGCTCCGGATCCTGTGGGAGACGCGTTCGGCCGCTTCGCTGCCGAGCAGTTCGGGTGCGTCCTTCTTCAACGCCGCGGCGCAGCTAGGTTCAATCACCACGATGGGGGTATCGGCCCCGTCGTCGAGCTTCGCGACCGCATTGCCCATGAGCTTCTTGGCGGTGTCCAACTGGCCGGTGGAGATCCAGGTCAAGCCGCAGCAAGCATCGGACTCGCAGCCGACAGTGCGACCTGTGCTTTCCATGACCCGGGCAGCAGCCCCGGCAACCTCAGGCCTGAAGCCCTTGGTGAACGAGTCCACGAAAAGGACCGCATCTGCCGGGGCCGATGAATACGCGTAGGGCGCCAATTCCTTGCGGAGCATGGCCCGGGAGGCAAACTTCGGCATCTTCCGGTGCGTAGTCAGCCCGCCTGCTGCGGCCACCACCTTGCCCAGCGGACTGGCAAGGACCAGATTCACGAGCGGGCTGATCAGGGTGGTCAGTTTCAGCCAGCGCGGCAACCAGCCAAGGGAGAAATGCGACATGGGCCGCAGTTTGCCCTCGTAGTAGTGGGAGAAGAACTCCGACTTGTACGTGGCCATGTCCACCCCGGCAGGGCAGTCGTTGGAGCAGGCTTTACACGCCAGGCACAGATCCAGTGTTTCCCGGACATCCTTCGACTTCCAACCTTCGTCGATGCTTTTGGCACCTCGGACCATGTCCTGCAGAGCACGGGAACGGCCGCGCGTTGAATCCTTTTCGTCCCCTGTGGCTCGGTAGCTCGGGCACATGACGCCACCGGCATCGGATCGGCACCTGCCCACGCCAATGCAGGACTGGACGGCATGAACCCACGGGTCAGCACCGGCGGCCGCGGCCTCGACCGGACGGAGCTCAAAGTGAGTTCGCCACTCGCGTTGGGGAATACCTTCGTGCGCCAAGTTGGCATCCATGGGGTCCGCATCTGTCATGGATCCTGGGTTCAGGATGCCGGCAGGGTCCCAAAGTCCACGGTAGGTCTCAAATGCTGCGATCATTTTTGGGGAATACATGACCGGCAGAAACTCCGAGCGGGCGCGTCCGTCGCCATGCTCACCAGACAATGAGCCACCGTGCCGCACTACGAGGTCAGCTGCGGCGTGGGTGAACTTACGAAAGACGCCCCGGCCCTCCTCGCTACGCAGGTCATAAGTGATGCGGATGTGCATGCAGCCTGCACCAAAGTGCCCGTACATAATTCCGGTCAACCCGAACTCAGCTAAAAGGTCACGGAAATCGGACAGATATGCGGCCAGGTTCCGCGGCGCAACAGCTGAGTCTTCCCAGCCTGCCTGTGATTCCCCGCCGCTTGCCGGCCGGGAGGAAAGACCCGCCCCGTCTTCCCGGACCCGCCAGAGGGTGGCGCGCTGGACGAGGTCTGGAACCGCGCGCCCGTCTACCATCCGTCCGTTTGCCGCCAGCCGTTCGAGGAGCCGGGACGCTTCCCCCGCTACCTGCTCGGGGTTGTCCCCGTCCAAGTCCACATAGAGGAAGGCCTTGCCTTCGGGCAGGCCCAGAACTGAATCGGGTCCGCGTCGCAACTTCATTGTGTCCACGATGGCCTCGTCAATGCCCTCGACGGCGGCGGGCGAAAATTCCAGGATGGTCTCGATATCCTTGGCGGCGTCCACGACATCGGCGTACCCGAGACACACGAGGAGGGCGCTGGGTGCTTTAGGGACGAGTTTCATGCGGGCCCGCACGACGATCGCGCAAGTGCCCTCGGTTCCCACGAGGGCTCGGGCCACGTTGAAACCATTTTCAGGCAGGAGGTTGCCCAGGTGGTAACCGGAGACCTGGCGCTGGATACGGCCCAGCTCTATCCGGAAACTTGCCAGGTTGTCCTGGGCGAGTTGCTTAAGCTCATCCCCCAGCTCAAATGCGCGGGAGACCGAGAACGTATCGGCTGGGTCAGTTGCGCGCAGACCGATCGCCGTGGCGGTCAACTGTGCGCCGTCGGAAGTGACAACGTCAATCTCCAGCACATGATCAGAGGTGCGGCCATAGCGTACTGAGTGATTACCGCAAGCATCGTTCCCGAGTGAGCCGCCGATCGTGGCCCGGTTCTTTGACGAAGGGTCCGGTGCGAACGTGAGCCTCCCACCGGTGACCCTCTCTGTCTCAACGGTGAGGTGGGAGAGGACGACGCCGGGGTCGACGTCGGCGGTTTTGGTGGCCTCATCGACGCTGTTGATCCGGTTCATGTACCGGGAGAAGTCCAGAACAATGCCGGGGCCTATGGCGTTGCCGGCCATGGATGTCCCGCCACCCCGGCTCACCAACGGTGTGCCGGTTTCCCGGCATGCGGCCACCGCAGCCACGACATCCTGGACGCTTCGTGGGAAGACCACGGCAACAGGCGGAACCCTGTAGTTGGACGCGTCATAGGAATACGCGGCAATACGATGGCCCATTTCTTCGGCAAGCACGCCCGCGGCTTCCAGCCGGGCAAGGACCGGTGCACGGCCCGGTGTGGAGAGGACATCTTGAGTCATAGCGTAATCAGGCTCCAGTTTCGTCCCGGTGAAGCCGGGCACGCACGTCGGATATGCAATATTGAAAAAATCTTCTGGTGACAAACCTGTCCAGTTGGAGAGGAACATCTCCCGGAAACAGCGTGTCTGCCCGCAGCGACGTTGACACGCTCTGGAGAGCGTTCGTCATCAGAGCGTCCGGATCACCAGCGTGGGCCACACTTGCTCCTTTGTCCTCATGACAGTTTCATCCGCTCTGCGGCACATGCGTCACGCTACGACGACTGCTTCGGCGATGCTACTGGAATTGCACCAACCCCTTCACCCAAACTCTGGTGAAAATATTGGTAGTGGGTTGGCAGTGTGGCATCCCCGAATGCGCAGCTGGTATAGGCACGCGAAGCTGTATCAAGACCGCTTCCGTGTATCCGTCATGCTCAGTTGCCGCAGGCGGTGGAACTCCTCTACTTCATCAAGGCGTAGGCACACCGACTCGATTGCCCGTTTCCCCGAAAGCACTTGCTCGGTGGTGCGCATTACTGCAATTTCATCCAGAATTGCCAGCGTTGGGGGGAGGAGCTTAAGCCTTCCGGCAGCTTCGTCTGAAAGGATCCTTCGCACCAGCATCCATTGCGACGATGTTGCCTCCGTCGTCACATGCTGGGGCTCCAGATCGGGCGCTACAGCAGTCACAAAAAAGAACGTATCGAAACGTCTGGGAAAGCCCTCAGGTGTGACCCAGTTTGCCCAAGGGACCAAGTCTTCTGGTTGTAGGACAACATCGCATTCTTCTGCCAGTTCACGCACGGCGGCAGACAGGAGGCAAGCGGCAGTTTGGGGCGCACTCGTTGCTTCCGTTCCAACCCTGGTCCGCCGCCATGCCACCGCCTGAGAGTCCAACAGCGTTCTGCTCAGCGCCGATGGCAAGGAGTCAACAGCGTCGACGCGGCCTCCTGGAAATGCGACCACACCAGCAGCAAAATCCATCGTTAGTGCCCTGCGTTGGACAAAGACTTCAACTCCGTGCAGGGAATCCCGCATCAGGACCACGCTTACCGCAAGCCGCGGAACCGGTGGGTCCATTGCGCATATCTCCTCACCAGCGGTAATGCTCATTGATTCCTCCCGCCGAGTTGCCCAACTCTCGTTGTCATGGTGTGTAAGCAGCAGACCGATACAGAAGAACGACCCAGAAACCCTCTTGGCAGACTTCGCCTCGCTGATTGAGTATCTGAAGTCTGGTTTTCACAATGCCCCGGTCCGGCTTAGTCGCAGAAGGCCGGAGCTCTACTACCTCTTCCCGTACAGCAATGGTGTCGCCGATGCGAACAGGTGCAATGAGGTTCCAGTCATGAATGCCGAGAAATGCTATGGCCGAACGTTCCTTCCACCCCATTCCCATTTCCAGGCCAAAAGCGATCGCAAGTGTCCCAGGACCGTGGAAAACCCGTTCTCCAAACTGAGTACCACGGGCATACTCCTGGTTGGTGTGTAGGGGGTGCATATCCCCCGACCACGTCGCGAAGGTAACCAGGTCCGTCTCTGTAATCGTTCGCCCTTGAGACGACCACGAATCTCCTGTTTGGAGATCCTCAAAGAATCGGGTTGCTGAAGGGATCAGACGATTCCCGGCCCCTGCATCCATCTTTGCTCCTGTTCGGTTACCGCCTAGGCCCCGGAAGGGCCCCAGCCGGCTTCGAGTCGATCCGCATTAAAATCACGGCCAGTAGCCCCCTCATAGGATGCTGAATCTCTCGGGACGATTCGGATTGGCTTCCCTCCGGAGAGCTCTTCGGATACGTGGGCGATAACCCCAGGCAGCGTCGAGAGCAAGGCAATACCTGTCCCTTCTTCTGGTGTGAAGCCGAGCCCCAGCAGTATCGCGGCCATAACACCAACGTCATTTATCGGGATGTCCGACTTACCTGGGAGTTTCGTGAAGGCCCTGTGCACTGCCTCGTACACTTCAGCCGCCTGGTCCCACAGACCTTCCTGCATAGCAATCGATCGGAGCCGTTCAGCGCGAGGATCAACAACCTTAAAAATGGGGTGCCCCAAGCCCGGGATGCGTTCCCTTGCTTCACGCATGCGGTTTACCTTATCCTCAGCGAAAGCTTCGAGCGTGAGGCCGGATCCCAGGAACTCCGCATGCGTGGCCCGGATGAAGCGGCCGCTGTCCTCAGTCGCCAGCGTGTGCTTCCCGACAGATAAACAGGCGGCTGACATGCCGATAGCCATACTTGGATTGGCGGAGACAGCAAACCTCGCGGCCACTGTCCCGGGCTTTTCAAGACCATAATCCAGGATTCCGCTGAGGACTGCGTCCAGCGCCCGTATCTCATGGTCCGAAGGGATCCGACCACGGATCACGAGAAATATGGCTGCCGTGAAGGGGATTTGCCCGATCAGATCCTCAAGGTCATAGCCGCGAACATAAACGTTCGTATCAGTGACTTGGCTAACAGAAGATGACCAATAGGCCCCAGACTGGTCTGCAGTATCCTTTTGCAATGTTTCTCCCGAACCGTCATGTGTTTCAAAGGGCCTGCGGTGCTAGGCAAGATGACGAGCCAAGCTCCAAAATCGGCCATGTCCTTGAACTTTAGAATCAACCGCATCATCCTGGCATTGGAGATTTTCTGAAGCCGTGACCTCCAGGCGGAAAATTACTAACGCATCTGCGCAAGTGCTGACGGATCAGTCAAGCGACGAAAAACGTGGCACTGCTTGGAGCCGGGTCCCCCAGCGTACGGTCAGTTGGGGGACCCGGGGTTGGTACCGGCATAATCGTTGCCCTTCCCGTTCTGTGGTCTGGGCGCCTTGATTTGCCGGAATCTGGTGACGGTTTGTCGTACCCGCCACCTTAAAGCGACAAGACGGGTACCGGCCCCGGAATTTTTTCAACGGCCGCCACCCGCCCCTAGTCAAAGTACAAACGCAGGGCGCCAGCGCCCATCCTCATCCCTCACTTGCGAGTCCATGAGTGGGCGGCCCAGATACCGAACCTCCAACCCGGCTCCTGTAGCTTCCACGACAACGTCGACAAAAAGCCGTGAAGATGACAGTTTCACTCGGAAGATCCCCAACGTAGTTTGTAGGGCATGGGAAGCAAAAGCGTAATTATCACCGGATCCGGCTCTGGCATCGGCCGGGCCATTGCCCAGGCATTCGTCGAAGCAGACTACGAAGTCTATGCGAGTGACGTTTCAGAGGAACGTTTGGCGGAGACCCGGCAAGAGCTCGGCTCTCCGGACTCACTGCACACACGGGTCGTAGATGTTAGCGACTACCACTCGGTGTCTGCCTTGGTGGACGAGGTTGTCGAGAAGACCGGCAAACTGGACGTCATGGTCAACAGCGCGGGAGTCTTCGACGGGTATGCAGACGTGCTCGAAACGACGCCCGAGTTGTGGGCCAAGATTATCGGAGTCAACCTGACAGGAACGTTCTACGGCTGCCGTGCAGCGGCGCAGGCAATGACGAAGCAGAACTCGGGTCGCATCATTACAATCGGCTCCGTCGCGGGCCAAAGGGGCGCAGCAGACGGCATCTCCTACGTCGCGTCCAAGGCGGGCATAGAGGGGCTGACCCGTCGTCTCGCCATCGATGTTGCTCCACACGGGGTAACCGCCAACGTTGTCGCCCCGGGCGTCATCAAGACAAATCTTCGTGCGACTTCTGAGGAGATCTTGGGTGATCTCGTTTCGACGCAGCAGCGAGGCATCGGGGTGTCGCCTGAAATTATGGACTTCCTCATTCCGGCAAAGCGATCGGGCGAACCCTCAGAGGTGGCGAGCGTAGTGCTGTTCCTCGCGTCCGACGCTGCTGGTTATGTGAACGGGCAAACGATCCAGGTCGACGGCGGCTGGAACGCGACATAGTCCTGCCGACCGTGTGGCCTGCTAACAACAGGTACCCCACCAACTCCCCCTTCGGGGCAAACATGAACCAACCGGAAACCAGGATGATCTTGGGCTCCGAAGTGAAAGGTGTATAAGTGATCAAGACAGCTTTGACGGAAGCCCTGGGCCTCCAATACCCCGTCTGCTCCGCCGGCATGGCGCGTGTGGCGCAGGCCGAACTCGTCACCGCGGTCAGTAACGCTGGCGGCCTGGGATGCCTGGGCGGCGTCAGCTTCATGCCCGATGACCTTCGCGCCGAAATCAAGAAGATCGAAGCTGGAACCGACAAGCCCTATGCAATTAATCTCCTGCTACCGGACTCACTCACCACTGAAGATGAAGCGCAGTGGGCGCCAGTGCGCGAACTGTGGCAATCGCTTTCGGGTGCAGACCAAGAAAAGCTTGCAGGTGTAGAGGCGCTTTTGACGCCTGGGGCCGTTGCAGACCAGGTGCAGATTGTCCTGGATGCCGCACCCTCGGCAGTTGTTTTGACGTTCGCTACACCGGACTGGTTCATCAAAGAGTGCAAGGACCGCGGAATCACGGTCTTCTCTCTTGTCGGCTCCGTGGGCAAGGCCCAGGAGGCCAGCGCAGCGGGTGTCGACTTTATTGTCGCTCAAGGAACTGAGGCCGGCGGCCACACCGGATACGCATCCACTATGACCCTTGTCCCTGCCGTTATTGATGTGGTGGATCAGCCAGTCCTGGCCGCCGGCGGGATCGCCGATGGACGCGGCCTGGCCGCCTCCCTGGCTTTGGGCGCGGCGGGCGTCTGGGTGGGAACGCGATTCATTGCCAGCCCCGAAGCATATGGGCACGACAATTTCAAGAACCGAGTGGTGGAAGGATCCTTCAAGGATAGCACTATCACTTACTCGTACAGCGGTAAGCGTATGCGTGCATTCGAGAACAAATGGACCTCGGAATGGGAGTCTTCTGACAAGAAACCCGCAGGCTTCCCCGGACAGTACGCTGTTGCCGGCACGCGGGTCGAAACTGGATACCAGGACGGTGACATGGACTTCGGGATGATGCCTGTTGGCCAGACCATGCAGCTTGTTCACGAAATCCTGCCTGCAGGCGAGATTGTCGAGAACATGGCATCAGATGCAGAGAAAATTCTCCGTCGACTTTCGGCCGGACAGTAACAACCATCGACTACGTCAAAGCCAAGGGGCCCGTTGAGTTCGACCAGATCGGCTCAACGGGCCAGTTGGAATCTTCCAAGTATTAAATGAAAGTAGAGCGAATATGAATACATTGTCGCCGAAGCCAGCGGATTGTGTCTCCGCACTGGAAAGCATTGCCGATCAGTACCCCGGAAAGACAGCCATTGTCGACGGCGACACCACCATCAGCTACAAGGATCTGCAGGCATCGATCGAGCGACGCTCAGCCGTTCTGCTTGCGGCCGGACTCAAGCCGGGTTACCGCGTGGCCCTTGTGGCGGAAAGCTCAGCGGACTATCTTTCCACGGCCCTGGCGGTATGGCGCAGTGGGGGCGTACTGGTCACTGTCTATCCTTCTTCAGGTCCAGAGGACTTGGAATATGCAATTGCCACGAGTGACCCTGCGTTGATTATCGTCTCAGCAAGCGTAAATTCCGCGCATTTCGCTGCCGCTGCGCAGAACGCCCCCATCGTCGACATCGTGGACTTCAAGGTAACGAGTGTCCGGCACGACGCCCTACCCAATCCTGAAGGTCTTCGCGAACCGCTGGCCATGATCTGCTTCTCGTCAGGCACCACCAGCCGACCGAAGGCGATCATGCTTTCAGCCACAGCCATATATAACTGCGCGGACACGTACGGCGAAGTATGGCACCTGTCCCCCGAAGACAAGGCAATAATCTGCCTGCCGATGGCGTGGCTCTATGGGCTCGCGAGCACCTCCCTGGCCGTCCTGCTGCGTGGCGGCACAGTGGTGGTGGTCCGGAGGGCACGGCCGGACATGATAGCTCCGGCCATTGAGCAGCATTCGGCCACTTTCCTCGCCGGCGTCACGGCGACTTTCGGAAAGCTGGCCCAGTACGCCGAACTCCAAGCCGGGGACCGCCCCGCTTTCCCATCACTTCGGCTATGCATCTCGGGCGGAGAGCCAAGGAACGAAGCCGCATTCAGCCGCTGGGAAGTCCAGACCGGACTACCAGTCCTGGATGCTTATTGCGCCTCCGAATGCCTGCCCCTGGTGACTTACGATCCCGTCGCAAACCCTACTCCCCAACCGGGGTCGGCAGGCAAGCTCGTGCCGCGGTCAAAGCTGAAAGTTCTCGACGCCGACGGAGCGGAAGTTCCACCCGGGCAGGTTGGGGAGGCGTACTCGACTGGACCGGGGCTTATGCTCGGCTACTGGCGTGATGAAGAACAAACGCGGACAGCCATCACTGATGACGGCTGGTACCGCACAAAAGATCTCGTTCGGGTGGATGAGGACGGTTTCGTCTACGTGGTTGGGCGGCTCTCAGACGTCATCATCCGTGGTGGAACAAACATCTCGCCGGCGGAAGTTGAGCGTGTACTTCAGGAGCACGCCTCCGTTGGTGAAGTGGCCGTTGTTGGTCTTCCCGATGACGTCTACGGCCAGCGCGTGGTTGCTGCCGTCGTCCCCAGGGGCATAGAGCCCCTCGACGAAGCCGACCTGAAGGGATTCGCTGCCGCCCGCTTGTCATCATACAAGGTTCCAAGCGAGTTCATCGCCGTCGACTCGCTTCCAGTGAATTCGACAACCGGCAAAGTCAATAGGCGGGACGTGGCGACACTGTTGACAGCTGAAAAGAGCCAGGGCAGGGCTTAGCAGCCGGCTCCTAGGCCGACAAATCACGAGCCGGCCACCCTCATACGTGTTGCATCAAGACGAAGTTAGGACATGACGAAATGAAGTTCGACAAGGCCGGTGTGGTTGTTGTAGGCGGCGGAATAGTGGGTGTATCAACTGCCTATTTTCTTGCTTCAAAGGGGCACGATGTTGTGCTTCTCGAACAGCGGGAACTTGGCCACGGCGCTTCCGGGCGAAATCTCGGCTTCCTCCACATGCAGAATCGCCACGGCGACTACGCCGTCGAACTGACCCGTGCAGGGAGGGCCCTGTACGACGACTTTGCAGACATCCTCGGGCCATCCTTCGAATACAGAAGCAACGGTGCCATGACGTTCTTCTACACGGACGATCAGCGGCGAGTCTATAAGGAATTTGTGGAAGCCCGGATCGCAGACGGATTCAAAGCCGAGCTCCTTGACGACCAGGCCGCGCATGAAGCCGCCCCGATATTGCCGCCCGATGTTATTGGAGCCACGTTCAGCCCCGAAGATGGCCAAATTCGTACCCCGAAGTTCGTCCGTGCCTTGGCGCAGGAATGCCGCAGGCTCGGTGTTCGAATTCATGAAAACACGCCAGTCCTCGGACTCCTGCGGAATGGCTCGAAAGTCGTCGGAGTACGAACAGCCGGCGGCAGCGTTTCAGCGGACAACGTCGTTTGGGCGGGTGGTGTGTGGTCTACAATGCTCGAATCAGAGGGCGTAACCGTACCCATCAAGCCGCACAGGCTGGGTGCTGTCCTACTGGCTCCTGTAGAGGAGAAGCTCGATAAAATCCTCAATGGACCGCTTGCTGCGAAGCAATACGCCCACATCCGGAACCTCCCCAGTTACCGGGACGAGTACTTCACCTCCCCTTCAGAGGACCAATCACAGGGCCTCGAACACATGGAATGTGTGGCCAAGACCGAGGACGGGAATCTATTCATTGGCTGCCCAATGGACTACCCCGACCAACTCGACGACAGGATGCCTGCCGCCGGTCTAAAGCTGGCCATCGATTCATTGCTCAAAACCTTCCCGAACTACAGGTCTCTCGGTATTGAACGTGCCTGGGCTGGCCTCGTCCCCGCCACGGCTGACTCCCTCCCGATCGTTGACGAGGTGGAGGAACTTCCCGGGCTGATTCTGGCCACCGGGCACGTCTACGGCAACTTGGCCGGGCCGATCACGGGAAAGCTGGTGGCCGAACTGATCTCAGGCGACCGCCTCAGCCACTCCCTCGACGAACTTTCCCTCTACCGGTCGTCCCTGACCACCCCGGTAGACGGAGTCATCCGCTATTAGCACCGGGCACCCGCCCCTGCCACAAGAGCACCAAATCTATACGGAAGTGAAAGAAACATTGACTACTCATCTACTCGGCACGACCAATGAGTCAGCCGTGCGCTACCTGGGCGAGTTGGAACTTGGACAGCAGTGGAACTCGGCAGGACGGACCGTCACAGAGTTCGATGTCGTAACGTTCGCCACATGGTCCGGAGACATGCACCCGCTGCACACCAACGAGGAGTACGCCAAAACGACAGAATTTGGCACCCGGCTCTTCCATGGTCCCGGCGCACTTTCAATTGCCTTTGGGCTGGAAATGGCACTGGGATGGAAGAACGGCTCAGCAATCGCCTTTCTAGGAATTGACAACTGGAACCTCCGTGCCCCGATCCGTATTGGCGACACCATCAGTGTCCGCGAAGAAGTGATTGGCATCAAGCCATCCGCCAGCAAGCCCGACCGGGGTGTTGTGACCACTCGGGTTCAAATTCTGAACCAGGACGGCGTGATCTGCCAGGAAGGCGACTGGATCGTCCTCCTTTCCCGGCGGCCAGCCTAGGTTGGCGCCTCGAACCAGAACATTCGTCAAGGCGAACTCCCCTTGCCTGAAATAGAAAGTTGCTCGAAGTGCCTCTTCATCTACCCGATGGCAAACGACTCGCCGTTTCTCTAAGCCCCGATTTTGATGCCCAAAGCGTATGGCTAGGCACTTTTCGATCAACGTCCCAGTCCTTGATGTCCCGAGGTGAATTCGGTGCCTTAGTCGGTGCCCCACGACTCCTGGACGTGTTCCGTCGCTACGGAATCACTACGACATGGTGTGTGCCCACACACACGATGCAAACATTCCGCAGCTCAGTAGATGCAATTGTCGACTCCGGCCATGAAATCGGCGCTCACGGTGTCTACCACGAATATGTGCCTTCACTCGATCGAGCCGAGGAGGAACGGCTGCTGGAACTTCAAATAGCCCAGCACGAAAAGCTCCTGGGTAAACGTCCTCGGGGATACCGCTCTCCTGCATTGGATGTTACGGACAACACCCTCGATCTCCTTGCGAAATTCGAGTTTGACTGGGATTCGTCTCTCATGGGGAGGGACTTCGAGCCTTACCGGCCCCGGATGGTGGTCGGCGTTAGCGAGGAAGAAGGCAACACCTTCGGCCCGGAGAGCAGCGTACTTGAGTTCCCTGTGTCCTGGTTCCTCGACGATTTCCCCGAACTCGAATCTTTCAAGGGAAACGCGCTCATGCAGAGCAACGAAACGGTTCTGGCCCGTTGGATCGACAGTTTCAATTTCGCCTATGAGCGATGTGCCGGGGGCGCAATGACGTGGACACTACACCCGCAGACCATTGGACGGGCACACAACCTTGTAATGCTCGAAAAGTTCCTCGACCACGTCACTTCATTTGAAGGTGTATGGTTTCCAACGCTCTCCGAGCTCTTCAACTGCTGGCAAGACGACACTGCGCTAGCGGCGGCATCCTCCCCCGCAGTTTCCAGAACCGTCCTGAATGACCTCGATCCGCTAGATAGGATGCTTCCGTGATCAGAATGCTTCTCATAGGTCCTCCCGGAGCTGGCAAAGGTACGCAAGCAAGCTACATTGCAAAGAGGTTCGGGATCGTCAGCATTTCAACCGGGGACATCTTCCGCGAAAATGTCAAAAATGAAACACGCTTGGGCCAAACGGCTAAATCATATCTGGATGCAGGGCAATTTGTGCCCGATTCGGTGACGAACGCGATGGTTCGTGAGCGCCTGGAACAAAACGACGCGGACAACGGATTTCTGTTGGATGGATATCCCCGCACTCTAGGTCAGGTTGACTATCTCGACGAGATCCTTGCAACCAAGGGGCGCGAGCTTGACGTCGTACTGCAGCTCACTGCCGATACAGAAGAACTGGTCCAGCGCTTACTCCAGAGAGCTGAACGCGAAAACCGCTCGGACGACACTGCGGAAGTCATAAGAAACAGGATGAAACTGTATTTCGACCAGACAACCGCCGTTACGTCCCGGTACGGCGAACGCGCCATCTTAACGGGGGTGGATGGTCTGGGAAGTATCTCGGACGTATCCAGCAGAGTTTCGACCGCCTTGGATCTTATTCTCGGATTGTCATCAAGGCAGACCACCGCAGTAGCGGCTAATGGCAGACTCGAGCCGGCGCCTGTTCTAGTTGCCACGGCACTCCCCTAAGGATTATGTCCTAGTCTCCTTGAGAGGCCTCGGCTCCCGGAACGAACCGAGTGGATAGGACGCTTCCGCCGGCATCAACCTCTGCGTGACATTCCTGTCGCTGGTCGGGTTGACGCGCCGGCAAAGCGATGATCCTTCTGCGGCTGTGCCGTGCCCGCGCCAGAGCTTCAGCGAGCAGACAGCGCAGGTCCCGTGCCGGCACGGCACAGCCGCAGGCCCCGTGAAGCGCTGGTGGCCACCCTCATCGGATCCACCGGGGCCATCGCCGAGGAAGCCGCTTCGTTCGGTTTCTCGTGGCGGCTGATCCAGCGAAAATTGGACCAGCGATGCTGGGTACTGACCAACACCGCTTCGAAAACGGTCGGCTCTGGCGCACGGTTTGCCGGTGGTGAATAGAGATCGAAGTACTCATCGTTGCCGGACCATCACCAGGAACCGTGACAAGCCAAAAAACCCTTGGTGGGCGGGCAATGCGGGCTAAAGTCCCTCCCCACCTGGCGGCCTCCTGCTCAGAATTCGTTTCATCACCTCATCTTCGACTCTCACGCATGTGCAATCGTTACTGGCGTAGTTAGAGATCAAGTGGTGGCCAGCAAGGGATAAGTAGAACTTGGCCGGCAATTAGATTCATCGTGTTTGGAATTAGTTAGAGAAAGTGGCCGGGCAGTTGTTACAAGGAGTGTTTGCTTTCGGGAAATTCGCCGGAACGAACTTCTTGTCCGGAGGTCGTTGCAGCCTGGAGTAGTCTTGATCGAAGATCTGCGTATTGCTTGACAACCTAGCAACTTCCCACCGCGAATCCCGGCCATATCCTGCCACACCAGAACCTGTTCGGTGGTCGCTTTGCCAGCGCCGATGCCGATTGTGGGGATATATCGCTGCATCGACCCGTCCCGCGGTATCCGCAGGAACCATTTCCATCAGAACGCAGAAGGCGCCCGCCTCTTCCAAGGCCAGGGCGTCTTCAATCAACCTTTGGCCGTCGTGGCTTCGGCCCTGCACGCGGTATCCGCCGAGAGCGTGCTCGCTCTGAGGAGTGAGCCCGACGTGAGCGATGACGGGAATTCCTGCCTCTACCATCGTCCTCACAGTTCCGGCGTAAAAGCCTCCGCCTTCGATTTTCACGGCATGGGCCAGCCCCTCTTTGAGGAACCTGATGCCGGTGGCGATGGCTTGCCGGGGCTGATACCTCATAGCTGCCAAACGGTAGGTCGGCGACGACCAGTGCGCGCCTGGCAGAGCGGGTTACCGCGCGGCAAAGTGGCAGGAGTTCGTCAACGGTAACGGGCAAACTTGTTTCATTGCCAAACACATTGAAGCTAGCAGTAGGCGGCGCGCAGCATGTGCACAGTTGTCAACCCGAGGGGGCAAATGCCGGAACCCCAATCGGAAGTGTTAGCAACGATGACTAGTGTTTAGAGATGAACTCCAAGAGCTGAGAGTTGAACTCCACGTATTCGTTCAGATAGGGGTCGTGGCCGCTGTGCTCGAAGACGCTGAGCCGACCATCGGGTACCGTTTCGGCGAACCAACGCATTACGTCAACGTCGTAGAAGGGAGAATGCCTGCCTGCGATCACGAGAGTGGGGATTTTGATTCGTGGCACGACGTCTCGCCAATCTGAGAGAAAATGATCTGCGAAAAGACGGCGTGACTTGTCCCACGCAAAGTCCTTCCAAGATGGCGTAATCGAGTCAAAAAACTGCTGGACATGCTCTGGCAGATCCGGCTCTACGCCATCGTTGTCCCAATTGAACTTAAAGTCGATGGCATCGAAAACATTCTGTTCGGTGATACCCCGGACACCCAGCTGCCAGTCTGCGGTGTTGACAATTTTTGCAGTTTGCTCAGCGGCGACAAATGCCGATATGCGATCCCATGGGTCAGCCGTAATCGAGAAGTAGGCCAAGCTTGCCGAAACTCCCATGGAGTGCCCCACCAGAACCGTATCGCGGAGGTCGAGGGCCGTGAGAAGCTCTCCAAGGTCCAGGCCTAGCCTGCTCATCCTCTGACCGTGCTCCGGCATGTCCGAGCGGCCGTGCAGCCTGTGATCGTAACGGATAACCCGGTATCCGGCTTCAAGTAGCGCATGACGCTGCCATACAAAGTAGGCGCTGTGAGCGGTGCCGCCGGACGCAAAAACGATGGGCCGGCCGTGTCCTTCGTCGTCATACCGAATCGATACTCCGTCCGAGGTTTGGAAGGCGACGCCCACGCTCTTAGGATCACCCGCTCCGTGTCTCACCTGGCGGGAGCACGAACTACGCCGGCTCTTTCGACGAATGGCCTCGAGTAGGGCACGACGTCGCTTGCTTCAACGTCCGATGGTTTACGGCTTCGTCCCGTATCGCCGGACGATTTGGGCCGCAGCTGTTGAATCCGTCCCAGCTCAAGGGCCGTCAGAGCTAAGAAAACGGAAGAAACAGCACCCGGTTCCCTCAAATTGATGCCCAGGATTTCTTCAGCTTTAGCTATCCGGTAGCGCAGTGAGTTGTGGTGGATTTCCAGGTAGTCGGCCGCAGCGTTGATGTTCTGAGCATGCTCAAAGTATGTCTGAAGACCCTCTACCAGCAGCTCGCGCCCCTCCAAGGGCTTCAGGAACTCCTGGGCCCATTTGATCATCTTGTCGAAACCGACGTCAGCGAAAAGCCTAGTTGCATAGTTGAAGTCTTCGTACGCCATAAGTTTAGGACCTCGCGAATTACGGCGAAGGGTTCGAACCGCCAACTGCGCGTCCTGGTATGAGTCCAGAATGTCGCCTAAGGCATGCACACTGCGGCCGATTCCAATGAGGGCGCCTGGGAGTTTGGAGCCTTCCGCCACGATCACTCGCCGGAAGGCTTGAACGCTACACTGCGCCGCTATCGTTATTGTCTTGTCCTTGGCGGTCATGAGGTACGCGATGGACTGTGACTCCAGTGCCTTGCCCAACATTTCCGATAGATCCTCAGACGCCGGCAACGAGCGCGATGCGACCGCAGGTCGAATTGGCCGGAAAACAATGGTCCGCAACTCGTCGGCAAAAGACAGGCCGAAAGCCGCTATTCGGGCCGCCAATTCGGGATTGTGAGGCTCGCGGCGCAATGCCAGCGCCTCCTCAAGCACGGCAGTGCGTATGGCTCGTTCTTGTTGTCTGGCGGCCACGGCCATTCGCTGGCTGGCCTCGACCAAGGTTGCGGCTACGTGAGCGGCGGAGGTCGAATGGCTATCCGGAAAATTCGTCCGCCGAGCCGTGATGACGAGCCAACCGAAATGCGAGTCGGCCTCGTCAGGAGCCGAAATTCTGGCTGCCACCCCCCTCCATCCGTCCACGTCCACGTTCTGTGAATCGGCCTCGGTGCGGCCGATCTCTTCAAACAAAAGTGACATGGGTGTGGGCCCGGTGGCATGGACAGTCTTACCGAATCTGTCGATGAGGACTGCGGTGGCATTACATACGTGCGCCAATCGGCTTAGTAGCGCCGGTATCGGTTCAGTTTCTGTCATCGCTTGACTGAGCGCCCTCTGCAAGGAGGCTAATCGGCGGGAAACGGATTCCTCCGGCATTTGCATCGATCGAGAAAATGACATCACGACGCTAGCGACGTTCAGGGCTGGATCAACAGCGATGACGACGTGCTGCTCCCCGACGACTTGGATCCCTTCCGAAAGAGAGGACTCGGACGCCGTAACGAAGATGACGCGTCCGGGCCCATCGAGCCGGTCCGCGACCAAGTCACTAAAGCTTGCGGCACCTGGGCATATCACGACCACATCCACGTCGGTGGGTAAGTCTTCCGGCTTCAGCAAGACAACAGCGCCACGAACTTGCCTGGACTGCTGGGAAGCGTCCCCCGCGACAAGCTTCGCGGCAGGACCCAAGTCCGCTAGAACTGCTCCCAGTGGCAAGGAGGTCGGATCAACTATCATAGGGAACTCTTTCGGGAAGAGACCGGGACGGGCGGTTGGCCTCGCCTACCGCTTTCGCCCAGACTAGACCAGAAATTTAGCCGTCCCCCTGTGAGAATTCTAACGCTATTCGACGAACGTTGGACAAGAAACAATTACACCTGTGCTGGTGGGCTCCTAACGTCGCAGGTAGAGACTCGAACACCATACGGCTGGGCATATGGGGCCTGCTTGCGTTCTCTGGCGTATAGGTCATGTTGCATGGGCTTGACCTCTGGAAATTCAAGCGTCAAGGACTTCTCACCCTGCTATCGGATTCGTCTATCTGGAAGACTAACGAAGAGGGCCACAGGACAGCCCGAGGAAGAAGGTACCTTGCCATGAGCGCTGACACACTTGCGACAGGTGACATTGTCGTCATAGGAGCAGGAATTGTGGGGCTTTGCACCGCTTGGGAGCTGCGCAAGCGGGGATTCGACGTCGTCGTCGTAGAACAGCGGTTTCCTGCCTACGGTGCTTCCGGACGAAACGCAGGTTCCCTATGGCTGCAGACGCGGCGTACAGGGGACGAACTCTCTCTCGCTAAAGCCGGCAAGGAAAAGTACCAGGACTACTTGAGCGAACTTGGCGATGTGTTCGACTATCGCAATCAAGGCGGCCTCTTTTTCTTCGAAAACGACGCGCAGGGCCGGGTTCTTGAAGATTATGCTGCCAACCGGCGGGCAGCCGGCTTGGACGCAACCATGATCAGCCGGGAAGAGGCTCAGAAGCACTCCTCCATCCTTCCGGAAAGCGCGCTCGGCGCCGTCTTTTGCGCCGATGATGCCCAAATAGATGGTGTGCAGTTCGTCAACGCTCTGGCCAGCGCCTGTGTGCGGGCAGGTATCCGAACTTTTGAAAATACGTCTGTCCTTTCAACCCTGCGAAACGGCGAAACCGTAACAGGGGTCCGCACGGTCCGGGGCGAGATCCATGCATCGGGCGTGGTGTGGGCAACGGGTGCCTGGTCAACCAACCTCCGGGCCGAGGGGATCGACGTCCCAATCAGCACTGCAAGAGTGGGTCAGATGCTGACTCAGCCCATAGACACGCGCTTGAACGCCATAATGCATGGACCCCGGGGTGTGTACGGATGCGGGGCGCTCACTGACCTTCCAACTTATGAAGCCGCGGTTTTTGCCGGCCCGAACAGTTCCAGCGCGGGAACGAGCCCCGGCGGGACTTCAGGGTCCTCGTTCGTTGACTATGACGACTCGATCGCCCAAAACCGCGGTGGGTCAATATTCATCGGCAATAGTCTTGACGGACGGGGTTCCCTAAATCCCCACATCAGCATTAATGCTACAAACGCAATGGTTTCAACAACCTTGGACAGATACTCAAGCCTTGCTGAATACGGCGTTACCGGACTTTGGGCTGGACTCGGAAGCGAAACAACGGACCATCTGCCCATCGTCGATCGGGCTGACGGCGCCTATATAAACGTCGGCCACGCGTGGGGCATCGCAAGCGCGCCCATCTGCGGCCAGGTGATGGCGGAGGTCATCGCCGGGGAGACCAGCACCTTTGCTGGTGCCTTGAAAAAGAACCGGTCCGCGCTCAGAATCTCTGCCGACTAGCTCTACAGCCTTCTTTCCAAGTCAAAAGCCGTAGCAACTGGCTCAGTAGTCCTGACCCTTTGGCCTGAGAACCAAATCATTGACTACCCTTTCAGAATCCTCCTAGTATTCAGCCCCTCGACGCTCCGTTAGCGTCTATTGCATGAGTCGCCCGGCACATGGATTGTGACAACAACGCCATGCCCCACCTGAATATTCTTTCTACGACCTGCCGACCAACTCGTCCGCAACCGCGGGAAGAACATAAAGGAAGAATCGCCGACCAGCGACGGCCGACTTCTCAGACAGGAGATTCCTATGACCAAGGCGTCACTAAAGGTAGCCACCATTCAGTTCGAACTCCGGCCGGAGAGGACTCTCCAGCAGTATCTGGATCATGTGGAGGGGCTGGTAAAGCGCGCGGCGGAACAAAAGGCCGAACTCGTGCTTTTCCCAGAGCTCGCAAGCACGGGGCTCCTCGGAGCAGTCACAGATCACGAAGTTACGACCGCCACAATCACATCGGACTACTGGAAGTTCCTGCCGGAGTTCACGGATGACCTCGTTGAGGGCATGCGCAGGATGGCCCAGGATTACAACATCGTGGTTGCTGGTGGAAGTCACAACCGGGTCGCCGAAGATGGATCGCTGCGCAATACAGCGTTCATCGCCCACCCGGATGGTCGGATCGAGTCCCAAGACAAGATTCACCTCACACCACAGGAGCATGCTCTAGGCGCCCGGGGCGGCGATGAACTCCTGGTCACAAAGATTGGGCCGTTTACGGTCGGCCTGCTGATCTGCGCGGACATCCAGTTCCCTGAGCTCTCACGTTATCTGGTCCATAAAGGCGTTGACCTGATCCTTTGCCCTTCGCTCACGTGGAACCGGCGGGGCGTCCACCGGGTGCGTACCGGCTGTCAGGCGCGTGCTATCGAGAACCAACTGTACGTGGTGATGTCACCACTGTCCGGTACAAGCGGCATTCCCACCGATTCCCCGATGTTCGCAGTTGGTAAGGCCCTAGTCGCCGGGCCCGTGGACAAAACAGTGGGAGTCAACGACGGGATCCTGGCCACCACTGCGTCAGCCGACGAAGAAGTACTGATCGCCGATTTGGACCACGACCTGTTGGTTGCCTCACGTGCAAAACCCGAAGCACCCGGCCTGGCACTGCGGAGGCTGGATCTGTACGCCAAGCTGCAGGCAGAAATGGGCGCATGATGCCGCTGTACCAGCATCGCGTGAGGAACCACGAGGTGGACTCTCAGGGGTTTCTCTTCAACAGCCGCTATCTCGAAATCGCCGACGTCGCTATGACGGAGTTCTTCCGCAGTATTGGTTGGCCCTACCCGAAGCTGGTCGCTGAAGGGACGGATCCCTCGGTTGTCAGTGCAGTTCTTTCCTTCAAATCCCCCGCTTACTTCGACGACCTTCTCGACGTTGACGTCAAGTGCCGAAACGTCGGGAATTCCAGCTTCAAGATTGACGTTTCGATTGCTCGTGGTGGAAAGGAGCTGGCGAACGTCGAACTCGTTTACGTTAACGTCGACCCAACTCAGGCCCGTTCCCGACCACTTCCGGAAGCCGTCGCGATGGCACTCGATGGCGCCCTGCAGGGCTGATCCAACAACCCTGCCCCAAGTCCCAGTTACTCTCCCTCTCAAGCTCGGCCAGCAAATCGTCGAAGTACGCCTTGCTGGCCATCGAATCACGAACTACAGAACATGGAGCCCTCATGACAAACGCTTTGACCCACAAACCCACTTTTGATCCGAGCAACGTTAACGACTTTGGTCCGGCAAAAATCGAACATCGAACGGCCGGAAGCAAGCTCAGGCAGCTTGGAACATACATTATGACCTTTCAGGAGGAGGGCTTCAGTGACCCGTGGACGGTTCAGTATGAAGAAACAATTTACGTGATTGACGGTCAGGCTCGCCTGATCATAATCAACGGCGACCACAAGGAAGACCTGATTGGTGACGCCGATGAACTGCTTGTTCTTCCTAAAGGAACCACTGTCCAGTACAGCGCAACCCCGGGTACCCGCCTCTTGCTTTCCATCAGCCCAGTCCACTGGCGCGACGAAGTCGCTTAGGGCGAATCCCAGCTATGGAAGCAACATATGATGAAGGTCTCGGAGGCTCTCAAAAGGCTTGGGCGCCACCGTCAACCACCCCCTGGGATCTGGTCGAAGAAGGGCATAACGTAGTTCTCGAAAATGGGAATCACCGTTTCTCCGGAACGGTAGACGCGTTGAGTTTCGACCGGACTATTATCTGGGTTACTTCATGGGTTGGGGAACGTCGCCTCTTCCATGCAGCTGACGGTTACCAGATGTTCCTTCAGCAACCCCTTTTGCCGTCGGTGGACGCTTAGGGAGGCGACTGATACGAACGGGGAAATCACAATCTGAAAATGTTGATTTGGTCCAAATGGTGCAGTGCCTCCTATGCCTTGCTGATACCCGTTTTTTGAAT
Source organism: Micrococcaceae bacterium Sec5.1 (assembly GCA_039636795.1). Classification (NCBI taxonomy): domain Bacteria; kingdom Bacillati; phylum Actinomycetota; class Actinomycetes; order Micrococcales; family Micrococcaceae; species Micrococcaceae bacterium Sec5.1. The sequence continues at coordinate 2,916,041 of CP143430.1, read as the reverse complement.
AAGCTTGCTATGGGCAGTCTCGCGGGGGACCCAGACGCATCGCGCGCCGACCCGACTCCCACGAGACCACTCGACTTAGTCTTCCGGCTCTGAACGATCCACTTGCTGTGGGATCCTCGGAGATCAAACGATCGGCAGCGGACGTCCCGCAAGAGTACACCTGACCGGGATCTGTGCGCGCGGAGGGGAATCTTGCTGGGGCCATAAGTACACTGCTGCGTGGGAAGCCAGCGAACTCCGGCGGTGTTGCCAATCCCGGACCGGAATCGCTCGTGGCGCTACTTGTCGCTGCGACATGTCGACTGCCCAAGTCTCTCTGGCCCTCATCATCCCTTGGTCAACACCGACGCCCCCTTCTCGCCAGGTGACGCCCGGAGCTGTTCTTTGAGCCATTCCCGGGAGGCCGCCACTGGCCGGCGGGCTTGCGTCCTAGGGCGGAGGGTCCAAACCCGTCTCGGGTGGGTCGATGATGCCGGCGCCTCCAGTTACGTTTTTCGTAACCTGTGGCGGTTAATGAGTGTTCTAGTACATGGGCCCCGGAGCGCCAGATGGGCATCCGGGCGATGAACCGACTGCCGGGAACAGGGCTCACGACCCAGTCCATGGTCCTGGAGTAATTCAATAAGAACGCCGGGTCCACCGGCCTGCGGGCGGGGGCCTATCCGGGGAGATGCGGTGTTCCAGGAGCAACTGTGGAAAGGTCCCGGTGAACCCGATTGATGCGATCTTCGCGGCACCCGGCGAGCAGACCCGGCACCGTGATGGAAAGGCAAGCCGTCGAACTGATCATCCCCAGCGTCGCCCAGATTAAAGTCCCTAATTACTGACCATGGGCGATGCCGGCACGTTCAACTCCGGCCGGTCGACCTTGGTATCGGCTGTCACGCGACTCGGGACTCGTTGACAGTTCGCCGACGGCCCAAATCGTTCGATGGACGGCATCGAATCGCGGGCCGCTTTGCAAACGTCAATTCAGACAGGTGTGTCGAATGAGTGGGCTCTGCAACGAAATGAAGCAGCCTTTCGATCAGGGCGCTTTGCAATTTCCTCTCAGCCTCCGCATCCTCAACGGGAAACACGGCCCTAGTTCGACGTACGCTCTCGGCAAGCCGGAATGATCAGCAGCTTCCGACGGCGCAGGTGCGACCCGACAGCAGCTTCCCTGTTGTCAGGTAATTTATAGATACGAACCTGGCCAGCGAGAGATGCCCCCGCGGTCTAGATGAAGCGAGGGGTTGAGGGTTCTGTCCGTCCGGGCCGTCCATTTTCACCGGGGCCGGTCCCGCAGCGTAGGCCTGGTGATCGGTTTCTTGGTGCGGGCAAGCGGCGAAGCGGGCCCCGAAACCCCGGCGGTGATGTCCTTTGTTTCGGACGGACCGGGAACGGCCGGGAGGGGCTGGGGCCGGGGCCTTCTGTTTCACAAGGCCGTGGGTTGCCATTGGCGGCTCCCTTGGCCCGACCGGCTCGTCGGGAGTGCGATGGTAGTGCCACATGTGAGGTTTGGGAGGTCCCGGCTACGTTTGAGCATGCTTTCATTGGTCTGGATGTTCACGCGGTCAACGTGGTGGGCCATGCGCTGAACCCGGCCACCGGTGAAATCTACAACCACACGATGGCCGCTGACCCGGCCATGGTGCTGGAGTGGGTCCGCCACTTCGAGCCACCCGTCAAGGCCGTGTACGACTCCGGCCCTACCGCGTTCGTCCGGGCCCGGTACATCAGCTGCGTGGTCGCGGCGTCCTCGAAACTGCTGCGAGCTCCCGGGGACCGCATTAAAACCGACCGGCGCGACGCCCGGGCTTTGGCCGAGATGCTCGCGGTGGGCTCGGTCACCGAGGTGCGGATCCCTGACCTGGACGAAGAGGCTCTGCGGGATTTGTCCCGGCTGCGGTCCGGCATGGCCAGGGACCTCGCACACGCCCGCCAACACGTCAACGCCATCCTGCTGCGCCACGGCATCCGCTACCCCAAGGACACCTGGTGGACGAAGGAACATCCCGAGTGGCTGCACCGCCAGCGCTTTGAGGAACCGGCCCTGCAGTTCACCTACGAGGCCGACGTTGAACAGCCCGAACTACTCGTCGCGCATCTATCACGGATCGACAAACACGCCGCGGCCAGCCGCTACTCCCCGGTGCTCGAGGCGGTGATGTGCCTGCGGGGCATCCAGATGACCAGGGCGTCGGGCTGGCCGTGGAGATCGGGGACTGGACCCGATTCAGCGGTTCGTCCATCGGTTCCTACCTCGGGCTGGTGCCCAGCGAGGAGTCCTCCGGTCAATCCCGGCACCAGGGCCCGATCACCAAGGCCGGGAACACCTATGCCCGCAAACTCCTCATCGAAGCGGCGTGGCAACACCGCCGCGCCTACGCCCGGCCCGGGCAACGACTGATGCGCCAGCTCGATCTCGTCGACCCGGCCACCCGCATCCGCGCCCTGGAAGGAAACCACAGACTCCACCGCAAGCCTGGCTCTCGAGTTGGCTCCGCTGCTGCCATCGCAGTCGCACCACGTCCCGGAGGCACGTTCGGGGTCAGGCCGCGTTCATGCGTTCTCCTTGCTGGAGCGGGGCGGCCAACGACCAATGAGCAGACGGGCTAAACCGTCGACGGCGCTCGATTCTAGACTCCGATACGCTCCAGCCGAACACATCGTCATGCGGCAACCAACCCGCGAATGTCAGCCTGACACTGCAGTCGAGAAAGACTCGGCACCACAAGTCACCACGACCGGCCGGCACAAGATGAACGGCCCCCGGCACAAAAGCCAGGAGCCGTTCATCCATGCCTCTTGACAACCGGAACTACATATCAGCCTCCTGAACGCGACGCCTGAGTGATGCCGCTACCAGCGCCAGCGCCCTCGATAATAAGTTTGGCCGGCTCGATCCAGGCCCCATCCAGGTTTATATCCGCCGAGCAAACCGGCGTAACAGTCCTATACAGAGCAGTTCTAAAGGAACTCAGGTGCCAACCGCTACTCGACGACAGCAACCACCGCATTTAGTTCGGTGATCCGGCACCAGGTAGCGAAATCCTCCCGGTCGGCCGACGGCCGCATCCTAAACTACATTCGCCGATTCCGGCGACAGGGAAGTGGCATGTACGGCAGGTTTCACGTCAAGGGTGAGCCGTGATGAGAACGATCCCCTGAACTCGCACAGTACAGCTTTCAACCTCAGGATCGAAGCCGTACTGTGCGTCTTTTTCAGGTAAGTGAGCTCGTAGCGTCGACTCCATACGTTTGTGGCCTGAACATCGGGATGGCGCCAACGAGTTCACGCGTGTAGTCGTCCGCCGGTGAATCGAATAATTGGGTGACCGGACCGATCTCCCTGACAACGCCCTTCTGCAAAACGAGCGCGCGATGGGCTATTGCGCGTACTACCGCGAGGTCATGGGTGACGAATACTACAGATGTGCCGTACTCAGCAGACAGTCCGGACAGGAGATCGAGTATTGCAGCCTGCACGGACACATCAAGTGCTGAGGTGATTTCGTCGGCAAGGATAAGCCGTGGATTCGTCACGAATGCCCGCGCGATGGCTATGCGTTGCTTCTGCCCGCCAGAGAGCTCACTTGGGTATCGATGGACCATTGATTCGGGAAGGTTTACGTCGGCCAGGATTTTACGTGCTCGTTCTTCACGGTCGGCCTTGGATAGCTCGGGTGCAAAGAGTTGCAGTGGTCTGGTGACGAGGCTCATTACGTCGTGCCGCGGGTTCAGGGACATGTCGGGGTTTTGGAAGACTATTTGCACGTCGCGCCGCGCGGAGCGTGACCTCTTTCCCACGTCTGGGGCCAGAGTGGCGCCATCAAACTGAATTTCTCCGCTGCTGCGTGGGTGCAATCCTGCAATGGCACGCAGCAGAGTTGATTTTCCGCTGCCTGATTCACCGACAAAGGCGAGCGTCTCGCCTGGAGCGACGCTGAATGTGACTCCCTTGACGACCGGGATCGCATGACCACGCGAGCCGTACTCGCACCAGACATCATCAACAGAAAGCAGCGAGGCTGAATCCTCGACTGTTCCCAGGACTCCAGGTCGATCACTGATCGAAAGGGTTTCGTAGTTGCCAGCCCGGAGGCACCGAACGTTGTGGGTTGGTCGCAGCGGCAACAGCTTGGGGTTGGATTCCGAGCAGCTCTTGATACTGAACTGGCATCGTGGTGCGAAGGGACAGGCCCCAGCTACAACCCCTGGAGGCGGTGCCCCGGGGATCCCTGATAATGCGCGAGTGCCGGTTGCATCCGGAACAGCCGCCAGCAGCGCCCTGGTGTAGGGATGCTCCGGACGTGACATCAATTCACCCGCTGGACCGGACTCGATGACTTGGCCCGCATACATGATTGCGATTCGGTCGGAGATTTCCGCGAGGAGAGGCAGGTCATGGCTCACGAACAAGGCAGCGGTCTGGTGTTCCTCCACTACGCGTCGGAGAAGTTTGACGATCCTCGCTTGGGTCGTAACGTCCAACCCAGTCGTCGGCTCGTCGAGGATCAACACCTCGGGATTGCATGAGATAGCAATCGCCAGATTGATCCGCTGTTGCTGACCACCACTGAACTGATGCGGATAACGTCGAAGCGCGGCCTCCGGATTAGGAACGCCGACCTCCTTCAAAAGTTCCACTTGCCTGTCATGGTTGGCTTGTCCGGTTAGTCCGAGGTGGATCTTCAGGGGCTCGGCCATCTGACGCCCAATAGTCAAGGCCGGAGTCAATCCATTCGACGATGCTTGGGGCATGTAAACTACCTTGCTCCCCCATATGCGTCGAAGTTGTGCAAGGGGGATGTTCAGCAGATCAATGTCGCCGAGCTTTGACTGGCCAGCGGGCACTTGCATGGCACCCGGCCGATAACCGATCGCCGCCAACGCCGTCGTGCTCTTGCCGCAGCCGGATTCGCCCGCCATTCCGAGGATCTTTCCTCGCTCCAGCACGAAATCGACGTCGCTCACGACCTCTTTCAGGACGCCGTTCCGCAGGCCGTACCCCACTGAGAGGCCTCGCACTTCCAGTGCGACCGAGGTACTCATAGCATGAAGTCCTTAGTAGTGTCTTTGTTGACATAGGAGATGATCGCATCTGCGATCAGGTTGAGGCCAACCGACAGAGCGGCGATGCCGACTACCGGTGCGAGAGCCGCCCAGGGCTGAACCTGCACGTAGCCCAAGCTGGTCGCGATAGAAAGGGCCCAGTCCGGGGAGGGTGGCGTCGCTCCAAGGCCAAGGAAATTGAGGGCTGCCACGAAGAGCACCCCGTAGGTGATCCTGAGGGCAAGATCCGAGACGAGCGGTCCGACGATGTTCGGGGCGATCTCCCGCACGACAATGGAAACAGCATGCTCGCCGCGTGCCCGAGCGGCTTGGACATAATCGGCCGTGACAACTGCGAGCGTTGCACCCCGGGCGACTCGTCCGATGGGCGGTACAAAGACTACAGCCACTGTGATCAACAGGACTGTCGCCGACGAGCCGAATCCAGCTATAACCGAGAGGGCAATGAGTAGGGGTGGGAGAGTCAGGAGAATGTCGAAGACTCGGGCAACCACCTTATCGAACACTCCCCCGGCATATGCAGCAACCATCCCCAACAAGCCCCCGGTGATAGTCGCCAGTGCGACGGCCGCCAAGGGAATCAGCAACACCATCTGGCCGCCCAGTAGGAATCTGCTGAAAACGTCCCGCCCCAAGTGGTCCGTTCCGAACGGCAGACCACTGCTGGGCGGCGAGAGCGGGCGCCCGACAGCAAGCTGATCGTACGCATGTGGAGCCAATGCCGGACCAAGAATGAGCACTAGCAGGACGGCGCTGACAATAACCAGTCCGAAGCGACCCGACCAGGTGTGGGTAATGGGTCTCAGAGGACGAAACTTACGTACTGGTCTGCGATGAACAGCTGTGGCTTGAGGCATGGAATCAACGCTCATCGGGCTGCCTTCAATCGTGGGTTGAGATACGTGACGAAGATATCCGCGATGAAACTAAGGGCGATAAATACCGCCCCCAGTAGCACGGTTATCGATAGAGCGGAGTTGGTGTCACCCTGGGTGATGGCCTGAATCAAAAGACGGCCCAGCCCTGGGAAACCGAATACGTTCTCAACGATGATGGCTCCTCCCAGAAGGTAAGTCATGACGAGCGCGACAGCGTGCACGAGCGGGACGGCAGCAGACCGGGTGGCGTGTTGCCATACGACTAGTCGTCTGGGCAACCCCCGCAAAACGGCGTTCCTTGTGAACGGTGCGTTCAATGCCTCCGAAACGGACGCACGTGCTATTCGTGAAACGTAAGGCACGACACTCAGTCCCAAAGTCAACGCGGGGAGGACGAATGCCAGGAACCAGGCAGCAGTGACCTCCCCCGCGGCGGCAGACGAACCAACGGGCAGCCAGCGAACCTGAACGGCCAACAGGATCATTACGCCCAATCCGATGACGAACTCCGGGAGCGCGGCCAGCACTGTCATCACCACGAATGCAACTCGATCAAAGAACCCTCCTTTTCGAGCCATGAACACTCCCAGGAGGATGGCAACGGGAAGGGACCAGGCCAGAGATGCCAAAGCGAGCTCTGCCGTATGGGCGAAAGCAGGAAGTACCAGCGGCTTGATCGGTACTTTTGAGATCAGAGTTGTTCCCCAATCACCCTGGATATAGTGACCGAGCCAGTCGAAGTATCGAACCAGCAACGGACGATCCAGTCCCTGCACCGTGATGAACGATTGCAACTGCTCGTCGGTGACGTTGATCCCGAGGGCGTTGCGTGCGATTTGCTCACCTGAACGGTTCATTGCTGCGAACGCTATGAACGAAATCAGCAAGAGCGTCAGAACCGACATCAGAAGCTGACGGCTCAACGCCAAAACGCGAGTCATGCTCCTGCCGCCAGCTACCACCGGGTCGGCTACCGGTTCCGCTGCCACGATGGTCATGTCATTACCCTTCTCAGTTGCGAGTCATCGATCGTGTCTGCCCGTCCCCGGGCTTTCAGGCCAACCACGTCTTCCTGAAGTCCACTGTGTCAATGGTGATGAAGAGTCCGTTGACTTTGGAAGACCGCGCATAAGCAGCGTCCGCCCAGACAGGAAGGAGAATGCCGTAGGTCTTCCGGGCTTGAAGGTAAGCCTGCTGAGTCAGTTCGATCTGCCGGCTCTGATCTGTTGTGGCGTAAAGCTCGTCAACGATCTTGTCCAGAACTGGATCTGAGAAGTGGCTATAGGGCCAAGCCGCGTCCTTCCGGTAGGAGGCGTCAAACCGGGACACGGGGAAGACCTGGGGACAGTAAGACATAAAAGCAGGAGTGACCATATATCCCTTGGACCAGTACGTGTCCGGCGAGAACTGGTCCAGTGTTACGTTGATCCCCGCGCTCTTTACGGCCTGCTGCCATGCTTGAGCAGCGTCCAACATCCCAGGCACTGAATCGGTGACACTCAACTTGATGTCGAGGCCATTCGGGAAACCGGCCTCGGCCAGCAGCGTCCTTGCCTTGTCTGGTGCGTACTCGGGCTTGAGGCCTGCCGGATACCACGAAGAGTCGGGGGCGATGAACACGTCTGCTGCTGCCGCACCGTGGCCTTGCAGCGCGGTTTCGACCATCTTGTCGCGATCGGTTGCCAGCTTGATGGCATCGAGCACCCGCTGGTCGTTGAACGGCGCGACGCGCTGATCGAATGCAAAGATCCATTGTTGCCGGTTCTTGATCGTTTCGAGTACCAGGTCATTGCGACCTTGAATCCCGGCCCACAAGGAGATCGGAATCAGGTCGGTGAGATCTGCCGCTCCTGACAGCGCTGCCTGCAACTTGGCGCCCTGATCCGGCGTAATCGTTGCCTCGATCCCATCCAGGTACGCCGCGCCACCCCAGTATGCGTCGTTTCGGACAGCCTTCCAGCTTGTGCCCGGGCTCCACGCCGTCAACTTGAACGGCCCCGTGCCTACGACGTTGGTACCGCTGAAATCAGTGGTTCCGTCCTTGACTATTTGACTAAGAGAATTGCCCATAGTCTGCATCAGGACACTGTTGGGCTTCTTAAGCTTGAGCACAACCGTCGAGGCGTCCGGTGCCGAAACCTCGCCCATGTCGAGGTAAGGCGACAGGAATGCGTTCATCGAACTCCCTGTCTTTGGATCGAGCCAGCGGCCTATCGTGTAAACGACGTCCTTTGACGTGAAGTCACTTCCGTCATGCCATTTAACGCCTTCCCGAAGGTGGATTGTCCACTGTGTGGCACCGGAGTTTACTTCCCACGCGGTCGCCAGAGCTGGCTGCGCCACAAAATTGGGGTCGGTCACCACAAGCATGTCATAAACCACTTTTAAGACCGTGGACGCATTTCCCGTGAGGGCGGTGCCAGGGTCCAGGGTGTCCGAACTGCTACCGTCACTGATCGAGAGGCGCAGGGTACCGCCCTTCTGAGGCGTTCCGCCGGACTGTTCGGAACCGGTGCCGGGCGAGCTGGTGCAAGCAGCCAGCAATAGTGCGCCGAGGCTGATGCCGCCGACCGCGAGCACCTGCCGCCGGGAAGCCTCCAGTTTGAACGGATTGACGGGCCTTGCTGCGGACGACTCGTGACTGCTGTGATCCATGTGGTACGCCTCCATGTTCGGTGCATCGGACAGACCGATGACGATTGATAAAGAACTTATCTGTGAAAAAGATCACCGTTAATTGTTGATTTTCATAAAAGGGAGATCGCCGTTGGTGGATCCCACAAGCCCGACACATCGAGCGGCCGCGGCCCGCCCTTGTCAAGTTGTTTGGGCAGAGAGGTTGCGTCCTTTTAGGCCAGGCGTGCGGAAGCCCCATCGACGAAGGAAGGTCCCAAAGCGCCGTGAGGGACGTCGACGCCCCCACGTGGCTGCTTTAGGACAGCGACGGGGCGGGTAACCCGCGCTTGCGGCGCCCTCACCAGATGGTGAGCGCAATGATGTGCGGCCGGAGGTCCCCGCGGAGGTCGCTGACCACTCGGGTGTGCGCATCGAACACCATAGTGGGGCGCGAGGTCGTGTTGTAGGCCAGCCAGTCCAGGCTGTCCGTTGAGGGGTTGCCCGTCCTGGCGAAGTTCATCTAGGCATCGAACATCTTGTTGCCTACATGGAACCTGTCGCCATTCGGGTCCGCGGCGGTGCGTGCCTCGTTGGAGTCCTCGCCGTCCCAGACCACACCGTAGTCCTGACGGTTGAAGACGAACGGAAGCTCGACGCCGTGCGGAGACCACCTGCCGTCGAAACAGGGAGTCCTCCATTGGCATTCATACGCGAAGACCGGGGCCCCGCCCTGTTCGGTCTTGCCGCACTGCACTGTTCCAAAAACCGATGTCGGTCGTGATCCGCAGCAAAAGCTCCGTCTGCGGCAGCAACGGCATGGCCCGCCGGTATTCAGCAATCAGGGGGACGAGCTCCTCAACCTTGACGTTGCTGACGATGGCGTACAGAACCAGTCTCCGCGCGAACTCGAGGTCGTCGGCAGTCGGTATCTCCAGGTCTCGTGGGACGAAGCCGGCAAAACCCACCGTCTCGTGCAGATCGGTACCGATCATCATCGGGATGTGGCCGGCAGACTCCGGAGCACCATCTGCCCAAGAGTTACCCCTCAGGATTCTGCCGTCGATTACCGGGCCGCATTTCAAGGAGGCCGTCAACCCGTCCGGGGTCAAAGGCGGGTCAGTCACCTTCTCTACGTAGCGCACTATCGCCCTCGCCGGGGCCGCCTGCAGGGCTTCAAGGTCACCCTCGCGGATGCCTAGTTCGCTGTAGAGGCCTGCCGTCACGGAGGAGGCATCCTCAGCGGTGTTCGAACTGAGCAGGGAGCCGCTCATCACGATGGCCTTGTGGAAGAGGCCTTTGGCTTCTTCCATCGCCATCAGAGTCATGACCTTGGCGCCTCCCCCGGACTGGCCGAAGATTGTGACGTTGTCCGGATCGCCGCCGAAGGACGAGATGTTCTCCCTCACCCAATGCAGCGCGGCAACGAGATCGAGCTGGCCGACATTTTCCGAGGTAGCGAACCGCTCGTCGGCAGACTCACCGAGCTATCCGAATGCGTTTAGCCGTGCTTGACGCCGACGGCGATGACGTCGCCGCGGGGCGCCATGCTGCCCCCGTCGTAGAACGGCGCCCCCGCCGAACCCCAGATGAAGGCCCCGCCGTGCAGTCAGACCATGACGGGCAGCTTCGAGGACATGGTCGCGTGGTCCGGCGCCCAGCCGTTGAGAACGAGGCAGTCCTCGTTTTCAACGGCTGGGGTCCACCCAGTCAGGAAAGTCCGGGTTGATCTGGGGACATTGAGGACCTAGCTCGAGCGCGTTTCGCACCCCCGCCCAAGGCGTGACTAGCCGAGGCGGCAGGAAGCGATTGGGCCCCGCCGTCGATGCACCATAGTGGATGTCCGTGAACACGGCCAGCCCATCGGCGACCACGCCGCGCAGTCTGCCTGGTTCCGTCTCGACTGTCCGGTAGCCTGTCGAGGTTCCGGCGGCAAAGCCCGGCTCAAGAGGTTGCCCCACGGCGATACTGTTGCTTTCGCCCGTTCCGGCGTAGTTGTCAGTCCTCATGGTGGTTCAGGCTCCTGTACTTTGGCCGCGGTTGATTCCCGGTTACAGGAGTCAAATGCGGCAGATGTCGAGGAAATTCGAACGTTAGGAAGCTTTCGCTCGGCACATACGCTTGAGCGAGTTGCCGCTCTTATCCCGACAGTGGGGGCGTAGCCCTACTTAGGGTCCCGACCAGGCAGAGGGATTCCTCCGGGAGCTGCGTGGCTAAATGGCTTCCGATTTCTTCAGGGAGAGTTGGGAGGAATATATGAGAAGGAGCGACAAAGTGGAAAGTGGAGAATGTACGGCAGACTCGGGTGCAGCTCGGATACTCTCCCAAGTGGACTGCGGGCGCTTCGTCGGGCGCTTCCGCCGCAATGTCAGAGCGTTCGATGGTGGTCAAAAGCTGTCCGTCTGCCGCGACCACTAAGGCCAGCTGCACGTGTTCGTCAGCGAAGAGGGAACGAACTTCCCCAACGGTCGAGGTCAGAGGTAGCGTCTTGGGGAACTTGACCATCGCCGCCCCGACTGTGCCGCAGGCAGCTGGCCGAGTGCCCTGCTGACGGTCCAAGCCTTCTCCCCACCGCATACATTGTCGAGTATGCGCTCCCCGCCTCACCGCAGACTACACATCCCAGCCTGCTCAGCTAAGCCATGAAATGAACGGTCACCCCTGGCCGATTTGGCGACGACGGCCGGCGAATGCGTGGATAAGCAGCGCTATGAACACCGCCATGCAGAGCAGCGCACCGATCGCGAAGGTTGCCCGGATTCCGTCCCCGGTTGCGTGGAGGTCAGGTGCCATATTCGCCGCGAGTACAGCGCCAGAAACGGCGGTGCCGAAGGAAGCGCCAACTGATCGTAAGACCTGGTTGAAGCTCACGGAACTTCCCAATTCTGCCCTAGCCACACTTCGTGCAATGAGAGCGGGCATTGCGGCGTAACTGGCCCCCATACCGACACCGAAAGTGACCATCCCCGCCAGAATCTCCCAGAGTTCATCGTGGGCAAACCAGAGCAACATTCCAGCCCCGGTCATAATGCCGGCACCAATCGGCAGAAGCGTTGTTAGCTTTATTCGTCGTGAGAGCCAGCGGACCAGCCGGTTGGCCGCGAAGCTTCCCACGGAGAGCGGCAGCATCACGAATCCAGCCCAGAAGACCGGAAGGGCGATGCCATACCCGGTGGACAGGGGAGCTTGTGCGACGAGACTTGAAATTGAGAGGCCGATGTACAGGGCGGCGCCTAATCCGGTTCCAGTGGCATTAGCGAGCAAGACCTCACCGTGCCGGAATACTCGTAGGTTGATCAGCGGGTCCCGCAGTCGAAGCCCGGTCCTGACCCAAAGGAACAGAAAGAGAGCGGCCAGAGCAAAGCTGCCCATAGTCCACGGAGACGCCCACCCCCACGTTGGTGCCTCGCTCACACTGAGCAGTAGTCCGCCCAGACCTAGGCTGAGCAACGCGGCTCCGCAGTAATCGAACGGTAACCGCGCGGCTTGCGTGTCAGGTCCTGCCGGAACTGCAACGAACACCACTACGATTGCGGAAACTACAAAAAGCACGGCAAACCAGAACGCGACACGAAAATCCGTCAGGCCCGCGATCACTCCCGTCAAGGGGTACCCAAGTCCCAGGCCGGTAGCCACCGTCACAGATAGGCTCGAGATAGAAACCTGCACTTTGTCGGCCGAAGCGTAGCGGCGGGCAAGAGCGATCGTCACCGGTACTATTCCATAGGTCAATCCCTGAAGGGCTCGACCGATGAGGAATACCGTAAAGTTTGGCGCCAAGGCCGCCACCACGGAGCCAACAAGGATGACGGTCAAGGAGACCAGGAGAAGCCGCTTCTTATGGGGGCCATCGCTTAGACGTCCCATTATTGGTGTTGAGATCGCTCCAAACAACAGGTTGACGGTGAGCATCCACTGGGCGTTGCTGACGGAAACATCCATCTCGCGAGATATGGCAGGCACCAGCAACATGCCGAGCGAACTCACGATCGACGTCGAAAGGGCTGCATAAATCAGCGCCGGAACCAAGCGGGAGGGCGCAGGCGAGTCAGTCATCGAACGAATCCGATGCCAGTGTCCTTCGGGACAGATACCGCTGCTTCAATAGTCGCCCGCTCTTGGAGCATCGATGTCCTTATCCCGACACCAGACACTCTTTCGTACCCTCCGGCACACTCTTTGTACAGCCGCTGGCGTGCGGCCTCGGTGGGCCCGATCCGGCTCGGCCGACAGGCCACGCTGTAGCCAATCCCCGAGACGGGCTCGCCTGGCTTAAGTTCACGGACGGCAGAGGTGATTCCGTGTGAGCTGGCGTGCAATAGGCCCGCCCCTTTGGAAATCGTTGTCCGCCGAATATCGGCAGGATGGTCCAACGTTCCATTCTTGTCTAGGGGCATCGTCCGCCCCGGATGCATTGTGTGAAGTAGCGGATTCAGGTTCTCAATAGAGGAATACACTATAACTTCGCCCATTCGTATAATATACACAAGCAACTTGATAAAGTTGCATGATCTTTCTTTCGCCGGGAAGCATGCGACATTTTCGCAGTCAGCACGACGGCGGGGTGCCGCTTCCACACGAAGCCGCACCCCGCCGTCGTAGTGACTTGGAGAAAAGGCAGACTGCTGCGGACACTCGCAACCCGCGGGCGGGCCGAATGCTCGGGCTAGAGGCTGAGACCCTCCGCCGCAGCATGCCTGTAGAAGTCGACGTGCTCAGCGGGAAGTGGCGCCTTGTCGAGGATGACGTCGGCTGCTTTCTCGGCGATCATCATGACCGGCGCATAGAGGTTGGCATTCGGAATAGACGGCATCACCGACGCATCGACGACTCGAAGGCCCTCAACTCCGTGCACTCGGAAGCTGTGGGGGTCAACGACGGACAGGTCATCGTTCCCCATCTTGCAGGTCCCGCACGGATGGTAGGTCGTCTCTGCATCCTTTGAGACCCAGTCGAGGATCTCCTCGTCCGTCTGGACTTCGGGGCCGGGCGAGAGCTCACCGCCGTTGAATGCTGCGAAAGCGGGCTGATTCATGAGGGCACGGGTAGTGCGAACACCGTCAATCCATTCCTGGCGATCACGCTCAGTGGACAGATAGTTGAACGTCGCAACGGGTTGTTCGAACGGGTCGCTGTTCCGCAACTTAATGTGCCCCTTCGACTGTGGCTGCTGCGGACCGAGGTTGATCTGATATGCGTGAGGCGTCTCGGCAGGGGTGCCGTCGTTCCGCACCCCGAGCGTGAGCATGGTCAGCATCAGGTTCGGCATGGGGGCGTCATCGAACGAGCGGACGAACCCGCCGCCCTCGAAGTGATTCGACGCACCCGGCCCTGTCCTATTGAACAACCACTTGAGACCTGTCATCGGATAGGTGTGCTTTTTGACGATGCTCTGGTTGGAGACGGGCTGTTTGCACTCGAACATGATGAACGCTTCAAGGTGATCCTGCAGGTTCTCGCCGACGCCAGGCAGATCGGCTACGACGTCAATGCCATGCTCCCTTAGCTCGGCGGCGTTACCGACGCCCGAAAGTTGCAGCAGCTGCGGCGAGTTATATGCGCCGCCGCTCAAAATGACTTCAGCGCCTCTCGCGATGCTCCGCTTCCGAAACCGGGTGGCAAACTCGACGCCGACCGCGCGAGTCCCCTCAAAGACCACCCGTGTTGCCCGCGCACCGGTGATGACGTCGAGGTTCTTCCGCTTCTTCACCGGGGCAAAATAGGTGCGCGCGGCGTTGTAGCGTTCGCCGTTCTCAATGTTTGAATCGAACGAGGAGAAGCCCTCTTGGCGGTAGCCGTTGACGTTGTTGACGAGTTCGTAGCCCGATTGCTCGGCCGCTTCAAAGAGCGCACCAAACAACGGGTTCCGCGAACCCTTGTGATGATGCTGATTAACCGGAATAGGTCCAGACCGACCTCGGTACTCACCCGTTGGATCCGATCCCTTGAACGACTCAATCCGCTTAAAGTACGGAAGAACGTGAGCGTAGTCCCATTCCTCGGCCCCGGTCTCTCGGGCCCAGCGCTCGTAGACGAGCGGATTGGCGCGCTGATAAAACATCCCATTAATCGAACTGCTTCCCCCCATGACCCTGCCGTGATAATGGTCGATTCGACGACCCTTAAGCCCAGTCTCAGGCTCGGACTTAGTACGCCAGTCATAGAAAGGGTGGCCCATGAGGAAGAGGAAAGCCGCAGGCACCCGCACCGGCACATCAAACAAGGAGTACCTGTGACCAGCCTCAAGAACCAACACCCGATTTTGCGGATCCTCGCTCAAACGGTTCGCGAGGACACAACCTGCCGAACCTCCCCCAACAATGATGTAGTCATAAGCGTCAAGCTTCATTGTTTTGTCCTCACTTGGTAGATGGCATTGTCGAGCGGCGTCATCCGACGCAAAGCCATGGCCTTACGATTATCTTTCCCCAGATGCCAACGGGATGGGCTAGGGAAGATTACGAAGTGCAGCATGGCATCTTGTGAGCCATGACATGTCAGCGGAACACCGCCCTCCTGGGCGGAGCGCCGGGGAGGGCGGTGTTCCGGATGCCTGCAGGTCGTCGCCACTTTGTGCCACCGCTCACTTTTCTGTACTCGCATCGGAAAATCTACGAGGCGGCGTCCACCGCGGCAAGCGATGATTGAGCTTGACAGTGACCCAACCTTGGACGACGACCACGACCACTGAGGAGCAACTCGACAATGACCCTGGAAAGCATGGACTTTATGGCCTTTGCGGAAACGTACCTCGCTGATGAGAAAGGTGAAGGCGCTTCGAAGGTATTCAACCCGGCGACCGGCGAAGTAATCGCCAGATTCCCCATAGCGTCTGATTCCGACGTCGATGCTGCCGTGCAGCGAGCTTCGGAGGCGTTCAAGACATGGGGAAGCACGTCCCCTGCTGAGCGCGCGGCCGCGCTGCTTAAGATCGCTGACGCCGTCGAGCAGGAAATCGAGGAGTTCGCGCGGATCGAGAGCCTGAACGTGGGCCTTCCGATCGGAGACGTGCGCGACTTCGTGGTGCCGACTGTCGTGGATGTTCTTCGATTCTTCGCGGGTGCTGCCCGCATCTCTACGGCGCCCGCCGTCGATGAGTACGACAACGAGAGTACCTCATGGGTTCGGCGCGAGCCGCTCGGTGTCGTCGGGCTCATCACGCCCTGGAACTATCCTCTCCTTATGGGAGCTTGGAAGATCGCGCCAGCCCTCGCAGCCGGCAACACAATGCTGCTCAAGCCGGCGACTGTGACACCACTCAGTACCCTCAAGCTTGTAGAGATCGCCAACCGCTTCCTTCCTGAAGGCGTAATCAACCTCATTCTGGGTAGCGGATCGGCCGGCACTGCGATGGCCAAACACCCCGGAATTCGAAAGATCGCGTTCACCGGAGCAACCTCGACCGGCAAGTTTGTGGCGGCAACGGCTGCGGATACCGTCAAAAAGGTGGGCCTGGAGCTTGGCGGTAAGGCTCCGGTGCTGGTGTTTGCGGATAGCCCGATTCGCGAGACGGCCAGGGACCTCGTGACTTTCGGCTATTCCGGCGCTGGCCAGGATTGCACGGCTGCTTGCCGCATCATCGTTGAAGAGTCTGTCTACGAGGAATTCGTCGAGGCGTACTGCAAGGAAGTGAGCGAGCTTGTCCTCGGCGACCCATCCGATCCTGCCACCACGCTGGGACCCGTCATTTCAGAAAAGCAACTGAAGTCCGTCCTCGGGTTCATCGAACGCGCACGGGATGCCGGCAACACGATCAGGCAGGGCGGACGACAGGCAGATCGTCCGGGCTGGTTTATCGAACCGACTGTGATCACCGACGTCAAGCAGACGGACGAGATCGTTCAGAGCGAAGTGTTCGGCCCGGTAGTGAGCATCCAATCGGCAAAAAGCGACGACGAAATGCTGCAGCTCGCGAACGACGTCAATTACGGCCTGTCGGCCAGCGTGTGGACGACCAATCTTGCGCGCACCATGCGCTTTAGCAAAGAACTGCGCTTCGGCACGGTCTGGGTCAACCAACACACGCCGAATGTGTCAGAGATGCCATTCGGTGGATACGGTGAGTCGGGCTACGGCCGCGAACTATCGCTGCACGGGCTGGACGAGTACTCCCAGCTGAAGCACGTCATGGTCAAGCCTGGCCTCGACCTTTAGAAGCTGGAGGACTAAGAGATGACAGAGAGAGCAGTGCCCACGATTACGAACATTCCCACAATGATGGCTGCGGTCCAGCTGGTCGGCCACGGCGGTCTCGATCAGCTGGTGTACCGGACCGAGGTGCCGACGCCTGTGGCGGGCCCGGGAGAAGTGCTGGTCAAGGTTGGTGCGTGCGCGCTCAACAATACCGAGATCAACACGCGCACTGGATGGTACGACCGCGTCGTGGAGGAGTCTGTCTCGGAGGAACTTGGACGGTCGGGGCGCGACGACGATGCCGGCGCCACGTGGAATAGCACGAAAATGTCGTTTCCCCGCGTTCAAGGGGCCTCGGTGGCTGGAACGATCGTGGCAGTCGGTGAAGGAGTTGATGAGAGCCGGATCGGTACCCGAATCATCGTCGACCCGTCTGTTCGGGATCCGAAGCTTCCCCGGCGTGCACAGATTGTTGAGTACCTGGGCGGAGACCGGGACGGAGGATTCGCTGAGTATGTGCATGTGCCGTCTGTGAACGCGCATCGCGTGAGCACCGACCTCAGTGACGCTGAGCTCGCCACTTTCCCCTGCTCTTACGACACTGCCGAGGAGATGTTGGCCAGGACCGAGCTGAGCGAGGGCGAGACAGTCGTCGTCACCGGCGCAGCCGGCGGCGTGGGCACTGCGACGATCCAGCTGGCGAAGGCACGTGGTGCCCGTGTTATCGCCATTGCGAGTGCTGGCAAAGAGGCACGGTTGCGGGAGCTCGGCGTCGACGGATTTGTCGCTCGAGACGTACCGGACCTGGCGGCTGCCGTAGCAGCTGTCATCGGTGAACGTGGTGCCGACGTCGTTATCGATGTTGTCGGGGGGAGCATGTTCGAGAGTTTGCTCCTCATGCTTCGGCGTGGGGGTCGATATGCGACCGCAGGAGCCATCGGTGGACCGGTGAGCCGCATTGACCTTCGGGAGCTCATCTATAAGGATCTGGAGTTGCACGGGATCACTAACCCGACGCCGGAGACGTTTGCGCGTCTTGTCAGTCTCATCGAGGAGGGAAAGATCAAGCCTCTCGTAGAAGAGGTCTTTCCGCTCTCTGAGCTCAGTAAGGCTCAGGAGACGATGCTGAAGAGAACCCATATCGGCAAGATTGTCGTTACGCCCGACGGTTCCATGACTTCGGATTCAAGTACGCAGAACTGAAAACTCGCGAAAACGCTGGCCGGGACTTGATGGTCCCGGCCAGCGTTTTCGCCTTTCCTGCCATGTATCGGGAACGGTTGTTTCCCAATTCGATGATGGAGGATTTGTTTCCCTCGCGGCAGAGTGACCAACACCGGTCCGGCGGCGGTGATCGGATTGGCCTGGTGTGTAAGCCTTGCAGAGCATGTCGGACTCGGAAGCCGCGGAGCCGCTGACGTTCGCGAATGGATACGCTGATGCGTACCGTGGCTGGACGGGGAGTTGCTACCGCTTACGTGGGCAGGACGCCACGATAACTATCGGCGGGGCCAGCCAGTCGCCCCATCTGGCTCTAAACAGCGTGGATAAACGACGACGGCGACGCCCCCTTCCGAGGTGGCGTCGCCGTCGTCAGGACCTTGGGAACGGGAGATTACTGCCGACCGATGCGGCTATAAATATCAGCATTTTTACGGCGATGGACGCTCGCCGTCACTACGCCCAAGACGAACACACCGACGATAAAGGCCATGAGTCCACCGGCTAGTGCTTCGGAACCTCCAACCAACATGGGGAAGTTTATTGCAGCCATCACCAGGACGCTGCCCAGGCCTACTGCAGCCAGAATCGGGCAGGCAACGGTTGCCCAGGGCGAGGCGAGCTGGCCGCCGTTGTGACGCATATAGGTTCCCACTGACATGTTGCAGACAAAGATGATGACCAGGGCGATGAAACTGGTCATACCAAGTACCGCCGTGTAGAAGACGAGGGGATCCAGCCCGAAAACAACGGCGGCAGCATTGAGAACGAGGGCAGCAGCGCTGGTCATGATTGAGGCGATGTGCGGCGATCCGTGACGCTTATGGACTGAGGCCATCCTCGCAGGCAATATCTTATCGGCGCTGAGGTTGAAGACGTATCGAGCAGTGATGTTGTGCGCAGCCAGGATCACCGCGAAGGTACTTGTAACGACCATCACTGCGGCAAGGGTAGCGAGCAATTCTCCACCAGAGGAGTGAATACTGGCATTCATTGCCCCGGTCGGGTCTTCCTGTGCCAGCCCTACTACGTTGTCGATGCCCAAAGAACCTATGAATACAACCGACGACAATGCATAAGTCGCCATGGCGATGGCAATGACGGCGAAGGTGGCACGGGGGATGACACGGACTGGATTACGTACTTCCTCCCGGAAGAGCACGGTGACCTCGAATCCACCATACATACCGATCGCCAGGAGAACTCCCAGACTGAAGTTTCCGTCAAACCAATGGGCCGGGCTCAGGGGCTCCAAGGAAACGCCAGCACCATTGGCACCTCCATTAATGAAAACCAAGGCGCAGTAGACAACGATGACAGTCAGTTCGGAGAAGAGGAAGATCGTGAGAACCTTAGCTGACAACTCGACCTTGAAATAGCTGAGGACCGCTGAACCCAGCCAAAAGCAGGCCGCCCAGGCATACCAGGGAAGCTCCGGACCATGCAGAGTGTTTGTAATGAGTTCTCCCGCTACGATGCCAGCGAACGAGAAGGTGCCGGCGTAGACGCAGAAATAAGCGAGCAAAGCGATATAACCGGACCCCAGGCCTACATGGCGGCCGAGACCTGCAGTGATAAGGGCATAGAAGCCGCCCGGATTGGGCAACACCCTTGCCATTCTGGTGAATCCGACTGAGAACAGAGCCAGGATGATACCGGCTACGACAAAGGAGATGGGAGTTCCGATACCGGCCCCCTCCATGACCATGATCGGGATAATTCCGATGACAACTACCATCGGTGCGTTGTAGGCCATCACGCTAAAGATCAGCTGGAAGAAGCCCATGTTGCCAGTGAGGTGGGGCGATTGGGTGGACCGCTCAGCGGCCGCCGGAATCGTCAAATCCATTTGTTGTCCCTTCTTAGTTCACGATTTTTGCAGCACCAATGATCGAGGTAGGGCCACAAGCGGTACCCCCAGGTTGGTGTGACAAAACCTGTTGCCGCACGACCCGAGGAGGTGATTTCTCCGCGAGAGGCGATTTGCGTCGTCTGCCTCGCACGGTCGGTACGTGATTTCGGAACCGCCGCTCCAGGTGTCGTTTGGACACGCAAATTCAGCGGTCTAACATGATATTGGACACACTCTTAGACATCCGGAACTGGCCGATTCACCAAGATTGATCGATGGTTTCGTTCGCGTTCCAGCCGTCCCTGAGCGCAGGAAGAGATACGTCCCGGCACAGCCTGGCTGCTTGCCAGCCGGTTCGCGGACGGTGCTGCATGGGTAGTTCTTGAGCGGATTTGGAGTTTCGCCGAGCACACGAGACAGCTGTCGGCTCTACTCCAATGTCCACGCTCCTATTCCGGACCTAATCTTTTTTCAGAATGGCCTGGTACGTCCAACGACTTGAACGGGAACCAGACCGACGTACACGAAACGACGCAGGGGGACCCAAAGCATGGGTACGCATTTGACACACTGGGGAGCCTTCGAAGCTGAGAGCGACGGCACGTCTCTACGGTCCGTCAAACCATGGTCTGGAGATCCAGACCCCCGAGACATTCTCGATAATGTGGCCTCAGCGCAACATCATCCAACTCGCGTGCTGCGCCCGGCCGTTCGCTCGGGATGGCTGGAGCACGGACCCGGGAGCGGATCAGGACGTGGTTCCGAGCCATTCGTGGAGGTGTCATGGGAACGGGCCATAGAGCTAGTCAGTGCGGAACTTAGTCGCGTCTACGGCGCATACGGCCCCATGGCTATATACGGCTGCTCATACGGATGGGCCAGCGCCGGCCGTTTCCATCACACCCAAAGCCAAATCCACCGATTCCTGAACTCCCTGGGCGGATACGTTGCAGGTGTGACCGACTACAGCTATGGGGCCTCCGGCGTACTGCTTCCGCACGTCATCGCTCCCCCAGTTGAAATCATGGCGAAGGCAACATCTTGGGACGTGGTCAGCCAGAACACAGAGCTGTTCGTTGCTTTTGGCGGATTGTCAGAAAAAAACAGCGGAATAGGCCCAGGTGGAATTGGTCGGCACGTCGCTCGCAACGCAATTAAGGACGCAGTTGCGCGCGGCTGCCGCTTCGTCGATGTATCACCAATCGCAGATGATACTTACAGGGAAGCCCAAGCCGAATGGATCGCCCCCGTTCCCGGCAGTGACGCCGCCTTGATGCTGGCATTGGCCTTCGTTCTGGATTCAGAGAACCTCGCTGACTCGGAATTCCTGGACCGATATTGCGTTGGGGCGAACAAATTCTTGTCCTACGTACGCGGTGAAATTGACGGAGCGCCCAAGAATCCTCAATGGGCAGAAAAGTTGACGTCGATACCGGCTGAGCGAATCGTTCGGCTTGCGCGCGAGATGGCAGCCTCGCGGACGATGATTAACATCAGTTGGTCGATGCAGCGGCAACAGCATGGCGAGCAACCTGTTTGGCTCGGTGTGACACTGGCAGCCATGCTGGGCCAGATAGGCCTGCCTGGCGGTGGTTTCCAGCATGGGTACGGCTCTTCTGCGGACGTCGGATTGCCATTGCGGGTCTCGAGCGCCCCGTCCTTTCCCCAGGGGCGAAACGAAGAACCGTCCTATATCCCGGTAGCTCGGATCTCAGACATGTTGCTCGAACCGGGCAGCCAGATCGACTTCAATGGCAACCGTCTGACTTTGCCGAAAATCGAATTGATCTATTGGGCTGGCGGCAACCCCTTCCATCATCACCAAGACCTTGCCAAATTCCGTAAAGCATGGTCAAAGCCGGCAACGGTCATCGTCAATGAACAGTTCTGGACGAGTACCGCACGGCACGCCGATATAGTACTGCCTGCAACAATGACGTTTGAGCGAAACGATTACGGGGCCGGCCGCAACGACCCTACGTTCTTTCCCATGCACGCTCTGACGGCGCCCGCTGGAGAAGCACGCGATGATTTCGATATTTTCGCCGCTGTGGCGGAAAAGATGGGACGGGGTGAAGTTTTCACCGAAAACCGGGACACTATGGGCTGGCTTCGCCATCTATACGACGGGTGGCAGAAGAGGCTCGCTGACAAGGGAACCGTCGTCGTGGATTTCGACACATTTTGGGCGAGCGAGAAGATTGAGATCCCCGTGATAAAACCGGATCAGGTTCTTTTTTCCGAGTTCCGGCGCGATCCAATTGGGAATCCACTGGCCACCCCCAGCGGCAAGATTGAGATTTTTTCCTCGAAGATCGAAAGTTTCGGCTACCCTGATTGCCCCGGTCATCCCGTTTGGATTGAGCCCGACGAATGGCTTGGATCAGCTGGCGATTACAAGCTGCATCTGATAGCTAATCAACCTAAGACCAAACTACACAGCCAGCTGGACATAGGGGCCACCAGCCAAAAGTCTAAAATAAAGGGACGCGAGCCCCTTCGAATGAATCCTGAAGATGCCGCTGCCCGGGGACTTTCGGACGGTCAGGTTGTCTTGGTTCGAAACGACCGGGGAAGGTGCCTGGCCGGCCTGGTGACTTCCGCTGCGATCCGTCCAGGCGTTGTCCAGCTTTCAGCAGGGGCCTGGTACGACCCCGATCCCGATGATCCATCGTTCTGCCGTCACGGCAATCCCAATGTGCTGACATCCGACAGGCCGTCCTCAAGTCTTTCACAGGCCACTACTGCCCAGCACGCGCTCGTTGAAGTCGAAGCATGGTCAGGCGATATTCCTGAACTGGACGTGCTTACACCGCCCGTCTTGGTGCCGGAGCAGTAGCATGCTGGCTCATTGCACTCGGCTCTGCGCGGGCTTCATTCCTGCACCCGATCACTCGTACCGCATTCGGCCCTAAGAAACGGATTGTCAATGTCAGTTCAACCCTCTGCCGTCGGTCCCCTCCCTCCGTACGATCCAGAAATCGCACCGTTCATCGCCAGCATTCCACGCCACGAAGACCAACGGGCCGCGCTCAAAGTGATGATTCAGCAGAGGGAATTAGTTCTAGGGGAAGATCAGATTACTCGCAATGGAACGTTCACCGCTCGCACGAAGGTCATACAGGGCCGGCAGGGACGCTCCGTGACCCTGCATGTCATACGTCCGGCACGCCAGCCGACACGTGGTGCTATCGTCTGGTTGCATAGCGGCGGGATGGTTTCCGGGGCGGCTCTCTCACTGGATCTTCCCCAAATTTTGGACATCGCCGAAGATCAGTCCTTACTCGTCGTTGCAGTGGAATACGGCCGGGCACCCGAAAACCCCGCCCCAGCCGGGATGCTGGATTCCCTTGATGCTTTTAGATGGGTCGCAGCCCATGCAGACGAACTCAACTATCCACGGAACGCCCTGTTCCTGCATGGACTCAGCGGCGGTGCTGGCCTCGCCGCTGCAGTAGCGTTTGAAGCGCGGGCAGCCGCCCTGGAATATGCCGGCTTGGTCATCGACGGGGCCATGATTGACGATCGGATGGGCTCGCACTCCTATCAACAACTGGAAAGCAGCGCTGCAGACGTCGCCAGCATGTACCGCGTGATGTGGAACGCCGTCCTGGGAGAGGCCTCGCCCTCGATACTTGACGATTATCCACACCTCGCTGTTGGCCGACTTATCGACGAAGATTTCTCCGGCTTTCCACCCGTATTTCTCATGTGCGGCGCCAGTGATGCCTTTCGAGACGACACAACGGCTTTGGCTCAGGCAATCTGGCGCTCCGGTGGCACAGCAGACCTCCACCAGTGGGCGGGCACAATACATGGTTCCGATCTGATGGTGCCCGAAGCCCACGTCTCCAAGGAGTCGGCAGCCGTCCGGAGAGGGTGGTACGACAGGAGAATGACGAGAATCGAACAAGACGCGAAACAGTCGCTGGACGAGAAAGTTCAGGCCATCTGAGCGGCTCGTGCCCTCCTGAATCCACCCAACTTACTCGCTTCCGGTCTCCACGCTCTGGCCTATAACCACAGGCGAGAGTAGCGTCCATTTCGAGGAAATGTTCACTTGAGACGTGTAGCGCATCGGTGGCTAATCAGCGCTAGCCTCTACTCGGAGGGCTGGAATGTCCGGTTGGAATGTTGATAACGCTGCGGGGCCTCTGGGTGCAGGCACGGTTACCCTGGTTGAGGGTTCGTCTTTCTGTATCTCCTTGGGGAATGGTGATATCCATCCTGAGCATCCGCATGGTCTTTTCGTCCAAGACACTCGTATCCTGTCGCACTGGGGCTTGTCCGTAGACGGCCAGCTCGTAGAAGAGTTGGGGGCTGAAACGAAGGAGCCGTACCGCGCGCTATTTGCGGGGCGGGTACCCGACCTTAGCGGACGTGCCGATAGCCCCCTTATTGTGGAGCGGCTGCGCGAAGTAGGGTCGGGAATCCACGAACAGATCACCGTTCGGAACTACTCGCCGGTGAGTGCGGACTGCCTGGTTTCGCTTCGGGTTGCGGCCGATTTCGCTGATCTTTTCGAAGTGAAGGAGGCCCGAATCAAAAGGCGTTGGGACCAAACCCGCCACAACCGGGGCGATGAGCTGGTCATTCAAGCCACCTGGCAAGATGTCCGAAAGGGCGTTGTTATTCGTGCCCCAGGAGCACAGGTTACGCCCGAAACACTGACATATAGGGTGACCATCCCACCGCACGGCCGGTGGAGCACAACTCTGACGGTGATGCCCGAAACCCAGGGCGGCAGTCGTCCAGCGTCTTTCGTTCACGCCGACGGCGAACTCTCCCCCAGTGACCAACGCCGACAACAGTGGGTGGCCAAGATTCCGGTCCTGCAGATGGGGAACCGGTCGATTGAACGGACTATGCGGCGTAGCTATGACGATCTGGGTGCACTCAGGATCGAAGACCCTAATCACCCAGACCGGGTCGTCGTGGCCGCCGGTGCACCGTGGTTCATGACCCTTTTTGGCCGGGACTCACTATGGGCTTCGGAGATGTCGCTTCCAATTGATCCCTCCTTAGCGCTGGGCACGCTGCAAACGCTCGCCGATCGCCAGGGACGCATAGTGGACCCAATTAGCGAAGAAGAACCCGGCAAGATTTTGCACGAGGTCAGGTTGGATGTCTCAAGCGCACTGGCGCTGGGAGGAAAAGCCACCTATTACGGCAGCGTTGATGCGACCCCCTTGTTCGTCATGGTTCTCGGATCGGTTAGTCGTTGGGGATTCGCAGCGGACACCATTGCCGCTCTGCTGCCTCATGCAGACCGCGCGCTTGAATGGATTCAGAAGTATGGGGACAAAGACGGCGACGGTTTCGTCGAATATGAGCGCCTGAACAATCGGGGGTTGATTAATCAGGGCTGGAAGGATTCCTGGGACGGAATTAATTTCGCGGATGGAAGTATGCCCGAGCCACCGATAGCCCTGTGTGAGGTGCAGGCGTATGTCTACGGAGCCTACGCGGCCCGCGCCTGGATGGCTTATGACGCCGGCGACGATGCCCTGGGGAACGAGTATGCCGATCTCATGGTGCAGTTGAAGAAGCGCTTCAACGAGGAATTCTGGATGCCGGAACGTGGCTATTACGCCGTGGCCTTGGACGGCAAGAAGCGCCAGGTCGACGCTTGCGCTTCCAACATGGGTCACTGCCTATGGCTCGGACTTGTGGATGAGGACAAGGCGCCGTCGGTGGTGAAGCACCTCATGTCCCCCGAAATGTTCAGTGGATGGGGCGTCCGAACCTTGGCCACGGACATGGGCGCCTATAACCCCGCCAGCTATCACAACGGTTCCGTATGGCCCCACGACAACGCCATTATTGCAGCCGGGCTGCTGCGATATGGGTTTGTGGACGCGGCTCAACGGATCTCGACCGCCCTGCTGGAGGCCGCCGAGTTTTCCGGTGGCCGCCTCCCTGAACTATTTTGCGGTTTCAGCCGAGAACAATTCGCCGTGCCCCTGCCCTATCCGACGGCATGTTCACCCCAGGCCTGGGCATCAACAACGCCCATATTGCTGGTGACAGGCCTAATGCGGTACGACGCACACGTTTCTCAAGGCGGCGTTTGGATGGACCCAGTCCTCCCCGCGTCCTTTGGCGACGTCCACATCACCAACGCTCCCATGGCTGGCGGACGGATCACCATCGACATCTCAAACTCCATCCCATCCGTCGAGGGGTTACCCAAAGACTTGACTTTCCATCGCGGGCACAGGCCATGGATCACGGAGCTCGTAGATCAAGCCGACCGACGCCGAAAGAGCTAGCATCTTGGCGGCAAGCCAAGTGCTCATTGTGGTTGGGTGCACGTTGCTGACACGAGCTAGGGGATCCTCCGCGGGGACCCCAACCACGGGTGAGACACCAGAGCATCGAGGGTCTTGACCTTCGTATTGCTTCATACAGCACTGGGTCCGCTGTCCGCATGAGTCGTCACAGCAGGAGTCACAGCGACTGAGAACCGCGGGCCCCAATGAATCCCTAGCGGCCCAGGCTTTGGCAAACTAAAGCTTGGAACACGAGGCCCCAGCCCCGCATCGTTTGACCGCTCACCGCATCTCTTTTCGGGTGAAATACTTCAGAAACTTACTTTTCGATACGCAATTATGTTAGCGTGGACACATCGATATTTCGGTCTGTGAGGCCCGAAACCGCCGACCAAGTCTCCTGGACTAAAAGAGCAGAGGGCATAAAATGTCATTGGATCCAACACAACGTAACTCGCTCGTTCTCCCGGTTGTGTGCGCACCCATGGCGTGGGTGTCAGGGCCCGACTTGGTCCGCGAAGCGTGCAAATCAGGAATCATGGGCGTTCTGCCCCGACACAACGCCGCGGACATCACACAATTCGGGGACTGGCTCCGTCAGATCCGCCGCGACCTTGACGAACACCACCAACGTAATCCCTTAGCGATCATCGGCCCCCTGGCAGTGAATTTCTCTCGACGCTGGACCGATGACGAAATGAGAGCAAACCTTGATCTCTGCGCTCAGTACGGTGTAGACGTCATCGTCAGTGCCATGGGCGATCCGACCGAACTCACCAGGACTGTGCACGGGTGGGGCGGCAAGGTCTTTCATGACGTGACGAGTATGCGTTTCGCTGAGAAGGCAATTTCTGCCGGCGTCGACGGCCTGACTTGCATCGTAGGCGGAGGAGGTGGCCACTCTGGGCTACTCAGCCCATTCGTCTTTATTCCGCAGGTGCGGAGCATGTTCGATGGCACAATACTCTTGGCCGGGGCCATTTCAACCGGCGCCGCGATAAGGTCCGCTGAGATCCTCGGGGCTGATCTTGCGTACCTGGGGACTCGCTTTATTGCGACTAAGGAGGCTAATGTTGCTCCCGCGTATCGGCAGATGCTTGTAGAGTCGAGGTCGACTGACCTAATCTATACGAGCAGTGTCACTGCGGTTCCGGCCAATTGGTTGAAGCCCTCACTCGCCTCAATCGGCTTAAATCCTGAGGAACTTCCGGTCTCATCCGGCCGGGGCAATTATGACCATCTGCCGCCCAACACCCGACCATGGCGTGACATCTGGAGCGCCGGCCAAGGCATCGACCTCATAGACGATGCTCCTTCAGTATCTGAACTGGTTCAACGCCTGCGTATCGAGTACCAAGCTGCCTGCCAGATTCCCGAATTTCGCTCGTTCCATGAGAACTGGTAGTAGCGATGCTGTTGGAGCTTAGCGGTTTGGAAGCTGCGACGGGGCTACAAAATTACGCGTTCGGCTATGCCAATGTAGCACCGAGGATCCATTCGGCGGCCTGGATCACTCCGACCGCAGCGGCCGCTCGAAGTGCGGACCGCGTACTCGACAGCGATGATCGAATGCGTAGTAGGCTCAATTCACCCGGCGGATTGCACCACTACCTGAACAACATCCAGCGACGCTCTCTTTTGGGGGTGCAGCCATGACAGAGCTAAGGACCGACCGCCCAGCGCCGGGGGTACTCCGCTGCCGGTTGGACGGAGTGGAAACTTTGAACGCGCTTGATGATCCAGTCAAGCGTGCCTTGTTGGAGCAAATTCTCCAGTCAGCTTCAGATCCTGAGGTGCGTGTGCTGATGCTGACCGGTGCTGGCCGCGCGTTCTGTTCCGGTGGCGATATTCGAGGCATGGGGCAACGCACCCCAGCTGAGATGAACCAAGTGTTGACTTACGGCCGCCAGATCATCGAAGGCCTTTACAACCTGCAGAAGCCGGTCGTGGCCGCCGTGAATGGCATCGCTTCGGGAGCTGGTTTCAACCTTGCCCTCGCCTGCGATGTCATTTTGGCCGCCCCGCAGGCCTGGTTCCAACAATCTTTCGTAAAAATGGGACTAATGCCGGACATGGGGGGAACATATTTTCTCGCCCAATCCATCGGGTTACATCGGGCCAAGGAGGCGGTGCTGAATATGCGCAGGTTTTCCGCGCATGAAGGCAAGCAGCTAGGTTTCGTTGCCGAGGTTCTGGAAGGTGAGTCGTTCGACGACCAAGCCGTGGCGTACTGCGCAGCGCTCTCCCGGCGAGCCCCTTTGGCCCTGGGCCTGACCAAGTTCCTTACCAACCGCTCTGTGGACGGCACCCTCCGCGATGCACTGGACCGTGAGGGTCTTGCGCAGGGAGTCTTGGCTGCCACTGACGACCACAAACGTGCCGTGAGCGCTTTTCATAGCAAAGAAGACCTGGACACCATCGAGTTCACCGGTCACTGAAGCAACACCGTTCCCCGTGTAGAGGACAACGGCACTCGCTGTGCTCGATCGTCCCGAAACGGGATCCACCCAACAGCCCAAAGACGTCCAATTCAGATGCAGGCGCGCCTTGTAAGATTATGTGCTGGCTCGCCGACAACCGCAGGACCGGCCGGGAAGACAGACGATGCCTGTCCCCGGCTGTGACCACGCAAGTGCTGAAGGTGCGTCTTGAAGATCCGAGTCCGGTTGCGGTGGCTATGGTCGGTCGATGTCCGTGAAGATCTCGAGCACGTTCTTGGCGTGGGTGGTGGCGTCGTAGGGCATGTTGCCGATGCCCTTCGTGGCGGGTGTGGCGGTCACGGGTTCCCACAATTGGTCAGTTTTGCCTGATGCAAGGGCGAGGAGGGCGTCCCGAACGAAGGTGTCGCGGAGTACCTGCTCGTCGCTGGCGTCAGGTCGGACCTGACCAACGATGCCGTACATTTCCGTGCCGTGGACGGCATGCGCACCTTCCGCAGGACCGATGGAGAGCAGATGTGCGCTTCCTCCAGCCGCGGCGTGCGCGAGCGCGCCACGGACCTGAGGCAGGGTGAAGGAGAAGTCGGTGAGCAACGCGCCGCGGGCCTCGACCGGGGTGCGCCCTTCGACGTCGTACGCAGCGATGATTTTTCGGGCGCGGCTGCGTGGGATGCGGTTCCGGGCGGCGAATTCCTCGGCGAGGTCGCTGATGCTGCCGGGGTCGAACTCGTCCGTCTTGTGCTGGACCCACCAGTCGGTCTCGTGAGTGGTGCTGCTGAACAATATGTCGACGTCTCGGTGGCGTCCGGACTCGAGGGCTCTCAGGGGATGATCGGCGATGACGCCGCCGGGCTGAGTGCTGTCATCGACGATTGCGATGACGTTGTTGTCGATGCCGTGCCGTGCACCAGGGTCCGACAGTTGCGTTTTGCTCATCGTCTCGGCGAGCAGCTTCGCGTCCACGTTCAGGAGCTGTTCGGGATCGTCCTGAATTCCCAGCTCGGTGAGGACTTCCAGCGCGCGCTCTTCCGCTCCCCAGGCCGGCACCAGGCGTGATGGCATGCCGGAGAACGCGGCGATGTGGTGGCAGAGGCCGTTGGCTGATGGCGCGGCAAGAAGGCCGAGGGCGGAGAAGGCGCCGGCGCTGTGGCCGGTGACGGTGACGTTCTCCGGGTTCCCGCCGAATCGGGCGATGTTCTCCTGCACCCATCCCAGCGCGGTGATGATGTCCTGCAGGCCAAGGTTCGTGGCCTCCTCGAGTGCACCGCCATAGTGGGAGAGGGAGAGCCAGCCGAACGGGCCGAGCCGGTAGTTGATCGAGACGCCGATTGCCCGACCGGTCGCGGCCAGGCCTGACGCGTTCGAGGTGGTCTGGGTGTTCGCCCCAAGCTCCCACCCGCCACCGAAGATGTAGACGACCACAGGGAGTGGCTCGTCACCAGCGTTTTCGGGTGCCCAGACGTTGAGGTTCAGGCAGTCCTCACTGAACCCGTTGTCGGCTTCGAGCCAGCTGGTGTCTCCGGCTTGAAGCGGTGCGGGTCCCTTCTGGTCGTAGGGGAGGTCCGGGTTGAAGGGCAGCAGGGTGGCTCGGCGGAACCGTTCAGCGGTGGCGTAGGGAATGCCCAGCCAGGAGCGAACTGCGTGTTGGTTGGTAGAGGTGCCGCTGGTGTCGGTCACAGGTGAAGTCCTTTCTAAAAGCTCAGTCAGTTTCGGGGGTAATGGAGTTGTTGTGGATAGACGCGTTTGGGCCAGCGGTCCGCAGTTGTTCCCAGTGGTGGAGTCGTTCGCTGATGGCGCGTTCGTATCCGTTGGTTGTGGGTTCGTAGAAGGTCTGTCGGGGCATGTCGTCGGGGAAGTAGTCGGCGCCGGAGAATCCGGTGTCCGTGTCGGGGTCGTATTGGTAGCCCTTGCCGTAGCCGAGGTCCTTCATCAGCCGGGTGGGGGCATTGAGGATGTGCGCTGGCGGCATCAGCGACCCGGTTCCTCGTGCTGCGGCGCTGGCCCTGTTGAAGCCGCGGTACACTCCGATCGACTTGGGCGCTGTTGCGAGGTAGAGCACGGCTTGGGCGATCGCGAGTTCGCCTTCCGGGGAACCGAGACGTTCATAAACGTCCCAGGCGGCGAGGGCCTGCTGTACCGCGTTGGGGTCGGCCATGCCGATGTCTTCGGTGGCGAAGCGTGTAAGGCGGCGGGCGATGAACAACGGGTCCTCGCCGCCGTCGAGCATTCGGGCAAACCAGTACAGGGCCGCGTCCGGGTCCGAGCCGCGCATCGACTTGTGGAGCGCCGAGATGAGGTTGTAGTGGCCTTCCTGCGCCTTGTCGTATAGCGGCGCGCGCTTCTGCACCGCGGCCGCTAGGGTTGTCGGATCCACGGGCGCGGGCAGCGATTGGACCTGTTCGATCATGTTCAGCAGGTACCTGCCGTCTCCATCTGCCATGGCGATAAGTGCCTGCCGGGCGTTCTCGTCCAGGGGCAGTGGTGCACCGAGTATGTCTTCTGCGCGGTTGATGAGGGCGTGGAGCGCCACGTCGTCGAGGCGTTTCAGGACGAATACCTGGCAGCGGGACAGCAGTGCGCCGTTGAGTTCGAAGCTGGGGTTTTCGGTGGTTGCGCCGACGAGGACAATTGTGCCGTCTTCGACGTAGGGCAGGAAAGAGTCCTGTTGGGCACGGTTGAAGCGGTGGATCTCGTCGACGAAGAGCAGTGTTCCCTGCCCGATCTCCCGGCGGCGCTGGGCTGCTTGGAACACCTTGCGAAGGTCCGCGACACCCGAGAAGGTGGCGGATAGCGGTTCGAACGCCAGGTTGGTTTGCTCTGCGAGGAGGCGGGCGATGGTGGTCTTCCCGCAGCCAGGTGGCCCCCACAGGATCATCGACACCAGTCGTTGAGCGCCGACCATGCGCCCGATCGGGGCATCTGCTGCAAGGAGGTGGTCCTGGCCGAGGACGTCCTGCAGTGTGCGCGGGCGCAGCCGATCGGCGAGGGGCCGTGAGGAATCGTCCATGTCGAACAGTGACATCGGTTGCTCGCTCACGATCGCTCCTCCGCTTGGCGGCCGGAGACGAGGTCGTAGGAGTCCTGCACCAGGTTCTCAACGAGCCGCTTCGTCACACCTGGGCCTGGGCCGACGGAGATCCAGTGCTGTTTGTCGAGGTACTGACCGGGAGTGATCGTGTCGTGGTCGCGGCGGAGCGCGTCGCCGTGATGCGGGTCGACCTTGACAGTGATGATCTGCTGTTCGGGGTTGTCCTCGGTGATGATGAGGAACACCTTGCCACGCACCTTCCACACGTCGAGGTGGGGCGTGAACGGCCGCCCATTGCTGACATCGCCCAGTGCGGCCGCGGTGTTACGGGCTGCCTGTTGCAGCAGGTCACCAGAGAGGGTCATCAGCCTGTCCTGCCAAACAGGACGGGGTCTACGGGGCGCTTCGCCTTGGGCAGATTTTCGACGACGAGCAGGTAAGACTCGATAACCAGCTCATCAACGAGGGTCTCCGTCAGGGTTCCGCCGGGGTGCAGCGTGATCCAGTGTTCCTTGTTCATGTGATAGCCGGGGGTGATGTCACCGTATTCCTCGCGAAGTGATTTTCCGTCTTCGGGGTCGGCCTTGACGATCACGATGGGTTGTCCCGTGACCTCGGTCATCAACATGAAGACCTTCTCCCCCACCTTGAACACGTCCCAGTCGGGCCCGAACGGATGCTCGAGTCCGGCGCCCGGCAGCTCTTCGACGCGGTCCCTGGCGCGCTGTTGCAGCGTGTCACCGTGCATGTGTTCCTCCTTCGTCGCGTTTCATCCAGTCGAAGTGCGTACCATTGTACGCACTTGGTCTGACAAAGGAGGAACCGGTGCGAAAGGGCAAACCGAATGATCCAGAGCGCCGGGCGCGAATCCTTCGCGCAGCCCTTGAAATCATTGGCACGGAAGGGGTTCACGCCGCCTCGTATCGGCGTATTGCCGCGCAAGCTGGTGTGCCGCTGGGGTCCACAACGTACTACTTCTCCGATCTGGAGGCCCTGATCGTCAGTGCGTTCGAGACACTCCGGGATGGCCTGGAGCCCCGATACGCGGCCCCGCTGCGCGCCGCCCAGAACAATGCCGAAGCAGTTGAGGTGCTCGTTGACGCCACGTGCGGCACGACAAGCCCGACCCTCGATGACATCCGGCTCTACGAGGAGATGCGCCACTACGGAGCACGAAGCTCTCAGGTGGCGGACCTCCTCCGCGACTTCCAGGAAGAATCCCTTGTGATCCTCCGCCGCTCCTTCTCCGACGGTTCCGCCCGAGCCGTCGACGCTCTCTTGTGGGGGTGGTGGAGTTATCGCCTCTTCCACGAAGACCTGCCGCTTGACCAGAACATGGTCCGCCGCGCGTACCAAGCACTCGTCAACCTCCCCGCTATCGAACCCATAGCAGCCCAGGGGACCCACGGTGACTAATACCTTGCGCGCTATCCACTGGCTTGCCTGGTCACACCCAACGAACTCACCGTTTCCCAGGTACAAATCCCCGACGTCGAGCCTGGGCAGGTGCGCATCCGAGTCACGGCGTTTGACGTTAATGAGTCCGAGGTCACCAATCGAAAGGGGCAGTCCGGCCCGGACTTCTCCTTCCCCCGATTCTGGACATCGAAGCCGTCGATGCCGTCGGCGACGGCGTCGAGCTTCGCCCAGGGCTAAAAATCACCAGATGATGGGATGACAATGAACCATGGGCCGGCCGTTCGATCTCCGGAAGCCACAACCGAAGCCCATCGTCGGGGCACCAAACAAGAGGTGAATTTAACTCGGCACGGTTGCCTGGATCGGAGGCGATACAAGCTTGCAAGTATTTCGTTGGCGAATGTCTTATGGATCACCGTGACGATAGCTGCTTATGTGTCCGTACCGATGCAAGACCGCGGTCTTTTGGGCCGCGGTCCTCTGCGACCTCACCCCAGCATCAGTGAATCGACGAAGGATATCAATGTCTACTGGAGACCAAAGATTTGGAAACGCCGACGGCGCCCATGGTGGCACGCGGCATTTGAAAATAAGTGACATCCGAATAGTCAACAAGGCCGCCTTGAAGCGCGCTGTTGCCGGAACAGTCGTCGGGAACATCATCGAATGGTATGAGTTCGGTGTATTTGCCTACCTCATAACCGTAATGGGCCCTGTCTTCCTGCCGCAGGCCGATCCGACAGTCCAGTCGCTGTACCTATATGGCACATTCGCAGTTACATTCGTTGCCCGGCCGTTGGGCGGCGTTTTCTTCGGATGGCTGGGAGACCGGATCGGGCGACGGAAGGTTTTGACGTTTACGTTGCTCCTGATGTCCATCGCCACGTTTGCTACCGGTCTGCTCCCGGGCTACGCCGTTATCGGGCTCTGGGCTCCGGCCCTTCTTGTGTTCCTGAAACTGCTGCAAGGGTTCTCAGCCAGTGGAGAATACACCGGTGGTGCGACTTTCCTGAGCGAATACGCTCCAGATAAGCGACGGGGCTTCTATGTAGGATTTATGGGATCCAGTTACCTCGGATTTGCCGTTGGAGCCGGTCTGGTGGCTGTCCTTCAGCTAAGCCTGGGTCAGGACGAGATGCAAGCCTTCGGCTGGCGTATTCCTTTTCTCATCGCTGGGCCGCTTGCTGGGATAGCCCTGTATTTCCGCTATCGGATCGAAGAATCCCCTACCTTCAGTGCAGTCCTGAAGGAACGCGCTGAGGAATCCCGCAAAACCGGTGAGATGGCAAAAAATCCGGGCATTGTGCAGGTCGTTCGGGCCCACGGGCGCTATATCCTGCCCGTCATGGGTGTCGCGGCGGCCGGCAACGTCATTGCCTACACCATGACGTCGTTCACTCCCACATATCTGAATCAGACGTTGGGCTTCCAAGGATCCCTTGGCACCCTTGTGATTTTTCCCTTGTTCGTCCTTGCGGCCTTCGCAACCCAGTTCTTTGCCTCGCTCTCGGACAAGATAGGCAGGAAACGGATCCTGTTCAGCGGCGCAATCCTGGGCGTCGTGCTTCCGGTTCCAGCGTTCATGATGATGGGGTCCGGCCAGCTTTGGGGTGCCCAACTCGGGACACTTTTCATCATGATCTGCGCCACCCTCTTTTCGTCGAGCTACGCTTCTTCGCTACCTGAGCAGTTCCCTACGCCGTCGCGCTCCAGCGCTCTTGGGCTTGCATACAATGTGGGAAATGCTGCCTTTGGCGGTACGGCTCCACTGGTTGTTGCGGCGCTTATCGGAGTTACCGGGAACAAGATGGTGCCCGCCTACTACCTGATGGGCGCTGCCCTTCTTGGACTAATTTCCGTCTTTTTCCTCAAAGAAACAAGCAGGAAACCCCTAAATGGGTCCATGCCCAACGTGGAAACAACGGAAGAGGCCCAGTACCTCGTTGATAGCCAGGACACCAACAGCCTCATCGACTCAGCGGAACTGCCTCGCAGCCCGCTTGCTCATTCAGAGACCGAGGGTGGAAGCCGTATTTAAGGGTCTGGAGGGCGTCTTGGCGATTGGGCCGATCGACCGCACGGCGACGCATTGATGAACAACCGCAACTGCGGCCGCAATGACCTTAAATGACCACGGCTACCAAGGCGCACCGAATGAGTAGCAACGAAGCGACGCTGCAAGGAATGGAGCATCCAAACAATGGGGCCCGGAGAAAGGTACTTTAGCCCATGATTCGATTTGAAGAGCGCCCCCTCACAAGTACAGGGCAGCGCAGCACAGTGCTGGGTTTTGGCGCCATGGAGCTACGGGGAGCCTCGCACCGCGTGCCCCGTTTACTCGATAAGGGAGTTGCTGAAGCGCTTCTCAATACCGTGCTCGACGAAGGCATCCGATTCATCGATACTTCAATCGACTATGGGGAGAGTGAAGAGCTCATTGGGCGCCATATTGGCCATCGTCGGTCGGAGTATCTGCTCGCGTCCAAGGTGGGCTGTCCTCTGGACCACCAACCAGATGGCCCTTCCTACGGCCCTCTTGTCCATGACTATTCCCCTGCGAATATCCGTGCAGGGATCGAGCAAAGCCTTTCGCGTCTTCGAACTGATTATTTGGACCTGGCGCAGGTCCACATTGGGCCCTCTGTAGCGGTTCTTCAACGTGATGACGTGCTGGAGACACTGGAAGGTGCCAGGGAGGAGGGCAAGGTGCGGGCGATTGGCATATCCTCAACTTTTCCGGACATCCTTGACCACATCGACCTCGGCGTATTCGAGACGTTCCAAGTCCCGTATTCCGCACTCGAGCGTTCTCTTGAAAAATATCTTCCACTTATCAACGCCTCCGGCGCGGGCGTCATTGTGCGGGGAGGAACGGCACGCTCGGTGCAGGCAAAACAGATTGTGGACAGCCGTGCTGACTCGCCGGCGGATCTTGCCTTCGACGATCTGCTGGATGGCGACGACTTGCAGGGATTCCTCCTTCGCTTCGTGATGACGCGGACGGAAGTGTCCACAGTCATTGTCGGAACAGCCTCTCCTGAGCATGTACGGGAGAATGCCCAGGCTGCAGCTCGAGGGAGTCTGGCGGAGGACGTCTACGCAGAAGCAAAGCGGCGATTGGATAGGGCTGGATTCCGCACTTCCGATCCAACTGATCAAGGCTTTTGATAACGCCCCACCCATAGAGCCGGTTTTGTACCTGCAAAGGGATGAAGCCAGGACATCATCGAGGAATCGACACATGGAACGGCGACGCTGTTCGCTGCCCTGGATGTGGTCGCCGGAAAAATGGTCGGCTCCTCCAGCCCGTGGCCGCGTCGCCCTCAAAACCCTCAAACAAAACTGAGACAGACCACTAGCAGTCATATAGAGGCCGGACGTCTAACGGCCAACCACGTCCACCCGCAGACATTCGCCCAGCGTTACCGCCGGCCTGCGCCTGGGCACGCCAGCAGCGCTCTCCAGGAATAGACGGAAGAATCTCATCGACATTTTCCCACTACCCCCGTGTAGGAGTGCTGGACCATTGACACCGAGCTATGTGACGGGCATCATGATTCGTGCCGCCTAATGGAACGCCGTGCCGAATCTGGCAAATTGGGTGGGGAGCTATTGACCAACCCGACTAATCGGAGGTTACGCAGTGAGTTATCCAACACCGCCCAGTGGGGCTTATACGCAAGCAGCTAAGGCTGGTCATCGTCGCGTAGGACCCGCAGTTGTCGTGGGCACCGCTCTCGAATATTTCGATTTCTTTCTGTACTCGGCGATGGCCGGACTCGTAATTGGCCCCACGTTCTTCCCCTCATCGGACTCGACGGCAAGCGCAATGGCGGCCCTCGCCACGTTCGGCGTCGGGTTCCTCGCCCGCCCACTTGCGGGACTTGTGTTCGGCATTCTGGGAGATAAGTTCGGACGCAAGGTGGTATTGTCCTGGAGTCTTATCCTGATGGGCGGATCCACGGGACTGATGGGATTCATTCCTTCGTACGATTCCATCGGCGTGGCAGCCCCAATCCTGCTGGTCGTGCTTCGCATCTTCCAAGGTATTGGCGCAGGCGCAGAGTTCAGTGCTGCGATAACGGTCTCGTATGAACATGCCGGGGACGGCAAGCGCGGGCGGTTCGGCTCTCTCCCGACGCTAGGAGTCAACTTGGGTGTCTTCTTCGCCTCACTCGCGGTGGCCGGCTTGGCCATGATCGGCGACGACTTTTTCTACTCCTGGGGTTGGCGCATCCCCTTTGTAATAAGCTTTCTCGTTGCCGTCGTGGGATATGTAATTCGCCTCAAGCTACCGGAAAGTCCCGATTTCGAGGCAATGCCAGTGGCAGAAACCCGGAGAAGCTGGTTTCGTGTTCTGACCGACCTATTCAGGTCCGACTGGAGAGGCCTGGTCATCGTATTTGCTGCCTACGCTGGCTACGCACTCATCGCGACTCTGTGGAAGACGTTCTCTATTTCTTACCTTGCTGAATTCAAAGACATAGGCGGTGCTGTCAGTAGCTTCGGCATAACATTGGCCAGCGCGGTCGCAATTTTCTGGACGCCATTTTGCGGCCGACTCTGCGACATGATCCCTGTTCAGAGAGTCCTGGCGTTCGGCGGCCTGCTGGTCATCCTCTACGCGTTCCCTTTCTTCTGGCTACTCAACACGGCAGTCCCGCTGTACATCTGGATCGCCTTGATTCTCGGCACGGGCCTTCTTGCACCACTTCTCTCCGTAGCCACAAGCCCCTTTATGGCACGCCAGTTTGCGACCAAATCCCGTGTGACGGGCATAGGCGTGGCCAAGGAATCGAGTGGCGCAGTTGCCGCCGGATTCGGTCCGGTGCTGGCTTTGGCACTCATAACGGCCTCCGGGACCGATAGCACGGCCGCCGTTTCTGGCATGTTCATCGTCGGTGGTATTTTGTTCGTGTTCGCTGCCTGGGGCGGCCGTACAACACCACCCTCCATCGCTACAGCGGACCAATCGCTGATGACGGAGGTTTGATCGAATGGACGCGTTCCAGAGGGCTGCGCCATATCAGCAGGCAAATGATACGAGTACCGCCCTCATTCGTAAGCTGACAGGGTTGCCGCAATTGAACAGGTACTTTCGCCTTCAAGCTAGCTCCGCGCATGCAGTCCGTCCTGGCGCCGACGAGGTCCGGGGGATTCTGTCGTCAACTGCCCCGGCCCTCACCAGGGCCAGGGCACATCAACCAAGACATAGACACAAGCGCCCTGTCGCCTGGCAGCGCGAGCGGCCTTCATAGCCTTGAACGCCAACAGAGATCATGCTGGCAGTTGTCACTCGCCGGTACCTAATGGGGATTCCTCTGATGGGGTTACCCCCGACGGTTGTCTTGTGCTGGGCTCGCTCACCCACGCGCCGTCGGGCAGGCAATTCTCGGCCCGATCCCTTCCCCAAAGCTGTCGCTAAGCGGGGACTTGGGTCCGCGTTCACCGGGGCTGTGTTCCCAATGACATTCCGTTGGCTCCCCCGCGACCAGGTCGAATACGAGTAACCGACACGATGACGTCCTCGTAATAGTCGATAAATCCCGAAGTGAAATCACAGCACGATTCAGCAGCGTCCCTGCCGGTGGTCGTTCGACGTTCCGACTGGTACTTCCGGACGCAGTAAGCTGGCGAGATCATGTGCAGTGGCGGCTAAATTGGGAGGAATCGCGTGGCCAGTGACGGCGTGAGAAGCGTGTTGACGGCAATGCGGGTGCTGGAGCGGCTTACCGAGCCCGGTCTGGTGGGCGTATCGGAGCTGGCAAGAGACCTGGGACTCCCGAAGTCGTCCGTACAGCGGATGCTCCGCACGCTTCAGGAGGGAGGTTGGGCCGCCGAGGTCCACGGCGAGGTGACCCGTTGGACGTTGACGCCGAAGATGTTTCAGTTGGGGCAGCGACATCAAGCTGGCAATGATCTCCGCACGATAGCGCTACCGGTGATGGAGCAGCTTCGGGAGGAGACCCGAGAGACCATACATCTCGCGACCGTTAAGGGGGACTCTGTCTTTGTCCTTGAGACTCTCGACAGCCCTCAAGCAGTACGCGCGCACGTCTCTCCAGGTATGTCGATTCCACTGTTGGCCTCCGCCCACGGGCACGCCTTTCTCTCGACACGGTCTGAGAAGGAGGTTCAAGGAGTCCTGCTCCGGGGATTGACCGCCTACACACCATTTACCATCACGGATGTTGCTACTCTTGGCTCTGCCATTCATCAAGCCCGGGTGCGGGGCTACGCAGTGAACGACCAGCAGTGGCAAGAAGGCGTCCACGGTATTGCAGCCCCCATCGTTGTCGCCGGCGTAGGGGTCGCTGGGATAGGCATCTCAACCCCGATTCATCGAATGTCTGCTGAGTTGCAAGACAAGTTCGGTGGAATGTTAGTGAAAGCTGCCATTGCCATCGCCCATCGCCTCGGAGAAGATCTCTGAGTCTGTGGCTCCCTGCGCCCGTTGCGCTTTTACTGAAATTGTTTTCCCCGATCTTGCGACGGACCCCATGTCAGTACGTGTAGGTGGCGAGTCCGTGCCTTCGATAACCAAATCCAGCACTACGGACCGGTTATCGACGGTGATTTTTTGGGCGACGGCCTGAAGCGGTTCCTGTTGGAACATAGTCAGCAAGTAGTGTCCAGGGGCGGGAAGGGGAATCGTGTAATTTCCGCGCGAATCTGCCCGCGAAGTTGCTACCCGCTCGCCCGTTGCCCGCAAGAGAGTCAGCACCGCGGCGGGCGCTGCCTCCCCGAACGCCATCGCACGCCCGCTGATTTCAAGTCGTTCCCTTAGATGGAAGTCATGCTTGCCAGTCTCACCATCAAAGTCGAAGATTTCCGCAACCGGCGCCCACCCCCTCGCGCTGGCTACTACCACATACTTCCCGACCCCCGGCAGCGCAACGGAGTAGTTACCCTCGGTGTCCACGAGGCTCCAGTCAACGGGTTCGCCTTCCGTCTGAAGGACGCTGACGAGTGCTGGCGTCAGCGTCCTGTGGTTCGGCGCCAGGACGCGTCCCTGCACCACGAGCTCGGCTGCCGAAGCCGCAGAGCGATGTGTTGCTCGTGGGATGAAGAAAGCTGCTGTGATGCATGCGCCGCACGCCAGCGCGGCCATCCAGAAGACATCTCTGAATGCGTCAAACGATGGCAGCGGGGCTCCTCCTAAAGGCATGGTGACCGACGTGAGGATCGCGGCGATCACGGCGCTGGATGTTGACGTCCCGATTGAACGGACCAAGGTGTTCAAGCCATTGGCGGATGCAGTTTCCGTGATCGGAACCGCGCCCATGATCAACGTCGGCATGGCGGCATAGGCGATCGCCGTGCCGATAGCCACCACAGCGGAACCTAGTATCACCCAAGCGATAGAGTCATGAAGGAAGACCCGGCCGACATAGCCAATGATCATGACTCCAGCACCCGCCATGAGGGCACTTCTGCCACCAAAGTTGCGAATGATCGCGCCCGCCGCTGGAGAAAAGATCACCATTGCCAACCCGGAGGGCACCATGCACAAACCGGCATTAAATACAGTAAGTGCAAGTCCATAACCGGTTGCTGCAGGGAGTTGAAGTTGCTGGGTGGTAAGGAGCATGTTGGCAAACATGGCAAAGCCGACAAGCAGGGACGCGAGGTTGGTCATGAGAACAGGGCGCCGGGCTGTGGTCCGCAGGTTCACCATGGGGTGACCGGCCTTCAGCTGGTAGGGCACCCAAAAGACCATGAGAACAGCGGCGGCAAGGAATAGTACGATCACAAGTTCCGAGCGCCAGCCCCA
The DNA here is from genome assembly GCA_039636795.1 of Micrococcaceae bacterium Sec5.1. NCBI lineage: Bacteria > Bacillati > Actinomycetota > Actinomycetes > Micrococcales > Micrococcaceae > Micrococcaceae bacterium Sec5.1. The sequence continues at coordinate 2,875,355 of CP143430.1, read as the reverse complement.
TGATCCGCCCTTGGAGATAGCCAACAGCAGTGCGCCCAGTGCTGCGGACAGCACGAGCGCGCCGATGTAGTCGAAGCGGCCAGGCGAGCGGACTTTGGATTCGGGAACCACCAGGAGCACCGCGGCCAGCAACACAACGCCGGCAGCTGCGGAAACCCAAAAACAGGCCTCCCAGCCCAAGCCTTCGTAGAGGAGCCCCGCGAGGGGAAGCCCCATGGCGCTGCCAATGCCCAAAGTGGCGCTCATGAGCGCCACGGCTGAACCCATTTTTTCCTTGGGAAGTTCATCGCGCATAATGCTGATCCCCACCGGGATCAGAGATAAGGAAAATCCTTGGAGTGCGCGGCCGATGATCGTCCAAAGGAAGGTCCCGCCCAGCGCCGCGATGATGGAGCCGACGACCATGATTGCGAGGCAGATTATCATCATCTTGCGCTTGCCGTACATGTCGGCACTGCGCGAGACCATAGGAGTAGCCACTGCGCTGGAAAGCAACGTGACGGTCACCGTCCACGACGCATCATCCCCGGAGACCGAAAAGACGGCGGGAAAAATGGGCAGCAGCGGCACGACCAAGGTCTGCATCAGCGCCACAACGGTGCCGCTCAGTGCAAGCACTGCGGTGATGGCGGAAGCTTTGCGCTCCCGACGCGGGAAAGGGGGTGCTGTCATGAACGGAGAACCTTTTCGGGAAGAAGAAACCGCCGGCAATAAAGGGGCGGTACCGAAGTTGGTGAACAATCGTTCATCGACAAGTGCAAAGATTATGCCTCGGCAATTCCCAAGAGATCCAACACATCTGGGCGGAACAGGTCGACTAGTCCCTCCCAAGTCGAGGATGATTACCCACGAGACAGAGGTGCTGCCTTCAACGTGGTCCGATAAGCGCGGTTGGTCTTTCGGAGTGCATTCTCACGGTTACCAGGACTCGCTGGGGTGTTTCGGAACCTGCAACCAATTAAGATGGTCGCTGCTTGCTCAGCTGTTCGTAACTAGATCTTTTACGAACGAGCCTTCCCGACTCTGGCGTCCTCCCAATCGCAAACCCGAACAGCCATGATGTCAAAGCTGCCAAAGCAGACGCGGAGTTGCACGACATCGCATACGGATGGGCCGATACGCCGCGTGCGGCATGGGCTGGCCGAAACGCCTCTCCATCCACGCACCCAAGCCGACTAACGGCGCTAGTGTCAAAGGAGCCCTGCTTGTTCCTGCCCCCTAAGCACGGTGCTGGCCTCGGCAGCGGCGCTTCCCGGCTGAATTGTAGATGCCGGTGCGACCGACACCTCCACCGAACCGTGAGCGCCGTGATGTGGGGCCGGACGTCCCCTCGGAGGTCGTTGACAACACGGGTGTGCGTGTCGAACACCATGGTCGGGCGCGAGGTCGTGTTGTAGGCAGGCCAGGCGAGGCTGCCCGTTGAGGGTCGCCTGTCCTGGCGAAGTTCATTCAGGCTTCGAACATCTTGTCGCCAACATCGAAGCGGTCTCCGTTCGGGTCAGCGGCGATGCGTGCCTCGTTGGAGTCCTCGCCGTCCCAGGCGGCGCCATAGTCCTGGCAGTGGAAGATGAACGGAAGCTCGACGCCGTGTGGTGACCACATGCCGTCGAAGCACGGAGTCCTCCACTGGCATTCGTACGCGGATACAGGAGCCCCCACCTGTTCGGCTTTGGCCGACGACAGCCTCAGCGAGTAGTTCCAGAAGCCGATATCGGTTGTGATCCGGAGCAACAGCTCAATCTTCGGCAGTGACGGCATTGGCCCGGGCTGCGGGGCGCCCTCCGCCCACGTGTTGCCCCTCAGGATTCTGCCATCGATGACCGGACCGTATTTCAAGTAGTTCGTCAACCCATCAGGGGTCAAGGCCGGATCGGTCACCTTCTCCAAGTAGCGCTTAATCGCCTTCGCCGGGCATCCGAGTGAGGCCGGATGCCTCGCCTTGCAAAGGGGGCCGAAACGGTTCCGGGGCTGACGTGGCGGCTTGGAGGCACACTTGTTCCCCACCCCAGAGCAACTCGCCGCAGTGCTAACCCAGACGATCGCCGCGTCCGTCCCGTTCAAGCTCACCGCCGGACTGCATGAGGCCATCCGCTACACGAACCCGGTTACCGGATTCACTCACCATGGTTTCCTCAACATCGCGGTGGCCACCGAGGCCGCCCTGCGGGGGGAAGACGTGGAACGGGTCGCGGCACTGCTCGCGGCCACGGACCCAACCGCTCTGGCCGAGCTCGCACGTACCTCCGCGGGAACGTGGCGCAAGTTCTTCATCTCATTTGGCACGTGTAGCGTCGCCGAGCCCGCCGAAAGCCTGGCCGGTCTGGGCCTGTTCCCCCCAGGACTGGGATAAATGGAATGCCCGCCCTCTGAAACAGCAGGGCGGGCACCCTCCCACCCCACACGACCTGCCCCTGCACTCAGAAAGAATCTTCCGTGACTACTGCCGCCGACCGTTTCGCAACCGAGGGTTTCGGCCCCGAAAACCTGCCCTACGCCTCCTTCTCCCCAGCCGGCGGACAACCTCGACTAGGCGCACGCCTCGGTAACCAGGCCATCGATCTTTCCGCACTGTCCGATGCAGCGGGCGGACTTGACGACAGCGTCCAGGCCGCCATTTCAACTCCGAATCTGGACGCGCTGCTGGCGGCCGGATACCAGGCATGGACAGCTTTGCGGGCCTGGCTTGTCGATGCCGTAACCACTGACGGCAATGACGAGATGGTCGCGGATTCCTCTTATTCGGTTGACGATGTTCGCCTGCACATGCCTTTCACCGTGGCCGACTACGTCGACTACTACGCCTCCGAACACCACGCCGGCAACGTGGGTAAGATCTTCCGTCCGGACCAAGCGCCGTTGCTGCCCAACTGGAAACACCTTCCGGTGGGCTACCACGGACGCTCCGGCTCGGTGATTCCTTCCGGCCGGGATTTCCCGCGTCCTAAAGGTTTGCGGCCCGAGCAGAACGGCACCCCCAGTTTCGGCCCGTCCCGCCGCTTGGACATCGAAGCCGAGATGGGGTTCATCCTGGGTGGATCCGCCCCCGCTGGAGAAGTCTCGGTGGCCGGGGCCGCTAAACACCTCTTCGGCGTGGTGCTCTTCAATGACTGGTCCGCACGCGATATCCAGGCCTACGAATACGTCCCCCTCGGCCCCTACCTGGGGAAGTCGTTCGCCTCAACAATTTCCCTCTGGGTCGTGCCCTTCGAAGCATTGACCGCCGCCCGGGTCACTCCGCCGGCGCGCGAGCAGGCGCTTGCCTCGTATCTGAATGACGAGGGGGATGAGCCGTGGGGACTGGACATCACGATGGAGGTCATCGTTGACGGGTATACAGTTGCACGTCCGCCTGTGAGCGCCCTTTACTGGACTGCACCTCAAATGGTTGCTCACATGACCGTCAATGGCGCTCCCCTGCGTCCAGGCGACTTTTTCGGCTCAGGGACGGTGTCCGGCCCCGAGAAGAACCAGCGCGGATCGTTCCTGGAACTGTCGTGGGGCGGAAAGGAACCGTTCGCCTTGACAGCGGATACTGAAATGAGCTTTCTGGCGGACGGACAAACTGTCACCCTCCGGGGAACAGCCCCTGGCCCGGGGGGCTCAATCATCGATTTTGGTGAGTGCACCGCCACGGTGCTTCCCGCAACCTGAACAGGCAGATTCAAGGAGTTCTTAGGCTGATGGATGTTCAGAAGCGTCCCACGGCTGCCCTTTCAACTAGTCTGACTGGGCTGCGGAGGGTTTAAATCCCTTGAGACGGCCCCTCGGAAACCTTGACTGACGAGGGATATAGCCGCTCCCGACGGACGACACTGAGGGAAACGTCATCTACGGGTAGTTACAGGGTTCGTTCCCACCGACGAAACGATTGGCACCGGTGGGACATTTTCCGATCACTTATCTAAGCATCGCGGGAACGGCAACGCCGGAGACCCTGGGTCTCCGGCGGCTGCCTTTCTGATGTGAAGTGCTTAGTTTTGCATGATCGTTACAGGCATACCGTTGGCAGCGGCATCGCAAATGGTCCGATCTCGTCCGGAGGCGTCTACTGCGGTGGCCTCACCAAGGACTGCAGCGGCCACAGGACCAACGTTGACACCACAGATGTTGGCCGCGATGCCAACCACTGCTGCCACTGCTGCCGTGGTGATTCTGCGCATGATGGACATTTTTGTACTCCCTGGACTCGTCCGTTCTTTCCCCAAGTCATCCCCAGAAGCTGGAATACCCACAGGTATGCCAACAGTGTCACGTGGAAATACGGACATCATGGTTTTCTTAGGTTCCGCCGGTTGCGGTAGAGAGGAGCGGGGGCCGGCTTGTCGGATCGCATCGCCGCCATGCCACTGTCACTGGCCTTTGAAGAAGAATCCCATACCAACCCCGGTATTGCCCTTCTATTTTCGAGCCGAAAGGTAAGTATGCTTAGTGTCAATGATTTGAGTAGTAAGTATGCTTATAAATTTGTGGTGCAGTAGCTTAAAGCAGAAACCCCCTCTGACGAGGGGGTTTGCGGGGCCTGAAGATAGACCCCAGATGGGTTCCAAGCCTCCAAGCAGCGGGAAATCAGGGAAGTTTCGGTTCAGGCACCTGGAAGACCCTAGGCATCGATCACCATATCGGTCCGCGCTGTGGAGCAGCAGGGCAGGAACTTGCCTGCATCAATTTCCCTAGCCCGGATCCCGCCCTGGTGGTTCATTTCCACTTCACCGGAAAGCTTGACGACCTTGCACGAGCCGCACATGCCTTCCTTGCAGTTCGCACCGATCCTGACGCCCGCACGCTGGGCCGCCCCCAGGATGTGTTCGGTGGGGTCGATGCGCACATTAATTCCGGTGCGCATGAAGGACAGCGTGAGGCTTCCCGTTCCCACGGTGTCGAAGCTTGAGGCATCCGGGGACGAGGCCTGCGGGACCGCGTCCGAACCGCCGTCGGGCGCTTCCGCACTAGGTGCATCTGGATCGATGGTTTCCAGCGGCAGTCCCCCGGCTTTCAGGGTTCCCTCGGCGTCGTAGCCTGGCTCATAGAGCCCGAACGCCGTGGGCTGGCTTTCGTAGTAGTCCTCCGCGGAATCGGCGATTTCGTCCGCGATTTCCTCGGCGATGTCCGCCGCTAGCGCGAGCTCCGCCTGGTACTCAAGGATGGTCTGGCGGTCTCCCGAAAAGAATTCCATGTAGATGGAGGTGTCGTCGACGCCGACCTTCCCCAGGAGCTCCGTTGCGGTGTTCAGGTAACCCTCTGGACCACAGGCATAGACTTGGCGGCCGTTGGCGTCCGGGGCCACTTCGTCCAGCATGGCCGCCGTCAGCCTTCCGGTGAGCCCTTCCCACCCCTCCGGCTTGCTGCGGTCGCCAAGGGAGTAGAAGACCTTGACCCGCGAGTCCACGGAGGCGATGTAGGCCAACTCCTTGTGGAACGCAAAGCCTCCCGCCTCCGCGCCGTGATAGAGCACGATGACATCCGCGTGCCCGGGCAGGGAGTGGATGGTCCGCACCATCGACATGATGGGGGTGATCCCTGCGCCGGCGGCCAACAAGAGGTATCGCGCACGGCGGTCGGCGTCGGGCAGGTGAAATGCCCCGACCGGTCCGAGCATGTCCAGGACTGTCCCGGCTTTGATGTTCTCGTGCACCCAAGGTGAGACAAGGCCAGTGGCGTCGCGTTTGACTGTGATGTTAAAGGTCCACGGCTGAGTGGGCGAACTGGACAGTGAGTAGCTCCGGTCCACCGGATCCTGGTCCTCGCCGTTCACGGGAAAGGCGACGTTCACGTACTGCCCCGCACGGAACGCCAGGGGCGCGCCGTCGCAGCGGCGGAACACGAAGGTCATCATGCCGCCCACCTCGGGAACCACCTCGACACACTCGGCCATGAACTCCTGGGGATGCCAAGGGCCCAGCGCGCGGGCAGCGCTGGCGGGTCCCTCGGTGCTTCCCATCACCCGGTTCCAAGGCATCTCAAGGCCGCGAATGCGCTGCGGTTCCTGGACTGCCGTCTCAGTGAGGAGTTCAATCATGCCAGGTGCTCCTGGACACGCTGCACGTACCAGTTAATGAATGCCTCCACCTGGTATTCACTCTTCATGTACGGGCCGGGCTCGTAGGCGGGGCTGCCAGCGCCCGTCTGGCACAGCTCCACGAACGCCTTGTCCTGCAGATTGGTCTGCTTCCAGGTGTAGGTGAGCTTCTCCAGGTCGTAGTCGACACCTTCCACGGCGTCGTCGGCTACCAGCCACGTGGTGCGGACCAAGGACTGGTGCTCGTTGATGGGGAAGACCCCGAACGTGATGACGTGGTCGCTCTGGAAGTGGAACCAGCTGTTGGGCTGAAGGTGCATCGAGCAGCGGCCAAGCCGGAAGTCGGGCAAATCGCCGAGCAGCTTCTTGGAGAGCCTGTGCCCATCGGGCGAGAACGATTCGCCGTCGCCGTCCAACGATTCCCGTGAGATACGGATTCCAGCAATTCGGGTGTCGAGCTCTTCCACCACCTCGTAGGGAAGGCCATAGCGGCGGCAACGCTCCTCGAGCGATGCCTGTGCTTCCTTGTTGCGGTCCCAGACCTCTTCAAGGTGGGCCGGGATCAAGCCCTCCGTCAGGCCCCAGGTGGGGAAGAGGGAACAAGCGAGTTCCGGGTGGCCGTCGCAGTGGTAGCACTCACGGTTGTTTTCCATGACGAGCTTCCAGTTGCCCTCTTCAACGATGTTCTGCTGGTAAGCGACTTTCGTCTTGGACAGATCGTGGGGTGCGAGGTAGGGCTCGAAGATCTTGGAGGTCTCGTCAAAGTCGGTGGGCGGTTCGTCCGCAATGCAGACGAAGATCAGTCCGGCAACCACGCGGCTGTGGGCGCGCTTGAGGCCGAAGCAGCCCTTGTCGAACTTCGTCTCCCCCGGCGCCGAGGCATGGATCAGGTTGCCCTCCGGGGAGTATGTCCAGGAGTGGTAGCCGCAGACCAGGTTGCCTGTTGACCCGGCGGGCTCGGTCAAGACGCGGGCGCCGCGGTGGCGGCACACGTTGTGCAGGACGTTCACGCCGCCGTCGTCATTGCGCAGCACGATCAGGGAGTAGGGACCATAGTCGACGGTGACGTAGTCGCCCGGCTCCGGAAGTTCCGCGATGCTGGCGGCAAAGATCCAGTGCTGGCCAAAAATGGCTTCCATGTCGATCTTGAAGATCGTGGCATCGGTGTAGAAAGGCGCATCGAGGGAATATCCCTTGCGCCGGAACTCGAACAACTCGCTGATCTCTGCCAGCTGCTCTGCAGGCAAAGATGAAGCGAGTTTTCCGCGTGAATTGAGGGGCAAGACTGGAGCAGACATGTGTTTCCTCCCGGGAGGCCTGGGTTAGCGTGCGATTCATGGCGACCAAGGGTGCTTGGGTGCAACCGATGTTGTATTCAAAATCCTTGTAGTCATGAGATTAGGGACGAATGAGCTGCAACAAAAGCGCAACATTTAGAAGATAACCATGCACAATAGGTGCATGATCGATGCGAGACTCATCACACTTCGAGTGTTTGCGCGCTGCGGGACCATTGGCGCCACTGCGGAGCTCACAGGCTATTCTCCCTCCGCCGTCTCCGCGCAGTTGCGCGAGCTCCAGCGCGTGCTGGGAATGCAGCTGCTGACCAAGGACGGCCGGGGCGTGCGGCTGACCGCTACCGGCCGCTTTCTCGTGGCGGGTTCGGACACCCTCATTGCCGACTGGGAGAGCCTTCGCGCCGCAGCCATGGAGGCCGGCGACCAGGTGCAGTCACATTTTGGCCTCGGCGGATTCTCGACGGCGGCCGCCCAGTTGCTCGCGCCGCTGGCCGCGACACTTCGCTCAACACGTCCCCTGCTGGAGGTGCAGGTACTCGAGGCCAATCCATCTCGCTGCTTCGATTTGTTGGTCGCAGAGCGGATCGACCTTGCGGTCATCGTCGCCATGCAGTCCGACACTTACGCTGAGGACGATCCGCGCTTCGAACAGACCGTCCTGCTCGATGACCCCCTGGACGTGATCATTCCCTCTGACCATCCGTTGGCATCGCGGGAAACAGTGACTCTCCAAGAGCTGGCGTCAGAACCCTGGATCACCGAGGCCGCCGGCTCCACCTACCATTCCCTCTTCACCGCGGCGTTCACCGCGGCCGGGGTAACACCACGAATTGCCCATGAGGCCGTTGAGTGGGAAACCCAAATCGCGTTCGTGGGCGCAGGGCTGGGCGTGGGCCTGCTGCCGCGACTGGCGCCGCTGCGTAGTGCAGAAAACGTAGTCCGCCTGCGTATCACCGGAAGGGGCAAGCCGTCACGCCGCATTGTCGCTGCCGTGCGCCGAGGCAGCATCACATCGCCCCTGATCCAGGAGTCGCTCGGCATCCTGCAGCAAAGCGCCAATCGAATTCTCACTGCCCGGCCCGAAGACGATCTCTAAGTCGCACGGCCGCCGAAGTCGAAGCCGGGCGACCCTCTCCGGCAGTCACCTGAAACACAAGGGTGTTGGCCGCGTCTGTCGGGAAGCGCATTGCCGTAATGCGCCGCGTCGGCTTGGGCTCAGGCAGGCTGTCCCTCCTGAAGGTCAAGCTCATAAACGCGTTGGCCATCGTTTTTACTTATTTCCAACCCTTGACAGCAATGAGTGAGATACCTCACTGTTGCGTATTACGGGTGATGTTGACACATGCACAACCAACAGCCTGCAGATTCAGCCCGTCCGCAGCGAAAGAGATCCACAAGTGCCCTAGCGACATCGCCACATGACTTGCCTGAAGGCGTCAGAGGCATCACATCGAGAGCACTACCTTCACCGACGTAACCCCGGCCTTCCCCAAGCCAGTCCACTCAAAGCCCGGCCATTGGTTCGAGCCGCCATAAGCAGGAGTACAGCAATGAACAGCCCCGACATCTCAGTACGGAACCTCTGGAAGGTTTTTGGCGCCGCTGGAGAAAAGGTCCCTGGCGATCCCCAGCTTTCGTCCCTTAGCTCTGCTGAACTGTTGGCAGCCTCGGGCTGCGTGGCGGCCGTCCGGAACCTGAGTTTCGACGTCGCAAAGGGTGAGGTCTTTGTAGTCATGGGTCTTTCGGGATCCGGCAAATCAACCCTGATCCGCTGCCTCACACGGCTTATCGAACCCACGTCAGGGCAGGTAATGGTGGACGGCAAGGATGTCCTGCAGGCAGGCGTTGGGGAGCTGCGGGAACTGCGCCGGCGCAAAATGTCCATGGTGTTCCAGCACTTCGGACTCCTGCCCCACCGGACGGTTTTGGACAACGTCTCCTACGGGCTGCAGATCCGTGGGGCGGCCAAGAACGAGCGCTACGGCCGGGCTCGGGAAATCATTGAACTGGTCGGCCTGAAGGGGTACGAACAGCACTATCCGGACCAACTGTCCGGCGGGATGCAGCAGCGCGTTGGCCTTGGCCGGGCCTTGGCGGGCGATCCAGACACTATCCTTTTCGACGAGCCCTTCTCGGCACTGGATCCCCTCATCAGGCGTGACATGCAGGCCGAGGTCATCCGGCTCCACAAGGAAATGGGTAAGACCATGGTGTTCGTCACCCATGACCTTTCCGAAGCACTCAAGCTCGGTGACCGCATCCTGATCATGCGCAATGGCGAGATGGTCCAGTGCGGCACCGGGGATGAATTGGTGGGATCCCCGGCAGATAAGTACATTGCTGATTTTGTGTCCGAGGTTCCCCGCGCGGACGTTCTGACCTTGAAGTGGATCATCCGTCCCGTGACGGATGGAACGCCCCTGGATGCTCCGGTCCTCAGTTCCGGGATGATCATCCGGGACGCCATAACAGCTGTGATGCATTCCTCCTGCCCTGTCCTCGTGGAGGACGAGGCAGGCAGGATCATCGGACAGATCGACCGTGACAGCATCCTCTCAGTGCTGCAGCCAGCGGAAGCAGCGGCCTGATGACTACGCTTGTCCGGGACCAGGAAAAGGTCCAGCCAACATCGACCCCTGTCAGGGAACCGCGCCGCCGGCCCAGCCGCCGCACCGTTCTGCTGGTGGGCGCGGGCGTCTTCTGGATCCTGGGATTTTTGATCCTGCACGGGACGTCGACTCTGACTTTGCCTGCCTCCGAGCTGACTGATCTGCATCGCTCGCTGAACCAGTTCAACGCCTGGGTCGCTGCCAACCGCGCGGACAACCCGGTCTTCCTGTATGTCTTCACGCCCCTGCGGGCAGTGGTGGACAACGTCGCCAACCTCTTCATCACGCTCTTTGCCGCAAGTTCCACCGGTCTGCGACTGCCAGAAATCGGCTGGTTTGGAACCGTAGGACTGCTTGGCTGGATTGCATTCGCAGTCGGGAACGCCCGCGTGGCCCTCTTGACGGTAGCCGTCTTTACCTTCTTCGGCTTCCAAGGTCTGTTCGTCGAGGCCACTTACACGTTCGCCCTGGTCCTCACCGCGGTGCTGCTGACACTACTGGTCGGAATCCCGCTCGGTATCCTCGCCGGCGTCTCCACGCGCGTCGCCACCGTGATCACGCCGGTACTGGACTTCATGCAGACTTTGCCCACGTTCGTTTACCTGGCACCCTTGGCGCTCATCTTCCTCATTGGCCCGGCCTCGGCCGTCATTGCTACCGTCATCTACGCCGCGCCTCCGGTCATCCGCCTTACGGCCCACGGCATCCGGAGCATCCCGGAGAACACCCGGGAGGCATCGGACTCGCTGGGTACAACAGGCCTCCAGCGGCTGCTCACCCTGCAGCTTCCCATGGCCCGGCGGACGGTTGTCATGGGAATCAACCAAAGCACCATGGCGGCTCTATCCATGGTTACTATCGCGGCACTTATTGCCGCTCCAGGGCTTGGCCAGGTTGTTGTCCGCGCGTTGCAATCGCTCGACGTCGGCACTGCAGTAAATGCCGGCCTCTCCATCGTCCTGCTGGCGATCGTGCTGGACCGGGTGACCACTGCGGCCAGCCGCCGTGCGGAACCCGGCGCTGCCCGGAACGGACGAATCTCCCGCAGGAATCGATACATACTCTTGGGCGTCACGCTGGGCCTGGCCTTGGTCATGGTCCAGTTGTCCAGGAGCTCATTGTGGGCCGCGGCTTTCCCCAAAGACTTCAACATCGGCCCGGCGATCGTTCAAGCCGTAAGCTCGGCAAGCCAGTGGATGCAGAACAACCTGTCCCTGTTCACGGTGTCCCTGCGGGAATCAATCACCACTGGAATCCTTAACCCGTTCCAGTCCCTGCTCACGGACACGCCTTTCTACATCCTCGTCGGCGTCATTGCCCTGGCGGCATACGCATTGGGCGGCTGGAAGCTCGCCGCCGTGACCACCGCCTGCCTTGGTGTCATCATCTACCTCGGCCTATGGAGCGATTCCATGGTCACCCTCGCAGGAACGCTGGTGGCCACCGTGCTGGTCATGGTCCTTGGTGTGGTCTTCGGCGTCGCCATGGGCCGTTCCCAAAGAGTAGACCAAGTCCTCCGGCCAATACTCGACGCCGGCCAGACGATGCCCGCGTTCGTCTACCTTGTTCCTTTCCTGGGACTATTCGGCGCTACCCGTTTCACGGCGATCATCGCAGGCATCATCTATGCAGCTCCTGTCGCCATCAAAATCACCGCCGACGGCATCGCAGCGATCTCCCCCACCGTCCTTGAAGCTGCCATTTCCAGCGGGTCGACGCCATGGCAGGTCATCACCAAGGTCCAGCTGCCGATGGCCAGGAAATCCCTGGCCCTCGCCGCCAACCAAGGGTTGATCTACGTCCTTGCCATGGTGGTCGTGGGTGCCTTGGTCGGTGCAGGCGGACTCGGGTACGACGTCGTCGCCGGCTTTGTCCAAAGTTCCCTGTTCGGCAAGGGCCTGGCCGCTGGCCTTGCCATCGTGTTCCTCGGCATCCTGCTCGACAGGATGACCCAGGCTGCAGCGGCAGCCCCGATACGGAAAATTGCCTCGGCCAAGACCCCCTCAACCTAGTCGCTCAAACCAACAATCCAGCCCGCCATACTCCCACCCCCAACAAGGAGACCAAACAAATGAAAAAAGTCCCACCGCTGTTGAAACGAACTATCCCGCTGATGGCAGGAGTCGCTGCGGCCGCTTTGCTGCTGACAGGCTGTGGGGGTGCTTCCGTGAACCAGGTGGCCGCCGCCCCCGCAAGCGGCGGGGATGCACCCTGCGGAGCTGTTAGTGTCGCGATGAACGCCTGGGTCGGCTATACGGCCAATGCCGCCGTGTACAGCTACGTAGCGAAAAACCAGCTTGGCTGCACTGTGGTGCAGAAGGACCTGAACGAACAGATTTCCTGGCAGGGTTTCGCCTCCGGTGAGGTGGACGTGATCATGGAAAACTGGGGCCATGCTGATCTCACCAAGCAGTACATTACGGATCAGAAGGTGGCTGTAGACGCCGGTGCCACCGGCAATGAAGGCCACATCGGCTGGTACGTACCACCATGGATGGCAGAGAAGTACCCGGACATCACGGACGGGAAGAACCTGAACAAGTACGCCTCGATGTTCACTACTTCCGAGTCCGGCGGAAAGGGCCAGGTCCTCGACGGCGACCCCGCTTTCGTCACGAACGACGAAGCCTTGGTGAAGAATCTGAACCTGGATTACAAGGTGGTGTTCTCTGGCTCGGAGGCTGCCCTTATCCAGTCGTTCCGGACGGCGGAACAAAACAAGACGCCGTTACTGGGCTACTTCTACGAGCCACAGTGGTTCCTGTCCCAGGTTCCACTTAAGAAGGTCGCCCTGCCGGCCTGGACCGAGGGCTGCGATACCGACGCGGAAAAGGTCGCCTGCGATTACCCGACCTATACCCTCAACAAGGTCATTTCCAAGAAGTTCGCCGACAGCGGCTCACCTGCAGCCAAACTGGCCAAGGGCTTCAAATGGACCAATGATGACCAAAATTCAGTTGCCACGGATATCCAAGGCGGCATGACGCCCGAGGCCGCAGCCAAAAAGTGGGTGGACGCGCACCAGCAAACGGTGACGTCCTGGCTTAGCTAGAAGGAACCGGACGACGGCGGCACTCGGGCGAGTGCCGCCGTCGCACTTTTCTTCGGTACAGGACGGGAACACTAAACGGCCGGAACCTGGCCATTGAACCAAACCAGCCCACAAGGCATTGTTGGAACGACAGCTCCGGAACCAACCACAGGAAGATGTGAGGTCTGAGATGAATGATTCCCCAACGCTGGACGACGGAACCTCTGAAGGCCATGACTCGTCGCTGTCGTTTAACGAGTGCTGGAATTTGCTGGCTGCGGCGACAATAGGCCGCCTTGGCCTGGTGGTGGATGACCACCCCGAAATCTTCCCGGTGAATTACGTTCTCTTTGACCGTCACATCGTTTTCCGCAGCAGCCCCGGACGGAAACTGTGGGGAGCAATGGCGTCCAGGCCCGGGGTTTTGGAAATCGATGGGTACGACGCCGCGACAACGGAAGCCTGGAGTGTCGTCGCCCGCGGTGAAACAATTCTCATGACAGATCCCGACGAGACAGCGAAGGTCGATGCGCTGGGACTTGAACCATGGCAACCTGGCCCCAAGGATAACTACATCCGACTGGTACCCCGCGCCCTGACAGGCCGGCGGTTCAAGGTCAACGCACCCGACGTGTGGCAAACCAAAACAAATGATGCCCGACGTGCCTCGTTCGAATAGATCCTCAGTGGACAGGCCTTCTCAGGCCGGCGAAGGGGTTCCTGATCATTGATCGGACCGTCGTCCTGGAGGTGCGCCGGCTTGCTCCGCGGCGCGGGCGGCCATCGCCCGGGCGACATGACTGCGCGCGTGCTCGACGGCCGGGGCCAGGTCCTCGAACAGGTGTTTGTGGTGGCGTAGGGATTCCAGCACGCCCACCCGCGTGACCAAGGCAAGGTGCCGGGCCTGGATTCCCTTGATCAACACTGTGATTCCGCGCCGTTCCAGTGCATTGACGATGTCGGTGATGACCCTCGCCCCAGTAGCATCCAGGACTTGGAGTTGGGACATGCGGATAATGACTGCGTCAACGTTGCGGATAGCACTGACGCGTTCCAGAACACGCTCGGCGGCGCCGAAGAACAACGCCCCATCCAGTCGAAACACGGCAATGTGTTCATCCCCGTCTTGGACAGGACCGGGAATTTCCTCACGGTGCACCCCGCTGGACTTGACCATCGTGCGCAGGGCAAAGAAGGACGCGACGGCGATGCCGATGGCTACGGCCTGAATCAGGTCAAAGGACACGGTGATCACGGCAGTGACAAAGAAAACGACAGCATCTGCCCGCGTGGACCCGATCACACTGCGCAGGGTGGCCACGGAAACCATGCGGGTGGCGGTGATCATCAGGACACCGGCCAAAGCAGCGAGCGGAATCCGCGAGACTGGACCCGTAGCAAGGTAGACAACGGCCAGCAGGACTACGGCGTGGATGACGGCGGACAGCCTGGTCCGGCCGCCAGAGCGGATGTTCACTGCTGTGCGGGCGATGGCACCGGTGGCAGGCATACCGCCGAAAAACCCGGAGCAGATAGAGGCCAGGCCTTGGCCCAGGAGTTCGCGGTCTGCATCATAGGGACCGGTGTCAGAGATCGAGGCGGCGACCCGTGCAGAAAGCAGTGACTCGATCGCAGCCAGCGCTGCGATCGTTGCGGCCGGGGCTGCCAGCGCTGCCACAGTGCCCCAGTCAAGGGCGGGGGCGACTGGGGACGGCAGCGCGCCAGGAAGTGCGCCGATCCTCGCCACCGGAAGGTCCAGAACCTGGGCAGCGACGCTGGCCACGATGATGGCGAGGAGGGAACCGGGAATCTGCGGATGGATCCGCGGTGCGGCGACCATGATCACTGCTACCAGGACCACCAGGACCACGGGAGCCCATACAGCGGCCAGCGACGTCGTCGCCAGCCCCTGGAAAGCCGAGACGGCCGCGTTGCTGCTTGACCCGGCGTGCACCCCGAACGCAGCGGGCACCTGCTGGAGGAAGATGATCAGCGCGATGCCCAGGGTGAATCCTTCGATCACCGGCCAGGGCAGCAGGGTCACGACGCGGCCGAGCTTAAGGACACCAGCGACGATGACCATTATGCCGGCAAGGACGGACACAGCGGCCAACGCGCCGATACCGTGAGCTGCGATGACAGGGCCGAGGACAACAACCATGGCACCGGTCGGCCCGGATACCTGAATATTGGACCCACCGAAAACAGCCGCAACGATTCCGGCGATCACCGCGGTAATCAGTCCACTGGCCGCTCCGGCCCCGGAGCTGACTCCAAAAGCCAGAGCCAAGGGCAGCGCAACGATTCCAACGGTAAGCCCTGCAACGAGATCCCCTTTCCACGACCGGGGAAGTTCCGCGTAGTCCCGCCAGGACGGCAGCAGCGCCCGGGCCGCGCGAAGGGCGGTCATCGCGGGGCGCCGGAACGGGCTGTCGCGGAAAGGTTCGCCGTTGAATGTTCAAGCTGCTCGCGGGTGTTGTTCAGCATGTCATGTAGCAGTTGCCGGGCCACCGCCAGCAGTTCTGCGACCTGCGGGTAGGCCAACGAATAGAACATTTGCAACGCACGGCGTTCACCGGTGACAAGGTGGTAGCGGCGCAGCACGGACAGGTGCTGGGACAGGTGGGATGCTTCCAGACCAGTCTCGGCCAGCATGTCGGTCACCGATACCTCCGGAGCTGCGCTCAGCAACTCCAAGACCCTGATCCTGACAGGATGCGCCAAGCCCTTGAAAAGGTTTGCCTTCACCTCATACAGAGGCGCCCGAAAATCGGAAAATTCATCCATGCTTGCCTCTCGCCCCATGATGGGAGTCGCTTGATTGATGATTCCATCATTCAGTGTAACAGCGGTAAGCAAACTGCCTGTGCGCCAGCCAAATCGCCCCTTGCACTCCCCATGTTTTGTGATACGTTTTAAGGGTAGTTCGTATCAAAGATCGTACCCGCGTCGGCATTGATCTCCCCCTGCTTCACCCGCTGACGCCATGCCTCATCCAAGGCACACTGCTAAACATTAACGCTGACCAAGCGGACACAGCTGAGGCGTACGCCAGTGCTGATCGTTCGAGTTCTCAAAGGAGAGACTCATGAAGCACATATATGAGCCCGACGTTACGATGACGATGCGGGACGGAGTCACACTGGCAGCTGACATTTGGCGCCCGCTCGAAGGAACCGCACCGACCCTTCTGGTACGAACTCCGTACAACAGGCAGACGCCGACGATGTACGGTGGACCAGGAACTCCACACCCCAGCCTGATCGGACTGGTGAACGCGGGGTACGCAGTCGTCCTTCAGGACGCGCGAGGCACCTTTGGCTCGGAAGGTGAGTTCGAGCCCAAGATCAACGAGATCGCTGATGGTCAGGACACGGCGGATTGGATCACCCGGCAGGCATGGTCAGACGGCACGATCGGCATGTATGGGGCTTCGTACATGGGGATGACCCAGTGGGCCCTGGCGATCAAGGAAACGCCGGGCCTGAAAGCCATTGCCCCCACCATGGCAGCGACCGACTGGTATTCCGAGCTTTGGTATTCAAAAGGTGGCGCACTGTCCTTGAGCCTTGACACCATGTGGAACGTCATGATGTACGCCAACGAAGAACAACGTGATCTGGCAAGCGGCAGGGCGAGTGACCCCGCCACACTGATACGGCTCGGCGGCTCATTCCTGAACGTCCTATCACTGAATGACGCCACGCCCGTCGCCGATTTGCCGGTGATCGGAAAGGGGCGCTGGTTCGACGATTGGCTGGCCCACCCCGACTTCGACGGCTATTGGGCCGCCCAAGACTGGTCCCCCTTGGTCAGCTCGGTGGAGGTTCCCGTCTTGGCCATCGGTGGCTGGTATGACCTCAAGATCAACGGGACGGTCTCAGACTTCATCAGGGTCCGCACACAGGGCGCATCGGAAACGGCCCGTGAGGACTCCCGTCTGATTATCGGCCCATGGGAACACGGGCCGCTCACCGGGCAGTATGCAGATCGGCACTTCGGGCCACTTGGCGTTGGAGACGCCACCGAGGCACACATCACATTCTTCAACCAGACGCTTCGTAACCTCGCACCCGAGTCCCCCGCACCCAGGGTGCGGATCTTCGTCATGGGCATTGATCAATGGCGTGATGAGCAGGATTGGCCGCTCCCCGACACGTCCTACACGGATTACCACCTGCATAGTGGCGGGTCGGCCAACACCCGCCACGGCGATGGCACCCTCCAGTCCGCGGCATCCTCGTTGGCGGGCCACGACGAATTCCAGTACGATCCACGTGATCCACTGCCCACCGCCGGTGGCGCCCTTCTTCCGAGCGTGCCCGGATTGGTGGGCCCAGTTGACCAGAAGGTTGTGGATGGCCGATCCGACGTCCTCTGCTACACCGGACCCGTCCTCGAGGAGCCCATTGAAGTGACCGGGCACGTGGAGCTCAAGGTGTTCGTCTCTTCAAGCGCCGTGGACACGGATATCACCGCCAAACTCGTTGACGTCTTCCCCGACGGACGCGCAATCAACCTCTGCGACGGCATCCTGCGTCTGCGCTACCGGAACGACCTGTCGAACCCCGCGCCCCTGACCCCCGGTGAGGTGTACGAGGTGACCGTACCGATGGCGGTGACCTCCAACGTCTTCCTGCCCGGTCACCGCATCCGACTCGATATTTCCAGCAGCAACTTCCCCCGCTACGACCGGAATACGAACACCGGAGGCTTTATCGCCCAGGAGTCTGTGGATCAGGCGGTCGTAGCGACCAACCGGATCATGCACGGATCCGAGCATCCCAGCCGACTCGTCTTGCCCGTCATCAACGGCTAGGAACCGCCCGAGCCCCGGCCGTCGTCGAACATTTAACGTTCGACGGCGGCCGGTGGACAGTTTGGGAGGGCACGGCGGCAAGCCGAGGCGCCAAGGAAGAACTGAGGTGTACGGGACATGGTACGTTCGTACTCCCAAGTTCAGACAAGGAGGGCTCGTCACATGATGCCTCAAGGTGCCACGTCGGCAACGGGCCGCGCCCGTCGATCCCGCAAGAGCGACGACGGGTCCAGGAGCCAGGAATTACTGGTGGAGCTTGAAGCTCTCTTTTTGGCAGAGGGATTCAGCGGTTTGACGATCGAGGAACTCTGCAGCCGGCTTCGATGCTCCAAAACTACGCTCTACTCAGTGGCCCGCAGCCGCGAGCAGATCATCCAAAAGGTTACAAGGCACTTTTTTGAACGGTCTACCAAGGCCATAGAGGCTGGAATTACCGCTATCGAGGATCCCGCAGACCGGATTATCCGCTATCTTGCGGGTGTCGGCTCTGCCATGAGTCGTAATTCGCGCGCTTTTTACCTCGACATGATTACCTACGAGCCAACCGCGGCGATCTATCGGTTGAATTCCCGTGCCGCTGCCCGAAAAGTTCAAGGCATGATCGAAGATGGTGTGGCCTCGGGAGCGTTCCGGGCCGCAGATGCAGCCTTGGCTGGTCAAGCCATTTCTTTGCTGATTGACGGTGTGCAGTCCGGCGAGCTCCTGGAGGCGACGGGACTGACTGCAGGTGAGGCGTTCACGGAAATCGGCGAGCTCGTCATCCACGGATTGACGGCTAAGCCCCAGTAACTATGCGGGGAAGGTGGGCGAGCACCTTCCCCGCATCGGGGTCTGTTCAACGTATGGAAGACCCGATCGAGATGCCTCCGTCAACATCGAGAACTACACCTGTGATGAATGCCGCTCCCTCGGAGCCCAGAAAGGCTGCTGCTTCCGCGATGTCCGAGGGGTCACCCGTGTGCATCATCGGGACCTTATTGATGAGGAGGTTCCGTGCTGCATCGTTCATTGATGCAAGCATGGGCGTCTCAATGAGCCCGGGAGCGATGGCGTTGGCAGTTATACCGTCTCGCGCCCCCTCCAGGGCAAGGGTTCTCGTCAGCCCCACCACGCCGGCTTTGGCCGCCACGTAGTTGGACTGTCCGAAGTTTCCTCTCCAGGACATCGACGAAAACGAGATGATCCGGCCGTAGCGGCGTTTCCGCATCCCCGGGAATACGGCACGCGAGCAGTAAAAGGCACCTTTCAGACTGACGTCCACCACTGCGTCCCAGTCCGCGTCGCTGATTTTCTCGATGCGGTTGTCCCGGATGATCCCAGCGTTGTTCACCAGCACATCGACTGCTCCCTGGGTTTGTTCCACTTCCAAGATCCATCCATTCACCGTGGACGAGTCCGTCACGTCAACCACATTCTGGCTGACGGTGGCGTCGCCGTGGACCTGGATCTGGTTCATGGCCTCGCTGAGCAATACGTCGTTGACGTCGGCCAGCGCCAAGGAAGCACCCTCCGCTGCAAAGCGGCTGGCCATAGCCAATCCCAGGCCTTGGGCAGCCCCTGTTATCGCAACGGTCCTGCCTTTATATCGGTCGGTCACCGGGGTCTTGTGGGTTTTCAAGGCGTGTGTCTCCTACTTCTGGTTGAGCCTGCGTGCTGCCAGAAACTGGCGGAGCGCATCTGGAACATTGTTGTCACGCCAATTGGCCTGGAATGCTGCGAGTTCCAGATCAAGGGCGTCTGAATCGTCGAGTTCGACAATCGAGGAAAGCAGGTTTTTGAGGTTCTGCTGCGCCGGCGAGTCCCTGGCGGCGAGCTGGGCGGCGACCTCGGCGGCCCTCAGGTGCAACTGCTGATATGGCACCACGTCATGCAGCCAGCCAGTTGGTCGCAATGCTTCCGCTGTCATGGGCTGACCGCTGAGGTGCATCCACCGTGCCGGGCTCTTTCCAACAGCGCGCTCCAGACGAACGCTGGACCCTGCCCCGGGCGTCAGCTTATTGTTCAGGTGCCCGTCGCCGACCAGTGTTCCTTCAGCAGCAATGACGACGTCGCAGGCTAAAGCGAGTTCAAGACCGCCGGCGATTGCGTGTCCGTGGAGAGCTGCAACCCAGGGCTTGGAGCTTCGCTCTATAGTCGTGACGACGTTCGAAAGACGTTCGAGGAATTCCACCACGCCGGCTTCGCTTTCGTCCTCAAGTGCAAGGAAATGCCGGAAATCCCCGCCAGCACTGAAACTTTTGCCTTTCCCGGCCAGCACGACGACGGCCGTCCCTGGATCATGGGCGATATCGTCGACTTGAGCGGCCAAGGCGTTCGCTAAGGCGCCATTGAGAGCATTGCGCTGAGCTGGGCGGTTCAGGAAGAGCCACCGGACCGCTCCCCGTTGTTCGACTTGGAGATGCTGGGACGTCACAGCTGCCCTGCCTTCTCCACCTCGGAACGTCGCTGCTGCCTCAAGACATAGCGTTGGATTTTGCCGCTGGGTGTCTTCGGAAGCTCTTGGATGAAGTGGATGGATCGGGGGTATGCATGAGCGGCATAATGGCTTTTCACAAATCCTTGAAGATCCTGCCGAAGGGCGTCAGACGGCTCCCACCCATCACTGAGTACGACGTAGGCTTCCAGCACTTCTCCCCTATCCGCGTCGGGAGCGGCGATCGCAGCGCTTTCGGCGACGGCCGGGTGTTCGCTGAGCATCGATTCGATCTCAAACGGGCCGATCCGATAGCCGGCCATGATGATGACGTCGTCATCGCGGGATGCGAAATGGAATGCTCCATCAGCGTCCCGATGGCCGAGGTCGCCCAAGAGATAGAAGCGCCCGTCGCGGGTGAATCGCGATGCTGTCTGCGAGGGGTCCTGGTAGCTTCGGAATGTCATCGCTGGACTCTTCGCGACATCGATTGCCACCCGGCCCATCACGCCCGGCGCGAGTTCCATGGCCTCGTCTTCACCAAGCACCGTCGCCGCCCATCCGGGAAGCGGGTAGCCCATGGATCCCGGGACAACCTTGCGGGCGATCGCGGGGTGGTGGACGTTGCCGAAGACCATACCAACTTCTGTCTGGCCGAAGTGGTCGTGGACCTCCAGGCCCAACTGTTCCCCTGCCCATACGTTGACCTCCGGCGTGAGCGGTTCACCCGCACTTGACAGGCGCTTCAGACGGGTGCGCGAGGGGAGGACCGGGAAATGAGTGCGTAGCGCCCGGTATACGGTGGGGGCCGCCGTCAGGTTTGTGACTCCCAGGTTCTCGATGATTTTCCATGCAGCAGTGGGCTCAAAGGCTCCGGCTTGCAGGATCGCCCCCGTCCCATTCGCGAGCGGGGCCACGATTCCGGCATATAGGCCATAGGCCCACCCAGGGTCCGCTGCGCACCAATACACGTCGTCGTTGGCGACTCCGAGCCCGTACTTAAGGTAGCTGTGCCATCCTGCCGCTTGTCGCAGCGGGTGAATGACACCTTTGGGGGAACCAGTTGTACCGGATGTGAACATGTGGACGAGAGGGCCATCGGGACCCTGAACAAAAGCACCCAAGTCTTTGGTGGAAGCGGTAGCCAGCAACGTTCGGTAGTCAACATCTTCGGGCTCGCCGGCTCCATCGACAACGACGACCTTGATGGGGCTCCCCGTGAGGTCCGGAAGCTTCCCGCGTTGGGCTGTGTCCGTAATAACCAGGCCTACCTGTGCCGTATGGATCCGAAATTCGACGGCTTTGCCTGCAAAGGCGGTAAACAACGGCACGTACACCGCGCCCAGTCGCCATACCGCAAGCATTGTGGTCACGAGTTCGGGGCCCTTGTGGAGAAGAGTGGCAACGCGGGTGCCAGGCTGCACTCCGAGGTCGCGAAAGCCGTTGGCAAGCCTGATCGATTCGTTGTGGAGTTCGCCGTAAGTGACCGCTTTTGCCGCTCCGTTGTCTTCGACTACCGTGTAGGCCGTTGACTCCGGATCATGGCGGTCGCAGAGAACCCAGGCAGCACACGCACTTTCGTCCACATAGGGGCCGCTGATATCGGTGAAGAGGTCTACGTCCAATGTGATCACCCTTGATCTGTTGAGTACGTTTTTTGGTACGTTCGTATCGTAGATCGAATCATAATATTTGTCGAGTGCCTGGACGGCCTGCACGTTCCTTGCCGCTGGGGTTCCCACGATCAGGAGCACACGTTAAAAGCAACGACCCCCTCGACGAGGGGGTCGGGCGCTCAGCGCAAGAATTTGATTCGGGTCTATACGGCGACTCGTTCCTAACCAGATGAAGAGGCCGCCCTGGCCTCCGCCGATGCCTCGAGTGTGTTGCTTTCGCCGTTGACCGAGGGCATGGCGATAACGGCGACCACAGTGAGTATGGCGCTGACCAGCACGGCGATGAATACAGCGGTAGATGCCGTCACGATTGTCTGGGGATCCGAATTTCCGCCGGGAACACGGGCGTATATCGCGTTAGCGACAGCCCCGAAAACGGCGACGCCGACAGAGCTGCCGATCGAACGTGCAAAAAGATTGGTACCGGTAACTACGCCTCGCTCATTCCATTCGACGCTGGTCTGTGCGGCAATGAGGCTCGGGGTCGCCACCAGCCCCAGGCCAAGCCCGACGACGAAGCAGCCCGCAGCCACCACAAAAATGTTGGGCGCAGGCGCAGTCAGAGCAAGAACAGCTGTACTCAAGACCGTGATCGTGACACCAATCAGGGCGGTCCTCCGGAACCCGATGCGGAGATAGAAACGGCCCGCCTGGGATGCACTGATCGGCCAACCGATGGTCAGGGCAGCCAAAGCGAGCCCCGCGATGATTGGGGAGGTCGAGGTGGCTCCTTGAAGGTACGTGGGAACGTAGGAGGTGAGGCCGAACATGACCGCACCGACGCCAAAAGAGGTCATCGCCGTCGTCGCCAGCAGCCGACGGGACACTACCCACGCAGGCAGTATCGGCTCCGTTGCCCTCCTTTCGGCGAGCACAAACGCAGCGAACAGGACAGAGCCGGCAGCAAATATCGCGATACTTATGGGAGAGTTCCAGGCCCATGACTGGCCACCGCCGAGTGCCCCAAGAATGAGCAGGCTCAGAGAAAGTGACAGCAGGCCCGCCCCCAGGAAGTCCACACGGTGCTTGGCCCGCTCAATATTCTCGTGGAACGAGCGAATCAGCATCCAACCCGCCAAGAGGCAAAGTGGAATGTTCACGAAGAAGATCCCACGCCAGATGCCCAGCGACGCGAACACGCCTCCGGAGGTTGGGCCAACCACCGAGGAAAGGGCCCAAACACTGGCGAGGTAGCCCTGCACTTTAGACCGTTCAGCCACAGTGTAGATATCACCCACGATGGTCATGGACATCGGCAGCACTGCTCCGGCGCCAAGACCCTGAAGAACCCGGAATGCTATGAGGGCGGGCATGCTCCACGCTACTCCGCAGAGGATCGATCCGAGCAGGAAGAGTCCGATACCGCAAAGGATAATCGGCTTACGCCCAACCATGTCTGAGAGCTTCGCGTAGACCGGCACCGAGATAGCCTGCGCCAACAGGTAAGCGGAAAAGAGCCAAGGAAAAGACGTGAAGCCGCCGACGTCACCCACAATTGAAGGAACCGCCGTCGCAACAATCGTCGAATCAATCGCTACCAGACCCGTTGCGAGCATCAAGGCGATGAGGATAGGTCCTCGCCGAGACCGAAACCCGACGCCCTCAGAAGTCTCTGTCGTCATGCAAACTCATTTCCTCTATCTCCAGGCGCCGTTCGGGCCCGAAGAATTCTCCGAACGATGATGGCCGTGCGATAGTTGTTTTCGCTCAGATTCACGCTTGTTTAAGGCTAGTACCAGGCGCATCGCCAGGCCATAGCCATCCGCGTCAACAACCCTCGAATATGCGCCACCCAACTTCTGGTCCGAGCTCTGCCCTGTCCGCGGCAGCGTCCGGGTGGGCAGAGTCGGCGACAGTTGGCTGACGGTCAGTGTGTGAGGTCTCGTCCCTTGGTTTCCGTCAGGAAGAACACACACACTGCTGTGATGACCCCGGCCACCACCAGATAGAGCGCGACGGACCAGGAAGCCAGCGTTGCTGCGTACAGGGCCGTTGCGATCAGTGGCGAGAACCCGCCGCCCAGCGTCTGTCCGAACTGGTAACCCATCGAAGCACCGCTGTACCTGAATTTGGTAGCGAAGAGCTCACTGATCAATGAGGCCAGCGGGCCATAAATCATACCGGCCAGGATAGTGCCACCTGTCATTGCCACCGTGATCAATACAGGGTTCTTGGTGTCAACCAGGGCAAACATGGGAAATGCCCAGAGAGCGAAGGCAATGCCCCCTGCGAGTATGACGGGTCGACGACCCACCTTGTCGGAGATTGCTGAGCTGACCCAGTCGCTAAGGCCGTAGAAGACGAAAGCGATGGTCAGAGCGATAAGGCTTACCCCCGCGTCAAGCTTGAGGCCGATGGTTATATAGCTGAGCAACCAGGTCACGAGGATGTACGCGAGCGTGCCGAATCCAAAACTGATCCCAGCTGCGAGGAGAAGCTCCTTGGGGTTGGACCTCATGACTTCCAGGATGGGTTTGCGGGTGGTCTTACCTTGAGCCTCTGCGGCTTTGAACACCGGGGTCTCTTTCAGGCGCAGCCGAATAATCAGGCCCGTCACCACGAGGATGATCGACAGCAGGAACGGGACCCGCCATCCCCACGCTTCGAAGGTCTCAGCAGGCATGAAACTCAAAGCGAAGAGCACACCGGTGGACAGCAGTCCGCCGATCGCGGAGGATGCCGGAATTAACCCTGTATAAAAACCGCGCCTTTCCGGCGGCGCCGTCTCACTCACCATCAGAATGGCGCCACCGTACTCGCCTCCGAAGGAGAAGCCCTGCACGAATCGCAGCATCACGAGGAAAATGGACGCCCAAAAGCCGATTGCGGCGTAGGTCGGAAGCAGCCCGATAGCAGTGGTTGAAAGGCCTGCGATAAGCAGCATGGCCACCAAGACCCGTTTCCTGCCATGCAGGTCGCCAACATGTCCCGCTACCAAACTGCCAAGAGGCCGGGCAATGAAGCCGACGGCGTAGGTGGTAAACGATGCAAGTAGTGCTGCAGTCGGGTCGAAGCTCGGGAAGAACAGTTTTCCGAAGACCAGCGCGGCCACCGATCCGTACAGGACGAAATCATATTGCTCGATGATGTTGCCAACGACGCTACCGGCGACAGTACGGCGCAACAGCTTCTTCTCTTCTGGTCCGAACTTTCTGGTTTCTGCGGGTAGGACGATAGATGCGTCCTTCTCCACGATCGATTGATTTGTCAGCAGGGCCTGGGACTTCGTCGTCCGCATAAGTTCTCCTGGGTGTTTTCGCCGGCGCAAAAGCGTAGCCGGGTTGCAAGTGGGTCCGGCCTGAAGATTCTCTTCATCGATCAGGTCGGTATGCCGACGCTACTTCGGCCCAACATGCGGCGTCAAGGAAAACTTTCGCGCTAAGTTTTAAACTCTCGTATTGCGATACTTCAGTGTTTGTCTTGGAGCAGTCTCGACCGCAGGGCAACCCTGGTCAAGGCATCCAAAGCCGCAGCGGGGTTTGCGACTCGTAGGCTTTTCCCTGCGGAAAGGACACGAGCTCGAATTGCATCCCCCATGGTGCCAGGAAGTAAACCCAACGCTGCCCCTTGCTCGCGCCGGAGCTCAGGGTCGGGTCCCCAAGCACCTGGATGCCGTGACCCTTGAGGTAGTCGACAGCTACATCGAGATCCTCGACGTAGAAGGCGAGGTGATGACCTCCGATGTCGCTGTTGCGGGGCTGGTCCAAGCGTTGATCCGGCGAGGAATAGTTGAAGACTTCAAAATTTGATCCATTGAAGCAGCGGTAGAAGCGTATTTCCACCAGCGTTGCCTCCGGATGGACGTTGAGCTTGGTCCGCATCAACACGGGATCCTGCGGGTAGGGCCCCAGGGAGTAAACATGCTGACATCCAATGACATTAACGAGGAATTCGTGTGCCTGTTCCATGTCGGGCACCGTGAATCCAACGTGGTCTGTCCCGCGGATGCCCGGCAGCCCGCTTCGTTCGATGGGGGCGTTTTGCTGTTCGGCGTCCAGGTTCATCTACTTCTCCAGCCGTATGTCTCTAGCGATCAAATATCTCTGGGTGATCAAGCAGCGCAATGCGGGTTTTGCGGACGTGCATCGCCAGCAGTTCCTCTGCAGAGCGGATGTCACGCCGGCGGATTGCTGCCACGAGGAGCCGATGCTCCAAATTCGTGTCTCCGAGCCCCTCGGGACCGATCAGCTGTACGTACGCGCGCCGATAATGCTGTGTAGTGTTCCAGAGCCTCTCGACCATCTCCAATAACGTTGGCATGCCCGCATCCTGAAAACTCAACAGGTGGAATTCCCGGTCGAGTTCAACGAAGTCCTCCACCACCGTGCAAGTTTCCATCTGCTCCGCCAGCTCGCTGAGCCGATCCATGGTTTCGGCACTGACGCTGTCAATGGCCTGCCCCAACGCAAGCGGCTCAATTCGTTCGCGAATCAGATACGTCTCCTGGCACTCAGCGAGGTTCATTGAGCTGACCCAGGCACCCGAGGAGGCGACCAGCGTGACGAGACCATGCGATTCAAGAATGCGCAACGCTTCCCGAATCGGCAGCCTGCTCACGCCAAACTCTTCTGCAATCTGCTCCTGGCGGATCCTCGTGCCAGGCGCAAGATCGCCGTCGAGAATCCTCTGACTCAATTCGTTTGCGATGCGCTGACTCGCAGCACCCGACTTCTTCAACGGAACAGCTTCGATGGACATAACTACAGCATACGGACTCGGCTCCAATGGATCCATTCGATGATGTTTGGCGTGTAAAACATGGTCCTATGCATTGCATTGGATCCATTCGCCCCTCTATGGTTGTACGAACGCCTCAAAGCCATTTCACGTTCGCCACCTGGGAGCCATAGATGTCAACCACCACGCCTTTGACCTACTCGACAGAGTGCACAGAGCTGCGGACAACCCGTAAAGACTGGGATGAAGCAGCTCCGGAGCTGCTCGAATCCATGCTGGTACAGATGCACACCATTCGAATTTTCGAGGAAATTGTCCTGCAGCTGGCAGGTGAGGGCCTCGTACACGGCCCCGCCCACTCCAGTATCGGTCAGGAGGGTGCCGCCGTTGGATCCATTCTGGCGCTGAGGGGCGCCGACGGCGTCAACGGCACGCACCGAGGCCATCACCAATTCCTGGCAAAGGGTCTTGCTTACCTGTCCCCGAACGGCATGTCGATCATCGACGGGATAAAGAACGACCAAGTCACGGAGTTCATCCGACGAACGATGTCCGAGATTTTGGGTCTCAAAGCCGGTTTCAGCGGTGGTCGGGGCGGCTCAATGCATCTGCAGTGGCTTGAGGCCGGAGCGCTGGGTACGAACGCGATCGTGGGTGGCGGAGTGCCGCTTGCCGCAGGCAACGCCTGGGCACAGCGCCATGACGCAGAAATCCACGACGGCGGCGGGCCGGCAGACGGCATGGGCGTCACGGTGACCTATTTCGGCGATGGCGCCTCAAACATAGGCTCGACATTGGAGACGCTGAATCTTGCCGCTGCCTGGCGCTTGCCACTGTGCTTCTACATTGAGAACAACCTGTATGCCGTTTCGACCCATGTTGCCGACGTTACCGGTGAACCTCGGCTGGCGGCTCGTGGCCCTGGCTTCGGAATCAGATCCTGGCGCGTGGACGGGATGGATCCCCTCGCGGTCTATCTTGCCCAGAAGGCAGCCGTGGATCATATGCGCGCAGGCAAGGGCGCAACCCTCATCGAGGCGGAAACCTACCGCTATTTCCATCAGAACGGCCCCTTCCCGGGCAGTGCCTTCGGCTACCGGACCAAGGAGGAGGAAAAGCAGTGGCGTGATCGCGACCCGCTGGCCAAGCTGGCCGTCGAGATGACCCGGCGCGGACTCCTCACCGATGAACAACTGAGCGATCTCACCTCGCACATCACAGAACACATCACCCGAATTGTAGACGGAATTACGGAGAAGGACCCGGAAAGCACCAAAGGCGCCCGCCGCATCCGCCCGACGCTTTGGCCCGACCCCACAGGGGTGGACACGGACATCAGGAGCGAACCTGCGCTGACAGGATCAACCTCCGGAGAAAGCACCGAAACCGGCACCGAGGAGCGCCGCTTCGTAGATGCAATTGCAGATGTACTGGGGCGCCGGATGGACGTTGACCCGGGTGTGCTGGTCCTGGGCGAGGACGTTCACCGGCTCAAGGGCGGCACCAACGGGGCCACCCGCGGGCTGAAGGACGCCTACCCCGATCGGGTCCTTGGTACACCCATTAGTGAGAACGCCTTCGCGGGCCTCGCGGGCGGCCTGTCCATGACAGGGCGCTACAAACCAGTTGTTGAGTTCATGTACTCGGACTTCCTGTGGGTCGCGGCTGACCAGATATTTAACCAGATCGGCAAGGCGCGGCACATGTTCGGCGGCCAGTCTACGATGCCCGTGGTTCTGCGCTCCAAGGTTGCAATGGGAGCCGGCTATGGCTCCCAGCATTCCATGGACCCGGCAGGTATCTTCGCCAACAACCCGGGCTGGCGAATCGTAGCGCCGTCAACTCCGCACGACTACATCGGCCTGATGAATACTGCGCTGGAACTCCAGGACCCTGTGCTGGTGCTTGAGCACGTTGACCTCTACGGGACCAAGGGAGACATACCCGCTGGAAATCTCGACTACCAGTTGCCCGTTGGCAAGGCTGCCGTGCGTCGCGCAGGCGAAGGCGTCACCGTACTGAGCTACCTGAACATGGTGGACGTATCCCTCCGGGCTGCCGGGCAGCGAATGGATCTCGACCCCGAAATCATTGATCTCCGGTGGCTTGACCGAGCCTCCCTGGACTGGGACACGATCGGGGCCTCAATCCAGAAAACCAACAACGTCCTGATCGTCGAGCAAGGCGCCCGGGGCACCTCATATGGCGGCTGGCTGTCCGACGAGATCCAACGCAGATTCTTCGACTACCTCGACCAGCCCGTCCAAAGAGTTACGGGCAGGGAAGCGGCGCCGAGCATATCGAAAGTCCTTGAGGCTGCCGCCAATGCCGATGTCGACGACGTCCTTGCCGGCTTTGACGAAATAGCCCGCAACCTCGGCCGTTCCTGAACCGGCTCCCATCAAAGGATATTCACCATGGCAACCATCATCACCATGCCGGCCGTCGTCGCAGACGCCACCGAAGCAGCCCTCCAGGACTGGCTCGTGAAAATAGGCGACACGATCGCCGCCGGACAGCCCATCGCCGAAATTGAGACTGAAAAGGCCACTGTTGAGCTTCAGGCTGAGTTTCCGGGCACCATAGGAAGGCTGTTAATACAGCCGGGAACTTCGGTAGGTGTCGGTGAGCCCATTGCCGTGCTCGTGGAAGCCGGGGAAGATGAGGCGTCCATCGACAAGCAGATCGCCTCCGCTGGCGGCGCCTCGCACAGCATTGCAGAGCATCTAGTTCCGGAGGACACTGAAGCCCCAACAACCCGGGATCCGCGGCGTGGGGCTCCGGACTCCAGCCCTGAAGCGTCCAGCAAGAATCAAGGACCGGGCTCGCGCATCTTCGGGTCACCCCTGGCCCGAAAGCTCGCAAAAGAAATGGGGATAGACCTCTCAGCATTGGAGGGTTCCGGACCCAACGGCAGGATTCTGCGCGGCGACGTTGAAGCTGCCGGAAGGCATCAAGCAGTGGGGCCACAGCCCGTCCCCAGGGTGCAAGAACCCGCTCCCGCTCCCCCGATGGCTTCATCGCAGACGGGAGCGCAAAACTTCCAGGACGTACCACTCTCCGGCATGCGCAAGGCCATTGCCAGGCGGCTGACCGAGTCGAAGACCAGCGTTCCCCATTTCTATGTCTCCATTGACGTCGAAATGGACGCGCTCCTGGCCTTACGCAAACAGATCAATCAGGACATGCCCGCCCAGGGACAGAAAACGACCGTCAACGACCTCGTTCTGAAAGCCCTGGGAGGCGCCCTCGTGGACGTGCCCGCTGCAAATGCTTCCTGGCAAGGTGAAGCCATCCGCCGTTATTCCACAGTCGATGTCTCCGTGGCCATCGCGACCACGGACGGCCTGCTGACACCGGTGGTCCGCGGCCTGGAAAACCTCTCCCTCAGCTCTCTGGGCAGGCTGATGGGTGACTACAAAGAACGTGCCGCCGCCGGCCGGATCCGGCAGCAAGAACTCGACGGTGGGTCCTTCAGCCTCACGAACCTGGGCATGTATGGAACACGGGAGTTCTCGGCCATCCTGAACCCGCCCCAGGCAGGGATCCTGGCCGTCGGTGCGGCGGAACAGCGCGCCGTGGTGCGCTCCGGCCAGTTGGCAGTTGCCACGGTCATGAGCTGCACCCTCTCCGCAGACCACCGTGTTATCGACGGCGCGGTGGCAGCCCAGTTGCTGGCTGCATTCAAGGCGCGCATAGAGAACCCGCTCAGCATTCTCCTGTAGTCCATCCATCGACTTAAACCTGTTGCGCAATGACGCGGCATCCATCGAAAAGGTCCTATCCATGACTCAAGTAACAGCCGAGCACGACGAATTGCAAGAGGCCGTGCTGCAGCCATCCCTCAAGTCCGCGGGCCATGTCATCGTTGATACGCTGGCCGCCCATGGCATCAAGCGGGCGCATGTGGTGCCGGGCGAGAGCTTCCTTGACGTTCTTGACGGGCTCCACGGCTCCCCCATCGAAACCATCGTTTGCCGCCATGAGGGTGGAGCCACATACATGGCCGAGGCTGATGGGAAGATGAACCAGCTGCCCGGGATCGCAATGGTTACCCGTGGACCCGGCGCTGCCAATGCCCATGTTGGACTGCATACAGCGTGGCAGGACTCAACGCCGATGGTTCTGTTCGTGGGGCTGATCCCCTTCGCCCACAGGGATCGCGAGGCCTTCCAGGAATTCGATATTAAGGCCTGGTTCGATACGGGCGCGAAGCGTGTGATGGTCTTGGACCACGCGGCACGCGCTTCCGAAATCGTTGCCGAAGCCTTGTTCGCGGCGATGAGCGGACGGCCTGGGCCTGTCGTCGTCGGCCTTCCCGAAGACGTTATCCGTCAGCAGATCCCCGCCGAACTCCATCCAGCCATCCCAGTCGCCACCGGCGGAATGACCACCTTGGACGCGGCCGCGCTGGCCGATGCCCTGGCCGCATCCAGCAAGCCACTGTTTGTGACGGGTGGGAACGACTGGACCCAGGAAGGCGCCGACCAGCTCACGCGCTGGCTGGAAAAGCACCACATCCCGGCCGCAGCTGAATGGCGCACCGAAGGCACCATCCCCTTCGATTCGGCGTCCTACGTAGGCCCCATCGGCTACGGCAGGCCCCGCCCCACCTATGATCTGCTGGAAGAAACCGACCTGCTGATCTTTGTGGGCACGGTTCCCGGGGATGTTATTACCAACGGATTCCTCTGCCGCCAGGACTGGGCAAAAAAGAACTTCCTTGTCACCATCGACCCCTCGCTCCGTGGCCGCTCGGGTCCGGTCTCCTACCAAATCCTGGCCAAACCGGACGTCTTTATCCGTGACCTGGCAAAGATAGATCTTCCCGTCAAGGATGAATGGGTGAACTGGACGTCGAAAATGCGCGGGGAGCAGGAAGCCTTCGCCAGCCTGCCCCCGGCGACGCCGTCGGCTGGCCCCGCACGGATGGATACACTGATGGCCAACCTCGTCCCCACGCTACCTGCTGACGCCATGGTGACCCTCGGTGCCGGGGAGCACACCAACTGGGCCCATCGCTACTTCCCCACCCAGCGGTATGCCTCGATGATCAGTGCCCGGAACGGTTCCATGGGCTACTCGGTCCCCTCCGCCATCGCCGCATCCCTGGAATACCCAGGCCGGCGTGTGGTGACCATTGCCGGTGACGGCGAATTCCTGATGAATGGCCAGGAACTCGCGACAGCCGCCCAATACGGCGCCACTCCCTTGGTCATCGTCATGGACAACCAGGAGTACGGCACCATCCGCACCCACCAGGAACGTCACTACCCGGAGCGGGTGTCAGGGACCCAGTTGAAGAACCCGGAATTCGCGCTCATGGCGCAGGCCTTCGGCGGCTTCGGGATCAAGGTGGAACTTGATGCTGACATTCCTGCAGCCATCAAGGCTGCTCTGAAAGCCATAGACGAGGACCGCGTGTTTGCGCTGATCCATCTGGTGGTTGAGCAGAGAGTCAAAGCCTACTAACCACCCATCAGCCATCGGCTCACTTGAGCCGCTCAAACCCTCAACTTTTAAGGACTTCCCTTCATGACAGTTTCTGCGCTTTCCCCTGCCGTATCATCTGAACGCGAAGCTACGCTGCTCGCGTCCGTGCCTACCGGTTTGTTGATCGGTGGGCAGTGGCGGGACGCGTCCGACGGCAGCACGTTCGATGTGCACGATCCCGCCACTGGGGCGGTGCTGGCCACCCTCGCTTCCGCGACCAGCGAGGACGCTGTTGCCGCGTTGGACGCGGCCGACGCCGCCCAGTCCTCCTGGGCGCGCACCGCACCCCGAACCCGGGCCGAGATCCTCCGCCGCGCCTTTGACCTCGTCACCGAACGGGCCGAGGACTTCGCCCTGCTGATGACCCTGGAAATGGGCAAACCCCTGGCCGAAGCACGCGGCGAGGTCAGCTATGGTGCTGAGTTCCTGCGTTGGTTCTCCGAAGAAACCGTCCGCGACTACGGCCGGTACCTCACCACGCCCGAAGGCAAGAACAAGATCCTGGTCCAGCACAAACCCGTCGGACCCTGCCTGCTGATCACCCCGTGGAACTTCCCGCTGGCGATGGCCACCCGCAAGGTCGCCCCCGCCGTCGCGGCCGGCTGCACCATGGTCCTCAAACCCGCCAAGCTCACACCGTTGACGGCCCAGTACTTCGCCAAGACCATGCTCGACGCCGGCCTGCCCGCCGGAGTCCTGAACGTCGTCGCCTCCTCCAGTGCGTCCGGGATCTCCGGGCCGCTCCTGCAGGATTCACGACTGCGGAAGATCTCCTTCACCGGATCAACCCCAGTGGGGAAGCGGCTCATCGCAGACGCCGCACAGAACGTCCTGCGGACCTCGATGGAGCTCGGCGGGAACGCCCCGTTCATCGTGTTCGAAGACGCAGACCTGGACGCCGCCGTCGCAGGGGCCATGGCCGCGAAGATGCGGAACATGGGCGAAGCCTGCACCGCCGCCAACCGCTTCCTCCTCCACGAATCCGTCGCAAAGGAGTTCACGGCCAAGTTCGCCGCCGCCATGGGCGCGCTGACCACCGGGCGAGGCACCGACCCCGCCACCCAGGTTGGTCCGCTGATCGACGCCGGGGCCCGGGAGGATGTGCACGCCTTGGTGAGTGCCGCCGTCGACGCCGGAGCTGTTGCAGTTACGGGCGGTGCGCCCGTGGACGGACCCGGCTACTTCTACCAGCCCACCGTCCTGGCAAACGTTCCCAACGACGCAGCGATCCTGGGCCAGGAAATCTTCGGCCCTGTCGCCCCCGTCACCACCTTTACTAGCGAAGAGGACGCCATCCGCCTGGCCAACGCCTCCGAGTACGGGCTCGCGTCCTACCTCTACAGTCGCGACTTCAACCGCCTCCTACGGGTTGCGGAGCAGATCGAGTTCGGCATGGTCGGCTTCAACGCCGGCGTCATCTCCAACGCCGCAGCACCCTTTGGCGGAGTCAAACAATCCGGCCTCGGACGCGAAGGCGGCTCCGAAGGCATCAACGACTACACCACCACCCAATACATCGGCATCGCCGACCCCTACGCCCACTAAACGCCGGAAGACACACCAAAAGCGCCTGCCGGCCCCTATTGAGGGAGCCGGCAGGCGCTTTAGTGTTGGGCCAGACAACGTTGGTCCAGGGAAGGCAGTCGCCGCAGATGCAGTGACTACCGCGAGAACTCTGTGGCCGGGCTGTCCACCCAGTCCAGGTAGATCGGGTCCTCCGGGTGCCAAGCTCCCCAGTGTGAGACACGAGGGACATTTACGACGTCCCAATCCGAGTTGATGGGCCGGACGTCGATCCAGTCCCAGATGCAGGTCCGATGAAGGATCTTCCACACGCCATCGCGCTTCTCGCACAGATCGCGGTAGCGGCCTGCCTGGAACATTGTTACTTCGGGCTCTTTGAAGGGAACAACGCAGATGAACATGCTTTCGCGCTTCGCCCGATTACCGTCGATCTCGGACAAGACATTGGAGATATGGTGGCTGCAACTGTGGATCTTGTCGTGCCAGGTCATGGCTGCATCGGCCCACCCATGGCCGTTTCCGACGTAGCTGCCGTGATCATCGAATGAATCATGCCAGTAGGTGGATTTCATCAGCTCGCGGTCGTGCCGGTCCGCGCCCCTCGCGTACAACATCAGATTGTCGTGGAGGGCTTGCTTGTCATACAACTCATTTAGTTGAGCATCTGTGAGAGACATATATCCAGACTTTCTACTTCAAACGTCAGGCAGCTTCTTTGACTACCCTCGTTGGGGTTTTTAGAACGTGCGTGCGGCGACCCGCACTGGTTCGGCCCGCTTCAGGGCCTCGCCCAGACGCTCAGCTGACACAGGTGCCGCGGGAGCTTCGAGCATGCTTTCGTCCGGGGTTGCGGGGTCAGCCAGGTAAAGCCTGGTGTAGGCAGCGGCTTCCGGTTCGAAACGCCAGCTCTCGGCCAACGCGCCAGCGTCCACGGCATCGAAACCCAGTTGCTCGATAACGCCCATTACCTTGGTTTTGGCAGAAACGTCATTGCCCGCCACCGGAAGGGCGGTGCGATCGGAGGCGCCGGCGGGACGAACCAGCTGCGGAATGTGGTGCGCCAGGATGTTATTGAATGCCTTTGTCAGGCCGGCTCCTTGAAAGTGCCGCAGGACAAGCTCGCTCGTAGTGAGCCGTTCCTCGTCGAGCTCAGCCACCCTTCCATCCCGGAACGGGTAGTAGTTGGTGGTGTCCAGTACAGCTTTCCCTTCCAGGAGCGATGCAGGAACGGCGGTGTGTGCCGTGAGCGGCACGGAGAGCACCACAACGTCTCCGGCCGCTGCGGCCTGTTCGACGGTGCCGGCGGAAGCCAGGGGTCCCAGCTCTGAGACGAAGCCGGCTAGGGTCTCCGGGCCGCGGGAGTTGGACAGCACTACACGGATCCCGGCATTTACGGCCAGACGCGCTATGGCAGCACCGATGTTTCCGGTGCCAATAATTCCAAGGGTGGTCATATCTATTCCTCTTTTGAGAGTGGTGGATTGGGGAGGTGGCCGGTTGCGTCGAGCACGTTGTCCAGCCAGGCCACCCGGTTGGCGAACCGCTTGGCCTTGTGCGGAGCGGTCCACCGGTAGGCGTCGTTTTCCCAGTTGATCTTCAGCCGCCGGCGGGACGTCACAGCAGTGAAAGTGTGGATGAGCCACGGATTCCCCAAACCGTCGGCCACCACCACGTCCGGTCCCGGCAGGAGGGCCAGGAGATCATTGTCTTGGAGGCCGGTTTCTTCAAATAACTCTTCAAGGGTCTGTTGTTCAGGCGTGGCACCGGCTTCCATAAAACCGGTGATGCAATGCCAAAGACCGCAGTCGTGACCAAGATTTCCGCTTCTTCTGAACAGGGCAATTTTGTCCCGCCACTGGACCACGGCCGCAATCACGGTACGGTCCGCCGGGATGTCATGCGCAGCGAGTGACGGAAACCCGACATTGGACACCGCATCAATGGCGCTCATATTTTCCTCCCAGCGCGTATTTACCTCCCACGTGCAGCAACCGGCCCAGGCCGCTACACGACGTCGATCGACCGGGAGTTAACAAGCTCGCGGAACTTTGCACCGTGCCAGATGAGCGGCTCGTTTTCCCCAACTCCGAGCTTCTTCACCTCAAGCAGCGCCATCCAGTGGTCGCCGGCTTCTGAAACCTCATGGATGGAGCACTCCAGCCACAACGCCGCGTCTTCTATGAACACGGCTCCGTCCTCGCCGATGTCAACTGCCACCTGCTCAAAGCGTGTGGCACGGTCCTTGCCTGCGAGCTTGCGGGTCAGATGCCCTTGCCCCTTGCCAAAGATCGAAACCCCGAGCGAGGCAGCGTCCTTGATCTGTTCCCACGTCTCCGACGACTTCTGCACAGCTACCGCAACCAGGCACGGTTCCAGCGACACTCCAACCATGAACGATGACGCAACGAGTGCATGCTTCTCATCGCCGGCTTCAATCGCCAGCACTGCAACGCCGGAGGGAAACTGCGCGAACGTGCTTCGCACCACCAAGGGGTCGTTGCCGAATGCACTGACCTTCGGCCGGGTCATAAATTTTTGACTCATGATTTTCTTCCTCTCGGTGCCCGAGTGGAGTGGTCGCTCTCGAACCACTCCCGGACCGAATACGCCGCGACCGCTATGCTGCGGTCTGGCCGCCGTCAATAGGCAGGGCGATCCCGGTAATGTACGAAGACTGCTCACTGGCGAGGAACAGGACGGCATTGGCTACTTCTTCTGCGGTTCCGACGCGACGTGCCGGAACCATATTGATGAGGTAGTCGGCGGCCGCAGGGTTTTCCGCGAGGGCTTCTTCCATCATTGGAGTCCTAATGGGGCCCGGGCAGATGGAATTCGCGCGGATATTCTGTGCCGCGTATTCAAGCGCGATGGTGCGGGTCAATCCCAGGAGGCCGGTCTTGGAGGCGCTGTAGCTGCCATACAAGGGCGTTCCCATCAAGGCTGCGGCTGAAGCCACATTGACTATCGATCCCCCGCCGCGCTCCAACATTGCCGGAATGGCAAACTTCATCGTGAGGAAAGCACCCCGGAGATTCACGTTGATCATCTTGTCGAAGTCCGATTCCAGCGCCTCATGGTGCTGCACCATTGGGGCATTGGCTCCTGCGATATTGCACAGGATGTCGAGTCCACCGAATTCGCTGACGGCCAAGCTGACCATGGCCTTGGCGTCTACCGAGTTTGAGATGTCAGCCTGGATCGGCACCGTGCGGTCTCCCAGCTCGACTGCCGTCTTCTCCTGGGCCCCGGAGAAGTCGGCCAGGACAATGTTTGCGCCATGCTGATGAAACAGGCGGGCGGTTGCCAAACCCATGCCTGAACCCGCACCGGTGATTACTGCTGTCTTGCCTTCAAGTATGTTGTCCATGGTTGTTCCTTCATGTCCTGGTAGTTGGCCCACCATCAACGCTATGAGCGGATGGGGCTGCAACGGCATGGCCATCGGCGCCAACAAGGAAGGAAACTGCGCCAAGATGTGTCCTCGGCGAAGACTGCCCGCAAGAACAAAAGCTCCCCGGAAGCCTGAACTGGATGACCAGTCCTGCTTCCGGGGAGCCCGTTGGCTGTCTATCTACTTTGCTGTCAGAACCGCGTCACGGCTCCGGCTTTCATTCCCGGTTTGTCCTGCATTGCCGGACGCGAACGCCTTCGAAAACATGAAGCCGCGGTAGTCATCGGAGACAACTTCCTGGACCTTTTTGACGTATTTGTCGAAGCCCCCGGCATACGGAATGAAATAGCGCGAGCCGTCGTATTTGTTGACGTGGACCATGTAGTTGTCCACGGCCCGGCGCAACAGCGGCTCCGCAATCTCATTGCAGTGCTCGCCCCACTCCCGCTCTGCCTCAAGGCTGGCCTCAATGCGGACGGCGCCCTTCTTTTCGGCGTGCGCCATGATGTCCGCTACAAAATCAACGTGTTGGTTGTTCCCCACGAAGAAGTTTGCAAGCACACTGGGGCTCTGCGGGCCGGTAAGCATGAACAGGTTGGGGAATCCATGCGTCATGACCCCCAAATGGGTCTGCGGCTTATGCTTCCACCGGTCGCTGGGCTGTTGGCCGTGCTCATTGCGGACGTTGGCCTGGTCCAGGGCTCCCGTAAAGGCCTCGAAGCCGAGGGCAAAAACGATGAGATCAACCTCGTACTCATTGTTCCGGGTCTTGATCCCGGTCTTGGTGATGCGCTCCACCGGATCACTTCTCAAGTCAACCAGACTGACGTTGCTTTGATTGAAGATCGAGTAGTACCCGGTGTCGATGCAGAGGCGCCGTATGCCGATTGGGTAGGAGGTTGGCATCAGCTTCTCCGCGGTCTCCGGATCATCGATCATGTCGCGGATCTTGCCGCGGACGAATTCAGCTACAACGTTATTAACGTCGATGTTCGTCCCCTGGTCCGAGAAAGTTCCGAGCAAAGTCTGGCCCCCGAACGCCCATCTCGACTCGAGAATCTGCTGTTGCTGTTCCTCGGAAAAGTCTGAAGCCTTGCCCGCAAAGCCCTGCATGACGTACCCAACTGGAGAATTGTATGACTCATCACGCAGTTGCAGGACTTTCTTGTTGAGCCGGGCCTTCTTCCTCCTGTCCGCTGGCCCGTTGTGTGCAGGGATCGAGTAGTTCGGGGTCCTCTGCAGGACATAGAGTTGCCCGGCGGTCTTGGCGATCTCAGTCGCAGCCTGCACGCCTGAAGAGCCCGTTCCTATGACTGCCACGCGCTTGCCGGCAAACTCGACGGGGGTTTGTGGCCAGTGGCCGGTTTGATGCCATTCACCTTGGAAATCATCCAGGCCGGGGAAGTCCGGCTTGCGCGGCTTTGACAGCTGTCCGGTGGCCATGACCAGGTAGCGGGCCCAAACTGTCCGGCCCGTATTGGTCTTGATCAAGTATTTGTTCTCATGCGGCTGCCACTCAGCCGACGTCACCCAGGTGCTTAGCGAAAGGTTTCGGCGCACATCGAGGCGGTCCGCAACATAGTTCAGGTAGCGCAGGATTTCGGGTTGCGCTGCGTATCGTTCGCTCCAGTCCCATCCCGCGTAAAGTTCGGGATCAAACATGAAGGAGTAGCTGTGGCTCTCCAAGTCCACGCGGGCACCCGGGTAGGCATTGTGATACCAGACGCCCCCGACGCCGTCTGCTCCCTCAAAGCCGTGGACGTCATGTCCCAGATCTGCAAAACGGTGGAGGGCGTAGATGCCCCCCATGCCCGCGCCGATCACGACGACGGAATATTCCTCAGTCCCGTCTGCCTGATTTCGTACGTTTGAAAAGCCCACCGGATCTCCTTTGATGTCAGTGCGTCGGCTTCTTTGCCGATCCTCGTTCACAAATAACGGTTCACAAATAACGCTAAGAGCCGCTGGGGCAGGACCGGCATGGCAATGGACGCCAATATGGCGGGAAAATGCGTCATCCAGTCATCCACCCGGTTAGCGTCAACTCGTGCGGGTCTCGGCCAAGGCGACGATCGCTACGGCGCTCGTGGTCTCCACACCTAACTGGTTAATGGCCTTCAGTGTGAGTTCAGCGCATGCTCCATGGTTCTCATCGCGGAACACGCGCGTGACCTCGCCTCCGATCCACTGGGTATCACCAAAGACACCCGGCTGCTTAATGCGGACCGAAAGCGACACAAGATCCGCGTCGTCGCCCATCCAGTTGGTCACGCAGTGCGACATCCACGACACGCGCTGGTTGCCGTTGTCGTACGCGCCCGGCATACCGATCGCATGCGCCATGGCAGCGTCCTGGTGTCCCAAGCTCGGGAAGGGCTCGGAGAGGAAGTGCTCGGGACCGAGGTTCGTCGGCGCGCTTGGGTCGCCGTTCCTCACTCGCTCCTGCTGGCGCACTCGGGTCTCGACGCCGCGGTAGCCGGCGGTACCGATTGCGCCCGCGTAGTACGCAGTCATGGTGATGAGGTCGAGCGGACCCTTGACCACCTGCGGCACGACATCGCCGACGGATACCGTCTCAGCAAAACGCGTGCGCTGGCCGCGGATCTCCTCAGCAAGGATCGCGGCTCGGATCTGGTCCTTCTCCTCGTCCGTGTAGACGTGGGGGTCTCGCGGTTCGTGCATCCGCTGGGCCTCGGAACTTCGAGCCACGCAGACGATCGTGTTACGGACGATCCCGACCAGCTCTTCGCCGACGAAGTAATCGGTGCGCCCCACCTGCTCCACGAGGCGGCCCGACCGGCGGCCAACCCGTTCGCGTACGTCCTCGACGAAGGCGCGGGCCCGCACCCGCTCCCCCAGCCGGATCGGCCGGCGTAAGTCGAGGTCGGCACCAAGATGAATGGCCTGGAGGCCCTCTGACATGCCCATTGCGACTTCGGCGTCACACACGGAGTAGAGGAAGGTGGGGGGTGCAACCCGGGTACCGTACCGCGTTGTCTGCGCGTACGAGTCGGATAGCCACAGCGGGTTCTCGTCGCCGATCCCCCACGCGTAGTGGCGGATCGAGTCGGTGCTGGCCTCCTCGTTCCATTGCACGATAACGGCTGACTCGCCGACAAAGCTCTTCATGTAAGCGACGTCTTCATCGGTGATCTGCTTTGCCGGTACGGCAGTAGCTGCGCTGGTCATGTTGTTGGTCCTAACGAGGTGGTGTGGACTGAGACGACAGCATCGACGACCGTGACGGTTGCTGTCGCCGGGTCCGCAAGGATGGGATTGAATTCGAACTCGTGGATGTTCCCGTGCCGTTCGGCCCAGGCAACTATGTCGATCACAGTGCTCGTAAGGGCCTCGAGGGTCTTCCCGCCGGCCTCACCGCGAAGGCTGGTGGCCACAACGCGCGCGTCAGAGATGGCTTGCCGGACCTCCGACCGGGACACCGGGAGCGGAAGGATACTTATATCGTCGATTGCCTCAGTCATCCCGCCGCCGGCGCCGATGACGAGGAC
Source organism: Micrococcaceae bacterium Sec5.1 (assembly GCA_039636795.1). Taxonomy (NCBI): domain Bacteria; kingdom Bacillati; phylum Actinomycetota; class Actinomycetes; order Micrococcales; family Micrococcaceae; species Micrococcaceae bacterium Sec5.1. The sequence goes on along the minus strand of CP143430.1, from coordinate 2,834,899 downwards.
CGGACCAAATTCGGGATCGCGTCGAAGCCCCAGGAGGACTTCGGTCTTCCCTGGTGCCATCGCCTGGACAGAGATCGTCGCGGCCTCCCCCTGGAGGGATGCGAGCTGGGTGGCTGCCGCACGCGCGCTGTCGGCGTCGTTGACGCCGATGAAAACGCCGCCGGCGTCTGCCTTGTGCAGGATCTCGGCGTCGTCAATTTTGATCGCCACTGGGAAGCCGATCTCCTCGGCGGCCTGGACAACGCCGTCGACATCACGGACGGCGCGGCTGGCGGGCACAGGGACACCGGATTCCGCCAAGGATTCAGCCACCTCACGCCACGTCAGGTTGGACGTCCCGTCAGTCGTCGTCGTCTTGAGGGCCCTCCCCACGAGATCTCCGCGGTTGGCACGGGTTCTTTGGACCTGGGCCCATGAAGATGCGGCCGCGATTGCATCCAGCGCACGCCCCGCTGTAGGCAGGGAAAGTACTCCTGCTTTGCGCAGGATCCCGGCCTGGGTGGCCGTGACCCGGTCGTCCTCGGACAAGGGGACCACCATGACGCGCACTCCCGCCGGGATGCTCATCCCGGCGATACCGGCCGCCAACTCATCGAAATCGTGCGCGAGCCGGGTCGCCGTCACGATAACCCAACCGTCCGACGTCGTGGCGAAGACCCGTTCAAGGATGCGCAGGTAGTCGGCAGTGGATGACTGGACTCCGACGTCGATGGGGTTGCCGAGGTGATTGCTGCCAACCGCATCGCCGATTGATTGGAGCGCATCTGGTTCAAGATCCCGGAAAGTCAGGCCGCGGTCATCGGCCAGGTCGTTCCAGAGCCCCACCTGGGCGCCGGAAGTCGTGACGACCGTCAGTTCCTGGTCACCGCCGGAGAGCCGTCCATGGAAGACGTCGAACGTCTCGGTCAAATCAAGGAGTTGCTCAGGCGAGGTACACACCATTCCGAAACGGTGGCGCAGGACGCTCAGAGCGACACGGCCGCTGCCCGCCAGCTTCCCGGTATGCGACTGGGCGCTCATCGCGCCGCGGGTGGACCGTCCCAGTTTCAGGACGATGACCGGGATTCCGCGGTCCCCCGCAGCGGTTGCAGCGGCTTCGAGGTCGTCGTTTGCGCTGAAGCTCTCGACGATGCAGGTGAGGACATGCGTGTCCGAATCAGCGCCCAACCACTGCGCCCAGTCGGTAAAGCCCGTAGAAATCTCGTTTCCTGAGCTGGCCCATGCACTCAAGCCGCTCGCGCCGCGTGCGGCAAGGGATTGCATGAGCGCGTTTCCGAGTCCGCCGCTCTGGCTGAACATGGCCACGTGACCTGCCGGAATCGCACTACGCTGCAGGACCGAGGAGAACGTTGCGGTCAGTGACCGGCCCACGTGCATAAAGCCGATGCAGTTGGGCCCGATAAGTCGGGTGGTGCCCTTGGCCAATTCTGCACGGAGCAACTCGTCGCGGTCGTGCCTGCCGGTCTCACCGAAGCCGGCAGCGAAGGCCACCGCGAAAGGGACGCCGAGCGCCACGCACTCGCGAAGATCCTCGATGACCCTGTCGGCCGGACCCACGAGGACAGCAACGTCGGGCACCTCGGGGAGGTCGGAGAGGCTCTCCACGGTGGGTACACCGAGCACTTCCTTGTGCACGCTGCTGACTGCGTAGTACCGCCCCTCGAAGCCGAGCCGGGCGAGGTAATCCAAGGTCCGTCCCGAGGTCTTCCATGCGTCCCGGGAGGGGCCAACCACTGCCACACTCTCTGCCTTTAGAGGGTTATCGATGCGCACCGGGCTCAAAACGGCCTTGCTATCCAACATTTACATTCCTCCAGTACGTCGGATGGTCCCCGGCCTGCGGCGGGCGGGGACTTCTATTGCCTCGACCACGACGCCGAGATCACGTTCGGTATCGAAGTAGGCAAATCCGCCGTCGCCGCCCTGGCCATAGCCACGCGCGGTTTGCGTAACCCGATATCCGGACCCTTCCATGAGCGTGATCGCGTCATCAAGGCTGTCCACGAAGACGCCCAAGTGGTGCAGGCCGGTGCGCCCCTGTTCGGTGAACTCGTGATAGATACTTGGACCGGCCAATGGCTGGATGAGCTCGATCTGGGGATTGGACCCGCCCATGGCGAGCTTCATGGCAAAAGCGCCTTCCTCGGCGCCAAAGCGTGACCAGGGCATGAACTCCTGGTCATAGCTGTAACAAGTCCACTCGTCGATGCCGAAGGCTCGGCCGTACAAGTCGATGGCCTCGTCCAGGTCCGGCACGAGGATCCCTACCTGCCCCACTTTTCCTATCGGAACAGAAGCTGCGAACTGAACAGATTCCGCTCCCGCCACGGGCCTGGCAGCGTCGCCATCCCGCTCAAACTCTCTTGATGTGATAGTTGCATTCATAATGTAATAACTACGCTAGCTTTCTAGTTGCTGTCAACGGATAAAATGCTGTCCCCGGGTACCGACTCTTTCTCATGGCGTTGTAGCTCTCCTTTCGCCATGTGCGTATGATTTCCGCATGGCAAGTACAACTAAGACAATCGACAAACCGTCTCCCGACAGCGAAGCTCCGAAAGACCTGGTGCAGTCGGTTGCCCGGGCCCTGAACATCGTTGATGTCGTTGCGGCGTCGAAGGAGCCCATGCGGGCCCAGTCCATCGCGAGCGCGGTAAACCTGCACATTGCGACGACCTCCCATTTACTGGCGACGCTTGTACATGCCGGTTATCTGGAACGTAACGAGCGCACCTACAAACTCGCCGCCGGGAAAATCCTGGATCTTAGTTCGCGCGTGGAAGACGACTGGCGTCCCTCGCCCCTGGCGCTGCGTCTCTTGAAGATGGTGGTTGATGCTACCGGCGAAAGCGCCTACCTTTCCGCGTGGCAAGGCGGCACTGTCACTGTGGTCGCCGTTGAGGAGGGCAGCCACGCGGTTCGGGTAGCGGATCTTAGGGTTGGCGTTTCCGGCGACATTCATGCTCGCGCCTCAGGCAAGGCCCTCCTCGCCTTCGGTCCCGAATCACAACTGGAACGGATCCGGTTCGTAGACGGTGAACTCACGCGGCGAACCGAGCATACGATCACTACCCTTCCTGAATTCTTGGCCGATCTTGAGGTGACCAGATCGCGTGGTTACGCACTGGACCACCAGGAATACGTCCTGGGCGTCTGCGGCATGGCAGTTCCTCTCTTCGAAGGCTCGCAACGCCCCCGCACTGCTCTGACGATTACGGTCCCGCTTCATCGATTTACCAACGAGGAGCACTTCCAGGTGTGCCTCGATGCTCTGATGGAAGCCCGTCGCCTCGACGAAGAAGAAGGAGACTCAACCCAGCCGTAGTACGTCAAGTTCCAGTACCGGCCCCCCTTCCCCGTGAAAAACTTCCAGGGATGTCCGGGGGCCGTCCTCCAACCGTGGAAAATCTGAGCTGGCAAGGTAAACGCACAAGCGGGTTCCTTTCGAAAGCCGGATCGCGGTGGATCCAAGATTCACGGTGATTGGCTTCCCGCTTCCACCGTCCCCACTGCTGTATGAGGACCCCTCGCAGAGCAGCTCCGAGGAGCCGTTGTCATCCAGTGTTGCCAGCTTGATGACCACAGGCGTGGGACCAGTGGCCGCCACCTTGAGCCTGCAGGTGACCGTCCCCAGGATCTCGACGTCTTCGAACAGTGGATCTGAAACGAAGGTCTGCACGTCGTGGCGCGCACTCAATGCGTCCACCATTCGCGGACCTGAATTCGCGCCCACCTTGTAGCCCGGGAAGAATGTTCGCCCGCCGATTGTCGGTACGGGTGGCTCCAGTGACAGCACGCCGTAGGTATCCGCACTCGTTTTAGCACGGTCCGGCGTGCTGGAGCGTAATTGAAGCTGCATTCGGCGGGCGTCATCCGGTGGCCAGCTTGAGAAGCATCGCCATTCATCAGCTCCCATGGAGAAAACACTCACAGGGTGGTCAGCGTGGTTGCGGCCGTCGCGTATTTCCTCCAACCAACCGAGTTGAAGGGAGGTCGGGTCCAGGCTGTCAAACGATGATGCAGGACCAAAGAAGCGCGCCGGGAACCATCCGCCCATGAGACCGTGCGCCCAGGGCCCTATCAAGAGGCGATCATGGCGACTCCGCGCACCCATGGCCTCTCGTCGGACAAAACTGGCAACCGTTCCTGGAAGGAAAATGTCGAACCAGCCTCCGATGACAAATGCCGGCACCTCAACGTGCCCAGCCAGCTCCGGATCCACCAGCGAACGGCTACGGTCCCGCCAGTCGCGCAGGTACGGCGCGAATTCCCCCGCCTCCTCGATGAGTTGGTGAAAAGTACGGATTTTCCCCTCTGCGACGTTCCGCTCCAGGCCTGCGATCCGCGGACGGCTATTTTCATCCATACCGGCGCTTGCGAGGAGAATCGACACCCAGTGTGCAAGGAATCCCAACACGACGTTGTCGTCCTCGTAAAGCCAACCGGAATGGACGTCGTCGGCGGTCACAGCGGGAACAATGCCAATGAGGCCTTCAGGATTCTTCGCCGCCGCCAACCACTGGCTGATACCTACGTATGACCCGCCTACCATGCCCACTTTGCCGTCGGACCACGGTTGCCCGCGCACCCACTGGATAGTGTCCACACCATCATCGGCTTCATTCACAAAAGGAACGAAGTCGCCCTCGCTTCGAAACCGGCCCCGTACGTCCTGAACCACCACCGCCCACCCGCTTTCCACGGCACGCAGGACGTTAATCCACGTGTTGGCGTGCGCGGGGTCATCCTTGCAGTAGGGCGTTCGTATCAGAACTGTGGACCGCGGTTCCCCAGCACTTGGCCGGTACACATCTCCAGAGAGGGTAACGCCGTCGCGCATTGCGACAGGGACGTGCTTTTCAACTATCAGGGTCATGTCAGCCTTCGGTGTTTCGCAATCGCAGTCGGTCTGGCCTGGGATGGTCACCCAGCTGTTTGGACCATGTCCAGGCGCGGGTAGTGGTCAAGAAGTTCCGCGCCATTTGCCGTGACGACAACGAGGTTCTCAAGACGTACGCCTCCGACACGGTGCTGCCCTTCGATACCTTCGATGGCAATGACCATGCCTTCTTGGATCTCCTCAGGATGGTCAAGCGACCACGAGCGCGTAATGGTGGGCGGGTTGTAGTGGATTGCCCGGGACCCTGCGTTGACCAGGCCGATCCCGTGCCCCAGTTCGATGCTGAAACACTCTGCCTCGGACGGAAAGCCAAGATCTTCCGCGGGGGCAAGTACGGAGGCCACGTCAGCTGTGCTTGCGCCGGGTTTCATGAGCGACATCGCCAGATCCAAACGGTCCGTCAGCTTTGCGTAGGACGAGCGCTCGGCTGACGTCGGGGCGCGGCCCACGACGTATTGGCGGTAGAGACACGCGGTGTACCCCATGTAGGAAGTTCCGCAGGTGAGGAGGTAGGCGAGATCGCCATGCTCAACGATGCGGTCTCCACCGCTGATCCCACGGGGGAATGACAGTGGTCCGGAGAGCAGACGGGCGGCTCCCACTTCCGCACCGGCATCTTCAATGGCGCGACGGGCCATCAACGCGATCTGGGCCTGCTTGGTTCCGGGCCGCAATGCGGCCCGGGTCGCCTCAAACCCTGCGGTGCTCAAGCTCGCCGCCATCGAGATGCAGGAGATTTCATCAGCGGTCTTGATCGTTGAGCATTCGAGCAAGAGAGGGAGCCCGGGAATTGTTTGGATGCCTGCATCGGCCAGGGCATTCATACCGGGCTCATCAATCTCGCTGACGGCCAACTGCTCGCCCTCGAGAGATCGTGATGCAAGTTCGTCGCGGATCTGGGCTGCGAAAACGGCCGACAGTTCGGCAATTGCAGAAGTGGGCGCCACACCGCCGAGCCAAGAGATGGCTGGGCGCCACTGTGTGATCCATGGAGCCTGGTCGGGCATTTGCTGGAGGGATCCCGCTGGCGCGAACACGATTGGTTCCTCATCTGCGAAGAACAATGCATAGCCCACTTGGAGCGAGAATTCTCCCCACCAAAAACCTGTCAGATAACGCACGTTGTCCGCGCCCGTGAGCAGGAGCGCAGGTATGCCCTTGGAGCGCATCAGGGCCCGCATACGGTCAGCGCGTTCTCGACGCATCCGCTCGAGATCAACGCCTACGTGCAGTTCTGTACGTGCCGGTCCGAAGTGCAATTTCTGGTGATTTTCGGGCATCGTTGCCTTGGCCTTTCGTGTTTATGGATGTTAGTGCTGCGGCATTTCAACCGATCTTTGCTCTGAAACAACGCTAAGAGGGGGCGGACCCTGAGCGACACGGCATAGGACGCCAATGACGTAGGAAGCCACGCCAGACTTCCAGTTTGTTAACTCAGCGGCTATCGCTGCCCTGCGCAGTGACTGCCCACGCGGGGTCGCGCCGTTCCACAAAGGCCAGGGCACCCTCACGCGCTTCCGGTCCGCTTCGCAACGGAGCAACGATTTCTTCCTGGGCAGCGAAGCGCGCCTCCGCTGCGGCATACCGCGACTCCGAGATGATGCGTTTGGCAGTCTTCATTGCAACGGGTCCGTTGAGCTGGATTTTCCCGGCGAGTTCCAGTGCTGTGTCGAGTGCTTTGCCCGGCTCCGTCAGCCTGTTGATGAGGCCGAGCTCGGCGAGGCGGGCCGCAGTGATCGGCTCTCCCAGCAGCGCCAGCTCCATCGCGATGTGATACGGCATACGGTCCGGTAGGCGGAGTAGCCCGCCGCCTGCGGCGATCAGTCCCCGCTTTACCTCAGGAAGGGCAAACGAGGCCGTTGAGCTGGCCACGATCAAATCGCATGCGAGCGCAAGCTCAAATCCCCCTGCGTAGGCGTAGCCTTCGACGGCGGCAATGACGGGTTTCACGGGCGGCCGACGGGTGATGCCGGCGAAACCACGTCCTTCAAGGACCGGGACGTCTCCCGCTGCAACCGATACGAGGTCAGCGCCTGCCGAGAAGTATCCGCCAGCGCCGGTGAGGATGGCGACGCTTGCAGAATCATCGGCGTCGAACGCATCGAACGCAGCTGCAAGCGCCAGTGCTGTGGGGCGGTCAATGGCATTTCGCTTGTGCGGACGGGTGATCGTCATGATGCGAACTCCCCCGGAGTTGCTGACGTGAACGCTTGGCTCACTCTGTTTGTTGCTTGCTCCTGCTTGAGGTTGGGTTTGTTGCATCGTTCATCCTTTGGGTCGTCATGATGGGAAGAGAGCTGCGGACTGCTGATCTCGTTATTTTCAAATGGTGAATGTTACTACCGTGATACGATAGTAACATTGCTACTTTCCACGAGGATTTCTTCTTTCTCGTGCTAGCCACAATTTCGGATGGAATGAAGGGAAATAACCATGAAACCCGCGCAAAGACTCCGGGAACTGCTCGCGGATTCCAAAATGATCATCGCGCCGGGAGCCTACGATGCACTCTCAGCGAAGTTGATTGAGCAAGCCGGCTTCGATGTCGTGCTTATCGCCGGGGGCACTTACTCCAACTTCCACTACGGGGTGCCGGATAACGGTTTTATCTCCCAGGGAGAACTCATCGAGGCCGGGAGGCGCATCACCGCAGTCACAGACCTGCCACTCATTCTCGACTTTGATGATGCAGGAGGATCACCCCTTCAAGCGTTCCGTGGCGTCCAACTTGCCGAGCAAGCCGGCGTCGCAGCCCTGCTGGTCGAAGACATGGTGCCTGCAACGAAGCACTTTTGGACACCCAGAGACGGCGGGGAGCGCTGGAAGCCGCAACTCAAACTTCGCACCGTCGAGGAGATGAGTGACATCATCCGTGCCTGCGTGGAAGCGCGGACGTCCCCGGATATGGTGATCGTGGCCCGATCGGATGCCAGCCGCTTTGGCTTCGACAACCTCTCTGAACGCATGGCTGCCTATTCTGCTGCCGGCGCAGACATGCTCTATCCGTGCGGCTACCCCCTTCTCGACTTGCCCAAGCTCTCGGAAGTCGTCCCAGGCAAGTACGTCATGGTGACCGTAAAGAATCCCACCCTGGAAGAGCGCCAGGAACTCGAAGACGCGGGTGTAAAGATGCTGCTGGTCATCAACACCGTGAACGGTGCCGTGGCGGGCTTTCGCGAGAATCTGTCCCTCCTCGCGCGTGGTGAGTTGCTCGAGGGCGAAGCAGAAGGCGGCGCTTACATACCCATCATGGAAGCAATCGATGCGGCAGACTGGGCCCGCAAGGCCCGCCACTTCGGTTATTCCTGACAGTTTGTTGCAACTGATTCACGAGCAGAAAGCGCCGACGACATCTCAAGTCGTCGGCGCTTTCATTTGCGTCAGGCCGGAGTTTTTACACCCGCGGCCAGCTCCGGTCCCGTGAGCGGAGTCGGATTCCAGCCTTCGCCCATGGCAACAAGACCTTCGGTCATCATTCCGTGGCTGACCGCGTCATTCATGGTCTTTTTGAGCTCGTTCACCATCAGCATCCGCGTGGAGCGCAGCGTCAGCGTAGGCTTCGCGGCAAGCATCCGGGCAAGTTCATATGCCCTGGTGACTACCTGATCCTTGGGCACCACTTCGTTCACGGCACCCCATTCGTATGCCTGCTGCGCAGTGATCTCCTGGCCGGTGAGGTGGAAGTACCGGCCCCGGTTCAGGCCGATGACCAGCGGCCAGATGATCTGCATGCCGTCGCCGGGAATGTTTCCCTGGGAGAAATGTGCATGATCGGCGAACACGGCATCCTCGGAAGCGATGACAATGTCGCACAACAGCGCCTGCTCATTGTGATACCTCGCCGGACCGTTTACTGCGGCAATCATCGGAACCTCGATGTCGAGGTGGCCGAGCACAAGGCGCTTGGCGTCGTGATGAAGGCCGAGCCAGATCTCAGGGGTTACCCAGTTCTTGTTATCAATCGGGGCTTCCTTGTCGATGAAGGTGTCGCCCGCTCCGGTGATGATGACAACGCGGTTCCCCCGGTCCCGGCTGATGTCATCCCAGAGCGATGAAACATTGTCATGGACTCCCACACCCCAGACGACGTCGCTTCCATCCGTATGGAACGTGACCAGCAGAATGCCATCCTCGTCACGCTCCAATTTGATGTGCTGGTACTTGTCCTTGTAATCATCAAACGTTATCCACGCCATCGTGAATCTCCTTATTTCTGTGATTGAGCCATGAGTCGCGCTCCATAAGGCCGTCCGGCCAGCGCGGCTAAACTCTCGTAATATGAACTGTATATACAAATAGCGCGAGTTCTCAATAGTCGTTGGCAAAAATCCGCGCGAAGAATAGCGTTTCGAGCCTGCCTTGGACTTGCCGGCGGCGGCAGGTCCAACTCTGCCGGAATCATGCGGCAGTCCTCCGGCCGGTGTAAGCGAGCAGGGCGGCGTCCAGCGTTGCCGGGTCCTCGCTGTCCAACCGCGCCAGCACGTGCCCATCGGGCCGTACAAGGATGGCCTCGTCCCCGTTTACACGGTAAGCAGCCGCCCACTCGGCCTCTGCAGCGTCAAAGTCACCTGAGGGCCCGAACGTCACCAAGCGGTATGGAATGCCACGGATGTCTGCGCGCCGCGCTGCCTCCCTTGCTGGCTCCGAACCGGAGCGCGCGAGGATGGTCAGTTCGCGTCCGAACAAATCAAGCGTTGAAGTAGTTTCCTCGGCGTTGAGCCACACGTGCGGGGCGCGTTCACCCACGGCAGCAGTTGGCGTGAAGGTTCCCACCGGCCAGCCGGCATCCGGCGAGGTGGGTCCCGCTACCGCTCCACGGTTATAGCGGAATCCGATGTCCAGGCCAGGGTGTACAAAGTTTTCCGGCCGGAAGGAGCGGGGGCCTTCATCGGCGTTACCCACAATAGATCGGAAGTTGCGGACGGATTCGGCCATATTAAACACTGCAACGGGCCGCCGCTCCACTTCGTAGGTGGCCAGGAGGGCAGGATCAGCCCAGCCCTTGAGGACAGCTGCCAGCTTCCATGCGATGTTGTGGACGTCCTGAATGCCGGTGTTTTGGTTGAAGCCGCCGTATGGAGGCATGACGTGCACGGCGTCTCCGGCGAGCAGGATCCGGCCGGACTGGTAGCTGTCTGCCACCCAGGCGCCCACAGTCCAGGTCCGGGCGTCCATTAACTCCACCGACTCGTGAGGATCGCCGATCGCGTCCCGTATTTGCGTCGTCCAGTCAATGTCCTCGAAGGGCACCCTGTCCATGACCAGTGGGCGGCCCAGCATCGCTACCCGATCGGTCGCGTCAACGGGAGCGATCACGACAGCGCCGATGGTCTCTGGATTATCGAGATAGATAAAGCTGGACGGATCGCCCGTGCGCCGCTGGATAACAGGCGAACGGAACAGCACGCTCACCGCCGTCTGCAGGTCCTGATCGCCCGTCGTCCCGATCCGCAGGGCAGTGCGCACCTGGCTGGCGGCGCCGTCGGCCGCGATGACATATTTTGCGGCAACGTCCACAGAGCCATCATCATCGGCTATGGACACGAGGACTTCTGTCCCTGTGTCCTTAACCGTCGACACCGTCCTTCCGAACTCGATCGTGACCGTGTCCTCTGCCTGGGCCGCGTCAACGAGGATGGGCTCAAGGGCGTCCTGTGAGCACAGCACCACATCCAGGGTCTCCGGACCGAGGCTGGTGTCGGCGGGGCCGTCAGCACCGCTGCTGGTGACTACAGAACGCCACGGTGATACGGCATCGCTTCCCAGCAGGCGCCGTGGTCCGCCAGGAAGTGCCGCAGCCCGTACTTCTTCCGCGAGACCGAGTTCGCGAAAAACCTCCATGGTGCGGCAACTGACCGCACGGGACCTGGGGTGGCGCGACCGCTCGGTTCGTCGCTCGACAACGAGGGTGTCGACGCCGAACCGCCCCAGGAGGATCGCCGCCGAAAGTCCCACCGGACCAGCTCCGATAATCAGGACGTCGACGCTGCGCTTCGCGGGTTCATTCCGCTCGTTCACTGGCTGACTCCTGCAAACTCCGTCAGTTCTGGCTCCGTGATGCGGGAATCCATGTACGTCAGTTGGCCGCACGGCTGCATCCTGGCGCGCAGGACGTCATCGAACGCAGCGCTGACATCAAGGGGCGTCCATGACTCGCGGGTGAGGGCGGAGTCGACGACGGCCGGGTGCGAAAGCAGCATGAGGTCATGCCCGTTCGCAAAACGGACCACTTGGCCGTTTACTCCCTTGCTGAGGTCAGACAGGAGATAAAGCACCACTGGAGCGTTTGTGGACGGCGGCGGTGCGATGGGGTTTCCGCCGAAGAACTTCGTGTACGCCTCGGTGCCGGCCGTCATCATCGGTGTGTCGGCATGGGGTGCCATGGCGTTTACCCGGATATCTCCGCCTTCGGCGCCGAACTCGGTTGCCCAGGCGAAAGTCAACGAGGCGATCGCCGCCTTGGCTGCGGCATAAGCACTCATCATCCGGAGACCTACAACCGCGCCCGAGGTCACGTTGACGATCGATCCGCGTCCCTCCATGGCGGCAAGGCCATGGACTGACATGAAGTAGGTACCACAGACGTTGATGTCCACATGGCGGCGGATGTGCTCCTGGGTCTCCTCCCCGGCCGTCACCGTCTCCAAGTAACCGGCGTTGTTTACCAGGCCGTCAAGTTTCCCGAAGCGTTCTACCGCCGCCGAGACAAGCCGCTGGCAACTGTCCCAATCGGTGACGTCGGCCGCGACGGCTAATGCTTCGCCGCCCTCCCGATTGATCGCCTCCGCCACAGCCTCGGCGCTTTCGGCATTAATGTCCGAGACGACGACGCGGGCACCTTCCGCTGCGGCCGCGTGTGCATAAGCCTCGCCGAGGCCGCGACCGGCGCCGGTAATGAGGATGTGCTTTCCAGCGAGGATTTGGTCGCTAGTCATTGAAATGCTCCTTTGCATTCGTGGTCTGGACAGGGGATGCTTTTCCCCAATCCGTGGCATAGATCGGGTCGTGCGGATAGCGATCGCCGAAGTTCGACGTGGGTGGGATGCCAAACAGCTCGGCTACGTCCGCTTCCGGACCGAGCCGTTGCGCCCCGTCCCAGACGCAAGTCCTCGCGAGCACCTTCCACTCCCCTTGGCGCCGCTCACAAAGATCCCGGTAACGGCCAAAAAGCAGGTCCGTAGGGCCGCCGTCGGCTGGAACCGTACGGTAGATGAACGCTGTTTCACGCTTGGCTTCGTTGCCGTTGAGGTCGATGAGTATGTTGGTCACGTAGTGACTGGCCTTGTGGGAGGACTCCCGCCGCATGGAATAGGCCCAGTCGCAGAAGTCATGGGACAGGCCCACATACATGCCATGATCCTCAGTCGCCTCAGGCCAGTACGTGGACTTCATCAGGTCCAGTTCCTTCCGGTCCATGCCCCGGCAATAGCGGATCATGTTCTCGTTCAGCTCCTGCTTGGCGACCAGGACACGCAGTTGGTCCAGCTCGGCAGCCCAGTCCACCGTTTTGCCGGTGTTCGGCGTAGCCTCCTTCATGGGCTCAATTACTCCAGTCATCTATCGGGTCCGGGACAGGAGCAGCGCCTCGCCCTGGCCGCCTCCACCACACAGTGCCACAGCAACTTTGCCCCTTTCGCGGCGCTGCAGCTCGTAGACAGCGGAGACAACCACGCGCGCCCCGGAGGCGCCAATGGGGTGTCCGAGAGCGATGGCGCCGCCGTTCACGTTGACCTTGTCCATTGCAATTCCGAGCTGCGCAGCTGAGTGGAGGGCTACGGACGCGAACGCTTCGTTGATCTCCACGAAATCCAACTCTTCTACGGTCCAGCCCGCGGCTCCGAGCGCTTTCGCAATGGCTTGCGCTGGTTTGTCCGGCAGGGATGTGTCGGGGCCGGCAATCTGTCCATGAGCTCCGAGCACAGCCCAGATCTCCAGGCGATGGGTCTCTGCGTATCCGCGAGTGGTAAGGACGACGGCGGCAGCACCATCAGTGAGCGGCGATGCGTTGCCTGCCGTTACGGTACCGCCAGGGGAAAAAGCCGGCCGGAGTTTGCTGAGGGACTCCGCATTGCTGTCCGGACGGACACCCTCGTCCATGCCTGCCAATTCGGCCGTTCCCCGCCGACGCGGCACTTTGACCGGAACAATTTGCGCATCAAAGTACCCTGCGCTGTGGGCCGCTGCTGCCCGTCGATGGGAGTCTGCAGCGGCCTTGTCCTGCTCGGCACGAGCGATGCCGTGTACCTCATTGGCACGGTCAGTATTAAGGCCCATGGACTCGTGGTCGAAGGCATCGGTTAGCCCGTCATGGGCAACAGAGTCCGACAGCACGGCATCCCCGTAGATCTGCCCGGCGCGTAAACCGGGAAGCAGATGCGGTGCATTGCTCATTGATTCTTGTCCGCCCGCGATGACTACTTCCGCTTCGCCAAGCTGGAGTAGCCGGCTGGCTTCGATAATCGCGGTCAGTCCGGACAGGCATACCTTGTTAACGGTGACAGCGTGGGCATTGAGCGGTATGCCGCCGGCTACTGCTGCTTGTCGTGCAGGGTTCTGGCCAGCGCCCGCCTGGATTACCTGGCCCATGAGAACAGCGTCAACAGCATCCGCACTGATGCCTGCCCTGTCCAGGGCGGCAGCGATTGCAGCGCCGCCGAGCTCGACGGCGGACAACGCGGCGAGCTGACCCATCAACCGGCCCTGGGGAGTCCGGGCAGCCCCAACGATGACAATATCTTCCTTACGGTTCATTGATGCTCCTTGGCCCTGGGGCTGCTGGCGAATAGTCACGGGTTTAGCTGTAGAGGGCCCGGTGAAGTCGAACAAGGTAGTCGGCGGTGACATCCGAATAGTTCGGGAAGCGTTCTGTAATGGCAGCAAGAGCGATGTCGCGTCGGTGTGGGCTCCGCGCCTTATCGGCTGAAGCAAGGGCGTGGGGTATCTTCTGGCGGGTGAGATCGGTGCAGTAGCTGGGGGATCCGGGCTGCTGGCGCCAAGACTCCGCCAGGGATCCGGCGTCGACCGCGTCAAAGCCGGTTTCCTCGACGAGGGCCATCGCCACCGCTTTGTCGTGGTCGCGATCCGCGGCCACGGGGATCGCGATCCGATCGGGATCGCCGTCTTCACGTCCATAGGCCTCGAAAGACCCAGCCGTAATGGCGTTCCAGGCCTTGGCAACGGGACGCCCGAGCTGCTGGGTGATCCAGACGCTTTCGACCATCCCGTTTTCCAGGGCATCCACCCGCCCATCACGAAGGGGGTAGTAATTGGACGTATCGACGATGACGGCGTGGGCCGGGAGGTCCTCGATAAGGGTTTTGACCTCCGGCATCCGGCTGAGCGGTATGGACGTGATGAGGACATCGACGTCGGTGGCGACGCTGGTTGCCTCTACTGGCCTGGCTCCCGACGCGACAATGTCCGAACTGATGGTTTCAGGGCCGCGGGAATTAGCAACCTTCACATCATGGCCAGCTCCACTGAGTTTGCGGGCGAGTGTCGCTCCGATTGATCCTGCTCCTACAATGCCGATCTTCATGAGAATCCTTGTCTTGTTTGTGAGCCGGTTCCGGCCTTGAACTTGCCCCTACGTGGTAATTGATGCCGCGACCGTCACCGCGAAACGTCCGCTGCGTCGACTGGGAGCACCGTGTCCAATTCGGGCGCCAAGTACACCATCTGGTCGCGGAACGACTCGCTCGCATTGCGGAATTCCCGCAGCTCGCCGCCCTTCATGAGCGCCTCCCCGCTGTCGGCCCAACTCTCGGGCGTAGGTGATTCGACCTTCATTCGCGGCATGCCGGCAATGGCCACGCGGCCGGCAGCGACTCCGGCAATCTCGAACGTTTCGCCGAAGACTGAAGTGTCCTGGTGCGCCAGCCACGTCACGAACGCAGACACAGAGCTCGCCGGAACATTGGTGCGCATGGCGTCCTTGACGACGGGATTGGGGAAGGCGTCCTCCGTCATTGGTGTCAAGGCAACCGGCATCAGGGTGGTGACTTGAACTCCCACCTCACGGGCCTCGGCCGCGAGGGTAATACCCAGACCCCAGATCGCGGCCTTGGCAGCGTTGTAGGCCGAGTCCGTCGGCACGCCCATGACCCCGTTCGACGAAATATTGATAAGCCGGCCACTGCCGGAGGCAATGAGGTGCGGCATGGCAGCACGTGAGACTCCGACCACGCCCTTGACGGCCACATCGAAGATGCGCCACCACGTATCGGGCTCCATCTCCCAGAAGCGGCCGAACGCGTTGATCCCGGCGTTGTTCACGACGATGTCGAGCTGCCCAAAGGAGTCCAGTGCGGTCTGGACTATGTCAGACGCGTTCGTGACAACGTTATTGCTGTCAACCACTGCCATACCGCCGGCGTCGGTAATTTCGGCCACGGCCGCGGAGGCGTTCGCCACGTTGACATCGTTGACGACGACGCGGGCCCCGCGGGAGGCGAGCATCTTTGCGTGCTCGCGGCCCATTCCCTGTCCGGCACCCGTGACAATTGCCACCCGGCCCTTGAAATCAAGATTGTTCATTTTTCAGTTACTCCATTTCTTGTGGAAGCGGGCAGGCGTTGCCATTACTTTCCAGCCAGCCAGCCGCCGTCGACCGCCAGGGAAATTCCGGTAACCATGCGGGCTTGCTCCGAGCAGAGCCACACAACCGCATCTGCCTGGTCCTCGGGTTCAGCCAGCCCGCGCATCGGAATCGCCGACAGGATCCTTTCCCGGAATTCGGGCGGGTTCTGCTCGAAAGCGTTCTTCATCATGGGACTCGTCGTCGACCCCGGCGTGAGAGCGTTAATACGGATGCCCAAGGGCCCATAATCAATGGCCGCGTTCCTCGTCATCCCGACGACGCCGAACTTCGAGGCCGTGTACGGCGCGTTGTTGGCGATGCCGATCAAGCCCGCAGCAGAAGCTGTGTTCACGATCGCGCCACCTCCGGTCTTCAGCATCGCGTTGACTTCGTGCTTGAGGCAGTAGAAGGTGCTGTAGAGGTTCACCTTCATGACTCGATCCCAGGTCTCGCTGTCAGTCTCCCCAATAGGTGCGAAGACACCGTTCATCCCTGCATTGTTGAAAGCGAAATCCAGCTGCCCGAAGTTCGACACCGTCGCGTCGACGAGGCCTTTGACCTGCTCCTCATCGCTGACATCGCACTGGAAGAAGACAGCCTTTCCACCGGATTCGGTGATCATCTCCACTGTTTCGCGCCCGGAGGCCTCATCAATATCTGACACCACTACGCGCGCACCATTCTTCGCGAACGCCAGGGCACCTGCCCGGCCAATGCCCGAGCCCGCGCCGGTGACGAGACCGGCTTTGTCTTTCATCATCAGTTTTTCCTCATTCATCAGTAGTTCTCTCCAACATGGACGTTGTTGTCATAATTGCGGCGCGATTCCTGTGGGAGGAACCTGTCCTCGGTTTCACGCACGTAGTCGGTCAGGGGCCGGCCGAACATTGCGCCCCAGCCGATGCTGTCCGGGCCATCGTTCAAGTGGTCGATGTACTCGCCGATGGGTGTGGCCTCGCCGGATTCCTTGACCTCCATGAGCAGGCGCCATACCTCTTTGACGCCCGGGAGCACGAAAGCCACAGGCTGGATCGCCTGGCCGAGCGCTGTCATCTCGGCGACGGTCTTTCGGCCGATCAACGGAACTCCGACGGCGTAGGCGGGCCCGGGTGTCTCCTTCAGCGCGAGTTCGGCCTGCTCCCAGGTATGGAATCCCTCGTAGAAGATGACGTCCGCACCGGTCTCGGCCTTGTAGAGTTGCGCGCGGCGGATCGCCTCGTCCACGCCACCGCCGGCGGCACCATAGCCGTCGGTGCGGGCAACGATGACGAAATCGCTGTCCAATTTGTCGCGGGCATCGACGGCGGCGTTCAGTCGTCCGATAGCCTCGGCGTCCGAAACCAATTCGATCCCGGCTACGCCGCCTGATTTCTTGGGCTCCCGCTGATCCTCAATGTGGATTCCGGCGACGCCGGCATCAATGAACTCTGACACTGTGCGCTGCACGTTGATCGGTGCACCGAAGCCGGTATCGGCATCGCAATAGATCGGAATGTCAGCGGCGCGGGCGGTACGTTTTGCATGCTCAACCACTTCGGTCAGGGTGAGCCATCCCGTGTCGGAGACGCCCTGCCACCAAGCCGACATGCCGCCGGAGAGCTGGAACGCGTCGAAACCTGCGTGCTGCGCCATCTGTGCGTGGAGCGGCAAGGCGCCGAACGGCACCAGGGCCGTCTGGGGACTGTCGAAGACGGCACGCAGCGCCTTGCCCGGTGAGGTCAGACTCATGATGCCACCTCAGGGGTGTTGAAACCGACAGTTACCACGACGTAGACGCAGTCTTCGTCGTACGGGTTCTTCCAGGCATGGGGCACCCCGGCCATGACTAGCAGGTCTCCCGGCACGAGCGTCCGCTTCTTCCCACCCGGGAGAACGAGGTCAACTTTGCCCGAGATAACCACCTCGTAGTCGATGGTGTCGCTCGCGTGCATCCCGGCGTCGCCGTCGTCGTCGGTGGCGTTCATGCTCTCGTCCAGCGTCTCAGCGTCCACCTCCCCGGAAGAGTGCGCAGGGAAGCTGCTGATACCGAAGGTGGATCCGTTGGGTCCAGCCAAGGCGACCTTGCTTGGCGGGGCGCCGATGTTCGTTTTGCTGTGGCCCCCGTCAACAGCCCAGTAAAAGGCACCCGCTGCCACGCCGGGGAAGTCGAACTCTGCGGCCGGGCCGACTTCGAGGAAGTCGGCCTCGCCGGCCTCGTTCGGCCCCGCGACGACGAGTTGGAATTTTTTGGGATCAGGAAAAGTCATCTGTGTTCACTCCTTCGTGGATGGACGCTTCGCGGTTGGGCGCTTAGTGGTCAGGCGCGCAGGCCCGCCTCGCGCATCAGCGGGAAGACTTGCTCGTTCAGCCGGTCCAGGCCCTCGTCATAGTCGACGAGGCCGGTGCAGATGCCCGTGATGCCCGAGGCCTGCAACTTCTGCAGCTCCTCGACGACCATCTCGGGAGTACCAGTGATGGGCATAAGCGCCGCGCGGCCAAAGGCCCTCACGGATTCGTCACGCTTGTAGTCCTCGGACTGCTTGTACTCATCCCAGTTGAAGCTCTGCGTGCCGCTGCGAATGATCTCGCGATAGCGAAGCGCGCTCTCCCAGTCAGTGTTTTCCGTGACGTAGTCCGCGTAGGCGCGCGCTTCCTTCTCGGTGTCCTTGACGATGATGTGCGCGCCAGCCCACAGGCCGAGATCCTCGCGTCCAGCGGCGTCGGCTTTCTGCCGCAGTTTCGGTGTCAGCTCGCCACTGTGTTCGACGCTGGCAACCGACGCGAACAGGACGTTTGCGTGCTTGAACGCGAACTCCTGCCCTGCTGGGCTCGAACCGGCGCTCATCACCATCGGGCGCGGGGACTGCACGGGCTTCGGGTGCGCCTGCGCGCCCTTCAGATTGAAGAACTTGCCGTCGAAGTCGAACTCCTGCTCCTCGTTCGCCCACAGCCGCTCGGCGATCTCAATCCACTCGTCGGCGAGCTCGTATCGCACATCGTGCTCTGGGAGTTCGACGCCGAAGATGTCGTACTCGGGTTTGAAGTAGCCCGCTGTCACGTTCAGCCCCATGCGACCACCACTGATGTGGTCAATGGTTGTCACCATTTTCGCGCCCATCACGGGGTTGATGAACTGCACGTTGCAGGTGGCGATGATCTGAATGTTCTGCGTCACCGCGGCGATACCTGCCGCCCAGGTGAACGTCTCGAACTGACGACCCCAGGGCCGGTCGGGACCAGCGAGCCCCTGCCAGCGAGCGATGGGGATGAATCCGTCCAAGCCGTACCGGTCGGCCTTCTGGGCGAGATGCTGCACTTCGCCCCAGTTGCCAAGCTTGATGGAGTTCTCGGCGAAGTTCAGGCCGCCTTGGCCCGTGGACACGTTCGCCCCGAAGATCGCGACCTTGAAAGCGTTGTCGCTTCCGACCATCGGGCCCTTGTCACGCTCGACTGTGTAATCCGCGACGAAGTCGCGATCAACGGCTTGGTCGGTGGAAGTTTCGTTGGATGCGATGCTCATAATCGCCGTCCTTTCGGGAAGATTGAAATTGGGTGCAGAAGGGGTTGGAATTGCTATGACCGGCAGGGTCGCGTTTCAGATTTGGGATGCATCCCCAAGGACGTGCCAGGTCCGGTTGTGATAGACCAGCGGGTCCGCGGGCGCTGCCTCACTTGAGAGCGCCAGAGACGCCTGAAGCGCCTCGACCGCCACGATGGTGGACCCTCCGGCGGCCATCGAGTTGATGATCCTTCCCCGGATCCAAGTCTGGGCCTGCACAAAGTAGGGCTCCCCCGACTCGAGACGGGACCAGAGAGAGGTGTCAGCAAAGCGATCGATCCCGCTGGTGGCGCAGAGTTTGGCAATGTCCACCTGATCAGCGCCCAGTAGATGCACGACGACGGTGTCTGCAGCCAGAATGGTGGGGGTACTGGAGGAAAATTCCGATACTGAGAAGGCCAGAATGGGGGGTTCGGCACTGGCGGAAATGACAGACGTTGCCGTCAGGCCGACAGGCCCGTTGCCCGCATCAGCGGTGATGACAGCAACACCACCGGGATGGTTGCGAAACGCCGCCTTGAATTCGTCGGCAGTGACTGCAGGTTCAAGGCTTTGGGTGATGGATAAGCTCACCGGATCTCCTTTGATATCAGTTCGCCGGCTTCACTGCCGGCCCTTGCTTAGGGCTTCAACGTTAGGTGCGTAGGTGAGGTAGGCGGCATGGCAAGACATGCCAAACAGATGGGAAACTGCGTCAGGCTGGGGCCTCTTGTGAATACATGGCATGGGATGCAAAGCTGGTGACGTGCTTCACATGCTGGGCCTGTGCGACTCCTCGCCCTGGGCTCTGGAGCGCCTCTTCGTCAACGGTGAAAGGGGGCGGCAGTGAAACTAAGCTCCTACCAGAATCTGCGGCTACCGAACTTCAGCGTTCACGGACTCTGCGCAGTGTTGAAGGATGCGGATCTTGATTGGCAAACTGCGCTCAGAAATGCAGAGATCGACCCAGATGCCATAGACCGCCCGGGAGGCACTATTCCCGCCAAGAAGGAGTTGGCCTTCCAATTGCAATTCGTGGCTCTCACAAAGGATCGCGTCGACCTTTGGGTTAAGGCCGCACAGGCCTACACGCTGGGATCCTTCGGAATTCGCGGATTGGCCCTCGCTACAGCGCCCACCATTGAGGCCTGGGTAGAAGCTGGCAGCTCAACAGACTATGCCCCTGGCCTGATGGAAATTACGCCTCTCAGGGCACCGGGTGGCACGGTGATTGGTATGGAGTACACCTACCCCGATACTCCGGAAGAGCTCATCCCGTTCAGCGTCTACCGCGATTTCTGCGTCGTTGCCCGAACTTTCACATGGATGTACGGCAGCCCTTTCCCCTTCACTCAGGTCGAATTCCCCTTCGCAGACGCCTCCCCCGAGATTTCGAACTACGTCCCCTGCGCCATCGACTGCGGATCCGACGCACTGCGCCTCTGGTGGGATCCGGCAACATCTGTACACGAGCTCCCTTTCGGCAACGCCTTCCAGCACGAGGCATGGCTCAAGGCGGATCATCAGATCCTTGACGACCTCAGGGCGACCGGCGATTGGCCTGACACCGTCATGAAGATTATTAGGGCCGCGCCCGAGCTCAATCGCAAACTGGCAAATGTGGCAGCAACACTTCGGGTCTCCCCCCGCACGTTGCAACGCAAGCTTGAACTAACCGGTGACGACTTTGCCCAACTGCGGGACAAAGCCCTGCGTGACCTTGCCGCCGATCTGCTCTCGAAAACGGACCACTCTGTGGCACGGATATCCCGCACTCTGGGCTATACAGACCCAACGAGCTTCACCATCGCCTTCAAACGATGGAATGGGATGCCACCGACGGCCTACAGGGAAGCATCCCGATACAAGAACAACGCGGGTTCCACGGCTTAGACGCTTTCGCTGTGCATGGCGTCTGCGGCACGTATCAGGGCCAGGTGGGAGAAGGCTTGTGGAAAGTTTCCCGCCATGCGTTTTTCGTTCATTGAATATTCTTCGCTCAGCAGACCGAGGTCATTGCAAAGTCCCACCAGGGCGCCCATCAGGTTCTTGGCGTCTGCCCGTCGGCCTGAGCGTGCGTACTGTTCCACCAACCAGAAGGAACAGGCAAGGAATGGATGTTCTCCGGGCGCCAACCCGTCGACGCCCGTCTCGGTGCGGTAGCGCATCAGAAATCCATCAGTGGTGAGTAGCTCCTTCTCCAGCTGGGCGACGGTTCCCAACATCCGCTCGTCGTCGTAGGCGAGAAAGCCTACCTGCGGCAAAACCAGCAGGGCCGCGTCCGTCGCCTCACCACCGTAAGTCTGAGTGAAGGAATTAAGTTCACGGTTGAATCCGAGATCCGTTATTTCTACGGCGAGCCGATCCCGATGCCGCTCCCAATCCTCCAGCGGCCCAGGCAATCCGTGGTCCCGGACAGCCCGTACCCCGCTGTCATAGGCTGCCCACATCATGACCCGCGAGTGCGTGAAATACTGCGGTGCCCCGCGCATTTCCCACAATCCCAGGTCTTTGTCGTCGAAGTGTTTGTCCACGGAACCAAGAAGGGCGCGCTGCAAGGCCCAGGAGAAATGATCTTCCTTGCCACCGGCCAAGCGAAGCCTCTCCAGTACCACCATCACTTCCCCCACGACGTCGGCCTGATGCTGGGAGACGGCTGCATTGCCGATTCGAACGGGTCTGGCGTCCTGGTAGCCCGGCAGGTGCGGGAGTTCCTTTTCTGTCAGGTCCCGTTCGCCCCCTACGCCATACATTATTTGCAGATCTTCCGGATCGCCGGCCAGCGCACGCAGAAGCCAGTTGCGCCACTTCAGGGCTTCGGATTCGTAGCCGTGCGTCAGCATGGCTTCAAGTGTCAACGATGCATCGCGAAGCCAACAGTAGCGGTAGTCCCAGTTGCGTGGTCCGCCAAACTCTTCGGGCAGGGAAGTGGTGGGAGCGGCCACAATGCCGCCCGTCTCATAGTGGGTCAAAGCACGTAAGACCAGAAGTGATCGCTTGACTGCATCCTGATGCGGCCCGTCGTAGCGGCAATTGGCCGCCCACGTCGTCCAGTAGTGGATGGCGTAGTCCAGGGCTGCATCAATGTTGATGGAAGGAGGCACGTCCTGGTAGGAGGGGAACCATGTCAGGTGAAAGTCCACATTCCGTCCCTGCTCAACCGTGAACTCCCCCGCATGCCGGTGGTCTTCGGCCTGTGGAAGAAAGTCGCCCCGCAAAGACAGAGCATCCGGGCCGGACATTGCGAGAAGTATTTCGGCGCCGGGGTCGGCGCTGTCGCGGATCCTGCTTACCCAAGGCAAGACGGTGGCATACTGGGGCCGAATTCTTATCTCTTGGTGCATGGGAACTGTCCCGCTGAGTCCAGTGACCCGCCGGACGAGTGATGGATGGGCGGCACCAACCGGCATAAAGTCCGTCACCAGGACCTTTCCGGAATTCGTCTGCCACGTTGTCTGGAGTACGAACGTCGACTCCATATAGTGACGGTCCACCACAACTGCCTCCGGCGGACTCGGGGCCAGCAGCCACCGGCCATGGTCTTCATGCCCGAGCAGGGAGGCAAAGAGCGACGGCGAGTCGAAACGCGGGAAGCAGAGCCAGTCAACACTGCCCTGGCGGGAAACAAGGGGTCCAGTGTGGAGATCCGAAAGCAGCGCATAATCCTCAATCGGGGCAGCCATGCTTCACTCAATCACAAGATGAATGATCCCCATAGGCTTTTGCGGCTGTGGCTTCGAAGGCAGGATCAATTACCGTGCTTGGGAGTTCGCTGGCCTGGTGTGCAGATAAAGAACTGAGGCTGGGCGACCGGTGCAAACGGAACGATGAGCCACTGGTTGCCGTAGAGCTCCACGTAGGAGTCGGAAGGGCAGAGTGTAAAGGCTTCTTCGCGTGTCATCTCGTTCCCTCTCTTTGTTGGGTTGTTTGTTCGGCTCCACTGCGGAGCCTTGGTTAGCTTCAACGTTAGGAGCCTTCAGCGTCGGCCGGCATGACAGGCGACGCCAAGTAGATGGGAAACCGCGCCAAACGTCACCTCGTGTGCGTTTCAGCCCCGCCGGAGGTGCAAAGCTACTGACATGACTTCACGAGGCTTCTGGTACTCGGATTATGACTGCGGGAGAGGGTGGCGACGGTGAAAGGCGGAACATATCAGAACCTGCGCGTGCCTAACTTCAGCGTGCACATACTGCGGGGGCTGCTTGAGGATGCGGATTTGGATTGGCAAACTGCCCTGGCGAATGCGGAAATAGACCCCGACGCGGTGAACCGCCCGGGAGGTACTATTCCTGCCAGGAAGGAGCTGGCCTTCCAGCTTCAGTTCGTTGGTCTCACAGGAGATCGTGTGGATCTCTGGGTGCGGGCCGCACGTGCCTACTCACTTGGCTCCTTCGGAGTTAGAGGATTGGCCCTCGCTACTGCACCGACCATCGAGGCGTGGGTTGATGTTGCAAGTACCACTGACTATGGCCCTGCCCTGTTCGAGTTAACGTCTCTGAGGACAGCGGATGGCGCGGTAACGGGGATGGAGTTCACCTACCCCGATGCCCCGGAAGAGCTGATCCCCTTCAGCGTTTACCGCGACCTCTGTTTCATTGCCCGAAACTTCACATGGCTCTATGGCAGCCCCTTCCCCTTCACCCGGATTGAATTCCCTCTCCCGGAAGCCTCCCCCGAGCTCTCGAGCAACGTCCCCTGCGGCATTGAATGCGGCGCCGAAACACTGCGGCTATGGTGGGACCCCGCAACGTCTGCACAGGAACTTCCCTTTGGTAACGCCTTTCAGCACGCGGCATGGATCAAGGCGGATACCCAGATTGTCGATACTCTAAGGGCGACCGGAGACTGGGCCGACACTGTCGCCAAGACCATACGGACTGCGCCCGAGCTCAACCGCAAACTGGCAAATGTGGCCGCAACACTTCGGGTTTCCCCCCGCACGCTGCAACGCAAGCTCGAACTTACTGGGGATGACTTCGCCCAACTCCGGGACAAGACCTTGAGTGATCTCGCCGCCGATTTACTCTCGAATACGGATCTTTCGGTAGCGAGGATATCGCGCAGGCTTGGCTATACAGAGCCTGCCAGCTTCACCATCGCCTTTAAGCGGTGGAAGGGGATGCCACCGACGGCCTACCGGGAAGCTTCCCAGTACAAGAGCAAGGTCAGCTCCGGGGCCTAGGCCTGCTCCCACCGGTCTCTTGAACGCTCCTGATCCTCACGTGACCCGCGACACACCTTGGCGTACATTCCCATGTGGACGGCGTTGATTGCCGTGCCGGGTCGGGGCCGGCCCACCTTACCGTTGAAGCCTACGCAGGCCCGGCAAAGAAGCAGGGTTCTCTGCGGTCAGGAACGACTCCAGCGACTGCTGGTTACATACAAGGTGATCAAAGATGACACAAACAACATTGGTCGAGTCCCGCACTGGCCAAAGCACAGCAATAATTGCCCTACTCCTGTTGAGTGGCATAACACTTGACATCCAATACGGAATCCTCGCCCCGCTCATTGGCGTGATTGCGACCGAGTCAGGCCTAACGGGTTCGGAAATCGGGTGGGTCCTTAACGCGATGATGATTGGCAGTGTGATTTCTGTCAGCCTGACCGCCCGTATGGGAGACATTTTCGGGCATCGCAGAGTTCTCCTCGCGCTGATCGTCTTGGCACTGGTGGGATGCGCACTCGGTGCGACCGCCAATGGTTTCTGGCCTCTGGTCGCGGGCCGATTCCTCATGGGCCTCGCTACCACGATTCCACTCAGCTGGGGGCTTCTGCGCCCGCGGGGTACCGC
This sequence comes from Micrococcaceae bacterium Sec5.1, assembly GCA_039636795.1. NCBI lineage: Bacteria > Bacillati > Actinomycetota > Actinomycetes > Micrococcales > Micrococcaceae > Micrococcaceae bacterium Sec5.1. The sequence continues at coordinate 2,810,109 of CP143430.1, read as the reverse complement.
CCGGCAAATCCGACAGGTCTCGCTGGTGCTCTCAACAGTCATGGCAGTCTTTGGACCGCTGGCACTTAGTGCTGGCGGACTCATCGTTGGATTGGGATTGCCCTGGCAGACCGTCTTCTGGCTGACCTTCGCTTTGTACGCGGTGATGCTGGTCCTCGCCCTGATCTCACCCGAGACGCCCGTCGCCGCCCGCGCCGTGGCGCAGTTGGACTGGTTCGGTGCGCTGGGGCTCGGCGTGTGGGTCACCGCACTCCTGATCGGAATTGCTGAAGGTCCCGGGCAGGGCTGGACCTCGCCTCTGGTCTTGGGTGCCTTCATCGTGTGCGCAGTCACACTGGCTGCCTGGATCATTCAGCAGCGACGCGCTCAGGAGCCTTTAGTGTCATTCCGCAACATGGATATCCGTCAGGCGGTCATCGGCTACTCCGGAATCCTCCTGATCAGCCTGGTTGGCCAAGGCATCTTTATCGTGCTGCCGGCGTTGCTGCAGACCCCGGCTTCTTCCGGATATGGTCACGGCCTCTCTGCCCTGGAGTCCACGTATGCCTACTTGGCGATGATTCCGGGGGCGGCACTGGGATACCTTTGGACCCGATGGGGCCTTCGGCGTCTGGGACCGAGAATCGTCCTGGTAGTTTCTGGCGGCGCTGGCATCTTCGTCTTCCTCGGACTCGCGTTGGTGCACGATCAAGTGTGGTTGTCGTGGATGTGGGTGTTCCTGTACACCCTCACGATCGTCAGCTGCCTGACCACCGGGTACACTCTCGTTGCCGCGGCTGGCCGCCAGGACAATATGGCGACGACCATTGGCATGCAAACAATCATCCAGTTCGTCGGAGCGATGATAGCCGTTGCAATTATTTTGAACGTGCTGGTGCCCGGCCCCGACGGATTCATCCCTGAGGCAACGTTTGCCGGCATCTATATCGCGTCGGCCGTGATTATCGCTTTCTTCGTGATCGTCTGGGCGGTGCTGGCACCCAAGCGCATCACCGATCTGCATGCAGTCGACACAGAGACCGACCCCACGAAGGTCCATGCTGTTAGCCACTAAGAGCCTGATCAGCAAAGCCAACGGATATGAGGTCTGGATGACCTACAAGTGGGAAACCGCGAAACGCGAGGAGAAAAATGCGAACAATGAAGTCGCGAATCATGGTGACTGCAGGCTCGACGGCGGTGCTGCTGGCCCTGGCTGGTTGCGCGCAAAGCCCGAGCAGCCAAGGCCCCGCTGACACTGTCGCAATCGATGTCGGCAACAATATGAAGGTCAACCTGAAGACAAGCCCCAACCTCAAGGTCGCCGTTTTTATCCCGGGCGTTGCCAATGCCTACGGCCAGGCGCAGGAGCTTGCCGCAAAGGAGACGGCCAAGCAGCTCGGCATGGACATGACATTGTTCGACGGGGGCTATAACCCGAGCCAGCAACTCAATCAAATGCAGACCGCGCTCGTATCCGGGGGCTATGACGCTGCCGTCGTGCAGGCCCTCGACGGCACAGTAGTCTGCAAAACCCTCACCGAGGATTACCCCAAGGCCAACATTCTTGTGGTGAACAACGTCACCCCATTGTGCGACTACGGCACAAATCAGACCGGCAAGTCAGTCGAGGAGGTCTGGGCGCCGGGAACGATGAACTTTGTAGGCAGCAACAACACCCGCGCTTACATCGACGGCTGGTTCTCCGCGGCAGCAAAAGCAAACCCCGGAAAGCAGAACGTTGTTGCTGTACTAGGTCCTGCTGTCGCCGCCCAAACACGGGTGATTGAGGTTGCCTTGGCGAAGTTCGCGCAGGACAACCCCGAGTACACGGTGGATAAGATCTACACCGATTACACGACTACCGGCACGTTCAATGAGACCCAAACCTACCTGCAAGGCCACGCGGACACCAGCCTCATCCTCTCCATGTACACGCCAGACATCTCACAGGGCATCGTCAAGGCCGTGGAGGACGCAGGCCTTCTTGGAAAGGTCCACATTGTTGACCAGGGATTCGGCGAATTTTCAATCAAACAGATTGAAGCAGGAAATATCCAGTTCTCAACGCTGTTCTTCCCCTACAACGGGATAAAGGTATCCCTGGAGGCCATCGCTGCGGCTCAACACGGAGATGCCGGACCTCGTTTTGTGGATGACTCGGTCATCGGCACTGCGAAGAGTCCTTTCACTGTCACGAATGGCACGATCTCCCAGCTTCCCGCCGAACTACGCTAGCCGCGCAGATCGCCTGGAGGACCGCTGCGGCGGCTTACACCGTAACGCCAGCCGCCCCAATCAAGATCGCGAAGCAATGAAGCTCCGTGACACATCACATTCACCCCGGCCGCCTAAGGCGCGGGCACCAGGTAATCAGGAGAATTATGCGTACAACGAAGTCGCTGGTCATGTTGGCTGCTGGATCTACGGCAGTGCTGCTGGCTTTGGCCGGTTGTGCCGGGAACGACGCCGGTAAACCGGGCAGTCAGGGCCCGGCCGGCACGGTCGCAATCGATGTCGGCAATGACATGACAGTCAACTTGAAGACCGGCAAGGGCCTTAAGGTCGCCGTTTTTATCCCGGGTGTTGCCAATGAGTTCGGGCTGGAGCAGGAGAGGGCAGCGAACGTGACTGCCAAGGAACTTGGCATGGACATGACCTTGTTCGACGCAGGCTATGACCCGAACAAGCAGCTCAACCAAATGCAGACTGCGATGACTTCCGGCAACTTCGATGCAGCAGTGGTAATGGCCCTCGACGGCGTGATGTCCTGCAAGCTCCTCACCCATGACTTCGCAAAGGCGAATATCCTTACGTCGATTTCGGGCTCACCCCTGTGCGACGACGGCAAAAACCAGGCCGGCAAGTCCGTTGACGACGTCTGGGCGCCGGGGACGTTGAACTTCGTGGGCAGCAACACCACCCGCGACTATGTCGACGGCTGGTTGGCGGCAGCAGCAAAGGCAAACCCCGGCAAGCAGAAGATCGTTGCTGTTCTTGGCCCCGCGGTCAACACCCAGACACGCGTCACAGAAGCAGCACTGGCAAAGCTCACGGCCGACAACCCCGACTATTCCGTTGAGACGATTTACACGGACTGGACGACGACCGACGCCTACAACAAGACCCAGACCTACCTGCAGGGCCATCCTGACACCACCCTCATCATGTCCGCGTCCTCGCCCGACCTCACACAGGGCGTCGTCCAGGCCGAAAAAGACGCGGGCCTGTCGGAGAAGGTGCACGTCGTGGACATCGGCTTCGGCAAGTTCCAGATCCAACAATTGGAGGCCGGTACGGTACAGCTCTCCACAATGCTGTTCCCTTTCAACCAAATGAAGGCAAACCTCAACTCCATTGCCGCTGCGCAACGCGGGGACGCCGGCACACGCTTTGTGGATGACTCGGTCGTTGGCACTGCAAAGAATCCCTTCGTAGTCACAAAGGAAACGATTTCACAACTGCCCGCCGAGCTACGCTAGCGCGGCAGCTCACCAGCCTGGGGCTGGGCGTCGTTCGCTCGAACGCTGCCCAGCCCAACATAGAAAGTAGAACTGGCAATGGAGCCTTCGAAATCGGACCCGGTTATCGCCGTCGCACTAAAAGCGGTGTCGAAGACCTACGGTGCCACACGCGCATTAATCGATGTGGACGTTGAGATCCATGAAGGAACGGTACATGCACTGATCGGCGAGAACGGAGCGGGCAAGTCCACGGCGTTGGGCGCTATCGCCGGTCGCGTCGACTATGACGGGGGTGTCGTCGAAGTCTTCGGTGAACAAGTTGAACCGGGGAACCTTCGCGCTGCACGCCGGAGCGGTGTCTCGGCCATCTATCAGGAACTGACGATCATCCCGCATCTGGATGCAGCAGCGAACGTTTTTCTCGGGTCCGTCCTGTCCCGGTTCGGAGTTCTCTCCGCCGCTGAGATGCGACGCAAATACGTCCAGCTGTGTGCCCAGCTGGAGGTCCAGGTCGTTCCGGCTGGCGTGCCCGTCGGCACCCTGTCAGTGGCTGAGCAGCAATTGCTTGAGATCATGCGGTCGCTGGTGGTGGATCCTCGCGTCATCCTCTTCGATGAGCCGAGCGCATCCCTGGCCGTGGAGGAGCGGGAAGCCCTGTATAGAGCGATCGAAGGATTGCGTAAGCGCGGCGTCACCATCGTGATTGTCAGTCACAACTTCGATGAAATCGAACGACTGGCCGACAGAGTCACGGTATTCCGGAATGGCCGGGCCATCGTCACGAGCGGGCGGGGAGAGAGTTCGCGCGCCGAACTCGTGCGCGCGATGCTTGGCGAGCAGCGAGGTGACCAAACCCTTGGCCGGGTGCTGATGGACAAGCCGGCCGGTATCCACCAGAAATCGATTGACCCGTCTCTTGCGCCGGTCCTTGAAGTGGTCGGCCTTACTGTGCCGGGGGTCATCGAGAACATCGACCTGGAAGTGAAGCCAGGCGAAATACTCGGCATTGCCGGTCTGGTAGGTTCGGGCCGCTCGACGTTGCTGAGGGCGATTGCCGGCGCGGAATCGACTGCCCGGGGAAGCATCCGCTTGTCGGGGGCCCAGTCCCCCTGGCCGCGAACAGTTCGCGCGGCCCGCAAGCTGGGAATCGGTCTGATCCCGGAAGACCGTAAGGGCCAGGGCCTGGTTATGCCCCGAAATGCCGCGGACAACATTGCCCTGTCCAATCTTGGCGCAGCCTCATCAGGCGGCGTAATTGGGCGAAGGAAACTGCGTGCCATGGTTGCCGAGGCTGCCTCGAAGCTGAACTTCCCGATAGCCCGGCTGGGTGAACGGAGCGACCGGTTTTCCGGCGGCAACCAACAGAAGCTCTTGATGGCACGGTGGTTGTACGACCGCCCGAAAGTGCTCCTCGCTGACGAGCCCACACGCGGTATAGACATCGGCGCCAAGGGCGAGTTGCTTGAGAGCCTGCGCAAAATGGCGGACGACGGCGTCGGCGTCATCGTGGTCTCATCCGAACTCGAGGAAGTGCTGGCCGTTTCTGACCGTGTACTCGTCGTAGCCAAGGGCCACAGCATGGGCCTGCTGGAGCGAAACGGCGATCAAGAGATCGCCATGGAAGACGTACTGAAAGCTGCTTTCGGATTGAAGGAGAACGCATGAGCGCCACCATCGACAGGGACACCACCCCGGATAACACCGTTGCTCCCCCTGTCACAAGAAAGAGAAGAGTCAATCTACGGGAGAGAGCAGCGAGCCTCGGGATGGTCTGGGTGCTCATCATCCTCGTGATGACGGCGATCAGCCTCAATCCTCGCTTCCTCAACCCAGGAAACCTCGTCAACATCCTCACCCAAAATGCACCTGTCGGCATTATCGCCGTAGGGATGACGTTCATTATTATCGCCGGAGGTTTCGACCTTTCGGTCGCCGCCGTACTGGCCATCGGCGGAGTGTCTTACGCAACGCTGTCCCACATGATGCCTGCGGGTCTGGCGATACTCATCACGCTGGTGATCGGATTCCTTCTCGGCCTGATCAATGCCCTCCTCATCACAAAAGCGAAAGTGAACGCGTTCATCGCTACTCTCGCGACAGCCTCATTGTTCAGCGGCCTGACCTTGCTGTTCACGAACTCCAAACCGGTTCCCATGGCCGCAGGCGGCTACGACTTCCTCTCGGACAAGGACTTCCTTGGGGCGCCGCTCTCCGTCTGGCTGCTTGCCGTCCTCGTAGCGGCAGGATGGTTCGCACTTTCCAGAACCGTGTACGGCCGGGGCATCTACGCGATCGGCGGCAACAACGAAGCCGCAAGGTTGGCCGGACTGCCCGTGGTGTCCCTCCGGGCAAGTACCTACGTGCTGACAGCGATGCTGGCAACCCTCGCGGGAATCGTCCTGGGGTCGGTCATCGGCGTCGGACAGCCAGGCGTGGCCGTTGGAGTCACGCTTAACTCGATCGCGATCGTCATCATCGGCGGAACTTCATTGCTCGGCGGAGAAGGCGCCATGTGGCGAACACTCGTCGGCATCCTGATCTTTGGGACTATCAACAACGTCTTTGACATCCTGGCATTTCCGCAGGCAACACAAGAGGTGGCCCTTGGTGTGATCGTGCTCGCCGCCGTCTCGCTGGACGCCTACACACGGTCTCGGAAGCGGTCAGGAGAAGCCTGAGCTGTCTCATATCCGGCGTCCGTAACACGTGCTCACACATCAACCATCAGGGAAGGAAGATGACATGTCACGATTGGTCGGCAAGGTCGCCATCATCACGGGCGCAGCCAGCGGAATGGGCCTCTCCGCCCTCAAGCTCTTCGTAGCCGAGGGGGCGCGGGTAGCGGCCACGGACATCTCCGCAGAGGCACTGCGACAGGCAGTCGGGGAAGTCACCGAAAACGGAGGCGAGGCAATTGCACGCACGCACGATGTTTCCTCCGCTGAGGACTGGAAGCGTGTAGTCGAGGACGTACTCGCCGAGTGGGGCACGATCGACATCCTGATCAACAACGCCGGAATTGCCATGGCGAAGGGTGTTCTCGAAGCCGAGCTTGACGACTGGAATAGGGTGATGGCCATCAATGTCACCGGACCTTGGCTGGGAATGAAGAGCGTCATTCCCGCCATGCAGGCCGCGGGCGCCGGTTCCATCGTGAACGTGTCATCGATCGCTGGCATTGTGGGTGGCGCCTCGGATGGCGGCAGTGCAGCCTACTCCGCTTCGAAGGGGGCAGTCCGTTCCCTGACAAAACACACTGCCCAGTGGTTTGCAAAGGACAACATCCGGGTGAATTCAGTGCATCCCGGTCCGGTCGACACCGGCCTGACCCGTGGCTACGGGCTCACCAGGGAATCGCTGGCCAACCCTGAAACCGTTCCTTTGCCGCCCCACGCGGGGGAAGCATCCGACATCGCGTATGGCATGCTCTACCTCGCATCGGATGAGGCCAAGTTCATCACCGGAACGGAACTCGTCATCGACGGCGGGTTCACCTCTCACTGAAAGGATCACAATGACGCACTCCCCGGACACCGAACCACGCGTGCCTGGTAACAATGGCCAGACCCCGGATGCTGATTACCGGCAGGAAAACGACTACCAGGATGACCTCACAATCTCCGGCAAGGATGCTTCTGCCTATGTCCTCGCCGATGACACCAAGCCGATCTATTCGCTGGGTCCAGATTCCGAGCGACAGCCAGGCACCCCTCAAGGCACGCTGACAAAGGGACATCACACAGGGCGAAGCGTTTACCCTGGCGTGGAACGGAGCTACTACCTCTACGTCCCTGCTCAATACACGCCAGACAAGCCCGCCGCCCTTGCCATTTTTCAGGATGCCAATCTGTATCTGGCACCGAAGGCCAGCGCGGATATCGTCCTGGACAACCTCATCAACAAGGGCGAGATCCCGGTTACGGTGGCCATATTCATTGAAGCAGGCGAGCAAGGCCCGGGATATCCCCACTTTGGTGGAACGGACAACCGCAGCATCGAGTACGACTCCGTCAACGGCGACTATGCCAGATTCCTCACGGACGAATTCCTTCCGGATGCCATAGGGCATCTCAATGTCTCCACAGTTCCCCGGGATCGAGTGCTTGTAGGCATCAGCTCGGGCGGCAATTGTGCGTTCACCGCAGCATGGGCACGTCCTGACGTCTTCGGCAACGTCATCTCCCATTGCGGCAGCTTCATCAATATCCGGGGCGGCCACAATCACCCCTCGGCAATCCGGCAGAACCCACGAAAACCAATCCGGGTCTGGCTACAAACTGGAGCCCGGGATCTTGACGTCATTTTCGGCAGTATTCCGATCGCCAACCACGACATGTTCGCAGCCCTTGAGTATCGACGCTACGATGCCAAATTCGTGTATGGCGAGGGCGGACACTCGCTCCTGCACGGTGGCGCAGTCCTCCCGGAGACGCTGAGGTGGATTTTTCGCGATCATCCCGACACCGCGGGCGCGCAATAGCCGGAACCTGGGCGAACTGGGCCGGAACAGGACTGTCGGCAACCCCAATCTGCGCACAGAAAGAAGAGATCATGACCAGACAAATGATTGTCGGCATGCATCTGGGCAACGGATACGGCAACCTGCCTGGGGCCTGGCGCGCCCCGGCAGTAGACCCCAGGAACTATACGAGTTTTGACGCGAAGGTTCGCCATGCCCAGGCGGCCGAGCGCGGGAAGCTCCAGTTCCTGTTCCTACCGGATGGCCCCACTCACGTCGGCGATATCGAGAACGAGCCGCCCCACTTCAATCTCGACGTCATGGTGACGTTGGCAGCTGTCGCGCGCGAAACGAGCCGGATTGGCCTCGTCGCCACCGGCTCGACGACGTTCAACGAGCCGTTCAACCTCGCCCGACAGTTCAAGGCGCTGGATGTCATGAGTCATGGGCGGACGGGTTGGAATGCCGTCACCTCGAGCGGACAAGATGTCGCGGCAAATTATGGCCAACGACTTCCATCCAGCCAGGAACGCTACGGGAGAGCGCATGAGACGATCCAGCTAGTACAGTCTCTTTGGGGCAGCTGGGGAAAGACAGCGTGGATGCACGATAAGGCAACGGGCCGCTTCGCGGACGCCGACCAGATCGCACCCATCAATATGGGTGGCAATTTCGTCGCCTCGCGTGGTCCGCTGTATATCCCTCCATCCGAGCAGGGTCAACCTGTTGTCTTCCACGCGGGAGGCAGTGCGAACGCCCTCGAACTCGCCGGTCGTTACGCCAACGGCGTTATCGGCGCAGCTTTCACCATCAACGATGCGCGTGCGCAGCGCGCCGCGTTTCGCGAAGCGGCCGAACGCGCCGGGCGGGATCCGGACGAACTCAAGTTCTTTGCCGGCCTAATGACGACGATCGCCAAGGACAAGCGCGAAGGTCTTGATCGCCGAATTACGCTGAGTGGGCGAATCTTTCCTCAGCGCGCGTCCTATCTTGGACAAATGCTCGGCCTGGGCCTCGATCCGGCACAGCTCGACGAGCCACTATCGCAGGAGCAGCTGTCCAAGGCGCGGCCATCAGCGGGCGACCCTCGCTCGGCTAATGCACTCAGGATCGCGAGTGAAGGCTGGACGGTCCGCGATGTGCTCGCGCACGGTGTGATCGACTATCACCCCGTCGTCGTCGGACCGGCCGCCGGAGCCGCTGACCACATGCAGGAATGGTTCGAAGCAGAAGCTGTGGACGGCTTCTGGGTGTCGCCGGATATATACGAGGACGGGATTGACGCTTTCGTAGATGGCGTGGTGCCAATCCTCCAGGATCGCGGGCTCTTCCATCGGGAATATGAGGGCACAACCCTGCGCGAACATCTGGGCGCTCCGACCCAATATGGAGTCGATCCGCGCGTCACGAAGTGACGTGAATCAAACGTGACCTGGCTCGGGATAGCGGGCGACATCGGCTAATACGGCAACACCATCCACCAATACGGCCTGTTCTGGTAGAAGGAAGACGGCGACCCGCTGGACTAGTCTGCGGCCGGGTCGGCATTCGTCAATGGTCCCCCTCGCCGCTGGCGGCTTCCGCGACTTTCGCGGTGTCGACGAACTGCTCGAAGCGCACGATGAGACCCCCGCGGACGATGAAGTGATGGGCTACCCGGACATTGAGCTTCCGCTCCGTTTTACGGTGCGTTGCTGTGTATCGTGCGAGGACGACGACGTTCTCACCATCGACGACGTAGTTGTCATCGTGAGCAGTCCAACCGTCCCAGTCGCGCCCGAGTACTTCCATGACGTTGGACGTGACGCCCTGCGGTGTGCGATAGGTTCCCGCAAGGGGAAACCCCGCCATTTCAGTCCATTCGACGTCGGGCGCCATCGTGGCACGAAGCGCCTCAAGGTCACCGGCGGCTGAGGCAATGTACTGCCGGCGGACAACATCACGAGGGGCTGTGGACGTCCTTGGGTCCATCGTCTCGTTCAGCCCCATGTCATCTCACCTTTTGCCACCTTGGGTCCAATTTGTGCCGCGATCAGCATTCCCGATTCCGGATAGCTTTCCACGAGCGCGGCTGTTGCCGAAGCACCATCGGGGGAATGTTCGAGAATGCGCTCGAAGTCCTGCAGATACTTGCGGGTGTAGCCTATGCCGCTCGCATCGTTTGCGGTCCCAGGGAGCCGGTGTCCGGCGACGACCAACTGAGGCTCCAGCGATTGCATCTCATCGAGCATGTCGATCCAGGCAGCCCGCTGTTCCGGCGTCGCGGTATCGGCGGTCCAGACATGTTCTTGCTGGAACACCAGGACCCCACCAACGACGGCCTGGTAATCGGCGTTCCACAGATAATGCCGGTCCGGCAGCAGGGTCGAACCTCCCCTGACGTCGAATCTGTAACCATCCAGCTCAAGGAAATCACCGACGAGCGGGGTGATCGGGACCAATCGCGTTGGCAGGTTCGCTCCCAGCGTGGCCCACGCCTTGAGCTTGCCTTCGAAGGAGTCGCGGATGTGCTCGATCACGATCGGCGTGGCGACGATGGCCGCGTCGGGAAACGCATCAGCGATAGCTTCAAGGCCGAAATAGAAATCCGGGTCGGCGTGGCTTACCAAGACCGTGGCCAGGTCCTTCCCGGAGTCGAGGATGGCGGCCACCAACCGGTGTCCGTCTGCCCGGGTGAAGCCGGCATCAACGAGCAGCGCTCCTGTGGGACCTGTCACCAGAGTGGCTGACTTATTGGGTGAACCGGCGGGAAAGTCCAGATCGAAGACTTCGAAGTTAAGCGACATGGTGGTGCTCCTTCTCGTGTACAGCAGGGAACGTCCGGACAGGCGTTTTCTTCATCGCCTGCAGCCATCAACAAAGCTGACTAGTCAGCTATTCCCCTCCCGCGCACGGACAGGTGATCACGGCATGGTCGGCAGTTCTTTCGCGGCGTTCTTGCTCAGTGTTCGGATAGCTGTCGCAAAGACCTCGGCTTGATCAACAGTCAAGGGGTCGATGACATAGCGTTCTACGTTTCGGGCATGAATGGCAGCCGCCCGAAGGAGGACTTGCTCTCCGTGAGGGGTGAGGTGGATCAGCTGGACGCGACGATCATCCGTGGAATCTCTGCGCTCGATCAAACCCTGCGCCGATGCACGCTGAACCAGCCGGGTAGCACCACCCGAGGTCAGCACCCTGGCTTGCGCAATATCGCGCACAGGCATTCCCTTGTCACCAGCACGGCCCACTAAGAGAAGGAGTTCGAACAGTGAGTGACTGAGCCCCACCTCCTGCTCCAAAGATCGACCAAGCAAATACTCCAGCCGGTTAGCAGCACCAAGCAAACGCCCGAAAACCAGGATACGAGGATCATTGGCGGCCTCTTGAGCAGTCTTAAGTTCTCCCTGTACTTCCACCCTCCAACACTAAACGTGGGGTACGGCTAGACATACCAGCAACTTGCTGGGGCCATTGAGATTACTCTTCCGCGGCTTGCCCCGGCTCCCAGTCGCCGTCGCCTCCCGACGTTCTGGGCCGCAACAACAGGGCCCTCAGTTCCTCAAGAAGTTCCAGTTGTTGGCTGTTGATTGCCATCAGCCGATCGATCTCGGTTTTTGCCTGCACGTCCGTTTCATAGTCATGCAAGGCCATAGCTGCTGCGATGGCGTCTTGCCGCTTTGCAGCTATCAGCAATATTGCGCCCTGAAGCCCAGCCAGCATGGACAGGAAGAGGTTCAGAAGGATGAATGGATATGGATCCCACGCATGTGACGTAAAAACAAACGAGTTGATAGCAGCCCAAGCAGCCATAAATGCAAGGAACAGCGATACGAAGATCCAACTACCCATGCCATTCCGAAGGATATCCGCTGCGCGCTCGCCCCGGCTCAAACCTGCTTTATGCTGCCTATGCCAGGTAGCCGGTCTCTCACTCATGAACCCAGCGTAGGGTCTGCTGCCCTGCATTCGGACATTCGGCACGAGGAGATCGAGATCCTTTAGGAATCCGGCTCCGTCCATACCCAGTCGCGGATTTCAGGGAGGTCCTCGAAGTGTTCGCGTATATGTGCAGCGTGGGCGTCGAGCTGGTTGCGGCAGTGTTCCAGGAGTTCTTCTGCACCCGCGAAATGTCCGCGGGAACGGCGAAGTGATTCCATGACGACGTGATAGCGGCTGACTTTGTTCAGGACCACCATGTCAAACGGTGTGGTCGTAGTACCTTGCTCGTTGTATCCGCGGACGTGGAACCTCTCAGGCAGCGGGCGACCATGCAGGAGCTGATGGAGGGCCCGTGCATACCCGTGCCATGCCATCACCACATCCACGTCACCAGTAAAGATCTCTTCAAATTTCTCACTGGAAAGCCCATGCGGATGCGTGTCCGGAGGCGGTAGGACCATGGCGTCCATGACGTTGACCACCCTGACAGTCAGATCGGGAACATGGCGCCGGAGCAGCCATGCCGCTGCCAGGGTCTCCTGGGTCGGAACATCCCCCGCACAGGCCAGGATGATGTCGGGTTTCGCAACGTCCTTCGAAGACCCCAGGGACACTTCGTTCCCCGCCCAGTCCCATACGGATGCACCGACGGCGGCGTGCTTCCTGGCCTCGTCGAGGGTCAAATACTGCGGGTGGTCCTGCTTGTCGATGACAGCAAGGTTCACATAGTTCTTGCTTTTGAGCATGTGTTCCGCTGTGACCAGCAGGGTGTTGGCATCCGGTGGAAGGTAGACCCGTATGACAGTGCCGGACAGTGACAAAACCGTGTCGATGAGTCCCGGACCCTGATGGCTGAAACCGTTGTGGTCGTTCCGCCAGCAGGTAGAGGTCAGGAGGATATTCAGGCTCGGCACAGGCCGTCGCCACTCCAGGTCCCGCGAATGTTGGAGCCATTTGGCGTGCTGGACTGTCATGGACGCACTCACCATTGCAAACGCCTCGTAGCTCGCGAACAAGCCGTACCTGCCAGTAAGGACATATCCTTCCAGCCAACCTTGGCAGAGATGTTCGGAGAGGACTTCCATGACGCGTCCATTAGCGGAAACATGGTCGCCGCCACGTGGGGCAGCCACACTGGCATCCGGCTCCAGAAGGCAACGGTCTGTGGCTTCAAAGACGGCACCGAGCCTGTTGCTGTTGGTTTCGTCGGGGCAGAAAAGCCGGAATCTGGGATCCTCGGCAGTGTCAATATAGATGTCCCGGAGCATCTCCCCCAGCGGCTTTGTGCTTTGGTACATTTTTTGGCCTCGGGGCAGGGTCTCCACAGCGTACTTTTGGATGGGCGGAACCACGAGATCCGTGCCACCCACGCCGCGGCTGGCCGGCAGCGCGCCCATGCGCAGATCGCCGTCGGGAGCCAGCGCCGACAGTTCGGCGACAAGCCGGCCATCGGCGTCGAACAGTTCCTCCGGCCGGTAGGAGCGCATCCAGGTTTCCAGTTGCGCCAGGTGCTCCGGCTTTTCCCGCACTCCGGCAAGAGGGACCTGATGTGAACGGAAAGTACCTTCGACGGGGACCCCATCAACGGTGGCCGGCCCCGTCCAGCCTTTGGGTGTCCGCAGGATAATGGCTGGCCATCGGGCCGGCCCCGTAACGCCTTCCTGGCGGGCATGTGACTGTATCGCCCGGATGGCTGCATAGGCCGAGTCCATGGCTGATGCCAATGCTGGATGGACAAGGTCAGGATCATCCCCGTCGACGATCACAGGCTCCCAGCCATGCGCTTCGAGCAACGACGCCACCTCCAGGTTCGAGCGCCGTCCCAAGACAGTAGGCCCCGAGATCTTGTAGCCGTTGAGGTGGAGAATCGGAAGCACAGCGCCGTCGCTCAGCGGGTTAAGAAACGACGGCGCCTTCCAGGAACCCTCCAATGGCCCGGTTTCTGCCTCCCCGTCCCCCACCACACACGCAACGATCAGGCCGGGGTTGTCCATTGCCGCACCTGTGGCATGCATCAGCGAATACCCCAATTCACCGCCTTCGTGAATGGAACCTGGCGTGGCCGGTCCGACATGGCTCGCGATCCCGCCCGGCGTCGAAAACTGCCTGACAAGTCGTCTCAGCCCTGCAAGATCCCTGCCAACAGCGGGATAGACCTCGGAATAGCTGCCTTCGAGATATGTGTTGGCGACGACGGCGGGGCCTCCGTGACCGGGGCCCGTCACCAAGAGGACTTCCGCACTCGTGCGACGGATGAGGCGATTCAGGTGGGCGTAAATGAGAGACAACCCGGGACTGGTCCCCCAATGGCCCAGAAGTCTGGGCTTGATGTGCTGGGCTTCCAATGGCTCGCGGAGCAGCGGATTTTCCTGGAGATAGATCTGTGCAACAGTCAGGTAGTTCGCCGCTGCCCAGTACTTGTTGAGCAGTTCGAAGTCTTCGCTTTCCGACCCCGAACCTGGGTGGCTGTCTTGAGTGCGTTGCGTCATGCCGCGTTCCTTCCTAACTATGTCCACCGAGGAGTGATGCAGTTGCTTCAGCTATCGCCCGTTCCTCGTCGCTGGGCACCACCAGCACAGGAAATGACGAGTCATCGGAGCTGACTCCACGGATGCCTTCCACTGGGGCCGAATTCCTGTCCTCCGCGATGCGCAGTCCCAAGGGGGCCAGCCATGAGAGGACCCGCGACCTGAACACATCGGAGTTCTCGCCCACCCCACCTGTGAACACCAACGCGTCGGGCTTTTGAACCACCATGGAGTACGCCGCTACGTACTTGGCCAAACGATAGGCAGCCGTTTCGAGGGCGAGAATGGCCTTGGGTTCTCCCCTCGTTGCAGCCGCGCAGACCTCACGCATGTCCGCGGTCCCGGCCAATGCCCGGAGGCCTGATCTGTGGTTGAGCACCTCATCGACGTCGTCGGCCGACGCTCCCGCACGTTGCATCAACAGGATGATGGAAGGGTCCAGATCACCGGAGCGGGTTCCCATGACGAGTCCCTCCAGCGGTGTCATTCCCATGGAGGTGTCAACGCTCTGACCTCCCCTCACGGCAGTGACTGAGGCCCCGTTTCCGATATGCGCCACAATCGCATTCAACGAGGAACCGTTCACCCCGAGGTAGGACGCAGTGTCACGGCAGGCCATCCCCACGGATATACCATGAAATCCGAAGCGCCTGATGGGGTGTTCCACATAGCTGTCTTCCGGAACGGCATAGCGGGCGGCGAACTCCGGTATGGACCGGTGGAAAGCGGTGTCGAAGACGGCCACCTGTGGAACGCCCGGCCAACGCTCTTGCGCAGTGTTCATGCACGCGGCGCTGGCAGGATTGTGAAGCGGCGCCAGCGGGCTGAGCCCTTCAATAACCCCTACAACGTCTGGCGTGACAAGTGCAGGGGTGCTGAAGCGGTCGCCGCCGTGGACCACACGATGCCCGACTGAATCCGGAGTACCTGAATCCAGGCTGTTGGCCACAGCCGTAACGATTTCGTCAAAAACGCCGTGGAGGCGGGCGACATCGAAACGGTGATCCGGCGGCCAGTTGACTTGTCCGGAAGCCAGGATGCTGTTGTTTCCGGTCGGGACCGTGGTGTCTCTCAGGTGGTACTTCAGTGACGACGAGCCGGGGTTCAGCACAAGAACGTGCACCTCATGTCCTTCCCGTCGGTCTTCGGTGAAAGGTCAAGCACTCTCTGCTGAGGACCCTAACGCACTCTGCCGATCAGCGGGAGGGGCTTCGGACCCTTGCCACGACGGTCCGCCACGCCGATAGTGGAGACGATCACTATCGGAATGAACCGAAGGGACGTCTGTACGTGAAAAAGCAGATTCTGGCGGCCCTTGATGGTTCCAGGGCGGGCAGCCGTGTCGCAGACTGGGCTCTCGCCCGTGCAGATTCCCTCGGTCTGGTACTCAATCTCATCCACGTCGTTCCCCCGGATTGGGCATTCCCACTCCCGGGTGACCGTACCTTGGCGATGGAGCGTGCCAACGACCTCCTCAAGAGCGAAGCAGCGCGACTTGCCGGGGTCTTTCCCTCGATGGAGATCAAATCCACACAATTCTCCGGCGAACCCGCGGAAACGATTGCCTCCCTGTCCTCGGAAGCGGAGATGGTGGTGGTTGGAACGGATCGCGGCCCAGGTACCGAAGGGCAGGGGTACGGCTCGGTCAGTTTCCAGATCGCAGTCACCAGCAAAGCGCCTGTCGCTGTGGTCCCGGACATTACTGCAGGGAAACGTTCTGGAGTGGTGGTCGGAGTAGACGGCTCCCCAGATTCGCTGTGCGCCTTGGACATGGCAGCTACTGAAGCCTCACGCCTAAGGGAGGCGCTGGTGATTGTTCATGCATCAGGTCCAGGGGCCCCGTTTCCCAGGGATGGATCTGGCAAGGATGGGGACGTTATGGGCGACTCTGTCCGGTGGGTCAAAGAACGTTACCCGGCCCTGAACGTCCGGGAGAAGTTGGACTTGGACCACCGTCCAGGGGATGCACTCGTCGCTGCTGCAAAGGAAGCCCAGATCCTGGTGATGGGATGCAGGGGTCGCGGCGGACTGCGCGTGCTGCTGGGATCTGTGGCACAGCATGTTCTCCTGAACGTCCAGTGCCCCACAATCCTGACCCGGCCCGACCCGAACCTGGGGCAAGGCAATTAGCGGATTTCGTCGTCGTTCCGTTTCGAGGAGTCCCCGTCCGGCACATCCTCCGGGGTGACCGAGTCCTGCGCAGCAGCCGACGGGTCCAGGGGCGGCCACCATTTCGACGGCGGCGTGATCACAAAGCGCCGACCACTGATTTCCGTGGGAGTGACCCTGACCAGAATGTCCTTTGCACCTGGCTGCCATGGCGACAACCCTGCATTTACGGCTTCCTGAATTTCCTCGGGGTGGGTTACGAACTCTGGATGACCCTTGATGATGACACTCCACGCGATGGTTCCATAACGATTAAATCCATCAGCCTCCAGGGCAAGCGGTGTCCCTTCACGAAGGGCTTTGTGTTTGGTCCCTTGCCCTGTCCTGAACAGGATCGTCCCGAAATTGGGAATGTAGTTCACCGGAAAGATCTCCGGAACGTTTCCGTTGATGAGTGCAATCCTGCAGGTGGATGTGGACTGAAGATACTTCCAGCAGTCGTGAACGCTGAGCTCTTTGGTGTCCTGGTCCATTGATGTGTTCTCCATGGCGCCGAGCCTAACGCGTCCTTGGGGGCCAGCGTAGAGCCGAAGGTCACGGTGGACAGGTTGCTGCGGGACCTTGGACTCTGTTGGCGGGCACGACCGCAGCCATAGGATCACGACATCAGATGGCAGGAACCCTCGGCGCCTGTCCCGTCCGCACCACAGGAGACAACGATCATGGAAAATGACGAGCGGCCCGGCACCGTCCTGTCTGAGGACGATTCATGGAAAGTCCTCGAACGCAACCAACATGGTCGCCTGGCGGTCAGCGTTTTGGGTGAGCCCGACATCTATCCCCTGAACTTCATCGCCCACAACCATCGGCTGCT
The DNA here is from genome assembly GCA_039636795.1 of Micrococcaceae bacterium Sec5.1. Classification (NCBI taxonomy): domain Bacteria; kingdom Bacillati; phylum Actinomycetota; class Actinomycetes; order Micrococcales; family Micrococcaceae; species Micrococcaceae bacterium Sec5.1. The sequence continues at coordinate 2,792,775 of CP143430.1, read as the reverse complement.
CCTAAGAACCAACCCGGGAACGAAGCTGGCCGAACTGACGGTGAACGAGAAGGTGGCCTTCGAAGTGGAGGAGATTTTAGATGCACAGGCATGGAGCGTAGTTCTTAAGGGCAAGGCGAGGGTTATTGAGTCGCAAACCGAAATCGACGAGGCAGACAAGCTGCCCCTCAAACCATGGATTGCCACCCGCAAGTACACCTACGTCGAAATTACTCCGACAAGCATCCAGGGCCGTTACTTTGAACTTGGGGATGAGCCGGAACGTTACTGACGCGGAATCCGTTCGCGTTGGACGGTTTCCAGTTGTGCGGGCTTGAAATGCTGCACCGGTCCAAGTGCCCTTAGCGCGTTCAGAATCGTCGCCAGGTCTACAAGTTCCTGCAGCAGTGCTCCGGCAACAGCCGGGATCACCCCGAACGATGCCATGACCATCAGGCCCAGGCTCAACAGAATGCCGGTCCAGATACTCTGCCGGGCAATCCGCAGCGTGTACTCCCCGATGTCCACAGCCGACGCGACCCTGGACAGGTCATCGACCATGATGACCACATCGGCCGACTCGCTGGCTGCGGTGGCGCCTTTGGCGCCCATGGCGACTCCGACGTCGGCCGCAGCCAGGACGGGTGCGTCATTGACGCCGTCGCCCACCATCATGACCTGCCTCATCGGCAGGGACGCAACGGCAGCGACTTTGTCGGCCGGCAGGCATTCCGCCAGGACGTTGCCGATCCCGGCAACAGCGGCAATATGGCGGGCAGTACTGGCGGTGTCGCCCGTCAGCAGCATCGTCTCCACGACACCGAACTTCCGGAGCAGGGCGAGTGTATCAACGGCGTTGGTGCGCAGCGGATCGCTCATGATCAGGCTTCCGGCATATGTGCCATCGACACCGACGTACACGGCGAGCTGTCCACCTTCCAGGTTGGTGCGTTCGAACCCGCTCGTATTTGCGCTGACGAACGCAGGCTTTCCTACGAGAACCATCTGCGGCCCCACAGCGGCGCTGACACCATTGGTGGCGTGTTCGCTGGCACCGGACGCCGGCAACAGAGGTAAGCCACGCTCGCGAGCCGCTTCAATGACAGAAGCCGCGAAGACATGGGAGGAATATTGCTCGGCCGATGCCGCCAGCTGCAGCAGCCTGTCCTCGGACAGGGTTCCCCCGGCAGCAAGCCGTATCCCGGACAGGACGGGCCTGCCCTGAGTGAGTGTCCCGGTCTTATCGAACACAGCCGTCTTCACCCGGCTGAGCTTCTCCAGCGTACCGGCGTTCTTAATAATGATTCCTGCTTTGGCGGCACGGCTGGCACCGGCAAGAAAGGCCACAGGTGCGGCTATCAACAGAGGGCAGGGTGTTGCAACCACCAGCACCTGGGCAAAGCGTACGGGATCCTGGCTGAGCAGCCACGCCGTACCGGCAAGAAGAAACGCAACCAGCGTGAACGACACTGCGTACCTGTCAGCCAGGCGCACCATGGGGGCGCGGCTCGCTGCAGCTTCCCGTACCAAGGCGACGATCTGGCTGTACTGGGACTCCTCCGTTGAGGCAGTGGCCACCATCCGTATGGCGTCGGCTCCGTTCAGGGAGCCACTGAGCAGCAGGTCACCCTTTGCTCGCTCCGCCGGCAGGCTTTCCCCTGTGATCGCGGACTCGTCAAGAGTCCCGACGTCGGACAACATCCTGCCATCGACGGGGACCGTTTCTGCCGGCTTCACCAAGAGGAGGTCGCCAGGACGGATGACATCGACACCAACGTCCACCACCTGGCCATCCGATCCCTCGCGATGGGCGCTCCGGGGAGCACGCTCCAACAACGCTCGGAGCTCTCTTGTGGCCCGGCCCTGTGCAAAGTCTTCCAGCGCTTCGCCGCCGGTCAACATGAGGACGATGACCAATGAGGCCACGTATTCCCCAACCGCTGCTGTGGAACCAATCGCCGTCACAGCCAAGAGGTCGATGCCCCACCGTCCCCGAAGGAGGCCCTTGACCATAGCCACCGTACGGTATATGGCCACCGAGAGTGAATAAATGGTGGCTGTTCCCTGGGCCGCTGCGGCGTGTCCCGCGATGACCAATCCCGCAACGATGACCCCTGCCAGCACGGTGGACGCTACTAAAGGAAAGCGCAGCGCAAGCTTCGCTACTTGCGGCGCCATGGCGCTAATCATGCGGGGTTCTGCTGAGGACCACCTTCAAAGCCTCCGTTTCGACCGCCCTTGAGAATGTGTCGTACGCATCCATAATCTGGTCAAGCGCGAAATGATGGGTTGCGAATTTCCCGGCAGGCAGCTTTTGTTGGGCGACGAGGCGAAGCAGCATCGGAGTCGTGTTGGTGTTGACCAAGCCCATGCTGATATTGATGTTGCGGATCCAAAGATCTTGGAGCGGAAGTTCGACGGGCTTCCCGTGAACGCCAATGTTTGCAACGTTTCCCCCTGGCCGCACCAAGCGCAATGCCATCTCAAAAGTCTCCGGGAGCCCGACGGCTTCCAGGGCAACATCAACCCCGGCACCATCAGTGAGGGCAAGGACCTCACTGATCCACTCGGGGTTCATTGGATTCACGGCGTGCGTCGCACCAAATTCCGCCGCCCGGGCCAGGCGGCTCTCGTTGGGGTCAATGGCAATAATGGTCGCGGCACCGTGAAGCCCCGCCGTCGCCATCACTGCCAGACCGATGGGCCCGGCGCCAACAACGGCAATGACGTCACCGGGGGCCACGCGACCATCGCGGACACCGATTTCGAAGGCTGTGGGCAGGATATCGGAGAGCATAACGGCCTGATCATCGCTTACCCCCGGGGGGAGCTTGTGGAGCGAGTTGTCCGCGTACGGGACGCGAACGAATTCCGCTTGGGTCCCGTCGATGAGGTGACCGAAGATCCACCCCGTCCCCACCTGGCCCTCTTCTCCAAGGCAATGGGAAAACAAGCCCTTCCTGCAGTTGCTGCAATGGCCGCAGGACTTGATGCACGAGATGATGACCCGGTCACCAACGCGCAGGCCACTAACCGAGGTGCCTATCTCGGTGACGGTACCGACGCCTTCATGCCCGAGGATCCGTCCTGGCTGTACCGCTGGGACGTCGCCCTTGAGGATGTGCAGGTCCGTCCCGCAGATGGTGGTCGTGTCAATGCGGACAATCGCATCCGTAGGGTGGGTGATGTGTGGATCAGGAACGTCCTTCCAGGACGTGGATCCTGGTCCTTCATAGACGAGTGCCTTCATGGTGTGGTCCATTCCTGTAGGAGCCTTGGAGCAGGAAAATTTACTGATGTCCCTCCAGCAGGACGGCCATGCGGGCGTCGTTAGGGCCGTTGGTCCTGGCTGCCGCTGAACGGCACCGTCATTCCAAACCCGCACGGGTGGCATCGTCCAAAGGGCTCCACCACGTCAATGGCGGTGTCACCTTGAAACGCCTCCCCGTCATCGTGGTTGGGATAATCCGGACGAAGTGATCCTTCCGCCCGGCTTGCCAGGGGAAGAGCAGCAGTCCCACACTGTCCAGTACTTCCTGCGTCAGCTGGATGCTTTCGGCCGTCCCCTTTACCACCACGCTCCAGGCAATTCCCGAGGCTGTATCCACACCGTCGGCTTCCAGCGCTACCGGCGTTGTTCCAAGCGCAGCATGGAGTTTGGTTCCTTCGCCGGTTCGGAAGACCAAGGTGCCGTGGTCAACTTTGTAGTTGATGGGGAAGATATCGGGATGGTCGCCCATCCACACTGCCAGGCGGCCCACGGATACGCTGCGGAGTTGCTCCCAACATTGCTTGGTGTCCAGGTGCTCGGCCTCGGATGCTGATGGTTCGTTCCTCATGCGAGGATCCTAAGCCTGCCTCGGTTGCTGCGACAGGGCCCAAAGACCCCTTCTGCCTGCGGTTATGGCTAGCCGTACGGGCCCGGAGTAGGCTGACACCGAAAGTGCCAAACAGTAACGCCGTGCACCACGCTGGTGGCGGGCGCCGAAAGGCGGCGATGAAAGACTCTCCCAATCTCCCACGCGAACACCACACGGTTGCTCCGGCGGTCCAACTGGAGGACCTATTGAAGGACTTCACGTCCAGGGCAGACGAGTTACTGCAGGCCCAGGAGAGGACGCGGGGCCTGCTCGAGGCCGTCGTGGCCGTTGCAGAAGACCTGAGCCTTGAATCTGTGCTGGAGCGGGTGGTTACTTCCGCATGCAATCTCTTGCAGGCACGCTATGGTGCGTTGGGTGTTATCGGCGAGGACAAGGCGCTCAGCCATTTCATCACAGTGGGAATCGACGACGATTTGACGAGCCGGATTGGTCCTCGGCCCACTGGACATGGGGTTCTGGGACTGCTCATTACCGAACCTTCACCTTTGCGGCTCCACGACCTCCGTGAACACCCGATGGCCTACGGCTTCCCGCAGCACCACCCGCCGATGAAGTCTTTCCTCGGTGTTCCAATCCGCATCCGGGACGTCGTCTTCGGCAACCTGTACCTGACAGAGAAGGACGGCGGCGAGGACTTCACTCCGGAAGATGAGGATGTCGCGGTGGCATTGGCGGCAGCTGCCGCCGTCGCGATCGAAAACGCCCGGCTCTACGAGGACGCCGGGCACCGGACGTCGTGGCTTGAAGCTTGTATGGAAATTACGGGGCTGATGCTGGAGGAGGACCAGCCCGAAAGTGATGCCCTTGACCTCATTGCAGACAGGGCTCTCAGGGAGTCCGGATGCCACCTTGCCGTGGTCCTGATGCCCCGTGCAGAGCACGGCGGAGACTACACCCTAGAGGCGGTAGCAGGCGAGACGGGCCCGGGCCTGATGGGCCGGGTACTATCCTTGGATTCCACCGATTTCCTTGACGTCACCGCCCAAGGAGCAACCCAAGGCGAGGACCCTTGGCTCCTCCTTGGCGATCCGGCCGGCGAATGTCCGGGAGAAATACTCGTCGTAGACCTCAGCGCCCAAGGCACCCATCAAGGGCTGCTGGTTCTTGGTCGAAAACCCGGCGCCGGGCCTTTTTCTGCCACAGATGTTGAGATGGCCCCAGTCTTCGGCTCACATGTAGCCTTGGCTTTGGCGCTGGACCGGATCCATCTCGTCCGGGAGCAGCTTGTGGTTTTCACCGACCGGGACAGGATTGCCAGGGACCTTCATGACCTGGTCATCCAACGCCTCTTTGCCGCGGGCTTGAGCATCCAGAGCCTCCGGCGCTACACCGCGGGCAGCTCAGCCCTTGAACGCATCGACTCCATAACGGACGAACTCGATACGACCATCCGCGACCTTCGGAACACCATCTACTTCCTGCGGACAAGTACCAACGAGCGCGAACTCCTGAGCAGCCGGATCTTCCAAACGATACAAGCCGGGGCAAAATCGTTGGCACAGACGCCGCATCTGGCCTTGATGGGACCGGTTGATTCCGTGGAGGACGATGTCACGATAGGCCACCTCCTGGCGGTTATCTCGGAGAGCCTCAGCAACGCTGTTCGTCATTCCGGCGCGGACACCATTGACGTGTCAGTTTGGGTTGCTGACGGCATGCTAAGCATGGAACTCAGTGACGACGGCCGCGGCTTCAGGGCAAACGGATCCGGTAACGGGCTGCCGAACATGGCCCGTAGGGCTGCAGAACTTAACGGCGCATTCACTGTCACCAGCACGCCTGGGAAGGGTACTTCGCTGACTTGGTCCGTTCCTTTGGCCTGAGTGTCAGCGAACGGAACCAGCGTCTTCGTCGGGTGCGTGGGCCATAAAGACTGCGGCTTGGGTCCGTCGCTCGAACCCAAGTTTCGCCAAAAGGGACGAGACGTAGTTCTTAACTGTCTTTTCGGCCAACAACATCTCCTCGCCTATCTGGCGATTGGTCATTCCCTCACCGACGTATTCCAGTACGCGCCGCTCCTGGGGGGTCAGGGCGGCTACCCGCGGATCGAGCCTCTTCGGTTCCGTGAGTCCCTGGATAATCCGCGACTTTACTGATTCATCAAAGAGCGACTCGCCACGCGCCGCCCGGCGCAGCGCACCCAGAAGGTCTGAACCACCGATTTCCTTGAGGATGTATCCGGCGGCTCCTGCCAGGACTGCACCTCGCAGAGCCATTTCATCGTCGTAGCTGGTCAGAATCAGACAATTCAAGCGAGGGTCAACGGATCTGACATCACGGCAGACTTCAATGCCCGTACCGTCAGGCAGCCGTGCATCCAGGACTGAGACGTCGGGGTGCAATGCCGGTATACGACGCGTTGCTTCCTCAGCTGATCCGGACATGCCCACCACTTGGAAACCTTCGCTTTCCAAAAGTTCCTGCAACCCACGGCGAACCAATTCGTGGTCATCAAGAATGAACACACGAACAGGACTTTCTGGCGAAGCCGCCCTGGCAAGGCCTGGGACATCCGGGTGATTCATGACATTCCCTCTCCGGCCGGCGGCGACAACCGCGCTTGCCGACACTTCATTGATGCCAAATTCTTGCCGACTGCATGACTGTGCCACAAGGGCCCAAGGACCCATGCCCCGCGCGTGACTTTAGGCCCTGTTGGGATGGGGCGATTAAACGGACGCTGGGAGAACGGGAGATGAAGCCGCCCAGCATCAGGCCCCGCGGTTTCTCCAGACACGCCCCCGAGGCACCAAGCCTGCATCTGGCGGGCAGAAGCTGGACTGGCAGGACCCGGCAAACGGATTATCCGGGGACCATCGAACTAGAACTGGAGCAGTCATGAAGGAAGCAATTGTCGTCGGCGTCAGCGATTCACCCAGTAGTGAGGCCGCGAGCCGATGGGCCGTGCAAAGGGCCGCTGCCCTCAAATTACCTGTTCTCCTGGTACACGCTGTGGATGATCGTTGGGCCTACGATGCCATTGGCTATAACGAGTGGATCCGGGAATCCGGTGAAAAATTCCTTGCTACTGCCAAAGACCGGGCCGAAAAAATCGAGCCAACGGTCAAAATCAGCACGGATCTCGTCTCGGGAGGAGCCGGGTACGCCCTGCGCAAGAGGTCAAAAACGGCATCGATGGTGGTTATTGGTTCCGGCCATAGTTGGTCAGGCGGATCCCTCGCGGACCGTGCGCTACAGGTTGCCGCAGTGGCGAAGTGCCCCGTAGCTGTGATCGGTGAACATGATATGACCAGTCGACGCGGCGTTCTGGTCGGAGTCGATGGTTCCGAAGAGTCCACTCAGGCCGTGGCATTTGCTGCCGCAGAGGCAGACCGTGAAGGCCAGGAGCTAACCGTCCTGCACGCTTTCCGGACACCGGATCCATGGGTAGATCGTGGAGTGCCCCACGGCAATTTCTTTGAACTCGTGACCGAGGAGGAACGGGTGGTTCTTGCGGAAACGGTCGCGGGCTTGGCGGATAAATATCCGGATCTTGTTGTGCACCAGAACTTGGAGACCCACATGCGTCCTGCCGAGGCGCTGGTAAATGCCGCCGCAACAGCCAGCCTCCTGGTCGTCGGCAGCAGGGGCCGTGGCGGCTTCAAACGTCTACTCATGGGATCTACGGCCCACGCAGTCCTTACCAAACTGCCGTGCCCCACAATCATCACCAGGATCCAGCCGGTCAAGCATTCCAAGTAAGTAGCGAGCAGCAGGCCTGGAGCCCAGTGGCTCCCAGGGCCTGCTGCTCATTGCTCGTTCTCTTTCGTTGTTACTTCTTCTCAAAGCCCAAACTCCTTATTTTCGGGTGTCAATTAATGCGGCCAGAGCTTTGCCCCATCTTGCAGCGCGGTGGAACTCGTCTTCGCTTATCGAAGGTTCCTGGCTGACTTCGAAGCTCTCCGGTTCTGCAATGAGCTCGAAGCCGGCTTTTCGCAGCCCGGAGGTGATGTGTTTGGATGCTCTGCCGGTGAGGAATGCCGGTCCGTGGTTGCGGGTGTCGAATGCTGCGGCTTTTTGGCCCGGGATGGCAGGTCGGAGCTGGGCCAGCCACTCACGTATGCCGACGTTTGCATCGATATCCTGTGCTATGGCCCCAGGCTCGCCATCAAAGCCGCTGGCAATTGCTTCAGCTACCCTGCGGGTATTTCCGTACATTGTTTCGTAGACCACCAAGATTTCCATCATGGTCGCCCTTCATTGGCTTCGTTCGAGTGGTCCTCACGTACGTGGACCACGAGAACCGGACAGTGGGCATGAGCTACGCAGGCTGAGGTGACTGATCCCAGCAGCATCCCACCGAAACCACCGTGTCCACGTCGCCCCACAACAATCATGTCTGCCTTCCGGCTCGCTTCGATCAGTCCTTGTCTGGGATGACCCTGAACAAGGCGGGAATGGACGTTGTCGGGCTGGGTCGGGCCGAAGGCCGTTTCCACGGACTGCTTCAGGATTCGCCTGGCGGCTTCCTCAAAACCGGTGATGCCCATCGCCACATAGCCCTCGTACACGGGGGGATATTCCCAGAAAGCCGTGGCAATCACGTCAGCGCCCAAGGGCTTCGCCAACAATTGGGCTTCTTGGAGTGCAGCTATGGACGCATCGGAGCCATCGACTCCGACAATGATTTCTCCCGTTGAGCCGACTTTGTCCATGACTTCTCCTGCCAAATGAAAGCTTCGATCCCTCCAGAATGGCGCTGGGGAGCGTCCTTAGACAGGGTCCAAAGTCACGGAGAGGCCTATTGCATGGGCGGCGATTCCTCGGAACGGAGGTCTTCGATTGTCTTTCTAAGAGTGCGGATGGTGTCATCCAATTCCGACGTGACGTGCATCATCCGCTCAACGGCTGCAGGTTCCACCAGGAATCGCTTCAAGTTCTGCGTTCCCAAGCCGGCCGCAAATATACGCTGAATGACCAGGTCATGAAGGTCGCGGGCTATGCGCTCCCTGTCTGAGAGCAACAAGGCCTGCTCACGGAGAGCGCTTACTTCCGCGAGATCCAGTGCGAGGCCGATCCTGCTGCCAAACAACGCACTGGATTCCAGATCAGAACGGGTATAGGCCGGGCCGCCAACGGCCCGGGCCATCAGCAGAACTCCGTTTCCCCTCCCCCTGTGGCCCAGGGCCGCTACCAACACAGTGCCCAGCTTCTCCGAAACCTCGGGACCGAGAACTTGGGAAGCATCCTGCACGAGGCGGGAGTCGCCAGTGGCAAGCACTGATGCTACTACTTCGGAGCCCGGCAATTGCTGGCCCGTGTTCAAGCCCTGCACTCCGACCGCCGATCTACAGCGGACCTCTCCCCCGGGCGTTGGTATGGCAACGACACCCAGGATTGAGTCGGAAGCACGGACGGCCGCCTCCGCCACAAGATCCAGGTTGCCGGAGTCGTCGTCGGGCTTGCTTGCAATGAGGCGGCTGCCAAGCTCCATACCCGCTTCCAACCATCGCTGCCGGCGATTGCTTTCGTCGAACAGGCGCGCATTTTGGATGGCGACGCCGGCTGCTGCCGCCAGTGCGATGGCAAGCTCCTGATCATCTTGGCTGAAGTCCTTCCCGTCCCGCTTCTCGGTGAGGTACAGGTTGCCAAAAGCAATATCTCGGACCCGAATTGGTACTCCGAGAAACGACTTCATGGGAGGGTGGTTTGCCGGGAAGCCCACAGCCATTGGGTGAGCGGTGAGATCGTGAAGACGGAGTGGTTCGGGTTCGCGGATCAGGTGTCCCAGGACACCATGCCCGGTGGGAAGATCGCCGATGGATCCAATGGCGTCCTCATCCATGCCGACCGTAATGAAGTGGCTGAGCTGCTGATCCTCTCCGATGACACCAAGAGCTCCGTATCGGGCGTCAACCAATTCGCAGGCCGACCTGACGACGCGGTCCAGGACAGCTTCCAGGCTGAGGTCCTCGGCAATGGAAATTACCGCTGAGAGCAACCCGTTCATTTGTTCCTGTGCATGGATCATCTCATCCGCACGCTGCACGAACTCACGGAGGAGTGTTTCAACGCGCCCCTTCAGCGGGGAGCGCCAAGGGTGATCCGTACCCATAGGCCTTTGCCTCCCTGAACTGCTATGGACTGCCTCTCCCGAGTCTAGGTGAGTCGTCGGATTACGGGTACAGATCCGGGGGCAAGGGCCCGAACACCTCCAGGGCATGACCTTCGACCCCACACCCGCAACAATGAGACCGGAATGATGCCCAATACACGCGGCTATGTTGTGACCACTGTGACTTTTGGCCCTGTTTCATTACATGACGGCCGCCCATGCTTGACAGGAGAGCAGGAGGCAAAGCCGTGGAACTCTCCAACTTTGAAAAGCTGGCATTGGACAAGATTGCTCGGGGTCTCGAAGAAGAGGATCCCAAGCTGGCCACCCTAATGAGCCTGGAAGATCTTGGACGAATCCGCTGGAAGCATGCCCTCCAGGGTGCCTTTGTTGGCCTGGCGGGACTCGGTTTGCTGCTGGCCGGAGTGGCGATGGGGGAACCAGTGCTCGGCATAACGGGCTTCATGCTGATGGGCTGCGGCACCTACTGGGCGACTCTCTTCATGAATGTGCGTTCAACCAAGAGGAGTCCATGATGGCCGGTCGCTTGAACCCCAGCAAGATCATCGTTGGCGTCGATGGGTCCAAGGCGTCAGTGGAGGCGCTGCGCCAAGCCCAACATCTGGCGATGGCCCTCAATGCGCCCTTGGAGGCGTGGGGCTGTTGGGAGCTTCCGCTCGGATACGAAGGATATCTGGCGATGGGCATCGATGGTTTCGCCCATGATGCAGAGCGGCACGTGAAGGACGCCCTTGAGGACGCGTTCGGAGCCCACCTGCCAAAGAACGTCAGCACACGTCTTGTCCAAGGCTCAGCAAGGGCTGCCTTGGTGGAGGGCAGCCAGCATGCTGCACTCGTCGTCGTCGGCCGCCGCGGACATGGTGGCTTTGGTGGCCTCCTTCTGGGTTCAGTGAGTTCGGCAGTCGTAGCTCACGCCCACTGTCCCGTCGTCGTCGTCCATTCGCCCGAAACCGCTCCCTGAGACGGACCGGGCCAGCAGACGCGCCTTCCAGTCCAAGAGCTAACGGATCCGGACGCAGCCAGCCCAGGTTGGCGGACTTCTGGACGAACCGGTCCTTTATTGGGCTTGACGGGGGCTGCTCAGGTGCCGGGGGTGTTCTCTACTGGCCTGGATAGTTTTGCGGCGATGCTGAAGCGGGAGGCCCGCCTGCTGATGTGATGGGTTGCCCGACGCCGGGGAATAGGTAACGCGGCGGCAAGGGATTGTTGCTTGGCCCGGGAGAAGAACCATTTTTTGGCTATCTCCACCAGTATCAGGTAGACGATAACCATGCCCAGGAGGGCCAGGAAGAACGGTGCCGGTAGTGGATCGAAACCTAACCACGGTCCTATCGGTGACAGGGGCAAGGCCACCCCAACGGCGACTACCGTCAAGGATGCGACGACGAGCCCGGCCGAGGGCCTGCTGCGAAGGAACGGCACCTTGCGGGTCCGGATGACGAAGATGATCAGGGTTTGGGTGGCGATTGATTCGATAAACCATCCGGCACGGAACTCCCCGGGCACAGCATGGAACACTGTCAGCATCAGGGCGAAGGTGGCGAAGTCAAAGATTGAGCTGATGGGCCCGAAGAGGAACATGAATCGTCGGATGAAGGCGATATTCCAGTGGGCAGGGGCACGGAGTTGTTCGTTGTCGACTCTGTCGCTGGGAATGGCCAGTTGACCGGCGTCATAGAGCAGGTTATTGAGCAGGATCTGGCCCGGGAGCATGGGCAGGAAGCTCAACACCACTGAGGCAGTCGCGGCACTGAACATGTTTCCGAAATTGCTTGATGTTCCCATCAGGACGTATTTGATCGTGTTCGCGAAGATCCGGCGGCCCTCCCTGACGCCATCGGCAAGGACGCCGAGGTCTTTGTCGAGCAAGATGACGTCGGCCGCATCCTTGGCGACGTCGGTGGCCGTATCCACCGAGATGCCTATGTCGGCTTTGTGTAGGGCCAGGGCGTCGTTTACCCCATCTCCCAGGAACCCCACGGAGCCGCCGCTCTGACGCAGAGCAGTGATGATTCGTGCTTTATGTTCCGGCGAAACGCGGGCAAAAATTGAGGCTGTGTGGGCTGCGGGAACAAGTTCCGCATCTGACATCCCATCGATGTCGGCCCCTGTGAGCGTACCCCCGGACAGCACGCCGATGTCGGCACAAACTTTCTCGGCTACCTTGGCATTGTCTCCAGTGGCAATCTTTACCGTGATCTGCAGGGCTTCCAGCTGGTCCAGTGACGCTTTTACATTGGCTTTGGGCTGGTCCAGGAAGATCAGAAAGCCCGCCAAGGTGAGGTCGTGTTCATCTGCTTCACTGACTTCGAACACTCCAGGGACCTCACGGTAGGCGACCGCCACGACACGGGATCCTGCCTGGAACTGTTCATTCAGCGTGGCCAGCGCCGTGGGTGCTGGCGGCCCGCAGAGGGTGAGGACTTCTTCCGGGGCGCCCTTGGTGATCAGCAGCCTCCGGCCTGCGTTTTCTTGGACCAGCACGGTGGTACGCCGACGTTCGTGGTCAAAGCTGATCAGGTCCAGGCGTTTAAAACGTTCAGGGTCAAGCTTGGCCGCTTGGGGGCTGGCCCAAAGGGCGGCATCCAGTGGGTTCTGTCCGGCAGTTGAATACTTGGCAGTGGTGTAATCCGACTCCGTGGACAGCAACCCCAATGTGAGCAGATAATCCTTTGAAATCGGCGAGGTCGCTGGAAGTGCGTCGGTGAAACTGATCCTGCCTTCTGTCAGCGTGCCGGTCTTGTCGGTGACCAGGATGTCCATGTCGCCCAGGTCTTCGATGCAGACGAGCCGTTTGACGAGTACCTTCCGTTTGGCCAGCAACCGTGTGCCGGTGGCCAAACTGGTGCTGACGACAGCCGGGAGAAGTTGGGGAGTGATACCGACGGCGATGGCCAGTGAGAACAGCAGGGATTCGATGATCGGTCGTTGGAGCAGCAGGTTGGCTATGAAAATCAAGGTGGTCAGGCCGATGGCGACCTGCAGCAGGAGGAATGAGAAACGCCTAAGCCCGATCTGGAACTCCGTCTGCGGCTGACGTTCTCCCAGTCCGGAGGCGATGCGGCCAAATTCGGTGCCGCTCCCGGTGGCCACCACCACGCCGGTTCCACCGCCGGAGTGTACGACCGTGCCCATAAACGCGCACGATGCCAGATCTCCCAGGGCTGCGTTATCCGCTGCGGGAGACGGGTCTTTCAACGCCGGTAGGGACTCCCCCGTGAGAATGCTCTCATCGCACAGCAGATTGTTCGTTTCCAGCAGCCGAATGTCCGCAGGAATGATTGTTCCCAGTCCCAGCTGAACGATATCGCCAGGGACGCTGTCCGTCACGTCCACTGGAAGGGTCCTGCCATCCCGAAGCACCAAAGCCTGATGGGTGATCTGTGAGTGCAGGGCTTCCGATGCACGTTCAGCCCGGAATTCACTGCTGAAGCCCAGACCAACGCTGGCCAGCAGAATTGCACCAATCACTATCGAGTTGGTCACGTCCCCCAAGAACATCGATACGGATGCTGTGACGAGCAGCAAGATCAGGATTGGGCTGGCGAGCTGACGTCCAAGCACGGCCCAACCGTTGGCCTTATGTGACAGGACAGCGTTGGGCCCCACTATGGCTATTCGGGACACGGATTCCTGATCCGATAGTCCTGTCATGCCCGAATCAAGCTGGTTCAGGACCTGATCAGCGTTCAATCTGGCCGCGCCCACAACGGGAAGCTGAAGGAAGCTCTTCTCCCGACCATCAACAGAGGTCACGTCAGGTCCGTTCCGTTCGTGGCAGTCGTATTGCAGACAAGACCCGGCTCTCTTGGAGGAAAACGCCGATGCAGCCCAGGCGCGACTGCAGTCATAGCAGGAGTCTGCCACGACGTCGGGATCCTGGAAACAACAGGCCGCCGGCTTAGTCCCCAGCCCCGATCGAGGACTACTCGCTGGATCAATGGAACGCTGTGCTGGCGGTGAACCTAACCGGGACCGTTAACGGGATCAAAGCCGCAATTCCGGCTCTGAAAGAGGCGCGCGGCGGGTCGATCGTGAATATTTCGTCGATAGCCGGGCTGCGGGATACGAAGGGATTCCCGGATACAGCGCCTCGAAATTTGGGGGGCGGGGTTGACGAAGAGCGCAGCGTTGGACTTGGGTCGTATGGTATCCGGGTCAACTCGGTCCACCCCGGCGTTATTTCCACACCCATGACGGCCGGGATGCCGATAGACATGAGCCACACGGCACTGTCCAGGGTGGGTCATCCCGGGGAGGTGGCCGATCTCGTTCTGTTCCTGTCTTCAACCGAGGCATCCTTTGTCACCGGCATTGAATTCGTCATCGATGGCGGAGACACGGCAGGAACCGTGACCGGCGGCCAGTAACCCCCAAACCGCTGGCTTCCTTATAGAGTCGTTCGGAGCTGTCGGTGGAAAAGTGCCGCCGCACCTCAGCGGAGGACCCCAGCAATTTTCCGTCCACATACCGTAAGGATTTAGCCGCCTTCGGGCGGTCCCTGATCCGTAGCCTTGGAGCATGTTTGAAGCGACAGAGCCGCAGGTTGATGTAGTTCTCCCCTGTTTGAACGAGGTCGGCGCCCTACCGTGGGTACTGTCCCGGCTACCTGAGGGATACCGTGCGATCGTGGTCGATAACGGATCCACGGACGGTTCGGCCGAAACGGCGGCCAGGCTCGGCGCGGAGGTTGTCACGGAGCCACGGCGGGGTTTCGGAGCGGCTGCGCATGCAGGCCTCCTCGCAGCAACAGCCGACTTTGTCGCCTTCTGTGATTGCGACGGCTCACTTGACCCGGCCCAGCTGCCGAGGCTCCTGGCGCCGATCCTGGAGGGCAAAGCTGATCTGGTGCTCGGTAGTCGGCGACCCGAACGAGGCTCCTGGCCCCTCCACGCGCGCCTGGCCAACAAGGCCCTGGCGTGGCGGCTGCGACGCCTGACCGGACACCGGGTGACGGACCTTGGGCCATTGCGTATTGCCCGCCGCAGCAGTTTGCTGTCCCTGGGGTTGGAAGACCGGCGAAGCGGCTATCCACTGGAGATGTTCCTCAAAGCAAGCCTCCGCGGATGGCGGATCGTTGAGGTTCCCGTTGGTTATTTCCCCCGGACCGGGAAGTCCAAAGTCACAGGCACCCTGAAGGGAACGCTGAGCGCTGTGAAAGACATGTCCGTCCAACTCAAGGACGCCGTCGCAGCAGCGCAGCCCCACGGGGCCCCATCCAAGGAACAAACCAGATGAGCGCGATCTGGGATCTCACCATTGCCGTCATCGCCAAGGAATGCCTCCCCGGGAAGGTGAAAACCCGGTTGAGTCCTCCGTTGTCGCCGACGGAAGCAGCCATGCTGGCGCAGCTGAGCCTAAGCCAAACACTGGATACGGTCCGGCACCTGCCAGTGAGGGAGCGGTGGTTGGTTATGGATGGAACGCCATCAGCTTCCGATGCCAGGGACTTTGTGGTGTTGCCGCAAGCGTCCGGAGGGTTGGACGAACGATTGGCCGCTATCTGCGATGCCGTGGCTGGACCCTTGCTCATCGTCGGGATGGACACCCCGCAGCTCTCTTCGGACCATCTCGCCGCAGTGTTCCATGACTGGGCAACGGAAAACAGGCAACATGATGCCTGGTTTGGCCCGGCAGCAGATGGTGGCTTCTGGGCACTCGCCCTGGCCAACCCCCGCGCTGCGTTGATCCGTGGGGTGCGAATGTCAACAGATACCACCGGGGAGGAACAGCTCGCCCGGTTGACTTCCGCAGGCATCTCCGTGGGAATGCTTCCGGTACTGCGGGACATGGACTTCCTCCACGACGCCGTACATATTGCCGCCGAAATTCCCGGGAGCGCTTTTGCCGGGGCAGTTACCGGGCTCAGGAACACGTTGCCATGACGGGACGAATGACAGCGCCCACAACCCAGTTCGGCGCGGGAGACAGCGAGCCGTACGCACGTGCACTGAGGACGGGATCAGGAACGTTGACCCTGTGGCCCGAGACCAATCCAGCCACGGCAGGGCCCGTCCAATTTGATGTCGGTTCCTGGTGTTCCGACGCGAATTTGTTGGAGAGATCCTTACTGTGCAGTCTGCAGGGGCCGCTCTTGGATGTTGGGTGTGGACCGGGGCGGATGCTGGCGGCAGCACGCTCAGTGGGGATGCCCGCCCTCGGCATCGATACCAGTTCCGAGGCGGTCAACCGGGCGAAGGGGCAGGGTGGCCGCGCCATTCAACAGTCCGTTTTCGCTGCGGTACCGCACACGGGTCAGTGGCAGAGCCTGCTGTTGCTGGATGGCAACATCGGCATCGGCGGGAGCATCAGCTCGTTGCTTCGCCGCTGCCGGCAACTGGTCGCTCCCACCGGGGTCCTCCTGGTCGAGGTGGAAGCTGACATGGATCTGGATACTTCCTATTCGGCCGTTATTGAAGATGAGGAGGGAAACCGGAGCGACGCCTTTGGGTGGGCACGAACGGGCAGCGTAGGGCTGGAGTCGCGGACAAGGTCCTCAGGTTGGACGGTAGCAGCCAAACAGCATGTGCAGGGCCGGGTCTTCTACCGGCTCGTCCCACGGCTGGAACCACGCCGGGACTTGCGTTCGATCGTATAGATCAGCCCGGCTGCGACTGTGAGCAGGACAGCCCAGAACCACATCAGGTTGATGGCATAATCGCCTTCGAGGGCGCTGGTGCTTCGAGCCACAGTCTGTGCTTTCAGCAACACACCAACGATGAGCGTTACCACGGCGCCGGCCATGAGCGATCCCCGCATCACGGCCGCAGACGCGGGACGAAGGCTGGATCCTGAGCGCCGAAGTCCAAATCCTGCCAGGGTGGACAACGGGACGATGAGGCCATCATGAATCAGGATGGCAGCCGCCATCCACACCAACAGCCCCAGAAGCTGCGACGGTCCCAGCTGAGTGGGAAAGCCCATGGCTCCATAGCCCATGAGGCCCAGCCCCGCCGCTCCCAGAACAAAGCGAACAGCCCAAACCGTTCGAGAAGTTGCCGGCGTTCCTCCCTTGGATTTCACCATGTCCTTCACAGCACCTCCATGGAACTCAGCCATTTGGTTTGCAGGACGCCCGGGCGCCCTGGAGCGATGATCCGGGCGGGATAGCCATGGTCCAGATCCAGGGTCTGGCCGTTCAATTCCAGCGCCACCAGGGTCTGCTCGTCCTGGACATAGGCGGCGGGCATCAGCATGGTCCTGTAGGCGCCTTCCGGTTCCAGGCTAGTGACCCGCAGTTCGGCGGAAGGAGGGCCTCCTACCGCGCCCACGAGATCCCGGACCCGGACTCCGCGCCACGTGGCAGTTTGGCTCCAGCCCTCCACACAGGCAATGGGGAGTTCGTGCTCATGCTGTGGCAGGCCTTGGAGATCCGCCAGCGTGAACGGCCTGCTGATGCCCGCGTACGTGACCGTCAGGATCCAATCAGCTGCGCGGGCAAGGTCGGTCACCTTCGCTTCGGCCGCCGTGCGGTTCACCGGTACCGACTGTGGCCCAGTCCCCATGTTCCTGGGTGCGAAGAGATTAAGCGGGTCCAGCCAGGAAAACGACTGGCCCGCCGTCGTCAGCACTACTGCTCCGGTTGTGGTCCCGACGGCGGTAAGGAAGCTGCGCCGCGACCAACGCCCGGGTGCCGGGCTGGCTTCGTCCTGAACCGCTTTGTGCATACTGGCGGCCCCGGATTGCGGGCGTACGCGCCAATGCTCAAGGATTGCGGGGAGTTTGACCGCGATGTGCAGCAGCAGCGAACCCCAAATGACCCATGCCAGCCAGTAGTGCGTTTCGCGGAAAGGGAAGGGCCACGGATACCACTTGTAGGTATTGATCAGGCCGGTAGTGAGCTGGATAAGTGACGAGGCGATGAACAAGGCAATAGTGCCCCGTTCCAGCGCCTGCACGAAGGACTTGATGGGTGGCCATCTCAGTAGCTCGGGGTACACGGACCACAGTTTCGCCAGGAGCAGCGGGATGGACGCGATTCCTGCTGTCACATGCAAGCCTTGTGTCAGTTGATAGATCCAAACCGGCTGGGTAGGGAAGAACATCCATCCCGGCGGATTCTGCAAGCCGTGACTCAGGAGGCCGGTGAGGAAACAGACAGTAAAGGTGACGCCCAGCCATCGCCCCAACACTACGGTGAGCCGCGTGCTGCGCGTCGGCGAAGCAAACCTGCTTGCCAAGGCGTTGGTGAACTTTTCCATAGCTCGATCACACCATCAAACCGTGGTTGGGGGTTGACCCAGATCTTACGATTCCCGGAAGCCTCGCCCGTGGAGTCCGGAAGTGCCCCAAATAGCATTCGGCATGCGGCAGGATCGTTAGGGTGACCCCCACTGCACCCGAGCTGGATGGATCCCGCCGAACCAAGCTCGTCATCGCCCTTCCGGCGGTGTTTCTTGCTGGCGCGGCTTTGCTCTGGTGGATGGTGTGGCCCGGGAACCCCATCGACTCTGCGCCGATCGTAGGATCGTGCCTCTGGTGGTTGGCGCTCCTGATGGTGGTTAAGCTCCTGGCAAATGTCCCGCGGCACCGGTTAGGCGTGGTGATCATGGCCGGCTCGCTCCTCTTGGGACTGATGGCAGCAAGTGCCCCGCCGCGGACCAGTAATGATTCAGCCCGGTATGCTTGGGACGGCATCGTCCAAAAGGCTGGAATTTCCCCGTACTCCTATGTGCCAACTGACGAAACGCTCAACAACCTTCGGCCGGACTGGCTCTTTGCCCCTGGTGCCGCCGGGGCCGGCGGAAGCCCGGCATGCCCCCCGGAGCTGTTCGGCACGGAGTCCGTACCGGCCACGGGGTTTCCTTCAGGGGACCCACTTTGTACTGCGATCAACCGCCCTTACGCGCCCACCATTTATCCACCAACTGCCGAAGTTTACTTCCTGGTGGTACGAGCGGCCGTTCCGGACTCGGTTGGCTATCTTCCCATGCAGCTTGGTGGCCTCCTCATCAGCTCGGCCGTGACACTCATGCTGTTGCGCGTGCTGGACAGGCGGAAGATGCCCTTGCAATTGGCCGTCGTGTGGGCCTGGAGTCCATTGGTCATGCTGGAGGCTGTTAACAATGCCCACGTAGATGTGCTGGGCGCTGCCCTGCTCCTGCTTGCCGGAATGTTTCTCGTGGGCGGAAAACCGCTTGGATCCGGGGTGGCTTTCGGTGCCGCTGTGGCCACAAAGTTCATTCCGGTCATCGCGGCGCCGGCTCTCCTGTTTCGCCGGCCCGTCCGGTTCGTCGTGGCCGCGGTGGCAACGTTCCTGGCTCTCTACGTTCCGTACCTGGTGGTTGCCGGGCCGGCCGTCCTTGGCTTCCTGCCTGGGTACCTCAAAGAAGAGGGGTACAGCCAGGGCGGCGGCATCAGGTTCGGCCTCGCCCAACTCGTGTCTGTGGGCATCTGGCCAGCGGTCCTGAGCGCGGCAGTGTTGGCCATCGTGGCTCTGGTGGTGCTGAAGCGGTCAAACGCGCGTTCGATGTGGACCCAACAAACAGTGATGATCGGCCTCACGCTGCTGATTATCAGCCCCAACTACCCGTGGTACTCCTTGATGCTGCTGCCGTTCATCGTACTCAGCCGCAGGTGGGAGTACCTGGCAGTAATCCTGGCCTTGGGCTTTATCTACATGGTGCCCAAACCCGTGCAATACGCCGGTCCCATCAATCAAAGCGCCCTGCTCGCCGCTGCCGCCATACTCATGGCCGCTGCGTGGCTGCGGCGCCGGCACGAGCTTGAACAAACCCTTCCGCACGAATGACAGGATGACAACCATGCCACAGACCCCTGAAACAGCCCGCCCCCGCGTCGCCATCATCGGAGGCTCCGGGACTTACGGCCTTCCTCGCGCCACTATCAAGGCGACGTTCGACGTCGAAACTCCCTACGGGCCGCCGTCGTCCGCTGTGACGTTGGCGGAAGTCGCTGGACGAACGGTCGCCTTCCTTCCCCGCCACGGCGGGACCCACTCCTTGCCGCCCCAGAAAATCAACTACCGGGCCAATATGTGGGCGTTGAAGAGCCTCGGGGTGCAAGCGGTCATGTCCTCGTCGGCGGTTGGCGGCTTGCGGGAGGGCTACGGACCGGAGACCTTTGTGGTCACCGACCAATTGATCGACAGGACCTGGGGCCGGGCCGATACCTTCTTCGACGGTACGGTGATTGAGGGCATGGCCCCAGCCGGCGTACAGCACCTGCCAGGCTCAGAGCCGTTCTGCCCCACATTGCGCTCACACCTGACCAGCGCGCTGGCCGCCCGCCCGGTGAAGTTTGCACCGCAGGGAACTGTGGTGGTGGTCAACGGCCCCCGCTTCTCGACGAAAGCGGAATCGGCCTGGTATGTGGCCGGCGGTGCCGACATCATCAGCATGACCCAATACCCTGAGCCGGTTCTCGCCGCCGAACTCAACATGGGCTTCGGCAATCTGGCCTTCGTCACGGACTCGGATACAGGCCACGATGGCTCGGAGCCGGTGACCGCCGAGGCCGTATTCGCACGCATTAAGGACGCCCAATCCAGTATTCTTACCGTGCTTGAAGCCACGATTGCTTCGATTGGCGACAACTACGTTCCCCGGCAATTGATGAATCCCACCGCTGTTGAACGAATCATGGCCCTCCCCGTAGCCAGGCAGGCGGTGTCCGCCCTGTGACAATCCTGGTGACCGGCGGGGCAGGGTTCATTGGTTCGCATATCGTGGATGCCGCCTTGGACAAGGGGTGGGAGGTCCGGATCCTGGACTCCCTGGACCCTGCCCTCCATTCCGGCCCGCCACCGGTGGACCCACGCGTGGAATTGATGACGGGTGATGTCACTGATCCCGCTACCGTGGACCGTGCCATGAAGGGCATTGAGTCCGTCTGCCACCAAAGTGCCAAAGTGGGGCTGGGTGTCAGCTTCGCCGATGCGCCGGACTACATCCGCAACAACGACTACGCCACGGCCGTCCTCTTGTCCGCCATGGAACGGCACACAATCCAGCGGCTCGTGCTGGCATCGTCCATGGTGGTTTACGGGGAGGGCGCGTACACGGACCCCTCCACCGGGCGTCCCGTCAGGCCGGGTCCGCGTGCCGAAGCTGATCTAAGGGCGGGCATTTTCGAGCCACGTAATCCTGACTCCGGCACGCCACTCGAACCTGCCTTGGTCACGGAGGAGGCACCCCTTGACCCGCGAAACGTCTACGCCGCCTCCAAGGTGTGCCAGGAACACCTCGCCGCCTCGTGGGCACGAAGCACGGGAGGCAACGCGATAGCGCTGCGCTACCACAACGTGTACGGGCCCAGGATGCCGCGGGATACGCCCTACGCCGGCGTGGCGTCGCTGTTCCGTTCAGCATTGGCCCGCGGCGAGGCGCCCCTGGTCTTCGAAGATGGTGGCCAGCGCCGCAGCTTCATTCACGTTCGCGACGTAGCGAGCGCAAACATCGCCGCTCTTCAGTCCATTCTCCAAAGCCAGGAAGGATGTTTCCGCGCCTACAACGTGGGCGCCGACCAGGCCCACACCATAGGCGACGTCGCCAAAACCTTAAGTGCCCTTGGCAACGGGCCGGCTCCTGTGGTTACAGGTCGGTACAGATCAGGGGACGTCAGGCACATCACTGCGTCCTCGGAACTCATCAAATCCGAGCTTGGCTGGTCTCCAACTATCGACTTTGAGGAGGGAATGCGGGAGTTCGCCTCCGCTCCCCTGCGCGGCGGAGCCCGCTAAGGAGCTAAGACCCAGCCCACCGGGAAGAAGGCTTCACAAGTCGTGTAGCGCTGCCCCTACCCTCCATTTGATTGTCTGATCCCCTCGGCAAGAGACCGAAACCTATAAATCCATCCGCCTTCTTTTCCGCTGACCGTTACGTAGGCATCGGTGGTTCCCGGAGCGATGGCGATGTTGGTCGCTGACGATAATCCATCGCCTTCTGTGGGTATGGATATTGTCGAGATGTGTTCGCCAACGGTGTCATACACAAAGATTGCTGCCCGGTTGTGAAAGCCGACGTATAGGTTCCCGTCCGCATCTACTGCCAAGGAGTCGATTTGGCCGGCGCCAGCGCTGACGTGAATCGCGGGGTGTGCGGTCTTCACTTCACGCCCGTCCTCGGTTAGACGGATGTAGTCGATCCGGTTCGCCGTGTTGTGACTGACCCACAGCCCATCGAAGCCAGGCGTAAAGGCGAGCCCGTTGGGGGCAGGCAACCCGTGGGCCAGGACCGTTGCCTCCGCTGTTCGACCATCGATTCGAATCAGACGTCCTTGTGGCTTCCAGTACGGGTCCTGGGCGCCGGTTGAATCTGTGATGTAGAGGTTTCCGGCTTGGTCAAAACTGATGTCGTCCGGATTCATGGGTGCCCCGGCTACCGGACCAGCGAAGAAGACACGTGGATCTTTGCCGTCCGGCGTGATGCTCACGATGGAGCCGAGGAAGTCCGTCAGATACAGGCGTCCGTCGAGGGGGTTGAATTGGGCGGAGGTAAATGCGCTCGTGTCGTCTGTGTAGACGGACCGCTTTTCGCGGGACCCCGGATCGATTGCCATGACCTTTGGGGATCCTGCCGGCGCGGTTACGTCCACGATGTACAGGTCTCCATCCGGCCCCAGTGTGGGCCCTTCCAGTAACGTCATCCCGGTGGCTTCGTGGACCGACGTTGCCTGAAGGAGCTCCGTTGCCGTCCCTTTGGATGGGACAGGGGCCTCAGTAGTCGGGGAAGGGGTAGCCGCAGTGCAGCCGGACAGTGCAAGGGTGATCGCAACTGCCGCCGGGACAACTGACGCGTTGGATCTCTGTCCGCGCGACCGCTTCATACTTCAGTCCTGGGTCTTGCAGGGGCAAGGACGTCGCTCATGTCACCTTCGCGCCAATCCCGAAGGATGCGGTGGAAGGCTACAGGACCGGGGCTAAACGAAGAACCCGTGATGGTGCGCGTTCCCTCGCCGTTGTAGTAGCCCGGGGTGCACTCTGCCTGGAAGGCGCTGTTGTCGGACGCCGTCTCGACGACGGTCCTTACCCAGGCGGCCTCGGATTCGGGAGTGGGTTCGATGACTTGCACACCGCTGGCACGTCCCCGTGAAATGACGGCGGCGATGTGCTCGGCTTGCTTCTGAAGGATGTGTACGAAGTTGACGGAGTTTGCGTTCTGCAGGGCACCGAGGTGAAACAGATTCTCGAATCCATGGCTGTAGAACCCATGCAAGGTGCGCAGTCCGCCGGCCCATGTTTCCAGCAGTGACCGCCCGCCGCGCCCCCGGACGGGCAGGGTGCCGGACAGCACCCCAGAGACGCCTACATCGAAGCCGGTAGCGAAAATGATGCAGTCCACTTCATAGTGGATTTCGCCGACGACGATCGTCGTCTCGGTGAGACGGGTGATGCCTCCAAAGTCCGCGGTGTCCACGAGCGTCACGTTGGGTCGGTTGAATGTCTGGAGGTATGTGTCACTGAAGCATGGGCGCTTGCACATGTACCGGTACCACGGCTTGAGGAGCTCGGCCTTTCCGCGATCCTGCACGATCTCGTCCACGCGGGAACGGATGCGGTTCATCGTCTCGAAGTCGGCAAGTTCGTCCCGCAATTCACGTTCCGCCGGTGTGAGGGTGGTGTCGACCGCACCGGAGAGGATCTTGCGCTGCAACTGGATGGTTTCCGTCCACCCGTCCGTGACGAGGCTTCCCTCTACCGGCTCCCCCGCAAGCACCGAAAGGAAGTTTTCCATGCGTTCGCGCTGCCACCCTGGCTCAAGTGACGCTTCCCAGGTTGGGTCCGTCAGGCGATTATCACGCACACCGATGGTGGACGGCGTCCGTTGGAACACGTAGAGCTGCTCCGAATCGCGGCCCAGATGGGGAATGACCTGAACGCCCGTGGCCCCGGTGCCAACGACGGCGACCCGCTTTCCGGCCAGTAGGGCCAAGCCGCCCTCGGCAGATCCACCGGTGTACGCATAATCCCAGCGGCTGGTGTGGAACGTGTGCCCGCGAAAAGTCTCGATGCCCGGGATGCCCGGCAGCTTGGGCTGTGTGAGTGTTCCGGAGGACGTGATAACAAAGCGTGCACGGAACCTGTCCTCGCGGTCGGTCTCAACAATCCATACCTCGGCTGCTTCATCCCAGGTCAGGGCCGTTGCCCTGGTGTGAAAAAGTGTGTCCCGATACAGGTCAAAACGCTTGGCAACAGCTATGGCGTGCTGCCGGATCTCCTCACCCGGGGCGTAGCGCCATTTGGGCACGTATCCCACCTCTTCAAGAAGCGGCATGTACACGTACGATTCGATATCGCAATGGATTCCCGGATATCGGTTCCAGTACCACGTGCCACCAACGTCGCCAGCCTCGTCCATCATTCGAATGGACTCCACGCCCTCCTCCCGAAGCCTGGCGGCTGCGAGCAGCCCGCCAAACCCGGCGCCGATGACGAGTACTTCCACGAAATCCGTCTGTGGGTCCCGGTCGACCGGCTCGGTATAGGGATCCTTCGCGTAGTAGCCGAACCCACCGGCTGCACTTTGATACTGTCCGAGGCCCTCTGGCCGGATCCGCCTGTCGCGCTCGGCGCGGTACTTGGCCCGGAGCGCTTCGATATCAAGCCGTTCCTGGTTTTTCGTTTGACTCATGGATCGTCCTCGCTTCGCTTCTGCGCCATGCGCACGTTTACGCGAACGCCCCCAATGTGCGCCCGCGATCCAGGTCCGGGGAAATAGCCCACAGATGCTTCCTGTACGCGTCGACACGACTACGGGTCGGCTTACGAAAAAAGCTTAGCCTGAAGCTAAGCAATTCGGCAAAGCGAAGTCCCGGGATATCTTATTGTCATGGCGGAATCACGCGACCGGGATGCGGTACAAAAGAGCATTGACGCTTTGGCTATCGCCATCACCATCCGCTCCATCCCCCGCGTCCTTCAGCCGCTTCTGACAACTGACCTGACAATCCAGCAATTGAAAGTCCTGTCAGTTGTGGTCACCACGGAGCCTGGAGCGACCGGCGTCGGGTTGGTCGAAACATTCGGCGTCTCCATGGCCTCCATGTCCAAACTTGTCGATCGCCTTGAGGCCGCAGGACTGGTCACGAAATCCCTCGATTCGGAAGATCAGAGGGTTCGGCGGATATACGCAACCGACCTGGGCCGATCCGTCGTTCGTGAACTTATGGCCGCACGCCCCGAGCTTGGTGGAGAAGTCCTTGCCGGGCTCTCGGTTGAGGAGCTCCGTGCACTTGAAACCGGCCTGCAGGCTGTAAGTCGCGAGCTGCGCAGCAACGCCTGAACTGCTGCTGACTGGTTAAGCTTCTTCCGGCGGCGTGTCGATGAACCGCATCAGCGTCTCCAGCAGGTGCAGTGTTTTCCGATGGGGGTCAAGAAGGAATTGAATCCGGAGTCCGTCGATCATCGCCATCACCATGGTGACCTTGTCATCAGCAGTGAGCTCCTCACTGTCCTGGGCAGTGGCGAGTCGCTTGCTGGTGAAGTAGTCCCGCATTCGCTCACGGCGCGCGATGAAGAAGTCATGGGCGGGATGCTCGGGGTTGGTAGCTGCGATGGTGATGGACAGCCAATTTCGCATGTGATCGGGCCGCGCAAATTCCTCTTTAAGAACACTGCTCAACACCAACTCCCGTGGCACCTTGGATTGCACAATGCGTTTGGCCAGCTCGGCGTCGTCGGCGTCCCGCTCCGCAAGGGCGGCGAGGAGAAGGTCATCCTTGGTGGCGAAGTGACGAAGCAGGGCTGCGTGGGTGACGTTGGCCCGGGCAGCGATATCCCTGAGGCTTGCCCGCTCATAGCCGTGTTCAGCGAAGCTGGCCGAGGCCGCGCGCACGATCTCCGCGCGACGAGCCGGCGTTGTTGCGTATGGGCCACGCCTACCGGAGCTGACTTTCTTCCCGGTCTCCTGCTCAGAAGTGGTAGTCACGAACAGCCTTCTCTCACGAACGGAAAATCTCTTTTTTGCGTTGGGTCTTGTCAATTGTAACCACTGTGACTACTATTCACGAATAGTAACCATTGTGGTTACCTTTACTGGTACCCGACCCCACCGTCGTCCAGTCCTCGCCTGCGATGCCGCAGGCGACCAACTACCTTTATAGAGGAGTCATTGGTGACTACTGATAAGCACGGGGCTCCACGTCTCGCCGGCGGCATTGCAGCCGCCGAACCATCGCCGGGCAGTCATCTGCCAGTCGGCCCCGTCGAACATCCAGAGCTCACGGAAGAGCCCCAGACTCCCGTGAGCAAGGGCTACATTCTGTGGCTGATGTTGGCCAGCTTCGGCGCATCAATCGCAATGATGGTGCCCCTCTCCTATGGCATTGCCGTTCGGATCACCGAACTTGCTCCCGGCCAGGAGCAGATGCTCGGCTTCATCACAGGGACAGCGCAGGGCATCTACCTGGTTGTCAGCCCCATCATCGGCATCTGGAGCGACCGCACGCGGTCCCGCTTCGGCCGCAGGGCTCCGTTCATCTTCCTGGGCACAGGCATTGGCCTGGCGGGATTGGTGGTTATGGGTCTCGCCCCGGACCTCCTGCTGGTGGGTGCAGGGTGGGTCCTTGGAATGGCCGGCTGGTCCATTTCCGGTGCTGCAATCCAGAATCTGATGGCTGACAAGTTGCCGGAAGGCCAGCGCGGCCGCGTCTCGGCACTGACGGGACTCATGACGCAGATTGCTCCCGTCCTGGGCATTGGTGTTGCCTACGCAGTTTCTTCGAACACTTTCCTGGTGTTCGTCGTCCCGGGCGTGATCGGCGCCATCCTCCTGGCACTCTTCCCGCTCATCAAGCCGGAAGGAAGTTCACAGAACATTACCGTGGACAACCGGGTCACCTTCCGTTCGGTGATCGCAAGCTACGGATTCAGTATCCGTAAATATCCGGACTTTGCATGGAACTGGCTGGGCCGTTTCGTCTTCTTCATGGGCCTGTATTTCAACACCACTTTCGGCACGTTCTTCTACGCCCAGCGTCTCGGGCTCCCCGTGAGGGAAGTGGCCGGCGTTGTGGCGACCATTGGAATGCTCGGCGTGGTGGCTGCTGCGGCCGGTGCACTGCTGGGTGGCTTCCTTTCCGACAAGCTCAAGCGACGCCGCTTGTTTGTGGTCATTGCCGCAGTTCTCTTTGTGGGTGGAGCCTTGGCTGAAGCCTTCGCATGGTCGCTCCCCCAGCTGATCATCGGCGCAATTCTCATGCAGACTGCCATCGCCGTATTCGCGACGGTAGACCAGGCCATCGTCTTCGCGATTCTGCCCAACCGCACCGAAACGGCACGGTACATGGCGGTGGTTGCCTTCGCCCAGAAGATCCCAAGCGCCGTGGCCCCACTGGTCGCCTCCGTGATCATCACCATCGGCATCACCGGATCGGACAAGAACTACACCTTCCTGTATCTCTCGGGCGCTGTACTGGCGCTGATCGGTGGGCTCGTGATCGCGCTCAAGGTCAAGTCCATTCGATAACGCCCGCGTCGGCAGAAGAAAGAAGAAAAACTATGGGCGAAGCGCCCTATGACCTCATCGTGGACAGCGGTGGAGACCAGTTCTCCGTCACCGGCCCCTCTCCGAGGCTCTCGTGGAAGATTCCCGCCGACGTTGCGGCGACGGCTTACGAGCTGGAAGCAACGGTCGACGGCGTGGCGCAGCCGACGTCGACGACGGCCAGCCGCCTTCACGTTTCATGGCCGTGGCAGGAACTCCGCAGCCGGCAGCGTGTCGCCTGGCGCGTACGGATTGCAGAAAAGACGTCCGAATGGTCGGCGTGGTCTGCTTTTGAAACAGGTCTTCTCGACGGCGACTGGACGGCTTCCTGGATTTCCCCGGTCGAGCAAGAGGACAAGGCATACGGCCAGCGGCCCGCCCATG
The DNA here is from genome assembly GCA_039636795.1 of Micrococcaceae bacterium Sec5.1. Classification (NCBI taxonomy): domain Bacteria; kingdom Bacillati; phylum Actinomycetota; class Actinomycetes; order Micrococcales; family Micrococcaceae; species Micrococcaceae bacterium Sec5.1. Next base: position 2,765,011 of record CP143430.1, on the reverse strand, counting down.
TCCTTGCCACAGAATTCATGGTGGACGCGGAGGTTAAGACGGCCCGTCTCTACGCCACAGCCCTTGGTGTCTACACCGCTGTTATCAACGGAGAACGGGCCGGGACCGCGGAACTGTCCCCCGGGTCGACGTCGTACGACCATACTCTCTACGCCCAAGCGTCAGACGTGACATCCTCGCTGGCCCCCGGACTCAACAGGCTGGCCATTGAACTGTCCGACGGCTGGTATCGGGGTCAAGTGGGTGCGTTCCGCCATCCCGCCGGTTGGGGAACTTCGGTGGGGACCCGCGCGGAACTGCACATTGAACGTGTCGATGGATCGCACCAGATCATCGTGACGGATGGCGACTGGACCAGCACACCGTCCACCACAACACGTGCGGACCTTATGGACGGACAAACGGTGGACTTTACCGCCCCGACCGCACCGCCGTCGAACGTCCTGCTCAACGTCGTGGACGCACCCCCGATTGACTGGTCTCCCGCTCCACCTGTGCGGGTCATCGAATCACGAGTGGCGAAAGCCGTTAGCGAAGTAAGGCCCGGCGTGTGGATTGCGGACTTCGGCCAGAACGCCTCCGGATGGATCCGGCTTGAAGACCTTGGGCCGGAAGGAACGCGAACAGTGATCGAGTACGGTGAGCACGTTGACAGTGATGGCGACCTCTCAACCTCACACCTGGATTCGCACCGGCCAGGAGAACCAGCAAGGATCTTCTCCCAGTGCGACGAAGTAACCGCGGGCGCGTCCGGGCAAGTCTTTGAACCCCGCCACACCGTCCACGGTTTCCAGTACGCGCGCATCAGCCGCAACGGAGCAAGCCTGGACCCGTCAAAGCTCAGCATGCAGATTGTGCACAGCGACCTCCCCAGCACGGGTGAGTTCGCTTGCAGTAACGAGGACCTGAATCAACTTCATCGCATCGGACAGTGGAGCTTCCTGGGAAATGCTGTGGATGTTCCTACAGACTGCCCAACCCGCGAACGCCTGGCGTGGAGTGGTGACTACCAAGTGTTTATTTCCACAGCAACGCGCTTGAGGGATGTGCTCGGGTTCAGCCGGAAGTGGTTGAGATCGGTGCGTGACGACCAGCTTGCCGATGGCCGCATTACGAACTTCTCCCCTGACGGCCGCGGCATCAAGAACCACGTGGACGATCAGTTCGCCATGATGACCGGATCTGCCGGGTGGGGAGATGCGATCGTCACTGTTCCTTGGGAGTTGTATGAGGCCTACGGAGATGAAGCCGTTCTCGCCGAGAACTGGGATTCAATGCTCCGGTGGGTCCGGTGGGCGCTGGAAATGGCACGCACAACGCGCCATCATGCACGGGCAAAGGCATCCCCCGAGCCTGAGCCGTACGAGCAATATCTGTGGGATGGCACCTTCCATTGGGGTGAATGGACGGAACCCAAGGAACGCGACGCCGATGGACGCTTGATCGACCCCGTCCAGGACAACCCGATGGCCTGGTTCATGGAAGACAAGGGCGAGGTAGGTACGGCCTATCTTTACCGCTCGGCCGCAACGCTCGCCCGGATTGCCCGCGTCCTCGGACGATCCACAGAGGCGACAGAGTTTGAGGAGGTTTCGGGCGCTGTTCGCGATGCTTGGCGTGCAGCATATCTGCGTCCCGACGGAACAACCGACGCCGACACCCAGGCCAGCTACGTCCGGGCCCTCGCGTTCGGCCTGCTTCCCGGACAATCACGCGAACGTGCCGTCGAGCGGCTGGTGGAACTCATCCGCTCCGCAGACACACACCTGGGAACGGGGTTCCTCTCAACGGGCTACCTGCTCCCGGTCCTGGTTGAAGCCGGCAGGGCCGACGTCGCCTATGAATTGCTTCTTCAGCGCACATCGCCGTCGTGGCTGTACATGGTGGACAAGGGCGCCACCACTATCTGGGAATCCTGGGAAGGGATCGACAACAACGGCGACGCCCATGATTCGCTGAACCACTACAGCAAGGCAACCGTGCTCCGGTTCCTGCACGAGCACACCCTTGGATTGCGCCAGGCCGAAGGCTCTGTGGCCTGGCACTCCATCATCATTGCCCCCACCCCCGGACCGTCGGTTACGTGGGCCAGGGGCTCTCATGAAACCCCCAACGGCACCATCAGCGTCCACTGGCAACTCGACGGTGACGACCTCCGCATCGACGCCGACATCCCGGCAGAGACGACAGCCCGGATCCTCTTCCCCGACGGATCCGAATACACAGCCGGTCCGGGCAGGTTCCGCGCCGCAGCGCCTGCGGCTTTGCACGGCATCAGCGTGCCAAGTCCCGCCTGAGACACCTTCAATCCGCCTGCAAGGGCATCACACCTTTCAAGAAATGAGAAACCCATGACAACTTTCCCTGCCAATTTTCTCTGGGGCGCCGCAACCGCCGGACACCAAATCGAAGGCAACAACGTCAACAGCGACTGGTGGGCACGCGAACTGACCATGCCGGGCATGGAACTCTCCGGCGACGCGTGCGACAGTTACCACCGGTACCGTGAGGACATCGATCTTCTTGCCGACGCAGGCCTGACCTCGTACCGTTTCAGCCTCGAATGGTCCCGCATCGAACCCGCCCCCGGCGCCTTCTCCAAGGCCGAACTCGCCCATTACCGCCGCATGATCGAGCACTGCTTCGCCCGGAACGTCACCCCGGTGGTGACCTTGCAGCACTTCACCACTCCGCAATGGTTCGCGAACGACGGCGGCTGGTTGGCTCCGGACGCATCGGAGAAGTTCCAGCGCTACGTCAAGGAAACCACCACCATCCTGGACGGGGTGGAGTGGGTAGCGACGATGAACGAGCCGAACATGCAGGCAGCGATCATGACAGCCATGCGCCGAATGCAATTGGCCGAGGGCGGCCAGTGGCAAAGTCCCACGGTCGAAGGCACCGAAGAGACCAAACAAACGCACAGCGACTTCCTGACCTATGCCGATCCGGAAATAGGAAGGACGTTCACCGCCATCCACCACGCTGCCAGGGAGATTATCCGCGCCCACACCGACGCGAAGGTGGGATGGACCATTGCGGCCGGGGCGCTCACTGCCGCCCCTGGCGGGGAAGAGAAGCTGCTGGAGATCCGCTACGGCAAAGAAGACGTCTACTGGGAAGGTAGCCGCGGCGATGATTTCGTTGGCGTTCAGGCCTACTCCAGCCAGCAAGTCGACGCCAACGGGCTCGTCCCACATCCGCCGCACCCGGACAACACCCTGGTGGGCACGGCATACCGGCCCGACGCATTGGCCATGGCAGTGCGCCACGCCTGGAAGATTACCGGGGGCATCCCCGTACTGGTCACGGAGAACGGCATCGCTACAGCTGATGACCAGCAGCGGATCCGCTACACCACAGAGGCACTGCAGGGCTTGGACCAGACCATGACCGAAGGAATTGACGTTCGGGGCTACCTCCACTGGTCCCTGCTGGACAACTTCGAATGGGGGCACTGGGAACCTACGTTCGGCCTGATCGCCGTCGATAGGGAAACCTTTGCCCGCACACCAAAGCCCAGCCTCGCCTGGCTTGGCCGCGTCGCCCAGAGCAACCAGCTCGACGTCGAGGTTTCCGCATGACCACCGCATTCGCCGATGCCTCGCTCACCCCTGTCCAGGACCTGCTTTCCCTGGCCGGACGCAGGGCCGTCATTACCGGCGGCGCGCAAGGCCTGGGCAAAGCCATTGCACTCCGCCTGGCAGAAGCCGGTGCGGACGTGCTGATCGGGGACGTAAACGCGGACCTAGCCCTCGATGCCGCTACGGAAATCGCGAACCGCTTCCCGGTCCGGACACTAGGCCTGGGCATGGACGTCACCGACGCCGAATCGGTCCGGCTCGGCGCACTGGAAGCCGTGGAGTCATTCGGAGGTATCGACATCTGGGTCAACAACGCGGGCATCTTCCCCAGCGTCCCGGTCCTGGAGACGACTGACAGGATGTGGGAGCAAGTCTTTGCCGTCAACACCCGCGGCGTTTTCAATGGCTCCCGCGAAGCCGCACGCCACATGTCCAACGGGAATCACGGCGGCGTCATTGTCAACATCGTCTCCACGGCCGGATTCGGTGGGACGGCACCGGGCTTGTCCGCCTACGTCGGATCGAAACATGCTGTCCGTGGCATCACCAAGCAAATGGCCCTCGAGTTTGCCCCACTGGGCATCCGCGTGCTCGGCGTTGCCCCAACCTTTGTGCCAACCGAGGGCAACATGGCCGCCGCTGCTGCGCACGCCCCCGCAGATGGGACAGCGGCCATGGACGTCATGACCAACAGCCTCATTGGCCGGATGGGAACACCGGATGACATCGCACGCGTGGTCCTGTTCTGCGCAAGCGACCTGTCCACCATCATGACCGGCAGCACGCTCCTGGCCGACGCAGGCCAGACCATCTAACGCCAGCAGGATCACCCTCCAGCCAGGCACGTGCGCGGCAGCAAGATGCACACGTGCCTGGCTGGGCGCAGCACTGTGCTGTCCTCCACTGTGCTGGTGTTCCGCTGTGCTGGTGTTCCGCTGTGATGTGCTCCACCGTGCAAGGAAGTGAAGAGTGCCGTCCGACGAGACAATAATGCAATCGAGAACAGCCAAGGCAACTATCTATGATGTAGCGCGGCAAGCCGGCGTTAATCCATCAACAGTTTCCAGGGCACTCAATAATCCCGAAAGAGTCAATGCCCGCACAAGACGTTTCATTGAAGCAACCGCAAGTGAACTCAATTTTCAACTGAACCATGCCGCCCAAGTACTGCAGACAGGATCAACAAAGACGCTCGGGCTAATTGTTTCTGACGTCACCAATCCAACCTTCTTTGGCATTCTTCGCGAGGCAGGAAGAGTCGCGGCACAACGCGACTACACCGTGGTTCTGGTAAATGCAGCCGAGTCCCCGAGCAAAGAACTCGCTTCGGCCAATCGAGTTATCAATGCCGTGGACGGGCTGATTTTGACCAGCCCCCGCATGAGTGACACTGATATTCAGCTTCTAGCCAAGACCACACAGGTAGTCGTGATAAACCGGGAGGTAAATGGCATTAGTTGCGTCATCCCTGATCCAGACAGGGGTGTTAGCCAGGCAATCCGCCTCTTGGCAGGGAATGGGCACAAAAAGGTCCTCTTCGTCGCGGGGCCGGAATTGTCCTGGATGTCCGCCCGCCGATGGGACGCCATCTCGGCCGCCTGCGAGTGGTGCCATCTCGCAGCCGAACGCATCGAGTCGGCGGCACCAACCGTTGACGGGGGCAGGCGAGTCGCACGGGCCGTCAAGGCCTCGGGAGCAACGGCCGTCATCACCCACAACGATCTGCTGGCGATTGGCCTGATGCACGAACTCCAAAACGCGGGAGTTGTCATACCCGATGCCCTCAGCATCATAGGCTTTGACGATATTTTCGGCGCAGACTTCACCACGCCGTCATTGACAAGCATCAGGTCCCCGCTGGGGCAGTGCGGATCGTTGTCCGCCGGCCTGGCCCTGGCCTCCCTCTCCGGCACTGTTCAAGATCCCCAAACCCTGCCCTTAGACACCGAATTGATCATCCGGGGGTCTGCGGGACCTTGGAAGGGAGTCCTATAAAACTGAGTGATGCTCCCTTTTTACAGCCAAACTCTCTTTGGCGACGTTTGGAGGTAGCTCAATTTCAGGAGTCCTATGGTGTAACACTCAATTTTCGACTACCGTTAGTGCATGGACTCGACAACAGCCCCCCGGAAGCGGTACGCAAAAACACTTGAGCGCCGGTCTGCCGTAGCCCGGGCCGCCCTCGACATCGTCCTGGAGAAGGGGCATCGAGCTTTGACCACGGCGGAGGTGGCAGCGCGGGCCTCGATGAGCGAGACCGCCATGCTCTACCATTTCCCGACGCGCGACCACATTCTTGTCGCGGCCATGGAGCTGGCCGATGAGGATTATCGCGCCATCCTTACGGCCGAGTTTCACGTTATCGATGGCGGGAAGGCCGACTGGCCTCCACCCGCAATGGCTCACCTGACCCTGGATGACCAAGCTACGACCCGCCTGTTCCTCGCGTTAAGCGCAGAGGCAGTCAACCCCGAACATCCGGCCCACGCGTACCTGAAGGCCCACCATGAGCAGGTGATTTTTGAGTTCACTGAAGGAGTCAAAAGACGCCAGGCCAAGGGAATTGCTGATCCCAAACTCGATCCGGACAGGGTTGCCCGCCAAATGATGGCCGCATGGAGCGGTCTTCGCATGCAATGGCTTATCGACCCTTCCCTGGATCTGACGGCGGCAGTATCACAGTCATTCCTTGCCCTTAACGGTTACCCACTCATGAAGTTCAAACAAGAAATGACTGAATTCATGTCGCAAAGCTGATCTCAACAGACCACAAACTTCCACCGCAGGATTTAGCAAGACAAGACCGCCCCGAATTCCGGACACTTTATTTCTGAATTCCAGGTGGTCATTTGGAGTACCCGAAATGCAACAGGATTTCAGGGCAACATTAACTTTTTTAAAATGATGGCAATCGGTTGCCTTTTCGCTTTTCTAGTGCTTTGCTAGTGATATCGGTCACCCCAGACTAAATGGCCCAAACAATGGCCCCCCAAAAAATCTCCAGAAGCTTTTCCTCAATGACAAAGGAGTCTCAAGACATGTTCCCTGTCTTGTCCCGAACCACATCACTGACCCGTGCGGCAGTAGCCGCCGTCGCGGTAGCAGCGCTACTCTCCACGGCGGCGTGTTCCTCTTCCGCGCCGGCGTCGGAACCTACTAATTCCTCACGCAACGAGGAACTCAGCATTGCCGTTCAAGCCCAGCCGGCTTCGTTGGACCCGGCCCAGCTCGCTGAAGGACAGCAGTCCTACATCTGGGCATCAATTTTCGACACCCTTCTCATGGTGGACAAGGACAACAAGATCCGTCCCAACGCGGCTGAGAGCTGGAAATATTCTGATGACCTGCGCACGCTGACCCTCAAGCTTCGCAGCGACCTGAAGTTCAGTTCCGGAGACGCCGTCACTTCCAAGGACGTAGCCGCAACCTTGGAGAGGACCAGGACGACACCGGGCCAGCAACAGCCCAAGCTCGCCAAGGTGTCCTCCATTTCCGCCCCCGATGCCTCGACAGTAGTTATTCAGCTTTCCGCTCCGGAACCATCGCTGCTGAACTATCTGGCGCAAGCCACAGGCGTCATTGGTGACGCGGACACGTTGGCGTCCGACACCACCAAACTCCGCCCAACTGGCTCCGGACCCTACGTCCTCTCGGACAAGACTGTCGACGGCACCGAGTACGTCATGGAACGCCGGGATGACTACTGGAACGCCTCGGCCTATCCATTCAAGACCGTGAAGGTCAAGGTCATCCAGGACAGGACCGCCCAGTACAACGCGCTCCAGGCAGGGGAAGTAAAGGCAGCCCTGATCCAGGCCCCGCAACGCAAGCAGGCCGAAGGTGCAGGATTCGCAGTCAAGGAGGTGCAGGCTACGGCCGCTCTCGTTCTCGTCCTGGCCGACCGGAAGGGAGAACTCGTTCCTGCCCTGGCCAATGTAAAGGTCCGCCAGGCTATCAACATGGCCTTTGACCGGGCACAGGTGGTCAAGGCCCTCCTCAATGGACTGGGTAAGCCCACGGTCCAGGTGTTCGACCCCAACAGTGGAGCATACGATCCCGGGCTTGAAGATGCCTACAGCTTCGATCCGGCGAAGGCACGCAAGCTATTGGCTGAGGCAGGATACGCCGACGGTTTCTCCATGACGATGCCAAGCACGGTGATCTCCCAGTCCTTCGAGCCGGTGATCACGCAGGCTCTTTCGGACATCGGGGTGAAGGTGACGTGGGAACCTGTGCCTCCGCAGAATACGGCATCATCAATTGCCTCGAAGAAGTATCCGGCGGTTCTGTGGTTCTACGGTCTGAACAGCGCGGGCCGTCAGGTGGGCGACATGTACGCCCCTGAAGCCTTCCTCAACCCCTTCAAGTGGCAGGACCCTGAATTCGACAAGTTGCTTCAGTCCATTGCCACCGAACCAGACGATACAGCCCGCGATGCTCTGTATAAGAAGGTCAACGAATACACCGTGAAGCAGGCATTGAACGCGCCGATCGCCTACGTAGGCACGCTCTGGGCGACAGCTCCGGGCATTGATTTCCTCCCTACCGGGGTGGTTTTGCCGACCGTACGTGACTTCGGCGTATCTGGAAAATAGGGCCGCGGGTCATGATCAGTTACGCCCTCCGACGTCTTGGTGCAGGCATTGTCCTTGCGCTGCTCGTCACCCTCATCACTTTCTTCCTCCTCAGCGGATCCTTGGAATCTGTTGCCCGCGAACGCCTGGGCAGTGCAGCGACGCCAGAATCCCTGAAAGCACTGATGACCCAGCTTGGCTTCGATCGGCCGGCCATCGTCCAATACATGGACTGGCTCGGCTCGGTACTGACCGGTGATTTCGGTACTTCTCTTTTCACCAGCCAACCAGTGGCGCCTGCCGTTGCTGCGCGTCTGGGCGTCACGCTGTCGCTGGTCGTCACCGCGCTCATCATCACAGTGCTCGTCAGCGTTGCGCTGGGCGTCTGGGCGGCAACCCGAGGAGGACTCGCCGATAAGGTTTCCCAAGGCTTGTCCTTGATAGGTTACGTCGTCCCCGGGTTGCTCATCGCCATAGTCCTTGTGGCTGTGTTCGCCGTGAATCTGAAGTTGCTGCCTGCCACCGGTTTTACTCCCTTTGCGCAGAATCCTGGAAAGTGGGCGGCATCGATCACTATCCCTGTCATTGTGCTTGTCATTGGTGGAGTGGCCAGCATGGCTGCACAGATCCGCGGCACCATGATCGGGGAGCTCAGGAAAGACTACGTCCGTACCCTGCGGACCCGTGGTGTACCGACGCGGTCGATCGTGCTTCGCCACGCGCTTCGGAATGCTGCAAGTCCTGCCCTGACTGTCCTGTCCCTTGAATTTATTCAAATGCTCGGTGGTGCGCTCATCATCGAGAACGTGTTCGCGCTTCCTGGCTTTGGCGCTTACGCATTCAACGCCTCGCTCCAGGGCGATATCCCCATCATCATGGGCATCACTTTGTTCAGCGTCATGTTGGTTGTCACGGTGAACCTCATCACAGACGTAGTGAACGGCTGGCTCAACCCGAAGGCGAGAATCTATTGAGCATCGAAGAACTCAGCGTGACTTCCGGGTTGGCAGCCCCACCCCGGAAGTCTCCGCTACGGAAACTCGCCACCGACCCTCAGGCAGTGATTACTTCGGTCCTGCTACTGGTCATCATCATCCTGGGTCTTCTCACTCCCTGGATCGCCCCGCACGATCCCAATGAGGCACAACTCAATGCGATAAACGCCACACCTGGCACCCCGGGATACCCCCTCGGAGCCGACCAGAACGGACGCGACATCGCTTCCCGGCTCCTCCATTCAATCAGCACCAGCCTGATCGCAGGCCTGATTGGAGCAAGCGTTGCCCTGGCTATCGGAATAACTTTTGGCCTTATCGGCGGATACTTCGGCCGACGGCTCCGAACCGCGACAGAGTGGGTCTTCAGCCTCATCATGACGTTCCCCGGGCTGCTGCTCCTGATCGTCCTGATGCCCGTGACCAAGGGCGACTACCGGGCAACCATGCTGATCTTTGGAGTGCTGCTCTCCCCCGGGGTCTATCGCATCGTGAGGAACCTGGTCCTTGGCGTGAAGAACGAACTCTACGTCGATGCCGCCCGCGTCTCCGGACTGTCCAACCTTAGAATCCTGGGCCGCCACGTGCTGTTCGCTGTCCGTGGGCCCATCATCGTCGCCGCAGCGTTCCTGATAGGTTCGGCGATCAGCCTGCAGTCCGGCCTGGCCTTTCTCGGCGTTGGGTCCAACCTCGTTCCCAGCTTTGGTGCAATGATCGCCGACGGCTTCACAAACCTTTATGTCGATCCCACCCAATTCATCTGGCCCAGCGTCATGCTCGGCACGCTTACTGCTTCCCTTGTATTGCTCGGAAATTCCCTCCGGGACGCCTTTGAGGGAGCAAAGCTGAAACCATCCAAGGCTTCGGCGCCCAGAACAAATACCCCCAGAGCAATTACCCCCACCACGGACAGCATCCAAGGTTCAGCGGCGGACCTGCTCTCGGTTGACGACCTGGCCATCGCTTACCCCACTCCATCAGGCCAGCTGAGGGAAGTGGTGAAGGGAGTCAGCCTCAGCCTGCGTGCAGGTGAAACCCTGGGCTTGGTGGGTGAATCCGGCTCCGGAAAGACGCAGACCGCGTTTGCCATCCTCGGTGTGCTTCCGCCCGAGGCCGTGATCACACAAGGCGCTATTCAGTTGGATGGCCGCCATCTGATCGGTCTTTCGGAGCAAGGGCTACGCACCCTGCGAGGACGCGAGATCGCGTACATCCCGCAGGAACCCATGTCGAATTTGGACCCCTCCTACACAGTTGGCGCCCAACTCGTCGAAGGCATCCGCGCCTCAGCCCGGATGTCACGCCGGGAGGCAAAGGCGAAGGTGATAGCGCTGCTGGCACGTGTGGGTATCCAAGATCCCCAGCGAACGTTCAATTCCTACCCGCACCAGATCTCCGGCGGAATGGCACAACGCGTCCTCATCGCAGGCGCCGTGGCAAGCCGCCCCAAGCTCCTCATCGCCGATGAACCCACGACGGCACTTGACGTCACAGTCCAGGCCGAAATCCTGGACCTGATACGGGACCTCCAGGCCGAGCTCAACATGGCTGTGTTGCTCGTAACGCACAACTTTGGAGTCGTGGCAGATATCTGCGATCGGATCGCCGTGATGCAGGACGGCCGGGTTGTCGAATCAGGGACCGCGCTGGAGCTCTTCCGGGAGCCGCAACATTCATACACTCAACTGCTTCTGGGCTCCATCCTCGACGAGCACACCGTTCGAACCGACCAGCCTAGGCCTGTCGTGACGGCCACCGGGGGAAAGAACTGATGACAACACCGCTATTGAACGTAAAAGACCTCCGCGTGGCCTTCAAAGGCCGCGGATTCCGGCCCCGGGAGGTGGAAGTCCTGCACGGGGTTTCCCTAACAATCGCGGAGGGTGAGACACTCGGCGTCGTGGGCGAATCCGGATCCGGAAAGACCACCATTGGGCGGGCAGTGCTGGGTCTTGTAAAGCCCAGTGGTGGGCGCATCACCTTCCGGGGTTCTGACATTACCCATGCCACTCCGAAGGAACGCCGTACCCTGTCCAAAGACATCCAGGTAGTCTTCCAGGACCCGTATACCTCCCTCAACCCGTCCCTGACCATTGGTGACACCCTGAGCGAGCCCCTCATCGTCCAGGGAACAAGTGCCACTGAAGCCCGGGCCCGTGTACGCATGCTGTTGGATCAAGTCGGCCTGCCCGGTGACGCTGCCGAACGTTTGCCCCGGGAGTTCAGTGGCGGACAACGTCAACGGGTCGCCATAGCCCGGGCACTTGCGCCGGAACCGAAACTCATTGTCTGCGACGAGCCGGTCTCCGCGTTGGACCTTTCCACACAGGCCCGCGTCATGGACCTTTTCATCGACATTCAACGGCGCACAGGCGTTGCCTACTTGTTCGTCTCGCACGATTTGGCCGTGGTTCGGCACATCAGCCACCGCGTCAGCGTCGTCTACAGAGGGGACATCGTTGAAACTGGCCGCGCCGACCGGGTAACTTCCACTCCAGAGCATCCCTACACCCAGAGGCTGTTACTCGCAGCGCCCATCGCAGACCCTGTGGAGCAAGAAAAACGCCGGGCAGATCGCCATCGCCTTGCGGAGCTGCACCGGGATCAGCATATCCAAGCAGGAGTGTCGGGATGACGGAAAGAACCGTGGAGGAGACACGGCGTCCCCAAACTCCATTGCGGTGGGCTATCGCCGGGGCCGGCACTATCTCCCGGAGCATAGTGCCGGATTTGCAGCTCTTGCCCGGAGACCACGTGGAAATGATCTTCAGCAGGAACCCGGCGAATGCAGCCAGCTTCGCAGAGGAGTTCGGCCTGGACCGGTGGACCGACGACTTCGATTCCCTTGTCAGGGACCCTGGCGTCGACGTTGTGTACCTGGCGACGCCATTCGCTACTCATGCCGCCATGGCGCGCCAGGCCCTGCTTGCCGGCAAACATGTGGTTGTTGAGAAGCCCATGGCATTGAACGCCGATGATGTGCAAGACCTCTTTGCGCTGGCCGAAAGCCAAGGACTCTTCCTCATGGAGGCAATGTGGATGAAGTTCAACCCGGCATTCCAACACCTTTTCGAGCTACTCCGCACCGGAATCATCGGAAAGCCGTCCAGCCTCCGGGCGGGATTTGGCTTTCCCCTGATCGCCGACGGTGGCAGCAGATGGGACATTGCGCGCAGCGGAGGAACGCTCCTTGATCAAGGGATCTACCCGGTGACATTGGCCCACTCAATCTTCGGTGAGCCAACAGCCATCACGGCCCATGGACGCCTTAGGGCCGACGGGCTGGACTTCGCGGAACATTTCACCCTCGACTTCGCCGGTGGCCAGTTTGCGCAATGCGCGAGTTCAATGACCGAATTCGTCGATCCCTCCGCCGCTATCAACGGCGCCAAGGGCTGGATCACCATCCCAGGCATGTTCTGGACATCCACCACACTCCAGATTCACGCCGGTTCCTGGGAAAAAATGTTCGCCCCTGAACCCATCGATCACGCCCGCGAGGGCAACGGCTACGTCCCCATGCTCAGAGCCGCCAGCGAAGCAATCCGGGCCGGGGAAATCCACCACTCAATACATCCGGCGAAAGACACGATTGCCGTGTTCCGCACCCTGGACACCATCGCCAGCCAGTTATCTCATTGACAGCCAAGCAGGAGAAAAGACATTGCTTAAGCCCCGCCCTACAATTACCCGAGAACTTATCAACCTGGACGGTCTTTGGCGCTTCGCCCTTGAAGATGCAGACGTTCCCGAGCCTTGGAGAGGCGTCCTGGGGGGCAAACTCGAAGCCCCTGTCCCCTCGAGTTATAACGATCTCTTTGCTGACCAGAAGATCCGGGACCACGTGGGCTGGGTGTGGTACCAGCGGACGGTGCGCGTACCGCGGGGCTGGACCGGGGAAAGGGTTTTGCTCCGTTTGGACGCAGCCACGCACGAGGGCAAGGTCTATGTTGACGACGTCCTGGTAGCCCGGCACGTCGGTGGCTACACGCCCTTTGAAGCAGACATCACCGACCACGTCTCACCCGGAGGTGAATTCAGGCTCACCGTTGGGGTAAATAATGAACTGACCAGTGCCACCATCCCACCTGGCAGCATCAGCGTCAGCCAGGACGGCCGACGCCAACAGACTTACCTGCATGACTTCTACAACTACGCTGGCCTGGCGAGGTCAGTGTGGCTCTACAGCAAGCCAGAACGCCACATCAGCGACATCACCGTTGTTACCGGCGTTATTGGCCGAACCGGCGTCGTGGATTATTCTGTCGAAACCAATCACCAAACATCGGTCCGTGTGCGGGTTTTGGATGCTACAGGCCAGGAAGTTTCATCGGCAGAAGGCAGCCAAGGAACACTCACTATTGACGACGTCTTGCTGTGGCGACCAGGTGCAGCCTACCTGTACAACCTGGTGGTAGAGCTCCTCGACGGCGAAGACGTGATTGACAGCTATACGGAGCCGTTTGGTGTGAGGACCGTCGAAGTCCGCGGGACCCAGTTCCTTATCAACGGAGAGCCCTTCTACTTTACTGGCTTCGGTAAGCACGAGGACACAGCCGTTCGGGGCAAGGGTCACGACAACGCCTACCTTGTGCACGACTTCCAGTTGCTGGATTGGGTGGGCGCCAACTCGTTCAGGACCTCGCACTACCCCTACGCGGAGGAGGTGCTGGAATTCGCTGACCGCCACGGCATCGTCGTCGTCGATGAAACTGCCGCCGTCGGACTGAACCTGGGGGTCCAGGGAGGGCTGACAGGGGTGGGCCCCAAGCCCACGTTTTCGCCGGACACCTTCAACCACGAAACCCAGGCGGCCCACGCACAGCACCTTCGCGAGGTCATCTCACGCGATAAGAACCACCCAAGCGTTGTCATGTGGAGTATCGCCAACGAACCGGCCTCGAACGAGGACGGGGCCCGGGAGTTCTTCAAGCCACTCGTTCAACTGGCCCGTGAGCTCGATCCAACGCGTCCGCTGACCTACGCCGCAGTCATGTTTGCAACCTTCCAGAACGACAAAATCGCAGACCTCTTCGACGTCCTCAGCATTAATCGCTACTACGGCTGGTACGTCTTTACGGGGGATCTTAAGACGGCAGAAGATTACCTTGAACGTGACCTCCGCGGCTGGCTGGAGGCCTTCGGCAAACCCATCATGATGAGCGAATACGGGGCAGACACCATGCCCGGACAACACTCCATCTGGGACATGCCTTGGAGCGAGGAGTACCAGCAATCGTTCCTCGCCATGAACCACCGCGTCTTTGACAGGATTGATGGCTTCGTAGGTGAACACGTCTGGAACTTCGCCGACTTCCAAACGTCAAACGGGATCCACCGCGTGGACGGCAACCGTAAGGGCGTTTTTAGCCGGGACAGAAAACCAAAAGCGGCAGCTCACACCCTGCGTGCCCGATGGACTGGTCTCAACGGTGCCAAGCCCGCCATGGACGAAACAGAAGTTCCCGAAAACATAACAAGCGAGCTCAATCCAGCACCGGCCCTCGAAGGAGCAAAATGACCAACAACATCAAAGCACTAACCGGCTCGCGTCCCGTTCGGGAATGGCTCGCCCATCCCGCTGGCGGTCCCCTCCTTCGGGGAATGCTTAACGAGGCCGGACAGGACGAATCAGCCCTGAAACCCATCGATCACCTTGCCCTGCAACAGCTGGTTGAACTCGGTGGCGGACAGTTCCCGCAGTCCCTGCTTGATCATCTGGTGAGGGAAGCAAATGGTGGAATCGAACCCGAGGAGGACGCTGAGGACATCGACGACGCCCTGTGGCAGGAACGCATCACCGACGGCAGATTCCTGGGCAAGACTGTCATCGTCACGGGCGCCGGCTCCGGGATCGGCCGCGCCACTGCTTCCAGGATTGCCCGGGAAGGGGGAAGGGTGATTGCCGTAGACATCGCAGCTGCCCGGCTCGACTCACTGGCGATGGATCACCCGCAGGCTGACGTGGTAACAGTGCAGGCCGACATCACCAAGGATGAAGACATTCTGAGGATTGTTGAAGCGGCTGGAGACCGTATATATGCCTTGGCAAACGTCGCCGGAATCATGGACGACATGACCCCCTTGCACGAGGTGGCCGATGACGTCTGGAACCGGGTATTCGCGGTCAACGTCGACGGAATGTTCCGCCTGACCCGCGCCGTACTACCGGCCATGCTGGCTGCCGGACGCGGTTCCATCGTGAACGTTGCCTCCGAAGCCGCGCTCCGCGGCAACTCTGCAGGGCTCGCGTACACCGCGTCCAAACACGCAGTTCTCGGAATGACCCGCAGTACTGCCTTTATGTACGCGCCCCAGGGAATCCGCGTCAACGCAGTCGCCCCGGGCCCGGTTGCAACAGGCATCGAGGCCACCTTTGGCTCGGAGCTCGGGGCGAACCGGTTGGCTCCGTTCATGCAGATAATCCCACCTGTTGCTGTGGCCTCGCAGCTGGCTGCCTCCATCACGTTCCTCCTCAGCGAGGACGGAACCAACATCTCCGGCGCCGTCCTGCCATCGGACGGTGCGTGGTCGGTCCAGTAAGAAAAGCCCTTGGGGTTCCTCACTGCAGATGATGCAGTGAGGACCCCAACTTTTCAGGCCAACGAATCCGCGGCATCGGTCAAGAGCAGCAGGCGCCTTAGCCTTGGCATCGTGTGGCCCGGCCGAGGAGCAATGACCAGCCGGGCCTCCGAGCTGCCGTTGCTGTTGAACTGAATCTCACTGGTACCGTCCGGCCCTTGCCTGACTGTTGCTGCCGTCCCGTTGTCTGCCCCGGAGAGAAGGAACGATTCCTGATCCTCCCCCGGCACGCTTTCAATGCGAAGGCTCGTGCCGATCATCGTCCAGTCACGCAGCACCAGTGTGAGCGGCTCCTTGGGGCGCAGCCAGTGTGCCCCGTCGGGTGTCATTCCACGCTCAGCATGCTGGGCGCTAACCTCATGATCAAGTTCAGGCTGCTGTTCCCCGAAGGTGACCCCGTCCACTACCCGTGCTTCCAAGGCGGTAGATGCCCTGTCTTGCTCCGCCAACTTCCCCTGGATTTCGGTGATCTGCATTCCGTCCTGAGCCATAGGCCAGGAGAGCCTGTACCGGGCATCGTGGATCCTGTGCAGAGGCTTTAGCGTCAGCCTCTGCCCATCCGAGGCGAGAACCGAGAGCTCTTCGCCCCCTTCGGAGTGCGTTTCCAGCCCACTGGCAAGCAGAACAGGCGTCTCAGCCAGCGGCCTGAGCGGCCCTGAAGCGATGTGGGCGGCCCTGGCCCCCGTTGCCCGGTAATGCAGTCCATTGTCCGGGATCTCTTCGGCAAGGACCGTGGGTCCGTATCTGATCCAGGCCCATGGGGAATCATCCGCGGCCCGCACCATCTGCAGTTCACGGTCCAGACTTAGCAGAATCTCCTCCGTCCCGTCCCACACGCGGCGCAGTCGCCACCAACCCGCTTCTTCCTCGAGCCTGCCGCCGTCGATCCTGCCGCCGTCGCCCAGTGTGGCCTTGGCGCCTCGCGCCCATTGCGGTAGGCGGATGGCGAGGGTGAATTCCCGCGGCTCCTCCACTCTCACGCGGACGGAGGCGGTGTTCCCTGAGGGTAAGGCCGAGTCAATGGTGACCCGGACGCCCTGCTCCATCCAGTTCAGTTCCGTGGCCAAAAGCCAGCTGATACGGAGTTCGTCGCCATCAGCGACGTACACGTGCGCAGCATGCTTTGCGTGAGCCTCGTACCCGGAGCCCATACAGCACCAAAAGCCGTCCTGTTCCGGCGAATACATCCGGTAGTGGCCCGGACGGTGGGAAGTGAAGTAGACCAGGCCACCGTGCCCAGGGTGCTGCGTGGATAGCACATGGCTGCACTGAGTGACCTCGATGTAGTCCAGGTAGCGGTCCTCTTTATCCAGGAGATAAAGCTCGGCTGCCAGCTTGACCATGTTGTAGCTGTTGCAGCTCTCGGGGCCCTCCCGCCCGAGGAACATCGGGGAGAAGTCGTCCCTGCGGTGGAAGTGCTCCCGAACACTGTTGCCGCCAATGGCGCTGCTGCGCCACGCAACGACGTCGTCGAAAAAGTCTCGGGCGGCTTGCCCGATGCGCGCTGTCGCTGCATCTTCCAACCCCAGTTCGCGGGCAGCCCTGGCAATGGCGGCGTAGCCCACCACAACCGGAATCTGCGTGTTGGCGTGGAGTCCTGCAAGTGAGTCCTGCGTTGTTTCGCCCGGTAGAGCCAGCACCCGGGTTATCAGCTCTTCCCGAATGAACCTCATGGACAGGTGAAGGTAGCGCCCGTCCTGCCGGAGAAGTGCCATGCGGGCGAACGCTTCAGTAAGTCCGCCGAACTCGGTTTGCATGATGAGCTCGAGTGCTTCCTGGTCCAGCCGGTCCGTGGTTTCCAGCCACCAATTGGCCAGCTCATCCAGGATCTGGTCCGCCTCCACGGAGGGAACATTCCATGCGACATCCACCAAGCCCGCCAGCGTCTTGTGCAGGTTATACAGGGGAACCCAACGCCCGTTGAGCTCAAAGGGGGAGGCTCTAATGTCTCCCTGAATGAGCTCGTCCCAGAGCTGCCGCCCTTGAGGTACGCCGCCCAAGTATCCTGTGCCGGAGGCCTGCTGCACTTCCCGCAGTCCGGACAGCAGGCTTCCAAGCATCTTCTCCAGGCGTGGGTCACCGTCCCCGGATACAGCGTGGGCAAGCGCTGACAGGACGTGCCCTGCCGTGTGGCCGTTGAGTCCCGTTGATTCCCAACCGCCGTAGAGCTCCGCCGTAGCGGGGAGGCCCGCTTCGAGACGGAAGGGCGCCAGAAGACGATCAGGATCCAGACGCAGCAGTGCTTCACGGTTCACACGCTGGGCTTCAGCAAAGACGCCCTCGCGAAGCCGAATTTGGCTGAGGGGGCGGTAGTCAAAAGTCATGGTCATCTCAACAGTTCAAGCAGGGCTTGCTGCCCGTGGCGGGGCTGGACGTCGCGGCCGCTGCAGCAGTGACTACAGGGACCTGACCAGACAGTGTTCCCCGAACGGTCGCGAAAGAGTGGGCTGGAAGACGCAGTACCAACTGGCCCTCGCGTTCTTCAACTTCGAGGAAGCGCGGCGTGACGGCGTCGGGGTGTGCGGGCGCGTTGAACGCTGAAACTTTGTCGCCGGAAAGGACCAGTGCTTCCACCTGCTCCAGGGACCCGCCGCGCAGGTCCAGCACCACCTCGCTCTCGTCCTCCAGTTCCAGGTTGGCCATGGAGATGAGCACTTGGCCATCCTTGGTGCTGGCGGAGGCAGTGAACGTGGGAACCTGCTCCCCCTCCAGCTTGTGCGAGCCGTCAGAGTCAAGGTGGGTATGCAACGCGGTGGCATCCTGATGCCCTGCGTTCATGGCGAAGACGTGGAACGTGGGCGTCTTTACGAGCGCTCCGCTCTCTGGATCCGTGAGCAGCATGGCTTGCAGGACGTTGACCGTTTGGGCGATGTTCGCCATGACGAGACGGTCGGCATGACGGTGGAAGGAGTCAAAGTGGATTGCGGCCACGAGGGCGTCGCGGATGGTGTTCTGCTGATAGAGGAAGCCGGGGTTGGTGCCGGGCTCTACGTCCCACCATGTGCCCCACTCGTCCAGGACCAACCCCACCGCCTTGTGCGGATCGTAGACGTCCATCATGGTGGAGTGCGCAGTCAGCAGGGTCTCAATGTGATGGGCGGCCTTGACCGTCTTCCAGTACTCTTCCTCATTGAATTCCGTGGCGGAGCCTTTGCTGTCCCAGTGACCGGACATCGTGTAGTAGTGGAGCGAGACACCTTGATATGGGGAGCTCTTGCGGCCTGGCCCGCCCTTGTCATGAAGCGCTTCCATCAGGGCTTTGGTCCATGCCACGTCATCGTCGTTGGCGCCGGCTGCTATCCGGTAAACATCATTGCCGTTGTGGGAGCGGACAAAGGTGCTGTACTGCCGGGCCAAGTCTGCGTAGGCCTCAGCCCGGAAGTTGCCACCGCACCCCCAAGGTTCGTTGCCGATGCCGAAGAAGGGGACTTTCCAGGGCTGGTCGCGTCCGTTCTGTCGCCTCAGGCGAGCCATAGGTGAATCATCGGCGCGGGTGAGGTATTCGATCCATTCGCTCATTTCCTGGACCGTGCCGGAACCCACATTGCCGTTGACGTAGGCGTCCGCGCCGAGCATTTCGCAGAGGTCCATGAACTCATGGGTGCCAAACGAATTGTCTTCTACGACATCGCCCCAATGGGAATTGACCATCACGGGGCGCTGCTCACGAGGGCCGACGCCGTGACGCCAGTGGTATTCATCGGCGAAGCAACCGCCGGGCCAGCGAAGATTTGGGATGCGCAACTCGCGCAGGGCTTCCACCACATCATTCCGGATGCCACGGGTGTTGGGTATTTCGCTGTCCTCCCCCACCCAAAAACCACCGTAGATGCAACGGCCCAAATGTTCGGCGAAATGGCCGTAGACGTGACGGCTGATGGTGGGACCCGCAATGTCCAGATTGACGACGAGCCGGGGCGAAGATGCCATGGTCAAGATTTCTCCAAAGTCTATGTGTGATTCAGCTGGTTGATTCCCGGACGATGAGCCGGAAAGGGGCCACGAGCTCGCGCCCGGGGCGGGGGGAACGGTCTTTAATCCGTTCGGTGAGAAGGGAGAGTGAGGACCGGACCATCCAGTCATGGTCCGGTGCGATGGTGGAAAGGGACGGAACGGAAAATGCTGCCTGCTGGACGTCGTCGAAACCGATGACCTTCACGTCCTCCGGAACTCGCAAGCCGGCGTCTTTAAGACCTCGAATCACCCCGAAGGCGACCGCATCGGTAACGGCTACCACGCCGTCGAATTCAATACCGTCGTGGACCAGCTTCTTGATGCCATCAGCGGCATGCTCCATGCTGGGTTGATCCATGGGCACGTGCAGCGAGGGGTCGTCGCTGAGTCCTGCGTCCGCCAAGCCCTGTCGGTAGCCCTTAAGACGATCCAGTACAACATTGTGGAGCTCGGTTTCGGGAGAGTAGTTACTCGCCCACGCGATGCGTTGGCACCCTTGCTCCACGAGATGTGCGGTGGCCGCCTTGGCTCCTTCTGCGTTTGGCATCACCACGTGATCAACGGCATCGCCGTATATCTTTTCGCCGAGGAGGACCAGGGGTATGGACTGGTTCAGAAGGCTGGCTTCCTCCGGCCCCAGTACCAGTGCAGAGAGAATCAGGCCGTCGTATTCCAGATTGCGCGACATTGCGACGGCGTCGAGTTCGTCTTCGATGTGCAGACCGGTCTGCTCAACGGCCACGCGGTATCCGAGCTCGGCGGCCTGGGCAACAACCCTGCCACTGAGCTCACCGAAATAGGCGTGGCTGAGGGCAGGAACCGCCAACCCGATCACCCCGGTGGTCCCGGTGCGCAATGTCCTTGCAGAACGGTTCATGACGTAACCGCTCTCCTCCACTGCCTCCAGGACACGCCTGCGGATATCCAGATTTACAGACCGCCGGCCGTTCACGACGTTGGATACCGTCATTGTTGACACTCCTGCCAGCCGCGCTACGTCAGACATCGTGACCATTGCAGACCCCATTTCCACAAAACTTATTTGATGCCGGCAGAACTAAAACTTTGCGTGTAGCGCTGCTGGACGAAGAAGAAGACCAGAACTACAGGTATCACGTAAAGGATGGATCCTGCGGCTATGAGGTTGTTTAGTGGGAAACCCCTTTCATTGACGTACCCGGATGACAACGCAACTGCCAAGGTGGTGTTGCTTTGATCCAAGAGAAGGTTGGGAGCTATGAAATCGCCCCAGACCGCCAGGAATGACATGACGAAGGCGGTGACGACGATCGGTTTGGAGATAGGGAGAAAGATCCTGGTGAATATGCGGAATTGTCCGCACCCGTCCAGGATGGCCGCCTCCTCCAGTTCCTTGGGAAGGCCGGCAAAGAACTGACGGTAGAGGAAGATCAGATAGGGAGATCCCACCAATCCCCAGATCACCCAAGGCCAGTAATTCCCCACAAGTCCCACCTGCGAAAACAACAGATAGGTGGGAATGAGTGTCACAATGCCGGGCATCATCATCATGGCGATGAGTACTCCGAAAAAAATTCCCTTTCCCGGCCCGCGGAGCCTGGCAAAACCGTAACCGACCAATGCCGAAGACAGCGTAGTAAGGACTCCGTTGACCGTGGCCAGGAACAAGGAGTTCAGCATGTACGGAAGGAAGGGGATCCTCGTTAGTGCCTCTACGAAGTTCTCAATGTGCGATGGGAGCGGCCACAGAACGGCGATCCCTGAGTACAACTGCTCAGGCGATTTGAACGCCGTGGCCAGCACCCAGTACATGGGAAAGGCAACAAGGGCAGTGATGAACACGAGGACGGCCGTGACCAGAATGGTCGAGCGTCGCCGAATGCCCGATCGGCTTCGCGTGCCCCGCTCATGACCAGGTGACTGCACCGGGTAGGGATGCGCCCGTTTGGATGACTGCAGTTCCTTGAGGGTCATCTACTTCCCTCCATCGCTGGAAGGATCCACGGAATAGAAGACAGTCTTTCGGCTCGCACGGAAGAACAAGACCGTTACCACCAGGATGGCCAGGAAGAACAGCCACAACATCGCTGAGGCATAACCGTAGCGGGAGTAGGCAAAGTACTGTGCATAGACGTCGATCATGAAAATCCTGTTGGCTTCGGGAACCGCCGTGACAGCAGCTGCGCCAGTGGTCGGGGAAAGCAAAAGGGCGGGAACGAAAGTTTGCAGAACGCCGATGGTCGAAGTCACGGTCTGGAAGAGGAGCACTGGCGAGATGGTGGGAAGTGTCACTGCCGTGAACCGGCGCCAAGGTCCGGCTCCATCCAACGTTGCGGCCTCCAGGAGCTCCGGGGAAACATCCTGCAGCGCAGCGAGGTTGATGATCATGCCGGCACCAATGCCCCAAAGCATCACGGCCAGCAGGACCACGAACACTTGCTGCCCCGTCATCCAGTTCACGGCGTCCTGCCCGAACCAGGCACGGACAGCGTTGATGGCGCCGGAATCCCGGTCAAACACCAGCTTCCAACTCAATGCCGACGCCACTGGGGGGAAGACGGCGGGGAGGTAGATCATGGTCCGCCAGAAAGACCTCAGTCGCACCTTCTGGTTCAGCAGGATGGCCAGACCGAGACTGCCCGCAACTGTAAGAGGCACTACAACAACAGCCAGGACTGCAGACCGCGACATGCTCGCCCACGTTTCAGGGTCACCCAGGACATCGAGATAGTTCTGCGCACCCACCCAGCGAAAACCCGGGCTCACGCCGTCCCAGTCGGTCAAGCTGACACCCAGGGCGTAGGCGAGCGGAAAGATCGTGAGCAGGACGGTGCCGATGAGCCAGGGCGAGATGAAGAGGTAAAAAGCCCGGCTACGCCGCTTGGTCAATGGGCTGCCCCGCCGTACGGGACGGGCAACGCTTAGCGTAGAAGCCATGTCAACCGCCGATACGCGAAACACCCTCGGCGAGGAGTGCGTTGCATTTGGTGTTGACTTGATCGGCGAACTGCCCGGCCGTCAGGGATCCCTGGACCAGCTTGGGGAACTGCTCCGAAACTGCAGCTGTCAGCGCCGTGACGGTTGCGTATGGGGAAAAGCTCAACACCTTGGCGTACTTGTCCTCGGCCGTCTGGGTTTCCAGGGCTGACTTCTGGTACGCCTCCTTGGCAGGAAGGCTGGAACGAAGGTTCTTCATGACGGGGAGACCACCACCGGTTGCTGCACGGTCCTTTGCGGGCTGCCCGGCAGTGAACCATTCGAGGAAGGCGAAGCCTCCGTCTGGATTTTTGGCCTTGGCGGGAATCCAATGGCCTGTGGCGCTGGTGGTGGGGCTTACCCGCTCCTTGCCCAACAAGGGCGCAGGTGCCATACGGGCAAAGTCGGGCGCCTTCGTGTCGCCGGACACGACGCCGGTCAGCCAGTATCCGGCACTCTGCATGGCCTGCCGGCCTGAACTGAACGGGGGCCAGTCCCAGCCGTCGGGGTTGGGATCCAGGAGTGTGTAGCCAGCCTTGGCCTTCGCCACCTCTGCCAGCCAGCCGACGGCCTTCTGGGCCTCGGGTGAACTGAAGTCCACCTTCTTCAAATCTTCACTGAACAGCGAGACGCCGGTTGTGGCGAGCATGCCCTGAAGGAACGCGACATCAGGGGTAGTGGCGAACAAGCCATAGCGGGAAGACTTGCCGCCCGAGGTTGCAGTCATGCTCTTGGCAACGTCCAGCAATTCGTCGTAGGTGAACGGATTGGCACTGTCAGGGACCCGGGCACCCACCTCCTCGAAAACGGACTGGTTGTACCAGAACATCATGTCCAGGCTCCAGTCCTTGGTCAGTCCGTAGGTGCTGCCGCTGCCCTGCCGGGTACCGTCCCACTTCCACACATCATTGATTGCTTCGAGGTCGCCCGAGTGGATGAGGGAGCTGCCGGAAAGGTAGTCGTCCAGCGGTTTCGCAATCTTTCGGGAAGCCAGATACGGAGTCACTTGGGCACCAGCGCCGCGGACCAGGTCCGGGGGTGTGCCGGCAGTGAGCATTGCGTTGAGGCGGGTCTCGTCGTACTTGATAAACGTTATGGGAGCATCGGCGTTGAGTTGCTGCCAGCCGGAAATCACGTCCTTGGTGATCTCACCATCGTTGCCCATGATGGTCAGTGCACCCTTGCCGGAAGAGCTGCCTCCTGCTGGGCTAGACGTGTTGACCTTGCAGCCGCTAAGAGCTGCGGCTGCCACACCGGCGGCCGTAAGGCCGAGGAATCCCCTGCGATTAATGGGTTGGATTTTCATAAACTGCGCACCTTCCTTGCTACGCGTACATGCCCAGCGAAAGGCTAGGCATGTAACGATAAACGGGAGATCCGGATGCATCACGAGAAAGTGTGCTTTAGGATGCGTTTATCGTTACACGAGCGTGTGGAGGCGTCAATACTTTTCCCAACTTCGTTTCCTGTTACGGGCTGGGACCTGCGCCCGCCAGGCCGTCCTGAAATGGCCGCGATGTCAAAGAAAGTATATTGAATCCATGACGATAATCAAATAAACTCGATATACCTCCGGCTCTACTCCGGCAAGCCCGTATCCGGATTATCAACCCACATCGAAAACTTTGGAGTACTAGATGCATACCCACGGGCTTGGTACGGGAGGCGGTCCCCTCGTCCTGGACACGCACGACCCCTCTGAGGCTCGCGAGGCACTCAGTAACGCATACTGCCCCCACATCCTGGCTGTTTCCCAGCCCAGGGCCTTCCATGCTGTCCAGGAAGAGGCCACCTTAGGCCCTCTTTCCATACACAGGCTGAGTTACGGATCGGAGGCATCTGTCGATGCGGAACCGCTAGCCTCATGGATCTTGATCAGTATGGTGCTCAAAGGCAGACTGGCCGTAAGTTCGGGTGGTGCTGAACGTATTCTGACGTCAGGGCAGACGATTGTCTTGGACTCGTATCGAAACTTCAGGCTCGTATTTGGGATGAACTCCCAGCTCCTCACTTTCCGGTTTGACCGTGCATACGTGGAACAGGCCCTGCATGATTTGCGCGGTGACAAGACAACGTCCCGGGTACGGTTTGGTTTGCAAGGGCCCAAGTCTTTGCGGGCCGCTGCCACTTGGAATGCAGTATCGTCACTGCTGGTTCGGGAGTCCCATGCCAACACTTCCGGCGCCGGTTATCCACTATTGCAAGACCAGCTGATCCGTACCGCCGTCGCCGCCCTCGCAGACACCCACCCGCTGGCGATCGACGCCGGGGAGGAAGTTGGCTTGCAAGCTGACTCAGCCGCTGTCCGTCGGGTCATGGCGATAGTTGAGGCCCGGCCGGAATATCAATATCAAGTAGCCGACCTCGCAAAAAGTTCTGGGTTGGGTGTCAGGGCGCTTCAGGAGGCTTTCCGGAACCAGCTGGGGACAACTCCCATCGGATTCATTAGAGACGTGCGGCTTCGCAGGGCCCACGACGACCTCCTGTCGGGCCGGGGCAGGACAGTTGCAGAAGTGGCAGACCGTTGGGGGTTCTCAAACTTGGGCAGGTTCGCCGCGCAGTATCGGGAACGCTACGGATTCCCGCCATCCGCTACGCTGCGGCGCTGACATCTCGCCTATGACAATTGGCGAGTGCTGGAATGACAAGGGCAGCGCCCTCGTCATTCCAGCACTCGCCGCTCAGATCCTTATGAAGGAGGGACCCTACGAGGGACGTGACCCATCAAGGCTCTGCCAGGGTCTTCCAACCTCGGTGCCCACCCGGATGTTTTGGTCGATCAGAAGCAGTTCGCCCTGCTCAGAGGTATATTTCGGCCAGGCAAAACCCTCATGCTTTGGGTCTCCCGTAACAACAAAGGAAATAAAAGCCTTATGCATTGACGTCCCGATCCTCTCAAAGACAACTTCCTCAATGCCCTGAATAAATCCTGCCCCCGACCATTTATCGACATTGTTGAACGTAAATGGCAGGTCCAGGCAATGAGTCGCGCCCAGCCTGCCGTCAAATGCCGGCGAATCGAGTCGGAACTCATACGCGTACACCGGAGCGTCTACAGCCCGTTTTTCCACCAAGTCCAGCGCGCTCCGCCTGAAGAGGTTGTCGCTGACAACACCGGAAAGCACCTCCTTTGGGGTGCTTCGTCCCGAGCTGGTGTAGGCCCCATAGATGCCGAGGGCCTCCTCGCCCTCACTGCCCAACCAATCCAACACCTGGGACTGGCTTGTATCTGCATACTGGGGGTCCAACGCGAACGCGAAACTAGCCTCATCTTCGGTCCAGCCGACCAGCAGCTCAACGTCAGATTCCGCCAGCGCCTGCAGTGGATGAACCGGGATACTGTCCTCGTCGATAACCGGCAGGAATGCCAGCGGCCAATTTCCAAACGCCGCGTTGTCATTCAGTACTCCCAGGGAGCCCTCAACGAGACGTTCCCCTGGCTCATTCCTTAGCGCTTCGACGTCGTCGTGGCCGAGCAGGGCGGCGAGTTTCCGGGTGCGCTCGAATGCCTCCGAAGGTGTTTGAAACTCGATGCCCAGAGGGATGCTTTGCAGTATCGCCCGATGAAAAAGGCCACGGGAAGTGGGGTGCTGTACAAGTCCTCCTATTGAGAGGGCACCACCTGATTGACCTAGGAGAGTGATGGCGTTGGGGTCACCACCGAATGCTTCGATGTTATCTACAATCCAGCGCAGGGCAACGGCTTGGTCATCGAGCCATAGGTTCTGACGGTCACCCATCCCGGACAGGTACCCCAAGGCACCGAGCCGGTAGTTGATCGTAACAACCACCAAGTCGCCGTTTTTCGCAAAAGTATCGCCAGCGTAGTAGGGAATATTCCCAGAACCGATGAGCAGTCCGCCACCGTGAATCCAGACCAGGACCGGCCTCCGCTTGTCATCGGCAGAGGGCGTCCAAATATTTAGACTGAGGCAATCTTCATCGAACGGTGGGGACCCGTGCTCCCCCAGAATAGGCGATCCGCCGGGGACAAATGGCTGGAGCGCCGACGGTCCATAATTTTCAGCGCTCCTTATCCCCGCCCACCCCTCGTGGGGGCGTGCAGATTGCCACCGCAGATCGCCGACTGGGGGTGCGGCGTACGGAATTCCCCGGAAGACACTCAGGTCTTCTTCGAAAACGCCCACCACATCGCCGTACGACGTTGTAACTACAGGTGAATTACTCACGGTTACCGCTTTCATGTTGTTGGAACCACTATGTGGAATCAGTCCTGCCCGGCATCCACAATTTTGACGGCCAGCAATTCGGGGTTGGTAAAGACGACTTCGTGACTCCCCGGCATTTGGACCAGACGGTGGAGCCCAAGCCGGCTGGACATCCGCGGGTGCCAGCCCCATTCTCCAGGCGGCAACGCAGTGTCTTCGGTCCCGTTGAGGTAGCTCTTGGGAATTGCTGACTGATAGAAAGCGGTGAGGTCCAAGTGGTCGGCGAAGGGCTGGAAGGGTTCTGGAGACAACAATTCGAAAGTAGATTCCGCGAGTTTCAAGTCCGCGTCCTGAATGAATGCATCACGCCAGATTGAAAACGGCAGCGCTACAGTATTGTCTTCAGAACCGGCAGCCAGCGAGCTGAAAAGTTCACGGTAGTGTGGGGGAACTTCGTCAAGCAGCGAATTCCCCGACTGCGGAACGAATGCGTTCCAGAAAATGAGCCGGCGCAGCCGCTCTGGAATCTCTTCCGCGACTCGCGCAATTACTGTGCCGCCGAAACTGTGCCCCAAAAGAACCACGTCCGTCAGATCATTGTCCGTAATGAATTGAACTACAGACTGCACACAATCGTCGTGGTTCACTTCCTTATTGACGCCGATGCCGTGGCCGGCGAGAGTGGGACCGTAGGCCCTGTGTCCAAGGGATTCCAGATGCTCAATGACGGAATCCCAAGAAGCTCCGTCGTGCCATGAGCCGTGAACGAGAACGAATGTTGTCATAACTTCTCCTGTAATAGCAGCGATTTTTCACCGCCGTATATTGATTGGATGACGACAATCGTATGAACTCTATATCGCTCCGGCTACCCCGATAACGCATTCCTTGGCCAATAAACGACCCGGATTAGAAGTCATGACGCTACGGCTGGAGCAGGGTTTCGCTCTTGACCACGTTGATCATCGGCGACAGCAGCTGCATGAGGTTGAGCGCCTGATCATGGGCGTCGTCGTTCTGTCCAGCGCACGCGTCCTGGACAACCGTGACAAACCGGCCTGCGTCTGCGGCACCAAGGGCGGTGGCGAGGACGCAGCAGTCGGTTGCCACACCTGTC
This sequence comes from Micrococcaceae bacterium Sec5.1, assembly GCA_039636795.1. Classification (NCBI taxonomy): domain Bacteria; kingdom Bacillati; phylum Actinomycetota; class Actinomycetes; order Micrococcales; family Micrococcaceae; species Micrococcaceae bacterium Sec5.1. The sequence continues at coordinate 2,737,081 of CP143430.1, read as the reverse complement.
AGGATGAGCTCTCCGCCCACAGGAATTCGATCCGCCATGGCTTCGCCCCACTTAGTGAACGTCGGAAGGACAATGGAGCTTGGGGCGTCCACACCTGGAAGAGCGAGATCCCACATGTGATCCGTGGGTTCCCGGCGCATGCTTGACCACCGGTCGTAATAGGACAACCACGAACCCGGTTCTGTCGTGTCGGGGACGAACCGGGTGGTTATTGGTTGAAATCCTGCGCCTGCCAGCCGTGCGATGGTCTGGGCGGCTTCGTCGTAGCGCGGGATGTGCCAGTCCCCCACTTCACGGAAGGCGCGCTGCATGTCGATAATGACCAGATGGCCTTTTGATTCGCGGGTTGAGGCTCCTCGCGTGGGGCTATTCACGGTTTCTCTGCCTTCTTAGTCCGCGTACGGGTCGGCTATGCCGATGTATTGGGTGGTGGTGTATTCGGCGATGCCTTCGGAGCCGCCTTCGCGGCCGAGGCCGGATTGCTTGACCCCGCCAAAGGGTGCCGCGGCGTTGGAGATGACGCCGGCGTTGAAGCCAACCATGCCGAACTCGATCTGCTCAGCGACACGTAGGAGCCGGTTGAAGTCGCGGCTGTAGAGGTAGGACGCGAGCCCGTACTCGGAGGCGTTGGCCAGGCGGATGGCGTCTTCCTCGCTAGTGAAGGTGGTGACGGGGGCGACGGGTCCGAAGATTTCCTGGCCCAGGATCGCTGCGTCGTTCGGGACGTTGGACAGGACGGTGGGCTGGTAGAAGTACCCGGGTCCGTCCACGGGCGCACCGCCCGTAACTGCAACAGCTCCGGCGTCGACGGCGGCATTCACCAAGGCGTGGACGTCCTCCCGGGCGCCGGCGTCGATCAGCGGCCCGACCTGCGTGGTGGGTTCGGTGCCTCGGCCGGTCACCAGGGCGCCCATGGCGGCGGCAAACTTACGGGTGAACTCTTGGGCGACGGATTCGTGGACGAGGAAGCGGTTGGCGGCGGTGCAGGCTTCGCCCATGTTCCGCATTTTCGCGGCCATGGCGCCTTCGACGGCGGCGTCGAGGTCGGCGTCTTCGAAGACGACGAACGGGGCGTTCCCGCCAAGTTCCATGGAGGTCCGCAGGACGTTCTGGGAGGCGTCTGCGATGAGCCGCTTGCCCACGGGGGTGGAGCCGGTGAAGGAGACCTTCCGCAACCGGGAATCCTTCAACAGCGGCCCGGAAATCCCGGACGCGGACGAGGAGGCGACGACGTTCAAGACTCCGGCGGGCAGGCCGGCGTCGAGCATGGTCTTCGCGAAGTACTGGGCCGTCAGGGGTGTGAGCTTGGCGGGTTTGAGCACCATCGTGCAGCCTGCCGCGACAGCGGGAGCGACTTTGCGGGTGGCCATCGCCAGGGGGAAGTTCCACGGGGTAATCAGCAAACAGGGTCCGACGGGTTTGTGGTGGACCAGGATCTTGTTCTTGCCCTCGGGGGTGGTGAGGTACCGGCCGTAGTCGCGGACGGTTTCTTCGGAGAACCAGCGCAAGAACTCGGCCCCGTACGTGACTTCGCCGCGTGCTTCGGCCAGGGGCTTGCCCATTTCCAGGGTCATCAGCAAAGCGAAGTCCTCAGCCCGTTCAGTCACCAAATCGAAGGCCCGGCGCAGGATCTCGGCCCGGACCCGGGGTGCGGTCCGCGCCCAAGAGGACTGGGCGGCGTCGGCGGCATCCAACGCTGCGACCGCGTCTTCGCTGGTCGCCGAGGCGAGCGTGGCGAGCACCTCCCCAGTGGCCGGATCGTGCACATCGAACGTGCCGCCGTCGGACGCGTCCCGCCACTGCCCACCGATCAACAATCCGGTGGGCACGGACGCGAGGAGGCTCGTTTCCCGGTCAATCATCAAAGTAGAGTTTTCGGCCACAGAGGGTTCCTTACTATTGCGTAGCTCATGTTGTGTTCCAGGACCCGACGCAGCGTTCATCGTCCTGCATTCGTTTCGGCACCCGGCATCAGGCTCCCCAGGACCATGTCCAGCCACGGGACCCGATTTGAGAACCGCCGGATCTTCCCGGGAGCAGCCCAGCGATAAGTGTCATGCTCGTCATTGATCGTTAACCGTCGCCTCTTGCTGACGGCTGTATAGGTATGGACCAGCCACGGATTGCCTTCGTGGTCAGAAATTTGAAGCTGTTCACCGGTCCGGAAGCTAGCGAGATCCCCGAGGGCGAGACCTGCTTCTTCCTCGAGTTCAGCCAGTGCCTGCTGGAGCGGCGAAACGGCTGGTTCGAGGTATCCGGTGATGCAGTGCCAGAGTCCGCGTTCATGACCGACGGACTGGCTGCGCTTGAAGAGGGCAATTCGTCCGCGCCATTGAACCACCACAGCTACAACGGCCCGGGGCGGGAAGACTGCGGTGAAGTCTACTTCCGCGCTCGTCCCTTGCAGTGTTGCGGTACTCATCGGTGCTCCTGATGCGCTCGGTTGCCCGGGGTTTGAAGGTTGTTGTGCAAAGGCCGGGGAGGATCCTGGGTGGACCACTCCGCGACCTTTGCCACCTTGATGGTTAGAGGGTTTGCGCGCCGGGGCTGCGGTCGAGCATTTCCAGCCCTGAAAGACGCCTGCGGCGATGCGTGGCGAGGTAGGTGCCAGCAGCAATGGCCGCACCAATGTAATAGGAGAGGTCACCCATTTGCGGGAAAGCAGCGGCTATCGGTCCGGTATAGATCGAGGACATCCAGAACGGGGAGGAAAGCACGACGCCGGCTGCCCAAGCCACGAAGCCCCATTCGAACTTCCGACTCTTATCGAAAAGTTCGCGCAGCCCACGATCGGTGCGTCGGCCTCCGAACAGGTAATCGCAGACCAGGACGGCGACGTACGGGGCGATGCAGTAGGCAGTCAGATTAAGGAATGCAGTAAAGCCTTCGTTGAACCCGGTCTGGCCCCACTGTGCCACGAGATACGATGCGGCACAGATGAAGACTACTGCTGTGTGTCGCTTCACGGGGACGCCCATGGTCTGGATGGAAATGGCACCGCCGTAGACATTGAGGAAGTTCTGCGTGAACGAGGACAAAGCGACGACGCCGAGGCCGACGGCGGCCCAAGGGCCCATAAGTTCCTTCAGCGCACCGATGCTGTCGGACGCCGTGGTGGTTGTTCCCAGGAGGGTTCCGAGGATCCCCATCCAGACAAGGGTGACGAAGTTCCCCAGCATGGTAGCCCAGCCGGCACCGCGCCTGTTCCCGGCTGTATTGGGAAGGTAACGGGAGTAGTCGGACGCAAAGGGCATCCACGCGACGATGAAGGAGAAGAACCAGCCGAAGAAGACGATCCACCCTCCGAGGCCGTTGAAGCCCAGGGCTGCGGGGTTGAAGTCGGTCTCGACGCGTCCGTTGGCCGCTGCCACGATGGTGATGAAGACAAACCCGATCACCAGGACAAAGGACAGGATGCGCTGCAGGAAGTGGATCAGGTTGTAGCCAATGACGGCCACTCCAAGCTGGATGCCCATGAGGATCAGTGACGAGAGCCAAAAGGGGATATCGGTGAGCAGGGCGATCGCCTGGCCGCCGAGGATGACTGTAACGGCGGCCCAGCCGATTCCAGCGAAGACATTCACGTAGGCCACCGGGAAGAGGTTGCCGATGAAACCAAGAGGACCGCGCCCCTGCATCTGCTGTGGGACGCCCAGCCGAACACCCATTGCGGACAGGTAGCCCATTCCCGCCGAGGAGGTCACGCCGGCGAGGATGATCGCCAGGGCCGCAGCCCAGAACGGCAGGCCGAAATATGTGGCACTGAACCCCAGTACGACAATGGGGAAGTTCATTCCGGCGGCGAACCAGAGGAAGAACTGGGAACGGGGTTTGCCGTGGCGTTCGACGTCGGGGATGTGCTCTATGCCGTAAGGCTCGATCTTGGTGAGGCTGTCGCGGTAACCGCGATCTTCGGCAATGCTGCTTTCTGCAGCGCGAATGGTATCCGGGCTCATTTTTGTCCTAATGTTGGATGCGCACCTCGGTGCGCTGCTTACGAGCAGTTCGGTCGGCGCGGTTGGTTTCCTGTCGGGGATTGTTGGCCGCGCCGGCCGTCTAAAGTTCGGCGAGTTGAGCGCCGTCGAAAAAGTGCCCGGCCTTGTAGACCATCGGCGCACTTTCGCTGATTTCCGCGTGGCGGACCCTGCAGATGAAGACCGTGTGGGTCTTGGCTTGGAAACGTTCCTGGATTTCAGCTTCAAGGGAAGCGGCCGAGCCGTCCAACAGAGGACTTCCCTTGGGCCCTTCGTGCCAGTCGAGCTCAGCGAACTTGTCAGGAGCCTTCGAAGCGAAAGTCTTCACAGTGCCCAACTGCTCCGTGCCGAGAATGTTGATGCCCAAATGGCTTGAAGAAAAAAGGGCCGGGTAGGTGCTGGACGTCTTTTGGACACAGACAAGCACCAGCGGTGGTTCCAGGGAGACCGAGCAGTAGGAGTTGGCTGCCAGGCCCTTTGGGGTCTCCCCTTCCTTTGTGGTCACGACCGTAACTCCTGTAATGAACTGGCGGTTGAAAGCCTTCATCAGCGATGGGTCCAATTCGGCAAACTCGTCGCCATCCGGAACAATCGGGGCTGCAATCCCGCGCAGCGGCCGGATTCCAAGGCCGGCGAGCAGTTCGCTGCCGTCCCACGTCACGGTTTCGTTGAGTATTTTGCCGTCCTGAAGGATCAGGATGTTTGAGCCACGGGTCTGCACAGTCAGACCAGTGGCCGGTACGCCGAGGTATTCATGGGTGTGGGTGCCGGTGGAGGTCCAGAAAACGGCGACTGTGCCGTCCCCTTCGACGACGTCATCGACAGTAGTGCGCAGGTCCGGGAAGGCCTCCCGAACGGCGGCGATCTCCGACTTGAGGCCGGCGAGGTCGACAGTTGCGCCTGTCGCCTTACTGGTGCGGGTATAACCGGGAGATACGAGGCTGTCCAAAGCATCAAGGTCTCCCTTGTCCCAAGCGGCGAGCCAAGCTGACGTGATAAGCGGTTCGAGCGTCTGTTGCATACCAATGACCGTAAGACAGGTCACATGCCAACGTCAATAGGCCAACGCAAAATTGGCAAATTCCCTGTAATAGCGGGCTTTAGCAAAAGTTTGCGATGCGCTGTTGACTCCGCTGATGCATGCAACATAGTCTTTCATGTATGCAAGAGAACCTGGAAGTAGAGAATGCGCTGGCTGACCGCGACGCCCTCCTTGATCGGATCCGCAGACTGGTACTGGGAGGGGATTTTCCTCCGGGCGCAGTTCTTCCCGAAGCATTCCTGGCCCAGGAGTTCGACGTGAGCCGGACCCCTATCCGCGAAGCACTAAAGCAGCTGCAGCATGAAGGTCTGGTTGAGATCCGGCCCAAAGTGGGCACTTTCGTGCGTGAGCCCACGCGCAGGGAGATCATCGAGCTCTTCCAGCTCAAGGAGTCCCTGGAGGGACTCGCTGCATCCCTGCTCGCCGGACGCGGAGAGGTCAAGGAGCTCTCAATACTGCGGCGGAACCTGGAAGAGTCCGAAATGACTTCCCTCACCCACGACACTGACACCTATGCCCGGCTGGTCCATGAGTTTCACTGGACGATCGTTCGGGGCTCGGATAACCGAAAGCTTATTGAGCACTACGAACGGCTCATGAACCAGCTCGCGTACCAACGCCTTGTCCTGCGCACGGTTGAACACCCGGGGAGGCTCGAAGCCTCCACGCGTGAACATCGGGCTGTGTTGGACATGATCGAGCACAAGGACCCCTTCGGGGCCGAATCCGCCATGAGGAACCACGTTCACGCCTCATCGAGGGAGGCCCTCACCGAACCGGTTCCGGGCCGCCGGAGCTGAAGCAACGACGACGAAAGGAAGCCATGCGCTCCACCACCATTGGAAAGAACCGATAATGAACGACCAAAGACTAGGCATCCGCAAGATTGTCTACTACAGCGAGGAAATCCTGCTCGAAAATGGTGCCTCCCCCGCCATTCCAGCGGTTCGCGCGACAGCTGCTGCCGTGGTCACCAACCCATGGCTGGGCGGCGACGCGAGCGATGACCTCGGCAAGGAAGTAGTACAGCTCGCTCCGGTGCTTGCACGAAAACTGACCGACGTCCTCGCTGCCAACCTCGGCGGCGTGGACGCCATCGAGGCGTTCGGCAAGGCCGCGCTGGTCGGCATCGACGGCGAAATTGAACACGGCGCCGCACTTATCCACACACCGTTCTTTGGCAACCTGGTCCGTGAAAGCTTCGATGGCGAATCCATCATTTGCTTCGCAGACGATCGTGCAGAGGCAGGGACCTCGCTCGTGGTACCCCTCTGGCATAAGAACGCCGCCGCCACCCGCACCCATTACCAGAGCATCACCACACGCATCGGTGACGCCCCGCGCCCAGACGAGATCGTCGTCGTCCTCGGCGCCTCAACCGGGCCCAGGCCGCATTCCCGCATTGGTGACCGCCGCACTGATCCCATCGTCAAAGCAGACACCCTAGGAGAACTTGTTTCATGAGCATTCGCAAAATTGTCACCCTGACCGAAGACGTCCTGACTGAAGGAGGCCGGGAGGTCAGCCCGACCGCGAGGGTCGCAGTTGTCGCAGCCATCATTAAGAATCCGTGGGCAGGCCAAGGGTTTGTTGAGGACCTTTCCGCCGGTATCAATGGCAATGCATCGGACATCGGGGCCCTCCTCGCTCCCCGCGTGCTTGAAGCGCTCGGCTCCCCCGCCGAAGCATATGGCAAAGCTGCGATCGTGGGACTGAACGGTGAAATCGAGCACGGTTCCGGCCTCATCCACACCCTCGCGTTCGGAAATCACTTCCGTGACGCTGCCAACGCCACCACCCTCTTGCCGGCCGTGGAAAAGCGTGGCCCTGCTGGTGTTGTCTTCGATATTCCCCTCAAGCACATCACTGATGCGACCATCCGGTCCCACCACCAAAGCATCGAAGTCCGGATTAACGATGCTCCGCACGCCGATGAAATCGTGATTGCCCTCGCAGCAGCAGCCCAGGGGCGGCCCCAGCAGCGCCTCGCGGCCTTCAGCACCGAAGCCAACTAAGGAGATTGCCCAGTGAGCCGCGCCCGCATCGCACTCATTCACGGAGTCGGCCTTGACGGGTCGATGTGGGGGCCGCTCCGTGAATTCCTCGAACCTGAGTTCGACACTCAAGTAATTGAACTCCTCGGCCACGGAAGCCGCGGGCAGGCCGCACCGGAAGGAGTGACGCTCGCCCAACTCGCCGCGGATGTCGCGGGACACCTCGAACCCGGCACCCACCTCGTGGGGTTCTCGCTCGGCGCCCTCGTCGCCCAGCATCTGGCTCGTTACCGGCCCGATCTTGTGGCCTCCCTGGTTTCGGTCGGATCAGTATGTAACCGGACACCGCACGAGCACGCCGCAGTGATGACGCGGTTGGCCTCAGCTGCCGCCGATTTTCCCGCCACCGTGGAAGCATCTATCCTCCGCTGGTATCCGGAAGGGTCCTCCGTGACGCCCGAGTTGGTCGAGGCAACCAGAAAGGTCCTGCTTCGCAACGATCCCCAGTCCTTCCTGGCCTGCTATCGGGTATTCGCAACTGCGGATGCCGAAATTGCCCCCGAGCTTCCCCGGATTAACGTTCCGTCCCTTGCTGTGACGGGCGAGCTGGACCCGGGATCAACGCCCGAGATGAGTGCACGGCTGGCTGCGGCCATCCCCGGCTGCACATACTCCATCATCAGCGGGGCACGCCACATGATGCCCGTTGAGCGTCCCCAAGAGCTCGCGAACGAGCTGACAGCCTTCATCAAGGAGCATTCGAATGTCCACTGAACGCCGCTACGAACACTTCATTAACGGCGAGTGGGTTGCGCCATCCAATGGGGACTACTTCGACAGCAGCAACCCCGCAACCCTCGACGTCCTGTACCGCGCAGCACGCGGCAACGAAGCCGATGTCTCCAAGGCCGTTTCAGCAGCATCTGCGGCTTTCGAGAACCCGGCCTGGCGGGACCTGAGCCAGACCAAGCGCGGACACCTCCTCCGCCGGCTCGGCGATTTGATCGGCGAGCACGGTGACGAACTCGCCCGCATGGAATCCCTTGACAACGGTAAGCTCCTGCGCGAAATGCGGGCCCAGCTCGCCGCGATGCCCGAGTACTACTACTATTACGCGGGCCTCGCCGACAAGATCCAGGGCGACACCATACCTGGCTCAAGCCGCGCCATGCTGAACTACACGCTGCGGGAACCCCTCGGCGTCGTGGGTGCCATTACACCGTGGAACTCGCCCCTGACATTGACCACGAGCAAGCTGGCCCCCGCACTGGCGACCGGCAACACCATTGTCATCAAGCCCTCCGAATACACGTCGGCCACCGTCCTGCGCCTCGCCGCGCTGGCCGATGAAGCCGGTTTTCCGCCCGGTGTCATCAACGTCGTCACAGGGTTCGGCGCAGAGGCGGGGGCCGCGCTGGTGGAGGACCGCCGCCTGGCAAAGATCTCATTCACAGGCAGCACCGCCACAGGCGCTCGCATTGCTTCCTCAACCGCATCCCGATTCATCGGTTCAACCCTGGAGCTGGGCGGCAAATCCCCGAATATTGTTTTCGGCGACGCTGACATTGCCAATGCGTCCATGGGAGTAGTAGCTGGCATATTCGCCGCCGCCGGGCAGACCTGCATTGCAGGAAGTCGTGTGTTCGCCCACAAATCCATCTACGACGAACTGCTTGAGCGCGTTGCCAACCGCGCCCGCAGCATTGTCATTGGCGATCCCCTGCTTGACGCCACTGAACTGGGACCGTTGGCATTCCAGGACCAACGTGACAAGGTGGCCAGTTACGTGGATCTCGGTGTCTCTGAAGGGGCTACTGTCCTGACCGGCGGGGGCCGACCCAACACCGGCCTCGGCGGCTACTTCTTCGAGCCAACCGTCCTTACCGACGTGAACAACTCCATGCGTGTGGTTCGGGAGGAAATTTTTGGCCCGGTCGCAGCGATCATGCCCTTTGAAACCGAGGACGAAGTACTTCGCCTTGCCAACGACACCACGTACGGACTCGCCGCCGGCGTCTGGACCACCAACCTGGCCAGGGCACACCGGATGGCCAGCCGTCTGGAGGCAGGAACGATCTGGGTCAACACCTACCGCACCATGTCTCCCCAATCACCACGCGAAGGTTTCAAGACCAGCGGCGTGGGCGTGGAACACGGCGTGGAAAGCATCCGTGAATACACCAGGGTCAAGAGCGTCTGGATCAACACCGACGAATCCCCCATCGCCGACCCCTTCATCATGAGGAGCTGACAATCTTGCCTCTTATCGAAGTCTCAATCGCCCGGGGCAGGACCCCCGAGCAGCTCCGATCGCTCATTGACGAGCTCCACCGCGCCGCCGAGATCTCTGTGGGCGCGTTGCCCGAAAATACCACGGTCATCATCCGCGAAATCCAGCACGAACACTGGTCCCGCGGCAATCAGACCATTGCCGAACGCAATGCAGCAGCCCAGGAAGCTGCCCCAAACATCGATTCGCCGGCACACGCCGCCGCAGAACGAAGGAGTCACTAATGCGGTTTTCCCTCTTCGTCCACATGGAGCGTTGGGACGAGTCCGTCTCCCACCGCGAATGCTTCGAGAACCTGACGGAGCTGGCCCTCCTCGCGGAAGCTGGAGGATTCAGCACCGTCTGGATCGGTGAGCACCACTCCATGGAGTACACCATCTCCCCCAGCCCCATGCCCCAACTCGCCTACCTGGCGGCGCGAACCTCACGCATCCGGCTGGGCGCCGGGACCATTATTGCGCCCTTCTGGAACCCGCTCCGCGTGGCTGGAGAGACCGCACTTCTGGATGTCATCAGCAACGGCAGAATGGAGGTAGGGCTCGCCCGCGGCGCTTACCAGTTCGAGTTCGACCGCCTCATGGGAGGCATGTCCGCGGTGGACGGCGGCAAGCACCTTCGCGAAATCGTTCCCGCCGTGCGCGCGCTCTGGGAAGGTGACTACGCACACGACGGCGAGATCTGGCAGTTCCCCACATCCACCAGCGTCCCCAAGCCCATACAGAAACCGACTCCGCCCATGTGGATCGCAGCCCGCGACATCTCCTCGCACGAGTTCGCGGTCGCGAACGGCTGCAACGTCATGGTGACCCCGCTGATGAAGGGCGACGAGGAAGTCGACGACCTCGCGCGCAAGTTTGATACCGCCGTCGAAAACAACCCGGGTGTCCCCCGGCCGGATCTCATGGTGCTCCGCCACACGCATGTCCACTCAGCCGACGAACCTGACGGGTGGCGCCGCCCGGCCGAGGCCATCAACAAGTTCTATAGGACATTCGACGCCTGGTTCGGAAACAAGAACACTCCGATCAACGGCTTCCTCGAGCCCAGCCCCGAAGAAAAGTTCGCCGACCGTCCGGAGTTCACACCGGAGTCCCTCCACCAAACGGCAATGATCGGGACCCCTGAAGAAGTGATCGAACGGCTCCGCCACTACGAGGCACTGGGGGTTACGGAGTTCAGCATCTGGTCCGACAACAGCCTCTCGCACGAGGAGAAGAAGCTCTCGCTCGAACTCTTCATCGAGCACGTTGTACCGGCTTTCCAAGAGGCGCCGGCAACCGCGGCCAGGTAGCCGGTTTGCGGCCGCACCTCGAGAAAGCTCGGGGTACATTACAGCCGACGACGGCGGGACTTTGCTGCCGTCGTCGGCGTGTTTCTAGATAGCTGCCTGACGTCCCCAGTCCTTAGGCTGGTTGCCGCTGGTGAGATCCCGTTCCACCGTTACTCCATAGGGAACATCAGAGCTCAGGTTCACCGTGTACATGTCAGGCCCGTGGCGGGTGACAATAATGCCCTGCCATCCTTCTGTCATCGAGTGGTCGCGGGCCATCTCTACAGCCGTGTTGATACTGTCTGAGATTTCTGTTGTCGATTGGCCGGTGATGTGGAAGTAGCGGCCGGCCTCGATCGTAATGATCATTGGACTCCTGCTTTGCTCTTTGTGTCGACTTGGATTGGTCGTCATTTCGCATGCCACGCAAGGACAGGCCTGGGCACCCGTGCCCGGCCCGTCCTTATAGTTGTCGGGGAGTTTAGATTTCAGTGGGCTGGACCGGGGCTGCTTTCTGCCTGGCTGCCCGTGTGTCGTCCGCCTTTGGCGGCAGAACGTTAGTGGGTTCGCCCGGCTGACCCTCACGGTCTTGTAGCCGCATTTCTGGTGGTTCTTTGCGGAATCCTTTGGTGAGGAAGGCGAGGTAGAGCACGCCCAGGCCGATCCAGCAGACGCCGATGGTGATGGCGATGGGACTGAGCTGGGTTAGAAGGTAGATGTCGACGGCAGCCCCGAGTATTGGTAGGACGATGAAGCCAATGATCGAAAGGTCTTTTCCTTGCCGACGGCTTCGGATGAAGTAGGCGACGACGCAGAGGTTCACGGTGGTGAATGCCAGGAAGGCGCCGAAGTTGATGAAGGACGTTGCGACCTCCAAGGAGATGTTCAGAGCCAGCATGGCCACGGCACCAACGAGGACCAGATTGAAGATAGGCGTCCTGGTTCGGGGGTGAAGGCGCCCGAAGAGCCGGCGGGGCAGGACTCCGTCGCGGCCCATGACGTAGAGGAGCCGGCTGGTGCTGGCCTGGATGGCGAGCCCCGACGCGAACCCGCCGACGATAAACAGCATGTTGGTGATGTTGGCGTAGAACTGCCCTCCGACGAGAACCTGCATCGCATATGCCGCAGTGGCTGCTTCTTCAAAGTCCCCGCCGGGATGAACGAGCTGCATGATGTAGGAGACAACGGCAAAAAGTACTCCTCCGACGAGGACTGTCAGGAGGATAGCCCGCGGAATATTGCGCTCGGCGTCTTTGGTTTCTTCGCTGAGTGTGCTGACGGCGTCGAATCCCAGGAAGGCGTAGGCAGCGATGGCCGCAGCCGCGGCGACGCCGCCTACCGTCGTCGCACTATTCCAGAAGGGGTCCGTGAACGAGGACGGCGGGTTTCCACCGAGGTAGGCCAGGCAGTAGGCGATGAAGATCCCGATGAGGGTAACCACCAGGAGGGTCAGCGTCTTATTGACACGGTCGGTGAGCACGATGCCCGTGACGTTGATGATCGTTGTCAGTCCTGCATTCAAGGCGAGCCAGGCCCAAACGGGGATGTCGGGAAACTGTGCTGCGAGGTAGAACGATTGGAAGAGCCAGGCCACGGTGGGAAGGAAGAGGTAGTCCAGGAGGATCGCCCACCCGACGAGGAAGCCGACGCGGGAATCGAGTAGTCGGCGCGCATACACGTAGGCCGAACCTGAGTTCGGAAAGATCTTTGCCATTTTTGCGTAGCTGAGGGCCGTCAGCAGCATGGCGGCAGTGGCGAGGGCGAATGCTGTCGGGGCTGTTCCGTCGCTGGTGGAGGAGATCACACCGAAGATCGTCATGACGATGCCCGGCGCCATATAGGCCAAGCCGAACACGACCACCGATAGCAGGGATAGTTTGGGGGTGAGTTTGATGTTCTCAGCGGACATGGGAGGTTCCTTGGGCTGGGGCAGTGCTGAGGTTGGTCAGGTTTGATGGGGAGTTGGTTTGCCGCCAGAGGCGGGGATCCAGCTGACCCGCGTAGAGCGGCAACGGAATGCTGTCATCATTTTCAGCGAATTGGTCCCAGGGGCGGGTGACGCCCGCAGTGCCATACTGACGTACATTTCCTACTTGGTCCAGGTCGATCACATCCACCAGGGTGGCGTCTTCAGGCCCGGTCGCAGAGATCCGCACGCGGCCTTCAGGGTCAACCAGAAAACTGCGTCCGACCCCGTGCGGACCGGCCGCGTTAACACTGGCAACGAAATTTTGGTTGACGATTGCGTTGGCTTGCCCGATGACCACTTCCTGCACGCGGTCATTGGTCGGGGTCTGGACAACGTTAAGGACGAGTTCCGCGCCCATCCACGCCAGATGCCTGCTGTGCTCGGGGAACCATGCGTCGTAGCAAATGGATAGGCCGACGCGGCCGTAACCAGTCATATCGAAGACTACGAAGTCCTGGCCGGAAGAAACGGTCTCGTAGGGTTTCCAGGGAAAGATCTTCCGATACGCGGCTACAGCTTTTCCTTGCGGGGAGTACACGACGGCGGTGTTGTAGATTCGTCCGTCCGTGCCACGTTCGAGCACGCTGCCCGGCAAAAGCCAGATTCCAAGGTCTCCGGCAAGCTCGGAAAGAGTGCGCCCGCGCAGGCCATCGAGAGGTTCGGCCGAGGCTTCCATGTAGGCCTGCCGGCCCTCAGGACCCGGAGAGTCTGCCGTGTTCAAGTGCAGCTCCGGGTAAACGAAAAGGTCGGCAACCGCATGTGCTTTGACCTTCCGCTCGAGACCAGCAGCAAAATCAGTCAACGTCTCTGCAGGTGATTGCACAAGAGCGAGAGGGAGAAGTCGAGTCATGACAGGGAGGTTTCCTTGCGTATAGCGAGTTTCTTAAATAAAGATTAATTAAAGATTAATTAAGGAACCTGGGTGTGTCAAGGCTCACCTTGAGCGCGGTGTGAAAGCATTGAGATCATGGCAAGACCACGGAACCAGACAGAACGCAGGGATCAACTCGTAGCAGCGGCTGGACGAGTCCTCCTGGACAGGGGCTCATCAGCGGCCCGCCTTTCCGACATTGCAAACGAAGCCGGTGTCACCCCAGCTGCAGTGCTGTATTACTACCGCGACGTTGACGAGCTCTTCAGCGAAGTCTTCCATCAAGGCGTTACGGAGTACTGTGACCGGAGGGAGGCTCGCATCCAAGCTGAGAGCGGACCTGAAGCGCAGCTCAGGGCCTGCGTCCATTCCGGCGTACCTTGGCCAGGGGAAAGCGAAACAGCATCCCGAATCCTCGTGGAACTGATCCCGGTTTATCTGCGCAACGAAGCAGCTGCCCGACAGCAGATGGCGTTCGTGGAACGCCAAACGAACCTCTACAAGGGGATCCTGGAACGAGGCGCGCAGGAGGATACTTTCACCCTGTCGGCGCCCGCCGGATTCCTGGCCCGGAGCTTCGTAGCCCTCGAGGACGGCCTTGTAATGGACGTGCTCCTCGGTGACCTGACACCGGAAGACGAGTACGAGTTTCTGATCAGCTACGCGAGGACCATGGTGAAAACCAAGACAAGGGAGTGAGGTCCCTTCTATGTTCGAGCGGCCGGATACAGGTCCGATGTGAAACGTGAAAGGTTGTTCAGGCACTCCCCTATCGCAGGTGTGGCGAAGTGCAGCGGATTCCACACGCCGAAGAGCGTGAACACCAGATCCTTTCCGCGATGAGTTATGGGCATGGCATGCACTCCAAAACCCGGATCATCCGAGAGCACACAGATGCCTTTGCCTGCGGCCGCCAGCGCTTGGCCGACCCGGGCGGAGCGTACTTCAAATTCGGCTTTATACGTGAGACTCTCGGCGCTAACAGCATCATCGAACATTGTGCGGACACCAAAATCGGTTGTCATGGTTATGAGCGGCCATTGCACGAGTTCCTGGAGGCTGATTTTCTCCCGCCCGGCAAGTGGGTGTTCGGCGTTGCACTGCGCCCAAAGGAACGCCCTCCCCACTACAACTGATTCAAGCTCGGATGGCGGTGGCTTTGTTCCCAGCGCAAAGTCAGCCTTACCTTCTTGCAACGCATCGTAGACAAACTCAGGGGTTGCCTCGACAACATTGGTAAGGACTCCATCTGGCCCCTGCGAAACAATGAAGGGGGCGATGATGTCGGCGATGGTGGCAGAGGCTGCCGCTATCGTCAGCCGTTGCACTGATCCCCCGGCCATTGCACGTGCGGATGATTTGGCCTGGGCGGCGCGAGTGACCAGATCCTTGGCGATGGGCAGAAATGCAGTGCCCGCAGCGGTCAGTGACAATTTTGCTGCTGATCTATCGAAGAGGGTCAGCCCGAGGTCCTTCTCCAACGAACGAAGCTGCCGGGATAAAGATGGTTGGGCCACCATCAACGAGCGTGACGCAGCATTGATGGATCCTTCATCAACGATGCTCAGGAAATATGTCAGGTGCCTTAAGTCCACCTATGCCTCCAAGGTATTGGTTCTACCCATCATAGGCATTTCCCAGGCATAGTGTCGCCTAGTTAGACTCGTCACACTTCCCCCCTTCTTCAAGGAGTCTCTCTTGGCACTCTCATTTCCAACCCCGGCTCGGACCGTGTTCGCTGCGGCCGCCACGGTGGTTCTTGCCTTAAGCTCAGCGGGCTGCACTCCCTCTCCGGATGCACCTTCAAAGCCGGATGTGTTCACGGTCGCCGCGTCTGCTGCCATAACCACATGGGATCCCGTGCGTTCCTTTTCAACCGAGGCGCTGTACATGGGAAACGTCTATGAGCCCCTGCTATGGAAGAACCCTGAAGGCTCCGCCGAAGAATTCAAGCCGG
Source organism: Micrococcaceae bacterium Sec5.1 (assembly GCA_039636795.1). Classification (NCBI taxonomy): domain Bacteria; kingdom Bacillati; phylum Actinomycetota; class Actinomycetes; order Micrococcales; family Micrococcaceae; species Micrococcaceae bacterium Sec5.1. The sequence continues at coordinate 2,721,714 of CP143430.1, read as the reverse complement.
CCATCGCCGAGTCTTGGAGCGCCAGTGAGGACGGAAAGGCATGGACCTTTAAGATCCGTTCAGGCGCAACCTTCCACGACGGCGAGCCCGTCAATTCTGCAGCTGTCAAGGCCAGCATTGACGCCGCAAGGGAGCGGGCAGCAGCATCCTTCATCTGGGCCCCGGTGGAGAGCATAGAAACCCCTGACGACTCAACTGTGGCTATCAATCTTAAATACGCTGCCCCGATGGACCTCGTAGCTTCCTCCACCTATGGCGCCTGGATCGTTTCCCCCAAAGCCCTGGCGGCATCGGCTAAGGACGAGAAGTACTTTGATGCCGGAATTGACGCGGGCTCCGGACCTTACACCATCGACTCCTACAAACCCGGCTCTGAGGTCGCGCTGAAAAGGTTCGATGCCCACTGGAACAAAGAAGAGGCCCCGCATTTCGACGTTGTGGACATCTCCATCACTCCGGATGCGGTGACGGCCCAGCAAATGTTGACCGCAGGAGAGGTCGATTATGCGACCAGCATCCCCGTGGAAAACGCCAAGACGCTGGCTAACGATCCGAAGTTCACGGTGAAAGACTTCAACTCACCCTTCAACTTCCTGGCCATGTTTAACACCAGCCGCGCACCGCTGAATGACCCGGAGGTCCGCCGCGCGCTCAGCTACGCAATTCCGTACAAGGAGATCATCGACATCGGAGGGCAGGGCTACGGTACGCAGTCCCACGGCCCTGCTCCCAAGGGCATATTCCCGTACAGCGAGGATGTCCTGCAGTACTCCCAAGACTTGGAAAAGGCCAAGCAACTGTTGGCCTCAGCTGGCCATGCCGACGGCCTGAAGCTCACTCTTAGCTATGCCTCCGAAAACCCTGCGGAAGCCCGCTTTGTGCCACTGATCAAGGATGCGTTCGCCAAAATCGGTGTGGAAGTGGACGTCAAGGCCCAGTTGTTCAATCAGCAGTGGGATGCCGCCAAGGCCGATCCCGCAACAGCTCAGGACATTTTTGTGCTGTATTACTGGCCGACCTACAGCGACGCCGGCAGTGACAACCTCACCACACTGTTCCATTCCAGCGAAAAGCCGTCCTTCAACTTGAGCTACTGGAAATCCCCCGAGTACGACGCATTGGTGGATAAGGCGGCAACACTGACAGGAACGGACAGGTCTGCAGCCCAGGACCTCTATGAGGAAGCCATGCAGCTCCTTTATAAGGAGGCACCTGCTGCGTTCCTCTACGATGCCCGCGCCGTCTCCGTCGTTCCCGTTGGACTGAACATTTCCCAGTTCAACGAAAATTATCCCTTCACAGTGTTCTTTGCATCCATCAAACCCTCTGCCTAGCTGTCCCTTCAGAGACGCGGCCCGGGCTCGTTGAACCGGGCCGCGTCTCCCCTGTCCTGACCTTCATTCCATCACCAAGATAAGGAGAACCATGTTGCGCTTCGTCCTCAGACGGCTCATCACATCGGTGCTGGTTCTCGCCGTGCTCACAGCGATCGTCTTCGTACTATCCCGTATCGTTCCCAGCGACCCTGCCGTCATTTATGCCGGTCCAAAGGCCCCACCGGCCGAGCTTGACCGGGTCCGCCAAGAGCTGGGTTTTGATCGTCCCATATTCATTCAGTACTTCGAATACTTGAGGAACCTGGTCACCGGTGACTGGGGGCATTCTCTTGCCACAAAACGCCCCGTATTGGACGAGCTGTTCACCCGCCTTCCGGCCACATTGGAACTCATCGGGTTTGCCATAGTCCTGGCTGTTATGGCGGGGATCATCCTTGGCGTGGTGGCCTCCCGCCGCCCCGGCGGATTCCTCGACGGAGCAATCCGTTTCCTCTCTATCGGAGGGATTTCAGTGCCGGCCTTCTGGCTCGGACTGCTCCTTCAACTCCTGTTCGTTGGGGGGCTGGGAATACTTCCAGCAACGGGGCAATTCAGCAACTCCATCAAATACTCCAACCCCATTAGTCACGTGACCGGTCTTCCCCTGTTAGACAGCATGATCACCGGCAACGGCGTGGCCTTCACCGACGGGTTGCAGCACATGATCCTGCCGGCCCTCACCCTGGCCGCATACCCTCTCGGACTCGTTGCACGAATGACAAGGGCCGCCATGCTCGATGTCATGAACCAGGATTACATCTTCACCGCCCGGGCCTACGGTCTAAGGGAGTCCGCCATCCGGTGGCGCGTCGCCCTGAAAAATGCTCTGCCACCCGTCCTGTCTATCGCCGGAATGGCTGCAGCCTACGCCCTGACCGGAACCTTCTTCGTCGAAGCTGTCTTCAACTGGCCAGGGATCGGGCAGTTCGCTACATCCTCCATGCTTGCAGTGGACTACCCGGCCATCATGGCAATTACACTCATGGGCGCCACAGCCTACCTGCTGGCCAACCTTCTGGTGGACATCCTGCAATCCCGAATCGACCCCAGAGTGAGCATGTCATGAGCCCCACCACCCAAATCGCCGCCCCTAGCCTTTCCGGAACGACCGGAGAACAGCGAACCCTCACACCGATCAAGCTACTCAAACAGACGCTGGGCCGTGACCGTTTGGCCGCCGTCGGCGCCATGATCATTATCCTTCTCGTAATCCTGGCTGTTTTCGGGCAATGGCTGGCACCTTTCCCTGATCAGGGAATGGGTGCGACCAATGCCTCCGCCCGAAACCTCGCCCCCAACGCCTTAAACTGGCTAGGCACCGATCAACTCGGTCGTGACGTTCTCAGCCGCATCATCATGGGCGCGAACCCGGCGCTCACCATATCTTCCGTCGTTGTCGCGGCCGCTGCCCTCATCGGCATTCCCCTCGGCGCTGTCGCCGGGTATTGCGGTGGCTGGCTTGACGAAGCCTTGATGCGTGTGACCGAGATCTTCCAGGCCTTCCCGCCTCTGCTCCTGGCGATGGTGACCGTTGCGATTCTTGGGCCCAGCCTGACCAACGCCGGCATCGCCTTGGCCATCAGCTGGTGGCCCTGGTATGCGCGCCTTGTGCGAGCGGAAGCAAAATCCCTTCGGGAACGCTCCTACGTCGAAGCAGCCCGCGCCATGGGCATTCCGCAACTGCTCATCATCAGCCGCCACATACTTCGCAACTGCATGACGCCCATCCTCGTCCAAGCAACCGTTGACATCGGTACTGTGATCCTGGCCGCCGGATCCCTGGCATTCATCGGTCTTGGAACGCAGCCGCCCTTGCCCGACTGGGGCCTGATGGTCGCCGAAGGACGAGGACTTATATTCAGCTCCTGGTGGATAGCCACCTTTCCGGGGCTGGCCATCTTTGTGGCCGTCCTGGGATTCAACCTCCTCGGAGATTCGCTGCGCGACCTCCTTGACCCCAGGCAGGTAAAGCGATGACACACGTACTTAGCATCCGCGACCTAAACGTCGAATTCACCGACCGGGGGAAGGTTACCAACCGCCCCGTCCGCGGGATCGACCTTGATGTTTCCGCGGGTGAAATCCTCGGCCTGGTAGGTGAAACGGGCTGCGGTAAGTCCCTCACAGGACTTGCAGCCTTGGGGATCCTTCCCCGCGGTGCACGGCGCACGGGGCAAGTGAGCATCAGCAATGATCCCTTACACGCCTCCTCGGAACCAGGCGGGCCAGTGGCCATCGTGTTCCAAAACCCCGGAACTGCCTTCAACCCCGTCTTCACGCTTGGCCGCCAACTCAGCGATGTCCTGAGCCGGCACCGACAGATCTCAAGGCCCGAAGGCAAAGTTGAAATCATACGACACCTGAGCCTGGTCGGCCTTCCCGACCCCGAACGTGTCTACCGCAGTTATCCGCATCAATTGTCCGGCGGGATGCTGCAGCGGGCCATGATTGCCATGGCTCTGCTGCGCCAGCCCCGGCTGTTGATACTGGATGAGCCGACGACGGCCCTGGACGTCACTGTCGCCCGGCAAATTTTGGTCCTGATTGACGAACTCCGGCACAAGTTTGGGTTCGGTGTGCTGCTCATCAGCCATAACCTTGGCATCATTCGCGATGTATGTGACCGGGTTGCGGTCCTCTACGCAGGCAGGGTGATCGAAACCGGAACTGTCGAAGCGGTCATGAACAACCCACGCCACCCCTACACCCGCGGCCTTCTGGGCGCCCTCCCAGCAGGGCGAACCCACGGCCAGCGACTGAATGCCATCCCTGGAACAGTGCCGGGAAACCTCCTCTCCCTCACCGGGTGCGCCTTCAGAAACCGTTGCTTGCATGCAGTCACCGACTGCTCCCTCACCGACCCGCTCCTCACCGAGACAGGACCACACCAGGCAGTCGCCTGCCTCCAGGAAGCCGAACTATGACCAACGTTCTCACCCTCGAAAACATCGTCAAAACGTTCCCGCACCATAGAAGAGTCTTCACCGCAGTCGACGACGTCTCCCTCAACATCCAGGAAGGTACCGTCTACGGCCTGGTCGGAGAATCCGGCTCTGGCAAAAGTACCCTGGCCCGCTGCGCCATGCAGCTAATGCGGACAACATCCGGGCGGGCCATCTTTGAAGGACAAGACCTCGGCATGCTCGCACCCAAGGCACTGCGCGCTGTCCGTTCGCGAATGGGGATAGTACTGCAGAATCCCGTGGCGGCCTTGAACCCACGCATGACCATCGGGGCTTCAGTGGCAGAGCCACTACGGACCCACACTTCCCTGAAGGGGCAGACCCTCCAAGCAAGAGTAAACAATCTGCTTGACGAGGTCGGGCTGGGAGCCGAACACGCACATAGGCTCCCACACCAACTCTCCGGAGGACAATGCCAACGCGTCGGCATAGCACGCGCTCTGGCCACCTCGCCCCGTCTCCTGATCCTGGATGAACCCACCAGCGCTCTTGATGTTTCCGTCCAGGCCCAGATTTTGAACCTGCTCCGGGACTTGCAGCAACAAAAAGGGCTGACGTATCTGCTGATCTCTCATGATCTCGACGTCGTCCGCTACCTTAGCGATGACGTTGCGGTCATGAAGACCGGAAAGATCGTAGAAAGCGGACCAGCCGAGCGGATCTTCACCAACCCACAGCACGACTACACCCGCAAACTCCTCGAGGCAGCCCCAGGGCATGGCCAACCAGAGATTGCAAACGCCCACACCCTTAACACGCAAGGCAGCGACTAGAACATGCCAGAGACAACAGCAAGTGGTTTCCTCCTTACGAATCCCGGTAAGATCGACCGCTACACAGGCCAGGACTTCAACGGGAACGTCACCCTGGACAACTGGCAGGAAAGTCCATTCAACCGCTGGGGCTTCGCTCACATTAATGAACTCATCACCACCGCAACGATCCGTCGGGACAGCTCATCCCAGCCGCCTACTGGAATCGCTCCAGTCACCACGGAACACGCAGAGAAGTGGCGCAGTGTTGACCAGTTCCTGGAATCCACGCACACAGATGCCATCGTGGTCCTCCAGCACGGGAACGTGGTCATGGAACGCTACTTTGGCGCTTTCCAGTCGCACGACCGGCACGTCCTGATGTCTGTTTCCAAATCCATCTGCGCGCTCACCATGGGCATCCTGGTAGGCCAGGAACTCATAGATACCCAACAGAGTGTCCGCCACTACGTGCCGGCGCTGAAGGAAAGCGCCTACGGAAACGCGACTGTCCGCCAAGTGCTCGATATGACCGCGGCAGTTCGCTACAGCGAGGATTACCTGGATGCGGACGCTGAAGTCCAGCAGCAGGACAGGGTCGCCGGCTGGCGTCCAAAGCTCGAGACAGATTCAAGGGACACCTACGAATTCCTCACGCGGCTCCAACCTGCCGGCGACCACGGCAGATCATTCCAGTACTGCTCGGCCAGTACAGACGTGCTCGCATGGGTCATTGAGAACGTCACCGGAAAGCGATACGCCGAAGTCCTCTCGGACGAACTATGGTCCCGGCTTGGGACCAGCGATGATGCACTCATTACCACCGATTCCGGGGGGTTCGCCTTTGCGAACGGAGGAATCGCCTGCACCGCACGGGACATGGCAAAAATCGGACAGCTAATGCTTGACGAGGGAAAAGCCAACGGGCAAACAATCGTCCCATCATGGTGGATCAAGGACACGATGCGTGGCGGAGACCCGCAACTGGCCCGGGGAACGGCCTACCAGCAAGTCCACCCCAACGGCTCATACCGAAACCAATGGTGGGTCCCCGGAGATCCGCGAGGCACGGTCTACGCTGCCGGGATCCACGGCCAATTCATCTGGATTGACCCTGTCAGCGACACTGTTATTGCGAAGTTCTCCTCCTGCCCACAGCCGGTCGCGCTCGAACTCAGCCAGACGCATGCTGAAGGTTTCAGGCAAATGGTCAACATCCTGGAACGCAAGAGCGCTAGCTGACTTGCATTCGGCGTAGCGGAGTTCAGTCTCTGGTTCACGAACAGTCTTTCCCGCAAGGTAGCCCCCTTTCCGTCCACATCTCAAGAAGGTTCCAGAGGACCTTGCAGCCGACGACGGCGGGAGTTCGCCGCCGTCGTCGGCTGGTCGTCGCGGTCGTCATCATCGGGGAAGTCGATATCCCGGGCAAATCTCGAGCCAAACAGCATCCTGGCTTCAGGCTTCCCGCACCCTTTATGACAGTCAGATTCAACACCTGCCTCATCCGGGTACGTGCTCGCGGTGGCAGCGACGGTAAACGCAAACCCGCCGTGGGCGACCGACGAGACGCCTTGGGAAGTAAGGTCAGACGGGATCGGCCAGAGGCTCCAGGTCCTGGGCTGTAACCTCTTCGACCGCCGGTTGGTTGTCCATGCCAGCGAGGCCGACGAGTGTGACGACCGCTGCAACAGCGGCAGCGATCGCACCGATCAGGAAGGCCAATTGGAATCCACTGCCCAATACTGTCAGGGCAACCTCGTGCGCACCAGCTGGGAGGGTGGGAACACTATTGACGGCAATTGCTCCACCGGCCTGGGCGATACCCAGAACCGGGCCTGCCTGCTCCGCCGGGAGGTTTAGCGCGCCCAAGGCAGGAATCAGCTGGCTGTTGGCCGTCCCGAAAGCGATCGCACTGCCAATGACGGGGCCGAGCGCGAAACCGAGATCGCGAACAAGGTTCGTCGTAGCGCTGCCCATCCCGGCAAGGGACTTCGGCACGGTGTTCACAGATACCTCCGAAATCGACGCGATGGTCAGGGCCCAGCCAATACCGATGAACGCCCCTGGAAGGAAGAACTTCGTCCAGTCAAAGTCGTGCGGGTCAAATCCGCCCGCGATAAAGGCACCAACGGCGATCAACGCGAACCCGAGACTGAGAAGCCACCGTGGACTGACGGAGTGCAGGAGCCTGCCAACGACCGGGGCGAAGACGAAGGACGGGCCCTGCATCACGAGCCAAATGACCCCGATGTAGACCGCATTCTGGTGCTGCAGCACGCCAAGCCAAACGCTGGTGGAGAAACAATAAACGAGAAATCCAAAGGTACCGATCACAGTCACCATGCCAACAATCGAGAATGAACGAATCCTGAACATGCCCAGGTGCAGCAGCGGCGAAGGTGTTCGCAATTCGATGATGATGAATGAGGCCAGCAGGACAGCCGCGACGAGGTAGCCGATGATGATCTCCGGTTGGCTCCAGCCGACCTCGGATCCCTGCACTGTCGCCCAAAGGGCCACGGTCAGGCCCACAGCAAACGTCACCTGTCCGGGAAGATCCAGCTTTCGGCCCATAGGCGCCGACGAATCCGTTGCCCGGATAACCAAAGCAAGCGTAATCACTGCGCCGACCGCGATCAGCACATAGCCGCCCTGCCACCAGCCCGCGTTTGCGAACGCCCCGGCAATGATGGGACAGATGGCACCGCCAAGGGAGAGAAATCCTGCCCAGGCCGCGATGGCTCGGGTCCGCTGGACTGGTGTGTGCACGACGGCGGCCACCATCGCCAACGACGTCGGATACAACGCGCCCGCACCCAGGCCGTTCAGTGCAGCGCCAAGCCACATCACTTCAACCGTCGGAGCCAACACCGAGGCTACGCTTCCAGCCAGAAGGAGCAGCGACCCCAGATACATGAGCCTCTTTCGCCCAAAGATGTCACCGATGGCTCCGAAGGTTAGCTCGAAGACGACAACCGGAATCAGGAATGCTGCGGTGATCCACGTGAGCTGCGAAGCGTGGGCGTGAAAGTGCTGCTGCAGAACACCGTTCAGTGATCCGGGTATGACGTTCGCAATCGAGGAGACGAACGGTGCGGCAAAGGCTGCGGTAAGGGTCGCGCCCACACGAACCTGGATGCCGGGCGGGTTCGGCTCAGGACCTTGATTCGATGGTTTGCCAAGTTGATTCGGATAAGTCACGTGGAACTCCTTTGTTCACGGAAATGGGTGACGTAAAACCCGCCGGGCCGATGCAGCGCGACGCCCCAGCCCGAATATATACGGTTCGTATCGTATTGACAATGCCTCAAGGGCGGGCCTGTCTGCCAAACCCGGCCGGGCTATCCCAGATGCAGCTGGCGAGGGCTGGCGTGATTTACGCCTTCGGGCGCGGGCTCCCGGGCAGGCAAAGAGGAAGGGATTGACGCTGTCAGCGCCAATCCCTTCCTGTGTTTGTTCCTTATCCAGCTATGCGCGGACGCCTTCCAGCACTGCCCTTAGCGTCTGGTCCGTCATCTTTCGGTCTAGTGGTCCAGTGTGAAGCAACAACCGAAAATAGATTGGCGAGTAGAGAAGTTCAGTCACAACCATGGCAGGTATGTCACTCCTGATCGACCCCTCCTGGACCGCCCGCTCAATGAGGGCAAGCGCGGCTTCCAAACGGTGATTCCAGAATCGGTCCTTGAACTCGGCCATGGCAGCCGGATCGTACTGGCACTCCGCGATCAGCTGGGCGACGAGGTGGCCCTCCCGGCCGCCATAAACCTCAGCCAGTGAGCCAAGATGCTCTTTGAGTGCCTCGATCGCCGGAACATCCTCCAGTATGGGAGTACGCGCGATGTGGTTGTCGAGGAAGGTGTCAATCACGACCGCAGCCTTGCTGGGCCACCACCTGTAAATCGTTGTCTTGCTTACGCCCGCCTCCCGGGCGACACGCTCAATCGATAGCTTTTGGACGGTCAAGGCACCAGGTTTTCTGTCATCAAGCAACGCCATGGTGGCGTCGAGGATCGCTCTTTGACTCTGCTCGCTTCTAATCGCCATACGATGACTCTAATACGTGATCCATCCAATACGAAACGTTCACGATAGTCCGGCAGCACTCTGACGAGCTGTCATGAAGGTCGCGTTTGCGCTGTTCGAAGTACCCGCTGAGCCTTCGCCTGACGGGCCAGGGGGACGTGATTGCCGATCAGCGGCTTATTCCGGCGGAGCGTTGTGGGTGTTAGGCCATTTCTCGCGGCCAGCTTGCCGGACGAGTTCTGCCAGCCACGGCCTGCGGCCGCGGTGGAAGACCATACCTTCAGGCATTTCGTGGACTGAGGGTATTGAATCCTCGATGTCGAGACTGATCCGGCCAGCGGCCATGGGTGCGTTCCTGACATGCAGGTCACCATAGGACTTCGGGAGCACAGGATCCATCCAGAAACCGCCCTGGGACGCATCGGCATCAAATCCCAGCAGGCTGGTCACCAGGAAGATGGGTGTGGTCGCTGCCCAAGCCTGCGGGGTACAGGCCGTGGGATAGGGCACGGGCCGCGCGTAGCGTTCCCGGCTGAAGCCGCAGAACAGCTCTGGCAATCGGCCATCGGAAAGCTCGGCCGCCTCGAGCAGGGCAGTGGCGATACGCTGCGCTTCCTCAACGAATCCGTAGCGCAGCAGGCCGGCGGCAATGATCGCATTGTCATGCGGCCACACCGAACCGTTGTGATAGCTTGCCGGGTTGTAAGCGCACATGTCGCTAGCCAAAGTCCGCACTCCCCAGCCGCTGAACATTTCCGGGGACATCAGCCTTTCAGCAACCAGTGGGGCCTTGTCCTCGTCCACGAGTCCGGCCCAAAGGCAGTGGCCCATGTTGGAAGCGCAGGCATCGACTTGACGCTTGTCGCGGTCCAAGGCCACCGCATAGTAGCCCCGATCCGGCATCCAGAACTGCTCATTGAACTGTTCCTTCAACTGGCTGGCACGAATGGCCAACTCGTTTCCCAAGGGACCGTCTCCCGCTTGGTAGGCCATCCATGCACGCGAGAGATACGCAACGTAGACGTAGGCCTGCACCTCGCAGAGAGCGATAGGGGGTACGGCCAAGGCTCCGTCAGCGAAATTGATGCCATCCCAAGAGTCCTTCCAGCCTTGGTTGACGAGCCCGTTGGGATTGAGTCGCTCGTACTCAACGAATCCATCACCGTCCTTGTCGCCGTAATCCCTGATCCAAGCCAGCGCCCGATCTGCATGCGGAAGGAGATCGGCGATGGTTTCTTTCGCGAAGCCCCAGCGACCGACGGACCCCAAGACCACCAAAAACAGGGGCGTTGCGTCGACACTCCCGTAGTAGACGGATTTTCCACCCAGGGACAAACCGCTGGAAACGTCAAGCCGGACTTCGTGGAGGATCTTGCCTGGCTCCTCCTCGCTCAAAGGATCCACCACTGTTCCTTGCCGTTCTGCCAGCGTTTGGAGTGTGCCCAATGCCAACGACGGATCCACCGGCATCGACATCTCGGATGCCCACAGTGAATCGCGGCCAAACAGCGTCATAAACCAGGGTGCGCCCGCGGCCACCACGACACGGTCAGGATGGTTCGGATCCTCTATGCGAAGGGAACCCAAGTCGTCGTAGCTCCGGCGGCCAATTCGCTCGATAGAGAGGTTTCCCATCTGCACTACGGGAATCTTTGCCACCCATTTCTGCCGACGCAGGTCACGAGGGGATAGGCCGTCCTCATCAGGATGGACAAACATAGCTTCAGGATTGGTCCCCTCGGCCATCGGAGTCACTGTCAAGGTAGTGCTCCACTCGCCGTGCGGCGGGACCGAGACCCGGTATGTGAGCGTCTCTTGACCAATGTCCGCTCCAGGAGCCTGGACAACAACGCCCTTCCGGACATCTTGCCAAACAGCCTGGATGGTTAGTGTGTCCCCGTCAGATTGGCGGGTCTGATCCCAGCGCCGCTGGATCCGCGCCTCCTTCACCTCGAACAGATCTGCGAAATCCGCCTCAACTCTCAGTGAGACAACACAATCGACGCGGTCCAGTGAGTAATTTCCGATGCGCACATGTTCTTGTATGCCCACTCCAACTTCCCGCAGCCGCTCCACAATCAGCGGGCTGTCCGCATACCCGTCAGAGCGGGGAACCCGCGTTGCAAACAGCGCTCGGTACGGCTCCTTCATCTCCGCCGCCAACGGCTCAAGGGGGTAACCGTTAATCGTGAGCTGCCAGCAGGACAAAATGCGTGTGTCCCTGACAAAAAGACCGTGTGGATGTTCCGGCTGCATGTCCCCGCTCTGCAAAGAGATGCAGAACGAGGACCCCTCGAGCAGGGTAATCGTCCCGGCTCCCAGAGGCCCCGCCGCCGTGTCCGCATTCCAGCCAGCCATCTCAGGCCCTCACAAATCTGAATCGCCCGCCCTGATCCAGCGGGTCGTGTTGCTGCCGTCAATGCCAATTCTTCGACCGACGCTACGCCTGCTTTCCCTCTCAGGCCAGAGCACGCGTTGACTCGTGACTAACCTCCGCGACGGCGGATACGTTGCCCTATCTATCATCCTCCGGCTGCGTTGGCGGTTGCCGCGTTGAGTGGATGAGGGTTAAGGATCATGGACACGATCGCGAATCAGTCGATGTCACGGAGGCATCGATCGTCAGGGTCGATGGTGCGCATGATGCGTTGGCAGATTTCGCTCAGCTGGCGTGACTGCGTCTTAGTGAGAGGATCGAAGACGAGGCTTCGGACAGCCTCTACATGACCGGGGGCTGAGCTGGCGATTTTTTCCCACCCTTCTTCGGTCAGGGTTGCCAGAGTAGTGCGGCCGTCGGTGGGGTCGGGTGAGCGGAGCACCCAACCGCGCTTTTCAAGACGGGCAACCACCTGGGACAGGCGCGGGAGCCCAGCCTCCGCAAAGCCAGCCAAGTCGCTCATACGACGGGTCCTGTCAGGGGCCTCAGAGAGCCCAGCGAGAACCGTGTACTCAAAGTGGCTGAGCCCTGCGTCGCGCTGCAGTTGAGCATCCAGGGCAGGGGGCAGCCGCATCAGCACGCCAACGAATGCGAGCCAGGCCTGTCGCTCCTCGTCATTTAGCCACCGAGGTCCCGAAGAATCTTCCATGAGCCCAAGCATAGCCTAGAAAACTTCACGCATGAACTTTATTTTGACGTCATTCACTTGCGTTGTGAACTAAATAGCCCTAACGTTTGCTTCATACGTGAAGTAAAAATCTGATGCCCGCCTACTGAATGCCTGAGGATCTGAGATGACTGTTGTATCCGCGACCATCAAAGCGCACGGAATGGCCGCCGCCCTTTCTCGAGCGGCGGTCCGAAGCCAGGTCACTGTGCCCCTGCAGTTCCCCGACGGCTTTAGAGCAACAGCCGAAGTGCTGACCTTCAACGGACTGGCCGATGGGAAGGAGCATCTGCTGCTTGCCCTGGGCGAGTGGGAGCAGGCACTGCTGCGCCATACGGACCCGGCACCACTCGTCCGGCTACATAGCGAATGCCTGACGGGAGACGTGTTCGGATCTGAGCGCTGTGACTGCGGGCCCCAACTGCGAGAAGGCGTGGAACAGATCGCCGCAGCAGGCGGATTCCTGCTTTACCTTCGGCAGGAGGGCCGCGGAATAGGCCTGTACTCAAAGCTGGATGCCTACGCCCTCCAAGACGCCGGCCTGGACACCTACGAAGCCAATCTGGCTCTTGGCCATGGTGAAGACGAGCGCGACTACACAGCAGCGGCCCAGATGCTGACCGCCCTTGGCGCCGACAGCATCCGACTGCTGACCAACAATCCTGACAAGACAGCTCAATTGGGAGCCCTCGGGATCCAGGTGACGGAGCAGGTGCCTACGGGAGTCCACCTGTCCTCTACCAACCACCGCTACCTTGCCGCCAAACGCGACCGTACTGCCCATACGTTGAACCTCCCTGACTTCGCCTGAGCGCACCCCGGCTCACAAACTTTGGACCTTGGTTGTTCATCGCTTAACCCATGCGAAGTTCCGGGGAGCACCGGATGGCTAAACGGTTATCGAGAACGTTGAGGCAAGGATGAGGCCACCGCCTCCGAGCAGGGTCATAGGATCCTGAGCGTCGGCAAAGACCACGGTGGCGGGCTGCCCACGGTCAAGGGGAAGCTTGATCATCCAGGCTTGAATGGCTGCGCGCATTGGCTCTCCACCTCCGCACACATCACCATGCATGATGTAGGTCCCCGAGCCGAGTACTTCTTCGTTGTTGGCCATTCCAACGGCAAGGTTGCGTGCATAGAGATCCATCAAGTCCGCTGCGGCGGCATTTCCCTCAGCCGACAATGCCACCAGCGCAGCGGAATCCATCGATTCCGCCTGCGGTAGTTGGAGCTCGGCTGCCCGTTCCCGGAGCCAACCGAGGGTAGCCACGGTTTCCCAGCACCCTTGGCGCCCGCACCGACATGGAGCGCCGTCGAGCTGCACGGTGGTATGGCCGGATTCACCACCCGCACCGTCCCTGCCGCGGACTATTGCTCCCTGGTAGACGATCCCGAAGCCCAATGCCTCCCCCGTATAGACGGAGGCAAAGTCCTGCACATGCCGGCCGAGGCCAAACCAGCGGTCCCCCAGGGCCTGGACTCTCGGGTGGTGATCCACCAGGACGGGAACTCCGTACCGCTCCTGAAGCCGTGTACCGACCTGCAGCCCGTTCAGTCCTGGGGTGAGGTGCATGGAGATGATGGTGCCTGTGGTGGCATTGACCATACCCGCAGCACCCACACCGATGCCGATGATTTTCCGCCCGACAAAACACTCATCGGCGGACTCCTCAATGGCCTCCATAATGGCCTCGCCCGAAGCGTCCCGTCCGTAGGCACGCGAAGCCTGAACGCGGATTTTGCCGTCTATTCCCATGAGCGCAACCGTCACTCCGTCCGGGGAAATACGCACTCCGCCCAGGAGTGGCCCGTGATGGCTGAACCATAACGGCCGGGCTGGCTTTCCACCGGTCACCGCTGCAGACACGGGCTCGCCCTCAACTAAAGCACCGTCATCAATCAGGGGCTGCAGAATCGAAGCAATGGTTGCGCGGTTCACGTTCAGCGCGCGTGCCAACTGTGCCCGGCTGGCAGGGCCGTCCGTGTGAAGAACCTGCAGCACTCGTGCACGATTAGCTTCACCGATACGGGATGCAGTAATCAGCCGCCTCGACTCCACCGGGCCGCTCTTGGACGGCGAGGCGGTAAACGGGGGCTTGTCTTGAACGTCCACGACGAGATTCTCCTTCAAGCCAGCTGAACTCCAAAAGATATGTATGGACACACCTTACATGAAGTATGTATGCTGGGCACTCATACAAACCCTAGTGACTGAAGTCACTCGTTCTCGGGTACCAATGACGGGCTCCGCTCCCTATTGAAGGATCTGACGCTAATGACCAGTTTGAAAACGGCAAATGTCGGGATAGTGGGTGGAGGAATCCGTGGCGGGCTCTTTGCCCGGGCAATCCGGGAGAACCCCCTGGGTCAACTGATTGCGGTCTGTGATCCAAGCCCACACGCACGGGATACTGTTGCCTCCAAACACGGCGTCCCCGGCTACCCCTCCGTGGACGAGATGCTCATCGCCCATCCTGAGCTCACGGCTGCGGTAGTCGCCACCCCGGACTTCGCCCATAAAGAAGCAGCGATCGCCTGCGCCGCCGCCGGCTTGGATTTGATGATCGAAAAACCGCTGGCCACTTCCACAGCTGATGCAGAGGCCATCATCGAGGCCGCAGCGGCAGGCGGGGCCAGGATCATGGTCGGTTTCGAAAACCGCTGGAACCCGCGGTTCTCCGCCGTGCGGGAGCTTTTGAAGACCCAGGACAGTGGCAGTGTCCTGAACCAGATCATCAGCCTGAACGACACCATCTTCGTTCCGACGAAGATGCTCTCCTGGGCTGCCAAGAGTTCCCCGGCATGGTTCCTCATGCCCCACTCCCTGGACCTGGCCATGTGGCTCAGCGGTGCGCGACCGGTTTCGGTCCATGCCGTCGGAGTGAAACGTGTGCTGCCCGCCCTTGACGTGGACACATGGGACTGCATCAGCGCAACGTTCGTCATGGACGACGATTCCACAGCCGTCCTGCACTCATCGTGGATCCTGCCCCAAACCGCACCTGCGGTGTACGATTTCCGCTACGAAGTGCAGACCAGCACGGATGCCTTCCACATCGATGTCTCCAACCAGGGCATCACCCATTACTCCCAGGACCGGGTTTCATGGCCTCAATGGGGCGTCACCGAGCGTGCCAGCCGCATTGGGGGCGTACCCATTGACATGGTTAACGAATTCATCGACTTCGTCCGCGGCACGGTCACCACCGTGCCCACAGCAACACAGGGACTCATCGTCACCCACGCCATCGAAGCGGTCCACCGTTCGCTGGAGAGCGGCGAGAGCGTTTCCCTTACAACCCGCGAAAGCCTCCTGGCTCCCGCCCCTGTCAGCTGATGCATCTCCCCCAGCAAAGGACAACAGCGCCAGTCCCCCGCATACTCCCCGGGACCTTCGAGCCGCCGCCATCTGCCGGTCAACGAGGTCCTTGTCGCGATCGAGGGTTCACCGGAATCCGGTGCACCGCAGATCGTCCACGCAAGGCATCTCTTCACCACCCACTCCCAACAAGACCTAAGGAACAACCATGAAGCGCAACAGGCAACGGCTGCTCGCAGTCGGCGTCACGGCTCTGCTGCTCGCCGGCTGCAGCACTACCGGGGGCGGCACGACGTCGGGCGCCACCCAGGACCCCGGCGTGCAGGACTGGGCGACGAGCGTGAAGGAAAAGTACAACGGTACGTCCATCACCATCGCAGCCCAAACACACCCAAGTACTGCTGCAATGCAGGCAATGACTGCCGACTTCACAGCGTTGACGGGCATTGACGTCCGGTGGGACATCGTTGACCAGAACAGCCTCAAGCAGAAGATCGAACTGGATTACCAGAGCGGCAACGCCGCTTACGACGCCGTCATGGTGGACGGGTTCTGGATGTCCAGTTTCGCTGAACGCGGCATAGTCGCAGACGTCAGTCAGCGGTTGAACAGCGCCCCGGATTTCTTCGACTACAAAGACATCCTTCCGGCCTACAGTGAAGGCTTGCAGGAAGTTGACGGCAAGTCATATGGGGTCCAGATCGCCGGCGAAACCCGCTTCATTGGGTACCGCAAGGACCTCTTTGACAAGTACGGCAAGAAACCACCAACCACCATGAAGGAATACCTGGAACTGGCACAGTTCTTCAATGGCAAGGAAGACGGGCTGTACGGAACGTCCATGCGGGCACAGAAGGGCATCCATTTCGCGTCCGGCTTGCTCACCTTGATGTACCAGTTCAGCACGGGCTTCTGGGATCCAAAGACGGGGGCGGACCAAATTGCCTCTCCCGAGAACGTCGAGGCTCTCCAGTACTACCTCGACCTGCTCAAGACCATGCCCAAGGACGTGGGAAGCTACACGCACGAAGAAGCCCTCTCAGCCTTCACCTCGGGACATTCGGCCATGTGGTTTGACGCTACAGCCATCGCCCCGACGATCCTGAACCCCGACTCGTCAGTTGTCGCCGACAAAGTCGCTTTCGTTCCGCCGCCCTCGGGACCAAAGGGCCAGTTCGGAGCACTTGCCGGATGGGGCCTCAGCCTGGCGTCGAAGGCCAAGAACGCTGACGCTGCCTGGGCCTTCATCACCTACATGACCTCCAAGGCCAAGGCCGCGGAATACACCCACAACGGCGGGGTTCCGACCCGGACCAGCACCCTGGCCAACCCCCAGACCGACCAGGAGAAGGTCACGTACCCTGCAATGCTTGAATCCCTGGACAAGGCCAAGAACCTCAGCGATGAAGGCATCAGCTGGTTGCCCAAGGTAGAACAGCTCGACGAAAAACTGACCATCATCGGCAACTACTGCTCAGAAGCCTTCGTAGGAAACCTGACAGCCAAGGAAGCCCTCGAACGCGCCAGCGCCGAAATCAAATCACTCTGATCAAGTAAGAACGAATGGTGGTGGTTGCGGACAGCCCTCAACCACCACCATGACCCAGCAAGGAGCAATCTTGTGAGCGCAGCATCGGTAGCGCCGACCAGGGCCAAACGCCAAACGCAGCGAAGCCCCTCTGAATTACGCAATGACCGCACCGGGCGGCTGTTTGTTGCCCCGGCAGTGATCATCGTCACCCTGGTGGGAGTCCTGCCGGGCCTGTTCCTCTATGGAATAAGCCTCTTCGACTACGACAGGGGAACACCACTGAGCGCAGCAAAGTTCATCGGACTGGAGAACTACACCCGGCTGATTTCCGGAACGGACACCAACTTCTGGCCGGCAGTCGGAGTCACCATTGGCTTCTTGCTCAGCTCAACCCTGACCACGGTCCTGCTGGGCACCATCCTGGCACTCCTGCTTGACCGCATTCTCATCGGCCGCGGCATCATCACCACGCTCCTGCTGATCCCGCTCGTCATGGCGCCCGTCATGGCCGGGCTCATCTGGCGCCTGATCTTCAACGACCTCAACGGCGCCCTGAACGCATTCCTCAGGCCCATCGGCCTTGACCAGGCCTGGCTCGGCTCGCCACCACTGGCCTTCATTTCCGTTCTCATCGTCGAAACCTGGCAGTGGACCCCGTTCGTAGCGCTCATTATGTTCGCAGGACTGCGATCCCTGGACCCCCGCCCCAAAGAAGCAGCCCAGCTCGACGGAGCAAATGCCTGGCAGTTGTTCCGGAACATCACCTTTCCCATGATCCAGCCAATCTTCGGGCTCGTGATCGCCCTGCGCCTCATCGATTCAGTCAAAATATTCGATACCGCCTACGCCCTGACGCAAGGCGGCCCAGGACAGGCCACCGAAACCTTGGGCCTGATGGTTTTCCACTACGGCCTCTATACCTCAGGATGGATCGGCCGCGCGTCAGCCGTCGCAGTCCTGCTGCTCATTCTGGTCATCATCATTTCCCAATTCGTCACACGCCACCTCAAAAAAGCAGAAGGGCTTCAGGGATGACCGTCGTAGAAGGACCGAACCTGACGGAAAAAATCGCGGCTCCCGCGAAACCTGCCGTCATGAGCGCCAACCGCCGAAAGGCGAGAACAACAACAGCCCTTATCTACGCCGTCGTCGGTATATGGGGCATCATCACTCTCTTCCCCGTCGCCTTCACGCTCATCTCATCCTTCAAACTCAAGCGCGACGTTTTGAACCCTGCAGCATTCATCTTCCAACCCACGCTGAACAATTACGCCGAGCTCTTCCAGGGGAAGCACTTCGGCGGGTACATCACCAACAGCGTCATCGTGACAATCGGGTCGGTCATACCATCCCTCGTTCTCGCGCTCATGGCCGCCTATGGCCTGACTCGTTTCGGCCTCCGGAAGGAACGCTCCGTCGCTTTGAACGTGCTGTCCTTCCGCATGATCCCGGCCATCGCGGTCGTGATCCCGTTCTTCCTGATAGCCCAGTTCATCGGTCTCCTGGACACCCAGATCCTGCTCATCATTTCCTGCATGACCATGAACGTCCCCCTTGCCGTCTGGATGCTCCGGGGGTTCATGCGCGACATTCCCATGGACATCGACGAAGCCGCCCAACTGGACGGGGCATCCCGATGGAGGATCCTGTGGACCATCCACACCCCCATCCTCGGCCCTGGAATGGTGTCGGCAGGTCTGCTGCTTGTTATCCAGACCTGGAACGAATTCGCGTTCGCACAATTCCTGACGTCCATCGACGCCCGCACTTTCCCGACGACCGTCAACTTCTTCATCTCGATCGCGGGAACAGATTTCGGACAAATGGCCGCCGCGGCAACAGTGGGAACAATCCCAATCCTGGTCCTCGCGATCATCTTCCAGCGCCGGCTCATCTCAGGACTGTCCTACGGCGCGGTATAAACCGGCCATCTGCAATCGTTCCACCATTCCAAAGACAAAGAGTAGGACACCCATGCCATCCCCCGTGTCACTTGGCGCAGCATCCGCCTCAGTCCTGGCCTTCGACGTCGGCGGTTCATTCATCAAAGCCGCGCTGGTCGATACCAACGGCGACGTGCGGGGCTCCCGCAGCGTGGCCACGCCACTGCATCCAACGCAACCGGCAGAGACGATATTGGACCGGATCGGAGAGCTCGCCCGCGAGCTACAAGCAGAACACCCTCACGCGGGGGTCCAAGCAGCTGGGCTAACGGTACCGGGCATAGTAGACGCCGCCACAGGGACGGGCATCTACTCCGCCAATCTAGGATGGCGCGACTTCCCCTTCACCACCCAAGCCCAGTCCAGGCTGGGCATGCCCGTGGCTTTCGGCCATGACGTGGCCGCCGCAGGGGCAGCCGAACTACAAATGCGCCAGACACACGACCACCACGACGCCGCCGTCCTCATCATCGGCACGGGAATTGCCGCCGCCGTGTTCTCCGGCGACAAACCCGTGACCGCCGGAGGCTACGCCGGGGAAATAGGCCACGCACTGGTCCCGGCCCCTTCCGGCGGTACGACGATACTTGAAGCCCTCGGCTCAGCAGGAGCCATCACCCACCGCTACACGGCAATCAGCGGCAACACGGTAGACGGCGCAAAAGCTGTACTCTCGCTCGCCGCCGAGGGCGACCCAATCGCCCGGCAAGTCTGGGAACAAGCAGTAGACGCACTGGCCTTCAGTATCAGCCAGTGCGTCAGCATCCTGGGCACGGAGGTCTTCGTCATCGGTGGTGGACTCTCCCAAGCGGGAGAAGCCTTGCTTGTCCCCTTACGAAAAGCGGTCTACGAACTGCTGACCTTTCATCGCCGCCCCCGCATTCTCCCTGCAACCCTTGGCCAAGACGCTGGATTGATCGGAGCAGCTCTGTATGCCAGGGCAATTCTTGTGACTGGTTCTTCCTAAGTCCGTGGGGCTGCCATCACGGAATACTATCGGTGCGGTTCGTGTAGTCGTTGCGGAGTCAGTTTCCAGAGCCGCAGCGCGAAGTGCACATCGACGCGGCGTGAGGGCGTACGCCACTCCGGGCCGAGCAGGGAGTCGATCCGCTCGAGCCGTTGCTTGACGGTGTTCTGGTGGATGTGCAGCTGCGCAGCCGTGCTTTGGAGACGACTCCCAGTCTCGAGGTACGCCCAGAGCGTGCCAAGCAGTTCAGTTCTGTGCGCCCGGTCGTACTCCTGAACAGGGCCGAGCGTTCGTTCGATGATCCGCGCTGCGGTTGCAGCACGGTCATGGCTGAGCATGATTCCGGCAATACCCAAATCGTTGAGGTCGGCAAACCCGCGTCGCCAGCCGAGTTCTTTGGCGGCCGTAACGACTTGGGAGGCCTCATCATGGGCCTCCCGGACACTGCTGATGGTTTCGCCGGTAGCTGTTGCGTGGCCAATTACTGCAGAGAGCCCATCCTCGTGCAGGATCTGGTCCAGTTCTTCGGCCAAGGCTGCCGCGCTCGACGTCGTCACCACGCAGATGTGGCCCATGTGGGACGAAATGAGCATCGGAGCTTTTCGAAGTCTCTGTTGCACTATCGCAAGCGCAGCGTGCCGGACCGCAGGATCAACCAGGATGACCAGGACGGCGATTTTATTGCGGAGTTCAATGCCGTAGGCGGCGAACCTGGTTCTCACAGCCTGAGCCTGGTCCTCAGTTCGGCTGGTAAGCAGATCTTCCATGAGCGTTGATTGGGCGCGGTTGTTGGCATCCACGAGGGTGCGTTCGAACAGTAGCGCTGCGCTCACAAACACCGAACCCCGCTCAAGGAGTGAGGTCTCTTTGCTGGCGGAGCCGTTCATGACCAACGTTGCCAGGTGCTCATTGCCGGCCGCGATGGCGACAACCGTGTAGGCATCACCTTTGTGTCGAACGGTCGCAGCACTCGCGCCATGCAGCGAACTGCTGATTGCCGATTGCACCCCCCACGTCTCAAGCGCGGGCTTACTCAGCGTCACGGATCCGAAGCGGTGACGCCCTGCCGGGTCAAACAGTCCCAAGGGCCGCCCCGATGCTTCTTCAAGCACCGCAATGACGCCCTCCGCGTTGACGGAGGCGACCATACTTCCCATCAGCCGCTCATCCAACGCAAGCATTGATTCCAGTTCCCGGGTCCGGCCGGCGTTGCTGGTAGTCGTACTGCCTATCAACGCCCGAAGCTGAGTAATCTCACTTCCTCGGCGGGTCTGTTCGAGTGCGAGGGCCGCTTGGGCTGCCATGTGCTCAAGGGCCCGTTGCCCGGCAGCCGGAAGGCTGGCCGGCGCGCGATGTGCGACGAGCAGGGCACCGACTATCCGACCACCTACCCTAAGCGGCGCCCCGGCGATCGCCTTTACCCCTTCGAGGGCGACGATCTGGTCGATCGCAGGGATGTGGTTCATGTTTGGGTCAGCCAGGTAATCAAGAGTGGACGCGGTTGAGCCGCCCGTGGCGACTGCTCCGAGTACCCCGGTACCCAACGGCATGCGGATGTTCCGATATTCCTCGGTACGCACGTTGTCCGTGACATGGATGTACGTCTCCCCGGCAGGGAGGTCATTCAGACTGAGGTATGCCATGTCGGCACCTAAAAGGGTGCGGGTGCGGCGCAGGATCCCCTTGAGGATGAGCGTACGATCGCGCACGCTCGCCAGGTCAGTCGAGCTTTCGGTGGCGGCCATGAGGATTTCCGGGTCCCCCGGTGCCCTGAATTCCTGGATTCTGGACTCGGTCATACCGTGATTCTAAGTGACATATGTCGATTCCGGCTATGTATTCACCATTTGTATATCCCTTAGCACCATGGTTTTGCTTCCCATGAACCTGCAGAGTGGGGGAACGGTAAAAGTTGCCGCTAACAACAAGGAGGTTGTAGTGACTGATATGCGGGTCCATATTCTGTCCACCGGGGTCATGGAGACCGACCTGACTTGGCTCCTGCTCAAAGGTGGGCGGACTATCCGAGACCGGCACCACAAAGAGGAGCCTGTCGTCTGGGGCGAATGCCCCACCCATGCTGTGCTCATCGAGCATCCTGAGGGGCGGATTCTGTGGGACACGGGCGTTCCCCGTGACTGGGAGCAGCGATGGGCGCCGACAGGGTTTCAGGACTTCTTTCCGGTACGTGAGCCAGTGGACGGACCGGGCTATCTGGACTCTTCTCTGGCTCAGCTGGAATTGACACCGGATGATATCGACATGCTGGTGCTCTCACACTTGCATTTCGACCATGCAGCAAACGCCTCGATGTTCGACAACGGCAAAACCCGGATCATCGCCAACAGCGCCGAGATCGCTGGCGCACGTGCCATTGAAGGCTATTCGAAGGGGGCGCACATCGTCTCGGACTACGAGTCGCTCGATCTGGAGGGGGTCAGCGGCGACGTGGAGATCGTGCCCGGCGTCAAGGTACTGGAGACCCCGGGGCACACCTGGGGAACCATGTCGTTGCAGCTTGATCTCAAGAACGAGGGTACGAAGATTTTCACGTCGGACGCGGTGTACCTTGCGGACAGTTGGGGGCCTCCCGCCGTCGGTGCGGCGATCGTTTGGGATAACGTTCGCTGGCTTGAGTCTGTCGAAAAACTCCGGGCCATCGCCGATCGGACGGGGGCGGAGGTTATCTTCGGCCACGACGGCGAACAGGCCAGGTCACTGCGATATGCACCCGATGGGTTTTACAGCTGAGCCGGCGCTGGGAGAGAGCACATGATCCTCTACGATTTCGCTTGCCAGAACGGGCACCACTTCGAGGCCGGCCTCGCGGCAATGACATCAGCCAACCCGCCCTGTCCAGGGTGTGGGGCTGAAACCAGTAAGCGCCCTTCCCGGCTAAACATTGGGGGGCGCGCGTCCGCCGGACCCTCCCGGGAGCAGATGCCGCGTAGCTGGAACGCGGTCGGACGGGGCGACCGCGAAACGATCGCGCACTGGCACCGGGTTGCCGAGCGCCGTGAAGCACTCGAGGAACGCTACCCGGAACTGGCCGGTGACCGACGCCCCATCCTCGCGCACGAAGGCATCTTTTCAGGCCGCCCACTGCGCGCTGGTGACGACATCACCACGGCGGTATCTTCGGCCATCGCCGAGGGAGCGACCCCGCATTCCCATCACCCCGGACCGACCGGGGAAACATCGACATGAAAGCCACACCATGAAAATAACCGGAGCAGTCCTGGAAGAAATCGGCCGCCCAAGGCCTTTCGGAGCCTCCCGTCCTATCACCGTCAGCGAACTCGAACTCGATCCGCCGGGCCCAGGTGAGGTCCTGATCAAAATCGAAGCAGCAGGAATCTGCCACTCCGACCTGTCCGTCGTGGACGGCAACCGGGTTCGACCGCTACCGATGCTGCTCGGCCATGAAGCTGCCGGCCGTGTCGTCAGTTGGGGGCCTGGAGTCGAGGACTTGGTCACTGGCCAACGGGTCGTGATGGCCTTCCTTCCCCGATGCGGGGAATGCGCCAATTGCCGCACGAACGGGCGACTACCCTGCACGCCCGGCTCGGGAGCGAACAATGCGGGAACCTTGCTTTCAGGCGGAACACGCCTGCATCGCGGCGGGCAGGATGTCTACCACCATCTGGGTGTATCCGCGTTCGCAACCCACGCCGTCATCGATCGGCGCTCACTGGTGCCTGTTGACGACGACATCCCGCCGGAGATCGCCGCAGTCCTTGGATGCGCCGTGCTCACAGGGGGCGGGGCAGTCATCAACGCCGCCAAGCCCGAAGAGGGAGAGACCACCATAGTGGTGGGTCTCGGCGGAGTCGGAATGGCGGCGCTGCTCACCGCGGTTTCCCTCGGAAAAGGGGACGTCATCGGAGTGGACGCGGTCGTCGACAAGCTCGAACGAGCCACTGCTCTGGGCGCAAGCGCGGTCTACACGCCCGGTCAGGCCTTCGAAGCAGGGCTCAAGGCGCCGATCGTGATCGAAGCTGCCGGTAACGCCAGAGCCTTTGAAACTGCCGTGGCACTGACCGGCGTAGGTGGCCGGACCGTCACCGTTGGCCTTCCAGCACCAACTGCGGAAGCGGCGATCAAGCCGCTCGGACTCACGGCCGAGGCCCGCACGATCATTGGCAGTTACCTCGGTTCCGCCGTCCCTGCCCGTGACATCCCCGCCTTCGCGCAGCTCTGGCGTGAGGGGCGGCTACCCATCGAAGCACTGATTTCATCAACCATCACCCTCCAGGAAGTAAACCAAGCAATGGACGACCTCGCGGACGGCCTCGCAGTGCGACAAATCATCACGTTTGCGGCAACCGAAGCAGATCCCCGGTGAACGCGGCTTCGGAAATCTCCCTGCTGGACTCCTTACCAACCGGGGTCTTCATTGCTGGAAAGTGGCATGACGCCGCGACACGGCAACGTTTCGATGTTGAAGACCCTGCCACCGGGAAAGTCCTCACCACCGTCGCCGATGGATCCCCTGTGGACGGATTGGCAGCACTCGACGCGGCTGCGGCAGCCCAATCTGCCTGGGCCAGCACCCCCGCGCGCAGCCGCGCCGAAATCCTCCGAGCCGGCTTCGAAGCCGTCACTGCCCGCGGCGAGGACTTCGCTCTCTTGATGACAATGGAGATGGGCAAGTCCCTTACTGAGGCTCGCGGCGAGGTCGCCTACGGCGCAGAGTTCCTCCGCTGGTTCAGTGAAGAAGCAGCCCACATCTCGGGCCGGTATTCCCCATCGCCGGACGGGAATTCGCGCCTTCTGGTGACGAAACGACCGGTCGGCCCCTGCTTGTTCATCACTCCGTGGAACTTTCCCTTGGCGATGGCGACACGGAAAGTCGCTCCTGCAATCGCGGCCGGCTGCACGATGGTGATCAAGCCACCGGCCCTGACACCGCTGACGACGCTCCTTTTCGCGCAGGTCATGCACGAGGCAGGATTGCCGGCAGGTGTGCTCAACGTGGTACCCACATCCTCGGCGGGAGCTGTGACGGGTCCCCTCATCGCAGATCCCCGGTTGCGGAAACTCTCGTTTACCGGTTCCACGGAAGTCGGGGTCCGCCTCCTGCAAGCGGCAGCGGGGACCGTGCTTCGAACCTCCATGGAACTTGGTGGAAACGCACCGTTCCTGGTGTTCGCCGACGCAGACCTCGACGCGGCAGTTGAAGGTGCCATCGCAGCCAAGCTCCGGAACGGCGGACAGGCCTGCACGTCGGCCAACCGGTTCTACGTTCACCACAGCCTTGCCGATGTGTTCGCCAAGCGTCTGGCCTCCCGAATGTCCGAAATGACACTCGGTCGCGGGACGGAGGCCGGAGTTCAGATCGGACCGCTCATTGACGAGCACAGCCGCCAAAAAGTCGCAGACCTTGTCGATGACGCTGTCAGTAAGGGGGCACGCGTGTTCACCGGTGGAAGGATGCTGCCCGGACCCGGCTACTTTTACGAACCCACCGTCCTCACCGATGTGCCGGCCGAGGCGCGTGCACTAACAGAGGAGATCTTCGGACCGGTGGCCCCGATTGTTCCTTTCCACGACGAACAAGAGGCAATCAACCTCGCCAACGCGACCCCCTACGGGTTGATCTCCTACGTGTTCACCCGCGACATCAACCGGGTCCTTCGCCTATCCGAACAACTCGAGACCGGCATGCTCGGCGTGAACTCGGGCATCATCTCCAACCCCGCAGCACCGTTCGGCGGTGTCAAGCAGTCAGGCCTCGGTCGTGAAGGCGGAGCCGAAGGAATCGAGGAATTCCTCGAGACCGTCTACATCGGACTGTCCAACCCCTTCGCCTGACCAACTCCCCCGCCAACTCCCTTGTACCAAGCTGAAAGAAAATCCCATGACACTTCCCAGCACATCCATCAGCACAAAGACCCCCTGGCGTGTGCCACTCGCCAGCTTCGTCGGCACAACCATCGAATGGTATGACTACTACATTTTTGGCATCCTTGCCGCGACCGGGGTCTTCAGCAGACTGTATTTTCCCGAACAAGACCCAGCAACCGGTCTCCTTCTTGCCTTTGTCACCTACGCGGTGGGTTTCGTGGCCCGCCCCTTCGGGGGGATGTTCGCCGGTCACTTCGGAGATAAGATCGGCCGGAAACCCATGCTCGTTCTCTCCCTCCTGATCATGGGGGTCGCGACCCTTGCCATGGGACTCTTGCCGACCTACGCCCAGATCGGATTCTGGGCTCCCGTCCTGCTCACGATGTTGCGCCTGCTGCAAGGTTTCGGGGCAGGAGCAGAATGGGCGGGAGCGGCAGTTATTTCCATCGAGCACGCGCCTGCGGGCCGCAGTGGTTTGTTCGGGAGCTTCACCCAGATGGGCGTTCCCGCCGGAATGCTGCTCGCCAATTCCAGCGTCCTTGCCGTAAAAGCCTCAGTGCCAGCCGACGTTTTCGACGCCTGGGCGTGGCGGATACCGTTCCTGCTCAGTGTCCTCCTGATCGTTACCGGCATCATCGTCCGCTCCAAGCTCGAGGACTCCGACGACTTCAAAGAACTCGTCGCGGCCAAGCAGACCTCGCAGAAACCCTTGGGTGAGGCACTGCAGAAAGAGGCCAAGGGCATTTGGCTCGTCGTCGGAATGCGTTTGGCAGAAAACTCCGCCTATTACCTCTACACCACCTTCTCCGTGGTCTACATCATGAAGACCTTTGGGACCGACCGCGCCAACCAAGGAACGATGTCGGTACTTATCGCCTCCGCGATTGGCATTATCGCCGTCCCCCTCTGGGCCATCCTTTCCGACAAAATCGGCCGCAAGCCCGTCTACCTTTTCGGCGCCATCGGAGGACTCCTGTTCTTCCCGTTGTACTTCGTCATGACCGACACAGGCAGTGCGTTGCTGGCAACCCTCGCCATCATCATTGGCCTCGCTGTTTTCCACAACTCGATGTATGGGCCACAGGCAGCCTTCTTTGCAGAACTGTTCTCTACTAAATTGCGCTACAGCGGAGCCTCCATGGGCTATCAGTTCGGCTCGGTGCTCGCCGGTGGCGTCGCGCCGCTGGTCGCCGTCGCCCTTTTGAACGCCGGGAATGGTGAACCAGGATGGGTGATCCTGTACTTCAGCATCATTGGGATCATCACGGTGGTGTCCGCACTCCTCGCACCCGAAACCCGCAAGAAGTTCAGTCAGGACACCGCAGACCCACGGCACCAGCAAGACAGCCCGTCCGCTCAGCAGAGCCAGACGCACGTTCAATAGCATCGGGACCCGACCTGATCTGGTGAAATACGATGGTGGAATGGTAACCAGCGTTGACGTGGCCCGTCATTTGGGATTGTCGCAGTCGACAGTGTCCCGTGCCCTTCGGGGCCATCCATCCGTTGCCCCGGCTACGAAAGCGCGGATTCTTTCCGTGGCACGGGAGCTTGGGTATGTGCCCGATGCTGCTGCCCGGATGATGGTGACGCGGCGGACACACGCCGTTGGTGTGGTAGTTGCTGACCTGACCAGCCCTATTTATCCGGTCATTGTTGAGTCGTTGCAGAATCGGCTTCTTGAGCGCGGGTATCGGATGGTCCTCATCCGGGACCCGGACATTTCACCTGACCCTGAGGCAGTTGATGTCCTGGACAGTGCAACGGTGGACGGAATGATTTTTGTTTCGGCCCGGGAATCTTCTGCCGCCGTCCGCAGGGTGTTGGAGCGCGGGACACCGGCGGTTTTGCTTAGCCGTGACGATACGACTGTTGAGGTCGAGGCGGTCCTTGCCGATGACCGACGCGCTGGCGAGCTCGTCGTGGCCCATCTCGAAGGCCTGGGGCACAAGAGCATCGGTCTCCTGACCACGTTGAGGGACCGGTCCAATGGCCGGGACCGTGAGGACGGGTTCCGGGCGGCCATGGGACGGCGTGGACTTCAGGTTCGTGAGGACTGGATTCGGCATCTGAGGCTAACCCATGAAGAAGGGGTCCGGGCCGCGCTGGAGTTGTTGGATACCCAGGACCGGCCGACGGCAATTTATTGCGTGACGGATGCTTTGGCGTTTGCCGTGTTGGACGCCGCTGCGCAACTGGGGATCAGTGTTCCCCAGCAGCTTTCCGTGGTGGGGTTCGATGATTCCGGGCCGGCGCGGTGGGCTTTCATCAACCTCACCACTGTGCATCAGCCGATCCCGGAGATGTCGTATCTGGCAGTGGACCGTCTTGCTGGGAGGATCGAAGGTGAGCCTCCCAGCGAAACGATGAAGACGGTGTTTCCGGTCCATATGCAGGTGCGGGGGACGACGGGACCGCCCGCTTAGGCGGTGTTGCGGCCGCCGCTGAGGTCCAGTGTCTGGCCTGTCATGTAGCTGGCCTCGGTGGATAGCAGCCATGAGGCCAGAGCCGAGAATTCTTCCGGTAGCCCGACTCTTCCCATGGGAACCTTGGCGAGGAGTTGGGCGTTTCGTTCCGGGCTCAGGTCCTGAAGGAGCCGGGTTTTCATCATGGACGGGGCGATGGAATTGACCGTAACACCGTAAGGTGCCACCTCTTTGGCTGCCGTTTTCACCAGTGCGACCAGGCCCGCCTTGGAAGCCGAGTAGGCGGCCTGGTGCGGATTCCCTTCACGCGCGGAAATGGATGACAGGATGGCAATCCTGCCGTAGGCCTGCTTGGTGAGGACCGGCAGGATGCTGGCCAGACCGTGGAGGCAGCCGTCCAGATTCACGCTCAGGGTTCTGGCCCATCCTTCTGCCGGCATCTCCGTCACGGGAACCTCCGGTCCCTGGATGCCGTGGGCAAAGAGCGCCCCGTCGATCCTGCCGTACCGCTGCAGAACGGCCTGCACGGTGTGGTCCCAGTCCTGCCTTTGGGTGACATTCAGGGCCATGCAGTTCGACGGACTGCTGCCGTCACCCCGGCCGCCGGCATTGACGTCCGTGCATACAACTGTGGCACCTTCGCGTGCCAGCCGGTCCGCGGTGTCCGAGCCGAGGCCGCCGGCGGCGCCGGTCACGAGGATCACCTGGTCCTGGAAGCGACCGGGCCAATAGGTCTCCGGGGTTGCGGTTCGGGTTGTTTTTTCTTGGGTGAGTTCGCTCATGGTGTTCACTTCGTTTCGGTTTTCGGGGGGGTGCGGGTCAGCGTTGCGGCTGCCTCATAGAGGTGTTGGAGGTGGGCAAATGTGCCTTGCGCCTCGACGGCCAGGACGTCAGGGACTTCGACGCTGATCGGCGTGTCCGGGAAGAGGTCCAGGATCTCCCTGAGGGGGAAGACACCCTCCCCTGGCGCTAGCCTCTTTGACCGGGATTCGATCTGCCGGGGGGATCCGTTGACGTCCTGTCCCAAGGGCATGGCACGCGGGACCGGCAAGTCCGGGGTGTCGGCTGGGCCGTCACATAGCTGGATGA
Organism: Micrococcaceae bacterium Sec5.1; assembly: GCA_039636795.1. Taxonomy (NCBI): domain Bacteria; kingdom Bacillati; phylum Actinomycetota; class Actinomycetes; order Micrococcales; family Micrococcaceae; species Micrococcaceae bacterium Sec5.1. The sequence continues at coordinate 2,692,374 of CP143430.1, read as the reverse complement.
CAGTCACTGCCCCTGCCGGCAGATGCTCCAGTTCGCCAATCCTGCCGCCGGCACGCACGAAGTGAAGAACATCGAGCATGATTCCGCATCCCGTTTGCTGGACAAGCAGTCCCGCTCCAGGCACGGTTGCCAGGGGCTGGTAGGAGATCGGCTCAACGGAGGGCCTGATCCCGAACGCGCGGGCATCTTCGACCAGCGCCGCAAGGCTGTCCCTTAGCCGGCCCCCATCCGGATCACTTCCGATCACGTTCAGAACACTCGCACCCAGGGCAGCTCCCGCTTCAAGCACGGGCTCCCATTCGGCGCGTCCACGGTTCCCGTTGAGCGTGAATACCTCCACATCACGCACCGCTATTCCCGTCCCTGCGAGACGATCAATCGTGTGTACAAACATGGTGGAGCCAATCGCCATGGGGTAGGTCGATTCGCCCTTGGTCGCGGGGTAAACGCGGATGCCCACAGAGGTGAAGCCGGCGTTAGCCGCAGCCTGGACCAGTTCGGGCGGGCTCAGATGCAACGCTGACAAGTGGGCCAGACCAATGGTTCTGTTCATAACTTCCGTCCTGCTTAATGGGTGTTTGACCGCGATCCAACGATGCGCGTATGATCAAAATCACTAAATGACTGCGTAGTCATTAAAGCACTTATCCCACTCGCCGGCAAAGGTGCCGAGCTACAGAAAGGTTGCGGTGAACCGCAATGACGACTCCCCAAACCCCCAGCACAGGGAGCACTGCCGCCATGAGCACTCCCACCCATCCCCCGGTAACGATCAGCGCCAGGGCAGGCCGCCGTGCAGCACTGGCCAGCACAGTCGGCGCAGTCGTTGACTGGTACGACTTCTTTCTCTATGGCACAGCCGCTGCCGTTGTCTTCGGTCCCCTGTACTTCCCGTCCGACAACCAAGTTGCCGGCCTGCTGGCATCCATGGGTTCCTTCGCCGTCGGGTTCCTGTTCCGCCCACTGGGCGGGGCCATCTTCGGCCACTTCGGTGACAAGTACGGCCGCCGCACCATGCTCTTCATCACCGTCATCATGATGGGCCTGGCCAGCACGGCCATCGGGTTGCTCCCCGGTTACGCTGCCATCGGTGTCGCCGCGCCCATCCTGCTGGTGACCCTGCGGGCCATCCAAGGAATGGCTGTCGGCGGGGAATGGGGCGGAGCCGCCCTGATGGCGGTGGAAAACGCACCCGCAGGTAAGCGGAACTTCCTGGCGACCGGCGTCCAGATCGGCTCATTCGTCGGCTTGCTGCTCGGCACCGCGGCGTTCTCGCTGGTCACCGCCATGACCACCCCAGAACAGTTCCTTGCCTGGGGCTGGCGGCTGCCATTCCTGATCAGCATCCTCTTCGCCCTCGTCGGCCTCTGGATCAGGGCAGGCGTGCCGGAATCAGCGGAGTTTGCCGCAGCCAAGGAAGAACACAAAGCCGCCCAGGCACCTTTGGCCGAAGCCCTGAGGACAAGCCCGAAAAAGATCCTGGCAGTGATCGGAATGCGAATGGTGGACCAAAGCACCTTCTACATGGGCTTCACGTTCTCACTCGCCTACGTCAAGAACTTCACAGACACGCCGTCCTCAACCGTCCTGACCGCTTCCATGGTCGCCATGGTCCTGGCCATTCCCTTCCTTGCCCTCTGGGGCCGACTCGCGGACAAGTTCGGCCGGAAATGGTTCTACATCATCGGCCCACTGGCCGCAGCACTTGCAGCAGCCCCGTTCTTCGCGGCCCTAGAAAGCGGTGAGCTGGTCCCGATGATCCTTGGCTTCGTCGCGTTGATCAACCTCGGACACAATATCTCCACCTGCGTCCAGCAAACGTGGTTCACCGACATGTTCGACGTCCGGATCCGATACAGCGGCGCAGGATTTGCCTACGCACTGGCTGGTGCCGTCGGCGGTTTTATTCCCCTGATCGCCACCGCCCTGATGGCAAGCAGCGGCAGCTGGGTCCCGGCAGCAGCACTCCTTGCAGGGCTATGCCTCATAGCACTGGTCTCCAGCCTTTGGTCCTATAAGTGGGCCAACAAAGAACACCGCTGAACCCAGCAGTACCCAACCAGCCCGTACACGAGACCAACAAACAACATTGAAGGCCAGAACCGAGTGAAGACCACCAAAACCATCGAATCAAGCGCAACCTCCGGCACCACGTTCGACTGCGACGTCCTCGTCATCGGATCGGGCGCAGGCGGCCTCTCAGCTGCGGTCACAGCGGCCTACCACGGGCTGAAAGTCATCGTCGTGGAAAAGGCGCACGTCTGTGGCGGTGCCACGTCCTGGTCCGGCGGCTGGGCCTGGACCCCTGGAAACCCGTTGGCCACGGCCGCAGGAATCAAGGAGGACCCCGAACTCTTCCGCACCTACCTGCGCCACCGCCTCGGCAAGAACTACAACGCGGAAAGGATCGAGGCCTTCCTTGAAGCAGTCCCCCACATGGTTGGGTTCTTCCATAACAAGACCAGCCTCCAATTCGTCCCCGGGGCCAAGATCAAAGACATCTATGGCCAGACTCCTGGCGCGGGCACCGGAAACCGCTCTGTCGGCCCCAAACCCCTCAATGCACGCAATATCAAGCCCGAGCTACGTTCAAAGGCGCGCCACCAGCTCTACGAAACCTCGTTCCTGGGCATGGGCATCATGGCCGGACCTGACCTCACTAAATTCCTTTCGGCATCCCAGGGCAACATCCAGGGCCTGCTCCACGCAACATGGCGGGTGGGACGGCATGTTCTGGATCTGCTCATCCATCGTCGCAACATGCAACTCGTCAACGGCACCGCCCTCACCGCCAGGCTGTTGAAGTCAGCTGACGATCTTGGTGCTGACATCCGCGTCTCCACACCAGCCCAACACTTACTCACCGATAAGGAAGGCAAGGTGAGCGGCGCCGTCGTACATTCACCCGACGGAAGGTACACCATCAACGCTTCGCGCGGCGTCGTGCTCGCGACGGGCGGCTTCCCGAACGACGTGGCCCGCCGCGCAGAACTATTCCCTAAAACCCCCACGGGCAAGGAACACTGGACCCTGGCACCCAAGGAAGCCACCGGAGACGGCATAACGATGGCCCAGGCCGTAGGGGCAAGCTTCAACACCAACGTCGAATCGCCTGCCGCCTGGTGCCCGGTCTCCCTGGTTCCCTACCGCAACGGCCGCACAGGAACATTCCCCCACATCATGGACCGCGCCAAACCAGGCAGCATCGGCGTGCTCCGCAATGGAAAACGGTTCGTCAACGAAGCCAACGGCTACTACGACTACGTCGAAGGAATGCTCAAAGCAACGCCCGACGGCGAACCCGTCGAAGCCTGGCAAATCGCCGACGCCGCCTACGTCCGCAAGTTCCCCCTGGGAATGGCCAAACCACTGCCCGTCCCACTGTTCCCCTACCTCCGATCCGGCTACCTGAAAAAGGGCGACACGATCGAAGAACTGGCCACCGCCTGCGGCATTAATCCAACAGCATTGGCGCAAACCGTGGCGGACTTCAACGAAAACGCCCGCAAAGGCATCGACCCCGAATTCAACCGGGGAACCACCGAATTCAACCGATACGGCGGAGACCCCAAGAACACCCCCAACCCATCCCTCCGAGCCGTGGAAAAGGGTCCGTTCTACGCCGTCAAGGTTCTCCCCGGCTCCTTCGGCACCTTTGCCGGCCTCGCCACCGATCCGCGCGGGCGTGCCTTGGACAATGCAGGGCGAGCCATCAACGGACTCTACGTCGCCGGCAACGACCAAGCCTCAGTCATGGGCGGCCACTACCCCGCCGGCGGCATCAACCTCGGCCCCGCCCTCACCTTTGGATACATCGCAGGACGCGACCTGGCCGGCGTCACGGACTACGAAGACGGGACGTCAGCTTAGGCCTGTCGAACCTTGCCAATAGTTACCATGGCGGTTACTATTCAATTCAAGCTTCCCAGTTCGCGTAGCTGCTGCCCAATCACCAACGTGCACCTGAAGCAACGAGACCATGGGCGTGTCGCCAGATCTCAGGCTCTGCCCATGCCCGAGCGGAGAGTCAGTACTTCCGCGTCCCCCAGCAAAGGTCATTTTGCGCTGCCCTGCCTTTGACCTGCTCCGGCCTCTGCAGCGGCTGTTGCATGCGCAACCGTGGGAAGCCCGTCCACGGAACACCCAAGACCGACAGGAAGAGATTATGACGAAGGACCTCACCGAATACAGGCAGCCCACACGCGTTTCCTTCAACAGTGGGTGGTCCGTTCGCCCGAAAATCGGCTTCTTCTCCGAGTTGCGCCCCGGCCAGGCACCACCGGAATCTATCTGCCTACCTCACGACGCGCTTGTGGGATCAGCACGGATTCCCAGCGATAACGGGTCGAACACCGGCTACGTCCCCGGGGGTGCGTTCGCGTACTCGAAGGAGTTCGATGTGCCGTCCGAGTGGAGCGATTGCCACGTCGCGGTCGACTTTGAGGGCGTCTACCGCGACGCGATGGTTTTCGTAAATGACGACTTCGTGGCCCAACGCCCGTACGGCTACTCCGGTTTCCGCGTGGACATGACCCCCCACCTACGCCATGGGGAACGGAATGTCATCCGGGTTGAGGCACGCGCGCACGAGGACTCACGCTGGTACAGCGGTGTGGGCATTTACCGTGATGTCTGGCTCACTGTCGCCGGCGACGTGCATCTCGACTACGCGGGCGTCCAGATCACGACCCCTGACCTTGATGCTGACCTGGGCGTCGCAGCCATAGCGACGACGCTGCGCAACTCCGGGGCCCGACCGCGAACAGTGCGGGTTCACGTTGACATCCTTGACCAGGAACAGGTGTTGGTCGCGCAAACTGAGGCCCCCGTAACTGTCCTTCCGGCTGAGTCCGCGGTGCTGCGCCAGCGTCTGACCATCAAGAACCCACAGCTGTGGGACGTCAATGATCCCAACCTTTACACAGCGGTGACCCGCGTGTTCGACGGCGGCGACGAGCTTGAGCTTTCCACCACCGCGTTTGGCTTCCGCACGCTGCAACTGGATACCGCGCACGGCCTGCGCCTGAACGGACGGACCGTTAAACTGCGGGGCGCGTGCATTCACCATGACAATGGACCCCTCGGCGCAGCCACCATCCGCAGGGCAGAAGAACGCCGCGTCGAACTGCTCAAGAAGGCCGGATTCAACGCCATCAGGAGTAGCCATAACCCCCTCAGCCCCGCCATGCTCGACGCTTGCGACCGCCAGGGGCTACTTGTCATCGATGAGGCCTTCGACGTTTGGACCGAGTCCAAATCATCCTTTGACTATTCACTGCGCTTCGCTGACTGGTGGGAGCGCGACGTCGAAGCGATGGTGCTCAAAGACGCCAACCACCCCAGCGTCATCATGTATTCGATCGGGAATGAGATTCCCGAGACCGGAAACTCCCTGGGCGCAGTGTGGGGCAGGCGCATCACTGAGAAGATCCGTCAGTTGGATCCCACCCGCTTCACAACGAACGGCATGAATCCGATGGTCTCCGTCATCCACCGCCTCGCCGAGGCGGGAAGGAACATGGAAGGCGGCGTCAACTCAGCCATGAATCAGATGGGCGATTTGATGAAGGACATCGCGACGTCGGACCTGGTCACCAACAGCACTGAGGAGTCTTTTGCGGTAGTCGACGTTGCCGGACTCAACTATGGAGAGAGCAGGTACGAGCTGGACCGTAAGCTGTTCCCGAACCGCCTCATCGTGGGGACCGAGACTTTCCCCGCAAAGATCAGTGAGAACTGGGTGGCCATTGAACAGAACTCACATCTCATCGGCGACTTCACCTGGACAGGATGGGACTACCTGGGTGAGGCCGGTATAGGACGCGTCAACTACGCTGACGAAGGACCCCAGTCCTTCGGTGCACCATTCCCTTGGCGGACCGCGTGGTGCGGGGACATCGACATTACCGGACATCGCCGGCCTGTTTCCTACTTCCGTGAAATTGTGTTCGGTCTCAGGGCCGAGCCCTACATCGCTGTGCATCCCCCCGAAAATTTCATGCGGGAGGCACGCCCCACTCAATGGTCTTTCAGCGACGCAGTTGCAACATGGGATTGGGATGTTGCCGAGGGAACACCGATGCGCATCGAGGTTTACAGCGCAGCGCCTGAGGTGGAACTGCAGATCAACGGCAAGAGTACAGGAGTCCGCCCGACAGGCCCCGCGAACGGGTTCAAGGCGATCTTCGAAACCGAATTCGCCGCTGGCGAGGTAACGGCTATTGCCAGAAATGCCGACGGATCGGAGGCAAGATGGAGCCTCACGACTCCGGAGGGCTTGCCCACCCTCCGGGTTCGAACCGATCGGACCACCATCGACGCCTCCGACGGCGATCTCGCGTTCGTCGACATATCCCTGGAAGACGATGCGGGCCGCGTCTTCAGACAGGGAGCGGAGCCCTTCTCTGTTGTAGTGGAGGGCGACGGCGTGTTGCAGGGGGTCGGTAATGGCAACCCGCAGTCACAGGATTCCTTCCGCTCCGACGTCGGCAACACCTACGAGGGAAGGGCACTGGCAATCGTGCGCCCCACCGGAGCAGGTGAAATCACCATCACGGTGAAAGGCGCGAACCAAACGGCCACGATCACTGTCACAGCCGTGGACCGCTTGGTGCATGCCCTGGTGCACTGAGGCCAGTTCTACCCATGATGTAAATTGACCCACTGTCCCCGCCGCTGCCGGAAGCCATCACGGCGGGGTCAGTGCGTCAGGACCCAGGACTGCCCGGATGTTCCATTCCAAATGGGCTCGAATGTCGAACTCAGGTCCGTGCTGCCACTGGAATTGCAAACCTTCCCAGCACGCGAGGAGAACGCGGGCTGCCACGTGCGCATCTATGTCAGCCGGTACCTTGCCTTCGCCCTGCAGGCGTTCAATATCGGTCGCTATGACCTGCAGGGATCGGGCCATTCGCTCTTGGAAGTAGGGGTTCGCGGGGTTTTCCCGGTCGACGGCGGCGCCCGCCATTTCCGCATAAAGAAGCGGAATGTGGGGGCGGCGAACACCTACTTCCGCACGACGGCCCATATCAGCGATAGCTCCGGCCTCATGACCAACGCTGCGGATGTTCTCGTCGTCAAACTGCTTCAAGGCAGAGATCCACAGACTTTCCTTGGTGGGGAAATGGTAGAAGACCGTCGGCTCGCTGGCCCCGGCCATTTGGGCAACCTCGGAGACCGTGACATTCCGATGCCCCTTGGCCTGCACAAGATTGAGCGCCGCCGCGCTGAGCGCTTCCCGGCGCTTGTTCGACTTTGCGTACTCCCCCCGCTTTTCCGCCATATCAAGTCCTTTCGTGAAAACTATTGATTCGTTTCAAACCTTAACGCTATCCTCTAAGCAGAAATTATAGTTGACTCAGAATTCGGGTCAAAGCGTCGAGGAGGCAAAGATGCCCAAACACTGTCAACCGCTTAAGGTGACACGCCCTGGCCAGATATCGTTTGACGACCTGCGTGGGGTACGCGCATGAAAATCAATCGGCGCAGCACCGTGTGCCGTCATAATCCCGTGCTCACACAGGCGCACGCTACCAACACGCTGAGCGTGGGCAACGGCGACGTTGCCATGACCGTGGACATTTCCGGGCTACAGACTTTTCCGGCGTTTCACGAACTCCGGCCGGATCCACTGCGGAATGCCGACGACGGCAGCAGGGGCCTGCCTGAACAACAGATACGGCCCTTTAACGTGGACGACTTCCAAATCCCCCTTCGCACTCAATCGAGCTGGGGCTGGTACAGCACCCGGAGCGGACAGGAATTTTCTCAGGAAGATGCCACCACCATGCACCAAACCCCCAGGGGCCCGGTACCCTACCTGGATCGAATGGGGCTGCAACGCGCCGCCGATCCAATTCCCGACGAACTGAGCGCAAGTGCCTGGTTCGCCTTCAACCCCAGAAGGATGCATCTGGGCCGCCTCGCGCTGGATGCAACCGAGGCAGGTCCCCGGATAGTCCATCCGAACGAACTGGAGGGCGCACAAACTGAACTCGACTTGTGGTCCGGCACAGTGCGTGCCGGTTATCAGCTCCAAGGCGTACCTGTCGAAGTAGCCACCACGGCGCATCCCACCGCCCAGAGTTTCGCAACGAGAATCAGATCAGAACTGCTGCGCAGCGGACTGGCAGTGTCCTGGATCTTCGACCCCCAGCGCGATGACTTGGCCCCGTTCGAACTCCCGTTGGCCGAGAGCGTGCGTTGGGAAGAGACATCACCCGGGACATGGCTGGCCCGCAGAGTTGTGGAATCCACAACCTACGAAGTCCGAGTGGAGACAACGGGTACGTTATGCCTGCTCGACGGCGGGACCCGCGTGATGGCAGTTACCGATGAGGACGAGCTCGAAGTCGTCGTTACCTTACAGCCCGTTCCGGCGCCTCAACCGACTGACTCTCCCCGCACTTTTGAGGCAGTCAGTACCGCCGCCGCTTCTGCATGGGAGGACTACTGGCTGAGCGGTGCCGCCGTAAGCTTCGACGGAAGCACAGACGCAGGCGCCACGGAGCTTGAACGCCGGGTTGTGCTGTCCCAGTACCTCCTCGCAGTGAATAGCGCTGGAGGGACGCCGCCTGCAGAAACAGGGTTGACTTACAACACCTGGTGCGGGAAGTTCCACCTCGAAATGCATTGGTGGCATGGCGCCCATTTCCCGTTGTGGGGGCGCGGGGCACTCCTTGAACGTAGCCTCGGCTGGTACAACACAGCCCTCCCGGCTGCCCAGGAAACGGCCAGCCGCCAAGGATACAAGGGTGCCCGTTGGCCGAAGCAAACAGACCCGTCAGCGCGGGAATCGCCCAGTCATATCGGCGTGTTCCTCATATGGCAGCAGCCACATTTGATCCACCTGCTCGAACTTCTATACAGCGAGGGCCGCGAACAAGGGTTCCTCGAGGAGCATTACAGACTTATTGAAGCGACAGCCGACTTCATGGCCGACTTCGTTGAAGAGCATGACGGAACCTTTATCCTGCCACCGCCGCTTATCCCTGCCCAGGAAAGCTACCTCGTTGACCGGGCTACAAACACAGATCCCACCTTCGAACTCGCCTACTGGTCCTGGGCGCTGAACGTTGCGAATGAATGGCGGCAACGGCTGAACCTACCGATTCGTGAGGACTGGGACCTTATCGGTCGGCGCATGCATCAACCCCGGTTGATGCCCGACGGAACGTACGCTGCCTTGGCGACTCCGCCATACCTGCTGCGCAAAGACCATCCCTCCATGCTGATGGCTCTTGGCTGGTTGCCCGACACGGACATTATTGATCCCGAGGCCATGCGCGCAACCCTTGAATCCGTATGGCTGAATTGGGACCTTCAATCCAGCTGGGGATGGGACTATCCCGTCATGTCCATGTCGGCAGCACGGCTGGGAGACATGGAGAGGGCGATTCAGGCACTTCTTCTGCCGTCGCCGAAGAACCAGTTCCTCGTCAATGGGCACAATCCCCAGATCCCGGGCTTCCTCACTCTTTACCTTCCTGCCAACGGTGGCCTCCTGGCTGCGATAGCCCATCTGGCCCTTGCTGTTGATCGTGGAGCAGCACTCCCACCAGGTTGGCGACTCGCCGCGGAGGGTTTCAACACTCTGCCCCGCTTCAGCGGATACGCCGTTTCCCCCCATTCAAGCCGCTAGAACCACGCTTTTTCCTTCCATCACCAATGAGAGAGGCAGCTATGCGCTCCGCGTTCTCCACCACCCCGTGGTACGGCGGTGACTACAACCCCGAACAGTGGCCCGAATCGATATGGCCTGAAGACGTTCGCCTGATGAAGGCTGCAGGAGTCAATCTCGCAACTGTTGGCGTTTTCTCCTGGGCCATGCTGGAGCCGAAAGAGAACCAGTACGATTTCGAATGGCTCGACCGGGCCTTGGACAACCTCCACGCTGGGAACATCCGCGTCGATCTTGCAACGGCGACGGCTTCACCTCCGCCATGGTTTTCCTTGGCCTATCCGGAGTCACTTCCGGTGACAGCCGACGGCGTCCGCTTGGCCCCGGGCTCACGCCAGACATACTGCCCGAGCTCGCCAGCCTACCGTTCAGCCGCGGGACGGCTCGCACGAAAGCTTGCCGAGCGGTATGGTCAGCATCCCGCGCTGGCCCTATGGCATATCAACAACGAGTACGGATGCCATGTGGCCCGCTGCTATTGCGACGAATCGGCGGCAGCTTTCCGACGCTGGCTTGAAAAGAAATACGTCGACGTCAACGGACTCAACCATGCTTGGGGTACAGCCTTCTGGTCCCAGCGCTACGGGTCCTTCGCCGAGGTCTTGCCTCCGCGGACGACAGCAGCCTTCGCAAACCCCACCCAACTGCTCGACTTTGACCGCTTCAGCTCTGACGAACTGCTCGGCTGCTTCCTTGCCGAGAAAGCCATCCTGCGAGAAGTAACGCCGGACATACCGGTGACCACCAACTTCATGGGTGTCTTCCGCGGTGCGGACTACTGGCAATGGGCGCAACACGTCGATGTCATTTCAGATGATCTGTACCCCGATCCTGCAGACCCCGACGCGCCCCTCGGCGCAGCCATGGCGCGCGACCTCATGCGGTCCTTGGGCAGGGGCAAGCCGTGGATCCTGATGGAACAGTCCACCGGCGCTGTTATCACCCGGCCAGAGAACGCTCCCAAGACGCCAGGGCAGATGCGGGCATTGTCCTACCAGGCCATGGCCCGTGGAGCCGACGGAATTCTCTTCTTCCAGTGGCGCCAATCCGCAGCTGGCGCAGAGAAATTCCACTCAGCGATGCTGCCCCATTCCGGGACCGACACGCGGATCTGGCGCGAAGTAGCCCAGCTCGGGCACGAGCTGGACAGACTCCCCCAGCTCATGGGCAAACACGTCCCCGCCCAGGCGGCGATCGTTTTCGATTGGAACAGTTGGTGGGCCTTGGAGCAGCGCGGGCAACCAGTCGAATCCAGCTATCTCGCCCTCGTAGCTCCTTGGCACGCAGCCATGACAAGGGCCGGTATCGTGGTCGATTTCGTTCGCGGCGATGAGGACCTCGCCGCATATCCCCTCATCATCGTCCCCAACCTCCTCGTAGCAACAGACGCCCAACTTGACGCTCTGGACAAGGCCGCCAACTCCGGATCGACCGTTTTCGTCACAGCCCAATCGGCGATCCTCGATGAGTCCCTGCATGTCCGGCTGAACGGCTATCTTGGCAAGCTGCAGCAGACCCTGGGGGCGTGGATCGAAGAGTTCGTACCCCTTGCGGCTGCATGGCAGCGACCCGGCTCCATCCCGGTTCGGCCCGACGCGACCATCCCTCCAACAGTAGAAGTGCTCGGCGACGTATTTGCCGGCGGCGGCGCCACGGCTCTTGGATGGAGCGAAGCGGTACGCATCCAGGACGCAGAGGTCAAGGCGCGCTTCGGACAAGGCCACCTTAAGGGAATGCCTGCCCTCACGCGCAGATCCACGGGGAACGGCGCAGCGTGGTATTTGGCCACCCGTCTGGAACCCCGCGCGATGACCGAGCTGGTCCACACCTTGCTCGGCGAAGCAGGCATCGCATTCGATACGGCTACGGAGATACCCGACGGAGAAGGATGGGTTGAGACCGTCCGGCGCGGCGAAGTGAGCTTCGTGATCAACCATGGCTGCGTTCCTGTAACTCTCACCGCCAGAGGCACAGATCTGCTGAGCGGAGGCCCAACAGCTGGAATGGTCCTCGAGTCGCAAGGTGTGGCGGTTATCGAACACCAAGCCATCACATCCAGCGCATACCTCCAACCATCTTCGGCCTTGGTGGAGCAATCATCGTGCCCATGAAATCAGCTGTCCGCCCGGTCCGCCATTCAGGAGGCCCGGCGCCTCCGCGCTGCCAAGGCGGTCCTGAACTCGTTCCTTGAACAACAGAATCCAAAACTCCCCCACTCCTTACGTCCTTTTCAAAGGTGAGAATTCATGCGTAAAAACAGCAGTACTCCAGCAAGTCCGGCAACCATCCGGCGTCGGGCTGTTACCGTCGGCGCGGTTGCAGTCGCCGCTTCACTCTTCCTCCAGGGCTGTTCCGCTGGCGGCGGCTCCACGAACGCGTCCGGTGACAGCTCTGGTGCGGTTGAGTTGACCTTCCTTAACCAATCCCGCGGACAGGAAGCGGCCCTGAATCAGCTCGCGGAGCAGTACTCCAAGGAGAAGGGCATCAAAATCACGGTTGATTCGCCCGGCCCGACTGATTATCTGCCCAAGCTGCAGGCAAAAGCACAGTCGAAATCCATGCCTGACATCTACTCCTCTTTCAATGCAACGGACATGGCGCCCTTCTACAAGGCCGGCTGGGCGATGAACCTTCAATCGGAGTTGCAGGGAGACTGGGGCAAGAACTTCAGCCCCGCCGTGATCAACATGTCTACGTTCGCAGATGGGAATAACCTGGGTGTTCCCGCCGGAATCTACACGGCGCATTGGGAAACCCAGACGTACGGGCTCCTCCTGGACACGGCAGCGACGGGCATCGACCCCAAGGCCCTGCCAAAGACGTCCAGTGAACTCATCTCAAAACTCGCAGCGGCCAGCAAGAACGGCCAGGGCACCTTCTCTGTCGCAGCCTCGCTGACACCCCAGCTTATCCAGGGGTTCGCCTCAAACTGGCTGACGGACGATGAGATCTCCGCGACTTTTGACGGCAAGGCCAGCTGGAAGTCCGAGGGGTGGCGCAATGCCTTCCAACTGCTCGTGGATTTGAAAAAGGCCGGCGTCATTGCCAACGGCTCCCTTACGGGCGGCCAAAATGACAATCCCACCGTGGAAGCATCATTTTTCAGCAAGCATGAAGTTGGCGCCATTTTCGACGCTTCCCCCGGAGTCTCGGTCGGATTCAAGACCGCCCCCGACTACAACAGCTTCATCTCTTTGACCGTTCCGCCGGCCGCCAACGGCAAGCTTGCACCCCGCTCACCGGGCCTTCCTGGAAAGGGCGCAGTCATCAATCCGAAGGGTAAGCACCCCAAGGAAGCGCTGGAGTTCGTCAAATGGCTGACTGCTCCTTCACAGCAGAAGGTCTTCGCTGAAGTGGGTCACATCATGCCATCGAACCCTGAGCTGCTGGCAAGCGGGACACTATCGCCCCAACTTTCCGGATTTGGGGCAGGTGTTAAGGACATGCAGGTTCTGCCGAACACCATCAAGACCAACGTGAACACCGCTATCATCCGGGATGCGCAGGGCCTTGTCCTCGGCGAGCTTACGATCGACCAGGTCCTGGATGACCTGCAGGCTGCCCAGGATAAGAGCTGATGTCCCCCCACCTCGCGACATCTGCGTCGCGGCGCTCCTTCGGGGCGCCGCGACGCAGAGGCAGCGCGCGCAAGACGCTGCTCGGGCTTTTCTTCCTCTCCCCTGCGATCGTTCTGATAGCTACGTTCACCATCACTCCATTCGCGCAAGCCATCCTGCTCAGTTTCCAGAGCTGGGACGGTGTCAGCCCGGACACGCCCTTTATCGGCTGGAAGAACTACGAGTCAGTGTTTAAGAACGAAGCGTTCTGGGCATCCATGCAGAACGTCGCAGTCTTCGCTCTGGTCGGTTTCTTCATCGGTAACGGTCTCGCGATCGCCATGGCCGTGGCAGTCAACAAAGTGGTACGAGGAAAAACCTTCTTCCGGACAGTCTTCTATCTTCCCGGAGTCCTCTCGGTCGTCGTCGTTGGTTTGATCTTTACCTCGCTCTTCTCACCGCAATCCGGAGTCCTCAATCGCATGCTCGAGATCGTGGGACTCGGCGCCTTCCAACAAAACTGGCTCGGCGATCCTGCCCTCGCGCTGCCATCGGTCATTGCGGTGTTCATCTGGTTCCACTGGGGCTTCGGATTCCTGCTTTTCCTCGCAGGACTCCAGGACATTCCCTCGGAACTTTACGAAGCCGCTGAATTGGACGGGGCCAGGGCGTGGTCGAAATTCCGGTTCATCACCTGGCCGCAGCTGGCGCCTGTAACCACCATTGTCAGCCTGCTCACCCTCTTGGCGGCACTGCAGGTCTTTGGCACCGTCCAGGTGCTGACGAACGGAGGACCCGGCTATCACACGATGGTTCCGACCCTGCAAATTTATGCTGAAGCTTTTACCAACCACGAGTATGGCAGCGCTGCCGCCATGTCGGTTGTCTTCGGCGGTGCCCTCGTGCTGCTCTCTCTGGTTCAGCTTGCCGTCTCAGCCAGGCGGTCCCGGGCATGAGGACACACCAATCATCCGAAAGAAGCCTCTGATGTCATTGAAGAACACTGAAGTCGCCGAACATCGGGCTCGCATCCCCGCCGGTGCTGCACCCCAGGATCAGCACGTGCGCGTTCGCAGGAGTCGGATCCGGCCTGACAAAATCGGTCTGTACGGACTGCTGATCGTCGCAGCCCTCATAGCGCTCTTCCCCCTCCTGTGGATGGTTTCCGGCTCCCTCCAGTCGTTGGAGGAGTTACTTGCGGGAAAAAGCCTCGTGCCCCTTGATGCGCATTGGGAAAATTACGTCACGGCATGGGTGCAGGGCGATCTGGGCATGTACCTGCTCAATAGCATTACGTACACGTTGGCGGCAGTCGCCGGGATTCTCGTGGCATCGAGCATGGCCGGCTACGCCCTGGCCCGCATGGAGTTCCGGGGCAAGAGCATCTTCACAGTCGTGATTCTCGCCGTCATGATTATCCCGGCCCCGGCTATGTTCCTCGCCCAATACCGGCTACTCACCGACCTCGGGCTCACCAACAGCCGGGTAGGTTACGTCCTGATCCTCATCACTTCAGGTGTTCCCATGGCCACCTTGATCATGCGCAGCTTCTTTGCCAGCCAGCCCAAGGATCTTGAGGAAGCGGCGGCTCTTGATGGCGCTTCCTCCCTCAGGATCTTCGCCAGCGTCATCCTCCCCTTGGCCAAGCCGGGCTTGGCGGCGGTAGCTGTAATCCAAGGACTGGCTGCATGGAACGAATATCTAATGGCCCTTGTTCTCTTCGACGACAATTCACTCATGCCCATACAGCGAGGCCTGACCAGCTTCGATTCGGCAGAAACACCGCAACAACAAATCCTCCTGGCGGCAACTGCGATATCGATTGTTCCCGTCATCGTCTTCTATCTGCTGGCGCAGCGGCACATCGTCAAAGGAATCGGGGCAGGCGCCATCAAATAATCCAAGGCAGAGGAACGACGACGGCGTCAGTTGGCAACGGTAGGTGCGGCAAGGACCGGACCGGCTACTTCTTCGGAGGCCTCCGCCCCGGTTTCTCCCGTTCGTTTCGCTTCGGCTCTCAAGCCGACGAGAGCGCCAAGCAGGACTGCGAGAGGTACAAGGAGCGCGAGGAAAATGGCCGAGAGACTCAGTCCGGCACCTATCAGGGTGCCGCCGGCCGCTCCTCCGGCGGCCGAACCAAGGCGTGCTCCGAGTTCTGTCATTCCGACGCCGGTGCCGCGGACCGCCGTCGGGTAAGCAGCAGTGGCGAGGATGTTGCGTGTAGGGCCGAAGCCTGTCGGCAGGATGAAGCCAGCGATCGTGAAGAGCGGCAACAACGTGGAAAACCCGGGACTCGGTACAAGAGCGATGACCAGGGTCATTGCTACGGACATTCCAAGGACGAGGCCAATGGTCAAGTATCGGGATACCTTGGTCAAAATGGCCCCAAGGACCAGTCCACCAAGAACGCTGGAGAATCCATATGCACCCACGATGGTGCTGCTCTGCACCGTGTTGAGGCCGGGGACGGGCTGCTGGAGGAGCGTCGGAAGATACTGGGCGATCAGCAACTGCGTACCGAGGGAGAAGAACCCGAAGACCCAGAGGAGTATGGTCGTGACGGCAAAGCGTTTGGAGACAACGACTTTAAGGGCTTCCTTAGTGTCTCCCTTTGCCGGTGGCGTCAGATCGACATGTGCGAGATCAACCTTCGGAACAAGGCGCGCCAGTCCCTGTTTCGCTCTCTCAGTCGCCCCACGGGCGGCATGGAAAGCAGGCGGTTCGGGCACGAGGAATGCAAGCACAATGATGATGGCCACCGGGGCAAGGCCGCCTGCAACGAGAAGCGCCCTCCAACCGCCACTGGGTATCAGCAGGCCGGCGAGTGCTGCACCAACCGTCGTTCCCAGTCCTACGCCCGCATATGCTGCCGCAACCATTGCCCCGCGTCGCTTGGCTGGAACCAGATCAGCAAGGAGAGTGACGCCGGTTGGCATCACGGCGCCGATGCCGAAGCAAGCCACGAGCCGCCACATGGTGAAAGCGGTGAAATCCGGGGATGTTGCCCCTAGCGTCGTTGCGATGGAGAAGAGGCCGGCGGCGCTGGTCAACACTGTCTTTCTTCCCAGCACATCAGCAAGACGTCCGGCGATGATCGCGCCGATTCCCATAGTGATGAAGCCAGCAGTCACGATGAGGGTGATACCGCCGCCCACAGAGACACCCCACTCCTTCACAAGCGAAGGGAAGGTGTGGCTGATAATCGTAACTTCCATCCCGTCTGCCAGGAGGACGAGCGTAATGAGTGTGAAGTAGGCCCAATGGCGCCAGGTAAGGCCGACGGAGTCAGTGAAAGAGGACAAACTCTGCTTTGATTCCGGGAATGCGGTCATGATCCAATGAACCTCTCCGTTCGCAGCGCCGCTTGTTCAATAAGTTCGGCTTCGGTGCCGGGAACAAGGCCCTGCTCGGTAGCGGTTGGTGCTGCTGCGGGCGGGAACGCCTCCAGCATCGACTGCGGCAGTTCCCTGTTCCGGTAGAGATCGTTCGCCCCGAGGGCAGGGGTCCAGCGGTTTGGCTTCCAGTCAGGCACGTAGTTACGGTATCCGCCGGTATTGACCTCAATTCGTAGGCCGCTTGCCTCCCGGAAGTACAGGTAATCCTGCTCACCGATACCGTGAATGCCTGAACCGAACTCCATGGGTGTGCCGTTCTCGATGAGGAGGTCTGCCGCGCGGGCCAGCTCAGCCTGGTTATCCACCCAGAAGGCGTAGTGATGAATGCGACCGGGACGGTCGGAAGCATCGAGCAGAATTCCCAGATCGTGTGACTTCTCGTTGGTGGTCAGGACCCCAAAGAAAGTGATGTCCGGGTGCTCCAAGCCTGCGAAGGCCATGATGCGGAAGCCCAGCATCTCGTTGTACCACGTGGCAAATCCCTCAACATCGGAAGCGGCGATGGTGACGTGATCCAGTTGGCGGGGCGCGATGCCTTGGTTGCTCCTTTTGGAAGGCCGGTCAGGGTACGTCGAAGCGAATTCGCCTTCGCCCTTGTAAAGGTCAACTTCCCAGAAAAGCTGCATTGTGTGGCCGTACGGTCCTGTAAAGACGTAGGAGCGCCCGAGGCCTTCTCCCGCATCCTTCCAACCTCCGGCATATGCTGTTGCGTCAAGCCGCCGCGCAGCTTCCTGAAGCGCTTCGTCGCTGGAGGTGCGCCACGCCATCGACACCATCCCAGGCTCATTTCCGGGAGTCAAGACCACGCTGTACGCGTAGTAGTCACCCCAACAACGGAGGTACACCTTGCCGTGTGCACGGTCCACGACCCGAAGACCAACCTGCTCTTCGTAATAGCGGACGGATTCCTCGAGATCGCTCGCGTAAATCTCGATGTGGGAAAGATGTGAGAGGAGGTGGATCATCGTCGATCCTTTCTGTAAAGCCGTAGCAAATTTCCATTGCTTGTTATCTGCCGGCTATTTCAGTGTGAGCTGGCTCATAGCTATTGGGAAGCGGGATTTTCCAATAGGAACTATTGGAAAACCAGATAGTGGAAGGTCTGCCTTGAGCGGTGTTAAAACTCTTCCGAGGGCGCTCGAAGCAGCGGCGCACAGGCCAGTTCCAACTGCTGGCGGAACCAGCGGTGCGCGGGCTCGTGTTCTCGGTCCCGGTGCCACCAGAAGGCCTCTGAAAGCGCAGACAGAGGGATAGGAGGGTCCACAAGGCGGAGTCGGCTTGAGCTTTGGACTGCCCTCCGGGCTAACGCCCCGGGCATCAAGGCGGCCTTGTTGGATCCTTCAATCAGGGAAGGAATGACGAAGAAATTTGGGGTAATGGTGCTTACCACTGGGTCGATCCCGGCTATCTGAAGTTGCCGTGCGGCGGGAGTAAACGCTCCCCTGCCACTGATGGTCATGATCCACGGCATCGCCAGAAGTTCTTCCCGTGAAGGGCGCTCCCCCAAGTGCGGGTTGTCGCTGGCGACCAAGCATGTCCAATCGTCAAGGAGGACGTCCAAGTAGGGCTGTTGGGCGAGGTAGCCGTGCGGCAGCAGCATGCCATCCACATCTTTGAGGGACTCGGGCGCGCCGTCGACGTGGGCGGGAAGGACATGGTCGAACCTGATCTTGATCCCCGGAGCCAAGGACTCAAGTCGGGGAAGCAGCTGGGTGCCGACGCGCCAACTGGCATAGTCCGTGGCCAAAATGGTGAATTCGTGATCGCTGGTGGAAGGATTGAACTCCGATTTGGCCCTCATGATCTGTTCGAGAGACCGCAGGGCGCCCGGTAGCTCTTCCTTCAAGCGCATTGCCAGAGGGGACAATCTGTAGATATTGCCTTCCCGCACCAGCAGAGGGTCATCAAAGTACCGACGAAGCTTGGCAAGAAATGTGGAAGCGGTGGGCTGACTGACATTCAACCGAAGAGCGGCCGCGCTGACGTTGCGCTCCTCCAGCAACACACGCAGGGGCATCAACAGATTCAGGTCCATCCCGGTGGGGGTCCATCCATTAGGGGACTGGGCTGACAAGCGATACCTCCCTAGTGGCAGCCTTGAGGGTGAAGCCCTCGCTTTCCACTAGGTTACGGGTGATGGCGGTGCCTGCGGAGAGTAGTTTGCGGGCCGCCATATGGTCCGCGGCGTTGTTGACCGATTCCACAGCTGCGAGGATGCCTTGCCTGAAGCAGAGGACTGAGAACTTTGCTTCGCTCTGGTCGCCCAAGATGAGAATGTCGTCATTGGGTTGTGGAATGCCTGCCATCTGCAGCTTGTAGGGGCCCTGGGTGGACCAAAACCACGGGAGTGCATTGTAGGGGCTTTCTGTTCCCAGGATTGTACGTGCCGCGTGACGTCCCTGGTCGGTGGCGTTTTGCACGGACTCCAGGCGCAAATTGCCCAAGGAATGCGCGCTGGGGAAATTCGCACAGTCGCCGATTGCCAGAATAGCGGGGTCTGCTGTGCGGAGTGTTTCATCGACGACGATTCCGTTGCTTGTTTCGATTCCGCTGTCGCGAGCCAAGGTGTCGTTGGGCTGTACGCCAATGCCGACGAGGACGAGATCTGCTGGGTAGGAAGCCCCTGAGGTGGAGATTGCGGCTGCTACCCGGCCATCAGTTCCAGGCTCGAAGCGCTCAATTCCTTCATCGAGGCGCAGGCTTATGCCTTGGGAGCGAAGGGCGCCTGCGAACCATTCGCTCATGACGGGAGTCAGCGCTCGTCCCATTGGACGGGGAGCGAATTCCAGGACTGTGACGTTGCATCCGTGTGCCAAGGCTGCCGCCGCGAATTCGAGTCCGATAAATCCGGCACCGATGATCACGATGTTGCGGGCCGCGGGCAGCGCCATGTGCAATGCCTCTGCATCCGAGAGTGTTTTTAGACCATGGACGCCGGGCAGGAGGGCGCCCGGGCAGCTCAGCATCCTGTTTCTGGCGCCGGTTGCGAAAACGAGGTGGTCGTATTCGAGCATCCCTTCAGTGGTTTTCACCGTGCGTTCAGGCCGGTCAACAGTCAGTGCCCGAACCCCTGCATGAAGCGTGATGTGCTTATCGAGGAAGAAGGATGGGCCGCGCAACGGCAATGGAGCTGCTTCCTTACCCGGAGCGAGGTAGTCCTTTGACAGAGGGGGGCGCTGATAGGGCACACCGAATTCCTCGCCTATCACCTCGATCTTGCCGTCGTATCCTTCTGTCCGCAGAGAGTCGGCGAGCTGCAGGCCGGCCTGTCCGGCACCAATGATGACAACGCTCATATCACTGTCCCCGTTCTAGAGTTGGCCGACCGGGATGTCCACGACAATCTCCGAGAGCTCCGCGTTGAGTTGGATCTGGCAGGCGAGCCGGGAGCTGTCCGTCCTCTCGGCCGTGGCGCAGTCAAGCATTTCGTCTTCGTCATCGCTGATGTCCGGGAGCGCTTGCGCATATTCCGGGCGGACGTAGACGTGGCAGGTGGCGCACATGGCCTGGCCTCCACATTCGCCGATGATGCCGTCGACGCCGTTGTTGACAGCAGCGCGCATCAGGGTAGTGCCTGACTCGACCTGGAGGGTTTGTTGGGTGCCATTGGGCTGGGTGTAGGTGACGCTGGGCATCGTTGCTCCTTTTGGTAATGGGTAGTTGGGTTAGTTCCAGGTGACGGGCAGGCTGGTCAGTCCGCGGAAGACCCAGCCATCCCAGCTTTCACTCCGTCGCTTGTCCACGCGCAGGCCCGGAAAGCGCTCGTAGGCCATCGGCACGGCGATCTGGCCAATGGAGGTCTTCGCCGCCCAGTGACCGGCGCAGAGGTGGACGCCGCTGCCGAAGGCGAGGTGGGGGCGTTTGGTCCGATTGATATCGAATTCTGCAGCTGAAGCGCCGAAGTGGCCCGCGTCGCGGTTGGCAGATGCCACGACGACGCCGACACCGGCGCCGGCAGGTATACGGACGCCTCCGAGGACAGTTTCCCGTGTCGTTTCCCGGGGGTACATTCCGATCGGTGACTGCCATCTGACCGCCTCATCAAACACTGATGCCCACAAAGCTGGATCAGCAAGGACCTGCTCGCGTTGGTCCCCATGATTGCTCAGCGCCCACACCATGTTGGTAACCACATGCTGCGGCTCGTTCATACCACCGGAAATGGTCAGTTTGACGTTGGCCGCAACATTCGCGGTGGGGAGTCCACTGTTGGCAAAAGCGGACACCATCGAGGCGTCCGGATTCTGCCGGTAATAGGGGATGAGCTCCTCCAGCAAGCGATCAGCCTCCGCGGTAGCGGCATCACACCGATCCCAGATCGACTGATCATCCAGAACATTTCCCATCCCAGCGATGAAGTCGTGAGACCAGCGCCGCACCTGCTCCACGGAAACGTCCTTCAATCCCAGGAGGTCAATAAGGTTCTGCGATGCCACGGGAGCTGCGTAATCCCGGTTCAGGTCTGCTTCCTCCGGCCCCAGCTCGGCGACTTTCTGAAGGTAGGCCTCGGCGTTACGCTCAAAAACCGGTCCCCAGACTTCCTTGATGGACTTGGGGCGAAGAACAGGATTTACAGGCGCCCTGTCTACTGAGTGCTCCGGATCGTCTTTGCGCAACATTGGCTGGGCGCCGATCGCACGGGTCATCGTCGCACCCGAAACGTTCGCGCTGAACAGCTCCTGGTCCTGTTCAACCGTGTGGCAACCGGCGTAAGTCGTCACCAGGAACTTGTTAAGCTGAGGAACCCACGCCACCGGAGACTCGGCCCGGAGCCGGGCATAAGTCGGGTAAGGATCAGTTGCAAGGGCGGCTACGTCAACCCAATCAGCCACCGGGTAGTCAGCGGCATCCGGTGAAACGGTTGCAGGCTCCTCTCCCCCGCTGCCGCGAACCGGGGCTGCTGTCGTTTGGATAATCGCCGCGTTCCCGTGGAACGGGCACCCGCCCGCTTGTGTCGTCATCGCTTGCTCTCCTACTGGCACGTCATTGTGTACCGGTGCTGCTGGTACGTCGTCGTGTAATCAGTGTCACGGGAAAACATTCTCCAGTAAACTGCGGATATCAGTGGAAGTAATTCGATTTCTTAGGAATAGAGACTCAAGTGCCGAAGTTCACCTTTCGACAGCTCGAACTGTTCGCCGCGCTCCCCGAACACAGCACCTTGGGGTCAGCAGCACAACAGCTGCACATCTCCGAATCCGCGCTCTCCCACGCCATCAGTGAACTGGAGGCAGCACTGGGGGAACAGCTGTGCATCCGCAGGAAAGCCAAGGGAATGCACCTGACACCCACTGGACGCCACTTCGCAAAGCGGGCCGGGGAATTGCTTCGGGAAGCCAGCGCGCTGGCAGACGGATTGGGGGAACTTCGAGGCGAGCTCAAGGGTCCTGTGTCACTGGGCTGCTACACAGGCCTGGCAAGCAACGTGCTCCCCGCCGTCCTCGAGGGCATGGCCAAACTTCACCCAAAGGTTGAAGTCAGCATCACGGTTGGGGACCATGCCGACCTGCTGCCCGCTCTGGAAGACGGAAGCCTGGACACTGCGATCGTCTATGACATCGGCCTGCCCGCGGACGTGGAGCGCAAAGTCATCTACGAAACCGAAGTCATGGCCGTTCTGGGCGCAGACGATCCCCTTGCCCGGGAGGAGGACATTGAACTGGAAGCTTTGGCTACCAAGCCGCTCATCATGCTGAACACGGCGCCCAGCACCGAATATACGCAGTTGATGTTCTCCCAGCGCGGACTCAAAGCACATCTCCGGGCCGTAGTACCGCAAATAGATCTTGTCCGGGCAATGGTCGGGCGGGGACTCGGCTATAGTCTGCTGATGTCGCGGCCCAACCAGATCCCCGTTTCGAGCGAAGGCAGAGGGCTCGTCACCAGGCACCTCCGCCCCCGTGCCGGCCAAACCTCCGTCGTCGCGGTGTGGCCCAAGGAAGCGGTCCTCACAAACCGGGCCAAAGCGGTGGTGCAATACGCAGTCGAAGTCCTGGATGCATCGCACCCCGAGGAAAGCGGTGATGGGCCGTCGCTAGCGGGCGAATCAGCTTCTGGACGGCTTTGACGCAAGTGCCCGAGCACGACGACGAGCCGGACCTCGCTTGCGCCGGTCCGGCTCGTCCTCTCCCCCATTTCCATTGCCCGTAGGGCGGTGCCGCTTACGGTGATACGGTCTGCCGATTAAGGGCAAACCTTGCATATTCTTCCAACAGGGCGGCGTTGTCCACTGACCCGAGATCCGCGACGGATTCCAGTGGCGCACCCTGCAAGAGCCGCTTTACGGGGACCTCCAGCTTCTTTCCAGTGCGGGTATGCGGAATTCCGGGCATGAACACAATGTCGTCGGGAAGGTACCGAACGGACAGGTTCTCCCGAATGGATCTGGTGATCGCTTCCCGGGCGATGCTTGGGTCTACTCCGTTGGCCAAATGGACAAACAGTGGCATGTAATAATCAACGTCCAGTTCCGCACCGACAACCAAGGCCTCGGCGACCTCCTGCAGCGATTCAACCACGGCATAGATATCTGCCGAACCGAGCCGCAGCCCATTGCGGTTGAGGGTTGAGTCGGAGCGGCCGTGGATGAGGATGCCCTGGAGGGTGAACTCGATGAAATCCCCATGCCGCCACACCCCCGGATAAGTCGCGAAGTAGCTGTCGTGATAGCGGCTGCCGTCGTCACCCCAGAAGCTCAGGGGCATCGATGGCATTGCTTGGGTAACCACCAGTTCGCCTTTGCCACGCGTGGGATTGCCGGCTTCATCCCAGGACTCCACACGTACCCCAAGGGCAGGCGCCTGGATATAGCCGACGTGGACGGGCAGTGTGGGACATCCCCCTACGAAAATCGAGGCGATGTCAGTACCGCCACTCATCGAGTTCAACCAGACATCGCCCACATTGCCGTAAACCCAGCGATAGCCGTCAGCGGAGAGCGGTGAACCTGTGACCTGAACGGATTTCAAGGCAGCCAGGTCATGGTCGCGCATCGGTGCCAGGGAAACCTTTGCGCAGGCGTGGATGAAACCAGCACCCACGCCCAGGACAGCAATCTGCTCTGCTGCGGCGATCTGCCATACCCGGTCCAAGGACGGGAAAGTGGGGTTTCCATCAACCAGGACCGCTGTGGCACCAACTCCGAGCGCAGAGACCAGAGAGTTCCACAACACCCAGCTCGTTGAAGCAACGTTGAGGTATCGATCCCCCGGGCGCAGGTCGGAATGTATAAGGAGCATTTTCAGCTCCTCAAGCAGCGCTCCGCCGTGACCGTGAACGATCCCCTTGGGAATCCCTGTGGTCCCCGAAGAAAACAGTACCCACAGGGGGTGGCTGAACTCGAGGTCGGTGAAGACAAGCTCCGCTGGATCGGCGATGGCCTGCTCCCAAGCCGTGCCCGGGATCTGGGTGGGGATACTTGGAATGGAAGTATGCCGCCCCACCCAGATGATGTGCTCGAGCGTAGGCAGCTTTGCGATGATTTCCACCAGCTCACCACGACGATCCCGGTCCTTCCCGCCGAGTCGGTAGCCCGGCGCGGCAAGGATGACCTTTGGTTCGAGCTGGGCAAAGCGTGTAACGATTGCACCCGGGCCGAACTCCGGGGCACAGACCGACCAGATAGCGCCGACGGACGCACTGGCAAGCAGCCCGACGACGGCCTCGGCAACGTTGGGAAGTATTCCGACAACCCTGTCCCCCTGGCCTACGCCGCAACTACGAAGATGGGCAGCCAAGGAGGCAACGTCCCGCCTCAGAGCAGCCCATGTGACCTCCTCGCGCTTCCCATCCTCATCGATGCCGATGAGGGCGACTCCCTCGTGGCCCTGCAGCAGATGCTTTGCAAAGTTGAGCGTGCGGCCGGGGAACCAGCGCGTGTGTGGCATGGGGTCGCTGCTGCACACCGGCCCCGGAGTTCCACCTAAATCGACGCCGGCAAACTCGGCGAAAAGCTCCCAGAACTTCCCGGGCTCATCCACTGACCACTGCCACAGTTCGTCGTAGCCCGCCCCAATCCCGACGCTGTGGCCGGCCAGGAACTCGGCGAATCGGCCAACGCCGGTCTCGGGCGCCCGTTCCAGATCAGGTTGCCAGATCAATTCGCCATCTGCGGCCTGCGCGTTGGTAATCATGCCCTCTCCAAGTGCCGGGAGGCCTTCCTGCGCTGCTCGGCAATCTGTGCCGCGGTCAGCGGTTCGGTTCCGATCAGTACGAACAGGACCCTGGCGGTCTGCTCCGTGCGGTTGGACCAGGCGTGGCTCGTGGCACGTTGCACGGCCACATCACCGGCGCGCATGGTTGCCTCACCTTCGTCAACCAGCAGCGTGATTTCACCTTCAAGAACGACCGCATAGTCCAGCGAGTCAGTGCGGTGGAACCAGAAATGCCTGGAACCGCTGTGCTCGGCCCCGGCTTCAGCCTCCTCGTGTCCGTCGATCTCGTTGAAGATGACCGAGCCAGCCTCGTCCGGGTACACAGAGTCCGGCGGAAAATCGGCGACGCGCAGTATCGTCTGGCCCGGGGCAGGGAAGCTGGGGATCTCGACGTCCGCGCCAGCCGGATCCTCGTCGCTCACATGATCGATCGCCCCTGCCTCGGTCACCCAGGGGACTGTGGCACCAAATCCCGGAATCATGTCCGAGGACCAGTTGTTGGGTGCCGCTCCATCCGAGAGGATGATGGCGCGTCCCTCGTCGTCGTGACCGGTGACGATGCGGCGAACTGCGGGCCGGGTCATCAGGCCACCCATTCTTCATGCGGGTAGGTGCGGGGTTCGGGCCACCAGGGGGCCTTTTGGCGTTCAGTGGAAATCGGGGTGCGCAGTGTGCCCACACCCTCGAGTTCCAACTCAATAACGTCGCCGGGCTTTAGGAATTTTCCGATCTCCACGCCGGCGCCGAAGCCCATGGTGCCGGACCCGATAATGTCCCCTGGCTGTAGGCGGTCGGAGATCGAGACGTAGGCCAGCAACTCCGCGGGGGTGTAGACGAAGTCCTCGACCTTGGTATCGGAGAGCACCTCGCCGTTGACACGGACCTGGCCGCGCAGCCCCTCGATCGAATCGATTTCGTCCATCGTAGTGACCCAGGGGCCGATGCCGTAACCGAAGTCCTTGCACTTCTGCGGGCCCATGCCGATCGCCATTTCCGCGCTCTGGACATCGCGTGCGCTGAAGTCGTTGAAGACGGTGATGCCAAAGAGATGGTCCATCGCCGTGTCAGGGGTCAGGTCGCTTCCCGACTTGCCCACCACATACCCGACCTCAAGTTCCCAGTCCAGGGCCTCCGTGAAGTCGGGGTAAGGCAGCTCCTCGTTGTGCCCGTAGGACATGGCCGTGGTTCCCTTGAAATAACCCGGCCGCTCGTAAATCGAGCGTGCCGGCTGGGCCTTGGCGACAATACGGTGGAAGTTTTGGATGTGCTTTTCGAAAGTCAGCCCGTCGCGGATGACTGGGGCGTCAACAGCTGCGCGCCACAAAACGTCGTCGATGTTGTAGGAAGCGTCGTCTGCCGCAGCGAGCGCATCGTGCGCGGCGTCCAGGAAGATGGAGCCTCCTCCGATTCCCGCTGCCAAGCTTCCTGGAAGCACCGCCAACGCGAGCGCACGGGCACGATCCGGCTCGGCGGCCTTGCGCTGAAGTGTCAGGGCGTAGGCGCGGGCAAGGTCAATTACCCGGCCTTGTTCGGGCTGGACCGCGACGAGTCGAATCTGTTCGCCATCAGGCGTTGGCACTGCAATTCTTCCCAATTTCATGATTGCTCCTTTAGATTTCTCATACGATACGTACAGTATCGTATCGGCTTGATGCGGTTGCAATAGGCAACTTCGTGGGGATCATGCTCAGTTACAGATAGGGGCGGACCGGCTGGCCCGCAAGAGCGGTTCGCCGTTGTAGAGCTCCTCCAGACCGATGCCCGGCGGAAGCATACCCAGGCTTTGTCGGATCCCGGTCAACAGCTCCAGCCCGCGCTGGTCCACGGTTAGCGTCCGCGCCCGTGAGTCCCATGCGCGCGGAGCCCCAGCATGGAAACCGCACCGTTGAAGTAATTCGATGCCCTGCGCATCTGACATTGGAACTCCGGCCTCCACGCCGCGCACCAGGGCTCGGAGGTAGCGTTCCAGCTCCACGGATCCGACAACGTCGGCACGGACCACCAGTCCTTGGCCCGGCAGCTCCGGCAGCCATGTATTGATGTCCACTATTCGGGCGAATCCGGCTTTCTCCGCAAGTTTGTCGAACGGCGCCCCGAGCAGAGTCACGTCCACTTCGCCGTCGAGCAGTGCCTCAAGGCGTTCGCGCACACCGCCCACCACTACGTAGTCGACTTCGACGCCGGCGTCCCCCAGCAGACGCTTGGCAATGAGCGCGAAACCGTTGTTGGGAGCGTCAACCGCGAACCGGCAACCTGCCAGATCCGCTATTGTCTCCAGGCCACTGCGGGCATGGATGCCCAGCGGCGTGGTCGCCTCCATCTGGGCCACCAGGCGAAGGTCGGCCCCGGCCAGGGTCCACTCGAACAGGTTGTCGATCGCCGTGACAACCATGTCCTGTTCCCCTGCGAGCAGGGCTCGAAGCTGTTCGGCGCTTGAGGTGGTGCGGGTGAGCACCACGTCTGATCCTCGCAGGAATCCAAGATCTTCCGCCAGCAGATAGGACACCGGCGGGACAAAATGGCTCTGGCGCAGGGTCACTGGGCGGCTCCGCGAGCAGCAGCGACGGCGAGCGGCCGATCCACATACCAGGGAGGCAACTGCCCGCTGGGCCCGCGAACAGTCGAACGTTGGGTACCCAGTCCACTGATTTCCGCCTCCATGACGTCACCGTCCCTTAAGAAACGGCCCCAATGAGAACCGTTGCCTGCCGGGGAACCGGTGATAAGGACATCCCCAGGCAGCAGTACCGCTACGGAGGATGCGTAGGCGATCAGGCTCGGAATGTCGAAGACCAGGTCATCGGCCAGAGCATCCTGCATTGGATTGCCGTTCAGGCTCAGGCGGATCCGCAGCTTTGCCGGATCCGGGACGAACCGCTTTGGCACGAGGTAGGGGCCCGTAGGAAAGAACGTGGGCTGGTTTTTTGCGCGAAACCAGTCGGTACCCATCATCGCAATGTCGTTGCGCGGGACCAACGTGCGTGCGGTGATGTCATTGACGATGGTGTATCCGGCCACGTAGTCAAAAGCGTCCTCGGCTGAGACCCTGTGGGCCTTGCGTCCGATGACCACTCCCAACTCCAGTTCCCAGTCGACGTTGCCACCCACATCAGGAAGTTGTACGTCGTCGTAGGCTCCGCACACCGCCGAGGGTATACCCGTCCAGACATACGGATCCCCCGAGCGGCCCCGCTCATCGATTTCGGCCGCCGCGTCAGCTGCCAGCTGCGCTGGGTCGGCGCCTTCCTTGCCGAGCTTGTGGGCGACGCTCATTTGAACGACGTGCTCGCGGTAGTTTGCCCCGGCAGCGATGATGCTGCCCACGGGCTGGACCGGCGCCTGCACCTTCAGCCCTTTGAGCGGGAGGGTAGCCGCGGCGGCCACGTCGATGGACCCGAGCACATCCAGGTGTGCGTCCCAATCGGCGAAGAGATCGCCGATGCGTGAAATTCCCGGCAGCACGATGCGCAGGTCAACTACCCGGTCCCCAAAGACCGCACCGGGGAAGCTCTCCCCCGCCTTTTCGAAGGTGCCCAGCGTGAAGCCGTTCACTTGGTTTTCTTCCATGAATCCTCCAATGGCCATCATCTGGTGCCGCTAAACGGGCGGGGCGACATAGAGGCCCTTGTCCTGGTCGTTGAACATCTCGCGGGCGATGAATTCGTCCATGTCGCCACCGGTTCCCCACTGGTCAGACGTCTCAGGGTCGCGGGTGTCGAAGATGCTGGGATGCCACGTATCCTCGTCCACCGAGTCCAGCTCCGTGGTGTACTCCATGGTGTTCCCGTTGGGATCGTGGAAGTAGGTGAAGGTGTTGTCTCCGGCTTTGTGGCGGCCGGGACCCCAGATCTTCTTGAATCCCGAACGCAGCAGTTTGCCACTGCCGCGCATGTACTCGTCGATACCGCGGAGTTCGAAGGATGCGTGCTGCAGTGAAGCGTGCGGGCCGCGGGAGATCGCTATGGAATGGTGTTGGGCGTTGCAGCGCATGAAGTAGAAGAGGTCCCCCATGTGCGGGTGCTTCAGGGTGTCGGAGAGACGGAAACCCAGGTGCTGCTCATACCAGGCGCGCATTTTCTCGGGCTCAGGAGAGTTCAGCACCACGTGGGAGAGCCGCACCGGGATCGCCTCGCGTTCCTCAATCTTGCGATGCTTGCGTACATCTACGTCTGAGGAGACCTCAATAGTGCGTCCCTCCAGGTCGAAGAACCGGAAGCCGTACCCACCTCCAAGGGTCTTGACGTCATCGGGTTCCCCGATCAGCTTTACGCCCTTGGCAATGAGATCCGAGGCGAGTTGGTCCACTGAGGACTTGTCCGCTGCACCGAAAGCGACCATGTCGAGGCGCTTTTCATCGGCCTTACGAACACGAACCGAATACTGTTCCGGTGAGCCTTCGGCGGCGAAGTACGTCACGTCGCCGTCGTTCTCCATTTCGGTGAGTCCCCAGTGGTTCTTGTAAAACTCAACCTGCTTTTGGTAATCGGGCACTGCGATGTCGAAGTGCCTGAGGTGTGTGATCGGGCTGAATGCCATGATGCGCTCCTGTGTTCCTGTCCGTGTGTGGTCTGTCGAATTTTTGCCTTAGAGAGGTGCCGGCACTTCCCGGGCAAGGCCCGGGATTCTGCTGATGAGGCGCTCGAAGGCCTCAGGGGTATCGCCTAAGCCCAGGATGTAGCGGTCGGGGCGGATGACAACAGCCTGGGCGCCGGCGGCCTGAAGGATCTGGCCCACTTTTGCCGGATCAAACAGGACCACGACGTCGGCAGAATCCTCGAGTTGGTCGCGCAGTTGGGATGGGATTGCGGAATAGATTTCGCGTGTTGTTGCCACGAGGAACCGGCTTCCCACCATGTCATCCAGACGCACTCCGTCGCTGAGGATCGGTTGAATGGCCAGCCTGCCAGCACGTTCATCGACACCACCTTCGTGCAGGCCCGGGCCCAGTGCGGGGGCTACCGGGGCGGAGGCAGCAGGGTTTGCGCGAATGAAGGCGTCACGCTGCTTGGCGACCTCGGCGTCGGTTGTTTGCATGAAACCCGCTGCTCTTGTTGCCTGCTCCACCCAGAACCGTGCATGCGGCATGCGTTCACTCTCATAGGTGTCGAGCAGGCTTTCATTGGCCGTGCGCCGCTTGACAGCGCCAAGCTTCCAGACCAGGTTGGCCACATCCCGCATTCCTGCGCAAAGTCCCTGCCCAAAAAGCGGGGGTGCCTGGTGGGCTGCATCTCCTGCCAGGAATATGTTGCCGGCCCGCCACTGCTGCGCGATGCGGCCGCGGAAGGTATAGACGGCGAGGCGGTCTGCCATAAACTTCCCTGCCGGCAGGACGCCGTGGCTGATTCTTTCAACGCCCGCGGGGGTTGCAATTTCTTCGGGGTCATCCCCCGGCATCAACATGAACTCCATGCGAACACGCTTGCCGGGCAGGCGGATCCACAGGGAGGGCCGGGTGTGATGGCCCAGGAAGATCATGTCGGAAGACAACCCAGGGCCTTCTTCCAAAATGCCGTCTGCGACCAGCCACTGCGCATCTTCACCCAGCTTTTCACACTCAATCCCCAACGCCTGGCGGATTGACGAACGGGCCCCATCCGCAGCAATGGCCCAGCGGGCATGGATGAGTGATTCCGTGCCGTCAGCGTCCCGCACCGCCACCGCGACGCCGGGCGCCTGGTTGCGCACTGAGATCACGGTGGCGCCTTGTCGGAAGTCAACACCGGGAAGTTCTTCCACCACGCCCCGTAGCAGAACTTCGATGTCCGGTTGGTGAAAAGTGAGGTCATCATGCCAGCCCTGAGTGCCGAATTGGCCAGTGGGCACGGACACGAGGACTTCCCGTTCCTCATTCTCAATGTGGAAGGAGGACATCGGCAAAGTTGCTTCGGCAAAGCGCTCTGCTACCCCCAGCGATTGGAGGGTACGGAAGGTTTCACCATCAAAATGCACGGCGCGGGCGGTTGGCCAAACCTGGGTATCCCGCTCCACCCCGACTGCGGTCAGACCTGCGCGCCCCAACAAGGCCAAGGCAGTGACTCCAACGGGCCCTCCCCCGATCACTACGACGTCGACGTTGACGTTAGTCATCTCGCTCCTTCAAGTTCAGTACGTATCGTTTCGAATAAAAAGTAACATGCATCACGCAGGGGCACAAGGGTGCAGGGAAGCGCCTAAAACGGGGCCTGCCGGCTTAGGCCTTCCAGACTGTCTTGAGGTTGCAGAACTCCCTGATGCCGTCGGCAGCCAGTTCACGACCAAAGCCGGAGCGCTTGATTCCGCCAAAGGGAAGCTCCTGATACGAAACCGTCATTCCGTTGATAAAGACCGCCCCCGCGTCGAGATTCGCCAGGAACCATTCCTCCTCCTGAACATCGCCGGTCCAGACCGAACTCGAAAGCCCAAAGGCAGTCTGGTTCGCAATCCGCAAGGCATCCTCGCGATCACGGGCGCGGTACAGCGACGCGACCGGGCCGAAGGCCTCTTCCTGGATGATCCGCATCTCTTCAGTAAGTCCGGCGAGCACCGTCGGGGTGTAGAAGAATCCCGGACCTTCCGGGACTGTCCCGCCGGTCAGCACCTGGGCGCCCAAAGCGCGTGCGTCCTCGACGAGTTCAGCCAGCTCGTCGCGTCCGGACGAGGTGGCCAACGGTCCCACCTGGGTTGCGGGGTCCAGCGGGTCCCCCACGGAAAGCTCCGACATCAGCTTCACGAATTCGGCGGCGAATGCGTCGTAGACCTCGGTGTGCACAATGAAGCGCTTGCCCGCAATGCATGACTGGCCATTGTTGCTGATACGTGCTCGGACGGCGGTCGCTGCTGCCTCGGCGACATCGGCCGAAGGCATGACAATGAAGGGGTCCGAGCCGCCGAGCTCCAGCACGGATTTCTTCACGTGGTCGGCGGCGATGGAAGCCACCGAACGTCCTGCCGGCTCGGATCCGGTCAGCGTGACGGCCTTGACTCGCTCATCGGCCAGAACGGAGGCGACCGCAGAGCCGCCAATCAGCAGGGTGCGGAAAGAGCCAATCGGGAAACCCGCCCGCTCAAAGAGCGTGTCCAGAAAGAGCGCGGCCTGCGGCACGTTTGATGCGTGTTTGAGCAGGCCCGAGTTGCCTGCCATGAGCGCCGGGGCCGCAAAACGAATGACTTGCCACAACGGATAGTTCCAAGGCATGACCGCCAGGACGGTCCCCAACGGTTCGTAGCGGGTCCACGCCCTGCTGGCCCCCACCGATGACGGGTTGTCCAAGGGAGCGTCAGCAAGGAATTCCTCGGCCCGCGCGGCATAAAAGCGCATGGCCTTAACGCACTTGTGCACTTCGGCGATGGATTGCGCAATTGGCTTACCCATCTCAACGGTGATCAGCTCACCCAGGCCCTCCGCCTGATCCTCGAGAATTTCCGCTGCGGCGAGCATCCACCGCGCGCGCTGGGCAAAGGTTGTCCCCCGCAGCACTTGCGCTGCTTTGGCCGATTCTGCAATGCGCTCCTGGACTTCCTCCGCGGTGTGCGGCTCAATGATCAATTCGGTTAAACCGGTGGCGGGGTTGACGGTTGCAATTGCCATGGGCAGGTCCTCTTCCAGAGACGTGTTCTTCGTCACGACTATAGGATACGATGCGTATCGGACACAATCTTCGATCCTTCTCCTGATTCATCCACCCACGCAGCAGCCACTTCGGCTGCACGACACAAAGGAGTGCCCGTGAGCACCGACGGTGAGCTACCGACGAACCTTCCACTCTTTCTTACCGACGCCGATGTGGCCAGCATTTCGGACTGGCCTGCGGCGATCCAGGCAATCCGCGCCGCTTATAAGAATCCCGCCGACGACGCCGGCACGCCTGGACGCATATTCGCCCAGACGCCACGGGAATGGCTGCGGGTCATGCCCTCGGTCCCACCAAGCGGGCAACTGTTCGGCGCGAAATCCATCGCAGGGTCATTCGCGGATGGACTCCGCGTCAGCTACTTGATTTCCCTCTTCGATAAAGACACCGCGGATCTTGTGGCGCTGGTGGACGGAAACCGTGTGACCGGCCTGCGCACCGCCGCAACCACAGCAGTGGGCGCCTCCAGCATTGTCCCGCCACGGCCGCTGAGCGTCGGGGTGATCGGCTCCGGCTTTGAAGCACGTTCCCATCTGACCGCGTTTTCGCATGTCCTTGAATTCGCGGACGTTCGCGTGTTCAGCCCAACGGCCGCCAATCGCGAGGCCTTTGCCGCCGAGTTCGACGGCGCCTTTGGCGCCCCCGTCCGCGCTGTCGGTTCCGCCCGCGAGGCTGCGGAAGGGGCTGATCTGATTTTGTGCGCGGCCCGCTCACGGGACGAGTCCCCCACCCTGCAGGCCGAATGGGTCGGCCCCGACTCCGCGGTAGTCTCGATCGGTTCCACGACCCCAGCCCAACGGGAACTGCCTGCGGAGCTGATCGCAAGGGCCACAACAGTAGTGGTGGACACCCGTGACGAGGTTGTTCACGGCAGCGGGGACATGATCGCGGCCCGGGCGAACGGCGTCGACGTCGATTCGCTCGTCGTCACGCTCAATGCGGTCCTCAGCGGGGAAACTGCCATCAATGTGGAGCGCGGGATTCGGATATATAAGTCAACGGGTTCCGGATTGCAGGACATCGTGGTGGCCGAAATGCTCGTGGATCGCGCCCGTGCCGAGGGCGTTGGCACGGTCCTGCCGGTCGGCATCGTCACCAGCCGCAAATAGGCCCCAGACCAGAACCAACTGAAAAAACAAGGAGTACATCATGGTGGACTACACCAAATCCGAGGCGCGTTCCTGGGCCCGGGAAAACTTTGTCGGCACTGTCGCCGTCACGCACCCATCCTTCACGCCGGATTTCTCCGGCATCAACGAAAATGCAATCCGGCACGACATCCTCCTGCTCAAGGAACGCGGCTACAAGGGTTCCCTGCTGATCGCCGAAGCCAACATAACTCCGGAGGAGAATGCCCGGATGACCGAGGTGGCCCGGGAGGCCGCCGGGGAAGACTTCGGCCTCTTTTTCCACGCCATTTTCGGGACATTGGAAGAAAACATCCACGCCGCGAACCTGGCGACCAAGGCCGGCGCCGACCGTGCCCTGCTGGCCTATCCTTCCTCGTTCTGGCCCACTTCGTACGACGAGGTTTTCGACTACACCAAGCGTTTTACCGACGAAACCGACCTTGCCACCATGTTGTTCCCGCTGCCGGCTTGGGGGTTCGAGAGGATTCACCCCGCGGGCATGAGCGTTGATTTCGTGCGCCGCGTCCTTGATGCCATGCCCAGCATTGTTGCCATCAAGGCCGAACAGGGATACCCGGGCATTCCAGGTGTCATGGAGATGTACCATCACTTCCGCGATGAAGTAGTGATCTCCTGCCCCATTGAGGCCGAGTTGATCCCCCTCATGTCGGTCCTGGACGTTCAATTCTCCGGTACCGCGAACACTAACTGGATGGGTGACTACTACCCCAAGGCCTTTGAGCTGGCGCGCACGGGCAAGTGGGAGGAGGCCATGGAACGGTACTGGGAGGTGCAGCCCGCCCGGGCCGCGAATATTGCGGTGTCGTCCACTTCCACTCCGGGAACGAGCTCCATCAACCGCACCCAGTGGAAATACCAGGAATGGCTCTCCGGATTTAATGGGGGCGCGCTGCGTCCTCCGGCAGTCAGGCTGCCCGACCGCTTCATGAAGCAGCTACGCGCCAGCCTGCAAGCTTCGGGCCTTCCAGTCACGGACTCACCTGACTCCGAATTCCTCCGCGGACGCGTCTCCGCATAAAGCGTGGCCGGCCGTGAGCTGGCACGGAAAGCCCCTTGGATCGCCGACTTGTTTATTGCCCGGTGATCCAAGGGGTTTCCTCGTGCATGGCTGGACCACCGCGTGGCCCCGACGCCGTGCACGACAATTAGTCCACTGCGCGAAGCGCCCTGCCTGTTCCGCGGTAGATGGCAACGGTTCGCTCCCCTGCCCGCACCATGACATCCACGATCATCCTGCGGCCCTCGTGAAATGTCACTTCAGCGCAGGCAACAAGCTCCTCCGAGATACGGGCCGGGGAAACATAGGAGATCGAAGCCTCCGCAGTCGCGATTCCGGCTCCGAACGTGTTCGCGGCCATGGCGAATGCGGTGTCTGCCAACGCGAAGACAAAGCCACCGTGAGCGATCCCGTGCCCGTTGGCCATCTGTGGCATAACGGTCATGACTGCAGTGGCCCGCCCTTCACTTGCGTTCAACACCCGAATACCCAGGCCTTCCAAGGAGCGGTCTGCGGCGAGCATTGAGCGGGCCGGGTCCGCAATAAGTGCCGTCGGTTTCATGAGAGCCTCTCCAGCACCATCGCCATACCCTGGCCGCCGCCCACGCACAGGGTGGCCAGGCCGAGGGATCCGTCAGTGGTTTGCAGTCCATTGATGATCGTTCCAACCAACCTCACTCCCGTTGCACCGAAGGGGTGGCCCAGGGCGATTGCGCCGCCAAAGGGATTGACCCGCTCAGGATCGGCGCCGAGCTTGCGGACTACTGGGACCACTTGGGCGGCGAAGGCCTCATTCAGTTCGACGACGTCAATGTCACCGATCGACAGTCCCAAGCGATCAAGCAAACGACTGGACGCAGCAACCGGTCCCAGTCCCATGATCTCTGGTGAAAGCCCGCTGGCGGCGCTGCCCAGAATCCGGGCCAACGGCCGCAATCCAAGTTCGCCAGCGCGGCGGGCGCTCATTACCACCAAAGCCGACGCACCGTCGTTCAGCGGGCTGGCGTTGCCCGCGGTCACGGTTCCGGACTCGTGGAACACAGGCTTCAGACCTGACAGGGCTTCCATGGTGGTTCCCGGTCGCGGGCCGTCATCGGCGCTTACCACCATGCCGGAAGCCGTGGTCACTGAGACAATCTCTCTCGCAAAGTACCCGGACAGGACAGCTCGTTCCGCCCGGCGTTGAGACTCAAGAGCCCATTCGTCCTGGTCGTGGCGCGAGGTCCCGGATTGACGGGCTACGAACTCGGCAGTCTTGCCCATCGAAAGATACACATCGGGCAGCTCCCCATGGTCCCTGGGGTCCACCCACGGCTGACCAGCTTCGAAGCTGGCATCGGCCCGTCGCGCTGCCTCGGCAAAGGCCGGGTGGGGGTTATCAGTCACTGGAGGAACTGCGCTGGTCGATTCGACACCCGCAACCAGGAAGGCATCGCCGTCGCCCGCGCGCACGGCCTGTGCTGCCATTGCCGTAGCCTGCAACGAGGAGGCGCAGAAACGGTTTACTGTGACCGCCGGGACAGTGTCCATTCCTGCAAGCACCATGATTCGACGTCCGATGTTGTCGCCCTGTGCGCCCTGCGGGACAGCGCACCCCACGTAGGCATCCGCGAACTCGTCAGAGCCCAGCTGTGGAACGGCAGCGAGTGCTCCCCGAATGGCTGCGAGGGCCAGATCCTCGGGACGCTCAGCGGCCAATGAACCCTTACGGGCCCGGCCAATCGGTGTTCGGCGGTAGGCGACCACCACAGCATCACGTGGCTCCAAGGCAGTCTTCACGATCATGCTTTCCTTTCATTGGGGACCGCCCGGCACGCCGCTGGTCCCTTGGCGCGAGAAGGACGGGATTGAGAACACAGGGTTGCTAAGCCAAGGGGCCCGCCCTTGCATCTCAGTCCACCCAACTTATACGAACCGTATCGTATTGCACAAGACTTGGCGGCACCCAAGAAGACTCACTTGGTCTTGGCACGGCAGGAATGCAAAGACGGCTTCGCCCATATCCCTATGAGCGAAGCCGTCCTGTGGAACGCATGCCTGAAGTAAAGAGCTAGGACACCTGTGCCGGGATTTGGTCGTACGGCACCGATTTGACGGCTTCCATCACCGATTGCAGCGGTTCGGGACTGCGCCCGGTGATCAGCTGAACGTGTCCTGAGAGAACGGTCTGATACCCCTCGGCAATGGCGACTTCAGCAGTAACCAACTCATCACTTGCCCACATGTGGCCGTCGGCACTCGGCGGCATGGAGGGGTCGTAAGTCCTTGGGATACCTATGGAATCAAAGAAGGCGAGCCGCTCATCATCGGAAATCGGCTGATAATCAATTGGCGCGCCGTGTACCTTCGAACCGATGCGCGCAATGTCTTCAAAAGTCAGCAGTTCAGGCCCTGTGATTTCATAGACAGCACCCGCATGCCTTTCTGCAGCAAGCAATACAGCGGCTGCGCTGCGGGCGACATCGGCTTTGGCGGCCGGTGCCAGCCGTCCATGACCCGTTGCCTGTGCCATCACTCCGCTGGCTACCGCAGGAGCAACAAGAATGTTACTGATGATCTCCGCGTACAGCGCGTTGCGGAGGAAGGTGTAGGCCAAGCCCGAATTCCGGAGATCCAATTCGCTCTGATAGTGGTCCCTGGCTGAAAGAGCCGGGTTGTTGGGGTGAATGCCGCCCACGGACGTGTACACGATGTGGCGGACACCAGCATGCTGTGCTGCGGCAATCGCGTTCCTCGTCTCGGCAACCCGGCGGCCAAGGTTGAGTCCGCTGATGAGGAAGAGGACTTCGCCGCCGATGTAGGCCTCGTTGAGGGATTCAGGTTCCTGGTAATCGCCACGCATCACGCGGATGCCCGGATTCTTGTGTTTGTACAGCTTTTCCGGCGTACGTGATACCAGCGTTAGTTCTATGTCCGGGTTAGCTGCCAGAAGCAGTTCTGTGACTCTGCGCCCAAGATCCCCCGACGCCCCACTGATGATGATACGGCCCACTTCAGGCCTCCTTTTTGTAGTTTCTTGCTCCCGGCCTCTTTGGCGGGAACGGTGGTGCAAGTGATCCGGCGTCAGCCGAGGGGACCCCAGAAGGTTTCGCCGCCGTACGTATCGGACATGGGAGACAGCGCCTCGGGCCAAACCTCGGGATCGATAACGCGTCGTTGTGCTGGTGTCCGCACGGTCCCGTCCCATCCCACCTGTTCCATGTAGTAGTACAACTCCATGACGTGGCCGTCGGGATCGACTGCGTGAAGCGTGTAGTCGACACCGGGGTGGATCTCCTGTGGCAGGTCCAGGAGCTTGACACCGCGTTCTTCGAGGTAGCTTCGCGCTGCTCGCAACTGTTCATACGAGCCGAGTTGGATGCCGAAGGAGAGCAACGTGGTGTGTTCGCTGACGCCCAGGTTTTTCCGGAGTTCCATCGGGAAGAGTCCCAGGCTGTGGTGTTCCGTGTTTGCCCTCAGGAAGACGGCACGGTGACCATGGACCACCGTTTCCTCGCTCTTTACCAGGCCAAGCCGCTGCGTGTAGAACTCCTCTGCGCTGGCGACGTCCTCAACGAAGATGCTGACAGGTCCGATGCGAACGGGTTTGAACGGGCGGGAAAGGAGCACACCGCCTACATCGAACGTCTTCGGCAACTCGTCCACCCACCGGTAACCGCTGGTGAGATCCACACCATCCGCCTCGGCGGCAGCCAGCTCGCTGCCCTCCGACGTCGTGGGAAGCGAAGGGTGCTCGTTCGCCCATGGCCACAAGACTTCGGGTTTGCTCCGGCCATCCCAACCGACCTGTTCGATGCCATATTCCAGTTCGTTGGTGTGCCCTGTGGGATCGGGGAAGTAAGTGTGCCAGTTGGATCCGGGGTCCCGGCCATAGCGTTCGATCTTGTTACCCAGGGACTCGAGCCATAGCCGTGCCTGGACCACCTCGCGAAGGCTTCCAACTTGCCACGTGATCTGGTTGATGGTCAGGTCACCCCTGGCCGGGGAATCCATATGGTCCACCCAGGCCTTCGGCATCAGGACGAAGGTGTGGTGATCGC
Source organism: Micrococcaceae bacterium Sec5.1 (assembly GCA_039636795.1). Taxonomy (NCBI): domain Bacteria; kingdom Bacillati; phylum Actinomycetota; class Actinomycetes; order Micrococcales; family Micrococcaceae; species Micrococcaceae bacterium Sec5.1. Next base: position 2,653,792 of record CP143430.1, on the reverse strand, counting down.
TGTTGTGGCGAAGGAAATAGATATGTTTGTCGGCGAGGCCATCAAGCCATACCCCTGGGTCATACTTTTCCAGGTCAAGGGCATCGGCCACCTGGAATCCGAGGAGATCCCGGTAGAAGGTCAGCGACGCGCCTGTATCTTCGACGCTGATGCCAAAATGGTTGAGCCGGCGGATTTTGAAGGGGCGGTCGTAGAGAACACCGCCCACGTTGTGCTGCTGTTCGCTCATGGTCATCTTTCTTTATGTGTGCCAAGGGGAGCAATGGCTGAAGACTTCACGCTGATCTGAAATCTCACGTGGCGGGACTGATAACTTCGTTCCGGATGGTGCCGATGAGACTCGAGGACACCTCGACGACGTCGCCGGGCTTCACGAACAGCGTGTCCGGATGAGATCCGTCAGTTTGTTGCCGGCTGGAATCGACGGCGGTTCCCTTTGGCGTTCCGCTGCTGATGAGATCGCCCGGATACAGGGTGGTGTCAGCTGAGAGGTGTTGGATGAAGGCGGAGAAATCGTGCACCATTGATTTGGTGTTGCCGCTTTGCCGGACCTCCCCGTTGACACGGCACTCAATGGGAATGTCCTGCGGGTCAATGCCTTCATTGACAACGATCCAGGGCCCAATGGTTGCCGACGTATCGAAGTTCTTGGAGTGCATGAAGTCCGGCCCGAAGGACACGTTGTCGCGGATCGACCAGTCGTTATGCAATGTGTATCCCCAGATATAGGGAAGAGCATCGTCGCGGCCGATATCGCGACCTTGTTTCCCGACGATAATCGCCACCTCGGCCTCGTAATCCAAGCGACGGGTCCTTGCGGGGTAACGCACCGGCTGGGCGTCAGCTCCTACTGCCCGGTGGTCCTTCAGGAAGTATTTGGGTCCACCCTGGACCAGCCGGTCAAGGACTTCAGCTGTGTCATTCCCTGCACTGTTCTTGCTGGCGGCTTCCATGTGATCGAAGAAGTTGGCCAAAGCGCAAAAGATCCGGGAACCTTGGGCCACCGGGGCATGAAGTTCAGTCTCACCGAGGCCAAAGAAGAGCGGCTCCCCCGCGAGCCCACGATCGTCCTGGGCTTTGGCCCATAAGTGCTCGACGGCGGCTTGGGCGCCTTCCAGGGCCCGGTCCCCCTCTGCGATAAACGCCCCAAGTTCCGAAGGGACGTCAGCGTCGGCTTGTGCCTGAGGGCGCGTCAGCTCTGACGTTACGGACAGGAACTTTGCGTAGGCTCCATTGGCGTCGACGATCTTATCGTCCTTGATGACACCCACGCGACGATGAGGGCCAAAGACAGCTATTTTCATGTGTTCTCCTGGTATTTTCACGATCTTGGACTGGCTGCGGTTGGCGGATGGATCAGGCCCTACCGTGCGGGGTCTATTCCGACGTCGTCGAAGAGGCGCGCGTCTGATGGGGTAAGGCTATAGATGGTGAGACTGTGGATCTTCCCATCGCGAATGGTGAAGAAGTCTCCGAGTTTGAGGCTGGCTCCGTTGGCATTCAGGTCTATCTCGACGGCTACGTGCTCTCCGTTCACCACCGGCGGATGCGGGCTTGGCGTCATCGCTCCGGGCGTCAGTCCGTTTTGGTACATCCGTCTGATGGCATCAGCCCCTTTGAGGATCCCCGCAGCATTGATCAACTGCGCATCAGGGGCAAACAGGTTGGCCACTGCATCCGCATCGCCCGCTTTCACGCCGTCGAAATAGGCCGCGACAATCTCAGCTGAATTACTCATGCGGTTCGATCTCCTTCCATTGCAACCCGTTGAAGGTTGCATGGCGTTGTTACTGGGCTTTTTGGGTCAGACGCTGAGATACCTGGCAGAGGCATAGATTGACTTGTATTCCAGGTATGCGTTGATACCCTCGGGCCCGAGTTCCCTGCCGACACCGGAATCCTTGAATCCGCCGAACGGCGCCCCCAGGTCCAAGGTGTAGTAATTGAGTCCGATGGTTCCGGTCCTTACCCGCCGCGCAACGGACAAGGCCCTGTCTTCGTCGGCGCTCCACACCGATCCTCCAAGACCGTAGTTGCTGTCGTTTGCCATCCGAACGGCGTCGTCGTCATCGTCAAAAGGAATCAGTGCCATGACGGGACCAAAGACTTCCTCACGTGCGAGGCGGTCATTATTGTCGACGTCGGCAAAGACTGTGGGCTGAACGAACCACCCGCTATCAAGGCCATCAGGGCGGCTGCCTCCTGTCACCAAACGGGCGTTGGAGGCTTTTGCCATATCGATGTACTCCATCACCCGTTCCAGGTGCTCATGTGTGGCCATTGGCCCCATGGTCACTGTTGGATCGAGCGGGTTCCCCAACCTGTACGAGTCAGCGAAGCTCCCGATCGCGTCAACGACTTCGTTGTATCGGGATCGAGCGATGAGAATTCGTGATTGGGTGGTGCAGGTTTGGCTGTTGTTCAGGAAGGAGGCGTTGTCCAGGCCAGCCAGCAGGGTGTTGACGTCGCCGTCTTCGAGGAAGACAGCTGCGGATTTGCCGCCAAGTTCAAGCGTGCAGCGGCGGATCAAACGCCCGCACTCGGCGCCGATAATTCTGCCCGCTGCGGTTGAACCTGTAAATGCGATTTTGTCCACCAGAGGGTGCGAGACGAGCGCTGCGCCTGCGTCCCGATCACCCAGGACGATGTTCAATACGCCATCAGGCAGACCGGCGGCCTTTGCAGCATCGGCAAAGACATAAGAATCCAATGCTGTTTCCGGCGAGGGCTTGAGCACCACCGTGCAGCCGGCAGCAAGGGCCGGCGCGATCTTGAACATGGCCAACGCTTGCGGAAAGTTCCATGGTGCGATCGCGCCGACTACTCCGACGGGCTCTCGGCGGACAATGGTCGAGCCAGCCTGGCTGGTGCGCACCTCTTCCAAGGAGAGGTTCTCGATGACGTCCGCATAGATGTTCAGGAGGACGGATGGCGCCCCGCCGTTCAACATCTGCGACAACCCGATTGGCATCCCATTCTCGCGAGAGACCAGCTCGGATGTGTAGGTGGATCGGAGGTCGAGCTCACGGGCGAATCGTCGCATCACCTCAGCGCGTTCCTGGGGAGACGTTTTACCCCAAGGCCCATCGTCCAGGGCTCGCCGGGCTGCCCTGACCGCGGCGTCGATGTCTGCTTCCGAACCCATAGCGGCTATACCGATGACTTCTCCGGTGGCTGCCTCCACCTGGTTTCGGGTCCGACCCCCTGTGGGCTTGACCCAAACGCCGTCGATAAAGAAATGCTTGCGGTCCAGATCGTTTGGCTTCTCAACGATGAGAGACATGCGTTCTCCTTGCTAAAAGTTGTTGGGACGAAGGGCTGCCCAATTGCCTGGGGCGGTCCTTCCGGTGGCGTTCTTCGCCACTAAACCGAGAGGTTGAGGAAGCTGCCTTGAAGGAAGATCAAGGGTGGGTTGGTGGCTCGCAGTTCCAGGGACTCGACCCGCCCGACGATTTGGTAGTGGTCTCCAATGAGATCGATTTTGTAACGGGTGCATTCAAGCGTGACTATGGCATCGTTCAGCAGTGGCACCCCACGCTCGGAGAGCGTCCAGTCCACTTCGTTGAAGCGGTCTTCCGAACGGCGGGCAAACGCCTTGCAGAGCTCGGTCTGGTCCTGGCCGAGGATATTGACGCCAAAGTGGCTTGCCTCATAGAGCCGAAGCCACGTTTTAGACGACTTGTCTACAAAAAACGCCACCAAGGGTGGTTCCAGTGACACCGATGTGAAGGAGCCCACAGTCATGCCGACAGGCCCGGACCTTAAGCCGGCTGTTACTACCGCGACGCTTGTGGGGACGTGTCCGAGAACGTGCCGGTAGGTTCGTGCGGGGTCTTCAGCAGGCGCTTCGGGGATCGTGGGAATGGACATGTTGACCTTGCCTTAGAGGTTGATGGTGGGTTCCAGGCCCATCAGGACCCGGCCGTAGGCTTCTTTACCAATTTCAGGAGTCACAAAGGCATGCCGTGCGGCAATTTCGGAATCGCGCCAGATCTGGTTAAGGACGTTGGCTTCGGCAAAGGATCCTGCACCGTTGGCGGTCATCAGCGCATCGATGGCCTGCCCGATCAATTCGGCGATAACTCCAGTGTCATTGCGGATACGGGCCCTTGTGGGAAGATCCAACTTCTCACCGGCGTCGGCGGCTGTGTCAATGTCCAGGCACATCCTGTTCAGCAGTAGCTCAGACATATGCAGATTTGAAGCTGCCTTCGCAACGGCCAACTGATGGGTGGGGGAATCTTTGGCGTTGCTGTACATGGTGTAGGCCACCGGTTTGCCGGGCAGCTTGGCCAAGGTGATTTCCAGTGCGTGCCGCGCCAGGCCGATCTGCGGGGCAATGAGGATAGCGGCTGCCACGGCGTTGAAGGCCACATTTGCCATGCGGTCGTCCTTGTACGGGGACAGGAAATTCGAGGTGAGCATGTTGCTGAGTCGCTGCACCCGGTGCTCCGGCACGAAGTGGTCTTCCACCACGATCGTGTCACTGCCTGTGCCCTTCATACCCGCGACAAACCAAGTCGGCTCGATGGTCCATGCTTCGGCGGGGATGAGGGCCAGCGCCATCGGGTCATCGCCATCAAGCAACACACCAAGCGTCGCCCAGTCCGCAGCAAAGGAACCGGAGGAATACGGCCACCGGCCACTGATCAAATAGCCACCGTCAACGCGCTCACTCTTGCTTCCGGGGCTGAACGTGCCAGCCACCTTCGCCAAGGGATTGCTTCCAAAGACCTCTTCCTGGGCTTGCTCCGAAAAAGTCGAGGCGAAACCTGTTCCCACCATCATGAGCGTGGTGACCCACCCCGTGGAACCATCACCGCGGGATATTTCCTTCGTCACTTCCACGGCTGTGCGCAATGAAGCACCCATGCCCCCGTATCGCTTCGGAACCAACATCCGGAAAAGTCCGGCGCCTTCCAGTGCCGTTACCACTTCCGGGGCAACGCGGCGGGCTTCGGAACCCTGCGCTGCGAACTCCCGGACCAACGGCACCAAATTGGCAGCGCGGGCCACCAATTCAGCATCCGGAACGTTGATATCTGACAATTCGGTGATTGACGTCGCTGTCATGGCGCCTCTTTCATTGCTGAGTAATTGTGGTAAACCGTGGAATAGCGCAGGCGAATTCCCGCCGCATTTTGCCTTAAGGATTGAGGAAATAGCCCTCAGATATCGAGATAGCGTTGCTTACTGCTGTAGTCTGTGAGGAAAACAGGCAGGAATTCGCGGACTTGTGTGTCAATACAGTCCGGCCAGAAATTGTCCGCCGCCCATGGATTGGAAACGGCGCCGGCAGGGCCGCCGTCTTTGGAGAAACCGGAAAATACAGTGGCTGGATTAGTGCTTGCACTTGATCCGTTGCCGCCGTTCCGGCAGGTGCTTGGATTTGCTGCTCTGCGCCTCATCGCGCTTGCCTTCCGATTTGCTCCAAGAGTCGTTCTGACTGCATCCAGTGTGCGCGGCTGCGACTGCCAGCGGACGGGTCAAATGACCCCATCTGCTACCTGTATTGTTATCTGCATCACAGGAGGGTCATGAGTACCGAAGCAGTGACCATTGGCTCCTTGGGGGGCCATAACCTAACGAGCTTTATTGGACGACGCAATGAACTCGGCGCAGCGAGGGAGCTGATGTCACGCTCCCGCCTCCTTACGCTTGCCGGACCCGGAGGCGTCGGTAAGACGCGCCTCGCTGCGGAGCTTTCCGCACGAACCCGCAAGGCGTTTCGCGATGGCGTTTGGATAGTTGAACTTGCAGCCTTGGAAGACACCTCTTTGGTTGTTTCGCAGATTGCGGCTTCCCTTCGACTGCCTGACCAGTCGAACCGATCACCCGCAGAGAGGATTGCGGAGTACGTCCAGGAACGGCAACTGCTCTTGGTCCTGGACAACTGCGAACATCTTCTGGACGTGATACCGGCTTTGGTGGCAAGGCTCCTGGAAATTTCACCAGAGCTGCGTGTCATTGCAACCAGCAGGGAACCCCTGGGGATCTTCGGTGAGCAGGTCTACCAAGTGCCACCGCTCAGTGCCCCTTCGGCGTCCGACATCGAAGCCGGAACGATTGAGGCTTTTGAGTCTGTTCGGCTGTTGGTTGATCGAGCGAAAAGCATAAACGCTGGATTTGAGATCACCGATGGCAACCGGCAGGCCGTTGCCCAACTGTGCCAGATGTTGGACGGCATACCTCTTGCCATTGAACTTGCTGCTGCCCGACTGCGCTCATTATCGGTTGTTCAACTCGTGGAGCGGCTGGACCGGCGCTTTGACATCCTTAAGGGCGGAAACAGGGCAGCAATTCCCCGGCAGCAGACGCTGCGGGCGCTGGTGGACTGGAGCTATGAACTCTGTACCCGGGAGGAACAGATTTTGTGGGCCAGGCTTGCGGTCTTCCCGGCCGGCTTTGACGTCGAGGCCGCGGAGGAGGTCTGCGGATTCGGCGAGATCAACAAAGTGGATGTCCTGGACCTGCTGGATCACCTCGTCGCAAAGTCTCTGGTGGTCGCAGAAAACGTCATTGACGTCATGTCTGCGGGCGACCAGCCAAGGCGGTACTGGCAACTGATGACCTTCAGGGAATACGGGGCGGCGTTGCTTGATCGCAACGGCGAGTCTTCCGAACTCCGCCGTCGCCAACGCGACCACTACCTCGGAAAAGCGTCCGAAACTGTTGCGCTCTGGTGCGGTCCGGAACAGTCAACGCGCCTCGCTGCCGCGCGGCGGGATCATACGAATATTCTCTCGGCGTTGGAATGGTCGGCAAGCACTCCGGGTGAGGAACTGGCAGGGATGAATCTGGCGGCCCTTCTCAGGTACCACTGGGTCGCTGGGGGCAACCTTTCAGATGGCCGTGGGTGGCTTGAGCGGATGCTTGGTCTGGCTACGGGCAGAACGCGCGAGCGTGGAAATGTCCTATGGGTAGCCGCGTGGGTAGCCCTGCTTCAGGGCGATCCGGAACCCGCACAGGGGTACTTGGCCGAATGCCGTGAAATCGCTCATGACCTGGATGATCCGGTGCTGGCAGCTCATGCCGACCAATGGCAGGCTTTAAGCGAAGTCCTCGGAGGTCGGCTCGAAGAGGCTATAGGGCTCTTTGGCCGCGCAGCAGCCGTCCACCGGTTGCAGGAGGACTGCGCTTCAGCACTTACGGCGACTTTCCTTTTGGCCTGGACTCAGATGTATGCCGGGCGGATAGAGGAAGCCCTCGCGACCTGCCAGCGGGTACTGGCTGAAAGCGGCAGGCACGGTGAGCGGTGGAGCCGTGCGTATGGGCACGCGGTCATGGGCCTTTGCCACTGGCACCTTGGTCAGCTCGAGGATGCCCGCCGATGCCAGATCTCCGCGCTGGAAATTCAACGGGATTTTCACGATGGGCTTTGCATTGCCCTGACCATCGAGCAAATGTCGTGGACAGCCGCTTCGAACGGGCAGTTTGAATCGGCAGCAGCACTTCTTCACGCAGCTCAATCGGTTTGGAAAGGGATCGGCACCACCGTTTCTGCCTTCGGTCCGCTGGAAACAGATTTCAAGCAGACTGTGGGGCAGATTCGACGGGAGCTCGGGGAGGCGCGGTTCCGGTCAATAGTCGACGGGGGGCCGGCTCTGTCCAAGGACCAAGCTGTTGAGCTCGCATTGAACCTGGCCAAAAGCTCCTATGTTTCGCCCCGGGCGGACTCCGTTGAGAGCAGGAACCGTGCCGAACTGCGTCGTTCAAACAAAGCGGAGTTTGTGGGTCTATACAGCCCGGGCGGGCCACAGCTGACCGAGCGGGAAACGCAAGTTGCGGCCCTTGTTGCCCAAGGGCGCAGCAACAAGGAAATCGCTGCCGAACTGGTTCTGTCCCCAAGGACGGTCAGTGGTCACATCGAGCGAATATTGTCCAAGCTTGGTTTCACTTCACGAACCCAAGTCGCATCCTGGCTGGCAGGCCGGACCAGGGCACAATAGGGCACCAGCTCCTCTCGCGTTACGCGACGGTGTCGGTTTCCGGTTCTGCCTCGGCGCTGTCCTCGATGAACCAGCCTGCCCATGGATGGGCCACTATGCGCCCCGATGGCCCGCGGTGGCCCACGTTCCAGGACGAGGGGCCCGGGTTGGAGGGTGACACGGAATGCAAGCTCAGTATTGTTCCAAGATAAGTGCCGATGGTACCCATTTGTACTCCTCATTGAGTGTGGTGATTGCCTCGCAACAATGCGGGACTAAGTCCAGCCTGTGCTTCATCCGCCTTGAGCACAAATACAATATTCATTGATCCGCCATACGTGGAGAATATGCCAGAAAAGAGCTGCAAAACAGCGCGTAGCCGTTTAGATTTGAGTCGAAGGCACCGGCCTCACAGTGAGATCGAAACGTCCTGTCCACCGAAATGGAGAACCTGTGGCGGAGTGACGCAGTGTTCCATCAGGACCCGGCGTAGCTCGTTTGCTTCCGAGGTACCTGGAAATCTTACGGTGTGGTCTTCAATATTCTCCCAACCTACCCGCAAAAGATATGTATTGGGGCTGTCCACGCTAACCAGCAACTCAACTGAATGACACCCTTCCGCCTCGACCAGTGATTTCCTGACGGCACTGAAGTCCCTGACAAATTTCTCCTCGGTGTCAGGATTGATCCGGAGATCGGCATGTTCGTAGATCATTTTGATCCTCTCGTTTGTCCCGATTACTGCACGGAAATCGACGCCTCGGTGTCCGCCTGAGCATGATCATTGTTCTGACGGCGGCCGGGTACCAACAAGGCCAACAGGCTGACAATGCCAATGGTAATGACCAGGCCCGAAACGTAGACGGGGTCGTTTCCACCACGGGCTGCCAGCAACGCGGTTGCCGCAAGGGGAACCAGTCCGCCACCCAACGTCGCGGACACCTGATACGCCAAGGATGCACCTGTATAGCGGGATTCGGCGCCGAACATCTCGGAGATGTAGGCCGCTGTGGGTCCGTACACCATGGCCTGGAGCAGTGGATTTCCAATCAGGAAAGCCACGAACAACAGCACAACGTTGTCTACAGCGATCATCAACCAGATGGGATGGATGAGCAAAATCATGCCGATTACGCCGGTCATCATCACTTTGCGTCGCCCTACCCTGTCTGACAACGCTGCAAACATAGGGATCGTGAACACATGGATTACCTGGGTCGCGAGGCTGATCCACAGGACTTCCGAGCGGTTGTGCCCGGCGGCAACGGCATACGGCATGGCAAAGGTGGCGAGAAGTGACTGCATGGCAAAGGCCATGATCGTACCCAGGCAAGCGATCACGACGGCGCGCGGATACTTCCGGACTACCTCCAGGAGCGGATGCACCCTGCGGTGTTGCGACGCAGCTTCCTTGCGCTGCGTTTCCAGGAAGACTGGCGATTCAGCGACCTTGAGGCGCACGAAGAGTCCGACGCCAACCAGGACTGCACTGAACAGGAACGGCAACCGCCATCCCCATGTCATGAACAGTTCCTCAGGCATCATGCTGCAGAGGCTGAAGACCACCGTTGCCAAAGCAGCGCCGGCAGGGCCACCCATGTTGGCGAAGCTGGCGGAGAAGCCCCGCCGCTCCGGCATCGAGTGTTCCATGGCCATCAGGGCAGCCCCACCCCATTCGCCTCCGACAGCGATACCCTGAATCACGCGGAGCACAATCAACAGCAGGGGCGCCAGCTGGCCGATTGCTGCCTGGGTTGGGAGGAGACCGATGCAGAAGCTTGCACCGCCCATCAGGAGCATGGTCAGGACGAGCATCTGCTTTCGTCCGACCCGATCACCGAAGTGGCCGAAGATCAGACCACCCAGTGGTCTCGCCAAGTAACCGACTGCCAGGGTCGCGAACGACGCCACGATGCCCAATGCGGGTGAGAGATTGGCGAAGTAGAGCGGAGCGAAAACCAGGCTGGCAGCCAGTCCATAGAGCAGAAAGTCGTAAAATTCGATGGCTGTTCCCATGAAACTTGAAAAGAGTACCGATTTCATTCGCCCTGGTGTTTTAACAGACATTGAAACTCCTTTGTTTGATGTCAGTAGGCCATGAGAAGGATCTGGTCCCGTGTGTAGTCCAGTCCTGGATGAGATTCGTTCAAGTGAGCACGCACCGCGATGACCAGCTCCTCATCGTCCACCCCATCCAGGAGGATGCCGCACGGGCATGAGACATAGCGGCGCCGATTAACAGTCATGGCACCAGGACCGCGCTGCTCATGGGCTCGAGCCCCGGGACCATGCCCATGGCTACTTCCCAGGCGAGGGGCTGGCGTAGTTTTGCGCGCAATTGCACGAACTCCTGGCGCCGTTCGAAGGCCAAGGCCCCGGCGAGGAAACCTCCCTGACGGAAGAGGAAAAGTGATCCGTTGTCATTCTGGCTGGAATACACTTGTTCCCCTCCGGACTGATGTCCGGCCCACTGCACCCTTTGACCATGTTGGTCGGACCAGAAGAAGGGAACAGTAGCGCAGGGCACCAGTGGTGATCCCTCAAGATAGTTCACCGCGTTCAGTCCGGCTGCTCGCCCTTGTTCGGCTGCGGTGGTCCAGTGCTCAATGCGCATGGCTGCATCGAATCGTTTATTGGGCCACCGGACGGCGTCACCTGCGGCGAAGACGCCCCGGGTACTCTGCAGATATTCGTCGGCAAGAATGCCGTTTTCCAGTTCGATACCCGAAGAAGCCAACCACGAAACGGCGGGCCGCACCCCGACTCCCACCACAATCACATCAGCGGCAACTTCACGGCCATCACTAAGCTTCAGGAATCGACGGCCGTTCCGTTCGATGGTGGCCGTTGCGCCCAATCCAAAGAATGTTTCCACTCCCTTGCCTCGATGCAGGTCCTCGTAAACCCTGGAAACTTCTTCACCGAAGCGGATAAGCGGGTGTTCGGAGAGATCGATCAGGGATACTTCGCGGCCGTCCCCGATCAAGGTCGAGGCGAATTCTCCACCAATAAACCCTGCACCCACGATGGCCACGGAGCGACGGCGATCGTTGACGGCTTCCCGGAGTCCTACGGAGTCTTCAAAGCGCCGCAAGACGAACACGTCCCGTTCCCCATCGAATATTGGAGGCATGATCGGTTCACATCCTGTGGTGATGATTGCTGCCCGATATTTGATGTCGCCACTGCCTGTGGTCACCACCTGACGTTGCGGGTCAAGGGCCGTGGCCGTGTCTCCGAGTCGGAACTCCACGCCGCTCTCCTGCAGAGCGCGCGCAGAGGGGTAGATCAACGCTTCAATGTCGACGGATTCCTTCAAGGGGATCTTCGACAACGGGGGCAATTCATAGGGCAGATGCTGCTCGGCACTGACCACCGTGACCTTCAAGCCCGGTGCCCGGCGGCTGACGGTCTCAGCCGCCCTAAGTGCCGCCGTCGATCCCCCAACAATCACAATGTCGGTAGTGGTTTGGACCATGGCCTGTCTTTCTGTTGTGAGTTTGCGTGAGGTGAATCACTGCTTTCCTCTACTCTGTGACCGCAGTTGGTATTGCACAAATACCAATTAATTCCGCTAGGCATCTATTTGATGTATGCCTAGGGAGATGTCAGGGCGTCACCGTTAAGCGCGGCGGTGAGGAGGCCCCGGAGGCCTGTTGCTGTCAATGGACGCGGGTTGGCATATTGATTGTGGGTTGCCAGTTCGACGGCCGTGTCGATGTCTTCGTCGGTGAAGCCGAGTTCACGCAGAGAACGCGGACCGCCCAGGTTCACAGCGAGTTCACGTATGTGGCGGGCAGGATTCTGTGCCCCAGTGGCCCGCTGCAATGCAGCGATGGCATCGGGAGCATGCCCGGCATTGAAGTTCAGCGCATAGGGCAGCACTACCGTATGGGTTTCAGCGTGGGGCAAGTTGAAGGTCCCGCCGAGGATGTGGCAGAGCTTGTGGTGCAGCGACATCGTGGTCGCTCCCAGAGTGGCACCACAAAGCCATGCCCCGTACAGCGCATCTGACCTGGCCTCCGCATGGGCTGGATCCTTGACGATTTTCTGCAAGGCGTTGAGCATTGCACGGGCTCCTTCCTCTGCCATGAGCGAGATGACAGGAGATCCGTCAGGGGCATAGAGCGCTTCCACCGCATGGGCTATCGCATTGAAACCGCTGGTGACGGACATGCCCACCGGAAGGGTCAGCGTAAGTTCCGGGTCATAAATGACGCTTGTAGGCAACACGCGCGGGTCACGGCCGGTCTTCTTTTCGCCGTCGGCTGTCAGCCCCCAGATCGGCGTCATTTCCGATCCGGCGTAGGTGGTGGGCACCGCGATGATGGGGGCGCCAAACTCCAAAGCTATTGCCTTCCCAAGTCCCGTGGTGGATCCACCCCCTACTGCTACATAACCATCGGCATCCGCTGCCCTTGCTGCATCACGTGCCCTGTGGGCTGATTCAATGGGGACGTGCATCTCGGCTTCTGCGTGCACCCCGGCGCTCAACTCGCCCAATTGCCTGGATACGTTCCTGGCCAGATCTTCCTGAAACGGAGTGGACAGGACCAGTACACGCCGCAGGCCCAACGCACGGACCTCCTCGGGGAGAGTCTTGACCGACCCCGCGCCGAAAGTTACCCGCATCGGCAGTGCTTCATAGCGGAATTCCTTCACCGGACTACCTCCTCGGATACTTGGAAACGTGAGCTGGGAGATTGGCTCTCCGGGTGCAGCAGAATGTCGATGACTCCCTCGATGAACGGGGAATCCACCCCAAACTCTGCGGCCGCCGCAGGGTCCTCGTTGGGGGTGAAGGGTTTGATGAGGCTTTCCTTGACAGCGAAGACCGCATCCGAGTCGATGTATTCGCTTCCCCCAATGAAGATGTGGGTCGTCAGCTCCTTGAAACCCGCCGCGGTGACAATGAAGTGGATATGGGCTGGACGGTAGGGGTGTCTTCCACTGGCCTTCAACAGACCTCCAACCGGACCATCGGTTGGAATCGGATAGTAGCTCGGTACAACGCTGCGGAAATGGAACGCACCGTTTTCGTCGGTACGGAAGAGTCCCCTGCCGTTGCCGACGCTTTGAATGCCCGGCTGCTGGACGTCGTAGAAGCCCGTGGTGTTGGCCTGCCACACGTCAATCCGGGCGTTGGGAATAGGCAGTCCGGTGACTGAGAGGACCCTCCCCCTGACAACGCACACGTCCCCTTCGCTTTCGGAAGAGATGTTGTCGCCCAGATGCCGTTCGGGTGATTCGACCATATGGAAGGGCCCGAGGACGGTCGAATCCGTAGCGTCCGGGGTTTCCTGATCGTTGATCGTCTCCACCAGCATGGAAACTCCCAGTACGTCCGAAAGCAGGATGAACTCCTGGCGCACGTCATCGCACTTCCGGCCTGTTGCGGTAAGGAAGTTGATTGCCGCTTCCCATTCGGAAATGCTGGGGCTTACCTGACGAACGAAGTTGTGAAGGTTGCGGGTCAGGCTTTCCAGAATGGCCTTAAGCCGCGGGTCAGCAGTGTCTTTGAAACTGTCGATGACAGCGTCAGTGAGCGATTCCGGACCTAGGTCTTTGCTCATGGAGGACTTCCTTTCAATGGCGTGGTGCTCCAGTTCAGGATGGAAGGAGGGAAGTGATGCTCACCTGCCGACCACCTGCGGCGAACCTTCCGCCTGGTTCCGAAGAAAAGCCTGCAGCGCGGTTGCGGCCGCCTTTGGTTGCTCCAGTGGAACGAAATGCCCGCTCTCCTGGATAAGGACAAAGCGCGCATCAGGGAGTCGTCCAGCGAGATCCTCGCTCAAAGCCGGCGGCGTAATGATGTCTTCGGCAGCGCCCACCACCAGGGTGCGACAGTCCATGGAGGCCAGTTCCGAACGTCGGTCGGACCGATCCATTACGGCGCGCTGCTGATCCACGAAAACCTGTTCGCCCAGTTCTTCGGTCATCGCCTCCACAACCCGCTGAACCTCGGGGATTCCCCGCGATACGGCCGGGGCCGTGCGGGTGATCGCTTCCAGGAATCCCCCGGAATTCACCAGCGAGATAAGGCTTTCGGAGTTCTTCCGACGATCCTCCGGCGCGGCAATGGCCGAGGTGTTGAACAACGCCAAAGCCTTGACTCTTCCGGTCTTCCTTAGCGCTATCTCAAGGGCGACATACCCTCCCATCGAAATTCCAACCAGGATAAATTCGCTGGGGGCCAGTGACAGCACATGGTCCGCCATGGCCTGGATCGTCTGCCCTTCACCACGGACCACCGTGCATTCGAACTCTCCCCCGAGTTCGTCAATGACCGGCTGCCATAGCCGGGAGTCGGCGCCCAGGGCCGGAAGCATGATCAGCGGGGGGTGTTTCATCTGAAGTCTCCGTTGCAAGTGGGGTTGGTGGTCAAGATGCTGCTCCGTCGACGTGCAGGACGGTGCCTGAGGTGAATGCGGCTGCCGCTGAGGCGAGGTATGCCACGGCGGCGGCAATCTCGCGGCCGGTTCCTGGTCTGCCAACGGGGATGGCGGCAGAGGCGGCGGCCTTCTCTTCCGCCCCCATCACCTCGAAGGTGTCCCGGACCCGCCCAGTGGTGGGGAGGATGAGTCCAGGAGCTACGGCGTTCACGGTAATCCCGGTGCCACCGAGGTCTTTGCCGAGCTGCTTGGTGAGACTCACGATGCCTCCCTTGGACGCAGCATAGGCCAGCCGGGCGCCTACAGTTCCTGACGGCCCATCGAGACCGTCGGCAACCAGCGACGAGAAATTTACGATCCGTCCATAGCCGCGCTTCAGCATGATCGGGACAGCCTGCCGCGCGCACAGGAAAGTGCTGGTGAGGTTGCTTTCGATCACTGCACGCCACACCTCGCCGCTCAGTTCTGAGAGTTCACGGACCTTGGCAGTGCCACTGCCTCCAGCCGCGCTGACGAGGACATCGATGCGCCCAAACTCCTCCTCGATACGGGTGAAGGTCTCGGCGACCACTGATTCCTCGGCCAGGTTCCCCGCGTATGTCAGCACTTTGAGCTTCGGCGATCTCTCCGAGAGTCTGGCTGCTGCGCTCTGTAGCGCCGACGACGAGACGTCAAGGAGCGCGAGGTCGAACCCGTCATCCGCCAGGCGATCGGCGATGTCATTTCCGAGGCCACCGCCGCCGCCGGTGATGACGGCAACAGGCCGATGATTCATAGGGTGAGTCATTTGTCCTCCTCTGCCAGGCTGCCGCCGGCGTGTGCTTCCCGGTGATTGACCAGCGTGCGTGCATCGGACGCGAGGCGCGCGAGGATGGCTTGCGCGCGCCGCAGCACAGGGGCGTCCACCATGGCACTGTCAACCTTGACCACGGCTCCCCCGTCACTGATGGATTTCACAATCCGCCCCGCCCACGCGACCTCGTCGTCACTGGGACGGAAGACGTGGTGCGTTACGGCGACCTGACGGGGATGAATCAGGAGTTTTCCGGACATTCCCAACTCGAGGGCGGCGTGCAGGTCCTGCGTCAGCGCGGAGTCGTCGTCGAACTTTGGGGTAACGCCGTCCAGGGGACCCGGAAGGCCGTGGGCGCGGGAGGCGAGGACCAGTGACGAACGGGCCAGCAACATTGCGCGCTGGTTCGGCTGCGCAGCAATATCCGCCGCGAAATCGAGCTCGCCAAAAGCGAGTCGAGCCACGCCCGGAACACTCGCCAGGGAGTGGGCGGCCACAACGCCGGAGGCTGACTCAATGAGCGCTATGACAGGGCATCCCAGCGTTTGATGGACTCTGGACACGTGGACCGGGTCTTCGGACTTGGGCACCATTACCCCAATAAGGCCCGGGATGCCCCTCAAAGAAGCAACCTCCTGGTCCCGCTCGATCCGCACCACCGCTTGACCTGTTCCTGACAACCAGGAGGTGACGGCCAGCAAGGCCGAATCCTTATTGCGAGCGCTGACGGCGTCTTCCAAATCGAGGATGACCACATCAGCCCCGGAAGTTTGCGCTTTCGAGAACCGCTCGGGCCGGTCCCCCGGGACAAACAGGAACGAGCGGGCGCTCTGAAGCAACGCCAAAGAGTCCTTGCTCATGTTGTTTCCAGCACTTTGAACTCTGCCAGAATGCGTTCGGTGTCTTCTCCCACTTGGGGAACGCGACCCATCACAGGCTCCTGCCCGACGAACGTGGCTGGAGGAATCAGGGCACGTAAGGGCCCGACCGGTGAGTCATATTCCCGCCATCTGTTGCGCGCCGCCAGTTGGGGGTGGTCAGCGAAGCCCTGCATGTCACGCAGCAGTGCGTTCGCTATCCCGGCTTTCTCAAGCAAGTCCACAACCTCGTCCGCCGGGTACCGGGACAGCCCCTCCTCTATCACCAACGTGAGGTCCGCTCGGTGCTTTACACGCAGGGAATTTCGCGCGAAGCGTTCATCCAATGCGACCATTGGACGGCCAAGGACCCGCTCACAAAAGGTTGCCCACTCACGTTCGTTCTGGATTCCCAGGAACACCTGCTGCGAGTCACCACACGTGAAGGGACCGTACGGGGCGATTGCTGCATGTGATGAACCTGTCCGCTTTGGTGCGGTTCCGCCGTAAACTGCATAGTTCATGGCGTATCCCATCCATTCACCGAGCGCCTCGAGCATCGATAATTCGATGGTTGCCCCCTCCCCGGTCTGCCCGCGCTGAAGCAGCGCAGTCAGGATGCCTGAGTAGGCGTACATACCGGAGGCGATATCCGCAATCGAAATCCCCACTTTGGATGGGGTCTCTTCAGAGCCGGTAATGGACACCAGACCGGCTTCGCACTGCACCAGGAGGTCATAAGCCTTCTTTGATGAATACGGACCGTCGGCACCATAGCCGGAAATTGAGACGTGGATCAGCTCCGGACGCTCAGCACGCAGCGCATCGGCGCCGAGCCCGAGACGTTCTGCCGCACCCGGGGCCAGGTTCTGCACGAAGATGTCAGCACTGCGAATCAACTCGTGCACGGCATGATGACCCTCTGGGCTCTTCAGGTCCAAGGCGACTGACTCCTTGGACCGGTTCAGCCAAACAAAGTGGCTCGCCATGCCCTTGACTGTTTCGTCGTACCCGCGGGCGAAGTCTCCCACGCCTGGGCGCTCGATCTTGATGACCCTGGCCCCCAAATCGGCGAGTTGGCGTGTAGCAAACGGTGCTGCGACCGCCTGCTCAAGCGAGACGACTGTGATGCCGCTCAGAGGAAGCATGATGTTAACTCCTGAAGTAGGTAGTGCCGGCTTGTTGACGAACGCGAAGGCGCTCTATGCGGCAACAAGCGAGGGCGTCTCGAGTGTCTTGGTGAAGTAGAGGACTTCTGCGGCCAGTTCTGGATCGTTGCCCATCCTCCGGAACAGCTCCAGGTCTTTATCCCTCTGAACGTGGTCTGTCGAGTGAAAGATCAACCGCTTGTTTGCGGTGGCGCGGGGACTGGCCTTGTCAATGAAAGCGGCGCGTCGTAGTTCGGAGTAGGCATCAAGAACGGACTCATCGGCATTTCCCGCAATCACGGCGCCCAATGCCTCGTTCAGCAGGTAGGAGTCGAACAGCCCCATTGTCAGCCCGAAGCCGCCTGTCGGGTTTGTTGCGTGCGCTGCATCGCCGGCAAGCAGAACACGGCCAAGCCGGTAGGTTGGAGCACTGCGCTGGTGCATACGATAAGGCGCAATGGCATCCAGGGTGGTGCCGGCAGCCACCTCAGGGCCGAATATCTGTTCCAAGAACCGAGGCAGACGGTCCACCACGCCTGCTTCGGGTAGAACGGCATCCTCCATGTAGGTGTAGCGCCACAGCCCGTGGGGCCCGGAATTATCGATCTTCACGATGATTGCTCCGAGAACATCGTCGACGTAGAAGGTCGTTTGGGCCCAGCCCTTGCGGTCGTCGGGGAAACGGATGTTGGCGGCAACAAAGCGCTCCGGCCACGTAAAACCTTCAAAAGGCAGATTCAATGCATTCCTGACGGCAGAGCCCGCGCCGTCGGCACCTATGAGCCAGGGAGCCCGCAACTTAACACGATTTCCGTCGTGCTCCGCCGTGATTGTCACTGCTGAGTCATCCTGGGTCAGCCCCGTGATCTGGTGTCCCCAGAGGACGCGGACGTTGGGAAATTGCTCAAGGTGGCGAAGAATGATCGTGGCCAGCGCACCCTGGCCGAGGTGCAGGTTGTAGGGGTGGGTTACGCGGCCCTCCAACGCCTTCAAACCGTAATTAATAGTTTCACCGGTGTCCCGGACGTAATGGGCATAATCCTGCTTCAGGAACCCGGCCCGTGAAGCGTCGACGAAAAGACCGAGACGTTCCAGACCGTCGAGTGTGGACCAGTGGTAGAGGATCGCCCGCGGGGCGTCACTTGGCTCCCTTGAGCGTTCGACGACGGTAACGTCCAGTCCCTGCTGTGCCAGGCCCAGTGCATTGAGCAGACCAGTAGGACCGGCTCCGGCCACAATTACCTGCTGCTGGTATTCCATGATGCCTCCGTTGTAAACCTGCGGAAATGACGTGAGCGTCGCTGCCCTCAACCAACGGTCGTCCACATCCGGCCATACATCAAATACCAATTAGTAGAGGTTTCCATATACTGAATGCATGGATCTCAGGAATGTTCGATACTTCATCGCGGTGGCGGAGAACGGTTCCATTACCGAGGCTTCCCAAGCCTTGCGGATATCCCAGCCACCCTTGAGCATGGCTATGGCGAAGCTCGAAAAAGAGCTCGGAGTGACCCTGTTCGACAGGAAGCCCCGAGGCATCGAACTGACCGCCGCGGGCGAGTATCTGCACCATGCCGGACGCCGGCTTCTGGCTGAAGAGCGAAGAATCTCAGACACGCTCAAAGCCATGGGGCAGGGGCTTGCGGGCGAACTCCACCTCGGGTGCGAACCGATGTGCCTATGGCGGATCGGCAGTACCAAAATCTCGGAGTTCCTCTCGATCTACCGAAACGTGACCCTGGACCTGACAGACGCCAATCCCAAAGTGCAGCTGGACCGGCTGGCCGATGGCACCCTTGACCTGGCGATCATGCCCATAGTGGCCGAGGAGCCGCTGCAACCCATCAACGGAGTGCATTTCGACATCACAGTTGTGGACGAACTGCCGCTAACGCTCATCGCACCCAGATCCTGGGGCCTTTCGGAAATCACGCCAGTGGACGTTGCGACGCTGACGGACGCCACGTGGATCCTGCCCGCCCGAATTCCGGGAGTGCGCATCCTCTGGCGAATCTGGGCCGACAAGTTCGCACCCGCCGGGGCAAACCCAACCGAGGTGATCCAAGTACCGACGGTCATGACTGCCGCACAGTTGGTGGGTGCGGGAGTCGGAGTATCCCTCTCCAGTTTGGAGATGGCCCGCCTCCACCCGGATGTCGCACAAATTCCCGTGGTTGGCGGTTGGCCCAACGTGCCAATTGCCATCGTCACGCGACGCGACGGCGTAGTAACTCCGGTAGCTGAGCGGTTTGCAGTCCTGTTTTCCGGGGTTCAAACCCCGTCGTAAGGGAACAGCCCTTCTCTCTCGAGCCGGTGCGGTATACCAATCAAGGTATATGCGAAATAGATGAGTATCCCGGAATTTTGGTATTTGTGAAATGTCGCGGGCGGCACCAAGGTAGACCTTGAAACACCAAATGGTCGCCGCACTCCTTGCCCGGAAACCCGGGCTGCTCCGGCCCGATGATTCCGAGAGAGGGCATCCCCATGATTAAAGTCAACGTGGACCTGCAGCGCTGCGATGCCAACGGCACCTGCGCAGCCTTAATGCCGGACGTGTTCCACATAGAGAAGGATGGCACGTTGGTACAGCTGGCTTCCGACGTCGAAGACGATCGCGAAAGCGAACTTGAAGAAGTCATCCTTTGCTGCCCGATGGGAGCGATTTCGCGGTCATGACAACCACAGTGCCAGCATTCGAACTGTTCTCTCCACAGGCCAACGGCCACCAGGGCGGCGCGCTTCCCGATGGAGGAATCGCGGTCGGATCCGATGGTTACGCCGTTCTGTCCTACCAACTCTCTACCGAGGTGCTGCGCAATCCACGGTTTGCCAACTCAGCATTGCGCCTGATGGAAGAGTTCGGCATCAACGACGGCTCTGTCCACGGATTTCGAGCCCGCAGCATCATCATGCAAGACGGAGCCCAGCAACTGCGCTTACGGACTCCGCTTGCACGTTTCATGGGCCCGGCAACAGTGCAGAACACCCGCGACGTCCTCACGGACATCGTGACAGGCATCTTCAACGACCTCAAGGACACGAAGCCGGTGGATTTTCATGCAGGGGTTGATCGCAGAATCCCCTCCTTGGTTTACTGCCATTTAGCGGGAGCTCCGCAATCCGATGCACCCAAGGTACAGGAATTGTCCGAACGGACATTGGCGCTTCTGGCGAGGGATCCCAGCCTGAAAACCGACATCCTCTCTGCCTACGACGACCTATTCCGGTACCTCAATGATCTGATGGAGCGAAAGCGTGGCCACGGCCTTGGCGACGACATGCTCTCCCACCTGATGACACTCGCAGACGAGGGGAAGCTCACCGCACAGGAACTGTTCGACGAGGCAACCTCGATGCTTGAAGCAAGTTCCGTGAACACGGGCCACCAGATCGGCCTCGTCGTCTGGAATTTGCTGCGCAACCCGGAAGTCTGGGAGCAGATTGTTGCCGACCCTACGTGGATACCTACCGCAGTGGTGGAAGCGCTCCGCCTCTATCCCCGGACGGGTGTTATCAGCAAGATTGCGACGGAGGACATGGAGGTTGGCGGGATCACCATCCCGGCTGGCGCCGATGTGCATGTGGCCGTCTGGTCAGCCAACCGAGACCCTGAACGGTTCGAAAACCCCGGCGAATTCGTCCTGGGCCGCGAGCGAAACCAACCACTAACGTTCAGCACGGGCCCTCACAACTGCCTGGGTCAAGGACTGGCGAAGGTGGAAATCGAAGAGGTCGTCTCACACCTCGCGCGCCATTACCCCCAGGCCAGCGTCGTCGAATCCGAATCAGCAATAAGCCAGACCGCCGGGCGGTGGACGATTAAGAAACTAACCGTCGATCTTGGCCCCAGAAGCTGAGGTCATTCATGTCAACTGAATCCCACTCCGAACCATCCATCACAGAAGTTCTCTCCGAATACTGGGCCGGAACCACCTACGACGACCTCCCACAGGATGTGGTTTCCGCCATGAAAGACCACATCCTCGACACACTGGCCGTGGCTATGGCCGGTATCCCTTCGGAGGAATCCCGCCGTGTCCGCAATGCCCTCTCCGGCATGTCCAACGGCGGTCCATGCCTCATCTGGGGCACCCGGGGACGGCTGAACCCGGCCCACGCGGCTCTTGCCAATGGAACCTCGGCCCACGCACGGGACTTCGACGACGGCGGCGGACCAGGACACGCCGGCTCGGCAACTTTGCCAGCCGCGATCGCTGCCGCAGAACTGGTCGGCGCAAGCGGCAAGGACTTGATTGTCGCCGCCTGCGCGGGCTACGACGTCAGTTATCGGCTCTTGCAGGGCATCGGCGGATTTGCCGCGCATACCGACCGGGGCTGGCACTCTACGGGGACGTTTGGCACGTTTGCGGCGGCTGCCGCGTGCGCCAAAATCCTGCATCTTGATGCGGACACCTTCGCGAATGCGCTCGGCATTGCCGGCTCATTCACTGGAGGGGTCTGGGCCTTCATAGAAGATGGCGCATGGACAAAGCGGGTGCACCCAGGCAAAGCCGGCGAGTCAGGAATCGATGCAGCGTTTTTGGCCCGAGCGGGTATCACTGGCCCTCATCGGCTCTTCGAGGCTCCATGGGGTGGGATTTTTGCCACCTATGGGGACGGCCGGGGTTTCCCCGAACGGGTCACAGCAGGTCTTGGTGAGACCTTCAACGTCTCCACGTCCTATCTCAAGCCCTATGCCTGCTGCCGAGGCAGCCACTCAGCGGTTGACGCGGTGCTGAAGCTGATCGCAGAACGCGATCTGCAACCCTCCGATGTACTCTCCATCACTGTGACCGCGGGCGAAACTGCGATCAACATGCTCAATGTTGACCCCATCGAGACCGTGTTTGATGCCCAATTCAGCTTGCCCTACGCCATCAGCGTGGCGCTGGAGAACCGCTCAGTAGGGTTGGAGCAATTCGACCCACCACGCATTTCGGAACCCCGGATCCAAGAGACCTTCGCCAGGATCTCAATGGTGCTGGACCCGTCGATCCAGCTCGAGGACGGGCCCCGTCTCGATTTTGACCTGATGTCCGGCGAAAAAATCACGCTCCTGGCCGGAAACCCCACAGATGCCAAAGGTTCTGAAAAGAACCCCATGACCCACGGTGAGGTCGTCGCCAAAGCACAGGCCCTTCTGCGCCCCTACGGCAACGAGGCAGCAGCGCAGCTAATCGAGGCGGTGGAGAACCTGGATTCAGCATCCACCCTCGACAAACTGATCAACGCCCTCAGCGCAACCCCTCTACCCATCTGGAGTAAGACTCACTATGACACCAACTACCTTGACCGAGCGGGTCGAACGCACTGAACGCATCGCCGCGGAACCCGTTGAATCCCTTGCGGCCGCACTGGATATTGACGTGCCCTTCGACGAGGGCACAACAGTCCCTCCACTATGGCACTGGCTCTACCTTCTGGAGCGCAACCGGCAGAGCGACCTGGGGCCGGATGGTCATCCCACTGTGGGTATTCCGGCCCCACCTGGGCCGGGGCGGCGCAGAATGTTTGCCGGGGGTCGCGTCTCAACCTTCGGCCAACTCAAGATCGGAACCCCGGCCACAAAAGTCATTGCCGTGGCCGGATCAGTCGAGAAGGCCGGCCGCACAGGGCCACTTACATTCACCACCGTTCGCCACGAAGTCTTCCAAAACAATAGTCTGGTGATCCGCGAAGAACAGGACATTGTCTACCGGGCCCCGGGCAGCGCCCCCTTACCCGACCCGCAAACCCCGCCGCCCCCACCCAAGGGCCCTGTGCTGGAGCAAGCCGCCGATGAACGACTGCTGTTCCGATTCTCCGCACTGACGTACAACGCACACAGGATTCACTACGACCTCGACTGGTGCCTGAATGAGGGCTACGACGGCCTGGTGATCCACGGTCCTCTTCTGGCTCTGATGATGGGCGAGCACATGCGCCGTGAAGGAATCGACCTGACGGGTAAAACCTTTAGCTACCGGCTGGCCTCCCCGATGACCAAACGCCAGACATTCTCGATCGTCCCGGGGCCGGATGGCCTGGCCAACGGCGCCGAGGCGCGGAGCGCCGGAGGAGCAATCTGCGCAGTCAGCAGTTTGTCCGGGATCTAGCAGGCCGGAAGAACAAGATGGCGTTGCTACAAAGCTACGCCCTGACCCTCCCCCCTATGACTTGCCCCTTTTCCTGTCCATAAACTTTGCCGAAGCTGCGCAAAACCAGGGGAACTCTTGATCCAGCTGCAGCATGGTTGAACCAGCAAGGATGCAGGAGGAGCCATGAAGCGGATAACAGTCACCCCTAACTTTGGCGGAGCCCCCAAGGGAAGCTCACCGGTCAAAGTGCCGAGCGGAGCCGCACATCCGACGACGGGGTGCAGGACTCCCTCCGAAACGGACCCGCGACCCAAATCCTGTGGCTTTGGCATTCAGGAAACGAGCCGCCAACTCTGGCCCGACTGCCGTGACTGAAGGCTTGCCGGTCTCCCCCTCACGGAATGCAGGTCGAGCCCGAGCCGGGAAGAACCTCTCCATCTAGCCAGTCGCGGCGCTGATCGACCAGGGTGTGCGCAGGACGCGCTCGGCCAGCAGTCGTCGTTCGCCGACGATGGTCACCTCAGCTGTTACCGCGGCCTCGGCAGCCGAGGGGCCAGCGATGAGCCGCAGCGGACCGGGGTCCACTCCCAGCGTCCCGTCAACACCTGTGATCGCGAGTCGGGCTGCATCTACGTGGAAGGAGACTGTCCGCGATTCAGAGGATCCGATCGGGATCCGTGCGTATCCGATGAGTTGTACGGCCGGGCGCACCACTGGGGCGGACGGGAACGCGGCGTAGAGCTGGACGACCTCCACGGTGTTATCGCCGTCGTTGCGTATCGTCACGTCCACGACGAGCGAGCCATCAGTGCTGAGGTTCGCGGCAACGGTGATGTTTTCGTAGACGATCGTGCCCCGAGTGAGCCCGAACCCGAACGGGTACAGCGGCGTGTTGTCCAGGGAGGTGATCCCGGGATTCGAGAGCCCGAGCGCTGGCTGCAGGTACGTCATCGAGGCGTAGGGAAAGCGCGGAATCTGCACGGGCAGGCGTCCTGTTGCCGGGACGCGACCGGACAGCACTCCGGCAACCGCAGCGGCGCCATCGGCTCCGGGGAAGAATGCTTGGATAATGGCACGCGCCTTCCCGTAGGCACCAAGGGCGTACGGGCGGCCGGACAAGACGACCAGGACAGTGGGCACTCCAGTGTCGAGAATGGCGGTGACGAGTGCATCCTGTCCGCCGGGCAACCGAAGGTCCGCGGCGTCGCAGCCTTCGCCTGAGGTGCCGTCGCCGAACAGCCCGGCAATGTCTCCAACCACCACGATCGCTACGTCGCTGTCGCGGGCAAGCGCAACAGCTGCGGAGAGGGCGTCGGAGTCCTCGGACGTTATTTCAGCCCCAGCCTTGAATTGCACCCGGTCCGCTCCGAACTCGTCGCGGACAGCGGCCAGCACAGTCTGAATCCTGATGCCGAGATCGTGGCCAGGGTATTTCGAAAGTACATGGTTGGGGAACGCGTAGCATCCAACGAGGCTGCGGAATTGGTCAGCCGCCGGGCCGAGGACCGCGATGTTCCCCGAGCCGAGAAGCGCAAGAGCGCCCTCGTCACGCAGCAGCACTACGGACTCCTCTGCAAGCCGCGATGAAATCGACCGATTGTGCTCGCTGTCGAGATCGACGCTTTCGGCATCGAGCGGCACAAGGTGTACGTCATCGAACAGCCCCAGCTCGAACTTGTGCCGGAGGTGGCGCTGGACCGAGCGATCGAGGTCGTGTTCGTCCACGACGCCCTCTCGGATCAAGCGCGGCAACTCACCATACGCCGCTGTCTGCGGAAGTTCGACGTCGACTCCTGCGCTCAGGGCAAGGCGGCCCGCGTCGGCCGTATCAACCGCGACGTGATGCATGGCTGAGAGGAACGGCACAGCCCAGTAGTCCGCCACCACGGTGCCCTCGAAGCCCCAACGGTCCCGCAGCAACGTCGTCAGGAGTTGCCCATTTGAACTGCTCGGCACGCCGTCGATATCCGTATACGACGTCATGACACTGCGGGCACCTCCTTGGCGCAGCGCGGCCTCAAATGGCAGTAGTACAGTGTCAGCGAACTCACGCGCACCCATGCTGACGGGGCCGTGGTTACGGGCACCGCGGGATGCTGAGTAGCCGGCGAAGTGCTTCAGCGTCGAAATGATCCCCGTGCTCTCCAGTCCGGCTACGTATGCGGCACCCAGTTGCGACACGAGGTAAGGGTCTTCACCGAGGGTCTCTTCAACCCGGCCCCAGCGGTAGTCCTTCACCACATCCACCACGGGAGCGAGACCTTGATGGATGCCGAGTGCGCGCATGTCGGAGCCGATAGCTTCCGCCATCCGATGGACCAGTTCCTCATTGAAGGTGGCCGCCCAGGCGAGCGGCGTCGGGAATGCCGTGGCGCCATAGGCTGCAAGCCCGGTGAGGCACTCCTCGTGTGCGATGGCTGGAATGCCGAAGCGGTTGGAATCAACGACGCGCTCCTGTAATTCGCGCAGACGGCGCACTCCCTCCGCGACAGTGACCGGTTCCGTGCCGAAAACGCGAGTCAGCTGCCCGAGTCCACCCTCAAACCGATCGGCGCCGGACTCAACACCGCCCTCCAGCTTGGGCGCGAAGTCGTCAGCGGAATCGGTAAGCCAAACGGATCCTAGCTGGGCGGCTTTCTCTTCAAGGGTCAGCTCGGCGGTAAGCAAGCAAGCGCGTTCCCAAGCAGGGAGAGAGCGATCCCGCCAGCCCTGCTGACCGGGGCTATCCGCAGAACCGGTGATGGGCAATGCATTTGCGCTGGAAATATTGTGCAGCATCAGCCCTTGAACGCCCCATCCATGATCCCGGACACCATGCGCCGGCCGACAAAAAAGAACACGATCAGCAGGGGCAGCGTAGCCAGGAACGAGCCGCCCATGGCCAACGCAACGTCAATCGTACGGTTGGCCTGGAGTTGTTTCAGCGCGATCTGCACAGTGAACAGCTCCGGGGACTTCAGGACAATGAATGGCCACATGAAGTCGTTCCACACGCTGGTGAACGTAATCAGTCCAAGCACAAACGCGGCCGGACGCACCACCGGGAATGCGATCCCCCAGAACATCTGCCACGAATTAGCACCGTCAATCCGGGCCGACTGGATAAGCTCGTCGCTCACGGTGGTCGCCATATGTTGACGCATCCAGAAGATACCAAACGCACTGGCCAGCCCAGGCACGATGATTGCTTGCAGCGTGTCCACCCAATCAAGTCCGGAAATGATCAGATACTGCGGAATCACACTGAGCTGCGCAGGGACAGTCATCGTCAACAGGACGATGAGGAACAACAAATTCCGGCCGGGGAACTGAAGCTTGGCGAATGCGAAGCCCGCCATCGCGCACATGATCGCGGAAACGACCGCGATTGTGAGCGAGACGAAAATACTGTTGATCAGCGAAGCGAAGAACGGGACGGTGTCGAACACCTTCGCGGCGACCTCGAAGAACTGCGTGCCCGGATACATTCGGGGCGGGATTGAGGTCACAGCTGTGGCTCCCGCAGACGCGATGACGAACATGTAGTACAGCGGGAACACCGACACGATGACGGCGAGGGCGAGGAACATGTACACGCGCCGGCTGACTCCGCCGCCCTTGCCGCGCCGCTTGGGTTGGCGGCCCGGTTTCACCCCACGGACGGCCAGGCGCTGCGGGATAACCTCATCGATTACATCGGACATCAGCTGGCCTTTCTCGTACGTGTGGACAGGAAGAAGTTAAGGAGCGATACGAGAACCACGATCACAAACAGCACGACGCCGATTGCGGAACCATAGCCAAACTTGAAGAGGCCAAAACCCTGCTCATAAAGAAAGAGGGAAAGAGTCTGGCACTGTCGGCCCGCCCCGCAGGTGAGGCCGGATTCGGGCGATACGAGAAGCGGCTCCGTGAAGATTTGCAGCCCACCGATGGTTGACATGATGACACTGAACACGATGATGGGACGCAGCGATGGGATCGTCAGATGCCGGAACTGCTGCCAGCTCGAAGCGCCGTCCACGGAGGCCGCCTCGAACATCTCCCGGGGCATCGATTGCAATCCAGCCAGGTAAAGCAGGGTGTTGTACCCGAACCAGCGCCACATCACCATTGCCGAGATGAGGATCCAGGAGCCGTAGTTGGTGGCAAGGAAGTTCACCGACGGGAGCCCGAACAGTCCTAGGAACCAGTTGATGAGGCCAAAGTTCTTGTCGAAGATCTGAGCGAAGACGATCGCGGTCGCTGCCACTGAGGTGATGTAAGGAACCAGCAGTGCCATGCGAAAGAAGTTCGCCCAGCGAAGACGCGCATGGTTGAGCAGGTGCGCGAGAAAAAGCGCTAGGAGCAGCTGCGGGATCGTCGAGATCAGGAAGATCCCAAACGTGTTCAGTAGCGCATTCCAGAACCGTCCGTCGGCGAAGAGCTGCTCAAAGTTCTTAAAGCCGACGAAGGTCTGCTTTCCAATGGGATTCCAGTCGAAAAGCGAGACGTAAAAGGTGAAGACGAGGGGGAAAAGTCCAAAGACAATGAAGATGATGAAAAAGGGCGCAACGTACGCGTAGGGAGCGATTCGCTCAGCGAGCGGGTTACGGATCCGCGTGGCCTTCTGAATCGGGGCTTTGCGCTGTTTGCGGGAGAGAGTGGCTGTCGCCGATGACATAGGTGTACCTCCGTCGAAGAGTGGCCCGGCCCTGTCCGCACCGGGCCACTCGGGTGGGTGGGACGATCAGCCGCCGATGGCCTGCTTGGCCGTCTGGAGGGCAGTCGTCCAGGCTTTATCGGGAGTCACACCGCCGGCTTCCAGCTGGACGAGGGTGTTCAGGAGCGCACCGTTGATTGGTGTCGTGTCGGGGCCGTTATAGAACGACGGGAACTGCTGGACGGAAGTGGCCATAACCTTTCCGATCTTCGAGTCTCCGAAGAAGGGGTCGGTGTAGTCCAGGACTGACTGGCTTGCGACGGCGGAGGTCGCCGCCGGGAACGTGCCCGACTGCGTGAAGTGGTCCGTTTGACCCTCAGCCGACATCATTGTCTTGATGTACTGCCAGGCGGCCTCGGGGTGCTCCGCGCGGGCCGGGATGGCAATGACGCTGCCACCCCAGTTGCCACCGACGCCGGGCACGCTGGCGATGCGCCACTTGCCCGCGGTGTCAGGGGCATCAGTCTTGATGCCCTTGAGGATCCATGAGGGAGCAATGGTGACGGCAAAGGCACCGTTCGCACGGCCTGGAGCCCAGCCCGAGGACCACGCCGCAATACCTGCACTGATGCCGGCGTCGTGGGTTTTGACCGCGACGTCGAACGCGTCTTTCACCTGGGGGTTCGTGTCGTAGACGAGCTTTCCCTCGTCCGAATAGTACTTCTCACTGACCTGGTTAACGGTCGAGAAGAAGACGCTGGTCTCAATATTGTCCACGAAAGGCTTACCCGTGGCGGCGGTGTACTTCCGTCCCATCTCGATGAACGAGGGCCAATCCTTCCACATGGCAGCGACCTCATCAGGGTTCGTCGGCAGGCCGGCCTGCTCGAAGAGGTCCGCACGGTAGGCGAAACCCAGTCCTCCGACATCCGTCGGAATGCCGATGACGGAGCCGTCCGGCGCGGTCGCAGCACCCGCGGCCCAGTCGAGATAGTCGTGGGCGATGTTGTCACCGCCCAGCTTTCGCAGGTCCAGGAAGTTGGTGCTGTTCTCGACGAACTTGGGCAAATCGTCATTCTGGATCATGACGAGATCGGGGACCTTGCCCCCGGCCAGCGCGGCGGTGAGGGCAGTTGCAGTCTCGGTGGTGCTTCCGACCTCAGTCAGCTTGACCTTCGCGCCGGGCACCTTCTTGGCGTACTCATTGACGCTGTCCTTCGCGTTGATCCCGGTGAAGGACCAGAAGGAAACCTCCGCATTCGGATCGGCTGCTTTTCCGCTGCCGCCGGAGGAGCATCCGGTGAGAGCGACGGCAAGTGCTGCTGCAGCGGCGATTATCGCCGACAAGCTTCTTTTCACGACAATTCCTCTTCTTTGGGGACTTGGAAGGGATTTCAGAGCGTTCAGTCTGGGGCCAGAGAACGATCTCTGGGCCAACCGTAGCTTGCAGTTTGGCGCCACGCAATAGCTTTTTGGGACAACACTTCAATCCTCGGGGTATCGATCTCTATACTGTTGGATAACAAAGTTTCGCCAATGGGACGCGTTTCGATGAACCAAGGTCCGCCGTCGACAACCTTCAGAAGGATGCACAATGCCAAGACCCACCCTGGTGGATGTTGCCAAAATGGCGGGCGTGTCCCGTGCCACGGCTGCGCGGGTACTCGCCGGTGAGACGAATGTCGACGTCACGATGGCAGCGGCTGTCGAGCACGCCGCAAAGGAGTTGGGCTATGAGACCAACAGTGCAGCACGCATGCTGCGCGGCGGGCGGGCGGGGGCGATCGCTCTCATCGTCGCCTTCAACGAGCTTGACAGCCTGACAGGCACGTTCTTCACTTCGGTGCTCAAGGGTGCTGCGAAGGGCCTTTACGCCGGCGAAGTCCAACCCATACTGGTCCCGGCCGACCACGACGAGGGCGACCGTATCCCACGGTTTCTGCGCTCGGGGGCAATCGACGGTGCGATCGTCATCCTTCAGCACGAGATCACGCATCTGGCGCAGGCGCTCACGGACTCCCCCATTCCGATTGCGTGGGTTGGGCAACCCCGCGTCCCACTTGCTCCCGACGCGATCGTCATCGACTCTGACAACCACGGTGGCGGAAGGCTCGCTGCCCGGGCACTGGCCGACGCCGGACGACGACAACTGGGCATCATCGCAGGCCCGAACGATATGGAGCCGGCCCGCGAACGCATCAGGGGCTGGCGCGACGAACTCACGGAGCTCGGCATCGACCACAGCCCGATCGTGCATGGCGACTTCACCCTCATGAGCGGTTCAGCTGCGATGGCGCGACTCCTCAAGCGATACCCGGACCTAGACGGCGTTTTCGCGTCCTCCGACCTGATGGCGAGCGGGGCGATTCGGGTCCTCCAGGCAGCGGGTCGACGCGTTCCGTCCGACGTCGCCGTGATCGGCTTCGACGACGTCTCCATTGCGACCACCATGGATCCAACACTCACGACAGTTCGACAGCCGTTGGAGGATATGGGCCGCGTCGCCGCCGAGACCATACTCGCGGTCCTGCGTGGGCGCGACGTCGACCGACGGCCAGTTCTGAGCACTTCCCTGGTCCAGCGCGAGTCAGCTTAATGACTGGCCTTCCCGCTGCCACCGCAAACCAGGGACCCGTCTTCGTGACGGCCACAAACGCGCTGACCTGGGAGGAAGGGCTTATCGTCGGCAGTGGTCGGGTCGGTGCCGTCGCGTACGGTCCGGCCGACGCGATCACCATTTCCCTCGCGCACGAGAAGTACTTCCTCCCCGTGAATCCGCGACCTAACGCACCCGATCTCGATCCTGTGCGGGGGCGGCTGCAGGACGCCCTCCTCTCCGGTGATGCTGACGCCGCAAACGCCGCAGTCAGTGATGGCGTCCGCGCAAGCGGGTACGGCGATGGCCTGATCTGGACCGACCCGCTCGGTCTCTGCGCGACACTGACCATACGAACCCCCGGCGGCGTCTCTGAGTCGCACCGGACCATCGATCCGCTTCTTGGCGAGGTCGCGATCGAGTGGACCGATCTCGAACTTGGACGGCACGCGCTCCGCCTCATCGCCCCGCACGGTAGCGAGTCTGTCCTGCTTGCGCTTGAGGCGGAACGCGAAAGCACCAGCATTGTCGAGCTAAGCCTGGGTGCCGGCGCGCCAACGTCCTTTGACACCGGGGTTCCCGACGCTTCCGCCGCAGTCAGCGCGAGTTTCGAGGGCGGGGCCCGTGGCTTACTCGTGGCTTCTGCAGGCGATGGGCCCGCTGCCATCCGTGCTGCCGTTACGGCAGTAACGGGGACGACGTGGGAGGTCGATGGAGACGTTACACGCTCGGCTGCACAGACGGGGCCCGACGTCCCTCGGCTGATCCGCGTCGACATCGCGCTGCCGACCACCGGGCGAAACGCTAAAGCGGCCGGAGCCATTCCGGCGTCGTGGGATGAAGTCCGCAACCAGCAGCGGGAAGCGCGTTATCCCCTCACTGCCGCGTCAATGCTCGATCTGCAAAGCGGCTCGTCCGAGACACGAACCGAGGAACTATGGGCAAAGGCCCGCATCGGTGACGAAAATGCGCGACGCCGGGTGGTCGAGGCAGCGTATTTGAGCGGACGGGCGAACATCATCGCCTCCACCGGCGAGCTGCCGCCGACCCTCCAGGGTGTCTGGCAGGGAACCTGGCGGCCTGCTTGGTCGGCCGACTACACCCTCAACGGCAACGTACAGAATGGCGCCATGGCAGGTATGACTCCAACAGGCACCCCGGAGCTTGCCCTGTCGCTCCTCAACCTCGTACTCCCGCATCTTGACGACTACCGGGATAACGCACGACGGGTCTTTGGTGCCGAGGGAATGCTACTACCGTCGCGGATGTCGACCCACGGCCGCGCCAACCATTTCGCCGAGCAATATCCCCACCTGTTCTGGACCGGGTGCGGCGGGTGGGTTCTGCGGGTCATAGCCGATGCCGTGGCCACTACCGGCAATCGATCGATCGTGGACGACAGAGTGTGGGAACTGGCCGAAGGAGTCCTCCGGTTTGCCGAAACCGCATTTCCCGAAGTCGACGGCGTCCGCAGGATCGTCCCCTCTTACTCACCCGAAAACACACCGGGAAGCGCCCGGGTCCCCCTCGCGACGGACGCGACGATCGACGTCGCCATTCTCCGCGATGCTGCCCGGGCGACCGCGCTACTTGGCCGAGCCCGCGGCGACGACTCCCTGGATGAGCGGTGGTCAAATGTGCTGCGCCACTTGCCGGCCTATCGCATCGCAGGCGACGGCACACTTGCCGAATGGCTTGACCCACAGTGGAACGAGAACATCGCGCACCGCCACGCCTCCCAGCTTTACCCGCTGTGGTACGAGATCGATCCGGCTTTTGACGGCGACGGCGGGGAGGCGACGCGATTGCGTGCAGCCGCCTCTGAAACCGTGAAGAACAAGATAGCGTGGCGTGCTGAGGCGCCCACCTCTCCCCCTGGACGCATGGAGATGGCCTTCGGCCTCGTCCAGCTCGGGATGGCCGCTGCAGCGCTCGGGGATGCAGCGGCGGCGGAGACCTGCGTCAACTGGCTCGCGATCGATCACTGGAGTCCGACGCTCACAACAACGCACGATGCGGGCAGGATTTTCAACCTGGACGCAAGCGGAGGTCTTCCAGGACTCGTCGCCTCGATGTTGCTCGGGTCCACCACCGACTCGCTGTCAGTACTGCCGGCGGTACCTGCCGCATGGCCGCGCGGGTCCGTGACGGGACTTCGCGCACGCGGAGGGCTCGCCGTCGAACATCTTGGCTGGGACACGCAAGGAGCCTCCTTCACGGTGCGTCGACTTCCTGGAGCCGGGTGGCTGGCACCGCCGGCGGGGACGGGGGTGCGGCTCCCCCGTCCCGCGTCGATCCGGATTAACGGCGAGCCATTGGCGGGCGGACAGCTCACCATCGGCGAGCGTCCGGTTCACGTCGAGCTGGAATGGTTGCGCATCTAGGAAGCTAGGCATTCAGCCCGCCAGAGCCCGTGAACAGGGTGTACGGGCGGGACACGGTCAGGCTCCTTCAGTAACGAGTGAGTTGTGCTCGACGGCTGTGATGGTGCTTTTGTTCTTGGCCGATGCTTCCACTGCTGCCAGAACGCGCTGGACCTGCAGGCCTTCTTCGAAGGACGGTGACGGCTGGCTGCCGTCCCGAATGGCCAGCAGGAAGTCCCGGATCTGATGTGTGAAGGTGTGTTCCCAGCCGATAACGTGACCCTGCGGCCACCACGCTTCGAGGTAGGGGTGTTCGGGTTCGTTGACGAGGATCCGGCGGAAACCCTGCTCGCGGACTGGGGCCGTCGCGTCCATGAACTGCAGTTCATTGAGGTTCTCCAGATTGAATGCCAGGGCTCCCTGGGCACCGTAGATCTCGATCTGAAGGCTGTTCTTCTGCCCTGTTGCGACCCTGGACGCTTCGACGGACGCGCCCATGTCTCCGGTAAGCCAGAAGGTTGCCCAGGCTGCGTCGTCAACGGTGACCTCTTCCAACCCCTTCGGTCCCGGGCGTTCGGTCGTGAAGGTTTTCAGGACACCTGATGCTTCAAGGATGGTCTGACCCGTCAGGAACTGGATCTGGTCGATCGCGTGCGAAGCGATGTCACCCAAGGCGCCGGAACCGGCGGTTTCCTTCCGGAGCCGCCAACTCATGGGGGATTCGGCGTCGGAGAGCCAGTCCTGCAAATACGCAGCCCGGACATGCCGGACAGTGCCAAGCCGGCCTTCGGCGATCAGCTCGCGTGCAAGCGCCAATGCCGGGACGCGGCGGTAGTTGAAGCCGATCATGGACTGCACGGCGTTCGCACGGGCGGCAGCGGCGGCTGCAGTCATGGCTTCGGCCTCGGCCAGGGTGTTCGCCAGCGGCTTTTCCACCAGGACGTGCTTGCCGGCCTGGAGGGCGGCGATGGCGATTTCGGCGTGCATCCAGCCCGGGGCGCAGATATCGACGATGTGGATGTCGTCCCGTTCAAGGACGGACCGCCAGTCGGTGGCGGACTCGGTCCAACCGTACTTTGCCGCGGCTTCCGCGACGGCACCGGCATCCCGGCCGACGAGGACTTTCTGCTCGAAGGCCGGGACGTCGAAGAAGCTGGCCACGTTCCGCCATGCATTCGAGTGGGCCTTCCCCATGAACGCGTAGCCGATCGCGGCCACGCCAAGCCGTTTGTCTTTCACCGCACTTTCTCCTGCCTGGAATTCAATACTGGTAAGAGCTCATCCCTTTTCATGCATTCTTTGATGTAGGCGTCGGAGGCGCGGAGGTGTTTGCTGATCTTTTCAAAGCTCCAGCCCCCGGTTCCGTGGCATTTAAGGCTTGCCACGCCTTGATATCCGACGCGGCGTAGAGTGCTCAGCATGACGTAGTGGTCCAAGGTCCCGTCGGCGCGCGGGAGTTGTTGCTCACCCGGACCGAAGTTGAGGCCGTCCATGCCGTGACGGTAGGCCCGGTCAATATCCCAGATGTAGTAATAGAAAAGCCGTTTGCGTTCTGCGAGGAAGGTGATGGCCTCGCTGATGGTTTCCTGCATAACCCATAGGTGCGGAGGTGCAATGCATACTCCAAGATAGGGGTGGTCGATGTCTCGGATCAGCCGCTTCATCTGGGCCAGGGTGTCTACGCCGTCGTGCCACCGCTTGTCTTCGTTGGCGCCGGATTCGAAGTCCTCGGCGAAAGGCACTGTGAGGTGGTTCTCAACAGCTATCCGCACACCCCTCCGGGCTCCCGCCTCAACGATAGGAGGCAGGAAGGTGGAGACGAAGTCGGCATAGTTCGCCTCACAATCAAAGATCAGCGTGTCGATGCCCAGGTCAGCGGCGAAATCGACGCGTTCGAGGATTTCGTCCTGAGTCTTGCCGTAGACAGTCAGCCCGCACGGGGTTAGTCCGTACTTATCGAGCAATCCACGGATGGCGCCCGGGTCCTCGCCCGGGTTGACGTGATGAGCCAGCGGTGCAGCTGAGGACCAGAGGTTGACTTCCTTGAAGCCGATGTCTGCGAGATCGCGGATCGAATCCTCGAAGTCGTAGTCGTGGAACGGGACCAGTTCGGCGGCATATCTGAACATGAACTTTTCTTTCGAAGAAACTGATTTTGGGACTACCACGTAAAGAGGGCTTTTTCGGTTTCGCGACGATCGAAGGCTTGGAAGGCTTCCTCGGCCTGGTCGATGGAGAATTCGTGGCTGATGAGCTCTTCAACCGGGACCTTCTGATCAAGGACAAGGCGGACGATTCCTTCCCAATCACCGACAGGGAAGTACCAGCCCCCGACGACGGTGAGAAGCTTGCGGATGATCTGCTCGCTTGGGTTGATTTCCGTTGCCCGGGATTCTCCGACGAAGGCGACGGCTCCTAACTTCGCCGCAGCATCCAGGGCTGAGTTTTGCCCGGCCGGATTGCCGGAGCAATCGATGCAGATCTCGGCACCACGGCCTTGGGTGAGGTTACGGACCCGTTGGAGGGCATCGTCGGTCGCACTGTTGATGACGACATCTGCCCCGAGCCGCCTAGCCTGTTCCAAACGGTCGGCAATGACATCGACGGCGATGATACGGGCGCCGAACGCCTTCCCAACAAGTACCGCGGCCAATCCCATGGGGCCTATGCCGAAGACGGCGACGGTCTTGCCGCCTGCCACTCCGAGCTTCTTCTGCACGTGGTACTGGCTGCCGAGCATGTCGGTCATGACTGCTCCGGCCCGGAAGGAGAGCTCGTCCGGGAGATGTAAGCAGTTCCGTTCAGGCAGGACGAAGTAGTCGGCGTCGCCTCCGTGGACATCGAATCCCCAACACTTCCACTGCTTGCATAGCATCATGTAGCCGCTGAGGCAGTATTCGCAGAAGTTGCAGCCCAGAGCGAGGTACCCGGCTACGCGATCACCTTCCTTTACGTAGGTGACGGAATCGCCGATGCGGACGACTTCACCCGCGGCTTCGTGTCCTGGGATGACGGATCCTTGCCGGGCCCCTTCACCACCGACAATCGGGCTCCCATGGTAGAGGCTCATGTCGCTGCGGCAAATGGCCGAGGCACGGGTGCGGACCAGTACGTCATGCGGGCCGAGGTCCGGGATATTCCGGTCTTCCACGCTGACTCGCCCGTCACCGGGAAGGATGACTGCTTTCATTCTCAATTCTCCATGTCCTTGTTCGATGATGCTGGTGAATGCTTCGCCGGTTTATGAGGCGTTCCTAACGGTCCGGAAGCCGCAGTTGCCGCTGGACGACTCGGGCGTGTTGAAGGTGCGTGCGGCTACACGGTAGCGGTTGCAGTAGGAGTCATGGCAGAGGTAGGAGCCGCCCCGCATGACGCGTCCTGCACCGATCGTGGGCCCCTGCGGATTGTCTATGGGTGACGTGCGGTAGTACTTGGGCAAGAACCAGTCGGTGCACCATTCCCAGATGTTGCCGGCCATTTCGTAGAGCCCATAGCCGTTGGCGGGGAAGGTCTTCACAGGCGAGGTTCCGAGATATCCGTCTTCGCTCGTGTTTGCTCCGGGAAAGACGCCTTGCCAGATGTTGCAGTAGTGCTCCCCGCCTGGGGTGAGCTCGTCACCCCAGGCGTACCGTTTGCCTTCTAGTCCGCCGCGGGCGGCGTATTCCCACTCCGCCTCCGTGGGCAGCCGCCGACCGGCCCAGGCGCAATAGGCCAGGGCGTCGAAGTGGGAAACCTGCACGACCGGATGATCCGGTAGCTCGTTCCAGTGGGAATCCGGGCCGAAAGGATGGGCCCAGTCGGCACCGCGAACGTTGAGCCACCACGGCGCCCCCGCCGCGGTGCCGACGATATCCCGCTCCGGGGCACGGACGAGCAGATGGAACACGGCGGAGGTGCCGTACTGCTCGGCCTCAGTCCGATACCCGGTTTCCTTGACAAAGGATGCGAACATGCTGTTGGTGACCGCTGTCGCGTCGATTCGGAAGGCGTCCAGCCGCACCCTGTGAACCGGTGTCTCGCCGTCGGCGGTGTATCCCTCATCGAATGCGTCCCCCATGGAGAACACTCCACCGGAAAGCAGCACTTCGTCATGCACTGGCAGCCAAGCAGGAGGAGTCGAAGTCTCGTCCTGATCCACAGAGCGCCTTTTGTTCTCACTCCCCGGCTTGATGGATGTGGAACAGCAGCCGAGCATCAGGCTTCTCCCATTTCTTACTTTCCCCCTGTCACCGCTGGGCGTGGGCTGCCGTTTGCACGGGTTCCACCTTTACCCACTCGCGCGTCGCTCCTGATGTCGCGATCGCTTCATCGACGAGGGCCGTCTGGTAGCCATCAGCGAAGTCCGGCCGAATCCGCTCCCCAGTTTCTATGGCCTTCATGAGTTCATAAGCCTCGATGATCTTGGTCTCGCCGTATCCGATGCCGAGTGCAGGAATGGGCCAGAGTGCTTCGCCGTACGGCGTGGCCGGCCCGGTATATACAGTGCGGAAGCCTCGCCGGTCTGCAGGATCATCTGCGAATGCAACCTGGAGTTCGTCCCGGCGCTCGTAGTTGAATACCAGGGAACCGCGGGTGCCGTGGATCTCAAACGTCAGGAAATTGTTCCGGCCCCAGGCATTTCGCGTGGCTTCCAGCGACCCTACTGCCCCGTTGGTGAACCTGACCAGAGTCACCGCCTCATCGTCGACGTCGACAGTTCCCCTTGGCCCAGAGGAGACCTTGGCCGTGCCGAGGGTGTCGAATCCGCCACTTTGCAGCGGACGCTCCTTGATCCAGGTCGAGACGACGGAATTTACCTCGGCAATTTCTCCGACTAGATAGCGTGCGAGGTCCACGACGTGCGAGCCGATGTCGCCTATGGCACCGGAGCCTGCGATCTTTTTCTGGAAGCGCCAACTCAGAGGCGAGTTGGGGTCCGCACTCCAATCCTGCAAGTAGGTACCGCGGAAGTTGAGGATGTCACCAATCTCGCCGTTCTCGATGTACTTCCTGGCCAGGACCACGGCAGGGGTTCGCCGATAGTTGAAGGCGACAGCATTGACCACTCCGGCCCTTTCGACTGCGTCGAGCATGAGCCGTGCTTCGTCTGCCGTTGGTGCCAGGGGCTTCTCGCAAATGACGTGCTTGCCCGCTTTCGCAGCGGCAATTGCGATTTCGGCGTGGAGATGATTGGGCGTGGCGATGTCGACGACGTCAATCGTGGGATCTTCGACGATCTCCTGCCAGGACGAGGAGTGCCGCTCCCAGCCGTAGCGATCGGCTGCGGTCCTGGCCAGTTCGTCGGTGGCGTCGACCACCACCTTTCGGATGGGGCGGGCCGGTGCCGGCCAGAAGAACATTGGCATTGCCGCGTAGGCCAGAGAATGGGCTTTGCCCATGAAGCCTCCGCCGATGAGGGCGATGTTTACATCACGCATTGGTAGCCTCCTGAAGGAATTTGTAATTTTCGACGGCTGCAACGCCCGGATCACCCGGATAGCCGTCGAGTTCCACTCCGATCCAATCGGAGTAACCGAGGGTTGTTATCGCAGCGAGGATGGCACGAATGTCGAGATCCCCATCTGCCAGAGGGACAAACGTGCCCGAAGCTGCGATGTAGTTCTTAAGATGGACGTACGTGAGCCGGTCAGCGTAGCGGTCCATGATCTTGATCGGATCGCCACCACCGGCGGCGAGGTGGGCGACGTCGGCGCACAGGCCAATGGATGAGGCGGCGAAGAGGGCGTCGATCTGGTCCGGGTTTTCAGCGAGGCTGCCCAGATGGGGGTGGTAGCTGGGGATGAGACCCTCCGCCGTCGCGCATGCGGCTACACGCTCCAGCAGCTCCGCCATAACCCGGTAGTCGGAATCGAGCCGGCCGCGTACCCTCACTCCACCTCCTCCGATAACGAAGTGGCGGGCACCCACGGAAGCGGCCACCTTGATGGAGCGCTCGAAACGCAGGTATTCCTCCTCGTGTGCGTCTGGATAGATGAAGTGGCCGCCGGAGTAGACACCTGCCAGTGTCAGGCCATGGGTTTCCAGGCGGCGTCCGAATGATTGCGCACCGTCACCCATGGCCAACAGGTTGCCGTCGAAGATTTCGACGCCGGAAAACCCTGCTGTTGCTATGGCTTCAAGCGCGGGGTCCAAATCTCCCGGGGTGAGATAGTGTCCGGAAGCCAAATCAGTGACGGCTCCCGGGGTGCCCACAACGTCACCCCAGGCATTGACTTGGTATGCATACATGGTTTTAGTCCTCTCTTGGGATTTTCGGTTCATCGGGCGTCGACATTGCCTTCGAGCCACCAAAGGCGGCCATCGTCGTCGGACCTGTCGATGGTTCCCTCCTGTTGGTCCATCAGGCGGCTAAGTTCGGCGACGACGTCGGGATGCCTCCTGCTGAGGTCGTAGGACTCCCCGGCATCGGCCTCGATATCGAACAGCTGAGGCAGGGACATGGTGGCGAATCGCTCCGCTCCCCAGGTCTGTCGACGGCGGTGCAGCTTCCACTTCCCTTTGCGGACCGCATTCAGTTCATATCCGTCGAAATACCAGATGGGGTCGTGTTCAGTGGATTCCTTGCCCTCAAGGGTGTCCGCGATGATCTGGCCGTCCACTGGCTTTCCGTCGGGATCCAGCCCGAGGTAGTGGCAAATGGTCGGCAGGACGTCAACCGACGCCAGAGGCGAGTTCATGACCACTGACCGCGGAAGCTGCCTTGGCCACGACGCCAGGAACGGGACACGCGTGCCCCCTTCCCACGTCTCGAACTTCCGTCCTCGCATGCCGCCCGTTGACCCCTCGAACCATGGGCCGTGGTCAGCGGTGAACACGAAAATGGTGTCCTCAAGAATGCCTCGCTCTTCAAGGGCGTCACGAAACACTCCGACGTGATGATCGATGCTCTCAACGGTGTCCCCGTAGGGACCTCCTGCAGACCTGCCCTCAAACTCGGGGTCCGGCTCCACAGGGTAGTGCGGAGTGGTGAAGGCGACATAGGTGAAAAACGGCTGCCCCTCAGGAACGTTGTCAATGAACCCGATGGCTTCTTCGACATAGCGGCGGGTCAGGGAAGACATATCCGGGCCGTCCTCGAGCACTTCCTCATTTCGATACAGGAAGTACGGTGGAGTGTCATTACTGAACGGCAGGCCGAAGTAATGATCAAAGCCGAAACGGAGCGGACCCCTTGCGGGCATCTGTCCCACATGCCATTTGCCGAATGCTCCTGTGGCATAACCAGCTCTGGACAGGTAGGACGCGATCGTCATCTCGTCCTTATGGAGACCGGTATCCTCGTCCGGGAACAGCACCCTGCCTACGCCGGTGCGCGCTGCCACCCGGCCCGTGAGCAGCGCCGCCCGCGCCGGTGAACATGTGGGCCCCCCGCTGTACATGGCCGTGGCACGCACTCCGTCTGCTGCAAGCTCGTCGAGCCGGGGTGTGGCGATCACTGTGCCGCCATTGCACGCGAGGTCACCGTAGCCGAGGTCGTCGCAGATGATGATCACTACATTGGGTCGGGCATGTGATGGTTGTGTCATTTGCCCATGCCTTCCACAACGGAGGATGTGACGAAGTCGGCGACGTTCGGAGCGGACTTGAGGATGCCGAGTTTGGTCATCGTTTCGATCATCTTTTGGGTGATCTTGGTGAAGCCGGCGCCCGGCGCCAGAGAAACGGGCGAACCAGGGTCAGCAAGCGTGGAAGAGACCAGGCAAGGCGAGGGCTGGTTGTCGTAGATGATCTGAGCCTGATCGCCGGCAAGGCCGATGCCCTTTTGCAGCGCGTCGATGTAAGTGGCCTTGTCCTGATTGACGATGGGAGTTGCCTCGTCCACGGCTGCCATGAACTTCTGCAAAGCAGCCTTGTTGCTGTTGATATAGTCCTTCGACGCGATGAAGTTTCCGGTATCCGGGACGCCGAGGTCGGTCGACGTCGTGCCTTTCACGATCTGGGCACCGCTGGAAATAAACTTGGCGCCGACTGAGGCGAACATGAACACGGCACTAAGGTCCCCGCGGTCGAAGCCGGCGACCAGGCCAGCCGGGTCGTAGAACTCAATCTGAACATCGCTGGGAGTCATGCCCGCTTTTTCCAGGGCGATCAGCAGGAAGATGTGCGCCACTGTATTCTGGGTGGTCGCTACCTTCTTGCCTCGAAGATCCTGAATGGAGTGGATGCCGCTGTCCGGCTTCACATATAGGGCGGCCATGTCTCCGGCGTTGTTTGCGATGCTGAAGACTTGGAGCTGTGCGCCCTGCTCGTTGGCTGTAGCCATGGCAGGAACTCCGAAGTAACCCACGTCTGCGCTGCCGCCCACCAGGGCGGAGATGAGGGCAGGCCCGGAATCGAACTTCGTGCCTTCAACCTTGACTCCGTGCTTCGCGAAGAGATCATGCTGGAGGGCATAGTAGAAGTTGGCTTGCAGGCCCTGCGCGTAGGCAACCCGGATGGTGGGCGTCTCGCCCCCTCCTCCGCCGGATGAACCGGGGGAAGAGCAGGCTGCAAGTCCGAGGGACAGCGTCAGGGCCGCCGCCAAGGCAGTGGCATACCGACGCAGACGAAAGTTAAACATTTTCGATCTCCGTTGATTCGTACGTGATGTGATGGGTTTGGCTAGGATGTGGCGCCGGTGGTTGTTCTGGTTTCATTCCGGCGCGCGTTGAGCGACCTGAGGAGCGCTGCCTTGAGTTCGACGTAGTCGGGCTCGCGCTGCAGGTCTTCCGCCGACTCCGCCATCGCTGCGAGTCTGCTGCGATATACAGAGGTGATGGTTCCCGGGATACCCGAGATGATCATGATGGTTCCGCACAGCGTGATCGCCTCGTCGACGTCGTGCGTGACCATGACGGTAGTGAGCTCTGGCGACGTCGACACGAGATCGCGCAGGAGCACGTACATCTCGCGGCGGGTCAGGGCATCCAGTGCGCCGAAAGGTTCGTCCATGAGGAGCACCTTCGGCCGGGTGAGGAAGACCCTTGCCAGAGCAGTCCGGGCCCGCATGCCCCCTGAGATCTGATACGGGAAGAGGTCCGCCGCGTCCGAAAGCCCGACACGGTCCATGAAGTAGTCAGCTTGGGAGAACATGGCCTGCTTATCGGTGCCGTACGTCTTTGCATGCCTGGCTCCAAACAGCACGTTCTCCTTTACGGTCATCCACGGGAACAAAGCCGGTTGCTGGAAGAGGTAACCGATCTCCGCCGCCGGTGCCGCGAGGCTGCTTCTGCCGTCATCCCAAAGCTTCACTTCGCCAGTGGTGGGACTCTCGAATCCTGCGATCAGACGGAGCAGCGTGCTCTTGCCGACGCCGGTCGGTCCAATGACAGCGACGCTCTCGTTTGTCTTGATTTCAATGTCAAGCCCGGTGAGTACCTCCCGGCGTCCTCCACGTACGGAGTACGCCTGGGCTGCGCCGCTCAAGGTGATTTTCGTGTCGCCG
Organism: Micrococcaceae bacterium Sec5.1; assembly: GCA_039636795.1. NCBI lineage: Bacteria > Bacillati > Actinomycetota > Actinomycetes > Micrococcales > Micrococcaceae > Micrococcaceae bacterium Sec5.1. Next base: position 2,611,587 of record CP143430.1, on the reverse strand, counting down.
ATCGCGCGGGCCGGCGTTTTGTCCATGCCGTTCATGGTCTGCTCTCTGGTGGGACGGGACGAGAGGATGTTCTTCTGGTTCATCGCGAGACCTGCCAATGCAACAGGCGATTCTCGAAGTAACGGAACCCGTACTCGAAGGCGACGCCAACCACACCGATAAGGAGAATCCCCACGTAGCCCGTGTTGACATCGAACACCTGGGAGGAGTTACGGATCATATAGCCGAGGCCCTGCGATGCGCCGATCAACTCCGCCGCGACCACAACTGCCCAACCGACGGTCAAGGCGGTCCGCAGCCCCGCAAGGATCTGCGGGAGTGCCGGTGGAAGCACGACTTTCCTCAGGAACTGCAACCTGCTCAGTCCATAATTACGGGCCACAAGATAGAAATCCTGAGGCACTGCCCGAACACCAAGAGCCGCGCCTGTGGACACAAACAGCACCGCCGTCATGAAGATGACGAACACCTTCGACTGTTCACCGATACCCAGCCAGATAACCACGATCGGAATCCAGGCAAGCGCCGGGATGGGCCGAAGGAACCCGATGATCGGGCTAAGCAGCCGGTCGAGGAACCGGTTGAGGCCGATGCCCAGGCCAAGCGGCACTCCGATGACGGTAGCCAGCCCCACCCCGAAAAGTGTTCTGCTGATACTCGCCAGGAAGTGCTGCCACAACGGGGTTCCGGTGTAGCCGGACTGTATGAGCGTGACGAGTGCGTCGATGATCCCCTTGGGAGAACCCAGATATCTCGAAGGAATCCCCAGGAAATTGACCCGGGTGAGCACGAACTGCCAAAACAGCAGGCCGAGGACGATCAAGACGATCGTCGGGCCAAACCGCACGAACCACGAGCCGACGTTTCGACCCGTAGATGAGGACGTTGAAGCCGAGCGGGAAGGACCAGCCTCCGTGGCGGCCCGCCGCTGAGGGGCTTCAAACTCCTTGGTCCACAGCATCAGATGCACCTCTTTTCCATTGAACTAATAACTCAGCGAGGGAGCTGCCAACAGGACCTTTCAATGCGAGGAACGTCAGTTCCAGCCCATGTCGGCGGGACATTTTCTCTAACATGAGTCCAGTCTGAAACTCCCGCATCAATAAGTCGATGGGGTTCAGGTTCTGATGCGATAACCTGTACTTATGGACCTCAAGGACATGCTGGCCTTCCGCACACTCGCGGACGAATTGCACTTCGGCAGGGCGGCCCAGCAGTTGGAAATGAGTCAGCCCGCGCTCAGTCAGAAGATCCGCAAGCTCGAAGACGAGCTGAACGTTCAACTGCTCGCGCGGTCCAGCCGCGCCGTCGGCCTGACCCAGATCGGTGAGCTGTTCCTCCAGTCGTGCCGGAGAACTCTCGCCGAGGCGGAGCGTGCGCGGGAAACAGTGCTCGATGCAAGGGACGGTCTTTTTGGCCGCCTGGTGATCGGATGTCTCGGCGCAGCTGCCAACGGCCCCGTGCCGGACCTTATCCGTCGCCTTCTCGGGAAAGAACCAGGGTGCATGGTTGAGCTTCAGCACTTCCTCGATGCCGGCGCGCAAGTGCGCGCAGTCGTGGCCGGGAACATCGACATCGGATTCGTACGCTCGGCCGCAATGGACAACAAGGTGGTGTCCACACACATTCTTGACGAATCGTTTAAGGCATTCCTGCCTGAGGAACATCCCTTCGCTTCCCGCACCAGCCTCAAACTAATAGACCTCCGTGAGCAGCCGATGGTTTTCCTGCCACGCGAGTACAACCCTTCGTACTACGACCTGCTCGTCTCTGCCTGCCGGTCCGCCGGTTTCGAGCCATTGGTTAAGGGATACGCCACGAGCCTGGAGACGCAGCTGGCCCTCACCGCTGCCAACGTGGGCATCGCCCTCCTGTCCACGTCGAATGCGAACATCTCCCGCGCCGGAGTCGTGGCCGTAGACATCGACCCGGATGACATCATGGCCCCACTTTGGATGATTCACGCCCGGTGGCAGCGAAGTCGCCTCGCCGATCTCTTTATTGACGTTGCAGCTTCGTGAGCACGTGTCTTCTAAAAATGACAGGCATTTAGCCTGAGAGCCGTCACAGGTCCGGTCAGACCAACCAGCGCCACCACCGTGACTGTTCCCGTTCCGGCGTCGGTTCAGGCTCCGGCTCTGGCTCCTCACCCAAGGCCAGTGCGGCCTCGGCGATGTCCTCCGCGGTGAGCGTCATGACAGCCTCACGATCGAGAGCGTCCAGACTTTGTTCCTCGTCGAGCGACAGCCTCAGCGCCTGGCGGTTGAGCGCCTGCTCGAACAGCGTGCGGGCGAACCGTGCATTGCCGGAGTCCTCCCCGGCGTGGAGCCCGGTAAGGATGCGGCGCAGCATCTGGTCCGCTCCCGGCTCCAGCGTGTATTCGTGTTGGGCCAGCATCTGGTGGAAGATCGTCTGGAGTTCGTCGACGGAGTAGTCGGGGAACGTGATCTCGCGAGCGAACCGGGAGCGCAGCCCAGGGTTGGAGAGCAAGAAGGATTCCATCAGCCGCGGGTACCCGGCCACAATCACCACCAGGCGGTGGCGGTGGTCCTCCATCCGCTTGAGCAGGACCTCGATCGCCTCGGGACCGAAGTCAGTCCGGCCGTCCTCCGGTGCCAGCGCGTAGGCCTCGTCGATGAACAGGACGCCGTCCAGCGCACGCCGGATCACCCTGTCCGTCTTGATAGCGGTCGCACCCACGTACTGCCCCACCAGGCCCGAACGGTCGACCTCGACCAGGTGTCCTTTCTGCAGCAGACCGACCGCGCGGTACATTTCGGCCAGGAGCCGTGCCACTGTCGTCTTGCCTGTGCCGGGGTTTCCGAGGAACACCAGATGCTGGGATGTGGCCACCTCCGGAAGGCCGTGCGCCTTGCGGCGGGCCTGAACCTGGAGCAATGCGACCAGGCCCCGCACCTGTTCCTTCACGGTTTCCAGTCCGACCAGCGCGTCGAGTTCGGCCTGTACCTCGGACAGCGGCCGGGCCGGACCCTGCCTGGCACCGATGAGATCGCCCATCAGGTCATCGACGCGTTCCGAACCGGGCAGCTTGAGCTGATTGGCCAAGTGGCCGATGGTTTCGCGCAGGTCATCGAGCGGATTCCGGCTGGCAGCCATACATCAACTGTAATACTCGATTTCCCAGCAGGGTGAGGTGGGCCTCATTGGTGTCAACTGAGTTTGGTCGGAGAGCACTGGGCGGCCGTCTGGTGGTTCGCGAATCCACGGCCAGGAGCCGCTCCGCCTGAATACTGAAATTCACCCTAGGACTCCCAATCCAGAGGGATGGAAGGTGCTGCTGCCATCGGAGAATCCGGCCCCTATGGCAGCAACAAAGCATCTAACGCGAAGTCCTTGACTTCCCGAGTAATGGGGTCTAGTGCTTGGCATGTTGAATGCATTCCCACATCCAAGGAGCGGACATGGAAGCCAACGGCTATGGAGTTGTGCACTTCTTCCCAGGAGGCACACAGGACCAATACGAGGCATCAATTGCTGCCGTCCACCCGGGGGAAGGGCTCTTGCCCGAGGGGCAGACCTTCCACGCAGCGGGCGCCTCGGAGGGAGGTTGGACCATCATGGCCGTCCACGAATCGAAGGAGAGCTGGGAGAAATTCCGTGACGGCATCCTCCTTCCCCGGATGCAGCAGGGAATCGAAGGCGGATTTGCAGCGCAGCCCGAGGAGACCGTGATCGATCTGTACAAGATCATGCCCTAGCGGCTCGAAGCTCGACTTGTGTCAGCTCCGGAACCCGCGGAGCTCCCAGAGCCGGTAGGCCCTGAGTGCATCGAGCATGCGCAGAGCCTACTGGACGTCCTTGGACCGCCTAATCGGTCGCGTTGGCGAGCCTGGCTGCCAGCGACCTGACGTGCTCGACAAGCTCTTGGGGTTCGTGCACCTGGAAGTCGAACCCTTTGGTTGTCACGTAGATGGCCAACTCGTCCAGCGAGTTGGAACCGGCCCGCAGGGTGCAGCTGTGCTCGTCGATCGGCTCCAGCGCCCCAGTGGTGGGGGCAATCCGCTCCGCAGCGGTCTCGGCGCTGACTTGCAGGGTGAACCGGGCCTGGTAGCGGTAGGCCGACGTGGAGATCGCCCGCGAGGCATAGCCGCTGATATCCGGGTGAGGCGGGGTGCGCGGAGTGAACCGGGGCCCGGTGGGCGTGCGCGGATCGAGGCGGTCCACGCGGTAAGTGCGCCAGTCCTGGCGGTCGACGTCCCAGCCAATGAGGTACCAGCGCCGGCCCGCGTGCACCACCCGGTGTGGCTCGGTCGTGCGGATGCTGCTGGTTCCGTCGTGGGTGCAGTAGTCGAAGCGAAGGCGCAGCGAGTCACGGCAGGCGGCGGCGATGGCCGTGAGCGTGCTCGGGTCGACGGTGGGGCCGGAGTTGGCCATCGGCACGACCATCGACTGCAGGGCGTTGATCCGGTGGCGCAGCCGGGACGGAAGTACCTGTTCGAGCTTGGCCAGTGCCCGCACTGAGGCCTCCTCGATGCCTGTAATCGACCCGCCGGCGGCCGTGCGCAGGCCCATCGCGACCGCGACGGCTTCGTCGTCGTCGAGCAGCAGCGGTGGCAGGTCCGCGCCTGCGCCCAGCCGGTAACCGGCGGTGCCCGGGGTGGCCATCACGGGGTAGCCGAGGCCGCGAAGCCGGTCGATATCGCGGCGCACAGTGCGTGGAGTAATCTCCAGCCGCTCGGCCAATTCGGTGCCGGACCAGTCGCGTCGGGTCTGCAGGAGAGAGAGTAGTCGCAGCAGCCGTGCCGAGGTTTCCCACATGATTTGAAGTCTGCCATAGTCCTAGGACCGAAACTGACCTAACCGGCTCCTAGAGTTATCGGCATGGAGAACAACACAGAGATCCGGCCCTTCACCATCGACATTCCCCAGGCTGACCTGGACGACCTGCGGGACCGGCTCGCCAGAACCCGGTGGGCCGCGGACCTGCCCAATGTCGGCTGGAGCCGCGGGGTGCCGGTGGGCTACCTCAAGGGCCTGGCCGAGTACTGGCGCGATGGCTACGACTGGCGCGTCTACGAGCGGGAACTGAACAAGTACCCACAGTTCACCACCGAGATCGACGGACAGAACATCCACTTCCTGCACGTCCTCTCGCCCGAGCCGGACGCGCTGCCGCTGATCCTGACCCACGGCTGGCCCGGCTCGATTGTGGAGTTTCTGAATGTCATCGGCCCGCTGACCGACCCCAGGGCACATGGCGGAGATCCGGCGGACGCGTTCCACCTGGTGATCCCGTCGATCCCCGGCAGCGGATTCTCCGGACCCACCGGCGAGGCTGGCTGGGACACCAACCGGGTGACCAGGGCCTTCGCTGAGCTGATGAGCCGGCTCGGCTACGACCGCTACGGCGCGCAGGGCGGGGACACCGGCGCGGTCATCTCCCCGGGGCTCGGCCGGCTCAACCCCGACAAGGTCGTCGGCGTGCACGCGAACGGGCTCTCTGCGTTCACCGAGGTCAACCCGGACGAGGCGGGCGAGCTGACCGAGGCCGAGCGGGCGCGGCTGGATCACCTGCAGTACCTGAAGACCGAGCAGTCCGGCTACATGATGATCCAGATCACCCGGCCGCAGACCCTGGCGCACGGGCTGCACGACTCCCCGGTCGGGCAGTTGGCCTGGATCGTGGAGAAGTTCAAGGAGTGGACCGATCCGGCCGCAGAACTGCCCGAGGACGCGGTAGACCGGGATCTGTTACTCACCAACGTGATGCTCTATTGGCTGACCGGCACCGCCGGGTCCTCGGCCAACAGCTACTATGAAACCGCGCACGCCGGAGCCTGGGGCGCGAGTGAACGTTCCAAAGTGCCGACCGGGGTCGCGGTGTTCCCCATGGATGTGTCGATCCGGCGCACCGTCGAGCTCGAACACACTCTCGTGCACTGGTCCGAATTCAGCCGCGGCGGCCACTTCGCCGCCATGGAGGCCCCTGACCTGCTCGTCGCCGACGTCCGGGAGTTCTTCAGCAGGCTGCGCTGAAACCACTGCGGGCGCCGGCCTCGATCAGGGCCGACCTCGATCAGGTTGGGCCCGGCGGCGAATCCCGCCACTCTCCGACGGGTGTAATCGCTAGGACCACACCTGTGGCCCACGACATGGTGGCGCCCGACGACGCCTGACCTGCACAAACGAGCCCTTTTCCTTGCCGGAGTCCCGTCGGACCCCGAGAGAACCTTGGAATCGGGACACTCCTGGTGGGCGCTATAGAGGACTGTTGCCGAGGCCCGGCGCATCAAGGTTTCATTGTCCGGCTCGGCGTACTAAAAGCGGGCCTGGTTCGGATAGGCGCTTTCCTGCCGGTGCGCAATCGACTGGCGCAAGCGGCCAGGACCCAGCAGAGTACGAACATGCCGACTATCGCATAGCCCAATCCGGTCAGATCGATGCTTCCGATCGTCGCCAGTGCCCCTCCAATGGTTCCGGTTTTTGCAACAACCACGGAGATCAGCTCCACCGTTCCGATGCTTAGCGCGACGGCTGCGGAGAGCCCCGTGAGGACGATGTTGTACTGAAGCCGGCGGTCCGGCTTCGAGAACGCCCAGTTATAGGCGAGGTTCATGAACCATCCGTCCACCGTGTCGAACAGACTCATGCCGGCGGCGAAAAGCACTGGCAGGATCAGGACGGCGTACCAGGGAAGCGCCATTGTGGCCGCGCCGCCGGCAATGACCAGCAGGGCCACTTCAGTCGCCGTGTCGAACCCCAGGCCGAAAAGCAGCCCTACCAAGTACATTTGCCACGGGCGCGTGATGCTCCGCATGACCGGCCGCAGGACACGGACCATCAGCGTTGTGGGAGATCCGGTCTCTGGAGGCACTGCGTGGCCAGCCCGAAGCCGGCGGAAGTCCACAACGACCCGGATCAGAAGAGTCACGTTGAGTGCCGCCAGGATATAGAGGAACACTCCCGAGATAGTGGTTCCAGCCAGCCCGAGAGCTTCGCGCAGGGGCGAGGCGTCCTTACCGACGAGGATTCCGAGATACTGTGCTCCTCCTGCCAGTAGTGCGCAAAGTCCGAAGACGACGCTGGCGTGGCCGAGCGAGAACCAGAAGCCCACCGAGAGCGGCCTAAGGCCCTCACCGATGAGCTTGCGGGTGGTGCAGTCGATGGCTGCGATATGGTCGGCGTCGAACGCGTGCCGTGCTCCTAGCAGGTACGCGCCGGTTCCGATCCCCATGCCGAAGATTTGTGTGGAGCTGAGGTGCAGGCTTTGAGGAACGATGCTGAAAACCAAAACACCCCAGCCCACCGCGTGCAAAGCGATGATGGTGCCCGCCATGCCTGCCACGGGAGTCAGCCGCCACCGCGCGGTTCTTGCACTGCTGAACTTCGGCCGCTCAAGGGAAGCCAGGACACCCATGACCGGTTCCTGTCAGCCCATTGGAGGCGTCAGGCCATACCGGGCAATGATCTCCGGCAGCCACGGGGCTTCCCCGAACTGAAGCCCGTATTTGGCAGCAAGTTTGCCGATGGCCTCGGGATCGGGTGGCCCGGCTTCGAGTTGATCGGCCAATCCCCAGAAGAAATGCTCAAACCCCGCAGGACTAATCACCTCGATCATCCGTGCCGGGACCTTGCCTGGGTTCCACATGGTGTGCAGTTCCCCGCGCGGCTTGGTGATGTAGCCACCAGCGCCCAGCACGGCCTCACGCTCGCCCGACCTGAACCCGATCTCCCCTTCAAGGACGATCGAATACTCATCTTCACGGGTATGCGTGTGCGGCGGAACCAGGGCCCCGACCGGGAACGGATGCTCCACGATCGAGATCTGCTCATTGGTGTGTTCGCCGAACAGCTTGAACACAACCCCGATGCTTCCGAGGCTGCTCTGCCGCCCTTGTCCCGGCTGCACGACCGTCAGCCGCGGAGCCCCTTCAATGTCCATCACAAGTCCGCTTTCTAATTTCGATATACAATGGTGTATATCGAAATTGTCCGGCCGCAAAGAACGGGTGTCAATACTTTGAGTGAACAGCATGGTTCATCCAAATCCCGCCGCTATCAGATGAGCAGGCGGGCCGAACTTGTGGACAGCACACGGCAGCGTATTGTCGATGCCGCCGTGGCCCTCCACGGCTCGGTGGGACCGGCGCGCACGACGATCGCCGGAGTCGCCGAGAAGGCCGGTGTCACGCGCCTGACGGTCTATCGGCATTTTCCTGACGATGAGGCGTTATTCTCCGCGTGCTCCTCGCACTGGCGCGGACAGCAGCAGCTTCCGGACCCTGCCGCCTGGTCCGGGCATTCCGATCCCCTGGAACGGCTAAAGTTCGGCTTGTCCGACCTTTACCGCTTCTATCGCGACGGCGAGGCCATGCTGACGCGCATCTATGCGGACAAGGATGCGCTCCCGAAAGGACACCGAGAGGACCTCGAAACCCGCAACGCCTACTTTCGCGATGTCCTCTGCGAACCGTTTTCACAGCAAGACAGGACCGGCCGGCTCGGTGCCATCATGGGCCACGCTATTTCATTCTGGACGTGGCGGTCACTGTGCCATGACAACGGGCTTTCCAACGAAGATGCGGTTAAAGCCATCTGTGCTCTGGTCGCCATAATGGCCGGCACCTCCGACGCCCGGCAGGGGGAAACGGCGGCTCTCCGAACGCTGTGACCCTTCACGTTCTTTAGCCGCGTCTACAGATTTTCTGGTCGACGCCCGCGGCGCGCGATGGCCTCCATGATCTGCTCCCGTGAAAGGCTCCTCTGCTGCTGTGCGATCTCGATCGCGAACTGCAGGGCATCTCCCCTGCTGCCTTCTCGCACATTCGCCCTTAGGGTAGATCGGCCAAGCTGTTCGGCTGCTGCGACGCGGTGGTGACCATCAGCTAAAAGCAAGTGGCCATTAACGCTGAACACCACTACCGGCGCGGACTCGGCCAAATGCTCCAGGTAATAGGACACCCGCTCCGGATCCAGCTGAGGACGGCTCCGTTCGATGGGGTCCTGCTCCAAGTCAGAAATGCGAATCTCAACAATCGGCATCTAGCTAGTTTGACCCCTTCGCCCAGCAGTCAGCTCATCCGAGGAAGAACGTTGTCCGGCCAGTCTTGATCGCCAATGGGAACTATGGGGTTGGTGACTTCTACTGCCTCAGTGGGGCCAACTGTATTTGCTTCGCAAGCGAGTAAGCGACCGGCAGATCGTCGTCGTTCTCGACGAACACACGCCCAATGACGAGCACTGAATTGGCTGGTGAGGAAATCTGTATCATGCCGGTGGGCATCGCCCCCTTCCAAACCGGCCCGCTGAGAACATAGTCACCGACTTCGGTTCCCGTGGTCCGTTTGCCGACGTAGGCAAAGTTGGCGCTCGTCGACGGGTCGGTGAACTGCAAGCTGAAGTAGCGTTCGGCCATGTCTGGAACGTGCAGAACTTGCGGCCCGTTGCCCAAGTCAAGCCAGCCGCCGATGTAGAGAAGATCGTCGGCTCCGGTCGCCATGAGGCTCCCATGGGAGGCCGAAGGGGACGACGTTCCAGGCACGGCATACAGCGTGTTGACAGGGATCGGGCCTTGCCCAAGACCATGCTTAAGAATTGCCTTCTTGTAGCCATGGACCGTAAGCCGCGGCCAAAAGAAAATGAAAGCCGGCGTTCCCAGCCCCCAGACGATGACTGCGGCTAACGCCAAAGGCATGATCTCGTCCCCGTTGACGATCCGCCGGAAGATGACCCAGGCGAAGATCAACAGTATGGCAACAGTAAGGGGACGGCCGTACTTCAGGATGAGGCGGTTCATGTCAGTGCGCCCTTATGACAGGTGGCAAATGGTACGAGCCCTCGAGTATTGCCGGACCGGGCAGATACACACGGAACGTCAGCTTGAACTTCCCCGAGGGAATCGGCAGCCAGTTTTGCTCGTTTCTGCCCGGCGCTTGGTGTTGGAGATAAATATCGAGCGAACCGTCAGCGTTCCGCACCAGGGGTGAACGGTCCCCAATGCTGTACCGGTTAGTCGGGTTCTTCACCATGTATCCGACAACATCGGTCGGAATGAGAGACCAGAAAGCGTTATGGGGCGGGAGTTGCCCGGCAGGGAAACGCAGGACATATCCGTTCCCGCCGCTCAAGGTTTGTCCTGCAGCATCAACCTTCGTTGTCCAATACGCGGCCTCTTCAAACACATTAACCAGAGGCAGGGCCTTCGCGCAGGCGGCCCGCACAAAGACTCCGTTTCCACGCTGGCCACACCTGGGGATGGCACTCCAGCCGTTGACCGTCGTCGTGATGGCCCTGCCCACGGCATTCATCACGACGATCGCCGTCAAGAACGCAAGCACCCCACCGAGAAGTAAGCCCTGCACGATGCCGGACTGTGAGAACCAAGCGAGGGCATTCACCATAACCGCAAGCTACCACCGGCAGCACTGAGTGAAGCTCCGGAAGGACGGAGCAGCTTGGCTATCGCGGCCACCCCACAGGACGAATATTTTCCGCCTGGGGTCCCTTGGAGCCCTGCACAACATCGAACTGGACACGCTGGTTCCCTTCCAAGGAGTGGTACCCGCCGCTGACGATCGCCGAGTAGTGGGCGAAGACCTCATCTGAACCGTCGTCGGGGGCAATGAACCCGAAACGCTTTTCGGTGCTGAACCATTTGACCGTACCAGTCGCCATTTCATGCTCCATCGTTGCGGTACTTGAGCTTTGGGACTTCGCTGACCTAAACCCTCTACTGGGACTTTGCTGGTGTCTGGGCCAGTTTCGTCTGGATGTTTTTTGCGTGTTTCTGTATCTGCTCGCCGTAGCCTCCGTTGAGTGCGGTGTCCTTGATTTTTGAGGCGTCTGCGTCCCGCTCTGATGCCGGGGCTGCTTCCAAGGTCTTCAGGTCGGTCTGCAGATTTGCGGGGAGTTTGCTGAACGCCTTGGGGTGGTGGATCAGGAGGTAAGCGACCTCGTGGGCTTTGTCCCCGAACCCGGCCTCGGCCCGGATGCTGACCCTCAGCACGGCTGGAAGGGCTCGGGCAAATGGATGTTTAGCGTGGCTCGCGCTGTCCGGTCCCGCCGTCGAGGCTGAGGATGACGCGCTTGGAGAAGGGGACGGGCTCTGACCGTCTGCCGAGGCAGCTGTTGCCCCAATTGCTGCTCCCCCGAGAAGGACAGCACCTGCCGCCAAGGCGGCACCGCGCATCCGCCATCGACGGATAACGTCACCGCTTGGCATTTGCTTGTTGTTCATGACGTCTCCTGAGTGATCCGGTGGGACCCCATTGGATTGGGCCAGTAGGGGTCCTTACCATTCCACTATCGCCTGCCGACGTCCGGGACAGGTTCGGGGAATGTAAGGGGACGGTAAAGTATGGGCCCTTGCTGCGTTACCCGCCCCAACAGAGCGTTCAATGGAAGCATGGAACAACCATCGACTCCCGATGCGACGCCTTCCCGTGGTCTGGTGATGATCGTGGAAGATGAGCGTGCGATCGCCGACGTGGAACGGCTGTATCTGAGCCAAGCGGGGTTCGGCGTGCATGTGGAACCCACCGGCGAAGGCGCCCTGGAGCGGGTCAGAAGTCTTCGACCCGTCGCTGTCGTGTTGGACGTCGGGCTGCCTGGCATCGACGGAATCGAGGTATGCCGCCGGATGCGCACTCAGGAGGATTGGACACCGATCATTTTTGTCACTGCCCGGGACGAGGAGGTGGACATGCTTTTGGGATTGGAACTGGGCGCAGACGACTACATGACTAAGCCGTTTTCACCTCGGGAGTTGGTGACCAGGCTCAAGACGGTCTTGCGCCGAAGCACGGGCGCCCCCGGCAGCGGCGTCCTGCGGGTTGGCTCCGTGACCCTGGACCGGGGCAGCCGCACTGTCAGCGTCGATGGTTCAGCGGTGGAGCTGACCGCGAGGGAATTCGACGTGCTCGCCTTTTTGATGGCCAGCCCGGGCAGAGTGTTCAGCCGTGAACAGCTTCTGTCTTCGGTCTGGGGGCAGGCCAATTACGCGGGTGGGCGGACCGTGGACGTACATATAGCCCAGCTTCGCTCCAAACTCGGCGATGACAGCCCCATCCGTACGCTGCGAGGTGTTGGATACTCTGTCGATGGCGGCCGCACGTGAAAATCCATGACGCTGGTAACGGCGGGCTTGACGGTCACGCTAACCGCGAAAGCCGGAATCCGGCGTCGGGTTGGCTGCGCTCACTGGCGGGAAGAATCACGCTCGTGACTGCCGCGGTGGCTGTCCTGGCGGTACTGGTCACCGGAGGCACCGCCTACCCACTGATACGATCCGCGGCCGTCGAACAGGCCAGACAGCAGCTGTTCCGCCAAGCCGACGCGTTCGCCGCGGCACCCGTTGCCTCCCAGGCGCTGGACCTTCGCGAGAGGCACCTTCTTGGACCGGACACCTACGAGCTGTCCACCATCACCGCCACCGGCACCGTCCGGGGGCCAGCCACACAGCTCCTGGGGCCAGCCGACATTCAACAAGTGCTTTCCGGCCACAAGGTGTCCGCGACAGTTGTCCATGACGGTGCCCAACTCCTTGTGGAGGCAAGGGCCCTTCCCAAGAGCGGGGGGATCGTGCTGAGCAGGTCCTTGGACGATGTGAACGCCGCCTCCTCCCAGCTCCTCCAACGCACGTTGCTGGCCCTTGCGGCCGGACTGTTAATCGCGGTGCTTGCCGGAACACTGCTGGCCCGGCGTCTCTCCGGCCCCCTCGTCAGGACTGCTGCAGCCGCGCGGCGGATGGCTGCCGGTGAACGGACCGTTCGCGTTGACCCGGCCGGAGTTACTGAGGTGCGCGATGTGGGAGAAGCCATTAACACCCTGGATCACGCGTTGCTGTCCAGCGAAAGCAGGCAACGTGAATTCCTGCTGTCCATCTCCCACGAGATCCGAACACCACTCACCGCCATGCGGGGCTACGCCGAAGCCCTTGAGGACGGGCTGATCCCGCCGGAGGACATGTCACGGATAGGGCGCACACTGTCCGCGGAAACGGACCGTCTCGATGGTTTTGTCCGCGACCTTCTCGCACTGGCCCGACTGGAAGCGGACGATTTCACCCTGGACCTCCAACCCGTCGACGTCGCAGCGCTCTTCGGACAAGTACAGCGGACATGGCAGGGTGCAGCCACGGAGGCCGGGGTGGAACTGACTCTCCAGCTGCCGGAAGCAGCCACGAGTGAACCATTGCTGGTGACTACGGACGCGCAACGGTTACGCCAAATCATCGACGGGCTCGTGGGCAACGCCCTGCGCGTCACCCCGCGAGGGAAACCGCTCATCCTCCGCGCCAGGTTAGAAGAACGCCCCACAACCGCGGGGTCGGCCCAATCCCCTGATCAGTTCCCTGGCACCTCCAACGTGATCCTCATCGAAGTGCGGGACAGCGGCCCGGGTCTCACGGCCGAAGACACCGCCGTCGCCTTCGATCGCGGCGTCCTCCATCACCGCTACAACGGACAACGCCCCACCGGCAGCGGCCTCGGCCTCTCCATCGCAGCACGGCTTGCGGAACGCATGGGACTCACGCTGACCGCAGAAGCCACAGACTTCCCCGACGACGGTGCCTGCTTTTGCATCCGGGTCCCCCGCATGGCCGCTACCTCACCGGGGGACGCCTTGTAGGCACTCAGGCTACTGGCGCTCCGGCGCCAAGTGCCACGGGGCGCAGGACGGGAACACTCCGCGCCGTGGCTCCTCATAGCCCGGCGGCGGTTCGGGTACCTGGTGCTGCTAATCCAGTACTGCAGTTGCTTCGACCTCGACGAGCACATCCGGTTCGAACAGATACTCGACGCCGATCAGCGAGGTCGGCGGCATCGGCGTGGGCAGTCCGATCTCCGCGGCGACACTTTCGATACCTTCCATGAAAGCGGTGATCTTCTCCGGGGCCCAAGTGGTGACATAGAACGTCAAACGCACGACGTCGTCGAAGCTCGCTTCGGCGCCGGCAAGCGCGCTCGCGGTATTGCGGAGAGCCTGGGCGACCTGGCCGGCCAAATCGCCCGGGGCGACGGGGGTAGCATCGGCCAGGCGTGAAATCTGGCCGGCGACGTGAACGTGACGGGTGCCGGTGCCGACGGCGACGTGGTGGTACGGGGTGGGCTGCAACAGGCCTTCCGGGCTGAAACGCTGAACAGACATGAGACTCCTTAGGAAGAGAGATGAACCTTGGTATATCTTTGATACCTGGTAGATGCAGGACACTTCAACGAGACCAGGTTTCATGCCGGATACCACCAGCCATGCTGACCCTCTGGAGATCAGCACCCCGCACCGGGAATTGCTCGATCAAGTTCTGGACAAGTGGTCATTGAGCGTGCTCAACGAACTCTGCGAGCGGCCATGCCGGTTCAGCCAACTGCGGCGCGCGATCCCATCGGTGTCGCAGAAGTCCCTGACCGCGACGCTGCGTCGCCTCGAACGCAACGGCATCATCGAACGCGAGCTGCTCAGCTCGCGCCCCGTGGCGATCGAGTACCGCATCACACCATTCGGCAAGACACTTCGCCACCCCATGGACGTGCTCCTGGAATGGGCCGCAGCGCACATGCCCCACATCGAACAAGCACGCGAGACCTTCGATGCCCAGGACCTGGCCGAAAACACCTGACGGTGGGCGACCCCATCGAGTTTCAGCCCCGCAACCTCGTACTGCTCAGCAGGCCGGACATGAAATGGTCCACCGCTGGCGAGTGGCCTCGTCCCCTGGCTGCGTAGAGGGCCGTCTGCGGCCGTCCGGCGATGGGCCGGGTCAGGACGCCGGGCATCTGGAAGCGTCGGACTGACGCGGGGAGGATGGAGATTCCCAGGCCCGCGGCTACCAGTCCCAGGACGGTTTCCTGGTGGATCGTCTGCTGAACCACCTGCGGGGAGGTTTCCAATCCATCAAACAACCGGTGTACCCGGGTCACGAATCCGGGCATCAGGCGGTACGGGAACAGGATCATCGGTTCCCCTTCCAAATCTGCGGGCCGGATTTCCTCCTGCAAAGCCAGTGGGTGCGCCTCAGGCAGGACGGCGACCAGGTCTTCGGTGCCCACGAGTTCCATTGTCAGTCCCGGAACTTCTCCGGGATCTCGGATGAGCCCTATGTCCAGGTCGCCGTCAAGCAGCTGTTCGATCTGCTCACCGCTGGTGAGCGGACTCAGGATCAGTTCCACGCGGGGGCGTTGTTGGCGGAAAGCCCTGATGGCTTCAGGGATGGTGGTGTAGCTGGCCGAACTGACGAAGCCCACCCTGATCCGGCCACTGAGGCCCGCCGCGACGCTGGCAAGGTCACCCGCCGCTTCGTCGAGTTCGGTCACTGCGTCTTGAACGCGCCGCTTGAACGCCTCCCCAGCATGGGTCAGCGCAACGCGTCGGGTGGTCCGGTCAAACAACTGAACCCCGAGCTCACGCTCCAGCCGTCTGATGGCGACAGTTAGCGGTGGCTGCGTAAGGTGCAGGCGTTCTGCCGCCCGGCCAAAGTGGAGCTCCTCAGCGACCACGAGGAAGTAGCGGAGCTGTCGCAGTTCCATGATGATTCTTTCGATTGACGCTAATAATTGCTACAGAAATGATATTGGACGCAGTTCAATCTCGCGTGGGTAACTGGTTGAAGCGAAACAACGCAACAACCACCACGTACAGGAGCCGTCCATGGAATCGATCGAATACGTCGTCGTCGGAGCGGGGCTGTCGGGTGCCGCCACGGCTTGGCAGCTTGCCGCCCGCGGCCACGACGTTGCACTGCTTGAACGCTCGACGCCGGCCAACGACGCCGGGAGCTCGCATGGATCGGCGCGGATTTTCCGCTACGCCTACCCGGGCGACTTCTACACGGGTCTGGTCAAAGAGGCCAAGGCCGGTTGGGACGAGCTTGCGCGCCTGAGCGGTAAACAGCTCATTACACCTACCGGCGCCGTCGACTATGGAACGGTCAGGCAACCCGAACGCCTCGCCGCGGCTTTGTCCGCACACGGCATTGACCATGAACTCCTGTCCCCCGACGAAGCGCAGGCACGATGGCCGCAGATCGCCTTCGACACCCAGGTGCTTTGGCACCCCGGCGCCGGCGTGATCGACGCCCACGAATCAGTGGCCGCCATGGTTGACCAGGCAGTGGCCCATGGCGCGGCACTGCACACCAACTGGGCCGTGGCCTCCATCAAAGGATCAGCCGGCCATTACACGCTGACTTCCGAAGACGGCCGTTCGATGATGGCCGTAAACGTGATCGTCGCCGCGGGCGGCTGGCTCCCCCAGCTGCTGGGCTCCCTGTCCCTGCCGTCTTCATTCCTGGAAAGTATCCCCGCTCTTGAAGTGCGGCAGGAGCTGGCTTATCACTTCCCGTACGCCGACAGCAGCTCGCCGTGGCCCACCTTCATCCACAAACGCGAAGGTTGGCAGGCCTACGGTCTGCCCGGTGGCCGCGATGCCGGCTTCCGCGGACAAAAGGTCGCCGAATACAACGGCGGAAAAATTCTGCCGTCCGCAGCGGACCAGGACGGTCAGATCGACCCGGCCAACCGCCGTCGAGTCATCGACTACGTCGAGAAATACCTCCCGGGGCTGGTCCCCGAACCGTACGCAGAGACCACGTGCCTCTTCACCAATACGCCCAATGAGGACTTCATCCTGGACCGCGCCGAGGGCATCACCCTCCTGTCCCCCTGTTCGGGCCACGGAGCGAAATTCGCGCCACTGATCGGCCAACTGGCCGCAGACCTGGCCACCGGCACTGGAGCCGTCCCGGAACAGTTCCGCCTCGCCGCCGCATCAGCAGGAGCCCACTAAATGCAACACGTCACCCCTGTCACCATCCAGACAAGCACGACGGCGGCCACCGTCACCGGGTTGCTGTCCGACATCGCCACCACGGGCACCGATCCACTGCGCGGAGGCTACACCCGTCCCGTCTATTCAACCGCCGAACTGGACCTTCGGACGTGGTTCATCGATCAAGCCACCCGACGCGGGCTGTCTGTGGAAACGGACCGTAACGGCACCATCTGGGCGTGGTGGGACACCCCCGGAGGGGATCGAAGCAACAGCCTCGTCACCGGCAGCCACCTCGACTCCGTCCCCGGAGGAGGTGCGTTCGACGGACCCCTTGGCGTCGCCTCGGCCCTCGTCGCCGTCGACATCCTCAAAGCCCGAAACCCCATTCCGGCCCGGCCACTGGCCATCGCGGTGTTCCCCGAAGAAGAAGGGTCCCGCTTCGGGGTGGCCTGCCTGGGCTCCCGTCTGATGACAGGTGCCATCGACCCCAACAAAGCCCGAAACCTACGGGATCCGGACGGCAACACCTTTGCGGACATCGCCCGCGCCAACGGTTTGGACCCCCGCTACATCGGCAAGGATGAGCAGCTCCTTGGCAGTATCGGGGCGTTCGTTGAACTCCATGTGGAACAAGGCCGGGGGCTCATCGACCTCGACCGGCCCATCGCAATTGCCTCCTCCATCCTGGGACACGGCCGCTGGCGGCTCAGCATTCAAGGACAGGGCAACCACGCCGGGACAACGCTCATGGCCGATCGTAAAGACCCCATGATCGCCGCTTCACGCATGGTCGTCGCCATCCGCGACACCGCGAAGAACCAATCCCACGCCCGGGCAACTGTCGGGCGGCTTCAGCCAATCCCGGGTGGCACCAACGTCATCGCCTCCAGGGTGGACTTTTGGCTCGATGTCCGGCACCCGGACGACGCCATTACCGCATCGCTCGTTGAGACCATCCAGCGCCAGGCCCAGCTGATTGCTGCTGAAGAAGGCTGCACCTTGGAGCTGACAGAAGAATCCCGCAGCCCCACCGTTCATTTCGACTTAGGCCTGCAGAATCAACTGCAGCACGCCCTGCCGGATGCGCCCATCCTCGACACCGGAGCCGGTCACGACGCCGGGGTCCTCTCACCTTTCGTGCCCACCGCCATGGTATTCGTCCGGAATCCCAGCGGCGTCTCCCACTCCCCCGAAGAACACGTGGTGGACGAGGACGCCGAAATCGGGGCGCAGGCTCTGGCCGACGCACTCGCGAGCCTCATGAACTGAGGCGTTCAGCAAAACAGCCGCTCTGGAATGTCCCCGAGAAAGAAGTAACAAGCCGGAAACGCTGGCTTGACCCATCAGAAATCCCTTCCGTGTTTACTGTTAGTAATTCATGTTTCATAAGATTCAACGACTAAGGAGTGCCATGTCCACACAAATCAACTTCCGTTACCTGAGCGAGCCCGACATGATCGAGGCCGGCGTCGGCGATCTCGTCCGATGCACCGACGTCATGGAGGAAGCCCTCGTTCTATTGCGTCAAGGGGACTACCGAATGGCCGGCGAGAACGGCAATTCCCACGGCGCCATGATCACTTTCCCCATCGCTCCTGAGTTTGAAGGCATGCCAAAGGATGGACCGGATCGTCGTTTCATGGCTATGCCCGCCTACCTGGGCGGCCGCTTCGGCACCTCGGGCGTGAAGTGGTACGGCTCCAACACTGAAAACCGCAAGAAGGGACTTCCCCGCTCGATCCACGTATTCGTCCTGAACGACAGCGACACTGGCGCGCCACTGGCGATCATGAGCGCAAACCTGCTGAGCGCATACCGCACAGGCGCCGTTCCCGGCGTCGGCGTCAAGCACCTGGCCAAGGCCGACGCCAAAGTCGCAGCGGTGGTCGGCCCCGGTGTCATCGCCCGCTCGGTCCTTTCAACCACGCTGGCCTTGCGCCCTTCGATCGACACCCTGTACGTGAAGGGCCGTAGCGAAGGAAGCACCGGCACCTTTGTGGATTGGGCGAAAGCAACCTTCCCCCAACTCACCAACGTCACCGCAGCTGAAACCATCGAAGACGCCATCGCCGACGCCGATGTGGTTATGGCGACCACATCCACCGATGCCGCCGGCAGCGACGCCTTCCCGTACTTCCCGAAATCAGCCATCAAGCCCGGTGCACTGCTGCTCCTTCCCGCTGCTGCCCGTTTCGACGACGACTTCCTGCAGGGCGATGCCCGCCTGGTCATCGACGCCGAAGGCCTCTACCAGGCGTGGCTCGAAGAATATGGACCCACGGCCTACCAAATCCTCGGCATTCCGGGATCACACTGGTTCGGGCTTCTGGAGGAAGGAAAGATTCCGGCCTCGAAAATCGAGGAGATCGCGGACATTGCCACCGGCAAGCTCCCTGCCCGCCGCGACGATGAGGAAGTCATCCTCTACTCCGTAGGCGGCATGCCCATTGAGGATGTCGCCTGGGCCACCGATCTTTACCACGCTGCCGAGGAGAAGAACATCGGTACGGTCCTGAATCTCTGGGACACCCCGGCCCTCGCATAATCCCACGCGCTTCCTACCGCCGGGCCGCGCCCGGTGATTGCGGTCCATAAGTAAACGTGTGTGCCCCGCGCCGCAAACCGGCGTGGGGCACATTCCCACTCTCCTCAGAAAGGGCATCCCATGGATTCCGGAAATGTCGCCTGGCTGCTGGTCAGCTCGGCTTTGGTGTGTTTGATGATCCCCGCCCTCGCTCTGTTCTACGGAGGCATGGTGGGTTCACGCCGGATACTGAACATGATGATGATGTGCTTCGGCGGCGTCAGCATTGTCGCGGTCCTCTGGGCCGCTTTCGGCTACTCGGCAGTCTTCGGCAATTCCATCGGTGGATTGGGCCTGATCGGCGATCCCATCCAATACCTGGGCATGAACCAGCTGCTCGCCGCTGATCCCAACGCCGACGTTCCCCCAGCAGTCTTTGCCGTCTTCCAACTCTTCTTCGCCGGGATCACCACTGCCATCATCGCCGGTGCCGCGGCCGGGCGGATGAAGTTCGGCGCATGGATGCTCTTCGCGGCGCTCTGGTCAACACTGGTCTACCTGCCCGTGGCCCACTGGGTCTTTGCCCTCAACTCCCCTGACGGCACTGTCACCGGCGGCTGGATCCTCAACAGCCTGAAAGCCATCGACTTCGCCGGCGGAACGGCCGTCCACATTAACGCCGGCGTCGCAGCGTTGGCGCTTTCGCTGGTGCTCGGCCGCAGCGCCGGTTGGCCCAAAAGCGAACACGTCCGTCCGCACAGCCGCCCGCTGGTACTTGTCGGTGCCGGTCTGCTCTGGGTCGGCTGGTACGGATTCAATGCCGGTTCAGCCCTCGCCGCCGGTAACACCGCATCGGTCGTCTTTCTGACCACCGCGGTGGCTGGTACCGCTGCGCTCCTGGGCTGGATCGCCGTCGAACGCCTCCGCCGTGGGCGCGCCAGCAGCATCGGGGCCGCATCCGGTCTCGTGGCCGGCCTCGTTGCCATCACTCCAGCGTGTGGCGCAGTCAGCCCGCTGGGTGCCATTGCCATTGGAGCCATCGCCGGAGCCGTGTGCTCCCTGGCGGTCGAATGGAAATTTCGCCTCGGCTTTGATGACTCCCTGGACGTTGTGGGCGTGCACCTCGTGGGAGGCGTCATCGGCACACTGCTCATCGGCATCTTCGCGACCGAAGCTGCACCCAACAAGACTGCGGGATTGCTCTACGGGGGCGGACTGGGCCTGCTGGGCACACAGGCGCTGGCCACTGGGGCAGTGCTGGTCTACTCGTTCGCCGTGACATGGCTCGTAGCTAAGCTCGTCCACGTCACCGTCGGCTTGCGCATACGACCGGAAGACGAAATGCGAGGCATCGACATCGCCGCCCACGCCGAAGAAGCCTACCTCATCGACGAAGAACCCGAAATGCTCGGCTCCCCTTCACGCTCATAATTGCCGCACCTGATGTGCAGACCGATTACGCCCCGGAAATAGTTGCAGTCGTACCACTGCAAT
Source organism: Micrococcaceae bacterium Sec5.1 (assembly GCA_039636795.1). NCBI lineage: Bacteria > Bacillati > Actinomycetota > Actinomycetes > Micrococcales > Micrococcaceae > Micrococcaceae bacterium Sec5.1. The sequence continues at coordinate 2,590,841 of CP143430.1, read as the reverse complement.
TAATGCGAAGCAACTGCCAGAAAGCGAATGGGGAGTTCCGTTAGCCGAAGTGGTCCGTGCGGTCCCTCAGCCTCGAACAACAACGAGTCTCCTGGTGCGAGCTCATACTCGTAGGATCCGTGACTGTAAACCATTCGACCTTCGAGCATGTAGATGAATTCAGTGCCCGTGTGCTGGAACTGCGGGAAAACATCAGAGGCACTGGAAAGGGTGACCAGAGTGGGTTCGACGGCATGTTCCCGCCGCTTAAGGGAGCCCAGCAAACGATACTCGTGGCCATGTCGAGTTCCGGTCCGTACCGTGACGCTCCCTTCTCCGGCACGAGTGAGCGAGGCCTCGCGCTCCGTATCAGCCCCCTGGAAAAGGGCGGTGACAGGGATGTTAAGCCCCAACGCCAGCCGTTGAAGGGTTGTCAAAGAAGATGAAGTGCTGGCGGACTCAATCTTGGAAACCATGGCCTTGGAAAGCCCGGTACGAATAGCAAGTTCAGCGGCCGACATGCCGGCTTCGACTCTGTAGCGCCTGACTTGCAGCGCGATAATGGCTTCGAGGGCGCCCTGCTGACCACTTTCCGGAGGGGACGAGTCCGCTGTAGAGGGAGTGTTCGGGGCGTTCTCGGTTGTCATGGTTTGAGTATAGGCAGGCCACGCAGAATGCCCGGTGGGGCCCCACCGAGACCCACGTGACATATGGGCCACGGCGCTCTGCATCCTGCATGGGCCTACAGCAATGCCGAAACCGGAGACGCCTTAGTGAGTGGTGACGTTGACTACTTCCGTAATGGCACCCACGGGGAAGTTTGTGTAGGTGGAGAAGTCGAAGCCGTTGTACCCAAAGATCTTGCCGTCTGTTTTTAGTCGGTTCATATCGATGAGAATGACGCCGAGGGTGGGGACGATCTTTTCACGCCAGACGAAAAGATACAGAGCCTCAGCGATTTTGATGTAGTTGCAGCGGTCGGTGTCACCCAGACCGGCTTCTGAGCCCTCAATGCAGTGCCACGTGTAGAAGTTGTTGTTCAGGTAAACGTGTTCGTATACCTCTTCGGGGCTGTAGTGGTAACGGTTCCTTAGCCCGATCAGTTCGCCGGTGGGGGCGTGTGCGGTTCCGCCGTGCGTCCCGCCTACCGAGCCGTGAAGAATGGCTGCTTCAACTCCAGTTAGTTCCGTGCCTTGGCGTGCCCTGTCGTAGGCACTGATGGAAGTGGCTTGCTCGTCAGGGAGTGCTCCCTCTATCAGGGTCGCTTGCCCGTTGTTGTTGTCCAGTACGAGGCTTACTGACTTCTTGACCGAGTCGCCCACGAGGAAACCGTCGCCCATGAGGAAATCAATGAAGTAAATGCCTTCCCTGACGGAGGTGACGCGTGCGTCCTGCTCCCGGCCGTCCCAGACCAGTGTCTGGCTGTTCAAGATCCGGCACTCGTGAGTGCGTCCGCCGGGAAAATGGAGCATTAAGCCCTGGCCGTTCAGGCCCTCGTTCACTTCGAGAATGTTGTTGTTAACGGCGAAACCCTCACCCAGGGCGCCGACGGAAATAAACTCGGGCGTTGTTGTGGTGTTCAAAATGAAATCCTTTCGTGGTGGTTGCGGTAGTCGTTCAGGCAGGAAAAGACGACCGTGCGTGGTAGCCGTAGTCAGCCATGAGGGAGACACCGTTGACAGGGCCGGAGAGAGGGGATGCAAGACTGAGCACAAGCCAGGCAACATCCGAGGGCTTACTGACGGGGTATCCGGCGTTCTCAAATGAGTCAATGCCGAGGCCTTCGCGGGCCATTGGCGTATCCACGATTGACGGGCAGACGCTGTTGACGCGGATGCCGTCATTGTAGAGTTCCGTCGACAAAGCCCGAGTCAGCTGGACGATTGCGCCCTTGGATGCGTTGTAAGCCAACATGCCTGGCACGGCGACGAAGCCGGAGTCATTGCCGATGAGCGTATATGTCGCACCTGTCCCCTCGCGAAGATGGGGCAACGCTGTCTTGATCGCCAGGAACGGGCCCAGCACGTTGGTCCGTTGGACCTCCATGAACTCCTCGGCCGGAACCTGATCCACAGGGCTGCCGAGGGATCCAGAGATGCCGGCGCTGCTGACAAGGTGATCCAACCCGCCCAATTGTGACACCAGGTCACTGGTGGCGGACTGTACAGCTGACTCGTCGGACATGTCACAGACGCCTCCGACGACGGTTACGTGGGGATGTCTCGCACGTAAGTCGTCCACCGCCGTCGAGAGCCGTTGCGACGACCTGCCGACAATGCCTACGTTGGCCCCTTCTCTGGCGAAGGCATCGGCCACTGCGAGCCCGATGCCCGACGTTCCGCCGGTGACCAGGACTCGCCGGCCCTCTAGTCGGAGGTCTACCATGCGCCGGGTCCAGATGTGCTGGTGGCATCGGCGAGGTCGCGATGCGCTTTGTCGTAGTGCTCCATGTCGCTGAGCAGCTCGTGGTAAATCTCAGGCCTGCGGGACTTGAGCCACTGCGCAGTGGCGAGTCCGGTGAGAACCGCAACAACGAGCAGCCACGGCAGCGCGCCAATGACGGGATTGTCGGAACCGGCCAGTGCGGTGAAGTTTAGAATCGCCAGCAGCACGATCAGGGCAAGCCCGAGTGCTCCAAGGCTCGGGGCTACCAGGGTTTTCCAGAGCCTTGGGTCCCTGTTGCGGCGGAAGTGGACGACAACGGCCACAGCGGCAAGCATTTGAAGGGTCAGGATTCCCAAGGTGCCGAATCCCGTCATTGAGGCGGTCAGGGCGGTAATGGGGTCCAAACCAGCCGCGTAGTAGATTCCCGCAATCAGCGTGCCGAAAAGTAGCTGCGCGGCGCTGGCGTTCTGGGGGGATCCGTTGGAGCTTCGTGTGCGGCTGAGGGCTCTCGGCAGAATTCCGACGCGGCCGTAGGCGTAGATGTAGCGGGCGGCCGAGTTGTGGAGTGCCAGCAGCGCAGCGAAGAGTGAGACCAGAAGCAGGACCATCATGACCTTGGTGAGGGTGTCGCCGAGGTATTGATTTGAGAGCATGAAGACCAAGTCACCTGTGGGCAAGTGCTCGATGGCGGTGTCCTGTGCCTGGGCGACACCCAGGGCGCTGACGATGGCCCACGTCGTGAATGCAGCGAAAGCGCCAATGAACAAGATGGCGATGTACGTCGCTTTCGGGATCGTGCGGTGGGGGTCCCGGGCTTCCTCGCTGAACAGGCCGGTTGCTTCGAAGCCGACAAAGCAATTGGCTGCGAAGAGCAAGGCCAGTCCCAGTGATCCCGAGAACACTGCCTGGGGCATCAGCGCTTCAAATGAGAACCCGTGCGTGAGCAGAACGTTGAAGTCCAGGATCAAGAGGATGGACACCTCCAGGACCAGGCAGACGCCCAACACTTTTGCGCTGAAATCGATGCCTCGGCGTGTCAGCAAGAAAATCAGCACCACGGTGATGAGGCTCCAGACGAACCACGGCAGGTCCAGTCCTGTCAGTTCTTTGATGACTGTGGCGGTGAAGAAGCCGGACGTGCCGATGGCTCCAGCCACAAAGCAGTTATAGCCGAGCAGGGCGATGTTGCCTGCCACAAGGCCCATGCGACGGCCGAGGCCTTTGACGACGAAAGCGTAAAACCCTCCGGCACTGACGAGCTTCTTGGCCATTTGTGCGTAGCCGACAGCGAAGAGCAACAAAATCAGGGTTGCGATGATAAACGCACCGGGCATACCCCCTCCGTTGCCCAGGGCAATGCCTAGTGTCGCGATAACGATGATGCCGGTCAACGGGGCTACCGCTGCCAGCACCAGAAAAACGATGCCTCCGACGCCCAAGGCATTGGAAGAGAGCTCGGTGCCGGCAGCGCCTTGCTCAGGGAATTGAGGTTTCACGGGGTTTACTCCTGGGAGATGTACGAGCGAAGGTCGTGCTTTTTGGCACAACTGGGTACCCGCCGGTGAGCCGGAAAGCTGCACGGGCGTGGGGAGACAGGCCGCCTGACCGGAGATTTCCGGGGAATGATGGTTAGGTGGCTGCGGACGTATAGCTTTTGGAGATGTAGTTTCGGGCGAGTCCAAGGACCATCGGAACAATGCGTTCGACGATGAATTCTGCAGCTTCGTCACCTCTGCGCGTGGATGCCCAGCCCAAATAGGTCAACCCCCGCGAGAGCAGCATGCAGTCCCAGGATTTGAGGAATCCGTCCGGCAAGGCTCGGGCCGAGGCGTAGCCCTCAAGCAGAGCTCCGCGGTAGCTCTCGTAAAGGGGGTGCGGCTGGAAGAAGAACATGATCGTTGCCAAATCGAAGAGGTGCCAACCCTCACCGAAGTCGTCGAAATCGATCAAAACCATCTGGCCGTCTTGACCGACCAGAACGTTTTCGGGAGTCAGATCAGCGTGGATCACCCCGTAGACCTCGACAGACTTTGGAAGGGCCGCAAGGTCTTGCCGCAACTTCTCCACCCCGGATTCCAGGAGTGATTCGCCCTCGGGACCCAGGCTCTGAAGGGCCAACGGATTACCCCACTGGGCCGAGTCGCCTACCAGCCCGTCGGCATCCCAGGCCTGGCGCCGGAACGCTTCGACTCGGCCGATTGTGGAAGTGCATGTGTGCAGTTCAGCGGTCAGGACGCCCAACTGGCGGAATACTGCCGGATCAAGCGAGCTTTCCCCCGCCATCGCTTCAGTGATGTCACCCAAGGGCACCCCACCGTCCACCCAACGCAAGACGTCCAGTTGGAAAACGGTCCCATCCTCAGCTGTGACTACGCATACGAAGTCACCGCTGAGGGTGGCAACCGGCTGGGACACGCTTAGCCCGTGCTCGGCCAGCGCATGCAGATAGGCAAGCTCGGTGTTGATCTCCGCATCAGTCCTGTACCCGGCCCGATGCAGGCGGATGGCATAGCTGTCCCCGGAGTCAGATGTGAGCCGGAAAACGTAGTTCTCCCGGTACTTGACCAATTCAATAGGGGCGGTTGGATCAAAACCGTACTGCTCCAGCGCTCCCCTGACTGTTCGGATTGCCGCTTCTGTTGTCATGCTGATTTCCTGCTTCCTGAGCCCGGTTGTGAGCGGGGTCATACCTAAAGCTAAATCCTGCACACATAGTTTGGCAACAGTACAGCGTGTTCAGTTTTTGAGTGACGTGTGTCATTATTGAATAAGCAAGACAACGGATGGCCTTGGGAAGGTTGGGTAACCGCATGGACCTGAAAACGGACAAGCAACTGTCGCTGCGTGAGCGGAACCGGCTTCGGACGCGATCAGACATTCTCGACGCTGCGGCAGAGATGTTGGGCGAGAGTGGTTACTCCGGGCTCGCCCTCGAAGAAGTCAGCCAGCGGGCTGGACTCTCCCGGGGGACTGTGTACGCGCATTTTCCCGGCGGGCGCGATGATGTAGTCCGGGAAGTGTACCTGCGGGTCGCAGACGCCGTGCACGCCCGAGGCCTGGAGCTTCGCGACGAAGCAAGCGACACAGCAGGCCGCATATCAGCTTTGGCACGCGCCTACGTGGAAATGACCAGCAGTCCTTCAGGACGCTTCTACGGCCTTATGGGGCCGGACGTCACACCTGTCCTTTCCGGTGTGCGGCGGACATCCGAGTCGTTCGAGGCGCTGATCAAACTCGACCTTTCCACGGCACTCGCTGCAGGTCAATTGCGCCAAGGCTCCGACAGTGATGCCCTGGCCACGGCTCTGTCGGGAGCCATTCGAGCCTCGGGCGCCCGGGCCGCCGTGACACCCGGAACCGCCGAGCAACAGATAGCCGCCGTAAAACTGCTCGTCGAAGGCCTCCTCACAAAACCGGCTTAGAACCAGTCATCCCCACTCCACCTTCAACGCGAATAGAACGCGGCCGGCTTAGGCCGGCAAGCGCCAGAAAGACAGCCATGACTACGGAAACCAAGACTGAGTCCCAGGTGCAGCAGCCAGGCAAGGACCTGTTGGCCCGCCGATACGCCACACTTGGCCCGTACTCCCCGCTTTTTTACGAGAATCCGCTGGAACTGGTCTCCGGCTCTGGCGTTTGGCTGACCGACGCGCAAGGCAAGATCTACCTTGATGGTTACAACAACGTTCCACACGTGGGCCATGCGAACCCCGCCGTGGCTGACGCGATCTACCAACAGCTGCTCACCATCAACCTGCACACCCGCTACCTGAACAACCGTGTAGTGGAATACGCAGAAGCCCTGCTCGGCACCTTCGACGGCGCCCTGGAACGGCTGTTCCTGACCAACAGCGGTTCGGAAGCCAACGAGCTCGCCTTGCGGATCGCGCGACAACACACCGGGAACACCGGCGTGCTGGTTTCAGATTTCAGCTACCACGGAAACACCACCAGTCTGGCCGAACTGACAACGGGATTGACGGTGCGCGAACCGCTCGGTTCCCATGTCCGGCCCCTCCCGATTCCCGACACTCACGGCGTTGCAGAGGCCGACGTGCCCGCATTGCTTAAGCAGTCCTTGTCTGACGTTGACATCGCCATCGCATCACTTCAAGCCACGGGTCACGGCGTCTCTGCATTCCTTTTTGACCCCCTCTTCTCCACCGAGGGGCTTCTGCAGCCGCCCGCCGGCTACATTGAGGGCGTCGCCGCCCGCGTCCGTGCCGCAGGAGGGCTCATCATCTCCGACGAGGTGCAATCGGGCTTCGGCCGCACAGGATCCGGCATGTGGGGCTACCAAATGTTCGGCCTGGAACCCGAACTCGTAACGATGGGCAAACCCATGGGCAACGGACACCCTATCGGCGCCGTAGTCACTACGGCTGAACTGCTCGACGAATTCGGCCAGAACAACATGTTCTTCAACACCTTTGCAGGAAGCCCTGTCTCTTCCGCCGCCGGACTGGCCGTGCTGCGCTTCATGGAACAGGAAGACCTCATGGCCAAAGCCGGCCACGTGGGCGAGTACATTCGTGCCCGCCTCGAAAACATCGCTCAAGGTAGCGTCAACGTTGGCTCCGTAAGGGGGCGCGGCCTGTTCTTCGGAATAGACATCATAGAAAGTGACGGCAGCCGCACCCCAGCCCCAGGCCTGACGAAAATCCTCATCGAGGACATGCGTGAACGCGGCGTGCTCATCAGTCGTGTGGGACCCCACGACAACGTCCTGAAAATGCGTCCGCCACTTGTATTCGGTAAGGAGCACGCTGACATACTGCTCGAACAGCTCGAACTGTCACTCGGCAGCTTGTCCTAACTATCTCGCCAGCTCTCCCTTCAGCCCCGGGATGGCATCCGAGAGGACGAGGGGCATGCTCCCCCACCTAGGGTCATGCACCGGTTTCGGCGGCCAAGCTGAGCAGGTCCACACCATGGATGGCATCGGCGGCACGGACTAGCGCCAGATGCGAGAAGGCCTGGGGAAAATTGCCGGCCATATGCATTTCCTTGGCTGCGTATTCTTCACTCAGTAGACCGAGCTCGTTACTGAACCCCACGAGTTTGTCCATCAGGTTTTTCGCCTCGTACATTCGGCCTGTCCTTGCGTACTGTTCAACAAGCCAAAAGGAGCATGCGAGGAATGGGTGTTCGCCCGGGTCCAGTCCGTCTACGCCGCTTTCGGTGCGGTATCGCAACAATAGACCGTTGTCAGTGAGGAGCTCCTCCTCCAGACGCGCGACTGTCCCGGCCATGCGCTCATCGTTATAGGGAAGAAAGCCAACCTGGGGCATGACCAGTAAGGAGGCGTCGGTCTGCCCTTGGCCGTAAATTTGAGTGAAGGAATTGAGATCCGGGTCGAATCCCTTGCTCATAATTTCCGTGCGTAGACGCTGACGCAGATGCTCCCAATGGTCAGCCGGTCCTGTCAGGCCGTGGTTGCGCACTGCTCGGATGCCGCAGTCGAAAGCGGCCCACATCATGACCCGGGAGTGTGTAAAGAACTGAGGTTCTCCGCGCATCTCCCACAGGCCAAAGTCCTTATTCTCGATGTGCTTCTCCACAAAGCCCAGCAGGATCTGCTGAAGCGCCCAAGAGAAGGGGTCTTCCTTGCCTCCGGCCATGCGGAGCCTTTCAAGCGCGACCATCACTTCTCCTACAACGTCTGCCTGGAACTGGGCGACCGCAGCATTTCCAACGCGCACGGGCCGTGAGTTCTGGTAGCCCGGCAGATGATCCAGGACCCGCTCCGGCAAGTCCCGTTCGCCGCCGATGCCATACATGATCTGCAGGTCTTCGGGCTCGCCGGCCAGCGCCCGAAGCAACCAGTTGCGCCACTGGAGGGCCTCGGTTTCGTAGCCGTGGGTCAGCATGGCTTCCAGCGTCAAAGCTGCGTCCCGCAGCCAGCAGTACCGGTAGTCCCAATTCCGTGGTCCGCCGAACTCCTCCGGCAGGGAGGTCGTGGGAGCGGCAACGATGCCACCCGTCTCGTAATTCGTCAACGCCCTCAGTACCAGCAGGGAACGCTTCACTGCACTTCCGTAAGGACCATCTGAACGGCAGTGGCTGCCCCATCGCGTCCAATAACCGATGGCTTGTTCAAGGGCAGCGTCGACGTCGACCGCTGGAGGGACGGGCCGGTGTGAAGGAAACCACGTCAGCTCAAAGTCGGCAACTTCTCCACTTGCTATATGGAATTCGCCCGAGTGCCCACTGGCATGGGCCTCAGGCAGATACGGTGCCCGCAGCGCAACGGCGTCCGGGCCTGCCATGGCCAACAACACCATTCGACCAGGAACCGCGCCGTCCTGGATTCGGCTGGACCACGGCACCACGGTGCCGTAGCGCGGACGGATAATCAGTTCCTGGCGCATCTCGACCCGCCCATCCAGCCCCGTAACCCGGCGCAGAATCGACGACCCCGTATGCCCCAGCGGCATGAAGTCCGTCACCTGTGCCGAACCGGTGGGCGTTTTCCATACTGTCTCCAACACAAATGTTGAATCGACGTAGTGCCGCTTCACTACCACTGCTCCGGACTGGTGAGGAGAAAGGAGCCAGCGGCCATGACTCTCGAGGCCGAGGAGGGAACTAAACAACGACGGGGAGTCGAACCGTGGGAAGCACAGCCAGTCAACGCTCCCATTCCTGGAGATCAGGGGTCCGGTTTGGAGATCCGAGAGCAGAGCATAGTCCTCAATGGGAGCAGCCATGGCTTTACTAAAGCACAAACGGCTTGTCCACGTCAGGGCCTCGACGCGAAACGGCCGAACCTAAAAAACTCACCAATCGGGACATTTGACTTGATCGTACGATCAAGTCGCATTAGACTTGGTCATGTGATCCAGTTCATTCTCCGATTGAGAGGGAAGACATGACTCGGGAAGAAGCCTACGCGCGGTGCCCCTCCGACTCTTACGTCGAGTTCTATGGCGGCCGGTGGCTTGTTGTTCCAATCGCAGCGGTTGAGCAGCCGCAGTTCTTCGCCTGCTCGCCGGACGCCGCCCGGCACACTTCAGCCCCAGGCAGTTAAGCTGCCCCGGGCAGGGCCGGCAGCAGGTTCCCAACCATGGCAACCACACCGTCGCGAACCGCCAATCAACTGTGGACGTGTTAGATTCACGGGCATGCCGAACGTTTCCCCCACTGACCCGTCCATGGCTGTTGCCGCAGTACTTGATCTACTGATCCAGCAGGGCTATGAGGCCACCTCCGTGGAGGAACTGGCCGATGCGGCAGGCATCAGCCGTAGTACGTTCTTCCGGAAGTACGGGTCCAAGGAGGGTATGGTTTTCGCCGACCATGACCGCATTCTCCGGCAGCTCAACGATCATTTGACGTACAGCACCGGCGATCCGCTGCAGGCGGTAGCCGATGCCGCGGCCATGGTTTTCGACCATCACCTGCATCACCGGCAAACGGCGTTGGCCCGATATCAGTTGCTCCAGCAGGTGCCCGCATTGCGGGACCGCGAGCTCGTTACTTCCCACAGTTACGAGCGGGCCTTCCGCCTGCATCTCCAAGCCGCGCTTCCGGAAAATGCGCGGCGGGACTATGGTGCGATTGCCGTTGCTGCTGCGATGGTGGCGGTCCACAACGCGTTCCTGCGCCAGTGGCTACGGGCCCCGGATGCCGTACCCGCCGTCGAATTGAGAAGCAGGCTCAAGGGCGAACTTGCAGCATTGGCCGAGACGTTTCGCCGCGAGCTTTACGGATCCGGCTCAGATGGGGATCGGCCGCCTGCCGTCATGGTCACGGTCTTTGAATCGGGCGCAAACAAGCAGGACATTCTCGAAGCGATAAACCGTGCCATCCCCTAGTGTGGCACTGGGTATCTTGACATGACACTGAGTTTCAACTCATGATGGACGTGAAATAGACCCCGCACCTCTGGAGGCCCGGGGCACGCCCAAGTTGATCTGAGGATTCCCACAATGACGACGCAGTCAATACCGGCCGCAACGGATCCCCGCTTAGCGGAAAGTCTTTCGGCAGGAACCCACGAACCCGACTACGTGCTGACGGGCGAGGTTGAGACAGATCCGGCCCGGATCTTCAGTAACGTAAGCGCCGGGGACCAGGCCTTTCGGGACCGCGCCAGGACGTTCGCCAAGGAAGAGATCCTGCCGATCATCAGCGATTACTGGGACCGGGCCGACTACCCGCTGCATCTGATCAAGCGTCTTGGGGACCTGGATCTGCTGCGGGACGGCATCGACGCTGATGGCTTCGAACCCATGAGCAGGATGGCCGCAGGATTGGTAACCATGGAACTCAGCCGCGGCGACGGATCCATCGGCACCGTTGTAGGCGTGCAGGGAGGGTTGGCTCTGCGCTCGATAGCCTATTGCGGCTCCCCCGAACAGAAGCAGCGCTGGCTGCCGGCACTGGCCCGAGGCGAGGAGTACGGCGCGTTCGCGCTGACCGAACCGACGCACGGTTCAGATTCGGTGGGACTGGAAACCACCGCGACGCGTGCCCCGGGCGGCTTCGTCCTCAACGGCGAGAAGAAGTGGATCGGCAACGGCTCAATCGGCGGAGTAACCGTGGTGTGGGCGCGGGCAGACGATGGCCAGGTACACGGCTTCCTGGTCCCGCAGGACTCCCCTGGCTACACTGCCACCACCATCCAGGGCAAGCTGGCACTGCGTGCGATCTGGCAGGCTCACATCCGATTGGAGAACGTCTTCGTCCCAACCGCGAACGTTCTGCCCTTGGCACGGAGTTTCAAAGACACGGCCAAGGTACTGCTGGCAACGCGCGTCGGGGTGGGTTGGTCTGCTGTCGGACACGCGACCGCGTGTTATGAAACCGCCGTGCAATACGCGGCCCAGCGCAAACAATTCGGGCGCCCCCTTGCAGCATCCCAGATCATCCAGGAACGCCTGGCAAGAATGCAGAGCGAACTGGTCACCATCCAACTAATGGTGATGCAAATGACACGCCTGGACGAAGCCGGCCAGCTAACTCCCGCCCAGGCCTCGCTGGCCAAGTTCACCTGCACACGGACCGCCCGCACCATTGCCGCCAATGCCCGGGATCTCCTCGGCGGCAACGGCATACTGCTGGCCAACCGTATTGCCCGACACATGGCCGACATCGAGGCAATTCACACCTACGAAGGTACCGAAACAATGCAGGCCCTGATCATCGGGCGCTCCATCACCGGGATCTCAGCGTTCGCCTGAGCGACTCACGCTGCACGGCGCGCAGATTCCATTCCACCCCACTGTCAAACCCCACTCAAAGGTAACGTAATGACCACAGACGCTCATGTTCCCGTAATCCTCGGCGGCGCCCGCACCCCGTTCGGCCGTTTCCGAGGCGGCCTCGCCTCCCTCTCCGCCAGCGAGCTGGGCGCGCACGCCATCCGCGCCGCGCTGGAACGCTCCGGCGTCGCCGCCCAGCATATCGAAGCAGTCATCGTAGGGCAGGTCATCCAGGCCGGCGCAGGTCAAGGCCCGGCAAGGCAGGCGAGCCTGGCCGCTGGTATCGGTTGGGATGTGCCCACCGTGACGGTCAACAAGCTCTGCCTCTCCGGTCTGACCGCCGTGATCGACGCGGCCCGGATGATTCGGGCCGGTGAAGCCGATTTTGTCGTGGCGGCGGGTCAGGAATCCATGACCAACGCCCCACACCTGGTTAAGGGCCTCCGGGCGGGCGTCACCATCGGAGACACGCCTATGGTGGACTCCCTGAACCATGACGGCCTGCAGGATCCTTTCAGCCGAGAACTGATGGGCACTGCCACGGACAGCGGAAACACCACCCGCGGCATCAGCCGTCAGGAACAGGACGAGGTCGCCGCACGCTCTCACCAGCGTGCCGAAGCAGCCCGCCAGGCCGGCATTCTTTCTGAGGAAATCGCCCCACTTGAGATCCCGCAACGGAAAGGCCCAGCTCTGGTACTGGATTCCGATGAGAGCGTCCGGCCAGGAACGACGGCGGAACTACTGTCCCAGCTCAAACCGGCCTTCTCGACACGCGAGGAAGCAACCATTACGGCCGGTTCCTCGTCTCCTCTCTCCGATGGGGCCGCAGCGGTGATCATTGCCAGCAAGGCCGCCGCCCAAGCTGCCGGCCTGGAGTGGATAGCGGAGATCGGAGCCCACGGACAGACGGCCGGCCCCGATGCCTCCCTGCACTCCCAGCCCTCGCGGGCCATCGAACACGCCCTCAAGCGTGAAGGACTTGCCGCAGAGGACCTGGACCTTATTGAAATCAATGAAGCCTTCGCGGCCGTGATCATCCAATCCGCCAGGGACCTGGGGATCAGCACAGACCGCATCAACACCGAGGGCGGGGCCATCGCGCTCGGACATCCGGTCGGCGCCTCCGGTGCCCGGCTGGTCCTCCACCAGGCGCTGGCGCTGAAGCGTCTCGGCGGCGGCACAGGCGTCGTCGGCCTGTGCGGCGGCGGCGGACAAGGCGACGCCCTGATTCTCAAGGCATAACCAACGGCGCTCCCCCTCATCAACCAAGGACAAGCAATATGACAAACACGCCAGCCAATGACGGCTTCGGCACGATCTCCGTCGCGGCCATACTGGCCGAGTCCGCCGCCCGCCGCCCTGAGGCGATCGCCCTCATCGTCGGGGACGAAGAAACCAGCTACGGGCAGCTCTGGGAACAAACCCGGTCCTACGCGGGGGCCCTGCGCGCCCGCGGCGTAGGACCTGGAGACCCCGTTGCACTGCTCATCCCCAACGTGGCCGACTTCGCCCGCGCCTACTACGCGGTCCTGGCCCTCGGAGGAGTCGTGGTCCCTGTCCATGCACTGCTGAAGGCCCGCGAAATTGAGTACGCACTGCGAGACAGCGGGGCCAGACTGCTGATTTGTGCTGCGCCGCTGATGGGAGAGGGCGCCCTGGGCGCCGCAGCGGCAGAGGTCGACGTGCTGACCGTGATGGCCCCTGAAACTACTGATGGTCCGGCCCGGCTGGAATCCGAAGCCGCGGCCGCCTCCCCGATTCATGGCTATGTCCCGCGCAAGCCACAAGACACCGCGACCATCCTCTATACGTCCGGGACCACAGGGAAACCCAAAGGTGCCCTCGGCACGCATTTCTCCCTGATGGAACAGGTAAATGTACTGCTGACCGATACCTTCGATCTCAGACCCGGCGATAGGGTGTTCGGCGGCCTGCCGCTGTTCCACACCTTCGGCCAGACCTGCGTGCTCAACGCCGGCCTGCGCGCCGGCGCCACCATCGTCATGTGTCCCAGATTCACCGGGGCCGCTGCCTTGGAACTGGTGCACAAACACAAGATCACGGTCTTCTTCGGCGTACCGACCATGTATGTTGCTCTGCTGGAGGCCGCCAAGGCTAATCCAGCCCGCCCTGACGGGCTGCGCTACGGGATCTCCGGCGGCTCCTCCCTCCCGGTCGCGGTACTCGAAAGATTCCGTGAATCCTTCGGTGCTGACATTTACGAAGGCTACGGCCTGACCGAAACGTCCCCTGTGGCCAGCTTCAACCACGTCGGCGTCAGTCCGAGACCAGGAACCATCGGCACCCCCATCTGGGGTGTGGAAATTGAGATCGCCCGTCCAGAGATCACCGAGCGCATCGAGATCTTGCCCCGGGGCGAGCTCGGGGAACTCGTAGTCCGGGGGCACAATCTTTTCAAGGGTTACCTGAACCGACCCGACGCTACCGCAGAAGCGGTGGTGGAAGGCTGGTTCCGGACCGGAGACCTCGGCATCAAGGACGACGACGGCTACCTGCGGATCATGGATCGCACGAAGGACATGATCATCCGCAACGGCTACAACGTGTACCCACGCGAAGTTGAAGAGATCCTTAGCCAACACCCAAACGTCATCAGTGCTGCCGTCTTCGGTGTTCCCCATGAGATCCAAGGCCAGGAAATAGCCGCCGCAATCGTTCCAACGCCTGACAGCACCATCACGGCCGAAGAATTGATCACCTTTGCCAAGGCGCGGCTGGCCGCCTACAAGTACCCCCGCGTCATCGAACTCATGACCGAACTGCCTCTTGGCCCCAGCGGCAAGATCCTCAAACGGGAACTAGCCGCCCAGTATGCAGAAAACTCCCCCGTCGCTGGTGTGATTCCGGAAAGGGCAACAACAACATGAGCTACACCGAATACCAGGAACTGGTCGAAGCCATCCCTTACGAGACGACCACCCACCCCCACCTGAGCGAGATCCCGCTACCTGAAGCAGGAACCTTCGCCCTGATCACCCTAGACAACGGGATCGACCGCAAACCAACAACGCTGGGGCCAAAATCCTTGGTCGCGCTGGGGACCCTGCTTGAGAAGCTCCGGGAACGGGCCGATTCCGGCGAGATTACAGCCATCGGTATTACCGGCAAGCCCGGCTGCTTCGCGGCAGGGGCTGACCTTTCGGTGTTGAGAAACCTGAAGGACCCAGCCATGGGACACAAGATGGCGGAACTTGGCCACGAAGTCTACGCGGCGTTGGCATCCTTCCCCCTGCCTACCTTCGCCTTCATCAATGGAACCGCCATGGGCGGCGGGCTCGAACTCGCCCTCGCGACGGATTACCGCACCGTCTCCGAAGCAGCGTCGGGCATCTCCCTGCCGGAAGCATTCATCGGCCTGGTGCCCGGCTGGGGCGGGGTCTATCGACTGCCACGCCTCATAGGGCCTACAAACGCAGTAAAGATCATGATCGAAAACCCGCTGAACAACAACAAGGCACTCGAGGGCCGCGAAGCCTTCAACCTTGGCATCGCCGACACCCTTTTCAGCCAAGCAGCCTTCCTCGAGGATTCCCTGGTCTGGGCGGCCAAGATCATCACCAATCATCCCGACGCAATCAACACAGTAAAGAGCCGACGCGCCGGTAACGCCGCCTTCACCAACACCGACTGGGACGCCGCTGTTGCCCGCGGGCGAAGCTTCGTGGATGTCAAGACGGCCAATGCCGCTCCGGCTCCAGGCAAGGTGCTGGACCTGATGGAGAGAGGACGGCATCTCACCCAGCACGAATCCGCGAAGATTGAGGCAGCAACCTTGGCGGAGCTCATGCAGACCCCGGAGTTCAAGGACTCCGTCTACGCCTTCCTCGATCTGGTCCAGCGGCGTTCCAAACATCCCGCAGGCGCGCCGGATGGTTCATCCCCCCGTTCGGTGACGAAAGTCGGCATTGTGGGGGCCGGTCTGATGGCGAGCCAGCTCGCCCTGCTCTTCGCCCACCGGCTGCAGGTACCAGTCGTCATGAAGGACGTCGACCAGGTTCGGGCTGACAAGGGCATGGCACACGTACACGCAGCAGTGGATACACAACTGGCCAAGCGGCGCATCACCGAAGAAGCGGCCAGCCGCACAAAAGCCTTGGTGTCCGGCACAGCATCAACGGCGGCTTTCGCAGACGCAGACTTCGTTATCGAGGCGGTCTTCGAGCAACTGTCCGTCAAGAAAGAAGTCCTCGCCGAGGTGGAAGCCGTTGTATCGCCCGCATGCATCCTGGCCACCAACACCTCCTCGCTGTCCGTGGCCGACATGGCGGCTGAACTGCGCCACCCTGAACGGGTTATAGGCTTCCACTTCTTCAATCCTGTCGCCGCCATGCCGCTGCTCGAGATCGTAAGAACTCCCAAGACAGACGACGAGGTTCTGGCCACAGCGTTTGATCTGGCCCAACGGCTGAGAAAGACCCCGGTTCTGGTACAGGACTCGACCGCCTTCGTGGTCAACCGCATCCTCTTGCGCCTGATGGGTGAGGTCATCACCGCGTTCGACGACGGCACGCCCGCCGAGGTGGCTGACGACGCACTGCGGCCCATGGGGTTGCCCATGACCCCCTTTGACCTGCTGGCTCTGGTCGGGATTCCCGTGGCGCAACACGTCACAGAGTCCTTGCACGCCACCTTCGGAACGCGCTTCCGCATCTCGGCCAACCTGCAGCACCTGATCCGAAACGACGTCCCTACCATCTGGACCTACACCGCGGATGGAACAAGAACCATGTCCTCCTCCACCCTCGAACTGCTTCGTTTCGGAAGCTCGTCCAGCACGTCCAACGAACTGCTGGTGCGCGTGCAGGACGCCCTTGCCCAGGAGATCCGCCTGATGCTGGAAGAAGGCGTTGTGGCCGGTCCGGAGGACATTGACCTCTGCATGATTCTGGGCGCTGGCTGGCCCTTGCACCTAGGCGGCATCACCCCTTACCTCGATAGGACAGGCGCCTCAACAAGGGTCAATGGCAGAAACTTCCACGGTTAGGTCGACGGAAGCCGAAAGGCCACGGACCTACGTCCTTCCCAAGCGCAAAGAGAAAGCGGTCCCGGGCTAGTAGTAGCCCGGGACCGCTTTCCCATGCTGTTGGCAACAGAACTTGGGTGCCGGATCCTTTACTTCGGTGATACGACCGGCTGGACCGGTTTGGATTTCCGGTTTCGGCGGGACGTACGAGCTCGGGAGACCAAAACGGTGGGCAGCACCATCGCAGCGAGGACGCCGGCGATCCAATAACCAGTGCCGTACAAGTCCTCCGTTGCAACCACAATCTCCGTCCCTGGAACCTGAACGACCGTGGCGCTGAGGACACCCGAGACCAACGCAGTACCAATGGCGAATCCCACAGCCATCGCTGTCCCCGCCACCCCTGCTGCCATCCCGGCCTTCTCTTCCGGCGCTGCGAGCTGGACCATGGTGAAGCCGGCGGCATAGCCGATACTGCAGCCAAGTCCCATCAAGGCAGCGCCCACGAGGTAGTGCCACTGCTGATCATGGGCCACAGCCATCCAAGCGAGCCCCGCTGCACAGATCGCCGCACCCACCATCAGAGCGGTCCCGCCCTTGCCCCGGGAGACCGGACGGTCAGCAACGACACTGCCCACCAAAAACATCCCTGCGAAGGGCAGCATGAGCAGGCCCGTCTGCAGGGCATTGAGACCCAGTCCGTAGGCATCCGCTGGGGCGAGAGCCTCCGGGAGGACCTGGCTGTAGGTGCTTAGCAGCAACAGAAACGCTGCGTTGACAGATGCGAACAGGGCGATGCAAACGCACGCGGCGGTGACGAACGGAGACTTCAGCAGGGCGACGTCGAAGACGGCTGATTTCGACCGTCGTTCCACGCGCACCCATGCGACGCCACCAACGAGACCGGCGACCAGTGGGATAAGCGCTGCGTTGCCCCACACCAGACCTTGGGTCAGTGCCAACAGGATCGCTGCGACCCAGGCCACCATCCAGATCGTCCCGAGTGCACCGATACGGCCTGAAGGCTCGGCTGGCGGCGTCCGCGGGATGACGACGTATGAGACCAGCGTGGACGCGGCGAATGCAGCCGAAAGGATCCAGAAGAGGCTGCGCAACGACAGAAACTCAACGACCAAGCCGCCACCGATCATGCCGACGACGATGCCGATTCCGGTAGCGATGACCAGAACGGCGACACCCACGGTGATGCCGTTCTCGGCCAGGTTGCGGCGAAGGAACCCAAGGGGCAGAAGTTGGGCTGCTCCTCCGAATCCCATGAGGGCGCAGCCGATCAGCAGTGCCCCGTATGAGTCACCCAGGGCAGAGACCAGAGCGCCGAGCATGAGGACAGCCGATGCAATCACGGACGCTTTGCGGTCGCCGTACACGTCAGCGACGCGTGGCAGCAGAATGAAGCCCGCTCCCCCGGCCAGTGTGAGGGCGGTGTACAGCCAGGTCGTCTCCGAAACTGTGGCGAGGCCGTACTGCGCTTGGATGATTGGCAGTAGCGGCGGCAGGACGAAGATGACCGCGTTGGTCAGCGTGACCAGCAAAGCCCCAACTCCGATGAGCGGTGCCTTGCGTGGGCCGGGACGAGCATTTAGCTCCCGACCGAGTCGGGTCATGTCATTTATTTCTGTCATGCCTGATTCCTTGCTGTCAGACCAGCGCCAGGAAAACCGGGCGCGGGGTTTAGTCATTTTTTGGGGGGAATCATCGGGGGGCGCAGGTACACGATCCTGCTCAGTTCACCGACTGGTTGTGATTCACCTCATAGACTAAGTGATCTTGGTCATATGATCAAGACCTTTGACTTGGTTATGTGACCAAATCCGGGTTATGCCTGGGTTGATGAGTCCTTAAATGCCGGCAGGCCCGGGATCCGCATTGAATCCCGGGCCTGAGTAGTAGCAAGAGCAGGGTGGGCCTCCTCTAGCGCTGACCGTTCAGGCTCGCCAACACCGCCCTTGCCGCTCGCTCGCCCGACGTGGCAGCGTCAGCAAGGGACGGCAGGTCGAGCTGATAGTCGCCTGCGAAATGGATGGTTCCGAGCGGATCACGCAATGTGGCAAGAGAGTTTCTCCGCCCGGGAGCCCAGAAGGGCACCACCCGGCGGTGCCGCCGCACGATCCCCTCGCCCAGTTTTCCCTCCAGCTCGGGGAAGATGGCTAACAGGTCCTTCGTAAATAGCGACACGATCTCTTCGTCGGGCAGATCGAACAGCGCGTCGGCCTTGGCGCCTCCGGCGAAGCAGGCCAGTGCTCCTCCCGACTTTCGGGTGCCATCGCTCCGCATCGCCGCTGCGTGGTTGAACATCGCTTGGAATGCAAGCTGCGGCGTCGAAACCGCGAAGTAGTCGTCCCAGCGTTGGGGTCCGACTTCGTCGGTGAAGAATCCGACCACCACATACCGGCCGTACGTGATGTCGTTGAAGGCAATCCGGTGCTGCTGAGGGAGGTTCGGGATGATCTGGGCGGCGATATCGCCGGGCGCCGTCAGGATCGCTCGCTTCGCGCGCAGTCGTGCCGGGCGGCCATCGTCCTGGTAGTCAACCACCACGCCGTCTCCGTCCTGCCTCACCGATTGCACTGCCGAGTTCAGCCGGATACGGTCACCGAGATCCTCGACCAGAACATCCGTTAACGTCTGGTTGCCACCTACCGGTAGCGAGAAGTTTGGGATCTTCTCCGGGTCCGCCAAGGTGAGCCCCACCGACGTGACAAACTGGGTGGCTGCCGTCTCCTCAACCTCGCATCCCATCCACTGCGCAGACCAGGACCGAACGAGGGCGTGTACCAGTTCCGACCGGACTCCTTTAAGCAGATAAGACCCGAGCCTGGTGTCGAGTTTCGCACGCACGCGTTGTGCAATACGGCTCTTCGACTCGAGGAACGGCATGACGGAGAGGATACGTGCACCCACGATGGCCATGCCGAGACGGTCCACCATTGTCATCCGTGTACCGAACATGAGTGCGACGGGATTCGACGTGTCGACCAGCGTGCCGTTGAGGTACAGCGCTATGCTCTTGCCTGCGAGTGAGCCCATCTTGATGCCATGCCTGTGGAGTGCGTCGATGAGCGTACCCGTGCCCTCAGTGAACTGGGTGCCGACATTGATCCAGTAGTCACCTTGCCTGACTGTCTCGACTCGTCCGCCCGCGCGATCACTGGACTCGAGCACTACGACGTTGGTTTCCGGCGATAACGTGGTCGCGGCAATCAGCCCTGCCATCCCGGCTCCGATGACGACCACCTCAGTGGTCGTTTCCTGCAATTCCAGCGATGTCATCACAACTCCTGACTAAGTTTGCTTAAGAGGATGCGCGTATCAAGCCGTAACAGCAGCACTGCCGCTGATCGCCGGGTCCTCAGTGCGCTTGTTGTACGCGTCGTAGGCCCGGTAGGCGCGGTAGTACGCGAACATCTGCAAGCCCCATGAGGAAAGCGCGAAAATGTAGAAGATCGTATGCTCCGCGTCGTCACCCGGAATGGGAACGAAGTCGTAAATCGAGGCAATTGCGAATCCGCACGCGGTGGCAACGGCGGCCAACACGGCATGCCCGCGCTCATTGATATCCCATAGGCGTTTGACGAAGAAAATCAGGAAGATGGTAGTGAGCACGTTGACGACGATGTAGAAGATCTTGCCCGGAGTGCCGATCTCCTCGGCGAACTGGCTGAGGAGGAAACCCGCCACCGCGGCGAGGGCAAAGGCACCGACGTCCACCACCACTGACGGCTTGTACCGGTGGGTGACCTTCAGCAGTCCGAGGACCAGGATAAGAGTGATGCCGGTGGACCGGGAGAAGGCGTCGAGGAAGTACGCGAAGGCGTACATCGGGCTGTCATGGCCAGCTTTGATGAGGCCATAGATCAGGAAGTTTGTGCCTGATGTGGCGACAACGATCCACTCGATGCCCAGCAGATAATTCTTATAGTTCCGGATGAACTTGATCCCGTAGGTGAATCCCACGGCGACCATCCAGATGTCCGCGACCGCGAAAAATAGTTCTGTGATAGACATGATTTCTCCTTGAAAGGTGACTTCAGCCGGTCGGCTGGCCGGCAAAGAAGCCGAGCAGTCGGTCGGAGATGAATGGTCATTTTGTGAGGGTAGCCAGGCGGTCGGAGGCGCGGTCCGCAAGCCAAGCCGCGTGCAGCATAGCGCCGCCAACCAAGCTGGGCGAGAAGCCTTTTCGTCCGTGCCAGATGGCGGCCAGGTCCTCATGCAGTGGCGCACTGCTGATCCGGTCCGCCAGCAGATGGCCGACGTATTGTGCCTGGGCGAACCCGTGGCCGTTGCAGGCGAGCGAGTACAGGACGTTGTCGGACGCTTCGCCAACAACGGGGAGCCACGTCGAGCTCATCCCGATCCAGCCACCCCAGGCTTTCTGCGGTTTGATGTCTCGTAGGCTTGGAAACCGCTCGCGGAATCCGCGGACGAGGTCGTCGGCCACGTTTGGTGCGGGAGTGCGGTGAGGCAACGGGTTCCGTCCCGTTTGTAAACGACGGGTACCGAACACGATGGTGCCCCGTGGAGTGACGCGGTAGCTCTCCAGGATCATGTGCAGAGTGACCATCGGGGCCCGGCTGGTCCAGCCGATGTCATCGAGGCGCTCGGGGGCGACAGGTTCAGTCTCGACCAGTGAGGTCCACACGGGGGTCGCGAGGTTCCTCGGCGCGCTGGAGAGGTCAGCGCTATAGGCATTGGTGGTCAACAGCGCTTTGCGGGCCCGAACCCTTCCGCTCGCTGTTTTTACCCTGACCTCGCCGCAAGTGTCGGTGAGATCGAGGGCGGGGGTGTGCTCGTAGACGCGCACACCGGACGCGATCGTCGCGGCCCGCAGGCCCAGGGTGAACTCGCCAGGGTTGAGTGTGCCGCCAACGCCTTCGCGCACTCCGCCCAAGAAGCCTTCCGGAAGGCCCGCCTCGCGACCCTCGACAAATTTGGCAGACGAGCCGGCGTCGGCCATCACCTTCGCGTTACGGCGCGCGTGCCGCAGCTGCCCCTTGGTCACTGCGGCCATCACGATGCCTTCCTGCTGGTAGCCGCAGTCGATCCCGTGATGGCTGATGGCGTCCGTGGCGAAGTGCACCGCGTTCTCGGCGAACTGGTACAGATTGCGCAGCCGCTCAGGCTTGAGCATGAGGCCCAGCATCTCGGGATCGGCGGCGATCGAGTTCGTAATGTAGCCAGCGTTGCGGGAACTGGCACCCCAGCCCAGGGTCTGTCCCTCGAGGAGCACGACGTCGACGCCCTTCTCGGCCAGGCGGAGTGCGGCTGACATGCCGCCCCCGCCGCCGCCGATCACAACGATGTCGCAATCGATGTCACCGCTCAGGTGCTGCTCGGCAGTGCTGGGCGGATCCGCCCAGCCGGTTTCGTGAATTAGTTTCATTTTTTCTACTTTCGGGCTGAAGGGATTACGGCAGTGCCACGTGCCCGCACGGCTATCAAGGGCGGTGTCAGGACTTGGGATCGGCCGGTGTCGTCGGACGCGCGGCAGATCACGCGCAGTTCGAAGTCAACCGTCCGGCTGCGGTTGCCCTTCTTCACCAACTTCGCCTCCGCCTCTACAACGTCGCCACCGCGGACGGCGGCGAGGAACTCGACGGACGAGTAGCCAGCGAACAGGCCCTCGTGGCCGTCCTGCTCGATGGAGAGATTCGTGCCGACGTCACCGAAGAGCTTCAGTGCGAACGCGCCGTCGACCAAATTGCCCGCATAGTGCGCGTCGGAGAAAGCAACGTAGCGCCGGTGGACTGCCTTGCTCATGAGATCTCCTGGTGAATGCGGCCGAGGTGACGCACCCTTGCCTCGCCGTCAATCTCGACGCCGGGGTAGCCGCGCCTGGCGATCTCGGCGCACATCCGCCGGTACTTGCCAACCCCACCCAAGTAGCCCAAGAAGGTGTTGGGTTTGCCCGCGATGTTGGAGCCGCGGTACCAGGAATCGGTAGTGGCGTAGAGAGTTCCGGCGACGGTCTCCTCCGAAATGTCCACCCAGTCGTTCTGCCCCTCAACAGTGGCTTGTATGACCGAAGCGCCGGAATCACGGGCGTATTCCATGAGATCCGCGATCCAGTCCACCGCCTGCTCGATGGTCATGACCACGTTGCTCGCGAGCGCCGGGCTCTGTGGGCCCGCCACCATGAAGAAGTTGGGAAGGTCCGCAGCCATGATTCCCAGGTAGGTACGGACGCCATCGCGCCAGGCGTCCTGCAGCTTCCGGCCGGACGCACCGGTGAGGTTGAGCCCGTACAGTGGGCCGGTGAATGCGTCGAATCCGATGGCGAGCACCACGATATCCACCTCATACGTCCCCTTCGAGGTGACGATCGCGTTGGCGGTCATCGTCTCGATCGGTTCGTCGCGCAGCGACACCAAAGAGACGTTGGGACGGTTGAAGGTCTCGTAGTAGTCAGTTCCGAAGCAGCTTCGTTTGGCGCCCAGAGGGTGGTACTTGGGCACCAGCAGTTCGGCGGTTGCCGGGTCTTTGACGATCTCCCGGATTTTGTTGTGGATAAATTCCGACGCGGTCTTGTTCGCTTCGACGTCGGTGAGCAAGTCGGCGAACTCCGCCCCCACCCCGTTGAAACCACTGCGCTCGTAGGCCAGCTCGTAGCGACGCTGGCGCTCTTCAGCCGATACGTCGAATGCTTTGTCGGGCGTGGGACGATCGGGGATGCCACCGAGGGAGTGCCTGCACTCCTCTCGAATCGCATGGTAGTCACCCTTGATGGAGTCCACCTGCTCTGGAGTGAGCTCAGTGTTGCGTGCTGGCATCACGTAGTTGGGGGTTCGCTGGAACACTGTCACATGCTCTGCAACCTCGGCGATCAGTGGGATGGCTTGCACCCCCGAAGATCCGGTTCCGATCACGGCGACGCGTTTGCCGGCGAGCTCGTCCAGTTCGATGTTCCACCGGCTGGTGGATACATGTAACCCCTCAAAATTTTGGAGGCCTGGCACATCGAAGTCTTTGGGAGTAGAAAGCCCCCCGGCGCCCGAGACCAGGTAGCGGCTGCAGCGGGTCTCGCCGTTGTCCAGCTGCACCTTCCATAGCCGGTCAGCGGCGATCCACGTCGCGCCAACCACGCGGGTGTTGAACGTAAAGTGCTTGCGCAGGTCGAACCGGTCGGCGACGTGATTGATGTAACTGAGGATCTCGGCCTGGGGCGCGAATCGCTGGCTCCAGGTCCATTCCTGCTGGAGCGCCTTATCGAACGAGTACGAGTAGTAAATGCTCTCGACGTCGCATCGGGCACCTGGATAGGTGTTCCAGAACCAGGTACCGCCGACGCTGGGTCCGGCCTCGAAACCTGCAAAGGTCCATCCGCCCGTGGTAAGTCGGTGGGCCAGATAGAGGCCGGAGAAGCCGGCCCCGACGCCGATGACATCGAAAATCTCGGTGTCGGAAGTGGAGGGGATATTCATTGGCATTGCCGCTTTCATCTCTTGATCATTTGACTGAATCAAATGATCTAGTACAAGTAGACCAGTGGCCTGTATCACAGTCAAGGGGTGTTGGGCGGGTAGTTTTAGCCGCTAGATAGGGAGGTCCGGCGAATCAACGCCGACCACGCGGTCCCCGCAGAACACTCGGATGGACTCGCCGGGGGCGTGGCCGCCGATTCCGGAAGCGCCCCAAAAGCTCTGGGCCGAATCTTCCCCCAGGTCGGCGATCTTGGCACCGTTCACGCGCACCTCGCCCGACAGCACGCGGGATCCGATGTCGATGGCGCGCTCCAGATCACTACCGAATACATAGGCGTCGAGGCCCGACGGATTGGCGTTGGCTGCGCGCAGTGCTTCCTCATTGGACTCAACGGAGTGGACGCTGACGAGCGGCCCGAACAGCTCCGCTGTGGCCAGAGATGCGTCTGCTCCCGAAGCGACTGTGGGCGAAAGGAAGAACCCTTCCAGGGCTGGGAGTCGTGCTGGCTGATGGATGGTCGCGCCGTGGGCGCGCAGGTCTTCGATCCGGCTCCGCAGCGTGGCGAAATGCGGAGCGTTCGAGATGGGTCCCAGTTGCGTATTTTCGTCGAGCGAGTGTCCGATCTTGATGCGGGAGATGCGATCGATCAAGGCGTCCACGAGCGGTTCTACCAGCTTCTTGTGGGCCAACACCTTTCCGGGACCCTCGCACCACTGACCGTTAAGCTTGGTCATCCCTTCCAGGATCCCGTCGGCTGCCACGTCGATGTCGGCGTCGTCCAGCACCAGTGCAGGGTTGTTGCCGCCGAGCTCCAGCTGAAGCACCTTGAAGTCCTCCGCGGCCGCACGGGCAATGGCGCGACCAGCGTTCGTGCCGCCGGTAAACGCGACGATCTTCACGCGGTGATCACCGGTGATAACCGCGCCCACGTCCCCGGCGCCGTGGACGAGCTGCAGCGCTCCGTTGGGCAACCCGGCCTGGATGAAGCACTCGACGATAATTTGAGCGCTGCTTGGTGCATGTTCCGATGGTTTGAGAATGACTGGGCAACCGGCAGCCAAGGCGCTCACCGTCTTCGCCGCGGGGATGAAGCTAGGGCCGTTCCATGGAGTGAGGATCGCCGCCGGGCCCCACGGGACTTTGTACAGCCGCACGTCGCGGCCGCCTGCCGACAGGGCCTTACGGCGCGGGAGGACCCGAAGTTCTGCGGCAGCCGAGCGCATCCTGTATGGGAGGAACTCCGCAATCCTCCGCGTCATGGCGATCGGGACCCCGCTGGTGAGGGCATCGGTTCGCGCGATGTCTTCAATTCGGGTTTGGATTATGGCGGCAGCACGCTCGATGACAGCCGCGCGTTCCTCTTTCGCTGCGTCATCCCAGTGGTCGACACTGTACGACCGCTCGGCATGCCGCAGGGCGCGCTCCACGTCGTCCGGGCCGGTGGTTACGGCGCGGTGGATGGGTTGCCCTGTGTTGGGGTCGAGATTCCAGGCGTCCGGGACAAGCAGGCACTCAGACCATTCGTCCGCGATGTAATTGATTGGCAACGGCAGTTGCGTGTTCGTCATCTGCGGCCTCCCTCGATGCGTAGGTGTGTAGATGGATTGGTGTGATCAGACGGTGAGGTCGGCGACGATGCGGGTGACCTCGCCCGATTTCATTGCCTCGAAGCCCTCATTGATCTCGCGGAACGGGATGATGTCGGTGACCATCTCGTCCAGCAGCAGGCGCCCCTGAAGGTACAGACGGGCGAATTGGGCAATGTCCTCGTGCGATTGGCCCGAGCCCATGTAGGAGCCGATGAGGCGCTTCTCGCCGAAGAAGAAATCCGACGCCGGGAGGGTGAGCTCGGTGCCATCCGGTGCGATGCCCACCAGGCATGCGGTGCCCCTCCCCCGGAGCACGGACAGCGCGGTACCCGCCGTACGCGCGGATCCGACGGCCTCGAAGGAGTAGTCCACCCCATCGCCGAGTACCTTGCGAATCTCGGCGGCGACATCGGTCGAGCCGTTCACAACATGTGTGGCACCGTATTTGCGCGCCGCGGCGAGCCGAGCGTCGTCGAGATCCACTGCGACAATCGCCGAGGCGCCGGCGAGCCGTGCCCCCTGGATGATAGCTGACCCGACGCCGCCGCACCCGATGACGGCCACGGTGGAGCCAGGGCGCACCTCGGCACCGCGGAATACGGCCCCGACGCCGGTGATGATGCAGCACGAGAGCAGGCACCCGACGTGCAGACCCACCTCGTCCGGCATCTTCACCAGCGAGTTCTCCCGCATCAGGATGTGGCGCGAGAAAGCGCCGATATCACCCAGCCGCTCGACGGTTTGGCCTCCCGGCAGCTGGAAAGCCGGGCGGGGCCGCCTTCTGACATGTGCTGCGCGTTGGCATTGTGTTGGATGGCCTGCCTCGCAATTGCGGCACAGTCCGCAGGAGGGTGTGAGGGCGCCGACGACCCGATCGCCCGGTCGTATGGAGGTTACAGCCGAGCCAACTGACTCGACGATGCCCGCTACCTCGTGCCCAACCACCACAGGAAGGCCTGTATGCACAGTACCGGTCATATAGTGCAGGTCACTGTGGCACAGGCCCACGTGCGAGACGGCGACGCGGACCTCATTGGGCTCCGGGGCGTCGACGCGGATCCTGGTAAGTGCCAGCGGCTCGTTCACCGCTGTGAGAAGTGCTGCTTCGGTGGTGATCACCATGGTCTCCGATCTCAATTGCTCGTCGTGGGCGAAGTCGCCGCGTTTTTTGATATCCAAAAGCTCTCGATGCCCTCGGTGAACGCGCCGGAAGCCCACGCCTCGTGGGCAGCTTTGTCCTCGCGGGCGAATGCGTCCTCGATGTCTTCGATCCGTGGCCGCAGCAGATCCAGATGCAACGTGGTGATGCGGGGGTCCGAAGTCCACTGCCCGATCACCTCAGCCGCACGCCCCAACAGTCTTTCCGCGGGCACGATCTCATCGACAAGCCCGATCTTCAGGGCCTCATCGGCGTCGATCCGTTCAGAACCCAAAATGATTCGCATGGCGTTGTTGCGTACCAGGCGGCCCAGGAGGAAGCTCGAGGCGTTTGAGATGATGATTCCCCGGTGATTTTCCGGCTGGTAATACTCAGCTGCGGGGGTGGCGATCCGCAAGTCGCAGCACAGCGTGATCTCTGAGGCTCCGCCGACGGCGATTCCGTTCACCGCCGCGATGACGGGAACCCTGGTCTCGAGAATGGCGCGGGTGATGTCGTGGAAGGTTGCGAAGGCGTCGCGGATCTCCGGATAGGTGGTAGGTACCGTCTGCAGGTCTTCGCCGGCGGAGAATGCCCGGCCCGTGCCCGTAAGTACGATCCCGCGGACGACGTCACCCGTTCCGAACCGGCGGATCGTCTGTGCGAGCCGCACGCGCGTTGACGCGTCCATCGCATTCAATTTGTCTGGCCGGTTCAAGGTGAGTACCGCGACGTCCCCCTCGATATGCACGTTCAGATAGTTGTCGGTCATGTCTGGCTCCTCAGTGACCGCTGCCCGCAGCACGCGGTCGTTGCAGGTCGTAGGTGATGCCCGGATATTCGTCGGAGCGTGCTTTGAGGGCCGGCTTCGCCACGCGCTCGGACGGGGTGCGCGGGAAGTCGCGGACGAACTCGACGTAGCGCGGAACTTTGAAGCGTGCCAGCTCGGTTCGCGCGCCCTCCATGATTCGTTCTGCGGTCGCGCGGCTTTCCTCAACGCCGGGTGCCAGCTGCACGAAGGCCTTGACCTCCTCGCCAAACAGCTCGTCTGGGACGCCCACTACGGCTGCGGTCACGACGTTGGCATCGCGCTCCAGGACGCGTTCGACCTCAGCGCTTGCGACGTTCTCCCCGCCACGACGGACCATGTCCTTAATCCGGCCTACCAAGCGGTAGCCGTCCTCCTCACGGACCGCGACATCGCCTGTGTGCAGCCAACCATCGCGAAGGACCTTCGCAGTGTCTTCGTGGCGGTTCCAATAGCCGAGCATCATCGGCTTACCCGACGTGATCAGCTCGCCGGGCTCTCCCGCCGCAACTTCCCGGCCGGTTGGATCGACCACCCTGACCTGCTTCGTGGGTACAGGCTGTCCCAGCCGCCCACTGCCAACGTCGCCCGTGCTTTCGGGGAGGCTGATCAGGTCAGTCCCGCTTTCGGTCATCCCGAAGATCTCCCGCCAAGGCGCTCCCCAGCGCTCTTCGAGTTGCTCGTGCAGCGCAGCGGGGATCGACGAGCACAGCACGAGGCGGAGGTCGTTGTCCAGGTCCTGCGGGCTCGGCATCTGCTTGAACAGAAGGGTGGGCATCGAGCCGAGCACGTAGCAGAATGTGGCCCTGTGTCGGCGGACATCGGCCATGAAACCAGAGGCAGAGAATCGGGGCAGCACCACCAGCGGCGCGCCGATCGTGAGGCACAAGGAGGTGTTCCACTGCGGGTCCATGTACGAAAACGGCTGCGAGGTAAGGACCACGTCATCCCTTCCGAGATCCGCCGCACCCGCGCATATCCACCCCAGCCGAACCCAATAGTCGTGGGTGAGCATGCACGCCTTCGGGAATCCGGTGGTTCCCGAGGTGTACTGGAGGTTGGCGAGTGTCTCCGCCGAGATGGCGGTCCCCGGACTGTCCGCCGGATACTTCGCGAGCTCGCTGCGCGACGCGGCTTCAACCATCCGGACCTCACACAGATCGCCATTGGCATCGAGAACCTCCTTAACAAGAGGGGCGTGACCGGGATCGGTGACGATCACCCGAGCGCCGGAGTCACGAAGCACGAATTCCAGGTCTGCCCGGCGATATGAAGAGTTCACCGGGACGGCGACACCTCCAGCTTTGAGTATCGCCAGCCAAGCGATCGGCCACTGCACAACATTGGGCAGCATGATCGCTACCCGGTCGCCGGGGCGGATCCCGTCCTCTGAGGCAAGGCGCTGGGCCAGGCGCGAGGTCCAGTCGTCCACTTCCGAGAAGGTCCACGATCCTTCCGGGAAGCGGAGAAACTCGCGGTTGGGGGAACCGGCGGCCTGGTATTCCAGCAGGCCGGGGATCGTGTCGATGGGTGGGTTCCTCTCCATGCGATCGAGGGTGACTCCGCGTTCCCGGTTAACTGATTCAACTTCGGTCATCTCGTCCTCTTCAAGGTCTCTTAGGCGGTGGTGGGGCGGCTTTCGTCAATAGACGTGCAAGCGGCGCAGACCCGTCTCGCAGCAGGAGCATGGTCCCCTGAAACGCCATGTGAAATGTGATGCCAGTCATGACGATATCGCTAGTTGCTCATTTGATCAAGACGTATGATCAAGAAGCATCACTACCCCTCAGAGTCTGATCTGATAGCGTGGAACACACTTGATCAGTCGTCCGTCTAGAATTCGACAGGAAGAATAAATGGCCCACATGCCTGCCGCTGAACGTCGCGCCGAACTTGTAGCTGCGGCCGTTCGAATGATCGCCGCCCACGGGGTTGAGGGCGCCACGACGCGCCGCATCGCGCAGGAGGCGAATGCTCCGCTAGCCACACTGCATTACTGCTTCGCAGGCAAGGAAGTTCTGTTTGCGGCGGTTTTCGAGTACGTCTCAGGGCAGTACCGGGACGTGCTGACGAGCAACGAGGTCGACGGCGACGTGGAGAGCACCGCGCGAACTCTTTTGCGCGCCCTGTTGGAGTGGTACCTGGCGAATCCCGACTTCGGTCCGGCAATCGTTGAGTTGATCAGCTGGGCTCAGCGTCAGGAGGGCAAGCAAGCTGAAATGGTGTACAACGACGCGTTCGGCACCATGCGGTCCATCCTCGAGGCTGCCGCGGAAACTTCAGGACAGTCGATCAACGAAACGATCATTGACGAACTGACATACATCGTGTCCACGTTGTCCGACGGATTCGCGCTCAACTGGCTGGTGTTTGCTGACAGAGCGGCAGCTGAGCGGCAAATCGAGCTCGCGCTCGGCGTACTGGACGCGTGGATGGCCACCAGTCTTGGCGCTTCCAGGCCTTCGAAAGTCTAGGCAAAAGGGTTGTTCGGCCGGCCCCGGGAATTTCGGCGCCGACCGAACAAATCCTCGCGCGGGTCAGATGCGCCGCCTGCCCTCTGCGACGATCCAGCTCAAAGCCGGATCGTCACGCTCCATCCACTCGGGATGCCACTGAACACCCAGGACTGCAGCTCCGGGGAGCTCGACCGCTTCAACCACGCCGTCGGCCGCTCGGCCTGTGACTACCAGGCCGGTGCCGCAGCTATCGACCGCTTGGTGGTGCCACGAATTGGTCACAGCGCCTGCTCCGAACAGCCGCTCTGCGATGGAGCCGGGCTCGAATGTCACCTTGTGGTCGTCAGCACCGTCGGCAGGCGCCCGCGAACCCGACAGATGCTGAACGGAACTGGACGGCAGGTGGGCGATGAGAGTGCCGCCCAAAGCAACGTTCAGGATCTGCAGGCCCCGGCATACCCCCAGGATCGGGATACCCCTGGCCAGCGCAGCACGCACCAAGGCGATTTCGTACTGATCCCTGTCGGGATCGTGGACGGTTGGATCATCTCGCGGATCCACATCGCGGACCACGGACAGGTCGCCACCCCAGCAGGCCGGATGAACATCCTGTCCTCCGGTGATGACCACGGCCGCCAGCCAGTGGCAGAGTGCCTCAGGATCGGCGTCGTAGGGCAGGTTCACCGGAATCCCACCAGCTTTGGCGATCCGGTCCGAGAAGTCGGTCATGAAGGCATCAGCGAACAGATGGCCGTAGCGCTTATCCATTCCGTCGACCAGCCCCAAACGGAACCGACGGCCGGTGATGCCGATCATCGGGCGGATGGCGTCTGGCATGGATTTCCCTGCGCTCAAGGGAGTTCGAAGTAGCGCGCCGACTCCCATTCGGAAAGCTCTGCGAATGGATCGCCACCTGCCGTATGGAACTGCATCCACTCCCACCGCCGCGTACCTACCCAGTAGTCGACGAACTCGTCCCCGAGTTGTTCGCGCAGAATCGGGTCCGCTTCAAGAGCAGTGGCCGCCTTGGTGACGGTATCCGGCAAACGCTCGAGGTCCGGTACGCACCACGCCATATCCGTGACCGGCTCGGGCGGCTCGATCGCGGCGTCGAGGCCGGCAATCACGCCAGCGAGAATGGCCGCAACCGCCAGATACAGGTTCGCATCGGCTCCGGGCACACGGTATTCCAGCCGCGAGTACGCCGGATGCCCGCATACGGCACGAACAGCGGTGGTCTTGTTGCTGATGCCCCAGGTCACCGTCGTCGGCGGACCGCTCAGGTCCACCAGTCGGCGGTACGAGGTGATCTGCGGGAGCATGATCGACGTCGCGCCCCGCATCGTCGCGAGGAGTCCACCGATAGCATGCCGCATCGTAGGCGAGGGCCCCTCTTCGGCGTAAAAGGCGTTGACGCCGCCGCGCTGCAACGACAGGTTGACGTGCGAGGCCTGGCCGTACCCCGCCGTCGGCTTGGCCATGAAGGTTACTGTGTGACCTAGTTCGAAGGCCACCTCGCGCATCACCTGCCGGGTACGGGCCCAATCGTCGCAGACCGAGAGGGGTTCACCGGGAGCCAGGTTGAGCTCGACTTGGCCAGCCGCGTCCTCGTCACTCCACGCCTCCCACTCGATACCGATCTCGTCGAGGCGACGGGCTACTGCCGACATGTAGTCAACCCAGTCCTTCGATTTCGCCAGGTGGTACGCGGTTCCGGCCGAACCGCCCAGCGGAGTGAGGTCGCGGTATCCCTTGATGCGGGCCTCGTGGATGGACTCTTGGAAAAGTGTCGCCTCTATCTCTACCGCCACAGTGGCCTTGAAGCCTCGACTATCGAGCCGATCGATCAGCTTGCGGGCCAGGTTACGAGGACATATCCCCACCGGTGTGCCGTCCACTTGCCAGAAATCACCGATAACGGACTGCAGACCGGGCTCCCACTGCACCAGCGTCGCCATATCGGGGCGAAACTGCACATCGGCCAGGTGCCCACGCCACCCCGGATAGGCGAAACCGAATGTCGGGGCATTGCCCAGGTCGAGGCCGAAAAGGAGATCAGCGAACGCGAACCCCGTACCTGCGTTCGTCGTGAACTTCTTGGGCGAAAGGTTCTTTCCGAGGAATGAGCCCTCGTGATTGGTGGCCTCAAGCCGGACTGTATGGACGTCGTCACGGGTATTTGGATTGGTAATAATTTCAGACATCGTAACGGACCTTCCAGGATGCTCCGACCATAACTGACAGCTGGGAGAGCGTGCCGCGCACGCCGATCAGACCCGTGGACAGGGCGGCGATCAGATCATCGGCGCCCGAGAAGATGCCGGCCAGCCCATCCGGGGAGCCGGCGATGACATACTGCGTGTCGCCCTCGCCGACCACCAGCTCGGACAGCCCATCGAGCCCATCCGAGACCGCGACGAGTACGTCCGGGATCCCCGGTATCAATCGTGTGGCGGCCCAGAACTCCTCGGCGGCAACCCGCCAGTCAGGCAGCGGCGGTGACAACAGTTCAAATGCGGTGGCGGTTAAGTGATGTTGACCTTCAACTACTGGCCCGCCAACCCGGGCGAACCGCCCATTCAGGTCTACGACCAGCGTTACATCGGGCTCGACGAATACACCGCTCGATACTGCTATGACCCCGTTGGAGATGCTGATTGTCGCGGCCTGGGGGGTGTCATGGGAGCGGACCGCAATGGTGCCTTCCACCCCCTCCACGAGGGAAGCTTCCCGGCTGGCGCGGATGGAATCGGTGATCGTGCGGCCGATCAGCCGGACGATCGGACTCGCGTCCTCCTCGATCCGAACGCAGACCCCGCCGACCACGTCGGCCTCGCGTCTAGCGTGGCCGATTGTCGTTTCGGTCATCCTTCTGTCCTTTCGATTCAACGAGATCGACGCACGGCACAGCGTCAACGGCCGATCCCAGTGGAACATGAATTATGTAGTCAAATGACTTGATCATGTGACTATGATGATGAGGTACAGATCACTTCTTTGTCAATGACTGCGAGGTAACCGAGATGAACGACACCCCTCCCGCATGGTGGAACCTGCTCGACGACGAAGCGAAGTCCGCGGCCCGGATGATGAACCATGTTCTGCCGAAACCCATCCGTGAATTGGGGGCGAAGCAGGCCCGCGCGCTCCTGAACACGAGCCCCTGCACTGCGCCGATGACGCCGCTTGACCATGTTGGACAACTGAATGTCCCGACCCGGGCAGGCGCGATCCGGGCACGCCTATACCGGCCCGAGGGCGCTACAGATAGTCCAAGGCCCGCCTTGGTCTATCTGCATGGCGGAGGTTTCGTTCTTGGAACCATCGAGGGAGCAGACGAGCTGTGCCGCGCGATCGCCGTCGGATCCGGGTGGACGGTCGTGTCCCTCGACTATCGGCTCGCTCCGGAAAGTCCGTACCCCGCGGCACTGCAAGACTGCCTCGACGCCTACGCATGGCTGACCCTGACAGCAACGGTGCTCGGGATCGACCCCACACGAATCGCAGTCGGCGGAGACTCTGCTGGTGGCAATCTGGCAGCCGCCCTCTGCCTCCATCGACGCGACGAGGGCAGCCCGCTGCCAGTGGCGCAAGTGCTCGCCTACCCCGCCGTCGACGGGACGTTCGACACTCCATCCTGGACGGAATTTGCCGATGCACCGCTGCTAAGCACCGCGGACGCGCGCTGGCTTTGGAGTCAGTACGTCGGCCCAGGACACCGGGCGGACGACCATCTTGCGGCACCCATGCGTGCCGCATCGCTGCGCGGCCTTCCCCCGGCCATGATCCTGACTGCGGAGGTCGACCCGATCCGAGGTGACGCCGAGGCGTATGCGGCACGTCTGCGGCGCGAGGGCGTCCCCGCCTCGCTGATCAGGTATCGCGGGGTTTTCCACGGCTTCCTCACGGAGACCGGCGCTTTCGCCCAGGCGAGGCGGGCCATCGAGGAGATCTGCCTGCACCTCCGCGGTCTCCAGCGGTGACAGCTCCGGACCCTCTGTTTTGTTCGAACTTGGGCCGCGCCATTGAACTCTGTAGGAATTTCCCATCAACTTGAGGAGCAACAGTGGACCTGCATTTGCAACCAGATTGGCAACGTGCCGTCGGGCAGCGCGTAGAAATCTGGAAGGACGGAAAATTTGTCCGTAAAGGAACTGTCGAAGCCGTCATGCCTGACGACTCCCTATTATGGGTTTCATCGGAAGGAGCTTCTTCACGACGGATTTTTCTTAGATCCGATGGATACCGCGTATTCACGCATTTCCTTCCGGAATAACCCGGGATGCTTCCTAAACCTTCCTGATGAACAATTTGGGTCTGAGCAGCTAACGCGCCAGCAGGGTCTCCTCCTCCAAGTAGCCGAGCTTGTCAGGGTTTCGCATGGCGAAGATCCTTGCGATCCTGCCGTCCTCCACCACCAGGCTGATGAGTGACGGACCACCTGCTTCGTCGTCGATCCGGATGCCGAGGCTGCCGTTGAGCCAGAGGAGAGCGATTCTCGGGTTGAGCGCTGCCTGCGGGAAGGACCGCAGCAGATTTGTCACCTTCTTCGCGCCATATACCGGCACCCGAACCGCTTGGGCGAGGCCGCCGCCGTCGGCGATGAGTACGACGTCGGGGGCAAGCACGTCCATCAAGCCCTGCACGTCCCCGGTGGTGACCGCCGCAAGGAACCGTTCGACGACTTCCTGCTGCTCGGTGCGGTCCACGCGCATGCGGGGGCGGCGGGCGGCGACATGAGAGCGCGCTCGGCTGACGAGCTGGCGCACGGCTGCCGCTGACTTGCCCACGGCCTCGGCAATCTCCTCGTAGGGCACGTCGAAAACCTCGCGCAAGACGAAGGCGGCCCGCTCCACAGGGGTGAGCGATTCGAGAACCGTGAGCATGGCGATCGAGACGCTTTCGGCCAGTTCCACGTCCTCGGCTACATCCGGCACGGTGAGCAGGGGCTCGGGCAGCCATTCCCCGATGTAATCCTCCCGCCGTCGTGACAGCGTGCGGAGGCGGTTGAGCGCCTGCCGGGTGACGGTGCGAACGAGGTAGGCCCGCGGGTCGCGGACGCCCTCGCGGACGTCGCGGCCCAGTTCGGCCCACCGGAGCCAGGCCTCCTGCACTACGTCCTCCGCATCCGCGGCGGAGCCGAGTATCTCGTAGGCGACAGTGAAGAACAGGCTGCGGTGGGCGACGAACGGATCCTGCCTGTCAGTGGCGCGGAGGTTGCTCATGCCGCTCAGGCTACTCCGTGGCCGCTGCGCGCTGCGAGCGGCTTCAGTTCACAGGACTCCGCGAAACCCTCGGATTCGATGCCGAGGGCCACGTTGCTGCGGGTCGTGAGGTTGGCGAAGCCGATGACGCTGGTCAGTTCGATCAGCGCTGGCGCGCCCAATTGTCCGAGCAACCGGGCCGACAGTTCGTCGGTCACCGAGACGGGCGTGGCACTCATGGCCTCGGCATACTCCAGGACGTCCCGCTCCAGCGGCGTGAAGACGTCGGACTCGCGCCAGCACGGGATCTGCCGAGCCTTCTCCAGGTCCAGGCCGTGGTTGTGCGCCATGAAGTAGTTGTAGTCCAGGCACCAGGTGCAGCCGATGAACGAGGCCACGGCCATGTGAGCGTAGGACTTCAGCGACTCATCGCAGCTGTTCCACCTCTGCAGCTTCTGCCCGAAGCCCATGGACGCCTTGAGAACGGGCTGGTTGTGCCACATGACGCCCAGCGATTCCGGGACTTTGCCGAACATCTTCGCGCTGAACTTCTTAATGAGTGCGCCGTAGAAACCGGTGATCTCTGCGGCCGGGATCCTGCTGGTCATGACTCCTCCTACGGGTCGGTTCTGGGTCTTACGACATGAAGACACCGCCCGGGCCCGATCTGTGACACGTCGACTTCAGGCGAAGGCGGATTTGCCGGTGACCGCACGTCCGACAATCAGGGAATTGATCTCGTATGTCCCCTCGTAGGTGTACAGGATTTCCGCATCCCCCAGCAGTTTGCTCATTTCGTACTCAGTGCTTATGCCATTTCCACCAAGCAGGAACCTGCCCATTGCCACCGAAGCCCTTGCCATGGATTGTGTCGACTGCGCGCTTGGCAGCGCAAATGAAACCTCGGCATGAAGTCCCGGAGTCGTGCCCGCTGGCTAGAGATTCTCCCCCGGACTCCCGCCACGAACAGTCAGCGTGCCCGACAGGTCCACGTCGCTCCCCGATCCCGTGGCGCCGGCCTGTGACAGGAGGGTCGCTCCGAAGGCTGCACTCCAAAACGTCCTGGTTTCCACCGGCATGGGTCGTTGCACTTCCCAGTGCCGTTGCTTCATGAGACGGGCAAGATAGCGCTCAGACTGGCGGAACAGCAGATTCAGATGCTGATCCACCACAGCGGCCAGAGCAGGCCGGGATGTTCCCACTGCCAAGGCGCGCACCACCAACGGCATGGACGGGAGCATCAGTACCGTGCGGGCCATGTTCCTTCGAAATAACTCGGGGCTCCCTGCACTGTGGCCGATCGCCTCAACGCGTTCCGCATCGTGGAGCAATGCCAGGAAAGCTGCGTGGATGAAGAGCGAGTCTTTGGAACCGAAGTAGTAGGTCACCTGGTTGGGAAATACGTCGGCATCGGCAGCGATCGCTGCCACGCTCACCTCACCCGAGGTGTTGGCCAGGTAAAGCTTTACCGCGCTATCCAGGATCCGGCCCCTGGTCGAGTGACCACGAGCTTGGGATGGACCCCCCGGAAGACGTTTCCCCTTGCGTTCTGTGACCATGCAAGAAATTGTACTTCATACAACCATGTGGATATCTTGTATGTCATACAAGAAAAGGAGTTGCCATGAAGGCACGAGATATCGCTGTGACAGGAATAGGCGCCACAACGCCTTTAGGAGGCACCGTGGACACGACCTGGGCCGCCCTCCTTGAGGGCTGTTCAGGCGTGCGGGATGTCGGGCCGGATAAGTTGCAGGGCAGCGGGCTTCCCGTAACCATCGCCGCACCCATGGCTATCGACCCCGCCACCAGACTTGACGCCGTCGAAGCCAAAAGACTGGACCGGGTCCAGCAAGCCGCCCTGATTGCCGCGGCAGAAGCTTGGGCAGATGCCGGTTCGCCCCAGGTTGACGGCACCCGACTGGCTGTGGCAGTAGGAACAGGCGTGGGCGGAATCGGCACGCTCCTCCGGGAGGACGACACCTTGGAAAGCCGCGGCCAGCGACGCGTCTCCCCCAGGGCAGTACCAATGCTCATGGCCAACGGACCCGCAGCGGCTCTCAGCATCCGCTACGGCGCCAAGGCAGGTTCATACACTCCGGTCTCGGCGTGCTCCTCGGGCGCCGAAGCAATTGTCATGGCCGCTAGATTGATCCGTTCCGGCGAAGCTGATGTGGTCATTGCCGGCGGTGCTGAAGCCGCGATAACGCCGTTCACAGTCGCTGCCTTCCTGCAAACGAGAGCGCTCTCAACACTTGCAGCGGATCCCGCCTCTGCGTCGCGTCCCTTTGCCTCAGACCGGGACGGCTTCGTCCTGGGCGAAGGCGCTGGCATTTTGGTGCTGGAAAGTGCCGAGCACGCCACGGCCCGCGGTGCCACTGTCCATGCGGTCCTTCGTGGCGTCGGCATTGCCTCCGATGCTTTCCACATGACGGCACCGGCGGACGACGGCGAAGGCCAGATCACCGCCATCACCAAAGCACTCAACGACGCCGGCATGAGTCCAGCGGAGGTCGGCCACGTCAACGCCCACGCGACGGCCACCACCGTGGGGGACCTGGCGGAAGCAAAAGCCATCAAGGCCATCTTCGGCGACACCATTCCGGTGACTGCACCCAAGGCCTCCCTGGGACATCTCTTCGGGGCCGCCGGCGCAGTCGAAGCCATCATCGCAGTCCGGAGCGTCGCACAGGAGGTCATCCCTCCCACCCGCAATCTTCACCAGGGAAACGTGGACTCCGGGATCGGGCTGGACGTTGTCACCGAACAACGCCGCGGAACGTCTCCGGCAGCGCTCTCCAACTCGTTCGGATTTGGCGGTCAGAATGTCAGCCTGATCTTCAGCAAGGGCTAAAGCTGCACGCGGTTCCTGGTCTGCCGCAAGTCCTCGTCGACGGTTGATCTTGGTGCTGGATGCAGTCACCTGACGTCTACCGCGCGCACACGTCAACGGGTCAAGATTTAAGGACACCGTTGGCTCGGTTGCGCCGGGTGCCTCCCGGGCGACAAGCGGTACCGTTTCAAGAACTAAGGACTAATCATGGACCAGATTACGCTGGGCGATGTGACCATAACCCGGATCTGGGAATACTACGGACCCGTCGACATGACACCACAGGCATTCTTCCCGGAGAGCTCACAGCAGGCATGGGAAGACAACTCCTCATGGTTGGCGCCGCACTTCCTGGACTCCGAGACGCAGATCGTCAATTCAGCGATCCAGACCTGGCTGCTGCGCAGCGGGGGAAAGAACATTCTCATCGACACGGGAGCCGGCAACCACAAGGAGCGGCATTACGCGCCGGTCTGGAGCCACCTCAACACAGATTTCCTGAGTAACCTCGCTCGTGCGGGCGTTCGGGCCGAAGACGTGGACATTGTGGTGAACACACACCTCCACATAGACCACGTCGGGTGGAACACGTACTTGGACGGCCGGACGTTTCCCCAACGCCACCTATCTGATGCCCAAAACCGATTTCGACTTCTGGAACCCCGCCAACGGCTACAAACCGCTGCTCGGTCGGGGAAATCAGAATGTTTTCGAGGACAGCGTCGCGCCCGTACACGAAGCAGGCCTGACGTTGCTGTGGGAGGACTGCTACACGATCGACGAGAACCTGCGCTTGGATTTTGCGCCGGGACACACTCCCGGGTCTTCAGTCCTCACCCTCAACTCCGGTTCTGACCGGGCGGTGTTCGTCGGCGACATGCTGCACAGCCCTGTACAAATCAAGGAACCGGACTCGAACAGCTGTTTCTGCGAGGATCCCGCCGGCGCCAGGGCCACACGCTTCAGACCATTGGCACCACGCTGATGCCAATGACCCCGGCGACGCCGCTGTGTCCAGCTGACGGGCAGGGGGTTATAGGACAAAACGTGTGTATGGGACGAGCTTGCTTTCCAGTGATCGCGCGGAAAATCCGGAGTAGCTAAGCTTTTGATGCTTAGGGTAGCTGGGGTGCTTGCATGTCTCTGGAATGTTTGATTTGTGGCTGCGGGATGGTTCGGAACGGGAAAAACGGGTGCCGGTAAGCACCGTTACCGATGCCTGGAGTGCGGGGTGGGCCGCCCTGGTGAGTCCTGATGTGAGCCGCCGGGCTGAATTGGATGCGTTTCTGGGCTGGCTGCTGGACACGTCGAATCAGTTTTTGGCAGCCTCGTTCGGCGCTGCCCGTTCCTTCCGGCGCCACACAACATGGTGCTGGAACATCGCCCCGAAGATTCCGGTCACGGGCGAGGTCCATGACCAAGTCCAGGTCGATGGCATTTATGTGGGTTCGTGGTGCTGTTTGATCGCTGTGGCCGAAGATTGCGTGCTGGGCTGGCATCGGTCCAATACCGAGAAAGAGGCCGCATGAGCTGGGCTGCTCGCTCGGCTCCCCTCCCCCACCATTGTGGTCACCGGTGGCGGCTCCGGGATCGTGGCATCTAGGAACCCGCCGACCCGATTTTCGAGGGGATGACATAGTAGCGGCTGCGTCCGACCGCTTAATCAGGCCGTGTCGAACGAACCCTTCGAGGAGGTCCAGGAGTTCAGCCCGATTGAGGTTCGCCGAAACTCGTTCTGCATGGGCTCGTCGGAGTTTAGACAATGCTGGCATGCCTTCAAAGGCGGACGCAGCCCCGTCAGTGAGGGTGCTATGCAGGGTGAGTAAATGTCCAACGTCGTGTCGGTTGAGACCGGGTGTGCGCCCGGTGTGGTTTCGGTGGTTCAGTTTAACGAACACCTCTTCGAGCGTTGGCTCAGAGCGGTTCTCAGGGTAGCGACAGCCGCCGCAGACCCATGGGTTCACATGAGAACGGCGCGATTCTGCCAACTTGAAGATCCTGCTACCTTGAACGAACGTCACTCCGCAAATTCCGCAGACGCCAGGAAACTTGACAGAGATGCCGAACCTCTCGACAGAGTCTATTTGCTCATGCTTTTTAGGCGCTGGAGGTCGACAGTGCGACAAGTCCTCCCTATTTGTCATGCGACCAACCGACTCCGCCAGCTGCAAGAAACTGTTCTGACCTGCCGAGGCAATTGCTTAGGTGGAACTCGAACGGGATTTCGGACCCCGAAACACTGGCCTCCACAGGAAACATATGGAGCCGGGGCCCGTCCGACAGCAGCATGAGAGAACCCGGAGCCCAAGGTACAGAAATTAGGCACCTCCTGCTCCCGCATTTCCCACCTCGCGGGCCGGCACGGGCAGGACCCGTCAAGGCGGAGCCGTCTTCGAGTCGCTTTCGTTATGCTATCTGGATTCGTTCATCGCCTAGCTCAACCTCGACACGCAGCCGGCCGCCCAAGGCCTCGACGTACTTTCGCAAAGTGTCGACCTGGGCGCGATCAATGTCACCGTGCTCGATGCGGGACACCCTGTTCTGGCTGACGTGCAGGCGGTCGGCCAGCTCGACCTGTGTCAGGTCAGAGGCCTCGCGGAGCTCCCGAAGCCGGTAGGCCCGTACCTCATCGAGCATGCGCTTCTTGTGGGCATTCACAGCTACCCGGTCAACAGGACGCTTTGCCAGTAGTTCCTCCATGGACTTCGCCATTATGCGCCTCCTTTCAGAATCCTCATATGATAATCGAACAGGTCATCAGCAACCGGAATGTTCGTCTTGTACCACTTGCTCCAGCTGCCCGCTTTGTCCCCAGCGACAAGCAGGATCGCCCGCCGCTCTGGATCAAAGGCAAACAGGATTCGCAGTTCCGAACGCCCGCTGGATCCCGGCCGCAGCTCCTTCATGTTCTTGTGCCGTGAACGAACCACTGTGTCGACCAACGGTCGACCAAGTTGAGGTCCGCGCTCAGCGAGAAGCTCCAATGCGGCAACTATCTGCTCATACGAGTCTTGGTCAAGATCTAACAGCCACGTCTCAACGAGTCCCACGTCAACATTCCACATCGAATCCATGGTACAACTCAGGCGTTCTACAACTCAAGAGCTATATCGTGTGGAGCGTCACTTGCTGGACGTGCACTCAGAGGCGCGGTTCCAGTAAGTGATCCGCCAGTGGCTGTCCATCCCGATCACGGACTGGCCGATCTCATCCAGCAGCTGCGCCTGAGTCAGCAGATCCTCATGCTGTTCCTCCGCCATGGAGTCTCCGGGTTCTCCTTTGAAAACGGCCGCCATCGCACCATCGGTTAGTTGCTGGGTATAAGGTCACGTCGCCTTAAGCGGGAGATCCCCCTGCCGCGGCCTTGCCGGCATTCCCTGTTCGAGGCAGTTCACACCGGCCGCCGGAGGCGGAACCGGCGAGGTTTTCCGGATTCAGACGCAGGAGTAGTCATAGTCGAAGCCACGAGAGACATACTGGGTAAGGGTGACTTTGCCTCCTCCGGTCAGTGGCGCAGCGGCGCACATACGTTTGGCTGACGTCAGCGAACTCGCGCCGGCTAGCCAGCTTCTGGCCGTGTAAAGCGAGCTTGACGGCGGAACTGTGCCCACTATTTGCGACCACTGGCTGGTGGTGGAGTAGATTCCGGTCGTTGCACCGATGTCTGCGAAATAGGCCACCATTCCTTCCAGATCCGCACGGTTGGAAGCCTTGTCGGCGGACCAGCTGTTGCCCGTTTCGACGTCGAGCCACCACATGTATGAGCCCGGAGTGCTCACGCCCCGGATGTTTGCATCGTCATATGCTTTGGCATACCCATACATATACGAGCAGGCCGCCCCAAAAGATCCACTCGTGCACTGCCCGTAGGGGTTGCTCACAGTAGTTCCGCCGTAACTGTTGCTCGTGGGCCACCAGGAGCCGGCCGATCCCGGATTAGCAGTATTTACGTAGAGCGCGACCTTGGGTTGGGCGGTAACGCCAGTCGATGAACCGGCCCAGGACAGCTCGGTCGCGAGGCAGGGATTGGTCGTGTTGGCGGTGCCATTGTTGACGCCAACAATTCCAAAGGTCTGGCCCTTGGGCAGCGCCTTGCCGCACTGCGGCCACGAGACGTCATTGCCTGGGCCGGGGGCTGTTGCGGCCTCCGCAGGGAGGCCGAGGAGCATCAACAGCATGGCTGCAAAGGCGGCCAGCGGATAACGAAACCGGATTAGCATGGGCGTGGTGCAGGTGATGTTCACAGTCGGCCCCATTTCGGCTCTATGCAATCAGGTACCAAGCATGAGACTCCCGCCAGCACACGTCAAGGTAAGGCGGGTTGACTCGCTAGCGTGACGGAAGGAACCTTATTGACAAACTCGTCGATCTCGACATGCTCAGCCGATGATGTCTTGAGCCGCAACGCTCCGGAGGCCATGAATATGGATCGGTTGCTCACGGCATGTCCGCCGCGCCCCAAAGGGCACCGGCGGAGATGATCTGCCCGTCCTTAATGACGGTACGCGTCCTGCTTTCGTCCCAGAGGACCGAGGGTTCGTGGAAGGGATTACCGTCCAGCACCACCAAGTCCGCGCAGGACCCCTGGGCAATGCGTCCAAGGTCACCACGCCGAAGCAAGGCCGCGTTGGTTGATGTTGCCGACCGGAGTGCGCCGTGGACGCCAAGAACTTCACACTGCAGGCGGAGTCCAGCCAATTGCTCATCCTCCAGCTCACCCATGAGGTCTGTTCCAAACCCAATCCGGACCCCGGCATCTCGGGCCAGTGCCACGGCGTTCCTCCCGGCCTCCAGCACTTCCCGATTCTTGGCCGCTCCCACTTTGGTGAGGCCGACTTCTTCTCCACGCCGGTCCATGGCCTCGTAGGTCACCAAGGTGGGGACCAGATAGACGTCGTTGTCGGCCATCAACCGGGCGGTTTCCGCATCCAGCAGGTTGCCGTGTTCGATGCAGCGAACCCCGTTAAGTACTGAATGGCGAATGGCCTCGGGCGAGTAGGCGTGAGCCGTGGCGTAGCTGCCCCGGCGGGAAGCCTCCTCTGTTACGACGCGGACTTCCTCCGCACTGTACTGCGGAACCCGAATCGGATCGACCGGGGAAACGACCCCTCCTGAGGTCATGAGCTTTATGGCGGACGCACCTGTGCGGAATCGATGACGCACGGCCTGCAGCAGGTCATCGACGCCGTCTACCACTTCGCACATGTGCCCGCCATGGAAACATCCTCCGTTGTTCGCGGCCCGGATATCGCCGTGGC
Organism: Micrococcaceae bacterium Sec5.1; assembly: GCA_039636795.1. Taxonomy (NCBI): domain Bacteria; kingdom Bacillati; phylum Actinomycetota; class Actinomycetes; order Micrococcales; family Micrococcaceae; species Micrococcaceae bacterium Sec5.1. Next base: position 2,547,558 of record CP143430.1, on the reverse strand, counting down.
CGCCTGTTTGGCTTAGCGCCGGGCCCGTGAAGAAGTAGCGTGGACCGGGGTACAGACCCTCCTCAATGGCGCTGGCAAGGCCAATATCCCCACCGGCAACGTCACGAACCGCAGTGAAGCCGCGGAGCAGTGCAGCCGCGAGGCGCCTTGCGCCGGCAAGTGCGGAATAGCTCAGTGGCCCCGTCTCGTTCCTGGCGGACGTCAGGCTGAGGGCGTAGGCATGAAAATGCGCATCGATAAGTCCTGGAATCACGGTTCGGCCGCCAGCGTCAAGGACGACACCGGTCTCATCCACCTCCCGCCCTATGGCTGTAATCCGGCCGTCCCGGATGCTGATAGAGCCCTCTGTCAGGTCAGGTGATTCGCCGTCGAAGATCAGGGCGTTCCGTACTGTCAGAATTCCGGAAGTGGTCACGTGTTGTTCCCTTCGTATTGCCTTCGCGGGCGGGCCCCCAATGGTGCCCGCCCGCGAAGGAACTAGTTGGCGGTGGTAAGGGCTTCTTCGAGCAGATGGACAGACCGCCTTGCGACGTCCAAGGCTGCGTCCACCGAACTCTGGTCGTAGCTGCCGTCAGGGCCGAGGAAATTCATCGATCCGATAGTCCGGCCGTTGCTCATGACCGGAACGTTGACGATGGCGCCGCAACCCAATGACTCGATGGTTGCCGAATCAAAGAAGAATGCGCGCACCGCTTCCTTATCCCTCCCCAAGAACGGCTGCTGTCCATTGATCACCTGCTCCAGCCACAGCCGGTTCGTGTCCCCCGCAAGGGTCTTCCTCCCGCCCACCGGATAGACATCCGGATGTGTGGTGTAGACGCGGGCCATACTGGCGCCATTATCGGCAATGACGGAGGCGGTAAAGAGCGTTACGCCGACTGCTTCCCGGGCGTGGGCGTACACGTCGTCAAAGGATTCAAACTGAGAACTCATAAAGTCCCTTCTTTCTCTTGATGGGAACCCATCCACTGGCGTTGCTTAGTAGCCGTAGTGCGTCTTGGCGAAGTCCTCGGTGATGAAGCCGTTGACGATGTCATGGGTGATGTCTTCGCGGGAGCGCTTGGAGACGTCTCCGAAGCCGCCGCCCCCTCCCACGGCGAGGCGGACGACGTCGCCGGCCTTGATCTTGTGGGCGTTCGCCTTCAGCGTGCTGATCTCATCAGCGCGGCCGGGGTTGATCACAACTTCCGGGCCCTGGGCGTCTGATCCGCCGAAGAGCCCCCAGGCGGGGGTCTTTGACCGTTCGAACCAGAGTCCGACCACGCAGTCGGCCAGGAATTCGTATTCGCGTACCACGCCGTTGCCGCCGCGGTACTGTCCGGGGCCCCCGGAGTTGGGGCGGATGGAGTACTCGTTGATCCGGAACGGGTAGCGCGTTTCCAGCATCTCGATGGGAAGGTCCTTGAGGGAGCCGTTGACGTTGTTGATCATGGCTGATTCCCCATCCGTGCCCTGCCAGGCACCCCAGCCGCCCAGAGTTGCCTCCATTGTGACGAAGTTCCGGCCGAAGCGGGCGTCGAAACCGGCAGCGGTGATGATCATTGAGTCACCGTGGCTGGCGCTGGCGACGCGGTCCGGCATGGCAGGGGCCATTGCCTTTGAGACGAGGTCGATCAGCAGCCCAAGGTGGGAGAAGTACCACTGGCAGGGAGCTGGCGTCACGGCGCCGAGCACTGAGCCGGACCTAACCTGGGTGGTCATGGGCCGGAAGGAACCGCCGTTGGAGTTGGACTCCGGGCTGACGAGGAGTTTGTAGCCCACCCGCAGTGCCGAGACGGCCTGGGCGGCACCACAGTTAACCGGACCCGTGGTCTGGTCCGCCGATTCGGTAACGTCGAAGTCAACGGTGTCGCCGGCTACAGTAATCCGCAGCTTGATGGGAATGGGAGTGTCCAAATTGATGCCGTCGTTGTCCAGGAAACCCTCGGCTTCGTAGACTCCGTCCGGGATATTGCGGACGGTCGCACGCTCAATTTCCTCCGTTTGGCGGAAGATCTCGTCCCGGGCGGCATCCAGCTGCTCCATTCCGTACCTGCCCACGAGCTCCTTCATCCGGGTGGTCCCCATTCGAAGGGCTGCGATCATCGCGTGCATGTCACCAATGGTCTGGTAGGGGAAACGCACGTTGGTCCGGATCAGGTCCACAACCGAAGTCTCGATTCCGGCTTCGACCAGCTTCACAGGCCCCATCCTGAAGCCTTCCTGGAAGATATCCGTCGAGTCCATCGAGCCGCCGACATCCTTGGATCCCATGTCCATCCAGTGAGCACGCGTGGCCGCGAATCCGACCACTGCGCCTTCGTCGAAAATAGGAGCAAAAAGGGTCACATCGTTCAGGTGGGTGCCGCCCAGGTATGAGTCGTTGAGGATCCAGATGTCTCCCTCCTGCCAGACCCCGCGGCCATACATCTCCTCCACAGCCATCGAACAGGTTTCGAGGTTGCCGAGGAACAGCGGCAGGCCGGCGGACTGTCCGAGCACGCGGTGTTCGGTGTCCAGGAGGGCCACGACGCAGTCCCCGCCCTCATAGAGGATGGGTGAGTAGGCGGAACGGATCAGGGTGGCGTTCATGTCATCGGCTGCGCTGGTGAGAGCGTTGCGGATGATTTCCACGGTGACGGGATCCAGGGTTTTGACTGCTTCAAGTGTCATTTTTTGGTACCTCAGTTTCCTTCGACATCTTCAGAGCGGATGATTAGTGAGCCGAACTCGTCGACCTTGACGTTGAACCCGGGGGGAACCACGGTGGTGGCGGTCTGCTCCACGATGATGGCGGGCCCTTCGAATGTGTGGCCGGCGCCGAGGTCGTCCCGGCGGACCACGATGGTGTCGTGCTCGACGTGGTCAAAGACCACGCGGCGGATTTCGTGCTTGAACTCCGGCCCCTGTGCAGTGACGTGACTGGGAGCTTCCAGTCGTCCCAGGTCGCCGACCGCCTGCGTCCGCAGCGTGACGATTTCGATCGGGGCGCCGAGGTTGGAGTGGCCGTAGCGCTCGTGGTACATCGCGGAAAAGCGGACAGCGAGGTTGGCCACGAAGTCGGGAGACTCGGGTTCGTCAGCGGATGTCAGCGGAACGTTGAGGGAGAACTCCTGCGATTGATAACGGACGTCCACGGACGCCGTCGTGGCGCGGCTTTCCTCCGGGACCCCTTCCGAGACCAGTGACGACAGGCCCTCGACCTCCATCGAGCGCAGGATGCCGGCCATGTCTGCCACATCGATGTCTTCGTCGAGGTAGAAGTAGGGCTCGGAAAAGTCCTTACGGATGTTGGTTTGCAGCATGCCCCAGGCCGAGAAAGCGCCCGGGAAGCGGGGAACGATCGTTTCCGGGATGCCAAGTTCCTTAGCGAGGAAGACGGCGTGCATGGGTCCGGCTCCACCGAAGGCCACGAGGGAGAAGTCGCGGGGTTCGATACCCCGGGAGATGGTAATGGTCCGGATGGCCTGCGCCATCTGGGAGTTGGCGACGTCGCAGATGCCTTCGGCCATGGCGATGGGGTCCAGGCCGAGCTGGTCACCTACTGTTTTCAGGGCTGTTATCGCGGCTTCACGGTCCAAGGCGACTTGTCCGCCGGCGAACCAGTCGGGGTCGACACGGCCGAGCACCAGGTTGGCATCGGTAACGGTGGGTTCCGTCCCGCCGCGGCCGTAGCAGGCCGGTCCGGGGTTTGCTCCTGCAGAACGCGGTCCGACACGCAGGCCGCCGGCTTCGAGCCAAGCGACGGAACCGCCACCAGCGCCGACGGTGTGGATGTTGACAACGCTCATGAGCATGGGCAGACCTTCAAGGTGGGCCTCCGTGGAGACATCCGGTTTGCCGTCAACCACCAAGGAAACGTCAAAGGATGTGCCGCCCATGTCCACGCCGATGAGATTGCGGTTTCCCGAGACACCCGCCAGTTCGACATCGCCCATGGCACCACCGACCGGGCCCGAAAGCAGTGTCTGCAGAGGACGCTTACGGGCGGACTCGGCCGTGAGCACACCGCCCGAGGACTGCATGATGTGCAGCGGGGCTTCCACTCCCCGGTCAGCGAGTTTTTCTTCCAAGTCCAGGAGGTAGTTGCGTACCACCGGTCCCGTGTAGGCCTCGACGACGGCGGAAGACGTGCGTTCGTATTCGCGCCATTCCTTGGCTGCTTCGTGCGAAAGGGAGACTGTGAAGTCTTCGCCGAGTTCCTCGATCAGGATTTCGCGGGCCCTGAGTTCGTGTGAGGGGTTCTTGTAGCTGAACAGGAATGCAACGGCGACGGCGCCGTAGCCCTCCTCCACTGCCCGGCGTGCGGCCTGGCGGACTGCCAGTTCGTCCAAGGGCACGAGTTCCTGGCCTTGACTGTCCAGCCTGCCACCGACGCCGATGACGTCCTTGCGCTCGACCAGCGGGGCAGGCTTGCGGTACTGGGCATTATAGAGCTCAAGACGGGGGCCACGGGCAATGTGATAGGTATCTTCGATGCCGGCCGTGGCCAGCAGTAGCACGGGAACCCCCCGACGTTCCAGGAAGGCATTCAGGCCCTGGGTAGTGCCGTGCACCAGGAAATCGATGTCCGATAGATCATCAACTATGGATTCGAGGCCTGAGATTACTCCGGCACTCAAGTTCCCCGGCGTGGTGGACGCTTTCGTAGCCGCGTAGGTTCCGGCGTCCTGGTCGTACGCCACAATGTCCGTAAAGGTTCCGCCGATATCCATCGACACCCTGTAGTTCGGCATGTGTTTCTCCTCATGGTTCTGGAATGGAACGGTGTGTGAGAGATCACGCTACATATGCAGCCAACCAGTCGGGTGGGCATACTGCATGATTTGGCTATGGCTGAACGGGCAGAGTGCATAAAGGCGCTTGGCAGGTACGCCCTGCCCAGATCCGCAACAAGCCTCTTCCACCTCGACTGAGCGGTGCCCGTTGAGAAGGGCAGTGCTTTACGCCCAAACGGGCGAATCAAAAAAGTGCAAAGTGAACACTGCCTGAGCGCCCCTCGTTTGTACTGTGATTGCAATCACTCGGCGGGAGGCTAGGACGGCCTGCTCCGAGTGGAGGCTTGGATGAGCTGCTCCGAGGTGAATTCCTTGATATCCGGACTGTTCTCCGTGCACAGAACCACTGCGTGTACTTCTTATCCCGTCCAAAATATCGGAGGTCAAGACATGTCCAGTATCGACCCACTCATTTCAGGGCAAGCGCCCGGGACGGCGAGCCCACCTCGCTCCATGGCCGTAGGGCACGCGTTCCGCGACATGCCTTTCGGGTCCATCCACTTAAAAATCTGCGCGGTCCTCTTCTTCGCCTTCGCAATCGAAGCCTGGGAAATGCTCATGCTCACCTATGTTGCTGGTGATCTGGCTACCAGCCTGCAGGTCGGCATGACGGAGGTAGGAATCGCCATCTCGGCACTCTTCCTGGGTATGATCCCAGGGTCGCTGATTTGGGGGCCCATCTCTGACCGGATCGGGAGGAAAGCCACCTGCGCCTGGAGCTTCGCCGGTTATGGTGTCTTCACGCTCCTGAGTTGCTTCGCACCAAACTTTGAGATCCTCTCGGTGGCCCGCTTCCTCTCCGGGCTGTTGTTCTCCGGCGTCTTCACTGTGACTTTCCCCTACTTTGAAGAACTGCTCCCTGTTAAGGTCCGCGGAAGGGCGACTGTCTATCTTGCCGCAGGGTGGCCGATTGGTATCCTGGCCGCCCTCGGCACCGCTGCTCTCATCGGAGGGCACGGCTGGCGTTGGGTCATTGCCGTTAGCGCACTTGCCAGCCTGTGGGGGATCGTTCTGTACAAGGTCGTTCCAGAATCCCCGTACTGGCTCGCGAGGCGTGGGCTGAACGAAGAAGCGCATAATGTCCTTGACCGTCTGGGAGCAGCCAGCATCCCCCGCGGCACCATTTTCACCGTGGCGGAGGACGAGAAGCAGTCCATTTGGGGCCTCTTCAAAAAGCGAATGGGCCGGATAACGATCATTCAGGTCCTCATCAACTTCACCTTCTCCTGGGGCTACTGGGGACTTCAGTCGTGGATGCCGACATTGCTTGAAGGGCGAGGACTGAGTGCCTCATCAAGTTTTTCCTTCATTGCACTTAGCGCGGTCCTCATGATCCCCGGATACATGACGGCCTCCTACCTGACCGGACGCTTTGGCCGCAAATGGATATTCACGATCTACGTCCTGGCGGCGGCTGCCGGCGGATTCTTCTTCGGAACAGCCTCGACCGAGACCGAGATGTATATCGGCATGTTCTCTCTGGCGTTCTTCGCCCTGGGTGCCTGGGGTGTCTGGGACACGTGGATGGGCGAGCTTTATCCCAGCGCGCTTCGTGGCTCCGGTTACGGGTTCGGGATTTTCGGTCAGCGCGTCGCAAATACGGTCGCACCAAGTCTTGTCGGTTTCCTCCTGGCATCCGCCACCGGAGCTACCTCGACAATTCTGTTTATCAACATGTTCTTGTTTGCCACAGTCATCCTTGGCCTGTTCTTGCCCGAAACCGAAGGAAGTGAATTGGAATGATCACCCCCACCGACAATCTCGACGCTCTCTCGCAGAACGTCCGAATCCTATGGATCAACCCGCTCTACACCGACGTGTACAACCGGGCGATGGCAGAATCCTTCCGCCAGATAGTCCGTCCCGGCACCGAGGTTGACGTCGTCTCCCTTGAGGGAGAGGGCCCCTCCCATGTGGAATACAACGCTTTCGAAGCACTCATGCTTCCAGAGCTGTTGCGCACGGTGCGGTGGGCGGAAGAAGAAGGCTATGACGCCGCCGTCATCGGTTGTTTTTACGACCCGGCGCTGCGGGCGGCCCGTGAAATCACCGATCGCATGGTGGTGGTGGGCCCGGCGCACTCGGCCCTGAGCATCGCCGGCAGTCTGGGAGAGCGATTTTCCATCCTCGTAGGCCGGAAAAAGTGGATTCCCGAAATGGCCGAGAACGTCCATCGTTGCGGCGCATCGGAGCGTCTTGCCTCATGGGGCGTGCTCGAGATGGGCGTCGATGACTTCCAAGCGGACCCGGTACTCACGGAGAAGCGGATCATGACCGAAGCCCGGAAGGCTGTGGAGCAGGACGGCGCAGACGTCGTCATCCTCGGCTGCACGGCCGAATTCGGATTCTTCCGAACGGTTCAAGAGGAAATTGGCGTACCCGTGATCGACGCGACTGTGGCCCCGCTCAAACACGCCGAGCAGCTCGTCGACTCGGTCCGTCGATTCGGTTGGACGCACAGCAAGCGCCTGGGCTACGACGGGCCCACAGCCCAAGAACGCCAGCGGTTCTTCCCGGCTCTCGAACCAAAGCACATAGTGTCAATGACGACGGTGTCCGCGTAAATACATTGCCGGCCCGTCACGCCGACTGCCGTCGCGTCGTCGAGCCCCTCCACCAATAGGGCATCTTTGACCGGGGGTAGCCGGGTACCCTCGCTTGCCTTGACATCCCGTGATCGAGGCAGGCGAGGGAATCCTCGGCGGCGAGGTGTCGACTTCATCCCTGAGTTGATTAGCTCCGGAATCAAAACTGGAAACTCAGCCGAGGCCTTCCTGGTTTTCGAGGGAGTCTTCCGAAGTCGTTTTGTCTGGCATGGATCGCCGCAGCACTTTGGCGATGAGGTGGACGGACAGCAGCTCAGAGGGGATATCGAGCGGGACACCGAGTTCCCTTGCCCGGTTAAGCCGGGCCTGGAGGGTGTTCCGGTGCAGGTTGAGGGACTTCGCAGCGAGGCTGACGGAGCCGCGGTGATCGAGGAAGGACGCCAGCGCGGTAATGATCACGTCGCGGTCAGGGGAGGTCATCAGTCGCGGCAGTGTTATTTCGGCCACGAGCGCGACGGCGTCCATGTCGACGAACGTCGTGGCCGCAACCACCCCGAGGCTGGCGAAGCCCAGAACCGTGCCAGGCCCCGTTGACCGGGCGGATTCAGCAGCCAGCCGCGCCTCACGCACGATCGACGCCAGTGCCGGGGCTTCCTCCTGCCATCGGGACAGTCCCGCCACCATGCCAAGCTCGGCAAGAGCTGGCCCCAGACGTGTCCTGATTCGGGTTTCGAGCTGGGTCGAGGGGTCTTGATCCCCGGCCGGTACGAGAGTCAGCCAACCGCCTTGAACCTCGGCCAAGGGGCTGCGTACTGCGATCTTGCGCCAGAGCAGGCGCAACACGGCCGTCAGCTCGGGCCGATGGTCTTGGAGCTGCCCGCTGCGGAACCACACTGCAACATACGGCTCCCCTTCGCGCCAGCCCAACTGGTTCAGCAGCTGTCGGTGTTTTTCCTCGAACTCCGCGCCTGACGCTTGGGGGTCCTGATCCAACCCGGCGATCGCCGCTGTGGGAACCGCCCGGGCAGTGCTGAAAAGGTCCTCCATCAGCCAGGCAGACTTCACCGCGGGGGTGGCCACCTCAAGGATAGAGCGCACCAGCCGCAAGTTATGGACGCCGGAAGCCGGCACGCGGGCCATGATGGTGAAACGGACGGCGCTTTTGGCCTCATCGACTTCCACGGTGATGACTTCGTCAGTCTCCCGTGGAGGCATTCCGGCGGAGGCCAGAACCACGCCGTCGTACTCCAGTGAAACTCCAACCCCGTCCAGCTCCCTGGAAATGGTCTTGAGGACATCACCGAGCGTGGTGTCCTTTGCGACTGCCCGGGCCACCCTGGCCAGTTCCGCATCGACCACTGACAGGGCCGCTCCTATCTCGGCCGCCAATGCCAGGGCCAGCGCTGCAGGGTCCCCGTCGATGGCCAACAGGGTGATGCCCAACCGCTCCGCCAGTCCGACAGCCGCGCTTGCATAGGCGCTGCCGGCCACGACGACGGCACTGGCCTTCCGCTCCCAGGCCTGTCGGAGCGCTGCGGAGACCAGCCAACCCCCTGATCCCATCTCCGAGGAGAGGACGACCAGGGTATTGGGCCGCACCTGCCGGATTGCCTCAAGCTGGGAGACGAGAACAACACTTTCTATCAACCCGCTCGATGGCGTGAGATATAGCGGCGCGGTGCCACGTAGGGAGCCATGCGCCAACAGGCCGGCGACATCGAGCCGCGTTTCATTTTTCGATCTACGCATGTCGCCGCCTTGGGTGCACCATCGGAATGCCGAAGGCCTTTGGCTCGGTGAGATCAAGCCCCGCCTCCGTGTACCACTGCGGCGCTGCCGTGATCTTCAGGATGTCCATGACGTCGCCCACCTGGACGTCGTCGATGTTGACCACCGTGCCCTGCTCGGAATTGAGCAGCGTCACCATGTCGGGGACGGCTGCTGTTACCGCACCGTCTACGAGGACCAGCAGGATCTCATTCTGGATTTCAAGACGGACGATGCGTCCGGTCCCTTCGTCTTCCAGCGTTAGGCTGGACGGCTGCGCCGGCAGGCCGAGATCTGTGGGCCGGGAGAGGCTTTCGATATGGCTCACGCGGGCACGGGCGATGCGGGTGCTCCCTAGGAGGTCGGCGAGCAACAACAGCTTTCTCTCAACGGGAGTGCTCGCGTCGAGGATTTGCCCGATCCGGATCATTCGGCTGATGGAGCCATGGACGCCATGCTCCATCAACTGGTGCGCGGAACACGGATACATGGCGGTGGCTGCCCAGCCGCCGAGTTCGGTCACCAGTGCACGCACCAGCGTTTCGGCCCGCTGGGCGCTTTCGACCTCAACCAGCGCCCGTTCCCCGGTAACCCCCATGAGCGCGACAGGGCCGATCGCCACGTTTCCAATGTTCAGCGTCGTTTGGCTGATCAAGGGGAAAACCCGGCCCATGGGGTCGGAATCGATGACGGGCAGCGAAGACTGCAGCCCAACCATGAGTGGGACGATTCCGTTGATGTTTGCGGCAGCGAGCGAATAGATCGCCCGCACCGACCGGCCGAGACTGGCCTCGATGGCACGGATGCAGCCGAGGAACTCATCGCCCACGGGAGGCATGTCGGCGATGAAAAGGCCCTGCGTTACCATTCCGACCGCCACCACCAGATCGTCGGGGGCAAGTTCGTCGACCGTGATGAGTTCCAATGACCGGTCCTCCATCGCCCGTTGGATCATTTCTGCGTAGATGTAGATCGCCGTCGGATCGATGGTGCAGGTCAGGAAGTGGGCCCCGGTGCGCAGGTTCCGGACGTCCTCGGTAGTGAGTACGGTACTCATTGGGTGACTCCCCGCGCGGCTGTAGGCAGCACGTGTTCTTCGTTGGCGGACGTTTCTCCCGCCGCTTGGACCCGGATTCGAACGATTCCGGGGTTGCCGTAGGGCATGGCATAGACGTTCGATTCGATGATGTGGGTTTGGCCGGGGCTGGCGCCTAACTGGACCGCCGCTGAGTGGGCGTCGTCTTCGGCGAGGTTCTGTACGCGTTTCAGGTCAACCCGGCCGCTGACGGTCTCGAGCCTGTCGATCCAAGCTGTCAGCGGCGCCGCGGCAGATCCTACCAGCGCGGCGTCCTGGGCCGCCGGCAGAGTGGGCACCAGCCCGAATGGCAGAGCGGTGTCCTGGCGCTCGCGGAGGTCGGCAATCACGGAGGGAATGTCTGCGCGAACCGGATGGTGGGCGGTGTACGGCTCAAGAATGGCGGCGTTGCTGGCGAGGCTTGCGTCAAATCCTTGGCGAATGAGGCTTCTGGCGAAGGGCAGGCCTCCGTGGATGTGACCCACGGTGGCCCCAGCTTCCATGCAGAGAATGACTTCCCCTTCGGGGATCCCGGCCAACGTGGCCGCTCCAAGGATTCCCATCGCGGACTCGGCGCGCAACCCGTGCACAGGCGTCAGGGCCAGCCGTGACAGAGGTGCGCGGCCGCCGTCGTTCTTTGCAAACGACAGGAGGGTGGTCGGGAACTGACGCCGCCCTGCCTCCTCAAGCATGACAGCCAGCTCTTCCCCCGTCTGCATCAGGGCGCTATTGAGGATGGCGGTGTAGTCCCGGTCTCGGAAAACGCTGGAATAGAAGTCGCTGGAAATACTGATCCGCATATCTCTGTCGTTGCTGAGGATGGCATCGGCTATGCGCGTTTCATGGTCCCTTGACGACGTCGAACCGACGGAAGTTATCGCCACGTTCCGTACGCCACCGGAGAGGATGCCGGGGAGATCGGCCAGGAACCCCTCCATGCCCAACCGGGCCAGAGGCCTTCCCCGCAGGTCGTGACCACCACGGACATGAACCGTCCGGGTCACTGCAGGCTCAACAATGGGTGGCAGCACTGTCATGTGGAAGGCGTCCGCAGGGGGACGGGGCGAGATGCGGATGGCGACGACGTCGTCCAGTTTCCGCTCCGCCAAGACCCGCCCGACGTTGGCAGTGATCTCCGAGATGCCTGACTTGAACTCCCGACGGAGCCCTGACAGGGACAATTCCAATGCTTCCTGCAAGCTGCCCGCGCGTACCTCCCGAGCGGCGGAAACTACAGTCCGCCCGTCCAGCACAACGCTCCGGCAGCTGGTTCCCTGTAGTCGCAGTCCCACTCTCATTGTTCAGTTCCTGCCTGGCATCCACCAACGGTGGGCATCTTCCGTGTGGTGAATATTTTCCATGTGTATACGGTCCACCACTAGTGGTCCTCCAAGTCTCCCCCAGTTCACCGAAGAGAGCATCGTCGCATGCTCCCTCAGCCTATGGAGACGTTGAGCAACTGGTGTGCTGCCTCTGACCCCGCTTCCGTGAGTTCCGAGAGTTTCCGCAGTCTGTATGAACACTAGATATCTAGCAAATTATGTTGACGATGAACTTGGTTGGATGGAAGTCGGCGCAGGACGTTCATTCCCGTCTCTTAGTACCCGGGGAGCGCGGTTCCAGAAGACGTCTATGCATGGAACTTCCCACAGTCAGAGCTAGCCCGGCTCGCACTATTAAGCTAGACTTCTAGCTAATTGCTTACCGTCCCCTGGTTTTCTTGGAGAAAATGTGATTGCTGCAGCCGTGGTGGAATGCGCCACCGTCGAGGAGAGCTTCCGTTATGAGCGCTAACGCCCCAAAGATGCAGCGCATCGGGTCCTCCGAATATGAATCGCTCGCCCATGCCGCTGCCGTTGAGCTGTACCCGGACGTCGATTCTCCCGCCATGGCGCTGTGCTTCAACCTCATCCGCGCCGCAAACCGTATGACCACAGACATGGAAGTCTCGGTGCACCGTCCCATGGGCATCAGTTTCGCCGGCTACCGCCTGCTGTTCACCATTAGGTCCGTAGGCCAAGTCAACCCAAACGAGTTGGCCCGGCTGTCCAGCGTTTCAACGGCTTCAATGTCGAGCTTGCTCAACACATTGGAGAAGTCCGGGCTCGTGACCCGAGCGCCGGATCCGAAAGACAAGCGCAAGACGCTAGTGCAGCTTTCAGATGAAGGCGAGCAAATGGTGGCCGATCTCTGCCAGGTCACCAACCAGCGCGAGCAGGCCTGGGCCGCGGGACTCACCGAAACGGAAGCCTCGATCCTGGCCGAACTGCTGCGCAAGCTGTTGCTGCACCACCCGACTCCCCGAACCAACTAAACCGCCAGGAGAAACTTATGAGGGCTCAAGACGTCCGGCTGGACGACGCCGTAATCGCGGAACTAAGGCAGCGCGCCAAAGACTTGGAGGCGTACGCCACCTTGTGGGCAGGAGGACCAACAATTGACTCATCAGGCTCAGCTGCCCTTTCTTCCCTGGTTGAACGACTGGTCAACATGTATCCATACGGCGATGCGAAGTACATCGGCCAACTCCTCAAGCCCCCGCACCCTGTTGCTTGGGTTGCGCAGGCCATCACAGGCCTGATCAATCCGAACAACCATGCCATGGACGGAGGCCCGGCTACCGCGGCCCTGGAAAAGGAAGTCGTGGCGAAACTTGCGGCAATGTTCGGTTATGAGGAACATCTGGGCCATCTGACATCGTCCGGCACGATCGCTAACCTTGAGGCACTCTGGGTTGCCCGGGAATTGCATCCAGGTAAGGTCATACTGTCCGGAACGAACGCCCATTACACCCACGAGCGCATGTGCCGGTTGCTCGGAACCCCACACGAAACCATTCCGGAAGACAACTTCGGCCGTCTTTCAATGGCAGATCTCAGGACCAGGCTCGCGCAAGGCGGGGTCGGGACCGTTGTCGTCACTTTAGGCACGACCGGTCTTGGTGCACTGGACCAGGTCCATGAGGCCGCGGACCTGGCAGCCGAATTCGGAGCCCGGCTGCATATCGACGCAGCCTACGGAGGATTCCACACCCTCCTGGCAACTGGTCCCGACCCGCTGGTTGATCCTGCCCCCTTCCTGGCCATACGCCGGGCAGATTCAATCGTCGTAGATCCACATAAGCACGGACTTCAACCGTACGGATGCGGATCTGTGCTCTTCGCTGACCCATCTGTCGGCAGGCTCTACTCGCACGATTCCCCCTACACTTACTTCACTTCTTCTGACCTACATCTTGGGGAGATCAGTCTGGAGTGCTCCAGAGCGGGAGCGTCTGCGGCAGCATTTTGGACCACGGTTGAAGCTCTGGGATTGTCACGCGAGGGAATGGGATCGATTATCGCCGACGGCCGCAGGGCCGCGCTGCAAATAGCTGAAATCATCAGCGCCGCCGACGGTGCCGAGCTCGTCGTCGAACCCGAACTTGACATCGTTTGTACCTTCCCACGGCGTCCCACGAGCAGCCAGATATCTGCGGCAACAGAAGATGCGTTCGCGGCCCTGGCCGAAGACGGCTGGCACTTGGCGCTGTATCGGGTCGACAGCAAGTGGCTCGCGAGGAACCATCCTTGGATCGCAGTTGATAGCGACTACACCACTGTCCTGAGATCCTGCACGATGAAACCCGAGCATCTCCAAGTGGCCAAAGAATTCAGCCATCGCCTCGTTGCGTCGATGGAGCAACAGCCCCCACGGACAATCTAAGACCCAGCTGAACGAGTACATCAAGCGCGTCTGGTTCTGAAGAGCTTCGACGCTGACCGACTTACAACGAAGTGAGGAATTTCCTGTGCAGTTTCACCATCACGGTTATGTATCCGGGGACCCCCTGATCGAGCCGGCAGCAGGAGTGGGAATCAACCGGCCAGTTGAGCTTCCCAGCGAGGTCGACGTGCTGATCGTCGGCACCGGTCCGGCCGGCATGCTCGCGGCCGCGCAACTGTCCCAATTCCCAGGTGTCGCCACGCGGATCGTGGAGCGCCGTCCCGGGAGGCTCGCCATTGGCCAGGCAGACGGCATTCAGACCCGCACAGTAGAGACGTTCCAGGCCTTCGGATTCGCCGAGCGGATCATCGCCGAGGCATATCGGATCACCGAGACGGCATTCTGGAAGCCCGACCCCGCGGACCCCTCGCGCATCATTCGCATTGCCCGTACCCCGGATGACCCCGCCGACATCAGCGAATTTCCCCACCTCGTCGTTAACCAGGCCCGCGTGCTGGACTACTTCGCCGAGTTCATGGCCAATTCGCCCACACGGATGTCCCCTGACTATGGCTTTGAGTTCCGTTCCCTGAGCGTCTCGGACGAGGGTGAGTACCCCGTCACCGTGACCCTCGTCCGCACCTCCGGACCGCATGCGGGGCAAGAGCGCGTAGTCCGGGCTAAATATGTCGTGGGTGCGGACGGTGCACGCAGCAAGGTGCGTGAGTCTATTGGCTGCGCCCTCGCTGGAGACCAGGCCAACCATGCCTGGGGCGTCATGGATGTCCTGGCCGTGACCGACTTCCCAGATATCCGACTCAAATGCGCGATACAGTCCGGAACGGGCGGCAGCATCTTGCTGATCCCGCGCGAAGGCGGCCACCTCTTCAGGATGTACGTTGATCTCGGCGAGGTAGAGCCGCAAAATAAGGGCGCAGTGCGCAGCACGTCCGTGGAGGAAATCATTGACAAGGCGAACGCGATCCTGAACCCCTACACCCTCGATGTCCGCAATGTCGCCTGGCATAGCGTGTACGAGGTGGGCCACCGGCTCACAGACAGGTTCGACGACGTCCTGCCGGAGGACCACGGTACGCGCACGCCGCGGGTGTTCATCACTGGCGACGCCTGCCACACGCACAGCGCCAAGGCCGGCCAAGGCATGAACGTCTCTATGCAGGACGGCTTCAACCTCGCCTGGAAGCTCGGCCACGTTCTCGAGGGCCGCAGCCCCGAGTCCCTGCTGTCCACCTACTCCGAAGAGCGGCAGGTGGTGGCAAAGAACCTCATCGACTTCGACAAGGAATGGTCAACCCTCATGGCCAGAAAACCCGAGGAGTTCGAAGACCCCTCGGAGCTCGAGGACTTCTACGTCCGCACCGCCGAGTTCCCGGCCGGATTCATGACCGAATACGCTCCCTCAGTGTTGGTAGCCGCCCCTGAACACCCACACCTTGCAACAGGCTTCCCCATCGGCAAGCGCTTCAAGTCAGCACCCGTCATGCGAGTCGCTGATGCCAATCGAGTACACCTCGGCCACCACGCCAAGGCCGACGGCCGCTGGCGAATCTACGTCTTTGCAGACTCGGCGCCGCACAGCGCAGACTCGCCCACCGAGCGGTTCGCCAACTGGATCACCAACTCGCCGGATTCCCCCCTTGCCGCCACTCCTCCGGGGGGCGACGCCGACGCGTGGTTCGACGTCAAGGTGATCTACCAGCAGGATCACACAGGCGTCGACATCAACGCCGTTCCCGCAGTATTCAAACCTCAAGTCGGTCCGTTCCGGCTCACGGACTACGAAAAGGTTTACGCCACAGACCCGACAGCGGACATCTTCGAGCTGCGTGGCCTCAACCGCGGAGGCGTCGTAGTGATTGTCCGCCCTGACCAATACGTGGCAAACATCTTGCCGCTCACGGCGACGGCGGAACTGGGCGCCTTCTTTGCACCCCTGCTGCCGAACAAGACGTCAGAGCAACTTCCATCCGCGGTGCCGCCTGCCAGGCGCACTCCGATCACGGTCCACGCCAGCAACCGGGTGCGTGAGGACGCGTGAGCGTCCTACGCCATGGACGCGCCGGGGAAAGTCATCGAGAAAGAAAAACCGCTCCAACACAGACGGATCCGGAGATTTCAAACGGACAGCGCCCAGGCGCCTCTTCGGCAGCCGTCTTCTGGGCTGTTGCCGCGACCACTCGAATGTGGTGAATGGCTGTTTGGATACACCCCAACCTGACGTCAGAAGTAATCCGCGCGGGACCCCGCTCCCTTATTCATTCGTATTGTCGCGCCGACGACATGAACGAGACCGACTCGCAAGCGCTCGGTCGGCCCCAGCGACTCAACTCCCGTGTCGGAGTGATTCGCGCAGGGTGCGCCTGCGAGCCCGCGTCATGTCGCTATGGGCACTCAAACAGGCGACCCGCGGCGCCAGGCACACACCGTGGCCCGTTTCAGAGGGACCTCCAGGAACAACCGGGCGCCAAAGTCCAGGCCACGCATGCGTGCCTGGACCGGGCCGGGAAGAATTAAGTTCCGTCGTCCAACTCTCCTCATCCAAATCCTTCGGGTTGACGGACACGAGAGATTTGGAGCGGGGCGGCTTTACGCTGCTTTGATGGGGGCCTTGCCATTCGAGGCCGTTGCGGCCTGATTCTCGCGAGCGAGGAACGCCGACAGTTCACCTATCGTGCTCATCAGCGGGGCCGGGAATACAACAGTGGTGTTCTTATCGACTCCGATTTCAACCAGGGACTGCAGGTTCCTTAGCTGGAGGGCCAGCGGATGGGCCATCATCGTATCCGAAGCATCGCCCAGGGCTGTCGCGGCAATAGCCTCGCCCTCAGCTGCGATGATCTTGGCCCTCTTTTCCCGTTCGGCTTCAGCCTGGCGGGCCATGGCCCGCTTCATGCTTTCCGGCAACTGGATATCTTTGAGTTCCACCAAGGTCACTTCAACCCCCCAATCGATGGTCAGCACGTCGAGGATTTCGCGGATGTCAACATTTATCCGCTCGGTCTCTGACAGAGTCTGGTCCAGGGTGTGCCGGCCTACGACCTTCCGCAACGTTGTCTGAGCGATCTGGTCAATGGCAGAGGCCACGTTTTCGATGGCGACAACCGACTTCACGGCGTCCACCACCCGGTAATAAGCCACAGCGGAAACGTCGACGCTGACATTGTCCTGGGTGATGATGCCTTGGGACTGGATGGGCATGGTCACTATCCGCAGACTTACCAACGGCAGCCGGTCAATGACCGGGATTATCAACTGCAGGCCCGGTTCCCTGACTCCAAGAACTCTACCGAGCCGGAAAAGCACGCCCTTCTCATATTGACGCACAACACGGATCGACAATTTCGCGGCGATGAGCAGCAGCACCAGAACAATGAAGATAATGACAGCAGTGGTGGGGTCCATCAGGATCCCCTCCTAGGGTGAACAGGACGTGCCGGTGCCGCGTCCGGCACCGTGACATTTGTCCTTTACCCATTGTCCCAGCAAACGACGGGAAAAGCCCTGCTCCTGCTGCATCCCGGAACGACCAAACCGGGCACGGGTGAGGACCGCGGTGGCTCACACCTTGGTGTCAACGCGGGTGATACATCGCCTCGGCTCAGATGAACAGGAGCACTTTCCGTTCCGTCCCGTCAGTGTGTCCATTCGTGTCTCATTCTCAAGCTTGGACGAGCTTGATCATCTCGGACTCCCGCTCAAGGTCCTTGGACCAATAGTCCGGATCCTTAGCCATCAAAAGGTATTTGGGGCAGGAGCTCTCCGAAGAGGTCCGCCAACAAGGACTGATCACCATGCCGAGGAGGGCCAGGAAGAACGGTGCCGGCAACGGGTCGAAGCCGAGCCCCTTGACGGCGTCATGCAGGGACCCGGCCGCACCGATGAAGACCCCCGAGACGCGGATACTGGACCTCCACGGGGCCCAACCCATTCGTCGAGGTACACGTGGGCTCAGAAAAGTTCGTCGTCTCACACAAACCTGACGTCAAGCGGACGTACCCCAACAGCGAACTCCTCGTCGGAGATGCAGTATCGACCGTAACCGCGCTCAAGAAGCACTACCCCCGCGACCTCATGACCATGGGCAGCGGTAAATTAGTGCGCCAGCTACACGCCGCAGGCCTGATCGATCGATACGCACTTCTGTCACGCCCCGAAGGAACAGTACGAAACAGCTGTGGCATGATTTGACGACGAAATAGGGCGCCCCACTTGATAATGTCTGGCACTCAATCCAAACCAGACACTTCGAACCCGACTACCTTCACACGACTTACCAACCAAAATGTTCGGAGTCGGAGCTTCACGGGCGGCAGATCCCACCACGGGGGCGGGGCCGGTAACCTTTGCTCCACTTTTGGACGCAGTTGTGCTGGGTCCCTAAATGGACTCAACGCAGGTGATGACAGGGCTTGGTAGTTCTGCAACGGTCAGCGGACGCTGGCCTCACGCTTCGGCAACAGCGCGGAACTCAGGGACTGGCGGAAGTTGCCCAGCCCAGGCGAACTACGCAGCCAAGGTCGGGCCGCCCCCGGATGCGTTGCTCGCCGGCGCCGGGCCGGGCTGCGTCAACGTGCGGGCGGCCCGTGAGCCTGCGGCGGTGCTCGCCCCGATGGTGATGAGGGCTCCGAGGATCATGGCCGCGGCTTCTCCCGCCGCCAACAAATGCAATTGGGAGCCGATCGTAGCGGCGGCAACCGGCACTCCCAACTGGGACGCTGCAAGCACCGCGAGCGGCAGAGGCTGGCCCAGTAGCCGCAGGCTTCCATGGACCAGCAAGGCACCCAGACCAAGGCAGATCCCGAGGAGAAGCATTTTCGGGCTTCCGGCTAGGGCGCGCAGATCCAGCGATGCGCCCAGCCAGACGAAGAACACTGGCCCCAGAAAGCCATCGCTGACGGCGAAGAGCTGATGAGCCAATCGCCGGGGTTCGCCCACCGCTGCGACCACCAGGCCGAAGGAGAACCCGGCCAGCATGATGGACACGTGACCTGCCACAGCAAGACCGGAGAGCGCGAACAGCACGGCAAGTTGGATCCTCAGTTCCAGGGCGAACTTCCGGTCCTCGGACACGCCATGCACCCGTCCGCGCGTGCCGTTGCGCTCCAGCCAGCGAAGCACGAAGAACAAAACCGCAGCGCACGCCGCGATGACGGCTGCCCCTGCAGCTGCCCTCGGCGCATTGGATGGGTCGACAGCAAGCGGAAGCGCCACAATGCAGGCGATGTCCGCCACCGCCACTTGCGCCGTCGTCGTCAAGACCTTTGGTCCCCTCAGCCGCAGCGAATCGACGATCGGCAGGACCAAGGCTGCCGACGAGGACGCGAGCAGAACGATGTAAAGGGGAGCATGTCCGGTGCCGAAGGCAAAGGCAATGCCGATTCCCACGACCGCCGCCAACACTGTGGCGATGCCGGCACGCAGCGCACCCGCGCCCAGTGCCGGGCGGATGGCTTTGTCCCGCACTGGGACATGCGTTCCGGCGACGAACATGACGAGGGCAAACCCGACGTCGGCCACAAAGGTGAACGTGGCGTCCGAGGAGTCCACCAGACCCAAACCCGTGCGCCCGATGGCGATACCAGCCAGTAACTGCCCTAGCACCACGGGAAGCTGCCATTTCCGGGGAAGCGCCAGCAGC
Source organism: Micrococcaceae bacterium Sec5.1 (assembly GCA_039636795.1). Taxonomy (NCBI): domain Bacteria; kingdom Bacillati; phylum Actinomycetota; class Actinomycetes; order Micrococcales; family Micrococcaceae; species Micrococcaceae bacterium Sec5.1. The sequence goes on along the minus strand of CP143430.1, from coordinate 2,528,049 downwards.
GGGCCTAGTAGCGCGACCGCGGCGATCAGCGAAAGCTGAAAGAACGACACCTTCCTCCTTCCACCGGCATGCGGCTGGCTTTCGGTAATTACCGGAGCGCGCAGCCAGTTTGAGTGGAACGTCGGCGTTTTCGTCCCTGTAGTAGCTTGCGCATACCCGATGGTAGCCATCGACCACACATAGACGGTATCCCTCGGGCCAGATCGCCCCTGACCATCAGATGGGCGAGAGCTTCTTGCCTTCCTTGGTCTTCTTCAAATCGGAGGCATCGTGGACGTTGTCCTCGGGCAGCAGCACCAGCCTCGCGGCCCGGAGAATGTCTTTGGCCTTGCGATGCTGGATGGGGGCGACCTTGAGCAACGCGACAATCGTGGCAACGACTTCGGCGGATTCCAGTAAGGAACGATAGTCCGCCCCGCTCGGATAATCTTGTTCCTCGTGCTGCGGCAACCAGCGGACTCGACGCCGACATCATCGCAGCCTGGAACACCAACAAAAACACTGCCTACCAAACAACCCAGACATGCCGTAATCAGTGCGCTACCGGGCCGTCAGTGGTACATCATTCAGACGTCGCTTGCGGCCTGACGCGCGAACCCTACTGACCTCGGACTCCGCGGCTAGCTAGGTCGTGCCCGATGGATCGAGTGTGAACCGCTGGCTGCCGATGGATGCACCGGATTGATCATTGATTCAGATCCAGGCCTTGACCCGGCGTCGGCGCTCGGTTGCGTTGGTCGCCCTGGGCGACTTTGGCAATGTATACATACATCAGCAGCGTGTCTTATCTCGTGGCCCGCCCCCTTCCAGGAATGCAAGAGAGGTCGTCCCGGACTATGCGGCAACCTGACGTCGTGTAATGCCAACAAACCCAGCGGCCGCAACCCAGGTCTAGGGCGCGGCGAGAATTTCAATGATCGCGAGGTTCCACCGGTCGGTTGTTGGGGACGTGTCGTTGATGGTCACGGGTGTGCCGCTCGTCGGTGACGTGGAGTTCTGTCGTTGGACCCAGTAGGTGTCTCCCGCTGGCGCAAGGAACTGGTCAACGAGGGTCTGATTCGGTCCTGGCGCATGGGATATCGGGTTGGACCAGTCCGTGCCGACGCCCCAGACCCAGGAACCGGCCCTGGTGGTGGTAAGGGTGGCCGTTGGCGCGCCAGAGGAGGCGTTCGCACCCAGTGCTGCTCCTGGTGTGGTGTCTGCCCCGCGGAAGGCGACGACGGTCATGGCGGCTTGCCAACTGCCCGAGGCTTGTGTGGCGGTGACGGTCGCATTCGAAAGGGGGCCGGGGGCGACGGCTTGCCAGATCTCGGCGGTGCCTGGTTGCGTGTTGGTTCTTTGTCGGAGTGTCCAGGTCAGCCCTGCGCCGGCAACGCTGGCTATCCGGGCTGAATTCGCGGAGCTTGGTCCGTCCGAACTGATGAAGGCAAGGACGAGTTCGTTGGAGCCGGTGGTTGTCACACCCGAGGCGCTGATCGTCGTCGAGCTGGTGCCTTGGTGGACCGCGACGATCTTGTCGACCGTGACGCCGGGAGGTGCTGCGACGGCTTGCGCCGTGGCCGTGTTCGACAGCGGGCTGACATTGCCTGCCGCGTCGAGGGCGGCAACTGTGTAGGTGTACGTCGTCCCGGAGACCACCGAACTGTCGGTGTAGCTGGTCGACGGCGAAGTCCCGATCACGGTTCCGTCGCGCGAAACCCGGTATGAGGTGACACCCACGTTGTCTGTACCGGCCGTCCACGTCAAGGCGATCTGCCCGGCAGAGGCAGAGGCAGCCAGGCCCGCCGGCGCCGTTGGAGGGGTGGTGTCCTGGCCCGGTGCCGGCAACCGGACCATGCCGGCTGTGGACGGAACACCATTGCCGTCAATGATCGAGAGCAGGTAATACCCTGGAGGGGCGTAGTTGCCGTTGTCAGGCATTTGGACGTTCAGACCGCCGGAGGTTTGCGAGAAGTTCAGGTTCAAGGCCCTCGCGTTCTCATCGAAGGCATGGGTCACGGATCCTGTCTTGATCAGGGACACTGATTGGATCCGGCTCGCGTCCGGTGTTCCGATGAATGCGGTCGAACCGTACTGGACGCTGCCCGGTACGCTGGAGATGGTTGGCCGCGGGCCTTTGAAGAGGTACGGCGGGGAGTAGATCTGGTAACTTCTCTGGTCCGTGACCCCGTCGTCCCCGCCACCGCCGGATACGAAGACCCGACCGTCCGGGAGCAAAACGGCCACCGAGTGGTAGAGGCGAGGAACCGACATCGGCGCCATGGAGTTCCACGTTCCCGCGGCCGGTTGCCAGACCTCGGCCTGCATCACGGCTTTGGTGACATCCTGACCCGATTTGTCCGTTCCGCCTCCGGTGGCAAGGACTGAGCCATCGGGCAGGTTCGTCAAGTTCACGAAGCTACGGGGAAACGCCATGGGGGCCGTCGCTTGCCACGAAGGGCTTGGCGCGTTCATATCCAGGATGTAGGCGGTATTGGTGGACTGCCCCGTGAATCCACCGTCCGAGGCGGATCCGGCCTTGATGAATTTGCCCGGCGCGTAGTTCGCGATCGAGCCGCCGTCCAGGACACGGGAGTCCACGGTGGTCCATTGCTGCGTGGACACATTCAGGGCAAGGGTCGAAGTGGCTTGTTCGGACGCCCCTGCCTGGAGGACGCGGCCGTCAGGCAGCTGATACATGAAGGGGTAATACGGGATACTCCGGTTCGCGCCCGTCAGGTCGGTCCACGAGTTCGTGGTTGGTGAATAGACTTCCGGAATGGTCACGAGGTCCGTCAAACTGGCGTTCGAACCCGAGGTCACCAGCACGCGCCCGTCGGCCAACGTCGTCGCCGTCGGGTACCACCGGGGATGGTTCATAGGTGCCAGGGTCTGCCAGGTTTCCGTGACCGGGTCGAAGGCCGTCACATCGCGGATACCCAGTCCACCTTTTGTCGAGGTCCCGCCGACGACGAGAATTCGGCCATCGGACAGGACCGCCTGCCCTGCGCAGAAGAGATCGGCGGTGGCGCTCGGTACCTGGGTGTAGTTGCCTGTCGCAGGATCGAGCAGGTACTGCTGGCCGCCTTGGGAGAAGTCGCCTTGCCATGTGAGAACCTTGCCGGCAGGTGTCAGCGCCGCGTGGATGGACACCTCGGGCCATGCGACGACAGAGCCCCACGAGCCGACCACTGACGGGTCCGTGCCGGACCCGCTCGCCGTGGTGAACGTCGCGTCGGGTGAGACGGCCAGATTGCCTGACGCGTCGGCGGATTTCACCCTGTAGTGGTACAGGGTGCTGGCCGAGAGCCCGGACAGCGCCTGCGAGTGTGTGGTCTGCAGCGTGGAATTCTGAAGTGTGCTCTGGCCGTATGCCGTGGTGGTGCCGTATTCCACTTGCGAGTCGGACGCTTCGTCGGTGGTCCAGGTGATGGTTGTTCCGCTGGAACTGGGCGTGCCGGCAGATACCGAAGAGATCACCGGCGCAGTGGTGTCACCTGTTGCCGTCGAGGCCGGAAGAATTTCCATGACGGAGAGATTCCACTTGTCCGTTGTGGGTGCTGTGTCATTGATCGCCACCACGGTAGGAGGTGCCGCCGTCGTTATCGCGCTTTGGCGCTGGACCCAGAACGTGTCGCCTTGGCTTGAGAGGTACTCGTCGACCTTTGTCTGCCCGGCGCCGACCGTACGGGCCGTGCCTTTGTCCCAGTCATTTCCCGCTCCCCACACCCATGAGCCTGCCCGCGATGTGGTCAGGGAAGCGTTGGGCGCTCCCGTAGCGCCGTTTCCTGTTCCAACAGCGCCGTCAGTGACCAAATCCGCGCCGACGAAGGTGACAACAGTCATCGACGACTGGTACGAACCCGAGTTGGTGGCCGTAACCGTGACGTTCGTCAGGACGGTCGGCGCGACTGCCTGCCAAATCTCCGCGGTGCCCGGTCTGGCATTGGTCCGCTCGCGCAACCGCCACGAGAGGCCGCCACCGACGACTGAGGAGAAAGTCTCCCCGGGGGCTAGCGACCCGTCCGACATGACGAAGGCAATAAGAAGTTCATTCGTCTGACTTGTCGTGAAGGCGGGCGAGACTATTCGTGTCGAAGGGGTGCTCTGGTGCGTGCTGACAATCCGGTCCGTGGCCAAAGGTACCGCAGCCGCCGCGGGCGCGGCTGCCGGGAGCAGGTTCACGATGGATGCGGCGAAAGCAAGAGATAAGCCCGCAAGCAGCGCGATGGGCGGTGACGAAAAGATGCGGTGCATGGTTGGTCCTTTGATTCGACTAGCCGTGGCAGGCCAGGATCCGCAGTTCGTGGAAAACCAAGGCGTCGGATTCGACCGAACGAACGTGGCCTTATCACTGAGCTTCAACATATGGACGGGATTCAGTAGCGTCCCGGTGGTCCCTCAGCATGGCGAATGCCCGCAGGGAACTTCGAAAACCGCACCAGCCATCCCACGTCGTGCTTCAACACGACCGCTCAAGGAGGCTCGCCTGCGCTGTCAAACTATCCTCCGCTAGACAGCTGGCGTCGACTTTCGTGCAGTCAGGTGCCGCTGGCGTCGTCGACCGCTTCAGACGCCTGATCAGGGACTTTTACTAACAGGGTGATCTCCTCACGATTCTGCAGGGAAACTCATCACCCATCGGGCGGAGACCATGCGTTCGGTAAGCTGCACGGGTGAACCCCTGACGGCGGCAACTATGCCGCCCGAAACGCCGGGCCAGATACCTCGGCGAGTGGGAAAGACCTAACTGAGCCGGCACGGCTACCTCGCGAGCAGCGACTACTTGGAAGACGGCAATGTACGAGGGCAGCGCTAATCGTTTGGGAAGGCAACCTTGTCTCCGTCACGCACCGCCGTCGCGATCAGTTCCACACTCGAAGAATAACTGTCCGTGAGCTGTCCTAGCAATGGAAGTTGGTCAGGCTTTTCCACGGGCGCGCCCAGAAGAAGGCAAGTCTAAGGATCCCACATCTCAACAAGGGGAGGGCCCATACGCCAGGACCCTGACCCCCGCTCCCCGCCAAGCTGAAGAGCCCGCACCCAGCGGCTGGGGACCGTCGGGGCTCATAAGATGAAAGCACTCGTCAGGCTTTGTATGCCGCTAAAGCAAAAACCCCCTCTGACGAGGGGGTATGCCCTGCCCGAGGTGGGACTCGAACGGGATTCCATGCCTTGGAAACACTGGGAACTCCCGAAAACATGCGGAAACCGGGCCAGTCCCACGACAGTACGGGCCAGTCCGAAGCGAAAAGTGTGGACATTGTTCACACTTCTTTTTTGCTCGACCGCCACCGAAGAAGCGGTACCCAACGCTGCTCTGCACACTCGGACCGGTACCAGCAAATAGTAGCCGCCACATGCTACAGATCGTCTGCTCAGCCTCAGCCTTTTAACCCACTCGGAGCCTCCTGCCGGAATGAGGCGGCAGCCTTCAGGGCACGACTCACACCCATCGGTCGAAAGGACCAAAATCCGACCACACTTCGCCTGGCAGAACGATGAAACATCCAACATGATGGCGGCACCTCCTTCATTGTTAACATGGCGGAGAAGACCACGAGCATCATGACAAGACCTTTCGACCGAGCCGACGACAGAACCCCGATTATCGGCCGAAGGTTCTTGGCCGGAACGGCCGACGGCTACATTCTTTCACCCACATACGTCCCGGACGGATTCGAAGATTTCCGCAACGCAGTCCCTGTAATGCCGCTATTGCAGGACAGGGTCCTGTCCCGCCGCGACTACAAGGGCTCACCCTTCGCGAGCATCTTGGACTCGCGCGCCCAGGAGCGAGGTGAATTTGAAGCCGTCCAAAAGGACCCGATTCAAACATAAGAGCCCGGCTTTATCGACCGCTCTCCTAGATCCGTTTTCGAGAATATCGGACCCGCGATATCTGGAGGTATGACTGCAAGACCTAGTTCTGGCACTCGATGGAGGCACGGTCACACAGTCGTTCCGAAGTCCGGAAACGTCAAAGGAATCCCTCCCATCTCCATCCAGAGACCAGCGGCGATTTCTGCCCGATTTCTGTCGGAGGCGGAGAGGATCACGATCGCGGACCTCCTACATACCGGACACAGCATTCGCGCCATCGCTTTGGAACTTGGGCATCCGTTGACCGCGAGCCGCGAGATCCGTCGGAACATTCATTGGCCCTCTGGCAACTACCGTCCGCGGACGGCCGAGGGTAGACGCAGCCGTGAACGGGCGGGAAAGATTGCCAGCAACCCGGAGTTACGGGAATTCGTGCGCGAACACGAAGCAACGCTGGAGCCCTCGCCAGATTAGCAACAGTCTGCGCGCTGCTTTTCCCCACGACCAGAGATGCACGTCGTACCTGAAACGGTTTATCAGGCGCGCGGACTGCGGAGATTTCATTCAGCAGCACCATGACATTTAGTGCTCAACGGGAAAAATCAACGTTCCAGCCAGCGACACGGACAGGATCGTGAGCGTGGATGCCAGTGCCAGCACGACGGGCTTACCGCCAACCTTAGCGAGCCCGCGGAAATGAACGCCGAGACCGAGTGCGAACATAGAAGTGGCCAGCAGTCCACTCTGCAGCCATTTGGCCGCTTCGATGGAGAATCCGGGCAGGACGCCAGTAGTGCGCAGCAACATGGCAACGATAAAACCCAGGACGAACACGGGAACGATCGGCGGTCTTTTAGCAGACCTGCCTGCAGTTTGAGTACGCCCTCGATGACAGCTGATACCGGCAATGATTGGTGCCAGCATCAGCACTCGCGCGAGTTTCGCGGTGACGGCAACGGCCAGGGCGGTACTGCCGACTGTCCCTCCGGCGGCGACTACCTGCGCCACCTCGTGGGTTGAAGCACCGATCCACAGGCCCTGAGACTCCTCCGTCATTCCTAGCAGGCCGCCCAGAAAAGGTACCAACGGGATCATAAGCGTGCCGAACAGCACCACCAAGCCGATAGCCGTTACAACTTCCTCCTCCTCAGCGTCCGTCGCGCTTTCTGTCGCCGCGACCGCCGCTGCACCGCATATGGAGAAGCCGGAGGCGATCAGGAGCCGCTGCGTCATTCCGATGCGGAGCCAACGGCCGACCCACATCGTGGCTGCGAACGTGACCCCGACAGCGGCCACGACAACAAGGAGAGCCCCGGCACCCAGACCTAGAATTTCGGCCAGCGACAGCTGCAGCCCCAACAGGACGATACCCGCGCGCAATAGCTTCTTTATCGCGACAGTAATGCCTGGAGCCCAAGAGCCGGGCACACTGAGAAGGTTGCGCCATGCTACCCCAAATAGGATAGCAATCAGCAGCGGGCTGGCTCCGGGCAAGAACCGCGCGGAAACCATCGCGACAGCCGCCCCGACGACGCAGGCAGTCAAACCTGGCACTGATTGCGTCCACTGGCGCAAGCGCACGGACGCCTTTATTGGCGTGCCACTCTCGGGAGACTCAGCGCTAATAGAGGACTTTGGTAGGTGCTGCTGTTCCATGTTAAGACCGTCGCATGCCCAACAAAGACGCAGTAGCCATGATTCCACCATGGGGGCATATGATGCTGATATGGAGCGAAGGGCACTGCCAAAGCTGCCAGCCGACAAGTGGCTGGAGATCTCGGCGGTGCGTCTGCTCGTGGCAATTGCCGATGCGGGCAGCCTCAGCGCGGGCGCCCGCTTGATTGGCATGGCCCAGTCCAACGCAAGTCGTGCCGTCGCCACTTTAGAGCGGCGACTGGGTTACCCGTTGCTCACGCGCTCCACAAGAGGCTCAAAACTGACCCCGGAGGGAGTGCTGACCGTCGAATGGGCAAGAGAGATACTCGACGCGACAGAGAGATTCTCGGCTGGAGCCGCGGCCCTGGCCTCGACGTCTGGTACCGAACTGGTGTTTGGTGCCAGCATGACCGTGGCCGAGTATCTCGTCCCACGCTGGCTCAGCACATTCCGGGATGAGTGCCCGGAAGTCCAAACCACTCTTCGAATTAACAATTCCCGCCGAGTTGTCGAGGGTGTGCGGTCCGGGGAATTGGCCCTCGGATTTATTGAAACTCCTGACATCCCCGGTGATGTGCAGAGTATCCACATCCTGACTGACCGTCTCGTGGTCGTCATCTCCCCAGATCATCCATGGTCAGCGCGCGTGGAACCACTCACCCACGAAGCCCTCGCCTCCACGCCGTTGGTGGAACGCGAAGACGGGTCGGGCACCCGCGCTGCGCTGAATGCCGCCATTGGCGCCAGTCGGGCCAGGCCCATCGCCGAACTGAACAGCAATTCTGCCATCAGCTTTAGCGTCATGGCCGGACTCGGACCGGCGGTGCTAAGCAACTTGGCCGTACAAGGAGCTCTTAGGGCAGGGCGTCTCGTCGAGATCCCCGTTGTCGACCGCCCCCTCGAACGCGACCTGCGGTGCATCTGGTTTGGCGGCCACAGACCAGTGGGATCCGCCGGGCGCCTGCTCGACATCGCCGTGCAAACCACGTCCACTTCATAGCAGGGGTGTTTACCAGCGCCCACTAAGCACCGTTAACACGATGAGCTGAAAATGCAAGGAGTTGCCAGATCGGGTGTCGAGCGGACTATTTAGTTCCCGAAACGATCTACCCAAACGACTTGGGCAGTCGCATGACGAACGTCGCATTTTGACGGGCTGGTCGCGGCGAGAGCATTCCTTTCCCCAGCCATTCCTACCAGGGCCCGGATGTTTTCGGGCTTCAGGGCAAGTCGAGTCGAGCCGCGCCAGCGACCGGACACAGGATCTGGGCCGGGGGTGCGGGAGAAGACCAAGACCGAGGTCCAGGTCTTCTTGCCGTCGCACAAGAACGCCTAGCCGCCTAGCCAAAATCCAATGACGACTTGTCTCAAGAACTTGACTGCCGCACTCCCATGTCTCAGAAGACTAAACCAATCGGAGATTTTTACGGACTATGTCAGTTTGTCGCAGCATCGCCGAAAGAACTCAAGCACCAGCGCAATCCGGCTGGTGCTTGAACACTATGGTGACTGTGTGGTTTCAGGTCACCGGCCCGTCGTCACTGAATCCGTTCCGCTGCATGAGGGACCGGCGACGGTTCACCGGGTCCCGTTTTCGTCATTCTCTCCGGTGTTCACACCTAGACACAGGCTCCATGGCACCAATGGGAGTGCGATTCTTCGTTCAGTCTGATGGGATGGGGAGAGGGTTTCACCGACGAGGCTAGCAGTGTTCGTAGCGAGAACGACTTGGTTCTGATCAACTATGCAGGTGTTTGACGGCAAGTACCGGAGAAACGGCGCGAATCCAGTCTGGAGGCTGCTAACGAGGACGCCAACGGCAGCAACGCCGGCCATTCTGCCGTCCCTCGTGACTCGCTTGGTGAAGGAGACGAGGTGTTCGTTGGCGCCGAAGGCGTCCACGTAGGCATAGGTGGCATGGACCTCGTCATCGGCTTCGTGCGCGGGCCACCACGGTGCTGTCGAGTAGCCATAGAAGTCCATATCCGCTTCCACACGCCGCGCCGATCCCGGACCCGACGGAATGGTGCACCAGATGAGGCCCGGTTCGCCGAAGAATGATGGATCGGCCACGAATCCCGTCCCGACCAGAGCCGGCATGGCCTTCGCCAGAACGTTCTGGCACACGTCGTAGACATTCACCAACTGATCCAGCCTACCGTTCTTTGAACGGTCGAGGTCGGTTTGGACGGCTTCTTCTACGGCTCGGATCGACGCGGCTGCGGTACCTGCGAGGCTCTCAGCGAACGATTCGACGGCGGAAACTGCGCCGTCGATGCCTTCGATTCCTGGCTGAGATCCTGGTGGCGGAGATTCCATTGACATCCGCAGATCGATGAGGCGGTTCATGTCCCGGCGAACATGCTCTTCGGCGAGGGTACGTGCACTAGTAGCGTCCCCGGCTCGTATTGCATCCACGATCATCGCGTGCTCATTTGCGGCCACGCTTCGGCGATCAGAAGCGGCGGCCCATACCAATGCCCCTACCGCAGCCTGCATCTCCAGCTCCTGACGGGCGAACAGGACGGATCCGGATGTGGCCGCAAGCTCCACGTGGAATTGACTATCCGCCCGCATCATTTCAACGGGCGTCTGCGCCGTCTCGATCGTTACTGCCATCGATGCCAGTCGCCCGATAGGGACCTGCCGGGATCGGCCCGCCGCCGTTATAGCGGCTGACCCTGCCAGGAATGCCCGATATTCTCGGATATCGCGCAATTCCTCAAGGGAGTACGCGGCAAGGGTCTCCCGCTGGGCTTTGCCGATGTCTCCGGTGTTCGCCCTCACGAAGCTTCCGCCGCCTTTGCCGCGTCGTGTTTCCAGAAGTCCCCGATGACGAAGTTCGGCCAGGGCGTTTCGCAGGGTCATGGTAGAGACTCGCATCCTCATCGCGAGCTCGCTTTCGCTGGGAAGCTGGGCGCCGTCTTCGAGTATGCCCAGTTCGATCGAATGTCGGAGTCGAAGCGCAATCTCCTCACCACGTTCGGCAGTCTCCAACGGCGCGAATGCGAGTCGGTCTCTCCAGCTGGACATGGCCACCTCTCCTGGGACGGTATCAACGATCGTAGAGTCTAATATCTAATGTTAGATGTCTATTGACATCTAACATTAGACATCTAAGGTTAAGGGTATCAGAAGACGGGGACCGAGTCTCCGACCACCTCGACCGTCAACAAGGAGAGTCGACGTCAATCATGATAGATAGCACGGATGTCGTCCATGTCTGGCAGCGAGCCGGGAACTCGACACCAGTCGATCGCCTCAGTCTCTACGCACAAGCGCTCACGGCAGATTGCCCGATCGGCGCGTACCGGACACTAGACGATGCGCAGGAGGACAAAGCAATCCTCGCCTTGTTCTGCGTGGATCGCCCCCGAGCGACCGTCGCTTCGCTCCACCAGGTGCCGCCTCTGGCCCTCTCGGGCTATCACCAGTTGCTCCACGACCTCGCCCGCGAAGGGCTCGGGCCAAGCGGTGGATCTCCCCCCTTCGGCCATTCACGTGACAGGGCCCTCCATCAACGCGGGGACACCCTGTGAAGCGTCGCTCCTTCGGAGCCAGCATTGTCCCGCAGGCTCCCGGGGCGTGCACGATCCGGATGGTCCTTCCACAATTCCCAGGGCTGCTGCGACCTCGGGCCGACAACCCGAAAGCTTTGGGATGAGCTTATGCGTGAACTCGACCCCGACTTCGCCTGAAGCCGCTCCAACACCATGGAAATGAGACGACATGACCAGACAAGAAGCGTTTGCACATTGCCCCTCAGACTCCTACGTGGAGTTATATGGGAACCAATGGCTGATCATTCCGTTTGCACCTGTCACACAGCCTCGCTTCTTCGTCTGTACGCCAGGTCCGAGGCACCTGGATTCCACCTGAAACCTCCGAAGGCGAGCTCACTGCACCCAACGTAACGGCCTTTATCGGGCCGCTGGACCGCCGCCACCGCAATCGGATTCAGCGAACTCAGCAGCGGTTTCGTCACCTACAGGACCCGGCACGTAGCTCCGGCCCCCCTTCTCCGGGGACGTCAAACACCGCGTCGAAGACATCCTCCGCGCGTCCTAACCGCAAACACCAATGAGACGAGGAGAAATCATGCCCAGACCCCGAACGCCGCACAATGGACTGACTCAGACCGCATCCCGATTACCCGTACCCGATCCGAACATCTGCGCCGAAGAAGCACCAGCTCCGGTTCAAGATTTTGGCATAGACGAATACTTTGCATCCCCTTGGATTGGCCTTCATTACACGCATGAGTTCATGCTCCACCACAGGCACGAACTGCTGGAGAATCAAGATCTGAGGGACTGACGCCAGAGGACAGTTCAGCGCCCTCATGCGCATTGATTTCAAGCCGAAGCTCCAACCAGGCGGAGTGTGGGCATCCGGTGCCGGTAGGTCGAGACCGAACGGCCAGGCTGAGACGGTCGATTCAGTGCATCGCGTCGGCTGTCCTCAGGAGGGCCCGATTCGAGAACGCCTGCGGAGAGTTGCCGGCCATCCGTTGTTCCTCCACCGTGTACTCTGACTCAGCAAGCCGCGTTCGTTGGAGAGACCTACGAGCTTGTCCATGAGGAGTGTGGCATCGGCTTTTCGGCTTGTGCGCCCATATTATTGTTTCACCAGCCGACACGCATGCGAGGAAAGGCGCGCTCTCCGGGATCCAGCTCGTCGATCGCGCTCGCTACCGTAGCGGAGTAATAGACCGCCGTGGGTGAGGGGTTTCCTTCTCCAAGCAATGCGACGATGCTTAGCTTGTGCTTGTCGGAGTAGCACGGAAAGCAACGTGCGGCATGATCAGTAGGGCTATGCCTCCCCGTACGTCTGGCCTGAAGAGGTCAGCTACAGATCGTCGCTGATGTCAACCGCCGCTTCGACTTCGAGGTCGAAGCGGAGATCGCTGCTATCTCCGCTGTTGCATGGAGCACGATTGAACACACCGACACGATCTACAAGAAGAGCAGACGGCGGCGTCGGCGCTATGAGCTGAAGTCGCGGAAATTTGGGTTTGCGTTCTGTTCGCCCAAGAAGTCCAATCAACTGGCCGGCCGCCTGATCGTGCGCCGGGTTTCGGATCTCAAGCCAAGGAGCTAGAACGGGCAGAACGCGGTCTTCGACCAAGTTGCGGTACCGGGCCTTGTTCACGACACCAGATGAATCGCCCTCGGTGTCAACCACCGACAACATCGCCGGGGGCGGCTTTCGTGTGGACGGCGTCGGCATCGACCGCTTCGGCGCGGCGGGTCTGGGGCTCGTTGGCTTCTGTCAGAATCGAGCTCGCGGTACTGTGCTGTGGGCCAGGTATCGTCGCGACGCGCGAAGGAATGCGTCGACGAGATGCGCCTGCTCCAAGGGATGCCCCGCCTCGCGAAGCGCATGTCCACGATTGCCGGATCAGCCACGGGCAATCCCGCCGGGGCGATGACGAGGAGACGTCCGCGACCGCACACCCCTCCAAGACCTGATGCCGCCGCGTCAATAGCGGCAGCACGGCTTCAAGGTCGGGTTCCAGGTCGGCCCGAGCCTGCCGCTATCACGACCGGCTCGAGAGCCGACTCTGATGAGGGGGCGGCGGATTCACGGCCAGATCCAGAGCGACTCCCGGGATGACGTTGGCTCAAGAGGTCACATTGTCTTTACGTATTGAAAACCCGGTGCAGCTGAACCATGTAGTCCTCACCTCGGACCGAGGTGGGGGCGTTCAGGATCTCCCGGTTCACTTGGATCATCAGGTCGCGTCGGAGGATCGACTGCGATTTGTCGGCTGCCGCGAGGGCGTCAGCGACCTTTTCTTTGGTGAAGTCCGTGCAGTAGACGGGAGTGCCTGGCTGTTGCCGCCACGACTGCTCGAGGTTGCCGGCGTCGAAGGCATCGAAGCCTGTCTCCTCGACCAGCGACATGGCCAAGGCGCGTTGGGCGTCGCTGTCCCCAGCGACGGGAATTGCAATACGGTCGCGGTGACCCACAGGTGTCGCCTTGGAGTCGAACGAGCCAGTGTTGATGGCATTCCATGCTTTGATTACTCTGCGGCCGAACTGTTCGCTCACCCAGAGACTCTGCACCTGACCCTCGTCTACCGCGGCGATGTTTCCGTCGCGATGGGGGTAGTAGTTCGAGGTGTCGATGACCACTGCATCGTCGGGAAGCTGTTCGATCAGCGGCCTGAGGTCAGGTACCCGCGCAAAGGGGACGGAGGTGATGAGGACCTCGACTCCGTCGACAACCTCACTCGCCGTAACGGCGGTTGCGCCGCTGCTCAGCGCGTTGGCCGGAATCGTTTCGGGGCCGCGGGAGTTGGCGACCTTGACCTGGTGACCGGCCGCGGCTAGTCGGTGGGCCAGGGTCGTGCCGATATTTCCGACGCCAAGAATTCCTATGCGCACTTCTTCTCCTTGCTTGTAAACGGTGCTTGTAAAAAGTCTGATGAATACCGATTACGACGCGGATCGACGTCGCAAATTGATTTTGTGAACCGCTGCCGGGCGGGTCAATTACGACGGCGATTCCCAGGGATCGTGGTGCTCACGAATTCGCCGATCTCTTCCAACGCTTCCTGCCCTTCTGGCAGGAACGACGAGAACAACGTCCAAACGTGCACCATGCCGTCGTATTCGCGGTATTCGACGTGTGCCCCTTCTCGCTTGAGCTTCTCGGCTAGATTGCGGGAGTCGTCCAGCAGGACTTCAGCACCTCCCACGAGCAACAGACACGGCGGAAGCCAGCCAAGATCGGCCAGCATCGGGAACGCTGCCAGCGCCTCCTCCGGCCCTCGCCCATCGAGGTACAGACCCGCAGCGCGTTGAATGCCCTTTCGCGAGACAATCGGGTCGCTATGTGCGCGCTCTTCGTAACTGGAGTTCGTCACCGTCAGGTCGACGAGTGGCGACACAAGGACTATGCACGCCGGGAGTGTGGCCCCTGCGCGATGCAAATCCAACAGGGAGCTGATCACCAGGCCTCCGCCTGCTGAGTCTCCGATGGCGAAAACAGACTGTGGCCCGACTTCGTCGATGGCGGCAGCAAGGACGTTTCGCGCATCCTCGAGGGCCGCCGGAAACGGATGTTCCGGAGCCAGGCGGTATTCCGCCACGAAGACCCGGGCGTCGGTTTCCCGTGACACCTCCGCAGCGTAGGCACGGTAGCCCATGGCCGAGCCGATGATATAGCCGCCTCCATGCAGCATCACGCCGATCCGTCCGTTCGACGCGCCATCGGCATGGACCCAGTACCCATCGATGCCTCCATAAGTGGCGTCGATGATCGATACGTCATCTGGGATGGGCAGCTGTGCGAGTACCGCCTCGTAGCCCTCGCGCCGATCATCCAGCGTCCCGCCACCTTCGGCGGGCAGCGCGTGCTGCAGCATTGCTTTGGCCCGATCAAGGGGACTTGAAACTACAGACTTGGCCTCTGCCATCATTAAACCCTTTCATTGCTGGCCGACCGTGCAGCCAGATAACCAGGCAGCTCCTCCGGAATCTCCGCGTCGCGCGGCGCGATGCCTGGAACGCGGACGCGCTGGCGACCGGCGAGGCTACGACCCAATGCTTCGTGGGACGAAAAGTACTCATAACGCATTTGCCGACGCGCGAACAGCCATCGGCCGTCAACCCAGCGATATTGATCGTCATAGCGATAGGCTGCGAGACACCGTTGCCCCGCGATCGCCACCTCACCATGCCCCATCTGCACACCGGCCGCAGTCTTCGCACCCAACGCCAGGTCCACCACGTGCGAATGGACGCTGTGAACGGTCATGGAGTAGTTGGCCATGATCTGCGCAAAAAACTGGCGCAACTCCTCACGTCCTGTGTATACATGACCGGCACGCAGGAAAGTGCCGTCTTTCGAGAACAAGTCGACAAGGGCGTCCAAGTCGCGGCTATCAACGAGGATGGGATAGATCGCACCCAGTTGGTGGATTGCGTGCACATCAGCCAACCGTTGCAGGTGTCCTAGTTCCGATCCCACCTCGATGTGGGGGCTGGCGTTCACATTGCTGAGGTCCAGCGTCATTCTGCGCCTCCTTGTGGCGGTCTGTACCTTCTCCGCGGTCCCTGTTCTTTCGAGTGCACTCGCGATCACTGTGCACACACGATGACGCCGGGGTCCACGCGATACCTATCCCGTTGTGGCTGGTTGTTGGGGTCCGGTGTAGGTGACTTGACTGCCGGGGACGTGACGCCATTTCTGCCCCTGGTCTTGCTCTTCGATGAAGTGCGCAGCAAGAGACAGTGTCCGTGAAGTCATCAGGATGGGACGTGCCAAGCGTGGATCGAGGCCGAGGTCCAAGAGAAGCGCAGCGGAGACGCCGTCGATGTTGGTCGCGATTCGCCGTCCGACGGCTGCTTCCAGCTCAGTCTCGATCGACTCAAGCAGAAGACAGTGATCGCCGTAGACCCCATGTTCATCGGCGATTCCCATCAGCAGCGGCGCTCGTGGGTCAACGTCGTGGTGCGGGTGGCCGAATCCTTCGATCGGTTCGCGGGCAGCGCGCCTGGCCGTGACGATGCTTCGGGCCTTCGCCCGGATCTCGTCGCGTCGATCGCTTCCGGTGCTCTGGATGCTGGCAATGGCTTCCCGAAGCCACCCGGCGATCTGCTCTCCGGCGCCGCCGTGATGATCGCCGATAGTGAGCATCCCCGCAGCGATTCCCACTTGGATAGGATTCCCGTACGAGGCCATCATTCGGGTGACGGTGGTCGTTGGTGAGATGCCGTGTTCCATGACCGAGACCATGATGGCCTCAAGGACGTGGGCCTGTCCTCCGGTTGGCAATCGACCGCTGATGAGGAGGTATGCGAGTTCACCGAAGCTGCGTTTGCCAATCATTGTGGTCAGCAGGTGACCGCGAACGAGAACGTCGTCGTCTCGCACTTGAGCTATATCTGTTGACCAGTCGTCAGTTGTCGACGCCATGGGCGCCTTCCTCTCGTAGAGATGTGTGGTTCGGGCTATCGTGGTCGACGCTGCTGGAGGGCAAAAGTCCTGACCGGGTCCTGATCCATGAACAGTGGAAACGGGTCTGGGTCGCCCGGATGTGCGTTCTATGGCTTCCCAGGGGACCAACTGCACTATTAGGACACCGTGGAATCGCATCCACAAAATGATGGTAACGTATCCAGAACTGAAAATCGAGGGGACTAATTGTGCTGATCTAATCCATTGAGGTGAGGGCACTTCGCCGTGCTGCTCGACAAACCCCTACGCCTCCACAGGACCCGTCCGATACGCCTTCGGAAAGGTTGATTGCGGCAGATCGTGAAAGGTTCTTGATTCAGAAGATTCTCGAAGAAGCTACTCTTCGGGAAATATCGGACGGCTTCTGACAGGCATGGGGATGAATCGATGCAATCTGGCTGGTATCGGAACCGCACCCTCTCGGAGCACCGTTCTGCCGCCCAGCACGCTCTGGCACCCAAAGGAGAGCCTCATGGAATACCGCACACTTGGTTCATTGACCGTTTCCGCCCTCGGCCTCGGCTGCATGGGCATGCAAGAGTTCTACCGCGAAGGAGACGAACGCGAATACATCGCTACCATCCACGCCTTCCTCGATGAGGGTGGCAGCCTCCTGGATACCGCCGACATGTATGGCCCGTTCACTAATGAGAAGCTCGTCGGTAAGGCGATCGCCGACCGCCGCTCCGCCGTCATACTAGCAACGAAGTTTGGAACTGAAAGGGGCGACGACGGTTCCTGGGCTGGGGTCAACGGCAGGCCTGAGTATGTGCGCGCCGCTTGCGACGCGAGCCTGCAACGACTCGGCGTTGACTATATCGATCTGTACTACCAGCACCGGGTGGACAAGACCGTCCCGATCGAAGAAACCGTCGGTGCCATGAGCGAGCTGGTCCAGTCGGGTAAGGTACGGTACTTGGGTCTTTCCGAGGCAGCACCGGATACGATCCGCCGCGCTCATGCCGTGCATCCAATCACGGCATTGCAAACCGAGTATTCTCTCTGGGAACGTGAGCCCGAAACCAAGGTCTTCGCCGTCCTGGACGAGCTGCGCATCGGCTTCGTGCCGTATAGTCCGCTGGGGCGTGGACTCCTCACTGGCCAGCTCCGCAGCCCGGAGGATTTCCCGGCTGACGATTTCCGCAGACGGTCCCCTCGTTTCCAGGGTGAGAACTTCACGCACAACCTGGAACTCGTGAACCGCGTCAAGGAACTCGCGGACGAGAAGCAATGCACACCTGGGCAGCTTGCCCTTGCCTGGATACTCGCACAGGGAGAGCATATAGTCCCTATTCCGGGTACCAAGCAGCAGGATCGGCTGGCAGAGAACTTGGGCGCCATCAATGTCGGACTTTCCCCCACGGACCTGAAGCGACTCGATGAGCTCGCGCCCCCCGGTTCGGCGGCTGGCGCCCGCTACCCGGACATGTCCACTATCGACGACTAGGCGGTAGCGCAAAGTAAGACCAGCAGGGCGCCCTGGCGGCCAGCGAGACGTTTGGCTAACTGAGTGCCGTTCGTTGGACGGTACCACCATGGAAACTTGGGGAATCTATCCTCGGTTTTCCCGCGCCCGATGGTTGCCGCCTTGGTGGACATTCCCAGGAGCAACAATTACGTGTATTATGCAATCAATATGGTCGCCCTGGGATTATCCCACGTGCAACAGCACCACCCTTCGCCCCAGTCGACCCCACTAGTCCATCAAGGCAGACAGCTAGGAACTTATCCCCCATGATTGAGCGCACACTCTTCGAGGATGACCATAAGGCCTTCCGCAGCTCGGTCGCCGAATTTATTCGGCGCTCCATTAGCCCCGATGTTGATGAGCATGCCGCAAGCAAACGAATTCCGCGCGACGTCTGGCAGGACGCAGGCGAGCATGGCTTCCTTGGCCTTGAGGTTCCTGAGGAGTACGGCGGAAGCGAAGCTGGCGACTATCGGTTCAATGCGGTACTGCTCGAAGAGCTAGCCAAAGTGAACCTTGCCCTTGCTTCGTCGATGAGCATTCATTTCGATGTGGTCGCACCGTATCTCGTTAAGCTCTCGACGCCTGAGCAGCGTAAACGCTGGCTGCCCGGGTTCTGCGACGGCTCCATCGTGACGGCGATCGCCATGACAGAGCCTTCTGCCGGTTCCGACCTGGCCGCCCTCCGAACCTCTGCCGTAAAGGACCCGAACGGTGGGTGGGTTCTCAACGGATCCAAGATCTTCATCACCAACGGAGGTTCTGCGGACCTCATCATCGTGGCCGCCCGAACGACTCCCGATAGCCGTGGGAAGGGAATCTCTCTCTTCGCCGTCGAAGCGTCAATGCCGGGCTTCAGCCGCGGAACGCCACTCGATAAGGTGGGCCAACCTGAGGCCAACACCGCCGAGCTCTACTTCGACAATGTCCACCTCACTGAGGGCCACCTGATCGGAAGCCTTAACGGCGGATTCGGCCACATGATGGAACTACTTCCGCAGGAGCGGATCGGCGCCGCCGTAACCAATCTCGCACACGCCCGCCAAATCCTCGACGAGACGATTGAGTATGCACGCAATCGCCAAGCCTTCGGCCAGGCGATTGGGTCGTTCCAGCACAACAAATTCCTGCTCGCGGAACTCGTGACAAAGACTGAGGTGACCCAGGCATACGTCGACCAGTGTGTCGCTGCGCAAGTCCGCGGAAAGCTTTCCGCCGTCGATGCCGCAAAAGCCAAGTGGTGGGCCGCGGACGTACAGAATGAGGTTCTCGACCACTGCGTCCAGCTATACGGAGGCTATGGATTTATGAACGAATATCGCGTCGCCCGCGCCTGGAAGGATGCCCGCGTTACTAAGATTTGGGCAGGCTCAAACGAGATCATGAAGAACATCATCGGACGCGACCTCGGCTTCTAAGCACGATTTGCCTGAGTGCCGGCCGCAGGCAATTTTGACCACGAGCCCTGGTCATGATTCGACGCTGAAGGCCCGGGAAACATGGAGCGGCGCCGCGATTGCCCAGCACCTCGCCGCAGATGGCCGCCGCGTCGCGGTGATCGACCTACACGGGTCGGCCGGCGCGGTTGAAGTCGTAAGCAATTGGTTCAAGATTGTTCAGGAGCGGGTGCAATCCCCGCGCAGGGCTTCCTTATGTTGGCGCTTCTTACGTGTCTCACCGAGGGTCTGGTAAGGAATGAAGGAACGGAGATTCCCGTCAACTATGGGCTCAGTAAAGTACGCCTCGTCCACCCCGTTCCGGTGGGAAGCCATACAAGCGCGCGATCGAGCATTGCTTTAGACGAGCGGGGGCTCAGGGCGCGCGCGCCAACAGCGTCGGTATACTCTGTAATCCAAAGCAACTTACGTGTACCATACAAATAAATTTGGACGTGTTCGACGGAGGCGTGAACCACCAATGAGAGAAGCTGTGATCGTTTCGGCCGCGTGCAAGGCAATCGGCCGCGTCTGCCGTGGTGCCTTCAACAACACAGAAGGGCAATCCGTAGCCGGTCACGTGATCTCGCACGCGGTGCAGCGTGCAGGTGGCAGGAAACGGGTCCCGATCATGGTCGGGGAAGTCGATGTATCAAAGGAGTAAGCAGTGAGAATTATTGTTCTGATCAAGCAAGTGCCCGACACCTACGGGGAGCGCACCTTGCTGCCCGATGGCCGAGTTGATCGTGACCGCAGCGACGCGGTAATAGACGAGATCAACGAACGTGCAATCGAGGTCGCCCTGCGGCGAAAGGATGCCGACAAGGCCACTGAAGTAATAGTCATGTCGATGGGCCCGGAATCAGCCACATCATCGTTACGGAAAGCGTTGTCGATGGGAGCCGATTCCGCAGTGCACGTTCTCGATGACGAGTTGGTGGGAGCGGATGCTGTGCGTTCTGCTCTGGTAATCGCAAGGGCCGTTGAGCGGATCGGCCATGTTGATCTGGTCCTGGCAGGCGATGCATCAACCGATGGTCGGGGTGGCGTTATCCCGGCCATGGTCGCAGAGCACTTGGGCCTGTCGTACCTGACTTCACTCGACAACCTGCAGGTTGATGCAGATGTCAGAGGGACCCAAACGACCGAGTCCGGTACCCGCGACGTGCGGGCACCGCTGCCCGCCCTAGTGTCCGTCACCGAGAGTGCTGACGAGGCGCGTTTTCCCGGGTTCAAAGGAATTATTTCGGCCAAGCGAAAGCGGATCGACGTGGTCTCGCTATCTGACCTCGGGATCGATCCCTCCTTCCCCGGCCTAGCCCGCTCGATCGTCCTTTCCACGGCGGCACGCCCCACCCGTGAGGCCGGCATAAAAATCCATGACGAGGGTGCCGCGGCCGACAGGCTCATCGAATTCCTCGTCGCCGAGCGCCTCATTTGAGCCGCTAAGAGATTTGGAGAAAATCACGATGTCGAACGTTCTTGCTTTCATCGAGGTCTCGCCCGCGGGCATGATCCGTCGTTCGTCCGAGATGTTGATCGGTGCTGCCGCCTCTCTTGGCACTCCGATTGCCGTCGTAGCGGTCGCGCCCGGGCAGGGTGATGGCGTGTCCTCGCGTCTTGGCCAGTTAGGCGCAGCTCGGGTATACGTCGCCGAGACAGATGCCGCGGCGACCGCCGTTGCAGTTGCCCAGGTCGCAGCGCTTCAGGCAGCGGTCGCCGAGTACTCGCCAACTGCGGTGCTGACCGCCAATACCCTGGACGGTGTCGAGGTCGCAGGCCGGTTGGCGGTTCGCACGGGCGGGGCTCTGTTGCTCGACGCAGTCAGCGTGCGGACAGACGGCGACAGCGTCGTCACGTCCCATTCAATCTTCGGGGGCGCCTACAACACCGAATCTACGGTCACCGGAGGCCTAACGATCGCGACGGTCAGGCTCGGTGCCATTGAGGACGTCGTACCCGCAGCATCGCCCGAGACCAGCACCGTCCCCATCCCGGTAGACACATCGAAGTCAACCGTCATCACTGCCGTGAACGACGAATCAATGGTGTCAACCCGTCCCGAACTGCGGGGGGCGACCACTGTCGTGTCAGGTGGTCGCGGCGTCGGCTCAAAGGAGAACTTTTCGATTGTCGAAGACCTCGCCGACACGCTAGGTGCTGCCGTGGGTGCATCCCGGGCTGCAGTGGATGCCGGGTATGTGCCGCATTCCTATCAAGTGGGGCAGACCGGCATCACGGTGTCGCCGCAACTCTATGTCGCGCTCGGCATCTCGGGTGCGATTCAGCACCGTGCAGGGATGCAGACCGCCAAGACAATTGTCGCTATCAACAAGGATGACGACTCCCCCATCTTCGATATCGCCGACTTCGGAATCGTCGGGGATCTCTTCGAGGTAGTACCCAAGCTTGTCGAGGGAATTAGGGCCCGGCAGAAATGACCAGCAGCAGCGTGATGAAGAAGCCCCGGGGCCAGCGGAGTCGATGGTTCGCTCTGGTGTGGGTGATCCCAATCGCATTGGTCGTGCTTGGTGTGGTTGTATTCGGCGCCCAGTGGCTGCGCACCTTGTCCGGAGTGCAGTCCTTCGTTTCAGACAACCCCGGGCACGTACTCCCGCCTGTCGGCCCACCCCAGGGCTTCCCCGAGTGGTTGCGATGGAGCCACATCTTCAACATGCTACTGATCTTGATGATTATTCGCAGCGGTTGGCACGTCCGCACCACGCAGCGCCCGGCCGCCTATTGGACACGCAACAATAAGGGGCTCATCCGCACCAAGGGCAGGCCCACCAAGGTAAGCCTGGACCTGTGGCTGCATCTGAGCCTTAGTGCACTATGGGCTGCTACTGGGCTCGGGTTTTACGTTCTACTGTTCACCACAGGGCAGTGGCAGCGGGTGGTGCCAGTGTCATGGGAGCACATTCCCAACGCTTTGTCGGCCGCGCTGCAGTATGCGTCTCTTGACTGGCCGCTTGAAAACGGCTGGGTCTCGTACAACAGCCTGCAGATGATTGCTTACTTCGTGACCATTTTCATCGCCGCACCGCTGTCAATCATCACCGGCATCCGCATGTCTGGAGCGTGGCCCAAGGACGCGAAGATCAACAAGGTTTATCGAATCGAGCTCGCTCGGGCCATCCACTTCCCGGTGATGCTCTACTTCGTGCTGTTCATCATCGGCCACGTGACCCTCGTGTTTGCGACCGGGACACTGAGAAACCTCAACCACATGTTTGCCGGCAGCGACGACGACACTTGGGCTGGTTTCTGGTTCTTCGCCGCGGCCCTCGCCCTCATGGCGGTGCTCTGGGTGGCCGCACGGCCCATCATTTTACGGCCCATTGCTTCCCTGATGGGGTCTGTAACCAAAAACTGACTGTGGAACACAGGCGGTCACACCAACGAAACCGTCGAGAAGGGGCATAGTTGACTCTTTGTACAACATCCCTGGGACCGCACCATCCTTGCTGTTGTCCTCGAATGGCGAGGCACAGGATAGGTCTGTTCAAAAGAAGCGGCAGCCTTGGCCACGATAGTGGCCCTTGGCATTGCATTACGGGGTAAGCGAAGGCTAGATATTCTATTCGTGTGTTGTGCATTCAACCGCTTGGTCTGACCCTAAGGCCACGGACCGCCCGCGCGCGCACTTTTGGGGTTGAGCGTTGTGGTCGGGAGGGAAAACAGCATCCGTCGAGACTTAAGCCATGACAAGTTTGGAAACGAGGAAGGCAGTTATGACAGCATCGGTCGGCGATACCGTTCGGCTTAGTCCAAATCAGCGCGTGATTGATGAGGCGTTGGGATCCATCATTCGCTGGTCCCTTTATGAGTTCCACACACGGTTAGTGGAGAGGTCGGGCGTCTCGATAGATCGCTCCATGATCTCGATACTCACTCGATTGTCAGCCGCTGGGACGCTCCGGATCTCTGATCTCGCAGATCGTCTTGGACTCGACAGGTCTACCCTCAGCCGGCAGGTAGCGGCAGCAGTGGCAGCTGGCTATGTCAGTAGAACAACCGATGAATCGGACTCTCGTGCATATCTTGTGTCGATGACGGATGAAGGTAAGGCAGCTTACCAGGCGGTACGTCAGGCCAGGACTCGCATCATGGTGGAATTGACTCGCCAAATGAGCTCGTCAGAAGTGGACCAAGTCTCCGACGCCCTTCCGATATTGGCGCGCGCGATCGACAATTTGTCCGCCTCCGCGGGTTCGGGAAAATAAGCCGCCGTTCAGATTTAAAGCAGCGTTTTGGCCAGCCACACGTGGAATGAGGCAGTACTTCCAGTTCGGGGGTCCCACACGGTGCCGGCCGCCAGTATTTTCCTTTCGGATGCCTCAGGGAAATCAGGCACCCTGACCGACGGTTGCATAGGGTCGAAACGTAGTCCATGGCAAATGCGGGCGCGTACGCCGTTGATCCTCGAACGATGAGTTCGCCTTCCAGCCTTCGCGGCTATGGCGAAGAAATGGGCGCGCCCTCGATCCTCTTCATGAGAAGATCGGCTCTGATTTCTGCCATGCGTTCTATCGGCTGCTGCTCTGTGGTCAGGTGATAACCGATAATCTGCACGCCATACGTCTCCATCGTGCCTTCGCCGGGGACCCGTGGTCGATCTCCTGAGCGATCTTTCCCAGCTAACTCACGAATTTTCGCGTCTCACTCTCATTCAAGGACGCAGGAATCGAATAAACGACTCGATCCAGACCGAGCTCAAGGTATGGCTCTACGAAGTCGAGCCGCCCCATATTGAGAGTGACTTCCACCGGCTTCCCCAGGGCCGCCGCCCGCTCGCGCAACTCTGTGACCCGGTCCCCGAGACTGTCGAAGGTATCCTCACTGTGACCAGGCATCCAGCCGTCGGCGTGAGTCAGTGTTCGGTCCAGCACCATCGGACCCATACCGCCCATTACCTGCACGACGCCGAAGAGGAAGCGTCCGCCCGTTGATGCCAGTCTTCATGCGACCACCTCCCTGTGGGGTATCCGGTCCGATGAAGGGGCCGCGGACTCATTTGCGCCGAGCTAGCGCGGCCTCGTGGTACGGGATGCACAGGGAGTCCCATTTCACGTGCTCACTGGATTCGTAGCCCACGTATCCCATGCGCCTGGGAATACTGGAGGCTTCCAGCAACCGCGACCCGAATCTGGATCATAACCGACTGCGCGGCCAGGCTAGCGTCCTTCAGTCCGACCTTATGCGGTCGTCAGGCACTCACGGGCCCGCGAGGACGGCCAACACGTCTTTAGGTGTTGAAGACGCGGTGGAGTTGGACCATGTAGTCCTCACCTCGGACCGAGGTGGGGGCGTTCAGGATCTCCCGGTTCACTTGGATCATCAGGTCGCGTCGGAGGATCGACTGCGATTTGTCGGCTGCCGCGAGGGCGTCAGCGACCTTTTCTTTGGTGAAGTCCGTGCAGTAGACGGGAGTGCCTGGCTGTTGCCGCCACGACTGCTCGAGGTTGCCGGCGTCGAAGGCATCGAAGCCTGTCTCCTCGACCAGCGACATGGCCAAGGCGCGTTGGGCGTCGCTGTCCCCAGCGACGGGAATTGCAATACGGTCGCGGTGACCCACAGGTGTCGCCTTGGAGTCGAACGAGCCAGTGTTGATGGCATTCCATGCTTTGATTACTCTGCGGCCGAACTGTTCGCTCACCCAGAGACTCTGCACCTGACCCTCGTCTACCGCGGCGATGTTTCCGTCGCGATGGGGGTAGTAGTTCGAGGTGTCGATGACCACTGCATCGTCGGGAAGCTGTTCGATCAGCGGCCTGAGGTCAGGTACCCGCGCAAAGGGGACGGAGGTGATGAGGACCTCGACTCCGTCGACAACCTCACTCGCCGTAACGGCGGTTGCGCCGCTGCTCAGCGCGTTGGCAGGAATCGTTTCGGGCCCGCGGGAGTTGGCGACCTTGACCTGGTGACCGGCCGCGGCTAGTCGGTGGGCCAGGGTCGTGCCGATATTACCGACGCCAAGAATTCCTATGCGCACTTCTTCTCCTTACTAGTGAGCCTCTATACTGGCAGCTGCCGAACTGCCTTGGCGCCAATAGAAGATCTCACCGAGAAACCGAAAAACCCAGGCATCAAGATGGAGAGCCTTTTTGGCTAATTTTACGTTGAGCGTCTCAGCTTCACGCCCTGGGTCTGAATTGACTTTCGCATATACGCCTGGTCGAGCCCAACCCTGGCTTGACGATTCGCCAACGTAGTTTCATTCAAACAAGTACGTCGGGTGATATGAAGGGTCGGATGCGTCCATGGAGTGCCTCACCGCCGACAGATTTCCGTCGTGAATTATGGTCGCGGCGTCCGTGCCGATCCCATAGATGGAGATTGGCTCCCTAAGCGGAGGGACTTCTTGGAAGAATCCCCATTCCGGGATAAATTGACGATTCGCGATTCTCCACTCGCCGTCGCGCCTCTCGAATCTATCCAAATGGCGGTTTCCGGCGACCCGAAGAATCGTGTTCCCCGTCTCCGATCGTTGATGAACGATCTTGTTTGCCTGGACGTAACTTTCGACTCGTGCCATATCTCCGTCAATGTCGATCAGAATCTGGAGAGCAACGTACTGGATCATCTCACCGACGAACGCGAGCGGGTTCCCCCCTGCTTTCGCAGCGGCGTATGGATTGCCGACGAAGAATGGCTCATGATGATCGACGGCGTCCGGAAAATAGCACGTACTCTTGAGCGCAGTGTCACCACGATTCTTAGCTCGACACTCACGATAAATCACATCGCGTATTGCACGTTCATCAAGCAGGAGCTTTACCTGCTCCTCGAGCGTCCAATTGCTATTGTTCTTCGGTTCGAAGACCATAGATTCTTCTCTCTGTTCTGAGAACCCTTTTGCTCAACCGATATTCCACAATTCCTCGCCTTTTGATTACGTGCTGGTGCTCAGCGGCCAGGGCCAGTCATGTCGATCAACCTTGGACTTTTGATCTAAAGGCTTTTGAGGGCGCCGCGTCCTCCTAGGAGGAATGCGAAGGCCAGACCAATAAAGGATACGATCGTCATTACTATTGCGATTACGGCGACTATCGAGTATGAGCCGAAGTTCAGCTCGTCGTAGAGGAGTGTGCCCATTACTTGGGTATTTGGTGAGCGGACGAGCATTGATGCAGCAAATTCGTGGCTGAGCAGCAGGAACATCAGCGCCGCGGCTGCTCCGAAGGTTGTACGCATGAGTGGAACAAGTATGAGGAACGTAGTTCGCCAGATATTGGCGCCGGCCACTTGCGAGGCTTCGATGTATTGCATGCCAAGCGATAACATTCCCGATGTTTGAAGTCGGGTCGAGAACGGGATCATTAATGTCACATAGACCGCGATTACCACCCAGTTCGTTCCGTATAGGTTCAGTGGTGGGCCGCTGTAGGCCAGCAGGAAGCCCAGACCAAATATTGCCGCCGGTATTCCCAGGGGCATTGCGACAAATATGTCCAGGATCATCTGTAATGGTGCGAAGCGGCGCCCGTATACCAGTATGGCCGAGCACAGGAAGCCGATGGGAATGGCAATCATGATCGAGATCAATGAGAACCCGATGCTGTTTTGCACCGCATCACCGATCGCCGGCGAATTCAATGCCTCACGGAAATTGTCGAGTGTGAAACTCGACGGCACAATGTCTGCTGTCCATCGCGGCGACAATCCAACAATAACGATGGCCATCAGCGGCAATATGGCGGTAATGAGGGCATAGGCGCCGATCCAGAACACTCCAGCAGGCGAGGACCGTCCTACGGGTTTGAATCCCTTGCCACCGTGAGTCACGAACCGACTCTGATTTCCTAGTAGCGCCCGTTGGCCGAACACGATGAGCACACCAATAACGATCAAGGGAGCACCCAATGCTGCCGCTGCGTTGAAGTCCACCGGTGAAGAGTTCAAATACTGAAACATGCGGGTCGTGAGGACCTGAATGTTCGAGTTCCGTCCGAGCAGGAGTGGCGCGGTGAACTGGCCTAGAGCCAATAGGATCGCAGTCGCCGTGGCGTAGACAAGGGATGGCCGAACAAGTGGCAGGATAACTCGGAAGAATACACCAAGTTTCGATGATCCGCAGACCTCTGCCGCCTCGATCAGGTCAGAATTGATGCCAGTGAGGCCAGCGCTCATGAAGAGGTAAACAAATGCTGTGATCGAAAGGCCGGTAGATAGCACAATCCAAGGCGTCGTGTAAACGTCGATCGGTCCGGTCGACAGGTCCGACCACCATGGCAGGTTACGGAGCACCGTGTTGGCATAGCCGACCCGTGGAGAGAAGAGGAAGATCCAGCCTGTGATGCTGGCAACCGAAGGTAGAAGGATAGATAGTACTGGTAATGTCGACATCCAGCGCAGCCGTCGTGGCAGGCGCAGAGCAAACCAAGCCAGTGCAGTGCCCAGGACGAGCGCCAGGGCGACGGACCCGACTGTGAGCACGATCGTGGTCCAAATCGCCTCACCGATATATGGATCTTCGAACGCGGTTTTGTAGCCGTCGTTCAATAACGATCGGTCGATGATATAAGAGATCGGCCGTATGACAAGTACCCCAACGCAAAAGACGAATAGCACCAAGCCAGCGGTCCTTGCATGGCTTTTTCGGATGCGTAGACGCGGCTTCTGCGTTTCGCTGCGCTTTGGTGAAGCACTGTGGGCGGGCACTTCATCTACGTCGTGATCCTGCTTGAGTGGGTTCATCATGCCAGTCATCGACTCGCCCCGGATTTTTCCTTCAGCGCAATACCATTATCCGCCTGGTCTGGTCCCAGCGAATCGGCTCTACTCGTTGGAAACAGTTTGGCGTCCTTGGCCGAAAAGATGACTGTCGTGTCAGCCCCGATGTCATAACGGTGCTCCGCCTCACCAGTAAGTGGGATACGACAGGTGACTAATCGAGCATCGCGGAGTTGAACGATGACATCGACTGAAGCCCCTCCATATTCGACGTCGGTGATCGTACCTCCAGCGATACCCATCTCGCCGGGGCCAAGCGAATCGACGGTTCCCAACCGGATTGCTTCCTGGCGCACCCGCAAGTTCGCGGCGTCCATTGAAGCGTCGGGAACCCGGCCCACAAGCTGCCCGCAGTTGCTGGCCCATCCCGATGGTGTCTTGAACAAGGGGACAGAGTTTCCCATCCCGATAAACGCGGCAACGAATTCTGTGGCGGGATTTTCATAGACTTCGCGTGGGGTCGCCAACTGTTCAATCCGGCCCTCGCTCATGATTGCCAGCCGATCGCCGAGTGCCAATGCCTCAGACTGGTCATGAGTGACGTATAACCCTGTAAATCCGACGCGTTGATGCAACTGGTGAATCTCGTTACGCAGTTGGTCGCGCAACCGGGCATCAAGGTTCGACAGTGGCTCGTCAAACAGCAACAGCGAAGGACGTGCCACCAGCGCTCGCGCCACGGCGACGCGCTGCTGCTGGCCGCCGCTCAACTGGCTGGGATACCGGTCGAGAAGATCAGTACAATCAACCATTCGAGCAGCCTCGTCAATCCAGCCTTCCTCGAAGCCCTGCCTCAGCCTGCGGGCCCGAAGAGGATAGCCAATGTTGCGACGAACTGTCATGTGGGGCCACAGTGCGAACGACTGGAAAACCATTCCAACGTCGCGCCGGTTAGGACTCAGATCGAGGTGCCGTGTGGTGTCACAGACCACCTTACCGTCAATACTGATCCGGCCAGCCGATGCCTGCTCGAGGCCGGCCACCAAACGAAGCGTGGTTGTCTTGCCACACCCACTCGACCCGAGCAGGACCAACAACTCGCCCTCATCGACTGCAAAGCTCAAGTCGTCGACCGCGACGACATCATTGCGGCGGCCAACAAACTCCTTACGCAATTTTTGAATCTCTAACTTAGCCATGAATCCATCTCTTATACGATCAAATAGCGTGGGCTTCGAAACAGTTACTTACTTAGCCAGCATTTTGGCCCAGCGCTGCTGGAAGGCAGTGAAGTCCTTCGGGGGTAGCGGCTTATCCATGACGAACTCAATTCCCTTACTGTCATACCGCGGCGGTACCGACTTCACGATGGGCTGGATTCCGCCCGCAGCCAGCGCCTTTTGACCGTCCTCGGACAACAGCCAGTTGGCATACACCTGCGCCGCGTTCGGATGCGGACTCCCCTCAAGCACCCCCACCTCGGCAGGGATGGTGTAAGAACCGTCGTAGAGCGAGAAGTCGACCGGCGCACCACCATCTTTCGCGGCGAGAACGTTCGCCAACGGGACTGGGAGCAACGCCGCAACTTCGCCTGCCCCCAAAGCCGCTACCTGCGGATTTGAGCCGGCGTAAATCTGTGGTTTGCCCTGAGAGAACAACTTGTCGAGGAAACCCTCCCCGCCCGTTTGAGGCTGCTCCATCGCTTGATACAAACCGACCACCGCCGGGCCAATCGAAGGGTCTGTTACACCCAACAACGACGACTTAAGCTTCAAGAAGTCTCCCCATGAGTGAATGCCCTCCGGAAGCAACTTGGTATTCCAGGCCCACGCATACGGTGTCTGACTAATGTAAGCCGAATAGGGGGTCCGCTGGTTCACTTTCCGGTCAAACTCAGGGTTCGCCAATTCCGGTAAAGCCAACGGCACTAACTTGCCCGTATCAGCCATCTTGTCGACCACATTATTAGCCAGATTGTCGAACACGTCCCCGGTGGCATTTCCAGAAGCAATCTCGGCATTCAGACGTGCCTCGATATCAGCCGGACTCAAACGCACATACTTCACCGTGATGTCGGGATAGGCCTTATGGAACGCCTCCGGCAGTATTGTCACCAGTTTCGCATTCAGCACGCCATAGACCGTAACCTGACCCTCCTTGTTCGCTGAATCCACGACCTTCGACCACTCCGCCTCGTCCAAAGTCTTAGCCGATACCGTGCTCGGACCTGAATCGGGCTTGACCGCCGAACCGGCACCCCCAGAACCGCACGCAGTCAGCATCATCAACCCACACACGGCAATAAAGAACCACCGCATACTCATTCTCTTCTGTCTACGCACAGCTAATCTCCTCTGTCTACACACAATTGAACTCGAATCCACATGACCCAGGATTCCAGGCAACAACAACGCGGAAAGTAATCCACATCACACGACTGAATAGACCATAGCCGAATTTTGGATACGATGTCAATCGTGGCTGGGATACGATTTCAACGACCTTCCTGACGCCTCGATACGGCGGTCAGGGAGTCTCTGGCTGAAGCTGTTTGCACGAGTCTGAACGCGAGAAGCCTGTCCAGCGTGATGCTGATAGGGAACTCGGTACGCGTGTCACTCTCGCATGGACGTTTTCGCAAAATATGGGTCCGGCTGGTCTACGAGCTCGACGACGGCCCCATCTCCATCGCGGTGACATGCCGGATCCTGACGGTCTCCACGACGGGCCGCTACGAGCGGTTCAGCCCCGTCTCAGGCCCGGCTCCTCGTCTCAGACAACGTGCGAGAAGGGGAAGGGCACCGCGTGGGTGAATCCATCGCAGAGCCTGTCTTCGCCTGCTGAGGTGTGCGAAGGATGTGGGACAGTCGCGGAGTTTCATTTGGGTCAGGAAACCGCCGCAAGTGGTTGCGCGATGGGCATTAGAGCCGTCATCGCGGTGGCCACCGGCAGGCTGTCATTGTTGCCGGGTCGCCAGAGGTTGTAGAACACTTCGATGTATTCACTCCACGCCGGGCCTCCTGGCGGGTTGTGAAGCTGTGGTGGTGGTAGAAATCGTTTTTCAGGGATGAGAACGCCGACTCGGCCACCGCGTTGTCCCAGCACACTCCGGTGGCTCCCATGGACTGCCGTATCCATCGCTTTGTCCTTCCATTTGGAGCATGGATACCAGACACGCAAAACAGAAATATCCAGCTGAGGAACAGGCCCCCAGATCCCCGAATCAAAAAGGCTAAACGCGACAATCTCGGCTGAACCGATTCCTCGGCATAATCGGAATGGAAGATTGCCGTTGGTTCGTTCAGAGTGATCGCAGCATTGTTCGTCAACGCGTCAGCAATGGGCTCGGTAGGCATGTGATCATCGATCGGCTAGCCCACCACTTTCTTGGGTTTGCAGTCGATCACCGTCGCAGACACACAGAACCCTGCCACGTATGGATTTTAGTAATGTCGCCGGCGAACTTGACCCGGGGCTGGTCGGCCGTGAAGTTCGGCTCGACCAGGTCCGGCATGGTCGCTGCTGCGGCGCCGCCAGCTTCGGTGGCACCCGAAACGGTCTTGGCTGGCAGGAAATGACGCCTTCTCTACGCATGATCTCGCGCTACAGTGCGGCCGAGCACTCGGTACCACTCATCGATCAGATCAGCATGGATCCTCCGATACCCCTATCGTCCAGTCTGGCGCGGCGAAGAAAACAACACCTTGGCCGTCGGCACCTGCCGGCGGGCTGCTGTGGCTGACTGCGGAGGGGTGAGGCAAAGATAGAACCCCGACGTCGACACATGAAGCCAAGCGCACGTCTTGAGGAGTGGCGGTGACGTAGTCGACCACGAACGCCTCGCCCATCGGGGCGAGGCGGGGTCGAGAAACTGCGCCGCGCCCGACAAGCATAATTGACCGTCCACCCAGACGACGTCCAGCGACGCACCCAACAACCGTACCGACCTGAGCATTTTCCTTGGCCAACATCTCGAAGTGCTCCAACAACTGTCTCGTCCGGGCTTCGAGCCGTCGAAGGCAATCAGGCGGCCGCCTTGAAGATGCCCAGGGTTGAGAAAGTAGCCGGTTGGCTGGTCAGGGTTTTGCGGTTTGCGCGACCCGGAAATCCGGGCCATACTGCTCGCGGACGCCGAGGTTTTCGCGAAGAGTAGTCCCTTCGTAGTCATGGTGGAACAGTCCGCGCTCCTGCAAGATTGGCACGACCTGATCGACAAACGCGTCGATTCCATCTCGATACACATCGACACAAATCCAGAACCCATCAACAGCACCGGATTCAAACCATTCCTGCATATGATCGGCAGCATCGGCAGGCGTTCCTATCGAGGAGGGGTGCCGATCGAAAACACCGTGGGCGAGGATGTCCCGCACACTCCACCCCTCTCTGGCGAGGGCATGCGCCCGCCCTGCCAGGCGCCAACCCCTTGGGTCTACGCCTGTGCTCGAACGGGGCGTCGGACCAAGTTCCGAGGGCTGGAGGACCCGATCAAGATCATCCATCGTCATCGGCACCCCGAGGATCTCGCCAAGTTGCGGAACCCAGGTCGGCAAACTTGACGCCACCAGCAACGCAGCCCGATCGAGTGCATGACGCTTGTCGATATCAATCGTGGTCTTGAGCCCGGCTACGACTTTCACCTCATCCGAATCGCGCCCCGCTTCGGCTGCATACCGGCGGATAGTGTCACGGTTATACCGCGCCTCCTCGATCGACGTCGCAACCGTAATTGCCACATCCGCATACCGTCCAGCGAGCTCAAACGAGTTCTCGCCCATACCAGACTGCACGATCACGGGCTGACCCTGCTCCGAAGGCGGAACGTAAAGTGGACCCTGCGAATTGACGTAGTTGCCCTCGAAGCTTACCGACGCGACGCCGCCCGGCTTCGTGTACTGCCCCGACTCCTGGTCGTGCACCCATGCGTCTCGGCCCCAACTCGCCCACAAGGACTGAACCAGCTCGATACTCTCCCGTGCCCGCGCATAACGGTCCTCGCTTGGAGTCATCGGAGCCCCGTAGTTCGCGGCGACGTCAGGGCCACCGGAGGCTACTGTGTTCCAGGCTGCGCGCCCACGACTGATGAAGTCCAACGTCTTTAGCTGCGCTGCGAGTGTGTACGGATGGTTGTACAACGTCGACGCAGTTACGACAAAGCCGATGCGCTCAGTCTCCCGTGCCAAAATAGCCATGTGGACCGTCGGATCCGGTGTCATCTGAGGTGCGCCCCGTTCGATGTCAATCACATGGAAAGGTCCATTGGGGAAGAAGAGGAAATGAATCTTTCCCCGCTCCGCCGCCTGCGCACAACTGACTCGGAAGTCATAGTCCAGGTATTCAAGCGGATCCACCCCGGGCATACGCCACGCGCCGGGCTGCGTCCCCGATGCGTTGCCGAACTCCATACCAAGAATCATCTGCTTGGAATTCATGCCAGCACCTCTACAGGAACCCGAGCTGTGCCGTGTCGGTATGTATCGCCTGCCGAGTCTCGATGACTGCCGGCCAGTTCGTTTGCCTCCATCTCGAGGGTCATCATTGCGCTACCTACTGAGCCAGCGAAGCCCGGCCCCCTCATAATCATCATGCCACTGAACGCTATATGGTTGTTGGATACGATGTCAATCGAGATTTGAAGACGAATCCAATTGACTTCATTCCGGACCAAATAGGAGTGCTCGTGGCGAGGGAACGGATCGCGCGCTGGCATGGAAGCAAAGGCGGTAGCCGTGCCCACACTCACCACCGTTGAACCGATTGGCGTTCGCAGCAATCCAAAGTGCGGAGGAGTCGGGCATCACATGTTCGACAAAGCCCGTTCTTATGACGCTGCCGTAGCATCGGATTTCCACCCAGGCGTTGATCAGCAGACTCCATGCGTCGTGCTTGCGGACCGTTACTTGAATAGGTTTCATACTTCTTCCGGCGGCAGAGCAGCAGTGACGACCCGCGGTGAGCCGTCAACCGCCACTGCTGCGAAGTACTCAGTGAGCTGGAGATCCTTGACTCGATGTGGCAAGTGCGGTTTCCCGCTTGGTGTCTCGCGTCCAAAATTCCTGGCCGACGCCGTTGACCCAGAAACGCACACGGGCCACGTCGTCGCGGATCTGTGCTGCGAGTTCATCGGTTCCATGGAATCGTCGTTGGGGGCGGATGTATTCGTGCAGAATCACCTGAACGATGCGCCCGTAAAGGTCCCCGTTGTAGTCCAGAAGGTGGGCTTCCAGCAGTCGTGTTCCTCTGCGGTAGTAGGTCGGGCGCCGACCCACAGAGACAGCGGCAGCGTAGGTTTCATCATACCCTCCCTGACCAAGGCTGACGGTGCCTGCCCAGACGCCGTCCCGGATTTCCCCGTCCGGCACGGAGATGTTGGCGGTGGGATAACCGAGCTCTCGGCCCCGGGCGTCTCCATGGCCAACCACCCCTTCAAGGCGGACCCGACCGGAAGTTTGAGCGTCAGGCTCTGTTCGACTGATACCGGCGGGTGCGTTGGCTTGGGTCGCGGCATTCATTGGCTCACCCGCTGATCCAGCAGGTTTGGGATCATGTCGCGGTCTCATGGTTGAGGTGTCGGGATGGCGAGGGGGTAGTGACCGGTGGCGGCGAGCACGTTGTCGAGCCAGCCGACTCGGTTAGCGAAGCGCTTGGCCTTCTGTGGGGTGGTCCACCGGTAGGAATCGTGTTCCCAATCGATTTTCAACCGGCGCCGGGAGGTGAGCGCAGTGAACGTGTGGACAAGCCACGGGGTTCCCGAACCGTCAGCGATCACCAGGTCCGGCCCCTGCCGAAGATCGAGGAGGTCTTTGGCCTGCAAGCCTGTTTCTTCAAACAGCTCTTCCAGGGCCTGCTGTTCAGGTGTTGCCCCAGCTTCGACAAATCCCGTGATGCAGTGCCAACGGCCGCTGTCATGGCCCAGACTGCGGCTCCTTCGGAACATGGCAATCCTGCCACGCCACTCGACGACGGCAGCGATGATGATACGGTCCCTGGGGATGGCAGGTGTCGCCTCAGAGGACAACCTGACGCCAGGGGATCGGTTGATCGTGCTCATTTTCTCCTCACAACACCCCTCGTTCTTCCGGTGTGCACCATCCAGCGGTCGCCGCTTCCGAGGAGGCCGGGCGGTCAATCCACAGTGATGCCCCGCATCCATGAAGGCCGCCCCGTCGTCGCCCCTGCTCAACCGAGCGGCGCGGTCTTTGCTGGGACAACGGCATCACCCAACCGTTGTTGAATACGATACCATTATAGCGGTTGAACGCGATACCACGAAGAGAACTTCGACGCCGCTATGGTGGGGCTCTCTGAGCGCGGAAAGTGAGATTTACGCACGACTTCCCTTGCGATCCGAGCAGGCTGGGCAGAAGCCGTGACAATGCGAACAGAAAAGACCTTGATTCTTGCGGGTGAATCAGGATCCTCTGGTGAAAGTGAACGCACGTTCACCAGCGATGGTAGAACCCGCCACAGTCGAAAGCGACAGATGCCGCACCCCTTGACACCGAGACACCCATCCTCCTCAGCCATCACGACAGTCCTCGCCCTCAGTGGCATCGTCGTTGCGCTGATGCAAACTTTGGTCATTCCACTCCTTCCGGACTTTACCGGAGCCCTGGGTATCAGCGCAGACGACGCGTCCTGGCTGGTGACATCCACCCTGCTCGCCAGCGCCGGTGCAACTCCGATCGTCGGGCGGACCGCGGATATGTACGGCAAGCGCAAGATGATGGTTGTGTGCCTGGCCATCATGGTGTCAGGTTCGGTGTTGGCCGCCGTTGGCGGTTCATTTGTGTGGCTGATTATCGGGCGGACTCTACAAGGGTTCGCCACGGCCCTCATTCCTGTAGGCATCAGCATCATGCGCGATGAGCTGACTAAGGAGAAGATAGGTACGGCAGTCGCGTTGATGAGCGCAACCATGGGAATCGGCAGTGCGCTGGGTCTGCCCCTTGCCGGGGTGCTGTATGAGAGTCTCGGTTGGGCTTCCATATTCTGGGTGACCGCCGGCGCCGGCACCTTGCTGTTCTTTGCCGTGGTCCTGATGGTCCCTGAGTCCAAGGTCCGCACCCCAGGCCGTTTTGACTTTGCTGGGGCGTTGGTACTGTCCGCGGCTTTGGCTGCCTTGTTGTTGGCTTTATCAAAGGGCGGTTCCTGGGGCTGGGGCTCGGAGCCGGTTCTCCTGCTATTCACTGCTGCCGCAATGCTTTTTTCCGTTTGGGTTCCGTATGAACTTAGGGTCAGCAAGCCAATGGTGGATCTGCGGACGTCGCTTCGCCGCCCGGTGCTGATGACCAACATCGCGTCATTGCTCATCGCTTTCGCCATGTTCACCAACATGCTCCTCACCACGCAGCAGCTGCAGCTGCCAGCCTCCACCGGCTACGGTTTCGAGTTGAGCGCAATCGGCGCCGGCTTGTGCATGGTCCCGTCCGGGCTTGCAATGGTGTCGTTCGCACCCATTTCCGGGCGGATCATCCGGGCCTTCGGCGGGAAGATAGCGCTGATGTCCGGGGCAGTCGTCATGATTGTTGGCTATGTGGGCCGCGTCTTTTTCTACGATTCCATAGCCTGGGTGATCATCGGTTCCACCGTGGTGAGCGTGGGCACGGCCATCGCCTTTGCTTCCATGCCAACCCTGATCATGGCTGCGGTGCCCATCACAGAAACTGCCTCCGCGAACGGGTTGAACAGCCTGGTCCGATCCATCGGTACCTCGACGTCCAGCGCTGCGGTTGCCGCCGTTCTCACCTCTCTCACAATGTCGATCGGAGCCGAACGCTTTCCCATCTTCGATGCGTTCAAGGACTTGTTTTGGATGGCCGCCCTCGCCTCGGGAGCCTCCATACTTGCGGCGGTCTTCATCCCACACCCTGCTGCCATTCAGGGAGCTTCCGTCCCTATTGGCGCTGTTGGCGAGCTCGTTGTCCAAGGACGTGTCCTGGCCCCTGACGGGACATCCCTTACCCCCGCCGTAGTTACGGTCCTCCATCCTGGCGGGGAGCCGGTGGATTGGAGCCGCGTGGATGCGGAGGGAAACTACTCTGTGGCCCTGCCTGGCGCTGGAAAGTACCTCATGGTAGCCAACACGGCCGGCTGGACGCCGATAGCCGAGCTCTTCGAAGTCGACGCGCATACCCTGGAGCACAACTTCCGACTTCGGAACCGGCTAATGATCAGCGGCACAGCAAGCGCGGGCGGTCACGCGATTTCCGGAACGGTGGTGACCCTGCTCGAGGCCGGCGGCGGCTATATTGCCACCACCCGGACGGACGAAGACGGCGGGTACGCCTTTCCGCTGCCCCCCGCGGGCCGCTACGTCGTGACCATGCTCCAACTGCAGACGGAGCAGGCGATGGCGCAAAAGCTAGCGGTGGACAACCGTTCGGTCACCCTGGACTTCACCGCGCCAGCTATGAAGCAAAGCTCGGAAGACCCGGTAGGGGCGTGAGCGGCCCGAGCCGCGACGCGATCCTCCTCGCGGCATCACACCTTTTCCGGGAACGCGGATACGGTGACGTCACCGTCCGTGAAATTGCTGCAGAAGCCGGAGTTTCTGCAGCTTTGGTCATGAAAGTGTTCATCTCCAAGGAAAAACTTTATGCCGCCGTGCAACCGGACGAGTCGCTGCTCGCCGAACTGGACGTCCCGAGGTCAGAGCTCGGAAGAACTCTGGTGTTCCGGGTGCTCAGCCGCCGCGAACGTGGCTTGCAGGAGCACTGGGCCAATATTTCCTTCGCAGTGCGGGACTCCCCCCACCCCGGCTCTGCCCGCGCAGACACGTGTAAACGGTATCTGGCCGCCATTTCGTATCTTATCGGCGATGGCTCAGCCGATCGTCGCTTCGCAGCAACAGTGACTGCCTTAATGATCGGATTGGGTGAGAGCGTCCGAACCCTGGGCCTGTTTGACACCTTGACTTTTGATGATCTGGTTGAACACTATGATGCAATTGTTCAAGCCCAGATCGACGCCTGCCCGTCAGCAACCTGAGCGCTGCATTCGAAAACTGACCACCGCCGACGGCGGCGAGAAGACCACTGTGAGAGTCACCGCCCACTCGACCGTTACCACAACCAGTCCGTTTCCAGCGACCCGTCGAAATTCTTGCCTCATCGCGCATCGTCATCCACTGGGACGGTCCTACCGCATCAGTTCCGAGATCAAGCCCCGCCTCCATCACTCCACCGTGACCGGCACCGACTGCCAATGGAAGACCATGAGCCTACCGATGGCACCTGCCTGGCCGGAGTAGACATCACCCCCATCCCAGACGGAGACGGGTTAATGTGAATACGATGCCAAGAATGCTTGACTATGTGACGCATGTTTGATCGAATTCCTTCATGCGAACAGATGAGACAACCGCTGAGGGCTTCACCAAACAGGTTGCCAATGAAGTTGCCGCAATCAGCTACGCAGACCTGCCACCGCACGCTTTGACGAGAGTGCGCCACGTGTTACTCGACTGGTTAGGAGTCGTAATAGCCGGCTCCGTTGAACCGGCCGGGCGCATAGCGCAAGCGATTGCGTCTGAAACCGAGTCACGCCCCGTCGCGAGCATTATAGGAACGAACCTGCGCAGTTCACCACGCGAGGCGGCAATGGCCAATGCTATCGCTGCACATGCGTTGGACTTTGACGACTCGAGCCTTTGGACCGACGGCCACCCGTCAGCGGCGGTGGTCTCAGCAGCGGTAGCACTGGGCGAAACACGTCAATCATCAGCCGGACAGGTCGTGGCAGCAATCGTCGCGGGCTTGCAGGGGCAGGCTCGCATCGCGCTCGCAACCGGCCCATCTGCCTACGAGAGTGGCTTTCACGGCACAGGGATATACGGCACATTCGGCGCTGCGGGCGCTTGCTCTCATCTCCTCGATCTCGGTGTTCACGGTTTTGAGCAGGCCTATACTCTCGCGGCAACTCAGGCAGCCGGCCTCCGGCGAACCTTTGGGACAATGGGGAAACATCTGAATGCCGCGAAAGCGGCTTCGAACGGCATGCTCGCTGCGCAGTTGGCCGCGAAGGGATTCACCGCACCGACGGACGGAATTGAAGGACGTCAAGGGTTCGCCTGGACCCACAGCACCACCTTCGACCCGTCTCGTCCACAGGCGATCATGGGCGACCGCTTAGCCATCGAGTCAATCCTCTTCAAGCGGCATGCCAGCTGTCACGGAACTCACTCGTCCATCAATGGAGTTGCTCAGCTGCGCGCACAACATGCGTTCGCCGAGGACGATGTCGCCAGTGTTCGACTGTTCGTGCCAGAGAAGGTGACCGACATCTGCTGCATCAGCGAGCCTGCTTCGGGATTAGAGGGCAAGTTCAGTGTGCGGCATGCAGCCAGTGTTGCACTCGCAGGTCTGGATACCGGTCCAGCTGGATTTTCAGACGAAAGCGTGCACGACGCCCGACTGGTCGCCCTGCGCGAGCTAGTCACCGTGTGTCCGGATGCTGACAGACCGATGACCGCCCCGACGCGAGTCCAGATCACTCTTCTGAACGGGGATGTTTTAGAAGCCGAAGTTGATGTTTTTGAGCCCACTCCTAGTGCAGGGCTGCCTGCTGAGTGGAAGGCTCTGGAGAGCAAATTCATCTCGCTCTCAAGTCCAGTAATTGGCAGGCCGGCGGCACGGGACCTGGTGGCTCGCATTGAACGCCTCGATCCAGACTGTACGATCGGACACTTGTTCAAACTTCAGTAGCACGCTCGTGTGGCTTCGCGGCTGCGGCGAGACTTTGCACCTCGCGTTGATTCGGAACGCTGGCAGAAAACGTGGCCCTTCGAGGTTTGTGTGGATTTGGACTGCCAGGTAATTAGGAGAACGGCCGGTGGTACTGCTGGGACGGATATGTCTAATCAACATTCCGGAACAGCAACAACGAGCCTTGATAGAGGCCGTCCGGGTGGCAGCCGATGTTGTCACCGCATTATAAAAACTGTCCGATTTCCGCAGCATGTCCATCGCTGTGGCTGGGTTCGGTCAGCGCCCGATCGGCCAACATCGGGAATTCGTAACTGAGCGAGCACTGCCTCGTACCCGTTGCGACGTTCCTTCAGGCTGCCCCCCCTCAGCGTGCAGGGTCCTTTGAAGCATCGCCCAGGTTAGCTCGATAAGGGTCGTGAATGGAGTTGGATGGACCCTCAGGCCCTCTGTCCCGATCGGCTTTCGCGGCTTGGTGCGACGGCAATTCCTCCGGAATTTCCGCATCACGCCGGTACCGCCCGGGAACACGTACTCGCTGGCGCCCCTCAAGGCTCAGGGCCAACTCCTCATGGGAAGTGTAGTACTCGTATCGCATGTGTCTGCGTTGGAATAACCATCGGTCGTCCACTCGACAATACTCGTCGTAGCATCTAATGCATGTTCCCATGGTTTAGGGGTCGTTGTGAGTGATGCCGTACCAGGCTACGTCCCGCGGATGCTGGATGACTCTGGTCGGGTCCTCAGATGGAAGTCCAGTGTTCGTGCGAGTTTTCGTGTCCGAGAATGAACGCAGGAGGAATTTCACGAATCATGGCACGCAGACACTCTCCCGAGCAGGTCATCGCCAAGGTCCGGCAGGGCCAGAAAATGCTCAATGACGGACGTCCGATGGTCGAGGTCATCAAGGAACTGCAGATCACCGAGGCGACTTCGTACCGCTGGCTGAACCAGTACTGAGAAGAACGCCGAGGCCTCAAGGCGACGAAGGATCTGGCGGAGAGGTAGCTGGTCGTCGACATCCTCAACGAGGTGGCGAAGGGAAAATTCTGAGCCCCGCAGCCCGCAGCCGTGCCGTGCGCATGGCAGTGGAGAAGTTCCGGGCATCCGAGCGCTCAGCGTGCGGAGTTATCGGCCAAGACCGGTCCGCGTTCCGGAAGAAGAAACCCCACATGGGCTTCCAGGAGGCCCAGTTGCGTGCCGACCTGAGCGCCGAGGTCGGCAAGCATCCCGCGCGGGGCTGGAGGACATCATCGCTGAAATCCGCACCCCACCGAACTACGTCCGCTGCGACAACGGGGCTGGAATTCACTGCAGCGGCAGGATTGACTGGTGCAGCACGGCCGGGGTCGATACCGCGTTCATCGACCCCGGATCACCCTGGCAGAAGGGCTTCATCGAATCCTTCAGCGCCCAATTCAGAAGGAACGGCTCACCGGAGAAATCATGGACACCATAGCCGAAGCGACATATTTGGCCGAGGAATGAAAGCTATCTACAATCATGAACGGCCCCGCGGATCCTTAGACGGCATGACGCCGAAACGATACTGGGAAAACTGGACGCAGGAAAATCTGTTGGCTATCGCATAGACGTTGGACAGCTAACGGGAGCTTAGCCGGACGCTTTCTTTCTCCCAATCAGGGGGAATCACCTCATACATCGGAAGAATAACTTTGACTGTTTGCCCAGCAGTACATATCAGCGCCAACTAACGCAACATCTGTACGGACCGGCAGTCCTGAAAGTGGAAGAGCCTCCGCTCGTTTATTTCGTCCCTCATCCAAATCACCAGCCCGTCATTTGTCTTGGATTCCACCATTCCAACGTAGCTCTGAGCGTTATTAGCGCGAAGTGACACGATGTCTCCGGGGGCCAGTCCTGTCCATATCAACAGGGGATGCTTTTCCAATTCGTCCGGTTGCCACTCCCTGAAATGCAGGGGGTATTCTTCCTGCGTTACGCCAAGCTCCGGCGGAGTATCCAGGACATCAGCGGCGTATGACTTCACGGGATACCCCGTTGGGTTTCGCTTGCTCTCCGTCACAGCAGATCGATCTCCCTAGCGAGGCCAAACGGAGTATCAGGGCTGAGGGTGCCTATGAATGTTGTGAAGTTGATCCTGGGTACGAGAATGCCGGAGTCAGTAGCCTTTTCAGGGACAAGAGGAAATCGCCTTCTGAACATGGTCGTTGTTGTCTCCTTAACCGGGTGTCCTCGTACGCTCTTTTGGGGTTGGAAGACATCCTCCGCGCCTTCTAACTGCACCACAGGTTGGCTCGTGAAACGCGGTGATGTCTCTGCACTCCGCCACTGCACTTGGTCTTACGAGTGACTGGCAATCCTGACTTTCGTGGGATCGCTTTCAGTGTCGATTGCGTGGCGATCTGTGAGGCGCTTCGGGGCAAGGACGGCCCAAATGAGGACAAACACGACGACAACCAGGGCGGCCCCAATAAAGATGCCATCAAATGTTTCCTTAGGAACGAATCCACCAGCACCGGGTACTAGTACATTCAACACAATTGCGGTAGGTATCGTCCCCGAGACGTACTGGATAATGCTTTGCATGCCAATGGTCACCGCCATGTTGTCCTGGCGGCCGGCGGCCGCGACGAGCGAGTACCCGGTGGTCAAGCAGCTCAGGGTTGCGAGGGCATAGCCGAAGACCCACACCCAGGACATCCAAACCGGGCCGTTAGCAACTGTGAAACCGAGAAAGACACCAATCGAGGCGGTTCCGGATATGACCAGAACGATCTTCGGACCCAGCCGGTTGAGTCCCCATCGAGTCCAGAGGTATCCCAGCGCGGAGCCGGGAATGATAGCGAGCAGCACATACGTAGAGTCCAGGGCAGACAGGCCATGGCCGTACCCTGACGACGTCGGGGTCTGCAACATAGCCGGCAGCGCGACAAAAATGCTCACCCCGACCACGCTTATCAAGAAGATCCCGGAATATCCGATGATGGCCTGACGTCGGTCCATGTTGCGGAACGACATCAGGGGGTCCGGGCTGCGCCGCTGCTGAATCGACCAGACGGTCAACGTCACGGCGCTCACGCCAAACGAGCCGACCACGATGGGTGAACTCCAGCCCAGGGCTGGTCCCTCGCTGATTCCGACCAACAGTGCAGTGACCCAAATGCCGAGCCCCAGCGAAGCGAACCAGTTCAGGCGACCGACATAACGGGAGGCAGCGGGCGTTTCAGATGAGGCAAGGGCAAGTACCAGCAGCACAGCGTACAGGGCGAAACTCACCCAGAAAACGCTCTGCCACGGCAATCCCAATTCAACGACAAAGCCTCCGACAACGAGTGCGGTCGGTGTAAAGATCGCCATCACGAATGAGAGTCCTAACGAGACAATTCGGATCTGACGCGCGGTAGCCCGTGGGCGCAGGAGCCCCCAGCTCAGAGGGAGGGTAACAGCAAAGCCTAAGAGGAACCGGCCTGCAACGAGAGGCCAAAAACCATCGCCTGTTGCAGCCACGGCGCATCCCAGCAGTGCTAGGAAGCTCAGTGCAATAAGGACCTTGCGATGCCCATAGATGTCGCCCATACGTGCAGTGAGGCCGACAGAGATGGCACTGCCGACCATCATTGAGTTAAAGACCCAGCCGATTTCCGACCCCGACAGGCCGGACGATGCCGCTATTACCCCAACCAGCGGAGGCAGGGTGCCCCACTGGATGTCTACGCCTACGCCGCCGAGCCAGACTAGTGCAACTAACGAAGTGAATCGGCCGGTACGAGCCTCGGCCGATAGAGATTGTGTCATCTTTGACCACCTGTGTTTTGGACCCAGTAATCTCTGGAGTCATCATTTTTGAGTCAGCGGCGCAACGAAGCGAGCTCCCTGCGCGTGCGATTTGAGTGCTTAATGGAGCAATGGGCTTCTGGGCGCCTACACTTCCAAGCCTGGCGTGACGCAGATACTGGTAAACCGTCTT
Source organism: Micrococcaceae bacterium Sec5.1 (assembly GCA_039636795.1). Taxonomy (NCBI): domain Bacteria; kingdom Bacillati; phylum Actinomycetota; class Actinomycetes; order Micrococcales; family Micrococcaceae; species Micrococcaceae bacterium Sec5.1. The sequence goes on along the minus strand of CP143430.1, from coordinate 2,484,387 downwards.
GCGTCTTTGGCATCGTAGTCAAGACTTGTGCTTTAGCGCAATACCCCCGTGAGCATCGATCTCACGTCTTATGGCGCCAGGCGGTCGCCCTGACATCCTGTTGCCTCATTGCAATCAGTCAACTCGGACACTTGCTTGCGCGCGAGCGTCAGGTTACGATTCTATGAATTCGATTCCATGGTAACTGGTGGGTGACTTGTTCGCAGTGCTTCAAGGAATGGTTCGCATTGCGGGCCCTGACGCGAATGATGAGACAGGGCTGAGGTAACAGGCATGGGTTTGCCCAAGAGCAGCGTCGCATTTGTGACGGGAGCTGCTCGCAGTCAACGGCGTTCGCACGCCATCAGCATTGACGCAGTAGGTGCTGACATCATCCCTCTCGACATCTGCTGCGAAGACGTCGCGACAGTAAAATACGACCCGGCAACAAAGTCCGGCCTCAAGGAGACGGTGCGGTGCGTTGGTTGCCTAGGCCGCCATATCGTGTCCGGGATAGGGGACGTATGCGGACTCGGGCAAGTACACAATGTCAACCTCCCGCTGATCATGTACCAGGCGCTGTGCGACATGGTCCCGCCGCACATTGACAACCCCGAGGTCGACGATGCGCGCGGTGCGGTCGCTCCCCTCAACGCGCTGCCGGACCTGCAGCGGATCGAGTCCAACGATGTGTCGGACCCCGTCGCGTGCTGGTCGGCGGACGCCAAGTTCATCACCGGCGTCGCGCTGCCTGTCGACGCCGGCAACAGTGTCAAGAAAGGTAACAGATCCATATGATCGAGCACGATTCCTTCTTCATCGACGGCGCCTGGCGCGCCGCAAAGTCAGACCGCAGCTTCGACGTGATCTCGCCACGCTCAGAGGAGCTCGTCGGACGTGTCCCTGCCGCCTCGCAGCAAGACATCGACGGCGCGGTCGCTGCAGCGCGCCGGGCCTTCGACGACGGCCCGTGGCCTCGGATGAGTCCTGCCGAGCGCGCGGGCTACCTCACTCGCATCGCCACTGGCATCGAGAAGCGTCAGCATGAACTGGCGCCCCTGATCTCCGAAGAGCTGGGTTGTTCCATGCTCCTCTCGCAGTACTACATGACGGTAGCGCCCGTGATGAGCTTTAACTACTACGCCGAGGTGGGGCGCATTCTGGAGCTCGAGGAAATCCGGATCAGTGATCTGACGAGCTTCACCGGAGGATCAGCAGGTGGCCCCACGGTCCCGATGGCCGGCAACAGCCTCGTCGTGCGTGAGCCCATTGGCGTGGTGGCGTCGTTCCCCGCCTACAACTTCGCGATTCCGGCGATCGGACAGAAGCTGGCGCCAGCACTGATCGCGGGCTGCACTGTGGTGATCAAGGTCCCTGAGCCCACCCCGCTTGCCACGTTCGTCTATGGGGAGATCTTCGAGGAAGCAGGTCTGCCGCCCGGCGTCGTGAACATCGTTGCGGCCGAGCCGGCCGAGTCGGCGTACTTGGTCGAGCACCCCGGCGTCGACATGGTCAGCTTCACCGGATCGGATGCGGTCGGTGCCAAAATCGCCGCAGCCTGTGGTGCTCTGGTGCGGCCGGTCCTCCTGGAGCTCGGCGGCAAGTCTGCAGCAATCGTTCTGGACGACGCGCGGCTGGAGGACGTTGTACCCGCGCTGGTCGATGGCAGCGTCGGCGCCAACTCGGGACAGCACTGTGTTGCGCGGACCCGGTTCATCGTGCCGGCCGAGCAGTACGACGCATACGCCGAGGCGCTCGCGCAGGCGTTCTCGTCCCTCAAGATCGGCGACCCTATGGACCCGGACACGGTGGTCGGCCCGCTCGTAACCTCCAGGCAGCGCGATCGTGTCGAGTTCTTCGTCGAGGAGGCACGTCGTGAAGGAGCCACCGTGGCTGCAGGCGGCCGTCGCCCCGCCGGCATGTCCGCGGGTTGGTACTACGAGCCCACACTGATCACCAACGCTCACAACGACATGAAAATCGCCCGCGAAGAGGTCTTCGGCCCCGTCGCCGTCCTCATCCCGCACGAGGGAGAGGAAGACGCCATCCGCATCGCGAACGAGACCCCCTACGGACTCGCGGGATCGGTGTTCACCGCCGACGATGCCCACGGCTTCGAGGTGGCACGGCGCATCCGAACAGGCACGTTCTCCGTCAACACCGTCACGGCCGATCTGGGTTCGCCGTTCGGTGGGTATGGCAAGTCAGGGATAGGACGCGAACACGGCCCGACGGCCGTGGACGAGTACCTGCACAGCCGGACGATCTCGATGGACCCGGGCAAGCAGCTGCCGGACGCGGTGACCAACGGGGTGCGCCGCGGTGACGGACCGGGAAGCCCAGAAGCGTAACGATATCCTTCCGGAACAAGACGGAAACGGGCGGCAGAGTGGCAGGACCCCGGCCCAGCCACCCGCTGCCCTGTCCGTGCCCAGCCAATACTTTACAAATCAGATCAATTTCCGCCTCAGCGGACCATTCGAAAGGGCCACTCTTGGCAATTTTCTTGAAAGCAGCAAACCTCAGCGTCTCTCCGGATGCCGCCTGGGAAATCGTCGACCGCTTCATGCGGGCCGACATCCGCGTGTTCAGCTTCATCGAAGAGAATCGCATCGAAGGTCCTGTGCGAACCGTCATCTCCCGCGGTGGAGGCCTTGAGCAGCCGGAACTGAACATCACGATCGATCCTGAGCACAGGTACGCTTCTTACACGGTGCTCGAATCGTCGTTCTGGAAAGCCACCTATCACCACGGGTCCATGCGGGTCTTCGACACCGGCGACGGTCGCTGCCGGTTCGAGTGGATCACTGACATCGCTCCGGATTCATGGGCGGTGGAACTCGGCGATGAGTACATGGATATGCTGTGGTCTGAACTGATCACGGTCCTGGAGACGGGTGAGGAAGCACCCCAGCCCGAGGTTGTCGGCGCCTAAATTTATGAACCACAGAGGTTAGGAACATGGGGCGTGGTTAGGTGACAAAAAGAAGACCTCCGAGTGGAGTAGGGCTTGTCTACAGTCCGAACCACAAGGAGGTCTTCAGCGTCCCACGCTAACTCGCTCCTGACGCCCAAGGGACGACTCCGCCTGACCAAATGCAATCCATGTTCCCGGGGATCTTTGGATAGTTGCTACGACGATCCCGATTTCAGGATGGGCTTCGCTTGGCCAAACTACGGTGTATCAAAAGATCGAAGCAATGGCCGAACTCACCGTTGAACTCTTACTTCAGTGAATCGACAGTGCACCATCGCCTTCGCCCGAACGCCATTCAGTCGCTAGACAGTCATGGCGTCCCGGGAACCATCTGGAGTGTACGCGTTAGCGAATGACTGGCCTGACTGCCGAACCTGCGGTATCCCGATTCCCCGCACGGCTAGATCCTCAAGTACCTTATCCGGGGTGCTCCGATAAGGACTGACAACTGCTTCCGACTTCGCCATTCCCACGCTGCGCTGTAGGTCGACCAACGATTCTGCCATCTTAATCATTGCAGGCAACGGCGTTATTACTGGCACCCCGGTACCAGTCACCTCGTTGTAACCAACTTTGGACAAAGCTGTTCCGTAGGGCATGCAACCGCAAATCACGACATCTGCACCATCGCGTACGCACTGCAGAGCTTTGGCCTCGAACACCTCAATCAACCGCTCTGGTCGGCCATTGTACGCCTCAACCAGGAGTGGTCCCAAGGGAGCTGTAAGCGGACGCACTGGTCTGCTAATTGCGCGATTTTCCCAGCCGAGAAGGCGCAGGTTTTGCTCCACCGCGTTGTGACCATAAACCGGTCCCTGAGTAAAGTAGTCTTCAGTAGCTAGTGTCACCACGCCGAATCTGGCGCCGATAAGTTGTGCCATTATCATCGCTGATTCCGCTGGCCCTATGACCGGTATTTTGACCGCCTGACGCGCCTCTTGCAGGTAGAACTCACCGTAGCAGACGCCCGGAAACGCGGCGTCAAAGCCATCCTGCTCGGCCTGCTTGACTCGTTCCAAGATACGAAACCAAGCTTGTCTAGCCCGCTACTGGAATCGATACCAAAATTCCCGAGTTTGTGCGACGATATCCGCCATAAGCTTCACCGGAAGCATGGACAGAGAGCGCCCGTGCAATGGCGCATTATCCGAGCCGTGGAGTTTGACCGGGGAGCAGATGCGCTAACCCATCGACTCTGAGTGTTCGCACTGTCAAAGTGCAGGCATCCGGCGTTATCCAGCGACCTCCGAAGGTGGGTGATTTCTAACGACGCGGTGCCAGGAATGCCTCAACGAGGTTGATCGACAGAAGAGGAAGCTATCGGTCCAATTGAGTTCCTCCCCGACGAACTGGAGGCGCTCCGGTGATGTTCTCGGTCGACGTCCGTGGGACGCTTACGGATGTGGTGGCTATTTCAGGGTCGGAGATCCGGACCGCAAAAAGTGTCGACTGATTACCCGGCAATTTACGACGCGGTGGTGGGTGGCGCAAAAGAGCCCGGGTTGGAGAGTGGCACGATCTTCAACCATGCGAGTACACAGGGCCTAAATGGCACGGTCACCCGCAGGCTCCCCAAAACTGGCATCCTGGCAACAGTGGGTCATCACGACACCCTTGACCACGGCAAGGTCTTCCGCCTAATGACGGCGCGGCTGGATCCAAACTGGCGTGCGAGTTCGGGGGGATTCGCGGCGACCGCTCGGGGAGCGCTACCTGCCCCGGACCATTCACGTTCGAATCACGGCGGACGGCTCGGTGTTGTTCTACCTGGGCGAGGACCTGGCGAGTGCGAGACCAAGGTCCTAGCCAAGTGCAAGGCCCATTCTACATCGAGAGAGGTCTCCCCCATCGCGCATGAGTATGCGCGTGCTTCGACGACCGAAAGCGGTGTGCGCGCAATGGTTTATGGCGCGTCCAGGAGAGCCTCATCGACCAGCGCTGGCGCAGGTAACTCAGTCCGCCGTCCACTCCCACACTGGACCAAACCAGGACGATGGGTTCGGTGGGGACGTTACGCCAGGCGAACCGGGTCCGCCTCTGCACAACACAGCTGCCACGGGTCAAGACCGGGCGCCGGCCGGTATTGAGAAGCATCGCGCTGACTCGCTCAATGGGCTTCAGCGTCGTTACCTCAGTTTGGAAGGATCATCAGACTCGTCGTAGGGTGCGGCTTTGGTACGACGGCAGTTCCTCCGGAATTTCCGCATCACGCGGTGCCGCTCCGGGAACACGCACTCGCTGACGGCCCTCAAGACTCAGGGCCAACTCCTCATGAGAGGTGTAGTACTCGTATCGCATGTGTCTGCGTTGGAACAACCATCGGTCGTCGACCCGGCAATACTCGTCGTCGTAGCGGTACGCGGCGACCATGCGCTGCCCGTCGATGGCAACTTCACCATGGCCCATCTGGATTCCGAGCGCGGTCCTCGCACCGGGCCTCAGGTCCAAAAGATGCTGATGAACACTGTGTGCGGTCAGAGAGTACGTGCTCATTATCTGTCCGAAAAACTCGCGCAACTCTCTACGACCTGAGTACGCAGCTCCAGCTCGCAGGAAAACGGCGTCATCCGCAAATAGACCTATTAAGGCGTTCAGGTCGTGGCTATCGACGAGAATCGGGTACGCCTCAGCCAGCTGCCGAATCGCCTGTAGGTCGACCATTCGCTGCAGATGCAGCAACTCCGACCCTTTTTCAACTTCCGGGCTGAAATTCACACGGCTAACGTCAAGCATGATGATAAGGCCTCCTTCTAACGATTGGGTGCGTCGACCAGCATTGGGGAGTCAGTGCCTCGCGTAACCGAGCATGCCGTTCCCGGCTTGATTAGGAACCCGCTTGGATCAGAGCACCGGAGTATTTGACCTGGTTGCCGGGAACGTGGTGTGGGTGACCGAACCCTTCGATCAGTTCCCGGGCCGGCCTTCGCTCTGCCACAAAGCTCGAAGCCATCCCGCGGTCTGTTCTCCGGCACCCCCGCGTGATGGTCTCCTACGGTAAGTAACGCGGCTGCGATTCCCACCTGAATGGGATAGCCATAGGAGGCCAACACACGAGCGACGTGGTGGCCATGGCGCGATTCCGTGCTCCATGACCGAATTGCGCTAGCCAAGACCAGTCGTCGGTTGTCGACGCCACGGTCGCTTGCCGCCTATAACGGGCGGATCAGGCTGGCGTCGATTCAGAGGCTGCCTCAAGCGCGGAGGGCCGGCGGAAATTTTTGCCGTACTTGGCAAGTTGTGCTTCGAAGGCCGGAATAGTATCAGAACCGATCAGCTGGAGATCACCGAGGTAGTCGAACAAGTTCAGACAAATCCCATCGACCCCGTTCGTCGCAGCCCAATCTGCCAACTGTGTGCCCGCATCTTCGGCGCTAGCGATAATCGCGTCACCGAGCAGATATTCCTCGACCTCATCACGAGAGACCATGCGTCCTTCTGCGCTCTCTACCGATTCGGCACCGCTGGCAACTAGCATGTTGCGCAATGCTCCCCGGTCTGCTTGGTCGACGATTTGCCGTGCACGGTCCTGGGCCGCGGCAGTCGTCGCGCCCAGAATCACTGACTTGGCGCCAATGAATCCACACTCGCTGCCGACCTCGGCCCGAACTTTGCGGAACTTCTCTGCGAGGTCTCCGTAACAGAAGATATAGTCCACGTTCTCAGCCGAGAAGCGCATGCCGGTGTAGGACTGTCCGGCATTAACAATCAACGGTGAAACCTGCAAGGGTCGCGGCCGACCTGCAGCCTTGTTGATCTTGAAGTACTTCCCGTCAAGCGTAGCCTCTCCATCGCGCCACAGCATCTCAACAACGTCCAACCATTCCCGGGTGTATGCGTAGCGTTCCTTGTGGTCAAGCAGCTCAACTCCCATAGCGGCGAATTCGTGTGCTCCCCACCCGCTAACCACGTTGAGACCCCAACGGCCGCCGCCGATGTGGTCCAGGCCGACACCATACTTGGCAGCCACAACAGGATTGAGTAGGTTTGTGTGGATTGTGGTCAGGAGTGTAATTTTCGTGGTGGCCGCCAACAATGCCGCGGTTAACGTGATCGTGTCGAGGCTGGCGCCGCGCCAGACGATGTCGTCGCCGGGCAATCCAGCCCAACGGGCGGCAGGAAACGCGAAGCTCATACCGACTTCCTCTGCGGCGAGGACCGTTGCCAGGTTGTACTCGTAGGTCCACTCAGTGGGGTTCGGTGCGAGCGTGGGCCATTCGTGGAACGACTGGTTCGGTTGGAAGATACCGAGCATGACTGAATTGTCGATGCTCGGTAGAGCCCGTTCGACACAATGTTCGAGACCGGGCCTGGTGGCGGGATCGGCGCTTTCTGGGTAATACCTCATTAGATGCCTTTCTGAAGTTGAAGCGAAGAGTCGACGAGATCACGCGCTCCGGAAGCATGCGACCGGCTTTTCAAGATCATGTCCTCGCGGAAACCCTCCCGGTGTCGCCACGAGTCAACCTGTTCGCAGAACCCAAGCGTGCCGCCGGGGTATCCTGCCGCGACCGCAGGAATAATGTTGCCGGTCACGTTGCCCTCGTTGTTGTAATAACCCGGCGTGCAATCCAGCACGGATTTCGCGAGGGCCGCACCACCCCGACGCAACTCGGCCATGTGGGCATCCCACGCCAACTCCGCCTCGCGTTTGACTTCCATCGACGTGACACCCGAATCCACCAACGTCGTAATCAGCTCCACCACATGGCTGGCCTGAATCGTCATTCGGAAGGGAATGTTGAACGTCGGCGCGGACTGGCGACTGTTTCCGACCATGAACATATTCGGGAAGCCATTGGTGTAGAGACCGTGGAGCGAGTAGTACTCGTTACGACCCAACTTCTCATCCAGCGTGACACCATCGCGCCCGATCACGTTGTAGCGACCCGACTGCGACGGCGAGGTCGCGAACGACTCAAACCCTGTCGCATAGACGATGCAATCCACCTCATACGCCACTCCATCAAAATGGATGGCATTCTCTGAGATACGATCCGGCCCGCGGCCATCGGTATCAACCAGGGTGACATTGGGTTGGTTGAACGCCTGCAGATACTCATCGCTGAAGCACGGCCGCTTACAGAACCGTCCGTAGTACGGCATGAGACCAGCGGCGGTCTTGGAATCCTCCACGATCTCCGCGATGCGATGGCGAATACGCTCCATCTGCTCGAAGTCGATCGCGTCCATCGCGTCGGCAACAGCCTCTGGCGCCATCCCCCTTGCGTCCGGACGACCCCAGACCTCTTTCCACTGATCATCGATCAGATTACGGTCCGGGCTCTTGCCCTCCAGCACGAGGTCGAAGTTCGCCTGACGATCCTCCTGCCACCCCTGCGGCAAGCTCGACCACCACTCGGGATCTGTCGCCCGATTACCCCGCGCATCAACAATCGACGGGGTGCGCTGGATCAACACCATTTCCTTAGCTTCCGCCGCAACCCGAGGCACCACTTGAATCGCAGTTGCCCCGGTGCCAATCACCGCAACCCGCTTATCAGCCAGCCCGGTCATACCCCCAAGGTTGCTGCCGCCCGTGTACTCGTAATCCCAACGACTGGTATGGAACGAATGTCCCTTGAACGTTTCGATCCCGGGAATGCCAGGAAGCTTAGGGCGACTAAACATCACCCCGGATGCGAGCACCACAAACCGTGCACTGATCTCATCGCCACGATCAGTGACAACCAGCCACAGCTCACTTTCCTCATCCCACCGCGCCTCCGTCATCCGGGTCTGGAACAGCGCATCTTTGTAAAGATTGAAATGATGCCCCATCTTGCGGGCATAGCCGAAGATCTCGTCGGTACGAGCGTACCGCTCCGTGGGCATATAACCCACCTCCTCGAGAAGCGGAAGGTAGATGGAGGACTCGATGTCGCAGCGCGCACCCGGATAACGGTTCCAATACCACACACCACCAAAGTCGCCAGCGTCCTCAATGATCGCCAGCTCCATGTCCCCCGCCTTGCGCAGCAACCCAGCCGTGGTCAAACCACCAAACCCGCCACCCAAAATCAGGACGTCGACGTCACGCCGCACCGCTTCACGCTCCACATGCGGGGTGAACGGATCACGCAGATACTCCGAAGCAGTGTCGAGCTTCACATACTGTGCGGTTCCCTCTGAACGAAGCCGCTTGTCCCGCTCTTCCCGATATTTCTCGCGAAGCGAATCCCGCTCTTCCTCCGGCACAACGCCCTCATTTTCCGAATTCATTCAGAACCTCCGCTCCCTGTTGACTTTCCGTAGGGCAAATCCGACACCAACACCACGGCATCGGACACGAACCTCAACGTCCGCACCGCCACTCTGTGGAATCATATTCATAGACTAATGGTATCGTATCCAAGAAGACAAAGAAACACGAAAGAAGGAAGGCGAAGCATGAGGCAAGCAGTAATCGTTAGCACAGCGCGTACACCGATCGGCAAGGCTTACCGAGGCGCGTTCAACGACACCTCGGCACAGGAGCTCGCTGGACATGCGATCCGGGAAGCCGTAGCACGCGCACAGATCGACGGTGCCGAGATCGAAGATGTCGTCCTCGGCTCCGCCATGCAAGAGGGCACAACCTCGATGAATATCGGAAGGCAAGCAGCACTCCGCGCCGGCCTCCCCGATACGGTGGCCGGGATGAGCATCGATCGCCAGTGCGCCTCTGGGCTCATGGCAATCGCCACAGCAGCGAAGCAGATCGTTGTAGATGGCATGCATATCACCGTCGGCGGCGGCGTCGAGTCGATTTCACTCGTGCAGAACGACAAGCAGAACTTCTACCGCGCTCGCGATGGGTGGCTGAACGAGAACGTACCCGGCATCTACCTGCCGATGCTCCACACCGCCGAAATCGTCGCAGAACGTTATGGCGTCAGTCGGGAGGCCCAGGATGCCTTCGCGCTGATGTCACAGGAACGGATAGCAGCAGCTCAGGCATCCGGTCGATTCGATGATGAAATCGTCCCCTTCACCACAACGAAAGTGGTGACGGACAAAGACACCGGCACTCAACAACGCGTTTCAGTGCTGCTCGAAAAGGATGAGGGAAACCGCCCCGGCACAACGGTAGAAGCGCTTTCCAGCCTAACGCCCGTGCTTCCAAATGGAACGGCATCGGCCGTTTCAAGCGTGACCGCCGGAAACTCCAGTCAGCTTTCCGATGGCGCTTCTGCAGCCGTGCTGATGGAGGCATCCGAAGCCAAGCGTCGTGGACTCACACCACTGGGGCTATATAAGGGGATGGCAGTCGCCGGATGCAGTCCCGAGGAGATGGGTATAGGGCCCGTTCCCGCAGTACGAAAGCTCTTGAAACGCCACTCCCTCGAAATCGATGATATCGGCCTTTGGGAGCTGAACGAGGCTTTCGCATCACAGGCTCTGTACTGCCGCGAAGAACTTGGCATTGATCCTGAGCTCCTCAATGTAAACGGAGGTGCGATAGCCGTTGGTCACCCCTACGGCATGTCAGGTGCCCGGATGGTCGGGCACGCACTGTTGGAGGGACGGCGCCGTGGAGCGCGGCTAGTTGTCATCACAATGTGTGTCGGTGGTGGCATGGGAGCAGCAGGACTGTTCGAGGTTGTGTCGTGACGGTCATGGAACGGCGCCACTTCACGAACATCGATGAGATCAGCCAAGCCGTCGGTGAACATCTCGGGTTCTCACCGTGGATAACCATTACGCAGCAGCGCATCGACGTTTTCGCCGATGCGACCGGCGATCATCAATGGATCCACGTCGATCCAGCCCGCGCAGCATCCGGTCCCTTCGGATCTACAATCGCGCACGGGTACCTGACGCTGTCACTCGTTTCCATGTTCATTGAACAGATTGTCGATATCAGTGAATCGATAACCCGGATCAACTACGGTGCAGAGCGAATCCGCTTTCCCGCACCCGTCCCGGTAGGTTCCCGTCTACGCGGAGGCGTCGAAATCGTCGCCCTGGATCCGACGAGTCATGGTCACCGTCTCCGGGCGCGAGTCACGGTGGAGATCGAAGGGCAAGACAAGCCAGCCTGCGTCACGGAAAAGGTGATCCTCCTGCTTCTTTGACCCCGCGGGCAGGGTCAGCGAGAGTGGAACAATCACGACCAACGAGCCAAATCGGTGCTTTGGGGTTGACCCGTCGTCCCGACCACCATCTCTGGACCTGTCTCCGGCAGCTCTCGCGGCCACGCGCTCGGGCCCAGCGGGCGTGATCTCACGTCGGTCGGGCACGTCCAGGAGGAGTACTTTATCGCGGGCAAGGCCGATCGTGCCGTCGTCATCGACGCCCCGGGCAGGGGGAGTTTGTCTCAAAGATGGAGCCCGAGTCCACGCCGTACCGCACTCCTATCGTGGGTGCGTCGGCCCGCCGACCCAGCTGAGTTCAACGGCGAATTGATCGTCCATTGGACCAGCGTCAGCCCCGGCTACGACGTCATGGACGAACCCGAGTCCAAAGCCGACGGATTCGCCTTCGTCAGTGTTCAAGGCGCCGGGCTTGAGGGCTTCCCCGGCCCGATGCAGTTGCCGGTCGACTCCTATGCGGCCGATCTGTTCTCGCAAGCTGCCGTGGCTCGGGGCCGGAGCCACTCGCGAGCGTCGAACCCCTGGATGGCCTCAAGGTTCGCTACCGCGTCGCCCAGGGAGCCCCGCAATCCGCCTTGCGTCTGTGGCGTGGAAATACAGCGTCGTGGCGGCATACAAGCCAACGAGCGTCGGACCGAGCCTCATGTTGGTATGCAGCAGCCGGGGCCTGAGCTCACCAGTCGTGATCAACACTGCGCCGGAGGGTCCGCCAGATCTGGACAACGACCGAGCCTCCACCCCGTGCTCACCGAGCATCGCGATGGTGTCCGCTTTCGGGTCTGGTCCCCCACTCACCGAGCACGAGCTTGGAAAGATGTCGCTCCCAACGGTGGCGCAATCTGTAACGCAGTCGCGCCTTACGACGTCCGCACTATGTGCCCCCACAAGCCCACAGCCGAAGTCTGGAACCACGGCCGGTGGCCCAACCGGGGCAGCAGCGGCCCGGAAAAGGCTCGGCCCGTCCTAAACACTGGATATCACTCAAAATGTCACGTTCCAGGCCAGGATGTTCGGACTACATGGATACTCCCCCGTCGATTGGCAGCACGACGCCTGTAATGTAAGCGGCCTCCTCTGAAGCGAGGAAGCCGACTCCGGTGGCGATCTCGTGCGGGTCCGCAAACCGCCGGATTGGGATCATCTCGGTAAGTTCCGTAAGCCTCGCTTCGGGGATAGACGAGATCATTCTGGTCTGCGCATTGGGTGAGATCGCGTTGACAGTGATCCCGAAGCTAGCGAGTTCCTTCGCCGCGGTCTTGGTGAATCCAATGATCCCTGCCTTCGCAGCTGCATAGTTGGCTTGGCCGAAGTTTCCGTGCATGCCCGAATAAGAGGTGACGTTCACTATCCGCCCGAAGCCCTGTGCGCGCATCGGCGTCACGGCCGCGCGTGTGAGACGGAAAGTGCCGGTGAGGTGGACGTCCAGCACGCTGTGCCATTCGTCATCGGTCATCTTCCACAGCACCCCGTCACGAAGAATGCCAGCGTTGTTGACCAGGATTTCCAGCGAGCCAGCCTCCTCAACGACCTGATCGATGACCTCACCGACTGAGGGGGAAGACACATCGACTACGAGCGAACGCGCCCCCAGACGCTCTGCAGCAATAGCTGTCTCCTCGGGGTCGAAGTCGGCAATGTACACGGTTGCGCCGCCCTCAGTAAGCAGTCGGGCGATTTCATATCCGATGCCGCGCGCGGCCCCAGTGACGACGGCGGTCTTGCCTCGAAAGTCAAACGAAAGGGTCACGCTAATCTCCTCGGGGATAGGTTTGCATTATTTCTATGACTGTTGTGCACTGCTTGGACGTTTGCATTGCTAACGGATCGCAAGTGCGTTTGCGGTGGAGCCAGCGCCGCCGGGGGCGTACAGCGGAGCGCTCACCAGCATGCACGTCGCTCGGCCGTCGTCGTGGCTTCGTGCGGCCAACTCCTCGAGCCACCAAAGCTCGCCGATTGCCATTCCGAAGTGACCGAGCAAGGCTCGGTGAAGTATGCCGAACGGTGACTCCGGGCTCGAGTTCCCCATCGGAAAAACCTCAACGCAGGGTGTGTCACTCACAACTGCACTGCAGTGGATATTCCAGAGATATCGCGCCATCTCCTCCGTGTGTTCGAGTCCTGCCGCCACCATATTCGCGCGATCCGAAACATGCTGACGCTCGTCCGGCTTCAAGCTTGCGTACCAAGCGGCAAACCCGGTGCGCAATAGGATAATGTCCCCGGGAATGAACTCCACTCCTGCTCGTTGCCGCGCGCTCTCAAGATCCGCGACGGAGAATGCGTGCGGGGTTGCTGGGTCGTATGGTTCCCCGTTGAGCTCCGCGTCCCTCTGGAGGTCAAGAAGTACACCTCGCCCGACGATTCCTCGCCGAGCCCAACCGGCGATCGAGTTACGACCCTCCAGGACTTCATCGAGTGTTGCCCCGTTGTAATAGACGCCCGGGTACGCTGCTACATGGCTGAGTGCGTCCCATTGGCTGCTCGACTGCGGGTTGAGGGCCGAGTACGATTCGTCAACGCTGCCATTCTCCGTGACCACGGTATGCCTCGTGTAACGCGGCCGCCCGTACAGGGGGGGGTCAAAAAAGTCGAGCGGCGCATCGAGCCGGATGACTTCACCGCTGACAATCGATTGGGCGGCTTGAAGAGTTGTCGCCGGACCGTGCAGGTTCAGCAGTCCGTCCTCGTCGGATGGCCCGAATAGCCCCCATGATGCTCCGATGCCGAAGTCGGTTTTTGGTAGCTCGTCATAGTCCGGAAGGTCCGGTCTTTCGCTGCTCATGTCGTAACTCATTCCTCTCTTGGCTGCCGTTCTCAACTTCCCTAGTGGTGACATGCGGCGAAAGAGCATCAAATTTTGAAGTCGTTTACCGACATCAGGGTCTGAACCGTTCCTGTGCACGATGGCCACATGTGTCTAGGCCCCGACCTCGCTAGGTGCCCGGTCTTTGAAAGTCCAGCTCGACGCCAGCTGATCCTTTGCGATCATGTTTCGATGAAGCTCCGACGCCCCGCCGGCGATCCGGTAACTGCGGGCAAGTCCGTAGAGCCAGGGCAGACCACTTTCCTCGTCGAATCCCGTACCCCCACACACTTGGATTGCCTCATCACAGACGAAAGAAGCCGCCTCACTAGCGGCGAGCTTGGCCATGCTCGACTCGATGCGCGAAGGGTTGCCGTCAACGGCATTGGCGGCGGCTTTCATCATGAGCAGCCGCGCTGACTCAATTCGCATTTCCATGTCGGCGAATTTCCACCTCAGTCCCTGCTGGTCCCACAGGGGTCCGCCGAATTGGTGGCGACTTACGACATACTCCTGCGCACGAGTCCTTGCACACTCGGCAATTCCGAGACTCTTGGCAACGGCTCCAAGGCGTTCCATGTTGTAAGTCAGGATGAGGTCCTTGAATCCGTTCTCCAAAGGCAGAATGTTCTCCGCCGGGACCCGACAGTTCTCGAATCGCAGTTCCGCCCACGTTGAGCCAGACATAAAGGTTCTGGTGGGTCCCGTGACCAGGCCAGGCGACCCTTTCTCAACAATTACCGCCCCAATGTCGCTCAGCTTCGGGCCAAAGCGGACATAGACCAGAAAAACATCAGCCGCATTGGCTCCGGCAGAGAAAACCTTGACTCCGTTAAGGAGGACCTCGGAGCCCTGAACTCGACCGCTTGTCTTCAAACCCGTCAGTTCTGAGCCTGCGTCAGGTTCGGTCAGTGCGATCGAAAGGCGGAGCTCACCATTCAACATTCTGGGGATGTATTTCTCCTGCTGGGCCGCACTCCCATGTTTGGTGAGGATGCTCAGTGGACCGACGTCGAACACATTCATGGCTGCAGCTGTAGTCGGGCACACGCTGCCGATCGCATCGAGCACCAACAGCGCGTCAAACTCAGAGCGCCCGCCGCCGCCGACCGCTTTTGGTGCGCAAAGCCCAAGCAGCCCCGCATCTCGCAGAGCGGCGATGTTCTCGGCGGGGTACTCCTTAGTACGGTGCCACTGCATAGCTTTCGCTTTAAACGTGTCGAGCGCCAAAGTACGACTGGCGGCGATAAGGTCTACTTGGTCCTCGCTCAGGCCGAACATTCCTATATTTCCCTTTCTAGAAGCAAAAAATTGTCGCACCTACTCATGAAGGCGTGACGGGTAGCTGACCTTAGACGATCCGTCGCTCTGTGACTGAGCCGTGCGACCGCCGTCGACCTAACGGTTGAATATGATGTCAATCAAGCTGCGTGGCGAGCACAAACATCCTGCATTCCCAGTTTGGAAGCGCGAGTCGATCCCAACCCGTTTATTTAGCCGTCTGGCCACCTTCAACCGGAAGTGCAACCCCCGTGACGTATGAGGATTCATCACTGGCAAGGTAGAGCATGGCATCTGCGACCTCGTCGGCCCTTCCGATCCGCCCCATCGGAATCTTCTCTTTGATGTAGTCCGCAGCCACCGGATTATTTGCCCTTCCTCTGTCCAGCATCGGAGTTTGTATGGGCCCCGGACAAACGGTATTGGCTCGAATTCCCTGGCTCGCGTACTCGACCGCTACGGTTCGAGTCAGTCCGAGCACGCCCGCCTTCGCCGCACTATAGGTCGACAAGTACGGGGACGCTATCAGCGCAGCACTCGAGGCAACGTTGACGATCGAACCGCCACCTCGCGCGAGCAGAAACGGTATCGCAGCCCTCATCGTGTTAAAGACACCCCGGAGATTTACGCTGACCATGAGGTCGAAGTCACCATCGGTCTCGTCCTCAAAGGACATCTTCGACCTTGGATCTGCTCCTGCGACGTTACAGAGTATGTCAAGGCCACCGTACTCGGAAACTGCGAGATCGATGATGCGTTGAACGTCTGTAGCGCGCGAAACATCAGCGCGAACGCCTACGGCTCGGACACCAAGCTCATCCGCTGCAACCTGGACGGCCTCACTCCTACCAGCCAATACGAGCCGTGCGCCCTCCACGTGAAATCGTCTCGCCGCGGCGAGGCCAATTCCTGACCCAGCGCCCGTGATCACTACGACCTTATCTTTGAGCCTGTCAACCACTGCATCTACTCCTGATCGGATTCTTGGTGTTCGCGCTGCTCGTCAAGCTCGTCGCGTTCGCGGTCAGCCTTCGCGGGACGCGATTTGGGCGACGATGGGGCGGCGTCCCTCGCCTGCACCCACAGTTCGAACGTCTCCGACGACGCTGCCCTTCGTTCTTAGCGGGAAGGTCATTCGATGATGACCTTCGCCCTGCCGACATTGCTCTGTAATACGGCGAGCGTGCTCAGCGAATCACTCATGATTACTGTTCCCTTGAACGGGCCGAGAGTTACTTTGCCAGTTGTCCAGCAACGCGGGCGCGATCTGAACGGCGTGTTGCGGACCTACCAGCAGGTGGCTCATCGCGACCCGTGCGTTTGCATTAAGGCGAGCGAAAATACCATCCTTCGCAATGACATCTGACCCCGCCCACAGCGATGCGGTTGCAATGATGTCGTCAAGCGACCGGTAGAGGTGCAGTGCTGCTTGCTCGATAAGCGCAATGTGCAGTTCACTCAAACGATGCTCCGCCGCCGCCTTCCAGAGGTTCTTGTAGGAGTCCAGAATGAATGCGCGCGACGCTTGGTACAGCGAAGCAACGCGAACAAACTCGGCCTGAAAGAGCGGATAGTTGTCCAGGGAAGGTACCACTCCGCGACGGCGTCCGTGAGCGGACTTCGCCATCTCCTCGATGGCTCGCTTCGCTAGTCCTAGCCCCGTACCGACGTGGTGCAGTGTCGTGACCGATGTAAACCCCTGGGCGAACACAGGGTCGTTAGGAAAGTCCGTGCCGTCGTGGATTGCCATCCACTTTTCCTCGATGACGTGTTCCTTCACTAGATAGGACCCTGAGCCTGATCCGGCGAGACCAGACGGGTCCCAATCGTGCTTCCACTCGACGTGCTCAGGGTCCACCCAAATGAAGACGACTTTGGGCTCCCCGTCATCACCGATGAGCATCTCGTCGTTCTCGTCGAGCAGAGCTACCCGGCTGACCACTCGCGTCGCGTGCTGCGAGCCGGATCCGAAAAACCTCGGAGGTGCTTTGACAAGATAGCCATCCTCCACGGGCTTTGCAGTGCCGAAGGGTCCTTGTGGTGCACCCGAGCCGCAGGCGACGCCGTCTGCGTTTGGGCCAATGAGCTCCCGCAGTGCTTCAGCCGGCAGAAGCATCCCAATGAACAGGGTGCCTGTCTGATGGTTACCGTAAACCCAACCAGCAGAGGCGTCCTGGCGCGAGATCTCCTCCGCGATCTGAATATACGTAACGGCGTCCACACCCGCGCCTCCGAGGTGTTTTGGCAGCAACACGCCATACAGGCCGGCGTCCTTCCACGCCTGAACGACCTTTGACGTGATGACCTTGTCCTGGTCGGCTTGCGCGACTTCAGACTCTACGAGCGGCGCCAGCGAACGTGCTACGTCAACCCACCTCTGCGCTTCTTCTGACGTGTGATTAGTGTCACAGATCGAGGCGTCAATTACTGACTCCATAATGTTGACCTCCGTAGGGCGAGATTTTCGAGTCGTGATCGGGTGCAAGAGTAGTCGTTTGCTGTCGGGGCCAGCTTAGGCATACGGTAACGGGAGTCGCGAGGAGTCCCCAAGCCGAGTGACAGCACAGTCAATGCCAGTGGTCTAAATTTGAGCGCCGTCGGCAATGCAATCATGACGCCGCACCCGACGCTTGATATCGCATCGCGAGTTCGCCCCATTCACGGTAGCGGATTGTCTCTTGAACGGTCTTGGCAGTGCCTGAATAATCCGCGTCCACCATGCCAGTTTGCTTTAGTTCCGTGAGCGTCTTGATAGCTGCCTCGTATATTGCATAGGAGACAGGAACCGGGTCCAGCAGAATTTTTACACCGCTTTGAAGCGCGAATTCACGCTCTTCGCGGGTTGCACTACCGAATCGGATGGGTACCATCATCACCGGCACTCCGGATGATGCCTCTACTGCTTCTGCAGCATCCTTCCATTCGAAATGCGTTGGCTTGATCACGTCAGCCCCAGCCTCAGCGAATAACCGCATGCGCAACAGAGCCTCGTCCTTCGATATCAGGGCACTATCAGTCCTTGCCACGATGACCGTGTTTGGATCCCTGCGCGCCTCGACCGCGGCGCGTACGCGTTGAACAGCCGCATCGCGTGTCAGGTGGTGGTTGTCGTCGAACTGCATGACGTTCCCCAGCTCTTTGGGGGGCGTGTGCTTGGGGTAGGCGAAGTTTGTATCCTCGATCATGACGCCGGCAATACCGGCAGCTTCCGCCATCTGCAGCGCCTGACGTACCTGGAGTGGGTTACCTCCCCCGTCGTCGAAATCGACGATGAGCGGAATGTCAATTGCCCGCGTGATGCCCCGGGCCACATCGATGATGTCGCGGGTGGAGATCATGGTCATGTCAGGAATCGCATGGTATGCCACCGATACGGTGACCCCTCCGCCGATGGTCACCGCGCCAAATCCTAGATCCTGGGCTACCCGCGCCGAAAAGGGGTCATGAACCCCAGGAATATGAATCATCCCATCACCCGCGATCAGTTCACGCAAGCGAGCGGCGGCCGACCCTGGCCTCCTTGTTGTACCGCTCAATGGCATTAGGTGTTCCTCTCTATAGAGCGCAGGCTTGTTGTACTACCTGAGTCTGGTTTCGGGGTGTTCCGAGCATCCACGCCGCAGCGGTGCTGCAGGTCCAAACGGCTCATGTGTTTAGCTGCGGAGGCCGGCTTGGATCATGAGGGGCAGGATGTCGTCTTCCATCTGCTGGAGTCCCTCGTCGTAGTCGACCCAGGAGATGGCCACTCCGTCGAGTCCGGCGTTGGTCAGCTCCAGCAGGGATGCGACCACCTGCTCAGGGGTACCAACAATCGTCATGGCGCCACGGCCGGCAGCGAGTCGCTCGATTGTCTTGGCGTGCTCTTCCGGATCAACGTCGAAACTGTCCGAATTGGCGCTAACCCCCGCAAGCAACTTCTCGATCGCGGCAACATCAGCGTTGTCCCGGTGCACCCAGCGGAAGTACTGCTGAGCTTCCTGCTCGGTCGGCCGACACACGATGTGCACCCGCCCGAAGACACGCACCTGGCGACCGTGGGAGCTCAACGCTTGCTGCTTGATCTCGGCGATTTGACGCTGCGCGGTCGCCATGTCCTGCAGGGACGCGAAGATGAGATCACTATGGGTGGCAGCGAACTCACGGCCGGGGCCGCTGGTGCCCGCATTCATAATCACCGGGTAGGGGTCCTGCAACGGGTGCGGGTCCGAGAACGCGTCAACAGCCTTGATGTACTCACCATCGAAATCCACCGGGGAGTCCCCGGTCCACAGGCGTTTGAGCAGAGTCGTCCACTCATCAGCGTAGGCGTACCGGGCCTGGTGCTCCCGCTGGGTAAGGCCGAACATTGCGAACTCCTCCGGGAACCACCCCGCCACAACGTTGATCCCGAACCGGCCCCCCGACACATGATCGGCAGTCACTGCCATCTTGGCCGCCATCATGGGGTGGATCACGGGAACCTGAACCGTGGCAAACGCCTGGATCCGCTCCGTTCGCGCCAACAACGCAGTGGCCCATGTGAACGGCTCAAAAGAGCGGTCCGACAAATTGAACTGCCCACCAAACCCGCGCCACCGCTGCACCGGGATCACCGCGTCAAACCCGATCCGGTCAGCATGCTGCGCCAACCGAAGGCTCTCCTCCCAACTGCCCAGGACCTTGCCCTCTACATTGGCAAGCGTCACACTCCCGCGCATATTGGTAGCGAACGTGGCCAACTTCAACCGATTCTCATCATTCAAAACCGGCGTTGACCACTTGTCCACGCGAACATCAACCGCTTCCGAAGGCACGTTCAACATCTCTTCCGTCCTTGCTGACAAGACTCCACCTCGACTTAACCCAATCGTGCGTGGCTCCCAAAAAAACCAGACAACCACACCATCCAACAAACTTATGAATACGATACCACGACGGTCCTGAATGCGATACCGATCACGTGGACTCATAGAAAACCTCCGCGTATTAGAGAGCGCCGCAGCCATCAAGGTCAGCAGCCATATCGCGTCGGGGCAGAGACCTGGGCGATCCGACCCTTAGGCCAATGCAGCTACCACGCTGCGCCTCTCCTGCATCGATGGTGGCCCTCCAGGAATATCCTTGCGGGCACTCCTAGTAGAGCCATCACGCCGGCAAAGGATTCGGAGTGCACCAAAGCAACAACGGAGGACGCCCCTCCTTGGATCGGAGCGCTCGGGTCATAGGTGGCGATACTGGCCTTCAAAAGGGTCCGGGAACCGACAAGGGTCCCCGATTCCTTCCCAATCCATATCGTCTTGATATCTTGCCCACGGACGTTAGGACCATGCGACCTGATTAGGTGACAAGAAGAAGACCTCCGAGTGGAGTGGGGCTTGTCCAGAGTCCGAACCACAAGGAGGTCTTCAATGTCCCGTACTAACCCGCTCCTGGCGCCGGTGGACGGCTCGGCCTTGCCAGATGCATCGTCGCAATTGGCCTATGCGGCGGGCAACTGAACGTTCCCAGGTATCCGTCACGACCGCCGCGCGGTGGGAGGCCCGTTACCGGCATCCATCCCTTCGCGGTCCACAGGGTCCTCTCCGGTTCCTCGAAGACCATTCCCGCGCTCGCCTACTCCGAGATCCTCACCGATGAGAAATAGGACACCGGGACACGGCTTCTGGGAACGCGCCAACGCCTACTTCGAGTCCCACGGGATCACTGTCAACGGTCCTGACCGATAACGGTTCCTGCTACCGCTCGTATCCGGCGTTGATGTATCGACATGACTTGGATCACGCGAGCTTACAGATAGATGGCCCGATTCAGACGTACGAGGTAGTCGCCGAAGTCAGGATCGACACTTTTGAACCCATCCGTGCGTTCCGCTATCACCTTCCACACGAGATCCCTCCTCAGCGGTGACCGATTCTTTTGTGCTGAGGCGAGTGCGTCAGACATTTCTGCACTAGTGAGATCGGTGCAGTATGCCGGTGAACCCGGCTGGAATCGCCACGACTCTGCGAGGGGCCCCGCATCGTATGCGTCGAACCCAGTCTCATCAATCAGTTGCATGGCCACAGCGCGGCTCGTATCGTCGTCAGATGCAACAGGGATCGAAATGCGGCCGCTTGTGCCCGGTTTCATCGGTTTATCCGCGAGCGATTCTGAAGTGATGGCGTTCCAGGCCTTCGTGACGGGTCGACCAAGTTGCTCAGAGATCCATAAGCTTTCTGCCCTGCCGTAGTCGAGGACTGCAATTCGGCCGTCTCGCTCAGGATAGTAATTGGATGTGTCGATAACGATCGCGCTCTTTGCGGCGCCTTCTAAGAGTGGCCGGATGCCGGGCGTGCGCGAGAGCGGAATAGACGTGATGAAGACGTCCGCGTCAATAGCCACGTCAGCAGCGGAAACGGCCACCGCTCCGGAGGTCAACAGGGACGGGTCGATGGATTCAGGGCCCCGCGAGTTTGCCACGCGCACCTCGTGCCCAGCGGTGCTCAAGCGCCGAGTCAAGGTGGCGCCGATCGATCCAGCGCCCAAAATTCCAACCTTCATAACTGCCTCCGCTAGATACGTCAGGCGAGATCGTTTCCCGCTTCTAGTGATTCCTGTGGTCAAGGTCCCGGGACGGGCAGTTCGCTAACTGCCCTGCCCACAAAAGCTGGAACACTTCAAACGATTCTCATCGTTCAAAACCGGCATCGACCATCTGCCCACCCAACATCAACGGCCTGCCGATGGCGCGATCAATTTCGCTTCCGCCCTCGTTGACAAGACACTGCCGGGACCTTGCATGTACGTCTTGAATACGATACCACAACAGCGGCTGAAAAAACTTGAATGCACTTCTGCATCGCCTACCGCTGCCCCAAGTCGGCGGTTGCCAGTTTTCGAACCCACCTCCCCTGGCCCGTCCCAACCTGATGATGGATTCGATTCCACTTTCGTTGCATCCGATTTCAAAGTTGGCTTGACCGAAGCTGAAGGCGCTGATAGAAAGAAGCCCACAGGACAGTGGGGACAACTCCTCCAGGCCGCTGTGCAACTTCGAAGGGGAAAGAATGTCAGCATCCACCCAGCTCGCCATGAGCATCGCCGATCAACTGTTTGCCATTGAGCAGATCAAACAAGTCAAGAGTAAGTATGCATACAGCGCTGACCGACACAAGTGGGATGACTTTGCCTCGGTATTCGCTCCCGATGCCGTATTCGATGAAAGCGACTTCCCGGGTCCGCTCCAACCGTTCACCAAAGAACCTGTTTCCAGCGCGATTTCTGACTATTTCAAGCAATCTGCTTCTAAGGTCGAGTGGCCGCTCATCGGCCGTGACGCTATTTACTCGGAGCACATCGGCGTCCCGGCCGACCACGTAATGGTGCACCATGTGTTGGACCCCTACATCGTACTGACCTCGGATATGACCGCCACGGCGAGGTTCCGGTTCGAAAGCCACCACTGGTTTCCGGCTGGCCGACCGGTGAAGTACATGCATAATTTCGGCGCATACCACGAGACCTACATCCGCTTGGAAGACGGTAATTGGTATATCAAGACCTTCAGGCTAGAGCGTCAGCGCGTCGAGTGCGTCTAGAGCTGAACTTCGTCGTGACGTGATGGTGTATCTCGGCACGGCGTCGAGCACCGACAGCAAGTTTGACATTACCAAGTAGGGAATCAAGTCACATGTCCAGAATTCTGACCGAAGACCAACTCGCGCTCCGCGAGAAGGTACGAACCTTTGCCCGAGAAACCGTCGGGCCCCGGAGGCTGGAAGCTTACGAGAACCCTCCGTTCCTCAAGGAGATGAACCGGCTCATGGGCGAGGCCGGCATCTTGCGCACTTTTGCACCGAAGTCGCTCGGCGGCGACGAGATGGGCGTCATGGCGATAGTCATCGTCATGGAGGAACTCTCGCGTGAATGTCCTGCGGTGGCCATGAGCGCCATGATGCAGATGAACATTCCGGTGAATATGGTCAAAACTCCGGCCGTAGCCGACCGCTGGGCCCAGAGTGCACTATCCGGTGAGACAACGGTGTCTTTCGCCTCCACCGATCCGGTTGGCTATGCGAACTACGCTGAACACCCCGACATCGCGCGGCGCGAGGGAGATGAGTTCGTGCTCAACTGCGTACGCCATTTCGCGGGACAGGGAACCTTCGCCGACGTGGTGGGCGTCTCGGGACTGGTCAACGGCGACATGCACCTGTTCTGGATACCCGCCGATACGCCCGGTGTGAAGGTCAGCCCGATGCCGAAGATGGGCGTTGGTGCACCCTGGGGCCGCTTCGAACTGACCGACGTACGGATACCTGCGGAGTATGTCCGCGACCTGAGCGAGCTCGTGAAAGACCGCCAACTCGTCGACGTCACCGGCGCAAGCAAAGTATCAACGCACCCCATCTCAGCAATGGCACTGGGAATTGCTGAGGGAGTATGGGAAAAGACAGACGCCTTCCTGCGTGAGCGCACGGTCCGCAACGAGCCACTTGCGTCGATGCAGGCTCTTCAGCACAAGCTCGTGCGCATGAAACAGAACATCGAAGCAGGACGATCGATGCTTTATGATGCAACACAACTCGTCGACGTCGGCCAAGGCGACGCCGTGCTGGATCACCTCCTGAAGCCCTTCCTAACCGAAATGGCCGTCGAAGTCGCGACCACATGTATGACTCTTCACGGCGGACGCGGCTACCAGCGATCAGAAGGCATCGAGATCTACCTGCGTGACGCGGCCGGACTCCTTATCGGTGAATGTACCGCAGACATGCACTACTCAACTGTCGCGAACCTCCTTAACATGCCAGGTGCACTGCCCGGGTCGCCCTAAGCCCCACAGGGCAGACCAGATGGGATGACATTGCTTCGGTATTCGCACCCGATCCAGCTTCGTCCACGTCTCTTCCGCCAGATACCCGTTGAGCGTGCTGTAGATGCGACGTGCCAATTGATGCAGCAACTAATTTCGTTGTCCGCACAACCCTCGGCGCATCGCTTCTCCACGTACTGGCGCGTTTCGCTGTCATAAATCATCCTGACGATGGCGACCATGGGCAACGCACTATTCAAAGATCGGTCCCCACGGTTCGGGCCCGTGCCGGACACTGTTCCCGGAGGACGTGGGGATCGGATTTACCCGGGTCATCGAGGCAAATGCTGCTTCGTTATGCCCCCTGCCTTCGCACGACCTACGCGGCGAGGCACTTCGCAGCGTAGGTCGGACTGAACCCCGTCTCCTCCAGGAACGGCGCGGCCTGGCGGACCCCGTCATGAAGGCGTGCCCGGCCCAGGTTGTCCACCGACACGGGCAGAACGGCTGTGGCGATCCGGTGGGCCTCCAGGGCATCGGACTTGTCCATCACTGCTCTTCTTGGCATCCACGGTCGGCAGAGGATGTTGATACGGCCTCTTGTGAGGGCGATGAGAGCCTGTTTACGGGACTTTCCTTCTCGGCGCTGCCGGTCTTTATAGATATTCTTGAGGCCGGGCTGTTCTTGAGGCTGGAGAGGGCGGCCTAGTTAACAGGTCCGCAGGAAGCCTGCGGTTGAACCGACATGGCCGGTGAAGGTTCCCCGCTGATTCATCCGGAATCACGCTGGACAGGGGCGAGGCCCGCAATGCTGGCGAGCCGATCGACTAGGTCGGACCGCCCAGGTTGCGGCACCTCGGCATCGAGCGTACTGAATGCTCGGCCAGCCGGACAACCAGGGCAGCGCATGTGGGCTGGATAGGCAGGACAGTGTGCTGGAAGTTCGCGCCTATCAGTGCCGTCTCAGCCATCTTGGCACTGTTCCGGCAGCCTCATTCCTCAGTCAGCCGGCGAGCCGGGTCGGTCCTGCCCGCCGTATGCCCTCAGTGCTCTGGCAGCCGCTGAAGAGGAGCAGGGGCGCCTTCTTTGAGTAGTCAAACGCGCGCTCAATCATGCAGGGGCTTCGCCGCGCCGTGGGTACGGAAATATGTGCGCGGGGAGCCTCTGGCGTGGTGATGGTTGGGCGGAGCAGACTGAGGAGTGTGTTTCGGTTGACCCCGTCCGTTTAGTGGTGCCTGTGAGCCTGTGGCTCAATCTGGTGGTGAAGGGCACAGCTTTTGTCCGCGGGACCGTGGACTGTTGCCGGTGAGCACGAATGTCAAACTTGTTCTTGAATCCGCCCTCCCCGGAACACAGACATTTCCTGCCCAACAGAACGGTTCAAGGAAGGTGATCGGGCGTGGAAGTCATCCACCCCCGCTGCGCGGGAATCGATGTGTCGAAGAAGGACGCGAAGGTCTGCCTTAGGGTTCAGGGTTCCGCGAGCAATGCCACGAGAACCACGGTCACGACGTGGGCTGCGGTGACGTTCCGGATTCTGGAGTTGCGCGATTATCTGCTGAATGAGCGCGTGAGCGTGGTGGTGATGGAAGCCACCAGCGATTACTGGCGCCCGTTCTATTACCTGCTTGAAGACGACGGGCTGGAGGTGATTCTGGTCAACGCCCGTAATGCCCGCAACATGCCAGGGCGCGAAACGGATGTTTCGGACGCGGCATGGTTGGCGGATCTGAGAGCCGACGGGCTCGTGAGGGCATCATTTGTGCCGCCGCCGGTGCGTGAACTGCGGGACCTGACCCGTGCGCGGACCATCATCACCCGCGAACGGACCCGCGAGATTCAACGCTTGGAGAAACTCCTTGAGGATGCCTGCATCAAGCTTTCGTCGGTGGCTTCGAACATCAACTGCGTTTCGGGACGATTGATGCTCCAAGCCCTTATCGATGGTCAGGACGATCCGACCGTGCTGGCGCAGCTGGCCGAACGGAAGCTGCGCCACAAGATCCCGAAACTTACCGAAGCGCTCAATGGCCGGTTCAGGGACCACCACCGCTACATGGCAGCCCTCTATCTGCGCAGGATCGACGCGCGCACCTCCGATATCGAGGACCTCAGCGCCAGGATCGAGGCGGCGATGGAAGCCTTTTGCAACGCCCGGGAACTCCTGATCAGCATCCCGGGATTCAACAAAAGCGTCGCCGAGGTCTTCATTGCCGAAACCGGCGCGGACATGACCGTGTTCCCCACCGCCGAACAACTGGCCTCCTGGGCCGGGACCTCCCCTGGCGCCAACGAATCCGCCGGCCGCGTCAAATCCACCAAAACCAGACCAGGCAACAAATATCTCAAAGGCGCCCTGGGCATGGCAGCCTTCGCCGCAGTGCGCTCACACAACACATACTTCTCCGCCCAGTACCGGCGCATCCTCGCCCGACGCGGACCCATGAAAGCCCTCGTCGCCGTCGGACACTCCATGCTCACCGCCGCCTGGCACATGCTCACCACCGGCGAACTCTACAAAGACCCCGGAGCGGACTACTTCACCCGGCACAGCCCAGGCAGGGCAAAGGCCCGCGCGCTACAGCAACTCGAGTCCCTCGGCTACCAGGTCACCATCGAGCCCCTCCACCAAACCACCTAGCGACCTTCCGCCCCACCGAAATTACATGTCAAAGCGCAGGAAGTATTCCAGCAAGGTGGTGCGAAGCTTCTTGTTCGACCGGGTGCGGTTGCAGATCAGATTGGTCGGGCGGTCGGGCGGCGGGAAGCCGCAGGTCCACGCTGATCTGATCGGCACCGGGGAGGGCTGCCGATCGAACGCATCCGTGCCTCCGGCGCTCAGATCAGTGGCCCAACAGACCTCACGACCGGCGGATATCTCCGCGTTTATAGGTATGGACGAGCACTTCTGCGACCCAGCCAGCCCTTGGCAACGCGGTTCAAATGAAACACCAGGTCCCCTTCGATCAGCTCCAATTCCGGTTGGACCTGTCGATAACAGTGCCAGCACGTCCTTTCCCAACGACAGAGGGACAGGATGGTTCCTTGGCGAAAGTATTGGCCCGTCAATGACTCGATCGCTGATTGAGAATTACTACATTGAGCTATGGTGAAGGATTTGCGGGCGGCCATTTCCGCGCCTTGGTCCCAGGTCAGGGAGCCGGGTATGGCACAAGTCTCCCTGCCGATTGGGCGGCTTACTGGGAATGGCCGCCCGCCGCCCAAGTCTAGTCTGTGGGACTGCGCTGACCACAGACAACGCGACGCGATCTACAGCGTTCATCGCGATGTCCCATTTCGGGTACAGAGAAGACAGAAACCCAAATTGCTGCAGCGCTGACGGCTACTGAGGCGCCATGCGGAGTGCTCCGTCCATGCGCACCGTTTCGCCGTTGATGTAGTCGTGCTCGGCGAGCATCATGACGAGTTGCGCAAACTCGTCAGGTCGCGCGAGCCGCCCGGGGAACGGAACTCCCGCGGCCAGCCGCGCCCTGTACTCGTCAGCCACGGTAGCCAGCATCGGAGTGTCTACTATTCCGGGGGCTATCGTGTTCACCCGGATTCCCGATCGTGCAAGGTCTCGAGCCGCCACGATCGTCATCGCGGCCACTCCGCCCTTGGATGCTGAGTATGCGATCTGTCCGATTTGACCTTCGAACGCCGCAACGGACGCGGTGTTGACGATGAGGCCACGCTGGCCATTTTCATCCGCAGACTTTTCGCACATTTTCTCGGCCGCGAGGCGCATCACATTGAACGTGCCAACGAGGTTGATATTGATTGTTCGCTGAAATGTCGCCAGATCGTGGGTGCCTTTGGATGACAGGATCCGACGAGCCGGCCCGATCCCCGCGCAATTGACAGCAAGGCGCAGAACGCCATTTCCGACTGCATCGAGCGCCGCTCTCACCTCATCCTCGTTTGTTACATCCGCGGCTACGTATGTCAGTCCATTCTTGCTGGAAGCCTGTTCGATAGAGGAAGGCAGATCGATGCCCACCACGGCGGCGCCTCTCGCGATGAGGGCATCGACAGTTGCCGCACCCAGTCCGGATGCAGCTCCCGTCACCAGCACTGTTGTGTCTTTCAGTTCCACGATTCTCCTTCGACTTTTATTATCAATCACATCTGTTCGGCATCTGCGACAGACTCCCGTGCGCAGTTCATGTCAAGCTAGGGGAGGTGTCCGATTCCTGTTCGCGGAATAGCGAAATCATCTCTGCTGCGCCGGCGCGGAAATCGAACTGGGGTATCACGCCCAGATCGCGTTGGGCCGCACCGCCGTCGATGAGCGCCGTATCCCAATCTCCGGAAGTGGATTCGTGAGAGATATCCGCACCAGGAACCAAATCTTGAAGTGTGTGAATCACATCATGCCAGGTGATCGTCTCCACTACGGGGGCGTTGTAGAGCGACAGCGGTGTGGAGGGGCCGACCAAAGCCGCCACAAAGGCACGGGCCATGTCAGCGTTGTAGATCAGCTGGATCCGAGTCGACAAATTTTTGGTCTGCTTCAATACCGCGGGGCGGCCGAGTGCCACATCACGGATCATTGAGTTGAAGCCCCCCATGCCACCTGTGTAGCGGCCCATCCCGTATGCGAGAACAGGTCGGATACCTACTACATCCAGGCCGAAGAGATCCTTATAGGCGTCAGCGGTGACTTCAACGGTTCTCTTGCTGGCGCCGTAGAGACGCATCGGTGACGTGGGTGAATTCTCAGTTGCCAGCGAGTCTCCATACATCCCCTGCGGCCCCAGGACGGAGACTGTACTGGCGTAGCAAACACGCTCCATGTTGAGGGCCACAGCTGTATCCAAAACATTTCCCGAACCAAGGATATTCACATGGATTGTACGCATCGGATTCGCATTGGACTCAACCGCTAGGTACGCGGCCAGATGCAGCACTCGAGTGACATTCTCGCGTCGAGCGAGTTTCATCATGAAGGACAGATCAGTAATGTCACCCTCCACTACCAAAACGCCGTCGATGACATCCGCAATATTCGCCGTGTTGACTTTGAAGTCCAGCACGACCACCCGATGGCCTAGTCCTACAAGCTGTCGTACGACTTCCGCACCAATCTGCCCTGTGCCACCCGTAACGAGAATACTGTCCGTCACCTGAAGACTCCCTTGTTGTATGCGGGAAATGCTGCTCTGTAGCACCCCTTCAATCCTGCGCTTCCAGTTCAACCTCTTAGTCCAGCCGGCCAGGCCGTTTGCCCCGCCCATAAACGGTCGCCTCGCCTGGGGTCGGCTCGATATTGTGCCCATACGCCGATGGATTGAGTGAGCCTCCATGCCGAAGACCAGACGCAACCCTTTCTTGAATACGATGACGATGAGCAAACGGGCCATCCAGGCAGAGCGCGGGCGCGCTCATCCAACTCGATTCAGTTTCAATTCAGCGTGCCCACGCTGCTGTGGACTAGGTGCGACTATTTGACCTTCATGGCGAAACGGTTGTCGATGGCCTTATCGTACGGGACAGATATTGGGCCGCCCTTGAGTATCTCGGATATCTTGACCAAGGCATCCCATTGGGCCTCAGACGTAACGTAGTCATCCGAAAAGCCGTGCACTACGTCAGCCATTGTCTGGTCGTAGATCCCTTGATCCATGTCCGGGCCGAGCAGCTTCTTGAGGCGCGCGGCATCCTCCGCCGATAGCCCGGCACGGAGCGACTTCTGTGTCTCCCGGTATCCGTCCAGGAAGGATTGCAGTGCCTCAGGACTTTTTCCGACGACCGACTCGGAGGTGAGGAGACTGGCATTCGAAACTTTCAAAAGCGTCTCGTTACCCGACATCTTTGACAAGTCCCAGAGGACACCGGATTTTTGGCTCGCAATCGCAGCGGCCGAGCCTCCCAGTGCAGTCACCACCCCATCCACTCTTTTGTTGGCAACTGCAGCGATCTGCGCCGCGTTGTCCGGCATGGGCTGGAGTTTGATGTTGTCCTTTTCAGGATTGATCCCAGATTCAGATAACAAGTACCGGAACGTGCCCGTGACCGAAGAACCGGCGGAGTATGTGCCAAGAGTCATGCCGCTGAGTGCGTGGAGGAGATCGCTCATTTTCGACGACTCTGAAAGTCCTTGACCGCGCAGCTTCTGGTCTGTTTCGTTCGTGAATACCAGCTGGATACGGTAGGGGGTCGCGGATGTCGCAATCGCCACCAAAGGCCGCCCTGCGTCGCGAGCACTGGCTACGAGCGTTGCGTTACTGACACCAATTTCAGCATTGCCGTTGATGATTAGGTTGGCTACATCTGGGCCGAAGGCGGGTGGAGTCATCTCAACGTCGACTCCGTGCTTTTTAAAGATACCGCTCTCGATCCCCCACACAACTTCCGCATATGCTGGAACCTTTCCCGCCGTGGCAACACGGATCTTCGGCAGCGCGCCCCCTCCTGCCGACTTGTCACCTGCCGAGTGGGCGTTATCAGGTCCACACGCGGACAACGTCACGCCCAACACGAGGGTGATGGACGCCGCTAGAACTCGCGCCGTGCTGCCCCTCAGAATGTGTCTGATCATGCTTCTTCTCCTTGATCAACGGCGCCACGTGCAACGAGCACGCGTCACCAATCTTGTTCCAGTCTGGGACTAGGGACCATGGCTCGGGGTCCCACATATGAATACGTAGTCAATGACGAGAGTGGTGCCTGCCGGTTGGGCAACGACACGCAGCCGCCGTGTTACATCGACTTGCACCGCTCGCTCAGCCAATATTTTATTACCAACCGTCCGAAGCCGGCTTACAGCGAAATACTGACCTTTGTGATCGCCTGGACCTGATTTCTCCAAAGGGGGACGAGCGATGGATGAGGTGGATACCATCTCATCCACTGGTGATCCAGGTCTAAATCTGTCGGTTCTCGGGGGCTCTCAGAGGGGCTATATGCGACACCAAAGGCTCAGCACATCAACCGTAGTATCACTGGTCGCAGTGGTCACCGTTGACGGTTGATATTACTGGGCTTCCATCGCAGAAGTCGCCTCTCGAGCAGACTAACGAGGCCCATGACAGCTATTCCCATGGCGGACATCACGGCGATGCTGGCGAAGACACCGGCGGTGTCAAACTGGGTCGCCGAAGTGATCAACAGGAAGCCCATACCGCTATTGGACGAGAGCATTTCCGATGTCACGGCTGCCACAAGTGCATAAGGTGCGGAAATGCGCAGCCCCTCAATGATTAAACTTGTAGCCGAAGGCAGGACCGCTTTGTGGATAATACTAAACCGGCCAGCTTTCATCAGCTTCATCCGTTCAATGAGCTGAGGGTCTACATCCTTCACCCCGGCGAAAGTTGAGTAGAAGATCAGAAAGAAGATAACACTCGCGACGAGAGCTAGTTTGGAGCCATCACCGATTCCGAACCAGAGAATGAACAACGGAATCAGCGCCATTCTCGGTGTGGCAAACAGTGCGGAAAGGAATGGGGACAGGACGGCCGCAAGGTATCGATTCAAGCCCAACACGATTCCAGCCACGAACCCAATACCGCCGCCGATGGCAAACCCGATCAGAGTGACGTTAAACGTGACTAGGATATTGCTCCAGAGAAGGCCTGTCTCTGCAAACCGTTCGAGCGCCGCCCAGATCGCAGATGGGCTGCTGACAGTGAACTCATCGAGAAATTTGCCCGGCTCGCCCGGCCGCCCTGAGCCTAGTTCCCACGAGATCAATATCATGGCAAGCAGGATCGCTTGGGACCCGAAGATTAACCACCAGCGACGGCTCGGACCTTTGGGACCGCGTCGCTGGCCGACCCTGTCGTGTTTTGGCTCCGATGGGCTTTGATGACCTTTTTGAACGATCGAAGTCATTGACTTACTCCACTTACGTTGATCTGTGTCTCCAGCAAATTCCAGAGACGCTTCCAAATGTCGACGAACTCTCGGGTGGATCGGAGCTCCATCAAGTCGCGTGGCCGTTCAAAATTAACGGATTCCACATGCAAAATAGTTCCGGGGGCTGCGCTAAACACGACCACGCGATCCGCCATGAGTATTGCCTCTTCAAGATCATGCGTAACGAATAGGATCGTCTTTTGTTCGCGTTGCCACATTTCAAGAAGATCCGCCTGGAGCTGAGTGCGAAGAAGCGCATCCAACGCTCCGAAAGGCTCATCCATCAGAAGGGTATGAGGTCCGTATACCCAGGTTTGAGCGAGCATGGCCCGCTGCCGCATCCCGCCGGACAACTGAGACGGATAGTGCTTGGCGAACTTTTCCAGCCCAACCCGCCGTAGCATCTGCGAGACACGTTGCTTGCGTTCATCCTTTGGAATCTTATGCAACTCCAATGGAAGACCAACGTTCCTCTCCACAGTGCGCCATGGCAACAGCGAGTCCTTCTGGGTCACATATCCCACGTCGGTGTTGGTGCGCTGAACCGGTTTGCCCGAGTATGAGACCGTCCCCTCGCTCGGGTCCAATAACCCGGCAGCCATATTCAACAATGTGCTCTTGCCACAACCGCTCGGGCCGATGATCGACACGAACTCACCGGGGCGTACCTGCAAATCTATGTCCCTGACTGCGACGAACGAACCCGAACGTCCATTGAACGTGCGCGCCACCTTCGAGTACTCAACCTGAAATTTCTGGTCAAGTGCAGACGTACCGTGTACATCGGCCGCTGATGTGGTCGGTGGAGTAATGGACTCGAGCATCATTCGCGCTCACTTTCATAATGATCCGTGCGTCATTGAGGGTTCTTATATAAAGAGGCGATCATCACGTTCACTCAGGAGCTGGCACGCGTGGGATTCTGTGATGACAAACACTAAAATTACCGGCTTTTGAATACGATGTCAATGAGGTGCGAACATCGCGCGGAATCGGTTTCCACCATCCATCGGATCCTGGCTGCGATCAGACAAATAGCCGACCGGGCGCTCAGCCACGCACCCGACAGCACGAAACCGGAACTGGTCGCCACGGCACCGAGGACGGATCCATACCTGGGACATCACCGAGCTGCCCGGCCCTGTCAAGGACACCTATTGCGATTGCTGCCTGATGATCGATATCTACGCCGTACATGGTCGGCACGACCTCCCACGCCCATGAGTCAGCGCAGCCGGCCGAGGAATGATGAAGGAAATCTTCGACGTCGCATGGCATCCGCACATTGTCCATACCGACCGCGGGACGTCGACAGCGTCCAAGACCGTCGCCGCGCTGCTGACGGATATGTAAATCACCCGCTCGCACTCAAGGCCCTGTGCCAGCACGAAAACCCGTACAGTTCGGGGCGTGGTTCAAGACGCTCACATACGCCCGCTTTCCCGGAGCCGTTCAGCTCCAATGGCGACGACCGCGAATTCATAGCCGGCTTTGTGGACTGGTACACCCACGAGCATCGCCATGCCGCCATGTGCCTGCACACCGCCACAGATGTGCATTACGGCCTCCCTTCAGGCAAGGCCGCTGAAGGACGGAAACGCTGACGGCTGCGCGGGTGCAGACCGAACGCTTCGGCAAAACGACGGACCCCAAAAGGCCTCGCGCTGCACGAAACCGCTTCGATCAACCAGCGTGCCGAAAACCAGAGACGGAACAGGCAGCCCGACACACGCTGACCTCAAATTCCTTGACAAATGCCGGCCTGAAGAGGAGCGCAGCAAGGCCATTCCCGTGGCATAACTTGAATACGTACGCCATTCGACACCCACGCGTACTAGGTTGGACTGGTTTCGACGCTAGAATCTGTGTTGTGACCCTTACAACTGGAAAAGACATCTTAACGAGCAGAGACATCGCGCGGCTGAGCGGCGTGTCCCAAAGTACAGTGTCGCGCGTCCTGAGCGGGCACCCCAACGTCTCGGCGAAAACCCGCTCGGCGGTTACGGAGGTCCTCAATCAGACTGGCTTTGTGCCTAACGCCTCCGCTCGAGCAATGCGTACCCAACGCTCAAGGTCGATCGGTGTCGTCGTGGCTACGCCTGTCAACTTGTACTCGCTGGAAGTGATGGGACAGGTGCACGAACACGTGACCCGTCACGGGCTCCGTTTGAGTGTATGGCTGGCCAACGCTGATGGTAGCGCGCCGGATGCTTTGCAGGCGCTTCGCGAGCGGTCCGTCGACGGCCTAATCTATACCACAGCAGTCGATAACATGCCGGAGCTTGAGGCCGATATAAATACAGGCGCACCGATCGTGCTCATGGGCCGCACGATCCGCGGCGTGGCAACAGACACCGTGGCCGGAGCGAACGTCCAAGGTGGCGGCCGGGTAGCTGACTACCTGATCCAGAATGGTCGTCGTAATATCGCATGGGTAGGGGGCCGCGCGTTCAGCCCAGGGCGTGAAATCGAACAAGGTTTCCGGAAGCGTCTAGCGAGCCTCGGGTACCCTATGGACGAAAGTCGCGTCGTCTACGGAGACCTTTTCTACGGTTCCGGCCAGGCGGCACTCGAACAGCTATGGAATAGCAAGAGCAAACCTGACACGATCTTCTGCGTCAACGATCTCGTCGCCTACGGGGTTCTCGACGCCGCTCGCAAGTCAAACATTCGTGTTCCCGAGGAGCTCTGGGTGATCGGGTACAACGACATCCCGATCTCGGACTGGGCTGCGTACGACCTAACCACGGTATATCAGCCGATTACAGACATGGCCCGGATAAGCGTTGAGCTACTCCTGCAGCGGATCGACGGAACGCAAGGGCCTTCGCCTCAGCGGCGACGGCTCGAGGGAAAGCTCATCGTTCGAGGCTCCACTGCCCACGCGCCAGCCGAGTCCTAGTTGAGATGAGTCGTGCGCGAGCAGAAGACCTCGGAGAGCGGCTCGAGCTGTGGAACACCACGACGACTGACCTAGGAAGTCAGAACGCTGTCGTCCACCGGTCCAGTCAACTACTCGATCAAAACGCAGCGGCAGCTTTCTCTCGAAGTCTTGGCGAATGCGCGCGTTCGCAACCTCGCTCGAAGCATCGATCGGGAATGCGGGCGCGTCCGGACTACTCGGGACTGAGAGTGAGGCATTTCAAGACTGAGTGACGCATTCCCCCCGGTGACCGTCGTCTGGGCCGAGACGACGGTCGCGTGGATCAAAACGTATTGGAGACGCAATGCAGCTAAACCATCCAGTCCTTAGGCCGTACGGGGGTTGGGCCGTTCAAGATCACGCAATTCACGCGCGGCACTGAAGCCCGTTTATTCTATGAGCCAAAGGGCTGTTTCCCCTTCTACTTCCTAGTTTCCGGCAACCGGGATAGCAACGCGATCCGGATGATCCCAGGGAGTTGCTGTGGAGGCAAACGAGCCAGTCGAGATGGCGTTCCGAGCCTTCGTTACAGGCCGGCCGAACTTGGTACTGACCCAGAGGTTGTCCATTGCCAGCGCCGAGGCCAAATCCTCCTGCTGCTTCCCCTTGCATTCCAGCGAGAGGCATCGAGTAACCTTCGTGATTTGCGTTATGGGACGCTGCAGAAAATACGTCGGTACTGCCGAACAAGCGTCGGTCCCGGCGCATCTGCTCGGCCCGAGGGTGTTCGTCCGCTGACACGGCACCTCGCCCGATGGACAGGTCATCACCGTCTACCAAGGCGCGGCCGGTCCTGTCGAGGTCACAGGCCACTGCCGGGGCTGGCCCGACGGCCAGACGATCATCGATCAGCACTTTGGTGGGGCCAGGACTTGGACCCGGGCGACTACGCCGTGAAGGCACGCAGCGCCGTAGAGGCCGACTTCCTTGCCGTCGGCGAGGGCGCCAGAACCTGGTGATCGAGGCCGCGCCGGCAGGAACGGGATGGATGAACTTGAAAAGGGCCAAGGCCGTGACCCCGTCCAAGATCGCCGGCACCACCTCCCTTGGGCGAAGCCGCGGGCGGGGCCCGGTCCATGCTCGCCATCCGCCGCAAGGCGGCCGGCTTCCCGACGGGGAAAACCTTCGACGCCTGGGACCGCCATGAGCGGCGCGCACCAACGATGTCGTCACCAAGGCCACCGCCAGTATCCTCCGCGCCGAACTCGTCCGAACCTACACCCAACCGGCTTCGACGAATTCATGCCCAACACCCTGGCCACGGCCACCGTGTACCGGCTACAGCACCAAGCCCAAGTCTGCCAGACCAGCGGCGACTCCATCCGACTCTCCCCGGCCCGAGCCGGGAAAGGAGGCACCGACTGAACTAACCAAACCCCGCGGTGGCCAACCCCGCCGAAACCCTCAGCGGGCAGATCTGTTGGCCATCACCGGGCAGTTCTACTGGCCACCAAGGGCAGATTGACTGGCAGCCCGTGGGTAGAAGCTAATGCCCATTGACATCAGCTTCGCTCGCTGCCGCCAAGGGCGTCAGACGAAGGTCCGAGGGACGAACAACATTGAGCGCGAATGTCGTGAACGCGTCCTCGACTTCTGAGCGCTCCAATCGACCTCCGTCACGGAACCACCGAGCGATTGAGAACAACGAATCGCAAATGAACTGTTGCGCCATTCTTGCGTCGGCTTCGTAGAACACTCCGCTTCTCGTGCCGACCTGAATTACCGCTGTCCAGCGGTTGCGGAAGTCCTCTTCCAGTCCCTTCAGCCGCTTCGACGCCCCGAGAGTGAGACTTGCTCGTTCACTCTGAAACATGATGGCAGCGGCACCGTAGTCACGGAGGGTGTCCAACGACACTCTGACCAGTGCCTCGAGTTGCGCCTCGGGACGCTGTGCCGCATCGACCCGCTCGTCGAAGCGTTTCAGCAGAACCTCAAGAAACCCGACCAACAACCGCTCTATGACCTGCTCACGAGTCTCGGCCCAGGCACGTGCCTCGAATGCGTTCAGGCCCAGCAATGCGGCCACCTCTTCGGCGAGTTTCGCCGAAGAGTCATCCGCTGCGGTTGCACCCTCACCATTCCCTGGCGAAGGGTCCGGCAGATGCACCTGTCCAAAGCGGCCACGCAGGAACGTCATTGGCAACTCGTCGGACTCAACGTTGAGGTCAATTACTCTGCCGACCACGATCTCGTGATCGCCCGAGTCGAAGACCTGCTCGATCTTGCAGTCGACCCATGCGGTCACGCCGCTCAAAATGGGGGATCCGGTTGGGGCTGGCCTCCAGTCGGCGCCCTCGAACTTTTTCCCGTCGCGGGCGGAGAACTGACGACTCAGTTCTCCTTGGCTGGCACCCAACACGTTCACGCAAAACGAACCCGATGATTGGATCTTTGGCCAGCTGGTTGATGACTTGGCGGGCATGAACGACACCAAGGGCGGGTCGAGGCTCAGAGAGTTGAAGGTGCCCACAACCATGCCCACAGGCCCACTACCGGCCACGTCGGCGGTAATGATGGATACCCCGGTGGGATAGTGACCGAGGACGTTCCTAAAGAGATCTCCGGCGATTGCCGGCGCTTCGTTTCCCATAAGATACCTTTCGTCGTGAAGCGATTCGAATCACGCTTCGGAGGACTAACTAGTTGGCGATAACTGGCTAGATACTTGCGCCCTCACGAACGCACCGATCTCGTCCAGTGCCTGCTGCCCCTGGGGCAGGAACGATGAGAACAGGGGCCAAACGTGGACCATGTCGGCATACTCTTTGTAGTCGACATTCACGCCTTCTCGGTGGAGCTTGTCGGCTAGGTTCCGCGAATCATCGCGCAGTACCTCGGCACCGCCCACCAGCAAGAGGGTCGGGGGCATCCAGCTGAGATCGGACGACATGGGGAATGCCGCTGGAGCTTGCTCGGGACTTTGGCCGTTCAGATACAAGGCAGCATTCCGGCGGGTTCCTGCTTGCCTGCAAATGGGATCGATGCTCGCGAGCTCTTCGAAGCTGGGATTGGTGACCGTCAGGTCGATGAGAGGCGACACCATGGCCACACAGGCGGGCAGGGACGCGCCGACGCCGTGCATTTCGAGGAGGGAGCTGAGTACTAGTCCGCCACCCGCAGAGTCTCCGACCGCAAAGCAGGACTGCGGGCCGACCTCATCGAGCGCAGCTGCAAGTACCCGGCGCGTATCGTCAACACCCGCTGGGAAAGGGTGCTCAGGGGCGAGCCGGTACTCGGCAACAAATATTCGCGCGCCGGTCGCCGCGGACACCTCCGCGGCGAATGCGCAGTACCCCTTCGCCGAACCCATGACATATCCGCCCCCATGTATCAGAACACCGGTCCGGGCTCTTGAAGTACCTTCAGCTTGGACCCAGTACCCGTCTACACCGCCATACGTCGCGGCGGCGATAGAGGCGTTGTGCCGCACGGGTAGCTGAGCGAGTACGAGCTCGAATCCTTCGCGTTGTTGCTCCAGAGTCACGCTCTCGGCAGGTATCGCTTCACGGAACATCGTCACTACGCGATCGATCAGAACGGCAGTGTTGGCTTTGTCGTCCTCAGCAGCCTTCTGCACCTGGTGCAGCTTTGGAGCACTCGAGTACCAGTACACAGGTTCGGCGATGACGACGGGCTTATTAACGGTATCGGTCTCGACGACCACTTTCAGCGTCACTCGCACGCCCTCGCCTTTGACGGTCGCGTCGAGCATCGTCACGCTGAGTCGCAGCTTCGAGTCGACCGGAATCGGGCTCGTGATGCGCACTCGTTCGCTGCCGTAGATCAGCGATAGCGTGACACCCTCCACCTTGTAAATCTTGTCCATCAAGCGCGGGATCATCGACAAGACCAGGTCGGCGTGCACGAGCGTTCCGCCGAACTTGCTATTTTTCGCTCTGACGGGATCAGTGTGTATCCAGTCGTCGCTGCCGGTCAAGGCAGCAAACTCGTTAATCATGGCCTGCGTTATGACGGGCCCATCGGCACTTCCGAGGTCATTACCGACCTGCGATGCGAACTCATCAATGCTGGCGAACACTCGAGGGCTCATACGCTCTCCTTGCTCGGCGCGTAAATGACATTTCGCTCCTGGAGC
Organism: Micrococcaceae bacterium Sec5.1; assembly: GCA_039636795.1. NCBI lineage: Bacteria > Bacillati > Actinomycetota > Actinomycetes > Micrococcales > Micrococcaceae > Micrococcaceae bacterium Sec5.1. The sequence continues at coordinate 2,445,623 of CP143430.1, read as the reverse complement.
GCCTGAGCTTCTTCAGGAGCGAACCCGATTTCGTCCAGAAGTTCTAGCGTGTCTTCCCCGAGCCGCGGCGGGCGGTACGAGGCGACCCGCTCCCAGGTGCTGGAGCGGTACGGTGTAGACGGCAACCAATGCGGCTCGGTCATGTCGTTATCAACCCAGGCGAAATCTCCGTAACCGCGCAGTTCAGCGTCACCGACGATTTCCAGGTGGGAGCGCACAGGCCCGGCAATGATGCCCGCTTCACCGAGCAGCTTCGCCCACTCCGCCCGCCCCTTCTGGGCAAAGATCGGTGCGAGAACCCCCTTGAGTTCTTTCTTATTGGCGATTCGATCGGCATTGGTGACGAAACGAGGGTCGTCATGGATCTCGGGAATCTCCAGCAGGTCACACAGCTTCCTCCACTGATCCGGATAGTAAGCGACTACCTGCAAATATCCGTCTGCGACGCGGAACATATCCGTCGGAGCACCCAGAGCGCCAGCCGTGTTGCCGCCACGTTCAACCTCTTCGCCAAAGCGGGAGGCGATGGCGAACGCAGAGCTCTGCACATAGGTCGACACCTCGAAGAGTGACAGACGAAGGTGAGCACCCACGCCGGTAGAGGTGCGCTGGAGTAGAGCAGCGAGGATAGCTTGGCCAAGGGCAAGTCCTGTGGCCGCATCAACGACCTGGACGCCGACCTTATAGGGCTCGCCATCCTCCGGGCCGGTTATGGCCATCAGGCCGGACTGTGCCTGCAAAACCGCGTCAGTGCCTGGCAAGTTCCTTCCAGCACCGTCCGGGTTATACCCGGACAACGACGTGTAGACAATGCGGGGGTTCATTGCCTTTACTGCCTCATAGCTGAAGCCGAGCCGATCCATGACCCCGGGTCGGAAGTTCTGCAGGAGAACGTCACTCGTCGCGATAAGCCTTTTGATGATCTCGCGACCCTCGGGGGTTCTGATGTCTACCGCAAGTGCCCGCTTGCCGCGGTTGTACGCGGCGAAGATAGCGGGAATCCCCACTTCCGGTCCCACATTGCGCCCCAATTCACCCTCTGGGCGTTCGATCTTGATCACCTCGGCCCCAAGGTCTGCGAGCATCACACCCGCCGAGGGACCCGCGATTAGCTGCGTGAAGTCCAGCACGCGGTGTCCATGGAGTGGACCTTGAATCATTTCGTTAGGCATTTCTCTGGAGTACCTTTCATCGACCTTGAAAAGACGGCATGTCGTTCTTCTGGATGAACGCGTTACGGGCGATCTCGTGATCCCTCGTTGACCACGCGTCACGCTGACTTTCTGCCTCGAGCTGAAGCGCGTCATGGATGCTCGACGAAAAGCTGTCGTCGAGCATGCGCTTGGTGAGCCCGAGCGCAACAGTGGGACCAGCGGCAAGTTGCTTGGCAAGTTCCATTGCACGTCCGAGGACGGCGTCCGGTGCGCAAAGCTCTGTGACGAGTCCCCACTGGCTGGCTTCCTCGGCAGTCAATCGTCCCTTGATGAAGGCAAGTTCCTTGGCCCTCGCTGCGCCCACGAGGCGCGGCAGCGTGTAGGACACGCCGAAATCCGGCACAAGTCCAATACGGCTGAATGCCAAGACGAAATCCGCCTGCCTCGAAACCACGCGAAAATCGCAAGCAAGAGCTAGGCCGACGCCAGCTCCGGCTGCCACGGCGTTGACCGCTGCAATCGTCGGCTTCGCGAGCCGCAACAGAGGCAGGACGATGGTTTCGTGCAGTTGGCGCATCGCCTTGTCCGCCGCTCCGGGAGACTGCAGTTCATGCATTGCCTTGACATCGCCTCCGGCGCAAAACGCCTTCCCGGTTCCTGTGATGACTACGCAACGAACCTCGGGCTTGGAAGCCTCGATGAGAGCTTCGCTTAGTGCGTGCTTCATCTCAGTCGTCAGAGCATTGCGGTTACTGTCCCGCACCATCTCGATCAGAAGCACAGAATCCTGTAGCGATAGTCGAACCTGCTCGTCCGTCCGGACTGCTGTGGCGCTTGTCGACATGTGGTGTTCCTCTCCATTGAGCGCGGTTGTGGGTGCACCGGAATAGGTGCTGTTCCGCCGGGCGGTCCGACCGTCCCCACGGGTGGCCGGGGGTCGGCCTGCTGCGGTTTAGCTGCGGAGGCCGGCTTGGATCATGAGGGGCAGGATGTCGTCTTCCATCTGCTGGAGTCCCTCGTCGTAGTCGACCCAGGAGATGGCCACTCCGTCGAGTCCGGCGTTGGTCAGCTCCAGCAGGGATGCGACCACCTGCTCAGGGGTACCAACAATCGTCATGGCGCCACGGCCGGCAGCGAGTCGCTCGATTGTCTTGGCGTGCTCTTCCGGATCAACGTCGAAACTGTCCGAATTGGCGCTAACCCCCGCAAGCAACTTCTCGATCGCGGCAACATCAGCGTTGTCCCGGTGCACCCAGCGGAAGTACTGCTGAGCTTCCTGCTCGGTCGGCCGACACACGATGTGCACCCGCCCGAAGACACGCACCTGGCGACCGTGGGAGCTCAACGCTTGCTGCTTGATCTCGGCGATTTGACGCTGCGCGGTCGCCATGTCCTGCAGGGACGCGAAGATGAGATCACTATGGGTGGCAGCGAACTCACGGCCGGGGCCGCTGGTGCCCGCATTCATAATCACCGGGTAGGGGTCCTGCAACGGGTGCGGGTCCGAGAACGCGTCAACAGCCTTGATGTACTCACCATCGAAATCCACCGGGGAGTCCCCGGTCCACAGGCGTTTGAGCAGAGTCGTCCACTCATCAGCGTAGGCGTACCGGGCCTGGTGCTCCCGCTGGGTAAGGCCGAACATTGCGAACTCCTCCGGGAACCACCCCGCCACAACGTTGATCCCGAACCGGCCCCCCGACACATGATCGGCAGTCACTGCCATCTTGGCCGCCATCATGGGGTGGATCACGGGAACCTGAACCGTGGCAAACGCCTGGATCCGCTCCGTTCGCGCCAACAACGCAGTGGCCCATGTGAACGGCTCAAAAGAGCGGTCCGACAAATTGAACTGCCCACCAAACCCGCGCCACCGCTGCACCGGGATCACCGCGTCAAACCCGATCCGGTCAGCATGCTGCGCCAACCGAAGGCTCTCCTCCCAACTGCCCAGGACCTTGCCCTCTACATTGGCAAGCGTCACACTCCCGCGCATATTGGTAGCGAACGTGGCCAACTTCAACCGATTCTCATCATTCAAAACCGGCGTTGACCACTTGTCCACGCGAACATCAACCGCTTCCGAAGGCACGTTCAACATCTCTTCCGTCCTTGCTGACAAGACTCCACCTCGACTTAACCCAATCGTGCGTGGCTCCCAAAAAACCAGACAACCACCCGCCCAACAAACTTATGAATACGATACCATGAGGCTGGATGCGATACCACGATCTTCTACAACTAGCTCAGTTCGGCTCGTTCCCTACGGGGATCCTCTCCTCGGGGCACGGGCTTTAATGCCAGGTCAAGCCTGTTGGACCTTGACCGCGTCGGCAGAGGCATCAGCATTTACCGGGCATCAAATCTTAGAGAGAGAAAATAGTGACACGTATTGGCATCGTGGCCGAGTTGGGTCACGAGACGAGGGTGGCGGCGACGCCTGTCACCGTGAAGCAGTTGCTGGCCCTGGGCTACGAGGTGGTGGTCGAGAAGGGATCTGGGGAGTCCGCGTCTTTCCGTGATGAAGCGTACGAAGAGGCTGGGGCACTAATTGTTGGTGCGGATGAGGCGTGGGGCGCCGATGTCGTGCTGCGGGTGAACCCGCCCACTGGTGAAGAGATTGGCCGGCTGGCTGAGGGGGCGACGCTGATCGGGATGTTGAGCCCTGGCCTGCTGCCGGAGGTGGTGGAGGCGCTGGCTTCGCGTCCTATCACGGCGCTGGCGTTGGATGCTGTGCCGCGGATTTCGCGGGCACAGTCAATGGACGTGCTCAGTTCGATGGCGAACATTGCCGGGTACCGTGCCGTGATTGAGGCAGCGCACGAATTCGGGCGGTTCTTCACCGGGCAGGTCACCGCGGCGGGCAAGGTCCCGCCGGCGAAGGTCCTCGTGGCCGGTGCCGGTGTTGCCGGGCTCGCGGCGATCGGTGCCGCGTCCAGCCTGGGCGCGATCGTGCGGGCGACCGATCCGCGGCCCGAGGTCGCGGACCAGGTGAAGTCCATCGGCGGGACCTACCTCAAAGTCGAGGTCGAGGAGGAGATGAAGTCCTCTGACGGGTACGCGAAGGCCACGTCCGAGGCGTACAACGCCCGCGCTGCACAGATCTACACCGAGCAGGCAGCGGAGGTGGACATCATCATCACCACGGCACTGATCCCGGGCCGGCCCGCACCGAAGCTGCTCACCGCAGACGACGTCGCGGGCATGAAACCGGGGAGCGTGATCGTGGACATGGCCGCGGGCCAGGGCGGAAACGTCGAAGGCTCCGTCGCCGGGAAACGCATCGTCACGGACAACGGTGTGGTAATCCTGGGCTACACGGATCTGCCGGCCCGGCTCCCGGCCCAGGCCTCCCAGCTGTACGGGACGAACCTGCTGAACCTCCTCAAGCTCCTCACCCCGGACAAAGACGGGGTCCTGCGGATCGATTTCGACGACGTCGTCCAGCGCTCCGTGACCGTGGTCCGGAACGGCGAGAAGACCTGGCCGCCACCCCCTGTTCAAGTCTCCGCAGCCCCTGCCGCGACGACCGAGGCCGGAACAGCCGCCGAAACTACGGCTCCGAAGAAGAAGGAAGGCCTCAGCCCGGCGGGCAAGGCAGGCCTGTTCACCGCAGGCATCGCGGCCCTGTTCGGCCTTAACACCGTGGCCCCGGCGCCGCTGCCCCAGCACTTCACGGTGCTGATGCTCTCGGTCGTGGTCGGCTTCTACGTCATCGGCAAAGTCCATCACGCCCTTCACACCCCGCTGATGTCGGTGACCAACGCGATCTCCGGGATCATCGTCGTCGGCGCCCTGCTCCAGATCACCACCGACAACATTGCCACGCAGGCCCTGGCCGCCATCGCCGTCCTGCTGGCCAGCATCAATATCTTCGGCGGCTTTGCGGTCACCCGGCGCATGCTCGCCATGTTCACGGCCGGGAAGGTCCGTTCATGAGCGCCGTCACCGCAGCAGCAACACTTACCAGGAGCCTTACCGTGTCTGACACCGCCGCCGGTCCGCTGACCGCCGAGACCATCGCAGGGGCGGCCTACATCGTCGCGGCCCTGCTGTTCATCCTCAGCCTCGCCGGGCTAAGCAAACACGAAAAAGCCAAGGCAGGTGTCATCTACGGCATCACCGGCATGGTCATCGCCCTCGCGGCGACCGTCTGGCTGACCCTCCAGAACGCCTGGGGCACCGGGCACGCCCTGACCGGCCTGGGCCTGCTCCTCGCCGCGGTCATCATCGGCGGCGCCATCGGGCTCTGGCGCGCCCGCGTCGTGGAAATGACCGGCATGCCCGAACTGATCGCCCTGCTGCACAGCTTCGTGGGCCTCGCCGCCGTCCTGGTCGGCTGGAACGGACACCTCCAAGCCCCGGAACTGGCCGGCGCCCTGAAAGATGTTCACCACGCCGAAGTGTTCATCGGCGTCTTCATCGGCGCCGTGACCTTCACCGGCTCCATCGTGGCGTTCCTGAAACTCTCCGCGAGGATGAAGTCCTCACCGCTGATGCTGCCGGGCAAGAACGCGATCAACCTCGGCGCCATCGCCGCGTTCATCGCCCTGACCGTCTGGTACGTCAACGACTCCCAGCTCTGGCTCCTCATCGTCGTCACCCTGCTCGCCCTCGGACTGGGCTGGCACCTGGTGGCCTCCATCGGCGGCGGCGACATGCCCGTCGTCGTGTCCATGCTCAACAGCTACTCCGGCTGGGCCGCAGCCGCCGCTGGCTTCCTGCTGAACAACGACCTGCTCATCATCACCGGCGCCCTGGTCGGCTCCTCGGGCGCGTACCTGTCCTACATCATGTGCAAAGCCATGAACCGGTCCTTCATCTCCGTGATCGCCGGCGGCTTCGGCATCACCGCCCCCAACAAAACCGATACGGACCAGGGCGAGCACCGCGAAACCACCGCTGAAGCCACCGCGGAAATGCTCACCAACGCCTCGTCCGTGGTCATCACCCCCGGCTACGGCATGGCCGTCGCCCAAGCCCAATACCCCGTCGCGGAACTCGCCCACCAACTCCGCGAACGCGGCGTGAACGTCCGCTTCGGCATCCACCCAGTCGCCGGACGACTCCCCGGACACATGAACGTCCTCCTCGCCGAAGCCAAAGTCCCCTACGACATCGTCCTGGAAATGGACGAAATCAACGACGACCTCGGCGCCACCTCCGTAGTGCTCGTCATCGGCGCGAACGACACCGTCAACCCCGCCGCAGCCGAAGACCCAGGCAGCCCCATCGCCGGAATGCCCGTCCTCCGCGTCTGGGAAGCCGAAAACGTCATCGTCTTCAAACGCTCCATGGCCACCGGCTACGCCGGCGTCCAAAACCCCCTCTTCTACCGAGACAACTCCCACATGCTCTTCGGCGACGCCAAAACCCGCGTCGAAGACATCCTCAAAGCGTTCTAGTGGACATGTACACCTTTAGGTCCAGACGGGCGAACGACCCATGATAATCCGTTTGGTTATCCAATTCATTGACCCCAACAAGACAGGAAGAGACCATGCTGTGGCGTCGATTTACTTTCAATAGCCCAGATCAGCCTATCTTTGGGTCAGGAGACCCTGATAGGGCGCACTACCCAAAAGCACGGATTGAGCTCCAAGCGTTCAACATTGATGAATTCAACGCATCCCCTTGGGTTGGCCTTCATTACAGACACGAGTTCTTGCTTCACCACCGCCACGAACTGTTGGACGGTGGGCAAGGACTTAAGGAATGAGACGTGTGCCGAGATTAGAACCGTAGGGCTAGACGAAATTCGTCGCGCTCAAGTTTGCGAAACGAATGCCGAACCATCGCCTAATTTAACATACATTCCGATTTGGCTGCTCTGCTTTTAATTTGGATTTAAGAGAGCCGGATGTATACAGATTCCCGATATCACTAGAACAAGAACTGCAAAGGAGTCCAGCATGGCTGACACAGAGATTAGAAAGGGCCTGGCCGGCGTCGTTGTGGACCACACCGCCGTCTCAAAGGTCAACCCTGAAACGAACTCACTGCTTTATCGCGGGTACCCGGTACAGCAACTCACGGCTAAATGCTTTGAAGAGGTAGCCTATCTGCTCTGGAACGGTGAGCTGCCCACCCAGCAGCAGCTGGTCGAGTTCAGCGCACTGGAACGGTCCAGACGGGCACTCGACCCTGCCCTTAAGGCCATCATCGACACATTGCCCATGCACGCCCACCCGATGGACGTGTGCCGCACCGCGGCTTCTGTGCTCGGAGCGCGCCATAAGTTGGCAGAGGATTCATCACCCGGGGCCAACATGAAAAAGGCTATCGACCTTTGGGCGGCTATGCCGGGAGTCGTGGCCTACGACCAGCGCCGCCGATGGGGCCAGGGAGTCGTGGAACCCCGTGAAGACCTCGGATATTCGGCGAACTTCCTCTGGATGACCTTCGGCGAAGAACAGGTTCCGGAAGTCGTGGAAGCCTTCAACGTCTCGATGATCCTCTACGCCGAACACTCTTTCAACGCCTCCACCTTCACCGCCCGCGTCATCACCTCCACCCTCTCCGACCTGCATTCGGCGGTCACTGGAGCCATCGGAGCGCTTAAAGGCCCGCTGCACGGCGGCGCGAACGAAGCCGTAATGCACACTTTCGACGAAATCGGCATCCGCCCCCAGGAATCCCTCGAGGAAGCAGCCGCCCGCGCGAAGGCCTGGATGGAAGACGCCCTGGCCCGGAAGAAGAAGGTCATGGGTTTTGGGCACCGCGTCTACAAACGCGGCGACTCCCGTGTGCCGACCATGAAAGCGGCCCTGGAAAAGATGATCGCCCACTACGGGCGGCCGGAACTCCTGGGCCTCTACAACGGCTTGGAACAGGCGATGGACGAGGCCAAGAACATCAAACCCAACCTCGATTACCCCGCCGGCCCCATCTACCACCTCATGGGCTTCGACACTCCAACCTTCACTCCCCTGTTCGTCGCCAGCCGCATCACAGGCTGGACAGCCCACTTCATGGAACAACTGTCGTCCAACTCCCTGATCCGCCCTCTGGGCGAATACAACGGCCAGGAGGAGCGTGCCGTGTAGCTGGCAATCTTAATTGCCTCTCGATCCCAGCGGTGAGGTGCGGGATGATCACCCGGATCATTGAATATCGCAACGTATACGGCACCTCACCGTCTGTCCGCCAAGCAACGCGACGCCGCGGCGTTGTCAAACCAGTCAGGGCAATCTCTATTGAAGTTATGCCTGGTGAGCTCGTAGCGATCGTCGACGTTACCAATGGGGCCGCTTGGAGACTGTCACTATCGCCGGGGAGCGTGGCACCGGTGTAATCGGCAACCTGCTGTACACGGGTCAACTCGGCCTGCCAATTGAATGGCCGATTTTTTCCTAAATTCCATGGGGCGAAGCCGGACGTCGTGGAGGCTCTACCTACGGGCGCCATTCAGGACCAGGGGGGTTCCTCCGAAGGCATGACCTGCCAAGTCCGATCACCGCTGGCCTTTGACGTTCTCCACCAAGTCGGTCACCCGGGGCCGGATTCCGCGGTGGAACACTATTCCTTCCGGCAGTCCCTCAACGGCTGCGGTCGAATCGGAGATATCAATTGTGATCCTGCCATTTGCCAGGGGGGCGTTGGTGAGGTGGAGGTCGCCATACGATTTCGGGAGCACGGGATCCAACCAAACTCCGCCTTGCAAAACGTCGACGTGGTAACCCATCAAGCTCTTGATCAGTTGGATTGGCGTGGTTGCCGCCCATGCCTGCGGGGAGCATGCTGTGGGGTAAGGGAGGGGTTCGTCAAATTGATCGCGGCCGAAGCCGCAGAACAATTCGGGCAACCGCCCCTCGGAGTACTCTGCCGCTTCAAACAGCGCTGTCGCGATCCTCTGCGCCTGCTCGATAAAGCCGTAACGCAGGAGTCCTGTTGCGATAATCGCGTTGTCGTGGGGCCAAACTGATCCATTGTGGTAGCTGGCAGGGTTGTATGCGCCCATGTTGCTGGCCAACGTTCTCACACCCCAGCCACTGAACATCTCAGGGGACATCAACTGGTCAGCCACCAGCGCAGCCTTGTCGTTGTCAACGATCCCAAACATAAGGCATTGACCCATGTTGGAAGCACAGGCGTCGACCGGCCGCTTGTCGCCGTCCAGGGCGACGGCGTAGTAACCACGGTGAGGCAGCCAAAACTGTTCGTTGAACTGCTTCTTCAACCGCGCCCCGAGCTCCCGATACTCGGCCGCAAGCTCCAAGTCACCGGCTTCGTGAGCTATCCACGACCGGCCCAGATAAGCGCCGTAGACGTAGGCCTGCACCTCGCATAAAGCGATAGGTGGCTGAGCTATATTCCCATCGGCGAAGTTGATGCCGTCCCACGAGTCCTTCCATCCCTGATTGATCAGGCCGTGATCATTGAGCCGTGAATATTCGATAAAACCGTCGCCGTCCTTGTCCCCGTAGTGGCGGATCCAGTCCAGCGCCCGGTCGACATGTGGCAGAAGGTCCGCAATGGTTTCTGATGCGAATCCCCAGCGGCTGACCTCGCCGAACAGTGCCACAAAAAGCGGCGTGGCATCAACGCTGCCGAAGTAGCTGGGTTTCCCGCCCAATGCCAGCCCACTGGATACGCCAAATCTGACCTCGTGGAGGATTTTGCCCGGCTCCTCTTCGCTCATTTCATCCGTCACGTGCCCCTGACGGTCGGCCAAAGTCTGGATGGTGCCGAAGGCCAGGGAGGGATCAACGGGCAGTGCCATAAGGGACGCCCAAAGCGAGTCCCGGCCAAATAAAGTCATGAACCAGGGGGCACCAGCAGCCACTACGATCCTGTTGGGGTGGTCAGGATCCTGAATGCGCAGAGCGCCGAGGTCGTCGTAGCTGCGCCGGAGCGTGCGTTCGATTGACGCGTTGCTGATGTGTAGTACAGGGATCTTGGATACCCACTCCTGGCGGCGCCGGTCACGAGGAGACATTTCGCCTTCATCGGCCCGAATAAAGCGTGCGGCGGAGGGGGTTCCGCCGGCGAAGGCCGTGACGCTTAACACAGTACTCCACTGTTCATGCGCGGGAACACTGAATCGGTAGGCAAGCCCCTCGGGGGTTATGTCGGCCCCGTCGGCCGCCACCACAACACCCTTCTGAACGTCCTGCCAGACCGCCCTGATGATTAGCGAGTCGCCCGATACGTCACGGGACTCTTCCCAGCGCCGCTGGATTCGGGCCTCTTTCACCTCGAAGAGATCCGCGAAGTCCGCCTCCACGTGAAGAGTCAGAGCACATTCAGCGCTGGACGGCGAGTAGTTTCGGACAGTAATCCGTTCCAGAATGCCGGCACCAACCTCGCGGAGACGTTCGACGATCAGGGGGCTATCCGCGTATCCATCTGGGCGTGGGACACGCCCGATAAACAAAGCACGGTACGGTTCCTTCGTCTTCGCCCCCAGTGGCTCCAGCGGGGCGCCGTTGATGAGCACACGCCAAGAGGAAAGGATTCGCGTGTCCTCGACGAAAACCCCGTGTGGAAACTGGGGTTGAATGTCGCCGTTTGCCGCGGAGATACAGAACGATGCGCCTTCCACCAGGGTGACCGAACCCGGCCCGGACGGCCCTGCAGCAGTGTCAGCATTCCACCCAGCCATCACGGACCCTTCTCCGGATAACAACGGATTCCCTGCGAACCCCTATCTGATAAGACGCTACGCCCTTGGGCCAATCGACACCAGCACGCCAGATAGAAGCCGCTATTTCCACCGGCATTCGCAGCGCGAAGCCCCGGACAAAATCGCTTCCCGAACCCCAAAGCATCCAAAAACCGGGAAATGCATCGTCTTGCCCATCCTGTCCAGCAATGACCTACCCCCGGTTGAATCGCAACAGCAACCAAGGGTCGGCCTGCATTGGGACGGAGGCTATGAGCGTTGCCGTAGCGATCGCTCCTGGACCACGACACCCTGCGGACGTCGAGGATGCTGCCGGCGGTCTAGGAGTCTGGCATTGCCCCTGCCGAAGCAGCTTCCAAGGCCGCTGCGGCAAGATCCGCGCTGGTCTTGACGTCGTTCATCCACAGGGGCACAACAACGGGCCGGACCCCCGCACCGGCTATGGAACCAGACAGCCCCGCATCAGTGCTGTCAATCAGCCAGGCATCCAGGATCCCACCGGAGGACCGCGCACCATAATGCAACGCCACCGCATCAGCACCAGTCCTGACGCCGATCGCAGCCAGGCAGGCGTCCGCCATGCCCCGGACGGCCGCACCAGAGATAATGGGCGAGATCCCCACGACCGGGGCCGCCGTCGTCTGGATTGCCTGCCGAATGCCAGGGACATTCAAGATTGTGCCGATGGATACCACGGGATTTGACGGCGCCAGTACGACGACATCGGCACCGGAAATCGCCGCCAAGACGCCCGGAGCCGGAACGGCCTTGGAGAGCCCGGCCTGGAGAAACTCCCGGGCCGGACGCTGGGCACGATGCCGGACCCACCATTCCTCGAAGTGCACAATCTCCGGCAGATCAGCGCTGGGACCATTCAACACGACCTGGGTTTCCACTTCCTCATCGCTCATGGGCAGCAACTCCATCCCGAGGTCCCACCGGGAGGCCAGGCGCCCGGTGACCTGGCTCAACGGCAGCCCGGTCCGCAGCAGATGCGAGCGGGTGATGTGCGTGCCGAGGTCCAGATCGCCGAGAGTGAACCATGGCCAGCCCACACCATAAGCTGTCAGCTCGGCACTGACGCGCTCCGTTTCACCGGCCCGGCCCCAGCCCCTCGCTTCATCATTGACACCGGCGAGGGCATACATCACAGAGTCCAGATCGGGACAGACGCGCAGCCCAGTCAGCCACATGTCATCACCCGTGTTGACTACCGCGGTGATTTCCGCCGTCGTTCCCCCGGCACCATCCGGCAATACCTGACGTAGGTGGTGGCGCAGCCCCAGCAGGAAACGCGCCCCACCCACACCACCGGCAAGCACCGTGACCCTCATGCGGTAGCACCGCCGTCTGTGATGCTGAAGGATTCAGCGCGGAACCGTTGTCCTGCCGCGAAGCCCTCTTGGAATCCTTCCAGATGTGCTTCGGCCGATCCCAGACGGAACAAGTCATCTTCTGCAGAGCGAATCAGGGTCCTGGCTCCGGGCTCCTGAATCGGCCGAATGAGGTGGCCCAGGCCATGGACCACGGCGACCGGCCTGCGTGAGGTTTTGCCGAGCACCAGATTCGCTGCACCTGCTATTTCATCCGCGACCGCAGTGATGGTTGCATCCATCGGCCTGTCGAAATGGTCCCGTGTGCCACGTAAATCATGGGCTACTGCCATTCCCGCGGCACCGATAGCCTGATCTGTCTGCCCCAGGCGCCAAGGGCGGCCCAGCGTGTCAGTAATGAGCACCGCTAAGTCGAAGCCGAAACGCTGGCGCCACCCGGCGCACAGTGCCTGCGCTGAAGCATCCGGATCCTCGGGCAGAAGCAGCACCGTGCCGGCAGGAGTGTTGCTCGCATCAACACCGGCGGCGGCGAGCACCAATCCCAACTTGTTCTGAACAATTCGGGTTACACCGCCGGGATGTGTTTTGCTGGCGACCAGTCGTACTGTTTCGGCCGTGATGGCATCTTCGCGGCTGTCGGCCTGCAAAGAACGTCCTTCAGCCTTTGAAACTATTTTGCTGGTCACTACAACGATATCGCCCGCGGAAATCTCATCTTCGATGGCGTTTCCAACGAGCACCAAGAGGTCATCGCCGGCGACAATCTCACCGATTCCGTCGATCCCGACGACGGCAAACCGCTGTGGCGGGTCCGCTGGCTTGGGCGTTCCAATTAGCTCAAGATTATTTTGATTCATCCCAGTCCCATCAGAAACAGTCCCTGATACTCCCAAGCGTAGCGTCTTCCGGTACTCTTCGAATTATCCCTTCCGACGCGCCGTAGGACGATACTTGGTCGAGCACGTGGCATTGATGAGTGGGCAGGGTCATTATTAAGGGCCTTTCGTGTCGTGCGGAGGGTCTTGTCCGCTACTTGCTCAACGCGCAGACTTCCTGATCGTCGCCAAAGCCTGCGCGGTCCGTCGGCCCAGCCGTCCCTCAAGCCGCTCGAGGTCCGTCCATGTGTCGACGTCGCACCGTAGTCCCGACGTCTTGTCGACATGGATCTCGACGTACCCCGCTGCGCCGTGCGCAACACGTGAGCCTTCGCCGAACGCGGGGCGATGTCGCGTTGCGTCGAGGGCGGTGATCAGCGTTGTACCGGTGCCCGCGGCGTCTGCGACGAACGCCAGCTCGGCGCCTGAAGCGAGCGACAGGACGGCCTTGAGTTCAGCTGAGGTAAGGGCCGGCAGGTCGCCCTGAAGCACGGCGACTCGGCCAGGGCCCGCTGCCTCAATGCCTTGGAGCACGGCTGCGGACAGCCCCTGCCCTGGATCCTGCACGGTCTCGGCCCCGAGGGCGCGGAAATCAGCGGTAGCGGCGGGGCTGGTGATGACGACAACGCGGCCTACCGGCAGCGCGGCCGCCACAGTGTCGAGGGCGATCGCCTGTGCAAGGCCGGAATCAGCACCCAGACGCGACTTCGCGGCCGCGGTGCCCTTGACCGGCACGACAATGGTCCAGGCGTCAGTCATGCGCCATCACCCCGGCGTCGTAGTCCGCCGGGTCGAACCGGGCCAGCCGCTCTCGGAACGCCGATGCGGTGTCCGGCCACAGGAGGGTCAGGCGTCGGCTCCGCTCGTCGACGTACCAGCTGCGACAGCCGCCGGTTAGCCAAACCGTGGCCTCGGCCATGCGGTCGATTTCGGCGACGTAGGCCGCCTGTCGCTCTGGCCGGACTTCGAAGGCTGGCACGTCGCGGCTGCGCAGGTACCAAAGGGCCTCAAGAACATAGGCGATTTGCGACTCGATCATGTGCACGGCCGAGTTGTGGCCGAGGCTGGCGTTGGGGCCGTCGATGACGAAGAGATTCGGGAAACCAGCCACCGTGGTGGAGTTGTGCGCCACCATTCCTTTGGACCAGGCGGCGTCGAGGGTGTGGCCGTCGCGGCCTCGAATCCTTCGCGCGATGGGCGGCCGGGTCGAGTGGAAGCCGGTAGCCAGGATGAGCGCGTCAAGCTCATATGCCGCTCCCGAGGCGGCCGTGACCCGGCCGCCCTCGACGGCGGTGAACGCCGACTGCTCCAGGCGTACCCACTTGTGCATCAGGGCCGGGTAGTAATCGTCTGATAGCAGCACGCGCTTGCAACCGGCCTCGTAGTCTGGTGTCAGTGCCCGGCGGAGGGCTGGGTCGGGGATTTGAGCCTCAAGGTGCCGTAGCGCTCGGTCGCGGAGTGCAGTGAGGGGGCCAGTGGCGCCGATCCTTGCCGCGAAACCTGCTTCGGCGTCCCAGAACATTCGAGTGCGAAGTGTGGCCAGGGAGCCAGGTTCCTCCCGCCAGGTGGCCTTCTCCGCTTCGGTGTAGGCGCGGTCGTCACGGGGAATGATGTACGCGGCGCTCCGCTGAAAGAGAACGATCTCGTCGGCCACCGCAGCCATGCGCGGCAGGATCTGCACAGCGGACGCGCCGCTTCCGACGAGCCCGACTCGCTTGCCCGCCAGGTCGAGATCGTGAGGCCAGTCGGACGAGTGGAATACGGGGCCCGCAAACGATTCGAGTCCAGGCACGTTGGGTATCCGCTTCTCGGAGAGCCGGCCCGTCGCCAGGACTACCCAGCGGCAGCGGTAGGTGTCGCGCTTAGTGACCACCGTCCAAGTCATGCTGGTGTGGTCCCAGTCGAGCGCGAGCACTTCTGATGAGAAGCGGAGGTGTGGGAGGATGCCCTCGTCCCGGGCGGCCTCCTGCAAGTAGTCGAGGATCTCAGCGCCGGGAGCGTAGAAGCGGCTCCAGTCGGCGCGTGGCCGGAACGAGAACGAGTAGAGCTGCGAGGGGATGTCGCAGGCCACGCCCGGGTAGACGTTGTCGCGCCAGGTGCCGCCGACGTCGGCA
This sequence comes from Micrococcaceae bacterium Sec5.1, assembly GCA_039636795.1. Lineage (NCBI taxonomy): Bacteria > Bacillati > Actinomycetota > Actinomycetes > Micrococcales > Micrococcaceae > Micrococcaceae bacterium Sec5.1. Next base: position 2,430,521 of record CP143430.1, on the reverse strand, counting down.
CCGCGTTCTACGACGACGAACGACCGCTCGCCCGAGCGCGCGAGCTGGATTGCAGCACCGAGTCCAGCAAAACCCGCACCAATGATGACCGTGTCAAAGGGCTCGGGGACGGCGGCTTTCGGGCGGACAGTGTCGGCATCGACTGCTTCCGCATGGAAGATCTGAGAGTCGTGGGCCTCTGTCACGGCCGGGCTCGCTGTATCTTGCTGCCGGCCGGGTATCGCCGCGGTTCGCGAAGGAACGCGTCGATGAGATGCGCCTGCTCTGCGGCATGCCCCACTTCGGCGAAGCGCACGTCCGTGGACGCCGGACCAGCAGCGGGCAATCTCGCCGGGGCAATGACGAGGATAGGGCAAGCCACGTCCTGTACCGGTGCAGTGGAGCCCAGCACGATCAGGGCAGTGACCCTCGCGTCAGCAGCCAGGGGGGTGTCGCAGCCCGACACGATGATGAGCGCGAAGCGGTCCGGCAGCTCGCCTGGCCAGACATCCGCGCCCGTCACGAAGACCTGACGCCGCCGCGTCAATAGCGGCAGCGCGGCGTCGAGGTCCGGATCCAGGCCGGCCGGACCCGCGGCGATCACCACCGGCTCAAGAGATCCTCCGGGCAGCCTTGCGACTCCCGTCACGACCTCCCGAAGGCCCGTGGCCGTCCCGAAGTTCACCAGCATCATGCGAAGCCCCTTTGGACCAGTGCGTAGCTCGTCGTACGCTCCCGCGCCTCGCGTCCAAGAACGGTCGCGATCCGCTGGACGTCTCCCCGTGTCGCCTCACGGTACGCCTCCGGGCCGGCCTCCGGCCAGATCGCACCGTCGAGCAGCAGACCCCCGAAGTCATCCGCTCCCCCAGCGAGCACGGCCTCGGCACCGTGGAAGCCGAGCTTTGTCCACGCGGCCTGCACGTGATCGATCCGTCCATGAAGCAGCAGGCGCGCTACCGCGTGGAGCGCCCGCGAGGCTTCGAGGCCAGGACCTTCACCGGCCACCGCGCGCACTCGCGAGGGCACGTCGAACGGCACATACGGCATGGCGATGAACTCCGAGAACCCGCCCGTCTCGTCCTGTATTCGGGTCAGTCGACGCAGGTGAGCAACGATTTGGGCTGGCGTCTCGACGTGACCGTAGACGATCGTCGCTGTCGATCGGAGACCTGCCCGGTGAGCGGCCTTCAGTGGCCGAATCCACTCGTCGACAGGCGGATCGGTGCCCTCACTCAGCAACGCGCGCACGGCGTCGTCCAAAATGCGGGCGCCGGTACCGGGAACGCTCGTCACGCCGACCTCACGCAGTCCTTCGAGGAAAACCTGGACACTAACGCCCATCCGAAACGCGCCGTCCAGCACCTCCGTGGGGCGGTAGGCGTGGAGTGACAGATCGGGCCCCGCTGCGTGGATGGCCCCAGCGAGGTCGAGGTAGGCCTTGCCCGGCAGTGCCGGGTCGATGGGGCCCTGGACGCAGATCTCGGTTGCACCCAGGGTAACGGCCTCCTCGACGAGCCGTCGGACCATGTCGTCTGTGAGTCCGTTTCTATACAGCGACGCGTCCAGGTTGCGGTTGACGATGTAGGTCAATGTGTCACCGACCGCTGCCGAGCGGACCTCGTCGGCCAGCGCCGTTACCGCGTCGAGGTCTTCACCACGGGCGGTAAGGAGGGAGCAGTAGTCTGCGTCTGTCAGCGAGGCCGGGTCAATCGAGGCTTTGGCGAGGGCGGAGACCACGGTCCGATCGGCGCGGCGGGGCCTCCCGTCGCCCCTGACGTGGCCAACGAGAGGAGCAGTGTCGGCTACAACAGCCGCGGCTTGATCCGCGGACCGGGAACGCGGCCCCCACGCTGCGAGGGCCGCAGGCCTCACGCGCGCGCTCTCGTCGGCGAGCAGGGACACAGGATCGGCGAGAGCCGTAACGGCGGGGGCGACGCGCGCATCCAGCCAGGTTTCTGGATCCTGCAGGTAGGCCGGGTGTGCGGTGAGCCGCTCGCGCAGGGTGAATCCGGCCTGCGCCGTCAGCTCGGCGAGCGTCTGGAGTTCGGGCCAGGGCCGTTCGGGATTGACATGGTCGGGGGTGAGCGGGCTGACCCCGCCCCAGTCGTCGATGCCTGCGCGCACCAGCAGCAGGAGTTCAGGGAGTTCGCTGAGGTTCGGGGGCGCCTGGATGCTGTGGTCGGGCCCCATGACAATCCGGGCGACCGCGACCGCGGCTGCGTACTCCTCGAGGGCGAGGTCTGACTCGTTCTGCATCGCGGTGTGCGGTTTCGCGCGGAAGTTCTGGACGATGGTCTCCTGCACCTGGCCGTACCGCTGGTGCGACGCCCGGATGGCGAAAAGAGCCTCGGCGCGCTCGGCGTAGTTCTCGCCGATCCCGAGAAGAACCCCGGTGGTGAACGGGATTCGGGAGCGGCCGGCGTCGTCTATCACCCGCATCCGCAGAGCAGGATCCTTGTCCGGGGACCCGAAGTGCACTCCCCCGGGCTGGCTCCAAAGCCTCGTGGCCGTGGTCTCGAGCATCATGCCCATCGACGCGGCGACCGGGCGGAGCCGCTGCAGCTCGGCGAACGACATGACTCCGGGGTTGAGATGCGGCAGAAGGCCGGTCTCGGTGAGCACGAGTTCGGCCATCGCACCGACGTAGTCGAGGGTCGAGGCGTAACCGTGGTCCTCGAGCCACTGCCGCGCAACCGGCCAGCGGTTCTCGGGGCGGTCGCCGAGTGTGAAGAGCGCCTCCTTGCAGCCGAGCGATGCCCCCTCGCGAGCGATGCGAAGGATCTCTTCCGGCGGCAGGTACGTTGGGATCCCTTTCTTTAGCAGCCCGCCCGGCGTCTCGACGAAGACGCAGTAGTGGCAGCGGTCCTGGCAAAGCTGCGTGACGGGGAGAAACACCTTCTTCGAGTACGTGATGATGCCCTCGCGGGAAGCGCGAGCGAGGCCCTCGTCGCGGAGCCGCGACGCAACAGTCAGCAACCGGTCCAGATTGTCGCCTCGAGCTCCAAAAAGCGCCGTGGCTCCGGCGAGGTCCGTCTCACCCGTGTCTTCAAGGCGGGCGAGAGCTTCAGCGAGGGAAGCAGAGTTCAGAACCGAAGGTGCGGACATGACGGATCTTCAAAGCGATGGCAGTGCGGATCTCGCGTTTCGCACACGGAGCCTGCAGGTCTGGGGCTGTGCTGCAGGTTCAGCCCAGCGCCGCTCACAGGGTCCCCCGATCTCCAGCAACGGCCAACCGGCCGGGGCCGCCGGTGCCCAGTGCCCGCAGCCGCGGCATGAGGTGTTCGGCGAACTGGGACAGGAACCGTTGTTGGTCATCGCCCGGTGCGTGGAAGACCAGGTGATTGAACCCTGCCTCCACATAGGGCATGAGCTGGCCCATGACCTGCTCCGGGTCCGAGGCGACGATCCAGCGTTTGGCCACCTGTTCGATGGGCAGCGCGTCCGCGGCGGCGGCCATGGCCGCCGGATCCTCGAGGCCGGCTTTCTGTTCCGGGCTAAGTGACAGTGGTGCCCAGAACCGGGTGTTTTCCAGCGCCATGGCATAGTCCGTGTCGAAGGAGAGCTTGATCTCAATCATCTTCTCTATCCCGGTCGGATCCCGCCGGGCGGCCGCGGCACCCTCGAATACCGCCGGCAGCAGCTTCTCCGTATAGAGCTCCATGCCCTTGCCGCTGGTGCAGATGAAGCCATCGCCGGCCGCGCCGGCGTAGCGGGCCACCACTGGGCCACCGGCTGCGATATAGATCGGAACTGGGTTTGCGGGCCGGTCATATACGGTCGCATTGACCGTGCGGTAGTACTCACCGTTGAAATTGACCCGGTCCTCGGTCCACAGCCGCCTCATCAGCTCCACTGCTTCCCGTGCCCGGGCAAAGCGTTCCTTAAAAGCCGGCCATTCGGCTCCTGTAACGGCGACCTCGTTCAGTGCCTCACCCGTGCCCATGCCGAGGATGACCCTGCCCGGATACAGGCAGCCAAGGGTAGCAAAGGCCTGCGCGACGACGGCTGGATTGTAGCGGAATGTGGGGGTGAGCACGCTGGTACCCATCACAATCCGGCTGGTACGTTCCCCGACGGCGGCCATCCAGGCCAACGCGAACGGGGCATGCCCGCCCTCGTGGCGCCACGGCTGAAAATGGTCCGAAACCATAACCGAATCCAGACCGATGTCCTCGGCAAGAACCGAATACTCGACCAGTGTTCTCGGGTCGAATTGTTCTGCGGAGGCTTTGTAGCCGATCCTGATGCTCATTTAGACTCCTCGCTACATGCATTCAAATTGTCAACTTCGGGGAACCCTGCGACAGGAAAGATACTCGCTTCGTTTCCTGGGGAAGGGTGTTGCGGAAGGCAGATCCCACCCACGTGCTCGCTCAGCCATTCATCGCCTGCGCGGTACCGGTACTCGACTCCGCCTTCAAGCACAATGAAGTCCCGAGAACCTGCATGCGCCATGCCAGTCGATCACGCCCTCGCCGGGGACCGGTGGTCGATCTCCTGAGCGATCTTTCCCAGCTCGCTCACGAATTTTCGCGTCTCACTCTCATTCAAGGACGCAGGAATCGAATAAACGACTCGATCCAGACCGAGCTCAAGGTATCGCTCTACGAAGTCGAGCCGCCCCATATTGAGAGTGACTTCCACCGGCTTCCCCAGGGCCGCCGCCCGCTCGCGCAACTCTGTGACCCGGTCCCCGAGACTGTCGAAGGTATCCTCACTGTGACCAGGCATCCAGCCGTCGGCGTGAGTCAGTGTTCGGTCCAGCACCATCGGACCCATACCGCCCATCAGAATGGGCGGATGCGGCTGTTGGATGGGTTTCGGCCACTGGAAAATGGGATCGAAGTCGACTTGCTTCCCGTGATACTCCGCTTCTTCGTGCCCCCAGATCTGTTTCATGGCTTCGATGCGTTCCAGCATGAGCCCGTTGCGGGTCTTGAGGTTTACGCCGTGATTCTCAAGCTCAGCAGCGTTCCACGCCGCTCCTGCACCGACGCCGAAGAGGAAGCGTCCGCCCGTCAAACGGTCGATCGTGGCGATCTCCTTGGCAAGCGTGATTGGGTCGCGTTGCACGACCAAACAGATGCCGGTGCCCAACAGCAGGGTCGAGGTCACCGCACCCATCATCGCGAGCGACATCAGCTGATCGTAGTTGCGGTAGTACTCACGCGGCATGCCTCCGGGCGAATGCGACCCGGCGAAACGCCGCTCCTGGTCGTCAGCGAGGCCGTAAGCGCCTTTTTCCTCATCGGGCACCCGCGAACTAACTGGAACGTGAGAATGGTCCGGAAGCCAGATCGACTCCAAACCACTGTCCTCGACCATACGAGCGAAGTCCAGAGGCGGAAACGTCTCATCGGTGTTATAGAACTTAATGCCAGTCTTCATGCGACCTTCTCCCTGTGGGGTACCGGCTCCGATGAGGGAACCGCGGATTCTTGCTTCGAGCTATCGCGGCTTGCGGGTAAGGCATGACCTGGGTTCCGAGTCCACGTGCTCATTGGAGTCCGAGTCCAGGGCGTCCTAAGGGCCTAGCGATATTGGCGCCCCCATCGACCGTACGACACACTTTGGAATCGCATTCATAAATTTACAGTATCGTATCCAAAAACGGTGAAATTGTCTCGCGGCTTTAATCGTCGGCTTGGGCCGGAGTGAGTGTCTATGAGGCAAGCGTTCCGTGACCCTAGTGCCAAGGGGCAATGCCACCTGCTCCAACTGGCTCCTTTATGTGGGGAGTATCAAGTGCCAGATGATCACGAGAATAGAGGACATGAGCATGCCCGCGGAGGCGACGGTTATTGGCTAAGAGGTACTATGGAATCGTACCCAAAAGTCGAGCTTCGGGTGTCTCAATCTCACCCTGAACGCTGCAGTGAAGGCGTACTGCAGCACTTTGTTCGCCCCTGAAAAGACCCGGCGCTGGCATCCGTGGACAGCTGGCCCTTCGAGTTCACAAAGGAGAGACTCATGAAGCACATATATGAGCCCGACGTTACGATGACGATGCGGGACGGAGTCACACTGGCAGCTGACATTTGGCGCCCGCTTGAGGGAACCGCACCGACCCTTCTGGTACGAACTCCGTACAACAGGCAGACGCCGACGATGTATGGTGGGCCAGGAACTCCACACCCCAGCCTGATCGGACTGGTGAACGCGGGGTACGCAGTCGTCCTTCAGGACGCGCGAGGCACCTTTGGCTCGGAAGGTGAGTTCGAGCCCAAGATCAACGAGATCGCTGATGGTCAGGACACCGTGGGTTGGATCACCCGGCAGGCATGGTCAGACGGCACGATCGGCATGTATGGGGCTTCGTACATGGGGATGACCCAGTGGGCCCTGGCGATCAAGGAAACGCCCGGCCTGAAAGCCATCGCCCCCACCATGGCAGCGACCGACTGGTACTCAGAACTTTGGTATTCAAAAGGTGGTGCCCTGTCTTTGAGCCTTGACACCATGTGGAACGCCTTGATGTATGCCGGCGAAGAACAACGGGACCTGGCAAGCGGCAGGGCGAGCGACCCCGCCACACTGATGCGGCTCGGCGGCTCACTCCTGAACCCGCTGTCACTCAACGATGACACTCCGGTTGCAGATTTGCCCGTGATTGGGAAGGGGCGATGGTTCGACGATTGGCTGGCCCATCCCGACTTCGACGGCTACTGGGCCGCCCAGGACTGGTCCCCCCTGGTCAGTTCGACGACCGTCCCAATATTGGCCACCGGCGGCTGGTACGACCTCAAGATCAACGGAACGGTCTCCGACTTCGTCCGTGTCCGCACCCAGGGCGCGTCGGAGACGGCACGTGAGGACTCCCGCCTGATTATCGGCCCATGGGAACACGGGCCGCTCACCGGGCAGTATGCAGATCGGCACTTCGGCCCACTTGGCGTCGGAGACGCCACCGAGGCACACATCGCCTTCTTCAACCAGACACTCCGTGGTCTCGTACCCGAGTCCCCCGCGCCCAGGGTGCGGATCTTCGTCATGGGCATTGATCAATGGCGTGATGAGCAGGATTGGCCGCTCCCCGACACGTCCTACACGGATTACCACCTGCATAGTGGCGGGTCGGCCAACACCCGCCACGGCGATGGCACCCTCCAGTCCGCCGCATCCTCGATGGCGGGCCACGACGAATTCCAGTACGATCCACGTGATCCACTGCCCACCGCCGGTGGCGCCCTTCTTCCGAGTGTGCCGGGATTGGTAGGACCAGTTGACCAGAAGGTTGTGGATGGCCGATCCGACGTCCTTTGCTACACCGGACCCGTCCTCGAGGAGCCCATTGAAGTGACCGGGCACGTGGAGCTCAAGGTGTTCGTCTCTTCAAGCGCCGTGGACACGGATATCACCGCCAAACTCGTTGACGTCTTTCCCGACGGACGCGCAATCAACCTCTGCGACGGCATCCTGCGTCTGCGCTACCGGAACGACCTGTCGAACCCCGCGCCCCTGACCCCCGGTGAGGTGTACGAGGTGACCGTACCGATGGCGGTGACCTCCAACGTCTTCCTGCCCGGTCACCGCATCCGGCTCGATATTTCCAGCAGCAACTTCCCCCGCTTCGACCGGAATACGAACACCGGAGGCTTTATCGCCCAGGAGTCTGTGGATCAGGCGATAGTAGCGACCAACCGGATCATGCACGGACCCGAACACCCCAGCCGGCTCGTCTTGCCCATCATCACCCGTTAACAACATCCGGAGCACAGGCCGCTCCTGGTCCGCTCGGTAACGCTGCGGACGAATCCGTGGGCGGACAATCCCACGCACCCGCCAAGGACAAGGCCGTCCAAATTAGTGGGATGCAGGGTTGGGGTAGCTGGCGACAGGAGGAACGGTGCTGTCGCGGCGAAAATGGCAGTGGAACGGTGTATGGCGCGCCGACTCCCATTGCCCGCATAGGGGTACGGAATTGCTCCGTTATGATCACCGCCAGAGGGAGAGCATGAAGTCCCGCCGGCCCACAACCACGTTGTTCAGCAGTCTCCTATGCCCTCACGGCAGAACAGGCTCAGAGTAGTTCGCCGGTCAGGTGTCGGGCGTAAGTTCCGAGCCCGCGCCGCAACTCCAGATAGATGTCGCGCACGCTGGCATCGGCCCCCATCTCGGCCCTGCGAGCCCATTCGTCGAACGCGAGGCGAGTTGTCGTCGAGACCAATGCCACCAGCGCGCGGGCGGTGAGCACGTCGGCGCTTGCGCCAGCGGCGTCGACGGCGGCATCTGTCAACTCGTCGATGCGCTCGGCTTCATTGGCCAGCGTTCGCGCCAGAAGTGCGGGCTCGCTCTGCACCAGACGTCGTACACGTAGCGTCCGGCGGTGCTCCTCGGGCCGTGCGTCGAACTCACCGAACAGTCGCATCCACGCGTCTTCGAGGGCCGCGACGACCGGTGCGCCGCTGCGGATCACCGCGACCGTCTCATCCATCACGGCGCCCAAGCCTACGTCGTTGACGCAGACGGCCTGTTCCTTCGTGGCGTAGTACCGAAAGAAGGTGCGCTGGGAGATTCCGGCCGCATCCGCGATGTCATCGACCGTGGTCTCCGTAAAACCGTTGCGTTCAAACAACTGCAGCGCGGCATCCGACACTTCACGTAGCGTCTCCCGGCGGCGCCTCTCGCGAAGACCCAGCGGCGCCGCGGCGACTGGAGAAGGCTCATTCATGTCTAAAAGTGTACATCGCTGCCTAAGTGGCAGTGACTGTCATATACTGGTGTCTCGGCTCAGCAATCCGCCATCACCCTAAGTCCAACATCGGCAACGTCACCAGCAGGCTTCACGGACCACACACTCGCGGCCCTCGTCGCCGCGGACTCCACGCCCGACACCGATTGAGAGAAAGAAAGAAGTCCCTATGACTACGCGAAAGATGCTGCTCGGCATGCAGTTCGGTAACGGGTACGGAGCGCAGGTCTCAGCGTGGCGCGCCCCCAACGTCGACCCCTTCGACTACACAAACTTCGACGCCATGGTTCGCTTCGCCCAGGCCGCGGAGCGCGGCAAGTTACAGTTCCTCTTCGTCCCCGACACCCCGGCCCTCTCAACTGACTTGACGCATGAGGCGCCGCAGATGACGCTGGACCCGATGATCACCCTCGCGGCAGTCGCGCACGGCACCTCACGCATCGGGATGGTGTCCACCGGATCCACCACATTCATGGAGCCGTACAACCTCGCCCGCCAATTCAAGGCGCTGGACGTGCTCAGCCATGGCAGAGTGGGGTGGAACCCCGCCACGACGAGCGACCCGACCGCCGCCGCGAACTACGGCGCACAGGTGGCCGGCCGTCCCGAGCGATACCAGCGGGCGCACGAGACGATTCAGATCGTCCAGGCCCTATGGGGCAGCTGGCAAGAAGATGCCTGGATCGGCGACAAGAGCACGGGACGCTTCGCAGACCCGTCGAAGATCGGTCCGGTCAACCTCAGCGGCGAGTATGTTGCCTCACGTGGGCCGCTGCCGATCCCGCCGTCGAAGCAGGGCCAGCCCGTCATCTTCCAGGCCGGCGGAGGTGCCAATGGGCTCGGCATCGCGGGTCGTTACGCGAACGGGGTTATCGGTTCCACATTCTCGATGGACGACGCTCGCGCGCAGCGGCAGGCGGCCCGCGATGCCGCCGAGCGGATGGGGCGGAACCCTGACGAGATCAAGTTCTTCGCCGGCCTCATGCCCGCAATTGCACCCACCGTGCGCGAGGCCGTCGATCGGCGGATGCAGCTCGCTTCCGACACATTTCCGAGCCGCCTCCCCTACCTCGGCCAGATGCTCGGCATCGAGCTGCTGCCTGCCCAGATCGATCGCCCGATCGCGCCCGAGCAGCTCGCGGTCGCACATCCGACCCCATTCGATCCGCGCGCGCCGCGCGCGCTCGAGGTCGCGAAGCAGGGCTGGACGATTCGCGAGATCCTCGCCCACGGCGTCATCGACTACCACCCGACGCCCATCGGGCCGGCATCCGTCACGGCAGACCACATGCAGGAGTGGTTCGAATCGGGCGCCGTCGACGGGTTCTGGGTATCGATCGATATCTACAAGGACGGCATCGACACCTTCGTCGACGAGGTCGTACCGATCCTCCAGGAGCGCGGACTCTTCCACCAGGACTACGAGGGCACAACCCTTCGTGACCACCTTGGCATTGAGCGCCAGTACGGACTGGACCCCCGGATCTCGTAACACAGCCCACACCAGAGCCATGCCAACGCGCGCTCGCGGGCTTCCCGACCGGACTGTCGGTCGTGGCCGCGGAAGTCCGCGGACAGATCCTCGGAATGCCCGCGAACTCGCTCGTGTCGGTGTCGTTGGATCCGGCACTGCACTCGATCCCCTTCGCGCACATCAACCACCTGGCCGGTTCTGCGCACCTCGCCGCGCTGCGAATCAGTGTCCTCGGTGAGCAGAGTGAACGGGTGCTCAACGAGCTGCGTGACCCTGGCGGGTCCCGTTTCGTCGGCATCGAGATAGACGTCGACGACGGGTCGGCATTCGTGCGCGGGGCCCTGGCGAGGTTAGTGGTGGAGCCGCACACCGCTGTGGAAGCCGCCGAACGCACGCTCATGCTGCTTGAGGTGCTCAGCGTGCACCGAGACGAAGATCAGCGACCCCTGGTGTTTTTCAGCAGCCGAACTCATCGCCTGCGGTCCTGAAGCCTCTGGGTGGATCTCACAGGCGAAAGCCGCAGTCCTCGCGTCGACTGCCTCTACTGCCAGATCCGACACGAGGAATGCGGCTACTGTGGTTCGTTCGGGAGCGGGGAAGCCAGTTTGGCCGGTGCCCGCAGGACCTGGTGTACCGGATTCGGGGCCAGGGACTTTCGATCTTCAGCCGGTGCCAAATAGCCCCTCGCTGCCAGCGAGCACCACGCGGAACACCACAAGCAGGTCCCCTTCATTGATGTTCGTGGCCGCAAACTTTCCATTCTCAAACCGCTTGCCGTAGTCGAAGCACCTTGGTGAAACGTGCGGGGCTTGAGCCGCATTAATTTTCCTTGTTCAGGTCTGGATCTGCCTACCAGCTGTGGGCGGCAGCACGCACGAATACTTCATTGACAGCGACTCGACGTTTGCGGGTGACCACGTAAGCGATGGCATCGGCAATGTCCTCGGGTTGGAGCCTTTCGATGGCAGATATTTGGGACTGCACTTCTGGTTGCAACTCCTCCCGGGTATGCGAGGCAAGCTCTGTGTCAACATTTCCCGGTTCGATCACACTGACCCGTACCCGCTGGGGCTGCATTTCCTGGCGCAGTGCCTCGCTGAAACCATTAACGCCAAACTTGGTCAAGTTGTACACAGCGGCGCCTGCAAGGGCGACCCGGCCTGCCGAGGAGCTGATGTTGACTAAATCCGAGGTACGTCGCGGTTCCTCGCCCGCCGCCTTAATCAAATGCGGCAAAGCGGCCTTCGAGACATACAGGAGACCAAGCACATTCACATCGATCATTCGTTCCCATTCACCCTCCGGTGCTTCTGCGAACGGGCCGATAAGCATTGCCCCTGCGTTGTTGACGACGATATCCAGTCGGCCGTACGTGTCAACGGCCTGCTCGACAGCAGATTCTGCGCCGGCGCGGGATGTTATGTCAGCAGTAATTGCCTGGGGCGCGCCATCCTCACTCGTGATTATTTGCGCCACCTGCTTAAGACGTTCACCCGGCCTGGCCACCAGCGCAACCTGCGCGCCCTCCCTCGCAAGGCGTCTTGCCGTTGCCGCCCCGATCCCGCTACTGGCGCCCGTGATGAGTGCAACCGTTCCTTCAAGCTCATACGCCACGATCGATCCTTATGTCCGGACCGCGCTTGGAGTCGTATTCATCCGAAGTCTATCAAGGCAATCTGAGCGTGCCGCACTGAGGCTATGACTTGAGGCACAGTCAAAAGTAGTCTTGTCCGTGAGGTGGGTGAATCGTAATTTTCTGGACGTGTGAACGCGCAGAACCGTGCCACATCCGAAGCTACAGACGCCGCGTTCCACCGAGACACCCACTGGCTTCGATGGGCGCGTCATGACAGGACGTTGCTCACCGGACCATCTACACCTGACACCCAGGGCTACAAAAACTATCAAAGCGGCGATCGAAGAGGTCCAAGGCAGCCAACGTCCATCCGTCCCAAACCATCGCGGGAATCACCGGTCTGGCGATCGAAGGCGTGCTCATCGAAATCGAAGTCGAGACTCACCTTTCCTGACGACGGCTCCCAGGGCCATAGCTATTGTCAGCATGCTCATTGCTGTTCGCGGTTTACCGAAGCGAAAGTGGCCATCGACGAACAGGCTCGGATGAGCAGATTAGTAGCGGATGCCAATTCGATCAGGACGAGACGGCCCGTGACCCGAATAAGCAGAAGCCAAGGATTAGCCCTGCGGTACTACCCTTTAGACCGGTGAGCTGATCCCCCATGAGAATAGGGCACACCCCAACCTGACGTCAGGCAGGTGACCAAGGGCTGTCAGAATAGGGTCCGGATTCTCATTCACTGACAGTTGCTCAAGGAATTCTTACAACCCAACCTGACACCCTGACCCGTTCCTGAAGGCTACGACATATGGGCCCATATCGGCAAACTGTTCGACTTCCGCATGCTCAGCAGACAATCGCGTCGGCAGTAGTGTTCCGGAGGCCGAGCTACGGCCTATAAATCTGTGGGGAGACCACTCGCCTTGTCATTCGTATCGTCGACTCGACGGCACGCACGAAACCAACCGAAGCACTCGGTCGGCCCTAGCTAAATAACTATCGCCCCGAAATAGCCCTGGCCATGGCGAGCTTGCGCGTCGCTGTCATGTCGCAATGGCCACTCCCAAGCAATGAAGGGGCAGATGCAGGCTAAGGAGGGACAAGCCAATGATTGGCAATAGTCGCAATAAAGCAGACTTAAGTGTGCACACTGTACACACCCCTTTTGGCCTGACAAAGCAGCGCCTAACCCGGCTTCCTCACGTCAAGAACGCGCCGACGTCCGGTGGTTTCGGCGCCATGCCCCGAAGTCATGTCGCGCCAAGACCTCCCATCCATGAAGAGGGAGTAGGCCAACCACGACCTACCCGGCCGCACCGCGAGAGGAATCCATGGCCCCAGTAGAGAGCCAGCGGAGGGCCCACACGCCACGACCCTGAACCCGCTCCCCCACAACTGAACAGGCCAACCTGCGGCCAGGCAACAAGCCGGCACCACACATCAGAGACTCGTGTCAACAATTGTCAACACGTTAAAGCAAAAACCCCCTCTGACGAGGGGGTATGCCGTGCCCGAGGTGGGACTCGAACGGGATTCCGACCCTTGAAAACACTGGGAAGTGGCGGAAACATGCGGAATCGGGGGCAGTCCGGCGACTCTATTGGCCAGTCCGGGCCGAGAGGTGTGGACATTGTCCACACTCCTTCTTTTGCTCGATCGAACACCGAATGAGGTGGACTCAACGCGCGTGCTTGCTTACTCACAGGGAAATTCCCCACAACGTACAGAACCCGAACCAGTCCGGTGAAGTACGTCTCGGTCCAAAGGGCACAGCGTGGAGTATTTCCAGGCCCTCTTTTGCCATCCGACAAGGCCCCACATCCACAGAAAGGGAACAAAGGGCCAGCTGGCTTCCGACACCGCAGTGCATGTGTGGCCGCGCCGGCACAGACGAGGCCTCTGCGACCTGTATGACGCCCACAGAGCCGTCTCTATTCGTTGGTCTTGGGGATATCAGCTATTTGAATAATGGACGTTACGCTGCTCACGGGCACAAAATCCTGCCGAACGGTTGTCAAAATATGTCCGCTATCTAACCGGAAATGCTCGGTAGCGTTGCCAAAGAATCCTTCTGGAAGCGGTATGGCGGCGTTCGGGTTGTGGAACACGTGAATTGCTTGGGAAAAGTACTCCGTGGGCGCCTTCGCAGAGCCAACTTCGTATCCGAACAGGTTGGGTTTGTCCGCATTCTCATCGTGCCGCAGGCACGTTCCTGTCCTGAAGATCATGACGCCACCCGTGCCTAGATTCTCCTGAAGGCCGATGCGACCAAACTGCGCTGTTGAGGAGCTGTTCGAGAAGATCACCGCACTTACGTGGGCATAGGTATCCATGTCGAAGACTCCGCTGGGTATGGTCTTGTTGTTCCACTCATGGACGTCGAGAATCATCGGAGTAATCTCAAGTTTTCCATTTGTCATTGCCACCGCAGCCGATCGGCCAAAAAGGTATTCTCCGGCGTAACCAAAGGAGTGGAAGAGGGAACTTGTACCGTGAAACGCTTCCACCGCCACCACAAAAGGCCGGCCAACTATGGCATCGAGCTCCCAATATGCTTGGCCCTTCGCGTTCCGCTTTTGCACTTTCGCCCACAGGGCCTTACCAAACTGATGCACAAATTCGGCGATACCTTCGTTGATGTTTTCGGGGGCAAGACCCGCGATGGATGACGTAGCCTCCCCCAAGGACACCCCACCCGTTGGCTGGGACGTCACGGCCTCGATGGCTACTGTTTCACTCCCATCGCAGACCAGAAAGTCAACCAGACCCTTCGTGGGCATCTGTTCGAGGTCAGCTTCACTGAGAAAAGCATGCAGGGATAGCTCCCACGTACGAGCATCGAATCCCTTGGACTGAAACTCCTGGACGAAGCTCTTATCCTCGTCAGTGTACGTGCTGAATATCAGGTCCATGAGTTGGCGGGCAGGAGCGCCGGCCTTAGTGTCTCGAATGAGCACAAATCTCTTATCAGCTTTGTCTTCGGCGACTTTCATAGTGAACAGGCTCTTCATGCCAGCCACTTTATGGTGTCCTGTCAAAAATCACAGGATGACACTCACTAGGCCACAGTCAGCAAAAAGCAATCCAGCACCGCGCCCTCAGCCTTATTCTGGCATGCGGGTCCGGGAGTGGCGGAAACCCAGGTCGTAGGTAACGGCTTCCAGTCGGCCTTCCCCTTCGCGCAGCTCGGGCTCTCGGGGACGCAGGATTCCGCGACTGCCTGGTCCCGCCGGCGATTCGGTCGCTCACCTTAGCTTTGGGCTGAAGCCGACGGCGGGATTGAGTCGCCCAAGTAAACCAGTGGGTGCAGAAAATCCGGATACACGTTTTGCCCCGGCCATTCTGCGACCCTGAATGTCCGATGGAATCCCGCCGTCCGGGGCAGCAGCATGTAACCGTTGATGCCTCCAATGAATGCTGCCACCGGGCCGGTCCACAGCAGGATCGCTCCGCCGCCTGAGGCCGGTATCGAGGATTGGCTTAGTTTGCTGGCCAACAAAATCGCAGCTCCCACGATCGCAATCACGATGAAGGAGCCGACCAGAATGCCGCCTCCGATCTGCTTGAGGGACTCAACAAAAGGAATATTCGCGTTTGGTGATCCCGGGATCCACCGCTGCCAGTACCATCTGGGGCTCCATCATCTTCTGTTGGAATGGGCTGATTGGGCTCACGACTTCACAGGTGGGGAGGATGGGAACGACAAGACATGGCGGAACTCTCCGCTCAATGCCCCAAGCTTCCTTCCGCTCGGGCCAGAACTATGCCTGATATTACTCGCTATGTGGTGAGCAGGGGCTAGTCGTGCTGGCCGCAAAGCACAGGAGTGATTGGCTGTCGTCGCCGCAGGGCCAATCGCCCGCCCGAAGAACAGCGCTAGCCATTCGTACCGATATCGAGCGCATATACCAACTGGCTGTGCAAGCTTTGAAGGATGGCCCGCCCGCCATCGCTAGGAATGGCTTTTCCGTGCTCGGCAAGGTAACTCGCAACGTCTCGCTTTCCGGGTACACGCACTCCGGCAACTCGCGTTGCCCAGCCTTCCAACTGCTTCGGGCGAGATACTTTACTTTGCTCGTCGAAAGTAGGCATACCCTCAATGTTGATGGTGGGATTCCACTCACGCAGCAACTGAACGAAAGTCTCTCTATATGTGTCAACATCAAGCAGATGTTCAAGCATGACCTCCCCAAGTTCCACGACCTTCTTTGAAGAGACTCCCGCAGCGATCAGATTTTTCTTCAGCCGCAAGCCTCCGGTGTCGCTGTCGACAAGGAAGGCAACTCGCGCGCCCTCAAGATTTAGGTCTTTGTAGTCTTCCCGCGACGATTCAGAAAGACCAGGTGCGATCTGATACGGCAGTTCAGCCAAATCCGTTGAGGCTCGGATCAGGGACGGCAGAACCAGCATCTCGGTTGCACCTTCGGCAAGTACAACAAACCTAGCAGTGGCGAATGCCGAAGCCCCAGCCCCCATCGCAATCATCAACGGCGTGAAACCGCTCGCATTGCGCCAGAAGCTATTTTCGATGGTACTTTCCTGTGAATTCGTAGAGCTTGGAAGCACTGCACGAATGTTGGTACCCAAGTCAGCGGGCAAACAAGCAGGCGAGTGAGTCGTGTATATGACCTTCGCAACCTCCTGCTGGCGAGAAAAAGATGCGACGAGATCGGATTGAGCGTCGAGATGGAGATGCGTTTCTGCCTCGTCTATGAGCAGAATCGGTTTTACTTCGTGTGAACGGCGTTCAAGGAACGCGACCAGTGCCACATACATACGCAGTCCAGCACTTCGCTCGTCTATAGGCGTCACCACATCTTCATCTTGGATGATTTCAATGAAGAGTGTCGTGTTTTCCAGGTTGAACGAGACGGACAAGTTTGATTGACGCCAAGAATCTTGAAACTTTCGTTTCAGGGTTATGTTGGCTCGCCGGATACGGGTTCCATGTGCTGCGCGGTTACCCTCCGTGAGTTCTTCGTACAATTCCGCCAACGAAAGATCAGCCATATCGGCCAAATTTTGAACCGCATCGGGGACGTCTTGCAGCGTGTCCTCGCTTAGCGAGAACGCTGAAGGGAGATTGCGGTCGCCGTCGGAAAAGATTAGAGCCACTGGAAGCATCTCCCCCATCCGGCGACGAACTTCGTCTGCGGGATCCGGGGCATCCACCCACTCCAAGAGGGAGGAAATCGCTTGAGCAGCCTCTACGGGAGCCCTGAACCATTCTGCGAATTCCAGCAGATAGACGACATCGTCACGAAGTTCGGGGAGCACTTCCCGCAACTGGTCTTCTTCGTCCGCCTCGTCGATTCGAGTATGGAATGCATCAAGGTTCCTTGAAACCTGTGCCTGAAGCTCTCGCTGGTCATCGTCTGAATCGGAACTGTCACGTTCATCGAAAGCGATCAAGCTGTCTTGGCCACAGGTCTGCCGGAATTTACCAACCAAATCTGCCAGGTTGCGCCTGGATTTCTCGGGCGTAGGCTCCACCTTCATGTAGCGGGTTGTTGTTCCGGCCCTCCTTGAGAGGACTAAAGTTCTTGGAAGCTCCTCTAAATCTAAGTCGGAAAACGACTGCACTTCAGCCTCTTCAAGAACGTATGTGCCTCGGACCACCGTGGATGCGTCGCCGGGCCTAGATGTACGGGACCGACGCGAGGGCGCAAGTGTCGTGTTGGTATCGGTCAGATAGACTAGCGCATCGAGTAGGGTCGATTTGCCAGCTTCGTTAGGACCTACCACGGCGATGACCCGTGGAGTTAAGTCGATAGTACCTGTCGTGATTCGTCCGAAACCCGTGATGGATGCTTTAGCAAGACGCAAGTGAGGGTCCCCCTTTTAGTAATTTATTTGTAAGCACATGTTTGTCACACTGATCAGTGGAGACCTTTTTGGCGGAGCCTTGCCGCAGCGAAGCCAAAGCACAAAGCACAAAGCACAAAGCACAAAGCACAAAGCACAAAGCACAAAGCAACAATAACCTAGGGCGAGTGCGTCGGAGCCTGGAAGTGTCTGCATCAAAAGGGTGTCTCCTGGTTCCTACCCCAGGCAACATTTCTCCGCCCAAACTCGCACTGCTGATACAGCGCCGATTGAGGCCAGCTCACCATCTGCGTGACCCGTACGCTTGAGGACATGGAGAACTCGGCTGAGCAACAACTGTTAGAGGCGTTGACCCAAGACACGGGGTCCGGCGCAAGGGCGCAGTACCTAGCTATTGAGCGGCTAGTTTCCGGGCTCCTCGGCGGTCAACAGCACGACCTCCGAGGTGAAGTGCGGGGCCCAGACATTCTTATCCCCCGGCCGGACGACAAGCCGATTGCTGTCGAACTCAAGGTGTTTCGCGATCGGTCCTGGGCAAGAAACTTCAATAATCGCGTGGCGGAGCTACTGGCTGCCGCTGTGGAAACACGGCGCTCGTTCCGCGGCGAAGTCACGCTCAGTGCAGTCCTTCTGATTACGGACTCAGCGCGGGATCAGTCAGGACATCTTGATTCCATACCACCGATAGTGGGCCGACTGCTTCGTTCGGAAGATGGTGTCGGATATGACTCGGTTCTCCTTGGTTGGGCGGGGCGCCAACTCCACTGGCGATACGTCGCCGCAGCCGACGCCTCGGGTGTCAGCGAAGAAGCGCCGGACATATTGCACTCGACGATGGATGCGTTTCGGCGACTTCGCACGCAGCGATCGGCGGAGCACCCGCCCCGTTCCTCGCCGCCTGGCTCTCGGGGGCTACGCATCCTGCTCGTCGCGGATGAGTGGGCCTCGGGACGTGGCGGCATCTCGACGGTCAACAGGGAGTTGGCTATCGCGCTTTCAGACGCTGGTGTTGAAGCCGCCGTAATGGTGCCCCACGCGTCGGACGACGATGTTCGATCTGCCTCCGAATCAGCTGTTGCCCTTGTTGCCCCCGCCAGGATCCCCGGGTTGAGTGATCGCGAAGCGCTCCTTCTGAGACCTGTGTTTGCCGCTCAAGGGTGGGAGCCTGACGTCATAGTGGGCCACGGGAGGCTTTTAGGCCCATATGCGGCAGCTCAACAGCAATTCTTCCCACAAGCCCGGCGGGTGCATTTTGTTCACACCGACGCTGAGCAACTTGAGGCGGCGAAGGAAACGCGGGGCGGCGATTCCCACATGACAAACGCCGACATTCGTCGAGGACTCGAACGAGAGCTCGCTCGTTCGGCCGATATGGTTGTCGGGATTGGTCCACTCCTAACTGAGTCGATTCGCGACGAGCTTATAGGCGCAGGACAGCAATCGCGGGTTATCTGCCTCGTTCCAGGGCTCCGCATGACATTTGACACTGCGAGTGCGCACCCGCCTGTCAGAAACCGAGTGGTAATCATCGGGCGAGCTGACGATTTCCATTCGAAAGGGATCGACATTGCCGCCGAAGCACTTCTACGCGTTGTCGACAGTTGGGCGCCATCCAAGCCGCACCTTCCGATGCTCGTGATCAGAGGCGTGCCGGACGAAGCTGCCAACGAGGTCAAATCACAACTGGATGCGATTCTCGAAGGAAGAGTGACGTTTATTCTCCGTCCCTACTCAGACTCTGAGGTTGAAGTCGTACAGGACTTGGCTCAGGCCCGTGTGGTGATAATGCCTTCGAGGCACGAGGGCTTCGGGCTCTCAGCCTATGAGGCAATTGCCAGCGGCGTGCCTGTACTAATGAGTTCCGAATCGGGCCTCGCTCAGTTCCTGCGGGATTCAGGTATCGACACCTTTCCGACCTCGATCATTTCCACACGTAATTCTGTGACAACCTTGGCTATCGATCTATGGGCGGACGCAATTCAGCAGGTGTTGGATGACCCAGAGTCTGCCCGCACCCAAGCTGTTACATTGAGGCAGTCAATCGCCGATCTCGTGAGCTGGAAGTCGTCGGCCGCTCAACTTCTCGATGAAATTAACGGGCTCTCATGAGCGGGGAGCACCGAATGGGCGCAACCTCTAAGGGTAGGGAGCGAACTCCATTTACGTCTGTTCGCAGACTGGACGACTGGTCGAGTAATTCCGGGCACGAGCCGACCAGAATCGTTGACTCACCTCTGCAGATGGGGTACTTCTTTGGATTGGAGTTAGGAGATTTGCGGAACCGCGGTCCCAGTCACAGCCAAAGCAACATCTAAACCGGCCGCGTAGAGGACGAACTCCAACATATTGACGATGTTTCATCGTCTTCAACGAAAAGGCATCTGCCACTTGATTCCCGTGGCTCCCCGTTCGCTCCGGTAGCCCGTCCGGACTAGAATCCAGCCGTCCTTCACCGTTGGTGGGCCAGCCCTCCACTCACCCAGAATGAAGGAGCGTCCACCATCGGCAATGAACTATTGCTGTTGGATTCGGCTTTCATGGTGTGTTTTGCTCAACGGTGGTCTACAAGCCTGGGCATTGCGGGTCCCGCCACTGCCTCCGGGCGCTGATCTGGTCCCGAACGGGGCAGATGCTCTCGGACTGCAGTACGGCTTTACCTATTTCAGAGCATCAGAATGGAACGCGACGCCGCGAACGGCTGCGAGTTCTCCAAGAGCACGAGGTGCGTCGAACAAGGTATGAACGCTGTCGATCGACTGATCGGGAGGCAGATACCCGGCTACGTGAAGTTTAGCCAGTCAGCCCGCTTGCCGATAACGGCGCATATGTCTGCGTGCACAGAACCAGCCCACCACTCACCCAGGTTCACCGCCTTGGCGCGTCCCGTCGGCAAATCTACGACGCCCGATAAGCACCACGGCTTGAAAATGATCCGTCAGCGGCGGCCTGACATTTCGATGCCAGGCGCACAACGCTGACGTAGATGCACCTGCAACTTGCGCCCTGGCCAACCAACACTCCCGTGGCTTCCGTGCCCAAGATAGTAGCCGCTGACGTCATGGCGTGGAGGGCACGTCCGCCCATGAAAGGCCAGAAGCAACACCGCTGTTTGTCATTCTGATATTCCGATCATCGCTGGGCAGGCTCTCCGCGCAACCAGGGCGCTCACGCGCCGGAACCGATCCGGAAACTTCGCTCGGCGCTCCTGCGTCGCTTCCTTCCTCCCGAACTTTCCGGCACTGTCCCGGTCCCCCAAGTTGCACTCCAGCCCCTAACCCCAGCGCACAGGTCCCCTATCAGAACGGCGCATAAGACCAACGACCACAGGAACAACACACAGGGCTAAGGAACAGGACAATGAATGAGCTCACCATCAAGGACCCAGCAGACCTACTCAGCTTTATCGGCCATACCCTAGGTTTCTGGCCCAAGGAAAGCCTCGTCTGCATCACCCTGGACAAGAACAAAGTCGGCGCGACCCTCCGCATCGACCTCCCGCGCCAACCAGGAAACGAACTCGCCTACGCCCGCACCGTCAGCAGCTACCTCACCAGCGACACAACTGCGACGAGCATCGTCTTCGCCGTCTACACCTCAACCCACTGCGAACCAGGCCAGCCCAAACCACACGCCGGAACCATTGCAGCCCTTACCGGAGTCCTCGCCGAAAACGGCATCACCATCCGCGACGGGATTTTCGTCGGCGACGACGCCTACTCCCCCTACGACAGCGAGCCCGGGCAGGACATCAGTCTGCCAATCAGTTCCACTGAGTACAGCCAGGTCAATGCCGAATTCATCTACCGCGGCAGCACCATCGAACCTACCAACCGAATCATGCTCCCAGCCGCGACACAGGAAGCAGCAAAATCAACCGCCGTCGAGGAACGCATGCAATCCGTCCGAACACAGCCCCCTGACGAAGCCGCACGAGAAGCGAGCAGGCTCTGGATAAGGATGCTCGAATCAAAGGACTTCCCCACCGACGAGGACTGCGCCGCCCTCATCGCGAACTTTCAGTTCCCTCACATCCGTGACCGGCTCCTGGCCGACATCCCCGGCATCGACGAACCACCCCAACGCATCCTCTTCGCCCAAACCAACACCCCACCTCAATGGTCACGCATCGAATGGGCCCAACAACTCCTCCTCCACGCCTACACCAGAACCAGCCCCCAACACGCAGCACCCATCCTCACCACCATCGGCTACATCAACTGGTGGCAAGGCCGAGGATCCAAAGCACACCAATACATGCAACTCGCCCTCGACACAGACCCCGGATACCGCTTCGCCAGGCTCAGCGACCAAATGCTCGGAGCCGGCATCATCGCCGGCTGGAACACCAACAAAAACACCGCCTACAAAAGCCAACTCGACATGCCATAAGCCACTTTCCGAGTCTGAGCAGGTTGACGGAGCATCGGTTATCGGCCAGTTTTTCAAGACAGGCGGAGGGGTGCAGGGGTGGCATGGGTGCCTATGCTCCGAGGAAGGACGAAGGGATTGCCAGGGGGCCGAGGTCCGCCAGTCGCGGTGGGTTTGCGCCTTGTCGGGAGCAGGTGATGCCTGCTGCTTTGTTCGCGTAGCGGGCCAGGGCATGAAGCTGGCCCCGGGTAATTCCCTGGAGGCGCTCCCGGCCCCCTGCGCCGAGTGCGTCCAGCTGCATGAGCCCTGAGATCAGCGCGGCCATGAAAGAGTCTCCTGCTCCGACAGTGTCTGCTACGGTGACCGTTTCGCCGGGGACGTCGACCCTGCCGGTCCGGCTGAGGAGGACGGGTCCGTTGGCGCCGCGGGTCAACGCCACCAAGGCGGGCCCCAGAGCCAGCCATGCCTTCATTGATTCTTCCAGGGGCCTGTCGGGGTAGAGCCAGCGGAGGTCTTCGTCGCTGGCTTTGACGATGTCGCTGGCGGTCACGAAGCCCTCGGCCTGTTCTCGTGCCGCGGCCACGTCGGTGCTGATGGCCGGCCGGCAGTTGGGGTCGAAGCTGATGGTGGCGTGCGGGCGGGCGGCTTCGAACAGGCCCATCACCGACTTGTTGCCCGGGGGCAGGGCCGTGGCAATGGACCCGGTGTGGACATGGCTGGAATTCTCCGCGGCTGCCAGGGCTGGGATGGATGCACCGTTGAGGTCCCAGCTGATGGAGAACCTGTATTGCGCTGCTCCGGCGGCGTCCAGTGATGCCAGCGCGGTTGAAGTCGGTTCGGAGCCGCCGACGATGCTCTCGACGCCGTTGCTGTCCAGATGGTCAGCGATGATGCGCCCGTAACGGTCGTCGGCGAAGTGCGTGACGAGTTTGGTGCGGAGGCCGAGGCGGGAGCAGCCGACGGCGACGTTGAGAGGGCTGCCGCCCGGATGCATCTCGGGAGCGCCGTTTCCCCTGCGCTGATCATCGATGATGTCAACGAGTGACTCTCCGATGACCGTGATCGGGGCTGCATCGTCGGAGAGGTCCGGTTCTGGGGCGTTCTCTAGAGGTGGCATGGCTGCTTCCTTGCAGGTCGGTCCTGGACGTGGTTGCTGCGACGGTACCGTGATCCGCTTAGCGGCCGGGGTAGACGACGGCTTTGAGCTGGCCGGGCTGTTTGCCAGCTTTGAGTGCGTTCTCGGATTCGGCGAGGGTGAACTTGCCGGTGACCAGGACGTCGAGGTCGACTTTGCCGTCGGCGATCAGTTGGATCGCCAACTGCCAGGTATTGGTGTAGCGGAACACGCCTGAGAGCCAGATCTCCCGGTTCTGGATGTACGAGACGGGAAGCTCGACGTCGTCCGCCCCCAAACCAACGAGGATGACCCTCCCGGCCGGGCCCACGGCCTTAATGCCTGAACGGACCGCCTGGGGTGCCCCGGAAGCGTCAATGAACGCGTCGACGTCGAGCCCTTCCACACTGTCTGTCCGGGCATTGAGCGCACGCGTGGCGCCGTGTTCCAGGGCGAAGGTCAGGCGGTCCTCTGCGATGTCGGTGATGTAGATTTCTGTGGCGCCGAAGGCGCGGGCGGCCTGGGCCGCGATGATGCCGATGGGCCCGGCACCGGCGATGAGGACTCGGCTTCCGGGCCGGATTTTGGCACGTTCGCAGGCCCACAACCCGACGGAGAGCGGTTCGATCAGGGCGGCGGCCTCGTCGCTCACACTGTCGGGGATGTCGTAGGCGAAGTCGGACTGGATGGTCACGTACTCGGCGAATGCGCCGTCGATTGGCGGGGTGGCGTAGAACTCAATGTCGGGGCAGAGGTTGTACCGGCCGGCCTTGCACTGCTTGCAGGTGCGGCAGGGGCGCTGGGGTTCGACGGCGACCCGCTTGCCGATGCGGGCAGGGTCGACGGCGGTTCCGACTGCGGCGATCCGGCCGGAGAGTTCGTGGCCGAGGATCAGCGGATGGTCCACGACGTAGTCCCCGATCCGCCCGTGCTCGTAGTAGTGCACGTCGCTGCCGCAGACGCCGACGGCGGCGACCTGCACCAGGACCTGGTCTGCGTCGAGCTGCGGGAGGGGCAAGGTTTCCATCGCCATATCGCCCTTGCTCTTGAGGATATTGGCCCGCATGGTAGCCGGCAGTCCGGAGCTGGAGGCAGGTGACTGTGTGGTGGTCGTTGTCATCGAAAGTAAATCCTTGAAAGAGATGGGTGGGGACCGGCGCGTTACTTCACGGCACCGAGGGAGAGTCCTTGGACGAGTTTGTCCTGGGCTGCGAATCCTGCGAACAGCACAGGGAGGGAGATCACGACGGCGGCGGCACAGACTTTAGCGAGGAACAGGCCCTGGCTTGAGACGAACCCGGTCAGGAACACCGGGGCGGTGCCTGCCATAACGCCTGTCAGGACCCGCGCAAGGAGGAGTTCGTTCCAGCTGAAGATGAAGCAGATCAGGGCGGTGGCGGCGATGCCGGGCATCGCGACGGGGGCGATGACCTTGCGCAGGGTGAGCAGGAGGTTGGCCCCGTCGATTTGGGCTGCCTCCAGCATTTCCACGGGCACTTCGGCTAGGAAGGATCGCATCATCCACACGGCAATGGGCAGGTTCATGGAGGTGTACATCAAGATCAAGAACCAGATGTTGTCCAGCGCACCGACGCTCTTGGCGAAGAGGTAGAGCGGCAGGATCGCGGCCACCACCGGCATCATCTTGGTGGAGAGGAAGAAGAACATGACGTCCGTCCACTTCTTCACCGGCCGGATGGACAGGGCGTACGCCGCAGGTATTGCCAGGAGCAGGACCAGGACCGTGGACAGGATGGAGGCCATGGCGGAGTTGATAAGCGGCGGCCACGGGCTGACACCGGAGCTCGCTCCAAAGAATTCCTGATAGGCATCCAGGTTGAGGTTCGCAGCTATGGATGGCGGGTTGGTGGCAGCGTCTGTCTCCGAGTGGAACGAGGTCAGGATCATCCAGAGGACAGGGGCTGCGAAGAGCAGCGCCAGGAGCCATGCAGCGACACCGGCAGCGGTGCTGTTACGGGTAGGGTCCATCCGGGACTTTCCTCCGAACCGTCCAAGCTGCCGGCGGGGCGTTCCTGTGTTCAGTGCCGTGGGGACGGTGGGCGTGTTGCGGGGCGCGGCAGGGTTGAGGGTGCTCATCGTGCTGCCTCCTTCTTGAAGAGCGAAAAGACGGTGCGGAGTGCGAACGTGGCCACGATGATGGTGCCGATGACCACAACGACGCCGGCGGCGGAGGCCAGACCATATTCGTTGGCGAAGTAGAACGTCTGGTAGATGGCGTATGGCAGGTTGGCCGTGCCCAGCCCGCCGGAGGTGAGGGTGAAGACAGCGTCGAAGTTCTGCACAATGTAGATCGCGCCCAGCAGTCCACCCAGTTCCAGGTACTGGCGCAGGTGCGGCAGGGTCAGGTGCCGGAAAATATCCCAGGGGCTTGCCCCGTCCATCTGGGCGGCTTCCACAGTGTCCATGGGCCGGGACTGCAGCCCAGCCAGCAGGATCAGCATCATGAAAGGCGTCCACTGCCAAACCAAGGACAGGACGACGGCGGTAAGCGGCGCCTGCGAGAGCAGGTCCGGCTGGGGAGGGTTGCTGCTGCCGAACAGGGACCAGAGCCAGGTCAGGACGCCATTGATGAGACCGTAGGTGGGGTTGAGCAGGGCGTGCTTCCAGACCAGGGCGGCCGCCACGGGGACCACCAAAAACGGGGCAATGAGTAGCGTGCGGGCCAGGCCGCGACCGAGGAATTTTTTGTCCAGCAGCAGGGCCAGGCCCAGCCCGATCAGCAGGCTGGCCAGGACCACGGAAACCGTAAGCACGATCGTGGTGAAGATGGCCTGGCGCAGGTCGGCGTTGGTGAGGACCTGGATGTAGTTTTCAAACCCAGCGAACCCCGTCTGGTCCGGGCGCAGGCTGTTCCAGTTCAGGAACGAGATGATCAGCGTCACCACGAAGGGAAGCTGGGTGACGATGATGAGGAAGATCAGGGCCGGCAGCAGCGGCGCGCGCCGGGCCCAGGCCAGGGCACGCTCTCGGGACCTGGCGTTTTTCGAAGGTTTGGTGGCGCTGTGCCCTGAGCGGGAAATGCGCGCTGTTGCTATTGTCATGACGGCTCCTGCGGTCCCGTGGTCCGCCTCGGGCGGACCACAGGACCTGTTGGTGGATTGCTACTTCTTGTACTTGTCGCCGATTTTCTGGGCGGCTTCCTGACCCTTGGCCAGCGCATCCTCCACGGAACCCTGGCCTGCGATCGCGGAGCTCACGCCCTGCGAAACAGTGGTTCCAAGGTCTGCGAACTCGGGGATACCGACGAACTGGATACCCACAACGGGACGCTCCTGTACGCCTGGATTCTTCGGGTCCGCGTTCTGAATGGCGGTCCGTTCAGCTTCGAAGAACGGGGCGGCCTTCTGGAAGTCGGCGTTCTCATAGGTAGAGCTACGCTTGCCGGACGGAACCTTTGCCCAACCCAGCTTCGAGGCGACCAGTTCCTCGTACTTCTTGGAGCTGGCCCAGGCGATGAACTTGCTGGCAGCGTCCTGCTTCTTGGATGCCGCCTGGACGCCCCACGACCACGTCCACAGCCATCCGGAGGACTTGGTTTCCTTCACGGGTGCCTGCACGTAGCCGATCTTGCCCTTGACCGGTGATCCGTCGGCTTCCAAGGCGCCTGCGGCTGAGGTGGCGTCGTACCACATGGCCACCTTGCTCTGACTCATGTTGTTCAGGCACTCTGTGAAACCTGCCTGCGCGGCGCCCGCCTCGCCGTGCTCGCGCACCAGCTTGGTGTAGAACTCGGTCGCTTCCTTGAATTCAGGGGCGTTGACCTTCGCGTTCCAGTCCTTGTCGAACCAGGTGCCGCCGAAGGTGTTAACTACGGTGGTCAGCGGAGCGAAGACCTGGCCCCAGCCCGGCTGGCCGCGCAGGCAGATGCCCTTCATGCCAGGAGCCGCGCCGTCGGCCTTTGCCGCCAGGACTGCCACCTGGTCCCAGGTCGGCTTCTCCGGCATGGTCAGTCCCTTGGCGTCGAAGATGTCCTTGCGGTACATCAGGAACGATGACTCGCCGTAGAACGGTTCGCCGTAGAGCTTGCCGTCCTTGCCGGTGAGGGAGGCTGTGTAGGCGGGAAGGATGTCTGCCTGGTTGAAATCGGCGTCCTTCGCCACGTTGTCCAGGGGCGCGAGCCATTTGTTCTCGGAGTAGAACGGGATCTCG
Source organism: Micrococcaceae bacterium Sec5.1 (assembly GCA_039636795.1). Taxonomy (NCBI): domain Bacteria; kingdom Bacillati; phylum Actinomycetota; class Actinomycetes; order Micrococcales; family Micrococcaceae; species Micrococcaceae bacterium Sec5.1. Next base: position 2,403,319 of record CP143430.1, on the reverse strand, counting down.
TAGTTGGACAGGGATGCAACGTCGTACTGGCCGGCCTGGCTGGAGAATTCCTGGCTGATCTTGGCTCGGACATCGTTCTCGGGCAGGATCGTGTAATTGACCTTGATACCGGTGTCCTTGGTGAAGTTATCTGCCGTAAGCTTCTGCAGATCCTCCATCTGGGGGTTGTTGACCATCAGGACGTTGATGCTGTTCTGGTCACCGGCCGAAGATCCACCGCCGGCACCGGAACAGGCTGATGCCGAGAGTGCGATGCATAAAGCACCGGCCGCAAGCGTAGCAGCGCGCATTTTTGAGCGCATTAAGGACTCCTTTGTTCTCCATGGGGTGCACAGTTAGCCGTGCCGGCTGCTTTGCCGGGAAGGGAAACCGAAGCGGGGCCGTAACTTCAAAATGTGCGGTCCGCTGATGTTCCTCAAGATTAGGCGCGTGGCCCGGACACAACTAGCGCCATAGTTGCCAACTTCTGATACAAATTTGCCACTAGGACTGTCGGCTCCCGCTATTCTGGGAGCACTGCTGGATCTAAACGGCCCCCGCCCTATGCGGGAAACCCGATTTACGGAGACAACCTTGACCGCCACCGATGATGCCACAGCCCGGCTAGCCGAGAGACTGCTGGGCCTTCGTGCCAACAGGGAGATCATTCCTCCAGACCCCAACCACTCCGTCCGGTGGCACCAACACAGCTATCCCAGCCCTGTCGCACGATGGAACTACCACCCTGAGTACGAGATCCATCTCATCCGCAAGGGCACCGGAAAATTCATTGTCGGAGACCATATCGGCACCTTCGAAGCCGGTCACGTCTCCATCGTGGGGTCCGGGCTCCCCCACGACTGGGTCAGCGACCTCGAGCCTGGCGAAGTGCTGGAAGATCGGGACGCAGTCATTCAGTTCGACGGTAACTGGGTCGAGCAGGCCGCCTCCCTGGTGCCCGAGTTGGCGGAGGTCAAGCCCCTGCTGGAGCAGTCGTCGCGTGGCATCGAATTCTTGGGTACCTCGGCCAAGGAAGCGGCCGAAGCTATCGAGGCAATGGGGGCCACCACAGGTCTCGCCCGCCTCCAGTACCTCTTGGCACTGTTCCGGATTCTAACCACTGCCCCAGAGGAAAACCGCCGCTACCTGGCGGACGAATGGTTCAGGCCGCAACTTGACGGGCGGGCTGCCGCAGTGGTGGACCTCGTACTGGAGTACGTCTTTACCCACCATGCAGGCAACGTCAAAATGTCAGACGCGGCAGCCATGGTCGGAATGTCCGAGCCCACCTTCTCCAAATACTTCAAGCGAGCCACCGGGCAGAACTTCAGCGATCTTGTCCGCAAACTGCGCCTGGCCCAGGCGCGCCGGTTGCTGGAAAGCACGGACAAGGCAATCTCCGATATCTGCTACGAGGTCGGCTTTACCAACCTCTCCAACTTCAACCGGCACTTCCTCAACGACACTGGAGAAACCCCCAGACACTTCCGCCGGCGCGTACAAAGCTGACAGCCCACCGTCATGACTCCATTCGACAGTCAGCTTGAACATGCTTTGGGGGCCAAGACCTCGATGGATACTGTGCCAATGCAGGTTACGGGACCTTGTCGCGCTCCCTGGGGTGCGTAGTGGCCGAGGTATTTACGCGGGGTCGATGTTGTTATTCCTTGACGCCGCCGGTGGTGAGTCCGGCTTGCCAGTACCGCTGTAGGAACAGGAAAAGCGATGATCAGGGGAACGATGCTGACGAGGGAACCGGTGATCACAGCGGAGAACAACGCCCGCGCGCCGCCGCCGGCCGCACTGGCGGACTGCTGCTGGGGAGCCTGAATCCCACCTGCCAGAAGATCCGGAACTCGCCGGCGCCGTTCACCCTTGCGGCTTCAATGAGCGAGTCGGAGACGGCGTCCGCTGCGTACACCCGCATCAGGTAGATGCCGAACGGGCTGACGAGGGAGCCACGCCGTAATAGCGGAGCCATTGTATACACCTGCGGGCGGAATTTCCGTGACTCGCAGTGTTCAGCTATTCGGAATTACTTGAATCAGCCACTAGCCTGCCTACGACCGCACGAAGGCGATTGGCATCTTCGGCCGACAGTTTCATTTCGTTATGCAGGTAAGCATCGAGTTCAAGGATGTTGGCGTCTCCCCCTTCGGCCCAAAAGCCTAACCAAAGCTCATCCAACCTCAGCAGGTAGCTGTCCATCAGGTGACGTGCAGCCGTCAATACATCAACTGTGCCGCTCATTGCCTGGGGCGATTGGACCCAGGAGGGGGTGGTGTTCACTTCAGAAGCTACACGAGCGCGCGAGCCCAAGCGCTTGATCCCTGCTGTGTCCAGGGCAGACTCTCGTGACTGAAGAATGTCTCGGGTCATTTCCAGGTGCCCTAAATGTTGGTGCAGTTCTCTCAACACATGAGTGACGATTTCGGCGGGGGAAGCCCGACGATGATCTTCTGGATGTCGGACAGTCCGGGGGAACGGCCGGCAAAAGTCCGTGCTGACTTCCATCTGCGATATTCGGACCCGGATGAGTAGACGTTCGACTGGACCGGACGAGGCAAATTCTCTGTCCCTATCTCGCGTGGTGGGACGGCCGCGTAAGACGTGTCCCAGCCAGAACTCGACGACACCCAAACAGTGGCTAAGGATGGCGTAGGGGCTGTTCGCGGCTGAAAGCGCCGGTCGCTGGTTAGCAAGTTCGTCACCCAGTTCGCAAACGATGTCTGCCATGTTGCCCAAAGCCGAGCCGACTGCTGAAGCCTGCGCAGCACGGTGATATTGATCTTTACTTCGTCCTGCCGACGGCAGTGGTGAGGCCGGTCGGATGCGTTTTGATGTAGGAAAGCTTCTCATGGGATTGCCAAGAACAACGTCTCTAGTTCTTTGGGGTGGATAGCCACTGAAGTACCGCTTCCGTGTGTTGTCCCAAGTCCGGGACTGGTAGTAGCGGCGCGGACTCCCCGCGGAACGTTACCGGAGGAATGAGAGCCTGCACTTCACCAGCCGAGGTGGACACCGACGCCCAACGCCTTCTTGCCTCCAGCTGCGGATGGGCTGCGAAAGAGTCCATGGTTCGCTGTTCGGCGTAGGCAATGGGTGCCTTCTCAAGACGGGCGATTGCCTCCTCTGCGGACAGCTTTGAGAAGACCGAACTGATGATACGGTCCAAAGCATCCCGGTTCTCTACCCTGAGGTAATTGCTGGAGAAGCGAAGATCCTCTCGCAACGCAGGCTGCTCGAGAACTACATTGCAGAAGTTCTCCCACTCACGTTCATTCTGCAACCCAAGATTGATGACAGTCCCATCGGCAACGGTGAAAGGTCCGTACGGCGCGATCGTCGCATGGCTTGCGCCCGTGCGGGCCGGCGCCGTCCCCCCATACATTGTGTAAAGGAGCGGATAACCCATCCACTCCCCCAACGCCTCCAGCATGGAAATCTCGAGGTTTGCACCCTTGCCGGTTTGTTCCTTCCGCAAGAGAGCCGTGAGTATTCCGGAGTAGGCGTACATGCCGGTCGCAATATCGGCGATGGACAGGCCGACCTTGGAAGGCGTCTCGTCAGTCCCGGTGATGGACACCAGACCGGTTTCGCATTGAATAAGCAGGTCGTAGGCCTTCTTGGCAGCGTACGGTCCACCGGAACCGTACCCGGAGATATCACATGTGATCAGATCCGGCCGGCTCAGGGCCAGTTCGTCAGCGCCGATACCCAACCGACCTGCCGCTCCAGGCGCGAGGTTCTGAACCAACACATCGGCTTTGTCAATAAGCTGCTGGAGAATCTTGGCCCCCTCCGGAGTCTTGACGTCCACTGCGACACTCTCCTTGCCGCGGTTGAGCCAAACGAAATGGCTTGCCAGCCCCTTGACCGTGGTGTCGTATCCACGGGCCAGGTCACCCGCGCCCGGCCGCTCGACCTTGATAACTCTGGCACCAAGGTCGGCGAGCTGGCGAGTGGCAAAAGGAGCGGCAACGGCCTGCTCCAAAGACACGACGACGACTCCGGCCAGAGGGCCAGCACGTCCGGTAGAGGATGAGTCGGAAGGAAGAGAACCATTGCGTAGCTGCATGCATTAACTTTCAGCCCCGCCGAAGGCATAGTCCAATGAAAACTGTTGGCAATGTCCATGCAAAAAGCGCATCATGAGCTATGGACATGGATGAACTTCGATGGTTCGCGGCTCTCGCGGAATCCGAACACGTGACGGAAACAGCCGCCAAGCTGCACCTTTCACAGTCCACGCTGTCGCGGGGTATCCAACGAGTGGAACATCATTTTGGAACCCGACTGTTTGATCGGTCCGCCAGGAAGCTGACGCTCAATCGTTTTGGAGAAGTGGCAAGGACCCACATTCTGAGGGCCCTTGGCGAGCTGGAAACAGCCGAGCAACGCATCACGGCAATGACAGATCCCGGCCGAGGCGTAGTCTCACTCGCGTTTGTGTCATCTCTTGGATCGTGGCTTATACCTGAGATCATTGGCGGGTTTACAACTGAAGTCCCGGACACGTCCTTCTTTTTGGAAGGCGGGGCTGCCGATCATGTCTTGGACCTTGTACGCACGCAGGCTGTGGATGTCGCAATACTCGCTCCGCGCCCCGACGATACTACTTTTGGCTGGATCGAAGTCGCCGATGAACCCTTGGCTTTGGTGGTTCCTGAGAACCACCACTCCGCAGCAAGCGCCACTCACCTTCACCTGGGAGACGTCAGAGACGAATCGTTCGTAGGACTTCGACCAGAGTTCGGCCTGCGACAGATTGGCGATCGCCTCTGCGCTTCGGCTGGATTCAAGCCACAGATGGTCGTTGAGGCCACGGAGATGACAACCCTCTGGGGACTTGTCCGTGCTGGCCTGGGAGTGGCAATCCTTCCCCGCACCGATGGACCGATGGCCCAAGGGACCCGACAGTTGCAGATCACCGATGCAGCGGCTCATCGAAGCGTCGGCCTGGTTTGGCTGATCGGCCGCCGACAGCCCGCTCCGGTCACTAGATTCATCGACTTTATGGGCCAATACGGGCATGACGAATGAACATCCGACGTCATGCACCCAGCGCATCGATTTCGGCCGAAGATGTCATTGGCAGGAGCCTCGTCTTCGGCTTCAAACTGGAGACATGACTACTGATGCGACCATGGCCGGGTCCACGGCCAAAAATGACCAGGCTGCGCCATCCTACGTGGAAGGTTGGACGGGCCGATACTATGAGGACTTCACCGTCGGGGACACCTACAGGCACCCTCTCGGACGAACCATCACCCGCACAGACAACATCTGGACCACACTCCTTACCCAGAATTCGTCACCGATACACTTTGACGCCCACTATTCGGCGCAAACCGAGTTCGGTCAGCCCTTGGTGGACTCTACTTTCACTCTCGCTTTGGTCACAGGGCAGTCCGTGGTGGACCTGTCCCAGCACGTCCTTGCCAACCTGGGGTGGGACAATGTCAGGCTGCCCCACCCGGTTTTCGAAGGTGACACCATCTACTCGCAGTCTGAAGTGCTGGCCAAGCGGGAATCAAAATCCCGTCCCAATGTTGGTATCGTCCGCGTACGAACGGTTGGGTTCAACCAACGCCGTCAGATTGTCATCGTCTTCGAACGGACGATGCTGATCTACCGCAAGGGTCAGGGACCGGACTTCACGGGGGTAACTCCGGAGTGGGACGAGTTGTCGCTCAAGGCACTCGGATGAGTTTCGCCGAGAAGATCAGCTCCGCCGAGACATTCCTTTTCGTCTCCGCAGCGCAACCTGACCGTTTCGAAAAGGCCGCCGAGGCCGGTGCCGACGTCGTCATAATCGACCTAGAAGATGCTGTTGCGTCGGGACTAAAAAGCGAATCACGACGGAACGTGGCAGACCACCTGCTCCGTAGTCAGTGCTTGGTGAGAATCAACAGTGCACATTCCCCTTATTTTGATGATGACGTGGCTGCGTTGGCTGGATCTCCGGGTCTTATCGGCGTAATGCTGCCCAAGGCGGAGGATGTCAACGAACTTGACCAGGTTGCGGCGCTCTTTCCCGGGACCCCCGTTGTCGCACTCATTGAATCAGCACGCGGTCTGGACTCTGCTCGAGAGATTGCCAGCCACCCGGCCGTTGTCCGGTTGGCATTTGGCAACTTGGACTTTGCCGCAGACCTCGGCATAGCCCCCGGAGTTGAAGAAAACGAACTGCACTACGCGTTCGCGCACCTGGTTTTGGCGGGCCGACTGGCTGATCAGGCAGCGCCGATAGCAGGCGTCACAACCAACTTCCGTGAACCGCTGGCAACAGCATCAGATGCACGCCGGCAGAAGTCCTTTGGATTCGGCGGAAAGCTGCTGATCCACCCGGCACAAATCCAGCCCACGGCTGAGATTTTCGCCCCTACGGCTGCTGAGGTGGAATGGGCGAGGAAAGTGATATCCGTATCTGTTGCAGCGGATGGAGGGGCAGCCCAACTGGATGGTGCCATGATTGACCGCCCCGTGATGCTCCGGGCCGAACGCATCACGCGAGGACGGGGACCAGTATGAACATATCCACAACCCCGCCACGTCATGCCATCCTCCTGGGCACAGACACCAGTTTCAGGGCAGATCGTGCAGGTGTGCTCCCCCCGGATTAAAGGGGAAGAGGGAGACTGGAGCAAGCTGGAAGGCACCCACGTTGAAATAAGGCAGGGAACGACACTAATTCGATCTGGATTCGTTGCTACGGTCACCTCGGATTCCAGCATGCTCTGGATGGCTCAAGAGGGCACACTCCCAATACAACTGTTCTGCGTGCCAATGGCTGTGAAGCCTGGACCTTTTTGCGTATTGAGTCACGGCAAAGCACAGATCAGCTCTTGTTTGCATGCCGGTGAATACCATGGCGGCGGGCCAGTGTACCAAATTGACTTATGCTTATAACCACTTAAGTGGCCACGAATGGCACCGCACGACCGGCGCCATTCGTGGCCATTTTCGTTGGCCTATGATCCTGCGCGCTGCGGGAACCGGGGCAGCGGCCGTGTGTCCGGCCATGGGTGGCGGCTCAATTCGCTGCTATGCCCAGGATTGGTGTTCCCCGGAAGACCCAGATCCACGCCGAGCACATGGCCGATGAGCGTTGCCAAGAGCGTCAGCTCAATGGTCAGCAGCACTCCGGAGAGAATCGTGGCTTCGAAGAGGTATTTCCCAATGATGTCCAGATGGATCGCTTGGCTGGTGAGGATGAACTCCACGAACATGGCCAGGAGCACGAGAATCAGTGCGGCGGCAATCCAACATTCAGGTTGACGGCCCGGAATTATGGGTTCGGGGGTGTAGGCCCCTGTAGCCTGGCTCATGACTTGGCGCCGTTAATTGGGGCTCCCGGAAGCGTGCCATCGGTCGGGCCCCATTTCGCCAAAATCTGGTCGAAAACGCCGGACTTCTGAACTTCAACAAGTGCCGCCTGTAGCGCGTCCCGCAATGTCCCGCAATTGGGTGTTGGCCTTGCGGACAGCAATGCCCATCGAACCGCTGTGGCAGTTTGCCGTTCACCAGTTCATAGGCGTCGCCCATCGTGCTCACAATGTAGAGTAACGACGCCGATTGAGCCGTGACAGCCTCAACGCGGCCGCTTTGCAAGGCCTGGATGGCATCGGGCTGGTGGGGGAACGTTGTGATATTGACAGTGGGTCTGCCGGCAGCCGTGCACCGCTCATTCATCACGATCGCCCCGAACTCACCGCTTGTTCCGCGCTGCGAGCCGACATTGTGGCCGCATAGATCACTGTTACCCGTGAGCTTGTTGGGGTCGCCCTTCACCGTGAGGGTGGTAAGTCCTGAGCTGACATAGTTGACAAAATCAACGGCGCCTTCTCGCTCCTTGGTGTCGGGATCCCGCTCAGGGCAATGTCGAACCGGGAGCTGAGGCCGCCGAGGATACGTCGAAGCCGAGGTTTTCAATTGGAATTCAGTACCTAGTACTCGCCCATTGCGGCCGCGAGGTCCTGATCAAAGCCAATCGGCTGGTTGCTGTCCGAGTAGAAGGTGACCGGGGCAAGGCTGATGTCCGAAGCAACTTAAACGTGGCCTTGCTGGACAATGTATTTCCGGGAGCATCACCGCGACTTTGTCGCTCTTCTGGATGCGCTCGAAGTCCACCGGAGCAGAGGAACTTTCGGGGTGGATCCTGCTGGCGAAGCTTGCGTTGCAACCGGTGGCGGTGAGCGCGACAAGAACGGCCACGGCCGTTACCCACTTCACTCGGGCTGAGAGAACTTCATGGTTGATCCTTCTGAAAGGTAGGACTGGGGATTAGGGGGTTACTGAGCTCCGAAAACCTGGATGCGGCTGGACGTTGGGTTGAATCCGTTCAGCGGAGTCAGTTCTTGAGGGCAATTCGAGATACCGACGACAAGATCTTTCTCGGCTCGAAACTCGATTGCATCGCCGGGTTGGGACTTACAGGTCGCGTACTCCATTTGTCCGGTAGGACCAATCGGGTAATTCATGAAGATGTTCAGGGAGTAGGGGATATCTTCCGGAGCGACGTTGTATCGGCGAAGCTGCTCAACGAAGTTGACATGGCAGGTTCGTTTCCCGGCTCCCAGACCGCCATTGCGGGTCCGGTTCATACCTGGGGAGCAGCTTCCACACAGGATGTCGTGTGTACAAACTGCATCTGAGGTGATCGTCAGAAGCGGCTCAAGGTCGTCCGAAACGAGTTGGTCACCTGTGGTGAAGTAGATCTTTCCCGCCAAGGAAACAGATCGGAATGGAGACATGCGTTCTTTGAGGTTGTCCCGGTTAAAGGCGATGATGTCAGCGCATTGCTGGCCTTCAACATCGATGAACTTGATGGTCGAACCCTGCTCCACTTCGAAGGCCAGTCCATGGCGCGCCGGGATGACAAAGTCCTTCAATGGAGCCCTGTCAACAAGTGTCGATTCCATGGAGCTATACCTCACGTTTTGTGGAAAGAATGCGGGCTGAGATGATCCTGTCGTCAGGTGAGCCGGCGAGTAGGAAGGGGTTGTTGACAATGGCTACGTCCAGGTCCATGTCGGCACGCAGAGCAAGGGTGTGCCCCTTTTCACTACCCGACCTCGGAGCGGAGACCTTGCCATCAGCGCTCAGATCATGCTGGACGAACGCTTGGAACGGGAAGGGCATCAGTTGCGGCTCTGTCTCCAAACTGGCTGCAACTTCAGCCAGAAGTCCCTGGCTGTGCTGCCCCCCGGTGTACGAGGGACTTCCCAACGAGCCAAGCGGTGACGGAAGGAGTGAGTGGCGCCCCGTGTCGTCGCCGACGATGGTCATCATCTGCTGGCAAAAGTACGAGTAGAAGATATGCCCGTTGGTGAAAAAGGCCGTCTTGTTGATGGCCATGGTGTTTGCTGATGAGAAGCGGTCCCGGTGGTCGCCTGCAACCACCGGGATGATCTGGGCAGTCTGTCCCCCGTCCTCGTCTGTGAGGACGAGCGTTTCGCGGAAGGCAACACGCAACCGCGCGTGCCCTCCGGAAGGGATGGTGGTCAGAGTTTCCTGCTTCGTTTCCGAAGTAAGGCTTACAGAGTTGCGCATACCGTTCCTTGATTGCCAACAATTATCAGTTGTCAAAGCGAAACTAGTGCGCAGATGTTTCGGCAGTATCTCCCGATGTACCAAGTACGGATCGCTCTTCATTGAGGGTGTAATGCCAGGTCTTGGAGATGATCCACCAATGGCCATCATTCAGTACCAGGATCAGGTCGTCGACAAACCGTTTGGGAGCATAGGTGTTTCGTACGCGCGCATGCCCGCTGGTGGGGCTTGAGCGGGTGATGCTATCGATGATGTCGCGGCGCTGGTCGCCCCGGCTTGCCGGAGATGGACGGTTGCTGACAACGTCCATGTACTGCTCGCGGTTCATGGTTACCAATGTCGATTCGGTTCCGGACGAGAGCTGGACTTGGGGATGGAGCACGGTCTTGAAAAGGTCGGTGTCCCCGTTGTAGAGAGCGTCGAGGTAGGTGTTGACCGAGCTAAGAATTCCTTCGATTTCTGAGGACATCACGTTTCTTCCTTGGAGCGGGTTCCTTGCCCCGAGGAAACCGGAGCAAGGAACCCATTCAATTTGGGTGCTAGTTGTTGCGCTGTACGAACCGGACGCCGTTAGGACGATCGGCGACCGAGACCACCTCTGCACCGTAGACCTCCCGGGTGATCTCGGGAGAGACATACGCATTGTCGACGTCGTCCTGAGGATTTCCGACGGGGCGGTCGCGCAGATCACCGAAACCATCGCCGGCTGCGCACTTCAGGAACAGCTCGTCTCCAGCCTTGACATTAAGCGGCGCTGTCTTCGAGGGCAACTGCTTGGCGTCACCATCCGCACCGGTGAGGACCACTTGACTGGGAGCGGCTTCGCCACCGCCGAACAGTCCATACGGAGGTACGGTTCCACGCTCGGCCACGATCTTGAGCCAGCCTTCGGAGTCAAAGCGAACCCGGCGCTGAATACCGCACCCGCCACGGAACTCGCCGGCCGCCATCATCGGTGATCGAGTTCTCCAGGACCGTCATTGGGTAGGACATCTCGAGGGGCTTCGACCGGTATGTTGCCTGTTTTCGCGAGGTTTACGCGGTGCGCGTTGCCACCATCGGCGTCCTGACCGCTGCCTTGGCCTGAAGCGTGCATTTCATCGCGGATGAAGTCCTCGCCGTCGACGTTGCCGCCGAAGACCAGTACCCCGGAGCTGCCGGCGCCGGCTGCGACAACACGGTCGGGCAGGGCCTGGGCCAGGGCGCCCGTGACGCAGTCTGCGACCCGGGCGGAGGTTTCGTGGTTGCCGGCAACAACTGCGCCAGGGTAGGCCACATTGACGACTGTGGCTTCCGGTGCGGTAACGTAGACGGCGCGGTAGGCACCAGAGTTGGCCGGGCCATCCGGATCAGTCAGGGCTTTGATTGCGTAGACGCAGGCGGCGAAACACACCGAGAGGGCCATGTTCATGCCGCCCTTCGTCTGCTTGGACGTGCCGTCGAAATCGATTGCTACAGAGCCGCCCGACACGGTGACGGAGCAGGCAATCTTGAATGGGGTGTTGTCGATGCCGTCGCCGTCGCAGTAGTCCTCGAACGTGTAGACGCCGTCGGGGATTTCTTCGATCTGCTTGCGGGCGACAGTCTCGGAGTCGTCAAGGATCTGCTCGACAGACTGCAGAAGCGTTTCTGCGCCATATTTTTCTGCCAAGGCAAGAAGACGCTGTTCGCCTGTGTTGCAACCTGCGTATTGTGCGTTGAGGTCACCAATGCGTTCGTGGGGGTTGCGGAGGTTCATCTCCAGCAGTTCCACGAGATCTTCGTTCCTGACACCTTCACGCCAAATCCGGGTCGGCGGGATGCGGAAGCCTTCCGCCTGAATGTCCGGGGCGGTCGAGGAGTAGGAACCAGGGCCGTTGCCACCGACGTCGATGAAGTGTCCGCGGACTGCCGAGAAGCCAAGAAGGGTTTCACCCGCGTAGACCGGCTTCAGCATGAAGAAGTCGGGCAGGTGGTTATTGCCGCGGAAAGGGTCATTGTGAAGATAGACATCTCCGGGCTTCATCTGATCGACCGGTATCTTCTCGATCATGCCCGCGAAGCTGTAGGGCATTGTGGGTAAGTGGATCGGGATGTCGGCAGAGCCTTGGGCGACGCACTCACCGCTGGTGCTCAGCAAGGCACAGGAAAGGTCCCCGGCTTCTTTCCAGAGCTGGGAATACGCGGTCCTAAGAACAACGCTCTTCATTTCGTCTGCCGCAGTGAGCAGACCGTTCCGGATCACCTCAAGGGTGATCGGGTCCACGGCCGTCGAAATCATGCTTCCTCCAGAATGATGCGCAGGTGTCCGGCGCGGTCGATGTGGCAATTCGCGCCAGGGGGCACGACGACAGTGGTGTCGTCGGAGTTGACAATGGCAGGGCCGCTGAAGCTTGAGCCAGCCTTCAGGGAGAGACGGTTGTAGATACCCGCGCCGGCGGTTTTATTGGCACCAACGCTGATCTCCCGCGTGCTCTCTGGAGCTGCGGGGTGCAATGCAAGGGGCTCCTGGGAGACTTCTTGGCGCCTTCCGATTCGTCCGAGCGCACGGAGCCGGAGGTTGACGACCTCGACATCATCTTCTGGTGTGCTGTAGCCAAACTGGCGCAGGTGCTCCTTGTGGAACGCTGCGACAGCATCATGCAGGTCACCGGGCTTAGCCAGCGGCAGGTTCAGCGGTGAGTTCTGACCCTTGTAGCGCAGGTCAATTGAGTACTCGAAGTCCTGCAGGGCTTCCGGGATTTCGCTGGCGGCCAGCTCTTCCTTGCCCTGGCTGACCAGAGATCCGAAGCCCGTTTCTACTGTGGCGGCCGAGTTTGCTGCGCTGGCGAGGACCGACTGGGTATTGACCAGGTCGTGGACGGCGTCGGTAATGGCGATGCCTAGCGCACTGAAGCAACCGGCCACGTTCGGAATGACGACCTCGCGCATGTTCATCTCTGCCGCAATGTCCACGGCGTGGAGAGGCCCTGCTCCGCCAAAACCGAGGAGTGCAAAGTTGCGCGGGTCGTGCCCACGGCGGACGGAGGCGGCTCGGACCGCACCGGCCATGGATGCGTTAACGATGGAGCGGATACCCCAAGCTGCTTCCACAGGCGACATGTCCAGTTCCTTGCCCAGTCGGGCGCAGGCCTGGTACGCGGCGTCGTAGTCCAGGGTGAGATCGCCGCCGGCAATCGGGACGTTCGGGTCGAAGTAGCCCAGGACGAGGTTGGCATCCGTGACGGTTGGTTCGACACCGCCTCGGCCGTAACATGCCGGGCCAGGGAATGCGCCGGCGCTGCGGGGGCCGACACGGAACTGACCGGCAGCGTCCACCCAGGCGATCGAGCCGCCACCGGAGCCGATGGTCAGAATGTCCAAGGCCCGTCCCTTGACCGGAAGGCCCATGACGTCCTGCTTGTCGACCAAGGACGGTTCGCCGTCTTGGATAAGGGCGACGTCGAAGCTGGTGCCGCCCATATCGACAGTAATGAGGTTTTTCAAGCCGGTTTCGGCGGCGACGTACTTGGCTCCCACGACTCCACCAGCGGGGCCGGACATGACAAGCCTGACGGGGAGGCCGGCAGCTGCGTCCGGCGTGGTCAGTCCACCATTGGACTGCATGACCCACAGATTTGACTGTGGGAAGGTCTCGTCGATGGCTGAGCCGAGCCTTTCCAGGTACGACCAAGCTGCAGGACGGAGGTAGCAGTTGAGCGTTGTGGTGCTGGCCCGTTCGTATTCGCGGAATTCCGGCCACACCTCGCTGGAGAGGGAAACTTCCATCTCTGGGACCTCGACAGCGGCGATGTCACGTGCGCGGCGTTCGTGTTCACCGTTGCGGAAGGAGAAGAGGAAACAGACGGCGAGGGCTTTGATGCCTCGGGCGGCGATGCTCTGAAGGGCTTCTCTTACATCGTCTTCGTTGAGTTCCTCAACGACTTCGCCCTTGGCGTTGATACGTTCAGCAACTTCGAAGCAGTCTTTGCGTGCCACCACTGGTTCGGGCATAACCGACTTGTGCGTGTACAGCTTGGTGCCGGGCTTGGCGAGCCGGGCAATTTCGAGGACGTCACGGAATCCCCTGGTACACAGCATGGCCACGCGGGGACCGGTGCGTTCGAGGGTGACATTCGTGGCGACAGTAGTTCCGTGCCCGATGAACCCGAGCTCCTCGGTGTGCTCTGGGCCTCCAAGGCTGCGGACGAGGCCATTGACGATACCAACCTCAAGCTGCTTTGGGTCGGAGGGTACTTTGCGCTGGGTAATGTCACCCGTGGCCTCGTCGATCAGAACGACGTCGGTGAACGTGCCTCCAACGTCTACTCCTGCTCGGATCATGGGGTGTTCCTTTCAGTGATGCTGCATTTCTGGTGGGGATTACCGGCTTGCGCTCTTATGGCGGGTTCCTCCGCCGCGGCGAGGCTCGGGAGCTCAGCCAACATCGTCAGGACCCGGCAACCGTTGATGCTCCCAGCAGACCGCGGTCGAGTGTCTCGTCGGCGACGTCCAGGCCGTGGTCCAGCGCCTGGAACAGCCCCTCGAGGTCTTCCTCGGGCATGTTGAGCGCCGGTGAGAGGAACAGAGAATCCCGCTCCCCGCTGGTTCCGATCATTGCCCCGGCTTCCAGCGCGCGTGCGGCCACCTTAGAGGCGACCGGCGCTTCCAGGGTGTCGCCGTACCAGTTGCGCCAGTCAGTTCCCTTGAGCTCGACCGTCCAGTGCTGGCCGTCGCCGTCCACACGGGCAACGCTCGGGTGTTTCTCGGCGATCTCGATAAGCCTGCGTCGGGTGATATCCCCCATGCGCGCTGCCCTCTCGACGAGCCCTTCGTTCTGCACGATTCGCAGGTGCGCCCTGACGGCCGCCATGAGCATCGGGTGCCCACGGAAGGTGCTGTAGGTCTGCCAGGTCTTGTCCTTCATGTTTTCGACCAGTTCCTTGGACAGCACGACTGCCCCGGCAGGTGCTGCGCCACCACCCAGGGGCTTACCCAAAGTGACAATATCGGGACGGCTTTTGCCGCCCTGGAAGGCAAACCAGTTGCCGCCATGACGGCCCAGTCCGGTGACGACTTCGTCCGCGATCCAGAGGGAACCTGCGTTCCGGGCTGCCTCGGCAACGCGGTCCTGATAGGCGGCGTCGTAGTAGTGGCCGCCTTGGGTGTAGTCGATGATTGTTGCGGCGACATCGGACAGAGTCTCTTCAGCCCCGGCCAGTCGCTCCTGCAGGTGCTCATCGCGAAGCGGTTCGCCATACTGCGCGCGGACAGTTGCCGGAAGGATTTTGACAGGTGCGGTGCGGGGCACCGGGCGTGTGCCGCCGCGCTGGAACGAAAGGCCTCCATGCCAATGCGGTTGCACGGTCATGTCGCGCGAGAGTCCGGTCATGCCGTGGTAGGCGCGCTCGCGGGTTGCCAATGCGGTACGACCCGTGAAGGCCTGGCTCAACGACAGAGCGAGATCGTTGGCCTCACTGCCGCTGATGAAGAAGCGGACAGCCCCAACCCAATCGTGCTCTCCGGCAAAGGCAACATCGATGAGTTCCTGAGCAGCTTGTTCCCGTTCGGCGTAGAACCACCCCTCATTGATGACAGGTGCAGTGGCAGCCCTCTTGACCGCTTCAACCATGTCAGGGTGTGCGTGTCCAAGGGGGCCACCGGTGTTGCTGCCGTCGATCACTCTTCGCCCGTCATCAAGGATGAAGCGTGATCCTTCGCCTCCGACAACCTTCACCAATGGCTTGCTCCCAGCGTTGATACCGGTCTGAAGCAGTCTGCTCACTTTGGATTCCTTTTCACTAGCGGCACTGCGCGGTGGCAGTGCTGTCTCGTTCAGTTCACGTTCTTGGATTCAGATGACAGGCAATCACTTGGGATTAGGATTGCTAACAGTTTTCTGATAGCTACAAGGTTGGTTGTGTCGTGACTCACTGTCAAGGGGGGTGGGACAAAGATTGCAAACTGCTAGCAATCTATGCTTTTGTCGCTATAGTTGGGTTGTACTGTCATCAACTAAGGAGGGCCGGTCCTTGACCGACACTGCTGCACGGCTAGCTCCGGCGCCCAGGAACAGGCTCGTCGATATCGCCTATGACCGTCTGCGCGCGGGCATCATCGACGGCAGCCTGCAGATGGGTTCCCGCCTTAAGGAAGCACATCTGGCCGCGGAACTGCAGGTCAGCCGGGGACCAGTGAAGTTGGCAATCCAGAAGCTGGTTGAAGAAGGACTCGTTGACGAGCGGCCACATCAGGGCGCGATAGTCCGCGAGATCGACGGCCCGGCAATCGTGGACCTGTACAACGTCAGGGTTGGACTTGAACGCGTAGCCTTCGGGATCGCCGCAAAGCGAGGCATGGACACGTCCGACCTCAAACGGCGTACGGAGCAAATACGCGAAGCTGCCAAGCAAAAGGACACAGGAGCGGTAGCCCGGCACGAATGGGACTTTCATACCGAGGTCTTCCGACAAAGCGGCAACCCCGTCTTGATCCAGCTCTTCCATGGCCTGGAAGGCCAGATCCTCATGGCGCTTGCGCTGGATGATGAGGGCCTGGAGAATCTCTCCGATGTTGCCGATGAGTACGACTGCCTCATAACGGCCATTGAATCAGCCGATGAGGAAGCCGCCATGGATGCGGTGCAGCGCTACATTCTTTCAACCGTCTCCGGAGCCGTTGTCCGTCTTGGCGGAGACCCTGACCTTCTTCTTACCAAAAGCCGCTAGGGCCGTTGAGGACACGACGCAGCGGCCCTGACCTCTCCGCATTCAGCAGCTGAATTCCCGGTCGGGTCTATCTCTCCCCTAGTCATCCAGATAGGAACCAACATCATGACAGTGAGCACCAACGTGCGTGGCCTCCACATTGGCGGAGTGCCGGCCGACTCTTCAGACGGGGCAGTGTTCCCGGTCCACGATCCCGCCACGGGGGCGGCCATCGCCGAGGTGCACAGCGCTTCGGTGGCAGACGGCAAGCGTGCTGCGGCCAATGCAGAAGCAGCCCTTCCAGCGTGGGGAGCCAAATCACCTCGCGAGCGGGCAGAGATCTTGCGGGCAGGCTTCGAAAACCTCCGGGCCCACCGAGCGGAGCTTGCCGAAATCATCGTCAGTGAAAACGGCAAGGTGTACTCCGATGCCTTAAGTGAGGCAGATTACGCCGCCGAGTTCTTCCGATGGTTCAGCGAAGAGGCTGTCCGTCTTCCTGGTTCCCTGAGGGAATCGCCCTCAGGCGCGCGCAGAATTCTTGAGGTCTCCCAGCCGGTGGGCGTTGTCCTGGCCATTACGCCTTGGAATCTACCGGCGGCCATGGTGACGCGGAAGGTTGCTCCCGCCCTGGCAGCGGGGTGCACCGTGGTGGTCAAACCGTCGAACCAAACCCCGTTGACTGCTTTGCGGATTGCCGAGCTTCTGGAAGAAGCCGGTCTCCCGTCGGGTGCCGTGAATGTCATCCCCACTGTCCAAGACAAAGAGGTCGTGGCAGACCTCATGTCTTGCGGGCCCGTACGAATGGTCTCATTCACGGGTTCCACCGCGGTTGGCCGGCAGCTCATTGCCCAGGCAAGCGAGCGGGTCCTCAACGTAGGAATGGAGCTGGGGGGAAACGCCCCCTTCCTTGTATTCGAGGACGCCGACATTGAAATGGCGGTCGCTGGCGCACTCACAGCGAAAATGCGCCATAACGCAGAAGCCTGCGTGGCGGCCAATCGCTTCTACGTCCACGAATCCGTCCGGGACGAATTCACCAAATCCTTTTCGGCCGCCATGTCGGGCCTCCGGGTCGGACCCGGGCGCCAAACCGGCATTGACGTTGGCCCTTTGGCAAGCTCCGCTGCACTTTCAGGGGTGAATCTGGCAGTCGAAGCGGCACTCGCTGAGGGAGCAACACGGATCGTTGGCGGCAACAACCCCGGCGGACCAGGCTACTACTTCAACCCCACCGTTCTCTCGAATGTTTCCCCTGACGCTGCCATTTTGAATCATGAATGGTTTGCCCCGGTCGCACCGATTGTCGGCTTTGAGTCGGAGGACGAAGTGATCCAGTTGGCCAACTCCACAGAAATGGGTCTGGGATCATATGTATACAGTTCCGATCTGAAACGAGCCCTGAGGGTGGCCGAACGCATCGATGCCGGAATGGTCGGCATCAACACAGGTGTCTTCTCCGATCCGGCAGCTCCGTTTGGTGGTACCCGTCAGAGCGGCATCGGACGCGAAGGTGGTCACCATGGCATCCACGAATTCCTCGAAACCAAGTACATCGCAGTCGACTGGTGATATGCACACCGATTCTGCCGTCCAGAGTGTTTATGTCGCATTAGGAGTATATGTTGACGCACAGTAAGCCTTCGACGGGGTCCAGCCGGGTTAAGCGGGGCATGGCGGAGATGCTCAAGGGCGGCGTCATCATGGACGTCGTTAACGTCGAGCAGGCCCGCATCGCCGAGGACGCCGGTGCCGTCGCCGTCATGGCGCTCGAGCGCGTCCCGGCCGATATCCGCGCCCAGGGTGGCGTGTCCCGCATGTCCGATCCTGACATGATCGATGCGATCATCGCCGCCGTGTCCATCCCGGTCATGGCCAAGGCCCGCATCGGCCACTTCGTCGAAGCCCAGGTCCTGCAGTCCCTCGGTGTTGACTACATCGACGAGTCCGAGGTCCTGACCCCGGCCGACTACGTGAACCACATCGACAAGTGGAACTTCACCGTTCCCTTCGTCTGCGGTGCCACCAACCTCGGTGAGGCACTGCGCCGCATCAACGAAGGCGCGGCGATGATCCGTTCCAAGGGCGAAGCCGGCACCGGGGATGTTTCCAACGCCACCGGCCACATGCGCAAGATCCGTTCCGAGATCGCCAAGCTCGCAGCCCTTCCCGAAGACGAGCTGTATGTCGCGGCCAAGGAACTGCAGGCCCCGTACGAACTCGTCAAGGAAATCGCCGCCACGGGCAAGCTCCCGGTGGTGCTGTTCACCGCTGGTGGCATCGCGACCCCGGCTGATGCTGCGATGATGATGCAGCTCGGCGCCGATGGCGTGTTCGTCGGCTCCGGTATCTTCAAGTCCGGCAACCCCGCAGAGCGCGCTGCCGCAGTCGTGAAGGCAACCGCCTATTACGATGATCCCGATGTCATCGCCAAGGTCTCCCGCGGACTCGGCGAAGCCATGGTGGGCATCAACGTCGATGACATCCCGCAGCCCCACCGCCTCGCAGAACGCGGCTGGTAAAACCGGTGATCACGCAGCAAGCATCCGGACCCAGACCAGTGTCGGCGTAACTTTATTCTCCAAGCATTCCAACCCTGGCCACGCCGCGCGTACGTTGAGCGTGACTGGCTCATGAGCCCATAGGAAATAGACGTAATGAGCGGACCCATCATTGTCGGTGTTGACGGAAGCAACACCGCGAAAAAGGCAGCCGAAACCGCGTCCTCGCGGAGTCACAGAAGGCGACACTCCACGTGGTGACAGCTTTCGACAGCAGCCGAACAGAGGTTTTCGGCAGCGGTAGCGACCAAAGGGTCGTTTCTGATGCCGGAACCGCCGAGTGGGTAACCCGCACCGTGGTCGAGTCACTGGGCGGTGGCATCAAGATGACATACTCGACAGCACGGGGAAAGCCTGCCTAGGCGCTGGTCAGGGAAGCCGAACGCACCCAGGCGCAGATTGTCGTTGTAGGCAACAAGGGGATAGAAGGCATAGGCCGGGTCTTGGGCAGTGTCCGAAATAGTATCGCGCACATCGCTCCATGCGACGTCTACATCGCACACACCTCCGACGGCGACCGGTAAGAAAGCCAAAAGTCGCATGGCGAAGTCCTTTCTCCGCCGGTTCCTTTGAACATATGACCTTACCCGTTGCCCGCTCGTGCACTAGAAATCGTCTGTGCACCAGACCTCCGAAAACACAGCCGGACGCCGGGGCTGGTTTCTTTGGGTCGAGGCTCTTTCTCACAGCTCAGAGGACCGTTTGTCCTCGTCACGGCAGAAGGCTATCTGAGCTCCGTAGTAAGCAGCGCGTACCCGACAGCCTCGATTTCAAAGTCCTTGAAGCAGCCATCATTTGGCTAAGTGGAAATTGCCCTTGGGATGGTTCCCCACCGGCCCAAGGGCAATTTCACCTATCTCCGGGATGCTCTGGATATCCATCCCGTTTGGCCGTCCGTTCCCGTGCAGATCTGCCGCTTACAAGGAGATCTGCATTTGAGCTACGAGTGATGCGGCCTTTCGAACGGCATTTCCAGGCATATCGAGGGTCAGTTTTCAGACTTCGCGGACCTCTGCACCCTTGCCGTCCGACAGAAGTTCGCATCCATGTGAACGGACGACGACCATTTCTTCACAGGTCACCGAGGTGAGGTATCCCATGTCGTCGTGCCGCAGTGACGGTTCGATGCACATCACGGTCCCCTCAAGGATTTCGGTGTTGTCATCATCGGACAAGTATGGCAATTCCGGCATCTGAAGGCCGATGCCGTGGCCGAATTTCCCGATGTTCGTGCCACTGGTGGCCAGCTCCGGCAGAATCTTGATGCTGCGGGTATACACAGCCTGGTTGGCTTCCTTCCATGTCCGTCCCGGACGAACCTCCTCGTAAATAACTTCTGCGACCTCTTTCAGTCGCGTCAGCGGGTCGGTCAGCTTTGCTGGTGCTTTTCCCCAAGTCATGTATCGGTTGAAGTCCGATGCGTACCCCTTGTAGACGGCCCCGGAGTCCAAGAAGATGACGGGGTTGTCCACGCTGAATTGGCGGGCGGAGTCCCCCTTGTTGAGGATCATGAAGTAGATTTCCTCGCTGCCGGCTTCAAACAGAGCCGCCGACATCTTGCGGTAGATGTCACCTTCGGTCAGACCGCGGGCTGTTGGGGTGTAAATCGTATCGAATGCGGCTGAGTTGATGGCGGCGGCCTGCCGAAGTGCCTGCACCTCGCCTTCGGACTTACGCATCCGCACCAATGCCAGCTGCGTGGATATTTCAAGGAAGGTTGCTTTTGGCAGCTTGCTGCGCAGGCTGAGCATCTCCGCTTCAGTGATTTCGTAGCTGGTCCATAGGCTGCCCTCATAGCCAATGCGTACGTTCTCCCCTACGGTGCTGACAAGAATGTCCCTGACTGCCTCGAGGCTGGGTTCAGCGTCCATTCCGGATCCACCGTAGGGAACGAGAACCAGATCAGAGGCGGTATTGACGACGCGCCTGCCTTCCCATCCGACAGCCACTGCATAGCTCTCACCGCTGGCTGTGAAGACTGAGAATATGGGGCGCGATCGGTTCGTCCACAGGTTTGTGATGTGGCCGGAGAAGTAGCGGTGGGTGTAGCGGTTGTTGATGAGAACGGCATCCAGTCCTTCGCGTTGCATCACCTCTCGTAGTGCCGCACGTCGACGGTCATACTCGGCTGCATCGAAGTCGGAGTGCGGGCCGGCAGGCCCAACCAATTGGCTGCCTGCGAGGGTTTGGAGAACGTTCATGGTGACACTTCTTTCTCTTGGAGTGACGTTGGGCGAATTCGGAAGGGTCTATCGGGAAACTTTGCCCATCTTTGCGGCGAGTGGGGTTGTGAAGACAGGTTTGGTCAGGTACCAGGCCGCGGTGATAACCACAATCGAGCCAAGGAAGACCAAGAGCCCGAGCCAGTCTGCGGCGCTGCGGGATGTGTACATGTGGTTTAGGTTCTGAAGCGCACCGGTAAGGAAAACGAGGAGCACGTGCACGACCGTAAACCCGGCGAAGTACTGCATGGCGGGAAAGTGGATCGCCCGGGCAAACCCGATTGTGATGAACTTATTGGCTCTGGTGTTGTCGGGCCACCAGGTTGACATGCGGAACCCGCTGACGATAGCCAGCGGAGCCGCAACGAAAACTGTCAGACAGTAAGCCAACACCTGGAGAGCGTTGTAGTAAACCCAGCCGTTCTCTGGCGGCCAGTTGAGCGAAGCATATTGGGTGGCTGCAGAGACAGCGTTGGGGAAAACATCCCATGACGTCGGCACAATGCGTGTCCACCGTCCCGTGGCAAAGAGCAGGACTATGAAGATCAGGCCGTTGGTCATCCACAGCACATCGAGGCACTGGTGCAGCCAATGGGCCAGACCGACTTTCTTCCGGGCGTTTCCCTTGGGTGCGAAGAACGAACCTGGCGTGGGACTCCAGTACCCAACTGGTCGCTTTTCGTGGCGCACTTGCAGTCCGGTCCGCACGATGAGGACTATGAAGAACATATTCAGAAAGTGCTGCCAATTTACCCAGGCCGGTGTTCCAGCTGCAGAGTGGCCCACAGGTTCGGAATGACCTGGATATGTGCTCAGGAAATCCACGACCGGCTGTGTTGTTCGGGCCCAGCGAGCTAACAGCACGATAACCACCGCGATGACGACCACTACCAGAAGCCTGACAGTCATTGCCTTCCACTTCCCATGGGACGGCGTCCCACCATCACGCGCTGGCAGTCGGCCAGCAGCGGTCGGACGGCGGTTATCCTGGGATCGTTTCCCTATGGTTCCGGGGCCAAAGGGAGGATCCTGGGACTTATGCGTGGGCGCTTCCCCCGAGGAGAGGACCGAAGCCTCGAAATTTGGCGATTCCGATGCTGTCGATTCCGGAGTGCCCATGCGTCCACGTCCCGGTGTGGGAGCGGCGCGGTTGGTCGTTTCAGAAACCGCACGCGGAGCACCCATGCGCCGACGGACCGGTACAACCGCAGTGCTCTCGGTTGCTTCAGAAGGAGTCAGCCCTGTAGCCGTAGACTCAGGCTGGGGCTGCGGTGTGTCTGATGAACTGACAGGATACGTGTCGTGCCGCACCCCGCCCAATCGCCGGCGTTGGGGCGCTGTGGGCGGCTGTGCACCGCGTTCTGTGCCGTGCATGGGAATGGTTCCGTTCCTTAGGAGGTGGTACGTACTTACTCTGCTGGTGTCAGTCTTTTTGGGACTTGACCGCTTCAATCAGCTCCGGGACAACCGTGAAAACGTCCCCGACCACACCGAAATCTGCGATGTCGAAGATCGGCGCGTCGGCGTCGTTGTTGATTGCCACGATCGTTTTGGCTGTCTGCATGCCCGCACGATGTTGAATGGCACCAGAAATCCCCAATGCCACATAAAGCTGGGGTGAGACGGTGACTCCGGTCTGTCCAACCTGCAGTGCTTGGGGCACGTAGTTGGCATCGACGGCTGCCCTTGAGGCGCCCACAGCAGCGCCCAGTGCGTCGGCCAAATCCTCGACCAGGCTGAAGCTCGCTTGGGACCCGAGACCCTTGCCCCCCGAGACTACCGTCCGGGCTTCCAACAGCGCCGGACGCGCACCGGTCGTGCTGAGCGCCTCGACTGAAAGGATCCTTGCGCCAGGCGCAGTTTCCAGCCGCAGTTCAGCAAATTGAACTTCGGGATTCTCCACGGCAGCGGCCCGGGCCTCGATTGCTCCTTGGCGCACCGTGATGACCATCAGGCCCTCTTCGACTGTGGACTCGGTGGTGTAGTCACCGCCGAAAACTGAATGCTCGGCAATTATTTCCCCTTCCTCCATCCGCAAAGCGACTGCATCGGCCGCTACCGCTCCGCCAGTCACGACGGCCAGGCGGCCTGCAATGTTCTTGCTGTCGTTGGTGTGAGGGAGCAAGACTGCCACTGCCTCATACTCTTCGGCCGCTTGGGCAAGCGCACCGACGGCAGCCCTACCGAGCTCCGTCCCCACTGTGGTGAGGGAGCCCAGTAAGTAGATATGTTTTGCACCTGCGGCGGCAAGTACATCCCCTAATTCCTTGGCTGCTGTCTCAGCAACTGCCGCCACAGCCACGGGAGTCCCAAGGTCAGCGGCAGCACCAAGCAAGCCCGCTGCAGATGACTTGGCATGGCCTTCTGGTGTCGTTTCAATGAAAACTAGGACGTTGCCCATAACTGCGTTCCTTCGTCTATTGGTTGTTCTAAAGCAAGCTGCGGGAGACCAAGAAGGCAGCAAGTTGCTGCGCAGCCGTGCCGTCGTCGGTAATCTTGGTGCCGGCATGTTTAGGGGGGCGGGCCGTAGCCCCAACCATTACGGACCGGGCGGAAGCCGTTGCAGGGCCGGCTTCGTTTCCGAGCTCAGCCAAGGACTTCACCTCGATGGGCTTCTTCTTGGCTTTCATGATGCCCTTGAAGTTGGGAATGCGTGCTTCTGCGCTCTGTTCGGTTAGTGAAACGACTGCAGGGTAGCCACTGGCGACAGATGCAATGGCGCCATCCAGTTGCAGAGAACCGCGTACTTCCGAGGGTGTGATCTCCACCGTGTCCAGTGCCGGGAGGTACGGAAAACGGAGAATTTCAGCGATCATGGCCGGCACAAGTCCACCGCGTCCATCGGTTGACTCGTTGCCCGCCAATATCAGGTCGGGCCGGATACTCTCCACGGCTGTGGCCAGGGTGCGGGCGGTCTGAAGCATATCGGAACCCGCCAAGGACGGATCCGCAACGAGAACCGCAGAGTCAGCTCCCATGGACAGTGCCCGACGCAACGCCGTTTCGGCTGAAGCGGGTCCCATGGATAGAACTACGATCTCAACCGTTGGGTCCTGGTCCTTGACTCGGAGTGCGTTCTCCAGAGCGCGCTCGTTAATTTCGTCGGCGACCTGCTCCGTGGTGACTCGATCGATCAGCCCAGTGGTGAGATCGAGCCTTCGATCTGTCCATGTATCGGGGACTTGCTTTACTAGAACTGCAATCTTCACAACTTCTCCTGAAAGGACGGTGTACGGTGCTGGGTCTGTGAGCCCTTGCTGGTTGCCTGAGGGCGACCGTGGGATTGATTTCTCCTTGCGAGAATGAGCCATGGTCCGAGCGGCCGCAGGGGAACTGAACTTTGCGAGGTGCGGCTGTATCGCTCTCTTAGCCTTGTCATCGTTTTGGTTCGATCGGAAGTAGCCTGCGGCTCTCCCGCAGCGGTGCGTCGTAGTCGTCATCGCGCCAGCCAAGGATCCTGTGTTCACGGATGAAAGGCAGCGGGATGGCGGGATTTCCGGAATCAAATTCCCGACCCAGACGATGGCCGTCAAAAATGGTGTCGGCCAAATGCATCCGAGGAGCCCTGCAGTCGCCCACCTTAAGCATCAGGTCGATCTCATTGGCGGTCAGTTGCTCCGGGACGGCCATCAATTCACGATAGAGCGAGTCATTGGACACGCGTTGGGTTACCCAGACGACAGCGTCGACATTCATGGACCAGGTTCTGGAGTCCACACCGCTCGAGGCCAGTTGTACCGTTCCGGAGCCGACAGCTGTGACATTCGTAGATGGCAGGATAACGACACCAGCTTGGTGGAGGCGGCGAATGAGGTCCTTTTCCCCGGTATGGGCCAACCAGCGCCCCGCCTCGGGGTAAGGGGTGACCAGGGTGACTTTCTTGCCGTCCAACATGAGTCCTTCAGCCACGCTTGGCGCCATGTAATACCCGTCGCAGTCAAAGACGAGGACGCTTTCCCCATCGATGTTGTGCTCCTCGGCGATGAGTTGCTCCGGAGTGAACTGCCAAGAGGTTGAAGCGTCGGCGCCGGGTATAGCCGCCCTGGACCAGCCGTTGAGACCGTCAGTGGACCAGTACGAGCCGGTGGCGAGGACGACTGTTGTTGCGCCGTAGTCCAAAATGTCCGAAGCGGAGAGCCGGGTGTTGGTGATGATTTCAACACCAGGGTGATGCCGAAGGATCCCTTCACGGTAGTCAATGATTCTGGACCATGCAGAGAGGTTCGGCAGCTTGGGAACCCAGCGATAGTGGCCTCCGATGGCCGGGGCCTCGTCGACGACGTGAACAGTCTCGTGCCCGCGCCTGGCCAAAACGGACGCCAGTTCCAATCCGGCAGGCCCTGCGCCGACAATCAGGACAGCTTCTTCGGCCTTGATCGACGGGTTGAACTTTTCAGGGTGCCAGCCTCGTCTGTACTCTTCGCCGAGCGTCGCGTTTTGGGTGCAGACAATCCGGCTTCCATGGTCATAGCGTGAAACGCATACGTTGCATCCGATGCATTCACGAATGCTGTCAAAATCACCTGAACGTATTTTGTTGGGTAGAAATGGGTCCGCGATGGACGGACGAGCGGCACCGATCAGATCCTGCTGGCCGGATTTGATCACCCTTGCCATTTCGTCCGC
Source organism: Micrococcaceae bacterium Sec5.1 (assembly GCA_039636795.1). NCBI lineage: Bacteria > Bacillati > Actinomycetota > Actinomycetes > Micrococcales > Micrococcaceae > Micrococcaceae bacterium Sec5.1. Next base: position 2,377,714 of record CP143430.1, on the reverse strand, counting down.
GGAGGTAAACCACCCCGTGGCAACGACTGGTTTTGTCGTCAGCCCTTTGATTTCGCGTGTCCATTCGCCCGCGTAATTCTCTACGCCGTAACGGGCGGCCGGAGAACTCGATGATGCCAGCTGCCCGGGCCTACCCAGCTGGATGTCCCAGAAATCTACCAGGTGGTCTGCTGCCTGGATGAAACGCAGACCCTCCGGGTCGAGGTTCGATGCACTGCTGCGGCCGTTGGTTTCGGAGGGGTTGAAACGAGCGGTAATGGCCACGTCGTTGCCCACCGCGTTACGGACCATTTCCAGTGTTTCCAGCCAAAAGCGAGCCCGGTTCTCAAACGATCCTCCATAGCTGTCGGTTCGCTTGTTGTACCAGGGCGAAAGGAACTCCAGGGGCAGGCCCGCTCCCTCGCAACCGTAGATGTTGACGATGTCGAAACCTGCATCGCGCGACATGATGGCGGCATCAACATACTGCTGCTGCACACGTTTGATGTCGGCCATGTCGAGCTCGTAGTACCCGGCGTTGAAATCACCGGGATTCTGAATGGCGCTGACCCGGCCGGCCGGCTCCCGTGCACCCATTCCGGAGGACTTGGATGCTGTGACAAGCAGCTCTATGCCGATGAGTGCCCCGTGCTGGTGGGCTTCCTCGCAGGTGCGCTGCCAATTGCGGACGTCGGACTGGTCGATCATCCAGGACATCGTCCGGAAACCGCTCATGTCTGACTCAACGCTGATTTTCACGGCTTCGGTGTTGACAACACCCCATCCTCCTTCGGCTTTGGTGGCGCGCAAGGCGGCACCAGCACCTACTGAGTCTCCAAGGCCGGAGGCGTGCGGGGTTTGGTAGAAGCGGTTGGGTGCAGTTTTAGGCCCAAGTTGAATTGGGGTGAAGAGGATCTCGTGTCGAGATTCTGGGGCATTCATTTGGATCCCAGACTTCCAAACATGACGTGGCGGGCCTCTGTGTACTCATGCAGGACGGCCGTGGACAGATCTTTTCCGCCTCCCGTGTCCTTTCCCCCACCGTGAGGGAATTCGGCCGTTACGCTCAGATGGTTGTTGACCCAAACACAGCCAAACTCCAAGTCCGTGGAGAAGCGCAGGGCACGGTCCAGATTGCTTGTCCAGACCGAAGAGGCCAGCGCGTAGTTGGTGCCGTTCGCGAGCGTGAGAGCCTGCTCTGGAGTATTGAATGATTGGGCGGTAACGACTGGACCAAAAATCTCGTTCTGGACGACTTCGTCACGCTGATCGACACCAACCAGGATGGTGGGGTCCACAAAATAACCCTTGAGGGCATCAGATGCCTTGCCGTTGATCTTCTCTATGTGGCCGGGGCAACGTTCGAGCACGCCATTTATGCGTTCGTGTTGGAGTGCATTGGATACCGGCCCGAGCGTTGTTTCTTCAGCTGCCGTGTGCCCCATGGTGTACCCCGAAGCAGCTGATGCCAGGGCTTTGATGAAGTCGTCATATATGGCTTCATGAACGATCATCCGGGTAGCGGCGGTGCAGTCCTGCCCAGCGTTGTAGAACGCTGCCGCTGCGACTTCGTGGGCCACGACTTCTGGATCTACGTCGTCGAAGATGATCGAGGGGGCTTTGCCTCCAAGTTCCAGATGCGCACGCTTGAGTTGGGTGGCGGACAGTTCTGCCACGCGCCTGCCGGCCCGTGTCGAGCCGGTGATCGAGACCATGCGTACATCAGGATGTGCAACTACGGCCTCGCCGGTTTCAACTGCACCCGTGACGACGTTCAAGGCTCCGTCGGGAAGGAACTGTCCGGCGACTTCGGCCAGCAACAATGTCGACAGGGGGGTCGTCTCAGCTGGCTTGAGCACCACGGTATTTCCTACGGCCAGGGCCGGCCCGCACTTCCAGATGGCCATGAGGAGCGGATAGTTCCACGGCGCAATCTGGCCGACCACACCAAGCGGGTCTCTGCGCAGCATGGAAGTCATTCCGGGGAGGTATTCCCCTGCAACTGCCCCTTCAAGGGTTCGGGCCGCACCGGCAAAGAAGCGCAGGTGGTCCACTGCAATTGCAATTTCTTTCCGGGCTGCCGCAATGGGCTTGCCGGCGTCTTGAGACTCCAGCAGAGCGAACTGTTCGGTGCGGTCCTCGATGGCATGGGCGACCCTGAGCAGCGCAGCTGACCGCTGGGAAGGAGTCGTTTTCCTCCAGACGGTGCGAAATGCATGGTCGGCACTTCTTACTGCCGCGTCCACGTCCGCTGGAGTGCAACGAGGTACCACGGCCAGAATGGATTTATCAGCCGGGTCGAGGATCTCGTCTGTCGTCTCGGTTTGAGGACTATATGACTGTCCGCCAACGAAAGGCAGGATGGTTGTCGTCGTTGCTGCCACTTAGATGCTCACCACTTCGTCGTTCTTGGCTGGTTGGATTCTTTTGTCCGTGCTGATGACGTGGGCGTCGCTGATGTCCCAGGCGACACCGACCCTGGAGCCAATGGCGGGCAACGGTGCACCCGTGGCTTCGAGTACTGTCACTGTGGCTCCCTCCTCATCCGTAACCAGGATCTTTTGCAGCGAGCCCATATATACGGTTTCGCGGACCACCCCGAACACAGAATCTTCGTGCTCCTTGACGGGTTTGGCCTCCGTTACCAGACGCACCTTTTCCGGGCGGACGAAGAGGATTGCCGGACCGGCAGGAAGGCGCTCGTCGTCGACGGATCCCGTTCGCCAAGCCCCGGAGTCGCGCACCAGAACCCCCGATCCGGCAGTCTCAATGACGCCCTTGAGCGCGTTGGTCTCGCCGAGGAATTCCGCCACGAAGGGGGTTGCAGGGTTTTCGTACAGCTCTGCTGCCGTTCCTACCTGTTCGATCAGGCCATCATTGAATACAGCGATGCGGTCCGACATCACCAAGGCTTCTTCCTGGTCATGCGTCACGAAAATGAAGGTGATGCCCAGCTCACGATGCAACCGCTTGATTTCGAGTTGAAGGACTTGACGCAACTTCCGGTCCAAGGCCCCGAGGGGCTCATCCATCAACAGCACGCGGGGTTCAAAGACAAGGGCTCGGGCGACGGCCACTCGTTGCTGCTGCCCACCGGAGAGTTCACGGGGGTACCGATCGCCGTAGGCTGAAAGGCCAACGGACGCCAAGGCCTTTTGAACCCGGATCTTACGCTCCGCGGTCGGCACTTTCCGTTGCTTGAGCGAGTACTCGATATTTTGGTTTGCCGTCATGTGGGGGAACAGCGCGTAGTTCTGAAAGACGATCCCTAGTTCGCGTTTGTGGGGCTTGACGTCCTGCAGGGCTGTTCCGTCCAGAAGGATTTCACCGGAGGTGACTTCCTGGAAGCCTGAGATGAGGTTCAGGGTGGTTGACTTGCCAGAGCCGCTCGGGCCCAGGAACGTGACAAACTCGCCCGGGGCGATGTCGAGAGAAACTTCCTTAAGGGCATGGACGGAGCCATAGCTCTTTGCGAGTCGGCGCAATGAAAGACCCGCGCCTCGGGTTTGCCGGTCAGCGGACATGATGATTCCTTGTCTGTATCAGCGCGACGATGGGGATGGCGATGGCAGCCAGGGCGAACACCACGGTTGCTGCCGCGGCCACGGTCGGGTCAAGCTCGCGTCTCATGCTCGAAAACATCAAGACCGGCAGGGTCTGCAGACGCGGGCTGGCGAGGAAAAGGGATACTACGACCTCGTCGAACGAAGCCAGGAATGCCAAGACGGCCCCGGTGACGACGCCTGAACGGATCTGGGGAAGCGTCACGCTCATGAAGGTGGTCAGTGGCCCTGCTCCGAGGCTGGCAGCGGCATTCTCCTGGTTTCGGTCGAAGACCCTGAGGCTGGAGGACACCGAGACCAAAACCATTGGAAGTGCCACAACTGAGTGCGCCGCGACGAATCCCAAGAAAGTGCCGTTCAACTTCCAGTTCAGGAACACGGCGTAGATACCGATTGCCAGGATTGATGTTGGCACGATCAAGGGAGCAAACATTGAGCCCGTGATGAGTCCCTTGCCAGGGAACTTGGATCGGTCAAGCCCAAGGGCTGCTGCCGTTCCGAGAACCGTAGTCAGCACTGTGACTACGGCTGCAATCTTGATCGAGTTGAGGGCGGCGTCACGCCATTCTCCTGTTGCGAGGTTGCGGTACAGATCAAGTGACCATCCGGGCGGTGGGAACTGGAAGCTGGCCTGCGAGGACGAGAAGCTCAGGGGGATGATGACCAGCGTGGGGACGATCATCCATGCCGCGATCAAAACGGCGGCGACGATCAGCAGAATACGTGCAAGACGAGGAGATGAACTTCGGGCTGGTTTTTGCATGATTGTTCTCACCTGATTCCGTACGCTGAGCTCACCGTATGGCGGGAGAATCGCATAGCTACCGCCAGAAGGGCAAAGGTAACGAGCAACAAGACCAAGGCCAGTACCGACCCCCGTCCCCATGCCAGCAAATCCTGGACCTGAGTAACTACCTGCTGGGCAAGCAGAGCGTTCTGCGGTGATCCAAGAATCGCCGGCGTCAGGTAGAACCCAAGCCCGAAGACGAACACGAGCACGCTGCCGGCGAGCATGCCCGGCGTGGCCAGTGGCAAATAGATGCGAAAGAAGGATTTGGCCGGTGAGGCACCAAGGCTTTCAGAAGCACGCAGCAGACTCCGGTCAATCCCCTGCAGCACGGAATAGAGCGGAAGGATCATCAAGGGCAGGAGCGTTTGCGCCATGCCGACCGCGACCGCGAAAGTGGTTCCCAGCATGTGGAACGGCGCTATCCCGAATGCCGACAATGCGCCGTTGACGACGCCGTTGTCCTGCAAGAGAACTACCCAGGCAAAGATTCTGACCAGATAGTTGGTAAAGAACGGCAACATCACTGCAGTCGTCATCACAACTAGCCATCTGCGTGAAACGAGGGTCATGAGATAGGCGAACGGGAAGGCGAGCACCAACGTGATAATAGTGACGAGGAGGGTGATGCCGAACGTACGCAGCAGCAGCGTCATGTTCACGTCTTCGGTGAAGAACCAGGCGAAGTTGTCCCAGCCACCCTTCTGCGGTGCCTGGAAATGCGTCCAGGCCCGGGAGAGGACCGAGATCGCCGGATACACGAAGAACAAAACGATAATCGCGAAGCCAGGAACCACCAGCAGTAAAACGGGTCTGAATGCGAATGGCCTCCTCAGAGTCGGGCTTTGCGGCAGGCTCGATGGCTTCAGTGTTGATGTAGACATCTGTGCTCCCTCAATTACCCAACCAGAGCTGCACGCCACTGCGATTCAGCGGCATCTTTGTTTTGTGCGTACCACTCGTTATCCAATGCCACGCCGTCGTTCCTGTGGTTGGAGACAAGGTACTGAGCCTGAAGATCGGAGACTTTGGGTTCACCACTCTTGGCGGCGGTTGACGCATAGGGTGCGAGTTCTTCGAACTTGGTCTGCGCCTCAGGATTGTTCGACAACCAGGACAGGAACTTCTTCGCCGGTCCCGCGTTCGGTGAGCCTTTCAGGATGACCAGGCTGTCCCACTGCTTAAGTACCGTAGGCCAGACAACATCCCACTTCGCCCCTTGGCTGATTGCGTCAAATGCACGTGGCGAGTACACCATGCACATGACGGCTCCCCCGGAAAGCATGGTGTCCACCTGCTGCGTGCTTGAGGTCAGGAAGGTCGTGTCCTGCTTGATGGTCTGATACTTGTTGATCGCTGTCATCACATCCAGAGGGTAAAGGTTCTCCGGCTTCACGCCAGAGGCTAGAGACGCTGCCTCCATGTTGAACTGGGAAGTTGTGGGAGCGCAGCGCTTGCCAGGGTATTTCTGGGTGTCAAAAAAGTCGGCCCAGCTGGTCGGAGGGTTGTCGCCAAACTTGGTTTTGTCATAGGCCAGAACCGCTCCCCACTCCAGTACAGGTAGGCCGCACTTATTTGTCACCCTGCCCTCAGCAAACTTTGACGTGTCCAGGGCGTCAGCGTCTATTTCCTCGAACTGCTTGCCGCACTGTTGGGTTGCCAACCAAGTGTCCACTTCTGCCATATCCCACTGGATATTGCCGCTTTGGACCTGAAGGGCAATCTTGTTGTTATCCATATTCGGGTCCTGGGTAAACTTCACACCCGACTCCGCGCTGTACGGCTCCAGAAAAGTCGTATTCATTGTCTTACTGAGCTTTCCGCCGTAGTCGGCGATGGTCAGTTGCGCGTCCGAACCCCCTGACGTGCCTGAATCAGAGGAACCGCAGCCGGTTATTACCAGCGCAGCCACTACGGGGATGGCTAAGGCCGGGACGTAACGCTTTGCTCGGGATGTGAATGACATCAAACTCTCCTTGGGGATGTGACCTCGGCTACTTTGACGAGGTGTACTCGGTCGATTGTCGACATGGAAGTGAGGTGCTGTCAAGAGGTTGCACAACGTAAGGTGTCCTGCCTTCTCTCTTGAACCCGGCAACCCGGTAGACCTCCGATGCCAGCATTGGCCTAGATTTACACTGGAAATGTTTCGTTTCTATTACCGCTCGCCTACTGGCGGCATATGCGCTAGTCTACTAGCGTAGTAGACAGTCGACAACGATATTTCTACTGTTTCTTATGAAAACGGGACGCTGACCTGGCTTTCAACGTGGAACGCGGGTCTGTGTCCGTGCACCCAGCCCTGCCACTCCCTAAATCCCGTAAATCTGAAGGGACTTGATCCGAAAATGACTACACTCACAAACCACACGGTCACCGATGTCGCCACCCGGCAGCCGGGGGACCTTACCGTTGCAGCTGTTCAGATGAACAGCGGACCCGACCGCGATGCGAATATTGCGAAGGCGATCGCCCTGATTGACGTCGCCGCCACTGAGCACTGTGCCCAGCTCATTGTGCTGCCTGAATTCTTCAACACCGAGTACGTTTTCGCGCGCCACGATCCATCACTTGTCCGTCTCGCAGAGAATGACGAGGGACCGTCAATCAGCGCGGTCAAGGAATCGGCGCGAAAGCACGGGGTTACGATCGTCGCCACCATCTTGGAAGAGGACGGTCCCGGAATAAGCTATGACACCGCGATGGTGATTGGCCCCGATGGCGAGATCATCAGTAAATACCGCAAGACGCATCCTGCAGCAACCGAAACCCTCGAAAAGGTGTTCTTCCGCAACGGAAGTTACTTCAACCTCACCCAGGTGGGTGACTTCGCCATGGGTATTAATATCTGCTACGACAATGAGTTCCCCGAATCTGCACGCGCCACCGCCCTCAACGGAGCGGATCTTATCGTCGCGCCCTTCGCAACGCCCGAACAGTTCCCCTTCAAGACGGTGCTTTCAGCACGTGCCTGCGACAATCAGTTGTTCTTCCTCGCGGCAAACAAGGTCGGCCGTGAGGACAAACTTGATTTCTGCGGGACAAGCCTCATAGCTGATCCTGAGGGACGCCTCTTGGCCGTGGCCTCCAACACCGACGACGACGTCGTCTCTGCCGTCATCAACCGTCGTGCCGTCATCGATACCAGGCTTACGCGCCCGATCTACCGCGATCGGCGTCCAGACCTCTATAACTCAATCTCGACTGCAACCGAAGACCTTCCCCGCTGGAGGACTGCCAAATGACGACCATCACAGCACAGGCGCTCATCTTCACCGATGATTCAACTCTGGAGGTCACCACTGTTGACGTAGCAGACCCGGGGCCGGGTGAAATCCGGGTTCGAGTCCATGCCAGCGGTGTCTGCCATTCCGACCTGCACGTCGCCTCCGGCGACTGGGACATGCCCTCTCCCATGATTCTTGGACACGAGGGCGCCGGCATCGTAGAAGCCGTCGGCGCAGGGGTGCCCGAGTCCAGGATTGGCGAGAGGGTCGCTTTGTCATGGTTCGCCCCATGCTTGCGCTGTAAGTTCTGTGTCAGCGGACGGCAGTGGGCGTGTCAGAACACGACAGCCAATGACTGTGTCATGGCGGACGGCCAAACCAGGCTTAGCCACAAAGGCAACCGCATCTATCCGTTCCTGAACGTTGGCAGTTTCGCCGAATACGTCGTGGTCCCGGAGTCCGGAGCAATTGCCGTCCCCGACGATCTGCCTTTTGAAGTGGCAGCATTGATCGGCTGTGCGGCTACAACGGGGATTGGAGCTGCCCTCAACACCGCGAAGGTCCGCGCAGGAAGTTCAGCCGTTGTTATCGGCTGCGGGGGCGTCGGCTTATCGGTAGTCATGGGATTGGCACTGGCTGGTGCCAACCCGATCATTGCCGTAGACATGTCCGAAGAAAAACTGGAGGCCGCCCGGAGTGTCGGGGCCACGCACACCGTAAACGCGCGCAGCGGCGATGTGATCGAGGAATGCATGGCCATTGTTGAGGGAGGCGTGGAATACGCCTTTGAAGCTGCCGGCCGTGTAGATACTGCCGCTCAATGCATCGCAGTGACCGAGACCGCAGGTACAACCGTGCTCGTCGGCATGCCCTCGAGGGGAGCCACCGTCCCCCTCGATCTTCTGGAGCTGACGATGAACGGAAAGACCGTGATCGGCTGCAGCTACGGCAGCTCGAACCCTTCGATCACTTTCTCTACCCTTGCTGATCTCTTTCTGGCCGGGCGTTTGCCCATCGAAAAATTGCTGGGCGACAGTATCTCGCTGGATCAGGTCTCCGGCGCATTTGAACAAATGCGATCAGGCCAGGGACTGCGGCAGGTCATATCCTTCTGATCTGTGCAAACAGCACGTCCATGTAGCATCGGACGGCTCGCGGGCGAGGCTGCGCAACTGCCTTCTGGGTGTTCGCGGAGCCTCGCCGTTGCCGTTAGTTCTAGGACACTTTCCGTGACCTGCGCGCACAGTGCGTCGAACCTGAACGTGTGCAAGCTGAAAAGGGTGAGGATGCGTCGCCCGGCACGACTGATCAGCGTGGAAAATGCTGGCCAGACGGATCCGGGGCGGCCCGGCAGCTTTAGACGTCGCTGTCATGCCTCGTGGCCCCCGATAACTAACTTTTCCCGCGGACCACAGCACGGGCGATGGCTGATCAACAACATCGCCCGACCGGTCCGCCCATCTCAGCTCTCGGAAAGCGGCGCTGGGCAGAGCGTATCCGGCTCGTGGTACCAGAACGGCAGCAGGGGAACCAGCTGTGATCTCCTAGTTCGTGGAAGTGCCGGACATCGGTTCCAAGAGCAGGGACGGATCTCCTCCGAGTCTCTGGAGCAGCAGGGCGACGGTTGAGAGGAAGTGCTTTTCAAACAGGGCCTGCGCTTCCCCGTTCCTGCCTTCTTCGATGGCGCTGATGATCTGCTCGTGCTCCTCGACCACGTAACTGAGATGCGAATGAGAGTTGCCCGCCGGCGTAATTACCCGAAGGACTCTGTCCTCCAGGGACGTCGCAAGCAGAATTCGCCCCTCCAACTCCCCAAACATCCGGGCAATGAGCTGGTTTCCGGACCCCACATTGATGCTCCGGTGCCAGTCCAGTTCAGCGTTGATCAATCGACCGGCATCTTTCTTAGCGGCCGCAGCTTTCATCTCGTTCAGATGCGTGCGCAGAGGTTTGGCCGAGCTTCCACGGGCAAGAAAGAGCCTTAAGGCTGTGGTTTCCAGGCCAAGACGCAGATTATGCAGATCCACGATATCCTCAAGTGACAAATCCAGGACTTGGGCCCCCAGATGGGGTTCGACTGAGACGAGCCCCTCGGCCGCGAGCCTTTGTATAGCCTCACGCACCGGCGCGCGACTCATTCCCAGCTCTTCGGCGATGTGCGCTTCGGTGAGGCGCTCCCCCATGGCCAGCTTGCCTTCGATAATGGCAAGACGAAGCGATTGATGGGCGGCGTCGGCCAGCCGCATCCTTGGAGGCCGGGTTAAGCCATGAGTAGTCATGTTGTGATTCTAGACCTCATTAGTCGACAATGTACAACCTTTTCTTATTCGCTAGCCGACAGGCCTTGCCTTAGTCCGTTGTCGACAGTACTCTGTCTACTACGGGTCTATGCTCAAATCATTTCCCTTCGACCTGTACCTGCGGGCGACGCGGGGAAATTCAACGGCACAAGATCAAACAAATAATCCGGCAGGCGCGCGGCTGAAGCGTACCGCGAGGAGCCCCTTGCGCTGGTCGACACTCGGTCCGAAGCATTTTGCGGTCAGTCAGCGCCATCAATGATGACGGCGCTGCCTCAGAGGACCGGCGTGACTGTGCTGCGATGCCGGCCTTCCCTAAGGCAAGAAAGAGAGCGAGCGGATGACCACCACCATCACCGAACGTGAGAATGAACTGTTGGCATCGGTACCTACGGGTCTTCTAATTAACGGCCAGTGGATTGAAGCATCAACCAGGCGAACGTTTCCCGTCGTTGATCCTGCCACGGGTGATGTCATTGCCCACGTGGCCGATGCCGGAAGTATCGATGCTGAGGCAGCTCTGGATGCCGCCGATAAGGTACAGGCAGACTGGGCCCGCACATCATCCCGGTCCAGGTCCGAAATTCTACGCAGGGCCTTCGAACTGGTTACCGAGCGTGCTGATGACTTCGCTCTTCTGATGACCTTGGAAATGGGTAAACCGCTGGACCAGGCCAGAGCGGAAGTAGCTTACGGTGCCGAATTCCTTCGCTGGTTCGCCGAGGAAGCCGTTCGAGACTACGGGCGGTATCTCACAACGCCGGAGGGTCACAACAAGATTCTGGTCCAGCAGAAACCAGTCGGGCCGTGTCTTCTTGTCACCCCATGGAATTTTCCTCTTGCAATGGCTACCCGAAAGGTGGGTCCGGCCGTCGCTGCTGGCTGCACGATGGTCCTCAAACCGGCGAAGCTGACTCCGCTTACGTCACTGCTGTTTGCTGAAATCATGCTCGAGGCAGGCCTGCCCAACGGGGTTCTCAATGTCGTCCCATCCTCGCGGGCCGCCGACATTTCGGGACCAATAATGCTGGACTCCCGCTTGCGCAAAGTTTCATTCACCGGCTCCACACCCGTGGGCAAACAACTCATGGCCGATGCATCCGAGAATGTGCTTCGTTCGTCCATGGAACTCGGCGGCAATGCCCCCTTCATCGTCTTCGACGACGCCGACCTTCAAAAGGCCGTCGAAGGCGCCCTGGCGGCCAAAATGCGCAACATGGGTGAAGCCTGCACAGCGGCAAACCGATTCCTGGTGCACGAAGATGTCGCAGAGGAATTCACGGCAGCGTTTACCACAGCGATGAAGGCCCTGAAGCTCGGACGGGGCACCGAGCAAGGATCCACAGTAGGCCCGCTCATCGATGCCCGCGCACGTGATGATGTCCACGCGCTGGTACTTGAAGCTGTAGAAGACGGAGCGTCAGTAGCTTTGGGCGGGCAGTTCGGTGACGGGCCCGGGTACTTCTACCAACCGACAGTCCTCACCAACGTTCCCCACGACGCCCGGATCCTGCGGCAGGAGATTTTCGGTCCGGTGGCACCGATAACCACGTTCAGCACGGAGGCCGAGGCCATTTCCTTGGCGAATTCCACTGAGTACGGCCTTGCCTCATACATCTACACACGCGACCACTCCCGACTTCTTCGTGTGGCGGAACAAATTGAGTTCGGCTTGGTTGGATTCAACGCCGGTGTCATTTCCAACGCCGCAGCACCATTCGGCGGTGTCAAGCAATCGGGTCTGGGCCGTGAGGGCGGCGCGGAAGGCATCGCCGAATACACCACCACCCAGTACATCGGTATCGCTGACCCGTATCAGAGTTAGAAGCGCCCGACCTCGCAGGAGTATGGATCGATGGGACCAACCCGGTCCCATCGTCTGGAACCCGTCCGGATTACAGGAACTAGGCGAGGGGCAGAGACTTACCTCGGCCAGACGCATGCACAAGTCGCATCCATGACAAGACAGAGAGCACCAAGATGATCAGAGCCACAGTAATGTCCGACGCCCGGTCCCAAGAGCTGGGCGCACCGCAGACAAAGGAGACGTCGGTTACTCCAGGGCAAACCGAAGCCTCAGCCCGCCTCTGGGGCCGGGATGGAGAGGCCACGGGAATCTGGGAGGTAACACCTGGGACGTTCAAGAGCACCCGCCCAGGCTTCGACGAAGCCTGCTACATCCTCAGCGGTTCTGGCACCATCACTGAACCTGATGGCAAGAGTTTCGAACTGCACCCCGGCACCCTCTTTGTCACCCCTGCTGGTTGGGAGGGCAGCTGGACTATCCGCGAGACCCTCCGCAAGGTCTGGTTCACTTCGCATCTGCCTGCCTAGACAGTCTCTGGAGCCCGCACCGAATGCTTGCTAACAGCCAAACGGTGCGGGCCACCAAACGACAGTTCATCTGACGCCTGCCCCAACTGTCCGCAAACTGGCCACTAGGCCGACCTGCTGCGACAGTCCTAACGCTTGGTCGCCACAACTGTGCTGGATGTGCAGTCCCCTAAATGGTTTCGATAGGACCAGCCAGGCAGAGACTGGCGACTGCTCGAAGGCGTCGAGACCCAACAAGAAATCAAGAATTACCCGATGCCGGAGTTCGCAACGAAATGAACCAACGAGTCCACGCCCCAACAGATCAAGCACCAATCCTGGTGCGGCTACATACAGCTGGCGTGCCCCTTGAAACTACCGGCCACCGGCTAGCTGCATACTCCTATGACGCATCCAACTACCGGGTCCCGCCCCTCGGAGTCGTCTTTCCACGTTCTGTGGAGGACGTCGTCGCCGTCCTAGAATCATGCAGGGAAACCAAAACTGCCGTGATTAGCCGCGGTGGAGGGACCTCGATGGCCGGCAATGCCATTGGCCCGGGCATCGTATTGGACTTCTCGCGACATATGAACAGAATTCTTAGCATCGACGAGGCCAATGGCGTCGCCAATGTGGAAGCCGGCGTGATCCTAGCAACCCTGACCAGTGAGTGCGAAAAGGAAACGGGCGGGACCTTAACGTTTGCCCCGGATCCCTCTTCCAAGAATCGCGCCACCGTCGGAGGGGCGATTGGCAATGACGCCTGTGGCAATCACTCTGTCCGCTACGGACGGACATCGGACCACGTAGTGGAAATCGACGTGGTCACCACCGAGGGGGCGCAGATCACCGCCACTGCCGGCGGGCTGCGAGCGACTAATCCCCAAGACGCTTTCTCTGTCGCACGGGCCTACGCACTCTGCGAGGACCTGAAGTCATTGGCTCAGGACAATCTCGCGGGATTCCGTGTTGAACTTGGCCGAATCCAGCGCCAGGTCTCCGGGTACCACTTAGCCAACCTCCTACCTGAGAATGGCTTGAACCTGGCACGTGCCTTGGTGGGAACAGAAGGCACCTGCGCGGTAGTGGTCGGGGCCCGGATGAAACTAGTACCTAAGGCACCCAGCGCGCTTCTGGTGTGTCTTGGGTATGCCGACGTCGTGGACGCAGCCAAGGACATCGAAACGATCCTGGAATTCTCCCCTGCCGCTGTGGAAGGGATCGATGAGGAAATCGTGAACACCATGCGGCTCCGACGCGGTGCCGATTCGGTTCTGGGGCTCCCAAACGGCAAGGCGTTTCTGTATGTAGACCTGGATGGAAACGATCCACAAGAGGTCGCGCAAGAGGCTGAACGCCTCTTGGAGCGGCTTGCCGCGAACGGCAGGTTAACGGATGGCCGCGCCGTTCCGGACGTGGCGCAACGCGCCACCCTCTGGCGGGTCCGGGAAGACGGCGCCGGCCTGTCCTCCCGACCCGCCAGCGGAGGCGAATCTCAGGCCGGCTGGGAAGACTCCGCGGTATCACCGCAAAATCTGGCCGCCTACCTCGCCGACTTCCGTGAACTCCTGAAAGAGTACGGACTCACGGGCATCATGTACGGGCATTTCGGCGCAGGCTGCATGCACATCCGTATTTCGTACGATCTGCGCAGCGAAGAGGGACGCAATGTGTTCCGCAAGTTCACAAAGTCAGCCGCTGAGCTTGTCGTGAGCCATGGCGGCTCCCTTTCGGGGGAACACGGCGACGGGCGGGCTCGTTCGGCGCTCCTACCGACAATGTACTCCCCCGGCATGATCGCTGCCTTTGAGCGCTACAGGAGAATCTGGGACTCGACGGGGATCCTGAACCCTGGGTCCATTACTGACGCCGACGCGTTCGACGCCAACCTCGCGCTGGAAGGTGTCCCTTCCCGCAACTGGCGAACCCACTTCGAGCTTCGCCCCTTAGAAGCCGAAGCCGCGGGCGTGGACCCGTGGGTCCATGCAGTTCAGGCGTGCATCGGGGTTGGGCGTTGCCGTTCAGACGCCGGCGGGGTGATGTGTCCGAGCTACCGGGCGACCGGTGACGAAAAGGACTCTACCCGGGGACGCTCGCGTGTTCTGCAGGACATGGTCCGTGGCGCCCGGACCATTGACGAAGGGTGGCAGTCCGAAGACGTTCGCGAAGCGCTGGACCTGTGCTTGGCGTGCAAAGCGTGTTCCAACGACTGTCCCGCCGGGGTGGACATGGCCACTTACAAATCAGAATTTTTCTCTCACTACTACGAGGGAAAGCTCCGGCCGATGTCCCACTTTTCGCTAGGCTGGCTTCCTCGATGGCTTAAGCTCACCTCATTGATCAGTCCGTTGGTCAATCAGGTACTTGCCAGCCCGCTCGGTAAGGTTGTGGCTGCAGCCGGTGGCCTAACTACCAAGCGCAAGATGCCGGAGTTCGCGTCCAGGAGAACGCTGCGTGAGGCTTTAGCCCCCTACAGTTCCTCCTGCGATACTGCAGATGCCGTCCTCTTTGTGGACTCTTTCACTAAAGGTTTCCGACCTAAGGTAGCCGGCGCGGCAGCGCGGGTGATCGAAAGCACCGGCAGGCAAGTCGTGTGCGAATCCGATGCCTGTTGTGGGCTCACGTGGATTTCGACCGGGCAGTTGGAAACCGCCAAGAAACTCATGGCCAGGGCTGTGGAGAAGCTCGACGATGGCAGCATGACCCCAATTGTCGTCATCGAACCAAGCTGTGCCGCCGCGTTGAAAAAGGACGCACCGGAGCTTCTCGGCACCGAAGCCGCCGAACGCGTTTCTTACAGAATCCGCAGCTTCGCCGAAGCGGTCAAGGAATGGATTGATGCTGGCTGGACGCCGCCTGCGGTCCCCCAGGCCGTCACCGTGCAAACGCATTGCCACGAATACTCCACTTTTGGAGCGACTGTCCAGCGCAAGGCATTGGCGTCCCTTGGCGTGGCGGAGGTCACCGAGGCCACGGGCTGCTGCGGCGTTGCAGGAAACTTTGGCTTCGAAGCTAATCACTACGAAGTCTCCATGAAGGTCGCCGAGCAGGGCCTGATTCCAGCACTGGCTGCAACACCCGACGAAACTCCAGTGCTTGCCGATGGGTTCAGCTGCGCCATGCAGGTGAAGCAGGTTGATCCCCATCGCAAGAGCCTCCATCTTGCCGAACTCCTTGATCCGCAGATTGCTTCGCGAACAGAGCCCGACCGTTGACACGCTGAAGGAGCCCGCCAACTCTGCCTCGGTGGGCTCCTTCAGTGTGTCGATCAGACCAAATATGAGCGGAAGAAGTCCGTAAGCTTGTCGAAGGGGATGAGGTTGACGCTGTCGTAGAGGTCCACGTGGCCCGCCCCGGGTACCAGGAACAGTTCCTTCGGCTCTGCCGCCAATTGGTACGCGTTCTCGCTGAACTCGCGGGAGTGGGCTTGGTCGCCGGTGATGAACAGCAGGGGCCGCGATGAGAGCAAGTCTGTGTCGTTGAACGGGTAGAGAGTCATGAACTTCGGGTTGGTGGCCAAGGCAGGATGCGTTGTGGTGTTGGGGCGCCAGCCGCGTGCCGTGCGGTAGAAGTCGTAGAACTCCAGGTCAACGTCGGTGGACTCCGCCGTGAGCACTTCGGGCGTGCCGCCTGTGTAGGCGGGTTTACCGCCGTCGAACTCTACGTCCCGCTGGGCCGCAGCCCGGGCGAAAGACGCCTTCCGCTGCTCCAACGAAACAGACTTCCGGAGTCCGTCGCGGTTGGCCGCGCCCATGTCATGCATACTCACAGTGGCGATGACTTTGATCCGCGGATCGATCTTTGCCGCGCTGAGAACGAAGCTTCCGCTGCCGCAGATACCGATGGCACCCACTCGTTCCTTGTCCACGAAGGACAGCGGAGGTAGTCGACCGCGGCGCTGAAGTCCTCGGCGTAGATGTCCGGGGTAACGGCGTTGCCTGGCTTACAGGCGCTCTCTCCCCAGAAGGAGAGGTCAAACGACAGGTGACGAAGCCTTGTTCTGCCATTTTGGTGGCGTAGAGGTTGGCGCTCTGTTCCTTTACGGCGCCCATGGGGTGTCCGATCACCAGTGCAGGGTTGCTTAGCCTGCGGTCCAGGGTGTTCGGGACAAACAGGTTGCCTACGACCTTCATCTGGTACTGGTTCTTGAAGGAGATCTTCCGGACCGTGACTTGGTCGCTGATGTAGAAGTTGTCTGCCCCGTTCGAGGTGTCGCCGGGTTCCAAGGCTGGGCGGGATCCGCCCGGTGCTGCGTTAGCTGCTCCGGCAGTTGCCATGCCGGCCACACCGGACAGCCCAAGTACAGCGGTGCCGGCACCCGTCAGCTTGATGAGCCGGCGGCGCGAAACGCCATCTTCTGCCAGACCTGCACGGAGGGCGGTCGTCTTGATTCCGTCAGTATTCGTAGTCATGTTGTTGTCATCCTTATGGTGTTGCTGCGGGTGTGGGGCTGCAGGATGCCAGCAGGAGGCTGGCAGCCATGGCAGCGGACAGCGGGATCGGTCTGAGCGTGGGGTCTATTTAGTTCTCCTGCCTTTGGTTACGTGGGGAATGCGGTGCGGCGTGCCGCTATTGCGAAGAAGAGCGCGACGGCGGCCACCCCGGCCATCAGGGCCGGCAGAACCAGTCCGTTGAAGGTGCTGATCACCACCGCGCCAGCCACGCCGGCGGCGAAGATCGCCAGGTTGAAGGCCACGCCGAGCATCGCGTTGGCGACGTCGGCGTTGTGGCCGCTGGCAGCGCTGAAGGCTGTTTGCAGTTGGGCTGCAGCCCCGCCGAAGGCGATGGCCCCACAGCACAATCGCGGTAACGATCGCCGCCACCGAGGCGTGGCCGACGATGAAGATCCCACTGGCCAGAATGAAGGAGGCAATACTGAGCAGGACCAGACGCCGAAGTCCTTTGTCGATCATTGCGCCGGTGATGGCGATTCCGGCAATGGCCGCCGCTCCGAACACCACCAGGGCGACCTCGACCGGGAGCGGAAGACCCGCCGTGCGGAGGTAGGAGCCGATGTATGTCTAGAGGATGTTGTGTCCGAGCATCCAGCTGACAACGACGGCGAGGACCATCGCGACGCCGGGAATCCCGAGGACCCGCACCATGGGCACACACGTCCCGGCACGCTGTCCGGGCGCATCCGGCACCAGGAAAACAGCAAGCAGTACGGTCAGGACCGTGAGGATGGAGAGCACGCCGAAGGACCAGCGCCAGTCCAAGGTGGTGCCCAGCCAGGAACCGAACGGCGTCCCCACTGCGAGTCCGACCGGGGTACCAAGGGACGCAACTGACAGTGCGCGGCCGGCATGTTCGGGAGCGGTGATGCGGCGGGCGTAACCGCTCCCGAACATGCCCCACAGTAGGCCGGAGAATGCACCGGAAAGGAGCCGTGCTCCAAGGGAAAGAACGATGTCTGTGGAGAACGCCGTGACAAGGTTCGCGGCCAGGAAGCCAAGGATCCCGACCACGAAAACAGGCTTCCGGCGCATGCCCCGAGTCATGGCGACCGCGGGCGTCGCGGCCACAACGGTTCCCAATGCGTAGGCACTGACGAACTGCCCGGCGGTACCCACGGTAATGTCAACCCCGGCAGCGATCTGCGGCAGCAGGCCCGCCGGCATGGTTTCCGTGGCGATCAGCAGGAAACCCATCCGTGCCATGACCAGCAGCGCCGCCCCCGGGAACCGGTGTACCCGAGCGGAAGAATCGGCCTTCGTTTCTTCAAAGGTACCGAGGTGTTCATGGGGTCGGTGTTCGTGGGGCACGCTGTCCGCAGGCGTCATCCTGAAGGGTTGGGCGAGTCAAAAATGGTTCCGTTCTTCTGCGCGGAAGGGACTGGCGGGTGGCTGCTCAGTCCCTGATTCTCAAGATGGCTTCGAAACGGCCGCTGCGGTCACGGATTGCCGCGAGGTCATCGAACGTTCCGATCCGTACAATCCCGGTGTAATGCCCCACAGGTTCGTAGTAGAGGACGAGGGTGTGGCCGGGGGCGTAGTACCCAATTGTCAGCGGATCAGCGTCATCGCCGGCCGGAACGCCTTCAAGCGACAACGGCTTCGGTAGTTCTGCGTGCTTCTCCTGTCCGCCGAATTCGCTGAAGGACAGCGTCAGAGGAAGCTGGTCTATCAGCGAGCGGGCGGTCGCGTTCCCTGACAGGGTTCCGTTCACGGTCCGGCCGTCAATCCGGATGGCGATCGGCGTGTTTCCTTGGTTCTCGCTGGCTGTCATCGTTTCTGTTCCTTCCGGGCTGGCAGTTTCCTGCGAGGTCGTCGTAGTGTTCGCGGCGACGGTGTTCCCACCGGCCGTGCTCGTCGAGGCCGGGCTCTCCGAAGAGGTACTGCACCCGGTAAGGGAAAGTGCCAGCGCAGTGATCACCACCAGAGTCTGCTTCTTCATTTGCATGGCGGATTGTCCTTTTCCCAGGCAAAATTCGGTCCATTCCAGCAAAGCAGCCCCCGACGGCGGGCGGGAGCCTCTGTTGTTACAGGTACCGGGAGGGACCCTTTTGGCGGGTGACCGGAGTCCAAGGACACGTGTGGATCGGGCACCGGGACGGTGCATGCGCTGTTCGCTCCGTTCGCCCGGCCAGCAGCACCCGCATCAACCACCGCAGTCGGCGCCGGAAGATCAGCAGACCGAGTGCAGCGACCACTGCCGTCTCCGGCCATCGGGGGGCCGGCCAGTAGTCGGGCACAGGCGGATAGCCCCCCTGGACAGGCCGGCGTCCCGCTCAAAGTGGTTGCGTGATCCGGGAAATTGCGCATCGTCGACGAAGCAGGCGACCGGGAACGCGGAAGGGCCAGCGAGGAGGTTCGCCACAGCCCACTGATCCACGTGGCGTGACTCGTGGTAGCCGAGTTCTTCCTCCTCAGCCCGGGCCTGCGAGATGTTGGGGCCATACCTGACATACAGCCGCTTAGCCTCGGTCCCATACCCGTTGAAGCTCAAGGGGCCCGCGCTCACATCCACGCGACGAATACGTCACCCAGGGACTCCCGGGGAGGCGGCCAGAACATTACCCAGCAGCGGCGGCCCGGAGCAGGACTCCATGCCCATCGCCCGGCCAGCGAGAACCCCTACTCCGCTGAAGGAGCGAGCATTATCGCTGAGCGCTGCAGTGCTCCGTGGAAGCTCGGCCTCTTGATGCTCGCGGGCCTGAACATTCTGATTTTTCACAACGGCGCTTATCGCAGTGCCGCAGAGTGGGACCGTGGGACCCCCGTGCCGGCCCGGCTCGCGGCGGTAGTCTCTCGCGCATCATGGTCGGGGATCACCATCGCCGGAAGATTCCTGGCCACGCCTGACAGCCCACAGCAAAAATGCTCCCCGGGAACCGGAACCGACATTGTCAGTCCAGCCCCGGGGGAGCATTTTTGTTTGTAGGCCTTAATTCACCTATCAGACCAGCGTCGAGCGGAAGAAACTCGTGAGCTTGTCGAAGGGGATGAGTCCCACGCGGTCGTAGAGGTCAACGTGTCCTGCTCCAGGAACATAGAACAGTTCCTTCGGCCCGATGGCACGCTGGTACGCTTCCTCGCTGAATTCGCGCGAATGCGCTTGGTCCCCGGTGATGAACAGCAGCGGCCGCGGTGCGAGCAGGTCCATGTCGTTGAACGGGTAGAACGTCATGAACTTCGTGTTCGTCGCCAGGGCCGGGTGCGTCGTCGTGTTCGGGCACCAGCCGCGGGCAGTGCGGTAGAAGTCGTAGAATTCCCGGTCCACGTCGGTCGAATCCGGAGTGAGCACCTCAGGGGTGCCGCCTGTGTAGGCGAGCTTGCCGCCGTCGAACTCCACATCACGCTGCGCGGCAGCGTTCGCGAGGAACTCCTTGCGCTGTTCCAGGGTCACGGACTTGCGGAGTCCGTCGCGGTTTGCGGCCCCCATGTCATACATGCTCACCGTGGCGATGACCTTGATGCGCGGGTCGATCTTGGCCGCGCTGAGGACGAAGCTGCCGCTGCCGCAAATGCCAATAGCTCCGATGCGTTCCTGGTCAACGAAGGAAAGGGAGCGCAAGTAGTCCACCGCTGCGCTGAAATCCTCGGCGTAGATGTCCGGTGAGACGGCGTTGCCCGGTGTGCCGGCGCTTTCGCCCCAGAAGGACAAATCGAAGGACAACGTGACAAAGCCCTGTTCGGCCATTTTGGTGGCGTAGAGGTTGGCGCTCTGTTCCTTCACTGCGCCCATCGGGTGGCCCACCACAAGGGCCGGGTTGCTCAGCCTACGCTCCAGGTTATTCGGGACGAAGAGGTTCCCCACAACCTTCATCTGGTACTGGTTCTTGAAGGAGACCTTCCGTACCGTGACCTGGTCACTGGTGTAAAAGTTGTCCGCACCGTTCGAGGTGTCTCCGGGTTCCAGGTCCTTGCGGGATGCGCCGGGCGCCGCGGAGGCTGCACCCGCCGTTGCCATGCCCGCAACAGCGGAGAGCCCGAGCACGGCGGCGCCGGCCCCGGTCAGTTTCATGAGCCCCCGGCGCGAAACGCCGTCATCTGCCAGAGTGGCACGGATGGCGGTTTTCTTGATTCCGTCAGTGTTCGTAGTCATGTCTTTGTCACCCTCGTAATGTGCGCTAACGAATGTCGAAGTTTCCTTCTGCGCTTTCAAGAAGACCATCATTCACATACGCGAGGGAGACCCGGTTAAGAGAGGTACCGGTAGGGCCTCCATCAGCGGATTCCCAGCTCAGACGTCACTTTCGCACAGCCTTCACGCTGAGGATACGGTCGTTTGGGGATTCTGGGTTCCTATCCCGTCGGTATTGTTGGACGGATGTACCGGCCTCGGCGAGTGCCCCGCCGTCGTCAGACTCTCCCCACACTCGCGGCTGTGACAAAGGCGACCTTGCCCGTGAGTGGCAGCTGACCATGTTCATCATTCCTTCCGCGGAACGATCTCTACTGTGGCCTCCCGGGGCCCGGAGGCGACCATGGTCGGCAAATAGGGGCTCCCGGCGTACTTGGTCCGGTAGGCATCGTCGATTCGGTCGTTGAGCGCCGGATCGGCGGCGAAGAACTTCACCTCGTGGGTCTCCCCCGAGGCAATGATGCGGCCGACGCGCTGAGTCATCGCGGATCCGTACCAGCGGGAACGCTTGCCGTTCCACGCCCGGACGTAAAGACGGTCGGCGACGACGACAGACCAGATCCACGTGGGCGTTCCGTACGTAACGCCGTTGGCGCGCAACGGGGCAATATGCAGGTCATCGCTCACGGCAATACGTTCGATCGCCTGGGCCCAGGTGCTCAATGTGCATCTCCTTCGATAATGTTTCCCGTGTAGTCGGCCAACGAGCCAAGGAGTGCCTCCTGGAAGCGCACGTCAGATACCGCCCTATGGGGCGCCTGAGTCCGCTGATGATGCCAATAGTGCCCGCTGTGGAGCGCCTCGGGGCTGTTACTGACAGCGAGCCAGGCCTGCGTAACGTGACCCAGTCGCCAGTCGTCGCTGGCACCGGGCCCGCCCATGCGGGTCGGAACCCAGCCGGGGTCCACCGCGTGCGATAACACACCCGGCCACCGCCGAGCAATGGCCGCAGCAAGTGTGGTGACAAAGAGCTTGCTGTCCGAATACGAACGGGACGTGCGCGCACCGCTCCAGTCCACGCCGTCGAGATCTGTATCCCCGCCGCGGTGCATGCTGCTGCTGAGGTAAATCAGCCGGCCGGGCTTGGTCATTTCCGCAGTGAGTATGAACGGCGCCACCACGTTCACGGGGAGCAGGGACGGACCGTTGATGACGCCGGCGTTGTGGATCACGGCGTCAAAACGCCCCAAGGCGTTCGCCTGCAGAGCCAGATCGCGAACCTCATCGAGCCGGGCGAGATCGCCCACCACGGACTGCGCACCGCGATCCAGAAGATCCCGAACGGCTGACAGCCGTTCTTGGGAGCGGGCATGCACGACGACGGAATGGCCGTCGTCGAGCAGCGATTCGGCCGCCGCGCGGCCGAGTCCGTCGCTGGAACCTGTGATGAGGATTCGGGACATGATTTTTCCCTGGAGGCCTAATGTAGGCGCCCGAGGGCGCGCATAAAGGGAAGGACCGTGTGTATGGCCGCGGAAGCGTCGAGTGCCGAGAATTCAATCGCGGAGCGCAGTTCCTCGCGGCCCGTCTCAAGAACGGGCCGCAGGTATTCCTTGGACGGCACGGGACTGTACTGGAGAATCTCGACGGCGGCCAACTCCTGGCCGGCCCGGACGAGTGCGGTGTCGAGCGATTCAGCGTCGCGGACATCGGCGGCGTAGCCAGGGGCGGTGATTCCGGCATCGTTCAGGTCGCTGGCGATCGCGGCCACTTTCTCCTGGGAGCGCGAGATCAGCGCGACGTTGAATCCTTCGGCTCCGAAGCGCCGTGCGGCGACCTGGCCCAAGCCCGGCCCTGCACCGATAATCGCGAGGGTGGTCTTCATGGAATGCTCCTTCATTTGATGGGAGGTTTGGCGATTGCGAGGCCGAGGAAGGCGATCAGGGTACCGGCCACCACCATGGTCGCCATGGGCGCGGCGGTGTGGCTGCCCCCAAGGCCTGCAATGGGCGCAGCGATTCCAGCCACAACCCACTGGATCATGCCAAGGACGGCGGAACCTGTTCCCGGGTGATCCGGCACCGCCTCCGCAGCCAGCGCTCCGGCGTTGGCGCCGAGAAGCCCCTGAGCAACCATCACGGCCAAGAAGCACCCCAATGCTGCCAGCAGCGGAGTTCCGAGCCACAGGGCACTGACCAACATAAGCGCGCCGGCAACGAGGTCGATCACCATGCCCGCAACGATGACTTTCCGGGTGGATACCCGGCCGGCCAAGCGGGCCGAAACCAAGGCAGCAACTGCGGCAGCGGCTGCGTTGGCGGCGAACACCACGGAGTACGCAACCGGCGAGAGTCCGTTCATCGACTGGAGAACGAAGGCTGAGGTGGCCACGTAGGCGAAGAGGGCGATCATCGCCGCCGAGCTGATGACCATGTAACCCACGTACTGGCGGTTGCCCAGCACTTCACAGGCAGCTCTGGCGAAGGTCTGCAGCCCGCCGCCATGCCTCCGCTCCTTGGGCAGCGATTCCGGAACGATGAACACCACGCATAACGCCATCACGATGCCCACCGCGGCGAGTACCCAGAAAGCCGTCCGCCAGTGCGAAACCTGCAGGATTCCGGCCCCGAGCAATGGGCTGACTACCGGAGAGATCCCGCCCACTCCTGCAATGATGTTCAACGCCCGGACCAGCTGGGTACCGGAGACCAGGTCAATGATGATGGCCCGGCCAATGACCATCGCCCAGCCGCCGGCGAAGCCCTGGACGAAACGGGCCACCATCATGGCACCAATGAAGGGCGCAAGCGCACAGAGCACGGAAGCAATAAAAACCCCCATCGTGCCCGCAAGCAACGGCCAGCGGCGTCCCCGCTGGTCCGAGAACGGACCTCCCACCAGTTGGCCCAGTCCCATCCCGGCGAAGAACGTTGTCAGCGTGAGCTGCACCTCCGTGGCACTCGCGCCGAGCTCGACGGAGACCATCGGGAACGCGGGAACGTACATGTCCGTCGCTAACGGGGCGATGGCCGTGATGAAAATGACGGCGGTAACAAGCGACGCGGATACCACGTTCTTCGTGCCGGGCTCTATATCGGCACCGATTGGGAGGGTGGCAGATTTCATGTTCCTACAACATCATGTCTCTACGCGCGTAGGGAGTCCCCCTTGATGGGGGTACCCAGAGGGACTCCTTCAGTCCGAAATGCGCGCCTATCGTGGATTCATGGATAACCGTGCCGACGTACGCATGTTCCTCACGTCACGCCGCGCCAAGATCTCTGCCGAAGAGGTGGGCCAGCCCACGGGCATAACCGCCGTGTGACGGGCCTGTGCCGTAGTGAATTGGCCACACCGGACGGGCCGAGGCTGCCGTGGCCGCCAGAATGCTAATTGGCAGTTCACCAAACCGGGTCACAGGGCTTAACGTAGTGTGGCCCCCATCGACCGTGAATCGTCACCCCTGCTCTTACGGCTGCTGTTGCCGCTTTCCTTATTACCTCCTCCAGCCCGCTTTACCGGGGGCTGGCTTCATCTGGCACACAGGCGTAGCGTCGGTTGGGCAGGGATTCGGCGGATGGACAGCGATCCGAGCGGCGCCACCCGGTGTTAAAGCGGTTGAGGTCAGTCCTCTGAAGGAGCCCAGGATGACTGGATGGAATGCCGACACTGCTGCCGGGCCCTTAGGGCCCGGGTCGATCACACTTGTAGAGGGCTCATCCTTCTGCATTTCCGCGGCGAATGGGGACATCCATCCGGAATACCCGCACGGGGTTTTCTATGAGGACACCCGGATCCTGTCCGGCTGGAATTTGACCATTAACGGTGAGCCCTTGGAGCCGCTGGTCGCCAAGACAAAAGAACCCTACCGGGTCCTGATTGCTGGCCGCGTAGGCCGTTCAGACGGATACGCCGACAGCCCGCTGATTGTGGAACGCCTTCGCGAGGTAGGCGCTGGGATCTTGGAGCAAATCACCGTCCGAAACTACTCTATGGCCCCTGCCGAATGCCTCGTCTCCATCAAGGTAGAGGCGGACTTCGCGGACCTCTTCGAGGTGAAGGAAGCGCGTATCCAGCGGCGCTGGGACGAGTCCCGCGAGGTCGAAGGGGATCGGCTGACGATCCGGGCCACTTGGCAGGACATTCGGAAGGGCGTCCTCGTGTCTGCCGACGGCGCCCACGCCTCACCCGAAGCCCTGACGTTCCAGGCATTTGTCCCGCCGCATGGACAATGGAGCGCCACTGTTAGTGCGGTGCCCACGGTCAACGGGAGCGGTCCGGTAGCACAGCTCGTACGTCCCGACGCCGACCAGTTATCTCCGCGCGACCTGCGCCGCCAGGAGTGGGTATCAAAGATTCCCGTGCTGCACATGGGCAACGGCTCCATAGAGCAGACCCTTCGGCGCAGCTATGATGACTTGGGAGCCCTTCGCATCGAGGACCCCAGGCACCCGGACCGGGTCGTGGTGGCTGCGGGCGCGCCCTGGTTCATGGCGCTGTTCGGCCGGGACTCGCTATGGGCGTCCCTGATGGCGCTGCCGGTGGATCCGTCCCTGGCGTTCGGCACTATTCAGACGCTCGCCGACCGCCAGGGCAAGGTCGTGGACGAGATGAGCGAAGAGGAGCCAGGCAAGATCCTGCACGAAGTCCGACTCGACGTATCCAGCGGGCTGGCGTTGGGCGGCAAGTCCGCCTACTACGGCAGCATCGATGCCACCCCGCTGTTCGTGGCTTTGTTCGGGGAAGTCAGCCGCTGGGGCTTCGCTGCAGAAACCATCGCTGCCCTGCTGCCGCATGTTGACCGGGCGCTGGACTGGATCCGGAACTACGGCGACAAGGACGGCGACGGCTTCGTCGAGTATGAGCGCCTCAACAACAGGGGGCTTCTCAACCAAGGCTGGAAGGACTCCTGGGACGGCATCAACTTTGCCGACGGCACTCTGGCCGAACCCCCGATCGCGCTCTGCGAAGTGCAAGCCTACGTCTACGGCGCGTTTCTGGCCCGCTCTTGGATAGCCTATGACGCCGGTGACTTGGACCTGGCAGCGGAGTACCGGGACCTCGCGGCACAGTTGAAGAGGAAGTTCAACGAGCAGTTCTGGTTGCCAGACCGCGGCTACTACGCCATCGCCCTGGACAGAAAAAAGCGGCCTGTCGATGCCTGCGCTTCTAACATGGGTCAATGCCTGCTGTTTGGAATCATCGATGAGGACAAGGCCCCCCTAGTGGCAGAACAGCTGATGTCCCCTGAGATGTTCAGCGGCTGGGGCGTGCGAACCCTGGCCAGCGACATGGGCGCCTACAACCCCGCCAGCTACCACAACGGATCCGTGTGGCCCCACGACAATGCCGTGATCACAGCCGGACTCCTGCGCTACGGTTTCGTCGAGCAGGCACAGCGGATCTCCACAGCTTTGTTTGAGGCGGCCGAGTACTCGGAAGGGCGGCTGCCGGAGTTATTTTGCGGCTTTAGCCGCGAGCACTTCGACGTCCCCGTAGCCTACCCGACGGCATGCTCGCCACAGGCTTGGGCCGCCACTACCCCCATCTTCCTGATCAAAAGCCTGATGGGCTACTACGCGGACGTTGCCCGCGGCGGTCTCTGGATGAACCCGGTACTCCCCGAAAGCTATGGCGACCTGCACATTACCAACGCCCCCATGGCCAACAGCAGGATCACCATTGATATCTCCGGTTCCAGCGCGACGATCAAAGGATTGCCCGAGGGCATGATGTTCCACCACGGAACGCGACCACGGGCCACAGAATTGGCCGAACGGGCCAGATCGCGCGGAAAGGCCTAAATACGGACTCACTGTTCCACCCATGACGCCGAGGCGTAACCAAACCGGCTGCAGATCTTCGCTGAATGGCCGGATCCCTTAAGGATGGAGACTCGCCGATTGTGACAGCCGTTCTCGTCGCCAGGGTACGGCCCAATACCCCGGGGGAGGTACTTGCCAGCTCGCGCGTCCGACTCGTCAGCATGCTCCGGTGATATGCCCCATCTCGGCTTCGGAAAGGTATGGCGGACGCGTATACCCCTAGTCCGGGATGGGCGCGTAGCCCAGCTTCGAACGCAACAGCGTCGGGCCCGCGGACGCGGCCTGAAGAAGGACCCAGCAAGACTCCCCCGCCCCCATGGCTTCGACCACCTCCCCATGAGCACGCTGGCGCTGCACAGATCGAATCCGATGGCTCCGCTAAGGTCCCAGCGTCAGGTCCGACCTCCGCGGGATGTGTATCCCACCTTCAGTTGATCGTCCGGGAATAGGTGGCTTCTGGGACGGCTGCTCTTGAGCTCCGGTGAACCGGGACAAGGACATTGCGTCAGTTTGATTTCAAAGCAATGGCAGGTGCTGCAGTCGCAGGCGCTTCCTGCTGGTTATTTGGGAAAGGCCGTACGGCGTCCGGCAACAGCGATGAGGAGCGCGAGCCCGGACATGACGATGGGCAGGAGCATGCCATCGAAGTTGCTGATCACGACCGCACCGGACACGCCGGCGGCAAAGATGCCATATTGAATGCGACCCCGGGCATCGAGTTGGCGACGTGGGCGTTTTCGACGCTTGCCCACTGATGGCCGTTTGTGGCTGGGCCGGTGCGCCCCCGAAGGCAACACCCCACAGCACAATCAACAAGTACCGCCAGCACTGATGCGTGGCCAACGATGAAGATCAGGCCAACGGCGATGAAGGTCCCGGCACTCAACAGGACCAGCGCCGGAAGTGAAAACCAGTGGAATGGCTACCAAGCCGAACAGCACCAGGGTTGCCCAGCCACCATTGAATACTGAACCGACAGAAAGGGGTGGGCGGAATCGATTGGCGTCATCCCGCTCCTACGGATCAGGAGCCAGGTGACGATCAGCCGCTGCAGGAAGCGCCAGGGACCGCCGAACAGCAGGGGCAGGACGTCAGATGCCGAAAGCCGCCGCCCGGCCAGTGGCAGGTCAGGCAGTTCCGGGCATCTTTCTCTATAGATGAACGGAACATGCTCTGAGCCGGCCTTCCTATCAGTCGACGTCGTACGTGTTTGCGATATAAACATCGCAAGGGGCGTTGTGGGCCACACTGTTGGCCACGCTGCCGAGGACGCGGCCAATGCCACGCATCTTCCGGTTACCTACAACGATGATCTGGGCTTCCATGCGGAGAGCTTCCTTGATGAGGGCATCCGCCGGGCGGCCTCGGGCTGACGAGTAGGTGACTTTGATGTCCCGGCCCAAGGTTTCCGCGACACTGCGGGCCACGTGCTCGGCGCCATCCGCGTCGGAGACAACCCGCTGATCGCTGCCGCTGCCGAGAACTTCGGTCCGGTCGCTGTCGAAGGCTGACACCACATGGAGGGACGCGCCCAGTGCTGCAGCAAGGTCCCAGGCTGACTCTGCCGCCCTATTTGCCGTTTTGCTGCCGTCGACTCCTACAACGATTACGGGACTCATGTGTTTGCTCCTTAGTAGATGGGTGCGGTTAGGTTCCAGCGCGCGCCGCAAGTTCAGGATATCCTGCATTATGAGACTTAGTACAGAATTCCGGGAGGATCGATTCGTAAACCTCATGAAGGAGGCATGTTACGAATACTCCGCTCGCCTACGTGCTGGGGGTCATCCACATCTTGGCGCTAACGTTGGGGCGCTGGCTTGCGGACGGGCAGCCCGGGGCCTTGGTCCAGGCGGGTCAGCCGGGCATCTGGCACCCGGACCGGACCCTTCCAGCCGTCGAGGATGCAAGATGCAGGTGGGCTGCGACCCGTTGAGGACAGCACCGGCAGGTGAACCGCGGCGCCAAAATCCACCGTTCGGCGCGGACATTAGTGCGGTTCTGGCTCCAACGTGGCCGCGAGGACATGTCCGCCATGCCGTCGTCGGCACGGCAGGTACGGGTCCACTCACTTCTTCCCGGTGGCCGGCGGGACTGGACCGCTCTGCGGCCGCGCCCAAGGTCCAGCCCTGCTCCACGACCAACCAGGCCAGCCTCCCCCTGGCCTTGGCTGCCAGGTCAGCGTCGGCTTGGGGACGTAGGCCACGAGAGCCTCCTGGCGTCGAGATGAGTATGGAAACCCAAATCGATACCGGAGGCTAGCGCTTTTTTGCATCACGCCACGCTGTTCACAATCTCTATGGGAACTACGGCTACGACCATCGAGTTACCGCTTGCCTGATTCGGTTCAAGCATATAGGTTTTATATATAAAACTTATGACCCCGTCCAGTGCGGATGGGGAGGAGAAACGGGGCGGGCGTGCAAACGGAAACAGATGAGGGAAAGTATCGGGCCCCGGCTCTGGCCAAGGGACTCGACATCCTGGAACTCCTGGCCTCCGAGGACAGTGGGCTGGGCCAAGCAGAAATCGGCAAGAAACTCGGCCGAACTACCTCGGAGATTTTCCGCGTGCTTATGGTGCTGCGCGAACGCGGCTACATAGAGCTCAATGAGGGCGAGCGCTATCACTTAACAACGAAACTGTTTGAAGTCGCGCATCGGCAACCGATCATTCGTCGCCTGACAGTCATTGCTGGCGATGAGATGCAGAAGCTCGCGAATCGCATCAGTCAAAGCATTCACCTCTGCATTCTTAGCTCGGGAAAGCTGCTTGTTATTGCTCAAGCGGATTGTCCGGACACCAACGTGAACACGGTTCGTTTGGGTTCACAGATCCCCATTGACGATTCCGCTTCTGGCCGGGTTCTGGCAGCGTTCATGGCAGACGCGGAACTTCAGAACCTGCTAATGCTCGCAGGCAACGAGACCAGCGCCCGCCGGTCGCGCTTCCTTTCTGACCTGCCTGAGGTCCGCAAGGCCGGATTCTGCCAGGGAAAATCGCTCACGATTGAAGGGGTCACGAACATCTCAGCGCCAGTCTTCGACTACACGGGTAAGGCTGTAGCTGCCATGACCACGCCTTTCATCCATCGCCTCAATGGCATGGGCAATGTGCCGGTCGATCAAGCACGCGAGTTGTTGGTGGAAACGTGTAAGGAATTGTCGCGGCGCATGGGTGCAGGTGCCTCAAAGGGCGACTGAACATATCCGAGAGACGGACGCCGACCCAGCTGACGGGTTAGGTCCGGAAAGCTGGCCTCGAACAGTCTGACTACTCCCCCTTCCGGGATCCCTGCCATTTCAGACAGTCGACTGCTCCTTGGTTCGGGTCGAACCCGCTAGCGAAGTTCTATGGTCGCGTCGGATGCTGGAGACGGCCAACGCCGCATGCACTCAAACGCGATTCCTTCCCGTGGCCTGCCCAAGCTCCACCACAGCCATGAGCTCCTCGCTACGTCCAGACGTGACCTCAACTTGTTACGGGCTCAGCCCAACTGCGACGCGCGGCTATTGACGCGTCACTGCGTATATGAAACTCTAATTCACATACAAAACAATCTGTGCATCCTTCCGTGTCCAGCATGGCCACAGGCAGGAGTATCAGCAGACATGCAAGAGGAGTCTCGATGAAGCGATTCGAAGGGCGAACCGTAGTTGTAACAGGCGCCGGCAGCGGGATTGGGGCCGCCAGCGTAAAGAGGCTGCTTGCCGAAGGGGCGACGGTGGTTGCTATCGACGTCACTCAAGTCGGCGTTGACGCCGCCCTGTCAGCTGCTGCAGAGGGAGACCGCATCCATGGGGCAGTCCTTGACGTGTGTGACCACGCTGAGACGGTGGCGCTTCTCGCTGAGATGCGTGAGAAGTTCGGCGGGCTCAACGGCCTCGTTAACTGCGCGGGAATTACGGGCGAAGGCAGCATCGTCGACACCGATCCGGAAAAACACCGCAAGATCATGGCAGTGAACCTCGACGGAACAATCAATATGTGCCAAGCGTTTGTGCTGGCAGTGAAGGACGACGGCGGGCCACGAGCTATCGTAAACATTTCTTCGGGAGCCGGTGTCCTTGGCGTGCCGAACCGGCTCTCCTACGTCGCCTCGAAATTCGGGATCTCCGGCATAACTAAATCCATGTCCCCCGAGCTTGGACCCCTTGGTATCCGGGTCAATGCGGTCGCCCCGGGCATGACCAGGACACCCCTGGTCGAGTACATGATGGAAGATCCCGCGGCTGTCGCCCGCATAAATGCGAAGCATCCGATCGGGCGAATTGGCTACCCGGAGGAAATTGCTGCGGTTATCGTTTTTCTCCTGACCGATGACGCAAGCTTCATGACTGGTTCGGTCGTCTCCGTAGATGGCGGCCAGACCGCATGCCTCTGACGCGCGCGCTTCACTGATCAGCGGAAGACAGCAGGAGGAAGTACCTGCGCCCCGGGCGCAATGAAAGTGATAGGTGGAGATGATGACCGAAATTCAACTTTTGGTCGATTGCAAGAACCATCTGGGCGAAGGCCCGCTCTGGGATGCCCGGGAGCAACGACTTTACTGGGTCGATAGCACGGCGTGTGAAATTTGGAGTTGCAATGAAGCCGGAAGTGACGTTCGCACGTACTATGTTCCGACGTATATCGGATCGATGGCATTGCGAGAGAGCGGAGGCGCTGTTCTCGCCCTGGCAAGTGGCTTCAATTTCTATGATTTTGCCACGCAGGAAGTCACCCCCATCGTCAACCCCTTAGCGGATAAACCTCACTATCGGTTCAACGACGGCAAGGTCGATCGCGCGGGCCGGTTCTTTGCAGGATCAATGGGCTACGATTTCGATCCGCTCAGCGTGGACATTCTGCGGAAACCGGCAGGAAACGGGTCACTTTACCGTCTGGACCCAGACCTTTCCGTGAAAGAGATTGACACCGGCTTGATCTGTTCCAACGCTCCGTGCTGGAGCCCCGACGATAAGACATTCTATTTCGGCGATTCCGAGCACAAGGTCATTTGGACCTACGACTATGATATAGCCACCGGAGACATATCGAACAAACGCCTGCATGTTTCCGACCGGAACTATGCCCGCACCGTCGACGGTGCGACCGTCGATTCCGAGGGCTTTCTCTGGAATGCCAAAGTGCTCGGCGGGCGCATCATCCGCTACGCACCCGATGGATCAATTGACCGGGAAATCGATGTTCCCGTACGGAACGTCACCAGCCTCATGTTCGGTGGTCGCAATCTGGACGTTCTCTACTTCACCAGCATGTCAAAGCCGTTGCGTGGCGTACCGGCCACCCAACCTGGCGCCGGTGGTCTGTTCGGGATCTACGGGCTGGGCGTAAGGGGCCTTCCAGAAATGCGCTTTGCCGGATAAAACCGTGCGGCGATGCCTGCATGAAATTTTCTGAGAAGAAAGAAAGACACCACATGGCAAACAATATCGACCTTTCCCACGACCTCGCGAAATTCGCCTCAGATACTCGATTTGACGATTTGCCGACGCAGGCAGTCGAGGCCGCCAAAAAGAGCCTTTTGGACACAATCGGCGTCATGCTCGGCGCGAGCGGAATGGAACCGGCCACTAAACCTCTTATCGAGCTCGTCACGGAAGCCGGCGGCAAAGAAGAAGCAAGCATCCTTGGGTTCGGCGGCCGCGTGCCCGCCGGTGCAGCCGCCTTCGCCAACGGGACTCTGGCGCACGGACTCGACTACGACAGCCAGACACCTTGGGGCGCCCATCCTGACAGTTCCCTCGTCCCTGCCCTCCTTGCGCTAGCTGAGCGCAAAGGCGGAGTAACCGGCCAAGAGTTGCTCACAGCAGTGGCCGTCGGCCAGGAACTATTCATCCGGCTCCGCTGCAACGTGGGCTGGCATATGGACTGGAACTTGTCCGGGGCAGTCGGGGTGTACTCGGGCGTCGCGGCTTGCGGAGCGCTCCTGGGCCTTAGTTCAACGCAGATCGCGCACGCCATGGGCATTGTCAGCCTGACAGCGGGCGGGACCATGGAACAGATCTTTGGTATGGGCAGCAACTTGCGCGGGCTTTATGCCGGGTTTATAGCGCAAAGCTGCGTGAACGCCGTTCTCCTTGCCCAGAAGGGGATGCTGGGGATGGAGAACCTGTTCGAAGGTGAGGCCGGCATCTTCAAGGTCTATTTCAACGGAGAATATAACCGTGAAAAGATGCTCGAAAACCTCGGGTCTGAATATCTTTGTACAGGCATGACCTATAAGTACTGGCCTGCAGTGGGCAACGCCCACACCTACATTCATGCGGCAATTGAACTGACGCGGGAAAACCAAATAGTCCTCGAAGATATTGAAACAGTGCGCGTCTACGTCGGCGATTTCGCCCAGCGGATGACAGCACCGCTGGATCAACGAAAGAATCCCAAAACGATGATGGATGCGAAATTCTCGTTGCCGTTCACCGTTGCACTGGCCCTCGTCAAGGGTAAAATGAGTATTTGGGACTTCTCAACAGATGCCCTCAAGGACGTGCAAGTACTCGCGCTGGCCGATAAGGTCGAACCCGTATTCGATGAGGCCCTCAATTGGAATCTCAAGTTGCCGGACGGCAAAGTCGAGTTAATCATGCGCGACGGCCGCCGGATCGAACGCCTGGGTTCAGAAGTGCCCGGCACACCTGAACGTCCGATGACATGGGAAGAGCTCCGCCAGAAGTTCGGCGAATGCGCAGAGGCATCGATTCATCCGGTCTCCTTCGAAAATGTCAAAAGGGTGCAAGACCTCATCCAGGATATCGAAACCTGCGATGACGTCATTGAGGTTTTGGCGCTGGTCCGCTGACAGATCAGGGCAGTATTGGGCGTCTGTAGAAGTACCAGGAGTGAAAGCATTCAGTTCGGAACAGGCCACAAGAGTACTTGACCATATCCCGCATAGCGGAATATCATTAATCAAGAAGTCGATTGAGGATGCGCTTCAACTATTTGGACAAACCCAAGTCCTCCACTCGAGCCTCAAGTGCCACAGTGTGTTACCAATAACACTGCAGTTGCCGCAGGGATAAAATTCTAGACTGGCTTACCATTCGCTTTACGAAAGTCAGATATCCAAGATTGGCGCCTTTCGGTGCCGCATATTCGGCCCGATATCGGGCGCACCTACGAGGAGGTAGCGTGACTACAAATTCTTCACCGGCCAAGCCGGTCGTGGACCGAAAGACGGTCATTAGGAAAGTCAGACGGACAATTTTGCCGGTGGCCTTCCTGTTATACGGGTTCAACTATATGGATCGCGCTTCCATCAGTTATGCGCAATTGACGATGGGCAAGGAACTCGGAATTGACGTTGCGACGTACGGTGCCGTGGCCGCAATCTTCTTCGTCGCATATGTTCTCCTGGAAGTGCCCAGCAACATGATTCTCGCCAAGGTCGGCGCCCGACTCTGGCTCGCACGTATCGCGATTACGTGGGGCCTGGTCACCATGGCCACCGGATTCGTATACTCGGTTACCCAGTTGTACTTCGCCCGCGTCCTGCTGGGTATCGCTGAGGCTGGCCTTTTCCCAGGGCTCATTCTGTTCCTCACCTATTGGTTCCTGAACCATGACCGCGGCCGGGCAATCGGTGCCATCGCGCTGGCGATGCCTGTTGCTCTTATTGTTGGAAGCATAAGTGGCGGCTTGATACTCGAACACGCGGACTGGTTCGGGCTCAGCTCTTGGCGTTGGATCTTCATTCTTCAAGGCCTGCCGCCGGTCCTGCTCGGCATCTGGATCCTCCTCACACTGGCTGACCGCCCGAGCAAGGCAAAGTGGCTCAGTATTGGCGAAAAGAAGTGGTTGGAAGATTCCATAGCCGAAGAGTATGCGGCCATGCCCGAAGATCAGCACGATAAGTCGAGCGAACTGCGGGCGCTGCGGAACCCCAAGATCCTGTACCTTGGCCTGATCAATGCACTGGCCGGGGTCGCTTCTTACGGCATGACCTTCTTCCTCCCGCAGGTTGTGTCGCAATTGAATCCGTCATACTCTCCGACCAACATCGGCCTTTACGGTGCGATCCCCTACGTGTGCGGGGCCATCGTGATGTTGGTGCTTGTCCGGTATGCAGACATCACCGGACGACGGAAGTTCATCGTGCTGTCCTGCTTCGCTACCGCTATCATTGGCCTGCTCATGACCGCGGTATTCCGCGGTTCCCCGCTGATGGGTATGATCGGCCTCATCCTGCTTGCATGTGGCGTCATCGGAAACATTCCTACGTACTGGGCCCTGATCAGTCAGATCCTCACGAAGCGGCAGGCCGTCGTGGGAATCGCAGTCATCAATTCCTTGGCTTCTGCCGGCGGCTTCTTCGGGCCGTTTCTTATCGGCAAGCTCGCCACCCCAGGCGACACCATTGTGGGAATGTCCGTTCCCTTGGTTGCACTCTCGCTCGCGTTCGTATTGTTGCTCTTCGTCAAAGTGCCATCCCGCGGCCAAGGGGAAACAGAACCATCCGAGAAGCTGGCCCCTCTCGAACCGGGGACTTCGATCCTGCGCGACTAAGTAGGCACAGTGCATAACAAGCAGCTATTGAATCAATCGACCTATTCAATCCCCATCTGAAGGAAGACCGCGAAGATGACAACGACAACGTTCGAAGAGTGTGCTGGCACGCGAGAGGGAAGGCGCTTTCGGATCGGGCTTATCTCGGCGGAGGGAGTGGCGGTCCCCTCAGACGGCTATGAGATGGAGATCATTAACCCTGCTACGGGTGCCGTCATTGGCACGCTCCATGAAGCCAATGCCGCAGAGATTGATGCTGTGGTGGCCGGAGCGAAGGCGGTGTTCGAGAAGGTGTGGCGCCGGACCGCGCCCGAGGTCCGGGCAAGCATGCTCACGGCTTGGGCCGATGCGATCGTTCAGCACCGTGAGGAACTGGCCGATATCGAAGTTGCCGACGTCGGCCACCTCCGCCGCGAAGCCCTCGCCGACATCGATAACAGCGCCCGGGTCCTTCGTTACTATGCCGGCCTGGCTGACAAGATTGAAGGCCGCACCTTCGCGCAGCTGCCGGACCGGCTCTCCTACGGGCTCGACGAACCCTTCGGCGTCGTCGCGGGCGTCAGCCCCTATAACGGAAACGCGAACTTCGTCGCGCTCAAGGCAGGCCCGGCACTCGTGGCCGGGAACTGCATCGTGATCAAGGCACCCGAAGTCGCCCCCTTGCTGAACTACCGAATGGTCGAACTCGCCCTGGAAGCCGGCCTCCCGGCCGGCGTCATCAACATGGTCACCGGTCGCGGCGAAACAGTCGGGCCGCTGCTGACCGAACACCCGGACACCGGAATGATCGCCTTCACCGGCGGACCGGGCTCCGGCCGGGCCATCATCCACCAGTCTGCTACCAATATCGTGCCGACGTTCCTGGAGCTCGGCGGCAAGAGCCCGGCAATCCTGCTGCCGGACGCCGACCTGGACATCGCCATCCCCTCGCTGCTGCACTCAAACTTCGCCAAAAGCGGCCAAAGCTGCGTGACCGGCTCCCGGATCTTCGTCCCGGCCTCCATGTACGCCGAAGTCAGCGACAGGCTCGGGCAAAAAGCGAAAACCGTCCGCGTCGGACTACCCACCAAGGAATCCTCACAAATGGGCACGCTCATCACCCAACAGCACCGCGCCCGCGTGCACGCCCTGGTCAAAAGCGCGATCGACGCCGGCGCAGTCTCCCTGGCCGGCGGCAACCCCGCAGAAGAAGGCGAGCTGGCCAACGGCGCCTTCTACCAGCCCACCGTCCTGGCCGAAGTCACCGACGACAACCCCGCCGCCCGGACCGAAGCCTTCGGCCCCATGGCAAGCGTACTGTCCTACACCGACATCGAAGAGGTCATTACCCGTGCCAATTCCTCCGAATTCGGCCTCAGCGCCCAAGTCTGGGGAAACGACGCACGCACCATCCAACACCTCACCAAACGCCTCGAAGCCGGAACCGTCTGGGTAAACACCTACCGCTCCTTCCACCCCACAGTCCCCTTCGGAGGCATGAAACAAAGCGGCTTCGGCAAAGAAAACGGATTCGACTCCATCGCCATGTACACCCGCCGCAAAGCCATCGTCTGGGATCTCAGCACGGAACGCGAACTCCCCTACACCGACAACTGACCTTGTAGAAGCGATCGGCGGAAGGGCGCGCGTCTGAAGTTATCGGGTCAAGATCGTTAGAGCCTGGCCTGGGCGCAGGAAAGGATGGGGACTCACACCATGTGAGTCCCCATTTTGCCGCCCATCGCCGTTGGTTTGACAACAGCGCCTGTGAAGCGGGCATATGCCGAGCCACGCAGCGTCCTTCGAGGTGGGACACCTGCACCACCGTCTGTTGCCATTGACTAGGCCAACTGTCCACCTACGGGAATCCCCGGTTTTGCTGACTCCGTCACCTAGCGAGCTTGTGCTCGCGGAAGGATGTTGACATGCCCACGGCTTACGGGGCAGAGTTCCGCAGGATGTAATTGATGCGGCCCGCAAGGGTAAGGCGCAGATCGCGAAGGATCTCGAGCTTTCGGTCAAGACGTTGAAGCACTGGATCGCCACCGCCGAACGTAAGGGATCGGGGGTCGGCCCGGCGGCCGCGGAGGGTGTTGGGATTCAGCAAGCAAGGCTCATTACCGGTGGAGAGCCCGCCCGGTGACGGAACAGGGCTGGGCCGGTGCGCACTTAGTCACCGCCGCTCGGGACATTCATGCCCAGGACCTGGCGACAGGGTACCGGTTCATCGCCGACGAACTCCCGGAGAAGGGCATCGTGCCGGTGAGAAGAGGGTCTATCGCTTGTACAGGGACCACGGTATCTGGTCGGCGTTCTCAGAGGAGCGGGCCTGAACGGCAGACGGGGGCCACCGGTTCACGGCGACCTGATCGAGCGGGATTTCGGCAGGACCGTCGGGTTTAGATGAACGCGCGGATAAAGTCCTCGCTGGCCGTAGCAGCTTGGATCGAGCGGTCCTATCACCGCGAGCGACAGTAAAGAGGGCTGGGCAAACTCACGCCCATCGAATATGAAGCAACCAACCGACCGCGCTCACCACGGCCTAAGCCCCCCAGTCAGCAACAGCCGGGGCAGTCCCCAGGGTCATGTGCACTCCCCCACTCCACGTGCGTATCTCCGCGTTTCGTTTGTGGAATTCCAATAGTTCTTGAATTGGTAGAGAGAGTGGCTCTAACTGGAAGGATCTTGCCGCAACTACCGCGTCTTCATTACCGCATTTGTGGCGACGGGTTTGAGGCGCCGCGTGGAGCTTCCCGACCGTTGCGGTCTGGGACAAGACACTTCGGCCTGCAGGCCCCCTTCAACCACCGTGTGGACTCCGGACTGGTGTAGGGCAAGGGCCGTGCCCAGAGTTACGCTTGTGCGTCGAGTTCCAGCCGGGGTCAGCGCAATCACACTGCAGCGCTCTCCACCGTGCTGGATCTTGACCGAGATGGGACGAAAATTCTTACCGGGGAGCTCGGCTGCCCCCGCGGAGTCGGGAACGGCGTCAATGGAGTACTCGATGTATTCACCGGTGAAAGCCTGTAGTTCCAAATTAGTCGTTCCTTGGCCGTAGGATGCTCCGATGACCGTGGCTGACCCGACAAAGTATCCCCTGAAGCGTGGGCGCTTACGGTTGTCTTCCATGCATTCCTCCTGGCCTCCGGTAAAAGCAAATAACCTGTCTGGCGTCCGTCTCTTCCATGGAGAAAGGTGCAGGCCTGAATCAAGTCGATCCTTCGAACAGAGCTGACAGCTGACTTCTCCTCTGCTGGTGTGCTGCATTGGCGCACGCCAACAATTTCAATTATCTCACATTGCAGGATTGCATCAACATCTGTCCTTGCCGCTGATGCCTCAATGCGAAACGGTCCCTGCACAGGACGTATTGGGAAATGCGCGCAGGGACCGTTCTGCTTCTGAACCAGAGGGCCGGTGAGGCGGCCACTAAGGGTGAAGCGGAAGGCATGGGTTCCGGTGCCATAGTTCTACCCGCGTCCAGGGAGTGACGGAGTGGTCCGTCACTATGACTGGGTTGTCGCTACTGGTTCATCGAGCAGCGCGAAAAGGGGCGAGTTGTCGACATAGATTCGCTGATCCGTGAACTTCCCTTCTTCCACCTTGAAGACGGAACATGCCTTGATCGATACGCTCCTTCCGTCATGGAGATGCCAAACCCCTAGGGATTCGAAGATAACGGCGCCTTCATCTTCCTCCCACACGTTGACCAGATCGTGGTGCAGGGATTGCACCCGACCCAGCAGCCCCGACATCGCGGTGAGCGCCGCATCGCGACCGGTGATCGTCGGCGCGGGAGCGAAGGTCAAAGTTATGTCGTCCGCGAAGTACTCGCCATACCGGACGGAGTCGTTAGTCTCCATTTCGGCGTAGTACTCGGTCAGCAGGTCAACAATTTCCTGTCTTGCACGCAATATCAGGCTCCTTCTGGTCAGCAGGTTTGTTGGAGAGATGATTCAAATGGGTTGGCACTGATGGATAGCTACCTCATTTGCGGGTTCGTACCCGCTGGGCCACCGTGTAACCCGACACTGCAACGAGCAGGATGATGCCGTAAATGACTTGCTCGGTCGCATTTGGGATGTTCAGCAGCGGGGTGACATTGTCGAGCAGCGAGAGGAACACGGCACCCAGAAGGGCGCCGACGAACGAGCCCCTGCCGCCGGTCATAACTGCCCCTCCCAGGAACACTGCGGCGAACGCGGGAAGAGAGTAGGTAGCTCCGACGGCGTTGGAGCCGATGCCTGTCTGGGATGCCAGGAGCACGCCACCGACGACTGCGCCGAGAGCACACACGAGAAGTCCGACGGCCCGAATGACGCCGACTTGCCGCCCGATCCTACGACTTGCTTCGGGATTGAAGCCAGCAGCTCGCACTGCCAGCCCCGTACGGCTGCGGAATAGCCAGAGTTCCAGTGCGATTGTCAGCACGATCAGGCCGATAAAGGGGGCCGGCAGGAATGCAATTCCGAGGCTGACTGCTGTTCCGAGGTCGGGCGCAATGACACCACCCGGGGCTGGGCGCAGGATGATTGCAATTCCCTGGACAATGCCCATGGTGGCGATAGTGGCGACCACGGCGTTGATTTTGAGCCAGCCAATCAGCACTGCGTTGAAACCGCCGATGGCCGCCGCGACGAGAAGAAGCAATGGAATCGTTGCCAGCAGCGACGCGGTACTTAAGTCCGGTAGCGTCATGGAGACCAAGACTACGGTAAGACTTATTGTTGACCCGATAGATAGGTCGAAGCCTCTCGAAAGCATGGTGAACTGCTGTCCGAGGGCGACGAAGGCTAGTGGAAGGGCGATGATCAGCATGTTCGCCAGGTTGGGCCCGGTCCAGAAAAAGGGCGATTGGCTGCCTGCATATCCCGCCACTATTGCAGTCAGCAGCAACAGAACAACTATGGGGAAATTTGAGGTGGCGCGTGCGATGAGTCGGGACATGAGCCCCGCGTCGCTTGGCACTTGATCGACGTGGCTTTGGTCGACGTCAGCTGCACTGACAAAGCCACGGACGATGGCGGACTCGGTCATCGGACTGGCGATTTCCTGGACCACCTTGCCCCGTGACATAACGTAGACCCTGTCGCACAGCCCTGCCAGTTCAGCAGAGTCTGAGGAATTTACGAGTACGGCCATTCCTTCCTCGGCTGCACTGGACAGGACGCGGTAGATGTCCATGCGGGCCCGCGCGTCGACACCTTGAGTCGGTTCATCGACTATCAGGACTTTGGGGGGCCGCAGAGCTGGCCTGGCCAGGACTGCTTTCTGCTGATTACCCCCGGATAGGCCGCTGATGGGCTGGTAGGGCGATGCTGCCACGATGCCGAGCTGCTTCGAAACCTTACTGAAAGCCGCCCGCAAGTGGCCCGGCAAGGCGAGACCGAATGGGCCGCTTTCAGGACCCAGCTGCGCAGTAGCGTTTTCCATAACGGACAGTTCGCTGTAGACAGACTCCACGGCGCGATCTCCGCTTTGGAAACTGATCCCGGCATCTAAAGCGGCTGATGGACCGCTCCGTCCAACGTGCTTGCCGTCGACGAGGATCTCTCCGGAGGTGCGCTTTTCTCCGATGAGGCCTCGCAGGAGGGCGCGTTGTCCGTTGCCTTCTGCTCCTGCGACGCCGACGATCTCGCCTGGACGGACGCTGATGGACACGGGGCCGTACCCCTGCCCGGCCAGATCCCGGACCTCGAGCCTGTCACCCTGCGCTTTGGACGGCGTCCGCGTGGGAAACTCGAGATCGGTTGGCGCGCCGACCATGACTTCGACTATTTCATCCACTTCCCAGTTTCGGCCACTCCAGGTTCCCTGGATCACTCCGTCACGGAGGACGGTGAGCCTGTCGGCGAGGCGGCGGACCTCTTCGAGCCGGTGACTGACGTAAACGATGGCGACTCCCTCGTCGCGGGACTGACGGATCAGCCCCTCCAGGTGTGCCGCGTACTGCATGTCCAGGGCCGCTGTCGGTTCATCGAGCATCAGGACGCGTGGCTGGTGGCTCATGGCCCTCGCGACTTCGAGGAGCTGGCGTGCGCCTGGGCCCAGCGCGCCGACGAGGTCCGTGGGCTTGAAAGGCAGGTCATAGCGGGCAAGAAGGCGGTCCAGATCCACCGGACGCGGCTCGCCGATGGCGTTGAAGGATAGCGCGATGTTGTCGGCGACGGTAAGTTCCTCAACCAATGAGGTGTCCTGGTACGCAGTCATCAGCCCGAGTTTGCGGGCGCGTTTCACCGATCCGCCGGCCAGTGCTTGGCCTCCGATCGTGACTTCGCCAGTGTCATGGGTAAGGACGCCCGATGCGATCTTGATAAGCGTGGACTTCCCGGAGCCATTTTCTCCCACGAGTGCATGGACTTCTCCTGGCCGGCAGTCGAAGTTGACGTCGCTGAGGGCCTTCACGCCCGGGTACGACTTGGACACTCCCGCGAGGACGACGGCTGGCTCCTTCGAGTCAGTCTCCGCAGGCACAGAGCCGGCTTGTGTAGTCCCCACGTCCATGATTTTTTCCACTACATGTTCTCCTTTGGTCCTTCGCGACGGCGGCGGCGTGAGTTGACTCGTCATTTCAGTGGCCTTCCCAGCTGCAGCGCTGCAATCCGCCGGATTCCGGCGAGGCCGTATTGGCTGATGGTGATCGCCGCCACTGCGACGACAAGGGTGAAGCCCTGAATCATAATTCGCGCGCCCGTGGGGAACCCGGCCACAACAAGTGCCTGATCCAGCAACTGCAGGAAGACGCAGGATACGAGCAGGCTTGCGACGCTGGTTGGGCCGCCACTGAAGGTGAGCCCGGCGATAGCCACGGCCGTCACCGTCGCGAGTTGGTAGGGTGCGCCGATGGAGATGTCCGGCGTTCCAATGAAGCCGGCAATCAGCACACCGGCGATTCCGTAGAGAAGGCCGACGGCGGCGAATGTGCTCATCTGTACCAGGGCAACCCGCACGCCGAGGGCGGTCGCTGCCCGAGGATTCGATCCGACCTGGGCGACCCTGCGCCCCGCACGGGTGTAGGAGAGAACAGCAGCAAGGATCAAACCGACAATGAGCGCCGCTATGAAGCACATGTTGATGTTCAGGAGGGACCACTGCGCAAATTGCTGCAGCTGCTCCGGCGCTTCCCCAGTCAGCGAGAAAGACACACCGGTCCACAGAAGCATCCCGCCCGTGACAATTCCGTAGGTAGCCAGTGTGACGATGATCGAGTTGAGTCGAAGAACGCAGATAAAGAAGCCGTTGACGATGCCTATAAACATGGACAGCACAAGGGCTGCGGGAATGACGAGCCACAGGTTTGCTCCCGGCACACCGTAGTGGACTACTATTCCGGCCGAGGCAGCAACCACGGCAGAGACCGAAAGATCGATTGCGCCCAACATCACGACAAGCATCTGCCCCATTGCTGCCAAAGCGAGAACACCCGCGAGGGCACTGACGACCCGGACTGAATTCCCACCCAGGCTGGCGGGGGCAATCACCAATGCAAAAAGCAGCAGCAGGAGCAGTGCGCCCCAGCTGGCCAGATATCGCGCCGGAAATCGGTACTTCAAGTCCGTCAGCCGGTTTTGGGAGGCGGCCGGCGGAATGTAGGTCGGGCCGTTCCGTGTCACATCTGTAGTCATCGCGGATACCTCCGCAGGGTTTTCAACACTTCTTTGAACCTCCGGGTCAGAAGCAGCATTGCTTCACTGAAGTTTCGGCCAGAGCGACCGAAGGATTGGTTCGCGCGGATTGGCTGCATTTTCCTCCACCTAACGCGAACGTGTTGTAGGTCACAAGCGGTTTTGCTCATGCGCTGCGCAAGGCAGGAGACTTTCCCGCCGATGGGCGGTCAGGCACTCCTGCCCTTGAAATAGTCATCCACCCCCGGCCAAACCAGGGATTACGGCTTCCGGCCCCTCCGCTTCGTCCACGTAGGAGCCGATTCCGATTGATTGACACTATCCCACATTACGAGATATTCTTCAAGCGTGAGCAAGAACACAAAGCCGTTCCTGTCCATGTGGAGATGGCGATAAAGCCGACTTCTGGCCACTGCAGCGCGGCTCTACAAGCTTCATGACCTTGAGCGGAGGCTCAAAAGCTTTGCCATCCGTCCCAGCTCGCTAATTCTTGGGCGCCCATATCAAAGGAGAGCCATGGGCGCACCCACCAAACATCCCGATGAGGAGTTACTTCGATGAGAATGGCACCCCGGGCCCGCACAGGGCCCAATAAGAACCGCTCGGTTCTTCAGCTGCTGGCAGTGTTTCTGCTGGCGGCCTTGCTGGACGGCTGCTCGACGACGACGGGCCCGTCAGGCGGCTCGGGCACCACCGGGGCCGCGTCCGGCGATGACATCACCGCGCAGAGTGTGGACCAGCAGGCACTCTCGGCCACAATCAAAAAGACCTTCCTCACCGACATTCCCATTTCCGATCTGAACCCCGTGGTGGCAGATGCCATGGCCGCCGCTTCCCGGTCATTTACGCCTGAGCAAAATGAACTGTTCAAAAGCTGCCTCCAGCAGGGCTCCTGCGACACCGGCCACGGGTCCCTGACGGTGGCCCTGGCGATGCAGAACGCAAATCCTTGGGTCAGCGTCTTCCGCGGTGAAGCCACGGCGCAGGCGCTGGCCTATCCGCAAGTCAAGAAGATCGTCTACAACAACGCCAACGGCGACGTCGCGGCCGTACTGGCGAATCTGCGGAGTCTGATCGCGCAAAGAGTTGACATCATCGTTACCGACCCGGTTTTCGGTGGCGCAATCGCGTCCGCGCTTCAGCAGGCCAAGCAGGCAGGAATCACGGTGGTCACGGTAAACAGCGAGCTCCCGGACGACGCGGCCTCCTCCGTGTCCGCCCAGGTCCCGCTGTCGCTCTGCGACCTCTACACCGAGGGCACCCAAGCCCTGGTGAAGGAATTGGGGAACAACAAGTCCTACGCGCTCTACACGGGCATCCCAGGTAACAGCAGCGCTTCGGCATGGCAACCATGCGCAAAGAAGGTCCTTGACGATGCCGGCTGGACCCAAGTCACCGAGGGTTTCACTCAATGGACTCCTCAGGGCGCAGCGCAAGCGGCAAACGCCCTCCTGGCCTCCGGCCAGGAACCAGCAGCGATCATCTATGACTACACCACCGACGATTTCGCGAAGCCCTACATCAGCGAGGGCAGGACTCCACCCGTCTTCTTGAGCGACGTCATGAACCACTCCTGGCTTTCACTCGTCCAGCAGGCCAAACAGTCCGGTACCAAGGTGACCTCCTGGCTCGCCAGCAGCCATGTCTGGTTCGGCCGATTCGGAGTCACCGCCGGTATCAAGATCAAGGAAGGTCAGCAGATCCCAGCCAAGGTCCCCGTGCGTGTGCCCTCCGTGGCGACTGACTCAGTGCTCGACACCAACAGTGCGGACATCCCCTCCAGTATCCCCGTATCGAGCCTGCTCACACCCGAGCAAATGAACCTCGCGCTGGCAGCTCCCTAAGCATCGTCTTCCTCACATAAGCCGCGGGCCCCATCCAATCCGGAACCCGCGGCTTTGGGGATCATCACTCTGCGCTTCCTCCGCAGCCGAGGATTCACGCCGCTGAGACCGCACCACGCGGAATGCCCCAAACGCGCTATCACTGCCTGCCCAGGCTTTTCCGAAGCCTGCCTGCATATCACAAATTGTCCCCGGGCACCCCATCGAAGGAGAACTGTGGGCGCCCCCATCCATCCACTGAGGAGATACATCGATGAAAA
Organism: Micrococcaceae bacterium Sec5.1; assembly: GCA_039636795.1. Classification (NCBI taxonomy): domain Bacteria; kingdom Bacillati; phylum Actinomycetota; class Actinomycetes; order Micrococcales; family Micrococcaceae; species Micrococcaceae bacterium Sec5.1. The sequence continues at coordinate 2,332,978 of CP143430.1, read as the reverse complement.
AGACATTTCCATCCCGCCCAAGGCCGCACAAGAACAGACCGGGCCTTCAACTGCTGTCAGCGTTCCTGCTGGCAGCGTCGTTGGCAGCCTGCTCCACGACCGGGTCATCCGGCGGTTCAAACGCGCCTGCGACCGCTTCCGGCGATGACATCACCGCCCAAAGCGTCGACCAGCAGGCTCTCACGGCCACGATCAAGAAGACCTTCCTGACCGACATCCCCGTTTCCGATCTGGACCCGGTAGTGGCCGACACCATGGCAGCTGCCTCAAAGCCACTCACACCCGAGCAAAATGCACTGTTCAAAACCTGCCTGCAACAGAGCTCCTGCGACACCGGTCGCGGCTCCCTGACCGTTGCCATCGCACTAGAGAACAGCAACTCCTTCGCCAGCATCATGCGCGGCGAAGCCACAGCCCAGGCACTCGCGTACCCGCAGGTGAAGAAAATCGTCTACAACAACGCCAACGGCGATGTCGCGGCGGTGCTGGCGAACCTGCGAAGCCTGGTGGCCCAGAAGGTGGACATCATCGTGACCGACCCGGTCTTCGGTGGAGCCATCGCGTCCGCGCTGCAGCAGGCCAAGCAGGCGGGAGTGACAGTCGTCACATATAACACCCCGCTCCCCGGGGATGTTACGTCCTCGGTGTCTGCACAGATCCCGCTGGCGCTGTGCGACCTGTATACCGAGGGCGCCCAGACGTTGGTGAAACAGCTTGGCAACAACAAGACCTACGCGCTGTACACCGGCATCCCCGGCAACAGCAACGCCGCAGCATGGCAGCCGTGCGCAAAGAAGGTCCTCGAAGGGGCCGGCTGGACCCAGATCACGGAGGGCTTCACCCAGTGGACAGCGCAAGGCGCAGCGCAGGCTGCCAACGCCCTTCTCGCATCGGGTCAGCAGCCTGACGCCATCATCTATGACGACACGACCGATGACTTCCTGAAGCCCTATATTGCCGATCGCAAGACACCCCCGGCCTTCCTTAGCGACGTGATGACCCACTCATGGTTCACGGCGGTTCAGCAGGCGAAGGATGCCGGTATCAGCCCGAAGTCCTGGCTGGCAAGCAGCCACGTCTGGTTCCCCCGCTTCGGCGTCACGGCCGGAATCAAGATCAGGGAAGGCCAGCAGGTTCCCGCTGAGGTGCCCGTTCGGGTACCGGTTGTCACAACCGATTCGGTTATGGACATCAACAGCCCTGAAATCCCTTCCCGTGTTCCCGCTTCCAGCCTGCTCACGCCCGAGCAGATGAACCTCGCACTGGCAGCACCATAAGCAGATTCGGCCTCACAAAGCCGCGGGTTCCACTCTCCGGGACCCGCGGGCCTTGGCAAGCAGCTTTCACCACGCATCTCTTGCGTGTCGCCAGGGCTTGCCCGTTTGTCACAGCCTGTCATCGGCGCCCACATCAAAGGCAAATCCATGTGCGCCGCTACCCATCCACTGAGGAGTTACACTAAATGAACGTGACATCCCCGGCCCGCTCAGGGCCACACAAGAACCGATCGGTTGCTCAACTGCTGTCAGCGTTCCTGCTGGCAGCGTCGTTGGCAGCCTGCTCTACGACGGGGTCCTCCGGCGGTTCCAGCGCGCCTGCGACCGCTTCCGGCGATGACATCACCGCCCAAAGCGTCGACCAGCAGGCCCTCGCGGCCACGATCAAGAAGACCTTCCTGACCGACATCCCCGTTTCCGATCTGGACCCGGTTGCGGCAGACGCCATGGCAGCTGCCTCAAAGCCACTCACACCCGAGCAAAATGCACTATTCAAAACCTGCCTGCAACAGGGTTCCTGCGACACCGGACACGGTACGCTGACTGTTGCCCTGGCGATGCAAAGCAGCAACGCGTGGGGCAACATTTTCCGCGGCGAAGCCACGGCTCAGGCGTTGGCCTATCCGCAGGTCAAGAAGATCGTCTATAACAACGCCAACGGCGACGTCGCCGCGGTACTGGCGAACCTGCGCAGCCTTATCGCCCAGAAGGTCGACATCATCGTGACCGACCCGGTCTTTGGTGGAGCCATCGCGTCCGCGCTGCAGCAGGCCAAGCAGGCAGGGATCACCGTTGTTACAGTGAACACCCCGCTCCCAGGTGACGCAGCATCGTCCGTGTCAGCCCAGGTCCCACTGGCCCTTTGCGAGCTCTACACCGAGGGCGCCCAGGCCCTGGTGAAGGAATTGGGGAACGGCAAGTCCTACGCGCTCTACACCGGCATCCCCGGCAACAGCAACGCCGCAGAATGGCAGCCCTGCCTGAAAAAGGTCCTCGACGGTGCAGGCTGGACCCAGACCACGGAGGGCTTCACCCAGTGGACAGCGCAAGGCGCGGCGCAGGCTGCGAACGCCCTTCTGGCCTCGGGACAGGAGCCCGCGGCAGTCATCTACGACTACACCACCGACGACTTCCTGAAGCCCTACATCGACGATCGCAAGACACCGCCGGCCTTTCTGAGCGACGTGATGAACTACTCGTGGCTCACCATGGTCAAGCAGGCGAAGGACGCTGGAATCACGCCCAAGTCCTGGCTCGCGAGCAGCCACGTCTGGTTCGGCCGGTTTGGCGTCACTGCCGGGATCAAGATTAAGGAAGGCCGGGAGGTACCCGCCCAGGTTCCTGTGCGGGTTCCAACCGTTTCAAGCGACCTGGTCCTTGACACCAACAGCCCGGAGATCCCCTCCAGCGTCCCCGTTTCCAGCCTGCTCACGCCTGAGAATATGAACATCGCGCTGGCAGCACCGTAAGCAGGTTCGGTCTCAAAAGGCAGCACCCCGGTTCCATGGGATCCGGGGTGCTGCACTTTTGACGTGACGAAAGGTTCAGCTCCGGGGAGCCAACGCCCTTACCAATTCCACGGCATCGGGAATAGTTTCAAGGTTTTGTGCGATGCGTTCTGCAGCGGCAATCTGATCGTATGCCGGGCGCGTGGCTGAGGCATTCGCACAGTCCCGGAACTTTTGTCCTATGGCCTTCCAGTCCAACGGGGCTTCCGGGTTGCCCGGGACACCGGTTCCCACCATGTTGAATGTCCTGCCGTCTGTCATTTCGAGCTCTACGCGTCCTGGGGGCAGCTCGAGCTTCCAGTCAAGGCTTGCGTCGCCCACGGGAACTATCTTCTGGGCGACGGCCAGGACTCTGGGATCCTTCAGCGCTTCCTCGGTGAAATGTGACACCTTCACACCCCGATGAACGGCCGCTACAGCCACCAGGAAGGGAAGACTGAACTTGGCGTCCACCAGCGTTGCCGGGGCGCGCCTCTCCTCCAGCGGCCGACACATCAGATAGTGATAATCCCCGACGTGGAGACGGATTTCCCTTACGTCGTCCAGTTGAAGGTTGTTCTCGTTCAACAGCTCAATCGTGGCGTGGATGTGGCTATGGGCTGTGCCCACGGTCGGCCAGAGCTTATACAGGGTTCCGCTGCCTTTGAAGTCTTTCCCGAGGCCTTCGAGGATGGCTTCGCGGTCGTATCGGCCGTCGAAGTAGGTGTTGAAGAATCCATATTGACCCTCGAAGACGGTCGGGACTCCGGTCACGCCTTTCTGGGCGAGCAGTACAGCGAGAACGGCACCTTTAGCCGAGAACCCGGCATACATTCCGCGGACATTCCCGCCAGTCCCGGCGACAAGTTCCATAAGCCCGGCCGACTGCATGGTAGCGATGCCGAAGGCATTGATCATCTCTTCCCGCGACAAATGCAGCAGGTGGCCGGCGGCAGCAACAGCGGCGAACACTCCTATCACGGGCGAAAGGTTCCAGTCCTTTTTCCATCCAACGTTGCAGCGCAGGCGGGCGAAGATGTCCTGCCCGGCGGCGACCGCGGCGATCATGTCCTCGCCTGTTGCACCCCCGAGGCGTTCCGCAACGGCGAATGCCGCCGGGATGATGGAACTGGACGAATGCTGACCCCAAGGGGTTTGATCGTCGTAGTCCAGGCAGTGCGCCATGGCGCCGTTAGCGAACGCAGCCATGATTGCGGGAGCTTTACCCCCGAAAGCGAGTATTGACGATTCGGGCCGGCCAGCGCTTTCGTTGACGATCTCCACTAGTCCGCGAACGGCCGGTTCCGTTCCGCTCGCGGCAAGGATGACCCCGAACGTGTCCAGGATGCTCTTCTTTGCCGCCTCAACAGCCTCCGGAGGCGTATTGGCGTAGCTCGTCTCAACAACAAAGTTAGCGAAATGTTCAACCAAATCACTGGAAAGCTCAGGCATGAGACACCTTTCGTCTTGGTCATCATGAAAACGCCCAACGTAAAAACAGGAGCAATGGCCGGATATTGACCAAGTCCCATAATGCAGGATATCATCAACAGCAGCGGGGATTACGCGCATCAATGCCAAAGCTACGAGATTGCCCACATGTTCGCGCGCGCCCCAACGAACACTTAGCCGAAGGTAGTAAGACGCATGACTGAACAATGTCGATCGAACCAGTGCAAAACGTGCACCGGCCCAGCCAAACCCAACCGTATTTCATTGGTCATGCCGGAGCAGGTATTGCTGCCTGTCGCTCCCCCTCCCTTGGCCACAACCGGTAGCGCCCCGTGCGAAATACAAGCGCGGCAGGAGAAGTAATCATGAAAGCTGTTGTTTTCGAGGGCGAGGGCAGGCTTGAGATCCGCGACTATCCGGATCCGGTACCCGGACCTGATGAAGTGGTCATCCGTATGAAGGCCTCTGGTATGTGTGGGAGCGATCTTCATCACCTCCACGGTCCGCAGCGTACGGGAGCTGAACTGGTGATTGAAGGGCATGAGCCCTGTGGGATTGTCGAGCTTGTCGGCGACGCTGTACGGCCCACCGAAGCCAAAGTCGGGGACCGCGTTATGGTCCATCACTACGACGGGTGCCGCACCTGCCAGTATTGCCGGTCCGGTTGGACGCAGTACTGCCCGAACGCGCGCATCGTTTACGGCGGCCTGAACGGCGACGGCGGGCATGCGGACTTCATGAAGGTTCCCGCGCACACACTCATCAAATTGCCCGACTCCCTCTCGTTCAAGACCGGCGCGGCCATCTCGTGTGGCACCGGAACGGCGTTCGCAGCCATCAAAAGGGTCGAGCTTTCCGCCGACGAAACGGTAGCGGTCTTTGGTCAAGGACCGGTTGGGCTGAGCGTCACGATGTTGGCGAAGGCATTCGGCGCCAGGGTCATTGCTATCGACGTCGAGCCTTCACGGTTGGACATGGCCAAACAACTTGGCGCCGATTACCTTGTCAACTCCCGGGAGCAGGACCCCGTTGCCGTTATTCGCGAGCTGACCCGACGCGGCGAAGGCGCTGACAAATCCATCGAATGCAGCGCTATTCCAGCCGTACGCCGGCAAGCGATACAGGCAGTCCGGCCCTGGGGCACCGCATGCATGGTCGGCGTCTTCGGCAAAATCGATGTGGACAGTGAAGAACTCATCCATTTGCATAAAACCGTCCTCGGGTCACTCACCTTCAGCAAGAACCAGCAGGAAGACTGCGCCCAGTTCATCGCCGAACGCGGCCTGGACGTTGAATCGCTGTTCACCAACGAATTCCGGCTGGCCGAAGCAGAGCAGGCGTACGAGCTGTTCGATCAACGCAAGATCGGCAAAGGCGTCTTCATTTTTGATTGACGGAATGTCAAAGGGTCATCTGAGAGGAAAATCATGACCACCGAGCAGAAGTTCGCTTTGAGCGAGCAGGCGCAGGATTTCCTGTCCCGCGATGTGCACCACCTCTTTATCGATGGACAGCGGGTCCCTGCGGCGTCGGGAAAGACACTGACCACGACGAATCCGTCCACCGGAGAGTTTCTGGCGCGGTTTGCTTCCGGCGGTGAGGCCGACGTCGACCGTGCCGTCCTCGCTGCACGAAAGGCATTCAAGGGTCCGTGGAGCACCTGGACACCGTACGAGCGCCAGGGATTGCTGACCCGCATCGCCCAGGTCCTTGACGAAAGATTCGAGGAACTGATCCAGATCGAAGCGCTGGACATGGGCGCCCCGATCTCAAGGCTGCGCAACTCCAAGCCCGCCCTGATGAAGATGCTGGCATTCTTCGCCGGACAGGCTACCAACATCTCAGGCGAGACACTGATGAACGGCATCCCCGGCAACGTCGCGACCATGACACTGAAGGCCCCGGTCGGTGTCATCGGCGGCATCATCCCCTGGAACGGCCCCCTCGGCGGTCAGTTCTGGATCATCGGGGCCGTTCTGGCCAGCGGCTGCACCACGGTGCTCAAGCCGTCGGAGGAGGCCTTTCTGTCAGTTTTGCGGGTTGCCGAGATTCTCCACGAAGCCGGCGTGCCCGCAGGCGTCATCAATGTCGTCACGGGGTTGGGCAGCGATGCCGGCAACGCGCTGGCGGCCCACCCCGACGTGGACCGCATCGCTTTCACCGGCTCGACTGAAACCGGCCGGCGCATCATCGAGGCGTCCACGACGAATATCAAAAAGCTGCAGCTGGAACTGGGCGGCAAGTCCGCGGACATTGTGTGCGCGGACGCGGACCTGGACAAGGCCGTTCCCGGCGCCGCAATGGGCGTTTTCGCCAACTCCGGCCAGGTTTGCTATGCGGGCACGCGGGTGCTGGTTCAGCGGTCCATCGTTGACGAGTTCACCCGGCGGCTGCTGGCCTTCATGCAAACCCAGCGGGTCGGGCAGGCCCTGGACGACGCGGCCACCATGGGCCCGGTCATCTCCCAACAGCAGTTGGACACTGTCCTGTCCTACATCGACATCGGCAAGAACGAAGGGGCCGAACTGCTTCACGGCGGCCAACGGCTCGGGGACGAACTCGGCAACGGATACTACGTCCAACCCACCGTCTTCGGTGCCGTGACCAACCAGATGCGCATCGCCCGCGAAGAGATCTTCGGCCCGGTCCTTTCGATCCTGTCCTTCGACGACATCGACGAAGCCATCACCATCGCCAACGACAGCGATTTCGGCCTCGGCGGAGCAGTATGGTCACAAAACCTCTCCACCGCCCTTCAGGTGGTCCACGGCGTCCACACCGGCACCATGTGGGTGAACTGCTACGGCTACATCGACCCCCTGGTCGGATTCAGCGGCACCAAGATGAGCGGCTACGGCTACAAAGGCACCGCCGCACACATGGACAACTACCTCTACACCAAAAGCGTCTACATGCAACTCTAACCATGCGAAGCCGGGCAACCACAAAGAGAGGGATCGGACGCAGTCATGGCAGAAAGCGCTTTGCCGACCAGTACCGATGAGGTGACAGATAGTCAGGACTCCACTGGCAGTCTGGCGAGGATGCTCAACGTTTTAGAGCTCTTTACCGACACCAGGCCAGTCTGGTCCGCAGCTGCCCTCATCGAGGCTCTGGAGACCTCGCGCTCTACAGGATACCGATATATCAAAATCCTGCATGACGCTGGCCTGCTCACCGCCGTGCGCAACGGCTATTACAGCCTGGGCCCGCGGATCGTCGAGATGGACCTGCAGATTCGCCGGACCGACCCACTTCTCCTGGCCAGTCAAGGCGTGCTCGAGGACCTGGTGGACAAGATCGGGCACTCCGCTCTTCTGCTAACGGCGTTCCGTGACTCGGTCCTGTGTATCGGAGAGTACCGCGCCCCATTGAGTCCCGCCAACCGCTTCAACCGCGGGCAGCGGCGCCCTTTGTTCCAAGGAGCCGGGTCGAAGGTCATCCTGGCCCATCTCCCCCACCACCGCCTGAAAACCATCTACACCAGGCACAGCACCGAAATAGATGACGCCGGACTGGGTGGTACATGGAGCGTCTTCCGCAAGACCTTGGGCGGGATCAAGAAAGACGGCTACCTCCTGACCAAAGGAGAGTTCAACCCCGGCGTCTACGGAGTTGCAGCACCCATCCTCACCGGCCAGAAAACAGCCCTGGGCAGTGTGGGAGTCGCGTGGAATGAAAACGAGCGGCGCGATGTCGACGTCCAGCACGCAGTGCTCGCCGTAAAACAGGCTGCAACGACCATATCCAAACGCCTCCTGGAAAACAGCACCCTTCACGAGCCAGAAGGTCCGCCAGTGGCCAGGGCCCATCCATCGCCGCAGGCCACCTCAAGATAGCCACGCATAAAGAGTGCCAGTCTCAACACAACGCCCCCCATGGCACCAGTCGGTTTTGGGGGGCGCTATCACTGTTTGCGGGCGAGAGACGTGTACCTCAGTGGTCCTTCAATCCACCCTCAACAAGGGGAAAGGACGTGTAGACGAACGTTGCCGGTCGCGGCTGCAGGTTTCGTAGGTCATGCATAGTGCCCCGCAAAACGATCGAGTCCCCGAAGCCCAGCGTCACATCGCCATCCTGAAGTACGAAGTCCAGTTCACCGTCGAGCATCGTGATCACGTGCAGGGAGGGGTCGGTATGCAGGTCCGGCCTTGCCGGCTCGCCGCCTTTCGCCGCCGGTACGGTAAGGATCCGAACGACGGCTCCTTGCATCGGTGCAGCCGGCCCCAAGGTCCACTCGGGCTCCGGTCGATCGTCGGGCTCAGCGGGGATAGTCCGCTGTTGCCACAACTCCTGCAGCACGATTCCGTTGGGGAGACGGGTAGAGGGCAGGTTTCGATCGTCCGCGATGACCGTGGATGCTGAACTGTCATTGAGGCCCACGATTACTCGACGGGCCAAAGGCAGGTCAGAACTCTCGCGTTGCATAAGATCTTCCTCTCTGTTTGCCGCTAAATGAAGCCTCAGCGAACTACGCTGACGTGAACCGCTGAGACCACACAAGGCTTATCCGTCCGATTCCGCCACGCGTGTTTGGTACCCCGCTGAACGATGGTGTCACCCTGCCTCATGGTCGTCTCGCCCGTGTCAAGCAACACAATCGCCTCTCCTGAAATGATGGTGACGATATCGATGGTGTCAGTTGTGTGCATGCCGGGGGCATCCGTGGGATCAACTGCATCGCCGGCACCAGACTCGGCAAGAATTCGCGCGTAGCCTCCTTCGTAATCCCACTCGCTGTCAGGAGCAAAGGCAGTGATTACGTAGTTATAGCCAGCCGGAGGCGGCGGGATGATCGAGGCGTTACCTGGACCGTTGGGCGCCATGACAGGCGTGGGGACCTCCGTCGCTTGCCACAGGTGGTTACGCGTATAGCCGTCCGCGACGAGCCGGTCAGTCGTCGCACCGTCGCTAACAAAAGTCGACCGGCCGTCGGCATCTAGTCCGGTAACGATGAGGCGGGACTGAAAGTCCCGATGTTCTCCAGCCATGGTTATGGTCCTTTCCAATGGTGTTCTTGTTCCTTCGCCGCAAAGAGCGCGAATCTTTCCGTAGGGGCCGCACCCTGTTTTGGCCAAAAGCGCAGTCTCCGTGTCTCGCACTAGGGTGTGGCAGTCGCGCATGCTCGTGGAATTGACTATGTCCCAGATTGCAGGATATTGTCAATTATGAACTGTGCGCACCGTCACAGCATTGTCACCCAGCTCATTGAGCCAACGGGCATTAGCAGCCCCATCACGGTCCCTCTCGAATCGGTGCCACCGAGTCGAGAAGGACCAGTTCAACACACCGTCGTGTTCGCGCCGCTGCGCATCGGACACCCGAATTAAGGTAACAAGGCACATGAACGAACACCGTCGATCGAACCCAAGTGGGATGCGGGCCCTGAACCCGTCCAACCGCTAAGGAGACTTTGTGTCTGATAATTCACTCTCGACAAAGGTTCTGACCAAGAACAGCCAGGAAGACCCAAGAACATTCCTGTTCCGCCTGACTATGATCGCCAGCTTGGGAGGTCTCCTATTCGGCTTCGATACAGGGGTGATCGCAGGAGCGCTGGTGTACCTCCAGGAGGACTTCCAGTTGACTCCCGTTATCGAGGGCCTGGTCGTTACTTCGCTGCTGTTCCCCGGAGCAACCGCAGGTGCACTTCTGGGCGGGCCCATTGCTGACCGGGTGGGACGGAAGAAATCGCTGGTCATTGCCGGCGTGATCTTCGTTATTGGTACGGTCATATGTACGTTGGCTCCCAGCATCGCCATCCTGGTCACGGGGCGCATCGCACTCGGTTACGCCGTTGGCGTCGCATCCGTCGTCGTTCCGCTGTATCTCGCCGAAATGGCGCCGGCTTCGCAGCGCGGCCGGATCGTCACGGTGAACCAGCTCATGCTGGTTATCGGTTTGTTCCTGGCGTTCGTTATCAACGCAGTGCTCGCCAACCTGATCCACGACACGGTCGTTTGGCGCTACATGCTTGGCATCGCTCTTATTCCGGCTGCCGGGCTTCTCGTCGGGATGCTCAGCTTGCCCGACACCCCGCGTTGGTACGCGAGCAAGCAGATGTATGCCGAGGCAAAGCGCACTCTGCAGCGAGCACATCATGCGGACCGGGTCGAGGACGAGTACCGGCAGATCACGGAGATCGTCGAAGCCGACCACCTTGAGGGCAAAATCTCCGTCCTCTCAACCCTCCGCAGCGAACCCTGGATGAAGCGCCTGATCCTCGTCGGGATCATCCTCGCGATCGCCCAGCAGACCACAGGCATCAACGTGGTCATGTACTACGCGCCGACCGTGCTGGAAAGCTCCGGCCTTACGCGCTCCGCCTCGCTGCTCGCTTCTGTGACCGTCGGAATCGCCATGATTGTCTTCACCATTGTCGGGATGTGGATTCTCGGCCTTATGGGACGCCGCAAGATGATGCTGCTCGGGTTCGGCGGGGTTGCGGCCTCGCATCTTGGACTCCTCTTCACCTACCTGCTGCCCGAGTCGATCCTGCGTTCGTACTTGATCCTGCTGTTCATGCTCTTAGTAACGGCCTTTATGGTCACCTTCCTGGGCACCACAGGCTTCCTCGTGCTCTCGGAACTGTTCCCTTTGCCTATCCGGGGGTTCGCCATGGGCGCAGCCCTCGGCGGGTTGTGGATCGCCAACTCTCTCATCTCGTTCCTTTTCCCCATTCTTGCTGAGCGGTTCGGCTCGGTGGCTGTTTTCTCTGGGTTCATGATCCTCAATGTGCTCGCGGCGCTCTTCGCCTTCCGTTATATCCCGGAGACCAAAGGGCGCACCCTGGAAGAGCTCGAGATCGAGTTGCGTGATCGCTACAGCGGTGCGGTTACGGACACGCCGTTGACATAGAACGGCCCTAACAACCCTTTCGGCGCCTTCCGATCCGGCCGCCGAATCAGCTGCTCCCGAGCTTCACCCCTACGACAGAAAGTGATACCCAAGATGACTGAACAAAGGTTCGCCGGAAAGGTTGCCTTCGTAACCGGTGCCGGCAGCGGCATTGGCCGGGCTACGGCGCTGGCATTCGCAACCGAAGGCGCGAACGTGGTGCTGGCCGACATAGATACGGTCGGCAATGACGAGACCGCTCGACTCGCCGCCGAGCATGGCGGGAAGGTCCTGGCCGTAAAGTGCGACGTTACTTCATCCAGTGACATCCAGGCCGCCATCAACCAAACCGTTGAGCAGTTTGGTCGCCTCGACATCGCCTTCAACAACGCTGGTATCGAACAACCCGCAGCACCCCTCGTCGACATCTCCGAGCATGAGTGGTCGAGAATCATCAACATCGACCTGAGCAGCGCCTTCCTCTGCATGAAGTACGAGATCCCCGCAATGCTCGAACACGGCGGTGGCTCTATCGTCAACACCTCATCAGGCGCCGGCGTCATGGGGATACGAGGCCAGGCTGCATACGTTGCCGCAAAGCACGGTCTGATCGGCCTGACAAAATCAACGGCTCTCGACTACGCCGCGCAGGGCATCAGGGTCAATGCTATTTGCCCGGGCATCATCGAAACGCCGATGATGGACAGATTCTCCGGCGGCACCCCGGAAGGACGGGCCCACGTGATCGGTCAGGAACCTGTCGGCAGGATGGGCAGCCCAGAGGAGATCGCGTCGGCCGTACTCTGGCTGTCTTCTGATCTCGGTTCATTTGCAACCGGTCACGCAATGGTCATCGACGGCGGCCAAACAGCAGGAATCTGACATGCCATCCGGCCGACGGCCGGAACTTCATCACCACGGCGTTTTCATTTTGTTTGACGGAATGTCAAAGGGTCATCTGAGAGGAAAGTCATGACCGTAACCGAGCAAAACTTCGCTTTGAGCGAGCAGGCGCAGGATTTCCTGTCCCGCGATGTGCACCACCTCTTTATCGATGGACAGCGGGTCCCTGCGGCGTCGGGAAAGACACTGACCACCACCACCCCGTCCACCGGAGAGTTTCTGGCGCGGTTTGCTTCCGGCGGTGAGGCCGACGTCGACCGTGCCGTCCTCGCTGCACGAAAGGCATTCAAGGGTCCGTGGAGCACCTGGACACCGTACGAGCGCCAGGGATTGCTGACCCGCATCGCCCAGGTCCTTGACGAAAGATTCGAGGAACTGATCCAGATCGAAGCGCTGGACATGGGCGCCCCGATCTCAAGGCTGCGCAACTCCAAGCCCGCCCTGATGAAGATGCTGGCATTCTTCGCCGGACAGGCTACCAACATCTCAGGCGAGACACTGATGAACGGCATCCCCGGCAACGTCGCGACCATGACACTGAAGGCCCCGGTCGGTGTCATCGGCGGCATCATCCCCTGGAACGGCCCCCTCGGCGGTCAGTTCTGGATCATCGGGGCCGTTCTGGCCAGCGGCTGCACCACGGTGCTCAAGCCGGCTTCGGAAGCTTCTCTTTCGGTTTTGCGGGTTGCCGAGATCCTCCACGAAGCCGGCGTGCCCGCAGGCGTCATCAATGTCGTCACCGGCCCCGGCAGCGATGCCGGCAACGCGCTGGCGGCCCACCCCGACGTGGACCGCATCGCTTTCACCGGCTCGACTGAAACCGGCCGGCGCATCATCGAGGCGTCCACGACGAATATCAAAAAGCTGCAGCTGGAACTGGGCGGCAAGTCCGCGGACATTGTGTGCGCGGACGCGGACCTGGACAAGGCCGTTCCCGGCGCCGCAATGGGCGTTTTCGCCAACTCCGGCCAGATCTGTTTCGCCGGGACCCGGGTGCTGGTTCAGCGGTCCATCGTTGACGAGTTCACCCGGCGGCTGCTGGCCTTCATGCAAACCCAGCGGGTCGGCCACAGCCTCGACGACACCGCAACCATGGGACCGGTCATCTCCCAACAGCAGTTGGACACTGTCCTGTCCTACATCGACATCGGCAAGAACGAAGGGGCCGAACTGCTTCACGGCGGCCAACGGCTCGGGGACGAACTCGGCAACGGATACTACGTCCAACCCACCGTCTTCGGTGCCGTGACCAACCAGATGCGCATCGCCCGCGAAGAGATCTTCGGCCCGGTCCTTTCGATCCTGTCCTTCGACGACATCGACGAAGCCATCACCATCGCCAACGACAGCGATTTCGGCCTCGGCGGAGCAGTATGGTCACAAAACCTCTCCACCGCCCTTCAGGTGGTCCACGGCGTGCACACCGGCACCATGTGGGTGAACTGCTACGGCTACATCGACCCCCTGGTCGGATTCAGCGGCACCAAGATGAGCGGCTACGGCTACAAAGGCACCGCCGCACACATGGACAACTACCTCTACACCAAAAGCGTCTACATGCAACTCTAACCGCCGCGGGGCTACGCGTGCAGGTTTTGCTCTGGCTTGCGGAATCTGCACAGGATCGGACTTGGCGGTGCCTGCTGCTTCAATTCGTTGGGGCGGCAGGCACCGCCAGCCGCATCGCTGCGCGGCCTCCACATTGGTACGCAGTATAATAGTCAGCACTACCGGCACCCGTAGTAAAAGTCGCCCATCATCTGAGGCATCTAGAGCAGTCGTTAGCCGGCGCATCGGCCTGCTTGGTAGCCCGCGAACGTGGACTCTGATCGCCCGTTGGCTGGGTGACACAAGGAAAGGGATTGGAGTCACGTCATGGGAGGACGCGGTTCATTGGATGGCGCTGGGGAAAGTATTGCGGCTCCAGATAGCGCTGGGAGTCTGGCAAGGATGCTGAACGTTCTGGACCTGTTCAGTGAAGCTGAGCCTGTTTGGTCAACAGCGGATATTATTGAAGCTCTGGAGACTTCCAGGTCAACGGGATACCGGTACATTAAGACCCTGCATGATGCAGGGCTGCTCACCACGGTGCGTAACGGCTTCTACAGCCTCGGCCCCCGGATCATCGAGATGGACCTGCAGATTCGCCAGACCGACCCATTACTCCTGGCCAGCCATGGCGTGCTCGAGGACCTGGTGGACAAAATCGGGCACTCAGCCCTTCTGTGTACAGCGTTCCGTGACTCCGTCTTGTGCATCGGAGAAGCCCGCGCCCCGAAGAGTCCGGCCAACCGGTTTAGCCGGGGGCAGCGACGGCCCCTGTTCCAAGGGGCAGTATCGAAAGTCATCCTCGCCCATTTCCCCCACCACCGGCTGAAAGCCATCTACGCCCGTCACAGCACTGAAATTGAGGACGCCGGACTGGGCAGCACCTGGAGCGTCTTCCGCAAGACTTTGGGCGAGATAAAGAAAGACGGCTACTTGCTGACCATGGGAGAATTCAACCCCGGCGTCTACGGCCTCGCAGCACCGATTTTCAACGAGCAAAAGGTAGCCTTGGGCAGTGTCGGTGTCGCCTGGGATGAAAAAGCCCGGCGCGACGTGGAGGTCCAGCAAGCGGTCCTCGCTGTCAAGCAAGCGGCATCGACCATATCCGGACGCCTGCTGGGGAACCAACAGAGTCAATAAACCAAAAATTCCACGGCTCCAACACCACAGCCAAAAGGACAACGCGACGCTACATATGCACGGGAATGGCAGCCGAGCATTTAGCTGGCATGTCGTTCGCGCCAACAGGCGGCCCCTGAAGCAATATGTGACGAAGGGCCCATCCGATTCGGCACGTTTTGCACGCCATTAGCGATAACGCGATGGGGGCCAAAAGCCGGTTTCAGCACCCCGCTGATGGGGGTTCTCCTGTGGGGTGGGTTAGCTGCTGTGGGTGTAGCCGCCGTCGCAGGCGATGGTTTGGCCGGTGATGAAGGCAGCGGCGGGTGTGGCGAGGAAGAACATGATGCCGACGAGGTCGGTGGGGACCATTCCGCGGGGGATGCATTGCAGGGACGCGGCGCGTTCGCGGACTTCGGCGGTGGGGTTGACGGTGCGTTCGACTTCGGTGGCGACGCTGCCGGGGCGGATGCAGTTGACGGTGATCCCGTGGCTGCCGAGTTCACGGGCCAGGGAGTTGGTCATGCCGATCAGTGCTGATTTGGAAGTGACGTAGTGCAGGTAGTTCACGGTGCCGCGGGTGACTGCGTCGGATGAGATGTTGATGATACGGCCGAAGCCGGCTTTGCGCATGTGGGCAGCGACTGCTTTGACGCAGAGGTAAGTGCCGGTGATGTTGACCTTCAGTACGTGTTCCCACTGCTCCAGGGGGATCTCGTCGAACGGGCCCTTGTCGATGCTCGCGAAGATCGAGGCGTTGTTGATCAGCACGTCGACCCGGCCCCAGGTTTGGATCACGGTGTCGACCATGGCGGTGACGGACGCTTCGTCGGCCACGTTCACCTTGACGGCCAGGCCTACCCCGCCGGCGTCATGAATTTCCTTCACGACTGCTTCGGCCTTGTCGATGGCAAGGTCGGCTACGACGGCAACGGCTCCGGCTGCTGCGAACTGGCGCGCCAGTTCCCGCCCGATGCCCTGGGCTGCGCCGGTGACAATAACTACCCGCCCCTCGACGCTGAAGTCCCGCGCTGATGCCGGGACGCCGGAGTCATGGGGAATGTGGGTCAGGGGTGTCGTCGTCATGGTCGATTCCTCGTTGGTTTCGCATCGTGATGGTGGTAGAGGCAGTGATGAACAGGGGTTGCCGTCATAAACCCGCATTCACCCGTAACCGCCTAAAGCGGTGTGGGAAACAGGAGCGGCGGAACCCCCTTGCCCTTGAACAATATCCCGCCATGTGGGATAGTGTCAATGGACGGCGGCCGGTTCTGCACGAATTGCAGCGGCGGGCCGGGCGCCCCACCCCCGCGGATCTTGCCGGGGGAATACATCGACTTTGTGTTAAGGAGCAGGACATGCGCGTAAGCAAGGCAGCGGATACTGACATCGAAGCAGTCGGATCCATGCGTGAAGGAGTGCTGGACCAGAAGCACCTGCTGTTCGGTGAGGACGGCTCGCCGAACAATTACGACCTGAACATGGGCCACACCGGCGGCGGCGGGTGGCGGACCCCGCGTCACCGGCACAATTTTGACCAGGTCCGCTACGTGATCAAGGGCCGCCTGCCCTACTCCGAGAACGATTTCCTGGAGGAAGGCTGGGTCGGGTACTTCCCCGAGAGCGTCCACTACGGCCCGCAGGAACGCGCCGAGGGCCTGCGCACCCTGGTCCTGCAGGCCGGCGGCGCCAGCGGCCAGGGCTACCTCTCCGTCGCCCAGCGCGAAGCGACCAACGCCGAGCTGGAAAAGACCGGCGAATTCAAAAAGGGCATGTACACCTACACCGACGCCAACGGCGACGAGCAGACCGTGGACGGCTCCCAGGCGATCTTCGAACACGCCACCGGCGGCAAGCTCGAATTCGCCACCCCCCGCTACGAAGACGTCATCGCCATGAACCCCGACGCCTACGACTGGCTCCCCTCAGCCAACCAGGGCGTGTCCGAGAAATGGCTGGGCACCTTCACCGAGCGCAACTTCCGCATCGGATTCCTCCGACTCGAAGCCCGCGCCGTTTACCAGGCAGGCCAGTTCCCCTCCATCGAAATCCTGTTCCAGACCAAAGGCCAGGTCACCGCAGGAGGAGAAAAATACGGCCCCGAAACCGGCTACGAATTCCTCGCCAACGAAGGCCCCAAACCCCTCGAAGCCATCGAACCCACCGAATTCCTCCGCTTCGTACTCCACACCTTCTAACCACCACAGACCAGCACGGGGCCCACAACGGGCCCCGTGCCCACCCACACAGCCGGGACGGTACTGAGAAAGCGGCGTCCCTCTGCCCTACAAACTGCCAATTCGAATGCAATATGTCCGAATTGAGCTCTGCCAATACCATTCATGACAACGGAGTACATAGTGACGCTTGAAGCAGACGTTCTGGCCGCCTACCCGGCCGAGGTCCCGATCCCTGCTGCGACAGTGGCTGAAGCCTTGGCCACCTCCAACGCGAAAGCCCCCCGGGTGCTGGTGGTGCTTGACGACGACCCCACCGGAACCCAGTCAGTTGCGGACCTACCGGTGCTCACCCACTGGGAAGTTGAGGACTTCATCTGGGCCTTCGGCCAGTCCAAGCCGGCCGTGTACGTCCTGACCAATACCCGTAGCCTGGACCCGGCCGAGGCCGCTTCTAGAAATGAGGAAGTGGTCCGTAACGCCCTCACCGCCGCGGGGTCCCTGGAAAAACTGCGCTTGAGCTTTGTCAGCCGCAGCGATTCCACCCTGCGCGGCCATTACCCGTTGGAACCGGATGTTATTGCCGCCACCGTGGCGGATGTCAGCGGAGAAAAGACCGACGGTGTGGTGCTGGTTCCCGCCTTCCCCGACGCCGGGCGGGTCACCATCGGCGGCGTCCACTACATGCGCGGCACCGGCGAGGCAGCCGGCACCCTCACCCCGGTGTCCGAGACCGAATTCGCCAAGGACGCCACCTTCGGTTTCACCACCTCCGTGATGGCCGACTACGTCCAGGAGAAGTCCAAGGGACGCTTCGCCGCCGAGTCCGTGATTGTGGTGGACCTTAACATCATCCGCGCCGGCGCAGCAGCCCAGGATCCTGCCATCGGTGCACGGATCAGCGCCAAGGCCATCGCCGACGCCGTCGAAGCCGCCGCGGGCTCGACCCCCATCGTGGCCGACATCGTCAGCGAAAACGACCTCCGGGCCCTGTCCCTCGGCCTGGAGGAAGCGGAACGCCGCGGTAAGAAACTGCTGTACCGCGTGGGTCCGCCGTTCGTGCGGGCACGCATTGGTCAGGAGATCCGCGCCGAACTCAGCCGTGCCGAAGCCTACGCCGGCAACACCCCGTCCGAAGCCGGCGGCCTGATCGTCGTCGGCTCCCATGTGGGCGTCACCACGCGGCAACTCAAAGCGCTGACGGAACAGCACAGCGCCGCCCGCATCGTGGAGATCGACGTCGAGAAACTCCTCGCCGCCGAAACCGAAACAGCCGCTGACGCCTACCTGAACCAGACGGTCGATTCCGTCGTCGAGGCCCTCCGCCGCGGCGACGTCATCGTTCACACCAGCCGCCTGCTCATCAAGACGAGCGATCCCACTGAAAGCCTGCGGATCGCACGCACAGTCTCGGCAGCCGTCGTCGCCATTGTCAACCGGACCCTGAAAACCTTCCCGCCGCGATTCGTCATCGCCAAAGGCGGCATCACCTCCTCCGACGTAGCCGCCCACGGACTCGAGATCCGCCACGCAATCGTCCGCGGCCCCATGCTTCCCGGCATAGTCTCCCTCTGGGAACCCGTGGACGGACCCGCCAAGGGCATCCCCTACATCGTCTTCGCCGGCAACGTGGGCGATGACCAGTCCCTCGCCGACGTCACCCGCAAACTCAGCAACGCCTTCTAACCTGGAATTAGGGACGAACATGAACAGCAACTACACCAGCTCTGTCCATGGTCTGCGTGCCGTGGCACTGCCAATGGCCGCGCCCCTGGCACCGATGGAGACCGTCACATCCGCCATGCCGTCCACTGCGGTGAGCAGGCGGGCCGGCTTCACGCTGACTTTCGTCGCCTGGAGCCCTGTGGGAGGCCTGGCAGTCTGATGCGCACCCGACTCGACCACCTGGTCACCTCCGCCCTGCAGCACGGTTCAGCCGTCCCCGCCTTCACCTGCTACGACTTCACCACAGCGCTGGCAGTGGTTAGCGCGGCCGAGGAAGCAGGCCGTGGCGTGATCCTGATGGTGGCCCCGAAGACCGCCGCCACCCCTAACGGCCTGCGACTGTTGGCGGCGTTGCGGGGCCTGGCGGACGCCGCGGACGTTCCCGTGGCAGTCCAGCTGGACCACGCCTCAGACCTCAAACTGATGGCCGACGCCGTTGCGGCGGGGGCGGATTCCGTCCTCGCGGACGGTTCCTGCTTTCCCTACGAGGAAAACATCGCGTTGGTTGTGGCGGCCCGCGCGTTGCTGGGTCCCGATGTAGTGCTGGAAGCGGAGCTCGGTGGCCTCGCCGGAGATGAGGACCGGGCGTTCGGTGCTGATCAGTCCGGGGTCTCCGTGGCTGGTCTAACCGATTCTGCCCAGGTGGAAAGCTTTGTGTCCCGTACTGGCGCCGAACTGCTGGCGGTGGCTGTGGGCAACGTCCATGGCAAGTACAAAGGCGAACCCCAGCTGCGCTGGGATGTCCTGCAAGACATCGCGGTGCAGACCCACATTCCCTTAGTGCTCCATGGCGCGTCGGGCATCCCTGCGGAGGAATTGGTTAAGGCGGCGGCCATGAACGTGGGCAAGGTCAACTTCAATACCGAGCTGCGCACCGGCATCCTGGGCATCCTGCAGGAACAGCTACCAGGACACCGGGCCGACGGTGAGAACCTACAGAGTCTGGTGGGTCATTGGAACATCACAGCCAGGAAATTCGCTTTCAGTGCCCTGGACACCCTCACCCGCTAAACGCACTCATCCCGCCCCCGGGCCTTCCCGTATGGCCGCTGGTTTCTTGCAGAAGTACAGCCCCATGGCTGGAAGGCGTGGGTGCGTCCTGGTTTCCGGTTGCCGGCCTAGTTCAGTTGCAGGGAGCGGTCGAAGCGTTCTGCTTTTCATTCTGTCAGGGTTGCTGGGGTTTAATCAGGATGGAATCCGCGCAGGTCGAGCCTTTTGTTGTCGGCCAGGACCTCGGCGCAGGCGCGGTGCAGCCCGGATCCGTTGCCAGGTCGCCGGGTTCGGCTCCTACAGCCTGGACATGGACCGTGAAACATGAAGACCTCCTAGGCGTTGGCTGTGTGTGATCACTACCAAGCTAAGAGGTCTTCACCTATCCAGCGTGTATCCACGTCCTGACTCAGCGCATGTGGAGAACCGTCGCCTCCCAAGGCCAGTAGATTGTAGGCAAATCATGACTCAAGGTTCAGGGCGATTAGATCCTTCAGGGATGAGGACTGGCGGCAGACGGGGAGAACAAAGTGGCTCCCCCGAAATGCTTACGCAGGGAGTTCCGCGACGCGCTGAGCGAGGTAGTCCACGCCTATACGAGGGCTCGACAGCACTGTCATCTTGGTCTTTTCCTGAAGAACGCCGGCAAGTCGATTCATGGATGCTTGTGCCAGAACGATAATGTCAACGTTTTTCGCAAGATCTGTCGCCTGCTCAGTGATCATGGCGTCGTGCTTTTCGCGGTCCCCCGACATAAGGACTGAGAACGCTCCTTCGCACAAGCGCTGCTCGATCGTAATGCTGCGCCCGATTTCGTCGGCTTTTGCTTGGATCAGGTCTGATGTCGGACCAAGCGTGGTGGGCACGGTGGCCAGGACGCCAATACGGTTACCTTCGCGGGCGGCGCGAATTGCCATCGCCTCGTCAATTTTCACCACTGGGGTGCGAACGTTTTGGGCCGCGACGTCCAGCGCCGGTCCCAAAGAAGAGCATGCAGAGAAGATGATGTCCGCCCCTGCTGCTTCTGCCGCCTGCGCAAGATGGGTCATTCGCGCCTCGCTGTTCCGTGAAATACCTTGCTCGCGCACAACTGTGGCCAAAACGTCAGAGTCTACAAAGTGCATGACTTCAGCATCTGGGATGAGCTCGGCAATGAGGTCATTGATCACAGGCTCGACGGATACGAATACGAAGCTTGTGTGCAGAATCGCGATCTTCTTTGGCATTCTGGTTACTTCCTCTGGGCTGGGATGCCCGACGCGTCTGGCGATGCATCAAGGCTGATCTGGATTGGGTGACTGCAACTAGTTGGAGATGCAGAGCTTTACTTTTTGCGTGTGGCTGTGTGGGTGGGCACGGGGCCCGTTGTGGGCCCCGTGCTGGTCTGTGGTGGTTAGAAGGTGTGGAGTACGAAGCGGAGGAATTCGGTGGGTTCGATGGCTTCGAGGGGTTTGGGGCCTTCGTTGGCGAGGAATTCGTAGCCGGTTTCGGGGCCGTATTTTTCTCCTCCTGCGGTGACCTGGCCTTTGGTCTGGAACAGGATTTCGATGGAGGGGAACTGGCCTGCCTGGTAAACGGCGCGGGCTTCGAGTCGGAGGAATCCGATGCGGAAGTTGCGCTCGGTGAAGGTGCCCAGCCATTTCTCGGACACGCCCTGGTTGGCTGAGGGGAGCCAGTCGTAGGCGTCGGGGTTCATGGCGATGACGTCTTCGTAGCGGGGGGTGGCGAATTCGAGCTTGCCGCCGGTGGCGTGTTCGAAGATCGCCTGGGAGCCGTCCACGGTCTGCTCGTCGCCGTTGGCGTCGGTGTAGGTGTACATGCCCTTTTTGAATTCGCCGGTCTTTTCCAGCTCGGCGTTGGTCGCTTCGCGCTGGGCGACGGAGAGGTAGCCCTGGCCGCTGGCGCCGCCGGCCTGCAGGACCAGGGTGCGCAGGCCCTCGGCGCGTTCCTGCGGGCCGTAGTGGACGCTCTCGGGGAAGTACCCGACCCAGCCTTCCTCCAGGAAATCGTTCTCGGAGTAGGGCAGGCGGCCCTTGATCACGTAGCGGACCTGGTCAAAATTGTGCCGGTGACGCGGGGTCCGCCACCCGCCGCCGCCGGTGTGGCCCATGTTCAGGTCGTAATTGTTCGGCGAGCCGTCCTCACCGAACAGCAGGTGCTTCTGGTCCAGCACTCCTTCACGCATGGATCCGACTGCTTCGATGTCAGTATCCGCTGCCTTGCTTACGCGCATGTCCTGCTCCTTAACACAAAGTCGATGTATTCCCCCGGCAAGATCCGCGGGGGTGGGGCGCCCGGCCCGCCGCTGCAATTCGTGCAGAACCGGCCGCCGTCCATTGACACTATCCCACATGGCGGGATATTGTTCAAGGGCAAGGGGGTTCCGCCGCTCCTGTTTCCCACACCGCTTTAGGCGGTTACGGGTGAATGCGGGTTTATGACGGCAACCCCTGTTCATCACTGCCTCTACCACCATCACGATGCGAAACCAACGAGGAATCGACCATGACGACGACACCCCTGACCCACATTCCCCATGACTCCGGCGTCCCGGCATCAGCGCGGGACTTCAGCGTCGAGGGGCGGGTAGTTATTGTCACCGGCGCAGCCCAGGGCATCGGGCGGGAACTGGCGCGCCAGTTCGCAGCAGCCGGAGCCGTTGCCGTCGTAGCCGACCTTGCCATCGACAAGGCCGAAGCAGTCGTGAAGGAAATTCATGACGCCGGCGGGGTAGGCCTGGCCGTCAAGGTGAACGTGGCCGACGAAGCGTCCGTCACCGCCATGGTCGACACCGTGATCCAAACCTGGGGCCGGGTCGACGTGCTGATCAACAACGCCTCGATCTTCGCGAGCATCGACAAGGGCCCGTTCGACGAGATCCCCCTGGAGCAGTGGGAACACGTACTGAAGGTCAACATCACCGGCACTTACCTCTGCGTCAAAGCAGTCGCTGCCCACATGCGCAAAGCCGGCTTCGGCCGTATCATCAACATCTCATCCGACGCAGTCACCCGCGGCACCGTGAACTACCTGCACTACGTCACTTCCAAATCAGCACTGATCGGCATGACCAACTCCCTGGCCCGTGAACTCGGCAGCCACGGGATCACCGTCAACTGCATCCGCCCCGGCAGCGTCGCCACCGAAGTCGAACGCACCGTCAACCCCACCGCCGAAGTCCGCGAACGCGCCGCGTCCCTGCAATGCATCCCCCGCGGAATGGTCCCCACCGACCTCGTCGGCATCATGTTCTTCCTCGCCACACCCGCCGCTGCCTTCATCACCGGCCAAACCATCGCCTGCGACGGCGGCTACACCCACAGCAGCTAACCCACCCCACACGCCACCCCACAGGAGAACCCCGATCATGAAGAAGTACCCGCACCTTTACATCGACGGTCAATGGACTGATCCGACCAACCCCCGCGAAGTGGAACTCATCGACCCCACGCGCGAGGAGGCCTTCGCCCGGGTTACCTTGGGGAGCGCAGCGGACGTGGATCGCGCCGTCGCGGCTGCCCAGCGCGCGTTCGAAAGCTTCTCCACCACCTCCGTGGACGAACGGATCGCTCTGATTGATCGCATCATCGACGTATACGAGTCGTACACGGACGAGTTCTCCGAGTTGATTGCGCGCGAAGTTGGCATCCCCATCAGCAGCCGCGCCCAAGTCACCGGCCCAGCGCAGCACATGAGCGTAGCCCGCGACATCTTGCGGGAATACCCCTTCGAATCGCGTATAGGCGGCGCCATTGTCCGTCGCGAGCCGATCGGCGTTTGTGCTCTGATCTCACCTTGGAACTGGCCTATCCAAACCGGCGTTATCAAGCTGATTTATGGGCTCGCTGCCGGGTGCACCATCGTCGCCAAACCCAGTATCAACTCTGCCGCCAGCGGCACGCTTCTGGCCCAGGTACTGCACGAGGCGGGTGTGCCGGCTGGTGTCTTCAACCTGGTGAACGGGACCGGCCGCGAGGTCGGCGATGCGCTGTCCCACCACCCTGGTGTGGACATGATCTCCTTCACAGGTTCCACCGGCGCCGGGCAGCAGGTAGGAGCGGCCGCCGCGGAAACCGTGAAACGCGTTTCCCTTGAACTGGGCGGAAAATCAGCGAACATTGTGCTGCCCGACGCAGACCTGGAAAAAGCCGCACGTTGGAACATCCAACGCAGCTTCTTCAACGCCGGTCAGTCCTGCCACGCCCCCACCCGGATGCTGGTGCACGAAAGCCAGGTGGAGCAGGTGGTACCTTTCCTCGTCGATGAGGCACAGCGCTTCCGCCTGGGCGACCCGCTGGAGGGCTCGACGACAATGGGCCCGGTCATTAGCGCCGCGCAGTACAAATCGATCAGGGATCTCATCAAGACCGGTCTTGACGAGGGCGCCACCCTCGTCACCGGCGGCCTCGAACGGCCTGAGGGCCTGGACCAGGGCTATTTCGTGCAGCCGACCGTGTTCACCGGAGTTACACCGGAGATGACGATCGCCCGGGAGGAAATCTTCGGACCCGTTCTGGCCGTTATCCCCTACCGTGACGAGGACGAGGCCCTGCGGATCGCGAACGATTCACCCTATGGCCTCGGAGGCTACGTGTTCGGCGGGGACCGGGAAAATGCCCGCCGCGTAGTAAACGGCCTGCGCGCCGGACGAGTCAGCTACAACGGCGCAGCCACCGATTCCTACACCCCCATGGGCGGCTACAAGCAGTCAGGCATCGGCCGCTCCATGGGCAGGTTCGGCCTTGAAGAATACCTCGAAATCAAATCCGTGTACGGGTTCGAAGACGAGGCCCAAACACTGCCGGCTCTCTTCGGCTAAAACAACTACGTCGATCAGGAGACCACAGAACATGAACAATGAAGCCACTCCCCTGCTGCGCAACCACGCCAAAGAGAAGCTGGCCAAGGGCGAGACCGTATATTCGATGACCGTCCGGCTGGTGCGGACCGTGGACATCGCATCCATCGCCTACACCGCTGGTTTTGACTCCATTTACATTGATATGGAGCACAGCAGCTTCTCCCTGGAAGCCGCAGGGCAAATTTGCATGGCCTGCAACCACCTCGGCGTCACCCCTCTGGTCCGCGTCCCCGGCCTGGACCCTGCACTCATCGCCAGAGTTATGGACTCCGGCGCCATGGGCATCATCGTGCCAGACGTGGAATCGGCCGCCCAGGCACGCGCCCTCGTCCGCGCAGTGAAGCACGCGCCCCTTGGGGAACGCTCCCTCGCCGGCGCCGCCCCGCAGCTGAACTACCGGGCGTACCCGCCCGCCGACGTCCTCCGGGTGCTTGATGAGTCCTCGATGGTCGTCGCAATGATCGAGTCCCAGACGGGACTCGACGCCGTCGAAGAAATTGCCGCCGTGGACGGCCTCGACATGGTCCTCGTGGGAGCGAATGACCTTAGCGTCGGGCTTGGGATCGCCGGACAGATGGACCACCCCAAGGTGCACGATGCCTACCTGCGAGTCATTAAGGCCTGCCAGGCGAATGGAGTTTCGGTGGGAATCGGCGGCCTTGGTGGTTGGCCGGACCTGATCCGCCAATACCTCGAACTCGGTGCCGGTTACGTATCGACCGGGAACGACATCACCTTCCTCAGCACTGCAGCAACACAAAAACGTCAGCAGTTCGCGTAGTCGACTCCAGGGAACAGAGAACATGAAAATCTGCATATACGGTGCCGGAGCCGTCGGTGGGCATATCGCCGGGCGGCTCGCCGGAAGTGACGCCGAGGTCTCGCTGATCGCCCGCGGTGAACAGCTTGCCGCCATCCAACAGAATGGTTTGCGGGTAGAAACCCGCGACGGGACACTCCTCTCCCACCCGGTCGCCACCGACCAGCCCGCCGGCCTTGGCCTCCAGGACATTGTCATCGTCACGGTCAAGGCCCCGGCCCTGCCAGCCATCGCCGAGCACGTCGCTTCCCTGCTCCACCGCGACAGCCTGGTGCTGTTCGTCATGAACGGCATCCCTTGGTGGTACTTCCACTCTCACGGCGGAACCTTGGACGGTACCCGTTTGCGACGGCTGGATCCCACCGGGGCACTCTGGGACCACATCGGCCCGGAACGCGCTGCGGGCGCCGTGGCCTACACTGCCTGCAGTGTAATCGCACCGGGAGTGATCCGTGCCGAGAACGCAGTCAACCGGCTGATCATCGGATGCCCCGACGGTAAGCCTGATGCAAGGCTCGACATACTGGCATCGCTCCTGAACCCCAGCGGCCTGGAGGTAACCATCACGTCGAAAATCCGCGACGCGGTCTGGGCCAAGCTGGTGATGAACCTGATCGGGGGTTCACTCGGCGTCGTTACCGCCTCGGCCATGAAGGACGTCCTTGACAAGCCAGCCGTTGCCGGCACCGCCAAGGCGATGGCCGACGAGGGTGTCGCGATTGCCCGCGCCCTCGGATGCGACCCAGGCGATCCTGATAAAGGATTGAGCAAGCTGGCGACATCCAGTCATCTTCAAAGCATCGCGCAGGACCTCTTGGCTGGTCGGCCCATGGAGATCGACGGACTGTTCCGGGTCCCGCTCGATCTGGCCGAACTAGTGCAGGTCCCCACCCCCAACCTCGATTTGGTGATCGAGCTCGCTACCCAGCGCGCACGCGCCGCTGGACTGTACCACGACACCAGTAGATGACGCGGCTCGTCCTGGCGAAGGGTTTCGTCCTTGAGGTTGCCCGTAGGGCGGGCTATGAGATTCCCAGGCAGCAGCAGGGCCGCTGGGGGCCCAGGCTTGTAAACCCACCATTAGGGAGTTCAAGGGGAGGTCATGATTACTGATCGTAAGCAAGATGACGACGCCGCCTTCATCATTGTCGGAACGGACAACGAGCCCACCAGCTCGGGTTGGGTGCCAAAACCAAGCGAACTCGTGGAGGTGCGACGATTCGGCGGGGAAGTACGACGAGGGGTCATCGACACTGTGATGAGGGACAACTCGGGCTTCTGGTTGGCCGCCGAAGGGATAGAGCCCCGCTTATTTGTTTTCCTGCACGACCAGAAACAGACCATTCGGCGCATCACGGTTTCTCACTGACGGCGTACCTCAACAGAGAAGCGGCCGCCCGGGGCTATACGAGGACCTCTGGATGATTGGCCCACATAAGGGTGGTTCTTCCGGCCCTGCAGCCCAATTTTCACTCAATCTTGCCTGGTCCGATTGTGCTCGCAACCGGTCGGATCCAGTCTGTGTAGGAGACACCAACAGGAGCGAGTGTCCCTTCTGCACAAGCCCCGAAACCGACTAAACCCAAAACGCCGGGCCCCGCGGTTCAGGGTGTTGCATTGATCCGGCAAATTCACATAAAGATTCTTCTTGGAGGAGATTATGCGCACCGTTCCCCTTGGGCCAACAGGCAGCCTCGCGCCCAACATCGTGGCGGGCATGATGAGGATCAGGGATAACTCCGACGAGGACATCCGTGAGCTGTACACCACAGCCCGGGAGGCCGGTATCGACTTCTTCGACCACGCCGACCTGTACGGCGGAGAACCGCACACGTGTGAGCGACGATTCGCCTCGGCCCTGAAACTGAGCACGACCGAACGCGAACAAATCACTCTGCAAACGAAGACTGGCATCGTCGCGAAGGAGTGGCATTATGACTCCTCCTACGAACACATCGTGACCTCCGCGGAAGAGTCGCTGGAAGCCCTCGGAACCGACTACATTGACGTGCTGCTACTGCACCGACCCGACGCGCTCGTCGAGCCCGAGGAGGTCGCCCGCGCATTTGACCACCTGGAATCCAGCGGTAAAGTCCGTGCGTTCGGGGTCTCGAACCACACGCCGCGGCAGATCGATTTGCTTAAGACGGCGGTGACGCAGCCGATCGTCGCGAACCAGTTACAGCTGTCACTCACCCACTCCACGATCATCGCGCAGGGCCTGTCAGCGAACATGACAGGTAAGGATGACTCGATCAGCCGTGACGGAGGAGGCGTCGTCGACTATGCCCGCATCAACAAAATAACCCTGCAGGCATGGTCACCTTTTCAGAAGGGATTTCAAGACGGCGTGTTCTTCGGCTCCCTGGACTATCCAGAGCTGAATGCCGAACTCGACCGGCTCGCGGCCGAGTACGGCGTCACACCGACCGCTATTGCCACCGCCTGGATCACCCGCCACCCGGCCGGCTTCCAGGTAGTCCTTGGTTCTACCACTCCCCAGCGCATTAGGGACGCGGCGGACGGCTCTGATATCCCACTGACCCGGGGCGAGTGGTACGGACTCATCCAAGCAGCCGGGCACAACGTACCCTGACCCGGTCCATTTCAAGGTACGGCTCGGGTTGCACTTGCGCGTCTGGGGTGATGTGACTGTGGCAAATGATCTGCGGAGAGGCGGACGCGAAGGTCCGAGCGGCAGCTCCGGTGAGAAGCAGCGCCGCGGCCACGAAGACGGTCACGTTGCGCACCCGTATGTGAGGACCGCACGTTGGGCAGATGGCCGCCCGTCTTAACCGACGCGGAGTAAATGCGCCGAACCTTGTGCGTTGCCCACAGCGCGCGAAATTCGCCGCTTCGCGACGGGGAACCACGACATTTACATTCGCAGCGCGTTTCCAGTCAGGCGAAAAAGTTGTGCGCACGAGGACCGAGGAGGATGAAGCGCGAATGGTTGGCGGGCGGTGCCGCGGTTCACGTCCGGCGGCGCGCCCTCTAGGTGCTACTGGGCCCATAAGCCTTGCGGCACGGACACCCGCACTCATTAGGGCCAACGACCAGACTCAAGGGGTCCGAAACCGCCCGCTTCGGACCCCGCGGGTCTTTTTCTGCTCGTGGGAGGACTCAACCGTGCGAAAGCGTACCTTGGCAACGGACCGCCGTCGCGCTCCAAGTCCCGGGGAGATGGAGTGCGCTGTTAAAGCGGGCTTACCGAGGGCCATCCGTGACACTTGGCCCTGCCCTGACCCGGCAGGGATCGCCCACAAAATGAACTGTAGGGCCACAGCAACTGAGTGTCACCGCCACACCAAAGCCAGGCATTTCCTCTGTCAGGCTCAGGGTTGGATGAGGATCTTGAGGCTCCTGCGCTCGTCCATGTCCTTGTATCCCTGAGGAACGCCGTCCATGTTGGTGGTGACGTCAAATACTTTGCCCGGTTCTATGGTGCCGTTGAGAATTTCGGGCAGCAGCTCGTCAATGTATGCCCGCACCGGTGCGGGTCCTCCAGTGAGTTTGATGTTGTGCCGGAACAGGCTGCCGAACCCAATGGGACCTTCCTCGTACTGCGGGACGCCAACCCGGCTGATGATGCCGCCGGGGCGGACGACGCCCACTGCCTGGTCATAGGCCGGCATGTGTCCGACCGCTTCAAGGACCACGTGGGTGCCGTGGCCGCCGGTCAAGTCACGGACCTGCGCGATGCCTTCGTCACCGCGGGCGGAAACAACATCAGTGGCGCCGAAATCGAGGCCGAGGTCAGTGCGGGCTTTGTGCCGGCCCATGAGAATGATCTGCTCGGCGCCTAGACGTTTAGCGGCCAGCACGGCCATCAGCCCGACCGCCCCATCACCGATCACTGTGACGTTGGTGCCCTTGTTGACGCCGCCTGCATGGGCGGCGTGGTGGCCAGTGCCAAGGACGTCCGCGAGGGTCAGCAGGGATGGGATGAGGGCTGAGTCGACGGCGACTGGCAGCTTGACGAGGGTTCCGTCCGCCAGTGGGACACGCGCTGCCTCGGCCTGGCCACCTTCGTCCGGGATGGTGTCCCAAAAGCCTGCCTCGTGGTGCGAACAGGATGTGTGCATCTTTTCGCGGCAGTACTCACAGGTGTTGTCGGAGATAGCGAACGGGGAGACCACGAGGTCACCTTTCTTCAGCGTGGTCACTGCTGAGCCGATATCCTCGATGATGCCGATGAACTCATGACCCATCCGGGCGGGCCCGTTTACAGGGGACATGGAGTGGTATGGGTGCAGGTCGCTGCCGCAGATGCACGACGCAGTCACTCGGACCAGCGCATCTGTAGGATGCTTGATGACGGAGTCCGGGACGTTCTCGACCCGGACGTCACCAGGGCCGTACATCAAGGTTGCACGCATTATGTTGGTTCCCTTTTTCTTGAGGATTTGGTTGGTCTGGGAAGTGCAGCGCCCCAGGCTGGACGACGTCATACCGGATGGTGTGCCCGCCATGCACGACAAGAATGGAGCCGCTCACGAAACTTGC
Organism: Micrococcaceae bacterium Sec5.1; assembly: GCA_039636795.1. Classification (NCBI taxonomy): domain Bacteria; kingdom Bacillati; phylum Actinomycetota; class Actinomycetes; order Micrococcales; family Micrococcaceae; species Micrococcaceae bacterium Sec5.1. The sequence continues at coordinate 2,303,276 of CP143430.1, read as the reverse complement.
CACTGGCGAGGCGACCAAAAATACCGCGGCGGCGATCTCTTCCTGCTGGCCCAGGCAGCCGATTGGTTCTTCAGCAACTATGGCGGCCCTGCCTTCCACCGTGCCGCCCGGTACGCACCTCATCATGTCGTCTTCCGGACCAACACGGCCTCCGCTGAGGATATCCCGAATAACGGGATATTGTCTAGTCATGGCACCTCTAACGCTTGGCATCCGTGCCGTCCGACTGGCCGCAGCGTCTTTGTCTCCGCGCTCATGCTCCAAGGCGTACCCTGCCGTGGCCGCGCTGGCGCACCACGACTTTGACGACTTCGACACCGCTCGCCGGAACTGCATTGCGGGCACCGTCTTGGAAGTCCGGTGGAGCGACCTACATTCCTATTTCACGGTGACCCTCGAAAGCGACGTTCCGGCTGACACCCCTGAGCTGCCTCTGCCCGAGGATCTTCAAGCTCCGGACAGCGGCCCGATCAACGCTGCGCCGCCCTACAGTGGTTCCCATGAAGAGTTGAGGTCACCGTCGCCCCGCCGGGCTATACGGGCAGGTGGGGGCCTGACCGCCCTCTCGTCGATGGTGAGGGGATTGGTTTGGGTGACGACCGCGGCCAAGCACCTTCTCCCCCGGTCACACCTCGGTTCATGATTACAGCCGCCACCAGGGTGGCGATGTACCTGTCCAGCCCGGCCCTTATTACTGACCGTGGCAGCGCGCTACAAAAGCTTGGCCTCATCGTGCTCGCAGGTCTGAACATGATTTTTCACCGGGGCATCTACCGGGTGGGGACGTAGGATCCGAGCATGTCTGCCAAAGGTATGCGTCCGAGTTCGTCGGCGATTTTCTCCATGACAGGCAGCACGCCTTGGGCTGCCTGTTCGGTGAAGCGGAAGCTGGGTCCGGATACGGTGAGTACGCCGACGATATCAGTGCTGCCGGCCGCTCGGATAGGATAGGCAAGGGCCGCAATGCCTTCCTCAAAGATGTTGGGTAGGTACAGGTAGCCAACCTTCCGTGCCCTGTGCAGTATCTCCAGGGCCTCTTCGAGGCTGCGGGGCGCAGCAGAGCCGTACTCGTCCGAGGGCGCGAAACCCTCTGCCTGTAAACGCATCGCAGCTTCGTCGTCGGGGAGGCCGCTAAGCAGGAGTAAACCGCTGGCCGTGGAGGCAAGGGGAATGTTGCCGCCGTGAACATGAAGGGGATCGTACTTCAGGCCGGACTGCCTGCCCTGGGCCTTGCTGACGCGTACAAGATGGTTTCCGTCTACAAGGTTCAGCCGCGCGAGTTCCCCGCTGGCCATCGCGAGGTCTTCCAGCAGGGGGCCCGCCAGGTCCACCAGCGGGATTAGTTCGAGGTAGTGCAGGGCGTGAGACGTAAGTTTCAGCGTCAGGTGGTAACGTCCAAACTCGTCGATTCGCACATATCCCAGACGTACCAGCTCACTGATGAGCCGGTGCGTGGGGCCTTTGGAAGTCTCCAAACCCTCGGCAATGTCAGTGAAAGTGAGCCCGCGTGGCGCCTGGCTCATCAGCTCTATCGCCTGCAGTCCGCGCTCCAGTTCCGCACTCATGCCGTCTCCCTACTACGCTCGCCTATTTTCCTTCCGAACCCGCGTCCGTCACAGCCGGCGGGAAGACGACTTCCGCACCTGTCTGCCTCCCGGTCGTAAACTGTTGCGTACTCTCAGCCTAGACGAATGGAACCTCGTTCCACCATTCCGTAAGTTCTATTGACGAAATCCTACATAACAGGATACTGTCACTTCTGGAACTGAGTTACACAAGCCGACGCTCCACAAAAGCCATCTGAATCCTGTGCTGACCCAGGCATTGGCGCCTTCGTCACTCACAAATGACTTTGGACAAGGTACCTCGAAGGCCCTGTGACTGCATGCGGCCGCCCGCAAACGGACGTCGCAAGCAGCCTGCACAAGCCTTATCAAGGTCATCGAGGGCACTTCAACGGTCGTGGGGCTCTTGATTGCCCCCCAACGACCAGAGAAGTTCCTTACTTCAGCAGCATCATGCAGGCACTCAACGAGGAGACACACCATGAAAAAACCTAAGACCGAAATTCGCCCACATCAGCGACTTCTGGGCGGGGCCATCGGCAGCGTCGTCGAGATATTTGACTTCTCGGTGTACGCACTGACGGCCCCGGCGCTCGCGATTCATTTCTTTCCCAAGGGCGATCCGGCCGCGGCGCTGCTTGCCACGTTTGCGGTCTTCGCTGCAGCGTTCTTTGCCCGGCCACTCGGGGGTGTACTTTTCGGCATCCTCGGCGATCGTCTTGGCCGAATGCGTATTCTGTCTTTGACGGTCCTGATGATGGGCGGCGCTACACTGCTGACCGGGTTGCTCCCCTCGTACGCGGCGATTGGCATCGCTGCTCCGATCCTGCTCGTGGTCTGCCGCCTCGTACAGGGACTGTCATTGGGCGGTGAGTCCTCCGGCGGCTACACCTATGTCATCGAATCCGCCCCCGACAACAAGCGTGGGAAGTGGATCGGCATCGTTATCTTTGCCCTCTACGTCCCGACCGCGTTCCTGTCGCTGATGATCGTTGGCATCAGCGGTGCAATGGGAGACTCCGCCTATATGGACTGGGGATGGCGCGTGCCGTTCGTTATTGGTGGCGTAATCGCTGGGATCGGCTTCTGGTTGAGGTTGCGCCTCGATGACCCTGAGGAGTTTGAAGCTGCGGCGGCCGGGAAGGTCACTGTCAAGGACACGCTGCGCGGCCTTGCCCAGTCGTGGAAGTCAATCGGCCGGATTCTCCTGCTTCAGGCTCCGCAGACGGCAGCGGCCTACTTGGTTATCGGGTACATGTTCACGTTCGTCGTGACGTACGGCCACCTTTCCCAGTTTCAAGCGCAGCTGACCACTGGAGCTTCAGTCCTGCTCCTGGCCTGCCTCGGGCCTGTCTTCGGCAGCATCAGCGATCGTTTCGGACGCAGGCCCGTGCTCGCTGCGGGGTTTATCTGGCTGGTGCTGTTGGCATATCCGGCATTCGCTCTGGCTTCCAATGGCACGGTGATCGGTGCCCTCCTTGGACAATGCCTCTTGGCGATCGGTGTTTCTCTCATCAATTCGGCGTTCTTCGTTATCGCGGTCGAGGTCTTCCCGACCCGAGTGCGGTACGCCGGGCACGGGCTGGCCTTCAACCTCGCCGCGGCCATCTTCGGAGGAACGACCCCGCTCGTCGCCACGGCCCTTGTGACCCAATTCGGTACCCCCGTCGCCCCCGCGTTCTATGCAATCGGGCTCGCCGTGACGCTTGGCTTGGCAGGTTTCCTTCTCACGCCGGAAACACGTCACGTGAGCCTGCGCCACTCTTTGCTCGGCGACCCCAAGAACAGTGCGAGTCACTCATCCCCGGAAGTTGATCCATCCGTGGCGGCACCGGCTGTTCCGAACTCGTCGGACAGCACCAACAGCAGGCACTTGGCTCCGTGACTATTCCCGGCCAAGACTAAGTGCCGGTTTCCACCCAAGAGACGCACTACAGCCACAGACTACCCGGAGGGCTTCCAATGGCTACTAACTTGATGACAAACCACGATTCGGTATTTATCGGGGGTGACTGGGTAGCACCAGCAACACGGGACCGTATCGAGGTGGTCTCTCCGTGGAGCGAGGACGTTATCGCCACGGTGCCTTCCGGCTCCCGCGAGGACGTCGACCGGGCGGTGGCCGCCGCTCGTCAGGCCCTCGACGCCGGGCCGTGGCCCTCAATGTCTCTGGCAGAACGGGTGGCGATCCTGAAACGGTTGCGCGAACTCCTCGTTGAGCACAGCGAGGAGCTCGCCCAGCTTATTACGGCTGAGATGGGATGTCCGATCACGCAGTCCCGCAACATCCAGGTCGTCAATCCCATTGGCATTCTCGACGCGTACCTCGAGACTGCGGAGACGTATCCATTCCGCAGTGTGCGCCGTTCAGCTAACGGCCAGGCGCTCGTCACGCGCGCGCCGGTGGGCGTGGTGGCGGCTGTAGTGCCGTGGAACGTACCCGCCTCGCTGACTGTGCAGAAGATCGTCCCGGCGCTGCTGGCGGGCTGCACCGTTGTACTCAAGCCGGCGCCGGAGACTCCGCTGGACGCCTACTTCATGGCTCGACTGCTCTCAGAGGCCGGCCTGCCGCCAGGGGTTGTGAACGTTGTGCCCGCCGACCGCGCGGTCAGCGAGTACCTCGTCTCGCACCCCGGCGTGAACAAGGTGACGTTCACTGGGTCGAGCGTCGCCGGCCGGCGGATCGCCGAAATCTCCGCCCAGGACCTGCGACGGGTGACGCTGGAACTCGGAGGCAAATCGGCCGCTGTCATCCTCAACGATGCCGACCTGGATGCGGCCGTGTCAGCCCTGCGCATCGGATCGTTCCGAAATAGTGGACAGGTCTGCAGCCTCAAGACCCGGCTCCTGGTGCCCTCGCGGCTCGAGGACGAGTTCCTTGACCGCCTGAACGCATTGATCGACACCATGCCGGTCGGTGACCCGCGGGACGAGGCCACCCAGATCGGGCCCCTCGTAAGCGCCCGCCAGCGTGAGCGGGTTGAGGGGTACATTGCATCCGGCATCGCGGAAGGTGCGCGGCTCGTCCGGGGCGGCGGGCGGCCTTCCGGCCTGGAGAAGGGGTGGTTTGTCGAGCCGACGGTCTTCACCAGGGTCGGCCCCGACGCCACCATCGCCCAGGAGGAAATCTTCGGACCCGTGGTATCGGTCATCCCGTATGAGACCGAGGATGAAGCCATCGCCATCGCCAACAACTCCAACTACGGCCTCAACGGGTCGGTTTTCACATCGGACATCGAGCGCGGTTTGCGCTTAGCTGGCCTGATGCAGACCGGAACTGTGGAGCTGAACGGGAATCCGGCAGGGTTCCGCGCCCCGATGGGCGGCGTGAAGCAGAGCGGGCTCGGCCGCGAGTTCGGCCCGGAAGGCATCGACGCCTACATCGAACTGAAATCAATCGGAATCTCAAAGGAAGTCGCCGATTCCCTGCAGTAAATAACCCTGGCCTTTCCGGTGCCGCACTTCGAAAGCTGTGCGACCCCTTTTAGCCACCCACCGATGGTGTGAGCCGCTGACCACGCACGTTTAGCTTTCTATATCAAGGAGAATCCCATGCAAGGAGTTCTATTCAAGGGAGACCGCAAACTCGAGTTGCGGGAATTTCCGGATCCAAGCCCCGGACCCGATGAGGTCGTCGTCGAAGTCCGCGCGTCGGGAATGTGCGGATCAGACCTACACGAGTACCGAAAACCACAGGGCCAGACGCCGAAAGCGATCGCCGGACACGAACCCGCCGGCGTCGTCGTGGCCGCCGGCGATCTGGTGCCGGCGTCGTGGATAGGGCGCCGGGTGATGATCCACCACTACATCGGTTGCGGACGCTGCGACCAGTGCCGGACGGGCTGGACCCACATGTGCCGTGAGGAACACCGTGCGCTCGGATACGCCGTGAACGGGGGGCACGCCAACTACATCAAGGTGCCGTTTTCGATCGTGATGCCTCTGCCTGACGGCCTGTCCTTCGAAGCCGCCGCCGCCATCAGCTGCGGCACGGGAACTGCGTGGGGGGCACTCGAAATGATCAATCTGCGCGGCGACGACACCATCGCCATCTTCGGGCAGGGACCGGTAGGTCTCTCCGCTACCCAGTTGGCCACCGCGCTCGGAGCCAAGGTCATCGCGCTCGATATCGAGCCGCACCGGCTGGAACGTTCTCGTGAGTTTGGCGCGGCCGAAACCATCAATCCGCTCGAGGTCGGCTCCGTCCGGGAGGCAGTTCTCGACCTCACCGGAGGCCTCGGCGTGACGAAAAGCCTTGAGACATCAGGTGCGCCGATCGCTACCAACCAGGCGCTTCAGGTGCTGGGCCTCTGGAGTACCCTGTGCTGGGTGGGGCGGGGAGCTCCGCTACAGGTCGACATGACAGAACTGCTTTCAAAGCAAGTAACGGCCAAGACTTCGTGGACGCTCTCGACAGAGCAGATGGGCCGGTTGGCAGACTTCGTCCTTGACCGCGGCATCGCCGTCGACGCACTCTTTACGGATCGCTGGAAACTGAGCGAGGCAGTGAAGGCCTACGAATGGTTCGACCGCCAGAGCAGCGGCAAGGGCGTTATCGTCCCCTGAGCGCCTCTCAACGATGTGCAGCCAGCCCGGCAAAGATGGCCGTATTACCCGATTGGGGTGATACGGCCAGAAGGGTTGGACTCATACCATGCGTTGTTGGCTTGGGGAGACCCGCTGCTGCTGGCCAGACGAGGCGTATTCGAGGAATGGGTGGACGAGATCGACCATCCTTCCTTCTGCTCGCTGTGCTGCATAATTTTCGGGTGTCGCGCATCGGAAGGCGTGCGCGTCTCTAAGCGTCGATACCCTTTTTCGCAGCCCAGTTCTGTTGGGTGAGGGCGTGTCGGCAGGGTTGGTTCCGGCATGGTTCGCCCCAGTCGTTCATGATTCGGGGGGTGTTGTGATTGCAGCCGACCTAGCGGCAATGAGGGTATCGGAACGCCGGAAGGTTAGTCACAGCAGTTCTTCACCCAAGTATGGGCAGCCCCGTGGCTCTCAAATAACACTTGATTCGGCCCGCCGCTGGCACGGTCTGTCCTGGCATTGTTGCTTCGGCGACTCAACTCCCTCGATCTGTTTAGTGGAGGCGGCGAGGCCCCGCTTTCTGTGGCGAAGCCATAATGTGAGCGCAAAAATGATGACGAGTGCAGAGCACGCCATGACCGCCGTCCACTGGCCGACCTGCCAAAGTAGAGCGGTCAGGGTTGAACCGAGGGCACCGCCAATGAAATTGCTGACAATGTGGACCGTGTTTAGGCGGCTGCGTGCGGCGGGGTCAATCGAGACCATCATCGTTTGGAGGAGCACTAGTACGGATTGGGTGCCGACGGAGAGTAATGAAACAGCAATAAGTATGGCGACGATGGACGCGCCGCCGAAACCGGCGCAAGCGATCCCCACCAAGGCAACAATTAACCCAATGCCGATGGCAGGCACCGCCCACCCGCGGTCATATACCCGTCCAGTGAACCGGGCGCCGATGATTCCCAGGACCCCGAGCAGGCTCACCAGGCCAACGTGTGATGACTGGAAGGCGAACGGAGGCGCAGACAGCAACAGCGTGAGCCCAGTCCAGAATGCGGTGAATACGCACATCAACGACGCTCCAAAGAGTGGGATCACCCTGGCCTGCCGATACCAAAAAGCCACCTGGAGAACCGAGTGGAGGAGCCGGCCGTAGGATAGCCGCTCCCTGGGCTTGAGGACTGGAATTGCGAACCACATGATGACGGCAAGAACCAGAATCGTCCCTGACGCCAAAACGTAAATCATGCGCCATCCCAAGACGTCCGCCACCATACCGCTAACTAATCGGGAAAGCAGGATGCCCGATAAAAGCCCGGAAGCCACCGTCCCGAGTACGCGTGCGCGCTGCGCATCCGTGGCCAGGTCACCGGCGAGCGGCAGCAGCATTTGACCGGCAACATTGGTGAAGCCAACCAGGGCAAGAGTTGACAAAAGAAGAGCGAAGTCGGGTGCCAACGCGCAGCCCACCAATGACAGGGAACAGCAGATCATGATGGCCGGGATCAGGCGCTTCCGCTGCATGGTGTCGCCGAGCGGCACAACGAAGAACACGCCGAGCGCATAGCCGACTTGCGACAGGGTGACGAGCAGCCCGGCCGCGCCTGGCCCGACTCCTAGCTCTGCAGCTATGATTCCCAGAAGCGGTTGGGCCCAGTACAGGTTTCCTACGCCGACGCCGCCAACGAAGGCAAAGAGAAGGGTTAAGCCCAGGCCGATCCCCGGAACTCTGGCGGGCATGTCTTTGCGGGTGACCAAGATGTCCCCTTTCGGCGAGAGAATTGGCGAATCATAAGTCCGAACAACTCCCTTGTTGCTAGGATTGTATAGATAATATCCCAAATTATAGGATTTTTCCGAATCGCGGAGGTGGGGAGCGCTGGCTGGAAGCGTTCATCACATACGGCCTGATGCGGTTCTTGAGTTTTCTGGTCGTGCAAATAATGACTACCCGGCAGCGCTTCTGGGTCCTCGCCCAGCGCGAGCCAGGCCTGCGTGATGTGGCCGTGCCGAAGGCCGTCGCCGGCTCCCGGGCCGCCCTTCCGGGTCGGCACCCAGCCAGGATCCATGGCGTCCACGCCCATTTCAGGCCACAACCGTCCAACGGTCGACGCGAATGCGGTGACGAACAGCTTGCTGTGGAATATGAGCGGGCTTCCCGTCCCCCACTCCAGTCGACCCCGGCGAGGTCCGCACGGCCGCCGTGATGCATGCTGCTGCTGAGGTAAATCAGCCGGTGAGGCCGTTCCATTTCCGCTGTGAGGATGAAGGGAACGATCACGTTCACTGGAAGGAGCGACGCACCGATAACACCTCTGTTGTGGATTACGGCGTCGAATCGGCCCAGAGAGTTTGCCTGCTTCGCCAGTCGGCGCACCTCAGCGGGATCGGGAAGGTCGCCGACAACGACCCTCGCCCCGCGGCCACGGAGATCCTGGACAGCGGTCAGCCGCCCGATCGTGCGTGCAAAGCTCAGTCGAGCGGTGTCACGAAAGTACGGAAATCCTTGCCTTCCCTGTAGACGCGCCAGAGAGTTTCGGACAGGGCCGCCGGTTCGTGCGCGGGGTCGCCTCCACCGATGCCCAAAGGAATGATTAGCTGCGCGACGTGGATTCGTTCCGGTGCCAGGGCATCGTGGAGCATTTGAGCGTACGCGGATTCAGCGGCGAACGCCGCGGACGTGCCGGCGTAGTTGTGGTTAGGCCGGACCGCGCTGGAGCCATTGACGAACAGAGCAGTTCCGCGTCCGAGCGCACGCATGCCGGGAAGTACCGCTTGGATGGCGGCTGCCGCGCCAAGAGCGGAGAATTCGAGTGCCGAGCGCAGTTCTTCGCGCGTCGTTTCAAGGACGGGCCTCAGATATTCCTTAGACGGCACCGGGCTGTAGTGGAGAATTTCGATGATCCCCAACTCGTCGCCGGCCCGGTCAATAGCAATACTAAGTGAGTCATTATCACGGACGTCGGCGGCGTAACCGCGGGCGTTGATGCCGGCGTCGGCAAGTTCCGCGGCGAGTGTATCCACGTGTTCCTGAGTACGGGAGAGGAGCGCAACATTGAAGCCTTCGGCTCCGAAGCGGCGAGCAGAGGCCATCCCCAGGCCTGGTCCGGCCCCAATGACTGCGATCGTTGTGTTCATGGTGTTCCTTCTTCCGTGAATGTGGGACGAAATGCCCCCTGGGTCGGGAATAGTGCCGTCTGCAGACATGTAAGTGGTTAGTCCCCGTAAAGCTGTGGCTCGGAATTGCAACTTTCAATCGACGGCGAGTCACCGCTTAGTGGTGGCACCACCGTCGTCGTCAGCCGTCCTTTCGTGTACGTTCGGACGCGGGCTGGACGACCGTTCGGTATTCGCTGGCCGCCCAGGAGGCGAGCAGTTGCATGCGCTCGGCCGACGGTGAACCGGGTTCTGCGGTATAGATCGTGAGTGTCAGGCCAGGTTCAGCAGTCATCTCCAGCCCCTCGAAAGCGAGTGTCATCTCGCCAACGATGGGATGGTTGAACGTCTTAATTCCAGTGCCGTGGTGGCGGACGTTGTGCGCACCCCACAGCTTCCGGAACTCCTCGCTTCGGGTGCCGAGCTCACCGATGAGGTCGTGAAGCTCCTTGTTGTGCGGGTCCCGGGCGGCCTCTGTGCGCAGAATGGAGACCGTCACCTCCGCGAAAGCGTCCCAGTCGGGGTAGAAGTCGTAAGCACGTTCTGCCAGGAAGGTGAAACGGGCTATGTTCGGCGGTTGACCGGGCATGTCGAAGCAGTCCTTGTAGAACGCGCGTGCCAAAGGGTTGACCGCCAGCAGGTCCATCCGGCCATTTCGAACGAATGCCGGACCGGCCGTGATCGCATCGAGCGCCCACTGCAGGCTCTGATGCGGCGCATAGGTTTTCGAGCTCCGTCGGCGCTGAGGCCGTGCAATGGGGCTGGCGGCGTGGGCAAGGTCGAACAGGTGGGCCCGCTCGGCGTCGTCCAGACACAGGGCCTTGGCGATGCTTTCCAGCACCTGTGAGGAGGCTCCGCTGATTGCTCCGCGCTCCATGCGGGTGTAGTAGTCCACGCTCAATCCGGCCAGGGTGGCTACCTCGCTACGACGCAGGCCATTGACACGACGGTTCCTCCCTGCAGGCAGTCCGACCCGCTCCGGTGAGACCTGGGCGCGGCGGGAAATCAGGAATTCGCGTACTTCGGCTCGATTTTCCATGTCATCCACGCTAGGCCAACTCACATTTCTGAGGGAGTCCCTTGCAGTACCTCTATCGCCCGTGACCCGACAGCTGGAGAAGGGGTCGTCAATGGACAAGCGCGCCCGGATGTCGCCCAGTCCCCGAAGACACTGCACAGACCATAGAAGGCCAGCGATGCCGAAGCAGATCCAGCGAGGCAGCGCGCAGGAACCAACGAGCGCGGCTGATCGAGCGGGAGAGTGGTCCCATCATGGGCCTTCACCTCGCCTGTCCGAGCGCCGCGCTAGGTTGGCACACCTTGAGTCTGTGCAGGCCCCGCCTTGCCGGGCACTGCCGAACACATTGCCTCACTTCTTCACGAGAACAGCCTGGTGCTGTTCGTCATGAACGGCATCCCCTGGTGATACTTCCACTCCCACGGCGTAGACTTGGACGGTACCCAACTCCCGCAGCTGGATCCTGAAAGTCCACTATGGTCATGTGTCCGCCCCGAACGGGCGGTCGGTGCCGTGCACCGTTGTTGCGCCTGGAGTCGTCCGCGCAGAGAATGTACGTAACCGCCTCATCATCGGCCATCCCGACGGCACTACTGTCCCATGGCTGGACACCCTGGCACCGCTGCTGAAGCCCACCGGGATCGAGGTCAGCGTCACGGCCAAGATCCGTGACCCCATTTGGGGCAAACTGGTCATAAACCTAGTTGGGGGTTCCCTGGCCACACTGAGCGCCTCCCCCATGAGGGATGTCCTCAACAAGCCCACGATCGCCGGCACAGCCAACACAACGCGCATGTGCCGCCGGTCTCTATCAGGATGCGCGAAGATGACCTCAGGCCGTCCTGCCACAGGTGAACATGCAAATGCGCAGGTCCCCGACCGCTTACGTCACGGGGGCATTGAGGCCGTGATGGACTATCGCTCAGGATTCTGGTTGGCCGCCGATGGTGCGGAACGCGGGTGTTTGTTTTTCCCGAAGAGGTGACCGGATGTGCTGCTGAGAATCCGGACCGCGTGAGCAATAGTCGTTCCCTAGGAATATCCGCGCTTGAGTCACCGACAGTTGCAGCAGGAACCATTCAATAGTTCCTGACCACAGGGGCGCACCTCTTTACTGATCATCCCGTGGAGGTGAATAACCGGAGGAGAGCGCCAACGTCCCCCCGTCTACGGGCAGTACCGCTCCGCTAATGGCCCCTGCTTCCTGGGCCGAAGCCAAGAAGATGATCGCGCGGGCTACGTCCTCGGGCTGGGCTCCGTTGCCGAGCGGAATCCGGTCCACCCGCTGTCTCATCATTTCCGGATTTGCCTCGACGACACTCTTGGCTAGATCTGTCCACGTAAAGCCAGGGCATACGCAGTTTACGCGGATGCTGTACTGGGCCCAATCGACCGCCAATCCCTTTGTAAGCCCCACCACTCCGTGCTTAGCTGCGACGTACGAGACACTGTTGGGCATTGCAGCGAGGCTTGCCCCGGAGCCCACATTTACAATGGAGCCATCGAGGCGGGGAATCATGGAAGACGTCGCCACTGCCTGGGACCAGAAAAACGCTCCGGTCAAGCAGACATCCAGCTCGCGCCGCCAGTGCTCTTCCGACAATTCGCGCGCAGGTGTAACCACTTGAGTGGCCGCATTGTTCACGAGAACGTCTATTCGGCCGAAGGAATCCATGATCTCATCGACATTTTCCTTGACCTTTGCCCGTGAGCTAACGTCTCCCACGATCCCCACAGCCTCGCCGCCGTCTGACTTTATCGCGGTGACCGCCTTATCGATCGCTGCGGCATCGACATCACAAACGGCAAGCCGGGCACCCAATCGGGAGGCTAGCTGAACGGTAGCAAGACCAATCCCCCGAGCTGCACCAGTAACGACCACAACCTTTTCCTCGAAGGTCATGACAACCTGCCAGCGACAGGGAACCCACTCGTAACCAAGTGATGCGCCTCTGCAGTATTAGCAGATCTCCGTAATCTCACCAGCAATTTGAACCTCCGACTAGATTGATCGTGACGTTGCTCTTCTTTTACGACAACACTGCGCAGAGCGAATTTTCGGCGTCGGGATCATTGTATCCCTCTGTATACAGTCAACACAAGAAGAGTCTAAATCTCTTTCAGCTTGAATCGAAGCGGGAGATAGCTGGAGAAAGACGTAGTATGCAGTAGTATGCAGTAAGAGCCGGGCTGACTAATGCTTGTTCCGGTGACCCTTCGCCTCACCGACGATAAGTGAAAGGAGCAAAGCGATGCCAGCTGATCCTTCCCTCTACGAACGCCTCCGTACTGCCATCATGTACGGCGGTTACCGTCCGGGTGACGTCCTGATCGAGACATCGGTCGCGGAAGAATTCGGGGTGAGTAGGACTCCGGTCCGCGAGGCATTTCGCAGGCTTGAACAGGACGGTCTCCTGCAGCGAAATGGACGTAAGCTCGTAGTCCATGAGCCGACGCCGCAGGAGGCACTTGAAATTTATGATTGTCTCACGGTCCTGGAAGGAATGGCTGCGCAATGGGCGGCACGGATGAGCACCGACTATGACATGGCTGTAATGCGGCGTATGCACGGCCAAATGGTCGAACTTCGTGAGAGGAACCCGGCGGACATGGCTGCGATGGACCACGCCTTTCACGTCAGTGTGTGGCAGGCCAGCCACAACGCCACATTGTGTGATTTGCTCGAAAGGCTCATGGTTCACATACGCCGGTATCCCGAGCCCGCTGTAGCCCAGCCTGGACGGTGGGAGGAGGCAATCCAGGAGCACCGCACGATCTTGGACGCCATTGAGGCGGGCGAGGATGTAGCAGCAAAGGAAGCGAGTATCGCACATACGACCTCGGCGCGTAACTTGAGGTTGGAGATGATCACACAGGGAAGTGGATACGGCGCAGACACTCCTGCCCGGGCCCAGTCTTCCGTCTAGGAAAGAGCGCACGAACCGTCCTCCACGTTAGACGTGTCTCTGCGACGTTGCTGCCACCTGTCGCATCGCCGTCGACAGGGAATCCAGAAGCCTCGTTCAAGACTAACTCCGGCTATTCATAAGTCGGCATTCCGGGCGTGTTCAAACGGGAGAAGGCGTTGTCCGGCACGATCCTCTGTTCCCTCGCTGCGATGCTCAGCCGGGGCCGAGCACGCCTCAGAGCTGGACATTCTGAGATCGTCACCAAATGCTTTGGGCCAACTACCCTCGAATGCGACCTTTCCAAAACTTCCGGCGCTGGCACGAGCCTTCCTTGCCGCCGGGCACGGACCCCTGGCCAGCTGTGAGATCGGGATTTAAACCCCGAGAAACATCGGCCAGGGCAAGCCGCCCTTCTTCGACTTCGCCGCGACGCATGCCTGGACCAACATTGCCGCCCTCCCGGACGGCCATCGGGCCAAGGCCTGTGACATCAAACACCGGCGCTATCATGATCTCGCACCAACGGTCGATCCTTTCTGACACCGGAAAGTGCAGTCCGGAAAGTCTCCCGCCGACTCAGAGGAATCGACGGGAGACGGCGGCTCACGACTCCTTATTTGTTGCGAACGTCAGCTGATCCTAGGCCTGCGGCACCCACACTTCCGTCGCCGCTGCGGAACTGGGCAGTATCGAGACGACTACGAGTATCGGGGGCCAATCGCATTTCGGCCACCGCCAGGTTATCCTCGCCGCGAATCGACGGAAAGCGTTCAAACAGTTGCCCTTCATGGGGAATCATTAGCCGGCTCGATTCACCGGCGCACTGCATCATCTCATCGATGACGAACAGGCTTCGCCATAGACTGCCGTTTCCTACTCCAATACCTCGGTAGAAGGGGTTGGAGGAACCGGTTTCGACGTTCCGGTAGGAATACACGTTATCTCCCGGCATCACCCAAGTCTCACCTCCCGTATGGATGGTGATGTACTGTGACCCGTCCGTATGTGAATCGAAAGCCGGAACCAGATCGACGCCCGGAAGCACATCCTCTACACGACCGTCCACCAGGTTAAGTCGGCCTTCCTTCTGTAACTGCTTGAGGTACGAGAGATCGGCCGGATCCGTCGCCTGGCTCAAGGTTCCGAAGCGTTCCGGCAGAGATAATGCGTACTCCCATTGCTGGACCTCTCGCTCTTGAATCCAAACCTGAGCGTTCGGAAAAGCTTGCAGATTACCCATGTGATCGAAATGGGCATGTGTAATGAGAATCGTGTCGATGTCCTCAGGCGTTAACCCCACTTTCGCCAGGACAGACGAGGCACTCGCCGCACCATTGACTACACTCTCAGGCAAAAATCGGCTCACGAATTCCGCGCTTGGATCGAAGCCCGTGTCTATGAGAACGCGGTGGCCTTCGCCTTCCATCAGAACGTAGCAGTATGGCATATATCCTCGTTCATCAAAGCCGACACCATACAACGACTTGCGCGTCGGGTGGTCCTCCACCCTTGCGTACTCCAGCATCCAAAATGACCATTCAGCCATCACGTAATTCTCCTCACTTGAAATAGCTAACTACCTGGGGTTGCACGCCCGTCCGCAACGCGGACTTACTGCTCCGATGCAGCAAGAAGCCGCATCACTGGTCTGATGTCATCTGCATTTTCCAACTCGAGAATGGCTTGTACCGCCTCTTTTGCCTGTGGATTTGGCAGGATCCCTTCGGCATTGACGAGGAACTTATCGACCAGCTCTTGTGTGGTCATATAAGAGGCCGGGTCCGAGGACCTGGAGCCTTTTGGATAGTGGCGCTCGGCTACGAACGTGGCACCCCGGGTGTCGACCTCAACGCGTGAGGGCCGTGCCGCCGGATCTTGGCTGATGGCACTAACGTAGTCCGGATGGCCGTCAAAGGTGACGCGCTTCATCAGGTCAAGAACTGCGGGACTGAACGCGACCTTCGGGTCCTGCCATGCAGGCCCAGGAGGGATGCGTTGGGCTGCGACTGCCAGTCCGTGGGCAATGCTCATTTGCCCGTCAAGTACGTGCCCGATGTTGTTGTTGAGGAAAAGCGGCAGTTTGATCCAAGCCTCGCCCCAGGCCCGAATCGCCGTAATCTCCTCCGGCTTGATGTCGTTCTCCTCAATCACACTTGTGAGCGCATCAAATGGGGCATGCATGTTGCGGCAGTGCGGATAGGGCTTGTAAGAGTTGGCGGCAGGAAAACGCCAGTCGACGCCGAGCTCGTCGGTGAGATTCTCCGCTTCCCAACGAGTCGTTCCAATGAAGCGTGGGTATCCGTATTCGGCGTCGTCCAGAATCTCTCGGTCGCCGCGGTGGCCAAGTTCGGCCGCATATGCCGCAGTGATAGCCGTCTGGACCACAGGGCCAGCCATAGTGTACTTGATCGTGGACAGTGGTGTGTGTTCCAGCCACGACCGCTGAGAGTTGACGGGCGAGATGCTGCCTGCAATTCCCAGGGCATCTGCGACAACATCAGAGCTGAGGCCTTTGATCCGTCCGATGGCCGCGGTCGCGCCGAAGACGGTGCTGGTGCAGCCGAGCACCGCTGGAACGCGGAATTCGCCGTTCTTGATATCGCGGTGGTAGTCCATTGACTTGCTGAAACGGAAGGACAATTCGTGGGCAATGGCCACGGCAGTGATTATCTCCCGGCCGGATGAGTGCCGGCCTTCAGCTACGGCCAATAGGCCTGGAATGACGTATGGCGAGACGTGGCCCGGCGGCAGCACGGCATCAAAATCCAAGGCGTTAATCAGCTCGCCGTTGGCGAATCCCGCGCCAACGGCGGAGGATCGATGGGAAGTCCCTATGATCGTTGCTTCTCCCGAGGAGGCGCCAAGAATCCGGCCATAATCGACACCCATCCGGCCTTTCGGTGAGGTGACGCCTCCGACTGCACAACCCACAGAGTCAAGCAGAACGCGCTTGCTCTCTTCCACGACAAAATCAGGGAGTTCTGAAAACGGTGTCTCACTGGAGAACTCCGCGAGAGTTTCAATGATCGTTTTGCCCATTGCTAACCCGCCTTATGCGTAAGGGATTGGCCCTGCACCATCGAATTTTCTGGGCAGGGTATTGAAAAGAAATCGCGAACATCAGCCGGCGTCGCGATAGGCCTGTCAAGGGAAGCGCAAACTCGAACGGCGCTCTCAACCAGCAACACATTGGATTCGGCCGGGCTCGTTCCGTCAAAGTCCACAACAAGGTCCTCGAGGCCCACACGGAGGTGTCCGCCGAGCTCGAGAGTGAGGGCTGCCAATCCACGCATACAGGCCCCTCCCTTCATCACCCACCATGGGCTGCCCTCGGGCAACCCACCGGTAAGGCTCAGCAAACGTTCGCTGCCTACACGCATTGTCTCGGGATTCTGGACATTCACACCGAAGGCTACTTGTGAGCCAATAAGGCCGGATTGAAGCACGACGTCCACGCCTTTGCGGCTCTCAAAGTCGACAATGTCCAGCTCCGGAATGGTGGCAATGGCGTTCACTGCCGAGGCCATATCCCTAACGTCTCCCGGAATACTTCCGGCGCCATGCGTTGAGAATGAGCGCAACGGGAACGCGATCATCTCCGGATCCAGGACCAAGGGTGCTACGGCCTCCTCAACTGAAAAGCCGGGCGATCCGAGGGAGATCTGAAGCACGATGTCGCTGCGTTCACGAATCCTGTCGACGATCTCCTTGAAAACGCCGCTGTCTTGGGTCGGCCGGCCCATAACATCCCGGGCGTGTAGGTGAGCAATAGAGGCGCCAGCTTGCGCACAACGGACCACATCATTCGCGATCTCCGCCGGGGAAAGAGGAACGTGTGGGTTGTCCTTCTTGAGAACCTTTGAGCCGGTGGGCGCCACCATGATCATCACCGGAGTTGGATGCCTCACGATCCAACTCCCCCCAATACCATTTTGTGAGCAGGGCGCGCCCCATCGTCGCTGTGCTTTCCGCACACTGTATCGAGCATCCTCATTCCTTTCTCGATCCGGCAACCATTTCTGAACGGACATGCCCGTCAGAAGTCAACGGATGGTTTCCTATCGGCATTTGTCACCTAAGTTTTCCTGCGTTCCAGAGCCACAACAGGGAAGCCGCAACAGCGAAGCCGCAAGCTCCGAACCCGCTCTGCATCCAGATGTATACAGTCTGAAGCCCTGCGTTTCGCATGTCAAGGATCCCTCCAAGAAGGCTAGGTATCGCGAAAATACCCGCACCTTAGGAGAGAACAGAGACCTGGCTTGTGATTCTTGACACTTCCCCCAGCATGACTGTATACATTTACATACAGGGTGAAACTCACGCACCCAAACCGATCCCAAAAGCCTGCTTGAACTAGCGGGAACCGGGAGATTCAGCACCAGGTGCGGCAGCGGATCGACCAACATTTGACCGCGACAGCGCAATATCTCGCTTGATCAGATCTGAGCCATTCAAGGATGGGCCATGATCTGGGCAGCACAATCAGGTTTCTCAATGAGGAGGGTTTAACAAGATGACAGCACCCGATAAGACAGCCCCCGGCGTCCCAGCCGAGACATCGGACCATCCCGCACAAGGTCACGGGCTGACCCGTTCACAGCGACGGAATATGATCCTCCGCGCCTGCTTTGGCGTGGGGTTCGAGTACTACGATTACGCTGTCTTCGCCATTTTTGCCCCGTTCTTCGCAAGCCAGTTCTTTGTCAGCGGTGATAGCACGGCGAATGTTCTGAATACGCTTCTGGTGTTCGCCCTCGGGTTTGTGATGCGACCGCTCGGTGCGATGATCGCCGGGCGACTCGCTGACCGCATCGGCCGAAAACCGCTGATGATGGTGGGACTGGCCCTGAGCGCAGCAGGCAGCCTTGCAATTGCGGTGACGCCAACTTATAACTCGATTGGTATCGCGGCTGTTGTAATCCTTCTGGTTGCACGTCTTGCCCAGGGCGGCGGGCATGGCGTGGAGAGCATCTCCGCATATACCTATGTGGCAGAAGTAGCTGATCCCAAGCACCGTGCGTTCCAGACAAGCGCATACCAGGTGATGCTCACACTTGGGTTGGTCCAGGCCAGCTTGCTTGGCGTCATACTGACCTCGCTGTTTACCGATGGGCAGATGCACAGTTGGGCTTGGCGAATTCCGTTCTTCCTTGGCGCACTGTACGGCCTGTTCATCGTTCTGATGCGCCGCAAACTTCCGGAGCCGGTCACGTTCGAAAACTCGAAAGTTCAGGCAGCCCAAGAGGACAAAGGCTACTGGCGGAACGTGTGGACTCACCGCCGTACCATCGGAATCCTGTTCCTGCTCTGGCCAGGTATGGCTCTGGGCTACTACACCTTTGCCGTTGGTTACCCCGCATACGCGATCACGAGTGTAGGGGCTAACGCGAACACCGCATTCTGGGCCGGCCTCATTGCTCAAGTTCTGTACGTCATCTCGGTCCCACTCTGGACAAAGCTGTCAGACGCCAAAGGACGTCGGTTCAACTACACCCTGGCCTTCGGTGGAACCGCACTCCTTGCGATACCGTTGCAGCTGCTTCTTGGACCATCATTTTGGAGCCTCGTCGTCCCGATGACGGTCGGCTTGGTGCTGTTTGGCTGCGCCAGCTCCACTGAACTCGCAATGAATAATGAACTTGTCCCCAACAAGGTACGAGCTCAGGTCATGAGCATCCCGTCATCCATTGGAGCCGTAGTTTTCGGGGGCACCGCGCCCTTCCTTCGATCTTGGGCGGAAGTTAATCTCAACACCTGGTGGTTTACCGGTTACGTCATCGTCTTGGCATTAATTGCCTTGGTAACAGCTCGCATGATCAAGGAGCCGCGGGGCCGCGACCTGTCAAAGTGATGGCTGGGTAACTATGCCCTTGGTGCGCACGGTGGATCTTCCCCGTGCGCACCGTGCATTTGAGTTTGGCCTGACAAGCCGTGACTTTAGGCAGCTGCGACGGATACCAGGAGAAAATCCGGCATGAATTTCATAGACCGCAATCACCCAGTCAGTGACGGCTCACTTGACGATATCCCTCCGATGATCCCCATAAAGTTACCCTCTGCCAGGTCGTACAGTATATGGATTGTCGGGGTGACGGCGTTCATCGTCAGTGTCATGCAGCGTACTACTCTTGGCATGGCGGGGCTTGAAGCGACGAAGCACTTTTCGGTTTCGCCTTCATCGCTGTCGTGGCTCGTTTTTGTCCAGGTCGCGGTCTATGTTGCAGTACAGATTCCTGCCGGCATACTGGTTGAACGGTGGGGTTCGCGCAGTATGGTTTTCTTCAGTTGCATCCTGATCGCTGCAGGCCAGCTGACCGTGGCTATCAGCACACACATCGGATTAGCAATTGCCGCCCGAGTGATCATCGGTCTGGGCGACGGACTTACGTTCGTGGCAGTGATGTCCCTGATTCCTCGCTGGTTTCCGCCACGCGCCGTTCCTATCATCACCCAGCTGACGGGGATGACCGGGCAGCTCGGCCAGATGCTGTCGGCAGTACCATTTTTGCTGTTGCTGCATGTTGCGGATTGGCCCACGGCGTTCGTAGCGGCTGCTTCCACAAGCCTGCTGGTGGCCATCCTTTCGGTGATGGTCCTGCGCAACGGGCCCGTGGGGTCTGAACCGGTATGCCAAACGCGGGCATTCAAAGACGTCCTCAAAGACCTGCATCGCGTCTGGCACCGGCCAGGAAGCCGTCTGGGCTTCTTTGGCCATATGGCGACGCAGTTCTGGATGATGGTCTTCACCTTGTTGTGGGGCGTTCCCTACTTAATCTCTGCTCAGGGCCTGTCACCTGCAACCGCGAGCGGTTTGATGGTGCTGCTGGTGGTCGTTGCCATCATCATCGCCCCGCTCATGGGCCTCCTCTCTGCCAGAGCACCCCGGGCGAGACCCTGGTTGCTGTTAGGAATGAGTTTGGCACCAGCTTTGGTGTGGAGCGTCATCTTGGTGCTGCCCCAACCGGCTCCGCTGTGGCTTCTTGTCTTCTTGGTGTGTGTACTGGCTGGAGGCGGGCCAGCGTCTGTTGTTGCACTCGACATCGGACGAACATCCAATCCCCCGGACAGCTCGCCTGTTGCCCAAGCTGTGGCCAATTCCGGTGGATTCCTGGCGACTCTTGCTCTACTCGTGCTGATTGGGCTGATTCTCGACCTGATGGGGGGCTACAGCTTCGACGCGTTCCGGTGTGCCTGGCTCCTGCAGTACCCGTTCTGGCTGGTCGCGTTGATCCAAATCTTGACCAACAGACGAAAAGCGCTCGCCCAGTCCTCGCCCCACGCAAGTGAGCAGGCGGTAGCGGTGAATGAATAACCCCATTCAGCCGTTCCAGACCCATACCTGAGCTGGTAGATGAGCAAAAATCACTTTTCGATGCGGCTCAGTGAAGCAACAGGCGCCGCTGTCCAGGCTTCAGACGATTCGGAAGGCTATGCGCGCGTAGAAGCCCTCACAGAGTCGGTGAAGAGAGCTACAGCCCCAAAGTGGCTAGTCGCCAGGGATCCCGGATGGAGCACACCCCACCTAATGTCAGATCGTCAGCCGAAACCTCGTCAGATTGCCGTCGAAAACGTTCATCATGGACAGCCGTCTGAGAATCTCTTATATCCAAACCTGACACGACCGGCGTCCGCGCGACATGTGGGCCCTTATCGGCACGCTGATGCTTCGATATGCTCAACCGAGAATCGCCTGAACTGCAAGGCTCCGGAGGCCCCACTAGGGCCTATTAGTATGCTCGCGGACCGCTTCCCTATTCATGCTATATCGTCGCATCGACGATGCACTCGGGACCAACCCGAGACCGCTCTGCCGAACTCAGCGACTGAGCCTGCCTGTCGGGAGCACCCCTGCACTTCTTCCGCTTGCAGATGGCCGTCATGTCGCTGTGGCCACTCAAATGCAATGTAATTGTTGGCGGAACGAGGGACGGCGATGACTGCAAACGATCTAAATAAAGAAGATTTAAGTGTGGACAATGTCCACACCCCCTTTGGCCTGACAAAGCTTTCCCAGCCACGCCTCCCCCGCCCCAGCAACGAGCCAAAACCAAGAACTTTGACCCAGGGTCTCGAGGTCATGTTGTGCTCAGTCCTCCTATCCATGAAGAGGTGTAGGCCAACCACGACCTACCGAACGAACCAAGAGAGGAACGCATAACTCCAGTGCAGAGCAAGCGGAGGGCCCACCGCCGCGACCCTGAACCCGCTCCCCTACAACCAAACAGGCGACCCGTGGCGCCAGGCACACACCGCGGCCAGTGTCAGAGGAACCTGACCACCTGATTTGTACACACCTTAAAGCAAAAACCCCCTCTGACGAGGGGGTATGCCGTGCCCGAGGTGGGACTCGAACGGGATTCCGAGCCTTGCAAACACTGGGAAGTGGCGGAAACATGCGGAATCCGGGCCAGTCCGGTGGCTTTACGGGCCAGTCGGAGGTGGAAAGTGTGGACATTGTCCACACTTCTTTTTTGCTCGATCGCCACCGGAGAAAGGGACCCAACGCTGATCTGCACACTCCGGCCGGCACGAGCAAATAGGAGCCGCCACAAACTACAGTTCGTCTGCTCAGACTCAGCCTTTTAGCCCGCTGGGAGTGTCCTGCCGGTATGAGGCGGCGGCCCCCGGGGCAGGACTCACACCGATCGGACGAACAACCCAAAATCCGGCCACACTCCTCCCGGCAGAACGATGAAACATCCAACACGATGGCGGCACCTCCTTCATTATTTACATGGCGGAGAAGGCCACGAGCATCATGACAAGACCTTTCGACCGACCCGACGAGAGAACGCCGGTTATCGGCCGGACGGTTCTTTAGCCGGAGCGGCCGACGGCTGCCGTGGCCGTCAGCAACAGGTCAGCTTGATTTGATCCGGGTGCTTCCCGCTCAAGGTCTTGGGGATGAAGCCAACCAACTCAGCCCATGGTTCGGGTATTTCGGTCATCCAAAAACTGCAAGTGATCCGAGATCCTTGTCTCAGGTGTCAGAATCCGGTCGAGACCTCGGTTTCTAGCCCAAGGGTTGTGATGTCGTCACGCCACGAGCCTGACAGGTAAACGACATACTGCCCGATCCTTCCGAGGCGCGAAGTGCAACAAGCGCATGCAAAGTCGTGCAATTGTGCTCGCCGCTGGATTCAAGCCGATACATGGTGGGATCCCATCGCAAGCACGCGAGGACTTTGCTCGACACGCTGAACATGACAGCAAAGTCTAAGCCACAGACAATCGGTTCCTTAGGCGATCTTCAATCGAGCAGATTTACCGCGAACCGGATGCCGTGAACGAGGAGTCTTTCAGAGGCCAGGTCAATGAGTTCGTGAACCTCTGCCGTAGGCGTACTCACGCAATCCAGTTGGATGCATAGAGAATGTCCCGCCGTCTCTGGGTATGAGCGGAGGAGACCCTGATCGAGGACGAATATGGCGTAGTTGTTGATCTTCTCCCTCAGCTGTGCCAGTTGGTCGGGTGCACCCTCCCACCGTCGATCTTCGACCATGATCAGCTTGTATTCGTCGTGCACCGGATCGTGCGTCACGAGATCGATCACGCTGGGTTCGTGGATTCCGGGCAGCTCAGGCTCCTAGTGACTGAAGGTGAGGAATGGTGCCGAAGCATTCGAAACTGGACGCAGGAGAGTGGGCCCGGCAACGCCAGCCTACTCGGTGATCGGCAGGTGGCCGCAGTTGGCACAGGCCTGCACCGATCACGAGTCCTCCGCTAATACGCCAATTGCCGAAGGATCGGGAAAGATCTGGAAGTACTGTGCCTTGTGTCAGCTTTCGCGGCTCAAGAACTTCTGGAAAAATCTCGAGGATTTCAAGGTCGATCTTCTCGCGGCGCTGCGGCATATCGTCCCAGGCGTCCAAGAGGTACACGAGCTCGTTCAGTTCGGCGGGTTGTCCCAGGGGGAACCAGCCGCTTTGCTTCATTAGCCTCGCCCCGGAGAGGAGATCGACGCGTCCTTCGACGATCTCCCGCGCCCAGTACTTCAGGAGAAACCTCGCCTGTGACTCGCGACGCTATATGGCGGCATTTTCACGACACTAAATGTCGCCCCAGATGACGCTGCGAATGAGGAAGCTCGGACCCAAAAAGCCGGCGCGGTTTTAGGCGGTTCTCTCAAGGTCGGACGGGGATTCGTTCTCCCGCTCCTCCAAGGCACCTGTCACCGATGCTGAGAGGCTGTTTGCGATGTGGGTGCGAGCGAGTTCTGCCGCGCCGGGCCCGTCTCCCGCGGTGACGAGTTCAAGGATTTGGTGGTGTTGGTTCAGGTCGATGGTGCGGGGCTCGTCACCGGAAGGCAGCTCCAGGCCGATGCGCCGGTAGCGGTCGGACTTGTCCCAGAGGTCATCCAGGAGCTTGATCAGGGTTGCGTTGTGAGAAGCCGTGTAGACGGCGCGGTGGAAGTCGCGGTGAGCGATGATGGCGTCTTCGCCCCACACGCGCGTGACGGGGAGTAGTTTTTCGGCGGCCGCCCGGATGATGGCAATGTCAGCGTCGGTCCGGCGGTAGGCGGCCAGTTCCGTTGCGGACGGCTCCAGGGAAAGGCGTACTTCCAGCAGTTCGCGGGCTTCGGCGGCGCTCATGTCAGCCACCTTGGAGTCGCGGTGGGTGTCCATCGTGATCAGGCCCTCACTCGAGAGCCGGCGGATGGCTTCACGCAGGGGGGTGATGCTCATCTGCATGTTTTCGGCCAACTCGTATTGAGAGATGCGCGAGCCGGGGGCTAAGGCGCCGGAGAGGATCATCTGACGCAATTCGCTGTACGCCAGGCTGCCCTTGCTCGAAAAGACGTTGGTACTCATCTGCCGCTCCAAATCTGTGGGAGCGTTGCCCCCGTCCCGCTAAGTGTAGCCCTCCAATCAACATCTTATAAGAAATCTCGTCGCCGAGCTTGTGTTCCCGGTCACGGCCCGCTAACCTCGATTCAACGTCTTATAAGATATTTGCATACCCCACCCGCCGGATACGCGGCCAGTGCCATGCCGCGAGTATCTATCTTATAAGAAATAAGATCCGACCAAGAGAGATTCGAAGATGAAAATCGTTTCCGCCCACGTAGGCACCATCCCCATCAGTTCCTCCATCCGGAACGCGTTCATTGACTTCACCAAGATGGACTGCACAATCATCGCGCTCGTCTCCGATGTGTTCGTTGACGGCAAGCCGCTGGTCGGCTACGGCTTCAACTCCAACGGCCGCTACAACGCGACGGGCATCCTGCAGGACCGCATCCTGCCGCGCCTGATGGATGCTCCTGCCGAGGATCTCATGGATGAGAACGGCGAACTGTCACCGGAAAAAGCATGGGACATCATGATGTCCAACGAAAAGCCCGGTGGCCACGGCGAACGGTCGGTCGCCGTCGGCGTGGCCGACATGGCCCTGCACGACCTCGCCGCAAAGATCGCCGGCGTCCCCTTGTACCGCTGGATCTCGGACCACTACGGTGACGGCAATCCGGACAAGGACGTCTTCGTTTATGCCGCCGGCGGCTACTACGCCCCCGGCAAGACCTTGGAAGACCTGCAGAACGAAATGCGCGGCTTCCTTGACCAGGGCTACAACATTGTCAAGATGAAGATCGGCGGCGCCGACCTGGCAGAGGACCTTCGCCGCATCGAGGCCGTGATCGAGGTCCTCGACGGCGATGCTTCCCGCCTGATGGTGGACGTCAACGGCAAGTTCGACCTGGACACCGCCCTGGAATATGGAAAAGCCATCGATAAGTACGGACTGTTCTGGTACGAAGAAGTCGGCGACCCGCTGGACTACGCCCTGAACGCCACCCTTTCCGAGCACTACAGGAACCCCATCGCCACGGGAGAGAACCTGTTCTCCCTCCAGGACGCGCGGAACCTGGTCCGCTACGGCGGCATGCGCCCGGACCGGGACTTCATCCAGGTTGACCCTGCCCTGAGCTACGGCCTTACCGAATACCGCCGGATCCAGGACATGCTTGCTCAGCACGGCTGGTCCTCCCGCCGTTGCATCCCGCACGGCGGACACCAGTTCTCCCTGCACATCGCCGCAGCCCTCAAGCTCGGCGGCAACGAGTCCTACCCCGGCGAATTCCAGCCCACCGGCGGCTTCACCGACGACGCAGTCGTCGTCAACAGCCGCGTAGCCCCCGGCGACCTGCCCGGCATTGGTCTGGAAGGCAAGGCCGAGTTCTACAAGGTCCTGCGCAGCCTGCACGAGTAAACCACCCACACCTGTCTGGTCCCGGGCAGCAGAACTGCCCGGGACCAGGCAACCACCGCTAACTTCTCTGTCTGACGTGCAAAGGAGCACCCAAGATGTCTTCCCACACTGTGCAGGATCACCAGCATTCCCCACACCCGCCCAAACAGTCGTCCCGGTTCGGGCGTCTGATCCGTGAACTCTGGTTCCAGGTACTCCTCGGAGGAGTCCTCGGCATCCTCGTAGGCATGTTCATCCCGCAGGTCGGCTCGCAGCTGACCCCGCTCAGCGACTGGTTCATCGCCCTGGTCAAGATGATCATCATCCCGGTCGTCTTCTGCGTCGTCACCCTCGGCGTTGCGTCCATGGACAGCCTCCGCAAAGCAGGACGAATCGGCATCAAGGCCCTCGGTTACTTCATCGTCCTCTCCCTCATCTCGATGCTCATCGGCCTGCTTGTCGCCAACATCTTCCACCCCGGCGACGGCATGAACATTGACGTGTCCAAGCTGAACGCCGACAAGATCCCCGGCGCCGGCAAGAGCTTTGACGGCATCGAGTTCGTCAACAGCCTGATCCCCACGTCATTCTTCGGCGCCCTCACCAGCAGCGCCATCCCGGCCGCCCTCCTGGTCTCCATCGTCTTCGGCGCAGCACTGAACCTCTCAGGCGAATCCGGTGTCCTGCTCACCGGCGGCATCCGCGCCCTATCCACCGTTATTTTCCGGATCGTTGGCTGGCTCATGCGCCTGGCACCCATCGGCACCTTCGGCGCCCTCGCCGCTACCGTGGCCAAGTACGGGGCCACCAGCCTTCAGCAGCTCGGCTTCCTCATCCTGCTCTTCACCGCCACCTGCATCGTTTACGTCCTCGTCGTCCTCGGCATCATCGCCCGGACCTGCGGCCTGAACATCTTCACCGTCATGCGCTACTTCAAAGACGAGCTCCTGATCGCCCTGGCAACATGCTCCAGCGAGGCCGTGCTCCCGCAGGTCATGAAGAAGCTCGAAAACATGGGCGTCGGCAAGCCGACCGTCGGCATCGTCATCCCGTCCGCGTTCTCCTTCAACCTCGACGGATCCGCGATCTACCTGACCATGGCATCCGTCTTCCTGGCCCAGGCCGTCGGGATCCACCTCTCCTGGGAACAGCAGCTGGCCATGGTCGGCATCATGATGATTTCCAGCAAGGGAACAGCCGGCGTCGCCGGCGGAGCCTTCATCGTGCTCGCCGGCTCCCTGGGAGCCGTCAGCGCGATCCCCACCGCGGCCCTCGCCCTCATCGTCGGCGTTGACCGCCTCCTGAACGAAGGCCGCGTCTTCATCAACGTCATCGGCAACGTGCTGGCAACAGTCGTCGTCGGCAAATGGGAGAAAGACTTCGACCTGGGACAGGCCCGCAACGTGATACACGCATCGGGTCGAAAGAAAAACGAACTTCCGCCAAGGACGGACGACCACGTCGAGACCGAGACGGTCGACGCCCACTAAACCCTGTCAGGGCCGCCTCTCTCCCCGGGGGGCGGCCCCCTGCCCAGTGTGCACTTTACCCAGCACCAGCCCACCGCTATACCGACGAGGAACACCACACCATGGCCCGGCGCATACTCATCACTACCGACTACCTGCACGCCGGAGATACCGTCTACGACCTCCTCCGCGACCATGGCCTGGAACCCGTCTACGCACCGTCCAAAGGCTCACGGACACTGGAGGAACGCCGCTCACTGTTCGACGGCATCTCCGGAGCCATCCTCGCCAGCGAACCGGTCACAGCAGACATGCTGTCCGCCGCCGCATCCCTGAAAGTCATCGCCCGCAGCGGCGTGGGCTACGACTCCATCGACGTCCAGGCCGCGGCCGTACAAGGAATCAGGGTCTGCAACGCCCCCGGAACAAACCACCACTCGGCCGCCGAACTGGCCATCGGACTGATCATCATGTCCGCACGCCATCTCGCGGACGTTACCACCGCTGTCCGCCAGGGCGGCTGGCCCCGGGAAGCCGGCCACGAACTGCGGGGTTCCACCCTGGGAATTATCGGCTTCGGTCCCAGCGGACGCGCCACCGCGAACCTGGGCGCAGCCCTGGGCATGAACGTGCTGGTCAGCACCGCCCACCCGGACCCAGCGAATACCACGTTCCAGTTCACGGATCTCGACACCGTCATCGCCGGCGCGGACTACCTCTCCCTGCATACCAGCGGAGGCCAAAGCACCGGCAAACTCATCGACGCGCCCCGGCTGCAAACAATGAAACCCACCGCAGTCCTTATCAACACCGCACGCGGCTCCCTCGTGGACGAAGAGGCCCTGGCCGCGGCGCTGTACGACGGAACCATCGCCGGCGCTGCGCTGGACGTGCTCGAGAGCGAACCACTGTCCGGCGACAGCCCCCTACGCGGCCTGGAGAATGTGCTCATCACTTCCCACCTCGCCGGACAAACGATTGAGGCACGGGCACGAGCCGGTCTGGCTGCCGCACACGCCGTCATCGACGTCCTCGAAAACCGCGAACCGGCCCACCCGGTCGACCGCTAACCCCAAACACCCGACAAAGACGAAGAAGGTTCCCTGATGTCGAAACCCCACCGCATCGCAGTCATTCCCGGCGACGGAATCGGCACAGAAGTCGTGCCCGAAGGCCTGCGCGTCCTGGACGCCGCAGCCTCAGCCTTCGACCTGAACCTCAAATACGAGCACTTCGACTACGCCTCGGCTGACTACTACGCCGGGCACGGCAAAATGCTGCCCGACGGGTGGTTTGAGGAACTGAACCAGTTCGACTCCATCTTCTTCGGCGCCGTGGGCTGGCCCGACGTCGTCCCTGACCACGTATCGCTGTGGGGAAGCCTGCTCCAGTTCCGCCGCCATTTCGACCAGTACGTCAGCCTGCGCCCGGTCAAGCTCCTTCCCGGGGTGCCCAGCCCCCTCACCGGGCGCGTCCCGGGCGACGTGGACTTCTACGTCGTGCGCGAAAACACCGAAGGCGAATACTCCAGCATCGGTGGGAAAATCTTCGAAGGCACCGACCGCGAAACCGTGGTCCAGGAAACCGTCATGACCCGCACCGGCGTGGACCGGATCCTCAAGTACGCCTTCGACCTCGCCCAAAGCCGGCCCAAGAAGCACCTGACCTCCGCCACGAAGAGCAACGGCATCTCCATCACCATGCCCTACTGGGACGAGCGCGTGGAAGCCATGGCGAAGGGTTTCACGGACCTGAAGGTGGACAAATACCACATCGACATCCTCGCGGCGAACTTCGTCATGCACCCGGACTGGTTCGACGTCGTCGTCGCCAGCAACCTCTTCGGCGACATCCTCTCGGACCTCGGACCGGCCTGCACCGGGACCATCGGCATCGCCCCCAGCGGCAACATCAACCCCGAACGCAAATTCCCCAGCCTCTTCGAGCCCGTCCACGGCTCCGCGCCGGACATTGCCGGCAAGGGCATCGCCAACCCCATCGGCCAGATCTGGTGCGCCGCAATGATGCTGGACCACCTGGGGGAACCCGAGGCCGCAACCGCCATCACCACCGCCATGGAAACCGTGCTCGCCGATGGACATCAGGCACTCACACCCGACATGGGTGGCAATGCCACCACAAAGGAACTGGGCGAAGCCGTGGCATCGGCCCTGACTGCATCATGACCCCCTCGACCGGCCCCAGAAACGGGCGCACACCCGCCGTCGGAGAGCGGATCATGCTCCGCCAGCACCTCCACTGGCGACGGCTCATAGGAGCGACCGTTCAGATCCGCCAGCACGGCCAACTCATCCGCATCGGAATCGTGGATGACGCCATGGCAGACTCCACAGCGCTCTGGATCGCAGGGGACGCCACCCAACCACGCTCCATGTACGAAGCCGCACACGGGGTCGAAGTGTGGGCCCACCCGGAAGAGGCCGAAGACGGGATCTGCTACCGGACGACATCGACAGCACCATCACAGAACTGACCTAGCACGGAGACCCATGACCCAGCCCACCTACATGCCCCAAAGCACCGACGACACCTCCTACTCCACCCCGGTCCTAAGGAACGTGCTCCCGGGCGTCGTCCTTGAACGCAATATCCCCGCAGAGATCGCCCGTTCCTGGCTGCTGGTCAATGCCATGAAAACGGAACTGTTTGACCAGTCGGCCGTTTCCCGCGCCGACTCGATCATCCTGGATATTGAAGATGCCGTGGACCGCTCGCAGAAGGACCAGGCCCGGAACAACGTCATCGACTGGCTGACCGCCGGTGGCAAGGCCTGGGTCCGGATCAACGACGCCACCAGCCCGTTCTGGGCCGATGACCTGGCCGGCCTGCGCGGCACGGGGCTGCTGGGCGTGATGCTCGCCAAGACCGAGTCCGCGGACCAGGTCACCGAGAGCTACCACCGCATGGACGGCAAGACTCCCGTGATCCCGCTGGTGGAATCGGCCCTCGGCATCGAGGAAGCCAACCACATTGCCCGGGCCCAGGGTGCGTTCCGCGTGGCCTTCGGTTCCGGCGATTTCCGCCGCGACACCGGCATGGCCGCTACCCCGAGGCCATGGCGTACCCGCGTGCCAAGCTCGTCGTTGCCAGCCGCGTGGGCAATCTGCCGGGCCCCATCGATGGCCCGACTGTAGGCACCAACCACCCCATCCTTCGAGAGCAGACCGGTATCACCGTGACCATGGGCATGACCGGCAAGCTGTGCCTGGCCATCGATCAGACCCCCGTGATCAACGAGGTCATCAGCCCCACCCCGTCAGACGTTGCCTGGGCCACCGACTTCATGAATGACTTCGAAGCCAACGGCCGCGTCATCCGCGACGGTTCCGACCTGCCCCGCCTGGGCCGCGCCGAAAAGATCATGAAACTGGCCGTCGCCTTTGGCGTGCACCCGGCACACTAACGCCCGCTCCCGACGCGGACGCCTGCATGAGGCGGCCAAGGCGAACAACCATGCCCTTCGCACGTCCGACCCCAGCAGCCTCATCAGCAAACACAACCATCCAGAGAGAACGAATGGCTTACGCAAACTACCGGTATAAGGGTCACAACTACCTCGGCGAAGTTCACGGCGATTACCTCATCCCGCTAGCCGGGCTCACCGACATCGGACCGGAAACCTCCGCCGATCTCCTTGCCAGTGCCGCCCGTCTGACCGAATCCCGGGTTCCCCTATCCGAAGTGACCTTGCGCGCGGCGTCACCGAGGGCCGGCAAGATCCTCTGCGTGGGCCTGAACTACAAAGACCATGCCGATGACAGATACCGATTACAGTGATCTACACGACCGACATCTCGTAACCGGGCCGGGCGGTTGGGTTGTTCCCCAGGTGCATGTCATCATAGGGCGGCAGGATCCCGGCAGCGCCGTGGTGGCTGCCACGTCTGCATTCGGAGTGGACTACTCCGCAATCTGGCGGCGTTCTCCAACGATGTAGCTACGAATCGACTTTTGATTGTCAGTAGGCGTAGCAACTATTTCCTCAATTCTGAGGAAAGGCGATGCTCGCAGCCAGCAACGCTACTTATCGGTCAACAACGATGAGTTCCCTCTTATCCATTGCCTTATCCAACGCCGGTCCTGGGCGTCCGGAATGACATCGTTGACTGCGTTAAGCAGGGAGTCCAGAACAGGATCTCTTTGGGATTCCACCTTGCCGCGCCCCTCAGCAGCACTTCGTTGATCCAAAATATCAGGTAGAAGTGAACGATCGAAAGCCATATCCTCTACTTCTTCGCAGAAGGACGCTTCGCCTGAGTATTCATACGAGACGAAGGCAAACCAATAGAGCATTTCTCGTGACGCATGCTGCAAGCTCCTATAGTTGCCTACTTCCAACGCGCCGCAGATTAGTCGTGCCAGCCCGTAGTCAACTTTCCTAGCCCGGCTGCTTGACGACTTAAAGGGAACAGCCAAGTCCTCCCAGGCAACGGGAGAACCGGGATGCATCGGTGGAGCGAACAGTGCGTCTATTATCAACCCCGGAGCACCTTGGTTAAACGCGTTGAGAGCTAGGAGGTCCTGGAATGTTACCTCCGCTAAAGTCACTTCGCATTTAAGGGCGTGTCGAAGTATGTAGCTCAGGACCTCCCCGGACTTCCAGGGTTCATGTTCGTGGCCCAACAGAATTATTTCGTTGATCGATTCTGTCCACCCTTCATCTGCCAGCGCTGTCATGCCGAGAGCGTCGAACCAGACCCATCGCTCAACAAGCCCTTCGAGAAAAGACAAATTGTCCTGGCTACGCTTGCCGGCATGCGGTCTCAATGAGTAGGTCTCCTTGGCGCGCAAGATAATCCTGGTCCGCGCATCGCGGTTCAGCGCAAATAGCGCAAACGACGACTCCCGAGTGGAGGAGGCTAACATGTGGGACCATGCGCTGCGGATAGAATCAACAAGAACATCCATTACATGGCTCGGTAGCGCTATGGCATCGGCGAGACGAAGGCACAGTGAAAGTCGCGCCTCGGCTGCCTGCTCGGCTTCGTGTTCGTGGGACTTGAGCAGCGCCAGGAGTATATCTGCCCCGCCATCATACTTAGTGCTGTCGTAGTATTGAAGAATCAGGTCGCAAAGGACCGAACTGGGGTCATGAACAAAAGCATTACGAATGGCCGTGACGATTTCATTTAGATGTTCAGAACGCTTAACGATTGCTTGAGCTGCATAATATTCTAGGAAGGTGCGGTGTGTGAAGCTGAAAATCCTCTCACCGCGATCATTGCGGTATTGTGCAGAAAGCAACCAAGCCCTATTAGCACAGAAATCAAGAAACCGACGCGCTCTTACTGAAGACTCACTAACGTCGACGCCGGCATTTCTCCTAAAAAACTCCGCCAAAAGCCGGACCAACTGTCGCTCCTCCACACCCGAGCGTGCATTTTGGCTAGAATGAAACAACCACGCTAGCTCTTCGAAAAGCCTGCCTCCATAACTTCTGTGGTCTGGCGGTGCCTCTATATCCCTCATCGAGTCCCAACGCGTGAACAGTAGATCTGCACAGTTCCCGTACACCTCGAAGCGATTACGCGGGAGGTGACCTCTGGCTCGGTATACATCACAGAGCAGTGAGAGCATGAGGGGGTTGGAGCGGATATCTTTAATCGATTCTGAATTCATAAGAAAGCGGGGCGTGACTTCAGGCGCATTTCTTTTAAGAAACCAAAGTCGCGCATATTCGCGAACCTGCTCATTCGTGAACTCCTGCAGGCCGAACACTCGGAAGTTTTCCTTTAGTGCAATACGTTCATAGCCAACTCGACGTGCTGTGACGAGGACCGGGCACAACGGATATCTGCGAACGAAGCCCTCTATCTCTGATACCAGCTGACTACGACGGCCTGGATCAATGACTTCATCCAAGCCGTCGAAGAGGACCACGGCTTGACCCGTTGCCAGAAGGTCTTTGATCACTGCACCTTCGATATTCAAGCTCCGGACTACTCTAAAGTCGCGGGTGACCCACTTATCCATCTCAAAGGCGTTATCCGGGCTAAAGTTCCTGCATGTTACAAGAATAGGCACCATAGCCCCGTCTTCGTTTGCAGAGATCTCTGCAACGATGTGGCGAAGTAATGTCGTTTTGCCAACGCCGGGATCACCAAGGACAACAACTCTACCAATTCCATTGGGTCCTATTGGCAATTCGGTCGTCTCCACACTCTTTGTGGACTGTCCTCTTTCCGTTAGGGTGCGGTGGATAAAGACGTCCTTCTTATCCACACGGAAATCTCCTTCGAGTAGATGTTCCATATACATCTGATCGAATGAACTCAGGATCTCACGACGGATGTCAGAAGCTGCATTCCTAGCAAGTTTGATGCGTTCCAAATCGGAAATTGACTCGAGGAGCTGGCGGACGTACAACGGAACGGGTGCGCTGTCTTGCAATATCTCGGAGGCTGCGTCTATGGCTCTCCTGGCAGTCAGTAGACCCTTAACGTTGCTTGACAGTGCATCTGATCCAACGTGGGCCACAAAGTTTTCAAGTAACGGCCAAATGGATAGTGCCAACTCGCCAGCAATAAAGACCTGGTCTTTGAACTCCACCTCCAGCAGGCGCTTCAACGCTTCAGTGAACTCGACGCGTATGCCGTCCAGATCAGCAGGATCCAAGATCATCCTAGAGAGAATGAACGTCTGAATCAGCCGCCCACACTCAGCGGACCGAAGGGCATTAAGGACGAGATTTTCCTGTTCCGCAGTGATGATTACTGCTTCTTCATCTTCCATAAGATCGCCAATTTGAACGTACTCCTCTAACACGAGCCGGTCCTCCAGCCTGTGCTGAGGGTCCAACAGAGCGTCAGCCGTGCGTTTGGCAGCGACTCCTAGAGCCGCACTGATCACAGGTGTAAGAAGAAACATTTGTCGAGTCTTTCTGTGGCGCAGGAAGGATTTCGATTAGTTCCGCTAGCCTAACCCCGAATTCAAGGCATCGTTGTGCAAACCTCGTTGCCGTGTCGGAGCGACGCGGTGCCGAAGGGCACCCTCGTCGATCCCCCCAAAACAAAAGGATTCGTGGCTGGTAGCGTGAGCCCGGCTAACAAGGCGATTAGTAATGACAACCTGCACGTCAACACGCTGCTGAGCGTACATTGCAAGTGCTGGCACCCTTCCACCACGCCCGCCTCCGGGAAGTCAGCGGCCACGCATGCCTCCTCGGGCCTTTTGATTATTCTCCAAGCGCCCAATGCCGCCTCAAAGGCGGACGGATATGCACTGTGAGCTGCTTCCGTGGATCGGTTGCAGGCACCGACCATCCGCAATATCGGAACGACGTCCAAGCGTGCCACTAACTCACTTGGCGGGATGCCGATAACGGCGCATATGTCTGCATGTACAGAACCAGCACACCACTCATCCACGTTCACCGTCTTGGCCCTTCCCGTCGGCAATATCCAGGACGCCGGTACGCACCGCGGCTTTGAAAACTGAGCCGGCAGCGTCGGCCTGGCATTTCGACGCCAGGCGCACAACGCTGACGTAGCCGTACCTGCAACCGGCGCCGGGTCCATCACTCATTCTTGTGAGTCCAAGCCGAGGATCAGGAGCCGTTGGCGTCATGGCGTGGAGGGCAGGTCCGTCCATGAACGGGCAGAAGCAAAACCGCTGTTTGTCATTCTGATATTCCGATCATCGCTGGGCGTGTCCTCCGCGCAACCAGGGCGCTCACGCGCCGGACCCGGACCGGAAACTTCGCTCGGCACTCCTGCGTCGCTCCCATCCTCCCGAACTTTCCGCCCCTGCCCCGGTCCCCCAAGTTGCACTCCAGCCCCTAACCCCAGCGCCCAGGTCCCCTATCAGAACGACGCACAAAACCAACGACCACAGGAAATACACACAGGGCAAAGGAACAGGACAATGAATGAGCTCACCATCAAAGACCCCGCAGATCTGCTCTGCTTCATCGGGCACACCCTGGGCTTCTGGCCCAAGGAAAGCCTCGTCTGCATCACCCTGGATGACAACAGGGTCGGCGCCACCCTACGCATCGACCTCCCCCGCCAACCAGGCAACGAACTCCCCTACGCCCGCACCGTCACCAGCTACCTCACCAGCGACACCACCGCGACAAGCATCCTCTTCGCCGTCTACACCTCGACCCACTGCGAACCAGGCCAGCCCAAACCGCACGCGGCAACCATCGCCGCCCTCACGGGCGTCCTCGCAGAAAACGGCATCACCATCCGAGACGGGATCTTCGTCGACAACGAGGCCTACTCCCCCTATGACAGCGAACCCGGACAGGACATCAACCTGCCCATCAGCACCACCCAGTACAGCCAAGTCAACGCCGAATTCATCTACCACGGCAGCACCATCGAACCCACCAACAAAATCGTGCTACCAGCCCCAACACAGGAAGCCGCAAAATCAACCTCCCTCGAAGAACGCATGAACACCATCCGCACACAGCCCCCTGACGAAGCAGTCCGAGAAGCAAGCCAGCTCTGGACAAGCATGTTGGAGTCACCGGACTTCCCCACCGACAAGGACTGTCTCACCCTTATCACATACTTCCAATTCCCTCACGTCCGCGACCGGCTCATCGCAGACATTCCCGGAATCGACGAACCACCACAACACATCCTCTTCGCCCAAACCAACACCCCACCGAAGTGGTCCCGCATCGAATGGGCGCAACAACTCCTCATCCACGCCTACACCAGAACCAGCCCCCAACACGCAGCACCCATCCTCACCACCATCGGCTACATCAACTGGTGGCAAGGCCGAGGATCCAAAGCACACCAATACATGCAACTAGCCCTCGACACCGACCCCGGCTACCGCTTCGCCAGACTCAGCGACCAAATGCTCGGAGCCGGAATCATCTCCGGCTGGAACACCAACAAAGACACCGCCTACAAAACCCACCTCGACATCGGGTGAGTCCTCAGTCAATACTGCGACCAGCAGGCCTTGGACTCGAAGAACCGCGGGCAAACTTCGTAAAGATCTAAGTGCTTGGCAGCCGCCCGTTATCTCGCCATGGCTTTTCCTTCTGCCAGCTCGGAACCCCGGACACCGAAGAGACAAACAGTGAGCACTCGCTGCATTCCACCAGTTTCTGGCAACGACTCAAAACGGAGTCACTCGCGCCATTGTCCTGTCAGTGATGGAGTCGCATGCGTTGGAGGACCGTGGCGGAAATTTCTTCCACGGACATGGAGGCAGAGTTCACATAAGGAATGTTGTTGGCCCGGTACATGTCCTCGGCGTTGCGCAACTCAAACGTGCATTGGTTCAGCGATGCATAGTTGCTGCCGGGTCGTCGCTCCTGACGGATCTGGCTCAGACGGACGGGCTGGGATGTCAGTCCGAAACACTTGCCCGCGAATGGCTGAATTGGCTTCGGGAGCGCCATGTTGTCGAAATCCTCTTCGACCAAAGGGAAGTTAGCGGCCAGGATGCCGTGCTGCAAGGCCAGGTACATGGTGGTGGGAGTCTTCCCACATCGGGAAGGAGCGATGAGAATCAATTCGGCGCGTTCGAGCGCACGGAGCGACTGACCGTCGTCGTGTTCGATGGCGTATTCAACGGCTGCCATGCGGGATTGGTAGCGGACAGCGTCTCCTACGCCGTGGGCTTGGCCGGGCTTGCCGTTGGCCGCGGCGCCGAGGGTTTCTTCGAGCTGGCCAATGTGGGTACCGAACAGGTCAAAAAGCCGACCACGGCTTTGGGCGAGGACGGCACGGATGTCAGGCCCCACCGCCGTCGAGAAGATGATCGGTACCGGGCCGGAGGCCGCCACCTTGTCGATCAAGGCAACAACGTCACGTGCCTGCTCCACGGTAGTGATGAACGGGATGGTCCGCCGTTCCAGCCGCTGACCGGGGAACTGGGTCAACAGCGTGTTGCCCAGCGTCTCGGCGGTGATCCCGGTGCTGTCCGAAAGGAAGAACACCGTGGGGGCGGGCGGTGAACCCGCCCCCACGCTGTGATGCTCTGCCATTTAGACCGCGGTGCTCGTGGTGCGTGCCAGCCGCAGCCAGGTCTCGGTGACGGCGTCAGGGTTCAGTGAAATCGAGCTGATGCCCTGTCCCAGCAACCACTCGGCAAAATCCGGGTGGTCGCTGGGTCCCTGGCCGCAGATCCCCACATAGCGGCCCTTGGCCCGGCACGCCGTAATCGCCATTTCCAGCAGTTTGGTCACGGCCGGGTTCCGCTCATCGAAGCCTTCGGCCACCAAAGCGGAGTCACGGTCCAGGCCCAAGGTGAGCTGGGTGAGGTCGTTGGAGCCGATGGAGAAGCCGTCAAAGTACTCGAGGAACTCATCGGCAAGGAGCGCGTTGGCCGGCAACTCGCACATCATCACGATCTCCAGACCGTTCTCGCCCCGGCGCAGCCCGTTGGCGGCCAGCAGGTCGATCACACCGCTGGCCTCCTCCAGGGTCCGCACGAACGGAACCATGAGCTTGATGTTGGTCAAACCCATGTCGTTGCGCACGTACTTCAGTGCTTCGCATTCAAGTTCGAAGGCCTGCCGGAAGGCTGCAGAAAGGTACCGGGACGCTCCCCGGTACCCAATCATGGGGTTCTCCTCGTCCGGTTCAAACGCAGGACCACCCATGAGGTTGGCGTACTCGTTGGACTTGAAGTCCGAGAGCCTGATGATCACCGGCTCAGGCGCAAATGCCGCGGCGATGGTCGAGATTCCCTCGGCCAGGCGCCTGATGTAGTAATCGCGTGGACCGTCGTAGGCGGCAGTTTTCTCCTGGATCTGCCGGACAGTGAAGTCATCCAGGGTTGCAGGGCGCTCGATCTCACCAGCAACGGCAAGCAAGGCGTTGGGGTGGACGCCGATCTGCCGATTGATGATGAACTCAAGCCGGGCCAAGCCAACACCATGGTTGGGAAGTTTGGCGAAACTGAACGCCTGCTCCGGAGTGCCAACGTTCATCATGATCTTCACCGGAGCCTCCGGCATGGTCTCCAGGCTGGTTTCGTGCAGCGAGTATTCCAGCAACCCGTCATAGACCAGCCCAGCCTCTCCCTCCGCGCAACTAACGGTCACTGGAATGCCGTCCTTCAGGATCTGGGATGCGTAACCGGTGCCGACGACGGCGGGAATGCCGAGTTCGCGGGCAATGATGGCGGCGTGGCAGGTGCGCCCACCGCGGTCCGTGACGATTGCTGCGGCCTTCTTCATGATGGGTTCCCAGTCCGGATCCGTCATGTTGGCCACCAGCACATCGCCTTCCTGGAACGAGGCCATCTGGTCAAGCGAGGACAACACGCGTACCTGTCCGGCGCCAATCCGGGCCCCGATGGCCCGGCCTTCCACCAGTAC
Organism: Micrococcaceae bacterium Sec5.1; assembly: GCA_039636795.1. Taxonomy (NCBI): domain Bacteria; kingdom Bacillati; phylum Actinomycetota; class Actinomycetes; order Micrococcales; family Micrococcaceae; species Micrococcaceae bacterium Sec5.1. Next base: position 2,265,123 of record CP143430.1, on the reverse strand, counting down.
CTTGGAGCGCTCGGCAAGGGTGTACCGGGAAGTGGTCCCGGCAGCCTTGCGTGATTCCACGGTTTCGGGACGAGCCTGCAGGATGTACAGCTCTCCGTCCACCCCGTCCTTGCCCCACTCGATATCCATCGGGCGCCCATAGTGCGCTTCGATAGCCACCGCATGCCGGGCAAGCTCTTCAACTTCGGCATCAGTCAGGCTGAAACGGGACCGCAAATCCTGGGGCACCGGAATGAAGTCAACAGTCCGGCCAACCTCGTCGGAATCGGTGTAGACCATCTGCACCGCTTTGTCCCCCAGTCCGCGCTTGAGCACGCCGGGCCGTCCGGCCGCCAAGGCCGGCTTGTACACGTAGAACTCATCCGGGTTCACAGCGCCCTGGACCACGGCCTCCCCCAGACCATACGAGGACGTGATGAAGACAGCGTCAGTGAAGCCGGTTTCGGTGTCCATGGTGAACATCACCCCGGAAGCGCCGACGTCGGAACGCACCATCCGCTGAATACCAGCCGAAAGCGCCACTTCAGAGTGGGTGAACCCATGGTGCACGCGGTAGGCAATGGCCCGGTCGTTGTACAAGGACGCGAACACGTCCTTGATGGCGAGCAGGATGTTCCCGATGCCGCGGATATTCAGGAACGTCTCCTGCTGGCCCGCAAACGAAGCATCCGGAAGATCCTCTGCCGTGGCACTGGAACGTACCGCCCACGACACGTCCCAGCCATGCTCCTGGGTCAGGCGCTGATAGGCGGTGCGGATGTCGTCTTCGAAACCGGCAGGGAACGGCGTCTCACGGATCAGGGTCCGGATTTCCTGGCCGGCCTTGGCCAAAGCAGTCACATCGGCACTGTCCAGACCCTCAAGAATGCCTTCAATCCGTGCATCCAGGCCTGACTCCGCCAGAAAACGCCGGTAAGCGTCCGCCGTCGTCGCGAAACCGCCCGGAACCTTCACCCCTGCAGAGGCGAGATTCCGAACCATTTCCCCAAGCGATGCATTTTTGCCGCCAACCTGGTCAAGGTCGGACAAGCCAAGCTCAGAAAACCAAAGAACGTTAGTCATTAATTGTGTCCTCCATTGGGCACGCTCTGACAAGCGCTAAAAAAACTAGGTCTTGCAAGGATCGTGGCCGCACACTGCCGGAAGCAAATAGATGTGACACGTACAACATCATTCCGGAGTAACGGAAAGTCACCAAAGCAGGGCTCCGCGGGAATATCTTCAGCGTGAAGTCTTGATGCGGTGGGTGCACCACACAGGCTTTGAGGCCTATGACGACGGTTCCCTCGCTGAACCGTGGCGCCAGCAACCCGGAACTCCGGCCTACTGCACTGAGCTGGCGCTTGAGGACTTCGGCCAGGCTCTCGCCGCCGCCCAGAAGGACAAATCATCATGCAGGCGTGATCGACTCATGGAACGCATGGCTTCCCTTCATTAGATACCCTGACGTGAGGCAATTGTGGACACCAATCCTGCAGGCCATCACTGAACCGGCGCAACTGCTAGCAACGGAGAGGGAAAATATGAAACGCGGGAAAAGTGATAATTCCGGGTATGACCCGGCCCATGAAGAGCGTAGGCTGCACGGGATTGATCCCGACAGGACACAGGGCTTAGGCCTTGGAGCCTCGCGGAGCTCCTTCGATGTTGAGCTCAGAATGCAGACGGGTGCGTTGCATTGAAATTGCCGCCGTAGCGAACTGCGTGCCCCCGGGGAAAGTGCTCTTCGGTCATGACCGAGACGCGCCTAGGCAGACGCGGTGTGCCGGGTTGCGCCGCGTCTGCCTAGGTCAGATCCGGTCGGCGAGGTACACGATGTTCGCTCCGGGGTCCTCTATGCCTTCCAACGGGCGGCGAGCCACGAGACCCTTGGCACCCATGAATTCAAACGGGATGGCGTCGTCTGTCCGATCTTGGATTTGCTCGCACAGAGCATCAAGGTCTGCGAACAAGGAGATGGGCACGTTCCCCGTCCCGTGCGAGATGTATATCCAGTAATATCGTCTGGCAGTCTCTGCATCGACTGCACGAAGCGTCTCGCGGTACTCGGAGATAGTTGAAGAACCCGGGATAAATTGGAACGTTAGTTGATTTGCCGCATCCCCTGTGATGAGTGTGCGTTCCTCTTCGAGAAGAAGTGCATACATGCCCGGGCTGTGGCCGGGAATGGAACGGCCCGTACAGTGAGACAGCCAAGCTGGAAAATCTGACCGGGAACAATGTCCTTCATCTCTGCCGAATGGATGGGCGGCCCCAGTATGCGGCCCTCGTTAAGAGCTTCGTCGTGCACCTGCTGCAGCAGCGTTGTCTGCTGACTAAGAGTGCCGAGGTCCGCATGGCTCATGTACACGTCGTCAAACCACCCTACGCCGAAAGCATGGCCGAGGTGCCCGTGCGTTACGAAGACACTCAGGGGCTGGTCGGTGAGGGCGGACACAAACGACCGCAGCTCACCCACGCCAAAGCCGGTATCGACGCGAAGGGCGCGATCCTCCCCCTCGACGAGATACATCTGTACGCTCATCAACCGGTCGTAGATGCGCGTCACGTGGCGCGTCAGGCGGATCGCGGAGAAGTCGGGTCCGCCCTGCGTGGCGGGAGAGGCAATGCCGCCCAACACGGCAGAGTCTCTCTGAGGCAGGTTGGTCATCGGACACCCCTCACAAGGAGCATGAACACCGCACCGAGGACCGTAAACACCACGGCGAAAAGGAACACGGCGATATATCCACCTGTCACTTGGAATATCCCCGCAGCGACAAGCGGCGCAATGGCGGCAGGAACGATGGTGGCCAACGCAAGCAACGCCATGTCCCGGACCTCATACCCCTTGTTCGGTAACACTAGGAACATGATGGCGACGTCGACGGCAAGGTAGACGCCGGTAGCCGCATCGCCGAGGATCGCATAGAAGACCATCCCGGCCCAGTTCGGCGACACCACTGCGCCAGGAAGGCGACGCCTGTCCCGACGGAAGCCAGGGCCACAATCAGCTTCCGGCGGTTCGTCCGGTCGACAATCCACCCGATCAAGGCGATGGCGCGATCTGGCTAATCACGTTCATCGATGCAATCGTTGCCACCGCAGCCTTGGGGCTACCGGCAGGGATATTCGCCACGCCAGTGTAGTCGGTGATGATGTAGTAGACAAAATTGAAGACGGAGAAGATGCCAACCGAGAAGAACAGGCGCGACAGAAAGACCAGGGTGAAGGCCCGCTTGGCGAAGCCTGACAGGAAGGCGCCAATCGCCTGCAGCGTCGTCCGCCTCGTTTGGGGTGCCGGCGGCAGGAGGCGATCAGCCCTTCCTTCCGGCGCGATCACGATCAGCGCGACGGTTGCGACGACGAGGAATATTCCTAGTGGCGCATAACCCCAGAATTATCCGGTATGGACGACGACATTGACGAAGATACGGACGCCCAGTGGCACGCCGAGTCCGACAACGGAAGATGCTACGCCCCTAGTACTACAGTCGCGTTTGTAGGGTCTGTCTGCGTGCTTTGTAGTGGCATTGCTGGGCGCGGTGTTGGTGTTTTCGTCGCCAGAACGAGCAGTGGCTAACGTGGTGGGGGTCTGGTTGTCGGTGCCAGACGATTCGTGTGATGAGGTGCCTGATTTCGGGCAGTGAGAGCCTTACCAGCTGCACGGAGCCCGGGTAAGGCCCCCCTTTTTTGAGCGGATGACGCTGAGGAAGGCGTGGGCGAACATGGAGAGCGTGATGTGCCGGTACCCCCGGTGTATTGACGTACTTGGTAGTGGTCCAGCCCTGTTTCGCCCTTGGAGGTTTGGAAGGTTTCCTCGATGGCCCAGCGTGCCCCGGCGGCTCTGGCCATTTCGATCAGGGTGACGTTCTCGGGCGTGAAGCAAATGAAGTACGCCAGGTCTGTGGGGTCTTTCAGGGAGCGGCGGGCCAGCAGCCAGTGTTCCCCGGTTTCGGTCGGGCCGTTGATGCGGATCCGCGCCCAGGCGTAGAGCCGTTCACCCTTGGTCCCGGTCCCGGCAGTCCGGGTGTGCCAGGACCGTCCGTCGAGGGCGGCGAAGAGTTCATCGGCCCTGCCCTCGGCGCCGAATGAACCGGGAGCCGGGGCGATAACGCGCTGGTTCATGGTAACGGCCATGACGTAGTGCAGGCCGCGGGCCTCCAGCCGACGGCGCAGCCCGGCGTGTTGGCCGTAGACCGCGTCCCCGGTAGCCCATTCGGCCTGGATGCCGGCATCCGGTGCACGCTCAATCATCTCGGCCGCGAGAGCGGGTTTGGTGGCCATCACCTGCTCCTCCGGGACGCCCGCGCGATTGCAGCGGGCACGGTCCTCGATCCAGGCCTTGGGCAGGTACTGTTCCCGGTCCAGGAACGTCCGCCCGGCCGGTGAGGCATGGGTCAGGAACACCCGATCTGGCAGTTTTCCACCCGCCCCGCAGTGCCTGAATACTGGCGGGCCACTCCGGCCGAGGCAGTCCCCTTTTTCAGGAACCCGGTCTCATCAATGGCCAAAATCCCCTTGGCGTCGCCCAGATGCCTTCTCAGGTAACAACCAGGGCATCACGTACGGCGTCAGGGTCCCAGGTCCGTGGTCGAGAGCAGCCGTTGCATCCCATCGGGAGTGCCCTGCCCGGCGCGCTCGGACAAGGTCCAGGAGTTCTTTCGCTCCTCATCCGAAAGCAGGCCGCGGATGTAGTTGACCGCATTGTTCCGCGGCTCCGTGCGCGCGAACTCACCCCCGATCAGATCCCTGATTTCCTCAAGGCCCTGAGCCCATTCCCGGATTTCTGCCACCCAAACATCATCGCTCACCCGTCATGATTAACAGGATCCAGGGCCGAAGTCGGATTAGAACCCCGACAACACCGAAAATAAGCGCGACTCTAGTACTAGGCCGCTTTGTGAAAAGCATAGGGACACCCCCACTTCCACACCCGACGTGACGCATAGCGGGGTACCTGTCCGATCAAGCCTGGCCGGACTGGTCATGGCAACACTTCAGACGCGTCGAGGACTCTTCGGACTTGCCATCCACCATGCTCCTCGCGGACCTGGCTCACCCTCGCCCTTGAAGCACCGATAGCCATCGTGGCGGACCTGGCGGGACAGGCATCCGCAGCGTCCGGCTCTCCGGCCTCGTCGGAGGCGTCCAACTCTTCCACACTGACTTTCCGTGGCCGAGCTGGCCCAGTCGGGTCAAGCCAGCTGAGCGGCTCTCGACGCCGCGCGGCCTCCGCGCCTGCCTGGCGGAGGAACTGGGACGCTGGGATCTTTGGCATCAGCCAGTATGTCAGCATCCTACGCATGGAGGTTTTCGTCATCGGTGGTGGACTCTCCCAAGCCGGGGAAGCCTGCTGGTCGCCTTACGAAAAGCGATGGACGAACTGCTGACCTTTCATCGTCGCCCCGCATTGTCCCTGCCACTCTCGGCCAAAAACGCCGGCCTGGTCGGAGCAGCCCTGTACGTCAGGGAGCTCCCTTAAAGACACTCGATTCTCCCGAACATGATGGAAGGTACCGCGTCCATAAGCGCCGATTCCCTTACGGCGGGTGTGTCACCCGCCCGTTACAGCAGGTGAAATACGATGGTGGAATGGTAACCAGCGTTGACGTGGCCCGTCATTTGGGATTGTCGCAGTCGACAGTATCCCGTGCCCTTCGGGGCCATCCATCCGTTGCCCCGGCTACGAAAGCGCGGATTCTTTCCGTGGCACGAGAGCTTGGGTATGTGCCCGATGCTGCTGCCCGGATGATGGTGACGCGGCGGACACACGCTGTGGGCGTAGTGGTTGCTGACCTGACCAGCCCTATCTATCCGGTCATTGTTGAGTCGTTGCAGAATCGGCTTCTTGAGCGCGGGTATCGGATGGTCCTCATCCGGGACCCGGACATTTCACCTGACCCTGAGGCAGTTGATGTCCTGGACAGTGCAACGGTGGACGGAATGATTTTTGTTTCGGCCCGGGAATCTTCTGCCGCCGTCCGCAGGGTGTTGGATCGCGGGACACCGGCGGTTTTGCTTAGCCGTGACGATACGACTGTTGAGGTCGAGGCGGTCCTTGCCGATGACCGACGCGCTGGCGAGCTCGTCGTGGCCCATCTCGAAGGCCTGGGGCACAAGAGCATCGGTCTCCTGACCACGTTGAGGGACCGGTCCAATGGCCGGGACCGTGAGGACGGGTTCCGGGCGGCCATGGGACGGCGTGGACTTCAGGTTCGTGAGGACTGGATTCGGCATCTTAGGCTAACCCATGAAGAAGGGGTCCGGGCCGCGCTCGAGTTGTTGGATACCCAAGACCGGCCGACGGCAATTTATTGCGTGACGGATGCTTTGGCGTTTGCCGTGTTGGACGCCGCTGCGCAACTGGGGATCAGTGTTCCCCAGCAGCTTTCCGTGGTGGGGTTCGATGATTCCGGGCCGGCGCGGTGGGCTTTCATCAACCTCACCACTGTGCATCAGCCGATCCCGGAGATGTCGTATCTGGCAGTGGACCGTCTTGCTGGGAGGATCGAAGGTGAGCCTCCCAGCGAAACGATGAAGACGGTGTTTCCGGTCCATATGCAGGTGCGGGGGACGACGGGCCCGCCCGCTTAGGCGGTGTTGCGGCCGCCGCTGAGGTCCAGTGTCTGGCCTGTCATGTAGCTGGCCTCGGTGGATAGCAGCCATGAGGCCAGAGCCGAGAATTCTTCCGGTAGCCCGACCCTTCCCATGGGAACCTTGGCGAGGAGCTGGGCGTTTCGTTCAGGGCTCAGGTCCTGAAGGAGCCGGGTTTTCATCATGGACGGGGCGATGGAATTGACCGTAACACCGTAAGGGGCCACCTCTTTGGCCGCCGTTTTCACCAGTGCAACCAGGCCAGCCTTTGACGCCGAGTAGGCCGCCTGGTGCGGATTCCCTTCACGCGCGGAAATAGATGACAGGATGGCAATCCTGCCGTAGGCCTGCTTGGTGAGGACCGGCAGGATGCTGGCCAAGCCGTGGAGGCAGCCGTCCAGATTCACGCTCAGAGTCCTGGCCCATCCCTCTGCCGGCATCTCCGTCACGGGAACCTCCGGTCCCTGGATGCCGTGGGCAAAGAGCGCCCCGTCGATCCTGCCGTACCGCTGCAGAACGGCCTGCACGGTGTGGTCCCAGTCCGGCCTTTGGGTGACATTCAGTGCCATGCAGTTCGACGGACTGCTGCCGTCACCCCTGCCGCCGGCGCTGACATCCGTGCAGACAACTGTGGCACCTTCGCGTGCCAGCCGGTCCGCGGTGTCCGAGCCGAGGCCGCCAGCGGCGCCGGTCACCAGGATCACCTGGTCCTGGAAGCGACCGGGCCAATAGGTCTCCGGGGTTGCGGTTCGGGTTGTTGTTTCTTGGGTGAGTTCGCTCATGGTGTTCACTTCGTTTCGGTATTCGGGGGGGTGCGGGTCAGCGTTGCGGCTGCCTCATAGAGATGTTGGAGGTGGGCAACTGTGCCTTGCGCCTCTACAGCCAGGACGTCAGGGACTTCGACGCTGATCGGCGTGTCCGGGAAGAGGTCCAGGATCTCCCTGAGTGGGAAGACACCCTCCCCTGGGGCAAGCCTCTTTGACCGGGATTCGATCTGCCGGGGGGATCCGTTGACGTCCTGTCCCAAGGGCATGGCACGCGGGACCGGCAAGTCCGGGGTGTCGGCTGGGCCGTCACATAGCTGGATTACAGTCACTGCCCCTGCCGGCAGTTCCTTCAGTTCGCCAATCCGGCCGCCAGCACGCACGAAGTGAAGAACATCGAGCATGATTCCACATCCCGTTTGCTGAACAAGCAGTCCCGCTCCAGGCACGGATGCCAGGGGCTGGTAGGAGATCGGCTCAACGGAGGGCCTGATCCCGAACGCGCGGGCATCTTCGACCAGCGCCGCAAGGCTGTCCCTTAGGCGGCCCCCCTCCGGATCACTGCCGATCACATTCAAAACACTCGCACCCAGGGCAGCTCCCGCTTCAAGCACGGCCTCCCATTCGGCGCGCCCACGGTTCCCGTTGAGCGTGAATACCTCCACATCACGCACCGCTATTCCCGTCCCTGCGAGACGATCAATCGTCTGTTCAAACATGGTGGAGCCAATCGCCATGGGGTAGCTCGATTCGCCCTTTGTCGCGGGGTAAACGCGGATGCCCACAGAGGTGAAGCCGGCGTTGGCCGCAGCCTGGACCAGTTCGGGCGGGCTCAGATGCAACGCTGACAAGTGGGCCAGACCAATGGTTCTGTTCATAACTTCCGTCCTGCTTAATGGGTGTTTGACCGCGATCCAACGATGCGCGTATGATCAAAATCACTAAATGACTGCGTAGTCATTAAAGCACTTATCCCACTCGCCGGCAAAGGTGCCGAGCTACAGAAAGGTTGCGGTGAACCGCAATGACGAGTCCCCAAACCCCCAGCACAGGGAGCACTGCCGCCATGAGCACTCCCACCCATCCCCCGGTAACGATCAGCGCCAGGGCAGGCCGCCGTGCAGCACTGGCCAGCACAGTCGGCGCAGTCGTTGACTGGTACGACTTCTTTCTCTATGGCACAGCCGCTGCCGTTGTCTTCGGTCCCCTGTACTTCCCGTCCGACAACCAAGTTGCCGGCCTGCTGGCATCCATGGGTTCCTTCGCCGTCGGGTTCCTGTTCCGCCCGCTGGGCGGGGCCATCTTCGGCCACTTCGGTGACAAGTACGGCCGCCGCACCATGCTCTTCATCACCGTCATCATGATGGGCCTGGCCAGCACGGCCATCGGGTTGCTCCCCGGTTACACCGCCATCGGTGTCGCCGCGCCCATCCTGCTGGTGACCCTGCGGGCCATCCAAGGTATGGCTGTCGGCGGGGAATGGGGCGGCGCGGCCCTGATGGCGGTGGAAAACGCACCCGCAGGTAAGCGGAACTTCCTGGCGACCGGCGTGCAGATCGGCTCGTTCGTTGGCTTGCTGCTCGGCACCGCGGCGTTCTCGCTGGTCACCGCCATGACCACCCCAGAACAGTTCCTTGCCTGGGGCTGGCGGCTGCCATTCGTGATCAGCATCCTCTTCGCCCTCGTCGGCCTCTGGATCAGGGCAGGCGTGCCGGAATCAGCGGAGTTTGCCGCAGCCAAGGAAGAACACAAAGCCGCCCAGGCACCTTTGGCCGAAGCCCTGCGGACAAGCCCGAAAAAGATCCTGGCAGTGATCGGCATGAGAATGGTGGACCAAAGCACCTTCTACATGGGCTTCACGTTCTCACTTGCCTATGTCAAGAACTTCACTGATACCCCATCCTCAACCGTCCTGACCGCTTCCATGGTCGCCATGGTCCTGGCCATTCCCTTCCTTGCCCTCTGGGGCCGACTCGCCGACAAGTTCGGCCGGAAATGGTTCTACATCATCGGCCCACTGGCCGCAGCGCTTGCAGCAGCCCCGTTCTTCGCGGCCCTTGAAAGCGGCGATCTGTTCCCGATGATCCTTGGCTTCGTCGCGTTGATCAACCTCGGACACAACATCTCCACCTGCGTCCAGCAAACGTGGTTCACCGACATGTTCGACGTCCGGATCCGATACAGCGGCGCCGGATTTGCCTACGCACTGGCTGGCGCCGTCGGCGGTTTCATTCCCCTGATCGCCACCGCCCTGATGGCAAGCAGCGGCAGCTGGGTGCCGGCAGCAGCACTCCTCGCAGGGCTTTGCCTCATAGCACTGGTCTCAAGCCTTTGGTCCTATAAGTGGGCCAACAAAGAACACCGCTAAACCCAAAGCAGCCACGAAACCACCCAACAACACTGAAGGCCATAACCGAGTGATGACCATAAGAACCAATGAATCAAGCGCAACCTCCGGCACCACGTTTGACTGCGACGTCCTCGTCGTCGGCTCGGGGGCAGGCGGCCTGTCGGCAGCGGTCACAGCGGCCTACCACGGGCTGAAGGTCATCGTCGTGGAAAAGGCGGACGTCTGTGGCGGTGCCACGTCCTGGTCCGGTGGGTGGGCCTGGACTCCAGGTAACCCCTTGGCCAAAGCCGCGGGAATCAACGAGGACCGGGAACTTTTCCGCACGTACCTGCGCCACCGCATCGGCAGGAACTATAACGCGGATAGGATCGAGGCCTTCCTTGAAGCAGTACCTCACATGGTCGGCTTTTTCCACAACAAGACCAGCCTCCAATTCGTCCCCGGGGCCAAGATCAAAGACATCTATGGGCAGACCCCTGGCGCGGGCACAGGAAACCGCTCCGTAGGCCCCAGACCCCTCAATGCACGCAATATCAAGCCCGAGCTACGGGCAAAGGCGCGCCACCAGCTCTACGAAACCTCATTCCTTGGCATGGGCGTCATGGCCGGACCCGACCTGACTAAATTCCTCTCCGCATCCCAGGGCAACATCCAAGGCCTTCTCCATGCAACATGGCGGGTGGGACTCCACGTTCTGGATCTGCTCATCCACCGTCGGAACATGCAACTCGTCAACGGCACCGCACTCATCGCCAGGCTCCTGAAATCAGCTGACGACCTTGGTGTTGACATCCGCGTCTCCACACCAGCCCAACACTTACTCACCGACAAGGAAGGCAAGGTGAGCGGCGCCGTCGTACATTCACCCGACGGAAGGTATACCATCAACGCTTCGCGCGGCGTCGTGCTCGCCACGGGCGGCTTCCCCAACGACGTGGCACGCCGCGCAGAACTATTCCCTAAAACCCCCACGGGCCAGGAACACTGGACCTTGGCTCCCAAGGAAACCACCGGAGACGGCATAACGATGGCCCAAGCCGTCGGGGCCAGCTTTGACACCAACGTCGAATCACCCGCCGCCTGGTGCCCGGTCTCCCTGGTTCCCTACCGCAACGGCCGCACAGGAACATTCCCCCACATCATGGACCGGGCCAAACCAGGCAGCATCGGCGTGCTCCGCAACGGCAAACGTTTCGTCAATGAAGCGAACGGCTACTACGACTACGTCGAAGGAATGCTCAAAGCAACACCCGACGGCGAACCGGTCGAAGCCTGGCAAATCGCCGACGCCGCCTACGTCCGCAAGTTCCCCCTGGGAATGGCCAAACCACGCCCCGTCCCACTATTCCCCTACCTCCGATCCGGCTACCTGAAAAAAGGCGACACCATCGAAGAACTAGCCGCCGTCTGCGGCATTAATCCAACAGCATTGGCACAAACCGTGGCGGACTTCAACGAAAACGCCCGCAAAGGCATCGACCCCGAATTCAACAGGGGAACCACCGAATTCAACCGATACGGCGGAGACCCTAAGAACACACCCAACCCATCTCTCCGACCCCTGGAAAAGGGTCCGTTCTACGCCGTCAAGGTTCTCCCCGGCTCCTTCGGCACCTTCGCAGGCCTTGCCACAGATCCACGCGCACGTGCCCTGGACAACGCAGGGCGAGCCATCAATGGACTCTACGTCGCCGGCAACGACCAAGCCTCAGTCATGGGTGGCCACTACCCCGCAGGAGGGATCAATCTCGGCCCCGCCCTCACCTTCGGATACATCGCCGGACGCGACCTGGCCGGCATCACCTGCTACGAAGACGACGGGCCCTCAACATCAGTGGAGGCGTCTGTTCGAGCATAGGGGCGAGAATCACGTTGGGAGGTCATAACGAACCCGTCATCGACCAGGCAAAGTGTCAGGCAACCAGTCATTCGAGACTACATCGATAATGGAGACATAGGGGTTCTTATCGGCAAACTCTTCGGCCTCTACAAGCTCAGCGGACAATCGCGTGAGCAATGGGGCTCCGGAGGGCGAGCTACGCCCTATTAATTTGCGCGGGACCCCGCCTCTTCATTCGTAGCGCGGCATGACGGCGCGCACGAAACCAAACCTGAAAGCACTCCGTCGGCTGTAACGACGGAGCTCTCGCAGCGGAATGGCCCTGGGCTTGCAGTGCTTGCGCGTCGGCGGCCTGTCGCAATGGCCACTCCGATGCAATGAAGTGCAAATGCAGGCCAGAGGAGGGACAAGCCAATGTTTCCAATCAGTCAGAATAGAGCAGACCTAAATGTGAACAATGTCCAAACCCCCTTTGGCCTGACAAAAGGACCGGGCCAGGTGGATCTCCTTATGCCAGCAGCGAGCCAAGACCAGGCCTTTGACGCAGATTCTCGAAGTCATGTTGCCCCCAGCACACGTACCCATGAAGAGGTGTAGGACAACCACGACCTACCCGACGAACCAAGAGAGGAACCCATAACCCCAGTTCAGAGCAAGTGGAGGGCCCACTAGCCCCGACCCTGAACCGCTCCCCCACAACCAAAAAGGCGACCCGCGGCGCCAGGCACACCCCGCGGCCCGTGTCAGAGGGAACCCGACCAACCAGAATGTACACGCGCAAAAACCCTCTCTGGCGAGGGGGTATGCCGTGCCCGCGGTGGGACTCGAACGGGATTCCAAGCCTTGTAAACACTGGGAGTGGCGGAAACATGCGGAATTCGAAGCAGTACGGTGGCAGTATTACGCAGTCCGAGGCCAAGACTGTGGACAATGTCCACACCCCGATTTCCGTCCCCTTGAAGCCTTCAACCTACGACCGCATTCCGAAAACGAAGGGATGCGCTTTTCCTTTCTCCTCACAGACTTGGCTCCCCCTTCAACAGACATTTGCAATCCTAAAATCCGCCACTTTCCCCTTTGTGGAGCCTCCCCCACGCCGAGCCGCAATGGCGGCCGCGTTCTGAACCGACCTTGTCTTGATAAGTCATGCCGCTTGGTTGCTCGGCATCGATGGACAGGCAGAAGTTCCATCGCTGCTTGTCATTCTGATATGCCGCATGATCGCTGGGCGGGCCCTCCACGCAACCAGGGCGCTACCGCGCCGACCTTGGAACCGAAAACTTCGTCGCTTAAACATCAACGCGTCGCCTGCAGTTGACAGGCGTGCCGCGAGCGGTGCGACCGCAATCATCGAAAGTCCCATCGGGGCCCCACAGATTCCGGCGGCGACCATGGACAGACCCATTCTGTACCCGGTGGATGTCGGCAAGTGCAATTAATTTGGGGGAGAACCAGCGTCACTGCCAAGAACGCCAACCCCACGTTGATCGCGGAGAGGTTGGTGAGAAGGACCTGGCGGCGTGAGGCAGAGCGCAGGTTCACCAGATGGTCCTGGACGCGCAACTCGTAGAGTCCCCAGGCCAGCAAGACGACAACTGCCGCGATGAAATGTCCTACTGTGAGGGCATTCCCCAACCCCACTCAGCACCCCGAGAGATCGCGAGCAGCAGAGCGACAAGGCCGAGCGTGAGTCCGAGCGCGCCGACAAGATCGAACCGGCCCGAGACACGATTCCGGCTTTCGGGAACCACGAACACCAGTCCGATCATGGCGAGTACACCAAGGGCAGCCGTGCCGAAGAACAGCCAGTGCGAGTCGAGTTCTTAGGCTACGAGCGCAGCGATCGGGATGGCGAGTGCACCACCGACTCCGATGGAGCCGCTCATCACCGCTATCGCGGTGCTCCGCCGATCGGGAGGCACCTGCTCCCAGATGATTCCGATGCCCAGCGGAATGGCTCCCAGGGCGACGCCCTGCACGGCACGGCCGATGATCATCGGCACAAGATCCGAGTTGAATCCCGAGATCAGTGACCCCGCGACCATCAATCCGAGAGCAATGAGGAACAGTTTGCGTCTGCCATACATGTCGCCGAGTTTCCCCAAAACCGCGGCGGCGACCGTCCCTGCCAAGAGCGTCGAGGTGACAACCCAGGCCGAGTCGGATGCTGTGGCGTTCAGTAGGCGAGGAGGGTCAGCGATGATGGGGACGGTGAGGGTCTGCATGGCGGCAATAGCGATACCGCTGAAGGCCAGGACGGGCACAAGTGCCCGCCGGGCGGGCTCGTACTCCCCAAAGGTGACCGTCGCTAGGTCCTCGGGCTCAGTGTCTCTCGCACCTGCGAAGAGCTCGGTGGTGCCCGAACGGTCATGCGTTGGTGTATCGCCGGTGGAAACGTCGTCAATCCGTCGGTCCAGGTCTTTTGTCATCTGTTTTGTCATCGCGCTGATGTCCTTAATGTCGAATCCTCGCGAGGGTCCGGGTGGGGGTACTTCAGTCTCCGGCGCCGCGAAGGCGCGCCAGAGTGACCCGAAACGGTCGAGAGGCGGGAGGATTGAGTCGTTGCTCAAGCTCAATGGGAGTGGTCGTCACGTGAATCGGTTGCGCCCGGCTGCGCTCGCCCGCCTCGCTAGAGGGGACGCGCGGATGTCTGTTCACCCAGTCGCCGCGGTGCGTGCGACCCCGACGTGGGTGCGTAGATGCGGCCTTCGGTGTGAAAACCGGAGACAACTCGATCCGGATTCGTGTCCGAGGCGATGTGGTAACGCGTCCGCAGATCCGATCACGACGTCGTATCCGACTCGCGATAACCACTCGCGATCATTGAACGCAGACGGGCTAGGGAATTCTCGTCCGCCCCGTTGCGCCTAATCGAGGCGACAGAACACGCCGTCAAGAATAGGTCAGAACCTTGAACATCGGGACGTACACAGCCCGCGCCTCGTGCGGCCTTGACGAAGTGTTCTGTCGCGAGAACGAGGGCATCGCGAGGGATCGTGAGCGGGTTACCGGAGTCCGGTCGTTGTACCGCCGTCATGAGGGGACCAGACAGCCCTTGAAAGGCGCTGAAATAGTCCCCTAGAGCTCGCAGCCACAGATCCAGCCCCTCGGCTGGGGCCTTCAGGCTCTCTATCTCTTTCCTTTGCCGCGCCAGCTCATCGGAGTTCACCTGCAGGACAGCAGCCAGCAAATCGTCCCTGGTGGGAAAGTGACGGTACAGCGTGGCCGGCCCAACACCGGCGTCCTTCGCGATGGCCTCCAAGGACGTGTCAACGCCGCGCTCGCGAAAATGTCGTTGGGCGGTTTCCAGCAGCGCATTGCGGTTGCGCTGAACATCTACACGAGGTCTGCGATGCGGTTGCTTGGCGGTCACGAGCTTCTGTCCATGCCAGCCATTTTTTTACAGGCCTACCTGCCCTGCTCCTGAGTCGGCGTGACCTCTCCCCCGGCGCGGCCCAGCTGACAGATCCACCATTATCGGCGTTACGCAGAATGGGACGAGCGGCGCCACTCCAGGTCCTACCATCAATGTCGATTGCCAAAGTAGTTGACCAATGGACAGCGGATTTGACGAACGTTGCCATGAAAAGTTGTCCGATAAAGCGTCAGATATGATGTTTCCTGCATATCAAAGAATATCCGAGGCGCTGCAGGCGCAAAGTTCTTCGTGATCTCTGACGCATTACCAACGACCACCGATGCAACATTCTTCGCGCGGGGCGTCCCTTCGATACGACTGCAGCCAGGTCCAGTTCAAAGCGGGCTGTAGGGACGTCGTCGCCAAGGTAAGCAGATCGACCCTGGTTAGCTCCTCTGCTGGGCGGCGGAGCGGTATGATCGGCTCGGTCCGCTGTCGTCCGATGGCGGAACGCGAATGCGAATGGTGGGAGGCACATGGTGACCCGGACGACGAGTAAGGATGTAGCTCGTGTCGCTGGGGTGTCCCAGGCGACGGTGAGTTTCGTGCTCAACGGGCGCCATTTGGACAGAATCAGCGAGCAGACTCGCCGGACCGTACTCGAGGCTGCCGAGACGCTCGGGTACGTGCCGTCCGCCTCGGGGCGTGCACTTCGCTCCGGGAACAGCAAGGTCGTCGCACTGGTCGTGCCTGAAATGAGGGTGTCCGAAGCGATCGAGGTGTTCAAGCGGGAGCTGAGCGCCGCGCTCACCAATACGGGATATGTCTGCGTCATGATCCATACCTTGAACGGTGTCGAGCTTCCCCCAAGCTTCTGGAATCACATTGACCCCGCAGCAGTCATCGGACTCGACAAACTCTCACCGCATGATGCCGAGACGGTCCGCAAGAGCCGCGTGCCTCTTCTCGACGGACTCGTCCTCCAGGGCGGGGCTGTCGACCAGCGGACCATCGGTGCGAGTCAGATTCGGCACCTCGCCGCTCAGGGGCACACCCGAATCGGCTATGCGGCGGCGGAGGGCCTCGAGACTCCGATCTCTGAATTCCGAATCGAGGGGGCGCGTGCAGCTGTTGCTGAGCTGGGGCTGCCGGAGCTCCGCGTCGAGGCAGTCGGGTACGAACCCGGTAGCGCGGGCGCAGCGCTGTCCGTGCTACTCACGCCGGAGCTCCCCGTGACAGCTGTGGCGGCGTTCAACGACGTCATCGCGCTGTCGCTCCTCTCCGCAGCGACGACCCGCGGACTGTCGGTACCCCAGCAGTTCGCCGTGATCGGGGTCGATGACATCACACTCGCACGATTGGCTTCTCCTCCCCTGTCGACCATCGCGATCGACCTCTCCGCCGCTGCCGCCGCAATCGCAGCAGAAGTCGTTGCGCTCATCGACGGACTCCCCGCGCCGACAGCGTATGACAGGACCAGCGCCCTCAATATCATTCGACGCGAGACCACTTAGCACCAGCTGCCCCCCGGGAATCATGTCAAGATGCCCGTTGAGAGCGGATCGTGGAATCATTTGATTTTGCCCGGCCGGCGGGCTGGGGCTTGGTGGCCCGTTTCGCGGTGGCCAGGGTCAGGAGTTCGGCGCTCAGTGCCTGTATCTTGCGTTGGATGGCGGCCGGGTTCAGGGGCTTGTTGTCCCGCCGCAGCCGCGTCTTCACGTCCCGGGAGACGGTACCGGTGTCGGCCAGAACGCGCTGGAATGGGGTTGCCGGCCGGTCGTAGGTTTTGCTGATCTTCGCTCCGGTCCGGATCTTGGCCTGGAGCTTTTGTTGTGGCCCGAAGTGATCCGTCAGCAGGCGTTGGAGCGGCTAGATCCTGTTCAGCAGTTCCAGCTCCGCGGCGGTGTCGTAGCGGTGGTAGCCGACGGTCTGGCGCACGATGTGCCAGTTTTTCTGTTCCACATGCGCGCCGTCGTTCTTGTTCCCGGACCAGGACCGGGTGAACGTCAGGTTCTCCTGTTCGCACCAGGTCAGCAGTTCGCAGTTGATGAACTCCGAGCCGTTATCGGAATTAAGCCGAACTCGGCTTAGCCCAGCCTTAGCCCCAATACCGTTTACTTAGGCGGTTTGGGTGTCCGTTTGAGTTGCCAGCCGGACATCTTGCGTTTGACGACGCGGGGGTTGGTGCGTTGTTGGCGTGGTGGCAGGAGGGCGTGGAGGATTTCGCCGGTGAAGCTGGCGAAGGCTTTCCGGAGCTTTTCAGGGGGAAAAAGCCGGGCGGTCGGCGAGGGTTCGCCGGGCTGCCCGGAGGGTGCGTGTGAAGGAAAACCGTAAGGGGTCTTCGTCGAAGAGCAAAGCGACTTCGCCGATGAGGGACCGTAGGGCGTAGTGGACGCAAAGGTAGCCGTAGATTTCCTGGAGGACCCCGTCGGGTGTTTTGGAGCGCAAGACGATTCCAGGGCCGCGCTGGTGGGTTTTGAGTTCGTCGAAGCAGGACTCGATTTCCCAACGCCGTCCGTAGAGGTCTGCCAGGTCCTGTGCCGGTGCGGTGTCAGGGTCCAGGATGGTGGTGATGAGGCGGAAATCGCTGGTGTTGGTGCCGGTAGTGACGGTGTATTCGATTACCCGGACGGGGATCGCCGGTGTTGTTCCGGCGGGCCTTGGGGTTGGCGTAGACCGCGGAGCGGTACGAGCCGTCGGGCAGTTCTTCGTGCACGGGCAGGACGTTGCTGGCCTTCATGCGCCACAGCAGTGCCGCGCCGGTTCGCGCGCTGTCCCGCCAGGCGTGGTAGCTGAAGAACCCGCGGTCTGCCATCACCAGCATCGAGCGTCCAGGTCAGCATGGAGCCCCGGGAACATGTCCTGCTCGGCCGTGTCGTAGCCGGCGACCACAGCCCCGATCATCGCATGCGTCCCGCATTCGACGAGTCCAAGCACCCGCGCCTGCGGTACGCGCCCTTGATCAGGGTGGCCGTGCCTGGCCGTCCGTAGTACTTCTCGTTCGCTGGCGTATCGGCGATGTCCAGGCATGTCCCGTCAACGCTGACCAGCCGCCAGGCCTTGTAGAATCCGCTGCTTCCCGGCGCAGCGAGCGACTTGGCGACCCCTACGGAAAGTTCAGCCATTACTGTTGGGCCAAGCCTCGTGCGCGCCTTGAAAATCGCGGCTTTCGTCGGCATCCGCCAATCCCTGCAGCGGCCCGTAACCCACTCCATGCCCGCCAGCAGCGAACGCATCACCTCTTCATAGGAGCCAGCCGCGAACAACGCCATCGCCATCACGTAATAGACCACCAGCCGCGACAGGCAACAGCCTGTTCCGCGCCTGGCCCGCCCCGGCGCGGGCGATCACCCGGTCCACCACATCCGGTGGAAAGGCCCGCGTCAAAACACCCAGAGAGACGTGGTCACTCAAACGTTCCGGGGTTTCGGCCTTAATCCATCCGCTGCGCGCCATGCCCGAGATTAACAGAACTTACGCTAAGTAAACGGTATTGCGGTTAGCCCTGGGTTTTCATGGGGGTGAAGCCAGGCGGGGGTTTAAAGGCGAAAAGGTGCTCTGACAAGGGAAAATAGTGGTGTCTAAGCCAATAATCCCGGTCGTGAAGGAGCACCTTTTCGATGCACCACTCTACCCCTGTTTTCCCCTCCGTCCCGGTCTCTTTCACCGGCCAGTCGCTGATCTCCCATGCCGGGGTCAAGGTCCTCACGGGCTTCATGGACGCCCTTGGTTTCGGCCGGCTGTGTGAGGACAGGCTTGGCCAGTTTGTTACTCCCGGGGCGCGGCATCCCAGGCAAGCTGCTCGGTTCCCTGGCCGCGATGCTCGCCGCCGGAGGCGAACACGCCTCGGACCTGGACATCCTTCGCTCAGCACCCGGGGTCTTTGGCCAGCTGCCCTCGAACGCGACGGTGTCACGGTTCTTCGAGCGCACAGTGATCAACCCGGAGCTTTTCAGCTACGGGTTCGGGACCCTGGTGACCTCGCACTCAACTGGCATGGGCACAGGTTCGTTGGCGGAATCTTCCCTCTGGCCCCGGCATATAGAGTCATTCGTCGTGTCGCGATGCTCAAGGTAGCACCTTGCTCGATAAGGTGGCACTTTCAGTTACATGCCCGGAAGAAGGTGTGCGTGGTCAGTGACGGGTTGCGTCTTGTTCACGGCGGTGCCGCGCCCACTCCTGCCATCGACCCGCCGGTGGACCCTGTGGCATTCCAGGACTCGTGTGTGGAGGCGTTCAGGACCTCCCAGGCCGTGCGAGGGTTCGCTCAAACTTCGATGGAGAACAACGCCGGCGTGCTCGATCGGTTCCTGACCGCTTGCGGTCGACCGGCATGGGAAGTTACGGCCGAGGACGTCGACAGGGTCGTTGCCGGGCTTGTCGAGCTTGGCCTGTCGGCTGCGACTCGGCGTGGGTATGTTCAGGCGTTCAAGGGATTCCACGCGTTTTTGTCAGTGCGCAAGGCCAACGAGATCGAGTCTGTGTTTGGCGTCCGGCTGGTTGACCCGATCGATGATTTCAACGCTGCACGCCATGTCGACTCCTCCTCGCCTTCCGCGATCGCACCAGCCAGTGATGAACGGATGGAGGAGTTCTTCGACTTCCTCAAGGAGCGCATCGCCGGGGCGCGCAAGTATGCGGTCGCCGGACGTGACTATGCCATGTTCCGCACGCTCTACCTCGCGGGGCTGCGGGCGGAGGAGACGGCGTCGCTGGATCGGGCAGACGTGCACTTCGGTCGCGGCCCCTTCGGGAAGGTCCACGTCCGCTTTGGCAAGGGAGCCAAGACCTCCGGACCCCGGCCGCGGTGGGTGCCGATGCTCGATGGCCTCGTCCTGATCCTGGGGTGGTACCTGGAGGAGATCGCGCCCCGTCTCGGCGATGGACCGTCACTGTTTTCGGACGAGGGTGGAGGACGGATCAGCCGGGGCACTATCCGTAACCGGTTGGCTCATTTGCTTGAGCTTGAGCAGGCGGCCCGCGGCGAAGACCACACAGACTCGGCCACGCTGGTCAGGTTTAGCCCGCACACGCTGCGTCATGCCTGCGCGACCCGCAATTACGAACGTGGCGTTGACCTCGTGGCCATCCAGCAGATGCTCGGGCACTGGCACGTTGGGACGACGATGCGGTATGTGACGCCGTCGGCCACGTTCATTGAAGATGCTTACCGCCGGGCGGTCTCAGGGACTCTGGCCGAGCTGGGAGGAGAGGGAAATGGAGATTAGGTGGCGGCTGCGCATGGCCGCAGCACAGCGGGAGATCTGGACCGGGGCACAGTTGCGCCGGCTCCTGGCCGAACGCGCAGGCCTTGAGCTGTCCTCGGCGTCTGTATCGGCCCTGTTCGCCAAGCAGCCCAGCCAAGTCAAGCTCGACACCCTCGCCGCGCTCTGCACGGCGCTGGAGCGCACTCCCAATGACCTGATTGAGGTCGACATGCCCCCGGTGACGCAGCCGGTAAAGCCGGCCCAGGCCAAGGCCGAGCCCAAGGCAGCAGCCCTCGGCCGCTCGATGCCGCCGCTTTGAGCGGCTATCGCCGGTGCCTGGGCTGCCCGGCGCCGGTGAAATTCCTGGATCGGGACTACTGCCACGTCTGCCACCGCCGCGCGGGGCGCGCTGCCCTGAAGCGGGCCTGCGTCGAGTGCGGACAGTCACGTCACCTGCAAAAGGGAAGATGCGCCGGATGCGTCCGCGCCGCCGCGCCGCGCACTCCGGCCAAGACCATCACCTGCAGTCACTGCGGCCTGCAGCGACGTAACGCCGGGCGTGGGCTGTGTAACCGGTGCCTGATCGCCGACCCGGACCGGCTGTTTCGCTACGCCGCGTCACTGGCTCAACGGATGCGGCCGCGACCGCCGTGGTGGAATCTGCTAGTGGATTTCGCTGCGGCCCGCTATTACCCTGGCGGGACGGTGGCGATCCTACGCGAAACCGGACGTATTCTCCTCGTCAACCCGACCGTAACGCCGCACCAGCTCCGCCGCGCGGCCGGCGCAGTGATTAGCGCAACGACCGAACGCGTCCTGGCCACGTTCTTCACCAGCCAGAGCCTGACCCTGGCGCAGTCGGACACCCGGGCACGCGCGGCCGCGACGCGCCAGCGGTATCTGGACGCCATCCGTACCCCGCTGCGCCAGGCCCTCGCTCAGTACAACGACGCCCAGGTCAGCGAGCAGGACCGCCGGACGCGCACCGGACGGCGGACCCTCAGCGACATCACGCTCGCGACCAGGCTCCGCATCCTCCGTGACCTCGCCGTGCACATCTGCGCCGGCCGCCTGGTCACTGGATGGGCCGAAGTGACCACCGCTGACCTTGAAGGATTCCTGGCAAGCAGACCCGCCGCCTTGCACCAGCAGACTTACGCCCTTCGGCGGTTCTTCGCCTGGGCCAAGGGCCGCCGGCTGGTCCTGGCCAACCCCGCCCGCACACTTGCCCTCGGCGCCCAACCTGCCTTTACCGGCATCGTGCTGGATCTGGCGACCCAGCGTTCCCTGTTCCGCCGATGGATAACCGAAACCATCAGCTCGCAAGAGCGGCTTGTCGGTCTGCTGGCAATCCTGCATGCCGCCACCAACACCGAGATCCGCGCGCTCACCGTGGCTGACATCGACCATGTCCGCCAGGCACTGACCTTGCACGGTCGCCCTTCACCGGTCCCAATGGACCCCGCGACCTGGGCCGCGGTCCAAGCGTGCCGCCGTGATCGGGAGGCAACCGGCACAATGAATCCTCACCTCATCTTCAGCCGGATCACCAGGAGCAGAGACGCCCCGGTGCACTCGAGCTACATCACACGACTCCTTGCACCAGCCGGAACCAACCCCGCCGTTTGCCGCCAGACCCGCCTGACCCAGCTGGTCACCGACCTCGACCCCAAGCTCACAGCCACCGTTCTGGGCATGCGCGACACCGGGCTGGTGCGATACCTCGCCGACAACGTCGACCGCGACCGGCTACACCGAAGCCGGACCAACACACGCTGACCCAACCCGGGCGCTGCAGGCACCACCTTGCACAACTTGCCACGAACCTGTGCGAGTTGGACAAGGAAAACGTCGACGGGACGTACAAAGGCGGCTACGGGTTCGCCCCTTTCATCGCCAGCGTCGACTACGGTGCAGGCGGTTCCGGCGAAATACTCGCTGCAGTGCTGCGCCCAGGCAACGCCGGAGCGAACAATGCCGAGGACCACATCGGCATCTTCCACACCGCTGTCGCCCAACTGCCCGAGGCGTTCTACGACGAAACCGGGGCGCTGGCCGCGGAGAAGGTCCTGGTCCGCACCGACAGCTCCGGTGCCTCGAGGAAGTTCCTGTGGCACCTACACAGCCTCGGAGTGCAGTTCTCCACCAACTACACCCTCCCGTTCGGCAAGGCACACATGATCGAGTGGATCGCTGACAAACAGTACTGGCAGCCGGCCCTGGACCAGCACGGAGCCGACCGGACCGACGCCTGGGTCATCAACGCCACCGACGTCATTCCACTCACCGACTTCCCACCAGGGACCAACCTCTACCTCCGGGCAGAGCCGCTGCACCCCGGCGCGCGGCCGACCCTGCTCGAATATCGACGGACACCGGATCACCGCCCTGCTGACCAATTCCCCACGCTGGCACGGACCGTTTCTGGACGCCAGGCACCGCCCGGGGCCGGTGTGAAAACCGGATCAAAACCCTAAAAAACACCGGCCTGGGCGAGCTGCCGTTCTTCGACTTCGCCGCGAACCAGGCCTGGGCGAACATCGCCACCCTGGCCTTCAACCTCATCTCCTGGCTCCAGCTCACCGCCCTACCGCACAGCCACCACGCCAAAGCCTGGGATATCAAACGCTGGCGCTACCGACTCTTCGCCACCGCAAGGAAAATCATCACCCGCGCCCGCCACAATCAGCTGCTGCTACCCCAATCAGCACCGGAGAAAGACCTCCTGAGACTACTCCTGGAAAACACCATCCGCCTCAAAACGCTAATCGCTGCCTCCAGATGAGCGGACACCCCAAACCCATCCCGACAACCAGCCAGATCACCGGAAGTGGAACCGGCGCCAACCCCAAGGCGAACCAAAGGGCGAAACCACACTGCTCGAAAACAGAAAACAACCCATGACCAACCAGCCAGGCCGAAGCAGCAACCATCACCGACCGGCATGAAAAATCGAGGTTAGTTCCCATTATGCCGAGGAAAACGCTAAGCCGAGGGTCCCTGCACTGGCCCACAACGTACCGGGGATTGGGATAATTTCCTCGGCTTAGTGTTCGCTACCTTCCACGGGATTACTTTCGTCGTATCCATAGGGCAGGTTGGAAGGGGATGTCATGGATGCGACGGTCAGGGAGATTGGTGAGCGCGTTGTTGGCGCGTTGGAGGCGGCTGGCTATGCGCGGTTGACGGTCTTCGAATACGACAAATGGATTCGACGACTGGAGGATCTGTCCCGAGAACAAGACGGCATTTATACGCCTGGTTTGGGCGCCGAATTCGCCTCGATGACAATGAGTCCGCGCACGGGGAGATTCAGCAATCAGCGGCGTAAAGCGCACCGCCGGTTGGTGGATCTGTTCGACTCCTGCCTGCTCAGCGGGACGGTGGACCTTTCGCTCAAGCGCCACGGCGAGGAACGGGCGGTACCGCAGTCTCAGGAGTTCATCCCGCTGTTGGCCTCCTGGTCTGATGAGATTGAAGAACGTGGACTGGCAGCCGCGACGCGAAGCGCCTATGGCCCACGACCCGGGCTTACCTGTTGTATTTGGAGGCCAACGGCATCGCCTCGCTGAGGGCCGCCGGGGCCCCTGCGTGCTTGGATTCCTGGAATCGATGCGGGGACGCTGGTCGGAAAACTCGACGTGGGGCCGGAGCGACGAATCTTCGCCCGTTCTTGAACTTCTCCCAGCGCCTTGATCTGGTCGGCGCGGTGAACATGGTCGGGGCGAAACGCCATTACGGCATCATTCCCGTGCTGGGCAGCGGGGAAGAGCAACTTGTCATCCAGGCCTGCGCGAGTGGGACGATTCCCGCTCGGGATGCGGCGACGACCTTGCTGGCGCTGGTGACGGGCCCTGCGGGCGTGCGACTTGATAGCCCTGCGGTTGAAAGACCTTGACTGGAGAAACCCGGCGGTCGGGATCGTGCAGCAAAAGACCGGCAATCCGTTGACGTTGCCGCTACCCCCTCTGATCGCAGGCCGACTGGCGGAGTATCTGCTCAAGGAGCGTCCCGATACCGGGGACGAGCACGTGTTTGTGCGGTCGGTTGCGCCCCATACCGAGTTCCCTGCCCACTGCTCCATCTATGACGTGATCAGACGGGTCTTCAAAGCGGCCGGGACCGACCGTGCACGGGTCGGGACCCGGTTGCTGCGCCACAACGCAGCAACCAGGCTCCTGCGCGCCGGAACACCGCTGCCGACCATTTCGGCGATCCTCGGGCATTCGAACCCCGATTCGACCAACGTGTATCTAGGCATGGACACCGAACAGGTGCGCGCGTGTGTCCTCCTCATCCCGCTCCCGGCCCTGCAGGGAGCGGGACGATGAAGCAGCCCGAGTTCACCGGCGGGTTCGCGACGAAGCTGGAACGCTACCTGGCCTTCAAGGAAAGCATCGGCGTTCAGGGAACCTCCCGACTCTGGTATTCGAGGGATTTCGACCGCCCCAGCGTTGAAGGGTGGGTCGCCTCCAGAGCCTCGGCCCACCCTGGCGCGAATCGGAACTGGATGTCATACATCAGGGACTTCGGACGATGGCTCCGCATCAACGGCGACGAGAATGCGTACCTGCTCTCGGATCAGTGGAAAGCCCGTTCCGTCCGAACCGCAGCCGTATCTGCTCACACGAGAGGAGATGACCGGGTTCTTTCAGGCGGCGGCCGAGGCGGGAATCGCAGCGCCGTGGAATTGGCAGGGACTCGCGTTCTTCGCGCTGATGCACTCCTGTGGGCTGCGCACCTGCGAGGTCCGCCGGTTGGCGGTCAACGACGTGAATCTCGCCGACGGATACATCGACGTGCGCTGGTCCAAGGGCAACCGCAGCCGACAGCTACCCCTCACCGAGCAGATCCTGGGGATCGTGGCCGCATGCGATCAGGAACTGAAGCGGGCCTTTGGCCAGACACGCACCACGTTCTTCGTCTCCACCAGGGGGACCTAGGTGTCTGCGACTGCTATCGGGATAAGTTTGGAAGGATCTGGGATAGGGCCGGGCTGCCTCGGCCTCTGGACGGAAAGCGACCCACGCCCTACGCCTTCCGGCATCATTTCGCCTACGCGAACATCGAACGGTGGATGGCCGAGGGCGTCGACGTCAATGCCACGCTTCCCTATCTGGCCCGTTATATGGGCCACGCCTCGCTGAAAAGCACCTACTACTACATCCACACGTCCCCGGATTTCATGGACGGATACGCCGAGGCGAACCGCGATACCCGCGGAATACTGCCCCAGGTCGGATTCGAATGAAACGCCACGCCCGCAACGATGTCCGAACTTCTGGGGATACGCGCGCAGCTACCTGCACGACCACATGCCCAAGGTCAGGGCGCTGTCCCCGAAAACCATCGAGGCCTACCGCATTTCTCTCGAGTGCTACGTGGACTACCTGATCGGCGTCCAGCACATCGAGCGTAAGGACATCGGCTTCGAGCACTTCGAACGACGATTCATCAAGGCATGGCTGTCCTGGATGCAGCAGACCAAGAACTACCAGCCAAAAACCGTGAACCTGCGCATGACCGCCATCAAAGCGTTCCTGCACTACACATCCAGCGAAGATCTCCGGCTGGTCGCACCGCATGACGCGACCAAGGCGCTCATGGCCCCGCCCCGCCCAAAATACCCATCGAATACCTGCGAGAGCACGAAATCGCCGCGATCCTCGCGGCCTACGACGGTTCCAGCATCAAATCGCTGCGCAATCGAATGCTCCTGATCCTCGTCTACGAAAGCGCCGCACGCGTCAGCGAGCTCACCGCACTGACCCTGGGCGATCTCCAACTAGAGCATCCGGCGCACCTGACGCTGACCGGAAAACGGGACAAAAGCCGCATCGGGCCACTGGATGACGCGACCGTCGGATACCTTCAGGCCTATCTTAAGGAGTTCCATCCCCGACAGGCGATCCCGCCGACAACGCGACCGTTGTTCAACAGCCTTCACACGGGAGAACCCACCAGACTCTCCGAAGACAGCGTCTCGGCGATCCTCAAGAGGGCCGGAGACATCCGCCGCCAAACCTGCCCATCGATCCCCGCCAAGCTGCATTGCCACCTGATCCGCAAGACCAAGGCCATGGATCTCTACCAGCAAGGGATCCCGCTGATCATCATGCAACTACTCGGACACGAAAGCGCGAGCACTACCTCAGCCTTCTACGCCTTCGCGACCCTGGACATGATGAAAGAAGCCATGAACGCCCCAACGCCCCGGACTCGGCCCAGCCGACCTAGACTGGCTCAGCGAAGAGAAACTCCAGATCCTCTACAGCCTCCGCTAACCCAAAACGCTAAGCCGAGAAAAAACTAGCGACCCCGTCGAACAACTGCCAGCGCAGGGTCCCTCGGCTTAGCGTTTTCCTCGGCATAATCGGAATCGATGCCCAGGATCGGGAACGGGAACGCGGCGGTCGCGTCCTTGATGGTAGCAAAGACCTATTTCTGGGCTTTGTTCCTGACCGACCGCGTTTCGGTCCAGCCGGTGGCGATATCGGTGATATCCAAGGTGAAGCAAAACTCGCCCTGCTGTTGCCGCCCTCATGGCCGACCAGATCGATCTCGACGAACCCCGGCACCGCGTCGTCCCACTCGGCCCAGGTCCGCATCGGGATGGAGTCCTTCAACAGTGTCCCGGGCTTGGTGTGGGACCGGCCCGGGGGATCGAGTTTTGTCCGGTCCGGCTTGAGTCGGCGATCAATCGTCGCCAGCGCGATGCGCAGCAACTGCGCCGCCGTGGCGTCCGGCAGCGCGGCCGCGAGCAGCCGCCCGCACGGGGTTCCCTGCACCGCCCAGCAGAACCGCAGCGCCTCGATCACCGGCTCCCCGTAAAGCGGAGGCCGCGGCGCCCGGGGCCGGACGGGCTTCAGCACCAGCGCCAGCCGCAACGCCTTCCGGGCGTGGTCCCGGTGCCAGCCAGTCGTCGCGCACAATTCATCCAGCACGTGTTTCTTCGCTGCCCGATCCGAGCGCGCATAGAGGGTGGCAACCGCCTTGGTGACAGCCCTGCGTTCACTCATCGAAAGCTCCATGGCTCACACTGCCGACGCGGCGAAAGCTCCATGGCTCACACTGCCGACGCGGCGAACGCCACCCCGGCGGACACGCCGCGACGCGGGCATCCTCAGATGATTCCTCGAATACCGCTACGCGGGCATCTTTGATGAGTCAACGCGTGCCCTTGACTGCTGAACCCAATGTCTCTAACCTTGTTTATACGTGTAAACAAAGAATGTTTGACACTATTCGGGTTCGAGGAGGAACCATGTCCACTGAAATATCTAGTCCACCCGCGGCCGCTCCCTCTCGGAGCGCGACGGTCCGCGTCTTATCGACGCTCCTGCCGGGAATGCTGGTCCTTTACGGGCTCTACCAAGGCATCCAGCAGGTTCTTGTTCCCGCCCAGCTCCAGGCAATCGATCCGACAGCGAAGGTTGCGAATCTTGCGTTGGTAGCGTTGGTTTCTTCGGTCGCGGGGACGATCGCACTGCCTCTTGGTGGAGCACTTTCAGATCGCACTCACGGTCGCTTCGGGCGCCGCGGACCCTGGCTGTTCGTCAGCTCGGTGCTGTGTGCACTCGTCTGCGTGGTCCTGGCACAGGCGACGAGCGTGCCGACGATGGTGATCGGTATCGGCTTCCTCTGGTTCTTCGCGAACATCTACCAGGGCGTGATCTATGCCGTCATCCCGGACCGCATCCCGGAGTCGCTCCGCGGCGTCGCCTCGTCGGTCGTAGGGCTCGGCCTGCCGCTGGGCGTTCTCATCTTCGTGAACTTGGTGACGATCACAGGTCAGTTCTGGGGGTATCTGAGCATCGGTGCGTTCTTGGTGATCGCCACAGTCGCGCTTGTCGTCATCGCACCGGAGGGAAGAGTAGAGCGACCCGTCCGGGTCCCGCGAACGACCAAGCCGTCGTTCATCAAAATGACCAGAAGCTTCCTGTCCGGTTTCTCGAGCCGAGACTTCACCATGGTCTTCCTGTCTCGCGTGGCATTCTTCGCTGGAATCTTCGCCGCATCCAGCTACGTCTTCTACGTCATCACCGACTACATCGGTGTCGAGAACACCCCATCGGGTCAAGCTGAGACCTCCGTCGCCACGATCGCTACAACCAACACGATCAGCCAGATCATCGCCATCGTGATCATGGGTTGGGTGGCCGACCGGACGAACAGGCGCAAGCTGATCGTCGCTTTGGCATCGCTCGGGATGGCCGTCGCCTTCATCGTGCCATTCGTGCTCCCGACCTGGACCGGCATGCTGATCTACGCCGGTGTCGGCGGCGCCGCCGCCGGAGTTTATGTCGCGATTGATATCGCCATCATGACCCTCGTCCTGCCCAACAAGGGATTCGAAGGGCGCGACCTGGCGCTCTTGGCTCTGGCCACATCGGTGCCGGCAGCTTTCGCGCCAGCGATTGGGGCGGCCTTCTACGAGGCAACCGGGGGCTTCACCACCACCTTCGTGTTCGCCAGCGTGATGGCCGTGCTCGGCGCAGTCTTCATGTTCATGGTGAGGAAAGTTCGATGAACGACACGCAGCACAAGGCAGACGACCTGAAGGGGACATTTCCCGGAGCGGAGGGTACAGCTCCCGACTTCTCGACCGTCCGCATCTCGACTCACGTGACCCGCATCTACGACCGACTGATTGACGTGCAGATGTACCTGGTCGAGGGGCGCGACCGTGCGCTCCTCATCGACACAGGATTCGGCATCGGAGATCTCGCGGCGCTCGTCAAAGGCCTCACCGACAAACCGGTCACCGTAGTGGTGACGCATGGCCACATCGACCACGCGTTCGGCGCAGGATGGTTCGACGACGTGTACATGAGTCACGCAGATCTGGAGATGCTCGACACGCAGCTCGAGTGGCTCGGTTCGATCCAGGAGGAGGCGAGGAACGAGGGCCGCGTTATCGCTCCTTCCGTCGACCCCTCGCTGTTGAAGGATATCGAGCCGGACCAGGAGTTCGATCTCGGTGGCCTCACGGTGCGTACGATTCCGTTCCCGGGTCACAGTCCGGGGATGCACGTTCTGCTCATCGTGGAGGACCGGGTGCTCATCACCGGGGACGCCGCCAACCAACGCACGTTCCTCTTCATACCCGGGGCGTCGACGATCACGGAGTATCGGCGCGAACTGGCCCGTGTCGCCGAAGCCACTGCGGGCCTCTACGACCGCATCTACATTTCACACGCCACGGGGAACGCGCCTATCACACTGTTTCAGGATCTCGATGCGCTCTGCGAGCGCATCCAAAACCGCACCGACGACGCGACACCTTTCGAGATCGCAGGTCAGCACGCCCTCATGGCCCGGCAACCGCTCGTCGGGATCGAGGACGCCGGCTCGAACATCGTGTACCGCAGCGACCGCATCTGAGCTGCCCGAACCAGCGATGGCGCCGTCCTTCTCACACAGCACCGAGCCTCGCCCGCCGGCGGGAGCCCTGCTATTGGCAGGGCTCCCGACCGTCACACGCATCTCTTGAGCGACAGACCTCGCTCTCTCCCTTCCAGCGATCGAAAAAGGTTCCATCGATATGGCATTCATTGAGTGCAACTTCTTCTCCGAGACACTCCAGCGGACCGTCACGTTCAACGCCATCATCCCGGCCGACAAAGGACTGTTCGCGGACCGTCGCGAAGCCCCCACCGGATTCGACTCCACCAGGTCACACCGACCCCAGAACTTCAAGACCCTTTATCTGCTGCACGGCGGCCTGGGCAACCATACCGACTGGGTGAATGGAACGCGGATCCACATGTGGGCTCAGGAGAAAGACCTGGCCGTCATCATGCCCGCCGGCGACAACAGATCGTGGATCGATGATCCGTCGGGCTCAGCGCTGCTCGGCCAGTACGGCCAGTACGTCGGCCGCGAACTCGTCCAATTCACCCGCAACACCTTCCCGCTCTCCCCGCGCCGGGAGGACACCTTCGTGGCGGGTCTGTCGATGGGCGGGTTCGGGGCACTCGTCAACGGACTTCGCTTCCCCGAGGTCTTCAGTCGTATTGCTGCACTGTCTCCCGGACTTCTGTACGGCGACCTCATTCCCGGCTACGATGACCTGCCGAACGAGGATCTGTCCTTCGCATTCGGGGACAGCTATCGCGACGACTTGCGACGGGTCCTCGGCAACCTTGATGCCGTCGTCGGCAGCAACCGCGATTACAAGGGCATGCTCGCTACTCTCAAGAGAACCGGAGCAGACATCCCCGGCATCTTCCTCGCCTGTGGCGAGAGCGACATCATCCTCAACCGCAGTCAGGACTTCCATCGCTACCTGAACAAGCTGGAAGTCGATCACCATTACGAAGAAGGACCCGGCGGCCACGACTGGACCTTCTGGGACGGCGCAATCAAGAAGGTCCTCGATTGGTTGCCACTCAGTGAGACTGCCCAAGACGGACGGCACAGCGGCAACGTCGTCGTAAGCAGGGCCAGCTGAGGACCAGGAACGCAGAGGTGTGGACTGATCATGAGTAGACGAGACTGTGATTCGATAACGCAGACATGCGTGCTCACAATCGAGGTCTGACCTGACCATAATCGCCAGAAAGGCTTTCCATGGCTCGAACCGAACCCGCCCGCTCCGTCGGGCTCCTGCACGTGCCATCTCCGGCCTCGTGGCCGAGCCCGACGGAAGGTGCAGATCTACCTCGTAGTGGACCGTGATCCAGTGCTCCTCGTCACATGGGATTTGGCGTCGGTGATCTCGCGGCGCACGTCGAGGGCCTTACCGGCGAACCGCTCACTGTACTGGTCACGCATGGCCACCTCGACCATGCATTCGGCGCAGGATGGTTCGACGATGTGTATAGGAGTCAGGCGGACCTGAGCCTGCTCGACGCACAGGTCGCGTGGCTCGCTCCGATCCAGGAGGAGGCGATGAACGAAGGCCGCGTCGTCGCTCCCTCGCTATTGAAAGATTCGAGCAAGACTCCGAGTTCGATCTTAGTGCCGTCACCGTGCGCACCATCCCACTCCCGGGTCACACTCCGGGAATGCACGTCTTGCTCATCGTATTGCGGGGCATTGAGGGTTGCCGACGCGGCGCACAGGCTGCGCGCGAAACCAAGCTAGGCCGGATCTCCTGTATTGGAACATCCCCTTGCGGGGCTGTGAGGCGACAAATGGTGCTCCAGAAAGACTTCGCTTATCGCTGAGAGCCAAGGAAAGCACCATCATGACATTGCTCCTCCAAACTAACTCACACAACAAGAACTAAGGAAAAGCCATGACCAACGCTACTCAAATCATCCGGCACGTATCGGTTACTGATGTGGCCACGCTTGACCATCTACTCAATTCGGCAGTCGATGGCGTCATTGCGGATGCCCTTGCACTGAGCCAAGGAATCAAGGTGACGCGAGTCGGCCCCGGAGACTACGTTGTCAAAACCGCCCCTGATGTTCCATGCGGTTACACCATTTATGAGCAGCGTTAGAGCCCGAAGCGTAATACCGATCTCGTCAGGGAGGCGTCCTGGTGTCCCCGGTCCGCTTACACGTCCCGTTGTTATCACCTGGCACGGTTCGGTGAAATACGATTAGGGAATGGTAACCAGCGTTGATGTGGCAAAGTATTTGGGCTTGTCGCAGTCGACGGTTTCACGGGCTCTGCGCGGTCACCCGTCTGTTGCGCCGGCTACCAAGGAACGGATTCTGTCGACGGCCCGGGAGCTCGGGTACGTCCCGGATGCGGCCGCGCGGATGATGGTGACTCGGCGAACGCATGCTGTTGGCGTCGTGGTCGCCGACCTGACCAGCCCCATCTATCCCGTCATCGTGGAGTCGTTGCAGAACAGGCTTCTTGAGCGCGGCTACCGGATGGTGTTGATCAGGGATCCTGATGTCATGCCTGATCCTGATGCGGTTGATGTGCTGGACCAGGCCACGGTGGATGGAATGATTTTTGTCTCGGCTCGGGAATCCTCAGCCGCGGTCCGTAGGGTTCTGGAGCGCGGGACGCCCGTGGTGCTGCTGAGCCGTGACGATCCCAGTGTTGAGGTTGAAGCGGTTCTTGCCGATGACCGGGGTGCCGGCGAGCTGGTCGTGACCCACCTTCAGGGGCTGGGCCATAAACGTATTGGGGTGTTGACTACGCTGCGGGACCGCTCCAATGGCCGTGACCGCGAGGACGGTGTCCGCGCAGCGATGGAACGCCATGGCCTGGAAGTGCGTCAGGAGTGGGTCCGCCATATTCGGCTCACGCATGAAGACGGGGTCCGCGCAGCTGTGGGGATGCTTGATCGCGAGGACAGGCCCACAGCCTTGTTTTGCGTGACGGACGCTTTTGCCTTTGCCGCCTTGGATGCTGCGGCCCAGTTAGGAATCCGGGTTCCGGATGAGTTATCCGTTGTGGGTTTTGACGATTCGGGGCCGGCCGGGTGGGCTTTTATCAACCTCACAACGGTGCATCAGCCGATACCGGAGATGTCGTATGAGGCAGTGGACCGGCTGGCTGGGAGGATCGAGGGCGAGCCCCCCAGCCAGGGAAAGAAGTCCGTGTTTCCGGTCATGTTGAAGGTGCGGACAACTACCGCGCCGCCGCCTCAGGCCGTATTGCGGCCACCGCTCAGGTCCAAGGTCTGATCGGTCATGTAGCTTGCTTCGGTGGACAACAGCCAAGTCGCCAGGGCGCTGAACTCTTCAGGTAGTCCGACCCTTCCCATAGGGACTTTGGCCAGTAGTTGGGCGTTCCGTTCCGGGCTCAGGTCTTCCAGGAGCCGGGTCTTCATCATGGATGGTGCGATGGAGTTGACGGTGACCCCGTATGGTGCGACTTCCTTGGCAGCCGTTTTGACCAGCGCTACGAGCCTGGCCTTGGAGGCCGAGTAGGCGGCCTGGTGGGAGTTTCCTTCACGGGCGGAGATGGATGACAGGATGGCCACCCTGCCGTATGCCTGTTGGATGAGTGCCGGGAGGATGCTCGCCAACCCGTGGAGGCAGCCGTCCAGATTTACGCGAGCCACAAAAATCTCGCTCGTGCGACGGCACGCGTGGTTGCCGTGCCACTGCCTCGGCATCGACGGCCGTACTTCGCGACATGGGCATGTCGCTCGTTGGAGGCCGGCCCCGAGCGCGCTCCCCACTAAACGTTTTTGCGACGGTCGGCTTGCTCCACGAGTTCGGTCATCCATGGACGGTGCCCGCGGTGGAACACCATTCCTTCGGGAAGCCCCTGCACGGTCGCGACGGAATTGGCGATGTCGATGGTGATCCGGCCCCCAGCCATGGGCGCGTTGGTGATGTGCAGGTCGCCGAAAGATTCCGGCAGGACGGGATCGATCCACAGGCCACCGCGGGAAACATGCGCGTCGTACCGCATCAAGCTCGTGACCAGGTGGACGGGCGTAGTCGCTGCCCAAGCCTGCGGCGAGCATGAGGTGGGATAAGGCACGGGCGCGGAATACTGGTCCCGGCCGAACCCGCAAAATAATTCCGGCAGTCGGCCGCCCGTGTACTCGGCCGCCTCCAGCAGAGCCGTGGCGATCCGTTGAGCCTCAGCCACGAAGCCGTAGCGCAGCAGACCCGTCGTGATGATGGCATTGTCATGTGGCCAGACCGAACCGTTGTGGTAGCTGATGGGGTTATAGGCGCCCATGTTGCTGGCCAAGGTGCGCACCCCCCAGCCGCTGAACATTTCCGGGGACATGAGCCGTTCGGCCACCTGCGGGGCCTTGTCCTCGTCCACTATCCCGAGGATTAGACAGTGGCCCATGTTGGAAGCGCACGCGTCCACCTGCCGCTTCCTGCCATCGAGGGCGATGGCGTAGTATCCGCGTTCGGGTATCCAGAATTGCTCGTTGAACTGCCTTTTTAGCGACGCCGCCCGATCCACGAGCTCGTCCGCCAAGGTCAGGTCGCCGGCATCATACGCTATCCAGGCGCGCGCCAGAAAGGCGTTGTAGACGTAGGCCTGGACTTCGCAGAGCGCGATCGGGGGCTCGGCCAGGGTCCCGTCGGCAAAGTTGATGCCGTCCCAGGAGTCCTTCCATCCTTGGTTGATCAGCCCTTGAGGGTTCAGGCGCTCATACTCAACGAACCCGTCACCGTCTTTGTCCCCGTAATCCCGGATCCACTCAAGCGCACGGTCAGCGTGGGGCAGCAGCGCGGCGATAGTGTCTTTGGCGAATCCCCAGCGGCTGACGGCCCCGAGCACCATGACGAACAGCGGTGTCGCGTCGACGCTTCCGAAGTAGGCGGATTTGCCGCCGAGGGAAAGCCCGCTGGAGACATCGAGTCTGACCTCGTGCAGGATCTTCCCCGGCTCCTCCTCGCTCATCAGATCCAATGCTGTCCCTTGGCGGTCTGCCAGGGTCTGCAGCGTGCCAAGGGCCAGGGACGGATCCACGGGCATCGCCATTAGCGACGCCCACAGCGAGTCCCGACCGAACAGGGTCATGAACCAGGGCGCACCAGCGGCCACCACCACCCGTTCCGGATGGTCCGGTTCCTCGATACGGAGGGCGCCAAGATCGTCGTAACTGCGCCGCAACGTCCGTTCGATGGAGCGATTCCCCATCTGCAGCACCGGGATCTTGACTACCCACTCCTGCCGGCGCCGGTCCCGTGGGGACAATCCATCCCCCTCAGAATGGACGAATGCCGCTGTGGACACGGCTTCCTCAGTGCTTGGCATGACTGTCAAGACCGTACTCCAGCGGCCGTGCGGCGGGACCGACATCCGATACCTGAGGCCCTCCGTCGAAATGTCTGCTCCGGGAGCCTGGACGGTGACGCCCTTCCGGACGTCCTGCCAAAAAGCTCGGATGATGAGCGCGTCACCGTTGACCTGGCGGGCTTCGTCCCAGCGCCGACGGATCCGCGCCTCCTTCACCTCGAATACATCAGCGAAGTCCGCGTCGATCTTCAACAGGATCACGCAGTCGGTCGGTTTCAGGGAGTAGTTGTGAACAGTGACCTGCTCCTGCATGCCCGCGCCGACCTCGCGAAGCCGCTCCACGACCAGCGAGCTGTCCGCATACCCGTCCGTTCGGGGAACGCGTCCGGTAAACACGGCACGGTACGGCTCCTTCGTCTCCGCCGCCAACGGCTCCAGCGCTTGGCCGTTGATGGTGAGGCTCCAGCCGGACAGGATGCGGGTGTCCTGAACGAACAGGCCGTGTGGATGCTCTGCGTGCATGTCCCCATTCGGCAAGGAGATACAGAACGATGACCCCTCCACCAAGGTGACAGCCCCGGCGCCCAACGGCCCTGCCGCTGTATCAGCATTCCACCCTGCCATCCCGGCCCCTTCCAACCGACGCCCGAGACACGTCCCCGTGAATGAGTGCGGTGACATCGCTGCCAATTCTTCAATCGACGCTACGCTTGCTTTCTCTCGGATACCAGAGCTTGAAGGAGACTTGGTGTGACCCTTTGATCAAGTTCGGCTTACTCCAGCATCAAGTCTGACGTCCGGTGTAAATGAAGTTGGCAACGCCGACGTGCGGTTTTGTCAACCAAAGTGGGACGGCTGCGGTGCCCACGTATATCCGAGCGATGCCGCATTCCCGGTTTCAGCTGATATGTAGTTCTCGTTGTCAAGAGCATGGGGAAGCAGTCCCAGGGTTTGAGGTCCTTGGGACTGCTTCCTTTTGTGTTGCCGGGGGTGGGTTTGGTGGGGGTAGCCTGTCGTCGTCGACGGCGCGGTCAGACTGATATGCGCGGGTTGGTTACCGCAGGACGATGTGTTCGGCTGGAGGCTACCGCTGGTCTAGGAATATCGGGCGCGGCCCGTTGAAGGCTGCCCATAGCTGTATCGCGGGTTTACTCCACGCGCTGCAAAGAAACCAACCACCAGGTGCTCCTCCCCGGCTCTTCCGTCCCCCGGGAGGGATCGGGAAGTCAGGTCCGGATTCGGGAATTTTCTGGGCTTCCGGTTGCCCAGGGACCAGCACCAGCCGGAGAGTTCACGGGCGATGGCAACGTTGGCGATGACGGGCCGCTTACGGCGTTCGAGGTATTTGATCCAGCGTTCGTGCAGGCGCCGGTTCCCGGCATGGCCACGCGTTCGTGCTTCGGAGGTGGCCTCCTCCCAGCGGGAGCGCATGAGCCGGGACGGGATGTTGTATGGTCTGCGATGGTGCCAAGCCGCTTCAACGAGAAGCCGGCGGGCGTGGCTGTTGCCCGTTTTCGTGATCGAGCCCTGGGACCGGGACGCGCCCGAGGAATGCTCC
The DNA here is from genome assembly GCA_039636795.1 of Micrococcaceae bacterium Sec5.1. Classification (NCBI taxonomy): domain Bacteria; kingdom Bacillati; phylum Actinomycetota; class Actinomycetes; order Micrococcales; family Micrococcaceae; species Micrococcaceae bacterium Sec5.1. The sequence continues at coordinate 2,228,839 of CP143430.1, read as the reverse complement.
GTAGGAACCAGGCCCAGATACGCGCCGATCGTGGATCCGGTAAACCTGTCCCAATCACCGATTTCCACCGCGAGACCGAACGCGGTCAAGGTAGAGATCCCACGCAAACACTGCAATGCCCGGACTACCGGGGTGTATTCGCTCGCATAGGCCATGACGGCGATTGCCTGATCAAGACGGTCGCGGCGGTCCGAGATCTCATGCATCACCTCAAGCGATGACTCATACGTCAGTTGCCGGGCGGGGGCATCGAAACGCTGCCGGGCGAGCCACAATTCATGCGTTCCGGTCCATGCCTGCCCACCGGAATAGACGATGCCCTGGCGCAACAAGAGCTTGGAGATCCGATGCCGGCATCGCATCAGATCACCGCGGACATCTTCACGGGAGCGGACCAAATCGCGAGCTGCTTCCTGCTCTACCGAGGGCACCTGGACTGCCGTGATTTCACCGAGTTTGAGCAACCGGGCCAGGTGCAGGGCATCCTTCGCATCGGTTTTGACCCGATCACCCGAGGGGCGCTGGAGCTTAGACGGGGCCGCGACAACGGTACCGATGCCGGAAGTGAGGAGGAACCTGGCCAAGCCGAAACCAGTCGGACCCGCCTCGTAAACGACCTTGACCGGCGGAGGCAGCGAGATGATCCAAGCAAGAATCTCATCCCGGTCCGGCGTCAAACGGTGCCGGAAAACTTCCCCGGTCAGGCCATCCAACGCGCAGGCTACGACACTTCTGGCATGGACATCCAGTCCAACGCTTGTACGCTCGAACATAGCTGGAACCTCCAAACTTCAAATGTGGCTCTACTTGTCCGCCAAGTGTGGCAGGCAACCCACGTCTTGCTTTGAAAAGGAGGTTCCAGCCCACCTGGAACACACTTCCCGGGTCCTTCTGACAGAGGCCATCACCGCCCGGCACGGACCCGGAGCGCCCCAAGCTCCGCAAACGTAACCGGCCGGATCAAAACGGGCGCCCGGGGTCCGGCAAGGCGAAAATGGCCTTCAGAAGGACCCGGGCCGGGGGCCCACCACCGGACAAGTTCCTCCTAGCCATATCGTCTAGGGCAGCCCTCACGGCGATGGTGCCCTGACTGGATACTGACGGCCAAGGCCCTTCCGATCGGGCATGTTGTAGAGCCGAATGGGGCTTGCGTTGGGGTAGGTCCTTCTCCAGCGGATGCCTGCGACCCGACCGATGCAACCACTTCCGCTACGATTGCTAGCATCATATCCCCCACGCCTCTCCATGCCTAGGGCGGCGCATGAGCCTCATTCCGAAGGGTCGATAGCAGCCACTAAGTAGCTGCAGGTTCGTGCACCAACACTATGCTCCGACAGTGGATTACTCCTCTCCTAAGATCCCACCATTCAAGGGCCGCCGCGCGAATGCAGTCAACAGAAGTCCGCGGCCGATCGAAATCTCATCGGCGTATCCGGTACCTCACCGACGTGGGGACAGATCAGGTGAGGAACGCGGCATTCCATCAGGGGACGTCATCTCGAAATGTTGATTGCAACCCGCGGAAAGCAAAGGGCAGGCGATCTCTCCGGCAGTCCTGCCGGTAGCATGTGGGCGAAGGTGTCAACGGCAACGTAGAAATGACCGGTGGCGGCAGGTTGGTTTAACCGTTCGGCAGGTGATTGACCGGTGGCGGCAAGTATTTTTGGACAGGGTCAGGCGCCCGGGCGTGCCGGGTGGGCGGGCGCCTGACGAGGGTTTGGGATTAGCTCATGGGGCGGGTTCCTTTCCCGTTTTGGGCTTGCATGAGCCGGACAGACTCGCCGCTGGTTTGGCATAGGTGGGCGTGATGGAGGAGCCGGTCCACGGTAGCGGTGGCGATTGATTTGGGCATGAGCTCATCGAACCCGGAGGGGTGGATGTTCGAGCTGATCGCCAGGGACCGTTTCTCGTAGGAGGCCTCCACGACCCGGTAGAAGCCTTCGGCCGCGTCGGCGGAAACGGGCAAGAGGCCTATGTCATCGATGCAGATCAGGTCCGCGTTGGTGGCGCGGGTGATGGCTTTGTTGACGCTGTCATCGATGCGGTGCCGTCGCACGAGTGCGCCGAGGTCTTCCATGCTGAGCCAGGACCCGGACATGCCTTGATCGATGGCCTGCTGGCCGAGTGCTTCCAGGAGCAGGGTTTTGCCGGTGCCGGAGGGCCCGCACGCGATGAGGTTTTCCCGACGCCGCACCCACTCCAGAGTGCGCAGGAACGAGGTTGTTGCCGCCGGGAGGGTGGAGAGGGCTTCGTCCCAGACCTCGAAGGTCTTCCCGCTGGGGAAGCCGGCGCGTTTGCGGCGGGTGGCCAGCATCGAGGCGTTCCGGCCGGTGGCTTCGGCTTCGAGCAGGACACGGACGACTTCGGTGGGGTCCCAGCGCTGGGCTTTCGCGGTAGCCAGGACCTCGGCGACGACAGCGCGTGCGTGCGGCATCCGGGTCGTGCGCATCAGCCCAATCACGTGCTCGAGGGCCGCGTCGGCCAGGGGCGGTGTGAGGGTGTTATTACTCATCGGAGGCTCCTTCGAAGTCATCATTGGTAGGCGCAGGGGTGGTGCCGAAGTTGGCCCAAGCGCCAGTGCCCTGGCTCAGCCACTGCGTGTGGTCGGTGACCGTGTGTGTGATGGCGGGGAGGTGGCTTGTCCCGGTGGTGGTGGTGACGATGGAGAGCAGGTCTTCGTGGGTGAAGCGCTGGTGCACCGCTGCTGCTCCGAGGCCCTTGTCGACTTCGTCGGCGCCCAGGACCTTGGCGAGGGTGACAGCGCGTTCCATTTTGTGCCGGATCTTTCCGGTGCCTGCGGCGGCTGCTTCCTTGAGCCAGAGCGCTGCCCCGGCGCCCAGGGCCAGGAACGTTTCCTCGGCCGTGTTGGACGGGCGGATGATCCGTTCCAGGGCCCCGGCAGGGGCCGGCGGGAAGTGGTCGTCAATGATCGCCGGAGTGCCGGGGCGGGTGAGTTTGTGGCGTGCGACCTCGACCGGTCCGGTGCCATCGACGTGGACGATGATCACTTCGGTGCCGGTCCCGCGCACCCAGACCATCTGACCCATCAGGGTGTGGGGAACAGAGTAACGGGACTGTTGAAAGGTGATCATGGGCGTGTTCGGGGGGACCTGTCGGGTGTGTCCGAAACTGGCCGTGTCCGGGGTGGCCGGGACCGGATGCAACCTCGGGCCTTCGAGAACCCGGAGCATGTCCTTCGGGATCTCCAGCGTGGCCCGATGCACCCGCGTATTCACCTCCTCCATGAACGCCTCACACGCCGCCTCCAGTTCGGCGAAGGACCGGTACTCGGGCAGCAGGTTGGTCTCTTTCGGGACGAGGTCGGCTTTGGCGATCTTGACCGCGTTCTCGACCCCGCCCTTCGAAGCAGGGTCCGCTGGCAGGCAGGTCTGCAGCGAGGTTGAGTAATGCCTGGTAAACGCCACAATCTGGTGGTTGCGGACCGGGATCCCGGCGACGTGCTCGACCGTGACGGTCTTCTCGTTATCGGTCAAAATGTAGGTCGGGACCCCGCCGATCAGCCTGAACGTCCGGTCAAGGGCGGCGAACACGCTCGGCATGGTCTTATCCCGCAAAGCGATCACGATCCGGAACCGGGAGAACGCGAGCCAGGCCACGAACAACACGGTCTTCACCCCGTCAACGACGGGCCCGTCTCCGTAGTCATACTGCAGCCACAGACCCGGCTCCGGGGTCCAGGGGCGGTGCACGCGCACATTCCGGGCCCGGTATTTCGCTTTCAATTCGGCCAGCGTGGTCCTGGTTGTCCGCTCACACCCGGTGAAGCCCAAAGCCTGGAGCTTCTCATGCACCACGTCGCCGCGGATCTTTCCGCGGGACTGCTCGACCCAGGAGATCATCTGTGGCAGGGAAGGGTCGGTCATCCGGCCGCGTTGCCGGGCCACCGGGGCCTGAGCACCGTGCTCGCGGGCCTTCACATAGGAGCGCACGGTGTTATGCGAGACGCCGCAGATTTTCGCCATCCCGGTACGACCGTGTCAGGTCGTAAGCAGCTAAAATTTCCATGAACTCTCCTGGAGACTTCACAACGAGCCCCTTCCTTCCCCGCAACGGGTGAAATACAACGATTGGCATCGCCATTTCACCGTGGAAGGAGGGGGCTCTCCCCGTAGCGACACGAGGGATTTACAAGAGGAATCCCGGCCCGCTAGACCACTCAAGATGGCCTACTGGTGTCCAAAAATGCTTGCCGCCAATGGTCAAAACCACTGCCGCGAACGGTCAATCAGATTTTCCGTCTCCGGTCAGTTTGAAGTTGCCGCTTACACGATGGCCCCGATGACCACGGCGAATCTTTCGAAGGTCATGACCGATTGAGCCCGTGGTCCCACTGCACGCGCCGACGGCTGGAGTTTCACGACCAAGACTCCTCGAGGCCCTAGGGTGATTGTTCAGTCAACCAGCACCAGAAAATCCAGGTCAGCGGTCTCTTCATGATCTACGGCCAGATATTTACGAGCCGAGCGACTTCGAGTGGGACCAGCGCAGCCGAGGAGCCTCCTCGTCTGGTCCGCGCGTGAATTCCCACTTCGGAGCCGTGAAAGAACCTCTTGTCGATTTCATCCCGCGGCTCCGAAGCCTTAATCGGATGTGTTGCATGGACCGATCTGGAGGTCTTGGACGAGATCGCCAAGAAGGCGTTCGTTGCGTCGGCAACCACAACTCGGAGCGGAAGGCGGCCAGCCCGCGCATGCACCACAAATTCCTTGTCCGTCTACGCCAGACGGCAGTTCTGGGCGACGTTGTGGGGGGGGCTTGGAGATGGCTGACTCCATAACTCTTGAGGCCGAGAGCGTTGGAGGGGTTCCTTCAACTTCACCAGGAACGCCAGCTTCTCGTTCGAGAACGCCGTGGTGATCCACGACGCAGCCATCGCCCATTCGTACTTCGAGGAGTTCAGCCGCATCGCTTCTCTAAGCGAGTCCCTCGACTGGACATCAACGTGGGTTGAACCCGAGTGACGGCTGGGCACGTAGTAGGAAAGCCACGACATCTTGCAGGGCCTTGCACGGCGCGGCTTCCTAAGCCACGGCTCAGGCGCTGGTACCTTCGATCAATACCACACGCACCGAAACGCTTCGCTCCTGGAGCGACGGCGCCCTGTCTGACCAAGTTAACTTTTGTGAAGGTGAAAAGGGTTTTCGGAGTCACCGGTTTCCCCTCAAGCCGATGCAGGGCTTGCACGGCCCTCGAGGGCTTCGACCCCAGCCCATCTGCGTTACCGCCAAGCGCTTTGATTCTGCTTCGCAGCTTCTCCCTCGCCTGATCATCATTGCACCGAGCGTCCGCGGACACGAGCGCCTGCGCCAGGAGATGACTCGCGGCAGCGGACTTCTCGGTTTTCTTGACGTGGATCAGGGTCGCGTCCGGAAGATATAGGTCGCACGCTTCGATGCCTCGGCGGTGGAGGTCCGTGGTGATCAGCTTCCGATCGAGGCAGACCCCTCCCAGCGCGGCGGCCAGGCCTTGTTGTACGCTTCCTCGTCATCGGAAAGGTGCTGCCTTCGAAGCGGCAAGAGCTTAGTGTTCCGGCAGATTCATCTCGGTGTTGAGCGCCAGGTCGATGAGTGTGCCGTTCGTATCGGTGATCGTGGCGATGCCCTGTTTGAGACCAGCCTTTAAACGCCCTGCAGCCCCTGAGGAGAAACCAAGCGCGGGCCACGAACCGGGAAGTCTGACCGCAAAGACTTCGAAAGCCAGGTGAGTGGAAGTACCACCTACCGTTATGACCACCATGACATCCTGCGTGCGTTTCCAAGCCGGGCCATACGCCTCATTTGCAGGATGTTCGGCAGACTGTTCCGGATCGTGATTGGCTCGGGTTCAGATATGGGATCATCCTATGCGGGCGGACCGTCTCTTACCGAGAGGACCGCCGGAGGCCTGACTCAGTCGTAGCCGCTAAATATGCAAAGTCAGGCCTGCAGGCGTTCGTCGCAGGCTTTACAGGCCTGACGGTCGCCAACACCAGTCTCCTCGACGACCAGCAGCCGTTTGGGGTTGTCGTCCCAGATGTTGCCCACTGAGTTGCACCAGGCCGGGTGATAGACCTTGCCGGAGCTCACCACGTAAACCTGGCCAGGGCCCACTTTGGGTGAGCCATCGCGGCGCCGGGACGCTGGTTCGATGGCGCGCAGCTCGCCCAGTTCCTTGGACTCTTGCTTGGCTTTTGTTGCGGCCTGCCAGGCGCGGCGTGGACCTAGTGTCATCGGTCGATCAGTTTCTGTTCGACCTCGCAGTCGTTGGAAAGTTCGACGAAGAACCCGACGACGACAAAGAGGCCCCATCGAAGGCTGTCCCCGCAGCTGAGACGTCGAAGAAGAGCTGGCTGGCCAAACTGTCGAGGCGCTGATCCCGGCTGCTACGGCTCCTCGCGGGCATCTACATGCTAAGGCGGACCCGCTCCGCAGGAACTGGTTCCAGGGCGACCGCCACAGTTCCTGGGCCCGTGCCGGCATCAACCGTGCCAACGATCCGGAACGCGAGCACTGGCTCCTCGCCCGACTGTCCCTGGCCGACCCCGGGTATCTGGCCTACTACATCTACCACGCACAGGCGAGGGTCTCCCTGGCCGAACGCGTGCGCGCGTGGCCGACGCCTGCTGGGCCGTCGAGGAAACCCTTTAAGCAGCCAAGGCCGAAACCTGCCTCGACCACCAGGTCTGCCGGCTGGGACAGGCACATCATGCTATCCATGCTTTCCCGACCGTCTTGCGGTTCAAAAGGGTGCCCCCACCCCAATGACGACAGCGGGGTGATTACCGTGAGCATGCCCGAAATCGGGCACCTGATCACCTGCCTCGCCTGGGCGTCGCTACCCAGACGGACCACACACCCTGAAAGATCCCCCTGGTGCCGAAGACACCAGAAACGCGCCAAGCGTTGCCTCTACAGGGCCTGCGGCCACGCCTGAAATGCAAGTGTAGTACCAGCTTGGGGTAAAGCGTTGCCGGAAGAACCTGCTCATCCGCTTAACCATGCCCTTGGACTCCGGATCCCTTGGCACGGAAGCAGCTTCACCGCCGGAGCCAGAGGCCTGGCGAACTCGGCCATCGGCGCCACCGCACCAGTGCCTGCGCTCCCTTCTGGCGGCCTTTCACAAAAGTGCGCAGGCGCTGTGCGAGACGCCGCAGATCTTCGCGGCGACAGTTACCGGCTTAAATCGTAGGCAACCAAATTTCCATGAACTCCCACGGCAAGTCACAACATGCCCCTTCCTTCCCAGGTGATACACACGATTGGCATGGCCATTTCACCCGGGAAAGAAGGGGCTCTCCCAGTGACGACACGAGGGACGGGCAAGGGATCCCTGACACACGTCGGCACCCAAGGCGGAGGCCTCCCCGTCACAACACTGCCGCCGCTGGTCAAGACCGCCGCCACGAACGGGCAATCAAATTTGCCGGCGATCAACCGGCGTAGTTCAGGTGGTTTCAGACATGATGCGAATGTCTGTATCGTGCTCATCGGTCGTGCCCGTAGCTCCGAGATACGCTCCCAGGACGCGCTCGTCGCTGCGCACCTCTTCGGGCGGCCCGGAGGTCAACACGGAGCCGCCCACCAGCACTGTCACAACGTCACACGTCGCGACAACCATCTCCACGTTGTGCTCAACCAGCAGAATTCCCATGTTCCAGTTTCTTGCCACGTCACGAAGCAATACGGACAGATTCTGCGCCTCAGCGTCGCTCAGACCCGCGGCGGGTTCATCAAGACATAGGACCGAAGGTGCTGCTGCTATCGACCGAGCGATAGCGACGAGGCGACGCCTACCCATTGGAAGTTCGCTCGGCTTCGCGTCGAGAACGTCCATCAGGTTGAATTGTTGTGCAGCCGCGATAGCAGCCGTGTTCAGTCTGACTCGCCCCGGCTTCACAAAGTCCTTGAGATACTTCAGGAAGTTCCAGTCCTCGCATGCGATTGCCAGATTCTCCCGGACCGTCAGGTCCTCAAAGAGTTCCAGAGATTGAAACGACCGTGCCAGGCCCGCATCGACGCGACGGAGTGGACTCATCCCCGTTAGACTGTCCCCTCCAAGAGTTACGGTCCCCGTCGACTTGACAAAACCGCTGGCCGCGTCGATCACGGTGGTCTTCCCAGCCCCATTGGGTCCAATGAGCCCATGAACCTGTCCAGGCTCAACTGTCAGCGTTGCATCCGAGACGGCTACTACCGCTCCGAACGCAACTCGCAAACCCCCAATCTTGAGTCGCCGCGGTACGACTTTGACCGTGTGAGCATTCGCATATTGAGAAAATTCTGCGTCGGCAGATCCATTGGGTTTGGCCGCTCTATTGCGACGAATCGAATCTTTCATCTTGTTAACGCCAGCACGTGCTAATTCTGCATTGACTGCCCAAAGCCCTGACGGTTGGCGAACCAAAATAACCAGCAGCACGATTCCGGTGATAAGAGGTAGCCACGACTCGATCTCATGCAACTTGGCGAAGAGCTCGGAACCGATACCCCCACTTATCAAAGAACCGCCCATAATGCCACCGCCGACCATCCCGACACCACCGACAACTGTCATGGCAACCGCGATAATCGACTGGAACGGATCGAAGGGCACTGTAACGACGCTCGCGCCCCGGAATGTGAGCATGATCCCTGCGAGGGCGGCGATTCCAGCCGCAGCCGAGAACGCAAAGACCTTGGTACCGTAGACATTGACTCCGAGCGCCGCCGCGGCCCGCTCATTGCCTCGCACCGCGAGTAAACGACGCCCGCTTGCACCGCGCCTCAGGTTTAGCAGCCCAATCGCCACCGCGAACAGAAGTATCGCCGCCACGATCGCGTATCCTTCTGGGTTGGTCAATCCAGATACGTCGATGCCAAAGACATCGATCGGTGGAATGCGAATCCCCTCAACTCCGCCACTTACGTCCTTGCTATTGAGCACTACGTTATACAGCACAACCCCCAACCCCAGAGTCACGACTGCTAAATCGATACCTCGAGTCCGCAACGCAGGGAGAGCGACCAGAGCGCCCAATAAGGCAGTGAGGATAAACGCCCCCAGAACGGAAAGAAGGAAGGGCCATTCCCAGTCCGAAAAGAGCCGCGCAGCCACAAGCGCGCCGAAGCCCGCGAGCGAATACTGGGCGAGCGACAATTGTCCTCCATAGCCAGTAATCAGCACGACCGAAAGACAGAGGATCATGAACCCGATTGTGACCGTAAAGGCGTTGATCCAAACGGGACTAAGAATAGACGTAAGAAGTGCCAAGAGAACTATGAGACTCGTTGCAGCTACTATCACAGGGATCCGCCCGAGTCCCACCGACGGCAACCGATCCAACACGTAACTGCGCATTGGAATTCCGCGTCCCCGCAAGACCATAAGGGTGACCACAACTATGAAGGGAACCGACTGCGACATTCCTGGGATCGTGACATAACTTGACATGAGAGCCTCGATGACGCCGAGTGACAGGCCTGCAACGAGAACCACGGGGAAGGAACGGAAGTTCGCTGCATATGCCACAGCGAGTGCGGGTATCACGAGCATGGCTAGCAAGTTCGGCTGCAAATAAGTTATTGGGCCGATCAGCCCCCCAGTCAGTGCAGCCAATCCAGCGCCGAATGCCCAGTTGGCAACGGCAATTCGTTCGGGGGAATGGCCGAGGCTCGCCGGAACCAGCTGGTTCTCAGCTACCGCGCTGGTCGCGCGGCCAAACGCCGTGGTCTTGTAGAACCACCAAAGACAAATGGTTGAAACTATGGCTACGCCGAGTATTATCAAGCGATCTGCGCCAATGGACACTCCAGCCGAAATTTCGATCGAGTTGGTTGGCAGAAGCGACGGTACGGACCTTAGGGAACTACCGAAGATCAATGTGCCTAGGGCCTGGAGGACGATGAACAACGCTAACGTTGCCACCACACGGAGGAGAGGGGACGCCCGCGTCATATTTCGCAAAATCAGCAGCTGAACGAGTGACCCGAGAATTGCTCCGGCAACGACCGACCCAACGAGTGCTACAGCAAGTGGGATTCCCCACCCAACTGACATCTGATAATAAGTGTATGCGCCAACCATCACAAAACCACCTTGCGCAAAGTTGAGTACGCCAGATCCTCGATAGACGAGCACCATCCCCTGAGCGATGAGCGCATAAAGCGCTCCCGCACCAATACCAACGAGGACGAATCGCAGAATGTCCATTACATATCGCTTTCCAAAGTCAGTGAACCGTTCATGGTCAAACCAGCCGCATCGTCGTGGTCCGTCAGATCGTCGTGGTCCGTCAGATAGAGTCTGCGGATGTCCTCGAGTCCGGAGTTTGAGTCACCGCTGGCAACAACCGAACCGCGTCTCATCAGGTACCATCGGTCTGAAACTTCCAGGGCGCGTTTCGCCTGCTGCTCTACCAGCAGAATCCCGACATTTATCCTCTCTGCGGCCTGGCGGAGCGCCACCATGAGGCGATCGACGATGATTGGCGCAAGTCCGAGTGATAACTCGTCGGCGAGCAGGACTTTCGGGCGGCGAGCCAACGCGCGGGCGAGGGTCAGCATCTGCTGTTCCCCTCCCGACAGTAGTCCTGCACTGCGAGACAATAACTTCCCCAGCTCAGGAAAAATGTCCACTGCAGCGTCCACCCCGCCCGAACCCAAGAGAAGGTTGTCGCGTACAGACATTGACATGATGACTGAGCGCTCTTCAGGAACAAAACCGAGCCCGCCCACGGCCCGCGCGTGAAGAGTTCCCTTCGCGGGCTCGCCGAACCATTCAACCCTCCCGCCAAGCGCAGGGAGTACGCCAGCAAGAGTCAGCAGGGTCGTGGACTTGCCGGCTCCGTTTGATCCCAAGAGAGCCACAACTTCGCCTTGACGGACTTCAATGTCCACCCCATGCACGACCTCCAACTCGCCGTAACCAGCGACCAGGCCACTCGCGCGTAATGATGGCTCAGCCGAATGGCCCCGTTGACTCGCCGAGCCGCTTCTCATTGGTGCCCCCAGTCTCTCGTGAGTCATCATGTCGAACTCCACTGCCACCTTCGGTTCACTTTCCTCATTTGCCATCGAGCGGGTTGTAAAAGCCGCCGTCCGTCACAACCTTGCCGTTCTTGATCACGGTGGGGATTGTCTGGAACACAGGGACACGCGGGTATCGTGCGACCGGAGCCGGATTCACGATGCCGGGGTAATCCGGGTAGACGCCTCCCTGATTGATCGGCTTAGTGATTTCATTCAGGGCGGAGATCACTGAGGCGCCGTCGGTGATGTTCTTGCCTTTTATCGCCTCCGCGAAGAGCCGCACCGACATCCACGAGTTCAGCCCGATGTCGTCAATAACGGCATTCGGATCAGTGGCCTTCATCTCCTTGTTGAACTCGGCGATGACAGGGTTGTCCGTGTCGAGCGCCGACAGGCCACGCGAAGCGAGAACAAGATTCTCGGCGGAGCCGCCGAGCGCTTGGATGGCGTCGGCCGTCGCAACCGACGAGAGGCTGGAGATCGTGCCTTGGTAGCCAGCTTGCCGCAGGGCCCTAATGACGCGGACCATGTCGGTGCTGCTTCCCGTGAGCGCAACCCCGTTTGGGTTCTTGCTCAGAATGCTGGCAGCAGTCGGTGCATAGTCCGCAGCGTTCACGGGCACGATGACAGTACTCGCATGTCCATGGGCTGCCCCCACAGCCTCGTTAATCAGCTCACCCGCCGCACGTGCAGTACCGTAGTCGCTCACCGCCGTAACGACATTGGGGCCGCCGCGTGTCACGGCAAGGTTACCAACTCCGTACATGGGGGCAATGCCGGCACCATTGATGGGGTAGTAGATCGCATTCGTTGCCTCGAACTTTGCGTCTGTTCCCGGCGGACCGATGTATGGGATGTGTTTCGCTTCGAGCACCGGGGTCATGACCGCTTCGCTTGAGGTCACCCCGCCAATAATCGCCGTGACCCCTTCGCTCACCGCACGCTGAGCACAGGCGGTGGCCTCGTTCGGGTCGAATTTATCGTTGCAGAACAGGGCTTCGATCGGTCGACCACCGACGCCACCGTCTGCATTTATGCCATGGACCGCTGCCTCCACCGCTGTCTGCACCCAAGGCGCGGAATATGCGTCGCTTTTCAGAGTAGCTATCGTCATGATCTTGATCGGGTTGCCCGACCCAGCTTCACCGCTACCACTACTGGTACCGCAGGCCGGCAGCACTAGGCTGAGACCGATGACTCCAACGATTCCATACTTACGCATCTTCATGCCTTCTCCTTCAAATAAAGTTCCCTAGCATCGGGATTAACCCGTACACAGGCAGTACGCCTATCGTTTAGTAATGTGGTGCCACTTACCACCCCATTGCACATGACGTACTTCAGATATCGAGCGTCTTTGCTTGACAACCTTGGCTTCACTCTTAGAACTCAAGAGGGTAACTAACGCTTTAGTGCTCCGTCTCGCGCCGCCGAGCCGCACGAGGAGTGCGGCGGGCATAGGATGAATACTGACGTGTTACGTACAGATTGTCAATAGGCGCGAAGGCCACAATACAGCTCATGCCTTCGAGGGGCCCGGCGGCACGGCCACTTAACGCAAGACGCGGTGGTGCGGCACGCCGATCCTGCTCGGTCGCCTGACCGGAGGTTGACCCGAGAGCGGTGCGGCTCCGTAGAACAGTTGGATCACGTCCATACGCTTTGCAGATCTTCCCGGAGAATGGCCTGCTCCGCTTTCTTCAGTGACAAGCTGGGGCGCAAGTCCTAAACCCGCAAGGGAACGTATATACCGGCCATCTCAGGTGTGCTTGAGGCGCGTATCCGGCGGTCGAAGACCTGCTTCCCCGGGCAGGCGATTCTGATGGCCAGTTCGCGGAGAGGATTCACATTGCGCTGGACGCGTAGGCGGCCCGCGGCGGGTTTCGGTCAGGTCGAATTCGAGCGCGGAAACGTGTGCCAGCTGATCGCTTGGTGACCCACGAGAACGTGCCATTGACGCCGGAGGGGCGTCGTTGGCTCGCCCTGCTGATAGCTCGGCGACGGTTGGTCCACGCCGAGGGCATACAAAACGCTACCTGCGTTCCGCGACGACGAAGTCATGGTGGGCCCCGACATCGGAAGGGGCGACGTTGACCGACCGCAGCTCCCACCCGTATCGGTCGCCGCCCCAGCTGCCGCAGAGGACCGGGCGTTATGGCTTGACCCGCAGTGCGAGCGCAGCACATTTGACACCCGTCGCAGGTGACTCAGCCGGCCCGGGAGGAGTGACAATTGCGCCCACCCTCGAAGTGCGGGAATGGCGCCACGACTTGCTCCGGGATCTGCCCCGCCATTCGGAGTGTCCTAGGACCATGGGATCATTTATGGGCTGTGATATTGGCAGCGAACTCTGGGTCGCTGACGGAAAGCGTTCCCAGGCAAGCGCGAACTCCAACACGGCACCATAAGAAGCCGCGCCCTCAACCACCCAAAGAGTGGCCATATCGGCCTCGGTGCGACGCGCAACCCAAGCAATTGCGCGATTGATCCCGGCGCCCGTCGCTGCGAAATCACGGTTTTCGATCCTTTCGCCGCTAGCCGCGGCAATAATGGCGAAAACGTGCTTCCGGGCGTGGGTGTCAACTCCCATGATAAACGGGTGGGAATACGCAGCGATTGTCACAGCGGTTGGGGCACCTCCTCATTTCGCGCACATGGTCAGGCCGCTTATGGGCAGTTTTTCATGGCCACTAATAAACAGGACACCCGGGCACGGGGCCAAGCGTTTAATGAGTCACGACCGCGGGGTGGAACGGCCTGCACCTTCTCTGCCAGCCAGTCCCAGACCTGCCACCCCATCCTCACAGGGGTTTGAAACAAGCGGGGCGTTTGCGAGCGAAGCTGTTGGGGTTACCCCACATCGGGCTCCTCGAATATGACAGCCTCACCCGTCGAGGCCGAGCGTATCGAGGACTCCGGTGACAGGTGGTGCTGATGTCTTGTCACCCTTGATCGGCAGTGGGAGACAGAATTCAAGGGCCAGTCCCAGGTGTGGTATGAGCTGCTGGTCCAGGTGATCCCGGTTGCAGGTCTTCTTTCAGAGGAACCATCATTTTTTCTTTCGACGGCCTGCTGAGGCCCGAAGCTCCGTTGTAACTGAAAGGAGAACCGCTCCTTCCGAGCAGTACGACTCTGAGTACTAGCGTACCGGCCTGCGGCTGAAAGAGTACCCGCCGATGTATTTCTGGAATAGTAGGAGAATTGTCCGTCGCCACCCAAGTACCTCGACGAGAAAGGACTGCCCGGCTAAGTGAGCTGTTCGCACAACTTGTCGAGCTCGTCCTACGAGAAGGTTTCGCAGACTTGACTATTGAAGCGGCAGCCAGCAGGCTTCACTGTTCAAAATCGACGATATACAGTCTTGCCAGCAGCAGAGAGCACCTCGTCCGTTCGGCGGTTATTTCCTTCTTCAAGGCCGGAGCTGAATGTGTCGAAGCCAAACTTCAGGACGAAACGAACCCGGCGAACAGTTTGGCCTTATATCTGCGTGCCGTGGGCGACGAATTGCGGCTGGCCTCGCCTGCGTTTATTAACGATGTGGCAACGTTTCCCCCTTAGGAGATCCATGAGCGAAACACCTGAATCGCGGCCGAGAAAGTGCGTGAACTCGTTTCTGAAGGCGTCCAAAATGGTGTTTTCCGGCAAGTGCCTGCGGATTTTGTCTCCGACGTGGCCTCGTCCCTCATGGTGAGGATCCAACAGCGGCAGGTCGCAGCAAAGGCTGGTCTCAGTGATGCTGAAGCCTACGAAGCCTTGGCGAACCTGATGGTAGATGGCATCCGCTTGAACTAGGAGGGGCCGAGAGCGAAGGTCCATCCAACGGTCGTACTGACAATTGGCCGCGAAAGCCAGCAAGCACGCCTTCCACTGCGACGGACCGTTAAGGCGGGCGGCTGCGACAGATCAATCCCGCAGCCGCGGCTGGTGTGTCACAACAAAATGAATCCCTTTAGGGATTCTCGCTCTTCCGTGGCACACGAACAATAAGCGCGTCGCCTTGCCCACCACCGCCGCACAGCGCCGCCGCCCCGATTCCACCGCCGCGCCTGGCCAGTTCCATCACCAAATGCAGCACCACGCGTGCTCCGGACATTCCGATGGGATGGCCGAGGGCTATGGAGCCGCCGTTTACGTTTACGCGGTCCGGGTCTATCCCCAGCTGTGCCGTGGAGGCGAGGCTGACTGCCGCAAATGCCTCATTGATTTCCACCACGTCCAGGTCGGTGGGAAGAATGCCTTCCCGCTCACAGGCATCTCGGATGGCGTTCGCTGGCTGGGACTGCAGCGTGGAGTCCGGTCCGGCGACCATGCCGGCCGCAACGACTTCCGCCAGCCAGGGAATCCCTTCAGCTTCCGCACGCTCCTTGCTCATGAGCACTAAAGCGCATGCACCGTCGGAAATTGGCGAAGCATTTCCCGCTGTCACCGTGCCGTCTGAGCGGAAGGCCGGGCGCAGTTTTCCCAGCACCTCTACTGTCGTTTCGGGACGGACCCCCTCGTCAGAATCAACAATCAGCACCCCGCCGCTGCG
This sequence comes from Micrococcaceae bacterium Sec5.1, assembly GCA_039636795.1. Taxonomy (NCBI): domain Bacteria; kingdom Bacillati; phylum Actinomycetota; class Actinomycetes; order Micrococcales; family Micrococcaceae; species Micrococcaceae bacterium Sec5.1. Next base: position 2,213,302 of record CP143430.1, on the reverse strand, counting down.
CTGAGGCACCTTGACCGGGACAATTTCATCAGCAAACCGGCCCCCATCCCTTGCCGCTGCCGCAAGCCGGTGGGACCGGGCCGCAAACGCGTCCTGCTCAAGCCGGCTCAGCGGCTCCCCGTCGTTGTACTGCTCCGTGAGCAGGCCCATCGACTGGTCAGTAAACGCGTCATGGAGCCCATCGAACTCCATGTGGTCCACCATGGTGACAGCCCCATATTTACGGCCGGTCCGCGAACCGAGCTGTAAATGCGGGGCCTGACTCATCGATTCCTGGCCGCCCGCGACCACCGTCTGCAACACTCCCGACCGGATGAACTGGTCCGCGAGTATGATGGACTGAATCCCGGAGAGACAGACCTTGTTAACGGTCAGGGACGGTGTACGCCCGCTGATGCCGGCCTTGACCGCGGCTTGCCTGGCTGGCATCTGGCCGGCGCCGGCGGTGAGTACCTGCCCCATGATGACGTAATCAACCGAGTCAGGAGATACCCGGGAGCGCTCAAGGGCAGCCTCAATGGCGATGGCACCCAACTCCACACCTGAGAGCCCAGACAATGACCCCAGGAGTTTGCCAACAGGCGTACGTGCCCCGGCTACGATGACAGTTTCATTCATTTTAATACTCCAGTCTTTCGTCGTCACTGGGGTGCCATTCGAAGGGCGCCGTCCATGCGGATGGTCTCGCCGTTGAGGTAGTCATGTTCGGCGATCATGATGACGAGCTGTGCATACTCGTCGGGCTGTGCCAGGCGCTTGGGAAAGGGAATATTCCGCGCCAGGGCCTCGGTCACATCTGTGCCCAACGAAGCCAACATGGGAGTATCCACAATCCCCGGCGCTATAGCGTTGACGCGGATCCCCGACCGGGCCAGGTCCCGGGCGGCCGGCACCGTCATTGCGACCACGCCGCCCTTGGAGGCCGCATACGCGATCTGGCCAATCTGGCCCTCGTACGCAGCCACTGATGCCGTGTTAATAATTACTCCGCGCTGCCCGTTCTCGTCCGCAGTCTGCTCGGCGATGAGCTCTGAAGACAGCCGCAGGACATTGAAAGTGCCCAAGAGGTTCACCTCCATCGTCCGGCGAAAGAGCCCAAGGTCATGTGTGCCACGTGAAGAGAGGACACGGGCCGCAGGGGCAATGCCCGCACAATTAACCACGAACCGCAGCGGGGGCTGGCCGCTGCTGATCGCAGTGAGGACGCCGCGGACCTCGTCCTCGTCAGTGACATCGGCTGCCACGAAACGGATGTTTGCTACCCCGGTGGCCTTTACAATCGAGGAAGCAAGGTCGATTCCCACGACGGAAACGCCCCTCTTCGCCAAAGCGGCGGCTGTGGCAGCGCCAAGGCCGGAGGCGGCGCCGGTGACCAGGGCTGTAATTCCATGCAACTCCATTGTGCTCCTTCAGATGATTCGTCTACTTACATCGAAAATTCATCGGGCCGCAGTCACCCACGCAGACCTGCACTACGTAGGCTCCGTTACTGTGAATCTGGACCTGCTTAAGGCTGCCGACGTCCTGCCCGGCGAACTCGTAGCCGTTGTCGACGTCACAAACGGGGCAGGCTTGGAGAACAACCAGATTTTTCAGTTGGGCAACGATCCCGCGGAAGCCGGCCCGGATTCTGGGCTTCTTAAGCCACCCTTCGCGCTCGCGTGAACTCAAGCAGGCGAGATATTGAGGTTAGGCACCTCAGCGGTGCATAAACTCCGGCTGGCGCTTTTCAATGAATGCAGCCATGCCTTCCTTTTGATCGTGTGTGGCGAAGAGGGAGTGGAATATCCGTCGTTCCAATAGGACGCCCTGCGCCAGCCCAGTTTCAAAGGCTGCGTTCACCGCTTCTTTGGCCAACCTTGCCACAGGCTTGGACTTGGAGGCAATCAATTGGGCAACCTTCAGAGCCTCTTCCAGCACGTCTCCGGCTGGCACGACCCGGGACACCAAGCCTGCCCGCTCGGCTTCCTCTGCTCCTATGAACCGTCCAGTAAGCATTAGATCCATAGTCTTTGCTTTGCCTATGGCTCGGGTAAGGCGTTGGGAACCGCCCATACCGGGCAGGACTCCCAGGTTGATCTCAGGCTGTCCGAATTTCGCGCTGTCTCCGGCAATAATGAGGTCGCACATCATGGCCAGCTCGCATCCCCCACCTAGCGCGAAGCCGGACACGGCAGCAACGGTTGGAATGCGCAGTCGCGTGAGGTCTTCCCAGCCGCGGAACCAGTCGGCGTCATACATCTCCATGTAGCCTTGGGCAGCCATCTCCTTGATATCGGCGCCGGCGGCGAACGCCTTGCCCGAACCGGTGAGCACGACGGCGCCCAATCCAGGGTCAGAGTCCATGGCCTTGGCCGCATCCACAAGATCGTCCATCACCGCCTTGTTCAGCGCGTTCAGCGCCTCGGGCCTATTCAGCGTTATCAGGCCCACTCTTCCGCGCTGTTCTACGAGAATGTTGTTGTACTCGGTCATGCCTGACTCCTTGTTTTGAATTCCTTGTTCGCTTGTCGGGTGTGCCACCTTGCCCCGGCCTGTCGCGGAAGTGGGTGTTGGTTCCCGGGAATGGTTGCGGGGCCGACCACCATGGAATGCGTCATGGTTGTCTACAGTCAGTGGATCGGATTCGCGACCGCTCTGGTTAGTTCGGCGCCTAGTAGACCTGCCCAACAATCGCGGCGTCGGTCTGCTCTGGAGCGATCCGGCACGTTTCAGGGCGGCGCGGATGGCACAGGAACCGAGGTCGCTCGCGGACAGCGGGGCAAGGCCGCCACGGAAACGTGTTCAAACGGAGTGCGCGCACCGCCTAGACTCACGGGAATCCGGCTATCAGGACTCGTAGGATACCTTTCGGGAAAGTGCGGAAAATAGGGGGACAAACAGGCAGGCGTGACGATTAAGGTCGCCATGGTCTGGACGCGCGCTCAGTACAGATGTTCCGTGCTTTCGTTAACGACGCTGTGAAGCATCTGAAACGTTGCGATTGTTGATGGGTCGGGTGACCATCGGGTGCCCCACCGCAGCTTTATGGGTGCCGCGGGATAGGTCGCAGCGAACGCACTGCTCCACTCAGTTCTTGGCGTCCGAGCCTAGCTGACAGCCGGTGTGCTGCTCCTCCAGGCTGGCTTTGCCGTCTCTATGTTCAGCCCTCTCAGCTTCCGTCTTGAGGCAGCCTGGTGAGGGGATTTAGAAGCAGGTTAGCGGAAAAACGAGGTTCCAGCGTTGGTCCTGGGTTTGGTGACCGTTACATCCGAGAAACCTCGGTTGCTTCAAGGTGGTTGCTCCAACAGTTCGTGCCTGTGGTGGAGCAAGAACTCGTGCCTGTAATGAAGTCCGATCCAGGGCGACGCCGCAAGGGCGTCGATATCGAAGGACTCTCGGGGTGGCGCTACTTTTCCTGGGCATGGATTCCCAACTGGTGCAGCGCATTGCAATGGTTCTTTAGCAGGATTATTAGAAAGGACTGGGCGTCGGGGCATTGTCTTCACTCGTCTTTCTGAGCTGTTGTCTGTTAGAACGCTCGGAGAATGTCTTCGACGCGTTGTTTGGCGTCGCCGAAGAGCATCTGGGACTTCTCCCGGTAGAAGAGGGGGTTTTGGACGCCGGCGTAGCCGGCGGCCATGGAGCGTTTGAAGACGATGACGTTCTCGGCTTCCCAAACTTTGAGGACGGGCATCCCGGCGATGGGACTGCCGGGATCTTCGGCGGCGGCGGGGTTGACGGTGTCGTTTGCGCCGATGACCAGGACCACGGAGGTGTCGCCAAGGTCGTCGTTGATTTCGTCCATTTCCAGGACGATGTCGTAGGGGACTTTTGCTTCCGCAAGGAGGACGTTCATGTGCCCGGGCAACCGGCCAGCGACCGGGTGGATGCCGAAGCGGACGTTCACGCCGCGTTCGCGGAGCTGGTGGGCGAGTTCGGCGACTGGGTATTGGGCCTGGGCGACGGCCATGCCGTAGCCGGGGGTGATGACCACGGACGAGGCGTTGGTCAGCATCTCGGCTGTGGCTTCGGCGGTGATTTCCCGGTGTTCGCCCTGGTCTGTGTCCCCCTTGCTGGCGGGGGCTGCGATGCCGAACCCGCCGGCGATCACGGAGATGAAGGACCGGTTCATGGCCTTGCACATGATGTAGGACAGGTACGCGCCCGAGGAACCGACCAGGGCGCCGGTGATGATCAGCAGGTCGTTGTTCAGCAGGAAACCCGCCGCGGCCGCGGCCCAGCCGGAGTAGCTGTTCAGCATCGAGACAACGACGGGCATGTCCCCGCCGCCGATCGAGGCTACCAGGTGCCAGCCCAGACCCAAGGCCAGTACGGTCACGACGACGAGGAGCCAGAGCTGGGAGTCGTTGACATACCAGACCGTGAGCGCGACGAACGCGGCGAGGGCACCGAGGTTGATCGCGTTCTTGCCCGGCAGCATCAGGGGTGAGGACTTCATGCGGGCCGAGAGTTTCAGGAACGCCACGATCGAGCCGGTGAACGTCACCGCGCCGATGAACACGCCGATGAAGACCTCGGCATGATGAATGGCTGTCAGGTCCGGGGATAGGGCGGGGGCTTGGAGGTGGCCGTTCCAGCCGACCAGGACCGCGGCGAGGCCCACGAAGCTGTGCAGCAGTGCGATCAGTTCGGGCATGCCGGTCATCTCGACGACTCGTGCGCGCCAGAGCCCGACGGCCCCGCCAATGAGCACCGCACCGGCGAGCAGGCCCAGGCCGGTCAGGCCGTGGCCGGTGCCCCAAGCGCCCTGGAGGGTCAGCCAGATCGTCGCCGCGAGGGCGATGACCATCCCGGTGATGCCGTAGATGACCCCTGCCCGGGCTTTCTCGTGCTTGCTCAACCCGGCGAGGCTGAGGATGAACAGCAGGGCCGCGACAGTGTACGCGGCCCCTGCGATGGAGTCGGCGGTCAACGGACCGGAGACAGTGTCAGACACAGTAAGGCTCCTCGATAAAATTCCTGCTGCTGCGATGGTGGCGGCATTCATGAACGGGCCTTCCCGGCAGAGAACATGGCGAGCATGCGCCGGGTCACGGCGAAGCCACCGAAAATGTTAATGCTCGCCAACAGGACCGCGACGGCGGCGAGCACCTGCATGATGATGTTGTCCGAGGTGACCTGCAGCAGGGCGCCGACGACGATGATCCCGGAGATCGCGTTGGTGACGGACATCAGCGGGGTGTGGAGCGCGTGGTGGACTTTCCCGATGACGTAGAAGCCGACCACGACCGAGAGCATCAGCACGGTGAAATGCTGCGGCAACGGCGCCGGAGCCACCGTATTGATCAGGAACAGCGCCGCGATGCCCGCGGCGAACAGCCCTGCCTTGCCGGCCGGGCTCAGGCCCGGCTTCTTCTTCGGTGCCGTGCTGTCGGCGGCCGTTTCGGCTTCCGTCTTCGCCACCGGTGCTGCGGTGACCTGGACCGGGGGCGGCGGCCAGGTCTTCTCACCCTGCCGCACCACCGTCACCGAACGCTGCACCACGTCATCGAAATCGATCCGCAGGACCCCGTCCTTGTCGGGGGTGAGGAGCTTGAGCAGGTTCAAAAGGTTCGTTCCGTACAGCTGGGACGCCTGGGCCGGGAGGCGGGCCGGCAGATCCGTGTAGCCCAGGATCACCACCCCGTTATCGGTCACGATCCGTTCCCCGGCAACGGAGCCTTCCACGTTCCCGCCCTGGCCCGCGGCCATGTCCACGATCACGCTGCCCGGTTTCATGGCGGCAACGTCCTCGGCGGTGAGCAGCTTCGGGGCGGGACGCCCCGGGATCAGGGCAGTGGTGATGATGATGTCCACATCGGCTGCCTGCTCCGTGTAAATCTCCGCGGCCCGGGCGTTATACGCCTCACTGGTGGCCTTGGCATACCCGTCCGAGGACTCCATGACCTCCCCCACCTCGACCTTGAGGTAGGTCCCCCCGATGGACTTCACCTGATCGGCAACCTCGGGGCGCGGATCGGTCGCCCGCACGATCGCTCCCAGGCTGGACGCGGCACCGATCGCGGCCAGGCCGGCAACACCGGCACCGGCCACCAGGACCTTCGCCGGCGGGACCTTTCCCGCAGCAGTGACCTGCCCGGTGAAGAACCGACCAAACTCGTGGGCTGCTTCAATCACCGCCCGGTACCCGGCAATGTTCGCCATCGAGCTCAGCACGTCCATGGATTGTGCCCGCGAAATCCTCGGCACTGCATCCAACGCCAACGCCGTGACAGGACGCGAAGCCAGCGCCTCCACCAACTCCGGCCTCAGGCCAGGGCTCAGCGTTCCGATCAGCGTCGCGCCCTCCGCTAGCCGTCCAATCTCTTCACCCGTGGGCGGATTAATCCGCAGTACAACCTCACTGCCCCACGCCTCATCGGCGCCCACAATCAGGGCGCCCGCTTCGGCATAAGCCTCATCACGGAAGGATGCCGCCTCCCCCGCGCCCTTCTCGACCACAACCTCATAGCCCAACCCCAACAACTGCTTCGCCGTGTTGGGCGTCGCCGCCACCCTCGTCTCATGACCCAACTCGGCCACAATGCCAATACGTGTCACGTTCACTCTCTTTCATTCAACAACCGGCCATGGCCGACTTCAGCTGCCGACTCGGCCAGATATCGATTCATTTCTTCAAAGAACTTGTAAACAAACACTGACGCGCTGACTTTCGCTGGCATCGGCTCGGGAAAACCGTCCGTCCGTTCCCGCCTTGCAATCGCCCGACTCAGCGCCAGCGATGAAATTGAAACTCTGAGGGTTCTTGAAGCTCATACGCTCTGAGACGGATGATCAGCGTCCCGTGACCCTGCCGGAAAGCTTCGCGATTGGTGCGAGTACTAAGGGGCGGGCCGCGATCCATCCGCCGACGATGATGAGCAGCGAGACGAAGAAGATCCAGAACCCGGCCCAGTTGACGACGTCTGTACCGCCGTACAGGTGGTTCAGGTTCCGCAGTGCGCCAGTCGCGAATACAAGTGCGACATGCACAATGATGAACACTGTGAAGTACAACATCACTGGGAAGTGGACCGCACGTGCCCACTCGACGGGGTAAACCCTGTTCAATGTCTTCGTGCTCTTTGGCCACAGCTCCGACATCCGCACCCCGGTGATGGCAGCGAGGGGCGCAGCAACGAAGACCGTGAGGAAGTACATGAGCTGTTGCAGGCTGTTGTAGTTCACCCAGCCGTTCTCTGTTGGCCAGTTCAACGACATGTACTGCAGTAGTGCCGAGAGGGCGTTGGGGAAAACGTCCCAACTTGTCGGCAAGATTCGCATCCAGTGCCCTGTCACGAACAGCAACAGAACAAAGATGGCGCCATTGAGCAGCCATACGATGTCTAGCGACTGGTGCAACCATAGCGTCAGGCTGATCTTGCCCTTGCCGTCCTTTGACCACTTCGGTGTCCAAAAAGCCCCCGGCCGCTTATCGTTGCGCACCTGGAGCCCTGAGCGGATGATCAGCACCATCAGGAAGACGTTGAAGAAGTGCTGCCACTGTACCCATGCCGGGAATCCGGGAGTGGCCCCCTCAGGTAGGTGGTATTCGCCGGGATATGCGATGAGGAAGTCCTGCATGAACGGAAGGTTCCGGAACCATGTCGCGGCGACCACCACGACCGTAGCGGCGCCGAGTAGGGCGAACGCTCCGATAATAGCCAATCCGAGCAACTGCTTGCGCGTGTAGGAGCCAAACTGTCTGCGCTCCCGTGCGGGCAACTGCGTCGGTGCTGGGCGGGTCGCCGGCCGGGTCGGGCGAGCAGAAGTGGTGGAGCGTGCCGGCTGAGTGCGCACCGGCTGTGCCGCAGCATCGACGGCAGTGGGAGCGGATACGGATGCCTCCGCAGCGGCTACGGTTTCCTCCCATACCGCCGGTGCCACTCCCCCGGATTCGGTAGCCATGCTCGCGGGCGCCGACTCCGCAGCCGGCAACGGCTCGCTGCCCTTCACGCGCGGCAAGCCGCGACGAAGTGGACGATCGGAACCTACGCCAGCCGGGGTCGCAGTGGCCTGCCCTGCGGACACGACGGAAGTCGTCGCCGCGGGGACGGATGCAGCGGCGGGCAGGGCTATTTCGCTGGCAGGCGGCCACGGTTCACCGAAAGGAACCCGCGGCAATCCGCGACGAATTGGTCGACTACCCGAGGCGGGAGCGGCGGTTGCAACCGGCACCTCCGGTGCCATTTCAATGGGTTCGATAGCCGCGACCGGCGCATCCCCGGGGGGTGGCCAGGCATCACCGCCGGGCCAGCGCGGGAGCCCCTGCCGTATCGACCGCACATACGTCGCCATCTCCCGCTACACCTTCTTAGCGTCAAGGGCAGCCATCAACTGCGGCACAACCGTGAACACGTCGCCGACGACACCAAAGTCTGCAATCTCGAAGATCGGGGCATCCGCGTCCTTGTTGATAGCGACAATTGTCTTCGCCGTCTGCATGCCCGCACGGTGTTGGATCGCCCCGGAAATCCCCAGAGCCACATACAACTGCGGTGCCACGGAAACGCCAGTCTGCCCAACTTGATGCGACTGGGGGATGTAACCGGCGTCGACGGCAGCGCGTGAGGCACCGACGGCCGCACCAAGGGCGTCTGCGAGCTGCTCGACGAGAACGAACTTCTCCTCGGAACCGAGGCCGCGCCCGCCTGAGACGACCTTCGCGGCTCCCCGCAGCTCCGGACGGCTCGATGTCTGGACAACCTCGTCGAACGACACGATGGATGCCGCGGGCTTGCCCGATGCGGTCACCGGCAGTGTCGTGACCGTGGGCACACGCGCCTCGGCGCGCGCGTCGATGGAACCCTGCCGCACCGTGATTACCGGCGCACCCGAGGTAACGGCGGAGTCAACGTTGTAGGCGCCGCCGTAGACCGAGTGGTGAGCGACGATGCCTTCTGCATCCCGGGAGATATCGACCGCGTCGACCGCCAGCCCGGATCGGTTGCGTGCAGCAAACGCGCCCGCGGCATCCCGGCCGGCGATCGAGTTCGATATCAGCACTGCGTCGGGGCGCACGGTGTCTGCGGCGGCGACCAGCGCATCGACCACGGGCATTGTCAGGATGCCCGGATCCGCCGTCTCGGCAACGACCACATTCAAGGCGCCTAGCGCGCCCGCGGCATCCGCCGCGGCGGCACCCGCGCCGGGCGCGGTCACTACCAGTGCGACAGGAGTGCCGACCCGTGCGGCGGCGCCGATTAGGCCTGCCGCACTGCCCGCGAGTCCGCCCAAGGGCGTGAGCTCGACAAGGACAAGGATGGAATCCGCTTCGTATTCAGCCATGGTTGTGCTCCTTACACCAGTCGGTTCTGCAGGAGGAACTCGGCGAGCTTGTCGCCCGCATCGCCCTCATCGACAATCTTCACGCCTGCGGCGCGGGCCTGCTTCTCCGCGACCGCGATGACGATCGATCGCCCAAACTCGGGGGCATCGGGATCGACAGCCAGGTCTGCCAGGGACAGAATCTCCAACGGCTTCTTCTTCGCCGCCATAATCCCCTTGAAGTTCGGGAACCGCGCATCGGGCAGAGCCTCAGTGACCGACACCACGGCAGGCAACGAAGCGCTCACCTGCATCGTGCCATTCTCCACTGCCCGAACGCCGGTCACGACACCCGCGCCGATCTCAATCGAGGTCAGCGACGTCGCGTGCGGGACACCGAGCAATTCCGCGACCATCGCCGCCAGCACGCCCCCGGTGCCATCGGTGGACAGGTTGCCCGCGATCACGAGGTCGAACCCCGTGCGCTGGATCGCGGCGGCGAGTACCTCCGCGGTCAGCCCAAGATCCGCCCCGCGGAGTGCGTCATCGGCAACCTGCACAGCAGATGTCGCTCCCATTGCGAGGCCCTTGCGCAACGTCCCTGCGGCGCTCTCCGGCGCCATCGAAAGCACCACAACCTCGGTGCCGGCGTTCGTGTCCGCGAATTTGAGAGCTACCTCAAGCGAGCGTTCGCCGATCTCGTCCAGCACGACCTCGCCTGCCGCACGATCTGCTAGCCCCGTCTCGAGGTCGAGCTTCCGATCCCCATAAGTGTCGGGGACCTCCTTCACCAAAACGATGATCTTCATGACATCTCCTCTCGCCGCCTTCTTCTTCGCGACGGCTGTCGCAATGTATTGATGCGGAGCCGCACGGACTCCTCGGTCATCAGCGCAGCGCGCAGGACGCCACACCCGCCGGCCTTGCTGACCTCGGCTACCACGTCCCTGCGGTGCGAAAAAGCCACAACAGGTACGTCGATTCCAGAGAGGTTCGCAAATTGATGCCTTCATGATTCGCCTTCGGGTCGACGCCCAGATTGCCACCAGAGTCTTCGTGTCATATAGGGCCCGTTCCGGCAGCCTATCACTTACTGACGGTATCCGTCAATAAACTTGCAAGCAGGGGCTCTTGAACTCTTCCCGGCTACGTGCGTTCAGGGTTGGCTGGTCGGTGGCGGATAGGCGGTCGAGGTCATCCGATGATAGAGTGCGTCCGCTGGCCGCCCAAAAGACTCCACGTCTCCGCGGCTTCTTGGGCACCGAAAAGTCGGAGCAACGAAAACTTAGCCGGCTGCTTCACGCGGATGCCGCTGCCGCACTCTCGTCGTCTGGCTCTGCACGCTCCGCGCAGGCCCACGCAAGCTTGCTCTCTAGCTCAGCTATTATTGAGCACATAACGTCGGTATGTTACTACACGGTCCGTTAAGCAGGTAGCGACTAACCCCCTTTACTAGCACACGGTCTCGAAACCAGTGGGAGCTTTCAACTGGGTACTGCTTGTCACTCAGTTATACGGACCCGCGTGAGTGGGTCGACGATGAGGTCCGAACAACAGAGGTACCGCGCAAGAGTTCTCGTCATGGTTTTGCCCATCGGGTGCCGCGTTTTGAATGGTTGAGAAAACCGGAGAACAGACTGATCTGATCCCTCGTGTGAACGGCTCCGTCGCTGTTCTCCGGTGCCGATGCCTTGGTCAACTCCGCGGCGGTGACCAGCGCCGAAACCAGCCCGTCCTTGGCATCCTGTTCGTCCCAGTCGATGTCCGGTCTGCCGGTACGTGTGTAGTCATATTCTTTAGCGTGGGTGGTCCAACCCTGGGCCGTCAGGGACATCACAGCCGAAGTGGCGGATCGCCCCGATCAGTTGTGTGATCGAGTCCTGCCTCGCGACCATGGCTTTAATGATTCGGTGCGGGTTTCCCGATCCGGCCAGACGCCTCCGCCAATACGCCAGCGTGCTCGGGTAGAACGCGGTATCAGTCAACCCGTATCCGCACGCGGCCTTCCAGCACAGATCTTAGTCAGAGCCTCGGCGGTTTCCCGGTCAGAGAGGCCCTGCAACGCCTGCACCGGCCGTGACCGCGCCGGTAAGCCCGTATTGGTAGTCGGGGTGTGGACGAGCGGCCATGACACGGTACGCGAACTGCACCTTAGTGGCGCCAAAGTCGGAATGCTGCAGCGAAATCCCGTAACAGTTGTGAAGTTGGAGACCACTGAGTTGGTTTATCCGCCTGCTTACTTCGACGGGACGCCCCTCGAGCAAGCAGACTTCGTGAGTATGGCGGGTTTCATCCATCCGTTGCTGAAGGATGCGTCGCGTCAAATCGGAAAAGTGTAAAGGGGTGCGGAAGTGCCTTCCGCGTGCCGAGGGATGAGAATTGGGGTGCCGCTTGGCGGCGTCGCTACACACTGGTGCGGGCGAGCCCGTAAAAGTGTATGACGCGGGATTCTTGGGTGTGCCTGATTGTTGCCGTAGAGCACGTGGGTCTGTGTCCTGATCACAGGATCCTCCAAGCGGCGCCGATTATCGGTCCTCGCAAAAGAATGGGTGATTCTGATGGCCGTGATGTTCACGCGCATTGCAGGGTTGGACATCGGAATGAAGTCTGTGACAGTGTGCGTGCGCACCCCCGGGGCACGCGGTGGTCGTCACAGCGAGACGGGCACGTATCGGACGATGACGCGCTCAGTGGAGCTGATGAGGGATTGGCTGGTCGAGCAGCGTGTGACTCTGGCGGCAATGGAATCGACCAGCACGTACTGGAAGCCAGTGTTTTACGCTCTGGAAGAGCGGATGGAATGCTGGCTGCTCAACGCCGCACACATGAAGGCCGTGCCCGGTCGCAAGACCGATGTCAAAGACGCAGAGTGGATCGCCCAACTGCTTGAGCATGGTCTCGTCCGGCCCTCGTTCGTGCCGCCGCCACCGATCCGCCGCCTTCGCTTGCTAACGCGTTACCGGGTGCAGCTGATGGGCGATCGGACCAGGGACACGGGCCGATTGGAGACGATGCTCGAAGATGCCAGCATCAAGGTCTCTTCAGTCGCATCGTCGGTGACCACCGTCTCCGCACGGGCCATGCTCGCGGCGTTGGTAGCAGGCGAGGCCGATCCGCAGGTACTCGCACAAACTGGCCAAGGGAAAGATGCGGTCCAAGATTCCCGACGTGATCGAGGCACTGACAGGTCACTTCGACGCCGATCATGCCCGGCTGGCAGCAACGATGCTCGGTCGCCTGGACCGCGTCGAGGAAGCCCTGGCGACACTGGATCAGACCATCGAGGCCGCCTCGCGGCCGTGGGCCCACCAGATCGAGCTACTGCAGACGATCCCCGGAGTAGGGCTAAAAGTCGCGCAGGTCAACATCGCCGAAATAGGCGCTGACATGTCCAAGTTCCCATCGGCGGCGCACCTGGCCGCTTGGGCTGGTGTGGCGCCGGCAATCCACGAGTCCGCAGGGCACCGCAGCCCGGCCGGGGCCAGACACGGAAACAAGTGGCTCACTTCAATGCTGGTCGAGGCAGCAGGATCAGCGTCACGCAGCAAAAACACCTACCTGTCCGCGCAACAGTCCCGGATCGCTTCCCAGCGTGGCGCCAAACGGGCTCAGATCGCAGCCGCACACTCAATCCTCGTGAGCGTCTACTACATGCTTGAACGCAACGAACCCTACCATGACCTCGGGCCAGAGTGGTTGCATCAGCGGCACGAGCAGGCCAACACCCGCCGCCTGATCGCCCAACTCGAACGTCTCGGCCACACCGTCATCATCGACCCAGCCGCCTGACCACCCAGCCCGCCTAACACCGGACTAACACCTCCGGGCGGTCACCCACGGCCCACAAAGGTTATTCACGGTCTGTGTACAGAGCGTGACCGGGAGTTGCTTGACGCCCTTGAGCGGGCAGGGCTACGGATCGACGAGTCTGAGAACGGGTTCCTGTGCGAAGCTTTACGAGCGCTTCGCCGGCTATTACTTCAATGTTGGCGCCTCTGACCTGATCATTTCCGGAGACATCCGGGTCCATCAGACCGAGGACGTACAGTCGTTTGTGCCCAGGCTTGACCCGGACCTCAGCTGACGGACCCCATCTCACTTAAAGCGTTCAGTGGACGCTTTGGTCGCGGCGCACTTGCCGGGGCAGGGCGATTCTGCCCGCGCCCAGGCGGGTCTTTATGTGTGGCCTTTGCCTGGGACAATACTAAGTCCACGAGTTCTTCAAGCAGGCCCTGGGTGGCAAGACTCGATTGTAGTACCGTTGCGGGAGCAGTGAGCGAGTGCACCAAAATCCCGCCGGAAAGAGCGTCCAGAATGGTTGTTACCCTAACGTGCATTGAAATCTCCCCGCGCTCCTGCCCGCGGCGGAGCATGGTGCGAGCCACCCTCATCTGCTCCTGCTGAAACTCCCAGTACTCTGTGAAACCGGGAATCGACTCGCCCTCAATGTAGATCCGCAGGAAAGCCCTCCCGTTGTCGCCCGCGTAGGTTTCGGCTAACTGTTCGGCCAAGCGAAGAAGGTCACGTCGCACATCTCCGGTGTCTGGGTCATCGACGAAACGCAGTTTGGTCTGAAGAGCTTCTTTGAGAAGTTCAGAAGCAGATCTCCAGCGCAGGTACACCGAGCCCTTGCCGACTCGCGCTACCTTCGCCACTTGTTCAATGCTGAAGCCCGCCCAACCGTGGTTTGCAAAGATCGCGACGGCGGCCGCCATCAGGCGATCATCGATTTCAGGGTCGCGTGGGCGGCCTCGTTTCGTCCCTGCCGAGTCAGCCATGGCACCTCGCTTTCTTCGTGACGGGTCTGCTGCCCCACCCAAGTTGCACGCCCCGCCAAGAATTATCGGGGCGAATTGATCTATAACGGCTGTATCACACTTCCGGGTCCGCCTTACTGGTTGCCTGGATATGGATATGGGTACAGTATACGTATCTTAATATCCTATGGGACCTGCACCAGTCGCTCGCTCTCTGCGCGCGAGACATGCGGCATCATGGTGTCAATGCTTGTCCGTTCCGCCCGCGAGAGTATCGCATTACGGTGGTCCGTCTCATCACTTACTGCCGGGAAAGTTTGGCAGGTGCGAAGTGTCCGCGACCCAGTGACTTCGTATCGGATCTGGCGCGTGAACCTACAGGCAAGCTCCTGAAGCAGAAGATCCGGTCCGAGTACATGAACTCACATACTGAGCACTCCACTGGGGGCTGACCCAACAGGCCCTTCATAGATGAGCGCTAGGGCGGTCCGAGGCTACCGGCGTGGCGTTGGCTGTCGTCGGTGTGGCGAGAAAGAAGTCGAGGCCTCTTTCAATTGGTAGCGATCAAGCAAACCAACGCCTAAAGAGACCCTGACATGAACAACTCCATGTCTTGTTCCGATGACCGTTGGTGCACGCGCACGGATGCCCCAGCGCGGAGTAGAGCGCATCCACGTCTGCTCGGCCACGGCAACCTGGAGCGGTTTGTTCTGGGCGTCGAGGACGGCGACGTGCATTGTTCGCCGGGCAACGGTGGCGGCACATGTTCTCACGCCTGAGTTCAGGCCTGGGTGTCCTGGTGAATCGGCCGGCGGCACTGCACCCGTCCGGTTTCCGCGCCGCCCGCCTTGGCTTGCTCGCCCGCCTTGCCAGGAACTGGGAACACGGCGTGGAAAACTGGTTCGGGAGGCCAAGGCGCTGCCGTTCGCGCTGGACCCTGCCCTAGTGGCCGTGTTTATCGCGGATCTACTGAGCGTCCGAGATCGGGCTATGGCGCTGCTGATGCTGTTGGGCGGAGCCTGCGCGCGTCAGAGGTACGGCTGTTGCACCGGATCCCAGTTAGCGCCCACACGGTCGCGGTCGGGCTGGCCTGCAGTGTTCTGGAGAACACCCGATGGTCACCTTCGAAAACGCCCAGTACTCCGCCCCATCCCACCTGCTCCGAGCCCGCCTGTTCGTGCCCAGCCACGGCACCGGACCGGCGAGCAGGTCATCATCGTCTACCACGGCGCCGCCGGGCCCGTCGAATTCGCCCGCCACGACCGGGCACGACCCGGCAGTCCAGCCATATGCGATGAACACTGCCTGCGACCCAAGGACCCGGGTTCCCTTCGACTACGAGCTAGGAGACTGCTGAATAAGGGGGTTGGTGGGGCGGGCGGAACGCCACCAATGGCCGTCTAGCGGCGTGTTCTGGTCAGCACCCTTGGGTGCGACAACGGGGTCGTTCCGCCCGCTTGCGTTCATTCTGCCTCGGATCTGGAGCGTCATCCAGCGATTTTTTACGGATGGGTCAGGTCCTGCCGGTGGATTATCGCAGCGCCCATGCTCCTTGGTTCTCTGTGAGTCCGAGGGCGAGGAGGCGTCGGAGGTTCAGTCCGGCGATCCGCAGTTGGAGCCAGGCGATGGACCGCTCGACCATGGGCCGGTGCCTGCGGTAAGCGTCCCGGAAGGCCGGGTCCGCGGCGCGTTGACGGTGCTCGCGCTGCAACGCGTCGTGTTCGTGAAGTTCTATTTGGCGTCCCCGGGCTGCGCTGGTGCACCGGTGCCGGAGTGGGCAGTCGGTGCAGGCGGCACCGAACGTGACCCGCCGTTTGGCGGTGATGGTTCTGGTGAGACCGTTCGGGCAGGTCACGGTGCCGGCTGCTTCATCGACGGTGAAATCATCGAGGGTGAACCCGCCTTCAACTGCCGGGCGCAGCGGCCAGGGTTTGATCACCGGGGTATGGCCGGTGCCGGCTAGAGCGGCGAGCATCTCCCCGGAACCGTAGGCCGAGTCGGCCAGGACGTCCACGCTGGCGCCGGCGATCGTGGGATCCGCGCCGATCAGGCGGGCACCGACGGCTCCGTCGCTGTTCTCCGGTCCGGAAGCCTTGGTCAGCTCACCGGCGGTGACCAGCCCAGTATCGGGCTCGATGACAATATGAGCCTTGAACCCGTCCTGCTGGCGGGACTGGGTCTTGTGCGCGTGCCGGGTGTCCGGATCCACGGTGGAGATCACCCGGTCCGGTGCGACCTTCCGGGCGATACGCCACCGCCCGTCCGTGCCGTCCGAATCCTCGGCCGGTTCCACGTCCTGCCCCGCGACCAGTGCCAGCAGCGCGTACGCATCGGCGGCTTTGCCGTCCAAGGCCTCGGGATCGACCGCGGCCAACAGCGCCAGCGCGTCGGTGACAAGCGCCGAAACCAGGCCGTCCCGGGCAGCCGGGTCATCCCACGCGATATCCGGTTTGCCGGTTCGCGTGCAGTCATACCCGTTTGCGTGGGCGGCCAGCAGGTCCTGACCGGCAGGGACGTCACGGCCGAAGCGGCGGATCCCGGCGATCAGCTGCGTGATGGTGTCCTGCCTCGCGACCGCGTCGTCCAGGACTGTTGAATCCGCAGCCCGCCGGCGCTTGCCCTTCAGGATTCCGGTTTCCGCCACGACCTCGGCGATGGCCTCCATGATCCGGTGCGGGTTCCCCGACCCGGCCAGGCGCCGCCGCCAGTACGTCAGCGTGCTCGGGTGGAACGCGGTATCCGTCAGCCCGTATCCGCACGCGGCTTTCCAACGCAGATCGTACCTCAAGGCCTCGGCCGTTTCCCGGTCAGAGAGCCCCTGCAACGCCTGCAACACCAGCACCGAGCCGATCACCGGCGCCGGAACCGACGGCCGGCCGCGCCGCGACGGAAAGAGATCCTCCATCATCGAATCCGGAAACAACCGCCCCCGATGCCTGGCCAGAAAAGCAAAGACGCTGCCCGGAGCCAACAACTCTCCGGCCAGCGCCTCCACATCCAAATACCCGCGTTGCGCGTCCTCGCGTCCCTGCATAAGACCAGTCTTAACCACCAGGCCCACCAGTCCAGCCGACGCGCCCCACAACCGCCGATTAGTTCAGCAGTCTCCCAGTGAGGCTTCGCCTCTGACCGCCGAGGTGGGCGGTTGGCTGCCGCTGATGACGCCCGGTCCGTCGCGGTGCATTCTGGTGGTGTCGGGGGTGATTGAGGAATGTGGTGATTGTGGTGGTGAATGTCAATGAGGTTCTCGAAGGCCACGTGGCTCTGGATATTCAGTGCCTGGACCGCATTTATCTCAACGGCTACGTCCCTAGCCTGCAGGTCAGCGGCCAGGTCGTCTCTTTCATGACCAGGCATCTGGGCTATCGGATCCCTTCTCCGGCGATCCTTGAAAAGATCGGGACAGCCTTTCGCCGCTCGGTGACTTCCTTCGCCGAGGCGAATCACATCCCGTTGATCCGGTTCGCCAAAGAGGACCGGAAGATCGATGTGATGCGCCGCTATATGCTCGCGCAGGAAAGGCTTGGCCGCTCCGGGGTCGTCGCGATCGGGGTGGCCCAGGAGTACCAGAATGTCTTTGCCTCCACCCAGCGCCAAGGCACGAACGGAATCCCGTGCTTTGGCTTCCGTAAGGCAGACCGGCGGGTGACGTGCTTCTACTTTTATCTCTGGGATACAGATTTCGGTCCGGCGTTCATCAAGATCTGCGCGTACTTCCCGTATCCGGTCAAGGTCTGGATCAACGGGCATGAATGGGCCAAACGCCAGGCCGTGCAGGCCGGGATCGAATTCACGGCGCTCTCCAACGGGTTCGCCAGCTGCCAGGATCCAACGGCACTGCAGGAGATCTGTGACCGTCTCGGCCCGGGCCTCATCGAAGTCTTCTTCCAACGCTGGCTCGCGGTGCTCCCGTTGCCGCTGACCGATCACGATGCGGACGCCGGGTACTGGTGGGAGCTGTCCGTGCGCCAAGTCGAGATCTCCCGCACCCTGGTCTTTGACGCGCCCCGCCGCGCCCGGGCCTTCTTCGAGGCTCTCGTGGCGGACAATCTCGATATCGGCCGGCCCGACAGCGTCGAACTGATCTTCACCGGGCATGCGCCCCACAGCCGACGCGGGCACCCGACCGACCCCGGACTCTGCAAGACAAAAATCGTCACCCGGGATACCGATGTCACCGTCAACGCGTTCTACAAACACTCCCGCGTCAAGCAATACCTCAAGGACGGCCGTGCCCTCCGCATCGAAACCGTCGTGAACTCGCCCGATGACCTACGCTGCCACCGCCGACTGGAACATCTCGGTGAACTGCAGACCAAAGCCCGTGACATCAACAGCAGGCTGCTCGATACTGAACGTGTCGGGCAGGGTTGTGTCCTTGCGAGCCCAGCCTTTGAGCGGGTCGCGCTCCCCACGCTTGCCGCGGACGGGAAGAGGGCTCCGGCCTTGCGGTTCGGTGACCCCCGGGTCATGGCCCTGCTCGGCGCTTTGTGCGTCAACCTCACCGCCCTCGGATTCACCCACCGGAGCCTTCGTGCCCGGGTGAACCATCTGCTGGGCACCGGATACAGCGCCAATCAAATGAGCTACGACCTCGGGCGCCTGCACCGCAACGGACTCATCAAACGCCGGCCGCACAGCAACACCTACAGCATGACCGCCGACGGGCTGCGTGTCGCCCTGTTCTACACCAAGGTCCACAACCGACTCCTGCGCCCCCTCCTGGCCGCCGACGAAGCCCCGGCCCCGCCACCACTGCGCCAGGCCCTGGCAACCATCGACCACCACCTCAACAACTACATCGAGGACGCCCGAATGAAAAACGCTGCCTAAAACTCAACACAAACATCAAAGTTCTGACCACCAAGGAACGCTAGGGCCCGACGCGCATCCGGGCGTAAATCAGTCAATTCGGCAGGGTCGATACCCAGCCGCTCGGCATCTCCGGTCGAAACCCTCGAGCAGCACGTCCGCGTGACGTGCAAGCTCACGAACCGCTCGGACGTCCTCTGCATCCTTGAGGTTGGCACTGGTCACCCTCCTGCCGCCAAGCGCTGGGTCTCTTGGAGCGTCGTCTGTATCCGTTGCCGGCCTAATCCCTATTACTTCAGCTCCCACATCCGCCAATATCATTGCGGCGTGAGGACCGGGCCCATGCTAGCAAGTTCAAGCACCTGTAGGCCCGCCAGAGGGCCACTCCATGTGCCTTTCACAGTCGTCCAATCAGGTCGCGAGCCACAACCTCCTTCATGATCTCTGTGGTTCCCGCGTAGATGGTCTCGACGCGGGAGTCGATGAACCCTCGCCCAATCGGATACTCAAGCATGTAACCGTAGCCGCCATGCAACTGCACACCTCTGTCGGCCACCTTGTTCCGCAACTCCGTGCACCACCACTTCGCCATGGCGGCGCGGGCCTCGGTCAAACGCCCCGAGAGACTCAGCTCTACGCAATTGTCAACGAAGACCCGCGCGATCGAAACTTCCGTCGACAATTCACTGAGCACGAACCGTGTGTTTTGCAGAGCCGCAAGCGGTGCACCGAAAGCGTGGCGCTGCTTGCAATACTCAAGTGTCCATTCCAGATATTGTTCGGCGTGATTCACAGCACCGAGCGCAGTTGCCAGGCGTTCATTGACGAGGAAGCGACGAAGGTGACGAAATCCCTGTCCCTCCGTGCCAAGGAGGTTTCCAAACGGAACCCGGACATCAGTGAAACTGAGCTCAGCGGTGTCCTGGGCGTGGAGACCAACCTTGTCCAAGTTTCGACCGCGTTCGAATCCTTCCATACCCCTCTCCACGACCAGCAAACTGAACTCACGGTCCGATGTACCGTCCGCACGTCGAGCGGCGACGACCAGTAAATCGGCGTGGATACCGTTGGAAACAAAGGTCTTCGAACCATTGAGCACGAAATCTTCGCCATTGCGTCGGTAGGAACTCTTGATCGCGGACATGTCAGAACCGGTTCCTGGCTCAGTTATCGCCACTCCAAGTACTACTTCACCGGCACAGACACCAGGAAGCCACTTTGCATGCTGCTCCTGGGTCCCCAGTTCCAGCAGATAAGGCAGCACCACCTCGTTCTGCATGGAGACCGCAACAGCGACTGAAGCGTGTCCACATTTTGCGAGCTCTTCCTGAACGATCATGGCGAAGCGTGGGTCGTCTACGCCGCCGCCGCCGAACTCTTCAGGCACCGACATTCCGAGAATTCCCGCTCGCCCGGCGTCCAGCCAGAAGCTCCTGTCTATGATTCCAGCCGATTCCCACGCCTCGGCGTTTGGATCCACCGTCTTGGCGACGAACGCTTGGACTACCTCCCTGAAGTCCTCATGATCCTGGGAGTAGATTGATCGAAAAATCGCAGACATTGAACATCCCATCGAAGCTATTTATGGACTTACATCGTCTCGTAATACTACCCGGTTTTCGAGGAGTAAGCATGGGATGCTGAACACCGCGGTCATCGACCTTGTTCTCGTGATGACGATGAATCGCCCAGGCCAACGCGACACAATCAATCGCGAACTCGTCGACGAGCTCCTCGCGGCACACGTAAGACTCGATGAAGATCGGGGCCTCCATGTCGGGGTACTCGCAACAGAGGGATCCAACTTTTGTGCGGGCATGGACCGCACGGTCCTGGCTGGCAAGATAGATATCGGCGGTTCCACTCCCGTGGACGTGACCCATATTGCCACTGACCCCAGGCGTCATTCGTCGACTTGTCCCTCCGTCGGGGCGGTCCGGTCGGCGCGCGTCCGGCCCACCTCGTTAGCTTGATCAGAACATTGCCCACCCCTTGCGGGGTGTGCCCATCACAGTGATGTCCTTTTGGTGACCTCTACCCGGACTGGTGCCGGCCGTTGACGGCCATGACGACATCCGTGAAGAGGAAGGTACGAATGATCTATCGTCGCGCACGCACATCCATTGGTCATGTATGTCGACACGCACACCCGAAACCCTGTCTATGCCATCCTCGACGCGACCAACCGCGCACTACTGGATACGCAGTCATTCCCCACCGCCGCCAGCCGGAATCAACCGGGCCATCAAGTGCTGCACGCCGCCCCAACGCTGAGGCAGGGGCGACCCGCGGATTCCCAGTCGCCGAGGCGCCGCGCACAGATGCCAAGAAGGGCCGTGGCGTGGGCAAGTCCGATGCCTTGTTCGCCCACCGGATCGCCTTGGCCGTGGCGCCCCTGTCCGTGGACAAGCTGGGCCGACCCATGCCTTATGACGGAGTCCGCCAGGGCGTGCCGATCCTTGTCACGGCGCGGGGATCCATGAGCAAAGGACCGGACACGGTCGGTACGCGCTCAAAGCACTGGTGCCTGGCAACGACTTGGGCATTGACCCCCGCCAGAAGCTCAGACGCCCAGATCACGGAAGTCTCAAAGTGGCGTTCCCGGGAGGAAGAGCTTTCCCTCCCCATCGCCCGTGTCGAGACCCCGCGGCTGGCCAAACATGTACTAGCGCTCGGTGAGCAACTCACGGCCGACGAGAACCAGCTGGCCGATCTGGTGAAGGTCAGCGAGGTCTCGCCGTTACTGGACGTGAGGGGGTTCAGGGCCAACAGCGCTGCAAAGTGCCTCGCCGCATGGTCGCCATCGTCAGGATGACTCGTGGCGGCGAAACCGCCAGTACGTGGAAAAGCGATGTGTCGGAAATTCGTCGTGGTAACAAACGCTATCTGGCCCGTCGCATCTACCGCACGCTCAGCGCGGCACGGTAGATGCGACGAACGCGGCTTGACAGACTGTGAGTCTTTACATGGCTGGTCCGGGACCGGCTGACAGGTTTGTATTGGTCGCCTCGCCGCGGTTGTGGCTCATGACAGAACTGGCCCCCTTGGGTGCCTTGCCTATGAACTGTCCGACCGTGGTGGGCGGCCGGCGCCAGCCCGGCCCACCTCCGTGGCCTGATAAGAAGCCTGCCCGACCCCCAGGGATCGTGGCCCATCACAGTTCTGCCTCGAAGTGACCTCTCCCGGGCACGGCGCCGGTCCGCAGCGACCGGGAACGCTGTCGCATGGAAAGGAACCGTGATCGCATGAGCACCACTGTCGCCCACACGCATTCATTCGTCATCGGCGTGGACACCCACGCCAGGACCCACACCTACGCGGTGCTGACCTCCAACGGCGAGCACCTGGGAACCGAGGCCTTCCCCAACACCCATACCGGCAGGACCCGCGCGCTCGCCTGGGCGGCACGCCGCACTGGCGGAGACCTCGGCGCCCTGTGGGTCATCGAGGGCATCGGCAGCTGCGGAGCTCAGCTCGCCCGCCAGACCGGACTTGCCGGCTACCGGGCGGTCGAAGCAGCCCGGATGGGCAGGGCAGGGCGCCGCGGCATCGGCAAGTCCGACCCGATCGATGCCCGGCGCATCGCCGCAGCCGTGCTGCCCCTCGAGGATGAGCCGCTGCGCACCCCGCGGATGGATGAAGTGATCCGGGCGGCAGCCCAGATCCTCCTCACCGCCCGGGATGAGCTCACCCAGGAACGGACCAAGGCCGTGAACGCCCTGACCGCCCTCGTGCGCATCGCCGACCTCGGCATCGACGCACGGCATCCCCTCGGCGCCAGGAAGATCGGGGAGATCTCCCGCTGGCGCCCGCGGGAGGAGGACCTAGCCGCCGCGACCGCCCGCACGTCCGGCTGGCCAAGAGGATCCTCGCCCTTGACGCCGAGATCACGGACAACACGAACCGGACGGGCGAGCTCGTCGAGGCCAGCCCCGCTGCGGCCCTGATCGAAGAGACCGGGATCGGGCCGGTCACCGCAGCCACCGTCCTGGTCGCCTGGTCCCATCCCGGACGAGTCAGGGACGAGGCCGCGTTCGCCGCTCTCGCCGGAGTGAACCCCGTCCCGGCTTCCTCTGGTAACACCACTCGGCACCGGCTCAACCGCGGCGGCGACAGGCGCCTCAACCGCGCACTGAACGTCATCGCCATGGTCAGGATGGTCCACCACCCCCAAACCCGCGCTTACGCCGACAGGCGCCGCGCAGAAGGCAAGACCGACCGAGAGATCCGCCGCTCCATCAAGCGCTACCTCGCCCGACACCTCTTCCGCCACCTCAACACGGCCGCCAGCAGCGAAATTGGGGGTTGACGAGATATAGAAGCTTCATAGAAGAGCCGACCGCTAAACTGGCCTCAGAATCATCTTTGGTCGCTTAAACACCCCGCCTGGCTTCACCCCCATGAAAACCCAGGGCTAGCCGCCGACAAACGCCTTCTGCAATCCATCCCACGTTGCTGGTCCCCGCCCGCGATCCCGTAGCTCTACCTTTTGGATCTTCATCGTCGGGGTGTGCGGGAGTTCCGTAACGAACTCTACGAAACGAGGCAAGGCGAACCCTGGGATTTTATTGCGCATGAAGTCCAGCAGTTCCTCAGGGGCGAGATCGGACTCATCCTCCGGCACGGCGAAGATCATCACCTCATCTTCGGAGAATTCCGAAGGCACCGCGATGACAGCGCAACTCTGAATCAGAGGGTGTTGAAGGGCGACTGCCTCCACTTCGGCCGAAGAGATGTTCTCACCGCGCCGACGCAGGGAGTCTTTGAGCCGATCCACGAAGTAGTAGTAGCCGTCTTCGTCGCGGCGAAAGAGATCCCCCGTCTTAAACCATCCGTCAGGAGTCCACGCATCCTGCGTGGCTTCTGGATTGTTGATGTATCCAAGATTCAGGGAAGATCGATCACCACCCACTTGCAGTTCGCCGACCTCACCGATGTCACTGATCGCTCCACCGTCCTTGACAATCCTGACGGGGAATCCGCTTTCCTTGCCCACCGATTGGTGGGTGCGGACGGTGACGGTCTCGCCAGGCGGGGTCATAAAGACATTGACAATTTCCGACATTCCGTAGGTGGCTACTACCCGATCAATCCCAAATCTTGCGGCGAAGTTCTCAATATTCACTGCCAGCGGCCCGCCGGTGCATACGCGAAGCGGATTGTCGGCGTCGTCTTCCCGCTCCGGTGAATTCATGAGAAAGCTCACCATCGCGCCGATCACCAGAGTGTCAGTACATCCAAAGTCCCGTATGTCATCGAGCCAGGTGGATGTTCTGAAGCGTTCGCGAGAGACCATTGCCGTACCGCGATTTGCGGCGCGGTAAATCGGTCCTCGTGCAGACCAATGGAAGGGGGGAAATGGGTTGTAATACACGCCGGTTGCGTCAGGGTCCATATTCTCGCCAAGTCTGACGGTGCCGAGGCATCTGCCCCATGGCACGATAACTCCCTTGGAGCGGCCAGTGGTTCCAGAAGTAAGAATGATGCATGCCGGGTCGTCCAGACGGCCGTCAACGGAGGGAGCTTCATTGTTCGAGTCTGCGAGCAGATCGTCGACGCGCATAAATCCCGTGAGAGCAGAATCGGCCGTGGTGAGCACGCGGAGGCCGAGTTCGCGCACGATCGGCTCCCACGACTCAGCAAATCTCTTGTCAATCACGGCAAGTTTTGGCCTAGTCGTTTCGAGTGCCCTTAGGAGCCAGTCACCCGTGAATGCGTGGTTGATTGGTGCCTCGATGGCTCCGATTTCCGCCGTTCCGGTCCACGAGATCGCTGCCTCATCCCCTGCGGCAAGCATCGTGGCCACTACATCGCCCTTGCGGACCCCAAGTCGATGCAACATGCTCGCCCACGCCCGCGACCTACTATAGAGGGTTTCCCACGTCAGTGTTTTCCGTCCCTCGATAACGGTCAGGGCTACCTCGTCGGCGTGGGTTTCGGCCCTCTGGCACGCCAACGCGGGCAGGGAGACTAATTCTCGAAGATGCACGGATTAATTCCTTTCGATCTTGTGGCATTCAACCCGCACGTCACTTCCGGCGACTCCGTAATGGAACTGGACGGGGCATGATGCGGACCTCCGCTGGGCCTGGTGTGTTTTTGTCGACGGACCTGGCCGCAGCTATCCCCTCACCCATGTGTGCCGCCATTGGCAGCGATGTATCCGTTGCGGTTCTCAGGTACATATCCCAGGAGTGCACCCTTGATCATTGCGGCCATGTGAGGGGAAAGCTGGCGCCCAGAGGCCAAGCCGCTTGACGTGAACCAGAGCCCTGATTGAGCCGTCGGTTTGTAAGTGTTGCGCAACTCGCCGACTTCATCAAAGCCACCGATGTCGCCGACCTTATTCGCAATTTCTGTACCGAAAAGCGTTTCCGTCTCGAGCCGTTGATTCAGGTAACCGGTGGCCAGGACGACGGTATCGAACTCTTCGATCTTCCCATCAGCGAAAGCGACCCCTTCCGGCACAAACGACTGTACGTCCTGGGTCTGGTGGACCCGGATGTCCCCGGAAATGATCAGGTCAGAGGCGCCAACATTGAAGTAATAGCCGGCGAAGCGCTCGTAAAGCTTCCACAGGAACCCGTTCTCAGGCTCGTCGATCCGTAGCCCTGCCCGCTCCAGGGCGTCAAGCAACTCCCGGTCACGCTCTGTACACACTTTTCCGATTTGACGCGACGCATCCTTCAGCAACGGATGGATGAAACCCGCCATACTCATGAAGTCCGCTTCCTCGAGGGGCGTCCCGTCGAAGTAAGCAGGCGGATAAACCAACTCAGTGGTCTCCAACTTCACAACTGTGACGGGATTTCGCTGCAGCATTGCGACTTTGGCGCCATTAAGGTGCAGTTCGCGTGCTGTGTCATGGCCGCTCGTCCCCACGCCGACTACCAATACGCGTTTACCGGCGTGTTCCTCACCCGAACGGAACTTGGCCGTGTGGAAAATATCACCCCGGAAGGAGTCCAATCCAGGAAGTGTCGGGATGCGCGGCCTACCGCCCACGCCGCCCGTCGCCATAACGATGTGCCGAGGGCTCATTGTGCGTTCAGACCCATCCGAAAGTCGCAATGTCACACGCCAATGGCCTGCTGTCTCGTCATACTCGCCACCAATAAGCTCTGTGGAGTTCCAGTAATTTAGTTGCATCGCCTCGACATAGATTTCAAACCAGTCGGCAAGCAAGTCCTTCGGCAGGTACTCGGGGTAAGAATCGGGGAATGGAAGGCCAGGGAAGTGGCACATATCCGTCTTGTTGTGCAGTGCCAAGGACGCATACCTCGTACGCCAGTTATCGCCGACGCGTGGCAGGCGATCGACGACCAGGACGTCCACTCCCAGCTTTTGAAGATTGACCGCCGAGAACAGGCCGTGGTGCCCCCCACCGACGACAAGAACCTCAGGATCGTAATCGACGTAACTTGATCGGTTTCGGCGCACCTCGTGCCAACTGAGGCCCGACGTGCGGTCGAACCCCGCACCTTTGGGACGATTCCCCCGGCCATACTTCTCAGCTCCGGCAACGCTTTCGAGCCGAGTAAGGAGCACCCATGCCTTGAGGCCAAACTCGGTTTCCACGAGCCGAACAAGCCCAGAACCTATACCGGTATCGGTGGTGAATGAGAAATACGCCTCAACAACCTCCCGCCCCGAGCGAACGACTGGCACTGGCGCCGGTCGATTCGCCGCGAGCTCGAGATTAACGGGCTTAAGGCTGGCAACACTGGCCTCCATCAACTTCTTGATGGCGTCAAACCCGCTAACTGCACCCAGATCCCAAGTGAAGGCGCCCATGTCCCGCCAGTGCGAGTCCTCGACAAACAGTTCTGACAATCCCGCGAGGCTTTTTGAGTTGAGCACTTCGCTAAACGATGAAAGCCAGGTCCTCGCATCCACTGCCACCCGTGATTCATCACGTGTGCGCAGGGTCGAGTCGATAGTAGTCATTTCTTCTCCGAGTTCACTTGTCACGGGTCGGCCCCATGGATATTTGCTTGGGCAGGTAAAGAAAGCCGACGAACTCATCGCTGCCGAGCCCGACTAGCGGCCAAAATGTCCGAGCGTTTGTTCTTCTCACCCGGTCAGGTCAGTCAAGATAGTGACGCGTGCCGTATCGATTGTCAATAGATTCGACACTGTAAGGCCCCAGTCGAACGTCTTGAGAACACGCTCGACAGCGACAATACACTCGTCGATCATGCCTGCCATGACTTGCCGAACGGATTTGGACGAGTTCATGAGACCGGCTCCCTGTTCAACCCAACAGGTGCTGAGCCGCTGAGCGTTAGCGTGACCCGTAGCAGCCAATGTGTCAGCGAGTCTCAGGGGGTTCATTGACATAACCCCAAGACGGCGTCTTCATGACTCCCCTTCAGTTCGTTAAGTTCCCGAGCTTGGTGCTATTTGAGGCTATTCCTGATAGTTTATCTGTTACTGACGCTTGTCGTCAATATATTCGACGTGCAGCTTCCCCCGCCCTGCGCCAGGTGTATTACCCAAAATATGTTAATGACTTCGGCGTGACTCCCCTTCGGAGACGGAGTCCTCGTGGCGCGCCTCTTCGCTGGTCTGCCACTCTCAGTCACCCGCATCGACATCGGCCGTGTAGCACCCACCTGTGCAACGACCCTCCACCGACGTGTTCCTGCCCGTCAACGACCGCGAGTACTCGCTCCGGTGCTCACGCACGAGCCGGACTTCACGCTCACCCGGAGCGGCAGATCCCCGTAGGCATGACGCTGTGCTTCCAACACAAAACAGTGCAGCATCAACCTGTGGTGTTCAGTCGTGACTTCGTGCGGTCTGCGGCACGCGAGAAGTGAAGACCTCCGTTAGTGGAACGGACTCCCCCGCTCTCATCAGATTCAAGTTTCTCTATATGGACTAAGAGTCGGGGAAGGGCCGAGGTCGGGGTAACCCGTTCAGTGGCCGTTCAAATGTGGCGGCTGAGTCCGCCGTCTACGGAGATGGCCTGTCCGGTGAGGTACGACGACCGGGCGGAGGCAAGGAAGCAGATTACGTCTGCTGCTTCTTCTTTCCGACCGAATCGCCCGATCGGTAGATCGCTCTTCTTGATGAAGGCGTCGCGCGCTTCGTTGTCTGGGAACATCTTTGACAGTTGCTCGCTTTCGATCCGCCCGGGTGAAACGCAGTTCACTGTCACCCCGTATGGTGCAAGGTAGCGCGCGTAGCTTTTTGACCACAATTGCAGCGCAGCCAATGCGGACATCGCGGCTGACCGCACCGACGGCTCTAGCACGGTAGCCAGGTTGATGACTCGACCCTGCCCACTGGCTTTGATAAGCCCTTCGAAGGCTTCCGCCATCCAACGTTTCTGATGAAAGTTGAATACGAACTGCTTCTGCCAGACCTCCTCCGTCAGTACCGTGCCGGGCTGCTCGGCGGCGCCGGCATTGTTCACGAGGATGTCGAGGGCGCCGAACGTGTCTTCGACCTGAGTGCGTACCCGGCCAGCTGTTTCCGGGTCCATCAGGTCGGCAGGGAGCAGGAGTGGCTGCTCGCCGCCGGCCGCGATGATCTCAGAAGCGAGCGTTTCGAGTTCCTGTGATCGTCGGCCGAGAAGTGCGAGCCGCACTCCCTCGGCGGCGAGGACACGCGCGGTGGCCCTGCCTATGCCTGCCGTGGCGCCGGTGACGAGGGCGACTTTTCCGCTGATTTCGAGATCCATATCGTTCCTTACTAAACCGCGGCCGCGCCGCGGACGTGGGTGTTATTGCTGGCTGCTACGATCGGCCGCATCGTTGCGCCAAGGTCAGAGAGCGCCCCGAGCTTCTCACGCGTGCTGGCGGGGCCGCCGAGTTCGGGGCGCCAAGGACAGCTCACGACGATGTGTCCCACGCCGAGTTCGACCAGCTGAGCGATGATGGACTCATCCGGTGTCTTGATCATTGCGCAGTATTCAAAAGGAAGTTCATCGCGTCCGTTGGCCTTGCGAAGCTCGGTTATAGTCCGTATCTGCTCCCTGACCGCGTCGGGCTGGGGCGCGCAGATCCAGCCGTCGCCCCGCTTGGCTGCGCGCAGCATCGCTTTCGCGCCGTGGCCGCCGAAGTACAGCGGTATCGGAGTCGTTGGCGTGGGATTCATGCCCATCGCGTTGAAGGAATAGTGCTCGCCGTTGTGCGGCTGCTCGAGACCGCTCCATGCGCGCTGCATGATGTCGAGGGCCTCGTCGAATCGTGCGCCGCGCCCGTTCCAAGGCACTCCCAACTCGTCGAACTCCTCCTTCATCCAGCCGATGCCCACGCCGAACTCGAAGCGGTTGTTCGAGATTCCCGCCAGCGTGGCCGCAGCGTTGGCCGACACCAAAGGGTGGCGAAGAAGCAGAAGGTAGACCGAGGTCATGAAGTGCAGGTTTTGGGTCGAGCCGAGGATCGCGCCTGCGGTGGTCCAGAGGTTCAGCAGGGGCGCTTTGCTATCGATCGAGCGCGGCCCGTCGGTTGTCGGCTTGTACGGATAGTCGGATTCGATGTTGACGGGATGCAGGACGTGGTCCCCCATCGCGATTCCGAAGAACCCGCTGTCCTCCGTTGTCCGAGCGATGTCGATCAGCTCGTGAGGGGCGGTGTAGCTAAGCGAGAGTGAGAACTTCATCGTCCTTTTGTCCTTGTTTTCTGTGCGTGCGGTCTAGTTTATGCGGGCGTTCAGCCACGCCGCTGCAATTGAGAGCGACTCGTCCGCCTCAGGAAGATTCCCTGCGAAGAGTTGGAAGACGTGAGGCACTCCGTCCCAGGACTGGAGCTCGACATCTGCACCCGCAGCAACCGCTCGATCTCGAGCGCGCGTCGCGTCGTCGAAAAGGATCTCGGTGCTGCTCACGTGGATAAGCAGCGGCGCGATTCCGGAGAAGTCCATGTACAGCGGAGAGAGCCGCGGGTCATCGCGCGAAACATTGCCGGCGTAGTAGCTGCCGAACAGCTCGAGAGTTGCCTTCGTTGTCCATGGGTCTTTCGCAGCGAGACGATCCATGGAATCACTAGTGAGGGCGAGGTCCAGCCATGGCGAGAAAATCATGCCGCCAGCAGGCTGTTGCTTTCCGGCATCGCGAAGCGACGCCATGATCGCCAGGGCAAGACCGCCGCCAGCGCTGTCACCTGCGAGGATGATCTGATCGCCGCTCCATCCCATGTTCACAAGCCCGTCGTACGCCGCCTGTGCGTCCTCAATAGCAGCCGGGAAGGGATGCTCGGGAGCCCTGCGGAAATCAAGACCGTAGACCGGGGATGCGGTGTGGTGCGCGAGGTGGGACATCAGGCGTCCGTGACTGTCCAGCGAGCCCATTACGTACCCACCGCCGTGAAGATAGAGGATCACCCGGCCGGGTCTTGGCGAGTCGGGTTCATAGAGACGTGCCGGACGCCCGCCGAGCTCGGCGGGCGTGTGCGTCACGTCGTCTCGTACTGTCGCCCACATCCCAATGCCATCCGTCGCATTCCGACGCTCGTCTAGCGTCAACGACGGGCCAAGGCCAAGGACGCCGGCCTTGTAGTCCGCTATGGTCTGCTCAATTCCTAGTGCCTGAGGGCTAGGCATAGTTATGACCTCCTGATCACGATGTGTGGTGGCCGAACGCCGGTGTACCGGGATCGAATTGGGTGCCGCCGTTCCTGGCGATGTAGCGAAAGTGATTCGCTGTGACGTGACCGGTGAGCGCACCTTTGATCATGGCCGCCATGCTCGGCGCCAGCTGACGACCGGACGCCAGACCGCTTGAGGTGAACCACAACCCAGACTGCGCAGTGGGTTTATACGTGTTCCTCAACTCGCCGACCTCATCGAAGCCTCCAATGTCTCCGACCTTGTCTGCGATGTCGCGCCCGAACAACGACTCCGTCTCCACACGTTGGTTCTGATACCCGGTCGCCAGGATAACGGCGTCGAATTCCTGAACGGAGCCGTCGTCGAAAGTGAGCCCCTCGGGCACGAAGGTCGTCGCATTCTCGGCCTGCACGACCTTGATGTCGCCCGAGATGATCAGGTCGGAGGCGCCGACGTTGAAGTAGTAGCCGGCGAAGCTATCGTACACTTGCCACAGGAAGCCGTTCTCGGGGTACCGGATGCGCAGTCCGGCCGCTTCGAGTTTGTCGAGCATCGGCTGGTCGGCATCAGTGCACATCTGACCAAGCCGGCGAAGAGTATCCTTGAGTACCGGGTATGCCCAACCGGCCATGGTCATCAAATCTGCCACGTCCGTAGGTGTACCGTCGAAAAACGCTGGCGAGTAGACAAGATTTGTGGTCTTGAGATCCACGACTGTGACAGGGCTGCGCTGCAGCATCGTCACCTGGGCGCCGTTGAGGTGCAGCTCCCGAGCCGTGTCGTGCCCGCTCGTTCCCACCCCTACCACCAACACACGTTTGTCCGCGTAATCGCTGCCGACCGAGAACTCCTTCGTGTGAAGAACATCGCCGGCGAACGTGCTGAGACCGGTCAGATTAGGTCGGTCGGGGCGACCGCCGACACCTCCGGTCGCCATCACAATGTGCTTAGGACGCATCGTTCGCTCGGTGCCATCGGCAAACCGCAGGGTGGCGGTCCAACAGGCCTCCGTCTCGTCGTAGTCGCCGCTGACAAGCTCAGTTGCGCTCCAGTAGTTCAGCTGCATCGCTTTAACGTAGATCTCGATCCAGTCGGCGAGCAGATCCTTCGGAAGATACTGCGGATACGTCTCGGGGAAGGGTAGGCCGGGAAAGTGGACCATGTCTGTCTCGTTGTGCAGTGCCAGCGAGGAGTATCGCGTACGCCAGTTGTCACCGGCCCGTGCAAACCGGTCTACCACCAGGACATCGACGCCGAGGTTCTGTAAGGCGACCGCAGAGAAGAGACCATGGTGACCGCCGCCGACCACGATGACCTCGGGGTCACGGTCGGCGAAGCTTGCTCGCTCTTTCTGAAGGTCAACAAAGCTTTTGCCAGATGTACGATCGAATCCGGCGCCACGAGGTCGCTGCCGCTCAGCGCCGACGATCCCCACAAGCCGCGTGAGCAGCATCCGGGCTTTAAGCCCGTCCTCCGTCTCGGCGAGTTGCACCACCCCATCGCCGTAGCCCGCTGCCGTCCTAAAGGCGATGAAGGCCAGGATGACCTCACCGCCGGCTCGGAGAACTCGAGTCGGCGCCGGGCGCCGGGAAGCGAGCTCGAATCCAAACGGCTCAGTGTCGGGGACTGCTGTCCGCATAAGCTTCTCAATGCTGTCAAGTCCACTAACGTTACCCAGGTCCCAAGTGAAGGCACCCATATCCCGCCAATGCGAATCTGTCACGAACAGATCTGACAGCCTCGAGAATTCTCGCGTTCCCAGCACCTCCTCGAACGCGTCAAGCCATCCCCGCACTACATCGTCTACGGGCTGCAAGGCACTCACGGTCTCTGTCAAGGACGTCTTCATCATCATCTCCACCATTGGCGACTTCTTACGCTCCCTCATCGGCTCCCCACCGATAGGCGGTCACTTCGAGTGACACCGAGCCTGTTTGATATATTGACGCAATGAGTCCGAAATTGCAACAGGCGTAGCGTGCAGGTACGAACCCGAGGCTGGCCACGCGCCCTTCCAGCGCGATGTTTCGACTACCGAGGCATTGGGGGGGTGACCCTCGTGCGGCAGATGCGATCCGGGCGGGGTGTTAGCGGCCATGAAAAACTGCCCATAGGCGGCCACGAAAATGCCCCAGGGGGCGAGTTCTAGTCTCACAGTTGCAACACCCCCGAATAATCGGGAGTTGCACCACCCATGGAATCACCATCAAGAAATAGTCCTTCCATAAGGAAAAAATCGCCTTTAAGGGAAAAATCGGGGCTCGCTGCCCGGCCATCCGGCAAACGCCGCCAAGAGTCACACACCCGTGCCCAACGGGAGGAATTCCTTGCCGCCGTGACGCACTTGGGAACAGTTGCCGCCGCGGCCAAGGAGCTCGGCATCAACAGGAGCACCTGCCAGAAATGGGCGAATGCGGCCGGGATCCGACCACAACGGCAGTACACCCAAGCCGACAAGGACCAGTTCTATGCCGTCCTTGATCGGACTGGCAACATCATGGCGGCTGCCAGGGAACTGGGACTGAACGTCAGCACCACGAACAACTGGGCCGGCCGGATCAATCCCGCAGCCAGGAAGCCGCGGATAAAAGAAACCGGGAGAACCGGGCCGACGCAACGCCACCCTTCCGCGGTGGTTGAGGAATTCCTGGGACTGCTGAGAGAAGTCGGCTCCGTCAGTGTGGCTGCCAGGCAGCTCGGCCTGAATCCCTCCACCTGTTCCAACTGGGCCACTGATGCCGGCCTGGCCTCCATCCATCCGCGACGCCAATCAAAGAAACAGCTTCACTACCTACGCCTGCGCCACGACGGTGCCAGCCGAAGGGACGCTGCACTGACGGCCGGCGCCAGCAAGCAAAGCTCGTATCAATGGGACCGGCAACAGGCTGCCAAGGACACGGTCCCGGTTCGCGGTGATGCTCAGGATCTGCCGTATAAACAGGAAGTGATCACGACTTTTGCAGAACACTCAGCCCCCGTGGCGGCACCGGAGCTGACGGCAACTGCGCCGGAACCCTCGTCCGCTCTGGTGGCTTTGGAAGCCCTGGAACAGCCCATCAGCAGCCGTTACCTGTCCCTGCCGGAGCGGGAGAGGATCGCGGACCTGCTCGCCCAGGGCGACTCAATCCGGGCCATCGCCCGGGACCTGGGCAGGAACCCTGGCTCGATCAGCAGGGAGATCAAACGCAACAGCCACCCGGTGCTTGGCTACCGGCCCTACGGCGCCCACCGGGCCGCCACCGCGGCCCGGGCACGGCCCAAGGGCAGTAAGCTGGCAGAACCCGGGGAACTGCACGACTACGTAAAAGCCAAGCTCCTTCTACGCTGGTCCCCGCAACAGATTTCCCGCTCGCTCATCAAGGAATTCCCCGATGACGCCGTCATGCGCGTGAGCCCCGAAACGATCTACCAAGCCCTCTACTTCCAAGCCCGCGGCGGACTCAAACGCGAAGTCAAAGAGGCCCTGCGCACCGGACGGACCCGCCGCAAGAAGCAGAAAAGCCCCGAAGAACGCACCGGTCGTTTCCGGGACCCGATGATCAACATTTCCGAACGCCCCGCCGAGGTCCAGGACCGCGCCGTCCCGGGCCATTGGGAAGGGGATTTGGTGCGCCACAAGGCGCTGTTTTACCGAGCGGAGGTGGAAGACCTTCGCCTTTGTGCTGTCGCAGCAGCATGAGGAAGCTGGGGGCAGCCTGACCCGAGGAAACGCCGGGAAGGGTGGAAAGCAGCCCCGACAACGCCGGGACGGACCAATACTACCGAATGGGTCGGGTCCGGCAAGCAAGGCAGGAATGTGTACGAGAGGAACCAGTGCTAAAAGCCTCTCAAGTCTCCCGCCAGCTCAAATTCGGTGGATATGGGCTGGCCTGCCGTGCGCACCGCCCCCTCATTACGGGGCGGGAACTTGGATGCCGGTTAAGATCGTTGGCATTCGAGGCCACGGTGAAGGCCTGCGGCGTAGCCGTGGCGATACCGCAGGGGCATAGCTGGGCACCTAACCTGCCGATCGGTAATCAGTGAACGTGGGAACCATCGTGTGTCTCCCGGAGCAGGTCCCCAGCCAGGGGTGCTGGATCGGGTGGGCGTGTTGTCCGCCGACCGGCGCGCGATGGGGCGGAGGGGCCGTAGTAGTCCGAGCGGGGGAAAGCCTCGTACATGGCGAAGGGCCCCAGCGGATATGACGCAGTAGTTACTGCAAGGAACGGAGGCATTGGTGAATACCGGTGAACCGCGTTGGGCTGACCTCGATGAGGCAACCGTGCGGGTACGTGCGATGCAGACGAAACTGCACCACTGGGCGGTCAGTGACCCTGACCGTCTTTTCGACGATGTGTTCAACCTCGTCCATGACCGGGATTTCCTCACCGTTGCGTGGGGCCGGGTCAAAAGTAACAAGGGCGCCAGAACGGCCGGTGTTGACCGGCGGATTCCGGCCTGATCGGTGGAGGTGCCGAAAGCGTGGAGTTTCTGGACGAGGTCAGGGAGCTGTTGAAGTCCCGGGCGTTTGTCCCGTTGCCGGTGAGGGAACGCATGATCCCCAAACCCGGGAGCACGAAGCTCCGGCGGCTCGGTATCCCCACAGCAAGGGATCGGGTGGTTCAGGCCTCCTTGGCGCTGGTGTTGGAACCGATCTTCGAGGCGGATTTCAAACCGGTGAGTTACGGTTTCCGTCCCAAGCGTCGGGCGCAGGATGCGATTGCCGAAATTCATGCCATGGGCACCCGAAGGTATCACTGGGTGTTTGAGGCTCATATCCAGGCGTGTTTTGATGAGTTGAAGCACTCGGCAGTTATTGCCGAGGTGAGCAAGCGCGTCATTGACAGGCGCGTCCTGTCACCGACGCACGCCCTGATCGGATTATCGGCGTCGTCGGGTCGTTCGGGAGACTCCATCAGGAATCCCATCATCGCTCCGATCAGCATGGTATCGGTGCACTCGAACCCTCGAACGTCGTCGAGCCACGCGGAGGTCCGGAAGGATTCGCGGGTCACCAGGGAGGTCCCCGCACTGCCGCCCGATAGAGAGGTCCGCGCGCAGACCAGTCGAATGCCGGGAAAGGATTGAAGTGGTCCCGTCCGCGTCGGGGTCCATTGCTTCCGCAAGCTGCAGCGTGCCCGCACAACGGCCCCCGGAACGATAACGCCCTTCGAGTTCCCGGTCGTACCGGAGATAGAAACCGCGGCCGAGACTCGCCACCGATCAGGATGACTGGAACAGTCAGTTCACGCAACAACGGCTCCAAATCGGAACGAAGCGCTCGTCGATCACGATGGCGCTCGGCGCGATGGTCGTCGGTAAACGCCGAAGCCAATCGCCCTTAAACCCATGGTTGAGCGGCGACTCAATCGCTCCGATACCGGCCGCGCCGATCTACGACAGGGAGGCCTGGTCGCGGCGTGCGAGCGTCGTCGCCACGAGATAGCCCCTGCCGACACCTCGGCATGCCAGCATCGCGCCCCACGCGATCGATCGCATGTGCGGGTCGGACCATGTGTAGGCGACCTCGTTCTCCACTGGCGTGAGGGGGGATCAAGTCGCCCATTCGTCGCTGCTCAGTACGTGATGAGGCCGGGAAGCGATGCCGAATCACTTAATGTCATGATCTATCCCGTACTGAAATAGCGACATCGTCGTCGTGCCGATCACGTCTCCGTGCTGGTTCTGATAGACCTCGTACCGCGAGAGGAAGTATCCTCCGCCGAGTTTCGTTTCCCTGCGACCCGAGCAATTGAGTAGTTGCGCCGTCGAGTGGATGAGATCCCCCGGACGCACAGGTGCGCCGAAGTCGGCATGACGACGCTGGACGATGACCTCGCGGGCGTGAGGGGCACGCCATTCGAAGGGCCAGTTCGAATCCACCACGCTTGGCCAGGCTCCCTGATCGGGTGCGTCCACGTCGGGTAACGACGAATCGACGCCGAGCTGCGGCGCACGACTCAGGTTCCAAATCGACATTGAGGCCGCCGGGGCGATCACATCGACGCGTCTCGAGTCAAAGCTCTGGTATTGGGGATTCGCGTCGCGGACCATATCGCACCAGTAGCCGATCTGAGCCTCACTTACTGGGAAGGGCGCCTCACGGATGAATCGCTCGTCGAGCCGGTCTCGCAGCTCCTGTGGCATCTCGACGTCTAGCTCGACCTTCGGCGGGTAGACCGAAAGCACTCGCGGCGCGGGAGCCACGCCACCTACTGCCAGATCAAGAACAATGGGGGCCTTCGCGACCTTCCGTCCATCTTGGGTAGTGATCGTCACCTCGATCTCGGCGCTGTGCCGATCCGCGTCGGCCCACACCCGGGTCACCGTTCCCGCCACATGCGCGACGTCTCCCCGGCAGAGCTGATCCGACATAGTCAACGACATACTTGCCATCACGGCGTGAGGGCCGGCCCAGTCGGTGGCGCATCGGCTTAAGAGCGCCTGCAGGTAAGTCGTATTGACGAACGAATCGCGAATACCGAGGTTTTGGCAGAACCCGCCATTGTGGTGGTACGGCATGTAGTCGCGGGTCCCGGCAGCTGCTAGGGCCAGCGTCTTCGTGGTGATGGGCAGCAGAAATTCGGGGATCGTCTGACCCTCGTGTACGTCCGTCCAATCAACACCGGCAGTGGTGGCGAAAGCGGTCATCAGTACCCCTTCGGCATGCCCAGCATCTTTTGAGCAATCTGGCTCAGAACGATGCTGTTGTTGACCGGACCCAGCTCCGAGAGCTTCGCCTGCAGGAAGAAGGCGATGATGTCAGTATCCATGTCTGCAAAGCTGCCCCCGTAGACGTTCGCAGCCGCATTGGTCGCCTGGCTGACGGCCGTGCTGGCGAGGTACTTCGTCGTGCTAGCCTGGATGCCCACCGACTCGCCACGATCAAATGCGGCCGCGGTTTGGAACAGATAGGAGCGGGCGGCCTCGGTGTTCGCCTTGGCGGCCGCAAGCGGGTGATGGACGCCCTGGTAGGTCGCGATCGGAACGTCAAACGGGGCTCGGACCGACGCGTACTCCGATGCCTTCTTCAAAACGTAGTCCGCCGATCCGAGGTTCGTCGCCGCCACGATCATGCGCTCAGGGTTCAGGCAGTCGAACAACACGGAGAGTCCTTGTCCATCCGGGCCGAGCATGCTGTCCGCAGGCAACGTGACATCGTCGAAGACAATCGAGTATTGCTTCTCAGCCTTGTGGATCCCGATGTCCATGAGGGTCGCGGACACTCCGGGTGAGTCGGGGCGCATCAGGAAGACGCTGATGCCCTCGGTCCTGCGCTCCGGGTCATATGGACTGGTGCGGGCCACAACAAGGCACCAGTCCGACTCCATGAACCCCGTGATGAAGTACTTCGTGCCATTCAGACGGTAACTTCCGTCGTCCTGCTTCGTCGCCATGGTGCGGATCTTAAAGGTGTTCGAGCCGGCGTCAGCCTCGGTGATCGCGAAGGAGAATCGTGATTCTCCGGTGGCGGTCGCGGGGAGGATGGCATTGCGCTGCTCGTCCGTCCCATACTTCACTACGGGGATGCGCGACATGAAGTTCGGCGTGGCCGCCTGAAGATTCAGACCTTCCGATGCCTGCCAGTCTATGGCATGCAGGAGGTCGGTTAGGTCGCCCCCGATGCCGCCGTACTCCTCGGGAAGACCGATCCCCAGCAGGCCGGTGTCGGCCCACGCATCCCAGAGCTTCTGCGGAACCTCGTTAGCACGCCCCGCTTCTGCGACATGCTTTCGATCCACGCGCTTGATGATGCCATTGCAGATCTGCCGGATGTCTTCGTGGATTTCACTCACTGCTCATTCTCCTTTGAAAGCGCGAGCTCCGTTACGCGTATGAGACACAGATAAGCGTCACGAGCCGCTACACGTCCACGCTACTATGCGATGATCCATATTACTATGCGGTGGTCGTCACATATTACCTCACTCAACTGTTTGGAAGATTATGCCTATCACGACCACATCCCAAGGCTCTGCCCTCACCATCACCCTCGACCGCCCCGAACGTCGCAACGCGATGGATGCCGTGATGGCGGAGCAGTTGGAGCAGGCGCTTGATCAGCTTGAAAACGACCCGGAGCTTCGCGTCGGCATCCTCACCGGCGCGGCCGGACATTTCAGCGCGGGCACCGACCTCAGCCTCCCACGCAGCCCAGCAACGCAGCGCGGCGGGGAGTATGGCATTGTTCGCCGCCTTCGAGCCAAGCCGCTCATCGCGGCAGTGGAAGGGGTTGCCTTCGGCGGCGGCCTTGAGATCGTCCTCGCCTGCGAACTCATCGTGGTCGCGAGTGGAGCACGGCTCGCCCTTCCGGAGGCGCAGCGCGGCCTGGTCCCCACATGCGGCGGCATCTTCCGCATACTCGAGGCCCTCCCCGAGTCGGTGGCGATGGGAGTGTTGCTCGCAGGCGAGGAGATCGACGGCGCGACGGCCGGCCGCCTGGGGCTGGCGACCCGGGTTGGGGCCAACGGACATGCAGTTAGTCTTGCACTCGAACTGGCCGAGTCGGTTTGCCGTCGCCGGCATCCGTTTCGGCTCTCCTGGGTGCGATCGCACAGGTTCGCGCCGCAAGTTCCTCAGAGGGTTGGCGTGCCACCGCCGACGCGATCACCGAGATCGACGGTGGCGCAGACATGCAAGAGGGGATCACTGCGTTCTTCGAGCGGCGAGTTCCCGCCTGGCACCCTGATGCAATAGACGTTTGATGATGATCAATAGGAACGACTGTCCCCTTTTTGCCCCGTGGCAGTCAGTCGGTCTGCCATTGAGCGTGGCGACCTTCAACGAACGCCGCCGCCCCCTCATAGGCATCCGGCGCAGCACCTACGTCGCGCATGTACTGGCGCTGGACGTCCCAATACTCCGAGAACGATATCCCCTGGGCATGTTCGAGCAGGCGCTTGGAAGAGCGCACGGCTAAAGGCGAGTTCTCTGCTACACGAAGGGCGATTTCGATTGCGCGATCGCGCACCTTGATCTCGTCCTCGACCAGCACCGACACGAGTCCCGCGTCACGGGCCTGCTCGGCACCGATCGGCTCGCCTGTCAGGATCATGAGGTTCGCCAGCCCTTCGCCGACCTTGCGCGGGAGGCGATAGAGTCCGCCGGCACCTGCGATAAGACCGCGACTAACCTCAGGGAGTCCGAATGATGCCGAGCGGGACGCGACGACGACGTCGCACGCGAGAGCGATCTCGAGCCCCCCGGCGTAGGCCGGCCCGTTGACGGCGGCAATAAGGGGCTTTCTCGCCTCGCGCCGTACGAAACGGAACAGGCCTCGCGGTGGGCCGTCGGTGCCGAACTCTTTCAGGTCCATGCCCGCGCAGAACGTCGATCCGTTCGCCGCAATGACGCCGACGCGCAACGCTGGGTCCGAGTCGAGCCGCTCGACCGCGTCGAGCAAGAGTCGTCCGAGTTCGGCGTTCACGGCGTTGCGACGATCGGGCCGGTTAAAGGTCATCACAAGGCATCGATCGACGACTTCGAGCTCAAGAGCCACGGACATTGGCACTCCTTCTTCGGTTCTGGTAAAAATATACGCTATTCGTCAGTAATAATAGTCATGATGGTTGGTTGGTACCATACCGACCGCCGGAGGGCATCACCGCCCGGCCCGTGACAAAGGAGTGAACTATGACAGCCGAAGAGCGAAAGGGACCGCTTGACGGTGTCCGTGTTGTCGAAGTGGGCGGGATCGGCCCCGGTCCACACGGAGCCATGATGCTCGGCGATCTCGGCGCGGACGTCGTCCGCATCGAACGCCCTGGCTACGATTTCGACCAGGATCACTTCGACTTTGTGATGCGCAATCGCCGGATCACGGTCCTCGATCTCAAACGAGAATCCGATCTCGCCGACCTGTTCCGCCTGGTCGTCGGTGCGGACGTCCTGATCGAGGGCAATCGGCCCGGCGTCGCCGAGCGTCTGGGCTTCGGACCCGACGTGTGCCTCGACTCCAATCCTCGACTAATCTATGCCCGCATGACTGGGTGGGGGCAGACTGGCCCCCTCGCTGCGCGCGCGGGCCACGACATCAACTACATCTCGCTCACTGGTGCTCTCCATGCGATCGGACGTGCCGGCCAGCGACCGACCGTCCCAGTGAACTTCGTCGGCGACTACGGTGGCGGATCGATGCTCCTCGCGCAGGGGATTCTGGCGGCACTCGTGGAACGCTCGATGTCAGGTGAAGGCCAGGTTCTCGACGTCGCGATGGTCGACGGAGCGAGCATCCTGTCGCAGCAGATCCTCTCCCTACACGAACTCGGCAGATGGAGCGACCGAGGAACCAACACCCTCGATGGCGGCGCACCCTTCTACGACACGTACGCATGTTCCGACGGAAAGTACGTGGCCGTCGGAGCCCTCGAGGGACAGTTTTATCTCGAACTGCTACGCGGCCTTCAGCTCGACCCTGCCGACGTCCCCGACCGCGATGACAGCGCTCAGTGGCCTGCACTGCGAGCGGTGTTCACGAAGCTGTTCCGTCAGAGAACGCGCGAAGATTGGACTGAGATCTTCGAGAGTACAGACGCATGCGTGTCACCGGTCCTCGACTTCGATGAGGCCGCCCAGCATCGCCATATCGTGTCACGCGCAGTCCGGATAGAAGTCGAGGGCTTAAGCCAGGCCGCACCGGCTCCCCGATTTGGACGGACACCGGCGGGCGCGCCGAGCGCCCCACCGCGTCAGGCCTCCGTTGTAGACGAGATCCTCACCGACTGGAGCACTAGGTGTAGTTCCCCGTGAGGTTGCGAACGCGTTCTGATGGTGTTGGTCCTCCGATTGCGGCGTGGGGTCGGTGGTGGTTGTAGTGGTGGAGCCAGGTGAAGTAGGCGGCGGTGCGGGCGTCTTCTCTCTCGTAGGCGGTCGCGTAGGCCCACTCGGTGGCAAGAGTGCGGGTGAAACCTTCGACATTTCCATTGCTTTGCGGTGTCGTATGTCGCCGAGGGCCGCAGCCGCGGCATCCTGGTGCTCCCGTATGTGCAGTGCGATTGCGGGCGTCCCCGGCTTTTCGGTCTTGGGCGGATCCGAGGTGACGGACCCGTCACCCGCACGGTCCGGGATGCGGCCCTGCCTCTTTATCTCGCGCTGCAATCCCAGGTGATAGGCGAGGCGGTGCGGGCCCCACCGGGCGGTGAAACGCAACGCGATGATGCGGCGTTCCGTACGCCGCGGTCACTGATTTCGGGCAGGACGGCGGCCGAGAGCTGCGGTACCTCAACGGCAATCCTGCCCGGTACCGATCGACCCATCGTTTCGCCGTTGCAGGTGAACAATGACACCGTTCGGCCGCACGGCGAAGGGACCAGCCATCCCGAGTTATCAACAGGGCAAGACGTCGTCCCTCAGGTATCAACGCAGCAATAGCGTGTGTCCTGGAGACCTCCGGTTTACAGATGCGGGTGTGGTAACCAACA
Organism: Micrococcaceae bacterium Sec5.1; assembly: GCA_039636795.1. Taxonomy (NCBI): domain Bacteria; kingdom Bacillati; phylum Actinomycetota; class Actinomycetes; order Micrococcales; family Micrococcaceae; species Micrococcaceae bacterium Sec5.1. The sequence goes on along the minus strand of CP143430.1, from coordinate 2,171,529 downwards.
TCCTGGTCGGCGGTCTTCGCTATGTCACGCGTTTCACAACCACCCGAGGAAGTACAACTAGTGCAACGTCCGAACGGTGAGCCGACCTACGCTCTCGCCCACTGCAAAAGCGTGTACGTACCGTCCTCCGCATCCTCGAAGATACCTTTAACGGGAGTCCCGATCGAGACGTCCTGGTCGCCGGGACCAAGCAGGTTGCCGATCAGACGCACATTGCTCGCGTTCGGCAGTTCCACCAGCGCCACGATATAGGGGACAGCGCCCGCGAGCTGTGGCCGCGCAGCGTGCCAGACGCGCGTCCAGCTATAGACCGTGCCCTCCGGCTCGGTTTCATCCCAGTTCAACCCAAACGTGTGGCATTTCCAGCAGACGACATCGGGAGGCCATGTCCATGTTCCGCATTGGCCGCAGTGTGGCAGCACGAGCCGATGCTCACGCAGCCCGTCGAAATGCGGGAGGTCGAACCCGTCCGGCATTGGCCGGGGGGTAACGAACGGCTCCGGAAAGTACAGATCCACACTCACAGCAGTTCCTTTGTTCCATAGATGACAGAGGTACTCACAGACGTCATTGGGCCACCCGCGCACAGGCAGGTTCGGGCATTCGCCACCTGATTGATCGCGGTGCCCCGAAGCTGGCGCACCGCCTCTGTATGCATCTGCATGGATTGGACGTACGCTTCGGCAAAGTTACCACCCGAGGTGTTGAGCGGCAGAGACCCACCAACGGTCAAGTTCTCGAAGGTCAACAGGGCGGCGGCTTCATCCGGGGTGCAGAACCCATGCTCGATGATCGCCATGACAACTCCGGCGGTGAAGTTGTCGTACACCTGCAGGACGTCGATGTCGGCAGGTGTCAACCCGGCCTGCTCGAACAGGCGTGGGGCGAGGGTCTTGAACCCCCCAGTGACGTAATCGGGGACGTTCTCCTGTGCCGCACTGCGTAGCGGTCCTCCCCCAGCCGCAGAAAGAATGTACACGGGGTCATCGCGTAGATCCTCAGCACGCGCTCGGTGGGTGATCAGGACGGCCGCGGCCCCATCGCTCTCGGCGCAGCAGTCGTAAAGATGAAAAGGCTCGGAGATCCAACGCGATTCCTGGTACGCGTCCGATGACAACGGGCGGCCGTGCATGACGGCGTGCACGTTGGTCTGAGCGTGGTGGTAGGCGGTACGTGCCACCGCTTCGAAGGTGCTCGGGTCGACACCGACAACCTCGAGCAACCGCTGCGCGCGCAGGGCGTACTTCTGAGCGGGCGTCAGCAGTCCATGGGCTGCCGTGAAACCGCCAAACCCATGCCCCGAAACCTCGTTCGACGCGGACGCTCCGCCGCCGTATGCCCCCAGCCCGAATCGAGCGGATGATGGCTGTGTGATGGCACGGTACGCGATCACGTTGTCTGCCATGCCGGTCGCCACGGCTGCGGCAGCCAGGCCGATATGACCGCTGGAGCCGCCACCGCTGATTGTCGCCTGCATCGCCGACACCTTCAGGTCCTTCAACCCCAGTGCTGCCGCGATTTTGGGCGGTTCATTTTTGTCACCGCCGAACGACACCAAGCCGTCCACATCACGCACGTCGATTCCCGCATCGTCCGCTGCCGCGATCACCGACTTGAGGCACAGCTCGAACTCCGAATCGGGCGAGCCACCCCGCTTGTAAAAGGCGCTCTCACCGATCCCAACGATCGCCGCGCGCCCGCGAAGGGTCCTGAAATCGTTCATGAGGTGCTGACCACTCCGTTCGTCGCTGCTATGAACTCGTCGCGGAGTCTCCGCTTCAACATCTTTCCTGAGGGATCACGCGGCAGATCATCGCGAAACTCGACGCTGCGCGGACACTTGACATCGGCGAGACGCGACCGACAGTACTCGATTAGTTCCCGGGCCAGCGCGTCCGCGCCGGGACCAGGTTCTGGCATTTCGACCGGCTGCACGATCGCCTTGACCTCTTCCCCGAAGTCCGGGTTGGGAACGCCGAAGACGGCGACGTCCAACACCGCAGGATGAGCGGAGAGAACATTCTCCGCCTCCTGCGGATAGATGTTGACGCCGCCCGAAATGATCATGAATGCTTTACGGTCGGTCAAGTAGAGGAACCCGTCCTTGTCGACGTGGCCGATGTCGCCGAGCGTGCTCCATCCTCGTGGATGCCGCGACGCCGCGGTCTTGGCTGTATCCCCGTGATACTCGAAAGAGGCACCGTTGCCAAAAAAGACGGTCCCGGTTTCGCCCGTGGGCAAGACCTGTCCATCCTCGTCGCAGATGTAGATCTCGCATCCGATCGGGCGGCCGACGGTGCCCGGGTGCGACAGCCACTCCTCGGAGTTGCAGAAGACAACTCCGTTGCTCTCGGTTCCGGCGTAGTACTCGTACACCACGGGTCCCAGCCAATCGATCACCTGGGCCTTGAGCGCGGGCGGGCACGGCGCGGCGGAGTGGATGAAGTACTCCAGGCTAGAGACGTCAAACCCGAGCCGCGCCTCGTCATCCAGGCGCATCATCCGGGACATCATGGTCGGAACCACTTGACTGTGCGTTGCTCCGTACGTTTCGAGCAGTTCCAGGAACTTTGCAGGATCGAATTTATCCATGATCACCGCGGTGCCCCCGAGCGCGGTCGTGGCCATGACGAAACGAATCCCCGCGCCGTGATACAGGGGCGCCGGGCAGAGGTAGACCGTGCTCTCGTCGAAGTGAAATAGCTTGCGCGCCACGTATGACACGCCCACTGCAGCCGTTTCGAGCGGCGCCGCCTTCGATTTGCGCACGATCGCCTTCTGACGACCCGTCGTTCCGGACGAATACAGCATGTCCGCGCCCGCCACTCGCGGCGAAGGGAGTGGGGTGGGATCGGCGGCCTCCACCGTCGCCTCATACGATTCGAAGCCGTCGACTTCGCCTCCGATCACCAGGCGAACGCCGATTTCCGGACGCTCGCGGGTTACCTTAGCCGCGACCGTTGCGAACGCGGCGCCGCAGACAATCGCGCGAGCGCCGCTATCCGATGCGATGTAACTAAGCTCTTCGGCTGTGAGTCGCGTCGAGCAGGTCGTGTAGACCAGTCCTGCATAATGCGCACCCCAGATCACCTCGAGGTATCGCTCGTGGTTCTCCAACAGGACCATGACGTGGTCGCCGGGTGCAAGCCCCCGCGCAGCGAATGCTCGCGAGATGCGGTTTGCCCGATCATCAAGTTCACGGTAGGTCTGCGTCCATCCGCTGGCGCCGTGGATCAGGGCGATGCGGTCAGGTGAATCCGCTGAGTACCGTCCCGGGTACCGCTCGGTCGTCGTTGTTGTCGTCGTGTCTTGAGTCATTTCGAAGCCCTTTACCGAAGCCGATCAGAGGTGTGCTTTAGCACGGCGTTGTTCGCGGGTCACGCCGAGTCCCATCGATATGAGATCGTGCGTGGCGTTGTTTATGCCTACGGCTCGGAGCTGATCCTTCATGACTCGACCAGAGGCATTTCGCGGTAGCTCGCTGACGAGCTCGACATACTGGGGAACGGCGAAATATGGCAACTCCTGCCCCATGTAGGTCGCCAGCTTCGCGAAGTTGAAAGAATCGGGATCCTCCACAACCAGGCACGCCTTAATCGCCTGGTCGAGTTCGCCCTCGATTTCCACCCCGTGCACGGCTACTTCGAGCACGCCCTTGAATAGAGCCAGCGAGCGTTCAAGTTCGAAGGCCGAGATGTTCTCTCCGCGCCGACGCATCGAGTCCTTCTTCCGATCCACGTACTGGAGCTCGCCGTCGACTTCGCGTCCCATGTCTCCGGTATGAAACCACAGACCCTCAAACGCTTTCACGGTCGCGGCGTCATCGCCCCAGTAGCGCTGGAACAGTGCGTGCGGCTCTTTGGGCCTCACTACGATTTCGCCGACGGCCCCAACGGGTACGCGTCGTCCGTCATCGTCGTGGATCTCGACGCTTAGGGCAGGGGCCGGGCGGCCGGTGTATGGGCTGAGGCTCTGTTCGGCGTACGAGTTATAGGCGATCGGATAACATTCGGTCTGACCGTATTGCTGCGTCAGTGTCCGGATGCCGAACCGCGCCTCGAACTGTTCCTGCTCGGCCACGGAGAGTTGCACAGTGGACATCGCGCGCAATGTGTGGGTCTTGTCGGACGGCCCCGGCGGCTGCTTGAGGAGGGCCTGCGCGATCCAGCCGACACCGACCGCGACGGTGGCCCCCACCTCTTTCGCGCGGGCCAGATACCGAGAGGCGGAAAATCCGGTCTCGAACACAACGGGGATGCCCACCGCGAGCGCCCCAAGAAGGGGAGTCTGTCCGCCGACGTGAAACAGGGGGGCAGCGGTATATACGACGTCGCTGTCTGTCAACGCCGACAGCGCTTCGGTGTATCGCGCCCAGTGCTTGGTTTGACCGTGACTGATCACACAGCCCTTCGGCAATCCTGTGGTCCCGGATGTGTACAGGATCGTATAGACGTCGCTATCGTCCGCCGCTACCGCCGTGATGGGCTCCGCCTCGGACATCAGCTCGTCGAACCCGACGAGCTCCAGCCCCTCGATCTCGTGCCCAGCCTTGTCACCGTCGACCAGTACAACTAGCCCGAGATCGGGAAGCGACGACGCCAGATGGCGGACCATCTGGATGCCGGCCGCATCTGTCACAAGTGCCCTGCATCCGCTGCTGGTGAGCTGGTGGCGAAGGGGCTCGCCTTTCAGGTAGATGTTCAGTGGCACGGAGATCGCCCCCAACGCGGCGGTCGCGAAGAGGCTGGTCACCATCTGCACGGATGTCACCGCCATGATGGCTACGCGATCCCCAGGGGCAACCCCGCGGGCGGCGAGGCCGCCCGCCAAACGCCACGCCGCGTCTCGCACCTCTCCGTAGGTCATGCTGTTGTCGGCCACTGTCAGAAAGCGATGATTGGGCCTTTCATCTGCCCAATAGTCGATCAGCTGCACAACTGTCTTGTCTTCTCGCACGGACCCTCCTTGGTCAGCGACCCGACGTCGTTCCCATCATCGGTTCTGGGGCTGGACGTGTCGTCAGAGCGACATGCCACAGAATGTGTGGTCACCGCCGATATCAAACTGGTTTCGTCTAGTATGCCGATATCCGACTGGTTTCGTCTAGTATATGGTGCAGAGAGAGGATCGACGTGCACATACCTAAAATCGATCATTCTTCGCGAAAGGCATCGAGATGAATTCCATGGTAGACCCCCGCAGCCCCGTCATCGCCGGGGTAGGTCAGGTGAATGCCCACTATCCGGCCGCCGAACCCGCCGAGCTTCTAGCAGAGGCGCTCAGCATCGCCGCTCCGTCGCGTGCGCTCAGCGCGCTGGACGAACTCGACGTCGTCGCGATCGGCACCCGCCCCTATAGCAACCCGGGGGCAATTGCCGCCACCGCGCTGGGGATTACTGTCAACAACATCGGCTATACGACGCACGGCGGTCACTTCCCGCAGATGCTCGTGAATCGCGCGGCGTGGAACGTTTACACCGGCAAGCGCGACGTGGTCGCGATCGCGGGTGCCGAGAGCTGGCGAACGCGGCGCCTCCTAAGGAAAGAGGGCAGATCGTCGGGATGGACGGTGCAAGACTCGGGTGATCAGCCGGACGAACTCATCGGCCGGGAGCTCTCGATGTCGACAGACATCGAGACACGTATCGGCTTCGGGGATCCACTCGATGCCTACCCGATGCTCGAGTCTGCGATCCGGGCAGAAGCTGGCCGTTCCGTCGAGGAGCAGAACGATGTCATCGCCTCGCTGTGGTCCGCCTTCAATGCCGTCGCCGTTAAGAATCCCTACGCTGCGATCCGTCGAACCGTCACCGCGAAGGACATCCTCTCGCCTGGCGGCGGCAACCGCCTGATCAGCCATCCCTACCGCAAGCTCGCCGTCTCCAACAACGATGTGGATCAGGCGGCTGCCCTCGTGGTGACTTCCTACGGTCGGGCGAAGTCACTCGGGTACTCGCCGGACGACCTGATCTTCATTCATGGATTTGGCGAGGCAGTGGACTGTGACTCGTTTACGGCACGCTCGTCTTACACGAGCTCGAAAGCCATCGAGGCCGCCGCGATGGACGCGCTGGCAATGGCGAAGGTCTCCATGCGCGATATCGACCTCGTCGACGTCTACTCATGCTTCCCGTCCGCCGTGCAGATCGGCGCCCGCGCCCTTGGACTTCCCCTGACGGGCGACCTGACGGTCACAGGGGGGCTTACCTATGCGGGAGGCCCGTGGAACAACTATGTGACGCACTCCATCGCGACTATGGTGACCATTCTGCGCGAACAGCCTGACGCGCTCGGAATGTGCACGGCCAACGGCGGCCTGCTGACGAAGCACGCAATCGGCATCTACGGGGCGCAGCCCCCAGTGGCACCGCCCGTAGAGCCGCGTGTGCGACTCCACGACGAGCAACGTCCCGTCATCGAGAGGACAGACGGGCCCGTCACCGTCCTGGCAAGCACGATCCGGTACGCCCGCGATGACATCCCTCATCACGGATTCGTCATCGGAGAGACCGCGGCAGGCGATCGCATCGTGGCCAGAACAGAACAAAACGAACTACTAGCCGCGCTCGAGTCAGCTGATCTCGTCGGCAAGACCGCAATAGTGGAAGGAACCCAACTCATTGATCTCGCAGAGCGCTCTCACTCCCCCATTACGCGCGCCTCAGGCGCCTCCCGCAGAGGGACAGGTGATTAACATGTCGTCCAGCCGATTCGCCGATTCGTACTCAGAGGCACAGAGTTTCGGCGCGCTGGTGCACGGACGCCAAAGCACGCGCGCCTTCCTTGCTGACCCCGTGCCGCACGCGACCCTCCAGGAAATCTTCGACCTCGCGCGAAGATCTCCGTCGTGGTGCAACAGCCAACCCTGGCACGCGTACGTCACCGAAGCCAGCGAGACCGAGCGGTTTCGTACTGCCTTGCTCAGCAACGCGGTCGCGCACCCCGGCGAGGTTGCGTCGGACGTGCCCATGCCCACGGATTATCGCGGCGCACACCTCGAGCGGCGACGCGAGAGCGGGTGGCAGCTCTACGAGGCCGTCGGCGTCACCCGCGGCGACCGGGAGGCATCGGCCCGGCAATCCCTGAAGAACTTCGAGCTGTTCAGCGCCCCGCACGTCGCCATCATCACGGTCGACGTCGCGCTCGGTCCGTACGCCATCCTCGATGTCGGCATCTTCGTCGGACACTTGCTGCTTGCCGCAGAATCGATGGGGGTTGCGACCGTCCCACAAGCCGCGGTCGCGACGCGGTCGCCCCTAGTGCGCCAGTTCTTCGACATTCCCGACACGGAAGCAGTGCTGGTCGCCGTCTCCCTCGGCTGGCCGGATCACGCTCACCCTGCGAACAGCTACAGGACGACCCGCGCGGATTCGGCCGACGTCGTCCGCTGGCGCGGCTGACGCCTGCCGGTATCGCGATGGCCACGCACGACAAAGCAAGGAAAGATGCATGACTCCCCTGAATCTCGGAAAACTGCTAGGGCTCACCGCCGTTATCGACACTCGAGTTTCCGAGGACCTCGTCGACGCTAACGGCCATATGAGCCTGCCTCACTACCTGACGGCCGGAGTTCGGGCTCTGTGGGCCCGCGCGAACCCGCTGGGGCTTTCAGATGCGCGACAGCAAGACATGTCGTTATTCGTATCGGAACAGCACGGACGATATCTAAGTGAGATGCTCCTCGATGATCGCTACACCGCGCATCCCGCCTTTCTCAATCGCTCACGCCGGGCACTGCACGCCGCCACGTACATCGTCGACCGGACCCACGAGCGGCTGGCCTGCCGAATCGAAAGTGTGAGCATCTTCGTGTCGACGCAGACCCGACGAAGCATCGATTTTCCCCCGGCTTTGGCCAGGGAACTCGACGCGGTCATACGCGAAGATCGCGGTTTGATCGACGATCCGACTCTTTGCGAGGGGCTCTGGCGCGCGGCGCCCGCCTAGCTCTAGAGACTTTGCCGACATACTGCCGCAAAGACGAAACAATATTGTGCACTAAGCGTCAGTAAATGCTATTCTGGGCCCTATGCTCGACCCAGAGCCAACGGAGGTAAAACGATGCAGACAAAGATCTGTCAGATGCTCAAGATCGACATTCCGGTGCTCGCCTTTTCTCACTGCCGCGATGTCGTCGCGGCAGTGAGCAAATCTGGCGGCTATGGCGTACTCGGCGCGGTGCTCATGACTCCGGAGGAGTTGGAAGCCGAACTCACGTGGATCGATGATCATATAGGTGGAGCCCCATATGGCATCGACCTCATGCTGCCCATCGGGCTCGCCGACAGTGGCGACGAACCCGACTCCGTAGAACTACCAGCCGATGCCGTCGCCTACCGGGATAGGATGCTTCGCGAGCACGGCATCGACCCCGAGACGCTCACGCCGGTCACGATGGCAACGGCGCAGTCTTTCTCGGAACATCGGGCCAACGAGCTCATCGATGTGGCTCTGGCCCACGGAGTGACGTTGATCGCCAGCGCACTCGGCCCGCCTCCGATCGCGATGGTCGAGAAGGCACATGCCGCGGGCGTGTACGTGGCAGCGCTCGTCGGCAACAAAAAGCACGCGCTGACCCAGCTCGACCGCGGGGTGGACGTAATCGTCGCACAGGGGTACGAGGCTGGCGGACATACAGGCGAGATCGGGACGATGGTCCTCACGGCCGAGATAGTGCAGACCGTCAAGGCGATCAACCCAGACGTGCCGGTACTCGCTGCGGGCGGAATCATGAACGGCCGTCAACTGGCCGCCTCGGTCGCGCTCGGTGCTGCCGGTGCGTGGTGCGGCTCGGTATGGTTGGCCAGCCGAGAGGCAGAGACTGAGGAGCACCTTAAGAGAAAGATGCTCGAGGCGACTTCGAGCGACACTGTGCGATCGAAGTATCGCACCGGCAAGCCCTCTCGCCAGTTGCGCTCCGCGTGGCACGTCGGATGGGAAGCGCCCGAAGCCCCGGCAGCACTCGCGATGCCACTCATGGGATATCTCAGTGAGCCCGCCCTCAAGAAAGCGAGCCAACTCGCCGACAGTGGACACGTCGGCGCGGCGGAGTTGAGTACCTACTGGATTGGACAGGGCGTTGGGCTCATGAATCAGCCCAAGAGCGTGGCGCAGATCATGGAAGACTTCGCAGAGGGATACATCGAAGCCGTGGCAGTGCTGACAGAATCAATCGACGAGTGACCCAGATGGCGTTCTCCGAAGACGGAGTCACGATCGAGGTCGATGGGGCGGTGCGTATCGTCACGATCTGCCGGGGCGAGCGCAACGCCATCGATCAGGAGTTGCACGAAGCGCTCGTCGAGGTATGGAAGCGAATCGAATCTGACCCACAGGCTCGAGCCGTGCTTCTGCGCGCCGACGGCAAGCACTTCTCCGCCGGTGGAGACTTTGCCTGGTTCCTGGAGCTGAACGCCGACGATGGACTTCGGGAACAGTCTTTCGTCGATGGTCAACGACTGCTCGACGCAATGCTGAAATTCCCCTTGCCGGTCGTCGTCGCCGTACAGGGCGCAGCCGTTGGTCTCGGGGCGAGCATGGTGATGCTCTCTGATTACGTTTTCATGGCCGACACCGCGTTCCTCCGGGACCCACATACGTCGATCGGCCTAACCGCTGGTGATGGTGGGCTCATCTGGCCGTTCTCTACGGGCATGCACATCGCCAAGCAGTATCTCCTCCTGGGAGATAAGTTCACAGCGACTGAAGCGCATCGTCTCGGTGTCGCGAACACCCTCGTGTCGGGTGATGACCTTCGGCAGCGCGCTCTCGAAACCGCACACCGGTTCGCCGCACTTCCGCCGCAGGCCGCCCAGACGACCAAACGGGCGCTTAACATGCTCATCGAGCACAATGCAGGCGCAGCGATGGCCTACGCGCTGGCGTCGGAGCGACTCGGTTACCACACTCCCGAGTTCCAGGCGAAGCTCGCGGAGTTCGATAGTGGCTCCAGAGCGGCCGCTTCGGGATAGGGCCACGGTAAGTCCGCAGCGCTGACCCGAAAGCTCCGGTCAGACAGCCACCGTCGCTTCTTCTGTAATCCATTCGATCGAGGGATCTGCCGTCGACACGAGCACGAGTGTCACGGCGTTCCTGATGAACACGTCGAGCGCGGGGGTAAATAGCGTGCTTCGGCGCCGGAAGCACGTGCATCAGGATCACCCCCGAGAGGCGTCGAGCGGAAGGGTGACCGGGATTCCTTCCGGAAGCTCCCCCACATGCTTTGGCACGACGGACCACTGCCAACTGCTCCATGCGGAAGGCGGTGGAGGACGCGAACCCCGGGTCTCGAGTCAGCTCCGCCAACACGCGAAGAAATGCGCGACCACGCGTGCCGGCGTACGTGACGGCAGTTGCCCGCGCCAGCACTTCGACGTCGCCCGCGTAGGATCCGCTGTCGGGACTGTCAGCGACGAAGGGAACCTCATGCTCCAGTGCCGCGGTTAGCAACTAGTGGCGTGTCTCCAAACTAGCTAGATGTCGGCTGTTAATATTGATGTATGTCGAATCGTGCTCCTGCTTTGGTGGTTGGTGTGAGCCCGGCGACAGTCAGGCCCTGGCGTGCCCGCTTCGCGGAAGATGGCCTCGCTTATCTGGGAGAGGTTCGTCCGGGGCGGGGCCGTAAGCCGGTCATTCCACAGTCCAAGATCGATGAGACTGTTGATTTAACGCGCAATTCCAGGCCTGAAGGGCAGACGCACTGGTCGGTGCGGACGATGGCCGCGGAGGTGGGCGGCCAGGGGTTTGAAGCCGCATCTGGTGGATACCTTCAAGCTCTCCAATGATCCGCGGTTTGAGGAAAAACTCATTGACGTCGTCGGACTGTATTTGAACCCGCCAGAGAAGGCGGTGGTGCTGTGCATGGACGAGTTATGCGAAGGTTCGCATAACTCGTCTGATGTGAAGTCATCGGTTATGTGAAGTTTCTGGCGTCTGGGGTGGTGAGCGGCTTGACGGGCGCTGACTTCTTCGCATAACGGGTGGGTTCAGATCGCTTGGCGGAGCCAGGCCAGCAGATCCTGCCGGGCGGTCTGGTCGTAGTTGCTTGTTCCGAGTACGTTGGCGGCGGCTGCTTCGATGGCTTGGCGTTTCATTTCCGGGCTGGCTTTGGCGTAGATCTCGGTGGTGATGACGGAGGCGTGGCCGAGTATGTCGCGGATGTAGATCAGATTGACGCCGTTTTCCAGTAGATGCATGGCCTTCGAATGGCGCAGCACGTGGGGCGAAACAGTCGTGGGGACGAGTTCGGGACGGTCGGCGTGTGCGGCTTGGGCGCTTTTGGAGAGTATGTAAGCGGCGCCGGCGCGTCCCAGCCGTTGATTGGCTCTGTTGGCAAACACCGGACCGGAGGAGTCTTGAGGCAGTGTGCCGACGTGCTGGGCAAGGATCACGGCGGCCTGCGGTGTCAGTGGAACGACCCTGGTTTTGCGGCCCTTTCCGGTGAGAGTCGCGCTGGCGGGTTTGTCGAGATGAAGGTCGGCAAGTGACAGGTCGCAGGCTTCTTGGACTCTGGCCGCGGTGTCGTAAAGGGTCGTCAGCAGCGCCAGGTCGCGCGGTCCGCGACGTTTGGCGTGCTCCAGCAGCAGCCCGATCGCTTCCAGGGGCAGGTAGTCGATGGCGGGCTCGGGAGCTTGGGCGGCTTTGAGGCTGAAGACTTGTTGGGCCTGTGCGATTTGCTCGGGGGCTTCGGTTTGAACGTATCGGAAGAACGATTTCAACGCCGCCAGGCGCTGGTTGGCGGTGGCGGCGGAGCAGCCCCTGTCGGTGCGCAGCCAATCGAGGAAGGCCGCCACGTTCGGCGTGGTGAAGTCTGTGAAGGAGACCCTGTCCGGTGAGGTCGCCAACCGGTCTTCCATGAACCGCAGGAACAGCGTGAACGCGTCCCGATAGGCGGAGATGGTGTTCCTGGAACAGTCCCGGGTGACGGGGAGGTGGACGGTGAGGAACCGGGCCAGCATGTCGGCGAAAGGGCGGGCGGCAGCCATCTCACACCTCCTCGTTGGGGAATACGCCCGCGTAGGCGCCTTCCATGACCTGATCGATGCTGCCCCAGGCTGACGGGTCGAGGCGCAGGTAATACTCGGCTGAGACGATGTCGGCGTGTCCCATATAGGTCGCCAGCAAAGGCAGTGCTGCGTAAACGTCCACCCCGGAGGCCTGCATCTTCCCCAGGCAGGCCACCGCATACGAATGCCTCAGGTCATGGGCACGCGGAGCACGACCCGAGGCGGTAGTGACGTCCGCTTGGAGCATCAACCCCTGAATGTGCGCGGTGACCGAGCCCGGGTTGTAGCGCCCGCCTCGTGGGGAGGGGAAGAACCACGCCCCCCGATCTTCGGGGATAAGGCCGACAGCAACCACGTAGCGGCGGGCGTATGCCGCCAAAGACTCGGACATCGGCACCAACCTGGTTCGGTTGTGCTTCGCTTTGTGGACGGTGATGACGGCATCGGCCAGGTCCACGTCGCCGATCCGCAGAGACAGCGCCTCGCCGATCCGCAACCCGCAGCACCACAGCAAGCGGACAACCATCGCGTAGACCGGTTGGGTTTGCAGTCCGCACCGCGACGCGGGACGAGCGTCGGCGCAGGCGATGATCCGGGCCATCTCGTCAGCCGTGATGATCCTGGGAATGAACGCGCTGGATTGGCGCGGCCGCAATCGGTCCGGCAGCACCCATGCCTCGATTCCCTTCCACCGCAGGAACAAGGCGAACTGACGGACGATACCGCGCCGGCCCGCGACCGACCCAGTGGACTCTCCATCGCCCGGCCGGACGAAGGCCTCGACCGCGTCCCTGGTCAGCACCCGCTCGTCTCCATCGCGCCCGGCGAGGAATCTCGACAGGCGCCTGACGAGGTGGAGGCGGCTTTTCGGATAGACGTAGCCCAGGTTCCTCTTGTACTCGACGAACCCGCTGAACAACTCTGGGAACGCACCGTCGGGAATGATTTCAACGGCCATTGGGCACCTCCAACGCCAACGGGCGAAGGTCGGCGACGTTAACCCTGAGATATCTGCGAGTGGTGTTCGCATCGGCATGGCCCAGCACAGCGCCGATCACCGGATAAGGTGTCCCCGCCTCGAGCATCCCGACCGCGACAGAATGCCGCAATGAGTGCAGGCCACGGTGCCTGCCAGCTGTGTCGACCCCAGCACGGTCGAAGCACCCGGCAACCACCTGGTGAAAGTGGTTGCCCGCCGTGGGCGGTTGGTGCGGGGCTCTTTGGCGCACCAGCAGGTGCGGATCCTCGACCGGCCGGCGCTCGTTCTTCCAATAGTCGATGATCGCCAGCGCGCATTCCTCCGGAAGTGGCAGGTCGAGCCGCCGGCCGCTCTTATGCTGGATCAAGGACAGCCGCCGGTTCGCCCAGTCGATCTGGTCGAACCGCAGTCCCTTGATGTCGCCCGATCGCATCCCCAGCAGCGAGGCGAGCAGCATCACCACCCTGTCCCGCAGCGGTGACTCGGACGCGTTCCCGGCCTCCGCCAAGGCCCCGGCGACCTCGCCCCGCCGGTAGACCGAAGGCAGGACCGCGTCCTTGTCGGTGACGATCACCGGGAACATGACGCCCAGGGCAGGATCAGCGCCGTGCTGGCGCACTGCGAACCGCAGATACTCACGCAGGAAATACAATTGGCCCGCACGGCTGGAAGCGGCCATTGACGCCAACGAGCGAACATAATCGGACACGTCCATGGCTCTGAGCAATTCCATCTCTTGCACCCCCGAACCGGCCAGGAACGCCAAGAACTGGCGCAGCATCCCGGTCTTGCCTCGCACGGTCGCCTCGGCCAGCCCGCGCCCCGCCAGTGACGCCGCATACACCTCGTATTCCGACGTGAAAACCACGGGTACCCGAATCCTCCCGGACCCTACGCGCAACGCGAACCGGCCCGTCTCTGCCACATCGAACAAGCAGCCCACAGCCCGGCGGCTGAACACCTGCCACTGCTCAACCCCATCCGCGCCGGCAGCCACGCAGAACCGAGCAGCGGTCTGCCGACCCGGATGTCGAATCCCGCTTTCGGCGCAGTACTCCCCGAACTGATCCCACACGCGCTCGTAGCTGGCGCGGGAGCCGGGCGAGTAGCCGGCCTGCACCATGAACGCGGCCGCTTGGGCCTTTAACTCACTAACGTCAGACATCAACGATCAACCTCCTTGATTGAATACCATGACCAATCAAGGACACCTCGGTTATGCGAAGAAGGCAGCCCCTCTCGAGCCGCTCACCACCCCAGACGCCAGAAACTTCACATAACCGATGACTTCACATCAGATGAAAAGTCCTCCATCCAAGCGCTGGACCGCACCCAGCCGTCCCTGCCGATGACGAAGGGCCGGGCGGCAACGATGACGCATGACTACAAACGCAACGGCACGACGACTCTGTTCGCGGCCCTGGACGTGGCAACAGGAAAAGTCATCGGTTCCTGCCTGCCCAAGCACCGGCACGAGGAATTCCTGGTGTTCCTCAAAGACCATCAACAAGGAAGTCCCGCACGGGCCGGATGTCCACCTGATCCCGGACAACTATGCCACCCACAAGCACCCGGACGCGAAGGCGTGGCTGGCGAAAAATCCCCCGGTTCCAGCTGCATTTCACGCCCACGTCGTCCTCATGGCTGAACCTGGTCGAGCGCTGGTTCCGCGAACTGAACGAGAAGGCCCTGCGCCGCGGGGCGTTCCATTCCGTACCCGACCTGATCACCAAAATCGAGGACTACCTCGCCGCGCATAACACCGAGCCCAAACCCCTGGTCTGGACCGCGACCGCAGACTCGATCCTCAAAAAAGTCGCCCGCGGCCGCCTCGCCCTCGAAACCATCAAACAGAACTGAGACACACCACTAGGTCTTGCTCTCCCAACACAGATGGCCTGAACCCTTGCCAGCGTTCGCCACCCGGTCGAGCGTGACGCCTGACCATCCGCGCGAAGCGAACACGTCGATGGCCGCACTGATGATGCGATTGTCGGCTTGAGGATCGCGAGAAGCGACCTTTCTCAATACTCCGCATGCGCGCTCGCTTGCGTGCTCGATCTCACGCAGCCTGCGGCGCACATCTGTTCGCCGCGCTACCTAGCACGACGCGGCTGGGAGTGCTGTCGCCCTGGTCCGGCAATAGAGTATAGGCGTGCGAGATTTTGTAACGATAGCTGAATTCCAGGGGTTGACTCTTCTATGTCTGTCAAGCCGCCTTCGTCGCATCTACCGTTCCTCCCTGAGCGTGCGGTAGAGGCGACGGGCCAGATAGCGTTTGATACAAGCACGAATTCCCTTGTCCGTGCGACCTTCGGCACGTCGCTTCTCCACGTACTGGCGGGTTTCGCCGCCATGAGTCATCCTGACCCTGCTGATGTTCAATCCCAGATCATCGGCCGCCGCGGCGAGAGTGCCCGTCCGGTCCAGAACCACATAGAAGAGTCGACCGCTAGAACTCAAGGAGCGTTGGCCAACCTCACTCCGGACCTGTTCCTGCTCCTGTTTCATGCTCGCTGTTTACTGAACGACATTCGTCTGATATTGTCGACGCGTGGACTATGGACGTTACGAGAATTTGTCAATCGCACGTCGAGGTGCCGTCTTGACGGTCATGCTCAATCGACCAGCGCACTACAACGCCATCGATAATGATTTGCACGAGGAGCTCGGTGATGTCTTTTATGATATTGCGAAGGATGAACAGACGTCCGTTGTCGTGCTTACGGGAGCCGGCAAGGCGTTCTGCGCGGGTGGGGACCTTAAGGCAATGGCGGCGCACTCGATTTCGTATGGATCGTCGGGCCACTATCTGAACGCGACGACAGGCAAGCGCATCATCAACGGTCTGCTCGATCTGGAAAAGCCGGTAATTGCGAAGATCAACGGAGTAGCGATCGGATTGGGGGCGACGCTCGCCCTCTTCTGCGACATCTCGTTCATCGCCGACGACACTCGAATCGGCGACCCCCATGTTGCGGCAGGCGTCGTGGCCGGTGATGGCGGGGCCATCATCTGGCCGCAGCTGATCGGATACAACCGCGCAAAGGAATACCTGATGACCGGCGAGATGATCCCGGCCGCCCAGGCCGCCTCGATTGGTTTGGTCAATCACGCCGTCGCTAGGGATGCACTGGACGCTGCGGTCGACGCGATGGCCGACCGGCTCGTCGCCGGCCCGCAGGACGCCATCCGGTGGACGAAGGTTGCGACGAACATCGGGCTCAAGCAAATCGCCAACGCAGCGTTGGACGCATCGATCGCCTACGAGATCGTTACCATGAGAAGCTCGTCCCACGCGGAAGCGATCAATGCCTTCGCGAATGGACGTGAACCGGACTTCACTGGACTCTGAACTCTCCGCCTCTGCGACGAGTCGCGCTGGCTCGCCACACGACTGGCTGCTTGACACCTGACATGACGTGCAGGCTGTTGCTCACGCGAAAGGTTGAGAACTGATACCAGCAACATTGAAGTATCCGTCGGAGCTGGGAGACCAGATGAAACACCTCGGTTCGTGGCTGAGGCTTTGGTTGAGTCTTGGGTTTATGCCGCCATCTCCGGGTCCAGCACCGCGGCGAAGGCGAACAAACCTGAGATCGCGGCCGGCCGACGGTTGGTCGCCCATCGCCATGCCGACGTTAGGCCCGCAACATACATCAAACTGGAGGCACCTTGTTGAAATTGGGATTGAAGGCATCCGCAGAGCAGTTTGCGCCCCGTGAACTGGTCGAGCTGGGAGTCATGGCGGAAGAACATGGGCTCGACAGTGTCACCGTGAGTGATCACTTCCAACCTTGGAGGCACACGGGCGGCCATGCCCCATTCTCGATCGCCTGGATGACGGCTGTCGGCGAACGAACGACGCGTATTCAGATCGGAACATCGGTCATGACGCCGACGTTCCGCTACAACCCTGCTGTCATCGCCCAAGCCTTCGCCACAATGGGCTGCCTGTACCCTGGGCGAATCTTTCTCGGCGTGGGCACGGGCGAGGCGCTCAATGAGATCGCCACCGGCTTTGACAGCGAGTGGCCCGAGTTCAAGGAGCGCTTCGCTCGCCTGCGCGAAGCCGTTGACCTCATGCGTGAGCTCTGGGGCGGCAACCGAGTGGACTTCAACGGCGAGTATTACAAGACCAAGGGCGCGTCTATTTATGACGTGCCCAGTGATGGGATTCCCGTCTACGTCGCCGCCGGCGGCCCGGTCGTTGCGCGGTATGCGGGACGAGCCGGTGATGGGTTCATCTGCACGTCGGGTAAGGGCATGGACCTGTACACCGAGAAGCTCTTGCCAGCCGTCGCCGACGGTGCCGAAAAGGCCGGACGCTCAGTTGCCGACATCGATCGCATGATCGAGATCAAGATTTCTTATGACCCCGATGCCAAAACCGCCCTGGAAAACACGCGGTTCTGGGCTCCGCTCTCCCTCACTGCCGAGCAGAAGCATTCAATCCAAGATCCGATTGAAATGGAAGCGGCGGCCGATGCACTCCCCCTGGAGCAGGTGGCAAAACGCTGGATCGTCTCTTCGGACCCCGACGAGGCGGTAGCGCTGATTAAGCCGTACATCGACGCCGGGCTCAATCACCTGGTTTTCCATGCGCCAGGGCACGACCAGAAGCGTTTTCTAGGCCACTTCGAGCGTGATCTGGCGCCCAGACTCCGACGCCTGCGTTGAGTAATTCCCGACGACTCTCCTTGAGGAACGAAATAGGGACGACTGTTCAATACCCCGAATTCGTTCGAGCGGAGGGTGCTGGACGATATGACTGGCGCAAGGCCAGATCCTGACGAAGTGTCTGGAACTGGGTTCAAAGACTTCGCGGGATGCCGGCCAGGATCGTTCCGCACGAAGGTGGGGGGACTGGCAAAGCCACGTTTGAAGGCCTGGAGTTCCAGCCCTGAATAAACGAACCTACGCCTGTTTAAATGCCCATGCCCGCAGCGTGAACGCCTGCGCAAAGAGAATAACCGATTTGTAGTTGGCTGGGTTGCTGTAGCCGCGTGCCGCGCGTTTGATGTTCCTGATGGCGGTGTTGTTGGCTTGGACCTTGCCGGTGGTGGCGCCGCTGATGATGAGCACCGCGATCTCTTTCCACCACCGGCAAACGGTGCGGTAGAGCCTGCTGGTTTGCGGTCGCGCCGTTGCCTTGACAAGCTCCTCGAGCCTTGTTTAGCTGCTGCGGCGTCGTCCAGGGACCCGGTGCACCAGTACCCGGAGTTGTTCCTTGACCTGCCAGAGGGCCTGTCGGTGCCGGTCGAATCGTCCGCGGCGAACACCTCCTCCAGCCGGCGGACTGCCCTACAACTGCTGTCGCCGCCGGACAGCGGGAGCATCCGGTGCGCCCAGGCCTTGTCGACGGCCCGGCCACGGCGGCCCTTGCCTGCTGGGAGAGGTTCTGCCTCGTCTCGGTCATGGCCTGGTTGGCCAGCGAGATCAGGTGGAAATGATCAACCGCGACGGCCGTCCGTGGAAGCTCTTAGCTCAGTTGCACCACGCACTATGTAGCCAATTCAGTGGTCGAGATCGATGGCGATATCGCCCCACGGTGAGACATACGTCCAGGTTTGGATTCGTTCGGAGGGCGAGCAGAGTGTGGATCGTGTCATCGGAGGTCGGTACTTGGATCGTTTGGAGCGCCGTGCCGGCGCTTGGAAGATCGCAAAGCGGCATTTGGTGGTCGACTGGCATACGCTCATCAATATGGTGAGCCTTCCTCCAAAAGAAGGTATCGATACCTGGTTTAGCGGCTCACGGGATCGAAACGACCCTTCGTGCGCACTCTTAACCCAGTGGGCCAAATCACAGGGCATACTCGCTGACGATCCCGAGGCGCCGTAGATCACTCGCCACGCAGCTCGGTGCCAGATAAGAGCGGCCGCGCTCGATCGACCAAGTCTGGATCGATCGAGCGAGCGGCCTGGGACGCTCGCTCGCCGAGTTCCCCGTCGACCGCGGATTCGAGGTCTGGGACGTGCCGCCGCGGGCGGCATTGCAGCAACGAAGGCGGCATGAGTCGAGGTCGGACCCTCTGGACCCGAGCGGCGTGGCCGCAGAAACGCGGACCAATGACCAACGCGGCCGCCCGAATCTATTTACTGTCCGGCTTCCGTCGTGATATGCTCTGCTCATGGCATCAAGGATGATGTAACCCACCTCGTGGCATATCGCCGGGGGTGGATCGACGGGATCGAGGAATCCTCCGACGGAAATCTGACAATCGAACCGTTCTTCGGCTCTACGCTGATGCCTGGGACGGAAATGCTATCCGGCGTTCAGAGTGAGCCAGGTAGACGTCGTTACGGCCGCGGTCGTGTACACGCCAGAGGAACTGCCGGTGTCCAACTGCTCTAGGCTCCTGGCGAGTCAGCTCTACGAATACTTCATGAGGTCGAAAGCGATTCGTGCAGAGTTCGAAAAATACGGTGCATTGCCGATTTCGAATTACGCGGGCCGGAACGCCCTAGACATTCTTTGCGTGGACCCCACCAATAGCCTTACCGACGTCCGAATGAGGGTCCTGCAATGGAGCCAGACTCATCCTTAAGTCTTTTTCCGCACTAACAGAGAGGTTTGTACGAATAACATGGAACTGTTTAACGGTCCGATCGCCGAAAATGAAGTCATCGAAGCCATGGCGACTGCCCGCGCTTCCCGGTACTTGAAGTCCGATCCCCTCTCCGACGAGTTGTTGCGCAGCATCCTCTTCGCAGCAACTCGCGCGTCCAGCCCGGCCAACACGCAACCGTGGGACTTTGTGGTTGTCCGCGATCCAGAGCAACGCGCGCGGATCGCGTCGGCACTCGCGGCGAATGCTGACTGGATCGATACTCTCACCAGCTGGGAGGAGCACAACCGGATGCTAAAGGCGACGGCTCAACTCGCGCGCAGTGTCAAAGATGTTCCGGCCCTCGTCTTCATCTGCGGTCGGCCCGCGTATCCGGAGCATGCACCCGAATGGTCGATGACATTGTCTGCGTGCTATGCAGCGTCACAGAACCTCATAGTTGCCGCCCGATCGCTGGGCGTGGGTGCCACGTTCACGACCCTTCACGCTGCGAATCCCGATCGTGATGATCGCGCAATTCGTGAGATTCTAGAGCTTCCACCGGAAGTGCAGATCGTGACAACCATCCCCCTGGGATGGCCCGAGAGGAGCTTCGGAAAGGTCCGGCGCAAGCCCCTTCACGAGGTGGCGCACTTGGACAGGTACGGTTCGGGGCCTTCGTCAATGCCAGACTCGGACGCCTCACGCGAATCGTAGCGGGGACTCATTTGCACCGCGACTGCTGATGGGCTTCCCCCGACTCCAGACCCGCGCACACCAAGTCAGGTCTGGAGTTTAGCCTCCCCCGGTTTGACAGGACGGCAGCGGGCCGCTCGCGCTTTCACGGCAGACGCCTCCGCCTCAGTCAACGGGCGACCAGCCTGAATCGAGTCTGCCGTTCCACGAGCGTGCCATAGACGAACCGGTGTGCGGACGGACGAGATCCTCGTCCCCGCGCTCGCCGACGCTTCTGACCGTGCTCTGAGCCGCGCTCGTGGCGGAAAGCATAGACTGAGCGTCCGGCGCCGCGCACACCCGGCGGCTGGGACCACGTCGATGTCATGCCCAGTTCGTGGCGGCGGCGACGCCGGCTCGCGGATGTGAACCCTGATCCCGACCACAAAGCCAGCAACGACGCAGCCGAGCGAGCTCGTTCGGCAGCCGGCAGCGCCGGTGCGCGCGTCGTGAGGCGGGTGGCCCAGCCGGTCGCTGTGCGAGCAGAATCCGCTACCTATGCCTGGCTTGAACGGTCGTGGTCGATCAGATCGACCGGGCGAGCCTTTATGGTCCTGACCGCGAGCGTTGGCCTTGAGCAGCCAGTCGGCCAGTTGCGTGTTGAAGTCCGCCGATGAGGCGAACGACCGGCGGGCATGAACGACGTCTTGATCCGGCCACTGCAGCGCTTGATGATACCCTTCGACTCCGGATCGTATAGCCGCATCTGGAGCACCTTCGTAGCAAAATCCTCCAGAGTGCTCACTCTCCAATCGTTGAGTGTTCACTTTTCGATTCCACTGCCTTGATCCCGGAGTCCTGCGGCGACCGGACGTAAGTTGGCGGACTGTCAGCACTGACTGCTTTCGCAACCGTGTTCCTGGAGATCCCCAACCGCGCAGCTATCGGCCTCATCGACTCACCCTCGGCGAGATGCAACCGCCGAATAAGCGCCCAATCCTCCACTGTGATCACCCACCCAATCGTTTGGCATGCGTGGCCCAGTTTTCAACCGTCACAATGGCTCACTTTTCGACCGTCACCGAAAGGCTGCCGCTGGAAGCGCCATCCGTTCTCGGTTCGAACTATCTGACCCGGCTGGCCCTGCTCGGACAGATAACGCCCGTCCGGATCCCCTGACCCCGGATCTGGAACGTGTGCTCGAGAGGAGGTCCGGGGGGATCTGGCAAGAGCCACGCACCGGGATCTCGAAGCTCCCACTGCACCTGGCTGCACCGGCAACGATTCGACAAGCAGCCCTGCAGTATGCTACGAGGCCGTCCTGAAAGCGGCGGGGAGTGATGCTGGACCTCAGGCGTGGCAACCGACGCGTACGCCCCGTTGGTCCATGCGCTGATGTGTTTGCGCAGGATCTCATTGCTCGACGAAGATCACCGAACGGGACCGCTCATGCAGCAGCTGCTTAAGCCTGCCCCGATGTGCCTTGGAAGTTATCTTGCGACGTCGGCCAACTCAAGGCATCGCTGCACCATCCGGGCCGTGGTTTCAGGATCGGACATAAGCAGCGGGGCACTGGCTACTTGCGCGCCCGCTAACTCAAACTCGTCACCTAGGGCCACCAGGAAGCCGTCCAGCAAGCCGTCGTGGGCACGGGCTCCGTAATGCTTCCCAACGCCCTCCGCAGAGCAAGCAACGTTGATAGTAGCCAAACAGGCGTCAGCATGCCCGCGAACCGGCTTTCCATTAATGATCGGCGATACTCCTATTACTGGTGCGGTCGTGGTCCGGACCGCGGACCTGATTCCAGGAACGGACAGGATTGTTCCTATGGAGACAACGGGGTTCGACGGCGCGATGAGGACAACATCGGCTGCTCCGATGGCGTCTAGGACCCCTGGCGCTGGTTTGGCAGTCGGCGCCCCATCGGGCGTAATGGAATATGGAGCAAGGGTCGCCCTATACCGGGTCCACCACTCTTGAAAATGCATCGAAAGCCGCAGCGCAGGAGAGGCCGAGCCAGCATCGTCAGGCGTGCTCGTCTGTCTGGCGGGGGTAGGATCGTCGACTTCCACGTACGTTTCCACCTGTTCGTCGGTCATGGGTAGCAGGCGCACACCGGGCCGCCACTTCCGGACGAGGGTAGAAACGATCTCCGACAGCGGGCGGCCCTCGTTCAGCATGCTCGTGCGAAACAGATGCGTGGCAATGTCTTTGTCACCCAACGAGAACCAAGGGGCTTCTGCGCCGTACGCGGCAAGTTCTTTTGACACCGTCCAGGTTTCATCGGCTCTGCCCCACCCCCGTGACTGGTCAGAAACGCCGGCCAATGTATACAGACAAGAATCAAGATCCGGACAAATTCGCAGCCCGTGCAACGTTATATCGTCAGCTGTATTGACTATGGCAGTGATCTGGTGTTTCGCCCCCTCCGGTTGGGCATCTCCATAGGGATCCATTCCGAGGGCTGACTTGACTCCTAAAAGAAATTTGGCGCCCCCGACGCCGCCTGTGAGAACGGTTATTTTCATCGAAGTGAGCCATGGTCGGAGAGATTGAAGTCGCATACAGGTATCTGAGCCGGCGCCGCGCTTAGTCTAGAATGAATCACAGTTTTCGTCCCTTCGCCGCACGGTCATTTCCATGAACATGCAGGAGTAGATCTGTCTACTTGAGTATTAACTTTTGCAATAAGAGTTGGCATCACTTCGAGATCGCCAATGCCAGCTTAATGAATGACCGCATCTAGGGACGATTGATTTTGCGATACTTGGGACCTAGCGATCCGCTCACGGAAAGAGTGGGCAAAGTCGGGCCAAAGCAGCGTCAACCGATGGCTTCGGGCGTCGACATACCAGCTTTCGCACCCCCCGTTGATCCACACCGTCGACGCACTCGCGCTGTCAATGTCCTCTGTATAGGCGTCCTCCGCATCACGAGTGACTTCAAGGACAAACTCGTCGGGGATTAGACCGTTTCCCAAGGCGCGAAGGATGAATTCGATCTGGGTTTCAATCATGTAGATTGCCGAATTATGACCCAGGCTGGCGTTTGGTCCGTTTATGACAAACATGTTCGGAAACCCATGGACCATAGTCGAGGCATAGGACGTCATCCCGCGGCTCCAGTGGTCGGCGAGGCGAAGCCCATCGCGTCCGAATACAGAATGGGCAAAAGGAGGTTCGGCGGCCTGGAACCCCGTGGCTAGGACAAGGGCATCGAGTTCATATTGTTTTCCTCTCGCCCCGATGGCGACCTCACCGTCAACACGTTGGAGTGCCGTAGGTTCCACGGTTACGCCAGGCGAGGCAAGAGCGGGGTAGAAATCGTCTGAGAGAAGGACGCGTTTGCATCCAATTTCGTAGTCCGGAGTCAGCGATTCGCGAAGTTGCGGATCCTGGACCTGCTTCGCTAGGTGTTGGAGAGCGCGGTTGCGCAGCTTGTCGACAAACCCGGGTTCCCCGACTCGCTCTGCAAATCCGATTTCTGCTTTCCAAAACAGACGTGAGCGCAGCCTCTGTATTGAAACGGGGTCCCGTTCGAATACGCGTTGTTCGAAGTCGGGGTAGTGGCGATTGTTACGTGGGACCACATAGGGTGCGCTCCGCTGAAATATCACGAGCCTCTTGGCGAGCCTGGAGATCTCTGGGATCAGCTGTACTGCTGAAGCGCCCGTGCCCACAACGCCGATCCGCTTGTCCTGTAGTTCGGCCAGGTGGTCCCAACGAGCAGTGTGAAAGATTGGTCCTGTGAAGGTTTCCAATCCTTGGATGTCGGGGATCTTGGGTGCCGAAAGGCGGCCAGCGGCGATTATGAGGACTTTGGACCGGTATTCACCTCTGTCGGTGATGATGGACCAGCGCTCAGACCTTTCATCCCAGTGCATAGCGATAACTTCGGTTTCGAGCCGGAGGTGGGGCGTCAGCCCTTCTGCCAAGACGGAGTCGTGAAGGTATTGCTGAATTTCCGAGCCGTCGGCGAAAAACTTGGACCATTTGGCGTTGGGTCGGAAGGAGAACGAGTATAGGTGTGAAGGTATGTCGCATGCGACTCCCGGGTATGTATTGTCACGCCAGCTTCCGCCAATGTTGCTGGCTCGTTCAAGTATCACAAACGATGTGCTCTGCCTGCGTGCCAGTTGGATACCCATGCCCAGACCGGCGAAACCGGCGCCGACGATGATCGTATCGAGTTCAGTTTGGGACGGTTCGCTTTGAAGGTGGTGGCTTCCCAGGCTGCTGACTACAGTCATGGCGTGGCCGTTGGCAGTATCGATCCGGATGCGTACTGTTCCGGATCTGACATGAATGCGGTTATGAGGCTAAGGAGCTCTGCAGGTCGTTCAAGGACGACCGCATTGCCGCTGTCAATCTCGGTATACCTGGCATGCGGAATTGCACCGAAGAGCGCCTTGACTTGTTCCGTATCTACCATCCCATCACTAGAGCAGCCGATGACAAGTGTCTGCGCGCGTATTCTTGGTGCGCTGATGGTCAGGTCTATTCTGCTGGCCAGCTCGACCTGCACGTCGGTGAAGCGACCCGGTTTGATAGGTGTTGATTGGTCAATTTCAGAAATTGTATAGCCGTTGATGTGTGTGGTCGAGAAGGATGCCAGTCGTGCGAAGCGTGCCCTGCTTTGGGATCCAGCGGCCGCAAGCTGCTTCCAGATTGTGGCGAAGAGTTGCTGAGAAGTGGAACTCTTCAGCCACCCGGCAATCAGGACCAGTTGCTTGGGTGCCGGATGGACTGTTGCGAGACCGACGGCGACTTCGGCGCCTAGGGAGAACCCGATGAGGCAGATGCTTCGGTCTGGCAACAGCGCGTCGATGGCCTTGCTCGCCTGGTCGATGAGGTAGTCGAGCTGTAGCGGCTCGTTTTCTAAAGTGCGTGGGTTGCTGAAGTCTATGGCCATGACCTGGCGCTTTCTGGCCAGCATAGGGAGCAGAAAAGAGAAGTGCATACTGGCGTTGCCTCCTATGCCGGGCAGCAGCACGATGGCGTTCTGGCCTTCGTGCGCTGTGCCGTACAGATGGCACTTGACCTCAGCTCCGCCGATATTGAGCGTATGTGTCTGTCGCTTCGACATCAGCGAGTCAGCGCTGCTTTCGGGCTGACTCATGTGTTCCTCTTAACTCGAGAGGAGCTTTCTCTGATCGATGGGAGGACGCGCTTGCTTGGCATCACGCGCCCAGTACGGCTTGGTGCCAGCAGATCGGCCGGGGCGGTCGAATAATCGGTCATACGTTGTCG
The DNA here is from genome assembly GCA_039636795.1 of Micrococcaceae bacterium Sec5.1. Taxonomy (NCBI): domain Bacteria; kingdom Bacillati; phylum Actinomycetota; class Actinomycetes; order Micrococcales; family Micrococcaceae; species Micrococcaceae bacterium Sec5.1. The sequence goes on along the minus strand of CP143430.1, from coordinate 2,146,071 downwards.
CACTGGTCGGCCGATTTCGGAGGCGAGCCTGTTGATGTCGGTGATGAAGAGTTCCCTGTGGGCCTCCGCCCCGACCTCAGGCCAACGTAAACCGTCGATAAGAAGGCCGCCAAAATCATCCGCGCCACCTTGGAGTACGAGCAGACTCGTTTGATGTCCCAGTTTGGTCCATGCGGCCTGAATATGATCGATGCGGCCGTGCAGCATCAAGCGGGCCACGGCGTGCAACGCTCGTGTCTCTCTCAGGCCAGGGCCAGGCCGCGACACGACCGACAACACCGGCGCATCGTAAGGGAGAAAGGGCATGGCGATGAATTCTGTAAATCCCCCGGTGATGTCCTGGATCGAACACAGCTTTCGAAGGTGTGCAACCTGGTCCGCCGGAGACTCCAGATGACCGTAAATCATCGTAGCGGTAGAGGGCAGACCTACCCCATGAGCAGTTGTTATGACGTCAATCCAGTCCGCAACAGGCGGGTCGGACTGATCACTCAAGACGGCCCGGATCCTGTCATTCAGTATTCGCGCCCCGGTTCCGGGAACGCTGTTGACACCTGCCCCTTTTAGTTCCTGCAGGAATTCCTTGATCGAGATACCGAGCCGTGAAGCCCCATCCATAATCTCCGTTGGTCGGAAGGCGTGCACATGGATAGCGGGCTGCCGCGCGCGAATTGTGCTCACGAGGTCGAAATAGGACTCGCCCCTGAGATCGGGACGGATGAGCCCCTGCACGCAAATCTCGGTTGCACCAAGCGACTGAGCTTCATCGACAAGCTCTGCAAGCACGCGAGGAGACAGGTTTTGAGAGCCATTTCCTGCACCACCCGTGTTTCGTCCCGCCGCGTTGGTTATCGCAACCTCAGGTGCGTAGAGCGATGAATCGATGTTGCGGTTGGCCACGAAGCTGATGCGGTCGCCAACAGCACAATTTCGGACTTCATCGGCCACCCGGCAGAGGGCTTCCAGATCCTGTCCGTCGACTGAAAGCAGAGCCTCGTACTGGCTATCCGTCAAACCGGACGGATGTTGGGCAGCTTGGCGGAGCATTGAGACAACTGAACCGCTAATCTTACTGCCAGGCCTGCTCTTATCGGCCCGAGCCCACGGCCTCCCTCTTACGGCCGCCGGCTCGGAGGCAAGACCAGTCTCCGGCTCGGCGAGTGCCGACACGTGCTGATGCAAGCGTTCGTCAATCCAGGTAGCAGAACGTTGGATGAATTGCGGGTGGGCGGTAAGACGCTCGCGAAGCTCGAATCCCGAGTTGCGTGTGAGATGTGCCAGATCCTCGAGGTGAGGCCATGGCCGTTCTGGATTGACGTGATCGACGGTCAGTGGGCTGACGCCGCCCCAGTCGTTTATGCCTGCGCGTATTAAGAGGCCGAGTTCCTCGGCGTCCGTGAGGTTTGGTGGCGCCTGCACAATGGCGTCGGGCCCCATAACAATTCTTGCCACGGCGACGGCCGCGACGTATTCCTGCAAACCCAAATCGTCGTCGTTCTGCATCGCCGTTCGCGGTTTCGCCCGAAAATTTTGGACAATCGTTTCCTGAATGTGACCGTGTCGTTCATGGGATGCGCGGATGGCGAAAAGAGCTTCCGCACGTTCCGTGTCAGTCTCGCCAATGCCGAGCAGTACCCCCGTAGTAAATGGAACCCGCGAGCGTCCAGCATCTTCGAGTACCCTCATCCGTACGGACGGGTCTTTGTCCGGCGAGCCGTAGTGTACGCCGCCCTTCTCTGACCACAGCCGGGTCGCTGCCGTCTCGAGCATCATGCCCATGGACGGGGCGACAGGACGGAGTCGCTGCATCTCAGCCCAGGTCATTACACCAGGGTTGACGTGCGGCAGGAGCCCAGTTTCCTCAAGGACGAGTACCGCCATGGCCTGGATGTAGTCAAGCGTGGACTTATAACCGTGGTCATCGAGCCAATCTCGAGCGCTTTGCCAACGGCTCTCTGGCCGATCACCCAGGGTGAAGAGTGCCTCCTTGCATCCTAGTGCCGCGCCTTCTCTGGCAACCTGCAGAATTTCGGCGGGCGACATATAGGTCGGGAGGCCTTTGGCGACGAGCCCGTTCGGTGTTTCTACAAAAACGCAGTAGTGGCAGCGGTCCTGGCACAACTGCGTGACTGGGATGAAAACCTTTTTGGAGTAGGTGATGATTCCGGAGCGGCCGGCCTTTTCCAGGCCGGTGTCCCTGAGATCGGATGCGACGGCCAGTAGGCGTTCAAGCTCGTCTTCGCGGGCAGAGTGAAGAACTGCTGCGTCGGCAAGCCCTAAAGCACCTGTAGCCTCGGCGCGGGCCACGGCGTCACGGACAAGATGACGGGACGGATTCTCTAAATTGTTGAACATCAGGACCTTTTGCTGGAGCTAGGAGATTAAAAAACGACCGGGATTAGCCCCGGGAGACACACCGCGGAGTCGGAAGCAATGTGGGTGGCCCCCCCATACCGAGCTAGTGTTTGGCCCGAGGCGTCCGGCTCTAGCAAGGACGTTGAGCTGATCGGTCGTGTCGACGTCGCGGCGGAGACCGGAAGTCGGAGACCTGGTGATTTCCTCGTAGCCGGCGGCAAGGTGCGCTGCCCGGGAGTCCGGGCCGAAAGCGGGTCGGAGAGACGACCCCGGCATTGCCGTGATGAGCGTAGTCCCTCGGCCATCGGCATCGGCAACCATCGCGCGCGGATAGGAGAGGGCCTGATCGAGTACAGAAGTCAGCTCCTCTGGGACCAGTGCGGGAAGATCCCCCAACAAAACGGCAACGGGGCCAGATCCTGCAGAAGTGATGCCAAGGGCAATGGCGCTGTTCAAGCCTTCTCCCCGGTCCCGGATCACTTCGACTCCCAGTGCTGAGAATGCAGGGGCAGCCTCCGCGCTCGTCACGACCAGAACAGAAGCGGCATCCAACGCGGCGCTCACTGTGTCCATCGCGATCGCCGCGGCCAGCTCGTTGGACGCGTTCATGCGGGATTTGGACCGGGCAGTCCCCTTGACGGGGACAACTACTCGCCACATCGCGGCCTCGTCCAAGCCGTAGGGGCCCATTCTAGTGCCCGACACTAGCGCGTCCCGCTTCGAAGCCTTGGGTCCACGACTCCTTAGTACCCAACCGGAACATGTCGTCTTCAGATCGTCGGATCAGAATTCGAGCCCCTTGGGCCTGCGGGTCAAGGAGATGACTCAGTCCTCGCACTACGGCCACGGGCAATCCTTCTCGCTTGCGCTTTACGAGGTCAGCGGCGGAGGCAATTTCGTCGCCGACAGCCGGGGCAGTTATGTCCAGACGCCGTCCATGGGCGTCATGACTTCCGCGAAGGTCCTCAAGGAGAACAACCCCGCTACCCCCAATGGCCACATCCGTTTGGCCTTCCCGCCACGGTCTGCCAAGGGAATCGGTGATGACCACACCCAAGGACACCGCAAAACGCTGTTCAAGCGCTTGGCGCAAGCGGTCGGCCGATGAATCCGGATCCAACGGTAGCAACAACACTGTTCCTTCAGGAGTATTCGACTCGTCGACGCCCGCCGCCGCGCCGACGACACCGATATGATTCTCTACAATCCTGGTGATCCCACCAGGATAAACCTTCGTCGCAACTAGCCGCACTGTTTCAGCTGTTATAGCTTCCTCGCGATTCACCGCTCGAACGAATCGGCCTTCGGCCTTGGAAACTATCTTGCTCGTCACAGCCAAAATATCGCCATCCAGCAGAAGTCCTGCTGCATCCCCAATGAGGGCTGCTAGATCGTCACCTGGAACGATCTCCGGAATCCCTTCGAGGGCAAAAACTGAGATCATGGACGGCTCCTTATCCGGTCTTTTTCGCAAGTCGGACATAACGACACGTGAAGTGGTGACGCAGGGACAACGGCGTCCGCAGATGGAAACTTCTCCGCTGCCGCTGGATTTTCCTTGCCGACAATTGCATCGCTGTCGCTAGCCGAACAAATCATGGCCATCCGCCCTTAAAGATATGGAATATTGGTGCCAGGGACAAAGTATAAAAAATTATCAATACCAGGCCGGGACCACGTCATAATGCCTAGCCGCTTCCGATTTTGGAGCCTCCGCCCGGCGGACATATTTTGCCTCGAACTCCAGTCGATTCAGACCGTGCCCGTCAGGACACACTGGTCCGGTGCGACGGGCCCCTTGGATCGAATGTCCCTAGGAGGGACGGGTCAGAAGTCACGCGGCGTCGGGCATATCCGACCGCCAGAATCGGGCAGCGATCTGGACGAAGCCTCGCTGGAAGCGCCATCCATTCTCGGTTCGAACTATGTCGTTGTTATACGTTCCAAGGGCAACAGTGCCATCGACCGGCGGCGCGGACAACTTGGTTTTTGCTGCTGCGACATCTGCGCCTTGTTCGACGTCAATCAACACATTGGTGATGCAGTGAGCCAACGGCTGTTTGATACTGCTGATGAACTCGATGATCTGCGCAAGTTTATCCGCCGAAATGCCAGAGTTCTCGATCTCAAATGACCCGGTGTCTGCAAACAGTTCATCAAGTCGATCCCACTGCTGCTCACCAATGTTGTATCCATATAAGAAAATAGTCGTTCAAGCGCTTCTTTGTCAGTCATCAACTTCTCATTTCCATCCATGGATCTTGCAGCAGTTTGGTGTGACCTACTCCCCCATGGAACCTCGGCACGCCCCAACCTGTGTCAGGCCTCACATAAATACTGACGGGGGGAGTATCGATTGTCAAGGGGCCGACGAGACTCAGCCAGTGTGCTCGCGAAATCCTGGTGGTGCCTCAGTTAGGGATGCTCGCGAAAGTGCTGGCCGGGTCCGGGGCGGGCGCGGTGTCCTTGAGGGATGGGCGAGTTGTCGATGGAAGCGCGTCGGGAGATCACGAAGAAGCAGGGCCTTGAGTATGCGCGGGCGGGCAAGAAGCGCAAGGGCGAGGTTCTGGATCTGGTAGTGGCCGTGACGGGATGGTCCCGGGCCAACGCTCGGCGGCAGTTGACGGCGGCGGCGAAGCGGCGCGGGGTGCCGCGGAAGGTTCCCAGGCGGCGGGAGCGTAAGTATTCGGCTACTTCCATCACGGTCCTGGCCCGGGTGTGGAGCCTTGTCGGTGAGCCGTGCGGGAAGTATCTGGCCGTGGTGATGGAGGATTCGCTGGAGGCTTTGGGGCGTTTTGATGAACTTGGTCCCGTGGCTGCTTTGCTCACAGCCGAGGTCCGCAGAGAGCTGCTGTCAATGTCGGGGGCGACGATCGACCGCTATCTGCGCACGGTCAAGGCTGCCCGGTATCCGAAGCCTCCTTCGCCGACGAAGGCCGGGACAATGCTCCGGCAGGACATCCCGGTGCGGTGGACGGGCACTCCGATGGAACAGCGGCCGGGGTTCCTGGAAATCGACACGGTCGCCCATTGCGGCGACAATCTGGTCGGAGACTATCTGTGGACCCTTACGGCAACAGACGTGTTTCTGGGGTGGACAAGGACAGTGTGCATCAGAAGCCGCGGACACCGGTTGGTGCTCGATGCCATCAAAGCCATCATCGAGGAACTGCCCTACCCGGTCACGGGCATCGACTTCGACAACGGCGGGGAATTCGTCAACCATCAATTCGTGGCCTGGGCGGCCGAGGAGAACATTCCGCTCACCCGCGCCCGCCCGTACCAGCACAACGACAACGCCCACGTCGAGCAGCGCAACAACGACTGGGTGCGCCGGCATGCGTTCCGTTACCGGTACGAAGGTCCCGAGGAAATGGTGTTGCTCAACGAGCTCTGGACCCTGGTGAACCAGCGGAAGAACTACCTGTTGCCCATGAAGAAGGCCGCGGGCTGGAACAAACGCCCCTCAGGCCGGACCCGGCGGGTTTATGACCAGCCGCGCACCGCCTACCTGAGACTTCTAGACACAGGAATCCTGGACCCCGCAGCAGCCAAAGAGCTCAAGGACATCCACGACTCACTCAACCCCGCCGAAATCACCCGAGAGATCAATCAGATCCAAACCAAGCTCATCACCCGGGTCAAACTCCGCGCAGCGACCGGCACCACCAGGATTTCGCGAGCAATTTAGCTGAGGCACCCGCCGCCATCACGCGAGCACATTGACATGAGGCACCACGGGCTGCCCGGTATCCGAAGCCTCCTTCGCCGACGAAGGCCGGGACAATGCTCCGGCAGGACATCCCGGTGCGGTGGACGGGCACTCCGATGGAACAGCGGCCGGGGTTCCTGGAAATCGACACGGTCGCCCATTGCGGCGACAATCTGGTCGGAGACTATCTGTGGACCCTTACGGCAACAGACGTGTTTCTGGGGTGGACAAGGACAGTGTGCATCAGAAGCCGCGGACACCGGTTGGTGCTCGATGCCATCAAAGCCATCATCGAGGAACTGCCCTACCCGGTCACGGGCATCGACTTCGACAACGGCGGGGAATTCGTCAACCATCAATTCGTGGCCTGGGCGGCCGAGGAGAACATTCCGCTCACCCGCGCCCGCCCGTACCAGCACAACGACAACGCCCACGTCGAGCAGCGCAACAACGACTGGGTGCGCCGGCATGCGTTCCGTTACCGGTACGAAGGTCCCGAGGAAATGGTGTTGCTCAACGAGCTCTGGACCCTGGTGAACCAGCGGAAGAACTACCTGTTGCCCATGAAGAAGGCCGCGGGCTGGAACAAACGCCCCTCCGGCCGGACCCGGCGGGTTTATGACCAGCCGCGCACCGCCTACCTGAGACTTCTAGACACAGGAATCCTGGACCCCGCAGCAGCCAAAGAGCTCAAGGACATCCACGACTCACTCAACCCCGCCGAAATCACCCGAGAGATCAATCAGATCCAAACCAAGCTCATCACCCGGGTCAAACTCCGCGCAGCGACCGGCACCACCAGGATTTCGCGAGCAATTTAGCTGAGGCACCCGCCGCCATCACGCGAGCACATTGACATGAGGCACCACGGGGGCTATCTTGCCCCTTGCCGAGGGAATGACTCGGCCTGGTCCGGGAAAATTCACCATCGAGCAGCCCGAAGGAACGGGACACGCATGGGGCCTCCGCCGGAACTTCAAGATGCAACTCGTCACGAAGTCCTTAGGACCAGGCCTTTACGGCACGATCCGAGTCAGCCCAACGACGGGCGACGACGACTATCCGGGGGGCATCTGTTGACTAATGCACGGGACCGTCAAAATTCCGCCGGCGACTTGCTCACGACGTGAACTCGCACACAAAGAGACCCCTCGCCTAGCGATCATGGCAGGAGCGGCACGCGGCTTCGCGCCGCAGTTGTCCTCCGCCTAGCCAGGAATGGCCCCGCCGTCGCCGCCCTGGCCTCGCGGAAGAAGCACAGGTCCTCTATGTCGCCGGTGGGCCGCTGGGCTGACCTTGATGACATGCTGAGATGCGCTGGTAGAGATGGTGGTGGCGGGGAGCTCCCGGGACAGCCACCAGCGCGGTGTGTATGACGGGTTCGAAGAGAGTGACCCCTTCACCTTCAAGCCATCTTGAGAGCGTAAGCGTCAATATGATCATCTACCCCGTCACTCATCTACAAAGTGCCATGGGTTCAGCATGCAGATTGGACAAGCTGAAGGTTGAGCGCAAAGAGCCTCGACGGAGATGCGAGCCGTGCACCCTTCCGCAAGGGCGTCGGTCTTTCGTCGATGCGGCCTTGCCCACTCTTCGTTGGGCCAACTGGTGGGAGTGCGTATCTTTTGCTTCTTCACCCCCGCACCCCACCTCGCGCGCCCCGCCGTTTGTATACAAACTAAGGCTTATTCTTCCTTTACTTTGCTTAAGGCTACATGTGTGTATACATTGGCTAGATGCGCGCTAGTCAACGGGCTTACCAAGCCCTCCGTGAAGAGATCTTGGAGTGGCGTCTCCTGCCGGGAACGGTTTTGGCCGAAGTCGAACAATCCGAGCGGCTCGGCGTGTCTCGAACTCCGCTCCGGGAGGCCCTTGGACGATTGGGCGCCGAAGGTCTAACGCAGACTGCCCGGGGTCGCGGCGTCGTCGTTACCGATATCTCGCTTGAGGACATCGACGAACTGTTCGAGCTCCGCGAGACACTCGAAGGCAAGGCGGCGGCGCTGGCTGCCGAGCGGGGCGACTCAGCAGTTTTTCGGGAGCTGCACGAAGACCTGATGGCAGCTCCTGGGCTCATCAGCGGTGCCGATCCTGCGCGCCACGCTTATTACGCGCTCGTTAGCCGCCTCGATGAGGCCATCGACAACGCCATCGCCAACTCCTACCATAAACAGGCGATGCGGAGCTTGCGGGTGCATCTTGTGCGGGTCCGGCGGTTGGCCGCCGACGACGCCATCCGGCTCACAACCGCAGCCGCGGAGCACGCTGCCATTGCCGAAGCCATCGCCGCGGGGAGCCCCCGGCTTGCCGAAGCCGCCACCACACTTCATCTGCACCGCAGTCTTTCTCATCTCAAGGCCACCCACACGCCTCAATAAGGAGCATCATGGTCAAGAACAACCACCTCCGCGTCTACAGGAGCGAAGAGAACCTTCCCCGTGCCGAGCAGTTGGCGCATAAGATCGCCCTGGTCGCCGCCGACCCCGTCGACGTCACTCCCGAGGTCACGGAAATGGTGATCAACCGGATCATCGACAACGCGTCGGTGGCCATCGCCTCGCTGAACCGCGCACCCATTGTCGCGGCACGTGCCCAGGCATTGACGCATGGGCCGTCCACGAACGGCAAGGGCGGGCACGTTTTCGGGATCACTGAACGGGTCTCCCCGGAGTGGGCGGCCTGGGCCAACGGGGTCGCTGTGCGGGAACTGGACTACCACGACACATTCCTCGCTGCGGACTACTCCCACCCGGGAGATAACATCCCGCCAATCCTCTCCGTCGCCCAGCACGTCGGTGCCAACGGTGCCGACCTGGTCCGCGGCATCGCCACCGGGTATGAGATCCAGGTGAACCTGGTCAAGGCCATCTGCCTGCACAAGCACAAGATCGACCACGTCGCCCACCTCGGCCCGTCCGCCGCAGCCGGGATCGGCACGTTGTTGGGCCTGGATGTTGAGACGATCTTCCAGTCCGTGGGTCAGGCCCTGCACACCACCACCGCCACCCGGCAGTCCCGCAAGGGCGAAATCTCCACGTGGAAGGCCCACGCCCCGGCCTTCGCGGGCAAGATGGCCGTCGAAGCGGTGGACCGTTCCATGCGCGGACAGACCTCGCCCGTGCCGATCTACGAAGGCGAAGACGGCGTGATCGCCTGGATGCTGGACGGTCCGGACGCCGCCTACGAGGTCCCGCTGCCGCTGCCCGGTGAAGCGAAGCGCGCCATCCTGGACACGTACACCAAGGAACACTCCGCCGAGTACCAGGCCCAGGCGTGGATCGACCTCGCCCGCAAACTCAACCGCGAACACCCCGAAACCACCGATCCTGCAAATGTGAAGTCGGTGCTGATCAAGACCAGCCATCACACGCACTACGTGATCGGCTCGGGCGCGAACGATCCCCAGAAGTACTCCCCCACAGCGTCCCGGGAAACCCTGGACCACTCCATCCCGTACATCTTCACCGTCGCCCTGCAGGACGGCGCCTGGCACCACGTTCACTCCTACGCCCCCGAACGGGCCGCCCGCCCGGACACCGTGGAACTCTGGCAGAAGGTCAACACCGTGGAAGACCCCGAGTGGACCCGCCGCTACCACTCCCTGGACATCGCAGAGAAAGCCTTCGGCGGTTCCGTGGAAATCACGCTCACCGACGGCACCGTTATCACCGATGAAATCGCCGTGGCCGACGCGCACCCGCTCGGTGCCCGGCCGTTCGCCCGCGAGCAATACATCAACAAGTTCCGCACCCTCGCTGGCGGTCTGGTGGAGGAAGCCGAAATCGAACGGTTCCTCACCGCCGTCGAACGCGTCACCGAACTCGGCGCAGGCGAACTGGACCAACTGAACATCACCGCAGCCCCCGGCGTGATCGACCTCGCGGCAGCTCCGAAGGGACTGTTCTAAATGCTGTACTCCAAAACCACACCCGAACAGAAAAGACTGAAGCTGCGGGAACTGCTGGCCTCCGGGACCGTGCACCAGTTCCCGGGCGCGTTCAACCCGCTCTCGGCCCGGCTGATCGAGGAAAAGGGCTTCGCCGGGGTCTACATCTCCGGCGCGGTCCTGGCCAACGACCTCGGCCTGCCCGACATCGGCCTGACCACCCTCACCGAGGTGGCCACCCGCGCCGGGCAGATCGCCCGCATGACCGACCTGCCCTCCCTCGTGGACGCGGACACCGGCTTCGGTGAACCCATGAACGTGGCCCGCACCATCCAGGAACTCGAAAACGCAGGCCTCGCCGGCTGCCACATCGAAGACCAGTTCAACCCCAAACGCTGCGGCCACCTGGACGGCAAAAACGTCGTGGACATCGACACCGCCACCAAACGCATCCGCGCCGCAGCAGACGCCCGCCGCGATCCGAACTTCCTCATCATGGCCCGCACCGACATCCGCGCCGTCGATGGAATCCAAGCAGCCAAGGACCGCGCCAAAGCCCTCGTGGACGCCGGCGCCGACGCCATCTTCCCCGAAGCCATGAAGGACCTGCACGAGTTCCGTGCCATCCGTGACGCCGTGGACGTCCCGATCCTCGCCAATATGACCGAATTTGGCAAAAGCGACCTCTTCTCGACGAGAGAGCTGCAGGCCGTGGGCGTCAATATGGTCATCTACCCCGTTACCCTCCTCCGCAGTGCCATGGGGGCAGCTGAACGCGTTCTGGACACACTCAAGAGACTGGGAACTCAAGAAGTACGTGTTCCTGAAATGCTCACCAGAGTCCGGCTCTACGACCTCGTGGATTACGAGGCCTACAACAAATTCGATTCCGGCATCTTCAATTTCCAAATCCCCCACGTCCGCTAGTACAGGGCTGCAACGAAGGAGTTCAGCATGACTGACACAGAGATCAAAAAGGGCCTCGCCGGCGTCGTGGTGGATTACACCGCCGTCTCCAAGGTCAACCCCGACACCAACTCATTGCTCTACCGGGGATACCCAGTACAGGAACTGGCCGCAAAATGCAGCTTCGAAGAGGTCGCCTACCTGCTCTGGAACGGCGAACTGCCAACCCCGGAACAGCTCACGGAATTCACAGCCCGGGAACGGGCTGGCCGGGCACTCGACCCTGCGCTCAAGGCCATCATCGACGCCTTGCCCAGCGAGGCACACCCCATGGATATCTGCCGCACGGCAGCCTCGGTGCTGGGAGCACGGCACGAGCTGGCAGAAGATTCGTCGCCCGAGGCCAATATGAACAAGGCCATCGACCTTTTCTCGGCGATGCCCGCCGTCGTGGCTTACGACCAGCGCCGCCGGCACGGCCTGGATGTCGTGGAGCCCCGCGACGATCTCGGCTACTCCGCCAACTTCCTCTGGATGACCTTCGGCGAAGAGCCAGCAGACGACGTCATCGAGGCCTTCGACGTCTCGATGATCCTCTACGCGGAGCACTCCTTCAACGCTTCAACCTTCACCGCCAGGGTTGTCACATCCACCCTCTCGGACCTCCACTCCGCCGTCACCGCGGCTATCGGTGCTCTCAAGGGCCCCCTGCATGGCGGAGCCAACGAAGCCGTCATGCACACCTTCGAGGAAATCGGCATCCGCAGCGAAGAATCCCTCGAGAAAGCCGCGGCCAGGGCCCGGGCCTGGATGGAAGACGCCCTGGCCCAGAAGAAGAAGATCATGGGCTTCGGCCACCGCGTCTACAAGAACGGCGATTCCCGCGTTCCCACCATGAAAGCAGCCCTGGACAAAATGATCGCCCACTACGGCAGGCCCGAACTCCTAGGCCTTTACCAAGGGCTTGAGAAAGCGATGGATGAGGCCAAGGCCATCAAGCCTAACCTCGACTACCCTGCCGGACCCACTTACCACCTCATCGGCTTCGACACTCCCACGTTCACACCGATCTTCGTCGCCAGCCGCATCACCGGCTGGACCGCCCACATCATGGAACAGGCGGCGTCCAACTCCCTCATCCGCCCGCTCAGCGCATACAAAGGCCCAGACCAGCGCTCCCTCTAACCGGCAGTCCACTGCCCAAATTCCTGCGGTGGGGCGCCGGATGATCACCCGGATCATCAACTAATCGCAACGGCTCACGGCGCCACACCGCCGGCTCCCCTGACAAACGCGGGTAGAGCCAATAGTCGTGTATTGAGGAGCAAGGATTGGACCTCCACCTACAACCAGATTGGCAACGCGCCCTCGGGCAGCTCGTAGAAATCTGGAAAGACGGAAAATTCATCCGCGAAGGAATAGTGGATGCCGTCATGCCTGACGACTCGCTGCTCTGGATCTCACTGGACGGCACCGCTTCAAGGCAGATCATTGCCCGTCATGACGGATACCAGGTCTTTACGCACTTCCTACCCACCTAGGTCCTCGCAAAGAGGACAAAAAGTCACAGAGACGCGGTTGGCTGAGCGGCCTGCCGCCGTCGCGCTTTGCCCGCGATGCCAAATCGACTACATCGTCTGGGCCACAAACCGGGAGTTAAACAGGAGCATCCCATGAACCGAACAATGTTCAAGTCAAAAATCCACCGCGCCACCGTCACACACGCTGACCTCCATTATGTAGGCTCAGTGACGGTAGATCTGGATCTACTCGACGCCGCCGACATCCTCCCCGGTGAGCTCGTAGCCATTGTCGACGTAACCAATGGCGCGCGCCTGGAAACATACACCATCGCCGGTCGACGTGGCTCAGGCGTAATCGGCATCAACGGCCCCGCAGCGCACCTGGTGCAGGAAAACGACATAGTCATTCTAATTACCTACTCCGAAATGACTACCGAGGAAGCCAAGAACTACGATCCCAAAGTGGTCCACGTTGACGAAAACAACAAGGTGGTCCATCTCGGCAGCGATCCCGCCCAGGGACTTACGCCGGGACTGTTGCGCCCACCGTTCGCGCTTACCAACGCTCCACTCTAGACGCTCAAAAGCCCAGGACATCTCGTGTCGGAATTACACCTGAGGGTCAGTCGATCCATTCAGCCCGATGATGCTCACAACAGTCTTATGCTCGGCCTAAATCTAAACAAAGCGTCGACCCGCCACCGTCTATAGGGCGGGCGCGGAGTACTCCGACCAGCAATGCAGACCAATAACGAAGCGCACCACTACGAAGAAGGCTATTGCAGATGACCAGAATGTTGATTGTGGGACCACCAGGTTCCGGTAAGGGTACGCAGGCCGAACGCATCTCGGAGCGACTCCAGGTCGTCGCGATCTCCACCGGAGACATCTTCCGCGACAATGTGAAAGGGCTGACCTCTCTCGGCTTAGAAGCCAAAAAGTACCTAGACGCTGGCGATTTCGTTCCGGACGGCATCACGAACAAGATGGTGCGTGAGCGCCTCGGCGAGCCAGACGTCGAACACGGCTTCCTCTTGGACGGTTACCCGCGCACCCTGGCCCAGGTGGAATACCTGGACCGTATACTCGCCAAGGGCATGCAAAAACTGGATGTCGTACTGCGGCTTACCACTGATGACGAGGAACTCGTGGTCCGACTGCTTGCCCGCGCGAAGGACACCAGACGTACTGACGACAACGAAGCCGTCATCCGCCATCGCCTGGACCTCTATCACAAGCAAACCGAAGCAGTTGTGGCAAAGTACGCCGAGCGCAACATAGTAGCCCAGGTGGACGGCAGCGGAGCGATCTCTACGGTCACAGATCGGATCATGCGGACCATGACGTCGGTCCATTCAGCCCACCCGTAGCCAAATTCCTGACTGAGTACTATTGGCCAGGCAAGAGCAGGGAAGGTTCACGGGGCGGGGGTGAAGGGCTCCACCCGATCTTTCCCACAGCGCCTATGCTGGGCCCGGGCCAGCGACCAGTTGAAGAACCCGGTGCACGACCTCAGGTTCCAAATAGTTTGGCTGCAGGGCTCTCTTTGGCCTTCTTAAATTACATGGTCTGATCGACCAGAATGTCATATTTTCCGATTCTTACCGGGATCAGCCGGCAAAGGATCCGTCAGGTTAAAGCAAACCATCGCCGGGTGGTGGAGCGCATCATTTACCGGTATCGGCGTGGGATCGCTTGGCGTGACGTCCCGGCGGAGTTTGGTCCATGGCAGATGATCTGGAAACGCCACCGCCGCTACAGGGGAGACAGACCTGTGACAGGATCCTGGCCGGGCGGCTGATGGATGAGACGACTGTCACAGCCCACGAAAATTGAGACATGCCACTCCTTGGCAGCCTCTCATATGCTCCCCTACTTCCAGCAGTGCGCTGCAGGCTGGCTTTAAGAATCGGCATCATTTTTCGTGTCCGTTGGGCTACACCCCAACCCGACGTCGGGCCGTGTGGCTGGGAGGATTCGCCTGTCGGCGGCTCCGGTGTTGTTCTCGGACACTTGCCGACCGGCAATAGGTGACATCGCCAGCCCCTGCCCCAAGCGATTTCCATCAAGTCCTAATTCTTTGGACTATTTCGTTGATTATCGGGCTACCGCACCGGAGTTTTCTTCCCCTCGACTGTCACGATGGCATCTGAGAACACCAGGATCCACTGTCAATAAAACGGAGATCCAGCGCTATTCTGCCACCAACGAAGATCGTCGCGCCGAATTTCGCCCGCCAGATGAGGACAGAGACCGGTGCCCGCAAGTTGGCCACGGGCTGCCCGCACCCCGTCCAACGCCACTCGACGGCGAGGCCACCTCGGAGGAACCTCGACGGGTGCGGCACATAGCGGACCATCCAACGGTTTCTGCTCCCTCCCGTATAACGAGATAGCTACTTGACCGAATACCGTTATCGGCGGTCGGAAACAGCGGGTGAGTGCCCGCAAAAGGGGCTCTTTCCTGCCATTATTTATGGCGTTTCCTCCCCATGCCTTGGAAGTCAGAGCTGCTCAGCCAGCACCCGGTACGGCGGGAGCAGCTCCACGCGAACCTCCAAGACCGAGTCCTGTCCAGCCCCGTCCGGACTTTAAATTTTCCCATGCAACCCATTTTGCAGGCATGACGTACCCAGCACTAAGCCAGGGTGGCCTCTCCTCCGGTGCGGCCTGTAGCTTGACGAAAGGCGGGCTATCGCCGTTCCAATACAACGCAAACGGAACCCGTAAACTAATGCCGGAAGCTCTGCAGGGTCTGAAGCTCTTTAACCAATTGCCGGGCTGCTATGGGACCTTGGCCGCCATAACCGCCCGGAACCAAGGCGTGATTTTGAAAGTCCTCCCAGTGTCCCCCAGAGGCGGGAGTTCATGCATCGCCCCCGTGCATTCCCTAACCTTGGCAATCCGGATCTTGTCCAGGGTCAGCTCTGGCTCGGACTTCAAGCCCGAGTAGTCTTGTTTGGAGAAGCGGGGGTGTGTGGGGGCAACGCTGACAGATAACGGCGCGTGTTAGTTTCTGTGAGAGGTCTTCGATGGCAGGATGGAATGCTGATACTGCTGCGGGCCCAATGGGTGCCGGGGCGGTCACTCTGGTCGAGGGGTCGTCCTTCTGCATTTCTTCGCCCAGTGGGCACATCAACAGCGGACACCCGCACGGTCTTTTCGTGCAGGATGCCCGCATCCTTTCAGGCTGGAGCTGACAGTTGATGGGCAGCCACTGGAGCCGCTGGCAGCCGAGACGAAGGAGCCGTACAGGGCACTGTTTATCGGACGCGTGGCGCGCTCCGATGGCTACGCCGACAGCCAGCTGATCGTGGAGCGGCTGCGCCGGTTTCCAGGAGCAGATCACGATTCGCAACTACTCCCTTGAGTCGGCCGAATGCGTCATCGCGCTGAGGATCGAGGCGGACTTCGCGGATCTCTTCGAAGTGAAAGAGGCAAGGATCCAGCGGCGCTGGGACGAAACCCGCCAGGCTCAGGGCACCACGCTTACCATCCAGGGCGTCTGGCAAGACGTCCGGAAGGCCACGGCTATCCAGGCACCCGGCGCCGACATCGCCTCGGATGGCGTGATGTACCGGGTATCTGTGCCGGCGCATGGACACTGGAGCACAGTCGTGACCGTGCTGCCCAGCATGGGGAGAGTCTCTTCCGCTACGGCCTTCGTTCATCCTGACGGAGACGGCTTGTCCCCCCGGGACCGGCGCCGACGTGAGTGGGTGGCAAGAATTCCCGTGCTGCAGATTGGCAATAGGTCGATCGAACGGACGCTGCGCCGCAGCTACGACGACCTGGGTTCCCTTCGCATCGAGGACCCGGACCATCCTGACCGGGTTGTAGTGGGCGCTGGCGCGCCATGGTTCATGACGCTGTTCGGCAGGGACTCGCTGTGGCCTCATCAATGGCTCTGACGGTGGATCCGTCCCTGGCGCTAGGCACGCTGCAGACACTGGCGGACCGCCAAGGTACCGTGGTGGATCCGGTGAGCGAGGAGGAACCAGGCAAAATCCTCCATGAGCTTAGGCTCGACGTTTCCAGCGGGCTGTCTCTGGGCGGCCAGATAAACTACTACGGCAGATCGATGCTAAGCCGCTGGACTGGATCCAGCATTACGGCGACAAAGACGGTGACGGGTTTGTCGAGTACGAGCGCCTCAATCCTCACGGGCTTATCAGCCAAGGCTGGAAGGACTCCTGGGATGGCATCAACTTCGCCGACGGCACAATGCATACCTGTCCCGCGCGTGGCTGGCCTACGACGCCGGTGAGCCGCTTTGGGTGACGAGCTCGCCGATCGGGCGTCACAGCTGAAAAGGCAGTTCAACGAGGAATTCTGGATCCCCGAACGGGGCTACTATGCCATCGCCCTCGATGGCTCAAAGCGCCAGGTGGACGCGTGCGCTTCGAACATTGGGCAATGCATGTTATTTGGCCTCATCGATGAGGACAAGGCCCCGCAGGTGGTGGAGCATTTGATGTGCCCGGAGATGTTCAGCGCCGGGGGCGTGCGCACCTTGGCAAGGAACATGGGTGCCTACAACCCCGCCAGCTAACACAACGGCTCGGTCTGGCCCCACGACAACGCAATCGTCGCAGCAGGCCTCCTCCGATATGGCTTCGTGGAGGAAGCCCAGCGGGTGCCCACTGCTATGCTTGAAGCCGCGGACTACTCTGACGGCCGCCTCCCAGAGCTGTTTTGCGGATTCAGCCGGGAGCAACTCACTGTACCTGTCCCGTATCCGACAGCATGCTCACCGCAAGCCTGGGCAGCGACCTCTCCCATCCTGTTGGTGACGAGTCTGATGCGCTACGATCCTATCGTTTCCGTCGGCGGCATATGGATGGATCTCGTGCTCGGAGTCGTATGGGCACCTGCACATCACCAATGCTCCCTTGGGAGGTGGCCGCATCACCATTGACATTGCTGATTCGGTTCCCTCCGTCCAAGGACTGCCAGAGGGGTGACGTTCCACCGGGGGCACCGTCCATGGATGTCTGAATTAGTCGAGCAGGCCGTTCAGCGGCGGGCAGAGGGTCAGCCCCAGAACGGACGGCTTGGCCACCCTGGCGCAAATTTCCCCTGAGGGCCGGAGACGGTCCTCACGGCTGCCCAAGACCTCAATGCGGCGGTATTAGTCCGGACCGGACTTACAAGAGGACGTGGACGGCCTGGTCGAAACCCTTGGTCGGTTCCGGCGCCAGACGGGATACCCTGGCAAAAAGCCCCGCCGGGATGACGACTGAGCTCCCGGCGGGGAGCCGCGGCAGAAGATCTGGATCCGCCTAGAGTTCGAAGAGTCGGGAAAAGCGGCCTGTCCATCTAAATGTGGGAGTCTGCTTGGAGAGGAAGGCCTCGATACCGATCTCAGGCTCGCCGCAGACGGCCATTTCACGTTGCCATGCGTCATTGGCCTTCGCCAGGTCCGCGCATCGGGACTCTTCCGTGATTTTCACGGCGAATCTCTCGTCCAGTTCACCGAGGGTGATTTTCCAGCCGTGAGGTACCGCTTGCGGGACTGTACCGCGATAGCGGCGTCATAGGCTTGCCCTTGATTGGTGAAGTTTTAGCGCGCAGACACAACCGTACTCATCGCAGGCGTGTGTTCTACATGCCAAATGCCCTCCTTGTGCGCCAGATACCTGGGTCTACCGCAGTTGATTGAGTCGCGTGTCGTTGTTCTTAATCCACTCCAGAAACATCTTGCGGTCTATTTTTCCTCTGTCTGTAAGGGGAATCTCGCTGAGCAAGTAGTAGTGCAGCGGCCTCTTGTCTTTGCTCAGGAGTGCTTCCAGGCCCGAGTTGAGTGTGGTTGGGGTGAGCCCTCCGCAGGAGGCCACGACCCCGGCCACCACACGCTGGCCTCGGAGGTCATCTGGCATACCAATTGCCACGGCGGTCTCTACGCCGGGGATGGAGGAAAGGGCGAGTTCGACCTCGTGCGGGTAAATGTTTTTACCTGCCGTGTTGATCATGTCCGAGCTCCGCCCGAGAATGTGCAATTCGCCGTCCTGAAGGTAGCCCTGATCGCCCACTGTGACGTGGCCGTCAAGGTAGTGGAGAGCTTTACCGTCATCACCCCAGAGGTATCCCTGACACACTCCGGGGCTTTTGACGCTGATGTTCCCGGGCGTGCTCTCTGGCAAGCGCCGCCCCAAATCGTCGAGGATCTGTACTTCTACGCCGGGAAATGGCCGGCCTATGGCGGTGCCCGCGGCATCCAGCGGTGCCCGTGCGGGGAGGCCACGGCCTGAGACGAAGCTGAGTTCCGCGGCACCGTAGTACTCGAAGATCGTGGCGTTCGGCGCCCAGCGCCGGGCGGCTTCCAGTGTCCGGGCATCCAATTTGGATCCAGCGCAGATGATTGTCCTGATCCCGGAGGCGTCAACCGATGCCATGAGACCGCGTTCGCTCAAGAGCCGGAGCATCGTGGGGACGAGAACCAGTCTTGTAATCCCATCATGCGTGATCACAGCGTGGGCATCTCCGACTTCGAAACCGTGCAGGGTATGGAACGCGGTACCTGCGTAGAGGCACTCGGAGAGCGCGTAAAGACTTAAACTTGCCGAGAGCGGACCGGGTGCAAACGTCTTGTCGTCCGGGCGAAGGCCGAAAAAGTCGATGGACGCGTCAAGAGAGGCCTGCCAGGACCGGCGGGAGCGCGTAAAGGCCTTCGGCGTCGACGTCGTCCCTGCCGTGAACCCAATGAGGAACGCAGAGTCAGGGTCCCCGTCTTCCAACACAGTACCCGCGCCCCACGACGGGGAGGGCAGCCTGCGAAGAATCTCTTCCCTGGCCTGTGGCGTCCACGCGGGATCCAGGACCGCAATTTGCCGTTCCCCGGCGATTCCCGCACAGTAAAGCGCGGCAAATTCGGCCGTGTTGGGTTCGGACAAAATGTACAGGTCCGGAGTGGAAGGGAGGAGTTCCGCGGCTGCTCCACGAAGCTCAGACCAGCTGAAACCGCGGCCGCCGACGGCGATGGCCGTGTCGTCTGGGCGGAGGTCCGCCCACATCTGAATTCTGTTCAGGAATGGCACCCGTTCACGTCCTATTGATGGGTATGGCTTTCCGGCCCAGTTGCAGGACGGCAAGCACCAACCCGGTGATGTTCCGTCGAGGCCCAGGCTATCGATGAGCCTTTTTTGGCGGCGTCGGTCAACCGCGATAAGCAGGTTGCCCCTGTTTGAGCAGCAGCTGCCCCTTTCTCCACACTGCGCAAAGGCATCAGCGTGAGCCGCCGGGGTCAATTGGCACCACGTCAGCGATCCCAGCCGGGTGGAGGTGGACAGCGTCGCACTAGATGCTCATGAATGTCCACCAGCCTTCTTTCACCGATGTCTGTGCGAATCCACGCGACGCCCAACTCCAGCGCCGTCTCTTGGATCACACCCCGGCATTGGAAGACGTTCTTCCAATCGAATACCTCTACCGATTCCCCCGGAGCGATTGAATGGAATGGAATACTCCCGGTTAGCGTGCTTACGTACATGAGTCTTGTCTCCTTGCTTGCCTCGGAATACATTCCTCGTAGGGCTCTAGAGGAACGCCTAGTTACTTCACGACGATCTTGAGCGGGAAGGGTACGACTTCCTGGAGTTCTTCCAGGGTGCAGCCGAAGGTTTCGCGGACAGTGACGCCGTCCGGGCCGGTGAGGAAGACGGCTTTGTCGGTGTAAACGCGGGTGACGCAGCCGACGCCGGTGAGCGGGTACGTGCAGGTTTCCACAATCTTGGACGCACCCTCGCGGGTCAGGAGCGTCATCATCACGAAAACGTCCTTCGCGCCGGTGGCCAGGTCCATGGCACCACCGACGGCGGGAATCGCCCCGGGTGCCCCGGTGTGCCAGTTTGCCAGGTCCCCCGTGGCCGAGACCTGGAAAGCCCCCAGGACGCAGATGTCCAGGTGCCCGCCGCGCATCATCGCGAACGAATCAGCATGGTGGAAGTAGGACGCCCCAGGCAGTTCGGTGACCGGGATCTTGCCGGCGTTGATGAGGTCGCCGTCAATCTCATCGCCATCGGCGGCGGGTCCCATGCCGAGCATCCCGTTCTCCGTGTGGAGCGTGATGTCCTGGTCCTCGGTGAGGTAGTTGGACACCAAGGTGGGCTGGCCAATGCCCAGGTTCACAAACGATCCCGGGGCAATGTCCTTGGCCACGAGGCGGGCCAGGTCATCCCGGCCCAGGGGCGTGGCGGAGGTCTGGAGGGATGTTTCGTTGGACTGGATGCTCATCTCAGGCCGCCTTCTCGCTCGTGCCGGCGGTGCTGCAGGAGGCCGCCACGCGGACCACCGTATTGACGTAGATACCGGGCGTGACCACGTTCTCCGGGTCAAGAGAACCCGTGGGAACGATCTCGGAGACCTGGACGATGGTCTGTTTGGCGGCTGCGGCCATGATGGGACCGAAGTTCCGGGCGGTCTTGCGGTAGACCAAGTTGCCCTTCCCGTCCGCCTTCAGGGCCTTGATCAGCGCGACGTCGGCGTGGATGGGCGTTTCGAACACCTGGCCGCGGCCGTCAATGATCCGGGTTTCCTTGCCCTCGGCCAGCATGGTGCCGTACCCCGTGGGACTGAAGAACCCGCCGATCCCGGCACCGGCAGCGCGGATCCGCTCGGCCAGGTTGCCCTGCGGCACCAGTTCCAGTTCAATCTCGCCCGCCTTGTACTTGGCATCAAAGTGCCAGGAATCGGACTGCCGCGGGAAGGAACAGATCATCTTCCGCACCCGGCCTTCCTTGATCAGCAGCGCAAGGCCCTGGTCACCCTGCCCGGCGTTGTTGTTCACCACCGTCAGGTCCCTGGCCCCGCACTCGAGCAGCGCGTCGATCAGTTCGAACGGCTGCCCGGCGTTGCCGAACCCGCAGATCATCACGGTGGAACCGTCCTTGATGCCGGCCACGGCCTCCTGGACCGAATCTACAAAAGTCAGCATTCCCCTACGCCTTTCCAGCAGTTACGTTTTCGAGGACCACGGCCAGGCCCTGGCCCACGCCGATGCAGATCGCCGCGACGCCCCAGCGCTCCCCGGAGGCCTGGAGGGACCGGGCCAGGGTGCCCAGGATCCGGGTGCCGGAGGCGCCGAGCGGGTGGCCCATGGCGATGGCTCCGCCGTGCCGGTTCACCATCGCGGGGTCGATGCCCCAGGCGTTGGTGCATGCCAGGGACTGCGCGGCGAAGGCTTCGTTAAGTTCGACGGCGCCCACCTGGTCCCAGCCGATGCCCGCCTTCGCGAGGGCCTTGTTCGCCGCCTCCACCGGGGCGTAGCCGAAGTACTGCGGGTCATTGCCGTGCGCCCCGCGCCCGGCAATACGCGCCAGCGGCTCGAGCCCCAGCAGCCCGGCGGCAGCCTCGGACCCCACCCAAGCCGCGGAGGCGCCGTCGGACAGCGGCGACGCGTTCCCGGCCGTGACGGTGCCGCCCACCTCGGCGCCCTCAGGCTCTGAACGGAACACCGTCTTCAGCCCGGCAAGCTTCTCCGCGGTGGAACCGGGGCGGATGCCCTCGTCCCGCACCAGGTCCGTGCCCGGGACAGGTGCAACGAGGTTGTCGTAGAACCCTTCGTCCCACGCGGCGGCGGACAGGTTGTGGGAGTTCGCGGCGAACTCATCCTGCGCCTGCCGGGTCACCTTGTACTTCTCCCGCAGCCGTTCGGTGGCCTCGCCCAGGGAGATGGTCCACTCCTTGGGCATCGCCTTGTTCACCAGGCGCCACCCAAGGGTGGTGGACGCCAGCGTCATGTCCCCGGCCGGGTACGGCTTCTCGGTCTTCGGCAACACCCACGGCGCACGGGACATCGACTCGGCCCCGCCCACCAGCACCAGGTCCGCGTCGCCAGCATTGATCTGGCGTGAAGCGATGATTGCAGCATCCAGCGACGAGCCGCACAGCCGGTTCACCGTGGTGCCGGGGATGGATACAGGCAGTCCCGCCAGCAACGTGCCCATGCGGGCGATGTTGCGGTTCTCCTCGCCCGCGCCGTTCGCGTTGCCGAACACCACCTCATCAATCCGCTCCGGATCCAGCCCGGGGGCGCGCTTCACGGACTCCCTGATCACATGCGCGGCAAGGTCGTCCGGGCGGACGGCGGCAAGGCCGGAACCGAACTTGCCGAACGGGGTGCGCACGGCGTCGTACACAAAAGCCTGATTCATGATGCTGTATCCATTTCTCGAAAGACCTGCTGCGCAGTCTTGAAGGGGGTGTGGGCGGAGAGGACACCGCAGAAGGGGCCATTTCTGAGGACCACGCGGACGGGCACGTCGCCAGTTCCCAGTAACCGCGCCCAACCGCTGAGGTGCCTGTTCCTCATCACCACCTGCGCCGAGCATGTCGTTGTCACTCCACGTCCGCTCGGCATGTCAGGACGATGTCCCGGTTGCAGTCCAGGTCCCGCTGCTGGTCTTGGAACGCACTGGATGCTTAACTTGAGTGCATTCCTGTTGTGGGGCGTGCGATCAGGTCGGCCAGGACCGGCGACGGGCTGCGTCTGTGAGGACACAGAGTGTCCCTATACTCCTGCGGTGGCGCGTGTTGAAGATAGGAGTTCGGCGACGAATGCGGTGTTGAAGTCCCCGCTTCGGAACTTCTCGGTCTCGAGGATCTGCTTGTGGAAGGGCGCTGTGGTGGTGATGCCGTCGACAACGAGTTCGTCCAGGGCACGGATCGTCCGTGCGATGGCTTCATCGCGGTCTTTGCCCCAGCAGATGAGCTTGCCGATCATTGAGTCATAGAACGGCGGGATTGCATATCCCGTCTCGATATGGGTGTCCATTCGGATCCCGAAGCCGCCGGGCGCACGGAAGTTCGCAACGGTCCCCGGACGCGGTGCGAAGTTGTTGTCCGGGTCCTCGGCGTTGATGCGACATTCGATGGCGTGGCCGGTGATGACGATGTCATCCTGCCTCAAACTCAGTGGGATGCCACCGGCGATCTGCAACTGAAGTTTGATGAGGTCGATCCCGGAAACCATTTCCGAAACGGGATGCTCTACTTGGATACGAGTGTTCATCTCGATGAAGTAGTACTTGCGCTCGATGTTGTCGAAGACGAACTCCACCGTCCCGGCGTTCGTGTACCCCACTTCCCTGCAGAGTGCGACCGCTGCATCTGCAAGGCCCTGCCTGAGCTCCGCGTCCAAGACCGGCGAGGGTGATTCTTCAATGAGCTTTTGATTGCGCCGCTGTGCCGTGCAGTCACGTTCACCGAGATGCAGAACGGTGGTGCCGTCAGAGATGACCTGAATTTCGATGTGGCGGATGTCGGTGAGGTACCGCTCTATGTACACCGACGCGTCGCCAAACGCGACCTCGGCTTCCGACATGATCTCGCGCAGATCGTTCTCGAGTGTCTCGGCAGCCTCGACGACCCGCATGCCTCGCCCGCCGCCGCCCGCCGCCGCCTTTATCAGCAGCGGGTAGCCGACCTCGCTTGCGACGGCAAGGGCTTCTTTGTACTCAGCGATCGCGCCCACCGAACCCGGAACTGTCGGTACCCCGGCCCGGCGGGCGATCTTCTTGGCTTCGATCTTGTCGCCCATGCGACGAATGATGTTCGCTGCAGGGCCAACGAACCCGACGTTTTCCGCTTCACAAAGCGCAACGAAGTCAGCATTCTCAGACAGGAATCCGTATCCGGGATGGATGGCATCAGCCTTGTAAGCCTGTGCAGCTGAGATGACAGCATGCATGTTGCGATAGCTTGACTTGGCCTGCGCGGGCCCGATGCACACGGCCTGGTCTGCCAGCTTCACCGACAGCGAGCCGGCATCTGCTTCGGAATAGGCAACGATGCTTCGAATACCAAGTTCCTTGCAGGCGCGGACGACTCGCAACGCGATCTCGCCGCGGTTGGCGATCAGGACACTTCTCAGCGGTTCAGGCATTGCGGGTAATCACCATCAGCGGCTGACCGTACTCGACTGCCTGCTCGTTGTCGACCAGGATCTTCGTCACGGCACCTTCGACGCGCGCCTCGATGTTGTTCATCAGCTTCATCACCTCTACGATGCCCAGCACCGTCGAGGCGCTGACGGTGTCCCCCACCTTGACGAAGGCGGGCTCCCCTGGCTTGGGTGACGCGTAAAAGACTCCCACCATGGGCGCCTTGATCAGTACCTCGTTGGTCCCCAGTTCGTCAGCGGACCCCGGTTCAGTCACTACGCGGCCGGCCGCGGGGGCTGGTGCGGGAGCAGGTGCTGATGCGGGAGTGGAGGTCGTTTCCGGAGCGGGCGTCACGGCCTGTGGAGCGGCCGGACGGTCGTTCGAGGACTGCCGATCGCGGGAGAGGAATAGCTCCACGTCGCCGTGTTTGATGGAGAGCTGGCGTACGTCGGGTGTCAGGTTCGCCCAGTTGACGATGTCCCGAAGTTCTTTGATATCGAGCGGGTTAAGCGACATCTTCACAATTTCCTTTTTCCAGTCGAATGTTCAGGTTCCCGGCAGTCAGCGATTGAGTGCCGGATTCGGTTGAGTCGTAAAGCGCCTTGACCAAGCCCAGGATGGGCCCGTATGCCTCTTCCGGGTTTCCCCCGGCTGCCACAACTCGTTTCATCTCATCGACTTGGCTCCCCGCGAACATCGCACGCAGGAGCAGCAGATCGATGGATTCATCCGGGTGCCGATCCCGCAATGCGGGCAGCATCGGCTCAATGGCCGGCGGCTCCAACGGGATGTCCGATGCCCCATTGGCAATGACTTTCTCAAGCACTTCGGGGTCGATGGGGGCAAGAAGTGTTCCGTAGTAGCCCAGGGCGTATTTCTTGATCTCGTTCGGAACCACGGAGTAACGCTCACCCGAGATCACGTTCATCACAGCCTGTGTTCCCACGAACTGCGCAAACGGCGTGATCATGATCGGGTAGGCCAGCTCCCCGCGCACCCGCGCCACCTCGAGCAGCAATTCGTCGTATCGGTCGGCCAGACCTGCCGTCTCCAGCTGCGACCGGAAGTTCGACAGCATCCCCCCCGGGGTCTGGTGCATGTAGTGCAGACCGTTGTACTCGATCGGAACACCCAGGGGCTTGTCCTCCGCCGCGGCGATATCAACGATTCTTGAACTGATCGCGTCGATCCGCTCATCGTCTACGTTGACCACGTACCCGAGTGCACGCAGGTCACGTACGATGCCCTGCGTCGACGGCTGCCCGTTGCCCGCTGAAAGCGGCGCGATAGAGGTATGCAATGCATCCGCGCCCAGTTCCACCGCCTCCAGGCAAACCAGAGGTGCGAGTCCCGTCAGGGAATGGGTATGAACTTCCAGCGACCGGTCGCCCATGACGCTTTTGAGTGCAGGAACAAGCGTGCGGATGCGGTCCGGCGTCAGCAGGCCAGCGGCATCCTTTAGCATGATGGCGTCGACGTCCGCCTTCTCGATCAGTTCGATCGCCTTCTTAACGAAGAGCTCATCCGTATGTACAGGGCTCTCGGAGAACGAAACTGCGCCAAAAGTCGATGCCCCCAGTTCCTTGGCTCGGATCAGGCCGGGTGCGATGTTGTCTACGTCGTTGAGCCCGTCAAACGAACCGATGACACGGAACCCGTTTGCGTACAGCCGCTCCACCCACGCCGCGATCACATCATCAGAGAGGAAGTCGAACGCAGCGATGTTCTTCGACCGGATCAGCGCCCGGAAGGTAGTGTTCGGGGCGTGCTGGTGCGCCAGCCTTACCCGCTCCCAAGGGTCCTCCTTCAAATAGCGCACCGCGACGTCGAACTGGATCGGCGCGACCAGGTCCACCTGCGCGAAACCGGCTTCATCGAAGTCCTTCGCCATAGAAATGATGTGCTCGGTCCGCATCCTCGTCGCCCATAGCGACTGGTGCGCGTCGCGCAGTGTCGTATCAATGATCTTAATCTCGCGCCGACTTCCCGCCGGCCGCCCCCCAAGACTCATTACCGACGCAATCGACGGTGGTGTATTGGTCGACATCGCTCTCCTTATGTCAAGATAGTGAAAGTGTTTTTCAGAATCTGCCATACTATGGGATGACGTGGCTATTAAAGTCAAGGATTTTTTAGAGCAAGCGGAACGGATGAAGCAATGAATGCAGCGTCGATAAGCGAAGTGGAACCCGGAAAACAACGCCAGCTGATCCAATCCGTCGCGCGCGCTTCGCGCATCCTGCTCGGGGTCGCTCGATCGCCGCATGGACTCACCGCGACCGAGGTCGCATCTCTCGTTGGCCTCTCCATGCCCACCGCCTACCACCTGCTCGCGACACTTGAGGAAGAAAAACTGCTGAGCAAGGAGTCGGGCAAGCGCTACACCCTCGGCGTGAGCGCTATCGACATCGCCAACTCGCCCGGCCTGCGCGTACGCGTAGACGCTAAACACAGGCAGGCCCTCAGGCAACTCGCCGAGACCACCCGCGAGACTGCATATCTCACCGGGTGGTTCCGTGGTGAGATACGCATCCTCGCCATGGTCGAAGGATCACAGGCCGTGCGGGTCGCCGGCCTCGAAGTGGGATTCACCGGTGATGTCCACGCCCGAGCAAGTGCAAAGGTACTCCTCGCCTTTGCCGACGAGGAACAGCGCTCGTCTATCCTGGATAACCACGAGTACACTCGATTCACGCCGATGACCGTAAGCGACCGAGCCGGCCTCGAAGCCCAGATGGCCGAGATACGACGTACCGGAATCCTCTACGACCGCGGCGAATACCGGGAGGACGTTCGGTCATTGAGCGCCCCGATCCGCAGTGAAGGACGTGTCGTCGCTGCTTTAGCGGTGACAGTTCCCTCCAGCCGTTATGAGCGGACCGAGTCCGCGCTGCTCGACGCTCTCCTGTCTGCAGTCAGGTTCGCAGAGCAATAGGCATTGGGCAGCAGCGGCCGACGCCCTGCACCCCTTATGGCACTTCGGGCCTGCCAGCCCGCTGCTAGCCCCAGTACCGTTTACTTAGCTGCCACCACCACGCGTCGAAGGCCTACTACAAAAGAAACGGGGGCTGGGGAAGAAGCACAACGAGACCGTCATCTGCAGACACGGCACCTTCTAGGAGGAAAAACCCGCCCTGGGCGCTTGACCAAAAGCATAGGGGCAGCCCCTGATCAAGGAACACCATTTTTCCAAAGTCCACTCCGATCGCCCGATCCGGGTCGGCATCATCGGCGCCTCCACCACCGGCTGGGGACGCATCCCGCACCTGCCGGCCCTGGCCACGATCCCCGGCCCGGAGGTGCGCACACTCTACGTCCCCACCGTTTACTATGCGGTCGATCCCTGGCTCGGGGACACAACCGGGTAAGGCTGGTCACCCTATTGTCGTTATTCCTCGGGTTCTGGCAGTTTCGGAGCGCTATATTGCTGGCCGCAGTTTTGGATGCCACAGTTCGACGGCGGCAACTCGCCTTGGGCCATCAGGTCACCGTGTGGTGTGCACGGCGGGTTTTCTAGAAAAGCCGACTAGGGGAGACAGATACCAACCTCCCGATGCCCACAGTGACCAGCCAGGATGGCACTTTTCCTCTGGGCGGGATCAGCCTTCATCTGTGGGTCCGCCTCGATATATCCCGGGTTTGCCACAGTCACGTTCCCCATATGCGGCCCCTTCATTCCGATCGGCATTCACCCTAATCGCTGGCAGTTGTATTCTGTTTGCCGTGGTCCTGGTCGACCGACTGCTGTACGGGATTGCTGTCTGAGGCTGAGGACGCTGACAGCCCAGCAGCCGCCGCCCTGAACAGCTTCTACTGGATAGGCGAGACGTGCGCCGTTTTACTTGTCAGTCTCGGGCTACTTCTCCCCCGGTTGGCAGGCCACTCTACACGTTATGGCCGACGCGAGCTCGTATTGCAGGATCAACGCCCGACCCTATTTCTGTTCTTCTGCCGCCACGCCGAAACCCAGCTTCATCGGCGCCTCCTGAAGATCCGCGATTGCGAGACGGCTAACCCCCAAGTGCGGGAACAGCTCAGCGCACACGATAAATCGGATATCGAGCGCGGTGAACGTGCCCCTTGAGCACCGAAAAAAGGCTCACGCCGACCGATCATCGACTCCCTCAATCCTTCACACCTCTGGCATCCAAGGCAGGTGCGTGCATGCAGTCGAACGCCAGATCATGCTGACTAGGGCATGAGCTGGCATGGAAGTGTGTGAACAGGAAAGCCACTGAGCCGAACCCAGCAGAGACATGCAAAGCATGCCAGCTACGCGTCGAGCGCCTACTCACAGAACTCCGAACACAGTCATCGGATATCGAGCACCTACAAACTCTCAACGAGGAACTGGAAGCAAGAACCAACCTGCTCCACAACGAAGTCTCGCGACTCAAGCGGGCTCAACGAACGAACATTCAGGAACTGGCACACGTGGCGGCGGCGCTCGTTTCCTTGTCAAAGGCCAAAAGCATGCCCCTGGACGCCATTACCGTGGGCATCCTTCGTCGCCGTGGCTGGCTTCCATCACGTGGTCGCACCAAAGCTGGTCAGGCATGACCATGTCCATCGCCAGGCTCTCCGCGCAGTCTGGCCTGAAGTACCTCTTCAAGTCGACCATGCTGGACGACCTCGCCCGCACTCCCCCGGACACCGTCTCCTACTACATGAAATCTGGAACACCGCAGGGCCGTTGGCTCGGCAGTGGGCTTGACGGTATCGATCGGTCCGCAGGCGACAGGGTCACCGAATGGGACGCCAAGGCCATCTTCGAGCAAGCGGCCCACCCGGACACTGGAGCCACCCTCGGACGTCCGCACGGCGAGCCGACGGTCGTCCAACGAAGCCAGGGACTCCCCGAAACCAGGCACGCCGTAGCAGGCTTCGACCTAACGTTCAGTGTTCCTAAGTCCGTCTCTGCGCTGTGGGCGCTCAGCACCCGGCACGTCCAAGATCAAATCCTTCAGGCCCACCACGATGCCGTCAACGAGACGCTGCGCTGGCTTGAGGACCTGGTCATCCACACCCGAGCTGGCAGAAACGGAATAGCCCACGTCGGAACCCACGGCGCGATCGCTGCCGCCTTCGACCACTGGGAGTCCCGCTCCGGGGATCCGCAGCTCCACACTCATTTGGTGATTGCCAACCGCGTCCAGCGCATCACCGACGATGCGTGGGTAACGCTGGATTCACGGAGTCTGTACAAAGCGGTGGTCGCCGCGAGCGAGCACTACAACGGGCTGCTGTTCGATGCGCTGCACCAAAGTCTCCGAACGAACACAGATATCCGCATCCCTGCTCAAAGCACCCACAATCCAAGCCAGCAGCTGACCGGCATCGACGACGCACTCATCCGCGAGTTCTCAAATCGATCCAGACTCATCGACGTCGAGACTGACCGCCTCGTGGCCGAATGGATCGAGGAGCATGGCAGCCGTCCTAAAGCCACGACAACCGTCAAATTGCGACAGCAAGCCACCTTGTCCACACGTACCCCGAAGGGCGACGTTGGCGCCCCGCTTCACGAGCTATCTGCCAGGTGGCGCAAACGAGCAAAAGCTAGAGGCTTGGACCCAGAGGCCGTTGTTGCCGCGACCATAAATCGCTCTCGTCACGCTCCATTCCACAGAGGCGACTTAACCCCTGACTGGATCGACGCCGTCGCGCTCGTCACCCGCCAGCGCGTCGCTGCGAAACGCTCTACATGGAACCGATGGAACCTCATCGCGGAAGGCGAGCGCGTATGCGCCGAGGTCCGCTGTGCCACGGCCGCCGACCGGAACGCCCTGATCGACGCGGTCGCGTCGGCCGCCGAGCGTCAGTCTGTTCCGCTGAACGAGTATCGCTACTCCACGCCGCTGGATGCTGAAACTGACCTCGGCTTCGCGCGCCACAGCGTCTTCGAGTTCCATGGTTCACGACTCTTTACAGATGAGGCGACGCTCACCTTTGAGGATGAAATCCTGGCAGCGAGGAACGACGACGGCGGACCGGCAGTGCGGGGTGACGTCACCTTTGATGTACTCGCCAGCCACAGAACGAGAGGCGGACTCGAGCTTCACCAGGACCAACGAGCCGCCGCCGCTCAGGTGCTGTTGAGCGGAAACCGATTGGATGCAATCGTCGGTCCAGCGGGTACTGGTAAAACAACTACTCTCGATGCCATCAAGTCAGCGTGGGAGGCCGAATTCGGGGCTGGAAGCGTCGTTGGGTTGGCTCCTGCTGCGGCGAGCGCAGAAGTACTTGCCCGCCAACTGGCAATGACAACGGAGAACGTTGCCAAGTGGCTACATGAATCTGTTGGAACCGGAGCAATGCACAGAGCGGCCTTGTTTTCCGAGGCGGAGAAGCGGCTCGGATCTTTGCCCCACGACGAATTCGTGGGCGCCACACGGCTGGTGCAGGCGGTGGCCAGACTTAGCGCCGAGCAATATCGGTGGCGGTTCCGTCCTCGGCAACTCGTCATCATCGATGAGGCCTCGATGGTATCCACTGCTCAGCTTGCCGGGCTTGTACGCCAAGCATGCGAAAGCGACGCCAAGATCCTCATGGTTGGGGATCCAGGACAGCTGGATTCTATCGATGCCGGCGGCGTGCTCGGCTGGCTCGATCGGCAAAACAAGACTGCAAGGCTGAGCACCATTTGGCGCTTCAGACAGGCGTGGGAACAGACGGCGTCACTCAGGCTCCGCGATGGAGATATTTCTGTTCTTACGGACTACGAACGGAATGACCGCATTCGATATGGAACCTATCTGGACATGCTCGATCGGGCCTACTCCGGGTGGCATGAAGACGTGCTCTCCGGGCGACTCTCGATCCTTATTGCACCCGACAATGACACAGTTGGGATGCTCAACGAACGAGCCCAAGCAGACCGCGTTGTCCAGGGCACTGTCGATGCGGAAAAGACCCTGGCGCTGAGGGACGGCCTCCGTGCTGGCCGAGGGGACATAATCATCGCCCGACGAAACGACAGATCGATCCTTGACGAGCATGGAGCCTTCATTCGCAACGGAGCACTGCTCGAGGTGACCGATGTCGGGAAAGGCCAAGTCCGCGCTATCCGAAGGGACACTGGGGCGAGCATCGACTTGGACGCCTCCTACCTCGAGACATCCGTCGAGCTGGGATATGCCACGACCGCTCATCGTTCCCAGGGCCTCACAGTTGATACCGGGCATACGGTGGTCACACCTGGCCGGCTAACCCGTGAACTCCTCTACGTCAGCATGACCCGAGGACGCAGCGCCAACATGGCCTATGTCAGCGAAAACGACCCCGATGAGGAAGAGACACTTGACCCACGGCTCCGGTCCACCTGGCGACAAATTCTGGGTGAAGTGCTGGCCGCCGAGGGAGCTGAAAGATCAGCCCACGAAGTGCAGGAAGCTGAACGAGCGCATGCCGACAGTCTCGAACGCCTGAGCCGAGAGTACGACTACCTTGCCCAAATCGCAGCTGGGCTAGATCTCGCAAGGGTCGTAGCGGAATTGGCTCCCGAAGAGGCCAAGGCGCTGCGGATATCGCCTTCCTGGGGAGCTGCAGTTGCTTCCTGGCGGCGAGCAACGAACGTGAGTCGGACAAGTGCCGAACGTGTTTTGAGAGAGCTGTTCACATCACAGGATGGGGCACGAGATCTGGCCGCAATCGTTCACTCGCGCCTCCGCCGCCTTTCGTCCGGTATGCCACTAACGTCCTTTGATGCTTTGAACGAGGACCTTGTCGTCGAGCGTGCGGACCTCAACGCAGTGCTTACTCAGGTAAAACATCGGATTCGTGACCGAATTGAGTTTATTGGCAATGCTGCCCTCTTTGAGGAGCCCGAATGGAAGAGGGACCTCCTTGCGCAACTGGGTGCCGACGTCGATCCTTTCGAGTGCGCTTCGGTAGTTCGGGACGCAGCTGTCTACAGAGATCGGTGGGGTGTCGCGGACTCCGATCTGGCCATCGGCACAATCCCGGATGAGTACGAGTGGGAACAAAGATTGCAGTGGGAAACCCTCCAGCGCACCATCCGAGAAGTTGCCCGCATCCCCGCCATCGATGCCGGCGAATTCGTTGATCAACGAGTCGCTCTTATCAATGTCGGCTGGCAGCTTTAAACTGAAGCAGCAAGCATGAACGCGAACCCAGCCCTGAAGCCCAAGGTGGCGACACCCCTGCTGATCGTTGCGAGCGCAGCGACCATTCTCTTCGCTGCTGTGATGCCTACTCTCCGACCGGGCTCAATTCTGCTTCAATGGATGCTCGTAGCCGTGGCATTGGCAGGCTTGGTCATTATCTTGTTCTGGGTGCATCGCGTGCACAGGCAGCGCGGCTGGCAAGCGTCCGCTGACTCTCGGTGGAACGCACTTGAGCGAGCCAAGCGCGATCATGGCACAACAACCGAGATCACAGTGCTGAGTGTCGATGGCCTTCAGCCAACCGGTTCATGGATCACCATCAAGTGGAACCATTTCGATCACGTGCAGGCAGCGTGGATCGAGGCGCTGTCCGAACCCATATGGCCGGGCTCTGTATTGCTGATCTCGCCTGACCCGGCCCAAGTGCGTCCTGGCAGTCCATGGCCGGCCACTTACCGCATCACGGGAGACCGCGTACTGGCTTGGGCACCTTTGGTCTGATCGACAAACACCGCTCGTCCCGATCGAAAAAAGAGGCTGGCACCACGGTGCTAGCCTCCCTCTTTCAATCCTAGAGTTGTCGCCCTCTCCACGAATCCCGGTCAACCCGCTTGACCTGTCCCGCCGGAAACCACTGCACGTGGTAGACCCTCTGATCGTCCACCCACTCGACCAGGCCGTATGTTCTGGTGTACTTGATGGCTCGTCCGTAAATCTCGCTTACGCGCACCAGCGGTTGTTCGTTGGCAGGCAGTTCCATAATCTGGCCATCATCAGGTTTTGGATGCTTATTGTCGGCATCTGTCTGCGCCATCATGCGTGCGAAGGCGTTGGAGTCTTGCTTCGGTCTCATAGAACAAGATTAGAACATATATTCGAATGCTGGTCGGCAAACAAAAGGCGGCCCACGTCTCGGAGCATGAAACGTGGGCCAGAACCTGCAGAGGGCACGAATCAGATCGTCATTTCACTCCCCCGCGCTGTGCCGAAAGGGGGCGCCGCCACAGGGCTTTTCGTTGTCACGTTGTATGCGGGCCAGCCAGTCGCCGTCGTCGCTTGTGGCCCTGTGGCCTCCACGGCGGCCTCGGGCTCGGCAACTGCTCGCGCGGAGCGTTGATACGTCGCCGTGCCAAAGCGAAGGTCCGGCCCAATGGTGTCAGCGATGATGCGCCTTGCTTCACGTCGTTCACCGTCTTTGTCGTAGGAACGGAACTCAAGTTCCCCCGACACTGTCACAGGGTCACCCTTCTTCAGAGAAGTAGAAGCGTTCTCCGCGAGCATCCGGAATGCAGACACGTTGTGAAAGACCGGTTCGCCGTCCCGCCAGGTGCCATCTGGGTTCTGAATCCGCTGGTTCACGGCAACGCGGAGTTTCGCGTGTGGTGTTCCGGATTCCCCAATGGTCAGTTCGGGATCTGCGACCAGGTTCCCCGCGATAGTGATGGGAATCTTTGTATTCATGATGGTTTACCTTCCTTAGTCGACGGGCCTCTCCCGACGGACACCTGCGTGTTTAGGGACCAGCAATCTCAGGACCGTTCAAGGACGCGGTCGGTCCAGGGACACCGGCATAGTTCGGACTGGCAGCAACGGACGGGTCAGCACTGGTGGCGGCGAACTTTCCTCCGAAACCAGGAGGATCCGAGACCGCCAGGATCCCCTTGGTTGCTGCGGTCACCCGCCCAAGCACCGACTTCGCGATGTCGACGCGCGACGTCGGCACCCAGCCTTCTGAGGAGTCGTGCTTCAAATCCTTCTCCGCGCGGATCACAGCGTCGGCCCAGCCAGCCAGATAGGACGCCGACTGCGGTCCACGATCAATGCCGTGGGCACGCATGACGGTGTAGGCAACTGATTCGGCCTCCACTTCCGCCAGCCCGCGATGGTTCGCGCTGCTTCCATAAAGTTGTCCCAGTCGGTCGTCGGGTCCGTGCAAAAGGACGTGTCCGAGTTCGTGCGCAAGAACCGCTACCCGCTCCTCGTCGTTCATCCAGGCACCAACTTGAATTCGACGAGCATCAAAGTCGGTATAGCCACTGGTGTAGCCCTGTTGGAATCCCGACACCTCAACCCGGAAGCTGTGTTCCTTCGCTACCTCCCGTAGGGAAGTCCAGAGATCACCAACGTCCACGCCAGATTGAGCACCCGCGCGAGGAACCAGCAGCGGTGTGCCCTCCGTTTGGGTGACGTCAAAGACAGCCTGCCCGCGCCAACCCGTGATCACGTTCCTCTTGCCTCTGCTGACAGCATCAACAGGTGCAGTCTGATTCGCTGGCAAGAGCTTGCGCTGCCCGTCGGCCAGAATCAGTTCCTGCATCGATGCTGTCCGGGGCGCGATCACCCAGAGCGCGTGTTCTCCCCGCAGAACCGTTCGCCCATGCCGGGCCCACTCCTTGTAGCCGGCCACCAGAGTCGGCTCTTGGGTACCGCGCTGTGCCATCTGCATCATCAGCAGGGCGACGTTACCCCCGGAGTACCGCCACAGGGTTGCGGAGGCGTCGAGCAGAACCTGCCAGCGCATGGGCGAATCAATGGCTTCCTCAAGTGCTGTGTGAAGTCCCCTGGTCAGTTCGGCTATGCGTTCCTCGGCCGACAGGCGAACGTTCGACGGCGGCGCGGCGGCTTCTTCAGCCCCGCTTGCGTCAGCATTGAGTTCAGATGCAGAGGCCACGACAGCCATCCTTCGTGCTTCTAGACAGCCCTACGAGGGGATCACCTATTCATGTCGAGCGAACGAAGCAACGGCATGACGGGATCAGCTTCGGGTCTGATGGGTGCCCAGCTTCCAGTCCTCGAATTCCGGGTCTGCCGGAACGATCCTCAGGACCGGTTCCTTGTGGCTCTGCAAGCCGACACATCCTGCAGTCCGCGTATGGTTCCGCAGACGTTCGACGGCGTGTGGCAACCTTTCGTGGAACGCCAGAGGACCAAAGCCCGCGTCGTCGGCAGTAAAGGAAGCCATTTCGGCTCGCTGAAGGGCGTAGAGCTCGGCCACGATTTCCGTGTGACGCCACCAGCAGTCGGGCACCACCGACGTCGTCAGCTGGTAGGTCGCAACAAACCACCCGACCCACCCAAAAAGGCTTTCCCAGGCCCCAACTGCCTGTTCGGGTGCCATGTCACGCCAACGATACGTACCACCCGAGCTTCGGGACGGCGGTTGAAATGCGGACCGGAACAGCTCCACCGTTAATTCGTCATCGAGCTCCGCAATGGGACCAACTTCAAACTCAGCGTCATCGGATGCAGTGCCCATCAATCCACCTGCTTGTCTATTGACTGGTTCTGTAGGTGGCCGGCAGCCAGCTCCCGCTCAGTTTCAACCTTCGAACGGCCCAGTTCGGCTGCATCCTTGCGTTGATGCCAGTCCCGAAGATCCAGGAGGATCGGCCTTGTACGTCGACCGAGCATCAGGGCAGTCCCGACCGGGAGCCTCCGGATCTCGTCCAACCGAATGACTGGGCTCTCCCTGATCTGCTCGCCGTCCTGACGGCCCTGAGATGACCAGGAGCGAGTGTTGAGGACGAGACTCCGCTCTCCCAGTAGGCCAGCCAGCGAGCGCAGGTCAGGCTCGTCCGAGCCGCCGCCGAAGATCACTTTGATGATCGCGGAATCCCAGATGGTGGCGGCTTCCTCGATCGACCATCCACTCCGTGCCTGTGAAAGGGACTGCAGAACAACGAGAGTTGAAATGCCGATGCCACCACCGTCAGAGAGCACCACAGGCAGGCCAGGCCACGGAGACAGATTCGCTATTTCGTCCAGGATCAGCGAAAGGGGTGGATCGAGTCGGCCTCCAGGTGAGACAAAGGCCAGCTCACGCGCAGCGTTATCGATGTCGTCGATCAGAGCCGATAGGTAGGGGCCAGCGGCGGCAGCGCCCGATCGGGTGCCAATAAGGTAGAGAGTCCCCCGTTGCCTGATGAAGCTTTTGGGATCAAACTCTTGAGCTTCGTCTTGTGGGTTCAGCGCCGCTAACACCCTGGGAGATGAGAGTGGAGCCACAGCCGCAGAAACCCCAATCCAGGAGTTGGAAGTATTCCGTGGGTCGTCTTCCAAGATCCCCATCAGATCTGCCTGCCACCCCAATGCCGCACCTGGGCGCCCCAGAATATCCAGCGCCTCTCTGGCCAACACTGGACTGGACGACCATCGACGGAAGGCTGCGATGCCCTGCCCTGACAGCGCGGCGGCATGGAGGAGGCATTGCAGCACGATCAGCGAGCGCTTTTGCCACGCTGCATTCTCACCCTTCATCTCGGTATCTGCGGTGATAACGAGAGCCCGTCTGGTGGCGATGTCCGGGTCACCGCAACCACGCACCGGCGACCACCGGAGAGTCGATGGCAGGCCCGACATGCCCTGAGGGTCAAAGACCGTCACTGGCCGCCCCTCAGACATCCGCGCTCGCATCGTGACCACAAGGTTGTCGGCTCGCGTGGATGTGGTGACGACAGCGCCGGGCGCGTCGAGAATCGCGTTGATGACGACGTATAGGCCCTTGCCCGACCGAGGAGCTCCCTGAATGACCATCGACTCTTCGGTGGAGACATGGATGGTCACTCCACGGGAGCGGCCAAGTGTCCACGACACATCATGAATGCTCGGCTTGCGGAGGCCCGGCCGAGTGTATTGCCCACGCTTGCGAACCGCTCTGGCTCCGAAGTCCCGAAGTATCTCTGCCCGGCCAGCCACCCCGTCCCGGCTCAGGATGTCCTGGCGTAACCACGCGCCGGACTGCTTCCAGGTTCTCCACGCGAGGGCCGCCGCGGCTGCGAGCGCTGCAAGCAGCGTGAGAACTGCACCCACGATCCACCAGATTGCCCCGACATCTAAAGTGCAGTTACTTGGGGCACCAACGATCCAGTCCTGGCGGCCGGCGAACAGGCCGATGCCCGCAGCGGGGTTGAAGAACGACGCCGGCCTGCCGCCGCAGTGTCCAGCGCCAGCAAGGTGAGCGGCTGCTTGGACCAACAGGCAGAACCCCATGTAGCCAGTCAACGTCCAGAGTCCGGCCGAGACCAAGGTACTGCTGCTACCCGGTCGCGTCGTCCTCACAGGTGCATCCGGTCATCCGTGCCAAAGACTTCCAGCTCATCTGTGGTCACTCTGTTGGCCACGATGAAGGAGCGGTTCCCAACCTTCCAGAGCCCAACGCCCTTGGGAAGGTTCTCGACATGCTCGCATTCAGCCTCGGTGAGACCCAGGGCTTCCTTGGTCAGGCGCATCGCGTCATGCTTTTGGCGATAGATGATGCGGGTGTCCGCTTCTGTCAGCAACCCCAAGGCCTTCTGACGGTGTCCGCTGCTGCTGTCGCCGATCTCGTTGAGGTCAGCCACCTTGTGCATGATGAGGAGGTTGGCAATCCCGTAAGTTCGTGCAAGGCGCCATTGCTCGCTCATCTTGGCCAACATGTACGGATCGGCGAGCATCCGCCAACCTTCGTCGTACACCACGAGCCGCTTGCCGCCGTCGGGGTTTGTCACTGCCGCTTCCAACCACGTCGCGCTGCAGGCAGCGGCGAGGGACAACGCCTGCTCGGACGCGCCGATGAGCGCGGACGTGTCCATGACCATCATTGGCGCGTCGGCGTCGAAGGCCACTGTGGACGGTGCATCGAACATGCCTTCCAAGTCGCCCGAGACTGTTCGCCGCAGTGAGTGACTGACTGCCGCTCCGCCGTCCTTGCCGACAAGGGCGAGCGTTTCTGCGGAAGGACTCAAGAGGTGGTCCAGCACCATAGGAAGGGTCGGCGTCGAGTTTTCCGCGGTGGTTTCCATGAGAGCCATGTCGAGAGCGGTGTGCTCAACCGGATGCAACGGTGTGCCCTGACGCATGAGAGACACCAAGGCCACCAGCAGTTGCCGACGCCGCTGCCGGACGACAGCCTTCCACTGGGTGTCCGACAGCGAAGTGGGCCGAGAACCTGCGTCCAGAGGATTCACGCGAGCCGTGCGACCAGGACCAACGGAAATGACCTTGCCACCGACGGCCTTGGCCACTGATACCCATTCTCCCTTGGGATCCGACGCGACAGCCGCTTTCCGTCCCAACGTTATGGAGCGAGCAACCAGCGACTTGCCACACATCGACTTGCCCGTGCCCACTGTTCCAATCACGACGATCGAAGGACCGCTGATGATTCCCTTGTCATAGAGGATCCAAGGATCGTACGAAAAGGCGCCCGAACCGAAGACGTCAGTTCCTATATAGGTTCCCTCGTGCCCAAGTCCTGACTCCGTGATGAAGGGGTAGGCCGCCGCGAAGGTCATGGTCGAGGCGCGGTGAGGTGCCGGCCGCAGTCTATGCGGTCCCCATAATGACTGCGGTTCCCTGCTCCCCCAGTCGCCGACAAGGCGCTCGCGGTCGCCGCGCCACTCCAAGGCTTCGTCGATCCGCTGGCCGAGTTTGCGCTTCTGTGGCAATGACTCAGCGGTTGTGGCCCTCCTGAGACTCTTGCGCTCCGCGCGAGTGCCCGACGGCGTATAGGTCACCTCTTGGTTCTTGAGGCTCATCGCAATCCCCTTCCCAAGGGCAGTCCTCCCGCAATGAAGGCTGCCCACTGTTGGCCCGCCAACAATCGAAGTTCGACGAACGCGCCGCCTGCTGCGGACTCAAGCTCGTGGCGGTGCCGGGCCAAGTCCTCCAGGGACGCTGCTGTTATCGTCACGAAGGCAGTCAGACGAACATCGCCATGCCCGGCAACGATTTCTTCTTCCCGTTGCGCCACTTCTTCCTCCTCGGCTCGCTGCTCCCGAGTCGTGGGACGGTCGAACCGGGCGTTGATCCTCCGGCGCGTTTCGTGGGCTTCCTGAGCCGACCGGATGTCACGTAGCGCTTCCAAGGTGGGAACAGCACGAATCACCTGCGTAACCGTGTGCCGGAAGTCGCCAACGTAAACCAGCGGGTGCAGGAATCCGGGATACACCTTTTGCCGCGGCCACTCTGCGACCCAGAAGGTCTGGTGGAAGCCGGAGTCCGTGCGGAGATAAGTCCAGTGCTCCTCTACGGCCATCGGGCTTGAACTCAGACGCCGCTTTCCGTTTAGCTGGGCATCCTGTGGGTCGCTGTCCTTCTTCACCGACCCTCGGGAGACCGTTTCAGGATCAAAGGAGCCCCTGAACACTTCAAGTAGTCGGGACTCCGAAAGCCACTCGTCCACGCGCACTCCATGAGTTGCCAGGGATGTGGTGATCGCCTGTACCTCCAAACGTAGAACACGCTCGAGTCCCGCTATGCCTCCGCCCGACTCCTTGATGCGCCTCCTCGACTTGGCCGTATCCACAACAACGGACAACAAGACATCGTGACTCATGGCGGATCCTGCAGCAGCTATCAAGTCCTGATACGCCAATTCACCCCACGAATTGCCGCCCGGTCTGCCGCCGTTGTGCACGATGGTGTTGTTATAGAAGTCCTGAAGGGCAGACGAAGGATACGGAACTGTGTAATCCTGAACGGCGATTCTTGCTATGTCCGACCGTTGGGCGAGCCCGGCCTGGACACGTGACCATGCTTGGGCAGCCCACGCTTTGTCATCGTCGTCGAGGAGAGCGAATGACCTGGTGGTGCAGCGCATGACGACCGTTGCTTCTTTACCCTGCGGGTCAACGATGAAGCACTCTCCACGTCTGGTCGTCTGGAGTTTGAGGCTGCCAAGCCCACCTGGCAGCGCAAGCCTCCCCGCCTTCAACGCCTTCTCGGGGCGGGCGAGGTATCGCGTCTGACCCAGGATCAGTCGCACAAGGAACAGCGTGATGAGACTGACCCAGATGGGATACGGAATGCGAGCGTGCTGAAGCACCCCCATCAGCACGAACAGCAGCCAGATGGGACTCATTGTCGTAAGTCCGACTGGACCGCCAGCCGCAGAGGCAATAATCGCCGTTAGGATGCCGACGACCAGCAACACAAGCTGGTACCACTTCAGCCCCATGAAAATGCCGCGGCGCTCGTAGCGGGGAAACTTAACGGCCTCAAGGGCTCGAAAATCTTCAGTCATTGGATTTCTCCGGAGTGAAGTGCCCCTCAGAAGCCTTTGGCCTGATGGGCGGCAATTCGGATGACGGCAGAGCGCTGCCAGAACTTCGTACTTCGGGCCGCGGGGCGGTCCTCGGCCGGTTTGCCGTGGGCGGTCCGGCGTCCGGGGTCCGGCCTATCCTCGAAGGTGACGCCGGCGCTTTTTTACTCGGCCCGGTTACGAGCCCTCCGCTCACCACGTCCCTCTGCCCAGCGGCGGCGCCTCCACGGACGGAGTTTGCCCGGTGCGATACCGAAGCGTTTTCACCTGAGGTGGGTATCGGCGTGGTACTCGTGAGGCTGCGCGGCAGAGGCACTGACGGTGGCAGTACGCGCGTGGGGATGTCTCTGCGACTTGAGGGAATTGGTCGAGCAAGTGACGATCTGCCCAACATTGATGCAATCGTCATGCGGCCACCGAGCTGTCGACTGAACTGCCGGGAGGCAACGCTGCTGCTGCGAGCAAGAACGTGACCGCCGCCAGCCGTTTGAGCCGCTGCTGCGAGCTCGCCACCCGCAAAACTCACCAGCCTCAGCGCCATCAACGGCGCGCCGCAGGCAAGAGCCATGCCGACAGTGCCGGCTGCCAATCCTGCAAATGACGTCGACTCCGCAAATAGCTTGATCGCCGCTGCCAGAACTGTCGCGGCCAGCGGTTTCGCCAGCAAGAGCGCGACGACGACTTCGCACCACCGTCCGGCCCAGGCCTTTGACTTCTCCCAAGGCATCATCATGAGGGCGACCGGTGCGACGGCCGCCAGGACCGCGAGGGCGAACGTCCTAAAGATCATCGAGCACATGAGGATGAATGCCAGTATCCACACGACGATGACCGCCATTGCTGTCACTATCGCGCCGCCGACGGCTCCGCCTTGGTTGCCCGGCGCCAGGGAGATGACGTTCCATTCGCGCCCGGAGCCTGCTGGAGCCCGTTCGAAGCCGAAGAGCCGCATGAAAACGACGTACGGATCGGTTCCCATCGATTCCAGCAGGGCCGCCGAGGCCTCGTCGCTGACCCTGGTGAGCTGCCGAACCACGTAGACGGCCGCAGCCACGAGCGGCACTGCCGCCGCTCCCCCGATGAGCGCCCTCAGCAGTCGGCGTGGTTGCTGGCTGATCAGACCGGACAAGAGTTGCAAGATCATCACGACGACGAGTGGCGTCATCATGACGATGATCCACCAGTTCGTCAGGCCACCGATCGCGGCCCACTGGGAGTCGTCAACATCCGAAACCGTGAAGGCTCCTGTAATGAAGCCCCACATCCAAGAGGCGATGTTCTGAAGAACGTTCGCGAAGATGGACGTGATCGAGCCTTGAACGCCATCGTTGGCTTGTGAAACCAGTCCGCAGCCCGGCGGCCACCAACCGTTGAGGTCACACTCGATAGGCATGATCGCGAGAGTTTAGAAGCCCAATGGAAAGGCCGTCTGGGACCACAGTATGTATCCGTTGATGCCGCCGAGAATCGCTGCGACGGGACCTGTCCACAGAAGGATCACCCCGCCGCCTGACGCAAGCCGCGACGATTGACTCAGTTTGCCGGCCAACAACATCGCAGCTCCGATGATGGCCACGATCGCAATGACGATGAAGGCACCGACGAGGATGCCGCCGCCGATCTGCTTGAGTGACTCAAGAAAAGGAAAGTTCGCGTTTGGTGTGATCCCAGGATCCACCGCTGCCAGTACCATCTGGTGCTCCATCCAGTCGTTTTCCATGGAATGAG
This sequence comes from Micrococcaceae bacterium Sec5.1, assembly GCA_039636795.1. Lineage (NCBI taxonomy): Bacteria > Bacillati > Actinomycetota > Actinomycetes > Micrococcales > Micrococcaceae > Micrococcaceae bacterium Sec5.1. The sequence continues at coordinate 2,103,937 of CP143430.1, read as the reverse complement.
CTGATTGAGCTCACGACTTCATGGGGTTGGTGGATGGGTACGACATGACCTGGAAAACCACCAAACATCTGCATCGCTCGTGCGATTTGCGACGGGCTCGAGCACTCTGGGTTCAGACATCAACAAGTGGTTCGCTATCTGCAGTCGACCCCATTGCTCGGCGTATCACCAACACACCCCAGAGTTGTCTTCAGTGATAGAAGATCGGCCGACGAAGGTCGGAAAAGGCGATGGGTGGAATTCGACCCAACACGGATGCCGGGGCCCTCGTGTCATGAAGCGGTTTTCCGGGTCTCACCCTATTGAAACATTGCGCGATTCCAAGCCGCGGCGCGAACGAGGGCTGATCGATCAGGTGGTGGGGCGTCACGAACGACGGGAGTCTGCTGCATCATTATCCGGGCTAGGTGTCGAAGTCCTGTGTTGTGATCACGACGGTGTAAATTGCGATGGCATAAACAAAGAATAGGTAATGCCGAATAGCGACTGGTGTTTTGGGGGCTTCACGATGCGGGTAATGATTGCCGGTGAACAGGTGCCGATTGACCGATCGGTGTTCGTTGACCTCTTGGAGAACTCTGTGGTGAATGGTCGGGCACCGTACATCACGGCCCTTGAGAAGTCGAAGATCCAATATTCGGACCTCTTGGACCTTGCCCGGAAGGCCGAAGTCCCACACCCACTCTTCTTCGCGACTCCGGCCGTAGTGAAAGCACAATTGCGTAGTAAGAGCGAGAAGCTCCTGCAGGGAGTTGCACCGGAGACGTTCACCGTGAACTCACGAACAATAGTGAAACTGCGAGATGTCGAACTAATTGTGAAGGACCTCCTACGCAAACAGGCGCTGGCCCGGAAGTACGATCCCACGCTCGTGAAGAATACGATTGTCGGGCTGCTGCGCAAGCCAAGTCCTACCGTGCGTGAAGATGCCGTTGCTCTCGTCAGCGCGCTCGGGCTCGATCGTGATGAGATCCGTCGGGCTCGTAAGAAAGAAGCCGCACTGGATCTCATCATCGAGCGGCTCGAAGCCAATCAGGTGCTCGTTTCTCGAAGCGTACGAGGCTTCATGCCTCAACTTCTCGAAGTGCGCTTCAGCGGGATGACGGTGCGCGACTCGAAGGTGCCGTACATCTTCTTGGCTGGCGGCGACCACGGCGACTTCCAGGAACCGACCGGGCGACAGATCTTCACCCTCGTCCTGATGGCGGTTCTTGTTGCCCGCGGGATCTTCGCACCGGTCAGCTACGACGCGAGCAGCACCGCTCCTGACGTGGGCCGTGAGTACGACATAGTGGGTGAAATTCTCATGCCCGCGGCCGAGCTGCAGGGAATCATGCTCGAAGAACTGGACGATGTGAAGGCCGCGGCTGACCTGTTCAAGGTTACCCCTAGCGGCGTGGCGGTCAGAGCAATGCGCCTCGGGAGAATCACCCCCTTGACCGCGAACGGTTACCTGCATGAGCTCAAGGAAGAGTTCCTCACCCGGCAAAAGCCGAAACCGCGCCAGCCGAAGCCCGTCAACGCGATAAAGAAGTACAGCGGCCGCGACCTGACCGCCCGGATGCTCCGCGCGGTCGATGAGCGCCGGCTCTCCCAGCGCGAATTCTGCCGGGTCGTCTGCCTGAACCGCATCGGTCCAAGTGATCTCGGGGAACTAAAGGTGGCGCTCCGATGAACGAGGAGATGTACCTCATCGATAACAACGTGCTCTCCCACTTGTCGCCTGCACAGCGCGCGAGCGAGTTCTTCCGTACTCAATGCCGGATCCCGGCTGAGGTGCTCCATGAAGCCGGGCACGCCCACGCGGATGCATTCAGGGCGGTTGAGTATCCGACTACGGCGAGTGTTCTAACATTCCTCCAGAAAGTCATGGCCACCGTGCCCGAAAACGACATCTCGCTCGTGAACCTTTACGCAAACAAAGGCGCAGCGGACCCATTGCTTGTAGCATGTGCGCTGGACGGGATTCAACAATCCGAGACGTGGCTGTTCGGCCCGACATGGATCATCGTGTCCAACGACAAGGCCGTCCGCGCAAAGGGCGCAGAATTCGGCGTCGAATCGTGCACCCGCGAGGAGTTCGCCACCCGGACGCAGGGCAACTGGAATGCGTGAGCAACTTGACGGCTAAACAGCATGACCCTCCTCGCTACAGCGAAGGGGACACGCAGTGCGTTTCTCCGCAGAAGCGGCATGTCCGGTGGATCATGGCGCTCCCCGCAGCACGTAGGAGTCGGTTGCTGATAGCGCCGACTGTGCCGACTATCTGCGGCAGCGGATGGCCTCCGATAGCGATCCAGATGCTGACAAGGCCCTCAGTCGGCACGGCTCCGCCCGGCTGCCTGCCCTTCCGTCAGTCCGAAAAGCGGATATCGACGTGGCTGATCCTCAACGCCCCCTGCAGGGTTCCTCCAGCGCAAGTTCCGAGAACCCTGACGTGCTCTCGACACGGTCTAGCGGGATCGATCCTTCGGGGTTCGAAGCTCTGAGGGGACCTTGTCATCGACCATGCCTGGGTTAGGTGACGGCAAGCGCCGTTCGTCTATGTCGACTGTGTGGCGGTGCCATCCTGAGCCCACTTGGAACCTCGCCACCCAGACGCGGATGCCCCAGTCAGGGCGGCGCACTGCCTTGCCGCGGAACCATACCGAGCTGAGCCCTTCGGGAAGAACCAGGTCGCCAACGAGCTCGGCCCGACCTTCGTCGGACTCGTCCGAGAGCCGGTAGAAGTAGGACTCGACTCGGTGGCTTCGACCAAAGAGGAAGAGATGTCGCTCATCCGCCGGTTCAGCTCTCAGCTTCGCGATGTTGTCCCGCGCCCAGTCTTCATCCAGCAAGTCTGTGCAAACCTGATCAAGCTCGTTCAAACGCAGTGAAACCGAACCGCTTTCTGACTGTGGTTCGCCATCTCTCTTTGCCTGCGCCCACTTCTTCAAAAGCTCTTTGTCCGGGGGCGAAGTGATCTCGACGATGCCCCGGCGTCCCTTCACGCCCGGACTGGCCCAAGCGCCATCAGGTTTCTTGTTGCCTGCGCCTGCGTCCGCGAGGTAGATGTCGACCCCGAGGACGTTCTCCATGATGAGGAACGCGATTTCTTCCTCGCGGCTGGCCTTGGCTCCAATTGAATTGCTCATTGCCTTGAAGTATAACGGCGCTCGAACGAGGAACTTCGTGCGGTGTGGTTACCCCAGGATCGCAGATGAACTCAAGGACCTCGACTGAGGCAGGCCTGACGAGCGGAGGCGGACGTCCTCGCGTCCAGAGCGGGACGCCGACTCGGCCTGGGGGACCGACCGACGCAGTTGATAGCGCTCCACGGCGGCTGGCGTTGACCCCACGGAAATCGCTCCCCTACATCGACCAACTGATGACCCATGTCGGCCACCGCAGATTACTGGCCAGACAACGGACTGGGAAGTGTGCGAGCAGCAAGGCGCACGTCGAGACTCACCTCGCCCTGCAATACATCTGTCCACAACGAAGATGTATCTGGACCCCAAGCCATGACAACACCCTTCCGCCGTCGCGCCGGCCTACGACCCTAAGAGGTCGAAATAGGCACTACCCGGGTTCCAAGCGATTGGATGGAGCAAAGTGCCTGCAGACGGGTTGAGCGCGCTATACATCATCCCGTTTCCTGCGTAGATGCCCACGTGTCCCCAGTTGTATGGCCCTTGAGGGTTTTGGACAACAAGGTCTCCGATTTGTGGGCTGTCTGTCATTCGCCCGACGCGCCATTGTTCCACTCGCGGGAGCTCGATTCCTGCTTGTCGGTAAATCCACTGAACAAACCCCGAGCAGTCCCATGCCTTGAAAGCCGTGCCACCCCAGACGTAGGCACCACCCACACCCATCTGCGTGAAACGCAGAATGTCCTGCCTGATTTGAGACAAACCTTCTGCCGAGACAGGATCTGAAATGCCGCTCTCCCCCACGCTGCAGGTTGGGACCGTGGTAACACCCTGGAGCAGGTCAACGATGGCCGTGGCCTGCGGTTCCCATCGTGCGTAGAGCTCTGGAAACGCTGAAACTTGGACTGCTTGGGCTGCTTGCCCTTTGCTCATGGCAGACCATCCTGGCACATCCAGCAAACCTCGAGGGCTACCCTGGTTCGGTCCAGACGGCCCGCCATAGAATGCCCGGGCGTTGTAAGTGACATCCATCAGCTCTGCAACGGTCCCCCATCCGGCCGCTGGTCGCTGTTGTGCAGAACCTACCGAGTCGTGGTCACTCCCAACCCCGTCATGAGGATACTGAAATGACGCGGGAACACTCGCGTTAGCGAGCATACGGAGGGTCGACTCCTGGAGAGACATCATTATGGCGATCACCATCGCCTCCCGAGGAACGCCAAGTTGCTTCCCGACGGAAATGTACCCCTGCGCCACAGCAATCTGCCCTGCGGAGAGTCCAACGGCGTGACCATCCGGCCGAGATCCACTGTTCTCGAGGACGTTTTGTGTGACGGCGCCGCCGCTGGACACACACCCGACAGGTGATTGCGGCCTATCCCCCGCCAGGGCTATAGCGACAGCACTGACTACGACACCCAGAGAAAGCACAATCACGAGAACGACGGCGGTTGCAGCCCGCAAGAGCGTTGTGCGCCTGGCTAGGGCCATCACCAAAGCCGGATGCGGCATCAGTAGACAATTCTGCTGGCGGACGTATAAAAGCCAACCATCTGGCACCGATCTGGCGGCGCGGTGGCCGCCGGCGGGCAATTGACCATTATGCTGACCGGTGCTGTATATGAATTGCTGCTACTCACCGTGTGGTCAACGACCTTAAGCCGAACCGTACAGACATGAAGCCCCGCCCACGGAGCCGGACGTTCGCGAACCTTTATGAGTTCGTTGTCGCATGCCATGGATTCGACCGTTGCCACCCGGTACGCACCTTGGCCCGCAAGCGAAGCGAAGGATCCCGCATTGATGCCCGTTGCCTCAAACTCCTGGACGAGCACAGCCAATGGATTCGATCCGTCAGGGAGGACGAACCACCAGCCCCGAAGTCGGGCAAACACGTCCGAATAGGACGAAGTTCGAGTATCCCAGCCGTAGATGGCCACGGCAGCCGCAGATGCAAGCGCCCGGTAGTTGGCAGTCGTAGGCGGAACCGACACTGGCGCTTTAGCGAGCGGAGCTGACGTCGTTGGTTTCGGCGCAATCGTCGGGGAAATGCTCGGAAGAGCCTTACGCGTTGGAGACTCTGCCGGAGGCGCATCCGCCCCTGTCGTTGACGGAGACTCTCGCGGTCCGACTAGGACGAGGATGAGGGCACCGAGGAGTATCGCCAACGTTAGGCCAAAGGCCCACCGACGAGTTCGGCGCCCGCGCCAAAGGGATTCCGCCATGCTTGCCTCCTAAGCCTGTTCATGGCTCAACGTGCCAATGAGCAACCTGACTCAAACAGTCGAAGTCATTGAACTGCGAATGACTCGCCATGCCGTTTGGTAGAGGCGACGGGCAGTGCCGATTTGAACCGCCACATACCGATCAGTGACTTTGAATTCCTCGGCGACCGCGGCAATGGCAGCCCGCCTTTCGACGCCATGATGTTCCGGAAGGACGATTGCTTCGGCCACCCCTCGCAGCAGCGGACTCGGCAGACAACCAACGGCGCACCGGCACAGGCCGGGCATGTCGTGCACAGCTTCCGGATCTACATCTAGCGCTTGGCTGATTGTCTTTGCAGTCTGCCGAACGGCGGTGACCGCATTCCAACGGCGACGGTCTTGCGGCGACGGAGGGGCATATCGTCGCGGCTCAGTAAGGCTGCCCACCGCAAGGCGCCATACAGGAGCTGACACCGCGGCTCGAGTCAACCCAAGCACCGTATGCGCCCATTCTTGGTCGATGATCTCCGCGACATCGCGGTAGTCTCGTGACACGACCAGCACCGTTAGCTGCTGGAGAACGTCCGAGCTCTCACCGTTGCCCGGATCTAAAAGCAGCGGCAGGGTCTTGTGCCCAAGTTCCTTACGGACGTGCGCGGCGCAGACATTGCCTGTGACGCCTTGCACCCAGGCCTCGAATGGAACTCCAGGGATCTGCCGGTAGTTTCCGCGTGCCACCCCGTCCCAAACAGCCATCCTGATGTCCTGCATGACATCGTCCACATCGCACGAGCGGCCGATCCGAGCCAAGTGCGAGGCGACGTAGCGATGCATGCCTTCGACTGCTCCCATCATTTGGTCGATGGGTACTGTCAGGGTGGGTGTCACCGGACTCAGCAGCGAAATGTCCACCGGGGATGGGTTTGAGTTCTCTATTTCAGCGTTGCCCGCCAGGTGTTCCAGGCTCATGGCTCTCACCGCTTCGACTAACGGATTCGAATATCTCCAGCGCCACCAGATGTGGCGAATCAACGTGGCTAGTAGCGATCTGACCACAACACAAGCTTCTAACAAATATTGTCAAAGATAATTAAAATATCGTCAAGACCCCAGTTCTTACTTTTTCCATGTTGTTCAGCAAGAATGGAGGCATGCCACGGATCACGCAGCCTCACGACGACGCCTGGTCGCCCGACGTTGAAGACGCAGTGGCGACGTTCGGGAACCGTTCCCGGAATGAGATTCTGAGATTCCTGACGGCAAATGGTCCTGCGTCCAGAGGGGACATCGTCGCAGCAGTCAGCGCCGGCGAGCCCAGCGTCGCCAAACACCTCATCGCACTTGAACAGGTCGGCGCCATTGAGGTCGACGTGGAAGCCGGACGGCGCCACGGCCGCTCTCCTCGCTACTCAGCGAATCCTGCCCGCATCAAGGAGTTACTGGACGCTCATCTTCGCTATGTCTTGGAGGAGTAGCTGCGGCACGCTCACCATTCGGATGCAAACCGATGTCCTTGTTTAGATACTCGGAGATGGCGCGCAGCGTTTCCGGCGAGACGTCACCGAGCGTCCTAACTGCGAAGGATTTCACCCGAGCTGCCCTAAGGGACTTCACGAACTCCAACTGCGAATCGATGCGATCCGGGATGTCGCCTTCGACTCCGTTCATCAAATAGGAGGGATCGACGTCGAACATCTCGCAGATAGCGGCGAGCAGCTGCGGATCACTAACCAAGCGTCCCGTACCGTCCTTCATATAGAACCATCTGGCTCTGGAGATCTTGATTCCTCGAGAGCGGAGCCCGGCCTCAATCTCCCGGAAAGTGACGGGTGAACCCCTCTCGGCTACAACGACATCGAGTAGCAGGTTTAGCCGGCGGGCGAGGGCGGCCTGCGGTGACAACGCGCCGTCGCGGCTAAGGTCTTTTGCCGGCATGCTCCACCCTTTCGACTGCCTCGTTCGATGAGAAATGATGCTGCGTTGCCATCAGTATTCCGCGAGCGCCGTGGCTAGACAATCCACTGCACATTCAATCTGTTCCGCGGCTCACCTGAGGCGTATCCTGTTGCTGTAGACCCGTCTACAGCAAGTATCTTCCACAATCCTGAGCCGTGGTTTGAATGTCGACATACATCTTGATGAACCGAACACGGAGCCAGATCCTTCGCTTCCTTATCAGAAGCGGGCCATCGTCCCCCTGCGTCCTGGCTTCAGGGCTTCAGACTTCTCAAGCAACTGTTCGGCATCATCTCTTCATCCTTGAGTCGGCTGGTTACGTTCAGGCTTTGGCTGACCAGCGTTACTCCGCCCACGCCTCAATCGTCGAGGGCCAGCTCATCGACCTAGCGGCCCAGTACTTCGTGCAAATGCCTCCTACAACTGCGCCGCCGCTTGCTCAGGACTAGTGCCGGCCAACGGGAGACTGTGGAACCAGTCCTCGACTGATTGCTCCCACTTTTCGGCGTCGACATTCCACTCCAAAGAGTGGCCCTGGGCTTCAAACTCCACCAACTTGATGAGGTCTGGCCTCAGGCTGGCAGCTTTCCTTGATGCTTCGAAAGGTGTTGTGTCGTCCTTCGCCCCATGGAGCACGAGGATCGGTTTGTTCAATTCAGATGCGCGCGCCAGCCAATCCAGGGAATCGAGACATATCGGTTCAGCAAGGCCGGTCACCCAGCGGAGGGCCTTTGATCGAAGAATAGTAAAGCCAAAGTGCACAAGCGGCCGAGGTAGTCCGGCCGCTTTGGCGTTCGCTGCCAGGGTCGTTCGCCAGTCGAAGACTGGCGCGTCGAGAACCATCCCGGCTACTCGCGAGGAATTCGGCGACAGGGCCGCTGCTTGAAGGGCGATTGCAGCGCCGAGTGACCATCCAAAAAGGACAATGCGTTCAGCGCCATTGGAAATGGCGTAGTTGATCCCGGCCTCGACGTCGCGCCACTCGCCTTGGCCGAGGTTGTAGCGGCCATCGTACGACGGCGGGGCGTCCCCGTCGTTGCGGAACGAGACTACCAGCGACGTCATTCCCAAACGTCCTGCGACTGGTATGCCGCGAAGAGTGCCTGCCCGTTTACCGCCCATGCCGTGGATATGGATAGCCCATGCTCCGGGAGTTGCGACACCAGCGGACGGGTCGAATCTCCACGCTGGGGCGACACCGTTATCGACTGGAATCTCAACGTCTTGGTACGGTAGACCAACCTGCCCAGGTTTCGAGTAGACATACCCGCTCCAGATACCGGCCCTAGCTTGTTTGAGGTCACCAGAGTCCACTCGTTCAACCTCCCGGATTACTGTGCTCCGGTCGTGATTAGACTGAACGACAGGTCCTAAGCACGCGTGACCCGTTCCCTGATCGAACCAAAAGCTGTAGCGTCCATGCGCTCGGGTTTGTTCAGTAGCCGGAAGTTCAATTTCGAGAGATCCGTCGCCCCGAGTGTGCACGGTACGAAGCTTCAACCCCTCACGGCGGCTGTATTTCGGGACTACAACCTGACGAGCAAAGTACGTTGCACCAGCGACGCCAGCAAGCAGAGCCGCGGATGCAGCAAGAAGTCCAATCTTCACAACCCTATGGCTGGTTGCTCCCGGCATCGTTCACCCCTTCGGCTCTCTTCCGTTCGTCGATTATTTGGCGGAGTCTCATCAGGGTATCGGGAGAGATCCCTTCCAACTGACGAGCGGCAAAGTTCCTTACACGGGACTCACGCAGGGTACGGAGAAGTTCCAGTTGAGCGTCTACGAGTTTGGGTATTTCCCCGGCATCATCGAGGAGGTAGTCACGGTCCACGCCGAAGAACTCGGCAAGATTCCGGAGCAGCATAGGATCATTTGCCAGCGAGCTGTCCCCGCTGCGCATGTAGGCCCAGCGGGAGCGGGAAAGCGGAGTTCCACGCTGACTCATATGCAGATTGATTTCGGGGTAGGTCAACGCCTCCGATCCCTCCGCCTCATAGAGGTCAAGAAGGAGGTTAAGCTTGCGCGCCAATCTGGTCTGAGGGCTTTCAGAGGAACTGGCATCATCCGTCATATCGCCTGTTCCCGCTTCCGTCTACGAACTGGAACTTGGCGCACGAAGGGTCCGGCAAGATAGTTCTCGGCAGCGTTCAGGACATTGAGGTCATGAATGTCCAAGGAGCTGCCTAGACCGGGCTCGACTAACAGTGCGTCCTGTACTTCAACAAGCATTCTATGGAGTCTTTGAGCCCGGTCCACTTGGCTGATCATTTCGGTGTCTCGCACCAGCCGTACGTCTTGCCGCTGCTTTGTCGTCTTTTCCCAGATCTTTGTGAGACCGCTGACCAGCTCCTCCTCAGTCACGGAATCCCTGTGGCGGAGAACTCGACGCGCTAAGGGCGGGATCGCCAAGCCCACGCACAGGAAGGCCATCGCCGCAACGACTGCCGCATCATAGATTGGCGAAACCGCACGCATAGCATCCAGGCGCCCCAGCAAATGCAAAATATCCATGACCAGCACTAGCGATACGAGGAGAACGGCGAAGCTACAGCCAACCCCGATGCAGGTAAATGCCGTGCGGAAGTAGGGTCTCAACATGTCCCCACGAAACCGGAAACACGTAACGCCGGTAACGCTAACCACATAGCCGATGTATCCAAACTGGATGGATGAGTAGAGGGCGGCAGACCACTGGTCACCGTAATCCACCATGAAACGAGTGGAACTGCCCTGGGTGACGATGGCACTGAAGCTGGCTGCAAGGCCCACGATCACTGCGGCCAGGAGAATAATGCCAACCCTGTCTCCCTTCTCGACCGCCTCTTCCGGCGTCGCCGCCCGGATGATTGCCCTCGAGAGAAAGTAGATCCCAACGACCATAGAGACATTGGCCAACAGGTCAACGTAGTTACGGCCGCCCAGAACCGAATCGATGACGCCGTAGACCTGATCGATGTTTAATGTCAGGGCTACTGAAATCGTGATGGCCGCCGTTAGCACGCTGTAATCACGCCGTCTCCGCAGGCCAGGCAGGAGGCAAACAACGAGTAGCCAAATTAAGACAGCAGCCACAACCTGAATCATTCGAAAACCCTCTCGAAGGACCTTGGCTCCCTTGCACTATTCCTGATCGCTGATGCGAAGAGATCCGCCAGCGACTCCGCTGCGGCCTCCAGCTCATCGGTGAAACTGCTTCGGGCTAGGACACGAGAGACAAGACCCACCGGAAGGTTCGGGAAGAGAACTCCTATGTAGTCGGCCGGAACGACAAGTTCGTCATGCCTCAAGACCATGTGCCCGAGCTCGTGAAGGACAAACTGTTGCCGGTGCAGTCCAGACGGACTGACGGCGTGCAAGATGATTTCGACGTCGTCCGTGGAAAGCCACAATCCACAGACAGAACCGCCATTAAGCACTCCGGCAGCTTCAATCTGAATTGGACGATGCCGGACAGCCTCGACAATTTTCACCAGGCGTTCCAAGTTCAGGTGAGTCGGAAGCGCCAAAGCATCGAAGGCAGTCGCTGCGCGGTCCGCAGGCGATTGTCCAGGGCTATATGGGTTTATTTTCATCGGCATCCCCAGTGATGCGTTTCCCCCGGTTCGTGGTGCCTAAGGCAAATTGCTGCGCAGCGCCGTGCGAACCCTCAACTCAATTGAACGCCCGCTCTCTGGACATGTCCAGAGAGCGGGCGCAATGGGTGTGGAGACGGTTGAGAGCGAGCCAGCCATGGCACCAGCTGGCTCTTGTCTATTACCCCTTCAGCTACTTTCCCGAGTTCTTAGCGAGGAGGTCTATGGCTTTCTCGGTCAAAGCGGAGGCTCCTCCGCCAGATGGTTCGCCCTTTATGGCTGGGTGGTCTCCGAAGGCTCTCGTAGCAAAAGACATCCTCAGTTGATCCCGAACTTCTTCGGAAGCGATAGGAGCCAAGAACGCCTCAAAGGTCTTCAATTGCACAGCGAGAGAGCCTGCCCAGTTCGCCATTGATCGATGCTGGTGGGCTTGCCTTGCGAGATAGGCGGCGAAAGCAAAAACCGCGGCTGTGATGATTGCGCGCTGTATTAAATGAACCCAATCGTTCGGCGCAATTGCGACTGCCGCCCAGCCAAAGCTTGGGCCCAATAGGAAGGCCCCCGCGGTCGCACCGGCAAAAATGGTACTTATTATCGTCCACATTCTGAATATTCCGGCAGTAGTGGATTCCGCGTCAGCCAAAGCTTTGTAGTGAGCAGCCATGACGCTCTCGCTGGTTACTCCTGCGGCTTCGGAGGCTTTGGACGCCGAGGCCTCCGTTCGATTTAGGGCCTGATTCGCTTGAGCCGCGATCCTGCGAAGGTGCGTCTGGGATTCGTACTGTCTGAGGATGTTTGCAGCGTCAGCAAGCCGCCTTCTGTGAATCTCTCCACGCTGACCCTCCATGCCAAAACTTCTAGCCGTCGCCAGCACACCATCGAGCTCTTTGGCTAGTTCACCGAGCGGAGCAGTCGCGGTGGGCAACCCCTTCAGCGTAGTTAAGATCTTGTCCAGTTGCGCGATGGCGGATTGAGCACGCTGAAGCACATCAGTTGTCACCCAGTGAATGGTGGCATCGCCGGCGGGAGTCTCCGCATCCTCCTCGAATCCAACGAGTATGTAATCGTCCTCCAAGACGGTCAGCCATGCATCGATCACAAGATCCACGGAAACGAGATCAATCTGGTCGTCGTCCTTGATGACTGGCACCAATTTACTGGCGTGCCCTTTCAACCGTTGAAGAGACTCAATAACGGCTGTCAAGATGTCGAATCGCGCCCGGAACGGTTCGGGATCTGCAACATCTGCCAACTTCAACTCCTTCTGTCTTTGCGAGTTCGCAACAGCACTTCATATGCCCCCGAACATTCACATGCGTAATCCTACGGCCAAGATGGATTGTGTACGTTTGGCGTATGGATATGGAGACAATCAGGCTCATAGGTGTTGGAGTCTGCACGCTGCTGGCGGGTGTTCTTGGGTCAGGGATTACGGCCTTTGTTACGGCCAGGAACAGCAGCAAACAGCGCATAGAAGATCGCTTCATTTGGAAGCGAGAGAAGGTACTCGAACTCGTGACTGAGACCCTCGAAGCGGGTAGAAATTTAGATGTCGTTGCCTATAGGGCCATCCGCAACAAGCTCTACCCAACGACGAAGGAGTTGTGGGACTTCAAACGCACCATGTATCGGCTCGGCGAGCACTTCCTAATCATGGACTCTGGGATCGTGGCAAAACAAGCGTGGCAGGTCACCATGATCGAGATTCATAGACTGAACGCAATCGATCACGAAATGGACGGCTCAGACCTTAAGAAATCGCTGGAAGACTGGTCCATAGAGTGTCGGCAGGTGAGAACCATGCTTCTGACAGCAATGAAGATTGACCTTGGTGACCCCAACACAAACAGTAAGAAGCACCGCGAAAACAAGAAGGCCTTTCAGGCGTTCCCTATGCTGGTAGAGCCAGAAGAGATGACGCCTAATTTCTATACTCGACTGGACGAAACTGAGAACCAGAAGGATCTAGGTTAGAACTATGGACTTCTTATTCCCGCTCCTTGGTGGAGCTGTGGGGGCCGCCGTCATCAACGGAATTGTGGGTTATCTCCGTCTTAAGGCAGATAGAAGCGATGCCGAATCCAAATGGACGAGAGATCGGAAGGATGCTCACGAAAGTTGGGTTAGGACCAAGAAGGAAGAGGCCTACACCGAGTTCCTTGAAGATGTTCAGACTTTCATACACCGCTACAGCCGGTACAACAATGAACACGGCAGCACGGTCAAGGAGGTTCTAGCGGCATCAGGAGTCGTCAAGAACCACCGCCTGTTACTGCTCGCCTCCACAGAGGTCCGGGCAGCCCAAAAATCTCTAGGTATGGAGATTAATAAAGCACGGCGCATTCTTTCACAGCCGCATCCCCCTAGGCCGAAGGATCCGGTTCTCTACGAACTCAGTAAGTCTTTTCATGAGAAAAGGGACGCGCTCCTCGCCGCCGCTCAGCGTGACCTTGGCTTGGCGGAGAGCAAGGACATTGATCCTGCTTAATGAGAGGTAGCCAAATGTCCCTGGTCATCCGGTGATATCAGGCCAACAGCTTTGGCATTGAATCCGACATAGGCAAGTGCACCATCCCGAGCTGGCTTCGGCCCTTTCGCATCATCTGGGGCTTTCTTTCATGAGCAAAGTCACGCTGGTTGCCTGGATAGTCGACGGCAGCTAGGTCATACCGCTGGCCGTGGCTGACTACCGCCAAGGCGTCATGTTGTGTCCGTAATCAGACAAGCAAGATAGGAAGCAAGTTTGGCCGGAATCATCACCATTCGTGGCGCAGAAGACCCCCTCTTCGCGCATTTGCGCCGAAACGAAGAGAACGTCTGCGCAAAACTGGCTTGGCTTTTGCGACCCGCTTGAGCCGGTTGCTTTGAACCCTGCTCTGCGAGTTAAAGCATTGAAAGGCTCGTCCACCCCACGGGAGACGCCAGGCGAATCCAACCCAGCCTCTGCTGTGGAAAGCATGATGCCGGCCGAATGGGCGCCGCAGGAGAACGGGCGGTTGCAGCGCATGGGCCCGCTTGTATGGTGGCAGACCGGTTTGCCCTTCCACGTAATGAAATGCCAGCAAGGTCATGTCCTCCTGGGCGAAATCTCGCATGAAATGCCAAGTTGGAACCCTGTAGGGAGCGGACAAACATGGATTTGGAATTCTTCGAACCTGCGGAAGCCGCAGCCCTCATGCGGTGCAGCGAAGGATGGCTGCGCGACGGCGCAGCTGCGGGTCGGTTCCCGCACGCGTGTTGGGGCAAGGGCAAGATCGTCTTCACGTCGGAGCACATTGCCGAAATAGCCAGGCTAAGTGAAATCCTCCCCGGCTCGCACCCGGCGTCGGCCCCAGGTGGCGGCCCAACCAGTACCCGACTCATAGGCACGAGGGCCCGCAATCGCCTCGTCTCCTGAGAACACTAACTTGAAAGCCCTAGCGCATAAACGCCGACACCGAACGCTCTGTCGCATCCGCCCCAGCCTGCAGCGCTTCCGGCATCAGGTGCCCATAAACGCCCTCTGTGGTCCGAGTCGATGCATGCCCAAGTCGACGAGAAATCGTGAAGATAGGTACACCGTCCTGAATTAGCCACGAGGCATGTGTGTGCCGTAGATCGTGAATGCGTGGATTCTTCCGCAGCCCACGAGCCTGGGCGGCCTTCACAGCCGGAACCCAATAGTGATGCCAGAACAGCTTGTGAACAATCCGTTCCCCCTTGGGCGTCGTAAACAGCAGATCGCCGCCAAGCCGTCCCGCCACCAAGGGAATCAGCAGCTCCACTAGGGCAGGATTCAGCCCGATGGTCCGCTTGCCAGCACCCGTCTTCGTTGGCCCGATGTAGAACTGGTTCTGCCCATCGCGCTTCCAGGCCTTGTTGATCCGAGCGGTGGCCGGCTTGGCCAACAAATCGATGTCCGCAACAGTCAGTGCCGTGGCCTCACCAAAGCGGGTTCCCGTCATGACCAAGAAGTTGGTGAAGTCCTTGTACCGCTCCCCCATGCCGTCCATGATCAACCCGAACTCGGCATGGGTGAGGAACATCATTTCGTCCTCGGCCTTCTCAACGCTTGGCAACTGCACGCCCCGGCACGGATTGCGCGTGATGTACCCCAGCATCTCCGCCGTGTTCATCGACGCAGAGATCAAGCCGTGCACATTCTTGATCGTCTTGGGCGACCGCCCCTTGGCCATCATTGACTTCACCCAGTAGGCAATCAAACGGTAATCAAGCTTGTCGACAGGAACGTGGCCGATGACCTTCTTCACATGTAGATCGAGCATGGTCTGATACGTCTTCACCGTTCCGCTCGACGGCCGGATCAGCAGGTCGATGTGTTCCTGAATAACCTCACCGACGGTCGGCACACGCTTCTGGTTAGTGAGGATCGCGTGCTGGGCGATTTCGAAGTTCTGCCCATTGGCGTCGAGCAGTCGCTTGAGCGTTTCTGCTTCGGATTCAGTGGCCACGGTGAGGCCCTGGGCTTTGCCAGTCTTGGGGTCACGCCAGCGGACCATGAAGGACTGGGAACCGTCCTTTTTGGGTCGTGTTGAGATGCTGGCCATAGATAAAACGCTACGCCGCTGTACACACTTTTAGGGGTTTTGTACACAGTCAGGGGCCATATAGGCCCCTGACCTGCGACAATACGGTGCCCGAGGTGGGACTCGAACCCACACACCTTTCGATACCGCATTTTGAGTGCGGCGCGTCTGCCAATTCCGCCACTCGGGCGCGGATTACCGGGAAGTTAATTCTCGCTGACTGCTCTCATTCCTGTGAGCAACGCGATCCTTTCCCAGCACGCGAAACTACTCTACATGCAGATAGGCTGTTTTTCAGAACTGGGCGCGCGAGTGCAACAAAATCATGTGCCGCAGCGGTCCACACTAAGATGGACTAGAACCCGCCGAACCTTTTCAAGGAGATCCCGTGACCGAACAGACGGAGTCCACACCCGCAGCCCAACTGGCCCGACGCGTCGTCGTTGCCGAGGATGAGACCCTCATCCGCTTGGACATTATTGAGATCCTGAAGGGCGAAGGGTACGACGTCGTCGGCGAGGCAGACAACGGCGAGAAGGCCGTGCAGCTGGCCGAAGAACTGAAGCCGGACCTCGTCCTCATGGATGTGAAGATGCCTGTCATGGATGGCATCTCGGCTGCTGAGAAGATCGTCAAGGCCCGCATCGCCCCCGTAGTCCTGTTGACTGCTTTCAGTCAGAAGGAACTTGTGGAGCGTGCCCGCGACGCCGGCGCCATGGCTTACGTTGTGAAGCCGTTTACGCCCGCTGACCTCATCCCGGCCATCGAGATCGCCCTGTCCCGCCACGAGGAGATCAAGGCCCTCGAAAACGAGGTTTCCGATCTCCAGGAGCAGTTCGCTACCCGCAAGCTCGTAGAGCGCGCCAAGAGCCTCCTGACCACCAAGATGGGCCTCACCGAGCCGGAGGCCTTCCGTTGGATCCAGAAGACCTCCATGGACCGTCGCCTCAGCATGCGTGAGGTTGCTGAAACGATCATCAACCAGGTCAACTAGCACCAAGCAATTAACGACGGCGGCCGGTCACCTCAGCGAAAGGTGACCGGCCGCCGTCGTGCCCTCTCACGGCACGAAGCCACACCAAAAGACAACACAAAAACAAAATGGGTCCCGCCAAACGGCGGAACCCACTTTGTTCAAACCAAACCCAGGAACTTATGCCCTGGTCTTGCTCTTCTTTTCCGGCCACGGACCCACAGGTTCCTTGCGCGAAGCATCAACCTTGGACGTGTCGGCGAGGTCGCCCACCTTGTGGACCTTCAGCGAGTTCGTGGAACCGGCCTGTCCGGGAGGGGAACCGGCAGCGATGACAACGAGGTCGCCTTCATCGACGATCTTCATGTCCAGGAGGCTACGGTCCACCTGTGCGGTCATTTCGTCGGTGTGGCCCACGGAGGGAACCAGCACCGGCTGGATGCCCCAGGTGAGGGCGAGCTGGTTCCACACGTGCTCAACAGGCGTGAACGCGAAGACCGGCTTGACCGGACGCAGACGCGACAAACGGCGTGCCGAGTCACCGGACTGGGTGAAAGTACAGATGTACTTTGCGTCCAGCTGGTCGGCGATTTCGACGGCGGCACGGGTGATGGCGCCACCACGGGTCTTGGGCTTGGTACCCAGCGGGGGGACGCGCTCGAGGCCGTGTTCTTCGGTGGACTCGATGATCCGGGCCATGACCTTGACGGTTTCGATGGGGTACTGACCCACCGAAGTTTCGCCGGACAGCATGACTGCGTCGGCGCCGTCGAGAACTGCGTTTGCGCAGTCGGAAGCCTCGGCACGCGTCGGACGCGGGTTGTCGATCATGGATTCCAGGACCTGAGTTGCCACGATGACCGGCTTGGCCCAGCGGCGTGCAAGTTCAATGGCGCGCTTCTGGACGATCGGCACCTCTTCGAGCGGAAGCTCAACACCGAGGTCGCCACGGGCAACCATGATGGCGTCGAACGCATCGATGATTTCGTGGAGCTGGTCCACAGCCTGGGGCTTTTCGATCTTGGCGATCACCGGAACGCGGCGGCCCTCTTCGTCCATGATTTCGTGGACGCGCTTGATGTCAGAGGCGTCGCGGACGAAGGACAAGGCAACCAAGTCCACGCCACGCTTGAGGGCCCAACGGAGGTCGTCCTCGTCCTTTTCGCTCAGTGCGGGGACGTTCACGGCAACACCGGGCAGGTTGATGCCCTTGTTGTTGGACACCTTGCCACCGACGGTAACGGTGGCGACAACCTTGACGTCGTCAACTTCGATGGCGCGAAGGGCAACCTTGCCGTCGTCGATCAACAGGGCATCGCCCACGTTGACGTCTTCGGTGAGGCTCTTAAGCGTGGTGGAGCAGATGTCCTTGGTACCGGGGACGTCTTCGGTGGTGATAGTGAAGATGTCGCCAACAGCAAGCTCGTGCGGGCCGTCAACAAAGCGGCCAAGGCGGATCTTGGGACCCTGGAGGTCAGCCATGATCGCCACGGGCTTGTGCAGTTGCGCCGCAGCCTTGCGGACATTCTCGTAGGTGATGTCGTGCACGGAGTAGTCGCCGTGGCTCATGTTCATGCGGGCAACGTCAACGCCGGCTTCCAGCACTGCGAGAGTGTTGTCGTAGCTGGAGATTGCCGGGCCGAAAGTTGCCACAATTTTCGCGCGTCTCATATACCTACCCTAAGTAGTGTGCTGCTGATTGAGTTAAAGATCATTCCTGCCGGCGCTATAAGACCGCGATTGCCCGGTCGGTGGGGGCGACCGGTGCCGGAAGGATTGTGCTTCCCATGAGGAACTTGTCCACTGCCGCCGCGCATGCACGGCCTTCGGCAATGGCCCACACAATCAGGGACTGGCCACGTCCGGCGTCACCGGCAACAAACACGCCCTCGGTGTTCGTCATGTAGTAGCCGTCGCGGGCTACGTTGCCCCGACCGTCGAATTCTGCACTGACCTGCTCGGTGATCCCGGACGGTTCAGCACCGGTGAAGCCGAGGCTCAGGAAGACGAGGTCAGCCGGAATGATCCGTTCGGTTCCGGCCTTCGGCAGGCGCTTGCCATCCACGAACTCCGTTTCGGCAACCTTGACCCCGGTGAGCTTTCCGTTCTCGCCAACAAACTCCACCGTGGATGCCAGGTACGTACGCTCGCCGCCTTCTTCGTGGGCGCTGGCGACCTCAAAGAGTGTGGGGAACGTCGGCCACGGCTGGTGCCCTGCACGCTCAAGAGGCGGCTGCTTGCCGATCGCGAGCGTCGTAACGGAAGCCGCCTGGTGACGGTGTGCTGTACCGATGCAGTCCGCGCCGGTATCGCCGCCACCAAGGATGACCACATGCTTGCCACGGGCGTCGATGTGATTTTCCGGGCTCTCCCCCGCCACTACGCGGTTGGAGGGAACCAGGTAGTCCATGGCGAAGTGGACACCCTCAAGGTCACGACCCGGAATGGGCAGATCGCGGGGAACTGTAGCCCCGGTAGCAATCACGACGGCGTCGTAACGGCGGCGCAGCTGTTCCCAAGTCACGTCCGTACCGACTGCGACGCCGGTGCGGAAGCGGGTGCCTTCGGCCTTCATCTGCTCCAGGCGGCGGTCAACCTGTTCCTTCTCCATTTTGAAGTCGGGGATGCCGTAGCGGAGCAGGCCGCCGATCTTGTCGTCACGTTCGTACACGGCAACCGTGTGACCGACGCGGGTCAGCTGCTGTGCAACTGCGAGGCCTGCAGGACCGGACCCCACCACGGCAACCGTCTTGCCTGTGAGGCGCGTCGGCGGAAGGGGATGGACCCAGTCGTTGTCGAAGGCTTCATCAATGATGGAAACCTCAACCTGCTTGATGGTCACGGCAGGCTGGTTGATACCCAGCACGCAGGACGCTTCGCAGGGTGCCGGGCACAGACGGCCGGTGAACTCCGGGAAGTTGTTCGTGGCGTGGAGGCGTTCAATCGCTTCCTCACCCTTGTCCCGCCACACGAGGTCGTTCCACTCGGGAATCAGGTTGCCCAGCGGGCATCCCTGATGGCAGAACGGAACGCCACAGTCCATGCAGCGGCCGGCCTGGCTCTTCAGGACACCCTTTTCCTGGGCTTCGTAAACTTCTTTCCAGTCCATGATGCGGACCGGAACGGGACGGCGTGGCTGCGTCTCGCGCTGCCGGACTTTCAGAAATCCGCGTGGATCAGCCACCGGTTACCTCCAGGATTCGAGACCATACTTCTTCGCCGTCGGGGTCAAGGCCCTCTTCGATGGCGTCGAGGCGGGTTTGCAGGACTGCGGCGTAGTCGCGTGGCAGTACTTTGGTGATGCGGGCGGCGGTGTCGTCGAAGTTCTCGAGCAGACGGCCGGCCAGGACGGATTCGGTTTCCTCGGCGTGCTTGGTGAGCAGGCCGTGGACGATGTCGCGGTCCTCGGCGTCCAGCTCAAGGAGCTGAAGTTCACCGGAGTCCAGTGCATCCTTGTTGACCCGCTCATGCTGCAGGTCAAGCACGTAAGCAGTACCACCGGACATGCCGGCACCGAAGTTGCGTCCGGTACGGCCAATGATCAGCGTCTGGCCACCGGTCATGTACTCGCATCCGTGATCGCCAATACCTTCGACGACGGCGGTCGCACCCGAGTTACGCACCAGGAAGCGTTCACCAACCTGGCCACGCAGGAACATCTCACCGCTCGTTGCGCCGTAACCGATGACGTTGCCGGCAATGACGTTGCGCTCGGCCTGGAACACGTTGGTGCGGTCCGGGCGGACGATGATGCGTCCACCGGAGAGGCCCTTGCCAACGTAGTCGTTGGAGTCACCGTACATACGCAGGGTGATGCCCGCAGGCAGGAAGGCGCCAAGCGACTGGCCGGCCGTGCCGTTGAGCGTGATGTCGATCGTGTCCGTCGCCAGCACATCGGTACCGAACGTCTTAGTCACCACGTGGCCGAGCATCGTGCCCACGGAACGGTCCGTGTTGATGACGTCCAGGGTGATCTTGACGGGCATCCGGTCGCTGAGCGCTTCGGCGGCCATGGTGATGAGCCGCTGGTCGAAGTGCTTGTCCAGCTCGTGGTTCTGCGTGGTCATGTTGCGCAGCGGCACGTCGTCGTCAAACTCAAGACCGTGCAGGATCGGATCCAGGTCCAGGCCTTCGGCCTTCCAGTGGTCGATCGCTTCGCGGGTGTCCAGCACCTCGGCGTGGCCGATCGCCTCTTCGAGGCTGCGGAAACCGAGCTCTGCGAGGATTTCGCGGACTTCTTCTGCGAGGAACTCGAAGAAGTTGACCACGAACTCAGGCTTGCCGTTGAACCTCGAACGCAGTTCAGGGTTCTGGGTAGCAACACCAACGGGACAGGTGTCCAAGTGGCAAACCCGCATCATGATGCAACCTGAGACAACCAGCGGAGCCGTTGCGAAACCGAACTCTTCACCACCCAGCAGGGCGGCAATGACCACGTCACGGCCTGTCTTGAGCTGGCCGTCCACCTGAACCACCACGCGGTCGCGGAGACCGTTGAGCATGAGCGTTTGCTGGGTCTCGGCCAGGCCAAGTTCCCACGGCACACCTGCATGCTTCAGCGAGTTCAGCGGCGAGGCGCCGGTACCGCCGTCGTGACCTGAAACAAGCACGACGTCGGCCTTCGCCTTGGTCACGCCGGAGGCCACAGTGCCGATCCCGACTTCCGAAACCAGCTTCACGTGTACACGGGCCGAAGGGTTGGCGCGCTTGGCATCGTAGATGAGCTGCGCGAGGTCTTCGATCGAGTAGATGTCGTGGTGCGGGGGCGGGGAAATGAGTCCGACGCCGGGCGTAGAGTGGCGCGTCCGGGCTACCCACGGGTAGACCTTCTGGGCCATCAACTGGCCACCCTCGCCGGGCTTGGCACCCTGGGCCATCTTGATTTGGATGTCGTCAGCGTTGGTCAGGTAGAGGCTGGTGACACCGAAGCGGCCGGAAGCAATCTGCTTGATGGCAGAACGGCGCTCCGGATCCAGCAGGCGGTCAACGTCCTCGCCACCTTCACCGGTGTTGGACTTGGCGCCCAAACGGTTCATGGCGATAGCGAGTGTCTCGTGGGCTTCCTTGGAGATCGAGCCGTAGCTCATGGCGCCGGTGGAGAAACGCTTGACGATGCTGGAGACCGACTCCACTTCCTCAAGCGGCACGGCCGGGCGGACGTCACTCTTGAACTTGAGCAACCCACGCAGTGTCATCAGGTTCTCGGACTGATCGTCAACGCCCTTGGTGTAGGCCTTGAAGATGTCGTAGCGACGCTCACGCGTGGCGTGCTGCAAGCGGAACACAGTCTCCGGGTTGAAGAGGTGTGGTTCACCGTCACGGCGCCACTGGTACTCGCCGCCGCCGAGCAACGGCTGGTGCGGGTGCTCGATTCCGCCCTCGGGGTACGCCATCTGGTGCCGTGCGGAAACTTCGGCGGCAATAACGTCCAGGCCCACGCCACCCAGTTGGGAGTGCGTACCCGAGAAGAATTCGTCAACGAGTTCCTGCGACAGGCCCAGTGCCTCAAAGGTCTGGGCGCCGGTGTAGGAGGCAACTGTGGAGATGCCCATCTTGGACATGATCTTCAGGACACCCTTGCCGAGGCCCTTGATGAGGTTGTAAACGCCGTCTTCCGGAGTCACGCCCTCAACGTCGCCGTTGGAGATCAGCTGTTCAACCGATTCCATGGCGAGGTAGGGGTTCACTGCCGATGCGCCATAGCCAATGAGTACGGCGACATGGTGCGTCTCGCGGACGTCGCCGGCCTCAACCACGAGTGCCGTCTTGGTGCGGTTTGCACTGCGGAGCAAGTGGTGGTGGACAGCGCTGACCAGCAGGAGCGAGGGAATGGGTGCCCACTGCGCGTTTGAGTCACGGTCGGACAGCACAACATACTGCACGCCACGGTTGATCGCGCCGGAAACCTGCTCGCAGATCTCTGTCAGGCGGGCACGCAGTGCCGCTTCCCCACCCTCCGGACGGTAAAGGCCACGTACCTTCATGGCGATGCGGTCGCCGTCGGCGTTTTCGATGTTCGAGATCTTGGCGAGTTGATCGTTGTTGATCACGGGGAAGGGCAGGGAGATCTGCGGTTGGCGGACCTGCTTGCCATCCAGGAGGTTGCCGTTGGGTCCGATGGCGCACTTCAGTGACGTCACCAGCTCTTCGCGGATGGCGTCCAGCGGCGGGTTGGTGACCTGGGCGAAGGACTGCACGAAGTAGTCGAACAGCAAGCGCGGGCGCTTGGACAACACGGCAACCGGGGTATCGGAACCCATGGCACCCAGGGGCTCGGCACCCGTGCGGGCCATGGGGCCCAGCAGGATCTTCAGTTCCTCAGTGGTGTAACCGAAGGTCCGCTGGCGGATGTTCACCGATGCAGCGGTGTGGCGTACGTGCTCGCGCTCGGGGAGCTCGTTGATGTCGATCAGGTTGTCCTTGAGCCATTCGGCCCAAGGGTTGGCTGCAGCGACCTCGGCCTTGACCTCGGCGTCGTCGATGATGCGCCCGGCTTCTGTGTCCACCAGGAACATCTTGCCCGGTGCGACGCGACCCTTCTTGACCACGTTGGAAGGTTCGACCTCGATAACGCCCACTTCCGAGGCGAAAATGATCAGGCCGTCTTCAGTGATCCAGTAACGTCCCGGGCGCAGACCATTACGGTCCAGCGTTGCGCCAACGAGGTTGCCGTCAGTGAAGGAGACAGCGGCAGGACCATCCCACGGCTCCATGAGCAGCGAATGGTATTCGTAGAAGGCGCGACGGGCCGGATCCATGGTGGCGTGGTTCTCCCACGCCTCCGGGATCATCATCATGATCGAGTGCGTGATTGGCCGGCCGGACAGCCACAGGAGCTCGGCTACTTCATCGAAGGAAGCAGAGTCCGAGGCACCCGGGGTGCAGATCGGGTACAGCTCTTCCGGGGTGTCGCCCAGCAGCGGGCTGGCCAACTGTGACTGGCGTGCACGCATCCAGTTGCGGTTGCCCTTGACCGTATTGATTTCGCCGTTGTGGGCGATGGTGCGGAACGGCTGCGCCAAAGGCCACGACGGGAACGTGTTCGTGGAAAAGCGTGAGTGGACAATGGCCAGCTTCGTCTTGAAGCGCTGGTCCGAAAGGTCCGGGTAGAACGGCTCCAACTGGGCCGTCGTCAGCATGCCCTTGTACACAATGGTGCGCGAGGACAGCGACGGGAAGTAGACGCCGTACTTGTTCTGAGCGCGCTTGCGGATTCGCCAGGCGCGTGAGTCAAGTTCATTGCGCTCAAGCTGCTCGCCGGTAGCGGAAGCAAAGAAAGGCTGCGAGAAGTACGGCATACATGCCCGTGCCATGGCACCCACCAGGTCTGCGACAACCGGAACTTCACGCCAGCCAAGGACAGTGAGGCCCTCATCTGTTGCAAGGGCTTCGATGCCGGCCTTGGCCGTAGCTGCTTCGCGCGATTCAGCAGGAAGGAAGGCGGTGCCCACCACGTACTGGCCCGGAGCGGGCAGTTCGAATTCGGTGACGGCCCTGAAGAACTCGTCCGGAACCTGCATCAGCAGGCCCGCACCGTCGCCAGTACCTTCATCGGCGCCCACGGCGCCGCGGTGTTCGAGATTGCGGAGGGCAGTCAGAGCCGCTTCCACGATGTCGTATCCCGGTTCCCCGCGGAGCGTGGCAATAATTGCCAGGCCGCAGGCGTCCTTCTCCTTGTCCGGGTTGTAAAGACCCCGGGCCTCCGGAAGCGCAGCAAAGCGCTTGAATGGAGACATGGCACCCTGCGGTTCGATATTTTCGGACCAACCGGGGTTATGAAGATGGGTCATGGGAGACGTCCTTCCTCGTGATCGTGCGTATGGAAGGGACAACGTTGGCCCCACCTTGCATGCCCTTGTGATGGGCACAACAAAGCGCTAGTTATTGGAATTGTAGGCCAGCCAATCAAGCGCAACGAACAGTTACGCAGACCACTGGCCCCGGCTTGACCAGTGAACATCGGTATGCTGCGATCCGGTTTCCGGGGTGCCACGACGCTGTGGACTGGGCCCTACGAGCGGTGACTCTGTTGCCCCTTTGCCGGAAGCGACTACTTGGTGTCGTCAGCTTCCAGCGAGGATCCGGGGGCCTTCCTTGCGGCAGTCGCAGCAGATTCCGATTCCGCCTTGGACGGTGAGTCCTTTGCCGAATCTCCTGCTGCATCCTGCGGCTCGTCAACGTGGCCCGGATCGCTTTGGTTATCTGGGAGATTACCACGGGAACCACTATCCGAGACAGATGGGTCCACATCATGACTGGTGACGCTCGTCACGGATGCCTCATCTTTGGCCGGCATGGCTTCAGGTTCCTTGCCCGGTAAATAAGGGGTATCCGGCTGCGGCCGTCCTCCCCTGCCGAGAACAAGGAAGATAACCAGCGCCGCAATGAAGACGAAGATACTCGTCCACACGTTCAGCCTGGTGGTGATCCCGAAGAGGCTGATTTGCTCGGCGTCGTCAATCCTGAGCGCTTCGATCCACACGCGGCCCAGCGTGTAATACATCGCGTAGAGCCAGAACAGGCGTCCGCGGCGGAAGTGGAACTTCCGGTCCAGCAGGAGCAGAATGGCGACGCCCAGGATGTTCCACAGGAATTCATAGAGGAACGTCGGGTGGAAGAGCGTGTCTGCCGGCATACCCGCTGGGAAGTTGGCGTTTGCAGGGTCAATCTGGAGTCCCCACGGCAACGTGGTGGGAGCGCCGAAGAGTTCCTGGTTGAACCAGTTGCCCCAACGGCCGATCGCCTGGGCAAGCAGCAATCCGGGAGCCGCGGCATCCAGGAACGCCGTGAGCTTGACGCCCGCCCGACGGCAACCGATCCAGGCACCCACGGCGCCAAGCAGCACGGCGCCCCAAATACCCAGGCCGCCTCGCTGTATCTGCGGAATCAGGGAGAGGTCACCTGTGCCATCGAACCCAGGGCCAAAGTAAGCATCCGGGGACGAAAACACGTGGTAAAGCCGGCCACCGATGATGCCGAAAGGAATCGCCCAAATGGCGATATCCCACAGGCTGCCCTCCGGGGCTCCACGGCGCTTCCATCGGGCGGCCGTCAGCCAGAGGCCGATGATGATGCCCGCCAAGATGCAGAGGGCGTAAGCGTGGATACGCAGCGTCCCCCACGGCAGCGGAATGTCGAAACCGGACCACGATGGGCTCGGGATGCTCAGTGGAACCATTGCCGCTGCGTGGAGGACGGTCTGCATGGGCTTCGCTGTTTCCTTTTCCTAGGCGTCTGCAGCTGCGCGGCCCAAGCCGGCGCTGAGGTTCTTGGTGAGTTGGCCGACGGCGTCAACGCCGCCGTCGCGGAGGGCCGCCACGAGCGCGGTGCCGACGATCACGCCGTCCGCGTAGGCAGCTATCTCGCGAACATGATCCGGGTTGGAAACACCAAGGCCAACGCAAACCCGTTCCGCGCCAGCAGCATGGGCACGTGCCACGACGTTTTCGGCGGTGCTGCTGACGGACTGGCGCGTGCCGGTCACGCCCATGATGGAGACGGCATACACAAAGCCACGGCTCGCCTTGACAGTCATATCCATGCGTTCCGGCGTTGACGACGGAGCCACCAGGAAGACCCTGTCCAGTCCGTATTTGTCCGAGGCTGCGAACCATTCACTGGCTTCATCCGGAATAAGGTCTGGAGTAATCAGGCCTGCTCCCCCGGATTCGGCCAGACGGCGGGAAAACTCATCCACACCCATCCGCATAACCGGGTTCCAGTAGGTCATCACCAACACGGCGGCGTCAGTAGCGGCAGTAATCCCCGCAACGACGTCGAAGACATTGGCGACGCGGAAACCGTTGTTGATCGCTTCCGTGGTTGCAGCCTGGATTACAGGTCCGTCCATCACTGGATCGGAGTAGGGAATACCGATCTCGATGAGGTCCGCACCGTTCCGTGCCAGGGCAATGCCTGCCTCGATGCTGTCCTGGACAGTGGGGTAGCCCGCCGGAAGGTATCCGACAAGGGCTGCCCGGCCTTCAGCCTTGGCACGGTCGATGGCAGCAGCAGATTTGCTGGCGAATTGTTCAGTCATCAGTTCTGGTCCTCGTTTACATCCACGGCTGCTTCGGAGGTGCGCTCTGCAGGACCTTTGGGCTTGCGGGTAGACAGGGTGGTGCCCTTGACGTGACCTTCTTCGTCCAACATGTTGAACCATGCGGCTGCGGTTTCCACGTCCTTGTCCCCACGACCGGACAGGTTCACGATCACGGAGATCTCGGACGGGTCCTCTTTACCCTCGGTGAGGCGCTTGCCCACCTTGATGGCACCGGCAAGCGCGTGCGCAGACTCGATAGCGGGGATGATCCCCTCAGTCCGGCACAGGAGGCTGAAGGCGTCCATGGCTTCGGTGTCAGTGATGGGCTCGTACGTCACGCGTCCAATGTCCGCGAGGTACGAGTGCTCGGGTCCCACGCTGGGGTAGTCCAGTCCGGCAGAGATCGAGTGGGATTCGATGGTCTGACCGTCTTCGTCCTGCATGAGGTAGGAACGGGCACCGTGCAGCACACCGGGACGTCCCAGGGAGATTGCTGCAGCGTGACGCCCGGTCTCTACGCCGTCGCCACCTGCCTCAAAGCCGTAGATCTTCACGGATGCGTCGTCCAGGAAGCTGTGGAACAGGCCGATGGCATTGGAGCCACCACCGATGCAGGCACAGATGGCGTCGGGCAGCTTGCCAGTCTGGTCCAGGATCTGAGCGCGGGCTTCCTCGCCGATCACTTCGTGGAAGAAACGAACCATGGCGGGGAACGGGTGAGCTCCGGCCGCGGTACCCAGTAGGTAGTGGGTGTTCTCCACGTTCGAAACCCAATCCCGCAGGGCGTCGTTGATGGCGTCCTTGAGGGTCTGCGAACCATTGGTCACGGGAACCACAGTGGCGCCGAGCAGTTGCATGCGGGCAACGTTCAAAGCCTGACGGCGGCAGTCCTCCGCGCCCATGTAGACAACACATTCAAGGCCCAGGAGGGCGGCTGCCGTCGCGCTGGCAACGCCGTGCTGGCCTGCGCCGGTTTCGGCAATGACCCGGGTCTTGCCCATGCGCTTGGCCAGGAGGGCTTGCCCCAGGACGTTGTTGATCTTGTGCGAACCGGTGTGGTTGAGGTCTTCACGCTTGAGGAAAATCCTCGCGCCACCAGCGTGCTTGGAGAAGCGCTTGGCCTCTGTCAGCAGCGACGGACGCCCGGAGTAGTTTTTGTTGAGGTCCTTCAACTCCGCGAGGAACTCGGGATCGGCCTTGGCTTTTTCGAACGTGTCCTGGACTTCGTCGAGTGCGGCGATAAGTGACTCCGGCATCCAACGGCCACCGTAGTTACCGAAGTAGGGCCCGGCCGCGTTGCGCAGCGAAGTGCCACCTTGCAGGAATGCGTCGGCCGCATTCTCTTCCGAGCTGGCTGTTGGCGCGTCCACCATCAGTCTCACCGTCCTGTTCGAAGTTAGTTCATCGGGTAGTTCCACGTGCCACAAGGCAGCCGCAGGCTCATGCCCGGGCTGCCTCATGGCTGTCGCCTTGTTTCAGGTACTGCCTCAGTTCCTGACGGCGATGGCGGCAGCTCCAGCTGCCTTGAATTCGGTGATGCGTTCGCGCGGGGTTGAGTCGCTGACCAGCGCCTCCCCCACCAAGATGGCATTGGCGCCGCTCGCGGCATAGTGCGTGACGTCCTCGGCCGTCCGCACGCCGGACTCCGCAACAATCACTGCCTCAGCCGGAATCAAACCGGCCAGTGAACCGAAAACTGAACGGTCGACGTCGAGCGTCTTCAGGTTGCGGACGTTGATGCCGATGATCTTGGCCTGCGCAGCGACGGCACGCTCAATTTCCTCTTCGGTGTGCGTTTCCACGAGCACGTTCATGCCAAGCTCATGGCTGAGGGCACTGAAGTGAGCCAGCTCCGAGTCGGACAAGGCCGCAACGATCAGCAGAATAAGGTCCGCACCATGGGCGCGGGCTTCCCAGATCTGGTAATCGTCCACCGTGAAGTCCTTGCGCAGCAAGGGAATATCGACGGCGGCACGTACGGCATCGAGATCTGCCAGCGATCCGCCGAAACGTCGCTTCTCGGTAAGGACGCTGATGACCGAAGCTCCGCCATGTTCGTACTGCACCGCGAGCGAAGCCGGATCATCAATGGGCGCGAGGTCGCCTTTGGAGGGGCTACGACGCTTGATTTCAGCGATGACCTTGAGATCGTCACGATTCGACGAGGTACCACCCAGGGCAGCCCAAGCGTCACGCGCGGGGGCTGCACCAGCAACGCGGTCCTTCAGCTCAACGAGGGACACAAGCCGGCGGCGGGCTTCCATGTCCTCCTTGACGCCGACGATGATGTCGTCAAGAACGGTCACGATTAGTGGCCGTTGTTCTGCAGCTTGCTGCCACCCACTCCGTAGCCGGCCTTGCGCATGGCCCAGCCAACGATGAGGCCGGCCACCATGACCACGACACCGCCGATGAAGATGGGGGTGCTGGCGATGACGAAAGCAATGGAGGAAATCAGGGCGCCGACCAGCATCACAATCACGCAGGTCCAGGCAGCCGGGCTGTTACCGTGGCCGATGGCATCAGCGTGGCTGGCCATGGTGGAGGTAGCTTGGTTTGCGGACACTGTGGTTTTGCTCATGTGGAATCTCCTCAGGATGAATACTGCTTACATTCTGCCATTTATTGACGGCGGCCGGGACATCGTCCGACGTCAGGACCGGCGCTGGCGCTTATGTTGCGCCATACCGGCCCGAAAGATTGCTGGGCTGCTTAGGTTGGGTCTTCGCCGCGGGAAAGACTGTCCCAGCTGTCGATCTCGTCCACTGGTCCGCTACCGCGTTCCTTGACGGCAGCGGCGTCGTACTTGGTGCGGCTTTTCCAATACCGTCCGGCCAGCGGCAAGACCACTGCACAGACGGCAAGCAAGGCACCGGCCACGATTGCCAGGACAGGGAAGACCGTTGTGGCCACGCTCGCCTGACCTCCCGAGATGCCGGTTGCCGCAGCGATGGAACCCTGCGCGGCACCGAGAGGGTCAGACAGCACTGTGACTGCCGCCAGGATAATGCCCGCAGCTGAGAGGACAAGGAGTGCTGCGATGATCCAGCGGGCGATCCGCCCTGCAATGGAAGCCGCCAGCCCACCGGCAAGTGCTACAAGTGCCAGTGCGGTAACGGCCGTGGCCGCCTTGCTGCCTTGAACGTGGAGGTCGCTGTTGGAAGCAGCTGTCGGGTCCAGACGGACCTCGATCCACGTCTGCGTGGTGGTTCCAAATACAGCCAGGGCCAGGAGTGCCGTGGCCAGAACAAGCGTTGACTTCCGGGCCCAGCGCGGCGATGTGGTCGCCGTCGGCCCCTGTGCTTCAGCGGTCATGAGGCGGGCGTCCCGCCGTCGACGATTCCTTTATCCCGCACTGTCTCGGCGGAAATATTCTGCAGCGAACCCGCCGTGTGCACTGCCCGAAGCGGCGCAGCAGCCTTGTTCACCGTTTCAAGGGCTTCCGACGGTTTGTGTGAGTCAGCAACAATCCCGCCGCCAGCCTGCACGTAGGCCCGGCCTTCCCGCAGCAACGCAGAACGGATGGCAATCGCCATGTCCATGTCACCGGCAAAGTCGAGGTAACCCACAACGCCACCATAGATACCGCGGCGGTGCGGTTCGAGCTCGTCCAGGAGGCGCAACGCCCGCGGTTTCGGGGCACCGGAAAGGGTACCCGCAGGGAATGTTGCCTTCAGGACGTCGTAGGCCTTGGCATGCGGAGCCAACTCCCCCACCACAGTGGACACCAAGTGCATGATGTGGCTGAAACGCTCCACCTCCATGAACTGGGTGACGTCAATCGTGCCGGCAACGCAGACCTTTGAGAGGTCGTTACGTGAAAGGTCAACCAGCATGAGGTGCTCTGCACGCTCCTTCTGGTCGGCCAAAAGTTCCGTGGCCAGGGCTTTGTCAGCTTCAACAGTCTTGCCACGGGGACGCGATCCGGCGATGGGGTGCGTAATGACTTCGCCGCCGGTTACCGTCACCAACGCTTCCGGGGAGGAACCCACGATCGAGTACTCGCGTCCGTCAGCATCTTCGAGGCTGAAGATGTACATGTAAGGGCTCGGGTTGGTGTTGCGCAGTACGCGGTAAACATCCAGCGGATCGGCCTGGCACTCCATTTCGAAGCGGCGCGAGATGACCACCTGGAAGACCTCGCCATCGACGATCGCTTCCTTGCCGCGATCGATGGCTTCCAGGTACTTGGCCTCGTCCCAGCGTTCCTGCACGCTGGACGCGAAATCCAGTGCGGCCGGCTCCAGCACCGAGACGGGTTGGGCAACAGGGGTACTGACCTGGTCCAGCAGCGCTTTAACCCGCGCCACGGCGTCGTGCCAGGCGTCATCCACACGCTCGGAACTGTTGTCGAAGTTGATCGCGTTGGCGATCAGGAGGACTGTGCCGTCCACATTGTCGTGCACTGCCATGTCGGTGACCAGGTTCAGGGCCATCTCGGGCAGCTGGAGGTCATCTTCCGGCGGTGCCGTCAGCTTCTCCCAATGGCGCACGGCTTCCCAGCCCAGGAAACCGACGAGGCCGGAAGTAAAGGGCGGCAGCCCTTCAAACCGGTCCGTTTGCAGGGCGGCGATGGTGTCACGGACTGCTTCCACCGGGTTGCCAGTCACGGGAACGCCGACGGGCGGCTCGCCAATCCAGTGTGCCTGGCCGTCCTTCGTGGTCAGCGTGGCCCGGGACTTGGCACCAATGAAAGAATAGCGCGACCAGGCACCGCCAACGGCAGCCGACTCAAGGAGGAACGTTCCGGGCTGGCCCTTGGCGAGCTTACGGTACAGCCCGATGGGGGTCTCGGCGTCGGCCAGGACTTTGAGTCGGACAGGGATGACACGGCTGTGGACGGCGAGTTCGCGGAACTCTTCCAGGCCCGGGCTGATGATTCCAAGGTCCTGCATGGCTATTGTTCTCCGCCTTTGGTCTTAGGTGGTGCGTCAGGGAAACTAGGGGATGCCTTAATCGCGGTGGCCCGTTACAACCGAAAGGTCGCGCCCGTCGAAGCAGGTGCGGGTACCGGTATGGCAGGCTGCGCCGATCTGGTCCACGCGGACCAGGAGGGCATCGCCGTCGCAGTCAAGGGCGACTGACTTCACGAACTGTACGTGCCCGGAAGTGTCGCCCTTACGCCAGTACTCCTGGCGGGAGCGCGAGTAGAAGGTCACGCGTCCCGTGGTCATGGTGCGGCGGAGTGCCTCGTCATCCATCCAGCCAAGCATGAGGACCTCATGGGTATCGTGCTGCTGGATGATGGCGGCTACAAGGCCTGCGGAGTCCCGTTTGAGAGCACTGGCGATCTCCTGCGGCAGGGTGTCCCCGGGGTCGCTGGAGAGCTCCACGGCAGGAGTTGGACTGGGGGCGGACTGCTCTGACATCAGATCAAGTCTAGTGCCTTTGATGGGAGCCGGATTCTGCGGCGGTTCCACTGCGCAACCTTGCCCTGATCGTGCTAGTTTCACAAGTGATGCATTTCGTCGATCCTTCCCGAGAAGTACTGGCCGAAACCCTGTTGGCGGCCGGACCTGACTCCCCCACGCTCTGCCAAGGGTGGCTCACCCGGGACCTTGCGGCGCACCTCTACCTGCGCGAGCGTAAAGCTGCCGTGGGCATTGGCCTCTTGATTCCCAGCCTCGGTAAGGCTTCGGACAAAGCAACGGCCAAACTTGCTGCCAAGCTGAAGACCACTGATGACTACGCGGAGCTCGTCAAGACGTTCCGCGCAGGCCCGCCAGCCCTTTCCCCTTTGAAGATCAAGGCGCTGGACGAGACGTCGAATCTCATCGAATATTTCGTCCACACCGAGGACATCCGCCGCGCGGGTGACCGCTGGGCGCCCCGGGCCCTCGACGAAGCGTACTCGGACGCCCTGTGGGATGAACTCATCAAGCGGGCCGCTTTCCTTTACCGCGGCGTGGACCTCGGCATCGTTCTGGTGCGGCCCTCCGGCCCCCGGCATGTGGCCAAGCGCGCTCCCGTGTCGGTTGCGATTGTTGGCGAACCCGGCGAATTGCTCATGCATGCGCACGGCCGCACCAGCCAGGCCCTGGTCACCTTCGAAGGCCAGCCGGACGCCGTCGCGCTTTTGCAAACCGCAGACATCGGCCTTTAAGACAAACAACGCGGGGTCACTTTTGGCCCATCATCCTTCCGGAGATGGGCCAAAAGTGACCCCGCGTTGTTTACGTTTTAGCGGACTTCGAAGCCAGCCTCGCGAATGGCCGCTTTGACTTGGGCGATCATGTCATCGGGACCGAAGTGGAACACCGAAGCTGCCAGCACGGCGTCTGCTCCGGCCTCCACGGCTGGAGGGAAATGCGCAGGCTTCCCGGCACCACCGGAGGCGATGATCGGAATGTTGACGGCCCCACGGACAAGGCGGATCAGTTCAAGGTCGAATCCGTCCTTGGTGCCGTCGGCGTCGATCGAGTTCAAAAGGATTTCTCCCACACCCCGGTCCGCGGCTTCCTTGGCCCAGGCGATGGCGTCGATTCCCGTCCCGGTCCGGCCGCCGTGTGTGGTGACTTCAAAACCGGACGACGTCGGGGCGTCGCCTTCGCGGGTACGGCGCGCATCCACGGAGAGCACCAGGACCTGCGAGCCGAAGTGGCGGGTGATTTCGTCGATGACCTCTGGTCGGGCCACGGCAGCGGTGTTGATCGATGCCTTGTCTGCACCGAAGCGCAGGAGTTTATCCACCTCTGCCACGCCACGGACCCCGCCACCAACAGTCAGCGGGATGAAGACTTCCTCGGCGGTTCGGCGAACGACGTCGAACGTGGTTTCGCGGTTGCCCGATGATGCCGTGACGTCGAGGAACGTGAGTTCATCGGCGCCGCCATTGTCGTAGCGATGCGCCAGTTCCACAGGGTCTCCGGCGTCCCTCAGGCCTTCGAAGTTGACGCCTTTGACCACTCGGCCGGCATCGACGTCCAGGCAGGGAATGACGCGTACGGCTACAGCCATGTGCTGCTCCTTAATTCTGCTGTGCGCTGCTGAGGAATTCTGCTGTGCGCTGCTGAGGCGGTCCGGTCAGATACGGCAGGCGTGGATGCTGCTGACCAGGATGGCGCGGGCGCCCAGATCGTACAGTTCATCCATGATGCGGTTGGTTTCCTTCTTGGGAACCATGGACCGCACGGCCACCCAATCCGAGTCCCGCAGCGGGGAAACGGTGGGTGATTCAAGGCCAGGGGTGAGCGCAGCAGCATCCTCCACCAGATCCTTACGGATGTCGTAGTCCATCAGGACGTACTGCCGCGCCACGAGGACGCCCTGCAGGCGACGGATGAGAACGTCGATTTCCTTGGCAGTGCCGTTCGCGGCACCACCTGGGCCTGTGCGCCTGATCAGCACGGCCTCGGACTTAAGAATGGGATCGCCGAAGATTTCCATCCCGGCTGCCTTGAGGGTGTTGCCCGTCTCGACGACGTCGGCAATGGCGTCGGCGACGCCGAGCCGCACCGATGACTCGACGGCACCGTCCAGTCGGACCACCTTGGCGTTCACGCCGCGATCCGCCAGATAGTCACGAAGGAGACCGTCGTAACTGGTGGCGAGGCGCTTACCTTCGAGCTGTTCGACGCCGGTGAAGTCACCCACGGGGCCGGCGAAACGGAAGGTGGAAGGGGCAAAGCCCAAGGGAAGGAGTTCTTCGGCTTCCACCTTTGCGTCCAGCAGGAGGTCGCGTCCGGTGATTCCGACGTCCAGGGTTCCCTGGCCCACATACACGGCGATGTCGCGGGGGCGCAGGAAGAAGAATTCAATGTCATTGTCGGGATCAACCATGACCAGTTCGCGGGTGTCGCGGCGCTGGCGGTAACCGGCCTCGGACAACATTGCAGAGGCGGCTTCTGACAGGGATCCCTTGTTGGGGACTGCTACACGGAGCATGGGGAGACTTTCTGTTTGGAATGGAGGTTTTCAGGCACTTCGGCCACGCAGCTGGCTCCGCTCATTGAGGCGGAGTGGCGTGGCTAGAGATGCTTGTAAACGTCTTCCAGGCTGAGGCCCTTGGCGAGCATGAGGACCTGCAGGTGGTACAGCAACTGGGAGATTTCCTCGGCAGCGGCTTCATCGGATTCGTACTCGGCGGCCATCCAGACTTCGGCGGCCTCTTCGACCACTTTCTTACCGATGCCGTGGATTCCGGAGTCCAGTTCGGCAACCGTACGCGAGCCTGCCGGGCGGGTCGCTGCTTTCTCACTCAGTTCTGCGAACAGCGTCTCGAAATTCTTCACGCCCTACAGACTACTTGCTTCGGGGCTGGCACCGCTTGTTGGGGCCTTCCATGACGAAGGGGATGTGAGTGAAGACACACCCACATCCCCTTCAACGCATACTGTCCCAGTGTCAGCTGTACTGCTTCAGCGTCACTGCCGTGGCAAGGGCCGCAGTCACTGCCTCGTGGCCCTTGTCTTCGTTGGAGCCCGGGAGGCCAGCGCGGTCCAAGCCCTGCTGTTCCGTATCGCAAGTCAGGACACCAAACCCGACCGGAACGCCGGTGCGGACGCTGACGTCGGTGAGTCCCGACGTCGCGGCCTGGCATACGTACTCAAAGTGCGGCGTCCCGCCGCGGATAACAACACCAAGGGCCACGACGGCGTCGAAGTGCGGTGCGAGCCGGGCCGCGGCAACCGGGAGTTCGAAGCTGCCGGGGACGCGCAGAAGGGTGGGCTCGGCGATGCCGGCTTCCTTGGCTGCGCGGAGTGCGCCATCAACCAGTCCATCCATGATCTGGGTGTGCCAGCTGGCTGCCACAATGGCGAGCTTGAGCTGCGAGGTTTCCTCGGGCCTGAGGGTGGTGAGGTCGATGGTGGGTGCGCCGTGTCCGCTCATTGTTTGCTGGAATTCCGTTCAGTCTTGTTCGTGGTCAAAGGGGCTTCGGGACGGTGTCTTTCCGTTGCCGACGGTCTCGGTTTCGAGCGTCAGACGGTGATCCATCCGGTCTTTCTTGGTCTGCAAATAGCGAAGGTTCTGTTCGCGCGAAGGAACTTCCGTGGGAACCATTTCCACCACCGAGACGCCAGCCTCGGCCAGCCGGTTCTGCTTGTCCGGATTGTTGCTGAGCAACCGGACCTCATGCAGGCCCATCTCGGCCAGGATCTGACCCGCGGCACCATAGGAGCGTGCGTCTACCGGCAGGCCCAGCTGTTCGTTGGCCTCGACGGTATCGAAACCGGCTTCCTGCAGCGCGTAGGCCTTGATCTTGTTGGCGAGACCAATGCCGCGCCCTTCCTGGCCCCGCAAGTACAGGAGTGTTCCACCCTCAGCGTGGATGAGCTCAAGGGCAAAGGCCAATTGCTCGCCGCAATCGCAACGATAGGATCCGAAGACGTCGCCAGTGAGGCATTCGGAGTGCAGGCGCACCAGTGGGGCGTGGCCATCCTTAGGCGGGTTGGGGGAACTCACGGCAAGGTGTTCCACGCCTGTAACGTGGTCCGTCCAGGCCTGGGCTACAAAGTCCCCAAAGGCTGTGGGCAGCTGGACAATCGGGCCGCCGCTCACCGGGTGGGGTGTGGGCTCGGTGTCGCCGCTGCTGCGCGTTGTCGGTGCGGTCATCGCTTCTCCTCGTCTGCCACTGAAACGTGTGCCGTCTGGGACTCTACCGCGTCAACGTATGCCACCAGATCCTCAATAGAGATGAGGGGGCATCCATGTTCGGCGGCAAAATCACGCAGGCTGTCCAGGCGCATCATTTCACCATCGTCATGTACCAACTCAGCGATCACGCCCACCGGAGCAAGCCCGGCAAGCCGACACAGGTCCACGGCTGCTTCCGTGTGTCCCGGACGTTCACGCACTCCCCCCTTAACCGCCCGGAGCGGGAAAATATGCCCGGGGCGCGTAATCGCCGCTGGAGTGCTCTGGGGATCGGCGAGGATCCGGGCCGTCAATGCACGGTCCGTAGCCGAGATACCAGTGCTCACTCCGATGGCCGCATCGCAGGAAACAGTGTAGGCAGTACCTTTGGCGTCCTCATTGACTGCCACCATGGGCGGAAGCGCAAGGGCATCCGCGCGTTCCGCTTCAAGCGGAACGCAAATGACGCCCGATGAATACCGGATGGTCCACCCCATGAGGGCGGGCGTGGCGTGTTCGGCAGCGAAAATGATGTCGCCTTCGTTCTCGCGGTCTTCGTTGTCCACCACGATGACTGCCTGGCCGGCAGCCATCGCCGCGATCGCAGCTTCCACGGGATCCAGGCCTGTACGGCCCCTCGCCGTCGAGACCGTCTTGGTCGGGGTGCTCATCGCGCAGCCTCCTGGTTCCCGGCAGACTCCCTGGCTGACTCCTCGTTGGCCGTGTCCACGATCGCGCGGTGCGCCGGGGAGCCCTGCGGAGCGAAGGACAGGAGCCTTTCGGTGTACTTCGCAAGCACGTCCACTTCCAGGTTCACCCGGGCACCAACCGGCTTAGCCCCCAGGCCTGTCTCCTCCAGAGTCGTAGGGATAAGCCCTACTTCGAACCAGGGAGCCGCTTCAGCGGCTGGGCTCACGGCCGTCACGGTCAGCGAAACACCGTCGACGGCGATCGAACCCTTCTCGGCAATGTACCGTGCCAGCGGGCCAGGGACGCCAAACCTCAAACGGTCCCAGTTGCCCAGCGGCTCACGTTCCAGCAGCTCACCCACGCCGTCAACATGTCCTTGGACCACATGGCCGTCGAGGCGCCCACCCGCAGGGACGCAGCGCTCAAGGTTCACCGTATCGCCCGCGGCCAACTCGCCGATGGTGGTGCGGATCAGGGTCTCCCCCATGACGTCGACGCTGAAATCCTGCCCGTCAATCTGAGTGGCGGTGAGGCAGACTCCATTGACTGCGATGGATCCTCCCAACGGGAGACCTTCTGTGGTGGTCGGGGCTTTCAGCCGCAGCGTCGCGCTATCATCGCCGTCGCGGTCAATAGCCAGGACGGTGCCCTGTTCGGCAACGATTCCGGTAAACATTTAGTGTCCTCCTGTGACGTATTCCGCAGCTTCACTGCGCGGAATGGAATTCTTGGTTGTGCTGGCCGCTGCTGTTTGGGCTGGTGCTGTCTTTGTTGCCGATCTCATGGATCGCAGATGCAGCCGAAGATCGTTGCCCAGGGTCTGTACAGCCCCTCCACCGGCATCGTCCCAGGCCCAGTGCTGGGCATCGGCCAAGGTGGTAATGCCGAGGTCGTTCAGAGCGGGCGTTCCGGAGCCCAAAAGGGTTGGAGCAAGATAGACGATCAGTTCATCCACCAAGCCAGCAGCAAGGAACGTGCTGAGGATGCTGGAACCGCCCTCCACCATGACATGCCTGACGCCTAGGTGGAACAGTTGGCTGAGCGCTTCCCCCGCGTCCCTGGTTTGCAGGTGCACAAAAAGGCCATCGGTTCCGCGTACCGCAGCATCTTCGGGAACATCCCTTAAACCCATGACGGCGCGGAGCGGCTGACGCTGCGCCAGGCTGCCGTCGGAGGCCCGCGCCGTCAGACGGGGGTTGTCGATGAGTACCGTGCCAGTGCCCACCAGGATGGCATCAATGAGGCCCCGCAATCCGTGGTTGTCCGCGAGCGACTCAGGACTGGAGATCCATTGACTGGTACCGTCCACTGCGGCGATGCGGCTGTCCAGCGTCTGGGCAATGTGCAAGGTGACGAAAGGACGTTTGGTTGCTACGGCGTCGAACCATTCGCGGTTGAGGTCAAACGCCTTGTCGGCGGCGAGCCCGGATTCGACGTCGACTCCCGCTGCTTTCAAGGTGCGGGCGCCGCCCGCGGCGGGATCGTGGGGATCATCGACGGCGTAAATCACCCTGGAGATCCCGGCCTC
Organism: Micrococcaceae bacterium Sec5.1; assembly: GCA_039636795.1. NCBI lineage: Bacteria > Bacillati > Actinomycetota > Actinomycetes > Micrococcales > Micrococcaceae > Micrococcaceae bacterium Sec5.1. Next base: position 2,065,739 of record CP143430.1, on the reverse strand, counting down.
AATGATGGCCTGTGCGCAGGGTCCGGTACGGCCCACGTGGTTGCAGGGCTCCAGGGTGACCACCATGGTGGTTCCGGCAAGGTCCACACCCTGACGGCGTGCCTCAAGAATGGCATCGGCCTCGGCGTGGGCTGTGCCAGCTCCCCGATGGTAGCCAACGGCGAGCTGTTCGCCCCCGGGACTGAGCACAACGGCGCCCACCAAGGGGTTGGCTCCACGCGGCCCGCCGAGTGCAGCTGTAAGGGCCACGTCCATGGCCGCAGTCTCGGCGGTATTGAAGAATTTGGGGTTCAGAGTCACGCAGCGACCCCCACAACAGCAGGAGCGGGGCGGGCCGAGGCACGTTCACGCTTCTCTGCACGCCACCACACGAAGAAACCGGTCAACGTAAAGAAGCCATAGAAGAGGTACATGACGGCACTCGCGTAGTATCCGGCGCTGAAGAGCAATGGGACGCCGACGATGTCCACGGCTACCCAGATGAGCCAGAACTCCGTCCATCCCCGGGCCATACCGTAGGTGGCCAGCAGGGAACCCGTGAACGTCCAGGCATCTGCCCACACAGGCGGGTAGGAGCCCAGCGCGTCGAAAAGCGGAGTCAGGGCGGCCGTTCCTGCCACCATTGCCCCGATGAGGGCTATGCGGACCTTGTTGCTGGCCCAGCCCGGGACGATTGCCTGCCCCTGGGTGCTGGCTTGCCGGCCTTGTTGCCACCGGTACCAACCGTAGACGGCGACGGCTACGAACATGATCTGCCGGGCAGCCTGTCCCCAGAGGGTTGCGGGGGCGGCCGCGCCGAAAACGTTGCCGAGGAAGACCGTCAGCAGGAGGATATTCCCCACGATGCCTACAGGCCACGCCCAGACTTTGCGGCGCATTCCGCCGAGGGCGCTGGCGAGCCCAAAGATGTTGCCAAGCACTTCGCGTAAAACAAGCGCAGATCCTCCAACGGGAATCTGTGCTTCGAAGAGCCATCGCAGAAAGTCCATGCCGTTCCTTCCCAGTAAGCCGCGATGGCTCCGGGGGTGTACGACAGCACACTGCGCGGCGTCCCTAAGGACGCACACAGCATGACTGTACGTGCTTCTCCCATCCAGACTTTAACTGTCGGTACCGGAATTCCACCGGTTCAACCGTTTGCCAGCGGCTTCCAATTACTTGGATTCCAAGGCGCGCGGGTCGCGGACTATAACCGCCGGTTCGGACTTACACCGACCCCGGAGCACGTATGTGTGTTGCTATTGTGCCACAACTGCGAAGATGCCTGAGCTATTCCCTGCAATCTTCGTAACATCTGATGACGGTCGTCACGGTTTCGCCGAGCCGCCCTTGGATCCGGCTGCGCGGAGCCGATCAATTGCCGCCGCGGGGTCTTCGTCCCCGTACACGGCTGAGCCTGCCACGAACACATTCGCGCCTGCCTCAGCGGCGCGGAGGATGGTTTCCTCAGTGATCCCGCCATCCACCTGGATGGCCACACCGATGCCGGAGCCGTCAATGGCTGCGCGGGCGCGGCGGATCTTGGGCAAGGTGATATCCAGGAACGACTGGCCACCAAAGCCCGGCTCAACTGTCATGATCAGGAGCATGTCCAGTTCACTAAGCATGTCAAGATACGGCTCAACAGGAGTTGCGGGCCGCAAAGCCATACCCGCTTTTGAGCCTCGGGCCCGCAGCTCGCGGGCAAGCTTGACAGGCGCCATGGCAGCCTCGGCATGAAACGTCACCGATGCGACGCCGGCGTCAGCGTAGGCAGGTGCCCAACGATCAGCGTCTGAAATCATCAGGTGTACGTCCAAGGGAACCGGGCTGACGGCTTGGATCCGCTCCACCACGGGCAAGCCAAGCGTCAGGTTGGGAACGAAGTGGTTGTCCATGACGTCCACGTGCACGGCATCGGCATTGGCGATCCGCTGCAGCTCCGCCTCAAGGTTGACGAAGTCTGCGGACAGGATGCTCGGGTTGATACAGCACTGAGACAAGGCAGCCCCTTTGGGTCAGTTGTTTTATCGATTGAGTTCAAGCGGGTGTGGCGGCCTAGGACTTTTTACGGAGCCAGGACTTTTTTGCGGAGCTAGGACTTTTTGCGGATGAGCGCCATGAACATGGCATCCGTGTGGTGAACGTGCGGCCAAAGCTGGGCCATATTCTCGTGCCCGGCACCGAGGGCACCGGTGAGGCTGACAGCGTCCAGCGCCTGACCGGCGTCGAGCATCTCAAGGTCATCACGCTTTCCCATGACGTCACCCACAACGGCTGTGGTTTCCGCAGGGTGGGGTGAACACGTCACGTACGCCACCACGCCACCGGGCTTGACGGCGTCGACGGCGGAGATCAGCAGTTCACGCTGCAGTGGACCAAGGTCCGCGATGTCCTTGGGTGCGCGGCGCCAGCGCGATTCGGGACGCCTGCGCAGGGCACCAAGACCACTGCAGGGAACGTCCACCAACACCCGGTCAAAGGAGTCGGGCTGTTCGCCGCCAACCTCCCGTCCGTCACCGGTCCGCACCGTCCAAGATTCCGCAGGCACCGCAGACAGCGCCTGCCGGACCAGCTTGGCGCGGTGGGGGGCGGGCTCGTTGGCCAGCAAGGTGGCGCCATCGCGGTGAGCCAAGGCCGCAAGCAAGGCAGCTTTGCCTCCCGGCCCTGCGCACATGTCCAGCCAGCGCTCTCCTTCGCGTGAAGGCGCGCCCAGATCCACGCCTGCAACTGCGCGGGCTACGAGTTGCGAGCCAACATCCTGAACACGGGTAGTGCCCTTTCGGACGGACTCGAGCCGGCCAAGGTCGCCTCCGGCCGACAGCGCGGAGTCCTCTACCAGCTCTCCGGCTGTAGCCCCGTTCTCGAAAGCTTCCTCCAGGTTACCCAACCCAGGCAGGGCAACCAGATTAACCACAGGCGCTGCGTTGTCTGCCTCCAGCAGGGCTTCAATCTCAGTCTTGGATCTCCCGTGATTCACCAACGATTGGCGCAATGCGCGGACGATCCATTCCGGGTGAGCGTGACGCAGGGCAGCAATCTTGGTCTCGTCTGTCTCCTGCTCCAGCAGGATGTCCAGCCACTCTGTCATGCTGTGCGCCGTGACTTTGCGGAGAACAGCGTTGATGAGCGCAGACGGCCCGGCGCCGATGACCGCGCGGGCCAGGCCCACGGTTTGGTCCAGCGCAGCATGGGCCGGAACGCGCATGGAGAGCAGCTGATGCGCGCCGATGCGCAGGGCATCCAGGATCGCGGGGTCAAGTTGCTCGAGTGGGCGGTCGACGCAGCGGGCCAGGATGGCATCGTACGTGCCCTGCCCTCGCAAGGCACCGTAGCTCAGCTCGGTGGCAAAACCAGCGTCGCGGCGGTCCAGGCGGTGCTCACGGATTCTGGCGGGAAGGACAAGATTCGCGTACGCGTCTTCCGATGCGACGGCACGGAGGACTTCGTAAGCTACCAGGCGCGCAGGATCAGCGCGGCGCGTGCGCTGGGATGGGGCGTTATTGGAGAAGCCCCTCTGGGGTCCCCTGTTTCGTTCCCTGCCCTGGGCATTGCGCTTGCTGTCGCTGCGGCCTCCACGATCAGCGTGTCCGCCACCGTCCCGGCTCCCGCTGTTGTTGGGGCCTCGCCGGCCGGACTCGCTCATTCGAATACCACTTTCTCAGGTGCAGCCAAGCCGCGGGCCCAGTCGGCCGACGACATCATCTTTTTGCCGGCGGGTTGAATCCGCCCCAGTTCCACCGCGTGGGAGCCAGTCCCTACCAGCACGGTCTTTCCATCAACGCGGATGGCTCCAGGAGCAATGTCCTTGACATCGGGTCGGAGTGCGACGGGTTCAAGCTTGATCCTTTCCCCCTCCAACGTTGTCCACGCGCCGGGCTCGGGCGTAACGCCGCGCGCCCTTCGATTCAGGGCAAGGGCCGGCTGCTGCCAGTCCAACCGTCCGTCCTCGAGCGACAGCTTGGGGGCCAGGGATACCTCGCCCGTCTGCGGCTGCGGCGCCGCCTGACCGGCGTCGATGGCGGACAGCGTCTGGCTGAGGAGGACGGCACCACTCAGGGAAAGACGCTCGAGAAGATCGCCAGCACTGTCATCCGGCCGCACGGTTTCGGTTAGCGTGCCAAACACAGGGCCGGTGTCCAGCCCTTCTTCCAGTTGGAAGGTAGCCGCCCCCGTGAAGTCGTCACCCGCGATGATGGAGCGCTGCACGGGAGCCGCACCACGCCACGCGGGAAGAAGCGAGAAGTGGAGATTGACCCAGCCAAGCCGGGGAACGCCCAGGGCAGCGCGGGGAACGATTCCCCCATAAGCCACGATGGCGGCTACATCCGGAGCAATTTCAGCAATTCGAGCCGTAGTGTCAGCATCCACCTTGGCAGCGCGAATGATCTCGATGCCGAGTTCCTCCGCCCGGGCGGCAACCGGCGACGGCGTCAGGACCCGTTTGCGTCCTAACGGCGCATCCGGGCGCGTCAGGACTGCAACGACGTCAAAGCCGGCTTTGACCAGGGCGTCCAAGGACGGAACGGCAACGGCCGGGGTTCCTGCATAGAGAACCCTCACTCGGGAGCCCCGAAACTGCCGGCACCAAAGCTGGAACCAACAGAGCTTGCCCGCTTGGATGTGGTCTGCTCAGTCACAGCGTGGTAGTTCGCGTTTCGGATGGCACGCAGCGCGGCTTTCCGGTCTTCGCCCTCAAGCCTGTCCGTGAAAAGGACGCCGTCGAGGTGATCGGTCTCGTGCTGGAAGCAACGTGCCAGCATACCTTCGGCTTCAACCTCTACCGGATTGCCATTGAGATCCACACCCGTGGCGCGCGTTGCCCGGTGTCGGCGCACGGGGAAACCAAGGCCGGGTATGGAGAGGCAGCCCTCAACTTCGTCGGGCTGGAAATCTTCGCTGTTGTCAAGGATCGGGTTGATGATGTGTCCCTCTACACCGGCAATGCGGTAGGTGAAGACCCGCTTGCTGACGCCCACCTGGGGAGCTGCAAGGCCTGCGCCTTCCACGTCCTCCATGGTTTCCATCATGTCGGCTACCAGCTTGGCGAGCTCCGGACCGAATTCAGCGACGGGATCGGCTACGGTTCGCAACACCGGATCCCCAATGATTCGGATACTCAAAATTGCCATCTGCTGTCAGTCCTCACGATCGTCACACTCTGGTCCGGCTGTTGCGGAGCCTAGGCCAGTTTAGTTGAGTGCAGGCTACTGCCGTTGTCTCCAGCGCCAGCAGTGGCAGTCGCTGCGCCAGCAGGCACCAGCGACGCGGACTCCAACGACGGTGACACGAACGACGGCGGCGGGACGGGCATGAGCGCCTGACCGGCCGCAGTAACATCAGCTGACATCTCCCAGACGCGCCTCAGGGCGCAGAACTTCCACCAATGGTGCTTCAGGACATCCGGGTTGGCTCGCTGGGGCCTCACTTCGGTTTCTCCGATGGCGACCGCCAACAACATAGGGTTCTCGCCAAACTTCCATGCCTCCCACTCCCCCGCTACCGGGTCCACGAGGCTCTCTTCCGCTTTCATCCCCGCCACAAGTTGCATCACGACTTTGTCGTCGAGGGCCTTAACAGTGCCATCGCGTGTAGTGCCCTTGGTCTTGTAATCGATCAGGCAGATGCGCCCGTTAATCCGCGCAACGAGGTCCAGGGTGCCGGCATAGCCAACGGTCTTGTTCCAGACAGTGATTTCCGGAGCAAGCGGCTCCACTTTGTACAGTTCCCACCATTCGTCGAAGCGCGCCGCAAAGGCCTGTTCACCGTGGGAGGCAAGCTCATCGCGGCATTCCTGCATCCGATGCGGACGACCCAGGGCGCGAAGGGCTACCTGCTCACAGTAGTTGTGGACGCGATCGCCCCTTGCCGCAGCTTGGTCCCTGTAGGCCTCAGCAGCTTTGGAGGCCTTATTGACCGCCTGCCGGATCCTTGCCGGGCTGCCAAGCACGGCGGGAAGTTCGGGATCTGCGGCCAAGCTGCTTGCTCCCATATAACTGAACCAACCGTCCAGGGAGTGCGCCTGCTGCCCTATCACCGTGGTGATGGAGGGCACAGAGAATTGCTCTGTTGTGGAGCGGGCGTACATACGTCCGTAGTCGGTAGCGTGGGCAAGAAGTGGAGCAGTCATATAAAGACTCTGACACAGAGCACCGACAGAATTCCCCTCAGCCGCCAGACGTGCCTGTGCATATACCGCCTTCGGTGGACCATTCACCAAAAATCATGGCCGCTTGTTCAAGCGGCAGGCGGGCGAGCTTTGCCGCGAGGATGGGCGACGTTGTGGCCAAGTCCTTCAGGAGTGCCTTGGAGTCTTCAGCTTCTGTTGATCCACTCATGTTGATGCTGTGCACTGGCGGGCATTTTTGTGACGCGGAATGCTCCAGCCGTGTCCTGAGACGGAAAAAACCGTCCGGACTGAGTCTCATCAGTCCAAACGATGGATCGATCAGCGGGCGCGCAATTATGAACTTCGCGATAGGCCCCTGTAGGTGCCTGAATCAGGCTTGTACTCAGTGCTGAACGCACACACCCGGAAAAAGGTACTTACTCCCCCTCGACGGCGACGAACCGGAAGAAGGCAAGAAACGGAAGCGCACACAGAACTGCGCCTGCTATCCACCAAGCCATAGCTCCGGCAAAAAGGACCGTACCCAAAAGAACGGTCACCACGACCAACGCACCAGCGATCGGAGTCAGGCTGTAGGCCAACAGCCGCTTTGACGAAGGGAAGTGTCCTTGCACGACCAGTCCAAGCAAAATAGCCACAGGGATGAAGGCCAGAGCGGAAATCAGCTGAAGTCCGCCGGGCGATGAAAAAGCACCCACGACAATGACAACAAAAACTTCCATCAGGGCAAGTGCGAAAGCGACCCATCGGGTTTGTGTGGACAACGAATGACGTACAACAGGCGACGTGCTCATTTGGCTTCCCCCTTTTAGTGACCGTCTCTACTAGTTGAGTCATGTGCCACTTCTTAGGCTATGCGGCGGCAATCATCCGTAAAGCTCTGCCGCCATCGTACCAAGGACGGCGTTCCTCAGCTGGTAAGAATCCAAGCAGATTCATTTCCATATGAACGTATTCCGATAAGAGCTGTTCGCGCGATGGACCTAGCGACAACCTTTCGGCCGTATCAAGCGTTGGGTTCAATTCTCATGCAATTTCCTCGGCCATGTCCACTATTCACGAGCCGTGACTAATAGATGAATGGGGAATCATTCGTGAACGTACAGGAGCCGTCTTCATCGACGTGTGGTTCGCCGGATTCCATTTCCGTAGAAACCTTGCGCTCACGGCGATGCAATTGGTCATCACCGGCTTGAGACTCGGCGCTTCCGGTGGGGAATGCAAGTGGGGAAGAGCGCGTGGTTGGCGTTCTTCCCCACTTGGGTCACTGCGGGGGCCGCGGGTAGCGGCCCCCGCAGTGTTGCTTACCAGCGGTGGTGCTGTTGCTGGTGTGTTGGTGTTAGTTGTTGCTGGTGCGGCGGTTGCGGACGAACATCAGGGCTGCGCCGACGACGAGGAGGGCACCGGCTGCGTAGAGGATGCCGGTTCCGACGCCACCGGTCAGCGGCAGCTGGAAGCCGCTGTTGGAGGGGATGTTCTTCACTTCAAGGTCGATGCCGACCGTGGTGGTGGCGGCGTTGATCAGGAAGGAGACCGGCTCGGCGAGCAGTTCATAGCCTGCCGGGGCGGTGGTCTCCACCAGGTAGTACGTGCGGTAGTCCGGGGTTCCGGGTGCCACGGCTGCGCCGTTGGCCCAGTCCGAGTACCGCAGGCCCGAGATCGTCAGGGTGCCGTCAGCGGCGACGGTGAAGACCGTCTGGCCGTTGAGGTCCACCGGGTTCGTGCCGGCCTTCGCGTCGGCTTCATTGGTGTAGACGGAGAACGCGGCACCGGCAAGGGCTGCACCGTTCTCGTTGACCTTCTGCAGCGTCATTTCGCCCCACTTGGTCACGACCGGGGGCGTGACGATCGGGCCGCCGGGCTGGCCCGGGGTGGTGGTGAAGCTGGCAGCGTTCGGGTAGACGACGGCTTCGTTTTCGATTTCGCCGATGGTGTTGACCTTGGTGTTCACCATGACCTGCACACGGGTGTCGGTATGTGCAGCCAGTTTCGCACGGCCGGCGGTAGTGAAAACAACTGAGACGGTGTTGGTCGCGGCGTCGAAGCTCACGGTGTAGTCCGTGCTTGCCGTGATGGGCGTGCCGTCAACGAGGGTCGCGGACGCGCCGACGTAGGTCAGTTTCGGGTCCAGGACGTCCACGATTTTGTAGCCATCGATGACGGCTTCGTTCGGGATGTCACCGGTGATGGTGAAGTCGATCTGGTCCCCGAGCTTGACGTCAGGGGCGTCCGTGACGGTCTTCTCGGCCCCGGCAACGGAGTTCTTCGGGTAGACGTGGACGTCGTAGATCCAGTTGTCCTTGTTATCCGGGTCCGTCAACGGCACGGACACCAGGAACGGTGCCGACGGCGTCACACCGGCGGGGTAGTTCGTTTCCGTCACCAGGTACAGGCCCACCGGCAGTGCGGTGAAACCGGCGGTCCCGGCAGCGTCGGTGGTTTTCGCCTGGGCAGCGCCCAGGGTGTACCCGGCGCCAGTGATCGAGCCCGCGGGGTTGGCCGGGGCGAACACGCCCGAGAGGTTGTGGGCGGCGTCCCAGCCGGCGTTGGTGGACAGGTCGATGGTGTTGACCTGCTGGATCGTGAACTCGATACCGGCCAACGGTGTCAGGCCGGTGGTGTCCACGGACGTGCCGTTGTTCGGCAGGCCCGTCGGGGTGGCGGGGCGTTCGAACTTGTGGACCGTGATGGACCCGGTCTTGTTCCAGTCAACCAGGGGCGCAGCCGAGGCCGGGGCCACGGAGAAGGACATCGCCAACACCGCCCCGGCGATCGTAGCGGCGGCGGTCTTCCAAAGCCGCCCGGTGTGGTGATTACTCACTGTGTTTTCCTCTTTCATCGTGATGATTTCTAGTGGTGGTGCTGATGCTCGGAAATGAACATTTGGTGCGCGGCCACGCAGGATTGCTCTGACCGCGGAACTCTAGATGGACTCGTGCTGTCGGCGGCGGTTGGCGGCCAGGGTCAGTGCGAGGGCGCCGATCAGGAGGGCTGATCCGGTGGTGGTGAAGGGCCACCAGCCGATGCCGCCGGACTCGGGCAACTTCAGTGCCGGCACGTCCCGGACCGTGAGCAGGAAGATCCCGTCACCGTCCGCGTCGGTGCTGGTCACGACCCCACTACCGGCGCCTTGTCCCTGGGAACCCTGGCCCAGGGTCACGGCACCGGTGGTGGCGATGGTGAATTTCACCGGTTCGGCGAGCAAGCTGAACCCGGCCGGGGCCTTGGTTTCTGCAAGCCAGTACGTGCCGGGCTGGATTCCTTCGAGCTGGAACCGGCCGGTTTGCCCGGCCACGGCAGTCACGGCCGGGCTTCCCAGCACAGCGCCGGGGGCGCCGTTGTTATCGACGTGCACGGCCCAGGTGGAGCCGGCCATCGGCACCCAGGTGCCGCCGGAGGACTCGCCGATCTTCTCGATCAACACCTTGCCCGGGGTGCGGTGCGTGGTGGTGCAGTCAGGGCCCGGCCCGCTGGAGCCTGGTGCGCACGTCTGCGGTGGCGTGGTGGTCGCCGTGCCCGTCACCATGTTGACAAGCTCCTTATTCCACGCCCCGGCCTTGACCACGACGCTGTACTTCAAGGTCGCCGTCTGCCCGGCCGGCAACGTGAACGGTGCAGTGCTCAGCAGGGTGGATGGCGGTACGGGATTGGCTACCGCCACGGGTGTTCCCGTGCCGATCACCAGGGACGCTGACCCGGGAACGAACGTCGCGTCATCCAGGACCTCCCCCAGGTTGTCCTTCAGGACAACGCCGGTGATGGTGCCGCTGATACTGGTGGCCGTGACCGTGTACACGATGGTCTGCCCCGGGGTGACAGACCCGTTCGCGGGAACTCCTCCGTTGACCGTGGCGGTCTTTTTGATCTTCCACGCCGGCGGTGCGGTGACCTGCGCGTCGTCCGTTGCCGTGACGGGCAAGCCCAGGGGCGGGTTCCCGGTGACCTTCGCCGTGTTGGTCAGCAACCCCGTGGTGACATCCGGCGCCGTGACCACATATGTCGCGGTCGCGGTCACGGACTGCCCCGGCAAAAGAATCCCGGGAAGGCCAGGCCAGGTGTAGGACAGGGCCGACATCGTGCCGGTTCCGGAGAACTGCGTCTCGGCGATGACCACCGAGGTCAGCGTCACGTTGCCCGTGTTTTTCGCCACGAACGTGTACGTGGCCGTTTCACCGGCCACCAGCGTGGTCTTGTTCACCGTCTTCACCAACGTGATCGCCGGAGCAGCGGCAGCGATCGTGAAGATGTAATCTTCCACTTCCCCGGAATCGGATCCACCGATCGGAGACTCGATCTGGCTGGCCGTGTAACCGATCCGGAACCGCGCATACGTCGTCCCGGCAGTCACGGGAGCGATCGACGCCCAGGTCAGTGTCGCGGTCGTGGCTCCGGGCTGGAAGGAGGCGCAGGCCTGCTCGGCAGGGTTGTCGAATTTCCCGTTCTTGTTAAAATCAATCCACCCACAGGTCCTGCCGGGCTTGCTGGCTGCACTGATCGCCACGGTTGTGGAGTAGCTCGTGGCGCCCTGCGTCATCGGTGCGAGCGTCACGCCGTCGTCCATCAGGTCCTGGGCCGCCGTCGTACCCGCGTTCGGCGAGGCGGTGCCGTTGACCACAGTCGCGTTGTCCTCAGTGACATTCGGCCCAAGCGTCACATCCGACAGAACAGCCCGGGCGGCACTGCCCTGGTCATAACTGGGCGGGGCGTCACCGAAATCCTGGGGCACCGTCACCGCCATGACGAAGTTGTCTCTGTTGTGCAATGGGTCCGTACTGTCATTGATTGTGTAGGCCGGCAAGGCAGCAATGGTTTGGACAAAAACAGCACTGATGTTGAAGCTCAGAGTGGTGACGGTTCCGTTGATGCGGGCCGAACCGCAGCCAGCGGTCGCCTGGGCGTCGACGGGGTCCGGCGTGCCGGTCTGCACACTCGTATTACACGCCGTTCCGGCGTTGTCGTTGGTGGTGGTGATCGAGTTCCCAGAGACGGAAAGATTTCCACCGGAGAGCTTGGTCATCGTCAACCCCGCGGTTGCGAGATTCAGCACAGCATGCTGCTGGGACTGCTTGTCGACGGTCCCGTTATTGCCGATGTCATTCAAGACGTATCCGCCGAGGCCAGCGATGTTGAGCACGGGATTCCGCACCGGCTGACTGAAAGCGATCGTGACGGTCCCCAAGCCTGTACAGGTGCCTACCGCTGGGCAGTTGTTGATCAGGTTCGATGAGAACTCGACCGCAGGAGCGGTGGTTGCAAGGCTTGGCGTGAAATCGGAGCCAACGTAACCCCGGCTATTCATCGAAGATGCGCCCACGAGGTCAGTCAGTCCGGATTGATCATAGGTGGTGGTCAGATTAGATCCAGGCATCGTCAAAATAGCCGCCCCACCGGTGATGTTTGCCTGGTTGGTTGCCACTTCGTAGGCGTGTGCTGGTGCAGCCAGGTGGAGCACCCCCAATAAAAGTGCGCCAAAAACGACCATTAAAACGGTAACGAAGGCAGTAATTTTCCCAAGCAGATACTTCAAGGGATTCTCTCCAATGAACAGTGACCGACAGACCCCACAGCCGACGGCCAAACATATGTTGCGGAGACTGACCGATTGCGTCCGGCAAGGTCGGTCTCCAGTCAAAGGAGTGCGTGATCGGGAAAGTTCATGTCGCAAAAAGCGAAACTGTTTGAGAGAAAGGCCCCGGAGCTCCTGCAGGGATGGCTGCGGTCCAGAGCTCGTACCGTGGATGGAGGCTGCTGAGCGAAACGAGCAGATCCTCACAGCATCGTGGGGAAAAATAGTACTGACGGTCCCCATGAGGGATCACGTCGCGGGATGAGATGAAAATGAGGCTTGAGCTGTTCTCCTGCAAAGCCGAAGGCATTCACACCCTGACGGCCAGACCTCGCTGACTATGAGGCCACTGGCCGACAGTCCGGGATCGGCATGGAGCTGGAGCTCGCGGGCAAAGGGGCAGAATCAGTCTGATTCGCGCAACAGAGCCTGAAATGCTCTCTAAGTTTGCGATCCATCCAACGTAGTCATCGTCATCTTCGCCGAGCTCCGCCCATGTATCGTGACCGTCAACTTCCGGGTCATCGATGACGGCCTGGATCGCATCCGCTGCCGCCAGTTTCAAAGCGGATGACGGGGCCGGTCCGCCAGCACACCATTCGATAACATCCGGGTGAACGTCTGTATGCAGGTGTCCGCTCAGCACGGCCAAAACCGCGCCGGCGGCAATGATGCTCTCGGTCGAACCGTTGTTCACAGTCTGTTCAATGAAGGGCATTGCTTCAGGGGCTTCCCGCAGATCCCCAAACCAATCGAGGGCCTCGTCATTTCCGAAACTGCCGGTCGACCAAGTTCCCATTGCAAACTCCCGTGTTTTTAGTGCCGCTCACTTAGGCAGCTCAAACGTTCATGTTCATAACATTCCAGCCGGGCCGACTCACCCTATCGTCAGGCACTGGTCTGGACCGGCCTTTGCTGCAAGCCGGAAACCTGCGTGTCGCATTCTTTGGAAGCGGTCGGATGGTTGAGATGCCCCCAGTCCGCTGACTGGACGTGACAACGTCATCAATTGCGCGCAGGCTGGTCCGATGGGGGAAAGGAAGCGCGGCCAGGCCGATGGGCAGCGGGGCGAGGCACGGTCGACGTCGGTTGCGGTTGCGATCCTCTATATAGCCAGGGTCGTTACTTCTCTCATGATCATTGGCGGGCTTGGTCTGGCCATCTGGATGTACGTGTGGTCCCGGGAGGTGATCGCAACATACCCTGTCGAGCCTGACAACGACGTAACACGCGGGTTCTTCATCGGCGTGGCTGGCGGCCTTGGAATAGCAGGACTCTCCGTCGTGGCCCTTGTCGGATTAAGCCGCGGAAGGCGCTGGGGCGGCATTGTTGACGTGTTCCAGTGGGTTGTCATTTGGTTGCCCTTCTCGTTTGGCCTTCAACAGTTCTCAGCTGATGCCTTCGCGATCTCCACCACCGTGTCCCTGGCGGGTGCGCTGGTGGGCGTGCTGGCGTTCATTGCTGCCCCGCGAGGCCGCCTCGCCAAGGGCAGGCCCGGCGTGAGGCTTGGGCCTGAGACCTGAAGCGGTGGCGCACAACTCTATCGTCCGCTAAATGGCAGGCGTAATCTGAGTGGAATTCAATACCATCCAGCAAAGCCCGGCAGAAGGGGACGTCCAGGCATGAGCATTAAACACGAATGGAATCGGCTCGACTCGGAAACACGGACATGGCTCTTGGAGAATCCAGCGTGCCTTGTTCTGCCCGAAGCTCTATCAAGAAGGGTCAGCAACGAAGGATACAAAGACGTAGAGTACGACGTGCACGGGCAGGTTGTACTTTCCCGTGATGATCACGATTTCCTCCGGGACAAAGCGGAGGCCGCCGGCACCATCCGCATTCCGGATACGGAATACCGATTCTTCGACACGGCGCCCATACCGATCATCGGGACACCGTCCACTGGAAAGCATGCCCAAGAGTCGGCCAATAAAGGCCCGTAGGAGCAATTACCAAGCTTCCACTAGAGATGAACGCAACACCAGCGAAAGCCCATGTGTTTGTGAATCCGTTGTTTCGACCAGCGCGCCTAAAACGCGGAAGGCTGACCGCCTTCGGGTCGCACATGCTGCTGGGAGATCGCTACCCAAAGCGGGCATAGATCGTGCGCAAATACCAAGCGGCCAGACAGAAACCCACAAACCAAGCCAAGGAATGGGGCCATCTATCTCGATGCTACTCCTCAGGCGGTTTCGCCCTTGCTCCAGTAGCCGGACTGAGGGCCAATGGGAGTCTCTGGACCTTCAAGGGGAAAAGAGCAAGCGAGGCGAGCAGGACGACGGCTGAGGTAAAAGCAATTCCTGGCAGACCCTGGAAAGCAGTCAGAGGTGGCAAGACGATCATGATCAGGGCAAGGAGCCCGATCCCGACGAGGTGGATTGTTTGGTAAGTCCATTCTGTCCGGGAACCACTCTTGAGGGTCATTCGGAATCGTCCGGACCAACCGAGTCCGTACCCAAAAATCACGAACACGATAAGTATGATTCCTTTGGTCATTAGCAGCGCCTGGTGGAGACCAAGGATTGGGATGCGAAACGCGCTCCATTCTGGGCGGCTAAGGCTCTACCAATATTCATGCCAGAACTTTCTACAGAACAGAAGCGACTCAATCCGAATTCGCGTTTCAAAACTGTTCCACTCGTTAGCTTCGTTCTCGCGGCGCTGAAGATCCAGAGCTGACACACCGCGATTTAGTGCTGTTTCGAACTCCTGGGACCACGGAATCCGTAGCCCTCCTGATATGTGGGATGGTCGATCTCGCGGCCCCCGGCCCTGAAGAGGCCGTGGCCAGCGTTACGGAACGGTCGTCTGGAGTAGCCAGGACATGGCCTCATCGCGGGAGGTGAAATACCGAGTAGGACAAGGGAGTGTCCGCCGAGCCATAGCAAAGTTGGCAATGACACGAGTGACCGGACTTGAGCCAAGCAGGGCAATCCGTGAAGCGGCGCACTTGACGCTGAAAACAGTCCTGGCCTGACGGGTCACCGCCTGAGTGTTCGCTATGTCGATCAACATCGGGTACTCGGCACCGGCGGCAAGTTCATTGACCTTTGCCATCGCCGCATGTACGTCAGCAGCCTCCAGAACAGTCGCCGGATGCCACACCAGCTGGAGAACTTCTTCGGCATCGAGTTCAACTGTGCCCTTGCCGCCGTCAACAGTTGTTGGCTTCATTTACTCCCCCAGAGTCTTGTGGAGCTAAGACTAGCTGCCTGCTTGAATATGCGCACCGGAACGAACGGACAAAGGCGTGCAATTCGTCGCAAATGCTGCTTCTGAATGGACGTAGACGGTCAGTCTTGTCCGATTTCGTTGGATATGGGCACAGTGGTGTCAGGAAACGGGTGCCTGGAGCAGCCAGGACATCGCCTCATCGCGGGAGGTGAAATACCGAGTGGGACACGGGAGTTTCCGCCGTGCCATGGCGAAGTTGGCAATGACCCGATTGAGTGGGCTTGAGCCAAGCAGGGCAATTCGTGAAGCGGCGCACTTGACGCTGAAAACAGACTTCGCCTGAAGGGTCACCGCTTGAGTGTTGGCTATGTCGATCAGCAACGGGTACTCGGCACCGCCGGCAACCTCATTGACCTTTGCCATCGCTGCATGTACGTCATCGGCCTCCAGAACAGTCCCCGGTTGCCACACAAGGTAGAGAATTCCTTGGGCGTCGAGTTCCACTGTGCCCTTGCCGCCGTCGACGGTGATTGGTTTCATCTCTTGCTCCCCCAGAGTCTTGTAGAGCTAAGAGTAACTGCCTGTTTAAAGATGCGCACCCAAACGACCAGTCAAAGTTGGCGGCGCCGGGAAGCTCCTATGACTTGACCTCACCGAGCGCCGGCTATTGAGCGTCCGGATACCGAAGCGGATACTGGTTGGGTCAACAGGCTTAGGCCGTTGTAAAAATACCGACAAGGATGACGGGGTGTTCGATATGGGAGCTGCAGAAAACGCTGAACTCGTTCGGCGCGGGTACGAGGCCTTCAACACTGGGGATTTGGCGACCCTTGGCGAACTATTCGCGGAGGACGCAGTCTGGCACGCGGCAGGAAGCGGCGTGCTGTCAGGCAAGAAAGAAGGACGCGAAGCCATCCTGGCCTACTTTGGTGAGCTGGGCTCACGCTCCCAGGGGTCGTTCCAGGCGAATGTCCAGGACATCGTAGGCGGGGAAAACCACACCGTGGGGATCCAGCAAAGCCACGCGGAAAACAACGGAAAGACTTTGGACGTGGCGTCGGCCATCGTGTTCGTGCTCCGCGACGGAAAGGTTGTCGAGGGCCGGGAGTTCTTCGAGGACACCGCCAAGGCGGACGAATTCTGGACCTGAGTTCTGGAATTGTCCAAGCCGGAGAATTGAGAACTCCAAGGGGTAAGGAACCCGATAGTCACAGCCCCAACTCTCTATCTTGTGTATGAAGCTTAGTCGGCCAGCACTGCGCCATGGCTGGCTTCCAAAATGCGCATACGGTGATCGGCCGCATGCCCAAGCTTGACGTGGACCGCTGCGATGAGGGCTTCCACCAACACCGTTGCCGGCACGATGCTGTCGAAGGAACCGGCCGCCTCCACCCGCGCCGGCAGAACGACGTCCGCGACAAAGGAAACCGGAGAGAGCCACGGGTCCGTGATGAGGACAATCTTTGCCCCCTTCTCACGGGCTGCCTTTGCCAGGTCAACGGTGTCTTTTTGGTAGCGGCGAAAATCGAAGAAGACGCAGACATCGCGTTTGCTGAGGTCAGCTATGAATGTGGAGTCATTGTTAGGATGCTGGGCGTGCACCACGGTGTTGGGTCGCATCAGGCGAAGGTGCAAGTCCAAGTAGGTGGCCAGCAGGTGAGAGAACCTGCCACCGACCGAAGTAATGTCCAGTGACGTATTGCATAGAAGCGCAACGGCACGGTCGAACTCGTGCTCCGGAAGCGAGGCGACCGTGCTCTCGATGCCCTGGACCGCCGTCTCTGCCACTGACTGAGCCAATTCTGGAGCGGCTGAATCAACTCGTATTTTGCCTTGGAGGGTCAGCGGCGATGCCCGCCGCGCCTGCACTTCTTCGCGTAGGGCATCCTGGAAGTCCCGGTACTTGTTGAAGCCCAATCTGCTGACGAACCTGAGCACGGTGGGGGCACTGACATTTCCTTTCTTGGCAAATTCAATTGTGGACTCGAGCCCTGCAGTCGGGTAGTTGGCGAGGAACACACGGGACAGCTTGTGCTCTGCCGGAGAAAGCGAACCCTGAATTTGACGGATTCGGTCCGCCAGGGTCAACCGGGCAGATTGGTTCTCAGACTGTTCAAACTGTCCGGACTGCGTCATGGCGTTCCTTTCTTGCACAGACGGCAAAGCTGGAAGTTGGTATGAACTCCTCCGCTTTTATCCCCATTCAATCAGGAAACCCAGAACGGCTTGAGCAGTAGCCTGCCGTCAGCTTGTTGGAGCAGCGACCAGGGGCAGCTCGTGGGCGGGCAGTAACGTCCTGGCGGCGCCAACGTATCCAGCCAGCAGTGCATGCGCTACATCATGGACATGAGAGTCATCGGGCACGAAAGTGCTTGAGTGCAGCCGTTCCCCGGTTCCGCTGGTACCCACGAACATCATCAATGAAGGCATCCTTTCCGAAAAATACGAAAAATCGTCGGAGCCTGCCGACCTGAGATTGCTGTCCACTTCCAAGCCCAGAGCCAGCAGTAGAGGGGCAGTCGCCTTGACGATGTGCACATCATTTTCCAGGACGGGTTCGCCTTCGGTGACGCTGACTTCGCCGCTGCAGCCGTGCGCAGCAGCAACCAGGTGCACTGTCTCGGCAAGACGACGCAGCACTTCCTCCCTCACTGGGGTGGCCATGGTGCGGACAGTTCCCCGGGCGGCGGCGGTCCCCGGTATGACATTGGCCGCGGTACCAGCTTGAAGGGTCGCAATGGTGAGCACGACCGAGTCCATGGGATCCACGTTCCGGCTCACGATGTTTTGCAAAGAGACCACTACGTGGGATAGCGCCAGGACAGGATCCGCTGCAATGTGCGGGTAGGCAGCGTGGCCGCCCCTTCCACTGATGTTGATGATGAACTCGTCCGATGAGGCATTCACGGCCCCCGGTGTGCACGCTACCGTCCCTCCGGGTAGCAGCGGCTGAATATGGGCCGCGACTGTGGCACGCACATCTTGCTCCGCCAGTATCCCTGTTGCGCAGATGTCCTTTGCCCCGGACGGGTACGTTTCTTCCCTGGGTTGCAAGACCAATGCCGCGGGAGCTGCACCGGGTGTTGAGTGGAGAGCCCTGGCCAAGGCAACGACGGCAGCCAGATGGACATCATGCCCACAGGCGTGCATGACACCTGCCCTTTGGGAAGCCCAATCGACTTCGGAATCTTCCACGGCCGGCAGCGCATCCAGCTCAGCCCGGATAGCGATCGCCTTGCCGGGCCCGCCGATTCGCAATACTGCCCCGGTTCCGGCCACAAACTGGGTCTGCAGGTCGCCAGGCAATGCATTCAAGACCAGATCAAGGGTGGGTCCCTCGGAACCGGATAAATCCGGCATGCTGTGCAATTTGTGGCGCAGTTCTATTGCATGTGGAATTTCCTGATCAATGCGGCTCCTGAGCACTTCAAACAGTTCAGAATTCACTTCTCCCCCAGCTCATAGACGCGCACCGCGTTATCCCTTCCGACCATGTGAACCACTCGAATGGCATCCTCCTCAGCCCAGTCCCCATCACGAACCCAAGCCCCCAGGACCTTGCCCATTCCTTCGCGCCATAGTCGCGCGCCGAGGTAATGGAGTTCCGGAGGCCCCCATGCGTCCGTTGAAAACAGGATTTTGGAGAACGGTGCCAACTCGAAAGACTCTTTGATCAGTTCCAGAGACTGAACGCCTGTGTAGTTGGTCCCCAGCCCGACGTCGAAGTAGACGTGCGGGAACACCTGCGCAAGATAGCCTGCATGCCGGTGGAACGGGTAGCAGTGGAGAAGGAGTACGTCCACCTTCAACGATTCAATCAGCTTTAACCAGGGAACCAGCAGCAACGGGTCGCAGGCCTCCAGACGCAGGTCGGGATCGCCGTACCCAGTGTGCATTTGAATGGGCAGGCCACGGTCGACGCCGGACCAGAGAAAGAATCGTAAAAGCACAGGATCCGAAACACGAAGCGAGTAGCCGGCTGCTACCAAACGGAGCCAGGAAGCAGCCGCCTTCACCACTTCTTCTTTGGAGGGCCTGATTGGATCAAAGTCGAACCCATGTCGGTAGGCGATGATGCTCTTGACTCCCACCGCGTTCTGGGTTGCCAGGGCAAGCCGGGCCGTATAGGCGTTAGCGAAATCGGCGGCTGATACGCCTTCCCACGCCAAAGACTCCGCTACTGATTCGAGTCTGACAACCTCACCTACCGTGGCTGAGCTGATGCGCTCCATCCCCGAAAGGCCGTGGATTTGATCACCGCGATATCCGGTTTCGACCAGGAAATGACCTATCCCCGCAGACTTGAGCAGGCGTGAGGTTACTTCCGACGACCCGAGCCCCACACGCCGTTCAAAGTACGCGTCGGCACTCGCATGTGCAGGAAGGCCCAACAACGGCGCACACCAACGACGAATCGCGAATCCCAATTGCGAATCGAATTGGGTCATCCATTCAGGAATGGGCCTGTCCGACTCCGTCAGCAGTTCCTCCAGCGAGGACCGGTCAACGTCATCCTTCAACGCACCGTGGACATGATGGTCCACCAAGGGGATTTCCTCGATGGTGGTCAGGAGATCTTCTACGGAATTAGTAGACATCAGATACCGCTTTGACTCGGGCAGCATCGTCGAGTGTGGCCACGTGGGCGAGCTCATGCCGCTTGACCGCCAAATAGGTTGCCAACAGATCAGGATGGAACCACGACGTCACGGTCTGGTCCTTTTCCAATGCCAGGAGCGCGTCCTGGAGTGTACGAGGCAGTCGAGGTACGTCGTTCAATTCAGCCGGGTCTGCCGTCTCCGGGAAAATGTCTGGTTCGGGGTACTCGTCGCCGCCTACGATTCCGGCCAGACCGGCCCGGAGCAGGACACCAAGCGTGAGCCACGGGTTGGCGGTTGCATCCGCTGCCCTGTACTCAAGATTGAACTGGTGGTCCGGAGCAGATCCACCTGCCGAACTGGTCGGGCAGATTCGTAGAAGAGCCTCCCTGTTTCGTTCCGCCAGGAATATTCCCCCTACACTCCATCGGTCCGGCGCCAGGCGCATGAAGGAAACCGGGCTTGGCGCTGTCCAGGCCGTCAGCGCTTCGGCGTGACGCAGGATTCCTGCGCTGAATCTTGATCCGACTTCGGATAGGCGCGCCGGACGGGTGGCGTCGAACAGAACTGGAGTACCGCCGTCGTCGACCAAACTAATGTGGACATGGACGCCGGTACCGGTACCACTCGGTTCCTGAAGCGGTGCGAAGGAAGCTCTGAGGCCGCGTCGGATTGCCAAATCGCGGACCAATTCGCGCAAGAGCACCGCCCTGTCTGCTGCGGTGAGGGGGTCGCTCGGTTCCACCGTGATTTCAAACTGGTTCGCCCCGTATTCAGGCAACCAGTTCTCCGGTGCGAGACCACAATCCGTCAAGAGACGCAGGAGGTCCATTCCGAACGGATCGGCGTCGAGGTGCCTGCGCAAGGAAAACGGAGCCGATTGAGGCAGGCCCTCCACAACGAACTCGTGTTCGAAAGTGGCGATAACGCGCAGGCCCGTTTGCTCTCGAAAGTCGTTGATGGCCCGGCGCAGGAAGGTCCTGGGACAGCAGTCCCAGTCGGTTCCGTCAGGTTGCGTTTGGTCGGCGAGCAGAATCCTTAGTCCGCCCTGATTGGGGCCATCGACCACGGTGATTTCCGTGGCCTCGTCCGGCATAAGGCGCAGGTCCCCGGTTGAACCGAAGGCGCTGCCAGGCACGATGCTGCCGAAAGCTGAAATGCCAAGGTTGGCCGGCACCCAGCCCAGTCCCGAGCGAAGGACAGAGCCGTAGGCTTCCCCGGGTGCGCCTCGTCCTTTGACCTGACCAGCGAGATCGCAGGTTGCAACGAATATATCGGGGGTGTTCACGGGAGCCTCCGGCCGGTCGTGGGTGGATTGATGCTGGATTCAGTAGCCGAGACGCCGCAATAGTCCATTGCAGACAGGGCGTACGTCTTTACTGCGGTGATGATCTGGTGGATTGGCACGTATTCGTTTTCGGCGTGCGCGGTTCGCCCAACCCCAGGACCGTAAACGAGCCCGCCGATACCTTGGGCATCCATCCATGTGAGATCGCAGACACCCAGGAACCCCTCTTGCTTGGGAGGGGTGGCCAGGTCAAACCCGCCCACGGAATCACTGTGGGCCTTCATGACCGCGGGGATGAGCTCATGGCCGGCCGCCGCGGTGTACGGCGGCCAAAGGAGCTTCCAGTCGAATTCAGGACGGTGGGTGCTCAGCCACGGATCGTTGGCACAGGCCTGACGCACGGTTCGTTCGATCTCGTCGATGACTTCGTCGTTGCTTCGCTCAGGATGATGGTAGACGCAGTATTCCACTGTGAGCGTGTCGGCGAGGAAGAACGGTACCAGGACGCCCTCCGGGTTTCCACGGATCACTCCAGGCAACAGATTGAAGTAGCCCGGCTGGAAAAGGGGGTGCCTGTCGCGCCGCGCCCAAGTATCTTCCAACTGCCGCAGGGCCTGGTAAATAATCCAGAACTTATCGATGGTATTGACGCCCAAAGCGTCGCCTTCGAGGGTTGGATGAATAGTAAGACCCCGCAGTCCTGAGTGCGCAGCTTTGCCGACAAGAGACAGCGAGAACCACAACAGGCCCGGCGTGGTGGGAACCAGATTGGGGGCTGCGTCCGAGAAGTTCGACGGTTCGCAGACGATTGCGGCGTCGGCCCCATATCCCGCCTGTAAGGCTGCCGTTGTACCCGAGAGGTGGTCACCGACTTCTTCTCCCACGACCGCCTGCAGTACGAGGTCTCCTTTGAGCCGGATACCTGCGGTGGCTAATGCGATGGCAGCATATGCCGTGGCGACTGTGCCGGCTTTGTTATCCGTAGCTCCCCTGCCATGAACCGCGTCATCGGTAATCAACCCGGAGAACGGCGCGTGATCCCAAAGACCTTCCCGGTTGGGCGGCACAACATCGACGTGCCCGTTGAGCAGCAGCGAGCGGCCACCGCCCGTTCCGGCAATCCGCCCGCAAGCATTGTCCCGGCCTTTCTCAACTGTGACGAGTTCCGTGGAGGCTCCGGCTTCGCGATGAAGATCGTTCATGAGCGCGCTCACCTCACCCTCACCGCCCACAAGCTTCTGGTAGTCCTGACCGGGATACTTGGGGTTTATGCTCGGGATCCTGACTGCGTCGGCGACGGACTGCACGATCCTGGGCGCCAGACGATCCACAGCGTCCAGGACCGCCTTTCGCTGGTTCTGCTCTGCCCGGGCAGTGGAATCAATGGACATGCGTGGTCTCCTCGACTTCCATAGTCCGGCTTGCGGGTTTTTGGAGTGCTCTATGGGCGGATTTGTTCGGGTTTCCCGGAAGTAGCCTCCGCGCTCTGGTCCATACGTCTTCGAAGAGCCCGGAAATGCCGCGTGGAAGGAAAATGAGAACCAGAAGGGTTCCAACGCCGATGATGATCGCACGCACAGGCCCAAGGTCAGTGAGTTGGCGGTCGATGACGGTGACTATCAATGCCCCCAGGACCGGACCCCAGATGTGGCCGGTACCGCCGAGGAAGATCATGCTCAAGCCAAGGGTGACGAATCCGAAACTGAAGAGTGTGACGTCCGCAACGCGGAAGTACGCAACATAAAGGGCTCCTGTGACTCCGGCGACTGCTCCGCTGAGGATGAAGGCAAGGAGATGCTGCCTTATGCGGTTCATTCCGCGGCTCACGGCAAGGTTTTCATTGTCGCGCAGTGCGATGAGGCTCTTGCCGAACGGGCTGCGAAGGGTGGTACGGAGCAGAACCAGGAGCAGGACCACTGCCCCGCCGAGCAACCATAGGTAACCCAATCCCGAGTACTTTGCGAAGGAAAAATCTCCTACGCTCAGTGCCGGTACGCCTGTCAGCCCACTGGATCCGCCGGTGATTCCGGGAATAGCCAACACCAGGTAGTAGCAGAGCTGAACGAAGACGAAGGTGATCAGTGCGATATAAATGCCTCGCATGCGTATCACCGGGACATAGGCCAGGGCACCAGCCAGCCCACCGGCAACGGTTGCCAGTATGAGCCCAAGCCATGGATTCATATCCCATGTCACTGTGGCAACGGCCATCGCGTAGCCACCTACCCCGAAGAAGCCAACGTGTGCGAAGTTGAAGATACCGCCGATACCCAGCGTCAGGTTCCAGCTGGCCGCGAGCAGGGCGTAAATGAGAGCTGTCGCGGCCAGCAGGCGTGCAGAGCCGCTGATGACGACATACGGCAGCAAGGCGGCGGCAAGCAAGAGCAACGGCCACGTCGCGAAGCGCTTGAGGGATCCAAGAATGTTCATCACGAACGTCCTTTCACTAGACCTTGGGGGCGGACCAGCATGATGAGGACCAGGACGATGAATACGGCTACAGGGCTCCATTGCAGACCGAGCCAGTACGTTGTGCCCGCCTCCAACAGGCCTATGGTGAAGGCCCCGACCAAGGTTCCCCACAAAGTCGCCGACCCGCCAAAGACCAGGACGACAAAGGCAGTCAGCAGGGGTTCAAAGCCCTTGGTGGGCGTTATGGTGGTGGTCGTTCCGTAAACGAAGGCAGCGGCGCAGGCCAGAATTGACGCCACCGCAAATACGCCGGCGTATATGCGCGCTGGCCTGATTCCGACGAGCATTGCCATGTCCCGGTTTTGTTCCACTGCCCGGACGGCCATCCCCCACTTCGTCTTGCGCAGCAACGTAATCAGTCCTATGACTAGAACTAATGCCAGGGCCAGGGCAATGAGGGTGGAGCTTGCGATTTTTACGTCGCCCAAAGCAAATGTTGAGTTGCTCACGGACTTTATCTGCTTGTTCTGCGGTCCCCAGATTAGTTGTGCCGCGCCTTCGACTGCGTTGGCGATGGCGAGGGTCGAAACCATGACCAAGAGAGTTCCGTTTGGCCTGCTGATGAATGGTCGGACGGCGACTAAGTCCAGAAGCATACCCAGTAGGGCCAGCAAGGGAATCGCAGCGGCGAAAGCGAGGAGTACCGGGAGCCCGACCTTTTCTGAGAACGTCCAGATGAGGTAAGCGCCCAGCAGCAGCAGCGCGCCATGAGCGTAGTTGAAGACTCCGAGCGTGGACCAGATGAGGGACAATCCGCTGGCCATCAATGAGTACAGCGACCCAAGTACGACGGCTGAGACCAGGATGGAAAGGAGCGCATCAGACATGCTTGTCTCCTTCAATATTGTTGGTAGCGGATGACGGGTGGGAACCGACGTACATATCCATGACTTCCTCGTGGCTGGGCTTGATGTCGGTGGTTCCGCTGGAGGCGATCCGTCCGAGCTCCACAAGATGCCAACGGTCCGTGAGTTCGAAGAGGAACTCAATATCGCCGTCGGCGACTATCAGCGATAGACCCAGTCGGCGGACTTCGTGGAGTGTGTCAAGGATTTCGTACCGGATCTTGGGTGCCAGCCCGAGAGTTGGTTCATCCAGCACCAGAAGCTTGGGCTTGGCCATAAGGCCCATTCCGATGGCCACCATTTGGCGTTCGCCTCCTGACAGCGTGCCCACAAGTTGGCCTCGGCGTTGCTGGAGCTTGGGAAAGAGTCCCTGGACCATTTCCAGAGTCTCTTCCCGCTGGCCCCTCGCTGCCGGGATCGCGCCTGCCAAGGCCAGGTTCTCCCTGACGGTGAGCCTCGGAAAGAGCTGATTGCCTTGGGGCACATGCATCATTCCCTGATTGACTACCGTATAGGCGGGCATCCCGGTGATATCGCTGCCATCGAAGACAACCTGACCTGACGAGATCCTGCCCAGGCCCGAGATGGCGCGCAGGGCGGTCGTCTTTCCATGTCCGTTCGGACCCAACAGGGCCAGAGCTTCACCCGGGAGGACCTCGATGGAAAGTGATCGGACCACAGGCAGGCGGCCATATCCGGCCTCCAGGTCACTGACTCGGAGCAGGGGGCTAACGCTCTGCTGATCGGTGTTCATGCTGCGGCCTTCCCCAGATATGCCTCCATCACGCGCGGATCCGAAAGAACGGCGTCGGGGGTTCCTTCAACCAGGACTTCGCCAGCCGACATGATGACCATCCTTTTGGCTAGGTCGCGGATAAGACTGAGTACGTGCTCAATGATCAGCAGTGTCAGGCCGCCCTTCTGAAGTTCTCGCAACAGCAGGATCAGTTCAGCCTGATCTTCATCGTTGAGGCCTCCAGCTGGTTCATCCAGCATCAAGAGCCGCGGCTGTGAGACGAGGGCGCTGGCTATCATCAGCTTCTTTTTTGCGAGCAATGGTATGTCCGCCGCCCGATCATCCCTGTACCTGGTGATTCCGACGGTCTCCAAAGCAGCTTGCACGTCCCCTTTGCTTTGCTGGCGCCCGCCGAGGTACTGGTTGGCCACTGCAATGTTGTCCGAAACGCTCAACGAGGGGAACAGCTGTTCCGACTGGAAGGTTCGACGCATTCCCGAGCGAGCGATCCGGTGCGCGGGAAGCCTGTCAATCCGTACGCCGTCGAAGACAACCTCTCCGTCCGTCGGGCCGAACGGCACCCCGGAGATCAGGTTGAAGAGAGTACTTTTTCCGGCGCCATTAGGACCGGCAATCCCCAGAATCTCCCCCTCGTCAACATTAAGCGTGACGTTGTCCACGGCCACGAATCCCCCGAAGCGCCGACTGACCTGGCGTACTTCCAGTAGGTGCCCTGTAGACGTGCTGGGGGCAGGTAACTTGGCGATCCTCATTTCATCCACTCGGGCCTCTGGAACTTGCCGTCGGCGAACTCTTCGGGAGCGATGTTCAAGCGTTTGCCGTTTTGGATTTGGTAGTACGTCATCGGGATACCGTCCTTGCCGGCTACGGCCAGATGGGTTGTGGGATCAAAATGGACACGCCCGAGGGTGGTTTGTTTGTCCAGCTTGCCTAATGCAGCTCCCACTTCCTCTCGTTTTTTAGGATCCCCGACTTCCTTGACGGCGTCGGCCCACAGATAGACCTGTTCATAAAGGCCATAGCTATAAAGGCTCGGTTCGTTCTGGTAAGCCCCCGTAAGCTTCCGGGTAAGGTCCCTGGTTTCCGGCAATGCCGGCAATGGGGCAAACGGCAGGTTGTAAAGCACGCCATCAGCGTTCTTCCCTGCAAGCTCAGTGAACTCCGGGACGCTCGGGGCATACTGCGAAAACACCAATGACTGCGTGGGATTCTGGCGGAATTGAGTGAGGAATTTTGATGCATTTGCAGTCAAGTAGTCGAGGTTAATGATCACAGCCGGATCGACCTGCCGGATTTTGGTAATTTGCGTCGTCCAGTCGTCCACTTCCCCAAAGGGAACAGTGTCAGGGCCGGTCACCTCCCAGCCTTTTGCCTTGAAGTTCTTGTCCAGGCCAGACGCGATGCCATTGGAATATGCGTTGTCGCTGGAGATGATGTAGACCCTGCGATTAGTCAGTGGGAACGTGCCATCGGCGTTCCAGGCATCCAGTTGTTCAGGGATTCCAGTGCTGTAGCCCTCGTATGAAGGGGCAAGGGACCAAACACCTGGGTACTTCTCGGGGTTCTTGGCAATAATGTCCTGCGTTTGGGCGCTGTTGCCGCTGAGCAGGTACGGAATTCCAGCTTCTGCGAGCTGATCGATTTCGAAGTTGGTAGTGCTGGCGTAGCCGGTGACCACTGCCGCAACATCGGGGTCTGAGGTCAGTTGCGTCACAGCAGACGAGACCGCGTCCGACTTCTGGTCCCGTACGTCAAGGGCTTTGAGTTCAACCTTCCTGCCATCGATGCCGCCTTTGGCATTGATTTCGTCGACCGCGAGCCGTGCACCCTGTTCCATGAGCTTGCCATCGGCAGCAGCCACACCTGTGAGTGGGGCCAACAGACCGAGCGTGATGGCATCTTCGGATGTCCCGGAGTCACCACCTTCGCCGGTGGGAACGGTACAACTCACCATCGAAATGGCCATGAGCGCAGCTGCTGATAGAAGAAGGGAAGAACGTAAGTGGGGCTTGATTGAGGTGGACATAGCGCTCCGTGGGAGATGGGGATTTTGGTCTGGGTTGGGGAGTCATAGCTGGAAGCATTTGGTGGATGGAGTTAGTCCCCTAACCAATCGGGGATAAGACACCGACAAGACCGAACAGGTCTTTGGGATCGTCGGGATTGGCAACGAGATCAATGTCTTCAAAGAACTCGGAACCATCCACGGAGTCCCGCACATAACGCAGGGCTGCGAAGTCTTCCACAGCAAATCCGACGGAATCGAAGATAGTGATTTGATCTTCTGATGTGCGCCCGGGTGCGGCGCCAAGGAGGACCTTCCAGAATTCGGTAACGGCGAAATCGGCTGGCATCTGCTGGATTTCGCCTTCGATCCGCGTCTGGCTCTCGTACTCGACAAAGACGTCACCGATTTCCAGGATCAACGGATCCAGTTCCGTCTTTCCGGGGCAATCTCCACCGATGGCGTTGAGATGGACGCCAGGACCAATGTGCTGAACGCTTAGGATCGTGGCCTGGGCCTTGTCTGCCGTGCACGTCGTGATGACATCGGCGCCCTGAACGGCTTCCAGAGCAGATGAAGCCATGTCTATTTCGAATCCAAGCGGAACCATGTTTCGGATGAACTTCTGCACTGCGGCGGGATCAGTGTCCCAAACCCGCAGCTTCGCAACGCCCAAAGCCGTTCTCATGGCAAGTGCCTGGAATTCAGCCTGGCTGCCGGTTCCAATCATGGCCATGACCCTGGAATCCGGTCGAGCCAGTGCCTTCGCAACCATGGCGGACGTGGCGGCGGTGCGCAGCGCGGTAAGGATCGTCATTTCGGCAAGGAACGTTGGATAACCGTTGTGGACATCTGCGAGGACGCCGAATGCTGTGACGGTTTGGTAGCCACGTGCAGGATTGGCAGGGTGCCCGTTCACATATTTGAATCCGTAGGTCTCATGATCGCTGGTGGGCATGAGTTCTATAACGCCGTACGGGGTATGACTGGCTACCCGGGGCGTCTTATCGAACCGCGCCCATCGGCGGAAGTCTTCCTCCATGTAGTGGATCAGATCTTTGATGATCGTCTCCGGACCCTGGGATCTGACCCAGCTGATCATGTTGTGTACATCAACAAAGCGCGTCATCTGCGCTCCCTTCTTGTTGGTGCCGCTCGCGTCCTCGGGAACGGCTGATTCCATGATGCGTTACAAACAAACCAAAGTCACTAGTTTTGAAGAATTTGTTACATTTCTTTCAGAATCTGTCTGTCAGAGACGAGTGTCGCGCTTCCTGGTCAACGACGGCGTGGACGGTCACCTCCAGCTGCCCGGTCACTCACCTCCCGGATCAACGGACACCCGCTGCAACGTGGTGGGTGCTTACTATGTCGCAGCTCGGCAGTACACTGAACTATCGAACATATATTCGAATAAAGGTGTGTTGTGGGCGTGATAGTTGGCCCCCGTGTGATAGACGCGGGACTCTCTCTGGTGAAGGTGTTGCTGGCACCTGTTGCGGTGGCTGCAGGCTACCCTTCGCCGGCCCAGGACTACTTCGACGGCCGGATCGATCTAAACGAACACCTGATCAAGGACGTGACCAGCACCTTTATCGTCAGGGTCACCGGCCAGTCCATGGAGCAGGCCGGCATCAGCGACGGCGACGAGCTGATCGTCAACCGCGGACTGGAACCCAAGGACGGCTCCGTGGTCGTGGCTGTCCTTGACGGCGAGCTGACCATCAAGCGGCTGAGGATCACCGCCCACGGTGTCATCCTGCAGGCCGACAACCCGGACTTCCCCGATATCAAGGTTCCAGCGCTCTCGGACCTGACAATCTGGGGCGTCGCGACACGGTGTCTGCATTATGTCTAAGCCCGCGGTCATGCGCCGCATGCAGGAGATAGCGCACGTGGACGTGAACTGCTTCTACGCCTCAGCCGAGCGAGTCTTTAATCCCGCGTTGGAGGGTAGACCCCTCGTTGTGCTCTCCAACAACGATGGCTGCGCAGTAACCCGCTCTCCGGAAGCCAAGAAGCTCGGCGTTCCCATGGGTGAGCCGTGGTTCAAGCTCAGGCCCCGGGCCAAGGAATGGGGACTGGTGGCCCTGTCCAGCAACTACGAGTTGTATGGGGACATTTCTGCCCGGGTGATGGAGCTGCTGGGCCGCTACTCAGCCTGGCTGGAGGTGTACTCGATCGATGAGGCGTTCCTAGGCGTCAAAGGCGAGCCCGATGAGCTGCTGGCCCTGGGCCGGACGATAAAAGCCGCCTGTCGACGCCATGTCGGCGTGCCAGTGTGCGTGGGCATCGCACCCACCAAGACCCTGGCCAAACTTTGCAACAAATGGGCCAAGAACAACCCCGCCTTCGACGGCGTCTGCCGCTGGGAGTCTGTACCCGTGGATCAGCGCGAAGCGCTGATGGCGAAACTGTCGGTCATTGAAATCTGGGGCGTGGCCACACGGCTGACCAAGCGCCTGAACGCGATGGGGATCTTCTCCATCCTGGACCTCACCCGGGCCAACCCCGTGGCGATCCGCGACAAGTTCTCCATCGTCATGATGCGTACCGTGCTGGAGTTGCAGGGAACACCGTGCATTCCCATGGAGGAAGAGCGCATCGGCCGTGACCAGCTGATCTTCTCGCGCTCGTTTTCGACGCCCATCACGACGACGGCCGGGTTGCGGCAGGTCATGAGCGTCTATGCGCAGATGGCCAGTGCACGTCTGGCCAAACACGACCTGCAAGCCAAAGTGTTGACTGCGTTTGCTGCGACGTCGCACTTCAATCCGAACGAAAAGTCCTTCCCCTCGGTCTGCGTGGCGCTGCCGATGCCCACGGCGGATCCTTTGCTGCTGACCAGGGCAGCCCACGCCCTGCTCCCCCAGGTCCACGAAGGAGTGAAGTATGTTCGCGCCGGGATCATGGTCACGGATCTCCGGCCCACTGGTAATCAGAAGCCCTTGGAACTGTTCGAAAATCCGCACGAAGAACGCGGCATCGGCATGCTCCTGGAAGAGATCAGCAAACGATACGGCCGCGGCGCTATTGGACTGGGTCACGCCGGCATCAAAGGTGGCCCGGACTGGACCATGAAACGCGACATGCTCTCCCCCAGATACACCACGCACTGGGACGAGCTCCCCCTCGTCAAAGCCGCCTGACTGGCAGCTCACGAAATTGAAAGGAACACCATGACCATTGCGCCTGAAACACCCACCACCAGCCACGAAGTCGCTATCCGGTTCAGCCCCGACGGGACGCCTCTGGCGATTCGCTACATGGGCCGGATTTGGATGGTCGACCGGGACATCCACACAGCACACTGGTTCGCCAGGGACGCCTGGTGCGAACACCGGAGCCGGGCCGCCGCCGACACCGGTGATCTTGTCAGCGTTGAGTACTGGCAAGTGCAGGCTAATCTGCCCAGCCACCATGCAGAACTGCATACGTTCACTCTGCGCCGCGAGCCCTTGGCTGAACACTGGCAGCTCGAGTCCATCAGCTAGTGCGAGGTGGCGTTATTAGACCAGCGTTCATGCGCGCCCTGGCGGCTGATGCCGGTCGCGCGGCCAACATCCGTCCAAGAAGCCTGCCGCATTCGCAGGCTCTGGGCCAGCTCACGATCACGTCGTCAGGTACTATCGCCTGATTGGCGCGAACTCCCCTCCCGGTTTGTAGCGGCCGGTAAAGCCCGCGGACCAACAATCCCTCTCCGGTCGAAGACACAGACAGCCGACCTTCGGGTCCGACGGCAGCACCATGGTGAGAAACACCTAAGCGGTCAGTTAGCTGCGTATGCCTGCCGTGTGAGTTCCTCCACCAGCGCCCAGTGGGCCGTGTTGCTTACTCTGAGTTCAAGGTCGCCCGTCCCGAAGTGTCCGACTTCGCTGACGTCCCTGCTAAAGCCTTCAACCAGCTCCACGGACTGGGGGTCAAGCTTCAAATACACGAGAAGGTTTCTGGAGGAGGGGTGTACCTCTACACAGGCAAAATTCTTTAGCCGGCGGAAAGCGAAGTAGAGGGACCGCTCGTTCCTAACTACGTCATCGCCGAGCGAGAGCGCGAAGGCCTCAAACTTTTCATATAAGCCAGCCAACTGCGGATCAGCCTGCGCGAGCAATTCGGCCACAGTCTTGGATCGAGATGTCCTTTTGTCCGGGCGCACAGCAGCAACAGCGCCTGCATCCTTCGACAGTTTCCGTGTGGTTGCTGTTGGCTCTGTCGAAACCGAGGTCACCAGTTCAATAGCCAGAAGGTCAGAACCGAAGTCTCGATACCGGACCAGTTCAACGTTCCTATCAATCTGTCTGACTGCATATTCGTCATAGCGTGTGAAGTCGTTGGCAACACAAATGAGACGAGGCGCTGACCAGTCAATGCTGTCCGCTATTGCTTGCCCAAGTCTGGAAGCGACTAGGATCTGAAATTCGCCTTTGTGATCCATGAGCCAGTCCAAGTAGAAGAGCCCCTGATTAATAACGTTCTCATTGGACGTCCTCTTGTACTCGAAAATGACTGGAGACCCGTTTTCGTCCAGGCCCAAAGAGTCGATTCTCCCTCGATGAACTTTTCCTGTTGAATACTCTGTGGCCAGGTACCGCACACCGAAGGTGACCTCCATGTTCTCTTCAATGAGTGTTTGGAGGTTTCGTTCGAGCGCGAAACTCCGCGATGGAAGCTCTGATGCTCGACCACCCTCTATACGAAACAGTTTAAGATCAGCCACGAATCAACTCTTCCATCCCGACAGCCGTAACCAAGGCAGCGCCACGAGACCTGTCCCATTTTCCTAGTTGTGGAACACTGCGCTGGCCCGTCAGTATTGTGCCCCGGCGAGTCCCACACCTATTAGATGCCCTGACGTGTCCCCTGCCCCCGCCTCAACACCCAGCAACCCTGAGGACGGTGCGATGTGGGCTCGTCATTCGTGCTTCCATCCGCCGTAGGGGAACGTCGCCGCTTTACATTTGCCTGTTTTCATTGACTCTCCAGACCGATCGGTTGGGACACCATTGGATTGGGCGCTCATGATCCCTGACCATTCCACTATCGCTTGCCTACGCCCGGACAGGTTCGCGGAATGTAAGGAACGGCCCTAGACAATGGCGTTCATGACGTTCCAGCCCTGTCCTACCTGGACTCGTGGCATCCAGCCGTAGTCACCGGCTTCCGGATAGAGCCACAGCAAGCCGTCATTATCCCTTGCCAGTACGTCCGGCCTACCGTCGCCGTTGAAGTCACCGGGGACTGTGATGGCGTTCATGGTGTTCCAGCCCTGCCCCGACTGGAACCGCGGAAGCCAACCGCCGGCACCGTCGCCCGGGTACACCCACAGGAAGCCCTCGGCATCCCGGGCCAGGACATCAGGTTCCTCGTCCGCGTTCAGGTCACCGGCACCAAGGACCGTCGTCATGCCATTCCAGCCCTGACCGACCTTGATCCTGGAGAACCAGCCGCCGGCCCCGTCGCCGGGATATAACCACAGCACACCGCCGGGGTCCCGCGCCAGGACATCGGGGAAGCCATCGCCGTCGAAGTCCCCCGCACCGAAAAGAGCCGTCATCGACTGCCAGCCTTGCCCGGCCTGAACACGTGGAAGCCAGCCGCCATCCCCATCCCCCGGATACAACCACAACAACCCGGCAGAGTCCCGGGCCAGCACATCGGCCCGGCCATCGGTGTTAAAGTCACCACCGGCGATGATGGCGGTCATCGCATTCCAACCCTGGCCAACACGTTCAGGGGCCAACCACCCGCTGGAACCATTTGTGGGGTACAGCCAAAGCACGCCATTACCGTCACGAGCCAGCACGTCAGTTCGACCGTCGGAGCTGAAGTCCCGATTTGAAGGGTCCCGGATGACGGCCACTGCGCCGACCGGCGAGGGGACATAGACAGAGTGTGAAACCGGATCCACCACGGGTCGACCTGGCTTGTGGAACGAAACAACAGAGGACACCGCGCTGCCATGAATTACGGACACCGTGTGGAGCCCGGGACTTGTCACGTACGCCGTGTGGGTTGAAGAATCCACCGCAACATCCTGGGGAAAGGGAACATCAATCGTCCGCACCACTGCCGCGCCGTTGATCACCACGACTTTCCTGAGGAACTCACTCGGCACATAGACGTCATGGGTTACCGAATCGACAGCAATCGACCAACCGCTGGCCGCCGGGATGGTTTTCGTGACGGCGCCATCGACAATGACCGAAACCGCGCCCTTGGAATAATTCCCTGCATACACGGCGTGCGTGGAGGTGTCCACGGCGATCGACCACACGTATCCTTCATCCTTCAAGGCGATCGTGCCAGTGACTTTATCGCCCTCAATGACGGTCACACCAACCATTCCGTTGGCGATGTAGACCTTTCCGGCACCGGGGTCCAGTGCCAGATCCTGAGACCCCTCAGGAACCGGAATGGTGGCCGTCACTGTTGTTCCGTTGATGACCGCGACAGTGTTGTGTGTTGAGTCGAGGGCGTACAGCGTGTGCGTCAGAGGGTTTACCGACATGGTCTTTGCAGCCACGGCGATCTTGCCCACCGGGACGCAGTCCTTCACAACGGAGATAGCTCCGTCTGCTCCCACAAAGAGAGTCCGTGTCGTCGGGTCATAGGCAACCGCGTACGCGGAGTCGCCAACCTCGAGCCAGTCGCTCACCTCGGGAGCTGCCACAGCGACGTTATCGCCCCAGGCAGCAGCGACAACGAAAGATAGAGTGATAACGAGAGCGATGCTGATACGAGCCAGATGCCTAGCCAACATCATGCGACATCACTCCCCCAAGTATTTCGCACCGATTCATCCTGCTCAGACAATATGTCCGGACCCGCTGTCCGGCAAGCCGTTTGGACATGCATCAGGGAAACATCAGTGTCTACGCCAGTTTCCGACCACCCCGTCCCTAGTGGTAACTAAGCCGTCGTCCTCGACATCAGCCGCGTCAAACCCCGGCGCTGCCCTCCGACCTGCCAACCTACGCGCGGTACCGTCTGGACAACCTGGAACTATTTTGAGGCACGAAGGCTTCGCATATTTAACGCAATCAGGTAGCAGCGGCTGGGCGCTCGGCTGACCAGTAAGGCCCCTTCAGCGACTCTCGGCTGGCGGCGAGATGGATAATCCTCGTCCTTGCCACCTGTACCCTCTTGGGCTCCCGGTGGGACTCAAGCTACGCTGGTGGGGTGCGGATCGACGGCGTAAGACTCTGGGCGCTGCTGTACGAGTTGGACGATCCAGCGCACCTGGAGATGCCGCAAGGATTCGACTGGGAAGCCGCCCGCCGACAGTTCGACGGCCTCGTCGCCCGGTTCAACTCCGCTTTTCAGACCACGTGCGCGACGGATCGGAGCATCGAAGATGCCTCCTATCACGCCGAGGTCACCGTTCCTTCCGACGCAACCGCCACAGGAGCCGATCTCGTCGTCCGGGTCTCGAACTTCGGCAATCTCGCCGTGCTGGCGCTTGAGAACCCGGGAGCTTATGACCAAGAGGAGTTCGACGCGCTCGTTCACGTGAGTGACCTGACACGCATCTTCGAATGCCTCGACGAGGGCGATTACATCCTCGTTCCGGAAGAGCCGCTTTGGGCGCCGTACGACGGCCGTGTCCCCGCTTCGGTGTTCCTGCAAAGCAAGCCGAGCTGGTGGATCAGGTACTTCGACTACCTATAGGCGGCCACGACGACACGCGCAAGAGTCCCAAGTCCGCCGCAGTCAGCCCTTTGTCCTGGACGGTTCGGCGCTACCTCTAAAGCCTTCCCAAAAGCTCCGTCTTCTTGCTTTCAAATTCTGCTTCAGTGATGATACCCGCAGCCTTCAATTCCCCGAGTTTCGTCAGTTGCTCCATCACATCGCCCTGGGCCACTGGGGCAGCGGCGGGAGCCCGTGGTGCAGGAGCCTGGGGTGCGGGAGCGCTGTCGTTGGACTGTTGTGTCGGATGTGTACCAAGGATGAGCTGAGTAAGAACCTCTTTCACCTTCGCAGCTTCGGAATGCGAGACACGGAAATCCACTGTGTTGCCGGAAGTAATGACAGAAACTTTGCTGTTCAGCAAGCCGTCCCGGGACGTGGTCACACTGGACATGCTTTTGACTGGGATCATTTCTGTCCCGGACTTACCGTTTTTGAAGCCCGTTGCAAGCAAAGACACACCTGCCGTGAGTACTCCTGCTGTGAGCTTTCCGCTGGATACTCCGCGGGGCTTTATCCATTCAATCCTGTCCTTATACACCGACACCTTGGCGTTTTTCCCGTCAATGTGCGAGGTAAAAGTGAAAAATGGCTGTGTTTCCAATTTCGTTCCCTCCCTGTTCCGCTAACGGCGTTGTCAGCGATCCTCCTCAGCGATCCTCCTCCGAGCCAGGAGAACTCAGCCTCCTGGCGAGGATCTTAGCAATATGGCGACCGGAAAGCAGGAGCCGTGGCTATGCAGGCCACGGGACTCCTTCCTTCCTTGGACGATGAACCCTACGGATGTCTCATGGCCAGAATGACTCCCAAGGAAGCTACTGCCGTCAATGTGCTCCTGGGCACTTTGCAGGTCGGTCCGAACAACCACCTGCAGAGATCGTGCGGTCGCTCGAAACGCTCGCCAACCGAGCCCATAATCGTTTGCAGGCAGGATGGAATGAAACCGCGGTGCGGCAACAGTGGCCCTATGCCTTTCAATTGGAGACTGACCAAAGCAACGAACAGGCAACTGAACAAGCACCAGCTCCTCCTGAGGCTGATTAGATCAGCATCGACGGCACGCCCTCCAGACATTCCTCCGGCAAACGTCGCGGACCCTCGCCTTTGTTTGGCCTTGACCTGTAGGGTCACCCCATGGACCTCGCATCGCCCCAATTTCCAGCCTCCGTCATCGGCCGGCTCGTCGATGAGCTGTCCTGGGAAGGCAGGAAAATCCGCAGGCTAAGGAACGGCGGTAGAGGAGATGAGAATGTCCTCACCGCCGAGGCACTGCTCTTGCTCTCCTACCTTCCCCGGGAAGCGTTTCTCGGCGGCGTCCTGGCAGCTGCCC
This sequence comes from Micrococcaceae bacterium Sec5.1, assembly GCA_039636795.1. Classification (NCBI taxonomy): domain Bacteria; kingdom Bacillati; phylum Actinomycetota; class Actinomycetes; order Micrococcales; family Micrococcaceae; species Micrococcaceae bacterium Sec5.1. The sequence continues at coordinate 2,029,912 of CP143430.1, read as the reverse complement.
ATGGGGCTGACCAGGTGCGGTCTCGGATTGGCGCTGGTTCGGAGGAAGCAACGCTGCAAATGTTCCCCACCGAGATCAAAATCCCGGACACCAGCATAGGTGTACAAGCCGATGCTGCGATCTGGCAGGAGCACTCGACAGTGCTGGTTGAGGCAAAAGGTCCGCGGGCAGGTGCGCAATTCCAGAAGACCCAGCTTGCACGCGAGTTCCTGGCCCTCATGGCTGATCCAAAGGAGCATAATCTCCTCCTGGTCATCCTGGGCTCCCCTCCACCCGTCCGGATCCAGTCCTCAGGTCGCGTTGGGCTTAATGACGGCGTCGCTGTTGGACTCGAAGAACTCTGCGCCCTCAGCGGACGACCGGCCGAGGACTATGAGCGCCTGCGCCAGTTGATTCCAGAAACGGTGAGCTGGATAACCTGGCAGGAAATCAGGGACGTCGTCGCGGCCACAGCCGCTGATTTCAACTGCCCTGATCCCAGCGTCTCCAACACAGTGCAAAGGCTCGCCGGGGACTTCGTGAAAACTATCGACTGGCACTGCGGCATCGGGACTCTAAAAAGCCCGAACCCGGTAAGCCAGGCATAGCCTGGCCCCTCAAGAGCGCCCAACGAAGCGATGCCCGCTCACTGGTGGATCACCTCGCAGGGATCAAGCCCAAGCGCCCGGAGATCGTTCGCGACCCTTGCCACAGATTCGGTGCAACCCAGCTCAATCGCCTTCCAATCGAGGCGGCTGATTGATCCTGCGGGAGCGATTCGCACAGGATCAGGTGCGCGTCTTCGGCGCCACAACATTCAGGGAATTCAGGCGGTTCGTGGTTCTCGGCCGACGCACCCCGCCTCACAAAAATTAACGATCCGGGGGACATGCGACTTGCCGACGCTTCGTTGCGGAAATGAATGAGTCGAGTTCTTGGCTCTCAAACAAGGAGAGCGCCCTAACTGTCCAAGGCGAGGGGCGCTCTGGAAACATACCGGGTCACTGGTGTGCTTCTGTCCTCATCGTATGAACCTTGGTTTGGTCTATTCAAGCGTTCACTGGTGTGGCGGGCAGGCCAGTCTCAAAAGATTGGTGGGCTGCCATGGCTTCCAAACCCAGGCACTGTGCCTTGCGTCTTCCTCGTCCTAAGTGGGTTGTACAAGCAATGGACATCTTGGAGAGGGCAGTGGTTGCTGTTCTTGCAGCGGGATTGGGCTCGACGGTCCTTGCCTTCTTGCACTGGCTGTGGCCCTGGCGACAGCTATGATCCAATCTGTGGAGAAACTGTACGAAGAGACCGGCCTTATCTTCCATATGTTCCACGAGTTCATTGCCGCCACTTCTTCAAGCGAAGCTTGCCAGCATTGAGCTAGTTTTTCCCCGGATTGCGCAGGATTGGCCAAGGATTACCTCCCGAGCCTCACGCGCAGGCCCGTCTCTCTGTAACCATGGTCAAGGGCGGGTTAGCGTCCCGAACTTTTCAACTGCGGTGGCGGCGTGGAATTGGGGCATTCATGGACGAGGTTCAAGGACCGAATTTGCGTGACGTGCGGCAGGATCCGAGGCCGAGGAAACGCAATCGCAACGTCATCATCTCGTCCATCGCGGCATTGGTGTTGACCCTGAGTGGCGCATTTGTTTGGAATGTCACTGTTACGGCCCGGGAGGCCGAGCAAGCGGCAGCGGGTGCTGCCTCAGCATCAGCATCAGCATCAGCATCAGCATCAGCATCATCGCAGGCTTCTGCGGCGGCAGCGTCCAAAAAGGCAGCCGAGGACGCCGCATTCTTTGCGTCGGAACGCGCAAGAATGGCCGCTGAGAAAGCAGCACAGGCGCAAGAAGCCGAGCGACTGAGGGCGGAGAGCGAAGAGAAGCAAATGAAAGCTCAAGGCTGGAATCCCGCGGGCAACCAAATGTACTTCCAATATCTCGACGATTCAAAATTTAGCTGCGGAAGGTGGAAGTGCACATATGTTGACGTCGTGTCCATGGCTCCTAACGGCTGCCCTGGCGGGATTTATGTGGCGGTCAGCATTGACAGAGGCGCGGGGTCCATAGGTTCAACGAATGACATTACGGCGGGGTTGCCGCAAGGCAAGCCCGCCCGCGTGAAGCTGGAAGACATAACTAACCAAGGTGACGGGTTTCAAATAACGAAAATGAACTGTCATGCATGAGGCAAAACGATGGATTCTGGATCACAATATCGGTATGCGAACCTGTGGAAAACACTTCGTAGTTACCACCAACCAGATCCCCGCTTGCTGGGAATGATGCAGCCCCCGTCGGCATGGATGCCTTCCTTGTCGTCCTCGAATATGCCACCGCAGTCAGTGCAATAGAAGCGAAAACCGTTGGGGCTGGCCCGGTATCGGGGGTTGTCCCTGATGGTCTGCATGCGAGCTGTTTGAGCTTCCTTGGCTGCCAGTCGTTCGGCGATGTCCCTGCCGCCGCGGGCCTCCAACATCCAGAGCGGCTTACTCTTCGGTCCAAGTAACCGTGGGTTTACCTCGTCGTTAGTCTGCTGGATAGGCGCGCGCGATGGTTCTTCCGGGGGCGTGGGTCTATGAATTCCCTGTTCCGAGGGAAGTGCCTCCTGCACTACCGGCGGCCTGCCCGAGCGGTTCAGAATGCCCGCCGCTATGAGCGACCATTTTGTACGCGGGAGCGCTGCCACCAAACGCTCCCTGATGATCTCTTTGCACTCAGGGCATGCGAAGCCTTGACGTTTCCCGAGGCCCTTAAATCGAACAATGTCGGCCTTTGGAAGACCATGGCCTTCCTTTTCCAGCCATGTGCTCACACGCGCGCAGACATTCTGGTAGTTTTCCCGATCAAGTTGGTAGGGGCGGGAATTGACTGCGTACGGTGGCTCAACGAGGCGCCAAATCAACATCGAATGACCGTTGCCCGGACACTTCACCACGCTGGCCCAGATGTTCATTCCAGCCACGATTGCCGGCGTGCTGATGATGTCCGGCGGAACTGCCAGGCTCACGAACTCCGCCGCGTGCCGGGCATTTCGGCGGAGGGTCTCCTCGTCGGCAAGCAGCTTCGCAGTCAGGGCGGCCGCCGCACTCAATTTCGCGGTCTCTGCATCCTGCGCCCGTTTCATATCTTCTTGTGCCAGGAGCTCCTGTTGCCTCGTTGGTGTGCCGTGCGCCCAGCGGAACGAGGGATGCAGCACGTGGTCCACGACGCTCCCCACCCGCGCTATAGCATGGACCATCGGCTGGTACGCCGATGCTTCCATGAGCGCTGCCGGGTCATCCGGCAGATCGTTGCTCTTACCGAAGTTGGTGACGATCGTGGGCAGCTTCACACGAATCCAATCAACGTTCCCGGGGACCACCCACACAGGGCCGACACGATCGTCAATGTAGCGCTGGGACCGAAAGATATACTCGTCCTCGCTCTGTGCGGAGAGCTGGACCTCAAAAGCGAGCCTTTTGCCCGAGACATGAAAGGCCATGACGTCCGCGATCCATAGTCGCTCCGGATGGGCATGCTCGACCTCCGCGCGCCAGCCGGGAACAGCGTCAATCCTGTCCTTCAGCGCCCGCTTCATTGCCAGATGCTGAGCCGACTCCGACTTGTGCTCGAAGCCGCATTCAACGTCCGGATAGTGCTTGAAGAACTGTCGCCCCTTGCGTGTTACCCGGCTTGCCCGCAGTCCGCACTCCAGCAGGACAAGGGATTCATACAGCGGATGATTCACCAGCCCCCGCCAATGGTCATGGGCCATCTGCGTTGCATCGATCCGTTCACCGTTCAGGTACGCCACCAACTGCACTGAAGCCCCCAAATTCAGCTGCACATTCCTGGCGGCCAATCTACCGCCTCGCATATTCAGGTACCACCCATCCAGGGTCCTAATACGGCGCAGGTTCCACCCATCCACGGCAGCTTCCGTTCCAGTGGCCCGCCCACCGCCAGGGCTGAGAGCCACTCAGAGGCCGCCTAAAATGTGAACGTGATGGTAACCCTGACCATAGAAGCCCCCGACGGTACCCCGGACCATGTCAGCGCCGAAGGCAGGACACATGACGAAGCCAAAGCAACCGCGGAGGCTTTGGTTCCCGAAGGCTTCAAAATACTCGTCATCCGGACAAGCGACAGCCTGGATCCGCAGCCGTAAGCACGACCCACAGCTTCAGCAACTGATCCGGCTCAAGTGCGAGCTGGCCTGAACAGGCCTTCGCCGGCCATTTGTTCAAGTTGATGTTGGTAATCCGCACCCATAGCGTTGAGGCGGAAGCCCGTCGGTCCCCCATCGGCGGGCTTCTTCGATGTCCGCAGGCAGCCTGACCGACAACGCGACCGTTCGCGGAGAAAGCCTCAGGGCTGAGTGAGCTGCAGACAGCCTCGCTGTCAATCCGGGAATACCAATTTTCAGAAATTGTCGTGCGTCGTCAATTCCCACCCACATGGGCAACTTACTCGCCCAACACTGGCCCTATTGATCCGGTTGTCGCTAATGACCCGTCCAACACGTTCGGATGCCGTTTGGCAGCCATCTCTTGGTTCCTCAGACCCCTCGCTATTGCTCGAATACCCTCGGTGGGAGCCCACGTGGCTAGAGTGATTCAATCGGGAGCAACCGTCCAGGGATGGGTGGCCACCGGCAACACATTGGCATTCTCAAGCGCCATCGGAGGTGGTTTGTGCTACGCCAAACTATGATCGACCCAAGCTCATGGTGTCTGCGGGAATCTTATCGGGGCGGTGCTTCATGAAAAAGTGGACAGATCTTCCGGGCCTACGCCGTGCCATGGCTATCACCATGGCCGTGCTGGCTCTGGGCGCAATTGCGTTGCTGATCGATTCAGCGGTTCATCCGCGAAGCCAAATGGACGCCTTTCTCGCTATAGGACTCATCACAACTGGAATCATTACTCTCTTCCGGGCCTGGCAACTGGGCGGTCAGCGGCCCGATGGTGAGTTCGTTCCGAGCCCGAAGCCATGGAAACGTGTCCTTTTCCTCCTGCTACTTCCCCTCACGGGTGCAGCGGCCCTAAGCCTCTTTGTGGCCGGACTGTCAATAGGCATTATTGCCGTATTCCTGCTGCTGACAGCAAACCTAATCATGGTGCTGCTCTTTGACTTCAAGGTGGCATCCCACGCAGCTGACTTGAGGTAATCGTGGACATCGAGTAATGGAGGGTCCGCGGATTGAACGACCGACCGCATGGGACGCACCACGGGCTACAGCTACGACGCCCTGGGCAGGAAAACAGGTACCACCCGCCCGGACGCTACCGTTACAGCGACCGGCTACGACGCTGATGGCAACACAATTTCCCAGACCGACCAGGCATCCCACGTCACCAACTACGCCTACGACTCCAGCAATCGTCTGACGTCATCGACGGACGCGCTCAACCGCTAACCAGCTACGCCTACGACGCAGCGGGTCAGCTGACTGGCAAGACCGACGCTTCCAACAGGACGACCACAGTTTCCATATGATGCCTTCAACTACGTGCGGAAGTATTGCTAATGATTCGCGTATTGATGTACGTGTACCTCTTGTTGTTCGGCTATGGCCTGAGTTGGGGCGGGCGACACCGCATGGCTATCAAACCAGGCGCGAAGGGCGAGATTGGCTTCGAGGCGGTGCACCTTGCATTCCTGGTCGCCGCCGCAGCCATCGTTTTTGCACTGCCTCCGATGACATCCTTCCGCGGTCTTCCGGCCTTGGCTTATGCCGCCTTCGCCGCGCTACTCGTCTCTCTCGTTACGTACGGTCTAAAACCGTTGCGGCGCGAGCATCCAAGTCGGAAAAGCATGGATGAGTCGCCAACATCCAAGGTGGTTTCAAAGAAGTGGCCACAGTCGGTTGCGTGGGGAGTCGGACACGGTCTCGCTCTTCTTTATCTAGCTTCGATCGCGCAATACATGTTCGGTTGACCCAGGGAGCGGGTGCACGGAAAGATCGGCTTATCCGAAGCGACCATGCCGTCGGGGTGCTCCTCTCGTCTCAAGAGCTGGGTTCCGCCGGGAGGCGGTTGGTCGGGGCTAGGATCAATCATGGCAACACGACGTGAACGAATTCGGAGATCGATCGCCAGCTGTTTCGTTGGATGGGCGATCGGGTTCATGCTCGCGCTTCTGTTCACTGGATTCCGTTTTACTGAAGCTCTGGGCATTTGGCTGTGGATAGCCCCTATAGGCGTTGCCCTAACGGTCATCTACATCCGCAGAGACCTTAGGGGCGACTGGACTAATTCGAGCCATGCCCGCGGCGAAGAAAGTGCCCCTTAGAACCTGGAGGGCCAGTCAACGATTCCGATCCTTACCTAAATATCGATCCTTTCAAGGTGTTCAAATGACGTACGTGTTCAGAGGCGGCCTAGTAAGACCGGGCGCACTGACTAGAATTCTTGGACCTTGGGTCGTGCTGAAGTTACACCCGACGCACTTGGAATTCTGCATGAGATTCCGTTGGCTCGCGCGTGTTTTCGGCCCGTGGCGGCTCGAGCGTTCCGTCATCCGCGACGTCTACCCAGGCCGTCCGAACGCGCTTTCACCATGGGGGCGGGTGAACTTCCTCGGCGAGGAGATCATGCCGTGGTCGTTTCTGACCCAGTGGCCACTGGACGTGCTTGAAGCTGCCGACAAGCTTGGCTATCCGGTTCGATATGACGACCGAATCCAATGATGGTGCGTTGACCACCCGTGCGTGGAAATCGCGGATGTTCCCATGCCCTCGGAGTGCTCGGCTCTTGTGGATTCGGACTGCAAACGGCAGTCTTCAAGATAATGCTTCCGGGCCCCGCACGGATTGGGCTTGTGGGCATTGGGTTCGCGTTCCTCGGCTGTCTCTTTCCGGCCTAGACACGGACAAATGAATCATGGCATCAGCCCAAAAGGGGGGAACGGGAGTGAGCAAGAATTTGATATTGTCTTGGCCTCAAAATATCTTCCTGCCGGTAACTGCCGGGACAATCATGCCGTCCAAAACCCGGGGCCCTTGGCGCTACGCGTTTGCCGGAGCTCTTATCGCGCCAACTGTTGCTCGACTTGTTTACAAGCTCCGAGCACGAAGAGCTACTCGCAACGGCGACGATGACGAGGCCATCTGACAAGAAAGGAGCTCGCATGAGGAACCGTTCGAGCAAAGCGACTTGGAACGCTGTCCTTTCGATGTTCGGTCCTTACTTCATCGCCAACCTCATCATGCTGGTCGCGATAATCTTCTTCTGGGTCACACAGCCAAAAATCAATGACCCCTCCACATATTGGTCCATCGCATTAGTGGGCCTGCTCTTGCTTGCGGCGGCTCTTTTTGTGGTCAAGGGCGCTCGGGGACTACAGCGAGTGAACGCGGAGGCAAGGGAGGACCGTCGGCGACACGCAGCAGGTCTTCCCCTGGAACGCGAATAGCCCGAACCGCCGGAAACGAGATCAGCAGACGGAGATCGTCACTGGCTAGGTCGACGAGCTTTTGATGCGGGTCCGTTGTTCTGGAGCCGCTGGAGGCCTTGTATCAGGTGCCTACTTTGGCATAAGCATTGGATGTCCGGGTCCGGAGGGCTAAATGACAAAACGTGAAATCATCGGATCGGGCTTAGGCCTGATCATCACCATCGGAGTAACAGTACTGGTGATGTCCTTCCTGATTCCGCCCAGCCACCCAAATTTTGCCCCAATGGTAGGAACGATTGTGACGGTTTTCGTTCTCGTCGAGGTAGCCCGGAATGTTTGGATTTATAGAAGAAGACACAGGAACAGTGGCCAATAACCTGGCTTCGATCAAGGTGGTCAAATGACGTACATGTTCAAAGGCGGCTTGGAGAGACCCGGGAAATTGATAAGGATCCTGGGTCCTTGGGTTCTGCTGACCCTGGATGACTCACACATTGAATTCAGGATGAGATTTCGTTGGCTCGCGCGTTTTGCCGGGCCGTGGCGGGTCGAGCGGTCCGCCATCCGTGAGGTGTACCTAGGCCGTTTGAACGTCATGGCGCCCCCGCAGGTGGAATTCCTCGCAGAGGAGAACATGCCCTGGACGTTTCCTTCCCGATCGCCAGACGCCGTTCTTGAAGCTGCTGAAAAGCTTGGCTACCCGGTTCGATATGACGACCGAATGCCGTGACATTGTCGTTGACCACCAGAGGGTAGGCTCGCGAAGAGAAAAACCAAGCCCCATTGCTGTTCATAGCCAACCTGATGCCAATGCTCGTCTTCGAAGCCGGGCCCAGGCCTGAGTAGGTGACTCGTTCGGTCACAACAACGACCCTCACGAAAGGGGTAAACAATGATCGGTCCGATTCTGATGGGAGCCACGCTTATCGTCATGGGCCTTACGGGGTATGCCATATCCACCACGCTTGCAAGGTGGGGTGCAAACTGGCATTGGACACTCCGAGACGAACAAAAGCCCGCATATGCGAGTAGGAATCGGCAAACGCTTAGGATCGGGGCGATCTGCTTCATGGCGCTGGGTGGCGCCCTGATAATCATGGGCCTTCTTACTGCCCTTGTGACCGGTCGCTGGGGCTGGAGCTACCTAGCCGTCTGATCATCATCCTCGGTTTACATCGCACCGGGGGTACATCGCACCGGGGGTACATCGCACCAGGAGCCAGGCAACTGCCACAAAATCCACCAAGAGAAATAACAATGGCATCTGGAGCAATATTTGGCCTGGCCCTGATAGGAGCAGGCCTGCTAATGATGACCCTCGCCACACCCCTGACCAACGCCGCTGCAAACACTCAAGCCTACTTCCGACCCAACCTGGACAAGCCTGCTTTCAAACGTCGAAACCTCAAGGTGCTGCGCGTCATTTTCGGGGCCTGGATTGTCCTGGGAATTGTCGTAGCCCTCGTCGCTTGGATCTCAGGGCCGTGATGATCGGTCTGCAGCACCCTGGTGATCAAGGCAAGTTCGCACCATGAGGATTTCGCCGGGACGAAGCAACCTGAAGGCCTCCCCGGCTAGCTCCTACTCCTGTAAAGCTCCACGACTTTGCGGCTAACGGCTCCCCTGGAGGCGACATGGATGCCGTTTTCTTTGGCCCAAGCCCGCACCTTCTCATTCTCTGGTTGCGGAGATCGTGTCTTCCGCGTCCCTTTCACGCCGCGGGCTGCGGCAGCGTAGGGACCCAGGGCTGACCGCAGCTGCTCGGCATGCGCATCGCTGAGGTCGATTTCGTACGAAGTTCCCTCAACGGAGAAGGAAACTGTCTGGTGGGCTTCAGTTCCATCCAGATCGTCGTGGAAGGTGATTATTGTTTTCGTAGCCACCCTCAGACAGTACCCCGGGAAATAGCTGGTTTTGAAGCAATTATGCTCGAATTGCAACAAGGAATTTTAGATGGGTGGAGACCATCCCAGCGTCCGCATTTCCCCTTACGGCTACAGTGTGTTCCGCCTCGCAATCCTGACGCGAAAAGCAGCAATGAATATGACGCGCAAGGACGAATTGTCTTATTTACTCCGTGAATGCCCAACTGCCCAGCTTGTGCAGCAGACTTTGCTTATGACTACGTGCAACTCCCCTGCCCGCCCAAAGCTCCACACAGCCCTGGCGAGCAGGTTCAGTCCTGTCCGGTTCGATCCTCTTGTAGTGATCACGCCACCCCAACTCGACACCATGCTCGATGCAGCCCGTAAGGCACCGTGCGCAGGCAACTCCCAACCTGAATGTTTATCGCCGGGCTACGAGGGGACAGCGTTCACTCAAGGCTGGTCCCGCATCTGGCCCGAAGCTCCTCAGCGTGGGCACCCGCTGCATCGCTTTTGGTGGCAAACCTCGCGCAAATCCACGTCGAAGACACCCCCGATTGGGAGTACTCGGAATTCTCCCGCGCGAAGCCGTGGCAAAAGAATTTAACGCACCGGCACACTGGGAGGTGACGTCAATGACAGCATTCGGTGTGTCCGCGCACGCACCGGGGGCACACAGCTCGCCAGGCACAAGCAGGGACCGGGCCAGCATTGGCGACATCACATGGGCACGGGAGCAATAGCCTCTTCGACTAATTCACAAGAGCGGCCAAGCTGCTAGTCACCGGACGCCGCCGGGGCTGGCTCGATCAGTTCAGGTCCGTTGTTGCGCACACTGTTCACCCGCAGGCTGACAATGCGCGGGGTCAATGTCGGCTCGGGCAGCGAGTTGAGCAGGTGCTGGACATCGGCTTTGTCAGTGAGGTCCGGATCCAGCCCCTCAGCGAACCGGTCGCGGGGAACAATAACGGGCGACCTGTCGTGGACATGTCCCAAAGCATCCTGCGTGGTCGTGGTTAAGACTGTGCACGTCAGCAGCCACCGTTCGGGGTCGTCTTCGGGCAACTCAGGATCCGGCCAGAACTCATACAACCCTGCGAAGCCGAGCAGCGGCTCCTGCTCCGAGAACAAGTATTTCGGTATCTTCTTGCCATCCTCGGTCTTCTGCCATTCGTAGTAGCCCTCGGCTGGCAAGATTGCCCTGCGCTTTACGGCGGCGTTGCGGAAAGAGGGCTTCTCCAGAATGGTCTCGCTGCGGGCATTGATTAGCTTGGAGCCGATCTTGATGTCCTTCGCCCACGATGGCACCAGTCCCCACCTGGCGATGAGCAGGTCGGTCAATCGTGCCTTCATCCAGACGTTCAGCGATAATCGGCACATCCTGGGTTGGGGCCACGTTCCAGCTCGGAGGTGGTGGAGTGCCTTCGACCTCTTTGGCATCGAAGTGGCTAAGGAGATCACTGGTTGCCTTGGACATCACGTATCTGCCGCACATAAGCCCATTCTGCCAACAGACTCACCCGGAATAGATCCACCACGCCAGCGCTACAGAGTTACTCATCGCGACACGACCGAACCCTCACTCGGTTGTCTCGAGATGGGGCCGAATGAGTCTCAATGGTTCATGACAGGATTGCTTTGTGATTACCGAGACGATGAATGAGGCGATGCGGCCCCTTCGCGGCATGGCACAGCCTCGCTCGGAGACCAGCTATCTGGATCCTCGAATCAAGGCTGAACTCGACGAGGGCCTGACAATCCGAGAGGGGTGCCTCTTCTTTGTCTCCCAAATACACAACATCCGCCAGAACAGCGATGCTGACTTCGGCGGCCCCACAGGATTTGAGGGCTACATCAACAAGCTCCCCCTGGACTGGCTTATCGATGGTGCCGATGATTCGCCAGCTTGGCGGGATTTCGCTGGGACCAGCGACTGGGTGGCTGGTTGTTTGACCCAGGGCATCCTGCTGGGCCACCTGGTCATCGCCGCAGCTGCTGAGCTCACGGATAACCCCATCGATGTCTGGATCCACGTCGACTACGGACACGACGAGGAGAATCCCTCTGCGTCTTTCCGCTTCGTGACATACCGGGAAGAAGACCTCTGGGCTAGCAACCTGGACGGCTTCGAACAGCCGGTCCTGCGGATGACTTCCGGGAACAAGATCAAGAGCGTCGGAACATGATTCAATCGGCCGCAGAGTTCGTGAGACTGCGCTCGAGCGAAGACCCCGCGGAGTATCACCGGGCAGCTCATGAAGAGGCTGACGTTTCGGTATGGCTGGACGTCATCGACAAGTACCCTGACATGCGCTTCTGGGTCGCCCACAACAAAACGGTGCCACTGGAAATCCTTGAACTACTCGCGTCAGATCCCGACGTGCGCGTCCGCTCCTTCGTGGCGACAAAAAGAAAGATCAACATTGATCTCCTGCAAAAACTCGCCCTGGACGAAGACGACACCGTCCGGGCCGCAGTCACCCGCCACCGCCGAGCAACCACCGAGCTTATCGAATCACTGCTTGATGACGAGTCCTGGTTCGTCAGGGATGCCGCCAACGAGGCACTGGCCAAGAGGACAATCAGCCGCGGGCTCGCCTGAAATTGACTCGAGACTCAGGCCATGGGGAACGATCCGTCCTTGCCTTCCCTTTGCAAAGGGGCGCGGATGACTGCCCGCCACAAGAGAACGGTTGGGCTGCGATGCCGCTACTAAAGTCCACTAACGAGTCCGGCCAGACATGGGAGGATCCTTCCGAGGATGCCTTGTTCATGTTCATGGAGGACATCGAGCAGGGTGAAGAGGCATTCCTGATCGTGGAGCTACTGGCTGATCCCAGCGGTCAGACCTTCATACAGTCAACCCGCAACGATGACGGAACCTACGTCGTCGAATTCCGTGAAGGCAGCCCGAGCCAGCACTTCGGCACGGTAGTGGACGACATGCGCGCCGCCCATGCCCTTATCGCTTCGTGGTCCTTTGGTTTGGACGGCTGGCGCGAGAGTGTGGAATGGACCAAGATTCTGTTCGACGAATAATGGCCAACGTGGAAGGGCAGCTCCGCGGGCATGGCCAATTTTCCATGCGATCCCCATTTTGGGGGTTCCGGTAGTTGATTCACCAAGGCCACAGACTCAGCTCCGGCGCTATCAGTCGCCGCCCATGCTCAGGTAGCAGTTTCGGGCAAGGTCCAGTCAAAGTCGCGGGGACTTAATTGCTCATCGGTCGGACTGAAATCCAAGGTGATGAACTCTCCTGAATCGGGATCTATCTCGCCGCCTACAAACCGAATGCCGGACCAGACGCCCATCACGCAGGAACCCGGATGACGGCGGGCATGATTGACCTCGTTGCGGGTAACGATGACTGACTCACCACGGCTCTGGGTACCTTTTGCCTCAAGATAGATCCGCTCATTGCCTTTGACGGCCAGTGCATCGTACGGATGGTTCAGTCGAGTGTCCGTCACCGTCCATCCTTGTTCGACGTAGAGCCCCATCAACCGGTCCTGGGCAGCGTTCTCGATGACCCGGCGGATCTCGGCGTCCATTTGCTTTCCCTGACCCCGTGCACCGGGCAGGTCGATTCCACCATTGAGCAAGTCAGAAGCAGCTGGGCCTGCAACGGCAGGGTCTGCAGTGTAGAGGATCGAGTTCCGGCTGCCTGCTGGATAGTCCACCTGTGTTCCGATGAGCGCATCGTAGATGGCAGAACCGCCTTCCAGGACACGGCCAAGGAGGGCCTTCTTCGGCACCCTTGAAGTGCTAGGAAGAATCTCGTGATTCGGGTCCAGGAGTTCCGCTACCAGCACGACGCGGCCCTGATAGTTCAGCGCTGCCCAACGATGCTCCGAAATCCTGTCCGCATTCAGGGACCAGTCGCCGCGGTTGTTCTCCCACAAAAGCTCCGGCGTCACGGAGGGATCGTAGCCGTACCACGTCCGTCCCAACGGGTCGTCGCTCTCGGCAGTCTTTCGATCGCTGAGTCTAATGTTAATGACCATGAATTGAGTATCGCCGATCGACGCAGAATCATCGTGGACATCGAATCCCAGCAGCGCAGGATGCAAAGGCTCTCGCTGGAGAATGCTAAATTTTACAATTGGAACCGTGGTGGATCCTCACCTGTGATCATCTCCGGAGCCGCAACCGTGGCCTGGCGGAACGCTACCCTGATCGGAGCCTGATGGTCATTGCCAGGTGCCCAGGACAACACGACGCGGCCTGCTAGGACTTGAACACCGGCAAGGTCTCCATGTAACACTCCATCTGGGACGATAGCGACGAAGTCGCTGTTCATAATGTCCTCGCCGCCTTGTCCACGAAGCTTTCATGGGCCAAAATTCCCAGTCCCGGCTGTAAGAATCCTGCCGATGGCGGAAACATAAGGGGTATCTGGAAACAAAAGGCCTCAAACGGACGGGGGCGACGTGATGTTGTTGCAGCGGGAAGCCGAGTTCATCTCTCTTCATGCTGCCCAGCACGAGCGCGTTCTGCACTATGTCCTCCGCCGGGTTGGCGACGTGGAAGTAGCCCGGGAACTCACGGCGGACGTTTTCCGGATTGCATGGCAGCGATCCGAGGATGAGCCCACGACCGACATTGCATGGCTGTTCGGCGTCGCGAGAAACGTCATAGGCAACGAATATCGCGGCATACGGCGACGGCGTGAGTTGATGCTCAAACTCGCCGACGGTGTCCGCGCCGCCGCCCCATCGGATGGCGAAGTGGAGGCCACGGTTGCCGAAACGCTTGGCAAACTCCGCCCAAGAGACAGGGAGATCCTGATGTTGCATTTCTGGGACAGGCTCTCCACCGCGGAGATCTCGGCTACGCTCGGCTGCACCGAAAACAGCGTAAGCGTGCGCGTTCACAGGGCAAAGCGGGCATTCGCGGCCGCGATGCCCCCAGAACTCCGAACCGGTCATATGGACAAAGCGGGTGATCACTCCCATGGACAAGATTGACCAACTCCTGGAATCAGCCAATCCCGTGCGCCCCCCGAGCGCGCCGCGGCTTGACCCCCGGGCAGAGCTGCGTGCCGCACTCGATGGTGCGCCCGGCCTACAAGCCAGCGGTTCGGACTTTGTTGGGCAAAACAGAAAAGCCCTTCCCCGGAGCAGATACTCTCGCAGGTCCTTCGCTCTTGCCGTGGCCATGGCCGCGTTGACCGTCCTGGTAATAGCCACCATCGCCCTGGTCCAACTGCTGGCCCCGCTGCAGCCCACACCACCGGCAGTCAGCCCATCACCAAGCGTCAGCAGCACCGAGATTGGATCGGAGGGGTGGCGGGTGGTGCGCCTGTCCACCACGCAGGCTGGCTATGATAAGGGTCCTCAGATTCAATTGGATATTGCGCCCGGATTTACGACAAGCAGCGACGTCCCGAACGAAGGCTACGACTCCCTTTCCATCAAGATCGTCAGGGACACTCCGACGCAGGATATCCTTGCCCAGATCTACTACGGAAAGGCGCTGCCGCAGCGCGACCCCCACGCCTGCGTCGCCTCTCCAGAGAACTATGTGGAACTGGATAGCACCCCGGTGGATGTACCCGCCAACGCTGCTACGCCCGGAACGGCGCCGCCACGGTTCGTTTACCGGGTTGTGGACGGATCGACATTGAAGCCGTCCCTCGGAATCACCTCGCTGCCACCAGGGAATGCAGTCGATTCCTGCACTGAATACCACCACATGGAATCCTTCCCGGCCGACACCATGCTGATCGTTTCCGACCACTTCCAATTCAACGGCGTGGCCGCCGGCTGGTTGTCGAGCTCGACAACCTCACTCACCCCCACATTCGCCACAATTGACGAGGCCCGGGCATACATGGGGACCGATGAATACCTGACGTTCAAGCGGATGCTGACTTCGGTGCGCATCATCGAGCCGAAGTAGGAGCGATGACGATGCCCAGTGCAACGGATTATCAGCGGCTGGCCATCTTCCTCGCCCGCCGGATAGGCGATATGGATTATGCCCAAGTGCTTACGACAGACACTTTCCGCTGGGCCGTGAGCCAGGCACAAGCCGGAATAGAAATCCCCTTCGGAGCCCTGCTTGCCGCATCCGCCCGGTCCGCAGCAATTGCAATTCGAGACAATGACAAAGCACTCGCCGAACAGGTGTCCATGGCCGGGATCATCGCGGCACTACACCCTGTGGAGCGCGAAGTGCTGAGGCTCATTTACTGGGACCAACTCAGCATGGGTGAACTTGCAGACTATCTGGGCTGTTCCATCTCTCATGCAGGAGCGCTTCTGGACAGGGCTTATGGACACGCGGAAGACCGGGCCAAGAATCTCGGATTCTCTATGGAGGACAGCGCCCATGAAACCCCTTGAGCTGCAAATATCCAACGCAGCTCCAACCATCGACGTTGCAGTCCTTCCCGTCAACACGATTCCGCCAGGCACCGTCGATGACGTCGAAACACTCGGGATCGGTTTAGCACCGTCCTGGCGTCGGCCTAAATCCAGTCGGAGAAGGATTAACCAGACCATCCTTATCTTCGCCCTGTCAGCCCTCATCGCCTTAGCGGTCCCCGCCGTCCTATCGTCGGCGACAAAGCAGACGGACAACGACCGCGATGCTGGCCGACCAATAGCCAGCGGCAATTCCGGAGCCGCAACCCACGAAGCCTCACCAGCAAAATGGCGCACCGCCGTCTTGGTCAATCCGTGGGCCGACACCGACACCGCGGCCGAGGCCAGCATCGACCTACCCGCTACATGGAGTGTTCAGCGCCACGAGCCCTCGGCTGAGTACCCGGGACTGCACGTAACCGTATTGGACCAAGACTCGCTGCCTGTCGCCAATCTGTACTTCGGTCCGTTGGCCGATGCCGTTTCGTGCCCGCTGCTGCCACCGCCCATTGTCCAGCTCCAACATTCAGAAATTTCAACGGGCGCCGAACTCCTGGATCCGACCCTGGCAGCTGCATTCTCCTTTGGATTGACGGCGGAGGCAGAACCCAGGGGTTCCTTCGGGCTCGTGGCTCAAACGACCGCCGACCAAGTCTGCGACAGTCCGTTTGGAGCAACGGTGGGACCTCGGTCCGTCCTCCGCTTCGGCGACCAGCTGGTACTGGGTAATGCCGCTCACCAGTCCAGCTACGCCCGCACTTTTGTGTCGGCGGATGAAGCGCAGCAGTACGTCCGATCCCAGGAATTCGTCACGATCAAACGCCTCATCAGCTCACTAAGGTTCGCATTTCCTGAGGACCGGTCGCGGATGTGGCAACTTCCCCCTCAACGGCGCCCCGTGGGCTGAAGTCAAAGATGGCCGCCCGCGGCACAAAAGAGATCCTGCACATCTCTGCTGCGACGACCAATCCCGCCCGTAAGCTTGTCGCGAAAGGAGCCCACGTGAATTCAAAGAGAACCTGCGTCGTCATCGAAGACAATGCTGACATCCGCGACCTCATCGCACTGATCCTCACGGGTGCTGGCTTCGAAGTCCATGCCTGCGAAACAGCACATGAAGGCATGACCGCAGTCGAACGGCTGAACCCGGTACTGATCACCCTTGATCTGGGACTGCCCGACATGGACGGTCGCGAAGCCGCCCGCCTGATTTCCGCGGTTTCCCAGGCCCCGATATTGATGATCACAGCCTTCGCCGAACGGGACGATGAACTCCATGGCATTGCCTCTGGCGCCACGGCATACCTGATCAAGCCCTTCCGGCCCCGCCAACTGCGTGAGCTCGCGCTGAAACTGAGCCCCCAGGAACTCACATCCCCGGATCCCTACAGCACCTGAAGGGACGTCTGAGGCAGACCTGCCAGTCGCCCTCCGTTACCCTTCCCGGTTGGCAGACTGCAAATGTTTACGACGTCGCGCAGTACTTCCCGGAAGCGGCGGTGCCCTCCGCGGCGCACGTCTAATTGCCTACTTGATGCGGCATTTAGTGGCGAACAGAGGACCTGTCCAGCTGCGGCTTTACGAGCAAGAGCCTGATTGTCTGAACGCAGATACCCACATTCAGGAACAACATAAACAGACTCGGAATCCTGCCGCTGGTCGTCGCGAAGTCAAGGATGTTGATAACAGTGAACGTCAGCGCGAGGCACGACATGACGAGCGCAGCAATGAGCGGCACCTTGGATGCACTACGCCTGGCAGCGATATTCCAAATACCAACTGCAGCCAACGCCATGAAGTAAAAGATGTTGAGGGTTACGAAGACTGCGTGTTCAGACCTATCGCTCTCGGTGAGGGTTGCCAGCCCAGCCCCATACAACGAATACAGCCAAATCATTGCCGCCGCACTGATCACGGCGACAGCAATGAGGCCAATGCCAATGGAAGTACGGGCTTTGCGGTTCTTCTTCGGGTCCTCGTCTGCTGTCGCTGCGGGTAGGTCGCCCGGGCGCGGAATCTGAAGGCTCATACGGGAACTCCTCGGCGTGCAGGAAGCACCCTTTGCACCCCCCTCGGAACAATGTAGCAGTGAGCGCCGTCACATACGGAGCTTCTTCGCGATAGCGATCGATGCGACGCCCTGGGGGTACAACGCAAAAAAACCCCCGGAAATCCGGGGGTTTCTCTTGGTGGGCGATACTGGGTTCGAACCAGTGACCTCTTCGGTGTGAACGAAGCGCGCTACCACTGCGCCAATCGCCCGGGTAGAACGTGCATCAACTCGCTGATGCATACAGAAGACTAGCCCACCCTGGCTGGATTGCAAAACGCGCTCAGCCCACCTTTCCAACACCGAATCACAACCGCGGAATTACAACCATGAAACTCCCCGCCAGCCGCGTAAATTCAACGATCCAAGCCCATTAAGAAGCCAAAGCAACCAACCGATTTGGAGTTTCAAGCAACCTCCTATAGAGTTTTTACTCGTCGGAAAGCGACGGAATGCCTACTGGGCAGGCCGGCGTAACGGCACTGCGGACGTAGCTCAGCTGGTAGAGCACCACCTTGCCAAGGTGGATGTCGCGAGTTCGAATCTCGTCGTCCGCTCGCAAGGCACTGTCAAGGCAAGAATTCCTCGGAATCTGCTTACACGGTGGGTTGGCCGAGAGGCGAGGCAGCGGCCTGCAAAGCCGTATACACGGGTTCGAATCCCGTACCCACCTCGGTGAAAACCATGTCCTCCAGCCACGGCTGGATGCATGGGCGATTGGCGCAGCGGTAGCGCGCTTCCCTGACACGGAAGAGGTCACTGGTTCGATCCCAGTATCGCCCACCAGAACAAGGCAACTTGTTTGTTGTTGAAGGCCAGGCATCTGCCAGGCAGACAACATGTGCGGACGTAGCTCAGCTGGTAGAGCACCACCTTGCCAAGGTGGATGTCGCGAGTTCGAATCTCGTCGTCCGCTCTCTTTCATGAGGAACGGATTCCTTCATGAGGACCCGGAAACGGGCGATTGGCGCAGCGGTAGCGCGCTTCCCTGACACGGAAGAGGTCACTGGTTCGATCCCAGTATCGCCCACCAGAACAAGGCAACTTGTTTGTTGTTGAAGGCCAGGCATCTGCCAGGCAGATAACATGTGCGGACGTAGCTCAGCTGGTAGAGCACCACCTTGCCAAGGTGGATGTCGCGAGTTCGAATCTCGTCGTCCGCTCCAACGAAAAAAGGCAGCTCCCCGGAGCTGCTTTTTTTATGCCCGCACTGAGCCTTTATGCGCACACGCGGAGCCAAATGCCATTCATTATTTGAAGTAACTGATACACCTAAGAAAAAGTCGCTTTATCTAATGTGATTCGTCTCGCAGAATGTAATGCGAGCTCATCACCGTTCCACGCCAACTGGCAGGAGTACCCCCATGAATCAACAGACGGCTTCCCAATCCGTCATGAGGCGCAAGCCCATCGACGACATCGAGGAAGAAAGCAAGCACAGTGGACTCTTCAAGAGTCTTGGCCTCTGGCAACTGACGGCCATCGGCGTCGGCGGCATTATCGGCGTCGGCATCTTCTCGCTGGCCGGCCTTGTAGCCCACGGCGACGCAAACAACCCGGGCGTTGGCCCTGCAGTGCTCGTCTCGTTCCTTATTGCCGGACTCGCTTCCGGCGCCGCAGCTCTGTCCTATGCCGAATTTGCAGGCATGATCCCCAGGGCCGGCTCCGCCTACACCTATGGCTACGTGGCTTTGGGCGAGATCATCGGCTGGTTTATTGGCTGGGATCTCCTGCTTGAATACATTGCCATTGTTGCCGTTGTGGCAATCGGCATCTCCGGCTACTTCGATGCCTTCTTGTCCGGCATCGGAATCCACATGCCCACGTGGATGACATCCACTGCGGATGAAGGCAAGGGCGGCATCATCAACCTTCCGGCGATCCTGGTCTGCCTCTTGGTGACCTGGATCCTGAGCAGGGGAACCAAGGCTTTCGGGCGCTTCGAGTTGGTGGCTGTCGCCATCAAAGTGGTGCTGATCCTGTTCATCATCGGGTTGGGCACTTTCTACATCAACACCGAGAACTTCAATCCGTTCATGCCCAGCGGCTTCGGCCCGGTCTTCTCTGGTGCAGCTACGGTGTTCTTCGCTGTCTTTGGTTACGACGCCATGAGTACAGCCGCGGAAGAAGCCAAGGACGGCAAGAAGCACATGCCCAAGGCGATCGTCCTGTCCCTGATCATCGCCATGCTGCTGTATGTCGCGGCTACGCTCGTCCTCACCGGCATGCAGAACTACAAGGACATCGATCCCAAGGCTGGCTTCGCATCGGCGTTCACCGGGGTGGGTCTGCCGGTCATCGCCACCATCATTTCGGTTTTCGCGGTCCTATCCATCCTGACGGTCATGCTGACGTTCCTTCTGGGCGTTACCCGCGTGTGGTTCTCCATGAGCCGCGACGGCCTGCTGCCGGGCTGGTTCGCCCGTACGGACCGTCACGGCACACCGCAGCGCGTGACGTGGATCGCGGGCATCGCCTCAGCGTTCCTGGCTGGCGTTTTCCCGATCAAGGAAGTGGCAGACCTCACCAACATCGGCATCCTGGCAGCATTCGTTGTAGTCTGCATTTCTGTCATCGTCTTCCGCTACAAGCGGCCCGAGGCCCCCCGCACGTTCCGTTTGCCATGGATGCCGGTAGTTCCTGCGTTCGGCGTGCTGGCCTCAGCGTTCCTGATGTCCCAGTTGCACTGGGAAACCTGGCTGCGTTTTGTCGTCTGGCTCATTGTTGGCTTGGTCATCTATTTCTCCTACGGCCGTAAGCACTCGCTCATGAATCCGGACAGCCCGCGCCACCTTGAACTGAGTAAGCCCTTGGCGTAGCGCGCCTGGAATCCTTGGCACACCCTGAATGTGGTGTTAGGGTCGGACGCGGAGGAGCGAACTGGCTCCGCGAAGGAAGGGAGGTGCCCGTGGGTTTAATTGACGACCTGAAGGGTAAGGCTCAGGGTCTCATTCAGGGCAACGAAGAAGCCATCCAGAATGGCATCGAAAAGGCCGGAGACTTCGTCGACGAAAAGACAGGCGGCAAGTTCGCAGGTCAGGTTGACGCGGTTCAGAATGCCGCTTCCGACTTCGTGGCTACAACAGACGGTGACGCCGCACAGGCTCCCGTCGCGGATGAGCCTAAGCAGCTGTAGCTGCCTGAGCCCGCCGTACCAGATACGTCAAGGGGGCACCGGTCCCGCCGAGAGGCGCCACCGGTGCCCTTGGCGTTTAACGAGTAACCAGCTTCCTGTCCGGTATTTTGGTCCTTATGCCATCAGCCTCTTCCGCAGTCCAGCGCCCCTCCCGCCAGGACACGTTGGGGCCACCCATCACGGCAGGCATCGTCACCGCCCTGGTCGGTTTCACGTCCTCCTTCGCTGTGGTCCTTGCCGGACTCCGGGCTGTGGGAGCCAACCAGACGCAAGCCTCCAGCGGCCTCCTGGCCCTCACGCTGACGTTCGGCCTGGGCATCTTATGGCTGGCGTGGAGGTCGAAAATGCCTGTCACGTTGGCCTGGTCCACCCCAGGTGCGGCGCTCCTCGCCACTGCAGGAATGGTCGACGGCGGCTGGCCGGCGGCGGTGGGTGCGTTCCTCGTCGTCGGGGTGCTGATCGTCCTGACAGGGTTACTGCCCAGCCTGGGAAACCTCATGGCGAAGATACCCACAGCGCTTGCGCAGGCGATGCTGGCAGGCGTGCTGCTCCCCCTGTGCCTGGCACCCTTCAAATCCCTGGGAGAGGCGCCCTTGCTGGTTGGCCCGGTGGCCCTTTGCTGGTTGGTCATGATGAAGTTCGCGGCCCGCTGGGCAGTCCCCGCCTCACTGTTGGTCGCCCTGGCCGTTATCGGCATCCATATCGTGACGAACGGCGTTCAGATTCCCGGGGACGACCTGTTGCCGCGGCTCGAATGGACTACTCCAACATTTACTGTGGAGGCAGCCGTAGGGCTTGCCTTGCCTCTGTTCATTGTCACGATGGCATCGCAGAACATTCCCGGCGTCGCCGTGCTTAAATCCTTTGGCTTCACAACACCTTGGCGGGCATCGATGGTGGTAACCGGAGCCGGAACCATCGCGGGCGCTCCGTTCGGAGGCCACGCCATCAACCTTGCTGCCTTGAGTGCCGCCTTGGCCGCGGGCGAGGAAGCGGGGAAAGATCACGGCAGGCGCTGGATCGCCGCGTTCATTGCGGGGCTGGCCTACCTGATATTGGCAGCGTTCTCCGCAGCCCTTGTCACAGTGGTGGCTGCTGCACCGGCGGGTTTGCTTGAAGCAGTGGCAGGGCTGGCCTTGCTGGGCACTTTGGCCTCAGCCATTTCTTCCGCATTGGCAGTCGCCGAAGAACGCGTACCCGCGTGCATCACTTTCCTGCTTGCCGCCTCAGGGATCAGCTTCGCCGGAGTAGGTGCCGCCTTCTGGGCATTGGCGGGAGGCATCCTGGTCCGCTGGTTACTGAAAGACCGGGAACCGCTTATGCCTTCACACAAGTAAAGCCGGAACCGAATCAGGCAGGTTCGTGGTTCTGCCCCTCACGGGCAAGAGCCGTAAGCCGGGACACGGCACGGAAGTACTTCTTCATGTAGCCGCCCGTCATCATCTCTTCGGTGAAGAGTTTGTCGAAGGGGACGCCGCTGGCAAGAATCGGCACATCTTTGTCATAGAGCCGGTCGGCGAGGACTACGAAGCGCAGCGCTACTGCCTGCTCGGTAATCGTCTCGACGTCGCGCCACACCACGGCTTCGATCCCTGAGATCAGCTGGCGGTAGCGGCTGGGGTGAACGCCGGCGAGGTGGTGCACGAGAGTGCCGAAGTCATCCACGGCAACTGTTTGACCGTCGAACTCGGCATGCATGCGGTGCTTGAGCTCTTCAGTCTTCAACGGTGACGGAGCTGCGGGCAGGCCACGGTGGCGGAAGTCTTCGCCGTCAATCCTGACAACATCAAACTGATCGGCAAGGACCTGGATTTCCCGTTGGAAGTCCACGGCTGCGAAGCGTCCTTCGCCCAAGGAACCCGGCAGGGTGTTGGAGGTTGCGGCCAGCTTTACGCCGGCGTCGGCCAGTTCACGCATCAGGCGGGACATCAGCACAGTATCGCCGGGATCATCGAGTTCGAACTCGTCAATGCAGACCAGCTTGTAGTTGCTGAGGGCTTCCACGGTCTTGCGGAACGAGAGCGCGCCTACGAGGTTGGTGTATTCAACGAAAGTACCGAAGGCCTTAGGACCCGGAGAACGGTGCCAAAGGGAGGCCAGAAGGTGGGTCTTTCCGACGCCGAAGCCACCGTCAAGGTAAATGCCTGCACGGGTGGCGGGGGCCTTCTTGGCGAACAACTTCTTGAACAGGCCACCGCCGTCATCGGCTCCAACACCGTCAGCGAATGCGGACAGCAGCTTCACCGCATTGGCCTGGCTGGGCTGGGCAGGGTCCGGGCGGTAGCTATCGAACGATACCTCTCCGAATCGCGGAGACGGGTAGAAACCCTTAAGGAGTTCCTCCACGGAGACTGCCGGTGTGCGGGCAGCCAGTTGTTCGATCTGTACCACGGTGGTCCGTTCTTAGAGTATTTGGGTCCCCAGCAAGAATACCGGCATCGGGCGGCCCGAAAACGGTGACGTGACCAAGGCCATGTTTCACCATGTGACCAGCGGGGAAGCATTCGTCGCGGCCCATGGTTAGTGTTGGAGCACGCCGGGCCGGCAACTGATGCAGCTTCCAGGGCCTGGCTCCGCCCGTTGTCAGTGAAAGGCCATCATCATGTCCTACCCCGTTGAAGAAAACGAAAAGTTCGCGTCCTATGCGAACCCTGAACGACTCGTATCCACTCAGTGGCTTGCCGCAGCACTTGCCGAAGGCGCCATCGCCGACGGCAAGCTGGTGGTTGTGGAGTCCGATGAGGACGTCCTCCTGTACGAAACCGGCCACATTCCGGGTGCCGTAAAGATCGACTGGCATACGGACCTGAACGATGAAGTGACCCGCGACTACGTCGACGGTGCCGCATTCGCCGCTTTGGCTGCATCCAAGGGCATCTCCCGCGACACCACTGTGGTGATCTACGGTGACAAGTCCAACTGGTGGGCAGCCTACGCCCTCTGGGTCTTCACGCTGTTCGGACACGAAGATGTGCGCCTGCTGGACGGCGGCCGCGACAAGTGGATCGCTGAAGGCCGCGAATTGACCACGGATGTACCGACGCCGGCCCCGGGCACCTACCCGGAAGTTGAGCGCAACGACGCTCCCATCCGGGCCTTCAAGGAGGACGTCCTGGCTCACCTGGGCAACCCCCTGATCGATGTCCGCTCCCCCGAGGAGTACACGGGCCAGCGCACTCACATGCCCGCGTACCCCGAAGAAGGCGCACTGCGTGGCGGTCATATCCCTACGGCCGCTTCGATTCCGTGGGCCCGGGCTGCTGCTGAGGACGGCACCTACCGTTCCCGTGAGGAACTGGAAGCCCTCTACCTCGGCGAAGCCGGCCTGACGGCGGGCGACGACGTCGTGGCTTACTGCCGCATTGGCGAGCGGTCCAGCCACACCTGGTTCGCGCTTAAGTATCTGCTGGGCTTTGAGACCGTCCGCAACTACGACGGTTCCTGGACCGAATGGGGCAACGCGGTCCGCGTACCCATCGTCAAGGGCGCCGAGCGCGGTTCCGTACCGGCAGCCTTGGTCCGTAACTAGCGATACAACGTAACCAGCGATGCAATCAGCACCGTTGTGCGTAAGCTAGAAGTGATGAGTACCAACACTTTGCCCGCCGCACTGGCGGAAATCGTCGATGACTTCCAGGCACTGACCGAGCCTGACCGCCTGCAACTGCTGCTCGAGTTCTCCCGTGGGTTGCCCGAACTTCCGGAGCGCCTCAAGGACCACCCGGAGCTGCTGGAGCAGGTTGTGGAGTGCCAATCGCCTCTGTTCCTTACGATCGAATCCGAGAAAAACAAAGACGACGCCGAAGGCCCCCGCGCCTACCGGTTGTTTTTCAAAGCTCCTCCGGAGGCTCCCACCACGCGTGGATTCGCCGGGGTACTGCACGAAGGACTCGATGGGTTGACTGCCCAGGAAATTCTGGACGTTCCGGACGACATGCCGGAGTTGCTGGGATTGACCAGGGCTATCACTCCCCTGCGTATGCGCGGCATGACCGCCATGCTGGGCCGTATCAAGCGGAAAGTGGCGGCCGCAAGCCGCTTGGAACGCTAAGCAACTTTCCGCAAGGCAAGGCTGAGAGGCGTCCTGGCACACATGGCCAAGAAGATGGCATCACAGGGAACGCCGGCCACTGCAGCACTCGCTGCGGCCGGCGTTCCCTTCGTGCTGCACCCGTACTCCCATGATCCGTCGGCCTCAAGCTACGGGCTGGAAGCTGCCGAAGTCCTTGGCATCGATCCCAAGCGGGTTTTCAAGACATTGATGGTGGAAGTCGAAGGCAAACTCGCCGTGGGCATCGTCCCCGTTTCCGGAAACCTGGACCTCAAGTCCGTGGCGGCAGCCCTGGGTTCGAAGAAGGCAGCCATGGCCGACCCCAAGGCGGCCGAGCGCAGGACAGGCTACGTTTTGGGCGGAATCTCGCCCTTGGGCCAGCGCCAACCCTCCCCCACTGTCCTGGACGAGTCGGCTTTGTCCTTTGACACCATCCTGGTGTCCGGTGGGCGACGCGGTCTCGACATCGAGCTTGCCCCAGGGGACCTGGTCCGGCTGACCAAAGCAGTGACGGCGCCAATCGGCTCCAAGGGCTAACATCACCCAGGGCTAGCGTCACCCAGCCTGCGCGTTACCCTCCGACTGCGCGGCACGTTCTGACAGACCAGCAGCCTCCGACTGCCCGGGATTGTTCCGGGGAGCCAACTGACGCTGCAGCCATGAGCGAACCAGCCGTTCCCATTTCTCCGGGTCAACGTTCCATTCCTTCGTGTGCCGCGCTCCATGGAATGGTTCGAACGTCACCATGTCCGGGTTCTTCTCCGCAAGGCTCGCAGAAGGCTCAAAGGGGACGTAGTCGTCGTCAACACTGTGGATCAGCAGTGTTGGGGTTCGTAACTCCACGGCTCGTGCTTCCCAGTCCATCGCTTTGAAATCCACGGGAGCGGAAAGTCCTGTCAGCCTGCGACCCAGTGGATGCCCGAGCATCAACTGCCCGTACCGGCCCACGTTGTAGGGGATCCTGTTCATCTCTGCATGGTGGGCCATCACGTTGACCCAATTGATCACTGGCGCGTCCAGCACCAAAGCACGGATCAGGTGCCTGTGCTTGGACAGATCTGCTGTTTGGAGGCTGATCGCTCCACCCATGGACCAACCGAACAGGACCACTTCCCGGGCACCATGTGCCATCGCATATTCGATCGCGGCTTCCACGTCCCGCCACTCGGTGGAGCCTAGGCCGTACCGGCCATCAAGTGCCGAGGGCGCAACTCCGTCATTACGGTACGAAATCAGCAAGCTGTCCAGTCCCAGCTCCCGCGCCGTCCGGACAGCCCTGAGGCCTTCAAGCCTGGTGGCACCGCGGCCGTGCACCATGATCGCCCAGATGGGTGCGTGGGTAGCTGCATCCGCCCGGACCAGCCATGCCGGCGCCTTTCCGACGTCGAGGTCAATCTCCACCTCCTCGGCGGCGAGGCCGATGGCCGCAGGATCCGGGTACGTTGCCCCGCTCCACCATCCCCGGCGGGCTTCAGCCAGATTGCCGCCGTAAACCTCTTCGACCTCGCGCAGCACCGTTTGTTCAGCTGGTGAGTAGGACACGATCCTGCCAATCCTGGCATGGCCTTTGCCGCCCTCGAAGAAGAGGCTGAACACGCCGTCGATGGTGGTGTCAGGGGTGGCCGCAAGGATGACCTGCAGTCCCTTGTCGCTGCGGATGAGGGCGAGAACCTCCTGGTCCTCATGACGGGCAGCGGGCGTAATGACGCGGCGGGCAAAATACACTGCGAGCGCGGAGGATCCTGCACCGACGAGTCCTGCGAGTGTCCCTCCGGTGAGGATTCCCGCGATGGCCCATTTGGTGCTCAGGGACATTTTCTTCTCTGCAGCGTTGCTTGCTGACCGGGTATTCAATGCCATGGCTCCATTGTCGCCGTTCAGTAGCCGTGGTCCATGCACGTGGAGGGCGCGCGGCGGATTGGTTGCCCGGAAATGGCCTGGCAGGAATTGAGTGCCGAAAATCTGCGTCGTCTTGTTCGGCGGGACTACGCTGTAGCCATGAGCGATCCCATCGTCATCCTGACAGAAGAGCCCCTTGGTCCCGACGACCGCGTCAACATCGCCAAATTGGTCGACGGCGGCGACGCACCCTTGGTTGTCCTGGTCCCGGCCAATACCGAGCGACATCTCCTGGTTGATTTCCTGGAGAACCTTTCCATGCTTGATATTGCCAAAGCTTTCCGGGAACTTGGTGGCCAGTCCCCCAACCCGGATGTTGAGCGGGCGGAGGCGTCGGAAACCCTGGCCACTTCTTTGGCTGCGCTGCAAGGTTTGGGCGGCGGTGTCACGGGAGAGATTGTCGACGGCGGTGCCGTGGCCGGCCTGGTATCGAAGGTCCGGGCCTTGGATGCCGCGCAAGCTGTGGTGGTAACGCGTCCGCACGCAATCGCGGATACTTTCCACACGGATTGGGCCAATAAGGCGCAGGACCAGTTGGGGCTTCCCGTTCTTCACTTGTATGCGGGTTCGGGATTTATCGGCGACTCGTGAGCGTTGCATAAGACATGAACACTCCTGAGAACACCAGCAAGACCACGGGCGTGCCCATGGAGAAGTCCGACGCCCAGTGGCGTGATGAGCTAACCCCTGATGAGTACCGAGTGCTGCGCCAGGCCGGTACTGAGCGGCCTTACACCGGCGAGTACTGGGACACTCATACAGAGGGCGTTTATCAGTGCCGCGCTTGTGGCAGTCAGTTGTTCACCAGCCACGAAAAGTTTGATTCCCATTGCGGTTGGCCGTCTTTCTGGGCGCCGTTGGCGGAGGGCACGGTGCGTTACCTGCATGACCGCACTATGGGGATGGACCGGGTGGAAGTCCGGTGCGCGAACTGCGATTCGCATTTGGGTCACGTGTTTGAAGGCGAGGGGTACGGCACTCCCACGGATCAGCGGTTCTGCATTAATTCGATCTCGCTGCGGCTTGTGGAATCGAAAGAGCCAGTTGAGTCCATGGAGCCAGCCGAGTCCGACAAGAAGTAGGCCCTTCCGGGGCGGGCTCGCAAGCGGCGCCCGTCCCGGGACGCACAGCTGCTGCATCTCGAGCACTTTGAAACAACCCTTTGCAACAGTCTTGCTTATGCTCAGCCCATTTTTGGATTAGCTAAGCTTTTCGGTTGCTACGCTCACATCAGAAACATGAACGACTTCTGAAAGGACGAGCATCAATGACCATCACTGCCACCGCCGCCCTCCCGCGTGTCACGGCCGACAACATGGAGTGGACTGCCCTCAAGGCCGCTGTCACCGCACTTCAGGGATACCAGGAGCAGGACGGTTCCATTGCGGATCCGGCCGTCCACGCAGAAGCCGCACAACTGGTAGCAACGATTTCGGATGCCATCATCGCGTTGGCCCTTCACTTCCCGCACGACGCCCGATACCTTGAACTGTTGGTGGAAGACTTCAGCCGCTGGGTCCAGGGCGGGTTTGGAGTTCCGGATTTCCTGGACTCCCTCCAGGCCTTCCAGCCGCAGGAGCAGCGGGTCGATGGCCTCCAGCATCTGGTGGTCTTCCCGATGTATACCCAGAACGGCAGCACCACCCGCTTGGTCGAAGCTGTCTTGATCGAGGTCATTTGGCCGGAGTTCATTGGCGGACTGGAAGCCGGCGAGTACTCCAACAAGCTCTTCGTTCCCATTCGTTTTGTTGATTTCACCCCGGGCTACGACACCAATTCGGCAGTCCTCTTCCCGGAGACAGTGGCTGTCCGCGAGACACCGACGTTCACGTGGGGCGCCATCTTTGCAGACCGTGAAGCGGCCCGCTTCCGCCGCGTACTCAAAGCTGCGGCTGCCACCACATCGCTTGTGCTCCCTGCGGACGCCGCGGAGCTCCTTGAAGACCAGGAACTCACCCAGCGCACCTTCGTCATGTGGGACTTGATCCACGACCGCACACACATGCGTGGTGACCTTCCCTTTGATCCGTTCATGATCAAGCAGCGCATGCCGTTCTTCCTCTACTCCTTGGAAGAGCTCCGGTGCGATCTGACCGCCTTCCGGGAGTCAGTGCGCATCGAAAAGGACGAGAACGCCGATCCTGATGCCCGCAAGCACGCCAAGCTCGTGCAGTACGCAGTGATTTTTGACCGGATCTTCCGATTCGCCATCACCGGCAGCCGCGTTCGGAATTACGACGGCCTTGGCGGCCAGCTCCTGTTCGCGTGGATGCACCAACACCACGTGCTGCACTGGACGGACAGCAAGCTCAGCATCGACTGGGATGAAGCAGCCGACGTTGTGGTGGAGCTTGGTGCCAGGATCGAAGAGCTGTACTGGCGTTCCATCGACCGCCCGAAGGCTGCCCACTGGCTTGCGGCCTATGAGCTCATTTCCGGTACAGTGACTCCGCACCCGGCGTCGATCTGGGCCAAGGGCCCTGAAGCCCTGCCTTTGAACGGCGCCCCCCGCGGCCTTACTGACCAAGTCCTGGACGATGAGTTCCCGCTGTCCATGTTCTACGAAGCATTGGAGAAGAAAATGCGCCCTGTTATCGAATCCACCACCGGCATCACTGGCGCGACGGCGGCCTGATGAGCCCACTGACAGTCCTGGTGACCGGCGGCAGCAGCGCGTCCGGTGTAGCTGCGGCGCGCGCTTTGGCGGCCGCCGGTTACAGGGTTTTCACCATCGGTTCAGACGATGTCCGTATCAAGGCCGCATCCTTGGAGGCCGGTGATGGCGTGACCCCGCTGGTTTGCGACCTCGCCAGCCTTGATTCTGTTCGCGAACTTGCAGAGACGATTCATCAGCTCGGCGTCGAGCGAATAGACGGCGTCATCCATCTCGTGGGCGGCTGGCGCAGTGCGACCGGCATCGAGGACCAGTCCGACGACGACTGGGAATCCCTTGAAGAGGGCGCGATTACCACCCTGCGCAACGTCTCGCGCGTTTTCTATCGCCAGTTGGAAGAGTCACCCCATGGCCGCTTTGCCATGGTCTCATCCACCGTCGTGTCTGCACCGACCGCCGCGACAGCAAGCTACGCAGCTGCCAAGGCCGCCGCAGAAGCCTGGACCCTCGCGGTAGCCGACGGTTTCCGGCAAGATCAGTCAGGAAACAAACAAACCCCGGCACCACAACACAGCGCCGCCGGGATCTTCGTGGTCAAATCCCTCGTCGATGCCGCCATGCGGCGCGCGCACCCGGAGCGGCGCTTCCCAGGCTACACGGACGTCGAAGAACTGGCTGCCGCCGTCGTCGAACTCTTTAGCGAACCGGCGGACACCCTCAACGGCCAGCGCATCCTGCTGGCCAAATAGACTTGAAAGCGTGAATGAACCAGTGACGAGCACAACAGAGGCGCTCCACAGCGCCACCGCCACAACCGGCCACGGCCAACTCCACGACCCCTCGGTTCGAGGCTTTGCTTCGGACAATTATTCGGGAGTCCACCCCGAGGTCCTCGCTGCTCTGGCTACAGCCAACGGAGGCCACCAGGTCTCCTATGGTGAGGACGTTTACACCGCCCGGCTCCAGGAGGTCCTGGAACAGCAGTTCGGCAGCGGCATCGAAACCTTCCCGGTCTTCAACGGCACAGGCGCCAACGTCCTGTCCCTGCAATCGCTCCTTCCCCGCTGGGGTGCCGTCATTTGCGCTTCCACGGCGCACATCAACATGGACGAGAATGGTGCGCCCGAGCGGGTTGGCGGTATCAAGCTGCTGCAGATACCCACCGAAGACGGAAAACTCACGCCTGCGTTGATCGACCGCGAAGCCTGGGGCTGGGGCGATGAGCACCGCGCTCAGCCCCTGGTTGTCTCCATTACCCAGACCACCGAGTTGGGCACGTGCTACACCCCTGAAGAAGTGCGGGCCATCGCCGATCACGCCCATGCCAAAGGCATGAAGTTGCACATGGATGGAGCGCGGCTGGCAAACGCGGCAGCACACCTTGGCGTTCCCCTGCGTACGTTCACGCGCGACGCCGGTGTGGACATCCTGTCGTTCGGCGGCACCAAGAACGGACTGCTTTTTGGTGAAGTCGTGGTTGCCCTCAACCCTGAAGCCGCCGACGGCCTGAAATTCCTTCGCAAAATGAACATGCAGCTGGCTTCGAAGATGCGCTTCATCTCGGCGCAATTCATCGCCTTGCTGGAGGACGGACTGTGGCTACGGTCAGCTGCCCACGCCAACGCGATGGCAGCACGCCTGCGCTCGGCCATCGAGGGTATCGACGGCGTGGAGCCCACCCAGGCCACACAGTCGAACGGCGTCTTCGCGATTCTGCCCGGCGGAGTCGCCGACCGCCTGCGCTCATCCTTCGCCTTTTACGATTGGGACGCTGCCCGTGGTGAAGTCAGATGGATGTGCTCCTTCGATACCACGGAGGAAGATATCGACGCCTTCGTCGCCGCCATTAAGCGGGAGCTTGCCACCGATTTGGCGGCCGGCTAACAAGTGAACAAGGAATTGTCCGGGGCGGCGAGCCTACAGGGATTCGCTGCCCCGGACGCATAATCTGCGATGGTGAACGCCCTCGCCCAGGTTCCCTCGGAATTTCTTTCCGCCTTGGGATCGCTACGAAAAGCACAATGCCGCAGCGAACTGCGGTTGGACGAAATCCCTGCGCCCGCCCGTCTGGCACCATACGCTGTGGCCCTTGGAGCGGAAGTCTTCAGCCCGACGGCAGCCACCCGCCAAATTCCGGTCCACGGCCCTGCAGCCAAAGCCTTCGCCGAAAAGCAGAACGCCAGCCCTCCGGATGAAGAGGACGACGAGCTGGCTACCGGCCGTTTCATCCTGCTGTACGACCCCGACGGCTCGGCAGTATGGGAAGGCGAATTCCGGATTGTCACCTATATCCGCGCCCAGATGGACGCCGAGATGGGAAATGACACCATGCTGGGTTCCGTCGCGTGGACCTGGCTGGTGGAAGCCCTTGAAAACCATGCTGCCCAGTACCGCGCTGCGGGAGGTACTGCAACAAGGATTCTTTCGGAGAGCTTCGGCACCCTGTCCGATCGCCCCGACACGATAGATATCGAATTGCGTGCCTCCTGGACTCCTGCCACGGCAAATGTGCAAGCGCACCTGGAGGCCTGGTCTGACATGGTTTGTACGTTCGCCGGGCTGCCCCCCTTGCCGCCGGGCGTTACCGGACTACCCAACAGGAGGCTCAATTGATTGCCCTGAATTCGTCCACAAGGGCCTGCCGCAGCAGGAATCGGTAAGCTTAAGCCACCATGACCCCTGAAAACCTGGATAAAACCACAACCGGCGATCCGGTTGCTGATCCCACCACCCACATCAAAGTTGAAGGCTTCGACAGCCACATCCCTGAAGTCATCGATCTTGATACCCCGCGCGAAGGCGTGCCCCTGGTCATCGATACCTTGGCAGGCCTGGAGCGATGTGCCGCGGCTATTGCGGCCGGAACCGGGCCGGCTGGCGTCGACGCCGAACGCGCTTCCGGATTCCGCTACGGCCAGCGCGCCTTCCTCGTACAAATCCGGCGCGAAGGAGCCGGCACCTGGTTGATTGACCCCGAACCGTTTGACAACCTGAACATCGTCAATGATGCGCTGCGCGGTGTCGAATGGATCCTGCACGCTGCCACCCAGGACCTTCCCTGCCTTTCCGAGCTGGGCATGTGGCCGGACAAACTCTTCGATACCGAACTTGCGGCCAGGCTGGCCGGACTCCCTCGCGTCGGGCTCGCTGCCGTCATCGAACAGCTGCTTGGGTTCGGTCTCGCCAAAGAACATTCCGCCGCAGACTGGTCAACACGGCCGCTGCCGGAGCCTTGGCTGCGCTACGCTGCCCTCGACGTCGAAGTCCTGGCTGAACTCCGCGAAGAACTCATCGAACTTCTTCAGGCCGACGGCAAGCTCGGATTCGCCGAGCAGGAATTCGAGGGAATCCTTGCTGCCGGTATCGCACCCCCAAGGGTGGATCCATGGCGGAAGACATCCGGACTCCACCAGATCCGTGACCGCCGCCAGCTGGCCGCCGTTCGGGAACTGTGGGAGGAGCGGGACCAACTGGCCCGCAAGCGTGACGTCGCTCCCGGACGGCTCATCCCCGATTCCGCCCTCGTCGCAGCAGCCAAGGCGCTTCCCACCACCGTTCCCCAGCTCCTGGCCACCAAAGGCTTCCATGGCAGGTCAGCCCAGCGCGAAGCCCCCAGATGGCTGCGGTGCATAACCACAGCCCGCACGCTCACGGATCTGCCTCCCCTGCACTTGGCCACCAACGCGCCGCCCCCGCCACGCGTATGGGTGGACAGGGATCCGGCAGCTGCCGCACGCCTTGCCACAGCCCGCCCCGCGCTCCAGGAAAAGGCCGACGAACTCAAGCTACCTATCGAGAACCTGCTCACCCCGGACTACCTCCGCCGCGTGGCGTGGCGGCCGCCGTCGGACGTTTCACTGGAATCGATAGCCGATGAGCTACGCACCCTGGGTGCGCGGGAATGGCAAATCTCCTTCGCAGCGCCCATCCTGACTGAGGCATGCTTGAACCCAAAGCCGCTCCCCGGCAAGGAGTCCAAGTCGAGGGCAGAGCAGCAATCCAAGGACTCCGACTGATTCATTACCTTGCCCCTGGGCCCGTCACCCGAACTTCGGTTCGAGGTGGCGGGCCTTTTGCGTCCCGGGACATGTCAGGCATCCGCAGCATCTTGCATCCTAACCACCTTGCACCTATCGACCTTGCACCCTAAGTTACTCACGAGTAACATTGCATTAATGCCAATCGGAGACCGCTCTGCGGAATCCGGCACCATGTCTCAACGAGGAGTTAACACATGAGTCCATCACGCAGTGCTCAGAGGAGCGTCCGCGACGTCGTGTTCGTGGATGGTGTGCGGACACCCTTCGGTAAAGCCGGCGAGAAAGGCATCTACGCGGGTACGCGCGCTGATGACCTCGTCGTAAAGTGCATCCGCGAACTGATGCGCCGCAATCCGTCGTTGCCTGCTGACCGCATTGACGAGGTAGCCATCGCCGCGACAACCCAGACCGGCGATCAAGGCCTCACCATTGGCAGGACGGCGGCCCTTCTGGCAGGCCTTCCCCGCACGGTGCCCGGCTTCGCAATCGACCGCATGTGCGCTGGAGCCATGACAGCAGTAACGACGACGGCGAGTGGCATCGGCTTCGGCGCGTACGACGTCGTCATTGCCGGCGGCGTGGAGCACATGGGAAACCACCCCATGGGGTCCGGCGCCGACCCCAATCCGCGTTTCATGTCAGAGCGGCTCGTGGATCCCGCAGCGCTGAATATGGGCAACACGGCCGAGAATTTGCACGACCGCTTTCCGGCCATCACCAAGGACCGAACGGACGCCTACGCGGCCGCCTCGCAGGCGAAACTCGCCCAAGCGTATTCCCGCCAGCAGATCCAGGACGACCTCGTCCCCGTGGCCACCATGAAGCCAGGGCAGGGTTGGGCGCTGCACACCACCGATGAGCCACCCCGGCCGGGAACCACGGTGGAGGATCTCGCCGAACTGCGTACCCCCTTCCGGGCCCATGGGCGGGTTACGGCGGGCAACGCAGCAGGCTTGAACGACGGCGCCACCGCTGCGGTACTCGCTTCGGCGGAAGCCGCTGCGGAATTGGGCCTGCCCGTGAAGATGCGCTTGGTCTCCTATGCCTTCGCGGGAGTGGAACCGGAAGTCATGGGAATCGGTCCCGTGCCAGCCACGGAAAAGGCCCTCAAAAACGCGGGCCTCGCCATCGAGGACATCGGATTGTTCGAGATCAACGAGGCCTTCGCGGTACAGGTCCTGAGCTTCCTTGATCACTTCGGCATCGCGGATGACGACCCCCGGGTCAACCGCTATGGCGGGGCGATCGCCGTCGGACATCCGCTTGCTTCCTCAGGCGTTCGGTTGATGAACCAACTGGCCCGGCAGTTCCAGGAAGACCCCTCGGTCCGTTATGGCATCACCACCATGTGCATCGGCCTGGGCATGGGCGCCACGGTGATTTGGGAGAACCCACACCACGCTGACTTCGAATCGTCCCTCCAGACCAGTACAGAAGGAGCCGCCGCATGAGCGCCACAGAATTCCAGAAGCTCGCCTCCCTCTTCCCCGACGAGATCGTGACGCATTCCTACGTCCAGGACATCCAGCTTCCAGGCGGTGCAGGCACCTTTGCCTTAATCACCCTGGACAACGGACTGGACCACTCCAAACCCACCACGCTGGGGCCAAACACCCTGGTGGAATTGGGCGAAGTCCTGGATGGACTCAAGGAGCGTGCCGCCAAGGGTGAAATCGTAGGGGTCGGTGTGACCGGCAAACCATACTTCCTGGTGGCCGGCGCAGACTTGTCTGCCGTGAAGACCCTCAAAGAACGCGAGCATGGCCTGTGGATGGCCCAGCTTGGACACGCTGTGTACTCCACCCTGGCCAACCTCGGGGTGCCCAGCTTCGCCTTCATCAATGGTCTGGCGCTCGGCGGCGGACTCGAGATCGCCCTGCAATCCACCTACCGGACCGTCTCCACCGGCGCAGGCGCCCTCGCACTGCCTG
Organism: Micrococcaceae bacterium Sec5.1; assembly: GCA_039636795.1. Taxonomy (NCBI): domain Bacteria; kingdom Bacillati; phylum Actinomycetota; class Actinomycetes; order Micrococcales; family Micrococcaceae; species Micrococcaceae bacterium Sec5.1. The sequence continues at coordinate 1,994,609 of CP143430.1, read as the reverse complement.
AGGCGTTTATTGGCCTTGTTCCGGGCTGGGGCGGCGTCTACATTCTCCCCCGGTTGATCGGACCCGAAAACGCCGTCAAGGTAATGATCGAGAACCCGCTCAGCAACAACCGCACACTCACTGGCCCGGAAGCGTTTGAGCTCGGTATTGCCGATGCCATCTTCGAGCCGGCCGACTTCGTGGAGCAGTCCCTTGCGTGGGCTGCCCGTGTCATTACCGGCAAAGAAACCCCAGTGCGGAAGAACGCCGTCGACCCCTCGGACGAAGGCGTCGCCAGCCGCTGGGCTGCGGCGGTTTCCGCAGGCCGTGCGTTTGTTGAGGCGAAGACCTCCAATGCTTCGCCCGCGCCCGCCAAGGTGCTGGACATCATGGAGGCAAATCGCACCATGAGCCAAGGCGAATCGGCGGAGTTGGAATGTGAGACCCTTGCCGGCCTGATGCAGACGGATGAGTTCCGCTCCACCGTGTACGCTTTCCTGGACCTCGTGCAGAAGCGCTCCAAGCGGCCTGCAGGCGCACCGGACCGGAAGCTGGCCCGCCCGGTCACCAAGGTAGGCGTGGTAGGCGCGGGGCTCATGGCAAGCCAGCTGGCGCTACTTTTCGCCCGCCAGCTCAAGGTGCCGGTCGTCATGACCGACATCGATCAGGCCAGGGTAGACAAGGGCGTCGCGTACGTCCACGCAGAGGTCGACAAATTGCTGGCAAAGAAGCGAATCAAGGCCGACGCCGCCAACCGGACCAAGGCGCTCGTCACCGGTTCGGTGTCCAAGGCAGTCTTCGCTGATGCCGATTTCGTCATCGAGGCCGTGTTTGAAGAGCTGCACATCAAGAAGCAAGTCTTCGCCGAAGTGGAAGAGATCGTCTCCCCCGAGTGCATCCTCGCCACCAACACTTCCTCGCTGTCCGTAACCGCCATGGCCGAGGACCTACGGCACCCGGAGCGGCTGGTGGGCTTCCATTTCTTCAACCCTGTTGCCGTCATGCCGCTCTTGGAAATTGTCAGGGCGCCAAAGACTGACGACGCCGTACTGGCTACTGCTTTTGAGCTCGCCAAGGGCCTGAAGAAGACTGCCGTCCTGGTTAAGGATGCGCCGGCGTTCGTCGTAAACCGCATCCTGCTCCGCCTCATGGGCGAAGTCATCGCCGCTTTCGACGAAGGCACCCCCGCCGAAGTGGCAGACACCGCTTTGCGTCCCATGGGCCTGCCGATGACTCCCTTCACCCTGAGCGCCATGGTGGGACTGCCGGTCGCACAGCATGTGCAGGAGTCCCTCCATAATGCCTTCGGAGGCCGTTTCCCCGTTTCACAGAACCTGCAGAAGCTCATCGACAACGGCGTAAAGTCCCTCTGGGTCCCCGGTCCGGACGGAAAGCCAGTCATCCCGGCTGAGACTCTGGCCATCATGTCCTTCGGTAACACTCCCTCCACACGCGAGGAAGTGCTGCGGCGAACCCAGGACGCACTGGCCGAGGAAATCGGACTGATGCTTGAAGAAGGCGTGGTTGCCGGGCCTGAGGACATCGACCTCTGCGTCATCATGGGTGCGGGCTGGCCCATGTTCCTGGGCGGCATCACTCCCTACCTGGACCGCGTTGGCGCCGCTGAACGCGTCAATGGCAAGCGTTTCCTGGCACCCGGCGTCGCCTCCGCCCCGGCCTAAAGCGGCAAGAAAGAGGGCAGTGGTAAGAGCGAAAGCCCGCGCCACTGCCCTTCCTGCGTTTCCAAGCCTTTTGTGTCTAGAAGAGTGCCACCTTGGGAGCACGCGGGAAGATCTCGTCCAGTTCCTCGCGCTCCTCCTGGCTAGGGACCCAGCACACTGCTTCCGCGTTCTCACGAATCTGCTCCGGACGCGTCGCTCCAGCGATGACACTGCTGACGCCGGGTTGGGCTGCCAACCACGAGAATGCCAGCTGGAGTTCGGTGATGCCCCGTTCCTTGGCGAACTGACCAAAGCGGCCCAGCTGCTGCCAATCGGCATCATGCACCAGATTGGTCCGTGTATGGCTCAGGCGGGAACCCTCGGGGGCATGGCCGGCGGAGTACTTGCCTGTGAGCAGGCCATTGGCCAGGGGGAAATACGGAAGCACACCAAGCGAGAAGGCGCTGGCTGCCGGAATGACCTCGAGCTCGGCCCGGCGGTCCAGCAGATTGTAGTGGTTCTGGGTTGAAATGAAGCGAACCCCTCCAGACTGCCGCCCAACGTACTCGGCTTCGGCGATCTGCCACCCAGCGAAGTTCGAGTGACCGATGTAGCGGACCTTGCCGCTGGTGACCAGGACATCCAACGCTGCAAGGGTTTCCTCAATGGGCGTCTGTGGGTCCGGGGTGTGGAACTGGTAGAGGTCGATCCACTCCGTACCCAGCCTGCGCAGCGAGGCTTCAACCGCCTTGAGGATGTAGCGCCGCGAACCGCGCGCACCAAAGTCGTTGCCATTGGCCCCGTGCATATCCATGCCGAACTTGGTACCGATGACGACGTCGTCGCGATGTCCCTTCAGCGCTTTGCCCAGCATGGCCTCGCTGAGGCCAGGCTCCCGGCCGTAAACATCTGCGACGTCGAAGAACGTCACCCCGGCATCGATCGCGGCGCGGACAACGGCATCCGTGCCTTCCTGCGACTCCGTGGGAGTGTTGGCGCGTCCCAGGTTGTTACAACCCAGCCCTACAGCTGAGACGGTCAGTCCGGAGTGGCCAAGGCGTCGATATTCAGTCATGGAACCCAGCCTATAACGCTCTTCCGGGGACTATGGCCGATGTTAGCGCGAGCCGAAAGTGATGCCGGATTCCTCCATTGCTTCCTCGAGCTGGGCAATGGCTACCGGCCCCATGCCGTGGAGCTTGGAGGCCTTCTGTTCGCCAAACTCAGCCAGCTGTTCCAAAGTTTCGATGCCTTCGTGGGCCAGGGCGCGTTTTGCCGGCGCCGCAAGGCCCTTGGGTAGCGGCGTATGTCCGGGCCAATTGCTCTTGGACGACATGGAACATCCCTCCTGAGTGCGTTAGGTCCTACTTAGAGGGTAAAGCCCACACCTTGCTTGGGCGAGTGCTTCACGCGGAATGCGGTGGGGTCGCTGTGCGGAGCCGCTGCGATGGAGAGCTTGGTGAAATCCAGGTCCTCATTGCGAACGCAGATCTTGATGGCATTGACGGCCTTGTTGACATCCGGGCACAGGCAAAAAACGTTCAGACGCGAGTTTCCGATCTCCGTGCGGTCCACGATTCCCAGTCCTCGCCAAGCCAGTTCGCCCGTGAGCGCGGCCTTTGCCTTGCGCTCAAAGTGACGGTCACGTTCAGTGCCGTCCTTGGTCTTCAGCGCAAACTGTGCAACCACCCAGAACTGCTCGGACTCCGGGATCTCGGCGTATCCATCCTCTTCACACTGGGCAGCGAAAGCCGCCATCAAACCGTCTACCGAAGTGTCGTCGTCAACGTCTGTTTCATCGGTCTTGCTTTGGTGGCCCACAACGCCGTGATTGATCACGAACTGGTGGTCGTCGTCGTCGTACCAGGCTTCACGGAAGTGAAGTACTCCCTCGTCGTCGCGTTTGTATGCGCGGATAATGCCGCTCATGTTCGTCCTTTCCTGAACCACTCTGCACTGGTGTTGCTGGTGCCCTCGACGTCGAATGGAGCCTTCATGGCCTCCACTCCCTCACGAAGGGCTGCGCACTCCGCACGCATGGTTTCCACGATTTCTGCGGGATATCCCATGCCTGCCCTGTGGTCCTCAAACTCATCCTCGTCATCGACGAACACACCGTGAAGGGTGGATCGGATGACGTCCAGGTCCATATCGATCATGTGGAACTCGGTAACGCCTGGCCTGATGGTGTTCCATCCATGACCGGTTGCCAGGTCTACGTAGATCCGGAAGTCACCCGGGTAGGTGTCGTCATAGAAAGTGGCCACGAATTCGCCGGTCCGCGGTACCAGCAGGACTGCATCCGAGGCTGTGTAGAAGGCAGCACCGGGACGAGAACAGAACTCCCCCGCGCCTTGGAAAATCCACCAGCCGTGGATGTCCTCACCCAAGTAGCGGCCGGGTACAACCCAGTGCGCCTTGCCGTTCCACTTCCTGTTTCTCGCCACCACGAGGTCGCCGGGCTGCAGGGAGCCCGGTTCGCGATCGGGACTCACAGCTTGGGCAGACTGCCGGTGGTGGGGTGTTCCTGACCTGGCAGGGGCCGCGCAAAGGGGACCTTTGTCCCCAGGACCTGCGCTACGATGTCGTGGGCTATTTTCTGGGCCGTAAGCCCGACGCGCTCCAGGACCTGGCTCCTGGATCCGTGCACCAGGAACTCAACAGGCAAGCCGCCCTCGTTCAAAGCTGTATCAACGCCTGCTGCGCGCATTTCCTGGCGGATGCGTGAACCCACGCCGCCGGCGCGGACGCCGTCTTCGATACAGATGACCAGGCGGTGCCGGGCGGCAAGGGCGATGATTGATCTGCGCACAGGCAGAAGCCAGCGGGGATCGACCACCGTTGAGCTGATTCCCTGGGCGCCAAGACGGCCGGCGACATCCAGGGCGAGCTCGGACATCGCGCCAACACTGATGATGAGGACGTCGTTTTCGGTGGAACCCTCGGGACGGCGTGCCAGGATATCCACGCCGTCGTGGAGCCGCTCAATGGCCTCCACTTCAGAGCCGACGCTGCCCTTGGAGAACCGCACCACGGTGGGGGCGTCATTGATGGCGACCGCCTCGCGCAGTTCTTCCCTGAGCCGGGTGGCGTCGCGCGGAGCGGCTAAATGGAGTCCTGGGACAATCTGGACCATCGCCATGTCCCACATGCCGTGGTGGCTGGGACCGTCCGGTCCTGTAACGCCTGCACGGTCCAGGACAATGGTGACCCCTGCCTTGTGAAGTGCTACATCCATCAGGAGCTGATCGAAAGCACGGTTCAGGAAGGTTGCATAAACCGCCACCACCGGGTGCAGGCCACCGAAGGCCATCCCGGCAGCAGACGTGAGCGCATGCTGTTCGGCGATACCGACGTCGATAACGCGTTCAGGATGGCGCTCCGCAAACTTGTGCAGACCAACGGGTATCAGCATTGCCCCGGTGATGCCGACAACGTCAGGACGCTCATCAGCGATGTCGGCGATTTCCTCGGCGAAGACCGAGGTCCAGGATCTGGCGCCGGGCCTTTCGGTCGGCTCACCTGTCTCTGGATCAATGATTCCCACAGCGTGGAACTGATCGGCCTCGTTGGCAAGGGCGGGAGCATATCCGTGGCCCTTTTCCGTCATGGCATGCACGATCACCGGGCCACCGTAGGCTTTGGCCGTGCTGAGAGCGTGCTCCATGGCTTGGAGGTTGTGTCCGTCCACCGGACCGATGTACTTCATGCCCAGGTCTTCAAACATTCCCTGGGGCGCCCACCAGTCCTTGATGCCCTTTTTCATGGCGTGCAGGCTCTTGTAGGTGAACTGGCCTACCGGACCGCCGTCCTGGAGCTTCTTCTTCCACCAGTCAAGCATCCGCTCATAAGCCGGTGTGGTCCGCAAAGTGTCGATGGTGGGGCGCAGCGATGCCAGGTAGTCGGCAAAACCGCCCACAGTCGGTGCATAGGAGCGGCCGTTGTCGTTGACCACAATCACCACGCGGCGCCGCTTATCAGCGGCAATATTATTGATGGCTTCCCAGGTCATGCCACCAGTAAGGGCACCGTCACCTACAACCGCGACGACGAACCGGTCGCCTTCGCCGGTCAACTGCCGGGCGCGGGAAATGCCGTCCGCCCAGGACAAGGACGAGGAAGCGTGGGAGCTTTCGACGATGTCGTGCTCGGACTCGGCGCGGTCCGGGTAACCCGAGAGGCCGCCCTGCTGGCGCAGAGTACTGAAGTCCTGCCTGCCCGTGAGGAGCTTGTGGACATAGGACTGGTGCCCGGTATCAAAGACAACGCTGTCCCGGGGAGACTCGAAGATGCGGTGTACGGCAAGCGTGAGCTCGACGACGCCGAGGTTGGGACCCAGGTGTCCACCGGTAGCGGCTACGTTGGTAATCAGGAAGTCCCTGATCTCGCCGGCCAGCTGTTCCAGCTCTTGGCCGGACAGCTTGGCCAGGTCCTGTGGATCCTTGATGGTTTCCAAGAGTCCCAACGGCCCTCCTTAGGGTGAATGACGTGCTTGTTAACTTTAGCGCGTGCCCGGGGCCAACATTTTCGCGCCGTGCGTGGGGAACGAATACGCGTCCCGGGAACGCAAACAGCCCCGGCTCAGGGGAACGGCGCATCCGGGCTCTAGCGGTATTCACTCACGTCCGCTACCAGGCGTGCGACGTGCAAGGCCAGGTATGCCACCTCGTCCCGGGTGAGGCTGGTGTCCAGTCCCATTTCCAGGAGGTACTGGATCTTGGCGGAGCACACGACGGCCTCCGGGTGGCTCTGAATGATCGCGTCCACCAGCACGGAGGACTTCTCGGAGATCTGTTTGCCCGAGGCGACTCGGCTGAACAGGTATCTCAAATGCGTGACGAAGCGTGCCGCGTTCATGGACTGCTGGTCCACGGTGAAGCCGAAAGTCTTATCCACCAGCGCGAATGCCTGCGCGATGACACCAGTCATCTGCATGGCCTTCTCCATGCCGGGCGTGGCGAACTGAGCGTTCACGAAGTGCATGGCCAGGGCCACCGCCTCGTCGTCATGCAGCCTCACCCCCAGCGACGCCTCCACCAGGCCCAACGCCTCGCGTCCCGTGGCCAGCTCCTTCGGGTAAAGCTGGGAGACCTCCCAGACCAGCGGGAACTGGGCGGGGATCCCCTCTTGCAGCCGTTCGACGGCGAAGCTGAGGTGATCCGCGAGCGGCACCACCAGGGCTTGGCTGACCCGCAGGTCGAGCCGCTTCTGCGCCAGCTCCGCGACCTCGCCGGCTGCATTCAGACAGTCCAGAGGGATGTCATCCAGGAAGCGGGCGAGCCGTTCCAGATTGGCGTTCTCCGCCGCAACGAAGACCTGATCCGCCACCTCGCGGGAGATCTGGTCACCTGGCCTGCGGCCGTGCCCGAGGCCGCGGCCGATCACCACGAGGTCCTTGCCGTCGACATCGACCGCCAGCACCGCGTTGTTGTTGAGCACGCGCTTGACTTGCACGTCTCACCGTTCCTTCCGTCAAAAAATCATGGTGGTGGTGCGGGGCGGATTCTGCCCCGCACCACAGCCCGGCGGGATCCCGCCGGAGCCTCAGGCGGAGAGCGACTCGCCACCGGAAGCGATGATGCCCTGGTACCAGAAGAAGCTGTCTTTCCGCACGCGCGCCAGATCCTTCAGATCATCCTCCGTGCGGTCCACATAGATAAAGCCGTACCGCTTGGAGATGCCCTGATGCGTGGACACCAAGTCGATCGCCGTCCACGGGCAGTAGCCGAACACGTCCACGCCGTCGCTGATGGCCAGCCGGATCTGCTCCAGGTGCAGGCGCAGGAACTCGATCCTGTAATCGTCCCGCACCCTGCCGTCCACCAGCTCGTCAAAGGCACCCAGCCCGTTCTCGGTGATGATGAGCGGCAGCTGATAGCGGTCCCAGAGGCGGCGCATAGTGGTGCGGAACCCCACCGGGTCGATCTCCCAGCCGAAGGCATTGACGGGCAGATGCTCATTCTTTACCGCACGATAGAGGCCCACCTCGCCCCGCACGATCTGCTGGTCCCCACCCCGCACTTGGATGTCCGAGGAGTCCCCACGGGACGCACCGACCGTCTGAGTCGAGTAGTAGTTGAACGCGAGGAAATCCGGCTTGGCCGCAGCCAGCAGCTCAAGATCGCCATCCAGGATCTCCGGCTCCCAGCCCTTGGCACAGAGGTAGGCCCACGCCAGATTGTGGTACCTGCCCCGGACGGACAGGTCCACGTAGAGCAGGTTGCGAATGGCATCCCAGTCATCCGCCGCGATGATATCCTCCGGCGCGCAGGTGGCCGGGTAGACGGACACGATGTTCGGGGCCGGCCCGATCTTCGCCTCTGGCAGCAGCTCATGGCAAAGCACCATGACCCGCGCCTGCGCCAGGAACATGTGGTGGTTCTGCTGATAAAGCTCCTTTCCTCCCACCTGGCCACTGCGTCCGGTGGTCCCGATGGCGCGACCGTGCAGGATCATCATGTTCTGCTCGTTGATGGTGAGCCAGTACTTCACCTTGGAGCCGTACTCCTGAAAAAGTACCCGGGCGTAACGCTCGAAGGCGTCGATGGTGGCCCGCTCCGACCAGCCGCCCTTGGCGTCCAGCGCCGCGGGGAGGTCGAAGTGGTACATGGTCACGACAGGCTCGATGCCCTTGGCCAGGAGCTCGTCAATCACCCGATGATAATGCGCTACGCCGGCCGGGTTCACCGCGCCGTCGCCGTCCGGGACGATCCGGGTCCATGCGATGGAGAAGCGGTAGGCGTTCAGACCCATCTCCGAGAACAACTCCACGTCCTCGGCGTAGCGGTGGTAGTGGCCGGCCGCCACGGTGAAGTCCGTGACGCCGTCCGGCCGGTGCATGTGGATGTCGATCACCGACGGGCCTTTGCCGTCGGCGTCCCAGCCGCCCTCCACCTGATATGCGGAGGTGGAGGCTCCCCAGAGGAAGTCCTCGGGGAACGGGGTGAGCTGCTCGTGCTGCATTCTGCGGTTCCTTTCGTGGCTTCCTGGTCAGCGTCCGACGACGGCGATCGCCGCGCCTGCCACCACGGAGCCGCCTTCAAGCTGCTCCACCGGTGCGTCCTTGGGTCCGTTGGTCACGACCACCAGTACGGTGGCCGGATGGCCGGCGGCGCGAATGGCGTCCAGGTCGGCCGTGACGAGCGGCTGCCCTGCCTCCACGCGTGTCCCGCGTTCCAGCGCGCCGTGGAAACCCTCACCCTTCATGGTCACCGTGTCGATGCCCACGTGCACCAGTACCTCTACGCCGTCGTCGGTCTTGATGCCGAAGGCGTGGCCGGTCTTCATGGCCACGGCTACCGTTCCGCTCACCGGGGAGACGATGACGCTCTCGGACGGTTCCACGGCGACGCCCGGACCCATGGCTCCGGAGGCGAAGACCGGATCGCCGACGTCGGCCAACGGAACAACGGTGCCGGCGCAGGGCGCTGCCAATTCAATGGTTTCGGTCCGCACCAGAGTTGCTGTGCCACCGGCGACGGCGGCGGTCTCCTTGGCAGCAGGGCGACGGACGGACGGGGCCGCATCGTCGTCCGCTGCCGAGGCCGTTTCGACGGCGGGCTTTTCGAACTTGAACGAGAGCACAAAGGTCAGCACGGCGGAGACGACGGCGGAGATGACCAGGGCGATGATGATGTTGATCATGTTCACCAGCGTGTTGTCACCGATGTAGAGCAGAACGGCGGGCAGGCCGGAGGAGCCGGTGGCAAAGCGGTGCGTCTGGGTCAAGCCCGCGTACAAGCCGCCCGCGCCACCGCCGATCATGGCCGCGATGAGCGGGTAACGCTTGGGGAGGGCGATGCCATAGAGAATCGGTTCCGTGATGCCCATCAGGCCTGTGATGCCGCCTGCGGTGGCAATCTGACGCGTCTTCTTGTCCTTGGTTCGGAAAGCGACCACCAGGGACGCTGCGCCCATGGCGATGTTGGAGACCAGGGCACCGGGGCCGAAGATGCTTTCCTTGCCCGTCTGGGCGAGCTGGACGACACCGAGCGGGGCGATGCCGTTGTGCAGGCCGAACATGACCATGACCGGAAGTGTCGCACCGACCAGCAGGGCCGGGGCCCAGGCTGCGTTGGTGCTCAGGAATGTGAAGAAGGAACCAAGGTAGCCGCTCAGAATGCTGCCAATGGGTCCGAGCACACCGAGGGCCAGGGTACCCATGATGAGGAAGGTCAGCATCGGCACGAACACCAGGTTCACGGACTTCGGAACCACCCGGGTCAGACCACGCTCCACGTAGTACTGGGCGAACACGACCAAGATGATCGGAATGACCGCGCCCGAGTAGTTGACCAAGGGGAACGGCAAGATGTCGAAGAAGGTGACCGGGTCCTTCTTCGTCACCAGGGCGACCCAGTTGGGGTGCAGCATCATGGCAGCGACCGCGGCTGCCAGGATCGGGCTGATCTTCAACTTCTGAGCCGCACTAAAAGCCAGCAGCACGGGGAGGAAGTAGAACACTGCATCTGCGAAAAGGTTGACCAAAGCGTAAGTCTGAGATTCCCGGGACACGAGATTCAGCACTACGAGCAGGGCAAGGAGCGCCTTGACCATACCAGCTCCAGACAATGCTGGGATGAGGGGCTGGAAGACACTGGAGACGAACTCGATCACCGCGCTGCCCACGTTATTGCGCTTGACCTTGGCCGCGCCGCCGTCGTCCTTGGCGTTGACAGACAAATCGCCGAGCTCGCGCTCCACTTCGTTGAACACTTCCTTGACGTGCATGCCGACCACCACTTGGAAGACCCCTCCCTTGGAGAGGGTTTTTACGATGCCTTCAGTGGCGTTCAGCTCGTCCAGCGCGACGGCGGATTCATCCTTTAGGGCGAAACGAAGCCGGGTCTGGCAGTGGTAGGCCTCGGTAATGTTGGCTTTGCCGCCAACGAGCCGCACTATGTCTGCGGCTAAGGGAGCGTATTGCTTGCTCATGATTTCCTCGCATTCTCAGATCCGCCCTTCATTGGGCGGGGTGTGAGGCAACGCGGCTTGAGCTGTTTCAGGTGATCCTGTATCAGGGCACGAAAAAGGCCCAAGCCGGTTGACCGATGAAGGTCGCAGAGCTTGAGCCTTGCCTCGCCCGAAGCGAGTTACATACCCAGGTCTCGAAAGAACCAGAAATCATCATGTCAGGTGATATGAGTCACGTCAAGCCGTCCAGATCGCCGGACGATCGGAGGACGTGACGGCGTCACCGGTTCCACGCAGTCATGCTACTTGGTCCTCCTGCGTCACTTGCCGCTGTAGACGTCGATCGCGGCGACCGCGCCCGCTGCCTCGTCATCGTCGATGAACCACGTGCCGAGCCCCAGCTTCGGGATCTCGATGCCGTTGGACAGGGTGTAGCTCTCGTTCAGGATGCTCATGCGTTCTCTCCGTTGGTCGGAAGCGCGCCGTACACCTCGTCGGTGACCGGCTCCAGCCATTCGTTGCTTACGCCTTCGCCCGGGGTGATGAAAGCAACGTGGGAGAACCACGAATTGGCCTTCGCACCGTGCCAGTGCTTCGTGCCGGCCCGGACGTGGATCACCGTTCCGGGCTCCAGGCTGATCGGCTCGGTGCCCTCTGCCTGGTACCAGCCGCTGCCCGCAGTGCAGATCAGGATCTGGTCTCCTCCACCATCGGTGCCGTGGTGGATGTGCCAGTTGTTGCGGCATCCCGGCTCGAAGGAGACGTTGCTGACCGGAACACTTCCCGAGGCGAGCGGGGCCAGATAACTCTGGCCGATGAAGTACTGGGCGTAGGCGTCGTTCTTTTCCCCGAGCGGGAAGATCTGGTCGAATTCGTTGTCAGTCATTTTGCTTTTCCTTTTGTTCCGTCCAGCGGTTGAGGTAAGCCATGTGCCGGGGATCGGCACGATCATCGCGGAGACCTCAAGCCCCTGGCCCAGTGCTCTGGTCTGCATGATCAGTCCTTCGTGGTGGTGGTGTCGCCGAGTACGGGGTGCGACGCGTCGCGGTTACGGTGGCGGCGAGGCTTGCCAGCAAGTGCAGCCGTTGATCGCTCGGCGAACCGGGCTCGGCGGTGTAAATGAGGAACGAAAGCCCCGGCTCGGCGGTCAGCTCGAGTCCTTCGTAGGTGAGGGTGAGGTCGCCGACCTCGTGGTGGTGAAAGTCCTTCGTGCCCGAGCCGTGGCGGCGGACGTTGTGCGCACCCCACCGCGTACGGAACGCGTCACTGCGGGTGGAGAGTTCACCGACAAGGTCATGCAACTGCTTGTCACGAGGATCATGACCGGCCTCCGTGCGCAGAATCGCCACGGTGACGTCGGCCGCCGCCTCCCAGTCCGGGTAGAACGTCTTTGCGCGTTCGTCGAAGAAGCAGTACCGGGCGAGGTTCCCCTGCCCGGGCCCGTCGAAGACCTCGTCATAGAAGGCGCGACCCAGGGCGTTGGTCGCCAAGATGTCCATCCGTCCGTTGCGTACGAACGCCGGACCGTTCACGATGACGTCCAGCGCACGGGTCAGGCTATCCCGCGCCACCCATGTCTTCGACTTGCGCCGGCGCACGTGCTGCGCGCCTCCGTTTGCGGCCCGTGCGAGATCAAAAAGGTGCTCGCGCTCGGCATCGTCGAGCTGCAGGGCCCGTGCGACCGACTCCAGCACGGAGTCGGACACCCCGGCGAGGTTGCCTCGCTCGATCTTGGCATAGTACTCCGGACTCACGTCCGCAAGCATCGCAACCTCCCCCCGCCTCAAGCCCGCGACGCGACGGTGCCCCGAGACCGTCAGTCCGGCCTGCTCGGGGCTGATGTTCGCCCGACGGGATATGAGGAACTCCCGTGCTTCATCCTTGGTGTTCATGCACACAACGCTATTCGGGCCACTGGCTTGGAGGGAGGCCCCGCTGGTACACCCTTCACTAGAGACTCCCCTCCCCTGCCGCAGTCGCGATGGAATAGAGGCATTCGAGCAACTACGACGAAGGAGAAAAGGAGCTCAAGGAAGCGTTACTGCACCTTTCCTTCTACGCCGGCTGGCCCAACGGGATGGGCGCGACGACCGTGCTGAAGAACGTCGTCGAGGACGCCTGACACCGGGCTCCAGATACACGCGAAACACCCGACGCGGCGGGGAAACCCCTACCGAGAAGGAGAAACCACCCATGACCGCATGGATCCCGGACGGAACAGCAGAGACGCTGCAACATCTGAGCGGAGCCACCCGCTTGTTTCCCATCATCGGAGACCCCATCACGCACGTGCAGTCCCCTATATGGCTCACGCGGACTTTCGCGGAGCGCGGCCATAACGGGATCTGCGTACCGATGCAAGTACCAGAGGGCGCACTCGATGCCGTCATGGCCGGACTCACAGCAACGCCGAACGTCGACGGGATCCTGGTCACGATGCCGCACAAGCACGGCTCCTTCACCTATTGCTCCACCAGCACCGACCGTGCGAGCCGCTCTGGCGTCGTCAGCGTCATGCGCCGCAACCCGGACGGCACCTGGCATGGGGACATGCTCGACGGCCTCGCGTTCGTCAAGGCGCAGCAGGACCACGGCGCGACCATCTACGGCTCACGAGCGTTGCTAGTGGGTACCGGAAGCGCGGGCAGTGCGATCGCAATCGCCCTCATCGAAGCCGGGGTGCGGGAGCTCGTGCTCCACGACGCCGACCTGTCGCGCGTGAGCGGTTTACTGGACCTGCTGGAGATGATGGATCCTGGCCGCGCGCGTGCCGGGACGGTCGACCCAACGGGCTTCGACCTGGTCTTCAACGCGACCCCTCTGGGGATGGGAGACAAAGACCCGTTGCCGGTGGATCGCTCGTTGCTGACCTCCTCAATGTTCGTCGGCGACGTCGTCTCGGGACACGGCACTACACCTCTCATTGCTGCCGCCCGTTCCGTTGGCTGCGGAACTGCCGCCGGTGAGCACATGGTTGAGGCCGTGCAAGATCTTATGGCTGATTTCATGCTCGGTCGCCGGAGTGAACAGTGACCACTCCCATTGCACCGCAGAATAGACCCAAGGAGACATGATGAACCATTCGCACCCACCGCTCCGGCACAGCCCCCGCGGGCAGGCCATGGCCCCGAAAACTATGCCAATTCGTGCTGAGGCCTTCGATAACCCGCACGGTACCGTCCTTTACTGGCTCGGCATGGCGGGATTTCTGATCAATGCACGGGGGACGCTGATTATGGTCGATCCGCTGCTCCAGGACTTTGACATGCCTGTGCTCATCGACTACCCGCTCCGGGCGGCAGACGTCCCCCGAGTCGATGGGATCCTGGTCACTCACGCGGACAATGACCACTTCAGCGTGCCGACGTGTAATGCCTTGAATGAAGTCACGCAGCGGTTCCACTCGACGCGCTACGTCTCCGATCTGATGCAGGAACTGGGCATGCCCGCCGAGGGCCACGGCACCGGCGACGCCTTCTCCATCGGCGGGGTCCGGGTCACGGTCACGCCGGCGGACCATGCCTGGCAGAATGCCGCGCCCAAGCCGGGACAGCGCACCTTCCGCGATGAGGACTCGTGCGGCTTCTGGATCGAGACCCGTGACGGCGTGATCTGGGCACCAGGGGACTCACGGCTGATCCGCGAACACCATCTGACCATGCCGACCCCGGACGCGCTACTGTTCGACTTCTCGGACAGCGAGTGGCATTTCACCTTCGACGGCGCGGTCGAGATGGCCAATGCCTACCCCGACGCAGACCTGATCCTGCACCACTGGGGCTCGGTGGACTCCCCCGATTTTTCCCCGTTCAACGCCGACCCGGACACGCTCTGGGACGTCGTGGTCAACCCCAAGCGCATCCGCGTGCTCGCACCGGGCGAGCCTTTCCGGCTGGGCGGCGCGTCCGCGTAGGCCCGGAGTCGGACCTACAAAGCAGAAGTGCCCCGCCAGGCCGAAGCCTGACGGGGCACTTGAGCGAGACTCTAGTGTGACAGCCGGTGAAAGCGAGTCAGCGACCAGATCCTCTGGTATCCGAGCCGATCAGCTCAGGAACCGCTAATTTGCCGAAGCACGTACTGCAGGATGCCACCGTTGCGGTAGTAGTCCGCTTCACCCGGGGTATCGATGCGCAGGACAGCGTCGAAGGACTTGGACGTGCCGTCCTCGGCCGTTGCCGTCACCTTGAGCGTCTTGGGCGTGGTGCCGTTGTTCAGCGCCGTAACGCCTTCAACCGAGAACGTCTCCGTGCCGGTCAGGCCGAGCGTTGCCGCGGACTCGCCAGCGGGGAACTGCAGGGGAAGAACGCCCATGCCGATGAGGTTGGAGCGGTGGATGCGCTCGTAGCTCTCGGCAACGACGGCCTTGACACCCAGGAGCGCAGTGCCCTTGGCTGCCCAGTCACGGGACGATCCGGAACCGTATTCCTTGCCTGCAAGGACAACCAGCGGCGTTCCCGCAGCCTGGTAGTTCTGTGCGGCATCGTAAACGTAGGCCTGCGGTGCACCTTCCTGGCTGAAGTCGCGGGTGAAGCCACCCTCGACGCCGTCCAGGAGCTGGTTCTTGATGCGGATGTTGGCGAAGGTACCGCGGATCATGACTTC
This sequence comes from Micrococcaceae bacterium Sec5.1, assembly GCA_039636795.1. NCBI lineage: Bacteria > Bacillati > Actinomycetota > Actinomycetes > Micrococcales > Micrococcaceae > Micrococcaceae bacterium Sec5.1. Next base: position 1,979,454 of record CP143430.1, on the reverse strand, counting down.
GTGGTTGCCACGGCGCGAGCCGTAGGAGTTGAAGTCCTTGCGCTCCACGCCATTGGCCAGGAGGTACTGGCCTGCAGGCGTGTCCGACTTGAACGAGCCGGCCGGGGAGATGTGGTCCGTGGTGACGGAATCGCCAAGCTTCAGGAGCACGCGTGCACCTGCAATGTCCTTGACGGGATCCGGCTGCGCCTTCATGCCTTCGAAGTATGGGGGCTTCCGCACGTAGGTGGAGTCCTCGGCCCAGGCGAACGTGTCGCCTGCCGGGGTGTCGAGTGCCTTCCAGCGCTCGTCGCCGTCGAAGACGCCCTCGTAACCCTTGGCGAACATAGCCTTGTCGATGGAGGAGTCAATGACTTCCTGCACCTCGATGGGGTTCGGCCAGATGTCCTTCAGGAAAACTTCGTTGCCCTCGGAGTCCGTGCCCAGGGCATCGGTGTCGAAATCGAAGTCCATGGAACCGGCCAGGGCGTAAGCGATGACCAACGGCGGGGAAGCCAGGTAGTTCATCTTGACGTCCGGGTTGATACGGCCTTCGAAGTTGCGGTTGCCCGAGAGGACAGCCGTCACGGAGAGGTCGTTGGCCTGGATGGCTTCGGAGATCTCCGGCTCCAGAGGGCCGGAGTTGCCGATGCACGTTGCACAGCCGTAGCCCACGATGTAGAAGCCGAGCTTCTCCAGGTACGGGGTCAGGCCGGACTTCTCGTAGTAGTCGGTGACGACCTTCGAGCCCGGAGCCACAGAGGTCTTGACCCACGGCTTGGACGTCAGGCCCTTGTCAACAGCGTTGCGTGCAAGGAGGGCTGCAGCCAACATGACAGACGGGTTGGAGGTGTTGGTGCAGGACGTGATCGAGGCGATCGACACTGCACCGTGGTCCAGCTCGAACTCGCGGCCGTCGGCTGTCTTCACGTGCACCGGGGAGGACGGGCGGCCGTGCGCACCGTTGGCGGCGGACGCAACGCGTGCCGTCTCCGTCGTGTGCGAGTCGGCGTGCGTGAAGGACGGTGAATCCGAAGCCGGGAAGGACTCGTCCAGGGATTCGTCTACACTGCCATCTTCAATGGCGACGTAGTTGTGGATGTCCTTCCGGAACTGCTCCTTGGCATCCGTCAGCTCGATGCGGTCCTGCGGACGCTTCGGGCCGGAGATGGACGGAACAACCGTTGAAAGGTCCAGCTCTAGGAACTCGGAGAAGCGCAGCTCGCGGGAAGGATCGTGCCAGAGGCCCTGCTCCTTGGTGTATGCCTCCACAAGGGCGACATTCTCTTCGGACCGGCCGGTCAGGCGCAGGTATTCCAAGGTGACATCGTCAATCGGGAACATGGCGGCCGTGGAACCGAATTCCGGGCTCATGTTTCCGATGGTTGCGCGGTTTGCCAGCGGCACAGCGGCAACGCCTTCACCGTAGAATTCGACGAACTTACCCACCACGCCGTGCTTGCGCAGCATTTCGGTGATGGTCAGCACAACGTCCGTTGCGGTGGCGCCTGCCGGGATGCTGCCGCTGAGCTTGAAGCCCACGACGCGGGGAATCAGCATGGAGACGGGCTGGCCAAGCATGGCAGCCTCGGCTTCGATGCCGCCGACGCCCCAACCCAGGATTCCCAGACCGTTGACCATGGTGGTGTGGGAGTCGGTTCCAACGCAGGTGTCCGGGTAGGCACGAAGCACGCCATCGATCTCACGGGTCATGACCGTGCGGGCCAGGTACTCGATGTTGACCTGGTGGACAATGCCGGTTCCCGGGGGGACAACCTTGAAGTCATCAAAGGCCGTCTGGCCCCACCGCAGGAATTGGTAGCGCTCACCATTGCGCTGGTATTCGATCTCCATGTTGCGCTCCAGTGCGCCGGAGTTACCGAAGGCGTCGATCTGGACGGAGTGGTCGATGACCATTTCGGCTGGCGCCAAGGGGTTGACGCGCTTGGGGTCGCCGCCAAGTTCTTTAACTGCCTCGCGCATGGTGGCGAGGTCTACAACGCAGGGTACGCCGGTGAAGTCCTGCATGATGACTCGGGCCGGGGTGAACTGGATCTCCGTGTCGGGCTCCGCATTGGGGTCCCAACCGGCCAGGGCGCGGACGTGGTCAGCCGTTATATTGGCGCCATCCTCAGTCCGCAGGAGGTTTTCAAGCAATACCTTGAGGCTGAACGGAAGGCTGTCTGCGCCCTCTACGGAGTTCAACCGGAAAATTTCATAATCGGTGCCGGCTACATTCAGTACGCCTTTGGAACCGAAGCTGTCCACAGTGCTCATGGCAGGACTCCTCTCGCAACAGTTTCATCTTTGTCGCGTGGTTGGCCGCTAGCCAGTTAGGCGCACCTTACTTAGCCGGGCGGCACTCTCAGTTGGTCAACCCCTATCCCCCGCGGAACTACGCGGAGTGGGGCTGCTATGTGGGACTACTATGCCCATCGTAGTGGCATCGATCATGTTGAAGCACTGCCGCAGGCAGTTGCACCCAGCGCGGCACCCTCGACGAATCGCCCGCCATCCGGTGGCGCGGCGGGCGATAGACGCCTAACCGGCGGGAACGATGAGGCTGACGGTCTCCAAGTGATGAGTGTGGGGGTACAGGTCGAACGCTCTCAACGACTCCAGGCGCCAACCGCCCTGCTGGAAGTAACCCAGATCACGTGCAAAAGAAGCCGGATCACAGGACACATAGGCAATTGCGCGGGGATGTGAGGCCATGAGTTGGTTTACCACGGCTTTTCCAGCCCCCACGCGCGGCGGGTCCAGGACCAGGGAATCAAAGTTCCTGGGACGCTGGTGCAATACCCGCTCCACTCGTCCCTGCACGATCTCAACATGGGATTCTCCGTGCAGGTTCTTGCGCGCATCACGGCTGGTGCCAGGCGATCCTTCAACGGACAATACCGAACCCGTAACGCCTACCGCATCAGCCAAAGGAGCAGTAAACAGGCCTGCGCCGGCGTAGAGGTCCGCCACCGCAGCACCCGGTTGGAGATACCCACCGCCTGCGAGGTAGCCGGTCACCGCGTTGACCAACGTCTCCGGCGCGTCTTTGTGAATCTGCCAGAAGCCTTCGCCTGTCACCCGGTATTCATGCCCTGCCGCCGATTCCTGCACCCAGGTCCGTCCCCGAAGCTGCAGTACTTGGCCCTTGCCGGGATCGAAGCTGGCTACGGAAACTTCGTGCGACAACTGCGAAAGGATGCTGTGCAGCCGCTTGGGACTTGTTGTTTCCTCCGGCGCCAGCAACACGAGCGGCCTGGAGCCATTGGCTGGCGCCACCACTTCTACGCGTGCTATCCCGCTGAGATCAAGGTCCCACAACTTGAGGTCGTTGATTCCGGAGAGCGCCAGTGGCATCTCCCGTATGGGCACCACGACGTCCGAACGGTGGGCATGCATTCCCAGCCGTCCCTTGGGTGTGACAGCAAAGCTGGCGCGCGTACGCCAGCCGAGTCCGCCGTCGTCGTTGGCACCCACGCCCTCAACCTCGACCGCGAGGTCCAGGCCCGCGAGTCTCTTGAGTTGCTCGGACAACACTTCGGCCTTCAGGGCACGCTGCCGTTGCAGGGAAATGTGGCCGAGCTCGGCGCCGCCCACGGGTGGATTCCCGTGCTGCCAGGCCGCCAGCGAATCGGCCGGCTTCCAGAAATGCGGCACGCGGTCCGGCGAGGCTTCCAGGACCTCGACGACGTCGGCACGCCAGAAGCGCGACGAGTCGCCGGAGTCGGTCAATCGGATCCGGACCTTCTCCCCCGGAATGCCATGGCGTACGAAGATGACGCGACCTTCATGGCGTGCGACGAAATGCCCGCCGTGTGCGACAGGGCCAACGTCAACGGTCAGTTCGGTGCCGGGCGTACCTTGGCCTCCGCTGTTGTCAGTGAGGGGGGAAATGCTGTGGGAGGTCATTGTGTATCCTGCAGTGCCTTTGCTTCTTCGGAGGACTTGAGCTGCCAAGGAACGCTGGCAACCATGACTCCAGGTTCAAAGTGGAGCCGCGTCTTGATTCTGAGTGCCGTCTGGTTGTGAACCAGCTGCTCCCACCATTTGCCCACGACGTACTCGGGGATGTACACCACGATCAAGTCCCGGGGTGAGTCGCGTCGCATGTTCTTGATGTACTCCATGATGGGAGTCACGGTCTCACGGTAGGGGCTGGCCAGTACGGTGAGCGGTACTGGAATTTCCAGCTTCTCCCAATCCCGCACGGTATGTTCTGTCTCTTCGGAGTTGATGTCCACGGTAATCGCATCCAGTCGCGAGGGCCGCGACGCCCGGGCGTAAGCCAGGGCCCGCAATACAGGTTTGCGGACGTGCGAAACAAGCAGTACGGCGTGGACACGGGTAGGCAGCGCGCGTGGCGATGAATCCTCGTCAACAGCCAATTCCTTGGCAACATTGTCATAGTGCGCCCGGATACTCCACATGATGAGGAACAGCACGAACATTGCCAGAAGTGCGATCCAGGCACCTTGCTCAAATTTGGTGATGAGGACGATGACCAAGACGAGCGCAGTCATGCCGAAACCCACCATGTTGATGGTCCGCGATTTGATGATCCTGCGGCGTACCGATTTGTCCCGCGCGAGTTTCAGTTCGCGGCCCCAGTGGCGGACCATGCCAAGCTGGCTGGCGGTGAAGGAAATGAAGACCCCCACGATGTACAGCTGGATGAGCTTGGTGACATCAGCGTTGAACGAAAGGATGAGAACCAGCGCTCCGGCAGCCAAGGCCAGCACGCCATTGCTGAAGGCCAACCTGTCGCCGCGGGTGCGGAGCTGGCGGGGCAGATAACCGTCCTGAGCCAGGATGGAGCCCAGCACAGGGAAGCCGTTGAACGCGGTGTTGGAAGCGAACACGAGAATGACGCCGGTGGCAGCCACCACTATGTAGAACGGAATGGAACCGGCCCCAAAAATGGTGTCGGCGATCTGGCTGATGGCCGGATTCTGGATATAGCCCTCGGGCAACGGCTTGCCATCAAGGAGGAACTCCTTGGCGGGATCCAAGACAATGTGCACCTTCGTGGCGTTGGCGAGGTAAAGGATGCCGGCCAGCATGGCCGCCGCGATCGCGCCGAGCAACAACAGGGTGGTGGCAGCGTTCTTGCTCTTGGGCTTCCGGAAGTTGGGCACGCCGTTGCTGATCGCCTCCACACCCGTCAAGGCAGCAGCACCCGAGGAAAAGGCACGCAGCAACAGGAATGCACCGGCAAGGCCAACGAGGCCTTCGTCGAAGCCGGCCTCGGGCACGATGGTGAAGTTGGCGGACGCCGCCTGGCCCAGTTGTCCCGTAATGGCCTGGAAGATGCCCACGAGGGTCATGCCAATGATGGAGGCCATGAAAATGTAGGTGGGAACGGCGAAGACCGTGCCGGCCTCCTTGATGCCTCGCAGGTTGACCAAAGCGAGAATGATCACGCCCACAGTCGCGATCATCGCCTGTTGGCCGTGCAACGAAGGGATCGCCGTGGTGAGATATGCAGCGGCAGAGGACATCGACACTGCAACGGTCAGGACATAGTCCACGAGGAGCGCAGCAGCAACGGTGAGCCCGGCGTACTTGCCCAGATTGACGTTGGCAATCTCATAGTCCCCTCCGCCCGACGGGTAGGCATGCACATTCTGGCGGTAAGAGGCCACCACTGTGAGCAACACCACCATCACTGCCAACCCAACAAAGGGGGAGAACGCTACCGCGCTCACACCCGCGAGAGCCAAGGTCAGCAGGATTTCATCCGGTGCGTAGGCCACCGAAGACAGGGCATCCGAGGCGAAGATCGGCAAAGCGATGCGCTTGGGCAAGAGGGTGTGGGATAGGCGGTCATTCCGGACTGGCCGGCCCACCAACACACGCTTCGCAGCATTCAGTATTGTCAACACTTTCGCAAAACTACTCTGAATCCCCAGCGATGTCATGACGGCGGTCTCCGACTTACGTCCAGCGCACCGGTAAAGTCATACGCAGCGACACGGTAAACACACATAAGGAGACACGGTGGCTCACTTCGTGATCATGGGTTGCGGCCGTGTTGGCGCAACCCTGGCACATACTTTGGAAGACGCCGGCCATTCGGTGGCCATCATCGACCAGGACGAGCGGGCGTTCCGTCGGCTTCGCAACACGTTTACCGGCCGCAAGGTCACCGGCGTAGGTTTCGACAGGGACACACTCAAGCAGGCAGGAGTGGAAGAGGCCTACGCATTCGCCGCTGTTTCAAGTGGTGACAATTCCAACATCCTGGCCACCCGTGTGGCACGGGAGACATTCCATGTTGGACACGTCGTGGCCCGCATCTACGATCCCGGACGCGCCGAAATCTACCAGCGCCTCGGCATTCCCACCGTAGCCGCGGTGCGCTGGAGCGCCGACCAGGTCCTCAGGCGCATCCTTCCGGAGCAGCATCTCGCCGGCGATTACCGGGAGCCATCCGGCAGGCTCGTCCTGGCGGAAGTGGACCTGCACGAGGGATGGATTGGCCATAGCGTGACGTCCATTGAAGCTGCCGCAGGCATCCGTGTCGCCTTCCTGACGCGTTTCGGCGAGGGCCTCCTGCCCCTGCCAGGCACGGCCTATCAGGAAGGCGATACCGTCCATGCAATGTTGAGCCTGGACAGGACTTCGGAGATCAGCCGGGTCCTTGCCAAAGCACCGGCCAAGGAGTCTTAGTGAAAGTTGTCATCGTTGGCGCAGGCAGCGTCGGCTCGTCCATTGCCCGTGAGCTCCTGGCCCACAACCATCAAATCCTGCTCATCGACCTCAAGCCTGAAGTCATTGGCCGCAGCGGCCTTCGGGGTGCGCGCTGGCTGGTGGGCGATGCCTGCGAACTCAGCACCCTTCAGGACGCCAAACTTGAGGATGCCGACGTCGTGGTTTCCGCTACCGGTGATGACAAAGTGAACCTCGTGGTGTCCCTGCTGGCCAAGACGGAATTCGCCGTAGGGCGCACTGTTGGGCGTGTCAACAACCCCAAGAACGACTGGATGTTCAATGACTCCTGGGGTGTGGACGTCGCCGTCAACACTCCCCAGCTTATGACTGCCCTGGTTGAGGAAGCCGTGGAAATCGGCGACATCGTCCGGCTGTTGACATTGCAGACCGGCGTCGCCTCGATCGTGGAATTTACCGTTCCCCACGACTCCCACGTCATTGGGAGCACAGTGGGCGCCATTGAGTGGCCCGAAGACGCCACCTTGGTAGCCATCCTGCGTGATCAGGCACCCATCACCCCAAGTCGTGACGATGTCCTCGATGGTGGCGACGAACTGTTCTTCGTCACCACCATCCAGGCAGAGGACGGACTGCGGGCCCTGTTGTCACCAGCCTCAATGGCGGGCCAAGGACCCCGCGACGGCGATGCCAGCGTTACTGATCAGGCGGAGGACGACGGCTTCGACGGTTGAGGTGCGGGCTTGGTAACAAGCCATGCCACCCAAAGGCCGAGGATGTATAGCGGTGCACCCATGAGGAGCCGGGTGGTAGCCAACGCCGTCAAGCCTGGCTCACCCAGGAAGTACAGGGGCACCTGCACCACCAGCCGCAGCGCAAGCACCGCCACAACAATCCACGTGCCAAGCTGGTACGCCCGCAGGCGTTCCGGGTCTTTGCGCCATTCGAGACCCTCGTTGCGGACGAAACCAAACAGCAAGCCGGCGATAGGCCACTTGAGCACTATGGACAGCACCATGCCCGCAATATAGGCAATGTTGGTGAAGAAGCCCAGAACGTAGAAGTCTTCAGCCTTCCCCGTGGTGTTGGCCAACCAAGCAGAAATCCCGACGCCGACCACACCGGCAAGTGCCTGCGTCAACGGGCGTCGCTGGATCAGGCGAACAACAGTGAAAATCGCTGCCGTGGCCAACGCTGCCACCAACGAAATCGTCAAGTCGCGGCTTATGGTGAAGGCCACGAGGAAGACGAGGCCAGGCAGGATGCTCTCCGCGATGCCTTGCACTCCCCCGGCAGACTTCAACATGTCCACATGGCCGGCACTGTTGCGCTGAAGTCCCGCCTTTTCTGCATAGCCCGCAGCTAGATCCGCGACCCCCGGGCTTTCGGCTGCAGGGGTCTTGGCTGACCCCGTGGTCGGAGTTTCACCCTTGCCGGTCGTAGGCTGCGCCGGATCCTTAGGTTCTGATCCATTGGCCACTGTCATAAGTGCTCCTGACGGGAAAGTATTTCGTAGCGTGGATTGAACATCGCAGGCAGGCCATCCTTATGTGTCACCACGCCGTTCAAGCGCAACTCCGCTCCTGCTTCAATCCCTGGTACCCGGTTCCTGCCCAACCAGATGACGCGCAACCGTGCATACGGCCTTTTCACGCCCCCGCCACCCACTGATGGTTGGGAACTGTGCTCCAGCGCGTCCACGACAATCGCCGAAAAGAAGGGTTGCTCACTTGGCGGCTGGTACGTGACCGATTCGATGAATCCAGTGCAGGTGGCCCGGCCGCGGGCAGGGAGATCACGGACGCCGTGTTGCCGGGACTGCTGCCCGGCGGATCCTGGCAAGCCGGGCGTATCAGCCAATCTGGGTGATCTCCGGTCCCCGCTCCGGCTGGTGCAGGGCGGGACCACCTTGCTGTGCAGCGGGATCGGAAGCTTCAGCGGGGGCCTGAGCTGGGGCTTGGGCGGCAGCATCCTTGGGCAGACGCAGCTGCAACAGTTCGCGCGGCGGCATCGGATTGTCGCCGCGTACAACAACCACGCGCCGGAAGAGCTCCTCCAGGCCTGCTGCGGCGTCCCGGTCCAGGGCAGCTTCGCCGCCGAGGACACCACGCAGGAACCACCGGGGACCGTCCACCCCCATGAAGCGGGCGGCCCGGAAACCCCGGCTGCCGTCAGTAGCTTCGGCGGGGAGCTTGGCGACGAGCTCTGTGCCAAACGTTCCAGATACTTCTTCTGTCTCGCCACCCTGGCTTGCTACGGATTGGCCAATCTGCTCGCGGATCTCGTCCCACAGGCCTTCCGAACGCGGAGCGGCGAATGCCTGGAGCTGCAGGCTTGACCCTGCCAGGTCCATGGTCACTGCCACCACGCGCTGAGTAGCTTCTTCCACTTCCAGTCGCAACTGGAGTCCATCGGCGGGTGCGATCAGCAGTGCGCCGAGATCCACGTATCCGTCGCGTTCCTCGATCTCATCGATGTCCCAAGGACCTTTGCCAAGCCGGAAATCACCCTTGGTACCGGACGCGCCGGTTGCAGGGGCTGTTGCCTCAGCCGCGTCGTTTTCCTCGACGGTGCCAGCGGTTTCCGGCCGCTCGGCCTTGGACTTTTTGCCGCGCCCAAAAAGCATTGGGTTGTCTCCTTAGTAGTGGTCTATCCCCAAGTAAACCGCAACCCCGTGGGTTATCAGGCCACCGGTGCGTTGAATCCGCCAGTGGAACCAAAGCCGCCCGTACCGCGGGCGGAGTCGGATAGATCATCAACCATCACGAAGCGCGCGTACTCGACGCGCTGAATCACCATTTGGGCAATTCTATCGCCGCGCTTGAGCTCAATGGCGTGGTTTTGGTCTGTGTTCAGCAGCGTGACGGCGATTTCGCCGCGGTAACCTGCGTCCACAGTTCCGGGTGCGTTGACAACCGTGAGGCCATGCTTGGTCGCGAGGCCGGACCGCGGGTGGATCAGTGCCACAAAGCCGTCAGGGAGGGCAATTGAAACGCCCGTAGGAACCAATTTCCGCTCGCCCGGGGCAAGTTTAACGTCCTCGCGGGCCCGGAGGTCCGCGCCAGCATCGCCTGGGTGCGCATAGGACGGTGCTTCCAGTCCGGCGTCGAGCATTTTCAGCTGAACGTCCAAAGTGGGCGTGCCATACGCTGCGGTGGTGTCATTACTGAATACTGCGGTCTCGTTGCTCACAGTGGACCATTCTACGTGGGGCACATCCATGCGGGCACTCCGGGGAGATAGCCAGCCCAAGGGCCGATAAGCTGGACCCATGCCTACGTCTGACCAGTCCGCCCCCATGCCTGCCCGGAATACTCCCTCCGCCTCCGAGGTGTTGTTCACGGAGAAATTATGGCCCACCATCTGGATCTGGGTTGTCGTCGTGGGCCTGTCGAGCGCTGGAATCCTGATGTTCGCGCCCATCAGTGCCGCCGCGGGCGTCATCGCCGCCCTGGTGCTTCTGGCCGTCATGACCACCCTGCTGGTGGTTACAACACCTACCATCACCGTTACGCGGGACAGCCTTCGGGTGGGACGTGCCACTATCGACCGCAAATTCGTCGGCACCGCCGAGGCCTTCAAAAAAGACGAGGCCACCGCCGAACGTGGAACCCGCCTCAACGGCCTCGCCTACATGTGCTTCCGCGGGTGGGTCGATGCCGTGGTGAAAATCGACATTACCGATCCCGCTGATCGAACGCCTTACTGGCTGGTCTCTTCGCGCCACCCGGACGAACTCGTCGCTGCCCTGGGCGCGCGGTAGCCGCTCCCCTTAGGTAGCTCCTGAAGTCGCCGGTACTGCTAGCTCTCGCATTCCGTGCAGTACAGGTGCCCGTCCCTCTCAGTGGCAATCTGGGAGCGGTGCTTCACAAGGAAGCAGTTGTAGCACGTGAATTCGTCAGGCTGTGGTGGCATGACTTGAATCAGGAGCTCTTCGCCGGAGAGGTCTGCTCCCGGGAGCTCGAAGCCATCGGCAAGATCGGTCTCATCGACATCCACCGCGGAGGATTGCTTCCCCGACTGGCGCGTCTTGAGTTCCTCAATCGAGTCCTCGCTGACGTCTTCCTCGGTCTTTCGAGGGGCATCGTAATCCGTGGCCATGGTCCTTCTTCATCCTGTCGTACTTGCTCCGGGTAGGATTCCGGCCTGGCGGATTTCGTGCCCGCCGCCGGTCTAAGGGTGTAACGCCGGACGCCCCGGATTTGTGCCCGATATCGGCCAGATTGTCCTCCCCTGCCCAGCGATTGTCCAGAGGCGGCAAATTGGGCTGGGATGGCTGGAAAGGATCCACCCTGTAATCTGACTCTTTCGCCGGAATATCACGGCACGCCCTTTGTCCTAGTAGGAAAAGGGCAACGGGGGTGGCAGAGTTTCGAATGTCAGTTATGCCATGTGGTGGAGGGTGTTATGCAGGATCTACGGCTGGTAGGCGTCCACGACGACGGCGGGCATCTGCTCCTGAGCGGACCCGGCGGTGCGATGTTCCAGCTTCCGATCGACGAGGCACTTCGTGCCGCGACGAGCCGGACACCCGCCCAGGTCGCTGCGCGGGCGTCAAACACCCCGATTGCCATGTCCCCCAGGGATATCCAGTCCAGAATCCGCAGCGGAGCCACGGCGGCCGAAGTGGCGGAGTTGTCCGGGCTGCCCCTTGCCAACGTGCAACGTTACGAGGGCCCTGTCCTTGCCGAGCGTGAGTACGTTGCGCAGCAGGCCAGAAACATTGAAGTAGCTTCCCCGGCCCCTGGCCATGACATCTACCGCTCTGCCTTTGGCGACAACCCAGCGACGCTCGGCGAAATGGTGGCCCACCGCCTGTCGGCGCACGGCATCGATTCTTCAACGGTTGAATGGGACTCCTGGCGCCGTTCCGATGGTTCCTGGACCGTCGTCGCGCGCTTTGATGCAGTTCCCGGTACGCACGGAAGCATCGGCGAGGAGCCACCGGCCATGTGGACGTTCAGTCCGCAGCGGAAATCCCTGCAGAACGCCAACCGCTGGGCTCAGCAGCTCAGTGAACTGGAGCCCTTGGACGGACCCGTTCCTGCACGCCGGCTTGCCGCCGTCTCGGATCGTCCTTTCGACTTCGAGACCGACGCCGAAACCGCGGCACGCGCGTCGGCGAAGGAATCCGACAGCCTCTTGGAAATGCTCCGCTCACGCCGTGGGCAGCGCCTGGGCGTGGACGAAGACGGCGATGACGCCTTGGCCGTCCTGCTCAGCAACGTTCCGGCCGCCCACCCGCGTTCTGGCGGGGAAGATCAGGAGCCGGCCGAGGAACCCGCCGGAGATCACCCAGAACCGCAAGCTTCCCCTGCGGCTGAGCCAACGCGGAAGGATGGGCGTCCGTCCATGCTGTCCCGGCTGAGCCTGGCGCCCCGGAACCATGACGCGGACGACGACGCGCTGAAACTCCATGACGGCGTCAGCACGGAGACGCGCGAAATCACCGTTGTGGCAAGCCCATTGCGGCCCGTTACTTCCTTAACCGACCGCAAGCCGGGGGCGGCCAGCGCTCCTGAGCCCAAAGATGCGGATCGAATCGATTCCGCGACCAACCAGATGCAACGGGCAGGGCTGGACGAACTGCTTGGCGGAGCCACATCCCCGCAAACACAGACTGATCGTGCTGCCTCCCGTACAGAGACAGCCTCACAGGACAAGGCATCCCTCGAGGCCGAGGACCGGAACACGCACAAGGATGCTGAGGCGCCCGTAGAGCGCCAGCCCTCGCGTCCGAAACGATCAAGTATCCCCAGCTGGGACGAGATCGTCTTCGGCGCCCGCGGCGACTAACCTCTGGCGTGGCGACTAACCTCTGGCGCGGCGACCAGCCCTAGCTACGCGTCAAGCCGGAGCCACTGCCGGAACCGGCTCCCGGCCATAGGCAGGCATCGACGTCGAACGGAAGAGTCGGGTCTCCCCCAGCCATGAGGTTGGCGCCGTGGGCTGTCACGCGGCGCATGTAATGGCGTCGGCACAGGGTCTCGTAGCCCACCACGGGTTCATGGCCGCCAGCTTCTCCAGGGGTAATTTGATCGTTCACGCCCGGGGCGTCGCCGCCTGTCTGGGGTGCGACATCGCCGACCATGACCTGGTCCCCTTCCACCACCATGATGCCGTCCACCGTTCGGGCATTTTGAGTTGCGCGACGCCCGCACCAGCACAGTGCCTCGACCTGGAGCACCTGTACTTTGTCGGCGAGTTCGATCAGACGTTGAGAGCCGGGAAACAGGGTGGTTCGAAAGTCCGAGGTGATCCCGAACGCGAAGACGTCCACGTCCATCTCATCCACCAGGCGTGCCAACTGCTCCACCTGGGCGGCGGAGTAGAACTGGGCTTCATCGCAGATCAGGTAGTCCACGCGGAGCCCACCGGTCCGGCGTACAACCACTTCATCCCAGAAGTCCGTGTCCGCATGGACTTCAACGGCGTCTGTCTTCAGGCCCAACCTGCTGGAAATCGTCGAATCACCTGCGCGGTCGTTGCAGCTGAACCGTACCCCGCCCCTGCCCCGAGCACGGTGGTTGTAGTCCATTTGCAAAGCCAGTGTGGACTTGCCGCAGTCCATGGTGCCGGAGAAGAAGACGAGTTCAGCCACGTTTGCCCTTTTTACCGGCTGCCGGGAAGCAAAGGAACGGCACTTCGCGTTCCGCCTTCGTCATGGAGCCGTGCTGGCCCACTACTTCCAACGATGCCGGACGGACCCTGCGGGTGTCGTAAAGGGCAAGGGTATCCCGTGCGGCAATCATGACGTCGCCAATGCGCGGCGCCACGTCCGGCTGGACGTCGCCGAACAGCCCTGCGCCTATCGCCTGTTCACGGGTGAAAGCCCAGATGCGTTCGCCAAACCTTGCCCGCCAGGCGGAGATGAGCAACTCGCGGTGCGTGTCCGGAAGGCCGGGCTCAAGGTAAAGATGAACCATGCGGGGCTCGCCTGCAGTGTGGCGGACCCCGGCGACGAGTGAAGCATCAGCTGAGTAGTCAATGCGCTGGGACTCGGGAACGTCCAGCATTCCGTGATCCCCGGTCAGCACGATAGTGGTTCCCGCCGGCAGCGTCGCGGACAATCTTTTGACAGTGGAGTCGAGCTCTTCAAGTTGGTGTTCCCAGCGGTCGGACTGGCAGCCGTAGCGGTGACCTGCTTTGTCCAATTCATTGACGTAGAAGTACATCAGGGAACGGCCACCGCCGGACATGGCCTCTGCTGCAGCGGCTGTGCGCGCATGCAGGCTCGTGCCGCCCACGAAACGGCTGCCCCGCAAGGCAGCCTGGGTCATCGGCGAATTCCCGAACTGCGGGAGGCTCACAGTAACGACGTCGGCTTCGGCCCCTATGCGTTCGAAGACGGTAGCGTGCGGCTGCCAAAGCGCAGGGTCCACATGGGCGTCCCAGTTGCCCAGCAGGTTCACTACTTTGTCCTGGGAAGGATCCAGGACGTCATAGCCCACCATGCCGTGCTGCCCGGCGGGAAGCCCTGTTCCCAGGCTGGCCAGGGAAGCTGCCGTGGTGCTGGGAAAAGCGGAATCAATCCAGTTGGGGACATTGCCCTGTCCGCTGGACAGGAGGGAACGCAGGAACGGTGTGTGCGAAGCCTTTTGCTTGAGCAGGCTGCGGCCCAGGCCATCGGCGAGGACCACACAGACACGCGGCGCAGCAGGCAGGTGAAGCTGGTTGGCAAATCCGGGGATGCCCATGCTGGCGGCAGCACTGGTAAAAACTTCGGCGATCGACCTGCTCCCAAAAAGCGGGGGCGAAGGGAGGTCCGGGGCCGGCGCCGTACCGGATGTCGGCTGCATGTGCTCCTGTGCAGTCACCCTCAACGCTGGTGTCCGCGGCTCAAGCGGTTGCTGAAGACCCCCGAACGTGGGCGCGGCGCGGGGATTCCTGTGTGCGGGATGGGTGTGGGATTTGCCGTGTTCACGGCACGAAGGGCGCGTGCGAAGACCTTCGCATCCTGGACTGCCTGGAGGCCGTCCGCTTCGGCACTGATGCGCAGGACGATATCCTCTTGGGCGATGGTTCCGCTGTAGCCGTGGTCCGCTTCGCACTGCGGGTCACCGCAGCTTGCCGGGCCCATGTCCAGGCGCTGCCCACCGGACCAGGCGATGGAGACTGTCATTTCCCGCACGGGATCCGAGGGCTTGTAGTCCTGCGGCTGGGCGTACATGTAGCTAAGGACCACCGAACGGATCTGTGCAACCGGCACGGACTCCGTGGAAATCTGGGCGACGATTTGTTCCCCGGCTTCATCCAGCTGCTGATCATCAACGTGGGTGATCACCAGCATGTCTTCCGTGAGCACCAGCACTGTGATGTGGCGGCGAACCTCGGCGCGATCAAAGTGTGTTTCAAGGTGCACGAGGTGTGACAGGCAATCGCGGCCATCCAAGGCGTCATCCACGACGTCGGCCACCAGCCGGGGGTAGAAACCAGCCTGTTGCAGCGCTTGGTCCAGGCTCTGTCCCTGCAAGCTGTGGTTATGGGCGCTGTGGAGCCCGGCATTGGACGGACGGGACTGAGGCGTCGGAGACTGGGTGCTCATTCCCCCATTTTCACAGATCCACTGGGGACTTCCTAACTGCCGGCTTCGCTACTGGAGTGGTCGCTGGCGTATACGGAGCCCTTAACCGCGCATTGCCCTGCGAGCGCTATCGGTGCGCCTGGCCGCGTTACCTATCCACACATCAGCACCCAGAATCGTTGCACCGGTGGGGCCCGCGAGCACAGGGTTGAATTCCACCAGGGCAATTCCGGGGTGGTCATCCTTGAGTTTGGCCAGCCTGGCGGCGATGTCCTCGAGGGCAGGGACGTCCACGGCTGGGAGGCCCTGGTAGCCGAACAGTTTCCTGGAAGCCCGCGGCGAGCGGATGAGGTCGTGCAGGTCTGCCGCAGACAATGGTGGGACCCGGTGTGCCCAATCGTCCAGCAGATTCACTGCGTCCCCTGCCAGGCCGAAAGACACCACCGGCCCCAGCAAAGGATCCTCTATCGCCCGGAAGGTGCACGCCTGGCCTACCGGGGCCATTGCCTGAACTTCGAGGGACGGCGAACCGTAAGGTTCCAGTGCCCGCTTCATCTGGGCGATGTTGTGCAGCAAGGACTCTGCATCTTCAATGTCCAGGCGGACGCCGCCCAGGTCCAGGCGGTGCCTCAGGGCGGGATCAGTGGTCTTCAGAACCACTGGCCAGCCCAGGCGTTCGGCTGCTTCAACAGCTTCCTCCGGTGTTGCGAAGCCGATTGTTGGCACCACGGCGATGCCGTAGCCCGCGAGTAATTCTGCGGCAGCACCGGCGTCGAGCTTGCGGAGTTTTTCCCCCGTCACGCCGGTAAGCATCCTGGCCAGGGTTTCCTTGGTCCCTTCCACATCGCAGGCACCGGGCTCGATGAAAAGACCTTGGTCGCGGTCCAGCCATTGGGCGTAGCGAACGATCGCGGCCAGGGCGCCTACTGCGGCACCTGCATTGGAATAGGAGGGCAGTAACTGATGATCGGAGTTGCCTACCATGCCTTCCACAGGGATGGAGGGGTCCAGAATGCCGGTGAACACTGCCACTACCGGCTTGCCGGCCTCCGCCGCACACTCGGCCAGGACACCGGCCAGCGCTTCTACAGTGAGTCCGCGTGCAGGCAGGAGTGCGGCCACGATGGCGTTGACAGATTCGTCCGCGAGGCTTGCCTGCAGGCTCGCCCGGAGCGCTGGAAGGGCGAGTGACATGCCGGCGTCGAGGTCCACATCCGTTACCATCCGGTTCACATCAAGCCCGAGTGGTCCGGCGCTGTCAGCGACGACTTTCGCCAGGGCGACGGAATTGGAGTAGACCGCAACGCCGGGGCCGGTGGGCAATGCCTGGGAGGCGACGATCTGGGCGATGTCCATCAATTGCTCGATGGTTCCCACCCTGATGACGCCCGCCTGCCGCATCATTGCGTCCACTGCGGCGGCGGGCGCTTGCGTGGTCCGGACTTCATGTCCGGGCGGAAGGCGGAGGCCCGTGACGTCGGACTTTGCGACGATCACCGGTTTGCTCCGGGACAACCTGCGGGCGAGCCGGGAAAACTTACGGGGATTCCCGATTGATTCGAGGTAGAGCCCTACAGCGGAAGTATCGGCGTCGTCCTCCCAGTACTGCATGGCGTCGTTGCCCGAGACATCCGCGCGGTTCCCGGCAGAGAGAAATGTGGACAGGCCCAACCGGCGCCGCCTCGCCGCGGCGTAGACGGCGACACCCACGGCGGCTGACTGGCTGAAGAGGCCAAGGCCCCCTCGGGGCGGCATGCTCGGAGCCATGGAAGCGTTGAGGGATACGGCCGGATGAGTGTTCAGGATCCCCAGGGACTCGGGCCCAATCACCCGCATGCCATTGGCCCGGGCGCGCCGGACCAGCTCATGTTGGCGTGCAAGGCCCCTCTCGCCGTCGTCGGCAAATCCGGCGGTTGCCACCACGATGCCCTTGACGCCCGCTGCTGCGCAGTCGTCCACTACTTTGGGCACTTCCTCGTAGGGAACGGCGATGATCGCCAACTGCACCGGCCCGGGGATCTCGGATAAGCGGGCAAAGGAGATCATGCCGGCGAGCTCGAAGGCCTCGGGGTTGACCGCATAGACCGGGCCCTCAAAGCCACCCTCAATAATGTGTTCCAGGAGTTGGTAGCCTACGGTCCCCCACTTGCGGCTGGCACCAATGACAGCCACCGACGACGGCGCCAGCAAGTCGCGCACGCTGCGGGCCTCTGCGCGGTGCTCGCGGGACTCCATGACGGCCCGCGATTTCTCGGTGGGGTCGATATTGAACTCGACGCTCACCACGCCGTCGTCAAACCCGCGCTTGAGGTCATAGCCGGCATCAGCGAAGACCATAAGCATCTTGCGGTTCTCGGGCAGGACCTCGGCAATGAACCGACGAATACCGTTCTCCCGGGCGGCCGCCGCGAGATGCTCCAGGAGGATCGAGCCGATGCCGCGGCCTTGATGGGCGTCCGAAATGTTGAAGGCCACCTCGGCTTCGTCGGGGTCCTCCAGCCGGTCGTAGCGGCCCACGCCCATGATTTCGCCACCGATCGTGATGACGAATGCCACCCGGTTCACATGGTCCACTTCAGTGAAGCGCCGCACTTCTTTTCCGGACAGTTTGGGCTTGAAGGAGAAAAACCGCATGTAGATGGAAGTTTGCGATTGCCCGGCATGGAAGGCCTGCAGGGCGTCTGCGTCCTCGGGGCGGATGGGACGGATGTGGGCTGTCCCGCCGTCGCGCAGGACGACATCGGCCTCCCAATATTCCGGATAAATGCCGACGTCGGGCTGATCCACCATAGGCTTAGCCTAGCTAAAACATCCGCAGTACAACTTTCAAGGATCCACCGACCCCATGGCCCGCAGCCAAACTCCCGCACGCAAAGGCGAGCCTCTCGGCGATTTCACCGAGAACATCGTCGATATCGACGTCACTTCCGAGATGGAGGGCTCCTTCCTGGAGTACGCCTACTCGGTGATCTATTCCCGAGCCCTTCCTGACGCACGTGATGGCCTCAAACCGGTTCAGCGCCGCATCCTCTACATGATGGCGGACATGGGCTTGCGCCCGGACCGGGGCCACGTCAAGAGTGCGCGCGTCGTGGGCGAAGTCATGGGAAAGCTCCACCCCCATGGCGATGCCGCCATCTATGACGCCATGGTGCGCATGGCACAAGACTTCTCCCTCCGCCTGCCGTTGATCGATGGTCACGGCAACTTTGGATCGCTCGACGACGGTCCGGCAGCCCCGCGTTACACGGAGGCACGCCTGGCCGCGGCTGCGCTGACCATGACGGACCACCTCGACGAAGACGTCGTGGATTTCGTCCCCAACTACGACAACCAGTTGACCCAACCGGACGTCCTCCCGGCAGCGTTTCCCAACCTGTTGGTTAACGGAACTACGGGCATTGCCGTCGGCATGGCAACCAACATGGCTCCGCACAACCTTGTTGAGGTCATTGCGGCCGCACGTCATTTGATCGCTAATCCGGATGCGACGCTGGGCGACATCATGAAGTACGTCCCGGGTCCGGACCTTCCCACCGGTGGCCGCATCGTGGGCCTGGACGGTATCCGCGATGCCTATGCCACGGGCCGCGGTTCCTTCAAGACGCGCGCCAAGGTGGAAGTGGAGCAGTTGTCTGCCCGCCGTACCGGCCTGGTGGTGACCGAGCTGCCTTACATGGTTGGCCCTGAAAAGGTCATCGAAAAGATCAAGGACGCCGTCAACGCCAAGAAGTTGACCGGCATCAGCGATGTCGTGGACCTTACGGACCGCAACCATGGCCTGCGCCTGGTCATCGAGCTGAAGAACGGCTTCAACCCCAACGCCGTGCTTCAGCAGCTGTACCGCTATTCGCCCATGGAAGATTCCTTCGGCATCAACAACGTCACGTTGGTTGACGGCCAGCCGCAGACCCTTGGCCTGCTGGAGCTCCTGCAGGTTTACGTGGACCACCGTCTGAACGTGGTCCGGCGTAGGACGGCTTTCCGGTTGGGCAAGAAGAAGGACCGCCTGCACTTGGTGGAGGGCCTGCTGATCGCGATCGTCGATATCGACGAAGTCATCCAGATCATTCGCTCCTCTGATGAAGCTTCCGCAGCCCGTGAACGGCTGATGTCCATCTACGACCTCACCGAGATCCAGGCCAACTACATCCTGGAACTGCGCCTACGGCAGCTGACCAAGTACTCCCGCCTTGAATTGGAGAAGGAACAGGACGAGCTGCGCCGCGAGATCGAAGCCCTGGAAGCCATCCTTGCCTCCGACGAGCTGCTCCGTGACCTGGTTTCCGGTGAGCTGGCCGAAATCGCCACGAAGTACGGTACGCCCCGACGCACCGTACTCCTGGAGTCCGAGGCAGTTTCGCCCACGGTCGCCGCGGCCCTTGCGGCGGCGGTACCGGGGCCCAAGGGCAAGGCCGCAGCGCTCCCCCTCGAAATCCCGGACGACCCCTGCTGGGCCCTCCTCAGCGTGTCCGGGCAGATCGCACGGACAACCAACCAGGAACCGCTGGCCGAGGCTGGTCCGCGGGCGAAGCACGACGTCTTCCGTTCGGTGGTGAAGACCACGGCACGTGGCGAGATTGGCGCCGTCACTTCCCTGGGCCGCATGTTGCGCCTACAGGTCATGGACATGCCAGCCCTGCCCCCTGTCGGAGGCCTTCCAAATCTGGCCGGTGGAGTGCCGGCCAAGGATTTCATCACTCTTCTCAAGGGCGAGACACTGGTTGCGTTCGTTCCGTTGGACGCCATCCTTGCGATTGGAACCGTGCAGGGCGTGGTTAAGCGTGTTCAGCCGGAGTACCCGCTGAACCGTGAGGACTGGGAAATCATTTCGCTCAAGGACAAGGACACCGTTCTTGCCGTTGAACCCGCCCAGGAGGACGACGTCGAACTCGTCTTCGTGACCAAGCAAGCCCAATTGCTAAGGTTCAGTGCGTCAAACGTGCGTCCGCAAGGCCGGACCGCTGGTGGCATGGCAGGCATCAAGCTCGCTGACGACGACGAAGTCATCCACTTTGGCACCGTGCGCGCAGACGATCCCGCCGCCGTCGTTGTCACTATTGCCGGAACCAATGGCGCTCTGCCGGGCACTGCCCCGGGGACCGCGAAGGTGACTGCCTTCGACGAATACCCGTCCAAGGGGCGGGCCACCGGAGGCGTCCGCGTACACCGCTTCCTCAAGGGCGAGGACACCCTGCTCTTGGCGTGGGCCGGACACGGACCAGCGAAGGCGTCATCGGCCGCCGGAGTGGCCCGCGCACTTCCCCACGAGCACGGCCGCAGGGACGGGTCAGGTGTGCCGCTGTCACAGCCAGTCGAAGCGATCGGTCCGAGCATGGCCTGGAACGCAATGGCTGTGTCCACCGAGTAGGCCAACAGCCAGCAATGGCACAGGGAACAACAGCAGGGCCGGTGGTTTAAGACCACCGGCCCTGCTTGCTGCGTCAGGCGTTTTGGTTGAGGCTCAGTATGTTTCCCTCGGAGTCCAGGAACCAAGCCGCTGCCGTTCCGTCCGGCATCGTCGCAATGCCGTTTTCAGTCTTCAGGCCTGGGAAATCGTAGTCTTCGAACACAACACCCTTCTCGCGGAGTTCCGATACGGTGGCAGTGAGGTCACTGACCATCCAGCCGATCTGGGTGTTCTTGGCCGTACCTGCATTGGATGTTTGGTAAATGAAGAATCCGGTCCCGTCCCCGCACCTGTACTGGAGGTTGTCGTCGGCGTCTGGATTTTCTGGTTCGAGTCCGAGTTTCTCGCTGTAATAAGCGCGGGCCCGGGCAATATCCGATGCCGGAAGAACGGCACCCACTTGCTGATCCTTGAGCATGTTTTTCTCTTTCCGACTCTCTCCCCGGAGCGAACTTTACTCCTGGGCGGCAACGAAGTCAGGGGCAAACAGCTGCGGATTTTACGCCTTGCCTGAGATTGCCGGTGGTGACCCTTTAGACTGGCGGCATGCCGATCATCCCCGACGCAAAAGACTGGACATGGGTGCTTTCAAAGCCCTGCCCCGAGTGCGGCTTTGACGCCTCCACCGTGACGCCGTCCACGGTCCCGGGCACCGTGCTGAATATGCTTCCGAGGTGGCGCGCCGTTCTGCGCCGCGAGGACGTCGCCGTACGCCCGAATGACCACACGTGGTCTCCCATGGAGTATGCATGCCACGTGCGCGATGTCTTCAGCCTCTTCGATAAGAGGCTGAACCTGATGCTGAGTAATGACAACGCCGAATTTGCCAACTGGGACCAGGACCAAGCGGCCATCGACGGCGAGTATGGACGCTCGGATCCGCGCGTTGTCTCTGACGAGCTGATCGCGGAAGGGGAGCAAATCGCCGAGTCCTTCGCACGGGTGGTGCAGGATGAATGGCAGCGTACAGGGCGGCGAAGCAACGGTTCCGAGTTCACGGTGCTGACGTTCTCGCAATACTTCCTGCACGACGTCGTCCATCACCTACACGACGTTGACGGCTAAGGCCGCTGGGCTACAGCGTCTTCTCCCACGTCATGCTCCGGTTCACCGGGCTGTATCCCATGCCAAGGTAGAGTGCCAGGGCCCCGGTGGGATTGGCAGAATCGACGTCCAGCGATGCAATGTCCATCCCGGCGGCCGTGAATCGCCGCAGGGCGTCGGCCAGCAGTGCTTGCGCTATTCCCCGGCCACGGAACGCACGCCGGACACCAAGCAGTTCGGTATAGCCCTCCTTGAAACCCCGGGCAACCGCTGAAGCGGGATCGTAGCTGGCCAGTTGGTACCCAGCTACTTCCCCTGTGGAAGCATCAATTACCACAGCGCTCCAATCGTGCCGCGCCGTGGGTTCCTCGATGGTGAATCGCCAGGTTTCTTCGTCGCGTGGCTCGCTTCCCCAGTGGTCCCTGAAAGCATCGTTATGGGCCAGACGAACGGGCTCGTGCAGGGATGCGTCAAACGTGCAAAGTTCCAATCCCGATTCGAGCCGTGCTGCTGGAGCAGGCTTGGCAGCAGGCCCGGACAACGGCCGATGCATTTCATTGAACCAGCGCACAACGTCATAGCCCCGGGACCGGAACAACGCTGCCTGGTGCTGGTGTTGTTCTTCAGTTCGGATGCGGAGGCGGGGTGGGGCATTGCTGTGCCCCGCAGCCTTGTCCGTGTGGAACCTTCTCCGGGTCTGTGCTTCCTGCCACGCGAGGACTGCTGAACCGATGCCCCTGCGTTGCCAGTCCGGGTCCACGCATCCCATTCCTGTGGCCTTGTCCCCCTCCGGGTTTTTGGTGATGCGTCCGTACGCGCGGGCAACCCCATCCCGGTCCAATCCCAGCAGCGTGTTGGTCCTGGGATCATTCTTGGTGGACTCCAGGACATGGACAAGGTCGGCACGCTTTTCGAACCAGACGGGACGCTCGACGGCGGCAGTCCGGGCGATCAATTCCGCCCAGTTGTCGAGGTCCGCAGTTGTGGCCGGCCGCCATTGCAGACCTGTTCGGCCGGCATCAGGCTGCATCAGGGGTGGAACCTCAGAAGACATGCCAACAGGCTACTGGGGAGTAGGAACTCTCACCAGCTCAGCCGCGCTGGGGAGCTCAAGCCTGGCGTCTGCAGGATCGATGTCATCCGGGTTATGGGTCACCAAGACTACTGTGACGTCCCGCAAACCCCGGCGAAGGGTGGCCATCATTTCGCGGGCGGCTTCAGCATCAAGGTGCGCCGTAGGCTCATCCAGCAACAGCACGCTCGCGCCCGTCAGAAGTGTCCTGGCCATGGCAAGACGCTGCCGCTCGCCACCACTGAGGAAGGCCCCGGCTGATCCAATGCGTGTGTCAAGCCCCTCCGGCAAGGTCCCTACCAATACGTCGAGACCCACATCCTGCAAGGCCTTGGCCATTTCTTGTTCGTTGGGCTTGTTCCCCGGGGGCCTCGCCAGAAGGAGATTACCCCGGATGGTGGAGTCGAAGAGGTGGGCTTCCTGCGGGCACCACGCCGCTGTCCCCGTGAGCAGTGCCCTTCCTTCCTTCACAGGAAGGAAGCCAAGGAGGACTGAAAGCAGCGTCGATTTGCCGGCTCCCGACGGGCCGGTGACTGCCAGCCATCGGCCCGGCCCGGCCTCGGCGGTAACTCCGGAGATCACCGACGGGCCACCTGGCCAGGCAGCGGCAATTCCGTTCAACTCCAGCCCCGCCTTGCCGTCGCGGTCAGGCAAAGGGTGCGTACCGGCGTCGTGATCTGCGTTGTCCGCATCGGCGGGGCCGGACAACGCCCCGGTGACTGCCACGCCGCCCAAGACGTCTGCGAGCGCAGGGCCCTGGCGGACGGCGGAAACCGTTGCCGCAAAAGGTTCCACGAGGGCCAATTGCATGAGCACAATCACGGCCACAAGGGCAGGCGCGGCGGAACCATCGTGCACCGATTCGGCGCCCAGGAGTGCCGCCCATAGGGCGGCGAGCGAGCAGGCGAGGACGGTGACAGCTTGGCCGAGACCTTCGGCCCAGGCAGAACGCTGCGCCGAAACGGTAGCCGCACGATCTTTGTCGCTGAGTGCGGTCAGGATGCTTCCGGCCACACCGTTGGCGGTTAGTTCGGCGCGGGCATCGAGGGCGGCCGCAACATCGCGGAGCACCACCGAGCGCAGCTGTTGTTCTGCCTTGGCGGCGTTCCGGTCAGCAAGTACGGCAACAAGCGGCGCAACAATGAGTCCCATTACGGTGGCAGAGGCAACGGCGGGCACGGCAACGGGCAACACCATGGCCGTTGCCGCGATGGCCGCACCGCCAACACCCACGGCAGTCAACGGAGGCAGGGCGACCCTCGGTAGAAGGTCCCTGAGTGTGTCAACGTCGTCCACGATCGAGCCCAGGACGTTACCGCCTTGCAAAAGCCTGCGAAGTGAGAGTGCACGGCGGCTCAGGGTGGCCCAGAGCGCCCCGCGCAGGCGTGTCATCGCAGCAAAGACGGCGTCGTGGGTCAGGAGCCGCTCACAGTAGCGAAGGACGGCCCTGCCGATGCCGAAGAAACGCACGCCAACGATCGCGCCCAGGAGGTAGAGAATGGGTGGCTGGTCGCTGGCCCGGATGATGAGCCACCCTGACAGGCCGGACAGGGCAACTGCGAAAAGCGCGGCGAGGACTCCCACCACGCCTGCTGCGGCGAACTTTCCTCGAACCGGCCGTAGGACCAGCGCGAGCCGTTTCACGTTGGGGAGCCATCCCTGGTTGAGGGCTGTGTGGACGATTCCGTCCTCTGCGTGCTCAATTTGACCAGTACCGGCAGCTGTCCGGGTGGACTGCTGCAGATCGGTTGATACGAGGGCCGCGGTAGATGCAGCCCTTCGTTCCGGCAGGTCGGTACGCCGATTCGCTGGCGTCAAGTGCTCTACCCGGACTACATGGTCGGCGAGCGCACGGGTGGCGGAATCGTGTGCGATCAGGATGACGGTGGCAGAGCCGCGAAGGGACGTGATGGCAGAGCGGACCACGCTGGCTGAGTAGTGGTCCAAATGTGCGGTGGGTTCGTCCAGAAGCAGCACGGCAGCGCCGGCCTCCAGCCGCGCCAGGCCCCGGGCAAGCGCCACACGGCGCAACTCCCCCGGGCTGAGTTCGGCAGGGTGTTTGGCCGCAAGGTGATCAGCAGAGACTCTCCGCAGGATGCTCGCGACAGCCTGCGCGGTATCTACTGAGTGCTGCCCGCCAAGGTACAGCTCGATCTCCTCCTGCACGGTGTCGGCCACCATCACGGGGTGTTGCGGTACCCAGGCGACGGTACCCGGTGCCACACCAGTCACGGTGCCGGTCACGGATGCGCCCGGACCCGGGCCGATCAGGCCGGCCAGGACACCCAGCACAGTGCTTTTTCCGGCGCCGCTGTTTCCGTCCAACGCCGTAACCAGGCCTGCCGGAGCGGTAAAATCCAAGCGCTCGACGGCGGGTGCGGGCCGTCCGGTATAGGTCACCGTGAGGCCTCTGACCACGATGTCGGCGAGCCCGGTGCGAGATGTCGGGTTGTCGGTAAGTGGCTGGTTATCGGTAAGACGCTGGTTATCAGTAAGACGCTGGTGCGTGGGTGCCTTCAACACGGTATTGGCAGTTTCCAAGGCCGCCCTGCCGTCATCGCTGGCATGGTGGGCGGTACCGAGCTCACGCAGGGGCAAGTAGCAGTCAGGAGCAAGGATAAGTGCCAAAAGCCCGGCTTCCAGGGCCATGTCTCCGGCCACCAGCCGCACGCCGATGAAGACTGCTACGACAGCGACTGAGATGGTTGCTATGAGTTCCAGGGCAAGAGCCGAGAGGAACGCCGTCCGGAGCGTGACCATGGTTCGGCTGCGGTATTGCTCGGAAATGTCTTCGAGTGCCGCGCGTTGCTCGCTGGCCCGTCCCAAACCCACCAGCACAGGCAGGCCCTTTGCGAGTTCAAGGATGTGCCCGGACAACCTGCGAAGCGTCGTTTGGGCGTCCCTGACCGCGTCTTCCGTGTGGCGGCCAATCAGGATCATGAACAGCGGCACAAGGGGAACGGTCAAGACGATGACCACGGCGCTCACCCAGTCGGCAAACAGTATCCGGGCGCCGATGAGCAGCGGAACGGTCGCGCAGTTCACCAGGGCCGGCAGGTATTGGGTGTAGTAGTCATCCAGTGCGTCCAGCCCGCGCGTGGCGAGGATCGCGAGCCCGCCGTCGTTAGTGCCCTCAACCGCAGCTGTTCCGCCCTCGGCCAGTGAGCGCTTGAGAAGCTGCGAGCGCAGCTCCTCTTTGACCCCCAGCGCGGCACGGCGCGACGCAACGCCCTGGCCCCATACGGTCAGGGACCGTAGCACCGCTCCGACGGCCCCCCACACCAGCCCGTTGGTCCAATCGGACGGGCTTCCGGCCAAACCGGCCAGTGCACCGGCCACCGCCTGTGCCATCAGTACCAGCGAAAGTGCCTTGAGGGCTGAGAGCAGGCCTATGACGTAGAGGGCGGATCGGGTGGCCGGGCCGGAGGGGAACACGGGCTTCATGACGAGGCTAGGCTCCCGGGTTGGAAGGGCTGGTGTTTTCCTTGCCAACCAACACCTTGGCGGCGATGGCCGGAAGGAAACCGTGGGCTTCGGGAATGTGCGCTGCGCTGACACGGCGCCGGAATACCCAGTAAGTCCAGGCCTGGTAGGCAATAACCAGGGGAAGCCCCACCGCAGCCACAATGCTCATCAGGCCCAGCGTGTAGTCGGAGGAAGAAGCATTGGAAATAGTTAGGCTGAACGCGGGATCTACGGTTGAGGGGATGACCACTGGGAACGCGGCCCCGAAGATCGACGCCGTGGCACAGACGACGAAAGCTCCGATTGCCCCAAATGCCCGGCCCTCCGAGCCGTTGCGTGCCCACTGCCAGGCCAAAACCACGGACACGACTCCGGCCACAACAATGACCCACGTCCAGGTCTTTCCGCTCAGGAACTGCACAGCAACCATCCATGCGAGCATCGGCAAGACAGCAAACGGCACCAGCCGCACAAACCAGCGGCGGGCACGCAGCCGCACCTCGCCGTCGGTCTTCAACGCCAGGAACGCCAGGGCGTGAACCAAGGCGAAGGCGACCACACCGAAGCCGCCAAGGAGGGCGTAACCGCTGAACCAGGCAAACGGTCCACCGGTGCGGTCCCCGTTGGCGTTGAGCGGCAAGCCCGTGGTGGTAAGCGCCAGGGCTGCGCCGATACCGAAGGCGGCCACAAAGGATCCAACGGCGATTGCCCAGTCCCAGGTGGTGCGCCAGCGTTCAGTGTCCACCTTGCCCCGGTATTCGAAGGCCACGGCCCGGAAGATCAACGCCACCAGGACGCACAGGAGCGGAAGATAGAGCGCCGAGAACAAGGAGGCGTACCAGAGGGGGAAAGCTGCGAAGGTGGCTCCGGCTGCAGTGAGAAGCCAAACCTCGTTGCCGTCCCAGACGGGGCCGATGGTATTGAGAAGCACGCGCCTGTCCGTGTTGTTCCGCGCAAACAGCTTCATGAGCATGCCTACCCCGAGATCGAAGCCCTCAAGGAAGAGATAGCCGGTCCATAGTACTGCGATGGCCACGAACCAGATGGTTGGCAACAGTTCCATTGTCTATTCCTCTGTTTCTAGTAGGCGAACGCCAGGACGTCGTCGGCTTTGTCGGGGCCGGGTGCGCCGTCGTCGCCTTCCTTGTCCCTGTCACGTTCGTCATCGCTGGCGCGGTGCTTGTCCGCGGCGTGGGCAAGCTCAGGCATGGCTGAGGCGACGCCGCCACGGACGTACTTGACCAGGAGCTTGACTTCCACCACCAGCAGGACGGCGTAGATGGCGGTCAGGACAACCAGGGAGGTCATGAGCTCACCGGCACTGACGCCGGGTGAAACGGCAGCGGCGGTGAACATGAAGACCTGGTCAATACCGTTCATGTCGGGATTTGGGGCTACGACAAAGGGTTGCCGGCCCATTTCCGTGAAGATCCAGCCGGCGGCGTTGGCCCCGAACGGTGCCAGGATTCCGAAGACGGCAAGGCGCATGAGCCATTTTGACCCAGGGACGACGCCCTTGCGGGTAACCCATAGGGCCACAAGCGCTGCCAGTGCGGCGACGCCCCCGAAGCCGATCATCATCCGGAAGCCCCAGTAGGTGACTTCCATGACGGGCACGTACTGGATTTCCTGACCGGCCCGGTCGCCATAGAGCGGGTTGTCCGGCAAGTGCGTGCCGTACTTCTCCTTGTACTCCCCAAGCAGGCTGTTCACGCCCTTCACTTCTGTGGTGAAGTCGCCCTTGGCGAGGAAGGAAAGGATCCCTGGCACTTCGATGACAGCGACGATGTCGTCACAGTTCTTGGCACCCAGGTTGCCGACGCTCAGTACGGAAAAGCCGGTGCCGTCGTGGCATGCCGCCTCCGCGGCAGCCATTTTCATGGGCTGCTGCTCGAACATGAGCTTGCCTTGCAGGTCGCCCGTGAGGGCGGTGCCGGCAAAGGAGATCATCGCCACCACGGCGCCGATCCGGAGGGAACGCATCCATACTGTGTAGTCACCCTTGTCGCGGCCCGGGATATCGGCTTCTCCGACAAGCAGCCGGCCGTCCGCACCAACCACGTCAATGCCGTCATGGCGGCGGCGCCACAAGTGGTACCAGGCGATTCCGAGCAGGAAGGCACCGGCAACACCAAGGGCACCGAAGAGAGTGTGCGGTACGGCAACCAGTGCAGTGTTATTGGTAAACACTGCCCAGGCGTCCGTCATGACAGGCCGGCCTTCCACCATTTCAACGCCCACCGGGTGCTGCATCCATGAATTGGCCACGATGATGAAGTAAGCGGAGAAGACCGAACCGATCACGGCAATCCACAGGCAGGCAAGGTGGACACCGCGCTTAAGTTGCTTCCAACCGAAGATCCAGAGTCCAAGGAAAGTGGACTCGACGAAGAAGGCGAGAAGGGCTTCGAGGGCCAGCGGTGCCCCAAAGACATCACCAACGAACCGGCTGTATTCGCTCCAGGCCATGCCGAACTGGAATTCCTGAACGATGCCGGTTGCCACACCCATGATGAAGTTGATGAGGAAGAGCTTGCCCCAGAACTTGGTCATGCGGAGATACTCGGGCTTTCCCGTGCGGTACCACAGGGTCTGAATGATGGCCACCACCAGGCCAAGGCCGATGGTCAGGGGCACCATCATGAAGTGGTAGACGGTGGTGATCCCGAATTGCCAGCGTGCGATTTCCAAGGCGTCCATGGCTGTCCTTTGTCCGGCGGCCCAAGTGCGGTGTAATTACTTCTACGTTGTGTAGAAAACTTTACTTCTACACAGTGTAGAACAAGTGAGGGAACCACATGCCATTCTTCAAGTGGCGTTACGCACACGCAAGGGTCAAGCGCCGTCCGCGACGCGCCGATAGTTCTACCTCACGTAGAATGAGAGGCTGAAAAGCGGTAGATTTGTGATGGAACGTTGGATCATCGCTCCCGGGTGGCGGCTTTTGCCACCGGGACGCGGAAGGTAGGGAAGTATTGATGGCGAGTCTTGGGGAACTGGAACGGGCAGTGATGGACCTGCTCTGGGCAGGCCAGGAGGCTGCAACAGCCAACACCCTGCGTGATCTTCTCGCGCAGGACTCTGAAGCCGGCGACGGCACAGCGGGACACCAGGGCAAGGACCTGGCAGTGACTACGGTCCTGACAGTGCTCTCCAGGCTGGAGAAGAAGGGCCTGGTGGAACGCGAACGCGGGACCAGGCCACACCGATACCAAGCCGTGTCGAGCCGCGCCGACCACACCGCGGAACTCATGCACGAAGTTCTTGGCTCGGCTCCTGACCGCGAAGCAGTTCTTGCCCGCTTCATTGGCTCCGTCTCCGAAAGTGAAGCCGCTACCCTGCGCAAACTGCTCGGCTACAATTAGCCAGTATGTTCTGGACCTCATACTTCCTGGCGGTCCTGGCATTGATACTGGCGTGGCCGGTACCCGTTTTGCTTTCGCGCGCGCAATGGCCTGCGCGCTCCCCCTTCACCGCAATGGTCCTCTGGCAGGCAATTGCCCTCGCAGGTGGCCTGTCCATGATCGGCGCAATGCTGGTCTACGGGCTGGAACCAATCGGTGAGAACCTCATCGCTGGGCTCAGGAGCCTGGCCGGCATGGTTTTCAATAACGAGCCAACCACAGCGCTGGGCTTCTGGCACCTCTTCGCCCTGTCTGCGGCCGCACTCCTAACGGCCCACCTGGTGTTCACCCTGCTCTTGACCTACTACAAAATTGAACGGCAACGCAGGCGACACCGCGAATTGCTCACGCTTCTGGCATCACCCTCGGACGACGGCCCGGGCACCGTAGTGATCAACCACGACTCCCCTGTGGCTTACTGCTTGCCCGGCGGCGCACGTTCGGTGACAGTCTTGTCCGACGGACTCATGGCCGCCCTCGAACCGGCGGAATTGCGCGCAGTGCTCATCCATGAAAACGCGCACTTGTCCCAACGTCACGACCTCCTGCTCTGGGCGTTCGCAGCCTGGCGGCAGGCACTCCCCTGGTTCCCCACCACACGGCTTGCCCAGACGGCCGTGAACTCCCTGATCGAAATGCTGGCTGACGACGTCGCACTCAGGACCGAAAGCAAGGTCACGCTGATCAAGGCCATTGCCATAGTCTCCAGCGGGTCCTCCACGCCAGGGCTGGGAGAACAGTCCGTGAGCGGCGGTGCACCGAATGGCAAGGCTCTTGCCGGCCAGGCACTCAGCCCGCGGGCGCTCAGCGGCGGGGGCGCCGTCGTCGAGGGTGGCAGCATCAGCGCCACCGGCGGGGCAGATTCACCGCGTACGACGGCGTCACGCGTGAGCCGCCTCCTCTCGCCACAGCCTCCACTCGCCAAAGGTCTTCGCGCCCTGGTGCTGGCCACCTCAGCCTTGCTGCTGGCTGTGCCCACGGGGCTTCTTATCGTCCCGGGATTGCTTGGCTAGGTAGAAGGTCAGCGCTGGCGGTGTTGTTACATGGCGGTGTTGTTACATTGAGGGGCGTGAACGACGACAAGTCGCGCTTGAGTGCCGACATCTCCCCCAGCCACCGATGGCCCCTCTATGCAGCCGGCTTCACCACCGCTTTTGGCGCCCACGCCGTAGCCGCCGGACTTGGCGCCGAAAGCGCGGACATCGGTTTGAGCCTGCTTGGCCTGGGTGTGCTGTTGGCCCTGTACGACATCGCGGAGGTCTTCCTCAAGCCGGTCTTCGGGGCCCTCAGCGACCGCATTGGGCCCAAACCCGTGATCATCGGAGGGCTTCTGGCCTTCTCCGCTGCGTCCCTCATCGGGCTGTGGGCCGATCAACCCCTCATGCTGGCCGTAGCCCGTCTGGGCCAAGGCATGGCTGCTTCGGCATTTTCACCAGCATCCTCTGCCAGCGTGGCGAGGTTGGCCGGCAAACACACGGGTCGCTACTTTGGCCGTTACGGCGCATGGAAGGGCCTTGGCTACGCGGTCGGTCCCCTGTTGGGCGCTGTCGCGATCATCGCAGGCGGTTTCAGCCTGCTCTTCCTCATCCTCTCCCTATTGGGCTTCGCAGTAGCCGTCTGGGCCGCCATCTCCGTGCCGCGCCTGGCTCCCCTGCATCGGCCCAGATACACCATCGTTGATGTCTGGAAGCAAAGTACCGAGCGATCATTCCTTGGGCCTACCGTGGTGCTGGCGGCCTCGACTGGCGCCCTGGGCGCAGCGGTAGGCTTTCTCCCGGCGCTGGCCGCAAGGGAGGGCCTCGGCACCGCCGGCAGTGTCGCCGTCGTAACGGTCTTGGCCTTGGCGTCATCGCTGGTCCAGCCAAGGATCGGACGATTGCGGGATCGGGGAGTCCTCGCAGACCGGCCGGGCATGGTGGGTGGTTTGCTGGCCATAACCGTCGGCGTACTCATCGCGGGCCTTCTCCCCGAAGCACTGGCTATGAACGGTGCCCTTTCCATGTACCGCGCCGTACCGATTTACTGTGCCGCCGTTTTGATCGGACTGGGAATCGGTACCGCTACCCCATTGGCCTTCGCGCACTTGGCAGATGCGACTCCCGCTGAACGCCTGGGCCGCACGATGGGTTCGGCCGAACTTGGCCGGGAGCTTGGCGATGCTGGCGGGCCCTTGTTGGTGGGCGGGATTGCCGTAGCAGCGGGTCTCCCTTGGGGCTTGGGTGCCCTTGCTCTGGCCGTAGGGGCAGCGGCCTTTGCGGCACCAGCTTCCGCGGCCTCCGGCTCCGTCACAAAAACAGGCCGGAAACCGCGGGTCTGAACCTAGGCGTCGATGCGCTCCCGGTCCAGCGTCGCTGCCCCGGCAATGATGAATTCCTTACGGGGCGCGACGTCCGAGCCCATGAGGAGATCGAAAACCTCTTCAGCACGCTGGGCGCTGTCAATCCCGACCTTTCGAAGGGTCCGGTGACGCGGGTCCATGGTGGTCTCGGCGAGCTGCTGTGCGTCCATTTCGCCCAAGCCCTTGTAACGCTGGATGGGCTCCTTGTAACGCTTGCCCTCCTTGGCCAGGTTGGCCAGGAGAACATGCAATTCCGCCTCAGAGTACGTATAGATCATCTCGTTGGCCTTCTGGCCCGGATTGATGACCTCCACGCGATGCAGGGGCGGAACTGCGGCGAACACCCGGCCCGCCTCGACCATGGGCCGCATGTAGCGGAAGAAGAGCGTCAACAGCAGCGTGCGGATGTGCGCGCCGTCGACGTCAGCGTCTGTCATCAGGATGACCTTGCCATAACGTGCTGCATCGAGGTCGAAACTCCGGCCTGAGCCGGCGCCGACAACCTGGATGAGTGCAGCACATTCAGCGTTGGAGAGCATGTCCCCTACCGAAGCCTTCTGGACGTTAAGGATCTTGCCTCGAATAGGAAGCAGGGCCTGGAAATCCGAAGACCGGGCAAGCTTGGCAGTTCCGAGCGCAGAATCACCCTCAACGATGAAGAGCTCGGATCGTGCCACGTCATCAGTGCGGCAGTCGGCAAGCTTGGTGGGCATCGAAGAGGTTTCCAGTGCGTTCTTTCGGCGCTGGGTCTCCTTGTGCACCCTGGCCGAAATTCGCGACTTCATCTCCGCAACGATCTTCTCCAGCAACAGTGCCGACTGTGCTTTGTCATTGCGGTTGGCAGAGGACAACCTGCTCGAAATTTCCTGCTCGACCACCTTGGCAACGATGGCGCGAACAGCGGACGTGCCGAGGATTTCCTTGGTCTGGCCTTCGAACTGTGGCTCGGCCAAGCGGACGGTCAGCACAGCGGTGAGGCCGGCCAGGACGTCGTCCTTCTCGATCTTGTCGTTGCCCGCCTTCAGCTTCCTGGCGTTCGTTTCCACGGCTTTTCGGAACGTCTTCAGCAACGCTGCCTCGAAGCCCGCCTGGTGCGTACCGCCCTTGGGGGTCGCAATGATATTGACGAAGCTACGCATCGTCGTCTCGTAACCGATCCCCCAGCGCAGGGCAATGTCGACTTCGCAGTCGCGTTCGACTTCAGCGATCTTGCTGTGCCCGTTTTCATCAAGGACCGGGACCGTTTCCTTGAACTTCCCCGAACCGTGGAGACGCCACACGTCAGTCACTCCGGAGTCGGCCGCGAGGAACTCCACAAATTCCGAAATGCCGCCGTCGTGGTGGAAGACTTCCTCGTGCACACCGTTTTCACCAGGAGTGCCCGCAAGCTTGCGCTCGTCGCGGACAGTAATCTTCAATCCGGGGACGAGGAACGACGTCTGGCGTGCACGCGAGGCGAGGTCGTCATAAGAGAACTTGGCGTCGGGAGTGAAGATCTGGCGGTCGGCCCAGTAACGCACCCTTGTACCGGTGACTCCGCGTTTGGCCTTGCCAACCACGTCCAACACAGAATCTTCAACGAAAGGCTCGAAGGTCGCGTTGGGGCTGGGCTTGGCGCCGGCATCAATGAAACGTCCGGGCTCACCGCGGCGGAAGGACATCTGGTACGTCTTGCTGCCACGATCGACCTGGACATCCAGCCGGCTCGACAAAGCGTTGACCACCGAGGCGCCTACGCCATGGAGGCCACCGGAAGCCGTGTAAGAACCGCCGCCGAACTTGCCGCCTGCATGCAGTTTCGTAAAGACAACTTCGACGCCGGAAAGTCCCGTCTTCGGTTCGACGTCTACCGGGATGCCTCTACCGTCGTCATGGATTTCGACCGAATTATCCGCGTGGAGGATGACCTTGATGTCATGCCCGAAGCCGGCCAGGGCCTCATCAACAGCGTTGTCGATGATCTCCCACAGGCAGTGCATAAGGCCACGGGAGTCGGTGGAACCGATGTACATGCCCGGGCGCTTGCGAACGGCTTCCAGGCCCTCCAGGACAGATAGATGCCGGGCGTTGTATTCAGAACTCGGTGCCACTCGCGGTGTGCTCCTTCGGGGTATATCTCAAGGCAAACACTGCCCATCTTAGGCTAGTCTCGGTCCCGCATCGGCACCGGTTGCCACTCCCGGAAACCGGCATTCTACTTCGTTACGTTACGCACATGTGATACGCGGACAGCGAAAGTGATCCATCCTTGCCATGGTTCTGCTCCGAATACTGGTTATATGGATGTACAGAACTACTAAGGAGGCCGACATGACAACAGCAGTTGCAGACCGCACACTGAACGCAGCTGACCGATGCGATCGTTGCGGGGCTCAAGCATATGTCCGCGTTGTACTCGAGTCCTCCGGCGGTGAGCTGCTGTTTTGCGGCCACCACGCACGCGCAGTTGAGGCCACGCTTCGGCCCCTGACCTCCGACTGGCACGACGAGACCGAGCGCCTCAACGAGAAGGCACCCGTTCCGGTCGACTAGACAGGACTGGCGGTAAGGCTGGACACTCTCCTGCCACATCACTTCGAGCAAGAACAGGGCTCCTCCCATCCGGGAGGGGCCCTGTTCCGTTGAATACAGGACGCCCACACAGTAACGACCCGATCGGATACTCCGATCGGGCCGTTACTGTTTGACTGCGGACCTCTTTAGCAGAAGTCGTCCTTCTTTAATCCAGGTAGTCCCGCAGGACCTGCGAGCGGGACGGGTGCCGCAGCTTGGACATGGTCTTGGATTCGATCTGGCGGATGCGCTCACGCGTAACGCCGTAGACCTTGCCGATTTCGTCTAAAGTCTTAGGCTGGCCATCGGTCAAACCAAAGCGCATTGCTACGACTCCGGCCTCACGCTCGGAGAGCGTGTCCAGAACCGAGTGCAGTTGCTCCTGGAGGAGCGTAAAGCTCACGGCGTCAGCCGGAACAACAGCTTCAGAATCCTCGATGAGGTCACCGAACTCGGAGTCACCATCCTCACCCAGCGGCGTGTGCAGCGAAATCGGTTCACGGCCGTACTTCTGGACTTCGACGACCTTCTCAGGCGTCATGTCCAGTTCCAGCGCCAATTCTTCAGGTGTGGGTTCACGGCCCAGGTCCTGAAGCATCTGCCGCTGGACGCGGGCGAGCTTGTTGATGACTTCCACCATGTGCACGGGGATGCGGATGGTGCGGGCCTGGTCAGCCATGGCGCGGGTAATGGCCTGACGGATCCACCACGTTGCATATGTGGAGAATTTGAAGCCCTTGGTGTAGTCGAACTTCTCCACAGCGCGGATGAGACCCAGGTTGCCTTCCTGGATGAGGTCCAGGAAGAGCATGCCACGGCCGGTGTAGCGCTTGGCCAAGGAAACAACGAGGCGAAGGTTGGCTTCGAGCAGGTGGTTCTTGGCCCGCTTGCCGTCGTGGATAACGAATTCAAGTTCACGCTTGAGCTTCGGGTCCATGGAACCGTCGTCGGCGTTGATCTTTTCTTCAGCAAACAGGCCGGCTTCGATGCGAAGCGCCAGATCGACTTCCTGCTCAGCGTTCAGCAGGGCGACCTTACCGATTTGCTTCAGGTAGTCCTTCACGGGGTCAGCCGTGGCACCGGCAGACATGACCTGCTGGACAGGGGCGTCGTCGTCATCGGCGTCCGAGTAGACGAATCCGGATCCGGAGGGCGCTGCCTTGTCTTTACCGGTTACGGCGCCGTCCTCGGCATCGTCGTCTCCGACTTCAACTTCCTCAGCTGCTGCAGGATCGAAATCTTCGTCCTCGACAGCCACTTCTTCGGTGTCGGTCTCGGAGTCCGAAGACTTGTTCGCGGCTTCGGCCGCGGCCTTGGCGCCGGGCTTGGGTCCACGCTTCTTTGGTGCCGGCTTGTCAGAGGTGCCCTCTGAGGCCTTGGTGGCAACACGTGTCGCCGCGCGCTTTGCCGAAGTGGCCGCATTGTTTTCCTCAGCGGACAGTTCGGCCTGGGCGGCGGGTTCCTTCTCGACGGAAGACGGGGTCACAGAAAACCTTTCTAGCGGCGGTCTGTGGAATCACCATGCGGGCAACACCACTATGACCCTGTCAAGTCCGCGATCAATTTCAAATGCGATCGCCGTCTGCAGAGTCACTATGTACAACTGCCAACGACACCGTAATGTTCCCGGATTCCGGGCTCATTGCGGGCATTCAAACGCGGACCCAACCGGGTCTCGGCATCCATTGTCTCACGGTTTTATGAATCCCACGCTTGATGAAGCGTAATGGCTACTGATGGCTACAGGAGGGATCCTTTGTAGGTTCCCCATGCGGACTCTGGACGGCTGGCCCAGGCGCAGATGCTTCCTTGCCCGAGTATCTCGTCCAGCAATTCGGCGAGCCTGTAGCCGGGGCTGGCTGCTTTGGCGCGCATAAGGCAGGCGTGTGCAGAGGACCCACTACCCTTGCACCAGGCAATCCAGCCTTGCAAGGTCAAGGCAGCAGCAGCAACTTCCCCCACTTCTCCTTGGACACACAAGTACGACAGGACACGCTGCAGGGCATCAAGCTGCCCCCAGTCAGGAATGGCCGGTTCAACACCCAGAAGGACGTCAGCATAGGCAAAGATGCTGAGCATCCCGTTTGCTTCGAAGGCCTTCCCAACCCCTTTGTCGGTATCAGCCGGGGGCAATGCCAGCTCGCCGGCGTCGAACGGAAGTGGCTCGGAGTCGTCGTCGCCACTGCGCAATCCGAACGCTGCTGCCCCTGCCTTCGCGGAACCGGTTCCAGCAGCTGCCATGATCATGACAGCGTCCCGCCATCCGGGGACACCAAGGGTCGACCTGAGAAAACCCGCGACTCGCGGGGTTAGCAAATCCACGGTTTCACTGCCGGGACGGATCCGGGCGTCGTCCAGCACTTGCCGCCACACCTCAAGTACGCCATCAAAGCACCTCCCACTGCGCCATGACGTTCGCATCCGCTTTGCAAAATCTGATTCGGCCTCGGCCACTGCGGGATCGAGGGCACCAGGACGTCCCGGAACGGGCGGAAGTTCCTTGCTCCTTGGGGAAGCTCCGATGGTGCTGCCTCGATAGACCATTTCTGCGCTAAGCCTGCTGTTCCGGATTCGTTCTATCGGCAGGCCCGGCACCGGGCAGCACTCCTGGTCTGCGCAGAAGGCGCCACGCCAATACTCAGGACCAACCAACCAGGCGTCCCGGACAGGCAAATCAGCGTGGTCAAGTGTTTCTTGAAGTTCAGCCAGCAGTGGAAGTGTTCTGGTGACAACCATGCCATCGTCCCAACCGTCGTCGGTGTAGAGGGCAAGGACCACGCCGTCGGCAAGGGTGTCCGCCGCCAAGTAGTGACGCACATGCTCCGCAAAATCAGCAAGCGCGGGGCCCGAAGCCCGGGCAGGCAGGTCAACGCGGAGAGCGGCTCCGAGCAATCTCCCCTGCATCGTGATGGCCACAAGGCTGTCCTCGGGCCAGTAACCCAACAAATGCGGTATGTAACCCAGGATGTCTTCTGGTTGATGAATGCTCAGCGTCTCTTTGGTGGTCATGCTTCAAGCTTGGGCAACGCCAATGGTTGAAAACAGGGACCATCGCGTGTATGTGGATAAAGGTGGCTACCTTTGTGCACGTGCCGCTCGCCGGCGCTCGATCCTCTCGCGGTGCTGCCGGACCAAGGTAGCAGCCAGAGGAGGTACGTGGACACCCTGCTCGGCCATCTGCAACCGCACCTTCCGCCGGGTCAGCATAATAAGGACCGTCCCGATGCCCAGCAGGACGAACTGGACGCTGAGGGCTACACGGAACGGATCAAGGCCGTACAAGTCCCCGCCTGAGAATCCGCTCGCGTTCAGGACGTCCAGGACCAGGCCAATGAGGTAGATCGCCACCAAGGCAGCGATGAATCCGCCCACGTTGACGATCCCTGTGGCGGTACCAATACGCTGGGAAGGATTGAATGTCCGCGCGAAGTCGAAGCCAATCATGGAGCCCGGCCCGCCAACTGCCAACACCACCACCAGCATCACGAGGAGCCAGAGTGGTGCCCGGTCAGGAAGGATGAGCACCGCCGCCCAAGCCAGCGCAGTGGACGCAGTGATGAGCAGGACCATGGCCGAGCGGCGCATTGGATGTTTGGAGACGAACCGACCAAATCCAGGCCCCGAGACGATGGCGGTTGCCACAAACAAGGCCATCAATGCTGAGACCGTCCCGGCATCAAGTCCCTGCGCAGAGAGGAGGAACGGATAACCCCATGTCATCGCAAAGAGGTTGCCACTGAACTGGACGGTGAAATGGCTCCACAAACCTAGCCGGGTGCCTGGCTGCTTCCAAGCGCGTGACAGGGAAACTCCGGTAGCGCGAAGGCCCTGCCCGGTTTCCCGGGGCGGATGCCCGGGAGGCTGGTCCCGCAACAGCACGAGGACCAGGACGACAGCCAGCACGGACATCGCCGCGAGTGACATGAACGCGGGCGTCCATCCGGCAGAGTGAAGAAGCAAGGCGAAAGGCACCACGCTGAAGAGCTGGCCCAACTGCCCGCACATCCCGGTCAGCTGCGTAACCACGGGCACCCTGACCGGGCTGAACCACAAGGGAACGAGCCGGATGACGGAGATGAATGTCATGGCGTCACCGGCTCCCACCAGGACGCGCCCCAAAACCCCTCCAGGGATGCTATCCGCGAAGGCGAGCTGCAACTGCCCCAGTCCCATCAGGATGGCACCACCGGCAATCATGACCCGCGATCCGAATCTGTCCACCAGGACGCCCACCGGAATTTGTAAGCCTGCGTAGACAAGCAACTGCAATACAGTAAAAAAGGAGATGGCCGAAGCACTGGCATGGAAGCGTTCTGTTGCTTCCAAACCCGCGACACCAAATGAGGTTCGCTGTGCTACGGCCACCAGGTAGGCAAAGACGCCAATCGTCCAGATGAGCCAGGCGCGGGGAGCAGTCACTCCTCAATTATGCCCGCCACAGTTCAAAGCTGATTTATTGAGGCGAGTCTTTCCGCGCCAGGTACGCCTCCACAGCCGCTCCAATGTCCTCGGCGTTGGGCAGTTCGTCGTTCTCATCGGCGAGCAACGAACGCCGGACGATGCCCTCGGATTTCTCGTCATACCGTGCCTCCAGGTTGGCGACGACGGCTTGCACTTCCTCCGAGGCTTCAATCTGTTCCGCAATCTGGCGGCCTACTTCCCGGCCGGCCTCCCGGAGCCGGTCAGTAGGAAGCATCAGGGACGTTGCCGCTCCGAGGTACTCCAACCCTGCCACCGCTGCTGG
Organism: Micrococcaceae bacterium Sec5.1; assembly: GCA_039636795.1. Classification (NCBI taxonomy): domain Bacteria; kingdom Bacillati; phylum Actinomycetota; class Actinomycetes; order Micrococcales; family Micrococcaceae; species Micrococcaceae bacterium Sec5.1. Next base: position 1,940,252 of record CP143430.1, on the reverse strand, counting down.
AGGATATTCGGCCTCAGCCAGATAGTGGGGCACGTGAATGACGTAGCCGGCCACATGGCGTTCGGCCTCGGTGAGCCGGAGTTCAAGGATGTGGCCAATGGCGGCGGGAACTTCGACCGTTGGCTTCCAACTCGAGATACCTTCGATAAGTTCGGGCCGGTTGCCGTGAACGGTAACTCCCACCGGCCGCGTATGCGGTACGGGCATGGGGATGGAGTGGATCCAAGTCACCAGGTTGACGTCGAGTTTCTCCACTATTCCTACGACGGCACGGGCGAATCGCTCCCACTGCAAGTCAGGTTCGAAGCCGGCGAGCAACAGGAAGGGCTGGCCCAGGCCGTCTGTGAGCTTGTAGAGCGCCAGTCTGGGTGCCTGATAGTCCTGCAAATGGTCTTCAACGAAGCTGATGTGGGGACGCCGCGAGCGGTAGTCGATGAGTTGGTCGGCGTCGAACATGGCCACGACCTCAGCGTCGAGTTGGTCCAGGAGTTCCGCGTTGATCTGCCTGACCACATGACCGGCATCGGCAAAGCCCGTGAAACCCATGACCATATTCAGCCCCCGCAGTTCCGGGCTGTGGAAGATCTCGATGTTGCTCGCATAGAGCGCCTCGGGGTCCAGGAGGGAGCCGGATATCCGTTCAAACACGGCATGTTCCTTTCGCAGTGGCAAGCTTCGGTGCCCCCATGCGCCACTGGTCATGGCGTCGCTGACTCCATGAATGTGGTGTGGGGACTCTGTGTCTCTTTGTACAACGCTGCACCTCCAGTAGGCATTCCTGCCCTTGGTGTGCCGCAGCTCTCATTTAATTGCTGTCAGCAGCCTGCGAGAGACTACGATCGAAACGGGCCGACGTCTTTGCGACGCTGGACCTGAAGACCAAGGCCGCCGTCGCAACAGGACGTCGGGCGCGTACCGGGAGCTGGCCCGCCAAACATGCGGCCCCGCCAAGCAATGCAGAGAGAAGTGAGGAAACATCCTCGTGGTCAAGACTACTGACATCATCCTCGGCGTCATCGCCAAGGACCTGAAAAAGTCACCCAGCGACGCACTTGTGATCGGAGTTGCCCAGGGCTCGGACGGACCAGTGCTGCTGGAGAACCCTTTGAGTGCCAAGGCCGCCGAATCCCTTGAGGGATCGCTGAAGCTCCTTGGCGTCTCGGGTGCTCCCGACCAGGCGCACCGCCTTCCGGGTTTGCCGGAAACGGGCTCAGGGATCCTGGTCCTGGCAGGCGTGGGCAAGTTGTCCGAGGACGGCACCATCCCTGAAGAGGCACTGCGCCGGGCGGCCGGATCCGCGGTCAGGCAACTTGCCGGCGTCCCCTCCGTGACGTTGGCGTTCCCGACGGCGTCCGACACCGACGTCGCCGCAATCGCCGAAGGTGCCGCCATGGGCGCCTATTCCTACACCGAACACCGTTCCAGCCAGGACGGGCTCAAGGACCCGGTGGCCAAGGTTCTGATCTTGACCGGCGTTGATGCCAAAGCTGCCCAACCTGCCCTTGACCGGGCAACAGTGCTGGGCAGGGCCGTCAACGCAACGCGTACGCTCGTGAACCAGCCGCCCAGCCACTTGTACCCCGAGTCATTCGCCGAATCTGCCAAGGAACTGGCAAAGGGTCTTCCCGTGAAGGTGACGGTCTGGGACGAAAAGCGCTTGGAAAAGGAAGGCTTTGGCGGCATCCTCGGCGTTGGCAAGGGTTCAACCCGGCAGCCACGCTTGGTCAAGGTCGAGTACGCTCCGGCAAAGGCCACCCGGAAGATCGCCCTCGTGGGCAAGGGCATCACCTTCGACACCGGCGGTATCTCCATTAAGCCAGCCCTCGGCATGGGTGACATGAAGAGCGATATGGCGGGCGCCGCCGTCGTTCTTAATACGGTCCTCGCCATCGCCTCGCTCGGCCTGCCCATCAAGGCGACCGCGTGGCTGTGCATTGCTGAGAACATGCCTTCCGGCGCTGCCCAGCGTCCGGCGGACGTCCTGACTGTCTATGGTGGAAAGACAGTCGAAGTCTTGAACACCGACGCCGAGGGCCGCCTTGTCATGGCCGACGGATTGGTGGCCGCGAGCCTGGAAAAGCCGGACGCAATCATCGACGTCGCGACACTCACTGGCGCCCAGCTGATTGCGCTCGGATTGCGCACGGCAGGAGTGATGGGTTCCGATTCGGTCACGGCCGCCTTGAAGTCCGCCGCTGACAGGGCAGGCGAGCTTGTCTGGCCGATGCCGTTGCCCGAGGAACTGCGCCCCAGCCTTGACTCCCAGGTTGCGGACCTTGCCAACATCGGCGAGCGTAACGGCGGAATGATGACAGCAGCCGTCTTCCTGCGTGAATTCGTGGGCAAGAACGGGGACGGTCAGCAGATTCCCTGGGCACACGTCGATATTGCCGGGCCATCGTTCAACAACGGCAGCCCCTACGGCTACACCCCCAAGCAAGGAACGGGATGCACAGTCCGTACCTTGGTGGCCTACGCCGAGGATCTGTTGGCGCCCTCCGCGTAAGCAACCCGCTCCACTGCGTTAAACCGGGGTGTGCGGGTAGGGCGGATGGGTCCGTACCGCCCGCACAACCCCGGAATTATGCGGCGTGTAGCGCTGTGTCACAAGAGAACGTGAGTCTGGACACAAGCGCTCCACAAACGCCCGTGGAGGGTGGAGCATGGGTAGGTGGTTCGCTAAGGTGAACTCGATAGTCACAAATGCAAGAGAACTTAGGTGCTGGCATAATCACGGCAGAACAAGTTCCAAGACCAGATGACGCGTTGTCCCGTGTCATCATTCACGCGAGGGAGCGTTTTAGTGGCCGATCAGGCAACTGCGCAAGAATTCGACATCCTGGTACTCGGTGGCGGCAGCGGCGGCTACGCCACAGCCCTTCGAGCCGTACAACTTGGGTTCACCGTTGGCCTTGTAGAGAAGGCAAAGCTCGGTGGAACCTGCCTGCACAACGGCTGTATCCCCACCAAGGCACTCCTGCACTCGGCTGAACTCGCCGACCACGCACGGGACTCCGCCAAGTACGGCGTGAACGTCACGTTCGATGGCATCGACATGTCGGCTGTGAACGCTTACAAGGACGGTATCGTCGCTGGGAAGTTCAAGGGCCTCCAGGGTCTCATCAAGTCCAAGGGCATCACCGTCATCGAGGGTGAAGGCAAGCTCCAGGGCAACAACACCATCGTCGTCAACGGCACGGCCTACACGGGCAAGAACATTGTCCTTGCAACCGGTTCGTACTCGCGCTCCCTTCCAGGCCTGGAAATCGGCGGCAGGGTGATCACCTCGGATGAAGCCCTCACCATGGACTACATCCCCAAGAGCGTCATCGTCCTGGGCGGCGGCGTGATCGGCGTCGAGTTCGCTTCCGTGTGGAAGTCCTTCGGCGTGGACGTCACCATCATCGAAGGCCTGCCCTCCCTGGTTCCCAACGAGGACGCATCGATCGTGAAGAACCTTGAGCGTGCCTTCAAGAAGCGCGGCATCAAGTTCAGCACCGGCGTCTTCTTCCAGGGCGTGGAGCAGAACAACGACGGCGTCAAGGTCACCTTGGTGGACGGCCAGACGTTCGAAGCGGAGCTCCTGCTCGTGGCTGTCGGCCGCGGCCCTGTCACTGCCAACCTGGGCTACGAAGAAGCCGGCATCACCCTTGACCGCGGCTTCGTCATCACCAATGAGCGCCTCCACACAGGCGTCGGCAACATCTACGCAGTGGGCGACATCGTCCCCGGCGTCCAGCTCGCGCACCGCGGCTACCAGCAGGGTATTTTCGTCGCCGAGGAAATCGCCGGCCTGAACCCCGCCATTGTCGAAGACGTCAATATCCCCAAGGTCACGTTCTGCGAGCCTGAGATCGCTACAGTCGGCTACACGGAAAAGGGCGCCAAGGAAAAGTTCGGCGACGACCAAGTCCAGACGCAGGAGTACAACCTGGCTGGCAACGGCAAGAGTTCCATCCTCGGTACCGGTGGCATCGTCAAGGTTGTCCGCCAGAAGGACGGCCCCGTTGTGGGCATTCACATGATCGGTTCACGCATGGGTGAGCAGATCGGTGAAGCGCAGCTCATCGTGAACTGGGAAGCCTACCCGGAAGACGTGGCCCAGCTGGTCCACGCCCACCCCACCCAGAACGAAACCCTGGGCGAAGCCCACCTCGCCCTCGCGGGCAAGCCGCTCCACGGCTAAGTCTTTACCCAAGACAAACGGACAGGGTGCATGCCGCGGAATCTGCCGCATGCACCTTGTCCGGACCAGCAGAATTCATCCGCACAAAAGATCAATAAGGAGAACGGGGACGACATGTCTGAATCCGTTAACTTGCCCGCCCTCGGTGAGAGTGTCACCGAAGGAACCGTCACACGCTGGCTCAAGCAGGTTGGTGACCGGGTAGAGATCGACGAGCCGCTGCTCGAGGTTTCCACCGACAAAGTAGACACCGAAATCCCTTCTCCGATCGCAGGCGTCATCGAAGAAATCCTCGTTGCTGAAGACGAGACAGCAGAGGTTGGCGCCCCCCTGGTACGCATTGGCGACGGCTCCGGCTCCGCCGCACCGGCTGCTGAGGAAGCACCCGCCGCTCAGGAAGCACCCGCTGCTGCCGAGCAGGCTGCTCCCGCCGAAGAGGCTCCCGCCGCCCCGGCTGCTGAGGAAACCCAGGCTGAAGCTCCCGCCGCCTCCGGTGGCGAAGGCCACGAAGTAACCCTGCCCGCCTTGGGCGAGAGCGTTACCGAAGGCACCGTCACCCGCTGGCTCAAGGCTATTGGCGACACCGTGGAGGTGGATGAGCCGCTTCTTGAGGTTTCCACTGACAAGGTCGATACCGAGATTCCTTCCCCGGTTGCAGGCACCTTGCAGGAAATTCGCGTCAACGAAGACGAAACCGCCGAAGTTGGATCGGTTCTGGCTGTTATCGGCTCCGGCGCGGCAGCCCCCGCTCCGGCTCCGGCGCCCGCCGCTCCTGCCGCTGAAGCTCCGGCCGCACCGGCACCTGCTGCCGCCCCCGCACCCGCACCGGCACCCGCACCCGCAGCCGCACCGGCACCTGCTGCCGCCCCCGCACCGGCACCTGCTGCTGCGCCGGCTCCGGCTGCCGCGCCGGCAGAAGCCGGCTCGTCCTCCGAGTCTGGTTACGTCACTCCCCTGGTACGCAAGCTGGCAAACCAGCAGGGCGTGGACATCGCATCCGTGTCCGGCACCGGCGTCGGTGGCCGCATCCGCAAGCAGGATGTCCTTGCCGCTGCCGAAGCCAAGCAAGCCGCCGCAGCAGCGCCGGCCGCGGCTCCTGCTGCCGCTCCTGCCGCCAAGGCTGCGGCACCCGTTGTTGCTTCCTCCCTGCGAGGCACCACGGAGAAGGCTCCGCGTATCCGCCAGGTCATCGCCCGCCGTATGCGCGAGTCGCTGGAAATCTCCACCCAGCTCACCCAGGTGCACGAGGTCGACATGACCAAGATCGCCAAGCTCCGCCTCAAGGCCAAGAACTCGTTCCAGGCCCAGAACGGTGTGAAGCTGACGTTCCTGCCGTTCATCGCCAAAGCTGTGGCGGAAGCCCTGAAGCAGCACCCCAAGCTGAACGCTGCCTACGACGAGTCCAAGCAGGAAATCACCTACCACAACGCCGAACACCTCGCCATTGCGGTAGATACCGATAAGGGCCTGCTGGTGCCGGTCATCTCCGACGCCGGCAACCTCAACCTTGCAGGCCTCGCCGGTAAGATCGCCGACGTCGCAGGACGCACCCGCGATGGAAAGATCGGCCCGGATGAGCTGTCCGGCGGTACGTTCAGCATCACCAACATCGGTTCTGTTGGCGCCCTGTTCGACACCCCGATCATCAACCAGCCGCAGGTAGGCATCCTGGGCACGGGCGCAATTGTCAAGCGCGCAGTGGTGGTGGCCGACGAAAACGGCGACGACTCGATTGCCATCCGCTCCATGATGTACCTGTCTCTGACGTACGACCACCGCCTGGTGGACGGCGCGGACGCTGGCCGCTTCCTCCAGACCCTCAAGGCCCGCCTTGAGGAAGGTGCTTTCGAAGCAGATCTTGGTCTCTAAGCCCAAGCGTTAGCAGACCCTCCTCACGGAGGGCGCTCTACTCAACCAGGCGGGGCAGGCTCCGGGGAAACCCGGTAGCCTGCCCCGTTTCGTTGTCCCACACCATTTGTCCGCGGCGCTGTTCGTCTACTAAGCGTGGCTTTGCTACAGGACGTAGAACCAACTGGATAAGCTGGGGCCATGAGTATTCTCTTCAACATCCTGCTGTTCTTGCACATCGTCGGCGCAGCCATGATTGTGGGCTACTGGATCGCCACCATCAAGACGCCCACCGTCCACCCCCGCCAGCGGGACGGCGCATTCCTGCAGTTGCTTACAGGCATTGCCATGATGGGCCTCCTGCCCCTCATGCCGGATGCCCATCCCAACTACTTCAAGCTCGGCATCAAATTCGCCATCGGCGTGGCCGTTGCTGTTCTAGCGGTGATCGGCTCCCGCAAGGTCAAGAAGGGCGAACCTGTTTCCACCGGCTTGGCTCACGGCGTTGGTGGATTGGCCCTGGTGAACATCGCCATTGCCACGCTCTGGAACTAAGCGCACGTCGCAGCAGCCGGTCCGCCTTCGCCAGGGGGGTCGGCTGCTTTGTCAACGCAGGTCCGGGGTCACAATCCACTGACAGCGGAATGACAGTGCAGAGCAGCCGGCAAATCCATAGGATTGACCCCGGTGGCATCCGGCGATGGCTGGTTGCCGACACACAAACGACCCCAAGGAGTGGACATGGCAGCAACACGCACCGCACACACGGTTTGGAACGGCAACTTGATTGAGGGTGCCGGCAACACGACGCTGGATAGCTCAGGCCTGGGCACGTTCGATGTCACCTGGAAGGCACGCACCGAGCAGTCCGGTGGCAAGACCAGCCCGGAGGAATTGATCGCTGCAGCCCACTCTGCATGCTTCTCCATGGCGTTCAGCCACGCACTTGCCGGCGAGGGATTCACAGCTGAAGAAGTTCAGACCAAGGCCGACGTTACCTTCGTTCCCGGCACAGGCATCACGGGCAGCCACCTGACCATGACCGCGAAGGTTCCGGGCCTGTCCGAAGCCGACTTCCGCCGTATTTCCGAAGACGCAAAGACGGGCTGCCCCGTTTCCGGTGCACTGGCCAGCATCGAAATCACCTTGGATGCCACCCTCGCGCAGTAAAACCCTTCAAAGCGCAAAAGAGCCCCGCCACTCCCCTGAGGGGAGCGGCGGGGCTCTTCTGCGCTCACCTGCTGCTAGCCCTCTTGCGGGCGGGCGGGCAACGGCGCTGGCCGCACCTGGCGGTAGCCTTCACGCAACGGCGGGCGGTCAGTAGGTAGCTCCTGGATCATCTCCTTGAGGGCACCAATGCCATACTCGAGTTGCGGATCGCTGCCTGCTGCATAGGCGTGGGGCGGGAAGAGCACCTCGATGTCCGGCTCCACACCACGGTTTTCAACATCCCAGCCGATCCCACCGCCAAACCACGTGGCATAGCGGGGCTGGGTCACGCCGGTACCGTCAGCCAGGGCAAAGCGGTTGTCAATGCCCACCACGCCGCCCCATGTCCGTACCCCAATGACAGGGCCGATGCCCCTCAGTTTGGACACTTGGGTGATGATGTCGCCATCTGATCCGGCAAATTCGTCTGCCAGGATAATCACTGGACCCCGGGGAGCATGGTGGGGATAAGTCCGTGGCTTCTCGCCACGCGGCATACTCCACCCAGTGACCTTCCGGCCAATGAGCTCGGCCACGAGCTGTGAGGTGTGGCCGCCACGGTTACGCCGCACGTCTACGATCAACCCGTCCAGGGCGGTTTCTGTATCGAGGTCACGATGCAACTGGGCCCAACCATTGGCCATCATGTCCGGGATGTGCAGGTAGCCGAATTTATCACCGGATGCCTCACGGACCGTGCGCCGGTTGGCGCGGACCCAGTCCTGATAGCGTAAACGCTCCTCGTCACGGATGGGGACTACGGCAACCCGCCGCTGGGCACCCGCAGCTCCACCATGTCCTTCGCCATTCAAGAGTGTCAATTCAACGGTTCTCCCCGCTGCACCCACCAATTGCATGGCGGGCGTCAGCGCCGCGGAAAGCTCGACGCCGTCAATCGCCAGGAGGACGTCGCCCACCTTGGCATCTGCGCCGGGACGCGTTAAGGGCGAAGTTGCGAGGGGATCGGAAGACTCTCCAGCCAGGATCCTGGTTATCTCCCAGCCTTTGCTGCCGAGCTGCAACTCCGCGCCAAGCCTGCCTTGACCATTACGACCAGGTTCAGTCACAGCGGCCGGCCGCACATAGGCATGAGAGGTCCCCAGTTCGCCATGGATCTCCCACAAAAGGTCCACAAGGTCATCATGAGACCCCAGCCGTTCCACGATCGGACGGTAGCGATTGTAGACGGAGTCCCAGTCCTGGCCAGCCATGTCCGGAGCCCAGAAGAAGTCCCTCTGCAAGCGCCATGCTTCATCGAAGGCCTGGCCCCAGGCAGCCACCGGGTCCAGGATCACGCGGATCCTGTTCAGGTCCACTTTGACCAATTCCCCGGATTCTTCGTCCACCTTGCTGTCTGACGGAACTGACACGATCTGCTTATCAAGGACATAGACAACCGTCTTGCGATCACCAGACAACCGGTAGCTGTCCACAGCAGCGACGAGGGTGGTTTCCTTGCGCTTGGCAAGGTCAAAGCGCACCAGGGAGGGGGCTGTCTTCTTATCCTGCAGAGTGCCCTTCCCTTCGCCGGTAACACCGGATAGCTCAGTGTCAAGCCACAGCAGCGCCCCGTCCCCGGCAGCGAGTCCGGAGTAGTTTCCCTGTGGCACGGGAACCGTAATGACGCGGTGAGCAAGGCCTTCGGCGTCGACCCGCACAACTGGCGCTTCACCGTCGTCGTGCTTTGCTGTTGTGGCGGGAGCATCCTCAAGGGTGTCCACGGACGGACCGAAAGGAGACGGCGTATCAGCGGCCAGGGCCAGCAGGTACGGCTTGATGGGGCTCGGGAAGGAAAGGTCGAAAGAATGGCCGTCATAGACGGGGTCGAAGCTCCGGTTGGACAGGAAGGCCAGGAATTTCCCATCCGGGGTGAATCTGGGTGATTCATCGCAGAAGCGGCCGTCGGTGGCATCGATAATGTCGGCGTCGGATGCCGAAGGCCGTGCCAGCCGAAGTTTGCTGCGGGAACCGAAGGACGTCACGGGCTCAGACCAGGCGAGCCACTGCGAATCAGCCGACCACGACAACTGATCGACGCTGCCTTCGCCAATACTGACCAAACGAGTCAATGTCCCGGACGTGGTGTCGGCTACGAAAACGTCGCCAAAAGACGTGCCGATGGCGAGCCAACGGCCATCGGGACTGGCCTCCAGTGCGCTCGTCCTTGTAGGTGCGGGGAAGTCCAGCCGGAGATCGTCCGCTTGATCATCTCCTGTGGATGCGACAGGTATCGCCGTTCCCCCCACTGTGTCTGGTGACGGTTCGGCTTGGGCGGCTTCGTCGGAGGGTGCGGCCGCTTGGACCGTATCCATGGACTGGTTGGCTGGCTGGTTTGCGGTGGAACCTTGTCCCAGGACGTTGGATGCCGAGACCGGCTTGGGGAGTCCATCGGCTTCACTGGAAGCAACAACAGGTTCCGCCGCCTTCGGCACCTCAACAACTCCGGACAAGCGTGCGGCGATGCGCTTGACGTACAAAGCCTCCACTCCCCCGTGGTCAGCCACATAAGCGATACGACCATCCGTCAGCGGACGCGGGAGGCGGGCCCGGACACCCGGCGTCGCTTCGACTACTCGCGAGGGCCCGTCCCTATGGCGGAGCCAATGGATGGTGCCATGTGACTCGACCGCGCTGGCCGTTCCTGCAGTATTCGGAAAAACGTCGCCCAGATGCGCAGACGTTTTCAGCGGGGCAGGGCGCCGCGCCGGTGATGCAGAACCCAGCGTGATCTCCAGCTTCACGGCTTCAGCGTCGGCGTCCAACGAGGGCAGGATCCAGAGTTCACCGGCAGATTCGAAAACAATCCGCTGGCCATCCGAACTGGCGTGCCGAACATAGAAATCTTCATGGTCCGTGTGGCGACGCAATCCTGATCCGTCAGGAAGGACGGAGTAGAGGTTTCCGTAGCCTTCGTGGTCTGAGACGAAGGCGATGCGCCCCTGGATCCACAGCGGGTCAGTCAGGTTGCCCTCAATTTCGGGGATCAAGCGCTCGAACTCACCATTGCCGTCTGCGTCGATCCACAACTTGCCGGCAGTGCCGCCACGGTAACGCTTCCACCAAGCCGGTTCGCGGGAAAGGACGCTCGCCAAGACCACTGGCTTCTCGTCACCGATTTCGGGTCCATACGCAACAGCCTCCACCGGTCCGAAAGGAAGTTCGACGGCGGCACCTCCGTTCAGGGGGAGGCTATAGGCATAGGTGTGGCGGCTCTCGGACTGCTGGAACGCGCTGGTCACCAGGACGTTTCCAGCGGGCGTGAAACCCTTGACCCGGGTTGTGGTGTGTCCAAAGTAGCTCAGCTGCTTGTACCCGCCGCCGTCGACGTCCGCGGTGACAACTTCCGGTGAGGTACCAACAACAGCAGTCCACACCAGCCGCTTGCCATCGGGAGTGAAGCGTGGGTTCCTGGCCGGCATTTGCTGGGAGGAAACACGCCAGGCCCGGCCACCGGAGACGGGGGCGATCCAGATGTCATCTTCGGCCACGAACGTGACCAATTCGCCATGGGCATGCGGGAAACGGAGGTAGCTGGAGGAGGTCATTGTTCGATCATAGTCAAGAGGCGCGGTGTCAAGAGGGACCCGCCCCGCGCTTCGCACCTGTTTCTGCCTCATGCTGGGGTCGTGGTGAGATGGGTCATGCGAATCGTGATGTCCGGAGCCTCAGGAATGATTGGGACAGCATTGTCCGAGCAGTTAAAAAGTGCTGGTGACGAGGTCATCCGGCTGGTTCGTCGGCCTGCAAAGACTGACGACGAAAGGACATGGGATCCAGTTGCTGGAGTCCTGGACGAGGCAATCCTGGAAGGCGCAGATGCGGTGGTCAACTTGTCCGGCGCCGGCATCGGCGACCGGCCATGGACCAAGCACAGAATCAGTGTCATTCGTGACTCACGCCTTCAGCCAACCCGGACACTCACTGCGGCCATGCGTCGCTTGGGCCAGCCGGCATTGTCTTTCGTCAGCCAGTCAGCATCCGGCTACTACGGCGCCTCCCGGGACGGTGTGCTCCGCGAAGACTCCGGTCCAGGCGCGGGAGTGCTGGGACCGCTCTGCGTTGAATGGGAGCAGACTGCCAGAACCGCTCCAGCCAGCGTGAGGGTAGTGACACCAAGGACCGGAGTGGTGCTCAGCACTTCCGGTGGCGCATTGGGCCCAATGCTTCCACTGCTCAGGCTTGGGCTTGGCGGACCCTTCGGAAACGGGCGACAATACTGGCCGTGGATCACCCTTGCCGACGAAGCCGCTGCACTCGCGTTCCTCCTCAAGTCCGATCTGGAAGGTGCGGTCAATGTGTGCGCCCCGGAAAGCGCGGACGTTAGCGCCATTGTGAGGCGGCTCGCGAAAGCGTTCCATCGTCCTGCCTTCTTACGCGTCCCACGTCCCGTCCTCCGGCTTGTCCTTGGCAAGCTTGCTGACGAGCTCGTCCTGGCAAACCAAAGGATGGAACCAGCCAAGCTTGCCGCCGCCGGTTTTCAGTGGCAACACCCGGGGCTCGATGAAGCCATGGAGTGGCTGACGAGCAAGCATTCCCGCTGATCGAACCGCATCCCAGACCCACTCACGCCAAAGAACGTCCCATGGCAGTACGGCTAACCGGGACCGAGAATCTCCGAGATGCTCCACTGCCCTGCCAATCTGACAAGGATGAGGCGCAGCTGCTGGCGCTCCCCGGCGGGCTGGGACTTCACCAAGCGATCCGATGCGTCGCGCTCCTCGTAACTTGAGGTCGTTGCGGTCAGGGCAACGACTGCGCGATCAACGTCGTGTGGGCCCAACACCGAAACGCTGTCCAAGGTGGTGGTGAGCCCGGCAAAGCGGATACCGTCAGCTCTTAATTGCTGCTTCAACGTCTCATCTGCCGCATGGGCAGCTGAGCCTGCTGCGTTGACGGTTGCCAGCAATTCAAGACGATCCAGTCCCAGCGCCATGTCGCGCACCGCCGATAACGCGTGCATGGCGATTGCCGGATCCTCAGAGTGCAGCGCGTCCAAGAGTGCGTCCGGAATGGGATGGGCGGCTTGAGTGGCTTGGGCCGCTTCAGTGGCTTGGGCAGCTTCCGTGACTACGGTCGTCGTCCCTGGATCTACTACGGACGTCAAACCAGACGCGGGTTCCTGGATTCCCAGCCAGACAGCAAACCCAACCGCCCCGACCGACACTCCCGCAGCCACCAGGAACCCCACTCGGATGCTGGAACGTGGCCCACTCTGCGGTTTAGTTCTCCGCTGAGGTTGTCTTGTTCGGGTTCGGCGTTCGGGACGCGGAGTCCTTGCTGTCCGCAAGGGCGGAAGCCGCAACACAGCCCCGGCCAGTGGACTCCTGCTCAATGGACTCCTGCTCAGTCGACTCCTGCGCACTGGACTCCTGCTCAGCGGACTCCTGCGCTGGGGTCGTCCCCCAGCCTGCCGGCGCGTCAGCAACTCCGGAATCACGGAAGAATGGACGGACCCAGCCAGATCCACGGGCTCCGCGGCCGCGCTGCGATAAATCGCTGTTCCCAACTCCCGGGCCGTGGGACGCGCCCGCGGATCGGGATCCAGTCCCGCCTCAAGGGCAGCGGCGAGCCCTTTGGGGACATCGGGAACCAAGAGAGGCAGCGGTGGGCGGTGCTTGGCGATTTCCGGCGCCATGCCTGTCAAGCAATACCAGCCAAGCGCGGCCAGCGAATAGACATCCCGTTCCGGCTGCAAAGCTCCTCCGGCTCCATCACCCCGCGCACCCCGCGCGGCAATAGAAGGATCAACGAAGCCGTCCGTGCCGACGTCGAGGCTTTGATTCTCCTCACCCACAACACCCGCCACGCCAAGGTCTGTCACCAGGGGCTTCCCCTGTGCCGTAAACAGGACGTTGCCTGGGGAAATATCCCCATGGGCCGTTCCCTGGGCATGCAGGTAAGCCAAGACCTGGGCAACAGGGGTCAGAATCGTCACCGCTTCACCGATTCCAAGCTTGCGTCGGCCACCCACCAGATTCGCAAGGGAACCTCCTGCGGCAAAGTCCATGACGAGCCCGACACTGCCCGTCCCCACTCCCGGCAGGTCCATCACATCGTGGAGTCGGATAAGGTGCTCGTGCTCGAGCCCGGACAGGATCAGCCCCTCACGCAAGCCATGTTGGGACTCTGGTCCGGCCGACCCACGGGAATCCTTGCCGGGCCCTCCCATGATGCACTTGATGGCGAAGCGGGCACCGTCCTTGTCCCTGCTGGCAAGCCAGACTGTCGACGAGCCACCGCTACCCAGTAGGCGTAATGGCGTGTATCCCGGAATGTGCGGGACCGAGGGGGCAGGATCGTCAGTAGTTTCCATATCCAAGGTCTACCGGATGATCGGATTTCCCGCAGAAGTTATCCACAGGCAGCACCAGCTTGCGGGGTACGAAAGCCACGCTGACGGATGCGACTGAGAGGTTCACCACAAAATCATGGTGAGTGACCTGCTGGGTCTAAGCTTGAACCCATGACTCTTGAGTTTTCACAACTGGGTCTTGCCCCGGATTTCGTTGACTACGTGCAGGGCTGGGACCTACAGCGCGAGATCCACAACAAAGTTGTTGCCGGCGAGAAAAACAGCACCGTCCTGCTCCTTGAGCACTCCGCCGTCTACACGGCAGGCAAGCTCACCGAAGACCACGAACGCCCCTTTGACGGCACCCCCGTTGTTCCCGTGGATCGTGGTGGCAAGTTAACGTGGCACGGCCCGGGACAACTCATTGCCTATCCGATCCTCAAGCTCAAGAACCGTGCGGGAATCCGGGACTATGTGGAGCGCCTCGAAGCCATCATGATCGCCGTCATGACGGACTATGGAATCCCGGCAGTCACGGTGAAGGGCCGGGCAGGCGTATGGATCCTCGCCGATGACAAAGGACCGGACCGCAAGATTGCCGCGATAGGCATCCGCGTCCTTGAGGGTGTCACCATGCATGGTGTTGCCATCAACTGCAGCAACGACCTCGCGCCATATGCGCAGATCATCGCGTGCGGAATCACCGACGCCAGCGTCACCACCATGTCGCTGGAGACTGGCCGGACCATCAACCCGGCTGACATCGTTGACCGCTTCGTGGAAGAGTTCCGCAAGCATGAAGAAGCACTCGTTTCCACCCCAGAAGGAGCACTCCAGTGACCCTGGCACCTGAAGGCCGTAAGTTGCTGCGCGTTGAGCAGCGTAACTCGGCTGTCCCGGTTGAACGCAAGCCCGAGTGGATCAAGGCCAAAGTCCAGATGGGCCCGGAGTTCGTCGGGTTGAAGAACCTGGTGAAGAAGGAAGGCCTGCACACTGTCTGTGAAGAGGCAGGCTGCCCGAACATTTTCGAGTGCTGGGAAGACAAGGAAGCGACGTTCCTGATCGGCGGGTCCGAATGCACCCGGCGCTGTGATTTCTGCCAGATCGATACCGGCAAACCCTCCCCGGTGGACATGTTCGAACCCACCAAGGTGGCCCGGTCCGTGCAGGCCATGCAGCTGCGCTACGCCACGGTCACCGGAGTGGCCCGTGATGACCTCGCCGATGAAGGTGTCTGGCTGTACGCCGAAACTGTCCGCAAAATCCACGAACTGAACCCCGGCACCGGTGTGGAACTGCTGATCCCGGACTTCTCCGGCAAACCCGAACACATCGCCGCGATCTGTGATTCCAAGCCGGAGGTGTTCGCGCACAACGTCGAGACCGTGCCCAGGATCTTCAAGAGGATCCGCCCGGCGTTCCGGTACGAACGTTCCCTGGATGTCATCACCCAGGGCCGGGACCTGGGCATGGTGACCAAGTCCAACCTGATCCTGGGCATGGGCGAAACCCGCGAGGAAATCTCCGAAGCCCTCCGCGATCTTCACGCGGCCGGGTGTGATTTGATCACGATCACCCAGTACCTGCGCCCCTCCGAACGGCACCTGCCGGTGGACCGGTGGGTCAAGCCCCAGGAATTCGTGGACCTCCAGCACGAGGCCGAGGAGATCGGGTTCCTCGGTGTCATGTCCGGTCCGCTGGTCCGCTCCTCCTACCGCGCCGGACGCTTGTGGGCCACCGCAATGCGCAAGAAGGGCTGGGAAATCCCCGCCGCCCTGGCCCACATCGAGTCCTCCGGCACCACCCGCCAGGAAGCCTCCACCATCCTCGCCGCCCACGCCTGACCCCGGGTCGGCAACACTTCACCGGCAACACCATGAAGCAGTACCGAAGGGCCGGATGCCAAGCGTAATGGCGTCCGGTCCTTCGACGTCCATCACGTAGAATTAAGGCACTATGGCGAATTCCTCTGATTCCAGCAAATCGACCCCCTCGGCCGACGCCCCCAAGCGTGGGCTGTTCCAGCGCAAGCCCAAGGAAGCCAAGGCCAAGAAGCCGAGCCAGCTGAAGCAGATCGCTGAAGTCTTCAAGATGACGCGGCGGAATGATCCCCAGGTTGTGTGGATCATGCTGCTGGCATTCCTGGCAGTGGTTGCCGTGGCCTTCCTCGTCGGCTTCCTCCTGGACAACTGGGTTACCGGTCTCATCATCGGTATTCCGTTGGGTCTCCTGGCCGCCGTTTTCATCCTCTCCCGTCGCGCAGAGAAGGCTGCATTCGCGCAGATCGAGAACCAGCCTGGTGCTTCCGGCGCGGCCTTGGGTACTCTCCGCCGCGGCTGGGTCACCCAGGACCAGCCTGTCGCGGTTAACCCTCGCACCCAGGACGCCGTGTTCATGGCAATTGGTCGTCCCGGCGTCGTTTTGGTCAGCGAAGGTCCCACGCACCGTGTCAAGCCGCTGGTGGAAGCTGAACGTAAGCGACTCACGCGCATCCTGCCCAACGTCACCATCCACGTTCTGGAATCCGGTCGCGGTGAGGGCCAGGTGCCTTTGAACAAACTCGCCAAGACCATGGGAAAGATGAAGAACGAACTCACCAAGGTGGAGGTCAATGCTGTGTCCAAGCGCATCAACTCCCTCGGCACCCGCCTGCCGATCCCCAAGGGCATCGACCCCTACAAGGCCCGCCCGGACCGCAAGGCTGCACGCGGACGCTGATTGTCCGTAGGTGCTTGATTGCCTATACGAAAAACCGCCCATGTCTCAAACGAGACAAGGGCGGTTTTTGTTGGTTTTGCTTATTTATTGGTGCTTCTATGGGGTTGGTTCCAACCGGGAGGACTGAAACGCTACATCCGAATGAGGATGGTGTTCATGGCTTTATCATGAATTCCACGCTGATCCGGATCAAAGATGACTGCGGGGATAACCAGGCACAGGAGCAAAGTGCGCACCACAGCGGCGAGGGGTCCGGCCGGGCCTCCCCCCAAGCGGACCACGTGAATCGCGGCAATCCTGTGGCCAATGCTGTAGCCGAGCGTGCCGATCAGCAGAATCTGCTCCGCAGCAAAGATGGCGAGCGTTGCCCACTGGTTTCCACTAAATGCGAAGTTGCTGATGACCAGGGCGATCGTCCAGTCGATCACGATTGCCAGGATTCGACGTCCGGCCCGCGCCATCGAGCCTGGTCCGGCCTCAGGAAGGCCGAGTCTCTCACCCGGGTATTTAGAGATGCCGGATGTGTCCGGCCCGCTCAGCCAGGAGCCTATGTCTTTTCGATCAACCACCCTCCAAGCCTAACGGCTGCCGGACTGACGGTCCGACGTCGGAGGGCACCTATCGTGCCTGCGCCTTCGCTTAGCTGGGGCCAAAGTGTTCGCCCACTGGACCCGCTTGGACCTGACACAGGAAAGCCGACTACCGTTTACACAACAGATCATTCTGTAACCTGCCCGAAACAATACTGACACTCCCGGGAAATCCCATCTCCCTAAGGTGGTATGAGTTGCTAGCCACCGCGGCAAGGGGAATTTTTTGTGTCTCCGGGCCTCCGGCATGGGCTGGCTCACGCGGCCTTCCGGGCCTGTTACTTGATATGCATAAGGAGCATAGATGTTCAAGACTGCGGACGAAGTCCTCAAGTTCATCAAAGACGAAGACGTCAAATTCGTCGATATCCGCTTCACCGACCTTCCGGGCGTCCAGCAGCACTTCAATGTGCCGGCAAAGAGCGTAGACCACGACTTCTTCGTGAACGGTCAGCTCTTCGACGGATCTTCGATCCGCGGTTTCCAGGGCATCGCTGAATCCGACATGCAGCTCATCCCGGATGTGACCTCGGCTTTCATCGACACATTCCGCATTGAGAAGACGCTGGCGCTGAACTTCTCCATCGTGAACCCCCGTACGGGCGACCCCTACCACCGCGACCCCCGTGGCGT
This sequence comes from Micrococcaceae bacterium Sec5.1, assembly GCA_039636795.1. Lineage (NCBI taxonomy): Bacteria > Bacillati > Actinomycetota > Actinomycetes > Micrococcales > Micrococcaceae > Micrococcaceae bacterium Sec5.1. The sequence continues at coordinate 1,922,776 of CP143430.1, read as the reverse complement.
AGCCGAGAAGGCTGAAGCCTACCTGGCCTCCACCGGCATCGCGGACACGGCGTTCTTTGCTCCCGAGGCAGAGTTCTTCGTCTTCGACAACATCCAGTACCAGTCCTCCCCGCAGGGCAGCTTCTACAAGATTGACTCCGAAGAAGCCCACTGGAACACCGGTCGCAAGGAAGAGGGCGGAAACCTCGGCTACAAGACCCCCGTCAAGGGCGGTTACTTCCCGGTTTCCCCCACCGACAAGCAGGCTGACCTCCGCGACGCCATGTGCGTTGAACTGGACAAGGCCGGCCTTGAGGTCGAGCGCTCCCACCACGAAGTTGGCTCCGCCGGCCAGGCAGAGATCAACTACAAGTTCACCACGCTGACTGCAGCTGCTGACGACCTCCAGAAGTTCAAGTACGTCATCAAGAACACTGCGGACGCATGGGGCAAGTCCGTAACCTTCATGCCGAAGCCGGTCTTCGGTGACAACGGCTCTGGCATGCACTGCCACCAGTCGCTGTGGAGCAACGGCGATCCGCTGTTCTACGACGAGAAGGGCTATGCCGGCCTTTCCGACACTGCCCGCTGGTACATCGGCGGCCTGCTGAAGCACTCCTCCGCGGTCCTCGCGTTCACCAACCCGACCGTCAACTCGTACCGCCGCTTGGTCAAGGGCTTCGAAGCTCCGGTCAACATGGTGTACTCCCAGGGCAACCGCTCTGCTGGTATCCGTATCCCCATCACGGGCTCCAACCCGAAGGCCAAGCGCATCGAATTCCGCGCTCCGGACCCCTCGTCCAACCCCTACCTGGCCTTCGCTGCCCAGCTGATGGCCGGCATTGACGGCATCCGCAACCGCATCGAACCCCCGGCTCCCATCGACAAGGACCTCTACGAGCTCCCGGCCGAGGAAGCCAAGGACATCCCCAAGGCTCCGGGTTCCCTGGAAGAAGCCCTTGAGGCCCTCCGCGAGGACAACGAGTTCCTGCAGGCTGGCGGCGTCTTCACCCAGGACCTGATCGATACCTGGATTGACTACAAGTACGAGAATGAGATTCGCCCGCTGTCGCTGCGCCCGAACCCGTACGAGTTCGAGCTCTACTACGGCGTCTAGCAACTCCCGCGGCTAAACCAGGTTTAGCCCACGCGGAACCCACCAAGGTTCCCGAATAAGAAGGGCCGGCAACAGGTTTTGTACCTGATGCCGGCCCTTCTCTTTGTCCTATAACCCGCTGCTACCGCCGAATCAGCTAGATCCGTAAGGCTGTGGCGAAGTGCTAGCTACTCGGATTCCTTGCCCTGATCCCGGTCCCGGATGTTTTTTCCGAACTCGTCCAGCTTCTCCTTCACCACCTTTGCGGCATCTGCAAGACCCTTTTCCGCGCTGCTCAGGGGATCCAACTGCAGGTAGACGTGCCGATCGATGGGGAGGTCGTACTCGTCCTTCAAATGCGTGCCGCCGGAGACGCCATCGAGCGATAAATATACGAGCGCCTCGGTTCTTGCGATGCCCGCGATCGTCCCGAAGACAACCGTGAAATCGTTGGGCTGAAAGCTAATGGATTGACCCACGTGGCGGCGATCCAACTCTCCAGCAGGAATAGCCTTCTCAAACGAACTTCCGTTGTATTCCATGTACTTCTCCTAAGCATCGAGAGTAGTTACGGAATCGAGTCTATAAGGCTTTCCAACGGACGAACCAGCACCTTGCCTTTGGTCTTTAGTGCCTGGTTTTCGGGACTTCGCCAGGTTGTTGTGGAGCTGCGCAGTCCGCGCAAAACACCCGCTCGGTTTCTTCACCGCAGCACTGACAGCGGTGAACCAGTGCCGCTTGTTCAATCACATAGGTTGTCATAGCAAACATGGTGCCTACCCAGGGCAGGTCAGGGCACGAGTAGTGTGTACTCGTTTTTTACCCTTCGGGCACAGCCGGCTACTTGGTTTCGAAAAGGCCCTGCGCTCCCCCGTCACCCTGCCGCCATTCGGCGTCAGTAAAAGTTGCGAAACAGCGCCGGCACGCATAGACGTCGCCGCGGCCATGCGGCGAAGACCAGTGCGGCCCCGCCTGCTCACACCGGAAGCACGACGCATCTGAGAAGGGTGCCCCCTCCGAATCCCGCCTGACTGTCACGCGAGAATCCTAAGGGACAGCATGCCCGCTCGAACAGACCCTAGGGGATGCCCGGCATTGGTCGTTCGAACTGGTCCTACTGCTTCCCGTACTTCTTATGTACCGCCTGCTTGGTCACGCCGAGGCAAAGTGCGATTGCCTCCCACGATAAACCGGACTGCCGGGCTGCGCGTACAAGGGAGGCCTCGGCCCTGCCAACTTCCTTGTGGAGTTCAGCTACCGCATACAGCGCCTCCGCCGGCCCCATGCCATCCATTGATCCAACAAGGGTTTTCATTCTGTCCACCTCCATGCCGTCAACCATAGTTGACTCCATGATCTTCGTCAACATTTGTTGACGGCTCACGCGGGAACGAAATTTCAGCATGCTCAAAGGCCCTGTACATGATGCGTTGCGGGCCGGAGTTGCCGCCGAGGTAGCGGCCAGCATCCACAAAGCCAGCTTTTGCATAGGCTGCAATGCCTGCAGGGTTGCGCTCGTTGACGGAAAGCACGACGCCGGCCTGACCGCCACCGCGCCTGGCTGTCAGTTTGCGGGCCTCGCCTACCGCAGCCTCCGCAGCCATCGTCCCGAGGCCCCGACCCTGACATGTTGAATCGATAAGGAATCCCCTGAGAAGCCACACGGAATCGTCATCCTGCCATCCCGCAAGGCGCGCCGCTCCAGACTGGAGGGTCAGGACTCCGACACCCACTCCTTGAGCCTCAATCACGTAGGGCAGCCGTGACTCCTCTTCGAGTCCGACCAACATCATGCGCAGGGGGTCCCCCACAAAATCCCGCTGGGCTGGCTCCACCGCCATTTCCGCCACAGCGCCCAGCTGGATGTCGCGGGCATCATCGTCCAGCAGCTTGAGCGGAATAAGCCAGATACTCATCACCAGCCACCCTCAATTACCGTAGAACTCTTTTTCGAACACAGCCCGGGCCCGGCGGCTAAGGCGCAAGTAATCCTCCTCGAACTGTCCCGCGGCTCCGGGCGCGTAGCCACACCAACGTGCCACAGCTTCAAGATCCCTCCGTGAGGATGGAAGAACATCCGATGCCCGGCCCGTCACTATGACGTTCGCCGAGCGGATTCGGCTGGCGAGCTTCCACGCCTCCCGTAAGAGTCCGGCGTCGTCCTTGCCAACAAGCCCAAGGTTCTCGGCTGCGGCAAGTGCCTCCAGCGTGGACGTAGTCCGTAACGCGGGCTGCTTGCCCGCATGCTGCAACTGGATGAGCTGGACCAGCCATTCAACATCGCTCAATCCACCGCGGCCAAGCTTCACGTGGCGCGCCGGATCAGCGCCTCGAGGTAGCCGCTCCGATTCCACGCGGGCCTTGACGCGCCGGATTTCCCTGACGTCCTGCTCGGAGAGTTCAGCCGGGTAACGAATGGGATCAATAAGCTGGAGGAAGGCCACTGCCAAGTCGTCTGAGCCAGCCATGGGACGCGCCCGCAGCAGTGCCTGCGATTCCCAGATGAGGGACCACCGGCGATAGTACTCGGCATAGGACTCCAAGGACCGGACCATGGCGCCGTTCTTCCCTTCCGGCCGCAGGTCCGCGTCTACCATCAACACGCGCTCGGCCATGATCGCGGGCTTTAGCGGCTGGGTAAGAAGGCTGGAGACTTTGGCGACTATCGCCGTCGCCTGTTCCTGGGCTTCCTCATCCGTGAAGCCGGGCCGTGCTCGGTGAACGTACATGACGTCGGCGTCTGAGCCGTAGCCGATCTCACGGCCACCCTGCCGGCCCATCGCCACCACCAGAACCTCGGTTTTCAGGGGATCGGACTGGGTAGCGATGGATTCGGCCACATGCAGGGCTCCGAGCACGGCCGCCCGGTCTGTTTCGGCCAACGCCAGTCCCACGGCGTCCTGGTCAAGCAAACCCGCACTATCGGCAATCGCGGTCCGCAGGATCTCCCGCCGACGGATCAACCTGATGAGGCGCATGGCACTCTCCGGGTCCGGGTGCCTGGACAATTTGGAGCGGATTTCCTGCCATTGCGCCTCAAACGGGATGGGAGCCAGGTCCTTATCGCTGCCAAGCCACGCCACGGACTCGGGTGAGACTTCCAGGAGGTCCGAAATGAGCCGCGAATTGGCAAGCACCTGGCAGAGGCGTTCGGCTGCCGCTTGGGAATCGCGAAGCATTCCCAAATACCAGTGCGTGGTGCCCAACGCTTCGCTGACCCGTCGGAACGCCAGGAGCCCAGCGTCAGGATCCACGCCCTCGGCAAGCCAGCCAAGAAGAATGGGCAACAGTTGCCGCTGCAGCGCCGCACGCCGGCTTACACCGGCAGTCAGCGCCTCAATGTGACGCATTGCGCCCTTGGGATCGAGGTAGCCGAGGGCAGCAAGACGGCCCTGGGCAGCTTCCGGGCTCAGCTTGGCGTCTTCGCTGCTGAGTTTCGCGGCGGTGTTGAGCAATGGACGGTAGAAAATACGCTCATGCAAATCCCGCACGGACCGTTTGGTCTTCTGCCAGGTCGCCATCAGCTGGTCGGGATGCGGGCGTTCAAGTGAGAAGGGCCCCAGGACAGCCTTGGCCAACACCCGCTGCGCATCCTCCGCCACGGGCATGAGATGGGTGCGGCGCAACTGGAACAACTGAATCCGGTGCTCCAAAAGCCGAAGATAGCGGTACGCGTTGTCGAAGCCGGCGGCGTCGGCACGTCCGATGTAGCCACCGGCAGACAATGCCGCGATAGCCGATGTGGTGTCACGGCAACGAAGGGACTCGTCCGACTTGCCGTGAACCAGCTGCAACAACTGCACAGTGAATTCGACGTCGCGCAGCCCACCACGTCCCAACTTGATCTGCCGCTGTTCCTCGGCGGCCGGAATGTAGTCGGTGACCCGGCGCCTCATGGCCTGGACGGATTCGACGAAGCCATCACGGCCGGCGGACGCCCACACCAGTGGTTCCACTGCCTTTTCATAGCGCTGGCCCAGTTCCCGGTCGCCGGCAATCGTGCGGGCCTTCAGCAACGCCTGGAATTCCCAGCTCTCAGCCCATCGGGCGTAATAGCTCAGGTGTGAAGGGAGGGTCCGCACCAACGGCCCGGATTTTCCTTCCGGGCGAAGGTTGGGGTCCACTTCCCACAAACCCGGCTCGGGTGCGGATGAGGAAATCGCCCGCGAGATGCCGGAGGCCAGGGCGGTGCCGATGGTCGCGGCGCGGGCGTCGTCCAGTTCCTCTGCTTCGATGACGTAAATGACATCGACGTCGGAAATGTAGTTCAGCTCGCGGGCACCACATTTGCCCATGCCAATGACTGCGAGTCCGACGTCGGCCACCTCCGAGGCGTCGAACTGGGCCGCCGCTTCTGCCCGGGAAACGGCAAGGGCAGCTTCAATGGCGGCTCCGGCGAGGTCGGCAAGCTCTGCACCAACGGCGGGCATGAAGTCTTGCGGCGAGGCAGCGCAGAGGTCCTTGATGGCAAGCTCTGTGAGCCCGCGGCGGTATGCCGTCCGCAAGGCCGCATACGCCGGAAGCCCCGTCAACCCGGCCACTGGACGCTGCGCACCCGGCTCGGCCTTGACCGAACGAAGGAGAAGGGACCTGAGCTCTTCGCTTGAGGCCGGAAGGGGCTCCGGGCTCACCCGGGCCTCAAAAACATCCAGGTGCTCCGGCCTGCGCATGAGGAACTCCCCCAGCGCCTCCGATGCCCCCAACAGCCGATACAAGGATTCGCTCGTGTCAGGGTCCGCGCCGGCCAACTTCTTGAGGCCGGGATTCTTCTCAATCAGCCGGACCAGTGATTGCAACGCGGTATCCGGGCTCGCCGCCAAGGAGAGCCCGGCGAACAGGGCATCCTGCTCGATGCCTTCGAGTTCCGGGGCAGCGAGAAAACGTTCGCCCTTTTCCAGGTCATTGAATCCGGCTGATATGAGCCGACGTGCAAGGCTCATTCGCCCTGCCTACAGAATGCCGAGGTTGCGCTGCAGCTCGTACGGCGTGACCTGGAGGCGGTAGTCCTGCCATTCCGCGCGCTTGTTGCGCAAGAAGTGTTCAAAGACCTGTTCACCCAGAATCTGGGCTACCAACTCCGATTCCTCCATGGCACGAATGGCATCGTGGAGGCTGGCCGGCAGCGGAGCGTGGCCCATGGCTTTGCGCTCCGCGGTGGTTAGCGACCAAACGTCATCCTCGGCAGCTGCCGGAAGCTCGTAGCCTTCCTCGATACCCTTCAAACCGGCGCCCAAAAGGACGGCATATGCCAGATATGGGTTGGTGGCGGAGTCGATGCCGCGGTACTCGATGCGCGCCGACTGGCCCTTGCCGGGCTTGTACAACGGCACTCGCACCAGCGCGGAGCGGTTGTTGTGGCCCCAGCTCAGATAGCTCGGTGCTTCGCCGCCGCCCCAGAGCCGCTTATAGGAGTTCACGAACTGGTTGGTGACCGCCGTGAATTCGGGAGCGTGCTTGAGGATCCCGGCGATGAACTGGCGGGCAGTCTTGGACAGCTGGAACTCCGCGCCTGCCTCAAAGAAGGCATTGGTGTCGCCCTCGAAGAGCGAGAAGTGTGTGTGCATTCCGGAGCCGGGGTGGTCCGTAAACGGCTTGGGCATGAACGTGGCATACGTGCCCTGCTGCAGGGCGACTTCCTTGATGACCGTGCGGAAGGTCATGATGTTGTCCGCAGTCTGCAGGGCATCCGCGTACCGCAGGTCAATCTCGTTCTGGCCCGGCCCGCCCTCGTGGTGGCTGAACTCCACCGAGATACCGACCGATTCCAGCATGGTCACCGCGGTCCGGCGGAAGTCCTGCGCAACACCACCAGGGACGTGGTCGAAATAGCCGCCTTCGTCAACGGGGACCGGCGCACCATTGGGGCCAAGCTCCTTCGACTTCAGCAGGTAGAACTCAATCTCAGGGTGCGTGTAGCAGGTGAAACCCATATCCGCGGCCTTGGCAAGGGTCCGCTTGAGGACGTTTCGGGGATCTGCTGCCGACGGTTCCCCATCCGGCGTTAAGACATCACAGAACATTCTGGACGTTTGCTCGGTCTCACCGCGCCAGGGAAGGATCTGGAAGGTTGAGGGGTCCGGCTGTGCCAGCATGTCCGACTCAAAAACCCGCGCCAGGCCCTCAATCGCTGAACCATCGAATCCCAGGCCCTCTTCGAAGGCACCTTCAACCTCAGCCGGCGCAAGTGCCACGGACTTCAGTGAACCCACGACGTCGGTGAACCACAAGCGTACGAAGCGCACGTCACGCTCTTCGATCGTCCGCAGAACGAACTCTTGCTGGCGGTCCATAGGGCCTCTTTTCCGGTTCGGTGTCCATGCCGCGGTTCCCATCATTGAAGCCACGGCAGCTCAGACTTCACTCTACTAAGCATTCGGGAGGAATGCCGCCGCAGTAGCTGCGCGTAACACAGCGTTTACAAACAGTGACCCTTGGCACACTGCTGGCAGGCGCCGTCGGCACGGCTTAGGCTCTACCCATGGCCCCAAGCAACCTTCCTGAGTCCACCACGCCCGCCGAAGTCCCCGCGCCCTATGGCACCGGCCCCACGGCGGCAGCCCAGGCATCGCCAGCGGGCGCCAAGAAGCAGGTCAGCAGGGTGCGCATCCATCACCTCCAGCAGGCCAAGGACAACGGCGAGCACTTCGCCATGCTCACCGCATACGAGCAATACACCGCCGAGATCTTCGACCAAGCAGGGATCGAAGTCCTCCTGGTGGGCGACTCCGCCTCAAACAACGTCTTCGGCAACGAGACCAGCCTTCCCGTCACTGTGGACGAACTGCTGCCCTTGTGCCGTGCCGTAAGCCGCTCAGCCAAGCGCGCCCTGGTCCTGGCGGACCTGCCCTTTGGCAGCTATGAGGTTTCAACCGAGCAGGCAGTCGCCACAGGCGTCCGCTTCCTCAAGGAAGGATTGGCCCATGCGGTCAAAATCGAAGGCTCTGCCTACTATGCGGAGACCGTGAAGGCCATGGTCCAGGCAGGCATTCCTGTCATGGCCCACATTGGATTCACTCCCCAAAGCGAACATTCCCTGGGTGGCTACCGGGTCCAAGGCAGGGGCGAGGACGCCCAGCGGCTGATCGAGGACGCAGTTGCCCTGCAGGACGCTGGCGCTTTCAGCGTCCTCATGGAAATGGTGCCCGCGGAAACTGCCGCTGCCGTGGATGCCGCATTGCGCGTCCCAACCGTTGGTATCGGGGCCGGCAAGAGCACCACAGGCCAAGTGCTGGTCTGGCAGGACATGGCGGGACTGCGAGGGGGCAAGATGGCCAAGTTCGTCAAGCAGTATGCAGACCTTCGCACCACGCTCACCGACGCCGCAGCAGCCTTTGGAGAGGACGTCAGGTCCGGAGAATTTCCCGGACCTGAGCATTCCTTCTAGCTAAGACAGGGGCGCCCTATTACAGCTAATCGCCAATACAGCTAGTCGTCGTCCTGGGCGTCCCAGGCGTCGTTGCGTTGCTTGACCTTTTCCAGCGCATGTTCGGCTTCTTCCCTGGTCTTATAAGGGCCAATCAGCTGTGTCCAATCGGACATGGCGTCCTCTTCGATCTCATGCGTCTTGACGTTGTACCAGTACTCCGTCACGTCTCCTCCTCATTGCGTCGGCCCTCAAACGCGTAACGTTGGCGTCAGTCACTCGGACCCGGCCGCACTTTGTTACTTGCGTCTCTTGCCTGCCTTATATGATCAATCTATGCCTTCTCTTGCTTCGACCGCACCCATCGGCACGCTCACTCCGGGAATCATCAGCCCTGAACGGGCTGTCCCGGCGTCGATCCCCCGCCCCGAGTACGTGGGCAAGAAGGCACCCAGCAAGTTCACCGGCTCCGAAGTGAAGTCAGCGGAGACCATCGAGAAGATCCGTATTGCCAGCAGGATCGCTGCCCAGGCCATCGTTGAAGTCGGCAAGCACATCCAGCCCGGCGTAACGACGGACCAGTTGGACAAGGTTGGCCACGAGTTCCTTGTGGACCACAACGCCTACCCGTCCACGCTGGGCTACCGGGGCTTCCCGAAGTCCCTGTGCTCTTCCCTCAATGAAGTCATTTGCCACGGCATCCCGGATTCCACAGTGGTACAGGATGGCGACATCCTGAACATTGACATCACCGCGTTCATCGGCGGGGTGCATGGAGATACCAATTACACTTTCCTGGTTGGCGACGTGGACGAGGAATCCCGTTTGCTGGTTGAGCGGACGCAGGAGTCACTCAACCGGGCCATCAAGGCCGTGGCCCCAGGCCGCGAAATCAACGTAATCGGCCGCGCGATCCAGTCCTACGCCAAGCGCTTCGGCTATGGCGTGGTGCGGGACTTCACTGGCCACGGTGTTGGTGAGGCGTTCCACACGGGCCTCATCATTCCGCATTACGACGCAGCCCCGGCGTACAACACCGTGATCGAGGCAGGCATGGTCTTCACCATCGAACCCATGCTGACCCTTGGCACGATCGAATGGGACATGTGGTCCGACGACTGGACGGTTGTAACCAGGGACCACAAGCGCACGGCCCAATTCGAACACACCCTGCTGGTCACCGAGACCGGCGCGGAAATCCTGACCCTTCCTTAAGCTGTCTGGAAGGTCCATCGCAGCCGCGGGCGGCTGCGCCATGCCCACCCCTCCTGCCATGATCGGAAATGCATTGTCCAAGAAGGATGAGAAGACCCACAAGAACCCTCCGCTGATCGGAATCGATATCGGCGGCACGGGCATCAAAGGCGGCATCGTCGACCTGAAGAAGGGCAAGCTGATCGGCGAACGCTTCCGCGTTCCCACGCCGCAGCCGGCTACCCCCGAGGCAGTTGCCGAAGTGGTGGCCGAGATCGTTAAAGAACTTTCCAGCCGCCCCGACGCCCCTGCCGCTGATTCGCCAGTGGGTGTCACCTTCCCGGGCATTATCCAGCACGGTGTGGTCCACTCCGCTGCGAATGTGGATAAGTCCTGGCTTGACACGGACATCGACAAGAAGTTTACTGAGCGGCTGGGTCGGCCGGTTGAGGTTATCAACGATGCCGACGCAGCAGGTCTCGCAGAGGCCCGCTATGGCGCCGGCGAGGGCGTGGACGGCACCGTCCTGGTCATCACGCTCGGCACCGGCATCGGCTCCGCCTTCATTTTCAATGGTCAATTGGTTCCCAACGCCGAGCTCGGCCACCTCGAGGTGGACGGATTCGACGCCGAAACCAAGGCATCAGCCGTGGCCCGCGAACGCGATGGGCTGAGCTGGGACGAGTATGGCGTGCTGCTCAACCGCTACCTGCAGCACGTAGAGTTCCTGTTCTCCCCAGAACTTTTCATTATCGGCGGCGGCATCTCCAAGCGCTCCGATGAATATTTCCCGCACCTGAAATTGCGCACCAACATTGTCACAGCCAAGTTAAAGAACGACGCCGGCATCGTGGGCGCCGCCCTTGAGGTCGCCTTGCACCACAAACTCGCCAAGTAGCCGCAGGGTGACTGTGGACAACGACGCCATAGCCGGAATCGCGATCGTCACGGGTGCCAGCCGCGGAATCGGCGCGGCAGTTGCAAACGCGGCGGCACGTTCCGGATATGGCGTCGTGGTCAACTACTCCTTGGATGCCGAGGGTGCTGATGCAGTGGTCAAGGACATCCAGGCACAAGGGGGCAAGGCAGTGGCCGTGCAGGGCGACGTCAGCCAGCCCGCCGACGTCGGGCGTTTGTTCGACGCAGCCGCAGCGTGGGGTCCTGTAACAGCGGTCATCAACAACGCGGCCATTACCGGCAACCTCATTGGAACACTTGCCGACGTGCCTGCCGAGACAGTGCAGCGTGTCGTGGACGTGAACGTCGCTGGCATGATCTTCATGTGCCAGGAAGCGGTTCGGAGACTCTCTACCGAGAACGGCGGCCCTGGTGGTTCGATCATCAACATCTCCTCGACGGCGACAAAAGCAGGCTCCCCAGGGACATGGGTTCACTATGCGGCGTCGAAAGGCGCCGTGGACGTTTTGACGGTGGGCCTGGCCGCGGAAGTGGCAAAGCAGGGCATTCGTGTCAACGCCGTGGCTCCGGGCAGTACCAACACCGGACTCCACGCAGCTGCAGGAATGCCCGACCGCGTAGAGAGGCTCAATCCGACCATTCCCATGGGCCGCGGCGCCGAACCTGAAGAGGTGGCTGCGGCTGTGATGTGGCTAATGTCCGGTGAGGCCGGCTACATTACTGGAGCGGTCCTCCCCGTATCAGGCGGCCGCTAGAGCTGGCTTTTCTCGGAACCTTTGGCTTCCTTGGCCCCGGCTTTGGCGTGGGTCCCGGCCTTTGCGTGCGCCTCGGCCTCATGCCGCAGCAAGGATATTGCGGATTCGAAGTCTTCGAGTGACTCGAATGCTTGATAGACGCTGGCGAATCGCAGGTATGCCACCTCATCCAGTTTCCGCAACGGACCGAGAATGGCCAGGCCTACTTCGTGGGCGTCAATTTCAGCGGCACCCGAAGAGCGGATGTTCTCCTCGACTTCCTGCGCCAGCATGGCGAGATCGTCTTCGGTGACAGGGCGGCCTTGGCACGCTTTGCGCACACCGCTGATGACCTTGATACGGCTGAACGGCTCCCCGACTCCTGAGCGCTTGATGACGGACAGGCTGGTGGTTTCCACCGTGGTGAAGCGTCGCCCGCATTCAGGGCATTGCCGGCGGCGCCGGATGGAAGTTCCGTCGTCGGCCATGCGGCTGTCAACGACGCGTGAGTCAGGATTCCGGCAGAACGGACAGTACACGCTGGGCCTCCCTGATCAGCTCCGGCCCACGTCCGAGCGGCAGTGTGCCGGAAACGCAAAGGTGCCGGAAGATTCTCTTCCGGCACCAGTTTACGTTCGATGACACCGTAATGACAAGCTTGTAATTACTACATGTAGTGGTGTTGACCCGTATATGTTGTGGTCAGGTCCCGTTTACCCTGCTGGTTTCGATGTCAGCGTTGCCCGCTGAAGCGGATCCTGACTGCATCCCCATGGCCTGGAAGGTCCTCGGCCCCGGCCAAACTCACGATGTGGCCGCTGACCTGTTCCAGAGCCGCACGGTTGTAGTTGATGACCTGCACTGCGCGCAGGAAGGTGGTGACGTTCAGCCCCGAGGAGAAGGCAGCAGTGCCGCTGGTGGGCAGCACGTGGTTGGATCCGGCACAATAATCGCCAAGGCTCACGGGACTGTAATCCCCCACGAAAATGGCGCCCGCGTTGCGGATCCGCGCCGCCACCGCCGGTGCGTCCGCCGTCATGATCTCAAGGTGTTCAGCGGCGTAGGCATTGCACACGGCAATCGCCTGTTCCAGGTCATCCACCAGCACTACACCCGATTGCGGACCGGAGAGTGCCTCAAGGACGCGTGCGCTGTGCTTCGTGGCGGCTGCTTGCCGTGCCAATTCACCCACGACGGCGTCCGCCAGGTCAGCGGAGTCCGTCACCAGGACAGAGGCGGCTTTGGGATCGTGCTCCGCCTGGCTGATGAGATCGGCAGCCACGAGCGCGGGCTGGGCAGTGGAATCGGCCAAGATAGCGATCTCGGTAGTCCCCGCCTCGGAATCGATGCCAACGACTCCCTTCACCAGCCTCTTGGCAGTGGCGACGAAAATATTGCCAGGCCCGGTGACGAGATCCACAGGCTCGATAGGAGGCACTCCCTCCGAACCGGGGATGCCGTAGGCAAACGAAATGATTGCCTGGGCACCGCCAATTGCATAGACCTCATCGATGCCCAGCAGCGCTGCCGCCGCAAGGATTGTAGGGTGCGGGAGGCCGCCGAAGTCCTTTTGGGGCGGTGAAGCCAGAGCGATGGATTCGACACCCGCAGCCACCGCGGGAACAACGTTCATGATCACCGAGGAGGCCAAGGGCGCGAGGCCGCCGGGAACATACAGCCCAACACGCCCCACGGGAATCCAGTTCTGGCTGACAACCGCACCATCAGCCAAAGCGACGTCAACATTTGCTGGACGCTGCTGATCGGCGAACTGTCTGGCCCGGCTGATGGACTCTTCCAGCGCGGCACGGACAGTGAGATCAATGTCAGCAAGGGCCTTGGCAAGTGCGTCCACCGGCACACGCGGGTGGGACTGTTCAACGCCGTCGAAGGTCCTTGCAAGTTCCGTCAGCGCGGCGAAGCCACGGCTACGAACAGCTCCCATAATGTCCAGGACCTTCTGCTCCGCATCGGCCATCGTCTGATGCTTGGCCCTGGGTACCGCGGCGCGCAGCTCAGCCAGGGAGAGGTGGCGGCCGCGGAAATCGATACTGCGGAAATTCAAGGATGCAGTGGCAGGGGCGGAAGTATCCGAAGAAGTGGTCACCCGCCTATTTTACGGGCTTCCTGGAAAGAACCCCGAACAGCGCAAGTACGAACGTCACGAAGGCGATGGCGCCCGGCCACAAGACGAGGACGGCGTACGAGCGGAGGGTGAAACCGTATTCCGCACCCAGTGAAGGATCCGGAGCGGGGCCCCACAGCTGCCCTGCAACCAAGCCAACCACCCAGGCAACCGCAGCGCCGGCGGCTCCCCCTGCCAGTGCCAAGGCCAGCCGCCTGCCGACCCCAGTCCCCTGGAGCTTTCCGTCGAGCAAGAGGCCAGTGACACACCCGGCCACCAACATCAGGGCGGCAAGGGCCAGATCGCGCGGCAGCCACGAAGCCGGGTTGGCAGGATTTGCCAGATCGGGGTTGCCCGAAACCAGGTTCCCCCCGCCCGGGGCCAGGATCCACCAGAGAATGCCTATGGCTACCCCCGATGCCGCCGGCAGGACAAGCCACAGGGCGTCCCGCGAACGCCGGGGAGTTGCGGCGTCGGTCTGGACTTCCGCGGGAACGTGCACAGTGGGCTCAGTCATGGAACTCACATTAACAAAGGTTCGTGTGTGCTCATTAAAATGGAGAAGTGGGGCACAGGGAGGAATACCCTGAGAGAAAGACGCCCCCGACCCAGTTCCAGGAGATTCATCAACGTGGCAAGCGAACTATCCGGCTTCGAAAAGACGTTCAGGGAAATGTTTCGCCGCCATGCCGCCGGGGTGGCCATCATCACAGCCAACCTGAATGGCAAGCCTTTTGGCTTCACTGCCACCTCCGTTGCATCCCTGTCCGCCGAGCCGCCACGTTTCACCTTCAACATGGCCCGAAGCTCAAGTTCCTGGCCGGCCATCGCCAATGCCAACTACATTGGCGTGCACATGCTCGGACTGGAGAACCAGGCGCTGGCAGATCGCTTCGCCAAGACACGGGACCGCTTCGAAGGCGACCACTGGGAGCCAGGTCCTTACGATGTGCCCATTCTCAAGGACGTAGCAGGTTGGCTGGTGGGAAAGATCCAAATGCGGTTGTCGTTTGAGAACAATGCCGTGGTGGTCGTGGAGGTCGTCGACGGCCAGGTGGGCGACGACGGCGCTCCCCTGCTGTATCACGGTGGCGGCTATAGCCAGCCGAGGCCCCTCGACTACGAAATCTAGCCCACTGGACTAATTATCCAGGCAGGCCGGACCCAGCAGCACTTTCAGGTCACCGAAGAGCGATGGGCTGGGGTTGACCCTCATGTGCACGGGAAGCCCCATGACCTCCACTTTGGTGTCCCCCATGAGCTTAAGCCGCACCTCGGAGTTGCCCCGATGTGTCCGCAGCACATCCCGAAGGTCGGTAACCACTGCCTCGGTGGCCTTGAACGTTGGAATGGTGATCACCACCGGTCCGTTCACGCTCTCACTGAGGTCCGGCACCGAGAGTTCCATGCAGTTCAGCGTCACGGCTCCATCATCCCTGCGCTGCAGGCGCCCCTTGACCACCACGATTAAGTCTTCAGCCAGGACGGAAGCGATGGGCCCGTACACCTGACCGAAGAACATGACCTCCATGGAGCCGCCCAGGTCTTCAATCTCGGCACGGGCGTAGGCGTTGCCACTGGCCTTGGCGATCCTGCGGCTCAACGACGTGATCATGCCCGCGATGGTGACAATCGCGCCGTCGTGCGGTCCGTCCTCGGCAATGATGGAAGTAATGGACTGCTCCGCATGCTGGCTGAGGACGCCTTCCAAGCCCTGCAAGGGGTGGTCCGAAACATAGAGACCCAGCATGTCGCGCTCGAAGGACAGCTTGTCCTTCTTCTCCCATTCGGGGAGGTCCGGAATTTCCGTGGTCAGCGAAGCTTCAGGTTCCTGGTCCTCGAAACCGGCGAACAGATCGAACTGGCCGATTGCCTCGTTGCGCTTGAGTGTGATGACGGAGTCGATGGCCTCTTCATGGATCATGGCCAAAGCACGGCGATGGTGTCCCAGTGAGTCGAAAGCGCCAGCCTTGATCAAGGATTCGATGGTGCGCTTGTTGCAGACAACTGCAGGGACCTTCATCAGGAAGTCCTTGAAGGATGTGTAGTTGCCTTCCGTAGTCCGTGCAGAGACCATGGCTTCCACCACGTTCACGCCGACGTTTCGGATGGCCCCCATGCCGAAGCGGATGTCCGTTCCCACGGGAGTGAAGTTCAACGAGGATTCATTGACATCCGGCGGAAGAACGGTGATGCCCATCCGGCGGCACTCGTTGAGGTAGATAGCGGACTTGTCCTTGTCATCACCAACGGACGTGAGGAGGGCAGCCATATACTCGGGCGCATAGTGTGCCTTCAAGTAGGCAGTCCAGTAAGAAATGACCCCGTAAGCGGCCGAGTGCGCTTTATTGAAGGCGTAGTCGGAGAACGGAAGCAGAATGTCCCAGAGCGTTTTGACGGCGGCCATGGAGTAGCCGTTGTCCTGCATGCCTTGGGAGAAGCCGGCGAACTGCTTGTCCAGCTCCGATTTCTTCTTCTTGCCCATGGCACGGCGCAGGATGTCGGCTTGGCCCAGCGAGTAGCCGGCAAGCTTCTGCGCCACGGCCATAACCTGTTCCTGGTACACAATCAGGCCGAAGGTCCCACCCAGGATTTCCTTGAGCGGCTCTTCCAACTCCGGGTGGATGGGAATTACTTCCTGGATCCCGTTTTTGCGCAGGGCGTAGTCGGTGTGGGCGTTGGCGCCCATGGGTCCAGGCCGGTACAACGCGAGAACTGCGGAGATATCTTCAAAGTTGTCAGGCTTCATGAGCTTGAGGAGGGACCGCATGGGTCCACCATCGAGCTGGAACACACCCAAGGTGTCACCGCGCGCCAGGAGCTCATACGATGCAGCATCGTCGAGTTCCAGGTTTTCCAGGTCCAGGTCAACGCCGCGGTTCATCTTGATGTTTTCCAGGGCATCCGAAATGATCGTCAGGTTTCGGAGGCCCAGGAAGTCCATCTTGATCAGGCCGAGGCCTTCGGACGTCGGATAATCGAACTGGGTGATGACCTGGCCGTCCTGGAAACGGCGCATGACAGGAATGACGTCGATGATGGGATCCGAGGACATGATGACGCCCGCCGCGTGAACACCCCACTGGCGCTTCAGTCCCTCAATACCCAGCGCGGTCTCGAAGACTTTGGCGGCCTCGGGATCGGTGGCGATCAGCTGGCGGAAATCTCCCGCTTCGCTGTAGCGCTTGGATTCCGGGTTCTGGATGTCCGCCAAGGGAATGTCCTTGGCCATGACCGCCGGCGGGAGTGCCTTGGTCAGCTGCTCGCCCATACTGAACGGGTAGCCAAGCACACGGGAGGAGTCCTTGAGCGCCTGCTTGGTCTTGATGGTTCCATAGGTGACGATCATCGCCACGCGCTCGTCGCCGTACTTCTTGGTGACGTAGTCGATCACCTCGGAGCGACGGCGATCATCGAAGTCGACGTCGAAGTCGGGCATGGAAACGCGATCCGGGTTGAGGAAGCGCTCGAAGATCAGGCCGTGCTGGAGCGGATCAAGGTCAGTAATACGCATGGCGTAGGCCACCATGGAACCTGCACCGGAACCACGCCCCGGACCAACACGGATCCCGTTGTTCTTGGCCCAGTTGATGAAGTCGGCGACCACCAAGAAGTACCCGGGGAAGCCCATGGAGGTAATGACCCCGAGTTCGTAGTCAGCCTGCTTGCGGACATTGTCCGGAATGCCTTGGGGATAGCGGTACTTAAGGCCGGTGTCTACTTCCTTGACCAGCCAAGAGGTCTCGTCTTCCCCGGGAGGACAAGGGAAGCGCGGCATGTAGTTGGCGCCCGTGTTGAACGAAACCTCGCAGCGCTCGGCGATGAGCAGCGTGTTATCGCAGGCCTCCGGGTGATCGCGGAACAGCTCCCGCATTTCCTGCGGAGATTTCAGGTAGTAGCCACTGCCCGAGAAGGCGAAGCGGGAGCCGCCGTTGTCGTACGTCGGTTCCAGGAGCGTGGAGCCGGACTGGATGGCCAACAAAGCTTCGTGGGCCTTGGCATCGTGTTCATGCGTGTAGTGGAGGTCATTGGTGGCCACCAGCGGGAGGTTGAGCTCCTTGGCAAGGCGCAGGAGATCCCCGGTAACGCGCCGTTCAATGTCCAGCCCGTGGTCCATCAGTTCGCAGAAGTAGTTTTCCGCCCCAAAAATGTCGCGGAACTCTGCGGCGGCTTCGACAGCCTCGCGGTAAAGGCCGAGCCGCAGCTTGGTCTGGACTTCCCCGGAAGGGCAACCGGTAGTCGCAATGAGCCCTTCGGAGTACGTATTGAGCAATTCCCGGTCCAGCCGCGGCCACTTACCAAAGACAGAATCCAGCGATGCGATGGACGAGGCCCTGAACAGGTTCCTCATGCCGACGTTGTTGTAACTCAGGAGCGTCATGTGGGTATACGAGCCACCACCAGAGACATCGTCCTTACGCTGGCTTTCGTCGCCCCAGCGAACGCGCTCCTTATCCCCGCGGGCAGTACCCGGGGTCACATAGGCCTCGACGCCGATGATCGGCTTGATGCCCTTGTCCGTGGCCTTGCGCCAGAAGTCGAACGCACCAAAGAGGTAGCCATGGTCAGTGGTAGCCAGGGCCGGCATGCCCAGGCGTTCGGTTTCATCGAACAGCTCACCCAGGCGGGCCGCTCCATCCAGCATGGAGTATTCGGTGTGGGTGTGCAGATGGACGAACGAATCATTGCTGGAAGTCACCACGACAGTCTACCGTCCCGCCTCCGACAAAATAGGGAACCTTGGACCGGGCCGGCCCGGAAGGGTTGCCTAGGCTGAGCCCGTGGCCAGCAGGTCCAAGGCGTATTGAAGGTCCGCTGGGTAGTCGCTGGTGACTTCCACCCACTCGCCGGTCCGCGGGTGCGTGAAGCCCAGTTGCCGTGCATGAAGCCACTGTCGGGTGAGTCCCAAGTTTGCTGCGAGACGGGGATCAGCACCGTAGGTGAGATCGCCGGCGCAAGGGTGCCGCAAAGCAGAGAAGTGGACCCTGATCTGGTGCGTCCGGCCCGTTTCCAGGTGCACCTCCACCAACGTAGCTTTACCAAAGGCTTCCAGAACCTCGTAGTGGGTCACCGAGGGCCGGCCGTCTTCTATAACTGCAAAGCGCCAGTCGTGGCCAGGGTGGCGGCCGATCGGGGCATCAATAGTGCCCTCAAGTGGATCCGGAAGTCCTTGGACAACCGCGTGGTAGACCTTGTCCACCGTCCGCTCCTTGAAAGCCCTTTTGAGGACCGTGTAAGCATGCTCCGTCTTAGCCACAACCATCACGCCGGAAGTGCCGACGTCGAGCCTGTGGACAATGCCCGCACGCTCGGGTGCTCCCGACGTCGAAATCCGGTACCCGGCTCCAGCCAGGCCGCCGACCACCGTGGGTCCCACCCAGCCCGGCGACGGATGCGCCGCTACTCCCACTGGCTTGTCGATGACGACGAATTCCTCGTCATCCAACAGGATCTTCAAGCCTTCCACAACTTCCTCCACGACTTCCAGGGGATCCGGCCGCTCGGGAACCGTGACGTCCAACACCGCGCCCGCAACAAGCTTTGCCGATTTGCCGAGAGCCGCACCGCCACTGGTGACGTTGCCTTCGGCAATCAGCAGTGCCGCAGCAGAACGGGAAATGTCCAGCAAACGTGCAAGTCCAGCGTCAGCCCGCGCTCCTGCAAGGTCCTCAGGCACCACAAGCGACTCACTCACCGACGCTCTCCTCATTGGAGCCCCCAGCGGGCTCGGCTGGCTTGGCTGTTTTTGGTGCTGCCACTTGCCGGGTGCCGTCCATGCCCACCCCGCGCAGGGTCAGCAGGCAAATGATCACAACGCCGGACACCACGGCTGAGTCGGCGATGTTGAAGATGGCAAAGTTCGGTACCTGGATGAAATCCACCACATGACCCATGGCAAAGGACGGTTCACGGAACAATCGATCCGTCAGATTGCCCAATGCGCCACCGAGCAGCAGCCCAAGCGACAATGCCCACCAGGCGGAGCCGAGCCGCCGCAACTGCAAAAGAATGGCAACGGAAACCCCGGCCATGACGATCGTGAAGACCCATGTGACATTCTCACCAATGGAAAAGGCAGCCCCGGAATTGCGGATGTAGTACCAGTGCAGCAACGGTGGCAGCACTGGAATACGCTCACCTTCTGTCATGGTGCTGGTCACCCAAAGCTTGGTGAGCTGGTCAAAGGCGTAGGCAAAAACTGCAAAACCCGCAAAGAGCCAGATCATTGCAGGACGCCATTTGCGTCGGACGGGAAGTGCCGGCCGCGATGCGTCGTCGGTGAGGTCGTCGGTCATAGTGCTTTCGTTCGTGGAGCGTTGTGGGCTGCTACCAGGGTGTTAACAGCAAAAGCCGGTGGCAGAGGAGACCTCAGCCACCGGCTTTTAGAATACTTGCTAAACGTCTGCGGTTGCTTCGCCGACCTCAGGGGCAGCGACGGAACCACGGGCGTCGAGGTCGCGCAGCTGGCCCTCGATGTAGGCCTTCAGGCGCGAGCGGTAGTCGCGTTCGAAGCCACGGAGCTGCTCAACCTTGCGTTCCAGGACCGAACGCTGCTGCTCAAGGGCGCCAAGGATCTTGCGGGACTTCTCCTGGGCGTCGTTGACGAGACTGGAAGCCTCGATCTGCGCCTCAGCGATAATCTTTTCCTTCTGCTGTGCACCGTCGGCAACGTGCTTGTCGTGCATCTGCTGCGCCATGGCCAGCAGTCCTGCAGCGGACTCAGCAGTAGGCGTCACACCGTTGCTGGGAGCAGGTGCCTTGGCAGCGGCGGCAGCCGCAGCGGCCTGCTCGGCTTCCTTCTTCTTGGCAGCTTCAGCAGCCTTCGCCTCGGCTTCCGCCTTGGCCTCGGCTTCCTTGTCCACCTTGACCGGGGCCGGAACCTTCTCGACGACCGGAGCCGCAGCAGTTGCCGCGGGCACAGCCGAGCCAGCTTCGCCGAGCTTCTTGCGAAGTTCGTCGTTCTCCTGGTTCAGGCGGCGCAGTTCAACCACGATCTCGTCGAGGAAGTCATCTACCTCGTCCTGGTCGTAGCCTTCGCGGAACTTGGTCGGCTGAAAGCGCTTGTTGACAACGTCTTCTGGCGTCAAAGCCATCTGGTCACCTCGTTGGTCTAGTTAGTCAGTAGGCCTTCCGGCCGTTCAAAACTACGGTACCTAAATATCATCTGGTTCCTCCAATTCAACACCATCGTGTTGAATTGGAGAATTTGCGGCCTTCGAACCCTCGCGTGCCCCCGGTTCCGCGGTACAGCATCAGTGCGCAGCTACGCCAGGCCGCTGCTCACCGCCATGGCGATGCTCACGGCGATAATCAGGATCAGGAAGCCCAGGTCCAAGGAGATTCCACCCATTTGCAGTGGCGGTATCAACTTGCGAAGCCTTCTCAGTGGTGGGTCTGTCACGGAGTAGACAACATGGGCTGTTACCAATGCCACACCGCGGGGCCGCCATTGACGGGCGAACATCTGAACCCATTCGAAGATCAGCCTGATGATAAGGGCAATGAAAAACAGCAACAACACAATATAGATAAGGCCGAAAACAATGCCCACGAGTTAGCTCAGATCTCCCACTTGTTCCGGAATGCCGATCAGTCCCTGCTCTTGAAACGCCGATCGGTCCTTACTATTGCAACACAGATGCCAGGCAGGTTGACCCGCCTGGCATCCTCGTAGCGATCGTTCTTAGCTCTGGTTGAAGAAGCTGGCCTGGGTTTCGCTGGCCTTCTTGTCGTCCCCAATGACTTCCACATACGACGGCGACAACAGGAAGACCTTGTTGGTAACCCTTTCGATGCTGCCGTGGAGGCCAAAGACCAAACCGGCCGAGAAGTCCACCAGGCGCTTGGCGTCTGCCTCGCCCATGTCGGTGACATTCATGATCACGGGAATGCCATCCCGGAAGCTCTCGCCAATAATTTTGGCGTCATTATAAGAACGCGGATGAACTGTGGTGATCTGCCTCAAACCCGAGGCATCTTCGCGGCTGGACGCCGCACGCTTAATGGGTGTCACGGGTGCGCGGTATTCCTCTTCGGCGTCAACAGTGGGCATTTCACGGACAACTTCCCGGACGGGTGCAGGCGCTCGGCGCTCTTCCCGGTCCTGTGCCTGGGGGCGTTCTTCGTCGTGGTGCGCGACGGCCTGCTCAGATTCGTAGTGTTCATCGCCGTCGGCGAGCCCAAGATAGATCATTGTCTTGCGCAGAGCGCCAGCCATGGTGCACTCCTATCGTTTCTGCAGTAGGCGGGCCGCCATGACTTGACATATTGGAACCCCGGCCCGTCATTCCAATACTTTGACGCTACCCCACGGCCGGACGCGAACCGAGAATATCGGAGCCAATTCTCAGGTGTGTCGCCCCGAACTTGATAGCGGCTTCAAGGTCCTGGCTCATGCCTGCTGATATTCCTGAAGCAGCCGGATGATTGGCCCGCAGTTCTGCGGAAACAACCGCAAGTCGTTCAAACGCCGCTTCCGGATCGGCGCCCAGCGGGGCCACAGCCATTACTCCAGCAAGCCTCAGTCCGGGCGCGGAAGCGATCTTTGCCGCGAGGGATTCCACCTCCGAGGGATGGGCACCACCACGGTGCGCCCCGGCGTCGTCATCCAAACTGACTTGGATGTAGCACTCAAGGTCTTTCCGCCCCGTGACGTCCTGTTCACGGGCGACTGCCTTTTCCAGGGCGTCGATCACCTGTAGACGATCTACTGACTGCACCGAGTAAGCGTATTTGGCCACGGATTTCGCTTTTTTGCTCTGTAACTGGCCAATGAAGTGCCATCGGACGTCCAGGTCTGCGAGCTCGGCACTTTTCCCCGCGGCCTCCTGGTCCCGGTTCTCGCCGACATCCTGGACTCCGAGCGTGGACAGTCGCCGGACATCAGCTGCCGGATGGAACTTGGTCACGACGATCAGCCCGGGCCGATCCGTACGTCCCGCTGCAGCCGTCGCCGCTCCAATCCGTGTCTTAACGGCCTCGAGCCGGCGGGCGAGTTCAGTGGTGCGTGCATCGCCGGACGGGGCAACGCCGGACGGGGCATCGCCGGACAGGGCATCGTCATGTCCAAGGTTAGTCATGAGTCCACACCAAACCTGCGAATCGACCCGTACGGGAATCCCGCCGGTAGGAAAAAAGGGAGTCATTTTCCAGGGTGCACTCCCCTGAGTACTCAACCGTGACGTCACCTTCAGCCAACTGGGCGCGAACACCGGCGGGAAGGTCCAAAGCAGGCGTTCCCCACGATGTACTCGACCAGGCGGCGGGTGCCACCGCGGCAACATCTTCGCGAAGCTGCTCGGGAACCTCATAGCAGGATCCACAAATGGAGGGCCCCAGCCAGGCGCGGATGTTCAGGGCACCGAGCCTGCGCAGCTCGTTGACGGTTGCCGGGACAACGGAAGAGGCCACGCCTGGCCGTCCTGCGTGCGCGACAGCGATGATGGGACCACGATCGCCTGCATCTCCAACAAGGACCACAGGAACACAATCAGCCACCATGACGGACAATGGCTGCGCAGCCTGGCTACCTGAAGGCGTGGAAACCATTGCATCCGCAGTGGGACCGGGGCCGTAGCTCGAAATAAGGGCGACCTCATTGCCATGAACCTGGTCCATGTACTGAAAGCTACGGTTTCCCAGGTTCGCAGCATAGTCCAACCGGGCACGACGCTCGGTCACATCCCCGGGGTTGTCCCCCACATGGAGGGCCAGGTTCCCGGCGCCTGTGTCCGTGAAGGCCACAGAAACGCCGGGCTGTACTTCATTGCGCCACCAAAACACGGGATATTGACTCTCGAAGCCCGCTTACTTCAGGAAATCAGGAACGTCGAGGTCATCCGAGCGGCTGCCCGACAGGTCCGGCTCGACAACGGCAGGAAGGTCGACGTCGAAGCCGGAGTCCGCCGGGAGCGCCGACGGACGCTGCTGGCCCCAATTGCTCAAGCCTGCCGCGCCGATGCCTGCAGTTGCATGCTGCGGTGCGTTTGCGTTGGAAGGAGCCGTGTTTGGCGCAGCAGGACGCTCGGCAGGCACGGGGTTCTGCGCCGGACGCGACTGGTCCATGGACGGAGAGGTTGCCTTGACGTCGTCGAATCCAGCGGCAATGACGGTGACGCGGGCTTCGTCGCCAAGGGCGTCGTCGATGACCGCGCCGAAGATGATGTTTGCCTCCGGGTGCGCGACTTCCTGCACCAGGCGGGCTGCCTCGTTGATTTCGAACAAGCCGAGGTCTGAACCACCCTGGATGGACAGCAGCACGCCATGCGCGCCGTCGATGGAGGCTTCCAGGAGTGGCGAGGCGATGGCCAACTCGGCAGCCTTCACTGCGCGGTCTTCGCCACGGGCGGATCCGATACCCATGAGCGCAGAGCCCGCACCCTGCATGACGGATTTGACGTCGGCGAAGTCGAGGTTGATCAGGCCCGGGGTGGTGATGAGGTCCGTAATGCCCTGGACACCGGAAAGCAGTACCTGGTCAGCTGAGCGGAAAGCGTCCAGGACGGAGACGTTGCGATCGCTGATGGACAGGAGTCGGTCGTTGGGGATGACGATCAGGGTGTCGACTTCATCACGCAGGGCGTCGATGCCGGCCTCGGCAGAGCCCGCGCGACGGCGGCCTTCGAAAGTGAAGGGGCGGGTCACCACGCCAATGGTCAGCGCACCCAGGGAGCGGGCGATGCGTGCGACTACAGGGGCTCCGCCAGTACCGGTGCCACCACCTTCGCCAGCCGTTACGAAGACCATGTCAGCGCCGCGGAGAACTTCTTCGATCTCGTCAGCGTGGTCTTCGGCGGCCTGCTTGCCGACCTCGGGGTTGGCTCCGGCGCCAAGGCCGCGCGTAAGCTCGCGACCGACGTCGAGCTTGACATCGGCATCACTCATGAGGAGCGCTTGCGCGTCAGTGTTGATGGCAATGAACTCGACGCCCCGGAGGCCGACCTCGATCATTCGGTTGACTGCGTTCACGCCACCGCCGCCGATGCCGACGACCTTGATGACGGCCAAGTAATTCTGCGGTGCTGCCACGTTTCGTGCCCCTTGCTTGTGTCCTATAGCGAAACTGATCGAGTCCAACTTGAATCCTTGGACCTTAACCCTCTAGTTGAAGGTTATAGTTATGTCAAGTAACTCTACTGCGACGGTATTTCCTCCGCTTCGCACATGCAATGACCGCTTGCGCGTGTCGCTTGATTGTCGCGAAATAAGGTCACCGAGGCCCGCAGGTTACGTGCTCAATGCTCTTTATTTGGTGAATGGATGCCTGGGCACGCTGACGTCGTAGACGTTCACGGGAACTTTGGGATCCGGCGGCATCTTCAGTAGTGCCTCAAGTGCCTTCGCCTTCAGTTCCTTGTCCTCGGCATTGCCCCACACTACCGTCTTTCCGTCCACCAGTTTCAGCTCCACGGCATCAGGCGACGCAGCGGATGCGGTGGACATCCTCGCAAGCACATCGGCCGGCAAAGTGTTCAGGACAGCCGCAATGGCTTTAAACAACCCAGTGTTGGTGGCACCTGCACCAGCGTCGATCAGGGGCAGCGCAACCGCAGACTGATCCTGTGTGGCTCCCAACTGGACTCCGTCTACATCCACCATCACAAACGAGTCGCCTTGCTTCAACAGGGCCACCGGTACGCGCTCATTGACGTGCACGAGCAATTCCGACGGCGGCCTTGCCTCCACAGTTGCCGAACGCACCTGGACCAAGGGCTTCAGGAGCTCATTGACTTCCTGCTCGCTCACCTGCGGCAGCGGCTTGCCCCCGACACCTGACAAAGCCTTCTGCACAGTCTCAGGCGTCACTAGCTTGGTGCCGTCCACAGTGATGGTCCGGACCGCGAGCACGGGCGAATAGATGGCACCCACTATGAGCACCGTTACGAAGGCCGTAATGATGCAGAGCGTCCACAGCAGGAGCCTGCGTTTGCGTTTGCCCTTTGGCTCGGGAAAAGCAATGACGTTGTCCGCGCTGCTCTGCTTGACCGTACTCGTCACTGGAGATGGCCCGACTGACCGTTGGGCGCTGATGACACTGTCCGGGGAACCACCGGCCGAACGGCTCTTGTTCTCCCGGCTGGAATCTGCCCCGGGCTTGAAGGTTGGCTTACGGGTGCTAGCCACCCAGCGCCTCCACAATCACCGGGCCGTAAGCAGTGACATCTCCGGCTCCCACGGTCAGCACTATGTCCCCCTCGCCAGCGGACGCCACAACAGCATCCACAGCTTCGTCACCAGAGACCAGCCGTCCTTGGGAGAGCCGGTCAGCAATCAACGAACTAGTGACGCCGGGGATGGGGTCTTCACGGGCAGGGTAGATGTCCAGGACCAGCGCCGTGTCCGCAGCGTCCAGTGCCGCTGCAAACTCCGCAGCGAATTCCCGGGTCCGTGAAAACAAATGCGGTTGGAAGAGAACGTGGACTTTGTTGCCGCCGGCCACAGAGCGCGCGGCGGAAAGGGCCGCACGCACTTCAGTTGGATGGTGGGCGTAGTCGTCGTATACACGCACGCCCCTCCCCTGCCCTTTGAGTTCAAAGCGCCGGGACGCACCGGTGAAGTGTCCAAGTGCCGTAGCCGCCGTCCCGGGCGCTACGCCAAGCTCCAAGGCCACGGCGAACGCGGCAGCCGCATTGAGCGCGTTATGCCTTCCCGGAACCTGCAGGTCCAAGTCGTACCCGGCTCCATCCACCGCTACCGAGACATCACCCGGGCCACCATCGTGAAGGCGGATATCGGCGTCGTGACTTGTCCCGTACGTAAGCACACGAGTGGTTCCCTTGGCGGCTGTCCGCTCCGCCAAGGCGCGGGCGCCCTCGTCGTCCGCACATGCCAGAAGGACTCCGTGGGGCGGCAGGAGCGCCGCGAAGTTATCAAAGGAGGCATAAACAGCTTCAGCGGTTCCGTAGTGGTCCAGATGGTCCGCTTCCACGTTGGTGACGACGGCGATCAGAGGACGGTAGTTGAGGAACGAACCATCGGACTCGTCCGCTTCTGCCACGAAGATGTCCGAGGATCCATGAGCCGCGTTGACTCCCAGTGCCGGGACGTTCGCGCCAATGGCGAACGACGGATCCAATCCTGCTTCCTTGAGCAGGACCGCGACCATGGAGGTGGTGGTGGATTTACCGTGCGTACCGGCGATGGTGACCACCCTGTGGCCGTCCATGGTGGCAGCCAATGCCTCGGAACGATGCAGGACGGGCAAACCGGCCTGGCGTGCCGCAGACAACTCAGGATTGTCAGCACGGATTGCGGAGCCGGCAACAACAGTTTGGGCGTCACCCAAATTGCCGGAGTCGTATCCCACGGCAATACGGGCACCTGCTGCGGCCAGGTCATGCATGACTGGAAGGTCCTTGGCGTCCGTACCACTCACGGGAACACCCCGGGCCACCATGATCCGGGCGATGGCTGACATTCCTACGCCGCCGATGCCGATGAAATGTACTCGTCCAAGGGACTCGAGTGGTGCAATCGCGTGCGTCATGCGGATACCGCTTCCAAGACAAGATCAGCCATGCGCTGATCGGCGTTTCTGATGCCAAGGGCCTCGGACCTGCGGGCCATGTCGTCCAGCCTGCCGCGGTCCGATACGAGTGGAATGAGTTCTTCTTTGAGCCATTCCGGGGTGAATTCGTTGTCCTGGACCATCAGCGCTCCGCCGGCCTCCACCAAGGCAGCTGCATTAAGGGCTTGCTCACCGTTGCCGATCGGCAAGGGCACGAACACCGCTGGAACCCCTACTGCTGCCACTTCGCTGACGGTTGCGGCCCCGGCACGGGCGAGCAGGATGTCTGCAGCAGCGTAGACATTCTCCATTCCATCCACGTACTCCACCTGCCGGTAGCCATCAGCGGCGAGGAGCCCGCCGTCGTTATCCAGAACAGCCTTGCCGGTACCGGTGATGTGCAGTGTCTGGATCCCGGCAGCTGCCAGCGCGGGCAACGCAGCAGCCACAGCACGGTTGATGCTCAGTGCTCCGGAGGACCCGCCAGTCACGATCAAGGCAGGACGGTCCGGATTGAGGCCCAGCGAAGCCTTGGCAGCAGGCGCGGCCTTGGTGCGGTCCAGTCCTGAGATGGCGCGGCGCATGGGCATTCCCACGTGGCGGGCGCCGCGAAGGCGCGTACCGGCAAACGCCACGGCAACATGGCGGCTGAACCGTGCACCCACCCGGTTCGCCAGCCCCGCCTTCATGTTGGCTTCGTGGATCACGATAGGCGTACCGCGCCTGCGGGCGGCCAAATACATGGGCGTGCACACGTAGCCGCCCACACCCACCAGGACATCGGCCTGTGCGTCATTCAGGATTCGTTCCGCCTGCCTGACTGCTCCCCTCAAGCGCCCCGGAAGCTTCACGAGATCAAGGGACGGTTTTCGTGGCAAAGGGACACGGTCAATAGTGGCGAGCTCGTACCCGGCCGCCGGGACAAGCCTGGTTTCCAGGCCCGACGGCGTGCCGACAGCCAGGATGGCAGCTTCCGGACGCTTTTCCTTGATTGCGTCCGCGATGGCCAGCAACGGACTGACATGGCCGGCCGTACCACCGCCTGCAAGCACGACGGACAACGGCTTGGACGCGTGGGGGGAATCTGAAGTCATGAAGTGCTATTTACGCTTTCGTGCGGTCTTGGACAAACGACGCGGCAAGAGCCTGGGACGCTGTTGTGGTGGCAACTGTCCGCGGGCCAAGGACAACACTACGCCCACGCCGCACAGCGACATCACCAAGGCCGAGCCACCTGCAGAAATGAAAGGCAGCGGGACACCGATCACTGGAAGCAGCTGGGTCACCACTGCCATGTTCATGCTTGCCTGTCCCAGGAGCCACACCATGATGCCACCGGCGAGCGTGCGCTGGAACGGATCGGTCTGCCGGACAACGACACGGAAAATGGCGATGCCAAGGATGGCGAACAACACCAGGACCACAAGGGTGCCCACCAGTCCCAGTTCCTCGCCGATGATGGCAAAGATGAAGTCATTGTGGGCCTCGGGAAGCCAGTTGTATTTTTGCCTGCTCTGCCCCAACCCAAGTCCGGTCCAACTCCCCTGCGCCAATCCATACATGCCGTTGGTGGACTGGTAGGTGAAGTCGGAATCTGCGGTGCAGGAATCCCCTGCCATGCCCAACCAGGCTGTCACCCGGCAGATCCGGTTGGGACTGATGATTGTCATGGCCGTAGCGCCAATGGCTCCCGCGACGCCCGCAATGGCCAGCATCTTGGTGGGAACCCCGGCAAAGTACAACCCCGCAGCCACAATGGCCATGACAACGATCGCCGTGCCCAGGTCATTGCCCACGAGGATCAGCCCAAGGACCAGGGCAGCACCGGGGACCACCGGGATGATCACGTGCATCCAGCGATGCAGGTACTTCTCCTTGCGTGCCAGGACCGCCGCTATCCAAACACAAAGAACCAGCTTCGAAATTTCCGAGGGCTGGATGCTGATCCCGCCGATGTCGATCCAGTTCTGGTTGCCCAGTGTGCTGCGGCCGAAAACCTGGACAAGTATCAGCAGGACCACAACGGCACCGAGTCCCCACCAGGACAGCCTCTTCATCCAGCTGACGTTGGTCCGGGAGATCAGGTACATCGCCACAAGTCCAACGACGCCAAACATCGCCTGCTTCAACGCGTCTGCGTACGGGGACTTGCCTTCGGAAATCGCTTCCACACTGGAAGCAGAGAGCACCATCATGACACCGATGGCCGTGAGGGCCAGGGCGCATCCAAGAATGAGGTAGTACGTGGAGCTGTTGGGCGCTTTGCTCTTGCCCTCCAGGCCCTCCCAGAAGGAGCGAACATGGCCCCGGAGCCGGACGGGCTTCTTGCGGGCAGCCGACGGAGCCTCGGCTTCGACGTTCCCGGAAACCTTGCCGCGGCTGCGGGTGGGCGTGCTGACCATTGTTACTCCTCGGTGGTCTTTGCCTGCCCTTCCACGAGCTCGCGTACTGCCTGGACGAAAGCGTCGCCACGGTGAGCGTAGGAAGAGAACTGATCCATGGATGCAGCCGCTGGAGCCATGAGTACGGTGTCACCTGGTTCCGCCACGCTGGCCGCTGCCCTCACAGCCTGGGCCATGATGGTCTCACCAAAAATCGGCGAGGAGGCGTTACCGTCTGCGGTCTGCACACTTTCAGTGTCGCCCTTGGGCTGGGCTATCACGGGGACATCCGCTGCGTGTCGCTGGAGGGACGCTTCCAAGGCCTCCGTGTCAGTGCCGATGAGCACCACGGACTTCAAGCGGGGGGCGTGCTCCTTGACGAGGTCATCGTAATTGACGCCCTTGGAGAGGCCCCCTGCGATCCACACCACGTTGTGGAAAGCTGAAAGCGCGGCCGAGGCAGCGTGGGGGTTGGTGGCCTTTGAATCATTGATCCACAGGACGTCGTCGTGTTTGGCCACGAGCTGGATACGATGCTCGCCAGGCAGATAGTTGACCAAGCCCTGCTTCACCGCGGCAGGCTCAACCCCATAAGCACGCACGAGGGCCGCGGCGGCCAAGGCGTTGGCCACCATGTGGCGTGGTGCCACTGGCCCAAGATCGGAAATGGACGCGAGTTCGGCGGCTGAGTTTTTCCGCTCTTCGATGAACGCGCGGTCAACCAACAATCCATTCACCACACCCAGCATGCTGATGCCGGGGGTGTTCGTGGTGAATCCGACCGCACGGCAACCTTCCACGACGTCAGCGTTCTCCACCATGCGTTCGGTTTCAATTTGGTCGGCGTTGTAGATGGCCGCCTTCTGCGTGTTCTCGTAGACCTTGGCTTTATCGGCAAGGTAAGAGGCGTAGGAGCCATGCCAGTCCACGTGGTCTTCGGCCACGTTCAGGCATACGCTGGCCACCGGGGACAACGAATGGCTCCAATGCAACTGGAAGCTTGAGAGTTCCACCGCAAAAGCGTCGTACTCCACCGGGTCCCTGAGAGCGTCAAGGATGGGCGTGCCCACGTTCCCCACGGCAATGGCTTTGAGTCCGGCGGCCTGCAGCATGGACTCGGTCATCCCTACCGTGGTGGTCTTACCGTTGGTGCCGGTGATGGTGAGCCAATCAGCGGTCTTCCGGCCCGCCCGTTCGCGGACGCGCCACGCTAATTCGACGTCGCCCCACACCGGAATGTGCTTGCGTGCGGCGGCGGCCAGCAGGGCTTGGTCCGGGCGCCACCCCGGCGAGGTCACAATGAGCTCCGGCTTGTTGCCGTCAATGAGGGGAAGGACCTTCACGGCCTCTTCGCCCAGCAGTACATCCACCGCCCCCACGATTTTCAGGGTGTCGGCCTGCGCCTTTGCTTTCGCCGTGGTGGAGGCATCCACCACCACAACTCTTGCACCAAGTTCGATGAGGGTATCTGCGGCGGCAAAACCGGACACGCCGATTCCCGTCACCACTACACGCAAGCCACTCCAGTCGGCATCCCAACTGGTCAGATCCTTAAGGCGGTCGTTGGCCGACGGCGCGCTCTCCTGGTTTGCATTCACAGCAGCACCACCCATTCAGCGTAGAAGATTCCAAGGCCGGCGGCCACGAAGAGCCCGGCAAGGATCCAGAAGCGGACAACAACCGTGACCTCTGCCCACCCCTTCAGTTCGAAGTGATGTTGCAATGGGGCCATCTTGAAGACGCGTTTGCCACCTGACAGCTTGAAAAAACCCACCTGGATGATGACGGAAAGGGTAATCAGGACGAACAAGCCACCGATGAAGGCCAGTAAAAGTTCTGTGCGGGACAGGATCGCGAAAGCGGCAACGGCGCCTCCGATTGCCAGGGAACCGGTGTCACCCATGAAGATCTTGGCCGGTGATGTATTCCACCAGAGGAAGCCCA
This sequence comes from Micrococcaceae bacterium Sec5.1, assembly GCA_039636795.1. NCBI lineage: Bacteria > Bacillati > Actinomycetota > Actinomycetes > Micrococcales > Micrococcaceae > Micrococcaceae bacterium Sec5.1. The sequence continues at coordinate 1,891,535 of CP143430.1, read as the reverse complement.
CCAAAGCAGCGCTCAGGATGGCCGCGAGGAGCGCCAGGTCCATGGGGTCGCGCACTTGATAACAACCGCTGCCGGCCTCACGCGGCGAACCGCAGGCCTGGTTGTTCTGCCAGATCCCCATAATCGTGTAAGCGCCGAACACCATGATGGATGCTCCCGACGCGAGCCCATCCAGGCCGTCTGTCAGGTTCACGCCGTTGGTTGCTGCGGTGATGATGAGGTTGGACCAAACGACAAAGAGAATTGCGCCCAGGACGGTCCCACCAAAGGCGAGATCCAGCCAGGGGATGTCGCGGACGAGGGAAATTTGCGTGGAAGCCGGACGGAGCCCGTCCTCGTTCGGAAACTGCAAAACCAGAACGGCAAAAATGATGCCGACGGCGGCTTGCAGGATCAGCTTGGCGCGGGCGTTCAGGCCCAAACTGCGCTTGTTGGAAATCTTGATGTAGTCATCCAGGAAGCCAACGAAGCCCATTCCCACCATGAGGAACAGCAGCAGCAGCCCGGACGCGGAGGGTCCGGCGGACCGCGGATTCATCATCCACATGATCAAGTGGGTCACGAAGTAGCTGATCAGAACCGCGGCAACAACCACGGTCCCGCCCATTGTAGGCGTGCCTCGCTTGGTGTGGTGCGAGGTGGGACCGTCATCCCGGATGAACTGCCCATAGCTCTTGGCCACCAGGAATCTGATGAACAGGGGCGTCCCTATCAGGGCCGCTAGGAGGGCGACGCCGGCGCCGATCAAAAGTGCAATCACAGCAGCTCGTTCCCTTCGCTTGCGGCATCTTCAGCCGCGCTTTCCCCGGTGGACTCGGCCCGTGGGGGTAATGCTATCCGATCGCCCAAATGCCTCAGCCCCACGCCATTGGAGGACTTGAACAAGACCAGGTCTCCGGGTTGCAGCTCCCTTTGCAGGAGTTCGTAGGCTTCTTCGGCAGTCTCCGTGAACGAACATTCGTCCCCCCACGAACCTTCCTGGATGGCCGATATGTAAAGGGCCCGCGCTTCGCGTCCCACCACCACGAGCCTGGAGATGTTCAAGCGCACCACCTGTGTTCCCACTGCAGTGTGCTCCCGGATGGAATCCTCGCCGAGCTCAAGCATGGCCCCAAGGACGGCCCATGTGCGCCTGCCTTGGCCAAGATCAGCGAGGGTGCGCAGCGCAGCCCGCATCGACTCAGGATTGGCGTTGTACGCGTCGTTGATGATGGTGACACCGTCAGGGCGCTCGGTTCGCTCCATGCGCCAGCGGCTGGCAGCGGACTGGGAACTAAGCGAGGAGGCAATGTCTGCCGCAGGGATGCCCGCGGCAAATGCCGCAGCAGCAGCCGCCAGCAGGTTTGTCACGTGATGGCCGCCGATCAGGCGGCTTCGGACGTGAACGGAAGGGCCGCCGTCGGGCAGTACAAGTTCAAACTCGGGGTGGCCTTCGGCGTTGACCACAACGTTGCGCGCTTCCACGTCTTCGTTCGTCGCTGGAGAGGCACTGAAGCCGAGGACTTTGGCCGTGGTGCGGGTCTTCATGGCAGCAACGCGGCCATCGTCCAGGTTCAGGACGGCTGTGCCGTTCTCACTAAGCCCTTCTACAAGTTCGCCCTTGGCCGTAGCGATGTTTTCGACACCGCCGAATTCCCCGGCGTGGGCGGTGCCGACCACCAGCACCACACCAATATCGGGCTGCACCATCCCAGCGAGGTACTTGATATGCCCGATGCCGGTGGCTCCCATCTCAATGACGAGGAAGCGGGTGTCCGTATCGGCGGCAAACACGGTCAGGGGCACGCCGACCTCACCGTTGTATGAGCCCCGGGGAGCCACTGTGGGCCCGGCTTGGGACAACACGCCGGCGAGTAAGTCCTTGGTGGTGGTCTTGCCGGCCGAGCCAGTAATACCGATCACTGTAAATTGCTCGCCGCGCTGTTCCCGGGCAGAGCGGATGCGGCGGACTGCTTCGGCAGCAAGCGCTCCCATGGCGAGCACGGCGTCATCAACAACGACGGCGGGATACGGCTTACCGTCAACGGCAGTGACCTCGCGTTCGGCCAACACCAGGACGGCACCCCGCTCGAAGGCAGCGTCAACGAAGTCATGACCATCTGCGTGCTCGCCCGGCTTCGCCACATAGAGCGAACCAGGTGTAGCTTCCCGGGAATCAGTGACGACAGAAGTGGGCGCGATGTCCCCGCCTCCGGTCAAACGGCCATGGGTGATGTGGGCGATATCCGCCGCAGTAAGTGCAATCATCTCGGTTTAGGACTCTATCCGCTGGTCCGTTGAAACGCTGAATCCACTGGATGTCAAGGCGGTCCGTAGTTCCACTCTGTCGTCGAGAGCCAGGTTGACGCCCTTGACCTCTTGCCATACCTCGTGGCCACGACCAGCGATCAGGATGGTGTCCTTCGCAGTGGCCAGCTCCACGGCGAGTCGGATGGCGGCATCCCGAGGTGATGATTCGATGATTTGGCTGCTCAGGTTCCCTGATTCACGGGCGGCATGGGCACCTGCGAGGACCTCTGACCGGATAGCCGCCGCATCCTCGTCATGGGGGTCGTCGTCACTGACAATGACAATATCCGCCAAGCGTGCCGCGATGGCGCCCATGGTCGGACGCTTGCTTTGGTCCCGCTGCCCGGTGGCCCCGAACACCACGATCACCCGGGAACCTTCCTCACGTGAACGCACAGCCTGGAGTGCGCGGGCCAGGGCGTCGGGATTGTGGGCAAAATCAACCACGGCCGCCGGCGCGGTGGAGATGAGCTGCATTCGTCCAGGAACGGCCACGGTGAAGGGATCGTGGGCGTCCAGTGCGCCTTGGAGGGTCTCTACATCTATGCCTGATGACAACACCATGATCGTGGCAAGGGCCGCGTTCGCCACGTTGAAGTCACCCGGTAAGCCAGTGTGTACGCGCAGGACACGGCCGTCTGTGTGCCGCAGTTCAAAATCGGTGCCGAGTCCACGGGAGGTTGTTGAGGCAACGGACCAATCGGCAGGGCTGCCATCTGTCGTGGCAGTAAGTGTGGTGACCGGAATGTCCGCTGTTCGCGCCAGGTTGCGGCCCCACTCGTCATCGACCATCACCACTGCCTGGCGTGCCCGTCCGGCAGTGAACAGCTCGGCCTTGGTGCGGAAGTACTCTTCCATGCTGCCGTGCAGGTCCAAGTGGTCCTGAGTGAGGTTCGTGAAGCCGGCGACGTCGAACATCACGCCATCGACGCGGTGATAAGCAACGGCGTGGGAGGACACCTCCATGGAGGCCGCCTCCAGCCCGCGTTCCCGCATTAAGGCGAGCAGTGCATGGACGTCGGTGGATTCCGGCGTGGTCAACAGGCTCGGAATAGGATCTCCCCCGGCCAGGATCTCGATTGTTCCGATGAGTCCCGGGGTTTTACCCAGGGCACGGAGCAAGGAGTTGATGAAGTATGTTGTAGTCGTTTTACCGTTGGTCCCGGTCACTCCAAACAGCGTCGGGAACCCGCCGTCGTCCGGCTGGCTGCGGTAGATCAGGGCCGCCAAACGCCCGACGACGGCGCGCGGCTCGTCGACGATGAGGACAGGTACGGGTTGCTCGCCTGCCAGGGCGAGCTGCCGTGCCCCGGCGTCATCAGTGACTACAGCGACGGCGCCGGCCTCGACCGCCTGTGGGACAAAGTCGGCTCCATGGCGCGAAGCGCCGGGCAGGGCCATGTAAAGGTCACCCGGTTCAATGGACCGGGAGTTCAGCGAGATCCCCGTAACTCCCTTGTTGTCGCCGTCCGCCGGGACGGGGACACCAAGGGCTTCCGCAAGGGTCGACAAAGGCACTGCAGCCACAGACGCCGGACGAAAGCCGGAGGTGCCCGTCTCGGGCGTCTCGGCATGGAAAGCGGCCTCATTGTGCTCTGACACGTGGTTCTCCGTTGATGCTCGGTGGAACGACCGGCTTGGGGCCAGCGGCGCCAAGCCGAAAGTGATGGATCAAATTCTTTGGCCGAAACAGACGCCCAAGAAGCTTACTTGACGAACTGCGGCAGGCGCGCGGGGGTGCCGGTGGATGGCGCCACGTTGTAGGTCCTGAGGACCTGGGACATGACCGAACGGAACACGGGACCATTGGTGATGCCGTAGATATTTCCCCTGGGACGCTGCAGGACTACCTCCACGATGAAGCGCGGGTCATCCATGGGCGCCATCCCCACCATCGAGGCCGTATACCCGTCAAAACCGGCGAGTCCATCTTCCCGGGGCGCCTGTGAGGTGCCTGTCTTTGCTCCCACCCGGTACCCGTCAATGGCCGCGTCCTTGATCTGTCCTTCGGTCACTGCGCTTTCCAGGATGTCCTTCATTTGTTGGGCAGTCTCCTTGGACACCACCTGCCGGGACTCCTTGGCAGGCACCTTCTGCTCTTCACCCTCAGGCGTGATGTAACTATCGATGAGCCTTGGCTGCACCATCACGCCGTCGTTGGCAATCGTCTGGAAGGCCCGGACGGTTTGCAGCGTCGACTGCGAAACTCCCTGACCAAACAGGACCGTGTACTGCTGGCGTTCATCCCACTGATCAGGCTTGGCGAGGATACCCGTCGCTTCCGCGGGAAGGCCAATGTCCGTTTGTTCGCCGACGCCGAACTTCTTCAACCATTCGTAGCGCTGCTCTTTGCTCAGCCTGCTTCCCGCCATCACGGTGCCGGTGTTCATGGACCAGCCCAGGATTCCGGCCAGCGTGCGTTCTTCGGTGCCGTGCTCGAACGCATCGGTGAACGTCTGACCGTCGATGGTATACGAGGGCGGGATGGTGAAGTGGTCCAGCGGAAAAGACTTTCCCTCCTCAATCACGGCAGAGGCAGTGATCATCTTCTCGACGGATCCAGGCTCGTAGGCGGCCGTCACAGAACGCACACCGCGGTCCTTGGCATCAACCTTCCCGGGGTCGTTGGGGTCCGGGGCGTTCGTGTCGGCCAAGGCGATGAGGTTGCCCGTCTTGGTGTCGATCACAATGATCGAACCCCACTCAGCGTTCATCTTGTTGACCTGGCTTTGGATGGCCTGCTGTGCGAAGTACTGGATGTCTGTATTGAGGGTCAGCTTGACATCGCTTCCATCGACAGCTGGCGTGAGCTCATCGGTGGCCACGGGAATCCTGAGGCCATCCGCGCCAATCTCGAAAACACGCTTGCCCTCGGTACCGCGGAGCACTTGGTCCTGGGTTTGCTCGATGCCTGCCTGGCCTGTGGTGCCATCCTGGAGGAAACCCACCACGCCCCCTGCAACGCTGCCGTTCGGATAGACACGCTTACTGACGCCTTCGGCGGCCACACCCGGAATGTGCAGCTTGGAGATGCGGTCTTCAAGCTCCGGCTTCACGTCCTTGGCCACCGTAGAGTACTTCTTGTCGCCAGTGAGCGACTCCCTGACCTTGGCAGGGTCAGCCCCGAGGAGCGAAGCCAGTTCGGAGATCCCCTGGTCCCGGGAGATCGTCTCTATTTCTTCAGTCTTCTCGTTGTACCGTTTGAACTCAGCTGTAGCAGTATTCAGGACCTGGTCCACAACAATGTTGTAGCGGATGACACTGCTGGCGAGGACAGTACCGTTGGCGTCCAGGATCCTGCCGCGTTCGGCCGGCAGTACCTGCGGCGTGAGGCGGTTCGCAAGGGCGGCCTCGGCCATGCCACCGACATCAAGGCCTTGCACCATAAAGAGTTTTCCGCCCACCACCAACAGCAGGGTCAGCATGATGCCAAGACCAACACGGAGCCGCTTCCTTGCCGCCGGCACCTTGGTCTTTTTTGATTTGCCGGGGTTTTGCGCCACGTTGATTCCTTGCTGCTGGCCTTGCTTCGGTGATCTTGCGGGCTAGTGCCCTGGTGCCTTCTGCTGGGGCGCCGGAACGGATCCCCCGTGAAGCTCCGCGGGCGCGGCTGCCGGAGTTGCCGGCTTGGCAGCAGGTGCAGCGGGTTTGGCCTCGGGCGTTTTCGGTGTTGCCGGCTTGAGGTTCTCCAACGGATCCTTGGTAGTCACCGAGGGAACCACATCAAGCTGGCCGGCAACGGCCGGAGGGGCGATCACGGCCGCGGGGGTGTCTCCCTTGACAGCCGGGGTTGCCTTTCCGGTGACCGTCATGGTGCTCAAATCGATCTGACCCTTGACGGTGGACTGTACCATTCCCAATTCTGCAGCCTTTGCAGCCAGATTCTGGGGAGCCTCGAAGTTCTGCTTCTTCTGTGTCAGGTCCTGGTTTTCCTTGTTCAGCGTGGCTGCTTCTGATTTCAGCTGCACCAACCGGTACTGGGCTGTGGATACAGAGATGTTAAGGACGAGCACCGTCAGCAGGGCGGCCGCCATCACCACGAAGCACAGGACAACAAAGGGAGTGCGCCGCTTCCCGGGGACGCTGCGCACAAGCGAAAGCGGCGTGCGCGCCTTGCGGCCGACGTCGGGCTGGCCTGCTGGAGCCGGGAGTGCCCTGGCCGTGTTGCCTACCACGGAGGAGGGCAGTGTCTTCGCTGCGGCGGTGCTCATGCGACTCTCCTTGGCTTGATGCGCTCCACGGCCCTGAGTCGGGCAGACGCCGCGCGGGGGTTCTCGGCAATTTCTGCGGCCGTAGGCACTTCCGTGCCTTTGGTCAGCGTTTTCAGTTCGGGTTTGTGTTCTTCGAGTTCAACGGGGAATCCGAGCGGTGCTGAGGACTTGGATCCGGCCTGAAAGACGGACTTTACGATCTTGTCCTCCAGGGAGTGGTAGGACATCACGACAATCCGCCCGCCCATGGCCGTCGCTGCGACGGCGGCTGGAACAGCCCGTTCCAGGACGTCGAGCTCTTCGTTGACCTCGATACGCAGCGCCTGGAAGGTCCGTTTGGCCGGGTGGCCACCGCTCTTGGCCGCGGCAGCAGGTACCACGCCCCGGATTTGCTCAACGAGTTCTCCCGTTGTGGCGAAGGGCTTCTCAGCCCGGGCAGTAACGATCCTGTTCGCAATCCGCCCGGCGAACTTCTCTTCGCCCCACTTGCGGATGATGCGGACCAGGTCTTCTTCGCTGTAGTTGTTGACGACATCTGCCGCGGTTTGCCCCCGGCTGGTGTCCATGCGCATGTCCAGCGGTGCATCGTAGGAGTAGGCGAAGCCACGCTCCCGTTCATCCAGCTGCAAGGACGATACACCCAGGTCCATGAGGATGCCGTGGACCTCAGGGATACCCAAATCCGCCAGGACGTCCTCGATTTCGTCGTAGACCGCGTGAACCAAATCCGTGCGATCCGAGAATGGTTCCAGTCGCGCACCGGCCAACGCCAACGCTTCCTCATCGCGGTCGATACCCACGAGGTGCAGATCAGGGAAGCGTTGCAGCATGGCCTCGGAGTGTCCGCCCATGCCCAGCGTCGCATCGATAACGATCGGCCTCTCACCACGGGTGCGTGCTGCTTCGAAGCCGGGGGCGAGCAAATTGATGCAGCGGTCCTTCAGGACGGGCACGTGGCGCTCAGATGTGGGCTTTGCCGCGTCCTGCTCTTCCACGTTGCCTCCTCTTTCCTCAATCGCTTGCATTCAATTCCTTGGATCGGATCCCCATCCGCGCCTATCGTTCCGCCGGCCTGGCTCAGGGGAAGTTGAGCCAGGAAGACAGTTCGATGGGCGGCTGGAGATCCCATCCAAGAACCGGGGCCAAGGCCCCCTCCGCCGGTTAGATGAACCCGGGCAGATTGTCATCGTCGGTTTCCGAGAAGGCTGCTTCCTTCTCGGCGAGGTATTCATTCCAAGCCTCGGCATCCCAGATCTCCGCGCGGGTACCGGCACCGATAACTGCCAATTCCCGGCCAAGCCCTGCATAGGCCCGGAGCGCCGGCGGAATCGTCACGCGCCCCTGCTTGTCAGGTACCTCGTCAGAGGCTCCAGACAGGAAAACCCGAATGTAATCACGAGCCTGCTTGGAGGACAGTGGTGCCTCCCGCATCGATTCGTGAATGCGCTCGAATTCCTTCTGGCTGAAGACGTAAATGCAACGTTCCTGACCCCTTGTGAGAACCAGGCCCTCGGCAAGTTCCTCACGGAACTTCGCGGGAAGTATGATCCGGCCCTTTTCATCAAGACGTGGGGAATGGGTGCCAAGAAACACCGGCCCACCGCCCCTCAGTCAAGGTGCCCGTTCATACCCAACCCTGCCAATACCCTCTTATGCGCTCCACTTTACTCCACAAAGCCCCACAGTCAACGCACAACAGGGCATTTCTCCACCACTTTGAGTTTCTGAAGGCGCGTAATGGCGCGGATCCACGGACGTGGTGGGAAGTGGAGGACAAAGGCAGGTCTGGGTGCGCGCCTCAATGGGCCACGCTGGAATCAGGCGCAGCACGGTGTCGCTGAGGCTCCACAGTGGGCTGCCAATCCTGAAGGGGTGGAAAGTGGAGGATGGTGCAGCAAGGAGGACTGGGCAGTTGGGAGGACTGTGCAGTTAAACGCAAAAAGACCCGTTAGGGGTCTTTTGTGTCCCCTGCAACTCAGGGGCATGCGCCAATTACGACGCAGGTAATTATGGAATCGCTACTCGGAAGGATCCGTTTCCGGGCTAATGCTGGCGGTCACGCTCAATTGTCGTCGCGGCGACGCTCGTCCCAGCGCTCCTCAAGATTGCTCATGAACGAACTCTTGGACTTTGACTTTCCGGCTTTCCCTTTCCGGGCCTTGCCGAACGCCGCGCCCCGAAGAGTCGCAAAGTAGACACCTGCGCCCATCACGACAAAGCCGAGGACACCAACGAAAATCTGTTGGAGTGACACGCCGACCAGCAGCAAAAGGATGCCTGCAATGGCACCCAGGACACCAATTATCACGTGCCGGGTTGACCAGCTGCGGATGGGATCCGAACCCATGGTGTTGGCAAACTTCGGATCGTCCTCATGAAGCTGCTTCTCAAGTTGCTCAAGCAGCTTCTGTTCATGCTCCGAGAGGGGCATCGCGACCTCCTTTAGTCAGCCAGCGTCTGGACGAATCGCGGCCTGTGCGTCTGTTTCCAAAACGATCGGGCCACGAAAAGCGTTCCCAAAAATTTCCGCTGTGTTAGCGGACATCCTGGGACCGACTGCTCAGGAAACAGCTGTCCAGACGATCTAAATATCTGTACTAATTAGGATAGTTTGTCAGGCGCTGTTCTGAAAGACGCGCGGAGGGCGCCTGCCCGGCTTCGCGGGGGTCATTGGGCGTCAGGAGTCTTGCCCGGATCCAGGAGCCTGGCCGGGAGCAGGGTTTTGGAGCCGAAGCGTTCCGCAACGCGGTCAAGGGCCTGCTCCGCGGCCCGCCAGTTGTCATCCCGCCGGTCAAGGCTGAGCTGCAGGGACGCCTGGCCGGCCGGTTCCAGCTGCTCAGCACGGACGCCTACAAGACGGACGCTCATGGATCGTGCCCCCAAGGACTCCAGCAATTGCACGGCAACCTGGTAAATAAGCTGGGCGCTGTCAACGGGAGTATGTACCGTCCGGCTACGCGTCACAGTGGAAAAGTCGGCGTATCGGAGTTTCAAAGCTATGGTTCGGGCCAGCATCCCGGAACTTCGCAGCCGCGCTGCCGTGCGATGGGACAACCTGAGGAGCTCCCGCTGCACCAGGGCGTCGTCTGCCGAATCTGTAGCGAAGGTCTCTTCTGCCCCGATGCTCTTTTCCAGCCTGGTAGGAGTGACTGGCCGGGGATCTATTCCCAGGGACAGTCGGTGCACATGCTCTCCGCTGGCGCCAAGGACCTTTTTCAACGATGCCACGGGCGTTGCTGCCACGTCGGCCACCGTCCGTATGCCGAGGCGTGCCAGCACCTCGGCGGTCTTGCCGCCGACGCCCCAGAGGGCATTGACGGGCAGGCTGTGGAGGTACGGGATGGTGTCCTCGGCGTCGATCTGGAGGATGCCGTCCGGCTTGCAGCGGGTGGATGCGATCTTGGCCACAAATTTGGTTCCGGCAATCCCCACTGAAGCGGTGATACCAAGCTCAGACCGAACCCGTTTGCGGATGAGATGGCCAATGTCCAAGGGAGATCCGAGACGGCGGATTGCACCGCCGACGTCCAGGAAAGCCTCGTCAACGCTCAACGGCTCCACGAGGTCCGTGATGGAGGCGAAGATCTCCATGAGCTGCGCCGAAACCTCGTAGTAGAGCTTGTGGCGCGGGTGGATGATGACAGCGCCCGGGCACATCCGCATGGCAATGGCCATGGGCATCGCTGACTTCACACCTGTGGCCCGGGCTTCGTAGGACGCCGATAACACAACCGAACGTTCAGCAGGGAAGCCGACGATTACTGGCTTGCCCCGCAAGTCCGGCCGGCTGCGCAATTCCACGGAAACGAAAAAGGCATCCATGTCCACGTGGAGGATGCTGGTTCGCCGCTGTTCCCGCAGAGCATCCTGGGCGCTGCGGGCTGGTTCGCTGCCCACGCTTTGGGCGCTACCGGATGCTTCCTGACTCACAACGGCAATACTATGCCCGGCCACTGACTAAACTGGAGGCACAGTCCCCCGTCAGCCCAAGGAAGGATACCCCTGTGAAGCTCTTTGGAACTCCTCAATCGCGAGGGTTTGCCCTGCTCGCAGCGAGTGTCGCCCTGGCGGTTTCCGCCTGTACTCCGCCCACCAGCAGCCCGGCCCCATCCGCATCGGGGAGCTCCTCTGATTCCTCCACGGCTGCGCCATCTTCCCCGGCATCGCCTTCATCCCCGACTCAGGCTCCTGACTCGTCCGGATCAGCCGGACCTGTGCCGGGCGCGACGGCCACGGTGGGCGCCTTGGTCCCCGGCTTTCCGGAACAGCTCATCCCGGTGATGCCCAAGACGTCCGTGCGCTCCAGCAGCTTTGACAAAAACGTGTCTCCTGCCACGGTTGCGCTCGTAGGAACGGTTAAAGCTCCGCCGGAAAGCGTGGTGGATTACTACAAGACATCCCTTGAAGCGCAAGGGTTCAAGGTTGTTCCGGGCGCCCAAGCCGTAGGCAACGTCACGTCGATCGACTTCATCCGCGGTGACGGTGAAACGGTCAATGTCTCCGTGAGGCAAAAGGAAGGCGTTTCCACGTTCACGATCGGCGCGAACGTGGCGGCCGGGTCCGTCAAGTGACACCGGTTTCCCAACTCCACACGGAGCAACTCGAGTTTATTGGCGGCGTAGCCGGGAAGCTGAATGAGTTCCTGGCGGTCCAGCAGGACATGATGGCTACGATTTCGCCCGATGTCGCTCCCCTTATGGGGTCAATATCGAACCTCGTCACCGGCGGAAAACGGCTCCGTGCGCTGATGTGCTACTGGGGCTGGCGGGGTGCGGGCGGTCCCGCCGGTGACTCGGACATCCTGACGGCCGGTTGTGCTTTGGAACTTTTCCAAGCCGCGGCCCTCATCCACGACGACATCATTGACCGTTCGGATACGCGTCGCGGGGGTCCCAGTGTGCACCGTCGCTTCAGCCAACTCCATCAGGCCAATGGTTGGGCGCTGGACAATGAACGCTTCGGCCATGCAGCGGCGATCCTGACCGGCGATTTGTGCCTTTCCTTCAGCGAGGAATCCTTCACGGAAATCGGACCCCGGGCAGCAGCAGGAAGCGAAGCACGCCGTATTTTCAATCTCATGCGGGCCGAGGTAATGGCCGGGCAATACCTGGACATTCTCGAGGAAGTAGCCGGCCCTGTACGCGATCGAGCGGGTTCCGTGGACCGCGCCACCTCGATTATTCGCTACAAATCCGCAAAATATTCCACCGAGCACCCCTTGGCCCTGGGTGGAGCGTTGGCAGGCGCATCCAAAGAGCTGCTGAAGGCATATTCCGCATTTTCCTTGCCCTTGGGCGAGGCGTTCCAATTGCGCGATGATGTCCTGGGTGTTTTCGGCGATCCCGAGACGACAGGAAAACCCGCGGGCGATGACCTCCGCGAGGGCAAACGGACAGTGCTCGTTGGATTTGCCATTAACCTGGCTCCCACGGATCAAGCCACGTACCTGGACGAAATGCTGGGGAAACCGGATCTGGGTGAGGACGATGTTTCCACAATCCGCAATATAATGGTCAACTGCGGAGCGCTTGATGCCACGGAGTCCCTTATTGACGAGCTGAGCGACCAAGCCTTCGCCGCCCTGGAAGAGCTGCCGGTGGAAGAATTACCGCTCACAGCATTGCGCCAACTGGCTGAGGCAGCTGTCAGCCGGGCCGCTTGATGGCACTTCCCAGGCGTTGAGACGACGACGGCGGTCAAGAACCGCCGTCGTCCGATGTTTAACTGCTTATGACGGAATCCAACTGTCGGCTAACCGACTACCGGGCGAGACTGCGTTACCAGGCGAGAGACTGGGCGCGACGCCGAATCTCCGTCTTGCGTCCTTCGCGCAATGCATCGATAGGCCGTCCGCGCAATGAATCGTCAGGGGTAAACAACCACACGATGAGTTCTTCGTCGTTGTAACCGGCATCGCTAAGAACCGCAATGGTTCCCTTCAAGCTGTCCACGACGTGTCCATCCTGAATAAACAGCGCCGGAATCGAGCGGATATTCCGCTCCCCCCGCCTGATGGCAACCAGCGCACGCTCATCCAACAGTCCGTGGACTTTGGTGATGGAAACTCCGAGCAGCTCGGCGACATCCGGCAGCGGCAACCAGTCGGAAACAAGGCTTTCTACATTACTCACGGAACAAGGTTGCCACGCCGGGCTGCCTGTCGCCTAGCCGAAGTACGACGGCGACCCTCCACGCCGGAGAAAGTCGCCTTTTCATGGGGGTGAATTCGGCGAGGAGATTTCCAAAGCGCGCGAATTGTTGTGCCTGATGAATAAGTGTGAGAGATTCACACTGATCACACTTGCAACATTGATAACATCAGTAACATTGGCAACACTGGTAACAGCGGCAACACAAACTAACTCCCGCTGCTGAGATGAGGACACATTCCATGACGACGCCCCGCTCGCCGAAACGAACCATGAGCATGCCGGTTATTGCGGCAACCACGGCTGCGCTTCCCGCCGTGGTTTTGTCCTCGCTTGCCTTGGCCCAGCCAGCCACGGCTGCACCGGCACCCCAGCCGCGCAAGATTCCCGCTACCCTCGCTGCAGCCATGAAGGCCCAGGCCACCAAAGTGGGCAATGTGATTCCCGCCCAAGCGGTTGCGGCGACGCTTCCGTCCGCCCTGCGGCCCATGACTCCCTCCGTACCGGACACCTACAAGATCGTCCGCGGAGACACCATCAGTGCCATTGCACGCCGCTTCAACCTGGACACGTCCGCCGTCCTGCAGTTGAACAAGCTCACGGCGACAACGCTTATTTACCCGGGCCAGACCATCAAACTCACTGGCACTGCCCCGGCCGCCCCTGACCAGGCGCCCGCGCCGGCGCCGAGCGCACCTTCAAATGCCACAACCTACACGGTGGTTTCTGGCGATACGCTGGGCGCGATCGCCGCCCGGTACGGTATCCCACTGTCCAGCATCTTCAGCTGGAACAATCTCAGTGGCAGCTCCATCATCTACCCTGGCCAGAAGATCAAGGTGAGTGGTGACTCTTCGCCCGCGACTCCCCCTGCTCCTGCCCCGGCTCCGGCACCTGCGGCCACTCCCGTGGCCAACACGGGCTCCTACACCATCAAAGCCGGCGACACCCTGAGCTCCATTGCATCGCGTCACAACGTTTCGTTATCAGCGCTGATGAGCGTCAATACAGTTTCGGCAACGACCGTCATTTACCCCGGACAGAAGCTCACCATCCCCGGCACTACGTCACTGCAGCCCGCCGGGGAAACCAAGCCCCTGGTGCCTAGCTCGTTCCTCGGCTTTACGTACCCGCCCGCTGTCGTCAGCTCCGCCAACGAGAACAAGGCGCTGCTGAACGCTTCGCCTGTCCCGAGCCGTGATGAAATGAAAACAATCGTGGCTGATACCGCCCGGCGCATGGGAGTCAGCCCCTCATTGGCACTTGCCTTCGCCGAGCAGGAATCCGGCTTCGACCAGCGTGCGGTCTCCCCCGCCAACGCCATTGGAACCATGCAGGTCATTCCTTCCTCCGGCCAATGGGCATCTGATTTGGTGGGCCGCAAGCTCAACCTCCTGGATCCCTATGACAATGCAACGGCCGGCGTCGCCATCATCAGGGCACTCATCGCCACCAGCAAAGACCTCGACGACGCCATTGCGGGTTACTACCAAGGGCAGTACTCGGTCAGCAAGTACGGCATGTACGACGACACCAAGCGCTACGTCGAATCGATCAAGGCCCGGCAACGCACTTTCGGCTAGGCCGTTCCCAAGCACCTTCGGACGAGGCCCGGGTCCTTTGCGGATTCGGGCCTCTTCCCTGCCTCGTTTAGGATCGTATGGTGCAGGAACCAACGCAGGACCACCTCATCGGGACCACCGTGGACGGGCGCTACAACGTCCGATCACGCCTTGCCAGAGGTGGAATGTCCACCGTCTACCTGGCCACGGACCAGCGCCTGGAGCGCGACGTGGCCCTCAAAGTCCTGCACCCGCACCTGGCCAATGACGAGACGTTCCTGGAGCGACTCAGCCGCGAGGCCAAGGCCGCTGCGAGCCTGTCCCATCCCCACGTTGTCAGCGTGCTGGACCAAGGCGAAGACGGGCATATCGCTTATCTGGTGATGGAGTATGTCAAAGGCCATACACTTCGTGACGTCATCAACCAGCACGGTGCACTTCCACCGCGCCTTGCCCTCGCCCTGATCGATCCGGTCATCGAAGGTTTAGCGGCAGCCCATGGATCAGGACTCATCCATCGGGACATCAAGCCGGAGAACGTGCTCATAGCGGACGACGGCCGGATCAAGGTAGGCGACTTCGGATTAGCCCGGGCTGTCACGGCCACCACAAGTACAGGCGCCTTGATCGGCACGGTCGCGTACCTCGCTCCCGAATTGGTGCTCGGCAAACCCGCCGATGCCCGCAGCGACGTCTACTCAGCGGGCATCATGCTCTACGAAATGCTCACAGGCAAGCAGCCATATGCTGGCGAGTCCCCGATTCAAGTTGCCTACCAGCACGTCAACGCCGTGGTTGGCCGCCCCTCAGAGGCTGCTCCCGGTCTTGCCGAAGACCTGGACGAACTTGTGCAGTGGTGTACTGCTGTAGACGCCGAAAACCGGCCCGTCGACGGCTCCGCCTTGCTATCGGAACTTCGCCACATCCGAACCACCCTGAGCGACGAACAACTGGACCACAGGCAGCCGTCCTCCCGGCCCCTCTCCCCTGGCGCTGCTGCTGGGGCAGCGGGTTCCATCGGGGCAGCCGCTTCCGCGGGTCCCGCTTCCGGCGCCGCTCGGCATGGGGCCACCCCGCAAGAGAATCCCACCGAGGCCCTTGCCACGACAGCATCGCCCACCGAATTCATCCCACACCAGAGCAACCCGACAACCGTGATGGCAGGACCTGCACGGCAACCACGCAACGCCGGCCTGGCCCTTCCCGGTGTGGACGATGACCTGCCCCAGCCCAGCAAACGGGAGCAGAAGAAGCTGGAGCGGCAACAGGCTAAAGACCAGGCCCGGGCTGCTGCCACCCCGATGCGCCCCTTGCGTGAAGGCAATCCCCGGCGGCGCGCTGTTATTTGGACAGTCGTGATCGTGATCCTGGCGCTGCTGGCAGGTTCTGCCGGGTGGTTCTTCGGCATGGGGCCTGGATCTCCAGGCACCGTTCCCGATGTCAAGAACAAGACAGTGGCCGAGGCCCAACAACTCCTGCGAACGGCAGGATTCCAGTCCGAGCCCAAGGACGTCTTCGACGACGACGTCCAGGCGGGGCTCGCCGTCGGGACTGAACCCAAATCCGGGGAAGTGGTACGGAAGTTTCAAACCATCGCGCTTTTCGTTTCAAAAGGTGCACAACTCTTCGCGCTCCCCGGGCTGACAGGTGGGACCCTTGATGACGCAAAGACGGCCCTGAACGCCGCCCAAATGACCCTTGGCAATGTCACGGAGGCTTTTGATGAAAAGATCCCCGCAGGCATTGTCATCTCCCAAGACCCTGCACCGGGCAAAGAAGTACGCCACGGCACGCCCGTTTCCTTCGTTGTTTCAAAGGGACCGCAGCCCATCCCCGTTCCCGATGTTCGGGGTTTGACGCAGGATGCTGCCGTGAAAGCAATTCAGGATGCGGGGTTGAAGGCCGTTGTCGCTCCAGAGACTGTCAACGACAAATCTGTACCCAAGGGTGCCGTTGTGGCACAGTCCCCTGGCAACGGCACGCTGGTCCGCGGCGAAACTGTGACCCTGACGCTGTCCAAGGGACCCAAGCTGGTGCGGGTGCCGAGCTTTATTGGCAAGCAGGCCAAGGAAGCACGGCAACAGCTGGAGGCGCTGGGTTTCGAAGTGAAGGTGAATGAGATCCTGGGTGGATTTTTTGGCACCGTCCGGGACCAGAATCCTGTGGACAAAGAAGTTCCCGAAGGATCGGTCGTCATGCTGACCGTCGTTTAGTACAAAAGCGAGAAGCGAAAAAGGTGCGGTCCGGATTCATCCGGACCGCACCTTTCTTGTATCTACTACCTCTTGGAGAGAGCTCCTGCCACCAGGAATGCCATCTCAAGGGACTGCATGTGGTTCAGGCGCGGATCGCAGACAGACTCGTAGCGGTCCAGGAAAGCGTCCTGATCGATGGGATCTGCACCACCGAGGCACTCAGCGACGTCGTCGCCGGTCATTTCGACATGCAGACCACCCGGAACCGTTCCCAAGGAGTGGTGTACTTCGAAGAATCCACGTACTTCATCGATGACGTCGTCGAAGTTGCGGGTCTTGTACCCGTTTGGCGAGGTCACCGTGTTGCCGTGCATCGGGTCCGTCACCCACAGGACCTGGGCACCGGATGCAGTAACGCGCTCGACGACGGCCGGCAGCTTTTCGCGGATGTTGGTGGCACCCATGCGGGTAATGAATGTCAGGCGCCCGGGTTCGCGGTTGGGGTCCAGCTTGTCGATGAGGCGCAGGGCATCGTCGCCGCTGGTGGTGGGGCCGAGCTTGACTCCAATGGGGTTCCGTACACGGGAAAGGAAGTCCACGTGGGCATGATCGAGTTCGCGGGTCCGCTCGCCGATCCAGAGGAAGTGGGCGGAAGTGTCGTAGGGCAGGCCGGTGCGGGAGTCGATGCGGGTCAGTGCGCGTTCGTAGTCGAGCAGCAGTGCCTCGTGGCTGGCGAAGAACTCAACCCGCTTGAGCGCCTCGAAGTCAGCACCACAGGAGTCCATGAACATGATGGCGCGATCAATGTCGCGGGCAAGGGACTCGTACCGGGCATGCGCCGGGTTCTCAGTGAAGCCCTTGTTCCATTGGTGGACCAGCCGAAGATCCGCGAAGCCACCTTGGGTGAATGCCCGGATCAGGTTAAGTGTGGATGCCGACGTGTGGTAAGCCTTCAGCATCCTGCCGGCGTCGTGCGCGCGGGACTCGGGTGTGAAGTCGTAGCCGTTGACGATATCTCCGCGGTATGCGGGAAGCGTCACGCCGTCGCGGGTTTCATCGTTGGACGATCGCGGCTTGGCAAATTGGCCGGCCATGCGGCCCATCTTGATGACCGGCATCGCCGCACCGTACGTCAGCACGACGGCCATCTGGAGGATCGTCTTGACGCGTGCGCTGATCTTGTCCGCGGTAGCGGCTTCAAAGGTTTCTGCGCAGTCTCCACCCTGCAGGAGGAAAGCCTTGCCCTGGGCGGCCGCAGCCAAGCGCTCCCGAAGAACATCAACTTCGCCGGCAAATACCAAAGGCGGAACGACGGAAAGTTCCTTGACGGAGGCCTTGAAGACCTCGGAGTCAGACCACGTGGGCTGCTGGGAAATGGGCAGGTCCCGCCAGGCGTCAAGGCCGGGGTAATTTGCAGCCCCACTCTGGGCGGTGCTGGCGAGCGGGTCTACTACAGGGGGTGCGGTGTTCGCGGTTAGCTCAGTCACCCTTCAAGAGTAGTAGCCTCCGCCAAGGTTGGGGCACTGCAGGCGTAACTGTCCCTGCCGAATGCGTCACAGTCCCCCGCTGGCCGCTCCCCCGTCTTCCTTGGGTTCATCCTTGTCATCGGCGATGTCTGAAGGAGCCTCCTCGGCCGCTTTGACTTTACCCACGGTCCCGGGCCCTTTGCCGTCCAGGCGGGCCTTGACCACAGCTGCGTACTCGTCCACATACTCTTGTCCGGAAAGCCGCATCAGCTCGTACATGATTTCGTCAGTTGCAGCCCGTTGAATGAGCCGGTCATCCTCCATGCCGTAATAACGGCTGAAGTCCAAGGGCTGCCCAAAGATGACACCGATGCGCCGGATGCTGGGCAGCCTGTTGCCAATGGGCTGGACCTTTTCCGTGCCAATCATCGCCACCGGCACCACAGGGACACGGGTCTGGAGCGCGAGGCGCGCAACACCCACCTTGCCGCGGTAGAGCTTGGCGTCCGGACTCCGGGTGCCTTCGGGGTAGATTCCCAAGAGCCCGCCGGAATTCAGGACGTCCTTCCCGGCTTGCAGCGATAGCTCCGACGCGGCTCCGCCGGAGCGGTCCATAGGCAGTTGGTTCGTGAGCCTGAAGAACAGCGCCGTCAAGCGGCCCTTCATGCCCTTGCCGGTGAAGTACTCGGACTTGGCAAGGAAGATCACGGGCCGATCCACCATCAGGGGCAGGAAGATGGAGTCCGAAAAGGACAAATGGTTGGACGCCAGGATTGCCGGGCCGTTTCCGGGGACGTTGTCCAGCCCTTTGACCCATGGCCGGAACAGCAGTTTGAGAACAGGACCAAGAAAGATCCTCTTCATGACCCAATAGAACACGTTTGTCCTCTCACGACCGGTTTACGGGCGTCCTTCCGGCCAAGCCGGTGGGACTCAACAGCAACCCTACTCCAGTGAGAAATATCGGTAGGAGTGACACGATGGAGCCATGACGGAACGCAACAAACCAGCCGCGCCGCTCGCTTTCCACCATCCCGGCCATGGAGCCAATGCTTCCACCGGAGTGGCCATCTGCCACGGATTTACGGGTAGCCCGCTGAGCGTCCTGCCCTGGGCCGAGTATCTGGCCGGGCAGGGATTTTCCGTTTCAGTGCCTTTGCTTCCCGGTCACGGAACCAGCTGGCACGATCTCGCCACCACACGATGGCAGGACTGGTACAGGACATTTGAGCGAAGCTATCTGGACCTTGCCGCCCGGACCGAGACGTGTTTTGTGGCAGGCCTGTCCATGGGCGGTGCTGTTGCCCTCCGCCTCGCTTCACTGCACGATGTTCCAGGCCTGGTCCTGGTGAACCCAGGGTTGAGTTTCTACGATCGCCGGGTCAGGTATGTCGGAGCACTCAAGTACGTCATGCCCACCACCTCACCCATTGAGGAAGAAAAACCGACGGCGGCCGCCACACAGGACGGTGACTACTCAAAGACGCCTTTGAAGTCAGTGCACGAACTGAAGAAGCTCTTCCGCCAGGCAACCCGGGCCCTCCCACAAATTCAAGCCCCGGCGCTGGTCTTCAAATCTTCAGTGGACGGCGTCATCCCGCCCACTTCCGTAGCTATGATCAGCAGGCATATGGACCCTTCCCGACTCAAAGTGGTGACCCTCCCGGCGAGCGGCCACGTAGCCACGTTGGATGTGGATGCACCCACCATCTTTGAAGAATCGGCGCAGTTTTTCCGTCAGCATGCCGCGGACAGAGTAGCCTCAGAGTCATCATGAAAATGCTTCCCGATTTCTCCCCGTTCCTCAGCAACTGGACTGGCCCAGGCCCCCGGGTTGGCGTCGTCATGTCACACGGGTTTACGGGAAGCCCCCACAGCGTCCGGCCCTGGGCGGAGCACCTGGCAGCGGCGGGATATGCCGTCAGGGTTCCGTTGCTCCCCGGGCACGGAACTACCTGGCAGGATATGGCCACGCGTTCATGGCGTGAATGGCACCGGGCCGTTGACGATTCCTACAGGGAACTGGCAGGCGAATGCGATTTCGTGTTCGCGGCTGGACTGTCCATGGGCGGAACGCTGGCGCTGCGCATTGCGGCGACACGGCCCGTGGCCGGCACCATTGTGGTAAACCCCGGCCTGGTACTTGATGACCCGCGCGCCGTGATCGTTGCGGCCCTCAAGTACGTCATGAAGAGCACTCCGGCAATCGCCAATGACATTTTGAAGCCGGACCAGGACGAAGGGGCATATTCCCGCACCCCGGTTGCAGCGGCCCACGAGTTGAAGAAGATGTACAAAGACACTGCCGCGCTATTGCCCCGCATCAGTTCCCCTGTCAGGGTCTTTCGCTCCACAGTGGACAATGTCATCTCCAACGCCAGCCTCGAATTCCTTCGTGCACGGGTCCAGGCGCCCGTTGACGTCACCTACCTCAGCAACAGCCATCATGTTGCGACCCTTGACAACGACGCCCCTGAAATCTTCACGGGAACCGTCGACTTCATCCAAAAGACCATGGCGGCCCTGGCCGGCGATGGGTCTTCCCTCGAAAAGGACAAAGCCGATGAACAGGCCTGATCCCAACTCTGCCGATCAGAGCGCCAACAAAGACGACGACGCCGTGTGGTTGGATTTGGTGGCCAGGCTGGAAGCAACGGAATCCTCACCCTTGGGTGAGGCCCCCGAACCGGGCCGGCCGGAAAGGGAACAGGCAGGAGCCGCGCCAGCCAGGGAAGACGCTCCGGCCAGGGAAGATGCCCCAAAGGGCTTCAGGGACTTTGATCCGCTGGGACTATCCTCTCCGGCCACGGCAGCGGCGCCTGATGCCCGGACGCCACAAGGAGAAAAGGAAGAATCAGACGGCAGGCCCCTGGGTCCCCGCGATTTCGAGGTGGACGACGACGACGGCGCCTTCGTGCCCGAGGAGCCTCCCAGCCTGGTGGGAACGGACCCGCTGACCATGCTGGCATGGATTGGCGCTGTGGGCGGCCCCCTCGCCCTGCTTTTTACGGCGATGTTTTGGCGTTCGGCACCCTTGCTGGCCATCCTTGGCATAGTGGTTGCCTTTGCGGCCTCGGTCGTTTACCTGATCATGCGCCTACCGCATGAGAAAAACGAGGACGACGACGGCGCACGCATCTAGGTGCGCGCGCCCACTTGGTTGTCGGCCGGCTTAGCTGTGGGCACGGCCGCTGACCCTCGAAAGGTCAGCAGCGCCGATCATGCCTGCGCGGGGTCCCAGAGCGGCGAGCTCAATCCTTGCCATCGGACGGAATCCACGCCCCGTCAAATTCCGGGCGAATGCCTCACGGGCCGGTCCGGCGAGCAGGTCCCCGGCGTCGCACAATCCGCCGCCAATCACGAACATCCCGGGATCCAGTGCCGCCGCCAGGTTGGCCAGCCCCAAGCCCAACCATTCACCTTGGTCCGCCAACAGTTCCCTTGACGTAGAGTCGCCGGCCAGCGCCAATGTTGTAACTGCAGCGCCGGTGATGCTCTCCTCCACACCGCCTGCGCGTTCAAGGAGTGCGCGGCCCTCAGGCGAGTTGGTTCGCACCAATTGGCGGGCCTCACGGCCGAGGGCGTTCCCCGACGCGTATTGCTCCCAACAGCCACGATTGCCGCATTCGCAACGGTGCCCGCCGGGGAAAATGATCTGGTGACCGAATTCGCCTGCCACACCGTAGCGGCCGCGTTCAACCCTCCCGTCCATCACCATTGCGCCGCCGATGCCCGTGCCCAACGTGATGCACACCAGGCGGCTCTCACCTTGGCCGGCGCCAAAGCGCCACTCCGCCCAGGCGGCTGCGTCGGCGTCGTTCGTTAGTAAGACCGGCCGCCTCAACAGATTCTGAAGGCTTTCCCTCAGGGGCTCGTTGCGCCAGGCAAGGTGCGGACTGAACAGTACCGTACCGCCGTCGAGGTCCATCCAACCCGCCGCGCCAATACCAACGGAGGCAATCCGGTGGTCCGCGCTGAGTTCGTCAACCAGTTCCACGATGGTCTGCTCCACGGCGCGGGGGTCCGCGCCCGGCGTGGACCTGCGCGCCTCGGCGAGGATCCTGCCCTCGGCGTCAACAACGCCGGCAGCTACCTTGGTGCCGCCGATGTCAATGCCGATGGCCAGCCCCCGCCTGCCCAAATGACTCCTGCGTCCAGCCCAGGGAACGTCCTTCCAGGCAGCGACTGGTGGCCGGGGCCGGGCACGGGAACTGGACCGTAATGAAGGCATCCCAACATCCTATTCTGCCGGGCCCGGGCAGGCAGACATCGCCAAGCGCTGGATAACGCCGAGTTGCTCGAAACGGCCGGTCATCCGTAAAGTTACTCGCCAGTAGGTTAAATAGGACACACCCCCGCGAGTGGGCATACTAGAGTGAAAGCAGCCTCTCGCGGCCCATGGATATCAAAGGAGCTACCGTGCGTGAATTCAGTGTTCCGCCTCTTGTCAATGTTGCCCCTGAAACCAACATCACGGACCTCGTCGTCCGGGCCGCCACCAAGGCTTCCAACCCTGCACTTTTCGCCAAGCTGGACAGCAGCGCACAGTGGCAGGACATCCGGGCCACGGATTTCCTTGCCGACGTCAAGACCTTGGCCAAGGGCCTTATCGCCAGTGGCGTGGGCGCCGGCGATCGTGTTGGCATCATGTCGCGTACCCGTTATGAATGGTCGCTGGTTGACTTTGCCATCTGGTTCGCAGGAGGCGTTTCTGTCCCAATTTACGAGACCTCTTCCCCATCGCAGGTGGCTTGGAACCTGGGCGATTCCGGCGCTGTGGCCGCCTTCGGTGAAGCCGCCCACCACGAGGACATCATCCGGCAAGCTGTTGCGGCCGAAGACATCCAGTCAGTGGCCAACGTTTGGCAACTTGAGGGTGCCGGCCTTGACGCCCTGCGCACCGCCGGCACCAGTGTCACAGATGAGGAACTTGAGACGCGCCGCTCCGCTGCAGGCTTGACGGATCTGGCCACCATCATCTACACCTCCGG
This sequence comes from Micrococcaceae bacterium Sec5.1, assembly GCA_039636795.1. Lineage (NCBI taxonomy): Bacteria > Bacillati > Actinomycetota > Actinomycetes > Micrococcales > Micrococcaceae > Micrococcaceae bacterium Sec5.1. The sequence goes on along the minus strand of CP143430.1, from coordinate 1,868,672 downwards.
AACCACAGGCAGGCCCAAGGGCTGCGAGCTGACCCACGGAAACTTCGTGGAGCTGTCCGAGAATGCACGTGCGGCACTGGGCGAGATCATCAACGAGTCAGCCAAGACCATTATGTTCCTCCCGCTGGCCCACGTCTTTGCACGGTTCATCTCCGTGCTGGCCGTGGCAGGGGGCGTCAAAGTAGCCCACACGCCGGATATCAAGCATCTGCTGGCCGACCTCCAGAGCTTCCAGCCAACGTTCATCCTTGCGGTGCCGCGCGTCTTCGAGAAGGTCTACAACTCGGCGCTGACCAAAGCCGAGGATAGCGGCAAGGGCGCCATCTTCCACCGTGCAGTGGACACCGCGATCGAGTACTCCAAGGCGCGCCAGGCCGGTTCCCTGGGCTTGGGGTTGAAGCTCAAGCATGCAGTGTTCGACAAACTCGTCTACGGAAAGCTCCGCGACGCCATGGGCGGACATGTGGCACACGCTGTTTCGGGTGGCGGCCCCTTGGGCGAACGCCTGGGCCACTTCTTCCAAGGCATTGGCCTGCAGATCCTGGAGGGATACGGCCTGACGGAAACCACGGCGCCCATCTCCGTCAACACACCCTCGATGATCAGGATCGGCACCGTGGGCGCCCCGCTTCCGGGCAACGCCGTCAAGATCGCAGACGACGGCGAAATTCTCGCCAAGGGCGTCTGCGTTATGCGTGGCTACTACAAGCGCGAAGACCTCACGCAGGAAACCTTTGCCGCCGACGGGTGGTTCCGCACCGGGGACATCGGTGAGCTGGACAGCAACGGCTTCCTCAAGATCACCGGGCGCAAGAAGGAAATCATCGTCACGGCCGGTGGAAAGAACGTGGTTCCTGCGCTGCTGGAAGACCAGATCCGCGCAGACGCCCTGGTTTCCCAGGTCCTGGTAGTAGGCGATAACCGTCCGTTCATCGGCGCTTTGGTGACCTTGGATGAGGAGGCGTTGCCGGGATGGCTGGAACGCCATGGACTTCCATCCGGTACCTCCTTGGAAGAAGCTGCCGGGAACCCGGTGGTAAGGGCTGCGGTCCAGGACCTCATCAGCAAAGCCAACCAGTCCGTCTCCCAAGCGGAGGCAATCAAGTCCTTCCGAATCGTCCCTGCCGACTTCACCGAGGCTTCAGGCCACCTCACTCCGTCGCTGAAGGTCAAGCGCGCACAGGTCATGAAGGACTTTGACGCCGTGATCGAAGAGATGTATTCGGCGCCCCGGGCGCAGTAGTACTGAACACGGCACAGCAAAAACGCCACCGTAAACGAAAAACCCCTTCCGGAATTCCTCCGGAAGGGGTTTTTGTTGGTGGATCGTTAGCCGATCACCAGCAGCAAATCGCCGCCCTGGACCTGCTCCACCGAGGAGATGGCGAGGCGGGAGACCGTGCCGGCCACCGGCGTCGTGATGGATGCTTCCATCTTCATTGCCTCGATCGTGGCAACCGTATCGCCGGCCTTGACCACATCGCCTGCTTTGACCGTGACGGTAACCGCCCCGGCGAACGGGGCTGCAACCTGCCCGGGCTGTGCTGGGTCGGCCTTCTCTGCCGCCTTGACGTTGCTCACCACGGAACGGTCGCGGACAACCACTGGACGCGACTGGCCGTTCAGCGTACACATCACCGTACGCATGCCCTTTTCGTCAGCTTCGGACACGGCCTCAAGCTGGGCAATGAGGCGGACGCCCTTCTCCAGCTCGATCACGTGCTCCGAGCCCTGCTGGAAACCGTAGAGGTAATCACGGGTGTCCAGCACGGAGATATTGCCGTAGGTCTCCACGCTCTTGAGGTAGTCCTTGGTAGGACCTGCGAAGAGCAAGCGGTTCAGGGTGTGCTGGCGGGTCTTCGAATTACCCTTCAGCGCGGCGCTGTCCTCTGAACTGATCTCAACGTCCCGGACCTTGATGCTGCGGCCTTGAAGGGCCTTGGTACGGAACGGCTCGGGCCAGCCTCCGGGAGGATCTCCGAGTTCGCCGGAAAGGAAGCCGATGACGGAGTCCGGGATGTCGTAGTTCTGCGGGTTCTCGTTGAAGTCCGCAGGGTCAGCGTTCAGGCCGACAAGGTGCAGTGCGAGATCGCCCACCACCTTGGAGGATGGAGTCACCTTGACCAGGCGGCCCAGGATGCGGTCTGCCGCCGTGTACATGTCCTCGATGGCTTCGAACTGCTCCCCCAAGCCCAAGGCGATGGCCTGCTGGCGAAGGTTGGACAGCTGGCCACCTGGGATCTCGTGCTGGTACACACGGCCTGTGGGACCCGGCAGGCCGGACTCGAAGGGCGCGTAGACCCGCCGAACCGCTTCCCAGTAAGGCTCCAGTGCACCGACGTTGGCAAGACTCATCCCGGTGTCGCGCGGTGTATTGGCCAATGCTGCCACCAGCGCCGAAGCGGCAGGCTGGCTTGTAGTCCCGGCCAGGGAGGCAGCAGCGACGTCAACGGCGTCCACACCGGCGTCGACGGCCGCCAGAAGCGTTGCGAGCTGGCCACCGGCGGTGTCGTGCGTGTGCAAGTGCACGGGCAGGTCGAAACGCTCTCGCAGGGCGGAGACGAGCTTGGCAGCCGCGGCGGGACGCAGGAGTCCTGCCATGTCCTTGATGGCGAGGATGTGGGCACCGGCGTCGACGATCTTCTGGGCAAGGTCCAGGTAGTAGTCGAGGGTGTACAGGTCCTCGTTGGGGTCAAGGAGGTTGCCGGTGTAGCAGAGTGCGACCTCTGCGACGGCAGTCCCTGTTGCACGCACAGCCCGGATTGCCGGGGCCATCTGGTTGACGTCATTGAGGGCGTCGAAGATGCGGAAGATGTCGATGCCGGTAGCCGCTGCTTCGTTGACGAAGGCCTCGGTCACCTCTTCCGGGTAAGGAGTGTAACCAACAGTGTTCCGTCCACGGAGCAGCATCTGGATACACGTGTTCGGCAGTGCCTGCCGCAGAGCAGCCAAGCGGTCCCAAGGGTCCTCGCCAAGGAAGCGGAGCGCGACGTCGTACGTTGCACCACCCCAGGCCTCGACGGAAAGCAGCTCCGGCAGCAACGCCGTGACGGCCGGGCCGGCAGCCACGAGGTCGCGGGTACGGACACGGGTAGCCAGCAAGGACTGGTGGGCGTCACGGAACGTGGTGTCCGTGACGGCGACTGCCTGCTGCTCACGCAGCGCTTTCGCAAAGCCCTCAGGGCCGAGCTCCCGGAGCTTCTGGCGCGAACCGGACGTGGGCACCGGTCCCTCGATCACGGGCAGCTTGCTGGCGGGGTCGGAGTGGACCTTGAGCTCACCGTTCGGCTTGTTCACAGTGACCTCGGCCAGCCACGTGAGCAGCTTGGTTCCACGGTCGGCAGAGATGTGCGACTTGAGCAGTTCAGGGCGCTTGTCGATGAAGTCCGTGGCCACGTTCCCGGCGTTGAAGTCCGGATCAGCGAGGACGGCTTGCAGGAAAGGAATGTTCGTGGACACGCCACGAATGCGGAATTCCGCCAGGCCACGCCGCGCACGGGCAACTGCAGCCGGGTAATCGCGGCCACGGCAGGTCAGCTTGACGAGCATGGAGTCGAAGTGCGGGCTGATCTCGGCACCGGAGTAGACGGTGCCGCCGTCGAGACGCACGCCCGCGCCACCTGCGGAACGGTAGCCGGTGATCTTTCCGACGTCCGGGCGGAAGCCGTTGGCCGGATCCTCCGTGGTGATGCGGCACTGCAGGGCGGCGCCCTTGATGGATACTGTCTCCTGGCTCAGGCCAAGGTCCGCGAGGGTCTCACCCGAGGCAATACGCATCTGTGCCTGCACGAGGTCCACATCCGTGATTTCCTCGGTGACAGTGTGCTCCACCTGGATGCGCGGGTTCATTTCGATGAACACGTGCTGGCCTGCACGCTCGCCTTCGGTGTCTACCAGGAACTCAACCGTTCCGGCGTTGACGTAGTTCAGGGCCTTGGCGAAGGCCACGGCGTCACGGTAGAGCGCCTGGCGGATGTTTTCATCCAGGTTGGGCGCCGGCGCGATTTCCACTACCTTCTGGTGGCGGCGCTGCAAGGAACAGTCACGCTCGAACAGGTGCATGACGTTACCCTCGGCGTCGGCCAGGATCTGCACTTCGATGTGGCGCGGGCGCAACACGGCCTGCTCGAGGAACATGGTGGGATCGCCGAAAGCAGCATCGGCCTCGCGCATGGCGGACTGCAGGGCTTCGGGGAGGGCTTCACGGGTCTCCACGCGACGCATGCCACGTCCACCACCGCCGGCAACAGCCTTGGCGAAGATCGGGAAGCCGATTTCGTCGGCTGCCGCGATCAGTTCATCGAGGTCCTTTGAAGGCTTGCTCGACTTCAGCACGGGGACACCGGCCTTGCGGGCAGCTTCCAGGGCAGCAACCTTGTTGCCTGCGAGTTCCAGGACCTCGGCAGGCGGGCCCACGAAGGTGATTCCCGCGGCCTTGGCCGCACGGGCCAGGTCAGGGTTTTCCGAGAGGAAGCCATAGCCGGGGTAGATGGCGTCGGCGCCGGCTTCCTTGGCGACGCGGACAACCTCCTCGACGTCCAGGTAGGCGCGGACAGGGTGGCCCACCTCGCCGATCAGGTAAGCTTCGTCGGCCTTCTGCCGGTGGATCGAGTTGCGATCCTCATGCGGAAAGACGGCTACGGTCTTGGCGCCCAGTTCATAACCAGCGCGAAACGCCCTGATCGCGATTTCGCCGCGATTGGCCACCAGAATTTTCGAAAACATACTTCTCCTGCATCATTGCGGGTGGATCGGTCGGTGGTCACAGTGTGTAGTGCCGCCAGCATCAAACACAAATCTTTGTGGCAACCATCACAATGGAATCGTCATCTGGGCTGTATATGCGTGCGCGCGACTCCCCACCGTGCTAATGGCCGCAGCATCCTCCGGCACCCGGGCGCGTAGAAAGCGGGAATCCACGGCCCCGCCCCATATGATGTTGGAGGGGCTTCGGCAAGCCCCGGCTCCGGCGGTCCCGGAGCGGAAAACAGCGCGATACGGCAACCGGCGTTAGGTTTTGGGTTTTCAAGTGCAAGTAGTCAGCATCAGCAGCCTCAAAGGCGGAGTGGGAAAGACGTCAGTGACCACCGGCCTGGCGTCCGCGGCCCTCGCGGCCGGCATTCCAACCCTCGTGGTGGACCTCGATCCCCATGCCGACGCTACGACGGCACTCGGCGTCCAGCGAGGTGACCAGTTGGACATTGGCCGCATGCTCAAGAGTCCCCGGAAAGCGAAACTTCCCGAGAACGTCGCCAGCAGCAGCTGGGTTTCCAACGGTTCCAGCGGCGGCAAGCTTGACGTTGCTGTTGGATCAGCGTTCACGGGTATCTATGACCGCCCGGATCTCGGCCGCCGCGACCTTCGCAGGCTCTCGGCCGTTCTTGCAGGAACCACCAACTATGAACTGATTCTTGTGGACTGCCCTCCTTCGCTGAACGGGCTCACCCGCATGGCATGGAGCGCCAGCGACCGCGTAGTGCTCGTGGCCGAGCCCGGCCTGTTCTCCGTGGCCGGTACCGAACGGACCATGCGCGCCATCCAGTTGTTCCGACAGGAATTCGCTCCTCATCTGGCGCCAGCGGGAATCGTCGCCAACCGCGTTCGCACCGGCTCAGCAGAGCACACCTTCCGGCTGTCCGAGATGGAGTCCATGTTCGGCGAGCTGCTCCTGACGCCGCACATTCCGGAGCAGGCAAACTGGCAGCAAATCCAAGGCGCAGCCCACTCCGTGCACCACTGGCCTGGCGATTCAGCCAAGAACTCCGCAAAACTCTTCGACGCACTCTTGCAGAGCCTACTTGAGGGTCAAGCCGGCTTGCGGAATCGCCAGCAGCGCTAGCCCCCACGCGCCAGCCATATGACGGAAGAAGCCGCACCCTCTATCCAAGGGGCGGCTTCATCCGTTACCAAGACATCCAGTTGGGCTTATTTAGCCGATACGGCGGGCAACGCGCCGCTTGCTCAATTCGTCGTCCGGAAAGGACTGCTCGGCGGCGTGCTCGCTCGGAAGCGCGGCAAGGCTTCCCTCGACTTCCCGCCATACACGTCCCACCGCGATGCCAAAGACACCCTGTCCGCCTTGCACGAGGTCAATGACTTCGTCGGCAGAGGTACATTCGTAAACACTGGCGCCATCGCTCATCAGCGTAATCTGCGCAAGGTCTTCAACACCACGCTCGCGAAGATGCTCCACGGCTGTGCGGATCTGCTGCAGGGAAACACCGGTATCAAGTAGTCGCTTGACTACCTTGAGCACCAGGATGTCGCGGAATCCATAGAGACGTTGCGAGCCGGAACCCGCAGCACCACGGACGGCCGGCTCAACCAAACCGGTGCGCGCCCAATAGTCCAGCTGTCGGTACGTGATACCTGCAGCCTTGCAGGCAGTGGGCCCGCGGTAGCCCGCGTCCTCGTCCAGCACTGGAAGGTCCTCTGTGAAGAGCAAACCTTGGGCGCCGGATGCGGGCGCAGCAATGCCGGTCGAGGCCTGCTTCAGCTCGCCTGCTTCGCCTTTCGGACTCACGTGACCTCCTTGTTCTCAGTTCCCTTGGGGACGGTGCTTACCACTGATCACAACGCCGAAATTCAGCCGTGTAATTCCCACAAGTCGGCACCTTCCAGTGTGACTTGCGCGGGCAGTGTATGCAACGGGAACTTGATACCTTCGACGTTAGGCCCGGGAGGGCGTTAGGTCAAAGACCTCGGGCGCAAAATCCGGTCGTGTCGAAAGTTTCACCCTCAACTTTAGGCTTAGGGTGATTCAGCCTTCGAAATCCTCAGGTTCCACGTCGTCCAGGAACTCGCGGAAACGCCGCATTTCACGTTCTTCGTCCACACTGGGATCCGGCTCTGAATCTTCGCCTTCGTCATGCTCAGTGATCCGGACTCCTGCTTCCTCCATCACCGCATCCGCGCACCAAATGCGGCATTTGGCCCGCAATGCAAGGGCCAACGCATCGGAAGCGCGCGAACTCACTACAGTGCCATCGTCGAATTGCAGTTGCCCGTAGAAGATGTTGTCTTCGACCGCCACGATGTTAACGCTGATGATTGAATGCCCCAAGGATTCTACGACGTCAATCAGGAGATCGTGGGTCATCGGCCGCGGTGGGACCACACCTTGCTGGGCCAGGGCAATGGCGCTGGCCTCGGGTGTTCCAATCCAGATGGGGACATGCCGTTCACCCTTGATCTCCCGCAGGAGGACCAAAGGCTGGTTGGACGGCAGTTCGATCCGGACGCCGACAATTTCAACTTCGATCATCAGGTGTCCATCCGGGAGATACGGTCGTGGACGAGCGCCCTGTGCAGCGTCAGGCACAGTTCGCTGATTTCACGTGCTGCTTCGGCAGCCCGTGCTTGGGAGGCGGCGTCGCGCCTGGACGTCAGGGGCGCAACCGCTCTCTCCACCAGGCCGAACTCACGCTCGGCTGCAGCCTGGAACGGCCGGAGATGGCGCGGCTCCAAACCATGACCCTCCAACTGGACGCAGGCACGCGCAACCTGGAGGGCGTGTTCGTCGAACTTGCCGCCAACATGGCTTATTAGTCCGAAGCTCAGGAGCGACTCCAGCAAGGGTACGCTTGCACCCGATTCGGCCCGGAGCTGCTCCTCGGTCAATGCGCGGGCACGGCCTTGGATTTCGGCAGCCATTTCCGCCGAAACTACCCGGGGTGACACCGTGACGCCTGGAGGCAGGTTTTCGGGACGCTCCCCGCGATCGATCGCGTCCAAGTAATCCTTGATGACCTTGAGCGGCAAGTACTGGTCGCGCTGAAGGGCAAGGACGAAACGGAGGCGCTCAACATCACTGTCCGCGTACTGCCGGTACCCGGCAGGGGTCCGCTTCGGATTAATGAGGCCCTTTTCCTCAAGAAAGCGGATTTTGGACGCAGTCATCCCTGGGAAGTCGTCGCTCAACTGCGCCAGGACTTCCCCGATGTTCAGGACCTGCGGTCCGCGACGTTCCGGCTGGGCCATTGCCACAGGCAGGTACCCCGGGGTCAGACTTGGCCCGCCGGGCGGCCAGGGCTGAAGTAGTAGGTCAGCCGGAACTTGCCGATCTGCACCTCATTGCCACTCTTCAGCAGCACCCGATCCACGCGGTCGTGGTTCACATAGGTTCCATTGAGGCTACCCATGTCCACGAGTTCGAAGCCCGTTGGGGTGCGGTGGAACTCCACGTGCTTGCGCGACACCGTGACGTCATCCAGGAAGATGTCTGCGTCCGGGTGCCTGCCGGCCGTAGTGGTATCTGCGTCCAGAAGGAACCGGGCCCCCGCGTTTGGTCCGCTGTGCGCGATGAGCAAGGCAGAGTCCGGCGGCAGGGCATCAACGGAGGCACGCTCTTCGGGTGCAAGCCGGGGTGCAACGCTTGGCTCGTCCCACGTTGGCGTGATGCTGATCGAGGTGGTCTCCGACGTGGGTTGCTCTTCCGCGCCCCTTCCGACATTGGCTTGGTTCTGTTCGCCGCCAACCATGGAATTTCCTCCTCATCCGCCGGCAATTCCAAACCTTGCCGGCCACTTCCGCCTCCCGGTACCGCCGGGCAAATCGGTTGCTGGCCCGCCTTCCCGCGTCCTTGGCTAAAAGAATGCAGCCGGGCGGGCCAGATAACTTTAGCCTACCTGTTGTTCGTACTCCGATGCACTGAGCAGGGAATCCACTGCATCGGCTTCTGCCAGCTTTACTTCAAAAAGCCAACCATCGCCGTAAGGATCAGAGTTGATCAGTGCCGGATCCTGGTCCAAAGAGTCATTGCGGTTAATGACTTCACCGCTAACGGGAGCATAGATATCACTGACGCTCTTGGTGGACTCAACCTCCCCAACAACTTCATTCCCGGTGATCTTTGTCCCGGGTTCGGGCATCTGGGCGTATACAACGTCACCCAGGGCGTCCTGCGCGAAGTCGGTAATACCAATCCGCACCACGCCATCGGCGTCAGGGGCAGAAACCCACTCGTGCTCTGCGGTGTAGGAAAGATCGGCTGGAATATTGCTCATGGGTCGCCTTTCATCGGGACATTTACGGATCTCGACGGCGGCCCGGGCATCCGGCCACCGCTGAAAGTATAGGCACAATTCCCCTGTGCCTGATGAGGTCTCTGCCATGATTGACCCATGACTGAACAAGCACAAGTACCGGCTCGGAAAAAACGCAATTGGGGCGTCAAAATTATTCTGATCCTGGTGGCATTGCTTGTCGCTGTGGCAGCCTACTTTATCCTTGGGGCCATTCTGCCCCGTTGGTGGTCCGACGTCATCGCGGGGCAGATCCGGCGGGACCTCGGCGCGAGCGTATTGGTGGGCATGTTCTACGGCTTCGTCTTCACCTTCGTTCCCCTCGTGGTGGCGTGGCAGGCAACCCACAAGGCTGTCTCCTGGCCGTGGAAGATCGTCATCCTGCTGGCGGCTGTCGCAATCGCCACGCCGAACCTGCTGACGGCAGGCATTGTGTTCGGTTCCACCGAATCTGCGCACGCCGGCCAGCGCACCTTGAGCGTGGATGCCGGATTCTTCACTACGTGGACGGGGATCTCGGCGGTAGCGGCTGCGGTGATTTTTGCGGTGGTTACTGTTCTTTGGGCCCTGTGGCGCCGGCGAGGCAAGCAAATGCGGGCGTTGAGGCAGGCTGAGAGCGAACGAACCAAGGCTGCGAAGAGGGCAGAGCAGGAAGCCCGGGACGCTGCACCCAACCCCTAGGACGCGAAAGCCCGCCACGGATTATTGTCCGTGGCGGGCTTTTTGGGTTTGCAGCCCAGCGTCAGGAGACTGCCGCCCCCTGAGGTTCGCGTTCGACGTCGGGCCTGGTCTTTGCTGCTCCAACTTCCTTGCGCTTGGCTGCTGCGGTGGCAGCAAGCATGACCAACAACGCGGCTACAGTAATCGCGGTCCCTGCCCAGATGGGCGAGGTGTAGCCCAGACCAGCCGAAATGGTGACCCCTCCGAGCCAGGCGCCCAGCGCATTCCCCAGGTTGAAGGCGCCAATGTTGGCCCCGGATGCCAGGGTGGGAGCGGAGGAGGCAAAGTGCATCACGCGCATCTGCAGACCGGGGACGGTAGCAAAACCGAAGCCGCCCATGAGGGCCAGCGAGATCAAGGTAGCGATGCTGCTGGACGCGGTGAGGGCGAAGAAGCCCAGGACCAGCACCAAGCCGGCGAGGATTATGACGAGGGATCCGTCCAGGTTTTTGTCGGCCGCCTTCCCGCCCAGGAAGTTGCCGACGAACAGTCCGCCACCGAAGAGCACCAACAACCATGGGACGGCGCCCGGCTCAAACCCGGAAATTTCAGTAAGCGTGAATGCGATGTAGGTGAACGCGCCGAACATGCCGCCAAAGCCCAAAATCGTCACGACGAGGGACAGCCAGACCTGGCCGGATTTGAAGGCTCCCAGTTCGCTTCGGAGGCCTTTGGTCGGCTCCGTACTCCCCTTCGGCACCATCAGCGCTATTCCGAGCAGTGCCACCACGCCGATTCCGGTGATGGCCCAGAACGTTGAACGCCAACCCAGGTTCTGGCCAAGGAGGGTACCGAACGGAACGCCGAGGACGTTGGCGGCAGTAAGTCCTGTGAACATGATGGCAATGGCACCGGCTTTTTTGTGCGGAGGAACCAGGCTGGCTGCCACCACAGAGCCGATTCCGAAGAACGCACCGTGGCACAACGCCGCAATGATGCGGCCTACAAGCATCGCCGTGTACGAGTCGGCGATGGCGGAGAGGAAGTTGCCGACGATGAACAGAACAAGCAGCCCAACAAGGACGGGCTTGCGCGGAAGTCTGGTAACGGCGGCAGTAACCAGAAGGGCGCCGACTGTCACGCTTAGCGCATAACCGGAAATGAACCAGCCCGCTGAGGCCTCGCTCACTTGGAAATCTGCCGCTACTTCCGGCAAAAGGCCCACGATGACGAACTCGGTTAATCCGATGCCAAATCCGCCAAGGGCGAGGGCTATCAACCCTGCGGGCATGTGGAACTCCTTAGTTGGGTGGCTCCCAAAAGCAAGGTAGATGTGCGCCTCTGGAAACCCGTAGAATAATAGTTGCAGACGCTGTATATATAGTTGCACACGCTAGATAATTGCGCAAGCAACTACTTTCGATCGGCTGCACTGATACGCAAACCAAGGCAGGAGCACAATAAGCATGGGCATCAAGGATGACGCCGTAGAAGTACGCGCACAGGGATGGCGCACCCTCGCTGCCCTGCACGGAAGCATCGAGGCTGAACTCGAGAAAGCACTCCAGGCTTCCACCGAGCTGTCGGTCGTCGAATACACAGTTCTTGACGCCCTGAGCCGCCAGGACGGATGGCACATGCGCATGCAGCAGCTTGCCCGGGCCACGGCTCTTTCCAGCAGTGCAACCACCCGCCTGGTCAACCGCCTGGAGGACCGGGGACTGCTGACGCGGATCCTCTGCGCGGATGATCGTCGTGGGATCTACACCGAGCTCACGGTCGCCGGCCAAAAGCTGCTTGAGGCAGCAAAGCCTGTCCATGATGAGACCTTGGCGTCGGCCCTGGAAGCCGCTGAGCAGGTTCCGGAACTCGAGCCCTTGGTACGCGCACTGGGAGCCCTGCAGAAGGCCTGAGTTTCGACGTCGGAGTTGGCCAGTCCCGCACTTGTTCGCTCTCCTCACCGCACAACGGGGAGAGAAGCGAACAAGACCGGGTTTGGCCGCCGCATACGCAGATTCGGGCTTAACGACCAAAGGCCGGAACCCCGCGTTTCCGCGTGATTCCGGCCTTTATGGTCGGGCTGACAGGATTTGAACCTGCGACCCCTTGACCCCCAGTCAAGTGCGCTACCAAGCTGCGCTACAGCCCGCTGGTTCCACCGTTCTCCGCCTAGGTTTTCCTCCGAAGAATCCCACCTAAGCAGTCCGGCCGAACCACCTCCAAAAGCTTACACGAAGTTGGAGGGTGCCAATGCCATCAGAGCCAAACTCGACTGTGATGCCCGTCTCATTTAGCGCTTCTTGCCGCGCTTCTCACGGACACGCATGTTGACCTCGATGGGCGTGCCTTCGAAGCCGAACGTTTCGCGCAAGCGACGCGTGATGAAGCGGCGGTATCCGGGGTCCAGGAAACCGGTGGTGAACAGCACGAATTTCGGCGGCCGGCTGGAGGCCTGGGTGCCGAAGAGGATGCGCGGCTGCTTGCCACCGCGAACCGGGTGCGGGTGGGCAGCAACCAGTTCACCGAGGAACGCGTTCAGGCGGCCAGTGGGGATACGGCGGTCCCAGCTCTCCAGCGCAGTATCCAAGGCAGGAACCAGGCGGTCCTTGTGCCAACCGGTTTTCGCGGAAATGTTGACCCGGGGAGCCCACTCAACGTGGGCCAGGTCCTGCTCGATTTCACGCTCGAGGTAACGGCGGCGTTCGTCGTCCAGCAGGTCCCACTTGTTGAACGCGAGTACCAGCGCACGGCCGGACTCAATGGCCAACTGCAGAATGCGGACGTCCTGTTCGCTGAGGACCTCGTCCACTGCGAGGAGCACGACGGCGACCTCCGCCTTTTCGAGGGCGGCCTGCGTACGCAGGGACGCGTAGAAGTCGGCGCCCTGTGCCATGTGCTGGCGCCGGCGGATACCTGCGGTGTCCACGAAGCGCCACGTGCGGTCGCCAAGTTCAATGAACTCGTCAACCGGGTCACGCGTGGTGCCGGCCAGCGGATCAACCACTACGCGCTCGGAGCCTGCAAGCTTGTTCAGCAAGGAGGACTTACCCACGTTCGGGCGACCGATCAGGGCGATGCGGCGAGGACCGCCGGAGCGCTCCACACCTTCCACCAAGGAATACTCGGGAAGCGTGTCCATGACGTGGTCCAGGAGATCGGCTACGCCGCGGCCGTGAAGGGCGGACACCGGGTAAGGCTGGCCGAAACCAAGGCCCCACAATGCAGCGGAGTCAGCTTCCTGTGCGAAGTCATCCACCTTGTTGGCCACCATGATGACCGGCTTCTTGCTCTTGCGCAGCATCTTCATGACGCCTTCATCCGTCGCAGTCGCGCCAACGGCGGAGTCCACCACGAAGAGAACAGCGTCGGCAAGCTCAACAGCCATTTCGGCCTGCTCGGCAACTCGGGCGTGGATGCCCTTGGCATCGTGTTCCCATCCGCCGGTGTCTACCAACGTGAAGTTACGGCCATTCCAACGTGCGGAGTACATGACGCGGTCGCGGGTAACACCCGGGGTGTCCTCCACGACGGCTTCGCGGCGGCCAAGGATGCGGTTGACCAAGGTGGACTTGCCCACGTTCGGGCGGCCGATGATGGCCAAAACCGGGTCCAGCTTGAGGGGACCTTCGTCGCCTTCGTCGTCGTAATCGCCGCTAAGCAGCGCTGCGTCGTCTTCGTCGAGGTCGTAATCATCCAGGCCGGCCCGGAGGGTGGCCGCACGGAGTTCGGCCTCTTCATCGTCCAGGGCAGCCAGGTTTTCAGCCACCTGGTCGGTGCCGGTGGGCGTGTATTCGTCGTCGCCGGCTCCGTGGAGGCCGGATTTTTGAGTCGTATCGCTCATTGCACGTTCCTTAATGGTGGTCTGCCGGCGTCCCGGCTACTTCTGTTTGGCGGTGCTGCGTTGTGGATGGTCCGGACGGAGGTTCCTGGGGAAGGCCCTGCCCTGTAGTCCTGACTGCATCCTGGATGTGTCCGGCCAGTGCATCGCGGATTGCCGCAGCCGCCCTGTCCATTGAAACACGCCCCGGTTCGCCCTTCCGGCGCTGCACCGTGAGGGGTTCGCCGAAGCTGACATACAGCCTGCGGCGGGGTTTGGGAATATGGTCGCGGTGCTCATCACCCGCACGGGTTCCGAGAATCGCGACGGGTATGACCGTGGCGCCGGAGTTGATAGCCAGCCAGGCGACACCATTGCTGATGTTGTCAGCGGAGCCGCTCCCCCGGGTTCCTTCAGGAAGGATCCCAACGCAACGGCCGGCGTCGAGCAATTGCTTGCCTATGTGCAGTGCGCTGCGGTCACCGCTTCGGTCCACCGGAATCTGCCCTGATCCCCTGAGGACGCGGCCCAGGAATCCCTGGAACATCTCTTTCTTGACCAGGATGTGCATGGGGCGCGGCGAAGCGCCGAACATCACGGGACCGTCGAGGAAGCTGATGTGGTTGCCTGCAAATATCACTGGACCAGCAGCTGGTATGTTGCCCTTGCCCGCCACGACCGTCCGATAGATGACATGATCCAGGATCCAGCCAACGGGACGGCTCCAGATGCCTGTCCACTTGGCTGGAAGGAGTGGTGCTGAAAGCTGGTTCTTAGTCGCCATAGATGACCTTGCTAACGATCGCCAGGGCTGTTTCCACTGTTTCCTCAAAGTCGAGGTCCGAGGAATCGAGGGTTACAACGCCGTCGGCCGCTTGGGTGAAGTTCACCACCGTGGAGTCCTTGGCATCACGCTGTGTCACCTGCGCGGCAAGCTGTTCCTTGGTCTGCGTACCGCCCAACTGAATACCACGACGCCGGAGCCTGGCTTCTTCACTCGCGGTCAGGAGCATACGGACCTCGGCGTTGGGTGCAACCACCGTGGTGATGTCGCGTCCCTCCACCACCATCCGGTGATGGTGTTGGTCGATGAGCTGGCGCTGGCGGCGGATCAGCTCCGTGCGGGCACCCAGCGTAGTAGCGACGGCGCTCACGGAGGACGAAATCAAGGGATCGCGGATTTCATCTGTGATGTCGGTGCCGTCTACTGCCACATACTCGGTAGCCGTGCTGGTACTGATCTCCAGGGGCATAAGTTTGGAAGCCTGCTCCACCGCAGCGCCGTCCTGGAGGTCGAGGCCTGTTTTGAGGCAGTACCACGTGAGCGCGCGGTACATCGCACCGGTATCCAGGTACGCCAGCTTCAAGCGCCGGGCAACTTCCTTGCTGACGCTGGATTTGCCCGACCCCGAGGGGCCGTCGATCGCGATCACGAGCGGCTTGCCGGGGCGGGCAACTGTCTCCGGCCCAAAGAATTCACGCGTCATTACTGGAGTACCCGCCATCCACGATCGGTCAAGGCTTCAACAAGGAGGTCGTGCTTGCTCGGCAGGACTGAGAGCTCCACCATGCCCACGTTCTGACCCGAGGAGTGATCGAGCCGGAGGTCTTCGACGTTCACGCCGATCTCGCCAATTTCGGTAAGGAGCTGCGCGATCTGTCCGGGCTTGTCATCCACGAGGATCGTAAGCCAGGAATACGCTTGTGGAGGCCCGCCGTGCTTGCCCGGAATCCGGGCCTGCCCGGCGTTCCCTTCGCTGATGAGCTGTGCAAGATCCAACCGCGCTCCCGGTGCAAGCGGCGCTTCCAAAGTCCCAATCAATCGATTTAGGTCCTCACGAACGCCGTGCAGGATGGAAACAACCTTTTCCGCATTGCCACCCAGTATCTGCACCCAAAGGGTGGGATCACTGGCAGCGATACGCGTTGTGTCCCGCAACCCGTTCCCGGCCAAGGACAGGGCATGCAAGGGCGTTCCCTGCAAACGGCTCGCCAGAAGCGAAGACATGATCTGCGGCAGATGAGACACCAGAGCGACCGCTTCGTCATGCTCATCAGCGGTGAACTGGGAGACGATTGCTCCCAAATCCCCCGCCAGCGAACGTGCCGTGTGCACGGCGTCGGTGTCGGTTTCCTCCGATGGGCAAACCACCCAGGGCATGGATGTGAAAAGCTCGCCCCTGGCCGCAACGGGCCCCGACTTTTCCCGTCCGGCCATCGGATGGGTCCCCACATACCTGGCCAAATCCACGCCGCGCTCCCGCAATTGGGATTGAATAGTGGCCTTAACGCTGGCAATGTCAACGACGACGGCGGAAGGGTAGTCCGCCAGGGCCTTCTCCACGACGTCGGCCGTCACGTCAGGCGGTGCAGCGACAACAACCAACTGAGGTTGCTCATCAAGCTCGGCCAACGGCCTGCCGGCACCAATGTCCACCGCGACCGCCTGGTTGGTCGGCGAGGGGTCGAAAAGGAAAACCGGAACACCGCGTCCGCGCAGGCCGAGGCCAATGCTGGCTCCAAGCAGGCCTGTACCAAGAACCACGACCGGGCCATCAAGATGGCCGCGGCCGTGCGAGCGGAATGCCGACATGCCCTAGAGCCCCACAGATGCCAGAAGGTGACCGACTTCCTGCCTGCCGAGGTTGCGGATGCTTCCTTGGCGCTGGTCTCCCAGGCCAATGGGACCGATCTTGACACGGACAAGACGCTCTACCGGGAAACCAACGGCATCAAACATGCGGCGAACGATTCGGTTCTTGCCGGAGTGCAGGACAACTTCAATGAGGACGTGGCCAGGTGTGGAGTCAACCAGGCGGAAGGAATCCACTGTTGCCAGACCGTCTTCAAGCTCGACGCCGGACTTCAGCTGCGCGCCGACGCCCTGCGGGAAGGGACCGCGAACCTGGACCAGGTACGTCTTGGGAACCTCATAGGACGGGTGGGTCAGGCGGTTGGCGAGTTCGCCGTCGTTGGTCAACAACAGCAGCCCTTCGGTGCCGACATCCAAGCGCCCGACGTGGAAGAGCCTCTCCCCCTTGGCGTTCTTCAGGAAATCGCTGATGCACGGGCGGCCCTCGGGGTCTTCCATGGTGGAAACAACGCCCTTGGGCTTGTTGAAGACCATGTAGACAAGGGTTTCGTCGAGCTGGATACGGATACCGTCAACGTGAATCACGGCGGTCTTGGGATCCACACGCATGCCAAGCTCGGTAGTGACCACGCCATCTACCTCGACGCGGCCTTCGAGGATCATTTCCTCACACACGCGCCGGGAAGCCACGCCGGCCTGCGCCATGACCTTCTGCAGGCGCACGCCGTCGACATCGTGGAGGTCCGACTGCGGGACTTCCTGGCGCGGACCGCGGTTGCGGGCAGGCTTGCGGATGGGGCCCAGGTTCTGGCCGAAGCGTTCGCTGCCGAAAGCCTTGGAGCCATACTGCCTGGCGGGCTTCGCCTTGGGCTTCAACGCACCGGGTGTTCCGGGAGCCTTGCCGTAACCAGGCTTGTTGGAGCCGGGCTTGCGGAAGGGCTTGGCAGGCCTGGCGGCCTGGCCGCGATCGTAATCGCCAGCCGTTGTGGGGTTATCGGGATCGAAAGGGGCCGCTTCCCGTGGCTTTGAAGCCTTGAACGGGCGGCCCTCGCCCTGAGTGAAGTTGCGCTTTCCAGCGCCGGCACTGCCGCCGCGGCCGGAGAAGCCGCCGGCGTTGGAGCGGCCTGTGCCGCCCCTTGCCTCATTGCGTCCAGAACTGTTGCGTCCCGAACTGTTACGTGGTGAACCCTGGCGTCCCGCCTGTGTCATGACCCGTCCTTGTGTAGTAATGGCCGGCAATTAGTGCTGCAATCAACACTAGCCAGCCGGGCAGACATCGTCTGCCCCTTGTTGCCGTGGCACCGTCCATGCGCTGCCGTGAATCAGTATGTAGTTTTCGTGCGTTGCCGGGCTTACATCCGGCTGGCGTCGTAGTACTCGTCGATCCCTTCCAAACCCGGAAGGTGCGGCGAGAGCTGGGGCAGTTCCGCCACCGAGCCGATGCCCATCCGTTCCAGGAAGTAGGAGGTTGTCCTGTACAGGACAGCCCCTGATTCGGGATCGTTCCCGGAGTCTTCGATCAGACCACGCTGGGTAAGAGTCCGGACCACAGAATCGACGTTGACGCCTCGAATTGCGGACACCCGGGCCCTGGAGACCGGCTGCCTGTAGGCAATGACCGCCAGAGTTTCAAGCGCTGCCTGAGTGAGCCTGGTGGTCTGCCCTTCGAGGACGAACCTGCCCACGATGTCCGCAAAGTCAGACCGTGAATAGATCCGCCACCCACCGGCGACGTTCCGCAATTCAAAACCCCGGGGGGCAGAGCTGGCAACGGCAAAGCCGACAGCATCCACGTCCGGGGCTTTAACAGTATAGCCGCTATACTCCCGCTGCAGGTCCTGCAGCAAATCCTCGACGACGGCGACCGTTACGTTCAATCCCGCAGCCAACTCCTCCGAGGTGGCTGGCTCATCGATGACCATGAGCACAGCTTCCAACGCTGCCCGCGCCCCGCCAGGCAGGGTTTCGAGCTCAGCAAGGCCGGCTGCGGCCATGTCCTGCTCAGTCATTCGCTGTCCCCTTCGGTCGTTTCCTCGTACTCTTCGCTCAGGTTCGAGCTGTCCCATTCGGCCACATCCGCGGTCCATCGCACTGTCAGTTCTGCCAACGGACCTGCCTGCTCGAATGCCACAACCCTGTCCCGGAACATCTCCAGCAAGGCCAGGAAGCGGGCCACCACCACCAATGTTGTCTCGGCGTCGGCTATCAGCACGCGGAAGGAGAGGGGGGCTCCAAGTTGAAGCCGGTATCCGATGATCTCGGCTTGCTCCTTGACGCTCACCGGGGGTGCGTGGAGATGGTCCAATCCCACCTCTGCGGGCGCCGAGTCCTTTGGCTTCAGTGCCTTGGCGGCAAGCTCCGCGAACTGTTCAGGGGTGTGCCGCCACACAAGTTCGGGCAGCAGCGCGGCGAAATGGGCCTCCAGTGCCACTTGGCGCGGGTATCTTCGCTCTTCCTGTTCCAGGGTTTCACTGATGAGACCTGCCACTTGCTTGAACGCCTTGTACTGGAGCAGCCGTGCGAAGAGCAAGTCCCGGGCTTCCAGGAGAGCAATATCTTCGTCGTCCTCTACTTCGCCAGCGGGAAGGAGCCGGGCAGCTTTGAGGTCCAGGAGCGTGGCAGCGATCACCAGGAATTCGCTGGCCTCGTCCAACGCCCAGTCCTCCCCCAGTTCCTGGAGGCGGCGGATGTACTTGATGAATTCATCGGTGACGGTAGCCAAGGCCACCTCGGTGATGTCCAGCTTGTGCTTGGATATCAGGCCCAGCAAGAGGTCGAACGGCCCGGTAAAGTTTGCGAGCCGAACCTCAAAGCCCGCCTTGCGGGTGTCGGAGGTGCCGGCGTCGGACGTTTTCTCCGGACTTGCCGCCTCGGCGAGTGACCGTCCCACGTGTCCGCTACGGCGCGCCGCCGCGCGAGATAAGTTCTTTTGCGAGGCGGCGGTAGGCGTCTGCACCGATGTGGTTGCCGGCGTAGCTCGTAATGGGTTCCGCGGCCACTGTGGCGTCCGCGAACTTAATGGAACGCTTGATGACGGTCTCGAAAACCTTGTCACCGAAGGCCTCCACGAGGCGCGAGATGACTTCGCGGCTGTGCAGGGTGCGGGCGTCGTACATGGTGGCCAGGACGCCGTCCACCTGCAGACGTGGATTCAAACGGTCCTGCACCTTCTCGATGGTTTCCACGAGGAGGGCCACTGCGCGAAGCGCGAAGAACTCGCAAATCAACGGAATGATGACGCCATGGGCGGCGGTCAGTGCGTTGACAGTCAACAGGCCGAGCGACGGCTGGCAGTCGATCAGCACGACGTCGTAGTCATCTTCAACACTCTTGAGTGCGCGGTCCAGGACTTGCTCGCGGGCGACTTCGTTGACCAGCTGCACTTCAGCAGCGGAGAGGTCGATGTTTGCAGGCAGAAGATCCACACCTTCCACGCCGGTCTGCTGGATAGCATCCCGGATGTTCACTTTGCGGTCCATGAGGACGTTGTAGACGGTGAGATCGAGTTCGTGCGGATTGGCGCCGAGCCCTGCAGAAAGAGCACCTTGTGGATCAAAGTCCACCAAAAGCACCCGCCGGCCATACTCCGCGAGGGCCGCCGCAAGGTTGATGGTGGACGTGGTTTTGCCCACTCCGCCCTTCTGGTTAACCATGGCGATGACCCTTGCCGGGCCGTGGGAGGCAAGTGGAGCCGGTTCCGGGAAGTCGCGGTAAGGACGGCCCGTAGGCCCCATGATGGCGTCTTCCAGATCGAGCTCGGTGTCTCCCAGCGTAGCTGTTCCCCGTTCGCTGCTCACGTATCTAACCACTCTTTCGACGACGATCTTCCCTGCCGCTGTTCCCCTGGGTACAGCGCTGCTACCCACCTAGGCTACAGCGCCCGACACGGCATTTCAGGGAACTTGACTTTCGTTGATCTTTGAGCCTTGACCCTCTAGTTGAGGTCGAAGGTTGGCCGGTCGAAGGCTTGCTTTGCTTGGCTGCCGGGCCTCCTTGTCTTCCTTGACGAACGGCAGAGGACCGACACCCCGAATGGGTGTCGGTCCTCGTTGCTATGTATTGGTGTTAGATGGTTGCCTTGTGGCGGGTTTCAGTTTCCGGAGCCGTCTCAGCCTCGGCGCCGTGGGCGATCATTGTCGTCTCGTCGAACGGCTCGCTGCCGGAGAGAACGCGCTCCACCTGGGCGTTGTCGATTTCCTTGACCCAGGTGCCGATCAGAACGGTGGCAACGGCGTTGCCGGTGAAGTTCGTCAGTGCACGGGCCTCTGACATGAAGCGGTCGATGCCAACGATCATGCCCACGCCGCCAAGGAGCTCGGGCCTGTGTGCCTGCAGGCCAGCGGCAAGCGTTGCCAGGCCAGCTCCAGTGACGCCTGCGGCGCCCTTGGAAGCGATGATCATGAACACGAGCAGTGAGATCTGGGCACCCAGGTCCAGCGGCGTACCCATGGCGTTGGCGACGAACAGGGAGGCCATGGTCAGGTAGATGGCCGTGCCGTCAAGGTTGAACGAGTAGCCGGTGGGCACGGTCACGCCGACAACCGGCTTGGAGACACCCAGGTGTTCCATCTTGGCGATAAGGCGGGGCAGGGCTGCCTCGGAGGATGACGTGGAGAAGATGAGGAGGTATTCACGGGCCAGGTACTTCATCAGCTTGAAGATGTTGACACCGGCCACCGCACGGAGCAGGGAGCCGAGGATGACCACGATGAACACTGCGCAGGTGATATAGAAGGCCACCATCAGGGTGAACATGCCGAGGATTGCCTGGACGCCAGTGGCACCAACGACGGCGGCGATCGCACCGAAGGCGCCGACGGGAGCCAGCCACATGATCATGATGAGGATCCGGAAGACAAGGCGCTGTCCGTGGCCGATGGCGGTAAGGATCGGGGTGCCCTGCTTACCCATCTTCTGGAGCGCGAAGCCCACCAGGATGGCTGCGAGGAGTGTGGGCAGGACGGGAATGTCGCTGGGGATGATGCCCATCAGGAAGTCCACGGTGCTGTCCGTGGCCGCCTTCTTGTTGGGATCGTACGGAGTCAGCTTCAGGCCCTCACCCGGGTGAATGAGGTTGCCGACAACGAGGCCGATAGCCAGTGCGAAGGTTGACATGGCCACGAAGTAGCCAAGTGCGAGTCCACCTACCTTGCCGACGGTTGCGGCTTTGGCGATGGAACCGATGCCCAGGACGATGGTGCAGAAGATGACCGGAGCGATCATCATTTTGATGAGCTTGATGAAGCCATCACCGAGCGGCTTCAGGGACTTTCCAACCTCAGGGAACAGCAGGCCGACCACGGCACCGAGCACTACGGCCAGGATGACCGCGATGTACAGGTAATGCGACTTGTCGAGCCCCCTGCGTCCACCGGTGGTGGCTACTGCCGACTCTCCTCGTTGAGAGGTCATGGGATTCTCCTTCTGGATACTGTGTAAGGCGCTGCGGTCCTGCACTTGTGTCCAATCCGCTGCCCTTGTGTGATATCCATCATTCAGCCATGGGTGACACACATCACCGTTGCGGTCATATTGGTCATGGGAGGCCTACTTGTTTCATCGCTGGAGCATCGCCCGCCGCTTGTTTGTGGCAAACCTGCTGTTCGTGCTGGTGCTGACAGCTGTCTTCGGCGCGTTCTCGGTACTGGAGGCA
This sequence comes from Micrococcaceae bacterium Sec5.1, assembly GCA_039636795.1. Classification (NCBI taxonomy): domain Bacteria; kingdom Bacillati; phylum Actinomycetota; class Actinomycetes; order Micrococcales; family Micrococcaceae; species Micrococcaceae bacterium Sec5.1. The sequence goes on along the minus strand of CP143430.1, from coordinate 1,846,926 downwards.
CGGGACAGGGCATACGAGGATGCGGGCAGCCGGATGCTTGCGATCGCGACGTCCATTGCCAACAACCCACTGGTGTTGCAGGCGGCGGCAACTTCTGATCCGTCAGCCATACTGCAGCCCTATGCGCTGGAGGTCATGAAGGACGCGGACGCAGATTTCATCACCATCATGGCTCCCGACCGGACCCGATGGACCCATCCCCGTCCCGAAGAGCTGGGCAAGCCGTATATCGGCACGATCGAGCCTGCCCTGCGGGGTGAGACTTTCACGGAAGTCACTGCGGGTACATTGGGGCCCTCGGTCCGGACGATTGTGCCGGTGAAGGACTCTGGTGGAACCGTCAAGGCCTTGGTGGCGGCAGGCATCACCGTCAGAACCGTGGACACTGATGTCGCCGAAAGGCTGGGAGTGATTGGCGGCATCGCGCTGGTGGTGTTGTTCTTTGGCTCCATAGCCTCCTGGCTGCTCGGACGTTACCTGCGCTCCGTGACGCGTGGCTGGGGTCCGGAACAGCTCGCACAGCTCTTCGCCTACTACGAATCAGTCCTGCACTCCGTCCGTGAAGGCGTGATCCTGATCGATACCCGCGGAAAAGCAGTGATGTACAACGATCAAGCCGCGGAGTTGCTGGGACTGGAACCTTCCGAGGCCGATCGCTCCCCCGATGATGCTCCCAAGCTGTCCGACCTCCCCTTCGACGGGAGCCTGCGAGCGCTTTTCGAATCCGGCAGGCCAGCCCATGACGAAATCCATTTGACTGGTTCACGGATCCTGGTGGTCAACCAAGCCCCTGCAGTGGGCCCGGTTCCTGCCCGCAGCCGGCAAAAGCCATCGGTCTACGGCACAGTGGCCACCATTCGCGACCGCACTGAGATTGAGTCTTTGGGGACAGAGCTGGAGACAATGAAGACACTCTCGGATGCCTTGCGGGCCCAGACCCATGAGCATGCCAATCGCCTGCATATGATCGTTTCCCTTCTTGAGTTGGGCCGCACGCCCCAAGCACTGGAGTTCGCCACCAAGGACCTGGAGCTCAGCCAGCAGCTCACGGACGACATGCTTGCTTCGGTGGATGAACCGGTGATGAGTGCATTGGTGATGGGCAAGTCCGCCGAAGCACATGAGCGTGGGGTGGAATTGGTGGTTCGGACATCAGGGAGTTCGGGTGTCCGTGGTCTGGAAATCCAGGACCTTGTGACGATTCTGGGAAACCTCCTGGACAACGCCATTGATGCTGCCGCGTCCGGTGAGATGCCCCGAAAGGTGGAACTGGACGTCGAAGCCAGTGTGGCCGGTGTTGGATTCACTGTTCGGGATTCCGGGGCCGGTATCGATCCTGGTTCGATCGATGATGTGTTGCAGTACGGGTACAGCACCAAGTCCGCCCAGGACAATCCGCGGGGAGCCCATGGGCGTGGTGTCGGCCTTGCCTTGGTCCGGCAGGCGGTCCAGCGGCTGAACGGTACTATGACGATCAGCAATCCAGGCGGCGCCCAGTTCCATGTTGTGCTGCCCGCGCCCGTTACCGAGGAAGAGAATGCATGACAGACATCCGCGTCCTGGTGGTCGAGGACGAGCCCATCGCCTCAGACGCCCACTCTATTTACGTGGGCAGGCTCCAAGGGTTCACGCTGGTGGGAACGGCCCCGGATGGCCAGTCTGCACTGCGCATCCTTGGCGAATTCGCTGCGTCCGGCTCGCCGGTGGACCTGGTGCTGCTCGATATGAACCTGCCGGACCTTCATGGGTTGGATGTTGCCCGACGCATGCGCTCGGCGGGAGTCTTCGCCGACATTGTTGCCATCACAGCCGTCCGTGAATTGAACATCGTGCGCAGCGCCGTTTCCATCGGCGTCGTGCAGTATTTGATCAAGCCCTTCACTTACGCGACCTTTGCCGACAAGCTGAACAGCTACCGCACTTTCCGTGATCAACTGGCGGGCGCGGTGTCCGGCATCTCCAAGGCCGGAGCATCCCAGAGCGACGTGGACCAGGCCTTCGCGAGTCTCCGGGCACCCACGGAACTACCACTGCCGAAGGGGTTGTCCGGTTCCACCTTGGAGTCGGTGAAGGATTTGGTCCGCGCGCGGCAGCAAGCCGTATCCGCCAGTGAAGTCATGGAAGCCTTGGGAATGTCCCGGGTCACGGCCCGCCGGTACTTGGAGTACCTGGCCGACGCCGGGACGGTCACCAGGGCCCCGCGCTACGGAACACCGGGCCGCCCGGAGAACGAGTACGGCTGGAACCGGGGCTAACACGCGCCTTAACGACTGGTCCGCCCGCGATCTGGACCTCAAGTTCCCCACAGAGCCCGCAAATGTATACATTGCTCCACTCTTCTTGAAGATTTATTCAATTTTCTCGAGTTTGTGTATACACTGAGATCATGCGCGCCAGTGATCGGGCCTATGCGGCTCTCCGTGAAGACATCATTGAGTGGCGCCTGCGGCCGGGCACGGTCCTCGCGGAAGTGGAGCAGTCCGAGCGGCTGGGGGTTTCCCGCACGCCGGTGCGGGAGGCGTTGGGCCGGCTGATGGCTGAGGGATTGACGACGGCGGCAGGCGGCCGCGGCGTCGTCGTCACCGATATCTCGCTGGACAGCATCGACGAACTGTTCGAATTGCGCGAAACACTCGAAGTCAGGGCCGCAGCGTTGGCCGCACAGCGCGGAGAGCCGGGCGTCTTCGCCGAGCTGCAGGCGCAGCTGCTGAGGGCTCCGGATCTGCTCAGCGAGAAGGATCCTGGCCGGCACGAGTATTACGCGTTGGTTAGCCGGCTCGATGAGGCCATCGATGCTGCGATCTCCAACTCCTACCTTGCCCAGGCCATGCGGAGCCTGCGCGTGCATCTGGTACGGGTGCGCCGGCTGGCAGCCGATGACGCCGCCAGGCTCCATGCCGCAGCCGCAGAACATGCGGCCATTGCCGAAGCGATCGCCGCAGGGAATCCCCGGCTGGCCGAAGCAGCCACCACACTTCATTTGCACCGCAGCCTTACCCACGTCAAAGCCGCTCATGTGGCCCGCTAAAGACCCTCAGTAGAAGGAGCACCATGGTTAAGAACCACCACATCCGCGTTTACAAGAGCGAAGAGAACCTCCCGCGTGAGGAGCAGTTGGCGCACAAGATCGCCGTGGTCGCCGCCGACCCCGTCGACGTCACTCCCGAGGTCACGGATATGGTGATCAACCGGATCATCGACAACGCGTCGGTGGCCATTGCCTCCCTGAACCGGGCACCGATCGTCGCAGCACGTGCCCAGGCATTGACGCATGGGCCGTCCACGAACGGCAAGGGCGGGCACGTTTTCGGTATCACGGAACGGGTCTCCCCCGAATGGGCTGCCTGGGCCAACGGGGTAGCCGTTCGCGAGCTGGACTACCACGACACGTTCCTGGCCGCGGACTACTCCCACCCCGGAGATAACATCCCGCCGATCCTCGCCGTCGCCCAGCACGTCGGTGCCAGCGGTGCCGACCTCGTGCGCGGCATCGCCACCGGGTATGAAATCCAGGTGAACCTGGTCAAGGCCATCTGCCTGCACAAGCACAAGATCGACCACGTCGCCCACCTTGGCCCGTCCGCAGCCGCAGGTATCGGTACTCTCCTTGGGCTGGATGTGGAGACGATCTTCCAGTCCGTGGGCCAGGCCCTGCACACCACCACCGCCACCCGGCAGTCCCGCAAGGGCGAAATCTCCACATGGAAGGCCCACGCCCCGGCCTTCGCGGGCAAGATGGCCGTCGAAGCGGTGGACCGTTCCATGCGCGGACAGACCTCCCCCGTGCCGATCTACGAAGGCGAAGACGGCGTGATCGCCTGGATGCTGGACGGCCCGGACGCCTCCTACGAAGTCCCCCTGCCGCTGCCCGGTGAAGCCAAGCGCGCCATCCTGGACACCTACACCAAGGAACACTCCGCCGAGTACCAGGCCCAGGCGTGGATCGACCTGGCCCGCAAACTCAACCGCGAGCACCCCGAAACCACCGAACCTGCAAATGTGAAGTCGGTGCTGATCAAAACCAGCCACCACACGCACTACGTGATCGGTTCCGGCGCGAACGATCCCCAGAAGTACTCCCCCACAGCGTCCCGGGAAACCCTGGACCACTCCATCCCATACATCTTCACCGTCGCCCTGCAGGACGGCGCCTGGCACCACGTGGATTCCTACACTCCCGAACGCGCGGCCCGCCCGGACACCGTGGAACTGTGGCAGAAAGTCACCACCGTGGAAGACCCGGAATGGACCCGCCGCTACCACTCCCTGGACATCGCGGAAAAGGCCTTCGGCGGTTCCGTGGAAATCACGCTCACCGACGGCACCGTCATCACCGATGAAATCGCCGTGGCCGATGCGCACCCGCTCGGTGCCCGGCCGTTCGCCCGCGAGCAGTACATCAACAAGTTCCGCACCCTCGCCGCCGGTCTCGTAGAGGAAGCCGAAATCGAAAGGTTCCTCACCGCCGTCGAACGCGTCACCGAACTGGCCGCAGGCGAACTGGACCAGCTGAACATCACCGCAGCCCCCGGCGTGATCGACCTCACCAACGCGCCGAAGGGACTGTTCTAAATGCTGTACTCCACAACCACACCCGAACAGAAAAGGCTGAAGCTCAGGGAACTGCTGGCTTCCGGGACCGTGCACCAGTTCCCGGGCGCGTTCAACCCGCTCTCGGCACGGCTGATCGAGGAAAAGGGCTTCGCCGGGGTCTACATCTCCGGCGCGGTCCTGGCCAACGACCTCGGCCTGCCCGACATCGGCCTGACCACGCTGACAGAGGTGGCCACCCGCGCCGGGCAGATCGCCCGTATGACCGACCTTCCGTCACTCGTGGATGCGGACACCGGCTTCGGTGAACCCATGAACGTGGCCCGCACCATCCAGGAACTCGAAAACGCAGGCCTGGCCGGATGCCACATCGAGGACCAGTTCAACCCCAAACGCTGTGGCCACCTGGACGGCAAAAACGTCGTGGACATCGACACCGCCACCAAACGCATCCGCGCCGCAGCAGACGCACGCCGGGATGCGAACTTCCTCATCATGGCCCGCACCGATATCCGCGCCGTCGATGGAATCCAAGCAGCCCAGGACCGCGCCAAAGCCCTCGTGGACGCCGGCGCCGACGCCATCTTCCCCGAAGCCATGGCCGATTTGAGCGAATTCCAGGCCATCCGCGACGCCGTGGACGTGCCCATCCTGGCCAACATGACAGAGTTCGGCAAAAGCGACCTCTTCACCGTGGACCAGCTCCAGGGCGTCGGGGTAAACATGGTCATATACCCCGTTACCCTCCTCCGCATTGCCATGGGCGCTGCAGAGCGTACGCTGGAATCGATTAAGGCTGCGGGGACCCAAGAGGCACAAGTGGAAAACATGCTCACGCGTGCGCGCCTCTATGAACTCGTGGATTACGAGGCCTACAACCAGTTCGATACCGGCGTTTTCAACTTCCAGGTTCCTGGCATCCGCTAGGTCCGGGAATCACCAAGGGGACAGCAGGCACTCCGGCAAACCGGGGCGCTTGCATAATGAACGAAGGAGTTCAGCATGGCTGCTGAAGACATTAAAAAAGGCCTTGCCGGCGTCGTGGTGGACTACACCGCCGTCTCGAAGGTCAACCCGGACACCAACTCGCTGCTGTACCGGGGATACCCGGTCCAGGAACTGGCCGCCAAGTGCAGCTTCGAAGAAGTTGCCTACCTGCTGTGGAACGGCGAACTGCCCGACGATGCCCAACTGGCTGAATTTGTTGCCCGCGAACGCCGGGGGCGTGCCCTGGACCCTGTGGTCAAGTCAGTTATAGACACGTTGCCCACCACCTCACATCCCATGGATGTTTGCCGTACGGCAGCGTCCGTGCTGGGAGCCCGGCACGAGCTGGCCGAGGACTCATCTCCCGATGCCAACATGAAGAAGGCGATTGACCTCTGGGCTGCGATGCCTGCCGTCGTGGCCTATGACCAGCGCCGCCGGCGCGGCCAGGACGCAGTGGAACCGCGGGAGGACCTGGACTACTCCGCGAACTTCCTGTGGATGACGTTCGGTGAAGAAGCTGTGGTGGAGGTTGTGGAGGCGTTCAACGTCTCGATGATCCTGTACGCGGAGCACTCCTTCAACGCCTCCACGTTCACAGCCCGCGTAGTCACCTCCACGCTCTCGGATCTGCACTCGGCCGTGACCGCTGCCATCGGCGCCCTCAAAGGCCCGCTCCACGGCGGCGCCAACGAAGCCGTCATGCACACCTTCGATGAGATCGGCATCCGCAGCGAAGAATCCATGGAGGAAGCCGCGGTCCGGGCCCGGGCATGGATGGAAGACGCCCTGGCCCAGAAGAAGAAAGTCATGGGCTTCGGGCACCGCGTCTACAAGCACGGCGACTCCCGGGTACCCACCATGAAGGCCGCCCTGGACAAGATGATCGCCCATTACGGACGCCCCGAACTCCTGGGACTCTACAACGGACTCGAACAAGCCATGGACGAAGCCAAAGCCATCAAGCCCAACCTCGATTACCCCGCGGGCCCCACGTACCACCTCATGGGCTTCGATACGCAGACGTTCACCCCATTGTTCGTCGCCAGCCGGATCACCGGCTGGACAGCACACATCATGGAACAGTTTGCCTCGAATTCCCTTATCCGTCCGCTCAGCGAATACAACGGACCCGAAGAGCGGCACGTGCCGTAGCCTCTTGGCGCTCGGGCGCTAAGGAAGCAGACGACGGCGGGTCGGTCACCGAAAGGCGACCGGCCCGCCGTCGTACGCTGGGAAACCTTTTCTACTGCTCGGTTCCGATCCAATCGATGGTGTGGACATTGGCCACGCTCTCGTTATCGGCAGCCAGGTCCACTCGAACTGCGATCCGCTGCCCGGAAATCATCGCTGGCAGCCAATGCTCGGCGTCGGCCCACATCCGTTCCACCGGTAACTTGGACACTGGGAACCATTCCGGCGCGATCTCATCGCTTTCAACCGGTTCACCCTCCCAAATCCGCGTCAGGTACACGGTGGTGGCCATGTTCCATTCCGGTCTGGCAGGAAACACGAAATCAATGATGCCGGCGGGGATGAGGTCCGCAGCATGGACCACCACGCTGATCTCCTCCATGACCTCGCGGCACACCGCCTGGATTGCGGTCTCCCCCGGTTCCACGTGCCCACCCACTCCCACCACTTTGCCGCGCCCAAAACCGGTCTTCTTGGTGCCGAGGAGGACGTGTTCCCCGTCCGCGTCATCGCGGAGGAGGAAGCACAGTGTCACATGGGCTGCTGTCATGCTGCCTACCTTAACCCGATCTCCTCTACCAGGGCTGGCATTGCGACGGTCAGCCCAATTGCTACCGTGAGCCCAGTTGCCTACAGTGAGCCCATGAACGAAGGTGGCGGCGAAGCGCGCGCCGAGACGCAGGCGCAGGCCATCAATCACGCTGCGAAGCCCCAGGCAGCGGAAGATGTCGAAACAGTTCCTGTGGCCGAGTCACCAGCACAGGTCCGAGCCGGGCAGGAGCGCGATGCCTGGCTGCCCCGTTGGGTGGTTGCGCATCCGCTATACGTCGGCTGGGTCTGGACGGTGGTGTGGGCCGGGCTCATTGTTCTGGATGAAGTGGTGGACCTGGCCGGATGGACCTGGTATTTGCTGGTCCTCGCCGCTGCTTTGCCAACGCTGCTGTCCACGCTGGCTGTGCTTCATGCCACGCCCCGCAGCCACCTCAAGGCAGTGGATGCCACTGTCCTGGGCCATTTCTTCGTCCGCTTCCTCGCCCTGGTAGTGGCCTTCATGGTGTGGGCCGCCTCTGTGGTGATGAGTGCTTCCATCTCGACCACCGTGCAAACCGTCATCGGCGACTCCGAAAAGGAGGTGACCGCACTCGGCTTCAACCTCATGCTGGCTTCGGTCCCGCTGGTGCTCTCTGTCCTGTGGATGGCGTTCATAGTGCGGTGCGCCTGGTTCCTCCGCCGGCTACGCGGTTGGCGGCAAATACCCCTGAAGACGCGGGTACCCAAAAAGTTCCTCAAGGGTCAGCCACGGCTGAAGCGGGTGGTGGTGGGGCTGGCCCACCCCGGACTCTTGCTGGTGGCCGGTTTGGGGACGTCGCTGCTGGCCTTGTTCGTCGATGCCGTGGAATTGACGTTCAGTGTCCTGGACTAGTTGCGGCTCCTGCCGACCACAGGTTCAGCCGAGCGCCCTGGGATGGGCAGCAGCGTAATCTTCCCGCAAAGTATCGGCCGTGACCAACGTGTAGACCTGGGTGGTGGTCACCGATGCGTGCCCCAACAGCTCCTGGACTACGCGCACGTCAGCCCCGCCTTCCAGAAGATGCGTGGCAAAAGAGTGCCGCAAGGTGTGTGGCGAAACGTCCTTGGTGATGTTTGCCTTCTCCGCGGCAGTCTTGAGGATTGTCCAGGCACTTTGCCTGCTGATCCTGCCGCCACGGGCATTCAGGAACAAGGCGGGAGTGCCCTTGCCCTTGGATGCCAGCAGTGGCCTTCCCCGGACCACATAGGCTCCGACGGCGCGTGCACCGTAAGAGCCCAAAGGAACCAACCGCTCCTTGGAACCTTTGCCGAAGAGCCTGACGATTGCAGGTTCGCCACCGGCGTGCTCCAGGGATACATCGTCAACGTCCAGCCCTACGGCCTCGCTGATGCGCGCACCGGTGGAGTAGAGAAATTCAAGCAAGGCCCGGTCCCTCAGGCCGGTCGCAGAGTCCGAACCCGCAGCTTCAAGGATCCGCGTTACTTCACCAACGCTGATGGCTTTCGGAAGCCGTTTGCCCGGCATCGGCGGGTGGACATCGCTGGCGGGATCCGACGTCGTGGTTCCCTCAAGGGCCCAAAACTTGTGGAGCCCCCGCACGGCCACGATGGTTCTGGCGGCAGAGCGGACGCCGAGGGCCGCAGCCCCATCGGAGCCGTCGGACAAGGCCTGGGCAAAGGCGGTGACATGATGCCGTGTGATGTCTCCGGGCCGTTCCACTCCTTGACTCGCCAGGAAGTTCGAATAGCGGGCAAGGTCACGGCGATAGGCAGCCAAGGTGTTGGCAGCCAGGCCACGTTCCACCCCGACGTGCTGGAGGTAGTCCGTAACTCCGCGATCGATGCCGTTGGCGGTGCGGGTGGCGGCCTCGGCCATTCTCAGCGCTGGCTCGGGTGCGCGGGCCACGGCGCGTCAGCGGGGCGCAGGCTGGAAAAGCCATCAGCCTTCGCGGCGGCGGCTGCAAGGATTCCCAGGACCGCGGACGGATTGTGCAGGCGCCCTTCCAGAACCGCTTTCACGGCGTCGTCGAGCGGAATCCAGTGGAACTCAATTTCTGACTCTTCGTCCGTGCGGACATGCAGGTCAGCCTCGGGAACAGCGCTCAGCCCACGAGCCAGATAGATGCGAACAGCCTCGCTGGAGGATCCCGGAGAGTTGAAGAAGTCCACCAGGACATTCCACGTGGCCGCAACAAGATCAGCTTCCTCAGCGAGCTCCCTGGCAGCACCCACGACGAAATCCTCGCCCTCAATGTCCAGCAAGCCGGCGGGGATTTCCCAGAGGTCCATACCAACGGGGTGCCTGTACTGCTTCAGGAGCAGGATTTCGCCGTCAACGTTCATGGGCAGCACGGCCACCGCCCCAGGGTGGTCGATGTAATCCCGGACCAGGGTGTCCGTATCCTCGCTGAGCTGGAAGGCGTCGCTGACCACATCCCAGATGCGGCCTTCGTAGACCTTGCTGGTGGACAAAAGACGGCGCGGGCTCGGCATATCCGAAACCTGCCTTGAGGTGCTGGGGGTTTCAGAAATGCCGGGCATCGCGCCGTCCTTCGTTAGTGCTTGCGTTTACCGTTTATTTGGCAGCTGCTTACTTGGCAGCTACCGCGCGGGCACCCGTCTTGGTTCCCACAACGGCGCCTTCACGACGCTCCAAGGCAGCCTTCACGAGGCCTGCGAAGAGCGGGTGCGGGCGCGTCGGGCGGGAGCTGAGCTCAGGGTGTGCCTGCGTCGCGACGTAGTACGGGTGCACTTCGCGGGGAAGTTCAACGTACTCAACCAGCTTGCCGTCAGGAGAGGTACCCGAGAAGACCAGGCCCTCCGCCGCGATCTGGTCACGGTACTTGTTGTTAACCTCGTAGCGGTGGCGGTGGCGTTCGCTCACCGAAGTGGTGCCGTACGTCTCTGCGACAACGGAGCCCTCGTCCAGCTTGGCTTCGTAGAGTCCCAGGCGCATGGTGCCGCCGAGGTCTCCCTTGCCTTCCACAATGTCCAGCTGCTCTTCCATAGTGGCGATAACCGGGTACTTGGAGTCCGGCTCGAACTCACTGGACGAGGCGCCTTCCAGGCCAACCACGTTGCGGGCGTACTCGATCACCATGCACTGAAGGCCAAGGCACAGGCCCAGAACCGGGAGCTTGGATTCGCGGGCAAACTTCAACGCGCCCAACTTGCCCTCCAGGCCACGGATGCCGAAGCCTCCCGGCACGCAGATGGCGTCGACGCCGGCAAGGGACTTGGTGGCGCCGGCAAGGGTTTCGCACTCGTCAGAGGGGACCCAGCGGATCTTGACTTTGGCTTCATTCGCGAACCCACCTGCACGGAGGGCCTCGGTCACCGAAAGGTAAGCATCGGGAAGATCGATGTACTTGCCCACCAGGGCGATCTCGACCTCATGCTTGGGGTTGTGGACAGCTTCGAGCAGCTTGTCCCACTTGCTCCAGTCAACGTCCTTGAACGGCAGGTCCAGTGCACGGACGATGTAGGAGTCCAGGCCTTGGGAGTGCAGCGTCTTGGGGATGTCGTAGATGCTGGGTGCGTCAGCGGCGTTGACGACGGCGTCGATATCGACGTCGCACATGCGGCCGATTTTCTCGCGCATGGCGTCCGGCACTTCGCGGTCCGAACGGATCACGATGGCTTCGGGCTGGATACCGATGGAACGAAGGGCTGCCACGGAGTGCTGCGTGGGCTTGGTCTTCAGTTCCTGGGAAGGACCGATGTACGGAACCAGGGAAACGTGGAGGAAGAAGACATTGTTTCGGCCGATGTCCTGGCGCACCTGGCGGGCCGACTCAAGGAAGGGCTGCGATTCGATGTCGCCCACCGTGCCACCGATTTCGGTGATGATGACATCCGGAGCGTTCTTGCCTTCGGCGGGAAGGCGCATGCGGCGCTTGATTTCATCCGTGATGTGCGGGATGACCTGAACGGTGTCTCCGAGGTATTCACCACGGCGTTCCTTTGCGATGACCGTCGAGTAGATCTGGCCTGTTGTGACGTTGGCCGAACCTTCGAGGTTTTCATCGAGGAAACGCTCGTAGTGTCCGATGTCGAGGTCGGTTTCGGCGCCATCATCCGTCACGAAAACTTCGCCGTGCTGGAAGGGATTCATAGTGCCCGGATCCACGTTCAAATAGGGATCGAGCTTCTGCATAGTTACAGACAAACCGCGTGCCCGCAGCAGGTGGCCGAGGCTGGAAGCCGTCAGACCCTTACCGAGCGAGGACGCCACACCACCGGTGACGAAGATGTGTTTGGTCGTCTTGGACGAGCCCGGGAACCGGGAATTTACACGGGAATTTGATCGCTGCACCACGGAATTCGAGCTTATCATCAATTACGCCTTCCAAGCGTCCGTCCGGATTCCCCAAATGGTCAATAGTTGCCCAAGACCATGCCTGCAATCAAGAGCCGGGCGGGACCAAGTGCACGGATGTGATAGTGGTCGCAGTCCTTAATAAGCCCCGTGCCGGGAATTTCCTAGGCCCGCTGGGGAAGCAATTTCGCATCGTCCAACAATTCCTGCGCGTGTGCCTGGGCAGATTCTGAGTCCTCCTGCCCGGCCAACATACGGGCAAGCTCCTTCACGCGCTCGTCGTCATCCAGCAGTTGCACATCGCTGGAGGTGAATCCGGTGGACGTTTTTCCGTCGGCGCCCCGAACTGAGGTTTTGGTAACCCGGATGTGCTGATCAGCGAAGGCGGCAACCTGCGGCAGGTGCGTCACAACGAGGACCTGGACGTGGCGGGCCAACATGGCCAACCGGCGCCCGATCTCGACGGCGGCCCGTCCACCCACACCGGCATCCACCTCGTCAAAGACGAACGTAGGAACAGGATCCACCGCCGCGAGCACCACCTCGATGGCCAGCATCACCCTTGAGAGTTCACCGCCGGAGGCTCCCTTGCCCAGTGGACGCGCCGGAGCGCCGGAGTGTGGCTGGAGGAGGAAGGCGATCTCGTCAGTCCCCCAGGGGCCAAGCGATCCGCTGTCCTCTATCTGGATGATCAACGTGGCATCCGCCATGGCCAAAGCCTTCAACTCTGCACTCACGCGGGCTGAGAGGTCCTTGGCCGCCTTCAGCCGGGCCTTGCTGATCGCTGCGGCCTGCTTGCGCAGGGTAGCTTCGCTCGAAGCCACCTCGGCATCCAAGGATTCGATGCGGCTTGAATCGTCCTGCAGCTCGTCCAAACGTATCCGGGCCGTAGTCGCCCACTCCAACACCTCATCGATGCTGGGGGCGTACTTGCGGATCAGTTTGGCCAAGGCTGCGCGGCGTTCCTCAATTTCTGAGAGCCGCTCCGGGCCTTCAGTGTCCAATGCAGCTTGGTAGCTGGACAAGTCAGCGGCGATATCGTTCAGCAGGAAGCCAACTTCTGCAAGACGTGCAGCAGCGGCCCCCAACGCCTCATCGTGTTCTGCAACGTGCTCCAGCGTCCGCTTGGCCGCATCCACCATCGATGTGGCATCGCTGGCATCGCCGAATTCCTCGGCAATGAGCGACTCATGTGCCGCGGCCGCTGCGAGCCGGAGTTCTTCGACATTGGCAAGCTTCACGGCCTCAGCCTTGAGGGTCTCATCCTCACCAGGCTGGGGATCCACGTCATCGATCTCTTTGAGAGCGGCGTCCAGCGATTCCGCCTCACGAAGCCGTTCCCGCGCTTCGCTGCGAAGTGTCTCCAGCTCGGCCTGAATGGACTTCCAGTGGTTGTACAGGTTCTGGTACTCCCCCAGAACCTTGGCCAGCGCTGCACCAGCGAAGCGATCCAGGGCGTGTCGCTGTGCCGTAGCGCTTTTCAGCCGGATCTGGTCCGACTGTCCATGCACCACCACCAGGCTCTCCCCAAGTTCGGCCAGAACCCCTACCGGTGCCGCCCGTCCCCCAACGTAAGCCCGGCTGCGGCCATCGGCACCAACGGTGCGGGCCAGCAGGAGTTCAGCGACGCCGTCGAACTCCTCCGCCTCACCGCCGGCCTCCTTGGCCCGCTCTACGGCGCTGTGGCCTGGATCAAGCTTCAGGACCGCCTCCGCAGAGGCAGATTTGGCGCCGCTCCGGACTGCGCCGGCGTCCGAACGGGCACCCAGGAGGAGCCCGACGGCGGTCACCACCATGGTCTTGCCGGCACCAGTTTCACCGGTTACCACGCTGAGGCCGGGCCCTAGCGGCAGGGCGGCATCGGTAATGACGCCGAGATCACGGATTCGGAGTTCTTCAAGCATGCTTCACTTCGCATTCGTGGGGTCGGATGGCTCACCGTGCCCCGGGTTCAGGGACGTTTCGGTATCCCGGAGATCACTCGCGTCCCGGGGGGTAGGCAAAGGAGCCGGTGAAAGTGTTCGAATCACGGGGATGGGCCCGGTGTGGACTTCCCCTGAGCGGGGAGCCGGACCACGCCAGCCGTGGATGGGAAGCTGGAACTTGCGCACAAGCCGTGCCGAGAAAGGAGTCTTGTGTGTCCGTGCCAGCCTTACCGGTGTGGCCGAGCGTGTCACCTCAACACGGGCTCCCGGAGGCAAGTCAACGGAGCGCCTGCCATCACACCAAAGGACGCCCAAGGCATCCGTCCGGTTCATGATTTCCACGGCCAGCTTGGATCGCGGAGAGACCACCAAGGGTTTGGCAAAAAGGGCATGGGCGCTGATTGGCACAATGACGAGCGCCTCCACCTCAGGCCACACCACCGGCCCACCAGACGAAAACGCGTATGCCGTTGATCCTGTTGGCGTCGCAAGGACCACGCCATCACAACCAAACGACGTCAACGGCCGTTCATCCACCTCAGTGACGACTTCGAGCATCCGTTCCCGGTTGGCCTTCTCAATTGCGGCCTCGTTCAGTGCCCAGGTGTGCCAGATCTTCTGGCCCTTGATCCACACCTGGACATCGATCGTCATGCGCTCTTCAACGGTGTACTGGCGGCTCGCGATCCATTCGACCGTCTGGGCCAAGTCAGCACGCTCGCTCTCTGCAAGGAAGCCCACGTGGCCGAGGTTGACGCCCAGCAAGGGAACGTCCACTTCCCGGACAAGTTCCGCCGCGCGCAGGATGGTTCCGTCGCCACCCAGGACCATCACCAATTCCACGTCTTCCAGACTCACGTCGTCGTGGAGGATCTCAATGGGGGTATCAACGGCACCAAAGAAGCGCTCGACATCTGCCAATTCTGACTTCTGAAGGACGGGCACCAGGCCCGACGAGTGCAATTGCGTACAAGCATCCCACGCCGCCCGGAGCGATTCCTCCCGCCCTGTGTGGGCAAGGACAAGTACATGCCTGCTCATCGGGTTCTGCTTTCTAGTCGTTTGGCCAGAGATTCTTTATCAATGCAGCAACGTCCTCGTCCCGCTCTTCGATCTTAGGCAACACAGCGGACATCCTGCGCTTCATCCACAGGAAGTACTCAACATTTCCGTCCTGGCCCGGGAGCGGGCTTGCCGCAAGGCCATGAAGTTCCAGTCCGGCATCAACTGCAGCGCGGGCAACCTGGGCCACCGCCCGGCGTCGTTCATTCTCGGAAGACACGACGCCCGTGCGGCTTAGCCGCTCCTTGCCGACTTCAAACTGCGGCTTGACCATCAGGACAAGGTCTCCGCCAGGTTCCGTGCAGGCAGCAAGGGGGCCCAGGACCAACGTCAGGGAAATGAAGGACAGATCTGCGACAGTCAGGCTTGCGGTGCCACCGATCTGGTCCGGCGTCATATACCTGACATTGAGCCCCTCATGGACCACCACCCGGGGATCATCGCGGAGCAGCGGCATCAGTTGGCCATGCCCGACGTCGACCGCCACCACTTGCGCGGCTCCCTGCCGAAGCAGCACGTCCGTGAAGCCGCCAGTGGAGGCTCCGGCGTCGAGACACTGGCGACCGGATACTGCTACCGCCGGAAACGCGGCCAGCGCGCCGGCCAGTTTGTGCCCGGCGCGGCTGACGTAAATGTCCTCAAGGTGGGATTGGACTTCCAGGTCTGTGTCGGCGTCCACTTGCTGGGCCGCTTTGGCGAAGACAACCCCGCCTGAACTCACCTTGCCATCGCTAATGAGCTTGGCAGCGTGCGTCCGGGACCTCGCCAGCCCACGGGTGACGAGTTCCTGATCAAGTCTTGCCATTCGCTAATTCTCGCCTTCCGGGCGGGTACGAGCGGTATCCCGGTCCGCTACCGGCGGCAGGCCGGGCTCAGCATCCAGAGCCTCCAGGAGGGAGTCATGAAGTGCTGAATACAGCCCAGCATGCTCGGACA
Source organism: Micrococcaceae bacterium Sec5.1 (assembly GCA_039636795.1). NCBI lineage: Bacteria > Bacillati > Actinomycetota > Actinomycetes > Micrococcales > Micrococcaceae > Micrococcaceae bacterium Sec5.1. The sequence goes on along the minus strand of CP143430.1, from coordinate 1,831,422 downwards.
CCGGAGCGCTATGAACGTCCTCCAGCAAGCCAAGGGCGCGGTCCACAGGGGCGTCGCCGGTGGCTTCAAGAGCCTCTGGCCAGCGCACAGGGGGCCGTTCAGCCTCAGCTTCCGGGTAATTGTTGGCCTGGGTCATCGCACCAGTCTAGTGAGTTCGCCATTCCAGCTGGGGCGCCTGAGCTACAGCAGTGTCCGGAACCTCAGCCCACCAGGCCGCGCAGGCAGCACGCCACGCGTCGAGGTCATCCTTATCCCCGGTCAACGTGACCTTGCCATCCTCAGCAACTGCTGACGCTGCACCGCAACGGTAAGTGCCGGCGTCGTTGACGATTTCCGGGTAAGGGGCGTAAAGGTCCCCCAAGTCTGCCAAAAGGTAGTCCGGACGCTCTTCCGTCCGGGCAGCCAGAATCGACAGCGTGGTATCGACGCCGGTGAGTACCGCCGCCGTCGAAAATCCCGCACGGTTGCCGCCCAGGATGTCGGTATCCAAACGGTCCCCCACCACCAAAGGGCGATCAGACTTCAGGCGCTTGGCAGCAGCGTGGAACAATGGCGCCTCCGGTTTACCGGCCACCATCGGCGTCTTGCCCGTTGCGGCCGCAACTGCGGCAACGAGAGTACCGTTGCCAGGAGCCATACCGCGCGCCTGCGGGATCGACATATCCGTGTTGGTCGCAAACCACTGGGCGCCACCGGCAACAACATAGGAGGCCTCAGCGAGGTCCTTCCAGCCGATCTCAGGGTTGAAGCCCTGGACAACAGCTACCGGCGATTCCGCCGCACTATGCACGGGCTTCAGGCCCACCAGTTCGATCTCGTGGGCCAACGCCGCGCTGCCGGTAATGAGCACGTGAGCCCCCGCAGGCAGCATGGAAGCAAGCAGCTCCCCGGCAGCCTGCGAAGAACTGACCACCTGGTGATCCTCCGCAGGAGCCCCCAGTTCCCGCAAGTGCGCAGCAACCTGGGCGGGAGTACGCGAGGCGTTGTTCGTCACGTAACCCAAGCCGACGCCTACGGTCTCCAGGCGCTGCAGCGACTCCACAGCCCCGGGAATTGCATGGGGACCTGCGTAAACGACACCATCAAGATCGGAAAGAACCGCGTCAAAGGACGAAATGAGTGAATCAGCCATGCTGTGAGTCAGTGCCCTGTTCCTCGGTGGATTCCGTATGGGATACGGTTTCGTCGGCTTCTTCTTCTGTTTCTTCTGTTTCTGCTTCGTCAGCCTCTTCTGCTGAATCGATGTCCGATTCGGCGTCGTCCGACTCGAAGTAATCCGACTCGGCATCATCCATGTCAACGTCGTCGTGTTCGGCGTCTGCAGCAGCCGCCTCCGCGATCACCGTTTCGCTTTCCGGCCTCACGACGTCGGAATCCTCGCCGCGCTTCTCGAAGCGTGGCTTCCGTGCAGCCGCTGCTTCTTCCTGCTCGTCCCAGCCGAGGTCAAGAATTTCCGGTTCGGCGAAGTCACCAACGCCGAGGGCATTCTCAGCTACCAGTGCCTGACGAGCCCACTTTTCGGCTTCCTCAGTGCGACCCACAGCAGTCAGTGCTTCTGCATACGCGCGGAACAGACGGGGGCTGTAAGAGAACGCCCTGTTAATGTCCAGCTGCGGGATCTCAAGCTCGGCTACAGCAGCATCAAGTTGGTTGAGGTCAGCACGGGCGCCCGAAGCCACAATCGCCAGCTCTACCTTGCCCGGAGCATCCAGATCCTGCGCTTCAGGAGACCGGACCATGTCCAGTGCACGGTCAGGGCGGCCAAGGCCACGCTCACAGTCCGCCATGACGGGCAGGTGAACGTTGGATCCGCTGATGCGGCGGTACGTACGGAATTCGCGCAGCGCTTCGCCATAGTGACCTGCAGCGTAAGCCGTCAAGCCAACAGCTTCCCGGACAGCCGACAGCCGGCCACCCCTGCGGCTGGCGGCCAAAGCGTGTTGGAAGGCCAGCTCCGGCTCGATGTCGATCAGGCGACCGGCCATGACCAGGTGCTTCGCCACCCAGCCTGCGCTCTGCTCTTCGAGGGTCTTGATCTGGTGCCCGGTGGCGCGGTCAAGTTCCTTGCCCGTGACATCCTCATCGATCTCCGGAGAACGTTCGCGGTCAGGGCGGTTGGCGCTGCGAATGTCCTTCGCGTTGGGAACGCGGGCGGGACGGTCTTCCCAGGAGTTGGAGCGGTCATTGTTGAACGGACGACGCTCGCCACCACGCTCGGGACGGTCACCAAACGGCTTACGCTCGCCACGATCATTGCTGAACGGACGACGCTCCTCGCCATCACGACGCGGGCCATCAAAGTTCCGCGGGCCACGCTCAGGGCGGCTACCGAAGGGCTTACGCTCGCCACGGTCACTGTTGAACGGACGACGCTCACCACCACGCGCGGGACGGTCACCAAACGGCTTACGCTCGCCACGGTCGCTGTTGAACGGACGACGCTCACCATCGCGCGCGGGACGGTCACCACGGTCATTGTTGAAGGGACGACGCTCATCGCCATCTCGACGCGGGCCATCGAAGTTCCGTGGGCCACGCTCGGGACGGTCACCGAAGGGTTTACGCTCGCCGCGGTCGTTGTTGAACGGACGACGCTCACCATCACGGGCCGGACGATCACCGCGGTCATTGTTGAAGGGACGACGCTCATCGCCATCTCGACGCGGGCCATCGAAGTTCCGTGGGCCACGCTCGGGACGGTCACCGAAGGGTTTACGCTCGGCGCGGTCGTTGTTGAACGGACGACGCTCACCATCACGGGCCGGACGATCACCGCGGTCACCGCGGTCACCGAACGGCTTACGATCACGATCGCCACCGAAGGAACGACGCTCACCATCGCGGGGCGGGCGGTCGCCGAACGGCTTACGCTCGCCACGGTCATTGTTGAACGGACGACGCTCACCATCACGGGCCGGACGATCACCGCGGTCACCACGGTCACCAAAGGGCTTACGATCACGATCGCCACCGAAGGAACGACCCTGCTCACTACCGTCGCGATTCTCCCTGGAACGGAATCCGCGAGGGTCTCCACCGGAGTTGTTGTTGGGGCGGAAAGAGCCGCGCTCACCGCGATTCCCGCCAAAGTTTCCGCGGTTGCCGTCGCGATTGCCGCCGTTGTGCTCAGCCATGGTGGATTCCTCCTGTTGCGAGCCGACCACTGGCGCGTGCGTAGTCGCTCATAACCCTTATTTCGTTGTCACGCCGTCTACAGCACTGGGCCGCCGACTCGTATGTCTTATGCAATTCTAGGCGACAGCGCCTCAGGCGCCGAACGTCAAGGCGCCTGCATGGGCATCCCGTGGCAAGTCTCACAGCCTTGTTGGCGCTGCGCCTTTTGGGGTCTTAAATGGGGGAGCCCCGGCCGTGGTGGTCGGGGCTTGCCTGGTTCTGGTTTGGTGATCGTGCCGTTAATGTGGGAGACCCCCCGACCCTGGTGTGGGTTGGGGGGTCTCGACCTAATGTGTGTCCGGCGGTGTCCTACTCTCCCACACCCTCCCGGGTGCAGTACCATCGGCGCTGTGGGTCTTAGCTTCCGGGTTCGGAATGGGACCGGGCGTTTCCCCCACGCTATGACCGCCGTAACCTTGTTACCCGAACCCCTGTGCCGGTTGTTGGTGCCGGTGTTGGGGTGGGAAGCTTTGTGGTTACAACATGTGTGTTCCCTCGATGTTGAGGGTCCTGTGGTGTTGTGTATTTAGTTGTGGTTTTTGTTCCCGTGAGCAACAAATGGTTTTGTTGTTCGGGAACCACATAGTGGACGCGTGCAGTGTTTTTGTGTGTGGTGTAAGTTGTTGGCCTATTAGTACCGGTCAGCTTCACGAGTCTTTAGTCCTCGCTTCCACATCCGGCCTATCAACCCAGTGGTCTGGCTGGGGGCCTCTCACACAAATTGTGTATGGAAATCTCATCTTGAAGCGAGCTTCCCGCTTAGATGCTTTCAGCGGTTATCCCATCCGAACGTAGCTAATCAGCGATGCACTTGGCAGTACAACTGACACACCAGAGGTTCGTCCGTCCCGGTCCTCTCGTACTAAGGACAGCCCTTCTCAAATTTCCTGCGCGCGCAGCGGATAGGGACCGAACTGTCTCACGACGTTCTAAACCCAGCTCGCGTACCGCTTTAATGGGCGAACAGCCCAACCCTTGGGACCTACTCCAGCCCCAGGATGCGACGAGCCGACATCGAGGTGCCAAACCATGCCGTCGATATGGACTCTTGGGCAAGATCAGCCTGTTATCCCCGAGGTACCTTTTATCCGTTGAGCGACGGCCATTCCACAATGTACCGCCGGATCACTAGTCCCGACTTTCGTCCCTGCTTGAGATGTCTCTCTCACAGTCAAGCTCCCTTGTGCACTTACACTCGACACCTGATTGCCAACCAGGCTGAGGGAACCTTTGGGCGCCTCCGTTACTTTTTAGGAGGCAACCGCCCCAGTTAAACTACCCATCAGGCACTGTCCCTGACCCGGATCACGGGCCGAAGTTAGATGTCCAAAGTGACCAGAGTGGTATTTCAACGATGACTCCACCCGAACTGGCGTCCGGGCTTCAACGTCTCCCACCTATCCTACACAAGCCACTCCGAACACCAATACCAAACTATAGTAAAGGTCTCGGGGTCTTTCCGTCCTGCTGCGCGTAACGAGCATCTTTACTCGTACTGCAATTTCGCCGAGTTTATGGTTGAGACAGCGGGGAAGTCGTTACTCCATTCGTGCAGGTCGGAACTTACCCGACAAGGAATTTCGCTACCTTAGGATGGTTATAGTTACCACCGCCGTTTACTGGGGCTTAAATTCTCAGCTTCGCCCTTACGGGCTAACCGGTCCTCTTAACCTTCCAGCACCGGGCAGGAGTCAGTCCGTATACATCGTCTTGCGACTTCGCACGGACCTGTGTTTTTAGTAAACAGTCGCTTCCCCCTGGTCTCTGCGGCCCACACCCGCTCCACAGAGCAAGTCTGTATCACGGGGCAGGCCCCCCTTCTCCCGAAGTTACGGGGGCATTTTGCCGAGTTCCTTAACCATAATTCTCTCGATCGCCTTGGTATTCTCTACCTGATCACCTGTGTCGGTTTGGGGTACGGGCGGCTAAAACCTCGCGTCGATGCTTTTCTAGGCAGCATAGGATCACCGGATCCCCCCATACGGGGGTCCCATCAGATCTCAGGATCGTGCTCGAAACACACAGGAACGGATTTGCCTATCCCTGACCCTACATCCTTGGACCGGGGCAACCATCGCCCGGCCCGGCTACCTTCCTGCGTCACACCTGTTAATACGCTTACCTCCCGGGATCAGATCCCGCGCTCGGCCAAAACCCACACACCACAAGGGTGATAGGGCAGGCTCCGGGCGGTTAGTATCCCCCGCTTGGCATGGGCGGTTTTTCGCCGGTACGGGAATATCAACCCGTTGTCCATCGACTACGCCTGTCGGCCTCGCCTTAGGTCCCGACTTACCCAGGGCAGATTAGCTTGACCCTGGAACCCTTGATCATTCGGCGGACGGGTTTCTCACCCGTCTTTCGCTACTCATGCCTGCATTCTCACTCGTGTAGGCTCCACCGCTGGTTTCCACCGCGACTTCACTGCCCACACGACGCTCCCCTACCACTCCACACCCCTGAACCACGAAGGCTAGGGCACTGTGTGAAATCCACAACTTCGGCGGTGTACTTGAGCCCCGCTACATTGTCGGCGCGGAATCACTTGACCAGTGAGCTATTACGCACTCTTTCAAGGATGGCTGCTTCTAAGCCAACCTCCTGGTTGTCTTCGCAACTCCACATCCTTTCCCACTTAGCACACGCTTAGGGGCCTTAGTTGGTGGTCTGGGCTGTTTCCCTCTCGACTATGAAGCTTATCCCCCACAGTCTCACTGCTGCGCTCTCACTTACCGGCATTCGGAGTTTGGCTGACGTCAGTAACCTTGTAGGGCCCATCGGCCATCCAGTAGCTCTACCTCCGGCAAGAAACACGCAACGCTGCACCTAAATGCATTTCGGGGAGAACCAGCTATCACGGAGTTTGATTGGCCTTTCACCCCTACCCACAGCTCATCCCCTCCATTTTCAACTGAAGTGGGTTCGGTCCTCCACGACGTCTTACCGTCGCTTCAACCTGGCCATGGGTAGATCACTCCGCTTCGGGTCTAGATCACGCCACTACACTCGCCCTGTTCAGACTCGCTTTCGCTACGGCTACCCCACACGGGTTAACCTCGCGACGTAACACTAACTCGCAGGCTCATTCTTCAAAAGGCACGCCGTCACCAGAATCAGACTGGCTCCGACGGATTGTAAGCACACGGTTTCAGGTACTGTTTCACTCCCCTCCCGGGGTACTTTTCACCTTTCCCTCACGGTACTGGTCCGCTATCGGTCATTAGGAAGTATTTAGGCTTATCAGGTGGTCCTGACAGATTCGCACGGGATTTCTCGGGCCCCGTGCTACTTGGGATCCTCTCCAGGCGGTACACAACATTACGGTTACGGGGCTCACACCCTCTCTGGCCGGCCTTTCAAGACCGTTCACCTATGCCTGCACCTCACCTCACCAGTCCGGCAGAACCAGTACGGAAAGTCCCACAACCCCGCCCATGCAACGCCCGCCGGCTATCACACATGGAAACGGTTTAGCCTGATCCGCGTTCGCTCGCCACTACTAACGGAATCACTCTTGTTTTCTCTTCCTGCGGGTACTGAGATGTTTCACTTCCCCGCGTTCCCCCCACGCACCCTATGTGTTCAGATGCGGGTCACACAATCACTTTTAACAGCGTTGTGCGGGGTTTCCCCATTCGGACATCCTGGGATCAACGCTCGGTTATCAACTCCCCCAGGCTTATCGCAGATTCCTACGTCCTTCTTCGGCTCCTAATGCCAAGGCATCCACCGTGTGCCCTTAAAAACTTGACCACACAAAGATCAAAAACTTACTCGAGAGAACCACGACCACAAGGGCCAGGTTCATTCATAAGAAATTGCTGTAAGAACACACACAAGTGTGTGTTCTAGATGCTCGCGTCCACTATGTAGTTCTCAAACAACAACCCCGTCAACCACACCCCACCCACCACAACCCACACACCCACAAAAACGCGGGAGCAGGGGCTGCTGACAGTGACCGGGACGCCGGAAGCAGGAACAAAAGAAACACCAGAAGATGCCCCCATGCATTGCTGCAAAAAGGTCCTGTTGCCTCAGGACCCAACAGTGCGCCAAACACAACCCCATACCAGCCACGCCCCGGCAGCGTTCCACACAACACCACACCCCCAAAAAGGGGCACGGGTTGCCGTACTAACACCAGGACACAACCGGTAAAGGCCATGCCAAAGAAGTTTGATTCGTTGATGTTTCCACCCATGAGCACCCACCGCAGAACAGACGCCTGCGCAATGGGCAACACTGACAACCCGTCATCCGCCCATGCAGGCGAACAACACAGTTGTTAGCAGCTCCTTAGAAAGGAGGTGATCCAGCCGCACCTTCCGGTACGGCTACCTTGTTACGACTTAGTCCCAATCGCCGGTCCCACCTTCGACGGCTCCCCCCACAAGGGTTAGGCCACCGGCTTCGGGTGTTACCAACTTTCGTGACTTGACGGGCGGTGTGTACAAGGCCCGGGAACGTATTCACCGCAGCGTTGCTGATCTGCGATTACTAGCGACTCCGACTTCATGGGGTCGAGTTGCAGACCCCAATCCGAACTGAGACCGGCTTTTTGGGATTAGCTCCACCTCACAGTATCGCAACCCTTTGTACCGGCCATTGTAGCATGCGTGAAGCCCAAGACATAAGGGGCATGATGATTTGACGTCGTCCCCACCTTCCTCCGAGTTGACCCCGGCAGTCTCCTATGAGTCCCCGCCATCACGCGCTGGCAACATAGAACGAGGGTTGCGCTCGTTGCGGGACTTAACCCAACATCTCACGACACGAGCTGACGACAACCATGCACCACCTGTAAACCGACCGCAAGCGGGGCACCTGTTTCCAGGTCTTTCCGGTTCATGTCAAGCCTTGGTAAGGTTCTTCGCGTTGCATCGAATTAATCCGCATGCTCCGCCGCTTGTGCGGGCCCCCGTCAATTCCTTTGAGTTTTAGCCTTGCGGCCGTACTCCCCAGGCGGGGCACTTAATGCGTTAGCTACGGCGCGGAAAACGTGGAATGTCCCCCACACCTAGTGCCCAACGTTTACGGCATGGACTACCAGGGTATCTAATCCTGTTCGCTCCCCATGCTTTCGCTCCTCAGCGTCAGTTACAGCCCAGAGACCTGCCTTCGCCATCGGTGTTCCTCCTGATATCTGCGCATTTCACCGCTACACCAGGAATTCCAGTCTCCCCTACTGCACTCTAGTCTGCCCGTACCCACTGCAGAACCGGAGTTGAGCCCCGGTCTTTCACAGCAGACGCGACAAACCGCCTACGAGCTCTTTACGCCCAATAATTCCGGATAACGCTTGCGCCCTACGTATTACCGCGGCTGCTGGCACGTAGTTAGCCGGCGCTTCTTCTGCAGGTACCGTCACTTTCGCTTCTTCCCTACTGAAAGAGGTTTACAACCCGAAGGCCGTCATCCCTCACGCGGCGTCGCTGCATCAGGCTTTCGCCCATTGTGCAATATTCCCCACTGCTGCCTCCCGTAGGAGTCTGGGCCGTGTCTCAGTCCCAGTGTGGCCGGTCACCCTCTCAGGCCGGCTACCCGTCGTCGCCTTGGTAGGCCATTACCCCACCAACAAGCTGATAGGCCGCGAGTCCATCCAAAACCACAAAAGCTTTCCACCCCCCACCATGCGATGAGGAGTCATATCCGGTATTAGACCCAGTTTCCCAGGCTTATCCCAGAGTCAAGGGCAGGTTACTCACGTGTTACTCACCCGTTCGCCACTAATCCCCCAGCAAGCTGGGATCATCGTTCGACTTGCATGTGTTAAGCACGCCGCCAGCGTTCATCCTGAGCCAGGATCAAACTCTCCGTTGAAAAATAACAGACACAACCACACCCACCGGAAATAACGGCCGGGCACGGCTGCACAAAATTCGAAACCAGCTGAAAACCAGACCACCACACACGGGGGTGCGCAACGGCCTGGCCATAATTTCAACCAATCAATAAAACAATCGGCATCAACAAACTTGGCACACTATTGAGTTCTCAAACAACAGACACTAACCGGCACCACCAGAACCCCTTACAGGGCCACAGGATCGCTCCGGAGCAACTTTTCAAACTTACCCGATCAACCGGATCCATGCAAATCAACGTTTCCGCGATTTTCGATCCCGCCGCATCGGCCCCACCCGTTACCGGCACGCCCAAAAGCGCACCATATTCCAGGCTGTTATCAAAGGGGTTGGCCCCCGCAGTTCCCAGCACCAGGCTGTCTCACTCGCGGCGACTCAGAAGACATTACACGCCCACCAGCCCCGACACAAATCCACCCCCACACCCCCAAAAACCCCGCAAACACAAGCCAACCAGAACCACCCAAACCCAAAAACACCCCAAAACCACCACAACAACCACCCGTGAACCCCGTCACACCAACCAAAAACCCACGGTCCCGTCCGCCAAACACCAAACCCGACCACCGCCGTCGAACATTCCCAACCCCACCACCAGGACCCGACAGGACATGAGAGAACGATGCTCGAAAACAACGACGATGTGCGAGAAGGATGCCCAAAAACAACGACGATGTGCGAGAACAACCGGGGCGGGGGTCATCCGGCAGCGCGCGTCCAAGCGACGAAGGAGCGAGCGCGCAGAGGATGACCCCCGCCGCCGGGCGCCTAATCAAACGCAGAAAAGGCCGGCAACCATAGCGGTTACCGGCCCTTTCGGAACTGGACTACTGAGAAAACCTAGGCTGAAACCTCAATGGTCGCCAGGTTCTTCTTGCCCCGTCGAAGGAGCAAGTAGCGGCCGTGCAAGAGCTCGTCCTGGGCGATGACGGCGTCGGGATCGGACACTTTCGTGTTGTTCACGTAGGCGCCGCCCTCCCCCACGGTCCGGCGGGCTGCCGACTTGCTGTCGGACAAACCGGAGGCCACGAGCAAGTCGATGATGCCCAGACCGTCGGCGCTGATCTTCGCGGACGGAAGTTCTGCCGTCGCTGATTCCAGGGTGTGCTCATCAAGGACGGTGAGGTCGCCGTTGCCGAAGAGCGCTGCCGAGGCTGCGATAACCTTTTCGGTCGCATCGATCCCGTGCACCAATGAGGTCACTTCGAATGCAAGCTTCTTCTGGCCTTCGCGGGCAAACGGGCGCTCAGCAACTGACTGGCCAAGCTCTTCAATTTCCGCACGTGAAAGGAACGTGAAGACCTTCAGCCGATCCACCACATCAGCATCGGCCGTGTTCAGCCAGAACTGGTAGAACGCGTACGGGCTGCACATTTCGGGGTCCAGCCAAATGGCGTTGCCCTCGCTCTTGCCGAACTTGGTGCCGTCCGAGTTGGTGATGAGAGGCGTACCCAGGGCGTGGACGCTCTTGCCCTCCACCTTGCGGATGAGTTCGGTGCCGCTGGTGAGGTTGCCCCACTGGTCCGAGCCACCGGTCTGCAGTGCACAGCCGTAGTCGCGGAACAGTTGGAGGTAGTCCATGCCCTGCAGGATCTGGTAGCTGAACTCGGTGTAGCTGATGCCCTCGTCGGAGCTCAACCGCGACGCGACAGCATCTTTGCGCAGCATGGTGCCCACCCGGAAGTGCTTGCCGATTTCCCGCAGGAAGTCGATGGCGCTCAGCGGCGCCGTCCAGTCCAGGTTGTTGACCATGCGCGCCGCGTTGTCGCCCTCAAAACTGAGGAAACGGCGCACCTGGCCCTGAAGGTAGCCGACCCACTCCGCAACGGTGTCCTTGGTGTTCAAGGTGCGTTCCGCCGTCGGACGCGGATCGCCGATCAGGCCCGTGGACCCGCCAACCAGGCCGAGCGGCTTGTGGCCGGCCAGCTGCAATCGACGCATCAGGAGGAGCTGCACCAGGTTACCCAGGTGAAGGGACGGGGCGGTGGGGTCGAAGCCACAGTAATACGTGATCGGGTCCCCGGCGAGCAGCTTTTCCAGTTCCGTTTCGTCGGTGGAAACGTGGACAAGGCCGCGCCATTTGAGCTCCTGCCAGATGTTGGCAAAGGCGGGATCGTTGTGCTGGGACTCGATGTTGTTTACGTGTGACACGAGTTCTAAGTTAGCAGGATTGTTGAACCTGCTTTTCCTAGCGCTCAATGCCGGCAGGCAGCGGTGCCGCGGCGATGAGCCTGAGCCGCTGAGTGGGTCGGGTCATAGCGACGTAGAGGTCGCCCACCTTGCCGTGCTCGTGATTGAGCATGGCGGCCGGCTCCAGGACGATGACGCCATCAAATTCCAGGCCCTTCGCCTCCTTGGGACTGATGACCACGATGTCCTGCTCGTAGCTTCCGGCTCCCGAGCCGATGCGGCGGCCGTAGATCTCACGCAGCGCAGCAGCCGCCTGCGGCAGCAGTGGGCCGTCGGCGATCACAGCCAGCAGGCCGCCGTCGATTGCTTCCACTTCCTCAGGCAGGACCTCGACCAGGCGGGAGACAATACCGTCCGCTTCGACGCGGTCCACAATGGGCCACCATTTGCCTTCGCGCACAGCCTTCGGAGCTGAGACCACCAGGCCTGCGCGGTTGGCCATCCGGACAGCGGCTTCCGCGATCTGGGACGGCGTGCGGTAGTTGACGGTGAGCTCTTCGAGCTGCCAGCGGTCACCGAACGACGGCGCCAGCGCGCTTTGCCACGAATTGGCGCCAGCCGCGGCACTCGTTTGGGCGATGTCCCCCACGATTGTGAAGGACTTCAACGGGCAGCGACGCACGAGAAGCCGCCACTGCATGGCCGAAAGCTCCTGTGCCTCATCAACCACGATGTGGCCGAAAGCCCAGGAACGGTCACTCGTGGCGCGCTCGGCTGCGGTGAGCCGGTTCTCGCGTTCCTGGTTCTGGTCTGCCAGTTCTTCGGCGCTCACCAGGACATCCACGCCCATGGCTTCCATGTTGGCCAGGGTCTGCTTGGCGTTGGCGAGATCGCGGGCGCGGTCGGCTTCCTGCTGGGCCAGTCCCCTGCCCGCGGCAGGGTCCAGCTCACCGAGGAGCTCAGCAGCTTCGTCCAAAAGCGGTACGTCAGCCTCGGTCCAGGGAGCATCGACGGGCCTCTGCAGGAGGGATCGCTGTTCCGGTGTGAGGTGCGGCGTGCAGGCTTCCAGGATGGCGGGCTTGCTGAAGAGCTCCGAGATCAGCTTCTCGGGCGTCATCGGCATCCAGCACAGGTTCAAGGCGATACGGACGTCCCGGGCAGACCGGACGTCTTCGGCGAGGTAGGCGCGATCGGCGTTATTGCCGATGTTCGATTCCTCGACGAGGTCCGTCAGTTGCTCCGTGAGCTCACGGAGGAGGATCTTGACGAACGTCAGGCGGGCTTCATTGTGGGGTTTGCCGGTGGCACGGGCCTTTTCCCGCGCCCGGCGGACCTGTCGGACGGTCAGCGTCAGCTTGCGGGAATCCACTTCGAGAATGCGGTCTTCTGCAGGCGTGCGCTGCCGGTTCGCTACAGCGTTGGCCACCACCGTGGCCATGTCGAGCTTGCCTTTGAGGGCAGCGACATCGGGATCTTCCTCGGGAACAGCGTGGATTCCGGGCATGAGTCGGCCAAGACTGGCCATGACGACGCCGGTCTCGCCCAGCGACGGCAGCACACGCTCGATGTAGTGCATGAACGACGACGACGGTCCCACCAGCAGCACGCCGGCACTCTTAAGGCGATCACGGTGCGTGTACAGCAGGTAGGCGGCGCGGTGCAGTGCCACTGCGGTCTTACCCGTTCCGGGACCACCTTGCACGACGAGCGCGCCCGAGATCGAGGAACGGATGATCCTGTCCTGCTCCGACTGGATGGTTCCCACGATGTCCGACATGCGGCCCGTGCGCTTGGAATTCAGGGCCGCGAGGAGCGCGCCCTCGCCCTGCAGGGAATCGTTGTCCGCGAGCATCCCGGCATCCAGGACATCGTCCTCGATCGCCTTCACGTCACGGCCTTGCAGGATCAGGTGCCGACGGCGGCGCACACCTTGGCGGTCGAATGCGGTGGCCTGATAGAAGTGGCCGGCTTCGGGCGCACGCCAGTCAACCATGAGCCGCTGGAGATCGGCCGTAGACAATCCGATGCGCCCAATGTACTGAGCCTCACCCGAGTCCAGATCAAGGCGGCCGAAAACCAGACGGTCATCGACGGCGTCGAGCTGGGCAAGGCGGTCCTCATACAGCGCGGCGAACGCGTCACGTTCGGACACGTTTTGCATGGTTCCCACTGCACCGGCCTTGCGCACCTGCGCCAGCTGGGCGCGCTTTTCTTCGCGCAGCTCATCGAGCCGGGCGTACAGCCCAGCAACGTATTCCTGCTCGTGGACCAAATCAGCGTCGTGCATCGAACCGTAACCCCTATCGCAAAAGACAGACCGTCCATTCTACAGCGATTTTGGTAAACGTGCGGGGTCCAGGTCATATGGCGGACCAGTGGCCAAAGTTCAGGCCCGGTTGCGTGGCCGCGCCGCTTTGTAGCGTGACACCGTTGGATCATCTTCGATCCAGAAACGCCAGGGATAGTCCGTACTTCCACCCGGACCAGCCACCCCAACCCGAGGTCCGCTGGCCACGGCCCCTGCAGGCGTCTCAGGCAACCAGAGGCTGAACGGTGACGCGAGCGCGTCACGGCCCGTGTCCGCCGTCGTAAGTCCCAGCGCCGATGCCAGGCGGGCCGGTCCGCTGGCCAAGTCCTTGTGCGTTTTGGAGGCAGGCCTGCGGACAGTGGCAAGCCCCTCCCCCTCTACAATCTCGCCGGCGCGCAAGAGCAGCGCAGACGGTGAACCTTTGGGACCGCAGACGATGTTGGCGCAGTAGTGCATGCCGTACGTGAAATAGACGTACAGGAATCCCGGTGGTCCGAACATAGGCGCGTTCCTGGCTGTGGGACCGCCGAAGGTGTGCGATCCGGGATCGGGGTGTTCGGAATCGCGTGGGCCCATATACGCCTCCACTTCAGTGAGCCTGACCGCCACCGGACCGGCTTCGGAGTGGTGGGTGAGCACGGCCCCAAGGATCAGTGGAGCGATTGCGCGGGGGTCGCCCTCTAGGAACTTACGCACTTTTTCGGGATTGCTGACTCCCTTCTCCATGGACGAGTTCATGCCCAGACCCTAGCAAAAATCGTGGAACGGCCATGTCCGATTTCCGCTAGCAGCGGACGTGGACTCCTGACAGGATGAAGGAATGGACTTCTGGCAGCGCTACAGGGCAATCGACGCCCGCGACACCCGTTTCGACGGACAATTCTTCACGGCTGTCAGCTCGACTGGTATCTACTGCCGGCCATCCTGCCCCGCCCGGACGCCGAAGGCCGAGAACGTCACGTTCTACGAGACCTCGGCCGCTGCCCACGAAGCCGGGTACCGCGCTTGCAAGCGATGCCTCCCCGAGGCCGTCCCCGGCACGCCGGCCTGGAACATCCGATCCGACGTTGCCGGCCGTGCAATGCGTTTGATCAACGACGGCGTTATCACCCGCGAGGGCGTCGACGGTCTGGCGCACCGTCTGGGCTACTCGGCGCGCCAACTCAATCGGATCCTTGCCACGAACTGGGCGCCGGTCCCCTCTCACTGGCACGGGCAAGCAGGGCGCAGACAGCCAGGACGCTGTTGGTCTCAACGGAGATGCTCCTTGCCGACGTCGCCTTCGCCTCGGGATTCAATAGCGTGCGGCAATTCAACGACACCATCGGCGAGGTTTTTGCGATGACTCCGACGGCGTTACGCGCCACAGCCGCAAAGTCCGGCGTTCGCCGGGGTGCTGCCGCGCCGACTGCCCTGACGCTTAACCTGCCTTACCGGGAACCATTTGATCCAGGCATCTTCGACTTCCTGGCCGTCCGTGCGGTGCCCGGAATTGAAGTGGCACGTACCGAAGCCGACGGAACCAGGAGCTACGGCCGCACGCTCCGCCTCCCCCGAAGCACCGCCTCTTTCTCCGTGGTTTACAGCCCCTCGACGTCGGGCAAATCCTTGCAATTGACGGCCACGGCTGTGGACCTGCACGATCTTCCTGCGTTGTTGAGCCGCGTCCGGAGGTTGTTCGACCTGGACGCGGACCCGCAGGCAATCGACGAAGCACTGGGAACAGACCCGCGGCTCGCGGGGAGCATCACGGCGATTCCAGGAATTCGCGTGCCGGGAGCAGTGGACCCCCAGGAATTGCTGGTCAGGGCAATGATCGGTCAACAAATCACAGTTGCTGCTGCTCGAACAGCACTGACACAGTTGTCCGCTGTTGGCTCCCTGGCTGAGACCCCCACGCCCGGGCTGGAGCGGCTGTTCCCGACGCCGGCTGAAATCGCCGAACACGGACGCGAGATGCTGCGGGGACCCCGGCGTCGCATCGAATCCGTCATTGCTGCGGCCGAAGCTATGGCCACAGGGGCCCTTGAGTTCGGCTACGGCGACGACGTTGCAGCGCTGGAGCGCAAGCTGCTGCCGTTGCCAGGTGTCGGGCCGTGGACTGTAGGGTACGTCGCCATGCGGGTGCTCGGAGCGCCGGACGTTTTCCTGGGCAATGACGCGGCAGTTCGAAACGGGTTGAGAGTCCTCCCGCCTGGACCGGGCCTGAGCTCTGACTTCCGGGAAGTGAGCCCTTGGCGGTCCTACGCCACCATGCACTTGTGGCGGGCGGCAGCAAAGCCCAAGGACACATCGGCCGAAAAGCGCCAGGATGTGAGAGAACGTCGGCCGAAAAGCGCCAGGACGTGAGAGAAGATCGGCCCAAACCGGTCAGGACGTGAGAGAGCATCGGCCCAAACCGGTCAGGACGTGAGAGAGCATCGGCCCAAACCGGTCAGGACGTGAGAGAAGATCGCCCCAAAAGCCGCAGGACGTGAGAGAAGATCGGCCCAAACCGGTCAGGACGTGAGAGAGGATCGCTAGCGGGCGGCGGGAGCGGCGGCGGGCCATGGGAGCAACTCGGGCAAGTCGACGCCGTCGGCAGCCGCCGTGGCGCGCAGGCTTCCCAGGCTCGGTTCGCGGCCGGCGAGCCATGCAGCAATGTCCGTGAGCATGCCCGTAATGGCAATTGATGTGGTGCCGTGGCCAATAACTTGCTGGGGCAGGCCCGTGGGCTGCAGGACAAATTTGTACGTCTCGGGAACGCGTGCTTCGAGGAAAGTGAACAGGTGTTCACAGAAGGGGCGGCTCCAGGTCTCCGGGCCGTAGCCCAAACCCACGTCCGAAGCGTGGATGACGAGTTCGCGCCAGAGCGCCAGACCGCCGTCGAGGACTGTTCCGTTCCGGTAACTGATGCGTGCAGCCCAGTCGTCGGGTCCCAAGGCGTCGAACGCTGAGAGCGCCCGCGCCAAGGCGGTTTCCACGGACTGCTTGTGTTCCTGAAGGCTGTGCCCGGCGGCAAGTTCGATCGCTTTCGTGCGGCCTTGAACTCCTCCGTCATACAGTTCGATGGTTTCGCCACGCTGCGCGAACTCCAGTTGCCGGGCCATGGCATTCGCAATTCCGGCGAGGTGGGCCAGAACATGGCCGCGGGTCCAGTCCGGGAGCTCGGACGGTTCCGGGATCGAAGAGTCATCGAGTTTGGCAAGGATGCGGGTGACGACGTCAGCGGCTTTGTGAAGCTCTGCGGGCAGCGTCTCAGCTGTGATTGCGGTCATAGCGCCATGTTAACGCACAGCGGGACGGCACCCCGTGGCAGAAGGCCTGGAAGCCTGCCTGCGGGGCGCCGTCCCGTCGTGGTTCAGCTGGCGTCGTGGCTCAGCTGGCGTAGCTGCGCGCTGCGTCCAGTTCTGCCTTGAGCGCCACCAATTGGCGTTCGACGGCGGCCGGTGCTGTTCCGCCCTGGGAGTTGCGGCTGTTGAGCGAACCTTCGGTGCTCAGAACGCTGCGAACCTCGGGAGTCAGGTGCTCCGAGATCGCTGAATATTCTTCATCCGTCAGGTCCCACAGCTCAACCCCACGGCCTTCGGCCTGCTTGACTGCAGCACCTGAAAGCTCGTGTGCTTCACGGAAGGGAACGCCCTGGCGGACGAGCCATTCTGCGATGTCCGTGGCCAGCGCAAAGCCCTGGGGAGCCAGGGACTCCATGCGCTCGGTGTTGAACTTGAGGGTCGCGATCATGCCGGACACGGCCGGAAGCAACAGCTCCAGGGTGTCGGCGGCGTCGAACACCGGCTCCTTGTCCTCCTGAAGATCGCGGTTGTACGCGAGCGGGAGGCCCTTGAGCGTTGCCAGCAGTCCGGTCAGGTTGCCGATGAGGCGTCCTGCCTTGCCGCGTGCGAGCTCGGCAACGTCCGGGTTCTTCTTCTGCGGCATGATCGAGGACCCGGTGGAATACGAATCGTGCAGCGTCACGAAGGAGAATTCCTTGGTCGCCCAGAAAATTACTTCCTCGGAGATCCGGGACAGATCAACGCCAATCATGGAGCAGACCCACGCGAACTCGGCGAAGACATCGCGGGAGGCGGTGCCATCGATCGAGTTGTGGACCGCCGAGAAGAAGCCAAGATCAGCTGCAACGGCCTCGGGATCAAGTCCCAGCGACGAACCTGCCAAGGCACCCGAACCGTATGGTGAAACGCCCGCACGCTTGTCCCAGTCCTGGAGGCGCTGCACATCGCGCAGCAACGCCCAGGCGTGGGCAAGGAGGTGATGGCTCAGCAATACCGGCTGGGCGTGCTGCAGGTGCGTCCGTCCAGGCATGGCCACACCTTGGTGGGCCTGGGCCTGGTCAACAAGGGCATCAATCGTGGCAAGGACACCGCTGGCAATGATCCTTGCATGATCGCGCAGGAACATCCGGCCGAGCGTTGCCACTTGGTCGTTGCGGGACCGGCCGGCACGAAGCTTGCCGCCCAACTGGGTTCCGGCACGCTCGATCAGGCCACGTTCCAGCGATCCGTGAACGTCCTCGTCGCTCTCGGCCGGCAGGTAGGCGCCGCTCGCGACGTCCTCGTCCAGCTGGGTGAGGGCGGCGAGCATGCCTTCAAGCTCGGCGTCGTCCAGCAGACCGGCCTTGGCCAGCACACGGGCGTGCGCCTTGGAGCCGGCGATGTCATAGCGGGCCAGCCGCCAGTCAAAGTGCGTGGACTTGCTCAATGCTGCCAGCGCATCCGCGGGGCCGCCGGCGAACCGGCCGCCCCACAGTGCACCTTCGTTTGTGGCGCTTGTCATTCGCCGGCAACCCGCAGGTCGCGGCCCGAGGCAACCTTGGAGGACATACCCCACAGCTCGATGAAGCCGCGTGCCATGGACTGATCGAAGGTGTCGCCGGTGTCGTAGGTGGCGAGGTCAAAGTCGTACAGCGAGGTCTCGGAACGACGACCGTTGACGATTGCCTGACCGCCGTGGAGGACCATCCGGATGTCGCCGGAAACGTACTGCTGGGTGTCCTCGATGAAGGCGTCCAGGGAGCGCTTGAGCGGGGAGAACCACTGGCCGTCGTAGACCAGCTCTGCCCAGCGCTGGCCAACGGTGGCCTTGAAACGGGCCTGCTCGCGCTCGATGGTGATGTCTTCGAGGTGCTTGTGCGCGGTGATCAGCGCCATGGCACCCGGTGCTTCGTAGATTTCGCGGGACTTGATGCCCACAAGGCGGTCCTCGACGACGTCGATGCGGCCAACGCCCTGGGCGCCTGCTCGGCGGTTCAGTTCCTGGATGGCCTGCAAGGGGGTGACCTTGACGCCGTCGATCGCTACCGGTACACCAGCCTGGAAGGAAATGGTGACCTCATCCGGTGCCGGCGGGAATTCCGGGGTGGCGGTGTAGTCGTAAATGTCCTTGGTGGGAGCGTTCCAGATGTCCTCGAGGTAACCGGTCTCGACGGCGCGTCCCCAGACGTTCTGGTCAATCGAGTACGGGTTCTTCTTGGTGGTCTCGATCGGCAGACCCTTTTCCTCGGCGAAGGCAATGGCCTTGTCGCGGGTCAGGGCGAGGTCGCGGACCGGTGCGATGCACTTCAGGTCCGGGCCGAGGGTCTGGATGCCAACTTCGAAGCGGACCTGGTCGTTGCCCTTGCCGGTGCAGCCGTGGGCAACGGTGGTGGCACCGAATTCGCGGGCAGCCTTCACGAGGTGCTTCACGATAACCGGACGCGAGATGGCCGAAACCAGCGGGTAGTGCCCCTGGTAAAGGGCGTTGGCCTTCAGCGTGGGCATGGCGTACTCATTGGCGAATTCGTCGCGGGCGTCTGCCACGTAAGCCTCGACGGCGCCGCAACCGAGGGCGCGCTGGCGAATGGTCTCCAAGGACTCGCCGCCCTGTCCGACGTCGACGGCCACGGCGATGACCTCGGCGCCGGTGGCTTCACCGATCCAGCCGATGGCTACGGACGTATCAAGGCCACCGGAGTAGGCCAGAACAATGCGCTCAGTCACGAGAGTGCTCCTTTGTTGTTGCTTGGTTCATTCGAATCAATGCTGTGTGAATCAATGCTGTGAAAATCATGGGCCGCGTCCACGGCGGTTAGTTTCCAGGCCCGGCTTCCTCGGCCAGCTGGAGGAAGCGAGCCGCGAGTTCCGCCCCGCCGTCGGGATCCCTGGCAACCAACAGCAGAGTGTCGTCGCCTGCGATCGTACCCAATACCGACGGCATTACGGAGTGGTCGATGGCCAGTGCCAGGAAGTTCGCGGCTCCCGGAGGTGTTCGCAGGACCACAATGTTGCCTGATGCCTCGGCAGTGACCAGCAGTTCACCGCAGAGCCGGGAAAGCCGTGCGTCCAGGATCTCCTGCGTGACGCCGCTCTTGGCATTGCGGTCCCCGCCCTCCCCCGGAACGGCATAGACCAGGGCGCCTTCCTTGCCTCGGACCCTCACCGCCCCAAGTTCCACAAGGTCGCGGGACAGCGTGGCTTGGGTGACCTGAACGCCGTCGTCCGCCAGCAGGGCTGCAAGCTCTGCCTGGGAACGCACGGACTCACCCGTCAGGATCGCGGTAATACGCGCCTGGCGGGCAGTCTTGGTGGCCGGGCTGGCACCCGGAACCGACGGATTCGTGGACACTAGAACGTGCTCTCCCCGGTACCTTCAACAGGTGAAAGGCCATCGACAAAAGCGAGCCCCGAGCGGTGCATCAGCCAGGCCATGAGTGCCTTCTGCGCGTGGAGGCGGTTCTCCGCCTCGTCCCAGACGATCGACTGCGGGCCGTCAATAACCCCAGCGGAAATTTCATACCCGCGGTAAGCGGGAAGGCAGTGAAGAACGACGGCGTCGGGCGCGGCCTGTGCCATTGCTGCCTCATCGACGGAGTAGTCGCGGAACAACTGCATCCGGGCTTCCTTCTCCGCTTCCTGGCCCATTGACACCCAGGTGTCTGTAGCTACGACGTCGGCGCCCTTAAGGGCCTCGGAGGCATCGCTCGTGATCAGCACAGAACCACCGGTCTCAGCAGCGCGCTCTTCTGCGGCAGCGACGATTTCGGCTGCGGGCAGGTAGCCTTCGGGTCCGGAAATGCGGACGTGCATGCCAGCTGTAACGCCTGCCAAAAGGTAGGAATTGGCCATGTTGTTGGCCGCGTCACCGAGGTAGGCCATGCTCAGGCCCTTCAGTTCACCTTTGTGCTCTTTGACGGCCAGAAGATCCGCGAGGAGCTGGCAGGGGTGGTAATCGTCGCACAGGGCGTTGATGACGGGGACTTTCGAGTTTTCCGCCATGGCCACCAGGCCAGAGTGGGCCCCAGTCCGCCACACGATGGTGGAGACCATGCGCTCCAGGACCTTGGCTGTGTCCTCGACGGATTCCTTGTGGCCAATCTGCGCTTCACCGGGATTGATGATGAGGGCGTTGCCGCCCATGTCCGCGATGCCGGTTGCGAAGGAAACACGGGTGCGGGTGGAGGTTTTGTCGAAGATGACAGCGACGGTCTTACGTCCGTTGCCATCGGCTGCGAAGGGCTGGACGCTGTACGGCGCCGCCTTCATGCGGGCAGCGAGTTCAAGGACCTCGGCTTGCTCAGCCGGGCTGAGGTCCGTGTCCTTCAGGAAGTGACGGGTGGTGGTGGATGTAGTCACTGTGCGTCCTTAGCGGTGGTGGCTGTAGCCGTAGCGATCAGGGTGGGAAGAGCGTCCAGGAAACGGTCCGCTTGATCGATGGTCAGGATCAGCGGCGGTGCGAGGCGGATGGTCCTCGGGCCCGGGCTGTTGATGATGAATCCAGCGTCGAGTGCGGCTGTGACCATGGCGGGTGCGACGTCGGCGTTCACATCGAACCCGATTAACAGGCCCTCACCGCGGACTTCAGTGACAGCCTCGATGGCGGCCAGTCCCTCGCGAAGATGAGCGCCGACTGCCAGTACGTTCTGCAGCACACCCTGGCTCTCGATCGCGTGCAGCGTGGCAAGAGCGGCGGCCGTGGCCACCGGGTTTCCACCGAAAGTGGTGCCGTGCTGCCCGGCCGTGAGCAGGGCCGACGTCGTGCTTCCGAGGGTGATCAGCGCACCAATGGGGAACCCGCCACCAAGGCCCTTGGCAAGCGTGATGGCATCGGGAACGATGCCCGCATCCTCGCTGGCGAGCCATTTGCCGGTCCGGCCAATGCCTGTCTGGACCTCGTCCAAAATCAACAAGGCGCCAGCCGCCGTAGTGGCTTCACGTGCCGCCTGCAGATATTCGGCGCTCAGCGGCCGGACACCCGCTTCGCCTTGGATTGGTTCCAGGAAGACGGCTGCTGTGGATTCGTCGACGGCGGAGCGCAGGGCTTCGATGTCATCGAACGGGATGTGGACCACGCCGCCGGGCAGGGGCTCGAACGGCGCCCTGTAAGCCTCTTTGGCCGTGAGCGCGAGGGCACCCATGGTGCGGCCATGGAAAGCGCCTTCGAGGGCGATGATCTTGGTCCGCTTGGCGTCGCTGTTCCGCCGGGCCAGCTTGAACGCTGCCTCGTTGGCTTCCGTGCCGGAGTTGGCAAAGAATACCTTGGAACCGGCAGGAGCGTTGATGATGGCCAGCAGCTTTTCAGCCAGCGCGATCTGCGTGGGGCTCGTAAAGAAGTTGGACACGTGTCCAAGCGTGGCGAGCTGGCTGGAAATGACTGAGGTGACGAACGGGTGGGCGTGGCCCAGTGCGTTCACGGCAATACCGCCCAAGAGATCCAGGTACTCCTTCCCGTCGGCGTCCCACACGAGGCAACCCGCGCCGCGGACCAGGACCCGCTGAGGCGTACCGAAGACACCCATAAGGGATGACGAGTAGCGGGCCAGCCAGTCAGCGCCTGAGCTCTGGGAAACGAGCGCGGTTGCGGCAGCCTCCGCAGCGATAGCGGTATGGCTCAGTTCGGTGCTCATGCGTTCACTTCCTCGTCAGGTACTACTTGCGTGCCGATGCCGGCGGTGGTGAAAGTTTCAAGCAGCATCGAGTGCGGCAGGCGGCCATCCACGATGTGCGCGCGTTCCACGCCTTCGTCGATCGCCTTCAGGCACGCGGCCATCTTGGGGATCATGCCCGACTCGAGCCTGGGCAGCATCTCTCGGAGCTCGGACGCGGTCAGCGAAGAGATCAGAGACGACTTGTCCGGCCAGTTCGCGTAGAGGCCTTCAACGTCGGTCAGGATGACGAGCTTGGTGGCGCCCAACGCCGAGGCGACAGCTGCGGCCGCTGTGTCTGCGTTGACGTTCAGGACCTGGCCGGTAGTGGGACCGGAACCGTTCCCGTCGTCGAGGATTTCCGGGGCGACCGTCGAGATCACCGGGATGCGACCGGCGTCGAGGATGTCCTTGATCCCGGCGGGGTCCACGCCTACGACTTCGCCCACCAGGCCGAGGTCAACTTCCTCGCCGTCCACCACGGTGCCGGTACGGACTGCGCGCAACAGGCCGCCATCCTCGCCGGACATGCCAACGGCGTAAGGACCATGGGAGTTGATCAAGCCGACGAGTTCGCGTCCTACCTGACCGGTAAGGACCATCCGCACAACGTCCATGGCTTCCGGAGTGGTGACCCGCAGTCCACCCTTGAACTCGGACTCAATGCCAAGCCTGCCCAGCATGGAGTTGATCTGGGGGCCGCCGCCGTGGACCACCACAGGGTGGATGCCCACGTGGTGGAGGAACACGATGTCCTCGGCGAAGGCACGGCGAAGGTCATCGTTGACCATGGCGTTGCCGCCATACTTGATCACCATGGTGGTGCCGGCGAAACGCTGGATCCACGGCAGTGCCTCGATCAGGGTGCCCGCTTTGTCCTGGGCTGCTTCCGCCGAAACGTGGCTCGTGGAGGTGGTTTCCCGGGTATGCGCAGTCATAGTCATCCGCTCAGCTCGAGTATGCGCTGTTCTCATGCACGTAGTCGTGCGTGAGGTCATTTGTCCAGATGGTTGCTTCGGCGTTGCCGGCCTGAAGGTCGATGTCGACGAGCACTTCACGTGGTTCCAGGTCAACGAGGTTGCGGTCGTCGCCGATGCTGCCGTTGCGGCAGATCTGCACGCCGTTCATGGACACGTTGAGCTGCTCCGGCTCGAATATGGCGTCGGTGGTGCCCACGGCGGAGAGCACGCGGCCCCAGTTGGGGTCCTTGCCGAAAATGGCGGCTTTGAAGAGGTTGGAGCGTGCAACGGCGCGGCTAACGATCTCGGCGTCGCCTTCGCTTGCTGCATTGAAGGTACGAATGGCGATATCGTGGCTGGCACCTTCGGCGTCGCCGATGAGTTTCCGGGCCAACTCGGCGCAGACCTTCGTGATGGCCTCGCTCAGCTGCTCCGCTGAAGGCAAAGCTTCCGAGGCACCTGATGCCAGCAGCACCACGGTGTCGTTGGTGGACATACAGCCGTCGGAGTCGGCGCGGTCAAAGGTGACCCGCGTGGCATCGCGGAGGACGACGTCGAGCTCGTCCGCCGGTACCTCGGCGTCGGTGGTGAGGACAACCAGCATCGTTGCCAGGCCAGGGGCCAGCATGCCGGCACCCTTGGCGATGCCGCCAACGGTGAATTGCTTGCCCTCAGCATCAGTGCCTGTGAAGACAGCTTCCTTGGACACGCTGTCCGTCGTCATGATGGCTGTTGCAGCAGCCGAACCTCCGTCTGCGGACAGCTCGCCGAATGCGGCCTCAACGCCCGGAAGGATCTTGTCCATGGGCAGTTGCTCACCAATCAAGCCAGTGGAGCAAACCACGACGTCGGAAGCTGAGACTCCCAGCACTTCTGCCACTTTCTCGGCCGTGGCGTGCGTGTTCTGGAATCCCTGCGGACCAGTGCAGGCGTTGGCGCCCCCTGAGTTCAGGACCACTGCGTCAACACGTCCGTCGCTGACCACCTGGCGTGACCAGTGAACCGGAGCAGCGGCCACGCGGTTTGAGGTGAAGACAGCAGCAGCGGACTTTTGGGGGCCGTCGTTGACCACCAGGGCCAGGTCCGGGTTGCCGGATGCCTTGATGCCGGCTTTGACGCCGGAAGCCCGGAATCCCTTGGGTGCGGTAATGGTCACGGTGCAACTCCCTGCAGGTTAAGGCCGGCGGTTTCGTCCAGGCCGAGGGCAATGTTCATGGACTGCACGGCTCCGCCGGCGGTTCCTTTGGTCAGGTTATCGATGGCGCACGTCACGATCACACGGCCAGCGTGCTGATCAAAAGCCACCTGCATGACGGCATGGTTGGAACCCTGCACCGACTTGGTCGTGGGCCAGTGGCCTTCAGGCAGCAGGTGGACGAACGGTTCGTCGTCATAGGAGTCCGCCCAGGCTTGGCGCAGTTCTGCATAAGTAACGCCGTGACCAACTTTTGCCGTGGCCGTGGTGAGAATGCCACGGCTCATCGGCGCGAGAGTGGGAGTGAAGGACACTGTCACCGGCTCGCCGGCGGCGTTGGACAATCCCTGCTCGATTTCCGGCGTGTGCCGATGACCGCCGCCAACACCGTAAGGGCTCATGGAACCCATGACCTCGGAGCCGATCAGGTTGACCTTTGCCGCCTTGCCGGCACCGGAGGTACCAGAGGCCGAGACAATCACGACGTCGTCCGTCAGGAGGAGATTGTTGGCGAACCCGGGCGTCAAGGCGAGCAGGGCCGACGTCGGGTAGCAACCAGGAACGGCGATGCGCTTGGCGCCCTTGAGCGCGTCGCGCTGTCCCGGCAGTTCCGGGAGCCCATACGGCCAGGTGCCAGCGTGGGCCGAGCCGTAAAACTTTTCCCATGCAGCCGCATCCTGCAGGCGGTGGTCCGCACCGGCGTCGATGACCACTGTGCCTTCCGGCAATTGGGCAGCGATCTCTGCAGAAGCGCCGTGCGGGAGTGCCAGGAAGACGACATCATGCCCGGACAGGTTCTCCACCGTGGTGTCTTCCAGAATCCGGCTGGCCAAACCGTGGAGATGAGGCTGCAACTCCCCTAGTCTGGAACCGGCGTTGCTGTGCGCAGTGATAGCACCGATAGTGACGTTCGGATGGCCTGCAAGCAGGCGCAGCACTTCTCCCCCGGCGTAGCCGCTGGCACCGGAGACGGCAACAGAAATAGTCATAGCTACACTGTACAGCAAAACTATTCATGGTTGCCGATATTTATGCATGCCGTCTTCTGGCAAGTGCACGGCGTCACAATAGGTTAGTGCCGACAGCGTATGCTTAGTGGAGGGTGATCCAGACCGTGCAGTCCGAACGTCGGCTGCAGCGTTGCCCGTTAGCGATACGGGGCACATATATGGCACCCACGTCCACCGCTGAGCGCCCCAAAACACGCGCAATTCAGCCAAACCCCGTTGTCCAAAGCTATTCGGAGCTCCTCAAGAGCGTGAAAGCTGCCGGTCTCCTCGAACGGCGCAGCGGGTTCTACATCTGGCTCTTCGTAGCCCTCATGATCCTCATGGCCGCCACCTGGACAGGCTTCGCCCTCTTGGGTGATTCCTGGTTTCAGCTCCTGATCGCTGCCGCCGTGGGTATCTTCTGTACACAGTTGAGCTTCCTGGCCCACGAGGCCGGGCACAAGCAGATCTTTGCCTCGCGTCGTGCCAACGATTGGTCGGCCCGCCTCCTGGCAACAGGAATCGCAGGCATCAGCTACTCCTGGTGGGAGCAAAAGCACGGTGCCCACCACAACCATCCCAACGTCATTTCCAAGGACCCCGACATCCGGAACAACGCGCTGGTCTTCTACGAAGATGCAGCCGCCGAACGCAAAGGACGCCTGGCCTTCCTGACCAAGAAACAGGGATGGTTCTTCTTTCCGCTCCTGACACTCCTTGGCCTGAGCCTGCAATTCGACTCGCTTCGCTTTATCTTCGGCAAGCAGAAGGTACGCCATCGCTGGGTGGAGACGCCTATCCTGGTTGCGCGTCTTACCGCTCTTCCCGTCCTTGCCTTCACGTTCCTCCCGATTGGTCTGGCGTTTGCGTTCCTCGGCGTCCAGATCATGGTCTACGGCTTCTACATGGGCGCTTCCTTTGCTCCCAACCACAAGGGCATGCCGGTCCTTCCCAAGGACAGCCGCGTCGACTTCCTCAACCGCCAGATCCTCACCTCGCGAAACATCTCGGGCGGACGCTTCATGGACTTCCTGCTGGGCGGACTGAACCGCCAGGTAGAACACCACTTGTTCCCTGACATGGCCCGGCCCCACCTTCACAAGGCCGCCGGAATCGTCCGCGAATTCTGCACGAAGCACTCCATCCCCTACACGGAAACCACGCTGATTCAGTCCTATGGAATAGTGGTCAGCTACCTCAACGAGGTAGGCCTGGCAGCTGGACGTGGCTTCGACTGCCCCGTCGCTTCGACGCACGGACGCTTCTAGGCCTCCGCAACCAAAGGCGGCATCCTTCATAGGATGGATCCTGGAACCGGGCACCGGAAGGACCGCCCCGGAGTAAGGAGCCACCATGACGCACGCCATTGTTGCCAACGAGCCCGGAGGACCTGAAGTCCTCGAATATGCCTCCGTGGAGCCACCAGTACCAGGTCCCGGGCAGCTGCTGATCAAAGTCGCAGCTGCCGGGGTCAATTTCATCGAAACCTACCAGCGCAGCGGCACCTACAAGGTTGACTACCCCTTCACCCCCGGCGCGGAAGCGGCCGGTACGATCGAAGCAATCGGTGAGGGTGTGGAGGACTTTGCGGTAGGCGACAGGATTGCCACGGCCGAAGGCTCCAGGACGTACGCTGACTACGCGATTGTGGAAGCTGAGAAGGCGCTACCCGTGCCGGCCGGCGTCGATGATCACACTGCCGCCGCCCTGCCCTTGCAAGGAATTACCGCCCACTACCTCATGAACTCCTCCTTCCGCGTGGAACCCGGGCACACAGTGCTGCTGCACGCGGGAGCCGGCGGTGTGGGGCTGCTGCTGACCCAACTGCTGAAGGCACGGGGGGCACGGGTCATCACCACCGTTTCTTCCGATGAAAAGGCCGACCTCTCCAAGCTCGCCGGCGCCGACGAAGTCCTGCGCTATGAAGGCTTCGCGGACAGGGTCCGCGAGCTTACCGACGGCGGGGGCGTGAACGTGGTGTACGACGGCGTGGGCAAGGATACGTTCGACGACTCCCTCCGAAGCCTGCGCATCAGGGGGACGATGGTGCTCTTCGGCGCCGCTTCAGGGCCCGTCCCCCCGTTCGATCCCCAACGCCTGAACTCCGGCGGGTCCCTGTCGTTGACGCGCCCCACGATGGGCCATTTCGTCCAGAACAGGCACGAGCGGCGTTGGCGTTCAGCTGAGATCTTTGAAGCCGCAGCGAACGGTACGCTGGCGGTTCGCGTCGGCGCTACCTACCCCCTGGCCGAAGCGGCACAGGCGCACCGGGACCTTGAAGGGCGCCACACCACGGGGAAGGTCCTCCTGCTTCCGTAGTCGCCCCGCTGAACCTCCAGTGGGCAGTTCAGCTGTGACCGCTAAGCGAACATCTGTGCAACAAACCGTGACGGGCAGGAAGCGTCCGACACCTTTTGTTCACCTTTCTGGGAAAAGCTGACTGCGTGAGCACAGAACATTCTGCCGTGGCCGGGAACACACCTGCCTTGGCTACCTATCGCCCCCAATTTCCGGGGGCTTCTGCAGCACCGGCCCAGCGGACCCTGGTGGATATCCTCGAGACAACTGCGGCAGCTTTTCCGGAATCCTCGGCGCTGGACGATGGCCGGAAGTCACTGAGCTACACCGAACTCCTGGGAGCAGTCCGAGCGTTCGCGCGGACCCTGAACGCCGCTGGTCTGGGCCGAGGGGACAAGATCGGCGTCCGCGTCCCATCCGGCACCAGCGATCTCTACATCGCCATCCTGGGAATCCTCATGGCCGGAGCAGCGTACGTCCCAGTTGATGCGGACGACCCCGACGAGCGCGCCAGGCTGGTTTTCGGCGAAGCAAAGGCTGGCGCTGTGGTTGGCGCCGGTCTGGCCCTTGACCTGGCAGGCGAGGCACGGCAGCCTGTGACCGAGCCGCAGAGACCCGGGCTGGATGACGACTCATGGATCATCTTCACCTCGGGTTCCACGGGTACGCCGAAGGGTGTAGCCGTCACTCATCGTTCCTCGGCCGCTTTCGTGGACGCCGAAGCCCGTCTCTTCCTTCAATCCGACCCGATCGGACCGCAGGACAGAGTCTTGGCAGGCCTATCGGTTGCGTTCGATGCTTCCTGCGAGGAGATGTGGCTGGCCTGGCGGCACGGCGCCTGCCTGGTACCGGCTCCGCGCGCCCTTGTCCGGACCGGCATGGATCTGGGCCCATGGCTCATCAACCACGGCATCACCGTTGTTTCCACAGTGCCCACCCTCGCTGCCTTATGGCCAGTCGAAGCCCTCGAGAATGTGCGTCTCCTCATCTTCGGTGGGGAGGCCTGCCCGCCTGAACTTGCCGAACGGCTCGCCGTCGACGGTCGTGAAGTCTGGAACACCTACGGGCCCACCGAGGCTACGGTGGTGGCCTGCGCGGCGCCCTTGGGCGGACCCGGCCCCGTTCGGATCGGACTGCCGCTGGACGGCTGGGACCTCGCCGTCGTCGATTCTGCCGGCGTTCCCGTGGCCGAAGGCGAAATTGGGGAATTAATCATCGGCGGAGTCGGACTGGCCCGATACCTGGATCCCGGCAAGGACGTTGAGAAGTATGCGGCCATGCCCACCCTGGGCTGGGTCCGGGCCTACCGGTCCGGGGACCTTGTGCGCTTCGAAGCTGAGGGGCTGGTTTTCATCGGCAGGGCGGACGAACAGGTCAAGCTCGGTGGGCGACGGATCGAACTGGGCGAAGTCGATGCCGCACTGCAGGCGCTGCCTGGGGTGGCAGGTGCGGCCGCCGCGGTGCAAACGACGGCGGCAGGTAACCAAATCCTTGTCGGTTACCTTGCGGCCGCCGAGGGCTACGTACTGGACCTGGACGAAGCCCGCAGCCGGTTGAGCGGGAGCCTGCCGGCAGCATTGATCCCCCTGCTGACGGTTGTTGATTCGCTGCCGACAAAGACCAGCGGCAAAGTGGATCGTCGCGCGCTTCCGTGGCCTCTTGCCGGGGCCGGGGCCAAGGAGGCCGGCAAAGCACCGCTGAATTTGCCGGACGACGCCCGATGGATTGTGGAGCAGTGGGAATCGGTCCTCGGCAGCCCTGTGAGCTCCCTCGATGCGGACTTCTTCGCGTACGGTGGCGGTTCACTGGCGGCCGCACAGCTTGTTTCCGCATTGCGCGTTCGCTACCCGATCATCACGGTGGCGGACATCTACGCGACACCGCGGGTGGGGGCGCTCATAGATACTGCCCGGCAGTCACTTCCCGACGGCGGCATGCCCGGTCCCGCTGCGGAGCGCACCGTACGGCCCACTGCGTTTAAGTCGCAGGTCTTCCAGGTGCTCATGGGCGTACCACTGCACATCCTGGTCGGGATGCGGTGGTTGACCTACCTTATGGCTGCCAACAGGCTGTTGGCCGATTTCGCTGGGTTCACTGCGGCCCCCGTTGTTTCCTGGTGGTGGATAGGGGCATCCTGGCTGGTCTTCGTCAGTCCGCTCGGCCGGATGGCGATCTCGGTGGTGGCTGCCCGCATCCTGTTGGGCAAGGTTGAGCCAGGAACATATCCCCGATCCGGCAAGACGCACCTGCGGCTTTGGCTGGCTGAGCAAATACAGGACCTCTCCGGTGCCATTGGTCTGGCCAGCGCACCGTTCGTTCCATACTACGCACGGGCCCTCGGCGCGAAGATTGGAAGGGACGTCCATCTGCATTCTTTGCCGCCGGTAACCGGTCTACTGTCCTTGGGAACTGGCGCCAACATTGAGCCGGAGGTGGATCTCTCCGGCTGGTGGGTGGACGGCGATTCTGTCCACATAGGGCAAATCCATGTTGGCGCTGGAGCCGTCGTGGGCTCCCGAAGTACGCTCATGCCCGGTGCCACCATCGGCGCAGGCGCACACGTCGAAGCAGGGTCTGCCGTGCTGGGCAAGGTGAAGGCCGGGCACCTCGTGGCCGGTTCCCCCGCCGGACGCCGCGGAAAAGCAAAACACGACTGGCCTGAGCCCAGCAACCGGCGTTCCCTGATGGACCGGCTCTGGTTCTCCGCCTTCGCTGCTGCGTCGGCATTGCTGGCATTGATCCCTTACATTTCAGCGTTCGCAGGCGCCATGGTGGTCCTTGCTTTCATCCAAGGCCATGACTCCCTGGAGACTGCAGTCCCCCGGATTGCACTTGCACTGCCTCTCGCAGCCCTCGTCTGGTTCTTCGGCAACCTCATCCTCATCCTGGCCGTGGCGCGGCTTCTTGGCTTGGGCTTGAAGGGAGGCTATTACCGGGTCCGAAGCCGCATTGGCTGGCAGGTTTGGGCCACTGAGCGGTTGCTGGACATGGCGAGGGACCTGCTCTTCCCCATCTACGCAAGCCTCTTCACTCCAGTGTGGCTACGCCTGCTGGGGGCCAAAGTGGGCAAGAACGTGGAAGCATCAACTGTGCTGTTGGTGCCCAGGATGACCACCATCGGCGATGGTGCTTTCCTCGCAGACGACACCATGGTGGCGTCCTATGAACTCGGCGGCGGCTGGATGAGGATCGCCCCTGCCAAAATCGGAAAACGCTCATTCCTGGGCAACTCGGGCATGACGGCAGCTGGACGGAATGTGCCCAAGAATTCACTCGTGGCGGTGCTCTCGGCAACGCCTGCAAAAGCGAAGTCAGGGACCTCCTGGCTGGGCAGCCCGCCTGTCAGACTGCGCCGGACCGCCGTCGACGCCGACCAGACCCGGACGTTCCAGCCGCCCCTGAAACTCAAGGTAGCCAGAGCACTGTGGGAGGCATGCCGGCTTGTCCCGGTCATCCTCACGGTCGCCATCGCAGCCAGCGTGATGTTGGCCTTGGATTCGATTGCCCGTGGTTGGGGTTACGGGATAGCGGCCCTGCTGGGCGGTGTTGTGGTTCTGGCAGCCGGTGCCGTGGCCGCGTTCAGTTCCATCATTGCCAAGTGGGTGCTGGTGGGTGCCATCCGGGCCGGCGAACACCCGCTGTGGAGTTCGTTCATTTGGCGGAACGAGGTAGTGGACACCTTCATCGAGATGGTGAGCGCACCGTGGTTCGCCCGTTCGGCAGCGGGCACGCCGGCCCTGGTGTGGTGGCTTCGCGGCCTCGGGGCGAAAATTGGGCGGGGAACGTGGTGTGAAAGCTATTGGCTTCCCGAGGCTGACCTCGTGACACTTGGGGAGAACTCCACAGTCAACCGGGGCTGCGTTGTCCAAACACACCTCTTCCACGACAGGGTCATGAGCTTGGATACGGTCACGTTGGGAAATGGTGCGACGATGGGACCACACGGCGTCATCCTCCCCGCGGCCAGCATCGGGAACGGCGGAACTGTCGGGCCGGCGTCGTTGGTCATGCGCGGCGAAACCGTGCCGGCCGGAACATACTGGATGGGAAATCCGGTGAGTCCTTGGGAGGGTCCGGCAGCACGGGCCGCCCGACTCAAGTAGATTGGGGCAGATCATGACGGAACCGATCACCAAACTTGTGACCCCTGCTGACCCCTATACCCTGGACCACGGCAGCACGAGCTACCGTGTGGATCGGTATGAGTTGGATCTCGATGTCAGGCTCGGCAGTAACAAGCTGATCGGAAAAGCGATCCTCCGCTGCACTGCCTTGGAGCCTGCTGCCCAGATAGTCCTGGATCTGGTGGGCCTTCGGGCATCCAAAATCCAGGTGGATGGCAGGAAGGTCCAAAGGTTCAGCCAGCGGGCCGAACACCTCGTGGTCACCACTGCGTCGCCCTTGAAGGCGGGTCAGCCGTTCGTCCTCGAGATCCGCTATGAGGGCAATCCGCAACCGCGCCGAGGCTTGTGGGGCGAGGTTGGCTGGGAAGAACTGAATGACGGCGTCCTGGTGGCCGGCCAGCCCAACGGCGCAGCGTCATGGTTTCCTTGCAACGATCATCCCCGCAGCAAATCCTCGTTCCGGATTTCAGTGACCACGGATGACAATTACCGGCCGGTGTGCAACGGCCAGCTAGTATCCCGATCACGAAAATCGAGCCGTGAGACCTGGGTCTACGAACATTCCGAGCCCATGGCCACATATCTCGCCACACTGCAGATCGGCCGTTACGTCATGATCCCGCTCAACCCTTCAGACACCCATCATCGGGTCCCGCAGTTCGCCGCGGTCACTGCGGACATGGCTGGCGACGCCCGCCAAGGGCTTCAACGCCAGCCGGACATGATGAAGACGTTTGAGGACTGCTTCGGCCCCTATCCGTTCAGTGATTACACCTCGGTCGTCACCGAGGATGAGTTGGAAATCCCATTGGAGGCACAGACCGTCTCCATTTTCGGCCGCAATCACATGCGCGGCACGTGGGAGGCCCAACGACTGATCGCCCATGAGTTGTCTCACCAGTGGTTCGGTAACTCCCTGACTGCCAGCAACTGGAAAGACATCTGGCTCCACGAGGGGTTCGCTTGCTACGCCGAGTGGCTGTGGTCCGAGGAGTCCGAAACCATGCCAGTCGCGGCCCGCGCCTTGGCCGCTTGGAAAAAGCTCGACGCCGGGCCCCAGGACCTGCTGGTTGGCGACCCCGGTCCGGAGCTGATGTTCGATGACCGCGTGTACAAGCGCGGCGCCCTTGCTGTCCACGCCGTCCGACTGGCAGCCGGGGACGAAGCGTTCTTCGGGTTCCTGCAGCATTGGACGGAGCGGAACCGGCATGGATCCATTTCCACGGCGGCATTCATCGATGCCGCCGATTCTTTCATTCCAGGGTTTGATGCCGCGAGCGTCCTTTGGCCATGGCTCTACGAGGCGGCACTTCCTCCACTAGCGTCGCCTCTTTAGCCCACTGCCAAGGCGGCGACGAAACCTTCCGGCAGATCAATGCCCGCATCGCCGCTGCTGTTCAGGTCCCGCAAGCCCGGACGCTCCAGCACATCCACCTCCGCCGGGTTCCTTCGAAGGCCATCCCCGGTCATCTTCAACCAGGCCTCCTTGCGCGCCCAGAGCTGGGCACGCTGCCCGGCTCGCTGATTATCCGGGATGGACGCCAGGAAATGCTTCTCGCCTTCGGTCAAGGCGACATCGTCAAAGCCCACGAACGCTGCTTGATCAGTCGCTTCAAGGTCCACTCCCAGCCGGAGGCCAAGCGTTGGATTCACGACGGCGGCCAGCAGCACCCAGCCCTGCGCTTTGGACGCGCTCAGCGCGAGAGGCGCGGGCACGCCGTCGAGCGTGAAGCCCGGGCGGCCGTGGTCCTTTCCTTGACCGCATTGAGGGCAGTGATAGTCGGGGTTCAGCCGGTTGGGGCTTACCCCAAGGAGCGAAGCCGCGAAGCGGTGCAGGGCAACCCGGCCGGCGATGAATTCTTCCCGAGCCTTGGTGCTGGCGAACCGCTGTGCGCGTTCCATGGCAGCCGGCCCGAGCTCCTGAACGGCAGAGTCCGGAACAGGAACGTCGGCGAGCTTCTGCAGCTCAAGCACAGGGCTTTGCACTATCGCCGTTCCTTCCGATCAGGACGTGGACCCGTCAGTAAGCGCTGAGACCGCATCCAGCTGCTCCGGCGTGAGCTCGAGGTCCGCTGCCGAGGCGTTGGCGCGGAGTTCGTCGACGGTCTCGGCCCCGACGATCACCGAGGCCACGGCAGGACGGGAGAGCAGCCACGCCAATGACACCTGCTGCATTCCGAGCCCCCATTCCCTGGCCAGACGGTCGAGCTTGCGGGCAACGGCGATTGCGGACTCCGAATATCCGGGTCCACCATAGCGCTTGTCCCCCGCAATTTCGCGATCCAGAACACTCAGATCGGCGAGCAGGCCGCCGTGCAGCGGCGCGTAGGGGACGATCGACACCCCGAACCGCAGGCAGGCAGCGCTCAGCTCCCGCTCGACGCTGCGGTCCAGGAGGTTGTACATTACCTGCGCAGCCACGGGAGCAGAGACCAGCCGACGGTCATCGGCGATCCACAGGGCCTCGGCCACCTGCCAGGCCGGGTGGTTGGACAGTGCGACGTAGCGCAGCTTTCCTTGGCGGATCAGGTCGTCGTAGACAGCAAGTGTCTGTTCCAGCGGCGTATTCGGATCAGGGAAATGGGCGTAATAGAGGTCAATGCGGTCTGTGCGCAACCGGCGCAGGCTCTGCTCAACCTGCTGGATGATGTACCGGCGCGAGAGACCGGCATCCGGGTCGAAGCGGCGCTCCCCCGACTTCGTGGCCAGCACCACCTCATCCCGATGACCGGCGAGGGCGCGACCAAGGATCTCCTCTGCCGACGCCCGCTCCGAGGCAGGCGGGGCACCAGGCCGGTCGAATGTTGGCGTGGAGCCGTAAACGTCTGCGGTGTCGAAGAAGTTGATGCCCAGATCCAGGGCTGCTTCGACCACGCCATTAGCTTCGTGTGCGCTCGGTGCTACGCCGAAGGTCGCGGTGCCCACGCAGATGCGCGACACACGCACGCCGGTCGGGCCGAGAACGGAGTACTTCATCCTGAGGATTCCTATCTGCGAGTTCGGTCCGGCTGGGACGTGGAGCGATCGTTCAGGACGTCCCTGACGGCTACGAGCCGCGGCTGAGTTTAAACACTAACCAATTGGTTATATTTCGGCACGCCAGCACCGCCGCGTGGGGAGGCAACTGAAAAAAATCCCCGGAACCAGGAGGTTCCGGGGATTTCTTCGCAGAGAGAGGCCTAGCGCTGGACTGCTCCGAAGCGCTCCGAAGCAACAGCCACGGCTCCGGCGCGGGCCTCCGAGGCCTCGTCAGCCGTCAAAGTGCGGTCGTCGGCACGGAAGCGAAGGCCGAAGGCCAAGGATTTCTTGCCTTCCTCAATCCCGGGTCCAACGTAGACATCGAACAATGCGACGTCCTCGAGGAGTTCGCCCGCACCTTCACGCAATGCTGCAAGGACCTGGTCAGCCGGCACGTCCTGCGGAACAACCAGGGCCACATCCTGGGTGGCCACTGGGAATCCGGAGATGTGCTTGGCAACAATGACGTCGGCAGCAGCTTCAAAGAGCGCCTCCACGTTGACCTCAACCGCCACAGAACGTGCTGGCATGTCGTGGGCTGCCAGGAGCTTCGGGTGCAGCTCACCGGCGTAGCCCACCACGTCGCCTGACCGCAGCGCGAACTGTGCGGCACGTCCGGGATGGAATGCCTGGTGGCTTCCCTGGCTGACTACGAGTTCAACGCCGAGAACATCCGCGATGAGCCGGGCTACGTCCAAAGCATCGGCCCAGTCCCACGCACGCGGCGTGTGCGTCGCGGCCGCAGGCGAATCGTGGCCAGTCAAGACAGCGGCGATGTGCAGCGGCTGGTGCGGGACGCCGTCGTACAGTGCATCCAGTACCTCATCGGAAGGCTTGATGCCCAGCGGCGGGATGGATTCAGTACCAAGCTTCTCGCCAGGGAGGAAGACAGAGCCGGCCTCGTAGAGTGCCAGGTCACGGAAGCCGCGGGAGTGGTTGCGGCGGGCAACCTCGATGAGTCCTGGCAGGATGGACGTACGGAGGTAACCGTGTTCCTCGCTGATGGGATTCGCCAGCTTCAACGCCGGACGTTCTTCGCCTTCCGTTGGCACGCCGAAGGTGTCGTTGGCTGCCTTGGCCACGAACGGATAGGACAAGACTTCCGTCAGCCCGGCATCTGCCAGTGCCTGCACCACGCGGCGCTTCTGCTGCTGGCTGCGGCTCAGGCCACGGCCCGGAGGCGCCACGGGCAGCGTGGCCGGGATGTTGTCATAACCCACCAAACGCGCAATTTCCTCGGAGAGGTCTTCCTTGGTTTCGAGGTCGTTGCGCCAGCTCGGAGCCGTCACCAGGTAGCCGGTGGCAGTCTTTTCCACCGCAGCACCAAGATCCACCAAGGACGTGGTGATCTGCTCTTCCGTGAAGTCGATGCCGATACGGGCGGCCGCGAACTCTGCCGGCAGTTCAATCGTGACGGCGTCAGGGGCCGTTCCGACGTCGGTTCCGGTCTCGTCAGCGGTGCCACCAGCGAGTTCAACCAAGAGGTCCACGACGCGCTGGGCAGCGATATTGGCAACGTGCCAGTCAACCCCACGTTCGAAACGCTTGGAAGCCTCGGACGGGAGCTTGTGCCGACGACGCGAACGGGCAATAGATACTTCATCGAAGTGCGCGGCTTCCACCAGGATGTTCGTAGTGGAATCCGAAACCTCGGTGTGGGCACCGCCCATGACCCCGGCAATGCCGATGGCTCCGGAGTCATCAGTGATCAGCAGGTCTTCGACGTCGAGCGTGCGCTCTTTGTCGTCCAGAGTGGTGATCTTCTCCCCGGCCACGGCACGGCGGACCACGATGTCGCCCGCAAGCTTGTCGAGGTCGTAGCAGTGGTTCGGCTGACCGAGCTCAAGCATGACGTAGTTGGAGATATCAACGGGAAGGGAGATGGAACGGACGCCGGCCAGACGAAGACGGGCGGACATCCACGGCGGGGTGGGACGGGAAGCGTCCACGCCACGCACTGTGCGTGCCACGAAGCGGTCACAGCCCGGCTTGCCATAGATGGGGGCGTCGTCGTTGAGCTTGACGCCGTACCCGCCTTGGAGGCTGGCCGGAGCGTTGACCCTGGAGGCCGGGTCAACGAAGGATGTTCCGGTGGCGTGTGCGTACTCGCGTGCCACACCACGGATGGAGAAGGCGTAGCCGCGGTCCGGGGTGACGTTGATTTCTGCAGCCTGGTCATAGAGACCAAGGAGTTTCATCGCGTCCGTGCCGATTTCCGGATCCAGCCCGATCCGTGAGAGGACCAGGATTCCATCGTGGTCATCGCCGATACCCAATTCGCGAACGGAAGCGATCATGCCTGCGGACAGGTGACCGTAGGTCTTCCGCGCCGAAATCTGGAAGTTTCCGGGCAGCACAGCTCCGGGAAGCGTGACAACAACTTTGTCGCCTTCCACGAAGTTGTGGGCACCACAAATGATGCCCTGCACGCCGGAGGGATCGATTCCCTCGCCAGTCAGGGTCTGTTCCTGCCCTTCAGGGACAACACGGACCTGACACCAGTTGATGGTCTTGCCATTGGATTGCGGTTCCTTGACCAGGCTCAGCACCTGGCCAACCACGATGGGACCCGTGAGTTCATCCGTGGGACGGTGGACTTCTTCTTCTTCGAAACCGACCTTGACCAGGTCCGCCATGACATCTTCGGCCGTAGCATCGGCCGGAACCTGCGCAAATTCACGCAGCCAGGAAAGTGGGATACGCACTGTTAGATCTCCATCCCGAAGTGCTCGCTGAAACGTACATCGCCCTCGATCATGTCGCGCATATCGCCGACCTCGTTGCGGAACATGAGCGTGCGCTCGATGCCCATGCCGAAGGCAAAACCTGAATAGACGTCCGGGTCGATGCCGGCAGCCCGGAGGACGTTGGGATTGACCATGCCGCAGCCACCCCATTCGATCCAGTGGGGACCACCCTTGGCACCGGGGTGCCAGATGTCCAGCTCAGCAGAGGGCTCGGTGAACGGGAAGTAGTTCGGGCGCAGGCGAATGGAGGCTTCGTCGCCAAACATCTGGCGGGCGAAGTGCTCCAAGGTTCCACGGAGATCGGCCATGCTCAGGTTCTTATCGATCGCCAGGCCTTCGAACTGGTGGAAGACAGGCGTGTGCGTTGCATCGAGCTCATCCGTGCGGAACACCTTGCCCGGGCACAGCACGTAGATGGGAACTTCGCGCTCCAGCATGGAACGCACCTGCACCGGAGAGGTGTGCGTGCGCATGAGCAGGTGTGCCTCGGGAGGCTCCACGAAGAACGTATCCTGCATTTCACGGGCCGGGTGGTCCGGCTTGAAGTTCAGGGCGTCAAAGTTGAACCACTCGGACTCGACCTCTGGGCCTTCGGCAATTTCCCAGCCCATGCCGACGAAGATGTCCGAAACACGGTCCTGCAGCGTGGACAGCGGATGACGCGCTCCCGCCCGGCGTCGACGCGGAGCAGCCGTGACATCAACGGTTTCCTCCACCAGGATCCGGGCGTCGTTCTCGGCTTCCAGGACTTCGGTCCGGGCTGCGAGCGCTTGGTTGACCCGGCCGCGCGAGGATCCCATGAGCTTTCCGGCGGCAGCCTTGTGCTCCTTGGCGAGGCCACCGATTTCACGGTTGGCCAGGCTCAGGGGCGACTTCTCTCCGGTGTGGGCGAGGCGGACAGCCTTGAGTTCTTCGAGGGAGGAGGCAGCCGCAATCGCGGCGATCGCATCCTCAACGGCGGCGTTGATGGCGGCTTCATCCAGCGGATTCGGGATGGCAGCGCCTGGCAAAGTGTCAGTCATCTACTGTTCTTAGCTACGAGTCGGGAGCGGCCGGCATGGCTGGCCTGCAAAACGAAAGGGCAGTGCTCACCACGGATGGCAGGCACTACCCTTCAGTCTAGTTGAAGCTCACAGGCGCCATTTAACCCCTGGTTTGTGTACGCCACGGGTCTAGCATGGCTTCATGACTCCCGGGCAGCGCTTACGGCAAGTGGCCAACATGCTGAACCTGACCACACCGCTGGGGCTGTTGGTCGCGCGGACGTCCCGATCGCGCATTTCGCGTGGGCCCCGGGGACTGCTGATAGCAGCAGGGTATGCGTGGAAGCTCCCACACGCCGGGGCGTTTACGGTGGGGAACGTCATCCTCTACCGTGCAGCCCACGGCGTGGCAGGACGCAATGAGCTGCTCCTTGCCCACGAGGAACGGCACAGCACTCAGTACGCCTACTGTCTGGGGTTGCCGTTCCTCGTTTTCTACGGTGTCGCCGCTGGCTGGTCCATGCTGCGTGCGGGCAATCCGGCGTCGAGGAATTTCTTTGAACGGCAGGCTGGACTCGCAGCGGGCGGCTACATTGACCAGCGAATCGAGATTGACCAGCGAATCGAGGCCGAAGCATGAAGCGCACCATAACCGTCACCGGAACGGCGAGCGCCAAGGCAGTTCCGGACCTGGTGACACTGACTCTGGGCGTGGAGACGCGACGGGAGACTGCGTCCAAGGCATACGACGACGCCGGCCAGGCAGCCGCCGCCGTCGTCGCCAGTTTGCGGGCGGCTGGCCTGCAGGACGCCGATATGCGCACCAGCGGCTTAAACCTTCGGGCAGACCTCGTGTGGGTAGAGGGACAAGGACAGAGGGTCGCTGCCTATGTGGCGACCACCAATGTTCGCGTCAGCATCCGCTCACATGCCCAAGCTCCGGCCACCATCGCTGCCGCGGTGGCCGCCGGTGGGGACGACATCCGGATCAACGGCATAGAGCAGGGTTTTGGAGATATATCCCCGGTTACTAAACAGGCGCAGGAAGCGGCATGGCAGGACGCGCTTCAGCGGGCTGAACAGTACGCGTCCTTAGCGTCCGCCCGGCTGGGCTCCGTGGTTTCGATTTCCCAGCAACCTATGCCCGGCTCCCCCATTCCGATGGGTGGACTCGTTAGGGCCTCCGCTGCTGAAGCACTTCCCATCCAGGCCGGCGAGTCGTCCGTAGCGGCAAGCGTCACTGTGGAATGGGAACTTTTGAAACCCTAGGTCCATCCAATGGCACTTGGAGCGCCGTCCGCACCACCACTGCGATACCAGCGGCCATGGCCTCCAGCGGCATCGACGGCGTCGGGTTCCCCTCGGGCACCTGCTCCGGAAGATAGGGAAGATGGACAAATCCTCCCTGAACGCCGTCCTTACTTGCGAGGGCATGCATCAGCGCATAGAACACGTGGTTGCAGACGTAGGTTCCTGCAGACTGCGAGATCTCACCCTTGATGCCTTCGATCTGCAAGTTCCGAAGGGCGGCTTTGATCGGCAGCGTCGAGAAGTAAGCCGCCGGGCCGCCAGGAACCACATCCTCGTCGATGGGCCGCTTGCCCTTGTTATCCGGGATGCGGGCGTCATCGCAATTGATGGCTACACGCTCCAGGGAGACCCTTTCCCGCCCTCCCGCCAATCCAGCGCACACCACGACGTCCGGCGTCAGGGTTTCGACGGCGGCCAGCAGGACTGTCGCCGCTTCACCGAACACGCAGGGCAGCTCTAGAGCTTCCACCGTGTGCCCCTCCGAACGAAGGATGTCGCGAGCGAGCAGGACAGCCTGCCAGGAAGGGTTGACGTTCTCTTCGCCAAACGGTTCGAAGCCAGTCAGCAGAATCATGGGCCAACCTTAGCAATGTCCGGAATCGGCATTCGTAGTCCTTGACATTCGTTCGAACATACATTCGAATGGAGTGCATGAGATGGGACGCACAAGCACTTTCGCCAACGCATGGATCGGCGTCCGAAAGCCTTGACAGTATGGCACCTGGCCCTGCCCCGGCCATGGACGCCCTGCTGCCGCTGGCCGGGCTTGTGCGTTCCATCTCAACACCCGAATTCTCCGGAGTCACCTTCCATGAGGTCACCGCAAAGTCAGTGCTCAACAAGGTGCCTTCCGGTTCCAACATGCCTTTCGAGTGGACAGTGAATCCCTACAGGGGCTGCAGCCATGCCTGCGTCTATTGCTTCGCCCGGAAGACGCACACCTACCTGGAGTTCGACGCCGGACGCGACTTCGACTCCCAGGTGGTAGTGAAGATCAATGCGGCAGAGGTCCTTCGGAAGGAACTGGCCAAACCCTCATGGGAACGGCACCAGGTTGCCCTCGGAACCAACACAGACCCCTACCAGCGCGCCGAAGGCCGATACGCGCTGATGCCGGGGATCATCCGGGCCCTTGCCGATTCCGGCACACCGTTTTCGATCCTGACCAAAGGCACGTTGCTTGCCCGGGATATTCCCCTGCTCAAGCATGCGGCTACCCAGGTCCCAGTGGACCTGGGCATCTCACTGGCCATGACCAACGAGGACCTTGCCGAGATTGTCGAGCCCGGCACCCCCTCGCCGAGAGCCCGCCTCAAGCTCATTGCGCGGCTACGTGAGGCAGGTCTGGGTTGCGGAGTCATGGCCATGCCCATCCTGCCTTGGCTCACGGATTCAGACGAAGCCCTTGAGTCCTTATTCTCGGAACTTTCCAAGGCAGGCGCCACGGGCGTCACTGCAGGAGCCCTCTACCTCAAGCCCGGTACACGTGAGTGGTACATGAAGTGGCTCGCCGCCCACCATCCCGAACTTGTAGGACGATACCGTCACCTGTACGGGCAGGGATCTTATGCGTCAAAAGAGTACCGCTCCTGGTTGTCGGCCAGGATCAATCACTTCAAAGCCAAGCATTGCTTTACTGGAACACAAGGCTTCAGCCACCGTAATGCCCGGCCAGCCACCACTGCCGCCTCGGTCACGGATAGTGCCCTTGGGACGCCGTTGCCAGGGCAGGAGCCACTTTTCTAGGCAGCTAGGCGCGTGCAGTCACGCGTTCCAGTAATGCCCGGACTATTGGGAAGTCCGCCGGGATCCAGGCAAGGCTAAGAGCTTCTTC
Organism: Micrococcaceae bacterium Sec5.1; assembly: GCA_039636795.1. NCBI lineage: Bacteria > Bacillati > Actinomycetota > Actinomycetes > Micrococcales > Micrococcaceae > Micrococcaceae bacterium Sec5.1. The sequence goes on along the minus strand of CP143430.1, from coordinate 1,789,589 downwards.
CTCATCAACCAGTGATACCCAGCGCAATTCGTCGTGATCCTCCAGGGCACGGGGTGTGCCTTCAGCGAGTTCCGCCAACCACACGCGCATGGCCGCGCGCTCATTGAGGGGCCACCCCGCGGCCTCACCGGACTCCAGCTCCGCACCGAGACGAACTGTAACTCCCAGCTCCTCCGCGAGCTCCCGATGAAGGGCTGCTTCGGCCGACTCACCCTCCTCTACTTTGCCGCCGGGAAATTCCCACATTCCGGCGAACTGCGGCGGCGCAGTGCGACGCGCTACAAGGAGTCGGGCCGGGGCGTCCAAGGAGTCGACGACGGCGGCGCCCACCACGTTTACCAGTCCAATCACTGAACCAGTCTATGTGCTGGGAATCATGGGGATCGTCACATAGCGACGTCAAGTCACGGTCACGGGACTAAGCTTGTTATCGGATTTTCTCCACCTTTTCCCAGCCCTCAAGGCACCTCACGAAGCAGGCTCATGACTATCACTGTGTCCCCACCGGCCGTCGCCAAAGCAGCAAGGCGCCACCTAGGCTTGGCCATCCTGGCGCTGGCCATGGGAGGGTTCGCCATCGGCACCACCGAGTTCGCCATGATGGGTCTTCTCAAGGAAATTGAGGAAGGACTGGGCATCAGCACTCCCGAGGCTGGCAACCTCATCTCCGCCTATGCCTTGGGCGTTGTCATTGGAGCGCCCATCTTCGCTGCCTTCGGAGCCAAACTTCCCAGGAAGCACCTGGCACTGGGGCTGATGCTGTTCCTTTCCATCGCCAACCTGACCTCTTTCATTGCTCCCGACTACGGTTTCATGCTGCTTTCGCGTTTCGGGTCCGGTCTGCCCCACGGCGCGTTCTTCGGTGTGGCTGCTGTCATCGCTGCGGGCTTGGTGGCACCCACCAAACGGGGCTGGGCCATCTCCATGGTGATGGCAGGCCTCACCGTCTCCAACGTCATCGGGGTGCCTCTGGCTACCTGGGTGGGGCAGACCTTCGGCTGGCGGCTTCTCTTCATCATCGTTGGGGCCATTGGCTTGCTTACTGTGTTCATGGTGTGGAAATTCGTCCCCTTCGAAGCAGCGCACCCCGAGGCGAGTATTCGACGCGAACTCGGCGCCCTCAAGCGGCTTCAGGTATGGCTTGCTTTGCTGATCGGCATCATAGGCTTTGGTGGGTTCTTCGCCGTCTACACCTACATCGCGCACACCATGACGGGCGTGGCAGGCATACCAGAAAGCCTCATTCCGGCAGTGGTGGCGTTATACGGGCTGGGGATGGTTGCGGGGAACATGATTGGCGGCCGCATTGCGGATAAGTCCGTCATGGGCACCATCTATTGGGTCATGCCGGGCATCGCCGCAGCATTGGTCGTTTACGCAGTCGCAGCGCACTGGGCTTGGTCCGCATTCATCATGGCCTTCGTCGTTGGCGGCATAGGCTCCATGCTCACGCCAGCGTTGCAGACCCGTCTCCTGGATGCCGCCCCGGGCGCTGCCTCGCTCGCTTCATCGCTGAACCACTCCGCCCTGAACATTGCCAACGCTCTGGGCGCCTTCCTCGGCGGGACCGTGATCGCTTGGGGCTGGGGCTACGTGGCTCCGGCCCTCGTGGGTGCGGTCCTCGCCATCCTCGGTCTGGGAGTTGCCATCATCAGCGGGCTGCTGGAACGCAGGAAGCCGCTGGCTACCTCATAAATCGATAGAGCGTGATCTAACTTCTGGATGCTGCAACAAAAAGGTGGGCTCCGCTATTTGACCAGTTCAAATAGCGGAGCCCACCTTGGGTTAATGCTGACCTGACTACGCCTGGACGCGCTCAACATCCGGTTCAAGGTAGATGACCCGCGCAATCGGAACGGCCGCCCGGATCCGTTGCTCGGCGTCGTCAATCACCCGGGCAATTGCCTGACCGGTATCGGCGGCACCCATGGTGATCTTGGCAGCAACCAGCAGTTCTTCCGGCCCCAGGTGCATCGTCTTGAGATGGATGATCCTGGTGCCATCCGCCTGCAGGGCCTCGGTGATTCGTGCGACGTCGTCTTTGGTAGCCGACTCACCCAACAGAAGCGATTTGGTCTCGACCGCAAGGATGACAGCAATGGCGACCAGCAGCAGGCCGATCATGGCCGTACCGAAGGCGTCCCAGACGCCATCGCCGGTGACGAGGGTCATACTGACGCCGAAGAGCGCGAACGCCAAGCCCAGCAAGGCGCCAAAGTCTTCCAGAAGGATGACCGGCAGCTCGGGCTGCTTGGCGTTGCGGATGAACTTGGCCCACGTCTGCTTGCCACGGATATGGTTCGATTCCACAATGGCGGTTCGGAAGGAGAACGACTCGGCAACGATGGCACCAACCAGGACGGCCAACGGCACCCACCAGAAGTCGCCTTCGATGCCATGCGGGTGCTGAAACTTCTCCCACGCTTCGTACAGGGCAAAGAGGCCACCCACGCTGAACAAGACGATGGAGACGATGAACGCGTAGATGTACCGCTCGCGTCCGTAGCCGAAGGGGTGCTCGGGGCTTGCGGCACGCTGTGCGCGCTTGCCTCCTACCAGGAGAAGGATCTGGTTGCCGGAGTCGGCCACCGAGTGGATGGCCTCGGCGAGCATGGATGATGACAGTGTCAGGACGAATGCAACGAACTTCAGGACAGCGATGGTCAGGTTCGCGGCGAGGGCCGCCACGATCGCTTTGGTACCGCCACTTGCAGCCACGAAAGCTTCACCTCTTCGGTTTTGGGAAAGTATGGATTGTGCCAAGAAGAGTCGTCATCGTCTTATCTTGCAAGAAATACCGTACCGGGCGTCAGGCTATTTCTGCATTCCCGACCCGGGCGCCCTGCTGCGAACGGGCGCTTGCATAGAGGCAAACGGTGGCCGCTGTACCCAGATTCAAGCTCTCGGCAGCGCCATAAACAGGAACGGCTACGCGGTGATCCGCGAGTGCCAGTTCAGCATCGGAGAGCCCTTGCGCTTCGTTCCCGAACAACCAGGCTGTGGGTGCCTCAAGGGCATAATCCGAGGCAACGGAGTCATTTCCGAGCCTCCGGGCAGCATTCTCGTCCTGGAGCTGGTCCAGGTTTACTGTCCCATAGCCGTCGGCAGCCAGGACTCCTATCCCCTGTGCCCGGCAGCGCGCGACGAGATCTTCAACATCAGCCCCCAGGACCACAGGCAGGTGGAACAACGAACCGGCCGTGGACCGTACCGCCTTGGGGTTGTAGATGTCCACGCTGGAGCCCGTCAGGATCACAGCGTCGGCACCTGCAGCGTCGGCCGCACGTAAGACAGTGCCCGCGTTGCCGGGGTCCCGTACCTGGCACATCACCGCAATAAGGCGAGGACCGGCGTCGAGCACTGATTCGAGGCTGACATCCACAAAACTACATACGGCAACAATGCCCTGCGGGTTGACGGTGTCCGCCATGGCTGCAAGGACTTCGTCGCTGGCCAGCCGAAGCTGTGTTCCTACTGCAAGGTCCGCGAGTTCCGGGAGCCGCTCAAGGCATGCTTCGCTCGCAAAGACTTCATGCACGACGGCGGCACCGCCAGCCGCTGTGCGCTCCCGGTGAAGCGTCAAAGCCTCGCGAACCGCCTGTGGACCCTCAGCCAGGAAACGGCCGCGCTTTAAACGGGCCGGGCGCCCGGCAAGCTTGGCGACGTCCCTCACCCGATCTGCTCGGGGGTTGGTCATCGGAAAGTCTTGCGGGCGCCCGGTTTGGTTCATATAAAGAACTTTAGTGGCAGTTGCAACTAGTTCTTGATCTGCTGGCGGGCTTCGCCGCCGGCCGGCTCGAAGCCAGCAGCCTTTGCAGCCTCTACCGTGGAGAACCAGTATTCAGCAGCAGTGTTCTCGTACCAAGTGGAACCCGGTACGTGGTACTTCTTGGACTCGGCGTTGCCCTTGATGGCGTGGCCTTCAGGAGCACCTTCGCCCTCAACGGCAGCAATAGCGCCATCGATGGCCGGCTTCTCGGAGACAGAAGCCTTGACAGCCGTTGCGGTAGCAGCAGCCGGAGCAACCTTGGCAGCCTTCGGTGCGGCAACCTCGGCCTTGGCAGCCGGAGCAGACGTGTCGGCCGGGAGGGCAGCCTTGGCAATGTTCACCAGTGCGGCGAATGCGTTGGCGTCCGAAACAGCCAGTTCGGCCAGCATGCGGCGGTCAACCTCAACCTCAGCAGCCTTCAGGCCCTGGATCAGGCGGTTGTAGGTGAGGCCGTTGGCGCGGGATGCAGCGTTGATGCGCTGGATCCAGAGGCGACGGAAGTCGCCCTTCTTCTTGCGGCGGTCGCCGTAGCTGTACACAAACGAGTGCAGCAGCTGCTCTTTGGCCTTGCGGTACAGGCGCGAACGCTGACCGCGGTAACCCTTGGCGCGTTCGAGGATAACCCGGCGCTTCTTGTGGGCGTTTACCGCCCGCTTCACACGTGCCACGTGCGTACTCCTTCAGAAATCTTTATCCCAAGCTGCTACTGCCGGAAATCCGGCCGGCCTGAGAAGGCTTTTGGTGTAGTCGGTCGCTACCGGATGGCAGCAACCAAAGAACTTGGAACTTAGACGCCGAGCATCTTCTTGATGACCTTGGCATCGCCCTTGAAGACGATCTTGTCGCCGGCGAGGCGACGGGTCAGCGTGGAGGACTTGTGCTCCAGGTAGTGGCGGCGGTTGGCCTGCTGACGCTTCAGCTTGCCGGTGCCGGTCAGCTTGAAGCGCTTCTTAGCACCGCTGTGGGTCTTCATCTTCGGCATGGGAACCGATCTCCTTACGTGTCCACGGACAAAGTCCGCAGTTCTTTCGTGCAGCCGGCCTACAAGGGCCGGCGTGCTGGTTGCTTGCCGTTGGAGGCCAGAGCCTCCGCGGCGTTGAACTAGTTGGTCTTGCGTGATGCAGGCTTCGGCGCAGCCTTGGGGGCTGCGGGCCGAGCTGCCGGCTTGGGAGCTGCCGGCTTGGCGACGGGCTTCGGAGCCGAGGGAACTGCAGGCTTCGGGGCAGCAGCCGGAACAGCTGGCCTCGGAGCTGCCGGTGCGGGGGCTGCCTTGGGGGCCGGTGCTTTCTCCGCCGGTGCAGCCTTCACAGCCGGGGCTTTCTCAACCACGGGTGCTTCTTCGACTACCGGAGCCGCTTCAGCTACCGGTGACGCTTCGACTACCGGAGCTTCCTCAACAACCGGCGCCTCTTCGACTACCGGAGCTTCCTCAACAACCGGTGCCTCTTCGACTACCGGAGCTTCCTCAACAACCGGAGCCTCTTCGGCAACGGGTGTTTCAGCCTCGGAAGCCTCCACAGTTTCCTGCGTGGGCTCTTCTTCGGAAGCAAGCAGGCCTGCCGGAAGAAGGTCGCCCAGGGTCTGCGTCAGCGGAGCCTGGTCACCCGTGGTGTCCACGCGTCCGGAGGCCTTGGCCTCGTTCTGCGCCTTGGCTTCGGCACGCTGGGCTGCACGCCGGGCTTCAGCCTTGGCTTCTGCCTTGTTCTTCAGCGGACCGATCACCATGACCATGTTGCGGCCATCGATGCGTGGGCTGGACTCAACAATGCCAACCTCGGCGACGTCTTCAGCAAACTTCTGAAGCAGGCGGATGCCCATCTCCGGACGCTGCTGTTCGCGGCCACGGAACTGGATCATTGCCTTGACCTTGTCACCAGCGCCGAGGAAGCGAAGTGCATGTCCGCGCTTGGTTTCGTAGTCGTGCTTGTCGATCTTGAGGCGGAAACGGATTTCCTTCAGAACCGTGTTGGTCTGGTTCTTGCGGGCCTCACGCGCCTTCACGGCAGCTTCGTACTTGTACTTGCCGAAGTCCATCAACTTGCAAACAGGAGGCTTAGCCTGCGGGGCAACTTCAACGAGATCGAGATCGGATTCGGCAGCAAGACGCAGGGCGTCCTCGATGCGGACGATTCCTACCTGTTCGCCGGCAGGGCCGACCAGCCGCACCTCGGGGACGCGGATACGCTCATTGATTCTTGGCTCGCTAATGTTAAAGCTCCTGTGGTTGTGGTGAGTTTCACCGGCAAATAGAGAAGGCCTCCAATTGCTGGTGCAATCGAAGGCCTCAAGGATCGGGTGTGCTCCCTTGTGAAGAAGCACGCACTCCGGAGGCTGGGCCTCTGAGCGTCCGACCAGTACCCGGCAACCTCTTGTTCCGTGAAGGAATCCTGTTCCCCGAAGGGAAAACGGCTGACGCGGGTGGGAGAGAACTCCGCTTGCAAACTGAAAATCAATTCTACAGAAATAACCCGCCAAGCGCACACTGCACGTGGCGGGAGCATTTAATGCGAATAACGACTTCCAGTCGGTCTGTGACAAGCTTACCAGTATGAGCACTGAAGACAGCAATTCGCGCAACTCCTACTCCGAGGACACAGCCACAGCCCCCGCCGCCGATGCCGGGGTTTCCCAACAGATCCGTGACATCGCGGAAGTTGCGGCAGTAGAAGTCATCACCACCGGCGCGGTCCACCTGATGAGCGCCGCCGCTGTGAAGGTCGGCCTTGCCGATGACCCCAACGCTGAAGACCTCAAAGACCTTGACGAGGCCCGCAAGCTCATCACTGCATTGGCTGGCCTCGTAACGGCAGCTGCCCCCGAAATCGGTTCCCAGCATGCCGGGCCTTTGCGTGATGGACTGCGCTCCCTCCAGCTGGCTTTCCGCGAAGCTTCCCTTATCCCTGACGCACCAGGCAAGGGCCCTGGTGAGAAGTTCACCGGACCGGTGAACTAGCCAGGAACTGCCCCAAAATACATACGACGGCGGCCCCGACCACATGTGGTCTGGGCCGCCGTCGTCGTTAATGCCGCCATCGTCGTCAACGCTGGGATCACTGAAGACTTACCGACGTTGGAGCTACACCCGGGCCCGGCGCCGCCTGGACATGAGGGCGAAGCCGGCGATGCAGAGTACGACTCCTGCGGTTCCGACGGAGGCAAAACCTCCGGACGGCCCCACAGTGTCAATAAATATCCCGGCAAGGGGCGCCCCGAAGGCGATGCCAGCCGTTAGCGCGGATCCGTACCAGCCCATGGCCTCGCCGCGGCGTTCCTCATCTACGAGGTCCGCCACCTTCTCCGAGGACGCCGACAACACCGGAGCGCAAAGAAGGCCCGGGAGAATCGAGAGCAGTGCAAGCGTCCAGGTGTCGTGTGCGAAACCCATCGGGATGGTGAGCGCGGCCATGCCCAACAACAGCAGCATGGGAGAGACCGAACGGTTCATGGCTCCGTAAATGAGCCCACCCACAACCGATGCCGCACACCAGAAGAAAAAGACGATGCCGATCTCGTTCTGGTGACCGCCGCGCTCCAACAGGCCAACGATGCTGACGTCGGAGCCGCTAAGTACCATCCCCGATCCCGCAGCTACGGCGAAAAGGGCCGCAACGGAAACTGTAAACCAGGTGAAATTGCGGGCCACGCGATTCCGAAGGCCGGCTGTGCGGGACACGGCCGCCGGCGCCATTTCAGACGCCGCCTCCTGCACGTGACCTGGTGCGGAGGCCACCATGGCCGCCTCGGCAGCGGCAAGGTCGGCGGCGGCCCGTGCCGCAGATTCCTCCGGAGTGCAGTTGGGATCGCTGCGGGTGGGAGGGTTGAACCAGATCAAAAACAGGCCAGCCACGGAGACAGAGATTCCCACTGCGGTGAGTCCCACTGCCGAGAAGCCGCTCGTGGCGACGATCGCACCAACAGCCGGGCCGATCATGAACACGAGCTCAGTGGCGATGGAATCCAGCGCAAACGCCGAGCGTCGCTGGTCCCCGTCCACCATGACACCCAGCGATTGACGGACGACGCTGAAGATCGGCAACGTGAACAAGCCCCCCACGAAGACCAAGGGAAGCAACCAGGCGTACGGGACGTGCGGAACAATGGACCAAATCACTGTTTCCGAGATGACGGATGGGATCAGGGCCTTCCGCAGGCCCACCATGTCCACGCGCCGACCACGCCAAGGCGCCCCCAAGGCAATGCCAATGGTCATGACGGCGGCAGCGGCGCCCGCGGCGGCATAACCTTCCCCCAGCGTCAGGACAATGTGCAACGTCAGGAGCACGCCAGCCGCCGAATGTGGGATGCGGGCGATCATGCCCACCAGCAGGAGCCGCCGGACAGGGCGGATAGACAGCATCTCTTTGTAGAGAGCGAAGTTCACGGACTAATTCCTCTTGTTCCCCCGGGGCAGTCCCGGTGGACGGGTACTGCCGCTAGTGCAGCCCAGGCTCCTGCGCCGCACGTTGCAGTTTTACTTCGATGGAGTCGACGCCCTCGGCAAACGATTCCAGCTTCGCCCACGCCTCATTCAGGTCAGCCACCAGCGACTGGACGGATGCGGCGTCGAGTCCGTCCTCAAGGAACAGCACTATCCGCAGTTCCGGGCCAGCGCCTCCGCCAGGGACCGTCCGGCCATCCGCCGTCAGGCAGGCTACGCCACCACCGGCCTGTGTTTTGAGTCGGCGAACCGCCGGAAACGCCTCGGCCTGTGAAGCGAGAGCAGACTCCAGTTGATCATCAAGGTAAGACGGCGTCCAGTCCCGCTGCTGCGCCAACGCCCACATGGCTGGCCGCCGAACCACGAACGTGAACGCGGAACCGGGGTCCAGCACCAGCAATTGTGCGCCTTCGGAAACGGCCGAAAGGGCAGCCCTTGCCGCATAAACAGCTACCGGCCGGGCGTCCGCATGCCAGGCTTCAAGAGCAGCGGCCGTCGTGAACACCGGCATGGCCTTCCGACCATCAGGGGCCTTGAGTGTGACTAATGCCATATCGGCATGCTTGTCCGCGTGCAGCCCATCAACACCTTCGGCTTCCTCGGCGAGCTGGGCTACCACGGGAACGAAGACCCGGGCGGTCGCAAGTGAAGCTACAACCTCCGCCTCACTGCCCGTCCCATTCAGCAGGGCAGCAACGGCAGCGAGGTAGCCTGAGTCCGCCGAACCGTCGTCGTCCTCAAAATTGTGGATCCTGACATCGTCACCGCTAAGGCTGCGGCCTTCCCAAGGCTGCCCCGCCGAGTCGGTGGCTCCGCCGGCACCGGCCAAGGCAGCAGCAATGTGGCCTGGAAGTTCGCGTCGTGAATCGGACATCAACGACGACCGGCTACGTCCAACGCTTCGGGCAGGGTGAAAGCACCTGCATAAAGGGCTTTGCCAACAATCGCGCCCTCAACGCCCAGGGGCACGAGTTCACGAAGCACGCGAAGATCCTCAAGGCTGGAGATACCACCTGAAGCCACCACGGGCTTACCCGTTTTCTCCACCATTTGGCGCAGCAAGTCAACATTTGGACCTTGCAGGGTTCCGTCTTTGGTGACGTCGGTGACCACGTAGCGTGCGCAGCCGGCGTCCTCCAAGCGGGCAAGAACTTCCCAGAGGTCGCCGCCTTCTTTGGTCCAGCCGCGACCGGCCAGGGTGGTACCACGGACATCGAGGCCGACGGCGATCTTGTCACCGAAGCGGTCAATGGCGCGCCGTGTCCATTCAGGGTTCTCCAATGCTGCTGTACCGAGGTTCACCCGCTCCACGCCCAATTCCAGGGCCCGTTCCAGCGACTCGTCATCCCGCAGGCCGCCGGACAACTCAACCTTGACGTTGAGCTGGGACACGACCTCGCTAATGAGGTCCGCGTTGTTGCCACGGCCAAAAGCGGCGTCGAGGTCCACCATGTGCACCCACTCAGCACCGGCGTTCTGCCAGTTCAAGGCAGCTTCGAGGGGCGTGCCGTAACTGGTTTCCGAGCCTGCCTCGCCTTGCAGCAGGCGGACTGCCTGGCCATCAACGATGTCGACGGCGGGGAGGAGTTCCAGAACGGACTGGGCAGAGGTGGTCATGTGTGTCCTAGGAGTTGATGGGGATGCGAGGCGTCAGTTGCCAGGCAGCGTCAGGAGATAGGCGGCCAGCAGGGACATCCCCGCGAGCACATAGAAGGAAACGGAAACCCACAGTGGCTTCTTCTGCTGGTGAAAAGAGATACCTCCACCCACCAGCACGCCGGCAAGGCCCATGAGCACTACCGACCACATCTAGGCTGCACCACGATCGTCCGCTGCCGGAGCCTGTGCCACCGTGGATCCAGGCTTGCGAAGGCCGTCCACCCAGTTGCGCAGGAGGCGCGCCCCGGCGTCTCCGGATTTCTCAGGGTGGAACTGGGTTGCGCACAGGGGGCCGTTTTCGACAGCGGCGATAAAGCGTGCGCCGTGCTCGGACCAGGTCACCAGAGGTGGGGCCATCCGAGGCTGGACGACGTCGAAGTTCCACTCCTGCACACCGTATGAGTGCACAAAGTAGAAGCGTTCCTGCTCAACGCCCGCGAAAAGCTTTGATCCTTCAGGGACGTCCACCGTGTTCCAACCCATGTGGGGAACCACAGGGGCGGGAAGGAGTTCAACCTTGCCCGGCCATTCGGCCATGCCCTCGGACTCGGTGCCGTGCTCGACTCCGGCTTCGAAGAGCACCTGCAGCCCAACGCAGATTGCCAGGACGGGCCGCCCACCTGCGACGCGGCGGCCGATCATGCGGATGGCATCGACGGCCTTGAGTTCCTTCATTACCGTTTCAAAGGCGCCGACGCCGGGGACCAGCAGCCCGTCGGCATTCAGCACATCCTCAGGCTTGGAGCTGAGAACCACTTCGGCGCCGGCACGCTCAAGGGCGCGAACGGCCGAACGGACGTTGCCCGAACCGTAGTCCAGCACCGTAACCGTGGGCTTACCTTCAGGCGACTCCGGCTTGAGGTTAGCCGAAGCGTCAGTAACCGCACCGTCCTTCAGGATTTGCCCGCTCATAGCGCCCCCTTGGTGGATGGAATGCCCTCGACTCGGGGATCCGACTCCACTGCCGAGCGAAGAGCCCGCGCGAAGGCTTTGAACTGGGCCTCGACGATGTGGTGCGGATCGCGGCCTGCAAGGACGTTCATGTGCAGGCAGATACCGGCGTGCAACGTGATGGCTTCAAAGACGTGACGGGTCAACGAACCCGTGAAGTGGCCACCGATGAGGTGGTACTCCTGCCCCGCGGGTTCTCCTCCGTGTACCAGATATGGGCGCCCCGAAACATCCACGACAGCGTGCGCCAAGGCTTCGTCCAATGGAACCGTAGCTTCACCAAAGCGGCGGATTCCGGCTTTGTTGCCCAAGGCAGTACGCAAGACCTCACCAAAAGTAATGGCCACATCCTCCACGGTGTGGTGGGCATCGATGTGGGTGTCACCCGTGGCCTTGACGGTCATGTCGATCAGGGAGTGCTTGCACAACGCCGTCAGCATGTGGTCATAGAAGGGAACCGTGGTGCTGATGTCCGAGACACCGGTGCCATCCAGGTTGATCTCCACCAGGACGGAGGATTCGCTGGTGGTGCGCTCCATGCGCGCAGTGCGGTCAGCGGACGGCGTGGCGCCGGTTTCGCTCATTGGGACGTCCTTATACACGAAGAATGGGGTGGGTCTATTGACAAGTTTAGTTGGGCTGGGACGCAGGGCTGTCCAGAAGGGCTTCCAAGGCCTCAAGGAAGGCCGTTGTTTCCTTTTCCGTTCCCGCAGTCACCCGCAGGTGTCCTGGAATGCCGACGTCACGGATCAGGACGCCCGCATCCAGCAGGCCCTGCCAGATCGCGTGCGGGTTCGAAAGCCCACCGAAGAAAACGTAGTTTGAGTCCGAGGCCGCAGGCTTGAGTCCCATTCGGAGGAGCTCGGTCACAATGCGGTCGCGTTGGACCTTGATGTCCTCGACGTCGGCCATGAGCGCTTCGCGGTGGTTGAGGGCAGCCAGGGCCGTGGCTTGCGTGACCGCTGAGAGGTGGTACGGCAGCCGGACGAGCCTGATGGCATCAGTAACCTCAGGTGCGGCGGCCATGTAGCCCAGGCGTGCACCTGCAAGGGCAAAGGCCTTGCTCATGGTGCGCGAGACGATCAAACGCTCCCGCCCGGGAAGAAGCGTCAGCGCGCTCGGCGTGTTGTCGTGCGCAAACTCGTGGTAGGCCTCGTCCACGATGACGATAGCCTGGCTGGCATCGCCGGCTTCGTACACAGCTTCGACGACGTCCAGCCCCAGTCCCGTTCCCGTGGGGTTGTTCGGAGAGCACAGGAACACGATATTCGCGCCAGTCTCCTTCACCTGGGCGGCAGCAGAAGCCGCGTCCAGGCCATAGTCATCAGCTCGCACTCCACGGACGTACTCAGTGTCCGTGCCACTGGCAAGCAACGGGTACATGGAATACGTGGGAGGGAAGCCCAATGCCTTGCGCCCCGGACCTCCGAAGGCCTGCAGAATCTGCTGCAGGACCTCGTTGGAGCCGTTGGCCGCCCAGATGTTGTCCGCGGAAAGCCCGTGACCGAGGTAATCGGCGAGGGATTCACGAAGTTCGGTGAACTCGCGGTCAGGGTATCGGTTCAGGCCCGTGGCCGCGGCCGCAACGGCCTCGGTAATGGCCGCTTGCACATCGGCCGGCACGCCATGGGTGTTCTCGTTGACGTTGAGCAAAATGGGGACATCAAGCTGCGGCGCGCCATAGGGGCTCAGTCCACGCAGGTTGGTCCGGAGGGGAAGTCGGTCAAGTCGCTCAAGCTGGTCACTCACCAAGACAGTTTAAGGTGCCGGTGCGACTGCAGAGTAACTGTGACGCCAGGGACGGTGACCCATAGCCCCCTGGCCACTCAGTTCGCGGGAACGAACAGTTGCTGGCCGGGTTGGATGCGTCCCCCGCGGAGATCGTTCAACTGGATGATTTCTGCGATGACATCACGCGGGTCCCGCTCCGGCGCAGCCGCACCGGCGATGCCCCACAGTGACTGCCCGGGCTGGACAGTAACCGTGACGGCCACCGGCGGCTGCAGTTGGGACTGGGAATCCGAAGCCTTGGCCGGAGAGTTGATGAAGCCGGCAAGGCTCAGCAGCGCGGCAAGCAGCAGCATGGCGGGGATGCCGAAGAACACGATCCTGCCGCGCCGGGTAAGCCGGAGACGCGTAGGCGCCGGGGTGTTGCGGAATTCGTGGAACGTAGAGATTGCGGACATGAGCTGAGCCCTTCTGAGCGATTGCCTGCATCGGATGCCCGTTGCCGGCTGCCAATTCCTTGTGTTCGTTGGACCCGCCCCGGATATTCGAACACTTTCTTCGAACATCCGAGCCAGGTTCAACTTTTATAGAACACATATTCGAACCTTGCTATGACATTTTTAGCACTTATCAACGAACGGTGTCGAGACTCGCTAGAACGAATGTTTGATAAACGCCTGTGCCTGGCCTAGGTTTGAGTGAAGAAACAGGCACTGTTTCAGTGGAACAGGAGGGTCTGACATTTTTTCAGATCCAACATCCCCGGGCACACTTCAGACCGTGACCGGGCGGAACAGAAGGGCATTGGCGAACATGGCAGCGAAAGCCACCGGCGGCGGGGCACCCCTGCGGAGCCAGCAGCCTCAAAAGAGTCCCAAAAGCCTGACTGTCCGGCAGAAGAAAATCCTGGAAACCATCCAGCGGTCCGTCAATGACAACGGCTATCCGCCCAGCATGCGCGAAATTGGTGACACCGTTGGTCTGGCGAGCCTGTCCAGCGTCACCCATCAGCTCTCCCAGTTGGAGAAGCTGGGCTACCTGCGCAGAGATCCCAAGCGCCCCCGCGCCATGGAAGTCCTCATGCCTTTGACCCTTGACGGCGGGACAATTCCCGGAGTCGAAGCAGCTACCACACTGCGTAGTGCAGGTGGACTCGCCGTGACGGAGTTGGCCAGTGCCAGCGACACTGCCATGGTGCCCCTGGTGGGACGCATCGCGGCCGGTGGCCCCATCCTCGCAGACCAGACTATTGAGGACGTCCTGCCCCTGCCCCGGCAACTGGTGGGCCACGGCGAACTGTTCATGCTGAAGGTCGCTGGTGACTCCATGATCGATGCCGCAATTTGTGACGGTGACTGGGTAGTTGTCCGGCGCCAGAATGACGCCATCAACGGTGACATCGTGGCAGCACTCCTGGATGACGAAGCCACGGTAAAAACCTTCCGCCAGCGGGACGGCCACACATGGCTGCTCCCCCAGAACACGCAGTACGAACCGATACTGGGAGACCAGGCCACCATTATGGGCAAGGTCGTCTCGGTCCTGCGCTCCCTTTAGGGGCGTTTGCCTACGTTGTCTTTGCGCCCAAGCGTTCCAGGACGCCGCGCACAACATTGCGATCCGTCGTTGCCCAGAAGGGTGGCAAAGCTGCGCGCAGGAACGCGCCGTACCGTTCCGTGGAAAGCCGTGAGTCCAGCACGGCGACCACGCCTTTGTCGCCAGTGGAGCGAATGAGGCGTCCTGCCCCCTGTGCCAGGCGAATTGCCGCGTGCGTAGCTGACACCGCCATGAACCCGTTGCCCCCGGACTGCGCAACAGCTCGCGAGCGTGCGGTCATCAGCGGGTCGTCCGGCCTCGGGAACGGAATGCGGTCAATCACCACAAGGCGGCATGAACCGCCAGGGACGTCGACGCCCTGCCACAAGGACATCGTGCCAAAGAGGCAGGTGTCCGGTTCGTCGGCAAACTGCTTCACGAGCGCTGCCATAGTGGATTCGCCTTGGCAGAGGATGTCCACATCCAGACGTGGACGCATCGCCTCTGCGGCTTCCTCGGCCGCCCGACGTGAGGAGAAGAGGCACAGGGCTCCCCCACCGGAAGCACGGATGAGGTCTTCAAGCTCATCCAGTGCCTCGGGAGAAGTGCCCCTGCCGGGCTTGGGCAGGTGCTTGGCCACGTAAAGGACGCCCTGCTTCGGATAATCAAAAGGCGATCCGACGTCCAACCCAGTCCAGCTCGGTGCACCCTCTCCAATCAGCCCCAGGCCACCGGCGGCAGGCTCAAAGGCGGATCCAATAGCGAGCGTGGCAGAAGTAAGCACCACTGTGTGCCCTGCGAAAAGGCCTTCCCGCAGCCGGCCGGCAACGCTAAGCGGAGCGATGTTGATCAGTGCGGGCGCGGTCTCATCCGGCGGGGAGTACCCCTGCTGGGGATCGAAGGTGCTGTTCCTGGAGAACCACACCACTTCACGGTTCTCCTTGGCTGCGAGCATCCGCTCGCACAGTTCCAGAATGAGCATGAGCCGTGAGCGCGCAAGCTGCCGGCCGCCGTCGACCGCGTTTGAAGAGTCAGTCTTCGAGTCAGACAACGCAGCGCGTGTGGCATCACGCAGTTGGTCCAGGCAGTCCAGTTGTTCGTCGTTGAGCCCGTTGGGCAGCAGTCCGTTGGGGACTCCGGCAATGGCCATGTCCAGTCGGTCGGCTGCCGCGTTCAGGGCGTCTACGGTAATGGCGGTGTGCTTACGCGCGCTCGAAGCCGCAGCATGCACCATTGCTACGGACAGCTGGCCCGTGACGGCCCCCGTGACCCTGTCCTGCAGCTCATGAGCTTCATCAACCACAACGACGTCGTACTCGGGCAGTACAGCAAGCCCTTCGAAGGCACTGACGGCAAGCATGGCATGGTTGGTGACCACGACGTCCGCCTCAGCCGCCCGGGCCCGTGCCTGCTCGCTGAAGCATTCCTCAGCGAGTGGGCACTTCTGTGCCCCCAAACACTCCATTGACGTCACGGAGACCTGCCTCCAGGCCCGATCCGTCACCCCCGGCATCAGTTCATCGCGGTCGCCCGTGGCCGTCTTTTCGGCCCACTCGCGGAGCCGGACCACTTCCTTGCCCAATTGCGACGACGGGCCGCCAACCGCCGCTGCGAAATGCGGCACGCTGGTGTCCTCACCCAGGGAAAAAAGTTGGCCCTCGGACGGCTCTTCGCTGGGGAAGCCGCCCTCCAGCTTTTGCAGGCAAACATAGTTCGCCCGGCCCTTGACGAGTGCCACGTTCACAGGACGCTCGAGGGCCGGGCTTATGGTCTCCAATAGCCGGGGCAGGTCCCTGCCCACAATCTGTGTTTGCAGGGCCAAGGTAGCGGTGGACACCAGCGTCGGTTTGTCGCTGTCCATGGAATGGGCGATCAACGGAATCAGGTAAGCCAAGGACTTACCCGTTCCCGTTCCCGCCTGGACCAGCAAATGTTCACCGGACTCGATGGCCCTGGTGACTTGCCGTGCCATTTCGTGCTGGCCTGAACGGCTTTGACCGCCCATTCCAGCAACTGCTTTGTCCAACAACTCGAGGGTGAACTTCTCCCCCACCGACTCGACGGCGTCCGCCGCCACCTTCTCAACCATTGCTGACGAATGACTCCAGCTCGGCGGCCAATCCCTCACGGACCATGGCCACCACGCGGGTCCCGTTTTCCTCGTGCTCGAGGCTCAGGATTTCCGAATCGGAGTTGTGCAGCTTGTTGACCATGTCACCACGGTCGTACGGGATGAGGACCTCGAGGCGGACTCCCGGCCGGGGAATCGACCGGCTGATCTCTTCGAGGAGTTCAGGTATGCCCTGGCCCGTGCGGGTGGAAACCACGGCGTGCCGCGGCTCCTTCTGCTTCAGGCGTTCCACCACGAAAGGATCCGCAACGTCCACCTTGTTCAGGACGATGATTTCCGGAACCTTGCGGGCGTCCACCTCGGTGAAGACAGCACGCACAGCTGCGATTTGTCCTTCCGGGTCCGGGTGGGAGGCGTCCACGACGTGCAGGATCAGGTCTGCGTCCGCAACTTCCTCCAACGTGGAGCGGAAGGCTTCCACCAGCTGCGTAGGCAGCGAGCGGACGAATCCAACGGTGTCAGCCAGCGTGTAGCCGATGCCATCCGGGGTCTGTGCCTTCCTGACGGTCGGGTCCAGGGTGGCGAACAGGGCATTTTCCACCAGCACCCCAGCATCGGTCAGCCGGTTCAGGAGCGAAGACTTTCCAGCGTTGGTGTAGCCGGCGATAGCCACCGAAGGCACGGCATTACGACGGCGGTTGGCCCGCTTGGTCTCGCGCGCCGGCTTCATCGCGGCGATCTCCCGACGCAGCTTGGCCATGCGCGTCCGGATCCTTCGGCGATCGAGCTCGATCTTTGTTTCGCCTGGACCACGGGAACCCATACCGGCACCGGCTCCACCCACTTGGCCACCGGCCTGACGGGACATGGAGTCACCCCAACCACGGAGCCTGGGGAGCAGGTACTCGAGTTGTGCGAGTTCAACCTGTGCCTTACCTTCGCGACTCTTGGCATGCTGCGCGAAGATATCCAGGATCAGCGTGGTCCTGTCCACCACCTTGACCTTGACGATGTCCTCGAGTCCGCGTCGCTGCGAGGGGGAAAGTTCGGTGTCGACCACCACGGTATCGGCGCCAGTGGCGGCCACGATGTCCTTGAGTTCCTGCGCCTTGCCCGATCCGAGGAACGTGCCGGGGTCCGGCTTTGTGCGCCGCTGAACCAGGCCGTCAAGGACCTCGGATCCTGCTGTCTCTGCCAATGCTGCGAGTTCGCGAAGCGAATTCTCGGCGTCAGCCAAAGTGCCTTCTGTCCACAGGCCAGCCAGGACAACGCGCTCCAGGCGCAGCTGCCGGTACTCAACCTCTGTGACGTCTTCGAGTTCGGTGGAAAGGCCCGCGGTGCGGCGGAGCGCACGTCGGTCCGCCAGGTCTTCCTGGTCGCCGTCGTAAATGCTGTGTTCGTGGTCAAGCGTGGAGATCGCTTGTGCCCTGCCGAAAACACCTTTGGCATCATTGTCATCGGATGCCTGTGCGGGTACATCCTTGGAAAGAATCCGGTCAATGACGGCCTGGATTTGTTCAGGACTCATGTCCTGGGCGTCGGAATCGGATCCGGAGTGCTTCTGGGTGGTCATGGTCTCCTTAGACTGTTCGGCATATCCAGAATAGTGCTGTTTTGCGTCCAATGGGACGGTATTCGCGGTGGGCTGACGAGCTTCGGCCATATAGGGCCTCCTGTGGTGCTTGGATCGAGCGGGTTGGTCCGCGGGAGGTCCTGTCCTGCAGGAGAATTCATCGCCAAACCCATAAACCAAGAGCTAACAGCAGATGGCAGGGCCACTGCTTTCGCGACAGCTGGGGTGGGACATGTTCTACTGAGCAACCGCGATCAACCAACAACGGGCGATTGCGGAGTCTGCCGGACGGAACCTGCGGGCGGAATGGCCATGAGCTGGGTTGATACGCCAAGCGGGCCTGCATCGCGGGCAGGTGCCTTGCCGACGTGAAAGGGTCGGCTCGGGCTGATTACTCAAAGATCAAGAACATGCCTTCCACATTAGCAGCACTGTCAAACTGTCCCGGCCCGAGGGCAGTTTCCCAAGCCGCCG
This sequence comes from Micrococcaceae bacterium Sec5.1, assembly GCA_039636795.1. Classification (NCBI taxonomy): domain Bacteria; kingdom Bacillati; phylum Actinomycetota; class Actinomycetes; order Micrococcales; family Micrococcaceae; species Micrococcaceae bacterium Sec5.1. The sequence goes on along the minus strand of CP143430.1, from coordinate 1,771,390 downwards.
ATAGCCAACTAATCTGGCAAATTATGGAGTCTGCACACTATTTCAGCGCCCAACCGGCCGGTCCGTTCACCCGCAAGCCCCTCACTGTGGAACTGGCTGGAGCTACCCGTCATGTGCAGACGTCGTCGGGCATCTTCAGCCCCGACGGTGTGGACAAGGGCACCAAGGTACTTTTGGCCGAGGTTCCACCGCCTTCGCCCCGGGGCAACCTGCTGGATATTGGGTGCGGTTGGGGTCCTGTCGCCCTCACGATGGGGCTCATGGCGCCCCTGGCACAGGTCTACGCCGTGGATGTCAACGAGCGCTGCATCACGTTGGCCAACGAGAACGCGGCTGCCCTGGGCTTGAACAACGTGAAGGCCAGCCTCCCGGATGAGGTAGACCCCGGCGTCGAATTCGACACGATCTGGTCCAACCCGCCGATCCGCATCGGCAAGGACGAACTACACTCGCTGCTACTAACGTGGCTGCCCCGGCTGGCACCTGGCGGCAACGCGTGGATGGTGGTTCAGAAAAACCTGGGCTCGGACTCCCTCCAACGCTGGCTGGCCAACGAACTGGACAAGTCCTTCACGGTTTCCCGCGAGAGCACCTCCAAGTCCTTCAGGATCCTTCGCGTCAGGAAAGCGTCCCACTAGCCACAATGACTGCGGGGCCGCTGAGCTCAACGTGTTCCCGGCCATCCTCACCCGGGAAGAACTTCACGTCCACCACGCCACCGGGAACGTTGACGTGCCAAGAGTTGGGGGCGCTGCTGCCAGCCCAATGACGGATCGCGACGGCGGCGGCACAAGCCCCGGTGCCACACGATTGGGTTTCGCCGACTCCACGCTCGTGGACGCGCATGGTGATGGTTCCCACACCGTCGTGAACCAGCGGCTCTGCGGGTACTACAAACTCGACATTGGTGCCGTTGGCAGGCTTGGGATCCACTGCCGGAGCGGTGAATAATTTCGTAGCGGAGAGTTCGCTGAGCTCGGCAAGCGCAACCACAGTGTGCGGGTTGCCCATGCTGACGGAGAGGCCGGGCCTGGCCACTTCCAGGCCGTCTGCGCTGACCAAGGCATCCATGGCTTTGCTTTGTGCTTCTGCAGGGAAAATGAATTCCCACGGGCCCATATCCACGGCATAGCCGTCGGCCGTGCGCACAATCTTCTTAATCCCGCCACGTGTTCCGATGGTCAAGGATTGACCCGGCCCGAGCTCAACCAAGCCTTGGGCGATCAGGAAATGCACGAAGACGCGGACGCCGTTGCCGCACATCTCCGACAACGAGCCATCGCCGTTACGGTAGTCCATGAACCATTCCGCAGAGGCGTCCTGCTCGAGCAGGACGCGGCCTTCGGGCAGATACCGCGAAGGAACAGCACGGATAAGACCGTCGCCACCTATCCCCCGATGCCTTTCGCACAGCTGTGCTACTTGCTCGGGAGAGATCTCGTGGACATCACCGGGATCAGCAATCAGGACGAAATCATTGCCCGTTCCATGGCCCTTGGAAAACGCCAAGCCGGAAAGGCTGGCAGTGGGCACGGGGGCGCCCGCAGCGGCGGACTGCTGGGCGGGAACTGCGGCGGTTTGATCCATGGGACTAGGCTACCCGCCGGGCAGGTTCGGCCAGAAATTGCTGTAGTGAGCGCCAGCCCGGCTAGGCCAGCGCGACTGCTTTGGACACGAGCTCCGAATCCTGCCAATCGAGCCACGCGATCCGCGGATCGGCCCGAAACCACGTCAATTGTCGCCGGGCGAACTGCCTCGTGGCCACAATGGTTTCTTCAGCTGCCTCCGGGACGCTGACTTCGGAGTCGAGCACCCTAAGGAACTGTGCATATCCCAGTGCACGCGAGGCTGTCTTGCCGCGCCGCAGCCCGGCCGCATCAAGCCGTTCCACTTCCTGCAGCAACCCCGCATCCACCATCCGGTGTACGCGGATCGCCAGCCGCTCCCGCAGGACCTCGCGGTCCACAGACAGGCCAATCTGCAGGGCCGGCTGGAAGTACTCGCGTTGTGGCATGAACGAGCTGAACGGGCGTCCTGTCATTCCGTAAACCTCCAGGGCCCTGATCACCCGCCGGGCATCCCCCAGACGGCCTGCCGAGACGGGATCCACCTTTTCAAGCCGGGCCCGCAACGGCGCCAGACCGAAGGTTTCCCATTCGTCCTCAAGCCGTTTTCGCAAGTCGGGGTCCGTGCCGGGGAACTCCAGTACATCCAGGGCGGCCCGCACGTAGAGGCCAGAGCCGCCCACCATGATGGCCCGCTTGCCCCGGGCGTGGATGTCATTGATGACGGCGCGGCATTCCGCTTGGAAGTCCGCCACGCTGGCTTCCTCCGTGACGTCCTTTGTGTCCAGCAGATGATGTGGCACGCCCTTGCGTTCGTCCACAGTGATCTTGGCCGTACCGATGTCCATGCCGCGATAGAACTGCAGGGCGTCAGCGTTGATGACCTCGCCATTGAGTGCAAGGGCCAGCTCGACGGCCAGGTCCGATTTACCGGACCCGGTTGGCCCGACGACGGCAATCACCGGCGGCGCGGCATGGGAGAGGGCCATTCGATCTCGAATAATCGACGTCAGGCGCCGCGAACAGGCAGCGACGGCATGCCCAAGGACACACCCTTCTTGCCCGAGGCCGCACCAGCACTGGGAACACCGCAGGAATCTGCCTGCGAGCGATCCCAGGCGTCACCCGCCCTCGACCGGCGCAACATGTAATCGTCCAGGCTTGCAGGATCGGCAACCAGGTGGAATGCCGCGGCTTCGGTAATGGTCACGGTGACAAAGTCCCCGGGGCGAGGGGTTTGCGCACCGTCAGGTACTGAGAAATGAACGAGTCGCTGATCCTTGGATCGGCCAGACAACCGGTGCGTTTCCTCTGCTTTGCGGCCGGACTGCGCTGTCACCAGCACTTCCACACGGCAACCCAGTTGCTTGGCGTTCTCCTCCGCCGCGATACGGTCCTGCAGGGCGGTCAGACGTTCAAAGCGCTCCTGGACCACTGCTTTGGGAAGTTGCTCCGGGAGCTCGGCGGCCGGCGTATCAGGCCGTTTGGAGTACTGGAAGGTGAAGGCTGTGGCGAACCGCGATTTCTCCACGACGTCAAGGGTCGCTTGGAAATCCTCCTCGGTTTCACCCGGGAAGCCAACAATGATGTCCGTAGTGATGGCCGCGTTGGGGATCCGCTCACGAACCTTGTCCAGGATGCCCAGGAACTTGCTGGACCGGTACGAGCGCCGCATGTCCTTGAGGACCTTGTCCGAGCCCGATTGAAGGGGCATGTGCAGCTGCGGCATCACATTGGGTGTCTCGGCCATGGCATCAATGACGTCGTCAGTAAATGCGGCTGGGTGCGGACTGGTGAAGCGCACGCGCTCAAGGCCTTCAATTTCCCCACAGGCCCGAAGGAGCTTGGAGAAGGCCTGGCGGTCACCGAACTCAACCCCGTAGGAATTCACGTTCTGGCCCAGCAACGTGACTTCCACGGCGCCGTCGTCCACCAAGGCCTGAATTTCCGCCAGGATTTCTCCCGGACGGCGGTCCTTCTCCTTGCCACGAAGGGAGGGCACGATGCAGAACGTGCACGTGTTGTTGCAACCTACTGAAATCGAAACCCAGCCGGAATAGACGGAGTCGCGCTTGGTGGGAAGGGTGGAGGGGAAGACGTCCAGCGATTCCAGGATTTCAAGTTGGGCCTCGTTGTTGTGCCGCGCCCGCTTCAGCAGTGCCGGAAGTGCGCCTACGTTGTGGGTGCCAAAGACAGCGTCAACCCAAGGAGCCTTCTTGACGATGGTTTCCCGGTCCTTCTGGGCGAGGCAGCCACCAACAGCGATCTGCATGCCAGGGTGGGCTGCTTTGACCTGCCGAAGCTGGCCAAGGTTTCCATAGAGCTTGTTGTCGGCATTTTCCCGAACGGCGCACGTGTTGAACACCACAATGTCCGCAACCTCACCGTCCGCGGGCACGTAGCCGGCGTCCTCAAGGAGGCCGGCCATACGTTCGGAATCGTGGACGTTCATCTGGCAGCCGAAAGTCCGGACCTGATACGTCCTCGGTTCAAACGGGTCAGGCTCAAACGGGGCAGAGGCATCCGTCACTTGGGCACCAGCACTGGTTGCCAATGCCAGGGCCGAAGGCGTGGATTCTGCTGAGGGGGAAGGAATGGTCAAACTCACTACTCAAGGGTACCGGCTTGGGCAAGTATCTCACCGACGATCCGGAAGGCCATTGAAGGGGCATAGCCCTTCCGTGCCAGCATGGACGCCAACCTGCGGGTGTACTTGTCACGTTCTGCGCGATCCGAGAGATCCATGCCGGGCCTCAGTTTGCGCTCCACAAGCTCGCGGGCGGCGATTTCCTCATCTTCATCGCTGAGCTGTGAGAGTGCTTCCTCGGCATCATCGAGATCGATGCCCTTCTCCGTCAGCTCACGACGAATGGCACCCTTGGCCAGCTTCCTGCTTTGGGAACGGCTGCGCACCCACATTCTGGCAAACTCAGCATCATCAATGAGCTGGACTTCCTCGAAACGGTCCAGCACGGCCTCTGCAACCTCTTGGGGAACATTACGTTCTGCCAGCTTGCGGGACAGCTGCAGCCGACTCCGTGGCGCCATCGTCAATTGCCGCAGGACGATGGCGCGGGCCACGGATTCGGGATCAGGCTCAGGATCGCCGGATACGGAGGACTCCGGGTCCGGCCCGCTCCTAGCCGTCAACGGCCTTCAGCTTCGGGGAATCTGCCTCCGGCTTGACACCCACGCCAAGCTTTTCCTTGATGAGGCGCTCAAGTTCCTGGGCCAGCTCCGGGTTATCACGCAGGAAGCGCCGTGAATTCTCCATACCCTGGCCCAGCTGATCGCCGTCGTACGTGAACCACGAGCCGGACTTCTTGATGATGCCGTGCTCGACGCCCATGTCAATGATTCCTCCCTCGCGGGAGATGCCCTGGCCGTAAATAATGTCGAATTCAGCAATCTTGAAGGGCGGGGCCATCTTGTTCTTGACGATCTTGGCCTTGGTGCGGTTACCGACGGAGTCGGCACCTTCCTTCAGCGTCTGAATGCGACGGACATCGATGCGCACTGAGGCGTAGAACTTCAGGGCCTTACCACCGGTGGTGGTTTCGGGCGATCCAAAGAAGACGCCGATCTTCTCACGCAACTGGTTGATGAAGATTGCGGTGGTCTTGGTCTGGCTCAAGCGGCCGGTAATCTTTCGCAGGGCCTGGCTCATGAGCCGAGCCTGGAGGCCGACGTGGGAATCGCCCATCTCGCCCTCGATTTCAGCACGCGGAACCAAAGCAGCCACGGAGTCAATGACGATGACGTCCAGGGAACCGGAGCCCACCAGCATGTCCATGATTTCCAGGGCCTGCTCACCTGTGTCCGGCTGCGACACGAGCAAGGCATCCGTGTCCACGCCCAGCTTGGCTGCGTAGTCAGGATCCAGGGCGTGCTCGGCGTCGATGAAGGCCGCTATGCCACCGTTACGTTGCGCATTGGCTACAGCGTGCAGGGCCACTGTGGTCTTACCAGAGGATTCCGGGCCGTAGATCTCCACGACGCGGCCTCGGGGCAAGCCACCAATGCCAAGGGCGACGTCCAGTGCAATGGATCCGGTTGGAATAACTTCGATCGGTGCGCGGGTGTCATCACCCAAGCGCATGATGGAGCCTTTGCCGAACTGCTTGTCGATCTGGGCAAGCGCTGCTTCGAGCGCCTTCTCACGATCCGGGGTTGCCGCCATGGTTCACACCTCTGATGCTTTCTCGCTGTGGAGTGGCCTGAATGGCCGCTTTCCTGTCATGTCAGACGCTATTACGGCTCCCTGACATTTTTTGAAGCCGACGTGGGCTATGTGGATAACCACGCCCTCCGATTGCCTGTGGAATGCGTCCTTCAGGAACAATTTTCCTCTCACAGGAGCATATCCCCATCCGAACAGATATTCGAACAATGCATGCGGGCGTGTCACCACCATGGAGCCTGGAAGTCCCTCGGCAAACGTGGCTGGACTTCAGTTCGCCGCAGGCTTGATATCCCGGCCGAGCCTGCGCTCCGGCGGTACATCCTGGACTTCGCACATTGCCAGCCAGACGTCCCGGGGCTGGTAGCCGGCAGCCAGTGCCTCCACGGCGGTCCGCCCTCCCACGCCGGCCAGCACCAGGGAATTGGCCAGGACGCGGGAATAGCCTGCCCCAAATTCATCGTCCATTAAACGCCAGAAGTCACTTGCCCTCACGGATAGAGTCTCTCACGACGCCGGACTCTAGAATGGTTGCCATGAGCAATCCTCTCCAGAGCACGCCCCCCGAGGCCGTGCCAGGTGACACCATAGACGACGCCCTTCAGCAGGTGGAACACCAGCTGAGCCTGCTCTGGCGCCGTGCCCGTTCCATCTCGCATCAGTTGTCCCGTCAGGTCCACCCCGACATGGAGCCTGCCGCGTACGGCCTGCTGACGATCATTCGCCGCGAAGGTCCCATCCGCCTGACGGACCTTGCCTCGTGCATCGGAGTGGGCAAGCCCTCAGTGAGCCGCCAGATCGCATTTCTGGAAAGTATTGGCCTGGTCTACAAGGAGGCAGATCCGCAGGACGGAAGGGCTCAGTCCATCCGCCTGACGGAAAAAGGCGAGGAGAAGATGCATCAAGTCCAGGACGCGCGCCGCCAGGTGTTCCGTGAGCGACTCGGTGAGTGGCCGCTGGAAGACGTCCAAACCTTGGCCGACTACATGGGCCGGCTCAACGCCGTCTATGGCGAAAGCATCATCAAGGACACCACCCTGAAGGACACCGAGTCCGGGGAGACTGCCAATCCCACGCAGGACTGACAGCAGCACCAATGCGAAAGGTCCCCAGCCTGAGGCTGGGGACCTTTCGTGATAATTCCTGGTCTGACCGTTACCGGGCTCCGGAGAGCATCCCCTGCGGGAAGTCGTCGGTAAGGTCAAGATCGCGACCGTAGCGCTGGGAGAATTCCTGCGGAACGGTGTCCGGAACAGCTACGCCCTCCGCAACGGCCACGCGGTCGCTGACTTCGCGGAGCATGCTGGACAACGGAACGTCCAGGGCGGTGCAGATAGAGGACAGGAGCTCGGAAGAAGCCTCCTTTTGGCCGCGTTCAACCTCACTCAGGTATCCGAGTGAGACGCGGGCGCTGTGCGAGACCTCGCGGAGGGTTCGGCCCTGACGCTGGCGGACATCGCGCAATACATCACCGATTTCGTGGCGTAGTACAACCATCTTGCGCTCCTTCTGTTCGCTCTGTGCCTGCTTAGCCAAGCCCACATCCTTCCAGCGGACAACGCCGTTTACGGATACGGGCTGCTTTACCATCTGTATCGCCTTGCTCCCTCGTTCATCCGGTTCGCTGGCTGGCGGACCGGTATGGTTTTTTACATCCTAGGCGCCCCGGCTGTTCCGAAGCGACACAATGACACAACTATTGGCAATGAGTTTTTGTTCCCGGCTACTTTACGAACGGTAACCAACCCCTTCCAGTGCATCAATCAGATGCGCCAGCGCAGCTTCGCAGGCCTTTTCCCTGATACTTTGCCTGTCCCCCGAAAAGCTGAATTCAAACGAACCAGTGCCAGTACTGGTGGCGACCCCAACGAAGACTGTTCCCACGGCTTTGCCGTCGTGGGCCTCCGGACCGGCCACACCAGTAGTGGATATTCCGACGTCGGCCGTACAGGCGCGCCTGGCACCTTCGGCCATGGCCGCCGCTACTCCGCCATCCACTGAACCAACGGCAGAAATCAGCTCCGTCGAAACACCGAGGATTGAGGCCTTCACGGAGTTCTGATAAGCAATCACGCCGCCCTGCAACATTCCGGACGCACCGGGTGTGTTGGCCAGGCTGGCCGCCACCATTCCTGCTGTCAGCGACTCGGCGGTGGCAACGGTAAGGCTCTTTCCCAATGCCAAGGCAACTGCCGCCGTCGCTAGTTCCGAGGCTTTGGCGGCGTCCACGGGGTTGCTCATGCGCGGCGGCCCGCAGCCCGAAGGCGGAGCGCCTGGACGACGTACTCCGCTCCGGTCCATAGCGTGATGGCAAGGGCGGCCATCATGACCCAGAAGGCCACAATGACCAGCCACGGCGCGATGGCCTCAAGCGGCAGGATGTACAGGAAGATGGCCACTGTCTGGATGACGGTCTTGAGCTTTCCGCCGCGGGAAGCCGGCATAACGCCGTATCGGATCACAAAGAACCTCAGTGCCGTGATGCCCCACTCGCGGACCAGGATGAGGATAGTCACCCACCAGGGCAGTTCCCCGAGGATGGACAAGAGCACCAGCGCTGAGCCGATCAGCAGTTTGTCGGCAATGGGGTCCGCAATCTTGCCGAAGTTGGTGATGAGGCCACGGGCACGGGCGATATCGCCGTCGAGCTTGTCCGTGTAGATCGCTACGGCGAAGGCCACAACGGCAGCCCACCGCCAAATACCTTGATGGTTATCATCCGCCACCAGGAACCAGACGAAAAATGGAACCAGGACGATACGGAGCATCGTGAGGATATTGGGAAGGTTCCAGACATCGGAGCTGGTGGAAGCGGCGTTGTCACCCTCGGCTGTAGTCACCCCTCTAGGCTACCGTCCGGTGAGCGACCAGGCGTCCTCGCCGCCCTCGTCCTCATCATCGGGGACGTCGGCGCCGTCGAAATATTCAACAGCTTGGGTCCGGTTGTCGAGGTCCGCTGCCACCAGGTCCTCGGCGTAGCCGCCGACGGCGATATTGGAGTTCGCGTTATCGCTCAGTGCCGCAGTGTGGGCGTCAGGCGCAGCCGGCGATTCCTGTCCCTTCATGGCAGCAAGCACGGCAGCGAGGTCATCCGGCTTAACCAGGACATCCCGGGCTTTGGAGCCTTCGGAGGGACCCACGACGCCGCGGGACTCCAGGAGGTCCATGAGGCGTCCGGCCTTGGCGAAGCCGACACGAAGCTTGCGCTGCAACATGGAGGTGGAACCGAACTGCGTGGTGACCACCAATTCGGTGGCCTGCAGCAGCACCTCGAGGTCGTCTCCGATGTCGTCGTCGATCTGTTTCTTGGGGGCCTCAGCAGCGACGTCGTCCCGGTACACAGCCTGCAACTGGCCCTTGACATGTTCAACAACCTTGTGGATTTCGGATTCCGTCACCCAGGCACCCTGCACACGCATGGCCTTGGAAGCGCCCATCGGCAGGAAGAGCGCATCGCCCTGGCCAATGAGTTTTTCGGCGCCAGGCTGGTCCAGCACCACGCGGGAGTCCGTGACGGACGAGGTGGCGAACGCCATGCGGGAGGGCACGTTGGCTTTGATGAGGCCCGTGACGACGTCCACGGATGGCCGCTGCGTAGCCAACACCAGGTGGATGCCGGCGGCACGTGCCAGCTGGGTGATGCGGACGATCGAGTCTTCGACGTCGCGTGGCGCCACCATCATGAGGTCCGCTAGCTCGTCCACAATGACCAACAAGTACGGGTAGGGCTTGATGACTCGCTTGGAGTCAACGGGCGGCGTGACCTTGCCTGCCCTGACCGCCTTGTTGAAGTCGTCGATGTGCTTGTACCCGTAGTTGGCGAGATCGTCATAACGGGCGTCCATCTCCCGAACCACCCACTGCAGGGCTTCGGCCGCCTTCTTGGGATTGGTGATGATGGGCGTAATCAAGTGTGGAACGCCTTCATACGCAGTCAGTTCCACGCGCTTGGGGTCCACCATGACCATGCGGACTTCGTCAGGCGTAGCGCGCATCAGGATCGAGGTGATCATGGAGTTCACGAAGCTTGACTTACCAGCACCTGTAGCACCGGCCACCAGGAGGTGGGGCATCTTGGCCAGGTTGGCGACGACATAACCGCCCTCGACGTCCTTGCCGACGCCCATGACCATCGGGTGGTCAGTGCGGCGTGCATTCTGGCTCCGCAGCACATCGCCCAGGGATACCGTTTCGCGGTCCGTGTTGGGAATCTCGATGCCGATTGCGGACTTGCCGGGAATGGGGCTCAGAATACGGACGTCGCTGGATGCCACCGCGTAGGAGATGTTCTTGGACAGCGCCGTTACGCGCTCCACCTTGGTGCCGGGAGACAGTTCGATTTCATAGCGTGTCACTGTGGGGCCGCGACTGAAGCCGGTTACGGCGGCATCAACATTGAATTGGGTCAGCGTGTCCGTCAGGGCGGCCACGACGGCGTCATTCGCTTCGGTGCGCTCCTTCGGAATGGAGCCTGGTGTCAGGAAGTCCGAGGCAGGCAGGGTGTACGTGACGTCCCCGGCCAGTGACAGTTGCTCTGTACGCTGCGGAATTGGCGTGGGCGGCGGAGGGGGCGTTGCTGGCCGGGCCGGAACCTGCGCCACTGTGGGTGCCGTCATTTCCGGGGTGAGGACGGGAATGGCCTCTGTGGGGTTGTCGATGCCTGGAGCAGCACCCAAGCCCTGGGCAGCCTTGATCTTACCCACTGCTATCTCAGCTTGGGTGGGGCGGCGTACGCCCGGCGGAACGCGCGGGGCAGATGCTTGGGGAGTTTCGTCGTCGTCGACTATTGCATGCTCAAAGGCTTCGTCACCGACGTAGCCTTCCAAACCGGCGTCGGTATCCTCATCCTTGCCGAAGAAGCGCATCCGCTTCTTCTTCTTGGGCTTTGCAACCGCCCCGTTTTCATAGAGGTAGCTGCGATCATGGGCATCCTTGCCGGACTCGGCATCCATGAGGTCCACGCCCATGAGGTGCTCGTAGGCGGAGCGGATCCTGGAGGGGATCGCCCCGAAGGGCGTGGCCGTAACGATCAGCACTGACACGAAGGCCAACAGGCTGTAGACGATCACCGGGACGGCGGCATGAATTGCAGCAAGTGGCGACGCTGCAAGGAAGCCCAGCATTCCGCCCGCCCTGCGCAGCCCATCGAAGCCATCGGCCACGGTGGGCTGGCCGCCGATGATGTGGGCCAAGCCGGAACCGGCAAAAGTCATGATCATGAAGCCGATGCCAACGCGGTTGTTGCCGCGGCCATCCTGCGGTTTGCGGAAGAGGCGGAAAGCGCAGATGAAAAGCATGAAAGGCAAAACAAGCGACATCCAGCCGAAAGTGCCATTGACCACGCTGTAGACGGCGTCAGGCAGCCATCCGGTCAGGCCCCACCAAGCGAAGGTGGCAATGCCGATTCCCAGCACGAGGTTGAACAGGGCTGCACCGTCGCGGCGATCGGCGGGATCGAGATCGCTGACGTCGTATCCGATCCGGCGGACTCCTGCGCCAACTACGTGCCCAATGCCCTGCCAGACGCCCGCCAGCATGCGCACGGGCAGCGGCGCATGGGGCTCGACGGCGGCCGGCTGCTTGGTGCGGGCACTGCTGCCCCGACCGTTCCTGGGCGTGGCTGCGGTGCTTTTGGATGCAGCTGCGCCCCGGCCTGTGCCGCCGGATTTACTACTGGAGCTGCCTCGTGGCGTGGAGGAAGTACGGGTCGCCATGCTTGCCACGCTACCCCAAGGGGGCCCGAAATCCGCGGATTTCAGACCCCCTGGGATGCATGTTGCCGGTGGACTACGCCTCCAGGACCACCGGAATGATCATGGGACGGCGACGAAGCTTCCGGTTCACCCATGTTCCGATGATCCTGCGCACTACCTGCTGCAGCTGGTGGTTGGTGTGGTCTGCGTGGTTGAGCACAGCTTCTTCCAACGCGGCGTTGATCTTGGGAATGATTTCGTCGAAGACGGCGTCATCCTCCGCTACGCCACGTGCATGGATTTCCGGTCCGGAGACGATCTTGCCGGTGGTCCGGTTAATAACCGTGATGATGGAGATGAAGCCTTCGTCGCCGAGGATACGCCGGTCCTTCAGATCCGCATCGGTGATTTCACCCACGCTGGAACCGTCCACATAAACAAAGCCGACCTCTACCTGGCCAACGATGTTGGCCTTGTGGTCCTTCAGGTCAATAACGGTGCCATTATCGCTGAGGATGATGCCGTCGGAAGGCACGCCGGATTCTTCGGCAATATTTCCATTGGCAATCAAGTGACGCGTTTCACCGTGGACAGGCATCGCATTGAGGGGCTCAAGGATGTTGTAGCAGTACAGCAATTCGCCGGCAGCTGCGTGTCCGGACACGTGAACCTTGGCCGTTCCCTTGTGAATCACATCGGCACCGAGCTTCAGCAAGCCGTTGATGATGCGGAAGACTGCGTTCTCGTTGCCTGGGATGAGGCTGGAGGCCAGGATCACGGTGTCGCCCTGGCCGACAACCACTCGGTGGTCGCCGTTGGCCATGCGAGATAGTGCCGCCATGGGCTCGCCCTGGGAGCCGGTGGACATGAGGACCACCCGGTCATCGGGGAGGTTGTCAATGTTCTTGATGTCCACCAGGATCCCGTTGGGCACGTCAAGGTAGCCCAGTTTGGCCGCGATGGCCATGTTCCGAACCATGGAACGGCCCACGAAGGCAACGTTGCGGCCGTGCTTGGCTGCGGCGTCGAGAACCTGCTGGACGCGGTGAACGTGGGAAGAGAAAGAAGCCACGATGATGCGCTTCTTCGCCTGCCCGAACAATCGATCAAGCGTGGGGCCGATCTCCTTCTCGGCGGTGGTGAACCCGGGAACGTCGGCGTTAGTGGAGTCTGCCATGAAGAGGTCCACTCCTTCTTCGCCCAGGCGGGCGAAGTGACGGAGGTCGGTGATGCGGCCGTCCAAGGGCAGTTGGTCCATCTTGAAGTCGCCCGTATGCAGGACAGTGCCGCCCTCGGTGCGGATGAAGACTGCCAAGGCGTCCGGGATCGAGTGGTTCACTGCGATGAATTCGCATTCGAACGGGCCGAACTGCTCCACCTGGCCCTCGGTAACGGTCAGCGTGTACGGCTTGATCCGATGTTCCTGGAGCTTCGCCTCCACCAGGGCCAGCGTCAACTGGGAGCCGATCAAAGGGATGTCCGCTTTGAGGCGCAGCAGATAGGGAACAGCACCGATGTGGTCTTCGTGGCCGTGAGTGAGCACCACACCAACAACATCCTGCAGCCGGTCCTCGATGTAAGAGAAGTCGGGAAGGATCAAATCAACGCCGGGCTGCGTTTCCTCGGGAAAAAGTACGCCGCAGTCAACGATCAGCAACTTGCCGTCGATTTCGAAGACCGCCATGTTGCGGCCTATCTCCCCCAGTCCACCCAGCGGAACAATCCGCAATGTGCCTTGCGGCAGTTTCGGCGGAGTAACCAATCCAGGAAGGGCTGTTTGGGTCATATTGTGCTTCTTTCCGGCGGAACCGTCCTAGACGTTGAAGTCCATTCCGGCTTCCGCCAAATCCCCGCGGATGGTTTGGATCTCGGCCTCGTCCGGCTCCACGAGGGGCAAACGGACAACCGAGTTGGGCAGGACTCCCTGCCACTTGAGAATCTGCTTGGCGGCTACAGCGCCTTGGACCCGCGTCATGGTTGCACGCACCACGGGTTCCAGTTCAAAGTTGATGGCCCGCGCCTTGGCGAGGTCATTGGCATTGACAGCGTCAATGAGTTCGCGGAAACGTCGGGTGGCCACGTGGGTGGTTACGCCCACGAGCCCTACGGCGCCGAGCGCCATCCACTGCAGTGTGAGGCCGTCGTCGCCGGAGTAAAAGACCAAATCGGTCTCGGCCATGACGCGGGTGGCTGCGGCGAAGTCCGCCTTCGCGTCCTTCACGGCCACGATGTTCGGGTGCTTCGCAAGCCCAATCATGGTCTCGGGAGCGATGGCAATGGAAGAGCGTCCGGGGATGTCGTAGAGCATGACCGGCAGGTCCGTAGAGGACGCAATCGCCTCAAAGTGGGCCCGAACGCCGGCCTGGCTGGGCTTGTTGTAGTAAGGAGTGACGATCAGAAGGCCGTCGATGCCAATCTGGGCCGCACGCTGGGACAGGTGCACCGAGTGCGCGGTGTCATTGGTGCCGGTTCCGGCAATGATGGCAGCTTTGCCCCCCACGGCTTCCTTGACCGCACGGAACATGCCGAGGTTTTCTTCGTCAGTAAGGGTTGAGGTCTCTCCAGTGGTACCGGTGACCACGAGTCCGTCGCAACCGTCCTGGACCAGCTTCTCCGCCAATGCTGCAGCTTGGTCGTAGTCGACCTTGCCATCCTCGGTGAACGGGGTGACCATGGCGGTCAACAGGGTACCAAGTGCGGGAATGTGGGCGCGGGAGTCAGACATAAGAAAAACGTTACCTTGTCACGGCCATGTTCCGGGAATGGGTTCCGCGTGATGGTCGTCATCGGCACTGCTGACTATGCGGGCTTGGGCGTCTTCAGCGTCCCCTCCGAACTCGCCGTCCCCTCCGAGCAATACTGCGCCACCGCTTTTTCCTTCAGCTGTTCCGCCCACGCAACCAGGCGTTGGGAAGCGCGGACGTAGTCGAAGAGTTCCCTTGGCGTGAGGGCTTCAAGGTCTGTTTCAGCCAGGCGACGTGCAAGCTCAGCACCCGGCGGCTGCTCGATCAGGACCGTGCCCTCGCTGCGCCACTGGACGTCCTCTGGCGGCTCCCCTGCCACGAGTTGCCTGAAGAGGAAGTCGACCACACCCGGACTCATCGCCTTCATGGGTCCGTGGAGGCCTTGCCGAGGATTTTGAGGCCGAGGATTTGGAGGCAGAGGACTTGGAGGCAGAGGACTTGGAGCATCGTTCATGCAGCCATATTATTCGAACATATATTCGAAAACAAGGCCCTTGAGCCGGAGCCGCGCGCAATTCCGCTATGAGCCACCTGCCGCGAAGATGCTTCCAACCCGCATCACAGCGGCGCCATAGGCGCTTGTGAGACGATCGCAGCATGACTTCGCAAGAGACGGCGCCAGCCCGGAAGGTGCCCAGGGGACGCAAAGTCTCCACCCGCCTCACGGGCATTGACGCCGCCCGCGGCCTGGCCCTGCTCGGAATGATGGCCACCCATTTGATGCCGACGTTCGGGCCCTCCCCCCAGTGGGAACCCACCTGGGTGGGACTGGTTTTCTCGGGCAGGTCCGCTGCGCTGTTCGCAGTCCTCGCCGGAATCGGGTTGGCACTCACCACCGGGAAACAAGAGCCGCGCCAAGGCATGGACCTCTGGGCGGCCAGAAGCGGTGTTGCGATGCGGGCCTTGGTGATTGCCGTCGTCGGGCTGACTCTTGGGGGTCTGGACGTCAACATCGCGATCATCCTGGTGCACTATGCCGTCCTGTTCCTGTGCATCCTGCCGTTTCTGGGATTGCGACTGAAAGCGCTCTTCTTGTGGGCGCTCGGCTGGGTCCTGGTGTCACCCCTGATCGCCTACCTCGTCCACCCCTGGTTTCTCGACGCCACCCCTCCCCTGCAGTTGGGCCACAATCCAAACAGCGAGGACCTGGAGACGCCGGGACGCCTTGTCGCGGACCTGTTCTTCAGTGGCTACTACCCCGTGTTCCAGTGGATCGCTTATTTGCTGATCGGACTGGCGATCGGACGTTTGGCGCTCACGACGGCGAACGTCCAGTTGCTGCTCTTCACCTGCGGATTCGCCGTGGCCGCTTTGGCGAAAATCGCAGGAACCCTGGCCATGGAGGTATGGGGCGGTCGCGCCGCCCTCGAAGCACTTCCCGGAACACGCGGATACCCGCTCGAGAGCATGCTCCAGGTGAATCTGACCGGATTGCAACAGGTGGATTCCTGGTGGTGGCTGGCAAGCGCGGCACCACATGCTGGCACAACCCTGGACCTGCTTCATACCGGCGGGGTGGCGGCCGCCGTCGTCGGGTTCTTCCTGATGCTCGGCACGCTGGCCGAACGCATCAAGGTCAACTTCCTCATACTCCTCAGCGGTCCGGGTGCCATGACCCTCACGTTGTATTCACTCCACGTGTGGGCGGTCTCCGGTTTCCACAACAAGCCACTTCCAGCGGGGTGGACCGACGAAGGAATGTATTGGACGCAGGCGCTGGCCGCCGTAAGCATCGGCGTGTGCTTTGCCCTCTTCCGACGCCGGGGACCTCTGGAGTGGCTGGCACACCAGGCCTCGCGTTTGGGCAGTTACCGCCCGGCTGCCGTGGGCTGAGAACGGAACAGTTTCACGGCGTCGCGCATTGAAGCGCGGGCACGTTTGCGATCTCCAGAGGCATCGTAGGCACAGCTCAACCGGAACCAGGAACGCCAATCCCCCGGCGCTGCCTCGGCCTCCTCACGGTACTTTTCGAACTCGGCGTCCGCGGCAGCACGGACAATGCGGCCACCGGGCGTGCGCGGCAGGGTATCCACAGGCAGTCCGCCCTCGGCTTCCAAAACCTTGGCCATCTGTTCGGTTCTCGCGCCAAACAACACCTCACGAATGAGCGCCCAAGCGCCAATCATGGGCAAAACGAGGTAAGCAGCGCCGATGCCCTTTGCCACCAGATTGGGATCACCAAGCAACAGGATGGACCGCTGGAGGGAAACCACCAGATACAGCACCAACAGCAAGGTGATGGCACCAACCCAGATTTTGGTGCGGTTCTTCTTCACAGACTCCCAAAGAGTTCCCATGGTCCTAGAGCCCCAGGTCCAGGTAGCCATCCAGGCCCAAGGTCAAGCCTGGGTGGTCCGCAACTTTGCGAAGCCCGAGCAGGACACCAGGCATGAACGAGGCACGGTCGAAGGAATCATGGCGCAACGTCAGCTGTTCACCAGGCCCGCCGAAGAGCACCTCCTGGTGCGCCACCAGCCCGCGGAGCCGCACGCTGTGGACGCGTACACCCTCCACGTCGCAGCCCCGGGCGCCGTCCAGGGACGTTTCCGTAGCGTCAGGACTTGCTGGCACACCGGCTTCCTGCCTGGCCTGGGCAATCAGCTGTGCCGTACGCACGGCCGTACCTGAAGGAGCGTCTACCTTGTTCGGGTGATGCAGTTCAATGATCTCCACGGACTCGAAGTACTGCGAAGCCTTCGCCGCAAATGCCGACGCCAGCACAGAACCCAAAGCAAAATTCGGGGCGATCAGGACGCCTGTTTCCGGCTTCTGTTCCAAGAGGGTGCGCAGCGATCCAAGACGCTGCCCATCCCAACCCGTGGTCCCAACCACCGCATGAATGCCATGTTCAACCGCGAAGCGCACGTTGGCCTCGGTAGTGTCAGGAACAGTCAGGTCCACAACGTACTTGGCACCTGTGTCGAGAAGTGTCTGCAGGGAATCGCCGCGACCGAGAGCTGCTACCAGCTTCATATCATCGGCTGCTTCAACAGCCTTCACGGCTTCAATTCCCATGCGCCCGTGGGCGCCCAGCACTGCAACGGCAAGTTGTTCGGTCATGCCTTTAACCCTACCGCCGGGCCGGGGTACGGCAGGAACCGTGACTCCGCGCCTACTCCCCTGACCCGACCCATTCCACCGTGCCGTCGCTGAAGAACTGTTCCTTCCAAATGGGCACCTGAGCTTTGACCCGGTCCACGAGTTCCGCACAAACGGCAAACGCCTGGCCCCGGTGGGCGGCCGCAACGGCACACACCAGCGCGGGATCACCGATCTCCAGCATCCCAATCCTGTGCGCGGCCCAAATCCTGACCGGTTGCTCTGCTTCGCCGGAGTGCTCCGCGACCAGCTGCGCGACGACGTCGGACATGATCCGGTGCGCTGTGGGATGGGCGCTGTAGCTCAGGCGGTCCACGGGCTTACCGGAATCGTGGTTGCGCACCACGCCGCTGAAGCTGACTACTGCCCCGGCGGTGTCAGACTCCACGGCGGCAATTGCCTGGTCCACGGAGATAGGCTCGTCGCTCAGGACCGCGCTAACAACTTCAAAATCTGTTTCAGTGCCCATGGCTTCCTTCCAATTGATCGCAAAGGTGCCCGATCACCGGATCCAGGACAGTCAAGCCATCCATGACGCCCTTCGGGGAGCCGGGCAAGTTAATGATGAATGTCTTTCCTGCTGCTCCGGCGTGGCCACGGCTCAGCATGGCCATGGGCGTCTTTGCAGTGCCCGCCCGCCGAATGCCTTCCATAATGCCCGGGATCTCACGATCCAGCAGCGGCAACGTTACTTCCGGCGTCTGGTCGTCCGGACTCAGGCCCGTTCCACCACTGGTGATGACGACGGCGGGCTGCTGCGTCAGGAGCGCCCTCAAAGCCGCGCCAACGGGCTCGCCATCCGGCACCACCATGGTGGGGAAGGCATCAAAGCCATGCTCCTTGAGCCAATCCAGGATGACGGGGCCGGTTTCGTCGGCGTAGATTCCCGCTGCCGCACGGGTGGAGGCAATAACGACGCCGGCCTTCCGCGGCCCGTGGGCGTTTGGTTCGCACGCATTCATGCTTGGGCTCCTTCCGGGGCGGCTTCCGGGGCGGATTCCGGGGCTGCGCTGCCTCGGTTCCACTCTCCGTGCTTCCAATCCCCGCTTTTGCCACCACTTTTTGCCAGCACCTGGATGTCCGTCAGCACTGCATGCTTATCCACAGCCTTGATCATGTCGTAGACGCTCAGGGCCGCTACGGACGCAGCCGTAAGTGCTTCCATTTCGACGCCGGTGACACCGCGGGTCTTCACGGTAGCCAGTACTTCGATCGAGTCGGCTCCCAGCTCAAAATCAACGGTGACTTTGGAGATCGGCAACGGGTGGCACAGCGGGATCAGTTCCGGTGTCTTCTTAGCGGCCATAATCCCTGCCACGCGCGCCACTGCGAGCGCGTCGCCCTTGGGTAATTCGCCAGCGCCGAGAAGCGCCAGGACTTCGGCAGTGCTGCGCACCGTGGCCGTGGCAGTTGCCTCACGGGTGGTAACTGCTTTCTCTGAGACATCCACCATCTGGGCAGTACCGTCTTGCCGGAGATGGGTCAGGCCGCCGCTGTTGCCGGACGTGTTCGTGGGAATTTCATTCACAGCATCCATACTTCCACTTCGCTTCCCTCCGCGAGTTCCGTGACGTCGCTGGGAATCTGCACCAGGGCGTTCGATCGCGCCAAGGCGTGCATCAGGTGGCTTCCCGCGCCACCTTCCATTCGAACGGAGCCGTCAGGCAGCACTGTTCCGCGGCGCACTTGATGCTTGCCCTCGGGTGAGCGCAGGGGTTCCGCCAAGCGTGCCCGCTGTACTGGCCGCGGTGCCGGGACACCGTGGATCAGCGACAAGGCAGGGCGCAGGAACATTTCGTAGGAGACAAGGCAGCTGACAGGGTTGCCGGGAAAGCCGAGGAACGGAACACCTTCAAAGCGGCCGATCCCCTGTGGGCCGCCGGGCTGCATGGCAACTGGCAGGAACTCCACGTGCTGGGCGGCCATGGCTTGGCGGACAACCTCGTACGCCCCCTTGCTGACGCCACCGGTGGTCACGATCAGGTCCACCGGGTGCTTGCCGTCTTCGCTTCCGACGTGGTTGCGAAGTACTGCGAGCAATCGTGCGGGATCGTCATCGGAGATTCCGCTTCGTACCACGTCAAGACCCGCTTGGCGCATGGATGCTTCCAGGAGGATTCCGTTGGAGTCGTAGATCTTGCCGGGCGTGAGATTCCGGCCCGGTTCCAGGACCTCATCGCCCGTGGTGACCAGCAGGACGCGCAATGGCTTGCGGACTTCGACGGCGGTCAGCCCCAATGCGGCCAACAAGCCGAGCTGCGCTGGTCCTAAACAGGTCCCCGCGGGGAGGGCCAACTCCCCTTCCTGGATGTCGCTGCCGGCGTTTCGAACATAGGTGCCCGGAGCAGTGGCGGGCAGATCAACCTCAACGTCCCTGGCCTCAGGATTCGGGAAAGTGCTGGGACGCGCCCGCTCAATGGGAACCACGGCGTCGGCACCCTCGGGAATCATGGCGCCGGTCATGATGGGCACGGCATAGCCTGGCTTCAACGCCTCCGGAGCCGCCCCCGCTGGAACCGGTGCCGCCACGCGTAGCTTCGCGCCGCCGTCGGGAATGTCAGCAGAGTTGACGGCAAAGCCGTCCATTTGGGAGTTGGCGAAGGGCGGCAGGGAAAGTGGCGCCTGGAGGTCGACGGCGAGCGCCTTGCCCAGGGCTTCCAGTAGCGGCAGCTGTTCAGTTGACGTGGTCGCGGCTGGACCGCTCAGTAGTTCCACCACGGCGTCGCGATGGGCAGCAACGGATCTGGGCAAGGACATCCTCCTGTGTGGTCACGCTGTGTGGTCACGCTCGGGGCCGGAGATTATCCGGACGTACCCAGAGTAGGGCCTTAAGTGACCTTCACGTTGATGGTGTGGTACCCGGTGGCGCCGTCGGGAGCTACCGGGGTCCGGTCTTCGGTCTGTGGTTTGCCCGTGGAGTCAGTGGCACGCACCTGGACTTCATAGTTGCCGGGCGTGAGATCAAGTCCCAGCTGCCACTGGTACCAGGTATCCGTGGATATCCCCGGTGCAAGCATCGTCTGGCGCCAAGGACCACGGTTGACGCGGAGCTCCACATGGTCAACGCCGCGGTGCTGGGCCCAAGCGACACCACCAAACTGCACTTTGCCTGCTTTGACCGTGCGGCCACTGCGCGGTACGTCGATCCGGGACTGCGTCTTGATGGGGCCGTGATCACTCCAGCCGCGGGGAGTCCAGTAAGCGGTATCGTCCGCGAATCGGGTGACCTTGAGTTCGGTGAGCCATTTGGTTGCTGAGACGAAGCCGTAGAGTCCGGGCACGATCATCCGCACTGGGAATCCATGTTCCAGGGGCAGCGGCTCGCCATTCATGCCAACGGCCAGGAGGGCATCGCGGTCATCCGTGAGCGCTTCCAGCGGCGTACTTGCTGTAAAGCCATCGTTGCTGGTGGACAGCACCATGTCCGCTCCTGGTTTGGGACCCGCCATGGCCAGGAGCTCCCGCACAGGCCACCCGAGCCACAGGGCATTGCCGATGAGATCGCCGCCCACTTCATTGGACACGCACGCGATAGTGATGTGCCGTTCCGTCATCGGCTTGGTGAGGAGCGTCGCGAAATCGAGTTCGATCTCGCGATCCACCATTCCGGTCACTTTCAATTTCCACGCTGGAGGGTCGATGGCCGGAACGGTCAATGCAGTGTCGATACGGTAAAAGTCAGGGTTCGGTGTCACCAAGGTGCTGATCCCTTCCAGCGGCAGTGAAGCCCCGTTAGGGATCGCCTGCTGGGTTGTCGCCGGAGCTGGCAGCGTTAATGAGCCCCTGAAACCGGAAGCCACGGCCGTCGCGCGCGTGAGGACGCTGGTGACAACGCCGCCAACAGCTGCCGCAATCGATGTGACCGCCAGTGCGTTCAGGAAGCTCCGCCTTGCCAGAGGGGCAGGCTCCGGCGAGGGTGAGGCACTGGCTGTGGACCCTTCAGCAGATGGCACCACGCCGGATGACGCTTCACGCGGCGGCACCCAGGTGCCCAGCCGGCGAATGAGCGTGCGGAGCAGCAGCATGGTGACGACGGCGGCCACGATGGGCGCGATGGCGGCTTGCGGTGTTGTTTGGGCCCGGGTCAGGACTGCGCTTAGGCCCGCCGCGCCTGCCAAGGCCGCCAGAACAAGTCCGAGTCCGGTCCGACGGCGCTCCAGAATCCCGGCCAGGGCAGCCAGAACCACGGCCACAATCAGGATGGAAGCGACCAGCACGATCTTGTCCGCCGTCCCGAAGAGCTGCACGGCGAGGTCCTTCACCCCGGGAGGAACGGAATCGATGACGGCACCGCCCAGGGCCGTCACCGGCGAAACGAGGGGGCTGAGGAAGCCGGCGCTCAACTCGCCTGCAGCAATGCCTGCTGCCCCGGCAGCCACCCCGGCAACCGCTGCCCAGAATCCAGGCTTTCTCATGCTGCGCCTCCTTGGCGATCCACGGCAGATCCTGCCGCAAGGGAGCCCTCCGGAAGGGAGCCGGCCGGAAGCGACAGCGCAAACCGACAACCGCCGTCGACGTTTTCCACGTTCACAGCTCCCCCGTGGGCTTTCACGATGCCGGACACCATGCTTAATCCGATTCCTGCCCCTGTGTAGCTTCCCTGTGCTCCCGACGGGCTCCCCCGGGAAGGGTCCTTTTGCCAGCCGGTTTCGAACAGGTGGGGAAGGTCTTCCTCCGGGATGCCCCCGCAGTGGTCTTCCACGGCGACCACAGCGTTTCCGTTGTCACGCCCAACGCTGATGTGTACCTCGGTGTCCGGCGTGCTGTAAATAATCGCGTTGAGCAGCACGTTCCGGACAGCCCGGGCCATGCTGGGTCCGTCGGCTACGGCCATGCATTCGCGGTCTCCGCCGCCAGTGAGCCTAATGGCGCGTTGGGCGGCCAGCGGCGCCAGATCGGACAACGCATCGCTGACAAGGTCATAGAGGTCCAGCGATTCGGCGCGCAAGCGAAGGCTTCCGGCCTGGATCTTGGACAACTCCAGGAGGTCGTTGACCATGGCGGTCATTTGTTCGGTCTGCCCGATGATCTTCCGGTAATACTCCGGGATATCAGCGACCATGCCGTCCTCGAGGGCTTCGGTCATGGCGCGCATGCTGGCAAGTGGAGTCCGGAGGTCATGTGAAATCCACGAGACCAGCTCGCGCCGCGCGGTTTCAATAGCGGCTTCCCTGGCCCGCGACTCCGCCAGGTTACGGCTGCTGGCCTCCAACTCCTGGGCCAGTTCAGCGAGTTCCGAGGTCATGGCAGGTTCAGCCCGCTTTCCATCCGCACTGTTGTGATCCAGGGTTTCGCCCCGGCCGAGTCTCCTGGCCGCCGCCACGAGGCGCGCTGCGTTCCGGGAAACCCTGGCTCCCAGTACGAGCGACAAGGCCACTGCTACTGCCGAAGCCATGGCCAGGATGTACCACATAACCTCAAGGTCCCTGGCCGAAATGAACATGGCGTTGAAGGCACTGACCATCCCTGCCACGAGAACGGCCACGGTAGCTACCACCACCAGGCAGATCTGGGCCAACACGGAGGCCCGGCGAAGGACACGCAGCAGCAAAAACGTGATGGCACCGATGACCATTGCCCACAGGAGCACCCAGGCAAGGATGGTGACAAGCTCAGTGCTCTCCATGGCCATCCCCCTTGGCATCGAACCTGTAGCCAACGCCCCAAACCGTCCTCAGGAGCTCAGGTTTGGTGGGGTTGACTTCGATCTTCTCGCGGAGGCGGCGTACATGGACGGTCACGGTGGAAAGATCGCCAAAGTCCCAGCCCCACACTGCCTTGATGAGTTCTTCCCGGCTGAAGACCTGGTTGGGCCTGCGCAGCATGAAGGCCAGCAGATCGAATTCACGCAGTGTCAACGTCAGCGGCGCTCCAAGGTGAGTGACGGTCCGGGATGCGGGATCGAGTTCAAAGCCCGCCACTTCAACAGGTGGTTCAGGGGAGAATTCCTTGACGCTGCGGCGCAGCACGGACTTGACGCGAAGGACAAGCTCGCGCGGCGAGAACGGCTTGGTGACGTAATCGTCCGCGCCCATCTCCAAACCCAGGATCCGGTCATCTTCGGTTCCCAGGGCCGTCACCATAATGACCGGCACGCTCATGCTTTGACGGAGCCGACGACACACTTCCACGCCGTCCAGTCCTGGCAGCATGCGATCGAGGATCACCAGATCAGGCTGGCGCGTTGCGGCCAGCTTGAGCGCCGTGAACCCATCGCCAGCCATGTCCACTTGGAAACCGGCCTGCAGGAGATAGTCGCGGACAACATCAGCGATCGTCTGCTCGTCTTCGACGAGGAGGATGCGGCGATTGCCAGGCTCTGCCGCTGATGATGCCGATTGCATGGTCACGCTTTCAGCATAAGTACGCCGGAGCTGCCCGGCACCGGATACGGGTCACTTCCGCGCGAATGTACGCATTCCGTAAGAACTGCCTACCGCCGGCGACATGTCAGGGGCCACATTCGGTGGCACCTGAACGAAGCGTCCGATGAGTGAAACGGAATGTAGCCGGTATCACTGTTCAGGCCTGGGTGGCGTAGCCTGAATTTATGAGTGTTCAGCTAGGCATGCCTGTGCCTCCTTTGGGCAGCGCTGCGGGCAGCGGCCCGGTTCCGCCGCCGCGTCCGGCTGGCACGCCCGCGGGCTTGTGGGACCGCTACGGACGCCGGGCTACTGATATGCGCCTGTCCCTGACTGATAAGTGCAATCTGCGCTGTACTTACTGCATGCCTGCCGAAGGGTTGGAATGGCTCTCCAAGCAGGCGGTGATGACCAAAGACGAAATCATTCGGATTGTGCGGGTAGGCGTTAACGCCCTGGGCGTACGGGAGTTGCGCCTCACCGGCGGTGAGCCCCTGGTCCGGGCGGACCTGGTGGATGTCATAGCAGGCATCCGGAACGAGCACCCTGACCTTCCCATTTCGATGACCACCAACGGCGTGGGTCTGGACAAGAAAGCGGCCGCCCTCAAGGCCGCAGGACTCACCCGGATCAACGTTTCCCTGGATTCGCTCCACGAGGAAACCTTCACCAAGCTCACGCGCCGGCCTTTCCTGGACCGTGTCCTCGCCGGCGTGGACGCCGCGTGGGCCGCAGGTCTGGGTCCGGTCAAGTTAAATGCCGTGCTGATGAGGGGCATCAACGATGCCGAATCTCCGGACCTCCTCGCTTGGGCCTTGGGCCGCGGCTACGAACTTCGCTTCATCGAACAGATGCCGCTGGACGCTGACCACGGTTGGACCCGGCGCAACATGATCACCGCGGCTGAAATCCGGGAACTGCTGTCCAAGGACTTCGTCCTCAGCCGGGATCCACGTGAACGCGACGGCGCCCCTGCCGAACGTTTTGAAGTACGACGCCGGGACCAGGCAACCGGTGAAGCCAGCGGGTCCGTCCTCGGCACAGTCGGGATCATCGCCTCGGTCACCGAACCGTTCTGTTCAGACTGCCGCCGCACCCGTATTACTGCCGAGGGCAAGATCATGAGTTGCCTGTTCTCCCGTGAGGAGTTCGACCTCCTCGGACTGCTTCGGGAGGGCGCTACCGACGACGAGCTTGCCCAACGTTGGCAGGACGCCATGTGGGTCAAACCCAAAGCCCACGGCATGGACCACACCGGCCTCGGCGCACCGGACTTCGTGCAGCCGGACCGCAGCATGAGCGCAATCGGAGGCTGAACCCTTGCTTGTACGTTACTTCGCTGCCGCACGCGCCGCTGCAGGTGTCGAAGAGGAGATCCACCCGCTCCCGGAAGGATCGAGCCTCGAGGCGTTGCTGGAAGCTGCCCTCGCCGTCGAACGTCCAGTGCCCCCGGAGGGGACGCCGACGCTCGCCCGCGTCGTGGCCCGCAGCAGCTTCCTCAGGAACGAAGTAGCCGTCCGGGACCCTTCTGCCCCGCTGGGTGCGGAGGACGTTATCGACGTCCTTCCGCCGTTCGCAGGCGGCTAAACGGCAGAGTCAACAAATTCGGCGTCACCGCCTGCGGCGCTTCCAAGTGCCAACGCCAAGACGCCGGCACGGCTGTGCATTCCGGTTTTCGCGAAGATGCTCTTGAAATGATCCTGTGCGGTGAGGGGCGAGATCCGCATCCGGCCGGCGAGGACCTCGTTATCCATGCCTGCCCCCAACAAGGCCAAAGCCTGCCTTTCGCGTGCCGTCAATCCGTAGGCCCGAACGAATACGCCAAGCCGGGCTGCGGGCAGGCATTCCTGGATGGTGACGGCGATGGCCGGACCATTTGGCGAGTGAGTGGGACTATCCATCCGCGCGGCCCGCAAGGAGGCCCACTGGCCTCCACCGACATGGATTCTGGCTGCAGACGCACGATTGTCAATATGCGCTTCCTTGGCCAACAGCTGCGCCACCACGTTGTATACCTCTGCCGGGATGCCGGCGTGGGGCCGGGGCGCCCGTTGCAGAAGGGACAACCAGTTGCTGGCGCTGCTTGTCTGCCCGAGGACCTGCATGTCTTCGTCCATGACCAGAACCGCTTGGGCGGGCATGGACCCTTTGGACCCAACAGGAGATGCGGCGAATTGCCGGGCCCGGCTGCGGCGCAGTCCGCGGGTCATTGCCGGCGCGAGCGAAACAAGGAAGTCGAGGTCCTCCTCGCTGAACGCAGGATCTGTGTCCTCCCTCCAGAGATCAAGCCATGACCAGATACCGTGCTGGTCCCCCAGTGCAAGTGACGCTATGTCTCCCACTCCGTATCCGCGCAGGACGGTGTCCCAGAGCGGGTGTCGGGCGGGATCGCCATTTGTGGCCGCAAAGAGTGAGGCAGCCGGCCGTTCGGCTTCGGACAGGACTGTCCAGCGGTTTATTCGGCTGGCATATCTGGCCTTGATGACCAGCGGCACTTCGCTGGGGCACGGCACAGCCGCCATGGGCGCAACACCGGTGGCCGACTCGGGATCAGTCAGGGGCCAGACGAAAGCGCTGAAGCCCACCGCGTGTCGGAGCTCCGCCACGGCAGCCTCGCGAAGGGCATGGTCATCCCCAGCGGCGAGAAACAAGTCCTCAATCCGTTCCCGTGTCCGGTGGGTTGCCCATGAGCTGGCCATGCAGCCAGTATGCGCCGCTGCCGGCGGTTCCGGACCCCCATGAATCTGGGATATCGGCGCCTGTCATCGGCCCCTAAGCTGGCAGCACCAACGCGGACTCCACAGGAAGGATTGCCATGTACACCCTGTACATCGAACACGGAATCAAGGACTTTACCCAGTGGAAAGCCGCCTTCGACCGTGACCCCCTGGACCGCGCCGCCTCAGGAGTAAAGCAGTTCCGGGTGGGGACGCCCATGGAGGATCCCCGCTACGTGCTGGTTGAAATGGATTTCGAGCGTGCAGAGCAGGCAACGGACATGGTGGAGCGCCTGCACGCGTCTGTCTGGAGCTCCCCAGCCAACGCCCCGGCCCTCCAAGGCGCACCAAAGACACGGGTTGCCGAAACAGTGTACACGGGAACCTATTGACGCCAGTTCCTGCCTGGCCGGAGTCCTGGGCACATTCCTCGTGCCGCCGTCAGGTTTTCCGGAACACACTCTTGAGCAAGGGACTGAACTCGGCTGTGCCCTCGAGCCGCAGTTCCGCGGTGTGCACCAGGACGCCATCTTCAACACGAAAGGTGTGCCGGGCTACCCCCTCCGGCGTTCGCCGTTCCACCGTCAGCGTCCCGTCATGCCATGTGCCGCGCACCGGGGCAGTTGGCGGACGGCCCATGCTGTCCACGTAATACCAGAGCGTGTCCCCATGGGCGGGATCCACGGTGAACATCCCGTGCCCTTCAAAGTGCGTTCCGTCCGGTTCACGGTGCCGGTAGCTCTGCACAACGGCGTAGCCCCCAGCGGCTTCTGTGAAAACGGCTTCGGCCTCCGCAGTGCGCGCTGCACCCCATGGAGACTGTGCTATTTCCGTGATGCCCCGCCAATGTCCGATGAAGTCTTTCAGCAGTCCTGCGGCGTGTCCTTTGGGGGGCAGATCCATCACGACTCCAATGTGAGCAGGGCAGCATGATCGTATGATCATGCTGCCCTGTTTACCGTGCGTGAGTCCAGAGATGGTAGACCCGCTGAACGCGCTGTCTCCTAGAGACCGAAGGTTTCGCTTTCTTCAAACGGCCCGACGACGGTGATCGTGCGGGGAGCTGCGGCAAGTTCCTGGGCGAGTTCCTGGACTTCGTCCACAGTGACCGCCTTGATCCGTGCCAATGTCTCGTCAATATCCTGGAACTCCCCGGAAACGAGTTCTGCCCGGCCCAGCCGGGACATGCGCGAGCCCGTGTCCTCGAGGGCGAGGACGATGCCGCCGCTGAGTTGTCCCACAGCCTTCCGGAGTTCCTCCTCAGTGATGCCCTCCTTGGCGAGCTTGTCCAACTCAACACCAAGGAGATCGAGCACTTGGCGCACTTTTGACGGCGTGCAGCCCGCATACATGCCGAAATAGCCGGCATCGGCGTAGGCGGCGGTGAAGGAATACGTGGAGTAGACGAGGCCGCGCTTCTCGCGGATCTCCTGGAAAAGCCTGGAAGACATTCCCCCGCCCAGCACCGCGTTGAGCACACTCATGACGAATCGGTGATCATCCGTTGCCACGATAGTGGGGCAACCCATGATGATATTGGCCTGCTCCACGGGACGCTTGACCACGTGAAGGCCGGACGTGCCCGTGATCACGGCGCGGTTGGTGGCCCGACGATCTACCGGAGCTGCTTCCGGATCCAACTGCCAGCCTGCAGCTTCCAACGCCTTCTGCACGAGATCGCAGACGACGTCATGGTCCAAGCCGCCAGCCGCGGTGATGACCAGTTCTTCCGGACGGTAGTAGCGCTGATAGTGCTCCCAGACCGAGTCCCTGGCTACCGCCTTGATGGCGTCCGGTGTACCACCAATAGGACGCGCGAGCGGGTGGCTGCCGAGTACAGCTGCAACGAATTTTTCGTGGGCTACGTCTGTTGGGTCATCGCTGTCCATCGCAATTTCTTCAAGGATGACATCCCGCTCCTGTTCCAACTCCGCCGGATCCAGGACAGCCCCGGTGATCATGTCCGCGATGACGTCAATGGCCATGGGAAGATCCGAGTCCAACACCCGGGCAAAGTAGCACGTGCTTTCCTTGGCAGTGGCAGCGTTGGACTCGCCACCCACCTCATCAAAGGCTGAAGCGATTTCCAGCGCGGTGCGCCGCTTTGTGCCCTTGAACAGGAGGTGTTCCAGGAAGTGCGTGGAACCATGCTGGCCATCGGCTTCATCGCGGGATCCGACTGCCACCCAGAATCCGATGGTGGCCGAACGCTGCCCGGGCATTGCCTCGGTGAGAACGCGAACGCCTCCGGGAAGGACCGAACGCCGTACGACGGAACCGCCCTCTGCACCATGGATCAGGTCGCCGCCGGGAAGGGTCTGCTCCAACGGCAAGGGTACGACAGTCATTAAGACCTTTCAGGTTTTCGAGTTAAGGCCGGAAGGGCCGGTGGTGCTTTTTCAAGCCCACCGGCCCCGCCGGATACTGCTTTACAGACTACTCTGCGGAAACTTCAGCTTCTTCCGGAGCTTCCTCGGAGGCTGCGCCTTCTTCCTCGGCAACAACCGGGGAGAGGGAAAGCTTTCCGCGGTCATCGATCTTGGTGATCTCAACCTGGACCTTCTGGCCCACCGAGACGACGTCATCAACGTTGTCCACGCGCTTGCCGTTGGCCAGCTTCCGGAGCTCGGAGATGTGCAGCAGGCCGTCCTTGCCCGGGGTAAGGGAAACGAAGGCGCCGAAGGTGGTGGTCTTGACGACCGTGCCCAAGTAGCGCTCACCGATTTCCGGTACCTGCGGGTTGGCGATGGCGTTGATGGCGGAACGTGCTGCATCAGCAGACGGACCGTTGGTGGCGCCAATGTAGACCGTGCCGTCATCTTCGATGGAGATGTCCGCGCCCGTGTCTTCCTGGATCTG
Organism: Micrococcaceae bacterium Sec5.1; assembly: GCA_039636795.1. Lineage (NCBI taxonomy): Bacteria > Bacillati > Actinomycetota > Actinomycetes > Micrococcales > Micrococcaceae > Micrococcaceae bacterium Sec5.1. Next base: position 1,742,171 of record CP143430.1, on the reverse strand, counting down.
GTTGATCATCTTGCCCTTGGGGCCAATGACCTCGCCGATCTTGTCTACGGGGATCTTGACGGCAATGACGCGGGGGGCGAACTCGGAGAGCTCGTCCGGCGTGTCGATCGCTGCGTTGATGACCTCGAGGATGTGGAGGCGGGCTTCGCGGGCCTGCTTCAGTGCTGCTGCCAGCACAGAAGCGGGGATGCCATCGAGCTTGGTGTCCAGCTGGATAGCCGTGACGAACTCGGACGTACCGGCAACCTTGAAGTCCATGTCGCCGAATGCGTCTTCGGCGCCGAGGATGTCGGTCAGGGCTGCGTAGCGGGTCTGGCCATCAACCTGGTCGGAAACCAGGCCCATGGCGATACCGGCAACGGCTGCCTTCAGCGGGACACCAGCGTTGAGCATGGACAGGGTCGAAGCACACACGGAACCCATTGACGTCGAACCGTTGGAACCGAGGGCCTCGGATACCTGGCGGATGGCGTACGGGAATTCCTCGCGGGAAGGCAGAACCGGCACGAGTGCGCGCTCTGCGAGGGCACCGTGACCGATTTCGCGGCGCTTCGGGGAACCGACGCGGCCGGTTTCACCGGTGGAGTAGGGCGGGAAGTTGTAGTTGTGCATGTAGCGCTTGCGCGTTACCGGCGACAGCGAGTCGATCTGCTGTTCCATCTTGAGCATGTTCAGCGTGGTGACACCCATGATCTGGGTCTCGCCACGTTCGAAGATGGCAGAACCGTGAACGCGGGGCAGAACCTCTACCTCGGCGGTCAGCTGGCGGATGTCCGTCAGGCCACGGCCGTCGATGCGGACCTGGTCCTTGAGGATGCGCTGGCGGACAACGTGCTTGGTGACCGAGCGGAAAGCTGCGGACAGCTCCTTTTCACGGCCTTCGAAGTTACCGGCGAGTGCACCGAGGACTTCGTCCTTGAGCTCGTCGGAAGCGTTGTCGCGCTCCTGCTTGTCGGCGATCTGGAAGACTGCAGCCAGCTTGTCGGCAGCAGCGGCTTCCACAGCCGCGTAGACGTCATCCTGGTAGTCCAGGAAGACCGGGAACTCGACGGTCGGCTTCGCTGCACGGGCAGCAAGATCGGCCTGGGCTTCGCAAAGAGCCTTGATGAACGGCTTTGCGGCTTCGAGGCCCTCGGAAACAACTTCTTCGGTGGGAGCAGTTGCGCCCTGTTCCTTGATGAGGTTCCAGGAGTTGTCGGTTGCTTCGGCTTCAACCATCATGATGGCGACGTCGTCACCTGCAATGCGGCCGGCAACAACCATGTTGAACACGGCGTTCTCAAGCTGCGAGTGCTTGGGGAAAGCAACCCACTGCGAACCCTGTTCGTCGGCGATGAGGGCAACGCGGACGCCGCCGATCGGGCCGGAGAACGGGAGGCCGGAGAGCTGGGTGGACATGGAGGAGGCGTTGATCGCCACGACGTCATAGAGCTCGTCCGGGTTGATCGCCAGGACGGTCACGACGATCTGGACCTCGTTGCGAAGGCCCTTGACGAAGGCCGGGCGCAGCGGGCGGTCCATGAGGCGGCAAGCCAGGATGGCTTCCGTGGACGGGCGGCCTTCACGGCGGAAGAACGAACCCGGGATACGTCCGGCAGCGTACATGCGCTCCTCGACGTCAACCGTCAACGGGAAGAAGTCGAAGCCTTCGCGCGGCTGCTTGCCTGCGGTGGTTGCCGAGAGGAGTGCTGTGTCTTCGTCGATGTAGACCATCGAAGCGCCGGCAGCCTGCTTGGCAAGGCGGCCGGTTTCAAAGCGGATGACACGCTTGCCAAAACGGCCGTTGTCAATAATCGCTTCGGAGAACTGGATTTCGGGACCCTCCATTGAGAGTCACCTCCGTTTCTGATTTAGCGGAAGTCCGCCGCATCAACCCAGGCCTCTTCTTTATTCCTGGCCTGTACGACACCCGGTCATCGATCGAGATCCACGGGCTTCATCGTCACCGATGACCCTCCCGGGAATCACTACCGAGGACCGCGAATGCGCGATGCGGTTGATTTCCTGTTTTTAGTTGTTTTTGAAGAAGGCGGCCCGTTCCGCGAGGGACCGGGCCGCCCCCAAAGGCAGACTAGCGGCGCAGGCCGAGGCGCTCGATGAGCGAACGGTAGCGGGCGATGTCAGTGTTCTTCAGGTAGGTAAGCATGCGCTTGCGACGACCAACCATGGCCAGCAGACCGCGCTGGGTGTGGAAGTCGTGCTTGTGCTCCTTCATGTGCTCAGTCAGATCCTTGATCCGCTGGGTCAGGACTGCAACCTGGACCTCGGGCGAACCGGTGTCGCCTTCAGAGGTTGCGTATTCCTTGATGATGGACTGCTTTACAGCGGCGTCAAGTGCCACGTGAACTCCTAGAGTTGTGCCGTGCCTCCCGGTGCAGCGCCTCGCTGACGGGTTGCTTCCGGTGCGTCTCCGCACACAAAAACAGGTCCAGCCGCCACGGACTGCAGCCGGATCCAGTAACAGTTTACCGGCAGGTCAGCATTGTTGTCGAAATACCGCTAGCGCTGGGTCAGCAGCTCGTGTGCCTGCGCTACATCCAGGCACATCTGCTCCACCAGCGCCTCGGGCCCGCGATACGCCACCATGCCGCGGAGGCGCTGGGTAAATTCGACCGCGACAGTCTGTCCGTAGAGGTCGAAGTCCTCCACGTTCTCCTCCGGACGATCAATAACGTGGGCCTCCACTTGACGGCTCACACCGTCAAACGTGGGGTTGGAACCGACGGAAATCGCAGCGGGCCACCGCGTTCCGGACTGGTCTATCAACCAGCCTGCATAGATACCGTCCGCCGGTACGTACCCCGTGGAATCATGCGCAAGGTTCGCAGTGGGGAAACCGAGGTTCCTCCCGCGCGCTGCTCCATGAACCACCTCGCCGCGCATGCGGTGGGGGCGTCCCAGAACGGCGGCAGCGGTAACGACGTCGCCTTCGGACAAGGCTTCCCGCACCCAGGTGGAGGAGCAGCGGCGGTCGGCGTCGCCGTCGTCGTGGACCGGGAAGCCTCCTGCCCCATACTCATTGACCACCTGGACGCCAAAGCCCAACTGCTCGCCGAGTTCCTGCATGGTGACGACGTCGCCGATATTCCCTGCACCGAAGCGGAGGTCGTGGCCGACCACGACGTGCGCAGCATGAAGGCCCTCAAGGAGGACTTGGCGGACAAACTCGATGGGCGTCATGGAGGCGAGGTCCAGTGTGTACTTCATGACCAGGACGGCATCCACGCCTGTTTCGCCGAGGGCGTCCAGTTTGTCCTGGAGGCCCATGATCAGCTCCGGGGCCGACTCCGGGCGGTGGACCTGGGCGGGGTGGGGATCAAAAGTCACGGCCACTGAAGGTATGTGGTGGCGCTTGGCGGTGTTTGTCAGTTGCGCGAGAACATGCTGGTGGCCACGATGGACGCCGTCAAAGTTCCCGATGGTAACGACTGTTGGTCCGAAGTCCTCGGGGACTTCGGTGGGATCGTTCCAGATGTGGACCATCAACCTCGCCTTTTACTGCAGATATTCGTTCCGCCCGGCAACCTCCCGGCGCCGGAACATTCTAAGGTTACCCGTTGTGGCTGTTCGCCTTGGACGGCCGCCTCTTGTTCAACCACAGGAGTCCAAGGATGGGCAGCACGAGCGGGACGAAACCATAACCGCGTCCAAACAGCGACCACACAGTGTCATGCGGGAAGGCCACCGGATCGAACAGGCTTATGGCCCCAACTACCAGCACTCCGACGAGTTCCACGAGTACAGCGGCCAACGACACCTTGAACCATGTGCGGCCCGGTTTTGCCAGCGAGATGGTCGCTACGACGTAGACGACGGCGGCGAACGCCGAGAGGATATGCGCCAGCGGAGCTTCGGCAAACTTGGTGGCAATCTGGTAGCCGGCACGGGCCGTGGCCGAGAGTGCGAAGACGGCATACACCGCGATCAGCAAGCGCCCAGGGCCGGTGTTCCGTGTGTCTTTTTGGGGTGTCCGGCCGGCATTTGCCTCAGTCTCGGTTCCAGTCATTTTGCGTTTTTCCTTCAAGGTCAGTACCAGATCTGGTTCATGCGGGCGGCCATGACGAGCGCAGTGACGCCGACCGCCGCCAGGACGAAGTTGCTCCAACGGGTGCGTTCAAGGATGGCCCAGTACACAGCTCCCAGCGGAATCATCAGCGCCGTGATCAGGTATCCCCAGAACTCCCAGGCTTCGCCGGCCATCTGTTCACCCGTGGCAACGCGGACAATCGAGCCAACCAAGTAGACCAGCAGGGCCAGCTCCACAGCCAACACGGAAAAGATTGTGACGTCGTTGGGGGCTTTCTTCATCAAACCTGCCACGACGCACGCGATCGTGGATACCAAACCAACAATAAGGATGGAGTAGAAATAGCCGTCCATGCCTACTTTTCCTCGCCGACTGTGGCGGTGCCGGTTCCGGGGGCAAAGACCAACACAGGCTTCGCAAAGCTCCCCGTATCGGCCAACAGGGCCACCAGCTCTCCCGACGGCGCGAACGCTGCGGCAGGATTCTCAGCAGTGGCAGCTGCCGGCGTTCCGGCGCCAGGGCCTGCGGCGATGCGTCTGCCAAAGGAGATCTCGGTGGTTTCCTGATCGCTCAATTCCCGGTTGGGCATCAGGGAACGCGCCGCAAGGGACATGTCCAGGACTTCGAGTTCCCGGGCGAGTTCTTCCAGCGTCCGCGCCTGGTCGATCGTGTAAGGGCCCACCTGCGTCCTCCGCAATGCGGTGAGATGTCCGCCGACGCCCAAGGCGATGCCGAGGTCGCGGGCCAAGGCCCGGATGTACGTGCCGGAGGAACATTCCACGGTGACATCGACGTCGACTACCCGGCCGCCGTCGATCCTGGTGATGGAGTGGATGTCGAAGCGGTGGATGGTGACGGGCCGGGCCGCAAGCTTGACTTCTTCGCCGGAGCGGACACGGGCATAGGAGCGTTCACCGTTGACCTTGATCGCGCTGACGCTGCTGGGTACCTGCTGGATGGGGCCCGTGAGGGCGGCGACGCCTTGAGCAATCGCTTCGTCGCTGACCTCCACTGCGCTGCGCGCCTGGGTAACTTCGCCTTCGGCGTCATCGGTGATGGTGGTTTCGCCGAGCCTGATAGTGGCCGTATACGTCTTGGACGTTCCCACAATGTAGGTCAGGAGACGTGTGGCCTTGTTGATCCCAAGGACCAGCACGCCTGTAGCCATGGGATCAAGCGTTCCAGCATGCCCCACTTTCCGGGTACCGGCCAGCCGCCGCATCCGGCCAACCACATCATGGCTGGTCCATCCCTGCGGTTTGTCAACGATTACCAGTCCAGAAAGCACGCTTACCAGTATATGGGTGGCTAGGATAGCTCCCATGCCTGAGCTTGCAGCACACGTCCGCGATGTCCCCGTGAACCAGATCCGAGAAATCACTGAGGCCGCCTGGACCACCCCCGGGGCGATCGTGCTCAGCATCGGCGAGCCGGGCTTTGCGCTCCCACGGCACGTCCTCGACGCCGGAATAGCGTGCCTTGAACGGGACGAAACCAACTACACCCCAAACGCAGGAATTCCCGCGCTCCGCGAAGCCTTCGCCAAGAGATTCCGTGAGCATCATCACGTGGATATCGGTGCCGAACGCGTCTACATAGTGGACGGAGCCCAACAAGGCCTGCACTTCGCCATGAGCCTGCTTCTCTCCCCCGGCGATGAAATCCTCCTGCCCAACCCCGGCTACCCCACGTTCGCCATGACCAGTCGGCTCCTCCACGCGGTGCCCGTTCCGTATCCCCTGTATCCGCATAACGACTTCCAGCCGGACATCGAGGACATCGAAGCCCTCATCACTGGGCAGACCCGGGTCCTCATGCTGAACTCGCCCTCCAACCCCCTGGGCGCCGTCATCAGCGAGGACGCGACCCGGCAGCTCGTGGAACTCGCCGTCCGGCACGATCTCTGGATCATCTCTGATGAGTGCTATGAAGCCTTCACCTTTGACGTCCCGCATGTCAGCCCTGTCCGCTTCGATAGCGACATCCCCGGTGAGGCACGCGTCTTCACATCACTGACACTGTCAAAGACCTACGGGCTCACCGGCCTGCGAATCGGAGCCTTGATCTGCCCGCCGGGCATGGAAAAGAGGATGAACAATGTCATGGAAGCAATCGTTTCCTGCGTTGCCTCGCCATCGCAGTATGCGGCCTTGGCCGCGTTGACCGGCCCCCAGGACTACGTGACGGACGCGCGAAACCACTATAGGAGCAACCGTGACGCCGCTTCCGCCATCCTGGAAGGCAAGGGCATCCCCTTCCTCGGCGCACAGGGAGCTTTCTACCTGTGGGCCAATGTCTCCCATGTCAGTGGCGGCGACGTCCGGGCCTGGGTGCACGCGTTCCTGGCGGATTCGGGTGTCGCCTTCGCGCCAGGCACCGCTTTTGGGTCGATCGGCGAGGATTGGATCCGGATTGCGTTGTGCGGCGATCAGCAGGAACTGCTCGACGGCGTCAGCCGGCTTCCTGCCCGGCCGTAAGGGCCGCTAGTAGTCGGTGCGTTCGGTGTTGTTCCGCCAGGCCTCAAAGGGTGTCTCGGAGGCAGCTACCGGCGCATGTTCCACAGGAAGCAGCTCAGGCCGCGTACCGGCGAAGTACTCGTAGAACACTGCATCATCGAAACCGGCCCTGGCGGCTCCGTGCCGATCCGCAGCGAAATACACCCGGCCAATCCTGGCCCAGAGTGTGGCCGAGAGGCACAAGGGGCAAGGCTCGCAACTGGCATAGAGAACCGAGCCGCTGAGATCGAAGCTGCCCAGATCCGCTGCGGCACGGCGAATGGCCACCACTTCGGCATGCGCCGTGGGATCGTTGTCTCGCGTTACGCGGTTGACACCCTCATGGACGCTGCCGTCCGGCGTGACGACAACAGCGCCAAACGGCCCACCGCCGTCGGAGACGTTCTGAACTGCGAGCCGTATGGCCCGGTTCAGGAATTCATCACGGTTCAGGAATTCATCATGCTGCTGGGCGTTGTGCGCGGACATGTTCAGATACTAGCGAGTTTGTGTACACACGTAATGCCCCTGGGAACGCGTCCCAAGGGCATTACGTGTACACAAACTCAAAAGATTCTTAGCGGTTGGCGTCTTCGTCGAGTTCGTCATCGTCCGCGAGGTCGATGTCTTCTTCGTCGAAGTCGTCTTCGTCGATTTCTTCGGAGCCCTCGGAAGCCTCGCCCTTATAGGGGTCAGCCTCGCCTGCGTGCTTGGCACCGGCAGCCAAAGCGGCTACCTCGGCGTCGCGACGCTTTGCTTCACGAAGCAGCTCCTCAAGGTTGGATGCATTGACCGGAATCTGGTCAGCAACGAACTCGAGGGTGGGAGTAAGCCGGACAGTGATGTTGCGGCCGACTTCCTGTCGCAGCACACCCTTGGCCTTCTCCAATGCCCTGGCGGCATCCGCGTGGGCAATCTCGTCACCAAAGACGGTGTAGTAAATGGTGGCGTGCTGAAGGTCGTTGGTGACGCGGGCGTCCGTGATCGTGATGGACTCGACGCGTGGGTCCTTGACCCTGCGGCCGAGGGCCTCGGCGACGACGACCTTTATCCGCTGCGCCAACTTGGCAGCGCGTGCCGGATCGGCCATGACTTCCTCCTGGAAAGTAGAAACGGGTACGGAACGGGTCCGCCGGGGCTACCCGACGGACCCGCTCCAAGCGGAACCTAGACGCGCGGCTTTTCGCGCATCTCGAAGGTCTCGATGATGTCGCCTTCGGAGATGTCGTTGAACGAGCCAAGACCGATACCACACTCGAAGTCGGTACGGACTTCGGTTGCGTCATCCTTGAAGCGCTTGAGCGTCTCAACGGTGAGGTTGTCACCGATGACCTTGCCGTCGCGGCTAACACGTGCCTTGGTGTTACGGCGGATGATGCCAGTGCGGACGATCGAACCGGCGATGTTTCCGAACTTGGAGGAACGGAAGACTTCGCGGACTTCGGCAGTACCGAGCTGGACTTCTTCGTACTCCGGCTTGAGCATGCCCTTGAGGGCCATCTCAATGTCATCGATTGCTGCGTAGATGACGGAGTAGAAGCGCATGTCCACGCCTTCACGGTCAGCCAGTTCGGCGACGCGCTCAGCCGGCTTGACGTTGAAGCCGATGATGATGGCGTTGTCCACTGTTGCCAGGTTGACGTCGTTCTGCGTGATGGCACCCACACCGCGGTGGATGACACGGAGCTGAACGTCGTCGTCTCCGACATCGATCTTGAGCAAGGCGTCTTCGAGGGCTTCCACGGCACCGGAAACGTCACCCTTGAGGATGAGGTTGAGGGTGTCGATCTTGCCTTCAGCAACGGCCTGGTCAAAGTCTTCCAGGCTGATGCGCTTGCGACGCTTCGCCAGTGCGGCGTTGCGGTCGGCAGCTTCACGCTTCTCGGCGATCTGGCGGGCCGTACGCTCGTCCGGGGTCACCAGGAAGGTGTCACCTGCACGCGGCACGTTGGACAGGCCGAGGACCTGGACCGGGCGGGACGGCAGTGCGACATCGAGTGCCTCGCCGTTCTCGTCGAACATGGCACGGACGCGGCCGTGAGCCGTACCGGCCACGATCGTGTCACCCACGGCCAAGGTACCGGACTGCACCAGAACGGTGGCCACGGAACCGCGGCCCTTGTCCAGGTTCGCTTCAATGGCAATGCCTCGAGCGTCCTTGTCCGGGTTGGCACGCAGGTCCAGTGCGGCGTCGGCCGTCAGCAGGACGGCGTCGATCAGTTCATCGATGTTGAGGTTCTGGCGCGCAGAAACCTCAACGAACATGGTGTCGCCACCGTATTCTTCGGGAACCAGGCCGTACTCGGTGAGCTGCCCCTTGACCTTGTCAGGGTTGGCGCCTTCCTTGTCGATCTTGTTCACTGCGACGACGATCGGCACGTTGGCTGCCTGGGCGTGGTTGAGTGCTTCCACCGTCTGCGGCATAACGCCGTCGTCGGCTGCAACAACCAGGATCGCGATGTCGGTGACCTTGGCACCACGTGCACGCATGGCCGTGAAGGCCTCGTGACCGGGGGTGTCAATGAACGTGATGTCGCGGGCCGTGCCCTCGTGGATGTGGCTGATCTGGTAAGCACCGATGTGCTGGGTGATTCCACCGTGCTCGCCGGCCACAACGTTGGAGTTGCGGATGGCATCAAGCAGGCGGGTCTTACCGTGGTCAACGTGACCCATGACGGTGACAACCGGCGGGCGTGCCTCGAGGACATCGTCACCCTCGGCGTCGAGCTCGTCCTGGATGTTGATGTCGAACTGGTCCAGCAGCTCGCGCTCTTCGTCTTCCGGCGAAACAACCTGGAGCTTGTAGCCAAGTTCGGCACCAAGCAATCCAAAGGTGTCTTCGTCGAGGGACTGCGTGGCCGTTGCCATCTCACCGAGGTGGAACAGAACGGTCACGAGCGACGCGGGGTTCGCATCGATCTTCTCCGCAAAGTCCGTGATGGAGGAACCACGGCGCAGACGGATGATGGTCTCGCCATCGCCGCGGGGTACGGACACGCCGCCCAGCGACGGAGCACTCATCTGCTCCAGTTCCTGGCGCTTTGCACGCTTCGACTTGCGCTGCTTGCCACGACCGGCGCCGCCCTTGCCGAAGGCACCCTGGGTACCACCGCGACCGCGGCCACCCTTGCCAAAGCCACCGCCGGCGGGAGCGCCGCCACCGGTACCTGCACCTGGTGCGCCACCGGGACGACCCGGTCCGCCGCCACCCGGACGGCCTGCGCCACCGGGACGACCTGCGCCACCGGGAGCCGGACGCTCAGTGCGGTTGGGCATCATGCCCGGAGTAGGACGGTTTCCACCACCGGGACCGCCGGCCGGACGCGGAGCACCACCGGGACGGGGTGCACCGGGACGCGGAGCACCCGGACGGGGACCACCGCTGCCTGCTGCGGGACGGGGACCACCGGCACCTGCTGCGGGGCGGGGACCACCGGGGCGTTCGCCATCGTTGCGGCCACCTGCACGGGGCATGCCCTGCGAGGTTGCAAACGGGTTGTTGCCCGGACGCGGCGGACGTTCGCCATCGCCACCACGGCCGCGGGGCATGCCCTGGGACGTAGCGAAGGGGTTGTTGCCCGGACGGGGACCGCCGGGACGCGGAGCCTGGCCGCCCTGGCGGGACGGAGCCGGAGTCTCTGCCTTGGGAGCAGGACGGGCACCGGGCTTCGCCGAAAACGGCGTCGTGGATGCGGCGGGAGCCGAGGGCGCTGCCGGGGCAGGCGCCGCAGGAGCAGATGCAGCGGGGGCGGCAGGTGCAGCCGCGGCGGGTGCTGCCGGAGCCGGAGCCTTTGGTGCAGCCGGACCCGGAGCCGGAGCGGCCGGACGGGATGTTGCGGGAGCAGCCGGAGCCTTGGGGGCGGCTGCAGGTGCGGGGGCAGCTGCCTTTGCAGCGCCTGCACCGGGGTAAGCGTCGCGAAGCTTCTTCACGACGGGGGCCTCAATGGTGGAAGAGGCGGAGCGAACGAATTCGCCCAATTCCTGCAGTTTTGTTACTGCATCTTTGGAAGTAATACCGAGCTCTTTGGCGAGCTCATGTACGCGGACCTTGGCCACATTTCTCCTGTCTCGGTCCGCACCGAGCCAGGCACGAACCGTCTACTTCTTACTGCGGGCCCCTGCCGCCAGCGCGACTAAAAGGCCCATTGCAGAGCGCAACAAAGTTGTCATCGTTACGCACTCATCGCTGGGAACTCATCGGGTTTCCATCAGTTTTCTGACCCGCTTTCAGGTTTGGACGGTTTTCCTGTGGCAGCCTGAGCCTCCACAAGTGGCGCGCCTGACATGAAGTAGCTTTCGACGGCGCTTGTTTCAGTAGCGCCCGCAAGGGCCCTTCCGAAAGCACGCCGCTTGATTGCCAATGCCAAGCACTTTTCGCTGGGATGCAGCCACGCACCCCTGCCGGCCATCCGGCGTCGAACATCCACAAGGACAGTGGACGAACCACGGCCTTGGGCGACCAGCCGGACAAGCTCGGACCGAGAGCCTTGCTTCCGGCATCCGATGCAGGTACGAACAGGGCCATGGCCGCGTTCAAGCAGTTCAGCCACGACGTGTCCTTACCTGCCTCTGCAAACTTGCGCTGACGGCCGACCCTGCACATGCAGATAAGGCACGTCAAAGCGCGCGGATACCGGACGTAAGCCCGGTTCCATCTATTCTAGCCCCCCGGCCCCGGACAGCCGAAACCGGCCACACCGCCAGCGCGGCGCGGCTCCCGGCGGCCAGGCCGCCGGAACGATCGTTAGTCGGTCTTGGCCGGGGCGGCGTCGGACACGATATCGATCCGCCATCCGGTCAGCTTCGCAGCGAGGCGTGCATTCTGGCCTTCCTTGCCGATCGCCAAGGAGAGCTGGTAGTCGGGCACAACTACACGGGCCGAGCGAGTTGCCTCGTCCGTGATAGTGACCGAATTCACCCGGGACGGTGACAAGGAGTTGGCGATGAAGGTCGCCGGGTCCTCGCTGAAGTCCACGATGTCGATCTTTTCATCGTTCAGCTCGGTCATGACTGCACGGACGCGGGAGCCCATTTCGCCGATGCAAGCGCCCTTGGCGTTGACACCGGGGATGTTCGCTTTGACGGCGATCTTGGTGCGGTGGCCGGCTTCCCGGGCAAGTGCCACGATCTCGACGGAACGGTCCGCGATTTCCGGAACTTCCATTTCGAACAACTTACGGACCAGGCCCGGGTGCGAACGCGAAAGCGTAATGGACGGGCCCTTCGCCCCACGGTGGACATCCACCACGAAGGCACGAAGCCTGCTGCCGTGAATGTACTTCTCACCAGGAACCTGCTCGGGTGGCGGCAACAGGGCCTCCACGGATCCAAGGTTTACCTGGATCATGTGCGGGTTGTTGCCCTGCTGGATCATGCCGGCAACGAGTTCGCCTTCGCGACCCTTGAATTCGCCTAATACGTTATCGTCCTCAACGTCGCGAAGACGCTGCAGGATGATCTGGCGTGCCGTGCTTGCAGCGATACGGCCGAAACCGGCCGGGGTGTCCTCGAACTCCCCGATGGCCTCCCCGTCGTCGTCGATTTCCGTTGCCCAGATGGTCACGTGGCCGCTCTTGCGGTCCAGCTCGGCGCGGGCCTTCTCGAAGGCACCGGGCGTCTTGTGATAGGCCACCAGGAGCGCTTGCTCGATGGTGGGAATCAGGAGGTCCAGCGGGATTTCACGCTCACGCTCCAGGAGTCTCAGTGCGCTCATGTCAATATCCATTAGGCCTCCTCGGAAGGTCCATTGTGTTCGTCTGCCAGCCCGGCCTCGTGGAGGTGGCTGAATTCAATCTCGACTTTTCCGTGGCGGATCCTGTCGAAAGGAATAGTGATGGGGTCCCCCTGTTTGGGCTTCATGCCCTTTTTGACCTCGTGCTCCGGAATGAGGGTCACACCGGCGTCATCTACTGACGCAATCCGGCCAAGGACGTTCTCACCCTGGATGACGTTGACCCTGACCATGCGGCCGCGGGCCCTGTGCCAGTGGCGTGGTTCCGTCAGCGGACGGCCTACTCCTGGCGAAGAAACTTCGAGGTCGTAGGGACGGCCGTCGTCGTGGGGATCGTTGTCCAGAATATCGGACAACCCACGCGAGACATCTGCGATGGCGTCAAGGCTGACGCCTCCGGTCTCCTCCTGCGGAAGGTCCACGACGACGTGGACCGTGCGGTGTGAACCGGCAACGTGGATGGAAACATCCTCGAGGTAGAGCCTGTTGGCAAGGACTGCCGGTTCGAGCAGCGCCTTTAGCCTGCGCTCTTCCGGGTTGTGGATGGTGGCCGTTGAATTCGACTCAGTACGGTCTGTTGAAGTCGTGGCTTCCGAGTCACTCACGTTGCCCGCCGCCTCCCGATAGATGTTGTTGTGACTACTAGCCTAACGATTTTCGGCAGCACATGGTGCACGGAGTTTCCCGTCCACATGACACCATGGTGTGTTGTGGACGAGCAGACAAGTGAAAAACGACAATCACCAGCGTGGGGTCGGCTCCTTCTCATTTCCGTGGTTGCGCTGCTCGTTGCGGGCACGGGAATCGTACTTCTACCGCGGGATTCCGGGACTCCCCCTGCGGTTTCATTCTCCGAGTCTGCCCTCGCCGACGCTTTCGCCGATACTAAGGGGCTGCTGGAATCGGCTGCTGGATTGATGGCAGCTGGAGGATCTGGTTCCCAAACGCCCGCCCTGGACGATGCTGTGACATTGCTGACAACACAGTCCCGGACCCTCCTTCCACCTTCTGCCGCAGCTGCTGCCACCTCCGCAGCCTCGACGGCAAGCGATAAAGATGACCCTTCTGAGGATGATGCGGCCCAGCAAGCGACGCCCGCTGCAGTCGTGGCTGGCCTGACCGCCAGCGGGCGGCAACGACTGGACGACGCCCGCGAGGCCGACGGCGGGATCGCCCGGTTGCTCGCCGCCGTCGGATCCGCCCAACTTCTCCAAGGCGAAAAGCTGGCTGCGGTGTGGCAGCTGCCGGTACCGTCGCCGACGTCGAGTGGTAACCCGCCTGCCACTACACCGGCTGTGCACCAGTGCCCTTCAGTCAGCCCCACCCCGGATGCAACCGCTGCCACCACCGATGCGGCTTTGGCCGCCACTGTCCGTTCCGAACAGGAAGCCGTCTACATCTATCAGGTGGCGCTGAAGCGATTGGACGCTGGCGCAACTGCCCAAGCCGCCAAGGATCTTGCGGTGCACGAGCGTCTGCTTCAACAAGCGGAGGCCTTGACCCGCCGTAACTGCGGCGACGTCCCTACCCGGGAGGCCGGATACAGGCTGCCTGCACAGTTCGCTGAAGACCCGGCCGCGGGCTTGGGAGCCCTGGAATCGGACTCCCTGCAGGGATTTGGAGATCTCATCGCGCTTTCGACAGGAGAGACCCGGGACTGGGCCACCAGCGGCCTGCTGGCGGCCGTGCGCAGGAGCTTGCATTGGGGTGCCGCGCTGGCCGCTTTGCCGGGGTTGGACTTCGACGCCGATGACTTGCCTCCCCTGCCGACGCCCACCCGCAGTTAGTCCAAAGCCAGTTAGTCCAAGCCGCGGATGGGGTAGGCGAGCCTAGCCATGCTGGCCAAGGCGGCCCGGCGGTGCTTGGCTTGAACCATGGCTTCCGCAGAAACTGCTACCACACACGAGAACGAACCGCATCGTGATGACCTGGCCCATAGGCTGAACTGGCTGCGCGCCGGAGTTTTGGGGGCGAATGACGGCATCGTCTCCGTCGCCGCGATCGTCGTCGGCGTGGCCGGTGCCACGACCAACACCGGCAGCATCCTCGCTGCTGGTACGGCTGGCCTGGTGGGTGGCGCCATTTCCATGGCGTTGGGCGAATACGTATCTGTCAGTAGCCAGAGCGACACGCAGAAGTCGCTCATCGAGAAGGAACGCCGGGAACTCGCCGAACAGCCGGAGGAAGAACTCGAGGAGCTTGCCGCGATCTACCAGGCGAAGGGGCTCACACCGCGTACCGCCCGGACAGTGGCCGAAGAACTCACGAAGCACGATGCCCTTGCGGCGCACTTGTCCGCCGAGCTCAATATCCACGAAGACGACATCGTGAGTCCGTGGAACGCCGCCTTTGCCTCGGCAGTGGCATTTACCCTGGGCGCCGTGCTTCCCATGCTGGCCATCCTGCTCCCTCCCCCCGAAATGCGGGTTCCACTGACGTTCGCTGCCGTCCTGCTGGCTCTCGCGATCACGGGAGCCCTGGGGGCCTGGATTGGTGGGGCACCCAGGTTCCGGGCAGCAGCCCGGGTGGTGCTGGGCGGGGCCTTGGCGCTTGCAGCCACGTTCTCGATCGGAAGCCTCTTGGGCGCCAGCGGCGTTTTCTGAGGGTAGTACCGCCGGGCAGAGCTAGGCTGATGGCGTGACCCTTCACGCCATGATTCCGATTCCGGGCGACCTGCACGCCCGATACAACCGCGATTCTGCGGGGCGGGACTGGCTGGCGAGCCTTCCGGGGCTTATCCGTGAGGCTTTGGACCGTTGGCAGTTGTCCGTGGACCTCGCACCCGGTGAAGAGCCCTGGAACGGACACGGAGCCTTGGTTGTGCCCGTTCTCCAGCACGGCAGGCAGGCTGCCCTGAAGATCGCCTATCCGCATGAGGAAGCTCTCGTGGAGCGCCATGCCTTGGCCCTGTGGGGCGGCCACGGAGCTGTCGGGCTCCTGGCTGCCGACACCGCCAGTTGCTCTATGCTGCTGGAACGCCTCGACGCGTCCTGTTGGCTACAGGATGTCCCCATGGATGAGGCCCGGCAGGTCTGGGGTGAGATCATGCGCGAGCTTTCCATTACCCCTGATGATCGTCCCGAGTGGCGGGGATTCGATCACATCGCTGCCACGGCCGAGCGCTGGAGCGACGAAATGCCTTCTGAGTGGGAGCGGCAGGACCGACCCTTCCCGCGGTGGTTGTTGGAGGCTGCACTGGAGGTGTGCCAGACCCGCGGTGCTGTGGGCCGCCGATCCGGCAGGGACGTCCTGGTGCACACCGATCTGCATTTCATGAACATCCTCGGCACCTTGGGCGGGGACCGCCGCGAATACGTGGCCATCGATCCGCAGCCGCAGATCGGTGAGGCCGAATTTGCGGTGGCGCCTGTTCTGTGGAACCGGATCAAGGATCTGTCACGCCGCGATCCTGCAGCTGCCCTGCGGGAGCGATGCCGGGAATTCAGCCTCGCCGCTGGGCTTGATCCGGAGGTCGCGCGACAGTGGAGCGTTGCCCGCGAAGTGGACAACGCCCTGTGGTACGCGGGAAAACGAGGACACGAAGGCGATCTGGCCCGTTCTTTATGGGTGGCCAGCACGTTGGCGGGCAGGACACTCGAAGGACTTCCAGCAGCACAGGATTTGCCTGAGCCCGGGGACGCAGTCAGCTGACGTTGTCGTTCCAGACGTCCATGCCGAGCTTGATGATCAATGCCGCCACGACGATCAGGAACACGATCCGTACAAACCCGCTCCCCCTGGCCACAGCTGTCCGGGCACCAAGGTATCCGCCCGCCATGTTCGCCAGCCCCAGCACCAGGCCCACTCCCCACAGCAAGGAGCCGTGAGGGAGGAAGAAAATGAGGGCACCGGCATTGGTGGCCATGTTGACGATCTTGGCCTTTGCGCTGGCTTCGAGGAAGGCGTAGCCCATGGCCGAGACCAAGGCGATCACCAGGAATGATCCCGTACCGGGACCGATCAGGCCATCGTAAAAACCGATCACGGCACCGATCAGGCAGGCCACCACATAGTGCTTGTGCCCATCGTGCCGCAGAGCCGTCAGCTCGCCCGCACTGGGGCGGAGTGCCGTGAAAATCGCGACGGCGATCAGCGCCATCACAATGATGGGCTTGAAGACGCTGGCTGGCAGCGATGCAGCGAGGATGGCACCGCCAAAGCTCCCCGCCAGTGCAATCACCGCCATGGGTATTGCCGTCTTGAGGTCCGGTCCCACCCGCCGGTAATACGTTGTGGCACTGGTGGTGGTGCCGAAGATGGAACCCATCTTGTTCGTGGCCAGGGCCTGGACGGGGGTGATGCCAGACACCAGCAGCAGTGCGGGGAGCTGGATCAGCCCCCCGCCTCCTACTACCGCGTCAACCCAGCCGGCTGCGAATCCAGCCACCACAATCAGGATGATGGTGGTGAGCTGGATGGTCTCGAAGCCGGAAATCACCGGTTACGGACAGCGTTGACCACGTAATCCACGGCTTTTTCCACCGAGATGTTCTCGGCTTCACCGCTGCGACGGTCCTTGATCTCCACTACGCCGTCCACGAGTCCACGGCCGACGGCCAGGATAGTGGGCACGCCGACGAGCTCGGCATCGCCAAACTTGACGCCGGGAGAAACCTTGGGCCGGTCATCAAAGATGACGGCGAGGCCTGCTGCCTCGAGTTCCGCCGATAGTTTCTCTGCAGCTTCGAAAATTTCGTCGCCGCGGCCCACCGCCACAACGTGTACGTCGGCCGGGGCCACCGAACGTGGCCACACGAGGCCGCGGTCGTCATGGTTGGCTTCGGCAAGGGCTGCGACAGCACGCGTGACACCAACACCGTAGGAGCCCATGGTGACAACTACCTGCTTGCCGTTCTGGTCCAGTACCTTCAGATCCAGCGCCTCGGCGTACTTGCGTCCGAGTTGGAAGATGTGGCCCATTTCGATGCCACGGGCAGTTTCAAGCGGTCCGGAGCCGTCGGGCGCCGGATCCCCTGCCCGGACGTCGGTGCATTCGATGACGCCGTCCCAGGTGAAGTCGCGGCGCGCTACCAGTCCGAAGACGTGCTTGCCATCGATGTTGGCGCCCGTCACCCAGGTTGTACCGGAGACGACGCGGGGATCGACGAGGAACAGCAGCTTGGAAGAACCTTCCAGGCCCAGCACGGCTTCATCCAGGGACAAACCGGGGCCGATGTAGCCCTTGACCAACCACGGCAGCTTCTTGAGGTCTTCCTCGTTGGCTGCTTCCAGCCCGATCTCGCCGGCGATGGGAAGGAACGATCCAATGTTCGCTTCCACCCGCTTGAGATCCACGGCACGGTCACCCGGAACGCCGAGGACGACGATCTGGCGTTCACCGGTGGGCAGAGTCACGGCGAGGACGACGTTTTTCAACGTATCAGCGGCAGTCCAGGCACCGCCGTCGGCCTCGCTGCGGGGTGCGAGCTGGTTGGCTGCGTCAACCAGTGTCTCGATGGTCGGTGTGTTCGGTGTGCCCAGAACCTGGGCAGCCGGCGCGTCCGTGAAATCAATATCCTCAGGGACAACCGTGGTGACTGCCTCGACGTTGGCGTAGTAGCCGCCGGCCGAGCGCACAAAGGTGTCCTCGCCGATCTCGGTGGGGAAGAGGAATTCTTCGCTCTTGGAGCCACCCATGGCACCTGCGGTGGCAGCAACCGGAATGACTTCCAAGCCCAGGCGTTCGAAGATCTTCAGGTATGCGGCGCGGTGGGCGGCGTAGCTTGCGTCCAAGCCGGCGTCGTCAACGTCGAAGGAGTAAGAATCCTTCATGATGAATTCGCGCCCACGGAGGAGACCTGCGCGGGGGCGCGCTTCATCGCGGTACTTGTTCTGGATCTGGTACAGGCTCAACGGCAGGTCCTTGTACGAGGAGTACAGGTCCTTGACCAGGAGCGTGAACATTTCCTCATGCGTCGGAGCCAGAAGGTAGTCGGCACCCTTGCGGTCCTGAAGCCGGAACAGGCCCTCCCCGTACTCGGTCCAGCGGTTGGTGGCCTCGTAGGGTTCGCGCGGCAGCAGTGCCGGGAAGTGGACTTCCTGCGCACCAATGGCGGACATTTCCTGCCGGATGATCTCCTCCACCTTGCGCAGGACGCTCAGTCCCAGCGGCAGCCACGTGTAAATGCCAGGCGCGGCACGGCGTATGTAACCAGCCCGGACCAGGAGCTTGTGGCTGGCGACCTCGGCGTCGACGGGATCTTCACGCAGGGTGCGCAGGAACAACTGGGAAAGGCGAAGGACCACGGGTACGTATCCGTTTCTATGGCAGATGTGGCAAAAACAACTGTCTACTAATCTACCGGCTGCCGGCGGGCGGCTCAGCACAGAATGGCCCAGCACGGAACAGCTCAGCACAGAGAAGAGCCACGCCGTCGCGTATGGAAGCCCCTGGCCAAAGTTCGGCTGGTCATCCTGCGATGGCGTGGCTCAGCGGCCGGCCGGCCGCAGACTCTGTCCGGGGACTAGTCCCCCGTTCCCTCCAGCGGAACGGGATCGCCTGCGACTGGGAAGCATTGGTGACTGCCGAGCTCACGGATGGTGCGGCTGCCAAAGGCATCCTTCAAGGTTTTTGCCATGATTCCCCCTGTAACCACCCGTGCCCCATCGACACGGCTTGGGAAAAACTTATGTGATAGCGGACACGTTTTCAAGGATTTTGATGGCAAAGTGCCCTTGACCGCGCCGTTGGCCAGACTTAGCGTTAATTCATCACTTGGTGAATTACTCGTTGGTGCCGGAGGCAGCCATGTCAGATGCAGCAATAGAAGCCAGTGGCCTGCACATCTCCCGGGGCCGGACAAGAATTCTGCGGGGCCTGGACTTTGCCGTGGACAGCGGGCAGATCACGGGGCTGCTCGGCCCGTCAGGAAGCGGCAAGACGACACTCATGCGCGGCATCGTTGGGGTACAACGCATCACCCGTGGATCCATCAGTGTCCTTGGCCGTCCGGCGGGCAGCGCACCATTAAGGCACGACGTCGGGTACGTCACCCAAGGTGCCAGCGTCTACTCGGACCTTAGCGTCGAAGCCAACGTGAAGTACTTCGGCGCCATGCACAAGGCAACGGCGACGGACGTCGCGGAGTCAATTGCCGCCGTCGGGCTCGAATCGTTTGCCAAGCAGAAAGCCGGGAACCTCTCGGGCGGGGAGTTCAGCCGCGTGTCCTTGGCATGCGCGCTGGTGGCGCACCCCAAGCTGCTGGTCCTGGACGAACCGACAGTGGGCTTGGATCCGGTACTGCGTGCGGAGTTATGGGAGCGGTTCGTTGACATGGCCGCTGGCGGAACGACGCTCCTGGTTTCCAGTCATGTGATGGAAGAAGCGTCGCATTGTTCCTCGTTGCTGCTTCTGCGGGACGGCCTGCTGTTGGCGCAGCTCACACCCGCCGAGCTCGCAAGCCGGGGACGCAGCAATGACCTTGAGCGCGCGTTCCTGAACATGATCAAAGACGCCGAACGTGGCCCGGACAGCGGTCAGCCGGCAAAGGAAAGCCAGGTGGCATCATGAATCTTCGCATGACCCTTGCAACCACCGCCCGGGTCCTGGGTCAATTGCGGCACGATCACCGCAGCGTGGCGCTCATTATGGTGGTTCCGGCGCTGCTGCTCACAGCCGTCTATTATCTTTTCGAGAACGAAACACTGCCCCCGGGCTTTCCGCGCACCTTCGACCGCGTTGGCCTGATGATGCTGGCGATCTTCCCATTCGTCGTCATGTTCCTGGTCACGTCCATCACCATGCTGCGGGAACGAACCTCCGGGACCCTGGAGCGGCTCCTCACCACACCCATCCATAAAGCGGACCTCTTGTTCGGCTACGCCATTGCCTTCTCCATCATGGCCGCGCTGCAATCCCTCGTGGCTACAGCTGTTGCGTACTGGATCTTCGATCTGGACATCAAGGGCAGTCCCGGGTTCGTCGTGCTGATCGCGGTCATCAACGCTGTCCTTGGAGTGGCCCTGGGGCTGCTGTGTTCGGCCTTTGCACGCACCGAGTTCCAGGCTGTGCAGTTCATGCCGGTAGTGGTGGTGCCCCAGATCCTGCTCTGCGGACTCTTCGTGGCCCGGGAGCAGATGAACGACGTCCTCGAGGCCATCTCCGGAGTCCTTCCCCTGACCTTTTCTGTTGACGCCCTTCAGGAGATCGCAGGGAACATCGACGCAACTGAAACCATGTGGCAGGACACCATGGTGATGGGCGGAATCGTTGTCGGAGTCCTTGTCCTTGCCTCATTGACCCTGAGGCGGCAGACGTCATGAGCCTGGAGCCCCTGCGCCGCGGCCGTCGAAGCGGGAGCGATCATTCGCGCGAAGCCATTCTGGTGGCGGCCCGGAAGTTGTTCGCGGAGCAAGGGTTCGACGGCACCAGTCTTCGACAAGTGGCACGGGAAGCTTCAGTGGATCCGGCCATGGTGCACCACTTCTTCAAAGGCAAAGACGAGTTGTTCGCTTCCAGTGTGGAGTTACCTGCCGATCCTGAAGAGGTACTGGCCGGGGTTGAAACCCTGGAACCGGAGGCGAGGGCTGAAGCACTGGTCCGTGCGGTAGTGCGGTTATGGGAGAGCCCGGCGCAGCCCGGCCTGGTGGCATTCGTCCGGGGAACCATCGGATCGAAGGCCAAAACGGCACTGCTGCGGGAGACGGTGAGCCGGACCATCCTGTCCCGGGTCATGGTGGGCGTGGAGGGTCCTGCTGAGGAAGTCCGGCTGCGCGGCAATCTGGTGGCGACACAAGTGGTTGGACTGATGCTGCTCCGCTACGTAATCCGGCTCGAACCGCTGGCGAGTGCTGATCAGGAGGAGGTAGTGAGCCTGATGGCACCGACCATCCAGCGGTATCTCACCGGGAACCTGGACTCCCCCAAGTAAGTAGCAGCTATTTGATGAGCGCCGCAGCTTGGTCCATAAGAGTGGTGACAGTTGCCAAGGCTTCGTCTTCTGTCTTGCCCCCGACGGCTATCGCTGCGATGACCACACCCTGCTTAGTAGCCTGCGACATCAACATCGACTGTGTCCGACCATCCGGCAATTTGCTGTCCATTCGAGTTGCATAGAGCGAACCGACGGGCTTCCGATTACCCAAGTCAGTCAGCTGCAATGTGGTGGTTCCATTTGGAGTTGTCAGGGTCATGTTTTGACACGTGGCCAGTTCGTCAACGCTCTTCTCTGCCTTCTCGAGGGCCTCCGGAGTCAGACCGGTCCCCAGGGAAATACTGCTCACGGTACCGGCAGCAAGATCCTGGCTAACGCCAACCGCGGCTACTATGCCCGTAGTTGGCTGGGCCATCGAGCCCATGGCCAAATCCTTGCACTCCGCGGGTTCAACCTGCATCTGTGCCCACAGAGCTTTCATCTGGTCCTGGGAGCCACTGATATCTGCACTGGAAGTAACGCTGAGCTTGGTTCCGTGCTTGTCCTGGATCTGACCAACAATGGAGGTCAGCTCCTCCACCGTGTAATTTTTCACCTCTGCAGGCGTCGGTGTGGAGGTCTGAGTCGTCGTCCCGCTTGCGGGTGCGGAAGCAGCCTCCGTGCTGGTTCCGGCACCGCCACAGGCTGTAAGGCCCATGACCAACAGTCCTGACACGAACAATCCGCGCAGCGCATTCTTATTCATTTGTTCCCCGACAAAAGGTTGAGTGAAGAGCTGACTGGCGTCAGTCGAGTACAGACTACAAGTAAGTAGCAGCTGATGCCGTTTAGAGCCCCCAAAACGGCGTTAACTGCTACTTACTTGGGCTAGAAGAGGACTGTTGCGAACGTGCCGACTTGCTCGAAGCCGACTCTTTCGTAGGTGGCCCGGGCCTTGGCGTTGTAGTCATTGACGTACAGGCTCGTTACGGGCGCAAAGGTACGTGAGAGATTTACGACGGCGGCCATGTAGCCAGCGCTCTGGTGGTGCCCACGCATCTCCGGATTCATCCATACGCCTTGGACCTGCGTGACGTCCTGGGTAACTGCACCCAACTCTGCTTTGAAAACAACGGTCCCGGCAGCGTCGATGTGGACCAGCGAATGCCCTTGGCGGATAAGCCCGGCAACGCGCCTGCTGTAGAAGTCCTGGCCGCCCAGGAACGGCGAGTAGCCAACTTCTTCTTCGAACATGGCGGCGCAGGCGGGCAGGATGCGTTCGAAGTCCGCCATGGTGCCGAAGGTCAGCAAAGGATTGGCTTCGATGGCCGGTCCACCGGAAATGGTCAAAAGGGGCTGCCTGGAGCGGACTTCGTGCGCGAAGTGGCCCAACTGCTCAAAGCGGGAGTAGAGGGCCAGCACCGTTTCTGCTGGCCCAAAGATGGAGGCGTATCGCCTGCCGGATTGGTGGGCCGCCGTAGCTACATATCCGGTAAGCCCGGGATCGAGTTGCACCGGTACCAGGTTGGCTCCCGCCCAACAAGCTCCAAGGAGGGTGTCGTCGTCGAACACGCCAAAGACGCTGGCGCCGCCGCTGGTGGGCGCGGCCGATCCTACGCTGTCCAGGTGCGCCAGGATGAAGACGTTGGCAACGGGATCTTCGCTCGCAAGCGCGCGAAGGGCCAAGGTGTCGGCACTGCCGAGCACCCTAACCCCCAGGCCTGTCTCGTTACGAGACGCTAACCACGGGGCTACCCTTGACAGCATCTTCGCCATCGGCCTCCCCCATCTCTTCAGCGATACGCATGGCCTCTTCGATCAGTGTCTCAACAATTTCGCTTTCAGGCACTGTCTTGATGACTTCGCCCTTCACGAAAATCTGGCCTTTGCCGTTTCCGGAGGCTACACCGAGGTCCGCTTCGCGGGCTTCACCCGGGCCGTTGACTACACAGCCCATGACGGCCACGCGGAGGGGGATTTCCATCCCCTCAAGGCCGGCGGTTACCTGCTCAGCCAACGTGTACACGTCCACCTGGGCGCGGCCACAGGACGGGCAGGACACAATCTCAAGCTTGCGCGGGCGCAGGTTCAATGACTGCAGGATCTGGTTGCCTACCTTGATTTCCTCCACGGGCGGCGCCGAGAGGGAAACGCGGATGGTGTCACCGATTCCGCGGGACAGCAGTGCCCCGAAAGCAGTCGCGGACTTGATGGTTCCCTGGAACGCCGGACCGGCTTCGGTTACGCCAAGGTGCAGGGGCCAGTCGCCCTTTTCGGCGAGCATCTCGTAGGCAGCAACCATGATGACGGGGTCGTTGTGCTTCACGGAGATCTTGAAGTCGTGGAAACCGTGCTCTTCGAAGAGCGAGGCCTCCCAGACAGCGGACTCCACCAGCGCTTCAGGGGTGGCCTTGCCGTACTTCTTCATGATGCCCGGCTCCAGGGAACCAGCGTTGACGCCAATGCGGATAGACGTCCCATGGTCCTTCGCGGCCGCGGCAATTTCCTTGACCTGGTCATCGAACTTCCGGATATTGCCGGGGTTCACACGGACCGCTGCGCATCCTGCTTCAATGGCCGCGAAAACGTACTTCGGCTGGAAGTGGATATCGGCGATCACGGGGATCTGGGATTTCCGGGCGATGATCGGCAACGCCTCGGCGTCGTCCGCTGACGGGCAGGCAACGCGGACGATGTCGCAGCCGGAGGCCGTCAGTTCGGCGATCTGTTGAAGCGTGGCGTTGATATCCGTGGTGGGCGTGGTAGTCATGGACTGCACGCTGATAGGTGAATCGGAGCCAACGCCAACGGATCCAACCTTGATCTGCCGCGTCTTACGGCGCGGGGCAAGGACGGGGGGTGGGGCTGCTGGCATTCCCAGGCTGACCGAGGTCACGTGGACTCCTTGGGTTTGGGGTGGATCGTTGTGGTGGAGGACGCCGGAGCTAGGATGCGTGGGCAGCCAGGACGCCGATAATGGGGTCCCATTCCGTGGTGCGGATGCCGGCTATGACGCCGGCTTCGGCGAACGGATCCTGCTTCAGGAGGTCATTGAGTTCGGCTTCATCTGCTGATTTGAAGATGAGCAGTGCGCCGGCACCATCACCGTAGGGTCCGCTCGCAAGCAGCGTGCCGTCCTCTGCGAGGTTGCCCAGCCAGGCGCGGTGCGACGGGCGGGCTTCGTCGCGGAGGGCGCCGGATTCGGCGACGTATACATACTCAACAGCGAAAACAGTCATGAAACTAGCCTATCCCGACGCGTAGCGATGATCCGCCATCCATTGCAGCTCACTCTGCAGGCCCCGGGTCCCGGTCAGGGGTTTCAGCCAAAGATATTCACCGGCTTGACGATGTCCGCGTAAATCAGGAGCGCGCCCATGGCCATCAGCAGCGCTGCCACCACATATGTAGCGGGAAGCAGCTTTGCGATATCGAAAGCACCTGGATCCGGCTTTCCCCTCAGCCTTGCCACCTGGCGCCGGGCCCCCTCATACAGGGCGCCCGCCACATGGCCGCCGTCGAGGGGCAGCAGGGGTACAAGGTTGAAGATGGCCAGCGCGAAGTTCAGGCCGGCAAGCAGCCCTACCAACGTTCCAATGCGTGCCTGGAGCGGTACCTCTTCCATGGCAGCAACTTCCCCGGCCACCCGACCGACGCCAACCACACTGATGGGGCCGTTGGGATCACGGGGTTCCTCGCTGAAGGCGGCCTTCGCCACCCCAACCACACGGGCAGGCAGGTTAAGTATTACTCCGGAAATCTGCTTAATATTCTCCCCTGCCATGGGAAGGACGGACGACGCCGGCTGGGGAACCAAGGCGCTCTGCGCGCCGATTCCCAGGAAGCCAACCTCCTGGTACTTCAGCACGCCGTTGGCATCCTGCTCCTGGCGTCCATCGGCACCGACAACCGGCCGCGAGGACAAGACTGGAGTAACGGTGGTGGAAACTTCCGAGCCGTTGCGTTCTACGGTGATGGGTACTTCCCGGCCCGCCGAGGCCCGGATCCAGCCGGTGAGTTCATCCCAGCTGGTGACGGCTTTGCCGTCGAAAGTCTTGACGGTGTCGTTCGGCTGCAGCCCGGCGGCCGCCGCGGGTGTTGGCTTGCAGTCCGCCGAATCCGGGTCCACCGTTTTGCCGGCAGCCACCTGGCATTTTGAGACGTCCGCGATGGTGGTGGTGGCCGTGGCAACGCCAAAACCCATGAGCAGGACGGCCAGGAGGACCAAACCGATGAGCATGTTCATGGCCGGTCCGCCGAGCATGATGATGATTTTCTTCCAGACCGGCAGCTTGTAAAAGACCCTGCCTTCATCCCCCGGGCCCACTTCTTCATGCGCGACCGAACGGGCCTCACTGGCAAGAGTCTGGAACATGCCCGTGCTGGACGGACGCACCCCGCCATCTTCTTTGTTGGGCGGATACATGCCAATCATGGCCACGTAGCCACCCAAGGGAAGCGCCTTGAAGCCGTACTCCGTTTCACCCTTCTTCTTGGACCACAAGGTGGGCCCGAAGCCAATCATGTACTTGGTCACGCGCACTTTAAAGAGCTTCGCGGGG
This sequence comes from Micrococcaceae bacterium Sec5.1, assembly GCA_039636795.1. NCBI lineage: Bacteria > Bacillati > Actinomycetota > Actinomycetes > Micrococcales > Micrococcaceae > Micrococcaceae bacterium Sec5.1. Next base: position 1,716,504 of record CP143430.1, on the reverse strand, counting down.
ACCAGGTGGCCAACCTCGTGCAAAGCGATGGATACTGCGACGCCGAGGGCGACGAAGACGACTCCAAGGATGAAAAGAAGGACGGGACTCATACCGACGGGACTGCTTCCATAGGGGGTTCTTTGTTTATACGGCGCTGTTGGCTAAACGATCATGGGTGCGCGTGCGTGCCCAACTCTCAGCATCCAGCACGGACTCCACCGTAAGCTCCGAAGAACCTGAATGTTCGCTGAGGACGGACTCCACCGTGTCAACGATGTCCGTAAAGCGGATGCGGCCCGCGTGGAAAGCCTCCACGGCTTCCTCGTTGGTCGCGTTGAAGACGGCAGGGTAGGTGCTGCCCTGCTTCGCGGCCTCCTTGGCGAGCTCCACTGCCGGAAACGCAACCGAGTCCAGTGGTTCGAATGTCCAACTTGTGGCTTGGGTCCAGTCACATGGTTGGGCAGCCCTTGGAACCCTCCCAGGCCAACCCAGTCCCAAGGCAATGGGAAGCCGCATGTCAGGCGGCGACGCCTGGGCGATGATGGACCCATCCACGAACTGAACCATGGAGTGGACCACCGACTGTGGATGGACCACGACGTCGATCCTGTCCAGGGGTACATCGAACAGCAGATGTGCCTCGATCACTTCCAGGCCCTTGTTAACGAGGCTCGCCGAGTTGGTGGTGACCATGAGGCCCATATCCCAGGTGGGATGCGCCAGAGCCTCGGCGGGTGTGACATCGTGAAGCTGCGCACGGCTGCGGCCGCGGAAAGGACCGCCGGAGGCCGTGAGAATCAATTTCTCCACCTCCTGATCAGTACCCGAACGCAGGCACTGGGCGATGGCTGAATGTTCGGAATCAACAGGCACGATCTGGCCAGGGGCTGCGGCCGCTTTCACCAGGGCACCACCGACAATCAGCGACTCCTTGTTGGCGAGCGCCAAGGTGGCACCGGATGCGAGCGCGGCCAGGGTGGGCGCCAGTCCAATGGAGCCGGTGATGCCGTTGAGAACGACGTCGCATTCGACTTCCGCGATACGGGTGGACGCGTCCGGACCAACGAAAATTTCCGGAGCAAAGCTACGCAAGCCGCTTCGGGCTGCCGCGGCGTCAATCAAGTTCTGTAGTGCTTCCGGATCGCCGTAGGCAATGCCTACAGCCTGCGCCCGCGTGTGGACAGCCTGCTGGGCGAGCAGTTCGAGGTTTCCGCCGCCGGCGCTCAGTGCCACCACTTCGAAAAGGTGCGGGGCGCCGTCGACGACGTCAATCGCCTGTGTGCCGATGGAACCCGTGGACCCGAGGATGACGATCTTGCGCGGCTGCATTGCTTAAGTATCCCAGCAGCCGCAGAAGCGTGCGAACGTAGCACCCGGGTAAGTGGAAAACCCTGCTTGACCACTTCTTTCCCGCGCGTAACGTGGAATTGTGGAGTGGCTGGCCTGGTTTGATGCGCAGGATTGGTTTGACGCGCGGAACTACGAATTCGCGCGGCAGGTATTGCAACGCGGTACGGCCGCCCTCTATCTGGTTGCGTTCCTCTCCACCATGAACCAGTTTCCGGCCCTTCTTGGCGAGCGTGGCTTGCTTCCCGTACCTTCGTTTCTTGAGATGGCGCGGCGTCTGGCCCGGCCCACTCTCTTTCAGTGGCGTTACTCGGATGCCTTGCTGCGTGCAGTCTGTTGGGTGGGCATCGCGGTGTCCGCCTTGCTGGTGTTGGGCTTGCCGCAGTTGGGACCACCGTGGCTGCCGATGGTGGCGTTCCTCGCCCTCTGGTTCCTGTACATGTCGATCGTCAATGTGGGCCAGACGTTCTATGGCTTTGGCTGGGAGATCCTGCTGCTGGAGGCCGGTTTCACCGTAGCGTTCCTTGGCTCGGACCAGGTTCCGCCGCCCACTACCATCCTGATCCTGATTGTGTGGCTGGTGTTCCGGCTTGAGTTCGGCGCGGGAATGATCAAAATCAGGGGCGGGCGTGAGTGGCGCGACCTTTCGGCGATGTTCTACCACCACGAGACGCAGCCGATGCCCGGACCGCTGAGCCGGCAGTTCCATCTCCTCCCCCGTCCTCTGCACAAGGTGGAAGTGGTGGGAAACCACTTCGCGCAGTTGGTGGTTCCGTTCTTCCTGTTCGCGCCCCAACCGCTGGCCAGTATCGCGGCAGGAATCATCATTGTGACGCAGCTTTGGTTGGTGGGCAGCGGTAATTTTGCCTGGCTGAACTGGATGGCAATCGTTCTCGCCTTCGCTGCAGTGAGTGATCCGGTGCCGCATGCTGTTCTTCCCGTCATTCCGCTCGAGTGGCACCCGGGTGCCGAAACACCGCTGTGGTGGCTCGTCGTCGTACTTGCCGTGACGGTCCTGTTGCTGGTCCTCAGTTACCGGCCGCTCCTGAACCTCTTCTCGCGCCAGCAACTCATGAATGCGAGCTTCAACCGCTGGCGCCTGGTCAATGCCTATGGTGCGTTCGGTACGGTGACGAAGCAGCGGATCGAGATCGTCGTCGAAGGCACCATGGCTGAAGAGCCCGATGCAGCTGACGACCAATGGCTGGAGTACGGCTTCAAAGGCAAACCCGGCGACCTCCGCCGTCTGCCACGGCAATGGGCGCCGTATCACCTCAGGCTGGATTGGCTCATGTGGTTCCTGCCGCTGCGGACCGTCCACGAGGGTTGGTTCTATGCCTTCCTGGAGAAGCTGTTGGAGGCAGACGAGACCACGCTTGGGCTGCTTCGCCATGACCCGTTCGACGGCGAACGGCCGCGTTGGGTACGTGCGCGCAGCTATCTTTACCGTTTCGCCAGCCGTGCGGAGTTCCGTGAGACGGGTGAGCGTTGGGTGCGGGTGCTGCTGTATGACGCCATTCCGCCCGTCTCTCTTACGCCTCGACGGCGGCGGCTTCTTTAGCGTTATCCGACTTTGCCGCGGGCGGACTGGGCCTTAGATGCAGGCTTGGCCTTGGACGCAGGTTTGACCTTGGATGCGGGCGGCGGCGCCGTGGACTCACGGACCACCAAGTGCGTAGCCAGCTCCACCCTTCGGGAATCGATATCTTCGCCATGGACCTGGCGCAGGATGAACCGCAGGGCCGAACGGCCCATTTCCTGTAGTGGCTGTGAGACGGAGGTCAGGGGTGGAACGGATTCTTCCGCCTGATGGGTGCCGTCGAAACCGACCAGGCTCATGTCCTTCGGAATCCGGATGTCCTGCCTTCGCGCTTCTGCCAGGACACCCAACGCGATGCTGTCGCTTCCAGCGAATATTGCCGTGGGCGGATCTTCAAGTGCCAGCAGGGCCTTCATGCCTCTCACACCATTCTCGGGCCGAAAGGGGCCCGCGGAGACATAGTCGTCGTCCACAGCGATGCCCTCCGCCATGAGTGCGGCCATATAGCCGTGGAGCCGCGCCTGGCTGCATTCCGCCGTGGCAGGACCGCCTATGTAGGCAATCTTGCGGTGTCCCAACTCGAGCAGGTGCGTCGCTGCGGCCTTGCCGCCGGCCCAGTTGCTGGCACCCACGCTGAACACCTCTGCCGGCGGCGGGTTGAGGGGGTCCACCACCACGATGGGGATCCGGCGTCGTTGGAAGGCTTCCAACTGTGCCGAGCCAAAGGCGGAAGTGACCACGATCATTCCGCTGCGTCCTTCGTCGATGATGCGTTGAGCCCGCTCCTCCGGTCCCAAAGGTGACGCTGTTTGCCTGCTGGTGACCGAGAGGATGACCTCCATGTCCGAGACCGCCGCATGCTCCATCACGCCGTTGAGGACTTCCACGGAGTAGGCCGAGTTCAGGGAGTCGAAAACCACCTCAACTGACTGCCGGGCGGGAAGGCTTTTGCGTTGGAGCGGCGATTTGTATCCGGTTCGCTGCAAGGCCGCCAGCACGCGCGCCCGGGTTTCCTCGGCCACGTCCTCCCTGCCGTTCACCACCTTGGAAACCGTAGGCGCTGAGACACCCACCTCTTTGGCCACGGCAGCCAGTGTGAGCTTGAGCGGACGCAGCTCGCGTTCCATAATCCCCCTGCTTTCGAAATATTTCGGCTTGTTTCGAGTATGCGGGATGCCGAGGGAAAGCTCAAGAAGGCGCCCACAGCAGCTCAAGCAGCGAAAAGTAAACCTTGACGTGTGATGGAATGCACTTTAGTTTAGACCGTGACCTAAACCGCATTCGCGAAATATTTCGGTATTTTTCGGGAGATGGTCACTCCTTTGGGAGATGGGCACCGCAACGTGCCCAACGAGGCGACTACACATGGAGAAGCAATGAAGCAGTTCCAATCATCACGGCGTTCTTTTCTGGCTCTAGCGGCTGTTACGCCATTCGCAGTCATGGCAACCAGTGCCTGCGGTACGTCCGGACCGGGCAGCGCGAGCGGAGGAGGCGCCAGCATGTGGTTCCTCTCCGGCGAGCCGAACCAGACCACCATCCAGAAAGCCGTCGATGCTTTTGGTTCGTCGAACCCCGATAACAAGATCGCTGTGACGTACTTCCAGAACGATGCTTACAAGACGAAGATCAAAACCGCGATCGGCGCCGGCCAGGCCCCCACCATTGTCTATGGATGGGGTGGCGGGACGTTGAAGACCTACGCCGAGGCCAATCAGGTGGAGGACCTGACCAGCTGGTTCGAGGCCAACCCGGATCTGAAAAACAAGTTCTTCCCCGCTTCCTTCGGTGCGGCTACCGTCAACGGCAAGATCTATGCCCTCCCCAACCAGTACGTGGCCCCAGTGGTGCTGTTCTACAACAAGGAGCTCTTTGAGAAGGCGGGGGTGCAGCCACCCAAGACCTGGGACGACGTCATGTCGCTGGTAAAGACCTTCAACGACATGGGCGTAGCCCCATTCTCCTTGGGCGGTCAATCCCGCTGGACCTCCATGATGTGGTTGGAGTACTTGCTGGACCGCATCGGAGGCGCCGAGGTATTCAAGGCGATCTTCGAGGGCAAGCCCAATGCTTGGATGGATCCTGCAGTGATTGAAACGGGTACCAAGATCCAGGAACTGGTGTCCGCCGATGGCTTCATCAAGGGCTTCTCCTCCATCACGGCAGATTCGAAGGCGGATCAGGCGCTGTTGTTCACGGGCAAAGCAGCAATGTTGCTTCAAGGTTCCTGGACGTACGGACCCATGAAGAAGGAAGGCCAGAACTTCGTCCAGGACGGAAAACTGGGCTTCGTCACCTTCCCGACAGTCGCGGGAGGCAAGGGAGATCCTAAGAATGGCGTAGGCAACCCAGCCCAGTACATGTCGATTTCGGCCAAGGCCACCGACAAAGAAAAGGAAACGGCGAAGAAGTTCTTCAAGGAGGGCATCATGACAGACACGGTCATTGACGCCTACATCAACTCCGGTTCGGTCCCGATCGTCAACGGAATTGAAGACAAGCTCGCAACGTCCCCGGACAAGGACTTCCTGAACTTCGTGTACGACCTGGCCAAAAATGCCCCGAACTTCCAGCAGTCATGGGATCAAGCCCTAAGCCCGACTGCGGCGGAGGCCCTGCTTAACAACATCGACCAACTCTTCCTCAAGTCGATCACGCCACAGCAGTTCGCCGAGAACATGAATGCCACCCTGGGCAAATGAGTTCAACAACGACTCACAGGGCTGCCGCTGCACCGCGGAAAATCGAGCAGACCGGGCAGCAAAAATCTGCGCTTGCGTGGCTGACGGTCCCGGCTTTGATCTTCTTCGTGGTGTTCGCGCTTGCGCCGCTGGTAGGTGTCCTGGTTCTGAGCTTCGCCAACTGGGACGGCATCGGCGCCATTGGAGCAGCCGGCCTGGAGAACTGGTCCTCAGTTCTCAGCGACCCCGGACTGTACAACGCCCTGGGCCTGACCTTCCTGATCATGATTGTCTCCTGGCTGGTCCAGACGCCTATCAGCCTTCTGCTGGGAGTCTTCACGGCCGGCACACAGCGTTACAGGGCTGCCTTGGCGGTGTTGTACTTCTTGCCGCTTCTGCTCTCCTCCGCGGCAGTTGCCATCGCGTACAAAGCACTGTTGGACCCTAACTTTGGGCTGGCCATGGGATTGGGTTTGCCTTTCCTGGCCCAGGACTGGCTGGGCGTCCCGCAGTTGGCATTGGGCTTGGTCATCTTTGTGATCGCCTGGCAGTTCGTGCCCTTCCACACACTCATCTACCAAGGTGGTGTCCGGCAAATCCCCAAGTCCCTGTACGAGGCAGCACAGATCGATGGTGCGGGAATCATTAAGCAGTTCTTCCACATCACGCTTCCCCAGCTGAAATACACCATCATCACCTCATCCACCCTGATGGTCGTAGGATCGCTGACGTACTTCGACCTCATCTTCGTCCTGACTGGTGGCGGGCCGGGTAACTCCACCCGCATCCTGGCGCTGGACATGTACTTGCGCGGCTTCCGGGCCAACCTGATGGGCCCGGCAAGTGTCATTGCAGTCATCCTCGTCGTCATCGGCCTTGTCCTTGCCTTGTTCCTCCAGCGCCTTGGAGGCAAGGACAAGCAGGGCAGCCAATTGGAAGGTTTGTAAGGTGAGCACTGTCCTTCGCAGCGATTCGAAAACCGCTCCAGCCACTCCCCCAGGCCACTCCATCAAGGCCAAACAGAGCCTCGGTTCACGGGTCAGGCGGCTGAACATTCCCGGAGGCCTTGGCGGTTGGATATGGCTGGCCATCATCATTGTGCCGATCTACTACATCGTCATCACCAGCCTGAAGACCTCCGAAGGGTACTTTGGGCAGAATCCGTTGGCCCTCCCGGCGGCGCCTACTTTGGAGAACTACAAGCTGGTTCTCGAGGCCAACTTCACCACGTATTTCATGAACAGCGTGATCGTCACACTCGGCTCCGTGATCCCCACGGTTCTGATCTCCTTCATGGCAGCCTTCGCGATAGTTCGTGGTCGCGGCCGATACCTGAAGTTCGTCAACGGCATGTTCCTCATGGGCTTGGCGATTCCGCTCCAGGCAACCATCATCCCGATCTACTTGATGATCATCCGGCTGAACCTGTATGACAGCCTCCTTGCCATCATGCTTCCCTCCGTTGCATTCGCCATTCCTTTGACGGTGCTGATCCTGTCCAACTTCATCCGCGATGTGCCGAACGAATTGTTCGAGTCAATGCGCCTGGATGGCTGCAGCGATTGGCAAACGATGTGGAGGCTGGCGCTGCCCTTGACCCGCCCGGCGATAGTAACCGTGGCAATTTACAACGGCTTGCATGTCTGGAACGGATTCCTGTTGCCGCTGGTACTCACCCAAAGCCCTGGACTCCGTGTCCTCCCCTTGGGACTGTGGACTTTCCAAGGCGAGTTCAGCGTCAACATCCCCGCTGTGCTTGCCTCCGTCGTCCTGAGCACCCTGCCGATCCTGGTGATTTACGTCCTCGGACGCCGCCAGCTGGTCAGTGGTCTTACCGCAGGCTTCAGCAAGTAGAAAGGACCTTCACATGTCAGAACCCAAACGCCTCCGCGTGGGCATGGTGGGCTATGCCTTCATGGGCGCTGCCCACTCGCACGCCTGGCGGACAGCGCCGCGATTCTTCGACCTCCCCCTGATACCCGAACTGACCGCCGTCGCCGGCCGCAACCCGGACGGCGTGCGTGCGGCCGCCGCCAAGTACGGTTGGGATTCGGTGGAAACGGACTGGCACCGACTGATCGAACGCGATGACATTGACCTCATCGATATCTGCACCCCAGGAAACACGCACGCCGAGATCGCTATGGCCGCCTTGGAAGCGGGCAAGCACGTGCTCTGCGAAAAGCCACTGGCCAATTCAGTGGAAGAGGCGGAGAAAATGACAGCGGTTGCCCAGGCGGCAGCCGAGCGCGGCGTACTGTCCATGTGCGGCTTCAGTTACCGGCGCACTCCGGCCTTGGCATTGGCAAAGCGGATGATGGAGGAAGGGCGCCTGGGCGACATCCGCCACGTCCGGGCGCAATACCTGCAGGACTGGCTCAGTGACGCGGATGCGCCGCTGACGTGGCGCCTGGACAAGTCCAAATCCGGCTCCGGTTCACTCGGCGATATCGGCGCCCACAGCATCGACGCCGCACAGTGGATCACAGGCTCCACCATCACCGGCGTTTCGGCGCTGCTGGAGACCTTCGTGAAGGAACGCCCTGTGGGTGGAGATTACGTGGGCCTCGGAGGTCGCGGCGGGACGGACGCCCCCAAGGGGCCGGTCACGGTGGACGACGCCGCGCTGTTCACCGCCCGGTTTGCCGGAAAGCACGACGACGGTGCTGGCGCCACCATCGGCATCTTCGAAGCAACTCGTTTTGCCTTGGGCCGCAAGAATGCCATGCGCCTGGAGCTCAACGGGACCAAGGGCTCGCTGGCTTTCGACTTCGAGGACATGAACTCGCTTCAGGTCTACGATTCGGCGCTGGAACCTGACGCCGGATTCCGCAAGATCATTGTCACCGAACCGTCCCACCCCTACACGGGCAATTGGTGGCCCACCGGGCACGGCCTTGGTTACGAGCACGGATTCACCCACCAGGTGGTGGACCTGGTGAATGCCATCGGCGCCGGGGAGCAGCCCACGCCGTCGTTCTCTGATGCCTTGCAGGTTCAAAAGGTGCTGGCCGCGGTTGAGGCGAGCGCGGGCAACGCGAGCCGCTGGCAGAACGTCTGAGAGGAATGAACATGACCCGACCCATCACCCTTTTTACCGGCCAATGGGCCGACCTGCCGTTTGAGGAAGTAGCCCGGCTGGCTGGCGAGTGGGGCTTTGACGGCTTGGAGATTGCCTGCTGGGGCGATCATCTGGACCCCCGGCGCATCGTCGAGGACGACTCGTATCTTCAAAGCAAGCTGGACATCCTGGAGAAGCACCACCTCTCGGTCCATGCGATCGCCAACCACCTGACTGGACAGGCAGTGTGCGATGACCCCATCGATGAACGTCACCGGGACATCCTGGCACCAAACGTGTGGGGCGACGGCGATCCTGAGGGCGTCCGTCAGCGGGCCGCCGAAGCAATGAAGACCACGGCACGTGCGGCGGCAAGGCTTGGGGTCAAGACCGTCACGGGGTTCACGGGCTCGTCCATCTGGAAGTGCGTTGCGATGTTCCCGCCGGCTTCAGAAGGCATGATCGAGCGCGGCTACCAGGACTTCGCAGACCGTTGGAACCCCATTCTGGATGTCTTTGACGAGGTAGGAGTCCGTTTTGCCTTGGAAGTCCATCCGTCGGAAATCGCCTACGACTACTGGACTGCCAAACGCACACTGGAAGCGATCGGGCACAGGGACAGTTTTGGCCTGAACTTTGACCCCTCCCACTTCATCTGGCAAGACCTTGACCCCGTGATGTTCCTCCAGGACTTCGCGGACAAGATCTTCCATGTCCATGTGAAGGAATCCGTGCGCCAGCTCAATGGACGCAACGGTCGTCTTGGATCCCACCTACCGTGGGCGGATCCCCGCCGTGGCTGGGACTTCGTCACCGCAGGCCATGGAGACGTGAACTGGGAACCCATTTTCCGGATGCTCAACGCGATCGGATATACCGGACCTACCAGCATCGAATGGGAAGACGCCGGCATGGACCGGCTGATCGGCGCCCCGGAAGCGTTGGACATGGTCCGCCGGCTGGCTGCTATCCGTCCCCCGGCTGCAGCTTTCGATGCCGCCTTCGCCGCTCGCTGAAACTGATTTTCGAACAGCCAACAGACTCACCCGGACGATTACGAATATAAAGGAAAACATGACAAGCAAGAGCAAGACCGCACTGGTGGTTCGAGGCGGCTGGGACGGACACCAGCCGGTTGAGGCGACCGAACTGTTCCTCCCCTTCCTCAAAGCCAACGGCTATGAGGTCAGGGTGGAGGAATCCCCCAAAATCTACGCGGACACTGAATACATGGCCGGGGTGGACCTCATCGTGCAGTGTATGACAATGTCCACCATCGAAAAAGACGAGTTCGAGGGGCTCCGCACCGCCGTCGAAAATGGCACTGGACTTGCCGGATGGCACGGCGGGATCGCGGATTCCTACCGCAACACTTCGGACTACCTGCACTTGATCGGGGGCCAGTTCGCCTGCCACCCGGGCAAGCATGAGGACGAACGGATTGGCGAGCAGTCAGATAACTATGTTCCCTACACGGTGAACATGCTTCCCGCTGCGGCCGAGCACCCCATTACCCAGGGAATCGGAGACTTTGACCTCGTCACCGAGCAGTATTGGGTTCTGGCCGATGACTACATCGACGTCCTAGCGACCACTACGCAAAAAGTCCGCGAATGGGACCCGTGGAACCGTGAGGTCACCTCCCCCGCCATTTGGACCCGGCAATGGGGCAAGGGAAGAATCTTCGTCTCCACTCCCGGCCACCGCGTGGAAATCCTCCAGGACAGCAACGTACGCACGATCATCGAAAGGGGCATGCTGTGGGCATCCCGCTGAATGTTGGAATCATTGGCTGCGGCGCCATCATCGCCCAATACCTGACAAACTTCCGCCGGCTGGATTCCATCAACCTCATAGCCGTCGCGGACCTTGATCCAGCCCGCGCCCAGGCGGTTGCCGACTCCTACGACGGCGTCCGTGCCTTGTCCGTGGATGAGCTGCTTGAGGCCGACGACGTCGAACTTGTCCTCAACCTGACCATCCCGGCAGCGCATGCTGAGATCGCCCTCAAGGCCATCGCGGCGGGCAAGTCCGTTTATGGCGAGAAGCCGTTGGCAGCAACCACGGCAGAGGCCCGGCACGTGCTCGAAGCGGCCCACGCGGCGGGAGTGATTGTGGGCTGCGCTCCGGATACAGTCCTCGGCACCGGTATCCAGACCGCCCGAAAAGCGATCGACGACGGCCTGATTGGCGCGCCGGTTTCGGCGACAGCCACCATGGCTACGGCAGGGCATGAGCGTTGGCATCCGAATCCCGATTTCTACTACCAGCCCGGAGGCGGGCCGCTGCTGGACATGGGCCCTTACTACGTGTCCGCACTGGTCACGTTACTGGGCCCCGTAGCGTCGGTGGTGGGCGCGGCCAGCCACACCCGCAGCGAACGCACCATCGGTTCCGGTCCTCGCCAGGGGCAAAAAGTGCCCGTGGAGATCGACTCCCACGTCACGGGTGTCCTGGTCCACGCGTCCGGCGCTTTGTCGACGCTGTTCATGAGCTTCGACGCCGTCAAGACCAAGAGCCCCAACATCGAAATCCATGGGGAAAAGGGTTCGCTCATTGTTCCGGATCCCAACCACTTCGACGGCGATGTGCAGCTGTTCGAGTTGGGAGCCGAGGAGTGGAAAACGCTGCCTGTCTCCGCCGGTTACGTTGACGCCGGCCGCGGCTTTGGCATCGCCGACTTGTCAGCTACACCGGCCGGGCAAGAGCCCCGAGCTGGCGGCCAACTCGCGTTCCATGCCCTTGAGGTCATGGAGTCCGTGCTGGAATCAGCCAAGACAGGACACTCGGTAGCCATCCAGAGCACCGTAAGCCGCCCGGACATGGTGGAACTGGCAGAACTTTCGACGCCGGTACGCGCCTAGGAGACTGCTGAAGTAATCGGCGGTTGTGGGGCGCGTCGGCTGGACTGGTGGGCCTGGTGGTTAAGACTGGTCTTATGCAGGGACGCGAGGACGGGCAACGCGGGTATTTGGATGTGGAGGCGCTGGCCGGAGAGTTGTTGACTCCGGGCAGCGTCTTCGCTTTTCTGGCCAGGCATCGGGGGCGCCTGTTTCCGGATTCAATGATGGAGGATCTCTTTCCGTCGCGGCGCGGCCGGCCGTCGGTTCCGGCGCCGGTGATCGGCTCGGTGCTGGTGTTGCAGGCATTGCAGGGGCTCTCTGACCGGGAAACGGCCGAGGGCTTGACGTACGATCTGCGTTGGAAAGCCGCGTGCGGATACGGGCTGACGGATATCGCGTTCCACCCGAGTACGCTGACGTACTGGCGGCGGCGCCTGGCCGGGTCGGGGAACCCGCACCGGATCATGGAGGCCATCGCCGAGGTCGTGGCGGAAACCGGAATCCTGAAGGGCAAGCGCCGCAGAGCTGTGGATTCAACAGTCCTCGACGACGCGGTCGCGAGGCAGGACACCATCACGCAACTGATCGCCGGGATCCGCCGCTTCGGCCGTGACGTCCCTGCCGGCCAGGAACTGCTGAGCACCCACGCAAACGGGTATGACTACACGCGAACCGGCAAACCGGATATCGCGTGGGATGACCCGGCTGCCCGGGACGGCCTGGTTTCGGCGCTTGTCACCGACGCGCTGGCGCTGCTGGCCGCGGTCGATCCCGAGGCCTTGGACGGCAAAGCCGCCGATGCGTACGCGCTGCTGGCACTGGTCGCGGGGCAGGACGTGGAACCGGCCGAGGATTCGGACGGCACGGACGGGCGGTGGCGTATCGCCCGGAAGGTCGCACCGGACCGGATGATCTCCACCGTGGACCCGGACACCCGGCACGCGCACAAGACCCAGTCCCGCCAGCAGGACGGGTTCAAGGCCCATATTGTCATCGAGCCCGATACCGGGCTGGTCACCGCCGCGGAGCTGACCAAGGCCTCCGGACCGGAGAACAGCGACGGAGCCGTCGGTGCCCGCCTGATCGGCGCGGATCCCACGATCGCCGGCACCAGCGTGGACGTCCTGGCCGACTCGGCCTACGGTTCCGGGGAAATGCTCGCCGCTCTAGCCGGCACCGGCCATACCCCGGTGATCAAACCCTGGCCGCTGCGCCCGGCAGTTGAAGGCGGGTTCACCCTCGATGATTTCACCGTCGATGAAGCAGCCGGCACCGTGACCTGCCCGAACGGTCTCACCAGGACCATCACTGCCAAACGGCGGGTCACGTTCGGTGCCGCCTGCACCGACTGCCCACTCCGGCACCGGTGCACCAGCGCAGCCCGGGGACGCCAAATAGAACTTCACGAACACGACGCGTTGCAGCGCGAGCACCGTCAACGCGCCGGGGACCCGGCCTTCCGGGACGCTTACCGCAGGCACCGGCCCATGGTCGAGCGGTCCATCGCCTGGCTCACCCGCGGCAACCGACGCGTTCCCCACCGCGGCATCAAACGGAACAACGCCTGGCTCCAACTGCGGATCGCCGGACTGAACCTCCGACGGCTCCTCGCCCTCGGACTCACAGAGAACCAAGGATCATGGGCGCTGCGATAATCCACCGGCAGGACCTGACCCATCCGTAAAAAATCGCTGGATGACGCTCCGGATCTGAGGCAGAATGAACGCAAGCGGGCGGAACGACCCCGTTGTCGCACCCAAGGGTGCTGACCAGAACATGCCGCTAGACGGCTATTGGTGGCGTTCCGCCCGCCCCACCAACCCGCTTATTCAGCAGTCTCCTAGCGCTGCAGCCTCGCGCCGAGGTGACAGTTGACCCCCATGTTCTTCCACAACATGGGGTTCAACTGTTACTTCGCGTGGCGGGCCCGGCGCAGTGTTGCCTCCGCGTGTTTGAGGATGGGGCCATCGATCATCTTGCCTTTGAACTGGAAGACCCCCGTTCCGGCCGCAGATGCCGCATCGAGGAGCTCGGCGGCCTCGGTCACGGCTTCAGGCGTTGGTGCGTAGGCCTCACGGACTGTTGCCACCTGGCTCGGGTGGATGCAGGCCTTGGCACCGAAACCGCTGGCTACGGCGTCAAGGGATTCCACAGCCAGGCCCTGAAGATCGGGGATGTTCACATACACGGAGTCGATGGCTTCCTTGCCAGCGGCTTTGGCGGCAAGCAGCACAGCGGACCGTGCGTGCAGGGCCACGGCCCGGTAGCCGCCGTCGTCGTTCCTGCTGGAGAGACCGCCCAAGGAAGCAAGCAGGTCCTCGGCGCCCCACATCAAGGCAACCACGTTGGGTTCCGCGGCGATGACTGAAGCATTGACGATGCCGGCGGCCGTTTCACAGAGTGCGATCACGCGGTAGCCCTCAAGCGCCCTGAGCTGTTCGGCACTCTCTGCCTTGGCGAGCATGACAGTGCGGTAGGGAGTGTGCGCCAGGCTGTGCAGGTCCTTCTCGAATTCCGCGGAGCCCACTGGGTTGACGCGGACAATCGTGCGGCTCGGGTCCAGCTCAGCAGTGTCTCCTTCGGATCCGAGCTGCGCGAGGATCGCGCCCCGGGCCCTCTGCTTGTCCCCCGGAGCCACGGCATCTTCAAGGTCCAGGATCACGGCGTCCGAACGATCCGCCGCCTTGCCGAAACGCTCCGGCCGGTCAGCGGGGCAAAAGAGGAGTGCCGGCCCCATGGTGAACGGTGTAACCGCGCCATGAAGGGACGAATGGGGAGAAGGCATGAAGGGTTCCTTGCTGCTGGAATGCTGGGCTGCTGGAATGCTGACAAATGCGGAAACGGCCTAGGACTGTGCGGCGTATGCTTCCTGGGTCCACATCAGGCAGGTCCGCGTGGCAAGCGCCACCACCACTCCGTCCTGGTTCCTGCCAGTATGTTGCATGGTCACCACACCCTGGCCCGGACGCGAGGACGACAACCGTTTGGCAGTGATCACCGTTTCCGTGTACAGGGTATCCCCGTGATAGAGCGGGTGGGGAAAGGCGACATCCGTCAAGCCCAGCTGGGCGATGATGGTGCCCTGCGTCAACTGGGTCACCGACTGCCCCACCATTGTGGACAAGGTGAACATGGAATTCATCAGCCGCTGCCCGAATGGCTGCGTTGAACTCCATGCTGCGTCCAGATGCAGCGCCTGGGTGTTCATGGTCAAGGTAGTGAACAGGACGTTGTCCGTCTCCGTGACTGTTCGTCCGGGTTTGTGGGCGTAGATCACGCCCTCTTCAAGCTCATCGAAGTACAGTCCACGCTGCTCAACAACCCGCGTCATACGGTGAGTTCCTGGTCCTCTTCGAAGAGTTCAGCTCCGGTGGCAGCCACGACCTCGTCCAAAGTGACGTTGGGAGCCAGCTCGCGAAGGACCAGCCGCGGTTCCCCCTCGTCCTTGACGACGTCGATCACGGCAAGGTCGGTGATGATCCGGTCCACGCAGCCCTTGCCCGTCAGGGGCAGGGAGCAGTCCTTGACGATCTTGGGCCTGCCGTTGCGGTCCACATGCTCCATCATGACGATCACCTTCTTGGCGCCGAACACGAGGTCCATGGCCCCACCCATGCCCTTGACCATCTTTCCGGGGATCATCCAGTTGGCAAGATCGCCGTTGGCTGCCACTTCCATAGCACCCAGAACGGCGACATCCACGTGGCCGCCGCGGATCATGCCGAAGGACGAGGCCGAATCGAAGAACGCAGCGCCCGGTTTGATGGTGACAGTTTCCTTGCCGGCGTTGATGAGGTCCGGATCAACCTGGTCCTCGGCCGGATAAGGTCCGACGCCCAGGATGCCGTTCTCGGAATGGAGGATCACTTCCACACCTGCGGGAATGTAGTTGGGAATCAGGGTGGGCATCCCAATCCCCAGATTCACGTACTGGCCGTTCGTGAGTTCCTGGGCCACGCGTGCGGCAAGTTCGTTGCGGTTCCAGCCTTTGGCTTCGTGATGGTCGACGTCGGCACGGCGGTACTCGTGCCGCACGGCTTCTGGACGGGGCGGGATGTCGTGGTACGAGTTGTCACTCACTGTGCTGCTCCTGCCTGGCTGGTTGCTTGGCTGGGTGCTTGGCTGCTTGCCTGGCTGGTGGTCAGAGCCACCGTCCGTTTCTCAATCCGTTTCTCCGTTGTGGGAGCCACAACCACCCTTTGCACGAAAATGCCGGGCGTATGGATGTGTTCCGGGTCCAGCTCACCGGCTTCCACGAGTTCCTCGACTTCGGCGATGGTTGTCTTGGCGGCCATGGCACACAGGGGGTTGAAGTTCATGGCTGTTGCATGGAAAACGAGATTGCCGTGGCGGTCGCCCTTCCACGCATGGACCAGCCCGAAGTCCGGCGTCAGCGATTCTTCCAACACGTAGTCGGCGTCCTTGAAGGTCCGCACCTCCTTGGGTTCGGAGGCGATCGCAACGTTCCCTTCGGCGTCGTACTTTTGCGGCAAGCCGCCCTCGGAGACCTGGGTTCCCACGCCGGCCTTCGTGTAAAAGGCGGGAATACCGGCGCCGCCTGCGCGCAATTTCTCGGCGAGGGTTCCCTGCGGGGTTAGGACCACTTCCAGTTCGCCCGCGAGGTACTGCCTGGCAAACTCCTTGTTCTCACCCACGTAGGAGCTGATGGTGCGTCGGATTCGCCCATCCTTGAGGAGGATTCCAAGGCCCCAATCGTCCACGCCACAGTTGTTGCTGACGGTCTCCAGGTCCGTGGTGCCTTGGCTGTGGAGCGCGTCGATCAGCGATACGGGGATGCCGCATAAGCCAAAACCGCCGACGGCGAGCGAGGCGCCGTCCGGGATGTCCTTCACCGCTTCCGCGGCGCTGGCAACAACCTTGTCAATCATCCTTGATCCTTCCCCTACGGTTACAGACCCAGCTCGCGGGCGATGAGCATCAACTGGACCTCAGTGGTTCCCTCCCCGACTTCCAGAATCTTGGAATCGCGGTAATGGCGTGCCACTGTGAATTCGTTGATGAAGCCATAGCCACCGAACACCTGGGTGGCGTCCCGTGCGTTGTCCATGGCAGCCTCGCCTGCGACCATCTTAGCGATGGCCGCTTCAGTCTTGAACGGCTTGCCGGCCAGCATCCTCGCTGCTGCATCGTAATAGGCCAAACGGGCCGTATGGGCCCTCGCCTGCATCCTTGCGATCTTGAATTGGATGGCCTGGTATTTGCCGATGTTCTGGCCAAAGGCGCTACGTTCCTTGGCATACTTCACCGAAAGATCCACGCAACCCTGGGCCGCGCCCGTGCCCAAGGCGGCAATGGCAATCCGCCCCTCGTCAAGAATGGACAGGAAGTTGGCATATCCCCTGCCCCGCTGGCCCAGGAGGTTCGCTTCAGGAACCCGGACGTTGTCCAAAGTCAGTGGATGCGTGTCCGACGCGTTCCAGCCCACCTTGTTGTAGGCCTTCTCGGCCTTGAAGCCCGGGGTTTCGGTGGGCACCAGGATGGTGGATATTTCTTTCTTGGCGCTGCCATCGGGGTTTTCCGTCTTACCGGTGACGGCAGTGACGGTCACCAAAGTGGTGATGTCCGTGCCGGAGTTCGTGATGAACTCCTTGTTGCCGTTGATGACCCATTCGCCGTTGTCCACGTGGGCGTGTGTCTTGGTGCCGCCCGCATCGGAACCGGCCTCACGCTCGGTCAACCCGAATCCGGCCAAGGACCGTCCGGATGCCAGCTCGGGAAGCCAACGCTCCTTCTGTTCCTGCGTGCCGAAACGGTGCACGGGCATGGCGCCCAGGGACACGCCGGCCTCAAGCGTAATTGCCACGGACTGGTCCACCCGGCCCAACTGCTCCAAAGCCAGCGCCAAGGCAAAGTAGTCCCCGCCCATTCCACCGAACTCCTCCGGGAACGGCAGGCCGAACAGGCCCATCTCCCCCATCTGCTTGACCACTTCATAGGGGAAGCTGTGTTCTTCATCGTGCTTGGCAGATACGGGTGCCACCACTTCATCGGCGAATTCACGGACGGAATCACTGAGGTCCTGGTATTCCTCGTTAAGGTCAAAACTGCTCATGGCTGGAGATCCTTGTCTGTTTCTGCGGGTCCTTCAAGAGGGTCTGCTGCGTGAATAGTGGCGAGCACTTGGTCGGCTTTGACCAGGTCGCCCCGTTTGCTGGTGAGGTGGACGGTTCCGGCAACCGATGCCACCAATTGGTGTTCCATTTTCATGGCTTCGACCGAGAGGAGTGGCTGCCCCTCTTGGACCATGTCTCCGTTGGCCACTGCCACCGAAACCACCGTTCCCGGCATCGGCGAGCGCACCTCCGGGTCTGCCGCACCTTCTTCGCGCTGGATGCCTGCCAGCATCCTCCGGAGACGTTCGGTGCGGTCCAGGACTTCCAGGCGGCAGGACCAGCCATCCTTGCCAAGGTAGATCGCCCGGATTCCGTTCGCCTCGGCTGGTGGCAGCCCCGCCGCATAGGTGACCCGGCCGCCGTCGATCTCCAGGACGATGCCGTCCCCGGTCCGTTCCACGGCGTTGACTTTGGCCGAACGGCCCGCGTCAGGGCCGCCGTCGATAACTGCCGAGAAGGTGCCGGAGTCCTCCGTCAAAGCAACGGTGGAGGTGCCGCCACCCGGCAGTCCGAACGTGGCACTCCAGGCGCCGCGGGCGCCAATGCGCCAGGAATCAAGCGAGCTCCAGGCGTTGCCGGCATGGGCAGCAGCCCCAGCGTTTGCCTTCTTTTCGAGCCACAGCGCTTTGTTTTCAAGCCACAGCGTCAGGGAGGCAGCGATCAATTCGTTGGCGCCTGCGTGCCTGAACTCCATGGACGGCAGCTTGCGTTCGATCAGCCCCGTGTCCAGGTGGCCGGCGCGGACGTCAGGATCATTGATCAGCAGCTGGAGATATTCCACGTTCGTGTCCAAGCCCAGCAGGGTGTACCTGCCCAGGGCGGCGTCCAAGGTGTCCAGGGCAGCAGCGCGGTTTTCGCCCCACGCGATGACTTTGGCCAGCATGGGATCGTAGTCGCCGGTGATCTCAAGGTCCTCGCGCATCGCGGAGTCGATCCGGACGTTCGCGCGGGAGCGTTGCTGGCCAAGCACCTTGGGATCCGTCCCGCCATTCTCGGCGAGCGCCACGACGCGCCCCATCGAGGGCATGAAGTTCCGCTCCGGTACTTCGGCATACACGCGTGCCTCTACGGCGTGGCCGTCAAGAACGACGTCGGACTGCGCAACGGTGAGTACCTCACCGGCGGCGATCCGCACCTGCCATTCAACGAGGTCTATCCCTGTGACCATTTCGGTGACGGGGTGCTCCACCTGCAAGCGCGTGTTCATCTCCATGAAGAAGAACTCATCGGGATGTTCGTCGGACACCAAAAATTCCACCGTGCCGGCACCACTGTATTTGACCGAACGTGCTGCGTTGCAAGCTGCCTCTCCAATGCGTGCCCGTTCGGCCGGGCCGTCCGCCAGCGACTCAAAGAGTGCTGAAGGAGCTTCCTCAATAACTTTCTGATGGCGGCGTTGAAGGGAACATTCGCGCTCGCCCAGATGGATGACGTTGCCGTGGTTGTCAGCGAGGACCTGGACCTCGATGTGGCGGGGTGCCTTGATGAGCCGTTCCAGGAAAAGGGTGTCATCCCCGAACGCCGAAGCTGCCACACGCCGTGCGGTCTGCAGTGTGGCAGCCATGTCTTCGGGCCGCTGAACGATGTGCATCCCCTTGCCGCCGCCGCCTGCCGAGGGCTTGATGAGCAAAGGAAAACCTACCGAGGGCGCAGCGTCGATCAGTTCCTGATCGGTGAGACCGGGGACCGCGATTCCGGGTACGCAGGGGACGTCGTAGGCCATGACGTGATTCTTGGAACGAATCTTGTCACCCATGACCTCGATCGCGTCGACGCCCGGTCCGATGAACGTTATCCCCGCCACGTCAAGGGCTTTGGCGAACTCCACATTCTCGGACAGGAAGCCGTAGCCAGGATGGACTGCCACCGCACCGCTGCGGCGACAGGCATCGATGATGGCGTCGATTTTCAAGTAGCTCTCCGAGGGCGCCGTCCCCCCGATTGCCACTGCGGTATCGGCAAGCGCCACGTGCTTGGCATGCTTGTCCGCGTCCGAATAGACGGCAATGGAGCGGATGCCCATGTCCCGGAGGGTTCGGATCACGCGGCAAGCGATCTCACCACGGTTGGCAACGAGGACGGCGCTGAACGGACGGGACGCCACGGTGGCGGCTGATGCTGTGGTGGTTGGCAGAGTCATGGTCACATCCTGAAGAGGCCGAAGGAGGTCTCGGGCAGTTGCTGGCGGGAGACGACGTCCAAAGCCATGCCCAGGACCCGTCGGGTGTCTGCGGGATCGATGATGCCGTCATCCCAAAGCCGGGCGGTGGAGTAATAGGGGCTGCCTTGTTCCTCGTACTGCTGCTTAATGGGAGCTTTGAAGGCCTCCTCTTCCTCGGCGGACCATTCCTGGCCAGCGGCCTCGTACTGGTCCCGTTTGACCGTTGCAAGGACACTGGATGCCTGGCTTCCGCCCATTACCGAAATACGGGCAGCGGGCCACATCCACAGGAAACGCGGCGAGTAGGCACGCCCGCACATGGAGTAGTTTCCGGCGCCGAAAGAGCCGCCGATGACAACTGTCAGCTTGGGTACCCTCGCCGTTGCGACGGCGGTCACCATCTTTGCGCCGTTTTTGGCAATGCCGCCTTGCTCGTAGTCTTTGCCCACCATGAAACCGGAGAGGTTCTGCAGGAAGATCAGCGGGATCCCGCGCTGATCGCAGAGTTCGATGAAGTGGGCGCCCTTGAGCGAGGACTCACTGAACAGGACCCCGTTGTTGGCCACGATGCCAACAGGGTGTCCATGGAGATGAGCGAATCCAGTCACCAGCGTGGTGCCGTAGTTCTTCTTGAACTCATGGAATTGGGATCCGTCCACGAGCCGGGCGATGACTTCGCGGACATCGTACTGGGCGTTGACGTCTGTGGGGACCACGCCATAAATCCCGGAGGGGTCGACGACGGGCGGCAGGACGACGTCGAGCACGTCCCACGCCGGTGGGGCTGGCTTGGGCAACGTCCCGACGATGTCCCGGACGATCTCCAGCGCGTGCTGATCGTTTTCGGCCAGGTGGTCCGTAACTCCGGAAATCCTAGAGTGCACCTCGCCGCCACCTAGTTCTTCAGCGGTGACAATCTCGCCAATCGCTGCCTTCACCAGTGGGGGGCCGCCGAGGAAGATAGTGCCCTGGTTGCGGACAATCACTGTCTCGTCACTCATGGCCGGCACATATGCTCCGCCGGCCGTGCATGAACCCATCACCGAGGCGATTTGAGGGATCTTCGCTGCGGACATGCGCGCCTGGTTGTAGAAGATCCGGCCAAAGTGCTCTTTGTCGGGGAACACCTCATCCTGCTTGGGCAGGAACGCTCCCCCGGAATCCACGAGGTAGATGCATGGAAGGTTGTTTTCCAGGGCAATTTCCTGGGCCCTTAGATGCTTCTTGACCGTCATGGGGTAGTACGTGCCGCCCTTGACCGTGGCATCGTTGGAAATCACAAGGACGTGCCGGCCATGGACCAACCCAATACCGGCAATCACTCCTGCGCCCGGCGAATCATCGTTGTACATGCCATTGGCGGCCAAGGGTGCTATCTCAAGGAACGGGCTGCCCTCGTCCAGGAGGTAGTCAATGCGCTGGCGGGGCAACAGTTTGCCACGGGCGACGTGCCGCTCCCTGGATTTCGCGGGCCCCCCAAGGGCTGCTGTGGCAAGCCTTTCCTTCAGTTCTCCTACGAGGGCCAGCTGCGCTTCCTGATTGGCTTCAAAGGTGCCGCTGTTGGGTCCTGCCAAGCTGGCGATTGTCTCCATTGACCACTGTTCCATTCCCGGCCCCAGGCCATTTCGGTTAGTGCCACGTAACTGAAATTTAGGTTAGTCTTTATTAACTGTGATGTCCAGCACAGTTGCACGCCTAGGAGGAGGAGAACGTGACCGGAGGCCCGGAAACAGGCACTGTCCGCAGCCCAGCCGCAGCAACCCAGCGGGGCCAGGCCAAGGAACTCCGCAGGCTGGCATTGCTTTCAGCGGCGGCGGGACTCTTCGCAGAGAATGGCTTCAACAGGGTTTCGCTTGAGGATCTTGGTGCGGCCGCAGGCGTCAGCGGTCCCGCCGTGTACCGGCACTTCCCCGGTAAGCAGGCCGTCCTCGGCGAGCTCCTCCTCAGCGTCAGCCGCGACCTGCTCGACGGCGGCCTCCGCGTGGTCACGGAAGCGGAGAATCCCATGGAGGCGCTGAAGGGCTTGATCCAGTTCCAGGTGGACTTTGCGCTGAGCAACCCGGACGTCATCCGCGTCCAGGATCGCGACTTCGGGAGCCTCAGCAGCGCCGACCAAGCCGAAGTCCGATCCTTGCAACGCACCTACGTTGAAACGTGGGTAGACGTCCTGGCTCGCATCCACCACGGCGCAGATGTCGCCGGCCTCCGTGTCCGGGCACACGCAGCCTTTGGCCTGATCAATTCCACGCCCCACTCCGTCCGCCATCACGGACGGAGGATCGCTGTGAAGTCTGCCAGGCCCATTCTGGAGCAGATGGCCCTGGCTGCGCTGACCTCAGCCTGATTGTTGGTTTTGCCGGGAGGTTGGAGCTGTCTTCCAGGTTCCTCTTAAAATGTCGGACCCCGATGAAATGATTTGATCATGGAAGATATGGGGCAGCTAACGGCACTTCGGACGGGATCGTCCCCTGTTGTTGCTGCCCTGGCCGCTGCCCGGTCACAGCGCTTCTTGAGCATGCCGGACTTGGTCAGGGCCGGGTTCAAGGATTCGACGGCGCCCATCATCTCGATCGGCCATTTCCACGGGCTGGGCAACAGAGCCGGCCTGGGCAACAGAGCCGGGCTTGCCCAGCCGAGCCCCCATTTCGAAAATAGGTATCCCAAACCTGCGGCTACCGGACGGGACGTGGCGGCTCTTCTTGAGGACGGCGCGGCTCTTCTGGACCCCTTGCGGTTGACTGCAGCAGCCGATGCGGCGCGGCTGTTTGGGTTTGTTGAGGCCGCTGACTTTGCCGGCAGGATCGAGGAGATCTCCCGGTCGTTGGAGTACTTGCAGGTTGTCGCGGCGCAAGCGGTGGAAAGGACCCGGAAGGAAGCACAACAAGCGTCGCCGGGGTCCTCGGCTAGCGCGCCGGAGTGGCGGACCGGTTGGACTGAACCAGCCACGCGTGCGACGGTTACGGGCACGGCCAGCTTCCTGGATGACGGGTACCGGAATGCCGCTGAGTTCCTTCGGGCCCGGTTGCGGATCAGCATCGGGGAAGCCCGGCGCAGGCTCGCCCTCGCACCCGACGTCCTTCCGCAGACCGGAATGGCCGGGCAGGAGATCCCGGCCCGGCGCGAAGTGCTGGCCGAAGCCCTCTCCTCAGCGCTGGTGCCTTCCCGGTCCGCTACGATCATCAGCAGCGCTCTGGAAAAAGTCCGGCTGCTCACCGACGAAGACACGCTCACCCGGATGGAACACGCCCTCACCGCCACAGCCATTGAATCCGACCCGGACTTCGTCACCAAAATAGCCAAACGCTGGGTCGATTCGATCGACCAAGACGGTCCCGAACCCAGCGAGGAAATCCTCCGCCAACTCCAAGGCGCGTTCTTCCGCCGCCGACGCCGCCACGGGCTGCACCACATCGAAATCTTCGCCACCGCCGAACAATACGAAACCCTCACCACCGCCATGAACGTCGCCACCAACCCCCGACTCACCACGGATAGTAATCCCACCGGACCGGATCTGGACCGGCGTTCCCGCCCCATGAAACTCCTCGACGGACTCGTCGGAGCCTGTGCCGTCGCGATGACCACCGGGAAACTGCCAGCCAACGGCGGACTCCGCCCCCAAGTCACGGCCACCATCGACGAACGCGACCTCTTCGAACGACGCACCGACCACCAACGACTCAGCACCGGCACAGCAACGTTCCTGGGTCCGATGCACCCCAACACCATCCGCAAAATCGCTTGCGACGCCGATATCCTCCCCGTCCTGCTCGGCAGCGACTCCCGCGTCCTGGACATCGGCCGCACCACCCGGATCTTCCCACCGCACATCCGCAAAGCCATCACCGCCCGCGACGGCGGCTGCGCGTTCCCCGACTGCACCATGCCCGCTCCCTGGTGCGAAGCCCACCACATCACCTACTGGTCACACGGCGGCACCACAGGAACCGAGAACGGCACCCTGCTCTGCAGCCACCACCACGGCGTCATCCACAAAGAACAGTGGCGGATCGACATGACCACCGGCGTGCCCTGGTTCACCCCACCACCACACATCGACCCCAAACAAACACCCCGACGCAACCACCACCACACACCCCAGAGAACATAGACCTGCCCGACAATGATGCGGGGTGCGGCCAGCGCGGTGCCGCGGGTATGCCGAAGTGCGCCAGCGCGGTGCCGTGGGTATGCGGAAGTGTGCCGGATGCCTGCGCGCGTATGTTCTTGGGCCGTTCCAGTATTCCTAGGACTCACAGGGCCAGTTTCAGGGGCTGTGCGGGGAGGTAGTGGAGCCTAGGCTGAAGCTCGAACCCATACTGAATCCATAAAGCCACTGGGTTGGCACCAGCCACTATCGAGGAGCACACCATGAGGATTGCCGTAACCGGCGGAAGCGGAAAACTGGGCAGGAGCGTGGTCCGCCGGCTGACGCAGGATGGCCACAACGTGCTCAACATTGACCGCGCAGGCAAGAGGGGTCGCGGCTATGTAAACGTGGACCTTCGCAATTATGGACAGGTCCTGGACGTCGTCCTCGGCTTGGACGACCAACACAGCGGCTTGGACGCCATCGTCCATTTGGCTGCCATCCCCGCACCAGGGTTGGCTCCGGACGCCGCAATTTTTGAAAACAACATGCTCTCCACCTACAACGTCTTTCAGGCAGCGCGGCGAGCGGGCATCA
Source organism: Micrococcaceae bacterium Sec5.1 (assembly GCA_039636795.1). Classification (NCBI taxonomy): domain Bacteria; kingdom Bacillati; phylum Actinomycetota; class Actinomycetes; order Micrococcales; family Micrococcaceae; species Micrococcaceae bacterium Sec5.1. The sequence continues at coordinate 1,692,068 of CP143430.1, read as the reverse complement.
AGAAGGTGGTTTATGCCTCCAGCGAGACGGTCCTGGGACTCCCCTTCGACATCGACCCTCCCTACATTCCCGTGGATGAGGAGTACGCGGCGCGGCCTGAAAGCACGTACTCCCTCGTGAAACACCTCGAGGAGCAGATGGCCATCCAGCTCACGCGCTGGGACCCGGCGTTGAGCATCACCGCACTAAGATTCTCCAACGTGATGGACCCCGAAGACTACGACGCCTTCCCGTCCTTTGACTCGGAGGCCACCCTGCGCAAGTGGAATCTCTGGGGCTACATCGATGCCCGAGACGGCGCCCAGGCCGTTGTCCGCGCCCTGGAGAAAGGTGCACCCGGTTTCGAGACCTTCATCATCGCCGCTTCCGACACCGTGATGAGCCGAAGCAGCGCCGAGCTCGCTTCGGAAGTCTTTCCCGGCGTCGAGGTTGTCAAGGAACTGGGCCAGCATGAAACCATGCTGTCCATCGACAAAGCCCGCAGGCTCCTGGGCTTCGAGCCGGAACACAGCTGGCGCGACGTCCACTCCAATCGGACCACCCCCACAGAAGACTGAACGCACAACAGAAGACTGAACGCGCGACGACCCACCCCTTAGCCGCAGTTTCCTGCAAGCACTCGTAAAGGGGTGGGTCGGCGCAGCTTCATACATTCGTGAAGCTAGACCATAGTCAACACCATGGCGGGATCGGACAGGATAGCGCCAAGGTCCGCCAGGAAGCGTGAGCCCTGTTCGCCATCCACAACGCGGTGGTCGAAGGACAAGCTCAGGGACATCACCTGCCGCACGGCGATCTCATCATCCACCACCCACGGCGCCTTCCGCACAGCACCCAAGGCCACGATGGCAGCCTCGCCCGGATTCAGGATGGGCGTTCCGGCGTCGATCCCAAATACTCCGATGTTGGTGATGGAGATGGTGCCGCCCGAGAGGTCTGATGGAGACGTCTTGCCTGCACGTGCCGTATCTGTGAGTTCCGACAACGCCGTAGCAAGTTCCCGTAGGGTCAGGCGATCGGCATCCTTAATGTTCGGTACCGTCAGGCCCCGGGGCGTAGCAGCCGCGATGCCAAGGTTGACGTAGTTGTACTGGATGATCTCCTGGCGCGCCTCGTCCCACCGCGAGTTCAACGTTGGGTTGTTCCGTAGCGCTATCAGGACCGCCTTGGCCGCGATCGTGAGCGGGGTGAGCTTGTAGCCTTCGAACGCTTTGCTGGCCCGAAGCCGCGCCAGCAATTCCATGGTCGCTGTGACATCGATCGTCAGGAATTCCGTCACGTGCGGCGCGGTGAATGCGCTCTGCACCATGGCGGCCGCAGTGAACTTCCGGACACCCTTGATAGGCAAGCGCGTTTCACGCTCGCCGGTCGCTGCGGGCTCCGCCAGTGCTGCGTTTGCGGCTTCCGCTTCATCCGTGAAGTTCTGGACGTCTTCTCGCGTGATCAGTCCTCCCGGACCAGTTCCGCGAACCAACTGCAGGTCAATCCCGAGATCGCGCGCCAGCTTACGGACCGGCGGTGTGGAACGTGGACGCTCAGCCGTGGCTGCGTCAGGGTGAGGGGTTGACTCACGCGCCACTTCCGCGGGGCGAGCCTGCGGCGTTTCGGCTTGGACGGTTTCTGTTTGGACGGGTTGGACGTTGGCACGGACCCGGCGCGTCGGCCGTCCGGTGTGCTCGACGACGGCGCCATACCCCACCAGATTCGGCTCACGTTTGGCGGGACTTGCGGCCGCCCCGCTCGCCTCGACTGGTTGCGACCCGCCGTTCGATCCGGATCGGCTCTTCGATTCAGATCCCCCGTCTGATGCAGGTTCGCTGGTGGACTTCGGTTCGCTGACAGCCTGATCGCCAGCGGCCGGTCCGTTGCCCCCATTGGAGGCCCCGGCGTCGTCCACTTCGAAGGAGACGATCGGTTTACCGACCTCCACCACGGAACCGGGTTGCTCGTGCAGGGCCGCTACGACGCCGGCGAAAGGCGACGGCAGCTCGACGACGGCCTTGGCCGTCTCCACCTCCGCAATGACCTGATTGAGGGTGACGGTGTCCCCCACTGCGACCTTCCAGCTCAGGATTTCCGACTCGGTCAGGCCTTCGCCAAGGTCCGGCAGCCTGAATTCCTTGATCATGGTGGTGGTCATCCTTCCAGTCCACTCAGGGAGTTGGGGCGGCCCAAGGTGCGGTCCACGCCATCCAGAATCCTGTCCAGATCCGGGAGATGGTGCATTTCAAGCTTCGAGTAGGGGTAGGGAACGTCGAAGCCGGTAATCCGGACGGGGGCGGACTCCAGGTAGTTGAAGCAGCGCTCAGTAATGCTGGCCGCAATCTCCGCTCCGAGGCCACCGGATTGTCCGGCCTCGTGCGTGATGACCAGACGGCCCGTCTTGCGCACGGATGCTTCCACCACCGGGTAGTCAACGGGAGCCAACGAGCGCAGGTCGATGACTTCCACGGAGACTCCTTCATCAGCCGCAGCCTGGGCCGCATCCTTGGCGGTTTTAACCAGAGGGCCGTAAGCCACCAGGGTGACGTCCGAACCGGCGTTGACCACAGCTGCCTTGTCCAATGGCATCGCTTTGGAGAGGTCCATGGACTCGTCGACGTCACCTTTGTCGTGGTAGCGGCGCTTGGGTTCGAAATAGAGAACAGGATCATCCGAGGCAATGGCCTGCTGGATCATGGTGTAGGCGTCCTGAGGGTTGGACACCGCCACTACCCGAAGTCCTGAGGTGTGAGTGAAGTATGCTTCCGGCGATTCCGAGTGGTGCTCCGGCGAGCCAATGCCTCCACCGAAAGGAACGCGGATGGTGATGGGCATCTTGACCCGCCCCTGGGTCCGGTAGTGCATCTTGGCCACCTGGCTGACGATCTGATCGAAAGCAGGATAGATGAAGCCGTCGAACTGGATCTCGCACACTGGGCGGTAGCCCCGGTAGGCCAGGCCCACTGCGGTTCCGATGATGCCGGACTCGGCCAGGGGCGTATCAATCACACGGTGCTTTCCAAAGTCCTTCTGGAGTCCGTCGGTGACTCGGAAAACACCACCGAGGGAACCAATATCCTCGCCCATGAGGATGACTTTGGGATCGTTTTCCAGGGACTTGCGGAGGCCGGCATTGATAGCCCGGGCAAACGTGAGCTTGGACATCAGAGTGCACCTTCCTCGACCGGCTGGTTGAAACTGTTCAGGTAGCGCGAATATTGATCCTTCTGGCGTTCAATCCAGGAATTGGGTGTGCTGTAAACGTGGTTAAAGACGTCCAACGGCTGCGGATCAGGCATGTTAACGCAGCTGGTACGGAGTTCGGCTGCAACGGCGTCGGCCTTGGCTTTGACTCTGCTCTCAAGATCTTCGGTGAGCAGGCCCTTGGCGTCAAGGAGCCTCCGCAAGCGGAGAATAGGATCCTTGGCAGCCCAGTCCTCCAGCTCGTTCGGGTCCCGGTACCGCGTGGGATCATCGGCAGTAGTGTGCGGACCCATGCGGTAGGTGACCGCTTCGATAAACGTTGGCCCACCACCGCTACGGGCGCGATCCAAAGCCCAACGGGTAGCGGCCATGACGGCGAGGACATCGTTTCCATCAACGCGCAGGCTGGGGATGCCGAACCCTGTAGGCCTGTCGGCCAATTGGACGTGGGACTGCACGCGGACGGGTTCGGAAATGGCCCAGTGATTGTTCTGGCAGAAAAACACCACAGGCGCCTGGTAACTCGCGGCAAACACCATGGCCTCGCTCACGTCGCCTTCGCTCGTGGCGCCATCCCCGAAGTAGGCAAGTACTGCCGTGCTGGCGCCGTCCAGCTGGACGCCCATGGCGTAACCGGTGGCGTGGAGGCTCTGGGAACCAATGATGATTTGGGGCGTCGCCATGTTGATTCGCTTTGGATCCCAGGAGTACAGGGCATTTCCGCGCCAAACCTGGGCGATCTCAGAGACATGGGCTCCACGGATGTACGCGACGCCGCTCTCACGGTAGCTGGGGAAAACAAAGTCGTCGTCGCGCAAGGAACGGCTTGAACCGATCTGGGCTGCTTCCTGTCCCAGCAGCGGCGGCCAGAGGGCCAGTTCTCCCTGCCGCTGGAGGGCTGTGGCTTCGGTATCGATGCGGCGGATGACTGTCATGTCCTCCAACAAGGAGCCCAATTGCTCATCGCCGATGTCCTTGATCCAGAGATCAAATTCCGGGTGGCTGATCCGTTCGCCTTCCGGCGACACCAACTGCAGGAGGTTGCCCCCCGTCCGCAAAGGATTATGTGCACTTTGTCCGGGGCGCGGAGCGTCATATTGCACTCCCTTGCCCGCCTTATCCGTCAACACAGGTGATCGCAACCTTCCGGCTAGGTTTTGTCGGCCCTGATGGACTTGTGATCCAAGCACAGACCGACCCCCTGGCTCCTTCGCCAGCGTTAATTGTGACCCTACTCACAAGACGCATGGGGTACAACTACCGATGAAAAACTTGAGCATTCTGCCATGTTGGCAGCGGCCAGGCCGTGCTAATCTTGCGCATTATGCAACCTTTGGATGGCACTGACACCCGGCTCCTTTCAGCGATGGCAAAGGATCCCAGAGGGACCGTTGTGGCCCTCGCCCAGAGACTTGGCCTGTCCCGCAATACCGTCCAGGCACGCATGGCCCAGCTTGAGAAGAAGCATGCTTTTCTCTCCTTTGAGCGGCGCATCAATCCGGTCGCCCTCGGCTACCCCCTGACGGCATTCATCACCGTGCATGTCCAGCAACAGAAACTCGCCTCCCTCGCGAAGGATCTTGCGGACATCCCGGAGATCCTGGAAGGTTTTGGCCTCACCGGATCAGCCGACTTGCTCTTGCGGGTGGTGGCGCTGGACGCCGAGGACCTTTACCGGATCAACGGCAAGATCCTTGCGTGCGACGGCGTTGACCGCACCGACACTGCCTTGGCGATGCGGGAAATGATTCCGTACCGGGTGCAACCCCTGCTGGGTCGGCGCTCTGAAGGCTAAACCCCCGGCTTTCACCTGCCGTTTAGTACCTTTTGGCCCTTGCCTGTGGAACGGTGAGTGCGATTTGATTCAGATGGACGCATCGGGGGCCGGCCAGCGGTTTCCGGCTACGTGGTGGCGCTGCCGCAGGCTGCCGAAAGGGGCACTACAGTGAGCAACCCGCAGGAACCGAATGGTCGCGACGGACAGCGCAGCGGAAATCAATACGGTGGAAGCGAATACGGCCAGAACCCACCACCCGTCCCGCCCGGCCCCGGGTACTCCCAACCGAACGGAACTCCACCGCAGTGGCAACAGCCGCCGTCGTCCCCGGGCTCCCAAGGTCAGAACGCCCCTGGACAGTACCCACCGGACCAAAACCCGTACCCGCAAGGCCAGTACCCGCCCGGTCAGTACCCGCAGAGCCAGTACGCGCCCGGCCAGTACGGCCAGCAGTTTCCACCGCCGGCCAAGAGCAGGAAGGTGCTCTGGATTGTCCTGAGTATTGTGGCAGGAGTCATCGTCCTGGCCGTGGTGGGCATCCTGGTGCTGGTGAATGTCGTGGGCAGCGCGACGTCGAAGGCAAGATCGTTGGCTGACGAGTTCACCAATCTGGTTGTTTCAGGGCAAACAGAGCAGGCTTATGACAACTATCTGCACCAGGCCTTGAAGGACGAACTGGATAAGCAGTCCTTCATCGACGGCATTGCCAGCCTGGAACTTGATGACTCATGCAAAACCAATTACAGCTCGGTGAGCGTGAACTCGAACAACGGCAATAATAAAGCGGACATCGCGGGAACCTTGCAGTGCAGTGGCAAGACCATCGATCTCAAGTACGTTTTCGAAGGGACCGACGATCTCAAAATGAGCAGCATCCGCCTCCGTCCATAACGGCGGAAAAATAATCCAGTTTCCACCCATCCGCATCCGCTCATGGTCCGAATCACTGTTTGAGAGCCCCGTCCGGGGTTCCACAGGACGGCCGGGAAAGTCCCTGCCATCACCGGAAGGTTCGGACCAATGCGTACTTCGCCCAATCGCTTGATCGCCACCATCTTCGGAGCCGTATACCTCTTGGTAGGCGTGCTCGGATTCTTCGTCACTTCGGGAATCGGGTTCTTCGCCACCGAAGGCGCCAACCTGATCATCTTCGCGGTGAACCCCCTGCACAACGTCATTCACTTGGCCATAGGTGCAGCCCTTCTTTACGCGGGCATGAACAGCGTCACGCTTTCCAAGTCCGTTAACAGCGCGGTGGGCGGCGTCTATCTGCTGGTGGGTATCCTCGGCCTTTTCCTCGTGGGTACTTCGCTGAACATCATCGCCCTGAACGGGGCAGACAACGTCCTGCACCTGGCCAGCGCCGTTGTGCTTCTGGGTGTCGCCCTGTCCCAGGACAAGGCCGTCGTCGTCTCGGCCCGCGCCTGATCGCGGAACCCCGCCCACGGAATCCCTGATCGCGGAACCATCGAGACCGAGGACAGCGCTATGGCAGTCAAATATCACCCCACACTGAACGCGGCCGCGTTGTTGTTCGTCTACTTTGCGGCCATGGCCGCCGGGATGGTGGAACTGTCCATTGCGGCTGGCTGCCTGACAGAAGCTGCCGCGCTTGGCTTGGTGGTTGCTGGAACGGTTGCCCTGGCAGCTGGACTCGCTTTCCTGGCGTGGTCTTTATGGGGGCTGCACCGCAACACCCTTGTCTTCCGCCGGCTTGCCTTTCCCGCTCTGGCGGTTGCGGCGGCTGCCCACATCGCCGTCGTCGCAGGGGATTTGGCGGCTAAGGAACCCTCGCTTGACGTTAGCCATCTTGCCGCCTTGGGACTGACGCTGATGGCACTTGGCGGAGGCGGTTGGCTGGGTCGGCAGCAAAAGACCAACGACGGCGGCGCCCACGGCCTGCCAAGGACCGGGCGGCTTCTGGCAGCCGCGTTCGGGGCCGCCGTCGTTGTTGCGTCAGTTGCCACGCCGGGACTGGCAGCATCCATGGCAGGCCAGCACGCCGTCCCCCACGGCGAACACGGCCAAGCCCCCTCCGAAGGCACACCTCCAGCACAGATTCCAAGCCACCACCACTAGTGGCAATCGCCCGAACCCGCGCACCATCAACATTGCCCACTGTTGATGGTGCGCCCGGTTCGTGGATCATGGAGCCATGGATCCCGTTGAGGCGCTCGAAGAAATCTCCTTTTGGTTGGAACGTGGCCAAGCCCCCACCTTCAAGGTCCAGGCCTTCAGGAAAGCGGCCGACGCCGTTCGGCAGCTTCCGCCCGACGAGTTGGCCAGGCTCGTCCGGAACGGAAGAGTCACGAGCCTGAAAGGTGTTGGGGACCGAAGCGGGGAAGTCATCACCCAGGCTCTGGGAGAGAGGGTGCCCGATTATCTGGCCGACCTTCGCGAGCGTGGCGCGGAATCCTTGGCGTCCGGCGGCGACACCCTCAAGGCTGCGTTACGCGGCGATCTGCACAGCCACAGCAATTGGTCCGACGGCGGCTCACCGATTGAGACCATGGTGGCTGCCGCCAAAACCCTGGGCCGTGAATACCTTGCCCTCACTGACCACTCCCCCAACCTGACCATCGCCAATGGCCTCAGCGTTGAACGGCTAGAGAAACAGCTCGGTGTGGTGGAAGGGATCAATGCTAATCAGGACGGCTTCCGCCTGCTCAAAGGCATCGAAGTGGACATCCTGGAGGACGGGACCCTGGACCAGACGCCGGAAATGCTGGACCGGCTGGACGTGGTGGTGGCCAGTGTCCACTCGAAGCTGCGCTCGGACAAGAAGACCATGACCAAGCGGATGCTTGGCGGAATCAGCGATCCACACACGAACGTCTTGGGGCATTGCACGGGCCGTCTCGTTCAAGGATCGCGCGGCACCCGTCCTGAGTCCGAATTCGATGCCATGAAGGTCTTCACCGAATGTGCCGAGTGGGGCGTCGCCGTCGAAATCAATTCACGGCCGGAGCGGCAGGACCCTCCGGACGCGTTGATCAAGATGGCGCTGGACGCCGGCTGCCTCTTCAGCATTGACAGTGATGCCCATGCCCCTGGCCAACTCGATTTCCTTCAGTATGGCGCCGAACGTGCCGAGGCACTTGGGGTGCCTAAGGAACGGATCGTCACCACATGGCCTTTGGAACAGTTGACGGAATGGCTCAGCCTCAAGAGGTGATTAGTCCTGGCATGCCCGAGGGCTCCCCCGCCGTTTGGCAGAAGGAGCCCCCGTGTTTGGCCTCATTCTTGTTGAACTTTAGTGATCCACCGCTTTCTCTGCACCGATACCAGTCAGTGAGCGGACTTCCATCTCCGCTTGCTTGGCCGGATCCTCACGGCGCTTATCCAGGACGGTCCCCAGCCAGCCCAGCAGGAAGGCGAGGGGGATGGATACGATGCCCGGGTTGCTCAGCGGGAAGAACGCGAAGTTGGCTCCCTGGATCATGGACGTCTTTGCACCCGAGACCACGGGCGAGAACGCGATGAGCAGGATGGCCGAACCCAAGCCACCATACATGCTCCATACGGCACCCTGTGTGGTGAACTTCCGCCAGAACAACGAGTAGACGATGGTTGGCAGGTTGGCCGAAGCTGCCACTGCGAAGGCAAGAGCCACCAGGAAGGCGACGTTCTGGCCGTTGGCGAAGATTCCACCGAGGATGGCGAGAATACCGATGACCACTACGGTGCGCCGGGCCACCTTGACCTCTGTGGTGGCGTCGGCCTTGCCCTTAGAGATGACATTGGCGTAAATGTCATGGGCAAAGGACGCCGCCGCTGTGATGGTCAGTCCCGCTACCACTGCAAGGATGGTGGCGAAAGCGACGGCGGATATGAAGCCGAGCAGCAGCGGCCCACCGAGGTGGAAGGCCAGCAGGGGTGCGGCAGAGTTGACGCCGCCGGGTGCGGACTTGATGGTATCTGCTCCAACCAAAGCTGCTGCACCGTAGCCCAGTACCAGCGTGAACAGGTAGAACAGGCCGATCAGCCAGATCGACCAGACCACGGATTTGCGTGCTTCCTTGGCTGTGGGAACCGTGTAGAAACGCATCAAAACGTGTGGGAGGGCAGCAGTGCCGAGGACCAATGCCAAGCCCAAGGACATGAAATCGAGCTTGGACGTTTCCGTCTTGCCATACTGCAGGCCTGGGTTGAGAACGGCAGGGTTGTTGGCGGCCTCGGCCGCGGAACCGAGCAAATTGGAGAGATTGAATCCGTAGATCGCGAGCACCCAGGCAGTCATGACTGCAGCGCCTGCGATCAGCAGGATGGCTTTGATGATCTGCACCCAGGTGGTGCCCTTCATGCCTCCGATGAGGACGTACATAATCATCAGGGCGCCGACGACGATAATCACCAAAGCTTGTCCGCCCCAGTCGCTGATGCCCAAGAGGAGCGAAATCAAGCTACCGGCTCCCGCCATTTGCGCTAGGAGGTAAAAGAAGCAAACCGCAAGGGTGGAGAGGGCTGCTGCTATTCGGACCGGCCGCTGGCGAAGTCTGAACGACAAGACATCGGCCATGGTGAACTTGCCGGTGTTGCGCAAGAGCTCGGCCACGAGGAGCAAGGCCACCAACCATGCGACGAGGAAGCCGATGGAGTAAAGGAAACCGTCATATCCGTTGATAGCAATGGCGCCAGTGATACCCAGGAACGAGGCCGCCGAAAGGTAGTCGCCCGCGATCGCTGTACCGTTCTGTGAACCGGTGAAGGAACGGCCGGCCGCATAGTAGTCCGCCGCGGTCTTGTTGTTCCTGCTGGCCCGGAAGACGATCACCATGGTGACGGCCACGAAGAGCGCGAAAATACCCATGTTGAGCAGCGTCGTATCCTTCAATGCGGCGACGTTGACCGCGGGGACAAGGGTGCTGATGTGGTTCGTGGTCATTTGGCTGCCCTGCTGATCACATTGCCGTCCTTATCGAACTGGTGGCCCTCGATCTCGTTGCGGATCTCGGCAGCGATGGGGTCCAGCTTCCGGTTGGAGTAGCTCACGTACCAAGCGGTGATGCCGAACGTGGTGACAAATTGGAGCAGTCCGAGGATCAGGCCGACGTTGATGTTGCCCCAAACTTTGATGGACATGAAGCCGACGGCGTAGTCGGCCAAGAGAACGTAGGCGAAATACCAAAGCAGGAACGCCACTGCCATTGGGAAGACAAAACTGCGGTGCCGCTTGCGCAGCGTCTTGAACCGTTCCGTTTGCTGGACTTCCTGGAAGTCCACCGACGCTGTTGCGTCCTGGGGTTGGGCCTCATTACCCATGGTTCCTCCTGATTGTGATGTGTCCACATCAGCTCCACACGCTTTGCCAATGTGACTGCAATCACTATCGAACGCGCCGTGCCAGTGGTTCCAGAGAACCAGCTGCCACCGTCGCCCAACGGTCAGGATGCTGCGCCGAACGGTGGGATATGAGAGAACGTCGGGAAAAACGGCGCAGGAAGTGATCGAGCATCCCGCTACGCTGGCTCTATGCCTGACTCCCCGCTCTTCACCGCAGCCGCGATCGCCGTGATCGTGCTGGCCGTCGCCGTCGTCGTGGGTGTTGGACTGAAGGTGATCCGCTCCTTCCGGGACCTGGGCACGGACGCTGAGCGGGCCACCTACAACACACTTCACGCGGCCTCGCGTGCAGGGCAGCACCTGCGTGGCGGACTGCAAGCCTCTGGCGCGGCCAAGGCGAGCAAGCAACTGCGAATGCTCCTCGGCTGCGACGCGCTGGCCATTACGGACACCGATACGGTCCTTGCCTGGGATGGGGTTGCGGAGGAGCTGCGGCCTTCCCTCATGCGTCTCGCCGCGGAGGTGCTGGCGACGGGCCGAACTGCCGTGGTGCCCCACGCCGGCCATTCTGCGTCCGCAAAATCCGAGCACGGCCACCACGATTTCAGTGCTGTCATTGCCCCCATCCGTGCCGGCTCCAAAGTAGTCGGATCGGTGGCAGCCCTTGCGCCCTCGGCTGGAGCCGGGCTGGTACGGGCCACCAGCGAAGTGGCTGACTGGATTGCCGCCCAGCTTGAGCTGGCTGAGTTGGAGGCTTCGCGGACCCTGCTGATGGAGGCCGAGGTCCGTGCGCTTCGTGCCCAGATCAGCCCGCACTTCATTTACAACTCCTTGAATGTGATCGCTTCCTTCATCAATACTGATCCCGCCCGGGCCAGGGAGCTCGTGGTGGAGTTCGCCGACTTCACCAGGTACTCCTTCCGAAGGCACGGCGACTTCACCACGGTGGCCGAGGAACTGCGCTGCATCGACCGCTACCTTCTTCTGGAACGGGCCAGGTTCGGCGAGCGCGTGCAGGTCAGCCTTCGGATCGCACCCGAGGTGCTGAGCACGGTCATACCGTTCCTTAGTCTGCAACCGCTGGTGGAGAACGCGGTCCGGCACGGCCTTGAGGCGAAGGAAGGCCCGGGACACATCACCATTTGCGCAAACGATTCCGGCGCGTTCGCCGAGGTCACTATCGAGGACGACGGCGTGGGGATGGACCCGGAGCACCTGCGGTCCGTGCTTGCCGGACATACAGACGGTGAGCACGTGGGCTTGCGCAACGTGGACGCCCGCTTGCGGCAGGTCTATGGGGACGAGCACGGCCTCGTCATCGAAACGGCTCCAGGTGAAGGAACGCTGATCACCATGCGGGTCCCCAAATCCCAGCCCGGACATGACGCCTGACACACGGGGCTAATCTTTAATCATGATCAACGTGCTCGTCGCTGATGACGAACTGCCCGCCGTGGAGGAGCTCGCTTTCCTGCTCGGGCGGGATGCGCGCATTGGCACCATCCATCGCGCCTCGTCCGGGGCCGAGGCTTTACGGATCCTGGAACGGGAGTCCGTTGACGCCGTGTTCCTCGACATCCATATGCCGGCCCTATCTGGTTTGGACATCGCCCGCGCCATCGCGCGCAGCAGCAGCCCGCCCGCCGTCGTGTTTGTCACCGCTGACGAAGACTGCGCGTTGGAGGCCTTTGACCTCGCTGCCATCGACTATCTCCTCAAGCCGCTCCGTGCCGAGCGGCTGGCACGATCCGTGGACCGGATCAGCGAGCTGATCAAGGACGGCGCTCCTGCTCCCGAAATGATCACGGTGGACTTGGGAAGCACTACCCGCATGATCCGTCGGGATGATGTCAGCTACGTGCAGGCGCAGGGCGATTACGCCAGGCTGCACACAGCCGAAGCCAGTTACCTGATCCGCGTCCCGCTCAGCGATCTGGAACAGAAGTGGGCCGAAGCCGGTTTTATCCGGATCCACCGCAGCTACCTGATTGCCTTGGACCATGTGGGGCATTTGAAGCTTTCTGCGACTGCCCCCAGCGTAAGAGTGGCTGGCGCGGAACTGCCCATTAGCCGGCGCCACCTGCCATCGGTGCGTGACAAGCTGCAATCCACCCGCATCCGGCCTCAAGGATGACGCGCGTTCGGGTCACGGCACCACACCAAGCAGCCATACCGACCCCCACCCGGTTCCCTTACGGCGGCGAAGTCGCCGAGGATTCGGACGCGGGACGCGTTTTCGTCCGTTCCCTCATCCGCTCGCAACTGCGGCTCGCCTTGGTGGTGGCCTGCGGCTTCCTGCTGATTCTCGCTGCCTTCGCCCTATTGCTGGTCTTCGGACCAGGGGTGGCCGAGACTCGGATCCTGGGCATTCCGCTCGACTGGCTGTTGCTGGGGCTGGGGATCTACCCCGTGATCGGCCTGAGCGCCTGGCTGTACAACCGCGCGGCCGCACGCAATGAAGCCCGATATCGGGACCTCGTGGAGGACAAGTGAACCCTGCTGTTGGTTTGGTCGCCTTTCTGGCAGTTTCGATCACGACGGCGGTCATCGGCTTCTACGGCCTGCGCATCTCACGCACTACTGGAGACTTCTACGTTGCCTCGCGCACGGTTCCGCCGTGGTGGAATGCCTCAGCGATTGGCGGCGAATACCTCTCCGCCGCGAGCTTCCTGGGAGTCGCGGGACTGATCCTGCTGTCCGGAACCGATGCCTTGTGGTTCCCTGTTGGTTACACCGCTGGTTACCTCATGCTGTTGCTTTTCGTTGCCGCTCCCCTGCGGCGCTCTGGCGCGTACACCATCCCGGATTTCACCGAGGCGCGCCTGGATTCCAGGATGGTTCGACGCGTCACAAGCCTGGTAGTGGTGGCCGTCGGCTGGCTGTACATCGTGCCCCAGCTTCATGGCGCTGCGCTCACCATCCGCATCACCACGGGACTGCCGTCGTGGGTAGGTTCGACGGCGGTGGTGCTGGTGGTGTGCCTCACTGTGGTGGCTGGTGGGATGCGGTCCATTACGTTCGTTCAGGCTTTCCAGTATTGGCTCAAGCTGACTGCGTTGGCCGTTCCCGTGATTTTCGTGCTCCTGGTGCTGGCTGGAAACGACACCCCGCACCAAGCCCAACTCCCGGTCAATCCCACTGGCCAGCCAGCCGCCAGCGCCTACCAGAACATTTCACTCCTGGTGGCACTGCTCTTCGGGACGTTGGGCCTGCCGCACGTCCTGGTACGGTTCTACACAAATCCAGATGGACAATCGGCACGCCGCACCACATTGATCGTCCTTGGACTGCTCTCTGTGTTCTATCTCTTCCCCACGCTGTCCGGCGCTCTGGGAAGAATCTTCGCCCCGGAACTGGCACAATCCGGACAAGCCGATGCCTTGGTCCTGCTGTTGCCCGGCAAGCTCGTGGGTGGAACAGCCGGTGAACTCCTCTCAGCACTCGTAGTCGCCGGCGCCTTCGCCGCATTCCTGTCCACCACGTCCGGGCTGGTGGTTTCGCTCTCCGGCGTTATCAGCCAGGACCTCTTCGGAGGAAGCGTCCGGGGATTCCGCCTCGCGGCGCTGCTTGCCGCCGTCGTGCCTTTGGGTTTTGCTTTCATGACAGACACTCTGGCCTTGGCCGGGAGCGTTGGACTGGTCTTTGCCTTTACGGCCTCCACCATTTGTCCCGTGTTGCTGCTGGGAATCTGGTGGCGTGGGCTGACCGATGCCGGGGCAATTGCGGGGATGGTGACCGGTGCGCTGCTGTGTGGCGGGGCCATGGTGATGGGCACTGTCATGGGCCAGGGCAATGCTCCTGCCTGGTTGGCGCAACCGGCTGCATGGACGGTCCCCGCTGCTTTCGCAGTGACGGTGGCAGTCTCCGTCTGGACCAAGAACCGTGTGCCGGCTTCCGTGAACCGCGTCATGTCCCGCCTGCACGTTCCAGAACGGCCAGTGGCTACCGAACGCTAGGAAGCTGCACACAAGGCGGCGCCCTGTTGTATTGGCACCCTGTTGTCCGGGCATGGCGCAAGGTGGACAATGACGCCATGTCCGAGGAACCGGGTGCAGCCAGCCCCGAACCGCCCATGACCCTACCGGCGTTGTCGCCCAGCATCAGGGCCCAGCTGCTGGCCACCGAACACTGGAGTCTTCTTGCTTCAAGAAGCACTACACAAGGTGAGGTACTCACGCGCATCAGCATGTTCCTGACGTTCACATCGGCCAGCCTGCTGAGTGTTGCCCTGGTGGGACAAGCTACGCAATTCTCCGAAGCCTTCAGGGCATTCGCGCTGACCATCCTCACCATCGACCTCATGGTGGGGCTGTTAACCCACATACGCGTCATCAGCGTCGGAATGGAGGATCTGATGTACGTCATCGCCATGAACCGGTTGCGAGCCGCGTACGTGGAGCTGGACCCTGGCATGGCGAAGTACCTTATGGCTGGATCCCACGACGACCAAGAAGGTTCGAAGCGTACGTACTACTTCTTCGGAGATAGGAAGGACTTCAGCCAAGTGGCCGGCAGCAGCATGATATTCATGGCAACTGTAAACGCAGCACTGATCGCCTTGTTGGTTGGCTCGGCGCTGTTGGTGGCAGGACTGCCAGCCGCTGTCGCGGTGGGCGTTGCCGTCGTGGCAGCACTGGCTTTTTTCGTTACAGTGCTGGCTCGAGGGAGGCGCCGCTACCTCGATGTGTGGAAGAACAACCCACCCATCTCCCCAACACCACGTTAGTTTGGAGGCCTTCTCAGTCGATGGCCGCCATCAGTTCAACCACACGATCAAGGAATGCATCCACCTGGGCCTCGTCATAGCCTTCGTCGCCCTTGGCGGCGCGGAAGACTGCACGGCGGACGGTGTCCACGCTGAGGGGCTGGTCGTGTTCCAGGTAACCGATGAGTTCGGCACAGAGTGCATCCACGTCCTGGACGTTGTAGCTGCGGACTTTCTTCTTGGCCGGGCGGCGGAATCGTTCGCCGTCGGGCCGGTGCAGCCGTCCGCGAAGGATGCCGGAGAGCTTACCGATCTGCCGGAGCCAGGCTTCCTCGCCCTGCTGGCTGATGAGGTCATCGCGTTCCCGCCTTGCGAAAGCGTCTTCAAGCCGATCCAACGCGGCGTCGACGCTGTTGGCGTCGTAACCACCCTTGACCGGGTCAAAAGCTACATCGCGTACATCCGTGCTGGCCACTTGATCGGCGGCACCCACAGGGTTCTCGAAAGAAGTCCTGGCACGGCTAAGGAACGCATCCACTTGCTTGGCGTTATAGCCATACTTGCTGCGCTCAACGCGGTCGAACGTTGCGGGAATCTGGCGACGAATATCCAAAGTCACTAATTTTCCTTCATCGGGGTGTCAGACGCCGCTCAGCAGCGCGAACAGAACATAGGCTACAGGGGCCGCGAAGACGATCGAGTCCAAACGGTCCATGACACCACCGTGGCCGGGAAGGATGCTGCTCATGTCCTTCACGCCAAGTTCGCGCTTGACCATGGACTCGGCGAGGTCTCCCGCCGTCGAAGCAGCAACCATGCCGGTAGCCAGCACCAAGCCAACCCACCACGGTTTGTCCAACATGAGGACACACGCAAGAACACCAATGATCATGGCGCCTGCGACAGAACCGGCAAATCCTTCCCAGGACTTTTTGGGACTGATTTTCGGTGCCATCGGGTGCTTCCCGAAGGAGGCGCCCACGATGTAACCGAACGTGTCATTCGATACGACCAGGAGCAGCATGGTGGCGATCTGCCAGGCTCCACCTGGAATGCCGTCCGGCCACAAGCCGACCGGAGTCGCGCCGCCGCTGGCATGCAGCGGGAGCGCGGCGAAGCTGATCAGGAACGGTATCCAAGCGAGAGTGAAGACACCCGCGAAGACGCTGCGGGGGGCACCTGCGGCACTCTCAATGGAGCGCCACAGCAGCACTGCGACGCAGCTTGCCGTCATGGTGAACAACAAGCCTTCCAAACCGCCAAAGTAGGCGGAAACAGGCATCACCAGGGTTCCGATCATCACTGGGATGATCGGCATCCTGGTCCCCTGGGCCTCAAGGGCCCTGAAAACTTCCCAAACGCCCAGCACCGCAAACGATGTGGTGAGCAGGACGAATCCGAGCGGGAGGAACAGCAGTCCCCCAAGCACGGCGAAAAGCATGGCAAGCCCGACGCCGATGGCTGCCGGAAGATTACGGCCTGCCTTCGGCGTCGGGTTCCCTCGCAGACGCCTGACGCGTTTGCTCGTATCGCGTGTCGGGACCCGCCCAGCGGGTGCCGGCTCTGCCTGGTTCATTAGACCTCGAGCAGCTCGGCTTCCTTGCGCTTGAGCAGTTCGTCAATGCTGTCGACGTGCTGCTTGGTGATGGCGTCGAGTTCCTTCTCACCGCGTGAACCTTCGTCCTCGCCGGCGTCGCCGTCCTTGACGAATTTGTCGATAGCGTCCTTGGCCTTGCGGCGGATGCTGCGGATGGAGACCTTGGCGTCTTCACCCTTGCCCTTGACGATCTTGACGTATTCCTTGCGGCGCTCCTTGGTGAGCTCCGGGATGGTGACACGGATGATGTTGCCGTCGTTGGAGGGGTTGGCGCCAACCTCGGAGTCGCTCAAGGCTTTCTCGATGTCACGCAGTGCCGTTTTGTCGTACGGCGTGATGAGGATGGTCCGTGCGTCCGGAACTGCGAAGGATGCGAGCTGCTGCAGCGGAGTGGGTGTGCCGTAGTACTCCACGATCACCTTGTTGTAGAGCCCGGGGTTTGCCCGGCCCGTACGGATCGAGGCGAAATCTTCCTTGGCTACCTCAACCGCCTTGTCCATCTTCTCGCCGGCTTCGAGCAAGGTCTCTTCGATCACGGGTTTCTCCTCAGAAAATAGTCGCTGCCCAACTGCGGGCGGCAATGCACGTTACAGGAATGCACAGTAAAGATCCGCCACGAGGGGCGGACGGTCCTAGAAATATCCTAGCCGCTGCTAGGGAGTAACCAGGGTTCCCAGCGTTTCACCCAGGATGGCGCGGGTAACGTTGCCCTCGCCCTCCATGCCAAAGACCACCATGGACAGGTTGTTGTCCTTGCACATGGTCATGGCTGTCTGGTCCATGACACGGATGTCCCGGCGCAGGGCGTCGTCATAGCTGAGGACATCAAGCTTTTCGGCGGAGGAATCCTTCTTGGGATCTGCGGTGTAGACGCCATCCACACCGCTCTTGGCCATCAGTACGACGTCGGCGTGGACTTCGAGCGCACGCTGTGCAGCTACTGTGTCCGTGGAGAAGTACGGCAGACCGGCTCCTGCACCGAAGATGACCACGCGGCCCTTTTCCATGTGACGGATGGCCCGGCGAGGAATGTACGCCTCTGCCACCTGGCCCATGGTGATGGCGCTCTGGACGCGGGTTTCGACGCCCGCCTGCTCCAGGAAGTCCTGCAGCGCGAGGCAGTTCATGACCGTGCCAAGCATGCCCATGTAGTCCGCACGGGAACGGTCCATGCCGCTCTGGGATAGTTCGGCTCCGCGGAAGAAGTTTCCACCGCCAACCACAATGGCTACTTCGACGTCAGCGACGGCAGCAGCGATCTGCTTGGCGATAGCGCGGACGGTCTCAGGATCGACGCCGAGCTTGCCTCCGCCGATGACCTCGCCGGAAAGTTTCAGAAGTACACGGCGCCGGGTCTTCTCGGGCTGGATTGCAGTATTGACGGTTTCCATGGTGCCTTCCCGTTGGTGGATTCTGGCTAGATTATCGTGCTGTGGGTCCGCGCAGATACTACCCGGACGGGTGCATGAAAAAGGGGCGGCCACCGAAGTGACCACCCCTTTTCATGAATTACTAGTTTCCGACTCGGAAACGGGATACTGCGGTTGCCTTGACGCCGGATTCTTCGAGGACCTGTGCAACGGTCTTCTTGGAATCCTTGGCGAATGCCTGGTCAACCAGGACCTCACCCTTGTAGAAGCCCGTCACACGGCCTTCAACAATCTTGGAGAGGGCAGCTTCCGGCTTGCCTTCAGCCTTGGCAGTCTCTTCAGCGATGCGGCGCTCGGACTCGACCAGTTCGGCCGGGACGTCATCGCGGGTCAGGTAGTTCGGAGCCATGGCTGCCACGTGGACGGCGATGTCGTGTGCTGCGGTGGCAGCGGCTTCGCCTTCACCATCAACAGCGAACAGGACGCCGACCTGTGCAGGAAGGTCCTTGGAGGTCTTGTGCAGGTAAGCGTCAACCGTGGTGCCCTCAACGCGGGAAATACGGCGGACAACAACCTTTTCGCCGAGGACAGCGCCCTCTTCGATGACGATCTCGGACAGCGGCTTGCCGTCGACCTCGGTGGCGAGCAGGGTTTCGAGGTCGGCAGCGCCGGACTCGACTGCAACGTTGAGGACCTTGTCAGCCAGCTGGATGAACTTGTCAGCCTTGGCGACGAAGTCGGTCTCGCAGTTGACCTCGATCATTACGCCCACGCCGTCGGTAACCTTGGCAGCAACCAGGCCCTCAGCGGTGGAGCGGCCTTCGCGCTTGGTAGCGCCCTTGAGGCCCTTGATGCGGATGATTTCGATGGCCTTCTCGGCGTCACCGTTGGCTTCGTCAAGAGCCTTCTTGACGTCCATCATGCCGGCGCCGGTGCGCTCGCGCAGGGCCTTGATGTCAGCAGCAGTGTAGTTCGCCATGTGAACCCCTCTGTCTAGAAAGTTGTGTGATTACGGACTGACAGGACAGCAGCCCACCGTGTGAGCCGCCATCCTGTCAGATGCCCCCGATGCCGTCTCCGGTCTCAGGGAAGGTCCAAATTTACTTGGTTGCTTCGGCTTCGCCGGCTGCAGCTTCAGTAGCTTCGGCAGCGGGAGCTTCAGCAGCCTCGGCGGCCGGAGCTTCTTCAGTCTTGCTGCCTTCGAGGAGCTCGCGCTCCCACTCGGCCAGCGGCTCTTCCGGAGCCTCGGTGGTGCCGGTGGCGCGCTGGTTGCGGGCGATGAGGCCCTCAGCAACGGCGTCGGCAACAACGCGGGTAAGCAGGTTGACGGAGCGGATGGCGTCGTCGTTGCCCGGGATCGGGAAGTCAACTTCATCGGGATCGCAGTTGGTGTCCAGGATGGCAACAACCGGGATGTTCAGCTTCTTGGCTTCGTCGACAGCAAGGTGTTCCTTCTTGGTGTCAACAACCCACAGAACAGACGGGGCCTTGGTCAGGTTGCGGATACCACCGAGGTTGGACTCAAGCTTGGTGAGTTCGCGCTTGAGGAGCAGGAGCTCCTTCTTGGTGTAACCGGAGCCGGCGACGTCCTCGAAGTTGATCTCTTCGAGTTCCTTCATGCGCTGGATACGCTTGGCGACGGTCTGGAAGTTGGTGAGCATACCGCCCAACCAACGCTGGTTCACGTACGGCTGGCCAACGCGTGTAGCCTGCTCGGCAATTGCTTCCTGAGCCTGCTTCTTGGTGCCGACGAACAGGACGGTGCCGCCGTGGGCGACAGTAGCCTTGACGAACTCGTAGGCGCGGTCGATGTAGGACAGCGACTGCTGGAGGTCAATGATGTAGATGCCGTTGCGCTCCGTGAAGATGAAGCGCTTCATCTTCGGGTTCCAACGACGGGTCTGGTGTCCAAAGTGGACGCCGCTGTCAAGCAGCTGGCGCATAGTTACGACGGGCATGCCGACGCTCCTTCCGGCAGGTCATTCATGAGAGAGCCCATGGGGCTGCTCTTACCCTGCCAATAGTTGACGGTTGTTTAGCCTTTGCCCGGACGGGCGCGGCTCCTGGCATCCATTGCACTTCTCATCCGATGTGGGGCCATAAGGCTCAACCGGACCGCAAGAGGCACAATCCTCCGCAGCCTAAAGCCAAGAGGCTTCGCTGGTGGAGGGCTGGATACGCGTAGTCAGCTCTGGACCCTCACATATCTGAATGAGACATGCTTCTGAACTAGCTTGAGGGCACAGCAAACTGCTCCACCAAGTGTACTACAGCAGCACCACTCGTTTGACCGCCCGAACGCGATGTTGTCCACATAGGGAAGCCCGGGGATGGCACGGCAATGCGTGAGCCGAAAGCCTTGGTACATGGTCATTTTGAAGCTCTCCATAACCACTTTTGTCCTCGCCGCCACCCTGGCCGGAATCCCGGGTGCAACGGCGCCGGCAGAGGAGCGGTGGGCTTGGCCACTCTCCCCCAAGCCCGCCATCCTTCGCGCGTTCGATCCGCCGGACAAGCCGTGGCTGAGCGGACACCGCGGCGTGGACCTGGGGCCAACGTTCGACGGCGCCCCGGTCACCTCGCCGTCCGATGGCGTGGTGACCTTTGCCGGCGTCGTGGTTGACCGTCCGGTCCTGACGATCGATCATGGCGAGGGCCTTCGCAGCAGCTTTGAGCCGGTGATCAGCGACCTAAAGCCCGGAGATGCCGTGCAAAAGGGCCAGGTTATCGGCTCCCTGGTCCCCGGACACTGCAGCTCTACTGCTTGCATACATTGGGGCGTCCGCCGCGGCGAGGATTACGTCAACCCTTTGGGATTCGTGGAGGATCTGAGGCCATCCATCCTGCTGCCGCTGGAATAGAGGGCATTGGTGCGGGGCTTTGTACCTGGACGATGGCAGAAAACCTACACGATGGCCGAAACTCCCGTGATGGCGCGTCCGGTCACCAGGGTGTTGATCTCGTGCGTGCCTTCGTAGGAGTAGATGGCCTCCGCGTCGGAGAAGATCTTTGCCATTTCGTAGTCCGTGACAATGCCATTGCCACCCAGGATCCCGCGGCCAAGGGCAACACTTTCCCGCATGCGGGCGGTAGTGAACGCCTTCGCCAACGCTGACTGCTCGTCCTTTGCAACCCCCGCATCCTCAAGCTGGGCCAACCGCACCATCATGCCCATTGATGCCACCGCATTGCCCAGGATCTGAACCAACTGGTTCTGCACCAACTGGAAGGCCGCCAGGGGCCTGCCAAATTGCTGGCGCTTCACCGCGTAGGCTCGGGCCACATCGAAGGCAGCGAGCTGAAGTCCCACGGCTTGCCAGGCGACGGCGAGCCGGGTCACCTTGAGGACTTTGTTGGTATCGCGGAAGCTGTTGCCGTTGGCCAGCTTGAAGAAGTCAGGCACCACCACGTTGTCCAGGATGATGTCCGCGTTCTGCACAGTACGCAGGGAGACCTTGTTCTCGATCTTGCTTGCCGAGTAGCCGGGCAGTGTGGTGTCCACGAGGAATGCCTTGACTTGGTTGTCGGCCACATCCCTGGCGTAGATAACCACCCAATCAGAGAACGTGGCGTTGCCGATCCAGCGTTTGGCACCGTTGAGGATCCAATGGTCCCCATCGCGCCGTGCGGTGGTCCGGGTACCTCCGGCCACATCGGAACCACCCAGGGGCTCGGTCAGCCCGAAGGCGCCGATCTTTTTCAGGGAGTAGATGTCCGGCAGCCAGGCGTCCTTCTGCTCCTGGGAAGCAAGGGTTTCGATGGAGCCGGTGAACAGACCATCATGGACACCCATGAACGTCGCAATGGAAGCATCGGCGCGGGTCACTTCCGCATGGAGGATGCCCGCGAACAGATTCGAACAGCCTTGCCGGCGCACAGGGCTGACGAGGTCGATTTCCGCCAACTTGGGGATGAGCTCCATCGGAAACTCAGCGCGGTTCCAGCAGTCCACGGCGATGGGCTTGACCTCGCGGGCCAGGAACTCCCGAACCTCGGCCAGGCGGTCCTGCTCCTTGCCCGTCAGCATCTGCTCAAAGGCGTAGAAGTCACCATCGGCATAGGGGAGGTTGTTGGCATCGAATGCATCGTTGGACATGTGCGCTCCTTCAAGGGTGGTCACCTGCGACCACGTCACGGCCCCGGAAGTTACCGGCGAGTAGTAAGTTACTGATGAGTAACATACCGCAGTTGCACGGTTCACCGCAACGAGACGGATGGAGTAATTCAGGCTTCAGGGATTTTCACAGCGCGATCTCCTACCCGGCGGATCAGCCGGCGCCACGCAAATTCCTTGGTGCCCACGAAAGGGGCTGGCGACGCCCGGATTTACGCGTCATCAGCCCGCGGGCAAGGCGCTGAAGAATTCGGGCGTCGCCAGAGTACAGAAAAGAGCCGTGGCTGACGTATGAAACGCCAACCACGGCTCCTGTGTAAAGGTAGGGCTACTCGGACTTGAACCGAGGACCTTAGGATTATGAGTCCCGCGCTCTAACCAGCTGAGCTATAGCCCCGTGACGCCCCCCCCGGCCGCTAGGAAGCAGCAGTTGGGGCAAATGCACTCTAGCAATACTAATAGCTACTTAAGAGTGCTTTTGTCACACCACCATGTCCTCATAGGAAGCCCCGCGGTAGAGGTCCTCGAACGTCTGGAGTGTCCCGTTGATGCTGTGCGGCTCCACCATCTCGCGGCTTACCTTGCCCATGGCTTTCAGCTGGTCCTCGGGAAGCTCCACCAGCTTGGTGATCTTCGCCGCGAGCTCCGTGCTGTCGTTCGGTGTGAAGAGGTACCCGTTTTCGCCATCGCGGACCAGATGCGGGAGTGCCATGGCATTAGCCAACAACACCGGAGTGGAGGCAGACATTGCTTCGAGTGTCACCAACGATTGAAGTTCTGCGGTGCCTGGCATGCAGAAGATGTCGGCCTTGATGTAGGCCTCGCGCAGCTCTTCATCGCTTGCCAGTCCAAGGAATTTCACCCGCTCCCCCAAGCCAAGCTTGGCCACCTGTGCTTCCAAGGCCGGGCGGACTTCACCGCCGCCCACGATCTCGAGCTGGACGTTGAGTTCGCGCGGGGTCTTGGCAACGGCGTCGATCAGCACATTGACGTGTTTCTCTTCCGCAAGGCGTCCCGCGAAAAGAACAGTCGGATTGGCATGGGGTTCGATCGTCTCGCCCGGCTGAAGCTCATAGGCGGCAGAATCAATGCCGTTGGACAATGGCAGGACCTTACGAAGGAACGCGTGCTGGTGCATGGCCTTCGCCGCCAGAGGGGTAGGTGTGGTGACGACGTCCGCCTGGCCCATCACTTTGCCCATATCCTTCCAGGAGATGCGGCCCACGATGTCCTTGAACCACTGCGGGAAAGGCAGGAATGGGTTCAGGTTTTCAGGCATGAAGTGGTTGGTGGCAATAACCCTGATGCCACGCTTTACAGCCTCATAGAGTACGTGTTCGCCAATCATGTAGTGGCTTTGAATGTGCACCACGTCGGGTTGGACTTTGTCGAACAGGAGACTGATTTCCTTCTTGATTTCCCAAGGGAAGCAGATGCGGAAGTATTCGTGGGTGAACACTCCATGCGAGCGGAGGCGGTGCACTGTGGCCTCGTCACGGAACTCCGTGTAGCTCTTGCCCGTGTCCGGACGGCAGGCCAACACGTGCACGTTGTGTCCACGCGCGGTCATACCCTTGGCCAGGCGGTAGCCGAACTGCGCAGCACCGTTCATGTGCGGCGGGTAGGTGTCCGCCGCGATCAGGATGGTAAGGGGTTTGTTGGTGTCGGGAATGGTCACGTGGAGAACTCCTGATGGTCACGGTGCGGAACAGCGCTGAACGGATCAATGCTGTGGTGTCGCCGGGTTGCCGGACCGCTGGGAAGCGGTGGCGCAAGATAAAGCTTTGCCTAGGCCTTCCGGCTTGCAGCCGCCTTCGCGTCCTTCTTACGCTTGGTGACTTCCGGATGGTGCCGGCTCAAGGCAATAACCCCCACGATAGCAAGGGAAGCTGCGGCGGCCATGCTGATTGCCATCACAGGCTGGACATCGGGACGAAGCTCACCAAGGATGACGATGCCGATGGCGATGCCCACCATGGGGTCCACCACCGTGAGTCCGGCAATAACCAGATCCGGAGGGCCGCCTGAATACGCGCTCTGGACGAACCAGGAACCAAGGCCGCCGGCGGCCGCGATGGCAATGAGCGTGTACCACTGCACATTGAGCAGGAACAGGCCGTTGGGATCCAGGAGGTGCTTGCCGATGATCCGGGTCAGGACGGCCACGAAGCCAAAGAGTACGCCAGCTCCCACAATGTATACGAAGGCGCTCATGCGGTGTTTGAACAACACTGCAAGGGTGCCGAAAAGACCCACGGCCAGGGCCAGGAGCAGCACGATTGTCAGTTCGTCTGCAGCGCTGACGTGGTGGTTTTCCTGCGTGACAAACACAGCCAGGAGTACGAACAAGGCGGACCCGGTGACGCAGGCGGTAATGGCAACTACGGTGGCGCGGTTGATGCTCAGGCCTTGGTCCTTGGCATTGACCACAGTGGTAATGACCAGTGCGATCGCACCAATCGGCTGCACCACCGTCAGGGGTGCCGATACAAGGGCGATCGCATTCATCACCATGCCCAGACACAACAGCAAGAGCCCAAGCATCCATCGTGGATTGCGTAGAAGCCGCAGGAACCCGTTGGAACTCAGGGCCAGGCCGCCGGTATCGGCCTTGACCGCGCTTCCCTGGCGTTGGGCGCCAATGGCAAGGAAAAAGGCACCAAGCACGGCAAGGAAAACCGCCAGCCACACCATCAGCCGTGTCCGCCGTCGTTGGCCCGCAGTTCTTTTCCTTTACGCAGGATGGCCCAGTAGTAGTTGTAGGCCGCGATCCAGTGGCCCAGCAGTCCGAGGCCGAGGAAAACCCAGGCGGCGGCGAAGTAGGCGTCCGTGTAGGGAATCGGCAATTTGGAAAGAACCAGCAACGGCGTGCCCACCAGCAGGAACCCGGTGCGGATCTTGCCGATGATGCTCACGGGAAGGTCCGGATGGCTGCGGAAGTAGATCAGGGAGGCAATGGCCAGAATGGCGTCCGGCACCACCAGTGCGGCCAGGTACCACCACTGCACGACGCCGGCAATCGCCAAAGTGACTGCTACGGCTATGAGCGCCGCCCTGTCCGCCAGGGGGTCCAGGATCCTGCCCAGCTTGGAGGTTTGGTCAAAGCGGCGGGCGATGTAGCCATCCACCCAGTCAGTGCTGCCCATGATGACCAGCACGAGCACAGCGAAGCCGTATTCCTTCTGCCACAGGACCAACCACACAAAGAGCGGGACGCCCATGAAGCGCAGAACTGTGAGCATGTTGGGAACAGTGAAGAGGAGGTCGTGGTCCACCTGGGGACGGTCCGGATGCGAACCAGCACCGATAAACCTCATGGTGTCCCCCTTCCTCTACTCCAGTGTGTGCGGTACTGCGGCAGGCTGCTACTTCTTCAGCAGCTTCCGCAGGGCAACCACGAAGACTGCAGCAGCGGCGGCGAAAGCCACAAGGTCCTTCCATCGGGAAGCAAGTCGTCCTGTGAGGTCCTCAGGGACCGCCTCCCCAAGGTCAGCGAACTTCGCTGAAGCAAAGTCCTTTCCCTCCTGGAGTTTCACTGTGGCCGTGCCCAGCAAAGCCTGGCCCTGCTTCTTGACGTCCAACTGCTCGCCAAGTTCATCGCGCACGCCCGTGAGGTGTTCGCGTCGCTTGTCCAGGCGCAGGCGGAGTTCTGCTTCGGTGGGTGCCTTGACGGCGTCCGCTTCCTTGGCTGCTTCCTTTGCGGCCTTTTCTGCCTTCGCCTTTTCAGCGGCAGCTTCCTTCGCGGCCTTCGCCGCCTTGGCAGCGGGCGAATTGGGATCGAGGATCGATTCGTCGAAGGCCGAGCCTTCCTTCGCAATTCCCAGATCGTGCTTGAGTCCACGGATGGTGTCCTCAGGGATCAACGGCATGGCCTTCTTGAACTTGGCGACGCCGATCAAGGCTCCGAGCGCGACGATGATGAGAAAGACTGCTGCGACGATCAATGCCGCAAGCCAGCCAGGCATGATGGTAGCCAACCCGAGAATCGCGGCCACCACCAGCGCGATCACAAGGAGCGACATGAAAACAAGGGCCACGCCAAAGAACGCACCGGCCACCCCAACCTGGGTGGCCTTGCGCTTGAGTTCGACCTTGGCAAGTGCGATCTCATCGTTGAGTTGCCTGGGAGCCAAACGGGCAACGAGCTTGAGGGTCTTCGGCAAAGTACGGATGGCTGGTCTCGTGCTGGTCCGGCCGGTGTGACGTCCACTCATTGGGTTCCGCCTAACTGCTTCCTCTGGGCATCGTGTCGGGCGAACGCGGCCGGAGAGAGATCGCCGCGGGCACCTGTCCTCAAAACTATCATTCAGGTTCCGGCTCAACTTTCGCCCATGACACCGCGGCGCGCCTGAGGTAGCTGCATAAATATGATGTGACGGCCATAGGATAGATGATCGTGACCAATCCCATTGCTCCGGGCGATTCTCTGAGCCGACGCGAAAAGCTTGTCTACATTGTCCTTCTCGGTGCCCTGACCGCTTTGGGGCCCTTTACGGTGGATCTCTACCTTCCTGCGTTCCCTGCGCTGGAGGAGAGTTTTGGCGTTTCAGCCACGGCTATCCAGCTGACACTGACCGGCACCACCGTCGGGTTTGGCCTTGGGCAGCTGGTGGTTGGTCCCTTCAGCGACAAGTTTGGCCGTCGCCTGCCCTTGATCCTCGCCACTGCCCTTCATATCGGATCATCGTTGGGCGCTGCTTTGGCTCCGGACATTGGGTTCCTGTCCCTCTTCCGCGTGCTCATGGGTATCGGTGCCGCCGGTGGCGGCGTCGTCGCAATGGCCATGGTTCGGGACCTGTTCCACGGCTACTCGATGGTCCGCATGTTCTCCCGGATGTCCTTAGTCAACGGGCTTGCCCCGATCCTTGCCCCTATCATCGGTTCCCAGTTGCTGCTGGTGTTCCCGTGGCCCGGTATCTTCTACTTCCTGGCCTGCTACGGCACGTTGGTGATATTGGCCGCGATCTTCTTCATTCGCGAAACCCTGCCGGCGGAACGCCGCGGGAAGTCCGCAGTCACAGTGCGGCAGCGGTACAAGACGGTGCTGACGGACCGGATCTTCGTGGGCATGTTAATGGTAGGCAGCCTTAACTTCGGTGGTTTGTTCGCTTACCTGTCGGCCTCCACTTTCCTGTTCCAGAACATTTACGAATTCTCTCCCCAGGAATACGGCCTCCTCTTCGGCGTCAATTCGCTGGGCATCGTGGCTGGCGTCCAGATCAGCTCAAGGTTGATCCGACGCGTGGCCCCGCAGTGGATCGTGGCCGGAGCCACGGTGTTCATGCTGCTGATGGCGGCCCTGATTATCGTGCTCGATCTCCTGCACCTAGGTCTCTGGGGCATCCTGATCCCTCTGTGGTTCTACATTTGCGCTACAGGCTTCCTGTTCCCTTGCGTCCAGGTCCTCTCCTTGGCGAACCATGGAGCCCAAGCGGGGACGGCGGCATCGCTCCTCGGGGCGGCGCAATTCATGATGGCGGGCATTGTCCCCCCTGTGGTCGGCTGGCTCGGTGTCGATTCAGCGGTACCCATGGGCGCGGTCCAGGCGGTCTGCATCACCGGAGCCATCGCCGCGCTGTGGCTCGTGGTCCGGCCGCGGACGGTCCCTTCAATCCACTAGGCCCGTCAATCCACTAATCCCGGCAATCCACTAATCCCTTCAATCCACGAGTACGGCATTCATCAGAACCGGACCATAGGCTGTGACCATGACCAAGAAACCGCACCGGAACGGCAGGGGCCTTTTCCTCGGGGCCGTGCTTGGCGCCGTCGTCGGGGCGTTGTTGGGCCGCCTGGCCGGGAGTGCACTGTTCGGGGCGATACTTGGCGCCGTCATTGGAGCCGCCCTGCTGTACCGGGTGAACCCGGGCCCCTGGAATCGGGACTAACCGTAATCGGGCCTACCGGCCCCGGGTCTATCGACCCCCGTAAGCCCTCCCCTTAGGGCGCCCGGCAGGGCAGAATGGTGGCCAGCCGGGGGTTTCCCCCGCTTCGCCGGTGAAGGGGACATCACATGAGTGCGGCTGTGGGATATCGGGGCACTGTTTACGGCCTGGCGGCCATACGACGTCTGCCCCTGACCTTGGGACTCGTGCTGTTCCTTTGGCTTGTCGGCGCAGTTACGGGGAGCCTCATCGCCGGCCCCAACGAGGCACTCCTGGAACAAGTCGGGCTGGGTTTGGCGCTGGATCCGGGGCCGGGTTGGTCCATCTTCACCTCGTCATTCTTTGCCTCATCCTTGCTGGACTATCTGGCATGTACCGTTCTGATCCTGGTGGGCGTGGGCATCGCCGAGCGCACTATGGGTCCATGGTTGGCCCTGGCAGCATTTATCTTTGGTTCCGCGCTCAGCGCCTTGGTGCTGATGGGGCTCGTTGCTTTTGGGACGGACAACAGCGACCAATGGCTTAGTTTCCTGGGTGGCGAGTACGTTGTGGGCGCGTACGGTGGTGCCGCCGCTGCCTTGGGATGTTCGACGGCGGCACTGGAGGCACTCTGGCGTCGTCGCCTCCGGACATGGCTGCTGGCAGCAACGCTCATGTTTGCCTTGTTTGTAGGCGTCGCACAAACACTGCAGGCCCTTGCCGGCGCTGTCATCGGCATTCTGGCCGGTTGGGCCGTTCAGGCCCTGGTGCTGCGACGGCGTGCGGGCTCGCTTCATTCCTCGAGCCTTCGTGAGACCCGGTTCCTTGTGGGCACTGTGGTAGGTGTATTCGCCCTGGGCCCCTTGCTCACCCAGTTAACGGGCACGTTGGAGGTGGGACCGCTTTCTGTGGTTTCCGAGGTGATGCTGCAAGCAAGCCCCAGCGTGGACGAAGTGAAGGAAGCCTGCGACAACGACAAGAGCTGCGTCACGCTGCAGAGCGTTGTGGGTGTTCAGAGTTTCGGCGCCACCATCCTGTCAGTGATCCCGGTGCTGTTGCTGCTTGTCTGTGCCGAGGGGCTGCGCCGTGGTCGCCGCCTCGCCTACAGACTGACCCTGGTCATCCAGCTCTACCTGGCGTTCGTGACGAGCGTGGCAATCCTGCAGTACGTGACGGATCCGGAAGTGACACTGGGCAATGACGACATCGGTTACCTCCTGCTCTATGCCGTTCCCGCTATCCTGGCGCCGCTGATCATCGCGGTCCTGCTGGTGATCAACCGCCACAAATTCCGGGTGGAGTCCAGCGATGCCGGATATCGCGTCCTGGGCAGGACTACCCTCATCATGGCTGCTGTGGCGGCGGTCCTTTACGTGGTCTTCTGGTTCGTAGAGGGCAACCCGAGCCGCTCATCGCTGTGGGACCTCGCAGGGCAATTGACCCACATCCTGGTCCCCTTCCCCGTTCCGTTCGTCGTTGAGCTGCCGCAGGGACTGCTGAGTACAGTTCTTTACGGACTTGGTGGGGACGTTATCTGGCTCTGCATCCTTTTGATGGTCCTGAACAATTTCCAGCGGTTCCGGACGCTGGCAAAGGATCCGGCTGCAGATCTGGGACACACCCGTGAATTGCTTCACGACGGCGGGGGCACCCTGTCCTGGATGGCCCTGTGGGACAGCAACCAATACTGGTTCACTCCGGACAGGAGGGCTGGCCTCGCCTACCAGGTGCACAACGGAGTGGCCCTGACCGTGGCGGGTCCGTTCGGGGCCCGCCAGCACCACACTGAGGCTGCGACAGGCTTCCTGGTCCATTGCGCGGCACTGGGCCTCACACCATGCTTCTACTCGGCCACGGCGGAGCTCGACGAGGCCCTCCTCCCCCGCGGCTTCCGCAAACTGGAAGTGGCGGAAGAAACCCTGCTGAACATCCAGGCGATGACGTTCAAAGGCAAGGAATGGCAGAACGTCAGGACCGCGCTGAACAGGGCTGAGAAGCTGTCCATCAAGGACCACTGGTACCACTACGCGGAGATGCCACCGGGGATCCGGGCACAACTGGCCGAAATCTCGGAAGAGTGGGTGGCGGACAAGGCCCTTCCCGAGATGGGCTTCACGTTGGGCGGACTGGATGAACTGAAGGATCCCGAAGTCATGTGTTGCGTAGCCGTGGACGACGACGGCCTCGTCCATGGGGTTACGAGCTGGCTGCCGGTCTTTACCGACGGCGTGGTGTCGGGTTGGACCTTGGACTTCATGCGCCGCCGAACCACTGGATTCAAAGGGGTCATGGAATTCCTGATCGCCTCCGCCGTTACGCACTTCAAGGACGACGTTCCCCACATCTCGCTGTCAGGCTCCCCGCTGGCCAATACAGGGGCCGCGACGGACGACGGTGACCACAGTGCCTTGGACCGGGTCCTGGCAATGCTGGGCAATGCACTGGAACCCATGTACGGCTTCAAGTCCCTGGCAGCTTTCAAATCGCGGTTCCAGCCCGAGCACCGCACTCTGTACATGTATTACCGGGACCCGCTGGCCCTGCCTTCCATAGGTCTTGCCGTTGGCTCGGCGTACTTGCCGGGTTTGTCTCGCGCACAGAGTGCCGGTTTGCTACGGCAAATGGTTGCCCGGGAGCCGGCCGCATGACCGCCACCGGACGGATGCGGCAGTCATGAAGGGCCTCCTGGAAATCGAGATCAGCGGCCCGGTGGTCATGACGATAGCCGTGGTCATCGGCGTCGGGCTTTTCCTGTTGCTGTTCCTCAGGCCGTCTTCGCGCTGGGTCCTCACTGCAGTGGTTGGCATTGTGGTAACAGCGGCGCTGGGTTGGTTTACGGTCTGGATCGTGGAAGATGTCCTGGACGTCTTCCACGTGGGGCTGACACCTCGCGTGTGGTTCTGGGTGATCACCGGCTTCGCTGCCCTTGGGCTCGCCGTGGTTAGTTTTCGCCACAGTCCCCGGTGGCGGAAGGTGGTGGCGGCGATATCGATTCCTGTGTTCCTCCTGGTCACTGCGCTGGGCGTCAACATGGAGTTCGGGCTCAACAGGACCCTGGGCTCAGCGCTGGGGATCTCCACTGAGGAAGCCATCCAACTGAGCAAACCGGACCCGGACGCTCCCCTCCCTTCCGGACCCCTCTGGCAGAACTGGAAACCGCCAGCCAACATGCCAACAAAGGGTGAGGTGGGAACGCAGGTCATTCCGGCCACCGCCTCGGGTTTCAATGCCCGCCCTGCCGGGATCTACTTGCCGCCTGCTGCCCTGACGGAGAACCCTCCCCGCTTGCCCTTGTTTGTCCTCATGATGGGCCAGCCGGGCCTCCCCGACCCCCAGTACGTTTCGGCCGCGTTGGATGAATTTGCTGCGAAGAACAATGGCCTTGCACCCATCGCGATCGTGGCCGACCAGATCGGACCGGATCAAGACGACACTCTGTGCCTGGACACAGCCAAATACGGAAACGTGGAGAAGTACATCAACGTTGACGTGGTGAACTGGGCCAAAGCAAACCTGAACATCCTCCCGGACCGCGACCATTGGACCATCGCCGGATACTCCAACGGCGGGCAGTGCGCCATCTCGTTTGCGCTCAAATACCCGAAGATGTGGGGCAATGTGGTGGACATCTCCGGTGAGGAGTTTCCCGGGGCGGAGGACCCTGCAGGCAACCTGGCAGAGATCTTTGGTGGCAACCAGGCAGCCTATGACGCACAGAAGCCCATCAACATCATGAAAGGTAAGCAATTTCCGGACACCACTGCCGTTTTCACCGTGGGCTCGGATGACGTGACGTATGTTGCAGCTGCGAAGGCTGTCTCCGCAGCTGCCAAAGCTTCCGGAATGACGGTGACCTATTACGAGGTGCCAAACGGCGGGCATGTAGGCATCGCATTGAACGCCGGCCTGACCAAGGGCTTCGAGGTGCTCTATCCGAGACTCGGTTTGTCCGGCTAGGCAGGGCCTGTTGCCGGCCCGTCCCCGGCGATAAAGTTGAGATGTGCCACATTGGCAAGAGCTGCAGCCGCTTCCGGCACCCTGGCAGCGTCGGGATGAACGCATCCTGCCGCTCTGGTGGGATCGCCTGTGCTCTGTGACCAGTCCCCAGTCCGCGGCGCTCTACGCTGCTGGCCTTTTCACGGATGATCGCCGCCGGCCCATCGCCCAGTGGTACAACCCCGACGTGGACGCCGCGTTGCTGGTTGCCCCGGAGACGTCACCCGAGTGGCCGGTCCAGCGCTTTGGAATCTTCTATGCGCCACCGGGCGGAGGTTTCACCCGCGTTTACTCCGCTCCCCACGAGTGGCATCCTCGTGAACCCCGGACACCCCCGACCGAACAGGAAGCATTCCTGGCAGCCGTGGCCGAAGCCGCACGGTTCCTTCAGGTGGAGATGGATTTCGTGTAAAAAAGTGGACCCCGCACCAGTGTGAAACCGGTGCGGGGTCCTTGCGCTCCTCCGACTGGACTTGAACCAGTAACCCTTCGATTAACAGTCGAATGCTCTGCCAATTGAGCTACGGAGGAATGAAGCGGTTATGACTTTAGCAAAGGTTTTATGCGAATGCGAATCGGGCGGAGATACCCCTTAGGGGTATAAAAATACCCCCGTTCCGAAACTCCGGAACGGGGGTATTGTGCGCTCCTCCGACTGGACTTGAACCAGTAACCCTTCGATTAACAGTCGAATGCTCTGCCAATTGAGCTACGGAGGAATGAAGCGGTTACTAGCTTAACAGGGCCCCGCCGGAAAACGAAATCGAGCGTCCAGAGCGCTTGCGGCGGCCCTCGGCAGGGACTCTCAGGAGTCTGAACGCAGGGCTCGACGCTGCATTTCCAACACCATCAGTTCCCGGTTCAGGCGCTGGAATTCCTCGGGAAATGCAGTTGCATCAAGGCGCTGCAGTTGGCCCATCTTGTCCGCTTTAATGCGCGTGATCTGCAGCTCGAAAAGCCTTGCCAAAATGTCCCGGCAATATCGTTGCATAGCTTCCGGGGTGCTGGCCGGCAAAGGAGTTACTGCCAACTCAGAAACCAAGGGGCGCAGAGGCTCCGGGACTTCCTGCCGGATGTGCTCCACCCATGCCACGGGATCAGCAGCGTGGCCCAGCCCTGTGGCACGCACGGCTGCGTGCACAGCCGCGTAGGCAGGAGTAGCAAAGTGGGACGCCTCAAAGCGCTCCCATGCCCCGTCGCCCAGGACTGAGGGCTCTTGGAGGACCACTTCCAACGCTTGGCGCTCCATGCCTGCCACGGGGTCCCGCGGGTCGGGACGGTTGAAGGCCTGACCGTTCGACGCCTGACCGTTCGACGATACTGCCGCCGTCGTGGATTGCTCCACAGCGCCGGACTGAGCAGCGCCAGATGAAGCAGCGCCGGATGCCGCGCGCTTGGCTGCGGCCCCAACGTAGCGGCTGACTTCCTCAATCGGCATACCCAACCAGCCAGCGAGTTCGCGGATGTAGGCGGGGCGGATGGCGGAGTCGCGGATTTGTGCCACAACGGGCGCCGCTTCCCGAAGCGCCGCGACGCGACCTTCGACCGTGTCCAGGTTGTGCCTGCGGAGCGAGGCCCGAATGGCGAACTCGAAGAGCGGCTTCCTGCTGTCGATGAGTTCACGTACTGCGGCATCGCCCTTGAGTTGACGAAGATCACAGGGATCAGCGCCAGTGGGCTCTACCGCGACGTATGTTTGTGCGACGAATCGTTGGTCTTCCTCGAAGGCGCGGAGGGCGGCCTTCTGGCCGGCGGCGTCCCCGTCGAAGGTGAAGACCACTTCTCCCCCGGTGCCGTCGTCCGAAAGCAGGCGGCGGGCGATCTTGATGTGTTCGGTGCCGAACGCCGTGCCGCAGGTGGCGACCGCCGTCGTGACTCCTGCCAGGTGACAGGCCATGACGTCGGTGTACCCCTCAACCACCACCAGCTGCCGGTCCTTGGCGATGTTGCGCTTGGCGATGTCGATCCCATAGAGGACCTGGGACTTTTTGTAGAGAGTGGTTTCAGGAGTGTTCAGGTACTTTGGACCCTGATCGTCCTCGTAGAGCTTCCGGGCTCCGAAGCCGATGGTGTCCCCGGCAATGTCCCGGATAGGCCAAATGAGCCTGCCACGGAAGCGATCATAGATGCCCCGGTTTCCTTCGGAAAACATGCCCGTAAGTTTGAGTTCGGCATCCGTGAACCCACGGCCGCGCAGGTGCTTGAGGAGCGAGTCCCAGCCCTGCGGCGCATAGCCCACGCCGAAGTGCTCGGCGGCCGCGCGGTCAAAGCCCCTGCCGTCGAGGAAGTTGCGGCCCTCGGCGGCTCCGGGCGTCAGCAGTTGGGCACGGAAAAACTCGTCGGCGATCTTATGGGCATCCAGGAGGCGCTGGCGCTTGCCCACTTCCTCACGGTTCGGACCGGTGCCGCCGTCCTCGTAACGCAGCTCGTAGCCGATCCTGGCGGCCAGCTTTTCCACTGCCTCGTGGAAGGAACTGTGGTCCATTTTCTGGACGAAGGAGATGGCATCCCCGTCTTCGCCGCAGCCGAAGCAGTGATATCTGCCCACTTGGGGGCGGACAGTGAAGGATGGTGAGCGTTCGTCATGGAAGGGGCACAGGCCCTTGAAGCTGCCCAAGCCAGCACTCTTCAGGGTGACGTAACCGTCAACGACTTCCTTGATATCCGTGCGCTGGCGTACTTCGTCGATATCTTCACGTTTGATGAGGCCAGCCACGTGACCATCCTAGCCGCTTGCCCCAAGAAGCCCCGCCGTTAACGGACCGACGGAAGCGTTACCAGAGCGACGGCAGGCTCCCCACCAGGCGCTCGTACATGGCCAGCGCTGAACCATCCGTCAGCGATGCAACTTGGTCAATTACTACCCGCAGCCGCGCACCGTCGTCGGCAGCGTCACGCCAGTCAGCGGCGAACATCGGTTCGAGGTGGCGGTCGCCTGTGGCGTTCAGCACGCCCACCAGGGCGTGCAGGACTTCGCGCTGGCGTTCATAAACGGGCTGGCGGTGGTCCGTGGAAATGACGAACGTGGTGGCCAGGCCCTTCAGGACCGCGATTTCGGTCACTGTGTCCTCCGGGACCATCAGCTCGGCGCCATAGCGGGTCAGGTTGGAGGGGCCAAAATGGTCCCTGGTGGTTTCCATGGCGCTTTGGCAGAACCGTCCGATGAGCTGGCTGGTCATATCCTTCAGCGCCGCCATGGACTTTCGGCTGCCATCGGCCTCACGGACCCACACCGTGGTGGCCTCAAGCCGGGCAAGGGCAGCATCAATGTCAGCAGGATCGTTGTGTGGGAGGTACCACTGCTTGGTGTAGCCCACGACGCGGGCGCGGTGGTCCGGATTTTCCATCCACTTCAATTGGAAGTGGCCGGCAACAATTGCGTCCTCGACGTCATGGACCGAATAGGAAATATCGTCCGCGAGGTCCATCACCTGGGCCTCAATGCAGGAGCGGTTGCCCGGAGCGCCCTCACGCAGCCATTCGAACACGGGAAGATCGTCCTCATACGCACCAAACTTGCTGGTGCGGTGGCCATGGATGACGGGGGCGTCGACGGCGGACCACGGGTACTTGGACGCAGCATCAAGGCTGGCGCGGGTCAGGTTGAGCCCGGCGGGCCTGCCGTCCTCAGCAAGGACTTTCGGTTCCAGGCGCGTTAACAACCTCAACGTCTGCGCGTTGCCTTCGAAGCCACCAATGGTGTGTGCCACCTCATTCAGGGCAGATTCACCGTTGTGGCCAAAAGGTGGGTGACCGAGGTCATGGCTAAGGCATGCGGTATCCACAACGTCCGGATCGCAGCCCAGCGAACGGCCAAGTTCACGGCCTACCTGCGCAACCTCCAGGCTGTGCGTCAGACGGGTGCGAACGAAATCGTCCGTATCCGGAGCAACAACCTGGGTTTTTGCGCCCAGCCGTCGCAGGGCCGAGGAATGCAGGACCCGTGCGCGGTCGCGTTCAAAATCGGAACGGTACGTGGTCTTTCGCGACTCTTCCACCCACCGAGCAGAATCCGCTTCGGTGTAGCCCGGAATTGCCAGCACGTAGTCGTGTGGCGTTCCGGTGCGGCCCAGCATCGCTTCGGTTCCCATGGGTATCTGCCTCCTTCAAGCGCCGTTGTAGTGGTGCCTCTTGAGCCAGTCTTACACGTGTGAAGCTAGCCGCCTGACACGTCCAGCTCTGCTGCGGAGATTTCGGCACTCTGTTCCGCGTTCAGCTGACGGCTCACGAGCCAATCCTTGGGCAGCGCCGGCTTTTTCGGTGATCCGGCACGGCCGCGCGGACCCTCGGAATCGATGCCTGGATACGGCAAATCCATGTCAAGCTCTTCGAGGAGTCCGCGCAGGACCTCAAGGGTTGGAACCGTGGCCAGCTTGGCGCGAAGTTCCCCGCCCACCACGTATCCCTTGAAGTACCAAGCCATGTGCTTTCGGATTTCCCGCAACGCCTTGTACTCGTCGTTGCCGAAGGTTTCCACCATGAGCTCTGCATGCCGGTACACGCCTTCGGCGACCTCCCGCAGGCCCGGACGGTGGCGCTGGTCGCTGCCTTCGAACGCCGCCTGCAGATCACCGAACAGCCACGGACGGCCCTGGCAACCACGGCCTACCACTACGCCATCCACGCCGGTTTCCCGGACCATGCGGACAGCGTCCTCGGCGGACCAGATATCACCATTTCCCAGCACCGGAATGTCAGGCAGCGCCTCACGAAGGCGGGCGATGGCGGACCAGTCAGCTTGGCCGGAATAGAACTGGGCGGCGGTGCGGCCGTGAAGGGCGACGGCGGCCACTCCGGCATCGCGGGCGATCCGACCGGCGTCGAGGTACGTCAGGTGGTCCTCATCGATTCCCTTGCGCATTTTGATGGTGAGCGGGATGCCACCCTTGGAAGCTTCCTTAACCGCGGTCTGCACGATCGACGTGAAGAGATCAATCTTCCAAGGCAGCGCGGAACCGCCACCGCGGCGGGTGACCTTGGGCACAGGGCAGCCGAAGTTAAGATCGATGTGGTCTGCGCGGTCTTCCTCGACGAGCATGCGGACTGCCGCGCCCACCGTCACGGGGTCAACGCCGTAGAGCTGCACGGAACGCACTTTCTCATCCTCGTCGTGCGAGATGATGCGCAATGATTCCGGAGTCCGTTCCACCAGCGCGCGCGAGGTCACCATCTCGGCCACATACAGGCCACCACCGTATTCACGGCAGAGCCTGCGGAAGGCTGAATTGGTGATGCCCGCCATGGGGGCAAGGATCACGGGAGTGTCCACGGTGATCCCACCGAGCTGCAAAGGCGGAAGCTCAAGCTTTGGGGCAGGGGGCGTTGCTACTACAGTCACCCATCCATTGTCGCAAATCAGGGCAAATCGGCTCTCGGGCGACTATTCGGCACAGCACGTTCCCGCGTCTGTTCCGTAATTCCCTACAGGAGCCAACCGTTATCGGCAGCGATTCGTACCGCCTCGGCTCGTGTCCTTCCGCCGGTCTTGGCCATCGCCGCGGAGAGGTAGTTCCGCACCGTCCCTTCGGAAAGGATCGTTGTCCTGGCAATGTCCGCAACAGTTCCACCGGCAGCGGCAGCCCTCAACACTTCCGTCTCACGCTCCGTCAGGGGGGTGTCGCCGGACGTCAGCGATTCCGCAGCGAGTGCCGGATCCACCACTCGAAGCCCCCGGTGAACACGGCGCACCGCATCGGCCAGTTGTCGAGCCGGGGTATCTTTGACGACAAACCCCGATGCTCCGGCCTGCATGGCGCGTTTTAGGTAGCCAGGCCGCCCAAAGGTGGTAACCATCAGTACCCGGCACGAAGGCGCCGCCCGGCGTACGGCAGCTGCTGCGCTGATTCCATCCAGGCCCGGCATCTCGACATCCAGCATCGCGACGTCCGCGGAATGCTCCACCACAGCAGCGGCGACGCCCGTGCCATCGCCCAATTCTGCAACCACCTCAATGTCTGGCTCCAACCCCAGCAATGCCACCAAAGCCCCACGCACCAGTGCCTGATCGTCAGCGATCACCAATCGGATACTCATACGTCAACTGCCAATCTGAACCCTCCAAGGTCACTGGTGCCGATGCTGGCGCTTCCGCCTGCCATGGCCGCCCTCTCCCGTATTCCGGCCAGTCCGCTGCCGGGGCGTGCTTCGGGACCCGGCCCCACGCCGTCGTCCTCCACCAGGACGCCGGACGCTGTCAGCAGGACGCGGCAACGCGCGGCGCCGGAATGCCGCACAACGTTGGTGATGCCTTCCCTCAATACCCAGCCGAAGAGCTCGCGATGCCGGGCAGGAACTTGCTCAACTGTCCCGGGCAACTCGGCCTCGATCCCTGCCGATTCCAGCGCGCTCCTGGCAGCTGCGAGTTCGGCGAGGACATTGACGCCGCGATAACCGGCGACAGTGGCCCTCACATCCCCGAGGGCGCCGCGGGCAAGGTCCTGCACGTCGCTGATTTCCGCCGCTGCCCTGTCCAAGGACGGCCCAGCGGCTCCTTCCATCAACCGGCCGGCCAATTCAGCCTTGACGGCGATCACCGTCAGTGAGTGTCCCAGGATGTCATGCATGTCGCGTGCAACCCGGCTCCGCTCGGCGGCAACGGCCGCATCCGCCAGTTCGCTTTGTGCCGCACGCAACCGGGACGTCTGCCGGATCATCCGTGCAAAGGAAGACATCATGAGGCCCAGCGACAAGATGAGTGCCGGCTGGGAAAAGGCCTGCTCCGGTGTGTCTGTGGACAGCCCGGTAGCCAAGGAGACTGCCGCAAGCGCCACGATCAGGGCGAAGTCAACGCGCGGTGGCAACACTGTCATGGCAATCGCACAGGCGAGGAACGGCCACGTCCAGAGTGCCTCCCGGCCGACCAGGAAAATCACCAGCCCGTTCAAGGCGAAGAGAATGCCGACGCACACCAGGCCTGTCCGGCTGCCGCGGCGCCGGCTGTACATCGGCAGAACGGCGTAGGCGGCGAAGAAGGCAATCAATGACGTGGAGGCTGCCAGCTTCCAGGGAAGCGGCTCGTTGACGGACCACACCAGGTTCCACGTGGGCCAAGCCCAGAGAAGAATGGATAAGCCTGCGCCTGCAAACCATCTTCTGGGTCCAGGCCCACGGAACATGCCACCGGTCTTCTCGGAGCTCATGACCCCCACCCTAGTCAAAGTGGACCGGATCAGACGCGCTTGGTGTCGCGACGAAATGCGAGCGCAGCTCCGCCAACGAAGATCGCGAGCCAGATGACCACATTTACGATCCACATTGCATCGAAGTCGCCAGTGATCGGACTCCTGGCCAATTGCCCGATCCCATATGCGGGCGTGAACTTGGCAATAGCACCAAAGGTGTCGCCCATGATCTCAATCGGCATGAAGAGGCCGCCAAGCATGGCCAGGATGGCCAGCGCCGGGCCAAGGATCTGCATGACATTCTGGCTTGGCATGAGATACCCCACGAACAAGCCCAGCGCTGCGAAAACCAACGAACCCAGCCAGGCAACCAATCCAGCTGTCACCCATGTCTGGAGGTCCATGGTGACCCCGGCCAAAGCGCCGATGACGAATTGGGCGATCACAGCGACGAGCGACAACGTCAGGGCTGCCGCAGCCTTGACAGCAATATAGGCACCTGGAAGAAGCGGAGTGAGCCGGAGCTGCCTGCTCCACCCTTGTGCACGCTCCACTGCCACTTGGCTGCCGGCTCCGGTGGCGGCAGTCATGGCTGCGTACACGGTCAGGCTGATCAGGATGTACTGACCATAGCTGTGGCCGTTGGGCAACTGCTGGTTCTTGTTGGACAGGCCGAAGATGAAGAAGAAGATCGCGGGCATGACGACTGTGAAGACGACTGTCCTGCGGTTGCGGAGCATCCGCTTGATCTCGATCCACAGGAACGTCCGGTTGATACCGCCCGCGGAGGGCTTGCGGTCCTGCATTGCTGTTGCCGTACTCATGCCCGGTCTCCTTCGAGTGCGGGTTCAGTGGTTTCTGATTCTGTTCCATCCCCTGTGAGCGCCACGAAGGCCTCCTCAAGGTTGTTGGCCACGACTTCCAGATCGTGTGCTGCAGTGCTGTTCAGCAGGTAGCGGACTACCGCGTCCGAGTCCCCCGTGCGTACGGTGAGCCTTCCGCCGTCGTAGTCAACGGTGTCCGCTGGTGGGAGTCCCGCCAGAAGATGCCGGTCAGCGGCTGGCAAGGAAGCCTTGACAGTGCGGCCGGAGGCAAGGTTCTTGATCTGGGCCGCCGTGCCATCGGCAACTACGGTGCCTTGACGGACCAAGACGATCCGATCCGCGTAAGCGTCCGCTTCCTCAAGGTAGTGGGTGGCGAAGATTACGGTGCGGCCCCGCGAGGCGTCCGCCCTGATAGCGGCCCAAAAATCGCGGCGGCCAGCGACGTCCATGCCCGTGGTCGGTTCGTCCAGGATCAGCAGTCCGGGATCCGACACCAGGGCCATGGCAAACCGCAGGCGCTGCTGCTGGCCGCCCGAGCATTTCTCCACCTTGCGGTTGGCGATATCCAGGATGCCGGCACGAGTCAGCGCCTCCTCCACAGGTCGGGAGGAGTCAAACATTGCTGCGGTTAACTGCACGGTTTCCCGAACAGTGATGTCCCGAAGCAATCCGCCGGTCTGCATGACGGCGGCCACTTGCCCTCGGGCGATGGCGCCGCGGGGCGAGTGGCCGAAAATCGAAACCTCACCTTGGTCGGGGGTGCTAAGACCGAGGATCATGTCGATGGTGGTGGTCTTGCCTGCACCATTGGGCCCCAGGAATGCCACCACTTCCCCTTGTTGCACGGTCAGATCCAAGCCACGGACGGCACGGACCTCCCCGAAGCTCTTGTGCAGTCCGACGGCGTGGACTGCCGGCACTCCCGTGATTCCCATTGTTCTCCCTGATTGGCGGTCTTGTTCCACCATCCATTCAAGCCGGGATTGCCCACCTGCACCCGTGGAGGGTGTCACCGATCAGGGATGACAAATGTCATTGCACCGGGCGTGAGACGGAGCCGCCCGCACCGGCTTCGTCTCCGCGGCGCTCCGCCTCACGCTGGGCACGGCGACTCCCCGGACGGGCAGGCTTGCCGACCGCGCGGGAGGACCCGCCGTCGTCGGGCCTTTCCATTCGGCCAGAACCCACGACGGCGGCCGCGGCAGCGAGGGTACCAGTATCGTCCACGTCGTCCGGATTCACGGACAGAGCCGGCGCCGGGGTGGCACCCTTCACGCCTGTGGCCTTGACCACCAGGACGGCAATCAGCGTGGTAACCGGGATGGCGAGCACCAGGCCGATGGAGCCCACCAGTGTGCGGATGACTTCTTCGGACAACTCCGCACTGGTCAAGGCCTCTGCAAGTGGGCGGTCGTAAAGCATCACGATGATGAGGATCGGGAGGGCGGCGCCAGCGTAGGCGAAGGCAATCGTGTAAACAGTGGAGGCGATGTGGTCCCGGCCAAT
Source organism: Micrococcaceae bacterium Sec5.1 (assembly GCA_039636795.1). Lineage (NCBI taxonomy): Bacteria > Bacillati > Actinomycetota > Actinomycetes > Micrococcales > Micrococcaceae > Micrococcaceae bacterium Sec5.1. Next base: position 1,650,725 of record CP143430.1, on the reverse strand, counting down.
CCGCATTGCCGACGAAAACAGCTTGCGGGCACTGGTGTTCGGGGCCAGTTCGTAAAGTTCCCACACGGCAGCGGATTGGGTAATGGTGACGTCGTTGAGGACGCCGAGGCCTGAGATGATCAGGCCGCACAAGATGATGCCGGAGATTGAAATCTTGTCCGACATATTAATCAGCGTGGCAGCGTTATGGTCACCGACGCCCGCAAGGTTGGCAGCATCGGTGGCCCACGCCGCCAAGAGCGCTGTAATGCCCAACCCGAAGATGGTTCCGAGCAGTGCCGTGGACGTCCTCGCCGAGAATCCGTGGGCGAAGTACAGGACCCCGATCATGATCACCGTGGAGCCCACCAAAGCCAGCATGAGGGGCGGCTTCCCCTCCACAAGTCCCGGCAGGATGAAGCCGACCAGCACGGCATAAGCGCCAACCAAACCAAGGAGCGCCCGGAAGCCGCGCCAGCGCGCCACAGCGATCACTACCACCGCATAGAGCACGGCCAGCAGGGCAATGGGCAGGGTCCGCACGAAATCCACAAAAACGTACGACGGCGAGCCGTTGCCTTGCGATGCGCCCTGGACACCGGAGAGATTCAGATAGCGGATCGAGTCCCCCACATCCACCCCGTGGGACTTGGCGACGTCGGGGTTGATCACTACCTTGACTGGTTCCCCGCCCTTGTCCGGCTGGGTGAAGGCAAAGGTGCAATCGGATCCGCCGGGCTGGCCTGCACCGGGTTGGCCCGCACCGGGTTGGCCCGTTTGACCGGTATCTGTTTGTCCCTGCGTGGATTGTCCGGTTTGGGTGCAGCTTTCCTGCACCACGCTCTGGATCTTTCCGGTGTCAAAGGTCACTCCCGGGGCAGCCTGGTACGGACTCGCGAAGGAGATTCCGTCCCGGCTGCCTGAGGGCCACATCACCATCATGGCGATAACAGTGAGCACACCAAGCGGAACCAGCACGGCAGCCAGGAGCCAGTTGGCGCGCTTCCGGGATGCAATTGCCTGCGGGGTTGGCTCGGAACTTTCAGAATGACCGTGACCGTGGGAGTGTCCGTGACCCATCAGCTGCAAAACCTCATGGCTTCAAGCCTAGCCGGGCCACATGCAAACCCTTCCCTCAGGCGGGTTTGATGTTCTGGTTCACATGGAAAAGGTTGCCGGGATCGTACTTGCTCTTGACCTCCACCAGACGATCCCAGTTGGGGCCATAATTGTCAGTGACCCGGTTCTGGTCTTCGGTGTCCATGAAGTTGATGTACCCGCCCAGCGCCGAGTGCGGTGCAAGGGCCGCCGCATAGCCTCGCGCCCAGGCGATGTTGGCTTCGTTGTCCGTAGGTTCCATCCATTGCGCGGCAATGACCGGCGCGAACTTCATGTCCCGGTGCGCAAAAGCTGTGTCGTGGACACCCACGCGTGAGACGGCGCCGTCGATCGGGTAAACGTGCACGGCCGTATTGACGCTGGTGACCGTCGCGCCGTGTTCAGCGTGAGCTTGGATGGCGCCATCACTGAGCTCGGGGAGGAAGTTCGCTTTCCAGTAGCCCTGCATTCCTTTCTGGTTCAGGGCGTCGAAAGCCACGTTCAGGGCTGGGTAAGGCATAGGAGCTACCAGCGAGCCGGCAACAGGAGCGGCGTCCAGGAAGGGCTGCCACCGTGCTTCGCCTTCTCCCATGTCCCCTGTCCACATCCCCACCACCACACAGACAGGCTTGCCGTGCCACTCTTCGGGAAGGAACGGGACTGGCGGGCCTTGGTGGAAGCCCAGAAAGGCGCCAAACTCTTCCGGCGCGTTCGCGATGTAATCACGGTAGAACCGGGCAACGGTGTCCGTATGTTCTGCGCTGTAGAGAATGACTCCGGCATGGACCATATCAACGGGATGGAGTTTGAACTCGAACGAGGTCACCACGCCAAAGTTGCCGCCACCACCCCGGAGCGCCCAGAACAGGTCCTCGTTTTGGTCTTCGCTGGCCACCAGGAACTTTCCATCCGCCGTGACCACATCGGCGGAAATGAGGTTGTCACAGGAGAGACCGTACTTGCGGGCCAGATAACCTATGCCGCCTCCCAGGGTAAGTCCGGCCACTCCCGTGGAACCGACGATCCCGCCAGTGGTCGCCAGTCCGAAGGCGTGGGTTGCGTGGTTGAAGTCAGCCCATGTGGTTCCACCTTCGGCCCGCGCAGTGGCGGTCTCCGGGTCCACCCGGACCCCCGTTCGGTTGACGAAGTCCAGCACCAGGGCGTCATCCGCTGTTCCAAATCCAGGGGCACTGTGTCCGCCGCCCCGAATGGCCAGAGGCATGGAATTCTCCCGTGCGAAGTTCACCCCCGCGATCACATCCGCTACCTGGGCCACCCGGACGATTCCCGCCGGACGTTTGTCGACCATGGCGTTAAAGACTGCCCGTGCCGAATCATATTCAGGGTCTTCAGGAGTGATGAGCTGTCCACGCAGCTGATCCCGCAGCCCGTCCAAGGCCGTACCGTTCATTTGTTGTTACCGCCGATTCAGAGGAGACCGGAGCTGGTCCACAGACGCCGCTTCCCTCCGAGTGTGCCGGCGCGTGGCTTACGTCGCCTTCCTACTCCTGCGCCATGGCCGCGTCAAGGCTTTTCCACCATGAATGCGGCTGAGCTTAAAGCCAGAATCCCGCCCTGCCCATCGGCAATGGGCAAAGCGGGATCCGGACGTGCGAAATACGTGGTCAGTCGCTCACGATCAGGGTGTCAGCACCGCGAACGTGGGCCTTGCCCGAGTCCAGCAAGGGAGCCAGGACACCGCGCAGGGCCGTCATCGATTCGTCCACTTCCAACAGCACCGGGTGCTGGTAGGCGATGAGCGCCAGCAGGTCCCGAACAGCAGCCTCTGCGTCGTCGACGGACAGCTTCGGATCGTGACCCAGGAAGACATCCGAGGGTTCTTCGGAGTTGCCCTGGGCGTAGCTGATGGCGAAGGCCTGGATCTTGCCTTTTCGGCTGGCCGGCACTCCCCCACCAAAGGCGCTTGCCTTCGGTGCACGCAGCACGATGGCCCCATGCGCCCCCGTGAGATCGTGCAGGAAGAGCCGCTGCACCGTGGCAATGCTGAGCTCACCCGGGCTGTCCCAGTGATGGACGGCCGAGTAGTAGCTGCCCACCACTTCGCTGAGTTCCACGGATCCGGTGGCGAGGTCCTCCACGCGCTCAGACGCAGCTTCCTCGGAACCATCGCCGAACCGCGGGAGCTTCAGCGGCTCGGGCTCCACCACCACCAACTGGGAACGCTGGATGGGTCCAAGACCGGCCGCCTCTGCGAAAGCGGCGCCCGGCGTGCCCGGCTCCACTTTGCTTCGGAGCTTGGAAACGCCCGACGGCGAGTTCCCGGCTTCGCGGCGCAGCATGGTCAGCAGGGTGGCCCCAACGCCGTTCCGGCGATGGTCCTTGGCAACCTCGATGTAAGCCCAGAGACGTTCCGGGTGCAGCGAAGCTTCGTGAACTACGCCTGCGGCGACGGGGATGCGAACGCCGTCAACGACGTCCTCGGCGACGATGCAGCGGCGCCAAGGCTCGTTGCTCGAAGGCGCCAAAGCAGCACGGAACTGTTCTGCGGGCAGCGTCTCAGGGCCGCCCCAAATTTCCAGGAGGGCGAGGTCGTCGCCTTCCTTCCACTCGCGGTATTCCAAAGCCACAGTTAGGCGCCGATCAGTCGTGCTGCCAGGTAAGCCTCAACCTTGTCCAGCGACACGCGCTCCTGGCTCATGGTGTCGCGCTCACGGATGGTCACGGCCTGGTCTTCGAGGGTATCGAAGTCCACGGTGATGCAGAACGGAGTACCGATCTCATCCTGGCGACGGTAGCGGCGGCCGATGGCGCCGGCGTCGTCGAAGTCGATGTTCCAGTTCTTGCGCAGCTGGGTGCCCAGCGCCTTTGCCATCGGGGACAGGTCCTCGTTGCGGCTCAGCGGCAGGACAGCTGCCTTGACCGGGGCAAGCCGCGGATCCAGCTTCAGGACGGTACGGACGTCGACGCCGCCCTTGGCGTTGGGTGCCTCGTCTTCGGTGTAGGCGTCAATCAGGAAGGCCATGAAGGAGCGGGTCAAACCGGCAGCGGGCTCGATCACGTACGGGGTGTAGCGCTCGTTGGTGGCCTGGTTGAAGTAGCTCAGGTCCGTACCGGAGGCCTTGGCGTGCGTGGAGAGGTCGAAGTCCGTGCGGTTCGCGATGCCCTCGAGCTCGCCCCACTCGGAGCCTTGGAAACCGAAGCGGTACTCGATGTCCGTGGTGCCCTTGGAGTAGTGGCTCAGCTTCTCAAGCGGGTGCTCGAAGAACCGGAGGTTTTCTTCCCGGATGCCCAGGCTGGTGTACCAGGACATGCGTTCCTTCATCCAGTATTGGTGCCATTCCTCATCGGTGCCGGGCTCGACGAAGAATTCCATCTCCATCTGTTCGAACTCACGGGTACGGAAGATGAAGTTGCCCGGTGTGATTTCGTTGCGGAAGGACTTGCCGATCTGGCCAATGCCGAACGGCGGCTTCTTCCGGGACGTCGTGAGGACGTTGTTGAAGTTCACGAAGATGCCCTGGGCCGTTTCCGGGCGCAGGTAGTGCATGCCTTCATCGTTGGCCACCGGGCCAAGGAAGGTCTTCAGGAGGCCGGAGAATTCCTGCGGTTCGGTCCACTGGCCACGGGTGCCACAGTTGGCGCAGGCAATGTCCTTCAGGCCGTTTTCGGCGGGACGGCCCTTCTTTTCCTCGTACTCTTCCTCGAGGTGGTCAGCACGGTAGCGCTTGTGGCAGGACAGGCATTCCACCAGGGGGTCCGAGAAGACCTCAACGTGGCCGGAGGCTTCCCAGACCTGGCGGGGAAGGATGACCGAGGAGTCCAGGCCTACGACGTCTTCGCGGCCGCGGACCATGCTCTGCCACCACTGGCGCTTGATGTTTTCCTTCAGTTCCGCACCAAGGGGTCCGTAATCCCACGCCGAACGGGAGCCACCATAGATTTCACCGGCCTGGAAGACAAAGCCCCTCCGCTTGGAGAGGGAAATGACCTGGTCAAGGACGGATTTTGCTGCCATGGGTACTCCATTTGTTCTACAGGGCCGCTGGGTGCGGTCCGCGGTGGTTGCCCCGGATTCCGGACGAGGTTGTCCGGCGGGGTGGGCTGGGGAATTGGTGCGGATAATAACTGTGCAGAAAGCTGCGTGTCCTAGCCTACCGGCCTTTGCCCGGGACCTTTCGTACGAATGCTCCCCGGGGCCAGGGCAACGTGGCCACGATGATCGCGGCGAGCGTCAGCACCGTACCCAACACCGTGGGCAAGGCGACCACCGCGCCGGGACTGGGGATCACGACGTCGAGTACTAAGGAACCCACCAACTGGCCGGCAATCATGCCCAGACCGGTGACCAGCACGCCAAGGCTTCGGACCAAAAGCGCTGCAAGCCCAATGAAAAGGCAGCCCATGGGGCCGCCCAGGTAGAACCACCATTCACCCGGAAGCGGGTTGCCCGCGCCTGCCACGGAAAGCTTGATAAGCCAAGCGATCCAGAGAATGACGGCACCGGCAATGAAGTTGACCAACGTGGCGGCCACAGGCGTCCCGTAGTGAACAGTGGCGGTTCCGTTCATGGCTTGCTGGAAACTCATGAGGAAGCCCGCCGCCAGAGGCAGCAGGACGGGCAACACCAGCGAGGCGATATCGGTATTGCCCCCGAACCGAGGGGACACAGCCCAGGCAACGGCGGCGACCGTCAGCACACTGCCCAGGATCCGCACTCCGGTAATGGACCGTTTGCCGCCGGGACCGATGCCCATGCGGTCCACGAGGAGTCCGCTGAGGGTCTGTCCCGTAACCGCAGCAACGGTGAACAAGGCCACACCCAACAGGCCGATGGTGAAGGACTGGGCAAAGACGAAGAGAGCGCCGATCCCGCCGGCCATGACGTAGAAGCGGGGAAAGCTCCGGTTGCGGACTGCCGGGACGATGCGCCGAAGGCCTGCCCTGCCTTTGGGCGTGGCAACGGAAATGGCAGCGATGAGCACGAGGCCTGTGGTGAAGCTCACCACGGCGGCAGCGATGCCATCGTTCAACCGGGCTCCGAGCGCCCCGTTGATCCTTCCTTGAAGCGGAATGACCAAGCCAGTTGCTACTGCAACAGGGAGGCCAATGGCGAGCGGAAGGGTTGAACGGAGAGAAGGCTGCGGCACTGACCCCACACTACTTCAGGCATCATTGCTGTATGAGCAACCCGGAAATCGAAGAGATCCCCATCCGCGACGACATGATCCGCCTCGGCCAGCTGCTGAAGCTCGCCAACCTCGTGGAGGACGGCGTTGAAGCTACGGAGCTCATCAAGAACGGCTTGGTCAAGGTCAACGACGAAATCGACGACCGCCGCGGCCGCCAACTCCACGCCGGAGATACCGTTACCGTCAACGGCCAGACCGTCCGGATCACCACCGCCTGAAGCAACGCGGGGTCACTTATGGCCCATTGTGAGGCTTCCAAGGGGCCATATGTGACCCCGCGTTGCTTTTCTACGCGGTGGAGAGCACCTTGTGGGTCAGGAATTCGCCCACGTGGCCGATCTCCTGCTGGTTGATGCCATGCCACATGCCGGTGTAGAGCACCTTGGTGAGGTCCACATGGTTGCGCACCCATCCCATGGTGTACTCGATCTTGTCCGGAGTAATAACGGGGTCCTGCTGGTCGCGGCCCCAGAACATCGGCAAGGTGCCGTCCAGTTCCGCATCGCGGAAGGCAGGGTCATCGCCAGCGTCCACCACAAAACCTGAAAGCCCGACGACGGCAGCGAAGTCCGCGGGACGGTAGCGGAGCATGGTGGTCGCCATTGCCATGCCCATGGAGAAGCCAAGCAGTGTCACCGAAGAATGATTGGCTTTGACCGTGTCCAACCATTCAAGGGCATACTCAGCGGCAAGCTTTACTGCTTCCAGGGAGTACTCAATTGATGCGGTGAGCGGGAACCACGTGAAGCCGGGGCCCATGGGCATTGGCGCCCGCAAGGAAGCCACCACAAATCCCTCGGGCAGCAGGCCGGCAAGGCTGAAGAGATCGTCCTCATTGGAGCCGTAGCCGTGCAACAGCAGCAGAAGCGGTTTGCCCTCCCGCTCAGCTTCGTCATGGGACCACAGGACAACGGGCGCGGGGAATGCAACGGCTTCAGTCATGGGTCTATTCTTGCAGTTACCGATCGGTAACAACCTACGGTGGCGTAGGTTTGCAGGTTCAAGGCAGGATGGAAAGCGTGAGTGACGTCAATTCATTGGTGAAGCCGGGCGACCCGGTCCAAACTCACCCTTGGAGCCGTTACGTGGCACTGGGGGATTCGTTCACGGAAGGCATCGGCGATCCCGAGCCGCAGAATCCCGGCGGCTTCCGCGGGTGGGCTGACCGTGTAGCGGAAGAACTGGGCCGCGGCCACGAAGATTTTGCCTACGCCAACCTTGCCATCCGTGGGCGGTTACTGCAGCAGATCGTGGATGAACAAGTTGGTCCTTGCTTGGAACTCCAGCCGGACCTCGTCTCGATTTCGGCAGGCGGCAACGACCTCATCCGGCCCGGCGGCGACCCGGACCTTTTGGCGGAGAAGCTGGATGCTGCCGTTCAGGAACTGGCCTCCAGTGGTGCCACCGTGGTGTTGTTCAACGGACCGGACACCGCGTCCTCCGTTTTGGGCCGCATCCGTGGCAAGGTGGCCATCTACAACGAAAACCTCAGGACAGTGGCTGCACGGCACGACGCCATCATCGCCGATATGTGGTCCCTGAGGCAGTTGGCCGATCCCCGGATGTGGGACGAAGACCGCCTGCACTTCTCACCGCTGGGACACCACACCATCGCGATGATGGTCCTGGAAGCGCTGAACGTCCAGCACACCCTCGAACCCCTGGTGCCTAAGCCCCTGCCGGTTCGCACCTGGCGTGAGGCCCGTTCCTCGGATCTGGTGTGGGCCCGCGAGTACTTTGTTCCCTGGGTTATCCGCAGGTTGCGGCATCGATCCTCCGGCGATGGCATTACCCCAAAGCGCCCGACGGCGGGACCGGTCTTCGGTCCTAACGGCACCATGCTGCCGCGAGGCTAAGGTGAGGGGCGCTAAGGTGAGGGTCGCTAAGGTGAGGGTCGCTAAGGTGATGGGCACTTGCAGGACTGACGCGCGGAAAGAGCTCCGCGATGCACGCTGACATTTCACTGACGCCAGAAAATGTTGTGGATTTCAGGCTTCGGCGACAACAGTTGCGGGCTCCCTACGGTGAAAGCATTGATAACGTGCTGCGAAACCTCCTTGCCGTGCAGTCGCAGGAATTTCCCTATGCAAGGTGGAGCCTCGCCCAGCGAACGCCGGGTACCACTGCCGATGAGGTGGAGCAGGCGGTGGCTGACGGCAGGATCCTCCGGACACATATCCTGCGGCCAACGTGGCATTTTGTGCATCGTGAGGACCTCGGCTGGTTGATGGGGTTATCTGCGGATCGCCTTCATCAAGGCAACAAAGGCATGTACAGGCAGACCGGACTTGATGAGCACGCCGCTGCCAGGAGCGGAGACATCCTTGCCGAAGCCGTGGCCGGTGGAGCCCACAAAACCCGCGAAGAATTAGCCGCGGTACTGGAACAGGCGGGTTTCCCCGGGAAAGGACTTGGCCTCGTTTACCACCTCATGCACGCAGAGATCAGCAAAATCTTGGTGAGCGGTGCGCCGGTCCGTTCTGCAGGAGGTGCACTGAAACAGACATACGCCTTGTTCCAGGAACGTGTGTCCGCCACGGGCAACGTGCCCTTGATTGGGGACGACCGCGAATGGGCTTTGGGTCAGCTGGCGCTGCGATACTTCACCAGCCGGGGGCCTGCCACCATCAAGGACTGTGCCGCCTGGTCCGGACTGACCATGAAGGATGTGCGGCTTGGCTTGCAGGTAGCTGAAGAGTCCCTTCCGGGCGCCTTGGCAACTGTGGCGATTGACGGCCTGGACTTCTGCTTGCCAGCAGAAGACGTCGAACCCATTTCAGCGACTCAGCCAGCTGACGATGGGCCGCGGCTCCCCCGGGTCGATCTCATCCAGTGCTACGACGAGTACGTGATGGGCTATTCCCAGTCGAGGCACTACCTCGGCGGAAGGGCTCCCTATTTCCCGGAGGGCGATGCTCCCATTCACGTCGTGTTGCTGGAGGGCAGGCTGTCCGGATGGTGGCGCCACGGCTTCTCCGGTGGGATCTGCGAACTCGACGTCAGAGTAAATCGACCCTTCACAACAGCGGAACAACAAGCGTTGGAGGCCGAGGCGGAACGCTACGGAAGGTTCCTGGGCATGAAGGCAAAGCTGGTGTGAAAGTGCGGGACTAAGCTGGGTTAAGACCTAGGAGGCCTGCACCGTGAACAATCTGATCTTCTGGATCATCGTCTGCTCGTGGCTGATTCCCATGGGGATCCGCCTTTACAACAGGTCCCGGGCGCGGCGGCTCCAGGACCGTAATTTCCAAGACCGCAACTTCCCCGGCCAGAACTACCCGCCCCAGAACTACCCTGGCCCCGGCTATCCCCCTCAGAATCTTCCGGGACCGGGTTACCCGCAGCAGAACTACCCTGCCCAGAACTACCCGGGCTATCCGGGCGAGCCAATCCACGTCCGCCCTGCCGATGCACCGCCGCCGGCAGGACCGCCGTCGAACGCTTCTTCACCTACGTTTCCCAGCAACAGCGGCTCTGAGCAGCAAGGCTTCCGCGCACGCAAGCTGGCCGAGCTGGACCTCAAGTTCAGCAACGGCGAAATCGCCATGGAGGACTACATGAAGCAGCGCGGCGAGATCATGAACGGCTGAGCCGGCTTACGCGAAGAAGGCCTCGCGCAGTTGGGCTGACAGTTGCCCGATTTCGGTGAGGAAGCCATCGTGCCCGATGGGAGCCTCGATCACGTGGACGGGCACATTGCCTGGCAGGTTTTGTGCCAGTTCCAATGACTGGGCCGGGAAATAGAGGCGGTCGGAGTCGACGGCAGCCACAAAGAATTCAGCAGTGGCGCCGGCCAAGGCTTCCTGCAAGGTGCCGCGGCCCCGGGTGATGTCGTGGGACATGAGTGCCTCAGTGATGGCAATGTAGCTGTTCGCATCGAACCGGCGCACCAGCTTGCTGCCTTGGTGGTCGAGGTAGCTTTCCACCTGGTAGCGGCCGCGCTCCCCCAGGACCGGGGCGGCCAGGGGCGTCTCCTGGTGCTGGGCTTCCCGCCCGAAGCGGAAATCAAGCTCCAGTGCTGATCGGTACGTGATGTGGGCTATCCGGCGGGCCAGGGCAAGGCCCGCCTCAGGAGTTGGTCCACCGTAGTAATCGCCGTTCTTGAAGTTCGGGTCCTGGCGGATGGCGAGTGTCTGGGACTGGGCGAAAGCGATTTGCTCGGCTGTGCTGTAGGCCCCGACGGAAATAACTGCGCACCGCTGGACACGCTCAGGGAAGGTCACAGCCCACTCAAGTGCCCGCGCCCCACCCATGGAACCGCCAAGGACGGCGTGCCATGACTTGATCCCCAACGCATCCGCGAGACGGGCTTCAGCCACCGTGCTGTCGCGCAAAGTGATCAGGGGGAACCGGGATCCCCAAGGCCGTCCGTCCGGCGCCTCCGACGACGGGCCTGTGCTGCCGTAACAGCCGCCCACAATGTTGATGGAAATAACGAAGAACCGGTTGGTGTCGATCGTCGCGCCGGGGCCAACGAGTTGTTCCCACCAACCTTCCTCATCAGTGGCGCCGCGGGCCACGTGGGTGCTTCCCGTCAGTGCGTGCTGAACGAGGACAGCATTGGACGCATCCGCGTTCAACTGCCCCCAGGTTTCGTAGGCCAACACAACATCCGGGAGAAAGCCGCCGGCTTCAAGTTCCAGCGAACCTACGCCGGCGTACTTGACCGTCCCGTCTTCTTTGCCCGGTTTTGGGGGTGCTGTAGCAGTAATGGTCATTCCTTTGACACCTAACCTCGCGCTTGCCTGCCGCCTTGCGTGCGACAGGCCAGGTCTTCACCCGGGGCACCCCACCGCGGAGGAGGGTTGCCGGCCAGCAAGCCGGGGCTGTCACTGGCACTCATGACCTAATACGTAGAGTCTAGGAAAAATACCGCTGTTTTGGCGAAGAATGTGACAGCTGTGTGACGGTTTGGGGTCCCTTCGTTCAGGAACACGCAGCGAGAAGGGCCGCCCGGCGAATTTTCGTCGGCGGGCGGCCGCCCCGCTAAGCGCCCTTGGCAGCCCGGAAACCAGCCTCCAAGTCAGCAATGATGTCGTCCACGTGCTCGATTCCCACCGACAGGCGGACAAGGCCGGGATACACGCCCGCAACCAGTTGCTGTTCGACCGTGAGCTGGCTGTGGGTAGTCGACGCCGGGTGGATAACCAGCGAGCGGACGTCACCGATGTTGGCAACATGGGAGTGCAGCTCCAGGCCATCGACGAATCGCTTGCCGGCCTCGACGCCACCCTTGATGTTGAACGCCACCACCGCGCCGGTACCCCTCGGCCCGTACTTCCGGCCGCGGTCATACCAAGGGCTGGACGGCAGACCCGCGAAGGCAACCGATTCGACGTCGTCGTGGGCTTCCAGCCATTCAGCCACTTTGGTGGCGTTCGAGACGTGACGCTCGACGCGGAGGCTCAGGGTTTCCAGCCCTTGGGCGATGAGGAAGGCGTTGAACGGGGAAACGGCCGAACCCAGATCGCGCAGCAACTGCACGCGTGCCTTGAGAATGTAGGAGAGGTTGGCTCCGAGCGCGCCGTCCTTGCCAAGGTCCCGGGCGTAAACGAGTCCGTTGTAGCTGGGGTCCGGAGTATTGAATCCAGGGAAGCGTTCCGGGTCCTTGCCGAAATCAAAGTTTCCGGAGTCCACGATCACGCCGGCGATCGCCGCACCGTGGCCGCCCAGATACTTGGTTGCCGAGTGCACCACAATGTCCGCACCCCATTCGATGGGACGGATGAGGTACGGGGTGGATAGCGTGTTATCCACGATCAGCGGCACGCCAGCTTCATGCGCGGTGCGTGAAATCCCTTCGATGTCCAGCACGTCCTGGCGCGGATTGGACACCACCTCGCCGAAGAACAGTTTGGTGTTGGGCTGCACGGCGTCGCGCCACTGGTCCAGGTTGTCGGGGTCCTCCACGAACGTCACGGAGATACCGAACTTCTTCAGCGTGTGGGCCAGGAGGTTATAGGTGCCACCGTAAAGGCTGGGGCTGGCGACGACATGGTCGCCGGCCTCGGCAATGTTCAGGATGGCGAAGGTTTCCGCGGCCTGTCCAGAACTGAGGAGCAATGCGCCCAGTCCACCTTCGAGGCTGGCGATCCGCTGCTCAACGGCATCCTGTGTCGGGTTGCCGATACGGGTGTAGATCGGGGCGAGCTCGGCCAAGGCAAAGCGGTTGGCTGCGCTCTCTGCGCTGGGGAAAACGAAGGACGTGGTCTGGTAGATCGGAAGCGACCTCGCTCCCGTGGCAGAGTCAGGCTCCTGCCCTGCGTGGATCTGGCGGGTTTCGAAAGACCATCCTTGGGACATTGAATTCTCCTCTTAGTGGCGCGCGGGTTTGCCGTTGATCGCTGTAGGCGTGGGCTGGGGCCAGTCTAGGAAGCGCCCGGGTACTTGGACAGCTTTGTGACGAAGGCAGTATTTTTCGGTCCTTGGGCGACCCGGCATGACGCAGTCGAATGGCATACAGCAAGGTCCCATGTTAGTTAGGCTTCCCTTAGCTGAGACCCCGATCACAAAGTGCCAAGATGAAGCCATGCGCATGGATCACGTCTCTTACGCTTGTGAACGAGATGGCCTTTTGGCCACTACCGAACGAATTTCCGCAGCTCTGGGAGTGGACGCAGTCCGGGGCGGAGTGCACCCGCGCTTCGGTACCCGGAACATGATCATTCCCTTGGCGGATAACAAATACCTGGAAGTCGTAGAGGTCCTGGACCATCCTGCTTCTGACAAGGCACCCTTTGGCCAGGCAGTCCGTGCACGCTCGGCGGCCGGCGGCGGTTGGATGGGCTGGTGCGTCGCCGTTGACGACCTCGCCCCCTTCGAAAACCGCCTTGGCCGTTCCGCAGTTCCGGGCAACCGCAAGTTCCCGGATGGCCGCGAACTCGTGTGGCAGCAGATCGGCATTCTCGGCTTGATCGCCGATCCCCAGGTGCCGTACCTGCTCAAGTGGGAGGGCGACCCCTCACTGCACCCGTCCAAGGTCTATGACAGTGACGTCAAGATGTCCAGCCTCACCATTGCGGGCTCGGCGGAACGCGTTACCGAATGGCTGGGCGAACCCGTTGAGAAGCCGCTCGAGGACGTCGCTGTCCAGTGGATGGCCCCGCACGGTACGCCTGGCATCATGTCCGTCACTTTCGAAACAGCCTCCGGCGCCGTCACCATCTGACCCGTCACTTCCCTTGGGGGCCTGCTCCCCTCCCCGGTCCTGTGTGTCCGGTCAAGCTTCGGCCGCCATCAGCGGGTGCCAACGACGTCACCCACCGATGGCGGCCGAATTTCTTTAACCGCCCGCCTAACCAAGGCCTATCGCCTTGCCGAAGAGGCTGAAGCCAACGAACGCGACGATGTCCAGCAGCGCATGCGCAATCACCAAAGGCATCACCCGCTTCGTCTTGGTATAGATCCAGGCGAAGACCAATCCCATGGCGAAGGTGCCGATGAACGGTCCGAAACCTTGGTACAAGTGGTAGCTGCCACGAAGCGCCGCGCTTACCACAATGGCCAACGGGGTGCTCCAGCCGAATTTTCCGAAGCGGTCCAGGAGGTAGCCGACGACGATCACTTCCTCAACGATCGCATGGCGAACGGCGGAGAGAATCAGCACAGGCACAGTCCACCAGTAAGCCTCCAGGCCGCTGGGCACAATGGCGGTGGTGATTCCGAGGGCACGGCCAGCAGCGTACAAGCCAAGTGAAGGGATGCCAATGGCGGCTGCGAGGCCCAGCCCCTGCAAAAGGTCCTTGCCCGGGCGCGCGAAATTGAATCCCAATCGGGCAAAGCCTGAGCCACTGGCACCTTCCCGGCCACCCTGTGAATGCGATGACAGGAAGTAGAACACCAGGACCACCGGAACCAAAGCGAAGATAATGTCCAGCAGTTGGTACGTGAGATCGAAATACTCGCGGGTGCTTTGGGACCTGTTAAGCGTCGAAGTTGCCTCGGACAACGGCGCGCGTGTCATCTTGTCCAGAAGTTGCACCACGGAGTACACAGCTGATTGGCCCAACGACAGGCCAAGTACGATGAGTACTTCGGCGCGCAGGCGGCGGCGGGAAGCAAGGAGCATGTACCTATCTTGCCCGCAGTTCCTGCCACTTTGCCGTGAACTGCGCACGTTCGGGTTTCACCCGCAGGCAGACCCTATGCTTGGTGGGATGAGTGCCCCAGGGAGAATCTTCATGATCCGGCACGGCCAGTCCGCCGCGAATGCCGACACGTCAATCTACAACCGTGTGCCGGACTACCGCATCCCGCTCACCGAACTAGGAGTTGAGCAGGCACGGATAGCCGGCGAGGCCCTCAGGCGGAAGCTCGACGGCGAGCAGGTCTGCGTCTACGTGTCCCCCTACTTGCGGGCATACCAGACTCTTGAGGCGTTGGACCTCGGCCCGCTGATCGAGCGCGTGATCGAAGAACCCAGGCTACGCGAGCAGGACTGGGCCAACTTCCAGATCGCCGGGGAGATCGAGGACCAGAAGGAGCTTCGCAACCTTTACGGCCACTTCTTCTACAGGTTCCGCGAGGGCGAGTCAGGCTCGGACGTCTACGACCGCGTGTCCTCGTTCATGGAGACCCTTTACCGCCACTGGCAAAAGCCGACGTACGCCCCAAATACCCTGATGGTCACACACGGACTGACCATGAGGCTATTCTGCATGCGCTGGTTCCACTGGACTGTTGAGTATTTCGAGTCACTGAACAACCCGGACAACGCCGAACTACGCACACTGATAAGGACCGACGACGGCCAGTACAGTCTGGACGAACCGTTCAGCCAGTGGGTGCCAAGGGATGTTGACGATTCAGTGCTTCACGCGCCGAGAATGCGCTTCTAGCACGAACCACTTAGTTGCCGGGGGCGACGATGACTTCCGTGCCCTTGGCTTCGAACGCAGCCTTGTCCGCGGCGCTGATCCCGGCGTCCGTGATGAGGTGCCGGAAGTCATACCCGGCCATGGCGGCAAAGGAGCGACGGCCCACCTTGGAGGAGTCAGCAACCACGTAGGATTCAGTGGCCCGGCGCGCCATGACGGTGTTCACCATGGCTTCGCCTTCATCGGTGATGGTGGGGCCGAGATCGGGGTCAACGCCGTTGACCCCGATGAACGCGATGTCCAGGGCAACCTTCTGCATGATCACGTCGGTGTAGGGGCCCACGAGCTCGTAGGAGCGCGGATTGAGGATTCCCCCGGTAACCATGATCTTGATGTTCGGACGAACGGCGAGCTGCGAGGCTATGTTAATTGCGTTGGTTACCACCGTGAGAGTGGGCCTGTTGGACGGCGCGTTGAGGTCCTCACGGGTGGACAGCAACTGCGCCAGAGCCGTATTGGTGGTTCCCCCGCTCAGGCCGATCACCGCTCCGGGTCGGATCAGGGCGGAGGCGGCCAGGGCGATCTCCTGCTTGGCCAAGGCGTGGTCGTCACGGTTGTATCGGCCCGGGAGGTCGTAAGATACGGATCCGGTGGTAGCGCCACCCCGTGTACGGCTGAGCAGCCGTTGTTTTGCGAGGCTGTCCAGGTCCCGGCGCGCCGTGGCCGGTGACACGCCAAGCCGCGTCACGATGTCCTCGACTTCCACATGGCCGGATTCGGCCAGGAGGTCAAGGATGGCGGTCAGCCGATCGGTGCGGGTCATGACGAGCCTTTCGCGGGGTCTGGCTATTTCGCTTTGGCGAACAGCGTGAGCATACGTGCGGATTCCAGCACCAGCGCGTCCCGGCCGGCCTTGATGTACTTCCGGGAATCCACCACTGCAGGGTTGGCATCGAGGTACTCACGGACGGCGCGGGTGAAGAACCCGTTCAAATGTGTGGATACGTTGATCTTAGTCATACCTGCGCCGATCGCAGCTACGAGCATCTCGTCTGTGACGCCTGAAGAGCCATGCAGGACCAGCGGTTTTCCGACCGCCGACTTCAGCCGCGTAATCAGGTGCAGGTCCAGTGCTGCGCTGCGTTCGGTCATGGCGTGGGAGGAGCCAACGGCCACTGCGAGCGCATCCACACCCGTTGCTTCAACAAACGCCTGGGCCTCGTCGGGGTCGGTCCGGACACCGGGTGCATGGGCACCGTCCTTGCCTCCCACTTTGCCGAGTTCAGCCTCCATGTAAACGCCTCGCTCGTGGGCGTAGCGGGCTACCCGTTGCGTGACTTCGACGTTCCACTCATAGGGCAAGTGCGCGCCGTCGAACATTACGGAGCCAAAACCGAGGTCCACGGCCGCGATGGCGAGGTCCTCGGATTCGGCATGGTCCAGGTGAACCGCAACGGGCACCGATGCGTCGCGGGCGATCGCCATAGCCGCCAGAGCGATCGGTTCGAGTCCACCGTGATACTTTGCGCAGTTCTCCGAAATCTGCAGGATCAGCGGAACACCCGCTGTCTCGGCACCCGCCACCAGCCCCTCCGCTGTTTCCACGTGGATGACGTTGAACGCGCCTTGGCCCGTACCGCTGGCCGCGGCCTTGCCCATCAATTCCCGCGTGCTGACAAGCGTCACAGGGTCTCCTTCCATGTCACGATCAGTTGTTCTTCAAGTTCCTGATACCGCGGCGAGATCTCGCCCGCCGCAGGCATGAGCACAGCGGCGGCGGACCAGGCAGTAGCCCGGCGGAGAATCTCGCGGGGTTCGGTAACGCCTTCGGCGAGGGCGACGGCGGCAGCCGCCACACCGGCGTCGCCCGCCCCTGTGGGGTTGCCGCTCAGGGGCTCGGGGAGGCTGGCACTCCAGTACCCGCCCGGTGCTGCGTGGTCGAAGGCGAGCATTCCGTCCGCGCCGGCGCTGACGAGGACGGTGCGGGCACCCATGGCAATCAGCGAGAGCGCAGCGGCTTCCAGGCTCGACTGCCCCGTGGCTTCCGCGAGTTCGTGGTGATTCGGTTTCAGGACATCGGCACCGGCCTGGGCTGCGGTGATGATTCCGGGTCCGGAGGTGTCAATGATGGCCGGGATGCCGGCGTCGTGCGCCAGCTTTACGAGGGACGAGTAGAAATCGGCAGGTGCATCCGGTGGCAGGCTGCCGGAACCCACCAGCACAGCTGCCGCAGTTTCTCCGGCATCGCCGCGTACGGCTTTGACGACGGCGGCGGTCAGTGAGCGCCAGTCGTCCGGCAGGAGCGCCTGGCCTTCCTCGTTGAAGATGGAGGTCTCGCCCGCGACGGTGTCCACGAGCGCGATGCTGCGGCGGGTCTCGGCGGCGACAGACACCAGCGCGTGGGGCACGCCGCTGGTCCAAAGTTCGGCAGCCAGGGTCTGTCCAGCGGCTCCTCCCGTAGGAGCAATGGCCAGCACCGGATGCCCCACTTGGTGGACCACCCTGGCAACGTTGAGTCCTTTACCCCCGGCACGGCTGATGGGTGTGGGGACCCTGTGGCTGGCGCCTTCGGTGATTCCGTGGACGGTGTAGGTCATGTCGATGGCTGGATTGGGGGTCACGGTGACAATGCGGGTTGCGGCGTTTCGGGACGTTCCGGCCGCTGCTGGGCCGGTCATCGCGCACCGTCCAGGAGCGCACGTGCGTTCAATGCCGCGCCAAGGAGCCCGGCGTCCTGGCCAAGCTGGGCTTGGATGAGGCGCGGACGTCGTTGGAAGTCCAGGATCTGGTCAACCCGAGCGCGGAGCGGTTCCAGGAGGTCCTCGCCTGCTTCGGCCAGGCCTCCCCCGATCACTACCGCTTCAGTGCCGATGATGTTCACGCACTGGCAGATGGTGAAGGCGAGGGCGTCCACCGCATCCGCCCACACACGGGCAGCCATGGCATCTCCATTTTGGGAGCGGAGCAGGACGTCCCGGGCACCGTCCACGATGTTGCCCGACTTCCTGCTGTATCGCTTGGCGATGGCGCCTGCCGAACCCACGGCCTCGAGGATGGTGGCCCCTGGTGCTTGAGTTCCGGCTGCTTGAGTTCCGGCTGCTTCAGTTCCGGCGTCGGGGTCCGGTACCTGGGCGTGGCCGAGTTCACCGGCGAAACCACCGGCCGTGACGGCCACACCACCGGAGAAAACGGCGGCGGCGATTCCCGTGCCCACCACCATGACCACGACGTCATTGAACTCCTTGGATCCGCCAAAGGTGTGTTCCACCGCAGCGGCCGAGCGGACGTCGTGATCGAACGCCACGGGAAGCCCCAGCCTCTTCTCCGCCTCGGTGGTGAACGGGAAATTGCGCCACCCGAGGTTCGCGGAGTAGATCCCGATTCCTCCCACGGAATCCACAATGCCAGGGACGATGACGCCCGCTGCTTTGGCCGGGATATCCGGAAACTCAGAAGCAAGCTGGCGGGCGAGCTCCATCAGCTTGTCCAGTACGGCTTCCCCTGGGTGCGATGGATCCAGGGGCGTGGGGACCCGGCGCATGCCCAGGACATTTCCAAAGGCATCCACGAGTCCGGCTTTCACGTCGGTACCGCCAACATCGAAGGCCAGGACTGCTGATTCTGCATGCCCGAGAACCATGATGAGTGCCTAGGCGGAGGCGTCGAGAATGACGGAGCGCGTCAGGTTCCGGGGCAGGTCCGGGTTGAGGCCACGGACGCGCGCACGTTCCAGGGTCACTTTGTGAACGCGGGCCAGTTCAGCCAGCGGGTGCTTGTCCGTGTGGATGTACAGAGCACCCGTGGCGGCCATGTCCTTATCAAGGCCCTCGGGCTGTGCGCCAAACAACCAGGTCACGCGTCCTGGCGCCGCGATGGAGATGGGACCATGGCGGTATTCCATGGCCGGGTAGGACTCGGTCCAGCCCTGAACGGCTTCGCGCATCTTAAGTCCTGCCTCGTGGGCCAGGCCGACAGTCCATCCGGTACCGAGGAACGTGAATTGCTCAGCATCCAGAAGTTCCTGTGCCACGGGACCTGTCACTGCATCCCGTGCGTCCTCGATAGCCTGCTTGACGTCAATCCCAAGGCTGGTGAGCAAGTAAACCAGTGCCGAGGTCGCGAAGCGGGTCTGCACCACGGATCGCTCATCTGCATACGGGAGTCCGATCACGGCGTCGGCGAGCTGGACGATTGGCGAGGACGTATCGCCAATGATGGCAACAGTGGGGACGATGCCCTTCAGCCCGGCCAGGATCTCCAGCACCTCAGTGGTGGTACCGGACCGCGTAATGGCCACAACGGCGTCGTACTGGCGATCCGCGCTGTTGCTGTTCAGGAAAGCCTCCGACGCCGCGAAGGCATCCGTCACGCCTTTGCCCGCGGATTCACGGGCAGCAGCATAACTTTGGGCCATGAACCAGGACGTGCCACAGCCGATGACGGCGATCCGCTGGCCGTCGGCGGGAAGCAACTTCTCAGCACGGGCCTGGTCGATGGCCCGCTGCCAGACGTCGGGCTGTGATACCAGCTCTTCTTCCATGAAGGCGCCCAGTGTGTTCTCGCTCATCGTGTGTTTCGCTCCTGCTCAGCCAATGACGTTTTATGATCTATAGAAACACTAAACGATCAGTTTCGATCTCACAAGGATCATCTGCAGGAGTGGATCCGGTAATTGGGCAGCCCAGTAGTCAGGACGATGGCGAAGTGCTGGCAGGGGAAACGGCTACGAGCAGCAGGGAAGGCTAAACCTGTTCCGGTCAGCCGATGATGGGCCGCTCTTCGGGCAGGTTGAACAGGCGCGGGCGTGAAGATAGGGCGAGTGCCGAAGCGACCGTCACGGTGCCGATGCGCCCCGTAAACATCAGAACCATGAGCACCCACTCAGCCGAAGGAGGGAGGTTGTACGTGATTCCTGTGCTCATGCCGACTGTGGCGAAAGCCGAGATGGATTCAAACAGGACCTTCTCAAGGCTGTAGTCGGTGAACATGAGCAGCAGCATGGTTCCGGTAATGACAGCACCAATGCCAAGCAGCGCTACCGAAAGGGCCTGCCGTACCGAGGCAGGGCTGATGGACCGGTGGGCTATGGTCACATCGTCCCGTCCCCGGACTTCATTCCAGATGGCGAAAGCAAGGAGGAGGAAAGTCGTGATCTTGATTCCACCGGCAGTTCCGGCGCTTCCCCCTCCGATGAACATCAGAATGTCGCTGACCATGAGCGTCTCCGGTGAAGCCACTCCATAGTCGATGCTGTTGAATCCCGCGGTGCGCGGGAACACGCTTCCGGTCAGGGAACCGACGATCTTTCCCGGGATGGACAGCGGACCCAGGGTTTCGGCCCTGTTCCATTCGAACGCGGCGAACAATACGAAGCCGGCTATGAGCAGGAAGACCGTACCGAAGACTGTGAGGCGCAAATGTACCGTCCAGTTCCGGACCCGTAGTCCCCCGCCGTTGAGCAAATGGATGAGTACGGGAAAGCCGAGACCACCGGAAATGATGGCCAGGCAGATGGGGACCAGGATGTAAGGGTCTTCGCGGAAACTGATGAGGTTGTCACTGTAGAGCGCGAACCCAGCGTTGTTGAAGGCGGATACTGCGTGGAAGACGCCATGCCACAGCGCAACGGCTGGGTTGGAGTCGTAGGCGAGCCAGAACCTGACAGCCAGGATTGCAGCCGTTACCGCTTCAAAAACGACCATGATCCTTGCAACGCGAAAGAGCACGGAGCGGACATCGCCGAGGTTGAGGGTGTGCGTTTCTGACTGAACCACAAGCTGCCCGCGCAAGCCGATGCTTTTGCGGACGAGCAGCGCCAGCAGGGTCGCGAGGGTCATGATGCCGAACCCGCCAACCTGGATGAGTGCCAGAATCACGACATGCCCGAAAGGTGTCCAGTAGGTTGCCGTGTCAACGGTAACCAGGCCCGTGACACACGTCGCGGACACGGCGGTGAACAGGGCCGTCATGAGCGTGGCAGGCTCAGTGCCGTTGCGGGAGACGGGCAGCATGAGCAGTGCTGCGCCGAGGAGGATGACTGCCAGGAAAGCAAGGGGTACTGATCGGACTGGGTGTGAGAGGGCGCGCCTAAGGACGTTTTCACGTCGCGTCTGTGGGTCCCGGTGCTTCCACAACGTCCGTGCGTTGCCGTTCCCGGGTGGGGGTGGTCCAGGCGTGCGGGAGCGGAGCTTTGGGTTAGCCGACGGCTTCGGGTTAGCCGACATGGATGCCTGGGCGAAGGTTCGGGTCGGGTTCGTTTTCGCGGATGATTTCCCGGACGACGGGGGCAGTGTCGCCGCGGCCCAGCAGCAGGTATCGCATCAGGTGTGCCAGTGGATTGCCTTCGGACCATTCGAAATAGGCGTGGGGACGGACGCCAGTGGCGTTGCGCAGAGCCAGGAGGATCGCAGCAATCGCGTTCGGTGCGGCGGGGCTTTGGGCTCGCAGGATGCGGTGACCGGCAACTTCGACGCCGGTAACAGTGAGTGTGTCGCTGAAGCTGGAGGGGTCACTGACATCGATTTCCAGGAAGATGACGTCGGCGGAGCCAGGGACCGGGTTCATTTCGCGCTGGTCGGTTTCCTTGGCCGCGTATTCGGCAGCATCCCGTGCCTCGGGGCGGTTGGCGATGAGGTTGAGCCGGCCGTCGTAGTCGAGGGAATCTGCGATAAAACGACGCGCATTCTCGTCGAATTCGATGCGGTCCACGCGCAACTCGGTCGTCCGGCTAACCCGGGAAACGAGGGACACAACGATGATGCCCAGGATGAAGAAGCCGGAGATGGTGAGTCCATCAGGTTTCTCAATAACGTTCGCAATCAGGGCGTAAAGCAAAATGAGCGTCAGGACTGTAAAGCCGATTGCTGCGGGGCGTTGTTTTCGCCGGAGCGCGGAGATGGTCACGGCAGCCGATCCAGAGACCATCATGGCGAGGATCCCCGTGGCATAGGCCCCTGCCTGGGCGTTCACGTCTGCTTTGAAGCCGATGGTGATAAGTACGCTTAGGGCTGTGTAGACGAGGACGACGGGACGCACCGCCCGGGTCCAGTCCGGCGCCATGCCGTAGGACGGAAGATAGCGCGGGACGATATTGACCAGCCCCGCCATTGCCGATGCCCCGGCGAACCAGAGGATGAGGATACTGCTGATGTCGTATACAGATCCGAATCCTTCACCGAGCCTTTGATGTGCCAAGTAGGCAAGGGCACGGCCATTGGCTGCCCCGCCTTCCTGGAATGCTTCTGCCGGTATCAGGACGGTCGTGACGAAACTGCTGCCAATCAGATAGACGCTCATGATCACGGCAGCGGTCGTGAGGAGTTTGCGGGTGTTCCTGATACGGGCAGCCAGCCGTTCCTCGGGAGTCTTACCCTTCGCTGAGACCAGGGGCATCATGCTGACGCCGGTCTCGAATCCCGAAAGGCCCAGGACGAGGAGGGGGAAGGCGATAAGGGCAGGCAGGATCAGTCCGCCCAGGCCGCCTCCCGACGCGGCAGTCAGCGCTTCGGACCACGAGGACAAGAGCGCCGGCGAGGCTGCGATGTCCACGATCCCAACGCCGATGATGATGGCGTTCAGTCCCAAAAACACCGCCACGAGCGGGATCGCCACGGCGACGGCCTCACTGAAGCCCATCAGGAACACTCCGCCCAGGATCAGCAGGAGAACCACCGTCACTGGGACTGCTTGGCCTTCAAGGAAAGGCGGAAGGAAAGGGTTCTCGAGGAGGTGAACTGTTGCGTCGGCCGCGGACAGGGTGATGGTGATAATCCACGATGTCGCGACAAAGCCGAGAAGGACGAGTACGAAAATTTTGCCGCGCCAGAAAGGCAGCAGGTTCTCCAGCATGGCCACGGATCCCTGTCCGTGGGGGCTTTCCTTTGCCACCCTTCTGTACATCGGCAGCATGCCCAGCAAAGTCAGGGCGACGATTAACAGTGTTGCCAGCGGGGACAGGGCACCCGCCGCCAAGGCTGCTATGCCGGGCAGGTAGGACAGCGTTGAGAAGTAGTCGACGCCCGTCAGGCACATGACCTTCCACCAGCTTTGTTGCGTGGCGTGATCCTCAACGGATTCAGGACCGACGGGCTGATGGACGCGGTGTTCCAACAACCATCGCACCAGCGGATTTCCTGAGTGCTGTTTGCGTTCAGGAGTTGGGATGCTGTCCGGAATGTCCTTCCGGGCCGATGTTGTCACTGCCTCGTCTTCCTGTCTGCCAACGTGATCTCCGGGAGCGTAGCACCGGAGAAAATGTTGGCACAGGAAAATCGGGAAACCTTTACGGTTCCTTTACGCCTCGCGGGATGCTTGCGGCAACCCTTGCCGCCTCTTCGTAGCTGGAGGGTGATTGCTGACGGAAGGCAGAGTCAGCATCTTCGCGGAGCACGTCGGAGGCCAGCACCCGGACGTGAACAAGCTCGTCGTAGGCTTCGCTGCAGCCCAGGACATCTCCACGGACCTTGGGTCCGTGAGAACCCGGGTCAGGAGATACCTGGAAAATAATCCACCAGGTATCTCCGGCTTTGTCCTTGAAGAGGTAGCCCCCCGGAGGGCAATATGCAGCGCCGTCTACACCCCGGCCTCCGTAACCCTCCACTGAGTCCGGCAGCGCAGCGAACCTTACGCCGCCGTCGGTATCGTCTTGATGCGCGCCCATCCGCGAACACCTCCTTTATCAGCCGACGTGGACCCACGGGCGTTGGGTGACATCAGGCACCGCCTCCCGAAGCACTTCCCTGGTGACGGGAGCGATTTCACCTTCGCCCAGGAACAGGAAGCGCAGGAGGTTGGTGAAAGGATTTCCTTCCGTCCATCGGAAGTAGATGTGTGGCATGAGCCCCGTGACGTCCCGGATGTGGAGCAGGACAGACGCGATGGTGTTCGGTACGACGGGACCGTGGACCTCCAGGATCCGGTACCCGTGCCGCATCACACCGTGTACTTGCAGTTCCGTTTCGAAGTCCGAGGAATCGTCGACGATCACTTCGAGGAAGATGGCTTGTTGTTCCAGGGGCAGATGGCTGACCTCGATCGCTGAGGTGAGCTTGTCCCGGTACGCTTCGGCGGTGAGCCGGAGCGGTTCGTGGGCGATGATCGCGATGGGTCCTTCGAGGGTGTCGGACATGAATTCCAGGGCCTGGCGGTCCAAGTGGACGCGGGTGGCGTGGAGTTCGAAGGAGCGTCGGATGCGGGAGAGCAGGGAAATCACGATGATTCCCAGGATGAAGATTGCCGCGATCCTGATGCCTTCGGGGCGTTCGAAGATATTGGCGATGGTGGTGTAGGTGAAGACCAGGGAGATGATGCCGAAGCCGATGGTGCGTTTACGCTGCCTGCGTCGGCGTGCAGAGAGCGTGACCGCAACGGCTGCCGAGGTCATCAGCACCAGAACGCCGGTGGCGTACGCGCCGCCCTGGGCGTCGACGTCGGCTTCAAAGAGGAAGGTGATGAGGAAACCGACGAGAGTGAAGACAAGCACCAGTGGGCGGACGGCCTTGGCCCAGCCCGGAGCCATTCCGTAGCGGGGCAGGTATCGCGGGACGAGGTTCAGCAGTCCTGCCATGGCGGAGGCCCCGGCGAACCACAGGATGGCGATGGTGCTGATGTCGTAGATGCTGCCGAATCCGACGCCGAGATATTCGTGGGCGAGGAACGCCAGGGCGCGGCCGTTGGCTTGTCCGCCGGGTTGGAATTCCTGTTCCGGGATCAGGACGACGGTGATGAAACTGGTGGTGAAAAGGAATCCGCTCATGATGACAGCTGCGGTTGTGAGCATTCTGCGCGTTCCGCGGATGCGGCCCGCCGGGTTTTCCTCGGTGTCAGCCTCGTCTCCCCGGACCTGGGGCATGACGGCGACGCCTGTTTCGAAGCCTGAGAGTCCGAGGGCAAGCTTGGGAAAGACGAGCAGAGCGATTCCCACGACCATGATCGGGTCCCCGTGCGAGGTCCAGAGCGCGTTCCACCACCCGCCCATGGCGACCGGGTGCGTGAACACCTGGGTGAGGGTCACGACCACGACTATGGCATTGAGGCCCAGGTAAAGGACGACGAGGACAACAGCGACTCCGATGGCTTCCTTGAAGCCGCGGAGGAAGACGGCAGCCAGCAGCGCCAGGAGGAAGAGCGTAACGAGGATGTTCTGGCCCTGCAACCAAGCGGGGGCGACAGGGTTCTGAATCAGGTGTGCACTTGCGTCAGCGGCAGAGAGGGTCATGGTGATCATGAAGTCGGTTGCGGCGAACCCGAGCAGGATGAGGACGAAGAGCTTGCCGCCCCAGCGTGGCAGGAGCCGTTCAAGCATCGCGATTGAGCCTTCGCCACGGTGGCTTTCCCGGGCCACGCGGCGGTAGACGGGCAGGGCGCCCAACAAGGTGACGGCAATGAGCACCAGGGTCGCCAATGGTGAGATCACGCCGGCGGCCAGTGCTGCGATTGCCGGCTGGTAACCCAGGGTGGAGAAGTAATCGACGCCGGTCAGGCACATGACCTGCCACCACGGATGCTTCTTCTCGTTGGCCGCGGTTATTCCGCCGGGGCCCTGATGGGTGCCTTTGCTGTCCTGGAGCCCGAACAGCAGCCAGTTTTTCAGCGCGGCTTTTCCGGCTGGCTTGGGCGCCGAAGGGTCAGCAGGGGGCCTGCTCAACGTGGTCATTATTTCCTTTCCGCGCGGCACAATGCGCCGCGGTCACAGCCGAAGCTAACACCAAGGGAAAGCATCAAACCGGGAAAGGGGTTTCTATTTACGAATCATTTACACCCCTTCCGCGCCGCCGGTTACGGCTCGAAGCGATAACCCATCCCGGCTTCGGTGAGCAGATGCCTGGGCCGGGCAGGGTC
Organism: Micrococcaceae bacterium Sec5.1; assembly: GCA_039636795.1. Lineage (NCBI taxonomy): Bacteria > Bacillati > Actinomycetota > Actinomycetes > Micrococcales > Micrococcaceae > Micrococcaceae bacterium Sec5.1. The sequence continues at coordinate 1,624,843 of CP143430.1, read as the reverse complement.
GGCTTCAAGTTTGCGGCGCAACTGTCCCATGTAGACCCGGAGGTAATGCGTTTCTCCGTCGTATCCCGGGCCCCAGATCCTGGCCAGCATCTGCTGCTGGGTGATGAGCCGTCCCGGGTTACAGACCAGCAGTTGCAGAATGGCCCATTCCCGCGGGGTGAGCCGCACTGATGCGCCGTCGCGGGTCACTTTCTTCTTTTCAAGGTCCACTGCGAAGTCCCCGACGTCGACGATCACGACTTGATCGCCGCCGTCGGACGTCCCGAGACGGCGTTCAGCGACGCGCAACCGTGCCAGGAGTTCGTCCAGGCCAAAAGGTTTCGTGACGTAGTCATCCGCACCGGCGTCGAGGGCACGGACTTTGTCCACGGACCCTTGCCTGGCGGACAGGACAATGATTGGAGTGCTGCTGGAACGACGGATCCTGGTGATGACGTCAACGCCGTTGATGTCCGGCAGTCCAAGATCCAAAACGATAATTTCCGGATGGTTGCCCTCGGCGTACTGCAGGGCCGTGGTGCCGTCCATTGCGGTGAGCACCTCGTATCCCTCGGCGCGCAGATTTACCTGCAAAGCGCGCAGCAGTTGGGGTTCATCGTCTACGACGAGCACGGTCCTCATGCCTCACCTCGTTCCGCGCTGCCTGCGTGATGCGCATTCCCGTCGCCGGTGGAAAGAGGAAGGCGGATGGCAACCGTCAGTCCCCCTCCCGGCGTCGGTTCAGCAGCCAGTTGGCCGCACATCGCTTCGGTAAAGCCCTTCGCGACGGCCAGTCCCAGTCCGATGCCCAAGCCAGCCGGCGCGTCGTCCAGCCGCTGGAACGGCTCAAACATGGCGATCACGTCCGAGGCGGCCACACCCTGGCCATGGTCCACGATCCGCAGTTCTCCGCAGGGGCGTCCTTCAATCGTGGCCACCCCCGATCCACCGGCGGGTCCCACGATGACGATATCCGAGCCTGCGGCATATTTCAGGGCATTCTCGACGATATTGGCAATGACGCGTTCCAGCATGCCCAGGTCGGCATCAATGGCTGGAATGTTCGGAGCGAGATCGATCCGGATAGCTCCTTCCGGCACTCCCCGCAGCGCGTCTTCGATGGCATCACGCCACGTCACCGAGGACGTGAGCGGGGCAGTGGATCCGCTGGAGATCCGGGACATGTCCAACAGATTGTCCACCAAGGAGTCAAGGCGGTCCGCGTAGGAGTCGATGGTATGGAGCATCTCGTCCTGTATCTCTTCGGGAAGCCGTCGCTTCTGGCGCTGCAAAGCGGTCACCGCCAGCTTGATTCCGGCCAATGGTGTCCGCAAGTCATGGCTGACAGCGTTCAGAATGGACGTCCGGATGCTGTTGCCCTCAGCCAGTTTCGTGGTCGTCTTCAGCCTGAGCTGGAGTGCATAACGTTGCCTTAGTAATAGCAGGTGGGTCGCGTGGGCCGCCAGCAACCGCCGCTCGCCGGCAGTGAGTGGCCTGCCAGAGACCACAAGGGCCGTATCGGAATCTGCCATTTCATAGGCCCCGGCCCCTGAATCAGCCGAACCCGGAGGCTGTGGCGGCGCTTCACCTGAGTGCGCCTGGAGTTCCCAGCCGTCCCTTGTGGCTGAGGTTCCTGTGCCGGAGTCTCTGGTGCCGGAGGTTCGGGTAAATAATCCCACCGAGCCCACCTGGAAGGTCTCACGAACCTTATCCAGAAATGCCGCAATGGTGTCGTCCTCCACCAGGGCGTTCCTGGCCAAATCCAAGAGTGTCGCCGCCTCGGCACGGGCATGAATAGCCTCCTGGGCCCGCTTGGCCGAGAGCCCTACCACCAGTGACACAGCAATCCCCGCACCCAGGAACACGAGCACGGCAAACAGAATCTGCGGGTCGCTGATTCTGAAAGTCCCGACCGGTTCGGTCTCGAAATAATTCAGCAGCAACGAGTCCAGAATCGCGGCCAGCACCGCAGGCCAGAGACCACCGATGAACGCCACCGCCATCACCCCGGTCAAATGCACCAAGACATGGGTGGCAAAGTTCAGATCCGGGGCAAAGGACAACACCGCCGTGGCTAGAACAGGGATGAGTACCGCCAGGACAAAACCCACCGTGGTCCTGGCCCGGCCCAGCCCTCCTGAGCGTATGCGAAGAATTCCCCTTGCCATGTCCACAGTCTGTCAGCTGTGCAGGGGTCTTTGTTATACGGCGCGGACGCCCGCCCGCCACACCGAGTGCGTCAGCGGAATCCCCGGCCGGTACGCCAAGTGCGTGGCCGAGGGCGCCTTCAGCATGTGAAGGTCCGCGCGATGACCGACGGCGAGCGAACCCACCGCCCGTTCGCCGTCGACGTCGTTCCCGGACTCGCGGCCCAATGCAAGGGCGCCGCCGTACGTCGCCGCCCGAACGGCCTCGTGGACACTGAGGTGCATCTGCAGGACCGCGGTGGTCACACAGAATGCGATGGAACTCGTGTAGGAGGTGCCGGGGTTGCAGTTGGCGGCCAGGGCGATCTGGACGCCGGCATCGATCAGCTCCCGGCCCGGTGCGAGCGGCTGTCGCGTGGACAAGTCACAAGCGGGTAAGCACGTTGCGACGGTTCCACGGGCGCCACTGCCCGTAGCCGGGTCCCAGCCCTTCCAGGTTCCCGCCAGCGCGTCAATGTCCATCTGCGAAAGATAGTTCACGTGGTCCACGCTGGCGGCCCCGAACTCCACGGCCAACGCAACGCCTGGCCCCTCGCCCAGCTGGTTGCCATGCACGCGCAGCCCCAACCCCGCGTCCCGGGCAGCCGTAAGGACCCTGCGGGACTGCTCTTCCGTGAACGCACCGCGCTCGCAGAACACGTCCGCCCAGCGCACATGCGGCAGGACGGCGTCGAGCATTTCACCGCAGACCAGGTCCGTGTACTCCTCCGGATCGGACCCGGCCGGCACCAGGTGCGCGCCGAGGTAGGTGACCTCGTCCACCAGAGCCGCGGCGATGCGTGCACTGCGGGCTTCGTTCTCCACGTCCAGGCCGTAGCCGGTCTTGCTCTCAAGGTAGGTAGTCCCCTGCGAGACGGCTTCAGTGACACGGTCCCTCACCAGAGTCGTCAGTTCATCGTCACTCACGCTGCGGGTAGCCCCCGTAGTGACAGCAATGCCGCCGGCACTGTAACTCTGCCCGGCCATGCGGGCCTCAAACTCGGCTGTGCGATCACCGGCGAAAACGAGGTGGGAGTGCGAGTCGACCCAGCCAGGCAGGACGGCGCGGCCTTCGGCGTCGATCTTTGTATCCGCCACAGGAGCGTCGTTGTTGGACCCGATCCAGGCAATGCGCTCGCCTTCGAACACGATCGCGGCGTCTTTGAGGACACGATGCTCCAGGTCCTGGGTCATCAGCTCGCCGATGTTGGTGATAAGAGTGCTGTTTTGTCCTGGACTGCTGATTCCGCTCATGTCCCTATTGTTCAGCGCCGGATGGACCAGCGAACGGCCGCAAGCTGTTCGGCTGTCCGGGATTCCGGACTGTCCTCTTTTACCTCGCCCAGGATCAGGCCGGCCGCCAGCTCGGCGATGGCTGAGGACGTCTGGAATCCGTAGCCGCCCTGCCCGGCCAGCCAGAAAAAGCCCTTCGCTTCGGCGTCGAAGCCAACCACCGGGATTCCGTCCGCAGCTTCTGTCCGCAACCCCGTCCATGCACGATCCACTGAACGGATGCCCAAGGTTGTCAGTGAGTTGAGCCTGCTGATGAGTTTGTCCACATCACCGGCATAAGGTTTAGCGTCTTCGGCCCCGCTGGGCACGGTTTCCGACGGCGAGATGAGCACCTGGTTGCCCTCGGCGCGGAAGTAGAACGAGTGATCGGCTGCAGCCACCATGGGCGTTTGCGGCGTCAGCGATTGCTCGACGTTCACAATCGCCGCGGTCCGCCGATAAGGCTGCAGTCCCAACTTCTCCACGCCGCTGATGACGGCCAACTCATCCGCCCACGCACCCGCGGCATTAACCACGACGGCGGACTGGAAACCTTCCGTTCCGGCACCCACCTGCCAGCCACTTCCGAGCCGCTGGGCCGAGTGGACACGCGCACCGGTGATGATGTCGGCTCCCGCCGCCTGAGCCCTCTTCCGGTGATCTTCCAACAAGGCCGGCGCATTGCAACCAAACGAGCCATCGTCCAACCCCGCAGCCGTGAACGAGTCCGGCTTCAGGACCGGGCAGAGCTGCATGGCTTCAGCGTGGGTGATTGTGTGCATGTTGCCGCTGGCTTCTGCCCGGACTGTTTCCTCATCGCCCACCAGCATGAACCTGCGTGGGGTAAGGACGGGCTCGGGAAGATCGGCGTCGCGCGCCCTCATCAGCTCCAGGGTCCGGACCGTAAGTTCCTGCACTATGGGCGGCCCGTAACTCGGAATCAGTTGGCGGGCTGAGCGTGAGGAGGTGTGGAAGGCCAACGATTGCTCAGCCTCCACCAGCGCAACCGTGCACCGGCCTGCGAGCGCGGACGCCAAAGAAAGACCCGCAATGCCGCCGCCAACGATTACCACGTCATAATTCGAAGCCATGGCTCCATCCTGTCAGACGGCATGAAGGGTGCACAGATCGATCCTCTCCCACATCCAACCCCCAACGGCCGGATGTTCCTTCACGTCCAACCCCCAACGCCCCGATGTTCTCTCCCTTGCGTCAAGAAAGTGATGGAACATCCGGTGGAAAGCAGCAGGATGTGAGAGAAGATCAGGCCTGACGCGGCAGGATGTGAGAGAGCGTTGCTTAGGCGACCGCTGCGCGACTCTTCACGAACGCCTGAACGCAAGCTTCGACGTCGTCCGCGCTGTGCGCGGCGGAAAGCTGGACGCGGATGCGGGCCGCGCCCTTCGGCACTACTGGGTAGCTGAAGGCGGTCACGAAGACACCGTGACCGAGCATCTCATCCGCAACCTTTGCGGCAATCACGGCGTCACCGAACATCACGGGGATGATGGCGTGCTCCCCCTCGAGGAGTTCGAAGCCTTCCTCGCTCATGCGGCGGCGGAACAGGGCTGCGTTTTCGAACAGGCGGGTGCGGAGTTCGCCGGATTCCTGGACCAGCTCGATCGCCTTGATGGTGGCGGCCACGATGGCCGGCGCCAGGGAGTTGGAGAACAGGTACGGACGGGCCTTCTGGCGCAGCATCGCGACGATTTCGCCGCGGCCTGAAACGTAGCCGCCGGATGCCCCGCCGAGGGCCTTGCCGAACGTACCGGTGTAAATGTCCACGCGCCGGGAAACACCTGCGTGCTCGGGAGTACCGGCACCCGTGGGTCCCATGAAGCCGACGGCGTGGGAGTCGTCCACCATCACGAGGGCGTCGTGCTTCTCGGCGAGGTCGCAGATGGCTTCGAGCGGGGCAAGGTAGCCGTCCATGGAGAACACACCATCGGTGACGATGATCTTCCGGCGGGAACCCTCGGCCTCAACGAGCTTCGCCTCAAGGTCAGCCATGTCCTGGTTGGCGTAGCGGAAGCGCTTGGCCTTGCTCAGGCGGATGCCGTCGATGATCGATGCGTGGTTGAGCGAGTCCGAGACGATGGCGTCTTCGGGGCCGAAAAGGGATTCGAAGACACCCCCGTTGGCGTCGAAGCAGCTGGAGAACAGAATCGTATCTTCGGTGCCCAAAAAGGCCGAGACACGGGCCTCGAGTTCAAGGTGAAGATCCTGGGTGCCACAAATGAAGCGCACAGAGGCCATGCCGAAGCCGCGTTCGTCCATGGCGGCCTTGGCTGCGGCAATGATGTCCGGGTGGTCGGCCAGGCCCAGGTAGTTGTTGGCGCAGAAGTTCAGCACTGTGTTAGCTGGCTGGCCGAGTTGGCCGGCGGCGATGTGGCTGGCCTGCGGGGAATCGATGTGGCGTTCTGTCTTGAAGAGGCCGGCGCTGCGGATCTCGTCGAGTTCGCCTTGGAGTTGGTCTTTGATGGCTGAGTACATGGGGTGCTCCTGAATACGTCGGGAAAGGTTCTGTGGCGGCAGCGGGGTTAGAGTTCGGTCCAGTCGAGGACTACTTTGCCGCCGGTTCCGGCGCGGGCGATGTCGAAGCCCTTCTCCCAGTCGGTCGCCGACAGCTTGTCGGTGACCACTGCGGAGATGTTCCGGTGCAGCACAGGGTTGGAAGAAAGCATGGCGCTCATCGCGTACCACGTCTCGAACATTTCGCGGCCATAGATGCCCTTAAGCGTGAGCATGTGGGTGACCACTTTGCCCCAGTCGATGTCGATGGACTGGCTGGGAAGGCCCAGCATGGCGATCCGCCCGCCGTGGTTCATGTTGTCGATCATCTCAGGCAGTGCCGTGGGGTGTCCGGACATTTCCAAGCCGATATCGAATCCTTCGCGCATACCCAGCTCCCGCTGTGCGTCGCGGACGCGCATTTTGGAAACGTCGACGGCGAGGTCAACGCCCATTTGGCGGGCCAGTTCCAGTCGGGGAGCAGATACGTCAGTGATGGCGATCTTGCGGGCGCCAGCATGGCGGGCGACGGCAATGGCCATCAGCCCGATGGGTCCTGCGCCGGTAATGAGGACGTCTTCGCCCACCAAGGGGAAGCTCAGGGCTGTGTGGACAGCGTTGCCGAAGGGATCGAAGATGGCACCGAGCTCCGGCGTGACGGATTCGTCGTGGTGGACCCACACGTTGGTCTCCGGAATGACCACAAATTCGGCGAACGCACCATCGCGCTGCACTCCAACGGAGACGGTGTGGATGCACATCTGGCGGCGTCCAGCACGGCAGTTGCGGCAGATTCCGCAAACCACGTGGCCTTCACCGGACACCCGGTCTCCAACTTTGACGTCTCGGACGTCCTCGCCCACTTCCACTACTTCACCGTAGAACTCGTGGCCCGCAATGAGCGGCGTTTCGATGATGCTTTGGGCCCAGGCATCCCAGCTCTGGATGTGGAGGTCGGTACCGCAGATGCCCGTGGTCATGACCCGGATCTTGACGTCGCTGGGTCCCGCTTCGGGCTCTGGACGGTCAACGAGTTCGAACCCTGCATGTGGTCCGGATTTGTAGAGAGCCTTCATGGGATTCCTCACTGCTGGGGCTGCTTCGCTGCTGCTGACTCCATTAGAGCGCCGCTGACGATTTAGCACAACTAGATTCTTCTCAATCAACGATTTAGGATTTGCTAATGGAAATCCATCAGTTGCAGATGCTGCGTGAACTCGGCGACCTGGGCAGTGTCAAAGCTGTGGCCGAGACTCTTATGGTCACCCCATCGGCCGTTTCGCAACAGCTCGCGCTCCTGCAGAAATCGGTGGACGTTCCGCTGACACGCAAGGAAGGCCGCGCCCTGGTGCTGACCGACGCTGGACAGGTCCTCGCCGAGGCCGGGGCCGCCGTCGTGAACGCCATGGCGGATGCGCGGGCAGCGATCGGCGCCTATCACGACGCTCCGGACGCGCCTGTCAGTGTCAGTGCCTTCCACAGTGCGGGTCAGGCGCTGTTTGCGCCGTTGGCAGCGCTGTTGGCGTCCGACGGCGGGAAGTCGCCTAGGCTCCGACTCTCGGATGAGGATGTGGCCCAGGAAGATTTCCCGGGGTTGGTTGCCCGCTACGACCTCGTGCTGGCACACAGGATGGATAACAGCCCGCCGTGGCCGGAAGACAAAGTGGCCGTGATCCCACTGGCGGACGAACCCTTGGACGTCGCCCTACCCGCGAACCACCCGCTGGCATCCCGGCGCGAACTCAAGCCCTCCGACGTCGTGGATGAAACCTGGGTGACCAGCCGCGACGGCTACTCCCCTGCGGACGTGCTCGCCGCCGTCGTTGCCGTGAGTGGACGGCCCGCCGAAGTGCTGCACCGCATCAACGACTACTCAACTGTTGCCGCACTTGTGGCGGCTGGCGGCGCGATCGGACTCCTGCCAAGGTTCACGGCGCGGCGCGTCCTGGATGCCGGCGTTGTGCTGCGGCCCCTATCCGGCGTGAACGCGGTGCGTAAGATCGACATCCTGGCCAGGCCCGAAACGCTGAAACGGAAATCAGTCATGACGGTTTGCGAGTCACTTCAAACCGTCATGACCGAACTTATCGAGCTATCCAGCCCCCGCTAGCTAGCCACGGGCCAAGGCCGGTTGTCCGGCGTCGAAGTAGGCCACAAGCCCGGCGGGCAGTGCAGGGACCTCCCGCGCGCAGCCGTCGCCGCGCAGCGATTCGGTGGCGAGTACGCCGGCCACCACTGCCTGCCGTGCAGCTACGGGACTGGTCTGCGTTTGGCCGCCTCGGGAAGCGAAGCGAAGGAACTCCTCGATAAGGCGCGGGTCTGCGCCCCCATGGCCGCCGTCACCGTCCTGGATTGTGTGTACCTCGTCCGGCGCCGCATAGCCCGAGGTCCGGCTGGTCCAGACGTTGATGGTGTTCCCGGGGCCGTCGCCGAAGTTCTCGATTCTGCCCCTGGTGCCAATGATGGTGTAGTTGCGCCAGTAATCGGGGGTGAAGTGGCACTGCTGGTACGAAGCCAGAACGCCGTTGTCCAGGACCATGTTCATCATGGAAATGTCCTCGACGTCGATCACCTCAGCCAGGCCTCTCTGCTCCGTGGGCGGCCAATTGTCCACCGAGTACCATTCGCCCATGCGCTTGCCCGCGTTGTTGCTGCGGTTGGTGACATCGCCATAGACCGCGAGATCACCGACGGCGGCAACCCGCTTGGTGTACCCGCCGGCCAGCCAGTGGATCACGTCGATGTCGTGCGCCCCTTTTTGGAGGAGCAGGGAGGTGACATTGGCGCGCTGGGCATGCCAGTCCTTGAAGTAGTAGTCCCCGCCATCGCCGACAAAGTGCCGGCACCAGATGGCCTTGACCTCGCCGATCTTGCCCTCCTGAATGATTTGGCGCATCTGTACTACAACCGGCATGTGCCGCATATTGTGTCCAACGTACAAGCGCGTTCCGGTCTCATAGGCCGTCTTCAAAATCAGGTCCGCTGCCTCCACGGTGATATCCAGGGGCTTCTCACAGAAGGTCGCAATGCCGGCCTTGAGCGTACGAACCGCGACGGCGGCATGCTGGTTATCGGGGGTCAACACCAGGACAGCGTCCAGGTCGCTGGCGAGCACTTCTTCGAGGTCGCTGGTGATGCGGGCCGAGGGGATGCTCGCCGCGGCGTCCGCCCGTCCCCTCTCGCTCACGTCACAGACGATGGTGACTTCAGAGCCGTGACCCGGTTTATGGGCGTGTCTCCACAGCCCGGAGCGCAGGCCGAAACCCACGATGCCGACCTTCAAATCCTTTTCCATGAGGTGCAATTTCCTTCTGCTGGTTCGTTTAAAAAAGTCTGGTTGCTGAGCTGCGGTGGGGTGCGGATTCGCGCACGAACAGGTGCCACGGGAAGTCCAGGACCGCCGGCTCGCCCTTGGCCTCCGGGCCAGCGGGTGCCGTCGCCCGCTGCAAGAGAAGCCGGGCCATTTTGCCGAAGAAATCCACGGGGCCCACCGTGCTGAGCGACGGCGACATCCGCTCCCCCTCCACAGTGTTGCCCACGCCAATGATGTCCACGTCAACACCAACGGCGAGCCCGAGCCGTTGAGCCGCATTGATGGCAGCGACGGCGGCGAAGTCCGTGGTGGCGTAGATGGCACTAGGCCGCTCCGGCAGGCTGAGCAGCCGCGTTGTGGCAGCATACGCACCGGCGGACGTGCCATCGAAGAGGCCCACATAATCCTCGTTTTCCGGGATGCCGGCTTCCACCAGGGCCTCTGAGTAGGCCCGGTAGCGGGTGCCGCCCGAGGCGCCGGCAGCCGTGGCCGGGGTGACGCAAGCGATCCTCCGATGGCCGTGGAGGAGGTGCTCCACGGCCATGCGGCAACCTGGCCCTGCAATAGACCTGATGACGTCAAAGCCCTCAGGTTCAAGCTCTTCGTCAAAAGCCACGAGCGTGGTCCCATGCTCCGCGAGTTTCCGAAGTGCGCCCCGTTGTTCGGGCCGGACTGCATCCACGAAGACGGCATCGGCGTTATGAGTGCCAAGGACCTTCACCCAGTCGGCGTCGCCAAGGATCATCGGCGTGATCCCCAAGGGAGCTGCCGCCTTTTGCACCGCCTCGATGACGGATAACGACCAAGGATCGGACAGCATGGTCAATGACAGGATGACGGTGTTCGTCTGCCCTGTCCGGATAGCCCGGGCAGCCTGGTTGGGGCGGTAGCCAAGCCGCTCCGCAACTGCCTTGACCTTCTCCGCCGTCGGGTCCGAAACTCCCGGTCCCGCATCACCCCGGCGACCGGACAACACATAGGAAACCGTGGCCGTGGAAACACCCGCGAGTTCGGCCACCATGCGAATGGTGGGCCGGACGCCCGTGTTACTCGCTTTTGCCATGATTTCCCCCTGCTTGTTGGTGTTTCTTCTGGTTTTTTGAGGCTAGCTCCTGAACACGGGAGCTTCGGGATCCAACGCGGCCTGGAATTCGTCGCGCATCTTGTCACCGCCTTCGCTCTTCCAGCGCTTGACCGCGTCCTTGAGTTCATCGATCTTGGCCCGTCCGGTGATGATGTCCACCACCTTGTCGCGGAGCTGTTTGGTGATCTTCGCCCCCACCTTGGCGTTCGTATCGGAGTAGGAACCATTGGTGGGGTTGCGCCATGCGAGCTCCAGCAATTTTTCTTCCTGCTCGCTGACATACCGGGTGTCGTCGTCGAATCCCGGATTGAAAATGACGTTCTCCGGGCTGGACATGATGTTCAACGCCGAGACCAAGCCAGGCGCATTCGTGGTTCCCGTCTCCGTACGCACCGGGTTGCCCGAACCATCCAGGGTGTAATCCTGGCCGAGCTCGCCGAAGTTCTTCTGCATGTACTCCACCGTGCCAAACGGTGCCGACAGGTAGTTGATGAGGGCCAGCAGCTCACGGATCTTGTCCTCCCCAGCCTTCTTGAACGGCGTGAAACCCACCGTCCCGTAGCCCATGTCGTAGGTTGGCTTGACCTTCCCGTCGGCGCTGAACGGAATGAGGATGTCAAACTTGGCGGTCTTGTTCAGCGCCCGGTAGCTGCGGAGGTCATGGGGACCCACCACCACCTGTGCCGCAACACTGCCATTGGCAACGCGGGAACGAATGTCCGTGGCCTTGGAATCCGGGTAGAAAACGCCGGCTGCGAACATCTTGGCGGTGAACTCCACGCCGGCCATGTACTCATCAGTTTCGTATAAGTGCGTCAGCGTACGGTCCTTGTTGATGGCCCAGCTGTTCGGGGCGCCAAACCACTCGGTAACCATGTGCAGAGCATTGATATACGCGGGCTCCAGAGCATATTTCTGATCGCCAGGACGGGTCAGTTCCTTCGCCTTGTCCAGGAACTCGTCCGCGCTCGAAGCCTCAAAACCACCTACTTGTGCCCATGCGTCGTGGTTGCCCAGGTACACCTGGCCGAACGGGGTGCTCGGGATGGGTGCTCCCCAGATCTTGCCGTTCACGACGGCGGTCTTCCAGGAATCGGGCTTCAGCGCGCCCAGGTTGGGGAACTCGAGCACTGCGTCACCGGAGAGGTAGGGCGTCAGGTCCTGGAACTTCGCCTCGAGCATGGGGCCAACATTGGGAATTCCCTGGTTCGGCGGCACCCACATCAGGTCCGGCAGTTCATTGCTGGCCAGGACAGTGGCGAACTTGGCCGGATAACCATCTCCGATGTCCTCGGCGATCTGCAGTTCCAGGTCGCCGCCGAGTTTGGCGTTGAGGCGCTGCCAGAAGGGGTTGTCCTTCAGGCCGGGACTCATGGTCTCGAAGGTTTCCGTCAGGCCGGTCACCTTGCCCTTAAGCGGCGGAGTCTTCACGGACTGCACGGCGGTGGGCAGTTTGAAGTAGCCGGCCTGCAGGCCTTTGGCGTTACCGGCAAGATCCGGACTCACTCCGGTGAATTCCTTGTAGGTGGGCAGCTTGACCGAAGCGGAGGCAGCTGCGCCTCCGTTGCTCGCAGCTCCACCACCCCCGCAAGCAGACAGGCCGACGGCGGTGACGGCCAGGCCCGCGAGGCCAAGGAAGCCGCGACGGCTGAATCCAGCCTGTCCTGAGGTAGTGCTCGTCATGGCGTAACCCTTTCTGGTTCTTTACTGGTAGTTGATGCTGTTAGTGGTCAGGGATGCCGCGTAAACGACTAGCCCTTCACGGCGCCGGTGATGACGCCCTTGGCAAAGTGCTTTTGGAGGAACGGGTAAACCATCAGGATGGGAACCAGCGCCACCACCACTACAGCCATCTGGATGGATTGCGGCGGAGGTGTGGTGGTGATTCCGAGCTGGTCTGCCGCCCCGCTGCCCTGGACTACGAAGTTCCGGAGCAGCAACTGGATGGGCCATTTGCTGTGGTCATTGATGTAGAGCAGTGCGTTGAAGAACGAGTTCCAGAAACCAACGGCATAAAACAAACCCACGACGGCGATGACGGCCTTGGACAGCGGCATGACGATCCGCCACAGGATCTGCCAATCGTTGGCACCATCGATCCGGGCGCTTTCGATCAGTTCACCCGGGATGTTCATGAAGAAGGAGCGCATCACCACGAAGTTGAAGGCGCCGAATATACCCGGGAGGATCAGCGACCACAGCGAGTCCAGCAGCCCGAGCTGACGAATCATGAGGAAGGACGGGATGAGGCCCGGCGCGAACAAGAGCGTGAACAATACCGCGAGCACCACGGGGCGGCCGAAAAGGACTGATCGGCTGGTGGCGTACGCCATGGTGATGGTCACGAACAACGCAAGCAGGGTGCCTACGGCGGTGATGAGCATGCTCACCCCGAGGGACTGCAGGACCATGGGGCCTTTGAAGATCGTGGCGTAAGCCTCCAACGTGGGACGCTCCGGCCAGAGCACGAATCCACCGGCCTGCACGAGTTGTTTGGAGTCCGCCAGGGACGTGGATACCACGAGGAGCAGCGGCGTCAGGATGGACAGGCTGAAAAGGACGAGGACGACGGCTTTTACCGTCTGGTAGAGAGGAAAAGGGCGTTCCTTCCATACGGGTCGTTTGGGGTTGTAGCTCAGTTCCCGGGGGTTCCTCGTGAAAAGTGTCGTTGCCATGGGGTTCTCCTTGTGCAGCAGCTTCTGCAGCAGCCGCGTGGGCTCAGCGTGCTTGCTTTGCAAAAATTCCGTCTTCGCCCAAGCGGTGGGCAAGTTTGTTGGCGCCGTAGATCAGCAGGGCACTGACCACACCCTTCGCCAGGCCTGCCGCGGCACCTGAACTCCAGCCGCCACCGACCACACCGGTGTAGTAGGTAAAGGTGTCCAGCACTTCCGCTGCCCCTGCACCCACGGCGTCGCGTTGCAGGATGAACTGCTCGAAGCCAACGGAAAGGATGTCGCCGATGCGAAGGATCAGAAGGAGCACGATCACGGGCCTTAGCCCAGGCAAGGTGATGTGCCACATCCTGCGCCAACGCCCAGCACCGTCAGCAGCGGCTGCTTCATACAGCGAGGCATCGATACTTGCCAGGGCGGCGAGGAAGATGATCATGGCCCAGCCGGCGTCCTTCCAGATCATCTGGACGACCACCATGACGGGGAAGGTTTCCGGATTGGTCATGAACGGAATCGGATCCATACCCATATCGCGAAGCAGGTTGTTGACGAAGCCCGCACCGCCCAACATCTGCTGGAAGAATGCGATCACCAGGACCCAGGACAAGAAGTGCGGCAGATAGGCGATGCTCTGGAAAATCCTCCGGATCCGTGTGCTGATCAGTGAGTCCACAATCAGTGCCAGCACCAGCGGCACCGGGAAAAGGAAAACCAGCTGCCACGCCGCAAGGTAGAGCGTGTTCCAGAATGCATGGATGAAGTCGGGGTTGCCGAACAGGTCCACGAAGTTCTGCCAGCCAACAAAGAGGCTGTCCCCGATGCCGAGGTAGGGCTGGTAGTCCTGGAACGCGATGACGTTGCCCAGGATCGGGATGTAGAAGAAGAGCAGCAGGAAAGCAACACCCGGGACCATCATCAGGAGCATCTGCTGATCCCGCCTCAGCCTTGAACGGAAGCTTTGTTGGGGCGCCCTGTTGCCCTTGCGCCTCCCCATGCCGGATTTTCCGGGCAATGCCTCCCGAACGCGGCGCGCTTCCGGCAAAGCCGGAGCTTGTTGCGTCGTCGAGTTCATACTGTCTCCTCAGTGCTGGGCCAGAGTCATCAATGGTGCCGGGAGAGTGTGATTCAAAACACGCTCGTTAACCGTTTAACAAACCATAAGCGACCACCTTCACGTTTGCAAGATCATGATTGAAACTGACGATAGAAATCAGCTTTGATCATTGTTGGGGGTGTGGCCGATCCCACTAAGATTGATGGAGAACCGCAGAGGAAAGGTTGAATATGGCAGACTGCTGCAGCCCTGGCGCCGGCGCCCGGGAACATTCGAAGCCGGGGCTGACGCTCCCCCTGCGTGCGGTGGGCGAACATCGGAACCCGACGGCCGGCGTCGTACGTTCCGGCAAGGATGCCGCGACGGCGGGTAATGGAGACGTCGAGATCCCGTCCGGGACCTTCGCCATGGGCGATCCTTTCGGCGAAGGCTACGACGGCGACGGCGAGACGCCAGTCCACGAAGTGTCCGTTTCCGGATTCACCATCAGCGCTACCACGGTCACCAACACGGAGTTCGCGGCATTCGTGGATGCCACAGGGCACCGTACGGAATCTGAAGAGTTCGGGACCTCGGCAGTGTTCCATCTGGCAGTCAAGGCCGAGCCGCACGACATCCTGAACAGGGTCAACAACGTCCCTTGGTGGCTCAACGTCCGCGGCGCAGACTGGGCCCACCCGGCCGGGCCCCTCTCCCACTGGACGGACATCCCGGACCATCCAGTGACGCACGTGTCCTTCAACGACGCCTTGGCCTACTGCGCGTGGGCGGGCCGACGACTGCCCACCGAAGCGGAATGGGAGTATGCAGCCCGCGGCGGTGCGGCCGGGCAGCGCTATCCATGGGGCAACGAACTTCACAATGACAGCGCCGAAGGCAATGCCCGGCACAACTGCAACATCTGGCAGGGCGAGTTCCCGGTACGCAACGACGTCGAGGACGGCTACCTCACCACAGCGCCAGCCAGGTCATTCGCCCCCAACGGGTATGGGCTGTACCAGACCAGCGGCAATGTGTGGGAGTGGTGCAGCGATTGGTTCCTGCCCAAGTACTACAAGACGTGCCTGACCGCCGGCACCGTAGAAGACCCGCAAGGCCCAACGATTGGGCGCGGAAGGGTCATGCGGGGAGGCTCATACCTCTGCCACGACTCCTACTGCAACCGTTACCGGCTGGCCGCGCGGAGTTCCAACACGCCTGACTCGGCCAGCGCCAACCTCGGATTCAGGACCGTAGCCCTCTAAGGTTCCGGATCGTTGAGGACATTCGTCAGTTGATGATTTCGCCGCGCTCGTCAGCAAGAATTGCCGCCAGGCGTTCCTTCCACGCTCGCAGCGCCTCGGGCTCCAGGCGTGTCCAATCGGTGACTTCGCCGATGACCCTGAGCGGGGCTGTGCTGCGGTATGACCGCGTGGGGTTGCCTGGGAATTTCTTGTCGGTCACGTTGGGGTCGTCCTCGAATGGCCCGGTCGGCTCGACCGCGTAAACACGCGGGGCACCGTCACCGGCCGCGAGTTCGGCAGCCAGTCCCGCGCCATCCCGGAGCGCGGTGAAGTAGATGTGGTTCATCACCACCTCGGGACGGTAATTCGACCTGAAGCCCGCGCTCAGGAGATCACCTTCCCGAAGGTTGGCCTTTGTGCCATGAAAGAACGGACCCTCGTCCAACGGTTGATTCACAGTTACACCCTAATCGGAGAACGCCGACCAGCTGGTTACGTTCTGTCATTGGCGGCAGCTAACTGGTCCAGTGCGGCCTCTGCTGCAGCTTCCGCCTCTCCTGAGGGCACCGGCTCCGGCTTCCGTGCCCACAGCCCCTTTGTGAGGAGATAGGTCTGCTCAATGTGGATCAGACCTGCGTCATACTTCCGGAGGTTATCGTAGGTCTTCCTCATCTCCCCACGGTCAGCGATCAGCCCCCGAGCAACGGCGCTGCCCAGTATCCATGCGGTGTCGATCACCTTGATACCGAACTGGGTGGCCAGCTTTTGCCCCCTATGTTCGTCAATGACTACGTACACCTCCTCACCCCGATCTTTGCGGACCATGGCGTGAGCGATGACCAGGATTTCGCCTAGGTCCTTAGTGTTCGTAAGCCGTTCCGCCAGCGGTGTTCCCGATAGTTTCTTGACGGCATCCGATAGGGCTCCAGCATCATCAGAAGATACCGATGAGTCAAGGATTCCCACGTGCTCATGTTCGGTCAGTAACCGCCAGTTGCTTACTGTTCCGGGCGGGAAATCCCGTCGGTTTGAGCCGCGGTTGCCGACCTCATCATCCACAACATCCGGAACGTGGAGCTGGTTTGAGCCACGTTGCAGGACCGCGACCAGTAGGGCCTGCTTGGAAGCGGCGCAGAAAGTGATGCACGGTCCTGCGTCCAGGATCGTTATCTGTGTGGGCATGGGTCAGGCCGGTCCGAACGCGTCCAGATCGGCCCATGCCACTTCGATAGTTTCAGGCCTGATCCCTGATTCTTCGAGTTCCTGGAGCTGCCGTTCGGGATCCACCCCACTAAGTGCTGCAAGGCCCTGCACGGAGATCAGATTCCGGATGTAGGCCTCGGTGGCGTTTTCGATGAGCCGCTGCGGTGGCCGGGGTGTCTGACTTTCCGCAGCCATGGCCCTATAGTCACCGATCCACCCGAATCGCAGCGCCAGTCCTTTGGCAGTTTCACTCCACCAATCCGTCTTTTGCGCAGTTGTGATCCATCCACAGGCCTGCATTTGGATCAGGGCAATGGCAGGCGACACTTGGAAGTGGTGTACGACGGAGGAAACGTGACGAAGGGTTAACTGGCCTTGAACGGCACGCAAGTCTTCAAGGAATGCTACAACGCCCTGAAGAGGAGCCAGTAGGTGTCTGGCGAAGGTGTCAGCCCGCATTTCTTGGGGCGTCCGCTCAGACGGGTCATGCCGCAAGCCGGTTTCGTAGTCTGCAAAAATGATGTGACCGAGTTCGTGTCCGAGTGATGATCGCTGGCGTTCGGGAACAGAAGTGGTGGCCACTCCAATGACCGTCTTTGCGCGCACAGGGTCCGTCGCCACCATGCCGTCCATCCCCTCGGGCATGTCCAGGATTGCAACGTCCGCTCCGGGTGAGACAAGGCCGATCAGCCCGTGGAGATCAGCGATTGGCCCGCTGCCCAACCCATGCTGGTCACGGATCTTCCTGGCCGCGAGATATGCCGGCCGCTCGCTGTGGCCGACGCTTGCAGGAATGGATTCTTTTTCCGCCATCACGCGCCGATGCCGTGCATGGCTAGGTAGGCGTCTATTTCCAGGAATTGTGTCAGCCGCGCCTTGACAGCCGCAGCGTCTGCAGTGGATGTGCTGGCACGGCTTGCTACCAGCACCCGGTCCCGGACCGGCGTCTCGTCCAGAATCGCTTCCACCGGGCAGCCTAGAGCCCAGGCAATGGAGATGATCTCGTCCATGCGGGCAACACGATTACCGCTCTCGATACGCTGCAGCGTGCTCTGAGAAATCCCGGTGAGACCTTCAAGATGGCGCTGACTGAGGTCCGCCTCAACCCGCCGCCGAGCTATCCTCTCCCCGATATTTACTCCCACGCTAATCCCCGACCTTGAATCAATATTTAAAAACTTGATTCAAGCATAACTGATTTTGGCCTGGACCAACATCGCGTCCGCGCCAGGTGGGCATTGAAGGCGGTGCCCACTCCGCGGTCAAAGCTCCTTGTGTCCGTGCCCCCTGGGACCATGCCCCTTGAGGACAGCCGGAAGCTCACCGGCCACAATGCGCTGTGCCGTCACGGTGTTACCGTCCTTGGTCCCTGCTATCCGTACCGTGTCTCCGGCCTTGAGATCCGCCGCGGTAGCTGAAGGCAGCGTGGGCTTCCCCTTGCCGTTGCGCAGTTGTGAGAGGTCCGTAGGTATGCGTGAGATGTGGGTCCCGGAGTCGATTGCGTAGCTCTGTGTAAAGCCATCCTCGCTCTTGACGGTGATCTCAGAATCGCTCACCGACGCGATCTTGCCCGTCTGTGTGACCACAGTGCGGAAGGTGCCGTCCTGCTCTTTCACAACGTGCTCGCCATGGATCCCCTGGGCCCGCCCCTCAGCGCGCTTGGCGCCGTCAGATGCCGAGGGACTTGGTGAGGCAGTAGCGCTCGACGGCGATGGGCTGGGCTGGGTGCCTGCCCACACTGCGGCAGCCCCGCCGCCGGTCAGGGCGACGGCAACGCCGCTGGCGATAAGGGCCTTACGAAGGCCCGGTGTAATGGTGGCCATGCATCCATTCTGCGCCCCTTACAGAAAAAAGTAGCTCGCAGTTGCGGTTGTTCTGAGCTTTCAAAACAACCACAACTGCGAGCTACTCGGGCAATTCGCCGCCGAATTTAGCCTTCGACGCCGAGCTTTTCCAGGATGAGTTCGCGAACGCGGCCAGCATCAGCCTGGCCACGCGTTGCCTTCATGACACCGCCCACAATCGCGCCGATGGCCTGGACCTTGCCGCCACGGATCTTCTCCGCGACGTCAGGCTGTGCCGCGAGGGCGGCGTCGATGGCTTCCAGCAGCGGACCGTCGTCGGAAACCACCGCGAGGCCGCGCTTTTCAACGATCTCGGCCGGTGTACCTTCGCCGGCAAGAACGCCGTCCAGGACGTTTGTAGCCATCTTGTTGTTGATCTTGCCGTCCTCGACCAGCTTGTTCAGCTCGACGATGACCTGCGGTGTGACACCGAGAGCGGAAGGATCGACGTCGGCAACCTTGGCGCGGCCAACAATCTCACCCATCCACCACTTCCGGGCAACATCTGCGCTGGCACCGGCTGCGATGGTCTCCTCGATGGAGTCCATAACGCCGGCGTTGACCACATCGCGGAACTCCAGATCCGAGTAGCCCCAGGCTTCCTTGAGCCGCTTGCGGCGTTCGGCCGGCGGCTCCGGAAGGGTGGCGCGAAGCTCCTCCACCCACTCACGGGAGGCGACGACGGGAACCAGGTCCGGCTCCGGGAAGTAGCGGTAATCGTCGGCGTCGGACTTGGCGCGGCCCGACGTCGTCGAACGCGTGTCCTCGTGCCAGTGGCGCGTCTCCTGGATCACCGGCTGGCCGGAGTCCAGGACTGCAGCGTGGCGCTGGATCTCGTAACGAACGGCGTGCTCGACCGCGCGCAGGGAGTTAACGTTCTTCGTCTCCGAGCGGATGCCGAAGCGTTCCTGGCCGTGCGGGCGCAGGGAAACGTTGGCGTCGCAGCGGACGTTGCCGCGTTCCATCTTGGCGTCCGAAACACCAAGGTTCTTCACGATTTCGCGGACCGCGGCAACGTAGGCCTTGGCCAGCTCCGGGGCGCGGCTTCCGGCACCCTGGATCGGCTTGGTGACGATTTCCACCAACGGAACACCCGAACGGTTGTAGTCCACCAGCGAGTAGTCGGCGCCTTGGATGCGGCCCGCCGAACCACCCATGTGGGTGAGCTTTCCGGCGTCCTCTTCCATGTGGGCACGCTCGATCTCAACGCGGAAGATCGTGCCGTCCTCAAGCTCGATGTCGAGGTAACCGTCGTAGGCGATGGGCTCGTCATACTGCGAGGTCTGGAAGTTCTTCGGGGTGTCCGGGTAGAAGTAGTTCTTCCGGGCGAAACGGCAGTACTCGGCGATCTTGCAGTTCAAGGCAAGGCCGATCTTGATGGAGGACTCCACAGCCGTCTTGTTCAGCACCGGGAGGACGCCGGGCATGCCGAGATCCACCTCGTTGACGTTGGTGTTCGGCTCGTCGCCGAAGACGTTCGGTGCGGAGGAGAACATCTTGGTCTTGGTGTTGAGCTCCACGTGGACCTCGAAACCCAGAACAGGATCGTACTTCTCCATGGCCTCTTCGAAGCTCAGGGTTGCGTCGACGGACATTAGTTTGAACCTCCCGCGGAGTTGGATGCGGCACCGAGAGCGGGTGTCTTCAATTCAGGAGCCTGGGCAAGAAGCGGGCCGCCCCACTTTTCTTCCAGGATGGCCTCCAGCACAGCACCGACGCGGTACAGGCGGGCATCCTGGCGGGCAGGGGCCAGGAGTTGCACGCCAACGGGCAAGCCGTCCTCGTCAGCCAGGCCACCGGGCAGCGACAAGCCCGGGATACCAGCCATATTGGCGGGAATGGTGGCGACGTCGTTCAGGTACATTGCCAGGGGATCGTTCGCTTTCTCCCCCAGTTTGAACGCTGTGGTGGGAGCCGTAGGCGAAATGAGGACATCCGCCTTCGAGAACGCGGCGTCGAAGTCGCGCTGAATGAGCGTGCGGACCTTCTGCGCCGAACCGTAGTAGGCGTCGTAATAGCCAGCGCTCAGGGCGTAGGTGCCCAGGATGATGCGGCGCTTGACCTCATCACCAAAGCCAGCGGCACGGGTTGCACCCATGACACGCTCGATGGTCATCGGGGCGTCCTTGGGCAGGGCGCGCAAGCCATACCGAACGCCGTCGAACTTGGCCAGGTTGCTGGACGCCTCGGACGGCATGATCAGGTAGTAAGCGCCCAGGGCGTACTTCAGGTTGGGGCAGGAAACCTCAACAATTTCCGCGCCTGCATCCTTCAGCAGCTGAAGGGACTCGTTGAAGCGGTTCTCGACGCCGGCCTGGTAGCCCTCGCCGTGCAGCTCCTTGATGATGCCGATCTTCATGCCAGCAACATTGCCCACGCGAGCAGCAGCGGCCAGGTTGTCGAACGGATCGGTCAGGGACGTGGAATCGAACGGATCATGACCGCCGATGACTTCCTGCAACAGAGCCGCGTCCAGCACCGTGCGGGACACCGGGCCAATCTGGTCCAGGGAGGATGCCATGGCAATCGCGCCGTAGCGGGAAACTGCACCATACGTGGGCTTGACGCCGACGGTTCCGGTGACAGCACCGGGCTGGCGGATCGATCCACCGGTGTCCGTACCCAGCGCCAGTGGCGCTTCAAAAGCAGCGACGGCGGCTGCCGAGCCACCGCCTGAACCACCAGGAATGCGGTCCAGGTCCCAGGGGTTGCGGGTGGGTCCGTACGCCGAATGCTCCGTGGAGGAACCCATGGCGAACTCGTCAAGGTTGGTCTTGCCCAAAATGGGCATCTTGGCCGCGCGCAGCTTCTTCACCACGGTGGCGTCATAGGGGCTGTGCCAGCCCTCAAGGATCTTCGAGCCAGCCGTCGTCGGCTGGCCAATCGTCACGATCAAGTCCTTCACTGCGATCGGCACACCGGCCAGGGCATGAAGTTCCCCGGCAGCGGCGCCACCAGCGGCACGCGCAGCGTCAACCTCGGCCGCAACAGCCAGGGCTTCCTCAGTATTAACGTGCAGGAACGCGTTGATCTGGCCGTCCACGTCAGCAATACGGTCAAGGTGCGCCTGCGTCACTTCAACAGCGGAGACCTCGCGGGCAGCAAGCTTCGCAGCAAGATCGGCAGCGGAGTGGCGAATGAGTTCGTTCTTCAGCTCAGTCATGGTAATTAGTCCTCATCCAGGATTGCCGGGACCTTGAAACGGTTCTCGTAAGCATCCGGAGCGCCGGACAATGCCTGCTCAGCCGTAAACGTGTGGCCCACGATGTCCTCACGGAACACGTTGGTCAACGGAATCGGGTGGGACGTGGCCGGGACATCCTCCCCGGCGGCTTCGCTGACGGACTTCACCGAATCCACGATGACGGCAAGCTCAACCGCCATCCTGTCCAGCTCTTCGGCACTCATTTCAATGTGAGCCAGACGCGCAAGATGCGCGACGTCGTCACGGTTGATCGCAGCCATGGATCTCCCCTGCAAAGTTCAAATGGTTTTCCGAACCAGTCTACTTGGCTGTGCGGGACGATACCGACGCCGAATGGGTGAGCAGCAGCTGACCCGGCGCCTTTCGGCGGCCCGCGCGACGCTCCCTCGGCTGCTCGCTCGTTCCTCGCTTAGACGCAGCCTACGGGAGGTCCCGCCCACCGCTGATGTGCCTCCCTCCCCTAACGCCGAACCCACCCAGCGCCGAGTCACCCCAACAACAAGCGAGACAGCAAAGCGGACCATTCGGGCTTTGCTGTCTCGTTTGTTTATTGGGGTGGGGGCTGGGTGGGTTTGGCAGTGGCTCCTACGTGTGGGCTGAAGCGGGTGCCCCTCGCAAACGAACCCAGGCATCCGGAAGCGTGCGTCAAAGCGACGAAGGAGCAGCACGCGGAGGATGTCTGGGTTCTTTTGCACCGGAGGGCGGCTGTTTCGGGCCGCCGTCCGGATGCTGTCTGTCTTGCGTAGCGGCCCCCGGATCACAGAGGCCCTATTGGAGCAGGTCAGCCGATGCCGATTGCTCCGGTCAGCACACCGACCGCGAGCATGACGATCGAGATGACTGCTGTGCGCCAGAGGACCTTCTTGTGGTGGTCGCCCAGGTCTACCTTTGCCAGGGACACGAGCAGCAGGATCGCAGGAACCAGGGGGCTCTGGAGGTGGAACGGCTGGCCGGTGATGGAAGCGCGGGCCATGTCTGCTGCGCCAACGCCATAGTGGGCTGCGGTTTCGCTAAGGACCGGCAGTGCGCCGAAGTAGAACGCGTCGTTGCTCATGAAGAAGGTCATCGGGATGCTCAGCACGCCGGTGATGACTGCCATGAACGGACCCATGTCCGCGGGGATGATCTGGACGAGCCATTCGGACATTGCCTTGACCATGCCTGTGCCGTTGAGGACACCGGTGAGGACTGCAGCGGCCATGACCATGCTGACGACGGCGACGATTGACGGTGCGTGGGCGATCAGCTGGGCGCCCTGGTCCTTGACCTTGGGGAAGTTGACCAGCAGTGCGATAGCCGCGCCCACCATAAAGACGAACGGGAGCGGGACAATGTTCGCTACCAGGGTGACCATGACGGCGACCGTGAGCCCAAGGTTGAACCAGAACAGTTTGGGGCGGAGCGTGGCGCGGTTGGGATCCAGCGCGGTATCAGCCATGGCGGTGTCGTGGTCGTCCACCAGCTCTTCAGTACGTTCAAGAACTGCGACGCCGGCCCCTCCGCCCGTTACCGGCTTGGGTGCGGTGCGGCCAAAGCCGAAGCGGCCCTTGCTGAAGCCTGAACCACCAGCACCAGTGGCGGCCGAACCGCCGCGGCCATTGCCGCCGTCGAACGCGTCAGCAGGATTGGCGACGTCGCCCCAGATTTCGGGAGCAGTGGTGCGGAGGCGGTTACGTTCCTGCAGACCGAGCAGCCAGGAGAAGACGAGCACGACGATGAGGCCAACGATGAGGGACGGGACCATGGGGACGAAGACATCGTTGACATCCAGCTTCAGTGCGGTAGCGGCACGGGCTGTGGGGCCGCCCCACGGCAGGATGTTCATGGTGCCGTTGGCGAGACCCGCCACGCAGGTGAGGACCACGGGGCTCATCTTCAGGCGCAGGTAGACCGGCAGCATGGCGGCGGTGGTGAGGATGAAGGTGGTTGAGCCGTCACCGTCCAGGGAGACTGCCGCGGCGAGGATAGCTGTGCCCAGGACTACCTTGGCGGGATCATTGCCGAGCTTGCGCAGAATGAACTTCACCAAGGGGTCGAACAGCCCGACGTCGATCATCAGGCCGAAGTAGATGATGGCGAACATGAGGAGCGCGGCCGTGGAGGTCATGGACTTCATCGAGTCCATGACCATGGGGCCTATGCCCAAGCCGGCCCCCGCGAAGAGACCAAAGATGGTGGGGACGATGATCAGCGCCAAGACGGGCGTCAACTTTTTGGTCATGATCAGGACCATGAATACCGCAATCATTGCGAATCCAAGCAAAACCAGCACGGCCGGCTCCTTACTACTGTGAATGGCACCACTTCGGTGTGATGCGCACTACAGACGTTATAGTGGCGCCCGTCACGGGCTGGGGTTTCCGGGAATTGTTGGGAATACTGATCATTGCGAGCGTTTTGCGCATTGTGCTCAGTGCTTCAATGGAGCTGGAGGAAAGGAGTCACGGTGCCGCGCTTTACCAGGGTCAGTATGCGTTTCTCCACCCAGACGCTCCTTCTCCAACTGGGGGTAGTTCTGCTTGTAGTGCTCCTGAGCGGCGCCGTCCACGCGTGGCTGGTCTACGAACGGATCGGCGACGAAGCCGAAAACCAAGCACTCACGCTCGCGCGCACAGTTGCGGCGGATCCCGATATCAGGGAAGACGTCCAGGCCATCAGCAAGGAAGAAGGAACCCCGCCAGCCAGCGTCCTCGCCGCCGGGCCCTTGCAGGCAGCGGCAGAAGCAGCCCGGATCCGCACTGGGGCGCTCTTCGTGGTCATCACGGACGAAACCGGGCTTCGCCTGGCCCACCCGGAACTTGCACGGCTCGGTGAACGCGTGAGCACCGATCCCTCCGTAGCATTGGCCGGCCAGGAAATCACCACCCGCAACACCGGCACTTTGGGTCCATCGGCGGGTGCCAAAGTTCCGGTTTACGCACCCTCATCCGGCGGCGCTGCAACCGCTGGCACCATCGTGGGTGAAGTCAGCGTGGGCTACTCCATGGAGTCCCTCAGCAAGAGCCTGGCACGGGACATTGTGCCCATTGCCCTGACTGCGGGCGGCGCACTCCTGGCTGGCGTCCTCGCTTCATTCCTGCTCCGGCGCCGCCTGCAACGCCTCACGTTGGGTTTGGAACCTGAGGAGATCAGCACGCTCGTCCACGACCAAGTGGCAGTGCTCCAAGGCGTGGACGAGGGCGTAATCGGGATCGCCGCCGATGGACGTATCTCCGTGTTCAACGCGGCTGCCGCAAGGCTCCTGGACCTGCCCGACGCCACCGGTCAGGACTGGGCCACAGCCAACGTTCCCGGGCAACTCAAGCAGCTCACCCAACCGGCAGCCCGTGACGCCGAAGCCGTGGAACTGGTAGCAGGAGGACGAGTCCTGGTGGCCAGCGCCCGAAAAGCCTGGCACCGCAAGGAAGACCTCGGCTGGGTAGTCATGCTCCGCGACCGCACCGAACTGCAGCAACTGACCCGACAGTTGGACGCGGTGGGAACCATGTCCACCGCCCTGCGCGCCCAGCGCCACGAATTCGCCAACCAGCTCCACACCATTGCCGGCTTCATGAGCATCGGCCAACACGAGCAAGCCAAGGAATACCTGGCCCGGATCTCCGCCACAGGGCCGCTGAAGTTCCCTGTAGAGCAGGCGGAACTCCTTCAGGACACATACTTGCAGGCTTTTGTCGGCGCCAAGAGTGTAGAGGCTTCCGAACGAGGAGTGGCACTGCGGATCGGGCCGGAAACGCTGGTCCGGGGACACGTGGCCGATCCGCAGGACGTTACCACAGTGCTCGGCAACCTGATCGACAACGCCGTGAGTGCCGCCGTCGCCGGTTCCGCTTCGGAGCGCTGGGTAGAACTTGAGTTGCTTGACGATGCCGGCCAGGACAGCGGAACCCTGCATATCATCGTCGGCGATTCCGGAGACGGTTTGGGTGCCCTGGAACCCGAGGAAGTCTTCGCTGAAGGATTCACGACGTCGGAACAACCGGTACGCCCAGGGGCCGGACAAGGTTTGGGCTTGGCTTTGGTGCGGCAGTTGGCCCGGCACAGAGGTGGGGACGTCCGTGTCCTGGAGACCGGCAGGAAAGGCGGCCCCGGAGCCGTCTTCATGGCGACAATACCGGGCGTGATGGGGCGAGCGGCCACAGGCGCTGAAGCCTCAACCGGCACGGCACCTGGCACGGAAGCCGGTACGACAATGCGGGAGGACAGCAGTGGCTGAGGATTTGAGGGTGCTCATCGTGGACGATGATTTCCACGTTGCCAGACTGCATGCAGCCTACGTGGACTCGGTGGCTGGCTTCATGGCGCTCGCTCCGGCAGGTTCGGTGTCCCAGGCTCTGCAGGCGATCCACAGCCTGCGTCCTGATTTGGTATTGCTGGACGTCTACTTGCCAGATGGTTCAGGGCTCGATTTGCTGGGCCAGTTGGACATCGATGCGATCATGCTGACGGCGGCCTCTGATGCCCCATCCATCAGGGTTGCGATTCGGCGCGGCGCCCTGGGGTACTTGTTGAAACCCTTCACCGCGGAATCCTTGTCCCAGCAGCTGAGGTCCTATGCACGGTATCGCCGGATCCTTGGGCAGCAAACGGGTGTAGACCAGACCACCATTGAGCGCGCCAAACGGGCACTGATCCCAGGTGACGTGACGCCCACGCAAAAACCACGCTCGGCAACGGAAGCCGCGGTCCTGGAATCACTGCTTCCCGGCGAACAGTACTCAGCCGCCGAGGTCGCAGACCGGGTGGGCGTTTCCCGGGCGACCGCGCAGAGGTACCTATCTTCGCTTGCCGACGATGGCGCCGTCGAAATCCAATTACGCTACGGAAGCACGGGCCGCCCGGAACACCGCTACGGCATTCCGGGCTAGCCATCCGGATCGCAGTTGGGTGAGCTACGCGGACTTCTGCGCCACGAGCTCGATCTCTACCAGCATCTTGGAATCCAGGAACGGCAGCACGTGCACCAGGGCCAGGGTGGGGCGGATCTCCCCGAAAACCTCACCGTGGGCGCGTCCTGCGTCTTCCCACTTGCTGATGTCCGTCAGGTACAGCTTGGACTGGACGACGTCCTCATAAGAGAACCCGGCTTCTTCCAGGACCGTTCCAAGCTTCTCAAGGATGTATTTGGTCTGCGAGTAGAAGTCATCGCCGACGATGCCATCAGGCCCACTGGCCGCCGTGGCAGAAATGAAGAGTGTGTTGTCCACCTGGACCGCGCGGGAGTATCCCAGGGTCTGTTCCCAGACGGAACCCGTGCCATATGTCTTGCGCATGCCGCGCCTTTCCTGATCGCTGTGCCCGTCCCGGTTGTACAAACCTGGCGGGGTTTACGAAAGGAAACTTTATGACTGTGGGAGGTCCAGCCTGTAAACGAACAGCTTTATGTCGGTGCCGGGGACGAACCAGTCGCGGTGCGGAGCGCGGGCAAATCCGGTCCGGGCGTAGAGGGCATTGGCACTCTCCCAGGTGGCTCCCGTGGTGAGGGAGACCGCACCGATGCCGTCCATCGTTTTGGCTTGCTCGACGACGGCCTGCACCAAAGCCCGTCCGGCGCCGGAACGCTGCACTGCCGGATCTACCACAAGGGTGCGCAGTTCCAGTTCGTCGTCCAGGCCGATGTCCGAGAAACCGCCACCCGCTGGTGCTGCCGTGACGGAACCGATCACCTGGCCGTTCCGTTCAGCAACGAAGATCTCGGCGTGCTCCGCGCGCGCTGCCACGTCCTGGAGTTGCTGCAGGTACGGGTGGTCCGCGCTGCCGTAGTACCCCGCGGTGACGTATGAATCCTGCGTGATGCGGGCAACGTCGTCGTAGTCTTCGGGCAGGGCTGGGCGGACAGTAATCGACGAATGCACTTATCAATGGTAGTGGCGCGGTCACCGCACCAAACGCCAAACAGCCCTTTCCGTGACCGAACTATCAGTCCGCCCTGGAATGCCCGACGGCGGATTGTTGCGCCATGTTGATGAGGCCGGGTATCGCTGGGCTGCTTTTCTGTTGCCTTCTGTGGCGCTTGATTGAGTCCCATGGCGTGCCGTGAAGCCCGGTTTCCCGGTGTTGCGGGCACGTGTCGAAGAGCTGGCGAAGCGCGCTGCGACCGTGTTTGAGTTGCCACACGCACCCCTCACCCGAGCCTAAAGCCCCAGCAAAACCAAGGAGAAATCCATGTCCACGCCACAACGCCAACTCCACCTCAACGCCTTCCTGATGAGCACCGGCCACCACGAAGCCTCGTGGCGTCTCCCTGAAAGCGATCCTTTCGCCTCCACCAAAGTCCAGCACTACCAGCACCTGGCCCGCACGGCCGAACGCGGAAAGCTGGACTCCATCTTCTTCGCGGACTCCCCTGTCCTCTTCGGCGAGGTGGGCCGTCGCCCGGCCGGCAAGCTGGAACCCACGGTCCTGCTGACCGCCATCGCCGCCGCAACACAGAAGATCGGTCTGATCGCCACTGCCTCCACCACTTACAACGACCCCTTCAACCTGGCACGCCGCTTCGCTTCGGTGGACTGGGTGAGCGGAGGCCGCGCCGGTTGGAACGTCGTCACAACGGCGGGACCGGATGCCGCGCGAAACTTCGGCGTCGAAGACCAGCCAGCACACGCGGTCCGCTACGAGCGGGCGGCCGAGTTCATCGAGGTAGCCCAGAAACTGTGGGATAGCTGGGAGGATAACGCAGTGCTCGCCGACAAGGCCGAGGGTGTGTGGGGAGATGCCCACAAGATCCGCGCCATTGAGCATGAGGGCAAGCACTTCCGGGTCCGCGGTCCGCTGAACGTCCCCCGTTCCCCACAGGGCCACCCGCTGATCGTGCAGGCCGGATCCTCGGAGGACGGCAAGAAGCTCGCCGCCCAGTACGCCGAGGCAGTCTTCACCGCGCATCAGACGGTGGAGGATGCGCAGGCCTTCTACGCCGATCTCAAGGCCCGCACCTTGGCCGCTGGACGGGACCCCGAAGGGATCAAGATCCTGCCGGGCATCGTCCCGGTGATTGGTTCCACGGAGGCAGAAGCGCTGCAGCTCGAGCGCGAACTCGATGAGCTGATCAAGCCTGAATATGCCCGGGAGCAGTTGGCAAAGACCCTGCGGGTGGCACCACAGGACCTGCCCCTGGACCAGCAGCTGCCGGCAGACCTTCCCTCCGAAGATGACATCGAGGGTGCAAAGAGCCGCTACACGCTGATCGTGGAGCTTGCCCGCCGCGAGCAGCTCACGGTCCGGCAGCTGATCGGTCGCTTGGGTGGCGGGCGTGGCCATCGCACGTTCTCGGGGACGCCTGAGCAGGTAGCCGACGCCATCCAGGACTGGTTCCAAGCAGGCGCAGCCGACGGTTTCAACATCATGCCGCCGGTTCTCCCCTCTGGTTTGGAGATCTTCGTGGACCAGGTGGTGCCCATCCTCCAGCAGCGCGGCCTCTTCCGCACCGAATACACGGCTTCGACGCTGCGCGGACACTACGGACTTGCACGGCCCGCGAACCGATTTGCAGGTTCTGCGGCTCAGCAGCTCACCTCCATCGGCTCGGCGTTCTGATGACCTTACGGTAAAACCCGGCTGTAGCTGTTACCGCTTGGGCCAACTCCACAACGGGCCTTCCAACGAACCCAGTCCCTTGATTCTGGTCTCGCCCAGGTCCTTGTAAAGCTCGTGCTCGTGGGCCGCTCCACTTTCCCGGAGCGCCCTGAGCAGGGCTTCGGAGTGTGTCACCACGATCATCTGGCTGTTGGCACTGGCTTGGACGATGAGTCCAGCCAGTGCCGGCATCAGATCGACGTGGAGGCTCGTCTCGGGTTCGTTGAGGACCATCAATTCCGGTGGGCGCGGAGTGAGCAATG
The DNA here is from genome assembly GCA_039636795.1 of Micrococcaceae bacterium Sec5.1. NCBI lineage: Bacteria > Bacillati > Actinomycetota > Actinomycetes > Micrococcales > Micrococcaceae > Micrococcaceae bacterium Sec5.1. The sequence goes on along the minus strand of CP143430.1, from coordinate 1,595,465 downwards.
CGGCGGTCAATAGCAGGAACCGCAAAGTTCCATCCGAGAGTTCGGCTGCCTTCATGGGCCGCAGCATGCCAGGCTGCCGCAACTCCACACTGAAACGACCGTCGCTCACGGCAATCCCGAGGCGGCTTCCCGGAAAGGCGTGATCGACGGCGGCATCCAGCTGCCGCTCAAATCCCACTTCGCGCAGGGTCTGCAGTGCCGCAGCCAGGTCCTTTCCGCTGTGGTGCAGCACGGGGGTGCGTGTGCCGAGTTGCGCCTGCCGGGCGGGGGCTTCGGCATCTGTCCGGAAGTGATCGTAGAACCGCCAGGAACGCACGGAGACCCGGACCCGCAGTACTTCTGGAGCCCGGTCCTGGTCCGATACTTCCGTCAGCATGCTCTGGAAGGTGTCCAGCCGCCGCGAAAGTTCAGTCCAGTCCCCGTCAGGTCCCCGGAGCTTCGCAAGGCTTCCTTTGCGATCCACCAACAGGGAACCTGGCCTTGCCACTGGTCCGGAAAAGATCTGCTCGCGCTTGATCTCGGGATCCAAGCTAAAGGCAGAAGGACGGGGCCTGCCTGTTTCCTGGTCGAATCCGGCTCCACTGGACACGGGCATCCCCAGGTCCACGAGGTAGCCGAAGTCGTCCCCGGAATAGCCCAGCTTCAGGTTGACGGAGTCCCTGCGCACCGTGCCTTGGACCGGAACTTCGCCACGCCGCATTGCTTCGCTGATTGATTCAGGACCGGCCCAGAGTGTGGACGCCAGTCCGCCATCCCTGGCCAAGGATCCCACCACGTTTCCGGAATCGCCCCCGGCGCATTCGGCCAGCAAGCGCAGTGCGCGGTACAGGGAGGATTTGCCGCTGCCGTTGGCTCCTGTGACCACGTCCAGGCCATGCAGCTCCACCGCGAGATCGCGAATGGAGCGGTAATTGGCGATCGCAAGGGTCCCGATCACGGCGAGGGCATGCTGGTCATGGGTGCAGGAGGGTCATGGGTGCAGGAGGGTCATAGGTACAGGAGGGTCACAGGGGAAATTTGCCGGATAGCTCCAAGGCCCCTGCGCACGTCCACGCGGCCAAGCGATCCTCGATGGTTGGACCGCCGTCGAGTGGGCTCTCAAGCCGTGGCCTGCGCACCCAACAGCCCGCTTCTTCAGCGATCAGGGCGCCGGCAGAGAAATCATGCTCGTTCAATCCGCGCTCCCCAAAGGCGTCATAGGTGCCATCTGCCACCAGGCACAGATCCAAGGCCGCGGAACCCAGCCTCCGAACATCCGCGAAGCCGTTCATCAGTTCGGCGAGGCCTTCCGCTTGATTGGCGCGGGTATCGGGATCGTAACTGAATCCTGTGGCAAGGATGAGGCCGGTACGTCCGGGAACGGGGCCATCCAAGCGGGTAGTCTCCCCCGCGACTTCCAGCCAGGCGCCCTCGCCCCGGGCCGCCGAATAGACCCGGCCCAGAGCGGGCGCGTGAACTACTCCCGCCAGCCAGACGCCGTCGGCATCTGCCACGGCCACTGACGTGGCGTAATAGACGATGTTGCGGATGAAGTTGGTGGTGCCATCAAGGGGATCAATGGACCAGCGGTAACCCGAGGCTTGCTCGGGCCGCGTTGTACCGTGCTCCTCGCCCGTGATGGCGTCGTTGGGCCGTGCCGCCAGGATTGCCTCGCGGACTGCGTTCTCGGCCGCGATATCGAACTCGGTCACCCAGTCGCCGGCATCGCCTTTGTTGGATATTCCCAACCCCAAGCCGCCTGTGCCTGCGGCAGATCTCCGGGACAGGACAGCCGCGCCCGCAGCAGCAGCGCGTTTCGCTACCGCGAGCAGCTCGATGGCGTCGGTCATTCTGCTTCTGCTTTCACTGTCTCGGCGGCTTCGGCGTCGGTTTCGGCGTCGGACTGGGTCTCGGGGTCAACGTCAGTGTCGGCTTTTGCCGGGCCATTCGCCAACAGCTCGCGGAAGCCGTCCTCATCCAATATCGGAACACCGAGCTGCTCGGCTTTATCCAGCTTGGTCCCGGCACTTTCTCCCGCCACGAGGTAGCTGGTGTTCTTGGACACGGATCCGGAGGCCTTCCCGCCACGGATGATGATGGCTTCCTTGGCCTCGTCCCGGCTGAAGTTGGGCAGCGTCCCCGTGACCACGATAGTGAGGCCCTCAAGGGTTCGCGGCATGCTGGTATCGCGTTCGTCTTCCATCCGCACACCGGCAGCTGCCCAGCTGTCCACGATCTCGTTGTGCCAGTCCACGGCGAACCATTCCTTCAGTGCCGCCGCGATGGTAGGTCCAACGCCGTCCACATGCGCAAGCTGATCTTCGGTCGCATTTCGGATCGCGTCCATGCTGCCAAAGGCCGTTGCGAGGGCCCGGGAGGCGGTGGGTCCCACATGGCGAATGGACAATGCCACGAGGACACGCCACAGGGGCTGCTTCTTCGCTTTCTCCAGCTCGGCAAAGAGTTTTTCCGTGGTTGCCGTCGGCTTTGAAGGCGACTTGGCCGTCCCCCTTGAGTAGAAGTACGGAACAAGCTCATACTGGCCCGTGCCAACGCCCTTGGACCTCTTCTCCCGGCGGATCATGACATTGGCCAGATCCTCACGCTTCAACGAGAACAGCCCGGCTTCGCTGGTCAATGGAGGAGTCTCCGGCTCTGCCGGCTGGGTCAAGGCGATTGCCGCTTCCCAGCCCAAGGCCTCGATATCAAACGCACCGCGGCCAGCCAGATGGAAAACACGCTCACGCAGCTGTGACGGGCAGGACTTGGCGTTGGGGCAACGGATGTCCACATCGCTTTCTTTCGCCGGTGCCAGCGAGGTACCGCAGGATGGGCACTCGGTGGGCATCACGAATTCGCGGACGGGTGGATCCTGTTGGTCACGCAGCGCCAGTACAGGCCCAACGATCTCGGGAATGACATCCCCGGCCTTGCGGAGAATGACGATGTCCCCGATCATCACGCCCTTGGCCTTGACCACATCCTGGTTGTGCAGAGTGGCCATCCCCACGGTGGAACCCGCAACCTTCACCGGCTCCATGAGGCCGAACGGCGTGACCCGCCCCGTGCGGCCGACGTTGACGAGGATGTCCAACAGTTTGGTGTGGACTTCCTCCGGCGGGTACTTGTAGGCGGCGGCCCATCTGGGGACGCGGGAGGTGTAGCCGAGGGCACGTTGTGTGGCGAAGTCGTCTATTTTGACCACGATGCCATCGATTTCGTGAAGGAGGTCGTGCCGGTGCTCGCCGTAATGCGCGATGAATTCCAGGACGCCCTCAAAGGAATCCAGGACCTTGAAGTAAGGGCTGACAGGCAACCCCCAGTCGGCCAGCAGCTTGTAGGTTTCGGATTGGCTCTTGGCATCCAAGCCTTCCCGGGCGCCGATGCCGTGAACGAACATGCTCAGTGGCCGCTTCGCTGTTTCAGCAGGGTCCTTCTGGCGGAGCGAGCCCGCGGCCGCATTGCGCGGATTGGCGAGGGGCGCTTTGCCAGCGGCAACCAGGGCCTCATTGAACTCAACAAAGGCCTTGGAAGGAATGAATACTTCCCCACGGATTTCAACTTCCGAGGGATAACCCGAGCCGCTGAGTTGGCGCGGGATCTCCTTGATGGTGAGGACGTTGTGAGTGATGTCCTCACCGGTTGTGCCATCACCGCGGGTGGCCGCGCGGACCAATTTTCCGTCCCTGTACAGCAGGTTGACGGCGAGTCCATCGATTTTCAGTTCAGTCAGCCAGGCAATGGGCGGGACGCTGTCCCCGAGTCGGGCCACCGACGCTTCAGCCTTGCGTACCCAGGCTTCGAGTTCCTCGAGGGAAAAGACGTCGTCCAGGCTGTACATCCGCTGTAGATGCGCGACGGCGGTGAAGGCGGCAGAGACTTCACCACCGACTTCCTGGGTCGGTGAGTCGTTGGAGACGAGTTCCGGGTGCAGCGCCTCGATTTCCTCCAGGCGACGGTAGAGTTCATCGAACTCGGCGTCGGAAACCGTGGGGGCGTCCTCTTGGTAATAGGCGTACCGGTACTTGCGCACGAGGTCCGCAAGCTGCTCATACTCATCCCGCAGGCTCTCCGACGGAGGTGTTCCCTCTTCTGCGACCAAGGCCGCAGCGGCATCCTGGGTTGTGGTGCGGACCGGATCTGGATTCTCTGGTGTGCTCACAGGTCTATCTTGCCGTAACCCACGGACATTATTGACCCGTCCGGATGTGAGCCCATGCCAGCCAATTCCTAGCTGCGGTTCTCGGGCGGCATGGCGATCTGCAGCTTGCGTACCTTTCCGCGTCCCACGATGTAACCGCGTCCAGGGATGAAGTCCTTGCTGATCCGGCCCAACGAGGTGTTCAGGAGGGTGTCCCCTTCCACATCTCCAGGGTTGAGCAACAGTCCACGCCTGCCCGATTTGAAGGGCTGGGCCAAGGACCACGCCTGGGACCAGGTAGACGTTTCGGACTCACCCACCACCCACTGATCGGCCTTGATGGCAGCCGTGACCAACCGTCCCACGCCCGATTCTGCCAACGTGTCCGTGAACTCAGTCAGTCCCTCGATGAAGATGGCCATGCTGCCCGGGTTGTCCGTGGCTTTGTCGATGAGGTCATCCACTACGTCCGAGACCTCGTCCGGCCCCACCAGGGACCTGCTCCAGATGTTCAGCGAGGCAACCGCAGAGCGGCGGGAGCCGATGTAGATAAGATCTGTCCGCGGGTTGGACCGCCGCAGCGCGTACGCCAACGTGACCAAGGCAACTGTGCGTCCGGCTCCTGGAGGCCCCGCCAGCAGGAGCGAACCCTTGGCAGCGATGGTGGCCGAACCCAAGGTCTCGTCGTCCACACCAATAACAGGATTGTCCGGTACACCGGTGGGCAGGATATCCAAGTCCACAAGTTCCGGAAGGCGCTGGATTTGTGGTGCCTGTTCCAGGCCCTGGCGCACCATGGCCTGGCTGAGTTTGGACACTTCGCGCGCCTGCAACGCCAGGTTCGAGTTGCCACCCAACACTGCCAGTTGGACTTCCAGCCCATCGAGCAAACCGCGGCCCGGAGGCGAGGCTGCGTTGAGGACGTCCTTGGGCACATCGAGTGTCATGTAGTCGTCTTCGGAGCTCAGACGCAGGACCAAACGCTTTTGGATCGAGGCAAGGAGCGACGCCGGAACAGAGTTGGTTCGTTCACCGCTCACTACCAAGTGGATACCCAGGGGACGTCCATCGGTTGCCAGCTGGAGGAAGATGTCCCACAGTGCGGACAGGTTGCTGTACTCATAGCCTTCACGGAAGGCGGACATGCCGTCCACCAGGATGAAGATACGCTTTTCGTCCGGACGGTTGGCGAGTTGCCGGTATTCAACAATCGTGGAAGCCCTGACCTCGGCGAACCGCGTCGCGCGGTCATCGGCGACCTCCTTGAGCCAGCGCAGCAGGCGGCCAACCCGCTCGACGTCGTCGCCGTTGATGACCTCCCCCACGTGCGGAAGTCCGTCCAGCATCTTCAAACCTGAGGAACCACAGTCGATGCCGTACACGTGGACGGGCCCACCACGCGGCGTGACGGCAGCGGCGATGGCGATTCCGCGCAGCGCCGCTGACTTGCCCGAACCACCAGTACCGTAGACGGCCATGTTGCCGTCCTTGTCCGGTTCGTAGAACACGGTGGGCTGGTCTTGGTGTGCGGGGTCGTCGGCCACGCCCAGCAGGAGTCGCTCGTCCGTGCGGGGGTTTGGCAGCTTGGAGAAATCGTAGGTCATGGCTAGTTCGTTCAGCCACGGCTTCCGTGGTGGTTCGATCGCAAGGAAGTCCGCCGCCCGGATGATGTTGCCGGTCATTCTGGCGATGTCGTTGGGGCCTGCGGGTTCTTCCTCCACAGCTGCGGCAGGCGGTGGCTCCCAGGAGGGACCGGATCCGAAGGCCATCTCCACGATGTCGATCCGGGGGCGCTGCGGCTTCTCTGTGGTCCAGCCACCGGCGTATCCAGTTTGGAACCCTTGGATACGCCCTGGCCCGGTCTTGGCTGCGCCACGGCCCGGAATGGAGGGATCGAAGTAGGCGGCCGTGGGGACGCCAAGAATGTCCACCGCATCCACTTCATCTGCCATGCGCAACGCAACGCGGAGGTTCGTGTTTGCTCGCAGGTTGTCCTTAATGACGCCCGCAGGGCGCTGCGTGGCGAGGATCAGGTGCAACCCCAGGGAACGTCCACGGGCAGCAACGTCCACCACGCCGTCAACGAACTCCGGGACCTCGGTGGCCAAGGCCGCGAATTCGTCCACGATGATGATGAGGTACGGCGGCGCCTCGGGGTCCGCTTCCCGCTGCAGCGCCAGAAGGTCCTTGGCCTTTTTACGGTTCAGGAGGCGTTCACGATAGTGAAGTTCGGCACGCAATGAGGTCAGGGCCCTGCGTACCAGGTGCGGAGACAAGTCGGTGACGAGCCCCACGGTGTGTGGCAGGTGCAGGCAGTCCGCAAAGGCAGCGCCACCCTTGTAGTCCACAAACAGGAAGCTGACTCGGTCCGGGCTGTACGCCGCTGCCATTCCCATCACCCATGACTGAAGGAACTCTGACTTACCTGCGCCAGTGGTTCCGCCCACCAGCGCGTGCGGTCCTTCGTTCTTGAGGTCCAGATAGAAAGGTTCAACCCCCTTGGAGCCCACCAAAGCACGCAGGCTACCGTTGTCCTTGCGGTTGGGCACCGCCGTGGCATGGACCGAGTTGTTCTCCTGCCAGCGTTCGGCCACGGCCTGCGGGTTGTCCATGAGTTCCTTGCCGATCAAGGTGGCGTAGGAAACGGCACGCGGGAGGTCCGAATCGTCCTCGAGCGGATTTCCGACGTCTACCAGCGGCGACATCATGCGCGCCAGCTGCGTGGCGAGATCGGCGTCGAGGCTTTCGCAACTCACCGGGTAGGTGTGGCGGCCAAGACGGACCTGGCCGGTGGTGGTGCCGTGATCGCCGTCGACAGAGAGGAAGTCGCGGCACGCAGCAGGCAGGGACTGCACATTCGCTGCCACCCACATAACGTGCACGCCGAAGTCCGGCCCGCGTTCCACCAGCCGCGTCAGCCGCCCCCGGTCTACAGGTGCATCGTCCTCAACAACTACCAGGACGGCAGGGATCACAGGGCCGTGAATCTCTTCGTGCTCGTCCTTGAGCGCGGGACGCGGCTGCGGACCGGGCTCTGAGGCCTGGGCCTCGCGCTGCTCCACCAGGTCCTCCAGGCGCGACAACAGCGAGGCGCCAGCAGCGGGGCCTGCGGCCAGATGATCGCCGGATAGAGGGCTGTGGCCGGAACCAACGTGCGGGAGCCACTGCAACCAGTCCCAACGCTCACGCGAGCGGGCCGAGGTCAGTGCAGTTAACACGACCTCCGCGGGCGAATGGAGTCCCACCAGCTGAAGCACCATGCCCCGGGCGACGTCGTCCACCACGCTGCGATCCCCTGCTACGCCGAATGAACCAGAAGTGCGCAGCTGGGACACGATCGGCACGCCATCAATGACGCGGACCTGCTGCAGGCATTCCTGGATTTCCCTCATGTACCGGGGTTCGGTTTCGTTGGCACCGGGTTCTTCGAACTCAATCCGCGACGGCGCAGATCCGAGTCCGAACCGGACTCCAAGGAAATGCTGATGCTCAGGCCGGTTGGTCCACAGGAGCGGGCCGAGTTTGTAGATGGCATCCACGGTATCGCTGACCGACGGCGCTTCCTGAAGCCGCACTGCCCGTTCAATGTTCTGTTGCCTGTCAATGTCCTCGCGGAACGCAAGCATGGAAGCCTGGAACTGCTTATGGCCTTCCTTCACCTGGCGCTTGCTCTGCATCTTGTGATCCACGTAGTGGCCAACGATGAACAGCGGCATCATGGCCATGAAAAGCACCGAGAGCAGGTTCTGGGTGAATGCGAAAAGAACGCCACCCATCAGCAGCGGGGCGATCAACATGATGTACGGGAATGGTTGGTGTTCGGGACGTTTGGGGCCAGCTGGCGGCACACGCTTGGGAGACTCGAACCTCGGCAGCACACGAGGCGAGCGGTTGAAGTCGACCAGCGGCGATGACGGGCCGCCTCCATGGTTCCGCGACAATGACAAAACTCCCACGGTGGTATCGCCCAGGGTCACCGTATCCGAGGATTCAAGCGTCGCCCGGGTGACCGGCAAGCCCTCCATGAGGAGTCCGTTGGCCGAGTTCGTGTCCACGATCTCCACGGTCTCGCCAACGGTGATGCGCGCGTGGCGCTTGGACGTCAGCGGATCCGAGAGACGGACGTCGGCGTCCCTGTCCCGGCCAATGTAGCTGGTGCCGAATGGCAGCGAAAATTCGCGTCCGACGTCGGGCCCTGACATAACGCGCAGGGTCGCCGCTGCTGGTCCGCGGTTTTGGCCGTTGGTACCGCCGTTGCCGTTCGAGGCGAACTGCTCGCTCACCTGCGCGAGCGAAACCTTGGAGCCTGGCCGCAGCCCGGACTCGAGCAGATTATCCGAGGGCCTGAGGACATGGCCTGAAAGCCCTCCGCCCACGAACGCTTCGTCCACGCTGATGGACAGGTTCGACGGCGGTTCGGTCCCCTTGCGTGCGGGGTCGGCGGCCCAAAGTTCGGTGGCGATGTCCGCCACGGTGGCGCGACCATCCACCGTAACGGCGAGGTCCTTTGCTTCCGCGGGGTCTCGCCGCAAGGTCAAGCGGAACTTCATGCTTCGTCTGCTCCCGACATGGTTTCCAGAAGGTACAGATCCGCGGCTGTCACCAGGTGTGAGGTCACGGCGTGCTCCACCAGGCGGGCTCGGCGGTTGGTAGCGAGTTTGCCCACGCCACCACGCAGGCCCACGACGCCCACGCGGTCCAATTTGTCGCAGACGTTGTCCAGCTTGCGGTTGAAGCGGGTCAGGGCCCACCCGAGCCTCTTGGCCGCCTCCGCCGACGACGGGATGGCGCTGAAGCCGGTGCCGTCCCGCCGCAGCATGGGCTCGGCGAGGGCGACGATCAGTGCTTTCTGCGAGTCGGTAAAGACCACAGGGCCAATGGTGGTGTCCCCCGCTTGGTCCTCGTCCCTGGCTTCATGCCGGAAGGACGGCGTCTTCAGATGCACGGCGAACTCATAAGTGGTAGGCCCGGCGGTGAAGATCACGTTGGTGTGGCTGAAAACGAGCGGAATCCGTGCGCCCGGAGCCAACCAGGCCTGCATACCGCCCGATCCGTCCGCGACGGTTGCAGAGAGCATGCTGCCGACGTTGCTCAGCCACCACATGCCGTCATAGCGTGCAATTTGCAAAAAGCGCCGATGCAGGTATGGGTTGTCGTCGACTTCCAGGTCCCCTTCGCGACCGATGTCAAAGACGTCTTCGTCGGATGGTTCGTACCATTCGCCACAGAAATCTATTGCTAGATCCCCCATGATCTGTGCCTCCTCAGATGGCCGTAAATGAGCTTCATGTGACTCCTGCTAATCCACGCAGGCAATGGATCCCTGTCCTCCGGACGAGGCACTGCCGTCAGCACGTACTATCAGCACTTGGATGCAAAGAGGCGATTCCGTGCCATAGGCCAGTGCATGGGGTTCCACTTCGGAACTGCTGTATTCACCGTCGAGGACGGCTGTCTTGTATCGCCACTTGTACGTGTCGCCCTTCTTGGGCTGCGGGTTCTTCCACTCGAAATCGGCGAAGTCGGGCTCGTCCGCCCTGCGCTTGCCGACCAAGCCTTCCACGTCAGGAACCCCGCCATCGCCCAGGGCGTCAACGGGCTGCTTGCTTGACGTCTCCGTGGGCGCCACTTTCGGCTGCGCCTGGGCACCCAGGACCACGCCAACCACAATGGCGACCACCAAAACCGTGGCACCGGTCGCCGCCAGCCAGAGATTGCGCTTGCCATGGTCCAGAGCGGGCGCATCGTCTTGGGACGCCGGCGATGCGCCGGCAGGTGCCTTCGAGCGCCGGACCGTTGCGCCTACGTCGTCCTGCGGACGCGAAGGCTGCCAGCCGCGGAGAACCGTCGACTCCGCCACCGCCGGTTCCCCGGCCTGTCGGTATTCCCTGATTGGCACGTGGAACTGCGGCGGGGTTTGCTGGGCCGGGTTTGACTGGGCGTGGGCCTGGCCAGGCTGTGCTGGAGCCTGGGTGGCGCCGGGAACCGTAGACGGGAAGGTCCGTGCCGGAAACGTGGGAGCCGAGCCAGTGGTAGCAGTTCCCGACGCGTCCGGATCGATCGAGGCGATGCTGCGGACGCGTGTTTCCTCGAAGTTGTCGTCAGGGTGTTGCTCGTCCCCGTGACCCGGTTCTTCAAGCACCTCGAAGGGCGTCACGGACAGGTTCAGCTCAGTCTGGATCCGCTGCAACGCCAAGGCAAAAGCGTGGGCCGACGAATAGCGGGATTCCGGGGACTTCGCCATTGACGTGGACAGGACGAGTTCCAGGGACTCTGGAACGTCGGCACGGCCGAGCCTTGGCAGGGGCGAATTGGTGATGCGGGAGATCAGTTCCCGCTGCGAGTTGTCCTGGCCGGGAAGAACAAACGGTGAACGACCCGCAAGGAGCGTGTACAGCGTGGCACCAAGCGCCCAAATGTCCACCGGAACGCCATCGACGGCCCCGCCGCGGAATTGCTCCGGCGGTGACCACGGGATGGACATTCCGGCATCGTCCTCGGTATCGGCCCCAATGGTCCCCGAAATGCCGAAGTCGGTAAGGGCGGGACGGTTGTAGTCGGTGACCAGGATGTTGGCGGGCTTAATATCCCGATGCACGATGCCGGCCCTGTGTGCGGTCTCGACGGCGGATGCCACCTGGATGCCGACGGCAAGGACCTCATCCACGCTGAAGCGCTGGCGGCGGTAGCGGACATCGAGGCTGGGCCGGGAGCAGTACTCCATGGCCAGGTAGGAATGGCCGCTCTCCGTGATTTCCGCTTCGAAAATCGTCACGATGTACGGGTGCGAGGACAACTGCGCCATCAGGTTCGCTTCGGACTCGAATCGGCGGCGTGCGCCCTCGGTCTTCAAGTCGGACAGCAGCACCTTGACGGCTACTTTACGGCGCGGCCTGTCCTGCTCGTACAGGTACACGTCAGAGAAGCCACCGGAGCCCAGCAGGCTGACGTACTTGAAACCGGGGATGGGTGGAGGCGGCGCGGGGGGCCTCTTGGAACTCAAAGAATCTCCTCGAAACGCAATGAAATGTCGTCACCCAGTTCAGCGATGTCGCCATCAAGCAGGATGGCCATCTCGTTTTGGGCCAGTCGTCGGGGTGCTTGGCCTTCTCTAATGAGCACGGTTCCGTTCGTCGCTTTGAGGTCGCACAGCATGACGTGCCAACCCTCCAAGCGAACCTCGACATGTGAGCGGGAAATGTCCCCGCCGGGGCTCTCCACCTGCAACAACTTGGGCATCGTGCCGCCTTGGACGCGGGACACTGACGGCTGCCTCCCAATGATGAGTGACTGATCCAAGTCGATCAGTTCACCCGTGGATAACCGCATCCTGCCCAAGCGGGGACGCGGGACCTGGAGGGAGTCACCGGATAGGGCGGAACCACACGTGGCGCATTGGGAGTACGTAGGCGGGTTGGCATGACCTTGGGAGCACACCCGTGCTAAAACGCTGGGACCATTGCCAGCCGCGGCATCCTTCGGTCCAACCCCGGGCACAGCACCTTGTGCGTCCTGGCTGACGATGCTGCTCTTCATGATCGTCTGCCCGTCATGATCAGCATCGCCCTCTGCGGGGACACCGTCCAAAGGCAGGTTGCCCACTGGCGCGCTGTTCGTTGGCGTGCTGTTCGTTGGCGTGCTGTTCGTTGGCGTGCTGTTCGTTGTCGTGTTGGGCCGAAGCGCGGGCATCGACGCCAAACCCGCCGGTGCCGACTCCCATCCCGCCGGAACCTGAGGCGCGGGCCTGTTGCCATTCTCTGAAGCGGGAGGGGCTGGCGGCGGAGCAATCGATTCGACCCGTTCGTCAGCTGCGGGCACTTCGCCAGGGCTTCGCAGCCAGGGAACGGACTCGATCAGTGCAGGCACATGCCCAGGACTTGATGCCGATGCTGCCGTGGGTCTTTCTAACGCCGGAGATTCTGGTGCTGGAGTTTCTGGTGCCCGAACTTCTGGTGCTCGAGATTCTGATGCCCGAGTTTGTGGCGCAGGGATATGGGCCGCCGGAGCATCGTGATCGTCAGATTCATCGTCCACGCGCACAGCTGCGTCTTCGATGTTGCGCATGACCGTCTTGTCCCACAGGTGGTCGTAGTTGGTGGTGGTCTCCAGCGAAGGAACTATGGGATCCGTGGTGCTGGTGTGGACGGGAACGCCCGAGGATTCTTCAGCGCTTTCTGGCTGTTCGGGACTCTCCGGCTCAACATGACCTTCGGGCTCTTCCGGCTGCAGGTGACCTTCGGAATGCCCGGGCGCAATAGTCAGACCCAGGTCGGCATCGGCGTAGCCAATCCTTGTTTCATCGGAAACCACTGCCAGCCCCGGAACCTTCACAGTGCCGGGTTGGAGCACCACGTCGAGGGAGGCAAGCAGAACCACGCCCTCCTCCAGCGGCAAGCCGCCGTCCGGCGTCGAGGTTTTACCAGGGTTTGAGCCTATCCGCAGGCTGTACGAATCAGCCGCGGTGAGCCGGCGCTCCGTCCAGGTAGTCACGTCGCGTCCAGAGAGCACCTCTTCCCCCGCGGACATTTTCACAACGAGTTCGAGGTCGCCGCGAAGGAACACGCGCAAGGCGTCTTTGGAGTCGATGATGCCAAAGGGCGGGATGCGACTAAGGGAAACCCCGAAAGCCTCGGTCACCTCGTGGAGGACCTCATGGGCTTCGGGCGCGGACGCGAGAAGCTCCCACACGGAATCGATCAGGGCAGGCGACGTATCCGGGCCGAGCAGCACCACAGTGCGCTGACGGACGACCCCGAACCAGTCTCCACGCTGGTATCGGGCGTGGGGCGAGCTGCTATTGCTTCCCATCCAGGCCCTCCTCCTGATCAGTTCCTGTCACCCAGGCCCTGGGGAGGGTGTCCTCCTCCACCTCGGATTCGGTCTCCGGGCGCGGCGCGGTGGTGGCGATGCCGGCGTCGTTAAGGACGTTCTTGGCGTCAACCACAATCACCGTGACGTTGTCCCGTCCGCCACTGCGCAGTGCAGCCTGGATCAAGGCATCCACTGCGTCCTGCGGATGGGCCACCGTGCTGAGGATCCGGAACAGATGGTCATCCCCCAGTTCGCCGTTCAACCCATCGGAGCAGACCATGATCCGGTCCCCCTCCTGGATGGGCAGCAACCAGAAGTCCGCCTCGGTTTCGTCGCCAGTGCCCAAAGCGCGGGTGACCACATGCCTGCGGGGATGAACGGCAGCCTGCTCGGCTGTGATGTCACCGGAGTCCACCAGCTCCTGGACTTCTGAATGGTCAACGCTGATCTGGGCGAAATGCCCTTGGCTGAGGCGATACGTCCGGGAATCCCCGATGTTCATGACCAGCCAATAGGGCACGCCCATTTGTTCCACCACCACGACGCCGGAGAGCGTGGTGCCCGCACGCCCTCCCGTGGCTTCGCGGATGCTGGCGTCGGCCTTCAACAGGCACTCCTGCAAGTCCGCCGCCGAAGCCGAACGGACCCCTGCCGCGAGGACAGGGGAACTGCCCAAGGTCCGCACACACACGCCACTGGCGATCTCGCCTGCCTCATGGCCTCCCATGCCATCGGCCACCGCGAAGACGGGATCCGAAGCTATGAAGGAGTCCTCGTTCAGCTCGCGACGCAGTCCGCGGTCCGTGCCGTATCCGTAGCTGAGTTGGAAGGCGGATCCAGCGGCGTTGGCGTCGGCGGGGCTGGCCGGCTGTGAGTTCATGCTTGTCCTAGGTGGAAGGAACGGTCCCCGAAGTGAACGGTGGAACCGGGTCTGACGAAAACTGCTTCCCCGGGCTGAAGCCGGGTCTGGAGGCCATCGGGGGTAGTGACAGCGCTGCCATTGGTTGAGTTGCGGTCTGTAACCCACACTCCATCTCGATCAACCCGGAGGTGCAAGTGGGTCTTGGAGATGGACCTTCCAGGATCCGAGACGGCCAACAACTGCTCCGCAGCTTCCCCAGGCTGGGGTGCGGGATTGCGGCCAACAAGGACGGTACTACCCAGCTCGACGTCCTGGCCGTCGTCAACACGGATGCGGAGCACGGCCTCCGCCCGGGCAGTTCCGGGGCGCATCTGCGTCCGTTCGACGTCGTCGTCCGGGTGGGCATGGGCAACGGGAGCTGGCTTTGGTATTGGGGCTGGAACCGGGTTTGCCATTGCGGTTGCCCTGGACATTGATGGCATGGGTGACACCACTGGCTGCACGGGCGGTAGCTCCACGGGCGCGAAGCTGTAGGGCCCCTGGATCCCTCCAGTAGCGACCGGATTGCGGCCCGCGTGGACGTCGAACACCAAGGACTTCGCTGCCTTGTCATGCCAGCCGCGTAGCTTGCCGTTCCTGTCCCAGGCATTGGAAACAACCACCAGGACGGCCCAAACCGCACCAAGGACCATGAGAGGGAGGGTGATCCACAGGACCAACCCAAGCAAGCCAAGGCCCAACAGCACAGCACCCAGGATTGTCCCGAGCAGAAGGAGTCCGCCTGTGAGTAGGCCACGGACAAAAACCACGCCGGCGCCCGGTGAGTAGCCATCGGCATCGGAGCTGCGGATGCCCATCAGTTGATTACCGATGGTGTTTCCGGACCGGGCTTCGATTCCGAGCAGCACAAACACGTACAGAACTGTGACACCGAGGCCGATGCTCCCCAAGAGGACCAGCAGGGAGGTGTCATAGACGATGAAGCCGTTCCGCCGGCTTTGGGTGATGCCCGCGATGCCAAGTGCGAACGTGGTTGCCAGGACGGCAACAGGTCCCAACCAGTCCAGCACTGCCGCACCCAGTCGTTTTCCTGCGGATGCCGGCACCAGCTCGAGCTGTGCAGTCATTGTGGTCCCTCCCCCTGGCCCCGGATGTACGTTTGCAGCTGCTTCACGTCCCGGCTGCATCGGTGCTATTGACGCCGGCACTACCGAGATACTACCGGGATCGGGCAGGCCTTGCCGGGTTGCGAAATCAAGGGCCGCAGCCTGGGCACGGTTGACGTTGCGTTCCTTCCGGGCTCCACGATTGGTCAGCGGCGATCCGCAATGAGTACAAAAAGCTGCGCCGGGGCGGACCGGGTGTTTGCAGGCGGGGCACAGCTCAGCTTCACTACTCATCAATGCTGCCCTTCTTCTTGAACAGGTTGCCCGCGGTGAACATGCCACCCTTCGTGGGGGCCGGGGGTGTCTGTTCCCGCCGGCGCAGCGCGGCCCTGCCATCGGAAAGCAACGACCTCGGCGAGAACCGGGCCTGCTGCCGTTTCCAGAAACCAACGCTTCCGGTGATGTCCTCAAGCGAGGAATCCACGATCTCCCAGTACTCCTTGACCTCTTCCTCGCTGGGTTGCCCCGCCCCGAAAACCGCGGCGTCAGCCCTGTGCGCCAACATCGTGGTGGTCGTCCCTGCAACAGGGAAGGCATCGGCGATGACAGTAGCCGATTCCCGCCGCGTGGACTTGGTGTCAATCGAGGCGCCCATGTCAGTGGCAAGGCTCAACACCTCGTTCCATCCACCGCCGACCCGCTGGGCGGGGTGGCCGTCACGAAAACGTGCCTTCCGGCGTCGTGATTTCAGCAGGAGGATCAGCAGCAGCGGCACGGCGAGAATCCCCAGCGGAATCATTGCCACGCCGATCGCGGCAAGCAGCGGCCCCCAGAACAGCCACGGGTTGTTTTTCTTCTCATCAGCATCCAGGGCATCCGGGGTGGAGTCCGGTGGGAGGTCCGCGGGCTCCTGCGGCGGAGGCGGCGGCTGCAGCACCTGAGGCTTGGGCTTGGACTTGTTCTCCGGGTCCGGCGGGATAGGCACATTGTCCTTGGGCGGAGTGGGATCGAACGATACCCAGCCGACGCGATCGAAGGCCACTTCCACCCACGCGTGCACGTCCTTGCCCAGGATCTTGACGTCCCCTGCACCGTTTTCCGGGCTCTTGGGATCCGGATAGAACCCCATGACAACGCGCGAAGGGATGCCCAGGTGGCGCAGCATGAGTGACATCGCCACGGCGTACTGTTCGTCATCGCCCAGCATTTGCTTGGCGGACAGCAGGCTGCGAACACGTGCCGCACTGTGACCAGGCAAGCTAGGCAACTGGCCGTCAGCCACCAGGCCGTTGCTGAACGCCCCGCTCTTCTGGAAATGGGCTTCGATCTGCCGCACCCGGTCGATGGCCGTGGGAGCGTCAGCCGAGAGCTCGTTGGCCTGCGAGGCGACAATCGGCGGTACTTCCTGGGCTTCGGGCAACGTGAGCTTGGCGAAGTCGTACTGCGTCAGCTGGCCATGTTCAAGAGTTCCCGGATCAGAAACCTGGACTGTGTAGTTGTCGCCCTTTGCCAGGCCCTTGGTGGTCACTGCCGTATCGGTGCCGGCGTTGAAGTACAGGCCGGACGCCGCCGCGGAGCTCTGCAGGAAGCTCATACCTGTGGTGTGGCGGCCGCCCGGGACGAAGTAGCCCTGGTAATCCTCGATGCTGATTTCCAGCGTGTAATTGGTTCCGGCTACAGGGCTTCCAGTATCGGCCAGCGTGTTCAGCGAACGGGCATCTCCCACCTTGCTGAAGTTGCCGGAACTGTTGGGATCCATGGTGTAGTTCAGGCCGTTAAAGGCATCCAGCGCCGCCAGTCGCACGCGTGCGTCCTTGGGTAGACCTTTCACCGTAAACAGCGTCTGGTCTTTCTCGTCCTTCACGAAATTCCGAAAGCTGGCAAGCGGCGTGATGTAGTCGCGGGGGTCGAACGGCGGAACGATCGTGTTGCGCAGTACCTTCCGGTCGTCGCTCGCAGTCACCAAAGGCGAAGCGACTGCCGTGATTCCGACGGCGGCTACAACCACGGCAGCAGCAGTCCCCAGGCGGCGAAGCTTCCCGCGGCGGGCAGCACCGGCGTCGGACTCAGCCCTGTTGGCCGAAACGGTCTTGGTGCTGCTCTGCCGGAGTGCGTCACGGCGGAACGTCGCCCAGAGGATCGAGACAATAGTCAGCGAAATGCCGCGCTCCACATTAAGGAAGCCCGCGCTGGTACTGAAGGCGATGCCAGTGACGAAAAGGACCAGGACCGGCAGCAGCGGCCAGTACGGACTCTTCAGACGCCAGGTCAACAAACCCGCAGCCAGCGCGGTGATCATTGAACTGAGGAACGGCACAATGAGCATGCCATTGGCTGTTCCCACCGGCACGCCGACCGTGAGCATGTCCTTCCACGCAAAGACGATGCCCAGGAGCAAGGTCCGCAGCGAGTCGAGGCTCGGCAGGACCCCGAGGACGGCTGAGTCCGGCACAGCCAACGCCGAACCGAACAGCATGTACGCACCGAAACCCAGTGCGGAGGTGATCAGCAGTCCCAAAGGGAGGTGCGCGTTCAGGATCGCGATACCGAGCCCCAGGAAAATGCCGCCCAGGCCGGCGATGATGTAACGCGGGTCGCCACCGAAGCTCAGGCTGAAGCCAAGCACGCCCAGGAACAGCAGGACCACCAGGGCGCCGCAGTCCACGGCAAAATGCCACAGGGGCCGGCCGTCGGCGAATACCGAGCCTGCGTTGGCACGTCTGGCGCCACTGCTGCTGTCCCTGCGGCGCGCGCGAAGATTTGGTGCGGTGCTCATGCTGCCGCCTTTCTCAGCACGATTGCCAGGTCATCGAGGTCGCCAACGGTGAGGACCGTCAGGTCTGCAATGTTGGCCCTCGACGGCGCCGCTCCAGGTTGGACGCGGACGGCCAGGCTCCGAACGCCCGGCGGAACGGACGCCGCCGCGGTGCGAAGCTGCGTTGCCGTGACGTGGCTCCCGACCACGAAGAACACCACCGATGCGTTGGGAACGGTATCCGAGAGGTTCCGGGCGAGATCGACGGCGGTCTTCCGAAGGGGTGCCCCAACAATCCTGGTCATGTCGTCCAGCAGGTTGCGGCCGGTTTCACAGCGGAGCGGTCCCTTTTGGGTCATGACGTCCAGTTCACGCTGCTCCCGGATGGCTTGTCGGCCTATGGACGCGGCAACGGAAATGGCCATTTCGAATTCGGGTTCGGAATCGTACTCGTCGGTGTTGATGGAGAGCGAAATAGCCAGGTGCGCGCGGCGCGTTTCCTCGAACTGCCGGACCATCAGTTTGTTGGTGCGGGCCGTGGTCTTCCAGTGAATGTGACGGCGATCGTCCCCGGGAACGTAGTCACGCAATGCGTGAAATGACACATCGGCGCTGGAAAGTTCCGTGGTGGGCATGCCTTCAAGGTCGCGGATGAAGCCGGCAGCCGAGCCTCCCAAGGGTACGGTGCGCGGGTGGACGAAAAGGTCCACTGGCTCAGTCCAGAGCACGCGCCGCCGCAGGAGATGGAGCGGGTCAGCACGCACGGATCGCACGGGACCGACAACAATCACAGCACGCCGTGCCGTCGGAATGGTGAAAAGGTCCTCATGTACCTGGGCAGGCTTCATGCGGGGCAAGTGGAAGACAGCGGTCGCAGCGCCCACCGGCAACTCCAACGCCGCGGGCAACAGCGGCCTGGCCGAAACGTTGGACACGGAGATGCTGCCCACTGCGTCGTCCCCCACTGCCACACGGGTGCGGGCCAGATCCAGGACCACGCCGTAGGCCGAACGGCCCACGATGAAGCCGACCGCCAACAGAAACAGCAGGAAAGCAACCATCGCGGCAGACTTCGCCTCTTGCCAACCCCAGGCCTGGCCGGCGATCCACAGCCCAATAGCCGCAGCAAGGACCACCCAGCCGAGCACACTCACCACGGAAAGGACAGGCCAAGCGAAGCGAAGCCACAGTTCCCGCACCTTGGCCCATGCCGGTGCGACAACGTCACCTGCTGTTCCCACTGCTTCAGCCCATACGGCCGAAGGATGGAGTTTGCCAGCCTTCTGGATGCCGGGTTTGCGCTGCAATGCACTGGCTACTTTGTTAAGCGTTCGCACAGCCCTATGCGCTCGCGCGTTGCTGCGGGGCCGCCACCTCGGCCAGGACACGAGTGAGCACGACCTCCGGCGTCGCGCCCGAGAATTCGGCCTCGGGATCCATGACCAGGCGGTGTGTCCAGACCACGGGAGCGAGTTCCTTAATGTCGTCCGGCAGCACAAAGTTGCGTCCCTGTCCGGCGGCCCAAACCTTCGCGGCGCGCACCATGGCCAAAGCACCACGGACGGAGACGCCAAGGCGGGTCTCGGAAGCGTTGCGCGTCTCTTCGCAGAGCCGTGAAATGTATTCCAGCACTGCAGTGTCCACGTGGGTGGTGGCGGCGAGGTCCGCCATGTCAGCCACGGCCTGGGTGGTGATGATGGGAGCGAGGTCCTTGGAACGGTCCTTCAAGTTGGCCCCACCCAGGAGCCGCACGGTGGAGGCATGGTCCGGGTAGCCTATGGATGTTTTGATCAGGAAGCGGTCCAACTGTGCCTCGGGCAGGCGGTACGTACCGGCCTGTTCAATCGGGTTCTGAGTAGCCAGGACCATGAACGGACGGCCTGCCTCGTACGTGGTGCCATCCACAGTGACGCGTGATTCCTCCATGACCTCCAGCAACGCCGATTGGGTCTTCGGCGAGGCGCGGTTGATCTCATCGGCCAGGACGATGTTGTTGAAGACCGGGCCCTTGTGGAACTCGAATTTCTGGGTCTTCTGATCGTAGATGGTCACACCCGTGACGTCCGAAGGCAGGAGGTCCGGGGTGAACTGGATGCGGTTGTGGGAACCCTGCACAGTCGCAGCCAAGGCACGGGCAAGCGAGGTCTTGCCGGTACCCGGTGCATCTTCAAACAGGACGTGGCCTTCAGCCAGCATCGCCGTGAAGGTCAGCCGGATCACGTGGTCCTTGCCCAGAACGGCCTGGCCCACGTTGGCAACGAGCTTGTCGAACGTTTCTGCAAACCACGCGGCCTGCTCGTTTGTCATGGTCATGGGGTTGAATCCTTTTCTGGGTATGACGGGTTGGGATGACGTGTTGTGGGCAATTCAGCAACCGCCGGGCCGGGGTCCGTAGAGATCCACCGTGGTGGACTTGACGAACCAGCCGTCCTTGGCACTGCCTTGGAGCCGGTACCAGGGGGTGCCGTTGCCGTAAATGTCCTTGGTGCAATTGATGGTGATCTTGCCCCAGGAGCGCTCCACCCAGCCGACGCCGCAACCGGCAGGGCTGCCCGGAGTGTAGGAGTCCGGCAGATTGGGTTTGCCTGGGCAGGTGCGGACGCTGCTGGCGTCCACCTGGATCTGTGACGCTGGCGGCGGTGGGGTGGGGTCGTCGCCGCTGGTGGAGTTGGCACTGCCTGCCGGTCCGGCCACAACAGTCACAGCCCTGACCTTCAGGTTGCGGGTGTTGTTCCAACCGCCACCGGAGGCATCAAAGCTCGTGGCCTTCCCCACGCCGTTCCAACCGCCACCATCCAGGCTGACCTCGTAGTGATCCAAGGGACGGCCGTTCATGGATGGGTTGTTCCACGTCCAGTGCACCTGACCATCGCCCTTGGCGGACTTTCCACCGTTGACGTTCGGCGCGTTGGGAGGCCCATAGGGGTTCCCCGTGCCGATTGCCTTGGCATCGCCGGACATGCCGTTCTTCACTGAAGTGGCGATGATGTTGACCACCACGTTGGTGCCGTTCGGCTGGCCACCGATGTCTCCGCCGCCCCGGCCAATCGGACCCGAACCGTAGGCGGTCTGCCAGCGGTAGGTGATCTCGTTGTCCTGCGAACCGTTGCGTTCCGCGGCGGTCAGCGGGGTGAACGTCACCCGGAGCTGTCCACTGCTGCCAGTTGCAGCGACCGAACCACTGCCCACCGTGCCGGGTTTGCCCGCAGCACGAATAGCAGCCGACTGCTGGCTGACTCCGCTGACACCGGCCTTGTTGGTAGCCGAAACAGTAAACGTGTAATCAGCCTCAGCGTTTGCCACGGTGACATTCTGCGATGTCGCGGCTACAGATTGGGAACCCACGACGGCGCCACCCCGGTAGGTGGTCAGCGTGTAGGCAGACACGGGGTCGCCATTGTTGTTGGGAGCTACCCAGCTGACCTTCAACTGGCTCTGGCTGCCTACTGATCCTGCGCCGGACACGGAGGGAGCAGCCGGTGTTGCCGGTACCCCTGCCGGAGTTTCGGCGGCCGAGTAGGGACTCCACTCCGAGGGCTCTTTGGCGTCGTTCCTGGCCAGGACGCGAACCTGGTAGGCAACGCCGTTCGTCAGGCCTTTCCAGACGTAGCTTGCACCGGTGAGGTTCTGGATCTGGGGATTCTGGCCCGCAGGAGCCGGGGAGATCTCAAGATCGTAGGACTTGATGGGCGAGCCCTTGCTGGCGGGCGGGACCCAGGCTACGGACAACTGCTTGTCGCCGAACTTGAGCGTCGGCGCCACGGGGGTGTCCGGTTTGACGTCGGGTCGAACCTCGGCAGACAGCGGCGAGCGATCGGACTCGTTGATGGCGTTGGTAGCCGTCACTGCGAAGTGGTACTTCACGTTGTTGGTCAGGCCCGTGAGCGTGCAGGTGTTGGCAGGGCAGTCCTGTTTGAAGCCGCCTTCGCCGTACACCGTGTATTTGGTGATGGGCGAACCACGGTCGGCAGGGGCATTCCAGGTCAGCAAGGCTGTTTGGTCGCCGACGCTCTGTGCAAGCGGAGTGGTCGGGGCCGCCGGTTTGTCCTTCACCGTGAGCCGGATGCGTGCTGTGGCGTACCGCGAGAGCTCCCCCGTCTTGTCCTGCACTGTGTATGCCACAACCATTGTTCCGGTGAAGCCCGTTGCCGGCGTCACCGTCACGTTTCCACCACTGGAATCCGCCGTCCCCTGGCCAGTCTCCGTTACAGCGGAGACGATCTTCAGAGGTGTATCCGGGAACGGGTTCGAATCGTTCGCCAGCGCATTGACCGTGACCGGTTTGCCAGATTGGGCATCAGGTTCCACGTCATCATTGGCAACAGGTTTAGGCCGGTTGGATGCGGACAGGGAGAGCTTGTACGTGGCTAGTGCTTCCAGCCCGCGGCGGTCCTTGGCTTTCACCTGGACTGTGCCGCTCTGGCCAATCTGCACGGAATCGTTCGCGGAAACCTTGAGTGTCTTACCGTCGACGTTCACCCGGAAACCACCGGGCGCAGCGCCCACCAGCTCGTAGCTCATGTTCTGGACGTCGTCGGCATCAGGATCCGAGGTCAGCTTCTCCAGGTCCAGGCTCGCCGAGTCCCCCTTGGGAACCTCAACCTGGCTGCCAAGCAGCGTGGGCGGATTGTTCTTATTGGGGTCCGGAAGCACCTTGGTACGGATGCTGAGCGTGGACTTCAAGCCGTTGGGATCATCAGGACCTGTTCCATCCGTGACTTCAAAGCTGATGGATCCCGGGCCCACGTATTCTGCGCCTGCGGTGTACTTGATTGCAGTACCACCATTGGCAATAGGATCGCTGCCGTCGGCCCCGATGAGCTTGATGCGGTCCGCCTGAGTGAGGCGGGGTGAACGTCCATCACGGACCTTGACCCAGTCGGCCAAATTTACGGTGACGGACTGGCCCGATACCAACTCCACCACCTCGTCCTTGGCCAACGTGGGAACCTGCTGCCCGATGCCTGGCACCCAGATAATAGCCGTGGACTTCTGTCCGTCCACGTCCTCTACGGTGTAAGGCACCAGTTGAGGCTGCTCCGTGAGGTCAACGATGACGTTGCCCTCAGATCCGGGTCGGGCCGTCTCCAACCCGGTACTGATCTTGAGATTCTCCCCCATGCCATCGGGGTCTTCGTCGTTCTTCAAGACAGGGACATCCACGGCTGTCTTCCCGAGAGTTTGCGCCGACGTCACGCGGTCGTCGCGGGCAATCGGGGCCTGCAGGGGGATATCGTTCTTGACGATCACCCTGATGCTGGCGTGGCCCACGGCGTCGCGGTCGTCGGCCACGGAATAGCGGACGTTCACGGTGCCTTCTGCAGCGGGCGCTGTAATAAGGATGCGGCCACTGGTCTTGCTCACATGGGCGTCCAAGCCGGCGTCAGCTTCAATGCCATCGGCCACGATCCGGATCAGGTCACCATCCGGATCGGTGTCGTTAGCAGTAGCATCCACGGCAATCTGCCGGCCTGGACGGACCTTGACTTCGTCATCCACCGGAGCCGGCTTCTGGTTGTCTTCACCGCGCGGCGCAACCCCGACTGTGACAGTTCCCGTGTTGACCGCTCCTTGGCGGTCAATCACCTTGTATCGGAACGTATCGGTGCCTGCGCCGTCGCCTGCCCCGACGAAATCGATGAAGTTGCTACCCGCCGTCGCGGTTCCCATGCTGGGTGTGCTGTCGATGCCGGTGAGCTGGACCGAGTCGCCGTCGGGGTCTATGCCATCCAACGGAACCGGAATGCGGACGCTGCCGCCAGCCACTACCCGCGCCGTCAGGTTCTTGGGCTGTGGGCGCGAATTCTGGGCGCCTTCCAATGGGAGGATGTGGATGGTCACTGCAGCGGCGCTCTTCTGACCCTGCGGATCCACGGCGTTGTAAATGGCGCGCACGGTCTTGGGGGCAGGACCCGCGATGAAGCGCAGCGTGTCTTCGGAAATGAATGCCTTGCCGTCTTCTTCGGCAACGGGCTGGGCCAACACCGGGTCAACAGAAAGCTTTTCGCCCTGCGGATGTGTGTCGTTGTCCAGGACAGGAATCGTGACGACGTCGTTGACGCGTACGTTCACTTCGTCGGGTTTGGGCTGGGGAGCCTCGACGACGGCGGGGGCGGGCACCGGGACGACGCCCACCGTTCCGGTGGCCGAGGCGCGGCCGTTGGACATGGTGTAGCTGAACACAAAAGGTTCCTTGGCGCCGAGGACGTCAGTGACGCGAAGGACGCTGTGGTCGATCACACTGACCGATGCCGAGGACCCGTCGGGCACGGTCACCGACTGGAGGACGAGGACTCCGCCGGAAGGATCGGAGTCATTGGCCAACGGATCAACCAACACGCTTCCACCCACAGGCAACAGGGCGACGTCATGGACAGCAACCGGGGCTCCGGCGTCCTTGCCGGACTCCACGTCCACGCGGATCAAGCCTTGGCTGCTTTGTGGTCCGTTGCTGGCGATGTAGCTCAAATACACAGGGCCGGGGGTGTTGCTGCGGAAGGTGAAGGTTCCGCCGTCGGTCACTGGGCCCAGCTCTGCCGGGCCCGCAGCCTCAACATGGGCCACGCGCAAGGCGCCGCCGTTGGGGTCAACGTCATTCTTCAACGGGGAGATCACCAGGTCCTGGCCCACCACTGCTGTGACGTGGTCCGCGTTAACCACCGGTGCGAGGGCTCCGGGCGGTTGCACGTTGACGACGACCCGGCCCGTGGTGGTGGCACGGCCGTCCCAGACGGTGATGGTGACGTTCTTTTTGCCGGGCGCTGCGCCGGAATCCTGGTACGTGAGCAACCCATCGCGGCGGACCTTGACCTGGTCTTGGTCATTGTCAGCCTTAGCGTCCAGCAGGACGAGGTCGTCGCCGTCGGGATCCATCCAGTCGGTAAGGATGTTTTGGCTAACGGACTTGCCCTGCTCCACGAGCATAGTAGTGGGCTCGGCGCGCTTGAACAGTGGGGGCTTGTTCTCTTCCGGCGCGACGACGTGCAGCGTCACCTTGCCACCAGCCGACAGGCCACGGCCGTCCGCTGCGTTGTAGTCGAAGACCTCCGTGCCGGGCTTCGCGGTGGGAGGGACCTTGATCTGGAATGCTGAGCCACCGTAAATGTTCTCCAGCGCACCCGACTTCGGGCCATTGGCGCCAACCGAGGCGGTGAGGACATCGCCGTCGGGATCTGAATCGTTGTCCAGGACGCTCAGAACGGAAGTGCGGCCGGGACGAACGCCGAACTCATCGGGTT
Source organism: Micrococcaceae bacterium Sec5.1 (assembly GCA_039636795.1). Classification (NCBI taxonomy): domain Bacteria; kingdom Bacillati; phylum Actinomycetota; class Actinomycetes; order Micrococcales; family Micrococcaceae; species Micrococcaceae bacterium Sec5.1. The sequence continues at coordinate 1,570,573 of CP143430.1, read as the reverse complement.
TGGTCTCGGGCGGACGGTTCGGCTTGGTACGGTCCGGGAGGACGTTGATGGTGTTGTTGTCCGCGGATTCCTGGTCCTGGTCATCGGATTGGTTCTTGGGCGGGACAACATCGTCCCAGTTGTTCACGAGCTGCATGTTCTGGTTGACCAGCCACACGCTGCCGGAGTTGATGTCGTTGAGGACCACGAGGTCCCGGTTCACGCGGAAGACGTAGCTGGGCGATGCGCTGGCCTTGGGGACATCGTTTTTCTTGTCGTCTGCGTCGTTGTCGCAATCACGGACGTATTTGTTGGCCCCTGCCCACGCTGCGTGAACACATTTGCTGACCTGGACGGGCGCGGCGGGAACTCCCTCTCCATCCACGTTGACTGTTGCCGCCGTGGACCCGTCCAAAGGCTGCTTCAGGAGGGCTTTGCGCGTAGCGATGGCCACATAGCCGCTGTCTTCGCTGCTCTGCTGGAGCTTGGCTTCCCGGGCGTCCTGTAGCTGGAGCTTGCGGCCACCGGGGAGGAAGAGATTTCCGGACGCGGCATCCAGCACTACCGGTTTGTCGCCCACAACAGCAATCTGCAGATCACCTGCGCCCTTGAGCTCCTCCACCTTGGTTACTTCCGAGGCAGTCCGTTCGCCGTTGGCGTCCACGGTGGTGATGGTGATTTCGCCCTTGCCCGGGTCCGCCGTGTAAATGCGGTTGTCCTGTCCGACGGCCGACACCATGTTCTGCGAGCCAGTGAGGACGGGTTCGGTGGATTCTTCATCGAAGCCGTTCACGGTGGAGGGCGAAAGTGCCCACACCTTTCCACGGGCGGGGTCCGTGACTGAGAGGACGCTGGAGCCGTAGCTGACTTGCGAGGACGAGGGCAGTTGCTTGTCGCCACCCAACTTCAGGTTCGCCGCCGAGACCTGGTTGATGGTGGAGCCGGACTCATCGTCCACAAAGACGTTGCCGTCATGCTGCAGGACATCGAACGTGGTGGTTGCCGGTGTCACGGCCCCATCAAGAACCCGGGAGGGATAATTCAGGCGTCCTACGGCATTCTTGGTCTTGCTCACAACCCACACGCCGCCGTCGTTCAAATCGACCTCGGCCGTCTTGAACCCTGGATAGAGAACTGCGCCCGCTACCAGCAAGGCGCCGGCCGCAGTCACAGCAGTTGCAGATACGAGTTTCTTGTTTCGACGCTTTTTCAGCCCCAGCTTGCCGAAGAAAGATGTCACAGCCCCAAAATTCCCTTGTTGTACAGCCGCCCCCAGGCGGCGTCCAGGCCAACCGGCATGTGCCGGCAGCCACGCATTCCGCAGTACCCCCATACGGCGGCGGAATTTTCAGTCCCTAAGACTATCCCACGCACCGCACGAGTAGCCAAGGAAACCCGAGATTGAACTCTCCATTGGCTGTGACAGCCTATGGCCTCCCCCGGGCAGGTGGCGATGGGGAGAACTCCCCTCGCCCGCTCATCAGAATTCTAGGTTATTCCATCGATTTGCTAAATGCTACCGATCCTCTCTCACGTCCCACCGGTTTCTGGCCGATCCTCTCTCACGTCCAACCGGTTTCTGGCCGATCCTCTCTCACGTCCAACCGGTTTCTGGCCGACGCGCGGGAGTTCCGTTGAGCAGCCTTGATCGTGTCTTCTTCTTCGCGGGGCATGAGGCTTGCCTCGGGAAAACCAAGGACCGCAAACTCCCGACGTCGGGCTTAAGCTTTCGCGGCTAAACCGGTAAGGGCGGGACGTGAAAGAACGATCGCCAAAAACCCGCAGGACGTGAGAGAAGGATGCCCAAAAACCCGCAGGACGTGAGAGAAGGACGCGCAAAACCCGCAGGACGTGAGAGAAGGACGCGCAAAAACCCGCAGGACGTGAGAGAACGTTAGTCCAGAACCAAGCCCTTGCCGCGGCCACGGGCGAGCATCACGGGGTGGATCTCACCGAAACCACGGACATTCTCGGACTTTTGCGGGACCAGCACGAAGCGTTCGTCCTGTCCGAGTGCAGCAGCGGTCATCGCATCAACCAGCACCGTCCCCGGCTGGGCCAGGGTGGTCAGCCGCGCCGCAAGGTTCACGGTGGGGCCATAGATGTCGCCGAGTCGGGACAGGATGCGACCCCACACCATGGACACCCGGGCCTGGGGCAGGATCTCGTCCTCCGTGAAGGCTTGTGCCAGAGCGAGCGAAATTTCCGCGCCCGCAGCAGGGGTCTCGGCAATATAGAGAACTTCGTCGCCCACGGTCTTCACCAGGCGCCCGCCGCCCACGGAGATGATCTCGGCGCATTTGTTCTCGAAGCGCTGCACCATTTGGGCCAGGGTTTTCTCGTTCATCCGCCGGGAGAGGCTTGTGTAGGAAACGAGGTCGGCGAACCCCACGGCACGCGCCAAAGGCAAAGGAGAATCGTCCTCGTCCCCTTCGCGGCCTTCTTCGCTCGCTTGCAGGCCGGCCTCGGCACGAACGGCAAGCCGCTGAACACCGGCATTGAGCTGACGACGATACGAGTAGACCAGGATCTCTTCCAGGGAATCCACCAGCGCCGGCAGCTGGCCCACCAGTTGCTTGCGGGCCACGGCATCGGGAATCCCCTGCTCCTGGACCATGTCTTCAACCAACGCCTCGATCTGCCAGACCACCATACGGTCCGTCATCTGGCCGATAGAGCGGGTAACGGATATGGCAGCTTCCTCGGTGAGGATCCCCGCGCGGACAAGGTCAAGAATGGTGGACAAAGCTGCTTGGTCACGTTCGGTGAAAGCGACGTCGTCGTCGCCGAAGTTGGGGAAGCCTAAAGCCCTCCACAACTTCCGAGCGGAAAGAATGGAGACACCGGCACCTGCAGCAACTTCACGACGGCGGAGCTTGCGTTCGCCACCAAGCAACCTCGCCTCAAGCGCTTTAATCGCCAGGCGTTCGGCGGACATCACGCCGGTGGGCGGGCCGGTGGTCACGGGCGCCTGGATGGGCGCTGGTTCCGTGTCCTCATCCACTGAAGGTTCGGGTACGGCGTCGAACTCCTCGTCCAGGTCCTCGCCGGACTGCTGATCCTCAACGCTCATCTCTTCCACCTTCTCTCAATTCCCACGGCAACCCATCAAAATCCGACAGGACTTCACCCTCAAAAACCCCACCCTTGGGCAGTTCATCCATGGCGTCAAGAATGAAGCCCCTGAATTTTCCGACCTCCGGTACGTCCGTCAAAACGGCTTCGCCGGAGGGCCCGGTATCCAAGGATATATTCCCGGAGTGCAATGTCCGCTGCAGCAGGTTCTGGTGGACCCCCACGCTGCGAACCGCCATCAATGACACCTGCCAGTCACCGCGGCGAAACATTCCATACTTGGCAATTATCCGGCGGCTGGTCAGGATGAACCTGACTGAACGCCATTTCAACAGCCGCTTCACGCTGTAGGCCACCAGGACGAGCGCTGCCAGGCCCACACAGGTACCCACAAGCCATGGCGTCCATTCCACTGTAATGAACGGGGCAAGGCGCTGCGGATTTCCTTTGACGATCCATGCACAGGCGTACGCCGCCAGGGCAGGAATCACGATGAAGGCCAGCGTTGGCAAGAACAGCGAGCGGGCCTGTTGCCGCGTGATGGTGATGACCTGCTCCCCCGGAAGCAACTCTTTACGCATAACCGCTTTCCGTGGCGCGCAGATGCACCACATCACCTGCCGTCACAACATGTTCCCGGCCGCCGTGGTCCACCACCAGGAGCGATCCGTGCTCGTCCAAACGGGAGGCATGTCCCACTATTTCGTGGTCGCCGGGCAGGTGCGCGCGCACTTCGCGTCCCAAGGTGACCATTGCCGACTCAACGCGCTTATGCAGCGAGGGGCCACCTGCCAACCCTGCCGCGGGATCGCCTTCTGAGTTGCAGAAGCTGCGGTAAAGCCTGCTGAAGCGGGAAAGGTAGCTCTTCAGCAGCGCGGTGCGGTCCGTCGTCGTGGCCCCTTCCAAGGCCAGCGATGTGGCGGTTGGTACCGGCAATTCATCCTCCGCCAGCGAGACGTTGAGGCCAACGCCCAGGATCACTGCAGGGACCGACCCGTCGCCCAGTGGCGTCATCTGGGCCAGGATTCCGGCGACCTTCCGTCCATTAATCAGGACGTCGTTGGGCCACTTGATCTCTGCAGTTATGCCGGCCGTTTCCTGCAATGCTTCGCGCAGGGCAACAGCTGCAAGCAGTGAGAGCCACGAGTAACTCTGCGTCGGCACGGGCATGCCTTCGGCTGTGACGGGTCGCAGCACCATGGAAACGGAGACGGCGGAGCGCTCGGGCGATTCCCAGTGCCTGTCCAGCCGTCCGCGTGCCGCCGTCTGGTGTTCGGCGGTCAACACAGCAAGGTCGGCCCATTTTTTGGGCTCCGAAGTTACGGCACGCACGAGGTCCTGATTGGTGGATCCCGTGGACTCGACAATATTCACTTGGGAAATTCCGGTTGCCGACAGGAAATCAGGCTGGAGCAGTGCCTCGCGGTCCAATGACGGCCGGTCTTCCCCTGGCCTGGGGTCGAGGGGTTCGCTGCTGGCAGGCTGTTCGGCATCCATAGCTGAATCCTATCCAGTTGCGGCCCGCAGAACTTGCCCGAAACATGGGAATCCGCTTAGAGGAAGATGTCTTGCACCAGGCGGTCCTCAGGCGCGCCGAGGCTGTATGGCGCAAACTCCTTCACACCGGCAGCCCTGAGGACTTCTTCGTCGGTGTAGAAGTTACCCGAACCCGTGACACCGTTGGCGCCGGTCAGCACAGCGTGCGCAGCATCTGCCATGATCTCCGGTCCGCGGGCGGCCTTCACAATCTGCTGCCCGCCAGGCATGTTCCGGATCGCCGCGGTATCGATCAGGGTGCAAGGCCAGAGCGAGTTGACCGAGACGCCGTCGTCCTTAAGCTCCTCGGCGAGTCCCAGGGTAGTGAGGCTCATTCCGTACTTGGCCATGGTGTAGGCCAGATGCATCCCGGCCCATTTTGGATCGAGGTTCAGCGGTGGCGACAGCGTGAGGATGTGCCCGTTCCCGGATTCCCGCAGCGCAGGGAGGGACAGCTTGGAGAGCAGGAAGGTTCCACGGACGTTGATGTCCTGCATGAGGTCGTAACGCTTCATGTCAATTGCATCCGTGCGGGAGAGGTCAATCGCTGACGCGTTGTTGATGACGACGTCGATTCCCCCAAAGCGCTCGACGGCGGCACTCACCGCCGCGGCGACGTCGTCGTCATTGCGTACATCGCCCACGAGCGGCAGCGCCTGGCCACCTGCCGCAACCAGTTGATCGGCCGCTGTGAAGACGGTTCCTTCCAGTTTCGGGTGGGGTTCTCCGGTCTTGGCCATCAGGACGATATTGGCGCCGTCGCGTGCGGCACGGGTGGCGATGGCCAATCCGATTCCACGGCTGCCTCCGGACATGATGATGGTGCGGCCCTTGAGTGAACCGCTGGCTACATAAGGGGTTGGAGTCATGCAGACACTCTAACCCAAGTATGTTACTGACGGGTAACATAGCGACAGCTTTGGCTTGGGCGCTGAAAATTGTAGGGTTTCTACAGCGGTTCGCGGCAATGGCGTCACTAGACTGGCCAGCGGGGCCTTTTCTTTGTACGGAAGCTACTTAAGTCAGCTACTTGTTCGCAACAGAACTGCGCCAGCGAAAATCAGCTACAGAGCCGGAGACACTTGATGAGCCACGATCTGACAACGACAGCGGGAAAGATTGCAGACTTCCGCGACCGCCAGGCCCGTGCAGAGCAGCCTTCCGGCCCGGAAGCGATCGAAAAGCAACACGCACGCGGTAAGAACACTGCCCGCGAACGCATCGACCTCCTGGTCGATCCCGAATCATTCGTTGAGTTCGACGCCCTCGCCGTCCACCGCTCCACAGCCTTCGGCATGGAGAAAAAGAAGCCCCTGGGCGACGGCGTCGTCTCCGGTTACGGCACAGTGGACGGGCGCCTCGTTGCCATCTACAGCCAGGACTTCAGCGTCTACGGCGGCTCCTTGAGCCAGGTCAACGGCGAGAAGATCGTCAAGGTCCAGGAATTCGCCCTCCGCAACGGCTGCCCCGTGGTGGGCATCAACGACGGCGGCGGCGCGCGCATCCAGGAAGGCGTGGCCTCCCTTGCCATGTTCGCGGATATCTTCCGCAACAACGTCCATGCCTCGGGCGTCGTCCCCCAGATCTCGCTCATCATGGGCCCGTGCGCCGGCGGCGCCGCCTACTCCCCCGCGCTGACCGACTACGTGGTCATGGTGGACAAGACTTCCCACATGTTCATCACCGGCCCCGATGTCATCAAGACCGTCACGGGCGAGGACGTGGATATGGAAACGCTGGGCGGTGCCCGCCAGCACAACGCCACCACCGGTACGTCCACTTACCTTGCCTCCGACGAAGCCGATGCCATTGAATTCGTCCGCGAACTCCTGGACTTCCTGCCTTCCAACAACCTTTCCGAGGCGCCGGTTGTAGAACACGACCAGGAATTGGAACTCGACGACGACGACCTCGCCTTGGATGGACTGATCCCGGATTCGGCCAATCAGCCGTACGACATGCGCAAGGTCATTGAGCAGATCGTGGACGACGCCCACTTCCTTGAAATGCAGTCGCTGTATGCCCCCAACGTGATCATTGGCTACGGGCGGGTCGAAGGTCACACCGTCGGCATCGTTGCGAACCAGCCGATGCAGTTCGCAGGCACCCTGGACATCTCCGCATCCGAGAAAGCCGCACGGTTTGTCCGGCACTGCGACGCTTTCAACATCCCCATCATCACGCTGGTGGACGTGCCCGGCTTCCTCCCCGGCAAGGACCAGGAATTCCAGGGAATCATCCGTCGAGGCGCCAAACTCCTGTATGCCTACGCTGAGGCCACCGTGCCCAAGCTCACCGTCATCACCCGCAAGGCCTACGGCGGCGCATACATCGTGATGGGCTCCAAGAAGCTCGGCGCAGACCTGAACCTCGCGTGGCCCACGGCCCAGATCGGCGTCATGGGCGCCCAGGGTGCGGTGAACATCCTCTACCGTCGCGACCTCGCAGCGGTTGCCGAGGCCGGCGGCGATGTCGAAGCCAAGCGCGCAGAGATTATCCAGGGCTACGAGGAAGAACTCCTCAACCCTTACCAGGCAGCTCAGCTGGGCTATGTGGACGCCGTCATTGCACCCTCTGACACGCGTCTCCAGATCATCCGCGGCCTGCGCGCCCTTCGCGACAAACGCGCCAGCCTGCCCACCAAGAAGCACGGGAACATCCCGCTATGAGCCCGGCTAAGCATCGGGCAGACGATAACCCTTCAGCGCCCGAACCCGTCGCTCCCATGTTCTCCGTGGTCAAGGGAGAACCCACCGCCGAGGAGCTCGCGGCCCTTGCCGCCGTCGTCGCTTCTGTCGGAGTACCCCCGACGACGGAGCCTGCAAAGCCGAACGTTCGTCATTGGGTACGCCGTCAGCAGTTGCGCCTGGACCCCACGCCGGGTCCGGGCGCGTGGAAGCGCAGCCGCGGATAGTTCGCTTCATCGCGGTGGCGCGAGAAAGTGCAACAACCCTTTCACGTGAGCCGACTCACGGTTAGGCTCTGTGGGTGACTACTGCAAACACGCCTGCACGACCCAAGACCGCCATCGATTCCGTTGCTGACGCGTACACGGAAAAGCTGATCGAACTCAACCCCAGCTTCGCCACCACGTTGGGGTTGCCGGGGCACGAGACTGAATATCAGGACTTCTCGCCTGCAGGAGCCGAGGCCCATGCGCAGGCTGCCCGGCAGGCGTTGGAATCGTTGGCGGCGCTGGAACCGACCGACGAGTCCGACGTCGTCACCCTGGACGCAATGCGCGAGCGGCTCGGCCTGGAGCTGGAGATCCACGAAACCGGCTGGGATGCTGCCGACCTCAACAACATCGCCTCGCCGGCGCAGGACATCCGCGCCATCTTCGACCTCATGCCCACGGACACCGTGGAGCAATGGGAGCACATTGCCGGCCGTGCCGCCAACGTTCCCGGCGCCATCGAGGGCTACATTTCCTCGCTTCGTGCCGCCAAGGAACACGGCAAAGTAGCGGCCGCGCGCCAGGTTCGAATCGTCATCGAACAAACTGCCCGGTACGCCGCCGAGGACGGATTCTTCGCCAAGATGGCTTCATCCGCTGCCCTTGGTGGGCAACCGCTTCCAGCAGACGTTCAGTCCAAGCTCGACGCCGGTGCCTCCGCTGCCCGATCAGCTTACGAATCGTTGGGTACCTTCCTCCAGGACGAGCTTCTCCCCGTTGCCCCGGAAAAGGACGCGGTAGGGCGGGAACGGTATGCCCTGGCCTCCCGCTCATTTATTGGCGCCGAAGTCGATCTGGAAGAAACGTATGCGTGGGGCGTTCAGGAGCTGGAACGGCTCATCAGCGAACAGGAAAAGGTAGCCGCGCAGATCAAGCCCGGCGCCAGCATCGAAGAAGCCAAAAGCATCCTCAACAACGATCCCGCCCGCCAGATCAAGGGAACGGACGCCCTGAAGGCGTGGATGCAGGAACTCTCGGACCGCGCAGTATCCGAGCTCGCAGACGTCCACTTCGACATCCCGGACGTCATGAAAACCCTCGAATGCATGATCGCCCCCACCGACGAAGGCGGCATCTACTACACCGGCCCGTCCGACGACTTCTCCCGGCCCGGCCGCATGTGGTGGTCCGTTCCCGCCGGCGAAGACACCTTCACCACCTGGTCCGAAACAACCACCGTCTTCCACGAAGGCGTCCCCGGCCACCACCTCCAAGTCGCCACCGCCACCTACCGCCGCGAACTCCTCAACAACTGGCGCCGCAACGTCTGCTGGGTCTCCGGACACGGCGAAGGCTGGGCACTCTACGCCGAGCAGCTCACGCTGGAACTGGGCTACTTAAAAGACCCGGGCGACCACATGGGCATGCTGGACGGCCAACGCATGCGTGCAGCCCGCGTCGTCTTCGACATCGGCGTACACCTGGAACTAACCGTCCCCGAACGCTGGGGTACCGGCACCTGGACGCCAGAAAAGGGCTTTGACTTCCTCAAGGCCAACCTGGACATCAGCGAAGGCCAACTCCAATTCGAATTCACCCGCTACCTCGGCTGGCCCGGGCAAGCACCCTCGTACAAGGTGGGGCAGCGGCTCTGGGAACAGATCCGGGCCGAGCTTGAAACCCGCGAAGGGTTCGATCTAAAGTCCTTCCACAGCAAGGCACTAAACATTGGCTCGGTCGGTTTGGACGTGCTGCGGCGGGCGTTGCTTGGGTGAGCTTCCGGTGTGCCACGGCCGAAGGCCGGCCATCCTCCGTGGGCTGGGTGAGCCTATAGCGGCGTAATATTTCTAAACGTCCGTTCGCTATGTTATTTGGGGTGCACCTAGCGTGTTCTTGTGAGCACCTCAAATAACATCACTTCAGCGCCTGGAAAGAGCGGCTTCCAGCTTCCCAAGTGGGCAGGATCCTTCGGCGTCCAGATCATTGCCGCCCTCATCATCGGCCTTGTCCTTGGCCTCATCGCCAAGTACACCGGCAGTACCAAGACCGCCCCCAACGGCCTCGGCGCGACCCTTCAAACGATTGGCTCCAGCTACGTCTCGTTGCTGCAGACCGCCGTCGTTCCTTTGATCTTCACCGCGGTGGTGAGCTCCATCGCCAACCTTCGCGAGGTTTCCAATGCGGCCCGCCTCGCCTGGAACACGCTGCTTTGGTTTGCCATCACCTCACTGGTTTCGGTGCTCATCGGCATCGGCCTGGGTGTGCTCCTGCAGCCTGGTGCAGCTACCGGGATCACGCAGAAGGCCGAGTACGCCGGCAAGACCGGTGACTGGTGGGCGTTCCTGATCGGGCTTTTCCCGAAGAACTTCCTCGGACTCGGCGCGAGCTCCACTGTCACGGAGGGCGCTAATGCCGCCACCACGGTCAGCACCTCCGTCAGCTTCAATGTGCTCCAGATCCTGGTGGTCGCGATCGCCGTCGGTGTCGCTGCCCTCAAGGTCGGCAAGCAGGCAGAAGCGTTCCTGACCTTCAACGCCTCCGCATTGGCCGTCATCCAGAAGGTGCTGTGGTGGATCATCCGCATCGCCCCACTGGGCACCATCGGTCTGATCGGTAACGCCGTGGCCATCTACGGCTGGGACACCATCGGCTCCCTTGGAAAGTTCACCGCCGCCATCTACATCGGCCTGGCACTGGTGCTCTTCGTCCTGTATCCGATTCTGGTCCGCGTCCACGGCCTTTCCATCAAGCAGTACTTCTCCGGTGTATGGCCGGCCGTGCAGTTGGCCTTCGTCTCCCGTTCCTCGATCGGTACGCTGCCGCTCACGCAGCGCGTTGCCGAGCGTAACCTCGGCGTTCCCTCGGGCTACGCTTCCTTTGCCGTCCCGCTCGGCGCCACCACCAAAATGGACGGTTGCGCGGCGATCTACCCGGCCATCGCAGCGATCTTCGTGGCCCAGTTCTTCGGTATCAACCTGGACTTCAGCCAATACCTCCTCATTGTGCTGGTCTCCGTGCTGGGTTCCGCTGCCACGGCAGGCACCACGGGCGCCGTCGTCATGCTCACGCTGACCCTGTCCACGTTGGGACTGCCGTTGGCCGGCGTCGGACTCCTGCTGGCGATCGACCCCATCCTGGACATGGGCCGCACGGCCGTCAACGTGGCAGGCCAGGCGCTCATCCCCGCTATCGTCGCCAAGCGCCAGGGCATCCTGGACGAATCGCTGTACAACGCGCCCCGCAATGGCGCCGCGTTCGCTGACGAGTTCGCCAACGACACGGCTGCTGCCGAGAACGAGGCGCGCGAACTGGCCGATTCCAAGGCATAGCACCAGCTGGCTTTTCGCACCGCGCAATCCCTTGGGGACTTCTCCCCCGGGGATTGCGCGGTTTAACGGCGAAAGCTGGATAGGCTCGGAGCATGTTGATCGTCACCTCCAATGAGATACCCGGCCACCGCATCGACGCCGTCTTCGGCGAAGTCATGGGCCTCACTGTCCGTTCCCGCGATATCGGCTCCCAGATGCTGGCCGGTTTCCGCTCCCTCGGTGGCGGCGAGCTGCCCGAAATGACCAGGGCACTCTACGAAAGCCGGCAAGAAGTCATGGCCCGGATGGTCAACGAGGCCCAGCAGCGCGGCGCCAACGCAATTGTCGCCATGCGCTTCGACACCTCCGAAATGGGGACCAACTGGACTGAAGTCTGCGCCTATGGCACGGCCGTTTATGTGCTTCCACTCGGCGAAGGCGAACCCGGCGCCACTGGGCAGTCCGTGTACTTGACCAAGACCGCGTCCCAGCCGGGACAAGGGCAGCAGGCACCACAGCAGGGTCAGCAACAGCCAGCACAGCCGACTCACCCTGCGCCGCAGGCACCCCCGCACCAGTTCTGACCTACTTCCCTTCGCGCCACGCGTCCCGCCCTTGTACGCTCTACTCGCAGTTGAACGGTGAATAGAGCGAACAAGTGCGGGATTCGTCGTGCCGGAGGTGAATTTTCCTGTTGCTGGCCTAGGTTTCGGACGGCGATGTTGACCGTGGTGGGTGACCCGGCAAAGGTGGGGCCTTGGATTGATATGTATGTCCGGTGGGTGTGTTGACTTCGAGTTCATGTCTGCCGCCGAGGATTGTTTTTGTGTTCCAGCCGGGGTTTTCTTTCGTGTGGTTGCATGCTTCGCAGAGTCCCGCGCCGTTGGCCAGGCTCGTGGCGCCGCCGTTGTGCCAGGGAACCACGTGGTCTATGTGGCGGATGGGCGCGTCGCAGTACGGGGTGCGGCAGGTGTCGTCCCGGGTTTCGATGAAGCGCCGCATTCCGGGTGGGAAGAGCCGGGCTTTGGAGTCCATGGCCAGCAGTTCACCACTGGCCGGTGCGGTGTAGAGGCGGCGGAGCGAGACTTTGAACTCCTTATCTTCCTTGGACTCTTGCTCGCTGGCCCCGGCCTGACCTCCGATTCTGGCCCGCCCGGTGGCCCCTGTCTGGCCGCCGCTTCCGCTCTGACCATTGATTCGCGACTCCCCGTCCGTCTGGACGGCCCCGGGTGCTGCGTTCGTCTGGTTGCTGCCTCCGGCAACGAGCGTTCTGGCCCATTCTGCGGGGACGATTCCGTAGCCCTGGAGGCGGGCTGGTTCGCTGTCGCCTTGGAAGAGGGTGCGGTCGGTCATGACGAGCTGCAGATCAATCCCGCTGATCCCGCCGGGGGTGCCGGTGAGGCGTTCGACGAGGGTGTCCGCCATGACCTGACCGCGGTTCCGGGTGTCCCCGCCGGAGCGGGCCGAATCGGCGTGCCGGGTCAGCGCGGCGTAGGCGGCGACACCCTGGGCAACGGGGAGCAGTGCGGTGAGGATGGTCATAGTGTCAGGGGCTGGGCGGAGGCTGACGTGCCGTTCGGACGCGGCATGGGCTGCTCGTTGGGTCACCGAGCGCGGGTCCCGCCGGTAAGCGGCGGCTCGTGCGGCGGCGATGATGGTTTTGTCTCCCGCGCCGTCGAAGGTACCGGTGTCGGCCGCGAGTTCCTCATCGACGGCTGCCCGGTCTTCGACGGACAGGCACGCGGTTTCCTTCACCAACAGAGTGGCGCGCCATTCGTTCAGTTGCCCGGTTTCCAGGGCGGCCATGGTGCGCGGCATTTCCGACACCAGCGCCTTGGCCAGTCCGAGGAGCCGGGACCCTTTGTTGGGTGATTCGCGCCGGGCCAACGCGATCTGCGCACCCACACCCTGACCACGCTCAGCGGAGGGGACATCCATCTCGGCCTGGGCTTGGCGCTGGGCGAGGTCGAACGCCACAGCAATCTTGGCCTGCAAACCGGCTATAGCGGACTTCATGTCTTCCAGCACACGCAACTGATCAATGAGGTCCCCGCTCACCACGCTTGCCGGAACGGGAGGGATTAAGCGAGCAGGAACACGTGGCGACGCGACTGCTGTCATTGTTTTCCCTCCCGGTTCTGCTGCATACACACACTCTTCCAGTGGGCACGGACATTATTAGCCCCCAGATTTTGCGCACAGGAGAAGCCGTGCTCGCCCCGCGTCGGATTGAGTTTGCGTGCAATGCGAACCAGATTTTTCGGCGCCCTCCCAGAAAACATTGCGCAGAGTGCAAAGTTGCACTTAGTGTAAGTATGTGACCCCAGTAAACAATCAGCCCACCCCCGTGGAGCCCGCCGAAACCAGCGGCCCTTCCCGCCGCGAGCTCAACAAGGCAGCAACTCGTGCCTCCATTGCTACCGCGGCACTGGACCTTCTACGCAGCAACGGCCCCGGCAATTTCACGGTGGAGGACATCACCGCCAGCGCAGGCGTTTCCCGACGGACCTTCTTCAACTACTTCGCGAGCCTCGAAGCTGCCCTCGCGTCCGTCGCCGACGGCTTCATGGATCGCGCCCTCGAGCAATTCCGATTGCGCCCGGCGGAGGAATCGATCCTCGAATCCGCGCAGGCCGCGCTGATGGCCCTCGCAGATCCCATGTCGGTAGCACCCATGGCCGAACTTTTCAGCCTCACTCAGGACAACCGCTCCCTGGCCCGTTCCGAACTCGAAGCATGGGAACACTGCACAGGGCAGATTATCGACGCTGCCCGCAGCAGACTCGGATCAGACACCAGCGAGCTCTACCTGCATGCCCTTGCCGGATCTGTCATCTCATGCGGCAAGGCGGCCATGACAGTCTGGTTCGCCGAGCGAGGCCCTGACCTATCGCCCGATTCGCTTGAGGTTCTTCGCCAGCACCTCATCGACGCCATGGGCCTCCTGGGAGCCGGCTTCGCGCCGTCGTCGGAAGTCACCCCGCAAGCGGCGTCAGCCGCGAACGCATCATTCCACTCCACCTCCACAGATCGGTTCTGACATGGCCTCGTTCCTCTACCGCCTGGGCAAGTTTTCTTATCGCCGCCGCTGGCTGGTCATCTCGCTGTGGCTGGCAGTCCTGGTGGCCGTGGGAGGTTCGGCCGCAGCCTTCCACGGCACCATGTCCAACAACTTCAGCATCCCCGGCACCGAAACGCAGAGAATGGCCGACAAGCTCAAAGAAGCCCTGCCCGATGCGTCCGGCGGCTCGGCGAGCGTGGCCTTCGACGCCGGAGACTCTGGTTTCGACCAAGCCAAGAAGGACGCCGTAGCCACTGCGCTCAACAAGCTCGAAGCCATGCCGGACGTGCAAGGGACGGTGAATCCGTTCACCACCCAGGACCAGTTGGACAAGGCCGCGGGCGAGATTGCTGCTGGTGAAGCGAAGGCCGCCGAAGGCAAGACGCAGATGGCCGCGGCAGGTCTCCCGCCGGCGCAGATCGAGGCCCAGCTGGCTCCGCAACTCGCTGAACTCGCAGCCGGAAAGCGCCAGCTGGAGGCCTCCCAGGGGATGCGCTTTGTGTCCAGCGACAACAAAGCCGCCATCGCCCAGGTCCAATTCAAGACCTCCATCAACGCTGTTGATCCCGCCGTCCGCAAGCAAGTTCAGGAGATCGTTCAGGGCGTATCCTCCGCGGGTGTCACAGCATATGCCAGCAAGGAAATCACCGAGGACGTCTCGCAGATCTTCGGAGTCGCGGAAATCGTCGGTGTCGCCGTGGCAGCTCTCGTTCTGATCCTTATGCTGGGCACACTCATCGCAGCCGGCCTGCCCCTCGTCATGGCCCTGATCGGCGTGGCTGTAGGCGTCGGCGGAACGTTCGCCCTAACCGGCGTGATCACCATGAGCTCCATTTCCCCGATGCTCGCTCTGATGCTTGGGCTTGCAGTGGGCATCGACTACTCCCTGTTCATCGTCAACCGCCACCGTAACCAGCTTCTGGCCGGGATGGACGGCGAGGAATCCGCAGCCCTCGCCACCGGAACATCCGGAAACGCCGTGCTGTTCGCGGGCCTCACCGTCATCATCGCCCTGGCGGCACTTGTGGTCCCGGGGCTGCCGTTCCTGGCTGTGATGGGGGTTGCCGCCGCAGCGACAGTTGCCGTCGCCGTCGTCGTGGCTTTGACGCTGACCCCCGCCATCCTCGCCTTGATCGGCCGCAGACTGATTTCCAAGCGTGCATGGGCCAAGGCTGCCAAGCACAATGCCGAGCCGGGCCACGAAGCCGCGGACCGGGCCCTGGAAGAGAAGCGCAGCAGCAGTGGCTGGGGCGGGTTGGTCACACGGCATCCGTGGGTTTCCCTCGTGGCCAGCGTGGTGCTGTTGGGCGCCTTGGCGCTGCCGGCTTCCCAGCTGCGTTTGGCACTTCCCGACGGCGGATCCGAGCCGGTCGATTCGCAAGCCTTCAAAGCCTACGACCTCACACGCAACAGCTTCGGCGAGGGCGTCACGGGGCCGATCGTCGTCGTCGCAGGGTTCCCGGAAGGCCTCAGCGAAACGGATGCCAAGAACAAGCAGTTCGACGTCGCGGATCAGCTGCGCAGCGTGGAGAACGTCACGGCCGCGGTGCCGGTGGCACTGAGCGCAGATCGCCAGACGGCCGTCTTCCAGGTCATTCCCAAAGAAGGACCAGCAAGCGCCAGCACAGTCCAGGTAGTTTCCGACGTCCGCGCCAAGGGCACCCAAATCCGCCAGGACCTCGATGTCAGCATCGGCCTCACCGGTCAGACGGCCGGCAACATCGACGTTTCCGCCAAGCTCGGGGCTGCCCTCCCGCCATACTTGGCGATCGTCGTCGGGCTTTCGCTGATCCTGTTGCTGCTGGTGTTCCGCTCGATTGTTGTACCTCTGCTCGCCACGGGTGGTTTCCTGTTGTCACTGGCTGCCGCATTTGGCGCCGTCGTGGCCGTTTACCAGTGGGGTTGGCTGGGAGCGATTTTCGACGTCGCCAACCCGGGCGCCGTCCTGAGCTTCCTGCCGATCATCCTGATCGGTGTGCTGTTTGGCCTCGCGATGGACTATCAGGTGTTCATCACATCAGGCATGCGTGAATCCTTCATGCACGGTGAGAACGCCAAACACGCTGTTCGCACCGGCTTCAGCCACGCCGCAGCAGTGGTCACGGCGGCCGCGATCATCATGGTCAGTGTATTCTCCGGCTTCATATTCAGCCACCTCACCATGGTCCGGCCGTTGGGCTTCGCAATGGCGTTCGGTGTGCTGATTGATGCGTTCGTTGTCCGCATGACCATCGTTCCCGCCGTCATGTACCTGCTCGGCGAGAAGTCGTGGTGGTTGCCAAAGTGGCTGCAGCGCATCCTGCCGGACGTGGACGTCGAAGGCGCCAAACTGAACCGCACCGACCGCCCGAAGACCGGCTCCGAGGCACTCGTCCACTAACCCTCTCTCACATCCATCGGCGATCTGACCGACGTTCTCTCACATCCACCGGCGATCTGACCGACGTTCTCTCACATCCCCCAGAAAGCCCGACGTCGGCACTCAACTTGGGTGCCGACGTCGGGCATTTCTGCGTGCATTGTTGGCAGGTGCCCGCGTCACGGGATCAGGTCGTGCCTGGCCTCGAGCTGAACCAGAGCATTGATTACCTCGGCCGCACTGTGGCGAGTGAGGGTTGGCGGCGGCACATCGAGGTGATATGAGAGAACATCCGCCGGAAACCGGCAGGAAGTGCGAGAACGTCCGCCGGAAACGGGCAGGACGTGAGAGAACATCGTATTAGGCTGGGACGGTGACCCGATTGATCCTTGCCTCGCAATCCCCTGCCCGCGCCAAGTTACTGACGGAAGCGGGGATCCAGCATGACGTCCTGGTTTCAGACGTGGACGAGGACGCGGTGCAGGCGCATTACGGCGTGACGGATGCGCATGACACCGCGCTGCTGCTGGCCCGGGCAAAGGCTGAAGCTGTGGCCGCGCTCCCCGAAGCCGAGGGTGCCCTGGTGATCGGCTGCGATTCGGTTTTCGAGTTCGACGGCGAATCCCACGGCAAGCCCTATACAGCGGAGGTTGCCCGCGAGCGGATGCTGCGCATGAGCGGATCCAAGGGAGTTCTCCACACCGGTCACTGGTTGGTCGATTGCCGGGACACCGCCGCGGACGTAGACGACGAGTCCGCTGACGAAACAGAAGGCACTGGAGCCACCGTCGGAGCCGTCTCCAGCGCCGAGGTTCATTTCGCAGAGATGAGCACCAACGACATCGACGCCTACATCGCCACCGGAGAACCCCTGCACTGCGCGGGCTCATTCACCATCGACGGCCTGGGCGGCGCCTTTATCCGCAAGGTGGACGGTGACCCGCACGCCGTCGTCGGGCTTTCCATCTCCACGCTCCGGGACCTGCTGGTCCATGCGAATGTGGGCATCACGGAGCTGTGGGACGCGAAGAGCCAGTAGAAGTAATTTGTAGCAACCCTACAAAGGAACCTCTCCTCACACACGGAATCCCCCATCAATATGGGCGGAACCCTCACAATCACGCTAGGCTCCTCAAGGACAGAAGGAGTCAACAACTTGTCAGCTAACCCGGCGCAGCCCATTTCCAGCCCTCTTACCAAGGTCTTGATTGCCAACCGTGGCGAAATCGCGGTCCGCATCATCCGAGCCGCCCGGGACGAAGGCATCGCCTCCGTTGCCGTGTACGCAGACCCGGACCGTGACGCCCTGCATGTCCGCCTCGCCGACGAAGCGTATGCCCTTGGCGGCAACACCGCAGCTGAGTCCTACCTGGTCATGGAGAAAATCATCGACGTCGCCAAGCAGGCCGGCGCCGATGGGATCCACCCCGGGTACGGTTTCCTCGCCGAAAATGCAGAATTCGCCGCCAAAGTGATCGACGCCGGCATCACCTGGATCGGCCCCTCCCCCGAGGCGATCTCTGCCTTGGGCGACAAGGTCCAGGCGCGTCACATCGCCGAAAAAGTAGGCGCCCCGCTGGTCCCCGGAACAGCCGATCCCGTGGAATCAGCGGACGAGATCCTGAAGTTTGCGGAGGAATTCGGCCTGCCCATCGCCATTAAGGCTGCTTTCGGCGGCGGTGGACGCGGCATCAAGGTTGCCCGCACCATGGAAGAGATTCCGGAGCTGTACGAATCCGCAGTCCGTGAGGCGATAGCAGCTTTCGGCCGGGGCGAGTGCTTCATCGAGCGCTTCCTGGACGCCCCGCGCCACGTCGAGACCCAGTGCCTGGCGGACGCTTACGGCAACGTTGTGGTTGTCTCCACCCGCGACTGCTCGCTGCAACGCCGCAACCAGAAACTCGTCGAGGAAGCCCCGGCTCCCTACCTGAGCGAGGAACAGAACAAGCGGCTCTACGAATCTTCCAAGGCGATCCTGAAGGAAGCCAACTACCTCGGTGCCGGTACCTGCGAGTTCCTCGTGGGCCAGGACGGCACTATCTCCTTCCTCGAGGTCAACACCCGTCTCCAGGTAGAGCACTGTGTTTCCGAGGAAGTTACGGGCATCGACCTCGTCCGCGAACAGTTCCGCATTGCGCGTGGGGAGGCTCTTGGCTACGAGGACCCCGAGGTCCGCGGCCACTCCTTCGAATTCCGCATCACCGGCGAAGACCCGGGCCGCAACTTCATGCCCGCACCCGGCACGGTCAGCACGTTGAAGAACCCCACGGGCCCCGGCATCCGCGTGGACTCCGGCATTGAGCAGGGCGACGTCATCAGCGGAAACTTCGACTCCATGCTGTCCAAGCTGATCGTCACCGGCGCCACCCGCGAGCAAGCCCTCCAGCGCTCGCGCCGCGCCCTTGAGGAGATGGTGGTGGAAGGCATTCCCACCGTCATCCCCTTCGACCTCGCCGTTGTCACGGACCCCGCCTTCGCACCTGTGGAGGGACCGTTCAGCGTCCACACCCGCTGGATCGAAACCGAATTCGTCAACAACATCCCCGCCTGGACGGCCAGCGGCGCGGGTACGGAAACGCCCGACGCCGGTGAGCGCCAGCGCGTCGTGGTCGAGGTTGGCGGCAAGCGGCTTGAGGTCGTTCTGCCGACCGGCCTGGGCGCCAGCGTCGCCGCTGTTTCCAGCGGCTCGGGCACCAAGTCGGGCAAGTCCAAGAAGCGTTCCCGCTCGGCAGGGGCCGCAGCCGCTGCCGCCGGCGGAGATGCACTGACCTCGCCGATGCAGGGTACCATCGTCAAGGTCGCAGCTGCCGAAGGCGATATCGTGGCCGAGGGCGATCTGATCGTTGTCCTGGAAGCCATGAAGATGGAGCAGCCATTGACCGCACACAAGTCCGGCACTGTTCGCGGCCTGGCAGCCACAGCGGGTGAGACGGTCGCTGCCGGCGCTGTCATCGCCACCATCGAGGACTAAGAACCCAAACTTAACGACGTCGGCCCCGCACTGGAAGGTGCGGGGCCGACGTCGTTAATTCCCCGAAGGTCAGGCGACGTTGTTCTCGTAGTCCGTGTCCTTGGTTTCCTTGGAGATGAACAGCGCAATAAGTGTCAGCACAGCCATCGCGCTGAGGTAGACGCCCACCAGGACGGTGCTGCCCTTTCCGACTTCCCACAGCCACACGGCAATGAACGGGGCCACGGCTGCACCCAGGATGCTGGAGACGTTGTAGCTGACAGCCGACCCCGTATACCGGACGTTCGTGGGGAACAGTTCGGGCAGCAGAGCACCCATGGGCCCGAATGTCAGACCCATCAGCGTGAAGCCGATAATCAGCAGCGCCATGGCGCCTGCGAATCCTGCGCCAAAGAGCGGTACGAACAGCAACCCAAAGACGAAGATGCCCGCGGTCACTGTCAGGAGCGTCTTGCGGCGTCCGAACTTTTCTGCGAGCGGGCCCGCCACCAGGGTGAAGATGCCGAAGAACACCACGCCCGCAATGAGCATCCACAGGAACTCGTTCCGCGTGTAGCCAAGGCCAGGAACGAACGCCGCGGCCGCCGCTTCCGACAAAGGCTTTCCGGCCTTCTCAGCCGCAGCCTGCGCCCCCGCCAGCGTCGGTTTCGTGCCGTAAGTCAGCGTGAAGGTGGTCATCAGATAGAAGAGCACGTACGTGGCCAACATGATGAAGGTACCGAGAATGAGTTGACGCCAGCTGCTCTTGAAGACACGGCCAATTGGCAACTTGGCAACTTCATTGGACTCGACCACCTTGGTAAAGGCAGGAGTCTCGATGAGTTTGAGGCGAACGTACAGGCCAATGATCACCATGACGGCGCTGAGCAGGAATGGCACCCGCCAGCCCCAGGCTTCGAACGCTTCCGGGGAAAGGGTGTAGTTGAAGACCAGGAAGATGATGTTGGCCACGATGAAGCCGATGGGCGCGCCCAGTTGCGGGAACGTTCCATAAATGGCGCGCTTGTTGGCGGGCGCATTTTCGGTGGCCAGCAGTGCTGCACCACTCCACTCCCCGCCCAGGGCAAGCCCTTGCGCAAAGCGCATGACCACCAGGAGAGCCGGGGCCAGAATGGTCCAGCCGGGAACGGCGGCGGTGGGCAGGCAACCAATCAGGAAGGTCGCTATGCCCATTGTCAGCAGGGACGCAACCAGAGTGCCTTTGCGTCCAAATTTGTCACCAAAGTGTCCAAAGATGATCGAGCCCAGAGGGCGCGCGATGAACGCGACCCCAAACACAGCGAAGGAGCTCAGGAGCTGGGTGGTCTCGTTCAGGCTGGGGAAGAACAATCGCGGGAAGACGAGGACCGCCGCTGTGGCGTAGACGTAGAAGTCGTAGAACTCGATCGTCGTGCCAATAAGGCTGGCAACAATCACCCGTCCCCGTGAGTTCACGGGCTTAGTGAACTCACCTTCCTTGGATGGTGCGGTGGAAGACATGTAGTAGCAGCTTTCGTTCACACCGGCCGATGCCCCTGGGAGCCTGCCGGCGAAGGATTATTCGAGAGTTCAATAATAGTTCCCGCAGTCCATTGACTGGACAACTAAGTCCACAATGCGGACCACTGGAAAAGTCTCACTCTGTGGTCCGGGCCACATTACCTCACCATTGCCTCACGCGCCGGTGACCCCGCCGATAGGGAAATGTCACAGCACGTTTACAAAGCGCGACGGTCCGCGAAACGCGTGAAACCTACCTTGGTAGAACAACGTCCCCACAAAGGAGGCACTCCGTGACTGTTGACCGCACTGCAGAAGAACTGGCCCCCGCCCAGTCCACTGCTACCGCCGTTCCCGCCCTTGAACACCGCCCCGGCCGCTGGATCGCCAACTGGGACGCCGAGGACAAGGGCCAGTGGGAAGCCGAAGGCCGGTCCATCGCCAAGCGCAATTTGTACTGGTCGATCTTCGCCGAATTCCTCGGCTTTGTCGTATGGCAGCTCTGGTCGATCGTTGTCGTCCAGCTCCCCGCGGCAGGTTTCAAGTTCGATACCAACCAGATCTTCTGGCTCATCTCCATCCCCAGCCTCGTAGGCGCCACGCTGCGAATCCCCTACACCTTCATGGTGCCGAAGTTCGGTGGCCGCAACTGGACCATCGTCTCGGCACTGCTCCTCCTGATTCCCGCCAGTGGCCTGGCGATCTGTGTTTCCACTCCGGAAACGCCGTTCGGTGTCATGCTCCTGGTAGCAGCCCTCGCCGGCTTCGGCGGAGGTAACTTCGCCAGCTCGATGGCCAACATCACCTTCTTCTACCCGGCACGCGAAAAGGGCTGGGCCCTGGGCCTGAACGCCGCGGGCGGAAACCTTGGTGCCGCCGTCGCGCAGCTTGTGGTTCCCATCGCCATCACCCTGCTCGCAGCTGGAACGGTGAACCTGCCGATGGCCGGCATCATCTGGATCCCGCTGATCCTGATCGCGGCATTCGGTGCCTGGAAGTACATGAACAACCTCACCAGCGCCAAGGGTGATGTGGCCGGATCCGTAGCGGCCCTCAAAGAACCGCACCTGTGGATCATGGCCTTCCTTTACATCGGAACGTTCGGTTCGTTCATCGGCTTCGCCGGCGTCTTCCCGAAACTGATCAAGGACTACTTCCCCGATTTCTCCTCCATCCACCTCGGTGCAGTGGCCTTGTCCCTGGCATTCCTGGGCCCGCTGGTCGGTTCGCTGGCCCGTCCTTACGGTGGCCGCATGGCAGACCGCATGGGCGGCGCCCGGATGACCATCGTTTCGTTCGCCTCCATGGCTGTCATCACCCTGACCATGATCTGGACCCTGCCACTGAAGAACTTCTGGTTGTTCCTGACCTTGTTCCTGGTGCTCTTCGTGGCGAGCGGCTTCGGTAACGGCGCTACCTACCGAATGATCCCGGTGATCTTCGCGACCTCCAGCCGGGCAGCCCGCTCAGGCGCCCCCAGCGCCTCAACGGCACGGTTGGCGTCCTCCTCACTGGGCCTGATCTCGGCGATCGGTGCCTACGGCGGATTCGTGATCCCTCAGGTGCTGAACGCGTCGAGCTCATCAAGCGGCTCCTACACCCCGGCGTTCTACGGATTTGTTGGAGCCTACGTCCTGATGCTCGCCGTCTGCTGGGTCTGCTACATCCGCCCCGCCCAGAAGCGCAACACGATCGGACACATCTAGATGCCCAACGGCGCCGATACCCACTGCCCCTACTGCGCGCTCCAGTGCGCCATGACGCTGACCCCGGCTGCCTCGGCCGCCGGGGCAGCGCCCGCGCCCTCGTCCGACGCAGCACCGGCAAGCCCTGCAGCAAACACAGTCCCCGGTGAAGGTGCCGTGCCCCTGGAAGTTTCAGGGCGCGATTTCCCCACCAACCGGGGCGGGCTGTGCCGCAAAGGCTGGACATCGGCGTCGTTGTTGCGTCACAACGGCCGCGTCACCGAACCGATGCTCAAAGGATCCGACGGCGTCCACCGGCCGATCTCCTGGGACCAGGCGCTCATGCTGATCACGGCTGCTGTGAAGGACACCCAGAAGCAGTACGGAAACGACGCCGTCGGAGTTTTCGGCGGTGGCGGCCTCACCAACGAGAAGGCGTACATGCTGGGCAAGTTCGCCCGGCTGGCATTGCGCACCTCACGCATCGATTACAACGGCCGCTTCTGCATGTCTTCGGCAGCGGCCGCAGGCAACCGCGCCTTCGGCGTGGACCGCGGCCTCCCCTTCCCCGTCACTGACCTGGACTCCGCTTCCGTGATCCTCATGCTCGGCTCGAACGTCGCCGAGACCATGCCTCCGTTCGTCCAGCACCTTCAGGGCGCGCGCGACGCCGGCGGGCTGATCGTGGTGGACCCCCGGCGTTCGGCCACGGCGGCTTTCACGGGCGACGGCGGCGGCATCCATTTGCAGCCAACGCCCGGCACAGATTTGGCCCTCCTTTTGGGCATCAGCCACGTTGTGGTCCACGAAAGCCTGGCCGACACCAGCTACATCGAGGCAAACACCAAGGGTTATGCTTCCGTGGTTCGCAGCCTCAACGCCTTCTGGCCCGAGCGCGTCCAGTCCATCACCGGCGTCCCTGCCACCCTCATCCGTGAGACCGCCCGGCGCCTGGCACAAGGCGCCCGCAACGGCGGCAGCTACATCCTCAGCGGCCGCGGCGTGGAACAGCACGTCGATGGGACGGACACCGCAACCGCTGCCATCAACCTCAGCCTCCTCCTGGGCCTGCCCGGCTCGGCCCGCAGCGGCTACGGCACACTCACCGGCCAAGGCAATGGCCAGGGCGGCCGTGAGCACGGCCAGAAGGCAGACCAGCTTCCCGGCTACCGCAAAATCACCGACCCCGCTGCGCGCGCCCACATCGCCAAGGTCTGGGGCGTGGACGAGTCCCTGATCCCCGGAGCCGGCCTTCCCGCCGTCGAACTCCTCAAGTCACTCGGAAAGCCCGACGGCGTCCGTTGCCTCTTCGTGCACGGCGCCAATGTGGTGGTTTCGGCGCCGGACACGAACGCTGTAACCCAGGGACTTCGCAGCCTGGACTTCCTGGTGGTCTGCGACTTCTTCATGTCCGAGACCGCAGCCGAGGCCGACCTTGTACTTCCTGTGACGCAGTGGGCCGAGGAAGAAGGCACGCTGACCAATCTGGAGGGACGCGTGATCCGGCGTCGCAAGGCAATCACCCCTCCCCCGGGCGTCCGCAGCGAATTGTGGCTGATGGCACGGCTCGCGGAAATGCTCGAGGCTCCCTCCATGTTCAGCGATGACCCCGAGACAGTGTTCGGAGAACTCAGGCTTGCCTCCGCCGGTGGCCTGGCTGACTACTCCGGAATCGACTACGCCATGCTGGATCGTGGCGAAGCTGCCTACTGGCCGTACCCCGTGGGCAGCCAGGGAACGCCGCGCCTCTTCGCTGATGGGTTCGCGCATGCTGATGGCCGCGCCGTCATGGTTCCAGTTACCCCTTCCAAGCGGGCTGTACGTTCGTTTGCGGACGACTCCCTGGCCCTCGCCACTGGCCGTCTCCTGGAGCACTATCAGTCCGGTGCCCAGACGCGCCGCGTGAGCGAGCTGCTGGCGTCCCAACCTCAGGCTAAGCTCCTGATCCACCCTGGCACGGCCGCAGCGCGTGGCATTGCCGACGGCGATTACGCCACCGTGACCAATCAGCGCGGTGAGGTCCTCTGCCGGGCGGAACTCAGCAACTCGGTCCGCCCTGACACTGTCTTCCTCCCGTTCCACTTCCCGGGCCAGGAAAACGCCAACCGCCTCACTGAGGCGGTCACCGATCCCATCTCCGGCATGCCGGAGTTCAAGACCAGCCGGGTATGGGTCCGGCGGGCAGCGTCCACCGCAGTGTCAGCGGCGCCAGTCGCGGTGCCTGTCGGATCCGGGCTGCCCCTGCACGCCAAGGAGGCATCATGAGCGAGCGCATTGTTGTTGTTGGATTCGGCCCGGTGGCTGCGCGACTGGTGGACGAACTGCTTCCCGCGGTCCGCACAGGACTCGTGCAACTGCTGGTGGTCGGCCAGGAAGCTGAGGCCGCCTACAACCGCGTCATGGTTGCAGAACTGGGCGTCGGACGGACCACTCCTGAAGCTTTGGCCATGGCTGATGCTGCTGAACTGGAGGCCGACGGCGTCGACGTCCGGTTGGGTGTCAAGGTCAAGAGGATTGACCGCGCACGCCAGCACGTGATTCTCTCCGACGGCACCAACGAACACTACGACCGCTTGGTGTTTGCCACCGGCTCCCGGCCGGTCATCCCCAATCTCACCGGCTTGAACCCTGATCCGGCGGGCCCCGTTCTCCCGGCCGGAGTCACCGCCCTGCGCGATCTTCGCGATGCTGCCGTGCTCCGTGAAGCCGTAGCCGGCGGCAAACGCGTGGTGGTCCTGGGCGGTGGCGTGCTTGGCCTGGAAACCGCCCTCGCCGCCGCGGAGGAAGGCGCCCAGGCAACGGTGGTACACAACGGACCCTTCCCCTTGGGGCGCAGCATTGACCGCGGCAGCGGATCCGTTCTGACGAGCAGCCTCCGTGCGGGCGGCGTCCGAATGGCCGGCAACGCGAGGTCTACTGGCGTGGAAACCGCTGGTCCCGGCGGATCTTTCTCTGCTCTCCTGCTGGAGGACGGATCGGCGATCGACGGCGACCTGCTGGTCCTGTCCTGCGGCGTTCGCCCGAGGATCGAGCTGGCCGAAGGCTGTGGCCTTCCTGTTGCGGCCGGAATACTGGTGGACCACCATCTCCGGACGTACCACGAGCCACACATGTTCGCGATCGGCGATTGTGCCGAGGTTCGCTGCCCTGACGCTTCCTGCCTCGATTGCCGGACCGCCACCGCCCCCTCCGGCTTGGTAGGCCCCGGCTGGCGTCAGGCCGAATGGCTGGCTGAATATTTGGTGGTCCTGGCACGGGACGGCCAGGAAGCCGCGGATGCGCTGGAAGCCCTGCCCACGGAAAAGCCCGGTGTCGTGGTCCTGAAAGCACGGGGCATCAACCTGGCCGTTGCCGGCGACAACCAAGCCGATCCCTGGGACGAAGAGCTTCTGGAAGCCGGGGCCACTGCTGGCCGGGCACGCCGCCAGATCTCCCAGTGGGCCGATCCCGAGCACGGCCGCTACGTCAAGATGACAACGCGCGGCGGAGTGCTGGAGGGTTTGGTGGCTGTAGGCATGCCCAGGACTGCTGCTGAACTCGTGGTCCTTTTCGAACGTTCCTCGGAGTTGCCCGCGGACCGTTCCTTGCTGCTTCGCCTGGACGGCCCGGACCAGTTGGATTCCGGCGCTACCAGCAACGATCCCCAACGCACAGTCTGCCGCTGTGCAGGCGTCAGCGCGGCAAGCATTGAGGACTCCGTATTGGAAGGTTGCAGCACTGTTGGCGAGGTCTCCAAGGCCACCCGTGCCGGAACAGGGTGCGGCGGATGCCACGAGGACATCAAGGGGCTCATCGAGAAGCACTTCCAAGCGGCTGCTGCCTGAGTGGTAGTTCGCCCGGTTCGCGGGAAAGCTGCGGGTTCGTGGGAAGTTTCCCTGCGTGCTCGCACGCTTCCCGCGTATTCGTTGCCGGGGCTTCTAGACTTTCGGGGTGAAGATCTCCGAACCCGCGCCCGGCGTCCACTTTGTTGAAGGACCTGCGTCCAACTGGGTCATTCTCCGGGATGCCCCGGCCTCCGCGGACGGGCCTGCCTTCCTACTGATCGACGGCGGATACCCCGCCGACCGTGACCTGATCCTCGAATCCATCCGCCAACTGGGGCTGGATCCCGCCGATGCCAAAGCCATGCTCATCACCCATGGCCATGTGGACCACACGGGCTCCGCGGCGTACTTCTCGCGGACGTTCGGCACGCCCATCCTGTGTTCCCCCGAGGAACTTGCCCACGTTCAGGGCAAGGAGAAGCACCAGGTCACGTTCGGCCAGGTGCTGGTGAGGGCTTGGCGTCCCCGCGTTTTCCGCTGGCTGCTCCACGTCATCAAAGCGAAGGCCCTCCAGGCGGAGCCCGCAACCCGCGCCGAGCCGTGGGACGAGAACAGGCTCCGGAGCCTGCCGGGCCAGCCGGAAGCCATCCTCTTGCCCGGTCACACTCCAGGCAACGTTGCTTTGCTGTTCCCGGGGGCGCTGGCCATCGCCGTAGGCGACACATTTGCCAGTAGCCACCCGATCAGCACAAAATCCGGGCCCCAGATGCTGCACCGGATGTACCACTCGGATCCAGAGGGCGCCCTCGCAGCGGCACGCTCCTTGAGCAGCGTCCAAGCCAACGTGATCCTGCCGGGCCACGGTCCTGCGTTGCACATGCCCCTCGCCGAAGCCATCGCGAGCCTCCAAACGTAGGAAACGCCCGTTTCGATGGCTCGCTGCGCATTCGACGTTTCCAACCATCGAATCCGCAGCAAGCCATCGAAACGGGCGCCACAGGAGCAAGAAGTTACATGTGCACGTGCAAGCGCCGGGCTGCCTCAGAGATGGACCCAGTCAGTGACGGGTACACCGTGAAAGCACTGGCGACGTCGTCAACGTGCAGCTTCTGCGTGACGGCCACGGAGATCGGGAAGATGAGTTCGGAAGCGTTCGGTCCGACCACCACGCCCCCAATCACGGTGCCGGATCCCTTGCGGGCGATGATCTTGACGAAGCCATCCTTGGTGTTGCGCATCTTGGCGCGGGCATTGCTCAGCAGCGAGAGCATCACGACGTCGCCCTGGTACTTGCCGGAGGCGAGATCGGCCTCGGAAACACCCACGGAGGCGATTTCCGGGGACGTGAAGATGTTCGACGCCACCTGGTTGAGCTTGAGCGGCTTAACGCCATCACCCATGAAGTGTGCAACCGCGATCCGGCCCTGCATGGCGGCCACGGACGCCAGCGCGAACACTCCCGTGCAGTCGCCGGCTGCGTAAATGTTGGGGGCAGTGGTGCGCGAGACACCATCCACCTTGATGTGCCCGGACTCCGTCAAGGTCACCCCTGCTTCCTCAAGCCCGATTCCGGCCGTGTTGGGGATGGAACCAACGCACACCAGGCAATGCGAGCCGGTGACCACCGATCCATCGCCCAAGGTGACCTTCACTCCGTCGTCCGTCCGCTCAACCGCGTTGGCACGCGACCGGGACAACACGCGCACGCCGCGGCGCTCGAACACGCCTTCCAGCAGTTTGGCGGCGTCCGTGTCCTCACCGGGGAGGACCTGGTCGCGGCTGGAAATCAGAGTGACCTTGGAGCCGAGGCCGTTGTAGGCGGAGGCGAATTCGGCGCCGGTGACACCCGAGCCCACCACGATCAGTTCCTCAGGCAGCTCGTCCAGGTTGTAGATCTGGGCCCAGTTGAGGATGCGTTCGCCGTCGGGCTTGGCAGTGGGGAGCTCGCGAGGGTGCGCGCCCACCGCCAGCAGGATGGCATCGGCGTCGATGGTGCGGACGCCTTCAAGGGTCAGGACCTCAATCGTGTTGTTGTCCAGCAGTTTGCCGGAACCGATCACGATCTCCACGCCGAGGCGCTCCAGGCCCGCGCGGATGTCGTGGGACTGTCCACGGGCCAGCTCCAGGACGCGGTTGTTGATGTGCTTCAGGTCGGCGCGGGGCTTGGAGCCGCCGCCGTCGCCGTCGAACTTGACGCCCAACTCGTCCGCCTCACCGACGCGGGTCATGAGGTCGGCGGTGGCAATAAGGGTTTTGGAAGGCACGACGTCGGTCAGCACGGCGGAGCCGCCAAGGCCTGCCCGCTCGATGATGGTGACTTTTGCGCCAAGGGAAGCGGCCACCATGGCGGCTTCATATCCTCCGGGACCACCTCCCAGAATCGCGATACGGGGGGAACTGAAGTCAACTTGGGTGGTCACAATCCTCAATTCTCGCTCATTGCAGCGCAGGCTGCCAGTCAGCCAAGCCTCACCCCCGGGTGTCGAAAAGGCGTCCCTACCAAATTGCCGCACACCCAAGGTAGCTTGTACCAGTGAGTAACACTGAGCTGATGAACACAGACCCTTTCGAAGCTGCCCGGGCCGCCGCGGACTTCATTGCCGCAGAGACTGGCGTTGAGTCCCACGACGTTGCCTTGGTACTCGGTTCCGGTTGGGCCGAAGCTGCGGATCTCATTGGTGAAACTACGGCCACGCTGAATGCCTCCGAGGTTCCCGGCTTCCACCAACCTTCAGTTGTGGGCCATGTGGGAACCATTCGCTCCGTCCTGACCAAGGAAGGCAAGCGGGCCCTGGTCCTCGGAGCCAGGACTCACTACTACGAAGGCAAAGGTGTCCGCTCGGTGGTCCACGGCGTTCGCACCGCCGCAGCCGCAGGTTGCAAGACGCTGGTCCTCACCAATGGCTGCGGTGGCCTTAATGAGGATTGGACCCCGGGCACGCCTGTACTCATCAGCGACCACATCAACCTGACCGCCACGTCCCCGCTTGAGGGCGCAACGTTCGTGGACCTCACGGACCTCTACTCCTCACGTGTCCGGCAATTGGCCCGCGAAGTGGATCCGTCACTGCAGGAAGGTGTCTACGCCCAGTTCAGCGGTCCTCACTACGAGACGCCGGCTGAGGTCCAGTACGCCAAGCGGATCGGAGCGGACCTCGTGGGAATGTCCACGGCGTTGGAAGCCATCGCCGGACGCCATGCAGGCATGGAGGTCTTCGGCATTTCGTTGGTCACCAACCTTGCCGCGGGTATCAGCCCGGTTCCGCTGAGCCACGCCGAAGTCCTCGAGGCCGGCCAAGCGGCAGGCAAGCGTATCTCCAAACTGCTTGCGGAGATCATCGCCAAACTCTGAAGGCCAACTAGCCCTTTACCGGCCCTTGGGTGGGGAACATTGGACCAACGCTGACCACCACGCCGTTGCTGGACACGCCATCCACACCAGTAGGCCTCCATCGTCTGTGTGACTTGAACCATTTCAAAAGTAAGCACACAGCAAATTCTCAGATTAAATCTGATTTATAACGAAATATTTGATTCCGTCGGGGAGTTGTGGCACGCGCACGCGTTGAGAAATGTAAGCGCTTGCACACAGATGTCTGACAACCCGTTTTGGCCTCTGAAACGTGCTTTGATTTGTCCCGCGAAGCCCGTCTAGCGTGGGAGTCGTTCCGGTAAGTCGACGTGCCGGAGCCGCCGCGGCGAGAACCCTGCAAGGGGTTCGCCGCACCTCGAAACGATGGCGTCCCTCGAAGACGCCATCAGCGGATCGAGCGGACGCTGTAGTAGCGAGCCCCCTCCCGGGGGATCAGGGCATGCGCCCCACTCCACGAAGTCCAACACTCCGCGAGAAGAGCAAGCATGAACACGCACTCAACCCTTCAACGGCCGCGCCGCCGGCTGCGACAGGCAGCCGCCCTCGCAGCCGCAGCCAGCGTGGCCGGCAGCATCCTGCTGGTGACGCCGGCTGCGCAGGCCAACCTGCCGGCTGACCCGCCGTCGAGCACCATGCCGGCACCCACGCCCGGCTTCCCGCTGCCCAGCCTCCACACGCAAGAGGCGTACGACCCGGCAGCCAACTTCACGTCCAAATGGACCCGTGCGGACGCCAAGCAGATCATGGCACAGAGCAACACCAACGTTGCTCCGGGCCAGAACTCAATGAGCCCCGACGTCACCATGCCGGAAATCCCCAAGGACTTCCCCGCCATGAACGACGACGTCTGGGTTTGGGACACCTGGTCCCTGACGGACGAGAACGCGAACCAGATCAGCTACAAGGGCTGGGACGTCATCTTCTCCCTGGTAGCTGACCGGCACGCCGGCTACGGCTTCGACCAGCGCCACTGGAACGCCCGGATCGGGTACTTCTTCCGCAAGACCAACGCTGATCCTGCCAAGGACAAGTGGAACTACGGCGGACACCTGTTCCTGGACAACACGTCCATCGGCAACACGGAATGGTCCGGCTCCACGCGCCTCATGCAGGGCAACAAGATCAACGTCTTCTACACGGCCACCACGTTCTACGACGTTGCTGAGCGCAACGCAGGCGGCGGCGGCATCGCTCCGGATGCTGTCATCGCCAAGGCACTGGGCAACATCCACGCCAACCAGGACGGCGTGACCTTCGACGGCTTCGAGCACACCAAGCTGCTGGAGCCGGACGGAAAGATGTACCAGAACAAGGCCCAGAACCCGGGCTTCGCATTCCGTGACCCGTACACCTTCGCGGACCCCGCCCACCCGGGCAAGACCTTCATGGTCTTCGAAGGCAACACCGGCGGCACGCGCGGCGATTACAAGTGCAAGCAGGAAGACCTCGGCTACCAAGCGGGCGATCCCCACGCCGAGAGCCTGAACCAGGTCAACACCACCACAGGTGCCTGGTACCAGACCGCCAACGTGGGCCTGGCTGTGGCCGACAACAAGGACCTCACCAAGTGGAGCTTCCTGCCCCCGATCCTGTCCGCCAACTGCGTCAACGACCAAACTGAGCGTCCGCAGATCTTCATCCAGAACGAAAACGGCAAGAACAAGTACTACCTGTTCACCATCAGCCACCAGTTCACCTACGCGGACGGCATGCGCGGCCCGGACGGCGTCTACGGCTTCGTGGGCAACGGCGTTCGCTCCGACTTCCAGCCGGTGAACAACAGCGGCCTGGCCCTTGGCTCCCCCACGGACCTGAACATGCCGGCCAACGCGCCGGAGGGTCCGGACCCGCGCCAGAACGGCCGTCAGTTCCAGGCTTACTCGCACTACGTACAGCCGGGCGGCCTCGTGCAGTCGTTCATCGACAACGTGGGCGGCGTCCGCGGCGGCTCCCTGTCCCCCACCGTGAAGATGAACTTCCAGGGTGGCGTGACGCAGGTTGACCGCAGCTTCGGCAAGAACGGCCTCGGTCCGTTCGGCTACCTGCCCACCAACCTCCGCGTTGGCGGCGAAGGCCTCTACAAGTAGGCCGCAACACCCCCGGCCGTTAGGCCACGGCAGGGGTGGGGGCTCCACAAGGGCCTTCACCCCTGCCACTCCCCAACCCCAGGATCTCTCCCCATGACTTACCCCAATCCCCGCCTTTCCCGCCGCCACCTGCTGGCCGCAAGTGCCGCCGTCGTCGTCGCCTTTTCTGCTGCCGCCTGCACTGCTCCAGCACCGGAAAGCACTGCTCCGGCAACGGAAAACCCGACGTCGGCCCCCACCCCGGGCGGGCACCGGCCATCCGCTTCGGATCCGTGGCGGCCCGCAGCCCACCTGACTGCTGAAAAGAACTGGCTCAACGATCCCAACGGCCTCGTCTACCACGACGGGACCTACCACGCCTTCTACCAGTACAACCCGCGCGGGAACTCGTGGGGCAACATGTCCTGGGGCCACTCCACCAGCAAGGACCTGGTGCACTGGGAACAGCAGCCTGTTGCCATGGAGGCGAGCCCGGAGGAGGAAATCTTCTCCGGTTCGATCGTGATGGATAAGAACAACGCGTCCGGACTGGGGTCCGCCCAGAACCCACCCATGGTGGCCCTCTACACCAGTGCCTATGGAAAGAACGGCGTGCTCCCACAAGGTGCGCAGGCGCAATCAGTGGCCTTCAGCCTGGACAACGGAAGCACCTGGCAGAAGTACAAGGGCAACCCTGTCCTGAACCTGGCGCCCACCAACAACAACTTCCGCGACCCCAAGATCACCTGGTACGAGCCCGGCCGATACTGGGTGATGACCACTGTCGTGGCGGACGCGCAGGTAGTGAAGATGTTCAAGTCCACGGACCTTCTCCACTGGGACTTCCTCAGTGATTTCTCCGGAGTCGGCGCCCAGGGCGGACTCTGGGAGGTGCCGGAACTCGTCCAGATGGACGTAGAGGACTCCACCGCGAAGAAGTGGGTCATGCTGCTGAGCATCAACCCCGGTGGCATCGCGGGTGGCTCGGGCATGCAGTACTTCGTCGGCGACTTCGACGGCACCCGTTTCACGGCCGAGAACGCCGCGCCCGCCGATGCCCCGCTCACCGAATCCCAGTGGCTGGACCATGGCGCCGACTACTACGCGGCAAACTCCATCTCCGGAGCACCCGGCGGCAAGCCCGTGCTCCTTGGCTGGATGGGCAATTGGGACTACGCCCAACACGTTCCCACCACGCCCTGGCGCGGATCCATGGCAATCCCCCGCGAGCTCACCCTGGTGCGGGGCCAGAAGCGGCTCGAACTGCGATCGGCCATTGCCGGCGTGGCGAGGGAATCACTCGAAAACGCCGGAGGTGAGGTGAAGAGCAAAAACCTCACCGTCGGCCCGGACGTGCAGGATCTTGGCAGTGATTTCGCCAGTCGTACGCAGCTCATTGAGCTTGAAATGGACCTTACCTCTGCGCGCGAGGCAGGAATTCTCCTTCGTCGATCCGCTGACGGCAGCGCTAGCCTGCGTATCTCCTACAACAAGGAAAAGCGCACCGTAAGGGTTGACCGTTCCAACGCCGGGACCAGCAACTTCTCCGAGAAATTCAGCCCCTATCACGAGGTTGCCCTGCCCTCCTCCGGCAGCGACAGCAAGGTCCGCCTCCGCATCCTCCTGGATTCCTCGTCCGTGGAGGTCTTCGCCCAGGATGGGGCGGCAGTCATTTCGGACATCTTCTTCCCGGACTGGGACATCACGGGATCCTCTGTGTTCAGCATGGATGGGAACACGGACTTCACCGTCCGATCCCGCCCCCTCTAAAGCAACGCGGGGTCAGATATGGCCCATTGCGACTGGATTTATGGGCCATATCTGACCCCGCGTTGCCTATGGTGTGGGCAATGAGGATAGTTTTGTCCCTATGACATCAAGCGATGCCGCCCTTAACCAGCTGCTCACCGACGCCCGCGAATGGGCTTCCCACGATCCGGACCCCACGACGTCGGCCGCTCTCCTTGAGCTCACCGACCTCGCCAGCGGCGGTGACGCAGGAGCAGTCCAGGAATTGGTCGACAGCTTTAACGGCACGCTGCAGTTTGGCACCGCGGGCCTTCGAGCGGCTCTCGGCCCAGGCCCCAACCGGATGAACAGGGTGGTGGTGCGTCGGGCAGCGGCTGGCTTGGCTGCGTTCCTGACCGAAGCGGTGGCCGCAGCTGCGCCGGGTACCCGGCCGCGCGCCGTCGTTGGCTTTGACGCCAGGTATAACTCGGACATTTTCGCGGAAGAGACGGCCGCGATCTTCACGGCGACGGGGATCGAGACCTTCCTGATGCCGGCAGCGCTCCCGACGCCGTTGCTCGCCTATGCGGTCAGGGCGCTGGATTGCGACGGCGGCGTGATGGTCACCGCGAGCCACAATCCGCCGCAGGACAACGGCTACAAGGTTTATCTTGGCCGGCACGCCGTGACTGAGAGTGGCAAGGGTTCACAGATAGTGGCCCCGTACGATGCTCAGATTGCGGAAAAGATTGAGGCCGTGGGAACCCTGGCGTCGATCGAACTGGCCGCGGCTGGCTGGACAGTACTTCCCAGCTCCATCGCCACGGATTATGAAGCGGCGATGGCAGGTCTGGTGGATGCAGAGCACTTCCCCTCGCGGGACCTGAAGATCGTCCTCACCCCCATGCATGGCGTGGGCGGCGAAACGGCCGTATCCGTGCTGAACGCAGCGGGCTTCACGGACGTCACCCTCGTCGCTGAGCAGGCAGAACCTGACCCCGATTTCCCCACCGTCGCATTTCCCAATCCGGAAGAGCCCGGCGCCTTGGACTTGGCGCTTGCGGCTGCAGCAGACCTGGGTGCCGACATCGTCCTGGCCAACGATCCCGACGCCGATCGGGCCGCGGTTGCTGCGGTTGACCCCGCAACGGGAGCCTGGCGGATGCTTCGTGGGGACGAAGTTGGTGCGCTGCTGGGTGCACATATCGTTGCGCGCATGGCCGCCGGCGCAAGCGAAGAACCACGTGCAGGCGTCTTCGCCAACTCGATCGTGTCCTCACGGCTGCTCTCCCGCATTGCGGCTGCGGCGGGCTATGCCCATGAGGAAACACTCACGGGCTTCAAGTGGATTTCGCGCGTTCCGGGACTCACCTATGGGTACGAGGAAGCGCTGGGATACTGCGTGGCGCCGGATCTGGTCCGGGACAAGGATGGCATTTCAGCGGCCGTGCTGATCGCGGAATTGGCGGCAACCGCCAAGGCCGAGGGCAAGACGATCTTCGACACCTTGGATGAGCTGTACCTGGTGCACGGGCTTCACGCCAGTGACCAGTTGAGCATCCGAGTGGCTGACCTGGGGCTCCTGGACGCCATGATGAACCGCTTGCGGGTCAACCCGCCGGAAGCGTTCGGAGGCTCCGCCGTCGAGATTTTCACCGATCTTGCCGAAGGCAGCGAATCCTTGCCGCCCACGGACGGGCTTTTGTACCTCACGCGGGATCAGAGCCGCGTCATCATCCGGCCCAGCGGCACGGAACCAAAGCTCAAGTGTTACCTGGAGGTCATCCAGGCTGTGGAGTCGGCAGCAGAGCTTCCAGCTGCCCGCCAAGCAGCGCGGACATCCCTGGACGATGTCCTTCGGGATGTCCGCGAAGCGTTGGGCTTATAGCCGCCGGAGTCTGGCGGGTTCTTAGAGTTCGACCTCGATGTAGCCATCCACAAGGCGGGTGGCAAAGGTTGCGAGTTTGAGGTCTGGATCGGTGAAGCACTCACCGGTTTCGAGGTCGTAAACCTCTTTGTGCAGCGGCGACGCAATGGTCGGCCGGCTGCCGCGGGACCCGATGATGCCGCGGGCCATGACGTTGGCCAGGGTGGCCGGGTCCTGCTGTGCGACGGCGAAGACTTCGCCGGGTGCGATGCGGAACAACGCTACCTGCCGGCCCTCGATGAGTGCCGCTTCGCCCCAGGCCACTTCGAGTTCGTCCACCGGGCACACACGGTGCCATTCGCCAACGGCGGTAGTAGTCAGTTCGTCGGCACGGTCCAGAATTACGGTCATTTCAGCCCCTCTCACTGTGTCCGGGCGCTGGCAATTTCCACCTTCACTCCCCCGGACCGGGCCACGCTTGCGGCCACTCTTCAAAGCTAGGGCGCGGGTGTTTCATCGGGGGTCCGCATTTGTGTCCGGTGCGTAAAAGAGACCTCACACCCCGCGAAATGCGTTCGTGATGCAGAAGTTAAGATCACGAAACAAAAGGGAAACTGAAGCGAAACTGCCCGTCCCTAGGCTGGAAGCACAAGTTGCGGAGATCCGTCTGCAACATCTGCGAAAGGCCCACCAGTGACCGGACACACTTCAAGTACAGAGAACCCGCGCCGCATCGTTGTCGTCGGAGGCGGCCCTGCGGCCCACCGTTTCGCCGACGCAATGTACAACCGCGGTCTTGAAGGCTGGCAGGTTACGGTGCTCACCGAAGAAGCCCACCTCCCCTACGACCGCGTTGCGTTGAGCAAGGCATTGACGGAAATGGACGTTGACCTCACGTTGGGCGAGGCGTCCATGTGGGACCACGAGGCATTGACGCTGAAGACCGGCGAGCGCGCCGTCAAGATCGATGTCGCAGCCAAGAGCGTCCTCACGGCCGCAGGGAACAAGTACGAATACGACCACCTGGTGGTGGCTTCTGGTTCAAACGCTGCCCGCCTGCCCATTCCCGGCAACGAGCTCACTCACGTTTACCGCACGCTTGAAGACGTCTGGGCCATTAACAAGGCCATCGCCGACCTCACGGAAAAGCTTGGCCGCAAGGTCAACGCGGTCACGATTGGTGGAGGCCTCCTCGGCCTTGAGTCCGCGGCCGGCACGGAGCAGCTGGGCGCCAACCCGATCGTCATCGACGGCTCGCAGTGGCTTATGGCCACCCAGCTGGATGAAGGCGCCGGCCAGGCGATGGGCCGCCTGATCAAGGCCAAGGGCTTCGAAGTGCACAGCGGCGTCTTCCCTTCCGAGGTGTTGTCCGACGACGACGGCCAGGTCACCGGAGTCCTCATGGCCGACGGCCGCACCATCGACGCAGATATGGTGATCGTCGCCATCGGCGTACGGCCCCGGGATGAACTCTTCCGCGCCGCAGAGGGTGAAGAGCAGCTCTTCTCGCTTGGCCAGCGCGGGGGCGTGGTGATCAACGATTTCTGTGCCACCGAGGTGGACGGTATTTGGGCCATCGGTGAAGTGGCCAACTTCGGAGGCATGTGCCTGGGCCTCGTTGCCCCCGCCAACACTATGGCCGAGATCGTTGCAGACCGCCTTAACGGTGGCGAGGCAACGTTCCCGGGATTCGATACGGCCACCAAGCTGAAGTTGTCCGGCGTGGATGTTGCGAGCTTCGGTGACGCCTTCGCCCGCACCGAGCACTCCCTCGAAATCGTCTATGCCGACCCCGCCCGTGGCGTCTACCAGAAGATCGTCACCACTGACGATGCCAAGACCCTCCTGGGCGGCATCTTCGTCGGCGACGCTTCCCCTTACATGAGCCTGCGCCCGCTGCTGGGACGTGAACTGCCTGCCGAACCCGGCGCCTTCCTGAGCGCTGCCGGTGGCGGCGAGGCTCCGGAAACCGAGCTTCCGGATGATGCAATCCTGTGCTCCTGCAACAACGTGTCCGCCGGAACCATTCGCGACACCGTCAACGGTTGCGGTGCCTGCGAGGGCAACGCTCCGGTCCAGGAACTCGGCGAGCTCAAGGGCTGCACGCGTGCCGGCACCCAGTGTGGTTCCTGTGTCCCCATGTTGAAGAAGCTCCTCGAAGGCGAACTGAAGAAGTCCGGCATCGAGGTTTCCAAGGCCCTCTGCGAGCACATCAGCCTGTCCCGCCAGGAGTTGTTCGACGCTATCCGCGTCCTGGAACTCACCTCCTTCGAGGAGATCATGGCCAAGTACGGCACTGGTGCCGGTTGCGATATCTGCAAGCCGACCATCGCCTCCATCCTGGCCAGCCAGCATTCCGCTTACGTCCTGGATGCCGGCCGTGGTTCCCTGCAGGACACCAACGACCGTGCCTTGGCGAACATGCAGAAGGACGGCACGTACTCGGTGGTTCCGCGTATCGCCGGTGGTGAAATCACCCCCAAGGGACTCGGTGTCATTGCAGCGGTCGCCGAAAAGTACAACCTGTACACCAAGATCACCGGTGGCCAGCGCATCGATATGTTCGGTGCCCGCCTGGAGCAGCTGCCGGACATCTGGAAGGAACTGGTTGACGCCGGCTTCGAGTCCGGCCAGGCGTACGGCAAGAGCCTGCGCACGGTGAAGTCCTGCGTCGGATCAACGTGGTGCCGTTTCGGCGTCCAGGATTCCGTAGCCATGGCCATCGCCCTGGAGCTGCGCTACCGCGGCCTCCGCAGCCCTCACAAGCTGAAGATGGGTGTTTCCGGTTGCGCCCGTGAGTGTGCA
This sequence comes from Micrococcaceae bacterium Sec5.1, assembly GCA_039636795.1. Classification (NCBI taxonomy): domain Bacteria; kingdom Bacillati; phylum Actinomycetota; class Actinomycetes; order Micrococcales; family Micrococcaceae; species Micrococcaceae bacterium Sec5.1. The sequence continues at coordinate 1,532,621 of CP143430.1, read as the reverse complement.
GAAGCCCGCGGCAAGGACGTCGGCGTCATTGCCACCGCTGATGGCTGGAACCTGTACGTGGGCGGCAACGGCGGTGCCACCCCGGCACACGCCCAGTTGCTCGCCAAGGATCTGGATGACGAAACACTCCTGAAGTACATCGACCGCTACCTCATGTACTACATCCGTACCGCCGACCGCCTGCAGCGCACGGCGCGCTGGCAGGAAGAGCTCGACGGCGGCATCAAGCACGTTGAGGAAGTAGTGGTACACGACTCCCTGGGCATCGCCGAAGAGCTTGAAGCCGCCATGGCCAAGCACATCGACACCTACGAGGACGAGTGGGCTGAGACCCTGAAGGACCCGGAGCGCCTTCGCCGTTTCCGTTCCTTCGTCAACGCCCCCAACCAGAAGGACGAGTCCATCTCCTTCGTTCCGGAGCGCGGCCAGATCCGTCCCGCGACGAACGAGGAAAAGGGCGGCGTGCTCATCGCCTCCACCATCCCGGTCCGCCGCGAAACTGTCGGCGCAGAACGCGTCGGCGCAGAGAACTAGGGGTACCCATGCAGCTCACCATTGATCTCACAGGCCGCGAGGTCCTCGTCACGGGATCCGAAAAGGCCGCCCGCCAAGCGGTTCGACGCTACCAGGCTGCCGGGGCCAAGGTGTTCCGTCTCAGCACGCCTGCCGGCGCACCCGGCGACGGTCCGCTGCCGGAACGTCCGTTCCTGGTAGCAGTGGTGGACGACGGCGACACGGGCTGGGAGCCGTTGGTGGAACGCTGCGGCGGCGCCGGGATTCCGGTTGCCTTCGAGCCCGCACCAGGCAACGAGGGCCATGTAACCCTGGTGGGAGGCGGACCTGGCGCCTTGGATCTCCTCACGGTTGGTGCGGTGGACGCCCTGCGCGATGCCGACGTCGTGTTTTACGATCGCCTCGCCCCGTACCAGGAGCTGGCCGACTTGACGTCCGGCGAGTTGGTGGACGTTGGAAAGCAGCCCGGGCACCACAAGGTCACCCAGCGTGACATCGAAAAACTCATGGTGGAAGCCGCCCTCCTGGGCAAGAATGTGGTCCGGCTCAAGGGCGGCGACCCTTACGTCTTCGGCCGCGGCGGCGAAGAAGTGGCCGCCTGTGTTGCCGCCGGCGTTCCGGTCCGCGTGATTTCCGGCGTCACCAGCGCTATCTCCGTTCCGGCCGCAGCCGGGATTCCGGTAACGCACCGCGAGGTCAGCCACATGTTCACCGTGGTTTCCGGACACGCTCCCCTGACGGAGAAGGAACACACGCACCTGGCAGGACTCGGCGGCACGATCGTTGTCCTCATGGGCATCGGAACCCTCCCGCAGCTTGCCGCCGGCCTGCGCCGCGCGGGCATGGAATCCGACATGCCGATGGCCGTGGTGGAGCGGGGCTACCGCCCGGGCCAGCGCACTACCATCGCCGATCTGGGTACGATCGAAACGGCAGCCACCGGCTGCAGCAACCCGGCCGTGCTGGTCATAGGCGAGGTGGTCCGGGTGGCTGAAGCCAACCGTAATCATGCCGAAGCATCCGCTGAACTGAGCCGACTCGCGGCTTCGCTCCTTGAAGCCTGAAAGTAAATCAATGACTGTTGCACGTGCCTTTGAAATCCAAGACGTCACAACCGCCACGGACGTTTCAGAAGCTACCGAAGCGCCGCTGGACGGGTTCCGCATCGGCGTCACCTCGCATCGCCGTTCCAGGGACCTCATCGAGGCCCTGGAACGCCGTGGTGCGAGCGTGCTCCATGCTCCGGCCTTGAAGATCGCGCCCGTGCAGGAGGACATGGTCCTCATCGAGGACACCCGCACCATCATCGCCGCCAAGCCTGATATCTGCATCGCCACCACGGCCTACGGCATGCGCCGCTGGTGCGAGGCAGCAGACTCCTTCGGCATCGGCGAGCAACTCCTGGAAACACTCTCGGCCTGCCGCATGTTCGTTCGGGGACCCAAAGCCCGCGGTGCCGTCCGCGCGGCCGGCCTTGCCGACGTCGGAATCAGCAGTGACGAAACCACAGCGACGCTCGTCGACATGCTCCTGGTGGAAGGCGTCCGGGGCAAGACCGTTGCTGTGCAGCTGCACGGCTACACCGACGTGCGCCAACTGGAGCGGCTGCGGATGTCCGGCGCCAGGGTCCTGACGGTGACGCCCTACCGCTGGGTCAAGCCCGACGGCGAGGACAAGCTGCCGCGCCTGATCGAGGCCGTCTGCAACGGCAACCTTGATGTCCTGACCTTCACCAGCGCCCCGGCCGTGGACGCAATGTGGAGCACCGCGCACGAGATGGGCCTGTACCGCCAGCTTATTGAAGCGCTCAAAGGTCCCGTGACGGTAGCCGCCGTTGGGCCCGTCACCGCACAGCCACTGGTCGACGCCGGGCTGACGCCACTCATTCCCGACCGTTACCGCATGGGCGCACTGATTCGCCTGGTGACGGAGCACCTGTCCTTGAACCACGTGCGCCGCCTGGAAACCAAGAGCGCCACCATCGAACTTCGCGGGCGCTGCCTGCGGATCAACGGCGAAGTGATTGATCTTGCGCCAGCCCCGCTCCTGCTGCTCCGGGCCCTGCTCGGCGCCGGTGGTGCGGTGCTGTCCCGTGAAGCGCTCTCGGATCTCCTGGACCTGCGTGGTTCCGTACACGCCCTGGACATGACCGTCAGCCGGCTGCGTTCCTCGCTTCCGGACGGCAAGCTCGTGGAAACCGTCGTGAAGCGCGGGTACCGGCTGCGGGCTTAGGTTCCCTACCATCAGAAGGGAGCGACGCCTTGAGCGTCGCTCCCTTCTGACGTTTTTGGGAAAGTGACTAGCTCTTGTGCACCAGGTAGATGGCGCCGGTGGTCACGTCCTCTTCGAGAGCCTCCAGCGTACGCCCACGGGTTTCGGGGACCTGGGTGTAGATAAACACCAAGGCGAAGATGCCCACAACACCAAAGAGGAAGAACGTTCCCGTGATCCCCATCCCGGCAACAAGTGTGGGGAAGAAGAGACCCAGCAGGGCGTTGGCGATCCACAGGCAGAAGACTGACAGGCCAATGGCGAAGCCACGGACGTGCAGCGGGAAGATCTCAGACAGCATCACCCACACCGCAATGTTCAGGAACGTCTGCATCGATCCTACGAACGCAACCACCAGGAAAAGGATCACGAACGGCCTGGCCGCATTGCCCACCGGAAGGACGATCGACGCGATCCCGATGAGGAAGTGGCAGACCGTAGTCAAGGTGAAACCCAGGAGCAGCGTTGTGCGGCGGTTGACGCGCTGCATCAGCGTCAGCGCAATGACACCACCGACGACGGCGATCACACCGGGCGCGATGTTGGCGACGAGCGCGGCATTGGAAGTGAATCCCGCCTCAACGAGTACGGACTGGCCGTAGTACATGATCGAGTTGATGCCCGTCAGCTGCTGGGCAACGCCCAGCCCAATGCCTACAAGAATGATGCGCAGGATCCACTTGTCCTTCAGCGCGCCCCATGAGGTAGCCCTCGATGCCCTTTCTTCGTCCGCCAGGTGCTTGACGTCTGCCATTTCTGCCTCGGCGCGATCCTCGGAGCGAATGGTCTTGAGCACGGCCAAGGCTTCCGGGTTCCTGCCCTTGGAGATGAGCCAGCGTGGAGATTCCGGCATCCGCAGCATGCCAAAGAACAGTGCGATGGCGGGAAGAGCGGCAACGGCGAGCATGATGCGCCAGACTCCCCCCACTTCGCCCCAGACATTGCCGATGATGGCGTTGACAACGAACGCAGCCAACTGGCCGATGACAATCATGAGTTCGTTCCGCCCGGCCAGGGAACCACGGATTTCGTACGGAGCCAGCTCAGCAAGGAAGACGGGCACCACGGTGGAAGCACCGCCAACGGCCAGGCCCAGGATGACGCGCCCGATGACCATTACCTCGAAGCTTGGCGCCGAGACACAGGCCAGCGTACCCATGAGGAACAGCACGGCCAGGAGGATGATCGTCTTCCTACGGCCCCAGCTATCCGAGAGGCGCCCGCCGCCAACTGCTCCGGCAGCTGCCCCAAACAACAGTGAACTGGTGACGATCCCTTCCGTCAGCGGTGTCAGTCCGAGGTCGGCCGTCATTGGCCTCAGTGCGCCGTTGATGACACCAGTGTCGTAGCCGAACAGCAGGCCGCCGAATGTAGCCACCAGGGCAACAAGCCCCAAGCGCTTACGATGCGGGCCATTGGTTAGCGGCGGAAGGGCAGCATTGCCGGTTCCTTTGCTCTGCGTTTGCGTAGCAGACATCAGGACTCCTTTGTCGGTGTGTTGCAGGCCATAGTCGCCTGCCCTGAAGTACAGACTAACGCGCGAAAGGCTTAAATGTAAGGTCAAACTAACAAATGACGAATTTTCATTCTTTTCCCCGTGGGAGGATGAACTATGGCTCCCGATTCTCAGCACCGCCCCGCCACGCAAAGCGACGTCGCGCGCGAAGTGGGCGTTTCCCGGACCTTGGTGTCTTTCGCCTTCCGCGGCGCACCCGGTGTCAGCCACGAGACAAAGCAGGCCATCTTCGAGGCAGCCAAGCGTCTCGGGTACCGGCCAAACGCCGTGGCCGCCGATTTGGCACGCAAGCACCGTTCCGCCGTCGGGCTTTATCTGCTGGACATCCGCAACGAGATCTACGCTGATGTCCTCAGCGGTGTCCGCACCGCGCTACCCCAAGACAGTAACCGGCTCATCTTAAGCGTTTCGCGGTCCGTGGACGGCGTGGATCCGGGTGCGCTGGAGTCCCTGATTGAGGCCCGTGTTGGAATTATCATCGCGGCTACGCTGCTGGACTCAGACGAACGGGTGCAAGAAATGGCCCGGATCGTCCCCCTGGTGAGTGTGACGCGGCCGGTGCACGGCGTGGACAGCGTGTACTCGGATGACCTTGCGGGCGCGCGGGCGGCAACTGAACATCTCCTCGGACTTGGCCATACGCGCATCGCCCATCTCTCTGGCCCGGTCTACGACGGCCACGTCGTCCGCCGCCAGAGTTACGAGCAGACAATGCGCGACGCCGGGCTCTCACCGCAGACGGTGGCAGCAGAGGACTTCACACCGGATGCAGGACAGCGCGCCGCCGCGCAGATGCTGAATAATTCCGACCGGCCGACTGCGATTTTCACCCACAACGACCAGTTGGCGCTTGGCGTTCGCGAAGCCGCCTACGCACTGGGACTCTCGATTCCCGAAGATTTGTCCCTTGTGGGCTATGACAACACAAGGACCGCCCACCTGCACGGCATCGACCTCACGTCCGTGGACTTGCATGCTGTTGAATTGGGTCGGACCGCCGGGACAGTAGCCCTGGAACGGCTCAATAATCCGGACGCCCCCATCGCCGACGAACGCCTCATGCCGCAATTGGTGGTGCGCAACTCCACGGGCCCGGTCAGGCGCGCGGGGTAGGTTCGTTTACCGGCAGGTTCGTTTACCGGGGCAGGTGGTACCGAACGTGGGTGACGAGCTTGGTGCCGGCCACTTCCGTAGGCTCAAGCTTGAGACTCCCCACGCCGTCCAGCAACCGCTCGCCACCACCAAGAGTCATGGGCGAAATGTGGAGCCGTAGCTCGTCCATCAACCCAGCTTGGATGTACTGCCGGGCCGTCTGGGCTCCGCCAGCGATGGCCACGTCTTTGCTGCCTGCGGCCTCCCGCGCCTGTGCAAGCGCGGATTCGATCCCGTCGTTCACGAAATGGAACGTGGTGCCGCCCTGCATCTCCAGCGGCTCATGCTGATGGTGTGTCAGAACGAAAACCGGCGCGTGATATGGCGGTTCTTCACCCCACCACCCACGCCATTCCTTGTCCCACATGTCTGGGCCCGGTCCCGCAAACATATTCCGCCCCATGATGAAGGCGCCGGCGGCGAGGATTTCCTCAACCTGGGCCGCGTTGGCTTCGGGCTCTTCAAACATCCATCGGTGCAGAAGCTCTCCGCCGTCGCCCAAGGGCTCCGACATCCGCTGGTTCGGACCGGCAACGAAGCCGTCCAGGGAGATGGTCAAATCGCACGTCACTTGGCTCATTCGCCCATCATGCCACTGGGCAACCTTCGCCAACCAGGGCAGCCCTCGCCAAATCGGCCACCTACGGCGGAAACTAGGGCTACACATCTCAGGAGGACCACATGACATCCGTGCTGATAGAGCGACTCAACATCCTGGTCGGCCAATGGGAGACCACTGCCCCCGGCATGGACGCGGTGGGTCGGACAACGTTCGAATGGCTGCACGGTGGCGGATTCCTCATCCAGCGCTCCACTGTTGAGAGGCCGGAATTCCCGAATGCTATTTGCACCATCGGCGCTACTGGATCCGACGGCGCACTTCAGCAGCATTACTTCGATTCCCGGGGCGTCGCCCGCATCCTGGACATGACCCTGGAAGAGAACGTGTGGACCCTTTTCCGGGATGGACCCGATTGGCCGCAACGCTACATCGGACGCATCAGCGAGGACGGGAACACCATCACGGGCCGATGGGAGCGGGGAACCTACCCAGGCGGACCGCTTGAGCACGACTTCGACCTCGTGTACACACGGAACATCGCGTGACATCCAACCAGTCAAGCCGGATCAACGGGATAACTCCACCTCATGGACAGATCCCCGGCCCGGTGGGAACATAAGGGCGATAGTCCGGAGGCATCGCCCGGTCACGCCGGGGCTGCCTTCAGGTCAGCTTTCCTCTGAGAGGAACGGCCATGGGTCGTCTGGGGACCGGGAACAGCGGGAATACTGGTGCGGAACCGGCGCCCGATCCGGCGCGCCACAGTCCAGGCATCGAAAAAGTTGACGCCGTAGTGGTCGGTTCCGGATTCGGCGGTTCGGTGGCTGCCCTCCGCTTGGCCGAGGCCGGACAATCCGTGGTGCTCATGGAACGTGGCAAGCCCTATCCTCCAGGTAGTTTCGCGCGTTCGCCAGCCGAGATGGGCAGGAATTTCTGGGACCCGGATCGCGGACTGTACGGGCTCTTCGATGCGTGGACATTCCGGGGCACGGAGGGGTTGGTATCCAGCGGCCTGGGCGGCGGTTCACTGATCTATGCCAACGTCCTCCTGCGCAAGGACGAAAAATGGTTCGTCAACGAATCCCCCATCCCCGGCGGCGGTTACGAGAATTGGCCTTTCACACGGGCGGACCTTGACCCGTACTACAAAACCGCAGAAGGCATGCTCAAACCGGTCCGTTATCCGTACAACGACACGCCGAAAACCATGGCCATGGAGAAGACGGCTGCAACGCTGCGGCTGCCCATCAGCAGGCCGCCCATCGCCGTCACGTTCTCCACGGATCCTAAGAAAGATCCCCAAACCAACAGGCCGCTCCCCCTCCCCGACTACGGCAGCATCCACGGCCCTGACACTGTGCGGACCACCTGTACCCTCAGCGGTGAATGCGACATCGGCTGCAACGCGGGCGCCAAGAACACGCTGGACCACAACTACATCTCCGCAGCGGCTGCCAAGGGCGCGGACATCCGCACATTCCACGATGTCCGCGGGATCAGGCCACTTGCGAGGGGAGGCTACGAGGTCCGTTACGTGGTGCACGATCCCGAGCGCCAAGGCGAACTCCTGAAAGAGCGGATCATTCACTGCCGCCGCCTCATCCTCGGCGCCGGCACGTTCGGCACCAACTTCCTGCTCCTGCGCAACCGAAGCTCCCTGCCCGCCCTCAGCGACGCCTTAGGCACCCGCTTCAGCGGCAACGGCGATCTCCTCACGTTCGTCATGGACGCCAAGACACCGGCCGCCAACGGATCCCCACCCGGAGTGCGAACACTCACCGGCAGCCGCGGACCCGTCATCACCACCGCGATCAGGATCCCCGATTCCAACGACGACGACGGCGATGGTCGCGGCTACTACGTGGAGGACGCCGGGTATCCCGCCTTCATGAACTGGCTCATGGAGACCGCCCAACTCAGCACCACCGTCAAACGAACGGCCAAAGTTGCCCGCCAACTGCTGATGGACAGGCTGTTCGACGCCGGCCGCTCGAACGTCTCCGCCGACCTCGCCGCCGCACTGGGTGACGGGCGCCTCTCCTCCAGTTCCGTGCCGCTGCTGGGAATGGGCCGGGACATCCCCGACGGCGTCATGACCCTTCGCGACGGAAGACTCGCCATTGCATGGACCATGGCCACGTCCAAGGACTACTTCGGACGCGTCCGCGGAACAATGTCCGAGATCGCCAAGGACCTCGACGGAGATTTCGTAGACAACCCGCTGTGGTGGGCCAAACGTGTCATCACGGTGCACCCCATCGGCGGGGCACCATCGGGCCGCCACCCTGGCGAGGCGGTGTGCGACTCCTACGGCGAGGTGTTCGGTTATCCCGGCCTGTTCGTGATGGATGGGGCAGCCATGTCTGGCCCCGTGGGTGCCAACCCTTCGCTGACCATTTCCGCTTTTGCCGAACGCGCGTGCCACCACATCCTGGAGAACGCCCAGGGTGCCGGGCACAGGGGAATTACCCCCGCCGACGCTGCTGGAAGTGACGACCTGGCCAGTGATGACTCGGCTGGCGCTGACAGCCGGGCCAACGACCTCGACGCTTCGGCTCCGCGCGAATTGGCGCCTGACGCTACCAAGGGCAAGGGCGCGCGGGAGGAGCGGCCTGCGAGCGCCGCCACCGAGGGCGCACCTGCCACGACGGGTGCAGGGACTCGTGGTTTGGGGCTGCAGTCACACCCGGACCAGGCAACCCTGGACGCGGAAGCCGCTGCGACAGACGCCACCACCTCGGTGCGTTTCACCGAGCAGATGCACGGCTGGTTCAGTCCCGGTCTCAGTGATCCGGAGAAGGGTCGAAGCCTGGGCAGGGACCGGGGCCGCGGGATCATGTTCGAGCTGACGATTACTGCCGAGGACATGGACGCGTTCGTTGAGGATCCGAGCCACCCGGCGAAGGCCGAGGGGTATGTCCTCGCAGACTATTTCGGTGGCCGGATGCCGGTGGAGCGTGGCTGGTTCAATCTCTTTGTGGAGGACGTTTCCGACGACGGCAGGCCAGCCAGGCGCATGCTCTACCGGTTGTGGCTGCGGGACCCGGGCGGAACGCCGTTCACGTTCACCGGGTACAAGCTGATCCATAACGAGGCCGGGCTGGATATTTGGCAGGACACGACCACGCTGTACGCCACGATCCTGCGAGGCCATGTTCCGCCGTCGGAAGCAGTTGACGTTGATGAGCCAGGCGGGCAGGAGCCAGGCCAGGAGGATGTCTTCGGTGCCGGCATTCTGTACATCCGCCCCTTGGACTTCGCCAAGCAACTGACCACGTTCCGTGCCGAGGGCCCGGCACCGGCCGCGGGTTTGGCGTCCTTCATGAAATTGTTCGCCGGTGAGTTGTGGGAGGTCTACGGGCGGGGCCTCAAACGGGTCCCGTTCCCGGTCCGGAGACCACTGCGACGGCCACGCAGATGAAGAGCTGGGAGCTTGCGAAGCACCGTACTGTCCTGGGCTTCACTCCCCAGGCAGCGGTTCGCTGGCTCTCGCCGATGTCGCTGGCACGGACGGCATTGAAAGTCATGGCGGCTACTGTGTTCGCGGACTTCGGTGACAAGAGGGAACTCGAGGGGAGCTTCCCTGCCGATCAATTGCGCCTGGATAAACTCCCGGTCCCCGGCCAACCAGCCCAGCCGCCGGTCACGAGCCGCGGGCTTCCAACCCCCGGAGAGCTTGAGGCATCCCGCACCACAAAGCCCGACGAGCCCTTGAGCCCCGCTGATCTGTGGCTCGATTACACCGCAGATCTTGGCGACGGCTTCGACGCGACCTACTCCGTCGCAATGCTGCTCGCCCAGGACAAGGTAACCGTTCAGGGCCATGAGCTCCCCCGCGGAAGCGTGCTGGTCCTCGGGGGTGATGAGGTCTACCCCGTCGCCTCACCGGCTGCCTACGAGAACCGGATGGCAGGACCATACCGGATGGCGCTGCCCACCAAGCACAATCCCACACCCATCATGCTCGCACTCCCCGGCAACCACGACTGGTACGACGGCCTGACCTCGTTCATCCGGATGTTCACCCGGCAACGAAGCATCGGGGGCTGGCGGACCATCCAGACGCGCAGCTACTTCGCGGTCCGACTCACCGGACAATCGGGCACCCAGGGTCCCGATGGATCACAGGACGGTACGCCGGGCTGGTGGCTCCTGGGCCTGGACAGCCAGCTGGGACAGTACATCGACGAACCACAACTGGATTACTTCTACCGGAACGTCACGCTCCAACTCCAACCAGGGGACGCCATCATCCTGTGCGTGGCGGCTCCCTTTTGGGTTGACGCCGAGCACCCGGGGCCGAACGAGTTCAGGCAGGTCAACTTTTTTGAGCAGGACTACCTTCGTCGTCGGTTCAATCCCGAGACCGGCCTGTTCGAGGCCACGGGCGCAAACGTCCGGCTGTGGCTCACCGGCGACCTGCACCACTATTCCCGCTACGAGGAACGAACGCCGACGGAGGAACCGGGCCCTGACAGACCGGGCGCCCAAAACCTCCCACCGGACTCAACGAGAACGCAAATGATCACCTGCGGCCTGGGCGGCGCCTACCTTTCAGATGCCCATTGGCTCCCGGAACACCTCACCCTTCCCTGCCACGAAAACGCACCGGGCATGTCCTCCAGCGTCACCCAAGCCGGAAACCCTCACGGCGACCACGAAGAAGCACCTACCCGGCACTTCACCCGCATGCCCACCCTCTACCCGGATCAGGCCGACTCCCAGTTGCTCGGTCCGAGGCTTGCGAACCCCTTCTCGCAATACTGGCTTCCCATCCGCAACCCTGGCTTCGGTTTGTCCCTGGGCATTGTCCACGTCATCGCTGCACTAACGCTCTGGACAGTCTTCAGCGCATTCCGCGGGGAATCGTTCGTGGACAGCCTCCGCAGCCTGACCCACGGAAACACCCTGCTCCTCATCGTCATCTTGATCCTTGCGATGCCACTCCTGCTCGCAGTCCTCTCACTAGCGGCACGGCTGCTTGGGCTGGCGAAGGCAGGAATCGTGGTCTTCACCCGCGGCGCGCTCTACCAGCTGTCCGCCCTTGCGGTGAGTGCCGCCGTCGTGATCCTGCTTCCCTGGCCGGCCGGCTGGCCCGACGTCGTGATTCTGCTGCTGGCGCTCGCGGTGGTGTATCTGGGTGGCTGGGCGCTTGGCAGTGAGGCCTTCGCGCTGTTCATCCTGGCGACGCCAACCGGTGAAGTCTCTACCTGGAAAATGTCCGGGCAATCCATCGAAGACCATAAAGGATTCCTCCGCCTCCACCTCGCCGCTGACGGCAACCTCACTGTCTACCCGCTTGTGGTGGACACAGTCTGCCGCGATTGGCAGCTGGTACAGAACGACGACGGCGCGCGGCTGGTCCCGGAACCCGGCCTGCCCGGCGTACGGCTGCTTGAAGAACCCATCACCATCACGCGGAAAGGAACCGCACCATGATCATCACCCGTGCCGAGCACCGGACCGAGGTCATCCCGTTCCGTGCCCGGGACAACACCCCTTTGAGCCTTGTCCATGTGACGTCGGCGGTGGAGGTGACGAAAGGGCCGGTCATGCTGGTCCATGGGTCCGGCGTGCGGGCGGAGTTGTTCAGGCCACCGGTCCGGACCACCATTGTGGACGTCCTGTTGGGAGACGGATGGGACGTGTGGATGCTGAACTGGAGGGCATCCATCGATCTCGATCCCTTGTCCTGGACGCTCGCCGACGCCGCCGTGTACGACCACCCTGCCGCCGTCGAGCATGTGCTGAATGCGACTGGAGCGGACACGATGAAGGCTGTCATCCACTGCCAGGGATCGACGTCGTTCACCATGTCCGCCGTGGCCGGTCTCCTGCCCCAAGTGGACACCATCGTCTCCAACGCGGTGTCCCTGCATCCCGTGGTGCCTGCGTTCTCGCGGCTCAAGATCGACTACCTGACGCCCGTGGTCAAGATCTTCACCCCTTACCTGTCCCCGGCATGGGGCTATAAATCGCAGGGCTACTTCACGCGGGCCATCCGAGGCCTCGTCAAGGCCACCCACCGCGAGTGCGACAACATCGTCTGCAAGATGGTCAGCTTCACCTACGGCAGCGGCCGCCCGGCGCTCTGGGCCCACGAAAACCTCGACGACGCCACTCATCAATGGCTCAGCGGCGAGTTCGCCGAGGTCCCGGTGACGTTCTTCGAGGAGATGGGCCGCAGCATCAAAGCCGGGCACATGGTAGCTGCCGGAAACCATCCGGAACTGCCGGAGAACTTTGTGGCCGAGGCTCCCCAAACCGATGCGCGGTTCGCGTTCATCGCCGGGCTGGACAACCTCTGTTTCCTTCCCGAAAGCCAGCAACGCACCTTCGACTTCTTCCAAAAGCACCGGCCCGGGAAGGACTCGCTCCACCTCATCCCCGGCTACGGACATCTGGACGTCTTCTTCGGTCAGCATGCCTGGCAGGACACCTTCCCGATCATCGTGGAGGAGCTCAACAAAACCAAGGAGCCAAGGTCATGAAAACACTCACCGAACTGGTTACCCCCCTGCTCAAGCTCATGCCGTCCCCGGTTCCCCGACGCCAGGAACGCCTCCGCGGCCAGCACGCACTGGCCGACGGCATCAAGTACGTCATGCCGGTCAATTCCGACGACTCCCCGGTGCTCATGGCGGCCTTCCCCATCAACAAGAAAGCCGCAGCGGCCGCACTCCCCGGCACCGAGATGAGGCCCTTCAGCCTGGGCGGCAAAGGGCTGCTGGTGGTCACCGTGGTCAATTACAAGTCCACGGACATCGGCAAGTACATCGAATACTCACTGGCCATCGCCATCACCCACGGCAGCAGGCCGGCCCCGCCCATCCTCCCGCTGATCTTCCAGAAAACCTTCAAGCTGGGGCAGTTCGTGGTGGACCTGCCCGTCAGTTCGGAGGTTTCCGTCAAGGGTGGCAAGGGAATCTGGGGCATGCCGAAGCACCAGGCCAACCTGGACTTCGTCGTCACTGACTCCACAGTGTCAGCACAGTACGACAAAGATGGCCAACTCGGTTGCTACATCGAAATCGAGCGTCCCGACCCACTTGGGCTGCCACTGAAGCTTGCTGCGTCGAACTACTGCGTATTCCGGAACATGCTCTGGAAATCGGACATCTACTTCGAAGCTACCGGAGACATCACACTCGGAGCACAGGCCAAGGCACGCCTCATCCTCGGTGACGCGCCCGGCGTCGAGCCTTTGAAGAATCTGCAGGTGGAAAGCAAACCCGTGTTCACCGCCTGGCTGCCGCAAGCCCACGGTGTTCTTGACGATCATTACGAAGCCTGGTTCCTCACGGCACCTACCGAATCCGCTGCTGCAGCCCTTCGAGGAGGCGACATGCTGGACAGCGTCGTGAACCTGGGCCAGGGCCAGGAATGGCTGACCCCGCCGGACCGGAGCAGGATCGCAGGGACGGCGCCAATGGGCACGGCACGAGACTCCGGCGCCGTACCCCGCGCTACTCCGGGAAGCCTCCAATGAACTGGCTACTGCTCATCAACGCGCTCTACTTCCTGTTCGGCGCCACGATGTATGTGGGCACCATGTGGGTCCTCAAATTCTTCCTGTACCCCACATGGCGCTCGCTGGCCCGTGAGAACGTCGACATGCACTTCGGCATCCCCACGCGCGCAGCAACCAAGTTCTTCACGGTCGTGGTGCCCATTATGTTCATTTCAGGCGGCATCCTGGTCTGGTCCGAGTGGGGCACCATCCGTGTCATCCCAGCCATCATCTGCCTGCTGGGAATCATCGTCCTGACCTGGGTGGGCCAAGGCATCATCATCCCCATCAACAAGCGCATCCGCGGCGGCGACTTCGCGGACGACGCCGAACTCCGCACCCTGCTGAAGCGCTGGATGATGCTCAACGACATCCGCTTCTACGTCTCCACGCTGACCTGGGCCTCCATGGTGTGGCTGCTCGTGGACCGCGGACGCCTGCTGGAGTCCTTCGCATGACCGCCCATCAGCCGGCACAACCCACACCCCACTCCCAGCCTCACCACCAAGCGCGACGCCCCGGCTTGCTGGCCTGGGCCACCGCCGATCCACTGCGCGCCATCCTCGCAGCGATCGCCATCATCACGGTCCTGACCGGTGCCGTGCAGGTCCCGTTTGGCGGACAAATATTGCCCTTGATCGGCGCCGACCCCACCCCTGGAATGCGGCAACTGTTCGGCACAGTGGGCATGTTCATGGTGGTGGTTGGCGGACTGCTCCTCCACACCCTGCTCAACGCCGCACCCTCCCCCGAGGTGGTGCTCTGGTCCGGACTGCAGAAAGCCGGCGCATTCGGCGCCGTCGGAATCGGGGTACTGAACGGCGTCTTCTCACCCATCGCGCTGCTGGTGGCCTTCTTTGACCTCGCGACGGCGGTACTCCTGTTCGTCTATTGGCGCAGGATCAGTGGGGGCATGACCGGAGGAAGCGCGCTGTGAAAAGGTCACTGGTGCTCGCCGGCGGCGGAATGCGCGTGGCCTGGCAGGCCGGCGTCATGCGTGCGCTCGCCGAGGAAGGCCTGGAGTTTCACCATGTTGACGGCAGCTCCGGCGGGATCCTGACGGCGGGGATGCTGCTGTCCGGGGTGTCGCCGGAAGAAATGTGCACCCGCTGGTCCAGCGTGAACGTGAAGGACTTCGGCTCGGCGCTGCCGATCGGTGACTACCTCAAGGGCCCGTGGGCGCTGCCAGCTATTGGGGATGCGGACGGGATCCTGAACAAGGTCTTTCCCGCACTCGGGATTAATGATGCGACTATCCGGGGCCGCGCGGCGGAACCGGGCGCCGTCGAAGGTTCCTTCAACGTCGTGGAATTCACTGAAAAGCGCTGCCACGCCATCGATGCCACCGCCATCGACGCGGAGCTTATGGCCGCGGGAATGTCTCTGCCCATCTTCCTGACACCGCTGCGCCGGGACGGGAAGATCTGGACGGACGCCGTCTGGATGCGCGACGCCAATGTAGCCGAAGCCCTGCGTCGGGGAGCGGAGGAAGTATGGCTGATTTGGTGCATCGGCAACTCGCCCTATTGGGGTGACGGGCCCTTGGAGCAGTACGTGCACATGATCGAAATGAGCGCCATGGGAGCCCTCCTTGCTGATTTCGAGGCTGCGAGCGCGGCTGGACGCGAGTTTGTGCTGCATGTGGTGCGTCCTGAGCATCCGCTCCCGCTCGATCCCGAGTTCTATCTGGGAAGGATCGACGCCGATACCCTGATCGGCATGGGATACCGGGACGCCCGGGCGTACCTGGATACCATGACGCCAGCCGGCGTTCCAAAGGACGCCAATTGCACCGCCATGACAGAACCGGCTGCCGGCGTCCGTTTCAACGACACTTTGCGCGGAGACTTGGACGGCTCACCCCTGACGTTCAAGGCCACCGTCATGCTGCCCACGGCCGGGTCCACTGTGCCCCCACAGTTCACGGGATTCCTGGAGCACCCGCTCTTCGACGGTCGCGTCTTTTTCTCGGATGGGCGCGTTGAAACGGAAGGCCACGACGTCACGTACCGTGCCCGGATCAGGCTCGACGGCGGGTGGCAGGACGTGTCCCTGACCCGCACCTTGCGGGACGATCCCGGTCCGGATGCCTGGACCGACTCGCGCCAGGCAGTATTGCAAGTGGACGGGTTGCCGGCGGGAAGCCTGACCATGAGCCTGGCCGACGCCGCGGGACTTCTGGCCTCGGTGGAGCCAGTGGGTGCCCATGGCTTCGTTGACCGGGCAGAGGCCGTGGCCAGCTTCGCCGCCAACGGTTTTCGGGAGTTGCTCGCACGGTACTGAACTCCACTGTGATCGCTAACTCCGCTGTGATCCACGTTATTACCGGCTGGTAAACAGCGCGCTACCGATCTGCAAAAGATGGCAACAAGGGGGAAACACCCGCGAAAAACCGGCACCCTACGCTGATGATCAACAGGTCACGCCAGCGAAAGGGCCAAACATGTCCTCCACACCCGTTCACATCGTCATTGCAGGCGCAGGTCCCGCAGCCCAGGCTTTGGTGCGGCGGCTGGCCGGCAGCGGTTCAGCTTCCCGGCAACGCCCCTTCGATGGCACCGTCACCGTGCTCAGCAATCGCGACGAATGCCCGGAGGCGCTCCTGGAACTGGCAGAACTGCCGCAGGTCTCGGTCCGGTTCGGGCAGCCGGCAAGCTTCATTGACGCGGCAGCAAAGATCGTCACCACCGTGGACGGCATGGAGTTCTCCTACGACCAACTCGTGATCGCCACGGGTTCAGCTCCAAGCCTTCCGCCGGTCGCCGGGGCCGAAGACGGTCTGAGCTACTCCACCATCGATGACGCCGCGGACATCGGTGAAGCAATCAAGGACGTCACCAGGATCGTCGGCCGGCGCCCGCTGGGAATCCTCGTGGGCAATGGCCCCGCAGCGGGCCAGGCAGAGGCCGTGCTCCGGGCCCGCGGTGTCCGTCCCGTCCGCACCACCCTCCGGCCAGCCGCCGTCGTTCGTTCCACCTCAGGTTCCACGCCAGCGGCGACCGGCATCCTGTTCGAAGACGGCAGCAGCATGAACGGCGACCTCGTGGTCCTCGCCGAGGAACGTATCGCGCGCAGCGAGCTTGCCGAAAGCGCAGGTCTCCTGATTGCCTCCGACGGCGGGATCGCAGTAGGGCGCGACCTCACCACGTCCGTCCCCGGCATTTGGGCGATTGGCGACGCGGCTTCCTGCGACGGCCTCCGACTGGGTCTTCTCCTTTCTGCCGAGTCCTCCGCGATGCTGTGCGCCTCGGGGATGCTGTTGGGCGCATGGGGCAGCAACCAGCAGGCCGCGATGGCGGCCTGACTGCTGCTTCTCTTGCCATTGTGGACAACCCCAACCGGCACCCGGACCATATGGCAAGATGGTCCTTTGACGGGCAGTGACAACCCTGCGGCCATCGGGCCGGCCACGCCCGGCACGGAAGGATCCCATGAGCAACGAAGCCGTCGCGCCTGCAAGCATCGCCTCGTACATCGACCACACACTGTTGAAGCCGGAGGCCAGCGAGGCCGAGGTTTTGAAGGTTTGCGCCGAGGCCGTCGAGTACAAATTCAAGTCCGTCTGCGTCAATCCGATCTGGGTCAAGACCGTCACCAAGGCCCTCAAAGGATCCGGAGTCTTGACCTGCTCCGTTATTGGGTTCCCGCTGGGCGCCACACCCAGTGACGTCAAGGCATTCGAAGCCCGCGGTGCAGTGTTGGATGGCGCCGATGAGATCGACATGGTGATCAACATGGCGGCCGCCCGCGCGAATGACAAGGGTGCCTTGGTGGATGACATCACCGCCGTCGCCGAAGCTGTCCACGCCGGCGAAGCGATCCTGAAGGTCATCATCGAGACGTCCATGTTGACCGATGAACAGAAGGTCATTGCCTGCGAATCAGCCGTGGAGGCAGGGGCTGACTTCGTCAAGACCTCCACTGGTTTCAACGGCGGCGGAGCAACCCTTGAAGACGTTGCCTTGATGCGCAAGACCGTCGGACCTGATGTTGGGGTCAAGGCGTCAGGCGGAGTGCGGTCCCTGGCTGACGCACAGGCTATGATTGCTGCTGGTGCAACACGTATCGGAGCGAGTTCCGGAATAGCCATTGTCAAAGGTGAACAGGGTTCATCGGATTACTGAGGCATCCGCAACCGCCACAGATTTTGAGCCCTGCGGGGCCGAGGAGGAATGAATGTCCAAGAACGCAACAAGCGCCCCCATTGAAAAAGAGAACAACCTCGGCACAAGCATTGTCCTGTTCGTGGTCATGATCGTGCTCTTCCTGGGCGCTATCTACTCCCTGTCCTTCCTCAGCCTGGATAACCCGTGGCCGATGGCCGTCTGCCTGGGCCTGTTCGCCCTCGCATTCTGGATTCCGCAGACCATCCTTGGCCGCTCGGACTCAGCTGGCGAAAGCTAAACGTTCACGCAGTTTTTCAATGGCCCGGGCTAACGCCTGGGCCATTGCTTTTGGGGCGGGCTTAACTGCTTGAGCTTCGGGAAGGATGCGGGACAAAGTAGGTTTCCGCTTTGATGGGAATTACACCGCTGGGGAACAACCCATTTGCTTGTGTGGAGTACTGCCTGATCCGCGGGTGCTTGGATGACAAGCCTTCTTCCCAAATCCACGGTTGATACCCAAGGCGCGCTAACCCTGCCGTATCCGGCGGCGAGACCAAATCGTAGGGAAAGTCCGAGTAAAGGACCAGGTTTTCAGGGTGGCCCTCCCCGGCCTTGCGGGTGATGAGGTGGTCAACATGGCTACCCACACCTACAGGAACGAAGAGCAGTTCGGCCTTGGTCACGGCCATTAGCTCGGCAACATCGTCCTGGAGTTGCCGGATAAGCGTTTTATCTCCCCGCGCTATTCGTCCGAGCGCGATGTCGAATCTATACGTCGAGTAGCGGTGCGTCAGTTCCGGCAGGAGCTTGTTCCACGCGCCTCTGGCGAGCCGCGGTAACTGGCGACGACGGAACAAGGCATCCACGGCACCCAGATGTATGAGCTGTACGCCCATGGCAGCAAGGACAGCCTTGTCCTCTGCTTTGCGGGCCTCGAATAGTTGGACACCATCCTCAAGCGTGGACTGACGCACGAAAGAGCGGGCGGCCCGGGTGTGCGGTGCAGGGGAGGCTTCCGTGAACACAGTTGCCACGATGATCTCCCGTTCCTGCGCCTGCGCCTCAATAAGCGCACCACAGGACAAAACCGCGTCATCAAGGTGGGGCGACAGGAACAGCCAGGGAGCGTCGCCTGCCAAGGATCGGTCGATTTTTGATTCAATTGCCATGCGGAGGCCCTTCCTGTGGATGAGGCCCGGTTGGAGCTGCTTCAGCAACTGCATTGCGAAAGGATGTGGCCTGCATTTCGGCGAGCCGGTCCCAATTGAAGCCTGAAGCAAACGCCCTGCCTTGGGCTCCCGCCTCCATCAGTCCGTCCTGTGCGTATCTGCGCGTTATCTCAGCAGCAAGGGCATCTACGTCGAACGCCGGAACCAACCAGCCGGCGGCGTCGGGGACAATCTCCCTCAAGCACGGGATATCGAAGGCAATGACCGGAGTTCCAACAGCCAATGACTCGATGGCCACCAACCCAAAGGTCTCCTGCCTGGAGGGAACAACCACAAGCCGCGCATCACTCATTGCCTGGAATTTCTGCTCCCCGGAGAGCCACCCAAGGAGCCGTACCCGGCTGGAAAGGCCCCTCTCTTCAATGACGGCGCGCAGCTTTCCTTCATCAGGGCCAGCACCTGCAATCAGGAGATGGCCATCCACGCGGCCCGCACATTCTTCCCATGCTGCCAGCAGCAAATCGAGACCTTTGCCACCGAACTCCAAACGCCCAATGCATAGGATGTCCTGTCCGGGTTTGGGTTCGGGTTTCCAGGCTGCGGGATCCACACCATTACCGATCACCTCCACACGAACGTGGGGGTTTATGGCCGTCAAGCGGTCAGCGATGCCCTGCGACACTGCGATCATCCGCCGGTAACGCCTAACACCCCACTGTTCCACCCAATGCAAGGGCAACCCATATTCACGTGCTTTCTCTCGCGCATGCAGCCACTGGACCAGGCCAACTGTGGGGCGCTTTGTCCAGAGCGGCGCAGCCATGCTGGAAAACGGCGCGAAAAAGTCCTCCACCACCAGATCAGCGGCTCCGCGACGCCGTCGAACCTCAAAGGGCAGCATCAGCACGTAGCCCAGGAGCCGGGCTAATCTGTTCCGCCCATGGCCTATTCCGATCGGCACGTAGTGAACGCCGTCCTGCACACGTTCAGACCACCCGGGGTATCTGGTGGTCAGGACCGTCATTCGGAAGCCGTTGGCAACCAGCCGACGATCGACCTCGTGTGTCCTCACTGATCCCCCACCGGCGCCGGGCATGCCTGGGTCTTCGAACCCGAGATGTAAAACCCTCATGATCTTTACCGTTCTGTGCCATGGTCTTTGGACGGGAACCCGATATTCGCCGATGCCGCAACGTCCAGATCCGCTTCCCGCACGAACCAGAGCGTCGTATCACCATTGGTGGGTCCCTCGGAAGTGAAAACAGGAGTTGCGTGCTCCTTTAGCCAGGCGAGCATCGTGGGATTCGCGTAGCCGTATCCCTGGCTGATGGGCAGCGACTGGGTCAGGATGTAATTGACGCCATGCTCTTTCATCAAGGGTGCTGATGGCCAGATTCCGAACCTGGCGTCGTCCCTGAATACCAACTCCCCGGTGCTGTTGGTGACGCTGACGCGCGCATCAGCGGGCAGGTTCGCTGTGACCCACTGCCTCGCACTGGCAAAGCCATTGTCCACAGTGAGTGCCGTGCGCATCCCGAGAAGCACGGTCAAGGCAATGAAGCAGATGGACATCGCCGCGAAGGCCCTTCGACCCTTCGGATATCTCTCAATGAGCTCCACCACGGCCAGCACGGAGCACAGGACCCCTGCCACGATGACGCCATACCCATATTGCTCTTCGAAGGTGCCGAAGATGGCGCTGTAGGCGCCCGCGACACCCAGAGCCAGCCCCGCCAGTCCAACAAACCGCCGCCCTGCATGAAGGCTGAAGCACAAGAGGAGGCCCACTACGGGACACAGCGCCAGGAGAATATAACTGGTGCCAAAGTGACCGCTCTGCTCGATCAACCGGGACACGATGCTCGGCGAGCCTTCCGCCGTGAAACCCGTGTTCTTCTCAACCCCGGACATCCGAAGCAGCCCATTGCTTTTGGCCCACACCCAATCCGGCATTTGTCCCCGCAGCGCTACCACCGCGAGGTAAGCGGCATAGGGAATGGCAGCCACCGCCGCCACCACCGCAGCTTTTCGCCAGGGCAGGGTCTGCTTCCACAACACAGCAACCAGCACCGGAACGAAGGTGCAGATGATGAAGAAGTCCTTGCACAGAACTCCGTATCCCAGAAGCAATCCCGCTACAGCCAATCGCAGGAAAGGGACAGCTTCCTTTGCCCGCTTCGGCGTTCGCAGCAATATCAAAAACCCTGCAAGCACAGCCGCCATGGCCGAGGTCTCGAGGAAGGCATGGCTGTTGTTGCGCAGAATGAAAGGCTCGAACGCAAGTAGCACAGCGCAGAGCCACGCGGGCGCGGCACTGGTGAGCCTTTTGACAAGGAGGAACCCCAAACCCACTGTCAGTGCTCCGAGCGCGGCGTTGAGCCATCGCAACTGCAGTACGACATCCACAATTTCACCAGAGACGTTAAACAGCCTGATGATGCCGGCTTCAAGGATGAAATAGCCGGGCGGGTGGAGGAAGAAGGGCCCGTCAGGGAGCGTGGGAAAGTGGCCTGTACTGACAGACTCGCCTAAACGCACGTACAGCAACTCATCCACCCAGAGCTCGAAGCCCCGTTCAAGACCAAGGGCACGAACGCAGAAGGCTCCGGCAACAACGGCGAAGAACGGCATCCAGATGCCCGTGAGTCTCTGAACACGCCGCGCAACTTTGCTCCAGCCGGGCAACAGACCGCGCTGATGTGCCAGTATGGCAGAGCCTGCGCCGGACGCCAGGAGCAGCCACAGCAATGGTTGAAACTGGCTGGCCACGCCCAGCACGACAGCCAGTCCGGCTGGGTAGGCAAACCACCGCCAGGCCACGCCTCCGGGACGCTTGGCGGCGGCAAGAACGGGACGAGCTATAAGGGCCAGAACCACGGATGCCAGCACGGAACCCGCCGCTGAGCCCACTGCCATGCCGGCAACAGCATTCAGACACCAGCCAGCCCACAACCCACCCACCACCAGAAGGCAAGCGATGGCAAGGCCTACCTGGCATCGCCGGTACGCCCTCACCGCGAGAAGGATGGTGGACAGTACCATCAGCATCGCGTAGCCAAGGCCAGCTACTGCCAACCATGGCAGCAGCTCCAGGGAGCCGTGATACTTCTGGGGCACAATCAACCCGGCCAGCGCGTGCGGTGCCGTCGCGATAATGACGAAGGCCACTACCGCCAATTGCCCAAAGGAGGTGAAGGCGGCTCCAAGGACCTTGCGCACGTCCGCGCCTGGGGTGCGTAGCAAAGGGAAAACCACCAAGGCAGTACCGGCCGCCACATACACCGGCCCCTTGGCAATTGACGCCAAAGCTTGGAATCCGGCTGCAGCGGAGGATCCTTCGTCCAGAAATCCAACCAGCACAACATCCAGGCCAACCAGTACCGAAACTACGCACAGCACCGACGCGATCTCGATGGTCTCCGCCCACCGCCATTTGTCCAGAAGCACACGCGGACGCCAATGCAGGTCCCGATAGAAGGAAAGTGGCACGGCAAGTGGAGCTACTGAACCCACAGCAAATCCGAGGACCGCTCCCCCGGCACCCCATGCCAGGAAGATCACCAACACACTGAACCCGAGCCTGAGGACAACTTCGCCGATGTTAATCAGGGCAACCCAAGTGAAACGCAATTCACCCTGCAACCAGCCCGAGGGTGCCGTCACGATGAAGATAGCCAGCGAACCCAGCGCTACAGCTCCTGCCAGCGCTGGAGTGGCAAAGGCCAGAGTCACCATTCCTGTCACTACGGCTGCCGCTGCTCCCGCCAGGCATGACACAAAAACCGAGAAGGCCAGGCCATCCTTGCGTTCCTTGGAGCCTTCAGGATTGACAGCGACTACATGGGACAAGGGAAGAGGTACCAACGCTGATGCGACAATCCCCACGATTCCCATCAGCATCGCGGCCGACGCAAAATGCGTGTAGTCGATGGTCGGCAGCATGTTGGCCATGAGTAAACTGCAGGCGTAACTGACTGCACCCACTACACCGGCCGACATGGCCAGGAAGACGCTATTCTCCCCTACTTTGCTGTTTTCACCTCTTTTGTTTCTCCGTCCCGACAGCCTTTCCACATCACCGGGCTTGGCTTCCTGATCCGTTTGAAGCAGAGTGTCAGCCATGTCCACACTCCTGGCCGATTCCGGCCGTATGCGCCCTACAGGCCATCAACGGCGTGGGCAGGCGAAGCAGCGCTTGCGGGTCCGGCCAGCAGGACGCTTCGTCCGGCCGGTTGCAACTCTGCCGAGTCAACTCCGATCTGCTTCAAAACCGCGAAGGCTTCGAACTCATCGCGGCCTTTCATCAGTACCGAGGCTTGGCCGTCGCCCTCCCACACTTCATCGGTGGGACGCAGTATGGCCCGGAGATCGGTGCCTGGCGGTAGTTCGAAACGAACCAGTGTGGACATATCGGAGCGGGAACTGCGTCCACCGGTGGCTTCCAGGCTTTGCGTCTCTTCAAGGACAACACCAGCCAGAAGCGCCGAACTCCGCTCCCACGTAAAGCAACGTGCCCACTCCTGGCATTGTGCAGAGAACTCCTGCGATGCCTCATGGGCAGCCAACGCCTCCAAGGCGGCAACCATGGCGCTCCCGAATTCCTTGGCTGTATCCACCAACCATCCTGTGCTGCCGTCCACTACGGAATCGCGGATGCCTGGAACACGCAATGCAAGGCAGGGAACGCCCCAAGCCGCTGCCTCGATGACTGAACATCCCCAGCCCTCGGACGCCGACGTGGAAGTAGTAAGCCATGCCCGGTTCAGCAGCCTGTTGCGGACCTCGTTGGGCTGATAGCCGTGGAAAGTCACAACGTGGCTCAGCCCCAGGTCCATCGCGAGTTGCTGAAGGCGGCCCCTTTCGGGCCCATCGCCCACGATTTCCAGGCGCAGATTAGGGATACGGGAGGCTGCAACGGCAATCTGGCCCAGCAGCAAGTCCAGTCGTTTGTGCGGCACCAAGCGGCTGACCACCGTAATGGTGGGCTCAGGCGCCCTGGGCCCAACCTCGGCCGGGACGTCGATGGTGCCATTGGGTACTACGTGTATAGGACCGGAAAACCCGAGCCTGCGAAGTTCCAACCGTGTGGAGGGTGATACGGCAACAATGGCACGCTGGCCATAGACAGCTTTTGCGCCGCGGCTTTCCAGGAAACGACCGAGGGCAGCCAAGGGCGGAGAGAACCTGCTGCTGAATTGCTCTTGGTGAACGTGATGGATCAGTTGAATGATCGGCGTCCTGCCCGGCATGAAGAGCGGCGAGAAGAAGGGGATTCCGTTCTGGCAATCCACCACAGCATCGTAAAGACTGCCCGTTCGCACGAGCTTGAGCGCGGCGTGGGCATAGATTGCCAAGGGACCGCCAGCGCGAAGTATCCGGATGCCGTCGATGACGTCCTCCGCAGCCTGGTTCGCTTCACGTCCGGTAAACCACGTGACTTCAGCCCCGGCCTCTATCCACCTGCGGGAAATCTCGTGCATATATTGCTCGGCGCCCCCGGCCTGGGAATGGCCGACGTCGCGCCAGTTCAGGATAAGTAGCTGCTTTCCAGCAAGATGTGTCGGCGACATTGGGAAAGCACTGGTCATAGGATCGATTTCTCTAGTTGAAGCACGGAGGCAAAACTGGCGATTCCGTCGTGGAATGGCCGGAAGGTTGACGATTCTCCGTCAGTCCAGGCGACAGGCAGTTCGATGATTCGGGCCCCTTGGTGTTGCAGCCTCAGAAGCAGCTCCACGTCAAAGGCGAATCCCGTCGCGCGGCATTGGACCATGGCAGCCGTCAGCGAGGACCGCTCAAAAAATTTGAAGCCGCACTGGGTATCGAAGATGCCCTTCACTTTGGACTTAGTTAGTGCGCGGAAAGCAGTACCGCCGACGCGGCGTCCCAGTTGTTGCGGACGGACCAGGGTGGAACCCGGCGCGTGGCGCGAGGCAATAACTGCTGCAGCACCCTCTTCGAGGTGGGACATGGCAGCAGTCAGCGTATCCAAGGGTGTGGCCAGATCGGCATCAAAGAATCCGGTGAAACGTGACGTACCGCTGAGGAGGCCCCGGCGGACAGCTGCCCCCTTGCCGCGACGGGAACACCCGATCACGGAAATCGGGACGGTGCTCCCGGTCTCACGGCTTCCTGTCTCGCGCGAAATACGGCGGACTACAGCCCCGGTCTCGTCAACGCTGCCGTTATCCACCACCACGATTCGAGACGACCAGGGCTGACTTGCCAGGAAATCGACGGCTTGCAGCAGGGTATTGGGAATCCGTCCGGCCTCATTGTAGGCCGGAATTATGACTTCAAGATCAACCAGGGAGCGACGCAGAGAATCCACATGTCGCAGTGCCCGAAGGCCTCCCCTGCTGCCGATGTGCATACTGCGTGAGTGGAGCACAGCCATCTGAACCTCCGTATACGTGAAAACGCAAAAGTTCGTTTTCTCGTAAAGGGAGTGGGCACAGGCCGCGAGACATGACGCCAACTTGGCATCCCGATCAAGGGGCCTGGATCACACCGCCGAATGCCGCAAGCACTCCGGGCCAATGTTGCTGGGCCAGAGCCCAACCCGCTGCCCCCATTCCCACCATGGCGTATCCACTGACGGGTATCAGGACCAGCCACTCCCGCCGGGAGCCTGCCTTGCCCAGCAAGGGAATGGAGAAAGCACCGTTGGCCCGCCAGATGCCACTGATCAGCGATTTCCGCAGGAATTTAGGGGGCTTGATCACGATGGGCCACAGCAAAGGCACACCGCCGACCGTAATCATGTCCCCCACAATGTGGACCACGACGCCCGTCAGCATTGACAGCGGCAACCAACCCCATTGATCCGGTGCAAACCAGGTCACCAGGCCAGCCATCAGCACAGCGAACAGCCAGTTGGTGATCCAGCCGGACTTCGGAAACAGGTTCAAAGCCTTAGCTGCCAGGTTGATCATGAACATACACAGCAAACCAGCGCCAACAGAGAGCTTCCCTGCCGGTGTGATCATCTGAAATTGAGCTGCCATGGCTGCCAGCACTACAAAGGCCGAGGCTCCCAACAGCGAGTGTGTGCCTTGCCGGTGCCCTCCGCTGGCTTTCTCGATTCCCACTGCAATGACATTCGAAAGCGGCGGCAGCGAATTCGCAATGGTGCTGTGCCGGTGGTCCCAGTCGCACACCAAGGCGGTGCCCGCCGTCGCCATGGCTCCGATCAGGATGCCGGTGGAGTCCAGCGGATACCAGCCCAAGGCGTAGGGGCCGGTCGAGGCAATGGCAATCCACGCCGCGGCTCCCGACGCGGCGTGGTGTCCTCCCATCATTCGCTTAGCCTGCCTTTACGGGTACATCTGAGAAGATCGCTTCGATCACGTTGTTGGCCCACTGGAGGATCTCGGCGTCCTGCAGATCACGGCCACCGATCCTGGCTGTTTTGGGCTTGGGGATCAGCACAGCATCCAACGCAGGCTTGACCTGGGAACCCGGGTACATGCGGTTCAGCCGCATGGTTTTGGACTCGGGCAATTGCGCCGGCGAGAAGCGGATGAAGTTGCCTTGGAGCGCGACGTCGGACAGGCCGGCCTCGCGGGCCCCCACCCGGAAGCGCGCAACGGCGATGAGGTTCTGCGCGGGCAGCGGCGGCTCACCGTAGCGGTCCACGAGTTCGGCGAGGACCTCATCAATGGCCTCGGTGGTCACCGCCGCGGCCAGCTTCCGGTAGGCCTCCAGGCGCAACCTCTCACCCGGCACATAATCATGCGGCAAGTGGGCGTTGACGGGCAGCTCGATCTTCATCTCGGCTGCCTTTTCCTCGGCCTCGCCGCGGTACTCGGCAACAGCCTCGCCCACGAGCCGGATATAAAGGTCGAAGCCCACTCCCTGGATATGGCCGGATTGCTCCCCGCCCAGCAGGTTGCCCGCACCACGGATTTCGAGGTCCTTCATGGCCAACTGCATGCCGGCGCCGAGCTCGTTGTGTGCCGCCACAGCCTTGAGCCGCTCCAGGGCGACCTCGCCCAGCGGCTTTTCCGACGGATAGAGGAAGTAGGCGTAGGCACGTTCACGGCCACGACCAACACGGCCACGGAGCTGGTGGAGTTGCGAAAGTCCGTACTTGTCGGCGCCGTCCACAATCAGGGTGTTGGCGTTGGAGATGTCCAGCCCGGTTTCAATGATGGTGGTGCAGACCAGGACGTCGAACCGTTTCTCCCAGAAGTCCACAATGATCTTCTCAAGGCGGCTCTCGGACATCTGGCCGTGCGCCACTTCCACCCTGGCCTCGGGGACCAGCTCGCGGATCTGTGCGGCAATTCGTTCAATCGAGGACACGCGGTTATGCACGAAGAACACCTGCCCTTCGCGCATCAGCTCACGACGAATGGCCGCTGACGTCTGCTTGTTGGTGAACGGACCCACATAGGTGAGTACCGGGTGGCGTTCCTCCGGCGGGGTTGCCAGCGTGGACGTCTCGCGGATACCCGTCAGGGACATTTCCAAGGTTCGCGGAATCGGCGTGGCACTCATGGCCAGCACGTCCACGTTGGTGCGCATCTTCTTCAGTGCTTCCTTGTGTTCCACACCGAAGCGCTGCTCTTCATCCACGATCACCAACCCCAGGTCCTTGAACTCAAAGTCCTTGGACAGCAGCCGGTGCGTACCGATCACAACATCGACGGCGCCGCTCTTGACGCCGTCGGCGGTTTCTTTTGCTTCCTTGCCGCTTTGGAACCGCGAAAGGGGTTTCACCCGCAGCGGGAATCCGGAGAAACGCTCGGTGAAAGTTTCGTAGTGCTGCTGGGCCAACAGCGTGGTGGGCACCAGGACTGCCACCTGCTTGCCGTCCTGGACAGCTTTGAAAGCGGCGCGGACTGCGATCTCGGTTTTGCCGTAGCCAACGTCGCCGGAAACGAGCCGGTCCATGGGGATTTCCCGCTCCATGTCCGCCTTGACCTCGTTGATGGTGGTCAGCTGGTCGGGGGTCTCCACATACGGGAAAGCTTCCTCGAGCTCGCGCTGCCACGGAGTGTCCGGGGCGAAGGCGTGTCCGCGGGAGGCCATCCGGGCCGAGTACAGCCGGATGAGCTCTCCGGCGATCTCCTTGACGGCCTTGCGGGCCTTGGACTTGGTGCTGGCCCAGTCAGCGCCGCCCATCTTGCTCAAGGCAGGGGCGTCCCCGCCGACGTAGCGCGTGACCTGATCCAGCTGGTCCGTGGGGACAAACAAACGGTCCCCCGGAGCACCGCGCTTGGATGCTGCGTACTCCAGCACCAAGTATTCACGCAGCCCCGCATCAGAGGACGACGTTCCGGTCACCTTGCGCTGAATGAGCTCCACGAACCGCCCGATTCCGTGCTGCTCATGAACCACAAAGTCACCTGCGTGCAATTGCAAGGGGTCCACTGCATTCCGCCGCTTGGACGGCATGCGCCGCATGTCCTTGGTGGAACTGGCGGTGGCGCGGCCCAGCAGGTCAGCTTCGGTCAACAGGCCCAGTTTGAGGCCGTCCAGGACAAAACCACGCCCGACGGCGGCAGTGGTCACCTCGATGATGCCCGGCTGCGGATCCTTATCCAGCGAGTCCACTCGTGCACAGGGGATGTCGGCATCGTGGAACAGCTCAACCAGGCGCTGTGCCGGCCCCGGGCCGTCCGTAACAACCACAAGGCGCCACTGCTCGCGGACACGTGAGCCGATGAAGTCCAGCATTTCCGCGACCTCGCCCTGGTAACCGCGCGGCTCCCGGGCATGCAGGTTGAGGACGTCGATGTCCAACACCAGGTCCTCGTCCGTTGCGAGCGAAGTGATGGACCACCAGGACACTCCGTGTTCCAAGGCGGCGGATCGGGTGTCTGTCAGAGAACGGAAGCTCGCGGCGTGCAAGTCAGTGGATGCCTGGGAGGACAGATCCAGTGGCGCGGAACCGCCGTCGGACGCCGTTGACCAAGCAGCTTCCAGGAACTCTTCGTTGGTAGCAGCGAGGTCGTGCGCGCGGGTGCGAACCTTTTCCGGTTCGATGACCACGCTCAAGGACCCGGCCGGAAGCTGGTCCACGAACGGGACCATGGCATCCACCAGGACCGGAGCCAAGGACTCCATACCTTCAACGGCGATCCCACCGGCGATCTTCTCCAGCATGTCAGCCGCCGCCGGCATATCGGCTTTGAGCTTGGCAGCGCGGGACATGACGGAGGGCGTGATCAGGATTTCACGGCACGGCGGGGCGTGCAGTTCCGTGGGGTGGTGGATCCCGGGAGCGGACAGCGAACGCTGGTCGGCCACAGCGAACCAGCGCATTTGGTCAACTTCATCGCCGAAGAACTCCACACGGATGGGATGGTCCTCCGTGGGAGGGAAAACATCCAGGATGCCGCCGCGAACCGCGAATTCACCTCGGTGCGTCACCATGTCAACCCGGGCATAGGCGGCGTCGGAGAGGGCCCGGACAACATCGGTGAACGAGCGTTCCTGCCCTACCTGCAGCGTTACGGGAACGAGGTCGCCCAAACCGGCAACAATCGGCTGGACCACGGCGCGAACCGGAGTAACCACCACACGCAAGGGTGCCGCCGTCGAGGTTTCAGGGTGGGTCAGGCGGCGCAGGACGGAGAGCCTGCGACCTACGGTGTCCGAACGCGGCGAGAGCCGCTCGTGCGGGAGGGTTTCCCAACTGGGGAAAGTAGCCACCGAGTCCGCGGGGAGATAGGAGGCGAGTGCCGCTGTCAGGTCCTCGGCCTCACGCCCGGTGGCGGTGACTGCCAGCACAACAGGGGCGTTCGCGGCGTCGGCTCCTTGGGCAGCAAGGCCATCGGCCATTTCTGCAAGGAGAACTGCCCGCATACCGGTAGGGGCGCTGATCTGGTAGTCGGTGCTCCGGGCCGAAAAGGCCCGCTGAGCCTCAGTTCGGACGCGCGCAAAAGTCTTGTCCTCCGCCAGTGCGCGGCGCAGACCGTTGAGGCTCATGGCTGAAACTCCTAGGGTGGGTCCAAGGGCAGGCAACACAAATGCCCGGAAATTCGAACGAATGCCGGGTCATTCCAGCCTACCCCTCCCTCAGGGCCCGTTGATGGCTGGGACATTTCCGCTGTGGCCACGGACACCCCGTAGGATGTTGGGAGCTAAAAGAGCTTCACCACCAACATATCCACGGAGGACCCATGGCCCTGAGTGCATCCACCACCCTGCCGCACAGCGTTGACCGAGTAGCGGCCGTCTTTGTCGACGAAGACTTTCTGCGTCACACGAGCGAACTGGTGGGCGGCTCCCTGGAATCGTTCACGATCGACGGCGACCCTGCTGGCGCTTTCAGCACCACCACGGTTCGTACTCTGCCCACTACCCGTCTGCCGGATATTGCCCGCAAGTTCGTGGGCGAGCGCCTGACCGTTACGCAGACCGAGCAGTGGGAGGCGCCCGCAGCAGACGGCTCCCGCGCCAGCAAGATTGCCTTGAAGGTCTCCGGCGCTCCGCTTGACGTCACGGCCGTCCAGCGCCTCGTGGCTGAAGGCGCGAACACCCGGATCGAGCTCGAGGGCAACGTTTCCTCGTCGGTTCCATTCCTCGGCGGCAAGATTGCCGATGCTGCTGAACCGATGGTTGGCAAGGCCCTGAACATCCAGTCCCAGCAGGCGCAGGCCTGGCTCGAAAGCCACTAGCATGCAGCTCCCCGCCATTCTGGGCTGGGTCCTGATCGTTGCCGGCGTATGGTCCCTGGTTGTATGGCCGCAGTTCCTGAAGCGCGTCATGAAGGACCCCCGGGCCCGCGACGCTGCCGGGAAGGCCACAAGGTTCCTGACCGTCCACGTGATCCTGGTGTCCATTTCCATGGTGCTGGGACTAGCGACGGCGGTCATCGGGATCACGGGGCTTCTCGCCTAAGTTTCGCCCAAGTAAGTCGCAGCAGTGCGCGTTTTGAGAGCTCATAACGCGCACTGCTGCGACTCACTTGGGTAGAATGGACTTTGGTGTGCCGGGAAGTCTGGTCGGCGGTGTCTTTGCGATGCCTGCCCTGGACTACTCGACCCACAGGAGCCACCGTGGCCAAACAACCCCTGACCACCATTGTTTTCAGCCGCTCCAGCTACCCCGAGTACCGCCGGATCCTCTCGATCCTTCGAACAGAGACCGTGGGCGGCGCCCTCCTTCTGGCCGCCACCGTCATTGCGCTGATTTGGGCAAACTCCCCCGCCGCTGACGGTTACTTTGCATTACGCGACCTCAAAATAGGCTACGAACCCTGGCACCTGCAGCTCAGCGTCGGGCATTGGGCCTCCGACGGCCTGCTGGCTGTGTTCTTCTTCCTCGCAGGCCTTGAACTCAAACGGGAGTTCGTTGCGGGGGAACTCCGGAAACCGGCCCGCGCCGTTGTACCGGTGGCCGCCGCCGTTGGTGGAGTTGTTATTCCTGCCCTGATCTACGTCCTCTTCAACCTCGGCTCCGCCTCGGAGACACTCAAAGGCTGGGCCATTCCCACGGCTACGGACATCGCCTTTGCCCTGGCCGTCCTAGCCGTGATCAACACACACCTGCCCGCCGCGCTCCGGACCTTCCTGCTGACACTCGCGGTGGTGGACGACCTCATCGCCATCGGCATCATCGCCTTCTTCTACTCCACCGGGACCCAGCCCCTTATGCTCCTGGCCGCGCTGGTGCCGCTGGCCCTTTTCACGTTCCTGGTCCAGAAGCGGATCCGCAGTTGGTACATCCTGCTCCCCTTGGCCCTGGCCACCTGGGGTTTCGTCCATGCCTCCGGCATCCATGCCACCGTGGCCGGGGTGCTGCTGGGCTTTGCGGTTCCGGTCTTCAACAGCGGGAAAAAGGGTGAGCCGGAGGAAGGGCTCGCTGAGCACTTCGAGCACCGGCTGCGCCCATTCTCCGCGGGATTCGCCGTGCCTGTCTTCGCGTTTTTCTCCGCTGGGGTGGCGCTGGGCGGGTTCGATGGCATGCGGGCCGCGCTCAGTGATCCGGTGGCCGTGGGAATTGTTGCGGCGTTGGTAATAGGCAAGGCCGTAGGCGTCTTCGGTACCACGTTCCTGGTGACCAAAACCACCCGTGCGAGCCTGGATTCCAGCATTGCGTGGATCGACCTCTTTGGGTTGGCACTGCTGGCCGGGATCGGGTTCACCGTCTCCCTGTTGATCGGCGAGCTGAGCTTCGGCGCGGGGTCTGCACACAATGACCACGCCAAGGTGGCCATCCTGGCAGGTTCCCTGATCGCGGCGCTGCTGGCCGCCGTCGTGCTCAGGGCCCGGAACCGGCGGTACCGCCAGGTTCAGGCAGAAGAACAACGGGACGACGACGGCGACGGCGTACCTGACGTCTTCAGCCGCGCCTAGCGCGGGGCTGCTCCGCCGCTGCTCGATAGGCTGCTAGGCCGTCGCCTGGTTCAGCGCGTCCTCCGCAGCAACCCATGAAATCATGGCGCATTTAACCCGGGCGGCGTAGCGGGCCACACCTTCGAACGCGGCAGCGTCTCCCAGAATCTCTGGATCCGCCTGCACCTTTCCACGCGAGCGGAGCACCTCACGGAAGTTATCGATCACGGCGTGCAATTCCTCTACCGACATTCCCTCGCCGAGGTCGGTCAACACTGAAGCCGACGCCATGGAGATGGAACAGCCTTCACCGTCCCAGCTGATCTGCTTGACCGTTCCATCGGCGACAGCCAGTCGGAGCGTTACCTCGTCCCCGCAGACCGGGTTGAGTTGGTGGGATTGCCCGGTTGACGTGCCCGTTGGGACTTCCGTGCCCGCCAGCCCGCTGCCGTGCCGCTGCTTGGAGTGGTCCAGGATGATCTGCTGGTACAGCTGGTCAAGACTCATGGTGCTGGTTACCCGTTCGTGGAAGTGTGTGGGAAGCGGCTGCAGTTCGGCCGCGTGGGTCAGGCCTGGAAATAGGCCCGAACGCCAGACACGGCGTCAAGGAAGGCATCGACGTCGTCCGTGGTGTTGTAAAGGTACGTACTTGCCCGGGTAGTAGCAGTCAGCCCCAAGCGGCGGTGCAGTGGCTGGGCGCAATGGTGGCCGACGCGAACGGCGATGCCGCGATCGTCAAGGAACTGGCCGACGTCGTGCGCATGGACACCGGCGACGTCGAAAGCAGCCAGTCCGATGCGTTCCGCACCAGAAGCAGGGCCCACCACGCGGATGCCGTCGATGCCCTCAAGTCCCTTGACCAGGCGCTGACCCAACGTGGCTTCCCAAGCATGGATGCGGTCGATCCCGGTTTCGGACAAGTAGTTCATGGCAGTGGCAAGGGCAACCGCCTGGGAGATGCGCTGGGTTCCGGCTTCGAAGCGCTGGGGGGCAGGCAAATATTCGGCGCGCTCCATGGTGACAGTAGTGATCATGGAACCACCTGTGAGGAACGGCGGAAGGACATCCAGGAGTTCCTGCTTGCCGTACAGGACGCCGACGCCCGTGGGGGCCAACATCTTATGGCCCGAGAAAACCGCGAAGTCAACGTCCAGGTCCTTGACGTCAATGGGCATGTGAGGCACTGACTGGCAAGCATCCAGGACCACCAACGCCCCCGCGCGTCGGGCGAGAGCCACGAGTTCGGCAACGGGGTTGATGGTGCCCAGGACGTTGGAGGCGTGGGTGAAAGCCAGCAGGCGGGTGCGCTCCCCCACGATCTCTGCTGCGGCGTCCAGGCGAAGGGTGCCATCGTCGGTGATGGGAATGTATTTGAGTGTGGCTCCGGTCCGGAAGGCGAGTTCCTGCCAGGGGATCAGGTTGGCGTGGTGCTCCATCTCCGTGACCACGATTTCGTCGCCGGGGCCGATCCCCAGCTCCTTCAACGCTGAGCTGCCACGGCCCTGCGCAGCCCACAAAGCGGCGTTGGACAGAGCGTAGCTAATGAGGTTCAGGCCCTCCGTCGCATTGGACGTCCACACGGTTTCCTCGTATTGGGCGCCGATAAAGTCCGCCACCGTCTGGCGGGCATCCTCAAAGGCCTCAGTCGCGCTCACCGCAAGTTGGTGTGCACCACGGTGTACTGCGGCGTTGCGTTGCTCGTAGAACTCCTGCTCGGCCTCGATCACGCTCAAGGGGTTCTGGGACGTAGCCCCGGAATCGAGATAGATCAACGGCTTGCCGTTGACCAGTTGGTCCAGGACGGGGAAGTCGTTCCGGATCCGCAACACCTCCGCATTGTCCATGGCGGGAACCACGGACTGCTGCAATGAGGCGGGAGTTGATACGACTGTCAAGGGGCACTCCTTGGAAATCCTTCGGGGACACTCAATTATCCCACGGCCCGACGTCCCCGGAGATGTGCCGTACAGCACGTCAATATCCTGCAGTATTTCAGTCTCCAGCAGTCCTTCAATGGCCTGCAGTATGTCAATGGCCTGCAGTACCGGGCAGCCATCCCAGTGGCGGAGCAACATCGCTGTCGAAAGCCCCGTGCAGCCGCTCCATCAAGGTCCAGGCGCGGCGGCTAGCCGCACTGCGGGTCCTCGCTTCGTAGCCGCTTGCCGCCCGCGCGTAACAGAGGGCCGCCTCTGCGAATTGCCGGTCTGCAGAGAGACTCTTGCCGGCGGACTCAAGCAGCTTGGGATCATTGCCCAGCAAAGCCGATGCGAAGGTTCCCATCGCCGCCGCGCGGGCCCCCCGCAACGAGGCGGCAAGCTCACCAAGGCGGCGCTGCACCACGAGGTCCTCGACGGCGGACTTGCTTGCGTTGAGCGTCATGAAGGTCAACGCCTCGGCTTCCATCAAAGGACTTTGCTGGTCATGGAATGCCTCGGCCACCGCAAACAAGTGGCTCGGTTTGCGCGAAACCTTGTCCTGCGCAGCCGCCACGAACAGGGCGCTCAGCTGGGGCAACGGACCTTGATCAGACAGGCCTTCACGAGTTGGGCCGGCGTGGGCGGGACTGTTGTGGGCTGGGCTGGCGGGGGTTTCACTGGCTGCGTCCTTTCCCGCCACCAAGCTCTGCTGCACCCTTGCCATGGCCTGCTCCGAATCACCGCACAGCGCAGCGGAGTACGCCAGCATTGCCGATGCCAGCTGAAGAACCGGCGGCAGGCCGGCGTCGTGCAGTTCAGCCACAACGGGTTCCAGCGTTCGCAAGGCGGGCCGGGGAAGGCCCTGGCTGAGCTGTGCATATCCCCGCGCTACTTCCAGGCACCAGGCCAAGTGCGCTGGTACTGCGTAGGCCCACGGGCAATCCAGGAGGGCGTCCACCTGGCTCCATGACAGGTTGTGCCGCAGGTGCAAAACGTGGCGGAGGAGGACCCCTGGCCGGAACATTTCCAGCGCCGGATTGGCGTTGATGGCGGCCAAGGCAGCGGAAGACTTTTCCAACGCCTGTGGAGCGTCACCGGACAGCAGGAGCTGTTCGGCCTCCTGGACATTCCACATGACCCGGGCGGCTGGATCCGACGGTTCCTCCAGCCCTTGCGCCCCGCCGTCGGGCTTTGGCGGCATGGGTGAGGCCGCTCCCAAAAGGCTGAGGCCCATCAACCGGGAAGCAGCCTCGGCCTGCACCTCCGCCTGCACTCCTGCGCCCACCAACTCACGCAACTCCGGTGCTGCTTCTTTGAGCTGTCCTTCGGCAATGAGTGCCCGGGCACGGAGCATCCTGGCTTCATTCCGGTGACTTGAACCGTTGATGCCCACGGAAGCCCGGATGGCCAACTCAGCGGTGGACGGTTTATCAGCCGCAGGCGCTGCGGCGAGGATGAGTTCGTCGGAGAGGCTCAGCCCGCAATCGAGCGTCCAGGTCATCCACCTCAGCATTGCGGGTGCGGAGTCCGCCGTGAGTCCCGGCTCCTCGATGCCAAGTCGGAGCGCCGTGCTGCGCGAGTGGGGAACGGACAGCCGGATGCCCTCGCCCCTCAGCCATGAACTCGTACGGACAAGCGGCGGCCTTCCAGGCAGCACCCGGATGTCGTGTGAGTCAAGAAGGTGTTCCACGGCTTTCTGGCCGAAGTGGTGCTCAACAACATCCAAGGCCAGGGGCTCGGCGAGCGCAATAACCTCCAACGCCTTCAGTTCTTCCGCAGCATGCTGGGAGATGTCGGCCCGGACATGCTCAACCACCCCTGGCCATTGGCAATGTGCCCGTACGTCCATGGTCCAGTAACCGTCGCGCTCCACCAGGAGGTGGGCGCTGCGTGCATCCTGGATGGCGAGGCAAAGGAGTCCTACGTTGAATCCGCACATCGCCGCCAGGAGACTGCTGGCGCGTCTTTGAACCTTTCCGCCCAGTAGGTCCTCGGACAGTGCCTGTGCCTCGCTGAACGTAAAGGGAGCCAGGAAGTACTGCTCGAGAAATCCTTCTTCCCACAACTGGTACAGATCTGGCGGAAGCGGGCGGCGGCTGTCCGCCGTCGCCACCAAGGTGGCTCCGAATCCCGGCATCAGCTGCAACAAAACCGCGAGGGATGCAGGATCAACGAAGTGGATGTCGTCCACGAGGAGGACCAGTGGAGGCCGTTTAGGCTCAGGGTGACGCTTGCCTCGACGCCGTGCAAACGGTGGTGTGTACAGGTATTCCGCTGGACCCAGGCTTTGGGTGAGCGCCCGCAGGACATGAAGGCCAGGGAGGGCCGTTTGTTCGCCGGAGGGCTCTACTGGTGCGCTCAAAGCACCGTAGACGGTTGTCTGGAGTTCCGGTTTGCCGGCGAATGTGCGAACGTCCACGGAGTCCGGGAGTCCTGCTTTGATGGAGAGCAACAAATGGCTCTTTCCAGATCCCCTGTCGCCTGTCACAACTATGCCGTTGCTGGACGGAGATGGTACTGCCGAAAGGATCAGATCCAGGATCTGCTTCCGGTCCGGGAATGTTGGCGGCCTCAGCCCGACTGTGACAGTGTCTTGGTCCAGCCAGGGGTCCGGCAACATGCGCACTCCAATAGCAGCAGTCCCTTGGTCCGGGAGAATTTAGGCTTCCGCGAGTTTGCGGGATCCCTGGCCTAGAAGCCGGCGACGGCTGGGGGGAGAGTCTCGGTCTCAGAAGACTCTGTCGCCGCCGGCTTCGTCCAGGGCCGGACCGCCTCTCGACGGCCGGAGCACCGGCTAAAAGAGACCACCGATGCGGTATTTCGATATGGAATTCGGGGGATGCTTGGGGCTTTCCTTCCTTCCAAGATCAGTTAACCGCGCGCTGGAAATCAGAACACCAGTAATCGGTACTCGATTAGTAGGGCGGTTTCCAGGCCCCGATACTCTGTTGTACTCAGTACCTTGGAGGGGCACTACTTGGTCCCGTCGGGGATAGGGCCCAGGTTACTCCATTGATTGGTGGTAATAGGTGCAATACCGCGTCCACGTGGTGCTCGCGGGCGTCGGAGGCTACTCAAATTGCCGTGCGTCAATTGCGGACAGCAGCCCCAAGGTCCTCGCGCCGGCGGATGCCCAGCTTGGCATAGCTGCGGTACAAGTGACCCTCCACCGTGCGGACGGAGACCATGAGTTTCTCTGCGATCTGACGGTCAGTGAGTCCGGAAACGGCCAGCGCCACAATATCCTGCTCCCGCCGGGTCAGGGGCACGGACCGGTCTACCTCGGTGTGGGGGTCGTGGAGCTGTGTGTCCCCAAGGCTGGCCTCGCTGACGTCGCGCAGCACGGCCGCCTGCCGCGCCTCCGGGCGCTTGCCCTCGGCATCAAAGGCGATGGCGGCCTTGTCGAAAGCTGTGGCCGCTGGCCCTGGCATGCCTCCAGCGGCCAGCAGATTGCCCGCGTTAACGAAAGCATCGCCGGCGCCGTCCACCTGGGCGGTCGCCAGCATGTGCCAGCCGCCTGCCCATGCCCCAGCCATTGACGAGGCAGTCTCCCGGATCGGGTCCATTACGTGCTGGTCCCCCAGCTCTGCCCTGAGGACCAGGTTCTGGAGCAGGAGGCCCGGAAGTTGATGCAGATGCGTGGAATCAGGGAGGCTCCGCAGCTTCTCCAGCCCTGTTCCTTTATTCAAATGCTCCTTGGCAGCCAGGGTAAAGATCTCAGCCAGGGCTTCAACATAGGCGCCACCGGCTGCCTGGTCCACTACCCTATCCACGGACAGGCGTTGGGCCAGTTCGTTATTTCCTGACCTGGCGGCAGCATAAAACGCAAGCGCGTTGCCCAGACGGCGCAACCTCTGCGGGTCCTTCACACGGAGGGCCTCCACCGCGGGCGTCAGCACAGCGCTGGCTTGTTCCAAACGTCCCTGCCGGAGCAAGGACAGTCCTTTGAGCGCCTGGATGTCGCCGCCGAACGTTATAAGCCCCATGGCGGAGCTGGCGGCATAGCGGTTCAGCGCGGCTTCGGCTGCCGCCCAGTCACCGGATTCCAACGCGGCCAAGGCGTAGCGGACAAGGATGAAGTCGGTGAAGTACAGGAGGTCGTCATGGTGTTCATCCAGCAACACCAGCGCTTCCCTGCCCATCTCCAATGCCTGCACCGCCTGGCCCTCCACCATCAGCAACTCGCACTGCATGGCCAGCAGGAAAAGCTTGTTCATGACGAAATCCGGCTCGTCCACGGCAAGACCGGCCTGGAACGTGGCAAGTCCCTCGCGCAGCTCCCCATAGCGGCCGTCATGGGCCAGCGCCGCCAATTCCAAAGCTGCAGCATGCCGTCGAATTTGCTGGACCACAGGGTCCTGGTCGTTGCGGCCCGCCACTAGTGCGTCAGCGGCCGAGTGAGCGTCCGCCAGGATGTCACCCGAGCTGTCCCCCATTGCGGACCTTGCGGCCCCCCACAGCAGTCCGGCACCCAAGGGCCCGGACGGATCGGCGTCCAGGAACCCTGCATCTTCCCCGAGCAGCTGCACGGCACTGCGGTAGTCGCCGTCGTTGTATTTGACCATTGCCATGACGGCACGGGCACGGGGACGCAGCGCTTCGGAGCGAACCTTGGCAGCGGCCTGCAGCGCGAGTGGATTCTGCAGGAGTTTTGCGGCGAGGAACGCCGCCCGCAGCAACTGTTCGTCCTCGACGTCGGCACCACAGTCCAGCGCCCAACTCACCATTCGAAGCAGACCCTCCGCCGTGGAGGGCTCCGCGGGCAGGTGCTGGACCATACGCTGGCGGATCTGGAGGCTGCGGGCGGGCGAAACGATGTGGCGAAGCGCCTCACCATACATCGGGTGCCACATTTTCACCGGACTACCAGCGCCATTACTGGAAATCACGAGCCTGTTGTCCATCAGCGACCGCAGCGTATCCCTGCCCACAAGCGCGTCGAGTACAGCGGCGGGCACGGGTTCGGACAAGGCGATGATGTACATCGCCTCCCGTTCAGCCTCGCTGGTTCGCAGGACTTTGTTCCGAACCACTTCAGAGAGGCCCTCGCCGGCGCCGGAGAGGGCACTCGTGAGGAACCAGACGCCATTTCGGCGCACCAGGTTTCCGTCAGCCTTTGAGTCTTCCAGGAGGCAACGGAGCAGCAGGGGGTTGCCCTCCGAAACAGAATGCAAAACATCTGTGGTGCCTGCCATGACCGACCCACCCAGGGTTTTCCCGGCGAGCTCGGCCACTTCTTCCTTTTCCAGGGGATGGAGTTCGAAGCGCTCTGCCAAGCCGTCGTACCAGAGCTGGAGCAGGGCAGGAGGCAGTCCGGGCCGTGGCCTGCTGGTAGCCACGAGCCGCGCCCAGCCAGCCGTCACCAACTCGGCCAGAATCTGGCTGCTGGCCTCATCGAGGTCATGGGCGTCGTCCACTACCAAAAGGAGCCTTGCACCTTCGCTTCCGCGCCTTTTCTCGAACTGGGACCAAAACTCGCGGAGGATAGCCACTGGCGACGTGGCCTGTTCCACAGGCAGGTCCAGGAGATACGGCGCCAGGACACCGAAAGGAACAGCGGACAGGGCGGGGCTGCCATGGATCCGCATCACCACCATTTCGCCTGCCAAGCGGGCGGCGATCTCTTCGGCCATGGCCGTTTTACCGATGCCGGGATCGGCAAGGAGCAGGACGGCGCCCGCCCCCTCCTGCCTCAATATTTCACTCGCCAGGTCCAACTCCGCGTCCCGGCCAACAAGGTACTCAGCCTGCATGGGCACGCACCCGGTTGACGGAAACTACACTCCTCAACTCACAGGAGACCATTGAGCTCGCCTCGCGATGAGACGCCGAGCTTGGTAAATACTTGGTACAGGTGTCCTTCAACGGTCCGCACAGACACCCCAATATCCATAGCGATTTCACGATTGCTGACACCCTTTCCGGCCAGTTTGGCAATTTGCCGTTCACGCTCGGTCAACACCGGTGCGTCGCTTCGTGGTTGGATGGGCAACGCCGAGACCGATTGTTCCAGACGCTCAAGCCTAAGCTGGGCGGTCCGGGCAGCCGTGGTTTCACCGGCATTGCGGGCAAAGTCCAAGGCCATGGCCACGCACCTGGCTTCCACCACCAACAAATCCAGTGCAGCTGCGGCGTCGGCGGCAGCCAGGAGAGAACGCGAACTCCGTTTCAGGGATCCCCGGGCAAGGTCGCGGGCGATCTGCGCCAAAGGGCCTTGACGGTTCTCGGCAATTTCCTCCAGCAATTTGTACTCGGCGTCCGTGCCCTCCACTGTGGCGCCAAAAAGGCAAATCCCGGCCGTTGTAAAGCGCCGCTTGTCGATGTCCTGCTGGACCCTGGCCAGCAGACGCGGCTTGACGTCCGGGTCCCCCATCCATCGCCCTGCCATTTCAGCGCAGAACTCGGCAACGGACTCGGAGAAATATGTCCCGACACCCCGGCAAGTGCGGTAAAGGTCAAGGTACCGTCCGGCTTCGAGTGAATTGCCCAGCTGTGCATAGGCAAAGGCGGTAGCAGCGTAGGCAACCTTGACCATGTTCATGGCCGGGCGAAGCTCAAGCTGGGCGGCGGCGGAGCGCAACGGTTCGATCGCGCTGGAGGGCTTCCCGGCGTAAGCGTAGGCAAGGCCCACGCCCAGTTCGGTGATTGCACCCCGATACTGCAGGCGCGAAGGTGTGGAGGGAGTCCGCCGCATGAGCTCGATGCATTTCCGCCATTGTCCGGACAGCAGCAGCACTCCGTAAGCATGCCGGGCGAAGGACTCCTCCAACTGCGCCGGCCTGTCATTGTTCCCCAGCTGCCGGGACACAGTGCGTGCCAGTTGCTGCGCTTCCAGTTCCCGGCCCATCACGCATCGGGTTTCCATGAGGCAGAACGCGGACTTCAGCCAGTGTTCCCGGTCATCGGCCGGGTCCTTGACCAGTTCCTTTTCCAGGTCCTCGGCCACAGCTGCGTACTCGCCCATATACGCCTGGTATTCGTAGTTGCAAAGAAGGAGCCTGTTCCGGGCCCGCGTGATCAGCTCCGGCGCGTAGGCCTCCGGATTCGAAACCATGGCCTCCAAGGTTTCACTTGCCGCCGTGATCACTCCGGGCACCATTGCCGAGCGGCCGTCAATCCATGTCATGGCCTGGCATTTCGCAGCTGTTACTTCGGCAAACTCCATGGGGTCCAAAGCTGCAATGTGCGCCTCTGACACCTCATCCAAGGCCTGGGCAGCGTGCAGGGGCAGATCCAGCATGAGGTAGGCAGCTGACTTCAGTCGCTGCCCCGCCACCCACTCGGGGTCCTTCGGATCCAGTGACAGCGTGCATTGGATGGCAAAGTTGGGATCGTAATCATCCAAGGCAGCCCGTCCTGCTGCCAGAGCATGCGCTGGCGACGGAGACGGTTCGTCCTCACAGGCATGCATCCAGGCGGCGTGGCTCAGCAGATCCTGTGGAGCCAACCCACCCAACTCCGGCTCCTTGGGTCCAAGAAGCATCAACCTCAGCTCGCGACGCCGCCGGGTACTCAGCCAGCCCCGAACAACCTCACCGACGTAAGCATCGCGAAGGGAAACCCAGTGCTCGCCGTTCCGATCAACGGTGAGCAGCCCGGATTCCTCCATCTCCACAAGCACTTCAGTGCCAAAGATTGCAGCCAGATCCACCAGTGTCGCGCGCTGCGCACAGGCCAGGACCTCGACTACGGTCCGGTTGGACTGCGGTTCGCGCGCCAACCTGGAACGGACAAAGTCCTCCACAACCGTGGCGCCTTCAAGCTTGATACGGTCCCTGAGCGTCCACACGGAATCGTTCAGGACGAGGTTGCCGGAATGGCGTTGCTCATCCAACAGCGCGTGCAGGAGCATCGGATTCCCACCGACGGCGGAGTGGAGTGAGCCCACCAGCGTGGAGGAGACATAGTGGCCCAGTACCGAACCGAGAACCTGCTTCGTCTGTTC
Source organism: Micrococcaceae bacterium Sec5.1 (assembly GCA_039636795.1). NCBI lineage: Bacteria > Bacillati > Actinomycetota > Actinomycetes > Micrococcales > Micrococcaceae > Micrococcaceae bacterium Sec5.1. Next base: position 1,490,672 of record CP143430.1, on the reverse strand, counting down.
TTCGCTGAGCGTATTCAGGTGGACTTCGCCCAGTTGCTCCTCAAGCACCAGCCGATGGAAATCAGCGGGGAGATCGCTGGAGCGTTGAACAGTGGCGATCACCTTTGCCGTTCCAGTGGCCATCAGATTCAGCAGCACGCCTGTACTCATGGGATCCATACCGCCAGCATTGTCCACGATGAAGACAGTCTGGCGGCCCGCAGCTTCTGCACGGATCAGGGACGTAATCGCGTGGAGAATGCCCGTGGGCGAACTGACGGCCTCGGACGGCAGCCTCGCCAAGAGGAATCCGAGGCACCCGTAAGGAGTCTGGCCATTGGCAACCGTGTTGCGCAATTGCAGGCTGTGGATCTTGGGACCCAGGGAGGAAATTACTGCCCGGGCCAAGCCCGACTTGCCAATGCCCCGTTCGCCCGTGAGGACTACGCCGTACGATTCCGGGGACTCAAGGTGCTTGGTGGCCCGGGACAGATCCTGGCTCCTGGCCAGCAGTGACCATGTTTGCCGATCGGATGGACCGCCCACAAGGTCCGGAGCCGCAGCCCTCGCTGCGCCTCCACCGCCTCTGTTTAGCAACTCCGCCGACATTCGCATCCTTCGCTACAACATCCGCGACAGTCCCCCACCGCTTACCTGCGTACCATGCACACTACCTCCGGGCGCCGACAGTTTGGTAGGGCTAAGGGCGCCTCGAATCATCAGGCTTTCCTCAGGCTTTCCTCAAGATTTGCTCAAGTTCTTGCGGCATGATGCTTCTGCTGTGCCGCCAACAGCCCCTCATTGACCAGCAGTTCCACCGCGTCAGCCGCCTCGTCCAGCAGAAACGGCAATTCCTTCTTCTCGGCCGTTGCGAAATCCCGCAGCACAAAATCAGCGGTATCCATACGTCCCGGAGGCCTGCCCACCCCTACCCGCACGCGCAAATAGTCCTTTGTTGCCAGTGCCTTGGAGATATCGCGAAGGCCGTTATGACCACCCTCACCTCCACCTATCTTGAGCTTGACCGTGTTGAAGGGAATATCGATCTCATCATGGACGGCAATAACGTGGTCCGGCGCGATGTCGAAGAAATTGCTCAAGCCCGCCACAGGACCACCGGAAACGTTCATGTAGGTCATCGGCTTGGCCAGCACTACGCGGGGTCCGCCTATCCCCAACCGACCCTCTACTACCTGGGCCCTGGCCTTGTGGGTCTTGAACTTGCCGCCCATCCGCGATGCCAGCTCGTCAAGCACCATCTGGCCCACGTTGTGCCGGTTGTTGCTGTACTCACTGCCGGGGTTGCCGAGGCCAACTATCAGCCAAGTGTCAGTCATGGTCTCATCCTAGGGAGTCTTGTCAGGGAATCGGGTCAGCGATGGGGGTCCCGGAGTTTGCGTGGGACGGAAGAAGAAAGTGGCCGGGACCCAAGGGGTACCCGGCCACTCAAAAGGCGTTTGCCTCAAATAGTCAAAGACTACTCAGCTGCTGCCGTGGTTTCTTCTTCAGCTTCAGAAGCGGTCTCGGAGATACGGACCACCAGGGTGTCACCTTCAGTGAGCAGGGTGGAACCCTTCGGCAGGACGAGGTCCGATGCGTGGATGTTCTCCCCAGCCTTACGGCCTTCGATGTCAACCTCGACGGCGGTAGGCACGTGGGTTGCCTCGGCCTCAAGGGAAACCGTGGTGGCTTCGAGGCTGGCAACAGCACCCGGAGCAACTTCACCGGAAACGTGGATGGCGATGTCAACGGTAACCTTCTCGCCGGCCTGGACGGTCTGGAGGTCAACGTGCTCGATGATCTGCTTAACCGGGTCGCGCTGGATGTCCTTGACGAGCGTCAGGTGCTGCTCGCCGTCGACGTCGATCGCCAGCAGGGCGTTGGAAACGCGGACAGCCAGCGTGGTGGCGCGGCCGGGCAGGTTGATGTGGATCGGCTCTGCGCCGTGGCCGTAGATGACAGCCGGGATCTGGCCGGCCATGCGTGCACGGCGGGCAAAACCCTTGCCGAATTCCGTGCGCAGTTCTGCGGTGAGCTTCTGCTCAGACATGTGTACTCCTTGATTACTGTGGCGTCCGGGAAATTCCGGACAAGTCGATCAGCAAGGGCGGAGGTCTGTGGACCTTCTACGCCCGGCGATCGTTGCTGTCCAGCAGCAAAGCCCGCCTGTGTCGAAGGAGATGCAGACCCAGTCGATAACGGAGACCCGCAATTCCGGTTCAAAACGCGCACCGGATGTGCTCTCCCTCGCCAAGGTATCCCCAAGAGTTTACCAGCGGATACCTTCATTACTGAAAACGGGCCACCCACACGCCCGGAGGCGGCGGATGACCCGTCACGTCAGTCGTCCGGCGTCAGGCTTTGCCGTCGAAGAGGCTGGTGACCGACCCGTCGTCGAACACTTCACGAATGGCGCGCGCGATCAACGGTGCGATGGACAGCACCGTGAGCTGCGGGAAGCGCTTCTCTGCCGGGATGGGCAGGGTGTTGGTGACAACAACTTCGCGTGCGCCGGAATCAGCGAGGCGCTGCGCTGCCGGATCCGAGAAAACGGCGTGCGTGCAAGCGATGATGACATCCTTGGCGCCGGCGTTCTTAAGGACCTGGACGGCGCCGGAGATGGTTCCACCGGTGTCGATCATGTCGTCAATAAGCACGCAGGTGCGGCCTTCAACCTGGCCAACAACGGTCTTGGAGACGGCCTGGTTGGGCACCGTGAGGTCGCGGCTCTTGTGAACGAATGCCAGCGGGGCACCGCCCAGTCGTTCCGCCCACTGTTCGGCCACGCGGACGCGGCCGGTGTCCGGCGAAACAACAGTGATGTTGTCCGCCTCCACCTTGGTGCGAATGTAGTCGGCAAGCAGCGGGATCGCCATCAGGTGGTCAACGGGGCCATCGAAGAAGCCCTGGATCTGGGAGGTGTGCAGGTCCACGGACATGATGCGGTCCGCACCGGCGGTCTTGTACAGGTCCGCTACCAGGCGGGCGGAAATGGGCTCGCGGCCGCGGCCCTTCTTGTCCTGGCGGGAGTACGGGTAGAACGGTGAAACAACCGTAATCCTCTTGGCAGAGGCGCGCTTGAGGGAGTCGATCATGATCAACTGCTCCATAAGCCAGTTGTTCAGCGGGGCCGGGTGTGCCTGGATGACGAAGGCATCCGTGCCGCGCACGCTCTCGGCTGAACGGACATAGATTTCCCCATTGGCGAAGTCGTAGGCGTCGATGGGCAGGAGCTCGGTCTCCAGCTCCTTCGCGATTTCCTGCGCCAGCTCCGGATGTGCCCTTCCGGCGGCGAGAATCAATTTCTTCTCGCCGTGTGCGGTAATTTCGCTCATGCCTGTTTGCCCTCTTCTGTGGTTGCTGGAGATTGTGAGGATGTGGGGGCGGGGGTCAGCAGGGAGTCCTGCGCGGCCTGCGCCAGCTTCGCGGAGACAGTGCCCGGGCGGTTGTCTTGCACCCAACCTTCGACGTTTCGTTGTGCGGCCAGGCTAAGGGCGAGGGCTCCCGGCGGGACGTCCTTGCGGACGACGGCACCGGCGCCGCTGTAGGCGCCATCACCCACGGTCACTGGCGCTACAAAGACGGTGTTTGAACCCGTGCGCACGCCCGAGCCGATCACCGTGCGGTGCTTCTTCTCGCCGTCGTAATTCGCGGTGATGTTGCCACAGCCGATGTTGGTGTCCTCGCCGATTTCAGCGTCACCTGCGTAGCCGAGATGGGACAGCTTGGAACCGCGGCCGATGGTCACGTTCTTGGTTTCGTAGAAGGCGCCGATCTTGCCCGTCTCCCCCAGTACCGTGCCGGGGCGGAGGTAGGTAAACGGTCCAACGCTTGCTTTGGCGCCGATAGTGGAACCTGAGCCATGCGTGCGGGTCACTTTGGCGCCTTCGCCAACGTTGACATCGGTCAGCGTTGTATCGGGACCCACGACGGCGTCCCTCGCCACAGTGGTGGAACCGTGCAGTTGCGTATTGGGCAGCAAGCGGACGTCTTCATCGAGCCTCACCGTGGAGTCGATCCAGGTGGTGGAGGGATCCACCACGGTCACGCCCGCCCGCATCCAGGACTCGACGATGCGGCGATTCAGCTCGGCGCCGAGCGCGGAAAGCTGGATGCGGTCGTTGGCGCCCTCAACCTGCCAGCGGTCCTGGGTGACGACGGCGGCAACCCGGCCACCGGCGTCGCGCGCCAAGCCGAGGACATCGGTGAGGTACATCTCGCCCTGCGCGTTGTCAGTGGTGACCCGCGTCAGCGCATTCCGCAGCACAGCGGCGTCGAAGGCGTAAATACCCGAGTTGACCTCAAGGATGGTGTGCTCGGCTTCGCTTGCATCCTTGTGCTCGCGGATGCCGGTGACTGTGCCGTCTTCGGCGCGAAGGATGCGGCCGTAACCCGAGGCGTCGTCCAAAACGGCAGTGAGCACTGTAACGGCGTTGCCCTGGGCTTCATGCGTGGCCACGAGCTCGCCCAGCAATTCGCCGGTCAGCAGGGGCACATCTCCGTAGGTGACAACCACAGTGCCGGTGAGCTCGGCTTCAGCGTCGAGGGCCGTGAGGGCAACCTCCACAGCGCGTCCCGTGCCGGGGATCTCGTCCTGGTCAACGATCACGGCTTCCGGATCCAGCGCGGAGACGTGTTCTGCGACGCGATCGCGCTCGTGCCGGACAACAAGGGCCAGCTTCAAAGGCTTGATGGAACGGGCGGCGAGGAGGGCGTGACCCACCATGGAGAGGCCGCCGATTTCGTGGAGAATTTTGGGAGTCCGCGACTTCATTCGCGTTCCGGCACCTGCAGCCAAGACGATGACTGCTGCGGGACCGGTGGTTTCGGGGCTCACGTACTGGCTCTCCTTGCTCGGTTTTGTCCCGGGTAACCCGGCTTCGGAATGCTGCCATTCCAACTATGGACCCAGGCACCGTTCGAGCTGTTCCAGGTACAGAGTGGAGCGCATTTTCCGACCGTTCCGCCCATAGGATTCGAACCTATACTCCACGGCTCCAAAGGCCGGGGTGCTGCCATTACACCAGAGCGGACCGCGCATGCTTGCACCCCCAGGCGGCAGGGCCTGACGGTTTCCCGGATCACCGGGATGCACACACAAGAATCTAGTTTGCCATGACCTTTGCATGGTTCGCGACTTGACCCGCTGCGACGGGTCTCCAGATGCCCTGTTACGGCGCTTCCGGACCAGCCGCGCGGCGGGTTAGGGCATGATGGACACGTGAGCAAGCGCACTGAACTTTCCCGGCCCGCAGCCGGCCTCGAGCCTCTGGGAGACCGCCCTGTACGGTTGCGGATGACGGGACAACAGCGCCGCTCCCAGCTCATCGGCATTGGCCGGGCGCTCTTCGCAGCCAAGGGCCTTGACGGCACCACAATTGAAGAAATTGCCGCCAGTGCGGGCGTCTCCAAGCCCGTGATCTACGAGCACTTTGGGTCCAAGGAGGGCCTCTACCGGCAGGTTGTCGAAACCGAATTCCGGATCCTCCTGGACTCCATCACCGAGGCACTGAGCACGGAGGCCAAACCCCGCGTCCTGGTGGAGCGCGCAGCACTTGCACTCCTTGGCTACATCGAAGACCGCACCGACGGCTTCCGGATCCTCATGCGCGACGCACCGCCCTCACAACCCGAAGGCGCCTTCTCCACGTTGCTCTCCCACGTCACCGCCCGGGTGGAACACCTGCTCTCGGATGAATTCGCCCGCCGCGGATTCAGCGCTGCCGACGGCGCTATGTACGCTCAGATGCTCGTGGGAATGGTCGCGATGACAGGCCAATGGTGGCTGGACAGCCGTGAGCCGGACAAACGCGCGGTGGCAGCTCACCTGGTGAACCTGGCCTGGAACGGACTGACGGGGCTGCAGAAGGAGCCCGAGCTCCGCTCCGACGGCTGACCCCCATCCCTCTCTCACATCCTGCGCCGTTTTTCCCACCGCTCTCTCACATCCCCACCCGTTTCCCCATCCTTCTCTCACATCCCCACCCGTCTCCCCCCGCTCTCTCACATCCCCACCCGGGGCCGCTGCGGTCGGACTCTCGTCGCTGGCCTGGGGAGTGTCGGATAAACGGTGGATCCAGGGGTTGGCAGAGGCAGGCCCTGTGCGGGAAATGAAAGAGCATCCGCCAAAAACTGGCACGACGTGAGAGAACGTCTGCGCTCGTCAAGTTTTTGAGACAGTTTCGTTGGTGTTAGGCGGCCAGGGGTTCCTGGGCGCGGTTGTGGTGGTTTTCGTGGGCGGCGGCCGGTGGGATGCCGCCGGCCCTGCGGTTGGGACGGCGGCGGTTGTACCAGCCTTCGATGTAGTCCATCACTCCGGTCCGGGCTGCGAGTCTGGAGCCGAATCCGTGGTGGTGGTAGAACTCGGTTTTGAGGTGGGAGAAGAAGTTCTCGGCGACCGCGTTGTCCCAGCACACCCCGACCTTGCCCATGGACTGGGTGACCCCGTTCTGGCCGCACCATTCTTGGAATTCGTCAGAGGTGTATTGGGTGCCACGGTCGGAGTGGAACACCACACCATGCTCGGCGAAACGGCCGTGGTTCCGTGCCATCTGCAGGGCTGCGGTGCACAGGCTTGCCCGCATGTGGGCAGCCATGGACCAGCCGATGACCATGCCCGAAAACAGGTCGATGACGGTGGCCAGATAAAGCCAGCCCTCGCCGGTGCGCAGGTAGGTGATGTCTCCGACCAGACGGGTCCCGGGCACTGCGGAGGTGAAGTCGCGTTTGCCCTGTTCATCGAGCATGTGGTTCTCGATGTGGGCGGTCTTGGCTTGCGGGTCCTGGACCGTGGTCCTCTTCCAGGCCCGGGTTCGGATGGCCCGCAGGCCCTTTTCTCGCATGATCGCCCCGACGGTGGGGGCGGAGACCTTGGTCCCGGCCGCGTTGAGCAAAAGCGTCAGCTGGTCACGGCCGGCACGGCCATTTTCCTTCTCGTACAGGCCGGTAACCGCGGTGACCAGATCCTCATGCCGCACGGCACGCGGTGAGGGCCCGGCAGGGGCGCGCCACCGGTAGAACGAGGCCCGGGAGACCTTCAACGCCCGGCACAGCCACACCACGGAATAGTTGGCCTTCTCCGCTTCGATGAACTCGTAGAAGTCCTCTACTTTTGCTTCGCGGCAAAGAAGGCGCTGACTTTTCCCAGGAACTCGACCTCGGCCTTCAACCGCTCATTTTCGGCCAGTGCCTTCCGGTGCTCGTCCCACGGCACCGGCCCCCGTTCTTCAGGCAGGACCGGCGCGGCGCCCTGGTGGCTCTCTCGATGCCTGTGCAGCCAGTTCCCCAGCGTGCTTTCCTTCACCCCGATCTCCTCGGCGACCTGTTTCACCGACCGGTTCGTGGACAAAACAAGCCGCACAGCATCCTCACGGAAAGCGGCATCGTATTTTCTTCTGGGCGTGGTCATCTGAACTGAAGCTCCCATCAAGCTGTCTCACAAAACCATACGACCGCAGTCGGTCAAAAAAACGCAGGACGTGAGAGAACGTCGGTCAAAAATGGGCACGACGTGAGAGAACGTCGGTCAGAAACCTGTGGGATGTGAGAGAACGTTCAGAGGCGGGGCGGCGGGTATCCGGAAGCGTGCGTCAAAGCGGGGTACGAACCAGCCCAATAACCCCCAACCCCCGCCGCATCTGAACCGACGGCGGGCAGCATCGGCGGCTGTAAACATCCGGCAGCGTGCGTCAAAGCGACGAAGGAGCAGCACGCAGAGGATGTTTACAGCCGGCCCCGCGCTACGAAACTACTCGCCGAGGATTTCGGCGGCCTCGAGCCATTCGAGCTCCAGGCCTTCTTTCTCGTCCAGGAGTTCCTGGAGCTTTGCGTTGAGTTCGCCCAGCGCGTCGAAGTCGCCGGATTCGGACTTCGCGGCCATTTGGGTGTGGAGCTTTTCCTCCTGCTGTGCGATCTTGCCGAGTTGGCGGTCGATCCTGTTGAGGTCCTTGCGGGCTTCACGCTTTTCGGCTTCGCTGGCGCCTGAAGCAACGGGTGCAGAAGCACCGCCACTCGCAGAAGTGGGAGCACCCGAGCCGCCGCCAACGGCGCCGGAAGCAAGTGCCGCCTCGCGCAGTTCGAGGTATTGGTCCACACCGCCGGGCAAGCCGCGGAGTTTGGCATCGCCAAGGAGGGCCATCTGGTTGTCCGTGACGCGTTCCAGGAGGTACCTGTCGTGGCTCACCACAACCAGCGTGCCGGGCCAACCGTCCAGGACGTCTTCGACGGCGGCCAGGGTGTCAGTATCGAGGTCGTTGGTGGGCTCGTCGAGCATGAGTACGTTGGGCTCCCCTACCAGCAGGCGCAGGAGTTGGAGTCGACGGCGTTCACCACCGGAGAGGTCGCTGACGGGTGTCCACTGCTTTTCCTTGGTGAACCCGAGCTGCTCCACGAGCTGGCCGGCGGTGAATTCCTTACCGCCTACGCTGAAGGACCGCTTTTCCCGCTCGATGACCTCAATGACGCGCAGATCCGAGACGTCGTCGAGCTCCTTCACGTCCTGGGTGAGCACGGCGGTGACCACGGTTTTGCCGCGTTTGACTTTCCCTGACGTGGGCTGGATTTCGCCGTTGAGAAGCTTGAGCAGCGTGGACTTGCCAGCCCCGTTGACGCCCACCAAACCAAGTCGTTCGCCAGGGGCGAGCCGCAGGGTGATGTTGTCGAAGAGTTTCTGCCCGTCCGCCCCGTCGACAAAATCAAGGGTCACGTTCTCGAGGTCCAGCACATCCTTGCCCAGCCGCGCGGTGGCCATCTTGCTGAGCGCTACGGAGTCCCGGGGATCCGGTACGTCTGCAATGAGGTCGTTGGCGGCTTCGATCCGGAACTTGGGCTTGGCAGTCCGGGCCGGGGCGCCGCGCCTGAGCCAGGCCAGTTCCTTTTTGACGAGCTGCTGGCGTTTACCTTCGACGACGGCGGCCGTCCGGTCGCGCTCGGCGCGCGCCAAAACGTAGGCGGCGTATCCGCCGTCGAACATGTCCACCATCGCGTCGTGGACTTCCCACGTGTAGTTGCAAACTTCGTCAAGGAACCAGCGATCGTGGGTGACCACCAGGAACGCGCCTTGGTTGGCGCGCCAGCGGGTCTTGAGGTGCTTTGCCAGCCAGGCGACGCCCTCGACGTCGAGGTGGTTGGTGGGTTCGTCCAGCATGATGACGTCGTGGTCTTCAATGAGGAGCTTGGCCAGCGCGACACGGCGCTTCTGCCCGCCTGAGAGGGCATGGACGTTGGCGTGCCAATCGACGTCCCCTACCAGCCCGCCCATGACTTCGCGGATCTTGGGGTTGGCCGCCCATTCGTGGTCCGCGCGGTCGCCGACAATTGCAGCGCCGACTGTCAGGTCGCCGTCGAGCACGTCGCCTTGGTCGAGGTAGCCGACGTTGACGTCCCCGCGTTTGGTGACGCGGCCGGAGTCGGGCGTCGAGCGCAAGGCGAGCAAACGCATGAGGGTTGATTTTCCGTCACCGTTGCGGCCGACCATGCCGATGCGGTCGCCATCCTCCAAACCGAGGGTGACGCCGTCGAGGACAGTGCGGGTCGCGAACGAAACGGTGAGGTTTTCGCCGCCAAGCAGGTGGGCCAATGGGTACTACTTTCTACTGCTGGAATGCGGGAGCTACTAAAGGAGGGTATCGGAGATGATCCGGGCGCCGGGCACGGGTCCGTGGACGGCGACTGCTGTGTGGCCTCGATGGGTCAGCTCTTCAGCGAGGACGCTGGCGGACACCGAGTCCCTGGCAAGCAGTGCGATGGTGGGCCCGGATCCGGACACCATGCCTGCCAGGGCGCCGCGAGCTTCGCCCAGGCCGATGGTGTCCCGGAGCTGTGGGGCCAGGGCGATGGATGCCCGCTGGAGGTCATTGATCAGCACCCGGCTGAGGGCCTCGGGATCTCCGTGGCGCAGGGCCTGGAGGATTGTGGGGTCAACGTCTACGGGTTCGGGGATTTCCACGCCCTCGGAGTCGCGAAGTCCGTCCAGCGTGTGGAAAACGTCTGGCGTGGAGAGGCCATAGTCGGCAAATACCAGCACCCAGTCCATTTGTGCCTTCGCAAGCGCGGGTGACAATTTGTCGCCAACACCGAGTCCGACGGCGGTCCCGCCCAGGAGCGAGAACGGAACGTCCGCGCCCAGTTCGGCTGCCAGGTGGGCAAGTTCCTCGCGGGAAAGGCCGCTGTTCCACAGGGCATCGCAGGCAAGCAACGTAGCGGCGGCGTCGGCGGAGCCCCCACCCATACCTCCGGCAACCGGCACGCGTTTGGTGATTTCAAGGTGGACGCCGGTTGGTTTCTCGGACAGCTCTGCCATGATGGCTGCGGCCTTGTAGGCCAAGTTGCTTTCGTCCAGGGGAATGTCGACGCCGTCCAGGTCCAGCGTGCTTTTGGGGCTGATGCTGACGGTAATTCCCTCAGCTTCGGTGCTGGTGGCCGCCACTTCCTCGTACAAGGAAACGGCCAGGTAGACGCTTGCCACGGAGTGGTAGCCGTCAGGGCGCAACGGACCAACGCTCAGGGAAACGTTGATCTTCCCGGGCGCTTTGACCCGGACCGTTCGGGCATGGAAGCGATCGCCTGCGTATGGCAGGCCGCTGGGTTTGCGGGTGTTCGGACTCATGCGTCCGCTGGGTGGCGGGCTTCGGCAATCCGGACGTAGGCAGCGATGTCCAGGACCTCGCCCCGGGCTGTGGGATCAACGCCTGCGGCGACGAGGCACCGTTCGGCCTCTGCCGCACTGCCTGCCCATCCAGCCAACGCTGCACGGAGGGTCTTACGACGCTGGGCAAACGCGGCGTCAATGACAGCAAACACTTGCTCCCGGGTGGCGTGGGTGGCGGGTGGGTCATGACGGGTAAAGGCAACGAGTCCTGAGTGGATCTTTGGAGCAGGCCAAAACACGTTCATGCCGATCACGCCGGCCTTGCGCATGTGCCCGTACCAGGCAGCCTTGACCGAGGGCACGCCGTAGATCTTGCTACCGGGAGTTGCTGCCAGGCGGTCTGCGACCTCATCCTGCACCATGACCAGGCCATGCTGCAGGCTCGGGAAGTGTTGCAGCAAGTGAAGCACCACGGGGACGGCCACGTTATACGGGAGGTTGGCCACCAGTGCTGTCGGTTGCACTGGCAGTTCCGTCACCCTCATGGCGTCCGAGAGGACCAGGTGGAAGTTTTCTTCAGACTCGGGCCGCCATGCACGAACAGTTTCGGGGAGCTTCCTGGCGAGCACGGGATCGATTTCGACTGCAACAACAGTGCGCGCCGCGTCCAGCAGGCCAAGCGTCAGGGAGCCCAGACCTGGACCCACCTCAAGGACGGTTTCCCCGGCGTCGATATTGGCGGCTGAGACAATCCTGCGGATCGTATTACCGTCAATGACAAAGTTCTGGCCCAACGTCTTGGTGGGGCGGACACCGATTTCCTCGGCTAACCGTCGGATATCTGTGGCGCCCATCAAAGGCACGACGGCGGAGGGTTCGGAATTCGGTTCAGTCACCTAGGTATCGTATCGCCTGTGCGGGGTCAGGCTGCGTGCGCGCAGCCCCAGTCGCTGAGGCCGTTCCTGGCGTAGAGGCGGTTGGCGATATCAATCTGCTGTGCTTTGGTCGCAAGGTTGGCGGTGGGGGCGTAGGCGCCGCCGCCATTGGCCAACCACGTGGGGCTGGAGAACTGCAGTCCGCCGTAGTATCCGTTGCCGGAGTTGATGGACCAGTTTCCGCCGGACTCACACTGGGCGATCCTGTCCCACATGGCTTCGTTCGGGGCGCCGGTGGGACCACTGGACGTGGCAGCCTTGGCAGCGACGGGGCGGGCCTTGGTTCCGACCGCGATCTTTTCGGTGACGGGCTGGGTGGTGACATTGCTGGATACAAGGGTGCGGGAAGCTTCCCGGCCATCCACCAGGACCAGCTTGAACGTCTTCACAACGGAACCTGCAACGCCCTTTTGGGTCACTTTTTCGTCGCCCTTGTAGAGATCGGCACTATCGGTGCTGACGCTTTCGAACGGCACTTCCTCAGTGGCGTCGGCGGTCTTGCTGGTGTCCACCCGGGAGACCTTGATCACCATGTCCTGGATGACCGGTGCGTTGCCGGGCTGGGAGACGCGGTCGCTGGCACCCAAGGTGACTCCGGCGTCCTTCAGGACGGTGGCGACGTCGGGCGCCGTCGTGGTGGTGCTGGTGTCCTTGCCGTCAGCTACCAAGCTGATCGTCTTGGGCGTGGAGATGGAAACGAAGGAGCCGGTAACAGCCAGGGAGGCGTCCTTCGGCTGGGAGATTTCGGAGGAGCTAGCGACTCCCAGTTCACTCACCAAGCCGGCGACGTCCGGCGCGTTGGTGTTGACGGTCTTGCGGGCGCCGTCCAATTCGATGGAGACGGCCTTGGCGAGGTTGATATTGACCACCGAGCCGTTTTCCACCTGGGTATCAAGGTCCGGTGAAACACGGTCTGCGTCCTTCAACTCGACCTTGGCTGCTTTGACCACCTGGTCAACTGTGCCGCCGAAGGTCTGGATGGAGCTCACCTTGCCGTCAACATTCAGGGTGATTGTCTTGTTGTTGCCGACGAAGGCGACTACACCGACCACCAGTGCTACAACAACCAGCAACTGGGCACCGACTTTGAGAAAGCTGAACTTGCCATCCGTTGTGAAGAACTTGATCACGATTGCCCATAACTCTCAGACCATCCGGGCACGGGGAAAAGCGCAAAAAACAATGCCAGCCGCAAAACTGAGGGGCCAGGCAAAAAAGCCTGGTCCCACCCTCTGCTGCCGGCATCTGCGCCGCCAAATACATTCAACTAAAGAGCCCGGACGGATCCGGGCCAGTTGTCCGAAGGCCTTCCCCGACCCCGGCTACTTGTTGTACACAGTAACCGATCCGTTATAAACGGACCAAGAATTCTACATACCGGGTATTCATCGCCGTCAGTCCCAGTGGGGTTCGAACAGCCCGTTTCAGCCCCACGATCCGTAGGCATTTACGGTATTTTGAGCAAGCCTGGCGCAAAGTTCCGAAAGGTCATCTTCTGTCACTTCCGCCATCGAGCGAACGGTGTATGGCACCATGTAACTCGCATTTGGCCGGCCACGGTACGGGTGTGGCGTGAGGAATGGCGAATCTGTTTCCACCAGAATCCGGCTGGGCTCGGCAATAGCCAACGCTGCCCTGAGGTTGCCCGCATTCTTGAACGTCATAGTCCCTGCAAAGGACATGTACCAGCCATTGTCATTGCAGATGCGGGCCAGTTCCTCGTCGCCGGAGAAGCAGTGGAAAACCACCCGCTCAGGGGCGCCTTCCTCGTTCAGCACCTGCACCACGTCATCGTGGGCGTCGCGGTCGTGGATCTGCAGCGTGAGGCCAAGCCGCTTGGCGATGTCGATGTGCCTCCGGAAGGAATACCGCTGATGTGTCAGGCCCTCACCGTGGGTTCGGAAGAAGTCCAATCCTGTCTCGCCGATGGCACGGATCCGTGGGTGGCGGGCCAGTTCCTCGATCTCTGCCAGCGCCGATTCCAGTTCCCCCCGCCCCGCGTAGGCGGGTGCGTCGTTGGGGTGGATGGCAACGGCTCCCAGCAGGCGGGCATCGGCCTGGACAGCTTGTACCGTGAAGCGCGAGGATTCCAGGTCGCAGCCAACCTGGATCGCCCCTTGGACACCAACAGCTTCGGCGGCATCCATGGCATCCCCAACGCCGACTTCGATCAAACCGTGCCGGAAGTCCAAGTGGGTGTGGTTGTCCATCACAGGGACGGGAAGCGGTTCCGGGGCTGGCGGGTACTCTTTGCGGGAATCCGATGCTTCTGTTGCATCAGAGGACGCGCGGTAGGGAGCGGGGGCGAGGGAATTGCACATGTTCCCACCTTAATCGGACCGCGGTCCCCCATGCTTGGAGACAAATTCCAGTTGGCACATAAATTCCCGGAGCACTATGTCAGGGACGGCCAAAGTCTGGGTAGTCTGGAACGGACAGACGGCCGACACCGGCGTTGGCCACGGCTGAAGGGCAATCCATGGAGTCCAAGCGACAAGTCACCGTTGAACCTACCCGACTTCAGGGCGAGGCGTACAGTGCGCTGCCCCGGGACGCCGCGGCGCTCAACGGACACAAGCCGCAGGTCATGGACGCGGAACGTTTCCACGATGCCAGCGAGCGCATCCTGGCATCCATCAGCAAGGTCATCGATGGCAAGGCAGATGCAGCAAAGCTTGCACTGACGGTTCTCCTGGCCCAGGGCCATCTCCTGCTGGAGGATGTGCCCGGGGTTGGCAAGACCCTGCTGGCAAAGACACTGGCCCGGACCGTGGACTGCACAGTGTCCCGTATCCAGTTCACCCCGGACCTTTTGCCCTCTGATGTGACGGGCGTGTCCATCTACAATCAGTCTTCGCGGCAGTTCGAGTTCCGGCCGGGTGCCGTGTTCGCAAACATCGTGATCGGCGACGAAATCAACCGCGCCTCGGCCAAGACCCAGTCCGCGCTCCTGGAGTGCATGGAAGAGCATCAGGTGACGGTGGACGGGCATTCGTACCAGCTGGGATTGCCTTTCATGGTGGTGGCAACGCAGAATCCCATCGAAATGGAGGGCACCTATCCACTGCCCGAGGCCCAGCGCGACCGCTTCATGGCCAGGATTTCCATGGGCTATCCGGACAGGGATGCCGAGATCGAGATGCTGGAAACGCATCAGGCGTCCTCTCCTTTGATCAACGTAACCCCGGTGGTCACAGCGGCCGATGTGGCAGCCATGATTGCAGCCGTCCAGCAGGTTTACGTGTCCACGGCCATCAAGGAATACACGGTTGCCATTGGCCGGGCCACCCGTGAAAGTGCCCGCCTTCGACTCGGCGCCAGTCCGCGGTCCTTGCTGCAGTTGCTGCGCGCCGCGAAGGCTACGGCAGCTTTGGATGGACGCGATTTTGTTCTTCCCGACGACGTCGTGGACGTGGTCGAATCGGTACTCGCCCACCGCATCATCCTGGACCGGAAGGCCGCGAGTTCCGGCGATACTCCCCAAACCGTCCTGCGTGGCATCCTCGCTTCCCTCCCGGTCGCCCAGGAGCCGCCTGGCGCGTGGCGCAGGGACAAGCAAAGCGCATAGGAGACAGCGGGCATGGCACTCGTGGATCGGCTCCCCAAGCATTTGTTCACCAGCCGCGGATGGGGATTGCTCGCCGCCGGGGTCCTCTCGCTTGTATGTGCGTACATCATGGGCAGGCGTGATCTCCTGACTCTGGCCGTATTTTTGTTGATCCTTCCCTTGGTTGCCCTGGCCGGTGTGCGGGTGTTGAAACCCAAGTTCCAGGTGTACCGGGAATTCAATCCCTCCACCGTGGAAACGTCCACCGCCACCACCGTTCGCCTGGCTGTTGCCAGGTCCACGTTCTCCACAGGCCACGTGATCATGGAGGAACAATTGCCTCCACGGTTCGGCGATCCGCCGGCTTTCCGCTTCCCGGCGCGGACTGCAACAGGCGGCACCAGCCGCTACGAATACCATCTGCGGTCCGGCAAGCGGGGACAGTTCCGTATAGGTCCTGTTACTGCCGAGTTCAGCGACCCCTTCGGCTTGTCGTTGCGGCGTCATGCCATCGACGACGGCGACCTCCTCACCGTGACGCCGGCCGCCGTCGAACTTCCCGTAACGGGACTCGCCGGGGCGCGTGGGAACGATGGCGTAACGGCCACCCGTATCAGGGCGAACCCCAGCGACGACGACATCATGACGCGCGAATACCGGCATGGGGATCCCATGCGCCGCGTCCACTGGCCCGCCACGGCGCGGCACGGACAGCTCATGGTCCGCCAGGAGGAATCGGTCACCACTCCGGAAGCCACCATCATCCTTGACCAACGTTTCGCGGCCTTCGCCTCCGGCAGTAGCTCGGTTTTCAGCTCGCACGACGACGACTCCGACCTCGTGACCAGCCCGAATTTTGAGTGGGTTGTAACAGCGGCGATGTCCATCAGCGCGCACTTGGCCGAACGGAACTACTCGCTGCGCGTCCTGGACGCCTTCGGTAGCCCGGCCTTCATTCGCTCGCCGTCGGCACCGGACCCGGGCGTGGAAGAGTTCAGTGGCGTCGCCGGCCTTCATGCCATTGCCGAAGGCTTGGCCGCCATTGAATTGAGCGGACCAAAACACCACTGGGTTGACCACCACAGGGCTGAACACCACCGCACGGGAGAAAGTAGTCCGGAGCATGAACAGCGCTCCCCTGAACCCTCTGGTTCTACGGTTCACCGTCTAAATGGGGCATCGGAGGTACCGGGCCAGGAAAACGTTGATTCCGTCTTCGACGACCGCCTGATGGACAAGCTCGCCGCACATCGTTTGCGCGGCCCGCTCCTTGCCTTGCTTGGCAACCTGACCCTGGCCGAGGCCAAGGCCCTTGCTCCAGCGGCCGGCTATGGCGCCAACGCCTTCGCGATAGTAGTTACGGACCCTCAAAGCAATAACGAGTCCCGCAACCCGGACTCCCGCAACCATGACTCCCGCAACAAGGACGATGTCCTGGAAACCTTGAGGCAAGGCGGCTGGAAAGCTGTCTCCGTCACGTCCAAGACACCACTGACG
This sequence comes from Micrococcaceae bacterium Sec5.1, assembly GCA_039636795.1. NCBI lineage: Bacteria > Bacillati > Actinomycetota > Actinomycetes > Micrococcales > Micrococcaceae > Micrococcaceae bacterium Sec5.1. The sequence continues at coordinate 1,474,126 of CP143430.1, read as the reverse complement.
GCAGCCTGGTCCGGCTTCGACGAAGGCGGAATAGTCCTAGCCGCCAGTGCGGCAATGGACGTACGGCGCGGAGCGGCGGTGCCACGATGACCGCCACGTCCCATCGTGGGTCCCCCGCAACGTACCCGCGAGGCCTACCGCAACAGGGGGCCGGCGGAGACGCCCCCACTCCTCCCCCACAGCGGGCCCAGCCGCCCGGCCTCTACCCGTGGATCATGGCCGGTTCGGTGGCCGTGGCCGTTCTCGGTGCGGCTCTATCACTGAATGGAGTGTTCAGGGGTTGGGCCTGGTTCATGCCCCTGATCACCACGGTTGTGGCTGTGGCCCTGACGCTGGCCATCCTCCGGACCCTCCGGATCCAGCCTCTGCTTACCACGTTGGGCTCCTTGGCCGCGTTGGCCGGGATACTCAGTTTCACTTTCTGCCGGCAGGACAGCTTCCTGGGCTTTGTCCCCACCACCGGGACGTTTACCGCGGTAGGCCGGCTCATCAAGCGCGCCGCAGAGACTGTTGTGTCGGAGAGCGCTCCAGTGGCACCCAACGCTGGGATTGTCTTCGTCACCTGCGCCTGCCTGGGACTGCTGGTGATCCTGATTGACGCTCTGGCCGTGCCGCTATCGATGCCGGCGGCCAGTGGAATCGGCCTCCTCGCCGTCATGGTGGTTCCGGCAACCATCAAGCCGCAAAGCGTAGGTGTCGCAGGATTCGTTGGGGCCACCGTGGGATATCTGCTCATTCTTGGTTGCAGCCATTGGTTCGCGCCTGATGCGAGGCTGCAGTCCGGAGCACCACGAAGTTCCGGCCAGATCAGGCGCTCCCTGGTGACGGGCGCACTGGCACTGGGTTTGGCGTTGGTTGTTCCATTGGCCATTCCAGGGTTTGAAACCGGCACCTTCCCGCAAGGTTCGCGGCTGAGCCCCTGGGGTACCTCGAATGGCCTGAATCCGATGATCACCCTGGGTAACAGCCTGCGGAGTCCCACGGGGGCAGGACGCATCACGTACTCCACTAGTTCCAGCGCCGCCACTTACCTGAGGTCCGTCACCATTGACCACTTCGACGGCGAAACCTGGGCTCCCGATGACCGCTCCGCGTCAAGGCGGAGCGGGGTGGACCGGATAGAGCCGGGCTACTCCATCCAGGGAGAAGTCGTGAATGCGGTAACGTCCATCAACGCGGGTTTGTTCACCAGCCCTTACTTACCGGCACCGTTCGCCCCCGTCTCCGTTAACGGGCTGAACGGCCGTTGGACCTGGGATCCAGCCACCCTGAGCATCATGAGCACCGAGACCAGCACACTGGCACAACGGTATGTGGTCTTCTCGGCCGCACCCAAGATCACGGCACAGGCACTGTCCCAGGCCACGGGTAAGCCAAAGTCCATTTCGGAGGATTTCCTCCGCGTTCCAGGGAACCTGCCAAGCATTGTGCGCCAGACTGCGGAGCAAGTGACGTCTTCAGCAGGCAACAACTACGCCAAGGCGCTGGCCATCCAGAAATACTTGCGCTCCAGTGAATTCACGTACTCCCTTCAGGCTCCGGTCCAAAACGGCTATGACGGCAACGGGCTGTCGGTGCTGGCGGACTTCCTGGCGGTCAAGAGCGGCTATTGCGTCCACTTCGCCTCCGCCATGGCGGTCATGGCCCGAGTGGAGGGCATCCCCAGCCGCATCGCAGTGGGATACGCCCCCGGCCGGCTTACGGGCGAAACTGTCGCCTTGGTAGGTCAGGGATCGTTCCCGGAGTATGAGGTAGACGCCCGTGACGCCCATGCATGGCCCGAGCTCTATTTTGAAGGACTCGGGTGGGTACCCTTTGAGCCGACCCCATCGCGCGGCGTTGTTCCGGAGTATGCCACCGAGTCCTCAGTCCCGGGCGGCCTGAGCACCAATGCTGACGAGAAGGACGTTCCAGGCACCGCAGTGACGCCTCCTCCGACCACTGTTCCGCTGCCGGGAGGCGACGCGCAAACTGCCGGCTCTGCTCCAAGTGACCCCCTGCCAACGGTTATTGCCACGATTTCGTCAGTGCTGTTGCTCGCGGCTTTCCTTGGCTCGCCGAGGCTGAGCAGGGTAATCTTGCGACGCCGCCGGCTAAATCCCAAGGAACCAGCGGATCGGGCATCACGGGGTCACCATGATTCCGCTGCCCTCGCATGGGCAGAGTTGCAGGACCTCGCCACGGATTATGGGGTGCCGTCCACGCCCAGCGAGACGCCAAGGCACTTTTCCGCACGGCTCCGTTCAAGTTCCATTCTGGGTGAGGCCGGAGGTCTCGACGACGCCGCTCATGCCGCCGTCGCTTCACTCACCGCGGACTTCGAACGGCAACGTTATGGTCGCCCGATGGAGGCCGCCTCGCCGGCGGCGGCCAGGATCGCCGTCGTGCGTGAATCGTTGCGGAACAATACCAGCTGGCTGGTTCGCTTCCGCGCCAACTGGCTGCCGCCGTCGCTCATGCGCCGCTGGTTCCACGCACTCGGCGCCCCCTTCCGCGCTGTGGGGTCCCTGTTCCGGCGGACGGGGCGAGGGATTGCCAGATCCGGCCGCGCAGTCAAGGGACTTCTTCCGCAACGCCGCTAAGACCGCAAACACCACAACGGCTCGCCCGCGAACAGCAAAGGGCCCGACTCCGGAACTTATGGTTCCGGCGTCGAGCCCTTTGCTTGTCTCTACCGTTCTTGTTGCGAGAGCGGTGGACGGGACCCAGGGACCTAGTCGGCGTAAGGGTCAGCGATACCTACGTACTGGGTGTAGAGGTACTCTTCGATGCCTTCGGAGCCGCCTTCGCGGCCCAGGCCGGACTGCTTGACGCCACCGAACGGTGCAGCGGCGTTGGAGATGACACCGGCGTTGAGGCCGAGCATGCCGGTCTCGAGCTTTTCGCTGACGCGGAGGCCACGGTTGAGGTCCTTCGTGAAGACGTAGGCAACCAGGCCGTATTCGGTGTTGTTGGCCAGGCGGATGGCGTCGTCTTCGGTGGAGAACGTGACGATCGGGGCCACAGGTCCGAAGATTTCTTCCTGGAGGATACGGGAGTCGGCGGCGACGTTCTTCAGCACAGTGGGTTGGTAGAAGTAGCCGGGACCGTCGACGGCGGCGCCACCGGTCACTGCTGTGGCACCTCCTGCTACAGCTTCGGTGACGAGGGCGTGAACACCATCGCGGGCCTTGCCGTCGATCAGCGGACCAACCTTGGACTCCGGGTCAGTACCGCGCGCCGTGGTGAGGGAGCCGATCTTCGCGGCGAACTTCTCGGCAAAGGAGTCAGCGATGGACTCGTGCACGATGAAGCGGTTTGCTGCAGTGCAGGCCTCGCCCATATTGCGCATCTTGGCTGCGATGGCGCCTTCAACGGCCTTGTCCAGGTCGGCGTCCTCGAAGACGACGAATGGTGCGTTGCCGCCCAGTTCCATGGACGTGCGCAGGACCTTGTCAGCGGCTTCGCGAATCAGGGCCTGGCCTACCGGCGTGGAGCCCGTGAAGGAGATCTTGCGGAGACGGTCATCCTTGATCAACGGGCCCGTGACAGCACCGGCAGTTGAGGTCTGGATGACGTTCAGGACACCTGCGGGAAGTCCGGCTTCCTGCATGACCTGGGCGAAGAGCAGGCTGGTCAGCGGGGTAAGGTTTGCCGGCTTGAGCACCATGGTGCAGCCAGCGGCGACGGCGGGGGCTACCTTGCGGGTTGCCATTGCCAGCGGGAAGTTCCACGGCGTGATGAGCAGGCAGGGCCCAACCGGCTTCTTCTGCACGAGCAGGCGGTTCTTGCCGTCCGGTGCAGCAGAATAGCGGCCCGAAACACGGACGGCTTCTTCGGAGAACCAGCGCAGGAACTCGGCACCGTACGTGACCTCGCCGCGGGCTTCTGCCAGCGGCTTGCCCATTTCGAGGGTCATGAGCAGGGCGAAGTCCTCGGCGCGCTCGGTGACCAGTTCGAAGGCACGGCGCAGGATCTCGCCACGTTCACGGGGCGCAGTGCGTGCCCAGTCAGCCTGGGCGGCAGCGGCGGCGTCGAGCGCCGCGGCACCGTCTTCAGCACCGGCGTCGGAGATGCTGAGCAGGACCTTGCCCGTAGCCGGGTCCTCAACATCAAAGGTCTTTCCGGATCCCGCCGGGCGCCACTGACCGTTGATCAGCAGGCCGGTGGGGACGGAAGCCAGCAGTTCGCTTTCGCGTTCAACCGTGACAGTCATGGCGACTCCTTCGTCTTGGGTGCATTGGAGGGTTGCACCACTAGGGTTCCTTGCCAGAATTGGCTTGAATTACTGCCACGCTACTGCCATGCAAGAAGCAGTGTCTACGCCTTCACGCACTGCCATACGCTCGCCAAATTGTGCATCTGCACAGGGAGGGTCAGCGGGCTGCAAGCACCGCGGAATACAGCTCCCGCTTACTGACACGGGCATCATCCGCCACGGCGGCAACGGCTTCCTTCAGCCGGATTCCCTGGGAGATCAGCTCGTTCACGGCAGCCACATGGTCTTCGGGTTTGCTGGGGGCCTGCTCGGGAGCACCACCCACAACCACGGCAATTTCACCGCGAACGTCGTTATTTTCCGCCCATTCCAGGAGCTCGCGCAGCGTTCCGCGGATCACTTCCTCATAGGTTTTGGTCAGTTCACGGCAAACAGCAACCCGCCGTTCTGCCCCGAAGCGCTCGTGCAGTGCCCGAAGCATCACTTCGAGCCGGTGCGGTGCCTCGAAGAAGACCATGGTGCGGCGCTCGTCAGCCAAGTCTGCCAGACGGGAATTCCGCTCCCCCGACTTCCGTGGCAGGAAGCCCTCGAAGCAAAAGCGGTCTGTGGGCAGCCCGGATAGTGCAAGGGCTGTCAGCACGGCGGAAGGTCCCGGAACGGCAGTGACAGTCAGGCCAGCCGCTACAGCGCCTTCCACCAAGCGGAAGCCGGGGTCCGAGACGGCCGGCATTCCGGCGTCGCTGACCATCAGGATGGTTTTGCCGGCCCGCACGTAGTCCAGCAGCTCACCGGTCTTGGCTACCTCATTGTGTTCGTGATAGCTGATGACGCGCCCGGACACCTCCACGCCCAAGGCCTGGACCAGCCGATGCAGGCGGCGGGTGTCCTCCGCGGCAACGATGTCCGAGGTCGCCAGGAGCTCAATCAAGCGGGACGATGCATCGCCCACGTTGCCTATTGGAGTAGCAGCAAGCACAATCCTGCCACTCGCTGCCGTTGGGATCGCGGCGGCACCGGCGTCCGGTTCATCAACCGCCGGTTCATCAACCGCCGATGCATCGTCAAAGGGGGCTTCGTCCGGGATGCTGCGCTGTTCTTCCACCTGCCAAGCCTAATGCCGCGCGCACCTCAACGCCGCAGTAAGAATGGAAAGGTAGCATGGGCGGGTGAGCCAGTCCCCCGTTCCCACCACCGATTCCGGAACCCCCGCAGCCTCGGCGTTACGTTCCGGAGCCACGGACGTGGCGGCAACCAACGGCGCGGAAGAGACCACCAGGACAACAATGACCAAGACGAGCAAGTCCTGGCGCCCTCCTTCCGGACAGCACGCTGCTAGCGACCGCAGCAGGAACACCAGACCGGCTCTGGGACGCCGGCTGGCAGGCCACCCCTGGATCGCCAGCCCCACCACGGCCTATACAGAAGACGCCCTGAAGTCGCGGTTGATCGGGGTGATCCAAACCTGGCGGGACTACCCGCCGTCGTTGCGTTTATGGTTCTGGTTGATTCCCACCATCACGGCTGTTGTCGGCGGAATCCTGCGTTTCTTCCGTCTTGAGGTCCCACACAGCCTGGTGTTCGACGAAACGTATTACGTCAAGGACGCCTATTCGTACCTCGTCAGCGGATACGAACGCAGCTGGCCGGCCAATGCCAACGATTCCTTCAACGCCGGCCATCCTGACATCCTGCTCAACACCCCGGAGTACGTAGTTCATCCTCCGGTCGGGAAATGGATGATCGCCTTTGGTATGTGGTTGTTTGGGGCTGACAATCCGTTCGGCTGGCGTTTCGGTGCCGCCTTGACCGGGACGCTCACGGTCTTCCTGCTCTCGCTCATCGCGCTGAAGCTCTTCCGTTCCCACACCCTTGGCGCGGTGGCCGGCTTGCTGCTCGCCGTTGACGGCCACCATCTGGTGTTGTCGCGAACCTCCCTGCTGGACATCTTCCTCGCGTTCTGGATCCTTGCCGCCTTTGGCGCGCTGTTGTTGGACCGCGACGACGGCCGGCGTCGCCTTGCGTCCAGGCTCGCCGCCCGGGCGGCTGCTTCGCCCGATGGCAGGCCTTCCGCAGCGCAGCTGTTGGCCGGCCCCTGGCTGGGCATGCGATGGTGGCGACTTGTTGCTGGCATTTGCCTCGGCCTGGCCGTAGGCACCAAATGGTCTGCGCTGTTTTTCGTCGCGGCTTTCGGCCTGTTGACTGTCTTCTGGGACATGAGCGCCCGCCGCATCGCCGGGATCCGCAGCTGGCCCAGTGCAGCGCTCATGAAGGATGGCCTGCCGGCTTTCCTGACCATTGTCCCGATTGCGGCAGCCACCTACGTGGCCACGTGGACCGGCTGGTTCCTCTCCAAGGATGCCTACTACCGCCAGTGGGCGGCCACCAATCCCGCGCCCGGGTGGGATTGGCTGCCCAATTCCGTGCGTTCTCTGGCGCATTACCACCTTGAGGCCTACAAGTTCCATCAGGGCCTCAGTGCCGACCACCCCTACGAGTCCAGCCCCTGGACCTGGCTGGTCATGGGCAGGCCAACCTCGTTCTATTACCAATCGCCGAAGCAGGGAACTGCGGGCTGCCTTGCCGAGACCTGTTCCTCGGCCATCCTGCCCGTAGGCAACCCCATTGTGTGGTGGGGCGGCACCATAGCCCTGGTGATCCTGCTCTTCTGGTGGGCCGGCAGGCGGGATTGGCGGGCCGGGGCCATCCTGGCTGGAGTCGCGGCCGGATACCTGCCGTGGTTCATGTACCCGGAACGCACGATGTTCATTTTCTACGCAGTTTCCTTTGAACCGTTCCTGGTGCTGGCCCTGACGTACGTTCTGGGGCTGGTGTTGGGTCGCAGCAGCGATCCTCCCTGGCGGCGGAGATCCGGACTTTACGTCGTGGGCTTGATTGTGGTGTTGGCCGTACTGGCCACAGCTTTTTTCTATCCTGTGCTGACCGCCGAAGTCATCAGCTACCAGGAATGGCGGATGAGAATGTGGATGCCATCGTGGATCTAGGAGGAAGATCGTGAGGGAGGCAAGCACGGAGCTTCTGGTCGAGGCCGACGAGAATACCAACGTGACCGACCTCCTTCTGGAACGATGCGCCAAGGACCCGTTCGGCAACCTGTACGCCCATAAGACAGCCAATGGCTGGCTGAACGTTCCCGCTGCGCGCTTCCTCGCGGACGTGCAGGCCCTGGCCAAGGGCCTCATCGCAGGAGGCGTCAACCCCGGCGATCCTGTAGCTGTGCTGTCCCGTTCAAGTTTCGAATGGACCTTGGTGGACTTCGCCATCTGGATGGCTGGCGGAGTTACCGTGCCCATCTATGAAACGTCTTCGGCAAGCCAGATCGAGTGGATCCTTGCCGATTCCGGCGCCCGGCGCATCTTTGTGGAGGACACCTCCAAGGCAGACCTTCTTCGCGGCCTGGTTGAGAAGTCGACAGCCTTGGGTGAGGACCCCGTGACGATCATCCGTATGGAGCACGACGGCGAGGCCCCCAACCTGACCAGCCTCGCCGCCGTCGGAATTGGCATTATGGATGCCGAACTTGAGCGCCAGCGCAGCGCCGCCAACCTGTCCGATGTCGCCTCGATCGTCTACACCTCCGGCACAACCGGCAAACCCAAGGGCTGCGAAATCACCCATGGCAACTTCGTGTTGGTTGCCCGGAACGTGATCCCGTTCCTTCCCGAACTGTTGATGCAGCACGGCGCGCGAACGCTGATGTTCCTACCGCTGGCACATGTCCTGGCGAGGGCAGTCCAGGTGGTCTGCCTCACCGCAGGCGTCACCTTGGGGCACAGCCCAGGTGCCAACGGTCTCATGGCGGACCTGGGAGCTTTCAAACCCACCTTCCTGCTCGCAGTTCCCCGGATCTTCGAAAAGGTCTACGCCGGGGCCGGACACAAAGCCGCCATGTCAGGCAAGTCCGGACTGTTCGCCGCTGCGTCCGCCACCGCCGTGGAATATTCGACGGCGGTGGACCTCGCCGCCCGCGGGCAGGGGCCCGGTCCGGGCTGGTTCCTTGGTCTCAAGCACTCGGCATTCAACAAACTCCTCTACCCCAAGGTGCGGGAGGTCTTCGGCGGGGCCGTCGGCTACACCGTGTCCGGAGCCAGCCCCCTTAGCCTCCGGGAGAACCACTTCTTCCACGGCGCGGGAATCCCGGTCCTTGAGGGCTATGGCCTGACCGAAACCACTGCACCCTGCACCGTCAACACGCCAAGCATGTCCCGAATAGGGACTGTTGGCATACCGTTGCCCGGCACCACCATCCGCGTGGGACAGGATGGGGAGGTGTTGGTCAAGGGAATCGGCGTCTTCAAGGGCTATCACCGGAATGAGGCCGCCACCGCTGAGGCCTTCGTGGACGGCTTCTTCCGCACAGGAGACCTGGGCGAGCTCGACGCCGACGGGTTCCTGACTATCACCGGCAGGAAGAAAGACCTGTTGGTCACCGCTGGCGGCAAGAACGTCGCTCCCGCTCCACTTGAGGAGAAACTGCGGGAGCACCGGCTCGTGGGACAGGCCGTGGTGGTGGGCGACGGCAAGCCGTTCGTCGCAGCGCTGGTGGCACTGGATCCCGAAGGACTCGCAGACTGGTGCGCCGAGAACAAGCGTAACGCCATTTCCCCCAGTGAAGCCGCGAAGGACGAGCGCGTCCGTGCAGCAGTTCAGTCCGCCGTGGACGAAGCGAACACCCTGGTTTCGTCCGCTGAATCGATCCGTAAGTTTGGCTTTATCACTGCAGATCTCAGCGTCGAGTCCGGTCACCTGACGCCCTCGCTCAAGCTGAAGCGGGCCGTTGTGGTTAAGGACTTCTCGTCGTTGGTGGAAAAGCTTTACGAAAAGTAGCGGCTCGGTGGTTATGCGACGGTGTCGTTGGTGTCCTTACGGAGACCTTCCGCCTCGCCGTCGTCGTCGATCTCTGTTGAGGATGCTTCTTCTTCGGCCGCTGACTTTGAGTCCAAACCCCGGCGACGCCGCGTGGGCCAGGTGAGGATGAAGGTGACCGTTGCCGCCAGGAACACGAGCGCCCCAATGACGATTCCGGCATCCACCCAGAACTGTCCCGGGAAGAGACGGATGAGCGTGTCTTCCAGGGAGAAGGTCCAGGTGCCATTGGCGAAGAAGATCCGGTGGAACTCGGTGAAGAACTGCTGCCAGCTCAGGGCTGCCAACACTGCAAGGCCAATGATGATGACCAAAGTGACGATGGAGCCGGCGAAGAGCCCACGCCGAACGCCACCTTCACTGCGCTTACGCAAGTAGGCAATGGCGATGATGCTCAGAAGAATGAGCAACAGGCCGGCACCAAAGGATGTCAGAATGACCATCTTCACGTCCGCCATGTGCGCGACTTCGCTGTCTTTGAAAAGCTTGGCGCCGTCCTGGTTGACCAAGCCACCCAAATACCGTGGCCCCGACCAGTTGCTCAAGTAGTCCACAGCGTAGGAGCCATAAGTCATGCGATCGTCCGTGCTGAACCCGTACCCGTCTCCCGGGAAACCCGGCCGGTTGTATTCAACCCAGAGGAACAGGGGGCTGGTCACTGCCCGGACAGCCAGCACCAGGAGGATCACAGGGAAGAAGACCGCGAGCAGTACCTGGAAAATCCTGGGGCCCATTGGCTTGACCTTCGCTGCCTGCTCGCGTTCTGCATTGCGCCTGGCAACCTCGTCCTCCGGCGGACGAACCTGAAGGGCCGACGTCGGCAAAGGTTCGGAATAGTGCGAGGGTTGGCGACTTGTGGGCGCATCGGCCACCGTCTCAGCGAATAGCGGCGGCTCCGCGTCCGCGGACTCGGCAGCCTTCCGGTCAGCGCGGCTCTCCGGCTGAACCGGGACCTGGCCTGAGGGAGCAGCAGAAGAACCACCCGGCGCGGTGGGCTTCATCCAGTCAAAGGCCGGCTCGTCGGGGTCCTCATGGACGTCCGTCTCCGGATCTTGTGGTTTTCGGCTCTTGTCACTCACAGCGGTTTCACTTCCGTAGGCATCCCACCGGCGTAACCATGCTGCCGGCACTCTTGTCTGAATTCGAGCCTACAGTCCGGGTTTGGGCGGAGACGAGGAGCCACCCCGCGTAGAGCAAGATCGAAACCCAACTGTAAGGTGCGGGCATGTTCGCCTAGACCGCAATCCCCCGGTAGCCGGCGTCATGGCTGTCGAGGTCGCCAGTGGCGCCCGAACGGAATGAACGTCCACCCAGAACCAGGGTGTACGTCCAATAAGCTGCCAGGACCAGTGCCCCGATCGCGATCTTCATCCAAACCGGCAAGGGGCTTGGTGTCACGAATGCTTCCACCACGCCCGAAATGAGAAGTACCAAGACCAGCCCGAGGGCAACCGTGATGAGGGAACGCCCTTCGTCGGCGACGGCCTGCATCCGCGTCCTGGGTCCGGGCCGGACCATTGACCAAAAAATTTTCAGCCCGGCTGCGCAGGCGATGAAAACTGCGGTAAGTTCCATGAGTCCGTGGGGAAGGATGTAACTGAAGAAGACATCCAATTTTCCCGCAGAGGCAAACACACCGGCAGCCGCGCCAACGCCTTGGGCGTTGAGGAAGAGAATCATGGGCACCCAAAATCCCGTAATTCCGAACGCAACGGCTTGAGCGGAAATCCAGGCGTTATTGGTCCACACCGCGCCGGCAAAGGACGCGGCCGGGTTCTCCGAGTAGTAGTCGATGAAATCGTCTTCAATGTACTGACGCACCCTGTCATCGCTGCCAAATGCAGCTCGCAGCGCCTCAGGCGACGTCCCGATCCAAAGTGCGTACGCGCCACTCACCAGCATGAAGAAGACCCCACACCACACCGTCAGCCATCGGAGTCTGTAGAACGCCGCGGGCAGGGCGATGACAAAGAAGCGGGCGAGGTCTTCCATGAAGTTCGAACGTGCCCCGGTGAACCTGGTTCGAGCTTGGGCAAGTGCGGCAGACAGTGATGAGGACAAGGACGTCTCGGGAGCCACCGAGCGGATGAGTGACAGATGTGCGGAGACAGTCTGGTACAGGCGCAGCAATTCGTCGGCTTCAGACCCAGTGAGCCGCCGCTTATGGGCCAGAAAAGTGAGCCGCGACCATTTGTTCCCATGCACGGCCGAAAAGGCATCGATGTCCACGGCACCACCCTATCCCTGTCTGCCCAGTCCCTGTCTGCCCTATCCCTGTCTGTCGGGATGGGCGCGGCTAGACTCGTTGATGCGGGTACTTGATGCGCCCGCCGCGATTGCTACGCACCGGGGGCGGACTTGAGTTCAATCATCACAGGCGAGGCAGTGGTCCTGGAGTTGCGCCCGGCGTCCTTCGCCGCCCGCGCTCTGGGGCTCATTCTGGACGTCATTGCCAACGTCCTCATGTTGATCCTCCTCATCGTCCTGGTCCTCTCCGCCGCCCGGGACCTCGATGAAGCCGCGGTCCGGGCCATGATCCTGGCCTGTGTGGTCTTCTCCTTCGTCATCGTTCCCGTCACTGTGGAGACACTCACCCGCGGCCGCTCACTGGGGAAACTGGCCGCGGGCCTGCGCGTGGTCCGGGACGACGGCGGATCCATCAGGTTCCGGCACGCGGTCATCCGTGGGATGTTGGGGTTCCTCGAGATTTACATGACCTTCGGTGGCCTCGCTATCGGCGTGGCACTTTTCAACGACAAGTCCAAGCGCCTCGGCGACGTCGTGGCCGGCACATACTCGCTGCGGCAGCGCGTGCCCTCCGAGCCGAGGATCTTTCCCGGCGCTCCCCCTTACCTCCAACCGTGGGTAGCCATGGCGGACATTGGCCGGATCCCCGACGCCACAGCCCGCCGGGCCGGAACCTTCGTTCAGCAGGCATACCTCATGGCACCATCCTCACGCGCCAGGATGGCTGCAGCGCTGGCCTCCGAGCTGGCAAACTACGTTGCGCCGCCACCGCCAGCGGGAACGATCCCCGAAGACTACATAGGGGCGGTCCTCGGCGAGCGACGCAACCGCGAACTTGTCCGCCTCCGCACAGCGGAACAGCGCAACGCCGCCATCGGCGAAAGGCTGCGCAAGCTGCCGTTTACACAGGGCTGAGACAACGCCGGCGCTTCCGGCCGGAGGCCGCCGTCCTCTGCGTGCTCGCTCGTTCCTCGCTTGGACGCACGCTGCCGGACCCCGACCCCCAGCCTTTCGCCGCCCTTCTTAGTGCCAGTGCGCCGGCGTCGTGAGTCTTTCGGGTAGGCGCGTTTCGGGGTTTCCTTGGGCGGCGTTGATTTGCGGTTGGGTCAGGTAGAGGGACCTGGAGAGGTTGGCGCCGTGGAGACGGGAATCTCGCAAATCCGCGCCGAGGAGGTCCACGGCGGTTAAGTCACTGCGCTCCAGGTTTGCCCGTATCAGGTAGGCACCGCGGAGGTCCGAGCCGCATAGTCGTCTCCTTGCCAGATTGGCGCCCATGAGGTCGGCACCCGGGTGGAGTCCGCCGTCGGGCATTTCACGGCCCTCAGCCCCATATGAAGCGCGCACCTCCTCGCTGACCTCCATCAGCAGGGCACGCACTTCAGCATGTAAATGTCCGACGTCGGCAGCCAGGACTGCGGATGCCTCGCCTTGGGATGTGGTTTCAATATCTGTGGACAGCCGGCGGGCGGTGGCGGCCAGCTCCGGATCGAAAGCGCGTTGCTCAGCTTCGGACAAGTACCACAACATTTCGTGCAGTTGCTTGACCACCTTGAAGACAACGAACATCGAGGACTTGGACGCTGGGTCCTGGATCCAACTCGTACCCCCAAACGTGCGTTGGGAAACCACTTGGCCTGCGCCGAAGCAGTCAAAGACGGTACATCCGCTGAATCCGCGGGGCCGCAACCGTTGATGGATGGTGCAGGAAAAGTCGCTGGCCATGTTCGGGCAGGCCGAAGCAGCCGGTTTATCGATCGCGAAATCAGCCGAGCGGGCAAAGCCAAGGGCGGTGCAGCAGAGGGCGAAGCAATTGCCGCAGTCCGGGCGAAGGGTTGGCGGAATAGTCACAGCAATTGTGTCCCCGGCTGGAAATGGCGGCTACCGCTGGGCGTAGCTGGCCCAAGGGATGTTCCAGTCGCCGAAGCCCTCCAAGGGCTCCACAGCTGGCGCACCGGTATTCAGGATCTGCACGACGTCGCCGGTTTTCATGTTGTTGAAGAACCATGCGGCGTCGTCTGGCAGCAACCCAACGCAGCCGTGGGAGACGTTCACGCGTCCAATGGCGCCCCAAGCGGACTCCAGGGCCTGATGGACATAGACGCCGGACCAGGTGAGGCGGTTGGCATAATCCACGACCATAGGAGCGTAGTAGCCTTTGTCCCCGGGTTTGAGGCCGATGCTTCCAGCGTTGAAGTTGGATTTGCGTTCCTGCTCCAGGATCACGGCGTAGCCGGTGGGCGAAAGCCAGTCTTCTCCGCCAAGCGATACGGGCGCGGTGTGCATCAATTGGCCGTCGAAATACACGTTCATGGTCTTGGTGTTGTCATCCACTACAGCCACGCGCTGCGGCCCAGTAGTGAAAGTGGAAACAACATCGCCATTTCCAATCATGTTGTTGCCGAAATCGACGCCCAGGAGCTTCATATCCACTGTGACCGTGGTTCCCGACGCCCAGAATGCCTCCGGGCGAATGCGGACCTTCTTGTCCGAGTACCAATGCCACGCGACTGGCTGGCCCGATGAAACAGTGATGGCAACGCGCTTTTCCATCGCGGCCTTGTCAACCACAGGTTCACTGAAGTTGATTTCGATCGGCTGGCCCGAGCCAGCAACTGTGCCGTTGCGCGGATAAATGGAAGCGTCGGCTTCGTAGGCAGCAGAAACCGTGGTGAAGGTCTGCGTCTTCTTGGTTTCCTTACCTGCAGTGTCCACAATGGTGAAGGAATAGCTGTACTGGGTCTTGAACTTCAGGACCTCAAGGGTTGTCCACGTGCTGCCGTCCGCGCTGGTCTTCCCCTGCACAGGTGTACCGCCGTCAACTGGCGCCAAAACTACGTCCTTGACCTTACCGTTGACGGCCTTGATCTGGGGGCCAACCACTGGATTCCATTCCACAGCGCCGTCCAGCGGTGTGATGCCCAACTCCACGGGTTTAGCCTCTGGCGTCGGAGTGGATTGGGTTGTTCCCACGCCGTTCGGGGTGGCACCGGCCAGCAATCCAGGAACGGTGGCAACGCCAATACCGCCCAGGACGAGGGCCGCGCAGACCCCTGCAATGGCAAGGATCTTGCCCGTTTTCCGTTTGGCGACTTCCGTCATGGTTCCTGTCTTCCTGTCCCCCGGCAAGCAATACTGAACACCCAATTCTAGCCGAAAGGCCGGCCACGCTGGTCACGTGTCCGGCCTTTCACTGCGGGCTTGAGGCTACCTGTTTGTGGTTACTGCCACCGCAAACTGAACTTGGCTTAGTAGCGGTAGTGCTCCGGCTTGTAGGGGCCTGCAACATCCAGGTCCAGGTAGTCCGCCTGGTCCTTGCTCAGTTCCGTCAACTCCACGCCAAGCGCATCCAGGTGCAGGCGTGCCACCTTTTCGTCCAAAATCTTGGGCAGGACGTAGACCTGCTTCTGGTATTCGCGTTCCCCTGCCGGCTGGTCCTTCTTGGTCCAGAGTTCAATCTGCGCGATCGTCTGGTTGGTGAACGAGTTGCTCATCACGAAGGACGGGTGGCCCGTTGCGTTGCCCAGGTTCAGGAGCCTGCCTTCAGACAGAACGATGATTGACCGCTCGGAGTCGGAGCCGGCATCGAAGACCCACTCGTGAACCTGCGGTTTGATCTCCACCTTCTTTACGCCGGGAACCTTGGCAAGCCCGGCGATGTCGATCTCGTTATCGAAGTGGCCGATGTTGCCCACAATGGCCTTGTTCTTCATGCCCAGCATGTGCTCGGCCATGATGACGTCCTTGTTGCCGGTGGTGGTGATGAAGATGTCACCCTGAGCGAGGACAGATTCCAGCTTGGCCACCTGGTAGCCGTCCATTGCCGCTTGCAAGGCACAAATGGGGTCGATCTCCGTGACTACAACGCGCGAACCCTGGCCGCGCAGTGCTTCTGCCGCACCCTTACCGACGTCACCATAGCCACAAACCACGGCAACCTTGCCGCCCATGAGGACGTCCGTTGCACGGTTGATGCCGTCCGGCAGCGAGTGGCGGATGCCGTATTTGTTGTCGAACTTGCTCTTGGTGACGGAATCGTTGACGTTGATGGCCGGGAACAGCAACTTGCCCTGTTCCGCGAGCTGGTACAGCCGGTGCACGCCAGTGGTGGTTTCTTCCGTGACGCCCTGGATCCGGGCTGCCACGCGCGTCCACTTCTGCGGGTCCGCGGCCAGGGTCCGGCGAAGGAGGTCCAGGATGAGGACGTACTCTTCAGGATCTTCCTCGGTGGCTGCGGGAACAGCACCTGCTGCCTCGAAATCGACGCCCTTGTGCAGCAGCAAGGTGGCGTCACCGCCGTCGTCCAGAATCATGTTGGGACCCAGCTCCGGGTTTTCGTCCGCTCCCGGCCAGGTGAGGATCTGCTCAGCGGTCCACCAGTATTCCTCGAGGGTCTCGCCCTTCCAGGCGAAGACGGGAACGCCTTGCGGATCCTCCGGCGTGCCTTTGCCGACGACGACGGCGGCAGCGGCTTCGTCCTGGGTGGAGAAAATGTTGCACGAAGCCCAACGGACCTCGGCACCCAGGGCGGTGAGGGTTTCAATGAGGACGGCTGTCTGGACCGTCATGTGCAGCGAACCGGCGATGCGGGCGCCCTTGAGCGGCTGCGAGGGGCCGAACTCAGCACGAAGGGACATGAGCCCTGGCATTTCGTGCTCGGCGAGACGGATCTGGTGGCGGCCTGCCTCGGCAAGGGAAATGTCAGCCACTTTGTAGTCGAAAGTCATGGAAGTCCTTTAGGTGTACCGTGCGGATTGCTGTTCTGGAAGTACGTCAGGCTTTGGCGTGGTGCTGGCCGGAACTTGCGGCGTTGGAGGCAGCAAGCAGTTCCGGGGGCAGAAGCAAGGGAATGCCGTCCTCGATCGCGTAACGGACCTTTTCACCGTTCTCGGCGGCAGCCGTTGAAACAAGCTCCTCACCCTCCTGGACCAGCGGTGAGCCCGTCACGGGGCAGCGCAGGATGGACAACAGTTCAGGACTGACCTTTGGCATGAATGATGCTCCCTGGATGGCGCGGGTGTGGCGCCGCTGGCGGATTTATCTGCAGATTCCAGCCTACAGCGCACGACCATCCCCCAAGGAGCCGACGACGATTTGAGTCCGGGGTTGCCGCTGTTGGCTCAGCCAGAACGGACTTAGGACGGTTCGCGCAGAATCCGCAAGTGGCCACGGCGCGTACCTTCAACCATGGCGGGCGGCTCGACATGCGGCCGACTGGTACGGGGTGGGGTGTCCGTTGCCGCTGAGGCGGCTTCCCGCACGGCGTTGGCGAGTGCCAGCAAGTCATCCGGGCCAGGCTCCGGAGGTGTTGTTGGCATAGCCAGGCGAAGGACTTCCCAGCCCCGTGGAACCGTAAGGGATTCCGCATGCTGGGCGCAAAGATCGTACGCATGCGGTTCGGCGTACGTGGCCAGCGGGCCGAGGACCGCTGTGGACTCGGCATACACGTACGTCAAAGTAGCCACCGCGGATTGGCGGCAGGCGGACCTTGAACACTGACGAATAGCACCCACAACATCCCAGATTAGCGCCCTTTGGCCCATACTCTGCGCATTGGCTGGCCGTGCCCGCCCGGAAGCTGCAGTCTGCGCCGGTCACGGCGCGCTGTTCGCCATGATGTCGCGTTGGCGGTTCCTCGGGACTAAAGTCGATATATGCAGTCACAGCCACATGTTCCTGGCTTCACAATCCGGTGGACTGACGCCGAAGGCGATCAGGCAAAGGAACACACCGGCGCGGATGTCCGTGGTTTCCGGCGGCGCCGGAGAAACCGTCACGGCAGAGGACTGCGTGGGGAACTCATGCTCCCCAGTCTTCCCGGCTTCCGGACCCGTGCCGAGCGTTTCGACGACATGGTGCTGGACTCAGCCGAACGCCTCCAGGATATGTGGGGCAAGCAGTTGGATGGCGTGCTCTTCGCCGTCGACGAAATCCCGCCGAACCTGGAGCAATTGGTCGCCGAAGGTACGGCAGCTCCCATGGGTTCCTACACTCCCGGCAGCCGCGGCGAAGCACCGATGATCACTGTGTACCGCCGTGTGGTGGAACAGACTGCCGGAACACGGGAAGAGCTGCAGGACCTCGTCCACGACGTCGTGGTGGAGTACACCGCGGAAATGCTCGGCGTACCACCAGAGACGCTGGATCCTGTGTACCGGCGTCGTTACCAGTAGCGTGGGTACCCCTAACGCCTAGATGATTAAGTCCTATTGGATTTAGTGGTCGTAGGCGATGAGTGAGCGTTTGCGGGGCGCGTTGATGCGCCAGTTGTGCCAGATGCCTGCGGCAAGGGCGAGGAGTCTGGCAGCTACCCGGGCGTAGACGCCGGCCATGGTCCGTCCGCCGTGTTCTTCGAGGCCGAGTTGGCCCTTGAGGGTGTCGAAGACGGATTCAATCCATTGTCGGATGCCGCCGAGTTTGCCGAAGCGGGGTTTCTCGTCCTTGCGGTCCGGGCGGATCAGGTGCGCGCCGAGGTCCTCGGTGATGAACCGTTCGAAGTCGCGGCCGGCGAAGCCTTTGTCCCCGAGGATGACCTGCCCGGCCCGGATGAGGTGGTGGTCGTGTTCGAGTAGGGCCTGGGTGACCTCGCGTTCACCGATCTTCGGGTTCGCCAGGCCCCAGATCACGGGCATGCCTTCAGGGGTGCTGATCAGGTAGAGACGCAGGCCCCAGAAGAACCGGGAGTGGGAGGCACAGTAGCCGTAGCCGGCGTGCCCGGACAGGTCGGAGCGTTTGACGGTTTCCCGGGACATGCCGCACGGCACGGGGGTGGAATCGACCAGGCGCAGGACCTCGTGCCAGGACGGGGTGTCCCGTGCCAGCGCGGTGATGGCGGCCGCGATCACAGGGCCCGCGGCCCGGAGACGCTTGTTATAGCCGGATTGGTGCGGAATGCCCGGGAACATGCCGGACAGGTGGATCCGTGAATAACGGATCCACCTGGTCTCCGAGGAGAAGCCGAGCAGGTGCTGTGCCACGGCCAGGCAGAGCAGCTCAGCGTCGCTCAGCACCGGTTTCCGGCCCGGCCGGCGAGCCCTGGACACACCCAGGTCCGGCAGCACATGGTCATCCAAATAGACGTAAAGTGTGGTCAGGAGAGTGTTTAGTTGCGTGTTCACAAACTCGGCTTAACACTCTCCGCCTTACTTTAAAAGCTCCCGCGCCCGCCACGGCAATAGGACTTAGTCATCTAGTGGCCTTAACGCCTAGTAGCCCACTGTCACGGGAACTTTTTCGAGCCCCGCAGCAGCATCCTGGATGCCCAGAACTGAGACGTCGGCGCGGTCCTGCCTACCCAGGACAAGTGCCCCATACACAGGGTCCCCTGATGCTGAAACCACGTACCCGGCAACCACTGCCTGTCCGGATTTTGCTGGAAGTTCGATCAGAGATGTTGTGCCCCCGGACATGTCCACGTCCACGGACTTGCCCACCTTCCCATCGGCTGTCACCGGTGCATAGCTGACAGTTGCCCGTCCCTCCGGGACACCGAAGCTGAAGAAGCTCTGCCCGTCACGGGGCACTGCGACCAGATGCTGGCTTCCCAGGCGGGCCGAGGACGGCGACCAAGCGAAATCCGTTGGTTCCTCCGCTTTAGCCCCCCGTGCAATCCGGGTAGCAGCTACGAACGCGACGTCGGAACTTGCGCTCACGGTGTAGCTGCCGGCAGGAACGCCGTCGAGGTCCAACGTAGCTACGGTGCCGCCTTTGACGGTGACTACTCCCCCGTTGGGGAGCTGGCGCTCACCGTTGGCGCCGTACAGCCGGACTTGAACCACGGCGTCCGTGGACCCAGGTACGGCTATTTGAAGCGCGGGAACAGCATCGGCGAAGCCCGATTTGCTGCCCAGCGCCTTGATCGCTGCTGCATCCTGAATGTCGACGCCGGCCATCACCTGGAGATTGGACGGCCCGGAACCTGGGGACAGGAACTCCACCCCACCCGGCACAAGTCCACGCAGCACGCTCTGCTGGATGGTCCCTGCGACGGGTCCGCCCGAGCTGCGTACGTGCACTGCCAGTTGGGATTCGCCGGGGGCAAGGCCGGCAAGGTTTACCGCGCGCGTTGTCCCTGGAGCCACCAAAAGACCCCGTGCGCCAGGCGCCTGGATCTGTCCCTGGGCGCCAAAGAGGTCCAGGTTGACGGTTGCGGGCGTTTCCGATGCATTGCTGAGGTTCAGGACCGCCGTCCGGCCAAGCGCGGTGTCCGCACCCAAAAGCCAAGCGTCGTTTCCGGGTTGCTGACACGGAGCCGCCGCAAGGCCGCGGAGGTCGCCGTCCTTGGCTGAATAGCTCAGGTTCGCGGCCAAGGAGGCTTGTTCGTTTCCGATCGGGTCAGCAGCCACCACGGTAGGTGCGGTCACAGGGCTGATGGATGCAGCCGCTGCCGCCAAAACCGGTGGACCGGAAGTGGGCGATGGTGTGCTCGTGGGGGTCTTGGCAATTTCCGCAACTGCGTCCCCTGCCAGCGACATCACTTTACTGCCCGGAATGGTGCCTGCGGGATTGCTCAGGACCAGTGCGTTAAGCGCACTGGTGGCTGTGGTGGAAACCGGGCTGAACTCAGCATCAGTGTCCACATCGGTTCCCGTGACAAGGCGCGCGGGTTCCGGGCAAACGCCCAGGGAGCGGCCCGCAGGAACATCGGCTTGCCGGACGTCCACTGCAGAGCCGCCAGAGGGCGCTGGAACCATCGAGGTGGCCGCGACTGCTCCGCCTCCCGCCGCCAGGATCACTGCTGCTGACAAGACCCCTGTGATGATCCCCTTGTTGGAACTGCGGGCGCCCTTGTTGGAACTGCGGGCATCCTTGGCGGAGTTGCGTGCATCTTTGGTGGAACTGCGCGTCCCGTCATCGTCCGCCTGCTTCTTTGGGTCCTCAGACACTGCTGTACTCCTTACGGAGGGAGACTTCATCCCTCGACATGCCGGTTCGCGAGCGGCGGGCGGGCATCGGAACTGCCAGCAGCACGGTCAATCCGAACACGACGGCCTGCAGGATCCCGAACCAAAGACCCCAAGGGTTGGTGTACCGGATTTCCAGGTTGCCTCCGTTGGCCGGAAGTTCGAAAGCCTGGGCCCATCCGGAGGTGGCCGACTTCAGCTGTCGCCCATCCATCCAAGCACGCCAGCCGGGATCGGACCGTTCAGCCAGAACCACCCGGCGGCCCTCGTCACCCGCGGGCACCGCTGCGTCAACGGACACCTCAGCTGAGGGCAGAGAGCCGATGGCCTCACCTTGGGCGTTGAGAATGCGCACCCTGTGCGTGGTGTCTGCGGCGGTGGCGGCAGCGGAATTCCGCGGGGTTACGCGCCACAACCACCCGGCGTCGGTTTGTCCAACAGCAACAAGGCCCGGGACGGCGTCGATCCTGCTGGCGGTCAGCTGGGCCGCGTCATCAGCGGCCTTGAGCACCACGAAACCGGCGCCGAGCTGCTCCAAATCATTGCGGGGGTCCACCCCTGTGCTCGCCACAATGGTGGCCACTGCCCTGCGGAGGGAGGCGGTAGCGGCGTCGTCGGCAGCAATCTCTTCGCGACCCGGCGCCCCAATAATGGTCCTGGCCGAAGCGATGGTGGACAAGTTGTCCAGCGTAGTCCCTGCACCACGCATCAGCGAGGACGTAAAGGCACCCTGCTCGCCGCTGGTGATAACCAACGTCCGCGTACGTTCGGGTCCCTCTCCGCGGTCGACGGCGGTGGCTGGCAAGGTGTCGTTATCCACCGGCCACACTTGGCGGGCCGAGCCCAAAGATGGTTTCTTACTGGCCTCTGACGGTGTGGCGTCAGCGGTTTGGGTAGCCGTTGGGCCCTCGGATGAGGGCTGCAGGACGTTTTGTCCTGCCCATGCCACCATCCCGGCCAACGGTCCACAGACGAGGAGAGCCAGTGCCACGCCCGAAGCTACGCGCCGCAAGGGCGACTTCCAACGGGCGGCATCAGTCGTCCTGGTGGGAACGGCGAAGATTTTATCGGCGCCGAGCAACGCCGCACCGAGCAGCAGGATGCCCGCCGCTGAAACCGCCGGTCCGGTGAAGGGACCAACAATCACATTGTTGTTGACGCCTGTGGCCACGTGGCCCATCAGCCAACTGCTGGCCAAGGTAGCCAGCGCGGCCAACCAGAAGACGCGTGCCAGGACGGTGCGCTTACCAGGAAGGAACAGTGCTGCGACAGCCAGGAGAAGTACTGGCACGCTGACCAGCAGAGCAAGCAACAGAGCCCAGGGCACAGCGCCAGGCCCGAACATCCCAAGACCTGTGAGGCCGCCGTCCATTTCGAACGCCAGGGGCTGGCCCAGGAACTGTTGCCACAGTGGGGCCGCGTCGAAACTGAGTGGCAAGCCCGGATCGGCCAGCAAGGACCGGGGGCGGTCAAGTACCGAAATTCCATAGGGAATGAACAGTGCGGCGCTGGGCAAAAGCGACCACCAGAGTGTCTTGCCCCGCGGTCCGAGCACCACGGCTGCCAAGACGACGACCACCGTAATGGGCCCCAAGAGGGACGGTGCCGATGCAGTGATCGCAGCCATAGCCAAGCCCGCAGCCGCCGCGGCGGTCCAGGACGGCGTGCCGTTAATGCCCGGTTTACCGAGCACGAGGGCCGGGCGACGCGTGAAAGGTATCAGTGTGGCATGGGCACGGCCTATCGCCGAACCCGAGGCACGTATTAGCGCCAGCATCAGCAACGGCATCAGGACGTGGGCCACCAAAGCACCTGGCCTGCCCTGGTTTATGGCAACCAGCAGTGCAGGCGCCCCGGACCAGGCAAGAGCGGCAACAATCCGGAACCGGCGCCGGGTGGTCAAAGCCCCTGCAGCGAACCAGGCACCGATTGCAGAGAGTGGCATGGCCAGGATCAGCAACCACACTGTTGCCGAGTTGCCATCGCCACCGCCAAACAGGGAAAGGAGCCACAACACGTAAGCGAAGGGATCGGCGTGCCCGGGCAGTCCCGCACCGAGGGAAATCCACCACGTGGAGGCGTTGTCCCAGATATCGGAGGGTGACTCGGACAATGGGAGGAGCCCTCCCCCCGCCACAGTTCCCGTGCGAAGGAGGCCGAAGAGCCCAATGAAAGAAGCGGCGAACGCGATGAGGGCGGCAGCAACTGCGCCGGTGCCAACCCATCCGCGTTCGTTGGTTGCCAGCGCTGCGAAATCGTCAGAGGCATCGCCGCTGGGTTCGGGGGCGAGAAGATCCGAGGCCACAGTAGTTTCCTCGCTGGGGCGGATGGCCTCCAGCAGGGAACGCCTGTTGGCACGGACTTCGCGCGACGACGCTTGGAGGCCCCGGACCACCGAACGGTGCAAGCGGCGGGTCTTCGCGGCAATCCGGCGGCCTCTTGCAATAGCGAGGGGCCGCACCAAGCCGGCGACGGTGGCCGTGAACTGGGAGAATCCGTAGCCCGGTTCCTTGACCAAAACACTCAGCACCAGACGGACGAGTGCGCCCAAGAGCGCCCCCACAGCCTGGAACGGCAGGTTCCACCACGGCGCGTGTTTGAGGCGCATGTGAATTTGTGCTTTGCGTGCTGCGGAGGACGTACCCAGACCGTGCGGCCGGTGCTCCACGTGGAACATGCGCGCGCTTGGCACCACCACCACGCGGTTACCGGCAAGCCAGTTGCGCCAGCAGAAATCGACGTCGTCTCCACTGCCCGGCAAGGCAGGGTCAAAACCCTGCAACTGCTCCCAAACGTCCCTGCGGATCAACATGCCGGCAGAGTTCACCGCGAACGTGTCAGAGCGGGCATCGTATTGCCCTTGGTCCACTTCGTCGGCGTCGATCAGTGTGAGGCGTTCGGCCCAACGGCTGGTGGACAAGCCAACGTCCACCACATGACGGTCATCGTGCCACCCAAGCTGCTTGCAGCCGGCAACAGTTACCGAAGTGGTCCGTTCCACGGCGTGGAGAAGCTCGGCCAAGGCGTCAGGAGCAGGAGCGGCGTCGTCGTGAAGGAGCCAGATCCATTGGACAGCACCGGCCGCTTCAGCGTCTTCGGCTCCATCGTTGGGTGCAAGCTCGTCCAGGCCCGCCTGGACAGCGGCACCAAAGCCAGACTTTGGCTGGACGTACTTGGTGACGTTTGCTTGCCCCAAGGCCGCCCGGAGCAAGTCGAGGGAGTTGTCAGTGGATCCTGTATCAATGCCAATGGCGGCATCTGCCGAACGCGTCTGGTCCGACAGTGCCGCCAAGGTCCTGGGGAGATAGTTCCCGCCGTCGTGGGAAACCACGACGGCGGTAACGTGTACTTCCTTAAGAATTAGACTGCCCGCTTCCTTAGCCGGCGACGTTCGCGCTCGGAGAGCCCGCCCCAGATGCCGAATCGTTCGTCGTTTGCGAGGGCGTACTCAAGGCACTGAGAACGGACGTTGCACGCTCCGCAGACCTTCTTCGCATCCCTCGTTGACCCGCCCTTTTCGGGGAAGAATGCTTCCGGATCCGTCTGGGCGCACAGGGCGTCTGTCTGCCAACCGAGTTCGCCCTCGTCATCGAAGTCGCCTTGGCTCGGCAGTCCGATCCACACCGGCTGTCCTGGGGTTTCCTGAGGACGACGCAACTCCATCGGAGGGTCGTCCACATCTTCGTCCGGCCCGGCAGGCAGGTCGCCAATCAACGCCTCGTGTGCAGCGAGGAGGGCAGTTGCCTGATCCTCCAACGACTGCTGCACGTTCTGGTTGTATCGGTCTGCCGCTTCCGGATCCGCCGGGTCCACGTACCAGTCCCCTGGTACCTCCCGCGAACGGTATTTCACCGACGCATGTTCTGCGACGACTGCATCTTCCTGGATACGCAACGCTTGCCCCATGGCGTCCCTCCTGATTTTGCAGCCGCTGCTTGGATGTATTTCCGATCCCCGGTGTTGTTCCGGGAATCTGTGCAGCGGCGTTGATTACTAATTACACGCGTGTAACTACCCGCCAGTCAAGCCGCGCCGGGATAATAATCAAGAATCTGTAGAAACGTGGGATGCGCCACGCCCAACGTTTTCCGCCGTGGCGCGACTGGTTGGAGGAAAAACGGAAGCCCCGCATCACTTTGCATGAACAATTCCTGACATTCCGCGGAATTCCCAAGACCACGCCCGGATGTCCATCGATTGGACTTAACGGAGGTGTGTCGCATTTCACATTTCCCCGTGGGGCGGCGGCCCCACCGTGGCAGGATTGATCCATGAGCATCCCGGCAGCGAACCTGATGACCACCCTGCGATCCGGCCATTCCACCTCCCCGAGGCTGACGTGGTACGGCCCCGATTCCGAGCGCGTGGAGCTCTCCGGGCGGGTCTTGGACAACTGGGTTGCCAAGACCAGCAACCTGCTGCAGGACGAACTGGACGCCGAGCCGGGCAAGGCTATCCGGTTGGACCTTCCCGCACACTGGAAATCCTTTGTGTGGGCACTTGCCGCCTGGCAGTTGGGCATGGAGGTGGTCTTCGACGGCACCACCGCTGACCTGCTGGTAACAGACACTCCCGACGACGGCGCCGGGGCCGGCTTCGAGGCGGTCGTCGCCGTGCCGCTCGCGGCACTTGCGATGCGGTGGCCCGGCGACTTGCCACCCGGCGTCGTGGACTATGCCGCGGAAGTACGGTCCCACGGTGACGTCTTCATGGCACACAGCGAACCAGAAGCCAGCCTTCCGGCCGTCCGCGGCAGCGCGGGCCACACACATGACAGCCTTCTGGACGGATTCGCTGCACCCCAAGAACCCGGTGTCCGGCTGCTGGTTCGGGCGTCCGACGGTTTGGAGCCGGGGCTGGCAGCGGCGTTGGGCGCGTGGAAAGAAGACGGCTCAGTGGTACTGGTGCATCCCGATCTGGAAGTGACCGGGCACCTGCTTGAGAATGAGCGCGTTAGCCGATCCTGAGATCAGTTCTTGATGGAGGGCAGCTCGCCGGTTGAAGGTCCTCCGCTGCCCGCCTCCGCAGCTGACTTCTCCTTGTGATGGAGCTCCAGGATCTCGTGGTCGTGAGAGTAGGCCGGCTCGGCATCCAACTCTTCGTTGAAGACCCAAAAGCGGTATGCGAAGAACCGGAAAATAGTGCCCAGGACGAGTCCCACGACGCTTCCTGCGATAAACAGCGATGGCTTGTCATTCAAGTCCAGCACGTACTTGGCGAACCACACGCAACCGGAGGCAATCAGCAGCCCGACGAAGTTCATGACGGCAAACAGAACGGCTTCACGGACCACGTTGGCCTGTTTGCGGTGACGGAAGGTCCAGAAGCGGTTGGCTACCCAGGAGAACACGCTTGCAACGATCGTCGCAATGGCCTTCGCCCAGACTTCGCTTCCGTGCATCGGGCCGGAAAACAGCCAGATGTAAACTGCCGAGTCAATGACAAAAGCAACACCGCCTACGGCGCCGAACTTTGCTACCTCGCGCCAAAAAAGCGAGGCAAGTCCGCGGATGCGATCTGCAAGTGTGGTGATCATGACCCTCCATGGCCGTTGAAAAGTGGGCCGATGGGCCACATCCATTTTAGCGCCCATTTCCAACCGTTCCCTTTGAGTCCCCTGTGAGAACGCCGATACGGGGGCCTGCACCACATCGAGATGGTGACGTTACAGCGGCTGAATCAGTGTTCCGGCCGCTGGTTCGGTAGGCTGAACCTTGTGACTTTTCCAGTAATTGGTGTTGTTGGCGGCGGCCAGCTCGCACGCATGATGGCCCCGCCTGCTACCGCTCTAGGCTTCGAACTACGCGTTTTGGCTGAGGGCGAGGACGTTTCGGCTGTCCCCGCTGTGGCCAACGCCCCCATTGGCGACTACAAAGACCTGGACGCTCTGCTTGAGTTCTCCAAGGGCGTGGACGTCCTGACCTTCGATCACGAACACGTTCCTACACAACATCTGCGTGCCTTGATCGACGCCGGCGTGAATGTGCAGCCAGGACCTGATGCCTTGGTAAATGCGCAGGACAAGCTGGTGATGCGCGCGGCCATCGATCGCCTCGGGCTGCCCAACCCGGAGTGGGCCGCCGTTGATTCAGTAGAAGAACTGGTGGCCTTCGGCGACAAGATCGGCTGGCCTGTGGTGCTGAAGACGCCGCGCGGCGGCTACGACGGCAAGGGCGTCCGCATTGTTGACTCCGCCGATGACGCAGCTGGTACTGCGGACTGGTTCCAGGCCATGAGCCCCCTGCTTGCCGAAGCCAAGGTGGACTTCAGCCGCGAGCTCTCCGCCCTTGTAGCCCGCACACCAAGTGGTGAATCACGCGCCTGGCCGGTAGTTCACACCATTCAGGTAGACGGTGTGTGCGACGAAGTTATCGCCCCCGCACAGAACATTCCACTCGAAGTTGCCGCCGCAGCCGAGGGGGCTGCACTTCGGATCGCCAACGAACTCGGTGTTACGGGTGTCATGGCTGCCGAGCTCTTTGAAACCCCTGGGGTTGGCGCGGGCTTCCTCATCAACGAACTCGCCATGCGCCCCCACAACACAGGCCATTGGACGCAGGACGGATCCATCACCAGCCAATTCGAACAGCATCTGCGTGCGGTGCTGGACCTGCCGCTGGGCGCCACGGATGCTGTGGCGCCGGTATTTGTCATGAAGAATTTCCTGGGTGGGGATAACCAGAACCTCTTCGAAGCCTTCCCCATGGCCTTGGCTTACGAACCGGCAGCAAAGGTGCACTGCTACGGCAAGTCCGTACGGGCGGGGCGGAAGATCGGGCATGTCAATCTGGCTGGCACATCTACCTCGGAGGTAGATTCCATCCGCCAACGCGCCACGGCAGTAGCCAACATCATCCGTGACGGCCGGATGCCCGCACAGACCACCCACGAGGAGACCGAATGACATCAGCATCAACAGCCCCGCTCGTAGGTCTCGTGATGGGCTCCGACTCCGACTGGCCTGTCATGGAAGCCGCCGCGGACGCCTTGGCTGAGTTCGGCATCCCCTTTGAAGCGGACGTCGTCTCGGCGCACCGCATGCCCACTGAGATGATCCGCTATGGCCAGACTGCGCACGAGCGCGGCCTTCGCGTCATCATCGCCGGAGCAGGCGGGGCCGCCCACCTTCCTGGAATGTTGGCTTCGGTCACTCCCCTGCCTGTCATCGGCGTCCCGGTTCCATTGAAGACACTGGACGGCATGGACTCACTGTTGTCCATCGTTCAAATGCCTGCCGGAGTTCCGGTTGCCACTGTCTCCATCGCCGGTGCCCGCAACGCAGGACTCCTTGCTGTACGGATGCTCGCCTCCGGCACAGACGAACTCGCAGACCGCCTTCGCGAAGACTTGCTCAAATTCGCCCAGGAGTTGAACGACGTCGCCACCAAGAAGGGCGAAAACCTGCGCCATAAGGTTGAAGAGGTCTTTTCCCCAGCAAATGCTTCCGCCCGGAGCAGCCACTAGGACGGCAGCGGATGACCACCATGCACAAGAACCCAAATCAGTCCGGCGCCGCCCTGACTGATCCAGTCCGCTATCCATCCGGGGCCAGCGCCCCGGTGCGGACCAAACGCGCCTTCGTGCTGGTCCTCCTCACCCTCTTCATCCCCGGCAGTGCCCAAATCGTGGCAGGTGACCGCAAGCTGGGCCGCCTCGCCCTTCGCATCACACTCACTGTGTGGGCGCTGGCTTTGCTGACGCTCTTGATTGCCCTGGTGAACCGGAGCATGCTGCTCAGCATCGTCACTCATCCCGTGGGCTCGCTGTTCATCATCGTTGTCCTCGTTGCTTTGGCTTTGGGCTGGGCCTACCTGTTCCTGAACACCTTGCGGATCATCCGGCCCAACCTGCTGGCGCCCGGGATGCGGCCCATCATTGCCGTCGTCCTTGCAGTAACGACAGTTGTGGCCAGCGGGTCATTGGGCTACCTTGCCTACGTGTTGAACGTCAGCCGCAACGCGATTGGCAGCATCTTCAACGCGGGCCCTGCCATCGATCCTGTAGATGGCCGCTACAACTTCCTGATGATGGGCGGCGACGCCGGTGACGACCGCACGGGTCGGCGTCCGGACAGCCTGTCGGTCATCAGTGTTGACGCCAAAACAGGTGAAAGTGCCATCATTTCCGTACCCAGGAACCTCCAGAACGCACAGTTCAGTGAGGGATCCCCCATGCGGAAGATCTACCCCGACGGCTATAACTGCGGCGATGAATGCCTCATCAACGCCGTCAACACCGAGGTCACCAACAATCACAAGGACCTGTACCCGGGCGTTGCCGATCCTGGCGCCCAGGCAACACTGGAAGCGGTGTCCGGGACCTTGGGTATCACGGTGCAGGCCTATGTGCTGGTGGATATGGACGGGTTCGCCAAGCTCATCGACGCCATGGGCGGCATCCGCATCAAGGCTGGCGGCTGGGTACCTATCAGTGGTCCTGTCACTGACGAGGCCAACGGGATCCACGGCATGCCCGATGGCTGGATCCCTGCCGGCGACCAACACTTGGACGGCTTCCACGCCCTCTGGTACGGCCGTTCCCGTGAATTCGTTGACGACTACGCCCGTATTGCGCGCCAGCAATGTGTACAGCAGGCCATGCTCAAGCAGCTGGACCCCGGCACGTTGCTGACCAAGTTCGAGGACATCGCCAACGCAGGCACAAAGGTGGTGGAATCCAACATCTCCTCCGCGCAGCTCGGAAGCTTCGTGGACCTTGCCTTGAAGTCCAAGGGCCAACCGGTCAAGCGCCTCACTATTGGCCCTCCCGATTTCGATGCATCGTTCTCCACGGTGCCGGATTTCGACCTGATTCACTCCAAGGTCCAGGAACTGCTGACCTCCCAGAACAGCCCCAAGGCCGATGACTCCATGGTGTCCAACAACGGCAGTGTGGGTTCCAATGTCGCGGCAGCGGGCCCAGTCCCCGGCAGCTTCCCGGCCGCTATGCCCGCGGGCCAGCAGCCCTCGCCGTCGTCCTCGGACTTCACGCCGGTGACCACCACGCCGGACGGTACGCCCATCACGGAAGAACTGCTCAACGGCCTCAAGGCCCAGGGCGACGAGCAAGGCATCCGGGATCTCGTGGCAACCAATGGGCAATGCGCCCCGCTGTAGCCCGCAGCAGCACCACCACCTCACGTTCAGCGCGACGATAAGGACTTTCCTTCGTGTACCAGATTGAGAATGTTTTGCGACCCTACGCGTGGGGTTCGACGACGGCGATTGCCGGCTTGCTGGGGCGGCCCGCGTCAGGTGGTCCGGAGGCAGAAATGTGGATCGGCGCCCACCCTGATTCCCCGTCCACAGCCATTCATCCAAATGGGGTCACGCAACCACTTGACGCACTGATCGCCTCGGATCCTACCCATTTCCTGGGAGCCGACAGCCTTGCCGAGTTCGGGCCCCGGCTTCCCTTCCTTACCAAGATTCTGGCCGCAGAGCAGCCACTTTCTTTGCAGGTGCACCCTAGCTTGGAACAAGCACGCGAAGGCTTCGCCCGCGAGAATGCCGCAGGGATCCCCGCTGATTCCTCCGAACGCAACTACCGGGACGATAACCACAAGCCGGAGATGATTTTTGCACTCACGCCGTTCCGGGCATTGTGTGGGTTCCGCTCCCCTGCAGCAGCCAAAGGTGTTTTTGAGCACCTTGCCAAAGTGCTGGACTCCGCCGCGGTGGAGGTCCCCGCAATCATCAGCGGCGTAATTTCCGACCTCAGCCTGCCCAATGAATCCAAAGCCCTCAAAGCTGCCTTCACACGCCTGATCGAGGGCGGCAGCGAGGTCTCGGATGCCATTCACGAGGTAGAGGCCGTCCTGCGTGCAGGTGCTCCCCAAGAGCCGCACCAGGATGCGCTGGCGGCGATGCTCGGAATCAACGAGGCCTTCCCCGACGATCCTGGTGTGCTCATTTCCCTGCTCCTCAACCACCTTTCCCTGCAGCCGGGCGAGGCCGTGTACCTGCCGGCCGGCAACATCCACGCCTACCTTCACGGTCTGGGCGTAGAAGTCATGGCTTCCTCGGACAATGTGCTGCGCGGCGGACTCACCCCCAAGCATGTGGACGTCCCGGAACTGATCAAGACCATCCGCTTCGAATCGATGGGTGTGCCCCACGTTGAAGCCAGCGGCACGGAGTTCGGCCAGGAACTATACCGCCCGCCGTTCAAGGAGTTTCAGCTCCAACGGATCGAACTTGGCCCGGGTGCCGAACCGGTGCCGCTGGCACAGTCCGGTCCCGCCGTCGTCGTGGTTGTTGCCGGTTCCGTGGTGCTCGACTCGCCCAAGAGCGACCTCCCGCTGCAGCGAGGCGGCGCCGCCTTCATCCCTGAGGTAGAAAACCCAGTGAATGTTCATCCTGTGCAAGGCGCCACCGAAACGAGTATTGCCTTCGCCGTGACCACAGGATTGGGTAAGTGAGCGTGGACTTCTTTCTGCAGACCCCCGCTTGGGCTGCCGTCCAGCGCTCGCTCGGCCGCCGGGTCCACGAGCAGTCAGGTCCCGGATGGAGCTTCCTCGCGATAGAGGAAAAGAACCCGGCCGGCAAAGTCATCTACGCCCCTTATGGGCCTGTGGCAAAGTCCGTGGACGCCTTCGACGCCGCGACGGCGGCCTTGGTGGAATTGGCGAAGAAGGAACGTGCTGTCTTCGTGCGCATGGAACCTGTATCAGCCGGCTTCACAGCATCCGAGGCCGATGCGCTCCTTCGTTCCCGCGGCCTGCAGCCGGCACCCGTCAACCTACAGCCGGAGTTGAGTTGGATCGTGGACCTTGAGGGCGATTTCAAGGACGTTCTTGCCGCAATGAAGCCGACCAACCGGAACCTCTACCGCAACATCCACAAGAAGGGCGTGACGTTCCGCGCGTCCCAGGATCCTGCGGACATCAAAGTTCTCCTGCATTTCCTCCACCTGACGGCAGCACGCAACGGCTTCAAGCCACAAAGCGATGAGTACCTCACCCAGGTGGCTGAATCTTTGCTACCGTCCGGCGCCGGAACGCTGTTCATAGCCGAACTCGAGGGCGAGCCGATCGCTGCAGCTTTCACTTACGATTCCTCGGACACGCGAACCTATGCCCATGCCGCCCTGGATGACACCCACCGCAAGCTCAGTGCCGGCATTCCGCTCCTGGTCACTCTCATGGCAGATGCCAAGGAGAAGGGCCTGAAGCAGGTGGATCTCTGGGGCGTGGCCCCTGAAGACCAGCCGGACCACAAATGGGCGGGCTTCACGTCCTTCAAGAAATCCTTCGGTGGTCGCGAAGTAGCCTACCCCGGCACCTGGGACCTCCCAGTGAACAAACTCCGCTACGGCGCCTACCAACTGGCCAGAAAACTCCGCGACAAACTCCGCTAGGCCAGTTCCCCCAAGTCAACACAAGGAACGCGTACCTCCACCACCCACTTTGACGCCGCCGACGCGGTGACACGCCGGCCATCCCGGCGTGTCGGACCACGTACAGCCTCAAAGTAGGTCGCGACGGCACAACCACAGGGGCCGCCCACCCCGGAAAGCACGACGGCGGCACTCGCCCGAGCGCCGCCGTCGAACCTAACCCGGACGCGCACCTCGTGCCCCGGCTGACCACATGCACCTTCCCCGGCGACCCGGCAACGGCCAGGGCCGCGTACCGTCATGACCCTCTTTGAGTCAACACTCACTGCGACACGCCCGGAATGACGGCATGTCGGACGGCCTGCAGGATCAAAGTAGGTGGCGACGGCACACCCACGGCGGCCGCCCACCCCGGAAAGCACGACGGCGGCACTCGCCCGAGCGCCGCCGTCGAACCTAACGCGGAAGCGCACCTCGTGCCCCGGCTGCCGACAGGCATCATCCCGGGTGACTCACCAACAGACCCCCGACACCCAAATCCGCGCGTCCCCACTCCATTTGCGCAGCGAAATCGAGCTCAGGTGTCACCACCCCCCAAAAAAATCGCGCGCAACCGGAGCCGGCTGGCGCAAACGCACCCAGACAGCGAAAAAGCGCCCTATCGCGTCAGCGGCATCAAATCGACGAGGTACGAGGAGATAGCCGCAGAGCGATGGGGCGCTTTTTCGCGCTCAAGGCGCGACAAGCAGGGAGGGGTTACGGCTTGCGCGCGTACGTCTCCCACTTGGATGCGTGGTGCTCAGCATCAACGAACCGAACGGTGCCGGACTTGGAACGCATCACGATGGACTGCGTCAGTACGCGGTCCTTCGAGTAGCGAACGCCGCGGAGGAGGTCGCCGTCGGTGATGCCGGTGGCCGCGAAGTAGCAGTTGTCCGAGGTGACGAGGTCGTTGGTGGAGAGGACGCGGTCGAGGTCGTGTCCGGCGTCGATCGCTTTCTGCTTCTCGTCGTCCGACGTGGGCCACAGGCGGCCTTGGATAACACCGCCGAGGGACTTGATGGCGCAGGCGGCAACGATGCCTTCCGGGGTTCCACCGATGCCCATCAGCGCGTCGACGCCGGTTCCGGACCGGGCTGCGGCGATGGCACCTGCGACGTCGCCGTCCATGATGAATTTGGTGCGTGCACCGGCTTCGCGGATTTCTTCCACGAGCGGGCGGTGCCGGTCGCGGTCCAGGATCATGACGTTGAGCTGGTTGACCTTGACGCCCTTGGCTTTGGCGATCAGGTGCAGGTTCTGCTTCACGGGCAGGCGCAGGTCCACCATGTCGGCAGCTTCAGGGCCTGTGACGAGCTTTTCCATGTAGAAGACCGCGGACGGATCGAACATGGAGCCGCGTTCGGCAACTGCCAGGACGGCAAGGGCGTTGTTGATGCCGAGGGCGGTCAGGCGGGTTCCGTCGATGGGGTCCACGGCGACATCGCACTCGGGACCGGTGCCGTCACCAACCTGCTCGCCATTGAACAACATGGGGGCTTCGTCTTTTTCGCCTTCACCGATGACCACGACGCCATTGAAGTGGACGGTGTGAAGGAACGAACGCATGGCGTCGACGGCGGCGCCGTCTGCCTTGTTCTTGTCGCCGAAACCTACCCAGTGGCCACCGGCAATTGCCGCGGCCTCGGTGACACGGACGAGTTCCAGCGCCAGGTTGCGGTCGGGTTCGTCGGTGCCGACGGCGAGCGACGGCGAAATCGTGGAATACTGCTGGGTCATTGGTGCAGGAGACACTTGAACCTCTTCTTCGAGTGACGATTCACGGGACCGGAACACGGTTGCACGAGGCAACCTGGGGTCCCTCTATGAACGATCATAGTCGCCGCATGCGTTTGGAGTCGCTGGATGACCACGGCCGGCAATTCCTGCGGTGAGGTTCCCGGTTGTGTGTTCACAGCCGGGATGAGGGACTATGGAGGGGTGAGTGAAACGCAGGACAAGCCCGCTGCCGGCAACCAGCCCAAGGCCGCAGAGGCAACCCCCAACAGCGCCCCGGATGCCATGGATGCCCCTTATAAACCCGTCATTCCGGCAAAAGCCGCCAAGCGGGCCAATGCCTCTGTCATTGGCATGATCATTGCCCTGGTGCTGTGTGTCCTGGCATTCCTTCCTATTGTGTTGATGAACCCCGCTCCGAAGGGTGAGGGCTTTCGGCCGGCCGTTGACGTTGCTTCCATAGCCCGCAACGCTGCCGATGTGGCGGGATTCACACCTGTCACGCCGGAAACCGGCGACACATTCAAGCCGAATTACGCCCGCTGGGAATCCGGCACGGGAACGGGCGTGCCCACGTGGGAAGTTGGTTACCTGACTCCCAAGGAGGCCTTCATCGGCCTCACCCAGACCACCAAGGCGAATCCCACATGGGTGCTGCAGCAGACCGGCAACATGCCAGTAACCGGCACCCGTAACGCCGGTGGCCAGGATTGGGAGCTCCACGATTCCGGCAAGGACAAGCGCAGCATGGTTCTCAACTACCGCGGAACCACTATCATCCTGAGCGGCACGGCCAACCTTGCAGAGTTCGCCACGCTCGCCGCCGCCGTGGTTAAGTCTGCGGACCAAGCCGCTGCAGCGTCAGAATCTGCAGCGCCGTCCTCATAAGCACACGCGGCGCAACAGTTTTACGGCACGCCACCTCCGGGCCGTAAAGTAATCAGGTGCCTACTTATCTGACTCCCGCCCTTGCCTGGCGCCGCCTCCAAGAGGGCAACGAACGCTTTGTCGCCGGCGAATCCCTGCACCCCAACCAGGACGCGTCCCGGCGCTCGTCACTCATCGAGAACCAGAACCCCTTCGCCGTCATCTTTGGCTGCTCCGACTCCCGTCTCGCCGCAGAGATCATCTTCGATCTCGGCTTGGGCGACGCCTTTGTGGTGCGTACTGCCGGCCAGGTGATCGACGACGCCGTCCTCGGTTCCCTTGAGTACAGCATTGCCGAGCTCGGCGTTCCGTTGATAGTCATCCTTGGCCACGACAGCTGCGGAGCCGTGACGGCTACCAAGGCCGCCGTGGAAACCGGCGAGATGCCTGCAGGGTTCATCCGCGACCTCGTGGAACGCATCACCCCGTCCGTACTGACCTCCCTGCGCAACGAACAGGAAGACGTGAACGACATGGTGGTGGAGCACGTCAAGCAAACCTCAGCGCGGCTGGCCGACAGCTCGCGTGTGATTTCGGACGCCATCGACGAAGGCCGAGTGGCTGTGGTGGGCTTGTCCTACAAGCTCGATGAAGGCCGTGCGGCCCTCGTTTCCGGGATCGGCAAGCTTTAGTGGACCGTGCTCCGGCCTTCGTGCCGGAGCACGTAGCACTCCATTCCGGGTTTTCGATGCGGCACCCAATCGCCCTAAGCTAGCCCCATGACTTCCACCACTGAGTTCCGTATTGAACATGACACGATGGGCGAAGTTCGCGTCCCCGTGAACGCCCTGTACCGCGCCCAGACGCAGCGTGCTGTGGAGAACTTCCCCATCTCCGGCAAGACGCTTGAGCGCACTCACATCGAAGCCCTTGCACGCGTCAAGAAGGCCGCTGCACTGGCGAACGCCGAACTGGGGGTGCTCGATGGTGAGCTCGCCGAGGCCATCGCCGCAGCTGCCGATGAGGTGGCAACGGGCAAGTACGACGGCGACTTCCCGATTGACGTCTTCCAGACCGGCTCGGGCACTTCCTCCAACATGAACACCAACGAGGTCATCGCAGAGCTCGCTTCACGTGCCCTCGCAGCTGCGGGCAGCGACAAAGTGGTCCACCCCAACGACCACGTGAACGCTTCGCAGTCCTCCAACGACGTGTTCCCCACATCCGTCCACGTTGCCGCCACCTCGGCCCTGATCAATGACCTGATCCCCGCCCTGGAATACCTGGCAGCATCCTTGGACCGTAAGGCCGAGGAGTTCAAGGACGTCGTCAAGTCCGGCCGCACGCACCTCATGGATGCCACGCCGGTGATGCTCGGCCAGGAGTTCGGTGGCTACGCCGCCCAGGTCCGTTACGGCATTGAGCGCATCAACGCAGCACTCCCCCGCGTCGCGGAGGTCCCCCTTGGTGGCACGGCTGTTGGCACCGGCATCAACACTCCTGCCGGCTTCCCGGAGCGCGTCATCGAACTGCTCGCAGCCGACACCGGGCTGCCGCTGACCGAGGCCCGCGACCACTTCGAAGCTCAGGCAAACCGCGACGGCCTCATCGAGGGTTCCAGCCAGCTGCGCAACATCGCGATCTCCTTCATGAAGATCAACAACGACCTCCGCTGGATGGGCTCCGGCCCCAACACGGGCCTGGGCGAAATCGCCATCCCGGACCTTCAGCCGGGCTCCTCGATCATGCCGGGCAAGGTCAACCCCGTCATCTGCGAAGCCTCCATCATGGTGTGCGCGCAGGTTATCGGCAACGACACCGCGATCGCCTGGTCCGGGACCAACGGCGCCTTCGAATTGAACGTCGGCATCCCTGTCATGGCCGCCAATCTGTTGGAGTCCGTCCGCCTGCTGGCCAACACCAGCCGCGTCATGGCCGACAAGATGATCGATGGCATCACCGCCAACGTTGAGCGCGCCCGCTTCCTGGCCGAGGCTTCCCCCTCGATCGTGACCCCGTTGAACAAGTTCATCGGCTACGAGAACGCCGCGAAGATCGCGAAGATTGCCGTCAAGGAGGGCCTGACCATCCGCCAGGCCACAGAGAAGCTTGGCTTCGTCGGCGAGGGCGAAGGCAAGGTCACCGAGGCAGAGCTCGACAAGGCTCTCGACGTCACCACCATGACGTCCCCGGCTCACAAGAACTAATACTTAAAGCACGACGGCGGCCGGTACCTTTCGCACGAAAGGTGCCGGCCGTCGGCGTGCCCGGGAGTTTGCGTAAGGCTCCGCGCGCCTAAGCTCTACAAATTTTGCACTTTCTATAAAAGAGTGCAAAACTTTACTTTGTGACCAATAGTGCAAATATCGACGGCGGCCTCCGTGAGCGCAAGCGGGCCGCCACACGTTCGGCGATTACCGCCGTCGCCCGTTCCTTGACCGCAGAACGCGGGCTGAACGGATACACCGTGGAACAGGTCTGCGAAGAATCGGATATCTCGCGGCGAACGTTCTTCAACTACTTCCACTCCAAGGAAGACGCGGTGATCGGGGCCTTCTCGGACGAACTCCCCCAGGACGCCATCGAAGACTTCAATCATGGGCCGGTACAGAACGCAGACAGCATCTCGAGCACTTTGCTCGCCGCCTTGTACCAGCTCACATTGACCATCATGGAGCGTTCGGCAATCAGCCGGTCCGAGGTCCACCAGCTCATCGCCGCCATCAAAGCCGAGCCCCAACTCCTTGGCCGCATGACGCTTGAAGGCGAAGCCCGTGAGCGGCAATTCGCCGAACTCATAGCGGACCGTGAGGGCCTTTCACCCGGGCACCCCGAAATCGTCATGGCAGCAGCCGTCTTCGGAGCTGTCTCAAAGAAGACCGCGCAGCAGTTCTTCTCCGAGGACAACGTCCGCCCCTACCGCGAACTGCTTCGTCAAAACCTCGCAGCAGCCCAAAAACTCTTTGCCCAACCGCTGGACACCACATCTGCAGAAACCCCGAAGGATCACGCATGAGTACCCTTTCCAAGGCAGCCGAGCCGCTGCTGTTGACCCAGAAAAGGATCTGGATCATTTTCTCGGCGCTGATCGCAGGCATGCTCCTGTCCAGCCTCGACCAAACCATCGTTTCCACTGCAATGCCCACCATTGTGGGCAAGCTGGGCGGGGTGGAGCACCAGGCCTGGATCACGACGGCCTACCTTCTGGCCACCACCATCGTCATGCCGATCTACGGCAAGTTCGGTGACATCTTGGGCCGGCGCAACCTGTTCCTCGTAGCCATCGCCTTGTTTACGCTCGCGTCCGTGGGTTGTGCGTTCGCCACGGATTTCTGGGGCTTCGTGATCTTCCGCGCCATCCAGGGCCTCGGCGGCGGTGGCTTGATGATTCTCTCGCAGGCCATCATTGCTGACGTCGTCCCGGCTAAAGAGCGCGGCAAATACATGGGTCCTTTGGGCGCTATCTTTGGCCTGTCAGCCGTGGCTGGTCCGCTGCTGGGCGGATTCTTCGTTGATCACCTGACCTGGGAATGGGCCTTCTACATCAACATCCCCATCGGCATCGCAGCCTTTATCACGGCATGGTTCGCCCTGACGTTGCCGAACAAGAAGGCTGAGAAGAAGATCGACATCCTGGGTGTCCTCTTCCTTTCCGCAGCCACCACCTGCCTCATCTTCTTCACCGATTTCGGCGGCAAGAAGGATGAAGGCTGGGATTCCCCACTCACGTGGGCTTTCGGAGCAGGTATGGTTCTGGCGGCATTTGCCTTCGTGATGGTTGAACGGCGCGCCGAGGACCCCATCATTCCACTGAGCCTGTTCAAGAACCCCATCTTCATCAACGCAACGGCCATTGGCTTCACGCTGGGCCTGGGAATGTTCGCGGCGATCGCCTTCGTACCTACCTTCCTGCAGATGTCCTCCGGGACCTCCGCCGCAGAGTCCGGTCTGCTCATGGTGCCGATGATGGTTGGCCTGATGGGAACGTCCATCTACTCCGGCATCCGCATCTCCAAGACCGGCAAGTATAAGATGTACCCGATCCTTGGTGCCTCACTGACCATCGCGGCCATGTTGTGGCTGACCACCCTGACGGCTGAAACTCCGATCTGGGTCATCTGTGTCCAGCTCTTCATCTTCGGCGCAGGCCTTGGCCTGATCATGCAGGTGATCGTCCTGGTGGTCCAGAATTCCGTTCCGGCAGACCAGATTGGCACGGCCACCAGCACCAACAACTACTTCCGCGAGGTGGGTGCGTCGTTGGGTGTCGCCGTGTTCGGTTCCATCTTCACCAACCGCCTTGCTGAATCCTTGACCAACGCTTTTACCGGGGCAGGTGCATCTGCCGAGCAGGCCTCGCAGTCCACCAGCACGCTGGATCCACAGGCCTTGGCCCAACTGCCTGAGCAGCTTCGGGATGCGATCGTCAACGCCTACGCCAACTCGCTGGCGCCCGTGTTCTGGTACTTGGTTCCGTTCATCGCCATCGCATTGTTGCTGGCCATCACGCTCAAGCAGATCCCTCTCTCGGACACTGCCGGCATGGTGGCGCGGGGCGAGGCCATCGGAGGTGCAGAGGCTGAACGCCTCGAAGCCGAACGCCTGGAAGCGGCTGTGGCCTCTGCCGAGGGACAAGACCCCCGGCGGGCACCGGCTGACGCAAGCGCCAAATAGCTTAGTCCTCCACCTGGTACGCCACGGGGCCTTCGGGCTCCGTGGCAAGCCTGATGGCTTGAAGGTTTCCTTCGCTCATGTCAGGCAGTTCATCCAGGCCGAACCAGCCAACGTCGATCGATTCGTCATCGTTTACTTGAGCATCGCCGGAGACGTATCTGCAGCGGAAGGTGATGTCCAGAAAGTCGCAGATGTCGCCATTCGGAAAGGTCACCGGACCTACAACCCCGACGGCGATGATCCGCTCAGTTTCGGCCACAACCGCAGTTTCCTCGAAAATTTCCCTGACCAGCCCGGGAGCCGGATGCTCGCCTGGCTCAAGGATGCCCGTGATCACCGTCCAGTGGTGATTGTCGGCCCTTTGGCAGAGCAGCACCCGGCCATCGTCGTCGAAAACCACTCCCCTGACCGCCGGCAACCAGAGCGGGTCATTCCCGATCTTCTCCCGAAGCTTGAGGATAAATTCCGGTGCGCCCATGGCGTTAGCTTTCCTTCAATTCGATCGTGGCCTGTGAGTTGCTCAACGTGAGCACGCCGTCGTCGAGATTCCAGTGAACAGGCTGCTCAAAGAGCTTGACGGTCCAGCCCTCGTAGCTGCCCTCAAGCTCCCGGCGGCCCATGGCGGAGGCGACCATGGAACGCATTGCCCAGACATCGTCCTGGACCGAGACTTCCACATTGAGCACGTTGCACGGTGTCTTCACCAGCAGGGTCCACTCCCCGTTAACATGCGTAGAGCTGATCTGCAGCGGTTGGGTCCCGAGCCACGCTACGTCTCCAGTGGCATCGCTCCCGCGCACCGACGTAAAAGTGGAGCAACCCAGCGGACCGCCCTCGCAGAAGGGCTCCGGCTGCTGAGTCGTGAGCGGTTGGATGCTGGCCCCCGGGGTTGCACCGGGAACGTTGCCCGATTGCGCGCAGCCGGAGAGCAGCAAAGTGCAGGCCATGGTGACCCCCAGTACGGACCAAAAACTACTTCCCTGCACCGCAGCCCCCTCCAGGCGTCTTGAGCGCATCAAACCATCTGGGCTAAGCATGCCGCAGCCCGGTGAACCGCAGAATACGCAGAGGCGTTGCAGTTCGGCCGCAGTTGGCCCCGGCGGCCTCCGCCCGAACGGTTCAAGCAGGTAAAAGCACCATGCTCACGAGGGCTCCTGCCAGCATGAAGGGTCCGAACGGGATGGCTGAACCCAGCGTGCCGCGCCTGGACACGAGGATCACCAGGCTCCACAATCCGCCGAGCAGAAAGGCAGCGAAGGTGCCCGCGAAGACATGGGTCCACCCAAGGTAGCCGAGGTAGAGTCCAAGCACCCCGGCCAGCTTCACGTCCCCGAACCCCATACCAGGTGGATAGACCAGGCGAAGCAGGAAGTAGAACAGCCACAGCACGCCGCCACCGGCCAGCACTCCGAGTCCAGGGATACCGAACATCGAGGCATCCGGCCCAGCGTCCGGGCCGCCAACGAACACCAGCACTGCAGCGGCCAACAATAGGACGCCACCCACCGCATAGGAGGGAAAGACGATCCGGTTCGGCAGTAGATGGCTCCGGACATCAATGATGGTCAGGCGCACCGCCATCACTACGAAGTACGCGCAGGCAAGAACCACCAGCCAGAAGCCCAGTGGGCTGGCGTCCCAGAGGTCGGCGAGTCGTCGGATCACCCTGCAGATGCTATCCCGAATTCGTCCAGGGGCCGGGTTGAACGCGTAGGTAAAATGTGGATATGGGGCGCTACAGTGCAGGTGGATCAGGTTTCGGACCGGACTTCGGGTCTGGTTTTGCGCCAGCTAACGGGCATGGCGGGCAGGCGCAGGACTTGTCCTCCACATTCCGCAATCTGTGCCGTTCTTCACCATGGAAGTGGACCAGCCTTCGTTTCGAATACCTCGAACGGCCTGGCACTGGCGCCAACATGGTCAGTGCATGGCTCAGGCGGCCCGGCGCGCTTCGTCTGGAGACTCCCGACGGAAAGCTGCTGCACAGCACCACGGGCATCAACGATTCCCGCGACGACTTTTACGTCAGTGCGACGCGACGCTCATGGTTGCTTCCGGCGCACCTCGTCACTCCGGTTTATGACGCCGCTGGCTTGGTCCGTAGGCGCCCTGAGGCGGCCTACGGTGAACCCTCCTTTGGCAACGGACGGCTGGCTGCAGCACTGGATCCGGTGGAACTTGCCGGTAATGCGCCCGTCCCGCTGGAGTTCCCGGATTCCAATCCAGTGTCACTGGAAGAGCCCCTGGAAGTTGACCATGAGGGACGGTTGGCCTTGGAAACTGTGGTTACCCGTGGCCGAACCTACGTGCCCTTGGATCCTTCCCAACCTTTGGCCCATCCGGGACGCACGCTCATCAGGGTGGATGCAGGGACCGGGGTCTGCGTCGCCAGCCAAAGCCTGGACGGCGATACCGCAGGCAAGGGTCATTGGCTGAAGATCCTGGCCGTTGACGAATACATGCTGGACGATCTCTTCCTTGCCGAGTCAATGAACCTGACCGACGTTCGACGCCATATCTCCTGGGACATCGGCCCAGCAGCCTGACATCCCCACGATCCACCAAGACTGTCATCAGCTCTGTGACTCGCATGCCCTCGACGGCCGGGCTAAGCTGCACCGATGACCACGCTCGCGGAAATCTGGCCGCCCTTCGGACTCACGCTCACGACTCCCCGACTGACCCTCCGTCCAGTTCTCGACGCCGATATCCCGGCTGCCGTCGCTGCAGCCCGTTCCGGCGTCCACGAGCCCGGCAAGAGCCCGTTCAGCACCCCGTGGGCAGAACTCCCGGACGACGAGCTCGCACCCAACATGGCCCAGTGGTACTGGCGCTGCAGGGCCGGATTCACGTCTGACTCCTGGACACTTCTCCTCGGGGTCTGGCACAACGAGGACCTCCTGGGTGTCCAGGACATCGGCGCCAAGAACTTCAACACCCTCAAAACAGTCAGCACGGGCTCTTGGCTCAAGCAGTCCGCGCAAGGGCAAGGCTTCGGCAAGGAGATGCGTGCCGCCGTCGTGAGCTATGCGTTCGACTATCTGGAGGCGGAAGTGGCCGAGTCCGAAGCGGCCTCATGGAACAAGCAATCCCTGGGCGTCTCCCTGAGCCTCGGCTACGAACTCAACGGCCTCGTCCGCGATGGTTGGGGCGACAAAGTCGAAGAAGTCCAAAGAGTCCGCCTCACCCCGGAAACCTTCAACCGCCCCAACTGGACCCTCAAAGCCCAAGGCCACGAAGAGCTGAAAACATACCTGGGGCTGTGACGTGGAACGAAGGCGAAGGCCAGGCATCCGGCAGCGTGCGTCAAAAGCGAGGAACGAGCTAGCACGCAGAGGATGTCTGGCCTTCGCCGGGCGCGGCACCTATGGGGTTAGATTTCGGCCCCTTCGAGCAGCTCCGTCACCAAGGCCGCAATCGGCGACCGCTCGGACCTGGTGAGGGTGATGTGGCCAAACAGTGGATGACCTTTGAGGGTTTCGACGACGGCGGCCACGCCGTCGTGCCGACCAACACGGAGGTTGTCGCGCTGGGCGACGTCGTGGGTGAGCACGATCTTGGAGTTCTGGCCGATGCGGCTCATCACGGTCAGGAGGACGTTCTTCTCCAGGGACTGTGCCTCGTCCACGATGACAAAGGCGTCGTGCAGTGAGCGTCCACGGATGTGGGTGAGCGGCATGACTTCGAGCATGCCGCGGTCCATGACTTCTTCCACGACTTCCTGGCTGACCAACGCGCCGAGTGTGTCGAAAACGGCTTGAGCCCAAGGGTTCATCTTTTCCGCTTCAGACCCGGGGAGGTATCCCAGTTCCTGGCCGCCTACGGCGTAGAGGGGACGGAAGACGATGACCTTGCGGTGTTCGCGACGCTCCAGGACGGCCTCGAGGCCCGCACAGAGTGCCAGTGCGGATTTGCCCGTGCCAGCGCGCCCGCCGATGGAGACAATGCCCACTGCGGGATCCATGAGGAGATCGATGGCCAGCCGTTGTTCCGCCGAACGGCCATGGAGTCCGAAGACGTCACGGTCACCCTTGACGAGGCGGACCTGCTTGTCCGCCCCTACGCGGCCGAGCGCCGAGCCGCGGTTGGACAAGAGGACAAGCCCGGTGTTCACGGGAAGTTCCGCTGCGGCGGGGATGAAAACGGGCTCATGGCCATACAGAGTCGTGATCTCGTCTTCGCTGGCTTCCACTTCGGCTATGCCGGTCCAGCCTGAATCCTTGACGAGTTCGTTGCGGTATTCATCGGCGTGCAGTCCCATGGCAGAGGCTTTGACGCGCATGGGAAGGTCCTTGGACACCACGGTGACGTTGTGGCCCTCGTTTGCCAGGTTCTTGGCTACGGCCAGAATGCGGCTGTCGTTGTCGCCGCCACGGAAGCCTGCGGGCAGGACCTCTGTGGAAATATGGTTCATCTCTACCCGGAGCATGCCTCCGTCGGCACCAATGGGTATCGCGTGGTCCAGTCCACCGTGTTCGATTCGGAGGTCATCCAGGAGCCGCAGGGCTTTGCGGGCAAAGTACCCTAGTTCGGGATCGTGGCGTTTGCCTTCGAGTTCGCTGATGACCACGATCGGAACGATGACTTCGTGCTCAGCGAAGCGCAGCAGTGCGTGCGGGTCTGAGAGCAAGACGGATGTATCGATCACATAGCTGCGGCCCACTGCAGACGATGCTGTCCGTTCCCCCGATGAAACCCGTTTGGCGCGA
Source organism: Micrococcaceae bacterium Sec5.1 (assembly GCA_039636795.1). Lineage (NCBI taxonomy): Bacteria > Bacillati > Actinomycetota > Actinomycetes > Micrococcales > Micrococcaceae > Micrococcaceae bacterium Sec5.1. The sequence goes on along the minus strand of CP143430.1, from coordinate 1,430,534 downwards.
GAGGTAGCTGCACTTTCCCCGTCAGAAACCATTGTGGGCAGTTGCTCAGAAATAGCCACATCGACTCCAGCCCCGGGCGGTCGCCCGGCCTAATGGTGAAGCGGCTCGGCCGGAAGGCCGGGCGTGGCCTCCCATGTAACTGGTGCGATAGTTCGCTCCATCTACTGGCCTCCCCGATCAGCGGGCGGTTTTGCCTGCTGATGGGATTAACGTAATCCCACTCACAGAAAATTCCGAAACCTGCGTCGGCAAGTCGCATTGCCAGCTGATTAATTCCTGGTTAACCGAAGCGCACCTAGGAGCCGAAGCGACGCTGGCGTCCGGCATAGTCCCGGAGCGCCCGCAGAAAATCAACCTTGCGGAACGCCGGCCAGAGGGCTTCGCAGAAGTAGAACTCGCTGTAGGCGCTCTGCCACATCAGGAATCCGGAGAGCCGCTGCTCACCGGAAGTTCGGATGACAAGGTCCGGATCCGGCTGGCCGCGCGTGTAAAGGAACCTTGAGATGTCGTCCACCGAAAGTTCATCTGCGACGTCGGACATAGTCCGCCCTTTGGCGACCGCATCGCGGAGGAGTTCCTTCACGGCGTCGACGATTTCACGCCGCCCGCCATAGCCGACTGCCACGTTCACATGGATTTTTTCATGGACCGGGGTCCGGGCGGTCAGCTTGTTCAGGCGATCGGCCAGGTAGTCCGGGAGAAGCTCTGGTGCGCCCATTGCGTGCACAGAGACGTCCTCGTTTTCATCCAGCCGGTCCATGGTGTTGGCGATGATGCCCATGAGCAGGTCAAGCTCTTCGCCGGAGCGGTTCATGTTGTCCGTGGAGAGCATGTACAGCGTCACTACTTTGACGCCAAGCTCCTGGCACCAGCCAAGGAACTCGTGGATTTTGTCCGCCCCGGCCTGGTGTCCCTGACTGGTTGGCGCGTTGAATTGGCGGGCCCATCTGCGGTTGCCGTCCACCATGACACCGATGTGCCTGGGGATGCGGTCTTGCTTCAGGGAGCGAAGGAGTTGGCGCTCGTAGTAGCCATAGAGGAAACCGGGCAGCTCCACCGGACTCTCACCTGACTTCCTTACTTTTACGACGACGGCGCACCTCCAAGGCTACCTTCCCGAGCTGCCCCACTGGTGCAGCGAGAGTCAAACTCCCATCGTGCGGGAGCTACTGATCAGTAACTTACTGAAGCGTAGGTTATTCTTTAACGATGGCCGAGCTGCTCACTATCAAGCCCGCATGGCGCGGTTGGATCCACGCCGTCGCCGCCCCTTTCGCCCTCGCGGCCGGAATCGTCCTGGTGTCACTTGCCCCCACAGCCGACCGAAAGATCACCTCCACGATCTATGCGGTAACGGGCGTCCTTCTTTTCGGCGTCAGCGCCGTTTACCACCGCGGAAATTGGTCCCCGAAGACCCGGCTGGTGCTCAAGCGCCTGGACCACACCAACATCATGCTGGTGATCGCCGGAAGCTATACGCCGCTGGCTTGGTCGCTTCTGGAGCGTTCCCAGGCCGTCACGTTGCTGTGGATTATCTGGTCCGCGGCCATTGCCGGCGTGCTGTTCCGGGTTCTCTGGACCGACGCCCCGCGTTGGTTATACGTCCCGATTTATATTGCGCTGGGCTGCGGGGCGCTCTTTTACCTTCCGCAGTTCTTCACAGCGAATGCCGCCTCTGCCACGCTCATTTGCGTGGGCGGCGCCCTCTACATAGCAGGCGCGGTCTTCTATGCCATCAAGAAGCCAAATTTCAGCGTTCAACACTTCGGGTTTCACGAACTCTTCCATGCCTTCACCGTCTTGGCGTTCGCGGCCCACTTCATCGCCATCATGATGGCTGTCCTCAGCTAGCGCCGGAGTTCATTCGCGCCAGCATTGATTGCACGTCCGCAACGGTCCCCACCGGCATCTCGCACACCATATCCCGGCACAAATACACTTGGGGCGAGCCATCAGGCGCACCCGTGCGATGAAGCAGCAACGGGACCTCGCCATCACCAGCCGGGGACACGGCGTCGTTCTCTTGCAACGCGACCGCCATACCCGGGCTGGCGGATTTCAGAAGCGCACTGTGCAACTCGCTCAGCAGTGGCGAATCGGGACCAACGACGGCGGCCTCCACCGGCCCTGCCAGCGCCGCTTGCGCCGTGGCCAGGAGCCAACCGGCAACACGGGGCGCGCGTGTGGCCAGCGAAGGAAGCAGGCCCAGGATATTCCCGGCCATGAGTCGGTGGGCGTGTGACCCTGAGTAAGCCGAATATGTGAGCAGCACTCCGGCAAATCCGGCTGCCCCGCTGGGCGCGGCATTGTCGAACGGATCAAGGGCAGCCCGCTGCCCTTGGGCGTTGAACACCTGGGCAGATTCCCCGGTCGAATCGGCGAGATGCCCGTCCTCGACAAAACGCGCTTCGGCGGCCCGGATGATGTGTTCCGCCAGGCGGTACCAGCGCTTTTTTCCCGTCACGGCGTACAGCGAGAACAGGCCCTCTGCACAGAATGCGTAGTCTTCCAGGAGTCCCCCGATCCCCCGCGCCCTGGAATCGTGCGAGACCCGGACCAGCAGCCCGTGTTCGGCGCTCCAATGCACCTTCTCGAGATACTCGGCAACGTTCTCAGCTGCAGCGACGAGGTCCGGGCGGTCCAGCACCGCTCCGGCCTCGGCAAGCCCGGCGATCGCGAGCCCGTTCCAACCCGCCACAACTTTCTCGTCCCTGGCAGGCTGGTTCCGGAGATCGCGCGAGGCCAGGAGTGATGGCCTGACGCGGCGCCAAAGCGCGGTTTCGGAAGCCGACAGAGGCCGGCCCGGATGCAGAGGCGAACCCAATTCCGAGACGGTCCCCTGCGCACCAATATTCATCATGCGCGCAACCTCCTCGGCGTCACCAGGGCCGAGGACTTCCAGCAAGGATGCCGGCGTCCAGAGGTACGCTGCACCTTCATGGTGCACCCCGTCCACCACGGTATCCGCGTCCAGTGATGAAGCCAGTCCACCCGCGGGCAGCCCCAGCGAGGCCAGCATCCAATCCCCGCACCTGGACGCAACCCCCGCCGCCTCCTCGGCCGGGAACACATCATGGCCTCCAAGACGCGACCAGTGCGCGTAGACGCGCAGGAGTTGGGCATTGTCGTAAAGCATTTTCTCGAAGTGTGGCACGGACCAATCCGCCGTGACCGAATACCGGGCAAAACCGCCGTCGATTTGGTCGCATAATGCCGAACGTGCCATTCCGGCCAGGGCGCGTGCGGCCATGTCACGCGCGGCCTCCGATGTCTCCGACCGTGCCGCTGCGTGACGGATGAGGAACTCAAGCACCGCCGACGGCGGGAACTTTGGGGCGCTGCCGAACCCACCGGCGTCGGGGTCTTCTGACCGGGCCAAAACCGTTACTGCATCCGAAAGCAGCTGTGCATCAAGTACCTCGGGCGGGCCGTCAAGCCGAACGGCAGATGACAGCTGGGCGTTTGCTATGTTCGCGGCCAGTCCCCTGGCGTTTTGCTCCACAGCCTCGCGGCGTTCAACCCACGCCTCGTGGACCGCTTCAAGCACGTTTCGGAAGGACGGCCGGCCGGGCAAGGGAACGGGCGGGAAATATGTGCCCGCATGGAAGGCGAGGCCCTCCGGAGTCAGGAAAACGGACATTGGCCAGCCGCCTTCACCGCTGATGGCCTGCGTCGCCGTCATGTAGACAGAATCGACGTCCGGCCGTTCTTCCCGGTCCACTTTGACTGGCACAAAGTGGGCATTCAGGTAATCCGCAGTTTCCTGGTCCTCAAAGGATTCATGGGCCATGACATGGCACCAATGACATGCCGCATAGCCGATGGAGAGAAACACGGGGACATCCCGGGCTGTGGCAAGGGCAAACGCTTCGTCGCCGAAAGGACGCCAGAAGACCGGGTTGGCTGCGTGTTGGCGCAGGTAGGCAGACGGCTCCGCACCCAGGACGTTCGCCGCCCCGGGCCAGTTGTTTCCGCGCGGGCTAGCGGCTTCCGGGAGCGGCATCGCCGTTCTCATCCGTGGTGCCGGCGTCGCCGCCCGCATTATCAAGGGTTCCGGCTTCTGTGGCCAAGCGTGCCTCCTCCACCTGCGCACGGTACCGAACCCTGCGGATACGGCGAACCATGTCCACGATGAGGAACGTCGAGAGGATGACGACGAAGGCCGTGAGGACGAAGCCCCAGGTCCCGGGCGTCACCTGGTCCTCAGACAGGCCAGGGCGCAGCGTCCCGGTGGGGTCCGGCGACGGACTGACGGTCAAGGCGAGGATCAAGTGGTGCACGTTCAAACCTTCTATGGGAGCTGATGCATGTCGGCAGGCTTCAGCATGAAGTTGGGCTGTTCGATGGCCGCCGACGATTTCTACAAACGATAGAAACTGGTGGCAACACCTATCTTAGCCCCGCAAACAGGTCCTTTTCCGGCAACTCCGTAGACACCCTGGACTTGATCAGCGTGTAGTCCTCCCAAGGCCACGCCGTACGCTGCAAGTCAGGTGAGACCGCAAAGAAGAAGCCCATGGGATCGATCTGCGTCCGATGCGCCCGGAGAGCGTCGTCGCGCGCCTCGAAGAAGTCGCCGCAGTCCACCTGCGTGGTGGTCTGGTGCGCGGGAGCAGGAGGAGTGTGGCCCTCGGCATCTGCTTCAAGCCACGCCGCGAGCCGCTCAGCATACGGCGACTGCAGCCCGGCCTCTTCCAGCGCAAAGTGCAGTGCACGGAAGCGTTCGGGGCTGAAGGCGCGATCGTAGTAGAGCTTGCTGGGCGCCCAGGGCTCCCCTGTTCCGGGAAAGCGTGAGGCGTCGCCCGCTGACTCGAACGCCTCCACGGCAACCTTGTGGGCCATGATGTGGTCCGGGTGGGGGTAGCCGCCGTTTTCGTCGTAGCTGATGATGACATGGGGCTTGAAATCGCGGACCAGACGAACCAGCGGAGCCGTAGCGCGTTCCAATGGCTGCAGGGCAAAGCATCCCGGCGGGAGAGGCGGAAGGGGATCGCCCTCGGGCAGGCCAGAGTCAACGAAGCCAAGCCAGCGCTGCCGGATACCAAGCACGGCCGCCGCATTGGCCATTTCCAACCGGCGGGCACCTGCCATGTCGCGCTTGGGGTGCGGAGCGTCCACCATGCCGGGGTTCTGGATGTCGCCCCGGGATCCATCAGTGCAGGTGGCGACCATGACCTCTACCCCTGCAGCGGCATACATCGCCATGGTGGCCGCGCCCTTGCTGGACTCATCGTCCGGATGAGCGTGGACGGCGAGCAGCCGCAGCTGCCGCTCGGAACTGCTGGACGCTGTCACTTGACGGCTCCTCTTTCATGGATGGTGCAAAATCAGGACTGTGCAGGAGGTGCCGGGATCCGCACTAAACTGGATAGGTGACTTCAGAGGACCTATCGGCCAACGAACTACCGGCAAGCAACAGCCTAGCCAATCGCTACGGTGGTCAAAAGCGCGGCTTGACCCGCACATCGAAGCGGAACATCGTCATCGTGGCCCTGATCCTCGGAATTGTCTTCGCGGCATGGGTCGCAACGTCCTCTGCACAGGCTCCGGTGACCTTCAAGGACATCGGCTACAGCACTGTCGATGGCACCCAAGCAGAGGTCGACTACCAAGTCACCAAATACCCGGGAGCCACTGCCAAATGCGCCGTGAAGGCCATGGATTCCAAGTTCGCAGTGGTGGGCTGGAAAGTGGTGGTGATCGGCCCCAATGAGCCCAAGGACGGTGCCGATCGCGGGAGCACAACAGCCCAGCGCACGGTGTTGAGAACCGAGTCCCCCGCGGTCGCCGGCGTAGTGGATAATTGCTGGGTCGTGGACAGCGGGAAATAACAATCGTGTGACCCACAACTCAACCAGTTTGGGTTCGTCCAGAGGATTTACTACAATGGATGAAACCTTCACCCCGTTAAGTTGGTTACTGAGTTCCACGAGTGGCCACCTCGGCGGGGTCTTTGCTTTGTCAGATCAAGAGGAGAAATCCGTGTCTACCACCAACAGCGCCACAGCAGCTTGGCTTACCCAGGAAGCTTTCGACCGCTTGAAGGCTGAGCTGGACCACCTTTCCGGCGCTGGCCGGGCGGAAATCGTCCAGAAGATCGAAGCCGCCCGCCAAGAAGGCGACCTCAAGGAAAACGGCGGATACCACGCAGCCAAGGAAGAGCAGGGCAAGATTGAAGCCCGCATCCGTCAGCTCACCGCGCTCCTGCGCGATGCCCAGGTTGGCGAAGCCCCTGCCGATGACGGAATCGTAGAGCCCGGCATGTTGGTTGTTGCCCGCATCGCCGGGGACGAAGAGACATTCCTGCTCGGCTCACGCGAGATCGCCGGCGACTCCGACCTCGATGTCTTCAGCGAGAAGTCTCCGCTGGGTGCCTCCATCATCGGCCACAAGGAGGGCGACAAGCTCAGCTACACCGCCCCCAACGGCAAGGTAATTCCGGTGGAGATCGTTTCCGCCAAGCCGTACGTCGCCTAAGCAGCGCCAAGAACCCGACGCCGGTTCACCCCTTCGCGGGGTGGGCCGGCGTTTTTCGTGTGCGTGCCCAACTAAGTCGCAGCAGAGCGCGTTTTGAGGGCTCATAACGCGCAGTGCTGCGACCTACTTGGGTCAGGTGGCGGGCTGGGGTTTGGGACGCAACAGGATGGCCGCGATGATCCCCCCAATGGCCCCGCCCAGATGCGCCTGCCACGAAATAAAGCCCATGACGGTTGGCAGCACCCCGAAGAGGATGCTGCCGTACGCCATGAAGAGCACCACGGATAACAGAATCTGCCACCAGCTCCTGTTGAAGAAGCCCCTGACCAGCAGGAACGCGAAAAATCCGAACACCAGCCCTGACGCCCCCACTGTCACGCCTCCCCCACCGATAAGCCACACGGTCAGGCCCGAACCCAGCCAGCTGAAGGCCAAAGCTGTGAGGAAGACCCTGATACCGGCCAGGAAAACCACGAAGCCGAAGATGATGAGGGGCAGGGTGTTGGACAGCAAATGGTTGAGGTTCGCGTGAAGCAGCGGGAACGTCAGGATGTCCAGCACGCCGTCCACGCTGCGGGATCGAAGTCCAAAAGTACTGTTAAGGCCGTGCCTCATCAGCGTGTTCAGGAACTCGATCACATACAGCAGGATCACGAAGCTGCCCATGAACAGCAGGCCACCCTTGGCTCGGCCCGCGAGTGTCTCCTTGGCCTCGGCCTTGGATCCGTCAGGCGTTTCGAGCACCATATGCTACTCCCGTCAGTGCACCACGATCGGCTGGAAGCCTTCGGCCCTCAAGGCGCCGAGGACCTGTTCGCCGTGTTCGTGGCCTTTCGTTTCCAGGTTTATGGTGATGGAGACGTCGCCCATGCTGATGGAGCCGCCCAGGCGCGTGTGGTCAAGGCCCGTGACGTTGGCGTCGTTTTCGGCAATGATGCGGGCAATAGTCGCCAGTGAGCCCGGGCGGTCATCCAGCATCATTCGAACCGTCATGAACCGGCCCGCGGCCGAGAGGCCACGCTGGATAACTTTGAGCATCAGCATCGGATCGATGTTGCCACCGGAAAGCACGACGGCGGTGTTCCCCGGGTTTTCGATTTTGCCATCCATCAGCGCGGCTACTCCCACGGCCCCTGCCGGCTCCACGACCATCTTGGCCCGTTCCAGCAGGAAGATCAGGGCCCGGGCAAGGGAATCCTCGCTCACAGTCACAACATCGTCCACGAGCTCGCGGATGATGCTGAAGGGGAGCTGCCCTGGGCGTCCCACTGCGATGCCGTCGGCCATGGTGGAAACCTTTTTGAGCGGCACCAAGGCGTCTGCAGCGAGGGACGGAGGGTAGGCAGCAGCGTTTTCCGCCTGTACCCCGATGACCCGGATCTCGCGTCCGAGCTCTTTGGCCCTGGCCTTGATCGCCACCGCGACGCCGGCAAGAAGCCCTCCGCCGCCCACGCCCATGAGGATGGTGTCTACGTCCGGGATCTGTTCCAGGATCTCCAGCCCGATGGTTCCCTGGCCCGCGACGACGTCCACGTTGTCAAAGGGGTGCACAAAGACTGCGCCCGTTTCGTTGGCGTAGCGCTGGGCTTCGGCCAGTGCTTCATCCACGTTGTGGCCGTGCAGGATAACTTCGGCACCATGGCTGCGCGTTGCTGCAAGCTTGGGCAGAGCGACACCGAGCGGCATATAAATGCGGGCGTTGATGCCCAGGCTCTTCGCGGCTACGGCTACGCCCTGAGCGTGGTTGCCTGCAGAGGCAGCCACCACGCCGCGCTTCTTCTCGGCATCAGTCAGGCGGGCCATCCGCACGTACGCGCCGCGGACCTTGAAGGATCCGGCACGCTGCAGGTTCTCGCATTTGAAGAAAACTTTGCCGCCCACGAGGCTGCCCAGCGCACGGGACGACTCCACCGGAGTCTTGGTAATAATGCCCTCGAGCAGCTCCTGCGCCTTGAGGACATCGTCCAGCGTGACGGGCAGGGTATCGAGGGTATTCACTGACTATTCTCCTTTGTTGGTGTCAACTGCAGGCTCCTGGACGGAGGTGTTATCTGCGGTCTTGGTTTTGCCGACGGCGCTGCTGCCGCTGCGGGATCCGGCTCCCGGAAGGTGGACTTCCTTGAAGTTGGAGTCACCACCAGCTTCCGACGGCGCGGCTCCAGGCTGCAGCTCGGCCGCGCCCAATCCTTCATCATGTTCCCACGTCCGGCCGGCAATGTAGCGAACCGCCGTGTTTACTACGGCGAGCAGCGGCACTGCGAACAGCGCGCCGGGGATGCCCGCGAGATAGGATCCGGCAGCTACTGAAAGGATGACTGCCACGGGATGAAGCGCCACAGCCTTACCCATAACCAGCGGCTGCAGGATATGACTTTCAAGCTGCTGGACAAGCAGGACGATGGCCAGCATGATCAGCGCATTCACGGGTCCGTTCGCCACAAGGGCCAGCAGCACGGCGATCGCACCGGTAACAAGCGCACCCACCACGGGAATAAACGAACCAATGAACACCAGGACCGCAAGTGGAAGCGCAAGCGGAACCTGGATGATCGCGGCACCGGCTCCGATGCCCACGGCGTCCACGAAGGCAACGAACATCTGGATCCGAACATAGCTGACCATGGAGGTCCAGCCGCGGCGTCCGGCACCATCAGCGGCCCTCCGGGCTGTCTTGGGCAGAAGCCGGACCAGGAACGCCCATATGCGGCTGCCTTCCAGCAGGAAAAAGATCAGGATAAACAGGGCCAGGACCAGGCCGGCGGCAAAGTGTCCGGCCGTGCTGCCAAAGGACAGGGCACCGCTGAGGATGGTGCTGCTGTTGTCCTGCAGGGCCGTGACGCCGTCTGAAATGTACTGGTCAATTTGGTCGGCCGTCAGGTGCAGGGGGCCGGCAGCGAGCCAGTCCTGGATCTGCTGGATTCCCGTCAGCGCCTCCGTCCAAAGCTCCCCGAATCCTGAGACCAGCTGCCTCCCGACCAGCGCAAGGGCACCCCCGATGACCCCGATGAAACCCAGCACTGTGATGGCCACAGCCGCACCGTTGGGCAGATTCCGCTGGCGCAGCCAGAGCACCACTGGGTAAAGGAGCCCGGCCAGCAGTGCCGCGACCATGACCGGAATGATGAGGAAGCTGACCTTGCCCAGCAACCAGACCAGGGCCCCGATCATCAGCAGGATCAGGCCCAGCCGCCACGACCACGCAGCCGCAATGCGCACTCCGTAGGGAATGTCTTGGGCAATTTGTCGGTCAGAACGTGATTTGGCGTCAGGTGTCGGCGTCATGAACCCATAATTCCGCAGCCCGCCCCGTATGGGAAACCGGCCCGCCGCGCGCATGGCCTAGAGGGAGGCCGTAATCCCCCACGTCATGGTCAACGTCCCCCCTGGCGCAAGCCAACGCAAACCATCCCCGCTGTTAAAGGCGTTGGCTGGACCGGTCATGGGCTCTATGGCGACTACTTTTGATCGGCCAGGGAAGGTGTCCGTGACGAACACGTGGACATATTGGCAGTTCTGGTCTTGCTCAAGTGACACGCTGCGCCCATCCGGCGCGGTCAGCGTATGGCGGGCCACGCCGCCGTCGAACGTCAGGTCCGTCAAGGCGACGTCGATGTCCAAACTGCCCACTGCGCGACCTGAAGAAAGGTCAAAATCTCCCTCCACGGCAGCGGTGCTGCGTGGAATCAATCGTTCGTCCGCGACCAGGCGGGTGGCTGCCTTGACCGTCAGGACCAAATCTTCAGGGGCTACCTCGCCCAGCCGGAGATAGGGGTGGGCGCCAAGGACGACGGGAGCAGCATCTTGTGAATCGTTGACCATCGTCTGCGAGACGCGAAGGTCCAGGTTTTCGTCGAGCTCATACTGAACGAGGTGACGGACAAGGAAGGGGTAGCCATGCTGTGGGAAGACGGTAGCTTCAAGGGTCACGGAGAACTCAGACTCGTCCACCAGGGCGTAACCGGCATTGCGGAGCAGTCCGTGGCTGGCGTTGTTGCGCGAGACCTCGGTGATATCGAGCTGCTGCTTTTTGCCGTTGAGATACCAGACACCATCCTCCACCCGGTTGGCCCACGGGGCGAGGGTGATGCCCGTGGCGCCTGGCGGAATCTCGGCGTCACCGTAAGTTTCGGTGAGTTGGACGCCTCCGCGGGAGTACAGCCGAAGACCTGCCGCGAGCTCGGTCACGATGGCGAGCGCATCGTCCCGGCGAAGCTCGAATTGGCGGCCGGTGGCGAAGCGTCGGGGTGCTGATTCGAGCGGGCTTTGGGCAGATGGGGAAGAGGCAGACATGGCAATACCGTACTGCATGCCGTCCCGTTCCCAGCGAATGAGGGATGTTAGCTTTTGTTTGAAACTATGCGTTTTTGATTGCTTTGTGGGATGATGGACCCATGAGCCGTATGACCCGCACCCGCCTCGCTGACAACCGTGAGTTGATCTACTTTGATGACCCCGGAACTCCTGAGCGCACACCGGACTCGCTGGTGGACCACCGCGAGCTTCCGGCCCGTGGCGAGCCCGGCGAGGTCAGGTACGACGCCCTGTCCGGCGAATGGGTAGCAGTGGCCGCCCACCGCCAAAGCCGCACCCATCTCCCCCCGGCCGACCAGTGCCCTATCTGCCCCACGACAGCGGCGAATCCCTCGGAAATTCCGGCTTCCGACTATGACGTCGTGGTGTTTGAAAACAGATTCCCCTCGCTGGGACCTGCGCTGGGCGACATCGCGCAGATCCCGGGTCATGGATTCGCCGGCCACGGCGTCACCGGGCCTGCCTTCGGTCGCTGCGAAGTTGTGGCCTTTACTCCCCAGCACACAGGATCCTTCGCGGAATTGGGAGAGACCCGCGCCCGCACCGTCATAGAAGCCTGGGCACAGCGCACAGAAGCATTGAGCGCCCTGCCCGGCATCAAGCAGGTCTTCCCGTTTGAGAACCGGGGCGCCGATATCGGAGTCACCCTGCACCACCCCCACGGCCAGATTTACGCCTACCCCTACGTCACGCCCCGGGCGGCCACCCTCGGCGCGGTTGCCCGCAAGTACTACGACGACGTCGACGCGAAAGAAACGCTTGGCGCGTCCCTCCTGAAGGCAGAACGCGAGGATGGCAGCCGGATGGTTCTGGAAGCCAAGCACTTCAGCGCCTACGTGCCCTTCGCCGCACGCTGGCCCTTGGAGATCCACCTGGTCCCCCACCGCAGCGTCCCTGACCTCGCGGCCCTGACGGGCGAAGAACGGGACGAGCTCTCGCATGTCTACCTTGACCTGCTGAAGCGGCTTGATGCGCTCTACCCCACCCCCATGCCGTACATCTCCGCGTGGCACCAGGCACCCCTGGACCCGATCCTGCGCCCGGCGGGGCAGTTGCACCTGCAGCTGACCTCACCGCGCCGCGCCGCCGATAAGCTCAAGTACCTGGCCGGCTCTGAAGCAGCCATGGGAGCGTTTATCAATGACACCACCCCGGAAGCCGTGGCGGAGCAACTCCGCGACGTCGCTGCAACCACCGACGCCACACGGTTGGCCGACACCCTGGAAGGCACCCGAGCATGACCACCACCACTGACACCAGCGTGCTTTCCGCCCGCTTTCAGGAGACATTTGGTTCGAGTCCCGACGGCGTGTGGCAGGCACCGGGGCGCGTGAACCTGATCGGCGAACACACGGATTACAACGAGGGATTCGTCCTGCCGTTCGCGATTGATAAGACCGCCAAGGTTGCCATCAGACTCCGTGCAGACTCCACGGTGCGGCTGCTGTCCCTGTTCGGAGGTCATGGCTTGGTGGAAGCGGACCTTTCAAGCCTGGAACCGGGATCCGGCCAGGGCTGGTCACGCTACCCCCTCGGCGTTGCCTGGGCCCTGAAAGAGCGTGGCATCGACGTGCCCGGCTTTGACCTGCTGCTCGATTCGGACGTTCCGCTGGGCGCGGGCCTCTCTTCCTCCCACGCGATTGAATGTGCCGTCATTTCTGCCCTCAACGACCTCACCGGCGCAGGTCTCGGCGCTGAGGACTTGGTGCTCGCCACCCAGCGTGCTGAGAACGTGTTCGTCGGCGCACCCACCGGCATCATGGATCAATCCGCTTCTCTGCGCGGAGCCAAGGGTCATGCTGTGTTCCTGGATTGCCGGGATCAGCACGTTGACCTTGTCCCCTTCGACGCCGAGGCATCGGGCCTGGTCCTGCTGGTCATCGACACGAAGGTGTCGCATTCACACGCCGACGGCGGTTACGCCTCCAAGCGCGCCTCCTGCGAGTTGGGTGCCGAAATCCTCGGCGTCAAAGCACTGCGCGACGTCGGCGTGGAATCCTTGGAGGAAGCCGCGGGCTTACTGGATGAGACAACCCTTCGCAGGGTCCGGCACGTGGTCACAGAAAACGACCGCGTACTCCAGACCGTGGAAATCCTCACCAGCCAAGGCCCTGCCAGCATTGGCGCCTTGTTGGACGCCAGCCATGTGTCCATGCGCGACGACTTCGAGATCTCCTGCCCCGAGCTCGACCTCGCCGTGGAGACCTCCCGGGCCAACGGCGCGATTGGTGCCCGCATGACGGGCGGGGGTTTCGGCGGCTCCGCCATCGCCCTGACCCCTGTAGGCCAGGAGCAACAGGTGCGTCACGCCGTCGTGCGTTCCTTCGCCGAGAGCGGTTTCACCGCCCCTGACATCTTCACTGTGACTCCAGCAGCCGGGGCCCTTCGCCTGACCTGACCCTTCACGGCTGACGCCCGTCTTCCCTCCAGATGCCGGGCGTAAGCTGGGGCCATGACTGAGGCTGTCATCGTTTCCACTGCCAGAAGTCCAATTGGCCGGGCCTTCAAAGGCTCCCTTAAGGACGAGCGTCCCGACGACCTTGCGACTGCCATGGTGCAGGCCGCACTCGCGAAAGTTCCCGCTTTCGATCCTGCCGCCGAAGATGGAGGCGGCCTTGATGACATCCTGTTGGGCTGCGCCGAACCCAGTGGCGAAGCGGGCTCCAACATGGCCCGGGTCGTCGCCGTCCTCGCAAGTCTGGACCGAGTACCGGCAGCTACCATCAACCGTTTCTGCGCGTCCAGCCTGCAAACGCTGCGGATGGCATTCCACGCCATCAAAGCCGGTGAAGCAAGCGCGATCGTATCGGCCGGAGTGGAAAGTGTCTCGAGATACCAGAATTGGGCAGGGGCCGGACAGACCGACGTCGGCAATCACAACCCACTCTTCGAATCAGCAGCCCAGCGGACAGCGGCCCGGGCGGCGTCGAATATTCCCTGGACGGATCCGCGGCTAGGCGGGAGGCTTCCCGATATCTATATCGCCATGGGCCAGACAGCCGAGAACGTTGCCACCAGCTACGGAATCGGCCGGGCAGAGCAGGACGAGTGGGGCGTGCTGAGCCAGAATCGCGCTGAAGCAGCCATTGCCTCGGGTTTCTACGCACGAGAGATCACACCGTACATGCGCAAGGACGGCACCCTGGTTGACCGGGACGACTCTCCTCGCGCGGGAGTGACCTTGGAGGCTGTATCCGCCCTGGACCCCGTCTTCCGGCCCCAAGGCACAGTGACGGCGGGGAATGCGTGCCCACTGAACGACGGCGCCGCCGCCGTCCTGGTCATGAGTGACGCGCGCGCGCGCGAACTTGGACTTCAACCGTTGGCACGAGTTGTCTCCACCGCCGTTTCCGCCCTGTCACCCGAACTCATGGGCATGGGACCAGTTGAGTCAACGCGGCGGGCGTTGGCACTGGCAGGACTGACGATTGACGACATCGACCTCGTGGAGCTCAACGAAGCCTTTGCCGTCCAAGTTGTTGCGAGCGCCCGTGAACTTGGCATCGACCCACAGAAGCTCAACGTGCACGGTGGCGCCATTGCCCTGGGGCACCCCTTCGGTATGACCGGAGCGCGCATGACCACCACGCTCCTCAATGGTTTGAAGGAACGCGACGGAACCCTTGGCCTGGCCACGTTATGCGTTGGAGGCGGCCAGGGAATGGCTGTAGTTTTCGAACGCCTGAGTTGAGGTGTGCTGGGCCACGCCACTGTTTTAGCCAGGTCCCCGTTTAAAGAAAAATGCCCCCGAAGTAATTCGGGGGCATTTTTCTTGAACCTGGGCGGACTTAGTCGTCGCCGCGCAAAATCGCCAGAAGCCGGATGATTTCGACGTAGAGCCAAACCAGCGTGACGGTCAGGCCGAAGGCAGCGATCCAGGAGTAGCGCTCAGGTGCGCCGGCACGGACGCCTTGTTCGATGCTGGTGAAGTCCATGATGAGCGAGAAGGCTGCCAGGCCAATCGCCAGGATGCCAATGAAGACACCCAGCGGGATGCCTGCAATCGTGATACTTGTGCGCAGGCCGAACGGTTCCTGAACCGCACCGGTCCACATCATGACGAGGTTGATCAGCGCAAAGACGGCGTAGCCGATGGTGGCGATCATGAAGAAGCGCACCATCTTGGGTGTGGCGCGGACCTTGCCGCTCTTGAAGAGCAGCAGCGTGACGCCGAAGACTGCCAAGGTACCGATGACCGCCTGGAGGCCGACGCCGGGGAACATTCCGTCAAGTATCCGGGTCAGGCCACCGAGGAAGAGTCCCTCAAGGCCCGCATATGCCAGAATCAGTGCCGGCGAAGGCTGCTTCTTGAAGGTATTGACCAGGGCAAGGACGAATCCCCCGAGCGCGCCGACGATCATCAGCATGCTCGACAGGGCCGGTGCTACAAAGAGCGTGATGCCCGCGCCGACGACCAAGGCAACAAGGCAGGCGACGGTCTTCATGATGACGTCGTCGTAGGTCATCCGGCCGGTGTCGGCAGGTCCTGCTGCAGGCTGGTTGTACATCTGCTGCAGTTGTTCGTTGGTCATGTTCTGCTGCGAAGCGGACCAAGTGGACCCGGCGTCGAGGACCTGCCCAGGCGCGCGACCAGGTGCTTGGCTAAACTGCTGGCCGTACTGGTTGGAATACGGATTTTGCGGAACAGGCGGTGCCTGTTTGGCTCCACGGAAATTCTTTCCGTTGAAGATAGGGTTTCCGCCAAGTGCCATTGCGGGTGTCCTCCTGAAAAGGGCTAAGTGATAATTCACGGTACCAATTACCACGCGCCCAGGGCAGGGAAAGTTCCCTTGTTCACCCAGACGAAACTCAACCGTGACACGAATGTGGGAGATTCTTGTTGCCTATAGCTTCACAGTTGTTATCCGATCGCTATCTTCCGACCTCTATGCTGTGCATTTTTTAGCCGCACTGAGCGGTAACATAGGCCACACATGGGTGACTTAGATCACAATCGAGGCAGCTAGGCAAGAACTGTTCACAAGCCCCATGACCGTTCGCACCGGCTGCAATGGCGCAGCCGGGACCACCCCCACTGTGGAGGTTTCCATTTTGAGAAGCACACTGCGCGACCCGTCCATGAGACGGTCCAAGGGACTGCAGAGAGCCGTGGGGGCGTTCTTCGCAGCCCTCATTGCCACTCTGTTGATCGCCGCCCCCGCGGCGGAGGCAACCACCCCCTCGCCTTCGCCATCCCCAACGAATTTCCAAGACAATATCAGCGGCTTCCTCCGCGATGATGCCCGTGCTCCCATACCGGGCGTGAAGATCAAGGCCTCGGGCAACGGGTTTGAGGGCGAAGCAACTTCCGGAGCCAACGGCGCCTGGAACATAGGCGTCCCCACACAAGGCACGTACAGAGTTGAGCTGGATACCTCCACCTTGCCCCAAGGCATCAAACTTGCCGATGGTCAGGAGAACCCCCGCGATGTCACCTTCAGCCAGACGTCCAACCTGTCAGTCATCTTCGCCTTCGGTAAGGGCATCGTCGTCCAGCAACAAGACTTCGGCCAAAACCTCCTCAACCGCCTGGTTGCCGGGCTGAGCTTCGGCCTGCTGCTGGCACTTGCCTCCGTCGGCCTGTCCCTTATCTTCGGCACCACAGGCCTTACCAACTTCGCCCACGGCGAGATGGTGACCATGGGTGCCGTGCTCGTCTTCATGCTCAACAGTTTTGGGTTGCCGTTCTGGCTGGCCATCCTGCTGTCGCTGATCGGCGGCGGGCTCTTCGGGTATGTCCAGGATGCCGGGCTCTGGCGGCCTTTGCGGCGGCGCGGCTCGGGCCTGGTGCCCATGATGATTGTCAGCATCGGCCTTGCCCTGGCTATCCGCTACGTCATCCAGTTCTTCTTCGGCGGCGCCACCCAACAGCTGCCCGGAGCCCAAAGCGCCGAGGTCCAGATCGGGCCCATTTCCATCTCTCCGAACAACCTCTGGTCCCTGTTGATCAGTGCCGTGGTGATTGCCATGATCGGCATAGTCCTGCTGAAGACCCGTCTTGGTAAGGCAACCCGTGCGGTGGCCGACAACCCGGCTCTGGCCGCGGCTTCGGGCATCGACGTCGACTCGGTCATCCGGCTCGTATGGATCGTTGGCGGCGTCCTGGCTTCCCTCGGCGGCATCCTGTGGGCCTACTACCGGCCCGGGGTGACGTTCGACATGGGCTCGCAAATCCTGCTGCTCATCTTCGCCGGCGTGACGCTCGGTGGCCTGGGCACCGTCTTCGGCGCCCTGCTCGGCTCCATCGTCGTCGGAATCTTCGTGGAGCTGACCACGGTCTTTGGCCTCCCTGCCGACCTCAAGTACGTTGGCGCTTTGTTCATCATGATTGTTGTTCTTCTGTTCCGACCGCAGGGTATCCTCGGCCGGCGTGAGCGTGTGGGTTAGGAGCGGGCCATGGACTTCGGATTTATTCTTTCCAGCGCCCTTGGCGAATTGTTCAGCCCGACGACGGCGGCCTACGCGCTTGCCGCTTTGGGCCTGGCCGTACACTTCGGCTACTCAGGCCTGTTGAACTTCGGTCAGGCCGGTTTCATGGCAGTGGGCGCCTACGGCTTCGCCATCTCCACGTTGACTTTCAAAACTCCGTTCTTCATCGGCCTGCTTATCGCGGTCCTGTGTTCGGTAATCTTCGCGTTCATCCTGGGTATTCCAACACTGCGCCTGCGGGCGGACTACCTCGCTATCGTCACTATCGCAGCAGCGGAAATTGTGCGCTACGTCGTCACTACCAACCAACTCACCAGCGTCACGGGTTCGGCAAACGGCCTGGCCGCATTCGAGGGTGGCTTCTACTCCATGAATCCCTTCCCTGAGGGGTCCTACATGGGAATGAACAACCGTGACTTCTTTATCCGGGTTGTGGGTTGGGGCCTGGTCATTATCTGCTGCCTGCTGGTCTGGCTGCTGATGCGCAGCCCTTGGGGGCGCGTCCTGAAGGGCATCCGCGAGGATGAGAACGCGGTGCGGTCACTCGGCAAGAATGTCTATTCCTACAAGATGCAGGCCCTCATTATTGGTGGCATCCTGGGCGCCCTCGCCGGCATGATCTTCACCCTCCCCCGCGGCGCCGTCCAGCCCTCCAACTACGGCACTGAGCTCACGTTCTTCCTTTGGACCTGCCTCCTGCTCGGTGGCATGGCCACCGTCCTGGGCCCGGTGATCGGAGCCATGATCTTCTGGGTAGTGCTCTCGCTGACGCAGAGCCTGCTTTATGGGCTCATCGAATCCGGAGTCGTCACCTGGCTGACCACCGTTCAGGCCGGCCAGCTGCGCTACATCCTTGTTGGTGTGGCACTGATGCTCCTGATGATCTTCCGCCCGCAAGGCGTCTTCGGCAATAAGAAGGAGCTTGCTTTCGCATGAGTGAGACCAACGAACCAAACAGCAACAACCCAGTCAACCCAGTCAACCCCGTTACCCCTTCCGGCACTGGTGGCTCAGCCCACCGCGCCATCCCAAGCGACGAGTCAGGCATCGACTACATGACCGATTCGCGTCCTATTGCGGTCGGGGAAAATACCCCTGGCTGCAAGAAGCGCGATCCGATCGTCGTGGCCGAAAACGTCACCCGCTCCTTCGGCGGCATCAACGCCGTGGACGTGGAATACCTGGAGATCCCCCGCCACAAGATCACCGCATTGATCGGGCCAAACGGTGCCGGCAAGACCACCCTGTTCAACTTGCTCACCGGCTTCGACACGCCAAACACGGGCAAGTGGCAGTTCGAAGGAAACAGTATTGCCGGCGTCTCGTCCTACAAAGTGGCCCGCATGGGCATGGTGCGGACATTCCAGCTGACCAAGGTCATGGGCAAGCTGACAGTCATGGAAAACATGCGGCTCGGTGCAGCGGACCAGCCGGGCGAGCGTCTTTCCAAAGCCCTGTTCAAGGGCATGTGGGGTGGCCGGGAGAAGGAGATCACGGCACAGGCACACGTGCTCTTGGAGAAGTTCAAGCTGGACACCAAGAGGGATGACTACGCCGCTTCCCTCTCCGGCGGCCAGCGTAAGCTCCTGGAGATGGCACGATCCCTCATGGTGAAGCCCAAGCTCGTCATGCTCGACGAGCCCATGGCCGGCGTGAACCCCGCACTGACCCAGTCCCTCCTGGACCACATCAAAAACCTCAAGGCTGAAGGCATGACGGTCCTGTTCGTGGAGCACGATATGAACATGGTGCGCCACATCGCAGACTGGGTAGTAGTCATGGCAGAAGGAAAGATCGTGGCCGAAGGCCCTCCCGTGGAAGTCATGAAGAACCCCGCCGTGATCGATGCTTACCTTGGCGCGCACCACGACGTTGACCTCGGCGACGCAGAAGGCATCAAGGTGCTCGAGGCAGAACTTGAGGCCGACGAAGAGTCGGTAGTGGGAACCGAAGACGCAGGCATCCTGTCCGACATCGTAGAAACCAAGAAGGAGGACGGGAAATGAGCAGCACCAGCGCAATGCCCGCCTCGGCAGATGCCCCAGCCAGCGATTCGGTCGTCAAAGTCACCAACCTGGTGGCGGGCTACATTCCTGGCGTCAATATCCTCAACGGTTGCTCCATCGAGGCACGCAAGGGTGAATTGATCGGTATTATTGGACCCAACGGCGCCGGTAAATCCACCCTGCTGAAGGCCATGTTCGGCCTGGTCAAGGTCCACTCCGGCACTGTAATAGTCCGGGGTCAGGATCTCACAGGATTGAAGGCCAACAAGCTTGTCACCCAGGGCGTCGGCTTTGTCCCCCAGACCAACAACGTGTTCGCCACGCTCACCATCGAAGAGAACCTCCAGATGGGCATGTTCCAGCGGCCCAAGGCGTTCGCCGAGCGCTTCGACTTCGTTGCCAGCCTCTTCCCCGAACTGGCCAAGCGACGTGCCCAGCGAGCCGGTTCCCTCTCAGGCGGTGAACGCCAGATGGTCGCCATGGGGCGGGCACTCATGATGGATCCTGCAGTGCTCCTGCTCGATGAGCCTTCGGCGGGTCTCTCCCCCGTCAAGCAGGACGAGACCTTCCTTCGGGTCCACGAGATCAACCGCGCCGGCGTCTCAGTCATCATGGTGGAACAGAACGCCCGCCGTTGCCTGCAGATCTGCGACCGCGGTTACGTCCTGGACCAAGGGAAGGACGCCTACACAGGCACTGGACGCGAGCTCATGAAGGACCCCAAGGTCATCCAGTTGTACTTGGGGACGCTGGCCGACGAGGTCTAGCAGCCGCTTTACACGCACGGAGGGCTCTGGGTATACCCAGGGCCCTCAGCCGTTCCCTGCCCGTTGCGGGCCCACTCTGCTCCCCAAACCCGCCCTCAAGCACGCACACCGAGCCCGACAACACAGAACAGGTCCCCTTCCTGGAGAGGAAGGGGACCTGTTCTGTGTTGCGGTCTAGCCGGGCCTTGGCTTAGAGCTTGCCGAACTCCGCCTTCACGGGCATTAGCTTATTCTCGTTGGTGTATTGATAGATGCCGATATAGGCTTCCGTCGGGTCACCCGCATCCGAGAACGTGATTGGACCCGACTGGCCGTCGTAGTCGATGTCCTTGCCGTTACGAAGCAACGTGACGCAGCTGGCGAAGTTGTTGCACTTCTCGCCACCCTGCGATACGTCCTTGAGCTTGGCTGCGATATCAGCGCCCTTGGTGCTCTTGGCTTCCTCAGCGGCGAGAGCAATCAGGTTTACTGCATCGTAAGACTCACCGCCGTACGTGAAGTCCTTCAAAGCCGGATCCACACTAAGAAGTGACTTGGTGAACGATTCGGCCGCGAAAGTGCCAGGGAATGTTCCGTGAGCGCCAGTGAGCGTGCCCGGTTGGAAGTCCTTGCTGTAGTCGGTGGTGTTGCCATCAACCAGGAACAGCTGTCCGGGCTTTGCCCCCTTGCCTGTGACAAGTGGAATAATGCTCTTGGCTTCATCAAATGTGATCAGGACAATGGCGTCGGGCTTTGCCGCAATGACCTTGTCCACCTGGCTGCTGAATTGGGTGTCGCCGGTATTGAACAGTTCCTCGGCTACCACCTTGCCGCCGGCAGCTTCAAAGGCCGCCTTAACGTTCTTCTGCAAGCCGGTTCCGTACGCGTCGTTGAGGACGATCATGCCGACGGTCTGAGCGCCGCAGGTGGCCATGTAGTTGCCGAGAACCTTGCCCTGCAGGACGTCGGAGGGTGCCGTGCGCCAGTAGAGGCCCTTGTCATCCCATGTTGTGAAGTCGGGCGACGTATTTGCCGGGGAGAACTGAAGCACACCTGCGCCTGTGATCTGGTTGATGACCGTCTTGGAAACACCGGACGAGGCCGCCCCAATAATGGCGCTCACGCCCTGGCCCAGGAGGGCGGTGGTGGACTGGGTTGCGATGTCGGTCTTGGTGTCACCAGAGTCACGGTGCACCACCGAAACGGGAGCGCCGAGAACGCCGCCAGCATCATTGACTTCCTTGATACCGAGGTTGACGCCAGCAACTTCGGGTGGGCCGAGGAACGCGAGCGACCCCGTTGTCGGCAGAAGCGATCCAAGTTTCAGAGGAGTGGAGGTAGTGGTGGTCGAGGGAGGTACGGGTCCCGTGTTGGTAGCAGCCTGGCTGTTGCTGGCTCCCGCCCCTGCACTCGGAGCCGGGCAGGAGATGCCTGCCGCGGCGGCGGAACTGGACCCGGTCTGGCTCGGCGTGGAGGACCCACCACAAGCTGTGGCCAGGAGGGCAACCCCAATGCCAAGCGCTGTAAGCTTGGCGGCTCGGGGCGCCGCTTGGGAAAGATCAAACATTCGTTGTCTCCTCGATCGAAAGGTGCGAACTGCCTTTGATGCGATAACTCAGGTGTTCCTGATTAAGACTCAAACTAGTGCAATTGATCCGGGAAGATAAGTGATTCAGGTCACATCCCTATAACACTCGTTGCCTGTGGGGAATCTACGAGCCTGCTGGGAAAAGTCTCTGAAGAAGGGCCGACAAATGGAAGGGGAGGAAACGTCCTCCCCTTCCGATGTGTGCCCCAGGTGGGACTCGAACCCACAACACGCGGATTTTAAGTCTGAGGCTAGGTGTTGCGAGGGCATGCGAGTAGGTGCAAAAACCCCGGAATCACGCGGAAGCTGAGTGCGGGCAGGTGCGCCTATATGCGTCTACGTTTTCGCTAATGGCAACCAAGATGGCAACCAAACCACGCGGTCACTTCCACGTCCAACCGGCTGTCACCTTGTGGACGCCACCGCTGCTATCGACGTAGCTTTCGCACTTGTAAGTGCTGTCATGTTCCTGCCCATCGACGTCCAAGGCGCGCATTTCACCAGTGACCAGATAGAGGAATCCGCCGTTCTTCTGGATCGATGTTTTATTCACCGTCGTGCTCTTGAAGTTTGGCGTCGACCCCGAGGGGAGTTTGTCCTGAATGGCCTCGCGGCAGCTGCTCTGCGCCGCCTCTGGAGCCCTGGCATAGGAGCGGGCGACGAACGTACTGATGCCAGCGATAACGAGTGCCAGCACGGCAAGGACGATGCCTGCCTTCTTCCATTTGGCCGAGGCTGGGATCCGCTCCACGGAAGCCTCGCCGTTGGCCCACTCCCCTATCCTTCGGTAGCCGGCGTTGCGGACGTGGTTGTCTGCGGACTTGATGTTGTCAGCGGTGCGCTTCTCGTAGATGACCTTGCCCTCGGCGTCCGTGATCGTGATCGGCCGCGTGGCTGCGACGGTGCTGCCACCAAACCCTTGGGAGTCCCGTTGCCCTGGTTCTCCGAGGACTGCCGTGAGTGGACGTTGCGTTGGTTCCATAGTGACTCCCCCGGGTTTTCGAAATGATGCGAGCGCAGTCATCCTATGATGAGGGGCGTGGAAGTAACACTGACCATTGAGAACAGCGACGGCGAGCGGGGCAGGGCAGCGTTAGCGCCGTCGGGCCTGGCTACGAGAGCGCCTTAGCAAACGCCCGGGCTCTCATCCCCGAGGACTGCAAGGCCATCGTGATTCGAACCAACACTGAGAACTAGAGAGGCCCGACTTGGCAACGTCAGCACAGGAAGCGGAAGCGCCAACCCCTAAAGAGGTTTTCGTTATCTCGCCAATTGGGGAAGCCGACTCACCTGAAAGAAAAAACGCGGACCGCTTCCTGAACAACATCGTCCGTCGGGCGCTGCCCGATCCGGAGTACGTCATTCTGCGAGCAGACGAGGAAGTGTCGCCCTATGCAATCACGGAAGCCATGCTGCGGCGCCTCTTGGATTCGCATTTCTGTGTCGCAGACATTACCGGGCTGAATCCCAACGTGATGTACGAGCTCGCCCTCGCGCACGCCGCGGGCAAGATGGTCGTCACCATGACGCGAGACAAGGGCCGCCCGCCTTTCGATATCAAGGACATGCGCGTCATCACCTATGGATTCGACTGGGAGGAAGTCGAAGCCGCGGTCGTGACTCTAGGAAGGATGGCCGAGCACGAGCCCGAAGACTCGAGATTCCGGGACATGTTCAATCCTGTAACCACTGCCTTCAGAGATCTAATGGACCGCCAAAAAGCGGAATCGGAGCTGGGGACCCCCGCAGAAGCCTTCGCCCGCATGGTCGAGAACATCGAACGAAAGCTGGACGTCGTAATCAGAGGACAGTCCGAGGATTCTGGATCGCGGGTGGGGACGCCAACAATAACTCAAACTTACCCGGACGAAGGTGTTGTCCTCCGGATGGAAAACTTGATGGATCTGTTTGCAAGGCGTGTCCTTGAGTCGAACGTGGGTCCTAAGTCGTTCCTCCGATATCGGGGGCATATGAAACTCGGCGAAGCTTTGATTCAGGACCTCGTTGAGGGCCGCGGAAACTTGGCATCCTTGGAAAAATGGGCCCACGAGACTGAACTTCTGATCGCAGCCAAAAACGCTCTTGACAACCGTGAAGCAGAACTCCCGTAAGACAAACACAGGAAGTCCCCCACCCTCACAATGAGGATGGGGGCTTCTCGCTATAGCAGGGTTTTGCCGTCGATGATCTTGGCCGTTCCATCGATGGTGAGATTGCCTTCGCCGTTGATATGGAAACCTGCGGGCGGCGTTCCTGCTTCGTGTCTGCCCTGCTTCTCACCAACCGGGGTGGCTGCCTGAATCGCAGAGGCGACGCCGGTCGGTTTCCACAACAGTTTGTAGCTGTTGCCTGCCGTGACAAAAGATGACCAGGATGGCGACGATGACGCCAGCTGTGGTGAAGATCCCGGCCAGCAATGCTGTGACCGCAGCAACCACCACGTAGAAGCAGAACGCTACGATGGACTGCCGACGAGGAGACCAGCGGGACTGTTGAATGACAGCGATCACCAGCGGGCGAACGAACCCTGCGACAAGCAGCCCGTCATGGCTCTGGTCTACAGGTACCACCCGGACTACGAGAGCGCGTGGGAGATCTAGTCCGTGACCGACATCGCCGAGTTCCTCAGAGCCTGCATCACCGAAGACGGGGAGAACATCCGCAACGCCGAATCGCTGGGCGTGCCCATCGGACACGTCCTGCAGAACCGACTCTTGAAGGAATGTGAAGATAAGCCCGCCATCGTGAGGCTACACCGGTTCGAGGACCCTTGGGACAAGGTCTGCGCGACGTGCACCGACCAGGGAAACGTGCATCTTGGACTAGGGCGGCCTGCGGCCAAATGGCCGTGCCCGACGCTGAGGGCCATGGCATCGGTCTATTCCCGCTATCCCGGCTACGACGCGGAGTGGCGCGCGTAGGCTGGTTTGCATGTGTAACGGAAGTGGCTTTGCACTAGCCATTAGTGACACGACAACGTGTCGTAGGAGAGATCAAGGCCCCGGCAGGATTCATTCCTGCCGGGGCCTTTTTGTCTGCCCGGTCACATACGTTGGAAGTTCTAACCGAGGGGAGTTGGGTGATGGTTGATGAGATCCGATCAGAAACGGTGGATGGTCCTGGGGGGCTGCCAGCTGCGCCCCGTCAGGGGGCAGGGGCAGTGCCAAGTTGGCACCGTCGTGGACAGCGTGATGATTACGGGGGCGAGGTATGGGAAATCAACTGGCCGGACGGCAGCATGGACCTCTGGTTTCACGCTCCAAAAAGCTAATGGCAACCAAAATGGCAACCAAGCCCAACACTTGGCGGCCAACCAGTTAAACGCAAACACCCTCGGTTCCCTTGCAAACAAAGGGAACCGAGGGCCTTTTCGTCAGTGCCCCAGGTGGGACTCGAACCCACAACACGCGGATTTTAAGTCCGCTGCCTCTGCCAATTGGGCTACTGGGGCGCCCGCACCATGGTATCCCAGCTAGACGGGTATCCCAGCTACACGCGTTCGAATGGCGCCGCGTAGCGAAAGGTTCCCCGAACGCCGTCGGGCCAGCCCGGCAGGGGCAGCAGCTGGAAGTGATCGCCCCAGGAAGCGTCGGGCGGCTCAACACCCAGAGACGTGGCCGGCACGTAGCCGAAGCGCGGGTAATAGACCGGGCTGCCCAACAAAGCTATGGCCGGCTCCCCTGCGGCGGTGGCTCGCGCGGCGGACTCACGCATGAGGGCCGAACCGACGCCGCATCGCTGAAACTGGGGAAGGACGCCAATGGGACCCAACCCTACGAGTTCCAGGTCGCCGATCCAGCCGCGCGTGCTGATGGCGTGGCCAACGATGTCCCCACCAATCTCAGCAACGATGCTCAACTCTGGAATGTACTCATCGCACTCGAAGAGCTCGCGCAGCAAGCCAACTTCCAAAGGGGTTCCCTCAACGGGCTGACCGGTCACTGGAGACACCGAGAAGGCCCGCGCCGTCAGTTCCAGGATTTCAGGGCGGTCTTCTGGCCGCTCCGTCCGCAGTACCACTCCCCGGGACAGCAAACGCAACACGTCCAGCGCGCGATCGGCGTCCGCTACGGGGACCAGCAAGTGGTCATGGTGAAAGCCGGCGAGGACGTTGCAGCTGATGCCTGCATGCGTCAATGCCGCGCTCACGGCTGCGGTCAGCCCTACCGCTTCCAACGCGGAATGGATCTGCAGCGTGATCCAGGCGGCCACGAAATCGTAGGAAAGGCCAAGCCTGTCCGCCTCACGCCGTCGCAGGACCACAGTCAAACCCTCGGCCTCCCGGACGGCGGCCTCGATGTCGCCTTCCAGCGGCTTGCCATGCGGCCAGAGGGCGTACACGTAGTTACCCTCCCTGATGACAGGATGCAGTGACGCCAGAAGGGTCTTCAGATCAGTTTCGCCGGGCATGGCTACAGCTTAAACGACGACGACGGCCACACCCCTTAGGGGAGCAGCCGTCGTCGAACGTGTACTACTTGGCGTCAGCCGATACCGGAGTCTTGTCCTCGGCAGGCTTTTCCGTAACAGCAGGTGCGGGGGCAGGTGCAGCAGCCGGCTTGGGGGCCGGGGTGGCAGCTGCAACGAAAGCGCCACGCGGGTTGTCCAGGTCAATCAGCTGCGTGGTGTCGCGGCCTGCGAAGAAGGCCAGGATCCAGCCGAAGATCACGCGGAACTTGCGCTCAACCGTGGGCATCGCCATGCCGTGGTAGCCACGGTGTGCCAGCCAGGCGAGGCCGCCCTTGAGGCCGATGCGGCCCAGCAGGTTGATGTTGGCAACGCCCTTCCACTCGCCGAAGCCGGCCACGGCACCAAGGTTCTTGTGCTTGTAGTCGTGCAGCGGCTTGTCCCAGCGGGAAGCCCAGAGGTTCTTTGCGAGCTTCTTTGCCTGGCGGAGCGCGTGCTGGGCGTTCGGAACGCAAGTACCGTCCGGGAGGCCCTTGCCCGTGAGGTCCGGAACAGCGGCGATATCGCCAGCTGCCCAGGCGTTCTCCACGATGCCTTCGTCGCCGGCAATGCGGAGGTCCGGGAGCACCCGGACACGGCCGCGCGGTTCCAGCGGGAAGTCGGTGGAGCGGATCATCGGGTTGGCCTGCACACCGGCAGCCCACACGAGCGTGTCAGCCTCAACTTCACCGGCGGACGTCTTGTCCGGGAGGTTGATCAGCTTGAGGTTGCCCTCGGCGCTGTCCAGGGAGGTGTTGAGGAGGACCTCGATATCGCGGCTACGTAGGTGCTCTACAACCCACTCGGCCTGGGATGCGGTGACCTCGGGCATGATGCGGCCCATGGCCTCAACGAGGATGAAGCGGACTTCTTCCTGGCGGACACGCGGGTTGTTCTTGACCGCGGCACGGGCGAGGTCTTCCATTTCGGTGAGGCATTCGATGCCGGCAAAACCGCCACCGACAACCACGAAGGTGAGGGCCTTGGCGCGCTCTGCGGGGTCCGTCATGATGGAAGCGGCTTCAATGCGCTCCAGCACCTTGTTGCGAAGCGCTACGGCTTCCTCGATGGTCTTCAGGCCGATGCCCTTGTCAGCGAGGCCCTTGATCGGGAAGGTGCGCGTGATGGCACCAGCTGCGATGACGACGTCAAAGTACGGAATCTCGAAGGGAGCTTCACCATTGGCAGGCGCCACAACCGCGGTGCGGTTTGCGTGGTCGATGCTGGTGACGCGGCCCTGGATGAGCTCCGTCTGCTTGAGGTGCTGACGGTGGGAGACGACGGCGTGGCGTGCCTCGATGTTGCCACCAGCGACCTCAGGGAGGAACGGCTGGTAAGTCATGTAGGGCAGTGGATCTACGACGGTGACGATGCCACCTGCATTCGCGATCTTCTTCTGCAATTTAAGGGCTACGTACAGGCCGACGTAGCCGCCGCCGACGACGAGAACCCGGGGACGGTCAATGAGCTCTGGGGTGGTTGCCATGAAACCAGAGTACAGCACTTTGTGAAAATCTTCACTAGCTACTTCCGGGTGGGTGGATCCACCGCTTCCAGCGTTCCCGTTTCGGCCTCTTCCCCTGTAGACGAAGGCCGCCGCGCTACCCTGCGCAACTGAATGGATGCGCCCACAAGGATCACCGCGAAGATGCCGCCGAAGCCGAGTACGACGGCGGCCGGAAGCGCGTCGTCCACGTGCGCCGGAGTGGCGGCAACTGGAACAGTTGGATCTGCCAAGGTAGGTGGCGCGCTGGTAGGACTGGCCACGGGCGCCTGGGACGGGGTGCTGAAGTCGCCCCGCCGGTGGACACGAATCCAATCCGCGATCGAACCGAGCGGGTTGGTGCTTGTGGCCTCTACCTCATCCTTCAGAGCTGCCTCTGCGTTCAGCACACCGTAGCCGTAAAGCGGGTCCTTGCCAGGGGCGCCGGCGTCCTTGGCCGTGCTCACAATCCTATTGATGACCTGCTTTGCACTCATCTCCGGCCATTTGGACCTGATGAGTGCGGCCACGCCGGAAACAATGGGCGCGGACCCGGAAGTTCCAGCCCATTCGGCGTATCCGCCTCCGGGCATCCCGCCAAGGAGGTTTTCTGCCGGTGCTGCAACGCCGATGCTGATCCCCTGCGAGGAGGAGTCGACGCTGGCCCGGCCATCGCCGTCGAGCCCTGCCACGGTGAGTACACCGGGAATGGTGGCGGGAGCTCCTACCTGCACGTTGCCACCCACCCGGTTCCCCGCGGCGGCGACGATCACCACATCCTTTTGCTCGGCATACAGGAAGGCCGCATCCCAACTTTGCGGCCATACCGGTGAGGTACTGCCCAGGGAAATATTAATGACCTTTGCGCCATTGTCCACAGCCCACCGCACGGCGTCCGGAATCTGTTCCTGGTCCGTCTTGCCTCCGGGGTTCGGTGAACCCAGCCAGGTGGACACCGCCAGGATCTCAGCTTCAGGCGCGACGCCGACAATTCCGTCCGGTCCCCCAGCGGGAGGAACGGTGGGCGAGGCTGAGGGCGAAGGGGAAGCTGTGGGCGTGATGTGTCCGCGCCCGGCCAGCATGGTGGCCACAAGGGTTCCGTGCTCCGTCTTGGCGCCGATGCTCTTCTGTCCGTTGGGCGCGCCGGCTCCGGAAACGTCCGTTCCGCCCACCACGACGCCCTTGAGGTCAGGGTGGTTCCCGTCAATGCCGCTATCGATGACGGCTACCTTGACACCGGCTCCCTTGGAGACCTGCCAGGCATTCGTGATTCCCGATTCCTTGAGCCAGAACTCCTTGTCCCGCCAAGCGTCCGCCGTCGCTGCCGGGGCAGTCGACAGCGCACCGGCCAGTGCTCCCCCGGCCATCATCGTGGCCAGGGCAGCAGAAAGCAGGCGATGGTATCGCAGGGTCATGCGGAGTCCCCGATACTCAGGGCAATCCCATCTAGGATGTCGTGTTCGCTGGAAATTGCACCGCTGATAGCACCGTTGCCCACGGCGGCAAGCCTTCCCAGGATGCGCCGCCACACCAGGGCTCCAGCTCCGATGACGTCCACACGGCCTGGATGCATGTAGGGAAGAACCGCCCGTTCGTCGCGGGTCATTTCCAGCAGGCTGGTGCACGCATCGCTGATGGTTTCAATGTCCAGGTAGGCACCGTGGATCCGGTCAGGCTGGTACTCGCTCAGGCCCAGGGCGTGCGCAGTGATGGTGGTGATGGAACCCGCGACGCCCACCACGACCGTGGCTCGGTCAAGCGGAACAGTCTGCGCGGCAAGGTCAAGTGCGGCGTCGACGTCGGCCTCTGCTGCTGCAATCTGCGCCGCCGTAGGCGGGTCGCTGCGAAGGTGGCGTTCCGTCAGCCGAACACATCCAATGTCGACAGAACGCGCGGCAATCACGCCACTGGCGTCGCCGAGGACGAATTCGGTGCTGCCGCCACCAAGGTCAACCACCAGCACGGCGTCATCGCCGGTAACGGGCAAAACGCTGCTTGCACCTGCGAAGGACAGCGCAGCTTCCTCATCACCCGAGATAACTTCAGGCTCCACGCCAAGAAGCTCCCGGATTCCATCAACGAAAACCTGGCGATTCCGGGCGTCGCGGGTGGCCGAGGTCGCAGCAAAGCGCACGCGCGCGGCACCGTGTTCACGGATAAGTGCTGCATAGTCCGCTGTGGCGGAGAAGGTGCGTTCCAAGGCCTCGGGAGCAAGTTCTCCGGTAGCATCCACACCTTGTCCCAGCCGCACCACGCGCATTTCACGTACGACGTCGGTCAGCGGCCCGGGCGCCCCATTCGCCGAAGCATCGGCAATGAGGAGGCGGATGGAGTTGGTTCCGCAGTCAATGGCGGCGACGCGGCTCATGCGTCCTCCACCAATTCGCTGCCGGACTCGGCCTTGGGCTTTCGGATCGGTGCCGGGCGACCCACGATGTCAGGCAGACCTTGAGGACCGTGACGGCTCAGGTCCCTGGAAGGAGCCTCGCCTGCAGTGTCCCAGGCGCCATCGCAGTAGCAACGGTCCTTGGTCCACCACTCTGCGATTGCGTCCAACGCTTCATCACCCAGCGGGTTGACCCCGGGACCGGCGGCCAGGGAATGGCCAACCAGGACGTGCAAGCACTTAACGCGGGTGGGCATGCCACCAGCGGAGATCCCATCGATTTCCGGCACGGCCCCCGTGCCGGAACGCCCAGCGATCTCATTGCGTGCCTGCAGGTAGGACTCATGGGCGCCGTGATACGCATCCGCAAGTTCCTGATCCGCGGTGAGCCGATCATTCATCTCGTTCATCAACCCGCCCGCTTCGAGCCGCGACACCGCGGACGTGATGACCGGGTGGGTCAGGTAGAAGGTGGTGGGAAACGGAGTTCCGTTGCTAAGCCGGGGCGCAGTGGCCGCGACGAGCGGATTCCCACATACACAGCGCGCGGGAATCTCCACCACGTCCCGCACCGGCCTGCCCAGCTGGCGGCTGAGGACATCGAGGTCGTGTGCTGATGGCTGGCGGGATTCCTGCGGCACGGCTGCCGTGTTCTCTTCCACTTGCGCTGCCAACCTTCCTGCCCTTTTGGCCATGTCCCGGAAGGACACGACGGCGGCGGGCACCGCGTCTAGTCTGTTGCCGATCGTCTGATTGACTCCCAGAGCGCATCCACCCAGGGCAGGTTTGCCGGGTTTGCGGATGATCCGGAGCCGGTGCGGCCCCCAGGGGTACCGGCGGCTTCTTCCCCGCCAAATACCCAGTAACCCGTTTCACCCGGCATAACCATGTTAATGCGGTCGCGGGCCTGCTGTTTCACGTAGTTGGGATCCTGCCACCGCGAAAGCTGCTTGTTCAGCTCCGCCTGCTCTGCCCGCTTGCTGGCGATCTCGGCCTCCAGGGCGGAGATTTCAGCCCGCTTCTCCAGGAAAATCCGGACCGTGGGCGCAAGCATGATGGTGATGGCAATCATGACCACGGCCAGCGCCAACATCCTGCCCGAGAACGCCTTGGCGGGTACGGGATCGAGGTCCTGGGCTTCACGGGTGGTGTTGCCGGAGGCTTTGTCCGAAGCTTTCGTGGACGAAGCTTTCATGGACGAAGCTTTCATGGACGCGGCGGGGCTGGTCTTGGTTGCCGGGCTCCTGGTGCTGGCTGGGCTCTTGGTGCTGCCTGGGCTCTTGGGACTTCCTGCGGTCCTGGTGCTGGCTGCCGTCTTGGCACCGCCGGAGGGCTTGGGAGGCGTGGGTTTCTTGGTGGCCGGTGCCGGCGTCGAGGATTCCGCAGAGCCGCGGGAGGCGCCGAACTCAGCCTCGATGACGTCTCCGCCATCAGAACCTGCGCTGTTTGGCCTACCTGTGCTGCTTGGCCTACCTGTGCTGCTTGGCCGGCCTGCGCTGTTTGGCCTTCCGAGGGCATTGGCCCTGGGAACCTTTGGACGACGGGTGGCCATGACACTCCTGTAATGCCCGGTGCTTGCCTGGCGGGTTGCTGCGCTTGCCCTGCGCGTAACGTACGTGTGCGGGACTTGCGTAGGTCCTGCTGTGCCCGTGGTTCCGCAGGCAAGCGTTAAACAGAACCGGTGGCTATGGTCTTTCCACCATAGCCACCGGTCAGCTGTTTTCGCGGAATGCTAGCCCTTGAAACGCGGGAACGCGCTGCGGCCGGCGTAGCGTGCGGCGTCGTCGAGTTCTTCTTCGATGCGCAGGAGCTGGTTGTACTTGGCGACGCGCTCGGAGCGGGCCGGGGCACCGGTCTTGATCTGGCCAGCGTTGGTAGCAACGGCGATGTCAGCAATGGTGGTGTCCTCGGTTTCGCCGGAGCGGTGCGAGGTGATGGTGGTGTAACCGGAACGCTGGGCCAGGGAAACGGCGTCCAGGGTTTCGGTCAGGGAACCGATCTGGTTGACCTTGACCAGCAGGGAGTTGGCCGTGGCGGCGCTGATTCCCTGCTGCAGGCGGACCGGGTTGGTGACGAAGAGGTCATCGCCAACCAGCTGGACCTTGTCACCGATGGCGTCGGTGAGGGTCTTCCAGCCTTCCCAGTCGTTCTCGTCCAGCGGGTCTTCAATGGAGACCAGCGGGTAGTCGGCAACGAGCTCGGCGTAGTAGGCGCTCATTTCCGAGGCGGTCAGTGCCTTGCCTTCGAACTGGTAAGCACCGTCCTTGTAGAACTCGGAGGATGCGACGTCCAGGGCAAGGGCGATGTCCGAACCCGGGGTGTAGCCGGCGTTCTTGATGGCTTCCTGGATCAGGTCCAGTGCAGCGCGGTTGGACGGCAGGTTGGGGGCGAAGCCACCCTCGTCACCGAGGCCCGTGGAGAGGCCCTTTTCCTGGAGGACAGCCTTGAGGTTGTGGTAGACCTCAACGCCCCAGCGCAGGCCTTCGGAGAAGGTCTCGGCACCGATCGGGGCGATCATGAATTCCTGGATGTCAACATCGGAGTCGGCGTGCGAGCCACCGTTGAGGATGTTCATCAGCGGAACCGGCAGGACGTGTGCGTTCGGGCCACCGAGGTACTTGTACAGCGGCAGGTCCGAGGAAGCAGCAGCTGCGTTGGCAACGGCCAGGGAAACACCCAGGATGGCGTTGGCGCCGAGCTTGCTCTTGTTCGGGGTGCCGTCGAGGTCGATCATGGCCTGGTCGATGCTGCGCTGGTCCGTTGCGTCGAAACCAATGAGTGCCGGCGAGATCTCGTCGATGACCGCGTCAACGGCCTTCTGGACACCCTTGCCGAGGTAACGGCCTTTGTCGCCGTCGCGGAGTTCAACAGCTTCGTGCTCGCCGGTGGAGGCGCCGGAGGGAACTGCTGCGCGGCCGATCTGGCCGTCGGAAAGCAGGACCTCAACTTCTACGGTCGGGTTTCCGCGGGAATCAAGGATTTCGCGGGCGTGGATGGCATCGATAAGCGCCATGGATGTGCTCCTTATGGGCAAATTACAGGAATGTGGAGGGAAATTCTCAACGTCCTCGTCGCTACTAGCGTAGTCGAGAGTGGCTTAGGTTACGGAACGGGTTCAAACTCCTCACGTCATGAAGGCTGGGCCTTCCCGTTCTGAAACGATCGAACTGCTGCGCGGAGGGCACGCTCGGCGTCGAGCCCTTGCTCCCGGGCACCGGCAACGACGGCGAGCAACAGCTCACCGAGCGCCTCTTCCGAGTCTGGAATTGCAGGAAGCCCGACGGCGGTTGCCTGGCTTTGGGCGTCGATCCACAGACCCGCACGGGCAGCACGGTCCAGGGACTTTTGCGCCCCCGCCAGGGCAGGCAGGTGCGGTGGGATTCCCTCGAACGGATCGGCACGGCCAGGCTTCTCAGCACGCTTCACGGCATCCCACTTCAGGATGATTTCCTCGACCGTGGCGGGGAACGTTGCCTGCAGCGAACCGTCCGGCTTGAACACATGCGGATTGCGACGGACCATTTTCTCGTGGATGCCGTGGGCCACGGCATCAAAGTCAAAGCTGCCGCGCTCCTCGGCAAGCCGGGCGTGAAGCACTACTTGAAGCAGTACGTCGCCCAGCTCGCCGCGAAGCTCCTCGTCCCTGACCGGCGAATCCCCGGCCTCGATCGAGTCCACAACCTCATAGGCTTCCTCGATCAAGTACTCCACCAGGGACTCATGCGTCAGCGCACCCATCCAAGGGCAGTGCTCCCGCAACGAGGCGATCGTCCGGATCAGCTCCGTAATCCCGGGGTCGGACTCGTTAGCCGAGGTTGGCGTAGGCATCGTTGATGTACTCGACCAAAGCTTCACGCTCGTCCAGCGGCAGGAATGCGGCCTCTGCGGCGTTCAGCGTCAGTTCGAGCAGATCATCGAGGTCGTAGTCGAAGGTCTCGACCAGGAGCTCAAACTCGTCCGTCAGCGTGACACCGCTCATGAGCCTGTTGTCCGTGTTGATGGTGACGTTGAACCCGAGCTGGAAAAGCATGTCCAATGGGTGGCTCTCGATGCCTTCGCCGAAGCTGGAGATAGCGCCGGTCTGGAGGTTCGATGACGGGCAGATTTCCAGTGCAATTCCGCGGTCGCGAACCCAGGCGGCCACGCCGCCGAGTGTCACCATGCCGATGGTGTCCTCGCCGTCGTCGTCGGAGTTGTCTTCAAATTCCACCGTGATGTCCTCGGCAATACGCACTCCGTGCCCAAGCCGCAGAGCGCGTCCGTCCACGAGCGCCGACTGGATGCTGTCCAGGCCTGCGGCCTCACCGGCGTGGACCGTGGCCGGGAAGTTGTTCTCGGCAAGGTAGGTGAAGGCGTCCTTGAAGCGGGAGGGCAGGAAGCCGTCCTCCGCGCCTGCGATGTCGAAGCCCACAGCGCCGTTGGCGCGGTGTCGAACAGCGAGCTCCGCGATTTCCTGGCCGCGGTCGGCGTGGCGCATCGCAGTGATGAGTTGCCCTACCTGGATCTGCTGGCCGCGTTCTTCCGCCGCGTCCACGCCGGCTTCGAGGCCATCCTGGACCGCTTCCACTACTTCATCCAGGGTCAGGCCCTTCTGCAGGTGCTGCTCGGGGGCCCACCGGACTTCACCGTAAACGACCCCGTCCTCGGCAAGGTCTTCCACGAATTCCTTGGCGACCCGGAACAGGCCTTCCTTGGTCTGCATCACAGCAACCGTGTGGTCGAACGTTTCCAGGTAGCGCACCAGCGAACCGGAATCGGCGGATTCGCGGAACCATTCGCCCAGGGCAACCGGATCAGTGGAGGGCAGCGTGTGGCCGACGGCCTGCGCCAGTTCGATGATGGTTGCAGGCCGCAGTCCTCCGTCCAAATGGTCGTGGAGGGAAACCTTGGGAAGGCTCTTCAAATCGAAGTCGAGGGCAGGGGCAGCGTCAACAATGGGCTCAGTCACGTACTAAGAGTAATCCCCACCGCCGCCATGGACTCGTTTCAGGCGCCCGCTGTGGTCGCCGGCGGAAGGCAGGAGCCTAGCCAGCAGGCTTGGAGAGGTCGACGCCGGCAACAGCCTTTTGGGTCAACTCCTGGGGGTCCGGCGTTGGCGCCTTCGCTGTTGTAGCGGCAGCGGCGGCCTGATCCTTCTTAGCCTGATCCTTCTTAGCCAGATCCTTCTTTTCCAGGTGCTTGTGCCACCAGCGAAGGACGTGGTCCACAACAATGCCCAGGATCACCGCGAACGCCACGGCAATGCCCACGCCAAGCAGCGGGTTGTTGTGCACCCATTGGCCAGCGAGAAGGCCGATGCCGATGGAGTAGCAAACCCACGTGACGCAGGCGAAGGCATCCAAGAAGAAGAATGTCCTGTGGCGGAAACCCGTCTGGCCGGCAACGTAGTTAACAGCCACACGTCCCCAGGGAATGTAGCGGGCAGTAAAGATCAGGACTGCCCCACGTTTGTCGAGCTCGTACTGAGCCCACGCGAACATCTTCTGGACCTTGGGGCGGCGCATCCACTTCCAGCGCGTCAAACCGATCTTGCGGCCCAGCATGTACGCCATATTGTCACCGGCCATTGCACCAACCAAGGCCGTGGCTCCCAGAATCCAAAGGTTCGGCTGACCGTTGTGAAGGGACAGCGCCGAGAGCCCAACAATGGCTGTTTCACTGGGAAGAATGGTGGCAAATCCGTCAATGAAGAAAAAGACGAGGAGTACCGGGTAAATCCAAGGCTGCCCGGCTGCATGCTCGAGCATTTGGTTCAAAAACTCCACGCGGCGGTAGCTCCTAGGCGAATATGACTTGACACTGTGACAGAAGTCGCTCTTAGTGTCCCACGGCCGGGACGTCGTTCGCTACGCCCCAGCCTCGGGATCACCCAGTTAACGCTACGCGTGGAGTACTCGTTCCGTCGTCAACCGCCGGGCTGATCTCCCGGCGTGGTTCGTGTCATACCGTGGGTGGAGGCGGCGCTTCTTCCTCAGCAATACTCGTGGCGTCTTCGACGTTGCTGCGGTCCAGCGGCGCCGATCCCCTGACCTTGCTGATGATGCGGTCAATGATGATGCCCAGAATCACTGCCACCACAATTGCAATCACTGCACCCAACAGGTGGTTGTGCTCGAACCAGACCCCAAAGAAGTACCCAAGGACCACTGAATAGCTGGCCCACAGGATGGCGGACATCGCAGTCAGCGCTACAAAGCGGCGGTGATGGAAGTGCGTGGCACCGGCTGTGAGGTTTACTGCCACCCGGCCGATGGGAATGAAGCGCGCCACCATGATGAGTGAGGCCGACCGCCGTCGGAGTTCCTTACCGGCCCAGCGGAAGGCTCCTTGCATGCGCTGCGTACGCATCCAACGCCAACGCTGGACCCCGATACGGTGCCCTATCAGGTAGGCAATGTTGTCACCTGAGAAGGCGCCGATTGCAGCCATGACCCCCAGCAGCCACACGTTGGGTGATCCTGCGCCGCCGGAGACAGCACTCAAGCCCACCACGACGGACTCGCTGGGGATTGGTGGGAAGAAACCGTCGATCAGGCAGCAGGCCAACACAAGGAACAACACCCACGGCTGCTCGGCCGCGGCGAGGATGAAATCGTTGATGGCCTGCACGGGATCTAAGCCTAGGCGATCCTGTCGATGATCAGCTGATGGGCCGGTCGTGAGCCCTCAGGTGCAATCACCACGGCGTCCTGCAACGCTTCCTTGGCCCGCTCAAACTTCTCAGGAGTATCGGTCAGGAGCGTCATCAATGGTTCGCCGGCCCTGACCAGCGCGCCCGGTTTGGCATGAAGCCGCACACCGGCTCCGGCCTGGACTTTGTCCTCCTTGCGGGCGCGGCCAGCTCCGAGGCGCCACGCGGCAACCCCCACGGAAAGGGCATCCAGTTCAACCAGGACGCCATCAGCCGGGGCGTAGACAACCTCGGATTCCCTGGCCACCGGCAACGCGGCGCGCGGATCGCCGCCCTGTGCTTCGATCATCCGGTTCCAGACGTCCATGGCCCGGCCATCCTTGAGGGCTGCTGAGGGGTCGGCATCGTGAATGCCGGCACCGGCCAGCATCTCCTTGGCCAAGCGGACAGTCAGTTCGACGACGTCTTCCGGACCACCGCCCGCAAGGACCTCCACAGACTCCTCCACCTCGATAGCGTTCCCTGCTGTGAGGCCCAGGGGCGTGGACATATCTGTCATCAAAGCCACCGTGTGAACGCCCGCGTCCTTGCCCAAGGCCACCATGGTCTCCGCCAACTCACGAGCCCGCGCCTCATCCTTCATGAAGGCGCCGGAACCCACCTTTACGTCCAGTACCAACGAGCCGGTGCCTTCTGCGATCTTCTTACTCATGATCGAGGAAGCAATCAACGGGATCGCTTCAACCGTTCCCGTGACGTCACGCAATGCATAGAGCTTCTTGTCAGCCGGTGCCAGACCGGATCCGGCAGCGCAAATGACCGCTCCGACGTCCTGGAGCTGGGCCATGATTTCCTCATTACTCAGGTTCGCACGCCATCCGGGGATTGCTTCGAGCTTGTCCAAAGTGCCGCCGGTGTGGCCGAGCCCGCGGCCGGACAGCTGCGGCACGGCCACGCCAAAGACCGCCACCAGCGGGGCCAACGGGAGGGTGATCTTATCCCCCACCCCGCCGGTGGAGTGTTTGTCGCTGGTAGGCTTCCGGCCGCCGTCGGGCGTTGTCAGCGAGGAAAAGTCCATCCGCTCCCCGGAGGCGATCATCGCCGAAGTCCAGCGTGAGATTTCCTCGCGGTTCATGCCGTTGAGCAAGATGGCCATGTTCAACGCCGCCATCTGCTCCTCGGCGATCACACCCCGCGTATAGGCGTCAATGGTCCAATCGATCTGTTCCGGAGTGAGCGTGCCTTTGTCGCGTTTGATGGAGATGATCTGAACGGCGTCGAAAGCTTCAGTGCTTCTCACGTGGTTTCCTCCAGGTTTTCGGGACCAAAGGCGTCAGGCAGCACTTGGTCCATGGATTTGATTCCCTGCGTTGTCATGAGCTGCATGCCGGGCGCCCGGAACTCGTAGAGCAGCTGACGGCAGCGCCCGCAGGGCATGAGGACGTTTCCCAGGCTATCGACGCAGTAGAAAGCCGCGATCCGGCCCCCACCGGTCATGTGGAGCTGCCCCACCAAGGCGCATTCAGCGCAGAGGGTCAAGCCATAGCTGGCGTTCTCCACGTTGCAGCCGCTAACGATCCTGCCGTCCTCGGTGAGGGCCGCAGCCCCCACCGGGAACTTGGAATACGGGGCATAGGCCCGTTCCATGGCCTTTACTGCAGCTTGTTCCAGTGCATGCCAATCGACGTCAAGCGTTGGCATGCGTCAACCCTTCACGTACGGTATGCCGCTTGCGGCAGGTGGCCGCGACCTGCCCACCAAACCGGCGACGGCGAAGATGGTCACCAGGTACGGCAGCATGGCCATGAACTGGCTTGGCACCGGGGTACCAATGATGCCCAGAATCGATTGCAGGTTGTACGCAAAGCCGAACAGCAGCGAGGCGAGGAAGGCACCGATCGGGTTCCACCGTCCAAAGATCAGGGCCGCCAGGGCAATGAAGCCACGGCCACCGGAGATTTCCTTGGTGAAGGAGTCGATGGTCACCAGCGTAAACACGGCACCACCGATACCGGCGATTGCACCGCCCAGCGTCACGTTCCAGAAGCGGGTGGCGTTGACGTTGATGCCCAGGGTGTCCGCAGCCTGTGGATGCTCGCCGACAGCGCGGACACGCAGGCCCCAACGGGTCTTGAACAGGCCGAACCAGACCACTGCTACAGCCACATACATGAGGTAGCCAGCGATGGACTGCTTGAACAGGATCGGCCCGATGATGGGAATGTCCGAAAGCAGCGGAATCGGCAGGATATCCAGGCGGCCAGGGGTGTTGAACTGCTCCTTGTTGGTCACCATGACTGTGCCAAACAGGAAGCCGGTGAGACCGGACACCAGCACATTCAGCACAACGCCCACAATGATCTGGTTGACGAGGTATTTGATGCTGAAGACCGCGAGGACCATGGACACGGCGGCACCGGCGACTGCAGCAGCAATCAAGCCAACGTACGGGCTGCCCGTCACCGTTGCCACCAAAGCGGCGGTGAAAGCTCCGCCCAGCAGCTGGCCTTCAATGGCAATGTTCACCACGCCCACCCGCTCGCACAGGACGCCGGAAAGGGAGCCAAAAACCAAGGGAACAGCCAAGGTAACCGAACCCGCAATGAGGCCGGCAAGGGAGATGGACGGCTGCCGTGCGCCGGCAACAATCCATACCAGCAAGGCGAAAACGAAGACCACCGCGAAGGCGATCGGCAGCCACTTCGGGGATCGCTCACCCCGTGTCCACAGGTAGATCGAGTAAGCGGCCATGGCCAGGAGCACGATGGCCAGGACGATGCCACCTACCTGGCCTGGAATCGCCAGCGCTGGGACGGCAAAGGCGTCGCCGGGATCGCTGATCTTCATTTCTGCTGTCTGGTCCGGACCCAAGAGGCCGAAGAACACGAGGGCAATGAGTGCCAGGACGCCAAGCGAAACCGGGACCTTCAAGGATGGCCGCAGCCCCGGTAATGCTGTTGCTCCCGCTAGGGGCGCGGTGGATGTTGCGCTCACTTGGCACCTCCGGTGGCGTTGGCAAGGGCAGCTTTCCGAGCGGCCTTCGGTGTCTTGTTCTTCTTCTTGGGCTCAAGCCGGAAAACCGACCTGATCAGTGGCGGCGCCGCGATGAACAGGACGATCAGGGACTGGACCACCAGCACGATGTCGATCGGCGTTCCCGTTTGGATCTGCATCTGAACCGCACCGGCCCGGAAAGCACCGAAGAGCAGGCCCGCGAAGAACGTTCCCCATGGAGTGCTTCGGCCAAGCAGTGCAACAGTGATGGAGTCGAAGCCAATCTGGGCTGCAACACCGCCCGTCAATACCTTTTCGGTGCCGGCCACCTGGGCAACGCCACCGAAGGCAGCGAGGGCACCGGCAAAAGCCATCACCAGTATGGTGGCGCGGGGTACCTTGACGCCCGCCGTGCGCGCGGCCACTGGGTTGGCACCAACTGCGCGGAACTCAAAGCCAATGGTGGAGCGGTTCAGCATCCACCACACGCCGTATGTCAGCAGGACGGCCACCAGGAAACCCAGGTGGAGCCGGGAACCTGGAATGAGCACAGGGTAAGTGGCAGTCTCATCCAACCGGGGTGAGATGGGGCTGTTGTCCCCCGGGCGCCGGAAGGCGGCGGTGTTCAGGAGGAAGTCCAAAAGGAACAACGCGACGTAGTTCAGCATGATCGTCACGATGACCTCGTGCGCGCCTGTCCGGGCTTTGAGGATGCCAACTATCGCACCCCAGGCAGCGCCGCCGAGGACGCCCATGATGATGACCAGCAGCAGGTGGAGCCCGAACGGCAAGTGCCAGGTGAAACCAACATAAGCAGCCAGCGTTGCGCTGATGATGATCTGGCCTTGGGCGCCGATGTTGAACAGGCCGGCGCGGAAGGCCAAGGCAACGCCGAGGCCTGCACAGATCAGTGGGGTGGCTACCGTCATTGTTTCAAGCAGGGGCATGAAACCTTCGCGGGGGTTGAACACCGAGCCCTGGAACAACGCGACGTAGCTCTTGGTCATGGCATTCCACAACGCCAGCAGGAAATCGCTGGGCCGCGCGAAGAAATAACCCGCGCTCTCGGAAACCTTCTTGTCCGTACTGGCAATGAGCAAACCGCCCAGGAACAGCGCCACGATAACCGCCAGGACGGACACGAAGCCGTTGCCCATGACGATCTTGCGCATCGTGCTGGCTTGCCGGTGACCGGTGTCCCCACTCTGAGACGACACGGGAACGATGGACGGTTCCAAGGTGCCGCCAGCGGTGTCCAGCGCGACGTCCGCCGCACGTACTTCCGAGGCAGATTCCTCGGGGGTCTGGTCATTGCTGGGAGTCTGGTCCTTACTGGGGGTCTGGTCCTTACTCGTCATGGGAGCCTCCTTCCGGGCCGACGCCAGCCATCATCAGGCCGAGGGTGTCTCGGGGAGTTCCGGCAGGGACAATGCCCACCAGCTTCCCCTTGTAAAGCACGGCGATCCTGTCCGCGAGTTCGATCACTTCATCGAGTTCCGTGGAAATGATCATCACGGGTGTTCCAACGTCCCGCTCCGCAACTATGCGCTTATGCAGGAACTCGATGGAGCCAACATCCACGCCGCGCGTGGGCTGGCTTGCGATGAACAGCCGCAATGGCCTGGACAACTCGCGGGCCATAACCACCTTTTGCTGGTTGCCACCGGAGAGGGTTCCTGCCGCAGCTCCCGCCGACGGCGTCCTGATATCGAACTCCTGGATCTTGGCTTCGGCATTTTCTGCCACTTTGGCGGGCTTCATGCTGATGCCGCTAGCGAACGGTGCTTGGTCGTAAAGGTCCAGCACCAGGTTCTCGGCAACGGAAAAGGGGCCTACCAGCCCGTCCACTGTGCGGTCTTCCGGGACAAAGCCGACGCCGGAGCGCAGCACGTCCTTGACCGGCAGGCCCAGGAGCTGCTTGCCGTCCAGCGTCACGGATCCCGTGACGTGCGGCTGGATACCGAGGATGGCTTCCGTAAGTTCCGTCTGGCCGTTGCCTTGGACACCCGCGACGGCGAGGATCTCACCTTGGGCGATGTCGAAGCTGATGCCGTCCACCACGTTGGTTCCATTGGGGGCGCGGACTGTCAGGTCCTTCACAACGAAGGTTGTTTCCTTTGGCTGGGCTGCCGCTTTGTCCAAGGTCAGGCTCACGGGGCGGCCCACCATCATGGAGGCAAGTTCCGTGGCAGAGGCCGTGGGTGGAGCATCGCCTACTACTTTGCCGCGGCGGATTACCGTGATGACGTCGGAGACGGCCTTCACTTCGCGAAGCTTGTGCGAAATGAACACGACCGATGTGCCGGCCGCCTTGAGCTGGCGCATGATGTCCAGCAACTCATCCGTTTCCTGCGGCGTCAGGACTGCCGTTGGTTCGTCCAGGATGAGCACCTTGGCCTCCCGGACCAACGCCTTGATGATCTCGACGCGTTGCTGGACGCCCACGGGGAGGTCCTCCACCAGGGCGTCGGGATCGACGTCGAAGCCGTACTTCTTTGAAATGTCCCGGATTTTCTTCCGGGTTTCATCGATGCTGAGGACGCCACCCAACGATGTCGGCTCTGCACCCAGGGCCACGTTTTCGGCGACAGTGAAGACGGGAACCAGCATGAAATGCTGGTGGACCATGCCAATACCGGCGGCCATGGCGTCGCCCGGGCCCCGGAAGTTGACCGTCTTGTCGTCAACGAGGATTTGTCCGGCCGTCGGTTCATAGAGTCCGTACAGCACGTTCATGAGGGTTGATTTTCCGGCGCCATTTTCGCCGAGGAGGCAATGGATCTGGCCGGATTCGACCACGAGGTCGATGTCTTGGTTGGCGTAGAAGGTCCCGAAAGCTTTCGAGATCCCCTTCAATTCGAGTTTCACAACTCCCACCGTTCTTTGAGTCCGAGGGACGGCTGTACTGCTCAAAGCCATTGGCTTTGAGCAGAAGCCTATTCTTGCGAGGGCCAGCAAGATAGGCGCTGCGGCCCGCAATATAGGCGCTGGTCAGGGCAAAAACGAGCCGCCAGTACCGGCACTCGGTACTGGCGGCGCGTCCAGGAATTGTTACTTCTTGGGGCTTGCCGCTGATTCAACAACCAGCTTGCCGGACACGATGTCCGCCTTCAGGGCATCGAGCTCGGACTTCGTCTCGGCGGGGACTGCGGAATCGAGGTCGTGGAACGGTGCAATGGCAACACCCTTGTTGGCAAGGGTGCCAACATAGGCTTCGTTGCTGAACTTGCCTTCCTTGTCGTCCTTCACCACCGTTTCGACGGCCTCATCCATTTGCTTGACCACGGAGGTCAGCATGAGG
Organism: Micrococcaceae bacterium Sec5.1; assembly: GCA_039636795.1. Lineage (NCBI taxonomy): Bacteria > Bacillati > Actinomycetota > Actinomycetes > Micrococcales > Micrococcaceae > Micrococcaceae bacterium Sec5.1. Next base: position 1,387,736 of record CP143430.1, on the reverse strand, counting down.
TCCTTGTACTCAGGAGCAGTGAGGTAGCCATCGGAGTCAACCCAGATGAGCTTGACGTCCTTGCCGGCGGCCTTGGCTTCCTTGAGGGCTGCACCTGCACCCTTACCCACCGGGCCTGCCACGGGCATGACGATGTCCGCACCCTGGTCCAGGAGGTTCTTGGTGATTTGCTTGCCGGTGTCCTGCTTCTCGAAGTCGCCCGTGAACGAGCCATCCTGAGTGGCCTTGTCCCAGCCGATTACCTGGACGGACTTGCCCTTGGCCTTGTTGTAGGCCTGGACGCCGTCATAGAAACCGTCCATGAAGATGGTCACCGTTGGGAGCTTGATGCCGCCGAAGGTTCCCACCTTGCCGGTCTTGCTTGCGGACGCAGCAGCGTAGCCTGCGAGGTAGGCAGCCTGGGCGGTGTCATAGACCACTGGCTTCACGTTGGCGATGGGGTCCTGGTACGAGAAGTCAATGATCGCGAAGTGCTTGTCGGTGTTCTTCTGGGCTGCTGCCTTGGTGGCATCGCCCAGGAGGAAGCCGACCGTGACGGTCAGATTGCAGCCAGCGGAAACCATGCCGTTGAGGTTGGTTTCGAAGTCGCTGTTGGCCTTGGACTCAGCCGACTTCATGGTAATGCCAAGGTCCTTTTCGGCCTTCTGCATACCCTCGAAGGAGGACTGGTTAAAGGACTGGTCATCGAATCCGCCGGAGTCGGACACAATGCAGCCGATGTAGTCGCTCTTGGTGGGGCCGGCCGAACCGGAGTTAGGGGCTTGTCCGCAGCCGCTGAGCAGGAGCGCTGCCGCCCCTGCAGTTGCAATACCGGCCATTGAACCGCGCTTAATTGAACCGCGCTTAAGGGTGGCACGCAGTGGGTTCTTCAATTTTCCTCCAGGAAGAAAGTGAGTCGCGCTACGACGGATGGTCAATGAGTGTCCGTTTCGAATACCCGAGGCAGAAATTCTGTTTTCACTGAAGTTCGCAGCACTGCGCCGAAGCGCCTTGATACCCACAACACTAGTGGCGTGGACCACACGCAGGTAGCACAATCGAGTCCCCAAGGGCAGATTGTTGACCTTTTGTTACCAAGCAGTAGCCGGGTGCGCAAGTCACACCCGGCCCACCCCCAACGTCAGAGCCTGACGAGCATCTTTCCGGTGTTGGCGCCGTCCAGCAGATCAATGAATGCCTGCGGTGCGTTCTCCAGGCCGTCCACGATCGTCTCGTCGTAGCGGACGGTCCCGTCGGCCAACCAAGCTGCCATCTTTTCGGCGAACTCAGCGGCGTGCTGACGCTGACCGCCCACCAGGAATCCACGCAAGGTCAACTGCTTGCCGATCGCCAGCGCCAGGTTCCTCGGTGCAGCCGGCGGTTCGGTGGAGTTGTATTGCGCAATGGCACCGCACATGGCAACGCGCCCGCCCACAGTGAGCGTGGCCAGAGCGGCTTCGAGGTGCTTGCCGCCCACATTGTCGAAGTACACATCGATGCCGCGCTCCCCCGCCGCCTCACGCAACTGATCAAGAACCGGGCCATCGTTGTAATTGAAGGCGGCGTCGAAACCGAGCTCCAGCAGCCTGGTGACCTTTTCGGCAGAACCGGCACTGCCGATCACCTTGCTGGCTCCGGATGCCTTGGCAATCTGGCCCACCATGGATCCCACAGCGCCGGCCGCACCGGATACGAAGACGACATCGCCTCCTTTGAACTCGGCCACCTTGAGCAGGCCCGCATAAGCGGTCAGGCCCGTCATGCCCAAGGCACCAAGGAACGCCGACGTGGGTGCCAAGCCGCTTGGAACCGTGGTTGTCGCAGCCGCGTCCACCACCGCATGCTCGCGCCACCCCAGTTGATGTACGACGACGTCACCCACCTTGTGCGCGTCGGACCTGGACGCGATCACCTCACCTACCGCACCGCCGTCGAGCGCTGCATCCAGGCGGAAAGGAGCCGAGTAGGACTTGACGTCGTTCATGCGTCCGCGCATATAGGGGTCCACGGACATGAACTGGTTGCGGACCAGGACCTGGCCGTCCTGAAGGTCCGGCAGCCCGGAGGCGGCCAGCCGGAAGTTCTCCGGCGACGGGCGTCCTACCGGGCGTGACGCGAGCTGGATTTCGCGGGTTTCCACTGGCGTGCTGGTAGCGGCGCTCATGCTGCGAACTCCACGAGCTTGAGGTCTACGGCCATGTTGCCGCGCGTGGCGTTGGAGTAGGGGCAGATCTGGTGCGCCTTGGCCATCAGTTCTTCCGCCTTTTCGCGATCCAAGGCGGGCAGGGCGATCTCCAGCTCGGCGGCCAAGCCGTAGCCCTCGCGGTCAGTGAATGCGCCGAAGTGGACCTTGGCGGCAACGGCGGAATCGCTGAGGTCAACGCGTTCCTTGCGGCCCACCAGGCGCAGGGCGGAATGGAAGCATGCCGCGTAGCCGGCGGCGAACAACTGCTCGGGGTTGGTGCCCTGGCCGTTGCCTCCGAGCTCAACCGGGCTGGCGAGGGCGACGTCGAGCTTGCCGTCGTTGGTGCGGGCGTTGCCATCGCGGCCTTCGCCGGAGGCCAAAGCCTCGGCAGTGTAGAGAGTCTTCACGAATCTTCCTTTTCTCTTGGACATCAGTGGGCTTATGTGTGGCTTGAAAAAATTCTCAGAGTGACTTCTGCAGTGCCGCGGTGAGTTTGCCGAGCGTCGCGTGCAACTGCTCAATCTCATCCGTGGAGAGGCCGGCGGCATCAGCGAGGCGCTTGGGGACGGCCTGGGCGCGGGTGCTCAGCCCCCTGCCAGCGTCGGTCAGGACGACATCCACCCGTCGTTCGTCATCAACGGAACGATGGCGCTCAACGAGCCCAAGCCCTTCAAGGCGCTTCAATAGAGGCGACAACGTGCCGGAGTCGAGCCCAAGTTCGGCGCCAAGTTCCCGCACGCTGCGCGGTTCCTGCTCCCAGAGGACCAACATCACCAGGTACTGCGGATATGTAAGACCCAGCTCGTCCAGCACGGGGCGGTAGACCGCCGTCGCGGCCTTGGACGCCGAATACAGCGCAAAGCAGACCTGGTGGCGGAGGCGGGGTGCATCACTCATGGATAAAACGATAGTGCACAATTCAATTGTGCACAACTTAACTATGCCCAACTAGGGGACAATACATGTCCCAGTGAGTGCTCAGTGGAACACGTGCTGTCCCTTAGTTGGGTTTAGTCCTGGAGGTCTCGGATCGTTCGAAGTGCGGCAGCAGTGAGGACCCGGATAGCGTAGCCGAGGGCGCGTTCATCCACGATGAAGTCGCCACGGTGAAGGTCATATTCTTCGCCGCCAGGCGTGTGCGTGCCGAGCCGCATCATGGCTCCCGGAAGGTCGGCCAGGAACCAGGCAAAGTCTTCGCCACCCATCGACTGGGGCGTCAGGACTACGGCGTTCTCGCCGAGTTCGGCACGCGCCGCAGCTTCAATCAAGGCCGTCTCGTGTTCCGAGTTGACCACGGGAGGAACGCCTCTCGTGTGCTCCAGGTGCACGTCCACGCCGTAAGGAGCGGCAACCTGCTTTACGACGTCGTCCAGCAACTCGCCCGCGCTGTGCCAGGCATCCCGGTCAAGGCAGCGCATGGTGCCCGCCATGTAGCCAGTGCCGGGAATGGCGTTGGGTGCGGAACCTGCCGAGATCTGGCCCCACACCACTGACACTCCGCTTCGGACGTCCACGCGGCGTGAGAGCACGGCGGGCACGTTGACCGCAATTTGCGCCAGGGCAAAGACGAGGTCTTCCGTCAGGTGCGGCCTGGATGTGTGGCCACCGCGGCCCGTGAGCTCGATCTTAATGGTGTCCGATGCCGAGGTGATGGCCCCGATCCGGGTGCCGATCTTGCCGACGTTGATCCTGGGATCACAGTGCAACGCAAGGATACGGGGAACGCCTTCCAGCACGCCCTGCTCGATGCAGGACAAAGCACCGCCGGGCATGGTCTCCTCGGCCGGCTGGAAGATAATGCGGACAGTGCCGCCCAGCGGGGTGTTCTTATGCATCCGCTGCAGCACCAAGGCAATGCCGAGCATGGTGGTGGTATGAACGTCATGTCCACAGGCATGGGTGACGCCGTGGTTCTTCGAAGCGAACGGCAGACCCGTTTCCTCGATGATGGGCAAGGCGTCGATGTCACCACGCAGTGCAGTGGCAATGGAACCTTCTCCGATGTCCACCGTGAGCCCGGTGCCTTCAAGGCGACGCGGCTGCAATCCGGCAGCTTCGAGCCGCTCCACGAGTTTGTCCGTGGTGCGGAATTCCTTGAAGGAGAGTTCAGGGTGCGCATGGAGGTCCCGCCTGAAATCGATGAGTCCAGGCAGCAGCTCATCCACCCACGGACTTACGACGGGGGTGGGCTCGGTTTCAGTGGTGTAATTGCGCACGTCACAACTCTAGCCATCCACGGCCTCCGAAGAACGAAAGCCACCTCTTGGTTACGCTGCGTTCAGGCGCAGGACAACCAAAGAGGTGGCTCACGGTATAAGGGATTGCTACAGGACGTCCGTATCGCCACTGGCTTTGAGGGCATCAACAGTGCCCTTGACCAACTGGGCATGTTCCTTAGTGGTAACCAGGAGAGCGTCGGGCGTGTCCACGATGACCACGTCTTTGATGCCGATAAGGGCGATCACGCGCTTGGTATCGGAAACCACTACGCCGCTCGCGTTCTCGGCAAACACGCGGGCACCTTCGCCAAGAACGGTCACTTCATCGACGTCGCCCGCATTGTTCAGGCGGCCGATTGCCGCAAAGTCACCAACGTCGTCCCAGCGGAATGTACCAGGCACGACGGCGACATCGCCGGCTGCCGCTGCCGGCTCGGCAACCGCGTAGTCGATCGCAATCTTGGGCAGTGTGGGCCAGACACGCGCGGTAACTTCAGCGCGCTGGGGCGTGTCCCAGGCTTCGGCGATTTCCTGAAGGCCCTTGAACAGCTCCGGCTGGTTCGCTTCGAGGTGCTGGAGCATGAGCGCTACGGGAGCAACGAACATGCCTGCGTTCCAGACGTAGTCCCCTGCCTCCACATATTTGTTGGCAACTTCCTGGCTGGGCTTCTCAACAAACTCAGCCACAGCAAGGGCGTTCGGAGCACCTTCCACGTTCAGTGCTGCACCGGAGCGGATGTAGCCGAAGCCGGTGGAGGGGTGCGTGGGCTTGATGCCAATGGTAACGATCTTGCCCGTGGCAGCGGTGTAAATTGCCTCACGCACAGTGTCCTGGAACAGATCGTCGGGGCTGATCACCTGGTCTGCGGCGAACGAACCCATGATGGTCTCCGGGTCGCGGCGGTGGAGAATCGCGGCGGCCAAGCCGATGGCAGCACCGGAGTCCTTGGGCTCGCTTTCGAGCACCAGCTCGTCATCGCCCACTTCGGGGAGCTGCCGGCATACAGCGGCACGGTGTGCCTCGCCGGTCACAACGAGCACCCGCTCACCGGCCAGCGGCTCAAGGCGGTCATAGGTGGCCCTCAACAACGTGCTGCCGGAGCCGGTCAGGTCATGGAGGAACTTGGGCGCAGCGGCACGCGAGAGTGGCCACAGCCGGGTCCCCACACCGCCCGCCGGAATAACCGCGTGGAAGCGGTTCAATGGAGATTCCGGGAATGTCGCGTCTTCTGTACTCACCGCAACACTTTATCGGACGCGGCTGCAAAGCCCCGCAGTCCGCCACACATGTGGCCTTCGTCTCATGAAGCAGGGGAAATTGCCCAAATATCGCGTAAATACGGGCAGGAAACATGGAATTAACAACCAGAGAAGCGCGTCCTAAATTGAATAAGCTGGTAGCGAAGCCTAGATTTAGGCGTGAGCTACGAGTGCTCTCGCAGCAGGCGTTCCCCCCGCATGGATCCCATGCCAGCGCCGCTGTGTTGCAGGAAGGTTTAATCAGTGCCGACAAAACCAGCTGGCACCTTGTACCGCGGCCGTGAAGGCATGTGGTCCTGGGTTGGACACCGTATTACCGGTGTAGTGATCTTTTTCTTCTTGTTGGTCCATGTGTTGGACACCTCATTGGTGCGCGTGTCCCCTGAGGCCTACACGGCCGTCATTGGTGCTTACAAGAACCCCGTCATGGCCCTGGGTGAAACGGGCCTGGTCGCCGCGATCATCTTCCACGCCTTCAACGGCCTGCGTGTGATCGCCATCGACTTCTGGAAGAAGGGCGCGAAGTACCAGCGCCAAATGCTGTGGATCGTGCTTGCGCTGTGGCTGGTCACGTTCGCCGGCTTCGCTGTCCGCCACCTTTCCCTCGCGCTGGGAGGCCACTAGACCATGACCACGATCGAATCCCCCCGCAGCGGAAAAATCGGTGCAGGCAAGATTGCTCCGAAATACAACCGCACCGGCCCCAGCCGTGGCAACTTCGAGATGATCGCCTGGCTCTTCATGCGCCTCTCCGGCATCGTCCTGGTGGTGCTGATCTTCGGCCACCTCTTCGTGAACCTGCTGGTGGGCGAGGGTATCCACGCCATCGACTTCGGTTTCGTCGCCGGTAAGTGGGCGGACCCCTTCTGGCAGTTCTGGGACCTCGCCATGCTCTGGCTTGCCATGCTGCACGGAACCAACGGCGTGCGCACCATCATCAACGACTACGCTGAAAAGGACGCCACGCGCTTCTGGCTCAAGGTAGTCCTCTATGCAGCCACGGCTGTCATCATCATTCTCGGCACCCTGGTGATCTTCACGTTCAACCCGTGCCCCGTCGTCGACGGCGTTCAGCTGCCTGGCGGCTTCTGCCCGGCCCCGTAACGGCGCTTCCGGTGACTCCTTTGAGTCCACCGGTTCGCCTGACGTAGCGGAGCAGCCTCCGCCGACCATCTGAATTTTTGAAAGAGAGAGCATCTGGTATGCAGGTCCATAAGTACGACGTCGTCATTGTCGGTGCAGGTGGCGCCGGCATGCGCGCCGCGATCGAATCCGGTCAGCGCGCACGCACAGCGGTACTGACCAAGCTCTACCCCACCCGCTCGCACACCGGTGCAGCACAGGGCGGTATGTGTGCAGCACTGGCCAACGTCGAAGAAGACAACTGGGAGTGGCACACCTTTGACACGATCAAGGGTGGCGACTACCTGGTTGACCAGGACGCAGCCGAGGTCATGGCGAAGGAAGCCATTGACGCCGTGCTGGACCTGGAAAAGATGGGTCTGCCGTTCAACCGCACGCCCGAGGGCCGGATTGACCAGCGACGCTTCGGTGGCCACACCCGTGACCACGGCAAGGCTCCCGTCCGCCGTGCTTGCTATGCAGCCGACCGTACGGGCCACATGATCCTGCAGACGTTGTACCAAAACTGCGTCAAGCACAACGTTGAGTTCTACAACGAGTACTACGTCCTTGACCTGCTGATCGTCGAAGAAGACGCGGTGCGCGAAGACGGTACCCCGTACAAGCAGAAGCGTGTAGCGGGCGTGGTCTCCTACGATCTTGCTTCCGGTGAACTGCACGTTTTCCAGGCCAAGTCCGTGGTGTTCGCCTCCGGTGGTGCCGGCAAGGTCTTCAAGACGACCTCCAACGCCCACACCCTCACGGGCGACGGCATGGGCATCGCGTTCCGCCGCGGCATCCCCCTGGAAGACATGGAGTTCTTCCAGTTCCACCCGACTGGCCTCGCTGGCTTGGGCATCCTCCTCACCGAGGGCGCACGTGGTGAAGGTGCCATCCTTCGTAACTCCGAGGGTGAGCGCTTCATGGAGCGTTACGCCCCAACCATCAAGGACCTTGCACCCCGTGACATCGTGGCCCGCGCCATGGCGAACGAAGTGCGTGAAGGCCGTGGTTGTGGTCCAAACAAGGATTACGTGCTCCTGGACCTGACCCACCTTGAGCCTGCCCACATCGAGGCCAAGCTTCCGGACATCACGGAGTTCGCGCGCACCTACCTGGGTGTGGAGCCGTTCACCGATCCTGTCCCCGTGTTCCCCACCGCGCACTACGCCATGGGCGGCATCCCCACCAACATCACCACCGAGGTGCTGCAGGACAACGACACGATCGTGCCGGGCCTCTACGCAGCCGGTGAAGTTGCCTGTGTTTCCGTGCACGGCTCGAACCGCCTCGGCACCAACTCGCTCCTGGACATCAACGTCTTCGGCAAGCGCGCCGGTATTGCCGCTGCGGAGTACTCCAAGACAGCCGACTACGTCGAGCTGCCCGAGGACCCTGAGGCAATGACCCGCGGCATCCTCAACGGCCTGCTGACCGGCAACGGCACCGAACGTGTTGCCCAGATCCGCAAGGAACTGCAGGACACCATGGATGCGAACATGCAGGTGTTCCGTACCAAGGAATCCCTGGAGCAGGTCCTTAGCGACATCGCTTCCTTCGAAGAGCGGTACAAGAACGTCACCGTCCAGGACAAGGGCAAGCGCTTCAACCTGGACCTCCTGGAAGCAGTGGAGCTGGGCTTCCTGCTGGACATGGCCAAGGTCATGACGGTCGGTGCGCTGCACCGTGAAGAGTCGCGCGGTGGCCACTACCGCGAAGACTTCCCGGACCGCAATGACGAAAAGTTCATGAAGCACTCCATGGCCTACCTGGACTCTTCCGTCACCGTCGACTCCTCGGCGGAATCTGTTGCGGGCATCCGTCTTGAGACGAAGCCCGTCATCTTCACCCGTTACGAGCCGATGGAGCGTAAGTACTAATGACGACCGAAATGGCAGAGCCCGCTTCCAAGATCGAGCTCCCGGCAAGCGTTGCGGGCGACGGTGAAATTCCCACCTTCCACATCACGCTCCGCGTACGCCGCTACGATCCGGAGATCTCGGACGAAGCACGCTGGGATGACTACAAACTGACCATGTACGGCACGGACCGCGTTCTGGATGCCCTGCACAAGGTCAAGTGGGAGATCGACGGCAGCGTTTCCTTCCGCCGCTCCTGCGCCCACGGTGTCTGTGGTTCGGATGCCATGCGCATCAACGGTCGCAACCGCCTCGCCTGCAAGACGCTGCTGAAGGACCTGGACACCACCAAGCCCATCACCGTCGAGCCGATCAAGGGCCTCCCTGTGGAGAAGGACCTGATTGTGGACATGGAACCCTTCTTCCAGTCCTTCCGCGAAGTCATGCCGTTCCTGATCAACAAGGGCCACGAGCCCACCAAGGAGCGCCTGCAGTCCGTTGAGGACCGTGAGCGCTTTGACGACACCACCAAGTGCATCCTGTGTGCTGCCTGCACCTCGTCCTGCCCGGTCTTCTGGACCGACGGCCAGTACTTTGGTCCGGCCGCAATCGTCAACGCACACCGCTTCATCTTCGATTCCCGCGACGACGCAGGCGACATGCGCCTGGAGATCCTGAACGACAAAGAAGGCGTGTGGCGTTGCCGCACCACCTTCAACTGCTCGGAAGCATGCCCCCGCGGCATCCAGGTGACCCAGGCAATCGCCGAGGTCAAGCAGGCCATCCTGGCCCGCAAGATCTAGTTCGCCGGTCCCGCTAAGGAACCACACGACGACGGCGCCGCCCACCACTTTTGGTGCGTGGCGCCGTCGTCGTTGATCATTTGGCCTACCTCGCCCCGGCCGGTAGCCGCAAAAGCAAGGAGACCAGAGTGCCACGCTCTGAGAAGATCACTTTCACCGGAAGCACGGGTGATGCCCTCGCCGGCATCGTGGACGTGCCTGAGGGGCCTGTCCGCGGCTGGGGCGTATACTCGCACGGCCTGACCCTGGGCAAGGACAGCCCGGCTGCTTCCCGGATCTGCAAAGGGCTCGCGGAACAGGGTGTTGGCATGCTCCGGTTCGACAACCTTGGCCTGGGTGGTTCTGCCGGGGAATGGTCCGCGGGATCTTTCAGCGTCAAGGTGGCTGACACCATCCTCGCCGCCGCCTTCATGCGGGAGCAGGACAGGCCGGTCTCCTTGCTGGTGGGCCACTCCTTTGGCGGCGCCGCTGTGCTGGCCGCTGCGCGCGATATCCCTGACCTCAACGCCGTGGTGACCGTGGGCGCACCTTACGAGCCAAAGCACGTTGAGCACATGTTCGACGCCGAGATTGACTCCATCCTGCGTGACGGCAGCGCCGTGGTTGACCTCGGCGGCCGCCCCATGGAGGTCCGCAGGCACTTTGTGGAGGACGTAGAACGTGCTGACCTGCGCGACTGCATCCGCACTCTCCACAAACCGTTAATGGTGATGCACTCCCCCACCGACAACACCGTGGGCATCGACAACGCCAGCGAGATCTTCCGTACAGCGCGGCATCCCCGCAGCTTCATTTCGCTTGAGGGCAGTGAGCACCTCCTGACGGGCAAGGGACAGGCCGCCCGGGTGGCACGCATTATCAGCGCCTGGGCGGATCCCTATCTGGAAGTCCGCGACGCCTAAAACCAACGCGGGGCCACTTATGGCCCATGTTTCCCTCTGGAAGGGACCACAAGTGACCCCGCGTTGTCCTATTTGCCGATGGCGGCCTTGCTCTCACTAAGCCACTGTTCGGCGGCCTTCTCCGGGGTCAGCCGCTTGAAAAGGACTTCGGTGTTGATGCGAGCTGTAATCTCGGAGACTGCTGTTGAACCGGTAGGACCGATGAACGTAGGGGCGAAGTCCATCTTCCCGATCTGGTCGATGTAGGCGGCCTCGGCCTTGCCCTGCGGCGTGAGCAGATCCTTGATGGCCGTACGCATGCCGGAGTTGCTGGGCACGCCACGGTCGCTCTGGATGATCTTTGCTGCGGCCTCATTGTTCACCAGGAAGCTGACCAGCTTGGCAGCGGCATCCGTATGCTTGCTACGCGCGGAGATGGTGTAGAACTGCGATGACTGCAGCCAGATGCCGGGCGTGGGCGTCTCGCCAGGCAACTTCAGCAGCTTCAGCTCAGCGCCGGAGGCTTTGCTGAGTGCGGTCAGGGAGTTGGACCAAGTGAGCATCATGCCGGCCTGCCCCATGCCCATAAGTGTCTGTTCAGTGCTGACGTTGAGTTTCTCCACGGTTTCCGAAGCGCTGGGGGCAGCGCCTGACTCGCTGAGCTTGAGCGAGAAGTCGAAGTAGTCCTGCACGGTTTCCTTGTCCAGTCCCAGCTGGCCGTCCTGAGTGTACAGCGACTTGCCACGTTGGCGGGCGAAGGCATCCAGCGAGTCATGCGTAAGGACGGTGGCTGTGCCGTATGTTCCCTTGGGGCTCTTGGCTGTGATGTCTTCGGCGGTCTTTGCGAAGTCATCCCAGGACCACTTGCTGTCGTCCGGCAGGGCAACGCCTGCAGCCTGGAAAACAGCGGGGTTCACTACGATGGCCAAGGCATTGGCACCAGTGGAGACGCCGTACTGCTTGCCCTGGACCTGCCCGTTTTCCAAGGCTCCCTGATCCATTTTGGAGAGGTCGAGTGAGCCGTCCACCTTGGACAGATCCAGCAGGGCCCCGCGATTGGCGTACTCGGCCGGGTAGGCACCGCCCATGGTGATGACATCGGGGGCGTCGTTTGCTGCCACCTGGGTAGCGAGCTTGTCGAAGTAGCCTCCTATGTCGCCATACTCCGGCTTGACCTTGATGTTGGGGTTGGCAGCCTCGAACTCCTTGATGGCCTTGTTGGTCAGTTCGGCACGGGTGGCGTTGCCCCACCATGAGAACCGGATTTCCACGGGGCCGTCTTCGGGCTGGTTGGATGAGGGGCTGGAGCAGGCTGCGGTGAGCCCCAGCATGCCGACGGCTGCTACGAAAGCTATTGACTTCCGGATAGTACGGAGAGATCTACGCGTCATTGGGTAAGCTTCTTTCAGGCTCAAGAAAACGGTTCCTGAAACGTATCAAGGCAGTGTATATTCGTCAATAGTTTGGGATATGAACTATTTGAGCTACTAAGGAGTCCGCCGTGCCCAAGAGGTCCGAGTCCCCAGCCATCGACCGCAAGGCACTTGTCCAGCGCCACAATGTCCGCCAGGAACGCCTTGACCCACGGAGTCCTGTTTCGGTCGGCAATGGCGAATTCGCGTTCACACTGGATCTCACCGGATTGCAAACTTTTCCCGGGACCTACCCCGTGGGCGCCCGTGACGACCTCCCACCGGGCACGCTTCTGGGAACACAGTCACAATGGGGTTGGCACTCGGTGCCGCCCGCACAGCCCTTCGACCTGGCCGGCTCGACCGTCCTCTACGATTCCCCCCGTGGCCCAGTGCCCTACGTGGACATGGTGGGTGGCATCGTCAACGATCGCGAGACTGACACCTCCCCCGCTGAGACCTGGCTCCGGGCGAACCAGCATCGGCTGGACCTGGGGCGCATCGGCTTCCGCTGGCTGGAGAATGGCACGGTGCGCTCCATCCTTGAAGCGGAGATCACCGACACCGAACAAACACTCGATTTATGGTCGGGAGTGGTGACCAGCCGATTCACCTTGGCCGGACACCCCGTCAAGGTCACGACGGCGTGCCACCCCGACGCTGATGAGCTCGGCTTCCGCGTGGAATCGACGGCGCTTGGTGCCGGCTTGGTTGTGGGCGTCGGTTTCCCCTACGGCTCCGAGGCGTGGCATGACGCGGCTGACTGGAACAATCCGGACGCCCACACCACCTCGCTTGACCGCCCGGCGACGTCTGAAGAGCACGATCGTTGCGAAACATGGACAGTCCACCGCGAGCTGGACGAAGCCCGCTATCAGGTTGTCATCACCGGCCAAAACCTGACAGTGGAACAGACCGAACAGCACCAACTCCAAGTAGCTCCTGCTACGGCCGGAGGTCCGGACACCAACGAGGTGTTGGACTTCTCTATCGCATTCCTTTCCGCCGGAGATGGCGACTGTATCCCTCGAGGCAACAACAGGCGAACAGCCACCACACCCGCGGTGAGCTATGCAGCCACTGACCGGACCGGCGTCGAGCTTTCACCTGCCCTTAGCGTGATCGCAGCTTCCGAGGTCTATTGGCCTGGGTTCTGGTCCTCGGGCGGGGCGATCGAGCTCAATGCGACCGAGGATCCCAGGGCCAAGGAATTGGAGCGAAGGATTGTCCTTTCCCAGTATCTGACGGCGATCAATTGCTCAGGTTCGCTACCTCCGCAGGAAACCGGACTCGTGTGCAACTCCTGGCGTGGCCGCTTCCACCTGGAGATGCACTGGTGGCATGCCGCGCACTTTGCGCTTTGGAACCGTGTGGAACTGCTCTTGCCATCGCTACGGTGGTACTCGAGTGTCCTGGAAGTATCCCGCCAAACTGCAAAGGCCCAGGGATTCGACGGCGTCCGCTGGCCCAAGCAGATCGGACCGGACGGCAGGGAAAGCCCAAGTCCCATCGGGACATTCCTGATCTGGCAGCAGCCACACCCCATACATTTGGCCGAGCTTGTGTACCGGGCAAATCCCCGGCGTGAGGTGTTGGAAGAATTTTCGGAGATCGTGTTTGAGTCAGCGGCCTTCATGGCCGACTTTGCACATCCCACGTCGCGTGGGTTCGAGTTGGGGCCGCCCTTGATTCCGGCACAGGAAAGCTATGGCTCGATCCGGGCCAAAGTCACTAATCCCACGTTTGAGTTGGCCTACTGGCAGTGGGGCCTGCGGACCGCTACTGCCTGGCGCGATCGGCTGGGTCTGGACCCTGTGCAGGCATGGTCCGACGTGGCAGATGGTATGGTGCCGCCACGCGTGATCGACGGCGTTTACGCTGCGATCGACGTGGAGCCCTTCACCATCCGCACGGACCACCCTTCGATGCTTTGCGCGCTTGGCGTCCTGCCTCGGACGGACTTGATTGATCCGGACATCATGCGCGCCACCCTGTCGGATGTCCTGGCGGACTGGGATTGGGACAGCACCTGGGGTTGGGACTACCCAGTAATGGCAATGACCGCTGCCCGGCTCGAGGATCCTGAGGCCGCCGTTGACGCCTTACTGCAAAGTGCGGGCAAGAACACGTTCCTTCCCAATGGGCACAACCGCCAAACCGATTCCCTGCCGCTCTATTTGCCCGGGAACGGTGGGCTCCTCGCCGCCGTCGCGCTCATGGCAGCGGGCTGGGACAACGGACCGGATCGACACGCACCAGGTTTCCCGGCTGACTGGACCGTTACGTGGGAGGGGCTGGTCCGGTCGCCGTAGCCGGGCTGGACCCACCACAATCCTCACAGTCAGTTATGGCCCATGTTTCCATCCGGAATGGGCCATAAGTGACCCCGCGTTGCACTATAAGAACGGAATGGTTACGTCTGGGGCGTTGTGCGGCGTGAACCGAGGACCTTCTTGCGCGGGGTCTCCCCCGCCTGCAGGTCAGCCTCGCGGATAGCCGCCCACGAAGCGGACACGAGGTACACCTGGCTCACGAGGTTGAACCAGATCAGAAGGCCGATGATGATGGCAAACGAGGCGAGGACAGGGTTCTGTCCTGCCCGGGCGAGAAGTTCGGTGCTGAAGAGTTGAAGAACCGTGGTGCCAATGCCAGCCAGCGCGACGCCTTCGATGAATGCCCGACGCCCCAGCTTGAGGCCACCTGCAATGCGGAACAACACGGCCGCCGTCGCGCAGTTCAGCAGGAGGGGGACGACGACCTTGACGACGGCGGCCACGGGCGCCGCGACTGCTTCGTCCAAACGGAGGAGGTCGAAGATCCAGGCGGCAGCCGTGCCAAAGATGAGGGATGCACCGGCACTGACCACGAGGATCACGCCAAGGAGCAGTAGGGTACCGGCGTCCACCAGTTTCTGCAGGATGGGGCTGCGCTGGAGAGGATCAGCAGCCGTCACACCCCGCAGACCTTCCCTGACGCTGGCAATCCAACCAAGGGAAGTGAAGATCGTTACCGCTGCTGCGATGACGGCGGTCCATCCAAGACCTGAAGGATTGAGCAGCGTTTGCGGATCAACCAGTCCCTCACCGCCATTGACCTGGAGGAGTCCGGGAGCTGCAGAGGCCACGCTGCGAATCACGGCGTTTTCGAGAACCGGGTTGCCGCCCAGGACGATTCCCGCGATGGCGAAACCCGTAGTGAGGAGGCCCGTGACGGAGAAGAACATGTTGAAGCCGATGCCGGCACTCAGAAGCGGCCCATGCTGCCGGGTGTAGTTCTGGAAGGACCGCATGGCCCGGTTGGTGTTCAGCCTTGCGAGCAGGAGCGCGAGAAGGGCGCTGGCCCTCTTGGGCAGGCCTTCTCCGGCACGCTTGGCGTGGCCCCAGTCCTGCCGCTTGTGAAGAAGTTGAAGTTTTAGCTTTGCCAGCTCAGTTGGCAGCGGAGGACTTCCCGCCGGTGGATGTTGATTCCGCCTGCTGCGTTTCGTCAGTGTCGCCGCCAAAGTCGAGCTCTTCCCGTAGCTGCCAAATTCCATTGGTGTCGTGCTCGTAAAGTCCCATGCTAACCACTGGGAAGGTTGCCCGGTAATCTCTCAGAACCGTTTCGGCCTCGTCCAGATTTTCCTCGGCGACATCATGGGCCACGGTGACATGCGGGTGGTATGGGAAGGGAAGCAAACGCTCAAGCGGACCCGTCTGGAGCTTTTCGTGCAGCTGCACGCACTCTTCGAAGCCCTCTTCGACGTTGACGAAAACCACGGGCGAAACGGGCCGGAAGGAACCAGTGCCGGAAATGGTGATGGTGAACGGTTCCTGTGAGCGGGCGATATCGCGCACGTGGTCCCGGGTGGCTGCCCAGTCCTGTGTGGGCGTCGTGGTGATGAGTGTGATGTGGGCGGGGATGACTTCGGCCATGGGATCCCCAAAGGATGCCCGCCATGCTTGCAGTTCCCGGGCGATCTCCGGCGGGAAGCCAAGAATCACCCCAACGCACATGGTGTCACCGGCACCGCAATCGGTGCCGGTGACAGCGGGCTGGCGCGATTCGTCCGGACCGACGCCTTGAGGGGTATCGGTCTTAACGTTGAGCTGGCCAGCTGCGCACATGAACTTAGCGGACTCCTTGCTCGGTGCGGTAGGCATCCCCGCGGTAAGGCAGGAAGCCCACCTTGGAGTAGACGTCGGCGAGCGTCGCCGAGGCGATCTCGCGGGCTTTGTCCGCACCGTGAGCCAGGAGCCGGTCCAGTTCGGCCGGGTCCGCGAGAAGTTCGTTGGCACGCTCACGGATGGGGGCGAGGCGTCCGGAAACGAGTTCGGCGAGGTCTACCTTGAGGTGGCCGTACATCTTGCCCTGGTAATCAGCCACGATCTTCTCTACCGGGGTGCCGCTGATAGCCGAGTAGATGGTGAGCAGGTTGGAGACGCCCGGCTTGTTTTCGCGGTCGTAGCGGATCTCTGTCTCAGTGTCAGTGACAGCGGATTTGATGCGCTTGGCCACGGTCTTGGGGTCATCCAACAGGTTGATGAGGCCCGCGGGTGATTCGGCAGACTTGGACATCTTGGCCGTAGGGTTCTGGAGATCGTAAATCTTTGCCGATTCCTTCTGGATGAAGGGCTCGGGCACCTGGAACGTCTCGCCGAAACGGCTGTTGAAACGGTTGGCGAGGTCCCGGCTGAGCTCCACGTGCTGGCGCTGGTCTTCGCCGACGGGCACTCCGTGCGGCTGATAGAGGAGGATGTCTGCTGCCTGCAGGATGGGGTAGGTGAACAGGCCGACGCTGGCGTGGTCCGAGCCCTGCTTTTGTGCCTTGTCCTTGAACTGGGTCATGCGGCCGGCTTCACCCATGCCCGTGATGCAGTTCAGTACCCACGCAAGCTGGGCGTGCTCGGGGACCTGCGATTGCACGAACAGTGTGCACTTCTCCACGTCTACTCCGCCAGCGATGTACTGGGCCGCCGTGACCCTGGTGCGGCGGGCGAGCTCGGCGGGATCCTGCGGAACGGTGATGGCGTGCAGATCCGGAATGAAGAAGACGGCGTCGTACTCGTCCTGCATGCGAACCCAGTTGACCAAAGCGCCAAGGTAGTTGCCAAGATGCAGGGAGTCAGCGGAGGGCTGCATGCCTGAAAGGACGCGCTGCTTGGCGCCAACGGCAAGCTTGGTGGAGGTCACGGTACTCCCGCTGGGCAGTGTGGCGGCTGGGGTGCCGGTTTCAGTCGTGATGGAGCTAGTCATTGAGCAATACTTTCGTGAAGCTTAGAGCCGGTAGTCCACTACCAGCGGTGCGTGGTCAGAGAAGCGGGTGTCCCACGAAGGCGCCCGATCCACGACAGCCGAGAACGCGGCCGCTGCAAGTCCGGGAGTCGCCAGGTGGTAGTCGATGCGCCAGCCTGTGTCAGTGTCAAAGGCCTTTCCGCGCTGGGACCACCAGGTGTAGGGGCCGGCGACATTTCCTGCCAGGCCCCTGTGGACATCCCTCCATCCGATTTCTTCACCCAGGAAGCGGTCAAAATACGCGCGCTCCTCTGGCAGGAAACCGGCACGCTTAACGTTGCCCTTCCAGTTCTTGATGTCCAGTTCGGTGTGTCCGACGTTGAGGTCGCCAACTACCAGCGCGTGATCGCTGTGCTTGGCGAGTTCGGGGAGGCGCGTGGTCATGGCGTCCAGGAAGCGGTACTTGTCCTCCTGCTTGGGCGTGCCTGCCTCACCGGAGTGAACGTAGGCGCTGACCACGGACAACGTGGAGGATTCACCGGCTGTGTTCCTGACGGTGAAATCCGCTTCAACCCAGCGGCCCGCGGTGGCGAAGTAGTCATCGCCGATCCCGATCCTGGTTCCGGTGGGTTCCTCGCGTGATGCAATGGCAACTCCTGCGCGGCCCTTTGCCTCAGCCTCAGCGTGGAGGATGTACCAGCCTTCGCCGATCAGCGTGTTGACGATGGCATCAGGAGCACGGACTTCCTGCAGGCAGAGGATGTCTACCTCGCGTGGCTCCAGCCATTCCGCCATACCGTTCTTGTAGGCAGCCCGAAGGCCATTGACGTTGACCGATGCGATGCGAAGGAAGTCCTTCTTCAATGCCGTACTCAC
Organism: Micrococcaceae bacterium Sec5.1; assembly: GCA_039636795.1. Classification (NCBI taxonomy): domain Bacteria; kingdom Bacillati; phylum Actinomycetota; class Actinomycetes; order Micrococcales; family Micrococcaceae; species Micrococcaceae bacterium Sec5.1. Next base: position 1,369,929 of record CP143430.1, on the reverse strand, counting down.
CCGGTCTACTCTAGTCGATGATGGTGCCGGCCACGGGCTCGTCCGAGCCACCTGAGGACTTGATCATGTCCCGGGCATTGGTGGCCGTGATCGCGATGGTTTCCAACGCGCGGTTGATGGTGTCCTGGTTTGCTGCTGCGCCTTTGGCACGTTCTTCGTCCACGACGCGGACCTGCACCTGGACAATCTTGAAGGAATGGTCCAGCTTGAGGTCTCGGACCTCATCGGCCTGGCTGCGTTCGGCGACCACGCGGGTGCCGCCGCTGTCAGCCGAGGACGACGACGGCGCGCGGCCGGTTGCCGAGTTGAAAGCGGCCTGCGCTTCGCTGAACTTTGCTCCGGCGCGCCGCGCGGCCCTTCGAATGCTGAATACCACGAAGGTGGCGAGCGCGAGCCAGCCGAAGGCGACCACCGCAACTACCCAACCCACAAAATCGTTCTGGTTGGCCGCGAAAATGACGGCCACCACGAAAGCGATGATGACTACGGTCATCCCCAGGCCGCCGATGCGGAAGCCCTTGAAAAGGCCTCTACCGGACGAGGACGTGGACGGGTGCGGGTCGCCGAGAGATTGCATGAGTCAATTGTCGCAAACCCCCGAAGGTGCCTGCGCCGCTTCCACGGACGGCGAACATGGAGTCACTTCAGGAACAACTGGCGCAGCCGTCCGGTGGTGAGCATGATCCCGAGCGCGATCATCACCAGGTAGTAAGCAACGTGGATGGCTGTCGCAGGACTGAACGAGCCCACGCTGATCTGCCGCAGCAGTTCAACCCCGTGCCAAAGGGGCATGGCTTGGATGAACCACTGGATGACCTGCGGGTAGACGCTGAGCGGATAGAACGTGGCGCTGAACAGGAACATCGGCAACAGGAAGAAGTTAATCCAGTCCATCTGCTGGAACGTCTTCATGAAGCTGGTGATGCCCATGCCGAAGCTCGCGAAGCCAAAGGCAATCAGCACCGACGCAGGGATGACCAGGATGGCCCACCAGGTCGTCAGCAAGCCCATGACGCCCATCACCGCGGTGAACCCGGTGGCATAGAGAAGACCCCGCAACAGTGCCAGGAAGATCTCGCCCATGGCAACGTCCAGCGGCCCGAGGGATGTGTAGAGCATCCCTTGGTACAGCTTGGCGAAGTTCATCTTGAAGAAGACGTTCCAGGTGGAATCGTAGATGGCGCCATTCATGGCTGAGACCGCCAGGAGTGCTGGCGCTATATAGGCCGCGTAGCTGATGTCCTCGCCGCCAGGCCCCTGGACTGTCCCCACGATCGAGCCCATCCCAACGCCCATGGCCAACAGGAAGAGAACCGGCTCGAAGAACCCGGACAACAACACCAGCCAGGTACTGGACTTGGCCGCCATGAGGCCACGGGCAACCACGGACTTGGCATTTCGTGAGTAGAGGGGGCCGAACTTCCGTTCCCGGGCGATATCCGTGGCGCTGTGGCCGCCGGTCAGGATACTCATGAGCCCATCCTCTTCACGAACTGGCGCCGGACCAACAGCCAGCCGGCCGTGGCCGTTCCCAGGAGGAACACCACATGCGTAATGGTCAAGACAGGGTTCTCGTCCATGCCATAAGTGAAGACCCGCCCCAGCTCCGTTCCGTGCCAAACAGGCGATATCCAGCCGATCCAGCGGACAGCCCACGGCAACGTGTCCAGGGGAAAGAACGTCCCGGAGAACAGAAACAGTGGCATGACAATGAACCGCTGCACCAAAGCGAACTGTCCCTTGTCCTGGGTAATGCTGGCGGCATAGGCCATGAGTGGCAGGCCGAAGGACAGCGCCGCGACCGTGGCAACCAATGCGGACACCCATCCCCACGGACTCGGCGAAGCCCCGAACATGGCCACCACCGCAAAGTAGACCACCGACTGCAGCAGGAACCTGAGCGTGCTTGCCATGATGTGGCCGCTCGCTATTTGCTGCGGTACCAGGGGCGAAGCATGCGGCCCGTAGAACACCCGCCGCCATTTGAAGCCATCCATGATGGGGTAGGAAAATTCTCCGGAAGCAGTCATGACCGCCGCCGACACCAGCAGCGCAGGTGCAACAAATTCCAAGTAGCTGACGCCGCCGAATATGGATTCGCTATTCGCATCAACAAGGCTTGCCAGCCCAACTCCCATGGCGAACAAGTAGGCCACGGGTTGCCCCACGCTGTAGAGAACCACGGACCAGCCGTAATTTCGCATGACGCGTAGCACTTGTTCCGCATAGAAAAAGGAACCCCAGCGCCGCGCCCTGGCCGCCGAAACGGCAGGCGGGTGTGCCCGCGCCGGTTGCTCCGCCGTCGTGATTGGTTTGTTCACCGACTCAGTCAACGAGGCTCCTGCCCGTAAGCCGCAGGAACACGTCCTCCAGTGAGGAACGGCGCACCAGTGACGTCATAGGGCGCAGGCCGCGCGCGGAAACCTGCTCCAGGGCGGCCTCGCCGTCGTGCGCGTAGATGAGCACGCGGTCAGGCAGTGTCTCAAGCCGCTCGCCAATGCCCTGAAGTTCGACGCCGATACTAGAGTTCCGCTCGGACCCGAACCTGAGCTCAAGTACTTCGCGGGAGGAGTGCTCGCGGATCAAGCTGGCCGGGGATCCCTCGGCCATGATCTTGCCCTTGTCTACCACGATCAGACGGTCGCAAAGCTGCTCAGCCTCGTCCATATAGTGGGTGGTCAGGATCAGTGTGACGCCGTTTTCCTTGAGCCGGAACAGGCGGTCCCAGAGGATGTGCCGGGCTTGCGGGTCAAGGCCGGTGGTGGGCTCATCGAGCAGGAGGATGCGGGGTTCGTTGATGAGCGACCGGGCGATGGTGAGCCGCCGCTTCATTCCCCCGGAAAGCGCATCCACCTTGGAATTGGCCTTGTCCGTGAGCTGCGCGAATTCCAGGAGCTCGTCCGCTTTGGGTCGCAGGTAGCTCAGCGGCAGGCCGAAGTAGCGGCCGTAGACGATCAGGTTCTCGCGGACCTTCAGTTCTTCGTCGAGGTTGTCCTGCTGCGGAACAACCCCCAGATGAGCCCTGACCTCGGGCCCATGGGATTCCGGATCCAGGCCCATAATGTTCAGCGTTCCTGAGGTGCGCTGCGAGACGCCGCCGATCATTTTCATGGTGGTGGATTTGCCCGCGCCGTTGGGGCCGAGCAGCCCAAAGGACTCCCCCGCCGGAACATCGAAGGAGATGTTGTCCACGGCTGTGAGCTCGCCATAGGTCTTGGTGAGGTTCCGCGCGCTGATGACGGTGGGTGGGTTCATGTCGAAGCTGGTTTGCCACGATTCGGAGTGTGTTGCAGAGCCGGTTGCTTCATTGTGCACCCTCAGCAGACTAGTAGCGCCAACGAATATGTGAAAGGGCTCTTGCAGATATTTTTGCAAGAGCCCTCTCGGTTTTTCCCTCGTCCCGGTCAGGACGGCGGCTGCGAGCGCAGTACCTCCAGCCGCTGCCGGAACTCGGTCTCATCAATCTCGCCCCGGGCATAGCGTTCGCGCAGCACGCCCTCAGCGCCCTGGGTTGCCGCCCAGTGATGGTTGCGGCGCCACGCCCGCCGGCCCACGAAAATGAACAGGAAGATCACGAGGATCCAGAACAGCGGGAACAGGAGGAAGAACGGCCAGAACGTGCCGTCACCCCAGGGACCGTGCGCGACGACGGTGGCCGGCAGTTGTGCCAGCGCTCCCCCGAGCGTGGTGGTCTCCCCGACGATTGAAGTCAATGCGGTGAACATGTCAGTGATCCAAACTCTCTCCGCCGATTCCCGGCGCGAACCGTCTTTCGGCTCTGGTTTGAGTCTGCCCGCGGACGGCTGGCGGGACGTCCGCCGTCGGGAGTCACCTGCAGGTGCCGCCATACTCCCTTGGGAGTCGGCGGCAGTCCGTCAACTGCTCCAGCCCGGCCTCACCAGCCCTGATTCGTACGCGAGCACCACCAGTTGGGAGCGGTCGCGGACCATCAGCTTGGTCATGATGCGCGATACGTGGGTCTTCGCGGTCAGCGGGGTGATGAACAGGCGTTCGGCGATCTCGGCATTGTTCAGTCCCTCCCCCACCAAGGCCAGGACCTCGCGTTCGCGTTCCGTCACCTGCTCCAGGGGAATCACTTTTCCTGCCGCCCGGCTTTGGGACGCCAGCTGTGCCATGATGCGCCGAGTGACTGAGGGCGAGAGCAGCGCGTCGCCGTCGTGGACTACCCGGACGGCGCGGATGAGCTCTGCAGGTTCGGTGTCCTTGACCAGGAAACCAGCTGCGCCCGCACGGACGGCCTCGGCAATGTACTCGTCGAGCTCGAAGGTAGTCAGAATGATGATGCGCGTGCTGGACAGGGATGGGTCCGCAAGAATCCTGCGGGTGGCGGTGAGGCCGTCGTCGTCCGGCATCCGGATGTCCATGAGGATGACGTCCGGCTTGTCCCGCGCCGCCAGCCTCACCGCGTCCCTGCCAGTGCCGGCCTCGGCCACTACTTCCATGTCCGGTTCAGCATCCAGGAGCGCGCGGAACCCTGCCCGGATGAGGGTCTGGTCATCGGCGAGGAGGATGCGGATCATGGGAGGTTTCCTTCTTGTTCTGCAGGCAAAGTTGCTTCGACCCGGAGCCCCGGCTGGAGTTCGTGCAACGTGAGCGTCCCGCGCAAAGCGACCGCCCTCTCGCGCATCCCCGTGAGGCCGTTGCCCGGGAGCGCGTCGCCCATGCCTGCGCCGTCGTCGTCTATCCGTACGGTTAGCGCGTCTTGAGTCTGGGCAAGATGCACGACGGCGGATCCGGCACCTGAGTGCCTGCCGACGTTGGTCAACGCTTCCTGGATGATCCGGTACGCCGCTTCCTGCTGTGCGGGGCCGACGAGTTCATGGTTCGAGTGGTCCTCGAAGCGCACCTGCAAGCCGCCCAGCTCCGCGTTCTTCACAAGTTCGGGAATCCTGGCCAGCGTAGGCCGGGCCGCCGGGGCGAGCGGGACGTCCTCCCGCAACACGCCCAGGAGTTGCCGGACTTCCGTGAGGGATTCCTTGCTGGCCGCCTTGATGGCTTCCAGTGCAGGCCTGAGCTTCTGGGGATCATCCGAGCCCACGTGCAACGCCACGGATGCCTGCACATTGATCATGGACAAGGAGTGAGCCACGACATCGTGGATGTCGCGGGCCAGCATGAGGCGGTACTCATCGCGTTCTGCCTTCTGGGCGGCCTCACGGCGACGCCGGTATTCCGCGAACCGCTCGCTTCGGCGTCGAAATCCCTGTCCGATCAGCACCAAAATGGCTGCCCATCCCACCCCTGCGGAAGCGCGAAGCGGCCAGTTGGGATCGCCGCTGAATGCGGCCGCGAACACTACTGCAGCAGCGGCGATTCCGGCCCCCAGCCACGCCTGCCAACGCAAACCCGCGGACGAAGTCAGCACAATCGCCAACGCCAGTGAAAGTGCAATGGGACCCCAGGCATACCCAAGGCCAACATAGGCGCCCGTTGCCACGAGGGCGACGGGAAGCATGACTGCAGGCGCCCGCCGCCGGAACGCCAGTCCTGCAGGCCCGGCCAGCAGCAACAGGATCGCAAGCGCATCCAAGGGCCGTGAAGCGTCCTGATGGCCCGCAGAAAAAAGCGTCCCAGCCACCTGGATGAGGGCCACCGTGATAACGATGAAGCTGGTGGGTGGGCCCGCGAAACGGCGCGGACCTGCGTATCTCTGAGGTCCAGCGAAATGGCCTTGGCCTGCGAAACGGCCTGGACTTGGAAGTCCCCGGGGTCCAGGAGAGCTCTCGGGTCCAGGGAAGCGGGGCTGCATACACCGAGCCTAGCTTTGCTCCGGGTGTACGTCGTCGGATTAACGGAGCAGGGTGCCTACTCCCGGAGGAGTAGGCGAGGCCATTTCGAGGGTTCCCTGCCGAAGATGCCGTGCGCACGGCATCTTCGGCAGCTTAGCCCCGTAATGGGCCTTGCTGTGGTCGCAGGAACCTAGGCGATGCCAGCTGCGCGCTCGGCGCTCTCCACGACGTTGGCGAGCAGCATGGCGCGGGTCATCGGACCCACGCCGCCCGGGTTCGGGGACAGCCAGGCGGCGACGTCGGCAGCTGCCGGGTCCACGTCTCCGGTGACCACAGCCTTGCCGTTAGCGTCCTCCACGCGGCTGACACCGACGTCGAGCACTATTGCGCCCGGCTTGAGGTCTTCAGCCTTGATCATGTGCGGCACGCCTGCAGCGGCAATCACGACGTCGGCCTGCTTGAGTTCCGCGGGCAGGTCAACGGTTCCCGTGTGGGCCAGGATGACCGTGGCGTTGACTTCCCTGCGGGTGAGAAGGAGGCCGATGGGGCGGCCGATGGTGACGCCGCGGCCTACTACGAGGACGCGCTTGCCGTTGAGCTGGATGCCGTGGCGGCGCATCAATTCCACACAGCCCTTGGGCGTGCAGGGAAGCGGGGACTTCATTTCGCCACTGACGTTGGCCACAAGGCGGCCGAGGTTCATGGGGTGCAGGCCATCGGCGTCCTTGTTCGGATCCATTGCTTCGAGGATGACGTCCTGGTCAATGTGTTTGGGCAGCGGCAACTGAACGATGTAGCCCGTGCATTCCGGGTTCTCGTTGAGCTCCCGGACAACCTTCAGGAGGTCTTCCTGGGTGATGTCCTCGGGCAGGTCCCGGCGGATGGACTGGATGCCCACCTCGGCGCAGTCCTTGTGCTTGCCGCCGACGTACCAGGTGCTGCCGGGGTCCGAACCCACCAGGATGGTGCCCAGGCCGGGGACGATTCCCTTTGCTGCGAGGACGGAAACGCGTTCGGTCAGTTCTGCCTTGATGGCTGCGGCGGTGGCCTTGCCGTCAAGGATCTGTGCGGTGGACTGTGTCATTCCATCTGCTCTTTCTGGTGGGTGACCTGTTGGCTCATGCCAACGGGACCCGCCGCCGAAGGTGTGGCGGCGGATCCCGTTAGCTCCGGGCCAGTGCCCGGGTGATGCTTTATGCGTTGGTTACCACTGCTCGTGCTGCGGGTACAGCGGGAAGTCGGCGGCGAGCTTGTCCACGCGGGCCTGAAGGGCCTCAACGTCTGTAGTGGAGCCAGCCTTCAGGGCAGTGGCGATGATCTCGGCAACCTCGGTGAACTCGGTGGCACCGAATCCGCGGGTAGCCAGGGCAGGCGTACCGATGCGGAGGCCGGAGGTGACCATCGGCGGGCGGGGGTCGAACGGAACGGCGTTGCGGTTCACGGTGATGCCCACCGAGTGCAGGAGATCTTCAGCCTGCTGGCCGTCCAGCTGCGAGTTACGCAGGTCAACCAGGACCAGGTGGACGTCGGTGCCGCCGGTGAGGACCGAGACGCCGGCTTCGGCGACGTCGGACTGGTTCAGGCGGTCAGCGATGATCTTGGCACCCTCGAGCACGCGCTCTTGGCGCTCCTTGAATTCTTCGCTGCCGGCGATCTTGAAGGCAACAGCCTTGGCGGCGATGACGTGCATGAGCGGGCCGCCCTGCTGGCCCGGGAAGACGTTGGAGTTCAGCTTCTTGGCCCACTCCTGCTTGGCCAGAATGACACCGGAACGCGGACCTGCGAGGGTCTTGTGCACGGTGGAGGTGACGACGTCGGAGTACGGGACCGGGCTCGGGTGCAGGCCTGCTGCAACCAGTCCGGCGAAGTGTGCCATGTCCGTCCACAGGAGTGCGCCAACTTCGTCAGCGATGGAGCGGAAGGCAGCGAAGTCGAGGTGGCGCGGGTAAGCGGACCAGCCGGCGATGATGACCTGCGGCTTCTCGGCGATGGCCTGCTCGCGAAGCTTGTCCATGTCCACGCGGAAGGTGTCTTCTTCAACCTGGTAAGCAGCTACGTTGTAGAGCTTGCCGGAGAAGTTCAGCTTCATGCCGTGGGTCAGGTGGCCACCGTGTGCCAGGGAGAGGCCGAGGATCTTGTCGCCCGGGGTGATCATGGCGGACAGTGCTGCAGCGTTTGCCTGGGCACCGGAGTGCGGCTGGACGTTGGCGTACTCGGCACCGAAGAGTTCCTTGACGCGGTCGATCGCAAGCTGCTCCGCGACGTCGACGTATTCACAGCCGCCGTAGTAGCGGCGGCCCGGGTAACCCTCGGCGTACTTGTTGGTCAGGACGGAGCCCTGTGCTTCCATGACAGCGCGCGGGGCGAAGTTTTCGGAGGCGATCATTTCCAGGGTGCCGCGCTGGCGGCCGAGTTCCTGGTCGAGGACTGCTGCGATCTCGGGATCGAGCTCAGCGAGCGACTGGTTGCTGACAGACGCGGAAGTGGTGGTGGTAGGCACGGAGATCTCCTGGCTAGGCAACGGGTGGTGCTACAGGTCAGGCTACCGGCAGCAGCATTCCCGCGTCCCCTTGATTACGGAGGGATCGGTCACGTGCGTGCAGCGGTAAGACATGACCCTCGGCCCAGGCGTACGATCCGTGGTCTTCGTGATTGCCGCTCCCTGGTGGTAGTCCACCCAACGCCAGTTGCGGCCCGTTAACAGTACAACAAGGCAGCACAGGTAGGCTTGATCGTGTGACTGACTCCACCGCTTTCGTTGTAACACTCTCCTGCCCGGACCGCCCCGGCATCGTCCATGCGGTAGCCGGCGCCCTCCTTGAGGCCGGCTGCAATATCGCCGACTCCCAGCAGTACGGAAGCCCCAGCACCGGCAACTTTTTCATGCGCGTGGAGGCAACCACAGCGTCCTCCCAAGAGGAACTGGCCACTGCCCTGCGACCCGTAGCCGAATCCTTCGGCATGACCTGGCAGATCAACCCTGTCGGCGAAAAGGTCCGCACCATCATCCTGTGCTCCAAGGACGCGCACTGCCTCAACGACCTCCTGTTCCAGCAGCGGACCGGCACGTTGCCCATCGAGGTTCCGGCGATTGTTTCGAACCACCGAGACCTCGAGTCGCTGGCGGAGTTCTACGGCATCCCGTTCCACCACATCCCCGTGACGCCGGAGACCAAGCCCCAGGCCGAGGCGCAGCTGCTGAAACTCATTGCCGAGCACGACGTCGAGCTCACGGTCCTGGCGCGTTACATGCAAGTCCTGTCCAACGAGCTCTGCACGGAGTTGAACGGCAAGGCAATCAACATCCACCACTCATTCCTCCCCTCCTTCAAGGGCGCCAAGCCATACCACCAGGCCCACGCCCGCGGTGTGAAGATCATCGGTGCCACAGCCCACTACGTGACCGCCGACCTCGATGAAGGCCCGATCATCGAGCAGGAAGTCATCCGTGTTGACCACGCACGCACGGCCGCCCAGTTTGTCCAGATGGGCCGCGACGTGGAGGGGCGCACCCTGGCCCAGGCAGTCCAGTGGCACGCTGAACACCGCGTGCTTTTGGATGGCACCCGCACCGTGGTATTCAACTAGCGCCACTCCTAAGCTGGGGGTATGCAGGGCATCCCCGAAGCTGACCACGAAGCCGACCTCGCAGTTTTCTACGACCGCCAAGCACCCGTCCGGAACACGCGGGCCCTCACCCCGCACCGGGTCGAGTGCCGGGATTGGTTCATCCGCCTCCTGAAGGATGAGCACCGGCATTCCGTGTTCGAGCTGGGCAGCGGGACCGGGGTGGAAGGCTTGGAGTTTGTCCGTGCAGGGCTGCATTACACCGGCGTGGACCTGTCCTCGGAGAGCGTTCACGTGGCGCGCTCGGCCGGGTTGGACTGCTCGGTTGCGAGTGGTCGTGAGCTACCGTTTCCCGATTCAGTCTTCTCCGCCGTGTGGACCATGAGCACGCTCCTGCACGTCCCCAACAACAGGATTCACGACGTCGTCAGCGAACTTGTGCGGGTCAGCGCGGCTGGTGCGCCAATCGCCGTCGGGCTTTGGTCAGGTGAGGATGAAGAGGTCCTCAACCCGGAGGACGGGGAAGAACCCCGACGTTTCTTCAGTCGCCGCAGCGACGACACCCTTCGGCGGATCTTCGGCGAGCACGGCTCGATTGAGCATTTCCGGACCTGGCCAGAGGGTATCGGTGTCGAGTCCGGGCCGGGAGCGGGCAACTGGACGCAGCACTACCAGTTCCTGGTCCTCCGCACCCCCGCACCCAACTAGGCTGGGCTCATGGCTCCCTCTTACACTTTCGCCGGGGACACCCCGGCCATCCATGAATCTGCGTTCGTCGCGCCCACCGCTTCCATCATCGGCAAAGCGACTTTGGCCGAGGACTCCAGCGCCTTTTACGGGGTTTCGGTCCGTGCCGATACGGCTGCCATCAGCGTCGGTGCAGGCTCCAACCTCCAGGACAACGTCGTCCTCCACGCCGACCCCGGATTCCCCTGCACCGTCGGCGAGCGCGTCTCCGTTGGGCACAGCGCAGTGGTCCACGGCTGCACTGTGGAGGACGACTGCCTCATCGGTATGAGCGCCACCATCCTAAACGGCGCAGTGATTGGCACGGGCTCGCTCATTGCAGCTGGCGCCGTGGTCCTTGAAGGCACAGTCATTCCGCCGCGCTCACTCGTAGCGGGCGTCCCCGCAAAGGTGCGCCGCGAATTGACCGACGAGGAGTTCGACGGCGTCAAACACAACGCCGCCCACTACAAGGAACTCGCCGCGGCACACAGGGAAATGCACGCGTCTTAAGCAATGCGAGGCCTGCTCTGCATCCCCACCGCCTCCCTGACTTCGCAAGCTCAGCCAGGGAACCCGGGCGGTGTGGGCCCTGCGATTGGTTTAGGACGCAGAGCAGGCCCCGCAACAGCAGTTAGTCCACGGAAATCTAGTCCAGGGATATTGGCCCGAACTCGTCCAGCAGATCGCCCGGACCGGGGTTCCCTGCGACGGACGATCCGCCCAAGTGGTTCACCACGCCCCACACCGCGTTGAGGCCTGTGGTCACGGCGCCTTCAGCCCAACCTGCGGTGAAGGACACGTCGTCGCCGGCGAGGAAGATGCCGCGCTGGCTTTCCGGCAGCTGATCCTGCTTGAAGTGGGTGAAGAGCCGCTGCTGGTACCGGTAATGGCCCGGCAGGTTGGCTTTGAAGGCACCCATGAAGTTGGGGTCCGCTTCCCAGGACACCGTGATCGGCTGCCCCACGATGTGGCTGGCGATGTCCACGCCCGGGTAGATCTGCTCCAGCGAGTGCAACATCAGCTTGACGCGTTCTTCGGCAGTGAGGGCAAGCCACTTCAGGGCGTCATCGTTCCATGTGTAGGACAAGAGGATGACAGCGGGCTTGTCAGGGCCGTCGTCGAGCAAGTATGTGGCCCGGTTGAGGCGGTCGGTGAGCGTCATGGACAAGACTTCGCGTCCGGTTTCCGGATCGATGTCCTTCCAGAAGGGCCGGTCCACCATCACGAATGTCTTGGACGACTGCATGTAGTGGGAGCGCTCGATCGCCGTCCACAGCTCGGCCGGGAACAATGCCTCTTCGGTGTGGATGCGCGTGGACAGCAACCACGACTGGCACGTGGTCACCACCGCCTGGTACGTGGCTTCGCGTCCCCAGTTTTCGCGGACTACCAGGTCCCCGTTGTCCGCGCGGCGGATGTTGTCCACGGCTCCGCGCGGCGAGCCAGAATGCAGCGACGACAGTGACGTGCCTTGGGGCCAGTATTTAAGGTCCGACGGCGCGTGGTTCCAGAGCGCCTCGGGGAGCCTTTGCGCTCCTCCCGCAATGAGCCGGTGCTGGTCGTCTGCGTCGGTGTAGACAACCCGGAGGATCTCCAGGATGGAGTTGGGGAAATCGGTGTCCCAGCCGCCCGTGCCGAAGCCCACCTGGCCGAAAGCTTCGCGGTGCGCGAAGCCGGCTTCCTTGAAGGACTTGCTGGCTGCGATGAATCCGTAGAACGTTTGCTCGTCCATTTCGGGCAGGAGCGCGTTCCAGAGTTCCTTGATCCGCTTGGTATCGCGGGCCTTGATCGCTTCCTGCATTTCGGCGAACGCAGCACCATCGTTGACGGCAGCCTTCCACGCATCGGCGACTTCACGGAAGAATTCCGGCAGCTCATCTGCTGTGGTGGCGTAGTGCTTCTTACCCGCAAGTTCGATCACGGTGCTGGACGTCGCGGGGGCCATCGGGTTGGGGAAGGCCTGCGTTTCCAAGCCAAGAAGGTCCACGTAGTGGTAGAAGGCCTTGCCGGAAACCGGGAAGCGCATGCCACCAAGATCCGCTACGACGCCCGGCGCCGAGGGGAAGCTCGCCGTGCGAAGACGGCCGCCGATCTGGTCGGCCTCGTACATCACGGGCTTGAGGCCGAGCTTCATGAGCTCATAGGCGGTGACCAGCCCTGACAGCCCTGCGCCGATGACGGCCACTTCCGTGCCGTAGCGCTCTTCCGGAATGCTGCCGAGTCCGTCCGGATGTGCCAGGTAATGGTCATAGCTGAACGGGAAGTCCGGGTTCAGCATGGTGATGGGTGCTTCGCCTGCCTCCGCCGCGGGAGCGGCGACGTCGGCTGTGGGAAGTTCGGTAGCGATGGTCATCAGTTTGCGGCTTTCACAGGTTCCGGGCTCACGGCCCTGGTGGTCAGTTCACGGTAGTCCTGATCGCTGAGCGCGGCTACCTTGGAGTTCCGGCGTCCATAGCCGAAGTAGATGGCGATGCCCACCAGCATCCAAACACCGAACGTGATCCAGGTATCGGCGCCGAGGTTGAGCATCAGGAAGGCACACATCAGCGTGCCCAGGATTGGGGTGATCGGGTACAGCGGAACGCGGAAACTGCGGTCCAGATCCGGGCGGTTGCGCCGGAGATAGATCACGGCGACGTTTACCAGTGCGAAGGCGAAGAGCGTCCCGATGCTCGTTGCGTCAGCCAAGGCACCCAGCGGGACCAAGCCCGCGGTGAGGGCGACGGCGGTTCCTACTATCAGGGTTCCGGCGACTGGCGTGCCGGTGCGGGGGGAAACGCGGCCGAAGACTTTGGGCACCATGCCATCGCGGGACATCGAGAGCAAAATGCGGGTCTGGCCGTAAAGGACAGTCAACACGATGCTGGCAATAGCAAGCACTGCGCCGACGGAGAAGACCAGGGCGATCCACGGCTGACCGGTGATCTCGTGCAGGATCTGGACCAGGGCAGCTTCGGTGCCGTCGAACCAGCCCCACGGACGGGCACCGATCGCGGCGACGGACACCAGGACGTAGATGCTCGTGACAATCACCATGGAGAGCAGGATTGCGCGTGGCAGGTCCCGCTTGGGGTTCCTCGCTTCCTCGCCGGCCGTGGAGGCGGCATCGAATCCGATGTAGGAGAAGAAGACGCTTGACGCCGCGGCGGAGACACCGGCTGCACCCATCGGCATGAGGGGCTCGAAGTTGCCGGCGTTGAAAGCGGTGAAAGCTACCGCGCAGAAGAAGATCAGGATCGCGACTTTGATGATGACGATCGCGGTGTTGATCCATGCACTTTCACGGGCACCCCGAACCAGCAGGATCATGGCAAGGACCACGATCACCATGGCCGGAAAATTTACCACCCCGCCATCGCCCGGGGGCTGGCTCATGGCATCGGGCAGGACCTGTCCAAACGCGGCCAGGGTCTCGTTGACGTACTGGCCCGCGCCCACAGCAACTGCCGCCACGGACACCGCATATTCCAGTACCAGGCACCATCCGCAGATCCAGGCCATGCCCTCGCCCATGGTCGCGTAGGAGTATGAGTAGCTGGAACCTGCCACCGGGACGAGCCCGGCCATCTCTGCGTAGGACACTGCCGAGAAGAGAGCAGCCAAACCAGCGATCACGAAGGAGATCCAGATCGCCGGCCCGGCCAGCGGCACGGACTCGCCAAGGATCACCAGGATGCCAGTGCCCAGCGTTGCACCGACGCTGATCATGGTCAGCTGGAGTACCCCGAAGCTGCGCACCAGCGGGGTGCCGCTTTCGCCGGTTCCGGCCGCGTCAGCCATCTGCCCGATCGGCTTGCGGCGCAGGAGTTGGGCACCGAGGCTTGGCCTGGCCATGCTCGCTGCCGTTGATGTTTGAGTGTTCACAGGCACAGTCACCCTTGACGTCCCTTCAAAGTAGTTTCGATTTCCCCTCCACAAGACTGGCATGTGAGCCACCTCTCACCACGGTGCAAAATGACCTATAGTGTTCAACCATGAGACGTATTGCACAGTACCAAGAGGGCGGCTCACTGGCCCTCTCCGGTCAGGTCAGAGTGGACCTGTCCGCTATTTCAGACAACATCAAGGCCCTGAAGAACCGCACCGACGCACCGCTCTTCATGGCCGTGGTCAAGGGCAACGCCTATGGTCACGGGCTCGTGGAAGTAGCCCGCACGGCCGTTGCTTCCGGCGCCGACTGGCTCGGAACTGCACAGCTCACCGAGGCCATCGCCCTGCGCAAAGCCGGCATCACGGCACCGATCCTTTCGTGGCTCTATCTGGCATCCCAGACCAGCGACACCATCCTGGAAGCATTGGAAAACGACATCGATGTGTCCCTCGGAAGCGTCCACCAACTCCAGGTGCTGGCAGGCATCGCCGAACGCCTTAGCCGTCCCGCCGTCGTACATCTTGAACTGGACAGCGGGCTGAGCCGGGGCGGGGCACGCAAGGAGGATTGGGCCGAACTCGTGGCGCATGCCCGGAAGGCGGAAGTGGACGGCACCGTGCTGGTCCGCGGCATCTGGACCCACTTGGCGTGGGCCGATGTGCCCGCGCATCCTGGGAACGCCAGCGCTGTTGCGGAGTTCGAGGACGCCGTCCGTGAGGCGCGTGAAGTCGGACTCAAACCCGAACTGAGGCACGTTTCCAGCTCAGCAAACATCCTGGACCGCCCGGAATTCCACTTCGACATGGTCCGGGCTGGCCTCGCAATCTACGGCCTCGCTCCCGCAGACCATCTCAACCCGACCGACTTCGGATTGCGGCCGGCCCTCAGCGTCACGGCCCCCTTGGTGATGGTCAAGAAGGTCCCCGCCGGTACGGGCGTCAGCTACGAGCATCAGGCCATCACCTACGAACCCCGCTACCTGGGGCTCATTCCCCTCGGCTATGCGGACGGCATTCCGAAAGGCATCAGCGGCCGCTCGGTGGTGAATATCGGAGGCCGCAGCGTCCCGGTTATCGGCAAGGTCTGCATGGACCAATTCATGGTGGACCTCGGGCCTGACGCGACCGGGATCGACGTCGGCGACACTGCGGTGTTGTTCGGCAACCCGGCCACCGGTGCGGCTAGCGCCGACGATTGGGGTGCTGCGATCGGCAGCCACGGGGATGAAATCATCAACAGGATTGCCCCGCGATTGCCGCGCGTCTACGCCGGCCCGTCGCAAGAAGACGCCGCCTACGAGTGCCCCGACTACCAGGAGCCGGCAACCGCCGGGCAGGACAATGTTGCCTGAGACCGCCACCGCCCGCCTCAGCTTCGTCACGCTTGAGCAGTTCCTGGAGCAGCTGCCGCCCGAGTTGAAAATGCTTCACGACGGCGGCAGCGGCGCCTCGCTGCTGCGCTGGGTGGAACCCAGTGAGCTGGAGGACCCGACCCCATATCTTCCGGAGGGCGAGTTCCTGCTGACCGCCGGGCTGCCTTTCCTTGGGAAGGGCGGCTCGGCGGCCAGCGTGGACGCCTATGTGCGGCGGCTGGTGGGTGCGAAGGTGGCGGCGCTCGGATTCGGCATCAGGCCATATTTCGACGCCGTCCCCGACGTCCTCCTCGACGCCTGCCGCACGCACAACCTCACCCTGCTTGAGGTCCCGGAGTCCGTGCCGTTCGCCGCGATCGGTTTGGAGTTCTCCCAGCTCCTGGAATCGGACAATGCCCGCGTATTCCGGCAGCTGGCCGAAACCAACCGCCAACTCATGCGGGCAGTCCTCTCCCCCAGGCCGGAGCACGAATTACTGGCAGCCCTCGTCCAGCGTGTGCCCGTGTGGGCGCTGCTGGTCGGGGCAGACGGACGGGTCCGGGCGCGCGGGCACAATGCCGGCGGCAGCACCGGCGTCGAGCATTCCTTGTTGGCGCCGCTGCTGGAACGGTTGCTGACCGGCAGCGGACCGCGCGTGGAGATGGACGGTTTCGAGCAGCCCGGGTCTTCCTTGGTGTTTGGTCATCCTCTGCGCAGTACCAAGGACGCGAACCTCGGGGCGCTGATTCTTGGCTCGGACTCTCCGCTGACGCCCGCGCAGAACAATGTGGTGCAGTCGGCGGTGGGTTTGCTGGAGTTGCTGGTCCGGCAACGAACAAGCGGGTCACTTGCTCCGAGCCAGCTTGCCACCGCCCTGCTCCTGCATCCGGACACCTTAGCCACGGGCGGCACCAAACACGTCAATGGTCTCAAGGACCTGCTGGCGCAAAGCCTCTCCTCCACCCGCTCGGGCCAAATGCGCGTGGTGCAGGGCATCAAGGCGGACTCGCCTGACTGGCCTGCCGGTGACGGACCTGTCCGTGAGCTGTTGCAGTGGCGGAGGCTGTTCGATACGAAGCTCGTGGAAATTACCGACTACGGTTTCGCTGCCATCACCCGTTTGAAGGTGGATGATGCGTTGCTTGCCGACGTCGAGAAGCTTGGGTGGAGGCTGGCGATCGGCGAGCCGACCGAACTCACCGGGCTAGCCGCGGCCTATCAGCGGGTGGGTTCGCTGCGGAGCCGGGTGTTGTCCAGCGGAAAGAGTGTACGAGTGGAGGAAGTGCAGTGGTCGGTGACTGGTCTTCTGGGACGTGAGGCAGGGACCATGCTGGCCGAGCGACTCCTGGCCCCAGTGTTGTCCTTGGAACCTGATCGCCGCGACCCGCTGTTGTCAGTACTGCGCGGCTGGCTCAGCGAAAACGGCAGCTGGGACGGTTCCGCCAAGGTGCTGGGCCTCCACCGCAACAGCGTCCGTCGGCAAATCGGCGTCCTCGGCGAGCTGCTCGACATGGACCTGAACCAGGCGCAGGTCCGGGCCGAACTGTGGATCGCCCTGCAGTATGCGGACGAGCTTGTTGCCGGGTTGTCCGGGTCCGAGGGGGTCTAAACGCTCTCTTCCCATTTTCGGTAGAGCTCAGGGCGTCGTTCGCGCAGGTACGGGACTTCATCGCGCGCGGCTTTCACCGTCTCCGTGCCCACTTCCGCGAACAGCAGCGACGCCGACTCCCCCGCCGCAGCGAGCAGCGAGCCATCGGGGCCGGCAACAACGCTGCCGCCGAGGAAGTTGTACATGTCCTCGTGTCCACTGTGGTTGGCGTACGCAACGTTGAGCTGGCTCTCCACCGCGCGGGCACGGATGAGCACCTGCGGCACGTTGTCGAACCCCACTGACAACGCCGTTGGGACCAGCAGGAGTTCGGCCCCGCGGGTCGCCGCCGCCCGGACTGCCTCCGGGAACTCAACGTCATAGCAAATCAGCATCGACGTGCGGATCCCGTTGAAATCCACGACGGCGGGAGGTTCTTGGGCGCCCACGAACGCTTTGCGCTCCTCCGCACCGAAGAGGTGGACCTTGGCATAGTTGAGGAGTTCCGTGCCGTTGGCGTCCACGAGTGTGGCGGTGATGTGCCATCCGTTGTCCTCGGGAGCCGGCGCGGGGAGGCTGTAAACGAGTCCGATGTTGTGCTGGCGGGCGATGCCGGAAAGGCGTTCGCGGATGCCCGGAAGCGTTGCCGGATCGAATTCGGCGTGAAGCCGCAGCGGTGCGTAGCCCACCGGAAAGAGCTCCGGGGTGAGGAGTAAGCCGGCCCCTGCCTGGGTGGCGCGCCGGGCGGCGTCGTCGATTGTGCGCAGGTTCGCCTCAACGTCCAGGACGGAAGCGTTGGCCTGCAGGACGGATAGCAGCATCATTACCACCTTGGTTGCACCGGGTACCGGACCGCAGAGGGCCGGAAGTCTTCTTATTTCCAGAGTAGGCCCGTGGTCTGACAAGTGGACCGGGGCATTTGGACCCGGAGGCGTGCGAACCGGGACGCATTGCACGCAAAACAGGCCCCATAACCGGAGGACTGAGGACATCTTGCGTTGGAGTATGTCGGGAAAGCTTGTTGCGTTGTGTTCACTTCTTGACTACAAGGTTGCTTTTGGGGCAATCTTCTTGTCATGTCCGCTATGCAGCGCTCAACGAAGAGCCAACCACGAAAACCCGGCTCGCAATCCGCGCTCCGGCACCTGAACCAGCAACGAATTATCGAGTGCTTGCTGAGCGGGCCGTCAACGCAAGCCGAGCTTTCCAGGCAGACCGGACTCTCCACCGCCACGGTGTCCAACATCGTGAAAATCATGCAGGACGCAGGCCTCGTTTCCACCGAGCCAACCACCAGCTCCGGCCGCCGGGCAACCAACGTAAGGTTGAACAGCAACGGTGCGGTCGCCGTCGGGATTGATTTCGGCCGACGCCACCTCAGGGTGGTCCTGGCATCGCTCGGCTATCACGTCATCGCCGAGGATTTCATTGAACTTCCCTTGGGCCACCATGCGGAGGAAGGCATTGCGGCTGCAGTCCGTTTGCTGGGGCGGTTGCTGGCGGAAAATGGCATCGATCCGAGCGCGGTGGTGGGCGCAGGGGCGGGCATCCCCGGCCCGATTGACCGCCGAACAGGGACTGTTGCCCAAGGCGCCATCCTGCCCGAATGGGTGGGAATCGACATCCTCCACAGGCTCGAAGAAGCCCTGAATTGCCCCGTATTTGTTGACAACGACGCCAATCTCGGAGCCTTGTCAGAGGTGACGTGGGGACCCCACAGCGGCGTATCCAACCTGATGTTCCTGAAGATCGGATCCGGTATCGGTTCCGGCCTGATTCTCAACGGCGTGCCCTACTACGGGAATGTGGGTATCACGGGCGAAATCGGCCACGCGACCATCCATGAGCACGGGCTGGTGTGCCGATGTGGGAACCGCGGCTGCCTCGAAACCATCGCCTCCACCACCACCATGATTGAGTTGCTGGGCCGCGGCAAGGAGACATCAC
The DNA here is from genome assembly GCA_039636795.1 of Micrococcaceae bacterium Sec5.1. Classification (NCBI taxonomy): domain Bacteria; kingdom Bacillati; phylum Actinomycetota; class Actinomycetes; order Micrococcales; family Micrococcaceae; species Micrococcaceae bacterium Sec5.1. Next base: position 1,351,126 of record CP143430.1, on the reverse strand, counting down.
TAACGCCCCAGGACATCGTCCGGAATTGCCTCGCAGGTGACTCCGCAACCCAGCGCGTCGTGGATGACGCAGGCCTTGCCGTGGGGCGCGCACTGGGCAACGTCGCCAACTTGATCAACCCTGAAGTGATCGTCGTGGGTGGACCATTGGCGGGCCTCGGCAGCCTCCTCCTGGACCCCATTCGAAGGGGGCTCGTTCGTCACGCTGTGCCCGTTGTAGGCGAAACAACACACCTCGCAATGTCGTCCTTGGGAGCGCGTGCGGAAGCACTTGGAGCAGCTGCTTTAGTGTTCCAACACGCTGGAATTACTGGTAGGTAACGAAATCGTTAGCTGGATCTTGTGTTCAAGTCTTGACGACAAGATAGGTGATCCAGTTTACTTTTTCATCAGACAGCTCCGCCGTTTGGGGAGCGACAACGAAGTCATGCATTGGAGGCGTAAGGGCTAATGACAACAACCCCTGACACGCAAGACGAACCCATCCTCTTGGAGATGCGCTCGATCACGAAGGAATTCCCCGGCGTGAAGGCCTTGTCGAATGTGAGCCTGCGCGTAAAGGCCGGCGAGATCCACGCAATCTGCGGCGAAAACGGTGCTGGAAAATCCACCCTGATGAAGGTCCTTTCCGGCGTGTACCCGCACGGCAGCTACACCGGCGACATCGTGTACATGGCCGAGACGCAGCAATTCAAGGACATCCGCGCAAGCGAAGCCGCGGGCATCGTCATCATCCACCAGGAGCTGGCGTTGATCCCGGAACTGTCCATCATGGAAAACATCTTCCTGGGCAACGAGCCAACCAAATGGGGTGTCATCGACTGGGCAGAGGCCCGGAAGCGTTCCATTGAACTGCTGGCCAGGGTTGGACTCCGTGAAGACCCGGACACCCCCATCAAAGAAATTGGCGTCGGCAAGCAGCAGTTGGTGGAAATCGCCAAGGCACTGAACAAATCCGTCCGCCTGCTGATCCTGGACGAGCCCACGGCTGCCCTGAACGAATCCGACTCCCAGCACCTGCTGGACCTGATCCTGGGGCTGAAGGGCAAGGGCATCACCTCGATCATCATTTCCCACAAGCTCAACGAGATCGAACAGATTGCCGACGAGATCACCATCATTCGCGATGGCAAGTCGATCGAAACGTTGAACGTCAAGCGGGACGGCGTCGATGAGGACCGGATTATCAAAGGCATGGTGGGCCGGACGCTCGAGTCCCGTTTCCCGGACCATGAACCGAAAATCGGTGACGTCTTCTTCGAAGTCAAGGACTGGACCGTGGCTCACCCGCAGATCCAGGATCGCCTGATCTGCAAGGGCTCCAACTTCTACGTACGACGCGGTGAAATCGTGGGCTTCGCGGGACTGATGGGAGCCGGCCGCACGGAACTTGCCCGCTCGCTCTTCGGTCACTCCTATGGCCGCTACATCAAGGGACAGGTTTACAAGGACGGCAAGCCTGTCAACCTTCGCAGCGTCCGTGCGGCCATCGACGCCGGACTGGGCTACGTCACTGAAGACCGGAAATCCCTCGGCCTGAACCTGCTGGACGACATCAAGGCCACCACGGTTGCGGCAAACCTCCGCGCGATCAGCAAGTACACGGTGGTGGACGAGCGCAAGGAGTTCTCGGTTGCCGAGGAGTACCGAAAATCCCTGCGGACCAAGACCCCGTCGGTGGAGGAAGGCGTGGCCAAACTCTCCGGCGGAAACCAGCAGAAAGTCGTGCTGGCCAAATGGATGTTCACCGATCCGGATCTCCTGATTTTGGATGAACCCACCCGAGGGATCGACGTGGGCGCCAAGTACGAGATCTACGGCATCATCCAGAGGCTGGCGAACCAGGGCAAGGGAGTGATTGTCATTTCCTCGGAGCTCCCCGAACTCCTGGGCCTGTCCGACCGCATCTACACCATCTTCGAGGGCGCCATCACAGGTGTCCTGGACAAAAACGAAGCAAGCCAGGAAAGCCTCATGAAACTCATGACGTCCTCCCGCAAGGCCGCCTGACCTGTTGGCCCAGACTCACCCCTTCCTGACACAAGGACCAAAACAATGAACGCGCTCAAGAAGCTATTTGGTGGCAATACCCGCCAGTTCGGCATGATCTTCGCCCTGGTGGCACTTATCGTCTTCTTCCAGATCTTCACCGAGGGCCGGACGCTGACCCCGGGCAACGTGATCAACCTGTTCAACGGCAACTCCTACATCCTGATCCTGGCCATCGGCATGGTCCTGGTCATCATTGCCGGCCACATCGACCTCTCTGTGGGCTCGGTAGCCGCATTTGTGGGTGTCTCCGTGGCCCTCGCAATCCGCGACTGGGGTATTCCCTGGTACATGGGCGTGCTCTTCGGGCTTGTACTCGGTGCGATCATCGGGGCTTGGCAAGGATTCTGGACAGCGTATGTGGGCATCCCTGCCTTCATCGTGACGCTGGCAGGCATGCTCCTGTTCCGCGGTTTCAACCAGTTCGTGGGCAAATCCAACACCATCCCCGTCCCCAGCGACTTCCAGTACCTGGGTTCGGGCTACCTGCCTGAAATTGGCCCGACCACGGGCTTCAACAATCTCACCTTGTTGCTGGGCATCCTGGCTGCGGCATTCGTTGTCCTCATGTCCCTGCGGGCTCGCGCCACCAACAAGGCCCTGGGCGCAGATGTCCCCGAGCTCTGGGTTGAGGTCACCAAGCTGGTCCTGATCTGCGGTGCCATCCTCTACGCCACGTACCTGTTCGCTACCGGCCGCCCCGGAACGTCCTTCCCCATCCCCGGTTTGATCCTGGCCGTGCTGGTCCTGATCTACGGTTTCATCGCTGACAAGACCGTCCTGGGCCGCCACGTCTACGCCGTGGGTGGTAACCGGCACGCAGCAGAACTGTCCGGCGTTCAGTCCAAGAAGGTCAACTTCATGGTCATGCTCAACATGTCCGTCCTTGCAGGCCTCGCCGGCATGATCTTCGTTGGCCGCTCCACCGCATCCGGTCCCTTTGACGGTGTCGGTTGGGAACTGGACGCAATCGCAGCCGTGTTCATCGGTGGCGCCGCTGTTACCGGCGGCGTTGGTACCGTGATCGGCTCTATCGTCGGTGGCCTGGTGATGGCTGTGCTGAACAACGGCCTCCAACTCCTGGGCGTAGGCGCCGACCTCACGCAGATCATCAAGGGCCTGGTACTGCTGATCGCTGTTGCCTTCGACGTCTACAACAAGACCCAGGGCAAGCGCTCCATCACTGGCCTGCTGCTGAAGAATTTCCAGCGCAACAACGAACTCAAGCCGGACGAAACCACGTCCACCAAAGAGGTCATCTCCAAGGAAGCCTGACCGGTTTCCGCCTGACTCGCTCCACCCCACCACACAGAAAGTGAACCAAGATATGCGAATGTTTGGTAAAGCAGGAAAGGCAGCAGCAGTAGCTGCCATCGCGGCACTGGCGCTGACAGCCTGCGGCCGCTCTGACAGCGGCTCAAGCAGCAGCACTGCTGGCGGGGAAGCGTTCCCCAAGGACTCGCTGATCGGCGTCGCCCTTCCGCAGAAGACCAGTGAGAACTGGGTCCTCGCGGAGAAGCTGTTCAACGATGGCCTCAAGGGTGCCGGCTTCAAGGCCGACGTCCAGTTCGCCAACGGCGGCGTGTCCGAGCAGCAGAACCAGATCAGCGCCATGGTCACCAAGGGTGCCAAGGTCATCATCGTTGGCGCAATCGACGGCGCGCAGCTGGGTACGCAGCTCAAGCAGGCCAAGGACTCCGGCGCGACGGTCATTGCTTACGACCGTCTGCTCCTGAACACGGAGAACGTGGACTACTACGTGGCGTACGACAACTTCAAGGTCGGCGTGCTGCAGGGCCAGGCCCTGCTGGACGGATTGAAGGCCAAAAAGCCCTCCGGCCCGTACAACATCGAGCTCTTCGCCGGTTCACCGGATGATGCCAACGCCAAGGTGTTCTTCGACGGTGCCATGAGCGTGCTGAAGCCGAAGATCGACGACGGAACGCTCAAGGTCCTCTCCGGCCAGACTGCTTTCGAGCAGGCTGTTACCCAGGGCTGGAAGGCTGAAAACGCCCAGCGTCGTGCTGACACCCTGCTCACCGGCAGCTACGGAACCGCATCCCTGGATGGCGTTCTCTCCCCGAACGACACCCTGGCCCGTGCAGTGCTGACGTCCGTCAAGGCCGCCGGCAAGCCGCTCCCCGTGGTAACAGGCCAGGACTCCGAGGTTGAGTCCGTCAAGTCGATCATGGCTGGCGAGCAGTACTCCACCATCAACAAGGACACCCGCAAGCTGGTTGAGCACGCCATCACCATGGTGAAGGACCTGCAGGCCGGCAAGCAGCTGGAAATCAACGACAAGGATTCCTACAAGAACGGTGTCAAGACTGTTCCGGCTTACCTGCTCCCGCCGCAGATCGTGACGGCAGCCAACGTCAAGACGGCTTACGTGGACGATCCGGTACTCGGGCCGATCACCAAGTAACACCGCTTAGCACCAAGCAGTAGCAAGCAACAGCAAGCCCCGGTCCGCCAGCATTCAGCCGGCGGGCCGGGGCTTTCGCTTGCCCGAACCGTTTTCCGCGATGCTTCCGTGTCCGTCAATCCCGAAGTTTGCGGCGCGGCAACATACAACCAATTAACTTGTCAAGCTCTTGACCGGGGCGGATCGCACCCTTAGAGTTCTGATATATGAGTCATATGTCACATGTGGCCGACCCCGAAATCATCTCGCAAGTCCTGCGCGGCCATATCGGCTGGCATCAAGTCAGTCGGCATCGTCCACCGGTCGCTAAGGGCTTCGGCTGTCCGTGCATCCATGAAACGGCGCTCTGGTGCCGTCAACGGTTCGCGCTGAAGCCAGAAGGGAACAAATCTCAATGATCCATCCGACCAGGACGACGGACTCCGTCGACACCTCCACATCAAAAGAGACCAGCTCCAAGTTCAAACGCCGCTTTATGGTGCGGCTCGTCGCTGTCTTCATCGGTGGGATGTTCCTCGACGGTTACATCCTCGGAATTATCGGCCCCGTCACCGGACTCATGCGGTCAGAGCTCCAGCTCGACGCACTATCTCTGGGCATGATCGCCGCGGGCCCGCTGGTCGGTATCTTCGTCGGCTCCCCGCTGGCCGGTTGGGCTACTGACAAGTTCGGACGCAAGCCCATGTTCCTCGTGGACATGGGACTGTTCCTGGTCGCTTCAGCGGCCCAGTTCTTCGTAACCTCCGGAGACGGGGCCGTGATCCAGCTGGCCGTCATCCGGTTCCTCATGGGCGTCGCGATCGGCGGCGAGTACTCAATCGGTGGGCCATTGCTCTCAGAGTTCTCCCCTCCGAAGCTGCGCGGGCGATTGCTGGGGCTGACTCTGATCGCCTGGTACGTCGGTTTCATGATGGCATTCATCATCGGCACGCTCCTGCACGACGCCGGCACCCCCTGGCGCCTGGTCATTGGCACCAGCACGATACTCGCATTGGTGCTGTTCCTCGCCCGCATGGGCCTCCCTGAATCGCCGAGCTGGCTCATTACGAAGGGACGGCACAAGGAAGCACTCGCGATCGCACACAGATATGTCGAATCGCCCCAAATGCACGACAGCATCACCGGTGAGATCGATCTGAGGATGATCCAGGAGGCCCAAGCCGCGAAGAGCAGGACCAAAATCAAGGGCGCCTCCTTCGGAATGCTGTTCTCGAAGCAGAACTGGCGCGCCACCCTCTTCACCTCAGGGTTTTGGTTCTGCGCGGTCACTCCGTACTTCGCGATCGCGACCTTCGCCGACGACGTGCTCGACCAATTCGGCTTCGGCGGCTGGACCGGTGGAGTCGGCCTGTCCGCACTTGCGGCCGCAGGTGTTGTCATCACCGTACTTCTGATTGACAAGCTCGGCCGCCGAATCCTCACTGTGCCCGGGCAGTGGCTCTGCGCAGGCATCCTGCTGATCATCGGAGTCTGGGCGGACGCACCAGCGATCATCGTGCTCGTACTGTTTCTCGCCTTCTCCTTCTTCAATGCCGGCTACACCACGATGACCCAGGTCTATCCGGCCGAGGTATTCCCCGGCGACCTGCGCGGTATCGGCATGGGCTTTGCCGCGGCCTTCAGCCGCATCGGAGCCGCACTGGGCACCTTCGCCCTGCCATGGGCGATCAGCAACATCGGCCTGGGCCCAAGCATGGTCGTAGCCGCCGCCGTCGCATTGCTTGGCGCAGTCCTCTCGCAATGGCTCGCGCCTGAGACCAAGGGGCGCACCCTCGCCGAAATCTCAGCAAACTTCTCCCACTGACACCGGGACTGCACGGTGAACCCGTGCCGGGCTCAGGATTCTGAGCCCGGCACGGGTTTTTTGGCTCCTTGATGAGCCCGCCACTTTTCACAGCCCACGCATAGCTTCGGCAGGCTTTCCGCACAGCAGCGCTCAGCAGTGTTGGACCTGCAGCCCGCGCGCCAGCGGTCTGCGGAACTCAGCAGGTCCAAAGGAGAAACGTGAGCGTCCTTGCCCGAAGCGTAGGCAATGCCTTCCGCAACAAAATCAGAACGGCCGCGGTAGTCGCCGTGCTTGCCGTAGCGATCGGCCTGGCATTGGCCATGCTTGTGGCCAACCAGGCCGTGGGTGCCAAGGTCCAGGAGCTGAACGCTTCCGTGGGCACCACCCTGACGGTGAATCCGGCTGGCGGGCAGGGCTTCGAAGGTGGTGGCGAACCGCTCACCGCTGCTCAAGCTCAGACGGCCGCCGCCGTCAGTAACGTAACGTCCGTGGTCGGCACTAAGGCTCTGCGGTTGCAGACAGCGACCGCAGAAACAAGCACCACCCAGGCCGCTCAAGGTGGTTTCGGTCCCGGTGGGCAGCAACCTTCGGTCACCACCAACCTCACGGCAGCCATCGATGCCGGCACCCTCGGCAACCGCAACGGCTCCACGGGTAACACTGGGGGCACAGGCACCGCCCAACGAGTTCGCACCCTTCCCATTACGGCCACGGGTATCGGCGCCGAGGTTGACAGCGCTGGCAAGGCCCTGGACATCACCAGCGGCACCGGCCTGGGCGACTACACCTCGGCGGCGGCAAAGGCTCTGGTGGGAACGACGCTGGCGCAAAAGAACAACCTCACCGCCGGTTCCACCTTCACCATCCAGGACAAGACGTTCACCGTTGCAGGCATCTTCGACGCCGGAACCGCCTTCGGAAACAACGCCGTCTACGTCACCCTTCCGGAAGCCCAAACCCTGGCGGGAACTCCCGACGAACTCTCCACGATGATCGTCACGGTCAACAGCATGGAGAACGTCGACAGCACCAAGACGGCAGTCCAGTCCGCCTTGGGAACCGGGAAGGCCGACGTCACCCAAGGCCAGCGCAACCTCGAAACCGCGGTCAGCTCCTTGGACAGCGTCAAGAACATCTCCCTGGTCGCGTTCATTGCAGCACTGGCTACAGCCGGACTGATCATCCTCCTGATCATGGTGATGCTGGTCCGCGAGCGCCGCCGCGAAATTGGCGTGTTGAAGGCCATCGGTGCCCGGAACCGCACTATCGGCCTGCAGTTTGTCCTTGAATCGCTGGTCCTCGTGGCCTTGGGCAGCGTGGTGGGTGCGGCTATTGCGTCGCTCGCCAGCGGCGGTATCGCGTCAGCGCTGATCAGTTCAAACACCACCACGACGGCGGCCCCGACCACCCAGCGCGGAGCCGGCTTTGGCGGGGGTGGCTTTGCCGGCGGCGGCTTCGCCGGAGGGCAGGGCGGTCCATTTGGCGGTGCCTCCCAACTGCTCACGTCCGTCACGGCGAGCGCCTCCCCCGGCGTCATCGCTGCAGGCATCGCCGCGGTCTTCGCAGTGGCCATCATCGGCGCATTGGTCCCGGCCTTGCTGACCGCGCGCATCCGTCCCATCGAAGTACTCCGAGGAGAATAGCCGTGATTGAAGTTAAGGACCTGGTCCGTCAGTTCAAGTCCGGTGACAGGACCATCAAGCCTGTCAATGGTGTGAGTTTCCAGCTGGAGAAGGGATCTCTGGCGTCGATCGTGGGCAAGAGCGGAAGCGGCAAAAGCACGCTGTTGTCCCTCCTGGGTGCACTGGACAAACCAACCAGTGGCGACGTCGTCGTGGATGGCGTGAGCTTGGCGGGGCTGCCGGAGAGCAAGCTGACCGAGTACCGCCGCCGCGATATCGGCTTCGTGTTCCAACAGTTCAACCTGATCCCGAACCTCAGCGCCGTGGACAACGTCATGCTGCCTATGGAGTTCGCCGGTGTCCGCAAGGCTGCACGGCTGAAGCGGGCCAAGGAACTGCTGGAGCAGGTGCAGTTGGATCCGGAAAAGCAGTCCCGCCGGATCAATCGCCTGTCCGGTGGCGAGCAGCAGCGCGTCGCGATCGCGAGGGCGCTGGCCAACGAGCCCAAGCTGATCCTGGCCGATGAGCCCACGGGAAACCTGGATGAGCAGACCGGCGAGCACATCATCGAACTGCTGAGCTCACTGAGCCGCGACCACAACACCACCATCCTGGTAGTCACCCACGACCGCAGCCTGGCGCAGAAAGCGGACCGCTGCTTCCGTCTTCAGCAGGGCCGGCTCACCGAGGAGGTCAAAAGCGGATCGCATCGATGACCTTGACGCGCACCGCCACGAGCGCAGGAATGGCTCCGGCGAGTGCGCCCACAAGGACAGCCGCGCCAAAGCCCAGGAGCGCGGCATCGACGGGGAAGGACGGGTATTCGGTCAATCCCGGCGCTACCTTTGATTCGATCCAGGGATTCTTCACCACTGCTACCGCCAGCATGACGCCCACCAGGCCGGCGACCGCGGTGGCTACGACGGATTCCATCATGACGCCGAAGAAGATGCGGCCGGAGGTTGCGCCGAAGCTTCGCCGGATGCCGATTTCCCTTACCCTGTAGCGCACGGTGACCATGGAGATGTTGAGCATTCCCACTGCCCCGAGCAGGAGCACCAATCCGGCTACGCCGCCCACGATCCACTGGGCCGGTCCGAGCGGGTCACCGTAGGCGGCGAAGTCCATTCGGCTGGCTTGGGCGTAATACCCGGGAAATTGACCTTGGAGATCCGCGGAAATAGCAGCGGCCAGGGAATCGGCCTGGTCCTCGCCCACCCACATCTTGAACTCGGACATTTGGGATTCCATTCCGGTCATTGCGGCACCGGCGGTGAGGATGAAAGCGGCCGGAGGTTGCTGCGGATAGGCATCAGGCACGACGCCGATAATCACCGCAGTGGCAGGGTGATCCCCCGGGATGGTCACCGTTGGGCTGGTGGTCAGGTTGGGCATTCCCGCCTGGTTGTAGAAAGCTTCGGAGACGACGACGGCGGGTGCGAGCCGTTGGTTGTCGTCGGCGGCGAACCAGGTTCCCTGAGTTAGCGGAACGCGGTGGATGATGCCGTATCCAATGTCCACGATGGTCACGTCAACGTTGGTCACGCCACGCGGAAACTGGAAGCCCGCCTGGGTCCTGCCCACATGGGTGGACGTGGTGATGCCGAAGCGCTGTTGAATGCCTTCGTAGACCTTCTCCAGCTTCGCAGCGTCAGGCGAAGATGGGCCGTTCACGCTCAATGCCAGGGTGGCTACGCGGCCACCGTTGCGTTCGGACTGCACCTTGATCCCTTCACGGACCAGGCTGCCGATTCCTGCCACCGAGGTCAACGCTGCCACGGAAAGGGCCACGCCGAGGAGGGCCAAGAGGATGCGCACTTTATTGATCCGGAGTTCCTGCCATGCTTCCACCATCGTGGACATGAAGCCGGTCATGCGCTGACTCCTGCTGTTTCGGCAACTGTCAGCGGCGTGAGCACTCCGGCGTCCAATCGATAGCAGGCGCGTGCCAGGGCGGCCACATTGGTATCGTGCGTGATGGTCACCAGTGCGGCCGCGGTTTCCGTGGCCACGGTGTCCAACAATGCCATGACAGCCTGTCCGGTTTCCACGTCCAAGGCGCCTGTTGGTTCATCCGCCAGAATTAGCCGTGGCCTGCGGACCAACGCCCGGGCGATCGCCACACGCTGCTGCTCCCCACCGGAAAGCATGTTCGGCATGGTGTTGGCCCGCGCTGCCAGGCCCACGCGGTCCAGCATGTCCATGGCCAGTTCACGCCGGCGCCAGAACTCGCGGCCTTTGGCGTAAAAGAGCGGCGTGATGACGTTGTCCAGGGCATTGCGGCCCGGCAACAGGTTGAATTGCTGGAACACGAAACCCACGGTTGATCCACGCAGGCGGGCACGGGCGTTGCTGCTCAGCCGCTCGGCAGGGTTGCCGAGGAATTCCAGCTCACCGGAGGTGGGGACATCCAGGAGGCCCAAGAGGTTGAGCAGCGTCGATTTTCCGCATCCTGAACGGCCAACAATGGCCGTGTGATCACCGCTCTGGACCTCAAGATCGATGCCGCGGAGAATGTGCAGTTGCTGCTCATCCGGCAGCGTCACGGAACGGGTGACTGACCGGAGACTGACAAGGGTTTCCTTGTTGCTTTCTACTGCCTCTGCTGTTCCCGTCATGCGCTTCAGCCTGCCGGTCCGTAGACGGCTTGTCCCGGCCCCATCATGGGACCTGGGACAGCTGGAGCCCCGGGCACGAACTCAAGCACTTGCTCGCCCTCGGCCAGCCCTGAAACCACTTCAACCAACGCACCATCATTCAGGCCCAGCTGGACCGTGCGCTGCTCGGGCGCTGCGCCGCTCCCGGCTGCGCCCGCTATCCAGACGATACCGTCCTTCACGCTGCCCTTCACCGAGGTCAAAGGAACCGTCACCACATCAGCGGCGACTCCAGCGCTGACGGTCATGGTCGCTCCAAGGCCTGCGAAGACCTCATGCCCAGCAGGGATTGCGCAACTAAGCGTTCCCGTGGGCGTGCCACCTTCCTGCGACTGGCCACCGCCTCCACCCGGGATTGCCACTGCCCCGCCGACGCCCATCCCAGCACCTCCGCCTGTGGACGACAAACCACCCGAGCCGCCTCCGCCGTCGTCGGAAGCGTTGTTCTTCAGTGTCACTTCGGTGCACTGGAACGGCGCCGGTCCACCCACCAAAGCGATCTCCGCCGGGCCCGGCTTGCCGAGCAGACGGTACTGCTGGGCGGCGGTTACTGAGCCGGCCACGGTGTAGGTGCCGGGGTCGATCTTCCCAACGCTTTCCCCGACGCTCACTTGTTGGTCGATCAGCGTGGTCAGGGACTGCAGCGTACCGCCGCTGGGGGCAAGGATGTCGAAGTAGTCATAGACGGGCTTCGGTGCCGAGGACATTCCATCCTTGGACGGCTGCGTGAATGTCACTGCGCGCTCGGCCTTGACCTGGAACAGGGCATCGCCCTTGGCCACTGTGGCGCCTTGTTCGACGAAAACCTTGATGACCTTGCCCGCGGACGTGCTCCGGACCGGATCGGCTGCATCGCTCTGGACGGTGCCCTTGATTTCCACAGTATTGGTGACCGTAGCTCGCGTGGCCGGGACCACCGGAATGTCCACTTGCGCCAAGGGCGCCGGCCCGGAATCAGAGGGCTTGAGGCCATCTACGAAAGCGATCTTGACCAAAGCCACCGCAATTATTGCGAAAACCACTAGCCAGGCAACCGGCAAAATGACGCGCCGAAAAATACCCATCCCTGCTCCATTTCGGTAACTCCCCACAGAACCTCTGCGAGGGATGATCACCTCAGCCTAGGCGAGGATCTTTGGTGCGCCTGCCATTCGTATGACTTGACACGTTCGGGAACTGAGTGCGAGTGCGGGTTGACGCGCTTCTGGACGCGGAGCATTCTGTGAGCAGGCGTAGGAGGTGGTGTGCGTGCCCCAACACCGTGAACCAGGCAGAGTCACTCCCTGGTACCGAAGCGGCAAGGCACTCGTCATTACGGCGGGAGCCTTGGCGGCGGCCCTCATCAGTATCTTCGCCCTGTGGGACCGGCTGTTCCCGCCCAACATCGAAGACGTGGCAAACATCGAGTCCGTCACCATCGTCAAGCAGACGTCTTTGGCTGCCTTTGCCCCGGCGGACCTCGGCAAGGACCTCAACCTGAGTCCTGCGGCCGCGGTTGGTCTGAACCTACCCGACTACAGCGCGAATTTGGCTGGCTCTTCGGGAACTACAAAGCCCACTCCGACCACAGCCCATCCAACCACCAGTCCGCCCACAACCCCGACGGTTACCCCGACTACTTCCACCACGCCCGCCACGACCACCGCCACCTCTACCGGTTCCGCCACCGTGGCGAACAAGGATATCCCCCGCCCTCCGTCGCAGGCGTATCGCACCGCTGTGAAGGAACAAAAAGTACTCGAGGGCTATGTCCCCGATGCCCTGATCATCCTCCCGGCCCTCCTTCCCCCAGTGACTGTCAACCAGAATGGCGAACTGCTTCCAGCCGACCAAGCGGCAGCGGAACTCGTGAAGGCAATGGAGGAAGTAATCATTATCGACAGCACCCAGGGTAAGGATCCCCGTGGTTGGACGATAGCCGTCAGGGTTGACTTGGTGGGGCTGGCCCGCGTCCCCATGCTGCTGACGTGGTCCTTGGACGGCGTTGACGTCTCCGATAGTTGGAAGGCGGATAACCTCGCCTACAGAATCCAGGCGACAACAGAGCATGACGCCGGGGTTGCAGAAATCTGGGTGCCCGACCTCAAGAAAGCCGGCGCCTATGTGGTCAACGTGAAGCTCACCTTCGAATCCAACGGAACCATCGCAGATTTGGAGCAGCTGCAACTCCCCAGTTAGCTGGACCGCGAATGAGAGGATGGCAGTCATGACGCTTCCTATCGCCAAACCGTGGCTGTCCAGCCAGACCAACCAGGATCCCCGGGCTGCCACCGGCCGCCGCTTGCGCTGGGGAGTGGTGTCCACGGGCAACATCGCCAACAGCGTTTCCCAGGACCTTTCCCTGCTGGAGGATGCAGAACTCTACGCGGTGAGCTCCAGGACCCAGGCAGCCGCGGACGCTTTTGCGCACACACTTGGTTTCGCCAAGGCCTACGGGAACGACGCCGGTGTCCCCGGCTACCAGCGGTTGTTCGACGATCCGGCCGTGGACGTGGTCTACGTGGCAACACCCCACGCCCAGCACTTCCAGATTGCGGCAGCGGCATTGCGGGCCGGCAAGCACGTCCTGTGCGAGAAGGCCCTCACCATCAACGCCCGCGAAGCCACCGAGCTGGTGAAGTTGGCCCGCGAGCACAAGGTCTTCTTCATGGAGGCCGTCTGGAGCCGGTTCCTGCCCAGCATGCAGCGCGCCTTTTCCATCGCAGCATCAGGGGAAATCGGGCACACCCAGTGGGTCAGCGCGGACCTCGGATTCCCTGCCCCTTACGACCCCTCGGCCCGGATCTGGGCACTCAATGATGGTGGCGGTGCGCTACTGGACATCACCGTCTACCCACTGCTCTGGGCTTTGGGAACATTGGGCTTCCCACAGTCTGTTACCGCGATCGGCACCCTGAACGAGGACGGCGTTGACACCCAGAATGCGCTGACACTCGGTTACGCCAGCGGCGCCCAGGCGCAGCTGACGTCGTCCCTGACCGCCCATGGACCCAGGACTGCAACAGTGGCCGGCGGGCTCGGGTATCTGCAGACCGTTGGTTCCGTGAACAATCCGCGGGAACTGCTGATCCGTGTTGGTTGGGACGAGCCGCGGCATGAACGGTTCGATGTGGTGGGCGTGGGCTACACCTACGAACTCCGCGAAGTGACCCGGTGCATCCAACAAGGCCTGACGGAGAGTCCCGTGATGCCGTTGGAGGACTCCATCAACGTCATGCGCTTGTTCGACGGCGTGCGGTCACAGTTGGGCATCCGGTACCCGAACGACGCGCGGTGAGTGCCGCCGTCGGGAGTTAACCCGACCGTGTTAACGCCTCTGTCCCATCGGCTGCCTGGCCAGCTTCCGGTCCAGGGACCACGCGCCAGGACCCAGGAACACAAACGCCACGGAAATGGCAACGTAGACGATCAGAAGCTCCGCCGTGACTCCTGACTTGTCTGTGAGCAGCGGTTTGCCTGCTTCCGTCACGAACCAGATTCCGGCGAACATGATTGCCGCAAGGAAGCCGGCCACCCTGGTCAAAGCGCCGAGGACCAGGAGCAGTCCCAATCCGATTTCGCCTGCGATAACCAGCCAGGCGACGATCTCGGGCTTCTGCACGCCCATGGCAGCAACCGAGGCAGCGAAGGCGGCGTGCCCGGCCATGAACTTTTGGATGCCGTGCACCATGATCAGTGCGCCAAACACCACGCGCAGGATCGTGACGCCGCGGGCAGAGGACTTGGGAGACGGGTGAAGGAATTTCACCCGTCCCAATCTTCCATGCCTTCCCACCAAGTGCCAACCCAACCAGGGGGCAGAATGGAACCTGATAGTGGGCCAACGGTGGATGGAGCAGGCATGGTGGACGTCGTAGTTGTTGGCGGAGGAGCAATGGGGTCGGCCGCCGCTTGGCAGTTGGCCCGGAGCGGTAAGTCCGTGGTCCTGTTGGAGCAGTTCGAGGCCGGTCACCACATCGGGGCTTCCCACGGCGCCACCCGCAACTTCAACACCGCCTACGCCGAGGCCGACTACCTGGACCTTCTCGCCGAAGCCAAGACCCTCTGGGATGAGCTCGCTGCGGAAACCGGGGCGCCGCTGCTGGACCTCGTGGGGCTGGCGAACCACGGCAACGTCGAGCGACTCCGGACCATTCGCGCAGCCCACCAGGAACGCGGCATCGAGAGCTACTTCATCTCAGCGGACGAGGCGATGGACCGGTGGCAAGGCATGAACTTCGCCACGGACGTCCTCTTCGTTCCGGGCTCCGGACGCATCCGATCGGCCAATGCGCTGGTGGCACTTCGAAAGGCTGGGGAGTCCCGCGGCGCCATCTTCAAATACTCGACGCCGGTCCACGACATCCGCATCGACGGTGCCGAAAGCGTGGTCGTGGTGACGGACGAGACCGAGTACACAGCAAACAACGTGGTAGTCACCGCCGGTGCGTGGACGAACAAGGTCATCGGCGAGCAAGCGAAGCTACCGCCGTTGGTGGTTACGCAGGAGCAGCCCGCCCACTTCACGCCCTTGGACAATACGCTGGTGTGGCCAAGCTTCAACCACAGCCCGGACGTGGATGATCCTGCCTACGAATACTGGTACAGCCCCGTTTACGGGATGCTCACACCAGGCGAAGGCGTCAAAGCTGGTTGGCATGGTGTCGGACCTGTCATGGACCCGGACGAGCGCACGTTCCAGCCCATACCCGAGCAGCTCGATGCCTTGGTGCGATACGCCCAAGAGTGGCTTCCCGGCGTCGACCCTTCAACCGCGGTTCCCATCAGCTGCACCTACACCACCACGCCCACGGAGGACTTCGTGCTGGATCGCTTTGGACCCCTGGTAGTGGGCGCCGGGTTCTCCGGGCATGGTTTCAAGTTCACACCGGCTATTGGCCGGGTGCTGAAAGACATCGTCGACGGCGGCGTGGCGCCTCAGCGGTTCCTGGCCGAGCGTTAAACAGCAACTGACCCGCAGTTGTGGTTGTTATGAGCTCTCAAAACAACCACAACTGCGAGTCAGTTGGGAACTAGCTCAGGGTCGCGACGACCTTGTTGAACGTAGCTGACGGGCGCATGATTTCAGCGGCCTTGGCAGCATCCGGACGGTAGTAGCCGCCCAGATCGACGCCGGGACCCTGGACTGCGTTCAGCTCGCCGACGATGACTTCCTCGTTGGAGGTCAGGGCGTCAGCGATGGCAGCGAAGTCCTTGGCAAGCTCTGCATCCTCGGTCTGCTTGGCCAGTTCCTGTGCCCAGTACATGGCCAGGTAGAAGTGGCTTCCGCGGTTGTCCAGCTCGCCAACGCTGCGGCGAGGGGACTTGTTTTCCAGCAGGAACGTACCCGTGGCGCGGTCCAGTGTATCGGCAAGGACCTGGGCGCGGGCGTTGCCAGTGGTGGTGGCAAGGTGCTCGAAGCTGACAGCCAGGGCGAGGAATTCACCCAGGCTGTCCCAGCGAAGGTGGTTTTCCTTGATCAGCTGCTGGACGTGCTTGGGAGCGGATCCGCCTGCACCGGTCTCGAAGAGGCCACCACCGTTGATCAACGGAACGACGGAAAGCATCTTGGCGCTGGTGCCGAGCTCAAGGATCGGGAACAGATCCGTGAGGTAGTCGCGGAGGACGTTACCGGTGACGGAGATGGTGTCCTCGCCCTTGCGGATGCGCTCCAGGGTGAAGGCTGTTGCTTCCTCCGGGGACATGATCTCGATCTGCAGGCCCTCGGTGTCGTGTTCCTTGAGGTACTCGGTGACCTTGGCGATGAGGTTGGCGTCGTGCGCACGGCCCTTGTCCAGCCAGAAAACGGTCGGGGTCTGGGAAGCGCGGGCGCGGTTGACGGCAAGCTTGACCCAGTCGCGGACGGGGACATCCTTGGTCTGGCATGCGCGCCAGATGTCACCCGGGGAAACCTGGTGCTCAGTGAGGACGTTGCCCTTGCTGTCCACCAGCTGCATGGTGCCGGCTGCCTGGACTTCGAAGGTTTTGTCGTGGCTGCCGTATTCCTCGGCCGCCTGTGCCATGAGGCCCACGTTGGGAACGGTGCCCATCGTGGTGGGATCGAACGCGCCATTGGCACGGCAATCGTCCAGGACAACCTGGTAGACACCGGCGTAGGAGCTGTCCGGGATGACGGCGAGGGTGTCAGCTTCCTTGCCGTCCGGGCCCCACATGTGGCCGGAGGAACGAATCATGGCCGGCATGGAGGCGTCGACGATGATGTCCGACGGAACGTGCAGGCTGGTGATGCCCTTGTCCGAGTCCACCATTGCCAGGGCCGGACCGTCTTCGAGGCCCTTGGTGATGGCAGCCTTAACGCCTTCGCGAACGTCTTCCGGCAGGTCTTCAAGACCGCTGAGGATGGCTGCGAGACCATTGTTCGGGCTGATGCCTGCGGCTGCGAGCTGCTTGCCATAAGTATCGAACAGCTCGGAGAAGTAAGCCTTGACCACGTGGCCGAAGATGATGGGGTCCGAGACCTTCATCATGGTGGCCTTCAGGTGTGCGGAGAAGAGGATGCCCTCTTCCTTGGCCCGGGCAACCTGCGCCTTGAGGAACTCGTCCAGGGCGTCTGCGCGGAGGACGGTAGCGTCCACAACTTCGCCGGCCAGGACGGGGAAATCCTTCTTGAGGACCTTGGTGGTGCCGTCTTCGCGGACCAGCTGGATGGTGAGGGAATCGTCACCCTTGAGCACAACGGACTTCTCATTGGAGCGGAAATCGTTCTGGCCCATGGTGGCAACGTTGGTCTTGGAATCGGCAGACCAGGCACCCATGGAGTGCGGGTTCTGACGGGCGTAATTCTTTACCGACAGGGGTGCGCGGCGGTCAGAGTTGCCTTCGCGCAGCACCGGGTTCACAGCGGAACCCTTGATCTTGTCGTAGCGCGAGCGGATGTCCGTCTCGGTGTCCGAGGAAGGGTTGTCCGGGTAGTCCGGGAGGGCGAAGCCCTGGGACTGGAGTTCGGCGATGGCAGCCTTGAGCTGCGGCACGGAGGCGCTGATGTTGGGCAGCTTGATGATGTTGGCTTCCGGCTGCTTTGCCAGCTCGCCAAGTTCAGTCAGGGCGTTGCCCGTGCGCTGCTCTTCAGTGAGGAAATCGCCGAAAACGGCGATGATGCGGCCTGCCAGCGAAATATCGCGGGTCTCGACCTCCACACCTGCGGTCGAGGCATAAGCTTCCACAATCGGCAGGAATGAGTAGGTAGCCAGCATCGGCGCTTCGTCTGTGTGGGTATAGATAATCTTGGCCATTGGCGGGGTTCTCCCTGAAAGTCTGCAGATTTCAACATCTCTAAACTTACCCGAGCAGGCCGGATTGGCCGCTCTTCGTGTCCGGGATCACGTGTTCGTTACCTCTTCAAGAAAACGATTCACGCCCGGCGGTAGGCCTTACCGCCGAAGCCGGCGACCGGCGTCGTAGACTCCTGGGACTAAATCTGGAATCTGAGCCGGTACTCGGTAGGTGTTGCGTCAAGGCGTCGTCGAAAGGCCCTAACGAGGGTATCGACCGAACCGAGCCCGGAGACTGAAGCGACGCGCTCCAACGTGGCGTCGGTAGATTCAAGGTGACTGCGTGCCACTTCCACCCTGACGGACTCTATGTAGCTGTGCGGTGTCATACCGAGTTCGCTCTTGAAAATGCGGGTCAATTGTCTCTCGCTGATATTGGCCTCGTCTGCGAGTTTCCCGATGGTAAGAGTCTCGTGAACATTGCGAAGGATGTAGTGACGAAGATCTTCGATTCGCCGATTGGTGGAGGTCCTGGACAATGGAACGCTGAACTGGCTCTGGCCGCTAGGACGTTTCAGATACATGACGAGCTGGCGAGCAACTCTCAACGCAGTATCCTCCCCCAGGTCTTCGGCTACGAGTGCGAGCGTCAAATCCAAGCAGGCGCTAATGCCTGCACCGGTCCATACGTTGCCTTCGCGGATGAAAATCGGATCTGGATCGACGGTGACCAAGGGGTGGTCCGCAGCCAGCTGCTCCGCAGTGGACCAGTGCGTAGTTGCGCGTTTGCCATCCAACACCCCCGCGGCGGCCAGGATATGCGCGCCAACACAAATTGACGCCACGCGATCGGACCTCGTGGTGAGCTGCTTTACGCGATCTACAACATCCGCGTGGACCACAGGGCGGATCTGCCGGTTCTCGTCGACTTCAACAGCGCCAGGGACGATCAGCGTGTGAATGCGCCTGGTGCCGAGGTCCTCGAAAGTCACATCGGGGACCACTCTTACACCGGCTCCCGTGGTCACCGGCGCCAACGTTTCAGCGGCAAGCACTACTTCATAGTTGGCGGCTTCATCATTCTCCCGTCTTGCAAGCGCAAAGACTTCAGGCGGCCCCGTGACGTCGAGCAAATCAATGTTGTCGAAAAGGACCATAACTACGAGCTTTTTGATCATCAAGATTCTTTCACTTCGAGTGCCATGTCTGTTTTTGCATGTTGTGCGACATTGCCGACATCCCGCATGCGAAGTTAGCGTATCAAATGGTCCATTTTCTGGATGCAAACTGGTCACTAGGGAGAAAATAATGCCGAGAACTACACTCCGCCAGCTAAACGGCTTGGATGAAACGCCAGCGCAACTTGGTGATTCAACTCTAATTCTGATCGATTTTCAGAACACGTACACCACCGGTGTGATGGAACTGGATGGATGGGAAAATGCCTTGGAAAAAGCCAGCGAGTTGCTCCAACGGGCCCGCAACTCCGGCACAAAGATCATTCACGTCATCAACGACGGCGGAGAAGGAACCCCCTACGACATTAGAAATGAGATTGGTCAAATCCATCCAAAGGTCGCTCCGGTCGAAGGTGAACCAGTCGTCGTAAAAACGGCGCCTAACGCTTTTCTGGACACCGACCTGGCCGAACATGTTGAGGCCGCCGGACGGGAGACTCTCATCATTGCCGGCTTTATGACCCACATGTGCGTCGCATACACCGCTCAGGGTGCATTTCTGCGAGGCAACCGCCCTACTGTCGTTGCTGACGCAAGCGCAACCCGTTCGTTGCCCGTTGCCGGCACCGAACTGGACGCCTGCCAGGTCCACTATTCGGCGTTGGCCACCATTGCCGATCTCTATGGCGTGGTAGTCGCCACTCAGGAGGAACTCGCCTAAGTCCCAACCCGAGGCGGTCGTCAGGGCGCCCTCCCAAGCGCCCTGCCACTCCCCAGTTGCCCGCCGATTTCAACCAGAGAACTCCGGAGAATGTCCCCCCAATCTTCCGGTGCTTACCAGCGCCAACACTCCATCAAGGCACAGCCTGTGCTTTGAAGCACTAAGGAAGATTCACATGACCACACGCAGAGGATTTATCCGAGGCGTTTCCAGCATTGGGGCAACTGCCCTCCTCACCTCCGCCATGCCTCTGTCCCAAGCCCGGGCGACTCCTGCAATCGCCGGAGTTCCAACTCCAAAGGCAAAGGAAGCCATTCTGGCCATCAATATCGGGATGAGGTCCAATTATGCTGCTTTGAAGGCTGGCCTCGTACAGCATCTTTCGCCGGTGATTGTTGTTCAGAACAATGCAACAGGGGGCAAATTCACACTCGTCACGAATGGAGCGCGAGAGTCGGTTGAGCCAGTCCCTCAGGCGTTCGAATTGGCGAAATCGATCGCTCACGTTCCCCTGGGGTGCTACTCCATTGTCGCCTCATACCTCGCCGACAGTGTGCCTGGAGTACCTAACGAGAGACGCATCGACCCCCACGACCTCAAGTTGGTCGCATTCAACGACGAACATTCCAAGGACTGGATCCTCCCGCTTCAGGACTTCGGGTCCAAGCTCGAGACTGCCCGGAGAGTGCTGCCCGAAGCCGGCCTTGTACCAGAACTACAGAAATCCTGCTACAACATCCTCACGGGTGGCATCGACTTCATTTCCGATTCGGTAAAGACCAAGAAATTCGGCGTCCCTTCATTCCAGGCATTTGCCGGCAACGTTTACCCGGACATTCGAGTGAACATGAAATACGCCTCAGAGGCTCAAATTGCGGGCGTCAAGACCTTGATGGGGACCTGGCGTAAAAAACTCGGCGAATCAGCTTGGGCCGATTTATACACGGTGGTTCTTTCGCAATGGACTACCGCAGAGTTGAATCAGAACACGATCATCATCAAGGATCTTATGAATCCAGCCAAGGTCGATACGCATCTCATTGACCTTCCAGGACTTGAAATGCCCGCCGATCCGGTAGCAGTGGCCCTTGATAATCTGGCCCGAATCGTTCAAGACAACATTGCCGCGGAACTCATCTTTTCCCAGGACACTAACGTTGCTGACGCTCTTAAAGGTAAGCAAGATCTACTCTCGGAAGAAATCCTCGTTCAACTTGGAACAGGCACTCGCGTAAGATCTGCCCTCCCGGATTACAACACCACCACCAAGGGAGTCTGCCCTGTCAAGAAGTAGTCGGCGGGAATGATCGACTAGTTCACTGGGGCCAGGCCGCTTCCACCGGAAGAGGCTTGGCCCCCTGAGCTACTGGGTCACCAAGGGAGCCCTGCCGCTCGACAAGGAAGTGAAAGCAAAATATCACAAAATGTGAAACAAGTCTTTACAAACTTGTCACACGTTGGGTAGCTTCGATTCCGTCAGTCGGCGGTCGCCATCACTGGCCGCCCCACTCCCTCGATAGGTTGGAACAACGTGACAAAAACCAAGACCCTGGCCACAAGCCTGCTGAGTCTGTCCGCTGCCGCAATCCTTGCCCTGGTTGGAACCACCAGCGCCAATGCGGCTCCGGTTAACACCACAGACTCCAGCGGCGTTGCGGTCAGCAGCCATGTAGCGTCGGACAACGGCGCCGCAGACTACTGGACCCCGGAACGCATGAAGAACGCCAAGTCCGGCGACATCCTCGCCACCAAGGCACTGGACCGCGGCCGGCTCCTCAACCTCGGAAAAGCCCCGGTCATCGAAGCCCCGGGCGTCCTTAGGAGCGTCGAAGGCCAGCAGGCGTCCACCGACTCCAAGGCCATCAACCTCAAGGTCAACCAGAGCGAAACGCCCGTCAAGCATATCGGCAAGATCTTCTTCACCCTGGGCGGCGCAAACTACGTCTGCTCCGGCAACTCCGTGACGGCAGCCAACAAGAGCACCGTCTCCACCGCAGGCCACTGCGTCAACGAAGGACCAGGCGCCTACGCCACCAACTTCGTCTTCGTACCCGCCTACCTCAACGGGTCCGCACCCTACGGCAAGTGGACAGCAAGGGCGCTGTACTCCCCCACCCAGTGGGCATCCAACGGCAACATGCAGTACGACACCGCCTTCGCCGTCATGAACACCCTCAATGGCCAGCGACTTGCGGATGTCGTAGGCTCCTCCGGTGTCCAGTTCAACGCCGCCCGCGGACTGAGCTACAAGTCCTTCGGCTACCCGGCAGCCCCTCCGTTCAACGGCGAATCGCTCAAGAGCTGCTCCGGCACCGCCACCAACGATCCCTACAACCCGCAGTTCGCCACCCAGGGCATCCCCTGCAACATGACCGGTGGATCCTCGGGCGGTCCGTGGTTCATCGGCAACAGCTCCGCCGGCTACCAGAACTCGATCAACAGCTACGGCTACGGCAGCAACTCCAACACCATGTATGGCCCGTACTGGGGCTCCGTCATCCAGTCGACCTACACCACGGCGGCGGCTTCGTAACGGTCCTGATTTTTCTGGCACGTCCCTGTTAAGTGCGTGGTAGCGACGACGGCGGCCGTCCCCTACCGGGGGCGGCCGCCGTTGCGTTTCTACTGTGGATGGGCCCACGCCGCCCGGGTTCCCTGGCCGAAGCGCAGCGAGGTTAGGGCGGCGGTGGGGACTAGTGGAAGAAGTGGCGTGCGCCCGTGAAGTACATCGTGATGCCGGCAGCGTTGGCTGCGGCAATGACTTCCTCGTCGCGGACCGAGCCACCGGGCTGGACTACAGCGCGGACGCCGGCGTCGATCAGGATCTGCAGGCCATCAGCGAACGGGAAGAACGCGTCCGAAGCTGCCACGGCACCGCGTGCACGCTCGGGTGCATCACTGCCGCTGGCGTTGGAGGCACCGCCAGCACCTTCGACGTCGGACTCCACCTGCACGCCCAACGTGTTGGCGCGCTCGACGGCAAGGCGGCAGGAGTCAAGGCGGTTGACCTGGCCCATGCCGATGCCCACTGCGGCGCCGTGATCTGCGATCAGGATGGCGTTGGACTTGGCGGCGCGGCAGGCAGTCCAAGCGAAGGCGAGGTCCGCGAGGGTCTTGTCGTCGGCAGCTTCACCTGCGGCGAGGGTCCAGTTGGCGGGGTTGTCGCCGTCGGCGTCCACCTTGTCGCTCATCTGGACCAGGACGCCGCCGGAGACCTGACGCATCTCGGACGGGTAGCGGCCGTAGCCTTCCGGGAGCGCGAGCAGGCGGATGTTCTTCTTCTTGGAGAGGATCTCAACGGCTTCCGGCTCGAAGTCCGGAGCGATGACAACCTCGGTGAAAATGTCGGCAACCGTGCGGGCCATGCCGGCAGTGACGGTGCGGTTTGCTGCAATCACGCCGCCGAAAGCGGAAACGGGGTCGCAAGCATGGGCTTTGGCGTGGGCGTCAGCGATCGGGTCCGCAGAGTCGGCGGATCCAACAGCGACACCACACGGGTTGGCGTGCTTGATGATCGCGACAGCAGGCTCGGCGAAGTCGAACGCGGCGCGGAGGGCGGCATCGGCGTCGACGAAGTTGTTGTAGCTCATGGCCTTGCCGTGCAGCTGATCAGCCTGGGCGATGCCGGCCGGAGCAGCCTTGTCAACATAGAGGGCAGCCTGCTGGTGCGGGTTTTCCCCGTAGCGGAGAACCTCGGAACGCTCCAGCGACAGGCCGGCGTAGGCAGGCCAGTCGATGATGCCGTCGCCGTCTTCATCCAGGAACTGGCTGGCAGTCCAGGTTGCCACAGCATTGTCGTAGCTGGCCGTGTGCGCGAAAGCCTTGGCGGCCAGGCGGCGACGGGTGTTAAGGTCGAAGCCGCCTTCTTGTGCCGCGGCAACTACTGCGCCGTAGAAGTTGGGGTCCGTAACAATG
Source organism: Micrococcaceae bacterium Sec5.1 (assembly GCA_039636795.1). Taxonomy (NCBI): domain Bacteria; kingdom Bacillati; phylum Actinomycetota; class Actinomycetes; order Micrococcales; family Micrococcaceae; species Micrococcaceae bacterium Sec5.1. Next base: position 1,327,563 of record CP143430.1, on the reverse strand, counting down.
GCGACGGCGGCGTGGTTCTTCGCAGCCGACCGCACCAGGGCGGGGCCTCCGATGTCGATCTGCTCCACGACGTCATCCTGTGCTGCGCCGGACTTCACGGTCTCGACGAACGGGTACAGGTTCACCACCACGAGGTCGAAAGTCTCGATCTCCATACCGGCAAGGGTGTCCATGTGGGCCGGGACGCGGCGGTCGGCCAGGATGCCGCCATGCACGCGCGGGTGCAGGGTCTTGACGCGGCCGTCCAGCATTTCCGGGGAGCCGGTGACTTCTTCGACTTCCTTGACCGGGATGCCTGCGGCGGCGATCTTCTTGGCGGTGGAGCCGGTGGAAACGATAGCGACGCCGGCTGCGTGCAGGCCCTTCGCGAGCTCCTCCAGTCCCGTCTTGTCGTAAACCGAGATCAGTGCACGGCGGATGGGAACACGGTCAAGCTGCGTCAAGCTCACAAAAGTCTCCGTCTTAGTTCGCGTAGATATCGCGGGTGGTGTCGCGGGTGGTGGGATACGGAGAGTTTATCGTGTTTCCTTGGCGCGCTCGTTTCGAGTCCAGAGCAGGCCTAACAACATAGGGTTGATCCATGGAAGCCACCGATGTCGTCATCGCCGCCGATGTAGGGAAGAGCCGTTGCCGCGTGGAGCTGCGCAGGGGCACGGAGTTGCTGGGCGCAGCCGACCAGCACGGGTTCCCCGGCGTACACATGGACAACGGCCCCACCATCGCTTTCGACCTCCTCCTTGAGACGGTCTCGATGCTCCCGCCCGGCCTTCCTGTGAGCACGTTGACCGGGATCGGCGCAGCAGTGGCCGGCGTCGAAGCTTCCGCGGAGAAGTCCCGCGAGCTGGCCACCATGTTGTCCCAACGCTTCGGCGTCCCCGCAGCAGTGCTTTCGGACGCCACCGCAGCCCAACTCGGAGCCCTCCAGGGGGCACCGGGCACAACCCTGATCGTGGGCACGGGGGCAGTTGCCTTCCGTTTCGACGAAGCCGGGGTCCTTCATCGTGCCGACGGCTGGGGACCCTATCTTGGCGATCGTGGCAGCGGTCGTTGGATCGGCCAGCGAGGACTCCAGGCTGTTTTGGAAGCGCACGACGGCGGCCCGGCCACCTCGCTTTCGGCTGCGGCAGGGGCTCTGGTCGACTCCCCGGAAATGCTCCCGGGGTGGCTCGCGTCCGTCGAAAACCCCTACCGCGCGATGGCCCGATTCGCGCCGCTGGTTCTGCACGCATCGGAGGCGGGTGACGCCGTCGCGAATGTCATTGTGGACGAGGCCTGCCGCGTCCTGACCAAGACGGTGCAGCTGGCTGCGGGTGACGATGCGGCCGGCTCACAACGTGTTGCTTTGCTGGGCGGAGTGGTCAGCTCCGGGTTCTTCGCGGAGCTCTTGCGGAAGTCCCTTGCTTCGGCTGGGATTGAGGTGGTGGCCCCGCTCGGCGATGGCTTGGACGGTGCTGCCCTCGCTGCGACGCGCCGCGGGCTCATCCAGGAAAGGTACATCCACCGTGACGGAACAAACTGGCCCGATTAGCCCCACTGACGCGGACAGGCTTGCGGGCCTGCGCACTGAACTCGCAGGGCTGGAGACGGAAGCCGCGGCCGAGAACCTGAGCGAGCTGGACATCCTGGGCACGGAGGAACTCGTCGCGGCCATGCTTGCCCACAGTGCAGGAGTACACGCTGCGGTTGAGGCGGCGAGCCCCGCGATCGTGCAAACGGTCGACGCCGTTGCGGAGCGACTCCAGCGCGGGGGTCGCCTTCTGTATGTGGGTGCTGGAACGGCCGGGCGACTGGGTGTGCTCGACGCGAGCGAGTGCCCGCCGACGTTCGGCACCCCGCCGGGACTCGTCGTCGGACTTATCGCAGGTGGCGTCCAAGCGATCCAGAAACCGGTGGAGTATGCCGAGGATAACGCGACTGCAGGCGCGCGCGACCTGCACGATATTAACGTGACGGAAGCGGACGCCGTCGTGGGTATTACTGCGTCCGGCCGAACGCCTTACGTGATCGGCGCGCTGGAAGAGGCCCGGAAGAAGGGGGCGTTCACGGCGTCGCTGGCGTGTAATAAGGGCTCGGCCGTCAGCCATCTGGCGGACGTGGCGATTGAGGTGGTTGTGGGGCCGGAGTTCATTGCGGGCTCCACGCGACTGAACTCGGGCACGGCGCAGAAGCTTGTCCTGAACATGATCAGCACGCTGGTAATGGTGAAGCTCGGCAAGACGTACGGGAACCTGATGGTTGACCTCCGTGCGACCAACGAGAAACTCCTGGCACGCTCCCAAAGGACAGTGCAGCACGCGACCGGCGTCGACGCGCATGAAGCCGTAGCCGCATTGGATTCGGTCAACGGCTCTGTCAAAGCAGCCATCCTGATGCTGCTGACCGGCATCGAACCAGCTCAGGCCAAGAGTGCTCTGGAGGAAGCGGGCGGTTTCCTGCGGAGGGCGATCGAAAACCAGAAGTAACGCAAACGGCGGTGTTGGCCCCAGCGCATAAAGTTGCATGCAGGAGGGCAGATGAATACATACACAGCCGTGCCCAGCGGCGAGCAAGTTGTGCAGGAACTGCCGTGGCGCTGGAAGGTTCAAGGCAGGATCTTCGTGATCGGTGGCCTGGGGTTCATGTTCGATGCATGGGACGTGACGCTCAACGGCATCCTCATTCCGCTGCTGTCCAAGCATTGGTCCCTGCAGCCCGCTGACGCTGCGTGGATCGGCACCGCCAACCTGATCGGCATGGCCGTCGGCGCGTTCGCGTGGGGAACCATCGCCGACACCATCGGGCGCAAGAAGGCGTTCACCGCCACCCTCCTGATCTTCAGCATCTTTACAGTGCTCGGCGCCTTCGCACCGGACATCGTGTGGTTCTGTATCTTCCGCTTCATGGCCGGGTTCGGGCTGGGCGGCTGCATCCCGGTGGACTACGCTCTGGTGGGTGAGTTCACGCCGCGCAAGCAGCGGGGCCGAGTCCTCACTGCAATGGATGGCTGGTGGCCTGTGGGTGCGGCGCTTTGTGGCTTCATCTCGGCTGGCCTCGTTGCTGCCTTCGGCGACTGGCGGCTCACCATGCTGATCATGGTGTTGCCTGCGCTCCTCGTTTTCTGGGTGCGCCGCAGTGTTCCCGAGTCTCCGTTGTTCCTGATTCGGGCCGGCCGGCGGACTGAGGCAGCAGCCGTGATTGATTCTTTGGTGGAGGCCACCGGCGCTTCACCCCGGGCTTATAGCCTGCCCGAACCCCAAGCCGCTCCCAGGCTCTCCCCCGGCAGTGCTTGGGAACAGCTGCGCAGGATCTGGACCTTCAACTGGAAAATCACTACTGCCGCCTGGGCGCTGTTCTTCAGCATCCTGTTGGTCTACTACGTGTCTCTCACGTGGATGCCCCGGATCCTTATTGGTGCCGGGTTCGAGGAGTACAAAGCCTTCGTCACCACGGCCGGGATGGCCGCCGTCGGGCTTTTGGGCGTCATAGCTGCCGCGCTGCTGGTGGAGCGAGTGGGCCGTAAGTGGATCCTCGCCGTCACCGGTCCACTCTCAGCGCTGACGCTGGTGATCGTCGCGTTTGTGGTGGACGTGCCTTCGGCGGCTGTGTTCTGGCTGCTGGTGTTCGGCTTCGTGGTCCAGGTGGCAATCCCGGTCCTGTACGCCTACGTGTCCGAGCTGTATCCCACGGAACTCAGAGGCTCGGGATTCGGCTGGGCTTCGACGTTCTCCCGGGTCGGCGCAGGCTTCGGGCCTTTGGTGTTCGCCTCGTTCTTCTGGCCGGAATTCGGCTTGGCGCAGTCCTTCGCGATGGCCGGCGGGCTGGTCCTGCTCTCGGTTTTGTGGATGGCGTTCTTCGCTCCTGAAACGAAGCAGCGCGTGTTGCAGTAGCGTGCCCGCCTTGCCCAACTGAGTCGCAGTAGTGGTTGTTCTCAGCGCTGGGAACAACCACTACTGCCAGCTACTTGTTGCGGCTGTCGGCGAGCTCAGCGGCGAGGTTCGCCAGCGTTTGGACCAGCAGGCGGCGCTCCACTACCTTGATGCGCTCGTGGAGTGTTTCCTCGGAGTCGTCCGGCAGAACGGAGACGGCTTCCTGGGCGATGATGGGCCCTGTGTCCACGCCGGCGTCGGCCCAATGAACCGTGCAGCCCGTGACCTTCACGCCGTAAGCCATGGCGTCGCGGACACCGTGGGCGCCCGGGAAGGATGGCAGCAGCGCCGGGTGTGTGTTGACGTACTTGCCATTGAAGGCGTCGATGAAGTCGGCGCTCACGATCCGCATGAAACCGGAGGACACCACCACATCCGGGTTATAGGAAAGGACCTTGTCGCGCAGGGCAGCGTCCCATTCGGCGCGGGTTTCAAAGGAGTTGAAGTTCACCACGAAGGTCTCAATCCCGGCCTCGTCGGAGCGCTCCACGCCGTAAGTATCAGGCCGGTCCGCACCCACAGCGGCGATCTCGACATCCAGTTCACCCGACTTCACGGCGTCGATGACAGCCTGAAGATTGGAACCAGTACCGGACACGAGGACAACAATGCGCATTGCACTAGCTTATGGGCGGCTCGCGTAGGCTGGAAAACATGAATCCCGACGTCCGTCCCAGGCCGAGCCAGCAACCCCGCACTGCCGCGGAAAAGTCCGCGTTCGGCGTGACACAGATCTTGTTCCGCGCTTTCCTTTTGTCGGCTTTGGGATCGTTTTTCGTGTTCTCCCTGAACGTGAACTACGTGTGGTTAAGCGCCATCCTGACCATTGCAGGTTTGGTGTTGGGGATTGTGGTCCTGGTCCGGTCGGTGAAGTACAAGCATCCCCGGCTGGTGTTGCTCGGCACCATCTCTGGACTCGTGGTCTCGGCTGTCATGTGCCTGCTGATTCTGACGTCTGTGCTCTTCTTCAAACAAGTCACCACGTATCAGGATTGCGCTCGCTCAGCCCTGACGGAATCGGCCAAAACGCAGTGCCTCACGCAGCTTGAGGACTCGATGCCGGGCCCGGTCCGCTAAACGGACAAGCTCAGGCGTGTTCGTCGTCGAACGCTACTTCGTCAAGGTTCGCCTCGCGCAGCTTTTGGCGGCGTTCCAGCCAGGGCCCCACTGCGTAACCGATCACGACGCCGATGCCCACTTCGGCGGCCAACCAGACTGCCGTCCACAGCGGGTGTGGTCCGATTTCCGTGAGCCGGCCGATACCGGCTGAACCTCGGGCGACCCATGCGAGTGCACCGCTCAAGACCCCGGCGACAGCTCCAATGAACGCGCCCAGGAACAACGTGGACGCCGCCGCTGTGAACCAGCGGGCCTTGATTTTGATGGAGAGCCACTCATCGAAGTGGTTTTCGCCTTCGCGGAGGAACCACCAGCCGGCCATGATCCCCGCAACCACGGGGAGGGCGAGAGCCATGGGCCCTGCGTCGAGTTGTCCGGAGGGAAGCCCACCGAAAATCGGGACGGCAGGCAGGGGCCCGACGGCGGTGCCCAGCGGCCCTGCGTGCGAGCCGACGCCCAGCGAGAAGCCAGCCCCCGAAGACCATGCCAAAGCAAAGACCACGAGGTTGGGAAGGAATCCGAGCTGCGCGATCGTGAGGACGGCCCCGCCTAAAGCGCCAGCCTGGAGACCTTCGTAAACAGCGATGATGTCCGTCCAGTGCCACACAATGTCCACGGCCAACAGCACCGCAGCGAGACAAACTGCAGCCATGGTCGCAACGAATCCGGCTTTCAGCGCTGAGCCGACGTAGGAGCCCGCCCATCGTGAATGTTGGCTGGTCTTGGCGATCCAGGCGACGGCGTCCACGCCAATGAGCCTGCTCCAGGAGCCTGCCTCGCGTCGGGCGCCGACCACCAAGCCGAGCGCGAACGAGATCAACGGGATGGTCATGGCGAACCACAGGTTAATGACCACTTCGGGTGTGCGACACACGAATCCTGTGGCCGTCCCGAACGCGGCGTATACAACGCAGGCGCCCATGAATGCCTGCCACAGCTGGTCCGTGTAGGAAGCGCGTGCAAGTCGTCGCCCCGCTCGCCATGCAAGCAGGAACGGGATGAGCGTAAGGCCCAGGGGAATCAACGAAAGAAGACCTGTTCCAGGCTGACCGGCTGTGCCTATGTTGACCTGCGCCAAGGTCAGCGGAACACCGTGGATCAGCAGCCACGCCTGCCCGGCCAGGCGCGCCAGGAAGTCCACGTTTCTGTTCTGGAAGCCGTCAGTGGCCCACACACCTACCAGCGGAAGCACAACAACGATGGCCGAAATGAAGGCTGCCTGCGCTGCTTCCAAACCACCCTGTAGCCAAAGGGGCATCGGGAGGCCACGGTTTCCGGTCTGATCAGCGCGCAGTTTCATCGTGTCCTATCGTGCCACGGTAGGCGGCGCTCCCCCGGCAGGCGCCCTGTAATACCGCCAATTCCAGCGCTTTTTGCGTGAACCGGCCGTAAAATGGGAGATGTTCGCAAAGGGGTGACTGGAGGAGCACATGAGTACGTCTGCTTCACATGCACGCGGTGTCCACTTCGGACGGCAAGACATTCAGGTTGTTGGCATAGGTGTGGGTGCCGTGCTTGCGCTGGTCGGCGTCCTGGGATTCATTCCGGGCATCACCATGCAGTATTCGGAGCTGCAATTCTTCGGCCCGAACTCTCACGCGATGCTCTTTGGCGTGTTCCAGGTATCCATGCTGCTCAACCTCGTGCAACTGGCCATCGGCGCTACGGGTTGGGCAATGTCCCGCACAGCACACGGTGCACGGAACTATCTGATGGGCTTCGGCGCACTGTACATCGTGCTGAGCATCTACGGACTGAGCGTCGGCGTGGACTCGGCAGCCAACTTCCTGTCCCTGAACTCCGTGGACAACTGGTCCCACATGGTGCTGGGCATCCTGATGATCGCCGCCGGTTGGATGTTCGCCCAGTACTTCACAGACGATAAAAAAGCCCGGAAACAATAGAAGCCGGGAACTAGGAGCGGCCAATGAACAGGTGTCACAACTAATAACAGAAAGTCGTACTAGCAGCTGGTGCAGCCACCTACGGATTCTCTCCAAAGGTTGCACCAGCCTTCTTTTGTTAATGCTCGACGGCGGGTCGCTGGGTTGGGTGGGACGGCTCCCGCGGCTTGGCTCGGCGTCGTCGCACAAATGACGCACAAATGTGCTGGACTTACCTGCTGCGGCCCAACGAGACTGTGTACACGAACAGGCACATGGCCTATGGGGGTCAACGGATGAAGCCGGTTCACATCGTCTGAAGGGACAAGGTCAATGGACGACCTCTCGGCATTTTTCCCCTTGATCGCCGGCATTCTTGGCGTGATCGTTGTCATCGGCTTCGTTTGGTTGGCAACCAAGGCGATGTGGAAAGTGGCGGAACCGAACGAGGCCCTGATCATCTCGGGGCTGACCCGCGGCACGCTCGAGAATACCGACGGCATGGATTTCAAGATCGTCACGGGCAAGGGCGCTCTAGTAGTTCCCGGGCTGCAGACTGTCCGAACCCTTGCACTGACGCTGAATGAAACAGAACTCAAGGTTTCGTGTGTGACGTCGCAGGGCATCCAGGTGATTGTGGACGGCGTGGTGATCTACAAGATTGGCGACGCTCCCCCATTCATCGCGAACGCTGCCCGGAGGTTCCTGGGGCAGCAGCCGAAGATGGAGAGCCAGGTCTACAACGTGTTTGAAGGCCACCTCCGCTCCATCATCGGCAGCATGACTGTTGAAGAGATCATCCGCGAGCGCGACAAGCTCGCGTCACTCGTCCGTAGTGCGAGTGGCGTGGAGATGGAGAAGCTTGGTCTCGTAGTGGATTCCCTGCAGATCAAGGACCTGCAGGACCCGACGGGCTACATCCAGAACCTCGCCAAACCGCACATTGCCCAGGTCAAGATGGAGGCCCGCATCGCCGAGGCAACCCGCAACCGTGAAGCGGCTGAGAAGGAAGCGGAAGCTGCAGCACTGATTGCTGATGCCCAAAGCCTGTCCGCCATCAAACAATCTGCAGCGCAGGCGAATGCTGAGCAGGCCCGCGCCAACGCTGCCCAGGCCGGACCACTCGCCGACGCCACAGCCCGGCAGCAAGTGGTGGTCCAGGAGACCGAGGTAGCCAAGCTCGAGGCCGACCGCGAAGAGCAAAAACTTCAGACCACCATCCGCAAGCCTGCCGACGCCAAGGCGTATGCCCAGAGGACCGAAGCCGAAGCGAAGAAGGCTGCTGATATCAGTGCCGCCGAGGCCCTCGCGAAGCGGATCGAACTCGACGCTCAGGCAAACGCCCGGCGCGTTGAACTTGAGGCCCAAGCCAATGCGGGAGCTGCGGCGGCAATGGCCGGCGCAACGCGTGTGACAGGTGAGGCCGAGGCAGCTGCAACGACTGCCCGCGGTAATGCGGCAGCATCTGCAGTGAAGGCCAAGGCGTTGGCTGAGGCCGAAGGTATCAAGGCCCGTGGTGAAGCGTTGGAGACAAACCAGGAAGCCGTCATCAACCAGCAGATCGCCGAGAACATGCCCGCCATCGTTTCGGCCGCGGCAGAGCCTTTCTCACGGATCGGCCAGCTGACAGTCCTCAATGGCGGCGACGGATTGAACGGCATGGTGGGTGGGATCCTGTCCCAGGTTGGCAGCTTTCTGCCCTCCCTGGCTTCCGCATTGAAGGGGAATGGAGCTGGCCGACCGCCTGCACAGCCAACCCGGCCCACTGCTGTGAAGTCTCCGCCGGCGAAGGCGTCAGATGCGGCGTCAGATGCATAGAGAGGTCAATCGGAGCCTCACCGGAAAGATCGGAAGGGTGACCGGGACCATCGCCCCGGGCACAATCGGCGAAGTCATGCTCCCCTTCCATGGCGGTACCAGCGCGTTTTTTGCCTACCCGTTCGACAAGACGAGTGTCTTCCCTGTGGGCGAAAAGGTGCTGGTGATCTACTTCGAGCCGCCGCAGACCGTCTACGTGGACGAACTCCCGGATGTGCTGCGGGAATTCTGACCGTGGACGTTGAAGTTCCGTTCGACGACGTTCCGAGCTTTGTAGTCCTCTTTGTCGAAGGAGGTGGGTGAACATCGGCGCGTCCCCGCCCGCAGCAAACAGATTCATGTAATTCGACGGGTCCCCCTGTGGTGCGGGGAAGATTGGTGCCATGCTGGTGGGCGCGGTTCACCGTTGAGTCCACCGAAATCGACCAGTCCACTTCACTGGGGGCATCCGCCACCTTCAGCAGCCCGGCCAGGATCCTGTCCCACGTTCCGTCGCCGCTGTAGCGGCGGTGACGCTTCCAAATCGTCTGCCACGGACCAAACTCGGCCGGCACATCCCGCCATGCGATCCCGCACCGGTCACAAAAAGGGCGTAGACATGGACGTCCCAGGCGGCAGGAGGGGCCTACTTTTCGGGCCTTGGGCAGGCCAGTCGGCGAAGTACCTGTCCAAAAACCGGCCGGTGCCACACCTCATCCGATGTGCAGAAATTTTCTGAAAACCGCAACACGATTCCGATTCCCGGGACACTGCTCTTGTGGAGTGCCTTTCCTTCGGAGTCCCCGTAGATTGAGGCGTCGACTTCCACTGCCTCGAAAATCTAACGGTTTCTAAGGTGCACCTTGGGTGTGGTCGACACTTTTTCGAATACTTAACCGACTCGCTCACGGGCCGATTAGGAACGCCCGACGCGCTTCTTATTCACCGGTTACGGGGAAGGGCCTGCGGCTGTCGTCATGCTTTGGCGGCTGGTCAGAGGATGTTCTTGCGGGCCCCGCTGCCATTTGCTCCCATCCCGGCACCTCCTCGGAGGCCACCAACCGCGGTGATGCGCTTGAAGCGGCCGCCAAAACGACAACCCATTGGGGAGAGATATGAACGACATTCGTGCAGATGAACCCGCTACAACAAACACCGACGATCCGATTGGGGAAGGTGCAACCAAGGGAACGGATGAAACCGTCGCAGTCAACGTCTCAGTGAGTGGAGCGCCTAAGGATGGAGTCCTCACGGCCATTTTGGGGCAGTGGGCCGCATTCAGGATGATATTGCGGGGTTATCCGCTGGAGGCATTCCAATTGTCGGGACGGATCCCGCGTTTCTGGCTCGTATCGTTCCTCATGGCAGCGTTGGTCTTCGGGCTGTCAGCGGCAACTGCCGTGACCCGCACCGTGTCAGCTGCGAACACCGCAGTAGCTGGATTGTTCTCCACATTCGGGGCTCATCGTTCTTCGTATGTTTCGTTGAGCCCTGGGCAGTGGATAGGAATCGTCCTTGTCGGAATGCTCTTCGCCGGAGCAGCCTTCATTCTCCGCGCGGCAACTCTGAAATGGCTCTTCGCTGTCCGCCGTCGCCCTCAATCTTATTCGGTCGGCGCGAACATACTTGCTGTTGCCTACTCGGGCCACCTCGCCGTGTACGTGGCAGCCTTTGTGCTGATGTTTGTTCCCGGAGCAGTCTTCGGCTCTGTCGTGACGGTAGTTGCCGCAGCGTTGCTCGCCCTGCTGAATTTCGCCGCGGAATTACTCATCTACGTTGGTGTCAACCGTGTCACTACGTTCGAGAAGTCGGTACTAGTGCCTCACGTTCTGTTTAGCGCCCTGTGGCTTGTCCTGGTCGCGGTGGTCTATGCCACCTTGTTCGCCATTTTTGCCGAGAGCCTTTTGGGCTCATGACGACGATGCAAGAGAAGATAGTTACGCGGTCGAACCGTAGGGCGCGACGAGCAGGGATGTTCATGGCCTTCCTGGTTGTCCTTGCCCTGGCGTTGAGCTCGTGCGGGGCCAAAGTCACGACTCTGCTCACGCTGGATGGCGGCCCCAAGGGCAACAGGACCATGACTGCCACCATCGACGCTGCGGATTCTGGAAAATATCTAAACGGCGGAACAGCCGCTGTAGAGGCATCGATCCGGAAAAACGTTCCAGAGTCGCTGAGTTATCAAGGCCTCAAGGAAACTGGCGGCAAGGTTCAGCTCGTGTTCCAGTTGTCCTTTGGTTCGGCTGAGGAGTACGCGAGCAAGGTCTCGGCACTGCTCAAAGCAAGTGCCAGCACCATCAAGCCGCAAATCGACCTTTCCGTCAACGAATCCGGTCTTGTTCAGGGTTTGAACGTCAAAGAGAACTTCAGTTCCGTAGATTTGCTTGGTTGGATGGCGGACGGGCTCGTGGCCGATGGTGTAGTTAAGAACGAGAACAAGACGAACGTTCTCGAAGTCGGCGAGTCCGAAGTCCACTACAAGGGCAAGGTCTATAAGTCCTCTCAGGCGATCACCGCAACAGATGTTGTCGACAACGGATTTGATCAGGTGGGAATAGCCACCTCAATGACACCCAGCGGTGGATTCCAAGCCTCTGTGTCCTACGCATCAGATGACCCCATCGGCTCGGTGCAACAAGCAAAACTGGATGAGTTCTTCGCCAAGGCCAAACCTGAAGGTGCAACTCTGACAGCTGGCGTCATGGGTAAGGATCGTTCCAACGGGGCCACGATCAGCTTCGCGGCTGACGGCTTGGAAGCGCTGAACGCCAAACTGCAGCAGACACTTGGAGCCAAGGCCAACAATATAAAGATCGACGAGGTCATCTCGCCGGACGACCCTTTGACGCTGCGGACCACAATGTCCGGAACCTTGGATTGCTCGGCCGTATGCTCACCGAACTCCCACCCGATCTCCCAACAATTTCAGGCACCGGATGGGTGGCGCTTCACAAAGGGCTCCACCAACGTGTCACAGGCCGGAACCGGGCAGACAGGGTCCACAGGAAATACATTCAATATGGTCTTCGAACGGCCCATTCCGCTGGAGAGCGCACAAATTGTCACCGATCTGCGGCTTGACGGGGGCGTCCAACAGACCATCACTTACACGGCGAAATCAGGCGATGTTAAGCGCGTAGGCGATGCCTTCGAAAAGCGGTTGGCGCCCGCAAAAGACGTCGGCTCCTTCGCAACCAACGAGCAGGGAGACACGACAAGCTACACGGTAGTCCTGGAAGGCTCCGATCCCGAAGACTTCCAGCGTAAACTCGCCGGATACGTCCCCGGGGCAACCTTTACCGTCGAGCGTCCGGAAGGCCTCAATATTTGGCCGGAGTATCGAGTGACGATGAGTTTGCCGTTGAGCGGCAAACAACTGGACGGTGGGGTGAGGGGCAGCTATTCCAACGTGGTCAATCTTCCTGTTCTCCACGGGTTCGTTGAGGGCCGGAATCTGGAAACCGCGAGCATTGACGGTGGAAGATTGACCGTTGCCTCAAGCGATGCGAAATCCGGGGAGTATGTGGATGTCGCTGCCAAAGGACCTACTCTGGGGGGCTTGATTCTTCTTGGAATTCTGGCATTTTTGATTTTGGTGGCCGCCGCTCTTGGCCTCATATTCCGAAAAAAGGTAAAGGCTGTCTCGTCACGGCTTTGGGAGCGACGGGGCGTTGCCGCCACTAAAGCCCGCCAGGCCGGAGCCGCTGCTCGGGACTACGCTGTGGTGGCTGCCGCCGCAGCCGGTTCTGCCGCCTTGGCAGCCCATCCAGCGTCCCCACACGGTGAGGCTATCAGCTCTGTTCCCGGAACCTGGAACGGCGCAACAGGTCATGAAGGGCTCAGCCTCGAGCGCCAGACAAGTTGGTCAGACTCTTTCACCGAGAACGACTTGCAATGATCGTGCACGCCCTGGGGAGAGAATGATGCCACAGGACGACTGCTAACAGTGGGGCCGAGGAGTCTGAGACTTTTCGGCCCCACTCGTTGCGGCGGGAATGCCCACCAAGATGACGGCGACATTGTTGCCGCACTCCACGCAGGGCCCCCAGTAAAAGAGGTTCAGGCGATGGCTCGGAGCTTCACGCCCAAATCACGGGCAGTCATACTCCAGGAATTCGTCATGCTTTACAGCATCGCTGTTGTGGCCGCACGCCGCGGTGAAGGACTCGGGGCGGCGCTGCTGTCCCAACTTCGGGAACTGGCTCTGACAGATGAGATTAAGGTCATCTACGGCGTCTGTTCGGCCGATTCTGCCGGCTTCTACGAAGCCGAGGGCTACAGGCGGCCCGGGCAGGCCATGCACCCGTCCGGACCGTGTCCGCGGGGACAAGGCATACTCCTCGAGGGCGATTCGGACCCACCTCCGTGACCGCGGCATTGTGGTTGTTATCCCACAACCATCCGATCAGATCGGCCATCGAAAGCGACGCGGTTCCATCGGGGGCAGGCCGCCAGCCTTCGACAAAGAGGACTACAAAGCTCGGAACGTCGTCGAACGGAACTTCAGCGTCTTCAAGCAGTGGCGCGCGTTGGCACCACGCTACGACAAACTCGCACTCACCTACCGCGGCGGGGCTGTTCTTAGAGCAGTCAGCATCTGGTTGGCAGCTTTAGGAGACACCCTAAGGCTGCGGCCCGTAGATGAATTCCTTCGCGTGATGGACCGCCTTTTTGAAGGCGTCGTTACGCAGGGAGACCTGCTCTTTGCTCCCGCCCCTGCCGGGTTCGATGAAGGTCGTAGGCCCTGGACGGAGGATCCAAATGTCGCCGGCCGGCGGGAGATAGAAAACGCCAAAGGAGCGATGTTCGGGATCGTCCGTCCAAATTGGAACTACGGCCACAGCCGCACCGGTATCCACATTGATCCATTGAGCGCGCGGCATGGGCTGCTCGTGAACTTCCGGGTCCAGGAACGGGGCGGTTCCCTTTCCCCAGCGTTTCTCGAATCGCTCGTAGAACGCGGGCATCAGGTGGCTGTCGTACGAGCGCCAGGCACTCATAAGTATCTCCTTCGGACTTTGGGCGAGGGGTATCCGGGGGTTGTCCTGGGCAGCGGTTCCCAGTGGACCGGGCCGAAGACGAGAGGCTCTTGATCCGTGTGACTGTCAGCGGGAGGGGCGGGCGCCTTGTGGATACGGACCTTTACCGGCTTCCCAGAGGAGCCGCTCGACCCTGAGGAACCACTCGAGCCCGATGAACTACGAGACGACGTACCCGTACGCCGGCTTCGGTCGTACGCACTGCGCTTCGCCGGATCCGAGAGCACCACATACGCCTGCATGATGGCGTGCAGTTTTTGGAGGTCGGCCGCTTTGGTGGTGTCGCCGTCGTCGGGGTTTTTGCGGGTATCCGGGTGGTGGGTGCGGAGCAGCGAGCGGTAGGCGTGGGTGATTTCACGGGCTGTCGCGCTGGGAGCCACGTTCAAGATGGCGTAGTAGTCGGGTTGGTTGGTACTCACTGCTGGTTCCGGATGGGTGATGCGGATTTTGGCGATGGCCCCCGGCACGGGCCGGGGGCCATCAATCGGGAGACAACGTCGGGGACCGCGTTTCTTCTGCACAACAAGTGCTGTGGCGTGGCGCGAAGCCTGCGCCCAACTATTCCGATGCGGTCGGTCTGAAGCTCCCGGCCTGACGCCCCGCTGGTTAGCCACCCCCGGGTGGAGCTCCAGCGGGGCAGCTGTTATTAGGCGTTGATCTCCTGCCGCTGGCCGTTGGAAGAAATCTCGATGCGCCGCGGCTTGGCCTTCTCGGCGACGGGGATGCGGAGTGTCAGCACGCCTGCGTCGTAGCTGGCCTGGATGCCATCGGTATCCAGGGTGTCACCAAGAATGAGCTGCCGGCTGAAGACGCCTTGCGGGCGCTCGGCGGCAAGCATCTCGGTGTTCTCGCCCGCAGGCGACTTACGTTCTGCCTTGACCGTCAGGACGTTGCTTTCGACGTCCAGTTCCACCGAATCAGGCGTGACGCCCGGCAGATCCAAGGCAACAATGAATTGCCCGTCCTCCTGCCAAGCATCCATCGGCATGCCGGCAGGGCGTGCTGTTGTGCCAAAAACCTGTTGGGCGAGCCTGTCGAATTCGCGGAACGGGTCTGTGCGCATCAGCATTTGGTTCTCACTCCTTCAGATCTTGATGCGGTTTTGTTGTTGTTCCAGCCTTCCAGATCTGTGTTGGCTGGTATAGATTTTTTATAGCACCGGTGAGAGAGTGGTGCAAGGGGTTTTTTCAAAGATTTTTTGAGAGGTTTGCATGGCTGGCGATCGCGACACCGAGCGGCCGGAGCACGACGGCGGTACGCCCGCAGAGTCGGACGGCGCTGGCACGCGTGACGCTGCCGACCGGGACGGTCTGGGCGTCTACGCCATCTCCGTTGCGGCCGAACTGGTGGGTACTGGCCAGCAAAACCTGCGACTGTACGAGCGCAAAGGGCTGCTCACCCCGAAAAGGACCGACGGCGGCACGCGACGCTACAGCGAAACGGACCTTGCGACGCTGCGCAGGATTGGTGCGCTCCTGGACGAGGGGCTCAACTTGGCCGGCGTGAAACTGGTGCTCGAGTTGGAGGCTGAGAACCGGGGGCTCACGGAAGACAACCGGGAGCTAACTGAGGACAATCGCGGGCTGAAGGAAGACAACCGTGGGCTCAAGGAAGACAACCGCGGGTTGCGGAAGGATCTGAAGCGGGCGCGGGGTGACGCCTAAAGGATCGAAGAATTTGGCAGGGAAATGAAAATCGCCCCCTTGAGCCGAAGCTCAGAGGGGGGCGATGTCTGATGAGTCAAACTTAACACGATCTACAGACAAATGAGCATTTAGTCGTAGCGGTGGTCTCTATTTCCAGAGCCATCGTCAGAGGATAGCCGTCATTCCGTTCCACCCCTGACCAATGACGCTCCCGATGGGCCACTTCGCCCCGCCGCTTCCTGAGAAGAGCCACATAGCGCCATTCGCGTCGCGTGCCATGATGTCGGCTTTACGGTCTCCACTGAAATCCCCTGGTCCGAAGACGGCGCTCATGACATTCCATCCCTGGCCAATCTGGGTCTGAGGCAACCAGCCGCCAGCACCGTTGCCCGGATACAGCCACAGCCGACCACTGGAATCGCGTGCGGCAACATCAGAAGCGCCGTCAGTGTTGAAGTCCCCAACGCCTATGACGTCCGTCATCCCGGACCATCCTGACCCAATCTGCACGCGCGCGAGCCAGCCGCCCTTGCCATTTCCGGGATAGAGCCAAAGGACGCCGCTGCCGTCCCTAGCGGCAACGTCAGCGTTTCCGTCCCCGTTGAAATCGCCCACGCCGGTGATTGCAGTCATGCCGTTCCACCCCTGCCCGGCCTGAACTCTCGGCAGCCACCCGGCCGCGCCATTTCCCCCGTACAGCCACAGCACGCCGGTGTTATCGCGGGCAAGAATGTCCGCCTTCCCATCACCATTGAAATCACCCGGAGCAAGAAGTGCAGTCATGATGTTCCAACCCTGACCGACTTGACGCCGCTCGAGCCATCCGGCCGCGCCGTCGCCGGGATAGAGCCAGAGCACACCCGCGCCGTCGCGGGCAAGAACGTCGGCATTGCGGTCACCGTTGAAGTCATTCTTCACTGGCTGCGGGTCTGCAGGCCTAAGGACGGTCACTGAAGCACTGCCCTGATTGGCCACGTACGCCGTGCCTGTATATTCGTGAATCGCCACGGCCACCGGCTGAGTTCCGGTTCGGACGACTGAGGAAGTGTTTGAGGAGTCAATGACGGAAACTCCACCACGACTCAGCGTTGCGTAGGTTCTGTGGCGGGTGGAGTCCACGGCCAAGGAAGTCGGCTGGCTGGGAATGCTGATCTGGGCGATCTTGCTCCTCGTTGCTGGGTTGACCAACACCATCGACGAATTGCCCGTAGCACCCAACGATTCAACATAAACGGTGCCAGTCCAAGAGTCGACGGCCACCTTCCCAAACGTTTCATTGGCCTGATACAGGTTGCTTGCGTGATTGGAGTCATCCACAAGTCCTAGCTGGCTCTGCGGGCTGTCAATGTAGGTTCCCGCTACCGTTCGATAGACCTCGTTGGTCCGGGTGTTCACAGCATGACCGACAGCATCCCCCGCGCCGAAGACGTAGACGTCCTTGGAGTTGGTTTGTCCGTCGATGACCGTCAATACCCCGCCCGTAGTTACAAAGACCTTGTTTCTTGACGAATCGACAACCACACTCCGAGGTGTGGAAGTGTAATAGGGGATATCCACTACCGAATGGCCCGCCCAAGGGTCAATGACACTGATCCCGTTGCTGTAGGCAACATACACTTTCCAAGTGACCTGGTTGACGGCCACTATGCGCGGATTGGGGCCGGTTTTGACCCTTCCCGCGACTGCGCCGTCATTCATGATGACCACAGACCCGTCAGCACCCGCTTTACCTGCAACACTGACGTAGGCAGTGCTTCCGCGAGTGGCAACACCTTGCGCAATGCCACCTACATCGACTGTGGTCACTTTTCTCGTGTCCGCATCGATGACGGACACTCCACTGTCGGTGGCAACGTAGACATCCCCAGTGTCGGCGACTGCAATGTCATGTGGGGCTGTGCCAACGGCAATATCGAACGACGTCGAGTCGGCAACGGCGGGCGACCCAGCCATCAACGAAACGGCAAGCGAAACGACGACGGCGAGCGCCGCCGTCGTTCGCTTAAGACGAGATTTTCCGACTGCAGACACAGCAGTACCGGACGCGACAGAGTTCATGGGACCCCCAGGAAATGAGACGCGACTGCCGCGTCGATGAGCGGAGTCTACAGCCTGTTCAGGGAACTCAGAGAATCGCCGTCATCCCATTCCACCCAGTACCAACACGGGACGCCGAAGGCCACGCCGTTCCCCCATTACCGGAGTAAAGCCACAGCTCGCCGGCCGCGTTCCGGGCGAGGATATCCGCGCGCCCATCGCCGTCGAAGTCACCGGGTCCAACCAGGGAGTTCATGACGTTCCAGCCTTGCCCGATGGTCTGTCGCGGCAGCCAGCTGCCGTATCCGTTGGACGGGTAGAGCCATAGCGCGCCGGCGCCGTCGCGGGCAGCAATGTCGGACAGGCCATCGCCGTTGAAGTCGCCTACGCCCGTGATCTCGGACATGTCGGACCAGCCGGAGCCTACCCAGGTGCGGGGCAACCAGCCTCCGTTGCCATCGCCGTGATAGACCCACAATGCGCCACCACGGTCGCGGGCCACCACGTCTGGGAACCCATCGCCGCGGAAGTCGATTCCCTCGATGGCGCTCATGCCTTCCCAGCCACTGCCGATTTGAACACGCGGCTGCCATCCACCTGAGCCGTTGCCCGGGTAGAGCCACAGCACGCCGCCGCCATCGCGGGCCATAACATCAGCCTTGCCGTCTCCATTGAAGTCCCCGGGAGCAACCAAAGCGTTCATGACGTTCCAGCCTTGGCCCACCTGCGCACGAGGCAGCCAGCCACCCGAGCCGTTGCCCGGATACAACCACAGAACACCTGAGCCGTCCCGAGCCAGAACATCGGCGTTGCCGTCACCGTTGAAGTCGTTCTTGGCGGGTACCGATACGGACCCATCAATCACGGCTACGGAGTCGCTTTCGATGTTGACCACGTAAGCCTTGTTTGTGGAGGGGTTCACCGCAGCGGCAAACGGCTCCTGCCCCGTATACACAGCGGAACTGCTGTTGTCCTGTCCGTCAATGATCGTGGTGCCTCGGCCGGAGGTGGGAACGTAAATCTTGTTGCTTGTCTCGTTGACCGCAATGTCCCTAACGTACGAAGAGGTGGGTACTTGGGCGATTTCAGAAAGGGTGGCGGCGTCGAGGACTTTGACCGCCCCATCAAGGGAAGAGCTGTCAACAGCGACATAAATCCTGTTGGTGGCTTTGTTCACCGCCAACTGTCCCAGCTTGCTGGTGCTGCTGAACTTTCCTGTGACAGTGTCTGTTGCTCCGTCGATGACACTGACGCCGGCCCCGTATCGGCCGAGCGTTGTGTAGTAGATCTTGTTGGTTGCCTTGTTGATCGCGAGGTCCAGGATGCCGCCGGCACCGATGTTGATCGAGGCGGTGACCTGAGCGCTTGCATCAAGGACCTTGATGGCCCCGCCGGACAGGACGTAGGCCTTGCCTGTAGAAGGGTTCACCTGAATGTTCTGGGCGCCACCCGTTAGCGGAACGGTACTGGTGGCGTTGGTTGCGCCGTCGATGATGGTTACGCCGCCGCTGATGCCGACGTAGATCTTGTTGCTGATTTCATTCAGCGCCAGGACGGACGGTTCAGCGGTCATTGGCACACGTACGGCGGGACCATACGTGGCCCCGTCCACCACGGAAACATAGCCGCCTGCTGTGCTGATGTAGATCTTGTTGGTCACCGTGTTCACGGCAACATCGAAGGCCCTGTCACCTGCATCCACGGCAGGCAACCCGGCCGGTCCCCCTATACGGGTCACACCTTCGATCGACGTCACGAACACCGTGTTCGTCACCGGGTTAACAGCGATCCGTGCCGGCTGTTCACCTGTCGAGAAGATATCCGTCACAGCGTCAGCCATAGCCGGTGGCGTCGGCGAACCGACGGTTCCCAGCAGCAGCGCCAAGCCCAAGCCGACGGCGACTGAACGCGCCGCTGCCCGGCGCCGTCGTCGTACGCTTACTCCCCCAAGCACGCGCGAACCATCCCCAGCAACAAACATGGCAAGACCCCCCAAAAGTCGAGACGCGGCAGCGCGTCGTAGAACGGGAGTCTACCGGGCGGCTCCGACAAACAGGACACCCTCCTGTTAACCAACTCTTCCTCCACAGGCCACCAGTTCGAACCCACAAGGCAAACCGCTCCGACCACCGTTGAAGGCGTGAGGATCGCAATCGTCGCCGAATCATTCCTGCCACTGATGAATGGGGTAACCCATTCGATACTGCGGGTGCTGGAGCATCTGCAGGAGCGCGGGGATGAGGTGATGGTGATCGCGCCGTCGACGTCGGACACTGATGTTTCGAGCGTCGTCAAGGGTGCGTATGTGCACAGGCTTCCCTCGGTGCCGCTGGCCGGTTACACGAATGTGCGGGTTGCGTTGGGTGGTGTGAATCGGGTCAAGCGAATCCTTGCCGATTTCGCCCCCGACGTCGTTCATCTCGCCTCGCCGTTCGTCCTTGGCTGGCGCGCAGTGCAGGCCGCCGATCAACTGGACATCCCGACGGTCGCGATCTACCAAACCGAGGTTCCCAGCTACGCCGCCCGCTATGGCGTGCCGTTCTTGGAGAACTGGGCGTGGAACCGCGTGGACAACATCCATCTTCTGGCCACCCGAACCCTTGTGCCGTCCACGTTCGCGCTGAACCAGTTGCGCGGACGCGGCATCCTGCGCGTGGATATGTGGCGCCGCGGCGTGGACACCGCGCGCTTCAACCCGGCAAAGCGTTCGACGGCGTGGCGCAGCTCGGCAGCGCCGGACGGTCAACGGATCATCGGCTACGTCGGCCGCCTCGCGGTGGAGAAGCAGGTGGAGGACCTCGCCGTACTGGCGGACCTGCCGGATACGAAGCTCGTGATTGTTGGTGATGGTCCGCAACGGGAAGCACTCCAAACTGCCCTGCCCAACGCCCACTTCACAGGCTTCCTCGGCGGGGACGCCCTGGCGCAAGCTGTTGCTGGCTTCGATCTTTTCGTCCATCCCGGCGAGTTCGAGACCTTCTGCCAGACCATCCAGGAAGCCATGGCATCGGGCGTTCCTGTGGTCGCGACCGGCCGCGGCGGCCCCCTTGACCTCGTGGAAAACTCCCGCACCGGCTGGCTGTACGAGCCGGGGAACCTCACTCAACTGCGCGGCTACGTTCAGGACCTGATGGGCGACGACGCCAAGCGCCGCGCCTTCGCAGCGGCAGCAACCGCTTCGGTCCAGGGCCGGACATGGCCCGTGCTCAGCGCCGACCTGGTGCGGCATTACAACGAAGTCATCGCCGGCATTCCCAGCGAAGCGGGCCCCACTGAACTGACCTCAAGCAAAGGACCCTCCTCATGAAGATCTCCGTGATCGGCTGCGGCTACCTCGGCGCAGTCCACGCTGCAACACTCGCGTCCATGGGCCACACCGTGGTGGGCATCGACGTCGATTCCCACAAGGTTGAGCAGCTGAATAAAGGGCTGGCTCCCTTCCACGAACCCGGCCTGGACGAACTGCTCAGCGACGGCCGCACCACAGGCCGCCTGAAGTTCACCACTGACTTCTCAGCGGCAGCCGACGCCAAAGTCCATTTCCTTTGTGTGGGCACGCCGCAGTCCAAGACCTCTGACACGGCCGATCTCTCCTACCTGATGAGCGCCACGAAGAGCCTCCTCCCCCACCTGGCCAAGGGCGCCGCCGTCGTGGGTAAATCAACGGTGCCGGTAGGCACGGTGGAGACGCTGCGCGCGGTCCTGGCCCGACGCTCGGACGTCCTGCTCGGTTGGAACCCCGAGTTCCTGCGCCAAGGCACAGCCGTGAAGGATTCGCTGGTTCCCGATCGCCTGGTTTACGGCGTCCCAGGCGGCAAGGGTGCCGCCGCTGGAGCTCCGGTGACGGCCGTTCTGGACTCCGTGTACGAGCCATTGATCAGCGCGGGGATCCCTCGTTTGGTCTGCAACTTCGCGACGGCGGAGCTGATCAAGTCGGCGTCGAACGCGTTCCTGGCCACCAAGGTCAGCTTCATCAACGCGATGGCCGAGCTGTGCGACGCGTCGGGTGCTGACGTCAGCGAGCTCAGCGAGGCGATGGGCCTGGACCCGCGAATCGGCAACCGGTACCTGCATGCGGGGCTCGGATTCGGCGGGGGTTGCCTGCCCAAGGACATCCGCTCGTTCCGCGCCCAATCGCGCGAGCTTTCCGTCCCGTCCGTGGACCGATGGATGGCGTTGGTGGACACCATCAACCTGGACCAGCGCACCCGCGCCGTGGACGTGGCAAGGGAAATGTGCCGCGGCTTCCTGTCCGGCAGAACGGTGACCATCCTCGGGGCAGCCTTCAAACCGGACACCGACGACATCCGCGACTCCCCCGCTCTGGACGTCGCCCAGCAACTCGCCTCCGCTGGCGCGCACGTAACCGTCACCGATCCCAAAGCCATCAACAACGCCTGGATCCGCTACCCGCAAATCCGTTTCGAGGCCTCCACCAAGCGCGCCCTTGAGGGAGCCGAACTCGTGCTGCTGCTGACCGAATGGGACGAATATGTGTCCCTCTCGCCGTCGTTTGCAGGGTCACTGGTACGACGTCGGATGGTGCTGGACGCTCGGAACGTACTGGACGCTGAGGCTTGGCGAAGTGCGGGGTGGACCGTCCGCGGGTTAGGGACGGGAGCGTCGGTGGTGGCGGAGGAAATGTTCCTATAGCCGACTCGAGTTCGCGGGAACATCACGACCAGCACTGCCGTTATCCACATTGTAAGAAACCTTTTTCCTTACAAGGAGGTAGGGCAATGAGGTGGCGTGGCCGGGTTACCCCCGATGGCCTTGTTGATCTCAATGCGGGTGCTGGGCAGGATACCAAGAACCGCTCGCACCCTTGGAGCAGGTATGTGGCGCTTGGGGATTCCTTTACCGAAGGAATCGGAGATCCCGAACCAGGAAGCGTCGGAGGGCTGCGCGGCTGGGCTGACCGTGTTGCCGAAGAGCTCGCAGCCGATCACCCGGATTTTGCCTATGCCAACCTGGCCGTGCGCGGGTTGCTCATGCAGCAGATCCTCGACCAGCAGGTCGGTCAGGCACTGACCCTGAAGCCAGACCTGATCACGTTATCTGCAGGCGGGAACGACATGGTGTTCCATGGCAGCGATCCGGACAAGCTTGCCAGCAAACTTGAGACTGGCGTGAGCGTCTTGGCTGAGACGGGCGCGGCGATTGTCTTGTTTACTGGACCCGACTGGGGATCCACTCCTGTGCTGGGACGTAACCGTGGCAAGGTGGCGATCTTTAACGAGAACGTTCGCGCTATTGCTGCCCGCCACGGCACACTCATCACGGATCTGTGGGCTATGAGGCAGCTCAAGGACCCGAGGATGTGGGACCCGGACCGGCTGCATTTCTCCCCGCTGGGTCATCACACGATTGCCATCTCCGTGCTGGACACACTCAATGTCCCGCACACCCTCCGGCCGCTGGAACCCAAACAGCTGCCGGAAAGCAGTTGGCGTCAGGCCAGGGCCGGCGACCTCGCATGGGCAAAGGCATACTTTCTCC
This sequence comes from Micrococcaceae bacterium Sec5.1, assembly GCA_039636795.1. NCBI lineage: Bacteria > Bacillati > Actinomycetota > Actinomycetes > Micrococcales > Micrococcaceae > Micrococcaceae bacterium Sec5.1. Next base: position 1,304,638 of record CP143430.1, on the reverse strand, counting down.
CTTGGGTGTTCAAGCAGCTTCGGCCCCACGGTCCCGGAGAGGAACGCCGGGCGAAGCGGCCGTCGGCAGGCCCCGTCTTCGAAGCCGAGAATGCTTCGGGAGCGTCGGCGGCATTGGTTGAGGGATAGCCTTTCGCGGCCCTCCACAGGGCAATGCCGGGGCTTTCCATGAAGGCCAAAAGTCGTCTTAACAACGATGCGCGTTCGGCGTATTTTATTGGTGTAGATCCGATTAAGGCCCCGCCGGGGTCGGTCCGCGGGGCCTGGTAACAAACAGGAGGCACCACGATGAGCAATCTACTTCGTTGGTCGGCCAGCGACATCGCCGATCCTGTCCGTCGGTTCCTTGAAGGAGACACCGGCTCCTGGCTCCGCGTTGAGGAATATCGGGACGGCGGATCAATGGTGGTCAAAGCCGAAGTTCCAGGCATCAATCCTGAAAAGGACGTCGATATCACCCTGTCCGGTGACGAGCTGCAGATCCTTGTGCGCCATGAAGAGAAGTCCGAACACAAGGATAAGAGGGGGTACCGCTCAGAATTCCGGTACGGCACCTTTTCCCGAACAGTAAAGCTTCCGACGGCGGTCTCCGAACAAGACATCAATGCCTCGTATACGGATGGCGTTCTTGAGGTGCGGATTCCGGTGCCGGAACAATCAGAGAACCAGTCGCGGAAGATACCGGTCAGCCGTGGCGCATCTTCGTCGACCAGCACTGGCACCAGCTCGGGTCCCACCGAAACCCGGTAGACCCTGGCCCGGTGCCTAGATCGGGCACGACCCCCTATTGGTAATTCAATCTTCGGGAGCTCACGGTGGACACCGGAGTGATGACGGCTTATATCGTCGGTTATCTCATTACCGCAATCACGGTGTTCGTGTTTTGCCTGCCAGCCATAGTTCTATTTGTCATTCTGTTGCTGGTGGCAGCGGTACTTCGGGTGTTGGTGTTGCCGCTGGAACTGCTGATCCGGAAGCTGCGCCGGCACCCGAAGGAACCGCAAACCGACCAATCATGGTTGTTGGGCTCAAGTTAGGAGCCGTAAAGATCCATCAGCCAGCCGCCGTCGTCTGCGGAACTCCACATAAGCCGTGACCAGAAGCAGGAGGACCACGGCACTTACCAGGATGACAGCCGCCGAAACCACAGCGTTGATCGGTATGAGCAAGGACGCGACCACCACTGCGGGCACCGCCCACGGCACTACCATTCGAAGCGGTTGGCCGTAGCGAAGCGCCACCACCGCGTTGCACGCATAGAACAGGGCGATTCCGCCACCAAGCGAAACCCCGGAACCGAGCGGCAGATGCTCGAACGGTGCTGGAATGGCAGTTGCGATCGCAGCGGCGATCGCTGTCACGCCCACAACCAGGAGAAACGGCAAAAACAGCGTGGTCTGAAGTATCCCGGAGAAGTCGGACTGCGATTGCAGACGTTCGAGCCCCGCAGTGATGGCCCCGGTTCCATACTGGAAGAACGCCCAGCCCAGGAGTGCCACGATGAGAAATCCCAGCGCACCGGCGATGCCGGCGCCCGGACTCCAATCATTCGACACTTCACTGACGATTGTGAGAACGGATTCGCCGAGGACAATGATGACAAAGAGACCTAGCCGTTCGGAAGCATGCTCGATGTTGATGCCACCAACCCCGCGCTCAGGCCAGAGACGTCCACTGACCGCCACCATGCCAACCTCGATGGCGATCGATGCCGCCCACAGGATCAACGCGACGTAGAGCGGCAGGAATGCGGCGACGAGCCAAAGAAGGGCCGTCCCGCCGTTATATGTCCAGATGCGCCGCGGCGTACCGCCGGATCGTTGGCGGTGCAGATGCAGCCACAAGACCAGGAGGACGACCCGCATGGCAGCGTTGGCAAGCGAGAAAGCCCACGCCCGTTCGCCAAACGCGCCCGGCGCGGCGGCGGCCATCACGCTCGCAGCTGCCATCGCCGCCAGCATCGCAATGCCCAGCCGCCGGGAGGACAGGGCCGGCAAGAGGTTGACGACCGAAACCATGTTCACCCAAGCCCACCATGCCGGGAAGAAGAGCAGGACGAAAGTTCCGAATTCGACCCAACCGGGGTCACCGTGTATTCCATGGGCAAGCTGCCCCACGAAAGCGACAAAGACGAGGTCGAAGAACAGTTCCATCCAGTGCACCCTGCGGGGATCGCGGGCTGCATCCTTGGTCCACGCGCCGGAGCCCGACGATTTAGCCATCATTTACCAATGCTAGGCACGCGACGCCCGGATGGGCAGCCATGGACTCCTGTGAACATCACTGGCGACCCCGCAGCCGACGAACTGCTCAGCGATGACGCCTCGCGCGGCAACCGCCATGCTTCTTGACCGGCAAGTGCGATAAGTCATAGAAGACTTCTCCTGTTGGGGCCAGTGTGACCGGTGTTACTGTCGCTCCACGCGCCTTTCGCATGGGCGCACTCTAAGGGGGCAACACATTGGACACACAACTTTCGCGCGCCGGAAAACACTCAATTTTCGGCGGCAAACGCTCACGTTCTTTTCGCGACAGGGCACTCGGAATCACGGCCATCGGATCACTGATGATTTTGCTGGCTGGTTGCGGTTCGGGGTCCATGTCAGCTGCTGGTTCGGTAAGCAGCAGCTCGGGATCAGCGTCGGCCTCTCCGTCGCCGACGCCCACACCCACGCCGAGCAATATAGCCGGGAAAGCCTGCACCACAGAGAAGAACACCCAATCAGTGAGCGGCGAAACGTACACCTGCACCATTGATCAATCGGGAAAACTCGCCTGGCTGGACTCAGCAACAGCAGGAAAGCTTTCTGATCAACGCGCTGCAGACGCTGCGGCAAAGGCCGCGGCAGACAAGGCGGCAGCGGACGCAGCCGCGAAAGCTGCGGCGGACAAGGCAGCGGCTGACAAGGCTGCCGCGGACAAACTCGCTGCCAATCAAGCGGCCGCTGCCAAAGCAGCCGCAGACCAAGCTGCGGCGGATCAGGCTGCTGCCGCCGCCGCTGCCAAGGCAGCGCCCGCTCCACGCGTTCAAAGTGGGTGCGACCCGAACTATGCCGGTGCCTGCGTACCCATTGCCTCCGACGTCGACTGTGCTGGAGGTAAAGGCAACGGCCCTGCTTACGTCCGAGGCCCAGTGACCGTGGTTGGTTCTGACATTTACGGCCTGGACAACGACCACGACGGCATCGGCTGCGAGTAGTAGCCTCTGATTTTGCCACTGTACAAGATGGTCTACGCACAGATAGTCTGTGCGTAGACCATCTACTTCAGGAGGCAATCATGTGGGACTACGAGCACAGCATTGAGACCACGGCGGCTCCCGAGGCGCTCTGGCGACTCTGGTCCGACGTCGAGAATTGGGGTTCCTGGAACGCCGAAATCGAACGCGTTGAGATCGATGGCCCCTTCGCAGAGGGTTCGCAGATCCTCATGACGCCGCCCGGGGATGAACCCATCCAGTTGCGCATCGCTGACGTGGTGCACGGTGAGCTATTCGTCGACGAAGCACGCTTCGATGAGCTGCTGATCCGAACCGCCCACCGCTTGGACAGGCTCGACGGCGGTCGCGTCCGGGTGCTCTACAGGATGGAGATCACCGGTGCTGGCGCAGACCAAGTTGGCCCCGAGATCGGGCCTGCCATTACTGCCGATTGGCCGGACACCATGGCTTCGCTCGTCGAACTCGCGCAGCACTGATGCCGCTCAGCCCGGGCGAGAGCCCCGGATTCCTGCTGTGGCATACCACCCTTCGCTGGCAGCGCGAGATTGCTGCGGCCCTGACTCCGATCGGCCTCACCCACGTGCAGTTCGTGCTTCTTGCCTGCACCTGGTGGCTCAACAAAGAGGGCGAGCACCCCAATCAGCTCGCCGTTGCCCGTCAGGCCGGTACCGACGTGAAGATGGCCTCGCAGGTCCTTCGAACCCTGGAGCTGAAAGGTCTGATAGAGCGCGAAGTCGACCCCTCGGACACGAGGGCCAAACGGCTACGTGTTACTGAAGCAGGCTCTGAGTTGGCTCCACGCGCAATCGCGGCAGTGGAGCTCGCGGACGCCCAGTTCTTCGAGCCCGCGCCCGCCGGTGAGCTGGTGCCGCTGCTGCGAAAGTTGGCGCATCCGAGCGATTGATGGCCTCCGGCTATCCGTCCCCCAGGCGGCGCTGGACGTCGAGGAGGAACTTGGTGCCGGGGTCGGACAATTCACGCTCATCAATGCCCCATTTTTCTGAGCCCCAAAGCCTAAAGCAGAGGAATGCGCGGTAAACGTCCCGCTCCAATTCGCGAGCCACCTCGATGGGTATCTCGGCGCCATTCATCATTTGGAGGCCGCGCTCGTTGAGCGCCAACTGGACTACTTGGCCACGAAGGTTCCATGGTGGGCGACTATTAGAGAGTTCCCAGTGCAGTTTAAGTTGGGTAACGACATCCAGGCCTGCATGATCCGGTGATGCCAGACGGTCAGCAACGTAATCCCACACCATTGCCGGCTTGTTTACGAGTTTCCTGCCCGCTGGGGTCAAGACCAGCCTGTCCTTGTTCTTGCGCAGGAGTTTCCACTCCTGCAAGTGTTCGCGGACGATTCGCACTGGGGCAACGTGGTTCTCCGTGGAACTACCTCCGTGCCAGGCCTCGTGCCATCCCAACTCAGTCATCGCCTGCTTGACAACTATGGGCTTGAGGTAGCCAGCCGACGTCAGAGGGAGTCCATCGGGGTGGGCCTCCTTCAAGAACCAAAGAACTGGCCCAAGAACAAATTCCATCTCGTCAGCGGTTACCTCACCTGGCCACAACCTCTGAGCCAGCCGATGGAGCTCAGCATTGACAGCCTCCATGTCGAAGGCCGTCGGATCGAAGCGATCAGCCCGCTCGCTGGTCACCCACTCCAGCCATCCCACCATGTCTGCATGCTCTGGGTGGCTTGGGTCTCCGACCGCCCGCACAATATTGGCGTATCCATACACTCCCCCCGAATCCTCGAGGGGACCACGCATTGCGCCGCCTGTGCACGTAATAGTCGATTCCTGAATTAGGGCGGGCCCCATGACTTCGATTTCGTGAGTCCAGTTGTCACCAAAGTCGTAGTCGTATTCAAGGGACGACTTTTCTGGCTGGGTTGAATCGAACAACTCGCGCAGTTCAACACCACTGGCCTCCTCCGCGCTTTCAGGCGGATCGTCATCTTCGGCGACCCTGGTGATGATCCGCTTCTTGTCGTACCGGTCATGGCCGGCCAAGGCATAAAGATGTGCGTTCTTCCAATCGAATGCGCATTGAATCGCACTGTGCAGCTCGGCAACCGTGGCGCTCTCCGGGAGAACGAGCTGCCGCCAAATCAGCGGGTCCGTTCCACTGATGGAAATGCGCAGCTCGACGGCGGGGACTTGGGTGGGTGACTCCATGCGCCTAATTGTGTCAGTGCTCTCCGGGCAGGGCGCAATCGCGTCCCACCACCTAGTCCGTCCCGGCAAACACTCATTTTTGGATGGATGCACCATGGAAACCCCGAATTTGCTCGTTTATCAGTACCTAGAGCGAACGAACAAGCACCTAGACCACTATTCCCGGCCATAGTCTCCTGTTGTGCCTTCGGGACGGGAAACCCGGTGTCCGGCGGGTACCCCACTCGTCCCAGGCGAAGAAGGCACAACGGCACGGCTCCACCTATTAACCCCCAGGTGGAGTCGTGCCCAGCCTGGTTGCCGGAGTATGGCTTATCGAACGCGGGAGTGACCCCGGCGCAAACGGATCACCCGGAACACGATGCCCACCACGAACATCAGCACACCGAGCCCGACAGAGAGCGGCGGCAGCGTAGCAACCAACGCCACGCAGGCAGCAGCTCCAGCCACTTGAAGTGCTTTCGGATAGCGGCGGTCCTCGACGGGCTGGGTTAAGGCCGCAATGTTCGCAATCAGGTAATAAAGCAGCACACCGAACGACGAGAAACCGATGGCGCCCCTGAGGTCAGCCACGGAAATGATCAGGCAAATCACCACTGCTAGCGTTGTTTCCGCCCGGTGGGGAACCCTATACCGCTGATGAACTGCCGCGAGCCAGTGCGGGAGGTCGTGCTCGCGGGCCATCGCCAGGCTCGTCCGGCCGAGTCCTGCGATCAGCGCCAGGAGAGCACCCAAAGATGCAATTGCGGCTCCGATCCGAACAATGGGAGCAGCCCAAGACATCGCACCAGAAGTGACGGCATCTGCGAGTGGTGTTGGCGTCCCCGAAACACCATCCGGTCCCAGGGCCGCCAAGAGCGTGACTGCGATTATGGCGTAGATGACAATCGTGATTCCCAGGGCGATGCTGATGGCCCGGGGTATGGTGCGACGAGGCTCCCGAACTTCCTCCCCCATGGTGGCAATCCTCGCGTAGCCGGCAAAGGCAAAGAACAACAGCCCGGCCGACTGTAAGATGCCGTACCAGCCGTGCGCCAGCAGCCCCTCGCCAACAAAGTTGCTGAAGTCAGGTCCAGAACCACCCCAAACGGCCGCCACGGCTATCGCCAGACCGGTCAGGACGGCGATCACCAAAATTCGCGTGAGTCCCGCTGTGCGAGTCACGCCGTGATAGTTCACAGCCGTCAAAATTACGACGGCGGCAATCGCCACCGGACGCTCCCAACCTGCCGGTGCTGCATAGGCTGCGAAGGTCATAGCCATGGCTGCGGCGCTGGCCGTCTTGCCGATCACGAATCCCCACCCGGCAAGGAACCCGGGCCACGGCCCAAGCCGTTCACGTCCGTAGACGTATGTTCCGCCGGAGGTGGGGTATCTGGCAGCGAGTTGCGCGGAGGAAGTCGCATTGCAGAAGGCCACGAAGGCCGCAACAACCAGGCCTATGAGGAGCCCGGATCCTGCTGCCGCTGCGGCTGGTGTGAAGGCCGCGAAGACCCCGGCACCGATCATGGAGCCTAAGCCTATGACCGAAGCATCAAAGGTGCCGAGGCGGCGGGCCAAGGCCGGGGAATTGCTCACGAAAACCCTTCACGCATCAAGGTCTGAGCTCTACCGGTGTCACCGGAGACTCGTACTGGAAGATACGTTCAGCCTAACTTGAGTCAACGTGCTGCCATTGAATTCCCCACGAGGATGAAGAGGCCATTACGCGAGGTTGCACCCGTTTTTCGGAGGGCGTTGGAGATGTGGTTTTCCACTGTTCTCGCACTGATTCCCAGATGTTCAGCAATCTCAACGTTCGAGCGATGTCCCGCCAAGGCGGCAACCTCAATTTCGCGTTCCGTGAGGGGCGTCGTCCTGAAAGTGTTGAAGGAGAGTTGTTCGTTGGTCGACGGAAACCTTGCTGCGAACAAAGAAGAAGCCTCGGCCATAGCCTCCGCCGCTGGTGTATTCCCCTCCAGAACGTGACGTTTGAGAGCGCCTCGGAGCAGCATGCCGATCTGATAGTTGTCGGCATCCAATTCGTAGTGCTTCAGGAGGAGACCAAGCAACTTGTGATCGCCCTCCACAACGGCGGTGGCAACGGCCATCATCTGGTCATGAGCCGTCACTCCGCTATCCCGGAGGATCCTGCGCAGGAGATCCAGGACTGGCCCTCCTGGAGAGAGGCATGTGCAGAGCAGTGCCGTCATTGCTGCTTCCAGAATGTAGCCGCTCTTCATCTGACGTTTGATGAGCTTCACGGCACGCCGATCAAAAACCGACGGCTGAGTAGTCTCTGCGGCAATGAGCTCATGCACTCCCTTGCCGATACCGGGCAATGGGCCAACATCGGGCACTTCAGTCCTTGCCTGCGACGCGATGGACAACGCCGGTGAGATGGCCGTCGTCGCATGCCGTAGGCCGGCGAGCCGCAGCATGGCGTCATAGAGGACATCCACCACGAAGCCGGGACGACCCATGGCAAAGACGCTGCTCATGAGGTATTCGGCTTCTTCAAAGTAGCCCCTGTACAACAGACCGTGCGCTGCCACATAGCTGCTGGCCACGACGCCGAATTGATCGAGATTCCGGCGGGCCTCGGCACGCCAATCCAGCGCAAAGACCAGGGAATCCTCGATCCTGCCTGCTGCAAAGAGCGCGAAGCCGTGAAGGAACGGACGCAGGTGCGGGAAGGCGTCGTCGTCCTCAGCCTTCTCTGTCACACTGAGGACCGCAGCCGGCCGAAAGCGAAACAGCTCGAGCAAGCTTTGGACGAGTCCTTCCAACCCCAGCCACGTAGGCTGCGGGGTTTCGGCAGAAGGCTCGGTCCTTGGTGCGACCCGACCATGGGAGGCGCTGATGAAGAGGATCGTGGCCTCGGCGCTGGACGCCTGATCGGGGTTCTGCTCAGCGAATCCTTTCAGAATGCCAACAGCCGTACCCACGCCTTGCCCTGAGTAGATTGCAAGGAAAGCCTTGGTGATCGTGAGAAAGAGAATGTCATTGGGGTCGCCGTTGAGTGTGGACGTCTCCCGGCAGACGCGGGTTGCCCGCATAACGTTCACCGGCGCTCCCCAGTAAACCCTGAGCAGTGCTGCAGCATTGGTCGCTGACTTGTTCGCTTGCCATCGTTCATAGCGCGTACGTTCGCGAGCGGCACTGTGATCGTGAAAATGCCGGGCCGTTACGGCGTCATCGTTTCCCTTCTCGAGCCGCAAGGATCCCAGCACCCGGGATAGGCAGTCGGCAGTCGTTGAATTGCCCTGCGCAGTTTGAGGCACACCTTCAAGGGCACCAGCGATCTTGTTCCGCAAGAGGTGCCGGTCCCTGAGCGTCTTTTGGCCTCTGAAATAGTCCGCGATGACGGGCGGGGTTATCGCCGCGATCGGTCCATTGTGGTGATCGTCCATGACTGACAGGAATCCCCGCCGTTCAAGGCCTTCCAACACGTCGGGCTGCACCACCTTTTGCAGAACGTCTACACGAGCGGTGCCAAGGATTGCCATGGTGTGCAGGGCAGTGACTTCTTCCGGAGCAAGGTCCGCCAGCAGCGCTTCGAGGGTGCCTCTCAGATGGTCGTTCCAGAGGGTGTCACCTGTCATCTGCCACTGACGACCGCGCATAACAAGCAGATCGCTTAAGGCGGCAGTCTCGGTGATGCGGACAATGAGCCGAGGGTTTCCTCCGGACTTTGTCAGAATTCTTGCTGTTGTGTCTGCATCAGCGGCAGCCCCCAGCACCTGCGTCACCAAGGTGTGTACCTGCTCAAAGTGGAGGGGGTCCAGTTGCAGCAAAGCTTCGCGGCCACTGTTCATGACGGCCAGTTGACCTCTTGAGATCGAGCCGCTGTCCGGAGCCGTGACGACCAACGGACAGTCGGACCTGCGGCGAACGGATTCCAGCACCGCCAGCGATTCGTTGTCCAGCAGATGGATGTCGTCCACTATCAGGACGTGCTTTCCAGGCTTGGATAACTGGCTTGAGAGCGCGTCTGCCATATCCATAACTCCGCTGCGGCCGGGCCGCAGCTCCAAACCCAGGCTCTTGATGGCTGAGTACGGGATTGAGCGATGTGTTCGGAGGCCGCTGATGAGGTGGATAGCGATGCCGGTTTTTTCCAGGTTGGCCACCACGTTTTGCAACACCGTGGTCCTGCCGCTTCCGGGGGCTCCAATAATCCGCACGCTTATGCCGCGGCCGACGAAATCGAGGATGCGCTGAACCTCAGAATCGAACACTCGATCCAACCTTCTGTTTCTGTGGATGACCGACATGCGGCTCACTTCGCAGGTTAGATTTCAGAAACGGGACTAGGTGGCAAAACAGCCTTGCACAGGCCGCTTAACGCCCGTCTAGGTGGCAATTCCGGCAAAAATGAGTGCTCGCGCGACTCGACTAGGTGGTGAGGCTGCTTCGAATGAGCTGGCGGGAATGAGTCGTTTGCAGTCTGTTCGTCCATGGGAGGCCCTCGGTTTCGTAGTTGATACCAACCACGCTACGGACGTTCGAAGGCGAGTTACAGGGGTGTAATTCGCTATGTGGATATGTGTTCTATTCTTACTTCTAGTCTTCGTATATATGTTCGATCACCGTGGCAAGAAAAAAACAGGGCCGGTCAGTGACCAGCCCTGCTTTTTTGTTTATCCGAAGACTAGATAGCCTGGATGTTTACTGCCTGGGGACCCTTGGGGCCCTGCTCGACGTCGAAGGAAACCTTCTGGTTCTCTTCGAGGGAGCGGTAGCCCGAGGAGTTGATCGCAGAGTAGTGAGCGAAAACGTCCTGGCTGCCATCTTCAGGAGAGATGAAGCCGAAGCCCTTTTCGGAGTTGAACCATTTCACGGTACCTGTAGCCATTTTTTCAGTCCTTACTGAAGGTGGAGATTCTCCCGACTTTCGGGTCTCCGGTGTGGGGTGTTCTCCACCGTTACTTCAGAAGGTCGCGATCCAGATGGATCACGGGGACTGCCTGAACTACCAAATGCCAAACACAACAACACCGTCAAGTTTACATAGATCTGAGCAGATAGCCAGTGCGACGTCAGATTAATCAATCCGGTGGTCGGACTGACGAAGAAAATTGTCGTGCTGTTGGCTTAGCCTGTGAGTCAAGAGCCGGGCCAGCAGCCAGTACAAACCTGAAGACTTAAGGGAGCACGTGGACTTCTACGCCATAAATTCCCTGCGTGAGAACCACGCGGGCTGGGCCCTCCTACGCGCCCAGAACGCCCCGCTGGCGCTGCACTTCTTCATGACCGCTTTCACAGGCCCTAACCAGCGCAACGTTGGCCGCCAGCAACTGATCGATACTTTGGACGACGTCTTGTTCGGCGTCAGGGAATCCTTCGGCGAGGACAAATTCCCGCGTAGCGCATCAGAGTATCTTGACGACTGGGCAGCTCCGGAGCGGGCTTGGCTGCGCAAGTACTACGTTCAACAGGAGGACGAGCCTCACTACGACCTCACGCCCGCAGCCGAGGACGTCGTCAGGTGGGTGGAGAGCCTGAGGGGCCGTGAGTTCGTGGCCACGCAATCCAGGCTGACCAGCATCTTCGCTGTCCTGAAAACCCTGGTTCAGCAATCGGAGACCGACCCAGAGGTCCGGCTTGCCGAACTGCAGCAGCAAAGGGATCAGATAGACAAGGAGATGCAGCGGATCCGCGCGGGCGACGTCAAGGTCATGAGCGGCCCCGAGGCTCTGGACCACTTCCAGCAACTCACGGCGTTGGCGAAGGACTTGCTCTCTGATTTCCGGGAGGTCGAGCAGAACTTCCGGAAACTGGACCGCCAAGTCCGCGAGCAGATCGCCACGTGGGACGGCAGCCAAGGCGAACTTCTGGACACGATCTTCGCCAACCAGCAGGACATCGGCAGCTCCCTGCAAGGCCGCACGTTCCAGGGCTTCTGGGACTACCTCATGTCACCCCAATTGCGGAACGAGCTGAACGATCTCCTCCAGCGTGCCACTCAGATCGAGGCGTTGGCGCAAGCGGATAACCTCCACACCATCACGAACCTTCACCAGGACTGGTTGCCGGCGGTTGAACAGACACAGAGCACGGTAAGGCAGCTCTCCCAGCAGATGCGCAGGCTCTTGGACGACAAAGTCTTCCTCGAGAACAAGCGCATTATGCAACTGATCCGAAGCGTTGAGGCGAGCGCATTGGACACACGGGACCACCCGCCGTCGAACGTTTTCATGGAGATCGACGCACCGTCCGTGGATGTAGCGTTGCCGTTCGAACGGCCGCTTTACGAGCCTGGCAGCCGCGTGATGGTGATGGACGAGGTGGTCACCGCAGACGATCAGGACCTGGATGCGAGCGCCCTGTTCAGCCAATTCCACGTAGACAGGGAGCGTCTGAAGTCGAACATCGACGACGTCCTTGAACACGCGGACCAGGCAACGCTCGCGGACATCACTGCAGCACATCCATTGACCCAAGGGCTCGCAGAGCTGGTGCAGTATTACCAGCTGGCGGTCGAGTCGGACTGGGCCACTATTGATGCGGAAACAACCCAGAACCTCCAGTGGCAGCTCCCGGATGGCACGCTGAAAGAGGCAACCATTGACCAGATCATCTTCGTGAGGCCGGCATGACAACCGAAACAGCAAGCACCCCCGAGGAACTGCCCGCCGTCGTGACCAGGCTCTTCAAGGGCGTGGTGTACGCGGAGGCCGATCAGAAGATCTGGCAGTCGTTGATCACGCTCACGTCCCAGGTGAGGGATTACGTTGCCGTGCTGGGCCTCAACCTGATCCTGGACGAGTCGGAGGGCTATGCCTTTCTGAAGTCGCGCGAGGATCCTGAGGGCACGCTCCCCCGGCTCATCCCCCGAAGGCAACTCACGTTCGATGTCAGCCTGCTGCTCGCCCTCCTCCGGAAGCGGATGCTGGAGTTCGATACCAACAGCAGCGAGCTCCGGCTGATCATGTCCGAGGCCGAAATCAAGGACATGGTCTCAGTTTTCCTGCCCGAGTCCAGCAATGAGGCCCGGATCCTGGACCGGCTGGGGACCAACATCAAGAAGGTTATGGAGCTCGGTTTCCTCCGGAGATTGAAGGGCGAAACGGAAGCGTACGAGGTGATGCGCATTTTGAAGGCTTACGTTGACGCGCAGTGGCTGGAAGAGTTCGACGCGCGGTTGGCTGACTATCGTGACTCTCTCACCGGAAGCAAGTGACCATGACCACTGACGTTCAGGACACGCTGTTCAGCATCGATGAAACAGCAGAAACGGCGCACGACGGCGGCCTGCCGCCCGGGTTCCGACTTCAGCGTTTGGAGCTGTTGAACTGGGGCACGTTCCACGGCGGTGTGCGGACGTTCCGTTTGGATGGCGCTAACAGCTTGCTGACCGGCGATATCGGTTCGGGAAAGTCGACCGTTGTGGACGCGATCACCACGCTCCTTCTGCCGGCCAACCGCATCGAGTACAACAAGGCCGCCGGCGCGCAGAAGCGGGAACGCACGCTGATGTCCTATGTGAGGGGCTTCCACAAGAGCACCCGGAGCACTGGCGGCGAGTACTCCAAGCCCGTGGCGCTCCGGGCGCCGGGCACGTTGTCTGTAGTCCTCGGCGTCTTCCACAACGCTGTGCTCAACAAGACTGTGACGCTAGCCATCACCCTCTGGACTATGCAGGAAGCCGGGCAGCCCACACGGTTCTACTCCTTGGCTGAGAAGGAGCAGTCCATCGCTGAGGACTTCTCCAACTTCGGCCAGGATCCGGCGAAGCTGAAGAAGAAGCTGCGCGCTGAAGGCGTCACCGTTCACGACACCTTCGATCCGTATGCGGCCGCATTCAAGCGCCACTTTGGCATCAGCGGCAATCAGGCCATGGAGCTGTTCCACCGCACGGTTTCCATGAAGCAAGTGGAGAACATCACCCACTTCGTCCGGACCAACATGCTGGAAGACGATGACGTCGATGCGAGGATCAGCAAGCTGATCGGGCACTTCGACGATCTCAAGAAAGCACACGAAGCCGTAGTCCGGGCCAAGGACCAGATCGAGCTGCTGAAGCCGATCCGGGAAGGCGCCGCCACCCACCAGAAGCTCAGCGCGGAGGAAAGCCAGGCACGCAAGCAAAGGGATCAGCTGCATCCTTGGTTCACGGATCAGCAGTTGACTCTGAGTCTGGAACATCAGGACGAGCTGGAGCGGACGGGACAGAAGCTCCGCGAAGACAGCACCCAGCTGACCTCGGACATTGCCCGGCTGCGGCACGAACTCGCGATCGTGCAAGAGGACATTCGGACCAGTGGTGGTGGCCGGCTCGCTGCCATCGACGCTGAAGTGGCGCAGCTTGAAGAGGCGCTCCAATCGCAACGCAAGCGCTTCGAGCAGTACACCAGTGCCGCCGTCGAACTTGGATTGAGCACTCCCGAAGACCGAGTGCTGTTCGATGCTAACCGGCAACGCTTGAGCCAGGTTGAGCAGGACCTTGCCGCCCAGGCAGCGGAGTTGCAGGACCGGCGAACGGCTTTGCATTCGGAGCTCAGGGAGCTGGCCGCGCGCAGGGAGGACCTCGACGCCGAACTGGCCAGCCTTGGCTCCCGGCAGACCCTGCTGGCCCGTCCGCAGTTGGAACTGCGGCGCCGTATTTGTGAGGGCACCGGCATTGCCGAGTCGGCGCTCCCCTACGCTGCCGAACTGTTGCGCGTCCGCGACGGCGAGGCCGAGTGGGAAGGCGCGGCTGAACGTACACTGAGGAGCTTTGCGCTCCAGTTGCTGGTTTCCGCTGAGCACTATGCGGCGGTGAGCTCATGGGTGGACGCGAATGATCTCAAGGGCAAGCTGGTGTACCGGCGGATTGGTGACTCGTACCCGCAACGGCCTCCCGCACCCGGGACGCTGGGCGCGAAGATTGCAATCAAACAGGGCACGCCGTTCCGCGATTTCCTTCTGGATGAGCTCAGCACCAGGTTCGATTATGTCTGCTGCGACAGCGTGGAGGACTTCCGCAGGCATCCCAAGGCGCTGACGGTTAATGGTCAGTTGAAGGGCTCGCGGGGAAGGCATGAGAAGGACGACCGCACGGGCCTGACGGACCGGCGGACGTTTGTCCTTGGCTGGGACAACCACGAGAAGATCGTGCGGATTCGGGCTGAGCGGGACGACGTTGACGGCAAGCACCGCAGTGTCGGGACCCAGCTGGCGAAGGTGGACGCGTCGCTGGGTGACGCCGCCCGGCTGAACCGCTTGCTGGGCAATGTTGGGTCTGTGACCGAGTTTTCGGAGATCAGCTGGCAGGTGACCGCTCGCCGGGTCCAGGAGCTTAGGGATGAGAAGCTGCAACTCCAGCAGGCGAGCAGTGTGCTGCAGCAGCTGACGGTCAAGGAGGCCGAGGTCGCTGCGAGGATCGAGAAGCTTCAGGAGCGCTCCGACAAGGTTCGCGAGCGGATTGGGGCCAACGACAAGGATGCCAGGGACATCGCAACGGTGATCGAGGAATGTCGCCAGACCTTGCAGGAACAACCGCTAACGGACGACGGCGACGTACTGGCTGCCGTAGCGCGGCTCACCGCCAAGACACTCGGTGAAAAGTCGCTCACGTACCGGAATACAGTTTCTACCGAAAGTTCGGTCCGGTCCGGGCTGACTGGAACGATTGATGCGTTGACCAAAAAGATCGCGACGGCTGCGGCTTCCACAGTGCGGCTCATGGCGGACTTCCGCAACAAGTATAAGAACGAGACCACGGACATTGACGCCACGCTGGAGGCTGCGGAGGAGTTCAACCGGCTCCTCGAACAGCTGGAGCGCGATGACCTTCCCAGGTTCGAGGCGCGTTTCAAGGATTCCCTGACGCAGAACACCATCCACGAAGTGGTGGCGTTCAACGCGTTCCTGGATAGCCGGCGGCAGGACATCGTGAACCGGATCAGCGAGATCAACCTGTCCTTGGCGGAGATCGAGTACAACCCGGGCAGGCACATCCAACTGGAGCATCAGAACTCCACGGACCTGGATGTGCGGCAGTTCGGGATCGACCTGAGGGCCTGCTCCGAGGGCACGATTGGTGATGATGATCAGTACTCTGAGCAGAAGTATCTGCAGGTGGAACGGCTGATCGAGCGTTTCCGTGGCCGTGAAGGGTTCACCACCTTGGACGAGCGCTGGACGGCCAAGGTGACGGACGTGCGGAACTGGTTTACGTTCTCGGCATCGGAAAAGTGGACCGAGACCGGCGAGGAGTTTGAGCACTTCACGGATTCTGGCGGCAAGTCCGGCGGACAGAAAGAGAAGCTTGCGTACACCATTCTTGCGGCGGCGCTGGCGTTCCAATTCGGCTTGGCTTCTGTCAAAGGCGCCTCACGCTCCAGCGCAGGCGGCCCTGCCAAGGGGAGGAGCTTCCGGTTTGTGGTGATCGACGAGGCGTTTGGTCGTGGCTCTGACGAGTCCGCACGGTACGGGATGGAGTTGTTCCAGCGGATGAAACTGCAGCTGCTGATCGTCACTCCACTTCAGAAGATCAACGTTATCGAGCCGTTTGTGGCACACGTGGGCTTCGTCGCAAATACCAACGGCAACGACTCCCAGCTACGCAACATGACCATCATCGAGTACCGCGAAGAACGGGAGAAGCGTGCCGGCTAAGTCTGCTCTTGCTCGTCGTTGGACGACGCTGGCGGGGCTGCGATCGCTGTCTGCAACCGCATGGGACCGCGGCCAGCTCCTGCGCGAGGCTCTTGAACCGACTGACCTGTACCCACGGCGTCGCGCGTTGAAGCGACCATCCGCCACGGAATTGCGGGACGATTACGCTGCCGCCCGCGAATGGGCTGCCGAGCTGTTCGCCGCCGCAGGGCCGTACAGTCTGGAAACCGTCGACGTCGGCCGTACCACTATCGGGTCAAACCAACTTCCCGCCGTGGCCGTGTTTGATTCGGTAGAGGACGAGGTTGCCTTTGTAGGTAAGTCGCGGGAGTTGGGGCGCTTCCGTTCTCTTGCTTCTTCGCTTGTAGCTCTTGATCCCGCTCTTAAGGCGTGGGCTTTGAAGCGACCACTTGCTCTGTTGGAGCTGGGCGACGCGGCATTGACTGCTGCCCGAGTGGCGCTGTGGCTCGGCGACCACCCCTCCCCTGGTGTTTATGTGCGGCAGTTGAGCCTGCCTGGGGTTCACACGAAGTTCATCGAGACGCACCGCCGAACAATTGACGAGATAGTGGGGGCGCTGGTGCATGCGGAGGTTTGGGATACACCCACCGTCGAGGCGCTTGACGACGAACTGCTTGAGGTGGCTGAGTCTTCGGCTGCCGACGATTCCCTGCTGGGACGATCGGCCGCCCGAACCCCGGCTGCACGCTTCGCGGAGCGTCACGGCTTCCTCCACCAGCCGGAGCAGGTCCGCTTCCGTGTCTTGGATTCGGCAATCCCCTTGCTGGGTGATGCCCGGGACATCACGGTGACTGCTTCCGCGTTTGAGTCCTTCAGGCTTCCGGTGAGCAGAGTGATCATCACCGAGAACCTCGTGAACTTCCTAGCCCTCCCGGAACGGCCGGACACTCTGGCAATCTTCGGCGCCGGTTACGGCTTCTCGTCCGTCCGGGATGCGGCATGGTTGCACGACTGTGAGGTCCTGTACTGGGGGGATCTGGATACCCACGGCTTCCGCATTCTGGATCAGTTGCGTTCAGTCCATCCGCACGTGTCGAGCGTGCTGATGGACGAGGAAACCCTCCTGGCACACCGGGATGCGTGGAGCGTGGAGGCAACTCCTTCTCGTGCTGTGTTGAGTCGGCTGACACCTGAGGAAGCTCGCGTCTACGAGGGATTGCGGGCAGGCAGCTATGGGGACAGAGTTCGGCTGGAGCAGGAGCTGATTGGCTGGGAATGGGCACTACGGCGGCTTGCGGCCTGATCGTCATGCTCTGCGTACAGTTGGGCATGGACGTACAACCTAGGAGGACAAGCAAATGCAGATGCCCAAGCCCTCGGACGCCGATAAGGAACGCTTTCGTTCTGTGCTGCCCGATCATCCCGATGTCGTCGTCAAGCCAATGTTCGGCAATCTTGGCGCTTTCGTGAACGGCAACATGTTTGCGGGACTGTTCGGCCCTACCATCGGCATCCGCCTTTCTGAGACTGATAAGGCCGAGCTCGAGGCTGATCATGAAACTCAGCCCTTTGGTCCTGAAGAACGTCCCATGGGCGCATACACCGGCCTTCCGGAAGCTTGGAACGATGACGCCGAGAAGGCCGAACCATGGGTGGCCAAAGCGTTCGACTACGTGGCCGGGCTCCCAGCTAAGAAACCCAAAGCACGGCCTTCCAAGAACTAAATACCCTCGCCAAACACGCCGTTTCGTGCTGAGATCAAGCCATGCCCTCGATGAATGGACGAACAGCGCTGGTAACCGGCGCTACGGGTGGTCTTGCCAAGGCCATCGCCACTGCACTGGCACGCGAAGGTGCGACCGTCGTCGTGGTTGGACGGACAGAAGCTCGGGCCGAAGAGGCTTTGCGCGAGATCCAGGCGGCGGTCCCGGGCGCAACCTTGGAGCCTCTTGCCTGCGATCTCTCAAACCAAGAGTCAATTCGCTCGGCCGTTGAGGAATTCCTTTCCCGCCACGACGAGCTTCACGTGCTCGTCAATGCGGCCGGCGTTTTCCGCAAAGAACGCCACGTGACCGCGGATGGCCTCGAGCTCACGTTCGCCACCAACGTGATGGGCTACTTCCTTCTCACGAATCTGCTCCTGGATGCGCTCAAGCGCGGCGCGAGCAGAGATGAGGGGCAGCCGTCGCGGATCGTCAACATAGCTTCCAAGTATTCGGGCGGCCCCTCGGTGACCAAGATCGATTTCGACGACCTTCAAACTCAGAAAGGCAACTACAGCTACCTCCGCTCTACCCCACCAACAATGCTCGGTCGTGTTCTGTTGATGCAGGAGTTCGCGGAGCGCCTTCGCGGATCCAACATCGTCGTCAACGCAGTGCACCCGGGCCTCGTCAAGCACACCGCTCTTCTGCAGGATGTTGGCGGACCGTTCCGCTGGATGACAAACACCTTCGGCAAGCCCGCGGAGAAGGCAGCTGATACGGCCGTCTGGCTGGCCACCTCGCCAGAGGCTGCGGCGGTGTCCGGCAAGCTCTGGGCCAAACGCAAGGAACTCCCGACGCCGGGCATGGGCTCTGATCCCGACGCCCGGAAGCGGCTGTGGGAAGAGTGCGAGCGACTGTCCAAAATACTTTGACCTGACGGCCAAAACCCAGGCCGACTGACCTCCCGCACCCCCATCTGATCCACACCTCCCGAAACGGTCTGGCCCGCTTCGGGAGGCCTGGATTAGATCGCTCCTTGGTCCGGCCGACTCAGACGCCGTTGAACATGTAGAGAGCCTGCACGCGCCCGTCGTCGTTAATAAGAAGAAAGTCACGACCAGTGGCGACCGTCTGCCCCGAGGGGGTCTCGACTGACCATTCGAGTTGCAATGTGTTGTGGTTAGGGGTCACGTCACCGGACGTGAAAGAGAGTCCGTTCCCTTGGATGTTCTCCGTATTTACTCGCTTGATGTTGCTCTCGATCGCTTCGATTCCGCGGAATTCCACGCTCGCGGGGACCGCATAGTGAACGGCACTCTCCGTAAAGACCTGGCTGGCCAACTCGTGGCGACGATCATCATCGGTCGTCATCCAGACTTCGAAGTACGCTGCGGCTAGATCTTCGGATTTCATGTTTGTTCCTTCTTTCTTCCCCGGGCTCGTTTGCGGACGGACATGTGTCCTTGAGTGCGAATCAGCCACGAGAGCCAACTATCTGTTGACAATGTCAACAGAGTAACAATTGCTGTTGACAGTGTCAACTCGTCAACAATCAAGCCGCATTGCCGTAGGTAGGATGGTTGACCATGGACTCTTTGCCCAGCGAGACTCGATCGAAACTATTGGCGGCCGCGAGCGATCTGCTGACCAAGGGTGGCCCCGACGCAGTGACTTTGCGGGCCGTCGGCTCCCAAGCGGGCTTGTCCCGCACGGCCGCATATCGACATTTCAAAGACAAAGACGATCTCCTAAGCGCTGTTGCAGCAGAGAATCTTGATTATCTGGGCGAGCAGATGCGTTTAGGAGCTGCGTCTGGTGTGGGCGATCGCACCCCGCTTGGGGGCGCCCTGCTCGGTTATACAGAAGGCGCAATGGCGCGCCCTGCCCATTACCGCCTAGTGTTCGGCGACTTCCAAATCGGTAATCCGAGTCGTGATCTTGAAAACGCCGCGACCGCCTGTACGGACTACTTGTACACGCTGGTCTCGAAGGGACAGCTGGACGGTTATATAGTTTCGGGCGATGTCCGAGAGATCACAGCCCTCGTGTGGGCGACGGTACATGGCTTAGTTGATCTGACCCTTGCTGGGCATCTCCGCGAGCCGAGAACTGTGGATGGAGCAACAAAGATGCCACGCCTGGTCGAGCTTGCCCTGCAGGCCGTGACGCCATCGCATAATCGATGAGAATCCATACCAGAACCAGCACCGACTTCAATCAGGTGTAGCCAAGGGTGGGTCTCCCTGGGTAGAGCCCAGAGGCGTACAGTTCAGCCATGGGAGCTATCCGTCCATCCCGAACACGGTTGAACCTGCGCAAGCAAGCCGCCCCAGTGCGCAATCACTGGAGTCAAAGCAGAGGGCGCTGGAGATGAGAACTGAACCGATAAACACGGTCATCATCGGCGCAGGCCAAGCAGGACTCGCGACTAGCTACTGGTTGACCCAGGCCGGCGTCGAGCATCAAATCCTGGAACGGCGAGACTCTCTGGGAGGTGCGTTCCAGGACCGGTGGGACGGGTTCTACATGAACACGCCGAACCTCGCGCTGAGCCTGCCGGGGATGCCGTATTCCGGTGAAGAACCGGACGCGTTCATACCGCGGATCGCTGCTGTGAATCTCTTCAGAAAGTACGCGGAAGTGATTGATGCTCCGGTTCGCACCGGCGTCGAGGTGACGCGGCTGGCAGGCGCGGCGGATGGGTTCACCATCGAGACGTCTCTCGGGCACATGCAGGCACGTAACGTCGTCCTGGCGACGGGCGCCTATCAGGTACCCAAGCTTCCCGCCGTTGCGGGCAACCTCCCGCAGAACGTCTTCCAGCTCCACACGCACGAGTACCGCAACCCCCAGCAGCTGCCCGATGGCGCTGTGCTGATTGTCGGGACCGGGCAGTCGGGTGGGCAGATCGCCGAGGAGCTGCACGCGGCCGGTCGCGAAGTACACCTGGCCGTCTCCACGTGTCCTGAAGCGCCGCGCCGCTACCGCGGCCACGACCTCATCTACTGGCTGCTGGAAGTCGGCAAACACGGGCCGGACTACGGCATCAACGCCCTCACCCGCGAGGGACTCCCATCTCCCGCGGCCCGTTTCGCCTGCAACCCGCTGCTCTCCGGCACGGACGGCGGTCACAACATCCACCTCCGCGAGCTCGGCCGCCGCGGCATGCACCTGCACGGGCATCTGGAAAACATCGACGACGGCGTCATCACCTTCAGCGACGACCTCCCCGAACGCCTCGCAACCGTCGAGTCAACCTTCGCGCAGCGCTCGGGACGCGCGATCGAGGCGTACATCGCCGCCGCAGGCATCGACGCACCCGAGCAACCACAGGAGCCCGAGGATGATTGGCTGCCAACAGAACCAGCCAAGCTGAACCTTGCCGAAGCGAACATCACATCCATCCTGTGGGCGACCGGATACAAGCTCGACCTGAGCTTCATCGACATGCCCGTGCTGGATGAGTGGGGGTACCCGAAACACTCGCGAGGCGTCATGGAACAAGCTGGCCTGTACACGGTCGGCCTGCCCTGGCTCACGCGGCACTACTCATCGATAGTCGCCGGAGTGGGCCTGGATGCGGAGTATGTGGCGGGCCGGATCGCGGGGGCCTGAGCAGGCCTCTCCCCCTCGTTGCAGGCGTAGTGCTGTGGCTCGGTGGCCTCGGACGGCGAACGTCCGAGGCCACCAATTCAAGTTAGGGTGCGATCTTGATTGTTGCCGCTGGCTGGAGTATCGGGTTCGTTATTGTCACCGTCACGGGCCCCGGCGCCACATCGAAATTCACAAAGCCCCGCATCTTGTCGCCAGCAGGGACGTCACCAGACCCGAGGGTTCCGTCACCAAAAAGCTCCATGTCACCCTTGCGCCCATCGGCATCCTTCACGGTGAAGTACAAGGAGTTGGCCTTAGTTGTCCCCTTTTCGGTCTCCCATAGAACATCCATCTGGAGGAACTTTCCGGCCTTCGGCTTCGGAGCAAACTGATTAGTGCTCACCGAATCTACAAACTGAGCCGTCACAATGGTGATCTTAGCGACGTTGCCGCCGCCCATGTCAGCAGTAAAAGGCTCACCAACCTTGGGCTCGGCGGCCTTGCTTTCCGCAGGCTGTGACGCAGCGGATGAACCACCTCCAGCGTTTCCTGTTGTCGATCCGCTGGCACCACATCCTGCGAGCACCGGGATAGCTATGAGCGCCATAAGTGCGAATAATTTCTTCATTGAAACCTTCCTTTAGCTATGCGAATGGTATTGAGATCATCAAAAGAGTCCCCAATAGGGGAAGCATATATACAGACTGCCATGTTTGTTGACTAAGACATGCGATATTTCAGAAACACAGTGCTGTTATGTCGGGCGAATGCCGCTAACCCTTCTTGGCGTCAACGACGAAACCAGAGCCAAAGCAGTCAAAACGGCAATGAGCAGATCGCACCTGACTGGCTAGTAATGAATTACCGATAGTCGAATATAGAATGGTGTCCGATTGTTCTAGGGATTGTGAGAAAAATGGCTGCTTCCTATCGCTAAAACGCTGGGCTCTAATTCGGTCGGGAGATACTAGGCATGAGCCCTGCTTCTATTGCTTCGTCCATGCACCGCATCGCGTCGTCTTGAAGTCCTGCCCGGCGACGAGCGTAACAGTAGGGCGCCCACCGCTCACGATGTCGTTGTCGATGATGTCCGATCCGTTCGACCCCGTGCGATAAATACCCCAATAGCAGCTGGACGAGACCTCGGTGTCCGTTCGGTATGTACCGGGCTCAATATCCACACCCACCGTCCAAGTCCCCTCCCGAACAGTGTTCGCGGCTTTTTGTTTCTCAGCCACTGTCACCGCGTCTTCCCGCTTTTTCACTGCGGCCTCAGCGACTTTGACCGCCTCCTCACGCTTTGTGAGCTCCTGACCGGCGGCTGTCACTCGGACCTCGCGTGCTTTCATGCCGTCTTCAAGGGTCTTGTACTCTGTCTTGGATTTGTTAAGCTCAGTGGTCAGGCGAACATTGTCGGCTTGCAAACTCTTGTATTCCCCACTGCTTTTGGGGTCCGTCAGAATCGACCCCAAGAACACTGCCGCGCCTAGAAGAACGGCTGACAAAGCGGCCACCCAGATCCATCGCCGATTGCTGCGCGGTGTCGACGGAGTCACTTCATCGGGCTCCCTCACATTTCTTGATTGTTCCAATGAGGGCGTTGACTCAGTCGTCCGATTCCGACGTCTGGGCCAGCCCAGCTTTTTGACTGACACTGAGGCCGCGTCCAATTCATCCGAAGCACTCTCGTTCGGTTCAGGGTTGGGGGTGAGTTTCCCTTCCTCGTGTTTTGGAGGTTCGGCAGGCATTTCGGGAATGCTATGTCCGGTTTCGTTGATGGCCATGAATCTCCGTCGTGGTGGGATGAATGAATGCTCGTCTGCATGAGCGGGCTAGGCGAAGTGACGCTCATAGCGTCGGAAAGTTTTCGGGTCATGCGCCTACACGTCTGTGAAGCGCAAAACGACGTTCATGCCCGTATTTGGGTGGTAGCTCCAAGACACAGAGAAGTTGTCCCAAGATTCGCGTTGCGTTCCGTCCAGAGCACGAGTCGATTTCATCTGTTCTTGAACGTAGTCGGGAACGTTGACAGCTTTGAGGACGCATTGGATGTCACTCCATGCAAGGCCGTTTAGGTCTTCTTCACCTTGTCCATCAAGTGAGAGGCTACGCCCGTCATCGCCCAATCTTGCTGAAATCGCCTTGCCAGACATCTGGCACTTGTTTACGGCATCGGCCAGGGGCTTTGGTTTCTTCGCTTCCGCTTCAGCTGCCGCTGCCGCCTTGCCTGCCTCCACCATTCCACCAATGGTGATGGTCCCGATGACACCCAAAACGACACCAAGGACTAACCCAATGGCTCCAAAGATGTATGGCTGGCCACGGCGTTTTGCTGGTGGCGACGGCGCCTCCGCATCTGCCACCGCGGGAATTGCAATGCGGCTTTGTTCGTGCTGAATTGTGGCGTCATCGGCGCCCCCGCTATTGCGGGGTACGCCGCTTCCGGGCTGGTGTTGGGGTACTTCGGGGATGGTCATTGTTCTCCATAGGGATGCGAGGTGGAGGATTTTGGGCAGGGCAAAGCAGCGAGGATGATGAGAAATCAAAGAAAATAAGGCGTGCAGCAAGACGGGGAATGAGCCTTTGAGCCCGCGTGTAAGTGGAAGGTCAGGCTTTTCGGAAGTTGGGCCCGTTCCGGCACCCGAAGGGATACTGTAACGGCGATATACCAAACCAAAGAGGCCTTCGATTACTAGGCATGCGAATCTTCCCCCAGATCTAAACCGATACCGGTCGCGTGGGCGAGCGAAGTGGACGACCACTCTGCTGGACCGATGGAAATGAGTGTATATCCCTGCAACTGAAATGCTAGTTTTACGGAAGTGGCGCGCCTGTAATGGCAGATTTATGACGAATGCCTAGGTTCTACGCGCTTCGCCACCGCAGGCTGCAGCAGCAAGCTCGACGATGAAGGCAGCTGCAACACACTCAGAATGCACGGCGCGACTCACTAGCGTGGGCGCAATCCGGTTCTGCAGCTGACGAACTCCCTCCCCCTCGCCCCTCCCCAAGCGTATGGTTCACCCATGGGAGCAATCCGCGCGTTCTTCCTTCCAGGCAGCGTCCTTCCTGCTGCGCCTGCCTACACCGACCTCATTAAAGCGCTGGGCCCTGACATCGATGCGTTTGCGAAGGACCTGGACCTCTACGCCGCCGACGAACCGCCACCCGATTGGTCGCTTGATACCGAGGTCGATGGAGTCCTACGCGAAGCAGACGCCAAACAATGGGACACGTTCCACCTTGTCGGCTACTCCGGTGGCGGAGCCGCAGCCCTCGCCTTTGCCGCCAAGCACCCCGAGCGCCTGCTCAGCCTGACCCTCTTGGAACCTGCCTGGGCGGGAGACTGGGATTGGAGCAAGGCACACTCCCGATTGTGGAAGCGGTTTGAAGAACTCGAATCGCTGCCGCCAAAGCAGTTCATGGAGGCCTTCACGAGGCTGTCGGTAAGGCCCGACGTCGTCCTTCCGCCTCCGCCGGCGGGCGACCCGCCATCGTGGATGGCCAAACGACCTGCAGGAATTCGAGCGTTCCTGCGTGATTTCGAGAAGTACAACCTGGACCGTGAGCAACTCAGCGCGTTCGCAAAACCAGTC
Organism: Micrococcaceae bacterium Sec5.1; assembly: GCA_039636795.1. Classification (NCBI taxonomy): domain Bacteria; kingdom Bacillati; phylum Actinomycetota; class Actinomycetes; order Micrococcales; family Micrococcaceae; species Micrococcaceae bacterium Sec5.1. The sequence goes on along the minus strand of CP143430.1, from coordinate 1,279,804 downwards.
CTGTACGTGCTCGGAGGACTGAGCAACCCGGACCAGTACGGGGATATTGCAGATCGACTGTCCAAGGTTTCCCGGACTACCGAGTGGAGGTGTTTGAGGATCGTCACCACTTCGATCCTCCGCACCGGGTCGAGCCCGAACGGCTCGCTCCTGTTCTAAGGGAACACTGGAACCGGGCAGAGCAGAGCACCCCCACCGATGAACCGAGTGAAGACAACTTATTGCGCCGACATATCCCCCACCCCAGGCGTCCCTTCAACCAGAGCGTAGCGCTGCATCACAGCACCCTTCGGCGAGGCGACCACCGGCTCGATGAGTTCAAGGTTCGTCGGAACCACCCCATCGGCGAAGACCTTCTTTCCGCCACCGAGGAGGATCGGATACACCCAAAGCGTGAGCCGATCGAAGAGCCGCTCGGCAAACAAGGTCTGCACGAAGTCGAGGCTGCCGATAACGTGTATTTGCTCATGCTTGTCGCGCAGTTCGTTCAAGGCAGCCACCACATCAGGACCGAGCTGAGATGTGCCTTCCCACTCAAGGTTCAACGCCTGGCGCGAGGCCACGTATTTCGGGATGCGGTTGAACAGCTGCGCTATGCCTCCGTCCTGGTGCGGCCAGTACCCGGCAAAGATGTCGTACGTCCGCCGCCCAAGAAGCAGGGCGTCCATCCCCACCATCCCGGATTCGACCTGTTCGCCAACCGCGTCGTCGAACAGCGGCGCCTGCCAGCCCCCAAACGCAAAACCATCGGCCGGGTCCTCTTCGGGTCCACCCGGCGCTTGCGCGACACCGTCAAGCGTGGTGAACAGGTCGATGTGGATGAGTCCCATGCCTGGCTCCTTCTCGTCTGCCCGTCGTCACCCCGGCGACGGGATCACTCCGAGGCTTCCACAGGATGCCTTGCGAAGCAACGGTCAATGGAGAACATCGACGACGGCAAACCCCACCTGCCGCTGTGACGTCACCAAACGTCCGGCGATAGCAGGGGCCTCTAAACTTCCTCGAGCTCCAACTGCGGCGCCGGTTCCCGGAACCCGCGCGTCAGGAAGGCCAGGTAAACCAACCCAACGACCGCGCAAGCTAGCCCGAACGTGAACGACAACCCACTCAGGCTCGTCCAAAGCCAGGCGGTCAAGGCAAAGCCGATTCCTGGCAGCACGAGGTTGCGAATCACCCCGCAAGCTCCACGGGCCTTCTCGTCAATGAAGTAGTGGTCTATCCCAGTCAGATTGACCACGGAGAACGCGACCAGGGCGCCAAAGCTGATCAGTGACGAAATGGTGAGCAGGTCGAATAAGTAGCCCATAGTGCCGGTTCCACAATGAATTTCGGGGCGACGCAAACGTCATACGGTCCTAAACGGCAAGCCCCGGATAGAGTAAGCTAATGGATAGTTCACTGCAGAGGGTGACAGCAACCGACATAGCCCGCGGACGTATTCGTTGTGGCGTCGAACTCAAGAAGCTCTTACCACCCGAAGCTGCATCGCACATGGCCATCATTATCAGAGGGCAAACTGTTCATGCCAGTTGGAATCCGAGAAATGGCCCAGATCGAGGTCGCTCTGGAGTGCTCAATGTGGGTCGACCAATACTTGAAGGCCTGATAGAAGCCGATGAGCGTTTAACCTTCGAACTTATTCGAGGAACCTTACACTTCCACTAAAAGCACTGGGGCAAACACTCTACCCAAATACAATGCAGCATTTGGATGGCTACGTTTTCCCGCATCATAAGAATTCAGCAAAAACGAATCACTGGCTTGCTGGAATAGCGCGGTGAATACAGCAAAATCTGGTTCGGTTACTTAGCTGCGGATGCTTCCATGCCGCACGGTCCCCGAAATGGCTTCATCGCTTCAATGGGGCAGAGGGCATCGAAGGCACCGTGGCCCCTCCGTCGAACGTGACGGAAACGCCACTCAAGACATAATCAATGTCGGAAGTTTCAGTCCCGACAATTGGCAGTTCTGGTTTCTTCGGCGCTAGTCCTAACAGTTCGCGCAACTCCCAAGGTTGATAAGGGGGATTACGCCGGTGAGCAACCGAGTGGCAGTTGCTGCACAATGGCACAAGATCACGAATGGGATCGGCCATGTAACCCTCCCCCATGGCAGAAACCGGAATCCTATGATGAACTTCAATGAAACCTGCAGCCGGCGGACCATATGTCTTTTCAAAGTCCAGATCGCAAGCCCAGCATTCACACCCGTAGTGGCTGATACACCTGAGTCGGTTCAGCGGATTACGCTCATAGCGGTTGACCTTCACAGACATGACCGCCCCCTCTGGCAAAGACTCAAACTCAGATAATGGAGCCTGTTCGTCTTGCTCTAAAATGCCGTTCAATGCTAGAGCTAGTGCCGGCCAGGCAACTTGCACGAGGCTTTCTGTTATCTGCTCCTTGGTTTTTGCTGGAGATCTCCTAAAGCACTCGATAGCAAACGCTCTCCATAGGCCGTCCGGTATCTCCCTTGGATCATCAAGTATCTCGTGGTTTACGCTGAATGTTAGCGCGAGATTCAGCGCGTCGAATTCATTCAATGCAGCACCCCAAGCGTCCGGATTTTCCTGCGCCCAGCGTCCCAAGCGACGAACCAGGCCTCCGGCGGAATCTTCGGGCATGACGATGGCTGCCGAGCTGGTGATCGTCCGAGTCAGCGCCACAACCAGCCCTTTCCCTTCCGAAACACCTGCTAGGCGTCCTCCTTCGGCCAGGATGCCCGCGTTGGACACCGTGCAACGTACAAGAGGAATTCCAGTCAAGGCACTGAGACGAACCAAAGAGTGATCAATCGAGTCAGACATGCTCGGCGTACCTATTCATCATCGGTTTCTTCGGGGAACGGCAGGTCTTTCACAAGCTTCCGGAGGTTGCGACTTACGTCAACTCGCAGCTCGTCGAACATTTCTTGATTCTCGGCTGTCGTAGAATCAAGCTCGGCTTGAGCCAGCGCGTAAAAAAGAAATTCCATTGCTTGGGCGAGCGTGCTGTTCGAAGCAACAGGAAGGTATGCCTTCTGATACCAGTCATGACCGGCATTTAGCTCTACTTGGAGAATGTTGTTCGTGGAGAGTGACATGTCCCAAAGCACGCCGTCCTTCAGCGATTCACGCCGAACGACGTTCATGGCAGAGAACTCGTCTTCGACAGTCACATTGATAATGCCCGATGGCTGTCCATCCGGGCCAATAACTTGTACATCTCCTGACTTGTTCGTCATGACGATGGAGCCGTCCGGGCTCTTCGTAACACTTGGGACCGTTAGCTTCCCTTTCAACCGGCCAAGTGTGACTTCGGTCGGTCGAGCGGCTGCGACACCACCTGCTGCTGATTTCGCGTTCCCTGCTCTTGACCGCTTATTTGCCTCGCGTCGCAGCGGTGTCAGGATATCGGTTAGCTGCTCGACTATTGCCTCGTCAATGTGAACGCCTGACTTCTTGATTCCAACCCCAAAAACCGGATCCATCTGAGCTGCGAATGAAAGTTCAACTCTCAAGTTGTTTATGTGTGTTTCTGACGCTCCCGTGCCAAGCCAGCTCGGACCGTCGATGAGGCGACCTTCGCGATAAAGATAGATTCCCTGACGTTCAAGTGACACGCGGGCTTCTTGCCAGGCAGGCAGATCTTCTACTTCATCTTTCCGAGGGATGATGAAAGCGCGCAGGACGGCCTCATGTTGGCCTCCTTCAGGATCGGTCATTTTGAACGTATGTTCTCGGACGGGGGCACCAGTTAGGCTCTCGGCAAAAGGATCCCAAGCAGTCAGCTTTTCCGCGTTGAGATAGATGTTTACATTACGCGCACGCCCATCAGTGGGATCCAAAAAGCGTTGAAAGACCATTCGCAAATGGTCCCTGAGGATAGTTTGGGTGCGTTTCATTGCCAAGTGACGGTTCTTGGCATCTTTACCGCTTTGCGTTTTCAAAAGTCGGTCAATTTTTTCCCAGCCGACATAGGTCCCAGACGTGGGCGAATGACCGTTAAAGCCTGCAAGCTCGCTGAGACCGTCGTCCAGAAGTTCCGCTTCTCCGTCATCAGCAGCACCATGCTCTAAAACCCATTCGCCTGCATCGATCACTGTATCCAGGTCCCACGCTGCAGCATAGCTTTTATCATGCCCTGCAGGCATCGACACAACGACTAAACGCTTGCAAAACTGCGTCGAAGCAGTTTTCATTCCCAGCCCGAACTTACTTAAGCTATTGGCGTTCTGCTGTCTTTCTGCACCGTACCGCATTGCATTTTCTAAACCGTCGAGATCCATTCCGACACCATCATCGATAACCTCAACAATCGGGCTCCCATTTGGCCCTAAGCCAACCCTGACAAGAACGTTGTTGGCGGCCCCAGGCCCAATTGAGTTATCTACAATATCCGCAATGGAAGCTTCAAAAGTATACCCAGTGTCCCGAAAACCCTCTATGACTCGTGTGGTGTTAGGGAGCACTACTTTCGTAGTCTTTGGCATTCCTCAGTCCTCTTCGTCCGTCATTGTTAGCGTCCAACCATTTCCTAGTACTCTCTCGCCAGCTCGGGATGAAGATCGAGGGGTACCAGCTTGCACCTCCGCCTCGATGTCACCGAGTTTATTTCGGCGGAAGGTCACTTGGTCTCCCACGGAGGCTGACATTTGCCGTAGCAGCTTCGTCGTCCCGGTAAGCCGATATTCATCCCGAGTACCTTGTCCGTGAGTTTTGTTGTTGTAGTAGATGAAACGAAGCTCCCAGTACTCACCTGTTTGCGGTGTTGAAACAGTTAGGCTGCAATCGGGGTTATACAGTCCGGCATCCAGCGGAGGAAAGAATGCCAATATGGCAGGATCCTTGGGAATCGCAATGCCTGATTGATGGCTGCCCGTCAGCCCCAAGTCGTTGGCTGTCAGCGTCTTGGCAACCTGCCTCGTTTCACTCATCTAAAGTCCCCTCCATTATCTCCCGTGGTTCCGACGTCTACATGCCTTGCCAAAGCCCGCTTCCAGTCAGATCGGCTAAGAGCGTCTTCTTCAACCGTTTGCTCATAAAACAGGTGATGCACAGTTACCGGCAGGGTCTGTCGTCGTCGATACGCCCGGGCGCTAGCTTGACTAGTAAGCGCTGGATTCCATTCCGGATTGAAATGGATCACGTGGTTTGCAGCGGTGATATTGAGCCCCACTCCGGCCGCACGAGGATTCATTAGAAGCACTCCCGGACCATCGAATTCCGTAAACAAATCGATAATGACTTGGCGGTCTGATACCTCAACACGGCCGTCGATTTCGCCGCGGCAGGCCATAGGAAATTTTCTTCCAATCAAGTTCAGAAGGTTATCGAGCGACTGCTGGAAGGACGCGAAAACCAGCACTTTTTGTCCCTCGTCGAATGCTTCCGCCATGATTCTCATCGCGTGTTCGACCTTCGGAGAATACTGGCCTCCAGCGCCCCACCCATATCCATCCGCGTGCGCACAGAGGACACGACGTCGAGTGATCGTCTCCAAAGGCGTAGCACTCGACGAATCCAGCTCGGTATACCTATCCAATTCTTCGTCTGATAGCTGAAAAGCTGTCTCAATCTGTATAAGGTCTGGCAAATCTTGAGCAACTTCAGCAACTAGCCGCCGGAGAGTAACGGGAGCAATGACCCGTCCGAGAGACTCGGCACGCTCCATTTCATCCGGATACGCCGCTTCAAACGAGTCACGATGGCCTAAAAGCGCCGGAACGACAAATTCTGCTATCGACCATAGATCCAGAAGCTTGTTTTCAACAGGTGTTCCAGTGAGCGCGATTGAAACACGACGCTTTAGAGCTTTAACAGCCTGCGACCGGGTGGCATCAGGATTTCGTACATATTGAGCCTCATCCAAGACAACTATGTTCCAAAGGATGTCTCTAAAGAAGCTAAAGTCACCTGCCACTGTTTCGTAGGAGGAAATAATCACGTCATATCCGGCAAAGCCTGTCGCCAACCCAGTACGTTCACGCCCAGAATGAACTAAGGCTCTCAGTCCCGGTGCGAACTGGTCGAACTCGCGAGCCCAATTCCTAAGCAGTGAGGCAGGGCATACAACCAGAGAAAGACCAAGGTGAACTTGATCTAGCAGAACTGCTATGGCTTGGGCCGTCTTCCCCAACCCCATCTGGTCTGCGAGAAGCACGCCAACACCCCTGTCAGCCATGGCCACCAGGTACTCCGCGCCCACCTGCTGATACGGGAAGAGCCCGATGGCGAGGCCCAAACTTGCGAAGTCCCTTTCTGCTATCGGTAGTTCAGCTCCATCGTCCTTCACGGTCTGATCGAACAAGAGTCCATGTCCGTTCGGATCTGCTATTAGGGCAAGATACTGGCCCAGCGAAATACTTCGGGCGTCATTGAGATCATGAGCTGCTAAGAACTTGCGGCAGGAATTAACGGAGTCCATGTTTAAGGGATGCCATCGTCCATCCTGAACAACACCCTGCACATTCGTGGCAGGCAATGGCAAGGACTTTACACCCCTAGCGGCTTCAAGGTTCAGCCAGATCTCATCGGGAAGGGCACCGTGAATGACGAGCGAGGCGGTCAACGCCATCCGCCCGAACCTTAGTCCCGTGCCTTCGCGGATGGCTTCACTCTCGGGGCCAAAAGCGGCGCTGAGGATTTCTTCCGCCTTTGCTTCGTGCCAGCCGTTGCCATCTTTAACGATCACTTGTTCACCATTGAATCGCCATTGCTTCAAAGCCCAACCACCCCTTGGCTGCAGCCAATTTTCACCAAGTGCACGAACGCAACACTTCCTTTGAGGTGTGCCATCCGGGGACGCGAGGCAGCGAGTATTTTGTGAGTTGTCTGGTAGTGACCAGCAAGGGGGAGCCGAAGCCCGGTTCCGGAACGGCTAAGCGTTGGAATCTCGCCGTACACGGCTGCATGAGCGCGCCCTTGGCCTATTGCCCACCCATACATAGACGTGCCCAAGCCCCCACCCTCAATCAATCCTGTTTTACGTATTTTGGCATTCGGGAGCCTAGATTAATGGCTGCCACGCCGACCACGAGCGTTGAAGCGGCAGTGTCTGCGCTGCCCTCGAACACGGATACCAAGCCTCGCTCTAAGACACATACACTTCCCCTTTCGAAGACGTTGCGTCTACGCGGTTTTGGAAAGATGTGGGAAGAGTGACGGCCGCAAAGGATCACGACTCGATTATAGGCGAGGCTAGTTCATGGCGGGATTACGAAACGGACTAGCCTATGACCCCATTACATGGGACGAGGTAGCGACTCCCGGCTTCGTTATATTGACTGCATCCGGAACACGATGATGGATTCGGCAACCTAGAGGACGGCAACCGCTCCCATGATCTGGATAGCTTCCATCTATCCCTTATCGCAGACTCCATCCGGCTTCAGGGTGGTGTCAAGCTTCGTGTCTAAGCAGGGGTGCGGTCGGCATGGAACCGCTTGAACGCCCCTTCCGCAAGCACCTCGGCTATCGTGAGAGTCCACGCATCCACGAACCCAGTTCGAAGATATGTTCGACTCGGCGTGGTTTCGTGTTCTGGGTCAAAAGCATGACATCCTGTCGTGATGATGACACACGGAGACGAGCCTCTTGTAGCCAAGATCAACCGGGCGCTCGAAAGATTTTCCAGAGCCGACTTAGGTAAAGCTCTGGGCGTGGATACGCGAACTGTTAGTCGATGGGTAAGTAGAGATGCAGCACCGAAGCCTTACATTGCGGCTGCCCTAGATTCACTGCTTACCCCCGCATTCACGACTCAGCATGATCAACCAGACTTCACATTTGTCGACACCTTCGCCGGAATAGGTGGGATCCGAAAGGGTTTTGAACTCAACGGCGGACAATGTGTTTTTACCTCTGAGTGGAATGAGTTTTCCAAAAGGACATATACAGTCAACTTTGGGGACGACCATCCTTTCATTGGTAATATCGTTGGTCAGAAGGATCTCTTTCCAGCTCACGACGTCCTCCTAGGCGGGTTTCCCTGCCAGCCTTTTTCCATAGCTGGAGTCAGCAAAAAGAACTCTTTGGGCCGACCCCATGGTTTCGACGACCCTACCCAGGGAACGCTCTTCTTCGAGATCAAGGAAATTCTTAAAGCAAAGCGCCCTGCCGCCTTTGTCTTAGAGAATGTCAAGAACCTTAAGTCTCATGACAATGGCAATACCTTTAAGGTTATTATTTCGGTTCTTCGTGATGAACTCGGCTACGAAGTTCACGAACGCATCATTGATGGAGGCCACTTTACGCCCCAACACAGGGAGCGCATTGTCATAGTTGGGTTCGCTCGCCCGACGAACTTCACGTGGAAAGATCTAGTTCTTCCTCCAAAAACTGATCATCGTCTTGGCGACATCCTGCACCGAACCGATGGTACCGAACCATTTCTGTCCCACGATGGCGATCGCTATTTCAATCACAATTTGGGAACCGTAAATGAGCGCTATACCCTTACTGAGGGCCTTTGGAAATACCTTCAAGAATATGCCAAGAAACATAAGGCCGCCGGCAATGGCTTCGGTTTTGGGCTGGTAAACTCCGAGAGCCGAACCCGCACGCTTTCCGCAAGATACCACAAAGATGGTTCAGAAATTCTGGTGGAACAACCGAACAACCGCCCAAGACGTCTAACCCCGCGAGAGTGCGCTCGACTAATGGGATTTGATGACAGTTTCGTCATTCCTGTATCCGATACTCAAGCATATCGGCAGTTCGGAAATTCCGTTGTTATGCCGGTGTTCCGAGAAGTCGCTCGCATCATGAAGCCGCACATTCGGTCTGTAAAGGATGAACTCTCCGCAGAAGTAGAGGAGTTGGCTGCGGAATCGAAGTACGACGGAGCTGAAGCCCCAGTTCGTGTGGGTAGTTAGAGTTAGTCGCACCCCAAAAAGTGAAGAGGGACGCGGGTTCTTCTAGACGAGGAAGCCTAGCATCCACCGCTTCCAGGCAACGCCGAGAGACAGCAGTTCAAGGTGTCCTTTTGGGCGATCGTGGAGCCCCAGCAGTTTGATGCTGCCCTAAACCTCGCTCTTGGTGTGATTGCTCTCGGCGGGCCAGGGCCCCGGTAGTCATCGCACGCGGAATGCCCAAATGGAAATCCTCGTCCAGGCAATAGATGTAAGGGTGGGACCCGAACCCGTGTCCCACACTCACCTCTGCCCACAGACGCAACAACTCGCCACGACCCGGTGGCAGATTCTGACCGCAGCATGCCTTCCGATGGGACCTCTTTGCTTCCACAAAAGCCTAAAGATAGAAGCGGAGGGGAGTTGGTACTGTGCTCTCATCAAGTGGAACGCCTTAAGATCGAAATCCGAATCAGGCGGCTTCGATCTCAAAAACTTCACGGCGACGACAATAGGGTTTTCTCTTGGACTTTCCAGTTGTTCGATCTTCAAGAACCGAAACTTTTGAAAAGAGAACGTTAAGCGATTCTCCTATAATGTTTTGCTCGCGCTGTGTCATGACTTAAATCGACTCCATTCTATGAGAACTACTCGACGACACCTTTCTTGAGAACGATCCTGCTTGACCACAAAAGTGCCCTTACTGACCGTCTTGATCCGTCAAAGCCGATGTTCCTTCACGGAGTATTGCGACTCAGGTCAAGGTCTTTGTCAATAGACACATTATTTTTTCGTCTTGGATTGCCGGCTTTCACGGATAAGGAAGTGCTTCGTCTGGCACTCGGTCTAAATCAGTCACCGTGCTAAACGCATTCGTTCACCATAGCGGGCTGTTACGTTTTAGCTCTGAACTCTCACCGTCCGGCATCCCTGTGCGCACAGCTCCTGAGGATATAGATCATACTCAGACGAAAGGGCCTCGTTTGAGGAACTGATCTAAAGCTTACGGGTAGGCCCGTTTTGACATTTCCCCTGGGAATGGCGGATGCGCGGCTTTTGCCATAGAATGATTTAGGTCCCCTTGCGGACAGATCAATGTGAGGTTGCAATCACATCGCGAAAAGAATAGTAGTAGGGTCACCGAGAATTGATACAGCTAATAATTGTCCGTGGTTACCGATTGTTCCGAGATTTTGAGATGGAACCGTCCGCAGGCTTGAACATCGTCGTTGGTGGCAATGAAGCTGGAAAGTCGACGCTGTTGGAGGCGATCTCACTGGGTCTGACGGGGCGAGTAAACGGCCGACGAGCTGAGGAAGAGGTGAACCCCTACTGGTTTAACCAAGACTTGTTAGCTGAGTACTTTGTGGCCGTAGCCGCGGGCGAATCGCCGGCCCCACCCGAGATTCTCATCGAGTTGTATCTAGACGACTCGACTCCAGACGTTCAGATGCTTCGGGGCGTGTACAACTCTCGAGGCCAGGACGCTCCGGGAGTGAGCGTGCGCATCGTACCATCGCCAGAGTACGCCCAAGAGTTCGCAGCCTACATTCAGTCCGACCCCAGTCCTGACATCATTCCCGTGGAGTACTACGAGGTGGTCTGGAAGGATTTTTCCGGCGCCTTGATCCAGCGACGGCCTAAAGGATTAGGGCTCTCGTTCATCGATGCGCGAACCATCCGGTCGAGTTGGGGTCTCGACTTCCACACTCGCGAAATGCTGAGCGATTTCATTGAAGCAAAAGAGCGGGCCGCGATTTCTGTTGCCCATCGGAACGCACGTCACGAGATTTCGGCGACTGCACTCGCCGAAGTCAACAGACGCATCGCTGCGCAAGGAGCACGGTTGCACGACAAAGATCTCGGTCTCCATATGGACCAGTCGGCCGGCGCTTCGTGGGAAACCAATGTCGTGCCTCATGTTGGCAATGTACCGTTCGCTCTATCGGGTCAAGGGCAGCAGGCCTCCATCAAAGTCGCTTTGGCCATGAACCGTTCGGCCGCCGACACCTCCTACGTGTTGATAGAGGAACCAGAAAACCACCTCTCTCACACAAGCCTCACTCGCCTAATTGCTCGCATTGAGACACTCGCCGGTGGGCGGCAAGTGTTCATCACGACACACAGCTCGTATGTCCTTAACCGTCTTGGACTGGACAAACTCCGACTCCTCCACGCGGGCACTCCGACGTCGTTCTCTGCCGTCTCCGCGGAAACGGTCCGCTACTTTAAACGCCTGTCAGGATTTGACACGCTACGGATCGTCTTGGCTACCAAACTCGTTCTCGCTGAAGGACCATCGGACGAGATGCTCTTCGAGCGAGCGTTCATTGATAAGCATGGAAAGACGCCGAGCGATGCAGGTATAGATGTGATGTCAATGTCTGGCGTAGCCTTGGGCCGAGCGCTGGAGCTATCTGCGGTCTTGGGACGGCAGGTCGCCGGGATCCGAGACAATGATGGCAAGCCACCCGAGCACTGGGAGAGCAAAGTCGCCCAGTACCTTAAGCCTGGGATACGACAGCTTTTTATTGGCCTCCCCACTCTGGGAAGGACCCTCGAGCCACAGCTACTTAACGCCAATGATGAAGCTACTCTGCGTGCGCTGTTTGACATCAAAGACTCAGCGAAGACCACTCTTGAGTGGATGACAGAACATAAGACGGAAAGCGCGCTATTTCTCGCGGAGTCTTCGTCCACAATCAAATTCCCGGACTACTTGATGAACGCAATCGAGTTCGTCGAATGAACCGGCTTACCCTCGCGGTTGCTGGTTCCCGTAAGACCCAATCGATTGTTGACGCCTGTGCACAGGGTGCCCTTGGGAAACGTCGTCTCGTACTGACTTTCACCCAGACTGGTCAGGCCGAACTCGAACGTAGGCTTAACGCCGAGTGCGCTCCCGGATTTGTCCCGGACGTAATGGGTTGGTTCGCGTTTCTCCTGCGTCATTGTGTCCGCCCCTACCTGCCCTTGCTGTTCAAGGACCAGCAGCTGCGTGGTCTCAACTTTGATGGGCAACCTGATGGTGGCCGATACGCCACGGGCACCGCGCGCTACTTCGACTCAGGAGGGCGGGCATACAGACTTCACTTGTCGAAGTTAGCCTTCGAGGTCCTAAAGAAGAGCGCAGGTGCAGTCGTGGACCGGATCTCTCGTATCTACGACGAGATCTACGTCGACGAGGTTCAGGATCTGACCGGATGCGATCTTCACATCCTCGAGCAGCTCATGCGGGCCGAATCCATCGACCTAAACATGGTGGGCGACGTCCGCCAATCCGTATTCGACACGAATCCGCAAGATCCGAACCTCAGGAAGTATCGAGGAGTGGAAATGCTGAAGTGGTTCGCATTGCACGAAAAATCGGGGCTACTCGAAATATTGCAGAAGATTGAAACTTGGCGCGCCAACCAAGTCATCGCTGACTTCTCTGACAAACTGTTTCCGTCCGAGTTCACGTTTGGGTCGACCGTCTCGCGGCAGAATTTGACCACTGGTCACGACGGCGTGTTCGCCGTGACGAGCACTGACGTCCCCGCATACATGAGCGCGTTCAACCCGCAGCCGCTACGGGAAAGTAAGACTACTGCTCCGACCTCCGATCTACCGTTTCGGAATTTTGGCAAGGTCAAAGGACTCACCTTCGACCGAGTCCTGATTTATCCAACTGGACCAATTACCAAGTACTTGACCGACGGGACGGAGCTCCAACCAAAATCGGCGTGCGGCCTGTATGTGGCAGTTACGCGCGCCAAGCACTCGGTAGCGTTTGTCGTGCCCAATCCAGCGGCGACAGCGCTCAAGCCGTGGACTGCCAGTGCTTAAAGGAACCACGGTTGACGCGCAATACTGAACGACCGGAGAGCAGATTTGGAAAGCCTCGAACGTCTGCCCGCTGCCCACGGCAGTGCCCCAGGAGCTGAAAACCTAGGACCATTGGAAACCGGACAGCCGTCGCTTGGGCACGGGTGTGGGACCCGCTGCCCAAGCAGATCCCACATGAGCCCTACCTCACCGTCAGAACGGAATCACCCCAGCCCCACCGGCAGATTCCAAACAGCGATGTCCATGATGTTTAGCCCTTCATTCACCAGCGCACTCCCCTGGGGCAACGTCACACTCGCCACTTCGAATGCCAGTTGGACGTCGATCTTCGTCTCAAAGACGCGAGCCGGCTCGTCCACGCGAACAACCGTCGAAAGCCGGCCGTTGTTAGCCTGCCGTCCGGTGCCAGGAAGAGGTTGTTGCGGACCTCGCGCGGGCCAGCATGTCGGCCAGGAAGGGGCGCGACGGGCAGTAGAAGGTGTTGTTGTAGATGTAGTGCTTGCCGCTGCTGCTGCCGCCCATCCGCCAGTCGTCCCAGGCGATGTTGTGTCGGACGACGTTCCCGGTTTAGCGCCCCCGACACAAGCCGCGTGCCGACAACGAACATCTCGCTTATCTGTCACCTGAGCGCCGTCGCCTTCCGCGGATGTTCCAGATGCTCACCGGCCACCCGCCTCTGCACCAAAAAAACCGACGCCAGCACCAGCACCGCCCCAACCAGCTGCCATCCGGACAACGACTCCCCCAGGAACACGAAGCCCAGCACAGTGGCCACAAGCGGGCTCAGGAATCCCAGGAACGACACCACCATCGTGGGCAAGCGTTGGATGCCTCGGAACCACACCGCGTAGGCGGCCAGGGCACCGATGACGCTGAGGTAAGCAAAGCCCGCCAAGTTAGGCACAGAAACCGACCCAGGCAGTCCTTCGACAACCAACGTCACGGGCAGGAGCATGACGCCACCCATAGCCAACTGCATCCCCGTGAAGCCGAGCAGGCCCACACCGTCGGGCCTCTCCCAGCGCTTGGTGAGGACGATGCCGGCCGCCATGCTCAGCGCCGCCGCCATCCCCGCGATGACGCCAATGACCGTCAACGTTGCGTCGGACCGCAGAACGAGCAAGGCAACACCTGCCGCTCCCACTGCGCAAGCGATCATGTGCGCCGCGCGGATCTTCTCCCCGAGAAGCAGCACGCCAAGGAACAGCACGAACAGTGGCTGGACGGACCCGACCAGCGCTGCGACGCCTCCGGGCAGTTGGTACGCGGTGAAGAACAGGAGGAAGAAGAACAGCCCAATGTTGAGTGCCCCCAATGCCGCGGCCTTGAACCACCAACTCCCCCGCGGCCAGGTTCGGGTAACGAGCATCAGAACGATGCCCGCCGGTAGAGCCCGGACCGTTGCTGCCAGAAGGGGTCGGTCAGCGGGAAGAAACTCTGTGGTCACCAGGTACGTGGAGCCCCAGACCATTGGCGCCAGTGCTGTGATGAAGAGGTCGCGGGGTGATGCCTTAGACAGGGCGGACCCTCCCGGTTTGCTGCTGACAGTCTCTATAGTCGCTGGCATTGTTCACTTCCATACATTTCGATATCAAACTATTTGATACAAGACAATGTAGGTGTTGTACTGTTTGAGGTCAAGCCTGGAGGGACGATGGACCGAGACGCAGTAGACACGATTCTTGAGCAGTGGAACAAGGAGCGCCCCGACCTAGACGTCGGTTCCATGGGCGTCCTGGGCCGGCTCAACAGGGCCAGTCGCTTGGCTGCTCTCGACGTTCAGAAGTTCATGAACCAGTTCGGGCTCGAGCCGTGGGAGTTCGATGTCCTGGCTACGCTGCGTCGTTCAGCGGCCGAAGCTCCGCTAACACCTGGACGACTGGCCAGCCTGACCATGATCGGCTCCGCGGCCATGACAAACCGCGTGGATCGGCTTGTGTCCCGCGGGTTGGTTCACCGGGAGACCAACCCTGAGAACCGCAGGCAACTGCTGATCAGCCTCACGGCCGAGGGGCTCGCCTTGGTAGATGAAGTGGTGGAGCACCACGTGGAGAACCAGCAGAAGATGCTCGAGGGCCTCACCAAATCCGAACGGACGCAGCTGGCGAACCTGTTGCGGAAGTTCTTGCTGACGAACAACGACGGCGAGCAAGGCTAAGCACAAAACAGTGTGGGACCCGCCTCCCCAGCGGATCCCACACGAGTCCTACCTCACTGAACCCGCCAGAGAGTCACCCCAGCCCGACCGGCAAATTCCCGACAGCGATCTCCATGATGTTCAGCCCTTCACTGACCAGCGCAGTCTCCTGCGGCAGCGTCACACTCGCCATGGCCACCGCCAGCGGGACGACGACCCACCGGGCAGTCGTCCTGAGCGATGTTGCAGCGGAGGATGAAGTTGTGACATCTCCAAAGGAGTAGTTTCAAACTTTTCGTGTCTGCTTTTCCGGGCTAAACACGTCGCGGCCAGAAACATGCCGCCAGATCACGTGGTCAAGCTTTCGCGCTTGAGTTGGATACAGTTCAGCGACGTGGGCGATCAAGCCGGCCGCCTCCTTCGGAGTAATCTGCCTTCCGTCAAGGTCAGCGTGTTCCTCGATGAAGCGAATCACCATTCGATCCGGCTTTACGGACTGCAGACCCACAAGGATAAGCAGGTAGTTGAACGTCACTCCAGAGGACTGACTCGGAAGGCGCAACCATGCCTTCTTGATCCTTTTCAGATCGGGATCTCCATGGAATTCGGTCCGTACGTTCGCAGCGGCTTCAACAGCACCGCCTTCGAGAGAAGCCAACGCCAAAGCTGCGCGGTAGACAACTTCGGCCTTGAGAGGCGCACCGGCACGCGTGTGCGCTGGCTTGCGATTGTTGACAGCTTCCGCCCATCCGCTGCTTCCACCAACAGCTTCAAACGAAGTCAACAGTTCCTGGACTCCATCAGTATTTGGGTCGCCGCCTTGGGCCCGCCGCATCGCTCGATAGGCCGTGACGACATTGACGACGCTTGAATAGTGCGCCCCAGTCGAGAAGATGGAGTCGATGATGCAGAGAGCAAGACTGTCGGGATACCCGTCCGCTTCAATCCACGTGGATTCGTCTTCGAAAATGGTCCGGCACACTTCAGTCAGTTTCACCGCTGCTTCGCGGAGTTCAGGGGTCATGGACGGACTCTACCAACAGCCCGTGACATTCGGCTTTTGCGACATTTCGATCTACCGAAATGAAGTCGAACGGCGAGCGCGGACATCATCGAGCGGAAAGAAAGCAAATTCGATCCACCATTGCAATCCCTCGACTGACACTAACCACATGGGATTCCTAAAATCAGTGATGGCCTCAGTGCCGGACGTCGCCTTAAGTGATCTTACTATCTCTTTTATTGGAGCGGCATTGAAAAATGTGGCAATAGGCGTCGTACAACAGAACGTAACAAATGCGTGTCGTGTTTGTTGAACCTTACACTTTCACTAGTGCTCGCACTCCGCGGGCGAAATGGGGGCGGCGACATTAGTTCGTCGGAATTGAAATGGGGAATCTTGAAGAAATCCATACTTGCCATGGCTTTGTTGTGCGTTGCGCTCGCTGGCTGTGCAGGAACACCTGCGGCTGCTCCGACTGTCACACAGACCGTAACCGAAACGGCAACGGCAACAGCCACGGTAACCGCTACGTCAACGCCCGCTCCGGTCGTAACGCCTGCCGCGGCCATCCCAACGCCCGCAGCAGCAACTGCGGTAATCCCAACAAATGTGGCTGGGATGAACGCGGAGGCGCTGGACGATGAACTGCAGGCTCTCGGCTTTAAGAAGGTCGTCTACAACGCAGACACGGGTAAGACGGTCATTTTGCTCAGCAACTGGACTGTCACCGGCATCGATAACGCCGGCATGGAACAGGCAACCAACAAAGCCGTTGTCGTTCACGTGACTAAGTAGTAGCCCTACTCCAGCAACTCATGGCTGCCGGGTGCCCTGGACTAAGTTCCAGACCCGAGAACAGAGCAGAGTGGGACCAGCACGTTGGCGGGTCCCACTCCTGCCTCAATTCAACGGCGAGCTAAATCACCCCCAGCCCCACCGGCAAATTCCGGACGGCGATATCCATAATGTTCAGTCCTTCCTTCACCAACGCACTCCCCTGCGGCAGCGTCACACTCGACACCTCGAAAGCCGGAGGAATGTCAATCTTCGTCGCAACGACCCCGGCAGGTTCATCCACACACACCACCGTCGAAGGCCCACCGTTGTACCCACCCCGGCACGTCCAACGAGGATTGCCCGCTGCCACCCGCAACCAAACGAGGGTCGCCGAGCACCGAATTCGTCCCGCCTGCGGGCGGCGACATGCCGCCAAGTACGCGTTGTTCCCGTAAGAAGCCGAGGCCGTCTTGAGGCTGCCGGGCGGCGCGACGAAGAGGTTGTGGCGGACCTCGCTCGGGCCGGTCATGCCGTCCAGGAAGGCCCGCGACGGGCAGTAGAAGGTGTTGTTCTAGATGTAGTGCTTGCCGGTGCCGCTGATGCTGGCACCCATCCGGCAATCGTCCTGGGCGATGTTGTAGCGGAGGATTCGTCGTGGGGTCCGTCATTTGGGGCATCTTCGACGTCTTAGGGGATGGCCGCCTCAACCAGCAGACAAGAGCGCTCTGGGTTCTTCTCCTGTTGATGTTGCCGCTATTTGGGCTACCGGCCTGGTTCTTCGCCAAGCCACGGATAGGAAACTCAACCAGCGGCCTGCGATTGCGGAGAACGTTTTTGGGGCGCAGTCCTTACAGCCTCACCTTGTAAACGTGGTGGGTGGATTCAACGGGGAAGTCATCCGTGAACTTCCCGTCCTTTACGGCGATGGTGCGGTTCTCGTTCACCACTTCAACCGTTTTGGGAGTGACACCCGTTGGCAGGGTGAAGGTCCGCTGCCCGGTCTGTGCGTCCTGCGTCATCGCGAAAATGTAGGCGTCCCCGTTGTAGCTTTTCAGCATGGTGTCCAGCCCATCACCGAATTTCCACACGTAGCTCTGCGTGTTCAGAACCGCCGCGAGAGCCTTCACTTCCGCGTTGATCTCACCCATGGCCTGCACCTGCTCCCGGGAGCAGGCGGTGTTGTGGATACGGACATCGGCGAGCGCATCTCCGGACATGCACGGGTTATCGGCCCCGCCGCCAGGTGACTGCGTGAACCACACGATCCCGCGCGACTCGTGGATGAGCATCGCCCACACCTGGGCCTTCACCCTGTCCGGCGTCATCTGGTCGGACAGGTCATGCTCGCCTTCGGGACTAAGGACGGTCGGGACCATCCAGATGGGCGAGTAGACACCCCTCGCGGCGTTGACCTCCTGCATCACCTGCATGGCTTTCGCGTACGCCGACGACGTCTGGCAGGTGGCCGTCGTCGTCGGGTTGTATCCCTGGGGTGTGCGCAGCCGCCATTCCCGGCAGGCACCTGCGTAGTAGTAGTTGGACGTCGAGGACACGTCCACGGTCTCCCAATAACGCTTGGTGATGTCCATCGGCGCGTCGTAGCTGATGAGGGACGGAGTCCAGTTGGCGTAGGTAAACCGGCCCTCCTCTTTGGCCTTCATCTCTGCGATGGTCTTGTTCATGTGGACTACGCCCTCGTCCCAACCGAATCGGCCATCTACTTCGTCGTCGACGTAGTTGCCCGGGAGTTGAGCCCAGTCATCCGGTGCGTTCTTCACTTTCATCAGCGAGAACATGCCGTACTGATCGAAGAGCGCATAGTCAGTGTCCGGGTTCAGTTGGACGTAGAAGTTGATGCCATGTGCTTTGTCGAACTGCATCTGCTCGCCGTTACCCGATGCGTACCAGACGCCGATGGGGAAGAAGCCCGGGTCGTCCCACCCTGCGGCGTCGGCTTTGCTGAACTTCTTGTAGAAATCGGGACCTCCGTCCCAGGGAATCCTGGGGAGTTTGGCCAAAACCGCCGGAGGCGTTGCGGATGGCGAACCTGTGGATGAGGCGGACGCCGTGCCTGTGGGGGTTGCTGACGAGCTCGACGGCGGGGCGCTGGGGTCCGCTGTTCCGATGCAGCCGGTGAGTAACAGGACGGCAACCGCTGCTGTCGCTGTGAAGTAGCGAACGCGCCTCATTGCTCCTCGATTCCGTCCCGATTCGGTGAAACCTGAATGTCTATAGGATGACAGGGCTTTCCGCCAGCCCCTAACAAAACTTCGGCGATCCGGATAAGCTCCGGTCCATCGCGTGATGGCTATGTTGCTAATGGGGGTAACAGTGATGTTCCGATCAGGGTCGACTACTACTGCACGGCGCACTGCTCATGCATTGCGAAGGGTTCGAAGCCGCAGGCGCCCACTTTTCCTTGGTGCAGCTTTGGCCATGGTTGCGGTCTTTTTCGTAGGCCTCGCAGTGGTTCCTGCCGAAGCAGACCAAAACCGCGCCTTGAGCGTTCCCAGCAACAACTGGGACTACATCTACATCGGTACCGAGTACTTTCACGACGTTCTTGCCCGTGACACAGCGGGCGATCTCTGGGTCTACGCCGGCGATGACCATGGTGGCTGGATAAAACCCCGCTTCAAAATGGGCGAGGGGTGGAATGCCATGACGGCGATTGTGGGTCCGGGCGAATTCCAAAGCGAGTACACGGACGACCTCCTCGCCAGGGATGCAAACGGCGACTTGTGGCTCTACCCCGGCACGGGCCGTGGGGTTCTCCAGCCCCGGATGCAGGTGGGCGTGGGCTGGAACGTCATGACTGCTTTGGTGGGACCAGGAGACTTCAACGGTGACCACAGGGTGGACCTCATGGCCCGGGACGCCGAGGGGCGCCTCTGGTTGTATCCCGGTGACGGCCAGGGCGGATGGCTCCCACGGTTCCAAATCGGCGAAGGCTGGAACGTCATGACGGCCCTCATCGGTCGCGGCGATTTCAACGAGGACGGGAAAATGGACCTCCTTGCCCGCGACACCAGCGGCGGCCTTTGGCTCTACCCCGGAAACGGAACCGGCGGATGGCTGCCGCGGATGCAAGTCGGCGAAGGCTGGAACACGATGACCGCAATCATTGCTACCGGCAACTTCGACATCCATACCCAGGGATACTCGCAGATCATCGCGCGGGATACCAATGGCATCCTTTGGCTCTATCCGGGGATTGGAAGCCGCCATCTGGAGCCGCGGAAACAGATCGGAGAAGGCTGGAACGTCATGACCGCGCTGGTCTGATCTTTCCAGTCTGCTGAATCTGATGGAGACGACTGTTTATCCGCGGGACGTCCAGCCGCGCTCGTGAAGTCGCTCAACGCCGTCGAGCAGCAGATCGAGAGCGAACTCAAACTCAAACTGGTCATCACAACCGTAGCCCACAACTGACGCGTCGTCGTGGGCGGCGGCCAGGGCGATCTTCAGGAGGTGAGGATGGCTCTCGGCCATGTGCTGAATCATCGCCGTCTGCACGTCCGGCGTGATTTCGGTTGGCTCCCGCCCTTCTGAGTCATCAAACACTTCCTGGGTGAATCCCCACATGCGGCTGCCCAAAGCGTGCATGACGTGATGGGTGAGGTCGGGGGTCAGCCCGCCAGCCAAAAACAGCCCGGCGAGGGTGTCCATGTACTCCAGCACAGCCGGTGTCGTGTTTGTTCTGGTCTCGATCACGGAACGAGCCCACGGGTGCACCATGAGGGCGCGCCGTGCCGAGAGCACTCTCAGCCGGACAGCACTCTTCCAATCTGCATCGGGGGTTGGAGGATTGATCTCGCCCACAATGGTGTCCACCATGCCGTCGAGGAGTTCCTCCTTGTTGGCCACGTGTTTGTAAAGCGCCATGGGTACGACGCCGAGGTCCTGAGCCAGCCGTCGCATGCTGAGCGCGTCAATGCCAACCTCGTCTGCAAGTTCGACGGCGGCGCGAAGCACACGCTCCCGGTTCAGGGGAATCCTGCGCGTCTCCATTTGTTGGCTCATGGGCCCTCCAGCCTGATCGGTTACGCCAACCATTGACAGTGTGTACAGCGTACACCTACGCTTTCCCTCATGAAGGTGTACGCTGTACACCTACGAGTCAAAAGGGCCAGATCATGAGATCAGAAAGCTCCACCGCAGGGTTCCGAAGCCGTTTCGGGCGGGCGCAATGGCCAGTCCCCACTGGATTGATCTTCCTGAGCCTCATCCCGGTTATCGCCGGGGCAGCCCGCCTTACCGAACTGACGGGCGGCAGGGCCGTGACGCCACAGAACGAGCGGTTCTTCGACTCACCCATACCAGTGGTTACCCACATTGTCTGCGTCACCGTCTACTGCCTGCTCGGAGCCTTCCAGTTCGTCCCCTCGCTTCGTAGCGGCAGGCGCAAGTGGCACCGGATGACGGGCCGCATTCTCGTTCCCGCCGGCCTTCTTGCCGCACTCTCCGGCCTGTGGATGTCCATGTTCTACGCGCTACCGGAGGGCGACGGCGAGGCGCTCCTGATACTTCGGCTCATCTTCGGATCGGCCATGGTGGTCAGCATCGTCCTTGGATTTTTAGCTGTTCGTCGCCGGGACTTCGTTGTGCACAGTGAGTGGATGACCCGGGCTTACGCAATCGGTCTCGGCGCAGGGACGCAGGCCCTCATATTCCTCCCGTGGATGCTTGTTTTCGGCCCTACAGACGAGGCGGCCCGGGCGGTACTCATGGGCGCCTCCTGGTTCATCAACCTCGCCGTCGCCGAGTTGATCATTCGCCGACGGGCAAGGAAGTCTGTGTCAGCATCCCATTCTGCGAGGCGACCCGTTCAGACGCCTGTGGAATCCTCGCGATAATCTGCGCGCATGGCGCAAGCTTGGGACTGCCCAAGTTGTCATTTCGGAAATTTCCGACATATCATCATCAGGTGCTTCCCGACGTCTTCGGCGCCCTCGCGAACCCTTCGCGGCGTACCATCCTCGATAGCCTCCGTGAGGGTCCAATGACGGCGGGCGATCTCACGGGCCGTCTGGACCTCAGCCGCTCTGCAGCGTCCGAGCATTTGGCGGTCCTGCGGGAAGCTGGGCTGATCCGGGAGGAACGGCAAGGCCGGAACAGGATCTACCATCTTGAGGCCGACGGCCTGCGGGATGCCAGCAACTGGCTGAAGCACTACGAGCAATATTGGAACCAGCGGCTCGACGCCCTGGCCGAACTGTTGGATGAGGAAAACACACCATGACCGAAAACGCCATCAAACTCGAGCGCACTTTCCCGCACCCCAAAGAGGCAGTGTGGGCTGCCCTGACCACCCCGGAACTGCTCGCCCGCTGGTGGGCTGCCGGCGACATCGCCCCCGTGGTGGGCCACCGCTTCACCATGGACATGGGCGGCTGGGGCCAGCAGCAATGCGAAGTCCTCACGGTGGAGCCCGGCTCAGCGATCACGTTCATGTTCGCCGAAGGTGTTCTGGACACCAGCATCACGTGGCAGCTCGAAGCCACAGAAGACGGCACCATCCTGCACTTTGAGCACGCAGGTTTCCGCCTCGATACCCCGATGGGAAAGCAAGCCCTCGAGGGGATGGGCAACGGATGGCCGGGCCTTCTCGCTCGGATCGACCAGGTCCTGGTTAGCGTCACCTAGCTAGCTCCCCGTGGCCAAAACCACGTTGATCTGATCGCGGATCTCGTCTCGGACTTGCTCGTCGGTAAGACCGCCATTGGCGGAGGAGCTCATGCTGATGAACATGATCGCCGAGATGACGCGGGCAATTTTCGCTGGGTCCCGGGCCGTCAAGTGCTCATCCCGGCCCAACACCTCTGCGATGGCGGCTTCCGTGCGCATGGTCAACGCAAGTGCCTCCGCGTGGTGGGGTTCGCTGGGATCACCGAAGACGATCTCTTTCAAGTAGGTCCGGCCGTTCTCGATCTGGACCCGGTTGCATTCGATGATGGGCCGGATGATCGCCATGATCCCGTCAAGGACGGCTTCTTCCTGTTCCGCGGCGGCGACGCCCGAGTTGAGCGCGTCGGCATATTTGACGTTGTGGACCAGGAGAAGCAGCTCCGCCTTTGTCTTGGCGTACAAGAACAAGGTTCCCGATCCGACGTCGGCCTTGTCAGCCACTTGCTGAGTGGTGACCTCGTCTACGCCGTACTGGGTGAAGAGCTCACGGGCCGCAGCGGTGATGCGGTCAAGCTTCTCCTGCTTATTCCGCTCACGTCGGCCAAGGGTCTGGGGCACAGCCTGCATTCAAATACCGTATCAGCGGCCCAGGAATTCCAGGGCGACGGGGACGAACTCCTGGTGGTACTGGAAGATTCCGCCGTGCCCTGAATCGGGGTAAATGACCAGTTCGCTGCCCGGAATCCGGCGGTGCATATCCTCGGAGAGCCGGGATGGAACCATACGGTCGTTGTCGCCGTTGGCGATGAGTGTCGGCTGGGTGAGTGCGCCCAGGTTGGCCGGTTCAGTGCGACCCCACTTCTTGATGGCCTTCAACTGCGTCTGGAAAGCCTTGGTCTTGATCGGTGCGTCCAGGTTGGTGGTGCGCTCTTTGAGCCGCTGGATAAATGCCCTCGCGGCGGGCTTGCCAGCGGCATTGCGGTTGAAGAACAGGAATTCCTTGGGGTCCTGCCGGGTCAGGGTGGCTCGCAGGACGTCGTAGTACGTGACGCGGGCAACCTTGTCGATGTCCTTTCCACCTGCAGGACCAGTGCCGGCAAGGACGAGCTTCCGCACCAGTTCCGGGTATTTGACCACCAACGCCTGGGCAATCATGCCTCCGAGCGAGAATCCAAAGAGGTCTACTTTCGCGTACCCGAGCGCCTTGATGAAGGTCGCGGCGTCATCCGCCATCTCCTCGATCGTGCCCGGAACGTCGCCGGTAGTGGCACCGACACCACGGTTGCTGAAGGTGATCACGTGGTGCTTCTGGGCAATGGGGTCGATGACGCGCGGGTCCCAGTTGTCCATTGTCGCGGCGAGGTGGACCAGGAAGACGACGGGGATTCCACCCTTCGGGCCCAGCTCACGGTAACTGTAGGTGACGCCGCCGGCGGTAACTGTGCTGACCGGTGCATCCTTGTAGGCGGTGATGACGTTGCTCATGATGTTTGTTCCTGACTTTTGATTGGCACTACTTGATTGATTCAGTGGCTGACGACTGTTTTGCCGCGGACGCCGCCCTTGTCCAGCTCAGCAAGGACGTCCGGCGTCTGGTTGAACGGGACTACCCGGCCGACGACGGGGCGGATTTCCCCGGCGTCGATGAGTGCGGCAATCTCGCGGAGCTGGCTGCCGTTGGCGCGCATGAAGAGGAATTCGTAGGTGACGCCGAGACGACGGGCTTTACGCCGGATGCCAGCACTAATGAGGGCCACAGCGCCCTTCATCACGACGTTCGCGCCGAGCTGTTGAGCGAAACTGGGATCCGGCGGGCCCGAGATGCCGATGGCCTTACCGCCGGGCTTGAGGACCTTCAGTGAGCGCTCCAGATTCTCGCCGCCAAGGCTGTCCAGAACCAGATCGTAGCCATGGAGGATCTCCGCAAAGTCCTCTGTGCGGTAATCAATGACCACGTCTGCCCCGAGCTCGCGGACAAAGTCCGCGTTCTTGGCGCTCACCGTCGTCGCAACGGTGGCACCAAGATACTTGGCGAGCTGGATCGCGATGGAGCCCACTCCCCCGGCTCCCGCGTGAATCAGGACCTTCTGGCCAGGGCCAACCTTGCCGCGTTCCACGAGTGCCTGCCAGGCGGTCAACGCCACCAAGGGCAGGGACCCAGCTTCGTCCATGCTGATCGACGCCGGCTTGATGGCCAGGTCCGCCTCGGCCACTGCGATGCGCTCGGCAAACGTTCCGATGCGGTCCTGATTCGGGCGGGCGAAGACCTCATCGCCCGGCTTGAAGGACCGTACTTTCGCCCCGACACTGACCACTACTCCGGCAAGATCGTTGCCAAGGATCAGCGGCAGCCTGTACGGGAGAATCTGCTTGAACTCCCCCTGCCGGATCTTCTCGTCCAATTGGTTCAGACCGGCCGCTTTCACCTGCACCAGCACGTCATGCTCGCCGACCACCGGCTCGGGAACGTCAACCTCTTGCAAGGCTTCTTTGTATTTGTTGAGGACGAAGGCTTTCATTGGGGTTCTCCTGACTAAATAACTGAGTTAACTCAATTCTGAGGCCACTCAGTTCTTAAGTCAAGAGGAGGCCATGCCGCCTCGGGAAAACGGCACGAAAAAGGAGACACGTTGTGTCTCCTCACTTTCAATCTATACGGCACCGGGGGGCTTGCCGCAAGGCCCAGGGGTTGCTGCAAAATTGAGAGCCGACGCCGGAAGTACGCGCTGTTTCAGATGCGCGGTTCCGGCGCCATCAGCCCAGAAAGGAGCTGACAGCGTGCCTCTCACAACCAGCGCGTTCAACCTTCCCGAGCACCTCGCGCCCAAAGCAGATCCAGCCCTGATCGCCGCCGACGAGCAGCACTTCGCAGCCATCGCTGAAAGCCTTGAGCAGACCATCTCCGAGCTGTCCGACCAGCTCGATGCCATACGGAAAGCCCCCAGTCGCTTCGGCCAGGAGGCAGTGGAGAAGGACGTTGAAACCCGCCGGCTCACCGGCCGACTGCGTGCGCTGCGTCGCTTCGGACTAGACCTCTGCCTCGGTCGCGTAGTCCCTTCCGGCGACACGGAACCGCTCTACATCGGGCGGCTCGGCCTCACGGACAGTGACGGCCGCCGGCTGCTGATCGACTGGCGCTCCCCCGCCGCAGAGCCGCTCTTCGGAGCCACCCACGCCAATCCCATGGGCCTGGCAGGCCGCCGTCGTTATCGCTGGACCCGCGGCCGGATCACCGACTACTGGGACGAAGCTTTCACCGCGGACCCGGCCTCCGCAGGCCAGGCCTCCGCAGATCCGCCCGGCGGCACGGCTGCCCTTGAAGACCTTTCAGCCTTCATTGCCAGCTTGGGGAGCAGCCGTTCGGCTCGGATGCGGGACGTGCTGGGCACCATCCAAGCGGACCAGGACGCCATCATTCGCGCGTCTTCCCGGGGTGGTTTAGTGGTCGACGGCGGTCCGGGTACAGGTAAGACGGTGGTCGCCTTGCACCGCGCAGCGTATCTCCTCTACTCGGACCCTCGCCTCGGTCACCGCAGGGGCGGCGTCCTGTTTGTCGGCCCGCACCGCCCGTTCCTGACGTACGTTGCGGATGTCCTTCCCAGTCTTGGCGAAGAAGGTGTACAGACCTGCACCCTTCGGGACCTAGTGCCGGAGGGAGCCGACGCTGCAATTGAGGCCGACGCGGTTGCCCGGCTTAAATCTTCGGCGGACCTGGTGAAAGCAATCGAGCCGGCGGTCAGGTTCTACGAGTCACCACCGAAGGAGGGCATGGAAGTCGAGACACCCTGGGCCGACGTCTGGCTCAGCGCCGACGACTGGGCCGAGGCTTTCGACGTGCCAACACCGGGCACTCCCCACAATGAGGCGCGCGAGGAGGTCTCGGACGAACTGCTCACCATCCTGGTGGACAAGTTCGATACGGACGAGGTTCCGGAGGACTTGCTTCGGCGGTCCTTCGCCCACAATCCGGATCTGGTGGAAGCGTTCAGCCGGGCGTGGCCACTGCTTCATTACACGGATCTCGTGGCCGACCTTTGGCGGGTGCCAGCGTACCTGCGTTTGTGCGCGCCTTGGCTGAGTCCTGATGAAGTGGGAAAGCTTCAGCGGGCAACTCCGAACGCCTGGACGGTGTCGGATTTGCCCCTCCTGGACGCAGCGCGGCAACGATTGGGCGATCCTGAGGCATCCAAGCGAAGGCGTCGACAGAAGGCCGAAGCCGCTGCCGAGCGTGAGCTCATGGACCGCGTGGTGGAAGACCTCGTGGCTGCGGACGATTCCGAAATGCTGGTCATGTCCATGCTGCGCGGCGAGGACATGCAGGAGAAGCTCATGGATGAGCCAGTGTTGATCGCGGACCCGGACCAGCTCGCCGGCCCCTTCGCCCATGTGGTGGTGGACGAGGCGCAGGAACTGACCGACGCCCAGTGGCAGATGCTCCTTCAGCGTTGCCCGTCCCGGAGCTTCACCATCGTGGGCGACCGCGCGCAGGCCAGGCACGGATTCACCGAATCGTGGCAGGAGCGCTTGGAGCGCATTGGGCTGAGCAACGTGAATCTGACGCATCTCAGCATCAACTACCGCACGCCCGAGGAAGTCATGGCGGAGGCCGAACCCGTCATCAAGGCCGCCCTCCCGGACGCCAACGTGCCCACGTCCATCCGAAGCGGCGGCCTCCCGGTCATCCACGGATCCGCCGCAGACCTGGACTCGATCCTCACCACGTGGCTTGATGCGCACGCCGAAGGAATCGCTTGCGTCATCAGCAAGAACGACGTCGGACGCGGCTCGCTCCCAGCGTCGGCGCGCCTCCGTTGGCTGGCCCCGGAGCTAGCGAAGGGACTCGAGTTCGACCTCGTGGTTTTGATTGATCCGGAGGAATTCGGGACGGGCATCGAAGGAGCCGTGGACCGCTATGTTGCGATGACCAGGGCCACCCAGCAGCTGGTCATCCTCACCACTGCCGAGACCACCGCCAAGTCCACTGCAGAGCCGGCCCGCGGCAACCGCTGAGACCCTCAGCACCTCCGCAGGCGTCTTGCCAACCGCCCCAGGGACTGCCGCCGTCGTCGACTGTTTTATTGAGCTGCCTCGGCGGCCGTTTTCAGGTCGGCCGCGAACTGTTCGAAGCTCGCGTCGAAGGATGGGATCTTGCTCGCAAACAGGGGAAAGATCGGCCCGCCGATGCGTTCATTCATCTCGAAGAGCGTCTGTCCGCCGTTGGTTTCCGTGAGGGTGTAGACGCGGCTGCCCAGTGCGTCGCCCCATACGAGCCGGCTGGTGGGTTCGAACTCTTTGACCTTGAGTTTGAACGTGCGGCTGGGATCCATCGTGGACACCAGCTGGAGGGTGGATCCTGGTTTGATTTCACCCTTCAAGGACACGATGGTGGAGTTCCATCGGGGGTAATCGGCCGCGGTGGTCAAGACGCGCCAGACTGTGGCGGCGTCGGCGTCGATTGTCGTAGCCACCTTGGTGGTGCGGCTGAACGTCTTGCTGACGGTGGTGGCGGTTCCATCTGGACTGGTTGTCATCGCATTCCGCTTTCTGAGAATCCGCACGTGCCCGTTGCCATCAGCGGCGGGCACATGCCGGGACCGGTCATTCGAATGCTACATTCCCGGGATCTCCTGCGCCTCGTGAACCTCGATTTCGCAGCCACCGGGCATGTTCAGGTGCGGGTGGACTTTGGCGAGCTCAACGGCGGCGCCGAGGTTGTCGGCTTCGAGGATGCTGTAGCCGGCCACTTCACGCTGGCTGGGCGCCGTGCTGCCATCGGAGGCCACTCGGACTCCGTTGGCCAGCGGCGTGCCGAAGTCCACCAGGCGATCGCCCACCTTGGCACCCCACGCGTTCCACTCCCCCATGACGGCTGCCATGTCATCCGGCGACGGCGGGGCGGCCTCGGCGGGGGTCATGGGTGCGTGATAGATGAAAACGAACTTGGACATGATGGTCCTTCTTTCCTGCTGTTTGTTTGTTTTTGAGGGGTTTTAGAGGGTCACAGTGCGGCCGGTGAAGGCCACGAGCCGTTCCAGGCTGCTGGCTGTCTCCGCCGTAGGCTGCTCGGGCGCAAAGCTGCCACCGGATCGGACCTGCTCGGAGATGGTCTGCCGGGCAAGTTCCGTCACGTAATCGCTGACGACGTCGGACACCGCCACTTGCTGCCCCGTCGCCTTCGCGAAGTCCCAAGCATGGACGAGCAGTTCGAGGTTCAGGATCCCGGCGACCGTGGTTGCAGGCAGTTCGGCGAACCCCATGTCAACGGTGCCTTCAAGGCCGCGGTTGCTGAAGGCTTCCAGCGCGGGCTGGGCCAACTCGGCGATCCGCACCTCTGGCGACGCGTCCTTGTGGTCCACAGGTGTTGCTCCGAGCGCGTGTCCGATGCCCTTCAACGATCCGGCCAAGTGGTCCAGCAATTCGCTGACGTTGAACTCCTCGCACGGCGTGGGCTTCGCAGTGTCCTCTGGAGCGACGTTGCGCAGCACGCCAAGAAGGATCGCTAAAGAAGCTTCAGCCGAGCTCAGTTGGTTGATGGGATCGGGCGCCCATGCCCAGTCGTCGCTTCCGGCGCCGTCCTTGGATGAAGCCGCAGCCAGCAGACGATCCAGGTAGTGGTTCCAGCCCATGGCGTGCGATGTTTCCTGCTCCTCGGTGAGCCCTTCATGCAACAGCCGGAGGGACGTTCCGTCGGCGTCCGGCTCCAATGTGATGCTGATGGTGGAGGCTCCAGGGGGAAGATCATCCTGGCCCTCCCAGCCCCACGTGAAGACGACGCGCTTGCCCGGTTCGATTTCCTGGAAGGTTCCCGCGGCATTGTGGCCGGGGGTAACGGTCCAGCGGAAATCCCCACCGATCCGGAGGTCCACCCGGGCTGCGACCGTTTGCCAACGCCGAAGTCGCTCGGGCTGGGTGATGAGGGCGAAGGCCTCGTCGGCTGTGACCGGCAGGTGGATGGTTTTGTCGAAACTCATGTGCGTCCTCGCCTTGAAAGTTATTAGTGGTCTGGGTGTCGTTGTTGCTGGTCGCCCCGGCGTTGGGCAAGAGCGGCAGCATCGGATGCAAGGAGGTCCAGTTCGTTGGTCCAGAACTGGGAAACAAGATCACGGAGTCGGCCCATCCCCTGGGGATCGAGCCTGTAGTACCTGTTTCTCCCTTCCTTGCGGGCCATCACCAGGCCCGCTTTCTCCAACAACAACAGGTGCTGTGAAACAGCGGATCGGCTGACCTCGAAGTGAGCGGCCAAGTCACTGACCGCCTGTTCGCTGCCAGCCAGGAGATGAAGCAGTCGACGCCGATTGGGCTCAGCAGCTATCTCCAGGGCATCCAACACGAATAATACGTTAGTGGTGGCTAACGCATTAAGCAAGAGGTGTGGCTGGTGCCTTCCTTTTAGTGCCTTCCTTTTGACAACTCCGCCTTGCGGGAGCTGCGATGTCGCGGGGGCTGCCCCACGCCGTCGTCGTTGCAACAACGCCGTGAGTGGCAACACCAGGCGGGAAGCCACCACGGCGGCGAGCGTCACCAGAGTCACAAGAATGGCAATGGTTACCAGCACCAGCCACAATTCGGGTGCGGGCGAGCCACTAAGAATTTCCGGGGTATTTTCGAGTCCAAGCATCTACTTCTCCTGCAATCCGGGGCGTAACTATTGCAGTGGTGAGTACGAATTAATGCCGGAACATGTCGCGGAAGGCGCGATTCTTTGCGTCGGTTGTTCTATCGCGTGTCCGCAGTGGGCTTCCGCCACATCACGGCCAGCACCAACACCAGCACGTTCAGGCTCAGCATCACCAGCACCATGAGTCCCCAGTTGGCTTGGTTCACGCCCGAGCCATACAGAACGCCAATCAGCACGGTTGCCGTGATCGCGCCAAGGTACCTGCAGGTCTGGAAGATTCCGGCAGCTACTCCGCGTTCCTCCGGTCGTGCTGAAACATAGAGGCCTTGGTTCGAGGCCGTGCTCACCAACCCATAGGGAATGCCCATCATTGCGGTCAGCACGAACACCAAAGGCGCCCACAGAGACAAGGTGAGCGCGCCCAGACCGGCTGCCGCAACAGTCAGAATAAGGACACCGGCGATCAGGACGGAACGCACGCCGAACCGCTCCATCAGCCGCACGGTCAGTGGCGTCACCACCACCGACAACGCCGCAAGGGGCAGCATGAGCAGGCCTACTACACCGGCGTCGTAATGACCTGCCTCCTGCAGCAATTGCGGCAGTCCGAAGAAGGCAAAGTAGTAGACGCCGCTGAAAACGATGAACAGCAAATACACCAGCAGCAGCGGCCGGTTCCTGCCCAGCAGGCGGAGGTCCAGGAACGGCGGCCGGAAGCGCAGCTCGCGCCAGGCGAAAAGCCCGCCGATCACTGTCGCAGCACCCAGAAGCCACCAGCGGTAGGCCGGCATCACGTTAAGCAGCGCCATCATCGCCAGCATCAGCGACGTGACGAATGCGAGGATGCCGGGGATGTCGGAGTCGCGGATCAGCGCCGATAGCTTGCCCGTTTCGCGGCCGGAGTCAGCTGGGGCAGCCTTGTGCACCACAATGAGTGCAACCAGCGCGATTGGCACGTTGATCGCGAACAGGGCCTGCCAGCCGACCAAGCTCACCAGCAATCCGCCCACCACCGGGCCCACCGCAGCGGCCGAGGTGTTCGCCATCTGGATCCTGCCCAGCGGCCGGGTGGACGGCAAGTTAGCGAGCTTGCTCAGTTCGGTGACCATCACGACGGCGGAGGGGTACGCCGTCGCAGTCCCGACAGCCATCAGAGCGCGAGCCACACACACCAAAGCGAAGCTGGGAAGGAACGGTGCGATGACGCAGGTGACCGCTACCAATGCCATGCCGAAAGTGAACAAGCGGCGGGGGCCGAAGCGGTCGGCGAGCCTGCCCATGAGCGGCTGGCCGGCGGCGGACGCGAGGTAGAACGACGTGATCACCCAGGTGACGGTGGCGACGTCGAGCGCGAAATCCTCCCGCAGCACTACCAACGCGACCGCGATCATGGACGAGTTCAGCGGGTTCAGCGCCGTCCCGAGGCTCAGCGCAGCAATTGCGAGGCCGGGCCGGGGTCTATTCGTCGTCACCCACCCAAGTCTGCTCCATAGTTGCTTCGGGTTACGAAACGCGTTCGCGGGGCGGACATTCGTCGCGGGGCGGACATTCGCCCTTACTCCTCGAAGTGAGTCGTGATCTTCCCCGAGGACACGGCGGCGATGATCGACCGGGCCAAATGCCGCAGCTTGATGTTCCGATTGCTCGAAGCCGTTCGCAGGATAGTGAAGGCTTCCTCCTGGCTGCAGTGGTTCTGCGCCATGATCGCACCCACGGCCAGGTCGATCACCGTGCGCGATTGCATCGCAGCGGCAAGATCGTTCCGCGCATCGCTTAGCTGGGCGATCTTCAGCGCGAGGCGTAGCGACTTGGAGGCGTGCGATGCGAACACCTCGGCGCGTTCCACGTCATCGTCACTGAATGCATGGGTCTGCTCGGAGTAAAGGTTCAGGGCAGCGCGCGTATCTCCCTCGACCAACAGCGGCACGCTCAGTATGGACCGAAGCCCTTGATGGGAGGCGGCCTGGACATATTCCGGCCAACGGTGTTCGCGAAGAAGGTCCGGGACCAACACGGAGGTCAGCTTGTCCATGGCCGTAAGACAAGGGCCTTCGAAGGTGTTTTGGAGTTCGTCCATGACGCGGGCACGGTCATCACTGCTTGCGGCCGTCGCGGACTTCTTGCGCCGAAGGACTGTGATACCGCAATAAACAGGAGACTTGCGGTGTGAGAGGCTCTCTGCCGAGAAAGAAGCGAGATCGCCGAGAAAAGCCTCGACGTCTTCGCTACCCAGGACAAGATCCAGAAAATATCCATTCTGGAGAGCTTCCTGCTCGGGGCGGGGGTTTACCATGTGGCACGTTCCTACTGACTGAAAAGCGTCCCCAGCAGACAGCAAAGGAGCGAATATCGCCGCCCTCTGCAAAACGGTCTGAAGACACCATATCGTCCAACGATCAACGGTACAAAGTGCGGCACGACATGCACTTACCAGCGGATCCATGAACCAAATCTGCCCGGTTTTGTCAATCCAGGCAGGGTGTCACTTCGAACCGAAAGTAAGTAGGCTTACTTTATTATCCGAGTCCGGCCACCGGACGATTCGTGCAAAGGAGACATCTCATGGGCGTTGAAGACAGCATCCGTAAAGCCGCCGAAAACGCGATGGAAGACCTGGCTGGCACCTCCGATCCCGTGGACGATCAGCACGTGCCCGAGCCCGGCGCGAAGGACGACGACATCCAGGTCCACTCCTCCATCAGCGAAGGTTCAAACGCGATGGATTCCGAATCGCCCGACAAGGCCGCTCAGACAACGTCGGACCGTTCGTTCGCCGTGGCTGGCGACGGCGAGGCCCATGAGGAGCCCACAACCCGCAGTGCAGGAGTAACCGACAGCGACATGAACCAGGAGCGGGAAGGGGACCGCGACGTGCCCGCCGCATCGGGCGACGTCCCCGGCCCCGCAGGTCTGCCGAATGGAACGCCGGACCAACTCCGGGCAGACCCCTCTGAAGGCGACGAAGACCCGTCGACGAGCATGGGTCGGGGCTGATTTACGAACAGTAAGCGTGTCGGTAGAGCGCTAGGTTTTTACCTGCAGCCGGGAGAAACGCGGAATCAGGGCGACGTCCCGATTCAGCGCTCGGATGGCAGCTGTGGCTGTTTCTATCGACACGCTCTCGCCTTGTTCCAAGCGAATGATCGTGTGACGACTCGCCTTGATCATCTTGGCCAACTCACCTTGCGTCAGGTTCTGCTCTTTCCGTGCGCCCCTGATCGCTGAGCCTAAGGACTTGGCATCGAAGGCTCTAAACCAGACAGTTTCAGAGGGTTGTTCCATGGATTGACTTTAACCGCCGCGAGGCAGCTTTTGTTGAAGAACATGAACATTCTGACAAAAACAGCAAAAGTTCAACTTCTGCGACATCAGCCGTTAGGGGCGCGGCGCCGCCGTCGAAGCCCGCACCACAAGCTCCGTTCCGAGCTCGATGCGCTGCGGCAATTCTTCGTCGCCTTCAAGATGACGAAGTAGCGCCCGCATGGCCGTCTCAGCCATCTGCACCACGGGCTGGCGGACCGTGGTGAGGCCGGGTTCGATCCATTCAGCGGCTGGAATATCGTCGAAGCCGATGATCGAGAGATCTTCCGGGATGCGAAGTCCGGCAGAACGAGCGGCACGGTAGGCACCGAGGGCTTGCGCGTCGTTGCCCGTGAAGATGGCCGTCGGCCGGTCATCCAGGGCAAGGAGAGCCTCAGTCCCCCGGGCGCCGGATTCCGTCGAGAAATCGCCCGGCACCATCAACGAAGAGTCCGCGTCAATACCAGCCCGGCGCAGCGCAGCCAGATAACCGTCCTCACGGGCGCCGCTGCACTGAAGGTCCTCGCGGCCGCCGATCATGCCAATACGCTTATGACCGAGTTTCAAAAGGTGCTCAGTTGCCGAGAAGGCCCCGTCCCAGTTTGCAGCGCCGACAGTCATAAGGTCCGGCCCCGGCTGGCCCACGGGGTCGATCAGGATCACAGGGATTCCGAGCGCCTTGATCCGTTGGATCTGCTTCGAGTCCAGTTCGTAAACCGCCAGCAGCACACCGTCGGACTTCCGCTCGGCGAGGTTCGCCAGCCACGGCCGAATCCGCGATCCGTCCAGGGACAGGCTGCTGACCACCGTGCCATATCCGGCTTCCTGGGCAACGCGCTCAACGCCCTCAATGATCTCGCAGGCCCATTCCGAGGCCAAGCCCGGAAACACGAGGTCAACAAGCCCGGCTTTCTTGCTCCGTTTGGCAGGGCGACGAGCGTAGTCGCGCTTGGCGATGATTTCTTCCACCCTGGCGCGCGTAGCGGCTGCGACATGGGCGTGGCCGTTCAGGACCTTGGACACCGTTGGCACGGAGACTCCGGCCTCCCGGGCGATCTCGCTGATCGTCGCCCGCCCAGAGTCCTGCTTGGTCACCATGGAACGCACCCCTTTCGGCCCGGGATCACCTCCCAGCAGCAATAGTTTCGGAAAGTTCCCACGCTTGGATTCGGCCACACATGCCGTAAATCCTGCGGGTTTTCCGTTCGCCCATCGTAGTCCTCGAGTCTTGCAGATAGAAACTTTCCATCGACTCGAGAGAGTCCAAATTGCCCTGAGTGAGCTCAGCCTGCCGCGCTGCTCCTTCGGCCAAATAGCCGCGCCACGTTCCTGCCCTGCCACTCACCAATCGAACGGCTGCGCCATGAAACTCGGCCAGCGCCGACACGCCGGATTTGATGACAGCATTCTTCAGCTCCAGATATCCCTCCAAAGCCAGGTCCCGACGACGCCGCGCGGCCGCCTCGGCAGCCGCGTCACCGCCGTCGGCGTCCCTGGACGGAAGTGAAGTAGCGCGGGAGTACGCCTCGACGTCCACTAAATGCTCTGGCGGGAACGTCATCACGGCGTCGCCATTCTCGGGAAGACCAGCGTTCTGCATGACAATCATCACCCTGAGATCCCCGGAATCGTTGATCGCACGGTGGACGGTTCCTGGTGTGAACCAAACGACGGCTCCAGGCACCAGGTCCGTATTAGTGAAGCCACGCGAGTCCAGCGTCTCCAGCCGGCCGGTTCCTTCCAGGACTATGTAAGCCTCAGTCGAGGCCGTGTGCACGTGAGGGGACCCGCCGGCCTCACCGTCAGGGCTCGGCCAGTTGTAGATGCTGACTTCGGACACAGCAGTCGCGCCCGGGAATGACGTGCACACTAGGCCCAACCATCCAAGGCGTCCCGGGCTGCCACGGCGAGCGCAGTGGCTGAATCTGCATCGATATCACCATCGGAAATCACGACGGCGTACCTGTACTTGAGCGGTTCGCCCACCTTGAGCGGGACTACTTCGCTGAAGAACGGCGCCGAACCCAGGCAGGCGAACATCGACGAGCGGGCAAACCATTGGTTGGACGCACCCTCGTTGGCCTGGTCCTCCACGAACATGATGGTCGACTTCCGGCACGTGACGTCGTGCTGTCCGGTGAACGCTATCCATGGTGATCGCGTGCCCATGAACTCGTCGGCTCCAGTGCCGGCTTCCGAGCGGAACTCGCCACCGGTGAAGGACCTCGGACCGCGCCAGAACAGGCCGCCATACCCTGCATTGTCCCGGCCTTCCGTGGTGGGGCTGCCGATACCGATCTCGGCACCGGAGACATTGCTCATCTCCGTTTCGAAAAGGAGTGCCCACGCATTTTCGGATGGCAGCAGGCTGATGGCGAAGCGGCGATGCTCCCGGATGAGGGGCAACCCCTGTTGACCAGGCTCTGTTGGCTGTGACGTCCAGAGCAGGGCCTCAGCTGCGGTAATGGCAGACGCAGATTCCTCGATGTAACTGAAGGCTTCATGGTTCATGGCCCCGTTGTTTTCCAGGTTGGCGTAGCCGGTCTCGCGGGTATAGGTCGCACCACCCCAGAAGTTGTGCTCTCCCACGTTGGGCAGCGCCCAAGAGAGTCCCTTGTGCCAGACGTGGTCCCACGGACGGGAGATAGTGACTTCGTCGCCCTCCAAGGTGGTGAGTGGGTGGAAGAAGGGGCGGGGGCTTTCGTACTGATCATCAGTGGGGCGGTACGTGTAGCTCGCGATGTCCTGGCCGCGGACTGTGAAAGTCAGGGAACGGCCGTCGTCGGAATAGCTGAGGGTGGCGGTCTGGGCGGTTTGGGCTGAGGTGGTCATGGGTTCTCTCCGTTGAGTCGGTGGGGGTTTCAGGAGCGGGCGGTGGAAGCCAGGACGCGGGTCCCGCGGCCCTCTCCATCCATGCCTGCGTAGAAAGCGTGGCCGGGAACGATCTCCCCGCGCCGCACCGGCTTTCCGGTGAACGCGGAGGCGTAAATTGCGGCAGCTAACTCAAGTGTTTGCCTCGCTGAGTCCGCTCCCGCTGGGAGCGGGAGTCCGGCGTCGAGCGCGTCATACATCGCCAGGAATTGTGCCGAGTGGCCGCTGCCCCGCTCCAAGGGTTCGGCATTCCAAGCACTCGTCACCTGGTCCTCATGACCAGGTGCCGCAGTGATGGTCCAATCCCTGGTGCCATAGCCGTACAGGTGGCTGAGCTCGATCGTGGCGAACTCGCAGTCGACGCGGATATCCGAGGTTTCCCGGGGCGAGAGCAGCGAGTTGATAACCGTGGCAGCGGCGCCATTTTCGAAGCGAACCAAGGCAGCGGAGAGGTCCTCGGTGGAAGTGGCCCTGGCCTGCCGGGAGGCGATAGCCGTGACTTCTTCCCAGGGGCCGAGCAGGTGAAGGAGGAGGTCGAACTGGTGGATGCCGTGGCCCATGGTTGGACCGCCACCTTCAGCCTTCCAGGTACCCCGCCATGGCAGCTCAAAATACTCATCCGGCCGGTACCAAAGGGTGTCGCAGCGGGCAACGAGCGGGCGCCCGAAGTCGCTGCCACCAATCAGGGCACGCGCTGCGGCCGAGGCGTCACCAAAGCGGTGCTGGAAGACGCAGGAGAACTGCGCGCCGCCTTGGGCTTCGGCGTCGTTGAGGCGGTCGAAGTCCGCGAGGCTGAGCGCTGGCGGCTTCTCGGACAGGACATGCACACCCGCTTCGAGGCACTCGATGGCTTGATCGATGTGCATCATCGGCGGAGTGCAAAGGTGCACGATGTCCGGTCTGGCTTCGGCGAGCAACTGGGTGAGGCTTTGGTATCTCCCGGCGATTCCGTGTTCATCGGCAAAGGCCTGCAGCCGCGCGTCGTCGACGTCGCATGCAGCCACCAGCTCTGCCCTGTTATCGGTGCGGGCAAGGTTGGACGCGTGCACAGCCGCGATCCCGCCCGTTCCCACGATTGCCACTCTGTACGTCTGCATATGAGGTCTCTCCAACAGGTTCTGGCTTTGATAATGTCCGAAAGTTTCTGATTCTTAGCGCTGGGAACTGCTCGCTATTGCACCGCGCTGCGTCAACGCTATGAAGAATCTGCTCGTAAATCAACACATTTCCGCCCTAGAAACTAATCGCAAGTTTCTGATAGTTTCTAAAAATCGCCAATCAACCCAAGGAGAAGCCTGTGAGCAGCAGCGCCGCTGAACAGCAAGCACTTGCCCGCGTCCCCGCCTCGGACGTCGTGGAATACCTCATCCGCGAAATGACCTTGGAGGAAAAGCTCGCCCAACTGGTTGGCGTGTGGGTCAATGCTTCCAGCGACGGCGATTCCGTGGCACCCCTGCAGAGCCAGATGGCGGGCGACGCGCGTTCCTGGGACGAGGTCATCTCCCATGGGTTGGGCCAGATTACGCGCATGTACGGCACAGTTCCGGTGGACCCGTCCGAGGGCGCCCGGCGACTTGCAGCTGCACAGGAACAAATCATGGCAGCCTCCCGATTCGGCATCCCCGCGCAGGTGCACGAGGAATGCCTGGCCGGTTTGGCAGCATGGAAGGCAACGGCTTTCCCGGTCCCCCTGGCTTGGGGTGCCGCGTTCAACCCCGCTTTGGTCCGGGAAATGGCGGTCAGGATTGGCGCTTCCATGCGAAGCTTGGGCGTCCATCAGGGACTGGCACCCGTGCTCGACGTCGTCCGGGATTTCCGATGGGGTCGCGTGGAGGAAACCATCGGTGAGGACCCCTACCTGGTGGGCACGGTCGCGACCGCCTACGTTCAAGGGCTGGAATCCACAGGCATCGTCGCCACCCTCAAGCACTTCGTCGGCTACTCGGCTTCCCAGGCCGGCCGCAACCACGCACCCGTCTCCATGGGCCCTCGCGAACTCGCGGACGTCATGCTGCCGCCGTTTGAAATGGCGATCCGCCACGGCGGGGCACGTTCCGTGATGCACGCTTATACCGACGTCGACGGCGTACCTGCCGCCGCGAACCGCGAACTACTCACTGGGCTGCTTCGTGAGGAGTGGGGTTTCGCGGGCACTGTGGTGGCCGACTACTTTGGGATCGCGTTCCTTGACGTCACGCACGGTGTGGCGGCCGATTCCGGTGACGCCGCCGTGCTCGCGCTGCGGGCCGGCGTCGACGTTGAACTTCCCACCGTCAATTGCTTTGGTGAGCCGCTGGCCGCACGCGTTCGCGAGGGCGCCGTGGACGAATCCGTGGTTGACTCGGCGCTTCGACGAGTTCTTTCCCAGAAGGCCGAGCTTGGTCTTTTGTCGCCGGACTTCTCTGCGGTGCCGGCTGCCCTTTCCGGCCCCATTGAACTGGATCCTGCCGAGGACCGGGCGCTGGCCCGTGAGCTCGCTGCACAGTCGTTGGTGCTGCTGAGCAACCGGGCCTTTGCCGGGTCGCCTGCATTGCCCCTTTCTGGTTCCGGGACGATTGGCGTTGTTGGGCCGTTGGCCGAGGACCCCTTCGCGATGCTCGGTTGCTATTCCTTTGATGCACACGTGGGGGCATCCCATCCGGACGTCCCGATGGGCATTTCCGTGCCGACGGTTGCGGGCGTCGCTTCCTCCCGACTGCAGTCGGTGGTGAGTTCCGTGACCGGGAACTGTGAGTCAGCCACCGAGGCCGAGATTTCCGCAGCCTGCGGTGTCGCCGCATCCGTTGATACCTGCGTTGTGGTGGTTGGCGACAATGCCGGACTGTTCGGCCGGGGCACATCAGGCGAAGGAAACGACGCCGCCGATCTCCGCCTTCCCGGAGACCAACACAGCATGCTGGACCGCGTCCTCACCGCTTGCGCCGATTCCGGAACCCGTTCCGTCGTGGTGGTACTCAGCGGCCGACCCTATGCTCTTGGCGACTTCTTGGAACGCGCTGATGCGATCGTGCAAGGCTTCTTCCCCGGCGAAGAGGGCGGCGAGGCACTCTGGGACGTGCTGACCGGCGTCGTCAATCCCTCCGGAAAGCTTCCCGTTTCTGTGCCCCGCTCCCCCGGCGGACAACCTGGAACGTACCTTCACTCGCGGTTGTCCGGGCCTACCGAAGTCAGCGCACTGGACCCGTCTCCGCTGTTCGGCTTCGGACACGGTTTGTCCTATACGAACTTCGAGCTCTCAGATCACCAGTGCAGCGCCCCCGTGATGACGACGTCGGACTCGGTTACGGTCCGTTGTATGGTGACGAATTCGGGTGCTCGCGCTGGCGCTGAAGTAGTGCAGCTGTACTTGGAGGACCCTGTGGGGGAGGTTGTTCGTCCCTTGCGCGAGCTCATCGGCTATGCCCGCGTAGAGCTGGAAGCCGGCGCGTCCGCCGTCGTGGATTTTGTTGTCCATGCCGACCGCACATCCTTTACCGGGCTCGACCTAAAGCGCGTGGTGACGCCCGGCTTGCTGAAACTGCATGTGTCCACATCTAGTACTTGTGATGTTCATACACACGAGGTGATCCTGGACGGGCCGCGGCGGGTTGTGGGGTTTGAGCGGGAGATGCTGACGCCGGTGGAGGTTCGGGTTTTGGCTTGATTGCGGTCTGTAGGCTGTGGTGATGCTCCCCCATCCCACCGCCAGGCTACGCTTCCGCGAGATGACGCCGGCCGACCTTGAGGATATGGCATGCATGCTCGGCGATCCTCGGGTCATGGCCTACTACCCCGCTCCGAAGTCACGGGAAGAAGCTGCGGCTTGGATCGCTTGGAACGAGGCCAATTACGCCCGTGACGGGTACGGGTTGTGGATTCTGGAAACGCACGACGGCGGTTTTGTGGGCGACTGCGGGCTGACCTGGCAAACAGTGAACGGTCGCTCGGAGCTGGAGGTCGGCTACCACGTGCGATCGGCCCTCCAGGGGCGAGGGTATGCCAAGGAAGCTGCTCAAGCTTGCGTTGATTTTGCGCGCGACGTGCTCTCTGTCCCTCGGCTCGTAGCCATCATCCATCCCGACAACATTGCCTCCCGCCGAGTAGCCGAGCACATCGGGATGACCCATTTGGAAGATGACCTGGGTGGCTCCATCATTCGGACAGTCATGGGGATTGAGCTGGGCTCTGTGGCTTCCTGACCTTGTTTCGTCTCGGTTCCGCCCTTCCGCACCCTATTTGGGTTGCACAACGGCTTCCTTGGATTCAAAGAAGGTCGGGAAAGACACAGCGCTGAGCGTCAAGCGGCTGAGCGTCACGGGATCCGAGCGTCTGTGTCAGGGTCTTGTCGCACGCCGAGCATTCCAGCGATTCTGGCTTCGAGTGCTGCGAGCGTCGCTTCCGGAAGGACGATCAGGCCGTCGAGTTCCTTGCGGGCACGCTTGTACGCCGTTTGACGTTCTGCCGGGGTAGCTGCCGAGTCTTCTGCAATGCGCAGAAGCTTCCTCGCCGTTGCCAGTCTTTGACGTTCC
The DNA here is from genome assembly GCA_039636795.1 of Micrococcaceae bacterium Sec5.1. Taxonomy (NCBI): domain Bacteria; kingdom Bacillati; phylum Actinomycetota; class Actinomycetes; order Micrococcales; family Micrococcaceae; species Micrococcaceae bacterium Sec5.1. The sequence goes on along the minus strand of CP143430.1, from coordinate 1,239,305 downwards.
GGGCCGGTGAAGTTGCTGTCCTTGATGCGCCTGGCTTCGCGTTCGGCCACATCAAAAGCGAGTTCGAAGCTGTGGACAGCAGCACGGTACTCAGCCAGCCGGGCCGGCGTCGTTATCTCCTGCGGCGCGGCTGGCCGCAATCCATCCGCTTCCTTTTTGGCGCGCAGGAATGCGACGGTAAGCGGCTCGCGGACGTCAGTCATCAGCGGGTAGTCGATGAGCTTCCCAACATCCAGCTCGTAGTCCAGCCATTTATGGTTCACGGCATCATGCGTTGCCACCAAGGAGACGACCTCGGCCTGATTGGCTTGCTCGTGAACCGCGAGCTGGTTCTTCAGCTTGTACAACTCAACCTTCCGGCGATGGCGCTCCTCACTGGCTTTGGACCACGACCGTGCCCACCCACCGGCCATCCCGCCGATAGGGAAAATGAGCCACCAGTAGCTGCCAAGGAAGTCGAAGAGGTGTTCCACAGATTCATCCTCCCACTTCCAAGCGCATCTCGTCCGTGGGCTTAGGCTGAGCCAAACCTATGCGAGCATGAGAAATTCTTACTCTCAGCCCTTTTATTGATAAGCCACTCTGGATCACTCGGTAGGCTCCTTCTGACCAGATTTCCCTTTGGAAGGACACACATTGCCAATCACGAATGACCACAACGACGTGGCATCCGTCGCCCCATCCATCCAGCCCCTCAACGTCGTCGTTGCGGGTTCCACCAGTGCCGCGGGTCAGGCTGTGGTCGGCTCACTGGTTGCCCTGGGAGCCCGTGTGGCCGCCGCGGATCTGGACGCTGCGCGACTCGAGGCACTCTCCGCTTCCCATGACGGTGTGGTGCCCTACACTTGCAACCTTTCAGACCCGGAATCGGTCAAGGCCCTGGCGGGTTCAGTCAGGAGCGAGTTCGGATCGGTGGATGGGCTTATCCATCTTGTGGGCGGATGGCGCGGCGGCGAGGGAATTGTCGGCCAGAAGGACGAGGACTGGGACGTCCTGCACACCAGCATCATGACGACGCTCCGGAACACCTCGCGTGCGTTCTACTCGGATCTGGAAGCATCGCCGCGTGGACGCCTGGCCATTGTTTCGGCTGTCGCTGCTGCCAAGCCCACAGCGTCCGGCGCCAGCTACTCGGCAATCAAGGCGGCGTCCGAAGCCTGGGTTCTCGGTGTTGCAGATGGCTTCGAGGCAGCCCAGTCCGGCCACAAGACCGAGCCCAAGGAACAGACATCGGCCGCAGTGGTGTTCGTGGTCAAGGCCCTGCTGGACGACGCCATGAAAAAAGCTGCTCCGCACCGCAAGTTCCCGGGCTACACCCACGTCAACGAGCTTGGCGACCACGTCTCTGCTCTCTTCGCGGCCCCGGCTTCCCACCTCAACGGCGCGCGTCAGCACCTGAGCTAGGTCCCGCCGTCGTACCCTGTCGCTAGCATGTCCCTATGGATCAGCGACTGCATTTCATCACGTTTGCCACCGCGGATCTCGACCGAGCCCGTTCGTTCTACAAGGACGGGCTCGGTTGGGATCCGATCATGGACGTGCCCGGGGAGATCATTTTCTTCCAGGTCGGGCCGGGCTTGATGCTTGGCCTGTTCGATGCTGAAAAGTTCGACCAAGACCTCAACAGGGATATTCCGACTGGCAGCGACGTTCCGACGAGTAGCACCGTTCCGACGGGCAGCGTCAGCGGCGTGACGCTTTCGCATAACGTCGATAGTGCAGCAGAGGTGTCCAACACGATCGACGCCTTGGTGGCGGCTGGTGCAACTGTCCTGAAGCCGGCCCAGGCCAGCGCTTTCGGGGGCATTTTCCACGGCCACGTCAAGGATCCGAACGGCATCGTCTGGGAGATCGCGCACAACCCGGGCTGGCGAATCGACGACGACGGCACGGTGGTTTTCGGATGAGCGTCTTCCCGCCGACCTTCGCTGAGGATGTCATCAACCACGACGCCCGGGCCCAATTCGATGCTTTCCTTGATGAGCATCGGCGCGCACTCTACGAGTCTTTGGACGGTCTGACGGAAGAACAAGCACGACGGCGGCTGGTCCCCTCCCGCACGACGCTTCTGGGCTTGGTCAAACACGCAACCTTCGTGGAGAAGGTGTGGTTCGATGAAGCCATCTCATGCCGGTCCCGGAGCGAAATCGGCATCCCGGCTACGCCTGACGAATCGTTCATCCTTGACGACGCGGACACCATCGCAAGCATTCAGCAGGCACATCGCGAAGCGTGCGAGGCCTCACGGCTGGCTGCTTCGGATTTGGGGCTGGACGACCTCGTGCTCGGAAATCGACGTGGCCCGCTCCCCCTCCGCTGGGTGTATCTGCACATGCTGCGCGAGCTTGCACAGCACTGCGGTCATGCGGACATCCTCCGGGAGCAAGTCACTAGCAAATAGCCGCCATTTCCCGCGTTTCCTGATTCCAAACCAGGTCGAGCTAAAAATGTCAGACCCTGGTGAGAGGGTTTATTCATGGGAAGTATTGGGGAGATGTTGGCGCGTCGGGCAGCGATGTCTGGCGTCGCGTTGCGCCCCCGACGCGTTCTCCAAGGCAGCCACACCATGTCTGCCCACGGCCAAGCGGCCCGTGAAAGCCCGACGGCGGCAGTCACCGGTTCGGAGAACGCCGGAGCCATGGCGCTGCTTCGCGGCATTGAACCACGGCCCTTTCCTGACCTTGATGAAGTGGACCGTGAAGTTAGCCCTGACGTCGAGCCTGCTACCCAAGGACTTGAGGATGCGCCGGGACCTGCGGATGCCCTGAGTCTTGAGGACGCGCCGGCATTTCAGGATGCACCGGCACTTGGGCATGCGCTGGGAGTTGGGGATGCGCTGGCTGAAAGTGCTGAGGCGTTGGAATCTCTGCGTTCCGCGACTGTGGCCGGTGCCCTGGCATTCGGCTTTACAGAGGCAGCGGGATTCGCCGGGCGGGTGGAGGAGATTGCCCGCACCGTGGAGTACCTGCAGGTCATTGCGGCGCACGCCGTGGAACGGACCCGCACGCAGGCCCAGCAGGCACGGCCCTCATCCGCCGCCGGGACGGGTTGGCAGACAGGCTGGACCGACCCCGGAACCACGGACTCTGCGGCCCCGGCCCCGGCCGGGGTTTTTGCTGGATCCGCTACTACTGCGGGGCCAGGTGTTGTGGCTTCGGCAGTAGTTGTTACTGCGGCGGACGCCGCTGCCGTAGCCGATGATGGCTACCGAAACGCCGCGGAATTCCTCCGCGCCAGCCTGCGGATCAGCAAAAGCGAAGCCAACCGCCGCCTCGCCCTGGCCTCCCAGGTCCTCCCCCGGACCGGAATCGCCGGGCAACACATCCCGCCCCGCCGCGAAATCCTCGCCCAAGCCCTCGAAACCACACAGATACCCACCCGGTCTGCGAGCATCATCAGCGCCGCCCTGGACAAAGTACGGCTCCTCACCGACGACGACACCCTCACCCGGATGGAACACGCCCTCACTCGCACCGCCACCGAGACCGACCCCGACTTCGTCCTGAAAATGACCAAACGCTGGACCGACAGGATCGACCAGGACGGCCCCGAACCCAGCGAAGAAACCCTCCGCCACCTCCAAGGCACCTTCATCCGCAAACCCCGCCACGGACTCCACCACATCGAAATCTTCGCCACCACCGAACAATACGAAACCCTCACCACCGCCATGAACGTCGCCACCAACCCCCGACTCACCACCGGAGACAGCAACATCAATGGCGAGGGCGGCGGGACGAACAATGCCACCGGCGAAGGCGACGAGAGCGGTGACGGGAGCGGCGGCGGGAATAACGACACCCGGAACAAACCAGCGGGCCCGGACCTGGACCGGCGTTCCCGCCCCATGAAACTCCTCGACGGACTCGTCGGAGCCTGCGCCGTCGCGATGACCACCGGGAAACTGCCAGCCAACGGCGGACTCCGACCCCAACTCACCCTCACCATCGACGAACGCGACCTCTTCGAACGACGCACCGACCACCAACGACTCAGCACCGGCACAGCAACGTTCCTGGGCCCGATGCACCCCAACACCATCCGCAAAATCGCCTGCGACGCGGACATCCTCCCCGTCCTGCTCGGAACCGACTCCCGCGTCCTGGACATCGGCCGCACCACCCGGATCTTCCCGCCCCACATCCGCAAAGCCATCACCGCCCGCGACGGCGGCTGCGCCTTCCCCGACTGCACCATGCCCGCCCCCTGGTGCGAAGCCCACCACATCACCTACTGGTCACACGGCGGCACCACAGGAACCGAGAACGGCACCCTGCTCTGCAGCCACCACCACCACGTCATCCACAAAGAACAATGGCGGATCGACATGAACACCGGCGTGCCCTGGTTCACCCCACCACCACACATCGACCCCAACCAAACACCCCGACGCAACCACCACCACACACCACTCAGAACATAAGAGTCCTTCAAAGAAGTAGACGTGGTGCTTGGGGACTGAAGGCCGCCTATTCGGCTGCCGTGAACTTTGCCTCAACAAACTTCAGTAGCGGACGGGAGTTCATGCAGACCACGTACGCGAATATCCCCGCAACGAACAGGATCAGCCAGGCAGTGGTAGCCATCAGCACGAATCCCGAAACGAAAATGATGCCGGCGATGCCTAACGACACTCGCCGCTGGGCACCCAAGGTGTAGACGGAGAGTCGATAGATGTCGCTGCTCCGGAAGGAGAAGCGGGACAACAGGAGCATGGCGTTCACTCCGGCGGTAGCCACCATGACTCCGACGCCCAACAACCCTATCCGGGCAGCGATCTGGGCTGGGTTGGTTCCTGGGTCGGCTCCCAAAGACCCCGGCAGGACACTCAAGTTGAAAGCAATGACGGCAAGGAGCGCGAGATACGGAAGCCAAACCACCAACGCCTGGCCAAAGTTACTGCGGTAGGACTTAACGAAGTCACGAAAAACTCCGGTGTCCTCGTGTGCCAGGAGCCGGTTGAAGGCGTAGCAGGCAGCCACGAATGAAGGGCCTACCAGGACCAGGGAAATCAAAGCCAACGGCCCAATGACGCCAACCAGCACCGGAGTGAGCACCAGCAGCGCGTTGGCGAGCACCAGCAAAGCATTGCCCACCATGATGCCGTACACAGTTCCAGCCGCCTTGAACAAGGTACCCGACCCAAATTCAGCTTTCGTGGCTGCCATCAGAACTACTCCTTATCCGCGTAGGCCTTGTATGCCTTGTTCGCGAGTTCGACGTACTTGCTCTGCCCCTTGCTATCGAGCTCTTTGACGTACGCTCCAAACTCGGTGACAGCACGTTGCCCGGTAATGAACTTGAGAGTGTTCTGCTTGACGTGGTCCTTCAGCGGGGTGAGCGACAGCGTGGCCTGTTCACGATCGACGTCGTTGAAGGGCACGGGCGGAGCAACCGGGCGAGGCTTCTTGGACTTCATGGCCTCTTGGAACGCCAATTCCTCGTCGTTGAACGTGGAGTGCAGGAGTTCCGTCGCGCCGCCGTAAGCGAAGTTTCCTCCAGAGAATCCGTAGTCCACCCGCAGGTCCTTGGTGCCCGCGGGATTGAGACCCTGGAAGTTGATATCAGCCGCGAGTTGACGCTTGCCGCCGGACTTTGTGAACGTGGTTCCTTCTACGCCCCACTTGCTGAATTCCTGGCCGGCGTCGCTGTAGAACAACCAGTCGATGTATTGGATGAGAGCCACAAAGCTGTCCTTGTCTTTGACGGACGAGTTCAGCATGATGCCGTTTTCCAGACGGGTGCCACCGATGAGGTCGCCTGCAGGACCGCCCGGAACCGTGATCTTGCCGATCTCGAAATTGCCCTTGCCCAACGACTGTTCCATGGAGGTGCGGTAAGTGATGACGTTCTGCGAATTGGCGCTGATCACGAACGACTTGCCGGAAACGAACTTCTGGATGGCGGAGTCGTCGGTTTGGGTGAAGCTCTCAGGATCCATTAGGCCTTCAGAGACCAGCGAGTTGAAGTAGGTCACCAGGTCCTTGAACTTCTCTGATCCTGCGGCAAAGCCGAACTCCTTCTTGTCCTGGTCGAACAGGAGCCCATCCACCAGGCCCCAACCTGCAACCGTGCCAAAGGTTGGTGCCGCGATGTTCAGCACACTGTCGCCTTTGAACCTGTCGGAGAACGGCACGACGTCGGGATACGCCTTTTTGAGCGACCGCAACACGTCGCGGAACTCGTCCCATGTGGTGGGCTCGGCCAGGCCTTCCTTCTTCAGTACGTCCTTGCGGAAGCACAGAGAATAATCCGGCCACAGTTCCTCGTGCAGGCCGGGAAGAACATAGTACTTACCGTCTTCCTGGGTAAGGCCTTCGATCTCCGGCTCAAGCTTCCACTTCTTGACCTTCTCCTGGAAGTGCGGCATGAGTTCCACATAATCGCTGACTGGCAGCACCGCCCCGGCAGATACAAAAGCGGCCTCCTGCCCGGGATAGGTCTTGGCGATGATCTCCGGAGCGCTGCCGGAACTGATGAGAAGGCTGCGTTTCTGCTCATAATCGCTGTTCGGGACGATAGTTGGTTCCAGCGTGACGTTGTTGTCGCTGGCCATCTTGGTGAAGAGCAGCCAGTCCTTCTTGTACGGATAGGTCGGCTGATCCGAGAAAAGGAAGGTGAAGGACAACGGCGTCGTCGCCTTGAACGTGTCACCTACCTTGAAGCTGTCCATCGCACCATTGCGGGACTTGGACGTATCCACCTTCTCAGTGGCTTCAGAGTCACAACTGGTCATCATCAACCCGATGGTGACAACGGACGCGAGGCCCAGGAAATCTCTTCTGCGGAACTCTCGTTTGGCGATCATTGGGTGTCCTTTCATAAGGGTTATTCCTTGACGGAACGGTTATTCCTTGACGGAACCGAGCATCACGCCCGAGAAGAAGTACTTCTGGACGAAGGGGTAGACACAAAGGATGGGAATGACGGTGAGCACGATGGTGACCGACTGGATGTTGGCCGCGATTTGGCCCACGTTTTCCGCGGTACCCCCGGCCGAGCCTGCAGTAGTGACTCCAGCGATCATGTTGCGGAGGTAGATGGTGACCGGAAAGAGGTCGGGATTATCCAGGTACAGGAAGGCCTGGAACCACGAGTTCCAGTTGGCTACCGCGTAGAACAGGACCATGGTGGCCACGATCGCCTTGCTCAGCGGGAGCACCACCCGGAAGAGGATGCCGTACTGAGTGAGACCGTCGATGGATGCGGCTTCTTCCAGCTCACGCGGCATGTTTTCGAAGAAGGACTTCATGATGAGCAGGTTGAACACGCTGATGGCATTCGGCAGGACCACGGCCCAGATTGAATCGCGCATCCCCAGCGAACTGATGAGTACGTAGTTGGGAATCAACCCGCCGTTGAAGAACATGGTGAAGACAGCGAGTCCAATGAAAACACTGCGGCCCTTGAGGTCTTTCTTGGCAATGGCGTAGGCGAATGAAGTGGTCAGCACCATTGAAATCGCGGTAGCAACCACTGTGTACAACAGGGTATTTCCGTAGTTGGTCCAGAACGTGGAGTCGGCCAGGATCAGCTTATACGTCTCGGTGTTGAAGCCCATCGGGAACAGGTTGACCTGCCCTGCGTTGATGAACCCTTCGCTGGAGAACGACTGAGCGATGATGTTCAGGAACGGATAGACCGTCAGGAACACTACGAACAGTAGGAACACCAGGTTGAAGGCCCTGAAGATCCGCATTCCCGTCGAAACCCTCATGTCCTTTAGGAGGACACCGCCCGCAGCGGGAGGACGCAAAGAAGGAGTGGACTTGGTTGCTGTCTTGTTCACCACAGGCTCGTTCCTGCGAGGCGCTTGGATATCGCGTTCGCTGAGAGGATCAGCGTGAGGCCGATGACGGATTCAAACATTCCGATCGCCGCCGCATAGCTGAAGTTGCTGGATTCAAGGCCCACCCGGTAGAGGTAGGTGGAGATAACGTCTGACGTTGCGTAGTTGAGCGGGTTATAGATGAGCAGGATCTTCTCGAAGCCCACTGCCATGAACGTGCCGATGTTCAGGATCAGCAGTGTGATGATGGTCGGCCGGATGGCGGGCAGCGTCACGTGCCAGGTCTGTTGCCATCTGTTGGCTCCGTCGATCCTTGCCGCCTCGTACAGCGACTCGTCCACCCGGGTGAGCGCGGCCAGGTAGAGGATCGCTCCCCATCCCATGGTTTGCCAGACCTCTGAGCTGATGTACATCGGCCGGAACCAGCCCGGATCCTGTGTGAAGTTCACAGTGTGGCCGAACAGCGACTCAGCGGTCTGGTTCACCGTGCCGGTCATGGAGAAGTTCTGCAGGATCATGCCGGCGATGATCACCACCGACATGAAGTGCGGCAGGTAGGCCACGGTCTGCACAAACTTCTTGAACTTCTGCGACCGGAGTTCATTGAGCATCAGCGCGAAGATGATGGGCATCGGGAAGCAGAACACCAGGGTGAGGATGCCCAGAACGATGGTGTTCTGGAAGGCCTGCCAAAAGCTGGGGTCGTTGATGAAGAGGGTGATGTATTTGAAACCCACCCATTTCTCCCCGAAGATGCTGCCGCCAGGCTGAAATTGGCGGAAGGCAATGACGTTCCCGGCCATGGGCAGATACCTGAAAATGAGGAGGTATGCCAGTGGCTGCGCTAACAGTGTGTACAGGCGCCAGTCCCGTTTGAGCGCCAGCCTCCAGCTTCCAGGCTTGATGCGCCGCTTTTTCTGTTTACTCGGCTCACTGCCCGGGACCACCTTTGGCGGAGCGTCCAGCTTTAGTGCCATGGGGTTCCCGCCTTAGCTGCAGATTCTTCACGGACCAGGACTTCTTCAAGGACTACGACTTCTTCAATGACCAGGACGCCGTTCGCTGGAAGTTCCACTTCCCCGTGAATCGGCTGTCCGCTGATGCGGTCTGTTCCCCCGTCGAGGACGTTCACCCTGGAAGGCGCGTCGTTGTGGTTGAGCACCAGGAGGAAACTTTTGGCGGTGTCGTTAGAACCGCCGGCGTCGGGACCCAGGCCAGCAGAACGGAAGCCAGCACGACGGCGGACCTGGACTCCCGTAGGCGCCTTCAGTTCCGGTTCCACGCCTGCGCTCTGAAGTTCGTCGTCGAGCAATTGCTTGAGCAGCCCTTCCTCGATCCGTGCTGAAAGGTAAACCGCGGTTCCTTGCCCGAAACTGTTGCGGGTGATGGCGGGGGCTCCCGCGAGGCGCCCAGAAGAGTAGCTGGCCAGGACGTCCGCCGTCCCGGCGTGCAAGTGCTCTGTCCAGTAGCTCGCCGAGGAGGTACCGCCGTCGAACGTGGAGAGCTTCACCTGTTCGCCATCCCCGGCGAGCGGATGCATTTCTTCGCTCCACGCGCCCAGCACGTTGCGTAGGGCGCCGGGGTATCCCCCTAAGCGGATGGTGTTGTCCTGGTCCACGATGCCGGAGAGGTAAGAGACCACCAGTCGGCCGCCGTCGGACACGTAGTTTTCGAACTTTGCGGCGGCGGCGTCGGTGAGCAAGTACGACGCCGGCATGATCACCAGGCTGTACGTGGACAGGTCGCTGTTGGCATTGACGAAGTCGACTGTGACGTTGGCGTCGAAAAGCGGGCGGTAGAAACGGAGCACTTCCTGGGTGTAGTTCAGGTCCGAGCGCGGCGAATTCCCCAATTCCAAGGCCCACCAGCAGTCCCAGTCGAACACGATGGCGACCTTGGCCGTGGACCGCGTTCCCGTCAGGCCGCCCAACGATTTCAGTTCTTGACCGAGCTCGCAGACCTCGCGGAAGATCCGTGTGTTCGGGCCAGCGTGGTTCACCATGGCTGAGTGGTAGCGCTCGGTTCCACCCTTAGCCTGGCGCCACTGGAAGAAAAGGATCGAATCGGCGCCCTGCGCGATGGCTTGGTAAGAGCCGAGCCGCATCTTGCCTGGAAGCTTGGAGACGTTGACGGACCATTGGCTGACCGCGCCAGTCGCTTGCTCCATGACCATCCACGGTTGTCCGTGGCGCAGAGATCGCATGAGGTCAAAGTTCAATGCGGCGGCTATATGTGCATCGTCTTCACGGGGATCCGGGTAAATATCCAGCGCTGCGGCGTCCTCCTGAGCGGCCCATGCCCAGTAGTCGTTGGTTTTGTAGAAGCGCATGAAGTTGGTGACAATCGGCAGGTCAGGGGTGTGGCGCCTGAGGATGTCCCGTTCGGCCTTGAAGTGTTCCAGCATGCTGTCCGAGGTGAAGCGGTGAAAGTCCAGACGCCGGGAAGGGTTGGACCACGTGCGGGGCTGCGCGGGAACGCGTACCTGGTTCCAGTCCGTGTAGATCTGGCCCCACACGGTGGTGCTCCATGCTTCATTGAGTTCATCGAGCGATGAGTACTTCCTCTGCAGCCACTCACGAAACGCTTTCTCAGCCCACGGCCCATAGGACGTGGGCCCGTATTCGTTTCCTACATGCCACATGCGCAGGGCGGGATGTTTTGCGTAGCGCTCCCCCATCTTTTCCGCCAGAGCCAGGGACTTTGCTCGATACACAGGATGGGAGACGTCAAAGTGTTGGCGGGATCCGAAGCCGAAGATACTTCCGTCGGCTCGTTCCGGCATGATGTCCGGGTGCTGCTCCACGAGCCAGGCCGGGGGGACGGCGTCAGGCGTTGCCAGATCCACGCCAATCCCGTGCGCATGCATCAGGTCCATGACCTCATCGAGCCATTCAAAGTCGAAGACGCCGTCACTGGTTTCCAACCGACTCCACGAGAAGACAGCGAGGGTCACAAGGTTTACCCCGGCCTGCTGCATGAGCTTTGCATCCTCAAGCCAGACCTCACGCGGCCATTGCTCCGGGTTGTAATCACCGCCGTAGGCGATGCCGCCAAGTTTTTGATGCAACTGCTCCAGCCGCTTTTCAGCAGTCCGTAAGTCCTCAGGGTCGATGGTCATCTTTGTCCTTCGCTCGGCCTTGGTCGCCCTGGGAACTACAGTGCGACACACATCACAGAGAGAAACTATCGTAAACTTTACGCAATAACAACAGTCCACTTACCGAAACTGGAGAGTAACTTATCGGCTGTTATTGCAGCCAAGAATTGAGTAATCTCGGACTTTCAAACGTCCACAAAGCACTGATGGCGCGCGAATAGCAACTGATACCTAGATTTGTTTCCGAAGAAATTCAGAAACTATCGGAGTTGAAGCAAGCCCTAGTCAGTGCTCAACGCCCCAATGCCGGATGCAGATGTTCACTCTCAATCGCGACGCGGGCTTGAACCGCCCCTGCCTCGAGGGCATCGAAAACGGGTGCGCCCCGCAGGGTCGCTGCAAGGAAGCCAGCCATGAACGCATCGCCGGCGCCGTTCGTATCCACCACATCGGCGCGAACTGCGGGAACCTCGTGCTGGGTGCCGTCCGCTTCCAAGCCGACGGCACCTTCCGCACCGAGTGTGCAGACCGCCAAGCGAGGTCCCCGCGCAAGGCAGGAATGCATCAACGCCCACGGATCATCTGTCCTGTCGTCATTCATAAACACCACACCGGCAGCCCTCAGGAACGGTTCATGGAAGGCCGAGGATCCGTCGTAATCATGAAGGTCCACCCATAAAGGCGTCTGGTGAACCTCTTCGCGCTCCAGCAGCAGCACGCCAAATTCACTGAGGTCAATTACGGCGAGATCAGCGGCAGCCACCACGGCAGCCGTCGTCGCAAGATCCTCGTCCGACGGGGCTGAAGGCACCGAGACGTAGAGAGATACCCGGCTGCCGTCGTCGGTCATGAGGTTGACGTGACGCTCGGTTCGGTCGGAGGCGATCTTTTCCACGGTGACGCCGGCGTTGGTGAGTGCGCGGAGGACCCTCGCGCCGTCGTCGTCCGCCCCCAGGGGCGAGCACAACCGCACGCCGATGCCCAGATCCGCAAGGTGCACCGCTTTCCCCGCCGACGTTCCGCCGACTGTCTCCCAGGCGCTACGTGCGAACTGCATATGCGGGACGGGCTCAGGGAGGTGGTCCAGCAGGATGAGTTGGTTCCACGAGGCAGGGCCGCAGACGGCAACGGTCGGAGTAGCAGGCATGGCACTATCCAAGCACGGTCCGGGACCACGTTCCCGGAAACAAAGTGGCCAGTTCAAAACCGTTGACACGTGACCAAATGGTCACCTATTCTGAAGCCATGGACGCCGTGTTCAAAGCACTGGCAGACCCCACCCGGCGGGAACTGCTCGATGAGCTGTTCCGCGAGGATGGGCAAACCCTCACCGCCCTCGGAGCCCGGTTCGAGATGACCCGTTTCGGCATCGCAAAGCACCTGAAGTTGTTGGAGGATGCCGGGCTGGTGGTCACACGCCGCCGAGGACGCGAAAAGCTGCATTTCCTGAACCCCGTCCCCATCAGGCTCATCCATGATCGCTGGGTGAGCAAATACGCAGAACCATGGGCCGCTGCACTCAGCGACCTCAAATCCAGATTGGAAAGTCCCATGGAAAAGATCTTCGAGATTTACATCAAGACCACCCCGGAACGGCTCTGGGAAGCCATCACCAACAGCGAAATCCGGAGCAAGTACCAGTTCGGGAACACGTTCACGGCGGACTGGACTCCTGGCGGCCGGTTTGAAATGCGGAACGTCAAAGCGGACGAGCCCTTGGGCGAGGGCGAGAACATCGAGGTCGATCCCCCGCGGCGGCTGGTCCAGACGATGCAAGCGTTGTGGGGCGAGGACGTCAAAGCTGAAGGAACGTCGCGGATCACGTGGGAAATCGAACCCGTGGGCGATTCCTGCCACCTCACCGTCACGCACGACCAGCTCCGCGAAGGCGCCAACGAGCAGCTCTACGGCGGCTGGCCCATGATCCTCTCCGGACTCAAGACCTGGCTCGAAACAGGCGAAACACTGACAACGCCCGGCTCACTCATGTACGCCTAGGCACGCTGTAACCACGACGACGGCGGAACCTTCCCGCCGTCGTCGTCGCTACTTGTCGCCTCCCGCCAGTTAGGCGACGGGAGCCGCTGTCTGTTCCGGAGCCGCCAGCTCCTCTTCAGACAGCCAGGCTGCCTGCATGGTGCCCAGCAGATGCGGGGCAAAGTCTTCGCCGATTTCCAGCACCACGCGGCATCGCACGCCGCGCTGGTCGGGGAACCCGAGGTACTGTCCCCGAAGGTCGCACACGGTCTGCCCGCGGCTCGGACCGTTGGTTGTGTCTACCTCCACGCGCACCGTCGGCGCCACGGTCAGCTCCACTCCCCTGACGGCAATGGCAGCAGCCAGGGGGTCGTGCATCGCTGAACACGCCCGCCCGAAGATGTCCACATAGAAGCCGAAGTAGTAGCCAAGCATGTCGCCGAGGGCCTGCGAAACGGGGTGCTCGGATGCCAGCAGCTCTTGACGGTGGGATTCTTCCAGGACGTTGGTCATGGTGACGTCCAGCGGCACCAACGTCACATTCCAGTCGGCAGCGAGTACTTCCGCGGCAGCCTCGGGGTCGTTGGCGATGTTGGCTTCTGCCACCGGCGTGATGTTTCCCGGGGCCAGCGCCGCGCCGCCCATGATAGTGATTTCGGCGATGAGCTCCGGCAGCTTTGGCTCCAGCCGAAGGGCTTCGGCGATGTTGGTCAGCGGGCCGATCGCCACAACGCGAAGTTCCCCGGCATGCTTGTGTGCCAGCTGCACCAGGAGCTCAGCAGCCGTTGCCTCAACGGGCTTACGATCCGACGGAACCAGCTCCACCCCGCCGATCCCGTTGTCGCCATGGACATGCGGGGCGCCACCATGGTAGGTGCCGACCTGCGGATCATGTGCACCGATCGCCACGGGGATGTCCGGGTGCCCGGCCAGTTTGAGCAGGTCCAGCGTGTTTCGGGCTCCACCGGCGGCGCTGATATTGCCACTCACGGTGCCGATGCCCACGAGTTCCGCTCTCGGGGTTGCGAGCAGGTAGGCAAGGGCGAGGGCGTCGTCGATTCCCGTATCGCAGTCGAGGTAGAAGGGGGCGGCGGTCGGCTGAAGCATGGTCTCTCGTTTCAGGATGTAGCGGGGTGATGGGAAGCAGTGCTGGGCGGACGCGCGGTGCCGCGTGCCGCCGTCGGGCGTTAGATCTTTTCGCCCTTCGGTGCTGTGATGAACAGGCTGACAAGGAAGGCGAGGACGGTGATGGACACCGAAATCCAGAGCGCTGCAGAGTACCCGGCTGCGGTGCCCTGACCGGCGAACGGGGCAACAACCACGACGCCGAGGCTCGCCCCGATGCCGAAGGAGGCACCGTTGATTCCGGGCAGCGCGGCCGGCGCTTCCTTGGGCGAGAGCAAGACGGACAGCCCGTTGATGGCGGTGAGGAAGAAGCCGTTGTAGAAGATGCCCAAGGCTGCGATCGCGATGAGGACGGCCACTTGGTTGTCGGCGAACAGTGCAGCAGCAATGGCGCAGACCAGGCTCGTGGCCGTGCCGACTCGGACGGTCTTGATCCAGCCACGGCGGTCGGCAATCCAGCCGGCGAGCGGTGCCGCGAAGACGCCGATCAGTGCTGCCGGGGTCAGGAACAGCAGTGCTGCGACCGACGCCGGCAAGCCGAAGCCGTTTTCCTTGTCCTGGCTCAGGAGCACCACGGTGAAGTTGATGATGGCGAAGATTCCCGCGAGCATCAGCACAGTGGTGGCGATGACCGGCCATACCTGGCGCGAACGGAGATGGTGGACGGCGACCAGCGGTGTGGAGCGTTTCTTCTCGATGAGCCAGAACGCGGTGAAGGAAGCGATGCTGCCAGCCAGCAGGCCAAGCGCGGCAGGTGAGGTCCAGCCGGCCGAAGAACCAGTAGAGACGAAGTAGGTAAGGAAGACCAGGAACAGGGAAAGGGAACCTGCGCCCCACCAGTCCATCCGGCCTGGGGCGACAGCGGATTTCCCTCCCGGGACAACTTTGATGACGCAGACGACGGCGATCGCGGCCAGGGCGAGGACGGCAACAAAAATCGACTGGAAGCCGAGCGTTTCAGCCATGAGCCCACCAAAGTAGCCATCAACACCGCCCACACCTCCATTAATGGCGGCGATGATGCCGATGGACGTGCCGAAGAGTCGGGCGGGCAAGTATTCGTTGAGCACTATGTAGGAGAGCGCGAAGATGGCGCTCGAGACACCCTGCATGAAACGGCCGGTGACCAGCAGCGGCAAGTTCGGGGCGAAGATGCACAGCACTGTTCCGACGCCCATGATGGCCAGGACCAAGAGCAGTGCGGTGCGGCGGCCGATGAAGTCGCTCCAGCGTCCAATCACGGGTCCGGAGATGGCTCCTGCAAGGAAGAACATGGACTGCACCTGAGCCACGGCTTCGGGCGTTTCGCCAAAGAAGGAGCCGATGTGCGGGAGTGCCGGCGTGATCATGCTGGCGTTGAGCTGGAACGACAATACGGCGAGAACCAGCGTGGTGATCAGCAGGACAGCCGCCCGACCGCCCGGGCGGGTGTCCGACGTCGCTTCTACAGTTTCGGAAGGCTGTGCCTCTACCGCTGTGTTGGGGATATTCACATCAAACTCCTTTGTCCGAGGGCGCAGGCGGCGCCACGAGATGTGAGTTGTTATACAAGCATGTATTACGAGCTTGTGCAACCTATCACATTTTTCCGGTACAGTGTCCATAACCAAACCCAAGCGAGGCACCCTTGACCGACAATGCCGTCCAGTTCCTGTCCCGACCCATTGCGCCCCAACCCGGCCAGCCTTTGCGCGTTGCGGCATACTCACGCATAGCCGAGGCAATCAGGACCAAGCTCCTCCCTCCTGGCTCGTTACTCCCCACGGAGACCGAGCTGGGCGTCATGATGGACGTCAGCCGCACCGTGATCCGGGAAGCGCTGATGCTGTTGGAGGAAGACGGACTCACCAGGGCGCGGCGGGGAGTCGGACGATTCGTGGCTGATTCGTTGCCCCGGATTGGCATCGAACACATCCGCCCGTTCGATCAACTCCTTGGCGGCCCGGACCAGGACATCCAGGTCAAACGCGTTGCGGCGGTCAAACAGCCTGCCTCGGAATTCGTGGCCCCCGGAATCGGCGTGGAGCCCGGCCAGGACGTCTGGTTTTGGGAAAGCGTGCTGATCCGCAATGGCGAGCCCGTGGCCCACCTGCAGGAAAACGTGGCTCAAGGAATCCCCGAGGCCGAGGCACTGTCAGAAGCGGCGGAAGCTCCCACGCTTTCGGCGTCGACCCTTTTGGAGGTCCTCAGCGGGATTCCGCGGGCGTCACTGGGACCTGGCGAATGCGAAATCAGCCTGAGTACCGCCGGTCCCAGCCGCGCCAAGTTGCTGGATCTTCGCCCGTCCGAGCCGGTTCTGGTCCTCACTCAATACGTCCGCCGCAAGGGCTCCCCGTTCTACCTGGCCAAATGCCTCGTGGCCGCCAAGGCCGGTCACCTCTCCGTCATCCAGTCCTCCTGAATCCTCCCGAAAAGGTCCTTCCATGAGCTCCTCCCCTCAGTCTTCCGCGCCCATTTTGCCTCTTGCGAGCACCGCCCTCACCGTTGTAGGCAGCATCAACCTCGACATCACGGCTACCGCCAGCCGCCTCCCGACGCCGGGCGAAACCGTTGGCGGCGCCGTCCTCCGTCAGCAGCCGGGCGGCAAGGGCGCCAACCAGGCCGTGGCCGCAGCCAGGCTTGCCGGCGCCTCCCGCATGGTGGGGGCAGTAGGCCGGGACGAAGCAGGCCGCAGCCTCCTGGACGCCATGGCGAGTGCCGGCGTCGACGTCCAGGACATCGCTCAAGTGGATGCCGCGACAGGGACGGCACTGGTCCTGGTGGACGGCGAAGGCGAGAACCAGATTGTTGTGTGCCCGGGCGCGAACGCCGACGTGTCCGTGGAAGGAGTCTCCTTCGCGGAGGAAGAAGCAGTCCTCTGCCAACTCGAAGTGGATCAGGACGTGGTGCTGGAAGCCGCCCGCCGGACCAAAGGCTACTTTGCCCTCAACGCAGCACCGGCCGCGCCTATCATTCCGGAGCTCCTGGAACGCTGCGACCTGGTGATCGTCAATGAGACCGAGTACGCACTGATCCCCGCGCTTCGCACGGCGCCCCTTGTTGCCGTGACGTACGGCGGCGAGGGCTCGGCGATCTTTGAGCATGGCGAACGAGTGGCCGAAGCTCCTGCGGTTCGGGTCACGGACATCGCCAACACCATCGGAGCGGGCGATGCTTTCTGCGCCGCGCTTGTCCTGGCCCTCCGCTCCGGACTGGAGCACAGCCATGCCCTGGCAGTGGCCAACGCCGTGGGTGCGGACGCTGTTAGGGATGCTTCGTCACAGCCTGCGCTCAAGCCCTTGGAGCACTACATTGAGGCGACGCGCACGTCTTTCGTCGCCTGAGCTATTGCCCTGCAGAGGCCTTCGATGAGGGAGGTGCTACGATTGCTACGGAGGCCAACCATGACAACAATTCCGCACCGTGAACTCCGCAATCAGAGCAGCAAGATCCTGGAGCGGGTCAAGAATGGCGAAATCATCGATGTCACCAATAATGGTGAAGTTGCCGCAACACTGATTCCGCCGTCAGCTTCCCCCTTTGAACGCTTGTTGCAAGCTGGAAGCGTGCGGGCAGCCACCACGAGTCCCGTCGACTTCAAGATACTTCCGCGCGTCGCCAGCGAGATGGATACCGCCGGCATTTTGGCGGATCTGCGCGGCGACCGGTGATTGTTTATGTCGACACTTCAGCCGTACTAAAACTCGTAGTGGAAGAGCGGGAGTCAGCAATAGCAGCCGCCCACCTTTCGGACATAACTGCTGCGGGAGGGCACCTTGTTGCTTCCATGCTCTTATACACGGAACTCCATTGCGCTGCCCGTCGCCGAGACTTGCCCTTCGAAGTGGTTAATAGCGTCCTCGCCGGCATCAATCTGGTCGATGTGACGCGGTCCGATCTCATGTATGCCGCGGCCTCGCCCAGACGGCTTCGGAGTGCTGATGCAATCCACCTTGCTACCGCCATAAGGCTCCAAGTGGATAGCTTGGTTGCGTACGACGTGGAACTGCTTCTGGCAGCAGTGGAATCTGGGCTCACAACGTCGTCTCCCGGGGCCTGATCAGGCGGTTTAGCCCACGATCCGGAACTCGTCGAACTCCCCCGTTGCGTCGGAAACCTCGAATTCAACATTCTCAATGCGACCAGGTGCCCGTGCGGAATGGAGCCAACTCACCAGTGCCTCGGCGTCGGCTACGGATCCCTCGGCCACCACCTGCACGGATCCGTCGCGATTATTCCTGACGGTCCCCCTCAGCATGAGCTCATCCGCTTTGCGAGCAGTCCAGTAGCGGAATCCCACGCCCTGGACCACGCCCGTGATGCGGGCTGTGACTCTTAGCGTCTCATCGCGATAGCGGTTTTCCAGCGACTCAGTCATGGACCAAATCTAGCCGCGCGCACCCGTGATGCCGAGTGCGGGGCACAACGAAACCCGTCCTTGCTTGGGAGAAGCTTTTTCTCCAAGTCCCAACTCCAACTTGGAGCAAATTTGGAGTTGGGACCATCAGGCCGACGAAAGCCGCCCTTGTCCGCTCTCCTCACCGCACAAGGGCGAGAGGAGCGAACAAGGGCGGGCCGGTGAGCGGCAGGGACTAGATCAGCCCACCACGATGTCGTGCGTAGCGTGGTCGTAGGTGAAGGTGACCGGGCCGCCGTCGTGGTTCAACTCATGGTTGGCACCATCCCGGACTCCGAACGCGCCATAGTTCTCATCCCATGAACGGTTCAGCGCGATCTTGTACGTATAGAAACCGGCCGGCAGTTCAGCCGTCAGCGCCCACAGCTGAACCAGCGGGTTGAACTCCATCTGGACTTCGTCGTACTGGGGAGCCCAGTCTTCCGGAGCGCCCAGGATCTTGTTGAAGTCACCCGCAATCGCGACGGCGTCCGGCTGGGGCAGGGTTTCGACGGCGGTAGCCGCCGCTGCCTTGGCAGGAGCCTTCCGCGTGGAAGCCTTCTTCGCTGCCGGGGCAGCCTTAGTGCTCGCAGCCTTGGTGGTGGCAGCCTTGGTTGTTGCAGCAGCCTTCGGCGCAGACACCTTCGCGGCGGCTACCTTCGGTTCTGCAGCAGCCTTCGGAGCTGCAGCCTTCTTTGACGTCGCCGCACGCTTCGTCTTGGCCTTGGCGGGAGGGGCCGTAGGCACGGGAACATCGGCTGGTACCGGTGTTCCGGCGTCGAGGGCCTCGGCGAAAGCCGAAACGTCAGGGAAGGCGACCGTCGCCCGCAGTCCGTCGTCCGGGATGGTCCATCCTGAACGCCCCTTGACCAGCCAGCCGGCCTTGACCAGCTTTGCCGATGCCGACGTCAGGGTTTTGTGGCCGCGGGGAATGCCCCCACTGAGAAGTTCAGCCTCATGGTCGTTGAAAGGAACGCGTCCGATGGCCTCTGCCAGGACTTCCCCTGCGTTCAGTGTGGCTCCAGACCATACGCCCTCAGCGAGGATGTCCAGTACGGCCTTCAGACGAAGGTTGGTGTTCTCGGCGGTGTTGGCGCCCATGCTTCTCCTTCTACGGTGAATAATCCCTTGCAGTTTGCCAATGAATTGTTAATTCGCGCGACTGATATTGGTAAACACCGTGTGTCGTGACCGAGTATGACATTCCTGAGGCCGGAAGTGATCGACGGGTCTCGCCTTGAGCGCCAATTCAGGTCTATTGCGGCGGCGCCGACGCCTTGACCCACTCAGTCACTTCGTCCAGCAATACGGCTTTCCGGGCGTCACTGGCGAACGAGGAGCGGATCGAGTTTGCCGCCAAAGTGGCCTGCTCCGGAACCGAGAACTCAAGGACCTTGGCCAGCTGCTCGAAGTTGTCATCTACATAGCCGCCAAAGTATGCGGGGTCATCCGAGTTCACGCAAACGTTCAAACCGATGGCAAGCATCTCCGGCAATGGGTGATCGGCCAGCTTGTCCACCGCACGCAAGCGAACGTTGGATAGCGGGCAAACCGTCAGGGGCACCTGCTCGGCGACGAGCCGCTGCACCACTTCCGTGTCTTCCATGCAGCGGATACCGTGGTCGATCCGCTCCACGTGCAGCACGTCCAGGGCCTCGGTGATGTAGGCGGCTGGCCCTTCCTCGCCCGCGTGGGCGATCCTTCGCAACCCGGCCTCACCAGCACGCTGGTACAGTCGCTCAAATTTCGACGGCGGATTGCCCACCTCTGCTGAGTCCAGCCCAATGCCGACGATGGGGGCGTGCATCGCGAGGAGCTGGTCCAGCACTTCAATCGCGGAGTCCTGGGACATGTCCCTGAGGAAGGCCGCTATGAGGAGTGTCGAAACGCCGAAGTCTTCCTCCGACGTTGCCAGCGCATTCGCGACGCCGTTGACGCACACCTCAAGCGGGACACCCCTGGACACATGCGCCTGGGGATCCATCATGATCTCCGCATGGCGCACTCCCCCGGCGGCGGCGCGCTGAAGATAAGCGCGAGTCATGTCGGTAAAGTCCTGCTCGGTCTGCAGGACGGCCATGTTGGCGTAGTACAGGTCAAGGAAGGACTGCAGATCCGTAAACTCGTACTTCTCCCGCAGTTCTTCGATGTCCTCATACGGCAGTTCGATGCCGTTGCGTTCGGCCAGGGCAAAGATCAGCTCCGGCTGGAGAGTCCCTTCGATGTGCAGGTGCAGTTCGGCAACCGGGGGCGCCGTCGTCGTCGTTTTCTCGCCAAAAGTTTCCACTCGACAACTCTAGGCCCCATATCCGCACGTGTCCCGGAGCACTCAACTTGGTTCTTCGCCGCGGGACCCCCAAACTGAAAGGATGCAGACTTTCCTCCCTTTCGCCGATTTCCGTGAGAGCGCCGCGGCGCTCGACACCTCAAGGCTCGGCAAACAGCGCGTCGAAGCCCTCCAGGTCCTCCGCGCACTGGTCATCCCGGAGTACGGTTGGCAGCAGCACCCGGCCGTCCGTATGTGGATGGGCCACGTCCCCGCCCTCACCATGTACGGCCTGGCAATGGCCGACGAGTGGATCCAGCGCGGCCACCCGGACAACACCCGCAACAACATCGCGGAGTTCGCACCCCAGGCCGCACACCCGGATTACGCCTCCCGGATCATCATGCCGCCGTGGCTGGGCTACGAGGACCTGCACCTCAGCCACCGCTCCAAGCTCATTGGCAAGGACCCCAAGTTCTACGGACCGCTCTTCCCGGGCGTCGAAGAAAAGCTTGAGTACATCTGGCCCGAGCCCAAGCATGAATTCCACCCTGAAGACCCTGAAGAGGACCGTCTCTGGATCCTGCGGGCCAATGTGGAAGACATCCGCCCGGAACAGCTCACCACTGTGAGCATGCCTCCTCACGGCAAGGCCAAGGCTGCCGCGGATTCAGAATCCGGCGAGTACCAATTTGTGTACGCGGAAGAGAAGTCCCGCCGCCAACTCAAGGGCCCCAAAAAGCGTCCTGCCAAGGTACTGGAGAAGAAGCCCACGCGGAAACGCCAAGCCCAGGAAGCTGCGTTCAACACGCTTCCCGGCAAAACCGAGATCGCCGTCCCCTTCGATGGCGGCCAGATTTTCGCTGTCGGCTTGGTCCAGGGACGGCCGATCACGGTTGATGGTAAGTTCGCCCGGAACTTCGAAGTCACCGATGTGGTCAAGCGCTCCGATTTCGACTACCCGGCTCTGCTGCAGGATCCGCGGGTCTTCTTCCCGATCCCCGCGCCCGCACAGTAATGGCTAGGGAGGGCCATGGATTTCCAGCACATCATCGAAGAAGTCGGCCGGTACATGGACTTCGCAGGCGTGGCAGTCATGGTGATTGGGGCGCTGGTTTCCATCCCGCTCGCTTTGCGCGGGTACCAACCCAAACGGGCAAGCGGGCTCGCCCCGTTTTCTCCCTACCGCGCCTACCGGCAATTGCTGGGACGGTCCATCCTCCTGGGCCTGGAGCTCCTGGTGGCCGCCGACATCATTCGGACAGTCGCTGTGACGCCCACCTTTGAGAGCGTGGGCGTCCTGGCGATCATCGTGCTGATCCGGACGTTCCTGAGCTTCTCGCTTGAGTTGGAGATCACTGGCCGCTGGCCGTGGCAGAAGGAAAAGGACCACGACGGCGGCAGTTCAGTTCCGGATGGCTCGTCGGTTCCGTCGTAGTCACTCCGTCGTAGCTTGCTCCGCTGTCAACACCCGCCCTTGTTCGCTCGTCATACCGTTGTACGGCATGACAGGCGAACAAGGTGGGGTTTCGTGGGCTGCGGCTGGCTACTTCCCGAGCCCTGCCCGACGAAGTGCCTCGGCCATAGCTGTGTTGGCGGGAGCTTCAGACTGCTGCGGCTTGCCCTGGCGACGGTCACCCTGGCCCGGCTGGCCACCGCCACGCTGACCCGGCTGGCCACCTGAGCGCTGCCCCGGCTGGCCACCTGAGCGCTGGCCTCCAGCATCCCGTGCGCGCTGGTCGCCTCCGCCAGGGTTACCTCCACCCTGAGCACGCCCACCGGAACCGCGGCCGCCCGCGGTGCCGGGTTCGTCGTCGAGCCTTAAGGTCAGAGAGATGCGCTTGCGCTCGGGATCGGCCTCAAGCACCTTGACCCGCACTACCTGCCCGGATTTCACGATCTCGCGGGGATCCGAGACGAATTTGTTGGACAGTGCGGACACGTGGACCAGCCCGTCCTGGTGCACTCCGACGTCCACGAAAGCACCGAACGCTGCAACGTTGGTGACTGTGCCTTCCAGGATCATGCCGGGCTTGAGGTCGGAGATCTTTTCAATGCCCTCGGAGAATGATGCCGCCTTGAACGCGGGGCGGGGATCGCGGCCCGGCTTCTCGAGCTCGGACATGATGTCCTTGACGGTGGGCAGGCCGAACGTGCCGTCAACGAATGTCTGCGGATCCAGTGCAGTGGTGGGTCCACCGCCAGCCGCGACGAGGATCTTGCGGGCAACGGAGTAGGCCTCGGGGTGCACGCTGGAAGCATCCAACGGCTCCGCTCCCCCGGTGATCCGGAGGAAGCCGGCGCACTGCTCGAATGCCTTGGCTCCCAGACGGGGTACCTTCTTGAGGTCGCTCCGCTTGGCGAACGGGCCATTCTCGTTGCGGTACGCCACAATGTTTTCACTCAGCAACGGTCCGACGCCGGCCACACGGCTCAGCAGCGCGGGGGACGCCGTGTTGACGTCCACGCCCACGGCATTCACGCAGTCTTCCACCACAGCGTCCAGTGAGCGGTCCAGCTTGGCGGCGGTGACATCGTGCTGGTACTGGCCCACGCCGATGGACTTGGGTTCGATCTTCACCAGTTCGGCCAGCGGATCCTGAAGCCGGCGGGCAATGGAGACAGCGCCGCGGAGTGAGACGTCCATGCCGGGGAGCTCGGAAGCTGCCAGGGCCGACGCGGAGTACACGGAAGCACCGGCCTCGGAAACAACCAGTTTCTGGACACCCTTGGAGCCTGCGGCCTCAAGGGACTTGATGAGCTCGGTGGCCAGCTTGTCCGTTTCCCGCGACGCCGTGCCGTTGCCGATCGCCACGAGTTCCACGTTGTACTGCTTGGCGAGGCGGCCGAGGGTGGACAACGCCTCGTCCCATTTCTTTGCCGGCGCGTGAGGATAGATGGTGTCCGTGGCAACCACCTTGCCGGTGCCATCCACCACCGCCACCTTCACCCCTGTGCGGAGTCCCGGGTCGAGGCCGAGGGTGGAGCGGTTGCCGGCTGGCGCAGCGAGCAACACATCACGTAGATTGGCGGCGAAAACCCGCACAGCTTCATCCTCGGCGTCAGCAAACATGCGTCCGCGCAGATCCGTGGTGAGGCGGTCCAGGATGCGACCGCGCCAGGCGAGCTGGGCAGTCTGGGTAAGCCAGAGATCGGCGGGACGGCCGTGGTTGGCGACCCCAAGGCACTTGGCCACAGCGTTCTCGTAGCGGCCGCGGGCGGCGGCCAGGGCGTCGTCGTCGGCGGGGTCTGCTTCGGCGAGATCCAGCTCAAGTACGCCGTCCTTTTCACCCCGCAACAGGGCGAGCACCCGGTGCGACGGCATTCCGGACGGGACTTGCGTGAACTCGAAGTAATCCTTGAACTTCTGGCCTTCGGCCTCCATGCCCTTCTTGACATGGGAGACCATGCGCCCCTGCTTCCAGAGCCGCTCACGCAGGTCCTCGGCAAGGTCAGGGTCCTGGGCGACGCGCTCCACCAGGATCGCGCGGGCGCCCGCGAGCGCTGCGGCAGAATCCTCAATCGAGTGCTCGGCGTTGAGATACTTGGCGGCTTCTGTTTCGGGGTCCAGCTGTGGGTTGGCGAGCAGGACGTCGGCCAGCGGCTCCAGCCCGGCTTCGCGGGCAATCTGTGCCTTGGTTCGGCGCTTGGACTTGAAGGGGAGGTAGATGTCCTCCAGCCTCGCCTTGGTGTCAGCACCGACGACGGCGGCTTCCAGTTCCGGGGTCAGCTTGCCTTGGGCTGCTATCGCCTCGAGAACGGTCCTGCGCCGCTCTTCCAGCTCACGCAGGTACCGGAGGCGTTCCTCAAGATCGCGAAGCTGGGTGTCATCGAGCGTCCCTGTGACTTCCTTACGGTAGCGGGCGATGAAGGGAACGGTGGATCCGGCGTCGAGCAGTTCCACCGCGGCCTTGACCTGCCAGGCCTTCACGCCGAGTTCGTTGGCGATGAGTTGATGGATGGCAGAATCGGCTGACTGGTGCTGGAGAGATTGAGTCACCCTGACAGTTTGCCTCACATGACCGACAGTTTTCAGGTCCGGGTTCCGGAAAGCCTATGCCGGGAGCGCTGTTAGTGCTGTAGTTGGAGCATGCAGGAACTGCTCATCATCCTTCAGGACGGGTTTGTTTCCGATGACGTGAGCGTGACCGTCAACGGCAAGGAAGCTGTGTCCGAACGGGATGTGTCTACCAAGATGCTGTTGGGTATGGCCGACGAAATCACGGTGGAGCTGCCGGCGAAAGGCGCCACGGTGGGAGTCGAAATCCGCAGCAGAAAGCTCAGCGCAACGAAAAAGCTCGCTGGTAAACCCAGGAGCCTGATTGTCTCCATAGAGGATGACGAACTCGTGCTGCGCGAAGGAACGGGCCGCGAGGCGTTCCTCTGACGGGGAGCGCTTCGCGGCGGCTGGATTACCTGGATTACAGCGGGCTGGTCGGCCTCTAGTGGGACATGTGCTCCTTGGAGGAGATGTGCTCCACCATTTCGCCCACGCGCTGTTCTGCGTAGTGGTTGCGGGCAATATCTCCCTGGCTGATGATGCCTACCAGCTTGTGATCCTTGATGACGGGAAGACGGCGAACCTGATGCTCTTCCATCATGTTGATGGCTTCGTCAACGTTGGCATCAGCGTCAACCCAGTACGGCTTACCGGTGGCGAGTTCGCTTGCCCGGACTTCGCGGGCGTCCCTTCCCTCGGCCAGACACTTGACCACGATGTCGCGGTCAGTGATGAAGCCGGTCAGCCTGCCGTCATTGCCGCAGATGGGAAGTGAACCGCAGTCCAAGTCCCTCATCATGCGGGCGGCGTCCTGAAGAGTCTGGTCCTCCGGAATGCACTGGGCATCCGTCGTCATGAATTCACGTACGACACTCATGGGTCCTCCTTCATCGAATGGGGTTCATCGACGCGGGGTCCTTCGGCTCCGACGCCGATGTTGCCAGCCTACGCTTGGCTGCTGCGGCTGACTAGGCGATCCGGCAGGTTGCCGCGCAGAAAATTTGGATGCCTCCCTAGATATAATCCATTCGGTGGAGTATTCTCGTTTTGGGTTACACACGGCTTCTGGGCATGGCCACTTTCACCCCCTTTGGGACTCCTCACATGCATCGCCCCGCCCTGAACCGTCATGCCGTCCATCTGGTCATCCTGTGATGGACGAACGCATATTGACTGCTTACAGAGCGAGAAAGATCCTCACATGGACACCCCCAACGTCCCCGGCACCCACTACAACCCTGTCACCAGCAACCCCACTGACATCCCGTTTCCGTCCGCTTCTGGGCCCCACGCTTTTGGGGCCCAGCCCAGCACGTTGACATGGCCCTCCGAAGACTGGTGGAGGTGCTGGCGCTCCGCTCCCGTGAGCGGCCGCTATGAAGGCAATCAGGCAGGCAATGGCCCTGTCGGCAGCGCGCTGGATCTCCGCTTGGACGTCGATCCCCGCCAGGGCGTGGAATCTCCGGTGCTGAACAAAGTCAGTGGCGATCTATACAGCACCCGCTGGGTCAAAACAGGTGGCGTCAACCAACTCGTGAAGACCTATGTGGAGTCATGGATTGTGGATACCCCGGTAGTCACCATGACCCGCGCGGAGGCACATATCACGGGAACCGTCCGCTTCTGGAAAGGGACGCATCCCGCCACAACGGTGGAAATCACCGTGTCCTGGTCCCACGGCGCAATCACTGGTGCAGTGGTCACGTTCACGGCGGGCGGCGTTGCCGGGCAGCCTTACGCATGTGCCTACCGTTCGGGCTGTTTCCGCGATATGAACCTTGAGCTCGACTACTGCACGTCCGTGGACATCGAACCCAAAGCGCCCGTCTACAACAGCCACTTACACAACAACCGCCCTGCGGACCTGGTCAACCGGACCATCACCATCGAGTCCGCGTACCGCGACGCGGGCGTCGCCGTCACCATCGATCCGGTCCATACAGTGATCGATGACAGTGCTGCCGGCTTCGCCTCGTGGAACGTCGGCGAACTTCACGATGCCATGGAGACCTCCTTCGGCAAGTTCAACTCCGGATGGCCTGCCTGGAACCTTTGGGGCGTGCAGGCAGGTCTCTTCGACACCGCTGGAGTTGGTGGCATTATGTTCGACGCCGCTGCGGGCTTTGGCGGCGCGGGTCGCGGTCCGGATCGCCAGGGTTTTGCGGTCTTCCGCAACCACTCCTGGTTCACGAACCTGGTCTCCAATCCCACCACGCAGGACCAGGCCTGGGCGATGCGCCACTTCCTGTACACGTGGGTCCACGAGGCAGGGCACGCTTTCAACTTCCTGCATGCGTGGGACAAGGCGAGGCCGGATTCCTTGTCCTGGATGAACTACGACTGGAAATACGATCAGCGCAACGGCACGGACACCTTCTGGGGCAACTTCCGGTTCAGGTTCGACGACGACGAACTGCTCCACATGCGCCATGGCGACCGTGCATCCGTGATTATGGGTGGAGATCCGTGGGCTTCCGGTGGGCATCTGGAATCCCCTGCCGGCGCCATGACCGTCTCCGGGCCGGGCAGCGATATTGAACTGACGCTCTCAGCCAAGAGCCACTTCGACTATATGGAGCCTGTGTCCATTGAATTCCGCTTGCGCAACACCAGCGACGTTCCCGTGGTGGTGGACGGCCGGATGGATCCCAGGTTCGCGAACACCACCGTGTACGTGCAGAAGCCGGACGGAACCGTGGTGCTGCACGAATCCGTGGTCTGCTTTTACGGCCTCCCTGAACCGGTGACCTTGGAACCCGCCGCCGGCGCCACGAGCGATGGCAGCGACCGCTACAGCCAACTGGTCCAGCTGGCATTTGGAGTGCAGGGCTTCGCTTTCGATGAGCCTGGTCAGTATCTCGTCCGCGCCATCTATTCGACCGAGGGCATCGTTCAGGCGTCCAACACCTTGCCGTTGCGGGTCGGTTTCCCGGTCACACGGGAGGAGGACCGGTTTGCACCCGAGTTCTTCACGCGGGAAGTAGGACTCACGCTCGCCTTCGAAGGATCCATGTCGCCGCACCTGAGCAAAGGGCTGGACGCCCTTACCGAGGCAGCCGAGCGGTTCGGCGGCGAGCCTTTGGGCGTCAAGGCGGCCACCGCCGTCGCGCAATCCGTGGGAGATGACTTCTATCGGCGCAAGGAAGACAAGATGGTGAAGCACCACAGCGCCGATCCTGAGCGGGCCCTTGCGCTGACCGATGTGGGGCTCGCGAGCTACCAGAAGGGCACCGGTGCCGCGAACAACCTGGCGTACCGGAAGCTCGTGGAACTACGAACGGAGCTGCATGTGAAGGCGGATAACACCGCAGCGGCAAAGTCAGAGGTG
This sequence comes from Micrococcaceae bacterium Sec5.1, assembly GCA_039636795.1. Classification (NCBI taxonomy): domain Bacteria; kingdom Bacillati; phylum Actinomycetota; class Actinomycetes; order Micrococcales; family Micrococcaceae; species Micrococcaceae bacterium Sec5.1. The sequence continues at coordinate 1,211,348 of CP143430.1, read as the reverse complement.
GAAACCCTCGCCAAAGATTTGGGCTCCCGCGGCGTGAACCCGACTGTCCTGGCCCAGGTCAAGGGACTGATCCCCTCAACTCCGGCGGCCCGTTCCCGCCGGTCGGCTCCGAGGAAGCCTGCCAAAAAGCCGTCGGATGGCTAGTCGGTAAATGGCTCCCCAGCAGCCGGCGACGGCGGCATCCCGCCCTTGGTGCCGCCGTCGCGCCCTCTTCTGTTGCAGTTATTCCGCGATGTCCTCGGCCCACAGTTCAGGGTGGTCTTCCTGGAACGTACGCATCATGTCCACGCAGCGCGGGTCATCGAGGACCACGACTTCCACACCACGCGAACGCAGGAGGTCGAATTCGCCCGGGAACGTCTCCGCTTCGCCCACCACGACGCGCGGAATCTTGAACTGGATGATGGTTCCCGTACACATCGCACAGGGCGCAAGCGTGGTGTAAAGCGTGGTATCCCGGTAGCTCTTTTGCCGGCCAGCCGCGCGCAGCGCGGACATCTCGCCATGCGCGATCGGATCGCCATGCTGGACACGTTCGTTGTGCCCACTCGCGATGACCTTCCCACCGCGGGCCAAAGCGGCGCCAATAGGGATCCCGCCCTCGCTGAGACTCTTTTGTGCGGCCTCGTAGGCGGCTTCGAAAGCGGGATCGGCGGCAGTACGTGCTGTTTCAGTCATGGTGTTCCGTCCTTGGATGTTCTTGGCCGTTGTCCCAGCGTATCCAGCAGGGTTGCTCCCTCGCACTCTTCCCCGCACGGGCTGGCGGACGTAGGCTGTGGTTCGGAGAGCCGGGAAGCCTGGTCGGCCCGCTGGCTGTTGGGCCCGCGGAACGGCTCTGGCATCCGCCTCGGTCGTTGGACCGAGGGACAGGATCCGCCATGTCATCAGCATCAGAACCAGTCATCGACGCCGTACGGCTAGTCAAAACTTTCGGCAGGACCCGTGCCCTGGATGGACTGGATTTGCAGGTCCATGAAGGCGAAGTCCACGGCTTTCTGGGCCCTAACGGTGCCGGGAAATCAACAACCTTGCGTGTCTTGCTGGGACTTATGCGCCCCAGCTCAGGAACTGCGCGGGTTTTCGGTCTGGATCCATGGCAGGATCCGGTCCGCGCTCATCGCGCCGTTGCGTATGTTCCTGGAGATGTGAGCTTGTGGCCGAACCTTTCAGGTGGGGAAGTCATCGATCTGCTCACCGGCCTGCGTGGGGGCGTCGATGAACGGCTTCGCCGGGACCTCGTTGAGGAGTTTGAGTTGGATCCGCGGCGTAAGGCACGGACGTATTCGAAGGGAAACCGTCAGAAGGTCGCGTTGATTGCGGCGTTCGCCCGTCCGGCACGCTTGTATCTGCTCGATGAACCCAGTGCCGGTTTGGATCCCGTCATGGAGTCGGTGTTCCGCCGTCAGGTTCAGCGCGTCAACGCAGACGGTGCAACCGTGCTGCTGTCCAGCCACATCCTTAGCGAAGTGGAGCATCTCTGCGAAAGAGTGACGATCATCCGGGCAGGACGGGCCGTGGAATCGGGGACGCTAACGGAGTTGCGGCACCTGAAGCTCACCCATTTCAGGGTCGAGGCCACCAACTCGGCGTTACTGTCGGCCATGCCAGGAGTGCAGGACGTCACAACTGACGGTGACATCGTTGAGTTCGATGTGGACCCGGCCGATCTTGCCACTGTTTTGGAAGCAGCCGCGACTGCCGGGATCAGCGGGCTGACGGTGTCTCCGCCGTCGTTGGAGTCCCTTTTCCTCAGCCACTACAGCAACGCGAACAGCCAGGTGCGCTGATGTCCGGCGTGATGGGACTATTTCTGGTCCAGGCGCGAAGGGAACGGGTGCTGCTGCCTGTCTGGATCCTGGGTATCGCTTTTCTGGGCTTCATTATCGCCAATGCCGTCGCCACTGAATTTGCTGATGAGGCATCCCGTGCGGCGATCATCGCTGTGGCTGGTGCAAGCCCGGCGTTCCTGTTCGTCCGTGGACTTCCCGACGGCACCGGCATCGGAGCTGTGGTGTTCTTCCAGGGCTACGCCTTCACCGCTGTCCTGGCAGGACTGATGAGCACGTTCCTGGTCATCCGGCACACCCGCACGGACGAGGAACTCGGACGGGCAGAGCTGATCGGCTCCGTCCCGGTCCGCAGAGCAGCGCCCCTGATGGCCACCCTGATCCTGGGCGGCATGGCGAATGTGGCCCTCACGCTCTGTGTGGCGGCGGGTTTCCTTGCCGCGGGACTGCCGGGGCCAGGAGCCTTCACGGCAGGAGCCGCCGTGGGCGCCGTCGGGGCATTCTTCGTGGCCGTCAGTGCGGTGGTGGCGCAGATCATGCCCTCGGGCCGGGCAGCCAACGGCGCAGCCGCCGGACTGGTCGGGGCAGCCTATTTCGTGCGCGGCATCGGGGACGCCTTCGGTACCCCATCCTCTGATCTGATCCATGTGACCAGTGGATGGTTTTCGTGGCTCTCGCCCATCGGCTGGGGGCAACGTTCCCGGCCGTTCACGGTCGCAGACCCAACACCGCTGATGGTCCTGGCCGCCGTGAGCCTTGTTCTGGCCCTGGCGGTCCTGGCGCTCAGGAGTCGAAGGGACCTGGGCGAAAGCCTTCTGCCCGAACATGCCGGACGGGACCGGGCAGCGCCCGGGGGTAACTCCTTTCTGGGCTTGGCGTGGCGCCAGCAACGGCTGACCTTGCTGGGCTGGTGCATCTTCGCGGCCCTACTCGGCAGCATCGCCGGTGGACTGGGCCCCGTAGTCACCAACGCCATCGGTGGCAACCAGTCGCTCCGGGAGCTGATCGTCCGGCTCGTCACTGGTGGCCGGGGTGAACTCATCGACGTCTTCACCACGGCGCTTCTGGGCATCGCGGGCGTCCTGGCCGCGGCTGCCGGCATCCAGGTGGTCCTGCGGCTCCGGGCAGAAGAAGCTGAGGGCCGGGCCGAACTTCTCCTTGCCACACCCCATTCCGCGGCACGGTGGCTGGCGGCGAACCTGATCCTCGCCACGGTGTCGGCAGTGGTCGTCGCGGCGGTCGCGGGAACAGCAGCCACCGTGGGGCTTGCCCTCTCAGGGGTGGCGAGCGGGCCGCCGGGCCTGCTGGTTAGTGCTGCCCTGGCTCACGTGCCGGCCGCCGTCGTGTTCGTCGCCGTTACAGCGGTGGCGTTCGCCACGATCCCCCGGATGAGTATTGCCTTCGGGTGGGGGTTCCTGGCTGTAGGGCTGGTTCTGGGACAGTTCGGCGAACTGATGCGCCTGCCTGCTTGGCTCCAGGATCTCAGCCCGTTCCGGCACACAGCGGCGATGCCAATCGAAGCGTTCGACCCCGCAGCTGCCCTCACCATGACCGGCATTGCCGTGGCGGGAGCAGGACTAGCGGCCTACCTGCTCCGACGCCGGGACCTCACCGCGTGAGATCCGCACAGTCTGCCGCATTCCTTGGGTCTGCCAGTGGGGTCCTAAATTGTCGGGGGCCGCTGATAGCTTGGCTTTATGGTCCACTTTGCAGTGGTTCATCCGGCAACAGGGAGTAGGTCACGGTGTTCTTTCTCGATTCGGAGATAGCTGGCGCGCCGCAGGATTTGGTGTTCTCAGCCAGCGATCTTGTCATCGCTGCCACCTGTGAGTACCAGCTGCTCCGGAAACTCGACGAAAAACTGGGCCGCTCCCCCAAGCCTGACTTCGCCTCAGATGCCATGTTGGAGCGAACTGCAAAGCTCGGCGATGTCCACGAGCATCGGGTCCTGGATGAGTTCGTGGCTGAGTTCGGGCCGTGGGACCCGGCTACAGGAAAGGGCGTTTACGACGTCGTTCCCGCCTCCGCCATGGACCGCGCCACCCTTTTGGCCAAGCATGCGGAATCCATCGACGCCTTGCGCTCCGGAGCGGATATCGTGTTCCAGGCCGCATTCTTCGATGGCCTTTTCCACGGGCGCTCGGACTTCCTGGTCAAGCGTCCCGGCGGCCAGTACGCCGTCTTCGATACCAAGCTTGCCCGCCATGCCAAGGTCACTGCCCTATTGCAGCTGGCTGCCTATGGCGATCAACTCCTTCGGGCCGGTATTACGCCGGATCCCACGGTCACGTTGGTGCTGGGCAACCGGGTGCACAGCGATCACCGTCTCGCGGAGATTCTGCCGGTCTTCAAGGAACGCCGGCAACGCTTCCTTGGAATGGCCGCGGCCCATATTGCGGAGGCGGGGACTGTCGAATGGGGCGACTCCCGTTTCTCCGCGTGCGGCCGCTGCGATTACTGCGCCGAGCAAGTCAAACTGCACCGTGACCTCCTTATGGTTGCCGGTATGCGTATCAGCCGCCGCAAGAAGCTGATGGAAGCCGGGGTCACCACCATCGACCAACTGGCCGCGCTTCCGGAAGTCGGCGACCCCACGCTGCTGCGCCTTCGGGAGCAAGCCCAGCTCCAGACGGGCACAGGAACGCCTGATGGCACGGTGAACTACACGGACAAAGCCGGCGAAGCCAAGGCCGTGAGCTACAAGGTGCTGCCGGACAACACCCTCGGCAGGCTACCCGCGCCGGACCCCGGGGACATCTTCTTTGACTTCGAGGGCGATCCCCTCTGGCAGGATCCAGCCACGGGCAAATGGGGTTTAGAGTACCTTTTCGGAGTCATCGAAAATCCCTTGGAGCCTGGCGCCGAGCCGGTTTTTCGCCCGTTCTGGGCACATTCGCGGGCTGAGGAAGGCCAGGCGTTCGTGGACTTCCTGGAGTACGTGGCCAAACGCCGTGCCAGCTACCCCGGCATGCATATCTACCACTACGCGGCTTACGAGAAGACGGCCCTGCGCAACCTGTCCTTGACGCACGTGGTGGGCGAAACCGCCGTCGATGACCTTTTGCGCCAAGGCGTCCTGGTGGACCTCTTCGATACCGTCCGGCACAGCATCCGCGTGTCCGAGAATTCGTACAGCATCAAGAAGCTCGAGCCTCTGTACATGGGCCAGCACTTGCGCTCCGGTGACGTGACCGACGCCGGAGCATCCGTGGTTGCCTACGCGGACTACTGCACGGCGCGGGACACCGATAACCCTGAGCAGGCTGCGGCCATCCTCGAAAGCATCAGGGACTACAACGAGTACGACTGTCTCTCAACGTTGGAGTTGCGCAACTGGCTTCTTGCCCGCGCGGCAGAGCGTTCCATTGTGCCGCAGGGCTCGGCCGGCGACGACTCCGGGGATGCGGAAGATTTGGGGAACGGGTCCGATGCCTCGCAGACCGCTGAACCGAAAAAATATGAGGCTGCGCCGGAAGAAACCGCCTTGCTGGACTACGTTGCCGCGCTGCCGGATAAGGAAAGGCTGTCCCCCGATGCCCGAGCCATAGCGATTGTGGCAGCGGGCGTTGGATATCACCGGCGTGAGGACAAACAATATTGGTGGGGGCACTTCGACCGCTTGGAAAAGCCAGTGTCCCAGTGGGAGGACGGCCGCGATATTTTCACGGTGGAGCAGGCTGTGGTGCTGAAGGACTGGGCCAAACCAACGCCTCGCAGTCGCCCTGCCCGGACCGTGAAGCTGCTCGGCCGTTCCGGGGACGGCGCGGGATTGGAGCCCGGCAAGACGTATTTCCGCATGTACGGTCCGCCCCTGCCCGATGCGTTGGTGGCAAATGAATCCTCCGTGCTCGGCCGTGCTGGCTGGTGGGGCACGGACGTCATTGAGGTCGGGGAGACGGACGACGCCGAGACAGTCACCATCTGCGAAGGACTTCGCAAGGACTCCACGGAGTTTAGCCAGATACCAATGGCGCTAACGCCAGACAATCCGATCCCAACGAACGGCCAGAGGGCGGCGTTGGCCGTGTTGGCCGGCAGGCTCGGGGATTCGTTGCCGGAATGGCCGCAGGATCCCGCGTTGGATTTGGTGCGAAGGAAGCCGCCAAAACTGCGCAGCCTGGAATCCCTGCCCGCCGTGGGATCCGGTCCTGATGGCTACATCGACGCCATCACTGCGGCAGTAAAGGACCTGGACCATTCCTACCTGGCCGTCCAGGGCCCTCCCGGCAGCGGAAAGACCCATGTGGGGGCCCACGTTCTGGCCAGGCTCGTAGCAGATGGCTGGAAAGTCGGCGTTGTGGCCCAGTCCCACGCCGTGGTGGAGCACATGCTCTGCGCTGCTGTGGAGAAAGCAGGCGTGGATCCAGAACGGGTGGCCAAGGAAGTGAAGCACGGTGATCCGGTGCCGTGGAGTGCGTGCGCCAAGGCCGACGTCAGCGACATCCTGTCCAAACCGGGCGGAGCTCTCATCGGCGGTACTGCATGGGCGATGGTAGGCAAGGAAGTTCCGGCTGGCTCGCTGGACCTGCTGGTCATTGACGAGGCCGGCCAGTTCTCCCTGGCTAACACCATGGCTGTGAGCCGCGCAGCCAAACGCCTCCTGCTGTTGGGTGATCCCCAGCAACTACCGCAAGTCACCCAGGGCAAACACCCTGAACCCGTGGACGAATCTGCGCTGGGGTGGTTGTCGGATGGTTACAACACGTTGCCCCCCGAACTCGGTTATTTCCTCGCGTTGTCCTGGCGGATGCATCCCGCCCTATGTGACGCAGTCTCCGAGCTCTCCTATGACAACCGACTCGAAGCAGCGCCGGCCGCATCACTTCGCCACTTGGAAGGTGCCAGCCCTGGCATTTCCTGTGTGTATGTCCCGCATACGGACAACTCGACGTCCTCGCCGGAGGAAGCCGCCGAGGTTGTCCGGCAGGTCCAGGCACACGTGGGCCTGCCGTGGACTGACCCCTCTGATGCCCCGGCGAGCCGGCCTCTTGAAGAGACTGACATCCTGGTGGTTGCGGCTTACAACGCCCAAGTACAGCTGATCAAGCACGAGCTCCGCGCAGCGGGGTTGGCAAAAGTGCGGGTAGGAACGGTAGACAAGTTCCAAGGCCAGGAAGCGCCGGTGGTCATCGTCTCCATGGCCGCCTCAGCCGCGGGGGAAGTACCGCGCGGCATGGAGTTCTTGCTCTTGCGCAACCGAATCAACGTGGCGGTGTCGCGCGGGCAGTGGCGCGCCGTCGTCGTGCGTTCGCCTGAACTGACCAACTACCTCCCGACGCATCCGGAGGGCCTGGAAAACCTTGGCGGCTTTGTGGCCCTATGCCAGCATGGGGTCACCTAAGCGCACACCCGGCCCAAGTAACTGGCAATAGTGGTTGTTCCCAGCTCTGGGAACAACCACAAATGCCAGTCAGTTGGGGAGGGCGAGGGCTTCGTCCAACACACGGCCGAAGTTTGTGGCGTCGTGCGCGAAGCGGCCCAGGAAGAGTCCGGAGACACCATTCAGCTGCGGCAGCAGACCCGGTTTTGCCGAGCCGCCATAGATGATGGGCAGCTCAGCCAATCCGTGGGCACCGAGCAATCCCCGCAGTGCAGCTACAACCTGGGAAACATAAGCAGCCGACGCCGGCTCTGCAGCACCGATCGCCCACACGGGTTCGTAGGCGATCACCAGTTGTGAAGCGACCGACCAGTCTCCGGACACGGCCGCCTTGACCTGACCAAAGACGGTAGCGGCGGCATCTTCAGGTTCAGCAAGCACGGCCTCCCCGACGCACAGCAATGGCGTCAGGCCGGCGTCGACGGCGGCACGAACCTTCAGGGCTACCATCGCATCGTCTTCGGCAAAGTACCGGCGCCGTTCGGCATGGCCGATCTCCACCAGGCCGACGCCAAGTTCGACCAGCATCGACGGTGAGACTTCGCCAGTCCACGGCCCATCCGACCAGCCACAGTTCTGGGCCCCAAGGACCAACGGCGAACCCTGAATCATCGCGGACGCTGTGGGCAGCACCGGGAATGACGGGATCACAAACGGGACCACCCGCCCGGCCCCAAGGGCCGGACGGGCGTCCACTTCTGCCAGCAACTGCTCCAGCCACGCCAGACTCTGCGCATAACCCATGTACATCTTGGTACTGACCCCAATAAACAAGGGGCCTGTAAGGGCAGCACTACTCACGGTTACTTGTCCAGCAACTCGTCGGCCTTGTTGGTGAAGGCCCGGGTGCCGAACATCATCACCGCGGCCAGGAACGGCAGGACACCCAGAGCGTAGACACCCATAGTGCCCGTGTCCGAAGCTGTGACCTGGTTGACCGTGGTGCGAAGGATCGGTGCGACGAAGCCGCCGAGGTTGCCCAGGGAGTTGATCAGCCCGATACCCGCAGCCGCAGCAGTTCCGGTGAGGAACGCCGTCGGATATGACCAGCAGATGGGACCGGTCGACAGGAAGCTGCACACCGCCAGGCTGATGAAGATAATGCCGAGCGCCGGAAGGTGGTTGGCGCCGGCCCAGGCTGAACCGAAGATGCAAAGACCCGTGGAGATGAACAATGCGGTGCCCCAGCGGCGACGACGTGCAACCGTGTTTGCCGCCTTGCCAACGAAGTAGCAGGCAAAGATCCCGAAGAACCACGGGATAGCGGCCAGGAGTCCGACGGCGAGCCCCACCTTTTGGCCGGTGAGCTGGGACACCTGCTGCGGCAAGTAGAACGTGACGCCGTAGACCGCGATCTGCAGGCAGAAGTAGATGACGGTGAAGTACCAGACACGACCGTTGCGCATGGCAGCCAGGACGCCGCGCGGACCTGATTCTTCCTTGACGGTGTCTTCCAGTGCCATGACATCCGTCAGGGCAAGCTTCTCTTCTTTGCTCAGGAACTTGGCATCCTGTGGGCTGTTGATGAGGAAGAAGAAGGACGCGATGCCGGCCACGATGGCCAACGAACCTTCAACGAAGAACATGACCTGCCATCCGGCGATCCCGGGAACCTGGTCGCCGATGTTGATGAGCCACCCGGACAGCGGAGCCCCAAGCATCTGGGAGAGAGGCTGAGCCAGGTAGAAGATGGCGAACATCTTCACGCGGACTTTGTTGGGGAACCATGCGGCGAGGAACATGATGACGCCTGGGAAGAGTCCTGCCTCGGTGACACCCAGCAGGAAGCGGAGAATGATGAAAGACGTCTCGCCTTGCACGAAGGCAAAGCACGCGGACACTATGCCCCAGGTGATGGCGATGCGGGCAAGCCAGACTTTGGCGCCGAACTTGGTAAGCAGCAAGTTGCTGGGGATCTCGAACAGGGCATAGCCGATGAAGAAGATACCGGCACCCAGGGCGTAAGCACCCGCGGTGATACCTTTGTCCACCCCAAGGGCAGCTTCGGCGAAGCCCACATTGGTGCGGTCAAGGAACGCCACCACGTACAGGATGACGAGCATCGGCATCAGCCGCCGAGAAGCCTTGGATATGGCCGACTTCAGAATCGGCGAATCCAGCAACTCCTTGGTGGAAGTTGAGGCAACGGACATTGAAACTCCTCTTTGAGCAATCAGTTGGGGTTGAGATGGCTAACGCAGCGCGCCATCAGCGCGGGAAGAAAATGAGCACCATGCCCACTGCGCAGGCAAGGATGCCCACGGCAAGGTAGATCTTGCGTTCTCTGGTCCAGGCCTTCATATCGTCAGGGTCTTCATATCGGGGAAGCCCTAGTGCATGTACAGACCGCCATCCACATTCAGCGTCTGCCCGGAGATGTATCCGGAGTCCTCGCTGATGAGGAAGGCGATGGCGGCGGCGATGTCCCTGGTGGAGCCCACACGGTTCACCACGAGGTCCTTGGTCAGTTCGTCCTTGCGTTCCTGGCTCAGGGTTCCGCCCATAATGTCGGTGTCGATGGGGCCGGGCGAGATCGCGTTGACGGTGATGTCGTATTCGCCCAGTTCCCGGGCCGTGGCACGGGTCAGGCCGATGACACCGGCTTTGGCCACCGAGTAGGGGGTCTTGGAGAACGTTCCGCCACCGCGCTGCGCCGACACCGAGGAGATGTTCACGATCCGGCCGATCCGGTTCTTCACCATGGATTCGGCCACCCGGCGGGTGGCGTAGTGGACACCGTTGAGGTTGATGCTCAGCACGCGATCCCACTCAGCAGGTTCGAGTTCCAGGTAGCCGATGGGTGAGCTGACGCCGGCAACATTGGCCAAGGCGACGATCTGCGGCAGCTCGGCTTCCAGCTCATCGATCGCAGCCCGGACTTCGGCTTCGCTGGCGACGTTCGCGCCGACTCCGTGGGCCTGGACCCCGTATTCTGCAGCAACTTCCTTCGCTGCAGCCTTGCAGGCGGCGTCGTCAAGATCGATGATGCCGATGTTCCAGCCTTGGGCGGCCAGGTAGTTCACTGTTGCGCGGCCGATGCCGCGCTCGGAAACAGCGCCGGTGACGATGGCGGTGCGTTCAGAGGGGAAAGTGCTCATGAAGGATCTCCTGAAAAAGGGTTAGTTGATGGGTGCCGGGCCAAGCTCTTCAATGAGCTTTTGCATGGCGACGTAGGCCTTGTTCCGATACGCGATGAGTTCCGGCGTGCGCTCGGCCGGGACGTTGAGGAAACCGGCACCGGTCTTGGTGCCGAGCTTGCCTGCCTCCACGAGGTCCGACAGGATCTTCGGCGTTGCAAACCGCTCCGGGAAGCCGGTCTGCAGGGACTTGTAGCAGAAGTTGTAGACATCCAAACCGGCCATGTCCGCGATCGCGAACGGACCAAAGAACGGCAAACGGAAGCCGAACGTCGTACGCACCAGGGTGTCGACGTCGTCCGCTGTTGCGATGCCCTGCTCCACCAGCTGCGCAGCCTCGTGGAACAGCGCGTACTGCAGGCGGTTGAGCACAAAACCCGTCACGTCCTTGACGACGGCAGTCTGCTTACCGGCCGCGTGAACCAGCTCGCGGGAAGCGGCTACCGAGGCGGCGGCAGTGCCGGCGTGCGGAATGACCTCCACGCCGGGGATAAACGGCGACGGGTTGGAGAAGTGAATGCCCAGGAACCGCTCCGGGTTGGTCACGGCTTCTGCCAGGGCGGCAATGGAAATCGTGGACGTGTTGGAGCCAATCAGGGCATCCGGCTTGGCCGCGGCGCTGATCCGGGCCAGGGTCTGGTGCTTGATTTCCAGGACCTCGGGAACGCATTCCTCGATGAAGTCGGCATCAGCAACGGCTTCCTCGATGTCCTTCGCAGCCCACAGGTTCTGCTTGAGGATTTCAGTGGATCCCGCCGGAAAGAGCCCATCGGCGATGAACTGATCGGATTCGACCAGCAGGCGATCGAAGTTCTTCTGCGCGATCTCGGCGGACACATCCGCCAAAGCCACGCGTGCCCCGCCGAGCGCCAGGACCTGGGCGATGCCGCCGCCCATGTAGCCGGAGCCGACGACGGCGATCTTCCGGGCTGCGTTTTTCGCGGTGCCTTCGGTTGCTTCAGGAATGGTCATGATCAAACTGCCTTCGTGTAGTTGGGCTCGTAGGAGCAAATGGCGTCCACCTTGGCGGCGGAGGATGAGTTTTGGTCAAAGCGGTGGCCGAGCCACTCCCCTACGAGCTTCTTGGCCAGTTCCAAGCCAATCACCCGCTGCCCGAGCGTGAGGACCTGCGCGTTGTTGCTCAGTACGGATCGTTCCACCGAGTAGCTGTCGTGGGCCGTAACCGCACGGATTCCGGGGACCTTGTTGGCCGCAATGGCCACGCCCAGCCCGGTGCCGCAGATCAGGAGGGCGCGATCGAACTCACCATCAGCTACCTTGCGGGCGGCATCGACGGCGATGTGGGGATACGCCGTGGAATCGTTGGCACCCACTCCGACGTCGGTCACAGATGCAACGCGCGGGTCGGATTCCAACAGCGCCAGGAGTGCTTGCTTGTATTCCACTCCGGCTTCGTCATTGCCGACGACGATGCGCCAGCCTTGTGTATCGCTCATTCTCAGGCTCCGTTTCCGGCCGGAGCCGCTGAAGCAGCGCTGGCCAGTAGTGAATCGATGTGGTGGGAGATCCTCGTGGCGATCAGGCCAAAGGAGACTGCGCCGGGATCCGGATGGCCGAGGCTCTTCTCGGCAAGTGGGCGCGCCCGGCCCTTGAGCGGGCGAAGTTCAGCGGTCTGCGCGGCAGCCAATTCAGCAGCCGCAGCGGCTGCTGCCAGTGCCCGATCCACGGGCGCACCGCCGTCGAGCTCGGTCAGGAACGCATCCCGGAACGGCAAGAGGGCGTCCACCATGGTCTTGTCTCCGGGCTCGGCCTTGCCGAGTTCGGTGATGGCCAGGACGAAGGCATTCACCGCGTCGGCGGCATCCGAGGAGCTGTACGTTTCACGGTTCCCGAGCGACTGCCCGGCCGCAATGACCGCCGAGCCCCACAATGCGCCCGAAGTTCCGCCGGCACGTTCGCTCCATGCTTCGCCGGCCGCGAGGAGGATTCGCGCTACCGAAGAGCCGGATGCGGCTTCCCCAGCAGCAGCCGCAGCGTCGACGCCGCGGCGCATGCCGATTCCGTGATCACCATCGCCGGCGATAGCGTCCAGCTTGCCGAGCTCGTCTTCGTGTTCGACGACGACGTCACGCACCTGGGCGAGGATGGCCACTGCCTGCCGCCCGAGTTCCGCCGCCGCCGGGGTGGCCTGTTCGACGTCGGCGGTTTCGGCGTCGACGATCGCTGCCTCGGCGCGTGCTGCACGGGGTGCCATGCTGCCCTTGCGGAAAGCGGGGGTATCCGCGGGCGCCGCCCAATACTGTTCGAGTTCATCGTCCAGCCAGAGCAGCGTCAGGGACAGTCCGGACATGTCCAGACTGGTGACCAGTTCGCCGCATTCCGGTTGAACAACGGTAAGGCCAGCGGCGGTGAGCAGCTTCTCGACCTTGCCGAACAACAGGAAGAGCTCGTCATACTTCACCGTGCCCAGGCCGTTCACGATCGCCACCACGCGGTCCCCGGCGTCGTCGGGCTTGTCCGCGAGCAGCTTGGAAACCAGAAGCTCCGCAAGCTCGGACGCGGTGGGCATCGGGTGCTCGGAGATGCCGGGCTCACCGTGGATTCCGAGGCCCAGCGACATCTGCCCGGCAGGAACGTGGAACAGCGGATCCTTGGCACCCGGAAGAGTGCAGCCGTCGAAGGCCACGCCCAGCGAGCGAGTGCGGTAGTTGGTTTTGATGGCCAAACGCTCGACGTCGTCGAGGTTCAGTCCCGCTTCGGCGGCGGCGCCGGCGATCTTGAAGACTGTCAGGTCGCCTGCGATGCCGCGGCGCTTCTCGAGTTGATCGATCGGCGCGCTGGCGATGTCGTCCGTGACGGTGACAGTGCGCGTTTCGATGCCCTCGGCGTTGAGGCGGAGTTGTGCCTGGCTGAAGTGAAGGACATCGCCAGCGTAGTTGCCGTAGCTCAGCAGGACTCCGCCTCCAGCATTGGCCGCTTTGGCCACGCGGTACACTTGGCCAGCTGCGGGGGAGGCGAACATGTTGCCGCAGGCCGAGCCCGTTGCGAGCCCGGGGCCGACCAGTCCAGCAAAGGCCGGGTAGTGCCCGGAACCGCCGCCGACCACCAACGCCACTTGCCCTGCAGGTACTTCGGTGGAGCGGACCACGCCGCCATCCACCCGGGCAACATAGCCGCGGTTGGCGGCAACGAAGCCATCCAATGCTTCATCGGCAAAGTCTGCCGGGTTGTCGAAAATCTGTGTCATTCCTTAGACTCCTGCGAGCTGGTTTACCGGTGCCTGGCGTCCTTGAGCTACTTCGCTCTTGCCGAGTTTGTAATCCTCGGTCTTGGGCAGGACGTGGCGGCGCAGGTATTCCTGGTTGCTGGCCGTGACGCTGAGTCCGTCGCCACCGTAGTGCTCAGTGCAGAGGATGCCCTGGAAGCCGACCGAGAGAGCGAACTTGAATGCCTCGCGGTAGTTGATCAGGCCACTTTCCATGGGTGCGGGCATGGTGATGTAGCTGTCACGGGCCACATCTTCGTCGCGGATGTAATTCTTCATGTGCCAATAGTTGGAGTACGGCAGGGTCTTGGCCACCATCTCGCGCCAGTCCTCGATGGGACGGTGCAGGCGGATCAGGTTGCCCAGGTCCGGGTTGAGGCCGACGTTGTCCAAGCCGATGTCCTGGACCAGTTGCACGGATGAATCAGCGGTGCCGAGGTAGGTGTCCTCGTACATTTCCAGGGAGATGAGGATGCCCGCCTCTGCTGCATGCTTGCCAAGTTCACGAAGGCGGGAGACGGCGTTGCCCCACATTTCCTTGTCCTCTACCGGATCCTTGTAGCCCTCCACCGTCCAGAACCACAGTTGCTTCTGCTGCTCCGGAGTGAGGGCCTGGTGAAGACCAAAAGACACGACCTCGCAGCCAAGCTCTGCAGCGGCGTCGATGGTGCGGTGGCTGTAGGCGAGGTTGTCGGCCCAGTCCGTCTGGTGGATGACGCTGCGGCGGATTGCGGAAATGACCGGCACTCCGATGCCCACTTCGTCAGCCGTCTGCTTGAACTCGGTCAGACGCTCGTTGCTGAGATCACCCGGACGGACCCAGCTGTCCGTGAGGTCGGCGTTGGCAAAGCCCGCCTCCTTCACTTCCTGCAGGACGGCAGCCCAAACGGAAGCATCGGCGTCGTTCACGTGTTGTCCTGCAGCGTCTGCCCCGGGGAACTGCAGGAGGGCCGCGGTGATGGGCCAATTCTCGGCGGTATACGCCATGATGATCACTCCTTCGTGGAATCCTGTTTCCTATAGGATTTACGATCCAAGCAAAGCTGTCAACCCTTTTCGCGAAACTTCCTAGATCCTATATGTCTTACATATGTCTGTGAAGGGGCTCACTCAGCGCATGAAAAAAGCCCGCCGCACCAGCGACGAGCCCTTATCAAGCAGCAGTATTCAGTCCTCCGGCGCGTCAGCAATGGCCCGACCCCGCACCTTTTCCACGTGATTGACCATTGCGTCGGCCGCTTTCCCGGGGTCCCCGCTCGTCATCGCGTCGAGGACGGCTTGGTGCTCGGCGATAGCCTGCTCCGCGTCAGTGATGCCCACTCCCCCAAACAAACGGAAGCGCTGGATCTGCCCGCCCAAAGTGTTGTAAGCGGCGAGCAGGAACTGATTCCTCGCTTGCGCCGCGATCAATTGGTGGAAGCGCTCGTCAGCCTCAAGGTAGCTTCGGTACTCAGCAAACGTGCCGCCCCGGGGTGCAGTCTTGAGATCCTCGACCGCTTGCTTCAGGGCGTCCAGGCCTTCCGACGTCATGCGCTCGCACGCAAGGCGGGCATTCACGGGCTCAATCGAAAGCCGGGCTTCCATGAGTTCAGCGAAATCCTCGCGTGTGAACACGGGAGCTACCCGATACCCTTTCAACGCCACGCGCCGCACCATGCCCGTATGCTCCAGTCGCGCCAACGCTTCACGCACCGGGGTCGGAGAAACGTCCAGTTCCCGCGCCATTCCGTCGATGCTGACGGCGGCCCCGGGTTCGAGCCGACCATCCATGAGCCACTCGAGGAGGGCTTCATAAACGTGATCGGCCAACACCTGGCGGCTGACGGGAAAGCCCGGGCGGGGAAGAGCCGGCGAAGGTTCAGACATGCCACAAATCCTATAGGAAGCAGGACGTGACTTACCCAAGTAAGTCGCAGTTGAGCGCGTTCTGAGCACTCAAAATGCGCTCAACTGCGACTTACTTGGGTGGCCACACGTTAAACCACGACGTCGGCACTGCGGTGAGTGCCGACGTCGGATTTTGCCTGGGGTGCTGCGCTTTAGTTCGCGTAGAAGGGGTAGTCCGTGTAACCCTCGGCGCCCTCGCCATAGAAGGTCGAGGCATCGGGCTCGTTGAGCGGGAGGCTTTCACGCCAGCGGCGGGCGAGGTCCGGGTTGGCAATGGCCGGACGGCCCACCACAACGGCATCGGCGAGGCCATCGGCGACGATTGCCAGGGCTTCGTCGCGAGTAGTGATTTCGCTGAAGCCGGTGTTCACCAGGAACGTGCCATTGAAACGCTGGCGAAGATCCTGGACCAAGGTGCCCTGCGGGTTGTGGTGCAGGATGCTGAGGTACGCCAGGTTGAGCGGCGCAATGGTGTCCACCAGGACTTCGTAGGTAGCTCGGACGTCGGCAGCATCCGTTTCGGCGATGCCCTGCACATTGTGTTCCGGGGAGATCCGGATGCCCACGCGGTTGGCGCCCAGTGCTTCAACCACGGCATTGACGGTCTCGATCACAAAGCGGGCGCGGTTCTCCGGGGAGCCACCATAACTGTCGGTCCGGACGTTCGAGTTGGGTGCAAGGAATTCATGCAGCAGGTAACCGTTGGCGGAGTGGAGTTCCACGCCGTCGAATCCTGCCTCAATGGCGTTCTTCGAGGCGGTCACAATCTCCTGGATGACTCCCGGGAGCTCGTCCGTGCGGAGCTCGCGCGGCACCGGATATGCCTGCTTGCCGTTCGGAGTGCGGACATCGCCGTCGATTGCAACGGCACTCGGGCCCACGATTTCGTGGCCGCCCGTGATATCCGCGTGGGACACGCGGCCGCCGTGCATGATCTGGGCAAAAATACGTCCGCCTTCAGAGTGAACGGCATCGGTGACCGTCTTCCAGCCTGCAATCTGCGCGTCCGTGACCAAGCCAGGCTGGCCCGGGTACGACTGACCGGCCGGCGTCGGGTACGTTCCCTCGCTGACAATCAGCCCAAGGGAGGCGCGTTGCCGGTAGTGCTCAGCGATCAGTGAACCCGGAATTCCATCAGCGCCAGCCCGCAGCCGGGTCAGCGGTGCCATCACCAGTCGGTTGGGAAGTTCCAGCTCACCAAGGGCCAAGGGGGAAAACAGCATGCGCAGTTCCTTTCAGAATGAATCGGGGTTCACTCTGGGCAACTGTGCAGCGTATGCAACTATTCCGGTTGAGTGGCAGATCACAGGCTTAGCCCTGGCCCCGCAGCCTCATGGAGTCGTCGAAGCACTCGCAAAGAGCCAGGACGGCAACCAGGTGCGCTTCTTCGGCATGGGGTGGATCCGTGTCGATGCAGATGGCTTCATTGACGGCTTGAGCAAGGTCCTTCGAGTCCCTGCCAGTCAACGCCCACACCCGTGCTCCGGCAGCCTTCGCCGCGGCAGCGGCCTCCCGGAGATCATCCGTGATTCCCTTGGCGGCGAGCAACACCACGATGTCGCCGCGACGGACCGAGCCTCGGATCTGGTCACTGAGGCTTCCGCGGGCCCCGTCGTTGGCGCTATTGCTGACAGATAGGGCCTTGAAGGCAGAGCCATCCCGGGGGTCGTGAGCCGCGAGTTCGGAGGTGAATCTCTGGGCTTCGTGCGCAGATCCATCGCTGCCGGCAGCAAACACGCTACCGCCACGGAGGCGTACTCGGGCCAGTTCTTCTCCCCATTCAGCGAGCCGCGACGATTCACGGCGCAGGGCCGCTACCGCTGGGCCGATCTCGCCCAAATGGCCAAGAACGACGTCAACTGCATGCCTGTTCTGCCTTGAATCCATCGGGCGCACCACCTGTCCCGGTCGCCTTACCACGATGCTCACTTCCTGCCTCCGTTTCACCGTAGGAACTTACACGTTCCTATCTCCGTCCCGCCTGGAACCGTCTCGCACAGAATCGTCCCGGGTAGAGCCCTCCCGCGTAGAACGCTCTCGTAAAGGCTCTTCCCTGACGGCGCTTTCCCGTGCCGAGCGATCCCGCGTAAGCCGTTCGTCGTTTGTATCCATGTCACGTGTATCCATGTCGCGGTCACGTCCACGATCCGTATCGTTCTCCCGGTCGCGGCCAGTCCTGACATCGGGATCCACTTTGTCGGCGTGGCGCAGGTGCTCCTCAACGCGCCCGCTGGCTTCTTGGGCCTTCTCCGCGTGCCGGTCTGCTTCGCGCCGGAGCCGGTTGGCCTCGACTTCTGCCTGAACGGCCGCTGCCTCGGCTTGGGCCGACTGGGCCTTCGCCTGATGTGCGCCGACGGCTTCCTGGTCTGCCTTCTCGCGCAATTCCCCTGCGCGACGGCGATTGACTTCGGCCTTCTTCTTGCGCCCAACTACCACCGCAATGATCACAGCTGCGACTACGACGACGGCCAACACGATGATCAATACCAGTTGCCCCGTATCCATGTGGATTGCCTCCCTCGTGAACGGCTTTGTTTGGGCGCCGTCCCTAGCCCATGCTGTGCTTAGTACCCAAAGTTGTACCCATCCCGTGTTCGTTCCAAACGCTTTCTGATCACGTGGACAGTTATCTCCTACCAGCTTAACACCAATTATCAGGTTACTTACTAAATTGGGGACGCAGGTGACCGACGCAGTCAAGGGAGGGCCGCCGTCGTCCGCTGTTTGATTGCCTAGGAGCGCGTTTAGCTACCCGTCGGCTCTGGATGTTCCCTGGCGCGTTTCTCCTCCGGCGTCTCGCCGCTTTCATCAGGGATGAAGGTTGGGTCCACTTCGGTAGTGAAGTCACCCGTCCCGGGGCTGCTGTCCTCATGCTCGACGTCGGCAGGTACGCCGGGTTTTGAAGCTTCAGCAGGCGCTGGGGTTTCGGAAAGCGGTCGGTCCGGTTCGCTCGATTCTTCGCTCATAGCCTCAATGTAGGCCCGGCATCAGGGGCTGTCGAGGCTACCGAAGACCTTGTGCGGCGCTGCCAACTCTGCTTCGCTGGGATGGTCTCCTGCAGCGCGGGACACCTCCAGCCCCCAAAGCAGGGAGAGCGATTGTGAAAGCAGTGACGTGGCAGGGCAGGCGTTCATTGAGCGTCATTGATGTCCCCGATCCCACCATCCAGGAACCAACCGATGTCATTGTCCGAATAACATCTTCAGCCATTTGCGGCTCGGACCTGCACCTCTACGAAGTCCTGGGCCCTTACATGCACAAGGGCGACGTCATCGGCCATGAGCCCATGGGAATCGTGGAAGAAGTGGGCTCAGAGGTCCACCGGCTCCAGAAGGGCGACCGCGTTGTGGTGCCCTTCAACATCTCCTGCGGCCGGTGCTACATGTGCAACCAAGGCCTTCAATCCCAATGCGAAACCACGCAAGTCAAAGCCAAAGGTACGGGGGCTGCACTCTTTGGATACTCAGAACTCTATGGCTCCGTCCCAGGCGGCCAGGCACAGTATCTGCGTGTGCCTTTCGGAGACTACGGACCCATCAAAGTAGATTCCGACCTCCCCGACGAGCGCTACCTGTTCCTCTCGGACATCCTTCCCACTGCATGGCAGGCCGTCGAATACGCCAACGTCCCCGAGGGCGGCACCTTGGCAGTGCTGGGGCTGGGTCCTGTGGGCCAGTTCGCCTCCAGAATTGGCGTCCACAAGGGTTTCCGCGTCATTGGTGTGGATCCAGTTACTGAGCGCCGGGCAATGGCGGAAGCACACGGAGTGGAGACCATGGACTACAGCCCGGACGTCGCCGCGCAGATCCGCGAGGAGACCCTCGGCCGTGGTCCGGACTCGGTAGTGGATGCCGTGGGCATGGAAGCCCACGGCTCACCAGTGGCCTCATTCCTGCATCGGGCCGTTTCCCTGCTCCCTGATAAGCCGGCACAGGTAGCCATGGAGACCATGAGCGTGGACCGTCTTGCCGCCCTCCACACGGCAGTGGATCTGGTGCGGCGCGGCGGGACTATTTCACTCAGCGGCGTCTACGGCGGCCAGGCCGACCCCATGCCACTGATGACCATGTTCGACAAGCAAGTCCAACTCCGCATGGGGCAATGCAACGTCCGCAGCTGGACTGACCAGCTGCTCCCCTTGGTAGAGGACGACGCCGATCCGCTGGGAGTCATGCATTTGGTCACCCACACAGGTGGTCTGGATGACGCCCCTGACTTGTACGAGAAATTCCAGAAGAAGCAGGACGGCTGCATCAAGGTGGTGCTCAAGCCCTGACTTCTTGGAAGATCCTCTTGACCGGAGGGAACCGGTGGCTGGCGCCTTAGGCGAGGTGCTTTCCGCCGGTCACTCCAATGACCGATCCGGAAATGTAGCTGGACTCGTCTGTTGCCAGCAGGACATACGTGGCGGCAAGTTCAGCAGGCTGACCTGCCCTTCCGAGAGGGGTGTCCTGTCCGAACTTTACAATTTTCTCCTCCGGCTGGGTTGGCGGCTGCAAGGGAGTCCATACCGGCCCGGGAGCTACGGCATTGACCCGGATTCCCTTGGGGCCCAGGGATTCTGCCAACGAGAACGTCATGCTGTTGATGGCGGCCTTGGTGGCGGCGTAATCGATCAGCGAGGGACTCGGATGGTAACCCTGGATCGATGAGGTGTTGATGATCGAGGCCCCTGGCTGCAAGTGCGGCAGGGCCGCTTTGATAAGCCAGAAGAGTGCATAGACATTGCTCTTAAAGGTCCGGTCGAACTGTTCGCTGCTAAGGTCTTCGATCCCCTGGCTCGTAGTCATTTGGAACCCTGCGTTATTCACCAGGACGTTCAGGCCATCGAATTCTTGGAGGGTTTGGGCGATGACTTCCTGACAGAATTCCTCGTCCCGCAGATCCCCTGGAAGCGCGAGGGCACGGCTGCCCGCGGCCTCGATCAGCTGGACCGTCAATTCGGCGTCCTGCTCCTCTTCCGGCAAATACGTGAACGCCACATCTGCACCTTCACGGGCGAAGGCAATGGCCACGGCTTTCCCGATCCCGCTGTCGCCGCCCGTAATCAAGGTCCGGAATCCCATCATGCGATGATGGCCCACATAGCTATGCTCCCCGTGGTCCGGCCGCGGGATCATTGCCTCGGTCCAGCCCGGATAGTCCTGGGTTTGCGGCTCGAACTCCCCCGATGGATACATGGTTCGTGGATCAGACGCGTCTTCAGGGTCCTCCGCCGGGTTAAGGACGTGGTTTTCCAAAGCCATCGCGATGTCTTCGTCGAGGTCGGTTGTTGACTCGACTTGCTCAGATTCCGCGGCCTGACCGGATCCCTCGGCCTGCTCAGATTCTCCGGTCGGCCCTGTCTCTTCGTTCCATTCATCCTGTGCCATGCCTCATTCTAAGCATCCTGACTATTCGTGCGCAGCGCCAGCCCAAGTAGGTCGCAGCAGAGCGCGTTTTGCGTACGGCGGAATCATATGGTCAGTGCAACATTCCTGGTTTCGGTGGAGGTTGCGTTGGTTACAAGGTTTTCGTTTGGTCAGGTTGATCGTGATCGTTTCATAGCGTTGGTTTGCTCGGGCACTGCGTTGGCGGTTGCTGCCGGTGATGTGGGTGTGTCGAGGCGCGGTGGCACGAGGTGGTGGCATGAAGCTGGTGCCATGGAGCTGATAAAGGGAAAAGGCGGAGGCGGTATCGCGGGTCCGGGTCGGGCGGATAGCCCGTCCGGCCCGGGTCATCCGTTGAGCCTGGATGAACGGATAGAGATCCAGATCGGTCTGCGGGAACGTAAGAGCGTTGCCGGGATTGCCGCGACGCTGGGGCGTCACCGGAGTGTTGTTTGGCGGGAAATCCGCCGAAACAGCGGCCCGGACGGTCTCTACTATGCCGGGACTGCCAATGCCCGGGCCGCTGCCCGGGCATTGCGTCCCAAGCCGTTCAAGATCATCAGCTCCGGGTTGTCGACGTTCATCGCCGAGAACCTCGAAGAGGGGTGGAGTCCGAAGCTGATCTCCGATGTCCTGGCCAAGGAACACGGCCATGATGTATCCATGCAGATCAGCCACGAGACCATCTACAAGTGCCTTTACGTTCAGACCCGCGGCCAACTGCGCAAGGACCTCTCTCAGTACTTGAGCCTCAAACGCAAGGCCCGCGTGCCTCGTGAGAAGACCCAGGACGGCGAAACCCGGGGCCGGTTCAACGATGCTCTGAAGATCAGCGAACGACCGGCTGAAGTAGCCGACCGCGCCGTGCCAGGGCACTGGGAAGGTGATCTCATCATCGGAGCACGCGGCAAATCCGCCATTGGCACACTGGTCGAGCGCAGTACGCGGTTCACGATCCTCCTCCATTTACCCCTGGACCATGGCGCCGACGCCGTCACCGCGGCAATGATCGCCCAAATGAAGGACCTGCCCGAGCACCTGCGCCGGACCATCACCTGGGACCGCGGTTCGGAAATTGCCGGCTACGAACAAATCCGCATGGAACTGGACGCTCCGGTCTACCTCTGCGACCCCCACTCACCATGGCAGCGCGGAACCAACGAGAACACGAACCGCCTACTTCGCCACTGGTTCGAAAAAGGCACGGACCTGTCCGAATACACCGCCAAGGACCTCAAACGGATCCAGGACTCCTTGAACCGCAGACCACGGCCCACCCTGAACCTGGACACCCCGGCACAACGTCTCAACCAGCTACTCTTCGAACAGGCAGCCTAACCACGGCCGTGTTGCACGCACCCCTTGACATCGCCTACTCAAAACGCGCTCTGCTGCGACCTACTTGGGTGAGGGGGGCTATTTCTGGGCTGGCAGCACCAGTGCGCCCGACTTGTCCGTAGACAAGGCGAGGGAAGAGATGAAGCGGGGTTCGCCGTCGGGTCCGTCCTGGCCTGAGCGGAGCATGTCCGGGCGTTCGAACTCAAGGCCGGTGACGTGGCAGAGGAGCTTCTCGTCGCTGGGGTTTCCGTCGGCGTCGAACATGGGCAGATCAATTCCGTCGTCGGTGCGGCGCAGGTAGTAGCGGCCACGCGTCGCCAAAGCCAGGACCGGCGGAAGTACCAAAGCCAGGCCGACGGCGAAGATCGGCGAATACGGTTGGACTCCAACGCCGAAAGCCCCAAAGAAGACCGCGATGGAGATGCCTGCGGACACCAGCATGGACACGAACCCGACCGGGTTGACGGCGTAGAGCATGCCTCGGCGGAACTCAGGAACCTTGGGTGAGATCTTCAACAGGTACTTGTTGATCGCGATATCAGAGGCAACTGTGACCACCCAGGCCATGGCACAGTTCGCGTAGAACCCCAGGATCGTGTTGAGGAACTCGAACATGTTCGACTCCATGAGGATCAACGCAATCACCAGGTTGACCACCACGAAAACCATCCGGCCGGGGTAAGTCTTGGTGATGCGGGTGAACGAATTGGTCCAGGCCAGCGAGCCGGAATAGGCGTTGGTGACGTTGATCTTGATCTGCGAAATAACCACCAACACAACGGCCAGGGACATCGCGAGCCAGGCCGGCATCATCTCCTGGTACACGCCCAGGAACTGGTGGACCGGTTCGTTGGCGTGCACGGAGGCGGCGGGATCGAGCCTGGCGATCAAGTAGATGGCTATGAACATGCCCACAATCTGCTTGATGGCACCGAAAATAACCCAGCCGGGTCCAGCAAGAATGACGGCACGCCACCAAGCACCCTTGTTCTCTGCCGTCTTGGGTGGCATGAAGCGCAGGTAATCGATCTGCTCTGCGATCTGGGCCATCAGGGAGAGGCAGACGCCGGCAGCCAGCATCACCGACGCGAGATTGGTGCCGCCCTCGCCCGAAGCCCCGGTGTATGCAAAGAAGGCGTCGATGCTGTCCGGGTGTGACAGCAGCAAATAACCAACGGGAACCACCATGAGCAGCAACCACAAGGGCGTGGTCCAAACTTGCAGAGTAGCCAGCGTCTTCATCC
This sequence comes from Micrococcaceae bacterium Sec5.1, assembly GCA_039636795.1. NCBI lineage: Bacteria > Bacillati > Actinomycetota > Actinomycetes > Micrococcales > Micrococcaceae > Micrococcaceae bacterium Sec5.1. The sequence continues at coordinate 1,187,980 of CP143430.1, read as the reverse complement.
CGTAGATCACCAGCGGAATGATGATGATCGTGGAAACAGCGTAGCCAAGCCACTGCGGGACACCGAGCCCCAATTGCAGGCCCTGGGCCATGATGGAGCCTTCGAGGGCAAAGAAGATAAAGGTGAAGGTGGCGAAAATGATGTTTGTGACCACTGACCCGTAGTAGCCAAAGCCTGACCCACGGGTGATGAGGTCAAGATCGATGTTATAGCGGGCGGCGTAATACGCCAGCGGAAAGCCGGTGGCGAAGATGATCACCGCGGCCACAATGATCCCGAAGATAGCATTCACTGTGCCGTAGGCGATGCCGATGTTGGCCCCGATGGAGAAGTCAGCCAGGTAGGCAATCCCGCCAAGGGCACTGGTCGCCACCACACCGGCGCTCCACTTCCGGTAAGAGCGCGGGGCGAACCGGAGTGTGTAATCTTCCAGGCTCTCCTTCGCAGCGCTCATCGCATCGGCGTTCCCCGCCGTCGTAGCTCTTTGGGTGTCTGTCAGAACGTCGCTCATCCGTGCTCACTTTCGAAATTCGTGGTCGGTGCTTCGCCAACGACGCTAGTCACGCAGCGGGTCAAATCAGTCACAACGATGTTTCACAGCTGTAACTTCTGCACCAGCCGTCTCGCCCAGGATCCATAAAGGCGCTCCAAAATCCCTAGCACCCCTTTGTACGGACCCCACAAAATCGCGATGCGCGCCCGCGGATACCGTCAAGTCCATGACGACCCAAACAACTCATCGAACCCCAGCAGTCGCTGCCTACGCCATCCTGGACATCGCACGCGAGCAGGTCCTTGAGCGCGGTGAAGGCCTCAACGAAGCCCAGCTTGTGGAGATCCTCCAACTTCCTGACGAAGCGATTCCCGCTGCTATGCAGCTCGCCCACGAGGTCCGCCTGAAGCACTGCGGCGAGGACGTCGAGGTTGAGGGCATCATCTCCATCAAGACCGGCGGCTGCCCCGAAGATTGCCACTTCTGCAGCCAGTCCGGCCTCTTTGACAGCCCGGTAAGAGGCGTGTGGCTGGATATCCCCGAGCTGGTGAAGGCTGCCAAGGAAACAGCCGCCACCGGTGCCACCGAGTTCTGCATCGTCGCAGCTGTGCGTGGCCCCGACATCAAGCTGATGAACCAGATCAAGTTCGCGATCGATCGCATCAACGAGGAAGTTGATATCAACATCGCGTGCTCCCTGGGGATGTTGACCCAGCGCCAGGTTGACCAGCTGGCGGAGTGGGGCGTCCACCGCTACAACCACAACCTTGAAACCGCCCGGAGCTACTTCCCCGAGGTCGTGACCACGCACAGCTATGAGGAACGTCTGGACACCTGCAACATGGTCAAGGCCGCCGGCATGGAATTGTGCTGCGGCGCCCTGATCGGCATGGGCGAAACCCTGGAGCAGCGGGCTGAACTCGCCACCCAGCTGGCCGCATTGGAACCACATGAGGTCCCATTGAACTTCCTCAATCCCCGTCCGGGAACACCGCTGGAAAACCAGGGCATCATGGACGGCAAGGACGCCCTCCGCGCCATCGCCGCCTTCCGGCTCGCCATGCCGCGCACAGTGCTCCGCTACGCCGGCGGCCGCGAACTGACCCTCGGCGACCTCGGCACCCGCGAAGGCCTGCTCGGCGGCATCAACGCAGTGATCGTGGGCAACTACCTCACCACCCTGGGCCGCCCCGCCACCGCCGACCTCAACCTCCTGGTGGAGCTCAACATGCCCATCAAGGAACTCCAGAAGACGCTATGACCGCGGTAGGCGCCACGACGGCGGAATACTGCGGGCACTGCGGCGGGACTGTTAGTCAAGGCACCGCTGATAAAGGCACCAACGGCGAGCACCCGACGTCGGACCCGCACCAGGGCTGCCATCAACGGTTGGCGATGGAGCCGCCCCGCTATTGCACGCAGTGCCGCCGCCGGATGAAGGTTCAGGTGACGCCGCTGGGGTGGTCGGCGGAGTGCTCACGTCATGGGCGCGTGTCCCGATGAGTTCGCTGATTGAGCGGGACCGGGCGAGCCTCTGGCATCCTTATGCTCCGGCGTCCGGGACGCTGCCGCTCTGGGAAGTTGAAGCGGCCGACGGCGTGGCGCTGCGGCTGCGGGACGAGGACGGCCGCACGCATGAGGTGCTGGATGCTATGTCGTCGTGGTGGTCGGTGATCCATGGGTACCGCCATCCTGTGCTGGACGCCGCGATTCAGCGTCAGCTGGGGTCCTTCAGCCATGTGATGTTTGGTGGACTGACACATCAGCCTGCCGTGGACCTGGCGGAGAACCTGTTGGCTTTGGCACCGGGCGAGCCTGGCCGCCAGTTGGAGCGCGTGTTCCTGGCTGATTCCGGTTCTATTTCGGTGGAGGTGGCGCTGAAGCTGGCTGTGCAGTTCCAGACGGCCTCGGGGCGTCCACAACGGCAGCGCTTCCTGACGGTCCGCGGTGGCTATCACGGCGACACGTTCGCGGCGATGGGCGTTTGTGATCCCCTTGACGGTATGCATTCCGCGTTCCCTGGTTTGCTGGCGCGCAACGTGTTCGCGCCGCGTCCCCCAGCCGCGGCGACCGCCACGCCAACAGACATCAGTGAGTGGCGATCGTCTGTTGAGGTGCTGGCCCGTGAGCATTCCGATGAGCTCGCGGCCATCATCGTGGAACCTGTCCTGCAGGGAGCGGGCGGGATGTTCATCTACCCGGCCGAGTGCGTGCGGATCCTGCGCGAGGTGGCTGACGAACATGGGATGTTGCTCATCCTGGACGAGATCGCCACGGGCTTTGGTCGAACCGGGGAATTGTTCGCGGCGAACCATGCCGGCGTCGTTCCGGACATCCTGTGTGTCGGCAAGGCCCTCACGGGCGGGTACATGACGCTGGCTGCAACGTTGTGCACAGCTGAGCTTGCCCGCGTGGTCTCTGGCGGTGGTGCGGGTGCGCTGCTCCACGGCCCCACGTTCATGGGCAACCCGCTCGCGTGCGCCGTGGCCAATGCGAGCCTCGGACTGCTGCGGGACGGGGATTGGCGGGCGGACGTTGACCGCATCGGCCAAGGGCTCGCGGAGGGTCTGGCCCCTGCGTTGGCGCTCGACGGCGTGATGGACGTCCGCACCATCGGCGCCGTGGGCGTCATTGAGTTGGCGGACGCGGTGGACGTCGCTGCAGTGACCCGGGCGGCGATCGAGCACGGGGTGTGGGTCCGCCCCTTCCGCAACCTCGTCTATACGATGCCGCCGTACATCAGCTCAACCTCCCAGATCAGGACCATCACTGCTGGAATGGTGGCCGCAGTCTCCATCACTGCAGACAGGCTGGAGGCCAGAGGATGAGTGTCTCCATGACCGCCTGGCTGGAGCAACAGGCAGAGGTCCGCGAGCGCCGTGGGCTGGTCCGGAAGCCGATGGTGCGCGGACCGCAAGGCGCCGCGGGCAAAGGGGGCACCCCGGGCAAAGAAGGCGGACAGCGCCGGATGGTCGACCTCGCCAGCAACGATTACCTGGGCCTGTCCACGGATCCACGACTGGCGGAGGCTGCCACGGATGCCATCAGGCGCTGGGGCACTGGCGCTGCATCGTCCCGGCTGGTCACCGGCACCACGGAGCTGCATCTTGAGTTGGAGCACCACCTTGCCCTGTTCACAGGAGCGGAGGCTGCGTTGGTGTTCTCCTCCGGTTACCTCGCCAATCTGGGTGTCACCACTGCTTTGGGTGGTCCCGGAACGTTGATTGTGGCGGACGAGCACTGCCATGCCTCGTTGATCGACGGTTTTAGGCTGAGCCGCTCCGAAGTGCGGGAATTCAAGCACAATGACGCTGCGGACGCGGCCCGCCTCCTGGAGGGACGTACACAGCCGCGAGCCCTTGTTGTGGTGGAGTCCATCTACAGCGTCGGCGGGGACGCTGCTCCATTACAAGAGGTGTTCAACCTCGCCCAAGAGCACGACGCCGTGCTGCTGATCGACGAGGCCCACAGCCTGGGAGTTGCCGGCGTTGGAGCCTTTCAAGGGCGCGGCGCGGTGGCTGGCACCAGCCTGGCGGACCATCCGGGCGTAGTCCGCACCGCCACCCTGTCCAAAGCCTTGGGCAGTCAGGGCGGGGCCGTGCTTAGTTCAGGCTTGCTGCGGGAGCACTTGGTGAACCGTTCGCGGAGCTTCATTTTCGACACCGCGCTGGCCCCGCCCTCAGCGGCCGCTGCCATGGCCGCCGTCGGAATCATCCAGCAGGAACCCTGGCGCGCCGCAGCGGTTCACCACAACGCAGCCGCTCTCGCAGCCCAATTGCAACCCGCGCTGGGACGCGCAGCCGCCGTCGAGCGTTCTGCCGGAGCAGTTCAATCCGTCCGCATGCCTTCAGCGGAAGCCGCCTTGGCTGCGAGCCGCGCCGCGTACGCTGCCGGCGTCCAGGTGGGCTGTTTCCGGCCGCCCTCAGTGCCCGACGGCATCTCCCGCCTGCGACTCACAGCCCGGGCCAACCTCACCCCCACCGACCTCGACCACGCCTGCGCAGTGCTGCGCGGCATCCTGGAGCGAACCTCATGAAACTTCCCCGCATCATCCTGGTGACCGGTACCGATACCGGCGTCGGGAAGACCATCACGACGGCGGCACTCGCCACAGCCCTTAAGCAACGCGGCTGCTCGGTGGCGGTCTACAAGCCGTGCCAAAGCGGCAACGTCGACGGCGATTCGGACTGCGCGGAAGTAGTGCGGCTCGCCGGCCCGCTCACCGCCGAGGCCGGCATCGTGCTGGAACAGCCGCTGGCCCCCGTCCCCGCTGCTGCCTGTGACGAAGTGGTGCTGCCGCATCTTGCTTCGCATGCCCAGCGAATTCGCGCCCTGGCCAACACCCATGACCACGTCCTTGTAGAAGGCGCCGGTGGTGTGCTGGTTGAGTTGGACCACGACGGCGGGACGCTGGCTGACCTCGGAACCCTCCTGGGCGATTCGGCTGGCTTCGCCGTGGTGGCGCGGCCGTCGTTGGGCACTTTGAACCATACTGCGCTGACGCTGGAAGCCCTCGATCGGAGGGGCCTGCCAGTGGTCGGTGTTGTGCTTGGCAGCTGGCCCGCGGTCCCCGGTGCGGTGGAACGAAGCAACCGTGCCACGATCTCCGACTGGCCTGTCCCCCTGCTGGGCGCCATCCGGCACGAAGCCGCCGGAATGGAGCCCAAAGTGTTCCGAGAACAGGCGGCCTCCTGGCTTCAAGGGGTTCCGGCATGAGCACCATCACCACCTGCCCCTACAAGGTGTTGCGCGATCCTGATACCGTCCGCGAGGTCCTCCACAGGCCTGACGACTTCAGCCCAGCCAACGCGCTCCTGGCCGTGACGCCCCTGACCGGTCAGGCCCTCCGCGTCCTGCAGAAGGCACGCTTCGCCCTTCCACCTGTTCTGGCCAGCAACCACTCCCCCTCACATGCTGCTATCCGCAAGGTAGTGGCGGGCTTCTTCACTCCCGCCAAAGTTGCGGCCATGGAACCGCGCATCAGGCAGCTCTCCCGGGAGTCAGCCGCGGGCGCAGCCCAGCTCCTCAGCTCGGCAGGAAGCGTTGATTTGGTGCAGGCAGTGGCCGCGTATCCGCCGGCAGTCATCATGCTGGAGATGCTCGGCCTTCCCGTCCGCGACCTCCCCCAATTGAAGGCGTGGAGCCTGGACTCCCTTGAACTGTTCTGGGGATGGCCGGATCCCGCACGGCAGCTCGAGCTGGCCCACACTGCAGCGGACTTCTACGCGTGGCTGCGGGAGCTGGTGCTTGAAGCCGTAGCCGCCCCGGAACCAAACCTGTTCAGGGCACTCGCAGACCACGGGCTCAGCACCCCGGAGATCTGTTCCTTGGGCTACTTCCTGCTCATCGCCGGCCAGGAGACCACCACGCAGCTCATCAGCACCACGCTCTTCCGTCTTGCCGAGGGCTCCCGGGGAATTTCCTGGGACGAGGCATCCTCCAGCGCCAAAGCCCGGGACATTGTTCGGCATGTGTTGGCCACTGAATCTTCAGTGCCTACGTGGCGCCGGGTGGCCGCCCGCGATACCGAGCTCAACGGTGAGCACATCCTTGCGGGGGAAGAAATCCTGGTGGAGCTGACGGGGAACCACGGCTTTCCGTGGGCAGCCGGGGAAGGCGCTGGGGAACCTGCCGGGGAAGGTACTGAGCATCAGGGACCCACACCTTACGGTCTGGCCTTCGGCTCAGGAATACATCGCTGCCTTGGTGCCAAGCTCGCCGAACTGGAGGCCGCCGTCGTGGTCCAGGAGACTACCGCGGCACTCAAGGGGGTCCGGCTCCTGGACCCCAACCCGGAATGGCTGCGGCTGCTCTCCTTCCAAGCTCCCCGGACGGTCAGCGTCGCACTCCACTAGCAAGTTTGGGTGGGTAGGCTGGACTTTATGGGCGAGAGCCGGGACTTGCTGACACCGGAGCAGCGTAGCCGAAACATGTCCAGGATCAGGGGCAAAAACACCAAGCCCGAGTTACTGGTCCGGAAACTCCTGCATGCCAAGGGGTACCGCTACCGGCTGCACGGGCAAGCTGGTGCGACCAAGCTGCCGGGCCGGCCTGATTTGGTGTTCTCGAGCCGTCGCAAGGTCATTTTCGTCAACGGCTGCTTCTGGCACTTCCATGATTGCAAGGTTGGCCTGAACTCCCCCACGGCCAATGCGGAGTTCTGGGAGACCAAACGCATGCGCACCCGTGAACGCGACCTCGCTCAGAGGAAACAGCTGCGCTCTGCCGGTTGGGAGGTGCTGACGGTGTGGGAGTGCGAGCTGCGGGACAGCTCAGTCCTGGAAGAACGGCTGACAGCGTTCTTGGAGGGGTATGTGGAGGGCAGTCCGCCCTACGGGGCCTTGGAGCCGACACTCCCGGCAGTCCCAGAAGTCCCAGCGGAGTCTGAGTGATCATTGCCGGCGTGGGAGCCCTGCTCCCACAACGCATACGCTGACGTTCCACCAATACCGAGCAGGACCGTCAGGCACAACACGATGATGACCATGAGACCCAGCGAGGGTCGAACGCCACCGTTCATGCTGATTTCCATTCCTTTACCCACGCCTTGATCCCCCGATTCAGCGATTACTCCATTTCCTTTACTTACTTTCGGGGGCTTCGATCAAGACTCCCTCTGAGTCCGCTCAAGATTGGATCAAGCTTTGCTTTTCCGACGCCCCCAGAGTTCCCCGGAGCCTACTGTTGAATCGTGAATCTATTGTTCGGAGGCGGGAGGGGTTTGGTGTCTGAGTATGACGAGTGCACAGACTCACTGGTTGATCCCACCGTCCTCATCGGACTCCAGGCGGAACTTGGCGGAGACCGATCCATCGTCAGCAGGTTCGTCCGCAACTACATAGATCTCCTGCCGTGGCGGGTTGACCGCCTGCATCACGCACTGAACAACCTGGACATGGAAGATGCCATGGACGCCGTGCTGAGCCTGAAGACATCAAGCCACATGGTGGGCGCCATCTGCATGCGCCGCTTGGCCACGGAACTGGAGATCAGCATCAGGCTCCTCCCCAACGCCGGGCATCTTCAGGAACTGAGGCCGCAAGTGGAGCTGATTGAGGCCTTCGTTTTCGGAACGATCTGCGAACTCCAACCCTCGCTTTCGTAAAGATCTTCACGAAAATAAAGAAAACCATTGACTCGCTAAAAATCTTCACTATAGTTGTGTGAGTTAGCTCACCAACGAAGGATGCGGCAATGACTACCGAGACTCCTGCACCGCCAGCCACCAGCGAACTGCTGGCAACTGTGGGGAACAAGGTGCGCACCATGCGCAAGGCAAAGGGCATGACCCTCGCCCAGCTCTCGGACATCACCGGCCTCAGCCAGGCGATCGTCAGCCAAATCGAACGCGGAATGGCCAACCCTTCCTTCACCACGCTGGCCCAATTGGCCCACGGTCTGGACATCCCCGTAGGGAGATTCTTCATAGGCCAGGACCAGTCCACCTCACCGGTGGTCCGCAGATCCGAGCGACGCAACCTGAAGAACGTCACCCGCGAATCCGTGGGCGAAGCCGTACACGAACTGCTGACTCCCAACCGCGACGGAAGCATCGAAGCGCAGTGGATCAGCACGCCCCCAGGGCACGACACCAGCGCAACCCCTTTTACCCACAGCGGTGAAGAGTTCTGCTACATCATCTCCGGCCGTAAGGACGTCTACCTGGACGGCGTCTGCTACAGCCTTGAAGAGGGGGACTCGATCACCTACTCCTCAGAGATCCCCCACTGGTACAAAAACAGCTACGAAGAGGTATGCGTAGCCATCTGGGTCAACGCACCACACGCGTGGTAACACGGCCGCCCATCAACGGCGCCAGCGTTTTCCCTTAACTGTCCGGACACGAACCGTGGCCGCAGACAATCCTTGCCACTTTCGCACAACGCGCCTCTTCCAACAGGCGTTCCTGCGTCATACCCTCCCACGCCCTCCGGGGCGTCAGCGTAAGGACACTTCCATGCTCAACACCCAAACGACAGACAACGCCGTCCCGTCACCAAGCACCAGCCACTCCTCCCCCACAAAGAACCCAAAGTTCACTCCCCAGGTCCGCAAAGGCCTGTTGGGCCTGGGCCTCGGCAACGCCCTTGAATGGTACGACTGGATGGTCTTCGGCCTGCTGTCAGCCTTCATTGGACCGAACTTCTTCCCCAACACAGAGCCACTCTCCGCCACACTGAACGCACTGGCCGTGTTCGCCGTCGGGTTCGCCTTCCGGCCCTTGGGCGGCATACTGCTCGGGACGCTCGCAGACCGAATCGGCCGACGTCGGGTCATGCTCTTGTCCATCATGCTCATGGCCGGCACCACGCTGATCATTGCCATCACGCCCAACTACGCCACCATTGGCGCCTGGGCCGGCATCATCCTTCTGGTGTGCCGCGTTCTGCAGGGTATCTCCACAGGAATCGAAGCCCCACTCTCCACCTCCCACGCCGTTGAGCTCGCCCCGGAAGGCCGCGAAGGCTACGTGGCCGGCATTATGTCCTTCTACGTGAACATCGGCATCCTGCTGGCCTCGCTGGTGAGTTTCCTCTGCAGTCTTGTCCTCGGCGGCGCAGCCATGGCCGACTGGGGCTGGCGCGTACCGTTCATTATCGGCGCTGCTTTCGGTTTTGTGGTTCTCTACCTCCGCCGCTCCCTACCGGAAACCCTCAAGGCCGAGGAAATGGCCACGAACACGCCGCGTGCCGTGTGGTCCGGAGTCCGTAAGCACTGGCTCTCCGTCCTTGCCATCATCTTCGTGGTGGGTGCAGCACAGGCCTACAACTACGCCTGGAACGTTGGCCTTCCCACCGCAGCCCGCAGCGGTTTCAAGGAAGATCCCACCGCGGTCTTCGCCCTCACCACCATCCTGGCCATCATCCTCGTAGTAGGCAGTTGGATCATCGGCAAGCTGGCCGACGGCAAAGCAATGTCCCGCTGGTTCCTGGTGACCCGCATCCTCGCCATCCCGTCCGTGTTCCTCATGCTGATGTACGTCCAGCCGGGCATTGGCGGATTCGCAGCAGTCCTCCTGGGCGGCTCGATCGTCCTGGTCCTGAACATGACCCTCTACAACGTGGTCAGCTCCTCACTGATGCCCAAGAACATCCGCGGCACCGGCGTCGCCCTGGGCTACGGCATCGGAGTGGCACTTTTCGGTGGCACCGCCTCCTACCTTCTGGTTTGGTTCCAGTCCCTGAACCTCACTTGGATCTTCCCGGTCTACGTGGCCGTCCTCTCCATCCTCAGCATCGTTTTCTACCTCGCCGCGCGCCGCTCCAACGGCATCTTCGTCGGAAAGTAAGGACTCACCATGAACTCGCTTGAACTCAGCACTACGACGGCGGACCTCACCGCCCCTGTCATCTCACGATCCGACGTCCTGGTAGTTGGCGGTGGTCCCGCAGGCGTCGCCGCGGCGGTTACCGCTGCCCGCTCAGGAGCCAAAGTCACCCTCCTGGAACGGTACTCATCCCTGGGCGGCCTGGCTTCCGGCGGTATGGTCCTGGTTCTCGATGACATGATCAACGGCCAGGAAATTACCGTCACGGGCATCGTCTCCGAGTACGTGGAGCGCTTGCAGAAGCTGGGCCTGGCAATCGTCCCGCCCGCCGATGACCGCAAGACCTCGGAAGAACTCTGGAACAAGTGGGGCCGCTACGGCACCTTCGATTTCCACTCGCACACCAACCCCAAGCCCATCTGCTACGCCGCGGCTTTCGATCCCGATGGCTGGAAGCGCGTCTCCAACGACCTCGTTCGCGAGGCCGGCTTGGACCTCCGCCTGCACTCCTGGTTCTCCCGTCCCATCGTGGACAGCGGCGTGATCAAGGGAGTCATCTGCGAAACGAAACTGGGCCCGCAAGCGTTCATGGCCGACGTCGTGATCGATACCACCGGTGACATCGACGTCGCCTCCCGCGCCGGTGCCAGCTATGCCAAGGACAACTACATCACCACGCTGGTCTTCCGGCTTGGCAATGTGGACACCAATGCCGCCGAAGCCTTCGAACAGGCCAACCCCAAGGAAGCGCGGGCCATCAACCGCAAGATCAAGCGTCTCCTCGGCGGCGCGTGGGAACTCTGGTGGCTCAAGACTCCCATCGACGGCGTCGTCTGGTGCAACGCCCCGCACATGAGCGGCTTCGACGGCGTTGACCCGGCTGATATGACTGCAGCGGAGTTCGCAGCCCGTGACCGCATCTCCGAGGCCGTGGAGTACGTCCGCGCGAACCTGCCCGGCTTCGAAAACTGCTACATGCTGGACGTCGCCTCCCAGATGGGCGTCCGCCAGACCCGCCTCCTGCAGGGCGAGTACGTCATGACCAAGGACGACGTCACCCAGCGCCGCCACTTCGCGGACACCGTTGCCCGCGGCCGTGACTACTACTACCCGTACCGCTCGCTGCTCCCCAAGGAAGTGGACCAGCTCGTGGTCGCTGGCCGCCACTACTCCGCCACCCCCGAGGCACAGAAGATGTCGCGCGAGATCCCGCCCTGCATGGCAATGGGACAGGCCGTCGGCGTTGCAGCGGCCCTCGCCGTGGAAAACAACATGTTGGTCCGCGATGTCTCCGCGCTGGATATCCAGCAGGGCATGCGCCGGCATGGTGCCGACCCAGGCGACGTCCCGTCGTCGAACGCTACCGTGGACTCCAACGAGGCGGTGCCGGCATGAGCACCGTTCTCCTCGACCAGACTGAAAGCACGACGTCGGCACTCACGAACGCGGCTCCGGCAGTTACCCCGCTGCCGCTGGACGGCATCAAGATCGTGGACTTCACGCAAGTGTTCATGGGTCCGTCCTGCACACAGCTGCTTGGCGACTACGGTGCAGACATCATCAAGGTGGAACGTCCCGGCGCCGGCGACATTTCACGCAATTCCTTCCCGGACCAGGACGGCCAGGATAACCCGATTTTCCTGTCCATCAACCGGAACAAGCGCAGCGTTTCGGTGGACACCCGTACGGACGAAGGGCGCGAGGTGCTGCACCGGCTCATGGCTGATGCGGACGTAGTGGTCAGCAACTTCCGCTCCGGAGTCATGGAACGGATGGGCTTCGGCTACGAGGACCTGAAAGCTGCGAACCCGGGAATCATCTGGGCCTCTGGCACGGGCTTTGGCCCGGAAGGGCCTTACGCCCATAAAGGTGGCCAGGACGCGATCGCGCAAGCGTATTCCGGGGTGATGTGGCGACGGGAATCCGATGACACCAAGCCCTCCATCTACCCCACCACCCTGTGCGACTACATCACCGGCATGCACCTCATGCAGGGCATCCTTCTGGCGCTGCGCACACGCGAGGCATCAGGGGTGGGCCAGAAGGTGGAGGTGACCATGTACGACTCCATGCTGCACTTGCAGATGCAGGAAGCGTGCATGCAGCTCAACCGTGGCTACGAGGTCAACTGGGGAGCGATGCCGCTGAGCGGGGTCTTCGAAACCACCGACGGCGCCGTGTGCATGGTGGGTGGTTTCACGCCCGATCCCTTGGCCAGGATTTCTGAAGCGCTTGGCCTGGACGAGGACCTCACCCAGCGTCCCGAGTTCGCCAACCTGGAGCAGCAGTTCAAGAACAAGCCCGCGCTGCAGGCCATCTTCCGCGAGCGCATCGCCACCAATACCACCGAGTATTGGACCCACCAGCTTGAGGAGCAGGGGCTGCTCAACGCTCCCGTCCACACTCTGGAACAGGCACTGGCGGATGCGCAAACAGAGGCCAACGGGATGATCGTGGAGGCAGAGCACCCCGGCGTCGGCACTGTCCGTATGCTGAACGCTCCCATCCGGCTCTCCGCTACTCCGCCCACCATCCGCCGGGCGGCACCGCGACTTGGTGAGCACAATGTGGAGGTCCTGCTGGAGAACGGCTTCGACCAAGAGGCGATCGAGCGCCTGCAGCAGCTGGGTGTGTTGCGATGACGGCGACAGCAGTTCAAGCACCAGTTGAGGCGCCGGTTGATGCCGTCACTCTGACCATCGAGAACCACGTGGCAACGGTGGTCATCGATCGTCAACACGTCCTCAATGCAGTGGATGCCACCACCCATGCACGGCTCAACGAGATCTGGGTCCAGCTTGAGCAGGACCCGTCCGTGCGTGCGGTTGTCATCACCGGTGCTGGGTCCCGTGCCTTCTGCGTTGGTGCCGACATGTCGGCGTCGGCCGTGGACAAGACCGGCCTGGAGTATTGGGCCGGCCTGGACCCCAACGGATTCGGTGGCCTCAGCCTACGCACCAGCTTGGACATCCCGGTCATCGCAAAGGTCAATGGCTACGCCCTGGGTGGCGGGATGGAAATTGTACTGGGTGCCGACATCGTGGTGGCAGCCGACACCGCGAGGTTCGGCTTGACGGAACCTCGCGTTGGGCGATTAGCGCTCGACGGCGGCATCCACCAGTTGGTGCGGCGGATCCCCTATACGCAGGCCATGGGGATGCTCCTGACAGGCCGCAAGGCAGACGCCGCCGAGATGCAATCCATGGGTCTTGTCAACGAGGTAGTTCCTGTTGAAGAGCTCGACGCCGCTGTGCAGCGTTGGGTGGACCAGGTCCTTGCGTGCGCACCCACCTCGGTCCGCGCCGTGAAGCAGATGGTCACTCAGACTTCCCACCTGACGGCCAAGGAAGCGCGCGGCCTGCGACTGCCGGCTCTTATGGCGGCGCTGGACAGTGAAGACTCCGCTGAAGGAGTGCGTGCTTTCCAGGAAAAGCGCGCGCCGATCTGGCCGGGGCGTTGATCGGCTGAGTGATCCGGCACGACCAGTGACTTGACCTGCCACTGACCCGCCTCGCCAACAAAAACCATTTAGAACGAAGTAGAGGAGATACCGATGCCGCCATCAGTCGCGCCCGAATCCCTAAAACCCGAATCCCTAGACAGAGAAGTGCAGCACCGTAAATCTTTGGCTCCGGGAGTGTGGGGCGTTGTTGCCACACCTTTCCAAGGCAGCACGCTGGACGTGGACCTGGACAGTTTGTCCGAGCTCGTGGAGCATTACGAGGCCATCGGCGCCACGGGACTCACCGTGTTGGGAGTCTTCGGCGAAGCAGCCGCACTGACTGCTGAGGAACGCCGGCAAGTGCTGGAAACCGCCGTCGAATGCACCGCGCTGCCGTTGGTTGTGGGCGTGACCGCTCTGGCCACCCGGCCCGCCATTGAGGAAGTCCGGGCAGCCCAGGACGTTGCAGGAGAACGCCTGGCAGCTGTGATGGTGCAGGCTAACTCGGCCAAGCCTGAAACGCTGATTGCGCATTTGGATGCCATCCACCGGGCTACTGGCGCCAAGGTTGTCCTTCAGGATTACCCGTTGGCGAGCGGCGTCAGTATCTCCACGCCTGCCCTGATCTCCGTAGTAACCGCCTGCGGCTTCGTCATTGCCGTCAAGGCCGAAGCACCCCCCACCAGCGTCGCGATCGCGGAGCTGAGTGCCGCCGTCGGGGTTTCGGTCTTTGGTGGCCTCGGCGGGCAGGGACTGCTGGATGAACTGATGGCCGGCGCAGCAGGTGCCATGACCGGTTTCTCGTACCCCGAAGCCCTCATAGCCTGTGTGCGGGCATGGCAGCAGGATGGCTATGAAGCAGCCCAACGCGAACTGCTCCCGTATCTGCCGCTGATCAACTTTGAGCAGCAGGCGAAAGTGGCGCTGGCTATTCGCAAGGAATGCCTGCACGAACGGGGCCTCATCAAGGACTCCGGTGTTCGCGCCCCTGCAGTGGGCTTTCCCGAAGCCCTGCGCGGGAGTATGGGCACGCACCTTCGTGAGGCAGCTGCCGCACTCGAAAATGCCGCCGCACCGGTAAGGAGCTTCTGATGGATTTGGGAATTGCCGGCAAGACAGCCTTAGTGGCTGCATCCACTGGCGGTCTGGGACTGGCCGTTGCCCGTGCTTTGGCTGCCGAAGGCGTGCGCGTGGCGATCGTGGGCCGTCGTCGGGACCGCGCAAAGGAGATCGTCGCTGAACTGCAGGCCGCGTACGGGACTGGTACTGCGGGCATCTCCACCAAGGGCTTCGACGCCGTGGCGATCGAGGCAGACCTGACCACGCCCGAGGGCATCGAATCGGCAGTCGAACAGACTGTAGCGGACTTGGGACCCATCGACATACTGGTCCTCAACGGCCCAGGACCCAAACCCGGCGCCGCAGCCACACTGAGCTCCGATGACATCGCAGCGGCGTTTGATCTGTTGGTCAAACCTCAGCACGCCTTGGTTTCTCACGTGCTTCCCGGAATGCGGGAACGGCGATGGGGCCGGATCCTGGCTATCGGATCCAGCGGTGTGACAGCCCCGCTCCCCAACCTCGCCGTCTCCAACACCGGACGGGCTGCCCTGGCCGGTTACCTCAAGACCCTCGCTGCCGAAGTGGCCTTGGACGATGTCACAGTGAACCTGCTCTTGCCAGGCCGCATCGCCACCGACCGGGTCACCCAACTTGACCAGGCCGCCGCCAAGCGCCGCGGCACCACGCTGGAAGACATCCAGCTCGAATCCCGCAAGACCATCCCCGCCCGACGTTATGGAGAACCTGCCGAGTTCGGTGCCGCTGCCGCCTTCCTGTGCAGCGCGCCGGCGTCGTACATCACCGGCGTCGCACTCAGGTGCGACGGCGGTCTCATCCGTAGCCTCTAGCCTCCCCCTTAAATCCGATAGGAACATCATGACTTCCACAGCAGTTGACCCCCAGACGATCACCGACCCGCAGACGATCACCGCCCAGCACCTCATCAATGGCCAATGGCTCGGAGACGCGGACACCCAGCGAATGAATCCGGCCCGGCCAGGCGAAGTCGCGGCGCTCTCACCCAGCGGCACCGTCCAGGACGTGGACGCCGCCATCAGTGCGGCCGCCGCAGCCCAGCCGTCGTGGGCGGCCCTTCCAGCACCAGCTCGGGGCGCGATCCTCATCGCGGCCGGAAACCTGCTCAACGAGCGCCAACACGCCATCGCCGAGGACCTGGTCCGTGAGGAAGGAAAGACACTCGCGGAGGCAAAGGGTGAGGTCAAGCGGGCCTCGGACGTGCTGCGCTTCTTCGGCTCACTCGGCTGGGCAGCAACCGGCGAAGTCCTGCCCAGCGGCCTGCCGGACACCACCGTCACGACGCGTCGGGAACCGTTGGGCGTGGTGGGACTCATTACCCCGTGGAACTTCCCCATCGCGATTCCGGCGTGGAAAACCGCGCCCGCCCTGATCAGCGGTAACGCCGTGGTGATCAAACCGGCCGAGCTCACTCCGTTGTCCACCAACCACGTGGCGCGCGCCCTGCAGGACGCTGGACTACCCGCCGGCGTGTTCAACGTGGTGCACGGCAAGGGCCGCGTGGTGGGTGATGCGCTGGCCCGCGATCCCCGCATCGCCGGCTTGTCGTTCACGGGTTCCACCAATGTTGGGCTTGGGCTGCAGGAGATCCTCAATGCCCGCCGCGCCCGGGTCCAACTCGAAATGGGCGGCAAGAACGGTGTGCTCGTGCTGGATGACGCCGACCCCCGCAAAGCTGCGCAGGTAGTAGCGGCTGGCGCATTCGGCCTGACCGGCCAGGCGTGCACAGCGACGTCCCGCGTCTACGTGACGCCCGGCATCCGCTCCGCCTTCCTCGAGGCCTTGGTTCAGGAGGCCGCCGCCTACACTACCGGCGACGGACTTGATGGCGCCGCCCGGATGGGCGCTGTGGTAAGCAGGCAGCAATTCGAGCAGGACCAGGCAGCGGTGCGTACCGCCGTCGAACGCGGGGCCACACTCCTGCACGGACAGTACGACGGCGACCCCAGCGGCGCGCTGTTCTTCCCGGCGGCGATTCTCACCGGACTGCCGTTCGATGACGCAGCCGTGACGGAAGAGATCTTCGGTCCAGTGGTGGCCGTTCTTGAGGTGCCCGACTATGAAGCTGGCCTCGCCGCAATCAACGATTCACGCTACGGGCTCACCGCGGGCATCTGCACGGACTCATTAGCCCTCGCCACGGACTTCGCTGCCCGCGCGCAGGCCGGCGTGGTGAAGATCAACCGACCAACTGCCGGGCTGGACCTGAACGTCCCCTTCGGCGGTGTGAAGGATTCCTCCACCAACACCTTCCGCGAGCAAGGCAGGTCCGCCCTGGACTTCTACACCTGGGGCAAGACCGTCTACACCGGTGTTTAGTGCGCCATGAGCTACGTGATCGCACAGCCCTGCGTGGATGTGAAGGACAAGGCGTGCATTGACGAGTGCCCGGTGGATTGCATCTACGAGGGCGAACGCTCGCTCTACATCCACCCGTCCGAGTGCGTTGACTGCGGGGCATGCGATCCCGTGTGCCCCGTGGAGGCGATCTACTATGCGGACGATGTCCCTGACGAATGGGCAGATTACATCAGGGCGAACGCTGAGTTCTTCGAGGACGATTTCTTCGGGGATGAGTTCTTCCAGGACGCGGGCCGCGATCATCCTGTGGTGGTGGCGGAGCCTTTGCGGGTGGGCAGTTAGGCGGCGCTGACCCGTTGACCGACGCCTCCGTGACGTAGGACTATCGCAAGGCAGGCAAACCCTGCAGTAGCTGGCCGTAGCGTGTCTCCCCAGCGATCGCGTTCTGGTACCACAAATTGATGCTGCTAAAGCTACAAAAGTAAAACCGCCGTGTAGGCCAGGATCGAGTAGAGGGAGCTTTTGATGAAAGCCATTGTTGTGACAGATCAGTCCGTCGGAATCGCCGGGCTGAGGATGGCGGAACGGCCCCAGCCGTCGGCATCGATAAACGATGTCATTGTTGAGATTCATGCCGCGGGATTCGTCCCGACTGAGGTTGGGTGGCCCTCGACCTGGGCTGATCGAGCCGGCCGGGATCGGACACCCTCCATCATTGGGCACGAGGTGGCCGGCGTCGTAACCTCGCTCGGCTATGGCACCACAGGGCTGACCGTGGGTCAACGAGTGTTTGGCCTTGCGGACTGGCACCGAGATGGGACCTTGGCGGAGTATGTGGCGATGGAGGCACGTAACCTTGCGCCGCTGCCCGGGGACGTCGCCTTCACAGTTGGCGCGAGCCTGCCCATCTCTGGCCTGACCGCATGGCAAGGGTTGTTTATCCATGGCCGCATCCAGTCGGGGCAGAGCCTTCTGGTGCACGGCGCGGCCGGGGCAGTCGGAACGATGGTGACTCAGCTGGCACGTGAAGCCGGCGCCTACGTCATCGGCACAGGACGCACTGCCGATCGACAGAAGGCACTTGATTTCGGAGCGCACGAGTTCGTGGATCTCGCCAATGACACCTTGGAAGACGTCAGCGGGGTTGACCTGGTATTCGATGTGATCGGGGGTGACATCCAGAAGCAGTCAGCGGCCCTGGTCCGGCCCGGCGGAACGCTGGTGAGCATCACCGGGCCGGTTGAAGCCCGCCCTACGGATGGTCTGGCAGTGGATTTCGTTGTCGAATCGGATGGCGCGCAGCTGAGTGAAATCGTCCAGCGAATCCGAGACGGACGACTGCGGACAAACATCGGAAACGTCGGCGAATTAGACGATGCGCTCAATGCCCTTAACCCTTCCGCACGCCGGAATGGGAAGACCATCATCCAGGTGCGTCCGTAGGGACAGGACCTAAAGCGGCGAAGGCGTCATCCGAGATCGTAGCCCCGCCCTGTTTTCACCTCGACGGCCTACCCTGGTGCTGGCATCTTAGGTTTGCGGGCCACTCCCCCGACCGGGTGTACTCTATCCACCGGGTGCGTGTCGCCCTACATTGCAGACCTTCAGAGGAGCCGACTATGGCTGATGACAGGGCGAACGGAAAGCAGTGCCACGTGCGACGGGACCGAGTCCTGTGAACAAGAACCGGCTCGAGGCGTTCAGTGACGGCGTGCTGGCCATCATCATCACCATCATGGTCCTGGAGCTGCACACCCCGGAAGCGCCAACGTGGGAGGGCGTGGCCGCAGTTCTGCCGACCCTCTTCAGCTACCTTCTGAGCTTCGTGTATGTCGGGATCTACTGGAATAACCACCACCACATGATCCACCTGGCCGGGCGAGTGAACGGCGGGATCCTCTGGGCCAATTTGCACCTGCTGTTCTGGCTGTCGCTCATCCCCTTCACCACACGGTGGATGGATGAGTCTGGTTTCGTGCAGGTCCCCGTCCTGTTGTATGGAATCAACCTGCTGTGTGCAGCGATCGCGTACTACATCCTGGAACGTCGCCTGATCGCCGCCCAAGGCAGGGACGGGGCCCTGGCCCGGGCTGTCGGCCGGGACTGGAAAGGCAAAGCGTCCCCCGTGATCTATATGGCCGGCATCGCAGCCACCCTGGTCCAGCCCCTGTTCGGGATCGCCATGTTCACGGTTGTGGCGCTGATCTGGCTGGTCCCGGACCGCCGGGTTGAGCACTTTGTCGCCAGGGCTCATCAAAACGATAACGACGCCGGCTAGTCGGCTAGGCGGCTAACGCACCTTAAACACGCGACGATTTAGCAGCCCTACCCGCCGAGTCAGGAAACCGCGGCCTCTATCTGCAGGTGACTTAGGTCTTCACCGCCGCGACCCTCACCGCCGCCGCCACCATCATCACCAGAACGAGCACGAGCACCACCGTGACGACGACGAGAATCGCCGGAGCGTGTCGGCGGTACCCCTGGCGCTGCTCGCCACTGGATCACAAACCATGACCAATGACGCCGTTATTCGTACTTTGACCCGAAAATCGGAATAAGCTCAGTCTTGTTCAGACTTAGGAGAATCGATGACCGATTCCTGGCCAGCGCATGGAAGCAAGACCATGCTATGGAAATCCTCGGGCCGCCCACCCCGTGAGGACCGCGAATTCACGGAAGTGGTCGCCTCCCTGCCGCCCCGGATCTCCGACCTCTGGTACTCCCCCAGCCGCGAAACCATAGTTGCCCTTGAAGAGGCGGCCGTAGCGGTTGCCTCCCTGGATGTCACAGCGAGCACCCGTATGGCCGCTATCAGCGGCTTCCTGCTGCGCAGTGAAGCAGTATCGTCTTCCAAGATCGAGCACGTCAACGCCAACCGCGAGGACTATGCGCGCGCCATGGTCGGGCTAAAAGCCAGTGACAACGCGCGATCCATGGTTGCTGCTGCAGACGCGGTGCAGGCGATGATCAACGCCGCGGGCCACACCGGCGAGATCCTGCTGAAGGACCTGCTCGCGGCTCATCACACCCTCATGAAGGACGATCCGGTGGACGGCCCAAACGCCGGGAAGGTGCGGGATGTTCAGAACTGGATCGGTGGCAGCGATTACTCGCCTCGCGGAGCTTTACACGTCCCACCCCCGCCGGAGCTCGTTCCCGACCTGATGGCAGACCTAATGGTCTTTTGCAACCGCAAGGACATCCCGATCATGGCTCAGGCCGCCATCGCTCACGCCCAGTTTGAGTCCATTCACCCCTTCACAGACGGCAACGGACGCATCGGGCGTGCTCTAATCGGAGCGATCTCCCGTCGTCGCGGACTCACCAAGAACACCGTCACACCCATTGCCTCGGCGATGGTCGCCAACGTCGACATGTACTTCAGCCTGATCAACAACTACCGGACCGGCGATGTTGACCCTTTCGTCCTGTATCTGGCTCAATCAGCTCTCCACGCTTCGGATGCGGCACGTGAATCCGTATCAGCCTTGGATGCCCTGCCTGCACAGTGGGTGGAGATGGCGAAACCCCGAAAGGGGTCTGCCGACGAGAAGATCATCCCCTGGCTGCTCGAGCGGCCCGTGTTTGTGGCCCACAGCGCCGCCTACGCTGCCGGCGTTGCTGAGAAGTCGGTGTACGGCGCTCTGGAACGGCTCACCGAGGCCGGAGTCATCAGCTTGGTCGGGACATCCCAGCGCCACCGGGCCTGGGCTGCAACGGAAGTCTTGGATGAGGTCGACCGGCTCAACAAGCGGCTCGCCGAGAATGCGCCCACGGCAGCAAAGTGACGCAAAGACAGAAGCGGCTGCCCAGGGGTCGGACCACGGACCCCTGGGCCGTGAACGCACAAAACTGGCTCCGTACACATTAGGTTGGACAGGAACACCTGCGAATTTTCGATCCATTTGGGGAGCATCATGGCCGAGCAGCAGAAGTCATCAATAGAGACGTAGCCAGCCCTTCGCGGTGCCAGCGCGATTGGCGTCTACTCTTCGCGGTCGATCTCCAAGTAGCTGAGCCCGCTCAAATCCAGCCAGTATTTGGTTGGTGTTTGGACCAATCGCAGCAGCACGCCCTGGCAATCGCGGCACCGGACCACAATTCCGGGCGCGTCGGTGAAGACCATGGTCTCGCCAAAAGCCCTGACTGACCCACAGTGCGTGCAGCGTCCGAGCGCCGCGATGATGTCGATGCGGAACACTTACCCGTGATGCACCTCCGCAGCGCAGCTTCCCCGGCCAACGACCGTTGATGCCCCAACCATAGGGAACCTCTGGTCTAGGGTTGACGAGACTGAGCCAGTGCCTGGGTCACTTACAAGAATCCCTGATTTGAGGTGAGCAAGCTGTCGTCGCTCCAGTGGTGCTGGTCATGGCCTTCGTTTGGTTGGAACTGCTTCCCGGACTACGACTCCTCCTGGCACCAGGTCACACCCTGGGCCAGTGGATCGGCCAACATCACGGAACTCACCGTCAACGGGCTGGTGGACGGCAGGCTGGACGGCGGACCTAAGTCCGCCGTCCAGCACTGGACGGGCTTCCGTCTGGCTACGCCGTTTCCTCACATGGAACGTCAAAGGGCTTTTGTGGCATGGATTTCACTTTTCGAGTGGGGATTCGACGTGATCGGCCAATTTTCTGTCCTGGTGTTGACGCAACAGTGCCGCGACCCTGAGGGCGTCACCGCTGGGGGCCGTGGACTTTGCATCCGGACGGGCCACAAGCAGATACAGAAGGCCGGTTCCGCTGACGATCGCCAATCCCGTAAGGACCGTCCAATCGGACAGGAAATCACCCGTGCTGCCGGGCAAAGCTAACAGCACCATGGCGAACACGCCGTATGCGAGGGCGGCGACATTGATGACGAATCCGGCGGCCCCGAGGCTGAACGGCCCAGCCGGACGCCAGCCCTTGATCCTCTGCCGGAGGGATGCGAGCACCACGGACTGGAACGCTACGTAGATGCCGAGAACCGCAAAGGACGTAACCTGTGTCAGAAGGCCGTCAGAGCCAAGATAGATGATGATGCACAGCAGCAGCGGGATGCTGCAGGCCACGATCAGCGCATTGGTGGGCACTTTGGCGGTCCCGGAGACCTTGGACAGCCACCTGTGTCCGGGCATCATTCCATCACGGGCGAAGGAAAAAATAAGCCGGCTGGCCGCAGCCTGGAGGCTGAGGACGCACGACAGGAACGCGGTAATGGCGATGACCAGGAACACCTTGGCGCCGATGGGGCCCAGTGCTGCCTCCAGGATGGCCGGGATCGGGTCGGCGTCCTCCCCGTTCACGATCTCCTGCAGGTTCGGTGCTGCGAGCACGTAGCCGCAAAAAGAGAATAGTGCAGATATGCCACCCACGAAGATGGTCATGACCATCGCCCGTGGGATACGACGCGCAGCATCGCTTACTTCCTCGGCCACATCACCGCAGGCCTCGAACCCGTAGAACAGGAAAAGCCCGGCCAGGGCGGCGCCCACGAAAGCAGTCGCGTAGCTCTCATTCCCCTGGACGCCCATGGAGTCAAAGAAAACACCGAATTCCTGCTTACGCTGGAAGATCAGGAGGTAAAGACCCACGGCAATGACTCCAACCAATTCCGCGACCAGGCCGATCCGTGCCACCCGGCCCAGGGTCTTGGTACCGGTGAAGTTCAAGGCCAGCGCCACGCCCAGCAGGAGGATCGATAGCCACAGCGTGGCCTCCCGAGTCAATTCGAGGTCAAAGAGGCTTGCCAGGAACCCGCTGCCGAACTGCGCTACGGAGGTGATGGTGACAATCATGGCCCAGATGTAGATCCAGGCCGACATCCAAGCATACCGTCGGCCCCACAGCCGACGGGTCCACGGATAAATACCACCGTGGATGGGGTACTGCGAGACCACCTCACCGAACACCAGAGCCACCAGCAGCTGGCCTCCTCCGACGATCAGGATCCAGAATACCGACGGCGGACCGCCGGTAGACATGGCGATGGCGAACAGTGAGTAGACGCCAACCAATGGTGAAAGGTAGGTGAATCCGAGCGCGAAGTTTGCCCACAAGGACATCGACCGCTCGAAGGTGTCCTGGTATCCCAAAACTGCGAGATGCTCACCATCACCCATGCCACTGGGCGTCGCCTGGGGCGCCTCCTGCCCGTTACCCACGGTGATCGGTTCCGATGTAGCTCATGACGTGCTTGATTCGCGTGTACTCTTCCAGACCGTACACTGAGAGGTCTTTACCATAGCCGGATTGCTTGAAGCCGCCGTGAGGCATTTCGGCGACGAGCGGGATATGGGTGTTGATCCAAACGCACCCGAAGTCCAGCTTCTTTGCGAACTGCATTGCCCGTGTGTGGTTCTGGGTCCAGACTGACGATGCCAGGCCGTAGTCTACGTCGTTGGCCAACTTCAGGGCTTCGGAATCTGTCGAGAACTTCTGCACAGTCACGATGGGCCCGAAAACTTCTTCCTGCACCAGTTCGTCGTCCTGCCTTAAGCCGGACACTACTGTGGCCTCATGGAAGAACCCCACGGTTCCTTGGCGATTGCCCCCTGTTTCGATTACAGCATGTTCGGGCAGGCGCTTGATGAAGCCGGCAACTCGCTTGAGGTGTTCGGCACTGCTGAGCGGGCCGAATAAAATGTCCTCCTCCAACGGACCGCCGGTCTTGGCGTTTTCCTCCACTTCAGCGGTGAATGCGGCCACGAACTCGTCATGGACGCTTTCGTGCACCAGCAGGCGTGTGGCCGCCGTGCAATCCTGGCCTGCGTTATAAAACGCAGCCGGAACAATTCCTTCCACTGCTGCCGGAATATCCGCGTCCTCGAAAACGATGACAGGCGCTTTTCCTCCGAGCTCCAAGTGAACACGCTTGACGTCCGCGGCTGCAGCTCCAGCGACTTCCATGCCTGCCCGAACCGAGCCGGTGATGGAGATCATCCCGGGAATTTTTGCCGCCACCAAGGCACGGCCGGTGCTCCGGTCGCCGAGAACTACGTTGAAGGCCCCGGCCGGAAGGAACTCGCTGGCTAGCTCGGCGAACAGGAGGGTGGAGCCCGGGGTGGAATCCGAAGGCTTAAGGACTACCGTGTTCCCGGCGGCAAGGGCCGGGATGACCTTCCAGGTAGCCATCATCAGCGGATAGTTCCAAGGCGCCACCTGGCCGATGACACCTATTGGCTCACGCCGGATATAGGAACTGTGGTCCGCGAGATACTCGGCCGCTGCACGTCCCTCCAATGTCCGGGCGGCGCCAGCGAAGAACCGGATCTGGTCTATCAAGACATCGATCTCATCAGAGATGATTCCGGCTCGGGGCTTGCCGGTGTCCGCACATTCCAACTCTGCGAACTCCTCGGCGCGGGACTCAACGGCGTCTGCAATGCGCAGCAGGGCTCGTTGCCGCTCGCTGGGGGTAGTTTCTCCCCATGCTTCAAAGGCAGCCGAGGCTGCGGCATAGGCGGCAGCGACGTCCTTTTCGTTGGAAATAGGGGTTCGGGAGATGACTTCCTCTGTGGCTGGATTGATGATGTCCAGCTTTTCGGTCGCCGAAGACTCCACATAGTTGCCGTTGACAAAGTTTTTTAGCTCACGCACGCTCATGTGTTTCTTTCCAGGAGTCGAAATTTAGGAGGGCCGCGTTCTGGCGCCAGTGACGCACTTCACAGCGTAAAGTGAGACTACACCTAAATCATCTGGAATGGGATGTTAAACCAATTTATTCTTTCTGCATCAGGAGCGAAAACTCTGTCCCTGGGCACGCCAAGGCCTTCCAGCCGTGCTCGTCGGCGCTGGTACTTGAAACCATGGAGCCGACACGCAGCGCAGGAGAAACCGATAGAATGACGCGGCCATTGCTACTGACGAGCGCCACGGCCGTTTCCGCCCTACGAAGCAGCGGCATCAGCTCCTGCTCCAACCGCCTGACGAGGATGTCTACCCCGACCACACCTTGCACCGATTCCGAGCTTCCTACAGGAACAGTGATGGTTAGTATGTAGTCACACGTGCATAAATGGTCCACGTAAGGGCCCGTGATGTGGCCAGATCTAGTGGCTGCAGGAATGCGGTACCACTCGAAAGCTCTGAAGTCTCGCAGGTACTCCGTGTACTCGCGCGAAGCCAGGTCCAGCCTGCTGGGGGTTGTGGTTGTGCCTAGCAGGGGATTCTCCTGCAGTGGTCCCAACCACCAGGCAAAGTGGAGAGCCTGCCCCAATCCCGTTTTCGGAGCCGAAATAAAACCAGCTCCGATCAACAGAGGGTTCTCAGCGGTCAACTCGGGTTCCACCAGGGAATAAACCAGCGAGTCGATTTGAACATTTGACTCGCCGTTCCCTGCTTGTTCGATAGACGTTCGCCAGGCTCCAAGCAGGGAGAAAACGTTTGCGAAGAGGGCGCCAATACCAGCGGAGCACTCGCTCCCGCGTTCAGCCGGTGGCCTGTTGTTCCTCATGGCCATCGCTCTCCTCCTGTTGCTCAATTTTCTCTTTTGCGGCCAACAACCAACCGGACAGTTCCCCCAGTTGGCGGCGCACCAGGGCACGGGACTGCTCAGGATCGTGAGCCGAAATGGCTTCGGCAATCTGTACGTTCTGGTGGACGAGGTTCCGGCGCAGGTCCTCGTCGGCAAGGCCGAGCCAAAGAAGGGAACCGAATTCGGACTGCATGCGAATCTGTTCCCGCACAAGGCGCGGAGACTGGCTCATTACGGCGATTTCAAGGTAGAAACCGCCGGCATTAAGAGCAGCGCTGGTCTTGGCAGTGAAGTCTGCATTTTCAACCCAGAGCCTAAGGCGCTCGGATTCCTCGTCCGATGCTAACTCGGCGGCACGTTCGGAACAGCCTGCGCTGAGAACTGCGAAGTAAGTGGCACTGTCCTGGATGTCAATACGAGCCAGATTGCGCAGGCGTGCCCAACGCAATGCCTCCGGGGCCTGCAACGCAGGCAGAACGAAACTTCCACCTTCGCGTCCGCGTCGGGTCTCCACGACGCCGGCATTGCGCATAGCGCTTAATGCCTCGCGCGCCGTTACCAGGGCCACTCCGAATCGTTGTGCTAGTTCGGCTTCACTGGGCAGCCGGTCCCCGGGAGCGAGAACACCCAGCAGGATCGCATCAGTGAGCCGTTGGGCAACCTGCTCTGAACGCCCGACGCCGGACAATTGTGCAAAAATCGCCGTCCTGGCTCCTCTGGAGGGGGACGAGTCCATCCCTGAAGTCACAACCTGATGGCCCGACTTGCCGGCGTTTTCGCAGAGGAACATGAACTATCATCCATACCGTCACTGTATCCGCCACGACGGGGCTTTGTGTAACACCTGATGTGAGCTTGGGATGCGGATGCTCCGTGAGGCCGTCCATCTACCTATCGCGCAATTCATGACTGGCGTGGCTCCAGGCATCTATGTCGTCGTGAAAGGCGAGGTATAGGTTTGCAATCGTTCGTGAACTCGAGAGCGACCCGCCCACCAAAGTTTCGACCTTCTTCAATCGGTACCGAACGGTGTTGGGGTGGACGAACAGCACGGCGGCCACCTTGGCAACGTCCAGATCGTTCACCAGGTAGCAGATGGCCGTTTGTTTCAGTTCGCTGTCGAGATTGAGAGCTTCAACAAACCTGTTCAGCTTGGCTTTATCCTGTGGAGACAGCCGACGTGCAAGGAGCCACGTGGCCGGGTCCACTTCATCCAGCCGGACGATTCCTCGGTTAGCACCGGAGGCGCTGGTCGTTGCTGCCTGGATTTGCCGGCGGGCAATTCCAGCTGCTGCTTCTGCTTCCCGGAAAGACTCGGGCGTCCTGGCAAGATCGGAGTATGGCTCAGACAGGCCGACGAAAACAGACCTGCCCGTCAACTCCAGCCAGGCGTCCAGGGCTGATGAGTTGGAGACCACCGCATGAAAGCCTGGTGGGCTCTCGGGGGTCCTGCCATTCTCAGCCAGCAGAAGCCCGAGCCCGCTGGCTTCGGCTCCCCGCAATAGTTGTGCCGTAAAGGAAGGGCTAATGGGCTGCTGTTCGAGATTTGCAGCAACAACCGCTCGTAGCGGCTCATAGGGTGTGAATCTGAATGCCCGCATCCGCTCCCAGTGCCTGAACTCGCGGGCCACTGGCACGCCGTCTTGCAGCATGGTCAGCAATTGCGTGTTTTCGTGCCGTTGTCTCGAATCTGAGAACTGAGCGATTCCATTCACTGCCGCAAGAAGTCGCTGCGTCGTTTCCAGCAGTAGCTCTCCGAGATCCTTCAGTACGCGGTGATTCCTGCTGGCCACAGCAACAACAAAGCCGTCGCCTCGAAGCACCAGTGGCCGGGACATCACTCCCCATTGCCCTATAACAAAGACCTCAGACGCATTAGTGCCGTTACGCAGCTCTTTCCAGATCAAGTGGGTGGGCCCGTCCCCGGAGGATTCGACGATTCGTCCGGAGTCCTCGTAAAGCACCGCCGCGCCCCGGCATGCCATGGCCAGTCTGACGATGAGAGCGTGAACGGGGTTCTCAGCAGAGATGCTTTGCAGCAGATCATTACTTAGCCACAGTGCCCGCTTTTGGAGGTAGGCGTCAGGAGACGCTTGGGACTGGTTGATGAAGTTTTCGATGCGGTAGAAGGGAACGTCGAGCGCCACCGTGTATAAGGGGAAATTGGCTTGTTTGCATGCTGTGACCAGCACGGCAGGCACTTGATCAAAGTAAACCCCGACGCCGAAAAAGAGGGCCGCTACGCGGGCTTTCGCGAGATTTTCCACAAGTTTCAGGGCTAGCCGCCCGTCCCTATCGGCGTTTATGAAAGGCAATCCCGTGGTGAGCAGGACCGTGTTCGGCTCCAGCCAGCCTGCCGGATCCTCGATGTCGCTTGTGTGGGCTCCTGTTATGACAGCGACCGGGTTGCCCGGGATCAAAGGAGTTAAGCCCAGTGGAGCTTCTGACACCACGTCATAAAGTGTCACGGGAGACTCGGAGGGCATCTTGACTCCTAACGTCAACGTGACGGAGCGCCGGGCTGAATACTGATTGTAATTCTGACAAAGGTGTCTGCTCCTTAATTTTAGTTTCGCCAGTGACAGGGGTCACGTCGCAGCGGATGGTTGTTGGTACCCAATCAGCACCCTGGAGGAACATAGATGTCAAATCTCAGAGTCGCCGTTGACGTCGGGGGAACA
This sequence comes from Micrococcaceae bacterium Sec5.1, assembly GCA_039636795.1. Classification (NCBI taxonomy): domain Bacteria; kingdom Bacillati; phylum Actinomycetota; class Actinomycetes; order Micrococcales; family Micrococcaceae; species Micrococcaceae bacterium Sec5.1. Next base: position 1,160,237 of record CP143430.1, on the reverse strand, counting down.
TTTACCGACGTCTGCATTTTCGACGAAGAAACACAACGCATGCGTGTCACCAAAGTTCCGTCGACACCGGCGGACCCCATGCTGGCCATTCTGAGCGGGGTGGAACGTGCCGAGGTCAACCTGGCGGACGTGTCGCTGTTCTCGCACGGCACCACGGTAGCAACAAACGCGTTGATTACCCGGAATTTTCCGCCAGCTGCCATGGTAACCACGAAGGGCTTTAGGGACGTCATCGAGATCCGGGACGGTACGAAAGATGACCTTTGGGACGCGTACAACGACGTAACCGGACCCTACATCCGCCGTCGCGACAGGTTCGAGGTGACCGAGCGTATTGACTACGCTGGCAACATAGTCGCTCCCCTCGACGAAGAAGAAGCCCGCCGTCTGGCCTCGGTGCTTCGTAAGCGAGGTGTCACGACCGTGGCAGTCTGTTTCATTAACTCCTATGCGAATGCCGAGCACGAAATTCGGATGCGGAAGATTCTGGAAGAGGAGCTTCCTGACGCCACTGTCTCCACTTCGGCCGAGATTCTCCCCGAAATATTCGAGCACGACCGCTTTAATACAGCCGTCTCCAATGCCGTGCTCGGGCCCCTGGTATCCGGCTATGTCAGCCGTCTGGCCGATGAGCTCAAAACCGGCGGATACGAGGGTGACCTGCTGCTCCTGCATTCCGGCGGCGGTTCCATGACCCCGCGCATGGTCAAGCGCTATCCGGTGCGCCTGGCAGCATCAGGAATCGCTGCCGGTGCCATCGCGGCGAAACACATCGCCCAGCAATGCGGTTTCGAAAACGCGGTGAGCCTGGATATGGGCGGCACGTCTACCGATATCGCGTTGGTGTCCGACGGCGAGCTACGCATCACTAAGGAATGGCAGGTCGAATATGGCCACCCCATCGTCTTCCCCAGCATCGAGGTTCTCACTATCGGCGCCGGCGGCGGCTCGATTGCGCACATTGACATTGCAGGTTCGCTTCGCAACGGCCCGCAGTCCGCGGGTGCTGACCCCGGACCGGCCTGCTACAACATGGGTGGTGAAGAGCCGACCAACTGCGACGCCAACGTGGTCCTGAACAGGCTCGGATCTACCCTGGCCGGCGGTGCGAAGACATTGGACAGGGGCCTCTCACAGGCTGCGATCAAGCGCGCCATCGCAGAGCCCCTGGACATGAGCGAGGCGGAGGCGGCCCATGCCATCCTCCAGGTCGCGAACGCCAACATGGCCGACGCCGTTCGGCTGATTTCCATCCGCCGCGGCTACGATCCACGTGACTTCGCGCTACTCGCGTTCGGCGGAGCCGGAGCCCTGCACGGCGTGGAGGTGGCCAGGGAACTGAACATTCCTACCGTCGTCGTACCGCCCAACCCCGGCGTCACGTCCGCGCTGGGCTGCCTCCTGGTCGACATCAGGCACGACTTGTCCGCGATGTACACGGCCCTCGCAGCTGAGGCTGATCCGGAGGATCTGGAGAGCCAGTACAGGACGCTCGAGACGGAGGCCACGGCCCGGCTCCGCCATGAAGGTGTAGCCCCCGAGAATTCCATCTTGCAGCGGATCATCTCCATGCGCTACCAGGGCCAGTGGCGTTCTTTGGCCGTGAACATGGGCACTGGCGATGGTGCCCTTGAAGAGGCGATCCAGAGCTTCCACCAGCAGCACGAGCGCGAATTTGCGTTTCGACAGGATGACCAGCCCGTGGAGATATACCAGCTGCAGCTTTCCGCTGTGGGCAAGACGCCCAAGCCCTCCTTCGCTCCGGCGACGAAGCGGGTTGCCAGGCCGGGCAAGCCAGATTCAATCCGGCCGGTGTACTTCGGTGAGGACGGATGGGTCAACACGCCAGTCTATGACCGCACCAAGCTTGGCGCCGGGACGACATTCGACGGTCCCGCCATCATCGACCAACTTGACTCCACAACGGTCGTGCCTCCGCGCACCACCGCGGAGATCGATGAATGGCTTAATATCCGGATCTACCTCACAGAGTTCAAAGACGAGCAGGAAGCCTAATCATGACCGACGTGATCACAACGCCAGATCTCCATGTCGCGCACGCAGGTGCACGGCACGCATCGGGCCTTGACCCTGTGACGTTCGAGGTGCTGAAAAACGCCTTCGTCACCAGCGTGGACCTGATGAGCGAGCAGATCTTGAGGACTTGCTACTCCTTCGTTATTTACTCCCGTGACTTCTCCTCGGCACTCTGCGACGCGAACGGAAACACCGTCATGCAGGGCAGCGGCGACATCGCCGTCCATGTCGGTACCCTGCACTTCCAGTGCAAGGCCGTCATCGACGAATTCACGGACGATATCCATCCTGGCGACGTTTTCGCCATCAACGACCCCTACCGCGGCGGCACGCACTTCAACGACGTCAGCTTCATCCGGCCGATCTTCTCCGAGGGGGAGGTAATCGCCTTCGCACAGAACAAGGGCCACTGGGCCGACATCGGTGGCAACGTTCCCGGTTCATTCGACGTCAATGCCAAAGAACACTTCGGCGAAGGCCTGCGCATCACCCCGGTCCGGATCTGGAGCAAGGGTGTTTTCCTTCACGACGTCGCCCAGCTCCTGGTCTCCAACACCCGTGCACCCCGCCAGGCGATGGGTGACCTCCACGCCCAGTCAGAAGCCACCGCCGTTTGCGAACGGGAAGTCCTCCGGCTCGTGGACAAGTACTCGAAGTCGACAGTTGTGGCAGCAATGCAGGAAACCCAGGACTACGTTGAACGGATCGTCCTGCGCCGCCTGGAATCCCTGCCCCAGGGAGTGTGGGAGACCACAGACTACATCGACTTCGACCCTGGCAAGGGCGAAGGCCTGGTGCCCATCAAGATCAAGCTGACGCTGGACGGCAAGGGCATCCACTACGACCTGACCGGTTCCGCGCCCGCCGTCGAAACCTTCCTCAACTCCGGCTACGGCACCACTCACTCGGCAATCTACGCCGGCACCAAGACGTTCTTCCCAGACGTACCGCTGAACTCCGGCTTCTACGCGGCTGTCGAAGCAGAAATTGGGCCGGAAGGCACCGTGGTCAACGCCGGTTGGCCGTACGCCGTCACCGGTTTCTGCTCCGGCCCTTACGAAAAACTCATGAACGGCATATTCGAGCTATGGTCCCAGATCATGCCCGAGCGGGCCATGGCATGTGCGTTCAACCTCGAGTACCTCCTAGTGGGCGGCCGTGACGGCCGCACTGACGATAGCCCCTACTTCATGTGGTACGACTGGATGGCCGGCGGCTGGGGCGGCCGAGCCTCCAAGGACGGTGCCAGCGCCACCGCCCCGGTCTTCGGCCCCGGCTTGGCGGTCCAACCCATCGAAGGTCAGGAGCGGTTGTCGCCGGTCCTGACCACTGTGCACCAGATCGGAACCGACTCCGGTGGCCCGGGCAGGTTCCGCGGTGGGCTCGGAATTGAAAAGGGCGGGACCCTCGTCGACGCGACGCAGACCGTAGTGAGCTACTGCTGTGACCGCGCACGCTCCATCACTTGGGGCATCGAAGGCGGCTTGCCATCGATCCCCCACGGTGTCTGGATGAACAAGGGCACCGATCAGGAAAAGTTCCTCGGTTCCAACTTCTCCGCGGTTCCGCTGCACTCCGGGGACTCATTCACACGCCCATCCGCTGGTGGGGGCGGCTTTGGCGATCCACTGGAACGCCCCTACTCCGAAGTCCTCGAAGACGTCATTGATGAGTACGTTTCCATCGAGCGGGCCGCGAAAGACTACGGCGTTGTCATCCGCGAAATTGACCGCGAACTGGACCAGTTCGAGATCGATCAACCAGCCAGCACCGAGCTGCGCCAGCTGATCCGCGCTGACCGCACGGGATGGTTGATGGCGGACCCGGACGTCGTGGCACAGAAGTACCGGGCGGGAGAGGTGGACATGCTCGACGTGATCCGCCGCCACGGCGTCATCCTGGACTGGGGAACCGGAGAGCTGTTTCCCGAGACCACGTCAGAGTTCCGCAAGAGCATGGAAAAGCGTTCCGCGTCCCACTGGCACTAAGCGCCATCCAACCAACACTGGGCCCGCGGCGCTGATCGCGTCCGCGGGCCCGGCTGTATCCACATTCCATGAACAGATCTGAAAGGCACGAAATTGTCTTATTCAAACTACGTTCTACCTGCCACTGAACGGGCCGGCAAATGGTCGTTGACGATGGCCTGGTGGGCAGTGTTCTCCGCCATGTTCTGGATCTACGTCGCAGTAGCCTCCGCCGGGGCAGTGGGGGTGGTCGACACCATCATCGGCATGGTGCTGACCATCGTCACGTACGGTGCCATCAATTTGGTGCTCTCACGCTTCGCAGCCCGCACCGGACTGACCGTCAGTCTTTTCTCACGGAGCCTCTTTGGTCTGGTGGGCTCTGCGCTGGCGTCGCTGATCTTTGCGGCCACGGCCATCTACTACGCCGTCTTTGAAGGCTCCATTATCGCCGTCGCGTTCCAGCAGTACTTCGGCGGCAGCATGGTCATCTGGTATGCGGTCGTGGTCATCTACGCTGTTCCTCTGGCGCTGGGGGGTGTGCAGAACTGGCTCGACAAGCTCAATGGTTTGCTCCTGCCGCTCTACCTCGCAGGCCTGATCGCCGTCGTCGTGGCCTCCACCATGATTCAGGGCGCCCCCACCGATTGGATCGGTGCTGCGGCTTCTTCCTCGGCACTACCCGGCTGGCTGACCTCATACCTTATCTACATGGGCGTTTACATCATGATGATGTACACCTTCGACTACGCCAGACTAGGACGTCACCGCGACGAGAAATTCCTAGGAACAGTGGCGTTCGGCTGGGTCTTCTACGCCTTCACCTTCGGTCTCAACGGGCTGGTGGGAATTTACATCATGAGCGCCTGGAAGCTGGACGCCTCGGAAACAGGAGTGGTCCAGGCGTTCATTTCTTCACTGGGGTTTGCCGGGCTGCTCGTTATCCTCATTTCACAGACCCGCATAAACACCGCAAACTACTTTCTGGCCTCAGAAAATCTGTCAGCCTTCGCCAGCCGCGTGTTCAGGCTCAACCTGCCACGCTCTGTCTGGGTCATCGTGTGCGGGGCGCTGGCCTTCCTGCTGATGCTCACCGACGTCCTGAGCTACCTCCTCAAAGCACTGGCCTGGCAAGGCGTGTTCGTAACAGCTTGGGTTGCCATAGCACTGGTATTCATTGGCCTTAACTGGAAAAAGCAGGCCCTCGTCCCCGACATCCGGCCGGCCAACCTCAAGGCAGTCAGCCCTGGAGCGGGCGCGTGGGTCCTTGCATCAGCAGCCGGAATTGCCCTTACGGAGCAAACGATATGGCCACTCGCGGCCCAACTCGCACCCGTAATTACCATGGCGTTGGCAGCAGGCTTCTACTACGGCGCGTACAGGCTCTCCCCGCCACAAATGACCAGTTCAGGGGAGACCATCGATCCAGTCGAGGAAGATCTGGATCCGGCCATTAGGTAGTAGACCTTTTGGCGGCACTCTTGTTCCCACGGCATCCGAACTCCACCGCGCCAACCTGGCGTGGTGGAGTTCGACCCGTGGTTCCAAAGACATAGTCGCCCAGGTTCATCTGCGGCTGGCGCAACGCTAGACCGTGCAACTATTGAGCCATGTCTGGGGATACCTCGACTGGTCGTCCTTGGGAACGGCACGCACGTCTCAGATGTCTGGGCCGACCTGGAAGCCGGCGTCTCTTTCGATGAAGCGCACCGAAAGATTGACTATGAGCCCGATCCTCCTTTTTATACGTCCCGCATCACCGGGGTCGCGGACTTGTCCGCTGATGGCGCCAGCAGCTTCGTGACCTCTGGTGCCGTCTCGGACGCGCGGTGGCCCGGCGTTTACGTTGGAGGGTGACAACTTTCAAAACGGAGTGGTCAAAAACAAGAACGATTGAGACCTCGGTGAAACAGCTTGACTGTGTGTCTGGACCACACGGTGGTGGCAAGACGAGCATGCCAATCGGCAAATTAAACGGGGTGACAAGGGTAGTTGCCGTTGCCTGGCACACAGTCTGCATCGATGAGGAGCCCCAGCTGCATGGTCCCCGTTGCACCCGGGCCGCGCTGCCGGGTTCGCCGTAGAAACGCCGGCAGTTACCGAAACGCTCCAATGCCTGTCAGCTTCTGGCCGAGGATGAGGGTGTGGACCTCGTCAGTGCCTTCGTACGTACGTACGGATTCAAGGTTGTTCGCGTGGCGAAGGGGCGAGTGTTCGAGGGTTATACCGTTTCCGCCCAGGATTGTGCGTGCTTCACGACAAATTTCGATAGCTTCTCGGCAGTTGTTGAGCTTGCCCACGCTGATCTGATGATTCTGCAGTTTGCCTGCGTCTTTTAGCCGTCCGAGGTGCAGAGCGAGAAGGAAGCCCTTGTTGATCTCCAGCGCCATGTTCACGAGTTTCTGCTGGGTCAATTGGTAACCGGCCAAGGGCCGTTCGAACTGGAGCCGATTCTTGGAGTAGTCCAGGGCAATTTCGAAGGCGTCGCGCGCGGCGCCCATGGTGCCCCAGGCGATGCCGTATCGTGCCTCGTTGAGGCAGGTAAATGGGCCGCGGAGGCCAGTGACATTCGGCAAGACCGCGTCGCCAGGCAGCCGTACGTCATCCAGGGTGATTTCACATTGGACAGAAGCGCGCATTGACAGCTTCGGCTGAATTGGGGTGGCGGTAAAGCCACGAGTCTGGGTTGGCACCATGAATCCGCGTATGCCATGGTCTGTCTGAGCCCATATGACTGCCACCTGGGCCACGTTGGCGAGTCCGATCCACCGCTTGGAGCCGGTCAATATCCAATCCTCGCCGTCGCGGCGGGCAAAAGTGGCCATGGCAGAGGGGTCTGAACCGGCGGTGGGTTCCGTAAGGCCAAAGCATCCGATGGCGGTGCCAGCCGCCATTTGGGGAAGCCATTCCTCTTTCTGTTCTTCAGAACCGTGCTTCGAGATTGCTGACATGGCCAGAGAACCCTGGACGGAAACGAAAGTGCGGATGCCCGAATCGCCGGCCTCGAGTTCGGCTGCGGCCAACCCGTAGTCCACTGCGCTTCCCCCGGCGCAGCCGTAGCCTTTCAAATGCATTCCGAGCAGGCCGAGTTTGGCGAGATCAGGGACGATTTCCAGCGGGAATCGCGCTTCTTCATACCAGGTGGCGATGTTCGGTTTGATTTCCTCCCGAACATAATTCCGGACCCGGTCGCGCAAGGCGATTTCCTCCTCCGTGAGGAGCGTATCGAAGGAGATCAGGTCGGAGGGCTCGAATGCGGTAACAGCCTCGATCTCGGCGGAACTAGGGGCGAGAGTCATGATGTGGTCCCTCCTGGGAATGAACGACTTCTGAAAGCCTGGAATTTTGAGGGGTAGAGATGAACGCCTTGGTCTGGGCCTGCCGCAGCCAGTCCAGCACGTCAACGGTGTGCTCACCGAGCGCTGGTGGGGCCTGAGCCCGGGGCGGCAGTGCCGGCGTCCAGGTGATCGGATGGCGGATCTGGCGGCCGGTAACGTTCCCGCGGGCGTCATGGACATGAATGGTCGGCTCCAGGCCCAAGGATTCGGCGTATGCGATTCCTTCATCTATCCCGGCCACGCGGCCGGCCGGTACTCCCACAGATACCAGCCGGTCCTGCCATTCCTTCGCTCCAGCGCCTGCGAGCCCGGCTTCCAACAGTTTGACAAGCTCCCGCCGATGGCGGACCCGCGCAGAGTTTGTGACAAACCGGGGGTCAGCGGCAAGCTCCGGATTGCCGATGGCGCGGCAGAGCTTGGCGAACTGCGAGTCGTTACCAACGGCAACGGCCAGTGGGTCATCACCTGTGGCAAGAAGTTGATAAGGGACGATGGAAGGGTGGTCATTGCCCAGTCGCGCAGGAGTAACACCGGCGCCGAGGTACGCCTGACCCTGGTTGGCAAGGGCGCCCTGGAGGCTCGATAGAAGATTGACTTCGATCCGCCTGCCCCGACCCGTGGAATTTCGCTCGGAAAGGGCTGCGAGGATACCGATCGTGGCATCTTTCGCCGTCAATACATCAACGAGGGCGACGCCCACTTTATAGGCGTCGCCCCGCGGGTCACCGGTAATACTCATCAATCCGCCGACGGCCTGCACTATGAAGTCGTATCCGGGCAGATCACGGCCGCCTTCCGAGCCAAAACCCGAAATTGATGCGTACACCAGGCCTGGGTTCTCCTCAGCCAGTGACTCATATCCGAGGCCCAGCTTGGCGAGCCCTCCGGGTTTGAAGTTCTCCACCAGGACGTCGGCGCGGCGTGCCAGTTCCCGGGCAAGCTCCAGGTCCTCGGGGTTGGTCAGGTCAAGGGTGACTGATTCCTTATTCCGATTGACGCTTTCGAAGTACGTCGCACCTGTCACTGAGGAAGGTGGCGCCCACTGCCGTGTGTCATCCCCGGTTCCGGGGCGCTCAACCTTGATGACCCGGGCACCGAGATCGGCCAGGGTCATTGTCGCGAGCGGACCGGCGAGCACGCGGGAGAAATCAGCGACGACGATCCCCGCCAGTGGTGCGCCAGAGCCCGCCCGCGACCTCATCGCCGCCCCCGCCGCCTTCCCCGGAAAATCATGACAATACCGACCGAACGGATGCCTCCAACACTGCAAGGCCTTCGTCGAGGACGTCCGCTTCGATCCCGAGCGGAGGCAGCAGCCGGATGATGTTTCCGTTGGTCCCGCACGTAAGAGTCAGGACACCATAAGCGTTGGCTGCCTTCGCGGCCGCAGTGGCAAGGTCTCCACGGGGCCCTGAGGAATCGCGGAATTCGATCGCCATCATTGCACCCCTGCCGCGAACGTCTGCGACGCCGTCGAGTTCGACGAGCGGCTCCAGGCGGCGCCTGACTGCGGTTTCGATGGCTGTGGCGTTCTTCAGGAGCTTGCCGTCTTCGAGGAGTTCGAAGACAGCCAAAGCGGCTTCACAAGCTACGGGGTTGCCCGCGTAGGTCCCGCCGAGACCACCTGTGTGGACAGCGTTCATCAGTTCGGCGCGGCCGGTAGCGGCTGAAAGCGGTAATCCACCGCCAAGAGCTTTCGCGGTCAGCGTGATGTCGCCGGCAATACCTTCATGCTCGGACGCGAACAGTTTGCCGGTCCGGCCCATGCCCGCTTGGATCTCATCGATAACCAGTACGATGCCGTGGCGGGTCGCGATTTCACGAATGCCTTCCAGGAACCCGGGGGCCTGGACAATGAAGCCGCCCTCGCCCTGAATGGGTTCGATGACCATAGCGGCGAATGTTTCCGCGCCGTGTTCTGCCAGAAGCGCCTCGATCTGTTCCAGTGCCTTCCCCGGTCCGTCAGGAGAAGTGTGGGCAGGCGCCGTCGGTCCGCGGAAGACTGAGCCCGGCAGCGGTCCGAAGTTGAGCCGGTACGGGTTCTCCTTGGCCGTCATCGCCATTGTGAGCTGGGTGCGGCCGTGGTATGCCTCGTCGAAGACGAGAATGTTGGGGCGGCGAGTGGCTGCCCGGGCGACCTTAATGGCGTTTTCTACAGCCTCCGCACCGGTGGTGAACAGTGCGGTCCGCTTCTCGAAGTCGCCGGGGGTGTGCTCGTTGAGCCACCGGCAGACTTCAACGAAGGACTCGTATTCGGTCACCATGAAGCAGGTGTGGGTGAAGCGCTCAAGCTGGGCGGCGGCGCGCTTGGCCACCTTGGGGTTTGCAGCGCCAACGCTGGTCACGGCAATGCCTGAGGCGAAATCAATGAGATGGTTCCCGTCCACGTCTACGAGCAGCGCGCCCTGGGCGTGGTCAATGAACACGGGCAGGGTGATACCAAATGCGTTGGTGACGTGCTGGCGGCGTTCGGCTTCCAGCTCGCGGGAACGCGGGCCCGGAAGCTCGGTGAGCAAGCGGCGTGCTGCGGCCTTAACGGAGGCCGGATCTTTGGCCAGGTTGGCGGCGAGTTCTGATGTGACAGTCATAGATTCTCCTCGTGTGGTGTTTTCCACCATAGGGATAGTCCGTTGCGATGTCGTTGGATAATCTGTTCAAAAATGATCAAGGAACAGTCTCAACGTACAAAAGGCTGTCGCCTATGCTTTACCCATGATCACCCTCGCAAGGCTTGTTGAGGCTGCAAAGCGCGACTTGGCGCCCTACTGGCCCATTCCGCTTCCCCGGGTTGAACTAACGGGAGTGCACGTCTCGGAGCTGGAGGATCCCACGATGTTCCTCTACGGCGGCGAACTTCTCCTCACTGTCGGACTGCAGCTCACCGGCCTGGATGGAGACGCGCGCCAAGAGGCGTCCAAAAACTATGTGCAACGTCTGGTGGAAGGCGGCGTGGCCGCTCTGGGTCTCGGTCTGGGCTCAGGACATGCCATGGTGCCGGACGAACTGCGGGCGGCCTGCGTTGAGGCTGGCCTTCCTCTCCTGACTATTCCCCGCGAGTCTCCCTTCCTTGCCGTGTCGCGGGCATACTGGGAGCTTGTCAGGCAGGGCGGCGAAGCCGAACTCACGGCTCTGCTAGGGCTTCAGGTTGCACTGACGCGTGCCTCTGCACAGGATGACGCGGAACCGGAGATCGTCAGGGAATTGTCCCGCGCTCTAAGGACCTGGGTTGCATACCTGCCCGAAGGCGACAGGCTCCCTTCGTCGGCCGCTAACGGAGCTGAACTCCCGCCGGGACTGCTGGCCGAACTCACCCGGGAATCTGCCATCTTGCGGAACGCGCGTCGAGGTGCCACAGGGAACATACAGCTGGCGTCAGGTGTGGCTTCCCTGTACCCGGTATCGGACGGTCCGACCGCCTCTGGCTATCTGGCGTTAGGCAGAAGCGGGCAACTGGCCGCTGCCGAGCGACACTTGTTCCTCACCGCATCCACGCTCTTGGCTGCCAGAGCAGCCGGACAGCGCAAGGCCGAGGCTGAGCGCCGACGCGCTGAGGGTATGCTCGCGGCCTTGGTCCTGGAGGGACATGACGATGCGGCGCGGTTCCTTGCAAAGCAGATGGACTCTGACCCGCTACCGGAAACAGCCTTCGTCGCCGTCTTGCCCGATAGTGAACAGCTGGCGGCCCAGCAGACTCTGCCCGGGCTGGTACTCGAACGTTCAGGAGTCGTGTTTGTGCTTCAGGCAGCATCGAGCCCGTATCCGACGCTGCCGAAAGGTGTCCGCGGTGCCTGGGGTGGTCCGATGCCGCTACGGCGCCTTCACGAAATCGGAGCGCAGTTGGCCCAGGTTGCTGCCTCTGCGCCCGCCGGTCAGCTGATACGCGTTGGTCACGGCCTCGACCTGCCGGCCGATGAATGGGTGGACGCATTGGCTTCCCACACCGGCCAGCTACTTGAAACGGTCCGCTCCTACCTAGCCCACCGTGGGCAATTTGAGGCTGCCGGGCGCGAACTGGGAGTGCACCGGAACTCGGTCCGTTACCGAATCGCACAGGCCAAGGAACTACTGGGGGTTGACCTGGATGATCCCGATGTATCCGCCCAGCTATGGCTCGCCCTTAGAGGGCGCTCCCAGACAACCCGGAACGACTAAAGGCACCGCCTGATCCAGAGGCCGGAAACTACTAGCGACGGCATGAAGCGACCCCTGACGAAGCTGCCTATCCCGCATACATAGGGGCCTCCCCTAATCGCGGCTATACACCGGCTCCTCCACACATTTGACGTTTCGTACAAAGGAAAGCGCCTAAATCGACTTTCTGCACCGTGACGCAGCCCTCCCGACTGCCTAGTCTCAATGGAAAGTGCACAGCTTTACTGCACCACTGAGAGGACAATCGTGACGATCGAAGATACGAAGTCATCCGCGAGCACGGCCACGGCCACCAGGACGATACGCGGGGCCGTACTTGAATCCATTGGGTCAAACCAGCCTTACGCGGACACCCGTCCCATCCATGTGCAAGACCTTGAACTCGAAGGTCCTGGCAGGGGCGAGATCCTGGTCCGCATCGAGGCGGCCGGCGTGTGCCACTCTGACCTCTCCGTCGTCAACGGGAACCGGCCTCGACCGGTGCCGATGCTGCTCGGGCATGAGGCGGCCGGCATCGTTGAGGAACTGGGCGAGGGTGTCAATGACATCTCTTTGGGCCAGCGCGTCGTTATGACCTTCCTCCCCCGGTGCGGTGAATGCTCGGGATGCAACTCCAACGGCAAAACGCCGTGCGAGCAGGGCACTGCATCCAATACGCAAGGGACGCTGCTGGGCGGGAACCGCAGACTCTCCCGTGGGGGCCGCGAAGTCCAGCACCACCTTGGAGTCTCGGCATTTGCCACCCACGCCGTGGTCTCCCGCCGCTCGGTTGTGCCGGTCGGGTCCGACGTCCCGGCGCACATCGCTGCTTTGCTCGGATGTGCGCTTCTCACCGGTGGAGGAGCCATCCTCAATGTAGCCAAGCCAGCGCCGACAGCCCGGGTGGCCGTCGTCGGTCTTGGCGGCGTAGGCATGGCGGCACTCATTACGGCCATTGCCACCGGAGTTGAACACGTCGTTGGAGTCGATACGTTGCCGGCCAAACTGGAAGCCGCCCGGAATCTTGGTGCTTCGGATGCGATGACCTCAGCTGATGCCCTGGAACGCGGCGAAAAGTTTGACGCCGTCATTGAAGCTGCCGGACACCCGCGTGCTCTGGAAGCTGCTATCGAACTGACAAAGCCCGGCGGCATCACTGTCACCGTGGGATTGCCGGCGCCGGGCCAGTCGGTCTCCATCGACCCCCTTACCTTGACGGCAGAGGCCCGGTCGATCGTGGGCAGCTACCTCGGCTCGGCAGTCCCTGAACACGACATCCCGATCTACGAACAGCTCTGGCGATCAGGCCAGCTGGCCGTTGAAGGCCTGGTCTCAGACACTATCCCGCTCGAAGAAATCAACCGCGCCATGGACACGCTCGACGGCGGCCACGCACTGCGCCAGATCATCACCTTTTCCTGACACCCACATTCCAGCTTCGAAGAGAGAACACCATGACCTCCACAAATGACCACATCTACAGCGCAATCATCATCGGTGCCGGTTTCGGCGGCCTGGGCCAGGGAGCCCAGTTCGTCCAGGACGGCATCGAGGACTTCCTGATCCTCGAGCGCGGCAACGATGTGGGAGGCGTATGGCGCGAGAACACCTATCCCGGTGCCGCATGCGACACGCAGGCCCTTGTCTATTGCTACAGCTACTTCCTGAACCTCAAGGTAACTCGGATGTTCGCCGGCCAGGAGGAACTCCAAGGCTACCTGCGTTCCATGGTTGAGGAATTCGGGCTCGGCAAGCACATCCACTTCGGCCAGAACATCACCGCGACTGAATGGGACCAGGACCGCCGTCTTTGGACCGTGCACACGGCCGACGGTTCGGAGTTCCTGACCCGTTCGGTGGTGGCTGCCTGGGGCCAGTTGAACGAACCAAACATCCCCAACTTCCCCGGCACCGAAACCTTTGAGGGGGTGGCCTTCCACTCCTCGAAGTGGCGGCACGACCTTGACCTGACCGGCAAACGCGTCGCTTCCGTCGGCTCCGCTGCTACTGCCGTTCAGTACGTGCCCGAAGTTGCCAAGATCGCATCGAACCTGACCGTCTTCCAGCGCTCCGCAAACTACATCCTCCCCCGCGACCAGTACATCTTCACCGAGGAAGAGAGCGCCCGCTTCCAGGAAAACCCGGACACCTACCGCCAGCTGCGTCAGGAAATCCACGAATTCCGCGAAGCCGGATTCGAGCGTACCCGCCGCCACACCGCAGCTTCCGAGGAAGGTGTCGGACTGGCCCGCCAGCACCTCGAGACCCAGGTCTCCGACCCGGAACTGCGGGCCAAACTCACGCCCGACTACGACTTCGGTTGCAAGCGCATCCTGCGGAGCGACGATTTCTACCCCGCACTGACCCGCGAGAACGTAGAGCTCGTGACAGAGGAAATCACGGAATTCACTCCCCGTGGCCTGCGCACTGCCGACGGCGTCGAGCACGAATTTGATGTCATTATCTACGCCACCGGGTTCAAGAGCCACGCGTTCATGGGATCCATGCGCGTTTCAGGGCGCGACGGTATCGGCCTCGACGAGCGGTGGGGCAACGCTCCGGAGGCCTACCTGGGCATCACAGTGGACAACTTCCCCAACCTCTTCCTGGTTTACGGCCCCAACACCAATCTCAACCACAACTCGGTAGTTTCAATGCTGGAGGCCCAGCACCGCTACATCGCCCAGGCTGTCCAGTACATCGCGGCCGATGAATCACGCTTCCTGGAAGTGGACGGGGCAGTAGTGGAGAAGTTCAACGCATACGTTCAGGAAGAACTCCAAACGTCTGCTTTCTCCTCCGAATGCTCCTCCTGGTACAAAAACGAGGACGGCCGGGTTATCAACAACTGGTCCGGAACCGTCGAAGAGTACCGCGCCCACACCCACGACCTCCGGCTCGACGACTACCTGCAACTGGCCGAATCCGGGCCGGGAAAGTGACACGCATCGATCGGTTCAGCGACAGGCCTGTAGCGCCGGACGCTGCAGAGGTTCTGCAAAAATTCCGCGCCTCCGGCGGGCGCCCGTTTCACTCCTACAATGTGCAGCAGGTGCGCGAACTCTACGAGAGCAGCTGTGCTGCCTACGGACTAAGCGCTGACCCACTGTCGTCGGTCGCAGATTTCAACGTGAATGAATTCCAGGTTCGGGTCTATGACCCCCGCCACACCGGAGGACCCACCCCCGCCGTCCTGTTTTTCCACGGCGGGGGATGGGTCATGGGGAGCCTCTCAACTCATGATGGGTTGTGCCGTCGATTGGCCTCCCTGACCAACCTGCCCGTTGTTGCAGTGGACTACCGGCTTGCCCCGGAGCACCCCTACCCGGCGGCGATTGAGGACAGCCGCAGCGCTATGCGTTGGCTATTTGATACCGGCAACGAGCACGGGCTGAACGTGACCGAGGCTGTGCTCGTCGGTGACAGCGCGGGAGGGCAATTGGCCGCAGTCCTGGCCAACGAGAACGCCATCACGACGGATCCTCTGCCCATCGTGTGCCAGGTCCTCATGTATCCCATGGTGGATCTGACCATGTCCTCTCCGTCCTACAACCGCGTCACCGACGGGTTTCCCCTGGTTGCCGACACCATCGCCTGGTTCGCGGACCACTATCTTCCGGATGGTGCAGACCGCTCGGCACCGGATATCAGCCCCGCCATGGCCCAGCTCCCTGCAGGACTGCCACCAACGTATGTGATCACTGTGGACAACGACCCTCTGGTTGATGAAGGCGCAAACTACGCCGCCGCACTGGCCCGGGCCGGCACGGAAGTCCTTTTCCAGCACCTTCCCGGATACGCCCACGGGCTTCTCACCTCAGCGGGACGCATTCCCCGCGGAGAACAAACAGTGGACCAAGTGGCGGCCTTCATCAGGAACCGCACAATCTGACTGAGATGGAGCACGTCCTTCACCACATTAGGGGGTTAGGGGCCAAACTGTGTGACGTGATTGTCGGCTTTCGGCACGAAGGCATTGTCGCTGCCTGGTTGAGGCGTTCGGAAGGAAGGCGAGATGCCAGACCGCGGCGTACGAATGCGCCGACGACGGCATTGCCGCTCGAACTCGTTATCCTCGTGATCAAGACAACCAGGATCCTGAAGCGACTGTTGCCGCAACCGTCACTCCTCACAAATAGACTCAAGTTCAGGTCTTGGAGAATTGGGCAGTCAGGCGGCGCCCTTCGCGGTGCCAGCGCGATTGGCGTCTACTCTTCGCGGTCGATCTCCAAGTAGCTGAGCCCGCTCAAATCCAGCCAGTATTTGGTTGGTGTTTGGACCAATCGCAGCAGCACGCCCTGGCAATCGCGGCACCGGACCACAATTCCGGGCGCGTCGGTGAAGACCATGGTCTCGCCAAAAGCCCTGACTGAACCGCAATGCCTGCAGCGTCCCAGCGCCGCGATGATGTCGATACGGAACACTTCGGACAGGGCGCCGGCTGCGGCGTTCCCGTCCACATATGGAATCGGGTCATGGGGTTCTGCTGCTATGTCCTGGTCTTCGGACTCAGGAACAGCAAAGTCGTCGGTGCTGGTCACTGGATGCCTCCCGTCCCGCCAAACCGCTCGGTCTTTATCGACTCCGGCGGATATCCGGCCATTACCAGCCAATCCGAAACGGTCTCCACAAAGACGGTCTGGCCGCAAACAAAAACATCGGGTTTCTCCTCTGTTGGGAAGATCTTGCCCAAAAGGCTCTCGGAGGTAAGGCGACCTGGCGCTGCAGGCCAGCCCTCCGGCGTCGAACGCGTGTAGACGTAATCGACCATCAGCTTGGCTGATTCCTGGTCCAGTCGGTGCAGCTCGTCGCGGTAAAGCGAAGAATCCGGAGACTTGAGGGAATAGAGCAACCTGAACGGGGCTGCGCTATTGGACGCCTGACGCGCACGGATCATCGACATCAGCGGCACCACACCTGACCCTCCCCCAATCAGCTGCACCGGGTTCGCATCGGCTGGCCGCCAGACAAACCAGCCGCCCACTGGTCCCCGGATTTCCAGCTGGTCCCCCACGGCCAGATCCCGGACAAGGTAAGGCGACACTTCGCCGTCGGGCAGTTCATCAACGGTGATTTCCAGATGCTCGTCCGCACTTGCGGATGCCACCGAGTAAGACCGGATGGCTGTGTATCCGTCCTCTGCGGTGAGGCGGATATCAATATGTTGCCCGGCCAGATATCCCATCAAACCATCCACGCGCAGCCTAATGGTCCGGGCTGTGGCGTTTTCCAGTTCCCCACCCACCACCTCAGCGACCCGCCAAACAGAACTCACGGCAAAAGCCTCACGAATACCGCTCCTCACGCCACGGATTGCCGTGAAGATGATATCCATTCGACTCCCAGAAACCGGGAATGTCTTCGTCGGTCAGCTCCAAACCATGAACCCACTTGGCGCTTTTCCAGAAATACAAATGCGGCACCAACAGCCGCGCCGGACCGCCATGCGCCCGTTCAAGAGGTTCGTGATCGAACTCCCAAGCCACCCACGCCTTACCGCCCAGGAGATCCCACAGCGGAACATTTGTTGTGTAACCACCAAAAGAATGGGCGGTGGCGAAGTCGCGCGTGGTCTCCACATTTTCGAAAAGAGTGTCCACCGAGACTCCACGCCACGTTGTTCCCAGTTTTGACCAGCTGGTCACGCAATGAATGTCTTGGGTGATTTCCTCCTGCGGCAAGGCCATGAACTCATCCCAGGACCACGAGAGCCGCTGGCCATCCTCCGCAGTAATGAAGAACTCCCATTCATCGGCGGGAATGAGCGGAGCAGGTCCAGCGGTCAGGACGGGAAAGTCCTGCGTTTCATGCTGGCCCGGAGGCAACGCAGCATTCTCGGACCGTCGTCCACGGAAACCGGAAGAAATGATACCCATGTTTTACCTCCGCAGCGGAGCTTCGCCCGGCCAACGACCGTTGATGCCCCAACCATAGGGCAAGCTATGCGCGGGGTCTAGGGATGGACAAGGCTGAGCCACTATGTCCAGGAATAACCAATCCATGATTGGAGTGTTCAAGCTGCCGGCGCTCAGGTAGTGCCCAGCGGAGACACGGCTACGGAACATCCTTTAGCAACGTTTTGCGCTTTTGGCGCTTATGAACATTTCATTATGCCTAGAGTTAGGACATGAGTGAGATGAGAGTGACGGACGCCCGAAGCGGCCTCTCGGAGGCAGTCGATACCGCCTGGGTGAGCGATGAAGCGGGGTACCTGCTGCGCCGTGGACACGGCGTCGCGACAATGATCGACGCCGAAGACCTCACCACGCTGATTGAAGCCGCCGAGGACCTGGAAGACATCCGGGCGGCAAACGGGGCGCGGACCGAAATGGCCGACACCGGCGAAGCCCCGGCGCCTTGGGAGGAAGTCAAGGCGAAACTGGGCCTTGCGTGAGCTATGCCGTGCAGGATGCGCACCGAAGGCACATGGACAGTCCCGCCGGGCGTGAGATGTTCATCTGACATCAGTCGATTGCGAAGACGAGTAGGGAGCCTGTGGCAGTAGCTACGAGCTTGCCGCTAGCGTCGGTGACAGTGCCGTCCGCGAAGGCAACGCGATTGCCGGGCTTTGATACAACGCCTACACAGGTCAGTGGGCCGCTGTCAGCCTGCACCGAGCGAAGGTAGTTCACCTTAATCTCTATGGAGGTGTAACCCTGGCCTTTGGGAAGGGTTGTCTGCACGGCGCAGCCAAGGGCTGAATCGAGCAGGGTGCATAGGAGCCCGCCGTGAACCGAACCGATTGGGTTGTAATGGGACTCGTCGGGGTGACAGGTAAAGGTGGCAGTGCCCGGTGCCGCATGCACCAGGGTCATGTTCAGTAGTTCGCCCATCGGTGGGGGTGGCAGTTTCTTGCCCATCATTGCGTGCAGGTATTCCAAGCCGCTCATGCCGGGCATGGCTGCCGCGCCAATGGCCGGATCGTTCCAGGTTACGACTCGTTTACGCTCTGTCACTAATGGTCCTCTTGTTCGCTTCAGCTGGGCGTGCCCGTTGCACCGGCAGACACCAAGGTTTTTGGACACCGGGCGGGCCACTGCACCGCCCGGGTGTACTCTATCCACCGGGGTGCGTGTCGCCCTACATTGCAGACCTTCAGAGGAGCCGACTATGGCTGATGACAGGGTGAGCCGAACGCAGTGCAACGTGCGACGGGACCGGGTCCTGTGAACAAGAACCGGCTCGAGGCGTTCAGTGACGGCGTGCTGGCCATCATCATCACCATCATGGTCCTGGAGCTGCACACCCCGGAAACGCCAACATGGCAGGGCGTGGCCGCAGTTCTGCCGACCCTTTTCAGCTATCTTCTGAGCTTCGTGTATGTCGGGATCTACTGGAACAACCACCACCACATGATCCACCTGGCCAGTCGAGTGAACGGCGGGATTCTCTGGGCCAATTTGCACCTGCTGTTCTGGCTGTCGCTCTTCCCCTTCACCACACGGTGGATGGATGAGTCCGGCTTCACACAGGTGCCCGTCCTGTTGTATGGAATCAACCTGCTGTGTGCAGCGATCGCGTACTACATCCTGGAACGTCGCCTGATCGCCGCCCAAGGCAAGGACGGGGCCCTGGCCCGGGCTGTCGGCCGGGACTGGAAAGGCAAAGCGTCCCCCGTGATCTACATGGCCGGCATCGCAGCCACCCTGGTCCAGCCCCTGTTCGGGATCGCCATGTTCACCGTTGTGGCCCTGATCTGGCTGGTCCCGGACCGCCGGGTTGAGCACTTTGTCGCCAGGGCTCATCAAAGCGACAACGACGGCGGCTAATCGGCTGGGAGTCTGGACCCGAGCATGTCATGGCCATAGTTTTGGAACTGAGGTAACGAAGTGAATTCTGCCGCTGCAATCCCTGTTACGGCCATTCGAGTGGCCGAGCTGGTTCCCGAAGGCGAACCCATGCCGGTCTATGTGCACGTCATTGACCACCCCGACGGGCGCGTGCTGGTGGATACCGGCATGACTCAGCTTCACCCCGCGGTCGCCGACATGGACCCTCGTGTTTACCCACTGAACGAGCAGGACTTTGATATCAGCAGCATCGACATCGTCGTCAACACGCACCTGCACTTCGACCACTGCGGGGGCAATCACCTCTTCGCAGGCAAGCCCATCTACGTCCAGCGCCAGGAACTCGACGACGCCCGCAATCAGAATGACTACACCATCCCTGAATGGGTGGACCCACCAGGGGTGCACTACGTTCCGGTCGACGGCGAGTTGGAACTGCTTCCCGGACTACGACTCCTTTTGGCGCCAGGCCACACCAGGGGCTCACAAATCGTTGTCATCGATGGAGAAGAAGGCCCTACTGTCATCGCTGGAGACACGGCAGTTTGGTTCGAGGAACTCGATAACCCCCGCACTGAGGGCCAACTGCTGGTGCGTTCCCTGAACCCTGAAATGGTTTGGCTCTCGCACCAGCACAAGCCATGGACCCCCGAAAACACAGCCTCCCGGTGAACCAACACCAATATTGAATGGGGTTGCTTCCGCCGCCGTAACTGACCTTATGGTTCTTCACAGATGACACTACACACGCTAGAGTCATCTGTAACAATCGTCATTGTCAGGAGGAGAAATGGTGACCTCACGGCGGGACGTGATCCTGAAAAAGAAGGCGATAGCCGCTAGTCGGCGTGATGCAGGCGGCTCTTTCGCCACCAAATCCTCACCGCCTACCGTCAACGAATTCTCCGAGGTCGTCGGCGTCGATGCATGGATCCTGAAACGGGCTCTCAGTGAAGCGAACAGCATCTCCGCCCTGGGAGCCGCGATTGCGTCCAATCCGGATACGCCCTCTCCTGAACTTGTCCGCAGCCTGCAGGCGGAGGAGAACTGGTGGCGGCGGATCGAGAATGAACTGCCGTCGATAAGCAGCACTGAGACGGCAGCTCTCCTTGGCGCCAAGGCGACCAACCGGAACTTCGCGTCGTCGCAGCGATCCGCCGGCAGGCTGATCGGGTATCCCCGTCGCCACGCCATCCGCTACCCGAAGTTCCAATTCGATCTGCAGCGCGGTACCGTCCTTCCTGTCATTCCAGAGCTAGTGGCGCTCACCCGCGGTCTCGACGTCCCGGACGAAGACCTGGTCCTATGGATGGCAACCCCTTCATCGGCATTCGCTGATCAGCGCCGGCCAGTGGACCATCTCAACGACCGGGAACAACTGCTCGCCGCGGCCGAGGCCCACTTCGGGGCCATCTGGTGACGGTCGTCTGGCCCACGACCCCGGAGCCACCCGACCCCTTCGAGCCACGCATTGGAATCTTGGCACTTGGGACCATCCTCCACCGTATCCACTCCAACCGATTCCGGCCCAACCAGTTCAACCCCGGGCCCCAGGGCGCCGGCCGGTTCCACTTCTTCGGCGACCCCCTGGTCCCGGCCCTGTACCTGGCCGAAACCCGGGAAGCTGCCTTGGCTGAGACCCTGTTGCACGATATCCCTGTTGGTGCCCCGGCGACGCTTCCCCGCAGCATTTACGCCAACAGTGTCTTGGCGGGACTGGAATTGAAGCGGCAGGTTCGGATCGCAGAATTTTTCGGACTGGGCCTTCGTGCGCTCGGAATCGAAGCCACCCAACTTACAGACACCCCGATGGATAACTACCCACAGACGCGCAAATGGGCACAGGCAGCTCACTCCGCAGGGTTTGACGGCATCGGTTGGATGTCTAAACGCGACAACAGTGCCAGAGCCTTCATGCTATTTGGTGACAGGTTTCAGGAGGACCACCTTGAAGTAGTCCCGGGAAGCGGACTCGCCTTCGCCGCGGCTGACGGCTTCAGCTGGCTCGTGAATACCTGTGCGCCCCTCAAAGTCGACGTTCTCGCGAGGTAACAGGAGGCCCCGCCGACGAAGGAGAACCCCGGTCCGACTTCCCGGAGAGTTTCGGTGATCCGGCTGGTGGTCAGAGCGTTTTCCAGGTCACGTTGGACGACTTCCCCGGAGAGGCCGAGGAATTCGAAGTTGTGGGGATCTTGGCAAGCTGTTGGGCCAGCTCGGATGATTGCACAGCAAGTTGCCGCGCAAAGGTCGAAGTGGCATTCCCGGTGCGTTCCACAGCTCTATTCATGATCTTGTTCAGCAGCACATTGCGTGACCACCCGTGCTGAACTGCCGCCACATCGCAGGCGTTGGTGGAATCGGGGTCCATGCGCCGCCCCGAAAGTAGACCATAGAAGGCACGAAACAACTTTTGCTAAAACGCTTGACCACCCCAAGGATTAACGCTAGCTTACTAGTGATCAAACGCTTTAGCAGAATGGACATCAGCGCAGATGAAACGCTCAGTCTTCTTCCAACCCGCCAATGGATGGGTTGGGGACCTCATCCCCTTCGAAAAGGACGGCGAGTTCTGGCTCTTCTACCTTCATGAAGACCGTAAGGACCCGAAACCCGGCACTTCCTGGAATCTGGTCACCACCAAGGACCTCACGGAGTTTGAGAACCACGGCGTTTCCCTGCATCACGGCAGCGAATCCGACGTGGATTTCAACGCCTACACAGGCAGCATTGTCGTCGACGACACGGGCGTCCACCACTTGTTCTATACCGGCCAGAACCCCCGCAACCTCGGCCCCGACGGCGCGCCCCTGCAGCTGGTCATGCATGCCACGAGCACGGATGACATGCGGAGCTGGGTAAAGCATCCGGAACTCACGTTCGGCGCCCCGG
The DNA here is from genome assembly GCA_039636795.1 of Micrococcaceae bacterium Sec5.1. Classification (NCBI taxonomy): domain Bacteria; kingdom Bacillati; phylum Actinomycetota; class Actinomycetes; order Micrococcales; family Micrococcaceae; species Micrococcaceae bacterium Sec5.1. The sequence continues at coordinate 1,138,085 of CP143430.1, read as the reverse complement.
ACGGCTACGAGTCCGGTGACTGGCGGGATCCCTTCGTGTTTCGCGATGAAAGCAAAGGCCAGTGGAGGATGCTGCTGGCGGCACGCCACTCCGCCGGACCGGAACGGCGCCGAGGCGTCATCGCACAGTGCGTGTCCACTGATCTCATGACGTGGCAGCACACCGAACCATTCTGGGACCCGCGCCGCTACATCACCCATGAGTGCCCCGACGTCTTCTCCTGGGGCGACTGGTGGTACATGGTGTACTCCGAGTTTTCCGAATCGTTCACAACCCGCTACCGAATGGCCAAGAGTCCCGACGGCCCGTGGACCGTACCCAATCTTGACAGCGTCGACGGCCGCGCCTTCTACGCATCCAAGTCCGCAGAGCGCGATGGTCGCCGCTTCTTCTTTGGATGGATCGCAAGCAAGGAAGGCAACACCGACGACGGTCCCTGGCAGTGGGCCGGCACGATGTCCGTCCTGGAAGCACGCCAGAACCCCGACGGAACACTGGGATTCTCCTTCGCCGACGAACTCGTAGACAGCTTCTGGGAAGACGTCCCGGTAACCCTGCCAACCGAACTGCCCACACGACTGGACATACCGGACGGGTACACCGCCATCGTGTCCGAAGAAGAACTGCCCAGCCAGTTTTACGCCAAGGCAGTACTGGACATTGACCCCAACACCACCGAATGCGGGCTGTTGCTCCGATCAAGCCCGGACGGGGATCAGTCCTACGTCCTGCGCCTGGAACCGAAGCGCGGGCGCATGGTTTTCGACCGGTGGCCAAGGAAGATCACCGGCGACGCGCAGTGGCATGTCTCCGGGGACATCCCGTTCGACATCGAATTGGAACGCCCCTGCCACCTGCCTCCCGGCGAACACACGCTGGAAGTCATCGTCGACGGGGACCTGTGCGTTGCCGTTGTTGATCGGCAGGTCGCCCTCAGCACCCGGATCTACGACTTGCCCGCGGGGCGGATCGGCATCTTCACCGGGGAGGGCTCCACTGCTCTTACCGAACTTCAGATACGTAAACGCACAGACAACTAAACACCACCACTTTCGGCTCAAATCAAAGGAGATTGTTCCATGAAGAAACTGATTCGCACGGCTGCGGTCGCAGCCATAGCTGCGCTGTCCCTGGCCGCCTGCGCCGGCGGAGGGGCCGGCGGCCCCGCCAATGTGAGGCCCACCGGCGAGATCAAACCGAGGGAAATCTCATGGCTGCTCTCCCGCCCCGCAGACGGGGCAGTAATCAACATCATGAAGAAGGTCGCGGACGACTATGCCAAGGACCACCCGGGCTTCTCGCTGAACCTCATCACCACCCCCGACCGCCCCTCATATATCCAGAAACTCGAGACCCTCGCCGCCGCGAACAAGCTTCCCGAGCTTTTCGACACGGATGCTACACCGTTCGCTCAACAGCTCGCCAAGCAGGGCAAGATGGTGGACGCGGAAAAGCTGCTCAAAGACCTGGGCGTGTATGACAACTACCGGCCCAACGCCCTGAACTACCAGCGATTCGACGACGGATCGCTGTACATGATCCCGTTCCAATTCGAACTGGAGTTCATTTGGTACAACAAGGCCCTACTGCAGCAGGCTGGCGTCCCGGTACCGAAGTCGCTCGACGACATCCCCGCGATGTGCACCGCACTGCGCAACGCCGGAATCACCCCGATCGCCATCGACGGGCAGGACCAGTGGCCCCTGGAACGCTACATGGCCTACCAGCCGTTCAGGACGGCGGGTCCCGACTTCCTCCAGAAGCTGAAGAAGGGCAACGCGAAGTTCTCTGACGCTGCCGGGAAGAAGGCCGTTGACTGGCTGGCCGCCCTGGGCAAAAACAAGTGCTTCCAGGATGGCTTCTCGTCCCAGGGCTACTCCGACGCCCAGAACATTTTCACCTCCGGGAAGGCAGCGATGTACAACATCGGCACGTGGGAATTGCCAAGCCTGGCGACTGACAAGCTGAACCCGGCAGTTCGGGACAATATTGATTTCCTCACCCTCCCGACGACTGAAGGATCTGTCACCGCTGCCAACGAATACGTCTCGCCGTCCGGAATCGGCATGGCTGTCAATGCCAAGACCTACGACCCGCTCGTCAGCGACTTCCTCAAGTTTGCCCTGACGAAATACCCTTCCGAGTATGCGGCGACCGGCGCTCTTTCACCGACGACCAACGTGCAGACCGCCACCCCGGCCAATGCGACTCCCCTGTACAAGACGGCCCTCGAGACGGCGAACGACCTGGGAGGTCAGCAGGCCATGCCGTGGGATACCCAGCTGGACCCGACAACCGACTCACGGCTCAAGCAAGAACTCGTGCTCCTCGTCCAAGGCGACATCACGCCGGAACAGTTCACCAGCACGATGGACAGCACCATCGCGCAGAACGCACCGAAGTTCTTCAAATAACAGATAACGGTGGGGGCCTCGGGCCCCCACCCGAAAGGCCCCACCATGCTCCCCAACAGGTCCCGACTCTCAGTCCTGGTTTTCCTGCTCCCACCCCTGCTGCTCTACGGCGCCGCCGTACTGTTCCCCATCCTCCAGTCCCTGTTCCTCAGCTTCTTCTCCTGGAACGGCATCAGCGACATGGAGTTCGTCGGCCTCGCCAACTACCTACGGATGTTCACCGGCGATGACGTCTTCTGGCGCTCCTTCTTCAATGCACTCGGCTACCTGTTCATCTGTCTGGTCCTGCAGCTCGGCGGCGCGCTGCTTGTCGCCACCCTACTCACCTCTCTGCGCCGCGGCCGCGAACTAATTAAGACTCTTTACCTGCTGCCGGCCGTGATCTCCACCGTGGCTATCGCATTCCTCTTCGTGCGGATCTACTCGATCGACCCGGTGGGTCTGCTCAACCAGGTGCTGCAGTGGATCGGCCTCGGCACCCTTGAACACGCATGGCTCTCAGACGTGAACACCGTCCTCACGGCAGTATCGGTACCGGAAGGCTGGCGCTTCACCGGCCTGTACATGCTCATCATTTACGCGGCCTTGCTATCCGTTCCGCAGGAACTTGAGGAAGCCGCCCGCCTCGACGGTGCGTCACGGTGGCAACTGTTCACCAAGATCCGCTTCCCGCACATCCGGCCCGTCTGGATCACCACCACTATCATGGCGACCACTTACGGCCTGCGCGGATTCGACATCCCCTATCTGATGACCAACGGCGGCCCTGGACAGTCCTCGGAACTGCTGACCACCTACATGTACAAGACAGCTTTCACCAGCACTGACTTCGGCTACGCCAGCACCATCTCGGTATTTATCGTCGCCGAGTGCCTGGTCGCCGTCGGACTCATCCTTCTCATGCTCAAACGAAAGGCGGACGCATGACCGCGCAAGCAGCTCGGATCACAAGGCCCCCTGCAACATCAGAAAGCAGGCCACCACTGCCCGCGTGGCGCAGGCGCAAACGAAGTCTGCACGGCACCCTGTCAAAGGTCCTCATCGCGCTCATCGTCATCGTGCAGGTCTACCCGCTCGCATGGCTTTTCATCACCAGTCTGCGCACTGAAAATGACTTCGCGACGGGCGACCCGTTTGCCCTGCCCAAGGCGATCACATTCGATAACTACGCCCGCGCGTTTGAGACCGGCAATCTCGGGATGAACATCGTCAACAGTTTCATTGTCACGATGGGCGCCAACCTGCTGATCGTGCTTCTGGGCATGATGGCGGCCTATGCCCTGCAGGTCCTCGGCTTTCGGTTCAGCAAGTTCGTCCGCAGTTTGTTTTTGATTGGCATCATCGTGCCCGTGCAGATCGCGCTGGTACCGCTTTTCATCGACTACTCGACCGTTAACCTACTCGACACCTACCCATCGATGATCATTCCCCTGGCGGGATTCGCTCTTCCGATGTCGATCTACCTTTTCTCCTCCTTCTTTGAATACATCCCTCGCGAGACGTACGAGGCTGCCTCGCTGGACGGCGCGGGCCCGTACCGGATCTTTGGGCTTATCACCCTCCCGCTCTCCGTGAATACTGTGGTCACAGTCGTTCTGGTCAACAGCATCTTCATCTGGAACGATTTCATCTTCGCCAACACGTTCGTCCTCTCTGAGGGACTCAAGACGATCCCACTGGGCCTGCAAAACTACATCGGAGCCATGGGAAAAACCGACTGGACGGCCACCTTTGCCGCGGTCTGCGTCACGATCACGCCCCTGCTGCTGGTGTTCCTCGTGCTGAACAAGGCGATGATCCAAGGCCTCGAGAGCGGGGCGACGAAGGGGTGACGCCCATGACAGCCGGATATACTCCCGATGGAGGGCAAATGATTTCGCAGAAGAAAAATTCGGGCAACGCGGCCACCCCCGACGTTCCTGTCAAAATAGGCCGCGCGCATCCGGTTACCCTCCGCGAAGTTGCTGAAGCGGCCGGCGTGTCCACTGCCACGGTCTCCCTGGTCATCAACCAGAAGAAGAATGCCCGCATTGCAGATAAGACTCGTCAACGCGTCCAGGACGCAATCCGGCAGCTTGGATACCGCCCCAATGCAATGGCCAAGACCTTGGTCAGCGGCACCTCACGGTTCATCGGGCTGGTCGCAGACGGCGTCGCCACAACCCCCTTCGCCGGCCAGATCATCCACGGGGCGCAGGACGAAGCATGGAAACACGGGTACGCCCTGCTGATCGCCAACACCGAGGGCAACCGCGACCTGGAAAAGGACGCGATCGCCATGATGCTGGAATACAAGGTACGCGGCATCCTGTACTCGACATGGTTCCACCGGCCCACTGACATACCGGAAACCCTGCGTGAGGCGGACTTCGTCCTCGTCAACTGCTTCGCTACAGAGCCCGGGGCAGCCCGCGCTGTCGTCCCCGACGAAGCACAGGGCGGGCACTCCGCGACGCAGATCCTGCTCAACGCCGGCCACCGACGCATCGCCTTCATCAATGCCACGATCCCCGCACCGGCAAAAGACGGACGGCTCCAGGGCTACAAAGACGCGTTGGCTGCCGCGAGCATTGGGTTTGACCCTGACCTGGTCATGGAAGCCTACCCCGACCAGGAAGGCGGATACGGCGCCACCGAAGAGCTGCTCAAACGCAACGTCACCGCCGTGTACTGCTACAACGACCGCATGGCCATGGGACTCTACGACGGACTGCGGGAACACGGGCTGTCCATCCCTGACGACATCGCCGTGGTCGGATTCGACAACCAGGAAGTCATCGCAGCCCACCTTCGGCCGCCGCTGTCTACAGTGTCACTGCCGCACTACGAACTCGGGGCGGCAGGAGTACGCATGCTGCTGGGCTTGGACGAAGCACCCAACGACTCCGCAGTGAAGATTGCGTGCCCTACCGTTGAACGCGCATCCGTGGCTGCGCATTCGCCCGTATAGGTTTCGAGCACCCGGCTGGACTCGGGCGGTTCTGAGCCACCACGTCCGGCGGTCTGCCGGAAGAGCGAACAAACGATGTTGCGGGAGGAGGTTCTTCCCTCCTCCCGCAAGGCTCAAATCAGGGCTCCGGCGCACATTCGTCATTTCGTCGAGTGTCTGTCTTGTCCAAAAGGACGACGACATGCCCCCCGGCAATTGGGCAACGGCTTGTTGCGCAATTGGGTCCGCGCGGGAGAATCCGGTCAAGACGCGGCGAATCTTTATCCCCGGGAACAATAACCCGATGGTGTGCGTTGCAGTGTCGTCAGAATCGAACATCAGAAAGAGAATCACCTAAGTGGCAACTGATTACGACGAAGTCCGCTCCGACGTCAAGGAATCCCAGGACCGCTCGTTGGAGGCACTTAAGTCTGCCAACGCACCCGATGCCCGCAGCGTCGTCACGGAATTGGACGAGGCCGATGCGTTCGATGAGGGCTTGACGCCCGGCGGTGAAATTGTCTCCGAGGAACTCATCGTTCAGGTCATTCCCCAGGCCGAGGACGAATTCACCTGTTACTCCTGCTTCTTGGTCCGGCACCGGTCCCAATTGGCACGCGAAGCCAACGGCCACTCATACTGCATCGAGTGCGAAGGCTAAACCCATTGCCGTAGGTACCACCACGAACCGAACAGCATCGCAGAATCGCGCCCAGGCGGCTGGCACCCCAGCCGTCCGCAGTGACGCAGCTCAGTTGCCCTGAGCCAGCGGCGCCAGTCGGTACCCAACGCCGCGCACGGTCTCGAGCCAGCGCGGGTTCTGGATGCTGTCACCAAGTTTCTTGCGCAAGTTGCCCATATGTACCTCAACGGCACGTTCGTCGGCGTCGCTGACGTAACTGCCGACGTCGTAGGGTTCGTTGCGGAGTCGCCGCGCCAGATCTGCCTTGGTCCGCACGATCCTGCCGGTCTCAAGGAGGGCGAGCAGGAGGTCGAATTCGGTGCGTGTCAGCCTCAGTTCCTTGCCGTTCAGGACTGCCGTCCGGGAACCTGCCGAAACGGCAAGGCCGTTGTGGCTCATTTCCGGGTCAGTTTCTTCCACGGCTGCCTTGGACTCCGACGACGCGCGGGGCCTTCGCATCATGGCCTCGACGCGTGCGCGAAGTTCGCGGGGCCGGAACGGCTTGGTGAGGTAATCGTCACCGCCGGCCTCAAGGCCCATGAGGGTGTCCAGTTCCTCCGCCCGGGCGGTGAGCATGATGATGTAGGCGTCGGAGGATTTCCGGATCTGGCGTGCCACTTCGAAACCATCAATATCGGGCAGGCCCAGATCCAGCGTTATGACGTCTGGATTCAGTTCGCGCGCTGATGTAACGCCTGCGGATCCAGTGGATGCAACATGGACGTCAAACCCCGCTTGCGAAAGGACCACACGCACCAATTCGCGAATATCCTGGTCATCTTCAATGACCAGCCCCACACGTACTTCACTCATCGCTGCCCCTCAGCCCCTTCGATAACCCTTCGAAGTATAACCATTATGGTTAGGCTGATCTCATGAACCGACTTTCTTCTGCATTCCCGGTGGTTGCGCCGTGACCCGCCCAACCACCTGGGATCTTGGGGAGAAGAAAAAACTCCTGGTTTTTCGGCGCTCTTTCCACGAACACACCCTGCGAATGAGGGTGGTTCTCAGCCAATTGCCGCTGTCTGTCTGTGTCTGCATTTCGGCGATTCTGGTGTGGCTCTTTTTCCCGGCCACCCTCGAGAATCCCCTGTTTCTCCTCTTCCTGCTGAGTCAGGCATTCCTGTTAGCGGTGTGCGTCATTGTGCCTTGGCACCGGCTCCCGTTCCCCAGCTTCCTGGCGATACCGATCCTGGACATGGTCTCGATTTCCTTCGGCAGGGAAGGAGGGCAGGAATCGCTCACGGGACTCAGCGTCCTGGTGGTCCTGCCCGTCATTTGGCTCTGTGCATCCGGCCTGTACCCAAGACTGGCCATTGCCATGTCATTCGTGGGTCCGCTTTGCATCGTGTGGGCCCCCTTGTTCGTCAATGGATCACTAACGGAGCGGGACCTCACTAAACCCCTGCTCTTCCCCATCCTGATGCTTGGCATCGGCGTGTCCGTGAGCGTGCTGACGCTAAGCATGGTCCGCCAGCAGCGGGCCTTGGAGCAAAAGGACGAGGAGCTAAAGAAAGCCCTGGACATCAGAACCAAACAGGAACGGCTGCTCAACACCGTCATGGAAGCCCTGCCGCTGGGTGTGGTGGCCGTGGATGGCGACGGTCATGACATCCTCATGAACCGCCGCCAAAGACACACGCACTCCCTGGCAACTCCTGCAGGCAACGACGATCCGAACGAATCCCAGCTGCTCGTCTTCGACCAGGACAGGACCACGCCGTTGCCCGTCGACCGCCGTCCAGTCCGGCGCGCGGTTCTGGGCGAAAGGTTCACAGACCAGCTCGTGTGGCTTGGTTCCGGAGCAGAGCAGCGTGCCTTCACCACAAGTGCCCGCCCCATGGTTGACGACGCCGGGAACTTCGCCGGCTCGGTCGTCGTCTTCAGCGACGTCACGGACCTGGTAAATGCCCTGGCCGCCAAGGACGACTTCGTGGCCAACGTCTCCCACGAATTCCGAACGCCGCTGACGTCCATCCTTGGTTATGTGGAGCTTCTGCTGGATGATCCCCGGTCCCTCGATACTTCCTCGCGCAGGCAGCTGGATATCGTCCGGCGGAACGCCGAAAGGTTGCTTACCCTGGTGTCCGATTTGTTGGCAGTGCGGTCGGGCCACATGATCATTCAGCCGCACACAGTGGACGTGGCTGAGCTGGTGCGGGGAAGTGTGAGTTCTGCCGGTCCCCGCGCTGCCAAGGCGGGCATCCGGTTGTCCATGGATGTCCCTGACTCTTTGGAAGCCCATGTGGACTCCTCACGCATAGCCCAGGTCCTGGACAACCTGGTATCAAACGCCATCAAGTACTCCCCCCAGGGCGCAGACGTAGAAGTAGCCGCGTGGGAGGATCAGGAATTCGTGTTCTGCCGTGTGTCCGATACCGGCATGGGCATGACCCAAGAAGAGCAGTCCGAGGCGTTCACCAAGTTCTTCCGTGCCGGCGGCGTACGCAACAGCACCATTCCCGGCGTCGGGCTTGGACTGCCCATCAGCAAAGCGATCGTCGAAGCGCATGGCGGAACCATCACACTGGAAAGCGAACCCGGCCGGGGCACAACCTTCCTCGTGAAGATGCCCGCCTAAGCGTTAACGCGCTGCGCCCGCGCTCCCCGCTACGGCGGCATCACGACGGCGGCCGAAGAGGAAGTAGCTCACCGGTCCGAAGAAGTTGATGAACGAAACAGCACGCCACACCGCCTTCTTTCCCCTGATTCTGGAATCGGGGGTCTTGCCGATGCTCCGCTGCGCCGCACCGAGCAGGGCCATATTGATGGCTCCGCTGACGATGAGCATGATCCGCTGGCCCTTGCTCATATCGCGCCACGATTTCCTGCGAGCCATGATGCCTCCATCCGTGAAGATTTAGTTATCAGGCTAGTCCGACGCCGTTCGTCCCGCCACAGCCTGACGCACAACCTCGCCCCAGGATTGTTCCGCAAGGTCCGCCACGGCGGCCAGGATCTCCGACGGCGGCAGTGACAGGTCCAGGGGATACTCCACGATGTCAATGTCCGTGTTCAGGATCCTGCGCAGCTTCATCTCCCCAGGCCCGGCATAGACAAGCCACGCAGTCGGGACCCTTAGTGCGGTGCAGTACGCCAGCAATTGGTAATGGTCCGCGTTCAGTGAAGCGCCGGCGTCGCCTGCCGCTGTGTACTTGGAGTCGTAGACCACCACCGGCCTGCCGCCCAGGAAATGGACGGCGTCGGGGCGAACGGTCAGGCGATCAGAGTCCCGGACAGCCTCATTGAGCATCGCTCCATATTGGAGGCGCATCTCCCCTGGGTAGGCACTCATCGCGTGGCGCAAGGCCGTGCCCACGAACTCCTCGAAAACTTGTGCCATATCCACCACGAAGGACGCCGTCTGCTGCTTCCCTTCTCCGGCCTCGGCCGAGGCATTGCGCAGGATGACCTCCGAGAGCCGCAGAACGGCGTGGTACCTGAGGTTCATTCGGTTGGCCCGCCACGGCGGCAGTGGAGCTCCGGACTGAAGGCGGGTGACGGCGTCGAGCTTTCCCTTGAGCTGGCGCAAGCGGCTCAGGACGTCGGCCCGGACACCGGGCACCTTTCCCATCCGTTCCAAGGCGGCGCGGAGGATGCGGTTTTCGGCGATGTCCTCAGTGAATTCGTCGTAGGACACTTCCAAAGGCACCATCATTCCGGGCCTGCGGGAGATCTGGTCCGAGATGCGGATGCGGCCTTTGACGGTGCGGAGCGATTCATCGATGGTGAGGTAGCCCTGAAGGACGCCGCGGCTCAGGGCGCGGTCGGCCAGCTGGGCCAGCGACTCGGCCAGGGCGCTCCAGAGATCTGGATGCTCAATGGCTTCCACGGAGTGGTCGCGGAACCCTTGATCACCGGCGTAGCTGAGGAGGAAAAGCAAACGACTCAGGCCAAGCCGGTCTTTGGGGCGGACCTCAAGCTGGACAGTGGAAGTCCTTACCGATCCGACCTTGCCAACGGGTTCGATCCGGTAGAGCCCCATGCCAATCGGTGAGGCCTTGGCCAGCCCACTGGCATTGATGAACGCAGCCGTTGGGGGGTCGAGTTTGTCAACGACTCCGCGTGAGAGCTCGTCCATGACGATGTGCCGGGTCCCGGCAGCCGCCGACGTCTTGCCGGCGCTTGCTGGTGGCCGGCGCGGACGTGGCGGGACGTCCTTAGCGGGCAGCAAGTCGTCCCAGCAATTGGTCCAGGCCGAAGCGTTCCTCTAGCTGCGCGCGGTTCAGTTGCCCGTGATAGTGCTCCTCCAGCAACGGCATGAGCTCGTACTTCCAGATGCGGCGCAGACCTGTGGGGTTTTGGGCAGCGTTCTTCATGAAGTAGGACGGCCCGATCATCAGGTCGCGGTCCCAGTCGTCGATGGCGTCGTTGAGAGCGTCCAGGAGATCCGCGTTGAGGGTGTCCAAACCACGCGCTTGAAGGAAGCGCCGCAGCGATCCCCTGACCGGTTCCACCTTCGGATGGAGTTCGATGAAGGCGAAACGACGACGGATGGCGGCATCCATCATGGCGATGGAGCGGTCAGCGGTGTTCATGGTGCCGATGATGTACAGGTTGTCCGGCAGGCTGAAGGGCTCGTTGGGGCTGTACTGCAGGTAAATGCGGTCGTCACGGTACTCGAGCAGGAAGTACAGCTCGCCGAAGACCTTGGCCAGGTTGGCACGGTTCATCTCATCGATGATCAGAAAGTACGGCTTGTGCGCGTTCTCCGGCTTGGCAGCTTCCTCCGCGAGCCGACGCAACGGCCCGGCCACAAGCTTGAAGGAGACCTGTCCGTCGTCGGTCTTGTCCGGCCGGTAGCCCTCAAAGAAATCTTCGTACGCATACGACGGATGGAACTGCACCAGCTTCACTCGTTCATCGGTGCTGTCCCCTGCCAGCTCGGCAGCGAGGTGCTTGGCCAGGTACGTTTTGCCGGTCCCTGGCGGACCATAAAGAACCAATTGGCGGTTCTCTTCGAGCAGTTCGGCGATCTCCTTCAGCGGCTCGAGGTCCATGTGGAGGGACGACGCGAACTCTTCCGTCAACGGCCGGAAACCTTGCTGGACAACCTCGACGACGGCGGTGGGCGGCGCTTCGTCCTCGCCGTCGGTTTCGGCTTCTACCGGCAGGAGTTCCTGCAGCGCCTGAATAACCCGGGTGACATCCACGATGATGCCGGGTGTGGACAATTGCCGCTGCGCATGGCGCGGAAGTTCGGTGATGGCGTAGCTGTCATCGAACCAGCGGACCTTGCGGCGGATACGCCGGTTGTCCTCATGGTGTTCGGGCTCGCCAAGAACGACTCCCACCCGAACGCGTCCGGCGTTCTGGTAGAGCGTAAGGTCGCCGGGTTTCATTACCGTGAGGAAGGCGAAGACCGCGGTTTTAGTGTCCTCGCGCTCTACGTAGCCCAGGTGTTTGTAGTCCTCGTCCACGGCATGCTGGACCACGCCCGCAGTGACTCCGGCAGTGAGCGAGCGAAGGTGCTCGACATCCAGCGTGGCTTTCTCTTCAGCAACCCACGCGGCCAGCAAATCAGCGTTGTCGTGATGCGTACGCAGCAACCAGGATCTGCGGCCGGGGTCTCCCACCTTGCGCCATTGGCTGACCAGCTGGCGTGCGTACCAATCGATGCGCTGGCCGGCTTGTTCGTCCAGGTGCAGCCGGATCCGATGGATGTCCGCGGTGACGTCCTCTTCGGTATCGCCCCCGGCGCCACCAACGAGCGAAGCGAAAGCGTCACGAATCTCCCGGCGCTCCACGTCGGCCACCACGGGCTCGAAGTAGCTGGGCCACACCAAATACTCAATACTGCGACGCAGGGCCGGCTGGTCCTCCGGTGTTCCGACCGCAAGCTCATGGAACTTCAAAGGATCGGCAAGGGACTGGTTGATGGTTTCCGTGCTCTGGCTGTCCACGTGCGCAACAAAGCGGCACAGCCATTTCAGGTGGTCCCAAATGGTCCAGTTGAACTCCGCGGTACGGTCGCGGATCACGCCGTGGTCCGTCATGCCCTCGTAGAGCTGTTCCGGCAACTCGATGGCCGGTTCCACCCAGGAGGCAGCTTCGGCCACGCGGGCACGCTTCACCCTGAGGGACTTGACCTCGTGGGCCAGCGGCAAGGACTGAAGGAAGAGCAGCTCCACTGCCAGCAGCTTGGCCTCGCGGGACGCGCCTTCGAGGTTTTGCCGGAGATTGGTCATCATGGGGGCTTTGGAATCTTCCACCCCGCGCTCAAGGCGTTCAAGCAGCTCCCCGGCCGCGTCTGCCGTCCACGTCAGCGTGCGTCCGTCCAGCGCTGACGGTCTTCCTTGGAGGGCCGGGCCCAGCACATACCAGGCCGCGTCCTCGATCTCCTTGGAGATTCCGGGGGCGCGGTCAATGGCAGGCTTCACGGAGGGGGTCACCATGCCAACTTACCTTGTTTGACTTAGCCAAGCATCTGGATTTGGAGCACTGCGAAGGCGCAAAGTCTTGACGTGGGCCTGTCATTCCCATAGACATGCAGTACCCGTAACATGCAGTGATCGGATCCAGACAATGGTGTGGACCTCCAACGCTTTTCGCCGGGCGGGGCCTCATGTCAGGAGCGGGATTTGTGAACAGCAAACCTCCTGACAAAGGCCCAACGCGGCTGCGTATTCGCGCCCGGTTTCCGTTAGCGCTTATTGCGGCAGCGGTGCTGCTCGGCTGCTTCCAATCTGGAGCAGCCACCACGGTGCCCTCGGCCATCCAACAGATCCGGGCAAACTCATCGACAGACGCGTCGTCCGTAGCCAACCGGTCCACGAATGACACACCGGTTCAGGGCGCCAACTCATCGGGGACGTCTGAGCCTGCGCCTACGAAACCCCTCGGGACGACGCTCTGTCAACAAACAACCTCAGGATTTGGAGTGGCGTCCACCAGCGCCGCTCCTTCGGACCTCCAACTCCACAATGCTTCGGCCATCATGGTGGCGGCCCAAAAACTGGGCCTTCCCTCGGATGCCCAAATCCTTGGGGTACAGGCCGCGCTTGGCGAATCTTCCCTGGAAAACAAGGACTTCGGCGATAGCGCCGGCCCCGACTCCCGCGGGTTGTTCCAACAGCGGGCCAACGGGGCATGGGGCTCTTATGCCGATCGCATGGATCCGTTCATCAGCGCAACCAGTTTCTTCCTGGCTCTGAAGGGCATCAAGGACTGGCAGCTTCTGCCTTCCACCCTGGCCATCCACCAGGTACAGCACAACCAGGATCCCGACCACTACACCAAGTACCGGGAGCTGGCCCAGAAGATCGTGGGTTTCCTGAGCTCCCAAGGTCCGCTGACATTCCCTTGTTCCAGCGGCAGCGGCTCGTGGCAAACGTCCGTTGGCAGCGCTGAGTCCCTTCACGTACGGCCAGGACCAGGCACTTTAATGTCCCCACTGGTGAATCTGCGCCCCAGCTCACCCTTCGGGCTGCGCACCAGTCCCATCACGGGTGCCCCTGGTGAATTTCATACCGGGCAGGACTTCGCGGCGCCCTGTGGAACCCCGGTTCATTCTGCCGACGACGGCTACGTCCGCGAGGTGGGCTGGCATGCCTGGGGCGGGGGCAACCGAATCGAGATCGATCACGGCAACGGGCTTATCACCACGTACAACCACCTGCAGGCGAGCGCCGTGCGCAAAGGGCAGGTAGTCCAAGCCGGGGACGTCATCGGATTGGTCGGCTCCACTGGTTCGTCGACTGGATGCCACCTTCATTTTGAAACAATTGTGAATGGCGTGCTGGTGAACCCATCATCGTGGAGCTTGATTCCGTTGGATAGGGAGTCGTCCGTGGATCTGCTCAGGCTCACGAGCTACTCACCAGCAACAGGAACGACGCCGGTTGGCGAACTTCCGGTGTGGTCGCTCGGCGGCGCGCTTGGCGAGCAGGCGACGTCGGCCCCCGCGACGGCCACGCCGTCGACTCCCGAACCTGCAACGACCCCAACGGTTACGCCCACGCCTACTGCAACGGCGGAGCCCACACCAACTGCGACTGCTACGCCGACGCCGACCCCAACGGCTAGCCCGACCCCCACCACTACGGCCACGCCGACTCCAACCGCTTCGCCCACGCCGACCCCAACGACCGCGCCGACGGCAACTCCAACCAGTGAACCTACCGCGACGCCCACGGCTACCCCAACGCCCTCATCCGAACCCACGCCGTCGCTCACTCCGACAGCCACGGCCGCTCCCACCGCAACCATCACGGCGACCCCAAGTACAGGGCCAACGCCGACTCCAACCAACACGACGACCCCGACTACCGGGCCCACACCGACTCCAACCATCACGGCCACGCCCACTCCAACGCCCTGAGCGTGTCCTCAAAGACGTGTCCGACCTTCCGTCTGCCCGCGTGAAAGCAGACGGAAGGCCAGACATATTCTTACTAGCCGCCACCATTCCTGCTGAGCGGGAGCATTCCTGCTAGCCGGCGGCCGCGATCCTGAACACCATGGTTCGGGCTTCGGGTTTGAGGGCGAAATCCGGCCAAACGTCGGGTCCGCAGGCCCTGGAGCCCAGTCCGTGCTGTGCTGCGTCGAGGTAGAGGAAGCTGTTCCGGCTCTGCGGCAATTCATGTGGATGGGCCGCGCCTGTGACCTCCTGCGCCGTATGCCGGGACAAGGTGAAGCCAGGGAGTCGATCCCTGGAATCGGGAAGTGCGTGGAACGTCACCCAGGGATCCGTACCGTTGTGCAGTTCCAAGGATCGGACCGCACTCCTGTGCCCGGTCTCCTGCGGCCGGGCATAATTCACGCCGAGCTCGTCGATTGCCGCCGAGTAGCGGCCCACCAGGGCAGCATGCATGCTGTCGGGATACGATTCCCGGGGTCCTGTCCCGAACCAGGAGGCTCCGTCCACTGATCCGGGCAGGTCAAACCGCACTCCCAGGCGAGGCCACACGATATTCCAACCCGAGCTGGGTGCAATGTCCAAGCGCAGCCACAGCTCTCCCCCGGACACCTGCCACTGCTCGTCCACGGAAACAGAATGTGCGGTGTCCGCGGCGGCATAACGGGTGGTGACGAACACGCAGTCGTCGGCCTGCACCACTTTCTCGACGCGGGCCGTCAACCTATCAAGACCCGCCTTGAGCCACACACTCTGATTGGACGGAGCCGGGACGCCGTTGCCATTGTTGAGCCAGGGGTCGCCGAGGTCGTAGCTGCCGAAATTCGAACCTCGATCATTGTCCGTTGGTGCTCGCCACAACTCCAGGCGCGGGCCGGATACCGGCAGTCCAGCCAGGGCAACGAGCCGCCCATCCTCGAACTGGGCAGGTCCCAGAGTTAAGCCCCCGGCCGCCCCGGTCTCCCCGCGCCCAGCCGACGACAGTGGTCGCGGGGCCTTAGTGGGACGCCTGGCAGCAGGTGCAGTGAAATCCAACTGCGCAGTGCAATCGAGCTGCGCAGTGGAAATGACATGTCCAGCAGGTGCCCACGCGGTGTCCTTGCGCAGGGCAACCTCAACGGTGAGCCACTGTTCGCCGGCCTTCACCTTACTGAGTGCCCGCACCGCCGACTCCGGCAGCTCCATAACTGTGGAGTCACCGGCAGCGAGTTGACCGCCAGCGGAGGTCACGACGTCGAACGTTCCGGACGCGGTCGGCTCGCCGTCCGTTTCGGTGCGCCAGCGAAGGACGACGTCGGACGCGTCCGCCGAGTGCCGCAGGTTGGCGACTGTGAGCAAGGGGCGGGTCACGCCGTCGGTGACGGCTGTTTCGAAACCCAAGCGGAGGGGCGCCACGATCTGTTTGAACTCGAATAGTCCCGGACTGGGCGTCGAATCCGAAAGAACCATGCCGTCCATGACGAAATTGCCGTCGTGGACAACCTCACCGAAGTCGCCCCCGTAGGCGAAGAACTCTGTGCCATCAGCGGTGGTGGTGCGGATCCCGTGGTCCCGCCATTCCCACACGAAGCCTCCATGCAGCCGCGGGTAGCGGTCCACCAGGTCCTCATATTGGTCGATCGCACCGGGACCGTTGCCCATTGCATGCACGTACTCGCAGAGGATGAACGGTTTGCTGCGTTGGCGCGCCGATTCCGCGGCTGAGCAGCCGAGCAGGAGCGAGCCGGAATCGTTGCGGCCAATGGCTTCGGTTTCGGGGATGGAGGAGTACATGCGCGAGTAGACGTCGGTGTACGCGCCGGTGTAGTCGCCCTCGTAGTGCACGGGACGGCTGGAGTCTCGCGCGTGGGTCCAGGCGGACATGGCCGCGAGGTTGGCGCCTGTTCCTGCCTCGTTACCCAAGGACCACATGACGATTGAGGGGTGGTTCTTGTCCCGCTCAACGGTGCGCTCCATCCTGTCCACCAACGCCTCACGCCAGGCGGGATCGTCACTGGGATTTCCGGCCCAGCGGTGCCGCTCAAAGCCATGTGTTTCAAGATCGCATTCAAGGATCACCCAAAAACCCATTTCATCCGCGAGATCCAGCAGGCGCGGATGCGGCGGGTAATGGCTGGTGCGGATGGCATTGACGTTGAACTGCTTCATCATGGCCAGATCGGCGCGGGCAAAATCTTCGTCGAAGACGCGGCCACGGTCCGGGTGCGTCTCGTGCCGGTTGACGCCGTGGAACACCACCCGCCGCCCGTTCACCAGGAATTGGTCTCCCTTGATCTCCACGGTACGGAAGCCAATCTTCAACGAGACCGTTTCACCTTGGCTTGAGATCGTCGCCGCGTACAGTCGCGGCACTTCCGCGGACCAGGGTTCGACGGCGGCAATCGCCACCGGGGCGACATCCGCCGGAGTTTCCCACGTGACATCAACATCGAGCTCGGGAACGCGGAAGCGCACAGGATAGGCAGCGGGAGCAGCGGCAATTTCGGCGTCGATGATGCCTGAACCGGAGTCGCTGGTGCCTTCAAATGGGGTCCGCAACCAGACGTCGTCGATACCTGCTTGAGGACGGGCCTGAAGCGTGACGTCGCGGAAGATGCCCGGCATCCACCACTGGTCCTGGTCCTCGACGTAGCTCGAAGCAGACCACTGATGGACGCGGACGGCGAGGACGTTTTCCCCGGGCCGGATTGCCTCGGTGACGTCGAATTCCTGGGCAAGCCGGCTTCCCGTGCCGACGCCGATTACTGTGCCGTTGACCCACACTTTGTAGCGGGATTCCACCCCGTCAAAGCGCAAGACGATCCTCTCCGCACTTGCCCAGTCAGCAGGAATGGTGAAGGTCCGACGGTAGTCGCCCGTTGGATTCTCGTCCGGCACGTGGGGTGGCTCGGTGGGAAAAGGGAACTGGACGTTGGTGTAGATGGGGCGGCCATAGCGGCCCTCACCTTCCAGGACCCAGTGGGAAGGAACCGGGATTTCATCCCAACCGGAATCGTCCAGACCTTCATCAGCGACTCCTTCTACCTGCTCGCCGGCGGGCAGGACTCCCCTGCCGCCGGGCGTTCCGGGCGCACCGGGCAGCAACCGGAATCTCCACAAGCCGTTGAGTGGGATCGTGGGCGCGTCACTCCGCAGCCAGGAGCGGGCTGGCAGCCGATTGCCGAAGCCGGGGCCACGATGGGTGATGTAGGAAGTACCGGCAAACAAGGCCGAGGATGTCGATTCCACGTGGCTCCTTCAAGCGTCCACTGCAGGGTTGGGTGTGACCACGCTAACACAAATTTCGAGTAGTTACTCTAATTTCAGAATTCCAATCCCCGCCCGCTGTACACTGGCTTGCCATGACCACAAAGGACACGGCGAGCGCCAAGCGGGGACCCTATTCCAAGGCGAAGGAAAAGCGACGAGTGATTCTCGACTCCGCCCACGCCGTGTTTGCCGCGAAGGGGTATTTGGGCGGCTCGCTGCAGGACGTTGCCAACCAAGCGGGCATGAGCCAGACCAGCCTCCTGCATTATTTCCCGTCAAAAAGCGATCTTCTGATGGGCGTCCTGGAGTGGCGCGACGAACTGACCGGAAGCGAGAATCCCTCCGCTGAGGAAGAGTCGCTTGTGGATGACGTGATTCGCACGGCGCTCCATAACGAGAAGATTCCCGGCGTCATCGAGCTCTACACAGTGCTGTGCGCGGAATCGATCACGAATGCCCATCCCGGCCGTGATTACTTCACAGAACGCTTCGAACGCATACGGGCAAGCTATAGGCGCTCTTTCTCGGCCTTGGCCCAGGAGGGCAAACTCCGGCCCGGCGTGGATCCAGCGTGGGCAGCCACGTCCCTGGTGGCCCTGTGGGACGGACTTCAAACCCAGTGGCTGTTGGCCCCTGACGCCATAGATGTAGCAAAAGCCCTGCGCGGCTTCTTCGAACTGGTCCTACTGCCCGAGGCCTGACGGGCCGAAAACCTGCTATGCGTTGCCGTTCCAGCCCCCTAGTGCATTCCAAATTGGTAGTTGAACGGCACAGCCTCGCCCGGACAGACTTCTTCCCAGAGCGCCGCGATGGCATCCTCTCCCTCGCGGAGGTCCGGTATCTCCACCCCTTCGCGCAGGATGGCTGCTGCCTCGCCCGCCTTGCCCACCCGGGCCAGTGCCAGGGCCCTGAGGAACCTCAAACGCCCGACGGCGGTGCCCTCCCTGGGTGCGGACTCCAGCAGTTCCAGCGCCTGGGCCGGATCATCATGGCGGATGCTGAGTGTCACTGCCTCGGTAAGTAACGCTGTGTTGGCGGAGTCGGCTTGAGCACCGCTTCTGAGTTCATCCAGGCCCTCGCGATCCGCGCCCTCGGCCAGTAACGCCAGCCCCAATCCACGATGTGCGAGCGCCAAAGTCCCTGGCCGAACGCCGCCGGCAGCAAGCACCTCGGGGTAGGCTGCCTTGGCTCCCTCCAGATCTTGCCTGGCGTGCCTCATCGTGGCCACATGGAACCGCGCCTCAGGAGTTTCCTGTCCCTCCAGCAGCTCCTCCCAGTCAGCTCCGGCAACAAAGCTGGGCGCGCCGTCGAACGCTTTTCCCTTCAGCAGTTCCAGCCATGGTTCCTGCTCGGCTGTGATGCTTTCATCGACGAACGGGGTGCCGCTCTCGTCAATCCAGCCCTTGCCCGCCCGACGCCGGCGGGCCCGCTCCACCACGCCCCAACCGCTGCCGTGGAGCACCATGGTGGACGGCGGGACGTCAGCATCGCTGATGGCGGCGGGCAGCATTGCTTCCAGGTCCTCGTGTGCCAGGAGCTCCTCAAGCCGCCGGCCGGCATGGGCTACGGCCGCATCCCAGTTCGATCCGTGGGCGGTATCCGGGTCCAGATGCCCATTGCCGTACGCCTCCACCCAGGACCATTCCGCACGCGGAGGCATGGCCAAATGCTCAAACTGGGTTCTCGCCAACCCGGCCTGGATCTCGGCGTAAGGGCCGGCCCCGGGGCTCAACCACTGTTGCCACCGCTTGCCGCCTTGGCCTTGTCCCCAGACGAAGAGCTTCTTGCCCCTCAGCCGGCTGGTGGACAGCATCGCCAGCCCGTCGCCGTCGTCGTCCGCGGCCACAACCCAGCGACGTTCCGAAGGATCAATATCAAAGAAGAAATCGGCGGCGTGCGGGCTGTTGACCAACCACGTCCCGTCGTAGCCATTGTGGTCCGTAGGCCGGACACGGGTGATGTCCGTGGCGTAGTCGCTGCCAAATGCTTCGTCGGCCGGGGCGATCACGCGCGTGCGGTCCGTCTCCGGAATGGCCGCGTTGCTCCACCAGTACATGGGAACGTCGTGGTCATTCGGGTTGCGGATACGCACGGCCGCGAACAGCACGGCAGATTCGGCAGGCAACCATATGTCCACTTGGAAGACCACTTCCCGGAGCCGCTCGAACTCCCACACGCGGAGGATGTGCTTTCCGTCCGAGGTGTGGACGATCGCGGTGTGAAGTGGATCGCAACTGGTAGGTGAGTGGCCGCGCGTGCCAATGTTCCACTCCAGGCCGCCCGCGAACCACGCCTTTCGCAGCGCGATGTTGGCCAGCTGGGGCGCGTCGTGCGTGTGGAGGAGCTGCTTTCCCGTCATTTTGTCGAACAATTCCCAGATACGGCCGCCCAACGACGGTATGACCGTCGCCCTGAGTTTGCTGTTCTCAAGCACGACGGCGGGCAGCTCCTTGGGTGCCGCCTCCCGGCTGTAACCGTCCTGCATGAGGTACGGGAACACGTTGGGCACTACTCCGTAGCGGGCCGCCGCCTGGAGCTCTTCCGGCACGCCCTCGCCCACCGTATAAGGCTGATCGAGTTCCGCGGCCACCACCGGCAAGGGGTTCAGGGGACCAATATCGGCCATCGTCAGGGAAATGCTGGTGACCGTGACGTTGGAAGGTGAGGTGACAGCCATGTCAGGATCCGTTCGTGAGGAATTCAACGTCCACACCCACAGTCTCCTCGAACCGGATGGCCAGCGCTAGAGCCCCCTGGGGAGAGCCGATCCAGCCCTGTCTGTTAGGACGTGGCCGTTAGTTCAGATCGGTGACCACCAGTTTCCGCACAACGGCGGTGCCGCCTTCCACGCGCAGCTCGGTGCCGAAGCTCCCGGGCAGGGGAAAAACAAGATCGCTCAGGACAACTCTGCCGTCTTGGGCGAAGACCTCCACTGATTGGTCCACGATAATACGCAGCCTCAGCACGCCGCCGTCGAGCTTCACTGGCGCAGACTCTGCCGACGCGAACTTTTCGTGGAAGCCGGTGTTTCCGGAGTTGCGGCGGTCCAGAGTGAGCTGGCTCGTCTCGGCGTCAAAGCTGAGAACTGTCGCGGCGCTCCCATCCGGGGCACCGAGCAGCCTGAAGGAAATGGTCCGGCATGAGCCGGGCAGGATCTCAGCCTCGATCAGCTGGGCTGCCCCCGGCACGGCGTCGGGCAGTTGCACCTTGGATTCGTGAAGTTCGGCATCCTTGAGCATGCTGGCAGGTTTTCCAGATTCCAGGGGAAGCACAGGCCGCTGCACCAGGCGTGGCAAACCCTCTACGGTTGCAAGTTCAACCTCGCGGGCAAGCGACATGCCGGAGCGCCACGGGGCCGTTGGCAAGGAGTTGGCATAGTCCCAGTTGTTCATCCAGCCGATCATGATGCGGCGGTTCTCCGGGACATTGCTGAAAGAGACCGCGGCGTAGTAGTCACGCCCCCAGTCGAGCCAGAGGCATTGCCTGAGATCCATGGTTCCGTCGGCACCGGGTGAAACGAGCGAATCAGGATCGGCAGTGAACTGCAAGCCATCGAAGTGGCCCACGAAGTACTGTCCTCCGGAACCACCGGCCACGGCACCTGGATTGACGTTAACCACCAGGACCCACTTGACGTTCTCCGGGTCGCCGTCGACGGGCAGCGGGAAGAGGTCCGGGCATTCCCATTCGCCTTCCGCCGAGTTCGCGGGGCCGAAAGTACTCAGGTATTCCCAGTCCTTCAGGTTCTCCGAGCGGTACATGACAACCTGCTGATGCTGGGCCTCCACGGCCACCATCACCCAACAGGACCCGGCAGATCCCTCGTAGCGGAACACCTTGGGATCCCGGAAATGGGCCGAGCCGCGGCCAAGCACCGGGTTGCCTGCATATTTGCTCCACGACATGCCGCCATCCGTGGAGAACGCGAGGGACTGGGCCTGTGTCCCCTGATGCGCCGAGCCTTCCTTGAAGGCGCTCGTGTAGATGGCCACCAACGCCGGCTCTTCGTCTGTGCCGAATCCCGATGTATTGCCGTGGTCCACCACGATGCTGCCGGAAAAGACGTCTTCTTCCTCGTCGCAGGCGATGGCAACCGGGTGTTCAGTCCAGTGCAGGAGGTCAGTCGAGGTGGCGTGCCCCCAGGACATGTTGCCCCAGACGTTGTCGAAGGGGTTGTTTTGGTAGAAGAGATGGTAGACGCCGTTGTACCAAACCAGTCCGTTGGGATCGTTCAGCCAGGTGTTCTTGGCCGTGTAGTGAAGTATTGGGCGCATCGTTGAGGCGGCGTCTTCGCCAGGAACAGCACGGTGCGTTGTTGTTTCAGTCATCGGAGGTCTTTCGGGAGGGAAGCGACGGAATCGCGAAGAACCATGGGGCATGGAAGAACGGTGGGGTGGGTGGCGAACAGCTGCAAGTCGGTTTTCCCTTCGATGGCATCGATCAGGTTTTCCGTTGCCCAGGCACCCATTTCGTAGTGCGGCAGGGCGACTGTTGTCAGCGCCGGGTAAAGGTTTTCGGCAATGAGTTCCTGGTTGTCGAAACCGACGAAGGAGATGTCATCCGGAATCCGCAGGCCAAGTTCCGCAGCGGCCCGGTAGGCGCCCATGGCCATACGGTCGTTGTAGCAGAACACGGCCGTTGGCCGGCTCTCGGATTTCAGCATCCGCAGCGCCGCCTGGTAGCCACCGGGCATCTCCGAGATCTCGGACTGGACCAGTTCTTCGTGGAACGGCAGCCCGGCGTCTGCCAACGTCTCCCTGAAAGCCCTCAACCGGGAGTGGGTTGCGGGCACGTCGTCGGTGTTGTTGAGCATCCCGATCCGGGTGTGACCGGCGTCGATCAGTGTCTGCACTGCGGACCTTGCCCCGCCCACTTCGTCGGGGATGACGGAGGAAACAGTTTGGCTGATGTCTTCGGAGTCCACCAGGACTGCAGGCAGTCCCGCGAGGTTCTTGGGGACAGCCAGCTTCCGGTGATACATCGTGGCGTACAGGATGCCATCCACCTGCCGGTCCAGCAGATCCGCCACCTGGCTCTCCTTGGACTCCTGGGAGCTGGTGCTGGTGGAGTTGATGATCATGATGTTGTAGCCCCGGCGTTTCGCAGTTTCCTCTGCGCCCAGGATGATCCTGCCTGCATGCGGCGTGGTGGCGATTTCCTCGCTGATGAACCCGAGCATCCCTGAACGTTGTGTCCGCAGGGCCTGGGCCAGGCGGTTCGGACCATATCCGAGGCGGTGCGCAGCCTCCTGGACCCGCTCCCTCGTTCTTGCGCCAACCCGGGCGTAGGCGACGTCGTTGAGGACATGGGAGACGGTGGTGACAGAGACCCCGGCCTCTGCCGCCACATCCTTGATACCCACTGATCTATTCGTCATTGGTTCCCCACGTCCTCATGATGTTGGTGCTGATCCTGAGATCGAATCAACATGTGCCGCCTCGAAACCGATTGTCGGTGTAGCCCTCAAAGCGTTAACAGCCCTATCTGCAATGACCTGGGCGTCAGTTCCGGAATCAAGGATCGTATTCCGGGCAGATTCGGCATCGACCAGGACGGCCGTAACGGCGAGCCCGTCAGAAGCGCCCGTAGTCAGCAGGGCGTCCACCTGGGCGGAGAAGCAGGAATCACTGGACGTGGCGTGAACGTCCATCGCCACCACGTGGTTGTTGGAGACGAAGTTTCCAGCCCCCTCCAGCAACCGGATGATGACCGGCGTCGCACCTGAGGGACGGATGCTCTCTGCGTCGATGACCTCGGAGAAGTGGTTGCCCACCACAGAGTTGTTGCTCCCGCTCACGCAGAGAAGCCCGTAAAGATCGTCCAGCCCGTTATCGACTCCCAGGAAGGGTGTCCAAGGCTCATGGTCACGCAGGAAGTGGTTCGTCGCCACGAGGTTCTCGGAACTGTTCGCTGCGAGAACCACCATCCCGGGGTAGAACGAATGCAGCCGGTTGTTGGTGACGCTTGAACGCGTGACGCCGTCCAAATGGATGCTGCTGGCACCCCTGGGGAAGATGTTGTTCGCGGTTATCAAGAGCCCGCCATGGCTCTTGGCATAGATCGAGTGGCCCTTGAAACCTGCTCCGATCAAATTGTCGGTAATCTTTGACGCCTGTCCCCAGCCACGCAGCTCAATACAGCTCCCGCACTCAGCAATGAAGTTATCGTGAATGGAAAGCGCGTCAGCGTTGTGGATCGTGAGGGCGTTCTCCAGGTAGATGAAACCCATCCCAGTGACGCGGAATGAATCATTGGCGCTCGCCACATAGATGCCGGTCTTGCCATTCACATACGTGTTCTCTGGCGGCAGCCCCGAGCCGTCCGGGGTGAAGTGCAAGCCGTCGATGCAGAAGTTGGAGAACTCCACTGAGCTGATACGGGGGCTCCCGCTTCGCTCAACGTAGAACGCAGCTCCCTTGGCTTCGTCCGCGCCCTCTGGGCTCTCCCCGTCCACACCGAGTGGAAGATCGACAATGATGCGACTTCCTCCGGGCCACAGCTCATGCAGATCAGCCCATTCGTCTTCGGGAACGTTGAACCGGATGCTCGAAGACGTAAAGCCGTGCCCCGAACCCTCGATCCTGAGGAAGCTGATATCGATCAGCACCTGCGTACGGAGGTGGTAGTCGCCGGGCGGAAGGTAGATCACCGCTCCCGGCTTTCCTCCGTTGTTCACATCACTGGCTGCCTGCCGGGCCTTGACGTCGGCGATGATGCTGTTGATCACTTCACCGACGTCCTCGGACGGATTGCCGACCGGCCACGTGGTCACGTCGTAGTAGTTGTTGCTTGACATAGCTTCTGCCCTTTTTGTGGTGTGGTTTCTCAGCCCTTGACGGATTCTCAGCCCTTGACTGCGCCGAGCGTCATGCCCGCCACGATCTTGCGCTGCAGAAGAAGAGTGAGAAGGATGACCGGGATCGAGTACACGGCGGCCAGCGCCGTCATGGATCCCCAGTCCAGGCCGAACTGGGTCTGGAAGTTCGCGATGACCACGGGAGTGGTCTGCGAGCGGATGGCGGTCATCAGCAGCGCGAAGAGGAACTCGTTCCATGAGGCCAGGAAGGCGAAGATCGCGGTGACGGCGATGCCTCCGGAAACCACGGGGATCACCACCCGCCAGAGCGCACCGAGCCTGCTGCAGCCATCCACGGTTGCTGCCTCTTCCAGGTCGCGGGGAACAGCCTCGAAGAAGCTGGACATCAGCCAGATGGAGAGCGGCAAGGAAATGGTGGTGTGGGCAATGGACAATGCGATCGGCGTATCCGCCAACCCTGCCGAGGCCATCATGGATGCCAGCGGGATACCGATTGCTACCGGCGGCACCATGCGGGTGACCAGTGCGGCCATGATGAACACCCGGCCGCTCGGAGTCTTGTAGCGCGTGATGCCGTAAGCCGCCGGGACAGCCAGCACCAGGGAAAGCAGAGTGCTGATGATCGCGGTCTGGATGCTGTTGATGAAGGAAGCCAACACACCGCTGCGGCCCAGGGCGTTCGCGTAATTCTCCAGCGTCCATTCCTTGGGAAGGATGGTGGGTGGAACGGCGATGGTATCGATCGGGGTTTTGAAGGACGTAAACAGCAGGTACAGGAACGGGAACCCGTACAGCACCATGGCTGCGGCCAGCAGGATCCACAGGATGGTACGCGTGCTGCGACGTCCAGCCTCAAGGCCTTCGCGGTTTACACCACGACGCTTGCGCGGGGCGCTTGGCTCAGTAACCCCCGACGGCGGCAGCACAGTTTTGCCCGTCGCGTCACCGGGTGTTTGCTTCGCTGCTTGCGTCTGCTCGGCAGCTTGGGTGTGCTTGGCAGCTGTGAGCCGGGCGACCATTGCTGCCCGGCGCGGCCTGATGCCAGGAGCGGAAGCCGGTGTCCCGCCGTCGTGCGATGTTTCTGCGGCGCTCATCAGTTGTCCTTTCCTGGCCGCCAGATGGTGGCCACCGCGAAGAATGCGACGGCGAGCATCGCCAGCAGGTAAATAGTGCCCATGGCGCTGGCCAGGCCGGGATCGCCGAAGCGGATCATGGTCCGGTAGATCAGCAGGCTCATGGTTTCGGAGGCGGACTGCGGGCCGCCGTTGGTTTGGATGAGGATGGTGTCAAAGGCCCGGGCGGCATCGATTCCGCGGACCACCAGTGCCACGGCGATCACCGGGCGGAGGAGCGGAAGGATGATCTGGAACAGGAGCGCCGGTGCCTTGGCGCCGTCCAGGCGGGCTGCCTCGATGAGGTCGCCGGGGATGTTTTGGAGGCCGGCGAACAGGACCAGGCACATGAAGGACGTCGTGAGCCAGATGTCCGGGACGGCTACCGAGAACAGCACGATGTTCGGGTCCGAGAGCCAGCCGATCTGGTTGGGGTTGGAGAGGATCCCTGCTTGATGCAGGATGGTCCCGATGAGGCCGAAGTTATCGATCATCAGGAACTTCCAGAGCAGGCCGGCCACGATCGGCGCAATCATCAGCGGGTAAAGGAAGACCGTTCGCCAGATCTGGGACTTGCGTCCGAGCGTGGTGAACAGGAGGGCCATCCCCAGGCCGAGCGCGAACTCGAGCGTCACCACCACTACTGTGTAAGCCAGGGTTCGCCAGCCGGCACCCATGAAGGCTTCGGAGGCGAACGCTGCAGCGTAGTTTTGGAATCCGACAAAGTCACGCGGGCCGCCCGCGATGGGCGAGATCTTGAAGAAGCTGTCTGCGACGAGGCGGAACAGCGGGTAGGCCACAAACACGGCCAGGAACAGTGCCGCTGGGGTCATCAGGTATAGGGCGAAGCGGCGATCGGAGATACGCACGATTTTCTCTTCTGTTTGTTGGGACCGCGGCCGGCACCGGCTGAGTCGGCTGGTGCCGGCCGCGGAGTCTTTTACTTGAGGAGGTCCTGGATCTGCTTCTTGGCGTCAGCCAGGAGGGTGGCGGAGTCGCCGCCAGCTACAGCCTTCTGCAGGAGCGGAACCAGCACGGTGTCCACAATCTGCTGCCACTTGGCTGTTGCCGGACGCGTTGCGGTTGCCTTGCCGTTCAGGGTTTCGATCAGCGGCTTGAAGCTCTCATAGCCCGGCTGGTTCTGGTACTTCTCAAACGCTGAGATGCGCGAGGCGAGTCCGAGGCTGGATTCCACACCCATGCTGTTGTAGTCGTACGCGCACTTGATGAACTTCTTGGCTGCATCCGCGTTCTTGGTCGCCTTGGGTACGGACAGGTACCACGGGCCCGGAACACCCGCGACGCCGGCGCTGCCGCCAATCATCGCCGCAGCTCCCACCTTGCCTGCAACGGGAGAGTCCTTGGGGATCTGCCGGTAGGCGTGGGCCCAGAAGCGGGTCATGGCGGTCTTGCCCTGGTTGAACAGGTTCTGTGCCGCGGCCCAGTCAACCTGTGCAGCACCCGGAGGGGCGTCCTTGGTGAGGCTGACGTAGAAGTCGAGCGCTTCCTTGTGGGCAGCGTTATCGATGATCACGTTGTTGTTCGCATCAAGGACCATCGGCGAGCCGGCCTGCAGGACGTGGGCAAGCCATTCCGTTTCCACGGCGCCCTTCACGTCCGTGCCATACATGCCGTCCTTGGTGAAGAATTCGGAGATGTCCTGGTACTGCTTCCACGTGGTGGGAGCTGCCAGGTCGTAGCCGTACTTTGCCTTGAAATCTGCCTTGTTCTTGGCGTCCTCGAAGAGATCCTTGCGGTACAGGATGATCTCTGCGTTGGTCCATGCCGGCATTCCGATGAAGTGGCCGTCAACGTTGGCTTCCTTCACGAGGGCGGGGAAAATGTCCTTCTTGGCTTCATCGGTGAACAGTTCATCGATTGGCTGGACTGCATCCTTGAAGCTGGGGAGCCACACGGAGTCCAATGCCGCGACGTCGAAGGAAACGTTGCCGGAGGAGAACTCACTGGAGAGCCGGTTGAACATGCCGTCATAGGGCAGTTCGACGAAGTTGACGTCGAGGCCGGTGTCTTTCTTGCATTGCTGGGCAACGCCTGTGAGCTCGGCGTGGCCTCCTGCTTCCACCAGGACGTTGACTGTGCTGGATGCGCTTCCGGATGTTGGTGCGGGGCCCCCGGCACCGCAACCCGTAGCTGCGAGTGCGACGGCAGTGCAGAGGCCGCCGAGTGTGACGAGTCTGGAGATGGTCTTTCGAGTGGACATCGCTGTCGACTTTCTCTTCGAACGGGATTGAAAGAATCTTTGGGGATGGAGAATCGTTTTGCCAAAACGACTTGGCAACACCATAGGCCCGATTTCCCAACTATGTCAAGCGTCACATTTTGGCCAGTTTTGGCTCTTGACGGGCCAGACAGCCCACCCCTAGAGTCATCGACGCAGGTAGCTAAACCGTTTTGGCATATTTTGGCGGATGTTTCAAGGCTTTGGCATCCGCCCTACCCAGTTGGGATCCCCCATTCAAAGGAGAACGTATGAAACCCATCCCGGACATCAGCCGACGGAGTGTGCTCCGCGCCCTCACGGCGTCGGCGGCCGTCGCCTTCGCTGTAGCGGCCACCGGCAACGCTGCCGCCGCAGCACCTGAACAAGTGGCAGCAGCGCTCGACGCCGGTCCCCGGCAACAGGGGCACCGCCACTTGATCGGCGTCCTGTAAAGCGACCGTCTATAGAGCAGCCGACTGTAGAACCACCCGTCTGTAGAACCGCCCGGAACCGCCGGAGGCGTGCCGCAGCATGCGTCTAAGCGAGGCACGAGCGAGCATGCAGACCACGGCGCCAGCGGTTCCGGACGCACTTAAAGAGAAGCAGCACAGTTCAGTCCCCCAACGATGTGAGGAGAACCAGCTTTGACCACCGTCTACGACGTCACCACCTGGAGCGTGCCAGGGAATCCGTCCGCCACCCCGTACAACGACATCGGGCTCATCATCAACAGCATCATCGCTGACATCAAGAGCCAGCAGACCAGCCAGGCGTCCAAACCCGGTGCCGTGATCTACATTCCACCGGGAGACTACTCCTTGAAGACCAGGGTGAATGTGGACATCAGCTTCCTGACCATTCGTGGATCGGGCCATGGCTTCACCTCGCTGAGCATCCGCTACAACGCCGGCAACACCTCGGGCTGGCACGAGATCAACCCCGGCGCCAGCCGCGTGCGGGTGGAAAACACCGACGGGAACACGGACGCCTTCCGGGTCTACCGCACAGGCGATCCACGGATCAGCGGGGTGGTGTTCGAGAACTTCTGCCTCGACGGTGTGTCCTTCGGCTCCAACGAAAACGACTACACCAACGGCAAAACCGGCATCCGCTTCGATTCCGCCAACGATTCCTGCCGGGTGGAACGCATGGGAATGGTTTACCTCGAGCATGGGCTTGTGGTGAGGGATACCGATGCCCTGAGCGTCAGCAGCAACTTCCTTGCTGAATGTGGATCATGCGTTGAACTGACAGGATCCGGCCAGGCCTCGAAAGTCACCGACAACCTCATTGGCGCCGGCTTCGTGGGATTCTCGATCTTCGCCGAGGGACACATGGGCCTGTTGGTCACGGGCAACAACGTCTTCCCCCGGGGCAAGAGCAGCGTGCACTTCAAGGACTGCACGCGCTCTTCCATTACGTCCAACCGCTTCCATGCCTTCTACCCCGGCATGGTGAATTTCGAAGGAAGCTGCACGGAAAACCTCGTTGGAGCCAATCACTTCCTGCGCCAGATGGAACCGTTCGATCCCCTCAAGCCTTACAACAACGGCTTGGATGATCTCTTCGGACTGGTGCACATAGCGGGCAGCAACAACACGGTTACTGGAAACCACTTCAGCTACGACGTCGTTTCGGGGTCGGTCACGCCATCGGGGCAGACGCCCACTATCATCCTGGTGGCTTCCGGAAACAACAATTACATCGCCACCAACAACACCGTCTCGGCCATTGCGGTGCACACGGTCGTCCTGGATGCTTCGACTTCCGGGTCCAAGGTTCTGGACAGCGGCGATAGCAACCAGGTGGTGAGGTACGCGTCCAACTACGCGTTCAGGGCAACGCCGTAACCGCACGACGTAACAGTCGCAACAGCACGGCATAAGTAACGACGACGGCGGGCGTCGCCCGACAAGGCGGGTCCGCCGTCGTCATCCTGCAACGCAAGCCCTTGACGAAAGGTCTGTCAACGATGACAAGACGCACCAAAGCCTTAATGTCGATTGGGGCGGCCGTGGCACTCACCGCTGCCTCATTCTCCGTGGCCACCACCGCCCAGGCCACCGACCCGGATCCGGCCACCCAGCAATACCGGCCGTACCTGCACTACACGCCGGAAGCGAACTGGATGAACGATCCCAACGGACTCGTGTTCCACAACGGGAAGTACCACATGTATTACCAGTACAACCCCAACGGAACACGTTGGGGAGACATGAGCTGGGGCCACGCTTCCTCCACCGACCTGATCCACTGGGAGGAACAACCACTCGCCATTCCACGGGGTTTCAACGGATCCGGACAGGTGATCGAGGAAATCTTCTCCGGATCCGTGGTGGTGGACACCCAGAACACCAGCGGACTCGGGACTCTCCAAAATCCGCCGTTGGTAGCCATCTACACAAGCAATTACACCGGGGCCCACCCCACCCTCGCGGGTAAACAAGCACAGTCACTGGCCTTCAGCACTGACGACGGACAGACCTGGACCAAATACGGCAACAACCCGGTCCTGAACAGGAACACTTCCAGCTTCCGAGACCCCAAAGTCTTCTGGTACGACTCCCCCACCGGGCCGGACTACTGGGTCATGGCAGCCGTTGAAGCCGACGAACACCGTGTCCTCTTATATAAGAGCAACGACCTGAAGCAATGGAACTACCTGGATGACTTCGGTCCGGCAAATGCGACCGGAGGGCAGTGGGAATGCCCTGATCTGTTCCCACTCGCCGTCGATGGAGACCCAAACAACGTCAAGTGGGTCCTCTCTGTGAACATCAACCCCGGAGCCGTCGCCGGCGGCAGCGGCGGACAATACTTCGTCGGAACCTTCAACGGCACGTCCTTCACTGCCGAGAACATCGATCCCGCCAGCCAACTTCCTCCCGGAAACGTCCTTGCCGGCTTTAACGGTGGCAATTACACCGGGTGGAACGTCCAGAACGATCCGTCAAACAGTTCCGGGCCTTGGGGAAGCGCCCCCGCCTCGGGAAGTCTCTCAGGACAAATGGCGGTTTCTGGCAGCATCGGAGCCGGGCTGATTAACGGCTTCCATGGTGGAGATGCACCCGTAGGCACCATGGAATCAGCACCTTTCACGCTGGACAAGGACTACCTCAACTTCCTCGCCGGCGGCGGAAAACACCCGCAGGAAGCCGGCAAGCAGTCGGGAAACCAGGCCCCGCCGGTCTACCTGCTGTTCGACGGCTTCGACTACTCCGGGACGCTCACACAAGCCGGCTGGCAGCTCACCGGCGACTTCCAGGCGGCGCTGAACCCCTCGACGTCGGGCGGTGAATTCGCCATCGGGAAACGGATCAACACGTTCGAAGGCGGCCCGTACCAGGACAACAACGTCGGCACCATCACCTCCCCCGAGTTTTACCTGACCAACACCAACATCGGCTTCCTTCTGGGCGGCGGCAGCCGCACCAACGGAGAACTCCAGGTTGACCTGCTGGTGGGAGGCGTGCCGGTGCGTACCTCAACGGGCACGAATTCGGGCGACCTGAACTGGCAGAACTGGAACGTTTCACCCTGGTACGGCCAGATCGCCCGCATCCGGATTGTGGACAACGCAACCGGGCCATGGGGGCACCTGACGCTGGACAACATGGTGTTGGGTTCGGAACCGGCGAAGCCCAGGAGTGCTGAAACCACCGTGAACCTTGTGGTCAATGGTCAAACAGTCCGTACCGCCACCGGCAACGACTCCGAACATCTGGAGTGGAAAGCCTGGGACGTCAGCGCCTACAAAGGCAGCCAAGCCACCATCAAGATCGTAGACAACAACCGCGGCGGCTGGGGACACATCCTCGCGGACGAATTCGTTTCCTCGGATGCCTCCCACCTCGAGCAGCACGATTGGCTGGACTGGGGCAGGGACTACTACGCCACGGTGTCCTTCAACAATGCTCCCGGCGGCAACCGGATCATGCTGGGCTGGATGAACAACTGGGACTACGGCCAGGACACTCCCACCACCACGTGGCGGGGGACCATGGCGTTGCCGCGTGAAGTGGTACTAACCCAGACCCCCGCGGGTCCGCGGCTCCGGCAGCAGGTGGTGTCCCAAGCCGATGCGTTGAAGAACACGGCGGCCGCATACAGTGCGCCAGCCCACGACATCTCGCCGGGAACAACCACACTTCCCATCACAGGAGATGTGGTCCAGATTGACGCAGAGTTCTCGCCCGGAACGGCGTCGGCGTTTGGCCTGAAAGTCCTCGACAACGGAACCGAAGCAACCCGGATTGGCTATGCTCCGTCCACGAAACGGCTTGCCGTCGACAGGACCAACTCGGGCAATGAGGGATTCCATGCAGCCTTCAGTTCAGTAGAGGACCCGCGGGTGGAGTTGATCAATGGCCGGCTTCGCCTGCGCCTGTACGTGGACCGTGCATCAGTGGAGCTCTTCGCCCAGGACGGTCTGACCACCATCACGGACCAAGTCTTTCCCAGCGCCGGGGCGACCCACATCTCGGCTTTCTCCGAAGGAGGCACGGCACGGCTGGAGAGCCTGACGGTAACTCCCCTGAACCAGGCAATGTGGGGCGGTTGAGCTCGAGGGGCGGTTGAGCTCGGTAGTGGAAGCTATTCGGGGGGAGCACCGAGTTCCAGCGCGTTGATCTCTGCCCTCGCCATGCGGACCGTTTCCCGATCGGTGACGGTATAGGCAGTGGGGTCGGCACCGTCCTGCGCGCCAAGGGATATGGTTCGTTGACCCAATGTGGAGACGGTTCTCTTGGCGGACATATGAACAGCTGAGAGGCCGGCCGCGTGCATCGCCGGGATGTCGCCAAGGTTGAGTCCGCCTCCTGCCATGATCTCCAAGGCTCCCCCGGCCCGCTCCACCATCTCGGAGAGGTTGGCAAGGCCTGCACCTGCAGAGGCCTCGTGGCCAGACGTGAGTACACGGGTGAAACCGAGTTCCAGCAGTTGATCAAGGGTCGCCAACAGGTCCCGTGATTGGTCAATCGCGCGGTGGAAAGTCAACTGCGCTTCAGGGTTGGCCTGCCGGGCAGAATCCACGAGTCGTTGGACCGCGTGAACATCGATGTCGCCTTCTGCGGTCAGGGCGCCCACGACTACGCCGTGGGCGCCCTGAGCCAGCAGGTGACGTACTTCGTGCACCATGGTGTCCACATCCGAGGCGGAGTAGTGGAAATCGCCAGGACGGCATCGCACCAGCGGATGGATCTCAAGGCGACCGGCAACGTGTTCAATGCTGGCTTCCATGAGTCCCTGGCTTGGCGTGATGCCACCAAGTTCCAGGCTGCTGCAGAGCTCAATCCGATCGGCACCTTCGGATGCGGCCGTACCGGCACCCGCAGCGCTCACCACGGCGATTTCAAGTTTCATGGTGAAACTCTACGCGCGGTAACGCTCCAGCTTTTCCTTCTGGTCCGGAGTGAGCCTCAGGACCCTGCCAGTAGCTTCCGCAACGAAGGCCAGGTGTGTAACGGCCTTGACGCAGTCTTCCCGTGTGACGGGG
The DNA here is from genome assembly GCA_039636795.1 of Micrococcaceae bacterium Sec5.1. NCBI lineage: Bacteria > Bacillati > Actinomycetota > Actinomycetes > Micrococcales > Micrococcaceae > Micrococcaceae bacterium Sec5.1. The sequence goes on along the minus strand of CP143430.1, from coordinate 1,104,808 downwards.
TCCTTGATGACGTAGTGAAGATCAAAGCTGGCCCCCTTGATGGCACCAACCCAAATCTCCACCACCGCCGGGATGTTGCGGTATTCCAAGGTCCGCACGTACCGGACTTTGTGCTCAACAACCAGCGTCATGGTGCCCTCTTCAACATCATTGAAGAGGGCCGCCGGCGGTTCTACGCCTGGAAGGCCAGCACCCCTGGGTGGCCCGAAAGCCGCGATTCGGGCTTCTTCCAACATCCGAACGATCTGCACATTGTTGATATGCCCGTACGCATCCATGTCACCCCAGCGCATGGGTACGAGTACCTCAATGCGCTGGGGTTCCACGGAGTCCCGGGCGTGCAACCCAGTACTTAGGGAATGCGCGCTCAGCTGTGCACCGCCGTCGAATCGTCCACGGCGGTCTCTTCCTCACCGGCAAACTGGGACATGTACAGGCGGTAGTAAGCGCCTTGGAGCACCAGCAGCTGGTTGTGGTTGCCCTGCTCCACGATTCGTCCGTTCTCCATCACCAGGATGGTATCGGCGTCGCGGATGGTGGACAACCGGTGGGCGATGACGAAGCTGGTCCGGTCCGTGCGGAGGGCGGCCATGGCCTTCTGCAGCAGCAGCTCAGTACGGGTATCCACCGAGCTCGTAGCTTCATCAAGGATCAACAGCGATGGATCGGAGACGAACGCACGTGCGATGGTGATGAGCTGCTTCTCACCTGCGCTGACGTTGTTGCCTTCTTCGTCGATGATCGTCTGGTAACCGTCCGGCAAGGCCCGTACAAACCGGTCCACATAAGTGGCCTTTGCCGCCTCCATGATTTGTTCCTCAGTGGCGTCCAGGTTTCCGTACTTGATGTTGTCGTAGATGGTCCCCCCGAAGAGCCAGGCATCCTGCAACACCATGCCCACCTTGGAGCGCAGCTCGGAGCGGCTGAGATCCTTGATGTCCACGCCGTCCAAGGTGATGCGTCCGGCATTGAGCTCGTAGAAGCGCATTACCAGGTTCACCAAGGTGGTCTTTCCAGCCCCCGTGGGTCCGACGATCGCCACAGTGTGCCCAGGCTCCGCACTGAAGGACAGGTCCTCGATGAGGGGCTTGTCCTCCACGTAGCTGAAGGAGACATGCTCGAATTCCACGTGGCCGTCGGTCTTGGCCGGCAGGTGGCGGGTACCGGTCTCTTCAACTTCTTCGTCGGCGTCGAGGAATTCGAAAACACGCTCGGCCGAGGCCACACCGGACTGCAGCATGTTGGCCATGCCAGCGATCTGGCCCAGCGGCTGGGTGAATTCACGCGAGTACTGGATGAAGGCTGTGGCGTCACCAAGGCTCATCGAACCTGAAGCAACCCGCAAGCCGCCCACCACCGCAATACCGACGTAGGACAGGTAGGACACGAAGTTCATGGCCGGGAAAATTACGCCGGAAACAAACTGGGCACCGAACGACGCCTTGTACAAGGCCTCATTGCGTTCATCGAAGCGCACCAGCATGTCAGCGTCACGGCCAAACACCTTGACCAGGTCATGCCCGGAGAATGATTCTTCGATCTGGCCGTTCAGCGAGCCTGTGTTCTTCCACTGTGCAGCGAAGAGCTTCTGGCTCCTGGCACCAATGACGCCCGCCATGACACCGGAGAGCGGCAGTGCGATCAGGGCGATCAGTGCCAGTTCCCAGGACACGATGAACATCATCACCGTGATGCCCAGGACGGTAAGCACCGAGCTGACCAACTGTGCGAACGCCTGCTGCAATCCTTGCTGGACGTTGTCGACGTCGTTCGTAACGCGGGAGAGGATGTCACCGCGCTGGCGGGTGTCAAAGTAGTTCAGCGGGAGCCTGTTGAGCTTTGCCTGGACGTCATTACGGAGTTGCTTGATGACGCGCATGACGATCCTGTTGAGCAGCCAGCCCTGCGCCCACAGGAAGATGTTGGCCACAAAGTACATCAGGAGCACGGTCGAAATAAGGAACGTCAGCTTGGGGAAATCGATCCCGTTTGTGAGTTGCATCTTGGAGACCATGTCCGCAAAGTTCTCTTGGCCTTGCTGGCGCATGAGCTCGACGAACTGTTCCTGGGAGACGCCGGGCGGTAGCTGCTTGCCCATGACGCCGCCGAAGATCACGTCCATCGCGCTGCCCAGAATCTTGGGCGCGATCACATTCAGGACCACCGAGACCACCACAAGGCCGATCACGATGTAGACGCCAACACTCTCAGGCTTCAACAAGCCCATGAGTCGCTTTGCCGATGGCCAGAACTCCTTGGCTTTCTTGGCCGGAACATCGCCGAACATGCCGCCATCGGCTTCCGAAGGGACGTACTCCTCCTCTACGAAGTCGTCGTCATCAAGTGCCTCGGTTGCCACGTCTGCCTCGGCCGCCTCGTCAAAAGCCTTGGCATTCTTCGCGGCCTCTGCCTTGGCAGCCCAGCCACGCTTCTTCTGCTGGTTCTGCTCGCTCATGCGACTTCCTCTACACTCAGCTGGGATTCAACGATTTCCTGGTACGTAGGCGAGGTTTCCAGCAGTTCATCGTGCGTTCCGCGATCCACAATCCGGCCGTTATCCAGGACCAGGATCTCGTCCGCATCGGCAATGGTCGAGACGCGTTGGGCAACGATGATGACCGTGGCGTCACGTGTCTTGGCCTTCAAGGCCTTCCGGAGCCTGGCATCTGTGGCAACGTCCAAGGCTGAGAAAGAATCGTCAAACAGATAGACATTCGGCTTGGTGACCAGGGCCCTTGCAATGGAAAGGCGCTGGCGCTGGCCGCCGGACACATTGGTGCCGCCCTGGGCGATCCGCCGGTTCAGGCCGGATGACTTTTCCTCAACAAAGCCCTTGGCCTGCGCGGTCTCCAGCGCCTCCCAGAGTTCCTCGTCGGTGGCCTCGGGCTTGCCAAAGCGCAGGTTGTGCTCGATGGTCCCGGAGAAAAGATACGGCTTCTGCGGCACGGCCGAGACGCGGCTGGTGATCTCCGACGCGTCCAGTTCGGTGACTGGGACGCCGTCGAGCAGGACATCACCTGAGGCGACATCGTAAAGCCGCGGGAGCAGGGAGACCAGGGTGGTCTTGCCTGCGCCGGTGGAACCAATGATCGCCAGGGTCTTGCCCGGCTCAGCGGTGAAGGAAATGTTGCTCAGCACCGGCGCCTCGGCTCCGGGGTACTTGAAGGTGACATCGCGGAACTCCACGTGGCCCTTCTTTTCGGCCGGAACCACGGGGGAACTCGGGTTGTGGATGGAAGGCTCCACGTCCAGCACCTCGCCGATGCGGTCTGCACAGACGGAAGCACGGGGAATCATCATTGCCATGAAGGTTCCCATCATGACTGCCATCAGGATCTGCAGGAGGTACTGAAGGAAGGCCGTGAGGGACCCTACCTGCATGTCACCGGAGTCCACACGCTGGCCACCGAACCACAGCACCGCCGCAGTAGACAGGTGCAGGATCATGCCGATGGCCGGGAACATCAGGACAAAGAGATTGCCGATCTTCACGGACACGGCGGTAAGGTCCTGGTTGGCGTCACCGAAACGCTTGGCTTCATAAGGTTCGCGCACGAAGGCGCGGACAACCCGGATACCAATGATTTGCTCGCGCAGCACACCGTTGATGGCATCGATCTTGGTTTGCATGGAACGGAACAACGGCATCAACCGCACCACGAGGTAGCCCACGACTGCCACAAGGAGGGGCACGGAAACCCAGACCAACCAGGACAAACTGAGGTCCTCGCGGAGGGCCATGATGATGCCACCCACGCACATGATGGGTGTGGAAACCATGAAGTTCAGGCCCATCAGCACCAGCATCTGGACCTGCTGGACATCGTTGGTGCCGCGGGTGATCAGCGTAGGAGCACCGAAACGGTTCACGTCCTGTGCCGAGAAGCTGCTCACTTGACGGTAGACGCTGCGCCGGAGGTCCCGGCCGATCGCCATGGCCGTCCGGGCACCGAAGTAGACGGCTGCGACGGCGGTGAGTACCTGGCCGAGTGCGACGGCGAGCATCAGCGCGCCGGTCCGCCAAATGAAATCAGTGTCGCCGCGGGAGACTCCCTCGTCAATGATTTTGGCGTTGAGGCTTGGGAGGTAGAGCGTGGCAATGGTGGACGCCAACTGGAATATGAGGACGGCCACTATCTGCGGCAAATACGGCTTGGAGTAGCGCCGTATAAGGGTGACAAGCATGCCCACGGGTCCTTAGAAAGAGTGCGTGAATGAAGTAAGAGAAGTTTTGCAGCAGGGGCTGACAGTATTAGCCTCCCTACTCTACGAAATCCGTTGCCTCGGCGAAACAACCTAGGGAAAAGATCATCCCAGCGGAGTATTTCCCGTGTCGGATGTGCTCCCGCTGGCGCAGGCACCACAGCCGCGGCAGGCCGGACCAACCGCAGCAGGCAACAAAAACGCCGGCTGGTCACCCAGCCGGCGCTTCCTGTCCCGCCCTCGTTCGCCACACCACGCGTAGTACGTCAGCAATTTCGAACGAGGGCAGGATCTGTGATGGTTAGCCCGCGTGCTTGCCGTGGTCCGAACGTGCTTCTACGCCTTGGAGGAGGATCAACGCCATGCGTTCCTGCTGCCTGCGTTCACGCTTGAGCTCCTTGCGGAGGGCGGCGAGCTTTTCCGCGGTATGGGCCTGCTGCTCGGCGACCGTCTGCTGCTCCCGCAAACGTGCCTGCAGTTCAACGTTCGCGCGACTCAGCTGCAATTGCTGTTCGGCCAGGACGTACTGGGTGCGGGACAGTTGTTCCTGCAATTCCTTGACGTCGGCAGTTGCCTGGGGGCGTTCCTGGGTCAGGATCCGCGCAAATTCGAGGTCAAGATCGGATCCGGAGTCCGTGGCCGGGCCTTGGCGCTCCCCCACCGGAACCTGACGGGCACCCCCTGAAACGGCGGGCTCGGCACCCACGTGGCGTGCGCCGTCGTCGGACGTTCCGATCTGGCCGACTGGGGAATCGGCTGTATCCAGGGAAGTGGTATCCAGGGACATGGCAGCATCTCCGGACGCCGTCGCCACGAGTTCCTTCTCCGGCGCCGCGTCGACAGTGCGCCGCAGCGGGCGTTCCTTGATGAACAGCACGGCCAGGAGTGCCACTACGCTGATGATCGCGGAGATCAGGAAGATCTGTGCGGTGGCGTCCCCGTAAGCGGCGCGCATGATGTCCGCGATGGGAGCAGGCATATCGGCCAGGTCCATACTGGCACCGGACCCTCCACCTTGGACCGGAATACCGGCGGCGGCCATGCCTTCAACTGCCAGGTCCTTCACGTGGTTGGACATGATGGCACCAAGGACGGACACACCGATTGCGCCACCCACAGAGCGGAAGAAGGCCACCGAGGCACTGGCCGTTCCAATGTCCTTGGCCTGGACCGTGTTCTGCACGGCGAGCACCAGGTTCTGCATGAGCATGCCCAAGCCGAGGCCGAACACACCGGTGTAGATGGCAACGATCCACAGTTCAGTGGTGTGGTCCATGGTGCCGGCGAAGGCGAGGCCGCCGATCAGGAGCACGGAGCCTGCGATCAGGAACCGCTTCCATTTGCCAAAGCGGCTGATCAGGACGCCCGATGCCACAGAACCAATGAGGTTGCCGGCGATCATTGGCAGCGTCAACAGGCCAGCCTCAGTGGGTGTGGCTCCACGGGCAACCTGGAAGTACTGGCCGAGGAACGTAGAGGATCCGAACATGGCGATACCGACCGCGATCGACGCGATGATGGCAAGTGCGGTGGTGCGCTCGGAGATGATCTTGAGCGGAATGATCGGCTGGGCAACCTTGGTTTCCACCAGCACCAGCAACGCCAGCAGCACTACGCCGCCGCCCACCATGAGGGCTGACTGCCAGGAGAACCAGTCGTAGTAGTCCGGGTTGCCGGCGAAGGAAACCCAGATCAGGAGCAGGCTTACGCCGGAGGTCAGCAGGATGGAGCCGAGCCAGTCGATCTTGGCAGGACGCTTGATGTGCTGGATCTTCAGGGTCACCTGAAGCAAAATGAGCGCAATCACAGCCAGTGGCACGCAGACGAAGAAGGTCCAGCGCCAGCCGAGCGGGCTGTCCACAATGAAACCACCCAGCAGCGGGCCGCCGGCAGTGCCCACCGCCATCACGGCACCCATGTAGCCGGAGTACTTACCACGATCCCGCGGCGGGATCATGGAACCGATGATTGCCTGGGCCAGGGCGGTGAGGCCACCCATGGCGATGCCTTGAATGACACGCGCAGTAAGCAGCAGCGGAATCGTCTCGGACAAGCCGGCCATGACGGAGCCCGCCACGAAAATAATGATGCTCAGCTGAACCAGGAGCTTCTTGTCGAAGAGGTCAGCGAGCTTTCCCCAGATGGGTGTAGTGGCTGCGTTCGCCAGCAAAGCGGCGGTGATGACCCAGGCGAAGTCAGTTTGCGTGCCCTTGAGTTCGGACATGATGGTTGGCAGCGCATTGGCGACGATTGTGCTGCTGAGGATCGCGGTGAAGAAGGCAGCGAGAAGACCTGTGAGGGCTTCCATGATTTGCCGGTGGGTCATGGGTGCTGCGGTATTCCCCAGGGCGGCATTCTGAATTGGTGTGGCCATGCGTGGCTCCTAAGCTGTGTGAGTCGTCGTAGTGGAGCCGGCCGCCGTTGCCCGGATTGAGTCCTTGAGGGACGTGGTGAGTTTGTTGATGACCTGGGAGGCCTCGAGGGCGTCAGCCTCGCTCCAATCCGCCAGGTAATCCCGCAGCCTCACGCTGCGTTGTTCTTCGAAGTCGCGCAGCTTCGCCGCGCCATCCTCCGTCAGGGCAAGGAGCTGGGCCCTGCCGTCCGCCGGATCAGGCCGCCTGGCGACGAAGCCAAGTTCCTCCAGTTCGGCCACATGCCTGCTCAGGACCGGCGCGCTGACGCCCAGGCGGGCAGCCAGTGCTGTTGCCCGGGTCTCCCCCTCGCCGATAAAGCGCATGACGCCTTGGACCGCCATCCCGACGTCGGGAACGCGGGCCATGTGGGCGGTTACCACGCAGCGCAGAGTGCGCTGGAGGTCGAATATTTGATGCACAAGATCGGTTGCTGTGGCAGAACCGACGGACATGGAAAACACCCCTTTTTTGTTTGCCTAAAGCAACTATAACCCATAATGATTGCTTTGGGAAACTAAAGAAGCCAAGCGGTCCCGGAGGTCCTGGGAGGTCCCGCCGTCGAAAACGCGGGAACAATGCCAGAACGTCCGAGACTTCCGGGCGAACTCGCAAGATTCCCGGCGAACTCGGCGCAGATCAGCAACTGGATGTTAAACGCAGTCAGCCCCCGCACGGAAACGTGCGGGGGCTGACTGACTACGGCGGTTTAGTGGTCCAGGTGGGTGGGGCCGAACATCTTCAGCAGCGTCTCAACCACGACGACGTTGGGGCCGTCAGCTTCGAAGGACTCCTTGAGAGCGTCCCCCACTTCCTCCGGGGCCACCCGGAGGGCCGGCACGCCGAAGGACTCGGCCAGCTTGACGAAGTCTGGTCGTGCAAGCTCGGTGGCCGTGGCCTTGCCGAAAGCGCCCACCATGTATTCGCGGAGGATGCCGTAGCCGCCGTCGTCCACGATCAGCCAGGTGACCGGGATGTTGTGCTGCTTCGCCGTGGCAAGTTCGGAGATTGAGTACATGGAGGAACCGTCACCGGATACAGCCAGAACCCTGCTGGGTTTGCCCGTGGTTTCCAATCCCACGGCGCCGCCGATGGCTGCCGGGAAACCGTAGCCGAGGCCACCAGCACCCTGCGCGGAATGGAACTGGCCCTCGCGAGCATCCCAGCAGCTCCAGCCCCAGTACGCGGAGATGGTCATGTCCCAGAACGTCTGCATATCAGCCGGGACAGCCTCGCGGATGTCGGCCATGAACTTCAGTTCCTTGGCCAGGTCCTGTGATTCCAAGCGGGCCTTCACCTTGGCCAGGGACTCCTTCACCAGGTCCTCAGGTGCGGTGCCGTGCCAGGAACGCGTCACCGTGTCAGCGGCACCGGCTGCTGCGAGAGCTTCGTCCAGGGCTGCGAGCGCCTGCCCGGCGTCGGCGCGGATGCCCAGGCCTGGCCGGTTGGATTCGAGGACGCGGGGTTCGGCATCGATCTGGATGATGCGGCCGCGGGGCTCGAACGTGAAGTAGTTGGACGTCACTTCACCCAGGGACGAACCGATGACGATGAGTACGTCTGCATCTTCCAGGACATCGGTCATGTACCGGTCCTCGATCCACGACTGCAAGGACAACTCATGCTTCCACGGAAACGCTCCGTTGCCGCCAGGGGTGCAGATCACCGGTGCGCGCAGCTGCTCGGCAATGGAGAGCAGCGACTTCTCAGCCCGGCCACGGCGCGTACCGCCGCCTGCGATGATCGCCGGACGTTCCGCCGTCGAAAGCCACTTCACGGCCTCGCGGATCAGCTCGACGCGTGGAGGGTTGTCTGCGGCCTCGGCGAGTGCGTCCTCCACCGGCGGGACCATGATCGGATCCAGCAGGACGTTATGCGGAATCTCGATCCACACCGGACCCTGCGGAGATGAAATCGCCTCGGTCCAGGCGTCCTGGATGGCCGATGGGATTCCAGAGGCGTGCTGGATCAGGCGCTGGCTCTTGGTGACGTTCGCAGCCGAAGCCTTCTGGTCATCCAATTGATGCAGCATGCCCTTGCGGCGAGCGCCCAGGCCCTCAAGCGGAATCTGGCTGGCAACAACCACCATCGGAACACCGGTGGCGTAGGCCTCCTGCAAACCAGCAAGGGAGGTCAGCGCGCCGGGACCGGTGGATAGGAACAGTACGCCCACTTCGCCAGTGGCGCGGGAGTAGCCATCAGCTGCGAATGCCGAATTGTTCTCCACTCGTGAAGACACGAAGTGCAGGTTGCCGCGGCCCATGGCGTCAAAGAGACCCAAGGCGTGCTGGCCCGGGATACCAAAGACAGTCTTCGCGCCAAGCGCTTCGAGGGTCTCGACGACGAGGTCCCCACCGTTGCGCTGATCAGTGCCCTTGGTGGGCGCGGCAGTGCCCGGATCGAAATCGATCATCGCGTCTCTCCAGCCGTGCCGGTTGCCTGGGCGAGTTCTGCCATGCGTGCTCCGAGGGCCTGCTGGGCGTAGCCGTTCGGCGCGCCGTGGCGGTCGCCTGCAACCGCGTTGTCCGCCATGAGGGTTACCAGTTCATAAGCAACGTGGCTGCCGGCAACGCCAGTGATTTCGGCGTGGTCATAAGCCGGGGCAACTTCCACGATGTCAGCACCGACGAGGTTCATGCCACGGAAACCACGGATGATCTCGAGCAGTTCACGGCTGGTGATGCCGCCGGCTTCGGGGGTACCGGTGCCGGGCGCGTGTGCAGGATCCAGGACGTCGATGTCCACCGAGATGTACAGCGGACGGCTTCCGATGCGGTCGCGGATCTTGGCCACTGTCTCCAGGACGCCCTGGTAGTAGACGTCAGCGGAGGTGACGATTCCGAAGCCAAACCGGTGGTCGTCGTCGAGGTCTTTCTTGCCATACAGCGGACCGCGGGTACCCACGTGGCTGATGGCCTCCGTGTCCAGGATGCCTTCTTCCACTGCGCGGCGGAACGGCGTGCCGTGCGTGTATTCAGCGCCGAAGTAGGTGTCCCAGGTGTCCAGGTGTGCGTCGAAGTGGAGCATGGCCACCGGCTCACCGGCGCGCTCTGCTGCTGCCCTCAGGAGCGGAAGGGCGATGGTGTGGTCGCCACCCAGGGTGACGAGCTTGCTGCCGTTGGCCGTGAGGTCCAGGGCGTTCTGCTGGATTGTCTCGATGGCCTCGTTGATGTTGAACGGGTTCACCGCCATGTCGCCAGCATCTGCCACCTGGATGTTCTCGAACGGGCTGACATCCCAGGCAGGGTTGTACGGGCGCAGCAGGCGGCTGGCCTCACGCACATGGTTCGCGCCGAAGCGGGCGCCGGGACGGTAGGAAACGCCGGAATCGAAAGGTACGCCAACAACCGTGACGTCAGCTTTGGATACCTGGTCCAAGCGGGGCAGGCGGGCGTAGGTGGCGGCACCGGCGTAGCGCGGGATGCGGGATGAATCGATGGGACCGAGGTTCCCGTTGGCTTCAATACGGAGCTCTTCCAAAATGCGCCACTCCTTAGTGGATAGGTCGAGATGAATCACTAACTGTGACACCCATCATACACTCAAAGTTTCCTAATAAGCATCACCTGTTTACAAGTCCCCTTTGCTGGTGAGCTCATCTGAGATGCCGGTCACATGAGGCGTAAAGATTCCATAAAAACCGGGGTTGAGCCGCTGACGGTGGCCATACGCTCCTTGCCTAAGCAGCACACTGCTGCCCGAAAGGACAACGTGACTACCCTGACCAGGCCGCCGGCCGATCCTGCAGACCGACTCAAAAAGGCATTCCACCTCAAATCGTGGCTGCTGGAAGGAATGCCGGATACCTCGGGCAAGCGGCAGGGTCCGCACGGACAGCCAGCGGAAGCTCACAAACCGCAAGCTTGGTGGAAGGTCATGTGCCTGACGGGCCTGGACTACTTCTCGACTCTGGGCTACCAGCCTGCAATCGCTGCCCTGGCTGCCGGCTTGCTGTCGCCGTTGGCCACGCTGCTCCTGGTCTTCGTCACCTTGGCCGGTGCACTGCCTGTATACCGTCGCGTTGCCAGGGAAAGTCCCCGGGGCGAGGGTTCCATTGCCATGCTCGAGCGCCTGCTTCCTCGATGGGGAGGCAAGTTGTTCGTCCTGGCACTCCTCGGCTTTGCGGCCACGGACTTCATGATCACCATCACCCTCTCCGCCGCCGACGCGACTGCGCACCTCATTGAGAACCCCTTTGCTCCGCATTTCCTGGAAGGCCAGCAGGTTGTCATCACCCTGGCCCTGATTGCAGGACTAGGCATCGTCTTCCTGCGCGGATTCAAAGAAGCCATCAACGTGGCCGTCGTCCTGGTCGCCGCGTTTCTGGCCCTGAACCTTGTGGTGGTCATCGTCTCCATAGGCCACGTGTTCACAGAGTCCCGGGTGATCTCTGACTGGTGGACGGCGCTGAACACATCCCACGGCGATCCCATCCTGATGATTGCCCTTGCGCTGCTGGTATTCCCACGATTGGCCCTTGGCCTCTCGGGGTTCGAGACCGGCGTCGCAGTCATGCCACAGATCAAGGGCCATGCATCCGACACTGAGGCCAACCCGGCCGGCCGGATCAAGGGCGCCCACAAGCTCCTGACCACCGCCGCCATCATCATGAGCTCGTTCCTCATCACATCCAGCTTCACCACCGTCATGCTGATCCCAGCCGCAGAATTCGAACCCGGCGAAAAGGCTGATGGGCGCGCCTTGGCTTTCCTCGCCCACAAGTTCCTGGGCGACGGATTCGGCACAGTGTACGACGTCAGTACCATCGCTATCCTGTGGTTCGCCGGCGCTTCGGCCATGGCCGGCCTGCTGAACCTGGTCCCCAGGTACCTGCCGCGCTACGGCATGGCTCCAGCGTGGGTCCGCGCACTGCGCCCACTCGTCCTGGTCTTCACAGTCATCGCCTTTATCGTGACGATCATTTTCCAAGCCGACGTCAATGCGCAGGGTGGCGCCTATGCCACTGGTGTACTCGTCTTGATAACCTCCGCCTCCATCGCCGTGACACTGTCCGCCCGGCGAAAGAAGCAGCGGGCACAGGTCATCGGCTTCGGCCTCGTGTCCTTGGTCTTCATCTACACCACCGTGGTCAACTCGATCGAGCGTCCGGACGGCCTGAAGATCGCCGCGCTGTTCATTCTGGGCATCATGGTGGTGAGCTTCATTTCCCGGATCCGGCGTGCCTTCGAGCTCCGTGCCACGCATATCAAGATGGACCAGACTGCACTCGAATTCACCGCGAACAACGTCGACGGACCGGTCCGGATCATCGCCCATGAACCAAAGCACCTCAGCGCCGGGCGGTACCGCGAGAAGCTCCAGCACGCGCAACAGGCCAACCACCTGCCACTGGATTGCGATGCGGTGTTCATCGAGATCATCGTTGACGACAGCTCAGACTTCGAGCAGGAACTCCAGGTGGTTGGCAAACTCCGGCACGGGTTCAAGATCCTGGAAGTCCACAGCAACAACGTGCCCAACACACTTGCCGCCGTCTTGCTTCACATCCGCGACGTGACCGGCTTCATGCCGCACATCTACTTCCGCTGGACCGAGGGCAACCCGATCTCCAACCTCAGCAAGTTCCTATTCTTCGGTGAGGGCGAGATCGCGCCGGTGACCCGCGAGGTACTGCGTGAAGCTGAGCCGGACATCACCCGCCGGCCCTGGGTCCACGTGGGCTAACAGCGCCTCGTTGCTTCGTGGGCTTGGAAGATCTAGCGGCTCGCTGCCGGCACCAAAATCCAGAGCACCTCGACGGTTTCGTCCGTGGGATTGACCCAGGTATGGGGTTCCCTGCCCGGGAAGGAGAGCGTGTCGCCTTCTTCGAGGTCATACTCCTCGTTGGTCAGGATGAGTTTGATGCGTCCCTTGACCACGTGGAGGACGTCTACGTCGCAGTCCACGGCGTAGAGCTCGTTCTCTCCACGGCCCCGCGGTTCGATGGTGGCCTGAAGGATCTGCAGGCGCCGCTCCGAGCGGGCAGTTAGCAAGCGCTCCACAATGCCCTGGCCACCCAGGGAAATCCGTGGACCGTCGTCGCGCCTGGTGAGGTGCGTTTCCGGAGCTGCGAACAAGTCTCCTACCGACACCGACAAGACCTGGCAAAGGGTTACGAGGGAAGCGACCGACGGCGATGTCAGGTCTCTCTCGACACGGCTGAGGAAGCCCTTGGTCAGCCCCGTGGCGTCCGCCACTTGTTCGATGGTGAGGCGCTGCGCCTGACGGGCTGCGCGGATTCTGGAACCAATGGCAACGGGAACGTTGCTTGGTTCAACGGGGAGAGCCTTCATTCACGAACCTTTCAGGCCTGTCATTGGGCCCTGTCATTGCAGCAATAGTAGCGGGATCCCGGGCAGTGAGAGCCACAAACAGCCCAACGATGACCAAAGCCCCTTGACTGTTACTCCGATCACAACATATCCTCATAGGCAACAAGTGTTGTCTGTGAGGCACACAACACGAACCCAATCTCCCATCATCAGCACGGAGACTTCGGCGATTCCCAGGAGTATCGTCGAAAACCCCAACCTCCGTGCACCAGCTCCAAGGAGCCACTCATGGACTCATCGTTCATAAACATCGCCATTGTGGTGGTGTACCTGCTTGCCATGCTTGCATTCGGTTGGTGGGGCAAGTCCCGCACCAAGAACAACAGCGACTTCCTCGTGGCCGGCCGCCGTCTGGGCCCCTTCCTTTACACCGGAACCATGGCCGCAGTTGTCCTCGGTGGCGCATCCACCGTCGGCGGCGTCGGCTTGGGTTACAAATTCGGCATTTCGGGGATGTGGCTGGTCGTCGCAATCGGCGCCGGCGTCCTCCTCCTGAGCCTGCTCTTCGCTGGCACCATCCAGCGCCTGAAGATCTACACGGTCTCCCAAATGCTGAGCCTTCGCTACGGCAGCAAGGCCACGCAGACCTCCGGCATCGTGATGCTGGCGTACACCCTCATGCTCTGCGCCACGTCCACCGGCGCCTATGCCACCATCTTTGTCGTCCTCTTCGATTGGCCGCGCTGGATGGCGATCGCCGTCGGCGGTGCAATTGTGCTTGTTTACTCGACCATCGGTGGCATGTGGTCCATCACCCTTGCCGACCAGGTCCAGTTCATCATCAAGACCGTGGGCATCTTCTTCCTGATGCTCCCCTTCGTCATGAACGCAGCCGGAGGACTCGACGGCATCCGTGAACGCGTCGATGCCAGCTTCTTCCAGATTGACGGAATCGGTGTCCAGACGATCATCACGTACTTCGTCGTCTACACACTCGGACTCCTGATCGGCCAGGATATCTGGCAGCGCGTCTTCACCGCCAAAACTCCCAAGGTTGCACGCTGGGGCGGAGCGACGGCCGGCGTTTACTGCATCCTCTACGGTGTGGCTGGCGCCTTGATCGGCCTGGCTGCCCGGGTAGCACTCCCCAACATCGATGTGGCAAGCCTTGGCAAGGACGTGGTGTATGCCGAAGTGGCAACGAACATCCTGCCCATCGGCATCGGCGGCCTTGTCATGGCCGCAGCTGTTGCAGCCATGATGTCCACCGCTTCAGGTGCCCTGATTGCCGCCGCCACCGTGGCTCGCGCAGATGTTGTTCCGTTCGTGGCCAGCTGGTTCGGCAAGACCATCAACACCGACGACACCGAAAACCCTGAGCACGACGTCAAGGCCAACCGTTACTGGGTTCTTGGCCTTGGCATCGTTGCGGTGCTGATCTCCATGGCCGCGCAGGACGTGGTGGTTGCCCTCACCATTGCCTACGACATCCTGGTGGGCGGCCTCCTGGTCGCGATTCTGGGCGGCCTCGTCTGGAAGCGCGGAACCGGTATCGCTGCTGCCTGGTCCATGGCAGTGGGCTCCATTTTGACTCTGGCCTTGCTGATTCTGTTCGCCACTGGACTCATCCCGAGCGTCGACGGCGTCTACGCCAACGAACCCATCTACTACGGCCTGGCTGCCTCGTTCGTGGCATACGTCGTGATTTCCCTCCTCACGCCGCCCACCGAACCCGAAGTTCGGGCGGCTTGGGACAAGCGCGTGGCCGGGGCAGTCTCTGACGAATTGCCCCTGGAAGCCCACCCCGTCAGCAGCCACAACGCCAGCTGAACGGCCCAGCCCCAAGTAATGCTCGACGGCGGCGCCGCCCCTTTTCGGGGCAGCGTCGCCGTTGCGCTTTACCTTGGGTTCCCGAGTTGCAGGACCCACTTGGAGGACGCTTAGAATTCTTCGTCTTCTTCCCCACGGAATTCTTCGGTTTCATCCAGGGGAACAACCCGCTCGTCGTCATCCGGGACGTCGATTTCCTCCACCCAGGGTTCGTCGACTTCCTGGTCTTCGCTGTAGTCGTACGCGGGGTCGGACTCGATGGTCTCCCGCTCCGGGTGGTTGGCGTGCGGTTCGGTGGTGTCCATGCTGCAACCTCCGTCTGGTGGGCTGGCAAGCAGCCTGCTGAGACGAGTACGGGGAGGGCCCCCGCCCCTGTCCTTCCATCTGAGCACTGTGCTTGAAGAGGGTCAAGGCATGCGTGGATCGCGCCCAAAATTAAGGCACGCCGAACATTCCCGCTAAGGAATACCGGCCAAAAATCCGCGCCAATAAGCGGTACAGTGGGCGTTGCAATGGGGCCGCAACTACCCCACCCAGCACAGGAGAGAAAGTGCAAAAGCACCAGGAATCCCACGGTTCGTCGAGCCCCGCTCCGGACCCCGCCCGCGGATCCGGAACACCGCCCCAACCAGCCCCGCCCACGCCTGCGGACATCAGGCGCTGGCGTCAATACCTGGCCGATGAGCGTGCCGAAGCCGCCGTCTACCGGGAGCTCGCCCAGCGTCGTGACGGCGAGGAACGCCAGATCCTGCTCGCCTTGGCCGAGGCCGAGGGAAGGCATGAGGCACACTGGCTCAAGCTGCTCGGAGAGCATGCTGGAATGCCGAAGGGTGCCTCCACCCGTAGCCAGCTACTTGGCTTCCTGGCACGGCACTTCGGTTCCGTCTTCGTGCTCGCGTTGGCGCAGCGCGCGGAAGGCCGCTCCCCTTACGGTGCCGAGCCTGCCGCGACCCCGGCCATGGTTGCCGACGAACAAATCCACGAAGAAGTTGTTCGGGGTCTTGCCACCCGTGGCCGCAACAGGCTTTCGGGTACTTTCCGTGCCGCCGTTTTTGGGGCCAACGATGGCCTGGTGAGCAACCTTTCACTGGTCATGGGCATGGCCGCAACGGGCGTTCCCAGCCCTGTGGTCCTCATGAGTGGCGTGGCCGGTTTGCTGGCCGGTGCCCTGTCCATGGGCGCCGGTGAGTACGTTTCGGTCCGCTCGCAACGGGAGTTGCTCAACGCCACGCTGCCCACGCAGGCTACCCTCACTGCCGCCCCTTCTCTGGACATCGAGCACAACGAGCTCGTGCTGGTCTACCTGGCCAGGGGCATGACCCGCGAGGCCGCCGAGCACCGCGCCGCCGAACGCATGGGACTCTTCAGTTGCGACTGCGATCCGAGCCTTTCCTTGCAACCGGAGAAGGAGCAACCCGCTGACGACCACGAAACCGTGGGGTCTGCGTGGGGTGCCGCGATGTCCAGCTTCTGCTTCTTCGCCTCTGGTGCCATCGTGCCCATCCTTCCGTTCATTTTCGGCATGACGGGTGTGGCGGCACTGGTAGTAGCCGGTGTTCTGGTGGGCATCGCGCTCCTGGCGACTGGCGCCGTCGTCGGGCTGTTGTCCGGGACCTCACCGCTGAGCCGTGGCTTCCGGCAGTTGGCGATCGGCCTGGGTGCTGCGGCAGCCACCTACGCGCTTGGCCTCGCGTTCGGAACGATGATCGTCTAGGCGGTAATGTTGGTTCGTCCTCCGCGCGGCCCCGCGTGACCGGGGCGTAGGGAATGGAGAACCGTGGATTCGGAGCAGCCGCCGTTGCGCGCGCCAAAACACCGCCGTGCGGGCACAACCCTCCGAATTCTTCGTGGCGTCCTCATGGCCGGTGTCGCCGCCGTCGTGGCTGTCCTTGTCAGCGGTTTGCTCCACGGCGATCCGCGAATCGTCGGGCTGTTTCCGGGCGTGGCCCTGCCCAATTCGCCCAAGAGCGAGCCGATCCAGCAGACCCCGGCCCGTGCCTTGGACGCGCCGCCGCCAGGAATCGAGGAGGCGGACGCCCCGCTGGCGTCGCCACTGCCACCAGCTAACGCCAGCAATTCATACAAGTTCCTTGCAACCAACGACGACGGCACCCCGGTTGGGTACTCGCCGTGCCGACCCTTGCACTACGTAGTAAACGACGCCACTGCGCCTGAGGGTACGGATGCACTGCTTACCACCGCAATCGCCAATATTTCTGCGGCATCCGGGATCCAGTTCGTCAACGATGGCAGCACCGACGAACTCCCCACAGCGAAACGCGAACCGTACCAACCGTCCAAGTACGGCGACCGGTGGGCGCCCTTGCTGATTTCATGGACCACACCTGAGACGGCTCCGGCGCTGGCTGAGACCGTCATCGGTACGGGCGGCAGCACCATGTACTCGCTCAACAACGGTCCCAAGAGCTACATCACGGGCAGCCTGGAGCTCGACACCCCGCAAGTAATGGAGCTCCTTGCCGAGGAGGGTGGTTCGGACTACGTGCTGGCCGTCATGCAGCACGAACTGGGGCACGTCATGGGTTTGGATCATGTTGATGATCCCATTCAGCTGATGTACCCGGAGATCGGCGCCCCTGACGGATTGGCCGCCGGCGACCTGAACGGCCTCCACCTCCTGGCCTCGGCTCCTTGCCGCAAGGACATCTGAAGCTCCGAAGCTTGGCCTCACCGCCATGGACTCACCGCGCCATCGGTTCTATCCTGACGGAAGCGGCCGACGGCGGCGCTCACCGTCCGATTGGGCCGTCCCGTGAGGGGGTTCGATGGAACCTTATGGGTCGCCAGAGAGGCCTGACCCCTATCCCCCGCCGCCTTATCAGCAGCATGCCATGCCGCCGCCCAGACCGCCCATCAAACACAGCAGCATCGCGGCCATCCTGTTCCTGTTCGGCATCCTCGGTTTGGTCTGCGCCGGCGCCTACTTCAGCGGCGAACTTCAAAGGTTCTGGTCCGATTCCACGACGCAGAGCCAGGCGCCGCACCCCGGGCTGGTTCCCTTTGGCCAGCGTCAGGATCCACTGCCCGGCTTTGAAGAAGCCGACGCGCCACTGGGGACGCCGGCGCCATTGCAGCGAACCAGCACTTCCTACAAATTCCTGGCCGTCAAAGCAGACGGAACTCCCCTGGCATACTCCCCTTGCAGGCCGATCCACTACGTGGTGAACTCGGACCTGGCCCCAACAAGCTGGTATTCGATGGTGGAGGACGCCGTCCGGCAGGCCAGCCTCGCCTCCGGGCTGCACTTCATTTATGACGGTCCGACGTCCGAATTACCCACCACCAACAGGGCCGGCTACCAGCCGACGACTTACGGTGACCGCTGGGCGCCTGTGCTCATTGCCTGGACTACACCAGAGCAGGTGCCGAGGCTGACCGGGCAAACGGTCGGCTTGGGCGGAAGCTCTTCCATCGGCCTGAGCAACGGCTATAAGGCTTACGTGACTGGCTCGGTATCGTTGGATGCACCCCAGTTCGCCGGGATCATGGACTCACCCCAGGGCAAGGAAGTGGGCACGGCCGTGATCATGCACGAACTCGGACACGTTCTTGGTTTGGACCATGTGGATGACCCCCGCCAACTGATGTACGACCAAGCCTCGTGGGTTCGCGAGTACGCCGCCGGGGACAAGACGGGCCTTGCCCAACTCGGCTCCGGCCCCTGCAGTAAGGATTTCTAGCCCTTCCAGCAACTTCTAGCCCGCGGCCACGACTGCGAGCGCATCCTCCACAGTGTCCACCAGGAAGATCCTCTCCGCCATGGGCCTCCCGGCAGCGAGGCTCCGCAGCATCGGCCACGCCGGGTAGGTCTGTTCCCAATGATCGCGGCCCACCAGGACCATGGGAGTGATGGTTTCGGGGGCGCCGTAATAGTTTTCGCAGGCGTCCTGGAAGATCTCCTGCACGGTTCCGGCGGAACCCGGCAGGAACACGATCCCACCGTTGCAAAGCTCCAGGAGGATCGCTTCCCGGATCGCGTTGGCGAAGTACTTCGCGATGTGGGTTGCGAACAGGTTTGGTGGCTCGTGGCCGTAGAACCACGTGGGTATGCCGAGCGTCGCGGTGCCTTCCGGGTAACGTTCGACGACGGCGGCTGCTTGCCGCGCCCAAGCCGTCACCGAGGGCCTGAACCCGGGGATGGAAGCGAGCGTTTGCAGGGCTGCGGTGGAATCGGCGTCGGGCAGTCCGCTGAGGTAGGCGCCCATGTTGGCTGCTTCCATCGCACCGGGGCCACCGCCGGTGGCTACCGTGAATCCGGCTTGCGCGAGCAAGCGACCCAGCCGCGCGGCGTCGTCGAATTCCTTGGTTCCGCGCTGGGCGGCGTGTCCTCCCATGACGCCTACCAGCTTGGTACCGGATAACTCACCGTCTTGCAGCAGTTCGTCCAGGGCATCGCCAATGGCGTGGTCGTGGAGGGCTGCGGCGAGCGTCGCGTCCAGGCTTGCCCGTTTGCCTGGAAGGATGCTCCACTCATAAATCCTTGCGTCCAGGGTGGCTTCATACTCGGTAGTGGAAATGTCCTCGTAGAGTTCCCTTGCTGTGTAGAGGGTGCCGCGGTACGGGTTGAACGGTACGCCGCGCATCTTGGGAAAGATGAGCGCGCCGCGGCTTCGAAGGCTCTCCTCGATGCCGTCGTCGAAAGTGCATCCCAGGAAGATAGCGCCCTGCGGGTCCATCATTTTTAGTTCCCGTGAACGTCCGCGAAGGTCCAGGGACTGTGCGTGCCAGCCGTGCATGGACCCGGCCCCGGAAGTAACCAGTTTGTCGAAATGGACGATGCTTTCGACGTCGAGCGTCCGTGGACTTGGGTTCAAGGCACCGGAGGGATTCATGGCATCAGCGTAGTAGTGCCGAACGGCCTGAGTCCCGTTTACGCGCAGGGCGATGTTCCGTTGCATGATGAAGCATGAAGACTTCAGATGACGGCGCTTTCGCCCGGCCGCGTATCGGAGTTCCGGTCCGCCTTAGCAGCTCGGACAATCCCGACGCCCGCGTGGGCGAAGCCAACCAACTGTTCACCTTTATTGTGGATCTGCTCGGTGAAGCGGGTGCGCAGCCGGTGTTGCTGACCCCCGTTTCGGCCGACAGCGCCGGGCGTCTGGCCTCGGTCATGAAAACGCTCGACGGCGTGCTGCTGCCCGGCGGCGGGGACCTGGAACCGCGTCTTTACGGCCAGGACCCGGAGGACTCGGTATATGACGTCAACCCGGAACAGGATCACTTGGACATCGACGTCGCGCGGGCCACGATCGACGCCGGCCTTCCGCTGCTGGGGATTTGCCGCGGCCACCAGTTGCTGAACGTGCTCTACGGCGGGACGCTGATCCAGGACATGGCACCGTCGGCCGTCAACCACAACGGCTTGAATCCCGATGACCCCGCGGCCAACGAGTGGGCGTGGCACGACGTCGTGCTGGTACCCGGTTCGAAGACCGCCGCGCTCTATGGTGCTCCGGAAGGGACTTCCATCAAGATCGCTTCGGGGCATCATCAGGCGGTGGACAGGGTGGGTGAAGGCCTGGTGGTGACGGCGATCGCCGACGACGGCACTGTGGAAGCGCTTGAAGACCCTTCCCGCTGGGTGGCCTCAGTGCAGTGGCATCCGGAAGCTTCCCAGCTTCCGGATGCGGAGCGGTTGGCGCCTTTTAAAGCGTTCGTGGAAGTGTGCCGGAACCCTGTTCAGGCCCGGCCCGGAGGAGTACAGTAGCGCTCACTGCATCGCTTTCCGTTCCTCTGAGAGCTCGGATAGCGCATAACTCCATTCGAATGACGTCCCTATGGGCGTCGTAAGTTTGCCGGCTGGGGGGCCCAACATCTGCTCAAAGGAGCATGGTTGTGGACCGTCCAAAACACGTCCGTCGTCCGAATCGGCAATCCCATTTTTTCAGCCTTCTGGGTTTTATCTTTAGTCCGGCTCTGGCCTTCGCGGGACTCGTCGCATTTTCGGGTGCCCCTGCGGTGTCAGCCGTACCGCCGTGTGCCGGAACCGGCGGGGCCATGCAGATCGTTGCCCACACGGACGATGACCTGATTTTCCTGAGCCCCGATTTCATGAGGGATATCCAAGCCAAACGCTGCGTCCAAACGGTGTTTACCACTGCGGGCGAGGCCGGCGAGGGCGCTTCGTACTGGAAGGGCCTGGAAGCCGGAATCAGGGCCAGTTACTCCAAGATGGCAGGGGTGTCTGATTCCTGGACGACCTCGGACGCAGGCGTTCCCAATCGGCCGCTCACTATGCAAACCCTCAATGGCGCACCAAACATCTCGGTAGTGTTCATGCGGCTGCCCGATGGTTTCCCGAATGGTGATGGCAGTGCGGCGTACAACGATCAGAGCATCCTCAAACTCTGGGATGGACGGCTTTCCTCCATCAGGCCCGTGGACAATGCCGCCACGTTCACCAAGTCACAGTTCCAGACGGCGCTGAACCGGCTGGTGGCCAACTTCCAACCGACCACGTTCCGTACACAGGATTGGACCGGCAACTTTAACAACCCCTACGACCACAGCGACCATTGGGCAACTGCCAAATTCGCCCAGTTGGCTACGCGCAGTTACACCGGGCCCCATACTTCCCTGGCCTACGATGCATACGTGATTGACGAGTACCCCCAGAATGTGACGGGTGCTGAACTCACTGCGAAGGTGGACACCTTCGTGCGATTCGCGGATTTCGACATGTATATCTGCAGCAGTCCCGGCGAAGGTTGCCCCGATTCCCCCTACGACGAGTGGCTGAAGCGGCAATACATCACAGCCATTGAGTGGGTGGGCAACGCCGCTAAGTCGGCAGGGACCACCGTCACGGCGTCATCCCAGAAAGCAGCAGCCCAGAGTCCGGAGAAGGCCCGGGATGGGTACGACTGGGGCGCCCCCATGGACGCAACCCGTGAGTGGGTAACAGCCGGCGAAAAGGCAGGCAGTTGGATTCAATACAACTTCTCCCCCACAAGGACCATCAACTCGGTGACCTTGTTCGACCGGCCGCTCCTCTCGGACCAAGTCACCGGAGGAAACCTGTTGTTCTCGGACGGAAGCACAGTGACAGTCCCTGCCCTTCCCAATAATGGCTCCGGACTCACCATCAACTTCCCGGCAAAGACCGTGAGCTCTGTGCGTTTGAACATCACCTCAGTAAGCTCCACCACCACGAACGCCGGTCTGGCCGAGTTTGAGGCGTACCTGGGAACGGACAACGTTGCCCCCGTGGTCACTGCGACGCCTCCGGGTGGAACATACGCTGTGGGTCAATCCATCACCCTCACTGCCAATGAGACGGCGACGATCTACTACACCACGGACGGCAGCAACCCCACGACGGCGAGCAGCAAGTACGCCAGCCCCATCCCGCTGAATGGCCCGATGACCCTGAAGTACTTCGCCGTTGACGGCGCCAACAATTCCTCGGTCGTGGCCACCCAGACGTACTCCACGGGCCCTGACGTCACCAAGCCCGTCGTGACGGCCAACCCTGCAGGCGGGGCCTACGCAACAGGTACCACCATCACCTTGTCCGCCAACGAACCAGCGGAAATCCGTTACACCACAGACGGCACTGATCCCCTCACGGCCGGCCTGGTGTATACCGCGCCAATTACGTTCAATGGGCCCGGCCCCATGACCCTGAAGTACTTCGCGAAGGACACGGCTGGAAACACCTCCGACGTCGCAACACAGACCTACACGATTCCGCCGGACACGACGGCTCCTGTTGTGACGGCCAATCCCACCTCACGGGCCTTGGCCAGCGGCGCCACGATCACGCTGACAGCCAACGAGCCTGGGGCGGCCATCTATTACACGACGAACGGCAGCACCCCCACGGCCACGGAGTCTGCTACGAACATCAAGTACACCAGCCCGATTGTGATGGGCAGCTCCACGCTGACGCTCAAATACATAGGCGTCGATACCGCGGGCAACACTTCGGCTGTGGCTACCCAGACGTACACCGTTCCGGCAGCCGGACCGCCGTCGGCCCATGACTTCAACGGTGACGGCCGCGCTGACGTCCTGGCGGCTGATACCGCCGGGAACCTGTACCTGTATCCCGGCAACGGCGCAGGTGGACTCGGCCCACGGCAACTCGCCTTGCCTGCACCCGCCTGGTCAGCCAACACGGACACCATCACCCCGGGCGATTTCAACAGCGACGGGAAGCCCGACGTCCTGGCACGATCCGGCGACGTCCTGTGGTTCTACCCAGGTGATGGAGCTGGCAGCTTTGGTGCACGGAAGCAGGTCAGCATCGGTTGGAGCACCATGACGCAGCTCTTCTCACCAGGGGATTTCAGTGGTGACGGTATTCCCGATCTCATGGCACGTCGCAGCAACGGCGACCTCCGTTTGTATGAAGGAAATGGTGCTGGAGGACAGCGGACCCCCTATACCGTCGGCTGGGGTTGGGGCGTCATGAACTCCATCTTCAGCAGCGGCGATTTCAATGGTGACGGCAAGGCAGATGTACTGGCGCGGCGCACTGATACAGGCGCATTATGGCTATATCCGGGCAATGGTTCCGGGGGCTGGCTGCAATGGACGCAGATCGGGACGGGCTGGGGAACCCGCACTGCGCTGGCCGGGCCACGGGACCTTGACGGCGACGGTAAGAACGACGTCGTAGGCCGTATCGGAGACACTTTGTGGCTCTATCCCGGATCGGGAAGCGGAACGCTCAGCAACGTTCCGCCCGTTAGCCTCGGCTCGGGTTGGCAGGCCATGAAGGTCATCGCCTGATCGGCCCCCATAGACCTGGCGCGGGTCGGAGTTTTCCCCCAGACTCATCCGGCCCGCGTCAGCTATGTCCGATCCTCTCTCACATCGAGGCACGTTCCGCCCGATCTTCTCTCACATCGACGCCCCTCCCGCCCGATCCTCTCTCACATCGACGCCCCTCCCGCCCGATCCTCTCTCACCGCCGGGGCGACAGGTTCCGACGTCCGAACTCAGGTCAGGTGCCGACGTCGTGGCTTTCCTGAAGCAAGGGAGAGACGAACGCCGCCAATCCATCAGGATGTGAGAGAACATCGGGAAAAAAGCCGCAGGATGTGAGAGAAGATCAGGGGGCGACGCGGACGGGAAACGGGAACGCCGGTTTCGAGGGACTCCTGGACGGCGTCGGCCACCTTGAGAGCAGCTACCTGACCGATCCTCTCTCACATCGAGGCCCCTTTCGGCCGATCCTCTCTCACATCGAGGCCCCTTTCGCCCGATCCTCTCTCACGTCCCGCGCGGCAGGTCCCGACGTCGGCACTCAGGTCAGGTGCCGACGTCGTGGCTTTCCTGAAGCAAGGGAGAGAGGATGCGGTCGTATGGTTTTGTGAGACAGCTTGATGGGAGCTTCAGTTCAGATGACCACGCCCAGAAGAAAATACGATGCCGCTTTCCGTGAGGATGCTGTGCGGCTTGTTTTGTCCACGAACCGGTCGGTGAAACAGGTCGCCGAGGAGATCGGGGTGAAGGAAAGCACGCTGGGGAACTGGCTGCACAGGCATCGAGAGAGCCACCAGGGCGCCGCGCCGGTCCTGCCTGAAGAACGGGGGCCGGTGCCGTGGGACGAGCACCGGAAGGCACTGGCCGAAAATGAGCGGTTGAAGGCCGAGGTCGAGTTCCTGGGAAAAGTCAGCGCCTTCTTTGCCGCGAAGCAAAAGTAGAGGACTTCTACGAGTTCATCGAAGCGGAGAAGGCCAACTATTCCGTGGTGTGGCTGTGCCGGGCGTTGAAGGTCTCCCGGGCCTCGTTCTACCGGTGGCGCGCCCCTGCCGGGCCCTCACCGCGTGCCGTGCGGCATGAGGATCTGGTCACCGCGGTTACCGGCCTGTACGAGAAGGAAAATGGCCGTGCCGGCCGTGACCAGCTGACGCTTTTGCTCAACGCGGCCGGGACCAAGGTCTCCGCCCCCACCGTCGGGGCGATCATGCGAGAAAAGGGCCTGCGGGCCATCCGAACCCGGGCCTGGAAGAGGACCACGGTCCAGGACCCGCAAGCCAAGACCGCCCACATCGAGAACCACATGCTCGATGAACAGGGCAAACGCGACTTCACCTCCGCAGTGCCCGGGACCCGTCTGGTCGGAGACATCACCTACCTGCGCACCGGCGAGGGCTGGCTTTATCTGGCCACCGTCATCGACCTGTTTTCGGGCATGGTCATCGGCTGGTCCATGGCTGCCCACATGCGGGCAAGCCTGTGCACCGCAGCCCTGCAGATGGCACGGAACCACGGCCGTTTCGCCGAGCATGGTGTGGTGTTCCACTCCGACCGTGGCACCCAATACACCTCTGACGAATTCCAAGAATGGTGCGGCCAGAACGGGGTCACCCAGTCCATGGGCAAGGTCGGGGTGTGCTGGGACAACGCGGTCGCCGAGAACTTCTTCTCCCACCTCAAAACCGAGTTCTACCACCACCACGGATTCGGCTCCAGACTCGCAGCCCGGACCGGAGTGATGGACTACATCGAAGGCTGGTACAACCGCCGCCGTCCCAACCGCAGGGCCGGCGGCATCCCACCGGCCGCCGCCCACGAAAACCACCACAACCGCGCCCAGGAACCCCTGGCCGCCTAACACCAACGAAACTGTCTCAAAAACTTGACGAGCGCAGGAACGCCGGCAATCCCGCAGGATGTGAGAGAGGATCGGGGAAAAAGCCGCAGGATGTGAGAGAAGATCAGGGGGCGACGCGGACGGGGACGCCGGTTTCGAGGGATTCCTGGGCGGCGTCGGCCACCTTGGAAGCAGCGACAGCGTCCTCGGGGGTGCACGGATTCTTGCGTTCCCCGAGGACCAATTCAACAAATGCGGCCATCTCAGAGCGGTACGCCTGGTCGAAGCGTTCGGCAAAGGTCTTGTGGGAGTTGCCGGACGGGAACGCAACCCCTGGCTCGGCCGAGCGGACAGCCATCTGTTCGTCCATGCCAACCACCACGGAGCCATCCGAGCCCTGGAGTTCCAGGCGGACATCGTGCCCGGCCCCGTTGTAACGGCTGGCTGAGACCGTGCCTACCGTGCCGTCGTCGAAAGTTACTACTGCCAAGGCGGTATCTACGTCACCCACCTCACCGATTGCGGGGTCGCCATTGTTGGAGCCCTTGGCGTAGACCTCCACGATTTCCTTGCCCGTGAGCCACCGAAGGATGTCGAAATCGTGCACGGAGCAGTCCCGGAACAGACCGCCTGAGGTTGCCAGGAATTGGACCGGCGGCGGTGTCATGTCGCATGTGAGGGCACGGACGGAGTGGATCCAGCCCAATTCTCCGGCTTCGTAGGCCCGCTTGGCTTCCAGGTAGCCGGCGTCGAAGCGGCGTTGGTGGCCGATCTGCACGGTTCCACCCTTCTCCCGGATGTACTCAAGGACCGGCAGGGACTGGGCGACATTCACAGCCACCGGCTTCTCGCAGAACACGGGAATCCCAGCATCCACACCGGCGCGGATGAGGTCCGGGTGTGTCGCCGTGCCGGTGGCGATCACCAGTCCATCCACACCCGAGGAGATCAGCTCCGCCACTGAACCCAGGAATTCCGCTCCACATTCAGCGGCCACGGAACGGGCGTGTTCGCCGGCAACATCGGTCAGCTTGAGTTGGACCTGGACCCCCTCCGGGTTCAGGACTTGGTTGAGCGCACTGATGTTCTTGGCGTGCATTACACCGATCCGGCCAACACCCACAAGGCCGAGGGTCACTTGCTTCATCATTATCTGTCTCCGTCAGTGCAGCAGAAGTTGAGTCTTAAGAGGGATTCTTGAGGCGACACTAAACCTTGTCAGTTTGTCCTGTCAAATGGCACTAGCGGTAGAAGCGTTCAGTGACGCTTCCAGTGCCGCGTCAGCATCCTTAAGGACCTGAGCCGCCACTTCAAGTCCTTCAATGCGACCCAGGGAAACGTCCTCGTGTTCGATGTTCACCAGCATGTTGGGATCAACCTCATGGAGCGCCCGGAGGAACTCTGTCCAAAAGGCCATATCGTGTCCACGGCCCAAGGCAACGAAGTCCCAGGCCGAGTTCTTGGGCCATCCGTTGGCCCACTCGTCGCCGCCCAGGTTGGTGCGGTTTTCCTCGGGTGAAAGCCGTCGGAAGCTGTTGTCCAAAACTCCGTACAGCGCAGCGTTGTCCTTGTTCACGCGGACGTCCTTCGCAGCTGCCTGGAACACCAGCGAGCCAAGTTCGCGGACGACAGCCACGGGGTCCATCTGCTGCCAGAACAGGTGGGAAGCATCGAGTTCGACACCAACATGGGTGGCACCGGTGAGCTCGATGAGTTTGTAGACATCAGCGGTGTTGAAGACGAGGTTCTGCGGGTGCAGTTCCAGCGCCACCTTGACGCCGTGATCAGCAGCAAGGCGGTCCGTTTCCTTCCAGAACGCAGCGGCCACATCCCACTGGTAATCCAGCACGTCCAGGGCCGCGGAGTTCCAGGCGTTGACTACCCAGTTGACGGTGGTCGCCCCAAGCTCGCCACCCGGCAGACCGGACATGGTCACAATCCGGTTCTGGCCGAGGCGATGGGCCAGGCGAATGGAGCGGCGGATGTCTTCGGCATGCTTCTCACCGATTTCGCGCTTGGGATGCAGCGGATTGCCATTGCAGTTCAGGCCAGCGATGGAAACGCCGGTGCCCTCGAAGATCGCCAGATAGTCGTCGCGCGCTGCGTCGCTCTCCAGAATCTGGTCAAAAGTGGGGACGTGCACGGCGGGCAGGAACCCGCCAGTGTTGATCTCGATCCCAGTGAGACCAAGATCAGCGATGACCTTCAGCGCTTCGGGAAGCGGGCGGTCGTGCAGGATCGCGTTGTAGACGCCGAGCTTCATAGCGTGATCTTCTTTCCGTTGTTCAGGCTGGATTCGGTGACTGCATTGAGGAGTTCCATGTTGCGTACGCCTTCATCGAAGGTGGCGCAACGGGGCAAGGATGCTTCTGCGCTGAGCCCGGCAACTTCTTCGAGGAACGCGCGGGCCTGATAGCCGAATGCATCGTTCTGGCCAAAGCCAACTTCCGGGGCGTCCATTGCGAGGCCGCCGGCGATATATGGGTGGCCCGGGCCGAGGATGACCTGGCGGTAACCGTTCTCGTTACCTGAACCGTCATTGAGGAAAAGCTGAATTTCGGACGGGCGGCGCTGATCGAACTTGGCCGCGCCATTCTCGCAGAAGACCTCGAACTGGAGGCTGTTGGCGTGGCCGGCTGCAACGCGGGAGACCTCGAAGCTTCCGGCGCCGTTGGTGAACTCTGCGTTGAATGCTGCGTAGTCGTCATTCTCCACCGCTTCGAACGTGTCGCTGACGGCCACGTGATCGTGACCCATCACGGCACTCAGCGGAAGAGGGCGCTTGGCAATCGCCGTGGCGAGCCGGCCACCGCTGATGGACTTGATGTCGCCGCACAGGAATTCGGATACGTACGTCAGGTGACTTCCGACGTCGGCCAGCGCACCGGAGCCGGGCCCGCCCTTGTATCTCCAGCTCATGGGAGCCGAGGGGCTGAAGCCGTAGTCAGTCCAGTATCGGCCACTGAAGTGCAGGACGTTCCCGAGAACGCCGTTCTGGATCAGGTCACGGATGTAGGCGATGCCCGGAGTCCGGCGAAAGGTGAAGCCGATGCGGGCAAGCGTTCCATGTGCCTCTGCTTGCCGGGCGGCGTAGGCCATGGCGCGGGCATCGGCCAGGGTATCGCTGAGCGGCTTCTCGCACAGCACGTGCTTGCCGGCCGCGAGCAGGCCTTCCACGACTTCGCGGTGGAGGGAGTTGGCGATGACCACGCTCACCACGTCAATGTCATCGGCCTCGGCGATTGCCTGCCAGGACGTGTCGTTGCGCTCGTAGCCGAAGCGTCGAGCAGCCAGGGAACCAAATTCTGCATTCACGTCGCCGATCGAGACGAGGCGGAGCTGTGGCAGTACCGGGCTGTAGAGGGCAGATGCCGTGCGGTACGCGGCAGCATGGGCTTTGCCCGCCATCCCTGCACCGATGACGGCGACGCCGAGGCTTTCAGCCATTGATTTCTCCTTTGAAATTTCGCCGTGCCATGAGGCATGAACGGCATTCTGTAGCGCTACAATTTTGCACTGGGCTCGATCGTAACTATGTCTATATGTCCTGTCAATCCTTAACCGACTATCCTCAAGGTCAGACACGAAAGGCACACCGATTCCGTTGAACAACGCACAGACCCGACGCCCCACCCTCTACGACGTCGCTACCCAGGCCGGAGTCTCGCCGTCGTTGGTTTCCTTGTTCCTCAAGGACCCGGCGAGGATCAGCGAAAAGCGTAGGCAAGCCGTCCAAAAGGCGATACACGATTTGGGCTACCGGCCCAGCCGGGCTGCCACCACTCTTGCCAGCCACCGCACCAAGAGCATCGGCCTGGTCATCGACGATTACCGCAACCCCTGGTTCGTCGATCTCCTCCGGGGTATGGAATCCGTCCTTTCGGATCTTGGCTACCATGTCATGCTCGCGGACTCCAGGCCTGGCGCGAACCGCATCAAGGAAGCCACAGACGGCCTGCTGGCCATGCACGTGGACGCCTTGGTCCTGGCCGCCGAGCCCAGCGAACCCATGCTCGCTGGAACGTGGGTCCCCACCGTGGTTGCCGGATGGCGGAACGGCGTCCCGACAGGCGCGGACCTGATAACCAACGACGACGACCGCGGGGGCAGCATGGCAGCGGACCACCTGCTGGGGTTGGGCCACAGCCGCATCGGCCACCTTTCGGGGTCCGACGGCGCGTCAGCACACCGGCGCGCCGGTTACCAACGCGCGTTGCAGGCTGCCGGCGTCGAGGTCGTCATCGGTGAGACTGAAGGAACGTCCGAAGAAGACGGGTACGGAGCCGCTTGCTGGCTACTGGACCACCATCCCGGCACTACTGCGATCTTCGCCGCCAACGACACCATGGCGCTGGGCGCTTTCGCCGCCATCAAAGCCCGTGGGCTTTCCGTGCCCCACGATATTTCGGTGATCGGGTACGACAACTCCCCTTTAGCGAAGTCGCGCTTCTTGGACCTTACGTCCATCGATAACCGAAGCGATCTTGTGGGCGTAGATGCAGCACGCAGGCTGCTGGCCCGCATCGACGATGCGACGTTGGAGCCGGAGCGGAAGCTCATCGAGCCGACGCTGGTACTCCGCGGCACGACGTCGGCGGTTCGGTAGAGGCGGACGCTGCAGGGGGCCGCTCACTAGAGGTACTCGAAACGAATCTGCCCGGAGCCATCAGGCGCTCCGGGCAGTACACAGCCGAACAAGCCTAGTGCCGCTTGGTGACACCCTCCGGTGCAGCGTCAGCCACACCCGCCACTTCGGCCTTAACCTCCTCGAGCGCATCGGAGTGCCCGCCGAGCTGCTCCAGCTCATGGGCCAACTCCGCCAGTTCGGCGCCGCCAGCCATTTGGGCCGTCAACTCATCCAAGGTGATGTCCTTCTTGTCGTAGTAGCCGATCGACTTGCCGCGCTTGAGCAGCAGGAAGCGGTCACCAACAGGGAAGGCGTGGTGCGGGTTGTGGGTAATGAAGATTACGCCGAGGCCGCGGTCGCGAGCCTGCAGGATGTACCGAAGCACCACGCCGGACTGCTTCACGCCAAGGGCGGCTGTGGGCTCATCCAGGATCAGCACCTTCGCGCCGAAGTACACGGCCCGGGCAATGGCGACACACTGGCGCTCGCCGCCCGAGAGCTGACCGATGGGCTGGTCAACATCGCGGAGGTCGATTCCCATCTCGGCCAGCTCCTTCAGCGTGATGTCCTTCATCTTCTGGACATCCATGCTCTTGAACGGACCGAATCCGCTGATCAGTTCCGAGCCAAGGAAGAAGTTACGCCAGATGGGCATCAGCGGGACCACGGCCAGGTCTTGGTACACGGTGGCGATACCGGCGTCGAGGGCGTCCCTGGGCGAATTGAACTTTCTGGCATCGCCCATCACGTGCAAGGTGCCTTCGTCGTGCTGGTGCAGACCTGCGATGATCTTGATCAGCGTTGACTTGCCGGCGCCATTGTCGCCCAGGACGCAGGTGACCCGGCCATTATCCACAGCCATGGTTACATCGCGCAGGGCGATGATGTTGCCGTAGTGCTTGCCTACTCCCTCGAGCGAAAGCAGGTGCACGGGTGTGTGCGTCAACGGGTCCTTCTCGTTTTTCAGCAGTGTCTGCTGGTCGATCTGTTGTGCGTTCATTGTTCCGGCCCCTTACTTGAGCTCTGCCCGGCGCTTGACGATCAGGTTCACGATGGTGGCCAGCAGGAGCATCAAGCCCAGGAAGAACTTGAACCAGTCCGGATTCCATTGTGCGTACACGATGCCCTTGTTGGCCATGCCAAAGATGAAAGCACCGATTGCGCCACCCACTGCCGAGCCGTAGCCGCCCGTCAGGAGGCATCCACCGATGACGGCAGCAATGATGTAGAGGAACTCGTTGCCAACACCTTCGCCGGACTGCACAGCATCGAAGGCAAAGAGGTTGTGCATGCCCAGGATCCAGCCGCAGAAACCAACGGCCATGAAGAGGCCGATCTTGGTCTTGGTCACAGGGACGCCAACTGCGCGGGCAGCATTGGCGTCGCCGCCCACTGCGAAGATCCAGTTGCCAACCCGGGTGCGCAACAGGATCCACGAGGCCACTGCTACCAGGATGATCCAGAAGAAGACTGTGATCTTGACTTCCACGCCGCCGATGCTGATGGAGGAGGCGAACACCGCTCGTGCCGATTCGAACCCGTCCAGTTTGGAGATCGACGGCGAGGAGACGCTGCCGCCGATGAGGCGGGTCAGTGCCAGGTTCAGGCCCGTCAGCATGAGGAAGGTCGCCAGGGTGACGATGAAGCTTGGAAGTTTGGTCTTGACGAGAATCCAGCCGTTGATGAATCCAATGCCCAGCGAAACAACCAGTGCCAACGTGACACCAACCCAGGCATTCATTGAGAAGTTCCAGCTGAAGAGCGAGGCGGTCAGGGCGGAGGAGATCACAGCCACACCGGTGGAAAGGTCAAACTCACCACCGATCATCAGCAGGGAAACCCCTACCGCCATGATGCCAATGGTTGAGGACCCGTAAAGCACGGTGGCGAGCGCGTTCGGCTGGGTGAACGTCTGGGAAACCGAGGCGAAGAAAATGAAGAGGACTACTGCTCCGACCAGTGCACCGACCTCGGGCCTCGCCAGGAACTTTTGGACCGGACTACGGCGGCCTACCCGTTCATCACCAGGCGATGTCGCCGGCGGCAGGGTTGCTGTGTTTGCCATGGGAATGACTCCTTGTTGTTCAGGCTGCGCGGCGGTTCCCCACCGCGCAGCCTGATGCCGGGATCTAGCGGACGCCCTGCTGGGCGAATTTGAGGACGTCGGAAGCATTGGACTTGTCCACGATGGTGGGTCCGGTCAGGACAGGCTGGCCGCCGCCGATCTTGAAGCCGCCGCGCTTTGCCTGCCACAGGGCGTCAACTGACATGTAGCCCTGAAGCCATGGCTGCTGGTCAACGGTGAAGATCACTTGGCCGTCTACGATCTTCTGGGCGAGATCGGCATTGAGGTCGAAGCTGGCCACCTTGGCCGAACTGCTGGCGTCAGTAACGGACTTGAGCAAGGTGAGGGTGATGGGGGCGCCGAGACCGATGATCACATCAGCATCTTTGGATGCCTGGAGTTTAGCCGTGGCCGTTGACTGGACCGCGGTCATGTCCTTGCCGTCGACGTAGAGGATTTCCGTTGCCGGAACCTTGGCTTTCACGCCGGCGCAGCGCGCTTCCAGACCCACGTGGCCCTGCTGCTGGATGACGCAAACGGGGTGCTTGTAGCCCTCTGAAGCCAGCCGGGTGCCCACCGCCTCACCTGCAAGCTGCTCGTTGGAGCCGAAGTGGGTGAAAGCACCCAGCTGGCTGGAAACGGATTCACCAGCGTTGAGGCTCACAACTGGGATACCCGCAGCGGTGGCTTTCTTCAGCACATCCTTCAGGGCGTCCGGAGTTGCCAGTGTGACCGCAATGCCGTCAACCTTCTGGTCGATGGCCTGCTGAACAAGCTGTGCCTGGCGCCCGGCTTCGGGATCGCTGGTGTACAGGAGTTCCACGTTGTCCTTGCTTGATGCTTCCTCTGCACCCTTGCGGACAATATCCCAGAAGGTGTCACCCGCCGCTGCGTGCGTAATGAGGGCCACCTTGATGCGTGCAGTGCTGGCTGCTTGTCCGGCAGCTGCACCTCCCCCGGAATCAGCCGGTTTGCCGCCCTGGCTCGAACAGGCGCTCAGGGCCACCAATGGAACCACTGCTGCGACGACCGCCGCTTTGCGCCACGAGAATTTTGCCACCGTTATCTCCTTTGATGTCAGCTTCGGGCGTCCGGGGACTCGTGCCCGGATCGCCTGCTACCTCGATCATGGTGACTCGTCTCACACTTTGTCAATAGTTTGTCCTGACATTAGGATGTTTTTACGTAAGTTCCTCGAGTAGATGACGCCGCGACAGAGCCTGGACCCACTTCCTTGACCAGCACAGCCCGGCTGCTATTATCAGAAAAAGGCAGTATGTCCTATCAAGAGAACATGAGCGGACATACTCATCCATCCGGCCGGGATACCGCTTCCCCGGCCGGGCTTCCGCAGGCTAGGAGAAACCCGTGGCGAACCAACTCAGCCTCAGCATCGACCGTTCGTCTCCGGTGCCGCTCTATCACCAAGTGGTCCAGGGAATCGAAGCCGCCATCCACAGCGGCGTCCTGGAACCGGGCAGCAGGTTGGACAACGAAATCGACCTTGCAGCGCAGCTGAACCTGTCTCGCCCCACTATGCGAAAGGCCATGGACGAACTGGTCCGCTCCGGCCTCCTGGTCCGTAAACGCGGCGTTGGCACGCAGGTTGTTTCAAGCCAGGTCCGGCGGCCGCTGGAGCTCTCCAGCCTTTACGATGACCTGAGCAATAACGGCAAGAAACCCACCACGGATGTGCTCAGCTTCTCCCACGTGGAGGCCGACGCCGCCACCCTCACCGCACTTCAGCTGCCGCCCGGGTCAAAGGTCTACCACTTCACCCGCCTGCGCAAGGTTGGCGGCAAGCCCCTTGCACTCATGGAGAACTGGGTCCGTGACGACATCACCAGCATGGACGAAGCCCAGCTCTCCAGTGAGGGACTCTATTCCATCCTTCGTCGCGGCGGCGTGAATTTTCGGTTGGCATCCCAGCGCATCGGCGCCATGATCGCCAACGACTACCAGGCTCCGCTCCTCGAAGCCGAAGTAGGTTCGGCGCTTGTGACCATGGAGCGCACCGCGGTGGACGACACGGGACGCATGGTTGAAACGGGCCACCACGTCTACCGCGCCGATTCCTACAGCTTTGAAATGACACTCGTACAGCGCTAACGCAAGGACACATACTTATGGCCAACTGGGTCTACCCGCTGGGAACCGCCACCGACGGCAAGTGGGACATCTCGCTCGGCACTTCCGATTCCACTCTCGCGATCGACGGCTGGGCCCATACGGGACTGAAGGTTGCGACGCTTGAGGCTGGTACCGCCGTCGAACTTCCTGCAGCTGCGGAAGAGCGCATTGTGGTTCCGTTGAGCGGTTCGTTTACCGTCACGGTCGACGACGACGCGTACAGCCTCGCGGGCCGGCAATCGGTTTTCCACGGGCCGAGTGACGTCCTGTACACGGGTATCGATAAGGCAGTCACCATCAGCTCGCACGACGGCGGCAGGGTGGCAGTCGCGACCGCACCGGCCAAGGCCGGGTACCCCACCCGTCTGGTCACGGCAGCCGAGACCCCCGTCGAGCTGCGTGGGGCGGGCAACTGCTCCCGGCAGGTCCACAACTTCGGCACGCCGGCCGCGCTGGAAGCCGATCGCTTCATTGTTTGCGAGGTCATCACCCCTGCCGGCAATTGGTCCTCCTACCCTCCCCACAAGCACGATGAGGAGAAGGAAGGCGAGACCAGCCTGGAGGAGATCTACTACTTCGAATCGCGCGTTGCCCCGGATTCGCCTGCCCCGGCGGACTCAGACGCAATCGGCTACGCCCGCGTCTACGCCTCCGATGACCGGCCCATTGATGTTTCGGCTGAGGTCCGCACCGGTGACGTAGTCCTGGTCCCCTACGGCTGGCACGGACCGGCGATGGCAGCTCCGGGCTATGACCTCTACTACCTGAACGTCATGGCAGGGCCCGGACGCGTCCGCGACTGGCTCATCAGCGATGACCCCCACCACGGCTGGATCCGCCAGACCTGGGACGGCCAGGACGTGGACCCCAGGCTCCCGTTCGGCGCCTAACCTCCCGAGCCTGTGCACAGCGAAAGGCCCCCTGGATGACGTCCAGGGGGCCTTAGCCGTACACAAACTACCTATTTTGTCCCGGCGATGTAGTCGTTCATCGTCTTGAGCTGGTACCTGGAAACGTCCTCGGCATTGTCGTCCTCTGCGAACACAGAAGAAACCATGACGGTGTTCTCTTTATCCAGGAATCCGATCTCCTTCAAGCCACCGAAGAACTCGTCCCAGTTCACGTCCCCGTCACCGATTTTGAGGTGCTGGTGGACGCGTACAGCGTTGCCCGGCGGGTTGGTGATGTACCTGAGGCCGTGTGAGGCATGGTGGTTCATCGTGTCGGAGACGTGCACCAGCCGGAGCTTGTCGCCGGCGGCATGCATGATCTCCAACGGCTTGTTGCCCATATGGAAAGTATGCGAGGCAACGTAGACCATGCCGATGTTCGGGGAGTTCACGCCCCGGATCACGCGCAGCGCGGCCAGTCCGTCCTCCACGAAGTCGTCCGGATGGGGATCAATGAGCACATCCATGTCTTCGCGCTCGATGATCGGCAGGAGTTCCTCCATGGAGCGGTAGAACGCGCGTTCAGACTCCTCGGCCTTCTCCGGACGGCCACTGAACTCCGTGTTCATGGTCTGTACCCCGAGGTCGACCGCGATCTGGATGGCCCGCTTCCAGTAGCGGACCCCAGCTTCCCGGGCGTCCTCATCGGGTCCGGACCACCGCAGGACGGGCAAGATGGAGGCGATTTCGACGCCGGCATCCTTGCACGCTGCCTTCAGCTTGGCCACAAGCTCATCGTCAGCCTTGGGGTGGTTGAAGAACGGGATGAGGTCCGCATGCGGGGTCATCTGAAGGTACTTATATCCGAGATCAGCTGCCACACGCGGGAACTCAAGCAGCGTATGGCTGTGATGGAACGGAGTGGGATCAAGGGCAATCTTCATATCAGTGTCCCTACTTGTAGAGATCCGGCTTGGTGTTCAACTGGACCTTGACCTTTTCGCCAGACTTCTGCGCCTCGACGCCGGCCTCGCAGCAGGCAGCGGTGGCATAACCGTCCCAGGCGGTGGGACCACCGATTTCGCCGCGAAGGGCGGCATCCACCCAAGCCTGCACCTCGACGTCGTACGCTGCACCGAAGCGCTCCTCGAATCCCGGAGTGACGCTGCCGCCCCACTTGCCAGCGGACTGGATGTAAGGGCCGCTGTCCCCGCCGATGCTGACAATGCCGTCCTCGAAGGACGCCTGCGTGGCAACCTGGTAGCCGAACTTGGCGTTGACGTAAATCTCGACGTCGGCCAACACGCCGGACTCGGTTTCGAGCAGCACATGCTGGGGATCGTGCTGGCCATTCGGGGCGTTGCGCGTAGGCTTCCCCAAGCGGACCTGCACGGACGTGATTTCCTCGCCGGTGAAGTAACGGATGGCATCGAACTCATGGACCACGGAGTCGTTGATCAGCATCTCGTTGGTGAAGCCTTCAGGTGTGCTGGGGTTGCGGTGCTGGTGGTGCAACATCAACAGCTCCCCCAATTCACTGTTGCGGATGATCGAACCCAGCGCCGAGTACTCGGCATCGAAACGGCGCATGAAACCCACCTGAATGCGCTTGTGGCCCAATGCCAGTTCAGCCTGGACAACCTTCCACGCGCTTTCTGCATCCGGCGTCAGCGGCTTCTCACAGAGAATCGGGAAGTCCTTCTCCAACGCCTTGTACAGGATTTCCTCGTGCAGGAAGCCCGGCGTGGCGATCAGGACGGCGTTGACGTCACCATTGTTCAGCGCCTCATCGGCACTGGACAGCGCCACGGCGCCGTCGATCCCTTCAACGGCAGCCTGCGCGCGGGCAAGGTCAACATCGACGACGGCGGCTACTTCAGCGCCGTGGATGCGGGTGCTGAGGCGCTTGATGTGGTCCGCACCCATGCGGCCTGCGCCGATGACGGCAACGCGGAGAATCTTTGTCACTTTTCTATCCTTCGTGAGGTTGGTTCTTGTTACTGGACCCGCGTGCGGGAGCCGCAGGAAAGCAAGTAGTTGCGGGTTCGCTTGGCGATGGGCATCGGTACATCGAACGCTACCGGGTACATGTCCTGCTCCACGATGCCGAAGATCGGCCGGTTGAGGCCTTCCACAGCTTCGATGACGGCGCGCAGGTCCGGGAGGCCGTTCGGCGGTTCGGTCATGACGCCGGCCAGGTTCGCCGCAGCCCAGGTCATGTTCTTCTCGTTGACCTCCGCCAGGATCTCCGGGTTGATCTGCTTCAGGTGCAGGTAGCCGATCCGGTCCGGGTAATTCTTGATGAGCTCCAAGCTGGAAGCGCCACAGTACTCCGCGTGGCCTGTATCCAGGCAAAGGTTCAGGTACCGCGGATCCGTTGCCGCCAAGAGGGTTTCGATGTCCTGCTGCGCGCCAACGTGGGAGTCAGCGTGGGAGTGGAACTGCTGGTGCAGGCCAAAGTCCTCCAACAGGACCTTGCCCATCCGGTTGTGGCCTGCGAAGAGATCAGCCCACTGCTCGTCGGTCAGTTCGCCGTTCTCTACGGCCTCGCCCGTGACGTCGTCCCGCCACATCGCGGGGATAACCACAATGTGTTCGCCACCCATGGCCGCAGTCAGTTCGGCCACCTTGCGTGCCGGCTCCCAGGCTTCGTCATACTGCTTGGCGCCGCGGTGGAAGGCCGTGAAGACCGTTCCTGCCGTAACCTTCAGGTCGCGCTGCTTGAGCTCTTCTGCCAGGCGGGTGGGGTCGTTCGGCAGGTAGCCGTACGGACCCAGTTCAATCCATTTGTAGCCGGATTCAGCAACCTCATCCAGGAACCGTTCCCACGGAGTCTGCTGGGGGTCATCGGCAAACCACACGCCCCAGGAGTCGGGGGCGGTGCCGATGATGAGCTTGTTCTCGACGTCAGTCATGACAGCGGTGTCTTTCTCTAGGGCCAGAACCTGGGGTTAGTTGGAGGGGAAGTTGTAGGAGGCGCCGGAGGCGTGGGTGGGTTCGGGCCAGCGGGAGGTGATGACCTTGCCGCGGGTGTAGAAGGAGACGCCTTCGGGGCCGTAGATGTGTTTGTCGCCGAAGAGGGAGTTCTTCCACCCGCCGAAGGAGTGGTAGGCCACGGGGACGGGCAGGGGCACGTTGATCCCGACCATGCCCACGGTGACGGAGCGCTGGAATTTCCGGGCTGCGGCGCCCGAAGAGGTGAAGATCGCGGTGCCGTTGCCGTAAGGGTTGGCGTTGATCAACGCGATCCCTTCCTCCAGGTCCGCCACACGGACCACCACCAGGACCGGTCCGAAGATTTCCTCCGTGTACGCGGTCATTTCGGTGCTGACATGATCAATCACGGTCGGGCCGACCCAGAAGCCTTCTTCGTGGCCGGGGA
Source organism: Micrococcaceae bacterium Sec5.1 (assembly GCA_039636795.1). Classification (NCBI taxonomy): domain Bacteria; kingdom Bacillati; phylum Actinomycetota; class Actinomycetes; order Micrococcales; family Micrococcaceae; species Micrococcaceae bacterium Sec5.1. Next base: position 1,066,431 of record CP143430.1, on the reverse strand, counting down.
CCACCAGGTCCCGGCCGTCCACGACCATGGCCGCGCCGGCGGTTTCGGCTTCGGTGACGATCCGTTCGATGCGTTCCTTGGAGGCCGGGGTGATGACCGGGCCCATGTCCGCACCGGGTTCGGTGCCGTTGGCCACCTTGATGGCCAGGGCGCGTTCCTGGACTTTCTTCACGATCAGGTCCGCGGCGTCCCCGACGGCGACCGCGACGGAGATCGCCATGCACCGCTCCCCCGCGGAGCCGAAAGCAGCTGCCGCGAGGTGGTCCGCGGCGTTGTCCAGGTCCGCGTCGGGCATCACGATCGCGTGGTTCTTCGCCCCGCCCAAGGCCTGGACCCGCTTGCCGTGCTTCGTGGCGGTCTCATGCACGTACTGCGCGATCGGGGTCGACCCAACAAAGGAGATGCCGTCCACGTCCGGGTGGGTCAGGAGCCCGTCGACCGTTTCCTTCCCGCCGTGCAGGACCTGGAACACTCCGTCAGGCAGGCCGGCCTGCTTCCAGAGGTTCGCGAGGAGCATGGACGCGGAGGGGTCACGCTCGGAGGGCTTGAGGATGAACGCGTTACCCGTCGCGATGGCCATCGGCGCCATCCACAACGGCACCATGACGGGGAAGTTGAACGGGGTGATACCTGCCACCACGCCGAGGGGCTCGCGGAAGGAGAACACGTCGATGCCGGTGGAGACCTGGTCCGAGTAGTCACCCTTGAGCAGCTGCGGAATGCCGCAGGCGAACTCGATCACTTCCAGGCCACGGCCGATCTCGCCCTTCGCGTCGGAAAGGACCTTGCCGTGCTCGGCCGTGATCAACTCGGCCAGCTCATCCACGTGCGCGGCCACCAGCTCACGGAACTTGAACAACACCCCCGTGCGCTTCGCCAGGGAAATATCGCCCCAGGACTGGGCAGCTTTCTTCGCCGCGGCCACCGCAGTGTTCAGGTCAGCCTCGTTGGCCAGGCGCAACTCGGCGGACACCTGCCCCGTGGCCGGGTTGTAGACGGGCTGGGTGCGTTCGCCTTCGCCTGCGGTTTCGGCGCCGTTGATGAAGTGGTTAATGGTGGTCAGTGTGGTCGTCGTCGACATGCGGACTTCCTTTGGTCTGTGGCTTTGAAAGCTGTGGCTTTAGAGGCGGGGGCTATGTGTGGGGAATCAGCCGAGCAGCTTGCGCTGGCGGTTCTTGTGCTCGGTATACGTCGTGTAGGCCTGTTGGGTGGATTCGAGCTCGGAGATCTGGGAGACGGGAACGTCCCACCAGGATTCGGAGCTGGGCGCGTCCAGCAGAGGATCGGACTCGACGTGGATGACGATCGGGCCGGTTTCCGGGGCTGCCTTGGCTTCCTTGATGGCAGCGCCAAGGGCTTGGATGACGTTCTCGCCTGGTTCGATCCGGATGACCTTGGCGCCGAGGGACTCGGCGTTGGTGGCCAGATCGATCGGCAGGTGCTCACCGGCGTCGAAACTGTGCTGTTCCTTGTCCAGGACCCGGTACTGCGTCCCGAAACGCTGGGAACCGAGCGACTCGGACAGCGAACCGATGGAAGCGTAGCCGTGGTTCTGGATGAGGACCACGATCAGTTTGATGCGTTCGGCGACGGCGGTGACCAGTTCGGTGTGCATCATCAGGTAGGACCCGTCCCCCACCATCACCACGACATCCCTGTTGGGACCGCCGGCAGCGGCTTCGGCCAGTGCTGCGCGCTTCACGCCCAACCCGCCCGGGATTTCGTAGCCCATGCAGGAGTACGCATATTCCACGTGGTAGCCGAACGGGTCCCGGACCCGCCACATTTTGTGCAGGTCACCCGGCAGGGAACCCGCGGCGCAGATGACAACGTCCTGGTCATCCATGGCCTTGTTCGTGGCGCCGATGATCTCGTTCTGCGCCGGCAACGGCGTGAACCGGGTATCAAACGCTTCGTCCACGATCGCGTTCCAGCGTTTCTTCTCCGCCGCGACCTTTTCTTCAAGATCAGCACCCACACGGTAGCCGCCCAGTGCCTGATTCAGTTTCACCAGGGCCTTGCGGGCGTCGGCGACGACCGGAATGGTGGTCCCGTGCTTGTAGGCATCGATCGGGGCGACGTTGATGTTCACAAAGCGCACGTCCGGGTTCTGGAACGCCGTGCGGGACGCGGTGGTGAAGTCCTCGTACCGGGTGCCGATCCCGATGACCAGGTCCGCCTCGGCGGCGATGGCGTTGGCCGCCGTCGTGCCCGTGGACCCGATGGCACCCAGGGAATGCTTGTGGTCCCACGGCAGGACCCCAACTCCGGCCTGCGTGTTCCCCACGGGAATGCCGGTCAGCTCAGCGAACCTGGCGAGTTCCTCGTTGGCGTAGGCGTAGAGCACCCCGCCGCCGGCAATGATCAGGGGGCGCTTCGCGGCACGGATGGCCTCGACGGCGCGGCGAATGTCCTCGTCCTCGGCCTCGGGACGGCGGATCCGCCACTCACGCTCGGCCAGGAATTCTTCCGGAACGTCCAAAGCCTCGGCCTGGACGTCCTGCGGCAAGGAAATGGTCACCGCTCCGGTCTCGGCCGGGTCCGTCAACACGCGCAGGCCGTGGTGGAAGGCCGAGAACAACTGCTCCGGACGCGACACCCGGTCAAAGAACTTCGAGAGCGGACGGAACGCATCATTGACCGTGATGTCGTAGGCGTACGGCAGCTCCAACTGCTGCAGCACAGGATCCGCTGCCCGGGTGGCGAACGTGTCGCTCGGGAGCAGCAGCACCGGCAACCGGTTGGTCGTGGCCAACGCAGCACCGGTGAGCAGATTCGAGGAACCCGGACCGATGGACGTGCTGATCGCGAACGTCTGGCGCCGGCGCGTGTGCCGCGCGTACCCCACGGCCTGGTGCGCCTGGGCCTGCTCATTGCGGCCCTGGTAGTACGGCATGATGGACGGGTCCGCTGCCTGGTACTGCTTCAAAGCCTGGCCAACGCCGGCAACGTTGCCGTGCCCGAAGATACCGAACATGCCCGGGATCAGGCGCTCGCGATAGTCCACCCCGTTGATGGAATCCACCGTGTACTGCTTGGAGAGGAACTCGACCACGGCCTGGGCCACGGTCATCCGACGGGTTACTGTTCCTGTTGAGGTCCGCATGGCGGGGCTACTCCGATACTTTCACTGGAATACGGTCAGACGAGGTGGGCTCCCCCGCAGCTGGCGCGGGGCCGGTCGCAGGCCCGGTCACAGGCCCAGCACTGTTCAGCAGCGAGGCGGCCGTCGCTACGGCACCTGCCACATCGCCGTCGTGCGGGTAGAGCAGCGTCCGGCCCACCGTGAGGCCGCGGACGCCCGGGAGCGCGAGGGCGGCCTGCCAACTGGCGAAGACCTCGTCCTGGGAGCCGTCAGGATCACCGCCCAACAACACCGTGGGAAGCGTGGTGGAGGCCATGACGCGCTCCATGTCAGCCACCACCGGCAGTTTCATCCAGGTGTAGGCACTGGTGGAACCCAGGCCCTCGGCGATGCCGACGGATTTGATCACGGCGTCCGCGCGAAGATCGTTGCGGACCTTGCCATGGGCGTCCCGCACCGACAGGAACGGCTCCACCATGGCGATGAGCTTACGTTCGGCCAACGAATCGATGGCCTTGGCGGTCGCTTCAAGCGTGGCCACGGTATCCGGATCTCCCAGACAGATACGCGTAAGCATCTTCCCGCCATCGGCACCCAGTGCCTGCAACGCAGCGGCTGTGTGGCCGGTGAACCGGTCATCGAACTCGTTGACCAGACCAGCCAGGCCACCACGGTTCATCGAGCCGAAGATGAGCTTGCCGTCCAAAGCACCCAGCAGCAGGAGGTCATCCATGATGTCCGGTGAGGCAAGGATGCCATCCACGGCCGGGTTCGCGAGGGCGATCTGCAACCGGTCCAGCAGGTCACGGCGATCGGCCATCGCCATCGGCTCGGGCCCAACTGACAGGGCGCCACGGGCTGGATGGTCCGCTGCAACAATGAAATTCTGGACGCCATGCTTCAAGCCCGGGTGGCGACGTCGGGTGGCAGCCGCGCGTGCGACGGCCTCCGGGTCCTCCAGCCGGATGCGGCTCAAGTGCTCATACCGGCGGGGATCGTCATTCAGGCTCAACGGACTGCTCCTTCTGCGAACGTGGGTGCTGCAGGCGCAGTGGCCGCGGCGGGGGAAGCTCCCGGGATCCGCCGTCCGCGTTCAGCGAGCAGCGAGGTGACCTCATCCGGCGTCGGCATCGCATCCGCGCAGGAAAGCCGGGAGGCGACGATTGCACCGGAAGCGTTGGCGTAATCCAGGACCTCGGACAGCGGCCAACCGGACAGCAGCCCATGGCAGAAAGCCCCACCGAAGGAATCACCGGCGCCCAGGCCGTTGACGGTTTCCACCGGCACAGGGGCCGAGACAACACGCTCGGTGCGGGTCTTGGCCATGACGCCTTCGGGGCCGAGCTTCACAACGGCGATCTCGACACCGGCGGCCAGCAGGCGGTCTGCCTGCTCGTCCGGCGTCCCCTCCCCTACCGCAACAGCGCATTCCTTATCGTTGCCGATCGCGACCGTAACGTGCGGGAGGATTTTGGCGACTTCCGCGCGGGCTTCCTCTTCCGAGCCCCAGAACATCGGCCGGTAGTCCAGGTCCAGGATGGTGAACTGGCCTTCCTTCAAACCAGTCCGGGGCCGGGCTTCGTGGGCGGCGAGGTGAGCACTTCGGCTGGGTTCCTGACACAGGCCAGTCACCGTGGACCAGAAAATGCCCGCGTCCTTGATGGCCTCAAGATCGAGTTCTTCGGCTTTGATCTGCAGGTCCGGCGCCGTGGGGAAACGTCCGTAGAAGTACAACGGGAAATCCTCAGGCGGCTTGATGGCACAGAAAGTCACCGCCGTCGGGTACTCCTTCACCGGGGAGACAAACGAATCGTCAACATTGAACTTGTGCAGTTCCCGGTGCAGATACTTTCCGAATGCGTCATCGCCCGTGCGGGTAATCACACCGGCACGGCGACCGTGGCGCGCAGCAGCGACGGCCACGTTGGAGGGGGAACCTCCCAAATACTTGCCAAAGGACCTCACATCCTCCAGATCCACCCCAATATCGTTCGGGTAGATATCAACGCTGATGCGCCCGATCGTAAGCAGTTCGTGGGTCACGATAATCGTTGACCTTTCTCTTGTGAACTCTGAACCTTTGAGCGCTGGGCCCCAATGCCTTGCCACCCCTCAGTGAGCGGGGCCACATGACTACTTTGCCCCAGATTTCATGTCCTGTCAAAGGTTTGTACTGACATATTTACAACATGACACGGACTGCATCTACTTGCGCGGGATGGCCAATTCTCCAGTGACATATTGGCTCCGCCCGAAGCCGAAAGACCAGTCGCCAGGCGAGTTCTCCATGTAGCCAATGAAGACATCCTCGCCCTTGATACCAACCTCGCCAAGCGCTTCGGCCATAGCCTCGAAGAGCGAGCTCTTGGCCATCTGGCTTCGCCCGCCCTGCGTGAAGATCTGGATCATCAGCACTCCAGGGCTGCGCTCAAAGCCCAGCCCCGCATCCTGGGCCACGATCTGGGCCTCCGGGTGTTCGGTAATGATGTGGAAGTAGTCGCGCTCGGGGATTTCATACTCGGAGACGATTGCATCGTGGATGGCCCGGCTAATGGCGGCCAATTCCGCCGCCGACCGACCCTGATTGACGTCGATTCTTACCAGTGGCATCTTGCGCGCTCCTTCGAAGTAGTTTGTCCTGACATACTAACAAACAAAGGGCATGAAGGTACAGGGGCTCCGCGTTAAAGCACGACGGCGACCCCGCACCTTCCGTGTGGAAAGGGCGGGACCGCCGTCGTGCTTTAAAGAGCAACGCGGGGTCACTTTGAGCCCATTCCACGTTCAGGAATGGGCCATAAGTGACCCCGCGTTGTTTTGGTACTAGAGCGTTGCGAAAACCTCGCGCAGCAGCTTAGCGGTTTCGGACGGCGTCTTGCCGACCTTCACGCCTGCAGCTTCGAGAGCTTCCTTCTTGGCCTGTGCGGTACCTGCGGAGCCGGAGACGATGGCGCCGGCGTGGCCCATGGTCTTGCCCTCAGGAGCGGTGAAGCCTGCAACGTAGCCAACAACCGGCTTAGTGACGTTGGCCTTGATGAAGTCAGCAGCGCGCTCTTCAGCATCGCCACCGATTTCGCCGATCATGACGATCGCCTTGGTCTCCGGGTCAGCCTCAAACGCAGCCAGGGCGTCGATGTGCGTGGTGCCGATGATGGGGTCGCCACCAATACCGATGGCGGTGGAGAAGCCGAGGTCGCGGAGTTCGTACATCATCTGGTAGGTCAAGGTACCGGACTTGGACACGAGGCCGATGGGGCCCTTGCCCGTGATGTTCGCCGGGGTGATGCCAACCAGGGCTTCGCCCGGGGTGATGATGCCGGGGCAGTTCGGCCCGATGATGCGGGTGACCTGGTTGCCGTCGGCGTCAACCTTGGACTGGGCGAGTGCCCAGAATTCGGCGGAGTCCTGAACCGGAACGCCTTCAGTGATGACTACAACGAGGCCGATGCCGGCTTCGATGGCTTCAACCACTGCATCCTTGGTGAATGCCGGCGGAACGAAGACGATGGAGACGTCTGCGCCGGTTTCAGCGATGGCTTCCTTGACGGTGCCAAAGACGGTGATTTCCTTGTCGCCGTGCAGGACCGTGGTGCCGGCCTTGCGGGCGTTGACGCCACCAACAATGTTGGTGCCGGCCTTGAGCATCAGTGCGGTGTGCTTGGTGCCTTCACCGCCGGTGATGCCCTGAACGATGACCTTGGAGTCTTTGTTGAGGTAGATAGACATTGTCGCGTCCCTTTACTTAGCTGCGTTGGCGAGCTCGGCGGCCTTGTCGGCGCCCTCGTCCATGGTGGCGGCCAGAGTAACCAGCGGGTGGTTGGCCTCGGTCAGGATGCGGCGGCCTTCCTCGACGTTGTTGCCATCGAGGCGAACGACCAGCGGCTTGTTCGCAGCGGATCCGAGCTCAGCAAGTGCACCCACGATGCCCTTTGCCACAGCGTCACAAGCGGTGATGCCACCGAAGACGTTCACGAACACGCTCTTGACCTGGGAGTCGCCCAGGATGACGTCCAGGCCGTTCGCCATGACCTCGGCGGATGCTCCACCACCGATGTCCAGGAAGTTGGCAGGCTTGACGTTGCCGTGGTTTTCGCCAGCGTATGCAACGACGTCCAGGGTGGACATCACAAGACCGGCGCCGTTGCCGATGATGCCTACTTCGCCGTCCAGCTTGACGTAGTTGAGGTCCTGCGCCTTTGCCTTGGCCTCGAGCGGGTCAGCTGACTCCTTGTCCTCGAGCAGTGCGTGGTGCACGTGGCGGAAGTCGGCGTTTTCGTCGAGGGTAACCTTGCCGTCGAGGGCAATGATGTCGCCTGCGCCGGTGCGGACCAACGGGTTGACCTCAACCAGGGTTGCGTCTTCCTTCTTGAAAACGTCCCAGAGCTTCAGAATGACGTCGGCCACTTTGCCGCGCAGTTCTTCAGCGAAGCCTGCAGCTGCGACGATCTCGTCAGCCTTGGCCTGGTCAATGCCCACAGCGGGGTCGATGGCGATCTTGGCCAGGGCCTCGGGACGCTCAACAGCCAGCTGCTCAATTTCCATTCCGCCTTCAACCGAGCACATGGCCAGGTAGTTGCGGTTTGCGCGGTCCAGGAGGACCGAGAAGTAGAATTCCTCGGCGATGTCCGCACCCTGGGCGATCATCACCTTGTTGACGGTGTGGCCCTTGATGTCCATGCCCAGGATGTTGGTGGAGTGCTCAAGCGCCTCTTCGGCGGTCTTGGCAACCTTGACGCCGCCAGCCTTGCCGCGGCCACCAACCTTAACCTGTGCCTTTACGACAGTAACGCCGCCGATCTTCTCGGCAGCTGCCTTTGCTTCTTCAGGAGTGTGCGCCACGATGCCGGCGAGCACGGGTACACCGTGCGCTTCGAACATATCGCGCGCCTGATATTCAAACAGGTCCACGGTTTAGTGTCCTTCTACGTCGAAGTAGTTTTCTGTTCAGCCGGGAACCGCGATGACCGCGATAGCCAGCTGCGGAAAGTACGCGGTAAACAACCGGGATTGAAGCCGGTCACATTGCGTAAGGTCCTCTCGGAACTTTAGCCCTTTGAGGAGTCCCGCCAGCTACACACTACCTGTTAAGTGAGTAACCTTACACTTCTATCGGCTGTAGAAAACCCGCAGAATGACGCGGTTTTTTGGCCGCTCATCGTCTGTTCGACGGCGATCACGACGCCGGTTTCAGGTTCCCGCGGACCGTTTTGCCGCCGTCGGAAATTAGCTGGTAGCCCTCCCGGCTGACAAAGAACGCCACGCCACCGGAGACATTTCCGCAGGCTACGCCGTCGTTATAGGCCGAGCACCGCAGGCCGTTGCGCTCGATGTTCTGCCCGTCGGCCAGCTCGCGCAGCTTGGAAATGGGGCCGCTCCGGCTACCTTTGGGCCCGAACTCTGACTCCATTTGTGTTACGCCGGAACGACACGAGCCATAGACGGCCTTATCCGGAGAAAGGAGAACCGTGCCGCCAAGGTAGCCCAGGCCTGTGCCGGCGCAGTCATCGGCGATGTCATCGATCTCCGGTTTGGCATACTTCGCCAATTCGCAGTGCACCACGGGCACCACGGCGAACTTGTTGTTGGCCGCATCAGAATACGAGTTGGCCTCGTACGGCACGTTGAGGTGCGCGCCCTTGGAAGACGTCATGGCGCACACGATGTTGCGGTCCGGCGTCACAAACGCGGTGACGCCCTCGCCTGCAGCCAGGGCGGTCTGCTCGGTAACGGGGACCTGTTTGAGCTGTTCCAGCGGAGGCAACGGCGCCGGCGGGACATAGTCAGGGTCCTTGGTGGCGAAGGAGCAGCCCGTGGCCAATACCATCAGCAAGGCGGCAAGAATCCCCAATACAGTCCGTCGCATGGCACCAATTATGCCGGTGACCTCAAACCGGACTGCTTCGCCCGCCGACGGAAGCTGTTCAGGACAATCAGCCCAGCGCCCACAACCAGCAGGCCCACGGCGGCCCCCAGAGTGGTTTTCAGGCTTCCGGACTGCAGTCCGGTTTCGGCGAGTTCAGCGCCCGACGTCGACGCCACCGCTCCTGTCGGAGTCACCGCGGCCGGAGGTGCTGGAGCTGCTGGAGCCTCCACTGCCGCCGGTGGACTTACCGCGGGCGGCTGCTCGACGACCGGAGGCCGCGTTTCGAGAACAGTCACGGTTGTCCAGAAAATGCGCTGCGTCAGCTGGTCCGCGTCGCGGACCCACACGGCAATCCGGAAAGAGCCAACACGCGTGGGTATCCCCGTGAGGTACCCGTTCGTATCCACCGTCAGGCCCTCCGGAGACGGATCACTCGAGCTCAATCCGCCCGCAAAGTACCTCCGCGTGGAATAGCCGTAGACATAAGGTGCTACTCCCCCGGTTGCTTGTGCAATCTTGGCCGAATACGACTCACCTAACACAGCCGGCGGAACGTCAAAACCAGTGGTTTGCATTCCCAAGGCATGGACGATGATTCTGGATGTCTTGTCCGAGAAGCCGAAACGGTCCTGGATATGGAGAGTAAATCCATAGGTACCCGGAGTGGTTGGCACTCCGGAAACCGATGACTCGCGAAGTTCCAGGCCCGGGGGAAGTTGCCCGGAAACTATTGAGATCGAGGTGTTCGCACGGTCCAACCCGTAATAGTCGAGGAACTCTTGGTAGTACCACCCCACCACACCGTCGTCGAACGTGCCCATACCCGGCAGCAGCTCTCCGTCCGACACGTAAACGCTCGGCGGATAGTAGCTTTTGATGTCGATGTATATCTGTTCGGTCAGGGTTTGCCGGGGATCCGAGGAGTCCGAAACAGTGACCGTCAGAGATGGGCTGTACAGCTCAGTAGGAGTACCGCTGAAGCTCAGGGTCACCGGGTCAAAAACCAAACCTGCTGGGATATCCGTCGCCGTAGCGGTATATGGGCCGGTCCCGCCGGTAACCTGCAACTCAGCCTCAAACGGTTTGCCCACGAACGCGCGGTCCTCGCTGAGCCTTACCGACAGCGGGGCTGCCGCCTCAACGGCGACTTTTTCGACGGCGGGTGGTTGGGTTTCGGTAGGGCTCGCAGTTGGTGTCGGGCTGGGCGTGTTTGTCGCGCCGCCCGAGGGACTCGCGCTGGCGCTGGGACTCGCGCTGGCGCTGGGACTCGCGCTGGCGGTGGGACTGGCACTGGCGCTGGGACTCGCGCTGGCGCTGGGCGTGGCGGCCGGGTTTGCAGTGGGGACGCTACTCGGAGCGGGCAGATCAGCAGCCGTTCCCGGCTCTGCGTCCTGCAGGGCGAGGCCCCCGGCGAAGCCGCCAACGAGGAGCACAGCAAGCGAGAACCTCAGAGATTTACCGGCATAACTATGCCGCCCAGCCATTGCGCCCACGCGCGTCCTCCCCCACAGGAATGCAACATTTGTTGGCGCTGCAAGGAAGGCAAAACAATCGACGCCGGCCCCAGTGCAACGCCCCGTCAGTCTAGGGGTGGCCTGAACTCATGGCAACAAACCCGGCAAGACGTCAACGAGGCGGCGGCCATGCCTGCAGTTGAGCCTCGGTCAGGCATCCAGTTTGGTCAGGGGCGCGTACCGCAACAGCAGGCGCTTCTCACCGACGTCGAACTTCACCTTGGCGACGGTCTTGTCACCCGAGCCCTCGACCCCCAGCACAACCCCGTTGCCGAAGCTTGTGTGGTTGACCTTGTCCCCCACCACCACTGAAATGACTTCCTTTTGCGGCTGCACCCTGTTGCGTGCGACGGCGGCCGGAACGTCGGCGTCGAAACCTGCGGTTGGGCTGGCGGCAACGCCGCGGGACGTGCCTGCTCCCCAGAAAGAGCCGCCGTAGCGGTTGGAGCCGATTGGAGCATTTCCCCAACCACCACCTGCCGCTTGCCGGCTCATGCCTTCACGTTTCCAGTCCACCAGCTCGGAGGGAATCTCCTCCAGGAACTGGCTGGCGGGGTTGTACTGGCTTTGGCCCCACATGCTGCGGACCTCGGAGCGCGTGACATAGAGCCGTTTGCGTGCACGGGTAAGTCCCACGTAGGCCAGGCGGCGTTCTTCGGCCAGTTCCTTGGGGTCCGTGGCCGAACGCTGATGCGGGAAAATACCGTGTTCCATGCCGGTGAGGAAGACCACCGGGAACTCCAGGCCCTTGGCGGTGTGCAACGTCATGAGCGTGACAACGCCCATGCGCTTGGCTTCGGCCACCGCGGCGTCAATGTCTCCGCCGGGAGCATCAGGAATTTGATCAGCGTCAGCCACCAGGGAAACCTGCTCCAGGAACTCGCCCAGCGAACCGTCCGGGTTGTCGCGTTCGTACTCGCGGACCACGGCCACCAATTCCGCGAGGTTCTCCACCCGGGACTCGTCCTGAGGATCGTTGCTGGCGCGCAGGCCCTCGAGATATCCGGTCTGCTCAAGCACGGCCTCCAGGGCAGCGGAAGCACCGGATCCGGAAGCCACTTCAGCGAGGTCGTCCAGCAGCTTCACAAAGCCGAGGACTGCGTTCACAGAACGCGTTGCCATGCCTGGCGCCTGGTCAGCACGGCGGGCCGCGGTCATGAAGGACGTCCGCTCGCGTTCAGCCAAGGCAGCGACTGCACCTTCGGCACGGTCGCCGATCCCCCGCTTTGGTTCGTTCAGGACACGGCGGAGGTTGACGTCGTCGTCGGGGTTTACCAGGACGCGCAGGTACGCCAGGGCGTCTTTGATTTCCTTGCGCTCGTAGAACCGGGTGCCGCCCACCACTTTGTACGGCAGGCCCACCCGCACCAGCACGTCTTCAATGGACCGTGACTGGGCGTTGGTGCGATAGAAAATGGCGACGTCGCCGGGGCGCAGCCCTTCCTCGTCCTGAAGCCGGTCGATTTCCTTGGCGATGAACTGGGCTTCGTCGTGCTCGTTTTCTCCTACGTAGCCGACGATCTTCTCGCCATCGCCCTCTGCCGTCCACAGCCGCTTTTCCTGGCGGTTGGGGTTCCGGGAAATCACGGAGTTGGCGGCGGTGAGGATGTTCTGCGTGGAACGGTAGTTTTGCTCAAGCTTGATGGTGCGCGCATTGGGGTAATCGGCTTCAAACTCCACGATGTTGCGGATGTCCGCGCCACGGAAAGCGTAGATGGACTGATCGGAGTCTCCGACCACCGTGAGTTCGCTGGGCTCGACGTCGGTATCAGTGCCAAGGCCAACGATTTCCCTGACCAGCGCGTACTGGGCGTGGTTGGTGTCCTGGTACTCATCGACCAGCACATGCCGGAACCGGCGCCGGTAGGACTCCGCGAGGGCGGGGAACGCCCGGAACATGTAGACGGTCTCCGCGATGAGGTCATCGAAGTCCATGGCATTGGCTTGCCGCAGGCGCTGGGTGTAGCCCTTGAAGACCTCTGCCACGGCTTGTTCGAAGGGGTCGTTGTGGTTTGCCGAGGAGACGTAGGAGTCGGCGTCGATTAGCTCGTTCTTGAGTGCGGAAATCTTGTGCTGGATGGCCTTGGGCGGGAACTTCTTGGGGTCCAGATCCAGATTCTTGGACACAAGGGTGATCAGTCGCAGGGAATCCGCGGAGTCATAGATGGAGAAGTTCGAGTTCAGGCCAACATTGGCAGCCTCGCGGCGAAGGATGCGCACACAGGAGGAGTGGAACGTGGAGATCCACATGCTCTTGGCCCGGCCACCCACCAAGGCCTCGATACGCTCGCGCATCTCCGCGGCGGCCTTGTTGGTAAACGTGATGGCCAGGATTTCGCCGTGGTGGGCACGCTTGGTGGCAATGAGGTAGGCGATCCGGTTACTCAGCACGCGGGTCTTGCCTGAGCCTGCACCCGCAACGATCAGCAACGGGCTGCCGGCGTGCTTCACAGCTTCTTCCTGCTGGGGGTTCAGGCCCTGGAGGAGGGCGTCGGCGGACGGAAGCCTTCCAGTCCCTTGGTTGCCCCAACCACCGGGAGCAGGAGCGTCGTTTGTTCCACTGCTGGACCCACCACTGCCCTCACCGAAGCGGGCGCGGGAAGCGCCGCCGCCCGCGTGCGAGAGCTCCGGGGCAGCCTTGATTGCGGCTTTGGAGCCTGCGTTGAAGGGGCCGTCTGCGTAGGGGTCGAACAACATATCCATGGTGACTACCAGTCTAGGCGGTGCCTCTGACACTCAAGGGCCACCCCAAAGAGAGCACGGCCCCGGCGATCAAGAACTACGCAAACTGCGGTACAGAGGTGAGGGCCCCGCTCAGCTCGCGGACCGCCGTCGGGCCTCCTGCGATGAACCAGTTAAGACCGTTGACCTGCACGACGGCGGTGTCCCCACCCGCAGCGCGGACGATCGCCTTGCCGGGGAGCCAATCCCACTCAGGGCAGCTGTGCTGGAACCAGCAGCCGAGCTCGCCATCAGCCACGCGGCCGAGGTCGCACGAGCCTGAACCGAACATGCGCAGCGATGCGGCGGAGACAGCTGCGGCATGCCAGGGCATTGCAGTGCGGGGGTCCGCCAACCAGGTGGGGTGGATGTAGGTTGCTGCACAGATTTGGCCAACAGGGAGGTCTCCGGAACCTGAAATAGGTTCGCCGTTCAGGCTTGCCGGATGCTCGTCCCCGCCGAGCCACAGCTTGTCCAGTTCGGGCTGGTAGATGGCCCCAAGCAGCACGTCAGGATCCGCAACTGGATTGACTCGGTGATCTGAGGGGTCTGAATCGTCGCGTTTGAGGGCAATGGCCGAGCACCAGTATGTGGATCCGTGCAGGAAGTTGTATGTTCCATCCACCGGATCGATAACCCAGGTCCGGCCACTCGTCCCGGCAACAGAGGTGCCTTCTTCGCCAAGGATGCCATCTTCGGGGCGGCAGCGTTGCAACTGTTCCAGGACATACGCCTCGGCCGCATGATCGGCTGCCGTGACGACGTCGGACACTGACGTCTTGCGCGTGCCCTGCAGCCCGCCCATCCGCATGAGCAGCGCCAGTTGGCCTGCCTCGCGGACCAGTGCGCTGGCCAATTGGTAGTCATCAAGTGATGGATCGAGTTCAGTTGCGGTGTGCCTGCCGGTGGTCATGGTCCCAGCTTATGTGGCGGGATAATGAATGACATGGCCAAGACACCAGCGCAGCGCATCAAGAAGCACGGAGCCAAGGCGGTGGTCCCCGATCACACCCTCCCACCCGTGATCAATCCCACCACGCGGCGGACCCCAGAGAAGGCGCAGAGCAATTCCAAGCTCATTGTGATTGCAGGCATAGTGGCCAGCCTGTTCCTGTTCTGGTACCTGCACTTGCTGACGCTGAACCAGATGACGCAGCTTTCAGGCGGCCTGGCAATGCCGGATTCGCTGATCGGTGGGTTCTCCCAGGACTACGTCGCCCAGCTTCGCGCCGCGATGGACGAAGCCGCGCGCGGTCAGTTGAATTACGTCCATAAGACTGCCGGCACGCTCTTTCCGCTGATCTTCGGTTTCAGTTGGCTCCTGCTGATCGGCATCAACGTTGCACGCAAATCGTGGCGCTGGGCAATGTGGGCCGCTCCCTTGCTTTTTGCTGTGGCTCACTTGTGGTCCAATGTCACCATTGATTCCATGCTGGCTGCGGAAACGCCCGACGCCGGTTCGGTTGCCCTGGCTTCCGCCGTCACCATTGCGTCGTGGGTGCTGTTCCTTATCAGCCTGCTGTGCGGCGTGGCGGCGGTGTTCCTCGGACTGAAGAACGCGAAACAGCCCTGACAGCTTTCCGTTCCCTTGTGACGCGGTGAGCCACTACCAGCCCTACCAAGGACAACCCCAGGATGATCGGATACGCCATGGTGCGCTCGATGGCGCCGGGCTCCTCGACGCGCAACTGCACCGCAAGCACGTAGATGGTGGTTCCCAGGGATACAACCCCGAACAGCAGAACTATCCATGACATCTGCGTGTGCCCTAGCCATATCAGGCCCAGTATCACCAACGACAGCGGTCCGGCGATGAAGTACAGTCCCGCACCGGTCAGATGCAGGGCGAGGTCGGTGTCTTCGGGGATCAGGCCAACCATCGCCTGCCCTATGCCCGCCACGAGGATCAGCACCCTGACGGCCCCGGCTGCAAGCCACGGAAAGGCGTCGGGTGACGCGACGCTTGATGCCATCCTTGGCCGGATGACCCGGGCGCCAGGCTCAGCCGCCACAGAGAGGACAGCCGAGCTCAGCAGCGCTGCCCCAAGCACCATGGCAACCCCTTGGAGCACGAACGAGGCATTCATGAGCCAGTTAAGCGGCGAGCACACCTCGTAACCGTTGAAGGGACCACAGTGAGCAGCGCCAAGATCACTGATGACGTGGGCGCGCCGGTCATAACCTGGATTGCCTTGCCACACAGCCATCGCAGTGGCTTCCACCGCGAAATAGTGGATGAGGGTGATCGCGGCCCAACCCCCAATCAGCTCGCGCCGGCCGGCGAGGTCAGGCAGAAGTCCCCGGTCGCCGCCGCGCGGACCAGCCGCCGTCGTCATAGCGTCAGAATAGTCCCGCAGCCCGGCAGGCGCACCCGTTCATTGGCCCGGCCGCTGTCCCCATGCCTGAATTACCGCAGGGCCTTCGCCGCCTTTCGTACCGTGTGCACGCGCTGGGCGATGACCAGGCCGGCAGTTGCCAAGCCAATGGTGACGGGGTAGCCCATCAGCCGTTCCAGTGTTCCGGGCTGCGGCACGTCCATTCCCGTGATCCCGCCAACGATGAGCGCCCCGATACAGAGGGAGCCGCAGGCAGCTATGAACCAGCTCATCGGCGTCTGCCGGAACCAAAGGATGCCCAGCAGAAGCAAGGCGAAGCCGCCGCCGATGAAGAACATCAGTGCGCCGGAAAAATGCCATGGGGAGCCGACGTCTTCGGGCACCAGTCCAACGATGACCGTCCCGAGGCCGGAAACACCTGTCAGTATGCGAATGGCCACAGCCATGATCCATGGCTTGGCCAGGACCCGGGTCCGGGGCTCGTCATCGGCTGTGGCGGTGTGGAAGCGCTGGGCATGCACACCCGGACGCGCTGCCACGCACAAAAGCCCTGCGGTCAGGAACACCGCACCAAGGATCAATGCCAGGCCCTGGACAACAAAAGAGGCGTTCATCAGCACATGCAAAGGGGAGCACACTGCCCGGTCCTCGTAGTCGCCGCACGATACTGCGCCCAGGTCGCTGATGAACCCGGTGGCCCTGCTGTACGGTTGCGGACCGGCCCAAGCCTCGATGACGGCAGACTCTGCAACGAAATACTGGACCACGCTCAGCTGGGCCCAGG
The DNA here is from genome assembly GCA_039636795.1 of Micrococcaceae bacterium Sec5.1. Taxonomy (NCBI): domain Bacteria; kingdom Bacillati; phylum Actinomycetota; class Actinomycetes; order Micrococcales; family Micrococcaceae; species Micrococcaceae bacterium Sec5.1. The sequence continues at coordinate 1,050,128 of CP143430.1, read as the reverse complement.
CGCCGATGTTTGCGCGCGTAGCGCGAACGTCCGGAAGGAACGTGCCGGTGGTTTCCCGTGCTGTCGTATGCCCTCTCATGACCGCCAGCCTAGCCCGGTTCGGGCACTGGCCCGGCAGCTTGTATGCTTGTAGTCGTGTCCGGCCATGGAGCTGTCGTAACGGTACTCCGGGCCATGGACACGCAGGCCCTCGTAGCTCAGTGGATAGAGCACGGCTCTCCTAAAGCCGGTGTCGTTGGTTCGATTCCAATCGAGGGCACTTGAACCACCAGCAGCCCATCCAGGACTTGCGTGCCTATTTGGCCGGCACGTGGAATGTGGAGCGGACTCTGTTGGACCGGGCCTCCGGCACCCGCGGAACCTTTACCGGCGTCGTGCGTTACACGGAAGAGCCCGACGGCGGCCTTCACTACCGCGAAGACGGAACCATGCACTGGCCCACGCACACTGGCCCGGCGTTCCGCGAATATCTCCTCAAGCCTGGCCCTGAAGCGGATTCCATGGACGTTTTCTTCCCCGATGGCCAGCCATTCCATGTGATGAGTTTTGCGGAGCAAGCCAACCAGGACAAACACTGGTGCGATCCCGACGACTACTACGTGAACTACACCTGGGAAGGCCCGGACGCGTTCCGTTTCACGTGGGATGTCCGCGGTCCGGCCAAGGATCTGCTGCTGGAATCGCATCTGGTCCGAGTGAACACCTTGTCCGAATCAACAGTGGGAGGCAAGCGTGAGCGTTACTGATGTGATCGTGGTCAGCGCCGTGTGCGTTTATAACAAGGAGGGCCAGCTCCTGACCGTCCGCAAGCGCGGCACGGACAAATTCATGCATCCAGGCGGCAAACCCGAGGCTGGCGAAACCGCGGCAGAAGCTGCAGCCAGGGAATTGTTCGAGGAAGTAGGCATCGAGGTTGCTCCCGAAGACCTCGAACCCCTGGGCGCTTGGCTCGCAGTGGCCGCCAACGAGGCCGCGACCAACATCGAAGCCACGGTCTTCACCGCTCCTGGGATTTGGGAAGCGCACCCTTCGGCCGAGATCGCCGAGATCCGTTGGTTGGACCTCACGGCACCCCTACCCGGGGACCTCGCACCGCTCCTGACGGATCACGTGCTGCCTTTGCTCACCCCGCCCAAGTAGCTGGCATTAGTGGTTGTTCTGAGGGCTCAGAACAACCACTAATGCGAGCTAGTTACGGACAGCGTTAGAGTTCCGGAACTGCTTCCTCAGCCACCGCCGTGGCTTCCGCGAACTGGGTCCGGTACAACTCCGCATAGCGGCCATCGGCAACAAGCAGTTCGGTGTGAGTGCCACGCTCCACGATCCTGCCGTCCTCTACCACCAGGATCACGTCCGCTGCACGGATCGTGGACAACCTGTGCGCAATCACGACGGCGGTACGCCCCTCGAGCGCTTCCCCCAAGGCCGCCTGGACGGCGGCTTCGTTAGTGGAGTCCAGCGCGGCGGTCGCCTCATCAAGAATGACGACGCGAGGCTGCTTGATGAGCAAACGCGCGATGGTGAGCCGTTGCCGTTCGCCACCGGAGAGCCGGTACCCGCGCTCGCCGACGACTGTTTCCAGGCCATCCGGAAGAGACCGAATCATGGGTTCCAGGCGTGCACGCCGGAGCACCTCCCACATGTCTTCTTCCGTGGCATCCGGCCGGGCCAGGCGCAGGTTGGATGCAATGGTTTCGTGGAACAGGTGGCCGTCCTGGGTCACCATGCCCAGCGTGTCGCGCAGTGAGTCAAAGCCGAGGTCCCGGACATCCACGCCGGTACCAGGTCCCTGCCCGCCAAGGCGCACGGCTCCGGAGTCGACGTCGTAGAGGCGCGACAAAAGTTGGGCCACTGTGGACTTTCCTGCGCCGGAGGAGCCCACCAAGGCGACGGTTTGGCCTGGCTCAACACGGAAGCTGACACCATGCAGGACTTCCTCGCCGCCACGCGTGTCCAGCGTGGACACGTCTTCCAAGGAGGCAAGGGACACTTTGTCAGCCGACGGGTAGGAGAAGCGGACGTCGTGGAATTCCACGGCGACGGGTCCGGATGGAACGGCTACGGCGTCCGGCTTTTCCGTGATGAGGGGCTGCAGATCCAGGATCTCGAAGACCCGCTCGAAGCTGACAAGTGCGCTCATGATTTCCACACGCGCGTTGGAGAGGGCGGTCAGCGGAGCGTAGAGACGGGTCAGGAGGAGGGCCAGGACCACTACGTCGCCAGGTGCCAGTTGGCCACCAAGTGCAAGCCAGCCGCCCAGTCCATAAACGAGGGCCAGGGCCAGTGCCGAGACCAAAGTCAGCGCCGTGACGAAGGTGAACTGCAGCATGGCGGTTCGGATGCCGATGTCACGCACCCGGCCGGCGCGGGCAGCGAACTCCTGGGATTCCTCGTCCGGCCTGCCGAAGAGTTTCACGAGTGTGGCGCCGGGAGCGGAGAACCTTTCGGTCATCTGCGTACCCATGGCAGCGTTATGCGCGGCCGCCTCGCGTCGGAGGTCGGCCAGCTTGGATCCCATACGCCGGGCTGGTATCAGGAAGATTGGCAGCAACACCATGGCCAGGACAGTGACCAGCCAGGACGTGTTGAGCATGACCACCAGGGTCAGGGCGAGCGCCACAACGTTGCTGACCACACCGGACAACGTGCCGGCGAAGGCAGACTGTGCCCCGATGACGTCGTTGTTCAGGCGGCTGACCAGCGCGCCTGTCCGGGTCCGGGTGAAGAAAGCGATGGGCATGCGCTGCACATGGTCGAACACGCGGGTGCGCAGGTCCACGATGACGCCCTCGCCAATGGTGGAGGACAACCATCGCGTCACCAGGCCAACCCCAGCCTCGCCGACAGCCACAATCGCGATGAGTACGGCCAGCCAGATGACCGTGGCCACATCCGCCTTGGCAATGATGGCGTCAACCACTTGCCCCGCGAGCACTGGCGTGGCGACGGCGAGGAAGGCACCCGCGATCGAGGCAATGACGAAGGCGATGAGCTTGGCCTTGTGCGGCGCGGCAAAGCCCAGCACGCGCTTCAGCGTTTCCTTGGAGAACGGCTGTGAACCGCTCTTAGCTGTGGTGATGTTGTAAAGCGAGCTCCACGCTACGCGGTCCATACTCATGGTTACTTCTCCTGGCCGAGGGTGTGGTGAAGCTCCTGGACACGGCCATTTTCCAGGTGCCAACGCGAATCGAGCCGAACATTCTGAAGCAAACGCCGGTCGTGGGTGACCAGCAGGAGGGCGCCTTCGTAGCTTTCCAGCGCCTCTTCAAGTTGCTCGATCGCGGGGAGGTCAAGATGGTTGGTGGGTTCGTCCAGCACCAGCAGGTTCACGCCACGGGCCTGCAGGAGGGCCAGCGCAGCACGGGTTCGTTCTCCCGGGGACAACGAATCGACGGTCCGCGAAGTGTGGTCCGCTTTCAAGCCGAACTTGGCAAGGAGCGTGCGAACGTCCGCACTGTTCCAATCCACCAGCACAGCTTCGACGGCGTCGCCCAGCTGCCGTCCGCCGTCGAGCAGTCCGCGGGCCTGGTCGATTTCGCCGATGGCGACAGACGCGCCCATGGAGGCTTCGCCGTCGTCCGGTTTCCGGGTGCCGAGCAGCAAGCGCAGGAGAGTGGATTTGCCGGCGCCGTTGGGCCCGGTGATCCCGATGCGCTCACCGCCGTTGAGCTGGAGGTTGACTGGTCCCAGCGTGAAGTCGCCTTGATGGACCACGACGTCACGAAGGGTTGCGACGACGGCACTTGAGCGGGGCGCCTGGCCGATGCTGAACTGCAGTTGCCATTCCTTGCGCGGTTCCTCTACCTCGGTGAGGCGGGCGATGCGCGACTCCATCTGGCGGACCTTCTGTGCCTGCTTTTCGGAGGACTCGGTGCTCGCGGCCCTGCGGATTTTGTCGTTGTCTGGATTCTTCTTCATCGCATTGCGGACGCCCTGGGAGCTCCACTCGCGCTGGGTCCGTGCGCGGGACACAAGATCGGCCTTGGTGTTGGCAAAATCTTCGTAACGTTCGCGGGCGTGGCGCTTGGCGACCGCACGTTCCTCGAGGAACGCTTCGTAGCCGCCGTCGTAGACAGCCACTGAATTCTGGGCGAGGTCCAGTTCCACAACGGTGGTGACGCAGCGGGCCAGGAACTCACGGTCGTGGGAAACCAGAACCACTCCTCCGCGCAGGCCCTGCACGAAAGCCTCCAGCCGGGCCAGGCCATCAAGGTCCAGATCATTGGTGGGTTCATCAAGAAGGACAACATCGAAGCGGCTGAGCAGCAGTGCACCCAAAGCAACCCGGGCAGCCTGCCCGCCGGAGAGCCCGGTCATGAGGGCATCGGTACCAAGCTCCAGGCCAAGGTCTGCCAGCACGGCCGGAATCCGGTCCTCGAGGTCTGCAGCGCCGGATGCCATCCAGCGGTCAAAGGCCAGGGAGTATGCGTCATCCGCTCCGGGAGCCCCGGAACCGAGGGCCTCCGCGGTGGCTTCCATCTCGGCAGTGGCCCGGGCGCACCCCGTGCGGCGCGCGATGTAGGCCCCGATGGTTTCGCCCACGGTACGCTCATGTTCCTGTGGCAGCCAGCCCACAAAGGCGTCCGACGGGGCCAGGTTGACGGTCCCCTCCTGCGGCTGGTCCACGCCGGAAAGGATGCGCAGGAGCGTCGATTTGCCCGCGCCGTTCGCACCCACCACGCCCACCACATCGCCGGGAGCAACGGTGAGGGAAAGCTTTGAAAAGAGCGTGCGGTGGCCGTGACCACCGGCAAGATCCTTGGCCACCAGTGTTGCAGTCATTCTCTATTCCTCTCGCAGCGCCACCACGGCGCTCGCGTCTACATCACCAGCACGGTAAAACAAGCGCGGGTTCACTTACGAAACGCGGCCTCACCACCCGTGATTCCCACGGGCATGGAAAAACCCGCTGGTCCGGACTTGGGGGGTGTACGGACCAACGGGTTCAAGCATCAAGCATAATTCAATGTGGCGTCGGCGTAAAATCAATCCGTACCCTTTGCTTCGGTTCCCCTGTGGGTGATGCCGGACTTGCCGTTTGAAATATCCCAGAAAGCGCTCCATGCCCTTACCGTCCAAGGCGTTCCAACGCTGGCTTCACGGCGTTGCACCCAACGCCAGCACAGCGGACGTCTGCAGGATTTCCGGGATAAAACGGACAACGCTGGCCCAACAGTTGGTCCGGGGCAAGGTGGCAGAGTCAACGTTGGTCAGCATCAGCCGGGGCTATCACGTGAATCCCGTGCAAGCCCTTGCCACGTTTGACCTCTACGCAGATCTTCGAGGCGACCCCGTCCCGCCCACGCCGGATGAACTGGTGAGCCAGATTGCCACCATGGATTTGCTGCGCGCGGTGGTGGAACGCAGTGAACCGGGGTCCGTCTCCGTCACAGGACTGTCGCCAACACCGCACCCCACCGCGGTTCGCAACTGGGTGGATGCAATCGACGACGGCGAGTTGCGGCACCGGGTCAGCGAAGCCACCGGCATCGCGCCACAGAACTTCTCCGCCCACCTGACCGCCAACAGGCTTCCTCCCGAGTTGGCCATCGCGACGTCGCGGGCTGCCGGCGTCGGACCAGCGGGCGGGCTGGTTGCTGGAGGGCTGATCACGGAGGCGGAGGCCGGTTGGTCCCCCAACGGGCGGCAGGAGGCCCTTGACCAGATGACCTTGGGCGAGCTGGTGACCCTCGCCGGTGAGAGGCTTCAGGCGCTGGGCAAGACCTTGCGCCGCCAAGAACAAGACCACGAACGAACTGAACGAATTTGGGAGAATCTCGGATGACGGCTGTCCTGCCTTGGGCAACGCTGCTGGTGTGCCTGGCGATTACCATCGCGCGGATTCCGAGCCTGCTCAGGGGTGAGAACCGGGTGGTCTTCTACATTTTCGCGCTGATCACCCTGGATATCCTTCTCAGCATCGAGGCGCCATACCTCGCCATCGATGCCCTTCTTGGCGGGGTTAACGTCACCAACCTGATCCTGCGGTTCCTGCTGTACGGCACGTTCCTGCTGATGGGCATCAAAATTGCCATGGGTTTCGCTTCCAGGTCAGCGGAACGGGCCATTCGTGGCCCTTGGGGGCTGACAGTCCTCGGAATCACGGTGGCGTTGACCACGTTCTTCTTTGTCATCACGGACACCCGCGGCTCCACGGCGGGAATGACAGGACTGACCTGGGGACCTTCAATGGAGGCCTACGCGGCTCTGGGCCGCTTTTATCCTGGATACGTATCAGCCTGTTTGCTGCCGGCGATCTGGCGCACCATCATGGGCCGCTACCCCGCCTTGCTGCGTGCCGCCTCGGCCCTCCTGTTCGTTGGGCTGGCGTTGCTTTTGGTGTCCCAACTCTTCCCACTGATCCCGCTGGTGCACCTGTGGCTGCGTTCCCTGATCAACTACTCCGCCGTGCTGGCGACGGCCATTGGGCTCGCCGGGATCTGGTTTTCCAAGGCGTTTGCGCGGCGGAAAGCAAGACGCACAGCGTAAGACTTTCACAAAACCATTAGATCGTGGCACAATCATGAATGTGTGAACGCGGTTGCAGCCTGGCACCGGAATCAGAGAACGGGTTTCCGGTGAATGTGGCGCCCACGTGATCACAATTGGGGGGATGAGTGGTGGCGGGCTGTTGGGGACCGCCCCCACTCAGCCTTTTTAACCACCCTTTCCGCAGGCCTCCAAGCCTTTCCTGCCGGGAATCCGTGGTGGCCCGTGACTAAGATGGCTCCATGACCAGCCTTCGCTCCCGCCGTTCTCTTTTCGCCGCTACCCTGGCCGCCGCCGCCATTGCACTGTCTGCCTGCGGTGGCGGTTCCACTCCAGCCCAGTCCGGTGGCGATACATCCTTGTCCGACGTGAAATCCAAGGGCGAACTCGTCATCGCAACGGAAGGAACCTACCGCCCGTTCAGCTTCCACGCCGAGGGCGCTGGTGAACTGACGGGCTTCGACGTTGAGATCGCCAAGGCCGTTGCTGAAAAGCTGGGCGTGAAGGCGAGCTTCCAGGAGACGCAATTCGATGGGATCTTCGCGGGTCTGGACGCCAAGCGGTTCGATACCATCGCCAACCAGATCTCCATCAATGATGAGCGCAAAGCCAAGTACGAGTTCTCCAAGCCCTACACCGTCTCTACCGGCGTTGTGGTGACCAAGAAGGACAATTCCAACATCAACAGCTTCGCTGACCTCAAGGGCAAGACCACCGCGCAGTCGCTGACCAGCAACTTCTACAAAATGGCCGTGGAGGCCGGCGCCAACGTTCAGGCCGTTGAAGGCTGGGCCCAGTCTGCCACCCTCGTACAGCAGGGACGCGTGGACGCTACCGTCAACGACAAACTCACCTACTTGGACTACGCGAAAACCACCCCGGATTCCGGTTTGAAGGTGGCCGCCGAAGCACCGGACAAGACCGAGAGTGCACTGGTGTTCCGCAAGGGTTCCACCGAGCTGACCAAGGCTGTAGACAAGGCGCTGGATGATCTTCGGGCAGATGGAACCCTGGTAAAGATCTCCGAAAAGTACTTCGGTGCGGATGTCACCAAATAAATGAACTGGGACCTCATTTGGAGTTCCTTCGGGCCAATCATCACGGGGGCCGTAACGGGCACCATCCCCCTTACCCTGGCCTCCTTTGCGTTTGGCCTGGTGCTGGCCTTGGTGGTGGCGCTGTTGCGGCTGAGCTCGAATTGGCTGCTGTCCGGCATAGGTCGTTTCTACGTCTCGGTCATCCGCGGAACTCCCCTGCTGGTGCAGCTGTTTGTGATCTTCTTCGGCCTTCCCAGCATTGGTATCCGGCTGGATCCCTGGCCGAGCGCCATCATCGCGTTCTCCTTGAACGTGGGCGGCTACGCAGCCGAGATCATCAGGGCCGCAATTCTTTCCGTCCCCAAGGGACAGTGGGAAGCCGGCCACACCATCGGAATGTCCCACCCCCAAACGCTGGTGCGGATTATCCTTCCGCAAGCGGCACGGGTGTCCGTTCCACCGTTGTCCAACACCTTCATTTCCCTGGTGAAGGACACCTCGCTCGCTTCCCTCATCCTGGTTACTGAACTTTTCCGCAATGCCCAGCAAATCGCTGCGTTCAGCCAGGAGTTCATGGCCCTGTACTTGCAGGCAGCCCTGGTTTACTGGGTCATCTGCCTGATCCTTTCCACTGCGCAATCCGCCGTGGAAAGGAGATTGGACCGCTATGTCGCCCACTGATGCACCTCAACAGCGCGAACCGCGCGTCACCTCAGTCCTGAAGGCCCGGAACCTCGCCAAAGCCTTCGGCAGCAACGTGGTTCTGCGCGACATCGATATCGACATCCGGCGCGGCCAGGTGGTGGCCCTGATCGGGCCGTCGGGTTCGGGCAAGACCACTGTTTTGCGTTCGCTCAACGGCCTTGAAATCCCCGACGCCGGTACCGTCACCTTTGGCGGCACCGGTCGTGGTCCGCGCTCGGCTTCCGGCTCCGGCTCCGGCTCGGGGAGCGAGACCTCTGATGGCCTCTCCATCGATTTCGGCGCCAAAGTGGGCAAGAAGGAGATCGCAGCGCTGAGGGACCGCAGCGCCATGGTGTTCCAGCACTACAACTTGTTCCCGCACATGACGGTCCTGAAGAACATCATTGAAGGCCCCGTCCAAGTCCAGAAGCGGCCCAAGGCAGAGGCCATCGCCGAAGCCGAGCGATTGCTGGAGCGGGTGGGCCTGGCTGACAAGCGGGACGCTTATCCGTTTGAGCTCTCAGGCGGACAACAGCAGCGCGTGGGCATTGTCCGTGCTTTGGCGCTCCAGCCCCAACTGCTGTTGTTCGACGAGCCCACGTCGGCATTGGATCCCGAGCTCGTCGGTGACGTTCTGGGCGTCATCAAGGAACTCGCTGAGGAAGGCTGGACCATGGTGATCGTGACCCATGAGTTGGCCTTTGCCCAGCACGTGGCAGACGAGGTCATCTTCATGGACGGCGGCGTTGTGGTGGAGCGCGGCCCTGCTGCCGAGGTGCTGCGCGCACCCCGGCAGGAACGGACCAAGCTGTTCGTAAAGCGGCTGCAGCACGACGTCTAAACCTCGTGGCGCGGGTCCTCTTGGTGCTGGCCAGCCGTTATCGGGCGAACCGCAACGTGACCAATTGGAACGGGCGCAGGACCAGCTCAGCTGCTGCCTGCCCCACAGTCACTCCAGGGGCCTCTACCGGCCGTTCCAGCAGGTCCGCGGCCTGGACGCCATGAGCTTCAAAGTTGGCCCTGACAACGCCGGCTGAGCGTTGTCCCAAGGATTCGTAAAGACGCACAATGACGTCTCCGGAGCCATCCTCGGCCAGCTTCACTGCCTCCACTGCCAAGGCAGGGTTGGATACGGACACAAGCGGTTCCACTGGCTTGCTGCCCGTGACATAGCGGGCCTTCAGGTTGGTCCGGTAGCCCTCCTCCACGGCATCCCCGATCCCCGCTCCAGGCCTGATGGACAGTTCAAGTGTGTGCTCGCCGCGGTCCGCTTCAGGGTCCGGGAACCTGGCGGAGCGCAACAGCGAGACACGGACGGTGGTCGTCGTCCCCCCGTCTCCGCGGACAGCCCTGGTGACGTCGTGCCCATAGCTGGAGGAGTTGCTGACCGCCACGCCATAACCTGGCTCGGCAACGTGGATCCAGCGATGTGCGCAGATCTCAAACTTCGCAGCATCCCATGATGTGTTCGTGTGGGTCGGCCGGAACACATGGCCGAACTGGGTCTCGGAGGCCGAGCGGTCCGCCCGGACATCCAGTGGGAAGGCGATCTTGAGCATCTTTTCGCGTTCCCGCCAGTCCACTGTGGTGGCGATCCCCAGCGACTCCGCACCGGCGTCGAGCGTTATCCGTTGCGTGATGGTGGAGGCACCAACCGTACGCTTGACCACCACGACGGCGCCTGCCGCCGTACGCTCAAGATCGATGGTTTCCGCCTCCGTCAGCTTGGTGACGTTGCGACGGTAGAACTCCTCGATGTCCCAGGCGTCCCATTCATTGGGAGTATCCCTGAACAGCTCAAGCAGGTTGCCGGGCTGATCGGGGGCAATCGCCTCACGGCCAGAGGAATGATCCGTAAGCGAGGTCAACAAGCCATCACTGTCCACCACGGCTCGGATGATTCCGTTGTCCAGGACGTAGCCGCCATCCTTTTCGCCGGCATCAACAACTGCGTCCGGCTTCACGGCTTCCGCAGCGGCGAGTGCCGGCACGCCAGCCCGCTTGTGTGGGGCCGCGTTGAGCAGGAACTGCCTGTCTCCCTGGCCGACAAGTGCCTGAGCAGCCTGGGTGATGATGGCCTCGAGATCGCGGGCGATTGCCTCGTAGTTCCGCTCGGCATCCTGGTGGACCCAGGCGATGGAACTGCCCGGCAGGATGTCGTGGAATTGCTGGAGGAGCACCAACCGCCAGAGCCTCTTGAGCTCCGCTTCGGGAAAGGCATAGGCGTCGCCCAGTCGCACTGCAGCCGTGGAGCACCACAGTTCTGCCTCACGCAGCAGGTGCTCGCTGCGCCGGTTGCCCCGCTTGGTCTTCGCTTGGCTGGTGTACGTTCCGCGGTGCATCTCCAGGTACATCTCGCCCACCCACACCGGGAGGTTGCGATACTCGGCTTCGGCCGCCGTGAAGAAGTCCTTGGCCGTGCCCAACCTGACCTTGGGTGAACCCTCGAGATCTGCCGTGCGGTGTGCAGCGGCCACCATCTCGCGTGTGGGACCACCACCGCCGTCGCCATAACCGAAGGGAACCAGTGACATTGTGCCGCGCCCGTGCTCACGGTAGTTGCGTTCCGCATGCGCAAGCTCGCGGGCATGGAGCTCTGCGTTATACGTGTCTACCGGCGGGAAATGGGTGAACAACCGGGTGCCATCGATGCCTTCCCACGTGAACGTGTGGTGCGGCATCCGGTTCACCTTGTTCCAGGAAATCTTCTGCGTAAGGAACCATCGCAAACCTGCAGATTTAACGATTTGTGGGAGTGCGCCGGAGTAGCCGAACGAATCGGGCAGCCAGGCTTCCTGGCACTCCACGTCGAATTCCTTCAGGAAGAAACTCTTGCCTTCCACGAACTGGCGCGCCATGGCCTCGCCACCGGGCATGTTGGTGTCCGATTCAACCCACATGCCACCGACGGGAACGAACTGCCCGGCCCTGACCTTTTCCCGGATGCGGACAAAAAGCTCAGGGAAGAATTCCTTGATCCAGGCCATCTGCTGGGCCGAGGAACACGAGAAGACGAAGTCGGGGTTCTCGTCCATGAGAGCCACGACATTGGAGAATGTACGGGCACACTTGCGGATGGTTTCACGGACAGGCCACAACCAAGCGGAGTCGATGTGCGCATGACCGGTAGCCACGAGTTCGTGGGCCGAAGCATAGGCGGGCCGGCTCAGTACCTCTGCCAGTGCCTCGCGGCCTGCGGCAGCCGTTCCCGCAACATCGTCCGGGTCCATGATGTCCAGCATCCGTTCCAGGGCCCGCAGGATTTCGTGGCGGCGCGGCAGCTCCATGGGGAGCTCGTGCATGAGACCACTCAGTGTCCACACGTCCTGGTTCAGTTCCCACACCGTCTCGTTGAGTTCGGCAATGGCAATCCGGCCGAGGCGATACCGGGGTTCGTCTCCGGATGTCGCCTTGTCCCCCAAAGGAGTAGGCGCAAATGACCAACCCTGCGACACATCCGGGTTGGCTGCTGCTTCCACATAGAAATCCACGGACAATCCGCCACCGAGCAGCTTCAGCGGAACGTGGTAGTTACGTGGGGAGATGGCCTTGATGATGCTGGCATCGGCGCGCCAGGCTGTGCCTTCACACTGGAACCCCGGCACGTCGCTGTTGAAGCCAAGGTCCACGATGATTTCCACCGCCGTCCCCTCGGCAGAACCCCAGCCTTCTGGAACTTCACCCTGCAGGCGGAGCCATTTAGTGCTCCACGGCTTACCCCAAGGTGCGCCCGGCTCCTGGGGCGTGAAGAGCTGGCGCATGGCCTCGGCTGCGGGCACGGGTTCTCCAGGCGCATCCCAGCTGCTGAGCTGCAGTGGGACGGACCTGCCGTAAATGGCCGGAAGAAGACGTTCCCGAACGAATCGATCGAGACGCTGTTCAGTGATCCGGCGATCGTCGTGCAATTAAATCCCCTTAGGCATTGGCTGGTGGCAAAGCGTCATGGCTGGCGGGCGAGCCGGCACTTTATGGACGGCGTTATTCGAGGACACAGCGATTCCAATCGATGGATAAAATCTACGTTGTTCCAGCTCAATAGCCAAGTGAACGAGGACTATCCACAGGGAATAGCGGCGCTAGCCAGCCTCTTCTCCCACGATCCGGTCCCTGCCCGCGTACACGTTCAGGCTCGACCCACGGCTGAAGCCCACCAACGTGATACCTGTTTCGTCCGCGAGCTCGGCCGCGAGGCTGGAGGGAGCGCTGACGGCCGCAAGGACGGGAATGCCCGCCATGGCAGCTTTCTGGACGAGCTCGAAAGATGCCCGGCCGGATACCTGAAGAACCGTTCCTTTCAATGGCAGCTTGCCGGCCCGCAAAGCCCAACCCACCACTTTGTCCACGGCGTTGTGCCGGCCCACGTCTTCCCGCAGGCACAGCAGCTCGGAAGTACCGTCGTCGTGAATCCTGAAAAGGCCCGCGGCATGGACGCCACCTGTTTTGGCGAAAACCGCCTGCGCCTCACGCAACCGGTCCGGGAGGGCAGCAAGCGCCTTTACGGGGACCGTGACCTCATCGTCCTGGGGACTGTGCCGCGAGGACTTCCGGACGGCGTCGATCGAGTCGGTGCCGCAAATGCCGCAGGAGCTTGAGGTGTAGACGTTACGGCCGGTGTCCGGACGTTCGACGTCGGGCCGCAGCTGTGCGTCCACGACGTTGAAGGTCTGCACGCCTTCCTCGTCCTCCCCCGCGCAGAAACGCTCGGAGACCAGTTGCCCCGGCTCCCAGATGATGCCCTCCGACACAAGGAATCCCGCCACCAGATCGAAGTCGTCTCCAGGGGTCCGCATGGTCACCGAGAACGACATTTCACCAAGACGGATTTCCAGGGGCTCTTCGACCGCGAGGATGTCTTCCTTGTATCGGACAGGGTGTTCCAGGGCCTGGGGCGATCCGTCCAGGACGAACTTATGCAGCTTTCGGCGCTGGGTCACGCGTCCCATGTCAGGATCCGTTCTCCTCGGGGTGTTTCACGAACCGTACAGTCATCGCCTTGTAGCCGGGCGTGTTGGATTCCCGGGCCACAAGTTCGCGGTGGACCAGGGCGTTAGCTTCCGGGAAGTATGCGGCAGCGCAGCCCTTGGCCGTGGGGTACGCGATCAGCCGGAACTTATTGGCTCGCCGCTCAGTGCCGGCAAAAGTGGAAATGACGTCCACCAGGTCACGGTCCTTGAAGCCCAGGCCAGCGAGGTCTTCCTCGTGGACCAGGATCACCCTTCTGGCGTCCGAGACCCCACGGTAGCGGTCATCCAGGCCATAGAACGTGGTGTTGTATTGATCGTGGCTGCGTACCGTCTGCAGGATCAAGTGGCCCTCTGGAGCTTCAAGATACTCAAGCGGACTGACGGAGAACCGTGCTTTGCCGATGTCAGTTGCGAAGGTACGGGTATCCCGTGGCGGGTTCGGCAGGACAAAGCCGTTCTTCGTCCGGACCCTGGCGTTGAAGTCCTCGAACCCCGGGATGACACGTGAGATGTGGTCCCGGATCACGTCATAGTCCTCTGCCATGGCGCGCCAGTCCACTCCGTGATCATCCCCGAGTGTCGCCTGCGCCATCCGGGCAACGATGACCGGTTCGCTCAGGAGGTGCTCGGAGATCGGAGCCAGCCTGCCCTGCGTCTTGTGGATGACGGACATTGAATCCTCCACCGACAGGAACTGCTTGCCCTTGGGGTGTTTGTCGTCCGTGTCCGTGCGCCCCAATGTGGGCAGGATCAGGGATGTCTTCCCGTGCACCACGTGGGCACGGTTCGGCTTGGTGGAGATGTGCACAGTCAGTCCAGCAGTCTTGAGCCCGGCTTCCAGCGCTGCGGTGTCAGATCCGGCTGCAGCAAAATTTCCACCCATGGACACGAAGACATCTACTTCCCCCTTTTCCAGGGCGTGCTGGGTCTCCACGGAGTCATATCCATGCTCGCGAGGCATCTGGAATCCAAACTCCTTGTCCAGCGCAGCAAGGAACGTTTCGCCCGGCTTCTCCCAAATACCCATGGTGCGATCGCCCTGGACGTTGGAGTGGCCACGCACCGGGCAGGCCCCGGCTCCCCGCTTGCCGAAGTTGCCTTGGAGCAGGAGCAGGTTGATGATCTCCTTCAGCGTATCCACGGAGTGCGGCTGCTGGGTCAAGCCCAGCGCCCAGCAAATAATGGTCGCCTTTGATTTGGCCATCAGCCCCGCCACAGTGACGATCTCCTCGCGGGACAGACCTGTTGCGCGCTCGGTTTCGTCCCAGTCCAGCTGGGACCGCGCCTTGGCGTACGCTTCGAAGCCTTCGGTCTGCTTCCCGATAAATGACTTATCGACGATCGTCCCCGGGTTCAGTTTCTCTTCCTCCAGGAGCAGGTGGCCCAGGGCCTGGAACAGAGCGAGGTCGCCACCGACCTTGATCTTGAGGAATTCGTCCGCGATAGTAGTGCCGCCGCCGATCACGCCATTGAGCGACTGGGGGTCCTTGAAGTTCAGCAGTCCCGCTTCCGGAAGCGGGTTCACTGCAACGATCTTTCCGCCGTTGTTCTTGCAGTCACGCAAAGCGGACAGCATGCGCGGATGGTTGGTTCCGGGGTTCTGGCCCACCACGAACACCAGTTCGGCGTGGTGGATGTCTTCCAGCGAGACCGTTCCCTTGCCGATCCCGATGGTCGGGTTCAGCGCGCTGCCCGAGGACTCATGGCACATGTTGGAGCAGTCCGGCAGGTTGTTGGTGCCCAGGCTGCGGGCGAACAACTGGTACATGAACGCGGTCTCGTTGGCCGTCCGGCCGGAGGTGTAGAAAACGCAGCGATCAGGTGTGGTGGCATTGATATGCTCCCCGATCAAGGCAAAGGCTTCAGTCCAGCTGATCGGGGAATAGTGGGTATCCCCCGGTTTGAGGACTACAGGCTCGGCGATTCGCCCTTGGCTCCCCAACCAGTATTCGGTCTTGTCTTCAAGATCGGCGATGGAATGTGCTGCCCAGAAATCTGCCCCCACTGTCCGTGTGGTGCTTTCCTCAGCGATTGCCTTGGCGCCGTTCTCACAGAATTCCGCGGGACTGCGACGTCCCGTGATGGATTCCGGCCAGGCGCAGCCCGGACAATCAAAGCCGTCATGCTGGTTGACCCTGAGCATGGAGCGGACCGTGCGGGCTACTCCTGCCTGGGAGTAGCCCCTTTCAAGGGCGACAGTGACAGCCTTGAGGCCTGCCGCAGCCTTCTTGGGCGGGTGGATTTGCAGGTCATCTTCATTGATGTCCTGTTCGGGAGCATGCCTGTTCATGGGTCCATCATTGCAAGCCCGGGCACCCAGTTGCCACCTGCGTCCACCCGGCGACCCCTAGGCTTCCAACGCGCTCCAGTCAACAGGACCGGACGGGGCCTTCTTTTGTTGCCGGGCCGGCGACTTGCGTGGTTTTCCTTCAGCGGCCTTGGGTGCGGGCAAAGGTTTACCCCACGGCAAGGGAAAGGCCGGGACCAGTTCGCCCATCTGGACACCATGCGGCGGCACCACCAAGACGCCATCTGCTCCCGCCAGCCCACGCATCATCCCCGGGCCGGCATGCTGCGCGGGCGATGCCAATCCGTAGACCAGTTTGAAAGGCATCAGGCGCGTCCGTCCAGGATCGGCGTCGATCATTGCACCGCTGGGAACCTCGCCAACGTCCTCCAGCTTCCCGTGGCCAAGCGCTGCGAGCAGCGGGCCCCCAACCGTGAACAATGCCATCATGGCAGCCAGCGGATTCCCGGGCAGGCCCAGCACGAAGCGTCCGTCCGGAAGCTCCGCCAACACGGCCGGGTGGCCGGGGCGCATGGCAATGCCATCGATCAGCAGCCGGCCGCCCAGTTCAGCCACGGCCCTCCTGAAATGGTCCGTCCCTGAGCGTCCGGTACCGCCTGTAGTAATAACGACGTCGGCCGGCGGCTCCGGTGCTGCATATGGTTCCGCGGGTTCAGGCTCGGTGTCCTGCAAAGCCGCAAGCCAGTCGTCGTAGTTGTCGCCAACCTTGAGTTGCTCTCCTGCGATGCCACCAAGGAGTTCGACGACAGCGCCTAGCTGAGGTCCGAAGGTATCCCGGACCTTCCCCGGTAGGGGAACCCCTTGCGTCACCACTTCCGAGCCCGTCAGGAGGAATCGCACCAAGGGTTTCCCCAGGACTTCCAACTCATCGAGGCCCGCCAGGGCAGCCAAGGCAATGTGCGCAGGATTCAGGACGGTACCGGCTTTGAGCAGCACGTCCCCTTCTGCGGCTTCCTCGGCAGCTTTGCGGATGTGCTGGCCATTGCGTGGCTCCCCCGGCTTCGCCAAGCCGCCGAGCGCAAGGATCGGAAGGCCGTCGTCGTCCGTGGTAATAACGCCGCTTTCGGTGCGCAGAACGGCCTTGGCGCCGGGCGGAATGAGTCCTCCGGTGACGATGGGACTGGCCTGATGGGGAGCAAGTCTGTGGCCGGGCTCAACAAGAATCCATGGACCCGTTCCGTTGACAGCCCAGCCGTCCATGGCGGAGGACGCATAGTGCGGCATGTCCTGAATGGCCACTGCATCCGAGGCCAATGTCCTTCCCAAGGCAGCCTTCAACGGCACTGGGCTTGGCGGGATGGGAGCGGCGACGTCAAAGGCACGCTGCCGGGCCTCATGCCATGTGTGTGCCGCGTGGTGGTGGCCCTGTCCGGGGGCCTCGGTCATTCCGCCTCAGTCCCGGGCTCCAGGTATTGCTTGGCAACCTGGCGGGCCAGATCCAGGGCAGCGCTCATGGCGGTGTCGTCCGCGGCTTGCCCGATCCCCCTGGCCATGCCCGCAGCGTAACCTGCGATGAACGTTGTCAGTGGCGCAGCAGGCCGCACCACGGAGTGGGCTGCAACTCCTGCCACGGCAAGGACTTCATTGATGTCCACTTCAACGCCCTCAAGCTCAAAGGCCTGCAACAGTGTGCGGCACCAGTCCTCGAGCGTCTCTTCCTGGCTCTTCATGTCCGCCTCCTGCTCGTCGTGTATGCCCAAGGCCTCAGCGTCCTCCCACGTGTCCACATCATCGGTAGACCCATCGGGAACAGTAACGGCCAGCAGGTTCAGCCTAGCAAGCAGCCGGAACACTGAAGAGTTCGTTAACGCCGAAGCTGCCGCAACTTCCCTTTCCAAAGCCCGGGTGCTGTAGATGCCCAGGAGGGGCTGTTGCCGGCCGTCGGCTGAAACGGCCATTGCGCCTTCCACTTCAGGATGCGCACGCAGTCCTTCCCATAGGGGCTCAATGCCCCTGGCGGCGTGCGGCATGTCGCATGCCAGGACGAGCGTCCACGGCGCTGGCTCCCCATTGTGGTGAAAGGCCGCCAGACCGGCAGCAATGGCGGCGGCAGGGCCGGCAAAGGCCGGCTCCTCCCGGGCGCTAAGAACTCCATCAGGCAGGACGCCGCCGATACCAGAGGTGTCTGGACCAACCACCACCACAGCGGAGGCTCCCCGCGCCGCCTGCAGGGCATGCGAAAGGAGGCTGGCGCCGTCGAACGTTAATCCGGGCTTGGGCACGCCACCGAGGCGGGTGGCCCTGCCACCCGCCAGAATCACAGCGTTGAACTCCATCCGCCCAGAGTACCCGGACGGCGGGAGGGCAACAGAAATCGATCAGGCGGCGGATTCCGGCAACAGGAACGGATCCCAGTCCGGCGCAGGTTTCTCGAGTTCTTTGATCTGCCACATGGTTCCTGTGGGCACGCCAGGTTTGAAACGAAGTTTCCAACCCATCTCGGCGAGCGTGTGGTCACTCTTGGCGTTGTTGCATTTCAAACACGCCGCAACCAGGTTTTCCCAGGAATCCGCGCCGCCCCTGGATTTGGGGTGGACGTGGTCTATGGTGTGCGCTGTTTTCCCGCAATAGGCGCAGCGATGGCCGTCGCGGCGGAGTACCCCGCGGCGGCTCACGGCAGTGATCTTGTTGTACCGGGGCCGGATGTAGCGATTGAGAAGAATCACGGATGGTCTTCCGAGAATCTCCTGTGGCCCGACGACAGGCTCGTCGCCTTCGGCCACCACGCTAGCTTTTCCAGTCAGCACAAGGACCAGCGCCCGGCGGAAGGTTACTACCGCCAGCGGTTCATATCCAGCATTCAGAACGAGTGTGCGCATGCACGTACCTCTTCACGGCCGCACCCGTCAGGGGCACGAGGGCCGGCTGCCCTCTGCTTGTACGGGCTGTGGATCGACAACACAAGGGTAAGCACTCATATGCCATATCAACGAATTTTTCTGCCGTTTCACCTGCGGTGTTGGCGAAAGTTCATGTGCGGGACACCTTGCTCGTTAAAGCAGAACACCCCGCCGGCAGGAGCCTGCGGGGTGTTCCGTGGAGTATTTGATCAGCCGTTGACGCGGATGAAAACGGGGCCGGAGCCAACGTTCACGCTGAACAGTGCCGTGGTGGATCCGTTCCATCCACCGTGGACTGCCATGCCGTTGCCGACGTAAACAGCGATGTGTGCCATTCCGCCGTAGCCACCGTTGGCGTAGTAAGCGAGGTCGCCGGGCTGCGCTTCAGCCGCACTGACCGTGCGGCCGAGGGAGAGGTAGCCGGCCGGCCAATCGTGGAAGTGAATACCGACGGCGGCCAGCGAGTTGGTCACCAGCATGGTGCAGTCCTGTGTGACACCGAGCTGTGCGTAGGCCGCTGCAGCGATAGCTGCACCGAGGCCGCTGGATGCAGCAGGCGCCTTGGCCGCGGAGGTATCAGTGTTGACCGCCAGAGTAGCGGTGCCGCCGGCAGCCGGAGCT
The DNA here is from genome assembly GCA_039636795.1 of Micrococcaceae bacterium Sec5.1. Classification (NCBI taxonomy): domain Bacteria; kingdom Bacillati; phylum Actinomycetota; class Actinomycetes; order Micrococcales; family Micrococcaceae; species Micrococcaceae bacterium Sec5.1. Next base: position 1,031,185 of record CP143430.1, on the reverse strand, counting down.
TCCTTGGCAGGTGCCTTCTCGACGACGGGAGCCGGGGCTTCGACAGTCTTGACCACGGGGCGCTCGTAGGAGATGGCAACGCTGGAATCGGCAGCAATGGTGGCCTGGGCAACCGACTGCACGTCAAGGGCGGACGCAGACGTGGATTCGCGCTGGACATTGGTATCCGCAGCATTTGCAGCCACGCCGCTGGTCAGCACAAGGCCTGATGCAGCTGCGATCACTGCTGCCTGACGGCCAACGCCACCGGCGTTGTCGCTGACAGCTTTGGCAATGACGGCAAGTGAGCTGGTCTTGGGGGCCTCAGCTCTATGCCGTGCAACCTTGTTTGCACTGGTCATGATTACTCTCTTTTCGTATCCGCGCACGGTGGGGACGCACGCGGGTTATGGGCGGCCAGCACTTGGGGGGCATGCTGGCTTACCCCGAATGGGATTTTCCTAGCGGAGGGTGAAGAACGAGGATGTGCCGGTGGCTGCGACCGGGGTCAGGAGCGTCCCCTGGCTGGGGTTCAGCGCGCTGATCATCATGCCGTTGCCGACGTAGATGCCCACGTGGGCTCCGCCGTTCTGCATGACGAGGTCGCCGGGGGCCGGCGTGCTGGTGGGCTTCATGGCCGTCCAGGCATTGACCCGGGGGATGCTGATGCCGGCCTGGGCGTAGACCCACTGGGCAAATCCAGAGCAGTCCCAGCCGTTGGGGGAAGTGCCGCCCCAGACATAGGGGTGGCCAATGCCGGTGTAGGCAATTGCTGCGAGTCCGGAAGCTGCCGCGCTGGATGCGGCATCCTTGGCCGTGGAGGACAGGGCAGCGAGGGTGTCGCCCGTCTGGCCTTCGGCTGCCTGCGTGCGCTGGGAGGCGCGCTGAACCTTGGGGGCTTCCTTGGTAGCCACAACGGGGCTTTCGAAGGAAACGGTTGCCGTGGGCTCAGCGGTAACAACTGCGGTGGCGACCAACTGCTGGGTGCTGGAGGATTCCGACTTGGAAACGTCGGTGTCAGCGGCCTGGGCCGGGAGTCCAACGCTGAGAACAAGTCCCGAGGCTGCGGCCAGAACGGCGGCTTGGCGGCCTACGGTGCCTGCATTGGTTGAGACAGCCTTGGAAAGGGTGTTCAACGGGTTCGTACGAACCAATTCGGCGCGATGGCGCGCAGGGGTAGTGCGTGATGACACGAAGGTAGCCTCTCCCAATGCCTGCGAGGTGAGCTGTCGGATTCGGATGGGAGTCATCCGGCCGCGCGGCTTCAAGGAAGCTTTTGCGACTTAACCCCAAGGCCTTCTGATTCGAAGGCCAAAATTGGTTCCCCCGCCCCTGCCAGACGATTTTTGCGAACGGACCTCGAGTGGTGGCAGAGCTAGGCAATCCACTCAAGTGCATCGGCCCCCTAAAAAGCCGATGCGCTTTAGACGGTACAACAGATATTCGTGAATGTCACATTCAGGTCACGGGCGTGTCATGAATGCGATAGACAACCATCAACTGGCTCAGAGCCAGCCCATGGGGTCTACGACTTCACCGTTTACCTGGACCTCGAAGTGGAGGTGGCAACCCGTAGATGCGCCTGTAGTGCCGCTCAGCGCGACAGTATCGCCACGGCTGACAGTCTGGCCCACCTTGACGTTGAAGGACGACAGGTGGTTGTACGTGGTCTCGAGGCCGTTGCCGTGGTCAATCACGACGCGGTTGCCTCCGCCGTACTCATGCCAGCCTGCGAACGTGACCTTGCCTGCGGCTGCGGCGTGAACGGCAGTACCGCACTGGGCTACGAAGTCCTGGCCGCGGTGGAAGTCACCGGTGCCGCCTGTAAGGGGGCTGACGCGGTAGCCAAACGGCGATGCCGTGACCAGCTTGTCCAGAGGGCTTCCCAGCGTGCCAAGTGAGGATGCGCGCTGGATGCTCCCCGCCGACTGGGCGCTCAGCAACTGCTTGAGCTTGCCGTCAGGATCAGCGGCGGTAGCGACTGCTGCGCGAGTGAAATCGATTTTGGCAGAGGCTGCCGCAGAAACTTCGGGTTGGCTGCCACCCGGTACGGAGAGGGCCGCCTCGGCCTGGCCGGATTCGGATGTGGCCATGACGGGGCTTGTGGCAGGCAGGCCTACAGTCAGGGCAAGTCCGGTGGCGGCAAGCGCGACGCCGGCCTTCTGCCCGACACCACTGGCTGCGGCGAAGTCGGCTACCTGGCGCAATGGGCTCTTGCGGCGGCGCACCTGACGCGGGGTGTCGCGTGGCCGGATCTCCATTGCGGCGCGGGCTGGCCGCAGCTCAGCAGCGGGGCCGGACGCGCGGCGACGGCCCCTGACGTTCTGCGATGTCAAACTCTGTTCCTCTCTGGAAAGCCTGCGAAGTTAGCTGTCGGATTCGGGTCAGAGAGTTCAAAGACCCGGTCCGCACGAAGCGCAAACGGCACACAGGTATCCCCGGAAGGACTTGCGTTAGTAGGCACTTCTGCTGCGGACTTCACCCCAAGGCTGCTTCTTTAGGCAGCCGCTTGTGGTTCCCCCGCCTCTGCCAGTAGTTGATGACACACCTGATCTGCTGGCAGAGCTCGGCTCCAGATCAGGTAACGCTTTGGTATCGACGCTAGTAGATAACTATAGGCGATTAAAGCCCGCAGTAATAAATTCGTTATCTTCCCAAACGACCGTGTTGTGGACGCCCCCATATCACCAGTCGCAGGAATCCGCAGGTCACACGCGCGCCAGCCGCCCCAAAGTGAGATCTGACACGCTTTAGGGTCAGCTGACAGCGACGAAGACGTGCGCAGCTACCTCGGGAGGCAGCTCCAGTGCTCCTTCAATACCGGGAACGCGGACGGAGATGTACTCCCCCACCCGTTCCAAGGAGACAGTTGCGCCTGGACGAATTCCGCCTTCATCGAGCTGGGTGAGGAGTTCGGGCTCAACCTGGATGGGTTCAGCAAGCCGGCTGACTACTACGCGGGAATCGGCAGCGTACCCGTCCATGGCATGCAGCAGGTTCACGTCCAAGCGGGCAAGGGGCTGGTTGGCGAGGCCGCCAAGCGCCTCCAAACCCGGGATGGGGTTGCCATACGGCGACTCGGTGGGGTGCTCCAACAACTCATACAGGCGCCGTTCCACCCGTTCACTCATGACGTGTTCCCAGCGACACGCTTCGTCATGAACGTATGCCCAGTCCAGACCAATGACGTCCGCCAGGAGCCTCTCGGCAAGGCGGTGCTTCCGCATGACTTCGGTGGCCCGCTTGCGCCCGACTTCGGTCAGTTCCAGGTGGCGGTCGTTGGAAACAATGACCAGGCCATCGCGCTCCATGCGTCCAATGGTCTGGGAAACCGTGGGACCCGAGTGCCGCAGACGCTCCGCAATGCGTGCGCGAAGAGCCACGATGTTCTCTTCTTCAAGCTCCAAAATGGTCCGAAGATACATCTCAGTGGTATCGATCAGATCCGTCATCCAGCTCAGCTCTCCTCGAACGCATTTCTTGCGTAATCTCCACCGTACCGCGTCCCCTCCAAGGTGGATGGTGTGCAACCGACACCTCAGGAACGTCAACCCAAGCCTAGCTTATTTGGAATTAGTCTGGATAATTTTTCCCTGGGTCGCAATGCCCATGGTGCTCCGGCATTCCACGTGGCGGACTATGACAACCGCAGATTCCTGACGGTGGGTCCGGTCAGGCAGAATGAGGGAGTCGAAGGGGCAGCCGATGCCACCTGCCCACCTCCCCCTCTCTAACCGATACCCATTGGAGCCACACGTGAGCGACAACAGCATCACTATTCCCGCCGACCTGCTGCCCAAGGACGGACGCTTCGGCGCGGGACCGTCCAAGGTGCGCCCGGAACAGGTCCAGGCCCTGTCTGACGCGTCGACCACCATACTTGGCACGTCACACCGTCAGGCACCGGTCAAGAACCTGGTGGGTTCGGTGCGCGAAGGACTCAGCCAGTTCTTCCGTGCACCTGAGGGCTACGAGGTTGTCCTCGGCGTAGGCGGTTCCACAGCGTTCTGGGACGTAGCGGCTTTCGGCCTGGTTGAGAAAAAGGCCCAGCACCTTTCCTTCGGCGAGTTCGGTTCCAAGTTTGCTGCGGCCACCAACAAGGCCCCCTTCCTCGATGCATCCTCCATCATCAAGTCAGAGCCCGGCACGCGACCGGCCTCCCAGGCAGAGGCCGGCGTTGACGTCTACGCCTGGCCCCAGAACGAGACATCAACCGGTGTTGCAGCCCCCGTCAAGCGAATAGAGGGCGCCGACGCCGGATCGCTCGTCCTGGTGGACGCTACCTCTGCCGCCGGCGGGCTGGACGTGGACGTCGCCGAATCGGATGTCTACTACTTCGCCCCGCAGAAGAACTTCGCCTCTGACGGCGGCCTGTGGCTCGGCCTGTTCTCCCCCGCGGCGTTGGAGCGCGCCGCCCGCATCAAGGCCAGCGACCGCTGGATTCCGGACTTCCTGGACCTGCAGACCGCAATCGAGAACTCCAAACTCAACCAGACGTACAACACACCTTCGCTGTCCACGCTGGTGACTCTGGACGCACAGGTGCAGTGGCTCAACAGCAATGGTGGTCTGGACTTCGCCAGCAAGCGCACAGCAGACTCTGCCAGCCGCATCTACTCCTGGGCCGAGGCTTCCGAGTACGCCACACCGTTCGTCGCAAAGGCTGAGGACCGTTCCAACGTGATCGCCACCATCGACTTCGACGACTCCATCGATGCAACGGCAATCGCCAAGATCCTGCGGGCCAACGGCGTGGTGGACACTGAGCCGTACCGCAAGCTTGGGCGAAACCAGCTCCGCATCGCCACTTTCGTCGCTATCGAACCGGACGACGTCTCAGCCCTGCTCGCCAGCATCGACTATGTCGTGGGCGAGCTCAAGAAATAAAAAACTCAAGAACTAACTGCCGCGACTTTCCGCGAAAGGCAGGAAACGGCGTCGTCGGGATTGTTCCCGGACGGCGCCGTTGCCGTTAATCCCCTAAGCGGGCGACGGCGTCGTCGTCCTCTTCGTCGGCCGCCTCGGCTTCAGCATCGGATGCTTCGGCGGCGTCGTCTTCCGCAGCCTGCACGGATTCCTCGGTCACTTCCTCTACCGTCTCCTCCACCAGGGGCGTCTCGTCCTCCGGGCGGACACGCTTTGCCCAGGGAACCCATTCCGGGGCCAGGATGGAATCCTCAGAAGGCAGGAGGCCAAGCTCGCTGACTGTGACGATCTTTGACCGGCAATTGCGGGTGATCACGGCATACCACTGCCACCCGCCATATCCCGCAAGCTTCGACTCGAACAAATGCGTGACCACGCGGTCGCCCTCGGACTTTGCGCCGATGTGGGCACCCACCTCGCCCGGGTTCGCGATAGTCTCCACCGCTTCCCGCGCGACGTCGACGGCGGCAGCCAGGAACGCATCCGGCTTGCCAACGCGCCACACGGGGATGCCGGCCCGCTGCTTCGCTGCGACCGGCTTCCGCGCAGGGGTGTCGCTGTTTTCAGGGGCTTGCCCGTTGACAGGATTCCCCCCGTTGACAGGATTCTCCCCGGCGACAGGAAGTGGGGCGGCGTCAGTGACGACCCCAGGGCTGGCCTGCGCGTCCCTTCCTGCCTGTGTATCCTGTGCGGATTCCGAAGTCATGGCAGTTCCTAGGCTTCCAGCTCGTCGGCAACCTTGCGCAGCGCCATACCGATAGCCTTGGCCTTGTTGCCCTCCGGGTACTTGCCGGAAGATAAAGTACCGGACAAGTTATCCAGCACGGTCACGAGGTCCTGCACCAAAGGCGCCAGGTCCTTGGCGTTCATGCGCTTGGCCTTGGCGATGGAGGGCGTCTTGTCCAGGACCCGAAGGCCCAATGCCTGGGCACCGCGACGGCCATCGGCCACGCCAAATTCCACACGCGTACCGGCTTTGAGCTCGGTTACGCCTGCGGGCAGCGATGTCTTGGGCAGGAATACCTCCTGGCCGTCCTCAGCCGCGAGGAATCCGAAGCCTTTTTCCTTGTCATACCACTTGACCTTGCCGGTGGGCACGTAATCAACCTTCTTCGTTCTTGCTTTGGAGACACGTCGCGCCGCCACCGCATCCGCAGGGATTTGCGGGATCGAGGGAGACAGCACGGTCCGTGTTGGTCTGTTACTTCAAGGTTATCCTGCCGGACCAGCTATTCATGCTTTGCCGCCGCTTTGCGGCGCCTTGCTGCACCCGTTGCTGCACCTTTCCTGATCCTTTCCTGCACCCTGGCTGCGGCAGGGGCCGCGATGCCGGCCGCCGAGGAGCCCACAGGCCTGGTTCGTGTGGCCCTGCTGCTAGCGTTAGGCGCATGACTTCCCCGGGTTACCGCCGCCCCCTGATGATCGTTGCCGCCGTGATCGCCGTCCTTTCCCTGGCTGCGGTCGGTGCGGTCATGGCTATCGCCTTCAACGGTGGAGTGGCACCAGTGTGGATCACGTCCACCGCCCTTTATGGGCTGCCGGTTGCCTTCATGCTTGCCGTGGTCCTGGTGTTGGATGCCGTCCGTCAACGGCGCCGGCAATAGCTAATCAAGCGTCGGCAACAGCGAACCAGGCGGCGTCAACAGCGAATCAACCGGGACGGCTTTGCCTTGGCCACGCACGAGCGGCCCTGTGGCGGTAACGTTGGATTGATGTCCCTTATTCGCGCGCTCAGCAAGGAATTGGAAGCGCGCAGCGATAACTCGCTGCGGGCCTTGTTTGCCGCGCGGCCGGACCTGATTTCTCCCATGGCCCCGGACTTCGCTGCCTTGGCAGCCCGGGCAAGTGCGCGAGTCAGCGTCCAACGGGCGTTGGAGCGACTCACAAAGCCTGAAATGCAGGTTCTGGAGACGCTCCATCTGTGCACGAATGCCGATACCGGTCACAGTGTTTCCGCTGCCGGACTGAAGAAGGTCATTGCAGGGTCCACTCTCTCTGCACTGGAACCGATCCTCGCCAAACTTCAGGAGTTGGCGTTGATTCACCGGGCCGATCCGCCGGCGGCATCAAATTCACAACCGAATTCCCGGCAACGGTTCTACCTTCCCGTTGGAAGCCTGAAGGACGTGATCGGCATCTATCCGGCCGGCCTGGGCCGAAGTTACACGGAGTTGGTCAGGTTGCAGCCGGCTTTCGCCCAACGGGTGGTTCAGCTCGTAGCCGAGCTCCATCACTGTGGCTTGGACATCCACCCTGCCAGCACTCCCATGGACGCCGCCTTGTCCCTGCAACGCTGGACGTCAAGCCCCGAGAATGTGCGCGCTATTCTGGCCACGGCGCCCGAAAGGACCGTTGGCTTGCTGGACAAGTTCGGCAGTTGGGCCATGGGCGCAGTCCCCCAGGCTCAACGGCGGGCCTCCGTGACCCACGAAAGCGCCGACGTCGGGCCTGTCGATTGGCTGCTGGCCCGCGGCATGTTGGTTCCCCTGGATGCCGGCCACGTCGAATTGCCACACAGTGTGGGCATCGCCCTGCGGGGTGGTGCGATCGTTGACGACTTCACCCTGAGCCCTCCGGTTCCAGAACTGGGCCACACGAGTGCTGCCCTCCGGCGAAACGCCGCGATGGGCGCCATCGCCGAGACTCTACGGCTCACCAGCGAGGTGCTGTTCGCAGTCCGTGAGCAGCCGCTGGCAACCCTCCGGAGCGGCGGCGTAGGCGTGCGTGAGCTCCGGCGCCTGGCTGAATCCATCCGCTGCGGCGTCCACGAAACTGCCCTCCTGCTGGAGTTCTGCGCGCTGGCCGGCCTTGTGCGGCTGGACGTTGACAGTTCCACGTGGATCCAGCCGCCACAGTTGGAATGGCTCTCCCTGCCGCGACAGGAACAGTGGCTCTGGCTGGTGAACGCCTGGTTGGCCAGCGAGCGGGCACCTTCCATGGTGGGCCAGCCCCTCCCGGGAGCGACGTCCGGCTCGCCATCCCATCCAGGTTCCGCCGGCAGCACCATCAATGCATTGTCCGCGGAGGCTCAAAGGCCCGATGCTCCAGTGGTCAGGCGCAGGATCCTGGAGATCCTCAATGAACTGACGGTTGAGGCCGCAGCTCCGGATGGCAAAGCACCTGTCCTCGACGCGCGCGCGGTGCTGCAACGGGCGGAATGGGCGCAGCCCCGCATGTCCCGCCGGTTCAGCTCCCTGGTGAGGGGGATCCTGGAAGAAGCCACCTTGTTGGGCTTGATGGGGTCCGGGGCCTTCACCCAGTTGGGATCTGCCATCGCGCTCGGCCATCCGGAGGAGGCGATGACCCTCCTCGGTGAACACCTGCCGGCCGCGGTCAACCACATCCTCCTTCAGGCGGACCTCACAGCAGTAGCGCCCGGTTACCTCGCCCCCGAACTCAGCGAAACGCTGCTGCTCATGGCCGACGCCGAGGGCCAGGGCCCGGCGTCGATCTACCGTTTTTCCACGGCAACTATCCGCAGGGCCCTCGACGCCGGACAGGATGCGGAATCGCTGTTGTCGTTCCTCCGCGAGCATTCAGCCACAGACGTGCCCCAACCTCTGGCGTACCTGGTGCAGGACACAGCGTCCCGACACGGACGTTTGCGAATCGGTTCCAGTGCCAGCTTCATCCAGAGCGACGACGAATCCGCCATCACCGACCTGTTGCACGAGGCCCGGACGTCTGCGCTGAGCCTTGTTCGGATCGCCCCCACCGTCCTGACGTCCTCTGCCAGCCCCAAGGAGACTGCACGTGTGCTGCGCGAGCTGGGACTCTCACCTGCTGTCCAGGAGGCGGAACCCGCCGTCGTGCGCTTTAAACGAACAGCGGCAGTGCCCGGCAGCGCGCGTCCGGTCTACACGGCTCCGCGGACGGCCCCACCGGACGACGACGTCGAAGCCCAGCTTTCGGTGTTACGGCAGCACCGCGCCGTCCCGGCTGATGCGACAGGCGAAGCCTCCACGCAGCTCGGCCTGGAAACGCTGCAGAAGGCCATCCGGCTCAAACAGGCGGTCACCATGAACGTGGTGGACAGCCTGGGGAATGCGAACACCGAAACCGTGGTTCCTGTATCCGTCTCCGGTGGCCGCGTCAGGGTCTTCGATCCTGGCAAGGAAACAGAACGTGTGCTGTCCATCCACCGGATCATCGATGTAGAACCAGCAGGAGAACTGCACAAGTGAGGATTCAAGAGTGACCGACGGTCCACTGATAGTACAAAGCGATAAAACCATTCTGCTGGAAGTCGATCACGAGCTCGCTACAGAGGCCAGGCACGCCATTGCGGCATTTGCTGAACTTGAGCGCGCTCCCGAGCACATGCACAGCTACCGGCTGACACCCCTTGGGCTCTGGAACGCGCGGGCTGCGGGACTAGACGCCGAGCAGGTGCTGGATACGTTGCTGAAGTACTCCCGTTTCCCGGTCCCCCATGCATTGTTGATTGATATCGAAGAGACCATGTCGCGCTACGGCAGGCTTCGCCTCGAAAAAGATCCACAGCACGGTTTGGTAATGCGTACTGACGACTACCCCGTGCTGGAGGAAGTCATCCGTGCCAAGAAGATCGCCCCACTCCTTGGGCCCAGGATCGATGGTGAGACTGTGGTGGTTCACTCCTCGCAGCGAGGCCAGCTCAAGCAGTTGCTCCTGAAGTTGGGATGGCCGGCCGAGGACCTTGCCGGGTACGTCAACGGGCAACCCCACCTGATCTTGCTCGACGAAACTGGCTGGCAGTTGCGCCCCTATCAGAAGCTCGCCACGGAGAACTTCTGGGCCGGCGGCAGCGGCGTCGTCGTTCTTCCTTGTGGTGCAGGAAAGACCCTGGTGGGCGCGGCCGCGATGGCGACGTCCTCCACCACAACACTGATCCTGGTCACGAACACGGTTTCGGCACGTCAGTGGAAAGACGAGCTGCTCAAGCGGACGTCCCTGACCGAAGATGAGATCGGCGAATACTCCGGTGCAGTCAAGGAAGTCAGGCCTGTAACTATTGCCACCTACCAGGTCCTCACCACCAAGCGCGGTGGACTTTACCCGCACCTTGAACTCGTGGACGGTCATGACTGGGGCCTGATCATCTATGACGAGGTGCACTTGTTGCCCGCCCCGATCTTCCGGATGACGGCGGACCTGCAGGCCAGGCGAAGGCTCGGCCTGACGGCCACACTGGTGCGCGAGGATGGCAGGGAAGGCGAAGTCTTCAGCCTGATTGGACCCAAGCGCTACGACGCTCCGTGGAAGGACATCGAAGCGCAGGGCTACATCGCACCGGCGGATTGCGTTGAGGTACGCGTCGATTTACCCCGCGACGAACGCGTGGCCTACGCCATGGCTGATGACGCCGACAAATACCGCCTGTGTGCGACCTCCGAGACAAAGACCCAACTGGTTGAGCAGCTCGTGGCGGCGCACAAGGGTGAGCAACTGCTGGTCATCGGCCAGTACATTGACCAACTGGACGAGATCGCGGAGCGGCTGGATGCTCCCCTGATCAAGGGTGAAACCACCGTCAAAGCCCGGCAGAAGCTTTTTGATGCCTTTCGCAAGGGCGAGATCCAGACGCTCGTAGTGTCCAAGGTTGCCAACTTCTCCATCGACCTCCCGGAAGCTTCAGTAGCCATCCAGGTTTCGGGCTCCTTCGGGTCCCGCCAGGAGGAGGCGCAACGCCTGGGGCGCCTGCTGAGGCCCAAGCAAGACGGCCGTTCCGCGCGGTTCTACTCCCTTGTGGCCCGCGATACTTTGGATCAGGACTTCGCCGCCAAGCGCCAGCGTTTCCTGGCTGAACAGGGATATGCCTACCGGATCATGGACGCCAAGGACGTGGGCAAGGATGCTGCCACCGACGAATAATCGCCAGGGCATTGCTATTTATCTCCAGCAATTTTAGGATTCCAAGTGAAGCTCTCCGCCCTTTAGAGTTGCCCTTGGTCCAGGCAGCCCGGCGGCCAGTCGTCGGCAGTGGGGGTAGCCCGCAGCCAGGGTGCCGGCGATTCGAAGGCCTTGAAGAATCTGTGATTTTTTACCAGAGGACTCCCTATGCGTAAAACCCTCCTGGTCCTGGCGGCGATCATCCTGCTATCGGGACTTGCCCAGCTCTTTTTCGCGGGCTACTTCCATTTCCAAAACACCATTGAAGCCCAGCGCGAAGCGGGCGTTTATCACGTAATCAACGGCCAATTCGTGCTGCGCTATTCGGCGTTGTTGGCTGTCATTGTCGCGGCTATCGCCAAGGCCGGGTCCCGCACTATTTGGCTCGCCGCCGGCATCTTTCTCATGACGTGGGTTCAGTTGTTCATCTTCATCATCGGTGGCATGCTCACTGGCTCATCGGAGGATTTCATCACGCCCTCCGGGTCGTGGGTGGCTTCCATCCACCCCGTCACAGGACTGCTGATTATCTTCATGTCCTACTGGTTGTTCAGACGTGCCCGCGCCCTTGCACTCAATCCCCAACCCCTTCCACCCAAGGCAGCAGCATCGGATGCTTCCGCCTCTTCCGCTACAGCTTGATAAGCGGCGGCTGTGAACATCTCACAGCTACTGGCCGTCGACCTGGTGCTGGCTATCCTTGCCGCCGGCGCCTGGATTGTCGCCGCTTGGATGGTCATTTCTTTTGGCAGGGGGCCAGCCAGGCCACGCGTTGTCGACTTGGCTCTTCTTCTGCTGGGCTTAGCCGTTCTTATGACGGCAGCGCGCTATGCCTTGCTCCCAGCTTTGGTGGCCGGCAGTTGGTGGTTTGCCAGCGAACGCACAACCATCAGCCTGCCTTTGACCGCCATCCCCGCGGCTTGGGCCGCGATGGCCGGTGTTCCGTATTTGCTGAGGAGGCGGAACACCGGCCCACCATCTTCGCGGGAGCAACCCGGACTCCCTGGCCGAACCCACGAATGGGCGGTTCTCGCCATCGTGTCGGCCGCCGCTTCGGCAATTGCCTCACTTGCCCTGATGTTCGTCCTCGGCCCATTCCCCGCCCCGTGGACGCTGGCGGTTCTCTTGTTCCTGGTAGCAGGGACCGTGATGATAGCCAGGCTGGCGCTGTTCCCTGTGTTCCAGGTTCCGCCCACTCCGCCAGCTCCTCCCGCTCCGCCCGCCCTTCCCGGCGGCAGCCCCGCACCCGGCCGAGGCCTGGTTCACAGGCGCACGACGGCGGCTGCTGCAGTTGCCGGACTCATGGCCTGCACCGCTTTGGGCTCGGGAGTCTTTGCGTGGCTGGGTAGCCGGTCCGCCGATGGCGCGGTGATTGCGGCCGCCGTCGGTCATCACGGAGGTGTCACCGCTGCACCAGTGGTGGCCACAACTCAGGTAACAAGCCTGGTGGGAGAGATCCCTGACAACGCCGTGGTCCGGCACTACGAACTCACTGCCCGCACGGAACACATAACCTTGCCCTCCGGGGAGTCCACTGATGCGTGGACCTTTGGCAGCCTCCCCGGGCCCGGCATCGAAGCACAACTGGGCGAGGTCATGGAAGTTGAGCTAAAGAACCAGGATGTGAGTGCTGGCGTGACCCTGCACTGGCATGGTTACGACGTCCCCAACGCCATGGACGGCGTGGCCGGGGCAACACAGGACGCCGTAATGCCCGGTCAGTCCATGACCTACCGCTTCCTTGCTGCCCAAGCCGGCACATATTGGTACCACACGCACCAGGACTCAGCCGAAGGTGTCCGCAAGGGCCTCTACGGCACATTCGTCGTGCACAACCCCACACTGCCTCGCGCAGATACTGACATTGTGGTGGCAGGACACGACCTCGGCGGTCTGGGGTTGCTGGGCTCCTCAGACCGTAACAGTGTGTACGCGGCCGTCCCGGGCTCGAGCGTTCGGGTACGCCTCATCAACACTGATTCCCTGCCGCAGCGCTACCTTCTGGACGGAACAGCGTTCAAGGTTGCGGCCGTGGACGGAACGGACGTGAACCAGCCGCAGGAGGTGACAGGGAAGCTATTGCGGATTGGGGCAGGAGCACGGATGGACGTCACGTTCACTATGCCCGAATCCCAGGTGACGCTCCGCTCTGACTCGGCGGCCAGCGCCGTCGTCGTGGTGGCCCCATCCAGCCCGGACGGGGTGAATGCAGATGCTGCCGAAGGCGATGCCGCAGCGAAAGCAGACGACGCCCAGCAGAAGGCGCCCGACGTCCCCGAGAAAGCGCAGCCTGGCGTCTTTGCCTCCACTCCTCTACTGGATCTGTTGGACTACGGCGAACCTTTGGCTGGAACACCGGCACCCGCAGAAAATGTCCGGGAGGAAGTGTTGGTGTTGGACCGGCAATTCCGTTTTGTTGACGGAGTTCCGCGCTACGCGTTTACGGTGAACGGCGCATCCTATCCCCTGGTGCCATCCATTGAGGTGGCCGAAGGGGACACCGTAAAAATGACGATCGTTAACCGCACCGCTGACCCTCATCCCATGCATCCTCACGGACACCACGTTCAAGTGCTCAGCAGGAACGGGGTTGCCCCCCGTGGATCGCCACTGATCCTTGACACCGTAGACGTGCTGCCGGGCGACGTGTGGGAGCTACTGCTGCACGCGAACAATCCGGGTATTTGGATGGATCACTGCCACAACCTGGACCATGCTGCAGAAGGAATGATGATGCTGCTGAAGTACGAAGGCGTGTCATCTGACTTCGTCCACGGCGGCCATTTCCACAACCGGCCTGAATAGGACGGCTGGCGGGATAGGTCGGCTGGCGGGCGGACGTCCTCAGGCAACCATGCGGCTGGCGTGCTGGATTGCAACGTGATCCACTACGGCCCAGCAATCGGCGTCGTGGAGCTGCGCGCTCGCGAAGCGCTCGGCTGAGGTCAGGTCCGGAAATTCCTCACGCCTGATGTGGCCCGAGTCTGTATCCAGGTACGTCACGTGGAACTCGACGTCCGCGGCTTTTTCATTGTGATGAATGCTGATGGGGGCTGCTTCTTTTGCCATGTTTCCAGTGTGGAATGGGGCACTGACATTTTTAGGAGCATCCGTGGGCGTGTTCGGATCTTTTGCCCTGGCCCAGTGGGTTTCTGACAACGGACTGTACTAGGGCGTCCGAAGGTACTCGGCAGAGACTTCCCGGACTGTGGAGCTAAGGACATCGAGCACTCTTGACGCCGTCTTCCAGCGCTGCCAGTAGAGCGGAACATCAAAGGGACGCTCGGGAGCGAGTTCAATCAAGCGCGCGTCGGCAATGTCGGGCCCGCATTGAACTTCCGGAATCAATCCCCAGCCCAAGCCCAAGCGAATGGCATCGCCGAAGTCCTGTGACGCTGGCACGTAGTGTCGCGGCCCCTTCTGTTGTGCTTGTGAAGCACCCGGCCACGATTCCACGAAAGCCCACTGATAGGTGTCCTTTCGGTCGAAATCCACGGCCGGTGCCATGTTGAGCCTGCCGCCGTCCACCCCATCCGCGAACCAACGATCCACAAAGGCTGGAGCTGCCACTGCCCGGTAGCGCATGACTCCGAGGCTCTCAACACGGCAGCCCTGCACCGGTTCCGGGGTGGCCGTGACTGCAGCCATGACGGTCCCCGAACGCAGCATTGAGGTGGAGTGTTGTTCGTCGTCACGGTGCAAGTCAAAGGTGATGTTGAGATCGCTGGGCACACGGGCAAGTGCTTGCAGGAACCAGACCGCAAGCGAGTCTGCATTCACCACGATTGGCACAGCGAGCTGCGGACCGTCCGTGCCCAAACCCAACTCCACGCCTGCGTCTGCTTCCAGCTGGGCAACCTGGCGGGCAAGGCGAAGCACCACTTCGCCGGCTTCGGTGGCCTGCGCGGGATTACTCCGTTGGAGCAGGACCCTTCCGGATGATTGCTCAAGCGCCTTCAGGCGTTGGGACACTGCCGACGGCGTGATGTGCAGCCGACGGGCTGCCGCATCCAACGTGCCTTCCGAAAGTACGGTGGCGAACGTTAACAACTGTTCAGAGGGAAACTGTGGCATAAGAAAATCTTACGGCACATCAAAAACATTAGCTGTCCTAAATGCTTTGCGGACCATAATTTGGAACGGTGACTTTCTCTGACATCTTCAACTCCACAGGCCTCGGCCTTGCTACGGGCTTAGGCCTAATCGTTGCCATCGGCGCGCAAAACGCCTTCGTCCTTCGGCAAGGAATTCTTGGCAAACATATAGGCGCGGTTGTAGCGGTCTGCGCCCTTTCAGACGCCCTCCTTATCGCCGCGGGGGTGCTTGGCACGGGTGCACTGATCGCGGCCGCTCCTGCCGCCGTCGTGGTTCTGCGCTTTGTGGGGGCCGCATTCCTGGTGACTTATGGGGTGCTTGCGGCTCGTCGGGCCCTTCGCCCGCAGGTGCTCGTTTCTTCGGATACGCCCTCCCCCGATGGCGACGCCAAACGTGGCCTCGCCGCGGTCCTCACCACCGTACTGGCGCTGACGTGGCTCAACCCGCACGTCTACCTGGACATCGCACTTATTGGTTCGCTCGCCAGCGCCCAAGGCACTGCTTTGCAATGGTGGTTCGGCGCCGGAGCGATGCTGGGAAGCATCCTCTGGTTCTGCTCCCTGGGGTTCGGTGCCAGATTCCTGCGGGGCTTCTTCGCCCGGCCCAAGTCGTGGAGAATCCTGGACGGAGGGATCGCCGTGACCATGGGAGCCCTCGGCGCTGGGCTCGTTCTCGGAGCCTGAGGCGGCACGCAGTCCGCTCCCATAAAGCATCCAGATAACTCACAGAAACTGGGAGCATCATGGGTGTCATGAAAAAGAACGGCCCCGAAGCCAAGCTCCTTGTCGTCGACGACGAACCCAACATCCGCGAGCTTCTCTCCACGTCCCTGCGTTTTGCAGGTTTCGAGGTCGTTGCCGCATCCAATGGTCGCGAAGCCCTGGCCGCCGCCGACCTTCACTCCCCCGATCTCGCAGTCCTGGACGTCATGCTGCCCGACATGGACGGCTTCACAGTAACGCGTCGCCTCCGGGCCGCAGGCAAACACTTCCCCGTCCTGTTCCTCACGGCGAAGGACGACACCGAGGACAAGGTCACAGGCCTGACTGTGGGCGGCGACGACTACGTCACCAAGCCATTCAGCCTGGACGAAGTAGTTGCCCGCATCCGCGCCGTACTGCGCCGGACCCAGCCCCTTGAGGATGACGACGCGGTGATCCGCGTGGACGACCTCGAACTCGACGACGACGCCCATGAGGTCCGACGCGGTGGCACAGTCATTGAGCTGTCTCCCACTGAGTTCAAGCTCCTGCGCTACCTCATGCTGAACCCCAACCGCGTTCTCTCCAAGGCACAGATCCTTGACCACGTTTGGGAATACGACTTCAACGGTGACGCCTCCATCGTTGAGTCGTACATCTCCTATCTACGCCGCAAGGTGGACATCGACCCCGATGCTGCAGCCCTCATCCAAACCAAGCGCGGAGTGGGCTACGTGCTGCGAACGGCAGAGAAGCGCTGACCTTGCTGCAACGCTGGAAATCGGCGTCCCTGAGGTCGCAGCTGGTCGCCATCATCATGGGGCTGCTCCTCCTCGCTCTGGCCGCGACGGGCGCCGGCACGCTGACGCTCGTCAAGAGCTACCTGCAAGGCCAGGTAGACGACAAACTCAAGGCCGCCGTCGCGCTGGCCCAGGACCAGCAGTCATTCGACAAGCTGTCGGAGCCGAACCCCGCCGTACCCACTGACTACTCGCTGACCCTGTACGTTCCGGGGCTTTCGCCGTATCAGTTCGGCGGCCTGCAAAGTGACCGTCCGGCGATCGCGAACATCACTCCTGCCGAGGCCAAGGCACGCGGCAATGCCCCCTTCCAAGTGAGTGGCACCGCCGGTAGCAACTGGCGTGTCGTCGCCGTGGGCGTCGTCGCCAACGGGCAGAACGGCGTGGTGATTATCGGCCTGCCGCTGACGCCCGTGGACAAAGTCATGGAACACGCCGTACTTGTTGTGGTGGGCGTTGGCCTGCTGACCCTGGTTCTGGCGTTCTTCATTGCTACATGGACTGTGGCACGATCCTTCAGGCCCCTGGCCCGCGTGGAGAAGACAGCAGCAGCCATCGCGGCAGGTGACCTCTCCCGACGCGTGGAAATCGACAACCCCCATACAGAGGTGGGTCGGCTTGGCGCTTCGCTGAACGCAATGTTGGCCCACATCGAGGCTTCCTTCGCGGCGCGCGCCGCTTCTGAAGCCCGGATGCGCCGCTTCGCCGCCGATGCTTCCCATGAACTCCGGACTCCATTGGTCACCATTCGAGGTTTCTCAGAGCTTTACCGCCACGGCGCGCTGGCCACCCCCGAAGACGTCGCCACGGCCATGGGCAGAATCGAAAGCGAAGCCAAACGCATGGGTTCCATGGTGGAGGACCTCCTCCTCTTGGCCCGGCTGGACGAGCAACGGCCGTTGCAACTCAAGCCGGTGGATCTGCAGTTGTTGGCGCACGACGCCGTGGTGGATACCAAAGCCTCGTCCGGCAACCGGAACATCACGCTCATCGGACTCGATGGATCCTCCCCGACGCCAGCCCCTGTTCAGGGCGATGAGGCAAAGCTCCGGCAGGTCATCGGCAACCTCGTGGGCAACGCCCTGCGCTACACGCCAGAGGGCACCCCTATAGAACTCGCAGTTGGTGTTCGGACCACTCCTGAAGGCGCCTTCTCGGTCATCGAAATCCGAGATCACGGAGCCGGTATTCCAGATGCCGAGACCAACAAAATCTTTGAACGCTTCTACCGGGCCGATACCTCGCGCACCCGCGAGACAGGCGGCAGTGGCCTCGGTCTGGCCATTGTGGCTGCCATCGTTGGCTCGCATGGAGGCAGCGTCCGGGTGAAAGAGACCGACGGCGGCGGCGCAACTTTGGTGGTCAGCCTCCCGTTCCGCGAGGAGCCCGCGGAGCTAATATCCCAGTAACGCCGGTGTTCCCCCCAGGCGGCATTACCCACGTAAGGGCTCATCAAAAGAGCTGTTATCCACATAGCGACGAATGGTTGTTTCCCGGCCCCAGGCGCTTGCCTAGGCTCGATGTTGTGGCCACGCACACCACCGCGAGCAGCGGAACATCATCGTCGAAAGGCATCACCCATGAGCGTCATTTCCGTCGACACGGAGCTCCTTCAGCTCAAGTCGTCCAACGTCAAAGCAACCGTTGATCGCATCTGCACGGACGTGCAGGCCATGAAACACGGACTGGACGAGCTTCAAGCCACGTGGAGAGGCTCAGCCGCCACCAACTTCCAGTCGCTTGTCCTTGAATGGTCCCTGACGCAAAACAAGGTCGAGGCCTCGCTGGCTTCCATCAACATGGCTTTAGCGTCGGCCGCAGCAAGCTACCTCGAAGTGGAGCAGGGCAACACCCAGCGGTTCGCCTACTAGGGGCTGCACGCTCAAGGCACATTCGAGGTCCTGCTTCACATAAGCTCCTGCGGGGCCGGCTGTCTTCCCCCTGTGCAGCCGCCCCGCAGGTCACCAAGCTTTCTGTCTCCTGTGCTGTGAATTGATGTGCAGTGTTTCCGTCGGGTCAGTTTTCGGGGGTGCCCTGGTGGAATCGGAGCCGCCACTGGCCTCGGTCCAAAAGCCAAACGGAACTGCGGAGGGCCGAACCTGAATGCGCGAAGCTGCGGTAGTTCAGCAGGATAGTGTTCTCACTCAGGCGATCGGCGCTTAGAACTTCCAACTCAATGGGCTCCCCAGGGTCCTCCTCAAGGGCAACCATCATGGCGTCCCGGGTCCAGAAGCGACCGGAGATGCCAATCTCAGCAAAGTCGGGATGAAGCAATACTCCAATCCTGCCGATGTCAGTGCGCACATCCGGGCGTAGGAGCTCGCGCTCCAAGGCGACCACGATTTCCTCTGCAGGCAATTCCTGGGCGGACGTATCCTCGTCCAGTTCACTGAAAAGATCCGGCTGACCGAAGATACCCGACTCCCCAAACAACGTGGGTTCGGAGTGGGATTGGAAGCTGCGACCGGCTCTGGCCGGGACAGGAAGAGGCGCGGCGAGGGCCTCGTCGGAGCCTGTAAAGCCCGGTCCGCTTGGAGCTGCGGTGCCCTGCTGGAAGGCGGTGGCTACGGCGCGTGCGCGCTCGTCTGCTGCCTCGTTGAGGTCGTGGCCGGCGTGGCCCTTGACCCATTCAAATGTGTATTTGCGCCCGACGATTGCTTGGTCGATGTCCTTCAGGAGGTCAACGTTCAGGACGGGCTTCCCGTCGGCCTTGCGCCAGCCTTTCCGCTTCCACCCGGGCATCCACTTGGTGATGCAGTTGATGACGTACTGGCTGTCGCAAAGGATCAGCAGTTCCTCCTGCGGTACGTGGGCAGTGGAACGGAACAGGTCCAGGACAGCCATGAGCTCGCCCATGTTGTTGGTGCCGTGGGGCCAACCTCCTGCGCGCCAACAGGAGTCGTCAACATACCAGGCCCAACCGGCCGGCCCAGGATTGCCGAGGGCAGAGCCATCGGCGGCAGCAATAATCGTCATGCCTTCAATCCTGCCAGACCACACAGACACTGAAAGCGTGCTAGCACCCAACTGGTAGCAGCACATGTCGTTCTGAGCAGTCAGACCGACCTGATCTGCTACTCACTTGGGCGATACAGCAAGACGGCGGCCCCCACCAAATGGTGAGAACCGCCGTCGTTTGCTCTGAAGCGTGACGCTACACCTTAGGAGGCTTAGAAGCCGCCCATGCCGCCCATGTCGTCGCCACCGGCAGCCGGAGCGTTCTTCTCAGGCTTGTCGGCAACTACAGCCTCGGTGGTCAGGAAGAGACCAGCGATGGAAGCAGCGTTCTGGAGAGCCGAGCGGGTGACCTTTACGGGGTCGTTGACGCCGGCAGCAAGCAGGTCTTCGTAGACACCCGTGGCAGCGTTCAGGCCGTGGCCGGAAGGCAGGCCGCGAACCTTGTCAGCAACAACGCCCGGCTCGAGGCCAGCGTTGAAGGCGATCTGCTTCAGCGGAGCGTCGATGGCAACCTTGACGATGTTGGCACCAGTTGCTTCGTCACCCTGGAGGGTGAGGTTGGCGAATGCCTTCGCACCAGCCTGGATGAGGGCAACGCCACCACCGGCGACGATGCCTTCTTCAACTGCAGCCTTGGCGTTGCGGACTGCGTCCTCAATGCGGTGCTTGCGTTCCTTGAGCTCAACTTCGGTTGCGGCACCGGCCTTGATGACTGCAACGCCGCCGGCCAGCTTGGCCAGGCGTTCCTGCAGCTTCTCGCGGTCGTAGTCGGAATCGGAGTTTTCGATCTCGGCGCGGATCTGGGCCACACGGCCCGCGATCTGCTCGGCGTCGCCGGCACCTTCAACGATGGTGGTCTCGTCCTTGGTGACAACAACCTTGCGGGCGGTGCCGAGGAGTTCCAGGCCTGCGTTTTCGAGCTTGAGGCCAACTTCTTCGGAGATGACCTGGCCACCGGTGAGGATGGCGATGTCGGCGAGCTGCGCCTTGCGGCGGTCACCGAAGCCCGGAGCCTTGACGGCTACAGACTTGAAGGTGCCACGGATCTTGTTGACGATCAGGGTGGCCAGGGCCTCGCCCTCGATGTCTTCGGCGATGATCAGCAGCGGCTTGTTGGACTGCATGACCTTCTCCAGAACCGTGACGAGTTCCTTCACGTTGGAGATCTTGGAGTTCACGATCAGGATGTACGGGTCTTCGAGGACCGTTTCCTGGCGCTCAGCGTCGGTGACGAAGTAAGCGGAGATGTAACCCTTGTCGAAGCGCATGCCTTCGGTGAGTTCGAGCTCCAGGCCGAAGGTGTTGGATTCCTCGACCGTGATGACGCCTTCCTTGCCCACCTTGTCCAGGGCTTCGGCAATGAGGCTGCCGATTTCCGGGTCACCGGCGGAGATGGAAGCCGTGGCCGCGATCTCTTCCTTGGTTTCGATTTCCTTGGCAGAGGCGAGCAGTTCTTTGATGACTGCCTCAACAGCCTTCTCGATACCGCGCTTCAGGGACAGGGGGTCGGCGCCGGCGGCAACGTTGCGCAGGCCTTCCTTGACCAGTGCCTGGGCGAGAACCGTAGCGGTGGTGGTACCGTCGCCAGCGACGTCATCCGTCTTCTTGGCAACTTCCTTGACCAGCTCAGCGCCGATCTTCTCGTAAGGGTCGTCCAGCTCGATCTCCTTGGCGATGGAAACACCATCGTTGGTGATCGTGGGGGCGCCCCACTTCTTTTCGAGGACGACGTTGCGTCCACGCGGGCCGAGGGTGACCTTGACGGCGTCGGCGAGGATGTTCAGGCCCCGCTCGAGGCCGCGGCGTGCCTCTTCATCAAATGCAATGATCTTGGCCATAACGGCGGTAGTCCTTTCGGGACAGTCGTTAAGAAGGAACCTGTCAGATGGGGTGCCCGCGACGGACGGTCCTTTGCTTGCGGCCTCTGTATGCCGCGCGCTCCGGACCTCACCCCACCAAGGTGTTTCTTGATCCCCCTGACGTTCCGAGAGCCATCCGCCGCCGGCGTAGGCCGGGCCGGAGTTAGCAGTCGAAGCGTAGGAGTGCTAAATCAATAATTAGCACTCGACCGGGGAGAGTGCAAGCAGAAGCGCCACTTTGCGCTATAAACAAAGGGGTTTCAGCCGTTAGCTGACGTGACGGCCGAAGGGACTATGCAACGCGGACGCTTTCGGCCTGCGGACCCTTCTGGCCTTCGCCTAATTCGAACTCCACCCGCTGGCCTTCCTCGAGGGCACGGAAGCCTTCCATCTGAATAGCGGACCAGTGCACGAAGACGTCGTCGCCGGAGTCATCCACAGTGATGAAGCCGTACCCTTTTTCGGCATTGAACCATTTGACGGTTCCCAAAGCCATGATGCCCACACTTTCACAGTAGCCAAGACCGGTTGCCGGGATCTCCGGACCGGAATCAATCCACTGTAACCACAGTCACTATCCGCGCGCTGCTGCCGAGGGGCTGACCATGGCTTTTGTTATTGAGGCTTAACCGAGTTGCAGCTTTCGAGGCTGAAACCACAGAAAAACGGGCGGGATTCAGCGAAATTACCGGTAGCCAGGTCCCACAACAACCACTAGAGGCTGCTGTATTTCAGGAGACTCAACAACCGCGGTGATACCGAGGAGTTTGCCCAGTGCTTCTGCATTCGCCTTCTGTCCAGGGACGTTGTAAAAGACCACGGAAGACTGTTGCGGCAGGCCGCCCCAGTTCCCCACAGATCCCAAAGCCCAACCATCGCCTTGGACCAGGCCCGCGACGCGACTGGCAAGCCCAGCCGTAGCCGTGCCGTTGTAGACAGCCACTGCAACGGACTTGTCCACCGGCGCAGCAGAAGGAGTTGCCGAAGCTTCGCCTGAAGGCGTGGTTCCCGGGCTCGGCTCGCCGGAAGCGATGGGTGCGTTGCTTGATTCGGTAGGTGCAGCAGAAGGGGAGGTTTCGCTCTGCTGGGGCGCCGGCGTCGAGACGCTTGTGGACGCGCTGGGGGCCACCAGGCCAAGCCGCGGAAGTATCAGGAAAGCTACGAGTCCCAGCACCAGGGCGACGGCCCCTACTGTCAAGACCGGCCACAAATTGGGGCGGACTGTCTCTTGGGCGTCACGGTGCACCCCCTGCCGGGAGCTGTTCTGTGGGACCCGGTCGAATTCATCCTTGGCAAATTTGGTCATGGTGAAGCCTTGTCCTTGCTGGTTGCTGCTGACGATCAGCCGGGCGATTTACGCGTCGGACCCCAAACGGCGCGCTGTCCGCGCACGTTGGCGCGACGTACGTAGTCTACGCAATCTCTTCACCAGCATGGGATCGTGGGCCAACGCATCTTCGGTATCGATAAGTGCGTTCAGGATCTGGTAATAGTGCGTGGCGGAGAGATTGAAGAGCTCACGGATCGCCTGTTCCTTGGCGCCGGCGTACTTCCACCATTGCCGTTCCAAGGCCAACATTTGCTGATCACGGTCACTTAGAGGTGAGTCGCTGCGGGTCTCGGCTGCCAGGTCTTCAAGTGCGAAACCGGTAGACTGCGGCGCCATTGGTTCCGGTGCTGGTTCTGCCACGGCACACTCCTTGACGCTGGTTGGGGGAAAATGTCCTACCCCCATGTTACGGGCGAATAACAACGCTGTCATTCGCACCGCCGATGCTCTGGAGGAGACAATGACAGGGTGACTGGTGAGGATGCACTGTTTGACCTGGAACCCGCCGGCGTTGCCGATCGGGGCTTCGAGGAGCTTGTTGACCAACCCTTGGAAGAGCTGATGGCCGTGGACTGGGCGGACGCGTTGCGACCCGTGGAAGGCCAACTCCGTGAGGCTTTGGCCTTTGTTGCGGCTCAGGCTGCCCAAGGGATCCACGTCCTTCCTGCAGCTACCAACCTTCTCCGGGCTTTCCGCCGACCATTGGCTGACGTCAAAGTACTCATCCTTGGCCAGGATCCCTACCCAACCCCCGGACACGCCGTCGGGCTTTCCTTTGCCGTTTCGCGGCATACGCGGCCGATCCCCCGGAGCCTGGCAAATATTTATCGTGAACTCCACGACGACCTCGGGCTCCCGCCGCGCATCCATGGCGACCTCACGGCCTGGACGGACCAAGGCGTCCTGCTGCTGAACCGTGTCCTGAGTGTCGCAGCCGGAAGCGCTGGCTCACACCGCGGCAAAGGCTGGGAGGCAATCACGACGGCGGCTGTCAGTGCGGTAGCCCATCGCACCGACGGCGCGGGACGCCGGAGTCCCCTGGTAGCGATTCTGTGGGGGAAGGACGCCGAAGCGGTCATGCCGCTGCTGGATGGCACACCGGCAATCACTTCGGTGCACCCGAGTCCCCTTTCGGCATCACGTGGCTTCTTTGGTTCCAAGCCGTTCAGCCGAACGAACCAGCTGTTGGCGTCACAGGGCGCAGAGCCCGTCGATTGGGAACTACCCATCTTGTAACCTTCGACTCATACCCAACTGGCACCCCGCGAATTAGCTTAGGCTTGCCTATATGGCTGCTCTCCCCGTATCTTCATCCGCCACCCGGACCACACGCCCGCAGGTCAACCTGAGGGTCCTGCGCAAAGAATGGCTCTCGCCTCACATGGTGCGGATCGTCGCCGGCGGGCCAGGGTTCAGCGACTACGTGAACAACGAATACGTGGACCGGTACGTCAAGATCGTTTTTCCCCAGCCCGGCGTTGATTACCAACTTCCACTGGACCTGTGGGCCATCCGCGAGACGATGCCACGAGAGCAATGGCCGCACACCCGGACTTACACCATCCGCTGGGTGGACCTGGAAGAACGGGAACTGGCGATTGACTTCGTAGTCCATGGCGACGAGGGCCTGGCAGGGCCTTGGGCAGCGGCAGCGGAACCTGGGGACACTCTGATTTTTACCGGCCCCGGCGGCGCCTACAATCCTGCGCCCGACGCCGATTGGCACCTCTTCGCCGGAGATGACGCCGCGATTCCAGCCATCGCAGCCTGCATAGAGACTCTCGCTCCGGAAGCCCGCGGATACGCGTTCCTTGAGGTGGACAGCGCCGAGGACATCCTGCCTATCTCTGCTCCTGCCGGACTGGAACTCCGTTGGCTCCAGCGCAACGGAGTGCCGGCCGGATCAAGCGAACTGCTGCTTGAGGCGCTTCGTGAAATGCAGTGGCTGCCCGGCCGCGTAGATGTCTTTGCGCATGGCGAACGGGGCTACATGAAGGGCCTCCGGCAGATCTTCTTCGCCGAGCGCGGCCTGGAGCGTTCGCAGGTTTCGCTCTCCGGTTACTGGGCTCAGGGCCGGGTAGAAGAAGTTTTCCAGGCCGAGAAGAAGCTTCCCGTAGGACAGATTTAGTCAGATCCAGCGGCCAGCGCAGATCTAGCGGCGCCGTACCCTGCGGCGCTCGTTGCTGGATAGGCCCTTCGTGAGCGGCCTGGCCAGGTTGTCACCGAGGACGATTCCTGCTGCCACTCCCAGGACAATCGCACCTGCATTCAGCATGCCTCCGGCGCCCTGAAGAATGTCCGCTTCCTCAATGGTCAATACATACATTGAACGGAATATAGTCAGGCCGGGCAGCAGGATGAGCGCGGCCGGAACAGCCACTACAAGCTGGGGAGCGCCAAGTTTCAGTGCCACTACCCGAGCCAACAGGCCGATGGCCACAGCCGATACTGCCGGCGACAAGCGGTCGCCGAACCCCGCAGTGGTAGCCGCCCACAAGACGAAGAAGCCGACCAAGCCGACTGCCGCCGTCGGGAGTAACAGGCGCATCTGTGTCTGCTCGGTGACGCCGATAGCCACTACGGCGATGGCGATCAGAATGGCTTGGCCCCACAAAGGATACGCATCGGGGAATGTTTTGGTGACGTCCAGGACTTCGCTGCCCATGAGGGTCCCGACGACGACGGCGACGGCGATACCAGCGACGATCGCGCCGAAGGTGAGCAGCGTGGAGAGGAATCGTCCGGCCGCCGTGACCGGGAAGCCGTTGATGGCGTCCTGCACGGAAGATACAAGCCTGCCCGTTGGAAGCAACAACAGGATTCCACCCGCAACCACAATGGATGGAGCGATGTCCGCACCCGCCCACCGCAGCATCAGGGCGATAAACGTGACCAGGAACGAGCATGCCATGGTGATGAAGAAGTCGGGGGTGCGCCAGCGGCTGAGTTGCCGGGCAACCAAACTGATCAGCAAGTTGGAGCCAAAGGCGAGGGCTGAAGCGCCCGGACCACCACCCAGGACGCCCACGAACACCGCCGCGAACACAGCGAAGGCAACCGTGACCATCCATCGAGGGAAAGGCTTGGCGCTGCGGACGATGTCATTCAATCGACGGACGGCTTCGTCACGGCCCACTCCCCCGGCCACGATGTCCGTGACCAGTTGATGGACCTGGGCAAGTCCCGCGTAGTTGTTGGTCCACGAGCGCACCACCCGTAACAACGTGATGGGGGTCTGGTCCTTTGGCGCATAGTTGATGGCCACCGACTGGTTGGTGATGTCCACTTCAACGTTCTTCAAGCCAAGGGCGGCGGTAACGGCAATCATGCTGGTCTCAACTTCAAGGGCACCTGCGCCGTAGCGGAACATGACTTCGGCCAGGTGCAAGGCGAAGTCGATGGTCTTACGCGCCGAGGCGTCGACGCCCACCACCTGGATAGTGGGGTTGGCGTAGGGACTGCCCGCGAGCCGGTCCACAATGTTCATGGGGGCTGTAGGTGGGCTATCGCCTTGCACCAAGCGCATCAGCATGCGTTTGGCATTGGCATTCTGCCGGATTTGCGATGGCCGCATCGGCTGGGTCTTGGGCAAGCCGTCAGTGTGAGGCCTGCCGCCGGAGCCCTCAGGGCGTTCAGTCACGCAGCGTTCCTCCTTAGGCTTTGGTTGATTAGTTCTTCCCCCGGAATTTCCTCAGCAGGTTTCCGGGCTCCGGCAATTTTGCCAGAACCGTCTTGGCGGCAGCTGCAAGCTTCCTGACCGCCTGGTAAGCGGTGAAGACCGGCAGATTCACCGGTGCCACGAAGTCTCCAACCAGCTGGACCACCTCGCCGCCGAAGCCCTTCTTGAATTCGTAGCCGCCGTGGCCGGTTTCATCCTGGCCCTGGATGCCGAACGTGCCGTAGAAGTTGTAACGCGAGTAGCCATTGTTCAGCGCGTGCAACAGCATGCCCCAGTACAGCGACGTAGCTCCGTTGAAGTAGATGTAGTCCTGGACAGTGCCGCCGATCACGCACACGATTTCATCCCCGGAGCAAGCGAAGTGGATCGCCGCAACCGTAGCCACTCCAACCGAGTCGGGAAAGCGTTCGATGTCCTTGAGGCTTCGCTCGTAGCTGTCCACAAGGTCCTGGACTACCTTGATGCGGTTGGCCTTCTTCTTGCTGCCGGTTTCCTCGACGTCGCGCTTGAGGTCCGCGAGAGTTTTGGCTTCGGCATCCAGGCGCTCAGTGATGGAGGCCCGGTATTCGGGGATGTTGATCTTGGCCATCATGAGCTTGGTGAACTCATCCGAGGTATTACGGAGCAGTTGCTCGTAGTACTCACGCTCGCGGTAGGTGAAACCCTTTTCGTCGCCGGCAGTGCTCAGCGCGTTGTAAAAGTCGTCCAGGGTTTCCAGCGTGGCCTGCTCCAGGTAAACGCCGTTCTTTTCGGCCTTCCGGATGGCCTTGCGCGTGCGGTAGTTCATGCCCATGATGAGCTCTTCGGAATCGGCGATTCCGTCCAGCTTCTTGACGAACATCCAGTTGATGTTTGCGAAATTCATGTCAAAGCCCTGGTGCTTGAAGCCCAATCCTGCCAGCTCCTTCAGCAGTGGACGGTTGTCCTCAACCTCCGGGTGCTCGGCACCGTCCTCGTCGCGGGCGATGTACTTGACGTTGGGTGAGATCCGCAGCTCAGCGGCCTTCTTCGAGGCCGCATGCTTCTTCAACTGCTCGACGACGAACCGCACCGCTTCGGCGTCGTTGTAGTCCAGCAGTGGTCCCTTTGCGCAGTCGCAGACCTTGTAGCCAAAGCGATTGGTGGTGTAGACGAGCTTTCCGGCAGCGATCAGGCTGCCACCGCGGGTCACGCCAAAGAGCTCCACTTCCTGGCCGCGGGCACGTTGGAAACGCGCCAGATCCACGGACTGGATGAAGCTGCCTTGTGGGTGCCCCTTGGCGAATGTCTCGAAATCAGCGTCACTGAGAATCACGAATTCCATGCCGGTTCCAGCCTCAATCGGAGTCAAAGAAATTACCTCACCTAGATAGATTTGCACCCGTTGGTGGCCGGGGCGGGCCTGAAGTGTTGGGTTGGTGCCGGTTCTTTAGTAGAATTGTCCGCCTGTGCGCATAGTTTCCAGCCGGCGGAAGATGCGCTCTGCACCCTTGAGCCAGAGCTTATGGCGGATTGGTCCGAGGACGAGGTCGTAGCAACCCACGAAGTCCGTCACGGTCTTGGTGAAACTCGTTTTGAACAAACCCATGCCGAACAGCGGGTGTGTCTTGTCCTTGATCCGGGCGGCAGGCGGCGTGCCGCAGAAATCGTACTCAACGCAGCCCAGATCCTGCATCCGCTGGATAGCTGCCCACTGGACCAAATGCGAGTCACCGTACTGCTTGCGGTTCTGGGTGGAGCCGCCATCCTTGTAAGTTGCCTTGGAGCCATAGTTGATAACAAAGGCACCGACGCTGGGTGCGCCGTCCTCGTAGACAAAGAAGAAGTGTCCCTGGCCACGGCTGCAGAATTCGTGCCAGAAACGGGAGTAGTACTCGTAGCTCCGCAACGGCATGGCACCCTTGGCGTTCACTGTGTCCTGCATCAGTGCGTAGAGCTTGCGGTAGGTCTCCTCGCCAGGCTCGGCGGGGAGAACCTCGCATCCTTCACGTTCTGCCCTGCGGACAGCGTTGCGGGCCCGCGATGAAATGCTCCGCAGCACTTCATTGGCGGGCGCGGAGATGTCCAGGAGTGCGGTGGAATCGTTGGATTGGATGTTCGGGGCCTTAACCAAGCCTGCCGCCTTCAGCTGGCCGGACACCTCAGGTGACTCCACGACGTCGGGCTCTATCTTGATGGTGAAGACGTTCATCTTCTGTTCCTTCGCCAAGGCGGCGACGGCGTTCAGCATAGGCTTGATGTCGCTTACCTCGGCTGCGTCCGGTCCCTTGATGAGGTACCAGAGCCGGCCAAGGACGGGGAACTTCTTCTCAAGAAGCAGGTTGTAGCTGGCGTAGTCAGCGGCCTCGATGACGAGCCGGCGGACCAGCCAGCCGTTGCCATCCTTGACTGCCGCATAGGCGTCCGACTGCAGCATGTTGCCGCCATTGGGGTTGGCTGTGACGTGCTTGTCCCAGTTATCGATTTCCTCGGCGGTGGCAAAGCGGGCGGTAAATTCTCGCAAGGTGGCCGTGTCCAATCTCAGGGGTTTGGTGCAGTGTTCAAAAGCTGGGTGCGCATGCGGACATGCAGCCTCAAGTCTATCGGGCCGAGGAAAATAGCCCGACTCTGGGTGAGTTGCCCGCTCGAACTAGGCGCGAATAGCCTGAGCCGGATCCGCTTTGGACGCCGCAATGGCTGGATACAACGCTGAAAGAACACCAGTAGCTGCGCCAGCGGCAACTCCGGTCCACACTGATTCAGGCCCCAGAACCGGTGTCCACCCTTGGCCCAGGCAAAAGGTCAGAACTCCCAGCACTCCGACCGCTCCGCCAGCCAGTCCACCGCCCAATCCCACCAGCAAACCCTCAAAGATAAACATCCGGCCAATGCTGAAGCGACTCGTACCGAGGGCTCTCCGCAGAGCGATCTCCGATCTTCGCGTTTGCACAGTCAGATACATCGACGTAGCAGCGCTAAGACAGGCGAGTGCCAGCAACACCCACGAGATGACACTGATCAACACGCCCAGGTCGTTGTTGACTCCTTTGCGGAGCGAACGAAGGTCTGCCACCGTGTTGACGGTGAAGTGCTCCGGATGAGCTGCGTCGAGGGCCAAAGGAATCACGTCGGCCAATGGTGCTGGAAATCCAGGGAGAGTGCGGATCACAAATACAGGGTTGTCAGAAGCAGCGGATGGGTAGGCGCTGATCCCCAGGATGATGCTGTCTGCGAGAACCGGGTTCCTTCCGGCTTGGCGCAGTATGCCCACGACTGGAACGGACTGCCCACCGATCCAAATTTTCTGGCCCGGACCCGCAGAAGGAATCCCTAAACGGACGGCCGTATCTTGTCCCAATATTGCTACGGGCTTTCCGAAGGAATTGTCCAGAAGAGATAACGCAGAAGCAGGCTCAACTACGGCCTGGCTAATGTCGAGGAACGTCGAGTCCACGGCCAGGAGTGACCCTGCGAAGTCGTCCTCCTGGATTCCCCTATTTGGCTGAAAGCGTGTGGGCCGAAATTCAGAAGTCGCCAACTCCACTCGCAAACCAACCGCGACCACTCCGTGAAGATTCTCTATTTTCCTCTTCTGACCTCGCAAGGCTGCGATGTCAGCGTTCGTGGGTTGGACCCCAGATGGGCTTCTTGAGGCTTGCACTTCATCCAATGCGGCTTCGGCCACGCGCTCGGAAACCTGCGCGGAGGCACTTTGGCTAAGGCCTACTGAGGCAACCAGTCCGCCCGATCCCAGCATGAACGCCAGAATGAGCAGCAGTGCCTTGCCTGCCCTGGAGGTAAGGGATGCCAATGCATCATAGACGTCATCCATCAAGAGATTGAGCCGTCTCCCCAGTGGGGCTGGGGAGAAAACTTCAGTTGGATCCGGGCGCCCAACCATGGGCTCGTGAACAGCTGTCGAGGCAGGGGAACCCGGCGCGTCGGGCTTTGCCAGTCGTCCGTCGTCGATGACGATCCGGCGGGCTGCTGCGGCGGCGACGATCGGATCATGCGTAATGACGACGACTGTCACCCCGGTTCGATTCAACGCCTTGAGATCCGCGATGACGCTCTGGGTATTGACACTGTCCAGGTTGCCTGTGGGTTCGTCTGCGAACAGGATCCTGGGCTTGGTCGCGAGAGCACGAGCCAAGGCAAGACGTTGCCTCTCCCCTCCAGAGAGGTTCTTGCCGAGCACGCTTGTCCTGTGCAGCAACCCAACGCGCAGCAGGGCCTGCGTTACTTCCAACTCCCGGTCCAGGTGGCGGACACCTTGCACACGAAGGCCGAGCGCTGCGTTCCGTGCGGACGATTCATCCAAGATCACGTGCGAGGCTTGGAAGACAAACCCAAACATCCGCGATCGCAACCAGTCACGCTGCTTCTCGGCCATCAGTGATACGACTGCACCGTTGATCGAGTACGTGCCTTCTGATGCACGGTCCAACAGTCCAAGAATGTTCAGTAGCGTTGATTTGCCGGATCCTGAGGGACCAATGATCGCAACGAATTCACCCTCACAGATCTCAAGATTGACGTCTTGAAGGGCCGCAGTAGGCACATCGGCTCCTGCATAGGAGCGCCCGATGCCTTCCAACCGGAGCAGGGGAATCCTGCCGGGCCTTTGCGCAGGCAGGTTCACGATACGTCGACCGTGGTTCCAGGCTCCAGCTTCGAAGTCTCGGCCAAGGCAGCCCAGCCATCGCGCTGCCCTGTCACCGTCACGTCGATTCTTTCCGCCGAAGTATCCTCACCAGCGTCCTTTTTCGAACTTGGCACGGTCACATACGTCCCGATGTCATCCTGTTTGATGGCGGTCAGGGGAACTGCCAGGGTCTCTTGGACCGGCTCCTTCACGCTGACAGAGACTGGCTGACCCGGCTTTGGTTTGTTGGGATCGTCCGGAACAGATGCGATGATGTCCATTCCTGGAAGCGTCCCCTTTTCCGGATTGCCTTGGTCGAAAACCCCGATGCTCTGAATGACGCCCTGGGCGCTGTACCCACTGGCTTCGAGCGCAACGGCCTGGCCAACTGTGAGAGCTTCAGCCTGTGTAATTGACGCCCGTCCCACGGCCACGTCCGGGGCAGTTTGCGCTGTAGCCACCAAAAGATCGTCCGTCAGCACGGCTCCTGAAGCAGCAATGCTCGTCACAGAGCCCTCATCACCAGGAATTTGAACAAACTCCCTCCACCGGACCATGGCCTTCTTGTCGTCGGATTTTGGGGCTGACTGATCAACGTCACGGTACAAAGCCGCCACGGATTCTTGGGTGGACTTATCAAATATTCCAGTCATGTTGGGCCGATACCCTATGGATTGAAGCCAATTCTGCAAGGCGGAAACGTCTTGACCGTTGTCACCATCTTTCAGGTCCCGATACAACGGGACGGACGTTGATATGACAATGAGAGGGCGCCCGGACACAGTCGCAACGATTGTCCCGGGCTTTAGCGTGTCGCCAACAGCAACCAGCATGCGCGTTATGACGGCGCGTTCAGTCCCTGGCGGTACTGATGCTGCGATGCCCACCGACGTTCCCGGGGTCATGCTCCCGGGGATGATCAAAGTGCTCGCCAAAGTCCTACGCTCCACTGTGGCGGTCACCTTGATTGGAGTGTTGATGGAGTCGAGGGTCGCAGACTGGGGTGACTTTATGTAGCTTCCGGCAAGGAAGGAACCTGCCATTCCTGCCATAACTATGACCAAGAAGCCAATGATCCGCCGGAGTCGCGGAACACGTGGGACCTTAACTACTGCGTCTTGCTGCAACGGCATCAAGCGGCGCCCTTGCCATGTTGCCGGAGAATCGTCCTCGCTTTGGCCAAAGCCTCGGTCTTATCATCCGCGAGCCTGTTCATGGCAGCTTGGTTGGCGGCGATCAGGGCAGATTGATACTGCGCCCGGATATCCGAGATGCGTTGCATTACCTTGGTTTCCTGCTTGCAATTCGCGTCTTGAACAGCTGTCCTGATTTCGCCTTGCTTGTCCGAAGGGTACGAAGGCACCCACGCATCAGGTGAGTCCTGTCGCATTGAAATTCCGGCATCTTTGAGGCAAGCAATCCAGTCGTCGCGTGATTCCCTCCAGTCAGGATCCCGCTCAGATAATGCATTTGAGTCATTGCTAATGTTTGTTAGCAATGAGTCCGCACCGGCGATTCTGCTTCGGAATGGAGGTATCTGATTCGAGGTCGTGGCGTTATCGCATTCAAAGTACTTCTTGACATTTGCGTCCGCTGATTCCCTCGTCCTGGAATCGTAAATACCTGGGACGGTACGGATGATTGCCTTGTCATATCCGTACTTCGCCGCAAGTTCGGGAACCCAAACGCCATACGACTGGTCGGCTTTAACCGTCAGATCACCGTGCTTCTCTGGCATGGTGACACCGGCGTTTTTCATGCAATCCTCGATGACATACATGTTGGCCGCAGTTATGACCATTGATTCGTCGGGCGTCGCTTCGTACGCATCCATGGGCAAGGAAATGGTCGCCGTAGCCGGATCCAGTTTTGCATGCACGCCGGCATATGCTGCTCGGTCCACGGATGGCAAGGACGCGGCATCCACTCCGCCAGGCTGCGAATTGGCGCTGCATCCGGCCAATGCAACTACCAACACGAGCAGACTCAGTGGATACCGTGCCATTTTGCCTCCCGGCCCCCAGCTCCGATTGAAACTGTATTGATGCTAAAAATAATCATCTTGCGAGGGAACATCAAACGGGGCAGTTTATCGGGAATTCAATGGTGAAACATTAGGGATTTATCAGAAATAGTCATGTTTGGGCGTCACGAAGCTCCTGGCCACGACACATATAAAGGGGACGTCCGTCCCGGTCCAACGCGCCCTTACAGCCGGATCTGCTCAGCGCTCTCCAACTTGATGGCTTTCGGTTCCTTCCCGAGTTCGCGCTGGCCCTTCACCAGACGGTCCGCGTTGGCGAGCCTACTGAGGCTCAGTCCGGTCAGGTCTGCGATCTGCGCGATAGGGACCTGGAAAGTCCGGTACGGCCCCAGCGGGGGTGGCTCACCTTCAAGGAGCCGCTGGTCGATCGCCTTTTTCAGTTCAACTTTGCCCAGTAACGGCGATTGATCCAGTACAAAGCCGGCGGCGCCGAGCTTGGCGTCGTTGGTCCATACGGCAATTTTCCAGAACTTCCGCGGAACCTGTACGCCCCTGTACGGGAGGTCGTCGTCGAGAAGTACTGGCCCGGTGAACACGGAGAGCTTGGCGTCATACGCATCCGCGTGACCCAGCACGTGGTCCTCGAGCCCCACCCACAGTTCCTTGCCTTGGTTGAAGTCGTCCACCTGCGGTGCGGCATTGGTAAATACGAAGGTCTCCTGGTTGGCCGTTTTGGCCGTGGCCGGATCGCCCCACACGGGATCCAGGCGACGGACCAAGTGCCCACGATCGAACGCGTTGTTTTTGTAGACGTCCGGGCCGGCCTGCTGTTCCTTAGGGATCCTGCTATCGAAATGCCAGGTTCCCTCCCGGGCCAGCGGGCTCAGCTCGCGGCCACTGATGTTGACCCCCACGATCGCCGCGAGCTTCCGGGCAACCCGGAAGCGCACGGAGAAATGCGTGTAGTCCAGAAGAATCGTCGTTGCCGACGGACTGGGCAGTTCAAGGCGTGCCCGCAAAAAATCCCTGTCGTATCCCCCGCTCATGGATACAGCATGGCACTAGGGACCGACAGTAAACAGACTCAGCATTCGACGACGTTCACGGCCAGGCCGCCCATCGCTGTTTCCTTGTACTTGGAGGACATGTCCTTGCCGGTCTCACGCATCGTCACGATCACCTCATCCAGCGACACCCGGTGCGTTCCATCACCCCACAACGCCATCTTCGCCGCGTTGATCGCCTTCGCCGCAGCAATCGCGTTCCGCTCAATACAC
Organism: Micrococcaceae bacterium Sec5.1; assembly: GCA_039636795.1. Lineage (NCBI taxonomy): Bacteria > Bacillati > Actinomycetota > Actinomycetes > Micrococcales > Micrococcaceae > Micrococcaceae bacterium Sec5.1. The sequence goes on along the minus strand of CP143430.1, from coordinate 997,123 downwards.
GGAATCTGCACCAACCCCCCGATCGGATCACACGTGAGCCCCAGGTTGTGTTCCATCGCGATCTCCGCCGCGTTCTCCACCTGCCCCGGCGTACCACCCATCACCTCGGCCAACCCGGCAGCAGCCATCGACGACGCCGACCCCACCTCACCCTGGCAGCCCACCTCAGCACCCGAAATGGACGCCTGCTCCTTATACAACACACCCACCGCACCCGCGGCGAGCAGGAACTTCACCACCACATCATCCCTGTCCTTTTGAGTGGCCTGATCCATGCCCGGGGCATAATTCAACGCGTAATACAACACCGCCGGGATGATCCCCGCCGCGCCGTTCGTCGGCGCCGTCACCACCCGCCCGCCCGTGGCGTTCTCCTCATTAACAGCCAACGCGATCAGGTTCACCCACTCCTGCCAATACTTCGGATCGTCGCGGTCCTTGTCTTCCTTCAACAACCGCTCCAACCAATCAGGAGCACGACGACGGACCCTCAAACCCCCGGGCAACACACCCTCACGCTTCAACGACGTCTCAACACACGCCTCCATCACATGCCAGATATGCAGCAGACCCTCCCGGATCTCCTCCTCCGACCGGGACGCACGCTCGTTGATGAACATGATGTCGCTGATCCCCAGGCCCTTCGAGGAGCACCGGCCCATCAACTCAGCAGCCGTCCGGAACGGCAACGGCAACTCCGCCTTCGTCTCCTCCAACTCCGCCCGGGCCGCGTCCTCCTCACCCTCCCGGACAATGAACCCGCCACCCACCGAGAAAAACGTCGCCTCCCGCAGCACGTTGCCCTCAGCATCAGCCACGGCAAACTTCATCCCATTCGTATGCCGCGGCAACACGGTCAACGGATGCAGGATCATGTCCTCCACGGCATATGGCAACTGAACCCCGGCACCCGCTTCACCGGCTCCGGCCAGATTCAGCACACCCGTCTCAGCGATCGACGCGAGCCGCTCCTCCACTTCCTCGGGCAGGATCAACTCGGGGTGGTAACCCTCGAGGCCCAGCAGCGTGGCCGTCATGGTCCCGTGCCCACGGCCGGTCGCAGCCAAAGAGCCATACAAATCAACGCGCAAAGACGCCACCTGGTCCAGCACGGCGGACTCACGCAGCTCACCGGCAAACACCGCGGCAGCCCGCATCGGCCCCACAGTATGCGAACTCGACGGGCCAATACCCACGGTGAACAAATCGAAAACACCAACAGCCATGGTCGGGATTCCTTAATACAGTTTGAAACGGTCCGCCAGATGGTCCTGGCGGATGGTCTCCCCCGCTCGTGGCGGAAGCGACCGAACAACGACGCCGGGCGGCCCCTTGTGGCGGCAACCCGGCGTCGCGAATTATTTAGTTCCTACAATCCCACGCTACGCCACAGTGGGCGCTGTATGGGCGCTTCGGGCCAACGTCCTCCGCGGGCTCCAGTGGCCATTTCGGGGGTTCGCTGCCAAATATGCCGTGCGCACGGCATCTCCGGCAGCGAACCCCCGAAACGGACTGGCAACCCCTCACCGCGCGCCCAGGAACGGGCCCCTTTGGGACCGGCGTCCGGCAGCGGGCGTCTAAGCGAGCATCCCAATCCCTCACCCCCGCCGAGGAACGGGCGCCTTGGAACCGGCGTCCGGCAGCGGGCGTCTAAGCGAGCATCCCAACCCCACGATACGGTGGCGCCTGAACGCTGGCCCCTTCGGGACCGGCGTCCGGCAGCGACCGTCTAAGGGAGCTTCGCGTCCGCCCAGCGGGCGCCCAAGCGACCGAGGCCGCAGAGGATGCCGGCCCCGACGGGCCCGAAAGTGACCTTACGCCAGATCTCCGCCATTCTTGGAGGCGTACTCTTCGGCCGAGAGCAGCGAGCCCTCGGACTCAGCGGCGACCTTGAACAACCAGCCGGCACCATAGGGGTCGTTGTTGATCAGGGCCGGATCGCCCACGACGGCGTCGTTGATCTCGGTGACCTCACCAGTGACCGGCGAGTACAGGTCCGAAACGCTCTTTGTGGACTCAACCTCGCCACAGGTCTCGCCAGCAGTCACGGCGGAGCCAACCTCGGGCAGGTCAACGTACACGATGTCACCCAGCGCGTCGGTGGCAACCTCGGAAATCCCGACGGACACCAGGTTCCCCTCTCCGCGGGAAACCCACTCGTGCTCGTCGGAGTACTGAAGTTCGGGCGCTACTTTGGGCATTCTGTTTTCCTATTCTTTGGTTGGCAAAATCTTTGTGCTGCGTGTGCGGCAGTCTTGGCTGGGTTGGGGGCGTGGAACCGGGTTCCTCCGCGGGCTCGGTCGCGAGGACGCCCGCTGAGCGGACGTGCCGCTCCCTTGGACGCCCGCTCCCGGAACCCGCTCCCCCGCCGTCGGCCCGCCCTCCCTGGCGAGAACCCAAAACATACTTGGATCCGAACCATCGCGCGGAGCCAGCCTTGCGCCGTGGCGCCAAGTCGAACGGAGCCATGTCCTGCGGGCAAGGTGATCCAGCCGAATCACCTTCGGCAGGTGGCCACTCCCCCAGCATTCAGCGGTTCGAGGGGCGCCAGAGTGGCCGCGCGTCCTGGTGATGTGCGCAGCCCCTTCGGGTCCGGTGACCGGCAGCATGCGTCTAAGGGAGCGTCGCGTCCGCTCAGCGGGCGCTTTCGCGACCGAGCATGCAGAGGTCGCCGGACCCGACGGGCCAAAAGGCGACCCGTCGGGACAACCCCCGCTTACTTCTGGCGCTTGTAGAACGGCAATGCGACAACTTCGAACGGCTCGCTCTTGCCCCGCAGGTCGATGTCCAACGCAGTTCCAATTTCGGCATGCTCGACGTCGACGTAGGCCAATGCTACCGGGTAGCCAAGCGTCGGGCTGGGCTGGCCGGAGGTGACTTCGCCTACCACTGCGCCGTCTTTGAGGACCGGGTAGTGGCCTCGACCAGCGCGGCGTCCCAGGCCCTTGAGGCCCACGAGCTTGCGTCCACTGGTGGAGCCGGCTCCGGCTGCTTTGAGGGCAGCGAGTGCGTCCTTGCCGACGAAGTCGCCTTCCTTGGAAAGTGCGACGACGGGACCGAGCCCTGCCGCGAAGGGGTTGCCTTCGCGGGACAGTTCGTTGCCATAGAGCGGCATGCCGGCTTCCAGGCGCAGGGAGTCGCGGGAAGCCAGGCCTGCGGGGACGAGCTCGCCTTCTTCAGCGGCGTCGGTGATGGCCTGCCAGAGGTTAGCAGCGGAGTCGTTGGACACAAAGATCTCGAAGCCGTCTTCACCGGTGTAGCCGGTGCGCGCGAGGAGCAGGTCCTGAGTGCCGCCGTCGAACGTGAACGGCACCTCAACTGCGGCGTAGTACTTCAGTTCGGCGACCAAGGCGTGCTGCTCTGCGGGCACAAGGCGCAGCAAAATGGCTTCGGCGCGCGGACCCTGGACGGCGATGAGCGACGTCTCGGAAGAGGCGTCCTCCACAACCACGTCAAAACCACCCGCGCGCTCCAGCAGTGCCGCCGCCACAACCGCAGCGTTGCCCGCGTTGGGGACCACCAGGAACTTGTCCTGGCCTTCTTCGGGAGAGGGGCGACGGTAGGTGATGAGGTCGTCGATGATGCCGCCGTCTTCCTGGCAGATCAGCGAGTACTTGGCTTTGCCTTCGGCCATGGCGGAAATCTTGCCTACCAGAGCGTAGTCCAGGAACGCCGCCGCGTCCGGTCCGGTGACCCAGACTTCGCCCATGTGGGAGAGGTCGAACAAGCCAGCGGACTTGCGGACTGCGTGGTGCTCGGCCAACTCGGACGAGTACTTAAGGGGCATCTGCCAGCCGCCGAAGTCGGTGAAGGACGCGCCCAGTTTCTTGTGCTCTTCGTAGAGAGCGGTGTAGTTCTCGTTCATTTGCAGGGCGTCCTTTAGTTTTCGAAGTCTTCGATCGGCGGGCAAGAGCAGACCAGGTTGCGGTCTCCTGCTGCACCGTCGATGCGGCCAACGGGCGGGAAGTACTTGTCCTGCTTGAGGTGGTGGACGGGGAACGCGGCCTGCTCACGCGGGTATGCGCGGTCCCAGTCAGAACTTACGACGGCGGCAGCCGTGTGGGGTGCCTTGCGCAGCGGCGAGTTCTCAACAGTGAAATCGCCGGTGGCGACCTGCTCGATTTCGGCACGGATGGTGATCATGGCCTCGATGAAGCGGTCGATCTCCACGAGGTCCTCGGACTCCGTGGGCTCCACCATGAGGGTTCCGGCAACAGGGAACGCCAAGGTGGGAGCGTGGAAGCCGAAGTCGATGAGTCGCTTGGCCACGTCCTCAGCAGTGACGCCTGTGCGTGCAGTCAGCTCGCGGAGGTCCAGGATGCATTCGTGGGCCACAAGCCCGCCCTCGCCTGTGTAAAGGACGGGGAAGTGCTCGTTGAGGCGGGAAGCGATGTAGTTCGCTGCCAGCAGCGCGGACTTGGTGGCTTCGGTGAGCCCCTGGCCACCCATGAGCTTCACGTAAGCCCAGGAAATCGGGAGCACGCCGGCCGAGCCGAAACGGGAGGCCGAAATCGGGACGTCGTTGCCTTCGGTCCACGAAGCAGCATCACCGGGCATGAACGGTGCCAGGTGGGCCTTGGCCGCAACCGGGCCAACACCCGGTCCGCCACCGCCGTGCGGGATGCAGAACGTCTTGTGCAGGTTCAGGTGCGAGACGTCGCCGCCGAACTTGCCCGGTTGTGCGAGTCCAACGAGGGCGTTGAGGTTTGCACCGTCAATGTAGACCTGTCCGCCGGCTTCGTGGATGGCGTCGCAGACTTCCCGGACGTCGGCGTCGTACACGCCGTGCGTGGATGGGTAGGTGATCATGATGGCCGAGAGTGCGTCCCGGTTTGCTTCGATCTTGGCCTTGAGGTCCACGTGGTCGATGGTGCCATCAGGAGCGGTGGCGACCACAACAACCTTCATGCCAGCCAGAACTGCGGAAGCCGCGTTGGTGCCGTGCGCAGAAGCAGGGATCAGGCAAACATTTCGCTGCTCGTCGCCACGGGACAGGTGGTAACCACGGATCGCGAGCAGGCCGGCGAGCTCACCCTGGGAACCGGCGTTGGGCTGGATGGAGACCTGATCGTAGCCGGTGATCTCAGTTAGTTGGGACTCAAGATCGGTGATCAGCTCGCGCCAGCCCTCTGTCTGGGAATCCGGAGCGAACGGGTGGATCGAGGCGAACTCCGGCCACGAAATGGCTTCCATCTCGGCGGTTGCGTTGAGCTTCATGGTGCAGGAACCCAACGGAATCATGGTGCGATCCAGTGCAAGGTCACGGTCCGAGAGCTTGCGGATGTAGCGCAGGAGCTGGGTTTCGGAGCGGTGCGTGTTGAATACGGGGTGCTGCATGAAGTCGCTTGAGCGCTCCACGGAAGATTCCAGCGCGAAATCTTCTGCTGATTCGAGCACCGAAGCGCCGAAGACCGCCGCGACGTCGGCGACAACCGCCGTCGTTGTCGTCTCGTCAACAGAGATGCCCACCAGATCAACGTCAATGCCGCGCAGGTTGATGCCCTTGGCCTCGGCGGCGGCCACGATCTCAGCCGCTTTGCCGGGGATGCGGACTGTGATGGTGTCAAAGAAGGAAGTGTGAAGGACCTCGACGCCGGCAGCCTTCAGCGACGCTGCAAGGGTGCGGGCGTGACCGTGGGCGGTTTCGGCGATTGCCTTCAGGCCTTCCGGGCCGTGGTAGACCGCGTACATGGAGGCGACGATCGCGAGCAACGCCTGCGCGGTACAAATGTTGGACGTGGCCTTCTCGCGGCGGATGTGCTGCTCGCGGGTCTGCAGCGCCAAGCGGTAGGCGGGGACACCGGCGTCGTCCTTGGAAACACCCACCAGACGGCCCGGCATGGAACGCTCGAGACCCTTCTGGACGGCCATGTACGCGGCGTGCGGGCCGCCGAAGAACAGCGGAACGCCGAGGCGCTGGGCGGAACCGACGGCGATGTCCGCACCTTGCTCGCCCGGAGGGGTGATGAGCGTCAGGGAGAGCAAGTCTGCTGCGACCGTGACCAGTGCACCGCGTTCCTTGGCCTCAGCGATGACGGCGGAGTGATCAAACACGCGGCCCGAAACGCCGGGCTGCTGCAGGACGACGCCGTTGATGACGCCCTCCGGGAGACCGAGCGAAAGGTCAGCAACCTCAACCTCGAAGCCGAGGGCCTCAGCGCGGCCCTTGACGATGGCAATGGTCTGGGGGAGGCAGTCGGCGTCGAGGACGGTCTTCCCATCATGGGCTGCCTTGTTTTTGTTGGCACGGCGCATCATGAGCACGGCCTCTGCAACGGCGGTTGCTTCGTCCAGCAGGGAGGCGTTGGCGATCGGCAGGCCCACGAGGTCCTGGACCATGGTCTGGAAGTTCAGGAGGGCTTCGAGCCGGCCCTGCGAGATTTCCGGCTGGTAGGGCGTGTAGGCGGTGTACCAGGCTGGCGATTCGAGGATGTTCCTGCGGATAACCGGCGGCGTGACGGTGTCGTAGTAGCCCTGGCCGATCATCTGGACGGCAGTTTTGTTCTTGGACGCAAGCTTGCGCAGCTCAGCCAGCACCTCAACTTCGCTGAGCGCGTTTTCGAGCGTGAGGGCAACGTCCTGGCGGATGTCGTTGGGAACGGCCGTATCAACCAGCGAATCAACGGTGTCGTAGCCGACCGTCTTGAGCATGGTGTCAATGTCGGCCTGGCGGCGGGCGCCAATGTGCCGATCGACGAAGGTGGTGGAGGCTGAACTAACCGTCACGAAGGAACTCCATTACTTGGGCGGCGTTTGGGTACGCCACAGTGGCTGGGTTCCTCCCCGCTCTGTATTGGACCTGAGAGTTTCCGCGTGTTGCTTGCACAACCATCGCTTGCACCGTCGGTGAGCACAGCATCTTTTCCGCGCCAAAGGACGCGGCAAAAGGCCTGCTACTTTCCAGAGTTGCCTCGCCGCGGCGGTGCGTGGGCCTGAGAGATTCCTGGGGAGGGTTTGCTCCTACGGCGCCCGCATCACTTGCTTGCAGGACTCTCCCGCCGCAGATCAAAGGCATATTCAATTGTTTGCGTGCCCCAGTAAAGGCGCACCACAAGGCTCAATTGTCCTACGTTGGGGGCGTCGCCGCAAATGGATGACCCGCTACTTGCGGAGCCGGTCCAGGACTCCCAGCAGGATCTCGACGTCGGCCTCCCGCCCGGCCTTGCCGCCTTCCCGGCCACCCTCGAACATGGCGTTGAAATACAGGCCGTCGCCCATGTAACTGACAGCCTTGGCAACCTCCGGACCAACATCCTCAGCCAGGACGTCCAACCACTGCTGCTGGATTCCGGCAAACCTGTGGCGGGTCTCCTCATGGGCAACTTCGGCCAGTCTCGTGGCAGCAACGAATGCCCGATCCATGGGAGTTCCGGCCCACAGTGAGGTCCGGATGAAGTAAGCAGCGCTGCCATCTGGCGCCGTCTTCATTTTTTCGATGTCTGCCTGGGCCAACTCATCCAAGCGCTCCAACAGAGCGCTGATCAGCGATTCCTTGTTGGGGAAGTGGTAAAGCAGTCCGCCCTTGGAGACCCCTGCCCGCTTGGCGACTGCGTCAAGCGTGGCAGCCCGCTCCCCCACTTCGATAAGGAGGGCTTCGTAGGCATCAAGGACTGCATCCCTGGCAACTGGCTTTCGTGGCATGACTACATCATTCCCTACGGGGTTGGCGGTGCTGAATTTGAAACTGTACCGTCTAGACGGTACAGTAACCTTTATGTTCACGCCGTCCTCAACCCAAGCGCCCCGCTCCACTCGTACCTTGACGGGTCAGGCAGCACCGTGGCGCGATTGGACGGCCCTGGCACTCCTGATGTTCCCGGTGCTGCTGGTGGCCGTCGATAACACCGCGCTCACGTTCGCCCTGCCGGCAATTGCCCGCTCCCTGGATATGGGTGGCGTGCAGCTCCTATGGGTCATTGACGCCTACCCGCTCGTGTTGGCGGCGCTGCTGGTTTCCATGGGCAACCTCGGCGACAGGATCGGACGACGGCGGCTGCTGCTGATCGGCAGCACGGGCTTCGCCGCGATTTCGGCTGCTACAGCATTCGCGCCTTCCGCGGAATGGCTGATTGCCGGCCGCGCCGCACTTGGCGTATTTGGCGCGATGTTGATGCCTTCAACGCTGTCCTTGATCCGGAACATCTTTGCTGATCCGAACCGTCGGCGGCTCGCGATCGCCGTATGGGCTGCCGGATTCTCTGGTGGCGCCGCCCTTGGCCCGATCTTTGGTGGCTGGTTGGTGGAACACTTCTGGTGGGGTGCGGTCTTCCTGGTAGCGACCTTCCTCCTCCTGCCCCTCCTCGCCTTCGGCAGGGTCCTCATTCCCGAATCCAAGGACGCCAATCCCGGCCGTGTGGACGTGCCCAGCATCGCGCTGTCCGTGATCACCATGGCTCCGTTCGTGTACGGCATCAAGGAATTCGCTGTCCACGGATTCGGTGCGTCGGCAGCGGCCTTTATGGTCTTCGGCCTGGTGATGGGAGTTCTGTTTGTCCGGCGCCAGCGGCGGATCCATAGCCCTATGCTGGACGTCTCTTTGTTCAAGAACAAAGTGTTCAGTACCGCAATCGTGGCGAACGTCCTGTCCCTGTTCTCCATGACGGGCTTCATCTACTTCTTCGCCCAGCACCTGCAACTTGTTGAGGGCCAGTCCCCCATGGAAGCGGGCATTGCAATGATTCCGGCGCTCCTGGCAACGGTCATCGCCGGCCTGGTAGTGGTCCCGCTGGTAAAGCGCGTCCGGCCAGGATTCGTGGTGGCCGGCGGACTTACCCTCAGCGCTGCGGGCTATTTGGTGGTGGCTGTGGGTGACCACGGCAGTGGACCCGTATTCCTCTTGTCAGCTTTGACAATCCTGGCCGTCGGTGTGGGCGCAGCGGAGACTATCTCCAACGACCTCATCCTTGGCTCGGTGCCAGCCGACAAATCCGGAGCGGCGTCCGCAATTTCCGAAACCGGCTACGAGCTGGGTTCGCTCCTGGGAACGGCCGTGCTGGGCTCTATCCTCACCGCGTCCTACCAACACAACCTCGTTATCCCGGAAGGGTTGTCCACGCAGGCGGCCGGGAAGTCGGGTGAAACCCTGGCGGGCGCAGTGGATGCTGCTGCGGCCCTACCCGCTCCGCTATCGGATGCGCTGACAGCCGCCGCCCGGGTAGCCTTCGAGTCCGGCGTCCACATCACTGCGGCGATTGGGCTGGTATTGATGGCTGGCGCGGCAGTGCTTGCCGCCGTCGTGCTCCGCAGGGTGCCCAAAGCGCAGTAGGGGCCGCGGGAATCAGTGGCCGTCCGTAGGTGCAGCCTTGGCATCTACGGCGGCCACCAGCTGGTCAATCCGGTCCAGGGCATCGCTGAGCCGGCCTACCGTGGCCCACAATTCAGGGTGCTGTTCCTTGATCTCGTCCAGCGACGCGCCTGCGGATCTGAGCGACCCAAGATCAAAGCTCACGTTGGTGCGGGCTCCTGCGATGGCCGCCCTGAGGGCACCGAACCCCACCACCACGTCAGCAATGAGCGCCGGGTTCCCGTTGGCAGCCAGCCATCCCAGGTCCTCGATGGCTTCGATGGCATGGTCTCCAAGGACCGCGGACGCCTTGGCTGCGTTGACGGATGCACGGTGGATTGCATCCTCGCGCTCCGCGCCCGGATCAAGCCGGAAGGCCGCGCCGAAAGCCTTCGACGCCGCCGCGTCGTCGTCAGCCAACTTCAGGGCGGTTTCGCGGAGAGAGCGGGCCCGCGCGTGCAGCTCGGCCAGCAGATCATCGGGGGCCTCCGTGTAACCGGCAACCATTGACGTCAGGGATGCTGCAACAGCGAGCATCACGCCGGTCCCTGCGCCTCCACCAGGTGATCCAGTGGACTCCGCCAGAGCCTTGGTCCAATCCTCGACCGTCGAGCGTTGGGTTGTGATCTCTTGTGAAGATTCCATGCATCAAGTTTGCCCTCTGGTGACCTCGGTACACTGGCCGGACCCTGCGGCGTCTACCTGTTAAGGAAAATTCCCCATGAGCATTGATCTTGAAGCCCTCTACCGTGACCTCCACTCGAACCCGGAGCTTTCCTTTCAAGAACTCAGAACCGGCGGGATCATCAGCGGACACCTTGAGGCCTTGGGATTGTTGGTCCACCGCAGCGTCGGGAAGACGGGGGTCGTAGGAGTCCTGGACAATGGCCCCGGACCTGTGGTCATGCTTCGTGCCGATATGGACGCGTTGCCCGTCAAAGAAGCCACCGGATTGGACTACGCAAGTACGGCAGTCGGCGTCGATCATGAAGGCCGTGAGGTGCCGGTCATGCATGCGTGCGGACACGATGTACATGTCAGCTGCCTCCTGGGAGCAGTGGAAGCTCTGGCGGTAAAGCGGCAGGACTGGCAGGGTACGCTGATCGCCGTCTTCCAGCCAGCCGAAGAATGGGGCGGCGGTGCCCAGGCAATGGTGGCGGATGGGCTCTTTGACCTGGTCCCCAAACCGGACGTGGTCCTCGGCCAGCATGTGGCGCCCTTTCCTGCCGGATGGTTCGGTATCCGTCCCGGCGTGGCCATGGCCTCAGCGGATTCCCTCAACGTGACTTTGCATGGGCGCGGCGGCCACGGTTCCCGGCCTGAAACCACCATTGATCCAGTGCTCATGGCCGCGGCAACCATCATGCGCCTGCAGGGAGTGGTGTCCCGCGAACTCGCCGCCAGCGATTCCACCGTAGTTACGGTTGGGCAAATCCATTCGGGAACCAAGAACAACATCATTCCCGAGACCGCAACGCTTGGCCTCAGCATCCGATCCTTCAGCGAGCCCACCCGGGAGAAAGTCCTGAACTCGATCGAGCGCATCGTTCGAAGTGAGTCCGCCGCCTCAGGCTCCCTCAAGGAACCCGACTTCCACTATGAGGAGCGCTTCCCGTTAACCGTCAATGATGAATCGGCCGCGGGAAGGGTGGCTTCAGCATTCTCCGATAGGTTTGGGGCGGCAAGGATCATAGACCCGGGCCCCGTCTCAGGCAGTGAAGACGTAGGGCAACTCGCGACGGCGGCGGGCGCGCCCTTGGTTTTTTGGTTCCTGGGCGGGATCGAGGCCACCCACTTTCAAGATTGGGCGACGACGGGTCGCCTGCCGGAGGACGTTCCATCGAACCATTCGCCCTTCTTTGCCCCGATCATCCAGCCAACACTGACCCTTGGCACGGAAGCACTGGTTACCGCCGCCCTCGAATTCCTGGACGTCCCGAAGTAAAGGAAACCCCGCTTAACGGACAATTCACCGCCGCGAGCGGTGGTGAATTGTCCGTTAAGCGGGGTTCTTTGCCCGGACCGACGCCTAGACCTTCTCGCGGATGCGGTCGATCTTCGGTTCTGAAACCTCAAATTCCCTGCGACGACGGGCCAGGAAAGTCCACAACGTTCCTTCTGTCTGCGGGCTCTTCTCGGCAGGGGCCTCAGGTGCCTGATCCTTGCTCGTCTCAGGCTTGTGCATCTCAGGCGTGCGCACGGAGTCCTTCTTCGAGCGCCTCTCATAGCCCTCATAGTACGAGTAGCACATACCCAACCTCCTTAGTGGCTGTCCCTTAATCGTCCTCGCACGAGGGCCGTAAGTCGACTGTTATTTAATGCAACTCACGGTGAAACAAGGCGTTCATCGCGGCGGGCCGCCGACGCCACAGCCAGCTTGGTTTCGGCCATCATGAGATCCGCGTTGATGACTGCACCGGACATGTTTCCTGCCGCCGCTGCGGCCACTACCTGGCCAGTGAGATCAGTGACGTTGCCGGCTATCCAAACGCCCGGCACCAATGTGGCTCCCCCCGGCGCAACCGCTTCAAAATGAAGTCCCACGCCTTGGGGGTGTTCCACGGCCTCAATGCCCAAAGATTCGAGCACCCTGGATCGGGCCTCCATCCGGGGACCAGCCACCACCGCTTCAACGGGTATCACCGTCCCGGATTCCAGCACGACGCCACTCAGCGCATCGTCCGTGACTTCCAATGACTGAACCTTGCCTTCCACCACACTGATGGACCTCGCCGCCAGTTGTTCCCACTGCTCTTCAGTCGGTTCAACGACGTCGTTCAGGAACAGCGTGACGTCGGGGCTCCACTGCCGGAACAACAGGGTCTGGTGCAGAGCCATCGGCACGGAACCGAGGATGCCGATTGCTTTGTTCCGCACCTCCCAACCATGGCAGTACGGGCAGTGCAGGACGTCCCTGCCCCAGCGCTCCCGGATGCCCTTCACGTCCGGAAGGATGTCAGTCAGGCCCGTGGCCACCAGTATCCGACGCGCCCCGACAGTCCGACCATCAGCCAGGTCCACCTCAAAGGCGGGTTCGGAAGCGTTGGTGGGATCCGGCGTCGAACGCGCCGCTACAGCCACGCCCGAAGCAATGTGGCCGCCGTAGTGCAGAACTTCCGCCCTGCCAAGCGCCAAGAGCTCCTTGGGGCTGAGCCCGTCCCGGGAAAGGAAGCCGTGCACTCCTGCAGCAGGGGCGTTCCGCGGCTCCCCGGCGTCGATGACCAGCACGGACCGCAACGCCCTACCCAGCGTGACGGCGGCACTTAACCCAGCTGAGCCACCTCCCACAATGACGACGTCGTACTGTTGTTCCATTTTTGCCTCCTGTTCGCTTTGTTCTCACAACGGCCTGGTTCAATGCTCAACCGGAGATGCCGAAAGCAGCAACAAATTTTGCTGATATGGCAAACTGAAGCCATGACTCCGGATTTCAGCAAAATGCTCGACGCCGTCGGCCCTCGCCTGCGAGCGCTGCGGACCCAACGCAATGTGACGCTGGCGGAGGCCTCGGCAGCCACGGGTATTTCGGTCAGCACGCTCTCCCGATTGGAGTCGGGGCAACGGAAGCCCACCCTCGAACTACTCCTGCCCATTGCCCGGCTTCACCAAATCCCCCTCGAAGAACTCATCGACGCCCCCGAAACCGGTGATCCGCGGATTCACCTCAAGCCGCATGTGCACGAGTGGGGCACAGCCTTGCCGCTGACACGACGAGCGGGGGGCATCCAGGCGTTCAAGATGGTCCTGCCGGGGGGCACGGGCAAGGAAGTCCCCGATCCCCAATCGCATGAGGGCTATGACTGGATGTACATCCTCAACGGCAAACTCCGGCTTGTCCTGGGTGAAAACGACTTCATTCTCAAGGCAGGTGAGGCGGCGGAGTTTGATACGCGGACGCCGCACTGGTTCGCCAGCGCCACTAAGGAACCCGTGGAGCTCCTTACCCTCTTTGGGCAGCAAGGCGAGCGCATGCATGTCAGGGCGCGGCCCAAGAGATAGTCGCCTCCTAAGGGCAGGAAATGAAGGGAATTCATTTTTGCCCCTTGCATCCAGCCGTGACTACCGCCATACTAAATGAACGCTATTCATTTAGTGACTGTCGTCTCACCGGAGTACATGCCCCCATGATTGAAATTACCCGCCTCGAAGCACCGACTTCCCTGGCCCGCACCGAGCCGTCCACCCGCACCCCGCTGCGGGTCGGCGTCGTTCAGCACCGCTGGCACGCTGATGAAGCAGTCCTGCACGCCGATCTGAACGAGGGAATCGAACGCGCAGCCAAGCTGGGAGCCAGTGTTGTTTTCCTGCCTGAACTGACGCTCTCCCGCTACCCCGCAGACACCCGGCCGGAGAACAACCCGGCCGCAGGTATACGCCCCTCAGACATCACCGAAGACCTGCTGACGGGCCCCACCTTCACGTTCGCCGCGGCGGCTGCCAGGACGTATGGCGTCTCGGTGCACGCATCGCTCTACCAGCGTGCTGAGAACCCGGACGGCACGGACGACGGCTTGGGACTTAATACCGCAATCCTCGTCTCCCCCGCTGGCGAGCTCGTGGCCCGCACCCACAAGCTGCACATCCCCGTCACGGCCGGATATTACGAGGACAAGTTCTTCCGCAAAGGCCCGGCCGCCGAGGACGCCTATGCGGTCCACGCCCCTGCCGAACTCGGCGGCGCACGCCTTGGCATGCCCACCTGCTGGGATGAATGGTTCCCGGAGCTCGCCCGTATGTACTCCCTGGGTGGGGCCGAAATCCTGGTCTACCCCACTGCCATTGGTTCCGAGCCGGACCACCCCGACTTCGACACTCAACCGCTCTGGCAGCAGGTCATCGTGGGCAACGGCATCGCCAACGGCCTCTTCATGATCGCCCCCAACCGCTACGGCAGCGAGGGCACCCTGAACTTCTACGGTTCATCCTTCATCTCCGATCCCTACGGCCGCATCCTGGTCCAGGCACCCCGCGACGAATCCGCCGTCCTGGTGGCCGATCTCGACCTGGACCAGCGCAAGGATTGGCTCACGCTCTTCCCGTTCCTGGCCACCCGCCGCCCGGAAACGTACGGCCGCCTCACGGAACCCGTCAACCCCAACGCCCCGCTGGGCTCCACAGCCGAGGCCACGCCATACCAGGCTGTGTCCGCATGAGCGCCTGGCGGATGCCGTCCGAGACCGCTCCCCAGGACCGCGTCTGGATGGCCTTCCCCACTGGTGGCTACACCTTGGGTGACACCGCGGAAGAAGCTCACGCTGCGCGGTCCACGTGGGCTGCCGTTGCCAACGCCATCCTTGAGTTCGAGCCGGTCACCATGGTGGTACACCCCGACGACGTCGACACCGCCGCGCGTTACCTCGACCCTCGCGTCGAGGTACTGACCGCTGAACTCAATGATGCCTGGATGCGCGACATCGGGCCGTCCTTCGTGCTTGATGCCAACAAGCAGCTGGGTGCCGTGGACTGGATCTTCAACGGTTGGGGTGGCCAGGATTGGGCCACATGGGACAAGGATTCCCTCATCGCAGCGGAGATCAGCGCTCGCGCCGATGCCCACCACATCCCGTCAGGCATCGTCAACGAAGGTGGCGGCATCCAGGTTGATGGCGAAGGCACAGTCCTGGTCACCGAGACCGTACAACTTGACCAAGGCCGCAACCCGGGCCTGACCAAGGCGGACATCGAGGGGGAACTGGCCCGCACCATCGGCGCCACCCATGTGGTCTGGCTGCCCCGCGGCCTCACCCGTGACTCGGAGAAATTCGGTACCCGCGGCCACGTGGACATTGTGGCAGCGATCCCGAGCCCCGGCACCCTGTTGGTCCACTCCCAGCAGAACCCCGAACACCCGGACTACAACGTCTCCCGGGAAATCATCGACTTCCTGCGCACCACCCATGACGCAGCAGGCCGGGACTGGAACATCATCGAAGTTCCCGCCCCGGAAACCCTTACCGACGACGAAGGGTATGTGGACTACAGCTACATCAACCACCTCGTGGTCAACGGAGGGGTCATCGCATGCAGTTTCAATGACCCCATGGACGAGAAAGCACTCCGCATCCTCGCCGACGCCTACCCCGGACGCCGCGTAGTCAGTGTTGACGCGCGGGAGCTCTTTGCCCGGGGCGGCGGCATCCACTGCATTACGCAGCAGCAGCCTACGGCCATCTAGAAAGGGCCTTTCATGAGCCAGACAATCCGTAGCACGGCCTCAGGCAGCAGCCCGGCCGGCACGTCGCACGAGATCAGCGGCAAGGGACTGAAGACGGGGCAGTTGGGGCTCCTCGCCGTCGTCGTTCTTGGCATTTCAACCATCGCCCCGGCGTATACGCTTACCAGCGCGCTCGGTCCAACCGTCAACGAAGCCGGGCTGCAACTGCCCGTGATCTTCCTTATCGGGTTCATTCCGATGATCCTGGTGTCACTGGCATATCGGGAACTCAACGCAGAT
The DNA here is from genome assembly GCA_039636795.1 of Micrococcaceae bacterium Sec5.1. Taxonomy (NCBI): domain Bacteria; kingdom Bacillati; phylum Actinomycetota; class Actinomycetes; order Micrococcales; family Micrococcaceae; species Micrococcaceae bacterium Sec5.1. The sequence goes on along the minus strand of CP143430.1, from coordinate 981,386 downwards.
TCCCCGGACAGCGGCACCACCTTCACATGGGTCACGAAAGCTTTCGGTCCGTGGGTGGGCTGGATGGGTGGCTGGGGCCTGCTCGCAGCCAACATCATCGTCCTGTCCAACCTGGCCGGCGTCGCAGTGGACTTCTTCTACCTCTTCCTGGCACAGGTTACGGGCTCCCCCGAGCTCGCGGACCTCGCCTCGAACAAGGTCCTGAACGTTGCCACATGCTTCATCTTCGTTGCCTTGGCGGTGTGGGTCAGCTATCGCGGCCTGCACACCACCAAGATCGTCCAGTATGGGCTGGTGGGCTTCCAGCTGCTGGTCCTTGGCCTCTTCGTGGCCATGGCGTTCGCCAACTGGTCCACCTCCGAGACCGCCATTCCGTTCAGCTGGGACTGGTTCGATGTCACCAAGATCGAGACCTTCGGCCAGATCGCCGCCGGCATCTCCCTGTCGATCTTCGTTTACTGGGGCTGGGATGTCTGCCTCACAGTGAACGAGGAAACCGCCAACGGAAAGAAGACCGCCGGCCTCGCAGGCACCCTGACCGCCATCATCGTGCTGGGCATCTACCTCCTGGTCACCATCGCCACCATGATGTTCGCAGGCGTCGGAGACACTGGAATCGGCCTGAACAACGAGGAAAACCACGCCAACGTGTTCACGGCCCTCGCGTCACCGGTCATGGGTCCGTTCGCGATCCTCATGTCCCTCGCGGTCCTGTCCAGCTCGGCCGCATCGCTGCAGTCCACGTTCACCTCGCCGTCACGCAGCCTGCTGGCCATGGCGCACTACGGCGCCCTGCCGGAGCGGTTCAGCCACATGAGCAAGAAGTTCTCGACGCCGGGCTTCGCCACCGTCGCGGCCGGCGTCCTGTCTGCCGGCTTCTACGCCGTGATGCACGTGATCAGTGAAAACGTCCTCAACGACACCATCCTGGCCCTTGGCTTGATGATCTGCTTCTACTATGGGCTCACGGCCATCGCGTGTGTTTGGTACTTCCGGAACAGCGTGTTCTCCAGTGCCCGCAACTTCTTCCTGCGTCTCCTCTGCCCGCTGCTGGGTGGGGTCGGCCTGTTCGTTGTCTTCCTGCAGACCGCTGTAGACAGCTGGGCCCCGGAGTTTGGAAGTGGCTCGGAAATCTTCGGAGTGGGGCTCGTGTTCGTGCTCGGCATCGGAATCCTTGCCCTGGGTGCGGTATTCATGCTCATCATGTCCCGCGTCCGTCCCGGCTTCTTCCGCGGAGAGACCATCCGCAAGGACACCCCTGCCCTGGTGGTGCCCGAGTAGCTCGTTAGCCAGAAATCGCTGGAAAGCTGCCAGTTCGCCGGAATGATCCGGGCGAACTGGCAGCTTTCGTAGGTTTTGGCGGACTTCCCTCAATTCACCAACGGTGGGCGACGTCCACCACAAGGCGCGAACCGCCGTCGGGCCCGTCCAAAGTGAAGACGCGGAACGGAAGCCGGGCACGGACACCCAAACCGATGCTCGTGGTTCCCTCAAAGCTGCCCGCGAAAACTACCTGTCGGAACGTCTGGTAACCGGACACGTTGGACAGTTCCGCCTTTGCCGCCGGCTCGTACGTGGGCTGGTTGTTCTGGTTGTACGACGGCGCCGTCACCACCACTTGCAGGTCAGCATCACCAAGCACCGGGATGGGATAGCCGGTAGCATCCTGAACCACAACCGGGACATACTGCACTGAATAGCCGGCCACCTTGCCGGTCATGTCGATCACCAGGCGGTCGTAACAGGTCTGCTGGCCCGTACGTACGTTGGTGACGTTGGCAGAGCTCATGTCGGCGTCGGCCTTGGCCAGCGAGCCCCACATGATCCCGCAATATGATGATGCCGAGGCTGGCCCCGGTGCCACCAGACCGAGTCCGGCAGCCGCAAGGACTGCTGCCAAACCCGCTCCAAATTTCCTCATTTTTTGTGCCCCCTTCAGGCGAAGTTGATACTTCAACAGTAGGAGCGCGTTGGGCGGTTTGGATGGGTTGTGGCCGCTTCGGCGCACAACCGTTAAATCGACTCCAGAGTGGTCACAAGAGAGTCATGGAAAAGGACATTTGTGCCTGTTCAGGGACTCTATTGCGGGTCTCCATGCCTAGGTTCGTAATCGAAGATAACGATACCTGGGCGTTACAAAGCGCCGCGGACACGCAAAAGCCCCTTCCGACCATTCTCTGGCCTGACGGGGCTCGAACGTTTTGCAGTGCCTGGGATCAGCCTTCGCAGTCCTTGCAGTACTTGAGGCCATTCTTTTCCAAGGCAACCTGGGACCTGTGGCGGACCAGGAAGCAGGAAGAACACGTGAATTCGTCAGACTGTTCAGGTACCACCACAACGGTCAGTTCTTCACCGGAAAGATCGGCGCCCGGGAGGTCGATGCCTTCCGCGGTGTCGTTTTCGTCGATGTCGATGACTGCAGTCTGGGCACCGGTGCCGCGGGACGCCTGAAGAGCCTCAAGCGAGTCCGCGGGAGTCTCTTCTTCTGTCTTGCGGGGCGCGTCGTAATCAGTAGCCATTGGGTTCGCTTTCGTTGCTGCATAGTGCCATTTCAGGCACCTCAGTGAAGCAGTTTAGGGCATAGCATCCGCGTTGGACGAAAAGTGTGCCCAAAACAACATTCAGCAGCTTTCAAGCCAACCTTCAGGGGTTACGACGGGTCATTCCCGAGTGGGATTGAATGGCCTGCGCACTGGCAACCGTGACCCCACTAAGCGCCGGAAGCCACGTCCAATCGGCGGGCCGGCCGTGACCCCCTCGGTCGCCGGGATCGTTTGCCGGTTCCACGCAATCCAGGACGTATGCGGCCTCAATCCATTGGCCGATCTTGGAGCCGATCTTCGCGCATTGTTTAGCCAACCAGGATGCTTTCATGCGGCAAAGTTATCCGGGCGTCATGTGGGGCTGGTTTCTGCGGCGTCACGGGCTTGTTAACTCCCCCTTTGCTGGGCTTAGTCCTGCAAAGCCTGCTTAGTCCCGCAAGGCCTGCTGCACGATGTACTCCGCAATCGCCATCGACGACGTAGCCCCCGGCGACGGTGCATTCCGCACCAAAACCGTGTCCCGGCGTCGTGAAATCACAAAATCATCCACCAGTGAACCGTCAGCGTTCATGGCTTGGGCACGGACACCGCGTGTGCCGGGAAGAATAGTGGCACCCTCCAATGAGGGAACAAAGCGTACGGCCTCCTTGATGAACTTCTTCTTACTGACGACGGTCTGGAATTCGCGAACCGCCGACGGCACATTCTGGCGGGCAAAATTCCAGAAGCCTGGAAACAGCGCGTAATTCAGAACGTCCCGCAGATCGACGTCCTTCCAGGAATAGGCCTCGCGTCCCAAGGAGATGAATGCGTTGGGGCCCAGCATCATTTCGCCATCGATCCTTTTGGTCAGGTGCACGCCAAGGAACGGATGCTTGGGGTCCGGCACAGGATAAATCAAGCCCCTCACTTGTGCGCGGGTTTCCTTCCCGAGGAGGAAGTATTGCCCAAAGAAGGGAACGATTCGCGGCGTTGCGGACTCCCCGGTCGCTTTCGCCAACCGGTCCGATTGAAGCCCGGCGCAGGCCACCACAAGGTCGTAGTGCTCGCCTCCGTCCTTCGTTTGGACCACAACGCCGATCCCCTGCTGTTCCAGTGAGGCGACTTCCTGTCCAAGCCGGATTTGCCCGCCCGCCTCACGGACGTCGTCGGCGAGCGCATTCGTGATGGCCCTGTAGTCCACGATCGCCGTTTCCGGCGAGTGCAAAGCAGAAAGCCCGACGGCGTTCGGCTCCACCTCGTGTATTTGGTCGCCGCGCAGCATGCGTGCGCCCGGCACCCCATTGGCCGTTGCCCGCGCGAAGATGTCCTCCAGTCGCTTCGATTCTTCGGGGGTCTGGGCGATCACCAACTTCCCGCAGGCCTCGTACGGCAGATCTTTGGCGGCGCAGAATTCCTGAAGGAGGGCAACTCCCCTGCGGCACAGCGTTGCCTTCAACTCGCCAGGCTCGTAGTACAGGCCCGCATGGACTACACCAGAGTTGTGGCCGGTCTGGTGCTTGGCGAGCTGGTCTTCCTTCTCGTAAACCGTGACCTGGACGCCGTCGAGTTTGTTGGCCAGTTCCCGGGCCACAGCCACGCCGATAATCCCGCCGCCTATGACGGCGCAACGTCTGATGTTTTTCGGAGTTGTGTTCGTGGACATGGGAACTCCTCGTTAGGGACCTCTGCGTTGGGGAATGAAAAGGGGCGGCACTTGGCGTGCCGCCCCTTTTAGATGGTGCTTATGGGTGCATGAGCTGCTAGAAACCGCTGGGCTGGTCGAAACGCTGGCCGGCCGGGTTGGACGGCAGGAGCATCAGTACCAGCAGGCCCAGTCCACCCACGAAGGGAACCAGACCGATGAGGGCGAGCCAGCCGCTGAAGTTGCCATCGTGCAGACGGCGGACGATCAGCGCAATGGACGGAATGATCGTTGCCAGGCCGAAAATGACGAGCAAAATTATGCCCACGACAAAGCCACCTCCAGGCACTAATGTTCCGTCAGCTGAAACGGTTGCGCCAGCAGTGCCCAGGCCAAGGAAAATGAACTCAAGCACGAGGCCGATGACACCCAAAGCGAGGGCCACCCACCAGTATTCGCTGCGGCTCGCACGGCCCGTGAAGGCGGTGTACTTCTTGAAGAAACGCTTTACAGCGGCGCCAATGGGTGCGCCATAGTAGGGAGCCCACAGCGGCGGTTCGCCGGTCTGTGCGCCATACGGCTGGGTGTGCTGTGGCTGTTGCTGGTAACTCACGGTGTTCCCCCGGGGTTAGGTGTGAATGATGCAATGAGACCAAACTCAGTGATGAGTCGTTGCTCATCGTAGTGCTCTCCGCGGTATTTATGCAGGTCAATGGACAAAATTAACCGGGATTTAGTTCGGTGGCGGATTATGTCGCACCAATCCCTCTCTCACATACCAACCCTTTTAACCCAACGTTCTCTCACATAACTGCCGATTTTGAGGCATGCTCTCTCACATATCCGCCCTTTCTGGCCTATGTTCTCTCATGGAACTCCCATTGAGGTTCGACGGCGGCACTAGCCACGCGCCGTCGTCGTACGTCATCCGTCAGATTTCTTACGCTCCAGCCGTGCCAGATCAAACTTATTGGAGGCGCCGGTTTTCCGCAGAAGACTGGAAATGTGCGAACTCACCGTTTTCTCGCTGATAAACAACGATTCAGCAATCTCCCTGTAGGTTCTGCCTGCAACGACATAGTCGAGGATGGTTGCCTCGCGTGCCGTCAACCCATGGCGGTTGCTGACTTCAGGGTTGGGCCGTGTGATGGGCGTTAGCGAGATCTTGGCTTGGTCAGCGAGTTGCTCCAAAACCCTCTGCACGGGAACGGCTTGAAGATCGCGCGCCAGTTGAAGTCCCCTGCGGAGGATCTGCGAGGCTTGGGCCTTGGCGCTGTGGCCCTGCAGGAGGAGCGATTCGGCGGCGCGTTGGCATGCATAGGCATGTTCCCAAGCCAGGGAAGCGTCCCTGCAGGCATCAGCAGTGTGAATCCAAGCATCGGCATTGGCGTGATCTCCCCGTGCACGGCCAAGTTCCGCGGCATAGAGGCTTTCGAAGGCAAATACTTGGCGTTGATACAGCTCCGATTGTTCTCCAGGCTCGTTGAAAACATGAGGAAAGCGCTCTTCAAGTTGAACCACTTCGGACAGAAATCCAGCGGTTGGCGTTCCTTCGTCCTTGGCATTTTGGACGAGATCGGCGAGAGCCCTGGCCGCCAAGGGCAGCAACCACTCGCACATGGTAGGTGGTGGTCCGGGGCGCAGGGCGCCAGTCATGGCAGCTTCGAGCGAGGCCTCCGGCTGGCCGGCAAGAGCATGGACCTCTGAACGGATCGCCGCGAAGTTGAGGTTGAGATAGGCCTCAGTGTTGTCATTCACTTCTCCAGCGCGGGCTAAATGGACAAAAGCATCCTGCGTCCGTCCTTGCAATGCATCCAGCCGTGCCGCCGTCAATCGGGCGCTCACATCCCCCATTGGACCAGGGTCCAGGCTGATGGCGATACGCAAGGCCGTCTGCGCCTCGCGCCAGGAGCCAATTCCGAGGAAGCTGCCGGCTTCATCCGCTGCGATCTTGGAGATGTAGGAGTGGGGAGCCTCGTGTCTGGCAAGTTCCTCGCGGGCGATGTGGAGAACGTCCGCGTACTCTTGGCTGATCCAGCTCTCCTGGGAGTTGGCCAGCCAAGCCACGGCATGGAGGTACCCCCAGTAATCCTTGGCTCGGAGCGCCTCGTCCGCTGCGGATTTTGCCAGGCTGAAAGCCTCCTCCGGGTGCCTGGCGAAGAGCTCCACCATTGCAGCGGCTGTCAGCGCGTAGGACATGGGTATGGGGTTTCCTGTCAGGCGGGCAAGCGTAAGCGCCTGTGCCGCGCCTTCGGCTCCGGCATCGCGGTCAAGCCACAGCGCAGCGTGCGTATACTCTGCCAAAACCAGCGCGTGCTGCCAGCTTTGAGGATGAGCCGCAGAAAGCTGAACCGCCCGCTCCATCTCCGCCAGATCAAAGAAAGACCTTCCCGTGGACATCGACAGGTGCATCCGCCTCACCAGCCAAGCAGCAGTCTCCAAGGGTTGGGCGGTGGGTTTGGTGAGTGAGATCAATGATTCCAAAGCTTCCAGTTCAGCTTTCTGGTCACCGGAGCGGAATGCGGCATTCCTGACCTGCTCCCAGAGTTCACGGAGAATCTCCGGCACCATGCCCGCTTTGTCCGTGAGCTCCACTGCCCGACGGAACATTCGCAGGGCATCACCCCAGTTTCCGAGGTGGACATATTCCGTGGCTGCACGAACGGTCCATTGATAGGCGGACGCCCATCGTTCAGCGTGGTAGTGGTGTTCGGCCAAGGAGGCGATCGTCCCGGAAGTACGCTGTGGTCCCAATGACAAGGAGTTCTCATAAGCATCGGCAAAAGCTGAATGCCAAGAGCGCCTCTCCTCGCCGTCCATGCCCTGCTCGAGCATCTCCGCGATGAGTGGATGGTGAAACCAGTAAGTGCCGTCTGGCAGCAGGTCCACGATCCCCGCGGTCGCAGCTGTCTGCAGCATAGGCAAAACTGTTTCCTGGGCGATAGTTCCCCTGGCAACCGTGCGTAGTTCAGCAGCGTCTACCGATCGTCCGGCAATAGCCAGAATCCGAGTCAGTTGTTGCGCAGCTTTAGGTAGGCCCTTCCAGGATCTGAGGACGGCACCCCTTAGATCCGGCGGAAAGCCGTCCTCGAACCGCCTGCCGTTGGCTCTCATGCCCTCGATCAGGAGTCGGGTGAAGTAAGGGTTTCCGGCGGAGTGCGCGTATACCTCCGTAACCAGGGACTGGGGCGGAGGCACACCCAGCAGCCGGGAGATTTGGGTAGCAGTTGCCGGCCTGTCCAGAGGCCGAAGTGTCACGAGTTCCACGCTCGGCAGCCGGCGGATGTCCGTCATCCATCGCTCAAGAGGCTGGTTTTCCGTCGGGATGTCCGAACGGACAGTGGCCACAATGCCCAACGAACGGTCTGCGGGCCCCGCGATGAGGAACATCAGGATATCCAGTGTTTGTGGGTCGGACCACTGAAGATCATCGATCACCAGGAGCACGGGTCTGGAACTGCTGAGCGTGGTCAGCCACTCGTCAACGAAAAGCGGACTTTCCACCCGTGCTTCGACCATTGCGTTACTGCCGAAGGGCACTGGCGTCCCCAGCTGGGCTGCACCGTGGAAGGCCGAACGGAGGGCCTGAAATGGCACTTTAAGTGTCGTCAGCGGCAGTGCTGCCCCACTGAGAACAAGTACATCCAGGGAAGCCGTGGCACAGATCTGCCCTACCAATGCCGTCTTGCCTACACCCGCGTCGCCGGACACGATAAACGTCCTGGACGCTCCAGCGCGCACGGCGTCGACCATACCCTCGAGTTCAGCCAGTTCATCCTCCCGGCCCACCAGATCAGCTCCGTTGGATTTGGCCCTAGTAGCCACCGTTCAAGCTTCGCACCTTGCTGACCCATGGGGTAGATCCGAGGGTATTTACGGTGAGTTTAAGGGTGAAGTCCGGATGCCCCGGTATGAGGGCACGACGCAGAGTGAAGTTACCCACAAGCACCACTCAAAGGAACCTTGCCATGCGTGAACCTGTTAGCCCAGCCCGGCGTCTTTGCCTCGCCCTACTCTTCGTCCCGTTCGTTTTTCTGTCCCAAGGGCAGGCAACCGCGGACGTCCCCGAGGACAAAACCCCCACAATCTACGTCAACTGCCTCCTCGAACGGATCGGCACGCAACTTGTTCGCTGCGATAACCTCACCGGCGCCGGCGTAGACGCGCCGTATTGGATCCCGGAGCAAAAGTAACCCCGCCATGGATCAGCGGCAGGACGTGAGAGAACGTTCGGCAAAACACCGCGGGACGTGAGAGAAGAACCGCCAAAACACCGCTGGACGTGAGAGAACGTTCGGCAAAACACCGCAGGACGTGAGAGAACATCCGGGCTCAGGACGCGAACTGCTTCTTGAGCTCCACCTTGCGAATCTTCCCGCTGGCAGTCCGCGGCATTTCCTCAACGAAAACCACGGACTTGGGGATCTTGTAGCGGGCAAGCCGTCCTTCAAGATGCGAGCGCAGCTGCTCCTCGGTCAGGGAAGCACCTTCCAGCAGTGTCACGATGGCGCGGGGAACCTCGCCCCATTTGGGGTCGGCGACCCCAATGACCGCAACACTTCCCACCTCCGGGAGTTCCGCGATCACGGCTTCCACTTCGGCCGGATAGATGTTCTCGCCCCCGGAAATGATCATGTCCTTGATGCGGTCCGAGACGAACAAGAAGCCTTCGTCGTCCTGGAAGCCCATGTCCCCTGAACGGAACCACAGCGAATCAGAGTAACTATCAGCCGTGGCTTCAGGCCTGTTCCAATACTCGTTGATGACATTTGGCCCGGAAATCTGGATCTCCCCCACTGCACCGGGAAGAGCGAGCCCACCCATCGGGTCGGCAATCCGGACGTCGGTGAAGAAGTGCGGCAGGCCTGCGGAACCGGCTTTCTCCTTGGACCTCGAGGCTGGGAGCATCGTGGCGCCTGGGGCAGTCTCGGTCATGCCGTAGCAACTCGTGAAACCAATGCCCCGCTCCTCATACGCGTCCAACACGCGCTGTGGAACAGCAGACCCTCCACAGGTGAGCTTGTCCAGGGAAGTGAGGTCCGCCGTCGACCATTCGGGATGGTCGCAGAGCATCTGGAACGTGGTGGGCACGCCATTGAGCGTGGTGACTTTGTGCTGCCCGATCAGTTTGAGGACGCGGCCGGCGTCGAACTTGGTTTCGAGCACCACTGTGGCACCTTTGAGCAGCATCGGCAGCAGGCCCATATCCAGGGAGGCAACGTGAAACAGGGGTGAAATCATCAGCGCGACGTCGTTCTTGCTCAGGTCCATGTCCACCACGGTGTTGAAACAGTTCCATGTGATGTTTCCGTGCGTGAGGAGTGCGCCTTTGGGCTTGCCCGTGGTTCCGGAGGTGTAGAGGATCATCGCCGGGTCGTCCAGGCTCACGGCTACATCAAGCAGAGTCCCGGCTGCCGCTGAAAGTACCTCGTCATAACTTTCGACGCCGGATGGCGGCTTGACCGCGGCAGCTTGGGTTCCGGCGTCGGGCAGCACTACAAGCCGGTGTGTCACCGCAGTGTCCTCCACCGAGGCAGCGGCCACCGCTTCAAGCGCCCCGGCGCTGATCAGGACCCGTGCTCCTGAATCCTGAAGTTGGAACTGCAGCTCAGGGGCGGCGAGGCGGGTGTTCAGCGGGACGAAAATCGCACCCAGCAGCCCGCAAGCGAAGAAGGTCTCAACAAACGACGAATGGTTCTCACCGAGGTATGCCACTCTGTCGCCCATGACCACACCTCTTTCGTTCAGAGCGTTGGCGAGGCAATCGGTGCGGTCGGCGAGCTCCGTGTAACTCAGGATGCGATCCCCGGAAACGAGGGCCGTTTTGGGACCCGACTTGGCACGGCGACGGTGCAGCCAGGATCCAACTCCGTTGTTGTCCATGGTGCGGTGCTCCTAACTGACCGAGGTGAGGTCGTTGTTCTTAGATTCCCGCGTTAGCAGGATGAACACAATCGAGACGAGCGACATGACGGAGAGGAAGACCACCACGGGGAGAATGCTCTGTGCAGAATCCTTGTAAAGGCCAGCCACGATGCCCGGGGTGAAACCCGCACCGATCAAGGTCGCCAACTGGTAGCCGACGGCGGCACCCGTGTATCTGTTGGTGGTTCCGAACTGCTCGGAGACGAATGCTGCAAGTGGCCCGTACAGGGACGAGTGCAGAATGAGTGCCACCGTAAAAGCCAGGAAGATCAAGGCGATGTTGCCGGAGCTGAGCATGCCGAACATCGGGAACAGGTAGAGGATAAAGAGTGTCAACCCTGTGACCATGATTGGCCTGCGCCCGAAGCGGTCCGACATTCTGCCGCCCAGGAGCACAAACACGATGGAGATGGCGGAGGCTCCTGCGAAGGCATAAAGAACGCCTTGCTGCGGTGCGCCCTTGGAGACTGCATACGTGATCGAGAAGGTAGGCAGCACAACTTGGAGGCCGAAGCCGGCGGCACCTGCGAACATGATCATGATGAGGGCCTTCGGGCGACGCAGCACTTCCAGCAACGGGATCTTGCGTTTGGTGCTTTGGGCCCCCTCCTTGGCCACGGCTTCAGCAAAGATGGGGCTCTCGGAGACCCGCAGTCGCACGAACATGCCGACGATTAGCAGCACGAAGGACAACAGGAATGGCACGCGCCATCCCCATGCCAGGAACGCATCCTGCGGAAGCGCCGAGAAGATACCCATGACCATAGTGCCCAGTACCGCCCCTGTTGGCGCGCCCGCGTTGACGAACGATGCTGCGAAACCGCGCCGCTTGGGGTCGGAGTGTTCCAACGCCATCAGCGCAGCCCCACCCCATTCACCGCCGACGGCGATACCTTGGCACACGCGCAGGACCACCAGGATCACAGCTCCCCACGGGCCTATGATGCTCGCGCCAGGGATCAGGCCGATCAGGGTAGAGGCGATGCCCATCATCGCCATGGAGACGATGAGCATTCCCTTCCGGCCGATCCGGTCTCCGAAGTGGCCGAAGATGATGCCACCCAGGGGCCGCGCAACATAGCCGGCGGCGAAAGTAGCGTAGGCGGCTACGACGCCAACCCACTCATCAGTGCCCGCGAAGAAGACTTTGGGGAAAGCGACCGCAGCGGCAGTTGCGTACAGCAGGAAGTCGTAGAACTCGATGGTGCTGCCCAGATAGCTGGACAAAATGACCGTACGCGCTTCTTTGCGCTTCGCGGCCGTGCTCGGAGTGGCGAGTGCAGTGTGTCCTGACATGGCTGTTCCTTGGGAGAGGAGGGGTGGGTCTATTGAAAGGGGTTTACTTGTAGAAGCGGGCCAGGAATTCGGCTACGACGGCGGGGCGTTCCTGGCCTTCGATCTCGATGGTGGCGTTGACTTTGATCTGGGCGCCGCCCTTGACTTCGGTGACCTCGCCGATGCTGCCGTTCATGCGGACCTTCGAGCCGACCTTCACCGGTGAAGTGAAGCGGACTTTGTCCAGGCCGTAGTTGACCTTGGTGGTGACGCCGTCGACGTCGAACAGCTCGCCCCAGAACGGGATGATCAGGGACAGGGTGAGGAATCCGTGGGCGATCGGGGCGCCGAAGGGGCCGTCCTTGGCGCGCTCAGGATCGACGTGGATCCACTGCTGATCGTCGGTGGCGTCAGCAAACAGGTTGATCTGCTGCTGGGTGATCTCGCGGTAATCGGTAGTGCCGAGATCCTTTCCCGACATGGTGAGCAGGGTGTCGAAATCGACGACGAGATTGGGCATTGTTGCCTCCTTGGTGAGGTGTCTGTTGGTTGAGGTGTCTGTTAGTGCGTAAAGGCGCTGACGCCGGTAAGGGCGCGGCCGACGATGAGGGCGTTGATATCGTGGGTGCCCTCGTAGGAATAGACGGCTTCCGCATCGGCGTGGAAACGCGCGACGTCGGCGGCGAGCGTGATGCCGTTACCGCCCACCACTTCGCGGGCCAACGCGACGGTTTCGCGCATCATCAGGCTGGTCTGCATCTTTGCCAAGGCCGAGTCCTGGTCCCTGTACATACCGAGGGCTTGCTGTTCGGTCAACCGGATCACGAGCGAGATGGACGCCGTGATATTGCCCAGCATCCTGGCAAGCTTTTCCTGGATCAGCTGGAAGGAGCCTAGGGAACGGCCGAACTGTTGACGTTCGTTGACGTAGGCCAAAGCTGCTTCGAACGCTCCAGCTTGGATGCCGGTGGCGATCCATGCAACATCCGAACGCATAGCCCGGAGCATGGCGGCGACGTCCTTAAACGAGTTCACGTTCTGCAGGCGCATGGCCTCAGGAACCCGCACGCGTTCGAGGGTAATGTGTGCGTTCTGCATCATTCTCAGCGCCGTCTTGCCATGGATCTTCTCCACGGTGACGCCTGGCGCGGCCCGGTCCACGAGGAACGACTTGATCTGCCCATCTGCGATGTCACGGGCGAACACGCACAGCATGTCAGCTGTGGAGGCTCCCCCGATCCACCGCTTGACCCCGTCCAGAACCCAATAGCCGCCGTCGTCAGCTCCGCCATCGGGGCCAGCGCCGCCGTCGGCGACTGCTTCGAAACGGGCTGTAGTGGAGAGTCCGCCGGCGATGTCCGAGCCGTGGTCCGGTTCGGTCAGGGAGAACACGCCTTTGAGCGAGAATTCGATGACCTTGGGTAGCCATTCGCGCTGCTGCTCCTCAGAGGCACCCACTTGGATCGCGGTCCGGAAGAGCCCGGCCTGGGCCGTGTACCAGGTGGCCAACGAAGCGTCCGAACGTGCGAGCTCGAAGATCCGGAAGCCGTGGTAGATCCCACGCGCAGGCGACGCAAAAGGTTCCATGAGGTTCAGGTCGATCAGGGGCTGCGCCAACTGCTCCGGGAACTCGCCCCGTTCCCAATACTCAGCCAGCAGGGGCTTGGCCTCGATGTCCAGGAAGTCCCGCAACCGGGATAGCACCTGACGCTCGTCAGCAGACAACAGTGACTCGGCGTCATACCAGTCCGCTGCGGAGTAGAGCCGCTGTTCCACAGCACTCGCCGTCATCTCAGCCACCCAGCCCGAGCAGCCGGACGGCGTTGCCCTTGAGGATCTTCGGCCGGACTTCGTCCTTCAGTGGCAGGTCGGCGAACGCTCCGAGCCATTTTTGCGGGGTGATCAGCGGGAAGTCCGTTCCGAACAGCACCTTGTCCTGCAGCACAGAATTGGACAGCCGGACCAGCGACTCCGGGAAGTATTTGGGCGACCACCCGGAAAGGTCGATGAACACGTTGGACTTGTGCGTCGCAATCGAGTTCGCCTCCTCCTGCCACGGCACCGAGGGGTGGGCCATAATGATCTGCAAGCCTGGGAAGTCCGCGGCCACAGAGTCGAGCAGCAGGGGATTCGAGAATGCCAACTTGATGCCATACCCGCCGGGGAGCCCCGCGCCCATGCCGTTCTGCCCGGTATGGAAAATACAGGGCAGCCCAAGTTCCTGGAGCGTTTCCCAGAGAGGGTAGAACTGTTCACTGGACGGATCGAAGCCCTGCAACGAGGGGTGGAACTTGAAACCGCGGGCGCCAAGCTCAATGGCCTGATGCTTCGCACCGGTGATCGCGTCCTCCCCCGTACGGGGGTCCACGCTGCCGAACGGAATCAGCACATCATTGTTCCGGGCAGCACCGGCAATCAGTTCCGGGATGCTGTTGGGCTCATGCTTGAGCTGGGTCCGTGCGTCGACCGTAAAGACGACGGCGGCCATGTTCAGTTCGCGGTACACCTCCGCGATCCGGTCCAGGGACGGTGTCCGATCCTCGGACTTGAAGTACTTCGCCGACGCCTCAGTCAGCGCGTCCGGCAGGGATCCGTGCCCACAACTGTCCACCTCCACATGGACGTGCATGTCGATCGCATCCACTGTGGATGCGTCGATGCCAAGTTCGTAACGGTCGGCCATGATCAGCGGGGCCCTAAGCAGTTACAGCCGCAGGCTCGGGCTGGAGTTCTTCAGGCAGCGGCAGGAATTCCTCACCGTAGCTCTGCAGGACGTCCGCTCCAAAGAGGGACCCCGCGTTTTCGCGGAGCGCCTCATAGCTCCAACCGCCGTCGCGGTATTTGGTGCTGGCCGCCGTCGGGTGCGTCCAGACCTGCAGCCGGTCACCGCCGGCGCCGATCGCCTGCCCGGTAATCCCGGAAGCTTCGTCCGAGGCGAGGAAGGCAATAAGCCCAGCGACGTCGTCGGCGGTGCCGAATCCGAGGTCGTGACGGAAGAAGGACGGCATGGCCTCGCCGCGTTCCTCGGCGTCCACGGCCTTCTGGAAGTAGGGAACGGTCTTCGTCATTGCAGTGGCAGCCACCGGGATCACACTGTTCACTGTGACTCCCGCCTTTTTCATTTCAAGGGCCCACGTCCGGACCATGCCCACGATCCCGGCCTTGGCCGCGGCGTAGTTGGTCTGGCCGAAGTTCCCTCGCTGGCCCGTGGGCGAACCAATGGTGACGATGCGGCCCGAAACGTTGTTTTCCTTGAAGTACGCGAACGCCTCACGCACGCACGTGAACGTGCCCTTCAAGTGGACGTTGATGACCAGGTCGAAGTCCTCGTCGGTCATCTTCAACAGGCTCTTGTCCCGCAGGATGCCAGCGTTGGTGACCAGGATGTCCAGCCGTCCAAAGGCCTCAACAGCTCCAGCGACCAGCGCCTTCGCAGCATCCGTGGTGCCCACCGGAACCACGACGGCGGTGGCCCGGCCGCCGTCGGCCTCAATCAGCGCAACTGCTTCTGCGGCGGTCCCGGCGTTCACGTCATTGACCACGACGGCGGCACCCTGGCGGGCGAGTTCACGTGCGTAAGCGAGTCCAAGACCCTGTCCGCTCCCCGTGACGATTGCAACCTTGCCGTTCAAGCTCATGGCGTGCTCCTTCGCATGCAGTAACCGGCCGGAGCCGGTGGGGCCGATCCCACTACCCCGTGAGATCCTTGTCATGATCAATGAGATTACGGATCATTGAAAAAGTCAACGATTGTTTTTATTTATTATTGGAGTTGTCATGGGCCCGCAAAGCACCAACGTCGAAACACCGCGCCTCGCGGCAGCGAAGATTGGGAACGACGTCGGCCTGCTGCTCGCCAAGCTCCACGCCACAGGGTCAGTCCTGAATAACCGTGCGCTCAGCGACTTTGGACTGCGGGAAAGGTCCTTTTCAGTACTGACGCTCGCCTGCAGCGGACTCGAACCGACCCAGCGCGAACTCGCCGATTTCCTCAGCCTTGACCCCAGTCAGGTTGTGAGCCTCGTGGACGATCTGGAGCACCGGGGCCTGGTTGAGCGCGCACAGGGAAAACAAGACAGGCGCGCCAAGATCATCGTCTCCACAGCCGAGGGCCGTCGGATCCACACGAAGGCCCGCGCCGCCCTTGAGGTATGCGAGCAAACCCAGCTCGCCCCGTTAAGCGAAGAGGAGAACGCTCAACTCAGGGCATTGCTGAAGAAGGCTCTGTGGGGCTAGTTCCAGTCCGGGCATCGTCAAAGTGAGCGAATAATGCTCATGGCATTATCGGCCTCAGTGGTTGTAATAGCGACCATTAGTCGGGCCATAGGCTGAATGACGCCAGCATGGACATGTGCACAGTCTTCCGAAGCGCAGGTAGGCAACCGTCCATTTCGCGGCGCTCGGGCATGTGGCAGGATCAAGGTTCACATCCTGTCACCCGGAATGGACCATGAATCTCCCACTCTTCCACGACCCCCTCCAGGGCCGCGTCACCGTCGACGCACCCGTTCGTGATCCAAGGATTGGACGCGATGGCGTGTTCCGTCCTGAAGCCCGTACACGCATTTCTCCCCGCGCCACGCGACCCTCCCCCCACGCAGCCAAGTCGACGCGGAACACCAGACAGCGCGAAGTAGCCAAGGTTGCCGAAGACCTCCAGGCTTTGATTGCCAGGGCCGCCATCCAATCCTAAATGGGTGGTAACTGGCGCCGCCGGCCAGGAATAGATCCCACCCGGATGGGTACAGATACGGGCATACCCTTCGTAATCCATGCCGATCCTGACGGCAGGAGGTGTGCTGTGAGCAGGAGATCATCCGAGCATTGGGCGTGGCCTCTGGACACCCCCGACACGGTGGCTGTGGACGTGCTCATCCCTACCTGCAACCGCCCGGCCGAAGTGGCGGTTGCACTTGCCGGGTTGGCTGCACAATCCGAACCCTCCTTTAGCGTGGTGGTCAGCGACCAATCCTCCAACACTCCGGACTGGGACCATCCTGCCGTCGCTGGAATGGTTCGGGTGCTCCGGGCGCAAGGGCGACCGGTCAGGCTGCTCCGTCATATGCCACGGCGCGGGTTGGCTGAGCATCGGCAGTTTCTACTCGAGCAATCAACAGCGGACCGGTGCCTGTTTCTCGATGATGACGTCTGGCTCGAACCGGGTGTCCTTGAGCGGTTGAACCACGCATTGGATGAACTTGGCTGCGGTTTCGTAGGCATGGCACCGCAGGGGCTCTCGTATCTGGATGACAGGAGACCCGAGGAGACCGCCGCATTTGAGCGATGGGAGGGTCCTGTAACGGCGGAGCTGGTTCGACCGAACACTCCAGGCTTTGGCCGCTGGCCCCTTCATAATGCCGCCAATCTGAGCCATCTCAGCGCCGATCTTTCCCTGACTCCAGGCGAATGGGTGCCCTACAGGGTGGCTTGGCTTGGGGGATGCGTCCTTTACAACAAGCAGGCTCTGCTGGATTCGGGAGGCTTCACATTCTGGCCCAAGCTTCCCGCCGACCACGCTGGCGAGGATGTGGTGGCGCAGTGGCAAGTGATGGAGAGGTACGGGGGCGCAGGAATTCTTCCCTCGGGCGCCGTCCATTTGGAGTCGCCCACCACAGTGAAGGACCGCCGCGTAGAGGCTTACGACGTAGTGCTTGGCGTCCGACCCGACGCATGACATGACCCGGCAAGAGCGTTCACGAGGACTAGCATCCAGAGCATGAGTATCCGCATCGGTACCTCGGGCTGGAGCTACGACCACTGGGAAAATGTGCTCTACCCGCCGGGCCTGCCCACGGCCAAGCGCCTGGCGCATTACGTGGCGCGTTTTGACACGGTTGAGCTCAACGCAAGTTTTTACCGCTGGCCACGGGACACCGCGTTCAAAAGCTGGCACGATCGCCTGCCTGCTGGATTTGCGATGTCGGTCAAGGCACCCCGCGGTCTCACGCATGGGAAAAAGCTGTACAGCCCTGAGGTGTGGGTGGAACGCATTACCCGCTGCTGGCACGAGCTGGGTGACAAACGAGCCGTGCTGCTTGTCCAGCTTCCTCCTGATTTTGCCCGTGATGATGCCCGCCTCGACTACTTCCTGGCAGCCCTACCCCACTGGATTCGCGTGGCGGTGGAGTTCCGGCACGAAAGCTGGGACCACCCTGACGTATACGGATTACTTGAACGCCACGAGGCCGCCTACTGCATCATGAGCGGTGCCCATCTGCCGTGCATCCTCCGCGCCACCGCGCCGTTCGTTTACGTCCGGCTTCACGGACCAGATCCTGAGCACCTCTATGGCGGCTCGTATTCGGAGGAGGATCTTCGCTGGTGGGCGGATCGGATCCGTGAGTGGAACGGCTCAGGCAAGGACGTGTACGCCTATTTCAACAACGATGGCGGTGGTAACGCCGTGCGCAATGCCGACACTTTGCGATGGCTGCTTGGGATCGGCTGACTCGCTAAGGGTGAGCCAGCCGCCCGTCCTAGCTCAGGCGACCTCGCACAATCTCGCTTACGGTCTTGCCGTCGAAGCGTCCTGCAACCTTGGCAGTGACCGGCTTCATGACGGCGCCGATGGAACGCATTGAGAGTTCCTGCCCGTCGGCTTTCAAGGCCGCGATGGCTTCGTCGACGATGCCTTCCACTTCTTCCCGGCTTAGTGGCTTGGGGAGGTATGCCTCGATGATCTCAGCCTCCGCAACTTCCGCGGCTGCCCTGCTTGCTTCCCCGGCTTCGGTGTAGATGCGCGCGGTATCCCGACGCTTGGCAGCTTCCTTTTGAAGCAGTGACGTAACCTGCGCGTCGTCCAACTCGACGGGTGTTTTGCCCGACTTCTCCCGGGTGGTGATCTCACCCAGGACGTTCCGCACAGTGGTGAGCGCTGTCTTGTTGCCCGCCTTCATGTGGCCTACGACGTCTGCTTTGAGGCGGTCTTTCAGTGACATTGTGCTCCTTGAGTGGGGTTCCTACTTGCCATCGTAGTCAGTCCTCAAGGTCGACGGTGGCCGGAATGACCGTTCGGAAAATTTTCCTTGCGGAGCATTTAGTAAGCATGCTTAGCTTGTTGTGCCGCTGGATTTCCTGGACGGAACCGGCTGGCTCACCGATCGCACCGAGGAGCCTTAGCGCTACATGGGAGGGACAACCATGCATCTAAACGAAAGGGAGCGCAGGGTGCTGCAGCAACTCGAACGGGAACTTTTCATCCAGGACCCGGACTTCGCCCGGCAACTGGAAACAGGAATCCCTGCGCGCCGCCCTTATGAACCCCAGGCCCGCCACGTCTTTGGAGTAGCACTTGGCGTGCTGCTGATGCTGTTGGCCATACCGATTAGTCCGTCCCCCTTGGGATACTGCGGCTTCCTTCTGATGGCGTGGGGCTTAGTGGCCCATCACATTCACAAGTCCCGTTACATCCCCGGCTGAGCCTATTCCTTTTCCAGACTTGGCCGGGTTGTGGCCGGAGGTACCTCGGGACGACTTACGCCAGCGAGCTCCTTCTCGGTTGGACCGCTGACCACAACCTGCGCGGGGCTGTGCAGGAGGTACCCGTTGAGCCAGGAAAACAGGGCACGGACCTTCTGCTGTACCCCGGACAACAGGGCCAAGTGAACCAGGAGCCAGGACAAGAAAGCGAAAAGGCCCTGCAACTGGATTCGCTTGCGGCCAAGTTCTGCCACAGCAGCACCACGTCCAACCATGGCCATATAGCCTTTGTCGACGTAGTGGAAGGGAGTACGGCTACCCCCAGTAAGGTCGGCGAGGATGTTGCTGGCTGCCCATTTTCCGGCCTGTTGGGCCACGGAGCCGAGCTGGGGCAACTTTGCGCCTGTGGAATCGGTGATGTTCGCTGCATCCCCAATCACGTACACGCCATCCACGTCCGGGGCAGTCAGGTCTGGGCGAACATCCACACGTCCACCTTTCCCCTGCGTCAGCCCGGAACTGGCGATGAGATCCCCAGCTTTCAACCCGCCTGCCCATACAACGATCTGCGCGGGGACGAAGCTTCCATCTGCCAGGGCCACACCATCGCTTCGCACCTCGGTAACGCCCACCCCCATGTGCAACTGGACGCCCACTTTCTGAAGACGTTCGGTGGCGTAGCGCTGGGACTTCGTGGAAAACATGTTCAACACTCTCGGAACCAAATCCACCAGGTGTACACGGCAGCGCGCAGCGAGCTCAGGAGAGAAGTATTTGCGGACCATATACTTCACGTTTTCAGCCATGGCCCCGGCGGTTTCCACGCCGGTGGGACCTCCTCCGACCACTACGACATCAACAAGACCGTCCGAAGTTCTATCGGCCTGATCAAGTAGCCGCGTAATGGCGGTGCCCAGCCTGGTGGCGTCCGTAACGGAGTACAGCGGGAAAGCATGTTGCTCGGCGCCGGGGGTGTTGAAGAAATTGGGAACGGCACCTACCGCAATGACCAGGATCTCCGTCCGCAAAGTCACGCCATCGGCTGTGGTGACTGACCGTTGCGCAGCATCAATAGAGGCAATGCTCGCAGTCAGGACTTTGACGGTCTTGTAGCGGCGGAAAACGGAGCGCAGTGGGCGCGTAATGGCTGAAACCCCAATCTGGGATGTAGCCAATTGATAAAGGAGCGGTTGGAACTGATGGTAGTTATTCGAGTCAATCAGCAGGACGCGGACGCCCTTCCGGCCTAGTTTTTTGGCTGCCGCAACACCTGCAAATCCGGCACCCACAACAATGACTTGGTATGTGTCCTCCATGCCAGCAACTTACTTCACCGTGGGTCCGGACAACAGTGCTTGACGCTCTTCGCCTGTCCACAAAATTTCGACGCCGGGTGGCCGCCAGCGCGGGAGCGGAAGGCCGCCGTCGTGCGTTTATTCTCTGGTCCGTTGGGTACGCAGTGGGTAGTGTTCTGCATTCGGCAAGGCGCGCGAAGGAGTTGGTTTTCTTGAACGACGACGGCCTGACAGAGGCGGTGCAGGAGGCCGGGGCTGTTGAATTGCTGCTGGTCCGGCATGGAGAAAGCGAAGGCAACGTGGCCGCGACGGAAGCTCGCCTGGCACGGGCTGAGGTCATTGACGTCCCCGCCCGGGACCCGGACGTCAACCTCTCGGGTACAGGCCAGGATCAGGCCAAGGCACTGGGAACGGCGCTGGCCAGGATTCCGGAGGAGATCCGCCCGGACACGGTAGTCTCCTCCCCCTATGCGCGCGCCCTTCAGACAGCGGAAATTGCCGTCCAAACAGCTGGCTGGCCCCTGAAAGTCCATACGGATGAACGCCTGCGGGACCGGGAATTGGGCATTTTGGACAGACTTACCCGCATAGGCGTGGAAACGCGTTACCCCGACGAGGCAGAACGTCGCCTTTGGTTGGGCAAGCTGTACTACCGGCCCCCGGGAGGTGAATCCTGGGCTGACGTCGCGCTTCGTCTGCGGTCCGTCCTGGACGAGCTGAACAGTCTGGGACGGGGACACCGCGTGATGCTCGTTTGCCATGATGCGGTGATCCTGCTGGTCCGATACGTCCTGGAGGGGATGTCCGAACGGGAGATCCTGGACCTCGCGGCCAGTGCAACTGTGCTCAACGCCTCGATTACCCGGTACGTGCGCCCGTCTGGTGCTGGACCGTGGACGCTCGAGAGCTTCAATGTGGCCGACCATCTCACCGAACAGGGCGTCACGGTTACGGAGCATGCCGGAGATGCCAGTGTCCACCCACAGTGATTCCAACGGCACCAGCGGCCCCACGCAAGTGACGCCATCCCTTCTGCGTGATTGGCCTCTGCCAGCTCCTGGGGAAGATAAGTACTCTCGCGGCGCTGTGCTGATCATCGGCGGGGCGCGAACCACTCCAGGCGCCACCATCCTGGCCGGCATCGCCGCCCTGCGCGCCGGGGCGGGAAAGATTACCTTGGCTGTCGCCGAGTCCGTGGCCGTGCAGGTGGGAGTAGCTTTCCCGGAGTGTGGAGCGGTGGGCTTGCCGGAGACCGCCGATGGTTCCGTTACCGGTGAGGGGTTGGACCTGATCTCAAGGTATTTGGAAAGGGCAGATGCCGTGTTGGTCGGGCCCGGCCTGGATGATTCAGATCTGGCCGGGGAATTGCTCACCAGGTTGTTGGAGCGGGAGGAGCTTGGAGGCGAAGGGCCGGCCATTGTCCTCGACGCCTACGCCCTCGGCGGGCTGGTGAAGATAAAGGAGAGGCTGGAACCTTGGCGGGGCCGACTGATTCTCACCCCTAATCCGACAGAGGCCGGGATCCTGCTGGGACGGGACGTAAACCACTTGGAAAATGACGTTGGCGCCGTCGCCGAACAGTACGGCGCGGTGGTGAGCTGCCAGGGCGTGATTGCACGTCCGTCTGGGGACACGCCTGGGGAGCCGGACCTTTGGAAGATCACCACCGGGTACGGAGGCTTGGGTACCTCAGGCAGTGGAGATGTACTGGCCGGCGCCATCACCGGTCTCCGGGCGCGTGGAACCAGCGACGCACAGGCTGTCTGCTGGGGAACCCACCTCCACGCCGCCGCGGCCGACCGCTTGGCCAGCAAGCTTGGCCCGCTCGGATTCCTTGCACGCGAACTCGCCGACGAATTGCCCGCCCTGATGCTGGAGCTCAACACCTGAAACGTTGAGCCTCACAGGATCTAAGCAGGCTTCAGAAGTTCATGTTCCACAACTGCCCTGCGGGAGAGCGTCTTGTAGCCCTCTTGCTCGAACAACACGGTGATGACGTCGTCCTCATGCCTCATCACCAGTCCCGGACCCCATTCCTTGTGAATCACAGCGGATTGCAGAGGGAATGGATCCCTTTCGCCAGTATGCTGTTCGTCTCCGCGCTCTTCCTCTGTACTGCTGAAATCATTGCCGGCGTTGGAAGCAGCGGCGCACGCATCACAATTGCCGCACGGCTCCGAAAGTTCCTCACCGAAATAACCCAGCAGGAACTGCCGGCGGCAACTGTCCGTCTCCGCGTACGCACGCATCATGGTGAGCCGGGACTGGTCGACGCGCTGTCGGGCCTCGGCCAGTTCGACGGCGCGGGCTACGAGCGCCGAAAGTTTGGCTTTGGATGCCAGCCGAATGCCGCGCTTGCCTGTAGTGACAGCGCCGGCTTCCTCCAACTGGTTGACGAGCCCGGTGAGGCGTCGGACAGGGAATCCGGTCAACTCCGCGAGTGCGCCCTTGGGGGCGGGAGCGCCTGCGGCTTTCAGGATCTTCAGTACTGCCAGGAGCGAATCCGGGTCCGGTGAATGCGTACCGAAGAACTTCCGCAGGCCAAGATCCTCTTCGCGGTAATGCAGTGTGGCTGTGGCCGGTTTCCCGTCGCGTCCGGAACGGCCAATTTCCTGGTAATAGGCATCCAATGATTCCGGAATGTCAGCATGGACGACGAACCGCACTTTGGGTTTGTTGATACCCATGCCGAAAGCGGTTGTGGCAACCACGACGTCCAGCTGATCGTCCAGGAACCGCTCATGGATGCGCTCCCGGTCGGCGTCCGACCGGCCCGCGTGGTATGCCTCGGCGCGGAGTCCTTCCTTTGCCAGTTTGGCGGCGTACTTTTCGGTGTCCTTGCGGGTGGCGGCGTACAGGAGCCCCCGCTCGCCTCCCTTGGCCAGAGTGGCAACTTGCTCCAGGACTGCTTTTCGCTTGCCTTTGTCTTCTTGGTGGCGGACCACGTCAAGGCTGATGTTGGGCCGGTCAAAGCCACGGACCAGGACCAGCGGATCTTTCATCCCCAGCCGTTCAAGAATCTCGTCACGCACGGGCGGTGAGGCTGTAGCGGTAAGGGCTGCCGCCGGAGGGTTTCCCAATCGTTCGCGGACATTTCCCAGGTCGAGGTAGTCGGGGCGGAAATCATGACCCCAGGAAGAGACGCAGTGGGCCTCGTCCACCACGAACATCGTGATGTCCAGTTTGGCGATGCGGTCCACAGTCTCCTGTTTGGCCAACTGCTCCGGGGCAAGAAACAGGAAAGTCGCTTTGCCCGACTCCGCTGCCTCCCAGGCGTCCTCCACCTCCGAGTCACTACGGGAGGAGTTGATGGCTACAGCAACGCCGTCACCCAACTGCCCGTTCAGCCCATCCAGCTGGTCCTCCTGCAAAGCAATCAACGGAGAAACCACGACGGCGGGGCGTCCCGTTTGGTTGTAGAGGTACATGGCTGCTACTTGGTAGGTGGCTGATTTACCGTACCCAGTGGGCATTACGGCCAGGACGTCGCGGCCGGATGCGAGGGCATTCATGGCCGCGAGTTGACCGTCTCGCAGCCTAGGCAGGGAAAAGGAAGACGCCGCAAGGGCGCCCAGGTCTGGATCATCGGACATTGGAAAACGACTCCGCACAGTGGGTGTTGCGGCCGCTTGCTTCAGCCGAGGTAACCAGACTAACGCGGGCCGGGACCCGCCGTCGTGCGCTTCTTCCTGCATGTGGATAACTCTGCCCAGCTACAGAAAGACCAGTGTCATGGCGTCATCGAAGGTGTGGCGGTAGCTTTGGATTACTTTTCCTTCGAAGCGGCCGAGTCCTTCAAAAGCGGCCGAGGTACCGGAGGTACCGCTGATGCAGGGCTTGTCTACATCCTTGGTTCTGATCGCTCTCCTGGCTGTGACGGCACCCCTTGCGGTGCGCTTCCTTGACCGGGCGGTCAAGGTGCCGCTGGTGGTGTTCGAGATCGTCCTCGGAATCCTGCTGGGTCCCAGCGTGTTGGGGTGGATCGAATCTACCCAGTTCACGGATACGCTGGCTGATTTCGGGCTGGCGATGCTCTTCTTTGTGGCCGGCAATGAGATTGACTTCGCCGATATCCGGGGCCGTCCCGCCATCCGTGCCTCCGCTGGCTGGGTGATCTCGTTGGCCGCGGGCGTTGGCGCAGGCTTTCTCCTGGCCCCCACACCGGAGGCAGCGGTCATCATCGGGGTGGCGCTGTGCTCCACGGCGTTGGGAGCATTGCTGCCCATTCTTCGCGACTCCGGTGAATCAAAATCCCCGATGGGGACCGCCGTCACGGCATTGGGCGCAGCTGGCGAGTTTGGTCCCCTGATAGCAATCTCGCTGTTCTTCAGCGGCAGGGAGCTGGGACCGGCTACGGCAGTGCTGCTCGGATTTGTGCTCCTTGCCGGCATTGCGATTTTCCTGGCCTCCAGGGCACAGCACACGCTGTTCCACTCGCAGGTCACCAGGACCCTCCACACGAGCGGCCAGTTCGCTGTCCGCTCCATCATGTTCATCCTGACCGTGCTCGTCGTGCTGAGCATGGTCCTGGGACTGGATATGTTGCTGGGGGCATTCGCGGCGGGCGTCCTCTGGAAGGTGGCCATTGCGCGCGCACCCGAACGGGATCGGAAGGTGATTGAGACCAAACTCGACGCCGTCGCGTTCGGATTCCTGGTGCCCATCTTCTTCATCGATACGGGCATAGATTTCGATCTCGGCGCACTCACGTCCAGCGCCATGGCACTGGTGCTGCTCCCTCTGTTCCTGCTCCTCCTGCTGATCATCCGCGGCCTGCCGTCGATGCTTGCTGCCCCGCCCAGGTCCACTTTCGCGGAGAAACGGGCGATCATGCTTTTCGGGGCAACCGGCCTGCCGATTATCGTTGCCGTCACCGCCATTGGCCGGGATCAGGGGTTCATCTCAAGCGGAATCTCGTCAGCACTCGTTGGGGCCGGCATGCTCTCTGTCCTCCTGTTTCCGCTGCTGGCGCTTCGGCAGGGTCAGCGTGAACGACAACGCAGGACACCTGTGCCCCAGGGGGAGGTGCCATAGGACAGGGACTCTGACGACGCGCAAATACTTCGGAGCCACGGCAAAGGGCTGGGGACGCCCTGATTTGGGTGTCCCCGGCCCTTTACTGTGGCAGAAACGAGCAGCGCCAAATAGTGGTCCGCGCAGCGCCCTCCCGGAAAACAAGAAACCCCTCGCCCCGAACAAAATCGCCGGAATCGAGGGGTTGGTGGAGCCCCCTGTCGGATTCGAACCGACGACCCCCGCTTTACAAGAGCGGTGCTCTGGCCAACTGAGCTAAGGAGGCATGCGCCGAAAACGACGCTAGATAAGGTTAGCCCAGAGACTCCCCTTCGCGGAAATCACGACGGCGGCCGCCCACCCGGGTTGAACGCAAGGCACAAACCCGAGGTGACCAACCGCCGTCGTAAATTCCTGAAACCTAGCCCTTGGCGTCAACCGCGGTCTGGATCTCAGCGTTCAGGTCGGTGGATCCGTCCCACTGCTTGCCGTCGATGAACACGGTGGGGGTGCCCGTGATGCCGATGGCTGCCGCTTCTTGCGTGGCGACCTTTACATAGGGGCGGTACTGCTTGCTGTCGATGCAGGAGTCGATGTTCGCCGCGCCAACTTCCTTTGCCATGGACTTGAGATCGTTGTCCGAGATACCGGCACTGCCTTCGGCCGGCTGGCGTTCGTAGAGGAGGTTGAAGAAGTCGGCGTACTTCTCAGGTGAAGAGTTCACTACGCATGCAGCAGCATTTGCTGCACGCGAGGAGTAGTTGGTGGTGGACTGCTGGTCCAGGAAGCCGAGCGGGCGGTACTCGAGGGAAATCTTGCCGTCGTTGCGCAGCTTGGTGAGCGACTCCCCGTAGGTTGTCTCGAACCGCTTGCAGACGGGGCAGATGAAGTCGACGTAAGCGATCACCTTGACGGGCTTGCCGGCCTCGGGCTCACCACCAGGAACAGTCACGGTTGCGGGCTTGGTTGCCGGAGCCGAAGGCACATCCGCCACGTTCACGGACGAGGCATCGGACTTTACGACGTCGGTGTTGGCCAGCAATGTTACGCCGCCGTGCACGTTGCCATTCGCGGGAGTAGGTCCCTGATCGGCGATCGGGGCGCTTTGCTGAATGCTGGTGGTCACCACCAGCGCGATGACGGCCAGGATCGCCACGACCGCAACGACGATGCCCCAACCGATCAGGAGCTTGTTGCGCTTTTCCTTTTTCAGCTGCGCTTCGCGGATTTCGCGCGCTTTCTCCCGTGCCTGGGCGGTGCGTTCAGCCTTGGAGAGGCGGGGTTCGTTTGCGGGGCTCATCAGTTCCTCGGATTACTCGACGTCGGTAGTGCATAGCTTGGGGCAACGGGGTCAGTTTACGGGAGCCAACTAGGAGCTCTGCCGCTGACATGCTTGCCCGGTCGTTGAACGATCAACTGCAGTCTATGATTCCGCCGGTAGGCTGGGAGGTGAGTCACAGCAACCCCAGGGAGCAGTAATGCAGGATTTGGCAAGCGAAAAACTCAAGATGGAAGACGGCGTTAGGGCCTCTCCCACCAGGAAGCCAACGGCGAGCAAGTTCGACTTCATGGTGGTGTCCAACCGCCTGCCTGTCGACCGGTGCAACAGCGATGGTGACGGCGATGGTGGCGGTGGGTGGCGACGCTCGCCAGGCGGCCTGGTTACTGCGCTTGCACCGATGATGACAAAGTCCGACGGCGCGTGGGTGGGTTGGCACGGCGCTCCGGATGAAACTGTCCGTCCTTTCAGCCACGAAGCGATGGATCTTGTCCCGGTCCAGTTAAGCAGCCACGAGGTCGAGCTTTATTACGAGGGCTTCTCCAACGCGACCATCTGGCCGCTGTACCACGATGTCATCGCCCCGCCGGAATTCCACCGTACGTGGTGGGATGCGTACCGCCAGGTAAATAAAAAGTTCGCCGACGCCGTCGTCCGCCATGCCGCGGACGGCGCAACGGTGTGGGTCCAGGACTACCAGCTCCAGTTGGTTCCCCGCATGCTCCGCGAGGCACGGCCGGACCTGAAGATCGGCTTCTTCAACCACATTCCCTTCCCGCCTCCGGAGATCTTCGCGCAGCTGCCGTGGCGCCGTGAGATCATTGATGGCCTTCTGGGTGCGGACCTGCTGGGCTTCCAGCGTCCCAGCGACGCTGGCAACTTCATGCGCTCTGCCCGCCGCTTCCTGGGCGCCAGCGTCAAGCAGCAGCAAGTGCATGTAAAGGGCCCTGACGGCGAGGTCACCCACATTGCCCGGGCGCAGGCCTTCCCTATTTCCATCGATGTTGACCAGATCCGGGAGTTGGCCGGGAGGCCGGACATCATCGAGAGGGCCAAGCAGATCCGCAAGGACCTTGGCAATCCGAAGACCATCCTTCTTGGCGTGGACCGCCTGGACTACACCAAGGGCATCGGCCACCGCCTGAAGGCCTTCGAGGAACTCCTGCGCGAGGGCAGCATCAAGGTGGAGGACGCCACCCTCATACAGGTAGCGAGCCCCAGCCGTGAACGCGTGGAGCAGTACCGGCTTCTGCGTGAAGAAATCGAGGGCACGGTCGGCCATATCAATGGCACCTACGACACCATCCAGAACACTGCCGTCCGCTACCTGCACCACAGCTACCCGGTTGAGGAGATGGTGGCGCTCTACCTCGCCGCGGACGTCATGTTGGTCACGGCGCTGCGCGACGGAATGAACCTGGTGGCCAAGGAATATGTGACGGCGCGTTCCGAGGACGACGGCGCACTGGTCCTGAGCGAATTCGCAGGCGCTGCCGACCAATTGAAGCAGGCGCTCCTGATCAACCCGCATGACATCGACGGCCTCAAGTCCGCCATTCTCCGGGCGGTCAACCTATCCCCCAAGGAAGCCCGCCGCCGCATGAAGCTGATGCGAAAGCAGATCCTGGACCACGACGTCGATCATTGGTCAGCGGAGTTCCTGGCCGCCCTCGAGGAGAAGGTAGTGCGCGATGACAGCTGAGAACCTTTCTCTGTCCCCGGAACTGTTGGACGCCATCCGGCGCATTTCCGGCACCGAACATCTCCTGGTGGCCTTGGACTTCGACGGCACGCTCTCCCCGATCGTGGACCGCGCAGAGGATGCACGGCCCCTGCCCAGGGCTGCCGCGGCTTTGGAAGCCGTCGCCGAACTGCCACGCACGACGACGGCACTCATCTCAGGCCGCGCCTTGGACAGTTTGCGGCTGGTCGCCTCACCTCCTGTGGACACGCTGCTGATCGGCAGCCACGGAGCTGAAGTTTGGCTGGGCGAAGGTTCCCTCGGCCTGGAACTGGATGAGGATCAGCGCAGCAAGTTGGCTGCCGTACGCGAAGTCCTGGCCGAAATCGTGAACATTGCTCCTGGAACGCTGCTCGAAGACAAGCCCGCCGGCGTCGTCCTTCACACAAGGATGGCCGATGACGACGTCGCGGAAGACGCCGTCGAAGCCGCGACGCGGGTGCTGCGCGAGCATCCTGGCGTGTACGTGAAGACCGGCAAACGGGTGCTGGAGGTATCCGTGGTCAAGGCCTCCAAGGGCGAGGCAGTGGAGTTCCTCCGTCAGGCGACCGGTGCCACGGCCATGTTGTTCGCTGGGGACGACGTGACCGATGAGGATGCCTTCGGCAGGCTCATGGGCGACGACGTCGGCATCAAAGTGGGACTGGATTTCACCCAGGCGCAGTACCGTGTGGAAGCTCCAGTGCAGGTTGCGGAATTGCTGGAAGCGCTGCTGCGAGAGCGCCGCCGTGTCACCGCCGAAGCATGAAGCAGGATCAACGTCACATGTGACCTTCGTAACATTTGGGCAGTAAGTCCAAAAGTCTGACATACTCTAGGACGTGATGTGACGCACAGTACCGTGCGACGTCACACGATCCTCCCCGGCCCACGGCCGGGGAGTTCAACTGAAGAAAATGAACCATTCACTACGGATCGTCCGGCACGTACCTGCCGGTGAAGGGATTGATAACTGTGGCTACAGTTACTTTTGATAACGCTACGCGTCTGTACCCGGGCACAGATAAGCCCGCCGTCGATAAACTCAACATCGACATCGCCGATGGCGAATTCCTGGTCCTCGTTGGACCCTCCGGTTGCGGTAAGTCCACCTCCCTGCGCATGCTCGCAGGACTTGAGGATGTGAACGCCGGCCGCATTCTGATCGGTGACCGCGACGTCACGGATGTTCCGCCGAAGGACCGCGACATCGCAATGGTCTTCCAGAACTACGCTCTTTACCCGCACATGACTGTTGCGGACAACATGGGCTTCGCACTGAAGATTGCAGGCGTCTCCAAGGAAGAGCGCGCCGAGCGTGTTCGCGAAGCCGCCAAGCTTCTTGACCTTGAGGCATACCTGGACCGCAAGCCGAAGGCACTCTCCGGTGGTCAGCGCCAGCGTGTTGCCATGGGCCGTGCAATCGTCCGTAACCCCCAGGTCTTCCTCATGGACGAGCCGCTGTCCAACCTCGACGCCAAGCTCCGTGTCCAGACCCGTACGCAGATCGCATCCCTGACCCGCCGCCTCGGCGTCACCACGGTTTACGTGACGCACGACCAGGTTGAGGCCATGACCATGGGTGACCGCGTGGCAGTGCTCAAGGACGGTCTCCTCCAGCAGGTTGACACCCCGCGCAACCTGTACGACCGCCCGCAGAACGTCTTCGTTGCAGGCTTCATCGGCTCCCCTGCCATGAACCTGCTGGAACTGCCGGTCGTCGACGGCGGCGTCCAGTTCGGTGGCACGGTTTACCCGGTCAAGCGCGACGTCCTCGAAGAAGCACACGGACAGACGGTTACCGTTGGTTCACGTCCGGAAGACCTCGAGACGGTCGGCAACGGCGAAGGCCTGCAGGTTGAGGTTGACGTCGTCGAAGAACTCGGCGCCGATGCCTACGTCTACGGCCACACCATCCTGGATGGCAAGAGCCACGACATCGTTGCCCGCGTTGACGGTCGCCGCCCCCCGATGAAGGGCGAGTCCATCTTCGTTCGTCCGCAGTCCGGCCACGTGCACCTGTTCGACACCAAGACCGGACTCCGCCTGGGCGACTAATCCACCGGCAAAAATCCGCAGTGTGACAGCGGCCCGACCCTTCCCGGTCGGGCCGCTCTCGCGTTAACCTTTCCGCAGAAAGAACTGCATGAACACCACGGATAACCTGATCCCCCGCCCCGCGCACATCGCACCCTCGGACGGTCAGGCCTTCACGCTTGCACCCACTGCCCGGATCGCGGCGGGCCAAGCTGCCGTCCCGGTCGCAGAGCAACTGGCTGTGCTGCTTCGCCGCGGCACAGGTTTCGCTCTCCCCATCGTCGAGACGCCGAATGCGGGCGACATCTCCCTGGACTTCATGGAAACGCTCGACGGCGGTCCGGAAGCGTACCAGCTGATGGTCACCGTCGACCGTGCACGCCTCACGGCAACAACCCCTGCCGGCCTCTTCAACGCAGTCCAAACGCTCCGTCAGCTGATCCCGCCCGCCATTGAACACTCCATCACCGGCGCGGACGAATCGGACACCAGGACCGTCGGCACCTGGGTGGTTCCCGCCGTCGAGATTAAGGACGCACCCAGATTCGCGTATCGCGGACTCATGCTCGACGTCGCCCGGAACTTCTTCACGGTCCAAGAGGTGAAGGAGCAGATAGATGTCATGACCCAGTTCAAGCTCAATGCCCTGCACCTGCACCTTACGGATGACCAGGCCTGGCGTATCGAAATCCGGACACCCAAGGCTAATCCATCGGGCCTGGATTATGGGAAGCTCACGGAAATCGGCGGAGCAGGCGCCGTGGAGTTCCCCACTGCGGTACCAGTCCGTGGCCGGGATGGGTTCTACACCCAACAGGACTACAGGCAAATCCAGGAATACGCCGCTGCGAGGAACGTCCTGGTGGTCCCGGAAATCGATCTGCCTGGCCACGTCAATGCGGCCCTTGCAGCCATACCGCAGCTCAACCCGGACGGCCGTGCCGCAAGTATGAGCACTTCGGCAGCAGTGGGCTGGTCCACGCTGGATGTGGCCCTTCCTGTGACGTATGAGTTTGTCAGGGAAGTCCTTGAACAATTGGCAGCGATGACTATCGGCCCCTACCTGCACATCGGGGGCGACGAAGCTTTGGTAACGGACCACGAGCACTATGTCAGCATGACGCAGGAGTTCGTGCGGATTGCCGATGAAACCGGCAAGAAAGTGGTCGGCTGGAACGAGTACGCCTCCGTGGACCTCCGTGAGGGCGACGTCGTGCAGTACTGGTTCGGCGACCTCCCCCCTTTGGTTCAGAAGGCAGAGTCCATGGGGTCCTTGATGATCATGTCCCCAGCGGCAAACACCTACCTGGACCAGAAGTATGAAGCAACCAGTCCCATCGGCCTTGAGTGGGTGGACGGCGGGCCGTTCACCTGGTCCGAGTACTACGACTGGAATCCCGCCCAGGGCGGCCTGCAGGACAATAGGATCCTTGGTGTCGAAGGTCCGCTGTGGACCGAGACCGTCCGCAACAACCAGCAGGCCTACTGGCTCCTGTACCCCAGGGCGGTTTCCTTGGCGGAAGTGGCGTGGTCGGCCCAGGACGTGCGGGACCTTGGTGACTTCCGACGTCGGCTGGGCGCCTTGGGTGAGCGCCTCACGAGGCAGGGCGTCACGTTCCAGGCAGCACCCGACGTCGAATGGTCCGCCCTATCTGAGTTTCCCTTTCCCGCAGCAATGAACGCCAACACCGGCGAGTACGGAACAATTGAAGCATGAGCGAGCAAAACGAAGCCCAGTGGCACGACGAACCGACCGACTACGGGCAGATCGGCAAGCTCCCCAGGACTGAAGCGGCCAGCGCGCAGGATACCGCTCCGCCCGCCAGCGTCATCGGGTCCCTTAACATCACCGCCGCCGCAGCTGATCCGGAGCTATTGGACCTGCCTTGGCACATTGCGCTTGAGGACTGGCCGGCCGAGAACCTCGCTGCCCTCCCCCGCGGTATTTCCCGGCACATCGTGCGTTTCGCGCACTTGGGTGGATCGGTCATTGCCATCAAGGAAACATCCGAGCACGTTGCCCGCCACGAGTACCACATGCTCCGGAAGCTGGCACGCCTGGATGTTCCGTGTGTTGAGCCGGTGGCAGTCATCACGGGCCGGACCACTGCCGACGGCAAACCCCTGAACCCGGTATTGGTCACCCGGCACTTGAAATTCTCCATGCCCTACCGGGCACTTTTCTCGCAGATGCTGCGCAAGGACACGTTGACGCGCCTCATCGATGCCCAGGCGTTGCTGCTTGTCCGCTTGCACCTGATTGGCTTCTACTGGGGCGACGTCTCTCTTTCCAACACGCTGTTCCGTCGCGACGCCGGTGCCTTTGCCGCCTACCTCGTGGATGCCGAAACTGGCGAGCTCTACCCTGACCTGTCCATGGGCCAGCGCGAGTACGATCTGGAGATCGCCCGCGTCAACATCGCCGGTGAGCTCATGGACCTCCTGGACGGCGGGCTCATCGAGGAAAAGGTCGATCCCGTGGCCACGAGTGAACTCATCATGGACAGCTACCGCAGGCTCTGGGCTGAGCTGACGGAGAAGGAATCCTTTGAACTCGGCGAGCGCTGGCGCGTGGGAGCCCGCATCCGCCGTCTCAACGAGCTCGGCTTCGACGTCGAGGAATATGCCATCAAGACCACGGCGGATGGTTCAACCATCCAGCTGCAGCCAAAAGTCGTCGACGCCGGCCATCACCAAAGGCGCTTGCTGCGCCTCACCGGGTTGGACGCCCAGGAGAACCAGGCCCGCCGGCTGCTGAACGATATGGACCAGTTCAGGGCGGACAACAACCCTGACCTGGACGAGGAAATCAGCGCCCACGCCTGGGTCAGCCAGATCTTCGAGCCGATCGTGCGGTCTATTCCCCGGCACCTTGCCGGCAAGTTGGAACCGGCCGAAGTTGTGCACGAGGTCCTGGAGCACCGCTGGTACATGAGCCAGAAGCAGGATCGCTACATCCCGCTCGCGGAGACCGTGCAGTCCTATCTGGACACCGTGTTGCAGCACCGCAGGGACGAGGCTGCCATCATGTTGAACCCCGACACCGAGATGCTCAAAATCCTTGAGGCTGAGGTGGAGGAGTCAGGCCGGTACGACGAAGTGGACGAGTACCCGGACGCGGACGACTAACTCAGGGCTCCAGAGTCTCCGCGAGGCCTGCCAGGACGGGTTCCCGGCCGAGCTCAATGTGCGTGTACGCCAGTGAGTAGGCCAGGTCCGGCCGGCCTTTCAGGATGGCGTTGCACAGCTCTTTGTGTTCGTCCCGTTGGAGTTCGTTGCTGCGGTTGTGTGCCAATCCGAAAATCCAGCGCATGCGGCCGAAGAGCGGCTTCACGGACTCAATCAGCAGCCTGTTGCCGGAGAGACGCACGATCTCGGCGTGCAGCTCGGCACTGATCAGAGTGACGTCGTCTGCGCGGTCCTCGTCGATGGCGGCATTGGAGGCTTCCATCAGTTCCTCGAGCCGACCTGCGGAATGGCCTTCGGCAACGCGGGTGGCAGCCATCCTCGCGGCGAACGTTTCCAGGCAAAGGCGAACGTCGAAGAGCTCGTTGACGTCGGTGAGTGTGAGTTGCCGGACCACGGCGCCGCGGCGCGGGAAGGTGGCCACGAAGCCGTCCTGCTCCAGGCGTTGAATGGCTTCACGGACCGGGATCCGTGAGACGCCGTACATGTCGGACAGTTCCCGTTCGCGCAGGCGCCCACCCTGCGCGAAGGTGCCCGTGACGATCCCCTCCAACACCAGTTGGTAGACCTGTTCCGCGCGGGCCTCGTCATCGCGGCCATTCCCGGTTTCCGGCGTCGCCTCAGCCACTGTCAAACTTCCCTTCATGCCAGCGTCCGCTCCATTCGCCGGCCGGCGCCGGTCAGCGTTCCAACCGAGCATACACGGGTGGAAACAGCTCGTCGGAGGGCGGTTCAAGGCATCATTGGACCCGCGGTTGTTCGTCGCCTGACTTGTTCGTCGCCTGATTGTACGACGGCCTGAGTAACCGGCAAGAGTGGCTTTCGGCGTTGAGCGTTACTCGCCCCTGGCGGTTGGTGCATCATCCAGCGGGGTCCACCAGGTCGCGGGCGGCGTCACCTTGAAGCGGCGCCCGGATACGTCTGATGGAACAATGCGGATGAACTGGTCCTTTTGCCCCGCTTCCCAAGGAAACAGGAGGAGGCCAATGGTATCCAGCACATCCTGCGTCAGCTTCACGGCGGAAGCTTGCCCTTTGACCACCACGCTCCAGGCCACTCCGGTTTCCGCATCCACACCGTCAGCCTCGATCGCAACGGGAGCGTCACCAAGGGCGGCATGAAGCTTGGTGCCCTCCCCCGTGCGGAAAACCATGGTCCCGTGGTCCACCTTGTAATTCACCGGAAAGATGTCCGGGTGATTATCCACCCACACGGCAAGCCGACCCACGGAAACTCCACGGAGGAGTTCCCAGCATTCGTTGGTCTCCAGGACTTCAGTGGCGGGGGTATTGGGGGTGTTGTCGCCAGACGTTGAGTTGGTCATATCGCAGAGGATACGCCGGAGCATAGCCCGCCAACAGTGGCCGAACCCCGTCTAACGGACTATTCACCCCCGCATGCGAGGGTGAATAGTCCGTTAGGGGATGAATCGCGGCTAGATAGCCTTCCCCGGATTCAGAATCCCCGCAGGATCGAACAGCTCCTTGATCCGCCGCTGCAATTCCCGCACGGGCTCAGGTTGCTCCAGTCCCAACCATCGGAGCTTGTACTGCCCCACGCCGTGCTCGCCGGTAATCGTGCCACCCATTTCGAGGCCGACCCGGATCGATTCATCTAGGGCAGCGTTGAGACGTACCAGGGCGTCGGCATCCGTGGCGGGGTCTACCCGGTCCATCCAGAAGGTGGGGTGGAGGTTTCCGTCTCCGGCGTGGGCCACCACTTTGAGGCTGACTTGGAAGCGGTCGGCCATGGCTTCGAGTTCGGCGACGAAGTCCACCAGCCGGGAGCGTGGAACAGCGATGTCCTCTCCTACCCTGAATTCGTCGTCCATTTCCACGCCGCGGCTGTTGCGGCGTAGTTCGACGAGCATTTCGGCTTCTTCGCTGGCTTCGGTAGTGACGGTGGCGCCGCCTTCGGCAAGTACTTGACGTACGACGTCGGCCTCGGCGGCTGCTCCAAAGCCGTCTGTTTGGATCAGCAGCAGGGATTTGCCGCGGGTTTGCAGGTCTGAGCCGTTCATCTCATCGAGCTGTATGAGTGTTCCATTGTCCAGGAGCTCCATGATGGCTGGCTGGACCCGGGCTTTGCCTACTGCCAGGACGCCTGCGGCGGCGCTGCGGAAGTCCTGGTAGAACGCCGCGATGGTGTGGACTTCGCGGGGAAGGTACTTCAGGCGGACCGTCACGCTCACGACGATTCCGAGTGTTCCTTCGGAGCCCACCAGCAGCGCCGTGAGGTCGTATCCGGCAACGCCTTTGAAGGTCTGGTGCCCAGTGTGGAGCAGTGATCCGTTGGACAACACAACGTCCAAGGCCAGCACGGAATCCCGTGTCACACCGTACTTCGCACAGCGCAGACCACCTGCGTTTGTGGCTACGTTGCCACCGATGGTGGACATCTTGTAGCTCGCCGGATCCGGCGCATACATGAGCCCGTGTTCGGTGGCTGCGGCATTCAGGTCGGCGTTGATGACGCCAGGTTCGACGACGGCGGTCTCGTCGTCGGGGTTGAGGTCCAGGATGCGGTTCATCCGTTCCAGGCTGAGTACGATGCAGCCTTGGGTGGCGTGCGCGCCTCCCGAGACACCCGTCCCGGCCCCACGCGCGACGATTGGCACCTGGTGGGCAGCACAAGTGCGAACGATGTGTTGAACGTCTTCCACGGATTCGGCCCAGACCACGGCGAGCGGCAAGTGCCGTTCCAGCAATGGCCCTTGATCTACGGAGTAGACCGTGCGGGTGGCTTCATCTTCCGCGATCTGGCCTGGCCGCAGTCCGGCGGCCAAGCTCTGCAAGAAGGCGCTCTGGCTCGCGTCCGTTTGCTGGTCAGCTTCCTGGCGGCCGACTGTGCGGCCTTTGATGCTTTCCTCTGTTGTTCCGGCCATAGCCGTTTCGTCCGACAAGGTGGTCCCTTCACACATGAGCTCCGCGGACACGCCAAATCGGCAGTCTTCGCAGAGTTTTCAGTGCTCCCAGTCTAGTCAGCGGGCCCCGCCACCGTGGGAACATCGGTTCCTGGCAGGGTCCAGATGCCAGCTGAAATCCCGTCGGCGCACAGAAGCACATCGCCCCCTATCCCCCGGCTCGTCGAGATGTTCCCAAAGCAGTGCACCGGTGCGGCGGACAGCGATTCGAGTTGAGCCGTGGAAAGGACGGCGTTGTCCACGGGGAACTGCGCCGAGTCGCGGGCCGCCATGACCAGGACTGCGGAATCGGCCGTTTCACGCACGAATACCAAAGCATCTCCTTCGGCGTGGATCCAGCGCACCCCACCTTCGGTCAGGGCTGGCAGCTCACGCCTGATCTGGCCCAGCGCAGAGTAGAAGGAAAGCAGATCCTTGACAGGCGGGCGGCCGGATTTTTCTTCCTGCCAACCCCACGGCATGGGCGTCCTGGAGTCCTCGCCATTGAAACCTTCAAGGCCGAACTCATCTCCCGCGAACAAGACGGGAATGCCGGGCAGGGTGAAGGTGAGCACAGCGCCAACCTCCTGGCCGCCGTCGATCATTACTGTCGCTGCACGTGCGGTGTCATGCGTGTTGAGCGCATTCATGGTGTTATTTCGCACACCCCAGTTAAATCCGGCTACGAGGTCCTGATGCGTGGCCAGGAAGTCTTCGGCCTCGATCTTGTTAGGCCCAGCCTGGGGCGAGCCGAACAAGTTTACGTGCGGCGCATCCCCCGCAAGCCAGGACCACAATGGCCGGGTGAGGTTGGAGTACGTCATCGCACCGTGCCAGTGCTCACCCGTGAAGTCCGGCGCGGCGTCGGAGGTGGACTCGGCCAACAAAGCCGCATCCGGGTTGATTTCACGGACCCGCTCCGCGATAAGCCGTGAAACCTCGTGATTCAGGTCCACGGAGCCAAGGCGCCCGGTCATATTGCCGACGTCTATCCTCCAGCCATCCAGGTTGAAGGGCGGCTTGAGCCAGCGGCCAACCACTGAATCGTCGTCCGTCACGAAACGCCGCCGGAGGGCATCCGAGGACCAGTTGAGTTTGGGCAGCGACGCCACACCCCACCACGACTCGTACGTCGAATGGTCCTCGTTGAAGTAGTAATAGCCCGCTTCCTCTGAGCCGGGATCGGCGAGCGCCTTCACGAACCAGTCGTGTGCATCGCCAGTGTGATTGGCGGTGAGGTCGCCCATCACACGAATACCCCGGGAATGCGCCGCCTCTACCAGCTCCACCAGCGCTTGGTTCCCGCCAAGGAGAGGGTCCACGGAGTCGAAGGTAGAGGCGTCGTAGCGGTGGTTGGAACGGGCAGGGAAGAACGGCGTCAGGTAAAGAACATCGACGCCCAGTTCCTGGAGATGGTCCAGCTTGTCCGTAATTCCGGGCAGGTCGCCGCCGTAAAACTGAATGGGCGTTTCCCGCCCCGTAGCCACCACTGGCTCGTCCCACGAGCTGCCCACAGCCCAGTCCGATAGCGGGTGCTCATCGGCCTGGGCAGAGCGGGCGAAGCGGTCCGGAAACACCTGGTACATCGTGGCCCGATGCAGCCAATGCGGTGCCGGGGCAAATGTGGTCAGGCGAAAGTCCGCTGAATCAGAAACGTCCCTGTTGAAAAGTCCTTGGGCGTTGAGGTTCCAGTAGTGCCGCCCACTTGCGCTGCTGGTGGGAGCACCGGACGTGGTTCCGACACGGCTGGTTGCTTCGATTTCCAGGAGGAAGCGGTATTTGGCCACAGGATTGGCCACCAGCATGGCTGCTTCCCACCAGTCCCAGCCATCAATGGTGCCGAGCCGGATCGCGGCGTCGTAGCGTGGTTCGCCGTCCTGCAAGGAACGGACCCAAACGCGGGACGCGGAACCCCACTCCTGCGGAACCCGCAGCCGGAGCCGAACAATATTGCCCAGGGAAATCCGTCCGGGAGCAGGACCCGAAACATGAAGAGCGGATCCGTCGTGATGTGGAATGACAAGCGTCATGGTCATCCTTTCACTGAGCCGGCCGTAAGTCCGCTGACGATGTACTTCTGCAGGAAGAGGAACAGCGCCATGACCGGGATAGCGGCGATAACAGCGCCGGCGGCGAAGACGCCCCAATTCTCGGAACGCTGCTGTGCCACGTAGGAATAGAGCCCGACGGCGAGTGTCTGGCTGTCAGGATCGGTCAGGACAACGCTGGCGATCACGAACTCGCTGGAGATACCGATGAATGCCAGCAGCCCAACAACCGCCAGGATGGGAGTGACCAGGCGCAGAATAATGCCGAAGAAGATCTGGATGTGGCTGGCGCCATCGATCTTTGCAGCTTCGTCCAGGGACTGCGGGACCGTGTTGAAGAACCCGTACATAAGGTATGTGTTCACGCCCAGCGCCCCGCCCAGGTACACCATGATGAGCCCCAGCTGGCTGCCAAGGCCCAGGGCCGGGATCACCTGCGAGATACCGCTGAGGAGGAGGAAGATCGCGACGACGGCCAGCAGTTGCGGGAACATCTGCAGCAGGAGCAGGGTCAACAGTCCTACCCGGCGGCCCTTGAAGCGCATGCGGGAGAACGCGTAGGCGGCCATCGCCCCCAGAAAGACTGTGGCGGCGGACGTCACCAGGCCCACCACCAGGGTATTGAGGAACCAGCGCCCGAAGGGACGGCTCGGATCGTTGAAGAGCGCCGTGAAGTTGCCGGTATCAAACCTGGAGAACAGACCGTTGGAGCCTACCAAGGTGCCGTTGGAGTCCAGTGCTGCCGACAAAACATAGAGCAGCGGGAACACGGCAAAGATGGTGGTTACGATGCCGACGGCGTGCCGCCAGCCTTTGTCTTTGAACCAAACCCCAAAGGGACGCCGCTTTGGCACCAACGGTGCGGGACCGCCAACGTGAGCCTGTTCAATGGTGGGGAGGGTGCGTACCTGTGCCTCGCTCATTAGTTCACGTCCTCGAGTGCTTTGGTCTGCTTGAAGCTGATGGCCGAAATCGTGGCCACGATGACGAAGATGATGATGGCGAGCGCGCTGGCCAGTCCGTAGTCGCGACCGGTGCCTTGGCCGAACGCCACCTTGTAGACCAACGTGATCAGGATGTCCGTGGCTCCGATATCGCGATCGGTGTCTGCAAAGCGAGGCCCGCCGCCGGTCAACATGTAGATGACATTGAAGTTGTTGAAGTTGAACGCAAAGGAGGAGATCAGCAGGGGCGCCACCGAGACCAGCAGCAGCGGCAGCTTGATGGAGCGGAAGACGCGCCAAGGGGACGCTCCATCCATGCGGGCAGCCTCATCAATTTCTGTTGGCAAGGATTGAAGTGCCCCGGTGCAAACGAGAAACATGTACGGGAATCCGAGCCACACATTGACCACCAGCACACTGACCTTGGCCAGGACTGGGTCCGTGAGCCAGCCAATGTTCGCCCCGCCCAGCAGGGTCTGGTTGAGCCAGCCGAACTCGGGGTTGAGGATGCCCGACCACACCAAACCGGACAGGAACGCCGGGAAAGCGTAGGGCAAAATCATCAGGATCCGGTAAACCTTTTTGCCGCGGAGATCCTCACGGTTGAAGGTGATGGCCAGGAAAAGCCCCACGGCGAAGGTCAGGGCAACGGACGCTACGGAGAAGGTGAACGTCCAAAGGATCACGCCCAGGAGTGGACCGCGCAGGCTCGGATCGGTGAAGGCCCGGGCGAAGTTATCCATGCCGACGTCGATCTTCCAGCCGGTGGCCAACGTCTCTCCGTTGGCGTCCGCGAAGGCGCCCTTGCCACTGTCGCGGTAGGCCTTGCCGGTCTCGCTGTCAGTGAAGGTATCGGTGGCGGCGTCGTAGCTCAGTGCTGGCTTGAACTGGTAGGCCGTGCTGCCATCCGCGGTGCGCAGGGTCCCATCAGCGGGATCCTCTGAAACGGGAACGGTAATCTTCAGGATTTCCTGCTGGTTGGCCACGATCTCCTGGAACTTCAGTGTTTCGTAGCCAGGCAAGGAGTTGGCCTTGCCGGTGGAATCCTTTCCCGCCCCGGAGACCTCAGAGAGTGGCTCCTCGGTGCTGCCTATCTGAGCTTTGCCGGAGGGGTCCGTAAACAACAGGTAGAACGTGCCGCCCTTGGTCAGCACTGCTGCCTTGTATGCGGGGGAATCCGGGACGCGCTTCTGAGCCGTCAACTGGATGGCCGCGATGGCGTCTTCCTTGGTGCTGTTGTGCCCGTCGCCGTAATTGGTGAAGGCGATGTAACCGCTGAAGAACACCACCAGGACCTGGAACACCAGCAGGAACAGCACACCCGGAGCCAGATACTTCGCCGGCAGCCCGCCCTTGCGCAAATAGATCCAATTAATAGCCAGGACCACCAGTGAGGACACAACCAGCGCTGCCCACGATTGGCTCAGGAACAGCATCATCAGCACGTACACAGCAAAGGCATCCACCAGGCCCAACAGCACGATCTTAAGGATGGTGCCCTTGAGGGAGTCGGGGCCCCGGCGGCCGCTTCGTACATTGAGGCGGGCAGCGTTCTGGTGAACAGCGTTCTGGTGGGCAGCAGCGCGAGGCGGCTGCACCCGCGTCGTACTCGCTGTGCTGGCTGGCAGTTCGTGGAGATCTGGCTTTGGCATTTTGGATCCTTGGAGTAAAGCAGTTTGCGGCGGGCACGGGCCGGACGGTGGGGCCGGGGCTGGACGGCGGGCACCGTCCGGCCCCGGGCAGACCGGGGGGAATCACCGGTTGCGGCGTCAGCCGCCGATCTTGGACTTGATGCTCGCGGCCATCTTGGTCCACGCTTCAGCGGGATCGCCCTGGCCCTTGATGATGGCCAGTTCCGTGGCGCCCCAGTCAGCCCAGACGGCGCTCATTTCGGGGATGGCCGGCATGGGCACGCCCGTGGCGCCGATCTTGCCGAAGGCCTCCACGACGGGATCGCTGGCTGCCTTCTCAAAGGATGCCTTGAGTGCCGGCGGGCGACCGCCTGCCGTGTACATGGAGTCCTGAGCGGACTCGGAGGTGAGGTAGTTGGTGACGAATTCATTGGTGGCCAGGGCATTGGCACTCTTGGCGCTGATGAAGAACCCGTTGACGCCAATGAATGGCTGGGCAGCTTCGCCACCGGCCGTGGGCAGCTCATCAACTGCGAACTTGATGCCCTTCTTCTGAACGTCCGGCACGTTCCATGGGCCCGTCAGGAAGTACGGGGATTCTCCGGCAAGGAACTTCTCCTTGGCGATGTCGCCGGTGATGTTGGAGTTGATGATTTTCTCACCGGCGTCGCCCCAGGCCGCCAGCTTCTTGGCGAATTCGACGCCGGCAGCGTCACCGATGAGAAGCTGCTTGGCATCGTAACCGCCGTCGGCGTTCTTACCGAAAACCTGCGAACCCATGGAGGACTGCAACGGGTACAGGTGGTACGGATCGCCCTGCTTGGGATCCATGCCCACCAGGAACGGGAACGTGGCTTTGCCCTCTGCAACGGCCTTCTTGCCGTTGGCCACTACCTCATCCAGGGTGTTCGCCTTGCTGTCCACGATGCTGGTGTTGCGGAGGAGGGCAATGTTCTCGATGGCGTACGGGACGCCATAGACGGCGCCGTTGTAGGTCATGGCCTTGATGGAGGAATCCTGGAACTGGCTGGCTTTGTCGCCCAGTTCCACCGGTGCGATCACACCGTTTTGAACGAACTTTCCAATCCAGTCGTGCGGTCCAACGATCAGATCGGGGCCTTGGCCGGTAGGAACCTGAGTGATGAAGTCATCGCGGACGGCAGCGAAGTCCTTCACTACGAGCTTGACTTCGATGCCGGTGTCGGACTTGAACTTTTCGGTGATGTCCTTCAACGCCGGCGATCGTTCGGCGTCCACCCACATAGTGATGGTGCCGGCGCCGGCTGCTTTGAGGTCCTGCTTTGCGGCTTCCGAGCTGGGAGCGGTGGAGGCAGTGCCGCCACAGGCGCTCAGGGCCAGGGCTGCGACCACGGAGATCGCGCCGGTAGCGAAGACGCGGCGGGTGGTCTGAGTCGCGAGGGTGTTGTGCACCTTCATTGGTGTCCCTTTCCTTATGTGCTTCGACGGCGGGGGCTCCAGGCCCAGCGGCAGCGTCGGTGATGCGGCTCACAACTGCAAGCGCTTCCACAGCGTACATGTCTAAATGCGAGTTGTTAAACCACGACACTCCGTAACGTTGTCATGGGAGGGTCATTTTCACTGTAAGCGTTTCCAATCGGGTGCGTGGTCTTCTACCATGTGTTCATGTCTGTTGATTCATTGCTCCCAGTTGAGGCGTCCGCGCCCTCTGCAGCTTTCGCTACATTGA
Organism: Micrococcaceae bacterium Sec5.1; assembly: GCA_039636795.1. NCBI lineage: Bacteria > Bacillati > Actinomycetota > Actinomycetes > Micrococcales > Micrococcaceae > Micrococcaceae bacterium Sec5.1. Next base: position 938,837 of record CP143430.1, on the reverse strand, counting down.
CGCCCGTCCACTCGGCCTCCGCGGCTCACGGATGGTGGCGCTCCGCGGTCATCTACCAGATTTATCCGCGGTCCTTCCGGGACCTCAATGGCGACGGAATCGGCGACCTCGCGGGTATCACGCACGAACTCGCCCAGCTCACCGAACTGGGCGTTGATGCCGTCTGGCTCTCGCCGTTCTACCGCTCACCGCAGCGGGACGCGGGTTATGACGTCAGCGACTATTGCGATGTCGATCCGCTGTTTGGAAGCCTCGCGGACTTCGACGCCCTGATCTACGAAACCAACCGGCTGCACCTGCGGGTCATTGCAGATCTCGTTCCCAACCACTGCTCGGACCAACACGCCGCCTTCCAGGCCGCACTCGCGGCTCCGGCGAACAGCCGCGAGCGTGACATGTTTATCTTCCGGGACGGCCAAGGACCTGACGGAAGCGAGCCTCCCAACAACTGGCAGTCCCATTTCGGTGGCCCCGCCTGGACCCGCATCGTGGAACCGGATGGCCGGCCCGGGCAGTGGTACCTGCACCTCTTTGATTCCTCGCAACCGGATTTCAACTGGGACAACGATGCTGTGCACGCCGAGTTTGAGCGGGTCCTCCGCTTCTGGCTGGACCGGGGAATTTCCGGTTTCCGGGTGGATGTTGCCCACGCACTGGTCAAGGCAGCCGGCCTGCCCAACTGGGGTGGACGCGCGGATGGCAACAGCTCGTACGGCTTCCCCGGCCACGAGGCTCCCATGTTCGGACAGCCCGCGCTGCACGATATCTACCGGCGCTGGCGCTCCATCCTGGAGGAATATGGCCCCGACCGGATCCTCTGCGCCGAAGCCAATGTCGATCCCCTGCCCCGGCTGGCTCAGTGGGTCCGGCCTGACGAGATGCACCAGGCCTTCAATTTCCCGTACCTGCACGCTGGTCTGGACGTGAACCGCCTCCGCCATATCATCACCGATTCTCTGGTCTCGCTGGACGCGGTTGGCGCACCGAGCACGTGGGTGCTGTCCAACCACGACGTCGTCCGGCACGCCACCCGATTCGGTTATGACGGGCCTGGTCCCCGCGATGGCGACGGTATCGGCGCCGACGACGTACAGCCCAATGAAGAACTCGGACGACGGCGGGCTGCCGCGGCCACAATGTTCATGCTTGGCCTCCCCGGTGGCGCCTACCTGTACCAAGGGGAAGAGCTTGGGCTGCCTGACTCCACCAGCATTCCCGGGAGCATGCGCCAGGACCCCACCTTCGCCCGGACTGGCGGAGAAAGGATAGGCCGCGATGGCTGCCGCGTGCCCTTGCCGTGGCGTTCTTCGGAGTTGCATGCCGGTTTCGGCGACGGCCATGAACCTTGGCTGCCGCAACCGGAGTCCTGGGGGTCATTGGCGAGGGACAAGCAGCAGGAGGATCCGGCGTCGCACCTTAACCTTTACCGGGAAATGCTTGCCCAACGCGCCGAACGTCGGTTGGGCCAAGGTTCCCTGGCCTGGGTGGAGGATTACTGCACCGAGTCCTCGCTCGCATACCTCAACGACGACACCCTGGTGATCATGAACGTGGGCAACGAGCCCCTGTCGCTTCCCGAGGGCAAGGTAATCCTTCGCAGTTCAACGGCAGACGGTGCCCTTGCCCTGGGCTCCGATCTGCAGGGCACGGATCTACTTAGCGCGGGTCTACTAAGCTCGGGGGAGAGCATCTGGCTCACAACCAGCTAACTTTCCCACCGAGGAGCAGCATGACCGGCATCAAGGACGTAGCCGAGCGATCGGGGCTCTCCGTTGCCACAGTTTCACGCGCGCTCAGCGGCAAAGGCAACGTCTCCCCCGCCAGCCGGGAACGCGCACGTGCAGCCGCAGCCGAGCTCGGTTTCGTGCTCTCCTATCACGCCTCCAGCCTGGCCTCGGGCCGTACGCACAACGTTGGCCTGGTGGTGCCCTCGGTCCACCGCTGGTTCTATTCAGCGGTGATCGAGGGTGCCTCCGCTGCGCTCCTGAGTGCCGGATACGACCTCACCCTCTACAACATCGGCGAAGACCCCCAACACCGGCACAGCGTGTTCAACGACTTCCTGCTGCGCAAGCGCGTGGACGCGGTCATCGCCGTCTCCTTGGAACTCAGCGAAGACGAGATGCAGCAACTCCTCGCGGTGCACCGTCCGATCGTTGGAATCGGCGGCCCCCTTCCGGGTGCTTCTACCATCCGGATCGATGATTCCGCGATTGCACAGCAAGCCACAAACCACCTCATCGGCCTGGGTCACACCAAGATCGCCCACATGACCGGCGAAGAAGCCTACGAGCAGGACTTCCAGCTTCCCGGGACACGGCGCGGTGGTTTCGAGAAAGCAATGAACGACGCCGACTGCCAGGTTCGGCCCGAATGGATCGTTTCCGCTGACTTCACTATCGAAGGCGCTTACGCCGCTGCCCGGCAATTGCTGGGGGGCGCGCCTGAGCGGCCGACAGCGGTGTTTGCTGCATCAGACGAGATGGCCATTGGCACCATTCTTGCTGCGCGTGACTTCGGCCTTCGGATTCCGGAGGACCTCTCGGTCATCGGCATCGATGGACACGACCTCGGGAGGGTCATGGGCCTCACCACGATTGACCAGGACGCGAAGGGACAAGGAGCACTGGCCGTGCGCACCTTGCTGGGCGCCATCAACAATGGCCTGGTCCTTGAACCTGCCGATACTGAACACCCCACCAAGCTCGTGGTTCGTTCGAGCACGGCCGTGCCCAAGAACGACGCCGCCTAGGATGTCGCTCGTTCCAGAAACAGGGACTACTGCCTAAACCAACGGCTACTGCTCCAGGACCTTTTCCATGACGAGTTCCTGCTTGGACGTGTCCTGGGGATATGGTCGGCTGTCCCCAGTGGTGTTGAAACCGTGCCGCCGGTAGAAAGCCAACGCCCTCGTATTGTCCTCGTGGACGCCCAACTCCAGGAGCTTGGCACCCAAGTCCATCCGGGCGGCCTCGCACGCCTGGTGGAGGAGTTCATCGGCCAACCCCAAACCTCGATGTTCGGGGGCAACATAGACACTTATCAGCATGGCTTGAAGTGGCCTCTGCGGGTCTTGAGGATGCTTCAGGACAACCCTCATCAGCCCACAGAACGGGCTTCCATCCACGCCGCCGTCAGCTACCAACGTCACGCTGGAATCGCCGGCCATAGCCGCAGCCCGTTCCTGCCACTGCGCATCCGTTTGCCGCCGGGCGGCCTCCAGGCCTTCGACATAAGCCATGGGCGTATCCGTAAGCATTTCCAGCCGGACTTTCCTCAGCAGACACCAGTCTTCAGCACGAAGTCGCCTGACCCTAGGCAACTGTCCCGCCCATGAACCGTACGTAGCGATCCAGGACTCGAGGCCAACCTTCCGCATACGATGCCCGGCTGGCAGCAGGATCCTCTGCACCTTCCCAACCGTCATGCACCAACCGGACCTCCGTGCCACCCTCTACCGCACGGAACGAGACCCTAATTTCCGTGGACCAGAGGGGCGTGCTCGCCGGATACCAGCTCGCATGGAAGGACAACGGCGGCTGCCAGTCATCGATGGTTCCCCACACCGAAGTGCGTCCATCCTCGGCCGTCTCCAGGATCAGATTCTCCTCGAACTCAACGTGCGATCCCGCGCCGAACACACTCTCCTCTTCGAGGGGCCACCACAGATGAGGATGGTCCGTAAAGCCCAAAAAGGCATGAGAAACGCTGGTTGGCACCACCACTGTCAGCACCAGGGGTTCAAGGTCATTGGTGTCTTGTGACGACGGCTCGGGCTCCGGCTCGGGATGACTGAAAATACTGTCCATGACCCTCAACTGTACCGGTGCGGAAACGCGCATTTCTTCCGGCAACCATGTCCAGCCCGGAGTGCTGGGGGATGGCTTGGTTGCGCAGCCCATTGGCGCGGTGTTAGAGTCCCGTTGATCGTGATCTAACAACAGGAGGTGAGACCCATGAACGCAGTATCCGCAATGGGTGCTCCCCCGCAGTACACGATCTAGCGACTGATCTAGTCGCCAGCGGGAGCGCCACAGAGGCAATTCGCGAAAGGCGACTCCCATGAACACAACACCATTTCCAACGCAGCCCGTCACATCGACGACCACTTCCGGGCAGCCATCGTCCCCCCAGAATCAACCACAGGATAATTCCGCCGCGATTCCTGGGCGTTCAGCCGAGCGGGCGCTGGTGCTTGGTGGCGGCGGATCCACGGGCAATGCCTGGCTGATCGGCGTCATCGCCGGAATGTTCGACGCCGGCATGGATGTGACCAAATCCGACTTGACGGTCGGCACATCGGCCGGCTCCACCGCAGCGGCACAGATAGCTGGCGCGAGTCCTTCAGAACTATATGCAGCTGTCCTTGCCGCACCACCCCAGCCACAACGGCAGCGGCCGCCGCAAGCCAATTCAACGCAGACCAGTCCAACGCAGTCCGGTCCAATGCAGCCGCAGCCAGCACAATCTGGCCCAGCGCGGCAAGTGGTGGACCATTTGGAAAGAACACAGAAGATCATTGAGGCCTCTACGGATCCTGCCGATATGCGTCGCCGGATGGGCGCTGCAGCGCTCGAGTTGGCGGCTACAGCGGACGAATCAAGGCAAAGACAGTGGCGGGAAACCGTCGCCTCCCGGCTGCCAAGTTTGCAATGGCCGCAACGAAAAGTGCTGATCACTGCCGTGGATGCCAGGACGGGTAACGCGGTCCAATTCGACCGTCACAGCGGAGTGGAACTGGTGGATGCTGTAGCAGCCAGCTGCGCCAGTGGGTTCGCCTACGGCATCGGGGACGACCGATACATTGACGGCGGATACCGATCCAACGCCGAGAATGCCGACTTGGCATCCGGATACGCACGCGTCCTGGTTCTGTCACCATTTGGGGGCAGAACGCGGACTCCGCTGGAGTGGGGCCTGCACCTCGAAACACAGGTCGCCGAATTACGTGCCGGCGGCAGCAGGGTAGAAACGGTCATTCCCGACAGCAGCTCCGAGCACATGTTCGGGGCCAATGCGATGGATGTCTCCATGCGTCCGGCGGCTGCACAGGCCGGTTACGAGCAAGGCCGGGCCCTCGCGGACCAACTCAACGGGTTCTGGAACGGCTAAACCGGGCTTAAATAGGGGAAGCCCCGGCCGTGGTGGTCGGGGCTTGCCTGGTTCTGGTTTGGTGATCGTGCCGTTAATGCGGGAGACCCCCCGACCCGTGGTGGGTTGGGGGGTCTCGACCTAATGTGTGTCCGGCGGTGTCCTACTCTCCCACACCCTCCCGGGTGCAGTACCATCGGCGCTGTGGGTCTTAGCTTCCGGGTTCGGAATGGGACCGGGCGTTTCCCCCACGCTATGACCGCCGTAACCCTGTTACCCGAACCCCCGTGCCGGTTTGGTGCCGGTTTGGGGTGGGAAGCTTTGTGGTTACAACATGTGTGTTCCCTCGGTGTGAGGGTCCTGTGGTGTTGTGTATTTAGTTGTGGTTTTTGTTCCTGGAAGCAACGGGTTTTGTTGTTCGGGAACCACATAGTGGACGCGTGCAGTGTTGTGTGTGGTGTAAGTTGTTGGCCTATTAGTACCGGTCAGCTTCACGAGTCTTTAGTCCTCGCTTCCACATCCGGCCTATCAACCCAGTGGTCTGGCTGGGGGCCTCTCACACAAATTGTGTATGGAAATCTCATCTTGAAGCGAGCTTCCCGCTTAGATGCTTTCAGCGGTTATCCCATCCGAACGTAGCTAATCAGCGATGCACTTGGCAGTACAACTGACACACCAGAGGTTCGTCCGTCCCGGTCCTCTCGTACTAAGGACAGCCCTTCTCAAATTTCCTGCGCGCGCAGCGGATAGGGACCGAACTGTCTCACGACGTTCTAAACCCAGCTCGCGTACCGCTTTAATGGGCGAACAGCCCAACCCTTGGGACCTACTCCAGCCCCAGGATGCGACGAGCCGACATCGAGGTGCCAAACCATGCCGTCGATATGGACTCTTGGGCAAGATCAGCCTGTTATCCCCGAGGTACCTTTTATCCGTTGAGCGACGGCCATTCCACAATGTACCGCCGGATCACTAGTCCCGACTTTCGTCCCTGCTTGAGATGTCTCTCTCACAGTCAAGCTCCCTTGTGCACTTACACTCGACACCTGATTGCCAACCAGGCTGAGGGAACCTTTGGGCGCCTCCGTTACTTTTTAGGAGGCAACCGCCCCAGTTAAACTACCCATCAGGCACTGTCCCTGACCCGGATCACGGGCCGAAGTTAGATGTCCAAAGTGACCAGAGTGGTATTTCAACGATGACTCCACCCGAACTGGCGTCCGGGCTTCAACGTCTCCCACCTATCCTACACAAGCCACTCCGAACACCAATACCAAACTATAGTAAAGGTCTCGGGGTCTTTCCGTCCTGCTGCGCGTAACGAGCATCTTTACTCGTACTGCAATTTCGCCGAGTTTATGGTTGAGACAGCGGGGAAGTCGTTACTCCATTCGTGCAGGTCGGAACTTACCCGACAAGGAATTTCGCTACCTTAGGATGGTTATAGTTACCACCGCCGTTTACTGGGGCTTAAATTCTCAGCTTCGCCCTTACGGGCTAACCGGTCCTCTTAACCTTCCAGCACCGGGCAGGAGTCAGTCCGTATACATCGTCTTGCGACTTCGCACGGACCTGTGTTTTTAGTAAACAGTCGCTTCCCCCTGGTCTCTGCGGCCCACACCCGCTCCACAGAGCAAGTCTGTATCACGGGGCAGGCCCCCCTTCTCCCGAAGTTACGGGGGCATTTTGCCGAGTTCCTTAACCATAATTCTCTCGATCGCCTTGGTATTCTCTACCTGATCACCTGTGTCGGTTTGGGGTACGGGCGGCTAAAACCTCGCGTCGATGCTTTTCTAGGCAGCATAGGATCACCGGATCCCCCCATGCGGGGGTCCCATCAGATCTCAGGATCGTGCTCGAAACACACAGGAACGGATTTGCCTATCCCTGACCCTACATCCTTGGACCGGGGCAACCATCGCCCGGCCCGGCTACCTTCCTGCGTCACACCTGTTAATACGCTTACCTCCCGGGATCAGATCCCGCGCTCGGCCAAAACCCACACACCACAAGGGTGATAGGGCAGGCTCCGGGCGGTTAGTATCCCCCGCTTGGCATGGGCGGTTTTTCGCCGGTACGGGAATATCAACCCGTTGTCCATCGACTACGCCTGTCGGCCTCGCCTTAGGTCCCGACTTACCCAGGGCAGATTAGCTTGACCCTGGAACCCTTGATCATTCGGCGGACGGGTTTCTCACCCGTCTTTCGCTACTCATGCCTGCATTCTCACTCGTGTAGGCTCCACCGCTGGTTTCCACCGCGACTTCACTGCCCACACGACGCTCCCCTACCACTCCACACCCCTGAACCACGAAGGCTAGGGCACTGTGTGAAATCCACAACTTCGGCGGTGTACTTGAGCCCCGCTACATTGTCGGCGCGGAATCACTTGACCAGTGAGCTATTACGCACTCTTTCAAGGATGGCTGCTTCTAAGCCAACCTCCTGGTTGTCTTCGCAACTCCACATCCTTTCCCACTTAGCACACGCTTAGGGGCCTTAGTTGGTGGTCTGGGCTGTTTCCCTCTCGACTATGAAGCTTATCCCCCACAGTCTCACTGCTGCGCTCTCACTTACCGGCATTCGGAGTTTGGCTGACGTCAGTAACCTTGTAGGGCCCATCGGCCATCCAGTAGCTCTACCTCCGGCAAGAAACACGCAACGCTGCACCTAAATGCATTTCGGGGAGAACCAGCTATCACGGAGTTTGATTGGCCTTTCACCCCTACCCACAGCTCATCCCCTCCATTTTCAACTGAAGTGGGTTCGGTCCTCCACGACGTCTTACCGTCGCTTCAACCTGGCCATGGGTAGATCACTCCGCTTCGGGTCTAGATCACGCCACTACACTCGCCCTGTTCAGACTCGCTTTCGCTACGGCTACCCCACACGGGTTAACCTCGCGACGTAACACTAACTCGCAGGCTCATTCTTCAAAAGGCACGCCGTCACCAGAATCAGACTGGCTCCGACGGATTGTAAGCACACGGTTTCAGGTACTGTTTCACTCCCCTCCCGGGGTACTTTTCACCTTTCCCTCACGGTACTGGTCCGCTATCGGTCATTAGGAAGTATTTAGGCTTATCAGGTGGTCCTGACAGATTCGCACGGGATTTCTCGGGCCCCGTGCTACTTGGGATCCTCTCCAGGCGGTACACAACATTACGGTTACGGGGCTCACACCCTCTCTGGCCGGCCTTTCAAGACCGTTCACCTATGCCTGCACTACACACCCCACCAGTCCGGCAGAACCAGTACGGAAAGTCCCACAACCCCGCCCATGCAACGCCCGCCGGCTATCACACATGGAAACGGTTTAGCCTGATCCGCGTTCGCTCGCCACTACTAACGGAATCACTCTTGTTTTCTCTTCCTGCGGGTACTGAGATGTTTCACTTCCCCGCGTTCCCCCCACGCACCCTATGTGTTCAGATGCGGGTCACACAATCACCTTTAACAGCGTTGTGCGGGGTTTCCCCATTCGGACATCCTGGGATCAACGCTCGGTTATCAACTCCCCCAGGCTTATCGCAGATTCCTACGTCCTTCTTCGGCTCCTAATGCCAAGGCATCCACCGTGTGCCCTTAAAAACTTGACCACACACACGTCAAACTCTCGTTTGACGATGCATCATCCATTCGAGAGAACCATGACCACAAAGGGCCAGGTTCATTCATAAGAAATTGCTGTAAGAACACACACAAGTGTGTGTTCCAGATGCTCGCGTCCACTATGTAGTTCTCAAACAACAACCCCATCAACCAGACCCCCACCACAACAGCGGAAAAGGAGTACCGGAAGCAGGAACAAAAGAAACACCAGAAGTGCCCCCAATGCATTGCTGCAAAAAGGTCCTGTTGCCTCAGGACCCAACAGTGCGCCAAACACAACCCCACCAACCACGCCCCGGCAGCTTTCCAAACAACCCTCGCGGGTCGCCGTACTAACACCAGGACACAACCGGTAAAGGCCATGCCAAACAAGTTTGATTCGTTGATGTTTCCACCCATGAGCACCCACCGCAGAACAGACGCCTGCGCAATGGGCAACACTGACAACCCGTCATCCGCCCATGCAGGCGAACAACACAGTTGTTAGCAGCTCCTTAGAAAGGAGGTGATCCAGCCGCACCTTCCGGTACGGCTACCTTGTTACGACTTAGTCCCAATCGCCGGTCCCACCTTCGACGGCTCCCCCCACAAGGGTTAGGCCACCGGCTTCGGGTGTTACCAACTTTCGTGACTTGACGGGCGGTGTGTACAAGGCCCGGGAACGTATTCACCGCAGCGTTGCTGATCTGCGATTACTAGCGACTCCGACTTCATGGGGTCGAGTTGCAGACCCCAATCCGAACTGAGACCGGCTTTTTGGGATTAGCTCCACCTCACAGTATCGCAACCCTTTGTACCGGCCATTGTAGCATGCGTGAAGCCCAAGACATAAGGGGCATGATGATTTGACGTCGTCCCCACCTTCCTCCGAGTTGACCCCGGCAGTCTCCTATGAGTCCCCGCCATCACGCGCTGGCAACATAGAACGAGGGTTGCGCTCGTTGCGGGACTTAACCCAACATCTCACGACACGAGCTGACGACAACCATGCACCACCTGTAAACCGACCGCAAGCGGGGCACCTGTTTCCAGGTCTTTCCGGTTCATGTCAAGCCTTGGTAAGGTTCTTCGCGTTGCATCGAATTAATCCGCATGCTCCGCCGCTTGTGCGGGCCCCCGTCAATTCCTTTGAGTTTTAGCCTTGCGGCCGTACTCCCCAGGCGGGGCACTTAATGCGTTAGCTACGGCGCGGAAAACGTGGAATGTCCCCCACACCTAGTGCCCAACGTTTACGGCATGGACTACCAGGGTATCTAATCCTGTTCGCTCCCCATGCTTTCGCTCCTCAGCGTCAGTTACAGCCCAGAGACCTGCCTTCGCCATCGGTGTTCCTCCTGATATCTGCGCATTTCACCGCTACACCAGGAATTCCAGTCTCCCCTACTGCACTCTAGTCTGCCCGTACCCACTGCAGAACCGGAGTTGAGCCCCGGTCTTTCACAGCAGACGCGACAAACCGCCTACGAGCTCTTTACGCCCAATAATTCCGGATAACGCTTGCGCCCTACGTATTACCGCGGCTGCTGGCACGTAGTTAGCCGGCGCTTCTTCTGCAGGTACCGTCACTTTCGCTTCTTCCCTACTGAAAGAGGTTTACAACCCGAAGGCCGTCATCCCTCACGCGGCGTCGCTGCATCAGGCTTTCGCCCATTGTGCAATATTCCCCACTGCTGCCTCCCGTAGGAGTCTGGGCCGTGTCTCAGTCCCAGTGTGGCCGGTCACCCTCTCAGGCCGGCTACCCGTCGTCGCCTTGGTAGGCCATTACCCCACCAACAAGCTGATAGGCCGCGAGTCCATCCAAAACCACAAAAGCTTTCCACCCCCCACCATGCGATGAGGAGTCATATCCGGTATTAGACCCAGTTTCCCAGGCTTATCCCAGAGTCAAGGGCAGGTTACTCACGTGTTACTCACCCGTTCGCCACTAATCCCCCAGCAAGCTGGGATCATCGTTCGACTTGCATGTGTTAAGCACGCCGCCAGCGTTCATCCTGAGCCAGGATCAAACTCTCCGTTGAAGTAAAACAAATCAAACAGACACAACCACACCCACCGGAAATAACGACAGGCACGGCTGCACAAAATTCGAAACCAGCTGAAAACCAAACCACCACACACGGGGGTGCGCAGAGGCCCGGCCATAATTTCAACCAATCAATAAAACAATCGGCATCAACAAACTTGGCACACTATTGAGTTCTCAAACAACAGGTCACTATTCCAAAGCAGTACCACCAGCCTTCGCTGGATCGCTCCGGAGCAACTTTTCAAACTTACCGGCTGGATCTCTCGGAGTCAAATCGGCAAGCTTGACTTGATTTTTCCTTGCGGTTTCTTGTCAGCTTGGCGATCTCCACTCGGGGACCAGCGCGGGTACTAACTATACCCCTACTCAGCCGAGATGGCAAAGCCACTCAAAGAGGGGCACCTTGGCGCCACAACTACCCCGGAAACCCGGCTAAGCACCCAAACCCAACAACCCCCGGACGCAGTCAGGGAGCGTCCGGAGCATTGTTGCCCCGGACCCTCCCTGGCCTTGAAGAACTGTTCGGCTTGAAGAACTACTCAGCCAGCGTGAACCAGGACGCGCCAAGCGGCGGGAGTGTTACGGTCAATGCCGCCGGCTGGCCGTCCGTTCCAGGTGAGGTGGCTTTCAGCGTTCCAGCGTTGATGACGCCCGAGCCACCGTAAGTCTCGGAATCGGTGTTCAGGACTTCAACCCACTCCCCTGCTTCCGGCACTCCCAGAATGTAATCGTTGTGCGGGCCCCCGGAGAAGTTGACTGCGCACACCAACGGCTTGCCATCGTGGTCCCAGCGAATGAAGGTCAGCACGTTGTGGTCGGCGTCTCCGCCGTTGATCCACTGGAAGCCGGCAGGTTCGTTGTCGCGGATATGCAGTGCAGGCGTTGACTTGTAGAGGCCGTTAAGGTCGCGGACAAGGAGTTGGAGTCCACGATGCGCCGGGATGTCAGCAAGGAACCAGTCGAGTCCGTACTGCTCGGACCACTCCGCTTCCTGGCCGAATTCGGTACCCATGAAAATGAGTTGCTTACCCGGGTGTGCCCACTGGTAGGCGAAGAAGGCGCGGAGGTTTGCCAGTTGCTGCCAACGGTCACCGGGCATCTTGCGAAGCATCGATCCCTTGCCGTGGACTACTTCATCGTGGCTGATGGGCAGGAGGAAGTTCTCCGAGAAGGCGTAAACCATGGAGAACGTAATGGTGCCGTGGTGCCAGCGGCGGTTGATGGGGTCTTCGGAGATGTATTTCAGGGAGTCGTGCATCCACCCCATGTTCCATTTGATGCCAAAGCCGAGCCCACCGTGGTTGGTGGGTGCCGTGACACCGGGGAATGCGGTGGATTCCTCGGCAATGGTGACCGCGCCAGGGTGCGTCTTGTAGACGGTGGCGTTCACCTCCTGCATGAAGGAAATTGCCTCGAGGTTCTCGCGGCCACCGAACTTGTTGGGACGCCACTGCCCTTCCTCGCGGGAGTAGTCGAGGTAGATCATGGAGGCCACAGCGTCCACGCGAAGTCCATCGATGTGGAATTCTTCGAGCCAATACAGTGCGTTGGCAACGAGGAAGTTCCGCACCTCGGTGCGCCCGAAGTCGAAGATCAGTGTGCCCCAGTCCGGGTGTTCGCCCAGGTTGGGATCTGAGTGCTCGTACAGTGCCTCGCCGTCAAAGCGAGCCAGCGCCCACGAATCCTTGGGGAAGTGAGCCGGGACCCAGTCCAGCAGGACACCGATGCCTGCCTGATGCAGGGAGTCCACAAGGAAACGGAACTCGTCGGGGTGCCCGAACCTGGATGTCGGGGCAAAGTAGGACGTGACCTGGTAGCCCCAGGAACCACCGAAGGGGTGCTCTGCCACGGGCATGAATTCCACATGGGTGAAACCGAGCCACTTCACGTAGTCAACCAGTTCCTTGGCCAGCTCCTTGTAGCCCAAGCCAAGGCGCCAGGATCCCAGGTGCACTTCGTAGACACTCATGGGTGAGTTGTGCGGGTCCTTTTCTGCGCGCGCAGTCATCCACTCGGCGTCCTTGAAGCGGTAGCTGGAGTCCACCACGCGGGATGCGGTCAGTGGCGGAACTTCCGTGCCGAAGGCCAAGGGGTCAGCCTTTTCCAGCCAGTGCCCGGTCTTGCTCAGGATCTCGTATTTGTAGCACGCCCCTGCTACAACCCCCGGAATGAAGACTTCCCAAACACCGGACGAGCCGAGGGAACGCATTGCGTGGCTACGGCCATCCCAGCCGTTGAAATCACCCTTGACCCGGACCGCCTGGGCGTTCGGGGCCCAGACAGCAAAGGAAACGCCGTCTACTTCACTCAGTGAAGAGCGGTAGTGCTGGATGTGGGCGCCAAGGACATCCCAGAGACGCTCGTGCCGGCCTTCGCCAATCAGGTGCAGGTCCACCTCACCCACGGTAGGCAGGTAGTGGTACGGATCATCAATGGTGACCGGTTCGGCGTCGTACACCACTTCCAGACGATAGTCCGGCACATGGCCGTGCTGAAGCGGATCCAGGACGACGGCCCAAATGCCGTTGGCTTCGTGCTCCATGGCAGTGCGTCCGGCCTCCGTCACCACCGTTACCGACTTGGCGAGGTGCTTCACGGTCCGGATGGTGACGTGGCCGTGATCGTCCAGGTGGGCGCCGAGCACGGAGTGTGGTGCGTGGTGGGCTCCAGCTGCCACGCGGGCCAAGGTCTCGGAGTCCACATGCAGGGGAACTCGGGGCCGTTCGGTGCGTGCAGAGCCTGTCATTTCATTACCTTCCGCTGTAGCCGCGGCGTGCTTGCCGCGGCTCGTGTTGTCGAGGATTTGCCGTGATGCGTTGACCGGAATGGACAGCCAGTCCGGCCGGTTCCGCAACTCATAGACCACCTCATATAAGGCCTTGTCCAGCCACAATGCCACAAAGAGTGGCGAGCGGCGGTCAATGGTTCCCGGCATGACTTCGCTGTAACCAGCCAGGAACGCGGTGGAGCAGTCGTCCGCCCATGTCGAGGGCACCTTGGCTTCGGCGTTCTCACGAACAGCGGCTCCTGCCGCGTAGTCGAAGGAGCGAAGCATTCCCACAACATCCCGCAAGGGGAGATCGGGAGTGTTGCGCTCGTTAATGGTCCTGAGGGGCTCGCCTTCGAAGTCCAGGATGGCCCACCGACCCGGTGCCCCATTCTTTCCGGGAACCTTGAGGATCTGGCCAAGGTGGAGGTCGCCGTGGACGCGCTGCAGCTGACCCACATCGCGGGGATGCAGCGTGGCAAGCAGCTCTTCGAGATTGGCCTCATAAGGCCCGACGGCGGAAGCCGCTTCCGCCCATGACTGGCGGACGCGACGGGCCAGGGTCGCAATAATGTCGGCGCCCTGCGTTTGGCCATCCAGTGTGCCGAAAGTTTCCGCGAGCCTGGCGTGGACCGTTGCTGTTGCAGCACCGAGTTCGTGGGCCTCTTTGGTGAAATCGGCACCTGCTGCAGCGGCTTCGACAGCCAGCCTCCATGCATCCAGTCCACCCAGCAGGAATTCATGGGCAACCGTGAGCTCGCCAGTGGCCGGACCGCCTGGGCCCTGGCCCTCCCAGGAACCCGTGATCCAGCCGAGCGTGGCCGGGACCTCGGTGGTCCCCGCCGCTGTCAGCGCGGCACCCAGCTCCACTTCGGGATTCCTGCCGGCCGCCAGCACGCGGAAGATCTTCACGATCGCCATTGAACCGCCGTCGTCAATGATGACGGACGTGTTGGACTGTTCCCCGGAAAGCACGCGGACCGAGGTGGGCCCTTCCGGAAGGGCCACGCGGCCACGCGTGAGATGGCCCGCGGCAAGACCGTCACCCACGGCGCCCTCGCGCCGCATGAGATCCAACCACGCCGTAATGAACTCGGGGTCGTAGACGGCGTCGTACACCAGTCGCAGCCCTTGTTCCGGGTCCGTGACCTCCCCCAGCAAAGCTGTGGGGGCCTCCGGCAACGGCTGGCTTCTGAAGCTCAACGGGACCTGGACAACGTCGGTCCGGGGACCGCCGTCGGCCGTCCGATACGTGACGGCGAGCAGTTCAACCTGCAATCCGGCGCTACCTTCCGGGTATGGGAGGTTGAAGCCGCCAACACGCTCCAGCGCAAAGTCGGGACTCTTCACCGGGAACCAGCGTTTGGTGGGAAGCCAGCTCCGGAGAAGACTTTCGATCGAGGGGTCAAGTGTTCCCTTTTTCATCTCATCCTTTGGTCGACACCACGGGAATCGCCTGGGTAAATGGCGATGAGGGGTTGGAAAACGCAGAGCGCAGCCGCAGCCAATAGAAGTTGTGGCTACCCAGCATGACCGTCAGTTGGCCGTTGTCCCCCACAGGCGGGAATGTTTGGCCACCGAAAATGTCGCGGAAGCCTCTGCCCGCGAATTCGGGCAGATCCAGCGTGGCGGCCACGGGATGCTGAGAAAGGTTGAAGACGCACAGAATCGTCTCTGCGTCCTCGCCTTCAGGATTGCCCGCTGGCAGTTCCCGGACATAGGCCAGAACAACCTCGTTGTCCGCTTCGATGTGGCGGAAACCTCCCAGGCCGAACACAGGGTGGTTCCTTCGCACGCTGAGGATCTGCCGGGTCCATCGCAGCAGTGAGCCTGAATGCGCAGCCTCTGCTTCAACGTTGGCCATGCTGTAGTTGTAGACCAGGGACTGGATCACCGGCAGGTACAGCTTGCCCGGGTCCGCCCCCGAGAAACCCGCGTTCCTGTCCGGGTTCCATTGCATGGGTGTGCGGACGGCGTCGCGGTCATCGAGCCAAATGTTATCCCCCATGCCGATCTCGTCCCCGTAATAGAGGAAGGGGCTACCCGGCAGGGAGAGCAACAGAGCGTTAATGAGCTCAATCTCAGCCCGGGAATTGTCCAGCAGCGGAGCCAGCCTCCGCCGAATACCAATGTTGGCGCGCATCCTGGGGTCCGGTGCGTACCAGCCAAGCATGGCGGCGCGATCGTCCGCGCTGACCATCTCCAGCGTGAGTTCGTCGTGGTTCCGCAGGAAGGTCCCCCATTGGGCGCCCTTGGGAATCTCCGGAGTTTCCCGCAGGGTCTGGATGATCGGAGCCGCTTTCTGGTCCCGGAGGGCGTAGTAAAGCCGGGGCATGATCGGAAAGTGGAAGGCCATGTGGCATTCCGGGGCTTCGTCGGTGCCGAAGTACTCCACCACCTCCTGGGGTGGCTGGTTTGCCTCGGCGATGATCACGCGTCCGGGGTAATTGGCATCCACCATCCGCCGCAGATCTTGCAGGAAAGCGTGGGTGGCCGGCAGGTTCTCGCAGTTGGTCCCTTCCTCCTCGAAGAGGTACGGAACGGCGTCGGCGCGGAAGCCATCGATTCCCTGGTCCAGCCAGAACCGGATTACGTCATAGAGCGCCTCGATGACTTTGGGGTTCTCGAAGTTCAGGTCCGGCTGGTGGCTGAAGAAGCGGTGCCAGAAAAATTGGCGCCGGATGGGGTCGAAGGTCCAGTTGGATTCCTCCGTGTCCACGAAGATGATGCGCGCATCCTGGTATTTCTCATCCGTATCGCTCCAGACATAGAAATCGCCGTAGGGACCTGTGGGGTCCTTCCGGGATTCCTGGAACCACGGGTGCTGGTCCGAGGTGTGGTTCAGCGGGAGGTCGATGATCACCCTGACGCCGCGGGCGTGTGCTTCCGCCACGAGGCGCTTGAAGTCGCTGATGGTGCCAAACTCGTCCAGCACCGAGGTGTAGTCGGCAATGTCATAGCCGCCGTCACGCAACGGTGAATGGAAGAACGGTGGCAACCAGAGGCAGTCAACGCCCAGCCACTGAAGATAGTCCAGTTTCTCGATCAAGCCGTGGAAGTCACCGGAGCCATCCCCGTTGGCATCCGCAAAGGCCCGCACCAGTACTTCGTAGAAGACTGCCTTGCGGTACCAGTGTGGATCATGCTGGAGACCGGGGGCATTCAGCTCGAAGGTGTTCTTCGGAGTGAAGTACTGGCTGGGGTTTTGCGGAGAAAAACTCACTAAGGCTGCCTCCGGATGCTCAGGATGTGTGCGGGCTCCACGTGTGCGTCGAGCCTGACGTAGTTGTGTTCACCCCACCACCAGCTCTGCCCGCTGATCAAGTCATCCACCAGGAACCGGCCGTCCTCGTTGAAGTCCGCAGGGTCCAGCTGCAGGGCCGCCAAGTCCAGGGAGACCGTGCTTTCGCGGGCGCTGTGCGGATCCACGTTGACCACGATGATCAAGGTGTCCTTCGTGCCATCCGGCAGCGTCTTGTGCTTGGAGTAGACGATCGTTGCGTCATCCGTGCTGCTGTGCAACGTCAGGTTCTGCAGGTCGCCCAGGGCAAGGTGGTCCTTGCGGATGGTGTTGAGCCTGGTGATGTACGGCGCGAGCGTGCGGCCCGACGCCGCAGCGCCTTCCCAGTCCCTTGCCTTGTACTCGTACTTTTCGTTATCGATGTACTCTTCCGCACCTGGCCGTGCAAGGTGTTCGTACAGCTCGTAGCCGGCGTACACGCCCCAGAGCGGGCTCGCCGTGGCAGCCAGGACAGCCCGGATGCGGAAGGCCGCGGGACCACCGTACTGGAGGTACTCCGTGAGGATGTCCGGCGTGTTTACAAAGAAGTTGGGCCGGAAGAAAGCTGCGCTCTCGTGGCTGACCTCATGGAAATACTGCTCCAGTTCAGTCTTGGTGTTCCGCCAGGTGAAGTAGGTGTAGGACTGCTGGAACCCTGCCCTGCCCAATGCGTGCATCATGGGTGGACGAGTGAAAGCCTCGGCCAGGAAAACTACCTCTGGGTTCTTTTTGTTGATCTTTCCAATCAACCATTCCCAGAACCAGACAGGCTTTGTGTGCGGATTGTCCACGCGGAAAATCTTCACGCCATGGCTGATCCACAACTGGACGATCCTCAGGATTTCCTTGGAAAGGCCTGCGGGATCGTTATCGAAGTTCAGGGGATAAATATCCTGGTATTTCTTTGGCGGGTTTTCGGCATAGGCGATCGACCCATCCACACGGGTGGTGAACCATTCCGGGTTTGACGTCACCCAGGGGTGGTCGGGGGCTGCCTGCAACGCCAGGTCCAGTGCAACTTCGAGTCCGAGCTCGCGGGCGTGGGCAACAAAAGCGTCAAAATCTTCAAAAGTGCCCAAATCCGGGTGAATGGCATCATGGCCACCGTCCTTGGAACCAATGGCCCACGGCGAACCCGGGTCCTGGGGGCCCGGTGTCAGCGTGTTGTTGCGGCCCTTGCGGTGCTGGAAACCGATCGGGTGGATCGGCGGCAGATAGATGACATCGAAGCCCATCTCCGCAACCGCCTCCAGGCGCTTGGCTGCGGTGCGGAAGTTGCCCGAGGTCCAGATACCTGAGGCGTGATCCAAAACCGCGCCCTCGGAGCGGGGAAAGAACTCGTACCAGGAACCACGACCCGCGAGGTCACGTTCCACCTGCAGCGGGAACGGCTCCGAAACCGTCACCAGCTCACGGATCGGAACGCGTCCGACGGCGGTCAGCACCTCTGGGCTGAAACCGGCGCCAAGGCGCTCCTCGGCAGATTTGGTGGTGTCGGCGAGGACGACTGAAGCGGCACGCAGGGTGCGCTTCTCCGCCGCGGTGCGGCCGGCGTCGTCGTCGGCTGCTTCCGAAAGGAGGGCGGCGCCCTCTGCGAGCATCAACTCGACGTCAATGCCGGCGCCCACTTTGACTTCAGCGTTGTGGTGCCACGTTCCATAACGGTCGTGCCAAGCCTCAATGACGAAAGACCACGCGCCCGTGCCGGACGGCGACAGCAAACCCTCCCAGCGGTCCAGGCCTTTCCAGCGCTCATCCTTGGCCGGTGCCATGCGGACCCGCTGGCGCTCCTTGCCCTTGGGATCGAGCAGGACGGCGGAGACGCCGAGTTGATCATGTCCTTCACGAAAGACGGTCGCCCCGATGGCGAGATCCTCACCCGGAAGGGCCTTCGCGGGGAACCGGCCACCCTCAACCACCGGCTGGACGGCCGTGATGGGGAACCGGCCGAAGCGAAGTCCGGCGGTGATGTCCGTTTTCGTCTTGGATTTCAAAGCGGTCATGGTTCGCGAGGTATTCGTCACAACCACGACGTTAGCGACAAAAATCCAAGAATGCTAAGCACACGAGCCATCTTCACGACGCAAGATGACTTTTACCTAAAAGAAACCCAAACAAGTTCCGACTGCCATGTGAGTCCGTTAGTGTGGCGCTCGTGAAGGCAATTCGAAGATTTACAGTCCGTACCGTCCTCCCTGAGCCCATTCGGCCCCTGGCCCGCTTGGCGACCAACTTGCGCTGGTCCTGGCACCGGCCCACCAGGGAACTTTTTGCGAGCCTTAACCCGGCTCTCTGGGAGGCCGCGCAGCACGACCCCATCGCCCTCCTGGGGTCCATCAGCAGGGAGCAGCTGCAGGACCTGGCCAGCAACGGCGAAGTCGTAAACCGGGTGCAGGAAGCTGCAGCCGATTTGGACCGCTACCTCAGCGAGCCCCGCTGGTACCAGGGCTTGGGTGATGAAGCCCCGGCCTGCATCGCTTACTTCTCGCCGGAATTCGGCATCACCGAGGTTCTCCCCCAGTACTCCGGTGGCCTGGGCATCCTTGCCGGTGACCACCTCAAAGCCGCATCGGACCTCGGGGTGCCGTTGATCGGCGTCGGGCTCCTTTACCAGGCCGGCTACTTCAAGCAGTCGCTGTCCCGTGACGCCTGGCAGCAGGAAACGTACCCGGTCCTGGACCCGGACGGCCTGCCGCTGACGCTTCTGCGCCAGCCCTCCAAGGACGGCGTTCCGGGCAAGCCGGTGCACATTTCGCTTCCGCTTCCCAACGGCCGCGAGCTGCACGCTCATGTTTGGCGTGCCGACGTCGGACGCGTTCCGCTGCTGCTGCTGGACTCCAACGTCCCCTCCAACGACGAAGCCGCGCGCGGCATCACCGACCGCCTGTACGGCGGTGGCGGCGATCACCGCCTCCAACAGGAACTGTTGCTGGGCATGGGCGGCGTCAAGGCCCTGCGCGTCTACCAGGAACTGACGGGCACACCCGCACCGGAAGTCTTCCACACGAACGAAGGCCACGCAGGATTCCTGGGAATCGAACGCATCCAGGAAGCGATGTCCGACGCGACTGATCCCCTCACCTGGGACGAAGCCCTCGCTGCAGGCCGTGCATCCACCGTCTTCACCACGCACACCCCCGTACCGGCAGGGATCGACCGTTTCGAGACCCTCCAGATCAAGCACTTCTTCGAAGCCGGGCTCGCCCCTGCTGTGCCTGTGGACCGGATCCTGGAACTCGGCCGGGAAAACTACGACGGCGGCAACCCTTCCGTCTTCAACATGGCAGTCATGGGCCTGCGCCTCGCCCAGCGCGCCAACGGCGTAGCCAAGCTGCACGGCGTGGTTTCGCGGGAAATGTTCTCCGGTCTGTGGCCCGGTTTCGACCACTCCGAGATCCCCATCACGTCCGTGACCAACGGCGTCCACGTTCCCACCTGGGTGGACCCGCGGATATCGACCCTGGCACGGCAACAATTCGGTCCAGAAGCCGAAGCCCTGGGCCGCTGGGACCTCGCCTACAACGTCAGTGACGAGGACGTCTGGGGCCTCCGCAAGCAACTGCGCACCCAGCTCGTCGAAGACGTCCGACGCAGGCTGCGCGCCTCGTGGAAGACACGCGGCGCCGCCGACGCCGAGCTTGGCTGGACGGACAACGTACTGGATCCGGACGTGCTGACCATCGGCTTCGCCCGACGCGTGCCCACCTACAAGCGACTCACGCTCATGCTGCGCGACCCCGCGCGTCTGAAGGCCCTCCTCCTGGACCCCAAGCACCCCATCCAGTTGGTTATCGCAGGCAAATCCCACCCCGCAGACGACGCCGGCAAGAAAATGATCCAGGACCTCGTCCGGTTCACCGACGACCCCGAAGTGCGCCACCGGATCGTGTTCCTCCCGAACTACGACATCGCTATGGCCCGCACCCTCTTCCCCGGCTGCGACGTCTGGCTCAACAACCCACTGCGGCCGCTGGAAGCCTGCGGCACATCCGGGATGAAAGCAGCCATCAACGGCTCACTCAACCTCTCCGTCCTGGACGGCTGGTGGGACGAAATGTACGACGGCGAAAACGGCTGGGCGATCCCCACAGCCAACAACGGCGCATCCGCAGATGAACGCGACGACATCGAGGCTTCCGCACTCTATGAGCTGCTGGAAACCCAGGTAGCACCGCGCTTCTACGGGACCACCGTGGCCCAAGGCGCCGGGGCAGCAGGACCCTCCGAATCCAGCCGCGAAACCGTGCCCACCCACTGGGTGTCCATGATCAAGCACACCCTGGCGAACCTGGGTCCGGCAGTCTCAGCCGAACGCATGCTCCACGACTACGTCAACAACCTCTACTGCCCCGCAGCAGTAGCCGGGCGTCGGGCCACCGCTGAATCCTTCAAGGAAGCCAAGGAACTCGCGGCCTGGACCTCCAAGGTCCGCAGCGCCTGGCCCGAGGTCGTCGTGGAACACGTCGACTCCGTCGGGGTCTCCGAAGAACCCCAGGTCGGCGACACCCTGCAGGTCAACGCCTACGTGGCACTTCACAACCTGACACCCGACGACGTCTCCGTGGAAGTAGCCTTCGGACGCGCCGAGGAATCCGACGAGCTTGAGGATATCGTCGTAGCGGAACTGGACTCCCTGGAGAACCTCGGCGGCGGACGCCACCTCTTCCACGGCGACCTGGTCATCAACCGCTCAGGCTCCTTCGGCTACACCGTCCGCGTGTTCCCGAAGCACTCGGCGCTGGCCTCAAAAGCCGAGCTGGGGTTGATCGCGAACGCCTGATCCTTGCTTCGCCCGTTGGGCGGCCGTAACCCTCGGCGTGCTAGCTCGTTCCTCGCTTTTGACGCACGCTCCCGGGTCACGGTCGCCCAAAAGGGCGCCAATGGGTGTAGCCGGTTCGCGGTCAGTTCCACTTTTGTGGCGCCTCGTGTCCTTCGGGTCCTCGGAGGTCCTTGCAGGAGTGTGCGGTCTTTCGTTCTTTAATTTTCGAAGACGGCGATGACTGCGAGGTCGCGGCCTGCGTAGCGTTCGGCGTCTTGGAGGATTTCGCAGACCACGCCGAAGGAGCGGTCCGTTCGGTAGGCCGCTGGGACTTGCCAGATCATCGTGACGGGAGTGCCGCCGTCGTCGGACAGGGCGTCGGCGAAGTCATGCAGGGAGTCATTGAGGGCGTCCAGGTTCACGCCGTAGTACTCCGGGAAGTCCAGGACCTGGGCGAAGACTTCCAGGACTGACTGCTTTGTTGCTGCCGGGGGGACCATCACGGTCCTGCGGCCGGCGTCGGAAATCTGCTCCTGAAGTTCTTCGAGGGTCCAGGTGTCTGCGGAATAGATCTTCATGGGTTCCTACTTGCCTTCGACGATGAACTTGAACGAATCGTAGTGGTCAGCGGTGTAGTACTTCGCCGTGTCCTTGCCAACAATGATTCGGCGGGCGCCTCGGTTGGACGCACCAGGTGTTTCGACTGTGTATTCCTTGTAGAAGCCGCTGGATTTCTTGGGCAAGAGTCCTTCGAAGTTGCCGAAGTTTCCGTCGTCTTCCCGGTACGGGTACGGGCCGCCTTTCGCGATCAGGGCAAGCGTCTGTTGCCCTTCCTTGGGCAGCTGCGAGGCGTTGATGGTGGGCAGCGCAGAGGGGTTTGCCACGGACGGCGGCGTTGACACGGAGCCAGGCTCCGCCGTCGTGGTTTGTGTGCTGAACGCTCCTTGAGGGGCTGTCAATGGGCCTCCGCCCACCATTGCGACCACAAGCGCGACGACGGCAATCACCAGGGCTGCGAAGGCCAGCAGTTTGCTGCTGCTCCGTTTCATGCGGGGACTCCTAGGTGCGGTAAATGTTGATGGTGTTGGCTTGCAGGATATCCCGCTCGCCCGACGCCACCAGGGCACCCTTCCGGCGTTCATGCAGCACCGAGGTTGTGAACCGGAGCTCGAACATGCGCTTGCCGATGCCCGTTTCGCTGAGGATCTCGGGAAGCACCATCTTCACGTCCTGGTTGCTGCCGTTCACCACGATCAAGCCACGGATTTCGCTGTCCTCGTGACCCATCAGGAGCTGGATGGAGCGCGCGTTGGGATCATTCCAGCGCGCGGGCGTCATGCGCTTTCCCTTGTCGTCGAACCACTGCAGGTTGGAATCGTTCGCGTGGGCCGGGAAGCTCTCGGGCTGGTGGCGCAGGAACCAGCGGCGGAGCCTCACAAGCTCCCTGGTGGTCTGGAACATGGCGTTGGCTTCCTGGGTCCGGCTCCAGTCCAACCACGCCGTGGGATTGTCCTGGCAGTAAGCATTGTTGTTGCCGTGCTGCGTGCGCCCGATCTCATCACCAGCGGTGATCATGGGAACGCCAATGGACAACAATAAGGTAGCCATCAGATTCCGGACGGACAGCGCCCGGGCCGCCACGATTTCCTCGTTCTCGCTGCGGCCTTCAAAGCCATGGTTGTAGCTGCGGTTGTCTCCGTGGCCGTCCCTGTTCTGCTCACCGTTGGCTTCGTTGTGCTTGCGGTCGTAGCTCACCAAGTCCTTGAGCGTGAAGCCGTCGTGTGCCGTGATGAAGTTGACCGAGGCCAAGCGCGTGCGGCCGGAGGGCGCAAACAGGCTCGCCGAACCTGCCATCAATTCAGCCAACGACGCGACTGAGCCGCCTTGGCCGCCAGCCTCCATGGCAGCGCGATCGGAGAGCCAGAAGCGCCGGACGCCGTCGCGGAAATGGTCGTTCCAATCGGACCATCCCTGCGGGAACCGCCCTGTCTGCCAGCCGCCGTAACCCACATCCCAGGGCTCGGCAATGAGCTTGACCTCTGACAGCACCGGATCCTCGGCAATGGCCCGCAGGAAGGGATGGTTGGGATCGAATTGGTTGCCAGCGTCCCGGCACAAGGTCACGGCGAGGTCAAAGCGGAAGCCGTCCACGTGGAAATCATTCACCCAGTACCTCAGGGAATCCAACGCCAGGTCCACCACCACGGGATCGCTGAAATCCAAGGTGTTGCCGCATCCAGTGGTATCCAGATAGCGCCCATGTGCATCGTGCCGGTAGTAGCGCTTCTCCGCGAGGCCACGGAAACTCAACGCGGGCCCGTCCGGTCCGGCTTCCGCGGTGTGGTTGTAGACCACGTCCAGAAGGACCTCGATGCCGGCCGCGTGGAGCAACTTGATCATGCCCTTGAGCTCGTCCTGCACAGCGTGGGGGCCTGCGTTCCGCGCAGCCTCCGTAGCGTAGTCGGAGTGAGGGGCGAAGAAGGCAGCAGTGTTGTATCCCCAGTAGTTCGTCATGCCCAGGTCCTGGAGGTGGGACTCGTCCAGGTGGAAGTGGATGGGCAGGAGTTGCACGGCAGTGATTCCAAGCTCGGTCAGATGCTGGATCATCACGGGGTGTGCCATCCCGGCATAGGTGCCGCGGAGGTGCTCCGGGATGTCCGGGTGGAGCATCGTCTGACCACGTACGTGGGCCTCGTAGATCACCGACGTACGCATGGGTGTCCGCGGCGGCGCGTCGTCGCCCCAGTCAAAATCCGATGCCATATGGACACTCGTGAGGAATTCGCCCCGCTGATCCACAGCGCGACCATAGGGATCCAGCAACAGTGACTGTTCGCCGTCGTCATCAACATCCAGTGCCGGTACTGACATCGGCAGCCCGCCCTCAGCTGGAGCGGCGCGGAAACCGTAGCGTGTGCCCGGCGGCATGCCGCTGACGATGCCAAAGTGCACACCATCCTCCAGGTTGGGAAGGGTGTGAACCCGCCAACCATCACCCGGTGCCTGGTACGCCACTTCAACGCGTTCCAGGTCGGGTGCAAACACTGCAACGTTCACGTTGTCTGTCTGCTGGGTGACTGCATCAAAGAAGTCGGGCTGGGGCTTGCTCAGTCCGAAGGGCCTGGGGCGCGATGCATCCAGGGCGGCTGCTGGGTCCAAAATAGGCATAACCATTGCTTGCAAGTTTAGTTCCATACAGGATGAGTGCTGAGTCAGCCTCCCGTGTGACGGCGCGCACCACGTCAAATTTCCGGTACGTACCGGCCGCGGTCGTAGTTCCGGGCCGCTCACGTGCTGGAACGCTTTGCCGGGGCAACAGCACATTCGTATCGGCTCCCCCGAATATGTCGCTGCGGCTGTAGGTTGACTGCAGCCTTGCCATACTGGGACTGACAGAACTGGAGGTTCAATCGTGCGCGTTGCACTCGCTCAAGTCATCACCGGACGGGACCTGGCTGACAATCTGCGGCTTCTGGAAGAGTACGCCCGCCGCGCCAAGGATGGCGGCGCGGAGCTTGTTGTTTTCCCCGAAGCAATGATGCGCGCGTTCGGTAACTCCCTGCTGGATATCGCCGAACCTCTTGACGGCCCCTGGGCAAGCGGGGTGCGCGAGCTCGCCAACGAATTGCAGCTGGTGATCGTGGCCGGCATGTTCACGCCCGGCTCCGCTTCGGATTCCGGCGGGCGCCGCGTGCGGAACACTCTCATGGTCACAGGCCCCGGCGTGGAGACCAGCTACGACAAGATCCACCTCTTCGACGCGTTCGGCTTCGCGGAGTCGGACACGGTTGAGGCGGGAACACACCCAGTGACGTTCGACGTCGGCGGCGTCACCTTTGGTTTGGCCACCTGCTACGACATCCGTTTCCCGGCACTGTTCACAGCCAACGCGTTGCGTGGTGCCGTGGTGAACATCGTGGCGGCATCGTGGGGAGCCGGACCGGGCAAGGCCGATCAATGGCAGCTCCTGTCCCGCGCCCGGGCGGTGGACACCACCACGTTCGTGCTTGCCTGTGGCCAAGGAGATCCTGCTACGCAAGGTGTTGAGGTCAAGGGTGCCGCGCCAACGGGAGTGGGGTACTCCGCCGTCGTGTCCCCCTTCGGGCAAGTCCTGGAAGCCCTCGACGGCGAACCTGGGCTCCTCTTCGCCGACCTCGACCCCGCCGTCGTGGAAGAAGCCCGCCAGAAGCTCCCGGTCCTGGCCAACCGCCGCGACTTCTGACGTTCTCTCACATCCTGCGGCTTCTGGGCGGATCTTCTCTCACATCCGGATACCTTCTGGCCGATGCTCTCTCACATCCGCCCAAAGGGTGACCGGTCCGCCCGCGCCAGGTACCGACGTCGTGCTCCTTTCCTGAAGAACAGCAAACGCTCCCCCACGATGACGACGTGAGAGAGCGCTTGCCGAAAACGGTCAGGAAGTGAACGAGCATCCGTAAAAAACGCGCGGGATGTGAACGAGCATCCGTAAAAAAGCCGCGGGATGTGAACGAGCATCCGTAAAAAACCCGCGGGATGTGAGAGAGGATCCAAAGGCGGCGCAAGCGGCATCCGGAAGCGTGCGTCAAAGCGACGAAGGAGCAGCACGCGGAGGATGGCGCTTGCGCCGCCTCGCTGACTCGCTTGCGGCGCCTCGGGGACTAGCTGGCGCGCTGCCTCGACACCTCGTACAGCGAGATACCCACAGCCATGGATGCGTTGAGCGACTCCATGGCGGAGTCGATCGGGATCGAGACGATCTGGTCGCAGTTTTCGCGGACGAGCCGGCTCAGGCCCTTGCCTTCTGAGCCGACCACGATGCAAACGGGCTCGGTGGCTACCGTGAGGTCGGGCAGTGAGACGTCGCCGTCGCCGTCCAGTCCGAGCACATAGATGCCCATGTTCTTGAACTGCTTGAGGGCGTTGTTCAGGTTGGACGCGCGGGCCACGGGTACGCGGACTGCTGCGCCGGCACTGGTCTTCCATGCCGATGCCGTGACGCCGACGGACCGGCGCTCGGGGACGATGACTCCGTGGCCACTGAACGCGGAGACTGAGCGGATAATCGCGCCGAGGTTGCGGGGATCGGTGATGCCGTCGAGGGCAACGAAGATCGGGGCGTTGGAGATGTGCCCCTTCTTCCACTTGGCGATGGTGGTCTCGGCGAGGTCGTAAGCGTCTTCGTACTCGTACGGCGGGATCTGCAGGACCAGGCCCTGGTGGACGGCGTCCTCGGTCATGCGGTCCAGTTCGGGCTTGCCGGTTTCGAGGAGCGGGATACCGCGTTCGGCTGCAAGCTTGAGGGACTCCTTGACGCGGTCATCCATTTCGATGCGGATGGCGACGTGCAGGGCCTTGGCAGGGATGCCGGCGCGCAGCGCTTCCACGACCGAGTTGCGGCCGGTGACCAGCTCTTCAGTTGCGCGACCCTTGGGGCCGGAGCGGGCGCCGGTACCCGGGCGTGCCGGACCGCGTTTGGCGGCCGAACGCTCGGAAAGCTGCTTGTTCTTGTACGCCTTGTGGTAGGTCCGTTCCTCGGCCTTGGGGGTGGGCCCCTTGCCTTCGAGGGCCTTGCGACCGTGGCCTCCGGTACCCGTGGAGGGGCCCTTCTTGCTCTTGCGGATTGCACCCGGGCGACCGTGGTTGGCCATTCTG
The DNA here is from genome assembly GCA_039636795.1 of Micrococcaceae bacterium Sec5.1. Taxonomy (NCBI): domain Bacteria; kingdom Bacillati; phylum Actinomycetota; class Actinomycetes; order Micrococcales; family Micrococcaceae; species Micrococcaceae bacterium Sec5.1. Next base: position 911,668 of record CP143430.1, on the reverse strand, counting down.
TCCACCTTGCTTGAAATTAATGAGTCTGCATTCCAGTCTACTGACCCAATGCAATTCGGCGGTGGCGTCGGTTTGTCAGTCGCGTTTCAGGCTCCAGGTAGCGCCTTCCGCACCATCTTCGACGACGACCCCGGCGGCCGCGAGCGTGTCGCGGATGGCGTCGGACGCGGCCCAGTCCTTGTGTGCTCTGGCGGCGGCGCGGGCCTCGAGTTGTGCTTCCACCAAAATCTCCAGGGCCGCATGTTCGCGGCTTTGCACGGCCTCCGGGCGCTTCACGGAATCCAGGCCAAGGACATTTGTCATGGCGTGGACGCTGGAGAGGGCGTCCTTGACGGCGTCCAGGTCGCCGGCGGCCAAGGCCGTGTTGCCAGCCCGAACAGTCTCGTGCAGGACACCCAGCGCCTGAGGGACATTGAGGTCGTCGTCCATAGCGGCCACGAAGGCGGTGGGCATCGCGGCCTGGGCACCCTCGGTGTAGCTCGTCGGCTCACTGACCTGCTGCCCCACCTTCGCGGCGGCCTTGGCAATGAAGCCATCAATGCGTTCGACGGCGGCGGCTGCTTCCTGCAGTGACGTAGGCCGATAGTCCAGTACGGACCGGTAGTGCGCCTGCCCGAGGTAATAGCGAACCACCCGGGGCGAGGCCAACTCAAGCATTTCCGCAGGACTCACCGTGTTGCCGATGGACTTGGACATCTTTTCGCCCTCGTAGGTCACCATGCCGTTGTGCATCCAGAAATTGGCGAATTCGTCGCCTGCAGCCTGGGACTGGGCCATCTCGTTCTCGTGATGCGGGAATCGGAGGTCCAGTCCCCCACCATGGATGTCGAAGCGCGTGCCCAGGTATTTGGTGACCATGGCGGAGCATTCGAGGTGCCATCCGGGTCGTCCCGCTCCCCAAGGGGATTCCCATTTGGCGGTGACGGGTTCGCCGTCCTTGTAACCCTTCCACAGCGCGAAGTCGCGCGCATCGCGCTTGCCGCGGGGGTCGGCGTCGGGCGCTCCCTGCATGTCATCAATGTTCTGCCGCGTCAGCGAACCGTACTTGCTCCAGGAGCGGACGTCGAAATAGACGTCTCCCGAGTCGTCCAGTGCGGGGTAGGCATGGCCGCGGTCGATCAGCCGCTGGATCAGCGCGTGCATTTCCGGAATGTGCCCGGTGGCACGGGGCTCGTACGTCGGCCGCTGGACGCCGAGGGATTCGTAGGCGTTCTCGAATTCCTGCTCATAGCGGTAAGCCAAAGCCCACCACTCCTCGTCTTTCCGCGCCGTCGGCTCGGCAGCCCACTCGGGGCCGAAGGATTGCTCGGACTTGGCCAGGATTTTGTCGTCGATGTCCGTGACGTTGCGGACTACTGTGACGCGAAGGCCACGGAATTCGAGCCAGCGCGTCAGCTGATCAAACGCGATTGCCGACCTGACGTGCCCAACGTGCGGCATGCCCTGGACAGTAGCCCCGCAGTAGTACACGCTGGCCTTGCCCTGTTCGAGGGGAACGAAGTCGCGGACTTCGGCGGAGGCGGTGTCATAGAAGCGCAGGGTCACCGCTCCAGATTAGCCGATGACGCGGCGTGACCTGCCTACTTGCAGTACTCGCCGATTTTGTTGAAATGCACGGTCAGCTGTTGTTGCTGTTCCTGAGTGGTTGCTCCCAGCGAGGAAGCGGCGGCTTTGTCCATGATGGCGGCCATCTCCTTGATGGGATCGCCGATTTCCGGAGCCAGCTTGTCCGCGATCTCGTGATAGTGGGCAGCGATCTGCTTGGACTGCTGCTGTTGGTTGCCGTCGGGCTTGAAGGTGTCGTTGTTGAGGAACTCGCAACTGGCCTTCACATCCATCTTCGGCGTCCCTGCACAGCCGCCGAGCAGGAGCGCAGCAGCCACGCTCGCGGACAAGAGTAGGGCGGAACGCACGACGCCGGAACGCACCTTAGTCATTCAGCCCACCTTCAGTGGAACCGGGCTGGGTTTCTCCTTGGACGGGGTAGACGAGGGCGGTGGCAATTGCAGAAATTCCTTCACCGCGGCCAGTAAATCCCAAACCATCGCTGGTGGTGGCTGTGACGCTGACTGGTGCGTTCGCGGCTTCGGTCAGGATCCTTTGGGATTCTTCGCGGCGGGGGCCGAACTTGGGGCGGTTGGCTACGAATTGGACGGCGACATTGCCGATCTCGAACCCTGCGGCCCTGACTATCCGCGCAGCCTCACCGAGGAGCTTTACCCCGGAGGCACCGGCGAACTCGGGGCGGTCAGTGCCGAAATGGGTGCCAAGGTCACCAATTCCACACGCGGAAAACAGGGCGTCGGCAGCCGCATGGGCGACGCAATCGCCGTCGGAATGTCCTGACAGCCCCTGCTCGCCTTCCCAAAAGAGGCCACCCAACCAGAGCGGCTGGGGATCGTCCTCCGGTGCGAATGCGTGCACGTCGACGCCGATTCCGGTACGAGGCAGGACCGAGTGTCCGGGAAGGCCTGCAGCTTGCGGAGCCGCCATCAGCCTTCCACCCAGCGCATTCCGAGAGGGCCCTCCAAGAGGCCTTCGGCAATGATGAGATCCAGGGGCGTAGTGATCTTCAGCGACTGGCTGGCCCCGCGGACTGCGTGGACCGGAACGCCCAGAAGCTCAACCAGCATGGCGTCATCCGTGACTGCGGCGGCCTGCTTGTCATCAAAGAGCTCGGCAGCGTCGTGCGCGCGGCGCAACGTTGCGAGGTCGAAGCCCTGCGGCGTCTGAACTGCCCTGAGCTGTTCCCGGGGTGCTGTTCCCGTGACAACTTCCGGGGCGATGCCGGAGTCCGAAGCACTGGTCTGGGCCACGGTCTTGATGGTGTCCACCACAGGCATGGCCGGAATGACGGCCTTGGCGCCGGAGGCCAAAGCATCGGCTACGCGCTGGAATACGCGCTCGGGGGTCAGTGCGCGGGCTGCGTCATGGACGAGCACGGCTTCGGTGCCGTCTTCCAAAGCAGCCAAAGCAGCGCGGACGGAGTCAGCACGGGTGGACCCGCCGTCGACGACGGTTATTTCAGGGCCACCATCTACCAGTTCAACGGTGAACCCGGCAATCAGTTGGCGGAGTTCCGCATCCCCCTTGGGCACTGCAACGCAGATCTGGCGCGCAACATCGGCAGCGACAACGCCACGAAGGGCGTGCATCAGGATGGTTTCACCACCGAGAGGAACTTTGGCTTTGGGCATGCCGTAGCCGAGGCGCTCGCCCGAGCCGGCAGCCACCACGATCACCGCCGTAACAGCGCGTTTGGAAGGAATACTCATGCGCCCAAGGTTATGCGGAATGTGCATGGAAAACCCACATGCCGGGTAATTCCGCTGCTGCGGTTACTTTGCGGCAAAAAGAAACCCGGCGGCGCTTTCGCACCACCGGGTATCAATTCTTAGGAAGCCAAGACCTCGTCAAGAACGCTTGCTGCCTTCTCTTCGTCCGTCTTCTCAGCCAGGGCCAGTTCTGAAATCAGAATCTGCCGCGCCTTGGCCAGCATGCGCTTCTCACCTGCGGAAAGGCCGCGATCATGATCACGACGCCAAAGATCGCGAACGACCTCCGCCACCTTGATGACATCGCCCGAAGCAAGCTTCTCCAGGTTTGCCTTGTAACGACGTGACCAGTTGGTAGGCTCCTCAGTGAACTCGGCGCGGAGAACGTCAAATACGTGCTCCAAGCCTTCTTTGCCCACTACGTCCCTGACCCCAACAAGGTCAACGTTCTCTGCTGGAACTTCAATGGTCAGATCACCCTGAGCCACCTTGAGCTTGAGATACATCTTCTCTTCGCCCTTGATGGTGCGCATCTTGATTTCCTCAATTTTTGCTGCACCGTGGTGAGGGTAAACTACTGTCTCGCCGACCTCAAAAACCATGTGGACTTTCCCCTTTCCCGCAGACTAGTCTATCACGATTAAGGCATACGACTGGCACCCGACGGGGCCTCCAGCCGCGCCAATAAAGGGAAATAGGCCCCAAACGAGCTCACGATACCCCTTGACGTGAGCCCCGAAAGATGCTTCACGGAAGCAAGCTGCGCGTCGGATCTTCCCGGTCGCGTTCGCCACAATGCCTTCTCGAATCCTTATTTCGGCCGCTTTGCCGATAGGCTATGGCTGAAAAGTGTTCCAATGACTCTTGAGGAGTAGGTGTCGTGCGCATTACTGCGATGAACCCTGTCCAGCGCGGCAAGCTGGCAATTGCGGCGGCTGCAATCGGCGTCGGTCTTCTGTCCGTTACCGGCTGCGGCTTCGTCAACGCCCAGCAGACTTCCCACCAGTACTCAGCATCGGACGGGATCAGAGCAGATCTCGGCCAGCTGCAGTTGCGCAACATGCTGATCGTCGCCTCCGGCGAGAACCAGCCCGGCCGCGTGATCGGCGCAGTGTTCAACAAGTCCAACTCGGATGCAACCCTGACCATCAGTGGTGCAAATGGGGCCCAGACGGAGATTCCCGTTAAGGCGAACTCGGAGACGTACCTGAATAGCGAATCCGACGCTGCGGTCCTTAGCTCCGCCGGCACCAAGCCCGGTGGACTGAGCCCGGTAACCATTCGCAGCGGTTCGGACACCGCAAAAATCAACGTTCCCGTAGTTGATGGCACGCTCCCTGAGTACAAGGAATACTTGCCCTCCTCGAGCGCCTCGGCAACTCCGTCTTCGACTTCCACGGCAACGTCGACTGCAACGCCGACCGCCACCGAATCTGCAGCTGCCGGCCACTAGCAGGCTGGCTACAAGCAAAGACAACAAGGAAGGGTTCCGCTTCGGCGGAACCCTTCCTTGTTGTTGTCTTGACAGTCTGCTGGCTAAATGCCGACTGACTTAGCTTTACGGCTCGAACTTGTAGCCCAGTCCACGCACCGTCACCAGGTACCTCGGAACGGACGGATCCGGCTCAATCTTGCTGCGCAGGCGCTTTACGTGGACATCAAGGGTCTTGGTATCGCCTACGTAGTCTGAACCCCACACGCGGTCGATCAGCTGGCCCCGGGTGAGCACACGCCCGGAATTGCGGAGCAGCATTTCAAGGAGTTCAAATTCCTTCAACGGCAGTGATACCTGTTCGCCGTTTACGCTCACCACGTGGCGCTCAATATCCATGCGGACGGGTCCGGCCTGCACGGTGGAGGTGATCAGCTCTTCGGGTTCACCCTGCCTGCGGAGCACTGCACGCACCCGCGCTACGAGTTCGCGTGAGGAGTACGGCTTGGTGACGTAATCGTCTGCACCCAGCTCCAGGCCAACCACTTTGTCGATCTCCGAGTCCTTGGCGGTCAGCATGATCACCGGCACGCTGGAACGCTGGCGCAGTTGACGGCACACCTCCGTGCCCGGCGTTCCAGGCAGCTGGAGATCCAGCAGGACGAGGTCGGCCCCATTCCGGTCGAATTCCACCAAGGCGTCGGTGCCGTTATCCACTACCTCGACGTCGAAACCCTCTTTGCCCAAAAGGTAGGACAGGGGGTCGCTGAAGGACTCTTCGTCCTCCACTATCAAAATCCTGCTCAAGCGCTGGCTCCTTGCTCTTGGGCGCCGCCGGCGCCCCTTGTTGATTCCCGTAATGCGGTTGATTCGCGTGATGCGGTTAATTCGCGTGATGCGGTTGCTGAGTCGCGTGGTGGGTTTCGACGGCGGCACCCCCCGCTGGTAGCTCCGGGGACTCAGCAGTGGACGCAGCATGAGCCGGGAGGCCGGCGTCGTCGTCCTGGCCTTCCATCTCGGGCAAGCGGATGGTGAACGTTGAGCCTTGACCAGGCTGGGACCACACGGTGACCTCGCCACCATGGTTGGACACAACATGCTTAACGATGCTGAGGCCGAGGCCGGTGCCGCCGGTGTGCCGGGAGCGTGCAGCGTCCACCCGGTAGAAGCGTTCGAAGACGCGTTCCTGGTCCTCCGGGGTGAGGCCCTCGCCCTGGTCCGTGACTGAAATAGCCACGACCCCCTCCCGCGTCCGGACTCCAACGCCCACCCGGGTGTTCTCCGGCGAGTAGCGGATGGCGTTGTCGATCAGGTTGCGCAGGGCGGTGACCAGCAGGTCCCTGTCACCGAACACCAGGGAATCTGAATGGCCACCCACCAGGATCTGGATATTCTTGCTCTCGGCCGGGAGCTGCGAGCGGTCCACTGCCTCGGTAATCACAGTGTTGATGTCCACCGTGTGGCCCTGTTGGGCAACATTTGCACCCTGAAGACGGGAAAGCTCAATGATGTCCTGGACCAGCGCGGCGAGGCGTCCGGATTCTTTATGCATGCGTTTGGCGAAGCGGCGAACTGCTTCCTCATCGTCAGGCGAGGCTTCCAGGGCCTCAGCCAACAGCGAAATAGCACCCACCGGCGTCTTGAGTTCGTGGGAAACGTTGGCCACGAAGTCGTTGCGGATCTCCTCCGTGCGGGTGATCTCGGTACGGTCGTCGGCCAGGAGCACGATGTACTCCCAACCCAACATGGCTGCCCGCACTTGGACCACGATGGTGCCCTTGCCGAGCGGGCCGCGGGGAAGTTCGTACTGCTGCTCCAGGATCACGCCATCGCGACGGACCTTTGCGGTCATGTCCAGGAGCTGCTTGTGAACCACTGTGTGGCCGCGGACCAGTCCGTAGGCGTACGCTGCCGGACTCGCGCGGACCACGCCATCGATCGCATCGACCACCACAAACGCGCGGCCGACGACGGCAAGCACCTCCGCTGCACCTTCCGGAAGCAGTGGCTCGGTAACGTCCAGGTCCACGATCCTGCGCTGCCGCTCGCTGATCCTGAAAGCGAGCATGCCAAAGACGCCCAGTGACAGGCCAACCAAGCCTGCAACGACACCTATAAGCAACGGATCCACGTGTCCAGCTTATGCTCTTGAATCTCGCCAAAGTGTTGATCCGGTGCCAAACGGGGGCGGTTCAACTAACGTTCATCTAAAGGTGCGCAACCGTTCACTGGCTCCTGACACAGTTACTGGTTGGACTGCCAATGGTATTTGAAATCCGCACCCCACCATAGGACGGGATTTCCAAGGAAAGGACGCCTTAGTGCGCAAGGTTTTTCAGGAGGAGCTCACCCAGGTCGGTGACGACCTCGTCGAGATTTCCAAACTGGTTCACGAAGCAATCACGAAGGCCACTACGGCCTTCGAAGGCGCCGACGTCGATCTTGCCCAGGACGTCATCGCTGCAGACGCACGCATCGACTTCCTGCAGAACAGCCTCGACGAACGTGCCATCGACATCCTGGCATTGCAGGGTCCCGTTGCCAGCGACCTCCGCATGATTGTTGGTTCGCTCCGCATGAGCGCATCGCTGGAGCGGATGGGTGACCTCGCCCGACACGTAGCGCAGCTGGCCCGCCTCCGCTACCCCGCCACCGTCATCCCGGCGTTGCTGACCCAGACCTTCAAAGCGATGGCCCAGCACGACATCGACATCACGGCCAAGGTCATCGAACTCCTCCAGACCCGCAACCTCGAGGTGGCCCGCGACATCCTCAAGATCAACATCGCCGTGGACGACCTCCACCTCAGCGTCTTCAAGGCGATCGCCTCCCCTGACTGGAACGAGACTGCTTCCACCACCGTGGATGTGGCCCTGGCCAGCCGCTACTTCGAGCGCTTCGCCGACCACGGCGTCTCCGTTGCCCGCAAGGTCACGTACCTGGTGACCGGCGAATGGCAGCCTGAGGGTTTCTAGCAGCTTCCCTGCAACGTAAACAGCGACGGCGGCCGGTCACCTAAGGTGACCGGCCGCCGTCGTCGATTAAAACCGCTTCGTAGCTGGTGCCGCGGGCGAGCTGCGTCCAAGGGAGGAACGACCGAGCAGCCGCCGCGGCAGTAGCGGAGAACCTACTTCTTGCCCTGGTTGGCTACAGCCAGAATCGCATCTGCCGCAGCCTCGGGGTCCAGGTACGTGCCGCCCGGGTTGATCGGCTGGAAGTCCTCGTCCAGTTCGTAGACCAGCGGGATGCCCGTGGGGATGTTCAATCCTGCAATGGCGTCATCGCTGATGCCATCAAGGTGCTTGACCAGGGCGCGCAGGGAGTTGCCGTGCGCGGTGACCAGGACGGTCTTGCCAGCCTTGAGGTCTTCCTTGATGTCCGATTCCCAGTACGGGAGGAGGCGGACAAGGACGTCCTTGAGGCATTCGGTGCGCGGAAGGGCGTCACCGAGGTCCTTGTAGCGGACGTCGTGTGCCTGCGAGAATTCGCTGTCGTCGGACAGGGGCGGCGGCGGGGTGTCGTAGCTGCGGCGCCATTCCATGAACTGCTCTTCGCCGAACTCGGCGAGGGTCTGGGCCTTGTCCTTGCCCTGCAGCGCACCATAGTGGCGCTCGTTGAGTCGCCAGTCGCGCTTGACGGGGATCCAGCCGCGGTCGGCCTTGTCCAGTGCCATGTTGGCAGTGTTGATGGCCCGCTTCAGGAGCGAGGTGTAGAGGATGTCCGGGAGGATGTTGTTCTCAACCAGGAGTTCCCCACCGCGCACTGCTTCTTCGCGGCCTTGGTCGTTCAGGTCTACGTCCACCCAGCCGGTGAACAGGTTCTTGGCGTTCCAGTCGCTGTGGCCGTGGCGCAGCAGAATCAGCTTGTAAGTCATGGTTTTCATCCTAGCCGAGGGGTCCTGTGCCTTGCCGGGCGTTACGTTTCTCAACGCGAGGTCACTTATGGCCCATTAGACGGCTCCGAACGGGCCATAAGTGACCCCGCGTTGCAGGATAAAGTGGGGACCGTGGTGCAAAAAGCGGAACGGGTCAGTACTTCCCGAAGTCGAAGTGGGAAGCCTGTTGGCAACGTCACCCGCGGCACCACCAATCCCAACCGTATGCGCCGCCTCGATCGGTGGCTCGCCGGTCCGCAGGCGTGGCGGCTCCGCGCCGCCGTCGACCCTTTGGTTGTGGACCTGGGCTATGGCGCCTCGCCGGCTACCGCCGTCGAACTTTTTGAGCGTCTTCAGGCCGTCCGCTCGGATGTGCGCGTCTGCGGGATCGAGATCGAGCCTGACAGGGTGCGAACCGCTAAGGTGCTTGAACGTCCCGGGCTCAGCTTCCACGTGGGTGGTTTCGAACTGCCGGTTCCCGGTGACCCCATAGTTGTGCGGGCCTTCAACGTGCTCCGTCAGTATGAGGAAGCCGACGTGGCCGGGATCTGGCGGCTGGTTCAATCCCGTTTGGCTCCGGGCGGCCTGTTCATTGATGGCACCTGCGATGAGATCGGTCGGTGCGTCACGTGGGTGGCACTGGATCCGGCAGGGCCCCGGAGCCTCAGTTTCTCAGTGCGGTTTGGCAATTTCGAGCTGCCGTCGGAAGTGGCCGAGAGGCTGCCTAAGGCCCTTATCCACCGCAATGTGCCTGGCGAACCCATCCATACATTCCTGCAGGCCATGGACAAGGCCTGGCTGGAAGCGGCGCCGCTGGCATCGTTCGGCAACCGGCAGCGCTGGACAGGAATGTGCCGCTTACTGCGCGACGCCGGATGGCCGCTTCAGCATGGTCCGTCGCGGTGGCGCCTGGGTGAAGTTACGGTGGACTGGGACGCGGTTGCGCCGAGGGCTGTTTACCAGGGGCCGTAAGGACCGACGTTGCGGTTGCCGCCGCTGCCTGCTTCCCGGACTGCTGGACGGACGTCCGCAAGGTACACACAGGAAGCCGTCACCGCGGCGATGCCGAACAGGCCGAGGCCGCTTCCACCGCTCAACAGGGTCAGCGCGCCGATGGCAAAGGCAACGCCGGTAAGGGCCAACCAGAACGTCTTGGTGCGCTTGGATGCGGCCACGAACAGCGTGGGCCGGTGGCGCAGGCAATCCACAAAAGCCCACAGTTCAAGGACAACGGCCACCAAGCCAAGGATGAAGTAGACCGCGTTGGTGACAATCGCGATCAAGAATTTTCCGTCCACGCCCCTTAGCCTAACTGTCCAGCGACTTCAGTGCTTGCTCAAGGTCGGACCAGAGATCTTCCACGTTCTCGATCCCGACGCTCAAACGGACCAGGTTCTCCGGCACACTGACCGGCTCAGCTGCGTGCCGGCGTCGACGTTCGATCAGCGACTCAACCCCGCCCAAGGATGTCGCCGGGAGCCAGAGCTGAAGCGCACGGACCAAGTCGTCGGCCGCTTCGGCGCCGCTGCGGGCATCGTCTCCGGCGATCTGGATGCAGAGGATGGAACCGAAGCCCTTCATCTGGTCCTTGGCGCGCTCATGCCCCGGATCCGCGGGTAGGCCCGGATAGCGGATGGACTCGACCCTCGGATGGGTGCTGAGGCGCTCGGCCAGCACTGCCGCGGATGCTTGCGAACGTTCGATCCGCAGCGCAAGCGTGCGGAGTCCCCGGAGCGCCAGCCATGCTTCGAACGGGCCGGCGATGCCGCCGTGGATGATGCGGTGGTGAAGGAGCGTGGCCCGCAGTTCCGGGTTGGAAGTCACCAAGGCGCCCAGGACGACGTCGGAATGGCCCGCCAGGTATTTGGTCACCGAGTGAAGCACGACGTCGGAGCCCAGGCTAAGCGGCTGCTGCACCAACGGCGTGGAGAAAGTATTGTCCGTGACCACGATCGCGCCCACAGCGTGGGCGGCGTCGGTGAGCGCCCGGACATCGGCAATTCCGAGCATGGGGTTGGTGGGGCTTTCCAGCCAGAGCAGGTCCGCGGCTTTGCCATCTGCCGGGCTGATCAAGGCCTTCACTGCGTCCGTGTCCGTAATGTCCACAATCCGGAGGTCCAGGAAGCCCTTCTCCGCAAGTTCGGTCGCCATGACCAACGAGCCCGAGTAGCTGTGTGATGGCATGACAACAACGCCACCGGCAGGTACCAAGGAGAGGGCCGAGCTGACGGCAGCAAGCCCGGATGCATAGAGCAAGCCGGGCAGGGCAGCGCCTTCCAGCTTGCCCAGGGCGTCCTCGAACGGGTCCCAGGTGGGGTTGGCGTAGCGCCCATAGCCACGATCGCCGTCGCCAAGAGAACCAGTTCCAAAGTATGTGGAGGACAGGACGATGGGCGGATTCACCGGTTCATCGTGTTTACGCTCGGGGCGGCCCGCAGCCACCACAACGGTTTCCGGGGACAAATCGGCAGCACGCTGATCGGAAAGGCTCATGGTTTCAGGGTAGTCGTGGGCGAGCCTGTGGATGAAAGCCGTTACGGTTTGCCCCTGATCGGTAGGCTAGACAAGTGAGTATTCAGAGCCCCGGTCTTTTCATCGCGTTCGAAGGCGGAGATGGAGCCGGCAAGTCCACCCAGGCTGCCCGGCTCTGCGACGCCCTCGAATCACGGGGCCTGTCCGTGGTGCGCACCCGCGAACCGGGCGGGACTCCCATTGGAGAAAAGCTGCGCTCCCTTGTCCTGGACCATGGCCACGGCACCATCGATGCCCGCACGGAGGCCCTGATGTTCGCCGCGGCGCGTGCAGCGCACGCCAGCCAGGTGATCCGCCCGGCGCTTGCAGCAGGGCGGGTGGTCATCACGGACCGCTACATTGATTCGTCTGTTGCCTATCAAGGTGCTGGCCGTGGGCTTGGAGCAGAGGGTGTGTTGTCCCTTAACGAATGGGCCACGGAAGGCCTGCATCCGGACCTGACTGTACTGCTCGACGTCGAGCCCTCCGACGGCCGCGAACGCCGCACCGCCGGCGCGGCTGCTGAGGATCGTTTGGAATCCGAACCCGACGCGTTCCATGCCACCATCCGCCATGCCTTCCTCGACCTCGCAGCCGCTGCTCCCTCGGGTTACCTGGTGCTGCCGGCCAAGTCCGACATTGCCTCGCTGGCGGCGCAGATCCTTGAACGGGTGGAGGCCTTGCTGGCTGAGCGCGGGCTGGGCGAACGCGTTTCAGGGAACCACCTGTGAGCGTTTGGGACGACCTCCAAGGCCAGGCGCCGGTGGTTGCCCAGCTGAAGCAGGCAGCCCAGGGCGAATCCGGCCTCACTCACGCCTGGCTCTTTACCGGCCCTCCGGGCTCGGGCCGTTCCAATGCTGCCAAGGCTTTCGCTGCCGCGCTGAACTGCGAGCAGGACGACGTCACTTTGCGGGGCTGCGGCGAGTGCGCCGCATGCCACACGATCCTCGGCGAGACCCATTCTGATGTCACGTTCGTGCGGACCGAAAAGGTCACCATCACCATTGACGAGGCCCGCGAACTTGTTTCAAAGGCTGGTGACCGCCCCGCCACTGGCCGTTGGCGGATCATCATCGTTGAGGACGCGGACCGCATGGCGGAACGAACCACCAACGTCCTGTTGAAGGCCATCGAAGAACCAACTCCGCGTACCATTTGGATGCTGTGCGCCCCATCGCCCGCAGACGTATTGGTCACCATCCGTTCGCGCTGCCGTCCCGTTAGTCTGCGCCTTCCGCCAGCCTCCGACGTCGCCGCACTGCTCGTGAGGCGCGACGGCATTGATCCCGAACTCGCGGACCGGGCAGCGCGTGCCGCCCAAGGCCACATCGGGATTGCCCGCCGCCTGGCCCGGGATGCGGACGCCCGCGAACGCCGTCTCGAAACGGTTCGCATCCCGCTTGGGCTCCGTGGGGTTACGGCAGCGGTGATGATGGCGGAGAAGCTCGTCAAAATCGCCACCGATGAAGCCAACAGCTCCAATGATGAGCGCGACGCCGCCGAAAAAATCGCGCTCCTGGCAAGCCTTGGTGCACCGGAGTCGGGCACACTGCCACCGTCCATGCGAAGCCAGGTGAGGCAGCTTGAGGACGACCAAAAGCGCCGTGCCAAGCGCTCCATCACGGACTCGCTGGACCGCACGCTGACAGATCTGTTGTCCTTCTACCGGGACGTCCTGATCATCCAATTGGGGAACGCCGTAGAGCTGGTCAACGTTGAGCTCAAGAGCGATCTTGAAGAATACGCCGCCCGCTCCACCCCGGAAGCGACCCTCGCCCGGATGGACGCGATCAACAAGGCCCGTGTCCGCATTACCACCACCAACGTTGCACCGCTGTTGGCGGTCGAGTCCATGGCGACGAGCCTCATCCAGCAATAGGAGAATCCATGAAGTCCGCACCTCGCCGGCCCGCCGGTACCCCCTCAAGGGACCGGTCTGTCCAGCCTGCTGCGGCCGGGGGTGGCCGGCGGGGTTTCGCGGCCCTCTGTTTGGCCCTTGCTTCCGTGCTGGTGCTCAGTGCCTGCTCCTTGCCGTTCCTTCCAACACCAACTGCGAAGCCGAGCACCAGCACCGTCGACCCGTCCATTGCAGCGTCCGCGCCTAAAGGCCTCGAAAAGTACTACTCACAGTCCGTGAAATGGAGCTCGTGTGAGGACGGCTTCCAGTGTGCTGAGGTCAAGGTTCCCTTGGATTACGGCAATCCGGACTCCGCCGAGATCACGCTGTCCGCCATTAAATTGCCCAGCACTGGCACCAAGAAGGGCTCCATCCTGGTCAATCCCGGAGGTCCGGGCGGCTCGGGTGTCGATTTCGTCAAGGACGCGGGAAACACCCACTTCACCGAAAAACTCCGCGGCAACTTCGACATGGTGGGCTTCGACCCCCGCGGCGTAAAGCGGTCTGCTCCGGTCACGTGCCTGTCAGACGCAGAACGCGATGCCGCCCGCGCGAAAGTATTCCGGGAGGACACTGACGAGGGCCTGGCCGCCGCTTTGGCCTTCAACAAGTCCCTGGCTGAGAAGTGCGTAGAGAAGACCGGACCCGTCCTGGAGCACATTGATACCGTCAGTGCTGCCAAGGACCTGGACGTCCTGCGTGCCGTTGTCAACGATGCCAAGCTCAATTACCTTGGCTATTCCTACGGCACTTTCCTCGGCTCCACGTACGCGTCGCTGTTCCCAGAGAACGTCGGGCACCTGGTATTGGACGGTGCCGTTGATCCGTCCATCAGCAATGAGGAACTGACTGCGGGGCAGGCAAAAGCCTTTGAAAAGGCCCTCCGCACGTACGTTGACGACTGCCTTGGTCAAAAGGACTGCCCCCTCAGTGGGTCCGTTGACAACGGGGTCCAGGAAATCAGGGATCTCATCAACGCAGTGGACCAGAACCCCCAAACAGCCAAGGACGGGAGGCTCGTGACCGGGACCGAGTTCGTCAACGGGCTCTTCCTCCCGCTCTACGACAACCAAAGCTGGCCCGCGTTAACCCAGGCTCTGGACAGTGCCTTCTCCGGTGACGTCTCCCAGATGATGCGCATTGCCGATCTCGGCGCGGACCGCGAGGCCAATGGTACTTACAGTTCAAACTCCGCATTCGCGTTCCAGGCCATCAACTGCCTCGACTACCCGATGGTCACCGATACCGCCGGGATGAGGGCCGAGGAAGCCCGGCTCAAGCAGGAATCTCCAACTTTCGGCGCATTCTTCGCCTACGGCGGGGTCACCTGCAAGGACTGGCCGTACAAAAACACCCGCACACCTGCCCCGGTGGACTACAAGGGCTCCGCCCCTATCGTCGTTATCGGCACCACTGGAGACCCGGCCACTCCCCTCGAGTGGGCACAGTCCCTACGCAAACAGCTTGAAAACGCCGCGCTGGTCACATGGGAAGGCGAGGGCCACACAGCCTACGGTCGCTCGAACTCGTGCGTCAGCACCGCCGTCGACGATTACTTTGTTGACGGCAAACTGCCGCAGGACGGGCTCCAGTGCTAGGTCCGCGTTGACCTAAGCCGTGCCGTTAGAGGTGCCTGGCTTCGCGTTTCTCCAGCAGGAGCGGGAGCTGCTTGATGGAATCCACGACGACGGTGGCCCCCGCTGCGCGGAGCGTCGCCTCCGAATGGGAGCCCGTAAGGACGCCGGCGATCAGCGATGCGCCCGAGCGGACTCCTGAGAGCATGTCTGAGCTGGTGTCTCCGATCACGGCGACCTCACGGACATCGTCCAAGTCCAAGGCGAGCAACGCCGTCAGGATCATGTCCGGGTAGGGCCGGCCCCGTCCGGCATCTGCCGGGCACAAGCTGAGGTCAGCCAAGCCCATCCACCCCAGTGATTCGAGGACCATGTTCTGCGTGTGGCGGCCAAAGCCTGTGGCGAGGCAAACCTGCATGCCGGACTCCCGCATCCAGATAATGGCGTCCTCCGCGCCTGGAATCGCGCGGATACCACCATCTTCAATCAACTCGTCGTAAGCCTTCTCGAAGACCTTGTTTGCGCTCTCGGCCACTGTGGGGTCGCCAAAAAGGTCCCCGAAGACGGCCATTTTCGAAAAGCCCATGGTGTCGCGCGCGTAGCCGAGCATGCTCTCGAAGCGGCTGCTGCCGGGTTCTACGCCGTGCTCGGCCAAGGCACGGGACAGGGCCCGCTCCGTGCGCCCCTCGTCAGTAATGGTTGTCCCCACCATGTCCACCACAGCCAGCCGCAGCCGGGTGGGAGTGTTGTTGGTGTCCCTGGTCATTGCATCCGCGGTCATAGAGCGGCTCCTTCGGCTGGTTTCCGTGGCTGGATGTAACCGGCCATCGTTGATTTCCCAGCCTCCGGCGGCGGAGAGAAGGCCGCCTGAACCCGGCCCGACGTGCAGGTGAACATCCCCGCAACGGCCGCCACCGCCCTCGTTTTGACCCGGGCGCGGTGCCTCTATTACAGTTATGTCTTGCGTGATCGCCCGGGAAACCGGTGATGAACGCGGTGCTTCCTTAGCTCAGTCGGTAGAGCGTTTCACTCGTAATGAAAAGGTCATCAGTTCGATTCTGATAGGAAGCTCGGTTGAGAACCCCTGGAAATCAAAGGATTTCCGGGGGTTCTCGTTATTTTCGCTGGCGACACCCGTATTAGTGCGCGCCACACCAACGGGCTGACGCCCCCGAAATCCAAGCGTCCTCAGCCCGTTTCCGGGTCCTCAGGGAATTTGCGTGTCATCAGCCAAGCACACTCCGACTGTCAGATGCCTACGCAACGGTTTGTGGCAGCGTGTGGACCGGCACAAACCCCTTCCATTGGGTGGCGCGCTCATAGGCCTGGGCGATCGCGAGCACTGTGGCATCGGCGTGTTCCGGTCCCATAATGTGCAGGCCAACGGGCTGCCCGTTGACGAAGCCGCAGGGAATACTAACCCCCGGTATGCCGGTCAGGTTTGCAGCTGACAGCATGCGAAGGGCTGCGGATAGGGAACCCTCGTCTGGAGAGCCTGTGAGTTCAGAGGACATCGCCTGGGCCAAGGGGGCGATCGCCGGAAGGGTAGGTGACACCACTGCCTGCACCCCGGCCCGTGCCATGGCCCGCGGCAAAAACGACCGGAGGTGCTCCCTAACCTGCCACGCGAGATGAATGTCCTCCTCCGAAGCCAGTGCACCTGTTTCGATCATGATGCGCGTGGCGGGCAAGTATCGTTCCGCCGCGCTTCCCAGCCTGGCGCGGTGATGCTGGGCAGCTTCGGAAAGAGAGATTGCCACGCTGGCATGCAGCGCCAGGTCAAGCTCGGGAAGCGGAAGTTCCACGACCTCGAATTTAAGGTCCCTGAGTATGCCCAAAGCTCCTTCCACAGCCTCCCTGACTTCCGCCGTAACTCCCCATTCCGACCACATTCTGCGATCAACCCCAAGCCTGACCGGGGCAGTAGCGTCCCGGATTTGCGCTGACACGAGTCCCCCCAGCAGGGCGGTCCCGTGTGGTTCCACCATGCCGTCCAGCAGCGCGACGCAGTCTTCGACGCTCCGGGCAATAGGTCCCACTTGGTCCATGGTGTGGCTTACGTGAAGGATGCCGGAGGAAGACACGACGCCGTTGCTTGGCTTCAGCCCTACCAGACCATTGACGGCAGCCGGGTTTCGGACGGAGCCACCGGTGTCGGTTCCCAGCGCTCCGGGAATGGATCCCACAGCCACGGCTACGCCCGACCCAACGGATGAGCCGCCTGCATATCGGTCAGGATCCCAAGGGTTTCGTGACGGTGGAGTTCCTTGTCCGAAAGCGAACTCGTGTGTTTGAAGCTTTCCGAGGATCACGGCTCCGTTGCCACGGAGTCGCCGTACCACTCCGGCGTCGTCCAGGGCGATATTCCCGCGGAGGCTTTCGGAGCCGGCCTCCGTCGGCATTCCCCGGACGTCGATGACGTCCTTCACTCCAAGGGGAATCCCGTGAAGGCTGCCTGCGAACTGGCCTCCGACGGCCAGGTGATCGGCGATGCGGGCCGCTTCACGCGCGCCGCGTTCGTCTATATGCGCCCAGGCTTGGGCATACTCCTCCGTGGCCCGGGCACGGTCCAGAACAGAGTCGAGCAGTTCAACTGCCGATAAATGGCGGCCACGGATGAGTACTGCTGCTTCCGCGATGCCGAGCTCCCATGCTTCGGTCAAGGATTCGCCTCCCGTTTTGCGCCAGTCTCCTTTTCCAGAAGAATTTGCTGTTCAAAGGCAGCCTTCAAGGAATCCATCCCGGTCCGGAAGTCGCGGTACGCGCTCTCCAGCGCTGGAAGGTCCTGCTGGGCAATTGAAGATCCAACCAGATCACGGAGGATGGCCAGATGGTGACTGCTTAGCGGGAGCGCCCTCTTGAAAGGCCCACTCATCGGTGGGCCTCCGGGGTGAGCTGCCCATTGCGGACCACGCTGACGCCGTCCACCAGGACAACGCGTACATCGCGGAAATCCTCGGCATTGGCGACAACTACATCTCCGGCTCTCCCGGCCTCAAGACGCCCACTTCCGGGCGCGATACCCGGGACGAGGTCAGCCACAGCCGAGGTGGCCATGGCAACGGCACCAGCCAAGGAACGATGTCCACGCGCCGCGATGTCCTGGACGGCAGAAATTAGCTCGTCATGATCGCCGTCGTGTCCATAATCGGTCCCGATGACTGAGATCAGTCCGGGCTCCTGAAGCAGCAAGTCCCAGTGCTCACGCGTCTTAATCGTTCGCCTGCGGTGCAGAAGGTCAAACACCGAAGCCTCGGCAGGCCAACCCATTTTGTTGCCCAGGACAGCCAGTTCGTGGGCCTCGGCCGGCGTGTGGGAAGGGTGGTTCGCGTGGGCAGCGATGAGCGTGGCTCCAGTTCCCTCAAGTTCGACCATCAATTCCCTTAAGACGCTGGCAGTGGCTGATGCGCTGTGGACGATGGCCGGAACGCCAAACTTTGATGCTGCGCGGACGCCCTCCCGGATCCCTTCTATGGCGGGGACAAATGATGGCATCACCGTGTCCCTGACGAGCTTGGCCAATTGGGTAGCTGTGAAGGCATCCGCCAGTCCTGCGTCCCTGGCCGCCCCGGCCAGCTCGGCCGGATCGAAGGCACGGATATCGATAAACCTGCCCAGGACTGCTTCTTTTATGCGACGGGCTTGATCGATACTGACTCGAATGCCGGAGGATTTTTGGATGGCTGCCGGGATGTAGACGAGGTCTTGCCCACCCCCACCCAAAGTTTGGCCACCGCCCAGCTCCCCGATGGCGATAGCACCGTCGTCGAGCATCCCCTCAACGGTGAGTTCCCCCGCCTCCGTGGTAAGACCCTTCCCGTCCGCCAATTCAGCGGCCCGCAAGCAATGTGGCAAATGCGTCGTCGCTCCGCGAACGTGCACGGCATGCCGCTTGTCGGCTTCGCGGACATCGTCCATCGAAGCGAAACCACACAGGCTAAGGACAGTGGTGGTTCCGGCTAGAAGGTGCCTGTCGAGATTCGCCATCCATCGCTCGGCGGGCAGTGCCGCTGCCGCACTCGGGAACAGCGGGCCGGGCGTCACTCCGTGGGTGTGGATATTGATGAGACCTGGCATGACGACGCAGCCGGACGCGTCGATGACATCGCCGTCAAATGCTTGTCCTGCATCCCAGCGGCGGAGCACATCTGCAATCCGGCCATCACGGATGACTACTGCTCCGCCGTCGATGACTGTCTCGCCGGAGGCCGTAATGACCGTGCCCCCGCGAATGAGCGTAGACATTTCCGCCCCTCTCGACTAGTTTCATCATATCGAAGTTTGCTTCACTATAGCCGTAAGGCTGCGGCGCCGGAACCCCCGAACGGAGAAGCCAATGGCACAGATGCCCACGCAGCGGGATTTCATCGGATATGGCGAAACTCCGCCACAATTCCGCTGGCCGGGCAATGCCAAGGTGGCGGTTTCCTTGGTGATCAATGTTGAAGAGGGTGCTGAGCGCAGCATCGCCCGCGGCGACAAGGCCAATGATCTTGCGGCACATTGGATTCCCGCCCAGGCATCAGCGGAACGGAACATCACCTTGGAATCGGCGTTCGAATACGGCTCCAGGGCTGGGATCTGGCGCTTACTAAGGATCCTGCGGAAGCATAGCGTCCGCGCCACCGCATTCTGCTGTGCAGTAGCGTTGCAACTCAACCCTCCAATCGCTGCCGCATTGGTCCGCGACGGACATGAGATCGCAGATCACGGGCACCAGTGGGACACTCACACAGACCTCGACGACGAAGCGGAGCAGCGCCTGATCGTCGCCTCCAAGAATGCGATAGAGGCCAGCACAGGCCTGGCTCCCACGAGCTGGTACTCGCGTGATGGACTCAAGCCGGGGACGCGCCAGGTGCTCGCCACCACCGGGTTCACCTACGAATCGAACAGCTTCAACGACGACCTGCCGCACTGGGGCAGCGGTCATGGAAACCCGCGTCTTCCCGTGCTGCCATACGCAGGCGACACCAACGATTCCGGGCTGTTCAAGCAATTTCCCACCGCGACGGCGTTCGGCAATCATCTGATCGCTGCCTTGGACATGCTGCTCGAAGACCCCCGCGGCGGCCCCTCCGTGATGAGCGTGGGCCTCCACCCGCGGCTCATCGGACGGCCGGCGTATGCAGTGGCGCTTGAGCGATTCATAACCTATGCACAGCAGAAAGATGTCTGGTTCGCGACCCGGCAGGACATCGTCAATGCCTGGCTGCGGGTTACGACGGCGGAGCAGACGACGGCGGGCGGACCTCCGACGTCGTAGGGTCACCTAAGTGGAGTACCGCGAAGCTGGCTTCGAGGCCGCTTCTACTCCAAAGCCAGCAGCGCTCCCCATCCCGGGATGGCGCGGGCGACTCCGGCGACGCGGAGCAGATGCCATATGGTCGCGATAGCACTGTCCACCACGGGAATGCCGAACTCCTGCTCGAGACCGGCCACGAAGTATCCCGAGCGAAGGTTGGTTCCAATACACACCACGGCATCCACGTCCCGAGTGAAGGCGGGCCTCATCAGCCCCACCACTCCGGACTGGTCAAGCCTGGCTATTTCCGGGTTGGTCATCACAACTTCTGGAACCGAAATACCCTTAACGTCAATGCCGTGCGCGGCATACTCCTCCTGAATCAGCGACGCGATACCTCCGGGCCCCGGAAAAACGAGGCCGATGCGTGTTGCCTGCAATGCAGCAAGGGCCTCGACGACGGCCAAGGAGGCTGTGGTGGCCGGCGCCCCGCACATGGACTTGAGCCCGGCACATAGATCCTGATCGCCGGCGATACCCGTCCAGGAGCCGGAAGTGCCGTGGAAAGCAACGCCTTGCAGCTCGGCGTCGTTCAACAAGGAAGGAGCCTCTCCAAGGACGCCCAGATCAACTGGATCATCAAGACTTGGAGGCAGACGGAAGCGTGTGTAGTGCACTCCAAGGTCGGGCTGTTCCGCAACGATCGAGGCTGTGAGCGTTTCTGCATTCGAATTGCTCGATGGGACCAGGATGCCAAGCCTGGTCGCCGGGCCAGGAACGCCCACGATCAGTGCGCTTTGCCGAGCGAGGGTGGTGTGGATATCGCGAGCATGACTGCGGCCGAATTCGTTTGGTTGCTCCACCAGTGTGGCAAGGAAGCGTCGTATGTGAGGCTATCGCCCGCTTCAAGGACAAAATCCTGGCCCCCGATGGTCGCCACCAGGGTGCCTGCTTGCAGAATGACACACTCCTCGCCCTCATGGGAATGCGGAACGTGTGCGCCCTCGAAGTTGGCCGGAATGGTCATGCTGATGACACCCAGCTTTCGCTCTGAATCCGGAACGATCAGCTCCATGATGATGCCCTGGGAAGGAATTTCGATTCGCCGCCTGTCCGCCCGGCGTACCAGCATGTGGTCCTGGCCCTCATTGGGGTCCATGAACATGCTTGCCAGCGGAAGGTCCAGCGAGTTCGCCAAACGAAGAAGCGTCGCAAAGGAAGGATTGCCGATTCCGCGCTCGATCTGACTGATGAGCCCCGCGCTGACACCTGCGCGTTCAGCAAGCTCCTCCACCGTGAAGCGGCCGAGTCGCTGCTGCTTGATCATGGCCCCAAGATGGGCAATCCAGAAGTCGCGTTCCAGGGACTCGGTTACTTCGCCTTGTGCTGTGTCCGTACCGTCCACGACGACTCCTTCATTAGTCCTCGGTTTTGCGTCAGTATATCGAAGATGATTTGGCTTGGATGCCTTTTTAAAGACACTGGATTCAACGGCCCCAGCGGCCCTGGCAAAGTTGCTCACGCCGCCCGCAACCCGGCGTAACCGGTCAACATGGAAGCAACCTCTTTCTCCCAATAAACGGCACAACGGTCAGCGCCACGGCGAAAAACAGTCGCCGCTGCGGCCATTGCCGGCGCCGGAACTCCGATGCTGTAACCGGCCCCTGCAACAATGTCCACCACATGCTGGATGGCTTCCTGCAAGGCTTCAGGGCGCTCTTCTCCCAGTCGACGGAGGTCCGCCCCCAGGTCAGTCGGCCCCACCCAGCCTCCGCCAAACGCGACACTGTCAACGAACTCCTTGACGCGTTCCACAGCTTCCGCTGTCTCGAACAAGACGGTGAGCAACGGAGAGGAAGAATAGTCCATGCCAAATGACGAAGCGGGTGTTACTTGGTGGGGGCGCGATCCCAGGGGCGCATACCTCGTGGCCTCGTAGGCCTGTTCGAGTTGGTCCACCGTCCGGACCTGCGGAAGGACGATCTCGGCTACACCGGTGTTGGCGAAAGCCACCAGGGTGTTCGGTTCCAAATCCGGTACCCGCACTGCCACGTGCACCCCGGAGCCAGCCAGGCGCTGCACTGCATCGCGGCACTGCCCGACGGAAATCCCTGTCTGTTCAGCATCGAGGACCAGGAAGTCCACGTCGGCGTGCGCCAGGAGGGCCAGCAAAGTGGGAGTGGGATCGGCGGTAATGATGCCAACGCTGCGTTTAAGGATCGAAGACTGTTCCTGGGTCACGTGTGGATCCTCCTCACTCATCCGGGACGAATTGCCAGTCAGCAGGCTTGCTCACGCCAACAACGAGTTCCACGTTTTCCGAGCCATCGTTGGTAAGTCCGTGCGTAGTTCCGCGTGGGATGTAAATGCCATCGCCCGGTTTTGCCCGGTACGTGGTGTCGCCAAGATGGACGATCGGGGTTCCGCTAAGGACAACGTAGAACTCTGACGCGTCCGGGTGATGGTGGCATAGATGGTGCTGACCGGGAAGGATCCGACCCCAGCTGACGCACAAATCATCAGAACCACTGAGGTCCCGGGAAATGAGCGTGCTGACCAGGCCTTGGTCGCGCTGACCGTTGAGTCCTATCTTGTCCAGGGCAGTAAAGCCTTGCTCGTGGACGTTGTGCACCAGGCGATCGATGTTGACCGTGGCTGTTTGCCCGTCTCCTGTTCCCATCACGCCGCCCCCTCGAAAGCAGCCTCGGCCGAACTGGCGTTGGCCTCAACAGGCGGGTGCTCCATCCACCAGCGTGCGATCTCCTCGCGGGTGGCGAACCAGACTCCCTCTTTGGCAAGGGCGTACTCCAGAAAACGGCGCACCCCGTGGGCGACGCTGGGCCGGCCGCCGATCCTCAAATGCAGCCCGACGGACATCATCTTGGGCACGGTTTCGCCCTCAATCAGCAGGCAGTCCAGAGAGTCCTTCAGCACGTTGAAGAAGTCCTCCGCGGTCCCCAGGCTCCCGTTGCCCCAGAAGCGGGCATCGTTCGTGTCACCCGAATATGGCACCACCAAGTGATTGTGGGTGCCGGCCTTCACATAGTAGGGAAGGTCGTCTGCGTAGGAATTGGAATCGTAAAGGACGCCTTCCTCCGCCAGGATGGTCCGCGTGTTCTCGGTGATGCCCTCACGGACATACCAGCCCACCGGCCGTACTCCGGACACAGCCTCGACGGCGGCCAAAGACTTCCGTATTTCGCGCCGCTCTTCATCCGGCTCCATTCCCACGGTTCCGCGCCACTTGTAGCCGTGGGCACAGATCTCATGACCGTCCCGGACAATAGCCAGCGCCGCGTCCGGGTTCCGTTCCAGGGCAGCTCCGCAAGCCATGACAGTTGCTGGTACGTGGTACTCCCGCAACATTCCCAGGTACCGCCAAATGCCGACGCGGCTGCCGTATTCGAAGAAGGACTCCTTCATAAGGCTGCGCCGCGAGGGATCAGAGGACCACCCTCCAAAGATCGAAACGTCCTCGTCCCGCTCATCACCGGCTTCGATGGAACTTTCAGCGCCTTCCTCGTAGTTCAGCACCAAGGAGACGGCAACCTTGGCGCCATGAGGCCAAGTGACAATCGGGGGGTTCTCCCCATATCCAATCAGGTCCCGCATTGACTCTCTCCTTGCTGATCATAGTGACGGGGGTTCATTTAGAGCCTCCGCCCTTCGTAAACCTTGCGATGGGCAGCCAGCGATGTCGTGAGCATGCCCTGGACGTCGTCAATGACGTTTCCGTGGGCAGGCCCTATCAAGCTGGTTGGGTAGTCCTCCAGGGCTTCCTCGATGCTTCGGAACGCCGTGCCCACATCAACGAACTTGGTCCAGTAGAGGGCACGGCCCGTACCATACGCCGCCTGTTCCACGGACGGCGGTTCGGGCATTTCGGTGGAGAGCAAACGGCACTGCCCGGGCAGATGCACGGGTTCATCGTCCTCATCCGGTCCTGGTATGTCGTGGATGTAGGAAAAGCCATCGGAAACGAACATGATCCCCGCACCGGAGTCGTAACCCCAGAGAGTGTTCTCCAGGTCACGAATGTAGGCCGGAAGGAAGTGGAACTCCCTGTCCCCGAGGGCGACCGACTCCCCAGCATGCTTGGCCGTCAGACGGTCTGCATACTCGGGGAAATGAAGTGCATAATCACGAACGTCCCCAACGACGACAGCCGACGGATAACGTTCCAACAGAACCGGAAGATTGCCAGCATGCGGGATTTCCGGATGCGTTGGGAAGACGTAGTCCAGTGATCTGCTTCCAAGCGCATTCTCCAGTTCGGCCAGGACGGTATCCCGATGCGCGGGATCTCCCGTGTCCACCAGGATGGATGCTTCGGAGCCCATCACCAGATAAGACGAAACGTGGTAGTGGACTTCCTGTCCCTCGGCGCTGGCGGACAGGCATCCGCCCAGCCAATACACCCCTTCTGCGATGACGCGGCCCTTGGTTGGCTCCGCGCCCGGAACGTCGGCACTCACTGAAGACCCACCTTCCTGATCGCCTCGGCCAGGGCGCCGGCCTCGGAGGCAGATTCGCCTGCGCCGACGATCGGCTCCCCGTACCCGGGGCCGATGGCCGCAACCTGTCGCCGAAGGATTACTTCTTCAACGTCCCCTGCAATGTCCCTCGTATCCGCCTGGGCAAACCATTGGAATTTCTGCAGCCCCGCCTCAGCAGTCGAGCTGCCCGGGTAACGATGGGTGAAACCGTCCGAGGTCAGGAGCACCTTGGAGACTGGATCGAAGATCCAAAGCGTCGGCAGCAGCCGCATCAACGGCGACACGAACTCCAACGTCAGGCCATCGATAACCTCCACCTCACGCGAGGTTCCAGGATTGACCATGATGCGCTGCGGTGACGCACTCATCCTCGGCACCGTAATTCCGCCCGTGTACCAGACCGATTCGACGTTGAACCGTGCTTCGATGGCCGGAAGGTTCAGGCAACATTCCATTTCTGTTCGTGTCAGCACCACAGCCAGCCGTTCGCCCTGTTCCAGGAGTGAGTCCAACTGCTGGATGATTTCAGCTTCATGTAGCCGGATACCCGTATCCACCAGCACTGAGCCGTTGTCTCCCTTAATGAGGTAGCAATTCACGGGCTGGATGGTCCGGGTCCCGGGCGGACACCAACTCACGTTTTCGTCCAGGACGATGTTTGCTGCCAAACGGTGAACTCGGTCTCCAATGAGGCGGTGCGCGTCGGTGGCCACCGCACGCTGGGCTGTGCCTGGATTCAACGGCTTCTCCTCTCCATGATTCTCGTCAGTCGAATCAGGAGCCGGCGCCGGCCGAGTCCCAAACCTCAATGGCCTGGTCCAGTGTGCAGACATCGTGGCGGGCCCTCATGACAGTCAGCGCAGCGTCGTGGACCACGGTGTCGTACGCGCCCACAGCGTCCTCGATCAGGACTGCGTAGAAATCGTTGTGAACCGCGTCCCGCAGGGTAGCCTCGACGCAACCGCCTGTGGAGACACCCACCAGAGCGACCGATTCAATGCCCTGGCTCCGGAGAAGGAGGGCCAATTCCGTGCCTACAAATGCGCTTGGGCGGCGCTTTGTGATGATGACTTCGCCCTCTTCGGGCATGCATTCGGCGCAAAACTCCGTAGCCGGATCGCCCTTGAGGCTGAGCCTGCCAAGATCGATCGGCCGCCCGTTGGCAGCCGTGTACAAAGCCCGCAGCCACGCTGGAGGCGAGCTGGCGCCGTCGGGAAGGTTTTCGACCCGGATGTGGAAGATCGGAACACCGTTCTTCCGGGCCGACTCAATTGCCCTGCCGCAGCGCTTGGCCACGGAAGGCATCATGCTCAGGTCGTGGCCGGAATCGCCGATGGCGCCGCCGGCGTAGACAGCCCCTTCCTGCATATCGATAACCACTAGGGCCGTAGTGGCTGGATCCAGTAACTCCTGCAGGGTGTCGCGGACCTGCTTTCCGCAAATTTCAATCATCGGAAGTCCTTCTTCTGTAAGGTGATGCCGGCCGGGTTTCGACGGCGACCGACCGGCACCACACGTAACTACTGGCGGCCTAGCGGCCCAGGGAATTGAAGTAGATTTGGCCATTGGTCAGTGGAACCGCGCCTGTGAGACCTTCCCTCGTGACCAGCACTCCCCTGGTCTCGACGAGCGACAGAATGGCTGCGCCCTCATCCACCAGCCCGGCCATCTTCTTCAGGAGGCCATCACGCTTCTCCGTTTCCTGGTCCGGAGTTGCTGCGAGTTCGCTGCGTGCCTTATCGAATTCAGGGTTGGACCAGCCGGTGCTGTTGCTGGGGGCGGCACTGCCGTAGAACGCGTAGCTGTAGAAGGCGGGATCGGCAATGACGATCGGCTCCGAGTACAGCACTGCCTGGTAACGGCCATCGATGAGCGCCGTCGAGAAGTCGGTGGAGCTGGCCACATTCTGCAACTGGACGTCGATGCCGACTTCCTTGAGCATGGACTGGATCAGGACCGCGGACTTGGCCGCTACAGGCCCCGGACGCGTAACGCTGTAGCTGAGGGTCATCGGGAAGCCATTGCCGTATCCGGCCTCGCTGAGCAGCTTCTTGGCTTCGTCCTTGTTGAACTTGTAGATCGCAGATTCGTCAACATTGGGGAAGATCGATTTTGCGGGTTCACCGAAGCCTGCGTAGGCACCCTTGATCAGTGCTTCGCGGTCGATAGCCATGGAGACTGCGTGCCGAACCTTGGGATCGGCAAGTGGACCGGTCTTCGTGTTGATCATCATGGTGTCGCGGGTCTGGCTGGGGCAGTTCATGACAGTCACGCCCGGAGACTTCTCCAGTGACTTGTACTGGTCGTATTCAAAGCCATTGGCTACCTGAACTTCACCGGTTTCGACCAGCTGGCTGCGGGTAGCGGTGCTCTGGACAGCCTTGACGGATACACGCTTCACGGTGCCGCGAGTGCCCTCCCACTGAGGATCCGCCGTCACGGTCAGGGATGCACCGGGAGTAAATTCTTCCAGCTTCCAGCCGCTGTAATCGGCGAGGTTCTTCGAAAGCCAGGCGTTGGCGGTGGGGTCATCCGCCGTCGCATGCTTCTTTGCTTCCGTGCTGTCGTGGATGTAGAAGAGGTTGTTTTGCAATGATTCTTCTGTGTAAGAGGTAAGTCCGGTGGTGTTCAGCTGGAAAGTGTGCTCGTCGATCACCTTGACCAGGTTGTCAACATTGAAGCCGCTGCTCTTCAGCGTCCCCTTCATAACCGGCTGACGCTTCATGCCGATGTCGAAACTCCATCGGACGTCCTCGGCCGACAGGGTGTTTCCAAACTGACTCGTCAGCTTGCGAAGGGTGACAATCACGCCCGTTCCATCAGGGCTTGGTTTGGCGCTTTCGGCCAGGCGACCCGATACTTCTGTGGACGGCGCGGGGCACGACTTGCCGTCGCTTGTTCCCATCTTGTATTCGAGGAGTTGCGAGCCGAGTCCACTGAGCACTACGTGCGAGGCGCTGCCTCCCCAAGGCGCCGGCGTCAGGCTGTCAGGCAGGGCGCCCACGGCAACAACAACGTTTTCTATGGATTTGGTAGCTGCAGTTTGCGGGGCTGGACCTCCGCAGGCAACAAGGGATGTGGTGAGGGCAATTGCAGCGCCTCCGGTGAGCAAACGCAGACTTTTCATGAAGGTGGCTCCGTTTATTGGGGGGAAGCTACGACTGTGCAGTCTCGTAGCGGTATGCCCGCTTGTGGCCCGCCCGAATGATGGGCTCCACGTCGCGGATGTTGCTGATGAAGTTGCCGTGGGTGGGGGCCACGGAGGTGACGCCGAGTTCATCAATAAGATGAAGAACGCGATCGTAAACTGCGTCTGCGTCGTTTGCGAAGCGCGCCCAATAAAGGGCGCTTCCGGTGAAGAAGGCGGCGTTCTCGACGGCGATGGGAACCTGCAGTTCGCCGGTGGTCAAACCGCATTCGCCGGGGAGGTGTACTGGGTCTTCGTCGTCGAGTTCGGGACGGTGCATGTAACAGAAGCCGTCCGCAGTGAAGAGCACGCCTGCTCCAGGGGCAAATCCCCATTGCGTGTTGGGCAGGTCCCGGATGAGGGCCTCCACAACCACAAACTCCTGCCCACCCAGATCCACTTTGTCGCCAGGCACCTTTGCGTGGAGATTCGGAACGATCTGCGGGTAGAACAAGTGGTAGTCGCGGGTGTCGCCCACCACCTGGATGTTCGGATACTTCTCCACCAGCCTGGGCAGGTTTCCGGTGTGGGGAAGCTCAGGGTGCGTGGGGAAAACGTACGTCAGCTCGCGTCCATCCAGCAGCTCGTCCAGAGTGCTTGAAATGATCGGCCAGCTGGACGGGTTGCCAGTATCGACCAGGATGGACGAGTGTTCTCCCTGGACCAAGTAGGTGGAGTTATGGCCGTGGATTACGCGGTCGGCCAAGTGGAACGGGAGGCAGGAACTCATCCACGTGACGCCCTTCGCGACGCTGCGTGGGAGGTCGCTGCTCATCGTTTCTACGAGTTGTTCTTCCATGATTCTCTCCTAAACCAACTGCGGGGTGAGGGCGTCGAGCATGAAATCCAAATGCCGCCGCACCACGTCGCGGCCCTTGAGAACGCAACCGCGGGAAGGGGCAATGATCTCGGGGTCCAAGGTTTGGAACTTTTCCTGCAGCCATTCCCTCAGGGGTTCGCATGTGGAGCGCGGGATCCACTCGTACTTCGCATACAAGTGTCCGGCCACCTGTTCCACCGTGGTGGTGTCCTCCACGGTGGAGTCGATGATGCGCTGCCCGTCGGGCCGATCCATAACACCGTGCGTGAAGGTATCCGAGGTGAACAGCGTGCCTGTCTCCTCGTCCCAGCCCCAGAATGTGGGAAGGAGGCGCAGCAGGGGCGATTCCACTTGGAGCACGCGACCGGGCGCTATCTCGATCTCGGCAGCCCGGGCAAGGGAGTCACCCTCTTCGGTCCTGTGTGCGTCGATCTGGTGGCGCCTGCCTCGAAGTGCCATCCGGCTCAGGTCATCGAAGGCATCGAAGGGGTTGATTACCCCGCCAGTGAAGAGCCGCTCGATGTCGAACCGCCCGGCGATCGGTTCGAGGTTGGACACACAATCCATCTCGCTCCGGGTGAAGAAGATGGATACTCCCCCGCCTTCACCAATAAGCTCCGCCAGGTCCTCGAGGATCTCTTCGCTGTGGACAGCCAAACCTGAATCAACCAGAAGGCGGGAAGTTCCTTCGGTCAGGAGGTAAGCGTTCGACGGCTGGAAGCCTGTTGCACCTTCTGGAACCCAGCTCACGCGGCCGTCGAGCGGGATGTTTCCGCCGAGGACCGTCAACTTGTCTGTATGCAATGAAGTGAACATATCTTCAATCTATTGAATCTGAAGGTTTTGTCAAGGATTTTCTTGGGCTAGCCCTGTTGCACAACGGGCTCCACCGCTGGCTGCGCAGCAGGGCCCAGCTTCGAGGGACGCTTTACCCCGTGGACGACGTTGTTTCGAGTCCTCGGATCGAGGAGCGTGATAAGGGTGTCCAGCAGCACGTACCCAAGGAGGCTCGTGGCACCCATGATCAGCACAAATCCTTGGATGACGGGTACATCGCCCTTAAGCACTCCGTCCAATGACCAGCCACCAACGCCTGGCCAGGAGAAGACACTTTCCACAATTGCCGCGCCGCTCAGTGCAGCAGCGAACAACAGCACCATGTAGGTCATCAAAGCCCCGCGCACGTCGCTGAGCGCGTAACGGAATACCTGCAGCGGCTTCAATCCGCACGCCCTCGCAAACTCGATCTGCGGTGAGTTGAGCACTTGAAGGAGACCTGTCCGAACGGTCTTTCCAAAAGGAGCCGCAAAAAACAACCCCATGGTAATGATCGGCAGCACCGCCCTGCTGAAAATGGACTGCAGGGTCCCCCATTGCCCGGCGAGCATGGCATCCAGCGCCAAAGATCCCGTGACTTTGGGGGGAGGGATATCGGAGCTGGACAACATACCCAAGGGTGCGGGGGCCAAATGGAGTTGTTGGTAGAAGATAAAGAGGAGAAGGAGCGCCAGGACAAACTCCGGCATGGCCATCAGGACAGAAACGCCGGCAGTGAATGCTTTGTCTGCCGGGCGCCCATATCGGTAGGCCGCAAGGGTGCCCATTCCCATGCCTATGAGCAGGGCAAGCAAAAGCCCAGGCACAAGATAGACAAGCGTGTTGGGCAACCGTGTCCAGATCTCACTCGAAACGGAGCTTCCCGTGAAGAACGAATTCCCCAGGTCCCCACTCAAAGTACGGCCAATGTAGTGGAAGTAGCGTTCCCAAAATGGCTGGTCCAACCCAAGCTGGGCATTGATGCGGGCGATATCAGCTTCAGTGGCATACTCGCCGAGGAGGGCCACCGCCGGGTTGCCGGGGAGCAAGGAAACCAGGCCAAAGCTCAGGCTAATGAGCCCCAACAGGAGCAGGAACGCAATAACAAGTCGGGAGAGGATGTAGCGGATCATGCCATGGCCTCCTTGGCTCCTGGGTTATAGGGAATGGGAGGCATCGCCGCGGACATCAGGGTCTGGGTGTAGGACTCTTGGGGATTTGAAAGAACGTCATCCGTGGAACCCGTCTCGACGAACCGTCCTCGATGCATTACAGCCACGCTCGTACAAAAGTGCCGGACTGTATCGATGTCGTGGGACACGAAGACGTAGGTCAATCCCCTGGCCACTTGGAGCTTGGCCAGCATGCGCAGGATTGATGCCCGGATCGTCAGGTCCAGCGAGGACGTCGGTTCATCCAGGACTATCAACGTCGGGTCAGTCACCAGGCAGCGGGCGATTCCCACCCGTTGCTGCTGGCCACCACTGAGGTTCGCGGGACGCCTGCTGAGGAATTCCTGAGACAATCCCACTTCTTCGAGCGTTTCCGTGACACGGCGCAGACGTTCAGCCCGCGAGCCGTATGTCTTTGCAACGATCAGAGGCTCCTCGACAATCTGGCGGATCGTCAAACGGGGGTTCAGTGACGCGAAAGGCTCTTGGAAGACTATCTGCCAGCGCCGGCGTCGTTTCCTCAGCTGTGCTTTCGACAAGCCCCGGATGTCCTCGTCTTCCAGGAGGATGGTTCCGGAATCTGCTTCAATGAGCCTAAGAATCAGGCGGCCCAGCGTGGACTTGCCGGAGCCGCTTTCACCAATGATCCCCAAGGTTTCGCCCCGTTCGACGGCAAGTGAAACTCCGTCCACCGCCGTGACAAGCTGCCCTTGGGGGCTTCGGAACGTTTTCCGAACATCCTTCAGTTCGATGATGGGCATGGCTAGGCACTCCTGGACGGGGAGAGAACGGTGGGTTTCGTTATGTCGGCACTCTTCGGCTGTGTGCCGTCAGGCCTCTCGGCTCCTGGCTCTGCTGTGGGAGTCGCAGCGGCTTTCGGCTGTACAGCGGCTTTCGGCTGCACGACAGAATCAAGCAGGGACACGGTGTAAGGATCCTTTGGGTGGACAAAAACCTCGGACACAGGACCATGTTCAACAATCCGGCCGCGGTACATCACGAGGACGCGATCGCAGTAGTTGGCCACCACTCCAAGATCGTGGGTGACGATCAACATCGATCGGCCACTCCCCTTCGTCAACCTCGTGAGCGTGTCCAGCACTTGCCGCTGCACAGTGAGGTCCAGCGCCGTCGTCGGTTCGTCGGCAATGACCAGGCGCGGGTTGAGGTACAGCGCCATGGCGATGACGACGCGCTGTGCCATGCCGCCACTGAGTTCGTGCGCATAGCCACGAATAACGCGTTCGGGTTCGTTGACGCCGGAGGAAGCCAACAATTCGAGCGCACGGCCACGTAATTCACCGTCCGCTTTCAGCCCGTGGGCCTTGGCAATGTTCGCGAACTGCTTCTCTATGCGGACAACGGGGTTCAGTGCGCTGAAGGGGTTCTGCGCCACGAAGCCGATCTCCTTGCCGCGGATATGGCGGATTTGACGCTCCGGTAAGCGGATCAGATCCTGGCCATGGAATTCGGCAGTACCTTCCATGACACGACCGGGAGGCATCAGCAGCTTGATTACCGAGCGCACCACAGTGGACTTCCCTGATCCCGACTCGCCCACGATGCCTACGACTTCGTTGGCGCCGACATCGAAGGAAATACCGTGCAGGGCCCGCGTTACGCCGCCCCGCGAGTGGAACTCGGTCACGAGGTCCTGTACGTGGAGTCCTGTCATCATCGTGCCCTTTCCACTCGCTCGATCTTGGTTTCGATTCCCCCTGCGATCACGTTGAGTGAACCAATGGCCAGGAGCATCGCAAGGGTGGGAAAGGCAGCAGCCCACCATTCCCCGCGAATCAGCATGCTGACACCGTCGTTGATCATTGCCCCCCACGTGGGTGTGGGAGGTTTCACGCCTACGCCAAGGAAGTTCAATGCGGCAATGGTTCCGAGCGCGTTGGCAGCGGTAAGCGTTGCCTGCACCAGGACCACACCATAAGCGTTGCGGAAGATGTGGTTGAAGGCGATGCGGATGGGTGAACAACCAATCGCTGCCGCAGCCTCCACATAGCGTGCGGACCGAAGTGCCAGGGCCGCAGCGCGGGAAAGTCGCACAAATCTGGGCGCAGCCACGATAGCGATCGCAAGGACCACATCCGTGGGCCCGCCGCCCATGAGCTTGATGGAGACCACGGCGATCACGATGATCGGAAGGGCTGCGAAGGCGTCAATGACGCGCATGATGACATCGCCGAGCTTGCCGCTGGTTGCGAACAGACCCAAAGGAACGCCAACCACCAGCGACAACGCTGTGGCGGCGAGCGCAACTGGCAGGTCAAGCTTCGCGGCCTCGATGGTGCGGGAGAAAATATCCATGCCGTTTCCATCAGTTCCGAACCAATGGGTTCCGTTGGGTGCAATACCAATGGCGTCTGTATCCGGACGTAGCGGGTCGTGCGGCAGCGGAGCCACTATAGCCATCAGCGGTAACCCCACAATGATGGTTACGGCGAGGGCAACCATGATGGTGCTGGACCGGTTCATCAAGAGGTTCTGGCCCCGGCGGGCCCACCCGGTGACTCGGAGGCCGGGCGATGTGCGCGGAAGACCTTGAATGCTCATGGAGCCTCCTCGCGGAGTCCGTGCGTGGTTGAGAGGCAATCCCCGGGCTTGCTCCGGTTGAGCCCACTCACAATGTATTGAAGATCGTCCTGACTGCGGACCGGTGGCTGGTGCATGTTCAGCTCCTGTTCGGACCTTGACGGGCCAGAGCCTCATATCAAAGTCTCATCACTTTATTGAATTTGACTGTAGCGCCAAGTGTGACGAATTGCACTCCTTTTTTGGAAAATCGCCGGATTGGCGCCGCTGCGAGCCCGGATGGCAGAGTCTTCGGTGATTGCGACTCCTTCGACTACGCGAGCCCAGAGGTGCGCCACAAGACACGTGCGGATCATTGACACCGCCGCCAAGTGACTTCAATATAGTGATTAAGTGCCGCTTGAGATGAAG
Organism: Micrococcaceae bacterium Sec5.1; assembly: GCA_039636795.1. Taxonomy (NCBI): domain Bacteria; kingdom Bacillati; phylum Actinomycetota; class Actinomycetes; order Micrococcales; family Micrococcaceae; species Micrococcaceae bacterium Sec5.1. Next base: position 878,417 of record CP143430.1, on the reverse strand, counting down.
CTGGCTGCTGTCGACGCCGCCAGCGCAGATGAAGCCGCCAGCGCAGATGAACGAGGAACGGAACCTACAATGGACGACTTTCAAGAAGCAACAGCCGCAGTTGCCACTCGGCAGCCAGCTCCAGCCCAGCCTGTGAAGTACCTTCTCCACGACGGCGAGCTGGTGGACTATGCCGATGCCCGCCTCCATGTGCTGAGCACATCGCTGAAGTACGGCGTCGGAGTATTTGAGGGCTTCCGCGCCTATTGGAGCGAGGAGGATCAGCAACTGTACGCCTTCAGGGTGGCCGACCATATGAAGCGGCTGATTGATTCCATGCGGGTTGTGGAAATTGACGGCCCGCAGGACATCGACCAGCTAGGCGATCAGCTGCTTGGACTCATTCGCGCCAACGATCTGCGGGGCAATCTCCATATGCGGGCACAGGTATTCGTCGACTCCAAGGATGGCAAGCCGGAAGACACGGGTCCCTCCACAGTCTTTATGGCAGCCATTCCCATGGGCAACTACTTCGGCGCTACCGGCCTGGATGTGCAAATCAGCAGTTGGGCCCGCCTTTCCGATCGGTCCATGCCACCCAGGGTCAAGTCCATTGCCAATTACCAGAACGGGAGGCTGGCCCTGTTGGAAGCCAAGCGAAACGGCTATGACGCGGCATTGCTTCTCACCGACAGCGGGCATGTGGCTGAAGGCGCCGGTTACAACGTCTTCATGGTCCGCCACGGAAGGTTATGCACTCCCCCCGTCACCGACAGCATCCTTGAGGGAATCACGCGGGACAGCGTCCTGCACCTTGCCCGGACCGAATTGGGCCTGGACGTTGACGTCCGACCCATCGACCGCACAGAACTGTACTCAGCTGACGAAGTCTTTGTCTGCGGCAGTGCTGCAGAGGTAAATCATGTTGCCTCGGTTGACCGCACCACTATCGGCAAGGGAACCGCCGGGGACCTCACCCGCAGCCTCCAGGACCTTTACCGGAGGGCAGTGATAGGACAGGTCGCCCAGGACCAGCAATGGGCTATCCCCGTCTACCCGTCCTGAATGGAGGCACCAATGAACGAAACGAAGACGCTGCAGAAAGTGCCGCGCGTCGGATTTGGCAACGCGTCACTCTTCTTTGAGTCTGCAGCCGAACCAGAACTTACCGTCGACCAAGGCGAGCATTTCTGGCTGGAAGCGCGCAGCCTGCTCACCGGAGACCTCTTCGAAGAGACCGGGGAGTACGAAAAGCTCTCTATCCCTGTCACGGGTCCGATCGCCGTCCGCGGAGTGAATCCGGGCGATATTTTGCGAATAGACATTCACGAAATCAGGATCGACCGTCGCGGTGCGATGGTGACGCTGCCAGGACGCGGCGGGTTCACTGATGGCCTCGGGCGGGCAGGCCACGTAGTGGAGATCGTGGACGGGCATGTTGTGTTCGACGAGGACACAACCATTCCTGTCCGACCCATGGTGGGGAAAATCGGAGTGGCACCTGTGGGCGCCGGCCCGAACTCCAGCACCGTGGGAATCCATGGCGGCAATATGGACTGCAAGGACGTAACAGCAGGTTCCGCCGTCGTGATCCCTGTCCAAGTAGCCGAGGCGATGCTGTACGCCGGTGACCTGCACGCCGCGCAGGGTGATGGCGAGTGCTCACTGACGGCGGTCGAGGTCGAAGGCAGCGTGCGGCTCTCCTGCACAGTCGTTCCCCGCTCCACACTTCCAGCTGCAGCGAAATCGGCCACCGGCAGCCAGCGGCCGGTGGTCCTCAGCGGCGGTTCAGTCATCACAATTGGCGACGGCGACACTCTGGATGAGGCGGCGAGGCTCGCCTTGGACGACATGCTGGAACTGCTCCAAACCGACAGGCAATGGTCGCGGGAGAAGACCGCAATGCTGCTGAGCGCCGCCGCGGACGTGTCCGTTTCACAGCTGGTCAACGCCCGGGTCTCGGCCAAGGTCACGCTGGCCTCCCGCTATTTCAGCACTGAACCCTTCTCCTTGGAAACTCCCGACACTACGAATGCGCAGGCCTCTCATGTTTGATCTCCTCCTGACCAATGGATTGGTCGTCACGCCCTCGGGTGCCGAACGCCTTGACATCGGCATAGCCCAAGGCAAGATCGTGTCCCTGCGCGCCACCGGAGTTGGCACGCCCGACAAAGCCCGGCGGGTAGTGGACCTCAAAGGTCAGCTGGTGGTTCCCGGCGGCGTCGACCCACACGTACACACCAACTCGGTGCTTCCCACCGCGGCCGAGAGCGGCATCATGTGCTTCGGCCCTGACCGCGTGAGCGAGGGCGCCATCTATGGCGGCACAACCACACTGGTGGACTTCGCCCACTGGAAGCCAGGCGACGAACTATCTGAGTCGTTCGCTCGGAAATCGGCCGAATGGGCCGGTTCCACCTACACGGACTACGCGCTGCACGGAACATTCAAGGAGCCCGAAATCCCCTTCGAGGTCCTGGAGCAGATCCCCGACGCGGTAGCTGGGGGCCATGGCAGTTACAAGGTGTGGATGACGAATACGACGCCGACGCGGCCCAAACAGAAAACCGATCTGGGCAACATGTGGGGGTTGATGGAGCAGACCGCGGCTGCTGGAGCCATGCTTGCCGTGCACGCCGAGGACGATGACATCGTTATGTACTCCTACAAGAAGTTGCAGCGCGAGGGCAAGATCGGCATCGAGTACATGCACCATGCCCACAACAACTTGTCCGAGAAGCTCTCGTTCCAGCGCGCCATCACGCTGGCTCATCATGTTGGGGCCCCGATCTATTTGATGCATGTCAGTGCCCGTGAGGGCGTTGATGCAATCCGCGAGGCCCGGGGACGCGGCCAAGCTGTTTATGGAGAGATCCTTCCGCACTACGCCTACTTCACCGCTGAGGATTACCGGCAGAAGAACGGCGCCATCTATCACACCTATCCATCGTTGAAGTCTGAAACAGACCGGGATTCGATGTGGGAGTCGCTGTTGGAGGGCTCGCTCAGCACGCTGGCGACTGACGGCGTCTGCACAGACCTCGACGTCAAGACGCGCGGAAAGACGATCCTGGACGCAACCGGGGGTCACGCCGGTGTGGAGATGCGCATGGCAGTGGCGTACACAGAGGGCGTCTCAAAGCGTGGCTTGGACCTGACACGTTTCGTTGACATCACCTCTGCCAATGCCGCGAAGATCCTCGGCCTCTACCCACAAAAGGGCGTGATTGCCATTGGCAGCGACGCGGACCTGGCAGTTCTGGACACCACCGTGGACCGTCGGATCACCGCATCCGACCTCCACGAGGCGGACTACACGCCGTGGGAGGGCTACCAGGTGGCGGCGTGGCCAAGCATGACCGTACTCCGCGGAACTGTCATGGTGGAAGACCGGAAGTTGCAGACCGGTCCTGATGGCTCACTCCTCAAACAACGAGTGTCCAGCGACGTGCTCAACCGCCCGGCTTGCTGACGCGGATTTGAGGTGCCGCGCGCGGCCAGGCGAGTACCGACGTCGCGCGTTAACGGCAGGTGCCCCGCCCCAGGTAAGGGAGCGGGGCACCTGGTTCAGGCTTCGGGCTTAGGCGAAGTCGGAAACCGCCGGGTCGGGGCCGATGCGGCCTTCGGCACCGCGGTCCAAGCCATTGATTGCCTCGACGTCGGCCTCGTTCAGTTTGACGTCCAAGGCGGCGAAGTTCTCCGGGATACGGGACTCCGTAACGGACTTGGGGATCACGACGTTGCCGATGGCCAGGTGCCAAGCTATGACTACCTGGGCCGGGGTGGCGTCATGCTTGGCTGCGATTTGGGCCATTGTGGCGTTCTCCAACAATTCCCCACCTTGGCCAAGCGGCGACCAAGCCTGCGTCAGGATGCCCTTGGAGGCGTTGAACGCGCGCAGTTCGGCCTGGTTGAAGAACGGGTGAAGTTCCACCTGGTTGATGGCCGGAACAACCCCGGTTTCATCGATGATGCGCTGCAGTCCCTCAACCGTGAAGTTAGAAACACCGATGGACCTGACCCGGCCGCGCTTCTTCAGCTCAATGAGGGCCTTCCAGGTATCCACGAACTTGTCCTGCTTGGGCTGCTGCCAGTGGATGAGGTAGAGATCCAGGGTCTCAAGGCCCAAGCGGTCCATGGATTCTTGGAAAGCGGCCAGCGTGGACTCATAGCCTTGGTCGGCGTTCCACAGCTTGGTCGTAATGAAGATTTCTTCGGCAGAAAGGCCAGAGGAAGCAATGGCGCGGCCTACACCAGACTCGTTCCCGTAAATCTTTGCGGTGTCGATGTGGCGGAAGCCCGCTTCGAATGCCTGCCGGACAACTTTTTCGGCTACATCGTCTTCAACTTGCCACACCCCGTAGCCGAGTTGGGGGATGGTGTTGCCGTCGTTGAAAGTAAGTGTTGGTGACGAAGTCATGTGTGCCATCCTGCCAGCAAAGGGTTGCCTGAGGCACCAAATATTACAGAGATCAGCTATCCGCTTAACTGCTTGCAATCTGCAAATACAGGCGAGCGCCAGTATTTGCAAACGCTTCCTTTATTGGATCCCTTGCGCCTGCAGTTGGCGTTCGGCGTCGGCCACCTGCTCGAAGACCGACTCTGCCCGGCGCCTAACGGACAATGCGCCCACCGGTACGGGTCCAACGGCGAGCCGAAGCATGGCTGCCGCTTCTGCCGTAGTGGCCAAGGAATTTCCAGCCTTGGACAGAGCGCGGTGAACACCGGCGAGTGAACCAGGAACGTCCAAGCCATCGCTCGGCGCCCTCTTTTGGGCTTCGACACAGATGATCCTTACACGAGGAGACAACTCAGCCAGCTCATTCGCGATCTCCACGAGCTCGTTGTAGAGCTGGTCGTCTTCGACGCCCTCAAGGACCTGGTGGTACCGGTCCAATCCGCGGTGAAAGCGATCGTGGGCGCGGCGCCAGAGCCCCTTACCCAGCTCAAGATCGTCCTTCCGCCCTTGCCGGACGGCCCCAAAGAAACCCACAGTCAAGCTCAGAGGTACTGGCCCGGGCCATGGTCCGGATCTTCGGGCCGGCCCTGGGGCACGGCGCCGGGCGCACCCGGTGCAGCGGCCCGCTGGGGTTGACCATTTTCGCCGATGACAATACCAGGCGCAATGACAGTTCCCGGGGGAAGCTGACGCAGTTGCATCTGTGCCTTGGCGGCCTGCTGTGCCGCTACAGCAGCCTGGATGCCATGGAACAGGCCCTCCAACCAGCCGACAAGCTGGGCCTGGGCGATACGAAGCTCTGCATCCGATGGTGCCTTCTCATCGGGGAAAGGAAGACTGATGCGTTCCAGCTCTTCGATGAGCTCCGGAGCCAATCCATCCTCGAGTTCCTTGATGGAGCGCTCGTGAATCTCTGCCAGCCTGCCCCGGGCGGCATCGTCCAGCGGCGCACTCTTCACCTCTTCAAGGAGCTGGCGGATCATGGTCCCGATCCTCATTACCTTGGCCGGTTCGTCAACGAGTTCCTGGAGGTTCGCGCCCCTGGGCTTGCCATCCTTGACAGGGACTCCCTTGCCAGGCTGCTGTTCGCCGGGCGCGACTGTGCCCTCCTCCAAGGTGGTTCCCTCCACGGGGGTGTCGTCCGAAGCCTCATCCGTGGGCTGAATGTCGTTCAGATCGCTCATCCGTTCATACTCTCATGCGGTTTACGGGAACCAGGGTCCAGGACCGGATTTTGGACTTCGTTCGTAGCGAAACTTCAGCAGCATCGGCCCTGGGGATTGCTGTCCTGCCGGTCCATCCGGTCCCGCCAGAACTCGCGTTCTGTCATGGCAGGACCGGAGTGGCCCGTGGACCTGAAGTGCTCAAGGTACTTCCGGTAAGCGTCTGCGCCCATGAGTGAGCTCATGTACGCGGCAAAACCTCGAAAGCCCTTAAAGCCCTTTGCCATGGAAATCATGAGTGATGCCCCGCCTTTTTTGTCCGTTGCCCGGCCGGCAAGGCGTCCCATTCAGCGAGCAACTCCTTCTCTGCGGAGGTCGGGATCAGCCCGGCAGGGGCAAAGACCTTGGACGGCAAGGCCGGATCCTCGTGGTCCTTCCCGCCACCGGCACGGAAAGCCCTGACTGTCGCCACCACTGCAGTGATGATCACAATGATGCTCAAAGCGACAAAGATGACCGAAAGCACGCCTTGAATCGCAGTATTGCGGACCACCGCTTCCATGGCTGCGACAGTCTTTGCCGTCCCGAACTGCGTTTTGCCATCTGCCAGGGCTTTCGCAAATGCCTGGTTGTTGGCGAAGTAGCCCACTGCCGGAACCGGCGAGAAGATCTTGTGGAAGCTGGCCGTAATGGTGACGACGGCCGCGAAGGCCAAGGGGACCGCCACGATCCACAGGTAACGGAAGGCCCCGCGCTTGGCCGCGATGGCCATGCACACCGCCAGGGCAATTGCGGCCAGGAGCTGGTTTGCGATGCCGAACAAGGGGAAGAACGTATTGATGCCGCCCAGTGGATCCGTCACGCCCAGCAACAGTACGGCGCCCCAGGCTCCCACCATGATGGCCGTGCACAGCCAAGCGCCCGGACGCCAGGCGGGCTCCTTGAACTTGGGCACGAAGTTGCCGATGGAGTCCTGCAGCATGAAGCGCGCCACGCGGGTTCCGGCGTCAACGGCCGTCAGAATGAAGAGTGCCTCAAACATGATGGCGAAGTGGTACCAGAAGGCCATCATTGCCGGCCCACCAATGAACTGTTGCATGATGTGGGCCAGGCCGACCGCCAAGGTAGGGGCCCCACCCGAACGCGAGATGATGCTCTCTTCTCCCACGTCCTTGGCAGTCTGCGCCAAAAGGTCAGGAGTGATGTTGACGTTGGCCAGGCCAAGGCTGTTCACCCACTGCGCAGCGGATTCCACCGTGCCACCCGTAAGTGCCAGTGGCGCGTTCATGGCGAAGTAGATGCCGCGATCGATCGAAATGGCAGCTACCAGCGCCATGATGGCCACGAAGGATTCCATCAACATGCCGCCGTAGCCGATGAAGCGGGTCTGACGTTCCTTCTCGATCAGTTTGGGAGTGGTTCCCGACGAGATGAGTGCATGGAAACCGGACAAGGCACCACAGGCGATGGTGACGAAGAGGAACGGGAAGAGCGCCCCGGAGAAGACCGGGCCGTTCTCACGGCCAGCGAACTCACTGAACGCCGGGACGCTGATTTCCGGGCGAACCACGATGATGGCGACAGCGAGCATCACGATCACGCCGATTTTCATGAACGTAGACAAGTAGTCACGCGGCGCAAGGAGCAACCACACAGGCAGGATGGCCGCGATGAAACCGTAGACGATGAGGCCCCAGGCGATGGTGACCTTGTCCAGGTGGAAGAAGGCCGCGCCCCATTCGGTGCCAGCCACGGCACCGCCACCAATAATGGCTGCCATCAGGAGAACGAAGCCAATGATGGAGACTTCCATGACCTTGCCCGGACGAAGATAACGCAGGTAGACGCCCATGAAGAGTGCAATGGGAATTGTCATGCCCACCGAGAACACGCCCCACGGGCTTTCACCCAGGGCGTTGACCACCACCAAGGCAAGAATGGCCACGATGATGATCATGATGAGCAGCGTTGCCACGAGCGCCGCAGTTCCACCAATGACACCGAGTTCCTCACGGGCCATCTGGCCCAGCGAGCGGCCACCACGGCGCATGGAGAAGAACATGACCAGGTAGTCCTGCACCGCACCGGCAAGAACGACGCCTATGATGATCCAGATAGTGCCGGGGAGATAGCCCATCTGTGCTGCAATGATCGGACCCACCAACGGTCCCGCGCCTGCAATGGCGGCAAAGTGGTGACCAAACAAGACGTTGCGGTCAGTACGGACGTAGTCCTTGCCGTCGGCCTTGTATTCGGCCGGAGTGGCGCGGCGGTCATTGGGCTTGAGGAGATACCGTTCAATAACCTTCGAGTAGAAGCGGTAGCCGATCAGGTAGGTGCACACGGCTGCGAAAACAAACCAGATGGCATTGACGGTCTCTCCGCGGACCAATGCCAGCATGAACCAGGCCACGGCCCCCAGCAGGGAAATCGCCGCCCAGATTGCGATCCTCGCCGGAGTCCACCTTCGGTCATCGGCCTCCAGAACAGACTCGTCCACGGCGGTTGGGGGCAGCGTACGATCGGCGCCCTTCACTTCTTCTGTTCGATCAAGTTCTGTTCGGTCAAGTTCCGTTTGGTCAGGTTCTGTATGGTCAGGGGTCATGCCCGTGTCTCCTCCTTGAGAACTGCTGCGGTGGTGGCCGCGGGTGCGCTGAACAGTCAGGGCACGCTAACAAAGAGGACATACAGAACGTGCAGGTGACACCGGAACGCCCATGGTCCTGCGATAAGCGGTAGTACCCCTGCGGTGGGCGTACTAACTGAGCCCTCTGTTGCCCTGCGACTGAACCATGCGCGCCTCGCAAAGATCCAGCCAGCGCACTTCCGCCTCGGCTTGAAAGATCAGGGAATCGAGCACCAGGAGCCATGCGGTGTCTGAGGAGCGTTGGTTGGCTGAGACGGCCTTCCGCGTTTGCGTATGTTCCTGCAGGGCGCGAACGGAAACTTCGCGTTGGGACTGGATGACAGCCGAGGCGTCCACGCCCGGCAGTGTCACGGCGAGCGCAAGCTTGATCGCAATTTCATTCCTCGGCGGGTTGTCGCGGTCAACGGCTCCCTCAAACCAGGCCGCAACTTCCTCGACCCCGGCGTCAGTGATGCTGTAAACCACGTGGCCGCCGCCGTCGTCGCCGTCTTTGCTGACAAGGCCATCGCGCTCAAGCCGGTCCAGCGTGGTGTACACCTGACCGATGTTCAGTGGCCAGGCAGCACCCGTGCGGTCCTCGAATTCCACGCGCAGCTCATAGCCATACCGGGGCTGGTCCTGAAGCAGGGCAAGCAGACTGTGCCGGATGGACATGAGGCTCCTCGCTACTGGGGGTGGTTGGCGGACGTCCTGCGTGGAAGGGGCTGCTGTGACTGTTAGAGGAGCAGGAGGACCTTTCCTACGTGCTCTCCGGAATCAAAGTATTCATGTGCCTCGCGGACCCGATCCAGCGGAAATGATTTGGCCACCAGAGGCTTGATGCGGCCATCTGCGAGCATGGGCCACACGGACTCCCGTACGGCGGACATGATGATGCCCTTTTCGGCCACCGGCCGGGGCCGAAGAGCCGTGCCGATCACAGCGGCGCGCTTGCTGAGCAGTTGCCCCAGATTTATCTCGGCTTTGCTTCCGCCCTGCAGGCCGATGACGATCAGCCTGCCGTAGTCGGCGAGGGCTTCGATGTTCTGTTGCAGGTACTTGGCGCCCACGACGTCGAGGATCACGTCCGCGCCTTTGCCTCCGTTTTGAGCCTTGAGGCTTTCAGGGAAGTCTTCCTCGTTGTAATTGATGGCGATGTCGGCACCGAGGAAGGCCTTTGCTGTGCCAACTTTTTCGTCAGAGCCGGCGGTGGTGGCTACCTTTGCCCCGTACGCCTTGGCGAGCTGGATGGCCATGGTGCCGATGCCGCCGGTGGCGCCGTGGATGAGCACAGTCTCCCCGGGTTGTAGCTGGGCCGTCATGACGAGGTTCGAGTACACGGTTGCCGCCACCTCGGGCAGTGCCGCAGCGGTGACCAGGTCTACGCCGTCGGGAAGTCGCAGTACTTGCTCTGCGGGCACGGCGACCTGCTGGGCATATCCCCCGCCCGACAACAGCGCCACTACTTTGTCTCCCACTGAGAAGGCTTTGGTGACTCCTGGCCCGAACGCGGCGATGCGGCCGGATACCTCCAGTCCGGGAATTTCCGAGGCCCCTGGCGGTGGTGGGTAGAAGCCACGGCGTTGCTGGACGTCGGCACGGTTGAGGCCAGCAGCTACGACGTCGATCAGTACTTCGCCCTCGCCCGGCACCGGTGCCGGTACGTCACGGACTTCGAGGACTTCGGGTCCGCCTGGTTCGGAAATAAAGACGGCTTTCATGACGAACTCCCGGTTTCTTGCTTGTACATCCAGGCCCGGGGCAGGGACTGGAGCACGTGATGTTTTGGAACAGCCAACTCCCTATGAAACACTACTAGGCAGGGAAGGTTGTCCGAGCGGCCTAAGGAGCTGGTCTTGAAAACCAGTGTGCGGTAACCCCGTACCAAGGGTTCAAATCCCTTACCTTCCGCCAGCAGATGCCCCGGGTTCACGAACCCGGGGCATTTTTGGCTTAAAACCGGGGCCAGATGTTGGACTCTCATCCGGATCTGAGAACTGACACCCAGAAAATCATTGAAACTGTCATAGCCCCCGCATAGTGTTCTGCTTGTCCTCACAACCGCCGACAAACAGCCGTGGCTTTCGCCGCGGAGCAAACACAGGAGCCTCACTTATGCCTACGCCTGACATCACCACCGGCGCACCGTGCTGGATTGATCTGATGACATCCGATACGGAAAAAGCCAAGTCCTTCTACAGCGCACTCTTTGGCTGGACTTACCAGACGGGCGATCAGGAGAAGTACGGCGGCTACATCACAGCTTCCAAAGATGGGCGCATGGTTGCGGGCATCATGCAGAAGCAGGAAGACATGGGTGCCATGCCGGATGTGTGGTCAACCTACTTGCGCACAGACGACATCAAAGCCACCACCGAGGCCGCTGCCGCCAACGGAGGCCAGGTCTACCTCGAGCCCATGGATGTTCCCGAACAGGGCAGCATGGCCATGTATGGCGACTCTTCAGGTGCCTCAATCGGAGCCTGGCAGTTCGGTGAAATGAAGGGCTATGAGGTCGCCGCAGAGTCCGGTGCCCCGGCATGGCACGAGCTACTCGCGAAGGACTACGAGTCGGCCGTCAGCTTCTACCAAAACGTCTTCGGTTGGGATACTGCGGTCATGAGCGATACCCCGGAGTTCCGCTACACCACTCTGGGCGCTGGTGACGATGCCAAGGCCGGCATTATGGACGCTGGCGGTTTCCTTCCGGAGCAGGTTCCGTCCATGTGGAGCGTGTATTTCGCGGTTGACGATACCGACGCCACCGTGGAACAGGCCACAGCCCTGGGCGCTACCGTTATGGAAGCTGCAGAAGATACTCCCTTTGGACGGTTGGCCACGTTGTCGGACCCTACAGGTGCCGTCTTCAAGGTGATCCAGAATATGACGCCAGCCAGCTAAACCACTGAACGCCCGGTTCCTGCCGGCTGCCTCCCGACCAGACGCAGCCGGCAGGATCCGCGCAGGGCCCGTTACTTCTTAGCCAGCTCGGGTTCCTCCGCGCGCTTGGCGTCCTTCTCGAGCCGCGCTTGGAACTCCTTATAGCGAACCAGATGTGCAGCAAAAGCAGCTAGCTTTCCAGAATGCTACTAGCGATTTCGTCCGCATCCCGCAGGGTTCGCTGGCCGCTGGCGAAGGCCTTCCCTGTCGCTGGACGCGCCTCCGCGGCAATGGCTGTTCCCCACTGGGTGGCCGACAATTGCAGGCCCAAAACATACATCCCCCGGGTCACAGAGCCGTTGGACGCCACAGGCCGATACGGGTGCGGTTCCACATCCAGTCCGGTTGTCTGCACCGGCGTACCCTCGGCGCTCATCATGATTTTGGTTCGGACAAGGCCGTCGGCCATGAGTTGTTCCAGGAGCGGAGAAATATTCATGCCCACCCGGTTGGCCGGCGACATCGCTTCAATTAAAGTGGGCGCCTCGGCTGGCTTGTCGTGGACCCACGGCGAGACCGCCCGGAAAACCTTGGCGCTTCTATCCACACTGAATTTCGGGTCCGGCCCAACGAAACCAACGACGCCGGCACGCGCCAAAGCAGCCAGCTGCTCCGAACGCAGTGCCGGCGCCCCGCTTGCAAGGCCTTCGACGAACGATTCGAACCATCCGCGCAATTCAGCGACCCACGATTCGTCCGTGATACCACCATCAGCCACAACGGACTTCAGGATCGCCCTGCCAGTGTGCAGGGCGCCAATTGCCATTTTCACGGGATCCGCTTCGCCCAGTGCGGAGCGTCGTGCATCGTCGTCAAGATATGCCGTTACGGCCAGATCCAGTTCCCGGCGGGACGCGAACGTCCGGCCGGCCAACGGCGCAGCGAGCCCGCGGACATTGAGTCGGCGGGAGGCAACCACATGCTTGTCCACCAAGGCTGCGACATCGCTTTCCCACTTGGCAGTGGTGTGGGCGTGGGGCTGCAAAGCATCCACGAGGTCTGCGAGGAACTGCGCCGCATCGCGAATAGCGGCAGGCTGCGACCTTGCCAGGGTGGAGTAATAGGCCCACAGGGCGTCGCGGTGCAGCAGTGGCCAAAGATCATGGTCGAATCCGGGCTGGATACCGGCTGCTCTGAAACGGTCCACCGCTGCCTCAGTCAGATAACGCATGGTGATGCTGCGGGGGTAATACCCTGTCAGGCCGGCCTTTGCCCGATACGGGGTGCCCCGCCGGGACGCTGCGATGATCCGGGGTTCCCTGCCAGAGGGCCGGTACTCGAGAACTCCGGCTCCCGGTACGCCGGCTTCGACGAACTTGCCCCCGCGCCCCTCAGTCAGCTGGCCCATGACATCGAAGAAATTCAGTCCCATCCCACGCACCAGGACGGGCTCGTTATCCGGCACCCGCTGCCAGTCGACGTCGGCCGGCGGTGCAGGCGGGAAATAGAGGAGGCCGTGTTCATCGGCCGCCCGTTGGAACGAACGCTGCTCGGGATTCAAACGGGACTCGATATGCCCCAGCGCGAGGACCACGGAGCCGACGGTGAGCGTAGAGCCGTCGGCGAGTTCGACGTCGAACGCTTGCCCAGTTGTGATGCCTGAGCTGGCCGGGACCGGGCGTGCCGCTACGGCCGACGTGTCATGGAAGGTGACCTCCACGCCGTCGGGTATTCGCTGAAGCAGCTCTGCCAAAGTCTGCCGCAGGTACCGTCCGTAGAGCGCCCGGCTGGGAAAATCGTGGGACTCGAGTGTGGCCAACTCCGCCTTTTCGGCATCGTCCAGGCCCTCTCCATCACGACGTCGGGCAGCGCGCCACTGGTCGAAGGAACCGCCTGCGAGGGGCGGCGCGAGCTTGGGGTCTTCAGGGATGAGCGTCGGATAGAACGCCTGCGTGTTCATCAGGTACAGCCTGGACTGCTCCGGCTGCCACACATGGCCTGACGCGGCAGGAAAAGGATCCACAACGTGGATGTGCAGTGTGCGGGACTGTGTATCGGTCCGGTTTGCGCGGCTGGTGGCCCCCGCAGCCCAATTCGCGAGCAACCGCTCAAGGACACTTGTGCCCCGGGGGCCGGCCCCAATGAGGGCAACACGATTGATTTGCGATTTAGCCACGCTCAAGCCTAACTTCTGCGTGACTTGCTTCCAGTTGAAAAGTGTTGCTTGGATGGGGCGATGACCACCACAGAAGCTGATCAGACGCCCCTTCCTGACAATGACACGGATCCGGAGACCAAGTCCGGGCCTCGCCATGCTGCGACCATTGCACCCGAACCCACGGATGAGAACGTGTGGTTGGAGGACATTCACGGCGAAGAACAGCTGGCCTGGGTCCGCGAACAAAACGCGCGAACCGAGGATTTGCTGGAGGACACAGACTACGCAGCGGTTGAAGCCGGCATTCTGGAGGTCCTGGACTCGACGGACCGGATTGCCATGGTGAACAAGCGCGGCGATTACTACTACAACTTCTGGAAGGACCAGGAGCACCCCAAGGGTCTTTGGCGGCGAACAACCTGGGAGAGCTACGTTTCCGAGGCACCCGAATGGGACATACTGCTGGATATCGATGCCCTCGCCGCCGCGGAAGGCGTCGAGTGGGTGTTTCATGGAGCCGGGTTCCTCCGTCCTTTGGACGGGGGCACGTACCGCTTCGCGATGCTTTCGCTGTCCCCCGATGGTGGTGACGCCAACCGTCACCGCGAGTTCGACGTCGAATCCCGCACCTTTGTTGACCCTGCCGCTGGCGGATTCGATCTGCCCACGGCAAAAGGCAACGTGAGTTGGCTGGATGCGGACACGCTGCTGGTCTCCAGTACGGCAGAGGGGTTGCCTGCAACCACCTCCTCGTACGCCCGGACCGGCGTGAAACTGCGTCGCGGCCAATCCCTTGCCCAGGCCGAGCGGATCTTCGACATCCCCGAAGACCACATGCTGGCCATCGTGGCCCACGACTCAACCCCGGGCTTCGAACGGACCTTCGCCGTAGATTACATCGACTTCTACAACCGCAATACGTGGCTGCTTCGCGACGACTCGTGGGTTGCGATCGACGCGCCCACCGACGTGAACATCAGCGCCCACCGAGAGTGGCTGATGTTCCGTCCTCAGAAGGACTGGGACGTTTCCGGCGTTACCTACCCAGCCGGTTCCTTGCTCGCCGCGGACTTCGAGGGCTACTTGGCTGGATCGCGGCAATTTGTGGTGCTGTTTACCCCCGATGATCACACGTCGCTGCAGTCATGGAGTTGGACCAAGGACTATCTGCTGCTCAACCTCCTGCGCGACGTCTCTTCCGAAATCAGGGTGCTGGACCCTTCCCGTGTGGATTCCGACGCCGGCTGGGTCGCCACCGTACTGGACGCGTGCCCGCCGCTTCACGACGTCAATGCGTATGCCGTGGACGACGAAGACGATTTCGGGGCGGGAAATGACTACTGGTTGGTCGCCACGGGTTTCACTACGCCCACTACCCTCACCCGCGGCACCCTCAGCGCTGGCGAGGTTCCTTCATCCGGCGTGGCTTCATCCGGCAACCCGACTGCAGGCGTGGCGAGCCAGCATGCGGTGGTAAAGCGTTCCCCGTCGTTCTTCAACGATGGTGACTATGAGGTCCAACAACATTTCGCGGTCTCGGCGGATGGGACCAAAGTCCCCTACTTCCAGGTGGCATCCAAGAACCTGGTCCTCGATGGACAGAATCCTACGCAGCTTTCCGGCTATGGCGGCTTCGAAGTTTCACGCACCCCCGCCTACAGTGGCACCATTGGCAGGGCTTGGCTGGAGCGCCGCACTTCCGCTGCTGCCTTGGCTGACGGTCCCGGCTCGCACACACGCGGCGGCGTATATGTTGTGGCGAACATCCGTGGCGGCGGCGAATACGGACCCTCATGGCACCGGGCCGCGCTGCAGGAAAGGCGGCACCGCGCCTACGAAGACTTTGCCGCCGTGGCACAGGACCTGATCTCCCGCGGCGTGACCAGCCGCCGTCGACTCGGTTGCGTGGGCGGCTCAAATGGCGGGCTGTTGGTGGGCAACATGCTGACCCAGTACCCCGAATTGTTCGGTGCGGTGTCCTGCGGCGTGCCATTGCTGGACATGCGCCGCTACACCAAACTCTCCGCAGGATATTCATGGATCGCGGAATATGGAGACCCCGACGTGCCCGAGCAGTGGGAGTTCATCCGCACCTTCTCGCCATATCACCTGCTTCATGACGGCGTCGAGTACCCCGAAACCTTCATTTGGACTGCGACCTCGGATGATCGGGTAGGCCCCGTCCAAGCCCGAAAGATGGCAGCGCGGATGCAGGCAATGGGTATCCCGAATGTCTGGTTCCACGAGGCACTCGAGGGCGGGCATGCGGGCGCCTCGGACAACAGGCAGGCCGCCGCACTCCAAGCGCGAAGCAACCACTTCCTCTGGCGTGTGCTGGCCGGGAGCAACTGACGTTCCATTTCGATGGCTCGCTGCACGCTATGCCGTGCGAACGGCATGTCCGGCAGCGAGGCATCGAAATGGGCAGCTTATCGAAGGCGGTTTTGCACTGGACGGCACGTTCTGCGTATCCTTGGTGGGCTAGCAATAGCAAATGGAGACGTGCCAGAGCGGCCGAATGGGCTTCACTGCTAATGAAGTGTGGGGCACAACTCCACCGGGGGTTCAAATCCCCCCGTCTCCGCGAATTGGTCCCGGTTTTCGAACCGGGACCTTTTGCGTTTAAGACCCCCTGCTCCGCGAAACCTCCCATAATCAAGCGGTACCACGGGCGTGGCACCCACACGGACCACTCACACCACTTGAGCGGTACAACAAGGCAGTTCCATACGGGCTGACAGACCAAGAGCGGCAGGCTCTTGAGCCTCTGCCACAGACACACCAACAGTTCGACACCACTATCTGACACGAGACTCTCACGTCTTGATAGGCTCCGATCACCAGTCGGGGCCTTTGTCATGCCCCTGGAAGGACCAACGTGACTTCATCTTTGCCGCCCTACAGCCTGCCAATCATTGAGCCGAACGTGGACCTGATGCTGGCGATGTCAATGCTCTTGCCATGGCAATGAATGCGGCGCTTGCTGCTTTGCTCGCTGGCGCGTCGTTTTACCAGCGGACGCTGGCAGCCACAGA
Organism: Micrococcaceae bacterium Sec5.1; assembly: GCA_039636795.1. Lineage (NCBI taxonomy): Bacteria > Bacillati > Actinomycetota > Actinomycetes > Micrococcales > Micrococcaceae > Micrococcaceae bacterium Sec5.1. Next base: position 862,117 of record CP143430.1, on the reverse strand, counting down.
CGACATGGACGCCCTCAAGTCTGGTGTCTATGGGGTTACCAATGGAAGGATCGCCGAGAGGCTAGGTCTGCCCAGTTCTCGCCCTGGCGCTCTTACTACGGTGTCGGTGGGTAGTTCGGGTGCGCTCACTCGCATCTACCAGTCCATTGAAGTGTCTGGCACCAGACTGTTCCTTCAGTCCCGACTCAGCGGTCTCACGTCAGCATGGACAGAGGTGCCCAGCTCAATATTCTGGCACGACACCGCACTCACCTCGACCGCCGACCTCGCCACGATTGCCCCCGGCGTCTACGTCGTGTCCAATGTAGTGGTCGCCCGCGCGCTAGGTCTGCCACGCGAACGGCCCGGAATCTTCGTGAAGTTCCCCGTCGGCGACGGAAGCATTCAAACGTTCACCTCAATGGAGGATGGCGACGTCGCACCGATTGAGTTCAAACGAGCCCGCACCCTCGCCGGTGCAGATCAGGCGTGGGCGCCAGCCGACGGCGTTGGTTCCAACGATCCCGGTCCCATTCGTCGTTCGATCCTTCAACAGCGGCTAACTGCTCGCAAAGGTGGCCGGATAGGCACCAACGGTAACGGTGCTATTGCCCTCCGCTTCGACGACGCCCCAGTGGAATTTCGTACCAGGGTCCTACCGGAACTAGTAAAGCGTGGACTTCCGTTCACTCGCGTCTCAACCTCAGAGTCGATCTGTGGGACACCGATTGATCCGTCCGAGTTCACGACAATGCAAAAATACTGCATCGAGAGCGGCGGCGAAGTGTGGAATCACGGCTCCAACCATCTCAATGCAACAGGCGACGCAGCCATCGAAACCACCCTGATCGGCGCCCTGCAGACACTCCGGGTAAAAATGCCACGCATTCCGATCGACTGTTTCGCACCCCCAGGCGGCTCGGCCATGTCCTACGACGGGTACATGCCTTCGGACACCATCGCCGGTTGGACCGACACGTACGCAGGGTCACTCATCTCGGCATATCACGCACTCGCCTCCGGGTACTTCATGGATTCCTACTACCGACCCATCGACGGCGTCCTCCGAGACGGCCAAATCCACTACAGCGTCGATTCCTACACCCTCACCGCAGCCAAAACGCTGATTGACCGATCACGGGACTGGAAGGTCGGCGTCGTGATGATGTGGCACTCCAACAACATCGGCTCCCCCGGGTATATGTCTCTGGCTGACTTCACAGCAACCATGGACTACCTCGATGCAGCGCGCGACGCCGGCCACGTCATGGTCCTGACGAAGTCCGGGCTTGCCGTGGCTGACAGCTCCACAAGTCACCGTGACGACATCCTCACCGCAACCTCAGGCAACCCCTACTCGGCAACCATCTTGTACCCGCAGTACCGGCAGAACATACCCGGATCCACGCGCGAGCTCACGGCCACGGTGACGGGCGCTGCTGGAGCAACTGTGACATCGATGGTGGGCGAGTCCACGAAAACCCACACGATCCCGGCCCGTGGCACGCTCCAGCTCAGGCACCCCGCCACGATCCCCAATGATCTAACCAGCCTCAAGGTGAGCATCGACGCGACCACCACCAATGCACACCTGTATGCGGTGTGACCCTTAGGCGGACCAGTGAACGAATGGCTCGCCAGGGCTAGTCTTGGACCTTCACGACGAGGGCCCACTCCTCGTGCAGCCCGTCCACGTCCATGTCCGAATGCACCCAATGATTGTGTGTAAGAAGCGTCCTACATGCGACATTGTCCGGATGAACGAGTGCAGTGACAGTCAGAGACTTGAAGTCCGACGCGTCTTGCGCCAGCTCAATAAGATCGCCTATCACGTGCGTGTACGTCTGTTGTCCGGCGCCCTGCCGAGTGAACAGCAGGTGTGTGGCGAGTACGTAGAACGATGCACGATGGTGTCCATCCGTAGACCCTACGAACCTGGCCCAGGCGACGGATTTCACGAGTTCATACTCATCCAGGTAGCAGATGTGCATTCTCTCCGGATACTTCGCACGGGGGCGAAGGTTGCGAACGATGGATTGGACTTCGATCGCGTACTGCTCTGGATGCGGTGTTCGGCGATGTTTCGCTTCACGAAAAGGTATGGGACCGCACCAGAATAGGTGTAGGAACTGACGATGCTTATGCTCGGCTTCGACTAGTTCAAGCAAAGGTCTAGCGGCGACGCGGTACGGTGAGAGCTGCAGCTATGTGCTTGCGCTTCTCGATGCGGTGAGGGTCGTTGGTAATGGTATCGACTCTCTCCGCATACTGCTCAGGGGTTTCCCGCGCCGGGCCAACGTCCAGAGAGCGAGCGCGCTGGTGGTCGCATGAGGATGTGTGCGAGTGCTTGTGATCGTCATCCCAATCGCTGATATCGCTCATCGTTCACCTCGTCTCGTTAGATCCTGACAGTAGTTGAAAACGCGTGTTACGGCAATGCAACATTCCTCACACGACGCCATGCACGGCGTCGAAGCGCTGCCCAATCCGGCCAGCTACGAGCCTTTGAGGATCTGGCTCGCCCGTTGGAAAGAGACTCCCATGATGGACCCGATGTCGCGAACGGTCATTCCTGAGGCCTTCATCGCGGTCGCGGCAAAGCGGGCCTGCTCAGTGGCCTTCCGTTGCATTTCCGCAGCCTGTTTGGCGTACTCGTTGGCAGCCTCCACTGCTTCCATCGTCGACTTGTCGACTTCGGGGATTACTTCCACGACGAAGTCTGTTTCTGGACGACCCGTCATCAGCGCTGCCGCGTCTTTGACCATCGTTTCCACCTGTTCCAGGCGCTTTGCCTGCGTGTAGAGGCCCTGAATTTCGGGTACCTCGATTGCCCACCGGCCGCCGGAGCGCTGAGCTTTCGCGCTGAGCTTCATGTCATTCTCCAATTTGCTCGATGAATTTCTTGGCAGTGATCTCGTTGTGGCGGGGAACGGGACCGACTTTCCGTTGTCAATTCTGTGGACGCTGCGGTTGCTACCCTCGCGGACTAACTCCAGGGGGTAGCTGCGCCAGGTCACCCCCGCTTGGCTCCGTGGCTGACTTCCGCGCCAGCGTGTCGGTGCAGGGTCAGGCTGTCCACTGTGCTGACCAGCATGAGGACAGCCATGGCTATGAAGGCCCCCTTGTAGGCCGCCACGTGGTCCGCCCCGAGCACATCCGTTGTCTCGAACAGCCTCAGGAACAAGGCCCCCACGGCGATACCTGCCGCAGCCGCCAACTGTACGAGCGTGGCGGAGATAGCGTTTGCCGAGGGCAGCTGCCCCGGGACGATATCGGCATACTGCACGGAGGCGTAAGCGGAGAATCCGATGGATCGGAAGGCACCGCTGAGCAGCAACAGAGCGAAAATCAGGGGCTCGGGTGTTTGGGCATTAAGGAACGCACACAAGGCAAACGTCACGGCTGACGCGAACGATGCAAAGACGAGCACCGGCTTAAACCCGAAGCGCCTTATCAGGGGTGTGGTGGCCGGCTTGATCCCGATGTTGCCCACGAAGACTGCGGCGACCATAACTCCGGCCTTCAAGGGATCCCAGCCAAATCCATCCTGAAACATGAGAGGCAGCAGGAACGGAACCGAGCTGATGGTGAGCCGGTAAATGAACCCGCCCGTGGATGTCGCCCTGAAAGTCCTGGTTCCAAATACGCTGAGGTTGAACAGCGGAACCCTTGCTTTGCTCATCCACCAGACGGCGCCAGCCAGGGACACCACGCCGGCAGTCACCACCACACCAGCCAGCACATTGGATGCGTGTCCACCCAGCGTCTCCAGTCCCACCACAAGGGAACCCACGCCCAAGGTAGTCAGCAACAGGCCAAACCAGTCAAGTCGGCGGTTGGCATCAAATTGAGTCCGCGGAACCAACCTCAGTGCCGCAATGAAGGCAGCCAGGCCGAGGGGCACGTTAATGATGAAGATCCAGTGCCACGACAGGAAAGTGGTGAGCGCGCCGCCAACCATGGGAGCCAAAACGGGGGCAAGGAGGCCTGGCCATACCAAATAGGCGGTGGCGCAGAGAAGCTCGGATTTGGGCGTGCCCCGCAAAACCACCAGAGTGCCCACAGGAACCATCATGGCGCCGCCCACGCCCTGCGCCACCCGACTCAACGTCAGCATGGTCAAGTCGGTGCTTACTGCGCAGAAAAGGGAGGCAATAGTGAACACCGATATCGCCAGGCAGAATATCCTGCGGGCGCCGAACCGCTCGGCAAGCCAACTGCTCAACGGGATCCCCATAGCCACCGTCACTAAATAGGCGGTCATCGTGATGTTGATATCAGCAGGCGCCACCCGGAAATCGGCCGCAATGCTGGGGATGGCCGTGGTGAGGATAGTTCCGTCGAGAAACTCCATGAAGAACGTTGCCGCCACCAGCAGCGCCAAGCGCGGGCGCCAACTTGTTTCATTGGCCGCTTCGACGTCGGTGTTGCTCGGGTTTGTGCTCATGGCTCCGGTCCAAGTCTTGTCTGGTGGCCCGCAGCAGCAGGCGGGCGTGTTTGCTCGATCCTATAGAGGCACGGTGGGAGCGTTCACAACATGACGCTTTTCAGCGCACTGCCTTGCCTTGAAGCACTATCCCGGTTGAGCGTTTCCCGCTCGCACCGTACCCCGCCTCCGCGCTATCCCGCCTGCGCGCCTTACCCCGCCTGGGCCAGGGCGAGCGGTAGCACGGCACCTACTCCGGACCGCCTGAGCGCCCTCGCCGCAACGGTCACTGTCCAGCGGCTGTCGATGAGGTCATCCACCAAGAGCACTGGCTGGTCACCAATGCCTGCCAGGGCCTGTGCCAGTTCCGGGCCGACGGCCAAACGGTCCCATACTCCCGCGAGCCTGTAAGCGCTGTTGCCGCCACGTGATCCTGTGGGACCACCGTGCTCTGGCTGCAGTTGACCCAGGTATGGCATCCGCCCTATGCCCGCGATTCCCTGCGCCAGGGAGTCCACAAGTTGTGGCTTGCTCCTTGAGGGAATGCTGACAACGGCTGCCGGGCGCCCCACCCCGCTCCAGGCAGTTCCACCGTCGGCCCCCGACCATTCGCGCAGCACCTGAACGCAGGCCTGCAGCATAGCGGGGTCCACGGCCCTATCGGGTGCTCCGGCGGCAAAGAGCTCGCGGAGCGCACCACCCCAACCCAGGTCTGTCAGCCTTGCCAGGACACGGCCTTCGGAAATGCTTTCGTCCGGCTTGATCTTGCCTTTGACTCCCACACCCAGCCTGTCCATCCCGCTGGGCCACTGGAGCCGCGGTTCCACGGCGATCCCGGCTCGACGAAGCGTCTGGCCTGCTGCATCAACCGCGGCAGCTGCGATGTCCACTGGGAACCAGCGTCCAGCACAGTTGTCACAACGGCCGCAAGGGGCGGCGGTCTCGTCGTCGAGCACCGAGGTGATGTACTCCATGCGACAACCTGCGGTGTCCTGGTAAACCACCATGGAATCCTGCTCATCCACCCGCGCTTCCGCAATACGCGCGTATCGCTCTGCATCGTAGCTCCATGACCGTCCGGTCGCCCGCCAACCGCCGCCCACGCGTTCAACTGCCCCGTCAACGGCCAGGACCTTGAGGAGGAGTTCCAGAGGCGTGCGCCGAAGGTCCACGCGGGCTTCCAGCGCCACCGTGGACATGGCCGAATTCGCCTCACCAAGCACCCTCAAGACGGCGTCGGCCTTTTCTGCTGAGGGCATGGATGCGGTGGCAAAATACTGCCATATTTCCCGGTCCTCGGAGCCTGGAAGCAACAGGACGTCGGCGTTGGCTGCGCCTCGGCCAGCTCGGCCAACCTGTTGGTAATAGGCAACCGGCGAGGACGGCGCTCCGAGGTGAATCACGAACCCAAGGTCGGGTTTGTCGAATCCCATCCCTAATGCCGAGGTGGCCACAAGCGCCTTGACCTGGTTGTCCTTGAGGAGTTGCTCTGCCCGCTCCCGATCGGCAGGATCCGTGCGGCCGGTGTAGGACAAGACATTGTGTCCAGCCTCGGAAAGAAGCCGGGCAGTGTCCTCTGCGGCTGAGACGGTCAGCGTGTAAATGATTCCGCTGCCAGGGAGGTCCGCCAGGTGCGTCAGCAGCCAGCCCAGGCGATCCCGGGAGTCGGACAAGTTGAGAACGCCGAGCCGCAGTGACTCGCGGCCCAGTGCACCCCGGATGGTCAACACTCCGTCTCCGAGTTGTTCCTCAATATCGTGAACCACACGGGAGTTGGCGGTAGCCGTGGTGGCGAGGACTGGAACCGACTCGGGCAGTTGGGCAATGAGATCCGCGATGCGCCGGTAATCGGGTCTGAAGTCGTGGCCCCAATCGGAGATGCAGTGGGCCTCATCAATAACGAGCAATCCGGTCCTCCGGATCAGCTCGGGCAACTGGTTCTCCCTGAACGAGGGATTGGTGAGGCGCTCGGGCGACACGAGGAGAACGTCTACCTGGTCAGCTGCCAACTGGGCCAGGACAGTATCCCACTCAAGCGCGTTGGCCGAGTTGATGGCCACTGCCCGGACTCCCGCCCGTGCGGCCGCTGCCACTTGGTCCCGCATCAGCGCGAGAAGAGGAGACACGATCAGCGTGGGACCCGCACCCCGTTGGCGCAGCAACAATGAGGAGACGAAGTAGACGGCGGATTTTCCCCAACCCGTGCGTTGAACCACCAACGCACGGCGCCCGGCGTCCACCAATGCCTCAATGGCCTCGAACTGGCCGTCATGGAAGTCTGCTTCCGGATGCCCCACAAGCTCTCGAAGACAAGCCAAAGCCTTCTGGCGGGTAGGGGATTCCACGGAAACAGCAGCATTTGGGGAGTTGTTGGCCATGGATCCAGTATTCCAGCAGCCCCTGACAGCCAGAACCGGTGGTCGCGGCTATGTGGAAAACTGACCGTCACCGGACTGGCTTTCCACATAGCAGCTTCCCCGGTTCATGCTCAATTGCGCTGCCACAGTAGGATTGAGCCCGTGACTAGCGAGCAGAACAAGAACTTCGACCTCTCGGCTTCCTTCAAGGCGTACGACGTCCGGGGCATCGTGGGGGAATCCATCACGGCTGAAATCGTCGAGGCAGTCGGTGCTGCCTTCATCGACGTTCTGGGCCTTGAGGGTGAAACTGTCCTTGTTGGCGGAGACATGCGCCCGTCCTCGCCGGAGTTCAGCCAGGCCTTCGCGAACGGTGCTGCCAGCCGCGGCGCCAACGTCCAGTTGCTGGACCTGATCTCCACCGACGAGCTCTACTATGCCTGCGGTGCCCTGAACGCAGCCGGTGCCACATTCACCGCCAGCCACAACCCCGCCGAGTACAACGGCATCAAAATGGCCAAGGCCGGGGCTCAACCGATTTCCTCCGAGAGCGGCCTGAAGGAAATCCAGGCCCTCGCCGAGCAGTACCTGAACGAAGGCAGCATCCCCGCCGCGGCTACGCGCGGGCAGATCGGTGTTCGGGACGTGCTGAAGGACTACTCCGAATACCTGCGCCAGCTCGTGGACCTTTCCGGTTCCCGTCCGTTGAAGATCGTCGTGGACGCGGGCAACGGTATGGCCGGGCTGACCACCCCGGCGGTGCTCGGCAACAAACTCCTCCCGGCCCTGCCGTTCGAGATCATCCCGCTCTATTTCGAACTGGACGGCTCGTTCCCGAATCACCCGGCCAACCCGCTGGAACCGGAAAACCTCCGCGACCTCCAGGCGGCCGTGATCAAGCACGGCGCCGACATCGGCCTTGCCTTCGACGGCGACGCTGACCGCTGCTTCGTGATCGATGAAAAGGGCGAGCCCGTCTCGCCGTCGGCAATCACTGGCATGGTCGCGCGCAGGGAGATCGCCCGCGCCCAGGCTTCCGGGGAACAGACCCCGGTGATCATCCACAACTTGCTCACCTCCAAGGCCGTTCCCGAACTCGTGGCCAAGGACGGCGGCCGGGCGGTCCGGACGCGCGTCGGGCACTCCTTCATCAAAGCCGTCATGGCCGAAGAAGGTGCCGTGTTCGGCGGGGAGCACTCTGCTCACTTCTACTTCCGGGATTTCTGGAACGCGGACACCGGAATGCTCGCCGCCATGCATGTCCTGGCAGCCCTGGGCGAGCAGGACGGTCCCCTCTCCGAACTCGGGCGTCAGTACGAGCCTTACGTTTCCTCCGGTGAAATCAACTCCGAGATCGACGACAAAGCAGGCGCGATCGAGCGGGTCCGCCTTGATTTCCAGAACGATGACGTCGAGATCGACCACATGGACGGCAGCACCTTCAGTGCCAAGGACGGCAGCTGGTGGTTCAACCTGCGCCCCTCCAACACCGAGCCCTTCCTCCGTTTGAACGCCGAAGCCAAAGACCTGCCCACCATGGAAAAAATCCGCGACCGCGTCCTGGCTCTGGTCCGGGCATAGGGACCGGCAAACATGAGCGAGCAGCCCATCGACGACGCCGATTCCACCGAGACCCTCCAGGAGCGTGAACTCCGGGAGATTCTGGGTACTGCACTGGGAACTGCCCAGGAGCACATACTGCAGAACGGCGGCTTTCTCCCCTTTGGCATCACGCTTTCACATGAGGGTGAGGTGCGGATTGTCATGGTTTCTCCAGGAGAGCCGGACGAAGACGGTCACATTGACGCGGGGGCAATGTTGACGGATGTCGAGGAATTACTTCGCCAGGGACGGAACGATTACCGGGCCGTGGCCATCGCAAGTGATGTCGCGCTTCCCGAGCACGGCTCGGATGGCATCCACGGCACTGCCGAGCACCGGGATGGCGGCGTCATGGCGGCCGTCATCCCCTACGTCCACACAACTGAAGGGTTCGACTTCGGCGCCCTTGAGCCTGACACCCACGAGCCCTCGCTCTGGGTGGACTAGACCTGACTACGTAGGCTGATCCCATGAAAATCAACGCGTTCGCAGATGTCAGCCTCCGCGCCGTTATGGTGTTGGCGTCCGCCCCTGAGGGCACCTTGCTGACAACCCAGGCTGTGGCCGACGCCGTGGGAACTCCGTACAACCACGTCAGCAAGGCCATGGTCCGATTGCGAAGCCTTGGATTGATTGATGTGGAACGAGGCCGGCTGGGTGGCTCGCGCCTTAATGAAGCGGGGAGACAAGCGACCGTTGGCCAACTCCTTCGCCATCTGGACAGCCGGCAGGATCCGGCGGAATGCCAGTCCCCCACCCATGACTGCCCCCTCATCACAGAGTGCGGTCTCCGTCACGCAATGAATCGGGCCCGCGAAGCGTTCTATCGCGAGCTGGACACCGTCGTCATCTCATCCCTCCCTCATGCCCGGCAGATGAATCCGGTCTTCCAAACAATTGGCCTCCGGCCCGAATTCAGGTCCCCCGCACCCCTGCCCTGACCGGTCGTCCGAGCAGGCCTGCGCTTCGATTTGCACATCTTTTCTACAAGGAGTAGAAATTGAGATGTAAATATAGGCATTCGAAATGCTTGTATTGTGACGGTCCGAATGACCCAGCCGGGCCCCTACCTCAGGAGAACCATGCTCTCGGAAAAATCCCGCCCCATTATTGATGCCACTCTTCCGCTGGTGGGCTCGCGTATTGGTGACATCACCGCCGATTTCTACACGCGTCTCTTTGCAGCGCACCCCGAGTTGCTCGATGGACTCTTCAGCCGCTCCAACCAGCGCTCGGGTGATCAGCAACAGGCACTCGCCGGGAGCATCGCCGCCTTCGCCACCCATCTGGTGAACAACCCGGGCACCCTCCCGGAAAAGGTCCTGGCCCGGATCGCCCACAAGCACGCCTCACTGGGCATCGCCGAAGAGCAGTACGGAGTGGTCTACGAGCACCTCTTCGCAGCAATCGCGGCCGACCTGTCAGACGTCATTACACCGGAAATCGCCGAGGCATGGACCGAGGTTTACTGGCTTATGGCAGACGCCCTGATCAAGCTCGAAAAGGACCTCTATGCCTCCCAGTCAAACAATAAAATGTGGATGCCCTGGCGCGTGGTTTCCAAGGTACCGGCTGGCAAGGACGCCATGACATTCACCTTGGAACCTGCCGACGACACTCCGGTAACACCGGCCCTGGCCGGCCAGTATGTGAGCGTCAAGGTTGCCCTCCCTGACGGCTTGCGCCAAGTGCGGCAGTATTCATTGTCAGGCGACGCCGGCACCAGCCGGATCTTCACCACCAAGCTAAACGACGGTGGTGAGGTGTCCACCGCCCTGCATACCGCCGTCGAGCCTGGCGATGTACTCGAAATCTCCAACCCCTACGGCGAGATCACCCTCAAGGACGGCGAGGGGCCGGTTGTGCTCGCATCAGCGGGCATCGGGTGCACGCCGACGGCCTCGATCCTGCGTTCTCTGGCTGAGGCCTGCACCGATCGCCAGGTTCTTGTCCTGCACGCCGAACGCTCCATGGAAAGTTGGGCCTTGAGCGGCCAAATGACTGCAGACGCCGCAAGCATTGACGCCGAACTGCAGCTCTGGCTCGAGTCGCCGCAGCCCAGCAACGAAGTGCACCGCGCCAAGGCAGGCTTCATGTCCCTGAGGGAAGTCGACATGCCGGCAGACGCTTCCCTGTACCTCTGCGGGCCGTTGCCCTTCATGAAGAAAATTCGCGACGAAGCAATCGAGGCCGGGATTCCGGCCACCCGGATCCACTACGAAGTTTTCGGCCCCGACGTGTGGCTCGCGAACTAAGGCAGAGCCGCAAACACTGTAAAAGCGCCAGAAGCACGACGGCGGCCCGCCACCTTTCATCCAAAAGGTGACGGGCCGCCGTCGTTCGCTTAAGAACGCCGTTGTTCCTAAGAGGTCTAGCCCAGACGGGTCTTCAGACCGGCCAGCTCGGACTGAAGTGCCGCCGGGAGCGACTCGCCGAAGTTGGCGAACCATTCCTCGATGGACGCGAGCTCAGTTGCCCACTCCTCAGGGTCCACACGAACAGCCGACTCAACTTCTGCCGGGGTCATGTCCAGGCCTTCAAGGTCGATGGACTCGCCGGTCGGAACGAAACCGATCGGAGTCTCCACAGCGTCAGCCTTGCCTTCGAGGCGTTCGATGGCCCACTTGAGCACACGCGCGTTGTCTCCGAAGCCAGGCCAGGCGAAGCCGCCTTCAGCCGTGCGGCGGAACCAGTTGACCAGGAAGATCTTGGGCAGACGCTCCGGGTTTGCCTTGGCGGACAGGTTTACCCAGTGGTTCAGGTAGTCACCTGCGTCGTAGCCGATGAACGGCAGCATTGCCATGGGATCGCGGCGGACAACACCGACGGCGCCAGCTGCAGCGGCCGTGGTTTCCGAGGAAAGCGTGGCACCCATGAAGATACCGTTGGACCAGTCGCGGGCCTCGGTGACCAGCGGGATGGTGGTCTTGCGGCGGCCGCCGAACAGGATCGCGGACAACTCCACGCCGTCCGGGCTGAAGTACTCTTCGGCCAGCATGTCGATCTGGTCGATCGGCGTGCAGAAGCGGGAGTTCGGGTGTGCAGCCGGGGCGTCGGAGTCCGGAGTCCAGGACTCGCCGCGCCAGTCGGTCAGGTGCGCCGGAGTTTCCTCGGTCATACCTTCCCACCACACGCCGCCGTCATCGGTCAGCGCAACATTGGTGAAGATGCTGTTGCCCTTGGCGATGGCACGCATGGCGTTGGGGTTGGTGCCCCAACCGGTGCCTGGCGCGACGCCGAACAAGCCGGCCTCAGGGTTGACGGCGCGGAGCTCGCCTTCCTTGCCGAAACGCATCCAGGTGATGTCGTCACCGAGGGTCTCCACCTTCCAGCCCTTGATGGTGGGATCCAGCAGGGCGAGGTTGGTCTTGCCGCAAGCAGACGGGAAGGCAGCGGAGACGTAGTAAGTCTTCTGCTCCGGCGAGGTCAGCTTGAGGATGAGCATGTGCTCGGCCAGCCAGCCTTCGTCGCGGGCCATCACGGAGGCGATACGCAGTGCGTAGCACTTCTTGCCCAGCAGGGCGTTTCCGCCGTAGCCGGAACCGAAAGACCAGATGGAGCGCTCTTCGGGGAAGTGGACGATCCACTTGTCCGTGTTGCACGGCCACGCGACGTCGGCCTGGCCGGCTTCCAGCGGAGCGCCCAGCGAGTGGAGGGCCGGAACAAAGAATGCATCTGTTTGCGTGATGCGGTCCAGGACGTCCGTGCCAATGCGGGCCATGATGCGCATGGAAGCTACAACGTAGGCGGAGTCAGTGATCTCAACGCCGAACTTCGGGTCCTCTGCATCCAGGTGGCCCATGACGAACGGAATGACGTACATGGTGCGGCCGCGCATGGAGCCGGCGAACAGGCCGCGCAGCTTCTGCTTCATCTCCGCCGGGGCCATCCAGTTGTTGGTGAAGCCTGCGTCGCGCTCGTTCTCGGAGCAGATGAAGGTCTGCTCCTCTACACGGGCAACGTCGGCCGGGTCAGAGAACGCCGCGAAGGAATTCGGGAACGTTTCCGGGTTCAGCCTCTTCAGGGTGCCGGCCTCGACAAGTTCGTCGGTCAGCTTCTTGTTCTCTGCTTCGCTGCCATCAACCCAGTGGATGCGGTCCGGCTGAGTCAGCTCGGCTACTTCCTCAACCCAGGCCAGCAGGCGTGCATGCGTAGTAGGTGCCTTCTCAAGCAGCGGCAGTCGCGCCAGATCGCCCATTGCGGTTCCCTTCCTCGGGTTCAGTGGTGTGTCCTAAACGATAGGGGTCCCGGACCAGACCAATCCCCTGTCAGACGTCAGATGTCCAGTGGGGACGAAACGAAAAACCCCTAGAATTCAAGGTTCCAGTTTCAGAGAGGCGCGATTTAAGTGAGGAAGGTCACATAGACCGGTCTAGTTGTCTAGATTACAGCTTTTCGATTTGGAACTTCACATGAACTTCTGTAAAGTTTATTGAGGTTCGAGGGGGTCAGAGAAACAGACCGCCGAGAATCACACGAAATGCGCCCATAGCTCAGCTGGATAGAGCGTCTGTCTACGGAACAGAAGGTCAGGGGTTCGAATCCCTTTGGGCGCACAGATAGAGACCCGCACCGGTTCGCCGGTGCGGGTCTTTTGTTTTACGCCGTTTTGCCCGGGTTAGCCCAACTACGTAGCAGCACTGCGCGTTTTGAGGGCTGAAAACGCGCTCAACTGCGACTTACTTGGGTGGCCGCAGCAGCAGGTGAGCCGCGCGCAGAAACGGACAGGGCCGCCGTCGTACTTTCCGAAAAGTACGACGGCGGCCCTTGCGTTGGTGCGGACGCTTACTCCCCCACGGCCTCGCTGATGCGGCGTCGGATGCCGTCGAAGTGACGGTTGAGCAGCTCGGCCGAGAGCACCTTGTCTCCCGCTGCAACGGCGGTATAGATATTGCGATGGATGGCTGCCGTCTTAGCCAGATCCTCGTTACCGGCGCCGATCTCTACGTGGATCTTCCGGTATACCTTCCAGAAGACCCCCATCAGGTTGATCAGCAGCTCGTTGTTAAGGGGTTCGAACAGCCGGCGGTGGAACTCGGCGTCGGCGGCCACGAAGTTCTCGCCGGCGGCGGCGAGTTCTTCCATTTGCTTCACAGATTCCTCGATGGACGCCAGCTGCTCCTTGGTCATCACATCGATGGAGGAGCCGATCAGCCCGGACTCCAAGGCCTGCCGCACGTCCACTAACTGCAAGGCTTCAAGTCCCTGGTGCCGGAGGGAAAGCCGGCCCCGGAATGTCAGGCCATCAGCCAAGGCCTCGAAATTGCTGGGCGCCACGAACATCCCGAAGCCATGGCGGATCTCGATCACACCCAGGGCCTGCAGCACTTTCAGGGACTCACGCAACGTATTGCGCCCCACACCGAGGGCAATTGAAAGTTCGCTCTCCGTGGGCAACGGGTCACCCGCCTCGAGCTCCCGCTCAAGGATGAGTTCCATAATGTCCGACTGCAATGCACGCAGCCGGGCCTGTGCACTGAACCGCGCTTGCGGAACGACACCGGAAGTTGTCATGGGCTCTCCTTGCCGATGCACTCCTCTCGCAGAGGCCTATGAACCTCGGATGCGAAGGAGTGCGGTGTTAATATTGAGGCGAGCTTAATGCCCACCGCAGAATGAGTGACTCGCAACATACAATATCGGATGTCCCACCTCCTTGATAGGTATGTCTTCGGAATTTCTTGAGAATTCCGCCTTCTGGCGCCCGGGCGGCGAGGAGCCCGCGAGGCTCCAGCTTCCCAGGCAGCCTCACCGTGATCCATCTCTCACTTGACGTCCCCTTGTGACCACACTTACAGTTTCAATACGAGCATCGGACGTCCTACATCCGATAACCCACGACAGTCGAATGGTGAGGCACCTTTATGAGCAAGACCATCAACAGCCTGCCGCTGGTCAATGACGCCAGCCGCCGCAATTTCCTCAAGCTGAGCGGCGCAGTTGGTGCAGCCGCCGCGTTCACGGCGACCCTTTCTGCGTGCGGCGGCGCTGCCAGCACCACCACGGGGAACGCAGCAAACACCGCGGTCGTGAACAAGGACCTCATCATCGAGGCAGGCATCTCCTACGCCCTCTCCACAGGCTTTGACCCGCTGAGCTCTTCGGGAGCCACACCGATGGCAGCCAACCTCCACATCTTCGAAGGCCTCATTGAGCTGCACCCGGCCACGCGCCAGCCCTACAACGCCCTGGCAGCGTCAGATCCAAAGAAAATCAACGACACCACCTATCAGGTGACCATTCGCGACGGCGCCAAGTTCCACGACGGCTCCCCTGTCACCACCGAAGACGTGGCCTTTTCCTTTACCCGCGTCATGGACCCCGCGAACAAGTCGTTGTTCTCCCAGTTCATCCCCTTCATTCAGGACGTCAAGCCTCTGGACGCCAAGACGGTGGAATTCACGCTCAAGTACGCCTTCCCGGGCTTCGGGCCGCGAATTTCGGTGGTCAAGGTGGTCCCCAAGGCACTCGCCAGCGATCTAAAGGCCTTCGACGCCAAGCCAATCGGCTCCGGTCCTTACAAACTGGTCTCCGCCGTCAAGGACGACAAGATCGTCTTCGAAGCGTTCGCAGACTACAACGGCCCCAAGCCTGCCCTGGCCAAGGGCATGACCTGGCTCCTTCTTTCGGACGCTGCGGCCCGTGTTACTGCTGTCCAATCCGGCCGCGTCCAGGCCATCGAGGACGTTCCGTACCTGGACGTCGACGGCCTGAAGTCCAAGGTCAAGGTGGAATCAGTCCAGTCCTTCGGCCTGCTGTTCCTCATGTTCAACTGCGCCAAGGCCCCGTTCGACAACAAACTGGTCCGCCAGGCACTGCACTATGGCCTGGACAAGGAGGCCATCATCAAGAAGGCCCTGTTCGGCAACGCCAAGGCCGCCAGCTCCTACTTCCAGGAAGGCCACCCGGATTACGTCAAGGCCAAGAACGTCTACGGTTTTGACACAAAAAAGGCTGAAGAACTGCTCAAGCAAGCGGGCGTCAACAGCCTCGAGTTCGAACTCCTCACCACGGACACCGCGTGGGTCAAGGATGTTGCACCGCTGATCCTTGAGTCCTGGAACAAGATCCCAGGCGTCAAGGTAACGGTGAAGAGCCTCCAGTCCGGTGCCCTTTACAGCGACCGCGTGGGTAAGGGTGACTACACAGTGGTTGCGGCTCCGGGCGATCCATCCGTGTTCGGCAATGATGCTGACCTCCTGCTGAGCTGGTTCTACTCCGGTGCCACGTGGATGGAGAAGCGCGCCTTCTGGACCACTCCTGAACGTTCCAAGCTGCAGGAACTCATGAACAAGGGGTCGCAGGCCTCCGGCGACGACGCCAAGAAGGTCGTGGCCGAAATCGTGGACATGGTCTCCGACGAGGTCCCCCTGTACCCCGTCCTTCACCGCCAGCTTCCCAGCGCCTGGGACGAGAAAAAGCTCAAGGGCTTCCAGCCGCTGCCCACCACCGGATTGTCGTTCATCGACGTCGGACGTACCGCCTAGAAACCTGAGTTGCGAGGCCTGCTTTGCGGCCTAAATCCCCACAGTAGCGCGCAGAGCAGGCCCCACAACCAGCAGCACCCCCAACCAACCGGAGAACAAATTGGTCACCATATTGCGTCTGCTTGGCCGCAGGCTTGCAGCATTGCCATTGATGATCCTGGGCATTACGTTGCTCGTCTTCCTCGTCCTGCAGGCCGCCCCCGGCGACCAAGCCAGCTCCGCCCTCGGTGACGGTGCCAGCGAAGAAGCCAAGCAGCAGTACCGCCAGGAAAATGGCCTGAACGATCCCCTGGTCCTGCAATACTTCCGCTTCCTGGGGAAGCTGCTGCAGTTCGATCTCGGCGTCACAACCCCGCCGGCAAAGTCGGTCGCATCAATGATCGGCTCTGCGTTCCCCCTGACGCTCCAGCTGACCTTCCTGGGCGTCATTATCGCAATTGTTCTGTCCCTGGCTTTCGGAATCCTCGGTGCCCTCTACCGCGACAAGTGGCAGGACCAGTTGATCCGGGTCTTCTCAATCGCCGCTATCGCCACGCCGTCGTTCTGGCTAGGTATCCTGCTCATCCAGTGGTTCGCACTCGGCGCCAACCCGATGTTTCCGTCAGGCGGAATTGCGACGCCGGAATCCGGCTTTGGCGGTTGGCTGAACTCGATGGCCCTCCCGGCCCTGGCACTGGGCATCCCGGTATCGGCATCGCTGATCCGCGTGGTCCGGACCTCAATGGTCGAAGAGCTTGACCGCGACTACGTCCGCACAGCCATCGGCAACGGTGTCCCCTACCGCGAAGTCGTTTCCAAGAATGTTCTCCGCAACGCGCTCGTCACCCCGGTGACAGTGCTGGGACTCCGCGTGGGCTATCTGCTGGGTGGCGCCGTCGTGATTGAAATGATCTTCGCCCTACCCGGCATGGGCCAGCTGATCCTCAATGGCATCACCAACCTGGACGTCAATCTGGTCCAGGGCGTGGTGCTCACCATCTCGGTCACCTTTGTTCTGGTGAACATCGTGGTTGACCTTCTCTACCTGCTCATCAACCCCCGAATCAGGACGGTATAGCTCATGCGCAGCAAGCTCGCAGAACGGCTAAGTGCACCGGGCATCCGTTTCAAGGCCCTGCCCTGGGGCTCCCGCATTGCCCTACTCTTCCTCATCTTGATTGTCTTCGCGGCCGTCTTCGCGCCAGTCATCGCTCCGCATGATCCCCTTGAGACATTCATCCCGGCCACGCCGCCGGGCGCCGAGCACTTCTTCGGCACTGACCGCCTAGGCCGCGACATTTTCTCGCGCCTGCTCTTCGGCGCACAGTCGTCACTTTTGATCGGCCTCGGCGCGGTTGGTCTAGCCATCCTCGCCGGTGCTCTCCTGGGCTCCTTCGCGGCGACGTCCAGCAAGTCCGTGAACGAGATCATCATGCGGCTCATGGACATCCTCATGGCGTTCCCGGGTATCGCCCTTGCAGCCGTATTGTTGGCTGCCTTTGGCAACTCGGTTCCCACCATCATCATCGCGATCGCCATCATCTACACACCCCAGCTTGCCCGCGTGGTCCGCGCCAACGTGCTCGCACAATACGGCGAAGACTACGTCCGTGCTGAACGCGTCATCGGTGCCGGGCGCTTCTACATCCTGGTCAAGCACATCGTCCGCAACACTGCCGCTCCGGTGCTGGTGTTCGCCACAGTGATGGTGGCCGACGCCATCATCCTGGAAGCCTCGCTCTCCTTCCTGGGCGCGGGCGTTCAGGATCCCGCCCCCTCTTGGGGCAACGTGATCTCCTACGGCCGCAATCTGGTTCTTTCCGGTGGCTGGTGGGCCACCACGTTCGCTGGCCTGACAATTCTGTTGACCGTCCTGTCCCTGAACATCCTCGCGGAGGGCCTCACCGACGCCATGGTGAACCCGAAGTTGCGTCAGGCCCCGGCGGTTAAGGACGATGACGGCTCTGCCGCAGTTCTGGCCGTGGACACCGAGGTTGCCACCTCTGTCGCCCAGCCGTCGGTGGTTGAGGAACACGAGCTCGACGGCGTTCGTCCGGCTTCCGATCGCACCGTCACCGAAGTCTTCGGCAAGTCAGCTCTTCTCACCGATGTGAACGTTGCAGCCCCCAACCCGCACCTCCTGCTGGACCGCGAACTGGAACTGCTGGCAGCCATTGAGGCCAAGCGCACGGACCGCCTCCCCCAGGTGCCAGCAGGCGCGCGGAATGTCCTTGAAGTGAAGAACCTGTCCATCCGTTTCCCGGGCCGCTTCGGCGAAACCGCGATCGTGGACAACGTCTCCTTCACCGTCCGCGAAGGCGAAACCATGGGCCTGGTGGGTGAGTCGGGTTGTGGCAAGTCGATCACCTCACTCGCTGTGATGGGCCTTCTGCCCAAGACAGCCCATGTCACCGGTTCCATCCTGTTTGATGGCAAGGAACTCCTCGACGCAAAGACCCAGCACAGCAACCCCAAGGCCTATGAGGGCCTGCGCGGTGAGCAGATCGCCATGGTCTACCAAGACGCGTTGAGCTCCCTAAACCCGTCCATGAAGATCAAGGACCAGCTGGAGCAGCTCACTAAACGCGGCGGTCGGAAGACTCCTGCTGAGCTGCTGGAAATGGTGAAACTGGACCCTGTCAGGACCCTCGCCAGCTACCCGCACGAGCTTTCCGGTGGCCAGCGCCAACGCGTGCTGATTGCCATGGCCCTGTCCCGCTCGCCGAAGATCGTCGTTGCTGATGAGCCCACCACTGCCCTGGATGTCACCGTGCAAAAACAGGTGGTGGATCTGCTCAACGAACTCCGTGATCAACTCGGTTTTGCCATGGTATTCGTCAGCCACGACCTCGCCTTGGTGGCCTCCCTGGCTCACCGCATCACAGTCATGTACGCCGGCCAAGTGGTGGAATCCGCACAGGCTTCCGAGCTTCTGCAGAATCCCAAGCACGAGTACACCCGTGGCTTGTTGGGTGCCGTCCTCTCCATAGAGGCCGACGCCGTCCGGCTGCACCAGATCCCCGGCACAGTTCCTTCACCACGCGACTTTGCTTCGGGCGACCGCTTCGCGGCCCGCTCACTCAGGGCTGACGCCGACCCCCACCAAAAGCTCGTCCTCACCACCGTCCCGTCTCCCAATGGCGACGCTGCGGATCACTATTGGGCCAGCCACTTGAAGGAGGACGCAAAATGAGCGAATCAGGCTCCAAGCCGGTCATCGAGCTCAAGGACGTCAGGGTCTATCACCATGCACGGACAGGTGGCCTGTTCCGTCCAAACATCGTCAAAGCTGTTGACGGAGTGGACTTCACCATCAGCCGCGGCGAAACCGTGGGCATCGTTGGTGAGTCCGGCTGTGGCAAGTCCACCCTCGCATCAGTTCTCGTGGGACTTCAGCCGCCGACGTCGGGCAAGGTTTTGTTCCACGGAAAGCCGGCCATCAAGCGCAACGCTGCCATGCGCAAGCAGTTTGGCCGCTCGGTCTCCGTGGTCTTCCAGGACCCGGCTACGGCGCTCAACCCGCGCATGACCATCCAGGACATCCTCACCGACCCCCTTCAGATCCACGGCATCGGGAACGCGGCGAACCGCGCTGGCAAGGTCAAGGAACTGTTGGCGCTGGTTGGCTTGCCGCAGTCGGCAGCCGACGTGACGCCGTCGCAGGTTTCCGGTGGTCAGCGCCAGCGTGTGGCGATCGCCCGGGCACTGGCGCTCGATCCGGACATCATCGTGGCGGATGAGCCGACGTCGGCCCTGGACGTTTCCGTCCGGGCGCAGGTCCTGAACCTGTTGTCGGATCTGAAGACCCAGCTGAACCTGGGCATGGTGTTCATCTCTCACGACATCCAAACCGTCCGCTATGTTTCGGACCGCATCTGCGTCATGTACTTCGGCAAAATCGTCGAGCAAGGCACAGCCGCACAGGTCTTCGACAACCCCGGAAACGATTACACCAAGAAGCTGCTGGGCGCCGCGCCGAGCCTTCTCCACATCTAGTTTTCCCCTCACCAGCTACCAACAACGGAGATTTCTGTGTCCACTCAGTTCCAGGGCGTCATTCCCCCGGTCATCACACCACGCCACTCCGACGGCAGCATCGACACTGCGTCGCTGAAGAACGTCACCAAGCACCTGATCGACGGCGGTGTGTCCGGACTTTTCGTCCTCGGCTCCTCCGGGGAAGTCCCCTACCTCACCAATGATGAGCGTGAGCTGGTGGTCTCCACCATCGCCGACGCCAACGCCGGAGCGGTCCCGCTGATCGTCGGCGCCAACGAGCAAACCACCAACCGGGTGATCGAGGAGGCCCGAAAAGTGGTGGACCTGGGCGCTGACGCGATCGTGGTGACCTCCATGTACTACGCCATCGGCAACGCCGCGGAGACTGAAACTCATTTTCGCAGCATCCACGCAGCCGTCGAGAAGCCAATCTTCGCTTACGACGTCCCCGTCCGAACCCACTTCAAACTGCCAACGGACCTCTTGGTCCGCCTGGGCCGTGATGGTGTCATCGCCGGCGTGAAGGACTCCTCCGGCGACGACGTTTCGTTCCGCCAGCTGCTCCTGGCGGCCAAGGACATTCCCAACTTCGACATCTTCACCGGTCACGAAGTTGTGGTGGACGGCGCCCTCCTTGGTGGCGCCCAGGGTGTTGTTCCGGGCCTTGGCAACGTTGATCCGGCGGGCTACCGCCGGCTGTTCGACGCCGCGCAGGCTGGCGACTGGGCGGGTGCGGCCCTGGAGCAGGACCGTTTGGCCGACGTCTTCGAGATCGTCTACACGCCCAACGGCCGTGTCTCCGGCGGCGCCGCTGGGCTGGGAGCGTTCAAGACCGCGCTGCAGGTCATGGGCGTCATTGAGTCCAACACGATGAGCGAGCCCATGCTGTCCCTGAACTCCGATGAGACGGCGCTGATCCGTGAAATCCTGGAGCGGAACGGGCTGGTCTAGGTTTTCCATGACCGCTTCCATGCCCCACGTGATCGGCGTTGACCTCGGCGGCACCAAAACCGCCGCCGGGGTTGTTTCCGGCTTTGGTGAAGTGCTCTTCTCGGAGACCATTCCGACGTTGAACCGGGCCGGTGGCGAAGCGATCCTCGACGCCACCGCTGCGCTGATCGCGGGCTTGGTGGAGCGTGCTGCCGACGCCGGAATTTCGGTTTCCGGCGTCGGCATCGGTTCTGCGGGTGTCATCAACGCTGCTTCCGGGGCTGTTGTTTCGGCGACCGATGCCATTCTTGGCTGGGCCGGGACTTCTCTTGTTTCGGGGCTGTCCTCCCGGCTTTCCCTGTCTCCTTCGGCGGTCCGGGCCGTCAACGACGTGCATGCTCATGCTCTCGGAGAAGCTTGGCTTGGTGCCGCAGCTGGAACGTCCACTTCTCTGATGGTGGCGTTCGGGACAGGCGTTGGCGGCAGCTTCGTGGTGGATGGCGCTCCTGTTCTGGGGCATCACTCTGTTGGCGGTCATGTTGGGCATTTTGCCTCGCCCTACGCCACATTTGATGCGGCTCCGCTGCCATGTGTATGCGGCCATGCCGGGCACGTCGAGGCCGTGGCTTCGGGGCCCGCCATTCACGAGTCGTACCTGCGATTTGGTGGTTCTTCACGCGAGGCGGCGGATACGCGTGGCGTGTTCGTGCTGGCTTCCGGTGCTCCTGCTGGCGTGCCCGACGGCAGTGCTGCCGCCACTGTCAGCCGAGCCGCTGCCTTGCGTGCCATTAATCTCGGGGCGGCCGCCGCAGGTCAAGCCGTGGGCGGACTCATCAACATTCTTGACCCTGAAACCGTAGTCATTTCAGGTGGACTGGCGGACGCCGGTGGGCTCTGGTGGGAGCCCATGGAAGCCGCCCTCCGCCAAGAGCTACTGGTGCCTCTTGCCGAGGTCCCCGTGGTCCGGGCAACCCTTGGCAACACCGCGGCCATCGTTGGTGCCGCG
The DNA here is from genome assembly GCA_039636795.1 of Micrococcaceae bacterium Sec5.1. Lineage (NCBI taxonomy): Bacteria > Bacillati > Actinomycetota > Actinomycetes > Micrococcales > Micrococcaceae > Micrococcaceae bacterium Sec5.1. The sequence goes on along the minus strand of CP143430.1, from coordinate 840,352 downwards.
AAACTCGTCCTTTAGAAGAAAGAGACAACATGATCCTGACCCTCGAAGGCCTCGAAGCCCTCCGTTCCCAGCTGATCGTCTCCTGCCAGGCCTACCCGGGCGAGCCGATGCGTGATCCGCGAACTACGGGACAGGTGGCGGCATCAGCAGTCATCGGCGGTGCTGCGGCGATCCGAGTCCAAGGGTTGGCCGACGTACAGTTCACTCGTGCCGCCGTCGAAGTTCCCGTCGTCGGCCTCTGGAAGGACGGTCACGATGGCGTCTTCATCACCCCCACGCTCCGGCACGCGCTTGCCGTAGCGAACGCGGGCGCGCATATTGTGGCGATTGACGGAACGCGCCGGGCTCGCCCCGATGGTTTGTCGCTGGGAGCCACCGTTGCTGGCATCCACGCCGAGTCCCACGCCTTGGTCATGGCGGACTGCGGTTCCTTCGATGACGCCGTGGCAGCTGTTGAAGCCGGCGCAGACCTGATCGGAACCACCCTGTCCGGCTATACCGGCGAGCGCCCGAAGACCGACGGTCCGGATCTGGATTTGCTGAAGCAGATCGCTTCCGCCGACTTGGGTAAGCCACTCATCGCAGAAGGCCGCATCCAGACCCCGGCCCATGCACGGCAGGCCCTCGACGCCGGAGCGTTTGCCGTTGTTGTCGGGACCGCGATCACACACCCAGCCACGATTACGGGCTGGTTCAAGGGCGCGATGCACGCGTAGCCCTGACTTGCGGCGCCTACTCTGCGCCCCAAAGCCATACCAGGGCCCACGCCGCCCGGGCCTCACAACGCAGAGGTAGCAGTTGTAGGCTTCTCCCATGAATGCCGAGAGCTCCCGTGAATTCGACGTAATTGTGATCGGCGCGGGCGCCGTCGGGGAAAACGTGGCGGACAGGGTGGTTCGTGGCGGACTGACGGCAGTGATTGTGGAAAGCGAATTGGTGGGCGGCGAATGCTCGTACTGGGCGTGCATTCCTTCCAAAGCACTCCTTCGACCGGGGAGTGTTCTCCACGCGGCGCAAGGAATTCCCGGGGCTTCGGAAGCGGTCACGGGAGTTATTGACGCACAGTCGGCCCTGAAACACCGGGACTGGTTTACGAACAATTGGCAAGACGGGAGCCAGGTCGAGTGGCTGGATAGTGCCGGCATCGAACTGATCCGTGGGCGGGGGCGCATCACAGGACCGCGCGAGGTCCAGGTGGACGGGCTCGACGGCAACAGCTATGCGCTCAAAGCGCACCATGCCGTAGTTGTGGCCACGGGCTCAACCCCTACCATCCCGGATGTTGAGGGCCTCAAGGACGTACCCTTCTGGACCACCCGGGGCGCCACTGCCGCAAAAGTCATCCCCCCAGCGGTTCGCGGTGCTCGGAGGCGGAGTGGCCGGCGTCGAATTGGCCCAGGCTTTTGCCCGACTTGGTTCGGTGGTGACACTCATTGCTCGTGGTCGACTTCTGAGCAGCTACTCCGAAGAGGCGGCCGACCTGGTCCTGGCCGGGCTGCGGGCTGATGGGGTAACAGTCCATCTCCACACTGATGTGGACAAAGTGGAAAAGAACGACGACGGCTCGGTGTCAGTCACGTTCAACGGCGAGGCCGTCACGGCCGACAAACTCCTGGTCGCATCTGGCCGGCATCCAGCGTTGGCCAATTTGGGTTTGGAAAATGTGGGCGTTGAACCGCAGAACGGGAAACCACTCCGGCTCACCACGGACGCCAGTGGGCTGGTGGAGGGTCCGGCAAGCGATGGTACCAGCGGACTGTGGTTGTACGCGGCAGGCGATGCCGCGGGCAAAGTCTTGCTCACGCACCAGGGAAAGTATGAAGCCCGGGCAACCGGTGATGCAATCGTCGCAAGGGCAAACGGTAAACTCTCCGGCGCCCCCAAACCTTGGAGCGCGTGGGCCCACACAGCCAACGAGCACGCCATTCCAAGCGTCGTCTTCACGGATCCGGAAGTGGCATCGGTGGGCCCGAGCCTTGAACAGGCCCTGCTCCAAGGCAAGCATGTCACCGGAGTGGAGTTGCCCATCAATGTCTCCGGATCCCAGCTCTATTCCCCCGATTACAAAGGGTGGGCGCAGATCGTGGTGGACGAGGACCGCAAAGTCATTCTGGGTGCCACGTTCATCGGTCCCGGGGTCGCGGAACTGCTCCACTCCGCCACCATCGCGATCGTCGGCGAAGTCCCCTTGGACAGGTTGTGGCACGCGGTACCGTCCTATCCCACCATCAGCGAGGTGTGGTTACGTCTCTTGGAGAAGTACGGCCTTTAACTCCTATTTGAACTGACCAGTCAGTTCAGTTAGACTTTCAGCAGACACCATTTCTGCGAAAGGCTCATTGTGCTGTCCGTACAGCAACTCCAGATCAACGGCCGCCGGGACGATCTCCTTCCGGCAACGTCACTCCAGGCCCGTCGTGGCGAACTCTTGCTCGTGGCTGGCGAAGGCCAGGATCAGCGGACCGCCTTGGCCTTGGCACTCAGTGGCCGCATGAAACCCAGCAACGGCGTCCTCAGTTGGGACAACAACAGCAAGACCAAGAAGATCCGGCTGGCGAGCGCCTTGGTGGACTCGCCCGGCGTCAATGAGCCTGAACAGCATCTAAGTGTTCGCGACCTCGTCACCGAGGACCTCTCCCTCATCCCCCGCCGTTACCGTGGCGCGCTGCTCAGCAAGCCGTGGCTGAAGATCAACAGCTTTGAGGACATCGCCGGCCTCTGGATTGAACAGCTTTCCGCCAGCCGCCGGCTCGAGCTCCTGACTTCCCTCGCTTTGGCGGATCCGGCAACGGACCTCCTCGTGGTCGACTCCCCCGATCGCCACAGCGCCGATCCCGCAGCATGGCTGCCCCGGCTTGAGGCATTGGCGTCCGACGCCGGGCGGCCGCTTGCCGTCGTCGCCGTCGTCGGTGCCCTCCCGCAGAACTGGGCTGGCCCTGCAGCGGTAATTGGCAACTCGGTCGCCCACCCACCGGAACCAGAAGCTGCTGAAGTGTCCGCCGAGCCGGCAAAGGCGATCAACGCGCAGGCGACACCGACCCCAATTGCGGCCCGCGAGATTCAAGACGAAGCAACCGAGCCTGAATTCCAAGACCTCCAAAGGACTGCAAAGTGACTGTTCTGCGGCTCGCCCGCTCCGAACTCAAGCGCATGACCGGCGGGCTCCTGCCGAAGCTGACCATCCTGGCCCTGACCATGGTGCCGCTGCTCTACGGCGCGGTGTATCTCTACGCCAACTGGGATCCGTACGGAAACCTGAACCAGATCGACGCCGCCTTGGTAGTAGAGGACACGGGGGCAACGTCGAAGGATGGCGCCGAGCTGCAGGCCGGCAAGAAGGTTGCCGACAGCTTGGTGGATGGCCACGTCTTCAACTGGAAGCAGGTTTCCAGCGCGGAAGCGGCGGATGCCGGCGTCCGTTCAGGCGAATACGCCTTCGCGCTGCGCATCCCCAAGGACTTCTCCGCCAACCTGGTCTCCCCCGGCAGTTTCGACGCCGCCAACCAGGCAATGCTCCATGTCACCACCAACGACGCCAACAATTACCTCCTGAGCACCATCGTGGACAAGCTCACCACAGCCGTGCACTCAACGGTCGCCAAGGAGGTGGGCGAGGAAACAGCCAACCAGCTCCTCACCGGCTTCGGCACCATCCACGCCTCCATCGTGAAGGCATCGGACGGGGCGTCCCAGCTCGCCACGGGGGTGGGCCAGCTCAGCGACGGCGCAGCTACGCTGCATGATGGCACCACCCAATTGGTGACCGGAGCAGACCAGCTGGTGGCGGGACAAACGAAACTGCGAGACGGAGCCGTCCAGCTGAACACAGGCGCCAGCCAGTTAAGTTCAGGACTGAACGAACTGAAGAGCAAGACCTCCACCCTGCCTGCCGATTCGCAGAAACTCGCCGACGGCGCCGCGCAAGTAGCCGCCGGGAACGCGGAGCTGAATGCGAAAGTCCAGGACGTCGTCGGGCAGCTTGACGCCGCAGACAAAGGCCTTCGCAATCGCGTTGTCGAGTCCACTGCACGGCTGCTGAGTGCTGGCGTGCTCACCCAGGAGCAGGCTGACAAGGTCCTGGCCGATTTCGACTCCACTGCAACCTCCGGCCCGGTTACGGACGCCAAGGCCAAGATCGCGGGCGACGCCGCCAAGATCCAGCAGCTCTCGGACGGCTCAGCTGCCGTGAGCGCCGGCGCATCGAAGCTTGCCGCGGCTACACCAACGTTGACAGACGCGATATCGCAGGCAGCGGCCGGAGCCGGACAGTTGAAAACCGGGGCGTCCGCGCTGGCCGCCGGCCAGCAGAGCGCACTGGATGGCGCCATAAAGCTCGACGACGGCGCCCATCAACTCAACGACGGCGCCGGACAGCTTGCCACTGGCGCGGTGAAGGCCTCCGATGGCTCTCACACACTGGCCACAGAACTCGCCAAGGGTGCCGGAGAAATCCCCAACCCGAACGATGAACAGAAGAGCAATGTTTCCAAAGTGATCGCCGATCCCGTCGCCGTGGACAACGTATCGCAGGCGAAGGCAGGTTCTTATGGCGCCGGCCTGGCACCCTTCTTCCTGACGCTGGCCTTGTGGATCGGTGTGTTCCTGTTGGTGCAGGCCATGCGCCCCATCACCCAGCGCGCGCTGGCATCCAACGCACGCGCCTGGAAAATCGCGGTGGGGGGCTGGCTTCCGTTCTTCGTTGTCTCGGTCCTGCAGGCCACCATCCTGACCCTCGTGGTGAATCTGGGCCTCGGCTTGAACGCCGCCCACCCCGTAGGCATGTGGTTGTTCATGCTTGCCGCCGTGATGGCGTTCAGTGCGATCATCCAGGGCATCGTGGCGCTCATGGGGACTCCGGGCAAGTTCGTGGTGCTGATCCTGCTGGTCCTGCAGCTGGTGTCCTCGGGCGGAACGTTCCCCTGGCAGACCACTCCCATGCCACTTCACGTAGTGCACGAAGTCCTACCCATGGGCTACGTGGTCACGGGAATGCGGCACCTGATCTACGGCGGGGAACTCAACATGATCTGGCCAACAGTCCTGGGCCTGCTTGGATACACTTTGCTGGGAGCGGCGCTGTCCACTCTCGCTGTCCGCAAACACAAGATGTGGACCCTCAAGACGCTGAAGCCGGAGATCGCAGTATGAGCACCACCGAGCCGGCCCCTTCAGAGCTGGGGGCCGCGGCAGGAAACGCCGAGAAAAAGCTGCGCCCCGGCCGGACCAACGCCACCAAACAGCGCCTCTTCGAAGCGTCCATGGAGCTGATCGGCGAACGTGGCGCTGCAGGTGTGACCGTGGATGAGATCGCGGCCGCGGCCGGCGTGTCCAAGGGTACGGTTTACTATAACTTCGGCAGTAAATCGGACCTGATCGCGCAGCTGCTGCGGCACGGCGTGGACATTATGCTGGTCCGCCTCCAGGCAATCGAAGGCCAAGCCAGCGATCCCCTGGAATCCATGAAGAACATGGTGGGCCAGGCCATGGAATTCATGGACGAATACCCGTCCTTCGCTCGTCTGTGGGTCAGCGAAAACTGGCGGACGCCGGGCGAGTGGAGTGCTGTGTTCGCCGAACTCCGGGCAGAACTCCTCGCCGTCATCGGCTCTGCGGTGGAACGTGTGGCCTCCGGATACAAGGTGGACGAGTCCATCGCCCGCGGCAGTCTGGAGGCGGCCATTTTTGGAGCCATTTTCGTGGTGGGACTCGACCGGCAAACCTACAACCCGGAACGCACCCGCGAACAGAGTGTGGCCGCCGTCATGACCATCATGCATGGGTACGTCATCAAGTAGGTGACCGTCGGCAACGGTATCCAACTGCAATCTACGACGGCGTGGCGTGGCCCGCTGGTCGGCGATGATTAGACTCATGCGTCACATGGGGAACAGCGGAAAGCTTGCGGTGGTAACCGCTTTTATGTCGCTCGGGCTCTTGGTCCTCGCAGCCGTGGTCCTTGAAGAACTGGTCCTGTATCTGTTTCTGGGAGCGGTGCTGACCTGCTATTTGGCATCGATAGTGCAGGTCTTCAACCGGCGCCGATACCTCGTGGTTCTCCTTGGCGCTGCAGGCACCAGCTTGTTCATCGGCTTCAGCATCGCGTTCCTGCGCATGTGGGGCCTCGCGTTCAACCAGGACGCCAACGCCATGGGAAGTGCCGTAAGTACCGAGGACTCCGACATCTACTTCTATCTGGCCGCCGTGGCTGGGGTGGGAACCCTGGCTGTGCTGTTCCTGGGGGCGGTCTGGCCATCGTTTGGTTCCAGGCGACCCAGGCAACCCGCGCCGATGGCCAAAAGGACCACAACGGCAACTAAACGAGCTGCCGGCTCACGTCCAGCCGCGCCTGCCAAACGCCCAGCTACCTCGACGGCTCGACCTTCGAGCGCCGCCAAGGCCTCTTCCGCGAAGCGTCCCGCAACGCCACGCACTCCGTCGGCGACAGCCAAGCGTCCGACGTCGGGCGTTCCGTCTCAACGCAAACCCGCCTCCAAGCGCTAGCGATCTCCAAACCCCAGCGTTGCGGGGCCCGCTCTGCGTGCCTCCCGAACGATTAGACGCGCAGAGCCGGCCTCACAACGGTCACTTCAGGACGCTTCCGCCCAGCTCCCAGGACTGCAGTGGCAACACCGAGCAGCAGGATCAGGCCGCCCATGATCTCGGCAACGGTGGGAATCTCGTTCAGGACCAGCCAGGCAGCCGTCATGCCGACCACCGGAACCAACAGCGTGAAAGGCACGACGTCGGAACTCGGGTAGAGCGTCAAGAGCCGGTTCCAGATGCCGTATCCAATAAGCGAGGCGAAAACCGCCGTGTAGATGGCGCTCAGGATGGTGGGCATTTGGAGGTCCGTGATGGTCGCCCACACGGTGTCCGGACCGTCCACCACAAGTGACAATCCCGCCAAAGGGAGCGGCACCACGGCCCCCGACCACACCACCAAGCCAAGGCCCGACGCCGCTTTCGAGTGCCGCGCCACTACGTTTCCGATTGCCCAGGACAGCGCCGCCGCCAGCACAATCATGAGCGGAAGGACAGGCGCCACGGCACTTCGTCCCAGTGCCACCACTCCCAGGCCTGCGATACCCAGCACCACGCCTGCCATTTGGCGGCGGCTGGGCCTCTCTCCCAGGAACTTCGCGGCGAGCAGGATCGTGAACAGCACCTGGGCCTGGAGAACCAGCGAGGCCAGGCCCGCCGGCATCCCCAGCGCCATGCCCAGGTACAGCAAACCGAACTGACCGGCACTCATGAAAAGCCCGACGCCGATGATCGCCTTCCAGCTCACATCAGGTTTGCGGATGAACAGGATGAACGGAAATACGACAAGAAGGAATCGGAAGGCGACGAAAAGCAGCGGCGGGACATCACGACCGTTGGCGTGGAGGCCCAAGTCTATGGCGACAAAGTTCACGCCCCAGAGGACAGCGACGAGGACGGCGAGGGCGGAGTGGCGAAGGTTCACAAGAATCACTCTGGCACTTGACTGGTTTAAGCACCAGCGTTGAATTCAGCATGAAACCACGTAGATTTACTTCATGATCGACATTTCAGCCTTGCGTGCTCTGGTAGCTGTGGAACAGCACGGATCGGTAGTGGCCGCTTCCGATGTGATGGGCTACAGTCCGTCAGCGGTTTCCCAGCAGATCAAGAAGCTGGAGAAGCAAACGGGCGTAGCCGTCCTGGAACGGAACGGCCGTGGTGTACTCCTTACCGAACGGGGCCTTGCCCTCGCTGGCTACGGGCGGCGAATCATGGACGAGCTCGAGGAACTGCAGGCAACTCTCCTCGCCGATCCCGCGAAGCCCTCGGGACTGCTGCGGCTCGTGGCATTCTCCACTGCCTGCCGTGGCTTGGTGGGGCCTATGCTCGGACGCATCGGGACCACCGATACTGCACTTGAGATCAGCGTACTTGCCGAGGACCCACGCGAGGCCGTCCAACGAGTGGCCTCAGGCGAGGCTGAGCTGGCCGTGGTGCACAACTGGAACTCCGTACCGCTGGTCATTCCCGAGAACCTGGTGCACGAGGACCTTTGCCTGGACCAAGCCGACGTCCTCGTCAACAGCGGCCACCCGCTGGCAGGACGGACCGTCGTCGAGCGTGAAGACTTACTGGACGAAATTTGGGTCAGTACGCCGGCGGGTGCCATCTGCAACGAAGCCCTTCTGCAGATCTTCGCCGGGCTTGGGCGGGTCCCCGATATCCGTGTCTACGATCCCGATTTCTCCACCCATATCGCCATGGTGGAGCAGGCCGTGGCCGTGGCGCTTGTGCCTCGGCTGGGCAGGCCACCCCTGCCACCTGGTGTGATTGCCGTGCCGGTCGTCAACCCCATTCAGCAGCGGGCGGTGGGAATCGTGTACCGAAAGACCATGACCGCCAGCCCCAATATCCGGCATGCCGTCCGACTGCTGCGCGAGGTGGCAGCAGAGCACGAGCTACCAGTGCGGGGCTGAGCCATCCTTCCGGGGCTAACCTTGGGCGTTTCTACTTGCGTGGCACCTTGAAGTGCGTCAGACGGGCGTCCTGCCCATCCAGCTCCGCCCATGACTTCTCAGTCTCCAGGACCGTCAAAGCACTGGTTGGGTACCGTGTGGCAGCGTCCATGTAAGCGTCATGGTCCGAGTCGCGCGATGCGAGGTGCATGGCCAGATCCTGGACGCCGGGCATGTGCGAGATCACCATCAAGGTGGTAACTGTGTCCGGGACGTGATTGATCACGGTCAACATCCGGTTCGCTGAAGCGGCGTACAAACCGTCCTCGAGCTTGGGCGTCGGGGCTTTGTCCCCCAGCTCATCGCACACCCACGTGCAGGTTTGGCGGGTCCTCACCGCAGACGAGCACAGAATGAAGTCTGGAACCACGCCATGCTTGAGCAACCATCTCCCAGCCAACGGAGCCTCACGATGTCCGCGTTCCTCCAGTGGACGCTCATGGTCCGGCACCCCCATGGGCCAATCCGCTTTGGCATGCCGCATAATCACCAGGCGCCTGATGTGATGGTCACTCATGAACCAACCCTATAGCCGCAAACCCCCATCCGCCGCGGAGGCCAATACTCACGGGAGCACTAGAGGGAAGCCCGGGCATGGTGCGGGCGCTGTAGCGCAGCGGGGGCACTTTAGTGAGGGCGCTGTAGCGTAGCGGGGCATCCCGAAAGCGCCGTTGTCGCGCGAAGAATGAGCGCAGGCGCAAAGGGATCGTCCCGCGAAAGCGAAAGCGCCCGCGACCTGACAGAAGCGTCCCGCGAGAGCGAAAGCGCCCGCCCTTACAGGACAGGCGCTTTCGGCTGCGGTGCTACTTAGATCGAGTATTCCGGAGCGGCCCAAACGATAACTTCGGGGTGCTCGTAGAAGCGGTAGCCCTGGCCGCGTACGGTGCGCACCGTGTTGGCCAGGCGACCCAGCTTGGAACGGAGGCGGCGGATGTGGACGTCGATGGTGCGCTCGTTCGGTACTTCTTCGGCGTTGCGCCACAGGCCCTCAAGCAGTTCGTCGCGGCCCACCGTGCGGGTCCCATTTTCCACGAGGTAGTTGAGGAGCTCGAATTCCTTGAACGTCAGGTTCAGGGACTCGCCGTCGAGGTGGACTTCGCGGCGGGCGAGGTCGATCAGCACGCCGGAGGGGCGGGCTTCCTGCTGCGGTGCCGGGCGGGCAGCCTCGGTGCGCTGGCGGGCGGCGACTGTGGGGTCACCGAAAGTGGAACGTACGACGTCGAGTGCGGACCCGGGCGCCCCGGCCGGTGCGACGGCGACTGCAGCGTAGCTCTCAGCGCCGGTGACCAGGGACTGTGCGTAGGCCCGGATTTCCTGGGCGAGCTTAGCGATGGAGGTTCCTGCCGCTGCTGCTGTCTCTTCGTCGATGCCCATGTAGAGCACGAAACCGCGGGCCACGTTGTCGTTGGCGACGGGGCGAAGGCGGTCAGACTGCGCAATGACAGGAGTAGGCGCCGTCATGGGTGCTGGCTCGTTGGTGGGAACTGCCCGCAACTGGCCGTAGGAGTTGGGGTTGTACCCCTGTGGCACGTAGCCGGGAGCCTGCTGGCCGTTGCCCTGGGGGGCGGGGGCGTAGCCGGGACGGTTGCCGAAGCCGGGGCGGAGCCCTGCGTTTGAAGCGGCCTTGTTGGCGTTTCGGACGGAGATGTGGACGTAACCGGATGCAACTGACATGGAGTGATTACCTCAAAAGTGAATAGCCGTCATCGCGGCTTCGAATGCTGGTTGTCCCCGCAATGAGTTTGGGGAAGGGCGCCCAACGCTGGGCTAGGGGGCGAATGCCTGAAACTTCTTTGGGGTGGAAAGTTAGGCTTGCATTCGACAACAGCGGGTCTCGTCGCCAGCGGGTGTGCTGGACCAGATTGCTGCGGCTGCAGGTGCTGTTGAGTTCTTGTTCACATTGGAAGTGTGCAACGTAACAATGGCAACACGCAAGTAACAAAGCGCCTAACCGTCCACATTTTGAGACAAGAGGGTCTATTGTGCTGCAGATCACAATTCTTTCACTACGGAAAATGAACGTCATTTCATTCGGTTCCGATAAGAAATATTCGGCTTATGGTGAATTTTCTTCGGCCAATGGTGCATGATGCCCTTCCTGATTCCCGGCAGGCGCAAGACGACGGAATCTCAAGATCTGAAACACTTGCTGTCCAATCGCAAGCCACTCTCGTCTCGAATTTTTCCCTCAAAATCTGCTACAAGCCGTAGAAAGGGCGCGCATGGGACGGCCATGCCCCGCAACGCCTTCCACCGAACTCCCACGTCGCTAGTGTTGACCTCACAGCGTCCTCACAGGCTCGGCAAAGCTTCGCCAAACCAGAAGAATGGAGAGTTGTCCCATGGCATCCCCGCACTCCATGACGAACAACCTTCCCCAGCTTTCCCACCCGGACGGCTCTCCTATCCGCGCCTTGGTGGTGGACGACGAACCCAGCCTCTCCGAGCTCATGAGCATGGGCCTTCGCATGGCAGGCTGGTCCGTCGCGGTAGCAGCCGACGGACCAGAAGCCGTGAAGCTTGCCAAGGACTTCCGCCCTGACGTGCTGGTGCTGGACGTGATGCTTCCAGGATTCGACGGCGTCGAGGTCCTCAACCGGATCCGTACCTTCGCGCCGGAAGTGCCCGCGCTCTTTCTCACGGCCAAGGACGCTGTCCAGGACCGCATCGTAGGTCTTGCCGCCGGCGGGGACGACTACGTCACCAAGCCCTTCAGCATGGAGGAAGTCCTCCTTCGCCTGCACAGGCTCGTCCAACGTTCGGGCGTTGCCGCCATGGACACGGCGGAACTGGTGGTGGGTGATCTCACGCTGAACGTGGATACACGGGAAGTCTCGCGCGCCGGCGAAGACATCCAGCTCACGGCAACGCAGTTCGAGCTGCTTCGTTACCTTATGGAGAACCCCAAGCGCGTGGTCAGCAAGGCGCAGATCCTGGACCGCGTCTGGGACTATGACTTCGGCGGGCAGGCCAACATCGTGGAGCTCTACATTTCCTACCTGCGCAAGAAAATCGAAGCCAACCACCCGCCAATGATCCACACCATCCGTGGCGCCGGCTACGTCATCAAGCCTGCGGACTGAATCTTGTCAACCCTTTCAGGAGTAACCCGCAAGACCCAGCGGAACTGGCTCAATCCCACCACCTGGCATCTGCGCACGCGATTGGTCCTGGTGGCCATGGCCTTGCTGGTGGCGATTTGCGGGGCAGTCGGAGTGGTGAGTTACGCCTCCATGGACATGTACTTCAACAAGCAACTCGATAAGCAGCTAGAGCAGGCGTCAAGCCGCGCGAATGACTTCGGCAGGCCGCCGTCGAACTTTCCCTCAAGCGGGCGGCCGGATCCGCTGGAGGCCCGCGGCCAAGGTGCCGGTACCCTCAACGCGAGGATTGATGGTTCCACCGTCATTAACTCCGGCCTGTTAAATTCGAATGGCCGCCGCGTCGCACTTTCGGCAGAAGACAAGCAGGTCCTGCTCTCACTCCCCCGTGACAACCGGCCTGTGGACCGTTCATTGTCCAACGGCGACTACCGGCTGGTGGCAGTAAATACCACCTACGGCGACGTGATTGTGACGGGCCTGCCGTTGGCTGATAAGCAAAATGCCGAGGCCTCGCTGGTATGGACCATGGTGTTTGTTTCCCTTGGCGGACTGGTGCTGATCGGCCTTGCCGGTACCGTCATCATTCGCCGGACCATGCGGCCGCTGGAGCAACTATCGGAGGTTGCAACCAAAGTATCGCGCCTTCCCCTCGACGCCGGTGAAGTGGCACTCGCTGTGCGCGTACCGCCGTCGGCCTCCCATCCTGGAACAGAAGTAGGCAGCGTTGGCCACGCTTTGAACCAAATGCTCAACAACGTTTCCAGGGCCTTGGAAGCCCGTCAGGAGAGCGAAACAAAGGTCCGGCAGTTCGTTGCGGATGCCTCCCACGAACTGCGGACGCCGCTGACCGCCATTCGTGGATATACCGAACTACTCCGCATGACGGAGAACTTCACGGACGACGGCCGGAAGTCCCTGGCACGCGTCCAGAGCCAGTCCGAACGCATGACCACCCTTGTGGAGGACCTGTTGCTGTTGGCGCGGTTGGACGAAGGCCAGCCATTGAAGGTCACGGATGTGGACCTTACCCAGTTGGTGATCGAGACCGTCAGCGACGAAAAGGTGATGGCACCGGATCACATCTGGAAGCTCCAACTCCCCGACGAGCCCATCACGGTACGCGGGGACGCAACCCAGCTGCATCAGGTGCTGGCCAATCTGCTGTCCAACGCCCGCAAGCACACCGATCCAGGCACCACAGTGGTCACTGGCGTCATGCTCTCCGCGGACGCTACCGCGGTGGTCACGGTCACTGACAACGGGGCTGGCATTCCGCCTGAATTCCAGGGCCATGTTTTCTCGCGTTTTGCCCGCGCTGACGCCGCGAGATCAGGCTCTGAAGGAACCTCCGGATTGGGCTTGTCAATCGTCGAATCAATCGTCCAAGCGCACGGCGGAAGCGTGGCAGTAACGTCCAAGCCGGGGTGCACCGAGTTCATTCTGAGACTCCCGTCAGTTTCGAACGAACACGTATAACGAATCAGGCAACATGACGCGCCGTGACCGTGATCTCTGTTACCCAAATGTGACTTAAGCCGAAACCTCCTGTACCTTCGAAAGGGTGGGTCGCCCATAGTTGGCCCACACCCGGGATGCGCCGAGCTCTGCCACTTCCCGGAGTTCCGTTCTCATTCGAGGCAGAGACGGGGGACCCAGAGTCTCCGGGCACAGTACTTTCCTTGCCCTTGGGGTGAAGCCGCAGCTACGCGCGCGGCCGGATGACCTCATCCGAACCCGACAGCTAACTCCGCAGGCGCTGAGAGGTAATCACACATGTCTGAATTCAACGATCAGACGCGCCCATCCGCGCGTCACCGTGACGAACACAACGCTCCCCTGACCAAATCGCAGTCTGTTCTGAAGACCGCTGCCCGCCGCGGCAAGACCGGTCAGCGCATGTCCGTTGTTGCAGGAGTCGTTGCCGCAGCATTGGGCGTCGCATCGCTCGGCCAGGCCGCAAACGCCGCATTCAACCTCCCGGAAACGAGCCAGGCATCCGAGACGCAAGCCACGGCCCAGGTCAGCAACAAATCAGCGGAAATCTCTGCGTCCCTGGATGCTGCTGCCAAGAAGGGCGCCGCCGATAGGGCCGCTGCAGATCAGGCAGCAGCAGCTGCACAGGCCGCTGCCGAGAAGGCTGCCGCTGAGAAGGCTGCGGCCGAAAAAGCCGCCGCCGACCAGGCAGCAGCCGCACAAGCCGCCGCCGAAAAGGCTGCCGCTGATGCAGCCGCCAAGCAGGCTGCCGATGCCGCCGCTGCTGCAGCCGCAGCCGCAGCAGCTGTTCCCAAGGCCGTGGACGATCCCGCTGCTGCCAAAGCTTACGCCGCCAGCATCCTCGCCAGCTACGGCTGGGGTCCGGGTGAAATGACTGCCCTGAACACACTGTGGGAGAAGGAATCCAACTGGCGGACCACCGCGACCAACGCGTCCAGTGGCGCCTACGGAATCGTGCAGTCTCTGCCAGCTTCCAAGATGGCAACTGCCGGCGCCGACTGGGAGACCAACTACCAAACCCAGATCAAGTGGGGCCTGAACTACATCAAGGAACGCTACGGCTCCCCCTCGGCCGCCCTCGCCTTCCACTTGGCCAACAACTGGTACTAAGCCAACTCAATAAGCAGGTTTGAGCCCACCCCAGCGGGCTCAAACGTGCAGGGCCTGATTACCGCCCCGTTTTCCGCCGTTCGCAGCAGTGATTACTGCAGCTGACAGCGGGAACGGGGCGGTTTTCGCGTTTCAGGTGGCGACGGCTTGCACCTCACGTAACGTCAGGACTTAGCGTTGTGCCCATGACGGGAACAACAGGAACCGGACCGTGGAGCATCGGTGAACTGGCCACAGCATGTGGCGTCAGCGTGCGGACGCTCCACCACTACGACGAGATCGGGCTGCTGTCCGCAAGCCAAAGGACATCATCCGGTCATCGCCGGTATTCGGAGAGCGACCTGCGCCGGCTATACCGGATCAGATCGCTTCAGATGCTGGGGCTTCCGCTCGCTGCCATCGGCAAGGCGCTGCAAACGCCCGAGGATGATCTGGAGTCCCTTCGAGGCCTCCTCCAACAGCAGCTGGTCCATGTGCAGGAGCACGCCCGGCAACTCCAAGCGCTCCAAAACCGTTTGGGCGAGCTGTTGTCACGCATGGACGGACGTGCCATGCCCACCCCTGAACAATTCATGTCAACGTTGGAGATGATTACCGTGCTCGAAAACAACTTCACAGCCGAACAACGCCAGCAACTCGCGGACAAGCGGGAAGAACTCGGCGCAGAAAAAGTCGAAGCCGCCAAGCAGCAGTGGGCCGCCCTTGTGGAAGAAGGACTGGCGCACGTGGAAGCCAACAGGCCCGTCGCGGACCCCTCCGTCCAGGAATGGGTGCGTTCATGGGACGGCATAGGTTCCATGTTCCACTCCAGTGAGGACACCAAGGCCGCAGCGCGTGCGGCTTGGCAGGAAAACACCCAAGCAATTAGCGCCGGCCTGCCTTGGAGCGCTGAGCAGTTGGCCGGGCTGATGGCATATTTGGAAAAGGCGCGCTCGGCCCCGTAACTGGACTGTGCCTATACTTCCGGTTCGGCCTATGCTTCCGGTTCGGCCTCTGCCGCATCTCGAACGGCTGCGATGGAGGCAGCGACGTCGCCTGCGTCCGTGGACCAATTGCTTACCGAAATCCGGAGGATGTCACGTCCTCGCCATGAGGAACCCGACATCCATACAATCCCTTCCGCCATGAGCCGCTGGGTGATGCGGTGTGTGCGGTCGTCACTGCCGAAGGCGACCGACACTTGCGTGAAAACGACGTCATTCAGAATTTCCACACCCGGGATCTCCGCGAGGCCCTCCGCCAGCGCGCGGGCGTTTGCTGCAAGCCTGTCCACCATGGCTATGACTCCGGACCGGCCCAACTGTCGCAGCGCTGCCCACACCGGGATGCCGCGGGCCCTACGGGACAGTTCCGGAACTTTGTCGAACGGATCGCCCAGTCCGGTCTCCGTTGCAATGAGGTAACTCGTGTGAACGCTGAAGGCGCGTCTAAGGGCTTCCGGCCGGGAGACGATGGCCAAGCCGCAGTCGTAGGGAACGTTCAATGTTTTGTGGGCATCGGTGGCCCACGAATCGGCTGCCTCTACTCCGGCCAGCCGCCCGCGCAGATTTGGGCTGACTGCCGCCCACAGCCCAAAGGCGCCATCCACATGCACCCAGGCCTCCCGGTCATGGGCTACCGCGATGGCTTCGGACATCGGATCGAACGCACCGGAATGCAGGTTGCCGGCCTGCAGGCACACGAGGGAAGGCCCGGGTTGCTGGTCCATGGCGTCGGCAAGGGCTTCCGGCAGGATCCTGCCTTGATCGTCCGTGTCCACGGGCACGCACGCTCCCAGCCCCAGATACCGCAGGGCGAGATCCACGGCGGCGTGCCGTTCCCGGCCGGCAAACGTTGTGATGAGCGGCGCGCCGGTCAGGCCCAGGTCCGCCAGGTCCCATCCTGCCTCGTCCATCAGGTATTGGCGCCCGGCGGCCAGGCCCGCGAAGTTGGCCGTGGTAGCGCCAGTGGTGAATCCGACGTCGGACCCTCGCGGAAGATCCAATAGTTCCAGGAGCCAAGCTGCTGCGGATTCTTCGATGGCAGCGGCAGCGGGAGTTGCAAATCTGAGTCCGGCGTTTTGGTCCCATGCCGAAACAAGCCAGTCTGCGGCCATGGCAGCGGGCAACGTCCCGCCCATGACCCAGCCGTAGAAGCGTCCGGACTGGATGGCCATCAACCCGGGCTCCGCCAATGCGGCGAGCTCGTCTACTACGTCAGCCGCGTCCGTTGCTTCGTCGGGAAGGCTCGAAAGAAGGCTCGCGGCAACTTGGTCGGCGTCGGACGTGGGCCGGACTGAACGGCTGGGCACTGACGCAAGCCACTCCGTAGCGTGCGCCATGGCCCGCTCCAGTGCAGCACCGTACGCCTCCGGCAACGCAGACATGCGCACAGCCTACTCCCGGTTCACCGGCTGGAACAGCGAAGGCGAACAGTGCTAGAGCGTGAAGGTGATGAGGTGACCGCCGTCGTCGTCTTTCACTGCTGTGACCATTACGGCTGAGTAGTCCGGGATCCGCCACATGCCCGGCTCAAGCTCGCCTCCGGCGTCGCCCACCACCACGGTTCGCATCCCGGCGGCGCGGGCTGCGGCGATACCTGCCGGAGCGTCCTCAAAAACCACGACGTCGGCCGGTTCCGCGCCCAGCAACTCTGCGGCTTTGAGGTACCCCTCCGGGTGCGGCTTGCCCCGCGTAACGCCTTCGGCGGTGACGGTAGTCGATGGCATGGAAAGTCCGGCAGCCTTCATCCGGATGTCGGCAAGGATGCGGTCAGCGGACGTGACAAGCGCGATGGCCAAGTCCGGCAATGATGCAAGCAGGGCTTCTGCGCCAGGAAGGGCAATCACACCGTCGGTCCTGGTGCGTTCCATCTCGCCCAGCTCGGCCGTCAAAGCTTCAAGATCGGCTCCTGCCGGAGCATAACGGCGCACAGTATCGCCCGCTTGCACCCCGTGGGACGTCCGCAGGATCTCGTTGTAGTCGAGCCCGTATCGTTCGGCGAACTCCAGCCATACCTGCTCGACGATCGCCGTGGAATCAACCAGTGTTCCGTCCATGTCGAACAGGACTGCACGAACCGTTAGGGTAGACGATCGCTCGGCGTGTGCGGAAGGCGAGGTTGGCTCGGCAGGATGGCTCATGCATCCATCCTGCCGCACCATGCAGGGGTTGCGGCGAACTGTGACTTAGCCGTTGGGCCGGTGCGGAATGTACTGCACAGCCCATTTATTGCCGTCGGGGTCCGCAAAATGGACGAAGTGTCCCCAGTCCTGGATATCGATATCGCTGACCTCGACGCCATTGGCCTTGAGCTGTTCGTGGGCTTTATTGATGTCGCTCACCACTATTTGAAGGGATGGCGCTGTCCCGGGAGGAGCATCGCTGAGGCCCTCCCCGATCGCGATGGAACAAGCCGATCCCGGCGGCGTCAACTGCACAAAGCGGATGCCGTCCATGGGACGCTCATCGAAATCGGCGTTGAAACCAACTTTGTTGACGTAGAAATCCTTCGCGCGATCCACGTCGGACACAGGGACAAACACCAGTTCAAGTTTCCAGTCCATGCGCCACAGGCTAACGGGGTGCGCCGGAAAGCGGTAGAGGCGTACGGATTAGCCGGTCACGCCGTAGAGGCGGTCGCCGGCGTCGCCCAAGCCCGGAACGATATATGACTTGTCATTGAGCTTCTCGTCAATCGAAGCGAGGACTACGGTCACATTGGCGTCCTGCAGCTCCTCCTCCAACTTGGCGAGGCCTTCCGGAGCAGCCAGCAGGCAGATGCACGTAACGTCCGAGGCGCCGCGTTTGAAGAGGAACTTGATGGCTTCGCGCAAGGTGCCGCCGGTGGCAAGCATGGGGTCCAGCACGAAGATCTGACGTCCGGTGAGGTTCTCGGGGAGGCGCTCGGCGTAGGTGATGATGTCCAGTGTCTCTTCGTCGCGGGCCATGCCCAGGAAGCCGACCTCAGCGGTGGGGACCAGTTTGGTCATGCCCTCAAGCATTCCAAGCCCAGCGCGCAGGATGGGAACCACCAAGGGCGTCGGCTTGGTGAACGCCGTGCCGATGGTCTTTGTGACAGGAGTCTCGATCTCCACTGGCTGTGTCTTGACCTCGCGGGTGGCCTCGTAGGCCAGGAGGGTGACGAGTTCTTCAGTGAGCTGCCGGAAGACCGGTGAAGGGGTGTTCTTATCCCGCAGTACGGTGAGCTTGTGAGCGACCAGCGGGTGGTCCACGACGAGTGTGCGCATCGTCCAAAACTATCATTGAGACATGAGCGCCACGGAGCCGTATCACGCTGAACACATGGCTTGGATGGGCCTCGCCCTGGACGAGGCCCGATTGGCGATGGAAACGGACGACGTGCCGATCGGCGCGGTCGTTCTAGGACCCGACGGCGGTGTGCTGGGTTCAGGGCGCAACGAACGGGAAGCACACGGAGACCCGACCGCCCACGCAGAGATCGTCGCCATCCGCGAGGCCGCGGCTGCCCTGCAACGCCATGCCCTCGAATTGGGCGAAGGCGGCGACGGGTGGCGGCTCGAGGACTGCACCTTGGTGGTAACCCTTGAACCGTGTGCCATGTGCGCCGGGGCGATCGTCCTGGCACGGATTCCCCGCGTCGTGTTTGGCGCGTGGGATGAGAAAGCCGGGGCCGCAGGTTCGGTGTTCGATATCCTCCGCGAGCGCCGGCTCAACCACTGGGTGGAGGTGTACGCAGGAGTGCGTGAGGAAGAATGCGCAACGCTCCTCCGGGACTTCTTCGCTACACATCGTGTGCCGGCAGCGGAGCACCGCTCACCCGCCTGAGCTCTATGTAAGGAGCCAATCATGACAATCGCTTTCAACCACACCATCGTCTACGCCACGGACAAGCACGCGTCTGCTGCGTTTCTGGCCCGCATCCTTGGGCTTCCCGCACCACAGCTCATGTGGTCCTTCGTCACTGTTTCCTTGGAAAACGGCGTCACTCTGGATTTCCTCGATGCCACAGGAACCATCGCGCCCCAGCACTACGCTTTCCTGGTCAGCGAAGAGGAGTTCGATGCGATCTTTTTGCGGATCACGGCCGAACACATTCCCTATTGGGCCGACCCCGCACGTTCCCGTGCGCAACAAATCAACCACAACGACGGCGGCCGCGGGATCTACTTCAGCGACCCGGACGGGCACTTCCTCGAAGCAATCACCCGGCCGTATGGTTCGGGCTGAATGCCTTTCCGGCTGAGCGCGTTACAGACCAGCGGCCTCGTTGAGGGCGTCGATCCGTAGCTGGCGCGACGCCGGTGAGTCCAGGCTGAACGACCTGAAATCGCCGAGTTCGTCGCGGATCCATGCTTCGATTTCAGCGATCCGCCTGCTGACTGCTGCAGTGGGCTTGGCAAAGGTCCAGGCTGCGATGCATTCTTTGCCGGGATCGTACTGCCACAGGCCGATGATTCTGCCCCGGTCCAGAATGGGGTGATCCGGGAGATCGGCCTGAAGCGCCAGCGTGGTGTCCAGGAACTTCTTTCCTTTGTCCTCCTCGGCGAACATGTCAGCCGAATTCCGCCTGTGGAGGACCAGTGAATCGGTGCCGGCAAGCAATTGGATCTGCTCGTCGCCCGGCTCTTGGAAGTCGGCCAAGCGCTCGACGTCGTCCGGCAGCATCCACAGCACGTCACCATTTGCTGTGGGCACTTCTACGGCCCCGACGCCGGCGAGCGCCGCTTTGCTCTGGGCGACGGTGAACGCGGTGAACCACTGGCTCTGCTTGAGAGTCGCTCCGCCAGTCCAGCGCAAGTACCTTTCCAGCAGGAGGCGGCGGGCGCCGTCGTCGTCGATTTTGCTGGAGGCAAGGCCCCACTTGGTGTAGGCGTAGCGCTGCTGATCGAGGCGGCCGTTGATGGGGACCCGGCGGATGCGGCCGTCGGCTTGGAGCAGGCCCAAGGCCGTGGGCAGGGTGGTGGCGGCGCCCTTCTTCTTGCCTTCCTCCCCGAGGCTCCGGACGGAATCGCCCAGTTGGTCCTTGAGCTGCTTGGGGTCCAGTGGATCGCTGGACTCCTGCAGGGCGTGCTCTACTTGGTCCTCGAGAAGGGTGATCTCGCTGCGCTCCACGCCGAGTCTGGCCAGTACCTTGAAGGGTGCAACGGCGGCGTCGCGGCCGATCTGCAGGCCCCAGGCAAAGTCGGCCCGGCCCAGTACGTACGTGCAGCCGCGGGCAGTGGGGAGTTCGTGGATTTTGAGTTCTTTGACATCCCGGTCGGCCTGTTCCCGACTGATTCCCGCCCTCGCAAACAGGGTGAGGTACGGATTGGCGCCGCCTACCGAGCGTGCCCATCCGGCGTGATCGAGGACTTCCTCGGACGTCTTTCCTGCGAGCGACCCGTCGAGACCCTGTTTGTGCCAAGCCCAGGCGCGGAGGCGTTCCGGGGTGAGGGTTGTTGCGGCCGGAATGGTCTGGACTTTGGGCGTCATGGCCCTATTCTGCACCCTCGCCGGTTCCGAGGGCTTTCAGAACCTTTGCCGCCGTGGTGTCCCACCCGGGAAGGTTGGCCCTGGCCTGGATTGCTGCAGTGCGCCAGCTCTGTTGGAGCTCTTGGTCACTGAGCCATCTCCGGAAGGTGCTGGCAAGGTTGTTGGGATGTGTGAGGTCAAGCGCCGTCCCCGCTCCTGTGTTTCCGAGGGCTTCCACGGCACCGGTCCCCTGCCGGACAACGACCGGCACGCCATGGGCCAATGATTCAGTGACCACCAGCCCGAACGCCTCGGACTTCGAAATGAGGATGCTGAGATCGGCTTTGCGCCACTGATCCTCCAACAATTCTCCGGTCAATTCGCCCGTGATGGTGATGCGCTTTTGGAGCCCTTGACGCTCGACGGCGGCCCTCACCTTCGTCGCGTACGCCGGGTCAGCGTGTTCCGTGCCGATCAGGGCCGCGGTCCACGGAAGGTCCTTCAGTGTGGCGAGGGATTCCACCAGTTCTGATTGGCTCTTATTGGGCAGCAACGCGGCGAGGGCGATGATGTGCGGGGGTTCCGAGCCCTTGGCAATTTCAGCCGCTTCAACACCGGGATGGGCGATCACGACTTTTTTGAGGCCATGCCTGTTTTCCAGTTCCGCGGCGGCGTGGGCGCTGGGGCAGATAACGCCTGAGGCTGCAGCCAGAGCCCGGGCTTCAAGATCCGGGTGATCGGCCAGCGCCATATGAGAGAGTACCCACACCTTGGTTCCTGCACTCACTGCGCCCGCCACCTCTTCCGGGGCCCCGCTCGCAATCAAACCGTCGGCAATCACTGTGGTGCCGCCGTCGAGCACTTCCGCGAACCGGCGCCGGTCTGCCGCGCTCCCAACCGGCCAATCGCCGTCGACGATGACTGTCTCGACCCCGACGCCCAGGGCCATCAGGTGCTCGGCGAGTTTGGCGTTGTACTTGTTCCCGCCGGAACCATGCCGGACGTTTCCCGGCACCAGGAAGCGGATGTGCACTTACTTGACCGGGAGCTCCAGTGAATATCCTGCCCACGCGTCCGGATTCTCGCGAAGGACGACGTCGATACCGCTGAGGGCCGGCCCATCCTCTGTGTTCTGGATCCGGGTGGCAACGGCGTCGGCGATGTGCTTCGCCAACGCCTCCGTGGTGGACAACTTGCCCTTGAACGCAGGGTGTTCGTCGAGGTTCTTGTAGTTCAGGTCTTCAAGAATTTCCTCAAGAATGCCGCCTGCCGCGCCAATATCCAGGACGATTGCGTCCTCGTTGAGCTCGGTGCGGCGGAAGGTCACTTCGGCGACGAACGTGGCACCGTGGAGGCCCTGCGCTGGGCCGAAGGCTTCGCGGGGAAGGCTGTGGGCGATCATGAAATGGCGTCGGACGGTCAGGCTGAACATGTCTTACTCCTCCGGCTTTGGATAGGCGACCACATGGCAAAAGCCGCCAGGCTTTTCAAACAACTTAACGAGGCTGGTGGGCAGATTCTGAAATTGGCATTCGCTGCTCAGGAACGCGTCGAACACCGGATCTCTTAATTGGTTCGCGGCGAGTTCGAGGCGCTGGGCGTTGGTCCTTCTGTGTCTCCTCGGCAGGGCCACCACGCCCACTTGGCTGGAGCGGATCGTCAGCCTGCGTGCGTGGAAATCCTCGCCCAGCGGCAGGGTGACTTCCTTGTCGGCGAACCATGAAAGCTCGATCACGTCGGAATCGTCGCCAGCAAGTTGAAGGCTCAGTTTGAGTCCCTCGTTGGATGCGGAGCAGTGGAAAACGATGTCGCAATCGTTCTCTGCTTCGTCCGGGAGCGCGAAGTTGATGTTGAGTTTTTCGGCGAGATCTCTCTTGTCCGTATCTGCATCCACGAGTTGCAGCCGGCCGAGCGGATACTTTCGGAGTATGGTCGCCAGAACGCCGCCCACCAAGCCACCCCCGACGACGGCGACACGGTCTCCCAGCCTCGGCCCGGCTTCCCAAAGGGCATTGATAGCAACCTCCACGATGCCCGTGAGAACGGCACGGCGGGCAGGCACGTCGTCCGGTATGGCTGTGAGTTGATTCGTCGGGACTACATAGAAATCCTGGTGCGGGTGCAGACTGAAAACCGTTTTGCCGAGCCAGTTGTCCGGGCCTTGTTCTACGACGCCCACGGACAGGTAGCCGTACTTGACCGGGCCGGGGAAGTCGCCTTCTTGATGCGGCGCATGCATCAGATCCGCCACGCGCTCCGGGACTCGCCCCTCATGCACAACGCGCTCCGTGCCGCGGCTGACGCCCGAGTAAAGGGTCCTGACGAGGGCTTCCTTGGGGCCCGGCGTTGGTATGGCCTCCGGGCGCAGCTCACCGTGCCCCGACTCAGTGACCCAGTAGGCCTGGGCCTCGTGTTCTTGTTCGCGCGAGATAGTCATGATGCTTATGAATCTATCGCTGGGTTGGGGTGGGCGGAAGCTGGCGTTGGTTGTCGGCGTTTCCTCAGTGTTGCTGTGTGCCGCGTTTGTGGCTCGTTTTGGGGAACGGGCCCCAACTCCGGTACCCTATTTCAGTTGGTGACGTGTCCGAGCGGCCGAAGGTGCAACACTCGAAATGTTGTTTGGTGTAAAAGCCAACGTGGGTTCAAATCCCACCGTCACCGCCAGTTGAGAAGGCCCTGCTTCCCTTTGTTTATGAGGGTTGCGGGGCCTTTTGCTTTGGTTGGATCCCCTTGACGTCATAACCCCGCACCTGTCCTGACAACCTGTTCAACTTCGTAGAGGGTTGAAGGACTAACCTCGAAGGATCCTACCTGGGGCTACTTCTGATGCTGCCATCACCCCGGCTGGGGGTCGTGTATAGTGAAGTCCATAAACACCGGCACCGCTTTCAGACTTTGACTGCTCGCAGATCAAGACTTGATAAGTGCCGGTCTTCATTTAACAAGCGTTCTAGGATGGCGTGTGACCTACCAGAAGCCGCACCTTCAATACAGCGAACTTAGAGCGACTCTTTCGCGTCGCGGCATGGACGTTGGCGACAGGTCGACGGCGGAAACCACGCTAAGAACCATCGGCTATTCTCGCCTGAAGGCGTACACATATCCATTTCGAGTGCCGCTGCCGTCCGCCTCCGAGCAGGAAACGCCCTATCAAATGCGTGGCAAGGATTTTTTCCCCGGAACTTGTTTGGAACATGCCTCAGCCCTATACAAGTTTGATCAGAACTTACGAAGAATCTGCCTTGACGGACTTCAGGATCTTGAAATCTCCTTCCGGGCCGCTATCGCTCACACCTTGGGGAAGCGCTCCCAGTTCGCTCACCTAAATGCCGCTCATTTGGACACTGGCGCCTGCACTGCGCTGGATATCGAGGGCAAGGCGGGTTGGGACCACTGGCTGAAGACCTACAGGGAGGCGCGGACTCAGGGGAAAGAAGAAGATTTTGTCGCCCACCATCTCATCAAGTACGGCAACGATCTCCCGATATGGCTGACGACCGAGATCCTGACTTTTGGTTCACTTGTTCGCCTCTTCAGTTTGTTGGTTGACTCCGACAAGACCGCTGTAGCCAGGTACTTTGGCGTGACCGACGGCAGACGATTTCACAAGTGGCTTCTCGCGATGAACGGGCTGCGAAATGTGTGCGCGCACCATCATCGACTATGGAATCGAATCCTCACCTATGAACTTAAGGTGCCGTCAGCAACTGTGGGCCCCGAGCTGGCGCATCTGTCGGCACTCCCAAGGGAGAAGCGCCTCTATGACGCACTGGCCCTTCTTAGCTACCTCTTGAAGTCCCGCGACTCGGGCAGCCAGTGGCCCGCGACGCTGAGAACGCAACTTAAGAAGTTCCCGAAAGCAAGCGAACTGCTGACGGAGGAAGGCCACCCCGTGCTGGATATGGAGTACAGCATGGGCTGTCCGAAGGGGTGGGAAACTCTCCCGCTGTGGCAGCCTAACTAGATCGGTTCGGGCTCCACTTCACATAGGAAGATATCGAGAGGAATTCTAGGAACTTTCCGTATTACTGGTGATGCAGGAGAGGTTTCAAATCCCACCGTCACCACCACTTGAAAGGCCCTGCTTCCCTGTGTTTATGAGGGTTGCCGGGCCTTTTCTTTGGTGGACTGGGGGCAGGAGGCATGCCAGCGGTTTGAACTCCTGACGGCACCTTACGGCAGTTGCAATAGGAGCGGATTGACCGGCTTGAACCGCAGCAATCTGATGGTTTGCGCGAGGATGGCGACGCGAAAGATCAAGCTGACGACGTTGGGCATCTCCCCTGTGGTAGTTACGGTATCAACAACGCTTACGACGTCGAGGACGAGCTCTAGTCCGACCAGGACCAGTGCCGCTACCAATGGAGTTTTGGAGTTGCTGCGCCGGGTGGCAACATTCCAGATTCCGACGGCCAGCAGGAAAGCGGTCAGAATGATGTTCTGAGCATCAGCCATCATCAGTTCTGTTCGCTCAGTCTCATTGAGAGCGGCAATTTCCGAACTGGCTCCGCCATACGTGCGCCACAAGAGCAGTACCCATGCCAGGCCGATAAAGATCAGACAGAGGCCGACGCCGGTCCGCCCGTTGCGGGATCTCTTCGCTTCCAGTGCACCGGCTTCTGTGGTTGATGGAGCAGTTGACTCCGGAAACTGCATGCTCATGTGGGACCCCTGAAGATTCCAGGGAGTACCCGATGCGCCCCCATCGAGAACAATTTAGCAGCCTGCGTCTTATGTTCAAGGGCACGGCTGCCAAAAAGGACCCAGCCTCGCAGCGGTCCAGGGGCCGCTAAACCTAACTTTCATTTCGTGACGCGAAAAACTAAAGAATTAATCAAATCGAGACTAAATCTTTAAATGCTTACCACCACCAAACTGCAAGGAAAAAACTCGATTGTTTGAATCGAGAGAAATACATTACCTTTGAAAATCGTGCATGTAGCGCATCCAACCACGCTGAGGAGCGTCATGAACTCGCCGGATCAAGCCGAAGCATCTCCGCCCCATTTTCGAGTGCGGAGCTTGGCCATCATGTCTTCCAGGTCGCTTCGAAATCCTTGGTGGATCACGGTGTTTGTGGGACTACTGGCCCTGCTGTTCCGGGTGTTCGGCGTTCAGCGGGCGAATGATGTATTTATCGACGAGGTTACTTACGCGGACCTTGCCAGAGAAATTGCTGATGGGAAAATGCCAGCAATTCTCGGCAACCCCTTTTTCCTTCATCCCCCGGCCTCGTACGCTCTGAACGCGCTCGTAATACGCGTGCTCGGTCTTGAGGGCCACCCCATGGACCTGGCTTTGCAATTGCGCTGGGTCAACACGGTCCTCGGAGCATTGACGGTGGTTGTCTGCTTTCTGTTGGTGCGCCGTCTGGTCGGAGTAGGACCAGCTGCGGTGGCTGCCGTCATACAGGCCAGTGATCCCTTTGTCCTCCGCATGGACGGGCGCTTGATGATGGAGACTCCAGCTGGCCTGGCTGTACTGTCGGGATGGCTACTCGTCCTTCACCTGATAGACCGCAAGTGGGACCGCACACGCTTGTGGCTTGAACTCAGCGCCGGGTTGGTCTTCGGGCTGGCAATCGTCACCAAAGACATGACTGCTGTGTTCACTGTCGTCCCGCTCGTGGCCGCGACGTTCTGGCGTAGAACCGTTCCACTGCTTACAGCTCTGCGAATCCTCGTCGTTTCCGCCGTGCCCTATTTGATCTATCTAGGCGTGATCGCAGCAAACGGCCTGCTTCCGCAGTTCATCGAACAAAAGTCGGTGGGCGTTCTAAGAATGATGGGAGCCGTTCAAATGACCGGCTTCAATTCAGTTCCGGGTGTGAACCTGACAGAACGGCTTATAGACATGGCTGGCCGGTTCGGCACCAGTTATCTGCTCCTGGGGCTATCGATTCTCGCCGGTACCGTGGCCGCCACCTCACAGGTGACGAATCGGCGCGTCATTGGCTTGTTTTCGCTTTTCACAGGTTTCGTGGGCATCTATTCAGTGTTCTTTGGGGCGGCAGAAGAACAATTTGGATACTGCGTTGTGCTTGCAGCCCTGGTTTCAACGCCGGTGGCTCTGGCGATGGTGGTTTCGTGGCGACCCCGACTTCGCAGGATCACAACTGCCGCCGTGGCAGTCGTGGCAGTTCTCAGTCTCGGTTTGGGCATACAGGCAAGGTCAGTCGTGGACGACGGGCTTGTCCGCGCACGAGATTGGATGAACGCCGAACTGCCCGGATCTTCCAAGGTGGGGTTGACGTCGGTAACCGGTGAATTCGCACTAATGCCACACGAAGGTTGGGAGGTTTTGCCCTCGTTGCAGTCGTTAAGGAACGCTGGCGCCGAGTACGTTCTGACTCAGGGAAGGCCGCTGAGCGAGGGCTACGGCTTCGCGGCTCCTGAACTCCTGGACTGGCTGGAGGGCAATGCTCAGCCGGTTTTCATTTTTACCGGACCCACTTCAGGTGAGACGGTCGTTTGGAAGCTGGACCGAACTAAGCTGGACGCCGCAGTCGACGGAGGGACGATTCTCCCACCCATAAATGGCGGGTATCGGTGAGGGACAGGTGCTCTACATCCGAGGTGAAGCCAGGTTCGATTTCTCCTCGTGTGTTGGCCTCGGAATAGCGGCTCTTGTTGCAGAGATACGCCCTACAACCAAGACCAACCCAAGAGCAACCATCACAGGCACGCACACTGAAAGAACTATGAAGCTGGTATCTACGCCGAATCCAATAAGGATCCCGCCGAAGATCGGTCCAACCACGGAGCCGAGTCGCCCCAGCGAAGCTGCCCACCCGACGCCGGCGGTGACTGTTGCTTGCGGATACAGTGTGACTGCCAGCGCGGTAGCGCCGATCATCCCAGCCTGGAGACCCAGGCCGACTCCACCAAAGACGAGCAGCAGCAGGGTTTTGTCGGGGCCGAGAAAAGCAGAAATAACAAGAAACATAATGGCTGCTGACGTGGTTCCAGCCAGCACGGACGTCATGCGGAATCGACGTGATCCGATAATGAGCACGCCAGCACCCACGATGCTTCCGATGCCTAGAGCCGCTGACCCCAGTGGTGCGAGACCCGGGCTGAAGCCGTAGCTGGTGAGCAGGGTCGGCAACCACGACGAGAACACGTAGAACACGGCGAATATGAGAAAGGAAAAGGCCCATAGGAGAAGAGTTCTGCTTCGAACGGAGGCATCGAACAGGCGCGCAACCGAGGCATGGTGCTTAGCCTCGAGCGCTTTGTTGAGCGTGTCTGGCGCTTCGCTACCTGACAGCCCGAACCACAAGAATGGCAGAAGAATCCCGGAGGCTATAGCACCCAAAATGAACACCCATTCCCACCCAAAGGTCCCCACGATAGCGCTGCCAGTAAGCCCGGCAATGAGTGCCCCGAAAGAGATGCCTGTCATTACGACCACTGCGATGGATTGACGCAAACGCGCGGGATTCACTGCGGTTGCATGGGATACCGCAGCAGGAAGAACGGCACCCAACCCTAGGCCCGTTATAAACCGCAGAATCGTGAGTTCCACCATGGAAGTCGACCACGCTGTCATGAGCGAACCAAGAGTGAAGATCACAACGGCAGAAAAGATGACGTTCCTTGTGCCCAGCTTTGCCACGAGGCGCCCCACAGCGAGATATCCCAGGGCGACTCCGGCGCTGGTCAGCGAGAGCGCAGGAGTGAAGAACGATGGTTGAACCCCCCACTCTTTCGCAATTGTCGGTATGGATACGCCCAGCGCGACCGTGTCGTAGCCATCGAGCACTACAGCCGCACAAGTGAGGAAAAGTACCCACCATTTTGGTCTTGTCTCTTCCTGCTTCTTGAGTTCGGTCTTCATCTCCATCAGGACATCCTTAAGCTTGGGAGGGCTTCGAATTCAGTGTCGAAGTGGGGCATCCGCCAGCCACCGGCGGTTCAAAAGGCCACTGCCATGGACGAGACTCCGGGATTGCAGGCTCGGCCTGCCAGCTACTTCATACACCAACGACAAGCGCACTTCGCCCATAAACCTGCCCCACAAGCGCGGGGCTGGCGAGGTGCCGGATGTGGTGAAGATCATGGCACTGCGTCAGTTCTATCTCCTTAGCGATTAAAGGTCAAGAACTAACTGGCTTAATACAAAATATCTTAGTGCTTTTATTCTTTGGCGTGATCTAATTCACATTCGGTTGGTCTCACGACAGCAGGACAGGGCCCGAAAAGACTCGCGGTAGGCCCGAATGACCAAACAAATTTGGTAGATCGTCGCGGCCGGCCTGGCGGCCATTGAAAAGTCCGGGTGGGTCCGGAAGTGAGGTCATCTAGAACTTGGCCAACGCATCACGAAGCATTCGATGACCTTGTTCCTCAAACCGTTGGTGGCCGGTCTGGTATGCCCATGCGGCGGTAGCTACTGCCTCGCGCAGCAGCGCAACGTTCCAGAGCTCGCCGTCTCTGGGATCTGAACCGTACCCCTCAAAAAAGGCAGTCTCCAAATGAGGATGGGAGCGCCATTGCTGCACCGCCAGGCGACAGAAGTCAGTGGCGGCTGGCCTGAACCCGTAGCGGCCAAAGTCGATGATCCTCAGCTCGGTCTCGTCCACTAGCCAGTTGCGTGGTTGCCAGTCACCGTGGGTCGGGACGAGCACCACAGGCTTCGGCTGATATGCGCCAAGTATGGCCTGGACTTTCTCAACGCTAGAGCTTTCGATGCGATGGGGCGTGCTCAGCCAAGACAACGTTTTGGAAGCGGCTGCCGCCTCATAGTCTGGGTCAGTCTGCGCGGCTTGCTCGTGAAACGCACGCATTAGACGCCCGGCTTGCTGATACGTTTCCGTGTCGTATTCAGCTTCGGTACCCTCCACGTGGGCTTGTATCTCACGTCCTATGTGATGATTCAACGGCCCCGCGGCTTTGACGATGTATTTATGGTGATCGTCCGCCACCTCAAGGACCGCCGTATCTACGAGATTCCAGGAGAGGTCCTTGAGGAGAAGAACACCTGGCAGCCAGCTTTCTAGAAGTCCGGCCTGGTTCGCACTCAGCCGGTTACGGTGCCAGGATTCCATTCCAGCAGACTAACGCCTCAGAGGTCCCTCAACCTTTCACTGAGTGGGTCCAGTGGACGATTGCAACTGCTACTGCCAGGACATCGTGAACCAGATGATCGCAATGGCATAGCCCACCAGTGCAAGCAAAGCGAAGCGTCGGGGCGTGCCGACTGGGTTCTTCTTGGTAAAGCCGAAGAACGAGTTGATATTGAACAAATGAAGCAGCAACCCTCCGCCGAGCAGTCCG
Organism: Micrococcaceae bacterium Sec5.1; assembly: GCA_039636795.1. Taxonomy (NCBI): domain Bacteria; kingdom Bacillati; phylum Actinomycetota; class Actinomycetes; order Micrococcales; family Micrococcaceae; species Micrococcaceae bacterium Sec5.1. Next base: position 810,455 of record CP143430.1, on the reverse strand, counting down.
GCGAACATCGAGGGAGGCGCCACCAAAAGAACAGTTAGGGCAAAGAACGCATACTCCAGGACGAATGCCAGTCGGGGGCGGCTCCATAAACCAAAACCTACCCGACGATCACTCCGCCCCCAGCCAAGAACTGGAAGGTCCCGGAGGTGGACCACCACATCCAGAAGCCAGTGAGACTGGACGCCAACCCAGAACAGGACACCCACAAGGACACTCTGGTAGATCACGCCAGCCAGCAGTGCAGGCACAAGGCTGAGCGCACCACCGAGGACCAGCGAATGCGAGTAAGGGTATGAAGTGAATTTAACCCGGGACTGCAACGGATTGTCGGGGTCCACTCTCACCGACTCTTTGCCAGCAAAGACCAATGCAGGCCAAATAATGTCCGGCCACGCAACTGCGACGGCGATTGGTAAGGCGGGCGTTTCAGGCGCCACCGCGAGAATCACCGCAGCTGCGGCGAAATGACCTATATACACAATCGCCAAGCCTATCGTCGGCAGAGAATGACAATCTGAATCTGCCACCTCGAGCCGCCCTTGCACTCACCACAAGCGGTGTCACCAAAAGTGAGATCGGGCCGCTTCTGGAAAGCTAAGGCGCCAAGACCAACCTCTCGGTACGATTAGCAGCGGAGGCACCAATGGCCAGGTCAATGCAACGAACCAGCAAAAGCACCGACTACGAGTTCCTGACGGTCTGGAGAGTGGCCGGAACGCGCGAGGAAGTGGTGGATGTCCTCGGTAACGCGGCCACCCTCAAACAGTGGTGGCCCGCGGTGTACCTCAAGGTGACGCCGGTGGCGCAAGGCAACCCGGACGGCGTAGGCGCCTCGTTCGACCTCCACACCAAAGGCTGGCTCCCCTACACCCTGCGTTGGCGGCTCACCGTTACCGAACCCATTACCCTGCACGGCTTTGCGCTCAAAGCCGAGGGAGACCTCAACGGCACGGGCCGCTGGACTTTCGAAACCGACGGTCCGGAAGTCGTCATCACCTACGACTGGCGGGTCAGCACAGCGAAGCCACTCCTGCGAAAGCTGAGCTGGCTCCTGAAGCCTGCGTTCTCGGCCAACCATCACTGGGCTATGGCGCGTGGCGAGGAAAGCCTGAAACTTGAGCTCCGCCGTCGTCGGCCCGGTGCGGATCTCAGCCGCATACCGGAACCACCGGGACCAACGTTTGTGCGTACCAAGGGCCGACTTTCAGAGCAATAAACCCGGGGCCAGCATCCCCACACGCGCGCAAAGTATCCACATAGACACCCATCCGAGGCCAGTCCGGCTCCGAACTCCCGATAGAATCAAGACGCTGACAACAGGCAGTATCCAGCCAGACGATCGAGGGAGGACTCCGTGCGCTCATCGCAGCCCAAGGCACCCTTCCATGCGTTGCGGTCCGGTGCGATCTCGCTCGTCATAGTGCTTCTTGCAGCTGGGGCTCACGTGATCGGCGGCGGGGAACTACCCACTACCGTGGTGTTGTTGGCACTTGTCGCATTGACAGGATTGGCCGCAACGCTGGCCACGCGCTTCAAGCTCAACTTCACCGCCATGACGGCCTTGCTTGGAACCAGCCAGCTCGCGCTCCACGAAGCCTTCACGGCTTTGAGTCCAGTAACGGCAACAGCTCCAGGGAACTCGCACCACGCTGCCGAATCTCTGAATCCCTTGCTCTATACAGCGACGCCCCACCTGCATGAGTTGGGCACAACTTTGGGCACCGCGATGTTCGCTGGCCACATCCTGGCGACGATTGGCTCTGCCGTGATCCTGGCCAAGGGCGAGGCCGCCCTGTGGCAGTTGGCGGCCTGGCTGCGCCCTTTGGTTGCGCTGCCCACCCTTCTGTTCAGGCCCGACGCCGGCGCCTCCCCTAACGCTGTTGGCGCGCCTGACGTTTTCCTGCCCCGCCCGTGGCGGAACCTGAGGCAAGACAGCCGCCGCGGCCCGCCCGCCGTCGTCGTTCTTCCCTGATTCCGCCCGGCACCAGCGCAACGCACTCAGCAGACGCCTTTGGTGACGGGCCACAAACCCGTACCCAGCGCCGCCACTGGCGCCCCCGAAAGGCAATCCCATGAAGAAGTCCACCCTCCGCCGCACCCTGTCCGCGACCGCCGCCGCTGGCGGAACCGCTGTTCTGATGATGGCCGGCCTCGCCGGAGCATCCGCACATGTATCAGCCGATCCAAACAAGACTGCTGCCAACTCGTACGCACTGTTGACGTTCGGTATCCCCCACGGCTGCGACACGTTTGGCACAACAAAAGTCGCTATCTCGTTGCCCGAGGAACTGACCGATGCCCAGCCCACGGTCAACCCAAACTGGACTGTCGAGAAGGTTACGGAGACGTTAGCCGCACCGAAGAAGCTGGACGATGGCACCACCATCACCAAGCGGACCAGCCAGATCGTCTACACAGCCAAGGCTCCACTGGACCCACATCTTCGTGATGCTTTGGTTCTCTCGGTCAAACTGCCCGACGCCGCGGGCAAGACGCTCTACTTCCCCACGCTGCAGACCTGCGAGCAGGGCCAGACTGACTGGTCGGAGATCCCAAAGGATGGACAAGACGAGCACGAGCTCAAAGCACCGGCCCCGTCCGTCACCATCACACCTGCCGAAGCCGAAGGTGACCACCACGCAGCAGGCACGGTGTCCACCGAGCAGGCGTCATCGGTAACCGACGATGGATCACAGGCCCGCAGCTGGGCCGGCCTTATCGCCGGCATCGCTGGTTTGGGCCTGGGCGGCGCCGCGTTATTCCGCGGCCGGTCAGCAAAGACAGCAGCAGTCAAGGACGACGCCAAGTAAAAGCGTGAACCTTTAGAGGATTGGCGTTCGGAAAGATTACGATCCGGACGCCAATCCAATTTCCTTGCCGTGGCTCAATTGACTCCCGTCACACCCGGCGCAAGGCTGGTGCCCATGTGGACTGAGCGCATCAAAACTGGACTTGTGACGACGACGGCCGCAGCCTCGCTGCTGCTCCTGGCTGCTTGTGGGCCAAGCCCAAGCCCGGCTGGAAGCAGCAGCGCCCCTCCCACCTCCTCTTCCGCATCTCCGACGTCGGCCTCTCCCAGCGCGAGCAACTCGCCTTCGCCGTCCGGAACGGCGACCTCCGCAGCGCCTGCGGCCGAAGGCCAATGCAAGGCCGGTTCCCTCACCGCCGCCACTGATTCCACCGGCGGCGGCGCTGCTGGGAGCATCTACGAGAAACTGATCCTGACGAACTCCGGAACCACGCCTTGCACCTTGGAAGGCTTCGCCGGAGTTTCCCTGACGGCCGATGCCAACGGCTCCCCTATCGGTGAGCCCGCTACCCGTGAAACCACTACGCCCGTCACCAAGATCGAGCTTGCCCCAGGGAAGTCGGCGTGGGCTGAACTGCGTTACACCCAGGCTGGAAACTATGGCGATTGCACCAAGGTTCCGGCGGCTGGTTACCGCATCTACCCGCCTAACGACACAGCGTCACTGTTCGTCGCCGAGCAACACGATGCCTGCAGCAACGCAGGCATCAAACTCCTGACCATCACTGCCTTCCAGGCTGTCTAACCATCAGCACACGGCTCGGGCTTATTCTGTCTGAGCCGTGGGGCATGATGGAGGAATGCAGGAGCAGCAGGCGTCCATCGGCGCCATAGGCCGTTTCAGCCAGGCAACCAGGGAGTGGTTCCTTGGCGCTTTTTCCGCGCCCACTCCCGCCCAGGATGGTGCGTGGAACGCTATCTCGTCGGGCTCGCATGCCCTGGTGGTGGCCCCCACTGGTTCCGGTAAGACCCTCGCCGCTTTCCTTTGGGCCTTGGACCGGTTGCATTCCACGCCGTCGGATACGTTGCCCGGATTGGAGTCCGTCCCCGACGGGAAGGGCCGCGCGAAGCGTCCCAAGACAAACACCCGCGTCCTTTATATATCGCCCCTTAAAGCACTGGGTGTTGACGTGGAGCGGAACCTTCGCTCACCGCTCATCGGGATAACGCAAACTGCCAAGCGATTAGGGCTCCCGGCACCACTGGTGACAGTCGGCGTCCGTTCCGGAGACACGACGGCGGCAGATCGCCGCTCGCTGTTATCGAACCCGCCGGACATCCTGATCACCACGCCGGAGTCCCTGTTCTTGATGCTGACGTCCCGTGCCAGGGAAACGCTGAGCGAAGTAGACACCATCATCATTGACGAAGTTCACGCTGTCGCAGGAACCAAGCGTGGGGCCCATCTTGCGGTGTCTCTGGAAAGGCTGGATGCTCTTCTACCGAAGCCGGCCCAGCGGATTGGCCTCTCTGCTACGGTGCAGCCGCGTGAGCTTGTAGCCCAGTTCCTGGCGGGCCAAGCCCCTGTGGAAATTGTGGCCCCGCCGTCCAAGAAGAACTGGAATCTCACAGTCACTGTGCCTGTGGAGGACATGTCTGACCTCCAAGGGGCTGCGGGCGCCTTTGACTCCGGCCCTGCTTCCGGGCTTCAACCCCAAGCATCCATCTGGCCCCATGTTGAGGAACAGATTGTCGATCTTGTCCTTTCCAAGCAGTCCACAATCGTCTTCGCCAACTCACGCCGCCTGGCCGAACGGCTGACAGCCCGATTGAACGAGATCTATGCCGAACGGCAAATGCTGGCCGCGGCCGGAGGAGAGTGGGGCGCTCCCGACAACGCAGAGGATTCGGGAAGCTGGGGCACCGGGCCGGCCACCAAGTCAGCGGGCGCTCCCGTGTCCACGGCGACGCCGGCCCATATGATGACCCAGGCCGGCAGCACGAGCGGAGCAGATCCTGTCTTGGCGCGCGCCCACCACGGTTCGGTCTCCAAGGACCAGCGGGCCATGATCGAGGATGACCTGAAGTCAGGCAGGCTGCGCTGCGTCGTTGCCACCTCATCTCTGGAACTTGGCATCGATATGGGAGCCGTGGACCTGGTCATTCAGGTAGAGTCACCGCCATCGGTAGCCAGCGGCCTGCAGCGTGTAGGGCGTGCTGGACACCAGGTGGGCGAGATCTCCGAGGGCGTGTTGTTCCCCAAGCACCGGGCTGACCTCCTGCACACCACCGTCACAGTCGAACGGATGCTAAGCGGCCAAATCGAGCGCCTAAGCATCCCCACGAATCCTTTGGACATCCTTGCCCAGCAAACTGTGGCCGCTACGGCCCTGGGCAGCATCGACGTCGAGGAATGGTTCAGCACGGTCCGCCGGTCGGCGCCTTTTGCCAGCCTGCCCCGGTCCGCATTTGAGGCCACGCTGGATCTTCTTGCCGGCAGGTATCCGTCCGACGAATTTGCAGAACTTCGGCCACGCATTATCTGGGACCGGCATGCAGGAACTATTGAGGGCAGGCCAGGGGCGCAGCGCCTTGCCGTCACCTCTGGTGGCACTATTCCGGACAGAGGCCTCTTCGGCGTGTACATCATCGGCACGGAAGTTGAAGGATCCTCGTCCTCTGCCAACGCCGATGGTGAAGGCCCCAGCGCCTCCGCCCGTGCCGCGAAAGGTGGACGCCGCGTGGGTGAGCTCGACGAAGAAATGGTCTACGAATCTCGGGTAGGCGACATCTTTGCCCTCGGAGCCACCAGCTGGAAAATCGAAGACATCACCCACGACCGCGTTTTGGTCTCCCCTGCTTTCGGCCAGCCGGGAAAGCTCCCCTTTTGGAAAGGCGATTCGCTCGGCCGTCCGGTTGATCTCGGCCGCGCTTTGGGGGCCTTCATCCGCGAACTCTCCGCGGCCGATCCTGCGCCGGCCATGGAACGCTGCCAAGCCAGTGGGCTCGACGCCTTTGCGGCGGGCAACCTGCTGCAATATCTGGAAGAACAGAAGCAGGCTACAAACATCGTTCCCAGCGATCGAACATTGGTCGTGGAACGCTTCCATGATGAGCTCGGGGACTGGCGTGTTGTCCTGCACAGCCCCTTCGGCATGCCTGTTCACGCGCCGTGGGCTCTGGCCGTTGGTCAACGCCTTCAGCAGCGCTACGGCTTGGATGGTTCCGCCATGGCCGCCGATGACGGCATCGTTCTTCGCGTCCCCATGATGGAGGACGAGCCACCCGGTGCCGAGCTGTTCCTCTTCGATCCCGAAGAACTCGAACAGATCGTCACCGCCGAGGTTGGGGGCAGCGCGTTGTTCGCCTCCCGGTTCCGTGAGTGTGCCGCCCGCGCGCTGCTCCTGCCACGCCAAAACCCCGCCAAGCGCCAACCCCTGTGGCAGCAACGACAACGCTCTGCCCAATTACTGGACGTCGCCCGGAAGTACCCTTCGTTCCCCATCGTGCTCGAAACCGTCCGGGAATGCTTGCAGGATGTTTACGATCTGCCCGCCCTCAAGGACATTGCAGCCTCAGTTGAGCGCCGCGAACTGCGCATTGTGGAGACCACTACCCAGCAGCCGTCGCCGTTCGCGAAGTCCCTGTTGTTTGGCTATGTGGCACAGTTCCTCTACGAGGGCGATTCCCCCTTGGCGGAGCGTAGGGCGGCGGCCCTCGCTTTGGATTCCACGCTGCTCAATGAGCTTTTGGGCAGGGTGGAGTTGCGCGAGCTTCTTGACGCGGCGGTCATCGATGCAACGGAACGCGAGCTGCAGCGTCTGGTGCCGGACCGTCGCGTGCGCGGAATGGAAGGTGTCGCTGACCTCCTCCGGCTCCTTGGTCCACTCAGCGTCGAGGAAGTGGCAGAGCGTCTTGAAGAAGGGTCGGACGCCGGTTCACACCTGGCCGCACTCCAGAAAGCCAACCGGGCGCTGAAGGTAACGATCGGCGGCGTCGAGCGTTTCGCGGCAGTGGAAGATGCCGCCCGGCTGCGCGACGCCATTGGTGTTCCCCTTCCCATGGGCGTGCCGCTCGCCTTCATTGAGCCTGTCCACGATCCCCTGGGCGACCTCGTTTCACGGTATGCGCGCACCCACGGACCGTTCACAGCAGCCGAGGCCGCGTCCAGGCTGGGACTTGGCGTCGCCGTCGTCAATACTGCACTGAAGCGGCTCGCGGCCGATGGCCGTGTTGTGGAGGGTGAGTTCCGGCCGCATGCCGTGGCGACGGAGAGCAGCACGGTGGAAGCGGCAAATCCAGAGCTCATGTCCGCAGACGCACCGCCGTCCAGCGAATGGTGTGATGCCGAGGTCCTGCGGAAGCTCCGGCGTCGTTCGCTGGCTGCTTTGCGCGCAGAGGTTGAGCCCGTTGACACTGCCGCGTATGGGCGGTTCCTGCCGGCCTGGCAGAACGTGACGGCACCGGGGAAATCGCGGAGCCAGGCATTGCGCGGACTCGATGGCATCATCACGGCGGTCGATCAACTCTCAGGCGTTCCCATCCCCGCTTCCGCATGGGAGCCATTGGTGCTCTCGAGCCGCGTGGCGGACTACAAACCAGCCATGTTGGACGAACTGATGGCCGCCGGTGAGTTGCTGTGGGCCGGGGCTGGGGCCTTGCCTGGGAACGACGGCTGGATCAGCCTCCACGTGGCTGACTCCGCCGAGCTGACGCTCAATCCGGCCCCCGATTTCGAACCCGGCGACGCCCAACAACGGCTCCTGGACTACTTGGGTGCAGGTGGCGGCTACTTCTTCCGCCAACTCACTGAGGTGGCGGGCGGAATGGACTCTGTGTTGAGTGATGACGCCGTGGTCTCGGCACTCTGGGACCTGGTGTGGGCCGGCCGCGTCACCGGCGACACCTTTGCTCCGGTGCGGGCCATGATCGCCGGCGGACGTACAGCTCACCGGCAGGTCGCCAAGGCACCTCGAGCCCGTGCCCCGAGAATGAGCAGGTTGGGGCGCTCCCACGGTACGGGCCTTCTGGGATCCCCCGGGCTTACAGGCGGGCGTTATGGTTCCGTCTCCGGCACCGCTCCCGCCCCGCCGTCAGCCGTAGGACGCTGGTCCGCGCTGCCTTCGCCCGAACTTGACCCGACCATCCACGCACGCGGCACGGCCGAGCTTCTGCTGGATCGGTATGGCGTGGTCACACGGGGATCGGTCATGGCCGAGAACATCATTGGCGGATTCGGGCTCATGTACAAAGTCCTGGCAAGACTCGAGGAAGCAGGGCGTTGCCGCCGTGGCTACTTCATCGAGCATCTGGGAGCGGCCCAATTCGCCGTCCCCGCAACGGTGGACAGGCTCCGTTCCTTCACCGAAGATGCGCGCATCACCAAGTCAGAACCCTCGGCACTGGCACTCGCAGCCACGGATCCGGCCAACCCTTACGGCGCCGCGTTGCCTTGGCCTGCACTGTCCGTCGACGCCGGTTCCGGACACCGCCCCGGCCGGAAGGCCGGCGCGCTGGTGGTGATGGTCGACGGCGCGTTGGTCCTATATGTTGAGCGCGGCGGTAAGACTCTTCTCACCTTCAGCCATGACGACGCCGTCCTGGCGGTCGCTGCCGAAGCTTTGGTGGACGTGGTGCGTCGCGGAGCAGTGGACAAGCTTTTCATGGAAAAGGTCAACGGTCACGACCTCCTGGATACGCCGATTGCTGCTGCGCTTGCGGCTGCCGGAGCGTATTCAACTCCGAAGGGGCTACGGATCCGTGCCTGAGGGAGATTCCATTTGGCGGGCAGCCGCGCGCCTCAACGCGGCCTTGGCCGGGCAGGTCATTACAGCTTCAGACTTCCGGGTGCCGCGTTTCGCCACCCTGAACCTTGCGGGTTGGACAATGACCGAGGTGATTCCCCGGGGCAAACACCTGCTCATGCGTTTGGTGGGACCCGCGGATGAGGAACCTGACGCGAGCAGGAAACCCCGTGAGCTGACCATCCACTCCCATCTCAAGATGGAAGGGAGTTGGATGGTCTACCCGCCGGGAGGTCGCTGGACAAAACCAGGACACACTGCGCGTTGCGTGCTGCGGACGGCTTCCGCTGATGCGGTCGGGTTCTCACTGGGCATCCTCGAGGTGGTGCCAACCAGCGAGGAAGATCGAATCGTGGGGCATCTGGGACCTGATCTGCTCGGGCCTGACTGGGATGAAGAAGAAGCCCTTCGCCGGCTCCAAGCTGAACCCGACGTCCCCATCGGCTACGCCCTCCTCGATCAGCGGAAGCTGGCCGGGATCGGCAACATCTACCGCTGCGAATCATGCTTCCTTTCCGGAATCCACCCCGCGTTGCCTGTGGGCTCAGTGCCGGATCTCGCCAAGACCGTCAACGATGCCAAGAGACTCCTGGGCGAGAACCTCGGTCCAGGCCTGCGGACCACCTTGGGTCCCCGGGCGATGAGGCCCGGCTACTGGGTTTATGGCAGGGCACGCCAGCCATGCAGGCGCTGCGGAACGCCTATTCGCCGCGACGTCCTTGCAGCGCAAGATGGAACCGAGGAGCGCGACATCTACTTCTGTCCCAGATGCCAACCACTCCCGTAGTCCGTGGGTAGCGTTGGGACGGCTGGCCGTCAGGCGGCCGGCGCGGCCTCCACAGCTTCCGTAGCTTCAGCCGGGGTTGGAGCCTTGGCACGTTCCGGGACCATGAACTTCGGCAGGAGAACCTGCACGATCGGACCAATTGCCAGCGCGTAAACCACCGTACCGACGCCGACGGACCCACCCAGCAGGAAGCCCACGGCAAGGACCACCACTTCAATTCCCGTCCGGACAAGGCGGACGGACCACCCAGTCCGGCGAACCAGTCCCGTCATCAGGCCATCACGGGCTCCCGGGCCAAGGCGTGCCCCGATGTAGCAAGCGGACGCGATCCCATTGAGGATCACCGCGCCGGCCAGCATCGCAATTTGTCCGCCCAGGTGTGAGAACTCCGGGATCAGCCATAAGCCCAGATCAGCAAAGACTCCCACAAGGACCGCGTTTGCCAAGGTTCCGAATCCGGGCATTTGCCGCAGGGGGATCCAGAGGAGGAGGACGATGAAACTGACCGCGATCACCACAACCCCGATGCTGAATCCGGTCTTTTCCGAAACGCCCTGGTGGAAGACGTCCCAAGGGTCAAGGCCAAGACCGGCGCGGATGAACATGGCCAGCGAGATGCCGTACATCGCCAGGCCGATCAGGAGTTGCGTGATTCTTCGGATCATCATGAATCCATGGTCGCGGAAAACTGGCCTTGTATTCCATAGCCAGTTTGGAATACTGGTCCTATGCCAGGCTCATTGAACCCCACCGCACTCGTCCGCCTCCTGGGCTCTTGGAGTAGCGGCGCCCTGCCCGCCTACCGCGAGCTGGCCGACGTCGTGCGTTTGCTGGTGATGGATGGGCGCATTCCGCTGGACGTCGCACTACCCAGTGAGCGTGCGCTGGCGCAGACGCTCGGCCTGAGCCGCACCACTGTCACTGCGGCCTACGCGAGCCTTCGCGAACAAGGTTTCCTCACCGCAGGCCAAGGCAGCCGCGGCCGGACAAGCATCCCCCACCGCGACGCACCTGTGAGCGTTCCGGGCCTTGCTGCGCCTGAAGGACTCCTGGACCTGGCATACGCATCGCTTCCGGCGGCCGGTGAAGTTGTCCACCGGGCGTTCGCTGATGCCCTCACTGAATTGCCTGCGCTGCTCCCCGGTTTCGGGTACGACGCCCTTGGAGTGCCAGCCCTGCGGCAGGCAATCGCGGAGAAGTATGCCGCGGAAGGAGTACCCACTACCGCGGATCAGATCCTGGTGACATCCGGTGCGCAGCACGCCCTCAACGTAGTTCTCCATACCCTCGTGGGAAAGCAGGACAGGGTTTTGGTGGAACACCCCACTTATCCAAACGCCCTGGATGCCATACGGGCGGCGGGCTGCAAAGTGCTGCCTGTCGGGTTGCCACCCCACGCTTCCCCTGCTTGGGACGTTGATGCCATGGTGTCCACGATGAACCAGCAGCGCCCCGCAATGGCCTACCTTGTCCCTGACTTCCACAACCCCACAGGGCGCATCATGTCCGATCTGCAGCGCCGCCGTTTAGCCCGGGCGGCCGCTGCCGCCGGGACCGTGCTGGTGGTGGACGAGACATTGCGCGGATTGAACCTCGACGCCGTCAAGACCTCGCCGATGTCAGCCTTCAGTGCCAGGGTCGTTTCGATCGGCTCGCTCAGCAAGTCGCATTGGGCCGGACTCAGGACGGGCTGGATCCGGGCGGACGAAGCGATGATCACCCGGTTCGTGGCGACCAGGACCACCATGGACCTCGGTGGACCCGTGGTTGAGCAGTTGGCTGCCGCGCGACTGGTGAGGTCATTCGCCGAACCGCTCGATGCCCGCCTGCACGAGCTGCGTCACAACCGGGAGTCCCTGCTCGCACTGCTTGCCGAACACCTGCCGGAATGGGAGGTGGAAAGGCCCCGCGGCGGACTCACGGCTTGGTGCCGCCTGCCCACAGCCTGCAGCACTGCTCTCACTGTGCTGGCGCCGGATTTCGGGCTTCGTTTGGCAGCCGGACCGCGGTTCGGAGTGGGTGGCGCCTTCGAGCATTACCTACGCGTCCCCTATACATTGCCACCAGCGCAGCTCGAATTCGCCGTGAGCGCCTTGCGCGCCGCCCAGGACAAGCTCGACGCCTCTCCCCAACTCCGCCGGACCCTCAAGGCCGGGCGGCCACCCGCCGTCGCAGTCGCCTAAGAGCCGCTCACCCGCTACTTGGGCGCCACGCCAGCAGCTGAACCCATGCGCTGTTTCGCCGTGTTGCTTCCGGGGCCGACGGGAACATGGGAGGTGGCCTTAGCCAAGCCAAAAAGCGGCATGCCGTTGTACACCACTTCAATGCCCGACGCCGGTACCTGGTACGTCTCGTGCCACACCCCGACGTCCCCGCTGCCGGAGATTTCCTTCATGAACTTCCGCCACGGACCCAGGTGCGGTGAATCACGGTCCGCTGCGAAGCGCCTCAGATGCTCGGGGCTTTCCCAATAGCTGAGCAGGATGGTGGTGCGCCCAAACCATTGCTCGCTGCCGAGCAACCCGGCCTCGGGATTGGCGGCAAGATGCCGCATCATCGTGGGCATGGCTGATGCTACCCGCGCCACCTTGCCCATCTTCCACCAGCGGTTGGCCCGCATTCCGATCAGGAAGACAGTCATTGTTTCGCGCCCGATATCGGCCGTAAAGCGTCCAGTAAAGATCTCCTGTGCCATGTCGCTCCTTTGGTTGGGAAACCTTGGATTCCCAGTTTCGTAACGTTGTTATGAAACGATGTTATGAAACACTTGGAGACATGGCAAGACCCATTGTTCATGATCAGCACGTTCAGCAACGGCTCCTGGAAGTAACCGCGGAGCTCGTGGACCGCGAAGGTCCCGCTCGTGTCACTCTCCGCGACGTCGCCGCGGCCGCAGACACCTCCACCTCGGCGATTTACTCGCTCTTCGGCGGGAAATCGCAACTCTTGACGGCCGCCGTCGACGACGGTTTTCGCTCCTTCGGGGAGTCGCAGCAGCGTGCGGCCAAAGACGGACTCCGTGGCCTGGGCCGGGCGTACCGCGTCTGGGCTTTGGAACATCCGGCGCTTTACCGGCTCATGTTCAGCGGCGCGCTGGCCGCGTATGTGGATTGCAGCCCGACGCCGGAGGTCGCCTCAGCCTCGATGCTCCCCTTGGTGGACGCAGTAGTCGCCGCCCAATCGTCCGGGAGGATCCGTTCCGAGGACCCCTCCCTCGTTGCAATGGCCATTTGGGGGCAGGTCCACGGACTCGTCAGCCTGGAGCTGGCGCGGATGAATGAACCCGAAACGGACTGGGCCGGGATCTATGACGCCTCCCTCGAAGCAGTCGCCCGCGCCTGGGCCCCTTAAGCCCAAAAGTAGGTAGCAGTTGATGCCGTTCTGAACGTTCAAAACGGCATCTACTGCTACCTACTTGGGGCACGCCCGGAAGGTGACCCTACGCGTACACCTTCTCCAGGAACGCACCCCACGCCTTCGCCGTCAGCTCGGAGTCCCCCGAGCCACCGAATTCATGCACGGTCATGCCCACCGGCGCACCAAAAGCATTCCTGCCGAAGAAACGGAGCAGCGTGTCGGAGGTGCGCAGGCCCAGGAAGTTCTCATTGGAGAAGTCCACCTCGCCACTCAGCCGACCCACGCCGTCGACGTCCACGTCAAACGGGGTACCGGCTGACACGCCATCCACGCGCAAAGCCCTTTTCAGCTGCACGAATCCATCCGGAGTCTGCGAAGAAGCCGGCGCTTGGATATCCGTGAAGACCACGGGCTGCCCATCGAAATACTGCAGGTACTGGCCCAGGGTGTGGAGGTAAAACTCCGTGTGCTTGCTGGCGCCGTCGTACTGCTCTTCCCAGTTGTCGGCGAAGATGCCGCTGTGGACATAGTGCAGCTTGGCGCGGCCGCCCTCGACGGGCTCCAGGACGTGCTCCAATTGGTTGAACCAACCATTGGGACCCTCCATCCGCGACACAAGGTGGCTGGGGTATTCTTCGACGGTTTTCACATCGGGCCACTGATCCGTGGGGAACATCCAGGCCGCCGTGTCCTTGGTAACCGCCTGCCACACCCGCTCTGGAGTGCACGGCAGTTCGGCGTCCGCCACGATCTCGAATTTCCGGTTGTCAGTCATTGCCTTGTTCCTTTTCTGCTGTTTTTTCCGTTGACGGTGTCTTGAGTGTTGGATGAAGTACGACGACGAGCCGGTGCTTTCGTGCGCCGCCCGCCACTGCGGCAGCACCGCCGTCGTGGTACTTATCGACGAGCCGCGTGACCGCCACGCCGAGCTCTTCAGCGAAAGCGGCGCGTTCTGCGGCTGAGCGGAAGGTAATTTCGCCGTCGATCGCGAAGCTTGCGAGCTTCTTCTTGGCAGCGGCCGCACCGGAAATAAGCTTGCCCATTTCCTGGACTGTGCGGGAGGCGAGCGCCAGGAGCCAGAAGGCGGAGAACCTGTCGGAGAAACGCTGCGGATCCGGGGCCACCGAAGCCAACGCGACGGGCGAGATCAGGTACGAGGCCGCCGTCGCCTGAAGAACGCGCTCCGTGACGTTGCCTTTCCGGCGTTCTTCCACAAGCTCCACCAAGCCATGCCGCTCGAGAGCTTTGAGGTGATAGTTGACCTTTTGCCGGGGCAACCCCACCTTGGCGGCCAGTTGAGTGGCCGAGCCCGGCTCCGCCAGCTCTTGAAGTATGCGTGTGCGGATAGGGTCCAACGAGGCCTCTGCCGCCGCTGCGTCCTCAATCACTTCGATGTCCAACATGCTTCAAGTATGCTCACCGACAACTTTTATTGTCAAGAACTATTTTATCGTCGGCTAGAGCTGCGTTGTGGGAGCCACAGTAGAATTGTCCGGTGATGCAATCCCCCCTTCCCGTGCGCGACGGCGTAAACGCGACCCGTCTGCGCCTCCCGGACGAGGGGCCGTGGGCTACTGCGATGGACTACATGATGCACCGCTGGGGACATATCGACCCCCAGGGCATCGAGGACCGTTTCGACGCCGGCGAAATCGTGGGCGAAGGCGGTGTGCGCCTGAACAGGAGCACCAAGCTCGAGGACCACACCTTCATTTGGTACTACCGCACACTTCCGCCGGAAACCCGCCTACCCGTGGAAATCAACATCCTGCATCAGGACGAACACATCCTCGTGGTGGACAAGCCGCATTTCCTGCCTACGACGCCCGGCGGCACGTACATCCAAGAGTCCGCGTTGGTCCGTCTGCGGAACCTGCTGAATCTGCCGGACCTCATCCCCATGCACCGCCTCGACCGAATGACCGCTGGCATTTTGCTGCTCTCAACCAACCCCGAGACCCGCGGCCGGTACCAGGTTCTCTTTGAGAAGCGACAGGTCCAGAAGGAATACGAGTGCGTGTCCGCCGCGGCGCCTGCTGACGGCCATCCCGCCGTCGAGTTTCCGGTGGTGGTCCGCAACCGGATGACCAAGTCCCGCAGCTATCTGCTCGCCGAAGTTATCGATGGCGAACCGAACGCCGAAACGCGTATTGAACAGACAAAAACGTTCGACGCCGGGACTCACCAGCGCGCGCTGTACCGGCTGGAGCCGCACACCGGAAAGACACACCAACTCCGGGTGCACATGGCATCGCTGGGTCTGGGCATCGTCAACGACGCCTTCTACCCGGACCTGCTGGACAAGGCCCCGGACGACTACAGCAAGCCGCTTCAATTGTTGGCCCGCGGTATCACTTTCGTGGATCCCATCACCAAGGAGCGCGTGGAATACCGTAGCCAACTGGAGCTCAGCGAAGCACGCGGCTGACCTTGCTCTCAACGACGCCACAGGTGCTGTGTTCAACGTGCTCGTCATCCCGGTGACCTGCCTGAGCGGGAGCAGCCCAGCGGAGGCTCAGGACTCAAACACAGACCGGAAGACCGCCGTCGTGTCCTCCGAAAACAGCACGAACTCCACCAACTCAAGTCCGGTGGTGGTCGTGGCACCAGCTGAAGACTCACATGAGAACGACCTCACGGCGTCGAGCGCTACTTCGGCGACCTCGCGGGCGTCCCAACCATAGATCCCGGCGCTGATCGCGGGAAAAGCGACGGACCGCGCACCCACCTCCACAGCGGCTTTCAGGCTTTCGCGGAAGCACGAGGCTAGCAGCGCGGGATCGGTTTGCCCGGCGTGCCGGTTGGGGCCCACGGTATGAATCACCCAGCGCGCCGGGAGCCCGAATCCGGGCGTCACGACGGCGGCCCCAACAGGCAGCCCGTCCGGCAGTTTGCTGCGACGAACCTCGCGACAGGCCTCAAGCAGTTCTGGCCCGGCGGCCCGATGGATCGCTCCATCCACTCCCCCTCCACCAAGCAGTGAAGAGTTGGCGGCGTTGACGATCGCATCGACGTCGCGCATGGTGATGTCCCCGTGCAAGATTTCGATCTGCATTGCGCCAGTCTCCCGCCGAGCGGCCGGAGCGGCAAGTGCGGTACCTTGTGCCAATGGACTTCATCGCCCCCGAGACGTGGGGATCCGCAATTTACTTGTGGATCGTTCCCATGGTGCTGGGCGATGCCATCTTCCCGCCGATCCCGTCCGAAATGGTGGTCATCACCGGTGGAGCTCTGGCAGCCGACGGACACGCCAATTTCTGGCTCATCCTGCTGCTCGCGGCCTTCGCGTCCTGGCTCGGAGACATGGCTGTCTACTTACTGTTTAAGCGGCGGGTGAGCCATGTACTGGATCGCTGGGCATGGGGCAGGAAAGTCCACCGTGGAATCCATGAGGCAATCGCCAAGGCAGGCCGATCCTCCACTTATGGGGCTATCATCGGCGCCCGTTTCGTCCCTGGCGGCAGGCTCGCAACCTCGTCCGCAGCCGGAATCGCCAACGTCTCAGTCCGTGGTTTCAGCCTCTGCGCCGGATTGGGCGCCGTGCTGTGGGCCGTGTGGCAGGTGGGCCTGGGCTACTTCACGGGCTCAGCGACCAAACTGCCATTCTGGGCCAGCTCACTGATTGGGGTGGGCGTCGGCTTGGTCATCGGTGTGGTGGTCGGACTGATTGTCACACGACGGCGCGGGAGCCGCTCACCAGTGGATGAACCCTTCGATGGCGACGTGCCCCAACCGGAATGACGTTCGCCTAGATCGGCGCCCAGCGACCACGGCTACGGCGCAGCACGTAAAGGCTCCCGGTCAGCGCAACGCGTTCGACGGCGTCGCGCATCATGGCAGCCGAGGTCCGGGCTTCGTCGTTCTCACCGGTATAGTCGCGGTCGTTCACGGTGAAGCGGAGGCTGAGCTGCGGGACACCGCCCACGATGTCCAGCTGGTTCGATTCCACATGATGGCGGGTTTCCAAAGCTTCGATGGCCGCCGCCATGACCGATTCGGGAGGGTTGCCAGGCTTGAGGCCAGTGATCTTTAACTTGGTCTGGAACGACGGCATCCAACAACCTTAACGCCCAGGCGCAGCTGCTTTAAGCCGGAACGCTCCCCGGCCCCGTTGACGCTTCGTGGGGCGAGAGAGCATTCCGGAAAAGCCGGCCGGATGTGAGAGAAGGATCCGGAAAAACCAGCCGGATGTGAGAGAGCGTTAGCCGGTGTTGCGCAGGCCGGCGGCTACACCGTTGACGGTGATCAGCATGGCGCGCTGGAGCCGTTCATCGATCTCCGCGCCGGACACCGATTCCTCGCGCACGCGGCGAAGCAGTTCCACCTGCAGGTAACTGATCGGATCCAAGTACTGATCACGGATTTCCAGCGATCGCTTCAGGGTGGGCTGCGCATCAAGGAGCTCGAGCTCCCCGGTCAGGCGCTCGATTTCGGCAACTGTGAGCTCGTACTCGTCCCGGATCATGTGGAACAAGCGGTGCAGCTCCTCAGGAACCAAGGAAGAAACGTAGTGTCCCGCAATCTCCATGTCCGTCTTGGCCAAGGTCATTTCGACGTTGGAAATCACCGAACGGAAGAAGTGCCAACGGTCCATCATTTCCATGAGCTGGTCAGCGTCACCGGCTTCGCGTGCAGCCTTCAGACCCGAGCCCACGCCAAACCAACCTGGAACGATCTGGCGCGACTGCGTCCAACCGAACACCCACGGGATGGCCCGGAGCCCACCGAGGCCGGCCCCGGAATCGGGACGCTTGGAGGGACGTGATCCGATGTTCAAGGAACCCAGCTGCTCCACCGGTGTGGACGCCAGGAAGTAGGCCGGAAGATCGGCGTCGTCGATCAATGCCCGGTAGCGCGCAAAGGCAGCATCGGAAATGGTTTCCATGACGTTGGCGTAGCGCTCGCGCTCGTTTTCGGACGTACGGGGAGTCCGGTGCAAGGCAGAACCCTGCATGACAGCTGCCAAGGACAGCTCAAGGTTCTCGCGGGCAAGCTCGGGAAGGGAGTACTTGTCCGAGATGACCTCGCCCTGCTCCGTGAACTTAATTTCGCCCTCAAGCACACCATTGGGCTGGGCCATGATGGCGTCATACGTCGGACCACCGCCACGGCCCACGGAACCACCACGGCCATGGAACAAGCGGACCCTCACGCCGTGCTTGGCAGCCACATCACGCAGCTTCCGCTGGGTCTTGTGGATCTCCCACTGGCTGGTCATGACACCGGATTCCTTGTTGGAATCGGAGTACCCGAGCATGATTTCCTGGACGTCGCCGCGGAGACGGACCAAGTCACGGTAGGACGGATCAGAGAGCAACTGATCCACAATCTCAGCGGAGGCGCGGAGCTCCTCCACGGTTTCCAGCAGTGGAGCAAAGCCAATCTTGGCATGCGGCTTGGCCCCGAAGAGGTCAATCAAACCGGCCTCGCGTGCCAGCACAGCGGCGGCCAGGACGTCATCGGCGCCCCGGGTCATGGAAATGATGTACGTTTCCACGACGTCCGGACCATAAGTGTGCAGGGCCTGGCGGATGCTCCGGAAGACGTCGTAGGTGCCGTCCGCAGTGCCTTCGAGCTTGATCGGATGGCCGGAGAGCGGACGGCGTGAGGCCAGCTCGGCACCGAGGAATTCGAAACGTTCCTCGCGGGTCAAGGAGGCATACGGCTTCTCGGTACCAAGACGGTCCACGAGCTGTCCGACGGCGTCGTGGTGGTAATCGGCATGTTCACGGATGTCCAGAGTTGCCAAGTGAAGGCCAAAGGCGGCGATCGCACGGCGGACACGGGCCAAGGCACCGTCAGCAACAAGCCCCGCGGCGTGGTTGCGAAGCGACTCTTCGAGCAGCCCGAACTCGGCCAACAGCTCACTTGTGGTGGCGTAGTCGCGGCCGGGCTCGTGGTAGGTCGAGGCGGAAACTCGGCGGCCCGTGTTGATGAGCTTGGCTTTGATACACGTGAGCTTGAGTCGATAAGGCTCCTGGGCATTGAGCTCCAGGATGCGCTTGTCCAGACCGGGCAGGTTCTTGAGATCCACGTCGATCGAGTCCAACAGCTCCTGGTCGGCCCCGAACAAGGCGGTGGAGTTGGACAGGACCGAGATCAGCTCGTCGATCAACGCGATACTGATCCGCACCGCGTTCTGGTTCTGCAACTGCAGGATTTCGCGCGTAACGGCCGCAGTGACGTTGGGGTTTCCATCGCGGTCGCCACCGATCCAGGATCCGAAGCGCAGTGGCGCGCTGGCAGCGGGCAGCACCACGCCGTGCTCGGCGAGGAGTTCGGAAAGGTCAGTCAGCATCTCTGGCATGGCATCGGTGAGGATGCTGTTCAGGTAGTAGATCGCGTTACGCGCTTCATCCACGGGCGTTGGCCGGACCTGGCGAAGCTCATCCGTCTGCCACATTTGGTCGATGATTTCCGAGAGCTGGCGATCCTGCCGGCGTCGGGCAGACGTTCCCTCTTCAGTGGGCTGGGCCAGTACGTCGGAGAGTTTGCGGACCTTGTCCAGCACTGAACGTCGGGAGGCCTCGGTGGGGTGTGCCGTGAAAATGGGCCGAACATCCAGCTCATTCACAACGTCCTGAAGGACCTGCGGCCCAGCTTGGCCGGCGATTTCCGTGACAGCCTTCGCAAGCCAGCCGTCCTTCTCCTGCCTGGTCCGAAGCCCACGGACGCGGTGGACCTGCTCGGCCGCATTGCTGAGGTGGAAATAGAACGCGAAGGCACGAACCAGATCCGTCGCCTGGTCCAGAGGCAGGGAGGCGAGCAACTCGCGGACCTGGGCAACGACGTCGTGCGCGCTCCAGGGACCGGTCGCGTCGGCTCCGCCCCGTGCGGCCTCTTTGGATTCCTTGGTCAGCAGGCGGACCTGCTCCACGAGCTGCAGCAGTTCCGGGCCGTGTTGGCGCACCAGGGACTCACCCAACAGGGTGGAAACGCGGCGCACATCGGCCCGCAGTTCTGCAGCGAGATCGGTGTCTTGATGGGCAGTGTGAACCATAGATACTTACCTTCGGGATCTGGTTTGGCTCGTACACTGCGCTGGATACTGTGAGCCGGGTTACTAATGTTTCCTACGGGATCTTACCCGCACGGGACTCTACTGCGGGAATACGTCTCAGATTTTGGCGTCACCGGATTGCTGCTTAGCGGCTTTACTCGTCGACGGCGGCAGGACCACCTTCCCGGCGAACAGTTCGGCCTCTGCGGTGCCCGGGCCGGCCACCAATTTCTCGTGCCTTCGCTGCCGCACTTCCTTGCGTGCTGCCGCCGCCTCCATCTTGGTCGGCGCACCTGTGGCTGGTTCAATCATGGAGAGGACACTCCCGAGTGTGCCGGTTGCCCCCTTCGCGGAAACACCCTTCTGCACCAGCCGTGTGCCAGCCCAAACCGACCCCACAATCAGTGCAAGGCTCACTACTGCCGCCATCACGGATTCCATGCCCATGCGCTCAGGGTACGCCCCCGGGGTGAGCACCGGACAGCCCATAATTACCGGGCCCAGGCTTTCCGCAAGACCTCCCAATGCCCGGCGTCCATGAGGCTTGCGGGTGTCACCGACACGGATGTGGCCCCGCCCCGAACAGCCTCATGCAAGGCCGTTCCGAACCTTTCCGCAGAGATCGTGCCGTCATCGGACCACAGCCCGATAGACAACGACATGCGGTCGCCCGCGCGGCGGGTCAGGGCTTCAGCGAGGTCCTTCGTCTGCGGCGAGCGCTCTGCATTGAGTCCTACGTACTCCCAAACGTGGAGCCGGTAGAGCTGCTTGAGCAAGAGGTCGTAGT
This sequence comes from Micrococcaceae bacterium Sec5.1, assembly GCA_039636795.1. Classification (NCBI taxonomy): domain Bacteria; kingdom Bacillati; phylum Actinomycetota; class Actinomycetes; order Micrococcales; family Micrococcaceae; species Micrococcaceae bacterium Sec5.1. The sequence continues at coordinate 789,971 of CP143430.1, read as the reverse complement.
CATGGCCGCTGTCAGCGCGATCCGCCGACGGTGAATCCCGCGGCGACCGGACGTCCATTTCCAGTCGTACACTATAGGGTTCGACGGCGGCTCCCACCCTCCGCACGATGTCCGCCATGGCTTCGCTCCGCCACGTGTTGATCCGGGCATCTGACTGGTCGATGCCGCCTTCGTGGTTCCGGGGCCAGTCATCTTCACCGGTGGTGGCTTTGAAGTCATCGAAGTCTTCACTGCCAAAGGTGAAATCATCGAACATCAATTCCGTGAGATTCACGGCTGTGGGCCGGTACTTCTTCGCGACGGCGGCAGCCAAGGAAGCCAAGCGGGCGCCTGCCTTGCCGTGCCGCAGGGACGACACACTGGCGAAGGACTTGGATGGCTCTCCAGCGATATTTCGTCCTGCCAGGGAGGGGTCCTCACTCAGCGCACGGTCCAACAGGACATCGATCGTGAGGATCACATCACGTTCCTTGCCGTCATGCGCCACCCCCAAAGCTGCGATCGACTCCCCTACGAAGTCTCTTTTCGTGCTGGAAACCTCATAAGATCTGGCCTCTGCGTGGCCGGACCAGGGAAAAGCCGTCCAGTCTGTGCGTCCTACGGAAATCGATACAGCTGTTGCGTTCACTGCGTCCAATCGCTCCGCCAAGTCAACAAGGTGCGAGGTGTCCTCGTTGACGACGTCCTCAAAGCCAAGATTTACCATGCGGTCCACGGGACGATGCTCCGGTTCTCGTGCGCAGGCGGTGACGCCCGAGAATGCAACAACGAGGATCGAGGCCACCAACGAGGCAGTTAGCCTGGCAACGAACGTCGGAGGTCCAATAGCCTTCATACCCCTGCCTCGTAACGGGGGCTGGCCTCGGCGGCAGTTACGGAGATCACGCCGGTCCGTTGCAACTTGTTCCACACGGCAGGGCTACCGCGGATCTCCTTGACGATTGCGCTGGCTAAAGCCAGTCCAACGAATACCGAGTACAGGGGCCACAGTGGCAACGTCCACAGAAAACGAAGATCCTTCCATGACCTGTTGAGGCCAATGGAGAAGACGATCAGCGCGAGGGATACAAACAATCCCAACCAACCAAGAATGGCGAGGACTTCAGCGGGTACGGGACCCGAACCAGCAAGGTACAGGAAAGGAAGCACCGCCAAGATGGCTAGTTGCAGCATAGGGATCACCACCATGGTGATGGCGTTGAACAAAAGGAACATGCCAAACAAGCCGTAACGCCTCCGCCCAAGCATCCCGATATGCATCCGGAGGGTCTGCAGCAAGCCCCGCGACCACCGAACGCGCTGCCGCCACAACCCGCCCATCGTTGACGGCGACTCGGCATAAACCAGCGCTGAGGGCTGGAACCTTACCCGGTAGCCGGCCTTATAGACACGCCAAGTAAGCTCAAGGTCCTCACCGAGCGTGTCCTCGTGAAAACCGCCTACCAGCTGGACTACGTCACGGCGGAAGGCACCTATGTTCCCGGAGACGATTGGCAGGCAATGCAACAAGGACAAGGCTCTGCGGACCAGGCCGGTCCCGACATGGCTTAGAACGGCAAGCATCATCGTTTGAACGCGATTCAGGTTAACCGGCCGGTCGTCGCCGCACACCGCTCCCACCTTGGTGTGATCAAAACCCTCGAGCATGCGCATCAGTGTGTCAGGGGCAAAAATTCCGTCGGCATCGACAAACATCAGGATGTCGCCATTGGCCTTAGCGATGCCATAGTTGAGCGCAGCTCCCTTCCCCGCGTTCGTTTGGGAGAGAAATCGCACCCGATCATATTGATCTGCAAGCCCGGCCATGATGCTGGCGGTGGAATCAGTGGAACCGTCGTCCACCAGAATCACTTCCAGACGAAGGTAGCGGCTGGCAAGGATCGACTCCACGCAACTGGTGATCACCACGGCCTCGTTGTAGCCGGGCACGATCACCGAGACCAACGGCCGGTCAGTGATGACTGAATAACGATGCTTGGCAGAGTTGGAACGGTAAAGCCGGTTGAAATACAAGGCCAGCGGCACATAGACAATTTTGACAACGCCGAAACTGAGAATCAGCACGCCTCCAACCTGGACAAACGCCAGGGCAGCATCAAGAGCTGTCACGCAAGCCTTCCGGTCAATCGACCGGCCACATATCGGCCAAGAACGTTCTCCAGGAGTTCGGGGGCGAACGCACTGTTTGCGCCAAACCTCGCGTTAATTTCCAGTACCACCGGACTTCCGTCCTGCAGACGGCGCACGTCCACGTCGATAGGTCCAGTCAATCCGAGCGCGGTCACGGCTGAATCAGCCAATTGAGCCACGTCGGCACTCTCGGCTCCCTCAATCCTCCTGACGGACACGGCGTTACCCACCCGCCCCTCTTTGAGTTCTGTCTTCTCCAACACCACCACAAGATCGTCCTGACCCGGCTCCGGCCTGCTGTGGAGGACCACGGGCGCGTACTCCGTTCCAGGCGCGAATCGTTGCACGATCCAGGAATCGTCCAAGGAGGACCAGACGCGGGCCGCGTTCCGGCCGCCGTCGGCAGTCATTTCCAGGATCTGGACCCCACGTCCACCGCGCGAAATTCTGGGCTTAACCACCAGGGACCCCCCTAACCGCGCCATCGCCTGGTTGACAGAGGCGAAATCGCCGGGGAGCCCGAAATCGGGGACAGCGACGCCTGCATTGGCAAGGCACCTCATGGTGAAGAATTTGTCATTCGCGATTCGAACAGGTGCGGGGTCGGCAATGAGGACCTCGACATTAGGAGCGAAGCCTTGCCGGGCTTCGGAAACCAGCACGAGTTCATCGCTGACGGTTGGCACCACGAGCTCGATGCCATGGGCGGCCACGAGTCCCCGCAACTCCCACAGGTAGTCGGGAGAACTGGAGGCCGATACCAAGGAGACCATGTCAGCCGCTGAACCGTGGACCGGTTGCATATCAACGCCCAGGACCCAATGTCCCAGTTCCCTCAGCTGACCCGCCAAGGAGGAGCCAGCTGGCCCTCCAACGCCTGTTACGAGTACCCGAACCATCAGAACTCCCCTACGGCAGAGCCAAGTAGTCGAACAGGTTCGAAACCCTCTGCATATGTCGTCTTCACTTGCGAGCCCCTGAACGCTGCGAGGCTGCGGACTCTTTCTGCACTCATATACGGCTTGCCCTTTTGGTTCCGGTGCATGGCAACGGCGTGAATCTTCACGTCCACATACCCCGCGATATCCACGAAGACACTGGGATCGAACTGCCGTGTGGATGAAGGACTCTCGAAGCACAGGATGGAGGAGTGCTGGCGGGCGGCCCGCATAGTCGCACTGTGTACGGCCTGATGGTCCTGGTGGTAGTCGTTACGGGAATGGGTAATCACAACGTCAGGGCGAAAATCGGCCATCACGGCTTCAATCGCTTGGACCATTTCATCCCCATGTTCCGCGAGGCTGGTGTCCGTAAAGTCGTGGACATGGACCTTGGACGCACCCATGAAATCCGAGCCCGATGCGGCTTCGGTGAGACGGATGGCGCTGTCTCCTCCCTTTCCCCCCGAGCTCATAACCATGGTTCGGACTTCATGCCCGGCATCGGCCAATTTGGCGAGGGTGGCACCGCAAGCCAATTCCAGGTCATCAGGGTGCGCTCCTATGGCCAGCACCCTTCGAGGCTGAATGGCCACACCATGGTGAATCCTGAAGGCTGGCGCGACAAGAAAGCCCACAATCAACCCGGCTCCTGCGAGCAGGACTACAACCTCAAGCCATGGGCGCTGCGTCGGCCCCATTGCGCATCCCACCAGGGACAGCAGCAACAGGGCGCCCAAACTTGCCATGGCCCATCGGAGGCCATGCGGCGAGCTGAACCTGCGAACGAACCAGTTTTGACCGATCGGGAGCAAAGCCCAAACCGCCGCCAACGCGCCCAGCAAGCCCGCAGCGGCCAACAACGTCGCTTTCATATTTCCCCTAAATTGCACAGATAAATGGGCGACTGCCCTCTCGGGGCACCGCCTCTGAGGTAGTGGCCTGAGCAATAGGTTCGTGACGCTGTATCCAGCAGTGATTCGGGGTCAGTATTTGTGCACAAATTCGCCAGCTTCAAGACCACTTCCACTCAAGGAATATGTCAGGACACCGGCGCCCTTTTTTCGCTTGGACTGGGCTGAAACCTGAAAATGGAGGTCGCTCCGCCGTGCCGAACCTGTAATGCACGTGACGGCTGTCCGCCCCTCCATCGAGCACGACCACCCTTCCGGAGCAATCAATGAACTCTCCTGGATCCGTGCATCCGGCTCCACAGAGAACACGGCTTTGGCCGGTCCCAGGGACTGTGAACCGCCGATCCCAAAGTCCACCTCCATGGCCGTCATGCCGGAACCATGGTCCTTTGGTATCCGCACCGAGGCTGTCACCGCTACAAGTGACGCGGGAAGGGCAGTTGCCGCTGATGAGGCGGGGTCCGGCGAAGGAACAGATTGTTGCGAGGGCGGCTGGGATTCCATGCCGGAAGGTACCGGGGCGGCGACCAAGGGTTCGGCCCCAGCGTTTGAGCCCTCATGCCCGGCGCTTGACGGCGCTGGCTCAACCGCAGCTGGCGACACCGGCGATGGCAGGCTCGGCATCGGCGTCGCTGTGGGAGTGGGGGCATGAGTCCCTACGAATGACTCCTGATGGGAGGAACTTGTCTCAATGGCCAACTGCTCCATGGGGACATCCGGCGTCAAGCGACCAACGATTCCAACCGCGCCTAGAGCCAGGCCCAATCCTGCTACCGCCACCATGGCCATTACCGCTGGTTGCCCGATAGCCGGGACCACTATCGCTGCCTTGATGGGGACCAGCCCTCCCAGGAAACCCAGTCCGGCACCCTTGGCTGCCAAGGTGGCGAGAGGTACGCCGGTCACCAGCGGAATAAGCACAGCCCTCATGGTTCCCTGAACGTCCTTTAGTTCCGAGAGAGCGCCGGTGCATTTCGAGCAACCATTAAGGTGTTGACGCATCTTGCGTTCAGCAATCCTTGAAAGTCCACCTCGAATGAAGGTACCGAGTTTCGACGCGAATCCAGCGCAGTCGCTGTCCGGTTCTTCCGCCACATGGGCCTGCAGGTATTGCCTCCTCAGGCCTTCCCGTGCCCTAAGCGCCAGTGCTGACACGGCATTCGCGGACAGACCCAGAAGCGGCGCCACCGCCGCTGGCTTCATTCTTTCCACGTCCAGATACCACAGCACGGCCTGCCACCGTTCGGGAAGGGCGCGAAATGCCTTTGCGACCGTATGGGATTCGAAGGCTTTGACTACAGCATCGGGATCCGGCAGCGTACGGTCAAGAATTGCGTCATCGCTACTGGGCAGCGACCTCCCGGCCTTCCGGTTCCGATGATGTGACAGACGGGTGACAGTGGACAGCAGATACGCCCTGAAGAAGGTGTCCGGCCCCCGTCCCGCAACCAGGCTCTGCAATACGGCTTGGAAAGCCTCGGCCACAACATCCTCGGCGTCACTTGGATTGTCCACGTTTCGCCGGGCCACTGTGGACGCGACGGACATGTGGCGTTCGTACAGTTCGTCGAATGCGGACATGTCACCGCCCCGCACCAACCCGATAAGATGACCATCGCTCTCAACTCCCGCGCTGGAAGCGTTGTCAGTACCTGTCCCGGATGCCATTTAAGGCAGCCCCACAACGTATAAAATCGTGCCCATATATACGCAGTGCGCATCAAGCTCAAGTCATGACGCGAATTTGTATAGGCTCTTTACCAAAGAGATCCTTCCACCGCTTTTCGTCATGAATCCTTAGTCGGACGCACTATTCGGATATGACATCGTTCCGGACAAAATCATTCGCCGAATGTACATTTTCCCGACACCTGTTGATGCGCAGATGGCAGACCACCAGTTATCAGAATGGTTGGCGGTTCCCCGCAGACTGGTTCCTGCCTGAGGTCCGCACGGTGGTGACATCGCTGGCAACTCGAGCCAATGTTCCACCTCCTACCGCAAGATCCTTGGGCGCGGCGCGGGCTAGGAACGGCGTTGGAATCAGCGAAACCATGACGGACTTCCGCGCCCTCTTCCTCGCGGCAGACCGGAACATGGATATAGAGGCTCTCCAATCCTTGGCTGAGGGATGGGCAGAGGCCGCCGATTCTGCACCAGCGATTTCGTGCACGGACGTTGAGACGGGCCTGGCCACGCAAGCCCATTTCCAGCGACAAATCCACGAACTCTCCATTTTTGGAACGGCATGTTCTCACCCTTACGCCCTTGCGATCCTGTCACTGCCCCAGCCCCTTGAGAGCCGCAGTCATCGCTGGACCCTGCTGGCGCGGCTCGGAGAAACTGTTCAACGGCAGCTGCACGGGACAGGTGCTACTGCCATGTACAAGAATTCTGCTGTCCACGTGCTGTTACCTCTCTCGGCGAACAACCTTGGGCAACTGATGGAGTGCAGGACTGCCATGGAAAGCCTGGGCGAAGGAGCCCTGCGACCCGCGCGCATGCAGTTCTTCCCGTTGGCAAATGCCTCTTCAGAGCCCGCGCCCCAGGACTACATTCCCGAGGCAATGTGAGTGAAGCCTGTTGGTGCCGTCACGAACAGCGTTGAGCCGCCACTCACCATGCGACGAGACACGCTTCCGCATTCGAAGGACCATCCAACACATGAAGAATCAGCTCCATCTAAAGTCTGCCTCCTTGGTGGCCGCGCTACTGGCTGTTGTGGTGACAGCGTTCGGGCTCGCCTGGTCGGCAGGGCCAGCCAATGCTGCCGTGATCCCGGGTGCGGCGGTCACCATCAGCACGGATTCAGTAGTTACGAACCAATGGGACCAAGTAGACCTGACCTGTCAGTGGTCCGTTCCTGACAACTCGCAACCGGGCGATACCTTCAACCTCCAACTACCGCCAGAGCTTCGATGGTTTGGTGCCGCGTCATTTGATCTTGACAACGCCGACGGCGTAACGGTCGCCAAGGCAGCAGCGAACGATGCCGGACAAGTGGTCTTCACGTTGACCGACTTCGTGGCGGACCATCCCAACAATGTGGGTGGGACGTGCAATTTCAGTACGCAATATGCTGTGCAGCCGGGCACCGGCGAAACGACGGAACTGAACTTCACCGTGGGATCCACAGTGGTACGCGTGCCTGTGAATGTCGATGGTCCATGCACCAAAGACTGCGATCCCGCTCCCCCTACTTCGGCGGGGAAGTCCATGTGGTGGGCCGACGCTCCCCAAACTGAACTTGAATCCATCTTTTACATGCCTCCGATGCCTTCAGAATCAAACGACGTCGTTGTCACCGACACGCCTTCCGCTGGCATGGAAATCGATTGTGACCACATCACTCCACGGGTTGGCAAGGTTGTCAGCAGCTCCGGAAACATCACCGAGCCAATGGACAACGAGCGATACCCCGCAACTGTCGAGTGCACTCCCCAAGAAGCAACGGTGCGATGGACGGGCCTGCCCAAGGGCGAACGGGTGGAGCTGTTCGTCGTCACCAAAGTGACCGACAAGAAGCTGGACGTCTACACCAACAGCGGAACCGTGACTATTGCAGGCGAGGAAACCCCCGTTGGGGCCGAGACCCGGCGGACGCGCGCTGACGGAACAGGCAACGGAACGGCAAGCCCCACACCGACACCGACGCCGACGCCGACGCCGAGCCCCAGCACAGCAACACCCACACCCACACCCACGCCGAGCCCCAGCACAGCAACACCCACACCCACACCCACGCCGAGCCCCAGCACAGCAACACCCACACCCACACCCACGCCGAGCCCCACCACCGCAACACCCACACCGACACCCACGCCGACAACAACACCCACGCCCAGCCCGAGCCCCACCACCGCAACACCCACACCCACGCCGAGCCCCAGCACCGCAACACCCAAGCCGACAACAACACCCACGCCGACGCCGAGCCCCAGCACCGCAACACCCAGCCCAAGCGCCAGCACCACAAGTCCGGTACTTGTAGCCACTGACCAGCCCACTCAGCCCGCAGAAGTTGCAGAACCAGAACCCCTGGCCACTACTGGCGCTCAAAGCCCAGCCTTCATCTACGCAGCCGCTGCACTGTTGGCCTTGGGATCGTTGCTCGCTTTCCTGGGCGTCAGGCGATCGGCTCGTCGTCAGCACTAAATAGCAAAAGGATGGCCACTGACATCCCGATAGCCATGCGAGACAGCAAGGACTCATAGGCTCCACTGCGCATGGCGATCTCAAGCAAACGATGGGCCGCCCACACGATGCGCGGCCCATCGTTGCACGCATAGGGTTGCACGCATCCGGACGCATGGTCGGGGTTCCACGCTCAATGCTGCACGCTTCCGGGAATGCACCGGTGCGGCGCATAGTTGAGGAGATTGCAAAGCCGCCCAACCGTGGCTCACATCTGACGAGGAGAATCATGAGCTCGCCCACGACTGCAACAGACGCCCAGCTTGCCCGTTGGGAGCGGTTCCGAACGTCTAGGAATGCAGCACTGGCGTCGGACCACGGGTGGCTGACGCTGACGTCGTTTCAATGGCTCGAGTCGGAGCCGGCAGAAGTCGAGTTTGCCCCGGGCCTGTGGTCAACGGATGGCAGGGCTGCAGCCCTCACGGCCACCAGCGAGGACGGCCTGACCCTCGTTGAGACCGGCGAAAGCGTTGATGGAACCGTGACGGCAACCCTGCAGGATGAAGAGTCCCTGATGTGGGTGCAGTACGGCGGCGAAGACGGCAAGCAGGTGGTGGTGGAGCTTGCGATGCGCGCGGACAAGTATGCCATCCGGACCAGAGATGCGGGCTCGCCTGTTTTTACGGACTTCACTGGGGTTCCGACCTACGAATACAACCCGGACTGGGTGATTCAGGGTCGGTTCGAACCCTATGACCAGCCCGTGGATGTACCCATCGGAACGGCCAACCCCTTGGTGGACGGCGTTCATCGTTCGGTCGGGGAGGTAGTGTTCCGGGTTCCTGGCGTTGCCCATGAAGTCCGACTTCATGCTGAGGAAGAGAAACTCGGCGCTTTGAACGTGACCTTCCATGATGAAACCAACGGCGACACCACGGACGAGTGGCGGAAGGTTTTCATTCCCCGCCCACGCCCTGATGGATCTGTGGTGATCGATTTCAACCGCGCCATCAACTACCCCAGCGCCTTTACCCCTTATGGCACCTGCCCGATGCCGGTCCGCGGAAATTCCATCGACGTCCGCGTTGAGGCTGGCGAAAAGATCCCTCAGGAGTAAAGCGCCGGGAACCCGGACAGCGGCTGGCTAGACGATGGCAGAGACACCAGTTACTGCACGGCCCACGATCAATGAGTTGATCTCATATGAGCCCTCGTAGGTGAAGATGGCCTCAGCGTCGGCGAAGATCTTGGCAATTTTGTAGTCGGTGACGATACCGTTTCCGCCCAGGATGGAGCGTCCCAAGGCCACACTTTCACGCATCCGTGCACTGCAGTAGGCCTTTGCCAGAGCCACCTGTGACATGTCGGCACCGCCGTGCCGGGCACCTTGCGCGTCGCGGGAAATGCCCTCCTGAAGTTGGGCGATCCGCACCATCATTCCCATGCTGGCCACGGCGTTGCCGAGCATGTCCACCAGGTGCTGTTGGATCAGCTGGAACCGGGCAAGGGGTTTACCGAACTGCAGTCGTTCCACCGCGTACTGCCGCGCGACATCGAAGGCTGCCAACTGCTGGCCGACTGCCTGCCAGGCAACCATGATCCGTGAGCCGCGCAGGAGGTGGTTCGTGTCCGCGAAACTGCTGATTCCTGCGAAACGGTCTGATTCCGTGACGTGGACGTCTTCGAAGAGAATGTCGGCATTCTGCACTGTCCGCAGGGCGATCTTGTTCTCAATCCGGCTCCGGGTGATACCCGGTAGCGAGGCGTCAACGATGAATGCCCGTACAGCGCCATCGCTTTCATCTTTGGCCCACACCAGCATGTAGTCGCAGAACGTCCCGTTGCCGATCCAGCGCTTGGCGCCGTTGATCACCCAGTAATCGCCGCCGTCGGACTCCGCCCTTTGCACACGGCGTGCTGTTGTCTGCATACCGCCCGCGACGTCGGATCCGTGCTCTGGTTCGGTGAGCGCAAAGGCGCCTGTGGTGCGGAGGTTTGAGGCGTCGTCGAGGTATTTGTCCTGCTGGGCGTCGCTGCCAAAGTCGTAAAGCGATTCAACGAAGAGATCGTGGTGGACCATGAAGAACGTCGCGATGGAGGTGTCCACCCGTGTCATCTCGGCAATGACCAGCCCGGCGAACAAGTGTGTGTAGCCGCGCTGGGCTGGAGCGCTGAGCCGAAGGGCCGCAAGCTTGGGCAGGATGTGTTCGGGGAACTCAGCTTTATCCCACCACTGTCCGGCGTAGGGCGCGATCTCGGCGGCAAGGAAGGAGCGGAGCTCGTTGAGTTTCCGCTGTTCCTGGACACTCAGGAGAGACTCAAAGTCGAAGAAGTCGGCCGTGGGCAGGTCCGCCTCAGACGCCGGTATGTAGCGCCCCGAACCCGCGGGAGCCGGCCCTCCGCTGTAGTCCCCCATCATTTCAGGCCCATGCGGATGGCGCCGTCCAGCCGGATCGTCTCGCCGTTCAGCATGGCATTCTCGACGATGTGGGCGGCAAGATTGGCGTATTCGGGCGCACGGCCGAGCCGTGCAGGGTGGGGTACTTGCTGGCCGAGCGACTCCTGGGCCGCCTGCGGCAATCCGGCCATCATCGGAGTCTCGAAGATGCCGGGGGCAATGGTGGCAACCCGGATCAGGGAGCGGGCGAACTCGCGCGCCAGGGGCAGTGTCATCGCCGCAACAGCACCCTTGGATGCGGCATAGGCTGGCTGGCCGATCTGCCCTTCGAAAGCGGCGACGGACGCCGTATTGATGATGACTCCGCGTTCCGGGCCGCCTAATTCGGTAGTGACCGGCTCATTTTCCACCATGGCCGCAGCTGCCAGGCGGATGACGTTGAAGGTTCCAATGAGGTTGATCTGGATGACTTTGTTGAATGCCTCGAGGGGCAGGACACCCTCACGGCCCAGGACCTTGCCCGGCGTGGCAATGCCTGCGCAGTTAACTACGATCCGCAGGGTTCCCAGCGAAGCGGCGGCGTCGACGGCGGCCTGGACCTGGGCTTCGTTGGTCACGTCTGCGGGGGCAAAGACAGCCCGTGGAACTGAGTCCCCAGCAGCGGAACCCGCGGCATTCGAGCCAGCTCTGTTCGAGCCAGCCGCCGAGCCAATGGTGTTCAACTCCGCCGCGTAATCCTCCCCGGCAGAATTTGGCAGGTCCACCAGCACCACCGACGCTCCGCCGTCGAACAAACGCTTAGCGGTTGCCGCGCCCAAGCCTGACGCCCCGCCGGTGACCAGCGCGACCGTGCCCTTGATGTCCATCCATCCTCCTTGATGCAGAACTCAAATCCGTTAATGCATGTTAACTGGAATTGTGATCCGGCGCACCTTGGGCCCCCGATAGGCTGGTTCCATGCCCACCGAAAGCAATCCCGCCGGCCAGCAACCACCTGCAACGGAGGCGGCAATGTGGGCCATTCGCGCAGATGAGGCCGCTCGTTCTGTCACACGCGCCTTCGGTCGACGGCTGCTTTTCCTCCCAGGCACCCACATCGGCGCCATCAGCACCCCCTCCAGGGGCATCCGCAGCCTTCTCGGTCCATGGCACTACTGGTGGCAGGCGCACTACGTCGACTGCCTGGTGGACACTGGCCTCCGCGAACTGGCCACCAAAACGAGGTTCGACGGCGACTCCCGCCCGAGCGCGGGACGGCTCGCTTCCCGGCTGGTCACCACCATCCGGCTCAGAAACTTCTTCCGGTACGTCAACAATTACTACGACGACATGGCCTGGCTGGCATTGTCCACGCTTCGGCTGGAAAAGCTGGCCGAGGAGACGCGAAAGCCCGGACGTCGCCGGAATGCATACATCCGCCGGAAGCTGACGCTTCAATTCGACTCAGCCTCCACGGACGACCTGGGTGGCGGAACATTCTGGAGTACCAAGAGGGACTTCAAGAACACCCCGGCAACGGCCCCTGTGGCCCTCTACTTCGCACGAACCGATCATCGTGAGAGGGCTCAAGCCCTGGTGAATTGGCTGAACGGTAAGCTCCTTCACCCCGATCGAGGCCTTTATCTCGACGGATTACGGCTGCGCAAGGGGCAAGTAATCCTCGAAGATGCGATCTACACCTACAACCAAGGGCCAATCCTTGGGGCACTCCTGGAACTGGGCGGAGTGGAGAACCTGGACCGCGCCGCCCATCTGATCGAGGCCGTTGCAAGGGAGCTCACGATGCCCGGCACGCAAGTAATTCACGGTGATGGAACCGGGGATGGGGGCCTCTTTACCGGCATCCTGATCCGCTACCTTGCACTCGCCGCGAGGGATCAGCGTCTCCCGGAAACCACGCGCAAGGCAGCCAGGGGCCTCGTATTCAGCACAGCCGGGGCCTTCTGGGACGGCCGCACGGAGTCCCGCAGTGATCCGAAAAGTCCAGGCCTCACCTTCTCCCCCAACCCCCTGCGCCCGGCGAGTGAGACGTATCCGGCGGGGACCGCCGTCGAGCTTTCCACCCAACTGCAGGCCTGGATGACGCTGGAGGCGGCAGCCACGTTGGCGAGCTAGCAATTACGGCACGCAATAGTTCCGTAATTGTTGTGATCCTTGTCACATAAGCCCTTCAGGCTTTGGAAGCATAGGTTTGCCTAACCTACGCTTTTCTCAGCGGGTTCCCCCAAACCTTCCCGCTCACACGGAACAAGCCCAAAGCTTGGCACTCTGTGTCTTTGTTCGCAGAAAGAAGCCCTTATGAAGCTCTCCAAAAACGCGCTGGCGGGCATCGCCCTGCTCGCATCCGCCGCCCTTGGCCTCACCGCCTGTGGCTCCAATGCCGGCACCCCTGCCGCCTCGGGTTCACCGTCCGATGCGGCCGCTTCGGGCGATGGCATCACGGTGTACAACGCGCAGCATGAGAGCCTGACCCAGGAATGGGTGGACGCCTTCACCAAGGAAACCGGCATCAAGGTCACCATGCGGCAGGGCTCGGATACCGAACTTTCCAACCAGATCGTCCAGGAAGGTGCTGCTTCTCCGGCAGACGTATTCCTGACGGAGAACTCCCCCGCAATGGCGCAGGTTGAGAATGCAGGACTGTTTGCGGACGTGGACAAGGCCACGTTGGATCAGGTCCCCGCTGAATTCCGTCCTTCCACGGGCAAGTGGACCGGCATCGCAGCCCGCTCCACCGTCCTGGTGTACGACAAAAACAAGATCAGCGAAGACAAGCTGCCCAAGTCGATGCTGGACCTGGCGAACCCGGAGTGGAAGGGCAAGTGGGCCGCTTCACCGTCCGGTGCTGACTTCCAGGCGATCGTCGCAGCGCTGCTCGAGCTTAAGGGCGAAGCCGCCACGGAAGAGTGGCTCAAGGGCATGAAGGAAAACTTCAAAGCCTACAAGGGCAACAGCACGGCCATGAAGGCCGTCAACGCCGGTGAAGTGGACGCCGCCCTGATCTACCACTATTACTACTATGGCGACCAGGCCAAGACCGGCGAGAACTCCAAGAACGTCACACCGTACTTCTTCAAGAACCAGGATCCGGGCGCGTTCCTCTCGGTCTCCGGCGGCGGTGTCCTGAAGTCGTCCAAGAAGGCAGCGGATGCCCAGGCATTCCTGAAGTTCATCACCGGCAAGAAGGGCCAGGAAATCCTGAAGACCGGTACCTCGTTCGAGTACGCCATCGCCTCGCAGGTGGATGCCAATGACAAGCTTGTGCCCATCAAGGAGCTGCAGGCACCTACCGTTGACCCTGCAAAGCTGAACTCCACAAAGGTCACCGATCTGATGACCAAGGCAGGACTCCTGTAATTCTGTGAGCACTGATCTATCGGCTCCCGACATTCCACAGTCGGCAGGGAGCACGACGACGGCGGGCAAGGGCAAACGTCCTCGCCCGCCATTCGGCGTTTCCACGGTGTCGTTGCTGGCGGTGTTGATCGCACTGTTTTCCCTGATGCCGCTGGGCTACGTCATCTTCATGACGGCAGCGACAGGCTGGGACACCGCCGTCGAACTCATTGTTCGCCCCCGCGTAGGCGAGCTGCTGTTGAACACCGTCATGTTGATGGTCCTGACAGTGCCGTTGTGCCTCATTCTTGGGGTGGGTGGCGCTTGGCTGGTTGAGCGCACCAAGCTACGCGGGAGCCGCTGGTGGGCAGTTGCACTGGCGGCACCGCTTGCCATTCCCGCCTTCGTCAACAGCTACGCATGGGTATCGGCCGTACCTTCAATGGAGGGCATCTGGTCCGGCGTGCTGATCGCCACCCTCTCCTATTTCCCTTTGGTTTACATTCCCGCCGCCGCCACGCTGGGGCGCTTGGATCCGGCGATCGAACAATCTGCCGCGTCGCTTGGCCTTGGTTCCTGGGCCGTGTTCTTCCGGGTAGTGCTCCCGCAGCTTCGTATCGCAATGACCGGAGGTGCGTTGCTGGTCGCCTTGCACCTCCTCGCCGAGTATGGCGCTTTCGCAATGATCCGCTTTGATACCTTCACGACGGCGATCATGGTCCAGTTCCAGTCGACGTTCAACGGTGCCGCCGGAAACATGCTGGCCAGCGTCCTGGTCTTCCTCTGCCTGCTTCTTCTCCTTGCCGAAGTCAAGAGCCGAGGGACCGCCCGCTACGCGCGGATTGGCTCAGGCGCCCAAGCGAAAGCAACTCGGGCGCCCCTGGGCGGATACCAAGCTCCGGCGCAGCTCGCTTTGCTTGCCCTGACAGGGTTGGCGTTTGGCCTTCCTGTCTGGTTCGTCCTGCGCTGGCTTTCTGCCGGAGGTGCCGAGGTATGGGCCGCCGACGAATTCCTGCCCGCGCTGCTGCAGACCCTCCTGTACGGCGCTGCCGGCGCGGCAGTTACCACGATCGTTGCCTTTCCCATGGCCTACTTGGCGGTTCGGCATCCCAGCTGGTTCAGCAAGATGCTTGAACTGTCCAACTACGTCACCAGCTCCCTGCCCGGAATCGTGGTGGGCCTCGCCTTCGTCACCGTCAGCATCCGCGCAGTTCCCGGCATCTACCAAAGTGCCAGCGTGCTGGTGGCCGCCTATGTTCTCCTCTTCCTTCCACGGGCGCTGGTCAACATCCGCTCCGGACTGGCCCAGGCCCCCAAAGAGCTCGATGAAGCCGCTCAATCCCTTGGCAAAGCTCCGCTGGTGTCCTTCTTCAGGGTGACCTTGCGGCTCACCGCACCGGCGGCGGCAGGCGGGGCTGCGCTTGTCTTCCTGGCCATCGTCAACGAACTCACGGCAACCCTTCTGCTCTCGCCCAATGGAACCCGCACCCTGGCAACAGAGTTCTGGAGCAAGAGCAGCGAGATCGACTACACAGGCGCCGCACCCTATGCGCTGCTGATGATCGTGCTTTCCGCCCCGATGACCTACCTTCTTTTCCAACAGTCCAAGAAAGTGGCCGGACAGTGACCGAACAATCTCCACCCAGGCTCCCGTCACCCCGCGTGGCGCCGTCCATTGTGCCCACCACCAACACGCACTTGGACATCTCTGAGGTCACAAAGAATTTTGGTTCCCAGGCTGTGCTGAAGGGAGTCAATCTTTCCGTGGCCAAGGGCGGAACCACGGCCATTGTTGGTCCTTCCGGCTCGGGCAAAACTACGCTGCTTCGCTTGATCGCTGGCTTCGAGCACCCAGACACCGGGACTATTTCCCTGAACGGCTCAACGGTTGCGGGCAATGGTGTGTGGTTCCCTGCGCACAAACGGCAGGTGGGATACGTCGCCCAGGATGGGGCTCTTTTCCCACACCTGACCGTGGGACAGAACGTCGCTTTTGGCTTGGATTCCGGAAAGCTCGACGGCGGCCGCCGGGCCGTTGCTTCCCGCGTCCAGGAACTGCTCGAAATGGTGTCGTTGGACGGCTCCATGGCGAAGCGGCGCCCGCACCAGTTGTCCGGCGGGCAGCAACAACGCGTTGCCCTGGCACGTGCCCTGGCCCGCGAACCGGAGCTCATGCTGTTGGATGAGCCGTTCTCGGCACTCGACGCCGGGCTTCGCGTAGCTACGCGGCGAGCGGTGGCCAAGGTGCTCAATGCGGCAGGCGTGACAACCATCCTTGTAACGCATGACCAAGCCGAGGCTCTTTCCTTTGCCGACCAAGTTGCCATCATGCGCGGCGGAAAGCTGGCACAGATCGGCAACCCCTTTGTCGTCTACACGCGCCCAGCCGACCGCGCCACAGCAGAGTTCCTCGGCGACGCCGTGATCCTGGATGCCTGGATGGAAGGGTCCCTGGCCACCTGTTCCCTGGGCGGGATTCCCGTCCGCCGGCCACCAGCACAGGGCAAGGTGCAGCTCATGCTCCGCCCGGAGCAGATCCGCATCGCACCCGACGGCCCCATTCGAGGCGTGGTTGTGGACACGGACTACTTCGGTCCCGAAACGACTGTTCGAATAAGGCTCGGCGCGTACACCGCAGCGGACGGCGTCCTATCCGGAAATGGCCACCGCTACCCCGGCGGAGGCGAGATCATCACCATCCGGCACTGGAATGCGTCCATCACCAAGCCCGGCACGGAGCTCAGCCTCCGCGTCGTGGGTGAAGGAGTGGCGTTCGCGCCTGAGGCCTGAGCTATCCGGGCTGGGAAGCCTGCCTGGGCTCCGAAGCCGGGCGTTTCTTCTGAGGGTATGGCGCCTCGTGCCGGGCAAGCATCTCCACAAAACCGGCGATCTTCCGCTCCCTCGTGTCTGCCCTTTTGACAAGGTTGGTCCTGTGTATGAGGGCGAAGCGGTTCTGGGACGTCAGGACGTCGAACATGGCCTGCGCCTCCGGGACAGCCGCGATGGCAGCGGCGAGATCATCAGGAACCACGGAATCCGCAGGACCGGCGTAGGCAGCTTCCCAACGCCCATCGGCTTTGGCGGCGTCGACGGCGGCCCATCCCGCTGCGGTCATCTTGCCTTCCTGGTCCAAGCGGGCGATGTGCCCGACGTTTCGTGCTGACCAGATGCTCCGGCGCCCCCGGGGTGTCATGCGCTGGAAGTAGCTGTAGGCGTCGCGGCTTTTTGATTGGCCGTCGATCCAGCCGAAACAGAGCGCCTCGTCCAGCGCGGCGTCGTAATCCAGCTCCGTGACGGTCCCACCTTTTTTGTGCAGGACAAGCCACACACCTGGGCTGTCGGCAGCGTGCGCCTCAAGCCACGCACGCCATTCGGCCGCGTCCTTGACGATCAATTCTTCAAGCTCGATGGGCATGGATTCATTCTGCGGCAAACCCGACCGCATAGTGTGGAGGTCAGAAGCCGGAGTGCCAGCGAAGCCAGCCCAGGAGGACCCATGTTGCGAGCCCGCCCCATCCACTACACATCGCACTTTGAGCAGTGGACCACGCTGCTGCAGGCGCTGGGTTTGGTGAAGACGGTGGACGACGGCGACTGGCAAGAGTTCGACGCCGGCTCGGGTCGCCTCGCGATGGGCCGGCTGGAGCACGGCCACCCACTGGATGGTTACACGATCTTCAGTGTCGAGGTAGGGAACTTGGAGGAGTTCGCACGCCGTACTGAGGAAGAGGGCAGCCAAGCAGAGCTTCATCAGGCCTCCTACGGGCCCACGGTGCGGATCTCGGCCGATGACGGTTTCGAGTTCTTTGCTTTCCCCGCGCGACGGGCAGCAGATGGCAGCTGGGCCACATCCACTGATGCCGACCCGGCACTCACGGTGGCAGGGACGTGGGTGAGCCCTTTGGTGGCGTTCTCCGCAAATGTTTTGCGCAACATCGGAGCCCGGCCACGCACGGAGGACGACGAATCGGCGACCTTCACCACCAAGAACGGCGGCATACTGCGCGTCATCCACGGTGCGGACGCCACCAACGGGGACCTCGCGTTTGAGTACGACGGCGATTTGGAACCACTGCTGGAGCGCCTCAAGGCTGCGGGCATCGAGGCCAGGATCACCGAAGACGTCCTGTACGTCGCCAACCCGGATGCTGTGAGCGGCGCGGCGCCGGCGTCGGTTGTCGTGGAGAAGTCACCAGTCCCGGCCGCGTAATACAGCCGAGAGCGTAACCCCGCAGCCACGGCGCTGCTGCCAAGGAAGTTCGGCTGGGGATGCGGTAGAACTTAACCATGAGCGTACGTACACCCGACCCGTATCCAGGCTGGCTTTCCGACGAAGACCTCTTCGAAGCCCGCGGCCGCCTTCCCATGGTCTACGTGGAGGCAGTCCCCGTTCGCCTGGATCCGCTCGGATACGTCAATGAAGTCGGTTCCCTCCTCCAGGGCGACGCCGACGGCAACATGGTTCGCTACCTCGTCTCCGGCCGCGTGCTTTACCGTGAAACCATCCGGGCGGCCCTGTTGCGGCACATGGAAAAGGACCTTGGCCCCCTCGCATTCCCGCAGCTGCCCATCAGCCCTGTTCCCTTCACCGTGGCCGAATACTTCCCCGCGCCGTCCCAGACAGGCTTCACCGACGACCGTCAACACGCGGTGTCGTTGGTCTTTATCATCCCCGTCACCGGCGAATGCGAACCGCGCCAGGACGCCCTGGAACTCACGTGGATGACGCCGCAGGAAGTCCTGAGTGACGACGTTCAACAGGAGTTCGAGGGCGGTCGCGGCAACCTCGTCCGCCAGGCGCTGGCTTTCTCGGGCATCGTCCTCTAGTTCGGGCATAGTCCTATAGTTCGGCATCGTCCTTTAGCGGGTCCCGCGTCCTGCGGCGGCTGGAGTTTGTAGACTGGACGGCGGACCGCAAGAGAACCAAAGGACTTCCGATGACTCACAGCCCAGCCTCACAGCAATACCGCGAAAAGCAGGCTGGGGACCTGCAACCCGGAGACTTTGTGTTCCTGCCCGGAGACGGGCCCGCCGAGGAAATCGGCAGTATCGAGGTCCAGAACGATGATTATGGCGTTCCCGCGCTGCTGCTGGTGACAAGGGTCGACGGCGGGACGGTGCGGATCGCTGTTGGCTCCAGTGTGCCAGTGGGTGACGGAGCTTCGGCTGGCTCGGCCGCACCCGAAGCCGCCGTCCGCCAGCCTGAATCTGAAGATGGCGAGGAGTCCAGCACCTCGCTGGAAGGCGACTCTGACGCAGCAGCGGGTTCCGCCGTCGTCGTTCCCCCACGCCCGGAAACGCCGCCTGCGGTTACCACGCCGGTCCCCGAAGAGCTCGCGCTGATCCCCGAGCCGGACGGGACGCCAGAAGCCGTGGTGCGGGCCGCCGTCGCCAATCACAAGGGCAAAAACGGCGTTCAAGTACTCGCCGAAAGGCTGGCGAAGGGCATCAACACCAAATCCGGCAGCTGCCTCCGGGATCTCAGTAACCTGGCGTTCGATCTTTGCATCGTGCTGCGCGATCCGGACAACGCCCTGGCTGTGGCGGATCTCCTGAACGTGCTTCCCTTTGACGGCAACCCCGACCGCTGGGCGTCGATCGAACGCGCCCTGGCACTCTCCAGCTTCATTTGCCGGGAGGGTGGACAAACCGAACGCGGGGCCGTGTACGAGAAATTGCTGCGCGCCCATGAGTCTGAGGAAACAGACCCCTTCAAGGCCCGAATCGCCGCGAAGGTCCGCCAACGCGCCCTGAACGAACCGAATTTGTACGACAAGGAAATCTTCCGCGCGATCGATAACGGCAACCACGAAGCCGAGCGCGAATGGCGGTTCCTCCGCCTTGAGTCGTTGCTGTTCCTGCGTGCCCACGGTGGATCCGAGACACTCGGAGAAGAGGAACTCGGCCGGCGCATCGGGGTCGAACTGGATGCTGTGCGGGCCTGAAAGAGCAGTGCCCTGTCCTACCCGCCTAGTCCCGGCACTTGTAAACTTCAAGACCTGTATTACGGACGCGAACGGCGGTAGATTCGGGGCCATGACGAACAATCTGAGCGTTGTGATTAATGCCGACGCGCAGCAGGTTTGGACAATGCTGCGCGAACCCTCCCTGGTGGCTCAATGGCACGGATGGGAAGCCGATGACCTCGCCGATGAAATCAAACAGATCTACTTTCACCCGGATGTTGTGGAAAATGCGGATCACACCAAACTGACTGTCCACGCCGGGGATGAGTTTGAGCTCCACCCCGTTTCCGGCGGCACCGAAGTCAAAGTCACGCGCGCCGCGCTGGACCATGACTCCGAGTGGGCGGAATGGGACGAGGACATCACGCAGGGCTGGCTTACGTTCCTGCAACAACTCCGTTTCGCCCTTGAGAGACACCCCCATGGTCAGCGGCGCACCCACTTCGTGTCCCTTCCGGGAAGTGGTGGCCTCGCCATCGAAAAGCTGGGGCTTGGCGACCTCCCGCCGGTAGGCGACGAGTATTCGCTCAAACTTTCCACCGGTGAAGAGATTTCGGGCAAGGTCTGGTTCAAGAGCCGGCACCAGGTGGGGCTCACTGTTCACAGCTACGCAGAGCACGGCGATGGATTGCTGATCGTTGCCGAGCAACTGCCGATCCCTGACAAAAGGCCCGACGGCGGTTCCATGGTGATTGCCTCCACGTACGATCTGGGGGCTCACACCTTGGCGGACATCAGGTCATCCTGGGACAAGTGGAAGGATGAGAACTACAGCTCGTAGGAAGGGTTCCGCAGGTTACCCGGGGTAAAGCTGGCACACTTGTTAGCGTGCCAGCTTCCGCTTTCCTGCCCTCGTCTCCTCCGTCCACTGCCTTGCCGGGTCTTTCTTCACGGCAATCCGAGTTCTCGTTTTCGGTGGGCCAGCGCCTGACCGAAACGTGTTCGCCGTCGGACGCCTTGCTCGACGCCAACGGCGGCACTTTCCTGGGCCGGACCGGAACCATCACCACCCCGCACGGAACCATCCAGACGCCCGCGTTCATCGCCGTCGGAACTAAAGCAACAGTCAAGGCCGTGCTGCCCGAGTCCATTGCCGGGCTCGGTGCGCAGGCAGTGCTGGCCAACGCCTACCACCTGTACCTGCAGCCGGGCCCTGAGATCCTCGACGCCGCCGGCGGGCTGGGCGCGTTCATGAATTGGTCCGGCCCCACGTTTACGGATTCCGGCGGATTCCAGGTGATGAGCCTGGGTTCGGGGTTCAAGAAGGTCATCGACATGAAGAATGTGGACACGTCCGGCCCTGATGACGCGGTGGCGCCCGGCAAGGAACGACTGGCACACATTGATGACGACGGCGTGTGGTTCAAGTCGCACCTCAACGGGGATCGGCACCGCTTCTCCCCCGAGATCTCCATGCAGGTCCAGCATCAGATTGGGGCTGACATCATGTTCGCGTTCGACGAGCTGACCACGTTGCAAAACTCGCGGGCCTACCAGGAGGAATCGCTGGAACGGACGCGGCTCTGGGCTTTGAGGTGTTTGGAAGAGCATGCTCGCTTGACTGTTTCCCGGGCCGGAAAGCCGTACCAGGCGCTGTTCGGGGTGATTCAGGGTGCGCAGTACGAGGACCTCCGTCGAAAGGCCTGCCAGGACCTCGGGGCCATGCCGTTTGACGGGTACGGGATCGGCGGTGCTTTGGAGAAGGAGAACCTGGGCACCATCGTACGGTGGTGCAATGAGGAACTTCCTGAGAACAAGCCGCGGCACCTGCTGGGCATTTCCGAGCCGGACGATATCTTCACGGCAATCGAGAACGGCGCCGACACGTTCGACTGCGTCTCACCCACCCGCGTGGCCCGGAACTCCGCGTTCTATACCCCGTCCGGTCGGTTCAATCTGTCCGGTGCCCGCTATAAGGCCGATTTCGGACCGCTGCAGGATGGCTGCGACTGCTACACGTGCGGAAACTATTCGCGCGCGTACATCCACCACCTGTACAAGGCCAAGGAAATGCTCTCGGCAACGCTGATCTCCATCCACAACGAGCGCTTCGTGGTGAAGATGGTGGACGATGCGCGGTTGGCCATCGAGTCCGGGGATTTCTTCGAGTTCAAGGCCGAGACGCTGGGCCGGTACTACTCGTAGCTCCGGTTGGCGTGGCAGGTCTCGCGGGGTTCCTTAGGCTGCGACCGGCCCGTAGCTCGGCTCGCGCTTCTTGATATAGCCGACCACCAACACGGTGATCGGCACGAACAGGAACTCCACGCCAGTCTTGTAGACGAAGCCCACTAGAACGTAGTTGGCGAACATGCCAAAGTCAGTGATGCCAATGACCGAGGCCGCGATGCTGCAGAAGATCAAGGTGTCCACGAATTCGCCCACAACGGATGAGCCCATGAGCCGTGCCCACAAGGTCTTCTCGCCCGTGCGCTCCTTCATTTTCACTAAGATCCACGAGTTGATGGTCTGGCCGGCCAGGAAGGCCAGAAGCGAAGCGAGCACGATCTGCGGGACGGGGCCGAGTGCGCCTTCGATAGCCGCTTGCTTGGCGGTTCCGTACTCATCCGTGAAGCCAGGCAGCACGATGATCACCCAGTAGCAGAGTGAAGCGAAGGCTGAGAGAGCGAAGGAGGTAATGATGGCCTTGCGTGCCACCTTGAAGCCGTAGACCTCACTCATAACGTCGCCCAGGATGTAGGCCAGGGGGAACAGGAAGAATCCGCCATCGGTGATGATCGGACCAAGCACGACGCCCTTGGATGCGCCGATATTGGACAGGATCAGCACCACGGCCATGATGGCGAGCATGATGCCAAAGTACGGGGATCCGATCGAAGCGAAGCGGGGTGCAGGCTTGCTCAGGGTGCTGGAGCCGGAAGGCGAGGGCATGGGTCATCCATTTCGTAGTGGTTCGCGCGGGCGCTGTTGGTTCAGGCACCCGGCTGTATTAGCACTGTTGTTGGTGGGGCTCAGCCCGACACCAGCTTTATTGTCCCACCCACCAACGTTCTCTCACATCCTGACCCGTTTCCACCGATCTTCTCTCACATCCTGACCGGTTCCCACCGATCTTCTCTCACATCCAACCGGCTTCCTTCCGAACGTTTTCTGAACATGTTCAAATTTGCGGCTATACTCGTTATTGAACACGTTCAAAACTCGGTTTGAGGAGCAGCGCCATGGCAACGAAAAGCGAACAGACCCGGCAGCTTGTAGCCGACGTCGCACTGAAAATGTTCCGCGAAATCGGCTTCGAGAAGACCACCATGCGCGCGATTGCACAGGAGGCGGGAGTTTCCGTCGGCAATGCCTACTACTACTTCGCATCGAAGGATGAGCTCGTCCAGGAGCTGTATATCCAAGTCCAGAACGAGCATGCGGAGGTTGCGGCACAGGTTCTCAACGACGTCCACGATCTCGCCGGTCGACTGAAAGCCGTGCTGCACACGGGCGTCGACGTCATGGCGCCCTATCACCAGTTCGGCTCAGATTTCATCGCAACGGCGATCCGGCCGACGTCGCCAGTCAATCCATTTGGCGAGGCGTCCACCGCCGCCCGCGAGGCTTCGCTTGCGATCTTCCGGTCCGCCGTCGACGGTTCCTCCCCCGCCGTCGCCAAGAAACTGCGTGAAGATCTACCGGAGCTGCTGTGGCTTGCATATATGGGTGTCGCCCTTTTCTGGGTCTACGACAAATCCGAGGGCCAACGCCGCACACGGAAACTGATCGACGGTGCCGCGCCCTTGGTAGCGAGGGGGTTGTCGCTGGCGAAGATTCCTGGCGTCGGCAAGGTATTCGACGACGTTCTGGGACTCGTCCGCAGCGTGAAGGAAGGCTCGTGATGGAGCGGACAGTGGCACTTGCGGGCGCTACCGGGTTCATCGGCACCTACTTCAGGCATCGTTTTGTTGCTGAGGGTTGGCAAGTTCGGACGGTCGGGCGGGATGCTTCAACTGATGCTCCATGGAACGACGACGGCGCCATCGCCAAGGTGCTGAACGGCGCCGAACTGCTGGTGAACCTCGCCGGACGATCCGTGAATTGCCGCTACAACGACCGGAACCGCCGGGAGATCGTGGACTCCCGGGTTTTGACAACTCGTGTCCTGGGCCGAGCCGTTGCTCGATGCGCCTACCCGCCTGGGACGTGGATCAACGCCAGCACTGGCACGATCTATCGGCATGCGGAGGACGGCCCACAATCTGAAGCATCGGGTGAGCTGGGCAGCGGGTTCTCTGTAGACGTGGCCCGTGCGTGGGAGGACGAGTTGGCTGCTGCGCATGTTCCGGATACCCGGAAGGTGGCGCTTCGCATTGCGATCGTTCTCGGTCCGGGCGGTGGCGTGATGACTCCTCTTCGAAATCTGGCCCGGCTTGGTTTAGGTGGGCGTATGGGGGCGGGCACGCAGAAGTTCAGCTGGATTCACGTGGAGGATCTGTTCCGCGCGGTGGCATTTGTCCACGGGCAGTCTGCACTTACTGGTCCAGTAAACGCAGCAACGCCATATGCCGTGGATAACCGCGAACTGATGTCGCTTATTCGGCAGAGTATAGGTGTCCCGTGTGGGCTCCCGACGCCAGCTTGGCTGCTCGAAGCCGGAGCTGTCCTCATCCGGACACAGGCGGAACTGGTGTTGAAGAGCCGGTGGGTCGAACCCCGGAAGTTAGTCGATGCGGGTTTCACTTTCTCCTATCCAGCTCTGGGCGGCGCGCTCAACGCGATCGCGGGGGGCAAGTGATGAGTCTGACCGCCCGTTCGGAAGTCTGGATCTACGGACCAAAGGATCTTGTGGTTTTGGGCTGGAAGGCCCTGATCATCGGGATCTTGATGTCACACCTTGTCTTTGGCGTCCTCTTTGCCTTATCAAACCCAGCATGGGGCGTCGTTTTGTTCGCCTTCAGTGCCCTGCCAACATGGGGAGCCGCCGCTGCAGTTGGCTCGCTGCTGGGACTGGCGCTGCGACGCATCCGAAATCAATGGATTCATGTCGCTGCCTTCTTTGCGACGCCGGCTCTTGTGAGTGTCCCCTTCGGAGGGTTTTGGAATCCCTCAGCATGGGCCTTTCCCTTGAGCATTGCCGTCGCTGCAGGAATCGCGCGCCTTTCCGTTTGGAAAATCGTTCGCGTCAACGACCTGCCTTCTCTCACATAATCACCGCCTTCCGGGCAACGTTCTCTCACATCCCGACGCTTTCCGGGCAATGTTCTTTCACATCCGACGTGCTCAGCAGTCATCGGCGTCGTGATCTTGTGCCGAGGTAGCGGCCAACCCTTTTCGAGTATTCGGTGTAAGCGCGTCCAAAGACCTCCAAGAGCGCAGCCTCTTCACGCAGCACGCCCAAATGGTCCACGAGCATTCCGACCGGCAGGGTCACCACCACCCATGATGAACCGGCGAGTGTCCCCGCGCCCAAATGGATGAGCCACCACCCCACGTACATAGGATGGCGGGTCAATGCATAAGGGCCGCTTGTCACGAGTTCCTCAGGCCTCTCCAAATCGAAACTGCCCGTCGAGCGGCGGTCTCGTTCGGCCAAGGCCCAGGCATTCAGCCCACCGCCAATCACCAGCAGCCCGGAACCCACCATCCGGTGAAGCGTGTCGGACCCCGGCAACGACCACGGGCTAGCCCTTCCGAGAAGGACCATCACGGTCATTCCGGTCACTTGGCCCGGCGGGAGTGGCAGGTTCCTGAATAGCCTCCTCAACGTGAGCCTGGGGCTTGGGGATGGCTGAGAAAAAGTCGCCATGCCTGAACAGTAACCCGGTGCGTTCTTTTGGGCAGCAAGCGAACGGGACGTGAGAGAGCATCCGCCGAAAGCGGTCAGCATGTGAGAGAACATCCGCCCAAACCGATCAGGACGTGACAGAGGAACTGCCAAAAGGCCACAGGATGTGAGAGAACATCCGGAAGGGACCACAGCGCAAAGGCGGGATCAAAGCAAAGCCGCAAACCGCCGTCGAACGTTCAGGGCGTTCGTGGCGTTCAGGGGCTTGAAACCTAAGGAAGTGTTAGGAAATCGCTTCCGGCGTTGGCTGTGCCCTGCATCACCAATAGTTTGGATTATGTCCTCTTCACCCATGGAGGACCTTTCTTAGTCGACGAAGAGCCATGCGCAAGGACGCCATGAGCAAGAGCTTCATGGACAGAACGAACTCATGCAAGACACGGCTGCCATCGCAGGCGCCGTCCAGGAAGGTTCATTGATGAGCACCCAACAAGCTGCGCCCCTCAGCGAGGCCGCACAGACACGCAAGGCCGTGAGCAACATCCTCAAAGGCTCCGCGGGCAACCTCGTGGAGTGGTTCGATCTCTACGTCTATACGGTTTTCGCGGCGTATTTCCAGTCGCACTTCTTCAACTCCTCGGACGATCTGCAGGCTGGCCTCGAAGCTATGGCGGTCTTCTCGACGTCGTTCCTCATGCGTCCAATCGGCAGTTGGTTCTTCGGCCGCTACGCCGACCGCAAGGGCCGCAAGGCTGCGCTGACCCTCAGTGTGACCATGATGTCGGCCGGTTCCTTCGCCATTGCGATACTGCCAACCCAGGACGTGATTGGGCTCTGGGCATTGATCCTGCTGGTCTTCATCAGGGTTGTGCAGGGCTTCTCAGTCGGCGGCGAATACGGCACCAGCGCCACTTATATGTCTGAGGCTGCCACCGCCAAGCGCCGCGGCTTCTTCTCCAGCTTCCAGTACGTAACACTCATTGGGGGGCAGATGCTGGCCCTCCTGGTGCTCGTGATCCTGCAGAACACCATGAGCAAGGAAGACCTGACTGCTTGGGGCTGGAGGATTCCTTTCGCGATCGGTGGCGTGGCTGCATTGGTTGTCCTCTGGCTTCGCCGCTCGATGGAAGAAACTCTGTCCGCCGATCAGCTCCGCGCCGCCCACGTGAAGGTTGAAGGCGAGGCACAGCCGGGGACCATGAAGCTGCTGTTCACCAAGCACTGGAAGCCGCTGCTCATCTGCATTGGCATCACGCTCGGTGGCACGGTGGCGTTCTACACGTACACCAACTTCATCCTGAAGTTCATGAATGATACGTCCGGCATCGCCAAGACCGATACCTCCGTCATCAACTTCTGGGCTTTGTTCATCTTCATGCTGCTGCAGCCGGTCTATGGCTTGATTTCGGACAAGATTGGCCGCAAACCGCTGCTCATCTGGTTCGGGGTCACGGGCGTACTGTTCACGTGGCCGTTGCTCTCCACGCTGTCCGGAACCAAGGATCCGTTCATGGCGTTCCTGCTCATGCTCGGCGGTCTGCTGATGGTGGGTGGCTACACGTCGATCAATGCGCTCGTGAAGGCTGAGCTTTTCCCGGCATCGATCCGCGCCCTGGGTGTTGGTCTTGGATACGCGATCGCGAACTCGCTGTTCGGTGGCACGGTCCCGCTGATAGGCGCCGCTCTGCAGAAGGCTGGGCAGGTGGACATGTTCTTCACGTACGTGACTGCCGCGATCTTCATCTCGCTGCTGGTGTACATCTTCGCGCTGAAGAACAAGAAGGCCACGCACTTGGACGCCGAGCAGGGAAGCGCATTCGCCGCGAAAGGCTCTGATTCGCGCGACGCCGACGAGGACAAGAAGGATCTCGCCAAGGCCTAACCCTACCGCTTGTGAGGCCCGTTCTGCGCTCTTTGGTCACTCCGAGGGGCGCAGAGCGGGCCTCGCAACGTTAACCCGGCGGCCGCGGGACGTGAGAGAACGTTCCGGCAAACGGCACACGACGTGAGAGAACGTTCCGCCTGCGCTCGTCAAGTTTTTGAGACAGTTTCGTTGGTGTTAGGCGGCCAGGGGTTCCTGGGCGCGGTTGTGGTGGTTTTCGTGGGCGGCGGCCGGTGGGATGCCGCCGGCCCTGCGGTTGGGACGGCGGCGGTTGTACCAGCCTTCGATGTAGTCCATCACTCCGGTCCGGGCTGCGAGTCTGGAGCCGAATCCGTGGTGGTGGTAGAACTCGGTTTTGAGGTGGGAGAAGAAGTTCTCGGCGACCGCGTTGTCCCAGCACACCCCGACCTTGCCCATGGACTGGGTGACCCCGTTCTGGCCGCACCATTCTTGGAATTCGTCAGAGGTGTATTGGGTGCCACGGTCGGAGTGGAACACCACACCATGCTCGGCGAAACGGCCGTGGTTCCGTGCCATCTGCAGGGCTGCGGTGCACAGGCTTGCCCGCATGTGGGCAGCCATGGACCAGCCGATGACCATGCCCGAAAACAGGTCGATGACGGTGGCCAGATAAAGCCAGCCCTCGCCGGTGCGCAGGTAGGTGATGTCTCCGACCAGACGGGTCCCGGGCACTGCGGAGGTGAAGTCGCGTTTGCCCTGTTCATCGAGCATGTGGTTCTCGATGTGGGCGGTCTTGGCTTGCGGGTCCTGGACCGTGGTCCTCTTCCAGGCCCGGGTTCGGATGGCCCGCAGGCCCTTTTCTCGCATGATCGCCCCGACGGTGGGGGCGGAGACCTTGGTCCCGGCCGCGTTGAGCAAAAGCGTCAGCTGGTCACGGCCGGCACGGCCATTTTCCTTCTCGTACAGGCCGGTAACCGCGGTGACCAGATCCTCATGCCGCACGGCACGCGGTGAGGGCCCGGCAGGGGCGCGCCACCGGTAGAACGAGGCCCGGGAGACCTTCAACGCCCGGCACAGCCACACCACGGAATAGTTGGCCTTCTCCGCTTCGATGAACTCGTAGAAGTCCTCTACTTTTGCTTCGCGGCAAAGAAGGCGCTGACTTTTCCCAGGAACTCGACCTCGGCCTTCAACCGCTCATTTTCGGCCAGTGCCTTCCGGTGCTCGTCCCACGGCACCGGCCCCCGTTCTTCAGGCAGGACCGGCGCGGCGCCCTGGTGGCTCTCTCGATGCCTGTGCAGCCAGTTCCCCAGCGTGCTTTCCTTCACCCCGATCTCCTCGGCGACCTGTTTCACCGACCGGTTCGTGGACAAAACAAGCCGCACAGCATCCTCACGGAAAGCGGCATCGTATTTTCTTCTGGGCGTGGTCATCTGAACTGAAGCTCCCATCAAGCTGTCTCACAAAACCATACGACCGCACGCCAAACGGTGCACGACGTGAGAGAACGTTCCGCCAAACGGCGCAGGACGTGAGAGAACGTCCTGCCAAACGGCGCACGACGTGAGAGAGCGTACGACGGCGGGTTGGGAACCGGGGGCGCGCCGGCGCTGGAAGGCGGATCGGGGAGGAAGGGAGTAATCTCCAAGACGGACCATCGGGCCTCCAACCATCAACCATCAACCATCAACGTCAACCAACCCCGCCCAACCATCGGGCACAGACCCACCAACCAACCAAGCGGCAAAGGATCACACAGTGCACGTGCTCATCGTCGAGGATGACGACGCGATGGCGTCCGCTTTGAGCGCTGCCGTTGCATCCGCCGGCCACAAAGCCACCAGGGTATCCCGCGGCGAGGACGCACTCCTGGGGCATCGGCACCACGAGGTGATCCTGCTCGATCTCGGTTTGCCGGACTTGGACGGCCTGGACGTCCTGCGGAAACTGCGTCAGGTCACGCAAATTCCCATCCTGATCCTCACGGCGCGCGACGACGAGCGCAGCGTGGTCCTGGGTCTTCGTTCCGGGGCAGATGACTACCTGGTCAAACCTGTGAAACTCGTGGAATTGCTGGCGAGGATCGAGGCAGTGACGCGCCGTACTAACCGTACCGGGCAGTCGGCGCCCCACAACGTTCAGGTGGGAGACGTCAATGTGGATCTGGACCGAAGGATGGCATCTGTGGGCGAAAGGGAACTCTCGCTGACCGCAACAGAGTTCGAACTCCTCAGCCTCCTGGCAAGGAATGCGGGATCAGTAGTGACAAGGGAACAGATCCTCGATGCCCTCTGGGGTGATGCTTTCCTCGCAAATTCCCGCTCGCTGGATGTGCACCTCACCGGCCTCCGGTCCAAGCTCCAATTACCCGGCTTCATCATCAACGTCCGCGGGGTCGGTTACCGCGTCGAGCAGCCGTGAAAATCCGTGTCCTGGCCATCCTGAGCGTGATCGCAGTCCTCATAGTGGTCACCGTTTCCAGCGTGATACTGACGTCGGCAGGCCGGGAGCTCACCCAGGAACTCCAGATCAACCGCGTCACCTCCCTGAACCGCTTCGCCCAGCTCGCCAACGACGCTTCCGTGGACAACGACACCACCCAGTTGCAACGCGAAATGGACCGCTACTCAGAGCTCTACAGCGAGGGGATCCTGATCCGCCTCCAACAGCAGACAGTGCGCTCGGGCAGCCTCAACGAGGACCGTGCCGAAGTCCGTGACGCACTGAACCGGGCCAGCTTGAACCTCAGCGACACCACGCTCAGCCCGCTCAGGCCCTTCGGATCCGGGACGGAGGTTATCTCAAGGTCCTTCGGCACAGCCAGCCAGGTACTTGGTGAGGCCGTCCTTGAAGTCAACCCCGAAGCGGCCCGGCAGAAACTACGGGAACGGTGGCTCGTCGTCGGGCTTGCCGCGGTGGCGCTCGGTGCGCTCCTCCTCCTGGCAGCGGCCCGCCTCACCGGCTGGGTCCTGCGGCCGGTCCATCGTCTGAGCAAAGCCGTTCACGAACTTGAGACGACGGGCAAAACGACCCATCTTCCCGACGCCGGCCCACCCGAGCTGAGGGAGCTGAGCCGTTCGTTCACCGCGATGGCCAACACTGTCACCGAGAGCATCGATTCGCAGCGCCAACTCATCGCCGACACATCGCACGAACTACGGAATCCAGTGGGTGCCTTGCGGCTCCGGATCGATCTGCTGCAGCTGGCACTGAAGTCCGAGCCAGAAAAAGCCGCGGCAGCCGGCGTAGTTGCTGAGCTTGAGCGCGTGGAGGCAATTCTCGACGGCGTGCTGAAGCTGGCGACGGCGGAACACCGCGCCTTCGAGGGCTCGGCGCGCGTGCAGCAGGAAGCTGAGCACAAACACCACACCGTCATCGACCCCTTCCCCGTCCTGCAGGGAGAAGTGGAGCGGGCGATGCCGGCTGCTGAACGCGCTGGCTCGACGATCATGCTGGCGCAGCCGGAGCAACCGCTCCACCTCGCCTGCAATCCGGACGAGCTGGCACACATGGTGGGTGAGCTTCTGGCCAACGCCATCAAGTACGCCCCCGCCGCCCGGATCACGGTGGCAATGAAGCGGACGCCAGGAGGGGTCGCCGTTGAGATTTCCGACGACGGTCCCGGGCTTTCCGCCGAGCAACGCACCGCGTCCACAACGCGGTTTTGGCGGGCGCCGCAGCACAGCAAGATCGCAGGAAACGGTTTGGGCATGACGATCGTGGACCGTTTGGCGCATGCGAACGGCGGTGAGCTTGTGCTCGAGGGAAGACAACCACACGGATTGACGGCACGGCTTGAATTCCGGCAGCCTCCCGGAGGCCCGGATGAGTAGCAGGACCATGCCAAGGCGGGCTGTGCTCAGAGCCGGACTGTCAGCTGGTTTGGCTGGGCTACTGCTGCCGGTCTGGACCGCTTGCACCCCCGAGGAGAAGCCGCAAAAGCTAACGGTCGCCGGCGGTGAACCAGGTGGCTTTTACTTGGAATTCGCAACGTTGTTCGCGGAATTGCTTCAACGCGAGGGTGTAGCCGAAACGGCCGTGCCACTGACCACTGGCGGGAGTCTGGAGAACATCCGCCGGGTGTTGTCCGGAGAGGCAACGTTCGCCGTCGCGCTCGCGGACGCAGCTGCCCAGGCTGCGGCCACCCGACAACCCGGCGGGAATCTTGTGGCGCTCGGAAAGGTTTACCAAAACTACGTTCACTGCATCGTGCGGGAGGACAGCGGTCTGCGCTCCTTCGCCGACCTGGCTGGGAAGACAGCCGGTGTTGGCGAGGTGGGCTCCGGGACGTCACTGACCGTTCCGCGCATCCTCTCCGCGGCGCCGGCCAGCATGGGCCTCAAGCAGGTAAACCTCGGCTTGAACCAAGGGTTGGCGGCGTTACGCGACCGTTCCATTGACGCCCTCTTCTGGTCTGGCGGTGTGCCAACCGCTGCCATCGCATCCACTGCCAATGACATTGGCCTCCGACTGATCGACCTCTCCGAGCACATCAAGGCCATGCGCGAACAATATGGCGTTTTCTATGATCGCGTCCTGATCCCCGCCAAGAGCTACGGGGACGCAGCTGCCACCTGGACCGTGGGCGTAGCGAACCTGCTCCTTTGCCGCAGCGACCTGGCCGATCACGTGGTTTCGGAGGCCGTGAGACTGTTGGCAGAGAAGGCACAGGACCTGGTGCCGAAGACGAGCACCGGCGTGCAGTTCCTCAGCCCTGAGACGCTCATCAACACCGCCGGCGTGCCCCTTCACCCAGCCGCCGAGGCAGCTTACCGCCGCTTGCACGGCTGAGGGACTTTGCATTTCCAGTCGCTAACGGCGCCGGCACGAAATCGGCGCCCCGCCAGGCAGCTGGCAAGATGGAAGACATGACTTCAGCCGTTGCCCCTGCCATTGCACTGACCATCGCCGGCTCCGAAGCGACCGGCGGCGCCGGCGCGCAGGCCGACCTCAAGACCTTCCAGGAACTGGGGGTTTTCGGCATCGCGAACCTCACATGCATCGTTTCCTTCAACCCCCAGGACAGCTGGAACCACCGCTTCGTGCCGGTTGACCAGGAGGTCATCGCCGACCAATTGGAAGCGACGACGGCGGCCTACGGTCCCGCTTCCGGCGCCCCCTCGGTTTTGGACACGGTGAAGATTGGCATGCTCGGCAGCCCGGCAACCATCAGCACAGTGGAGAAGGCGTTGGCCGGCGGCTCTTTCGCGAATGTGGTCCTTGACCCTGTCCTGATCTGCAAGGGACAGGAGCCGGGCCACGCCTTGGATACTGACCAGGCCTTGAAAGCGCAGATCCTGCCTCTGGCTACCTTCGTCACCCCGAATCACTTCGAGGCCGAGTCATTGTCCGGACTGAGCATCACGGACGAAGAATCGTTGAAAGCCGCTGCCATTCGCATTCACGAGATCAGCGGCGCAGCAGTCCTCGCCAAGGGTGGGGTGCGGCTGGAAGGCCCTGACGCCGTCGACGTTTACTACGACGGCGAGACGCTGGAAGTCCTGCGCAGTCCTAAGGTTGGCGACGTGGCTGTGTCGGGTGCCGGTTGCTCCCTGGCTGCTGCCGTGACTGCTGAATTGGCCAAGGGCGTCACGCCACTGGAAGCTGCCCGCACCGCCAAGGCGTTCGTAACAGCCGGCATCAAGAACCGCGTGTCCTCGGGTGCTCCGTTTGATGCCCTATGGCAGGGCGGACCCCGCTAGCGCGAGACCTTGCCCATCAGCGAGGCGACCGGTCGCAGGAACAGCGGGCGGGCAAGGAACCAGGCGGCCGCCGTGAAGACGATTGAGGCGGCGAAAATGCCGAAGCCCCACCAGCTGTAATCGTTGTTCGAGGCGTACATGTGGTTCAGGTTGTTCAGCGCGCCGGTGGCCAGGACCAAGGTGACGTGGACGATCACGAACGCCACGAAGTAGATCATCACCGGGAAGTGGACCTGGCGGGCGAGCTCGATCGGGTAGTACTTGTTGATCGCCGCCTTTTTCGGCCACGCACCGGACATCCGCAAGCCCGTGATGATGGCCAGCGGGGCGGCGATGAAGACGGTGACGAAGTACGTCAGGAGCTGAAGGCTGTTGTAGTTGTTCCAGCCGTTTTCAATGGGCCAGTTCAGCGAGGCGTACTGCAGTGCTGCGGAAAGAGCGTTGGGGAAGACGTCCCAGTTGGTGGGGATGATCCGCAGCCATTGGCCGGTCGCGAACAGCAGGACGATGAAAATGATGCCATTCAACACCCACAAGGCATCCAGCGTGAGGTGAAACCAGAGATCAAGGCTGATCTTGCCCGGTGCGTTCTTGGTCTTGATGAAGCCTTTGTTGTTCCGGGTCCAATACGCCGGCGGCCTTGTGGTGGTCCGGACCTGCCACCCAGAGCGGATGATCAGGACCAGGAAGAACATGTTCAGGAAGTGCTGCCAGCCGAGCCAGGCCGGGAAGCCTGTGGGGGTGCCTTCGGGGATCGCTGAGTGTCCGGGGTAGTCCACCAGGAACTGCTGGACGGGTTGCATCGTCCGGAGCCACTGCGCGATAAGCACCAGGACCAGCGCCACCACCAAAGCTATGGCGGTAACGACGACGGGTTTGAACCACCTGTTCGACGTGATCCCGGACGACTTGCTTGAAACGGACATCAGGCCGCGTTCCTCTCTGGCTTTGTTTGGCGTGCGACCAGTTGGCGCTCTCTCATAGCGATTCAACCAGTTGCAGCGCGACGGTGAAAACGGCACCCGGGTTTCGGGGCGTTTGACGTCAAAAATCGCAGCATTCGGATACATACCGCAACACATATTTCTAGAACGAGCTTCTAAGATTGTTTCCTTTACTTGATTGACGGTCAAGGGGTTTGATTGCTGTAACTTTCAGATCCGGTGAAGGTACGATTCCAGAAAGAAGCCCGACGACACTCCGGCAAACAGCATGTCGCGGCGAAGGGAGCATCCTTGGTTCGCAAAACCTCCGACGCGGCAGTCCATGCCGGCTCGTGGCAATGGACCCGGACAGCCGCCACCCGAAGAAACCTCCTGGATGCGGCCAGGGAAGTTTTCTGTGAGCACGGCTTCACCGATGCCAGCATTTCCGACGTCGTAGCCCGTTCCGGGTCAAGTGTTGGCAGCCTCTATCACCATTTCGGCGGCAAGACCGAACTCTTCCTGGCGCTCTGGGACGACTATCAAAATGAACATGAGAGGCTCGTCGCCGCGGCTGTAGCAAAGGCCAGGAAGTCAGGCGAAAACGATCCGTTGGCACTGTTCAACGTGGGCAGCCGCAGCTACTTCGACTACACCTGGACACACCGCGCATTGGAGCGGGTGTTCATCGAGGGCGACACTCCCCCGGGATTCGAGGTACTGCGACGTGAACGTGGACGCGAGTGGGTCCGGCAAAACTCCGTGCTGCTGGGAGCCAGCGACGACACCCTGGGAAAGCTCACGGTCGCTGTCATCACGGACATGATTACTCTGGCCGGACACGAGGTCGCCTTGAGTTCATCCAAGCGGCAGGCCGACGACGTCGTTGAGGCTGCGGCAGTGCTCGTGGCGCGACTGGTTCACTAGCCGACGTTCTCTCACATCCTGATGCCTTTTCCCGGACGCTATCTCACATCCTGATGCCTTCTCCCGGACGCTCTCTCACATCCCGGCCCGTTGCGGCCGGTGCTCTCTCACATCCCGGCCCGTTGCGGCCGGTGCTCTCTCACATCCCGCCCCGTTCCGGCCGATGCTCTCTCACATCACTCCTATAGCGAGCGCTACCAATCTTCTGCTGAGCTCTTGCCGGATGGGTGATTAAAGGCGTGGAGTAGTCTGGCGAGGGTCTCGACGTCGGTGTCGTTCCAGTCCTTGATTCGGTCGAAAAACGAAGTTCCACGCAAATCCAGGGCTTTCTTTACCCGGGCCTCTCCTTCAGAAGTGAGCGACACGATGACGGCTCTCTTGTCACTGGGGTCGGGCGTGCCCTTGAGCAGGTTGAGTGCTTTCATGGACCGGATCAGGCTGCTGGTGGAACTTCGGTCCATCCCAACGGACTCTGCCAGGGTGCTTGGCTTTGCCGGCCCGTAAGAGAAGAGCCATCGAGCGAGGTGAAACGCAGCAGGCTGGAGATCCGGGTGAAATGCCGCAGCACTCCGCTCGGTAAGAACCCTTGATGCGCTCAGAAGGGCGCTCAATTCTGAGCCGAGGGCGAGTTCGAGATCGCGGCGGCCTGAATTCTTGTCGTCGTTGGGAACACTGGAACTGATGGACATTTCCCCATTAACTCCTTATGGTTAGGAAATCCCCACTATATCCCAGCCGCCTCGAAGCCCTGCCGAAGGAGAAACCTTTGCGTTCCACACCTCTGATTGTCATGACAGGAGCAACAAGCGGCTTGGGCCGCATCGTAGCCATCGAATTGGCCAGACGGGGCGCCCGTCTGGCGCTGACTACCCGGGATGCCGAGCGCGCTGCGGCAGTCTCGGCCGAAATCGAACTCTCGGCACCTGGGACTTCAGTGGATTTCTTCACAGCGGACTTCTCGCGCACGGGAGATGTCCGACGCGTCGGCCGTCAGATGGCAGAGCGGTACCACCAGATCGACGTCCTGATAAACAACGCTGGCCTCCACGCCTTCGAGCAGCGCATCACGGCGGATGGGTTTCCGGAGATGATGGCCGTCAACTACTTGGCACCGTGGATACTTACGCAGGCACTGCTTCCCTCCCTCAAAGCCACACCGAATGCCCGGATCGTGAATGTCGCCTCGGAGGCGTCACGTCGGCATGGATCCCTGGCTCTCCCTGGGGATCTCACCGATACTGCCCCTTTTTCCGCGCGAGGCTCTTCTGCGGTGTATGGGAAAAGCAAACTTTTGGACATCATGTTCACGTTGGAATTGGCCCGACGTCTGGAGTGGACCGGAGTCAGTGCCAACTGCGTAGACCCTGGTTTCAACGTTACGGGCCTAGGGCGGGAACTCAGGTTCGCCCCCCTGCTGGAGAAGATCCTCGCTCATCTTCATATTGGGGATCCCGAACGCGGCGCAGGCCTCATCATCAAACTGGCCAGCGACTCCACATTCTCAGGAATAAGCGGCGGCTACTACACAAGGCGGAACACGAAGCGCCTCACGCCAGTTCACCCGGCAGATGATCCAAACTTGTGCAGGCAGCTATGGGAGCACACCGAGCAGTTGCTTGCCGCATCACGTGACGGTGATGTCGCCAGCAGGTGAGAGAA
Organism: Micrococcaceae bacterium Sec5.1; assembly: GCA_039636795.1. Lineage (NCBI taxonomy): Bacteria > Bacillati > Actinomycetota > Actinomycetes > Micrococcales > Micrococcaceae > Micrococcaceae bacterium Sec5.1. The sequence continues at coordinate 753,373 of CP143430.1, read as the reverse complement.
CATCCCGCCAAAACGGTCGGGAAGTGACCGAGCATCGGGGAAAAACCCGCAGGATGTGACCGAGCATCGGGGAAAAACCCGCAGGATGTGACCGAGCATCGGGGAAAAACCCGCAGGATGTGACCGAGCATCGGGGAAAAGCAGGCAGGACGTGAGAGAGCATCAGCGCTCGGAGTGGGCCGCCAGGAAGCTGTACACCTCGGTCTCGTCCACGCCGGGGAACGCACCCGGAGGCATGGCAGCCAGCAGATGCGAATGAGCCCGCGCCGACGGCCAGGCGTTGCCGGACCACTCGTTCGCGAGTGAGGCAGGTGGCCGCTTGCAGCAGTTCGGGTCAGGGCAGGTCGAGGTAGCACGGGCAGTGGTCTCGCGCCCACGGAACCATTTCACATGCTTATACGGCACCCCAATACTCAAGGAAAACTCACCAGCGGCAGAGCGCTCGGTCCTGGCCGTGCACCAGTAAGTACCGGAGGGCGTGTCCGTGTATTGGCTGTACGCGCTGAACTTGTCCGGCACGTCGAACACTGCCCGCGACGTCCAGGCCTTGCACGACGGCTGCCCCTCGATGGCGCCCGTGTGATCCTGCGGAAAGGTCACGCCGTCGTTCTCGTAGGCCTTGTAGATGATGCCTGACTGGTGTGTCTTCTGGAAGTGCGTGGTGATGCCCAGGTGCTTGGTGGCCAGGTTGGTGAAGCGGTGGGCGGCGGTCTCGTAGGACACAGCGAAGGCGTCGCGGATGTCCTCCACAGCGATTTCTTTCGCTGCCTTGGCTTTTTGGAGGAATTCAACGGTGGCATGCTCGGGCAACAGCAGAGCCGCGGCGAAGTAGTTGGTGGCCACTCGCTGTGCCAGAAAATCGCCGTAGTTCCGCGGAGTTTCATGCCCCAGGACATAATGGCCAAGCGCCTGCAGCAGCACCGAACGCGGATCGTGATCCTGGCGCTGGTTCTGCGTTAGGTAAATTCTGCGGTTCTTCAAATCCGTCACGGACCGTGTGGAATGGGGCAAATCGCCCACGTGGTGCAACGAAAATCCGAGGTTCTCCGCGATGTCCGCAATGACATGCTGGCTGAGCGGCCCAGTGGTGTAGCCGACCCCTTTGAGCACCTTCTGTGCCTCGGCCTCATACTCCGGGAAATAGTTACCGCGCTCGCGCATCATGGCACGCAACTCGCCGTTCGCGCGGCGCGCTTCTTCCGGCGTCGCGACCTGCTCATTTAGCTTGCGCTCGAGCTCCTGAAGCAGCCCCACTTGCGACTCCAGCACATCCAGCGGAAGCCGCGAGCTGATGCGGATTTTCGGCAGATTCAGCGACTCGTACAGGGGTCCACGTTGGTATCGTTCCAGCTCGATTTCCAGGGCCGCGCGGCGGCTGGGCGGCTCGGCCCCCAGAAGCTGATCGATGCTCACGTTGAGGGCCGCGGCAAGCTGCTGAAGGAGTCCCAATTTGGGTTCGCGTTTACCGTTTTCGATCAGGCTTAACTGGCTTGGCGCAGTCCCGACGGCGGCACTCAAGTCGTCCAGCGTCAGGCCGGCTTGCTTGCGCAGATGGCGCACGCGGCGGCCGAGGCTAATGACGTCCAGTTCGGGGGACGTCGTGGACGACGACGGCGGCGCGACTTCGCGATTCCAGCTCACAGGGGACATTTCTTGAGAATACGCGAAGAAGTGCATTTCTTTCCATAGTTTTCCTCTAGAAAGCCTGTTGTAAGTGCAGAAAAGTAGGTCTTACGAAAAGGAAATACAGACCCCGGGTGAGCCGGCCGATGCAGCAACGGCGCAGCGGAGGCCGGCCCGGGGAGCCCCGCTTGGATATTAGGAGAATGCAATGACCGCATCATTTGAACCAGCAGAATCGGCACAGACTGCAGAGCAGCAGGCAGCAGCGCTGGAACTTGAATGGTCCGCCAACCCGCGTTGGGAAGGCGTCACCCGTGATTACTCGGCCACCGACGTTGTCCGCCTCCGTGGTCGCGTCTCCGAAGAGCACACCCTGGCCCGTCGCGGTTCGGAAAAGCTCTGGAAGCAGCTGACCGAGGAAGCTCCCACCGGCGGCTACACCAACGCCCTCGGTGCCTTGACCGGCAACCAGGCCGTTCAGCAGGTCAAGGCCGGCCTCCGCGCCATCTACCTTTCCGGATGGCAGGTCGCCGCTGATGCAAACCTCTCGGGCCAGACCTACCCGGACCAGTCCCTGTACCCGGCCAACTCGGTACCCCAGGTTGTCCGCCGCATCAACAACGCGCTGCTCCGCGCAGACCAGATCGAATACGCCGAGGGCGCCAAGACGGTTGAAGACTGGCTCGTCCCGATCGTCGCCGACGCCGAAGCCGGCTTCGGTGGCCCGCTCAACGCCTACGAACTCATGAAGTCCATGATCACCGCCGGAGCTTCGGGTGTTCACTGGGAAGACCAGCTGGCATCGGAAAAGAAGTGCGGCCACCTGGGCGGCAAGGTCCTGATCCCCACCCAGCAGCACATCCGGACCCTCAACGCAGCCCGCCTCGCGGCCGACGTCGCCGGCACTCCAACCGTCGTTATCGCCCGCACCGACGCCGAAGCAGCAACGCTAATCACCTCCGACGTCGACGAGCGCGACCAGGAATTCATCACTGGTGAACGTACGGCCGAGGGCTTCTACAAGGTCCGCAACGGCATCGAACCCTGCATCGCCCGCGCCAAGGCCTACGCGCCGTACTCCGACCTCATCTGGATGGAGACGGGCACCCCGGACCTGGAGCTTGCCCGCAAGTTCGCCGAATCGGTCAAGGCCGACTTCCCAGACCAGATGCTCTCCTACAACTGCTCCCCGTCCTTCAACTGGCGCAAGCACCTGGACGACACCACCATCGCCAAGTTCCAGCGCGAACTCGGTGCCATGGGCTTCACGTTCCAGTTCATCACCCTGGCCGGCTTCCACGCCCTGAACTACTCGATGTTCGATCTCGCCCACGGCTACGCCCGTGAAGGCATGAGCGCCTACGTCGAACTCCAGGAAAAGGAATTCGCCTCCGAGTCCCGCGGCTACACCGCCACCAAGCACCAGCGCGAAGTCGGCACCGGCTACTTCGACGATATCGCTACTGCGCTCAACCCGAACGCATCCACCCTCGCATTGGTCGGATCGACCGAAGAGGGCCAGTTCCATTAACCAACACGCCCAGGTGAGCTGTTCGCTTCGCTCACCACAGGGCACGACGGCGGCACTCACCGCCATCGGCCGGGAAGGGGAATCCGGAAGCGTGCGTAAAAGGGGCCCTGTCCCGGACGTCGGCCGAGCCCCGCGAGGCCATGCGGCCGGGACGGGGAATAGCACGCGGAGGATTTCTCTTCCCGGCCCCACCAACCCAGGCAAGTGCCGCCGTCGAACCTTTTCTTAGGAGTTTTGAAATGAACAGCTTCACTGACAACTTCACTATTAATGGCATCACGATCACGGCTCAGCCCATTTGCCGTCAGAACGAGGTTTTGACGCCGGACGCCCTTGAGTTCATCGGCAAGTTGCACCGGGCTACGGCCGATCGTCGTCAGGAGCTGATGCAGGCCCGGCATGCCCGCCGGAACCAGATTTCTTCCGGCCAGGATCCCCGTTTCCTCCCGCAGACCGAGGGCATCCGCAACGATCCTTCCTGGCGCGTTGCTCCGCCGGCTCCGGGTTTGGAGGACCGCCGCGTGGAGATCACGGGTCCGGTGGACAAGAAGATGACCATCAACGCCCTGAACTCGGGTGCGAAGGTCTGGCTCGCTGACATGGAAGACTCCTCGACGCCGACGTGGCGCAACGTCATCCAGGGCCAGCTGAACCTGACCGATGCTTTGGAGCGTCGCATTGATTTCACGTCCCCGGAGGGCAAGGAGTACAAGCTCAAGGCTGCCGAGGACCTGCCCACCATCGTGGTCCGTCCGCGTGGCTGGCACCTTCCCGAGAAGCACATGCTGATCGACGGAAAGCCGATCGCCGGTGGCATCGTGGACTTCGGGCTGTTCTTCTTCCACAACGCCCGCCGCCTGCTGGCCCAAGGCAAGGGACCGTACTTCTACCTGCCTAAGATCGAGAACCACCTCGAAGCTCGCCTGTGGAACGACATCTTCGTCCTGGCGCAGGACCTGCTAGGCATTCCGCAGGGCACCATCCGCGCCACGGTCCTGATCGAAACCATCACGGCCGCGTTTGAGATGGAGGAGATCCTGTACGAACTCCGCGATCACGCCTCGGGCCTGAATGCCGGTCGCTGGGACTACATCTTCTCCCTGATCAAGAACTTCCGCACCCGCGGACCGCGTTTCGTGCTCCCGGACCGCGGCCAGGTGACCATGACCCAGCCGTTCATGCGTGCCTACACCGAACAACTCGTGCGGGCCTGCCACCGCCGCGGGGCCATGGCGATCGGTGGGATGGCTGCCGCTGTTCCCAACCGCAAGGACGAAGCCGCCAACCAGGCATCGTTCGAGAAGGTCCGTGCGGACAAAACCCGTGAAGCCAACGACGGCTTCGACGGTTCATGGGTGGCCCACCCGGATCTCGTGCCGGTCTGCCGCGAAGTTTTTGACTCAGTTCTCGGCGACCGCCCCAACCAGCTGGAGCGCTCCCGCGAGGACGTCACCCCCGACGACCGCGCCCTGATCGACATCGCCAGCACCGAGGGAACCATCACCGAAGCCGGCGTACGCCTGAACATCGAAGTAGGCATCCGCTACATCGAGTCCTGGCTCCGCGGCAACGGAGCCGTGGCCATCCACAACCTCATGGAAGACGCCGCCACCGCCGAGATCTCCCGGTCCCAGCTCTGGCAGTGGATCCACTCACACGCCATCACCGATCACGGCGACATCATCAGCCGAGAATGGGTTCAGGACATGCTGGACGAGGAATTCGCCCGGCTGGAACGCTTCGACGGAGACCGCTTCGCCGACGCCCGCGCCATCTTCGAAGAAGTCACCCTGGCCGAGGAATTCCCCACCTTCCTGACCATCCCGGCCTACGCCCGTTTCCTCACCGAGGCCCGAGAAGAGGCCACGGAAGAGGAACTCGTCGCCGCCTAGGGCTACTGACCTGAAAAGGTAGCGACAAACCAAGCCCCGACGCTGGGCTGCCTGCACTCTTCGCAACAAGTGACCCCGATGGTCGGGGAGGCAGCCCAGCAGCGGGGCTTCTCCATGCCACCTCGACGGTTCGCTCGCTCCGTTTCGATGGTTGGCTGCGCACCATGCCGTGCGCACGGCACGTTCGGCAGCGCACCCCCGAATCGGGCAGGCACGGCGAAAGGCCGACCCATTCGATGGCTTGCTGCACACAAGACGCTTCCTACCGTCTAATGCGCAGCCAGCCCCCGAAACGGGCAAGCGCATCGGACACACCACGACGGCGGCCCCCACCTACCGCTGCCAGCTCGTTCCATTTCGATGATCCGCTGCACACCATGCCGTGCGCACGGCACATTCCGCAGCGCACCCCCGAAACGGGCGCAACACCACGGCACACCCCGACGCCGGCCCGCACCTACCGCTGCCGGGCCACCCAGCGCACGGACAATGTAATGCACACGCAGAACGCGAGCACCGAACCCAGGATCACCAGCAGCGGCACGGTCCAGCCGCTGGACACAGCGTGGACGTAGCCGATGACCGTTGGCGCCAAGGCTGCAACCAAGTAGCCCACACCCTGCACAACTGCGGACATCTTCCCCGCGGCCGCCTGGGAGTGCGCGAACTTGATGATGGCGATGAACACGACCGTGATGCCGCCACCCTGCGCAACGCCGCCCATCGAAGACCACATCCACCACAAACCGGGTGCCAGCAGCAAGCCCACGGGAACCGTCAGCCATAACGCACTCAAGGTGACGGCCACCGTCGTCGTACTCGCAAAGCGGGCCAAGAGTGGCACGCCCAGCCCGCCCACTATCGCGAAGATCTGGAACAGTGATGATCCGGCTCCGGCCTCGGCGGCGCCCATGCCGAGCTCGTCGGACAGGAAGGTCGGCAGCCACGCCGTGATGCCGTAGTAGGAGAACGCCTGGCCCGCGAAGCCAATCGTCAGGCCCACGGTGAGCCAGCCCACTCCAGCAACCGCAGCGGATGCAGAGCGATCGGGCGCAGGAACCGCAGCCGGAACCAGCGCGCGCCGGAATCCAACAGTCGGGATCCAGAACAGGATGGCTGCCAACGCCAGAAGGGCACTCGCGGCCAGGGAAAGCCGCCAGCCCAACCATTCAGCGAGCGGCGCAGTAGCCACGGATGTAAGGAACGATCCGATATTCAAGGCGGCCGTATAGACGCCCATCGCGGTGGCTTGGCGCCGTGGGGCAAAGTCCCGGCGGATGATGAGCGGCACGGCGATATTGCCGATCGTAATAGCCACGCCAATGATGACCGTCCCCACCATCACCGGCACGCCACCGCCGCTGGACCGGATCACGACGCCGGCCAGTACGCCAAGCAGCGTAAGCATCACCGCGAATTCGGCACCGAGGCGCCGGCCAGCCAAGGAGGCCAACGGCGAGGCCAGCGAAAAACAGAGCACAGGGATGCCGGTCAACAGGCCGAGTTCAACAGGTGAGAATCCCAGGTCGGCCTGCAGCGAACCCACCACGGGGGCCACTGCTACGAACGGCCCGCGCATGTTGAGCGCGATCAGGCCGATGCACGCGAGGATCAACCAACCCCTTGGAACTTTGGCGAGGAACTGGTTCATGCTGTGCGCGGGAGGGCTGCGGGAAACGTTTTCATCACCTTCATTGCTATCACGCCCTCACCGGCCATCCCGTCACAAAAGGCCTCTATCCCGTGGCTTGGAGCGTGGCTTCAATCACTGCCGGCGAGAGCACGTACTGCGTCACCATCTGGCTGGCGCCCAGGATTGCGGCGCGATCACCGGCCATGGAAATACCGATCCGAAGGTGCGTAGTGGCCAACGGCAGTGAACGACGGTAGACAACCTCGCGAATGCCGGCAACGAGGTGTTCGCCGGCCTCTCCCACGCTGCCGCCGATGATAATCATGGACGGATTGAGCAGGTTAACCACGGTGGCCAGCACATCGCCGACGTCCCGTCCCGCCTGCCGCAGCGCCTGGATGGCCTGCAAATTTCCTTCGCCCACCAGCCGTAGGACATCTGCGCCCGTGGCGGCTTCGAGACCTTGAGCCTTGAGCTGGCGGGCGACGGCGGGACCTGAGGCGAGCGCTTCGAGGCACCCGTAGTTGCCGCAGCGGCAGAGGACGTCGTCGCCACGGGGCACCCGTACGTGGCCGAGGTCGCCGGCAGTGCCATTGGCGCCGCGCTGTAGCTGACCACTGCTGATGATGCCTGCGCCGATGCCAGTGGCCACTTTGATGAACAGGAAATTCTCGTGGTCGGGCCAGTATGCCGTGCGTTCGCCGAGCGCCATGATGTTGACGTCGTTGTCCACCAGCACGGGAACCGGCAGCGAGCGCTGGACATAAGGAACGACGTCGAATCCGTCCCAGCCAGGCATGATGGGCGGCTTGACCGGCCGTCCGGTCGCGTGTTCCACGGGGCCGGGCAGTCCGATGCCAATGCCGGCGAGGTCGCCAAGTTCACGACCGGCTTCGGTCAGCAGCGCACGTCCGGCGTTGATGACCTGGCCAAGGACAACATCAGGACCCGCGGCGACTTCCTGCGTCAGCCTGCGTTCGGCCAGGACACTTCCACCAAGGTCGGTGACGGCCACAATCACGTGGGTCGCTCCGACGTCGACGGCCAGGACCACGCGGGCGGCGGGGTTGAAGGCAAAGCGCGACGGCGGCCTTCCGCCACTTGATGTGGCCTCCCCGGCGGGCCCTACGAGGCCGGATCCGATCAGGGCGTCAATGCGGGAGGCGACGGTGGAGCGGGCGAGTCCTGTGGTGAGGGCAAGTTCAGCACGGGTCCGGGCTTGGCCGTCCCGCAGGAGCTGGAAGAGGTCCCCGGCACGTGAAAGGTTACCGGCGTCCTGCGCGGGGGCGTCTTTTCCGCCGTGGTGTCCGGGTGCTGAGGTCATGCCATTAGTGAAGCACGATTGCTTATGCGTGTCATGCGGCAGAAGTTTGTCGGCCATATTTCAACTTTTGCTTGACGCTCGGCAAAAGTCCCCCTAGGTTGTGAGGAGCAGCACATCAATCCCCTTGAATGCCGGAAATCAACGGCATCAATTTGCCTCCACCCACAACGACGAGGAGAGACAGTGTCATATTCGATCCAGCTCTACACGGTCCGAAAGGCCCTTGAAGAGGATCTGGCGGGAACCATCCAGCGCTTGGCCGAGATCGGCTTCACCATGGTTGAGCCATACCGTTTCGTTGCCAAGGCCGAAGAACTCAAGCAGGCATTGACGGAGAACAACCTCACCGGTCCGTCCGGCCACGCTCCTTTGCTCAGCGATGACCAGGACGCAATCTTTGCTGCTGCAAAGCACTTGGGCATCGGAACTGTTATTGACCCGCATGTCCCGATCGAGCGCTGGAACACGATCGAAGACATCAAAGCAACCGCGGAACAGCTCAACGCGGCTGCCGCCAAGGGATCCGAATACGGTGTCCGCGTCGGTTATCACAACCACTGGTGGGAAGTTGAGTCCGTCATTGACGGCAAAACGGCAATCGAACACTTGGCCGACCACCTCAACCCCGAGGTCGTCCTTGAATTGGACACGTACTGGGCTGCAGTCGGTGGTCAGAATCCCGCCGAACTCCTGGCCCGGCTTGGTGATCGGGTCAAGTTCATCCACATCAAGGACGGTCCCGTAACCCCCGATCCGTCGAGCCAGCTCGCCGTTGGTGCCGGTCAGATGCCTATCTGGGACGTCTTGAACGCTGCCGGATCACTTGAAGCAGCGGTCGTGGAACTGGACGACTTCCAAGGCGACATGTTCGACGCCGTGGAAGACAGCTACAACTACCTCAGCGCTGGGAAGGTGTCCGCATGAGCAACGCAGCAGGAGCGGCCTTTGGTTCTCTGATGTCAACCCCCTTAGGTTCAGGGCCCGTTGGCGTCGGCATCATCGGCGCAGGTGTCATCAGCAAGCAGTACCTCGACAACCTCACAAGCTTCCCCGATGTTCGCGTTGTGGCGATCGGTGACTTGTTCGAAGAGGCCGCAGCCACCCGAGCCAACGAGTACGGCATCCCCGTGCACGGTGGCATCGACGCTGTCCTCGGCCACCCCGAGGTGGAGATTGTCATCAACCTGACCATCCCCGCTGCCCACGTGGAAGTTGCCACGCAGGCTGTCAACGCAGGCAAGCACGTCTGGAGCGAAAAGCCCTTCTCCTTGGACCGCGAAAGTGGCTTGGGCTTGCTAAAGGCCGCGGACGCAGCGGGCCTCAGGCTGGGTTGCGCACCGGACACGTTCCTCGGCGCCGGCCTCCAAACTGCCCGCCGGATGATTGAACGCGGCGACATCGGCACTCCCCTGACAGCACTGACCTTGATGCAGTCCCCGGGCCCGGAATCCTGGCACCCGAACCCCGCATTCCTGTTCCAGGACGGCGCGGGTCCCCTGTTCGACATCGGCCCCTACTACCTGACCACGCTCGTGCAGACCTTCGGCAGCATCCGCAAGGTAGCCGCTTTCGGTTCGAAGTCCCGCGAAACACGCGTGATCGGCTCGGGTCCCAAGGCAGGCGAGACGTTCGACGTCACGGTCCCTACGCACGTCAGCTCCATCCTGGAGTTCGAGAACGGTGAGTCTGCCCAGAGCATCTTCAGCTTCGATTCCCCGCTCAAGCGCGCAGGGTTCGTGGAGATCACGGGTTCCGAGGCCACCATCGCTTTGCCGGACCCGAACAACTTCGACGGCGACATCAGGATTTGCGCGCTCGGTTCCGACGATTGGACAACCGTCCCTTCAATTGGCTCAACTGCCAGCCGTGGCGCGGGCGTCCTGGAAATGGCCCGCGCCATCCGTGAAGGCCGGCCACACCGCGCCCAGGGTGAACTTGCGTTCCACATCCTGGACACCATGGCCTCCATCGCAGAGTCAATCGACAACCGCGCCTTCGTGGATGTGGAAAGCTCCGCCGCCCAGGTTCCAGCCCTACCCGAGGATTGGGACCCCACGGCAGCAACCCTTTCAGCCTAGTTTCAGCCAGCACCAGCTCGACGACGAGAAAACCGGAGCATCATGAAGAATCCCCTGAAAGTCCTATCGGCGGTTGCCGCGACGGCAGCCTTGGCACTGGGTCTCAGCGCCTGCGGTGGCGGCGGTAGCAGCCCACAAGCAAGCAGCGACACCATCACCTACTGGGCATCGGATCAAGGCAACAGCCTGGACGACACCGCGGCCAAGCTGAAGCCCACCCTGGATCGCTTTACGGAAAAAACCGGAGTAAAGGTACAGCTGGAAGTCATCAGCTGGACAGACCTCTACAACCGCATTCTTACAGCAGTCACAAGTGGCGACGGCCCCGACGTCCTCAACATCGGAAACACGTGGGCCGTGACCCTGCAGGAGACGGGCGCTTTTGAGCCCGTGGAAGGTGAACTGCTGGAGGCCGTTGGCGGCAAGGACCGCTTCCTGAAGACCAGCTGGTCGACAGGTGGCGCGGAAGGCAAGACCCCGACGTCTGTGCCGCTCTACGGTTTGGCCTACAACATGTATTACAACACCAAGCTGTTCAAGGAAGCCGGCATCGAGAAGGCCCCCACAACCTGGGACGAGTTTGTGGCTGACGCCAAGAAGCTCACCAAGGACACCAACGGGGACGGCAAGCCTGATCAGTGGGGCTTCACCGCAGCCGGAGCATCCGTTTCCGCCAACTCGCACCAAGCGTTCGTTCGTGGCCTGCAAAACGGCGGCACCTTGTTCGACGCTGGCGGAAAGCCCACCTTCGACAGCGATCCCCAGGTTGAGGGAGTCAAGCAGTTCGTGGACTTGATGGCCACGGACAAGGTGATGTCGCCGTCGGACGCTGAACTGAGTCAGGGCAGCCAAAAGGTGGACAACCTCATCAACGGCAAGGCCGCCATGATGTTTGACCAGAGCCCGCTGAAGAACTTCGCAGCGCGCGACTTCAAGGACTGGGGCGTAGCCCCGATCCCCATGATGACCGCCGGAGCTACCGGTGAGCGTGGCACACAGAGCCACGTGGCCGGTATCAACCTCAGCGTCTTCAAGAACAGCGACAACAAGGCAAACGCCATCAAGCTTGCCGCGTTCCTGACCAGCGACGAAGAGCAGATTGCCCTCAACAAGGCCTACTCCTCGCTGCCCGTAGTCACCGCGGCTTCGAGCGATCCTGCCTTCCAGACCGAAGAAGTGAAGGCCAAGAATGACGCCCTGGCCAACCACTCCCTGCCCATGCCGCTGATCGCGAAAGAGGGTCAGATGGAGACCCTCACCGGCACGGCAATCAAGAACCTCTTTGCCAAGGCGGCAACGGGAACTGTTTCCGAAGACGACATCCGGGCGGCCCTCAAGGACGCCAACAACCAGATGGCCGCGGCCCAGTAACCAAGCCTCATGAGCGGGGACGCCACCACAACGTGGCGTCCCCGCTCCGGCAAAGGAGTTTCCATGTCCCATTCAGCATTGGACAGCGGCCCGGCCGCTGCAGGCAGCCCCGCTGCCGTTGATCCCGAGCCCGGCCAAAAACGGGCAGCAAGCACACCGCCGGTACGTAAACGGCTTCGCTCATTCCTCCCCTACGGCTTGATCCTTCCGGCCGCGATCCTTGAGCTCCTGATCCACATCGGACCGATGCTCCTTGGCATCTGGATCGCGTTCATCTCCCTGACGCAGCTCAACCTCACCAACTGGCTCAACGCGCCGTTCGTAGGGCTGCAGAACTTCATCAACGGCCTCAACCCGGACAGCACCATCGGTCAGGCCTTCTTCAGCACGGTTGGCCGCACGCTGGGGTACACCATCCTGGTGGTCGGCTTCTCCTGGGTGCTCGGCATGGCAGGCGCGGTTTTCCTGTCCTCCAACTTCAGGGGACGCGCACTTCTTCGCACGTTCTTCCTGGTCCCGTACGCACTCCCGGCATATGTCGGAACCATCGCGTGGGCTTTCATGTTCAACCAGCGCGATGGTGCCGTGAACCAGATCCTGGTGGACACCCTTCACCTCTTCGGCGACGAACGCCCCTTCTGGCTGCTGGGCCAGAACTCCTTCGGAGCCATGGTGATTGTGAACGTGTGGCAGTTGTGGCCCTTCGCGTTCCTCATGCTGATGGCTGCCCTGCAGAACGTTCCCACTGACGTCTATGAGGCAGCGGCCATTGACGGCGCTACGCTCTGGCAGCAGTTCCGTCGCATCACGTTGCCCATGGTCCGCCCGGCCAACGGGGTGCTGCTCATGGTCATGTCGCTGTGGACCTTCAACCAGTTCAACGTCCCGTTCGTCCTGTTCGGAGCCACGTCTCCCAAGGAAGCCACCCTTATTTCCCCACTGATCTACCAAAACTCCTTCGGCAGTTGGAACTTCGGTCTGGGCGGCGCAATGAGCGTACTGCTGCTGATCGCCCTGTTCATTGCCTCCGCTTTCTACATCCGCATGGTGCTGCCCAAGGGAGCCGACAATGATTGAGACACGCAACTTCCGGATCCTCAGGACCATAGTCCTGACCATCCTGTCCCTCTGGGTGGCGATCCCGCTCTTCGTAGTGGTCTCCACCTCATTGAAACCCCTCAAGGACGTCTCAGGGCTCTTCCAGTGGATTCCCCGGGAAATCACCGCCTCACCGTACCTGGATATCTGGACCACGGTTCCGCTGGCCAAGTACTTCCAGAACAGCCTCATCATCACCGTCTGCGCAACAGCGTGCTCAGTGACAGTCGCAGTCCTGGCCGCCTACGCCATTGCGCGCTTGCAGTTCAAGGGAAAGCGCGCCTTCAGCCTGACTGTCCTCTCCACCCAGATGTTCCCTGGCATCCTGTTCCTCCTGCCGCTGTACCTGATCTTCACGCAGATCCGCAACATGACCGGCTTGCAGCTGCAGGGCTCCTACCTCGGGCTGATCATCACGTACATGACGTTCACGTTGCCCTTCGCCATCTGGATGCTGAGCGGCTACTTCGCCTCGATACCCAAGGAACTGGAAGAGGCTTCGATGATCGATGGCACCGGGAGGATGGGAGCACTGTTCCGTGTGATCCTCCCTGTTGCCAAGCCGGGCATCATCGCAGTTGCCGTGTATTCCTTCATCTCCGCATGGGGCGAGGTTTTGTTCGCATCCGTGCTGACCAACGAATCCACAAAAACACTGTCCCTGGGGCTCAAGGCCTACGCCAGTGAATCAGACGTGTTTTGGAACCAGCTCATGGCCGCTTCCGTTGTGGTCAGCCTTCCCGTTTTGATCGGATTCATCCTGGTGCAAAAACACTTGGTGGCAGGGCTGTCGTCAGGAGCGGTTAAGTAGGTTCACTGTTAAGTACGAGCAACAGCCAAGTACGAGCAACACCGGACGATCACTGAGAAGGCATCCATGTCGTATTCACTTCAGCTCTACACCGTTCGCAACGCCATCCAGGAAGACCTGTCTGGGACCATCAGGAGAGTCGCGGAGATCGGCTTCACGCAGGTGGAACCGTACAACTTCGTGGCCACCGCCCAAGAACTCGGCGCTGCTTTGAGGGAGAACGGCCTCACCGCTCCGTCCGGGCACGCGCCCCTTTTGAGCCAGGACCAGGAAGAGATTTTCGCTGCGGCCAAGGAACTGGGCATCACCACCGTGATTGATCCTTTCCTTCCTGCGGAGCACTGGCAGGACGCCGGGACTATCCAGTCCACCGCCGCAGCGCTGAACGCGGCAGCGAAGAAGGGCGCCGAGTACGGCATTCGCGTTGGCTACCACAACCATGCGTGGGAGCTGGAGTCCACCATTGAGGGCCAGACCGCACTGGAGTACTTCGAGGGACTGCTGGATCCGGAACTCGTCCTCGAGGTGGATACGTATTGGGCAGCTGTCGGTGGCCAGGATCCGGTTTCGCTGCTGGAGCGCCTGGGCGACCGGGTGAAGCTCATCCACATCAAGGACGGACCGGCCACCACGGATACCAAGGCCCAACAGCCCGCCGGCCAGGGAAGCATCCCGGTCCTAGACATCATCTCAGCAGCCAAGTCCCTGGAAGTTGGCGTGGTGGAGTTCGACGACTACTCCGGCGATATTTTTGAGGGCATCACCGAGAGCCTGAGGTATTTGACGGCTGCGGCAAGCGTTCAGGCAGCCGAGGGAACTATTTCCGAGGAGGCAGGGGCATGAGTTTCACACCTTCAACCCGCAAGGGTCCCGTTGACGTCGCCGTCATCGGTGCGGGCAATATCAGCAAGCAGTATCTGGATAACCTTACGGTCTTTCCGGACGTGAAGGTCCTGGTGATCGCAGACCTCTTCGTCGAGGCCGCCGCGGCGCGGGCCAAGGAATACGGGATCCCCGAATTCGGTGCGCCCGAGCTGGCACTGAACCATCCCGACGTCGAGATCATCGTGAACCTGACCATCCCGGCGGCGCACGTCGAGGTTGCCACGGCCGCAGTCAACGCCGGCAAGCACGTCTGGACGGAGAAGCCATTCTCCCTGGACCGCGAGTCCGGCCTTGGCCTGCTGAAAGCAGCCGACGCTGCGGGGACGCGGCTTGGCACAGCGCCTGATACGTTCCTGGGGGCCGGCTTGCAGACCGCGCGCAGGATCATCGAGCGCGGGGACATCGGCACCCCGTTGACGGGAATGACCACCTTCCAGACGCCGGGCCCGGAATCCTGGCACCCGAACCCGGCGTTCTTGTTTCAGGACGGCGCCGGCCCGTTGTTCGACATGGGCCCGTACTACCTCACGGCCCTCATCCAGACGTTCGGCTCGGTCCGTAAGGTGGCCGCCGTCGGCTCCTCCGCGAAAGCGACCCGGATCATTGGTTCCGGTCCGAAGGCCGGGGAGGAATTCGCCGTCGAGGTCCCCACCCACGTCTCCGCGATGGCGCAGTTCGAAAGCGGTGCGTCCTCGCACAGCGTGTTCTCGTTCGAGTCCCCGCGCCTGCGGATGGGGTTCGTGGAAATCACCGGCTCCGAAGCCACGCTCTCGCTGCCGGACCCGAACTATTTCGACGGCGACCTCAAGCTCTGGCGTCCAGGTGCGGAAGAACCCGAGATCATCCCGGCCACCGGACCGGCCAACGGGCGGGGCCTGGGCGTGCTGGACATGGCCCGTGCCCTCCGTTCAGGCGCCCCGCACCGCGCCACCGGCGAACTGGCCTACCACGTGCTGGACACGATGGTCTCGATTTCCGAATCCGTGGAATCGGGCTCGTTCGTAGACGTCACCAGCAACGCGCCCGCCTCTGAAGCAGTCCCGGAGGACTGGGCGCCGGAAACCGCAACACTCCAGGCAACCGCAACTCCGTAAGTAACGAGGAACCCCACCATGAGCACCCCCGCCCACACTGACCAGAGCCAGGGCACCCAGCAACCTACCCGCCCATTGGGGGTCGCCGCGATCGGCTACGCGTTCATGGGTAAAGCCCACTCGAACGCGTGGCGGAATGTGGCCAGCTTCTTCGACGTCCCGGCCTTCGAGCAAAAAGTGCTCGTCGGCCGGGACGCCTCCCTGGTAGCCGAGGCCGCCGCCAAGTACGGCTGGGCCGAGTCCGCCACGGACTGGCGCTCGGTCATTGAACGTGACGACATCCACATCGTCGATATCTGCGCCCCGGGCTGGATGCACGCCGAAATCGCCATCGCCGCCCTCGAGGCCGGCAAACACGTCCTGGTGGAAAAGCCGCTGGCGAATACGATCGCCGAGGCCGAAGCCATGACTGCAGCCGCCGCCTCAGGCCGCGCCAAGGGCGTGCAGTCGATGATCGGTTTCAACTACCGCCGCGTCCCCGCGTTGGCGCTTGCACGCGAACTGATCGCCGAAGGCCGCCTCGGCACCGTCCGGCACGTCCGGGCCGCCTACCTGCAGGACTGGCTCTCCGACGCCGAATCCCCCATGACCTGGCGGCTCCGCAAGGAAACCGCCGGATCCGGCGCGCTGGGCGACATCGCCTCGCACGCCATCGACCAAGTCCTGTTCCTCCTGGGTGACGGCGTCACCGAGGTCACGGGCCGCCTGCACACCTTCGTGAATCGCCGCCCGGGGCCGAATGGCCCCGAAGACGTAACGGTCGACGACGCCGCCTGGGCCACGTTGACACTCGCCTCCGGAGCAATCGCCTCGCTGGAAGTCAGCCGGGTAGCGACCGGCCAGAAGAACTCCCTCAAGCTCGAAATCTACGGAGACAAAGGCACCATCCTGTTCGACCTCGAAGCGCTGAACGAGCTCGGCTTCCTGGACGCGACCGCACCAGTCCGCGAGCAGGGCTTCCGCCGGATCCTCGTCAACGAACCCGAGCACCCCTACCTCGAAGCGTGGTGGCCGCAGGGTCACATCATCGGCTGGGAACACACCTTCACGCACCAGATCCGGGACTTCCTGCTGGCCATTCGGGACGGCAGCCAGCCCTCGCCGTCGTTCGAAGAAGGGCTGAACGTCCAGCATGTGCTCGCTGCCATCGAAGAATCCGCGGCGGCCAAAAGCTCACTGATCCAGCTTCACACCACCTCCCTAAACACCACCACCACCACTGAAGGAGCCTGACATGCCCCGCCCGTACACCTTGTTCACCGGCCAGTGGGCCGACCTCCCCTTCGAGGAAGTCGCCCGCCTTGCCTCGGGCTGGGGCTACGACGGCCTGGAAATCGCCGTCTCCGGAGACCACCTGGACGCCTGGCGCTGGGACGAACCCGGCTACGTCGAGTCCAAACTCGCCGTCCTTGAAAAGTACAACCTGAAGGTCTGGGCCATCTCCAACCACCTCAAAGGCCAGGCCGTGTGCGATGACCCCATCGACTTCCGCCACGAAGCAATCGTCGGGTCCCGCGTGTGGGGTGACGGGGACCCCGAAGGCGTCCGTCAACGCGCCGCCGAAGAAATGAAACACACCGCCCGGCTCGCCCGCGCATTGGGGGTCGACACCGTGGTCGGGTTCACCGGGTCCTCCATCTGGCAGTACGTCGCCATGTTCCCGCCCGTCCCCGAAAAAGTCATCGACGCCGGCTACCAGGACTTCGCGGACCGGTGGAACCCCATCCTGGACGTGTTCGATGAATGCGGGGTCCGCTTCGCCCACGAAGTCCACCCTTCCGAGATCGCCTACGACTACTGGACCACCGTCCGGACCCTGGAAGCCATCGGCCACCGGCCCACGTTCGGCCTGAACTGGGACCCCTCCCACTTCATGTGGCAAGGCATCGACCCCGTCTCCTTCATCTGGGACTTCAAGGACCGCATCTACCACGTGGACTGCAAGGACACCAAGCTCCGGCCCACCGGCCGCAACACCGTGATGGGCTCCCACCTGCCCTGGGGAGATCCGCGCCGTGGCTGGGACTTCGTTTCCGCCGGACGCGGAGACGTGCCCTGGGAATCCTCCTTCCGGGCCCTTACCGCCATCGGCTACACCGGCCCCATCAGCATCGAATGGGAAGACGCCGGCATGGACCGCCTCCACGGCGCCCCCGAAGCCCTCGCCGCCCTCAAAAGATACGACTTCCCCGCCTCCCAAACCAGCTTCGACGCCGCCTTCAGCAGCAAGGACTAGTTCAGCAGCAAGGACCAGGAAAGGACCGACGTGATCCGCACCCTTCAATCCGGCCAGCGCTGTGAGGTGTGGATCGCGTCGGTCACCGGGGAGTCGGCGCTGCTTTACAGCACCGACGACCTCCTTCTCGAAGCGCCCAACTGGACCCTCGACGGAAGCTCACTCATCCTCAACGGGGATGGCAAGCTATGGCGTTTCGATCTCGACGCAGGCTCTCTGGAACCTATCTCCCTCACGGGGGTCCCGGACCTGAACAACGACCACGTCCTGACACCTGACGGCCAGGGAATCTTCGTCTCCGCGAACGACGGCCACATCTACCGTGCTTTACTGGGCGGCGGACCGGTCACTCGCATCACCGAGGACGACGGCTTCTTCCATTTCCTCCACGGCGTCAGCCCGGACGGCAAGGAGTTGGCGTATGTGGGGATCGAAGCGGGAGACTTCACGCAGCCAGGTCGCCTGATGACCACAGCGTCCGACGGCGGCGCTACCGCCAGCGTGGATGTCGGCCGCTTTGATGTCGGCGCTGGCCACTGCGACGGGCCGGAATACTCGCCCGATGGGAAATGGCTTTACCTGAACACGGAATCCTTTTCGTCCACGCCGGGTCACGCCCAGCTCGCCCGGGTTCGCGTGGACGGCACTGGCTTCGAGCGGCTCCTCGAATCCGAAACAGTCGACTGGTTCCCGCATCTCTCCCCCGATGGCCGGTACGCCAGTTACATCCGGTTCCCCAGCGGAACGGTAGGACACCCCGCTGACCTGCCGGTCGCCGTCGTACTTGTTTCTACACACGACTGGGCCACGCCGCTGCATACATGGCCACTTTTCGGTGGCCAAGGTAGCCTCAACGTCAACAGCTGGTCGCCGGACTCCCGGCGTTTTGCGTATGTGGCCTACCCGCTTTCTGACTCGACGAAGGACTAAGCACGTGACCCTCAGCAATGGCACCTCCGACGGAACAATCCGCTGGGGCATCCTCGGCACAGGATTTATTGCCGGACTCCAGACGCAGGACCTGAAAGAGAACGGCTTTACCGTGCAGGCTGTGGGCTCACGCTCATTGGAGTCGAGCAAAGCCTTCGCTGAGCTGCACGGCGTGATGACCGCACACGGCAGTTACGAGGACTTGGTGGCAGACCCGCTGGTTGACGTGGTCTACATCGCTACGCCGCACCCGTTCCATCATGCCAACGCACTCTTGGCGCTCAACGCCGGAAAGCACGTGCTGGTGGAGAAGGCCTTCACGATGAACGCCCGCCAAGCCCAGGAGATCGTGGACCTGGCCGAGTCCAAAGGCCTTGTGGCTTTGGAAGCTATGTGGACGCGTTTCCTCCCGCACATGGTGCGCATCCGCGAACTCATCCAGGAAGGCACCATCGGCGAGGTCCGGAAGGTGGTTGCCAGCCACAACCAGAGCCTTCCCAAGGACCCTGCCCACCGGCTCAACGATCCCGCCCTGGGCGGCGGAGCTTTGCTGGACCTGGGCATCTACCCGATCTCCTTTGCCTTCGACATCCTGGGTACGCCTGCCATAATCCGGGCAAGCGCCTCCATGTCGGCCACCGGCGTGGACAGGCAAACGGCGGCCATCTTCGAGTACGCCGACGGGCAACAGGCCATTGTGGACTGCGAACTCGACGCCGCCAGCGCCAACCGCGCTATGGTGATCGGTACAGAGGGCTATATCGACATCGAACACACCTGGTACAACCAAGTGCCCTTCACCGTTTTCCGCGTTGATGGCGAGGTGGTGGAGCGTTTCGAGCAGCCCGTGAAGAGCCGGGGAATGCAGTACCAGGCGGCCGAGCTGGAACGCCTGATCCGCGCCGGTGAGACCGCTGGCACCATCCTGCCGCCGAGCGAAAGCGTGGCCATCATGGCGGCCATGGATGAAATCCGCCGCCAGATCGGGCTGTCGTACGCGGCGGATGCTGTTGTTTCAGAAGAAGGTGCAACGAAATGACTGAATCTGCCCGCCTTGTGGAGCTCCGCCAGCAAGAGGAAGAACTCGTCTTCGCAAGCTTTGACCACCACGACGCTTGGCGCCTCGGCTCGCTCATCGCCAACCACGCGATCGCTTCCGATTATGGCGTTGCCATCGATATCCGGCGGCACAACCTTGTGCTCTTCCGCTGCGTCCTGCCCGGAGCCACGGCCGACCAAGAGGAGTGGATCCGCCGCAAGTCTGCCTCGGTGCTGCGTTTTGAACACAGCACAGCCTTGTTAACTGAACAGTTCTCCGCCCGCACGCACAGCCCTCTGGGAGGCGGCTGGCTTGCCCATGAGGATTACACGCTCGCCGGTGGCTCGTTCCCGATCCGTGTGCGCGGTGCCGGTGTTATTGGTGCCGTTACCGTGGCCGGATTGAGCTCTGATGAGGACCATGAGCTAGTGGTCGATGGGATCCGGAATTATCTGAAGACGGTGGCGGCGTAGTTATGTCGGCCGAGGACCTGGAATCCCGACCTAGCCCCCTCGCGCCTTCCGCGTTGCGGCGTCGTTGGCTTTCTGCAGCGCCGTGACGAGTTCATCCTTGCTCATTTTCGAGCGGCCTTTGATGTCCAGCTCCTGGGCGCGTTGATAGAGATGTTCCTTGGATGCGTTGGCGTCCACTCCCCCGGCGGTTGGTCGCGTTGACTCAATGCCCTCTTCCGCGTGCGGGTCAGAAGGACCGCGTTCCTCCTTCGCCTCCCAATGGTCGCCAACCTTCTCGTAGCTGTGCTTCACCGCGGCAAAGGCGGTGCGGGCCGCCCGGCTCTCATCGTTGTCGTACGTCTCCATGGCGGAGTCGTAGGTCTTGGCGAAGGTATCCTGGGCCTTCTGCTCAGAGCGCTGCAGAGTGGAGGGGAGTTCGTCTTTGCGGGCATGATCGTTCTTGCCGGTCTTGGGCATCGTACTCACGCTCCTTTGTCAGAAAGCCTGATCATGGACGTGCACCCAGTTTATCAATTGACCCTTGGGGCAAGACGGACGGGCACCCCGTCACAAGCGGCTCACCGCCCCTTCAGCACATACCTTCTCTCAGGACGCCCGACGCCGTACTTCAGCCGCACTTCCAACGCGCCTTCGTCATGGAGGTACTCAAGGTAACGGCGGGCGCTGACCCGGGAGGTCCCCAATTGCTCGGCAACTTCGGCGGCGGAGACGTCGCCGGGGGCTGATTTCAGCGCGGCCTCCACGAGTTCCAGTGTCTCCACGCTGCAGCCCTTGGGCAGCGTACGTTGAGCGGAATCCAGCCCGAATACCCGGTTGACATCCGATTGCTCGGCCACGTCCTTGGAGGCGTCCAGCCCTTGGTAGGCATTCAGATAGTGCTGCAAACGTTCCTGAAGATCAGACTGCGAAAACGGCTTGATCAGGTAGTGCACAATACCCCCGCGCAGTGCTTTGCGCACCGTCTCGGTTTCACGGGCCGCACTGATCACCAACACGTCAAGGTCCGGGGCAACGTCCCGGAGCTGATGCATCAGGTCCAGCCCGTTGATGTCCGGGAGATGGATATCCAACAGCACAAGGTCCGGCTGCAGCCGCTGCGTTTCAAGGATGGCCTGCGCGCCTGTGTGCGCAACACCAACGACGCCGAACCCGGGCGTCCGCTGGATGAAACCTGCGTGGACCTTGGCCACCATGAAGTCGTCATCCACAATCAAGACTTTGATCACGATTACACTGCCCCTTTATTGAATTGTGCGGTGAAAATTGCCCCATGGTCGTTGGCGACCGTTAGATCGCCCCCGGACCGACGGCAGATCACCCGTGAGAGCGCCAGGCCGAAGCCCCGGGCGTCGCCAGGCCCGGGTTCCTTCGTGGAAAAACCCTGCCGGAAAATGTCCTCAGCGGAGCCGGAGGGCACGCCTGGTCCGTTGTCCCGGACGGTGACCGAAACACCGTCCGCAGAGTTGACCACCAACACCCGTACGGATGCCCCAACCCGTCCGGCGACGGCGTCGAACGCGTTATCCACCAAATTGCCCACCACGGTGGTGAGGTCCCGGGAGAGTTCCTCGTTCACGCGCGGGAGCCCGGACTGCGGGTCGATCTGCAGTTCCACGCCCCGCTCGGTGGCCAAACTGGCTTTGGCTATCAGGAGGGCGGCGAGCGCCGGGTCCTCGATACGGCTGGTCACTTCATCGTTGAGCCGGGTCCGGTCCACGGTGGCGCCGTTGACGAACTGCACCACGGAATCATATTCGCCAATCTGGATCAGGCCGGAAATGACGTGGAGTTGGTTTGCGAATTCGTGGGCTTGGGCACGCAAAGTGTCCGTCACGGTTCGCGTGGCTCCGAGTTCACTCTCCAAGGACGACAACTCGGTCCGGTCCCTCAGGGTTGTCACGGAGCCGATGTCGCGCCCATGGGACTTCAGGGCCACCCTGTTCATGACTACCAGCCGGTCCCCCACGAGCACCAGTTGGTCGGGGTCTGACTGTTCCCGGGTTAGTCCCACCTTCAGCGCGTGGTCCACATGGAGAGACCCAAGTTTTCGGCCCACACAGTCTGCGGGCAATCCGAGGAGTTGACGGGCGCTCTCATTTGCCACTGTAATCCGCTCGTGCGGGTCCAGCGCCACCACCCCTTCCTTGAGGCCTTGCAGCATCGCTTCACGGTTTTCCACGAGCCCCGTGATCTCCCGGGGCTCCATTCCGAGGGTTTGCCGTTTGACGCGACGGGACAGCAGAAGGGAACCGGCGACGCCCAGGACACTCGCGACGCCAAGGTAGGTGAGGAGGTTGGGGACCACGTCTTCCAGCCGTTCAAGGGCGGACGGATAGTTCCTGCTGATGGAGGCGATGCCGATCATGGCCCCGGAGTCGTCCAGTACCGGCACGTGTGCTGAGAGAACTTTCCCTTCGTTGCCGGCAAGGACTCCGGTCCAGGCCCGGCCTTCCTTGACCCTGCTGTCGCCCAGCAGGAGCGGCTTGCCCAGCTGGCTGGGATCCGAGGACGTCACTACCGTGCCGTCCAGCTTTGCGAGTGCCACGTGGGAAGATCCGGATACAGTGCGAATGGACTCGGCCACGGCGGGAAGGGATGACCCGTTGCGGGGTTCGGCGGTGGGCAACAGGGCGCGCACAGTGGGGTTGTTGCCCAGGGCCTCTGCCGCGGACAATGCCCGGCGTCCTTCAGTGCGTTCAAAAGCAGCAGCAGATTGGGCCAGGGAGATGGCTACAACAGCGACCAGGACCGCCAGGACGATCAACAACTGCAGCACAAGGTACTGCCCTGCCAAGGACATTCCTCTTCGTCGAGTCACTGTTTGGATCCTTTGGTGATTCCAATATGCAAGGGCCGCTAACAGTTTCAAAGTAGTCCGCCTTGGCGTATCGGAACTATACCCTAAGCACGCTGAGCACCAGCGGGGCTGCGCCGTATGACACGGCAGAGGCGTGAACGCAATGAACTTAAAGATCACTGCGAACACAAGAGTGATGACCGTCACGCCGGCACCTAGCATCAGTTCACGGGGGCACAACGCTGATCGCCCCGCACTGAATTTTTCGATGATGAGAAGAGGAACACCATGCGCCAGATCCGCGCATTGCGAATCGCCGCCGTCGCTGCCGGCATCGCCCTGATGGCCACCGGCTGCGGCGCCACAGGTAAGAGCTCCACCGGTTCTGCCAGCTCCGGCGCTGCAGCCGGACCCGTCACCGGACTCCAGATCATGGTTCCCAATACTCCCGGCGGCGGTTACGACACCACCGCACGGGCGGCCGCCAAGGTGCTCGACGACGAGAAGATCGCCAACAACACGGAGGTCTTCAACCTTGCAGGTGCAGGCGGCACGGTGGGTCTGGCCCGCGTCGTCAACGAAAAGGGCAACGGGGACCTCACCATGCTCATGGGTCTGGGTGTTGTTGGTGCCAGTTACACCAACAAGTCCGAGTCGAAGCTGACCCAGACCACCCCGCTGGCACGGCTCATTGAAGAGCCCGGCGCCATCATGGTCAGCAAGGACTCCCCATACAAGACCATCGATGACCTCGTGAAGGCCTGGAAGGCAGATCCCGGTTCGATCTCCGTGGGTGGCGGTTCCTCGCCTGGTGGTCCCGACCACCTCTTGCCCATGCAGTTGGCAGGCGCAGTTGGCATTGACGCCACGAAGGTCAACTACGTCGCTTACGACGGCGGTGGAGATCTCCTTCCAGCCATCCTGGGCAACAAGCTTGGCTTCGCTGCTTCGGGTGCCGGCGAGTACCTTCAGCAGATCAAGTCCGGTGAAGTACGCGTCCTGGCCACCAGTGGCGAGAAGCGTCTTGAAGGTGTTGACGCCCCCACGCTGAAGGAGTCCAAGATCGATCTGGTCTTCACCAACTGGCGTGGCATGGTGGCGCCTCCAGGCATCAGCGAGGACGACAAGAAGTCCCTGATTGCCGCACTGGAGAAGATGCACGAATCCGCTGGCTGGAAAGAAGCCCTCAAGACCCACAGCTGGACCGACGCCTTCATCACCGGTGACGAGTTCCAGAAGTTCCTGACGGACCAGGACAAGCGGGTGGCGGACGTGCTCACCAAGCTTGGCTTGGCGTGAGCACTCTGGCAACAGGCCTCAAGGGCCGCGCCGAGCTGGGGGTAGCCCTCCTGCTCGGCGCGGTAGGCGTCCTTGTCTTCCTCGACGCCAACGGCCTGGTCACCCCCTATTCGAAGTCGGACCCGGTAGGGCCCAAGGCGGTTCCCTTCGTTGTTGCCGGGCTCCTGGTGGTCTGCGCAGTTCTGCTGGCCATCAACGTTCTCCGCGGTGGCAAAGGCGAAGTGGAAGGCGGCGAGGACATTGACCTCGCGCACCCCGCCGATTGGAAGACCGTGCTTCCCCTTGCAGGAGCCTTCATCCTCAACATCCTGCTCATCGACTGGGCCGGCTGGGTCATCTCCGGCACTGTCCTGTTCTGGGGCAGCGTGCTGGCACTTGGCAGCCGGCACTACGTTCGTGACGGGATCATCTCCGTTGCACTATCCCTGGCCACCTTCTACGGCTTCTACCTCGGCCTTGGCATTGCGTTGCCGGCCGGACTCCTGGAAGGAATCCTCTGATGGACGTCTGGTCCTCTTTGATGGACGGTTTTGCCACCGCCCTCACCCCCCTGAACCTCTTGTACGCCATGATCGGCGTGCTCCTGGGAACGGCCGTTGGTGTTCTGCCAGGGCTCGGCCCGGCCATGACTGTGGCGCTGCTGCTTCCTGTTACGGCCGCCCTTGAGCCCACCAGCGCCTTTATTATGTTCGCGGGCATCTATTACGGCGGCATGTATGGCGGATCGACGACGTCCATCCTGCTGAACACACCCGGCGAATCGTCGTCTGTTGTGACGGCCATCGAGGGCAACAAGATGGCGAAAGCCGGGCGGGCAGCACAAGCGCTAGCGACGGCGGCGATTGGTTCGTTCATTGCCGGCACGATCGGTACGGCCCTGCTGGCAGGACTTGCACCGTTGGTGGTTCAGTTCGCCGTAAGCCTGGGCGCACCGAGTTACTTCGCCATCATGATCCTCGCTTTGCTGGCCGTCACCGCGGTCCTGGGTTCATCCCGGCTCAGGGGCTTTGCCTCCCTGGGACTGGGCCTGGCCATCGGTTTGGTGGGCATTGACTCCGTTACCGGCCAGCGCCGCCTGACCTTTGGCCAGCCGATGCTGGCCGACGGCCTGGATATCGTGGTGGTGGCAGTGGCCATCTTCGCCGTTGGTGAAGCACTGTGGGTTGCCGCGCACTTGCGGCGTTCACCGCTTCACATCATTCCCGTCGGGCGGCCTTGGATGGGCAAGAAGGACTGGGCCCGCTCCTGGAAACCCTGGTTGCGCGGCACGGCCTTCGGCTTCCCGTTTGGCGCACTTCCCGCCGGCGGTGCCGAGATCCCCACCTTCCTCTCCTATGTCACCGAGAAACGGCTGACCAAACATCCGGAGGAATTCGGCAAGGGAGCCATCGAAGGCGTCGCAGGCCCCGAAGCGGCCAACAACGCTGCCGCAGCCGGAACCCTGACCCCAATGCTCGCCCTCGGCTTGCCCACCAATGCCACTGCCGCCGTCATGCTCGCGGCGTTCACCTCGTACGGCATCCAGCCCGGCCCGCAGCTGTTCTCCAGCCAAGGTCCCCTGGTGTGGGCGCTCATCGCGAGCCTCTTCATCGGTAACCTGCTGCTCCTGCTCATCAACCTGCCCCTGGCACCCCTGTGGGCCAAGCTGCTGCAGCTTCCACGGCCCTACCTCTATGCCGGCATTCTGTTCTTCGCCACGCTGGGCGCCTACTCGGTGAACCTGCAAGCCTTCGACCTGGTGATCCTGCTGGTGCTCGGAGCGCTGGGATTCATGATGCGGCGCTTCGGGCTACCTGTGTTGCCCCTGATTCTGGGCGTCATCCTCGGCCCGCGCATCGAAGGGCAGCTGCGCAGGACTCTCCAGCTGTTCGCCGGTGACCCCGCCGGGCTGTGGAGCGAGCCAATCGCCGTCGTCGTCTACATCATCGTGGCTATCGTCATCCTCTGGCCGCTGCTCTTCAAGCTGGTCCGCCGCAACCGTCCGGTGCCAGCCAGCGTCGTACCGGCGCACCCCAGTGAAACGCCCCTGACAGAGGATGCCGCCAGCCAAGCTGACGAGTTCCAGCACAACGGCCACCACAACGTCCACCACAACAAGGAGAAGCCATGACCATCGTGGTGGGATACGTCCCCACGCCCGAGGGCGAAGCCGCATTGACCCAAGCCATCGCCGAAGCGAAGAAAAGCAACGACACCTTGTTGGTGATCAACTCTTCCAAGGGCGACGCCTTGGTGGACAACAGGTATGCCCAGGAACCTGAGATCCAGACCATCGAGGAACGCCTGGCACTGCAAGGCATCGAGCACATCATCAAGCAGCCCGTCCGCGGCCATGATGCCGCTGCTGAGGTACTGGATGCGGCCGACGAGCACAACGCCGAGCTGATTGTGATTGGCCTCCGCCGCCGCAGCCCGGTAGGCAAACTCATCATGGGCAGCGTCTCGCAACGGATCCTGTTGGAGGCGGACTGCCCGGTGCTCGCGGTGAAAGCAGACTAAACGCAAAACCGGGAGATGTGTTCAGCTAATGCCCTTAAGATTCGTTCTTAGGGGCATTAGCCGTAAACAGACTCCAAGGGGGACCACGTGGCCGAGACCATTCGAACAGCAACAGCAGACGACGCCGGAAAGCTCGCCGAACTGGCGGCCGTCACCTTCCCGCTGGCGTGCCCGCCCGGCGCCTCACCGGCGGACATCCAGGCCCATCTCGAGAAGACGCTCGCCGAGGCCAACTTCGTGGATTACCTCGCCGATCCGAACATCACCATTTTGGTGCTCGACGACGACGGCCAGCTCAACGGGTACACCATGCTGATTGCCAAGCCGGCAAGCGACCCGGATGTAGCTTCCGTGCTCTCTGCGCTCCCCTCCACGGAAGTCAGCAAGTGCTACGTCCACCCGGACCACCACGGCCAGGGAGCCGCATCCCGCCTCATGAAGGCCTCGATCGCCGATGCCGCAGAGAAGGGCGCGGCCGGAGTCTGGCTCGGCGTGAACAGTGAAAACGCCAAGGCCATCCGCTTCTACGAAAAGAATGGATTCCAGAGGGTGGGCACCAAGTCCTTCAAACTGGGAGACACCGTGGAACATGACTTCGTCATGGAACACACACTCTAGTCAATGGCAGCTCGGCCTGAGGCCGTGACCAGCTAGCCGAACAAGTCCCCCGCCAAGGGTGGTCGGGGATCGGAGTGCAGCTCCAAGCCAGCCGGTAACCCTGTCACGGTGCCATTGCCCGCGGAAGCCTGGATGGTGACCCGCGAGCGCCCCAGCAGCACGTTTTCGGCTTTGAACTCCCCGAACGCATCCGGGAGGATGGGCGCCAGATGCAGTACTTTCCTAGTGAAATCTGGGTCAAACCGCAGCAGGATGCGGGCCAGCTGAATCGGGGCCGCAGCCGCCCACGCCTGCGGGGAACACGCCGTCGGATAGGGCACCGGCTCCGGAAAGTCTGAGCGATCAAAGCCGCAGAACAGTTCCGGAAGCTGACCGCCAAAGTGCTCAGCGGCGTCGAACAATCCACTCGCTACCCGGCTGGCTTCCTTGACGAAGCCGTACCGCATGAGTCCAGTGGCCACGAGAGCCGTATCGTGAGGCCAGACCGAGCCGTTGTGGTAGCTGACGGGGTTGTAAGCTCCCATGTCCGAACCCAGGGTGCGGATCCCCCAGCCCGTGAACATCTCAGGCGACATCAGCCGCTCCGCCACAAGTGCAGCCTTGTCCTCGTCCACAATGCCCGTCCACAAACAGTGGCCCATGTTGGACGTACAGGAATCCACGGGTTTCTTGTCCTTATCCAGGGCAAGGGCGAAATAACCCTTGTCCGGCAGCCAGAAAGCCTCGTTGAACGCATCCTTCAGCGCTTCGGCCCGGTCGGCGCAACGGCGTTCGACGGCGGTATCGCCCGCTGCACGCGCCAAGAGCGAACGCCCAACGTAGGCCCCATAGGCGTAGGCCTGGACCTCGCACAATGCGATGGGTGTTTCAGCGATCCTGCCGTCTGCGAAGTTGATGCCGTCCCAGGAGTCCTTCCACCCTTGATTGATCAGGCCGTGGCTGTTGGGGCGCTGGTACTCGATGAACCCATCGCCATCCCGGTCGCCGTAGTTTTCCATCCAGGAGATAGCACGATCGGCATGGGGAAGGAGGGACTCGATGATGTCCGCGCCCAAGCCCCATCGGCTCAGCTCCCCCAGCAGCATGACGAAGAGAGGGGTCGCATCGATCGTCCCGTAGTAGGCGGTTCCGCCCAAGGAGAGTCCTGCCGTGACTCCCAGCCTCACCTCGTGGGGCATCCGACCCGGTTCTTCCTCGGAGTCGACGTCCTCTTTGCTGCCCTGAAGTCCGGCCAGTGTTTGCAACGAGCCCGCTGCCAGTCCGGGATCCACCATGAGTGACATATACGACGCCACTATGGAGTCGCGTCCAAACAGTGCCATGAACCACGGCGCGCCTGCTGCGACAGCAGCACGCCCGGGGTGTTCGTGGTCGAAGATCCGCAACGAACCAAGATCGCTCTGGCTTCGTTCCAGGACTTCCTCAACGTTTCTGTCCGTGACTGCGATCCGGGGAATGTGCTCCGCCCACGCCATGTGCCGACGGACCCCAATGGTGTGGTGCAGCGCCGTGGTTTCCGTGAACGGGTCATCCGGGCGTTTTCCGTTGATCAACGGAATGGCAATGACGCTGGTACTCCATTGACTGCGGGCCGGGATGGTGATGTGGAACGTTAGTCCTTCCGGATTCGCTTTGGCTCCCGAAGCCCGGAACACCACGCCACGGCGTTCCCCGTTGGCGTGGACGGACTCAATGTGCAGCTCCTTCTTGTGGGCAGTCTTCTCCGCGGTTCCTGCCCGGCTTGCCCGGCCACCCTTGACGTCGAAGAGGTCTGCGAGGTCGGCGTCGATGAGCAACTCGATTTCGCACGGCGCCGGCTGCCCGGAGTAGTTCCTGATAGTGAGGTCATCCCGCAGTCCGGCGCCCACATGCCGCTGATGCTGTACAACCAGCGGACTGTCAAAGCGCCCATCGCTGGAGCAGGCCCGGCCAACATATTCGGCTTGGAACGCGGTGCGGTTGGTGGTGCCCAATGGTTCCCGGAGGGCCCCGTTGATCCTCAGGATCCAACGCGACACGATCCGGGTGTCCTGGTAGTAGGTGCCTTGGGAGCCGCCGCCGTGGATGTCACCGGAGTGGGCGGAGATGCAGAAGGATGAACCTTCCACGATGGTTACAGCGCCCAGCTCGGAAGCGCCTGCCTCCGTATCGGCGTTCCAAGCAGTCATGGCCCACGAAGCCTTCCTCGGGAGATGTCCTGCTCATCAGTCACAGGTTGATGGGGGCTTGCCTCTGATTGTCTTGCAACTTGCCGTCCCCGGGAAGTCCCCCGGCCTTGAATTCTTCAATGACCGTGGCGTAAAGGTCCAGATGGTCCGCCGCCATCCGTGCAGCGTTGAAATACTCATCCACGGTTCGCCGACATTCCGCACGGCTGATCCCTTGCACGTCCTGTACAAACCCTGCGAGTTCATTGGTCTGCGAGAGATATCCTGTGACGCCATGCTGGACTATTTCCGGTGCCGCGCCCATGGGGGTGGACAGAACTGGTGTTCCTGTGGCCAACGCCTCGATCATGACCAGCCCGAACGGTTCATGCCACTGGATGGGGTTGATCAGCGCCATCGCCCCACCCATCAGTTCGTACTTCTCCGGATCTGAGAGTTCGCCGAGGAATTCTTCCTGTGACCCAAGGATCGGCTCCACGACGTCGTGGAAGTAGTCCCGCTCCTCCTTGGCATGCATCTTGGCAGCGATGCGCAGCGGCACACCGGCCTCGCGGGCAACGGCCACCGCCTCCAGCAAGCCTTTGTCCGGGCACATACGTCCAACAAAGCATGCGTAGCCGCCGGCCCCGTCGCCGACAGAAACCGTGGACAGGTCCAGGCCGTGGTGGATGACTGCGGATATTTGCAGGTCGGAAATGCGGCTGCATTGGTCATGCGAAATGCCGATGATTGCGGTGTCCTGGGCCATATCCCGGTAGAGCCCTGCATACCTCGGTGTCAGCGGGCCATGGACGGTGGTCACTACGGGAACACCCGGCGGCCGGTGGGCGTAGAGGGGCCCGGCAAGGGTGTGGTCGTGGATGATGTCTACGTCCTTCATGCCGGCATAAGCCTTGATGACGTGGTGCAACTCGCTGAGCGTCTGCCCCAACTCTTCAGGCTCGCTCGGCCCAAAGCCCCGCAATTGGGGAACCGGGCAAGTACTGTCGGCTGCCGTGGCCAGGAGCACCTCGTGCCCGGCATCGGCAAGGGCGCGGGCCAACGCATCTACAACCCGTTCCGTGCCGCCGTACCGTTCCGGGGGCACTGTGAACCATGGCCCAACGATGAGTCCAACGCGCATGCTGTAGGCCTCCACAAACATTCGAACCCACGCACGGGGTTCAACCTCGTGTTGATCGCGGCCCCAGACACACGCGATTCCTGGGGCGAAGAGCGCCCCACCGGCTAGCTGCATAACCTGCTTCACACATTAGGCTGGGCACGCCCGCCCCGGCAATGGGTGACGAAAATAACAGACTTTTCCGGAATGCCCCCGCGGCCCTGGAGGTTGACCACAGCATGAAGATTGAGATCTGGTCCGACGTCGCGTGTCCGTGGTGCTACATCGGCAAGCGCCGTTTTGAGACTGCCCTGGCACAGTTCCCGCACCGTGATTCCGTGGACATTGAGTGGAAGAGCTACCAGCTGGATCCCTCAATCCCGGAGCACTATGACGGCACGGAACTGGATTACCTGAGCAAGCGCAAGGGCATGGCCCCGGAGCAGGTCAAGCAGATGTTCGCCCATGTCACGGAGACCGCCAAGGGCGAGGACCTGGACTATCACTTCGACAAGGTAGTAGTCGCCAACAGCTTCACGGCCCACCGCCTCATCCACCTCGCCGCAGCCCATGGCCGCCAGGATGCCGCCAAAGAACGGTTGCTGAGCGATCACTTCGAGCACGGCAAGGACATCGGCAACCAGGAATACCTCACGGAACTTGGCGCCGCTCTGGAACTCCCGGCCAGCGAAGTCGCAGAGCTGTTCACCAGCGACAAATATTCAGACGCCGTCAACGAGGACATCAACGAGGCCCGCGCCATCGGCGTCACCGGCGTTCCGTTCTTCGTCATCGACCGCAAGTACGGCATCTCGGGCGCCCAGCCGGCTGAGCTCTTCAGTGAGGCGCTGAACCAGGCGTGGCAGGAAGCCAATCCCCTGATCCCCGTGGGCGCATCCGACGCAGAGGCCTGCGGTCCGGACGGCTGCAGCGTCAATTAAAACAACGCGAGGTCACTTATGGCCCATAATCCGCCTCGGGATAGGCCATAAGTGACCCCGCGTTGCTCTTAAGGGGCGACGCTAGGCCTTCACGACCTCAAGCTCGACGACGGCCCAGGACAACGCGGGCAGCGTCAGCCGAAGCTCCGAACCAGTCGCCTTGACGCCTTCCAGCGGCTTCAGACCGACGCGGCCCTGCTGGTCCTGCGTGTTGGTGGTGAACCTGTCGCCGCCCTCGGGGATCTCCAGGACTTCGGCGCGGAGAACCTGGCGGGCGTCGAAGCCGCGCAGGGCAACCTCGACGTCGGCAGCTTCTTCCAGCCCGCGGTTCGCGAAGAACAGGGCCAGCCGGCCCGTTTCCTCGTTCCACGTAGCGCTGACATCTACAAGGTCCGTGTCCCCGAAGCGGTTGTTCGAGTACTTGTCCGAGTCCACCGAAAGCCGCAGGATCTGGCCCTTGGCGAGCTCAGCCATCCGGGCGAACGGGTGGAAAATGGTCTGCTTCCACGCCGGTCCGTTCTCTTCCGACAGGATGGGCGCGATGACGTTGACCAGTTGCGCCTGGTTGGCGATCTTGACGCGGTCGCCGTGGCGGAGCAGGGAGTTGAGCAGGGTGCCCACCACCACGGCATCCGTCACGTTGTACTTGTCTTCGATGATGCGCGGGTGCTCGCGCCAGCCCGCCTTGATCACGTTGTGAGGCTGGTCCTCAGTGTCCAGGCCGCGCTGGTACCAGACGTTCCATTCGTCGAAGGACAGGTTGATGTGTTTCTTGTGCTTGCCCTTGGCCCGCACGGCGTCCGCGGTGGCGATCACTGACTCGATGAAGTAGTCGGTATCGACGGCGGATGCCAGGAAGCTGCCAACATCACCTTCGTGCTCGTAGTAGTAGGCATGGAGGGAAACGTAATCCACCTCGTCGTAGGTGTGGGTGAGGACCGTCTGCTCCCAGGCACCGAACGTGGGCATCCGGGAGTTGGAGCTGCCGCACGCAACAAGCTCAATGTCGGGGTCCACGAAGCGCATGGCCTTGGCCGCTTCCTGGGCAAGTCGCCCATACTCCTCGGCGGTCTTGTGGCCGATCTGCCACGGGCCGTCCATTTCGTTGCCCAGGCACCACAGCTTGATATCGAACGGGTCCTTGTGGCCGTTCTTGGCGCGCAGATCGGACCAGTAGCTCCCGCCAGGGTGGTTGGCGTACTCCACGATCTCGCGGGCAGCATCCACTCCCCTGGTGCCCAGGTTGATGGCTTCCATGATTTCCGTACCGGCTTGCTTGGACCAGTCCACGAACTCGTGAAGGCCGAAAGCATTCGTTTCCACCGTGTGCCAGGCACCGTCCAGGCGGCGGGGCCTGGTTTCGCGGGGGCCGATCCCGTCCTCCCAGTTATAGCCGGAGACGAAGTTGCCGCCGGGGTACCGGATAACAGTGGCGCCAAGTTCCTTGACCAGCTTCAGGACGTCCTGGCGGAAGCCGTTCTCGTCGGCCTCAGGGTGTCCGGGTTCGTAGATGCCGCTGTACACACAGCGGCCCATGTGTTCCACGAAGGAGCCGAAGAGGCGTCGGGGTACCTCGCCGATGGTGAAATCGCGATCGAGGGTGATGCGTGCGCGGGACATGTATCTCCTTGGTTGTGTTCTCAAACAGTTGGTAGGCGAAGGTGCCGGATCAGGTTCCGGCGAGTCCCGTCGTCGCGACGCCCTTGATGATCTGGCGTTGGAAGAACAGGAAGACGACGATGAGCGGCAAAGCGGCCAACAAAGCGGACGCCATGTTCTGTGCGTACTGGACGCCGTAAGCACTCTTGATGGTTTGCAGGCCTACGGGGAGGGTCAGCAGGGAGTCGTCGTTGGTGGAGATGAAGGGCCACAGGAAGTTGTTCCACGCACCGATGAACACGAAGATCGCGACGGCGGCCAGGATGGGCCGGGACAACGGCAGGATGATCTGCAGGAAGATCCGGAGGCGACTGGCGCCGTCCATCACTGCAGCTTCTTCCAGTTCATGCGGGATCTGGTCGAAGAACTTTTTGAGGACAAACACCATGGCGGGATGGATCACCTGCGGCAGGATGATGGCCCATGAGGTATCGATCATTTTGAACGCGAGCATTTGGTAGAAGAGCGGAATCATCAGCACGGGTGGCGGGACAATGATGGCTGCGATGATCACGACCATCAGGACCTTCTTGCCTTTGAACTCGATCCTGGAGAGTGCGTAGGCCATGAGAGCCGAGATCACCAGTGTGATTGCCGTGATGGCCGCGGAGGTGTAGAGCGAGTTCCACGTCCAGAGCGGGATGTTCCCGGCTTGGAACACATTGACGAAGGCATCGAAGGTAAATCCCGACGGCGGAAACCAGCTGACCTTGGACGCCGACGCATCCGCTTCGGACTTGAAGGCAGTGACCGTGGCCCACGCGAACGGGATCAGCCAGAGGACAGCGATCAAAGCGGCGACGACGACTGCTGCGACCCTGCCGACGGTCAGCCTTTTCCGTGGCTGGCGGATTTTCAGGGCGGTGGTTGGCGCGGCTGGGGTCGAACGGGTGAGGGTAGGGGTTGCCATGGCTATGCGCTCCTGCGGCGGGTGATGACGAACTGCAGCGCGGAAACCAGCACAATCAGTCCGAAGAAGATGTAGGAGATAGCTGCGGAATACCCCAGCCGGTATCCGGTGAACCCGGTTTCGAAGATGTACTGGACCACGGGACGGGTAGATCCGCCCGGACCCCCGGCTGTCATCTGGTAAATCTGGTCAAAGACCTTCAGGGAAGCCAGGATCTGGAGCAACACGATCATTACGGTGGTGGGCGTGAGCTGCGGCAGAGTGATGGAGAAGAATTGCCGCCAAGGGCCGGCACCATCCAGTGACGCTGCCTCATAGTGCTGGACGGGGATGTTCTGCATTGCCGCCAGATAGAGAAGGAAATTGAAGCCCACCGTCCACCAGAGTGTCGCGATCACGATTGACCACATGGCCACATTGGGATCGTTCAGCCACCCGACTTTTGGTATTCCGAACTTTGACAGGAAATCGTTGATCAAACCCAGTTGCGGGTTGTACATCCAGACGAAGAACAACGAGACAACGGTGGAAGCCAACAGGAACGGTGCAAAGTAGGAAAGCCGCCATAGCCACTGGGCTGGAAGGCCGATATTCAGGAGCGCCGCCATCACCAACGCAACCAGCACCAGTGGGACAGTGCTGATGACTGTGAAGTACAGGGTGTTGCCCAATGAACGCCACATGCCGGCATCGGCAAAGGCTTCAGCATAGTTTGCAAAGCCGATGAGACTGTCGTTGGCGCCTGTCAGGGATTTGCCCGTGAGACTCATGTAAAAGCCGTACAGAATGGGCCAAACGAGGAAGACGAGGAAGAACACCAGGAACGGGGTTGCGAAGGCCCATCCGTTCAGGTTGTCCCTGCTTCTTCGCAGAGATAGCCCTGCCTTGCCTGGGCCTGGTGTTGTCCGTGGTTGGCTGGTCTGCCGGGACAGTGTAGAGGAACTCATGAAGGACTCCTTTGTCGCTCGGTGCGCTGGTACCGGTCAGACCGGGTTGGGCCGGGATAGAAGGTCGTTGGTGCGGGCCACGAAGCCATCCCACCCTGTGCTTGCTTTGTCGCGCCCCAGAAGCACGTTCTGGATATGCTCGGCAAAGTAGGTCTGCCAGTCCGATCCCGAGCCGCTGAACCAGGATTCGGGATCGTAGGCGATGATGTCCGCCGCGTTGGCGTAGTGGATCTGCGGCGTGAGCTTCCCGTAGTCCGGCGATTGAACCACCGGCTGGTACGCCGGGATATGGCCGGCCTCGGCCCACAACAGCGAACCCTTCAGAACGTCACTGACGAACTTGTACGCATCCTTCCGTTTCGCTTCGTCTACCGCGAGCTGCCGCGGGAGGACGAAGGAATGCGAGTCGGCGTAGGAGGCCGGTGTCCCATAAAGAGTGGGGATGGTGGCGGCGTCAACCGGCAACTTTGCTTTCTTCATGGTGGGCAGTTCCCAGCCTCCACTGAAGAGCATTCCCGAATCGCCACGGACGAATTCTGCGATACCGGTGTTGATGTCGCCGCTCTTGGCCGCGATGGTGTCGTCGAAGAGCGAGGCCATGAACTCCAGCGATTCGATCGCAGCGTCCCTGTCCGCCTCCATCTGGCGGCCGGGCGTGAGGACAATTTCCGCTCCGTGCTGCTTGTAGAGCGTGTAGAACAGTCGCCACATCTGCGAGCCCAGGTTCAGGTAGCCAAAGGACAATCCGTGGGCCTTGGTGATCTTTTGCATCTCCAGTGCCATGGCCTTGAACTCATCGGGCGAACTGACCTCCTGCAACTGGCCATTACTTTCCAGGAGCCCGGCTTTACCGGCGACGTCCGTGTTGTAGAACATGATGAACGGGTGGGAGTCCAGCGCGATGGAGAAAACCTTCCCATCTTGCTGGCCCTTTTCCCAGATGCGCGGCGCGAAGTTCTCCGGCGTGATGCCATTCTCCGCAAGCAGCCCCAGATCCCA
The DNA here is from genome assembly GCA_039636795.1 of Micrococcaceae bacterium Sec5.1. Taxonomy (NCBI): domain Bacteria; kingdom Bacillati; phylum Actinomycetota; class Actinomycetes; order Micrococcales; family Micrococcaceae; species Micrococcaceae bacterium Sec5.1. The sequence goes on along the minus strand of CP143430.1, from coordinate 717,416 downwards.
AGGCTCTATGAGGCCGCCCGGGGCATACCCCGGGACCCGGCTGGCATGCATGATGGCTACCTCAGGAGGTCGGCCCCCGGCAGATGCCATGGCCAGCTTGGTGTAGTACGGCGGGCCCCAGGCCAACACGGTGGGGTGCACCTTGAAACCGGGGTTGGCTTGATTGGCATTGGCGATCATCGCTTGCATCTTGGTACCGTCGCCGCCGGATAAGAGATGCCAGAAGTTGATCTCCCTGACGCCGGTGGCTTGGGCCGCACCTCCACAGCCCGTGAGGCTGGTGGCCAGAAGCCCGCCTCCGAGGAGGGCCGATCCCGTTAATAACTGTCTCCGGGACAACTGTTTCCCGGTCAAAGATTCAAACTGCTTCACCCGTCACTCCTTTGGAAGGGTCCGCTGAAAAGGACACAACTGCTGCGCAAATCCGGCTTCGGTGCATCTCCACTGCCGGGTAAAAGGGTGGCCCGGGGGTGACGCGGCTCTCACATTACATCGTTGTAATATTTGAGGCAAGAGAAATTGTTAGCGCGCACACTTAAATTTCAAGGGCCGCTTAGCCCGTGCTGTCCCGCTCTACAATGGTGTAGTCCACCGTGACGACGCGTTGTCCGTGGCCCCTGTCCGCCATACGCTCAGTGAGCAGGCGCAGCGCTTCGGTGGCGATGGTCCGCTTGTCGAAAGATACGGTGGTCAGCGAGGGAACTGCGTAGCGCCCATCCATGACGTCGTCGAAACCGGCCACCGCGACGTCATCAGGAACACGGACACCCCTCTTCCACAGCGTATTGAGGGCTCCAATGGCCAGCGAATCCGTGAAGCAGAACAGCGCCTCCGGCAGCGGGTTGGAATCCAGATAGCGGGTCAGTGATTCGGCTGCAGCTCCAGGCGTCCAAGGCGAGCAGGAAATCAGCAGGGATTCATCCAAGGGGATCCCGAGGATCTGGAGTGCAGCCTCGTAACCCTGTCTGCGTTGAATCGACGTGGCAGACTGCCTAGTCTTGTTTATGCCGAGCACGGCGATACGCCGACGCCCGAACTTGGCCAGGGCCAGCGTCATATCCCGTGCCGCCGCGAAACTGTCCACGTAAACACGGTCCGCAAGCTCCTGGGTCACTTCACCCAGCAGCACGACGGGAGGCAAGGCCACCCCAACCTTGACGGCACTTTCATCCAGCACCACCGGATTGAGAATGAGCCCATCGATGAGGTTGGAGCGCGCGCGGGTCATCAACTCCTGCTCGCGCTGCGGATCCGAACCGGTTTCCTCGATCTGGACGCTCCAGCCCTGCTCGTGGGCTACTTCCACGATGCTCTGGGCTATCTCAGCGGAGAACGGGGTGGCCAGATCAGGCAAGGCCAACGCGATGACACCGGAGCGGCCGTTGCGGAGTCCGCGGGCGGAAAGGTTGGGAACGTAATCCAGCTCCTGCATTGCCTGCTCAACCCTGAGCCGCGTTGGAGCGCTGACCGGCACGATTCCGTTCATGACGTTCGAGACGGTTTTCGGCGACACTCCCGCGCGGCGTGCCACATCCTTGACCGTTGCCCGCAACAGTCCCCCTTGTGAATTTAGTGTCCGGGTGAAGTTCGAGTCCGGTTCCCACGATGTTACGCGAGTTTGCCCATGCGCAATGGCTCGAGGAAGGCCTCCAAGGGCGCCAGATGTACACCAGTTGGCAGGACTTGGTGACACATCATTGTAAAGTGTCTATATGCCCAGGATCACGGCCGCCACGAATGCTGCCCAACGCGCCGAGACCCAACGCCGTATTCTGACCGCCTTTGGCGAGCTCCTCTTTACCCATGGCCTGCCCGGCCTCACCATGACGGACGTCGCGCGCCACGCGGGTGTTGGCCGCACCGCCGTTTACAACTACTACGCAGACATGGAGCAGTTGCTCATTGCGTACGCGCTGGATGAAACCGAGCGCTTCATCGTGGACCTTCGCGAATCGCTTGCAGCTCTTGATAACCCGGTGGACCGGCTGGCCCTCTACGTCCGCGCCCAGGTAGAAGACCTCAGCCGCCGCCACCTTCCGCCGGGGCCAGCGATGGCCGCCGTCTTATCCCCAGCCTCGTTCGCTAAGCTCGCGGATCACGTGGGCGATCTCAACGTCCTCCTCCAGGACATCCTGACTGACGGCGTCCAGCAGGGCTACCTGCCGGACACGGATGTCGCCCAGTTGGCGCGGCTCATCCACGGCACACTCTCAGCAAGCGCCGCACGACGCAACCGAACGCCCGACGGCGAGACTCCCCCGCCTGCCCCAGCCTCCGACGTCGAGCTCCAGACAGCGCAAACGGTGCGGTTCATCCAGCTAGGTGCGGGAGCGCAGTTCGATGAGGCCGGCAAGGCCATCCGCGTGGATGGTGCAGTCCCTGACACTCTGGCCGGCTAACGCCAGAGCAACAGGGCGGCGACACCCAAATCAGGGCATCGCCCACCACTTTGCGTGGCGAAAATCAGCCTACGCGTCGTCAGCCCGGCCTACTGTCCCGGCCTACTGCCCCGCCCTACTGAGCCGGGCGGGTGGGGATGATCGGCCATCGGGAAGTATCCGCAATCCTCAGGTCCTCACGCGGACAGCTGAGCTTGCCGGGAGTCTGATCCACGAGCTGCGGTTCCACCAAGCCCTGAAAGCCTCGGGTGAGGACTACGTCCACTGATTCGTCTTCGCGGTTGTCCTGGAAGTAGTCCGTACCCGCCAAATTCCGCTGGATGTTGAATGCAGCTGCCTGGCCTTTGACTCCTGAAACGACCACGCCGATCCCCGAGTAGGCAGTGTCGCTGTTGTCCACAGACAGGACTTTGTGCCCCCGTGCTTTGAACTCGTCGGCAACAGTAGTAGCGAGGCCTGCACGCGATGTGGCGTTGAAGACGTTGATATTCACGGTTTCGTTGGGCACGTAATCGAACGTGGTGGTGGGGCAGAGGCTGGTGGGCGCCTTGCTGGCGATCGCCGTCGGAATCCTGATGACGCCGTTCATGATGGCCCAGGCGCCGATTGCTCCGGCCGCTATGACACCAACCAGCAGGACAAGAACGATGGCGTGGAAGACCCGGCGCCGGAAGCGGCTGCGTTGGGCACGTGCGTCCTCGGCGAAGGTGGCACGAAGCTCCGGTCCGGTCACCACATGGTGCCCGTGTAACTGCGTCACATCTTTGGGACGCTTGCGCTGCCTAGCCATCGATCACCAGCACGCGTGCGTGGATGGCCGTCCTCTGGTGGAGCGCGGTGCGGACTGCCCGATGCAGCCCATCTTCGAGGTACAGCACGCCCTGGTACTGAACCACGTGCGGGAACAAATCCCCAAAAAACGTTGAATCTTCTGCCAGCAACGCCTCCAGATCAAGGGTGCGCTTGGTGGTGACGAGTTCATCGAGGCGAACGGGCCGCGGTGGAAGGGCAGCCCAGTCACGGGGCGCGGAATATCCATGGTCAGGGTACGGGCGTCCCTCGCCCACAGCTTTGAAGATCACCCTGCAAGCCTATGGAAGTTGCTGCGCTAACGGAACTTGTGACCCCCGGCACACGCAGGTTGTGGCCAAACGGTGACTATCCGAACGTCTGGCGTCACAGCTGTGATGCACACCTCGGGGACTGACAGAATAGGGGCATGACTCAATCGCTCCAAGGTACCGACCGGACCGCTGCCCACACGGCCCCAGCCCTCGCGCTGCTGCTGGACGTCGACGGCCCCATCGCCAGCCCTGTGACGCGCGACGTCAAGCCGGATATCATCGCAGACCTCGCGGCGCTGGCTTCGGCCGGCATCCCCGTCATCTTCAACACAGGCCGCTCGGATGCCTTCATCAGCGAACAGGTCATGGGGCCGATGATCGCTGCTGGAATGCCGGCCGACACCATCATCCACGCCATCTGCGAAAAGGGCGCCGTGTGGTTCAGCTACACCGCCGCCGGTCCTGGCCCCATCCACGTGGACCACGAGCTCGCCGTGCCCAAGGCATATGGGGATGACATCCGCAGGCTCGTTGCCGAGGACTACTCCGCGCATATGTTCTTCGATGAGACCAAGCGTGCCATGGTCTCCGTTGAGCAGCACGTTGAAGTGGCCAGCGAAGATTACCTGGCCGAGCAAAAACTCTTCGACGCCGATGCCCTGAACATCATGGGCCGCCACGGCCTGAACGCAGCCATCCTGGACCACCACGCCCCTGAGTCCGATGACACCGTGGACTACCGACTGGACCCCACCATCATTTCCACGGACATCGAATCCGTCCGCTTGGGCAAGGACCTTGGCGCCAGCCGGGCTGTGGAATTGTTGGCCGCCCAGGGAATCACCCCACTCTCCTGGCGCACAGTAGGTGATTCCCGTACGGACTACGCCATGGCAGACTGGCTTCACCACAACGACCACGACGTGAAGCACGTGGACGTCCGGCCCGCAGACGGCGTTCCGGTGAAGCCTTACACCATTCTTACCGCCGCTGACCTCGAGCTGGCGGACGACGTCATTCACGACGACGCCGGCGGAGCCTTCCTGCGCAGCTGGCGCGACGCCCTCGCCATCTAGACTCCTGGATTCCCCAGAAACGACTCACAACAGTAACGACTCACAACAGTACGGAGAAAAGCCATCACGCAAGCACAGGTCGATCCGATTTACCACGGCAGCCCCACCGTAGAGGAAGATGCGATCGCCGAGGCGGTCTCACCTGCCGTCGTTGCCCACCTGAAGCACAGGTCCGACGTCGTCCGTCACCGCGGGCGATACGCCCTCCTTAACGGCGACCTCACGCCCCAGCAGGCCATGGTTGCTGACCTCCTGGCCATCCGCGCTGCCTTGGACGCAGCCGGCGTGGACTTCATCCTGGTGCGTGGCAACGACGAAAGGCCGGTCATCGCCGTCGACTGGGAGTCGCGCAAGGATGTGCGCGAGGCCCTGGTTGCTGCCTTCCGCAATGAGCCGTTCTACTCCATGACCGTCGATGCCAAGAAGAAAACCTCGGTCCTGGTGGCAGATGGCGAACTCTCGGCCAACCGGAAGGCACGGATCTTCCGCCTGTACCGGCCCAGGGTGGAGCTCGGCGGCGGGCTTTGGTACGGCCCTGCCCTTGGTGTCCAGTTGGAGCTGTGGAGGTTCGAAGGCGACCGCCTTGAACTCCCCGTGGAGAATTCCCTGACACGGCGCACCATGCTGCGCCAGGACGCCGTGCGCGGTACCGTGCAGCGCCACGGCCTCACCTGGCCGACCATCGAGAACATGTTCGCTGACCATGCAAGCGACATCGACTTCGACATCGACATCGTCTTCTCGTGGGTGGATGGCAGCGACCCCGAATACATCGCCAGGAGGCGCGCCCAGCAGTCTGGGGCTGTCCTCGGCGAGGGCGACGACCATGAGGCACGCTTCCGGCAGATCAACGAGCTGAAGTATGCGCTGCGCTCGGTACACATGTTTGCACCGTGGATCCGCAGGATCTTCATCGCCACCGATTCGCCCGCCCCGGCGTGGTTGGCCGACCACCCCTCGGTGACGATCGTGCGCAGCGAAGAGTTCTTCGCCGATCCGTCAGTGTTGCCCACCCACAACTCGCAAGCCGTGGAGTGCCAGCTGCACCACATCGAGGGACTGTCCGAGCACTTCCTCTACTCCAACGACGACATGTTCTTCGGCCGTCCCGTTGGCCCGGACATGTTCTTCACGCCCGGAGGAATCACCAAGTTCATCGAGGCTGACACGCGAATTGGGCTCGGAGAGAACGATGCCGAACGCAGTGGCTTCGAGAACGCTGCACGTGTCAACCGCAAGCTGCTGTGGGAACGCTTCGGACGGATCACCACCAGGCACCTGGAACACACGGCCGCTCCCCTGCGCCGGAGCGTGGTGGCCCAGATGGAGAAGGAATTTCCCGCCGAGTTCGCGAAGACCGCCGGCAGCCGGTTCCGAGCAGCCGACAACATTTCAGTGACCAACTCGTTCTACCACTACTACGCACTGCTCACCGGCCGCGCCGTTACGCAGACCAACGCCAAGGTCAGGTATGTGGACTCCACCATGTGGGCCGGACTGCACTACCTGCCCAAGCTGCTCGCAAAGCGCCACATGGACTTCTTCTGCCTGAATGACGGCAGTTTCCCCGAAGTCGAGGCGAATGAACGAGCCGACCTGGTGACCGACTTCCTGGAGAAGTACTTCCCGGTTAAGGCACCTTGGGAGAAGTAAAGCCACCGGGAGAAACAAGCGGAAGCGAGGAGGTGTGCGTGCCCGGCGACGTGTGGGCCCCCACCCGGGACTCGTGCGGAATGCGGATGCCGGCCGCCCCCAGCCGCCGCTGAACCTCGGCTGCATCCAAGGGCTCGCCAACTGTGACGCCACCGGACATCGGAACCACGGAATGCACGATCGTGTGCTCGTAGACGTGGATCATGTTGTACGACTGCGCTCCGTCACGTCCGCGCTGTCCGCCGGCACGCACCCCCAGGTCTTGGGTATAGCAGGTAGCTGAGGCGACCGATACCGGGATGCCGGCGAAGCTCGCCGTCGTCGAGTAGTGCAGGTGGCCACCCAGGATGGTGCGGACGTCTGTGTTTCGGACGACGGCGGCCAGGGCGGCTTGGCCGCGCAACTCCACCAACACGGCCAGGTCCTGGACGCACGGGACCGGCGGATGGTGAAGGGCAAGTATGGTGCCGTCCGGGGCGGGAGTGGCCAACTCGTCAGCCAGCCACTGAAGCTGGGATTCGGACAACTCGCCATGGTGGTGTCCGGGGACCGTGGTGTCCAGGGTGATGATCCGGAGCCCGTTGACGAAGTAGCTGCGGTCCACAGGATCCTGCGGCCGGCTCGCTACGGAGGCATCCAGGAAGGCGGAACGGAAGTTCGCGCGGTTGTCGTGGTTGCCCATGGCCCAAATGGCCTTCGCTCCGAGCGCATCGCACACAGGCTCAATCATTTCGCGGAGACGTTTGTAGGCTCGGAACTCGCCCTTGTCCGCAAGGTCTCCGGTGAAGATGATGGCCTCTGGCCTGATCCTGGAGGCAATGATCTGATCGCAGATCTCCTGGAGCCTGGCAGCGCTGTCAACAGAACCATGAAGTGTGTCTGGACCGGCCACCAAGTGAAGATCGCTCAAGTGCAAAAGCACATGACCTGGTTTGGGGTACTCGGCCTCGATGAGCTCCATAGCTGCCTTAGCGTTTGGTGGGAGACGGCGTCTCCCGTGTCATTCCAGTACTTCCAATCCAACCAGACAACAAGCCAACAAGAGGCCAACTGCCGGCGGAATGTTGGAAAATTTCTTTCTCCTTTCGAATTCGAGGACTCTTATGACAAAGCCTTTTCAACGGCGTCAACCAGTTCCTGCGCGTCAGGTTCAACCGTTGAGGGGAACCGTGCAACCAGCTCGCCGTCACGGTTTATGACGAACTTCTCAAAGTTCCACTTGACCTTGACCGGCTGCCCGGACTCATCCCGGGTCAGCTCGGCAAACAATGGATGCTGCTCTTTGCCCAGCACGTTGGCCTTGCTGGTGAGCGGGAAAGAGACGCCAAAGTTGCGTTCGCAGAACTCCGCGATTTCCTCGTCGGCGCCGGGCTCCTGGCCGCCGAACTGGTTGCAGGGCACGCCAAGGATTTCCAGGCCGTCCTCACGGTACTTTCCGTAGAGTTCCTCAAGGCCCGCGTACTGGCGCGTGAAGCCGCATTCGGAGGCCACGTTCACCACCAGGACCGCTTTCCCTTCAAAGCGTCCGAAGTCTGCTTCAGAGCCATCGTTGAAGGTGAGGGGAATGCTGTACAGGGTTCTCATGTGATCGCTTCCTGACGACGTCGTCTGGCGGGATTGCCGCCATCGAGCTTACGGGAGCTGCCGCAGCCATGAAACCTAGGGGTACCTACGCTCGCTGGCTTATGACGCGGGAAGGATGAGCGAAGACAACGGCACGATCACGCCGTCCGGCCGCTGGACCTTGTCCGGGCCAATGAGGATGTATCCAGGCGGAAGAACCACTGCCGGAGGCGTTGACGGAAGCACTGCCGCGGGGCTGGGCACGGGGGCCGCCGGCACGGGAGCCACGGGCGCCACGGTTTGAGTGACCACGGCCGGGGCGGGAGCAACCACCACGGGTGCCGGTGCTACAACTACCGGCGCTGGCGCAACTACCACGGGGGCTGGTGCAACAGCTACCGGTGCGGGCGCAGGGGCTACTGGAGCAGGGGCCGGATTCACGGGCGCTGCGGGAGCAACAGGCGCCACGGGCGCGACCGGCGCCACGGGCTCGACGACGGCGGGCGGGGTGGCGGTGTTGGGAGCCACCGGCGACGTGCTGGGCACAGTAGTCGTTGTGCCAGGTGTCGTTGTGCCAGGTGTTGTCGTACCAGGCGTCGTCGTGACAGGCGTCGTTGTAGTGGACGTCGGCGTGGGCGTCGGCGTGGGCGTCGGCGTGGAAGTCGCCGTCGGGCTTGGCGTTGCCGTCGCGGTTGGTGTCGCTGTAGCCGTTGGCGTAGGCGTTGCCGTCCCTGTCGGGGTTGGCGTTGCCGTGGCCGTCGGAGTCGGTGTGACGGTCTGCGTGGGCGGCGAGGTAGCCGGCGGCGCCTGCGTGACAGGCGGCGTCGTGCCCGAAGTGCCCGGCTGTGTGATCACCGGCGGAGCAACGCTCTCTTCGTGGTCGCCACCTATGACGGCCCGGTTGCTGCTGTCTGACACCGGCACGGCCCACTGCGGCGAGGCAGAGACGCCTGTTCCAACTCCAGGCTGGTAGTTCACCATGGTGATGTTCTGCAGCGGATCGATCTGCCGGAGCGGCAGGTAGATCCAGCCATTGGGGTTGGTGTGCAGGCCGTTTACGATCGTCTCAAAGTGCAAGTGGCAACCAGTGGACCACCCTGTGGTCCCTACCTCGGCGATGACTTCTCCGACTCGCACGGACTGGCCTTGGGTAACACCAATCCCTTGAAGGTGGTTGTACGTGGTGACCAGGCCGTTGCCGTGTTCAATCTCAACACGGTTGCCTCCACCCCAAGGGTGCCAGCCGACGGCCTTGACCACTCCGGCGTCGGCGGCGTAGACCCGTGTGCCGCATGCCGCAGCGTAATCCTGGCCCCAGTGGAACTCGCCGGGAAGTCCGGTCAACGGACTGTAGCGGTAGCCGTACGGAGAACTCGGATTGAGGACTTCCAGCGGCGCGTAAAGGCTGCCGGCCGGTGGACGCGACAAACCTGACGAAGCGACGGTCAGGCCGGAGGATCCGTCCTTGGCCACTGTCCGGACAAGTGCGCGGTCGAAGTAGACCATGGGCGTGCCAGCCTCTTGGGCCGGCGGCTCAGGCATGGTGTCGATCACTGTTGTTTCGGCTTCTGGCGGCACTAGGCTGCCAAGCGAGAAAGGTCCAACGACGCCTTGCGCCACAGAACCATCCACGGAGCCGGTAGAGACGGAATTCAGGGGTTGGAAACCAAAAGCGAAAAAGGCTACGGCTGCCAGGATTCCGGCGATGAGCATGCGACGAAAAACGTCGGTGCGCACCAAGTCTACATATCGGTAAGATTCACTATGCTTGCCCACAAGAACACTCCCCAAAGCCAGCGGCACCAAACCCCAGCCTGGCGTGCAAGCACCATTGTTGCGGGAATCAAAATGAAAATAAAGGCTTTCCGGCCCCAGTGAAGCGCAGGGTTTCCTCAGTTTTTGCTCAAGGGATCTTGAGATTCGGGGAGGACGCCTTAGCCGAGGTTTTCCTTGAGCAGTGCACGGTGTTCCACGGCGGCGGATTCGTGCAGCGCGCGGCCGGCTTCTGTGAGTTCAAGAAACAGGGAGCGACGATCATCGGCGCACGTTTGGCGGGAGACCAGCCCTGCTTTTTCCAGCCTGTCCACCACCTTGGACACGGCGCTTTGGGTCATGGGGGTGCGCTCCCCCAAAGACTTCATGCGGCAAGCGGCGTCAGTGCTTTCTGCCACGAGGTCCAGGATTTCGAACTCGTTCAACCCGATATCGAACTTGGCTTCCAAGGCGCGGTCAATGGCTCCTGCGGTGCGGAAGTAGGAGTCCTGAATGCTTCGCCACTGCTCAACAAGCTGGCGGTCACGCGTCGTTGCCATGACCCGATCCTAGTCCATTCCGCCATTAGAATCCACGTCATAATATTCTGCGTCATATTCCTTGTCATTCAATGACGTGTCATATAGCTTGGTGGCATGACATCACCCACCACCCTTCAAAGATCTGCCGAGACCGTGGTTGCAGCCGTACGTTGGACGCGCGCCCAGTGGCTGTTGCTGATGGTTGTCTGCACCGTCCTCGCCCTGGACGGGCTGGATGTTTCCATGGTTGGCGTGGCCCTGCCTTCCATCGGACATGAACTCAACCTCGGAACCGATTCCCTCCAGTGGATCGTCTCCGCCTACGTCCTGGGTTACGGAAGCCTCCTGCTCCTGGGCGGCCGACTCGCGGACCTGCTGGGCCGCCGTCGCATATTCCTCATCGCCTTGGCGGTGTTCGCCGCAGCCTCACTCCTCGGTGGCCTCGTGGATGATCCCGCGATCCTGATCGCCACCCGGTTCGTTAAGGGCCTCGCGGCAGCGTTCACCGCGCCAACAGGTTTCTCGATCATCACCACTAACTTCGCCGAGGGCCGCGAGCGCAACAAGGCTCTATCCATCTTCACCACGTTCGGCGCCAGCGGCTTCTCGTTGGGCCTGGTGGTCGGCGGGCTGATGACCAGCCTGAGCTGGCGGTGGACGTTCCTGGTTTCCGTGCCGATCGCCGTCGCTGTTGTCCTGCTGGGCATGAAATTCATTCCGAAAGACAAGCCGTCCGCAGAAAACAGCGGGCATGACATCTGGGGTGCCGTGACGCTCGCGCTGGGCATGCTCGGCCTCGTCTATACGCTGGTTTCAGCGCCGGAGCAGGGCTGGGGATCTGTGGCAACTATCGCCGGATTCGCAGTATCTGCGGCGGTCCTTGCGGCCTTCGCGGTGATCGAGAACAAGGTCAAGCACCCGCTGATCCGCTTCGGCATCCTTAAGGAAGGCTGGGTAGCCCGGGCCAACCTCAGTGCAGTGGGGCTTTTCGGTTCCTACCTGAGTTTCCAGTTCATCGTCACCATGTTCCTGCAGTCGGTGCTCGGTTGGACGCCTTTGGGCATGGCTTTGGCTCTGCTGCCCGCTGGACTGCTGGTGGCCACGAGTGCACCTTTTGCTGACCGGCTGATCGAGAAATTCGGTGCCACCCAACTGATCCTCACAGGCCTCACGGCGCTTGGATTGGGCTACGTCCTGTTCCTCCGGGTGGGTACCACGCCCAACTACGCCTTGGACATCCTGCCCTCGGTGATCCTGCTGGGCATCGGATTCGCTCTGGCCTTCCCGTCCATCAATGTCCAGGCCACCACGGGCATCAAGGACTCTGAGCAAGGCCTGGCTGCCGGTTTGATCCAGACCAGCACCCAAGTGGGGGCAGCACTGGTCCTGGCAGTCACCACCGCTTTGGTGAGCGGCCACGGACAGGCGGCTGGAACCGTCAGCGCCCAAGCCATGCTGGAACAGTACCGCCCGGGCCTCATCCTGAGTGCCGCCGTCGCCATTGCAGCGCTGCTGGTGGCAGCTGCACCGTCAAGGCGCCGGATTCGCTCCTAGGTTTTGTGCACGGCTCCTGCCCTTTCGACCGCCTCCGCAGGGCAGGAGCTGTACACAAATTGCTCTGTACAGGTTCCGCGAAGAGCGGTCTCATGGGATGCATGAGGAATTACCTCACCGAGTACAGGTACGAACTTCAACGCACTTTCACGGGAACGGCCGGAACGCCACCCGAGTGGGTGCCGCGCCTCGCAGAAGGGAACGACGCCGGATATCACCTTCCGGGCTCGGCCGTCTGGGCGGTGCATGGCTCCATGGCCACTATCGTCGCCGGAATCAGGGTCCTGCTGATGCAGTCCCTGCATCCCGGCGCGCTTGCGGGTGTTTACGAGCACTCCGGCTTCAAAGAAGATCCTCTGGGCCGGCTGGCCAGTACCGTGCGCTGGATTTTCACGGTCACGTACGGCTCCAAGGAAGCTGCTGAGGCAGCAACGTACCGTGTCCGGAAAATCCACGAGCACGTCCGGGGAAGCTACGTGGACGGCACCGGAGCGTACCGCCCCTACGCCGCCAATGATCCCGAACTGCTCCGCTGGGTCCATGTCACCTACGCGGATTCCTTCCTTACTGCCAACCGCATCTGGGGCCATCCGATACCCGGCAGCCCGGATGCCTACGTCCGCGAGTGGGCGCAGGCCGGCCGGCTCATGGGCGTGGAGGACCCGCCGCTCACCGAAGCCCAGGTGCGCCAGGAACTGGAAGCCTGGTACGCCTCCGGGATCTTGCGCTCGGATGACCGGCTGGCGGAAACCATTGCCTTTATACGCCGCCCGCCCTTGAGCCCACTCCTTCTGCCGGGATACCGGATACTGTTCGCTGCCGCCGTCGCAAGCCTTGAACCCAAGTACCGGGACATGCTGGGCCTGCGACCCGCGCGACTGGGTCCAATCCCCTTGCCTGCCATCACCACCGGTCGCATTGTTCTGGGCATGGTCCGGCTGGCCCTTGGTTCACATGGTCCAAGCGAACTCGCAGCGCGACGGCGGCTGCAGAGGCTGGGATATGCGGAGGCCTGATGGTCCTGGCCTGTACCGCCACCACCCACTTTGAATCCGTAGGCATTTGACCGCGCCGCAATTCCTGGTGTGTCGGGCTCAAACCCAGCCAAAGTGGGTGGTGGACGTAGGGCCTGATCAATCGACAACAACGAAGGCCGGGCAGGTCGGAACGAATCCGTCCTACCCGGCCTTCGTGGCCAGGCCTTAGATCAGGTGGTCCGAGAGGTGGTTCGGGGTACCGAAGCGGTGCGCCGTAATGGACACGGCCTGCTCGCGCAGGAACGGGAGCATCTCGATGCGGCCGGCCTGCGTCACTTCACCGTGGTAGACGGCAACATCCGGGCGGCCACCCATGGCTGCGCTCAGCGCGGCAAAGTCGCCACCAATCAGGCGGATCCGGCCGGCGTCGAACTTTGCTGCACGAGCCAGCCATGCGGCGTCGTCCTCGATCCGGACGCTGACGCCCAGGTTCGCGAACACATTCACCACAGCATCTTCAAGCACGACGGCGGAGCTCACCTTGAGCGCCGAGCCCGCCACTGCGCCGGCTGCCACTACGCGGAGCAGCTCAGCGAGCCGCTCACCTTCGGAGAGGCGGACCGTGACCGGGATCGGGCGGTAGCGGAAAACGTTGCGCTCTGCCGAGAGCGCCGAGACGTCCTTGCGGGTGCCGAATTCGGATTCCCAGGCGGCGGCGTCGCTGAAGAGTGACTGCTGGAGGGTCTGGAGCTCCCCGGCCGTCACGTCAGCGGACTTGGCAGCTGCAAGCACCTGGGCGGCAGCGCCCTGAAGTACGGTGCCGCGCTTGGCCTTGGCTTCGGCGGGGAGCCAGCTGCCCAGGCCAATGAGGTAGTTCGGTCCGCCAGCCTTGGTTCCGGCGCCAACGGCCGACTTCTTCCAGCCACCGAACGGCTGGCGCTGGACGATCGCACCGGTGATGCCGCGGTTGACGTACAGGTTTCCGGCCTGGATGGTGTCCAGCCAGACGCCCATTTCAGCGGAGTCCAGGGAGTGCAGGCCAGCGGTGAGGCCGTACTCGATCTCGTTCTGGATGGCGATGGCTTCCTCGAGGGTCTCAGCAGTCATCACGCCAAGGACCGGGCCGAAGAACTCAGTCAGGTGGAAGTAGGAGCCACGCTTGACGCCCGAACGGACGCCCGGGGACCACAGGCGGCCTGTCTCGTCCAGGCGCTCAGGCTTGATCGCCCAGCTTTCGCCTTCGCCCAGAGTGGTCAGGGCGTTCAGGAGCTTGCCGCTGGCCGGCTCGATGATCGGCCCCATCTGCGATGTGGCGTTCTCCGGGTAGCCGACAGTCAGCGAGCGGGCTGCGTCAATCAGCTGGTTATGGAAACGCGCGCTCTTCGCGACCGAGCCCACGAGGATCACCAGCGATGCAGCCGAGCACTTCTGGCCTGCGTGGCCGAAGGCCGAGTACACGACGTCCTTCGCGGCCAGATCCAGGTCAGCACTCGGGGTGACGATGATAGCGTTCTTGCCCGACGTTTCCGCGAGCAGCGGCAGGTCCTGCCGGAACGAGCGGAACAGCTCAGCGGTTTCGTAGCCACCGGTGAGGATGACGCGGTCGACGCTCGGGTGCGAGACCAGCTGGGTGCCGAGTTCCCGCTCTTCAAGCTGCACGAGCGCCAGGACTTCACGTGGCACGCCAGCCTCCCAGAGCGCATCCACCATGACGGAACCGGAGCGGCGCGCCTGCTTAGCAGGCTTAATCACGACGGCGGAACCTGAGGCGAGCGCTGCGAGCGTCGAGCCTGCGGGGATCGCCACCGGGAAGTTCCACGGCGGGGTCACGACGGTGAGGTTGGCTGGGACGAAGGTGGCGCCGTCGACCGTTTCCAGGTCCTTGGCGCGCTCGGCGTAGTAGTGCGCGAAGTCGATTGCTTCGCTGACCTCGGGGTCGCCTTGGTCGATGGTCTTGCCGGTCTCGGAAGCCATGACCTCGAGGAGTTCTGCGCGGCGGGCTTCAAGGACGTCGCCGGCGCGGTGCAGGATTGCGGCGCGTTCGGCTGCCGGGCGGGCGCCCCAGGCCTTGCCGTGATCCACGGCGGTGGCGATGATCTGGTCCAGCTGGGCGGTGTCGGAGACCTTGGTGGATTCCACGATCTTGTTGCCGGCGGTGGAGCCGGGAATGCGCTTGAGGATCTCGCGGCCCCAGGCGCGGTTTGCCGGGAGTGCCGGGTCCGTGTCCGGAGTGTTGCGGAAGCCCTCCAACGGGGCCGGTTCGGCTGGCAGGCGGCGGTCCTGCTTGCGGTTGGGGCCCGGAACCTCGTCTGTCATGCTGGCCAGGGAGTTCAGGAAGCGCTGCTGCTCACGCTTGAAGAGAGCTTCGTTTTCACTGAGCTCGAACACTGCGGACATGAAGTTTTCCTGGCTGGCACCTTCTTCGAGGCGGCGGATCAGGTACGCGATGGCGACGTCGAACTCGCCCGGGTGGACCACCGGTGTGTAGAGCAGGAGGCTGCCGACGTCCTTGCGGACAGCCGTGGCCTGGCCGGTTGCCATGCCGAGGAGCATTTCGAACTCGATGCCCTGGATCACGCCACGTTCCTTGGCGAGCAGCCACGCAAATGCGACGTCGAACAGGTTATGTCCCGCGACGCCAATGCGGACGGCGTCAATGTGCTCCGGGGTGAGGGCGTAGTTGATGACGTTCTTGTAGCTGGTGTCCGAGTCCTGCTTGCTGCCCCACGTCGCCAGCGGCCAATCGTGCAGGGAAGCTTCTACCTGTTCCATGGGCAGGTTGGCGCCTTTGACGACGCGGACCTTGATGGGTGCACCGCCCTGTGCGCGGCGGGCAGCGGCCCACTCCTGCAGTTCGTGCATGGCACCGAGCGCATCCGGGAGGTACGCCTGGAGCACGATACCGGCCTCGAGGTTCTTGAACTCCGGCATGTCCAGGATCCGCTTGAACACGGCAATGGTCATGCTGAGGTCCTTGTACTCCTCCATGTCCAGGTTGATGAACTTGGGCTTGGGGAAGGACGCGGCCAGGCGGTACAGCGGGGTGAGCTTCTCCACCACGTGATCGACGGCTTCGTCGAAGGCCCACGGGGAGTGCGGGGCCACGGTGGAGGATTCCTTGATGGAGACGTAGTCAACGTCTTCCCGGGCAAGGAGCTTGAGCGTGCCATCCAGGCGGCGCTGGGCTTCGTGCTCACCGAGGACAGCCTCGCCGAGGAGGTTCACGTTCAGGTGCACGCCGTCCTGGCGGATCTTGGCGATGGCGGGGCCGAGCTTGGCATCCGTGGCGTCCACAATCAGGTGGCCCACCATCTCGCGGAGCACGCGGCGCGCAATCGGAATGACCACGTGCGGGAGGATCGGAGCCATCACGCCACCTACACGGACAGCGCTGCGCATGTACCACGGCAGGAACTTGGGCACCTTTGGGGCCAGCTCGGCGAGCTTGCGGCCGGCGACCGACAGATCCTCGGGGCGGATGACGCCGTCGACGAATCCGACCGTGAAGTCAAGGCCATTCGGGTCCTTCAAGACGCCGGCGAGGCGCTGGGCGGACACGTCCACGGGAATCTTGCTGGCTTCGGTAAGCCAGTGGCGGACCAACGCGATGGCTTCCTGTGCAAGTGCATCGAACTGCCCGGAATCCTGAGTGCGCGGGGCGGCGGCAACCGGGAGGGTGCTGGTCATTGGAGCTCCTTCTGAGACGGAGAAGTTTGTTTGTTTCCATCAGTATGGATCTACAATCACGTTAGGAAAAGCGATCTTTTCTGACGAATATTCATTACCCATCCCGATCCTTTGGAGGCCGCCTTGCTGGACGTCCGCAGGCTGCGTTTGCTGCACGAATTGAAGATCCGCGGAACGCTCGCTGAGGTGGCCGATGCCATGCAGTACAGCCCCTCTTCCGTTTCCCAGCAACTGACCCTGCTGGAGAAGGAAGCAGGCGTCGAACTGCTTCGCAAGGCTGGCCGCCGGGTGCAGCTGACACCTCAAGCCGAGATCCTGGTTGCACACACCGCCGCCCTCCTGGAGACACTGGAACGCGCCGAAACCGAACTGGCCGCGTCGCTGTCCACAGTCACAGGAACGGTCCGGTTGGCAGTGTTCCAGTCGGCCGCACTCGCGCTGCTGCCTGACTTCCTCAGCATCATGCGCCAGGAGTATCCGGAAGTGCGCGTGGAAATGACCCAGCGCGAACCCGAGACGGCCCTTTACGAAACCTGGGCACGTGACTTCGACATCGTAGTGGCCGAGCAATATCCCGGACACGCTGCGCCGCATCACCCGGGGCTGGACCGGGCAACGCTGACCAGTGACGCCATCCGGCTGGCCACTCCCCCGGTAGGACTGGGCGGGGAACTTGTTGCCTCACTGGCCGACACCGCTAACATGCCCTGGGTCATGGAGCCCCGTGGCGCCGCCTCCCGGCACTGGGCTGAGCAGGCCTGCCGATCCGCCGGCTTCGAACCGGACGTCCGTTACGAAACAGCCGACCTTCAGGCGCAGATCCGCCTCATTGAATCCGGAAACGCCGTTGCCCTCATGCCGGACCTCGTCTGGACGGGCCGGACGCGCCCCGTCCAACTGCTGGACCTCCCCAGCCTGCCAACGCGGACCGTCTTCACGTCCACAAGGACGGCCGGGCGGATCCACCCCGCGATTCTTGCGTGCCGGGAAGTACTGGAGCGGGTGGCCGCTGCGCAGCAAGTTGACGCAGGGCAGCAGGCGGATGCGCGGTAGCAGGAACGCAAAAGGCCCCGGTCCTGGGGACCGGGGCCAAACGCGGAGAATGGGGGATTTGAACCCCCGAGGGCGTTAACCCAACACGCGTTCCAGGCGTGCGCCATAGGCCGCTAGGCGAATTCTCCTTGCTTCCGAATCGAAAGCAGATACTACTGTACCTGAGAATTTCGGCATCGTGTAATCGGCCCGGCGAGGCCTCCAGGTGCGTCGGTCAAAACCGCTCCTTAACGGAAAAATGGACGCCCCCAACGCGCCCATTCTTGCGGTATCACCGTTGAGCTGCCGGGTCCGGCCCCTCGCCCCCAGGCCCCGCAGCTCACAATCTTGAGATTGCCCCAATCGGTGTACATACCCATGGTCCGCTGTGACCCGCAGATATGCAATGGTGTGCGCTGCTTTGCAGCCGAAGTTACTGACAGGATGTTCCCATGACGCAGCTCCACGCCCTGGTTGTTTACGTTCCCGAGACCCACACTTCGGCCGTCCTAAAGGCAATCGGGGACGCCGGCGCAGGCCGGATCGGCGACTACTCGCATTGCTCGTTTACAGCACCGGGTACTGGCCACTTCACTCCCCTGCCGGGCGCGCAGCCGTTCATCGGCGACGTCGGAACCAGCGAGCAGGTGCCGGAAACCCGGGTTGAGTGCGTGGTTGAGGAGGACGTGCTCGACGCCGTTGTGCTGGCTCTGCGCGCTGCGCACCCCTACGAGGAACCGGCTTTCATGACGTGGCCGGTGAATGGGTGGCGCTGAGAAGTTGGGTCCTTTCGCTCATCCCTGTTGACCTGGTTGCCTTCGCCAACGATACTGGTTAGACGCCAGTCCATCGAGGTGGGCTTGGAAGTGAGCCTCAGGAGTTCCTGCCGGATGACAGGGCCTGGGGCTTCGCGCTTTTAATTGCTGGTCAGAGCAGGTGGAGGTTCGCCAAGGAGGCGATCTCGTCAAAATATTCGCTCACGTTCTGCTCCCGCTGCGTAACGGCACCGCATACGATGTCCGCGGCCCAGAGTAGTGGTTCATTCGGCCCGGCCATATGTTCCATCCGTATGCCGGGGCCTATTGCACGTGCCGAACGCATGATCTGGAGCATCTTCATGTCCCGCCCGTCATCCGCTTTGCCTCGGGACTCAATAACGGCGCGCAATACTCCAAGATGATCCAGTTCGTGAAACAGCCGCTCCAAACAGAGCCTTCGCTGCCGCTCTTGACTGTCCGCCCTGGGCTCTGATCGGACCACCACGCAACAAGTTAGCGGAAGACTGGAGATTTCCTTGACCAGCCGGCGTCGCGAATCAACACGCTCATCGCGCCAATGCAGCTTCTTCGCTGATTTACTTTTCAACGACCGCAGGGCTTCCCGAGCGACTTCCAAGTCACATTGAGCAAGCACTACCGCCCCAAGGACGTAGACATCATTCCCGCTTCGAAGACCTACCAGGGACTCGTCGATGAACGCGTACGTCGCCATCCCTCCGTCTTAACGCTAGATCACTAACCCTTTGCGCAAATGAACTTTATCGGCAGACGCGGCGGGACTGATTTGGCGATCCTATTGCACCTCTCCGACAAACTACGGATTCCTCTCACACGTCCAAGGCAAGCGCTCAGGAGCGGCCGAAACTCGCAACCAGCCGCCGTCGAGCGTTTTCCACAGCCCTTTGTGCCGATTCGAACCAATAACCAAGTTCAGGTAAGCTTGTCGACGGCCCCTCATGTGGCGTCATCCTGTTGAACTCCCCCAGGACCGGAAGGTAGCAAGGGTAGATGGGCTCTGGCGGGTGCATGAGGGGTCTCTTATTTAAAATGTCAGTCCCTATAGGTAGGTTTCACTTGTGACTGTTACAACTGCCCTGTATCGAAGGTATCGCCCGGACTCTTTCGCGGACGTTATCGGGCAGGAACACGTCACCGAGCCCCTGATGACGGCCCTGCGGAAGAACCGCGTGAACCACGCGTACCTCTTCTCCGGCCCCCGCGGCTGCGGCAAGACCACCTCCGCGCGCATTCTGGCCCGTTGCCTTAACTGCGCCGAGGGACCCACCGACACCCCCTGCGGCAAATGCCCCAGCTGCATCGAACTCGCGCGCGGCGGCTCAGGGTCCCTGGACGTCATCGAGATTGACGCCGCCAGCCACGGCGGCGTCGACGACGCCCGCGATCTCCGCGAGCGCGCAACCTTCGCCCCGGTGCGGGACCGCTACAAGATCTTCATTATCGACGAAGCGCACATGGTCACGTCGGCTGGCTTCAACGCGCTCCTGAAGATCGTCGAAGAGCCGCCGGAACACATCAAGTTCATCTTTGCCACCACGGAGCCGGACAAAGTCATCGGCACCATCCGCTCGCGTACCCACCACTACCCATTCCGCTTGGTGCCGCCCGAGCCGCTCATGAAGTACCTTGAGCTGCTCTGCCACCAGGAGAACGTCCCCGTAGCTCCGGGCGTGCTTTCGCTCGTTATCCGCGCCGGTGGCGGTTCCGTCCGCGATACCTTGTCCGTGCTGGATCAGCTCATGGCAGGCGCGGGACCCAACGGCCTGGACTACGAGCTCGCCGTCGCGCTTCTCGGCTACACGCACGCTTCCTTGCTGGACGACGTCGTGGACGCCGTCGCAGCAGCCGATTCCGCAACTGTCTTCCGCGCCGTTGACCGCGTTATCCAGACCGGGCACGATCCCCGGCGCTTCGTGGAAGACCTCCTGGAGCGCTTCCGGGACCTCATCATCGTCCAGGCAATGCCTGAGAGCGCACAGGCGATCCTCCGTGGCGTGCCCGAGGACCAGATTGCCCGGATGCGCAACCAGGCCACGAACCTGGGCGCTGCGGAGCTTTCCCGCGCCGCGGACGTCACCAACACGGCGCTCACGGAAATGACCGGAGCCACCTCCCCGCGCCTGCACTTGGAACTTCTGTGCGCGCGGATCCTGCTGCCCAGCTCCGAGGAAACAGAACGGGGCATTGCGGCCCGGATCGACCGCGTGGAGCGTCGACTGAATTACGCGGGCGACGCCGGGATCCCGGCTGCCGCTTCCGGCACGCCTTCCGCCGCGGCTTCTTCACCCGCGGTTGTACCCGTTGCCCAGTCTGCCCCCGCGCAAGCGCCGGCGGCAGCAGTATCGGTCCCACCGACGGCGACTCCGGCATCTGCACCAGTTCAGTCACCAGCACCGGCACCAGTTCAGGCGCCTGTAGCCGTGCCGGACACGTCGTCAACGCCCGTGTCGCGGGAGCAACTCTCCGCTCCTCGCGTCTCGACCAACGACTGGCCCGTGGACGAGTCGACGGCTGCACAGCGTCCTGTCCAGAATGCTCCCTCGCCGAAGCAACCCGCTGCGACGGCCCCTCCCGCCGCGCCACAACCAGCTCCGCAGACTGCACCCGCCTCGCAGACCGCACCAGCTTCGCAGCCAGCCCCGGCGTCCCGGCCAGCGCCAGCCGCTGGTGGAGACGTCGAAGCCCTCCGTCGCGCCTGGCCCGAAGTCCTGCAGACGCTGACCAAGATCAAGCGCAGCACCTGGGCCTTGGTCGAACCGAATGCCCAGGTGGCACAGTTCGACGGCCAGGTGCTGACACTCGCCTTCACCACGGCCGGGCTCGCCGGTGCCTTTGGGCGCGCGGATCACGCCGAGAACCTTCGCCAGGCAATCCACAAGACCATCGGCATCGACTGCCAGATCGTCGCAGTGGCCGGCGGCAACAGCTCAGCGAGCTCTGAGCCAAACCCAAAAGCACCTACTAGCCGGGATCTTCCGGCGTCACCTGGCACCACAGCACCGTCGACATCACCATCAGCATCACTCTCGGCAGCGCCGGCCCCAAGCACAGCGCCAGCTGTCCCGGTGCCGGACGTGCCAGTGCCGGCCGCGCCTGCCCCTGCCCCGACCCCTGTTTCGTCGGTCGACTCTGCCTGGGGCTTGGCACCCGCTGGCCCTCAGGCAGCCCCACCGGTTCCCGCCGGGCCGGAGGCAGTCCCCGCCAATGCGCACGCCCCGGCACAGCAAGAACCCACGACGCCGGCACCCGCCGCTTCTGCTTCGGCAACGGACGCGCCGCATAGGGAAGCCATGGTTCCCAGTGCTGCGCCAGAACCTGCCCAGTGGACGACGCCAGAACCCGCGCAGCAAGCCGCACCAGCACTTGCCTATCCAGAGACGCCAGCACCGGCCGCCCAAGCACCTGCAACTGCAGAGACACGCGCGCCTGCTGCCGCTTTGGAGCCAACTGGAGACTACTCCTACCCCGACGAGGATTGGGGTCCTCCGCTCGACGAAGATGCACCACCGCTGGACGAAGAACCGCCGATGGATTGGGAACCCTCACCCGCTTTTTCCGGTCCGAATACCACCCAGGCACAGGCTTTCTCGGAACGTCCGGCACAGTCCACGTCATCGGAACAAATCCCTGACCACCAAACCCCTGCGGAGCACACCCCCGCATCGCCGGTCACTACAGCTGTCAAAACCTCAGAAGCGACCGCTTCCCACGACCCCTGGTCCCGGGCAGTAGAACAAGCGCCGGGCACGTGGGTGGTCGGGACCGACTCCAACGTGGGTGCCAAACCACAGGCTCCAGTTGAGGCCGACACGGGTGTGTCGAGCAACCCCGACTACGAACCCGCCGCGGCGCAAGCCCCGGACTGGCAGGCCCCAACCGACAGGCAAGCCCCAGCGGCGCAAGCAACGGCGGCGCAAGCCCCAGCGAACACGGCTGACGCAGCAACCCCGACGTATGGCCACCTGACCAAAGCGGAGCAAAACGGCTCGTCGGGCTGGGACGTCGCTCCGGCGTCGAGCTGGCCCGGCACCATACCTGCCCAGGCGACCCAAGCGCCTGCCGCATGGCCCATCACAGCTACGGAAACCCAACACGCCAGTGGCTCCGTTGCGACGCTTGAGGAAGGCGCGCCGTCGAGCGGTCCTTCGGGTCGCCAGAGCCTTTACCAGCGCTTGACCAACAGTCCTGAAGCCCAAGCCGGACGGGTGCAGGCGCCCGTGCGGACCCAGGCCCGGTCGGAGCCGGCACCTGAGGACATCCCCAGCCCGGAGGACGAGACGATCGAGGAATCGAGGGTCTTTGGGCGGGCTGCCGTGGAGCGTATTCTGGGCGGAAAGCTGATCGAAGAGCGCGCCTTGGATGGTTCTCCCCTGCAACCCCGCTGATGACAGCATTGATACCAAACAAACGAGGACATTTTGTACGAAGGTGCAGTTCAAGAGCTGATTGACGAGCTCGGCCGGCTTCCCGGTGTGGGCCCGAAATCGGCACAGCGCCTGGCGTTCCACATCCTTGAGGCCGATCCCGAGGACATGAAACGGCTCGTTACGGCCATCACCACGGTGAAGGAACGGGTCAAGTTCTGCACTGTGTGCGGCAACGTCACCGAGCAGGAAATGTGCAACATTTGTCGCGACCCGAGGCGGGATCCGTCGGTCATTTGCGTGGTTGAGGAATCCAAGGACGTTCTTGCTGTCGAGCGCACGCGATCATTCCGCGGCCGGTATCACGTGCTGGGTGGAGCCATCAATCCGATCGCCGGCATTGGCCCGGAGCAGTTGCGGATCCGCGAACTCCTCACACGCCTCAACGATGGCGCCATCCAGGAAATCATCATCGCTACTGATCCAAACCTTGAGGGCGAGGCCACGGCTACCTATTTGGCCCGCATGCTCAAATCGATCGGGATCACGGTCACGCGGTTGGCTTCCGGCCTGCCAGTGGGCGGGGACCTTGAGTACGCCGATGAAGTCACGCTTGGCCGGGCGTTTGAGGGCCGCCGGAATGCGCTGACATAAGGCGGCGTGACGACAACCAGCGCCCTGGCAGGAGCACCAAGGCAGCGACCACTGCCTGAATCACGAGGCCGGTGAGGGCGATGGGCACCGGAGGCGCAAGCTGATCACTTGATTCCCCTCCGATACACGGAACATCACGGCTCGGTCCATCCGCTGCCCACTGCAGGCCGGACAACACCCATGCCAGTTCATGCTCCTTGGGGAGCGCCTCCGAGGCGATGCTACCGAAGAGCAGGACGGGGTTGGAAGCTGCCAGCCAAGCAACCCGCTCTGTATGCGTCACTTCCACGGGGCGGAGACGCCCAACGCACTCGTACGCTGTGATCCGTCCGTTGTCGTCCCGCTCCACGTTGATGGGCACTGACGCTTGGTCCATCACGACGGTCCCGGGCAGCAGCGCAATGGTGGCAGCTACATTGCCCAGGCACAGGAACGCCACCAGCGCCGCAGCCAGGGCAACACTTGCCGCCGTTCGGCCAGAGCATGCGCGGGCACCGGCACCTATGAGTCCAAACAACACAATTTCAAGGACAACAACCACGACGCCGGCACCCGCCAACGCGATCGGCCCGCCGACGGCCACGCCCACCGCGAGCAGCACGATGCCGGATGGCACTGCGAAGACCGCCCCGCGGAAGAATGCGGCGAACAGCACGCCGAAGAATGTTCGCCCTAATTGACGGAAGCCCCACATTGCTCCGAGGAGCGCCGAAACGACTGCCATCAATCCGGCCATCAAAATGTAGATGGCGCTTGACAGGCTCGATTCGAACCATCCGTTGGCTTCGCCGAAGGCGACCACAGTTGCGGCCGTCGCCCAGGCGAGCATCAGGGCGCATGCGCAGGCCAACCAGAACCACGATCGCAAGGACGTGCGGCAGTCATCCCAGGCCTCCCGCACAGCGGCTCCAAGGATGTCAGCGATCCCAGGTTGATGGTTCAGCCTGTGTTCACTGCCCGCGGTCCCGTCGCGCCGCGGAAACCGGTCGTCGATGACGCCGCCGCCGATCACTTCGTATTCCGAATCGCTGCGCGCTGGCCCGGGATCGTCCGGGTCCTCAGGAACCCAGGCCATGGCACCACGCAATGCTCATAAAAGGGATCGTACGCCCGTGGACCTGCTGCCGAAACGCCTGTGTGGCCGCCATGTGGTCACAATTCCTGTGGTGAGACAACACGGCGATAAACTGGCCAAATAAGCTACGCAGGCGTGCTCAAATTTGGAATTTGGAGTTTGGCATGCCGCGTTCGAACCCTATTGATGCAGTGAGGGTGCGCGCATGACTATGCCCACTACCGAAGTGAAGATCGAAGAGCTCTCCGACGGAGCTGCCATTACCAAGCAGCTGATCGTTCAGAAGTTCGGCGGTTCCTCGGTTGCCGATGCTGATGGCATCAAGCGGGTCGCTCAGCGTGTTGTGGATGCGCAGAAGGCCGGCAACGAGGTTGTGGTTGTTGTTTCCGCCATGGGAGACACCACCGACGAACTCCTGGACCTCGCAGGACAGGTGACGGACTCCGCTCCTGCCCGCGAAATGGACATGCTCCTTTCCGCAGGAGAGCGAATTTCCATGGCACTGCTTGCTATGGCCATCAACAAGTTTGGCGCCTCGGCACAGTCCTTCACGGGCTCCCAGGCAGGCATGATTACCGACGGCATCCACGGCAAGGCCCGGATTATCGACGTCGACCCCCACCGCATCCGCACCGCCCTGGACAAGGGACACATTGCGATCGTGGCGGGCTTCCAGGGCATGAGCCGCAGCACCAACGAGATCACCACGCTGGGGCGTGGCGGCTCGGACACTACGGCCGTTGCTTTGGCTGCAGCGCTCGAAGCCGACGTTTGCGAAATCTACACCGACGTGGACGGCATCTACACCGCCGACCCCCGCGTTGTGTCCTCCGCCCAGAAGATCGACCGCATCTCCAGCGAAGAAATGCTGGAACTCGCTGCTTCCGGCGCCAAGATTCTGCACCTGCGGTGCGTGGAATATGCCCGCCGTTTCGGCGTGCCGCTGCACGTCCGTTCCTCATTCAGCCAGCACGAAGGCACGTGGGTCATCCCGAGCGCCGATGAAAAGTTCACGATTCAAGAGGGAGTTGCCTTGGAGCAGCCAATCATCTCAGGCGTTGCACACGACCGGTCCGAAGCCAAGGTCACCGTTGTAGGCGTACCGGACATCCCCGGCAAGGCCGCCGCGATCTTCCAGGTAATCGCGGACGCGCACTCGAACATCGACATGATCGTGCAGAACGTGTCCACCCACGGCACGGGCCGCACGGACATCTCGTTCACCCTCCCAATCGTTGAAGGCGCCGATGCTTTGGCAGCCCTGCGGGCAGCTGAAGGCCAGATCGGCTTCGAGAGCATCGAATACAACGAGCACGTTGGCAAGCTGTCCCTGATCGGCGCTGGGATGCGTTCACACCCCGGCGTTTCGGCAACGTTCTTCAAGGCCCTCTCCGATGCCGGCATCAACATCGACATGATCTCCACGTCGGAAATCCGCATCTCCGTGGTTACCAGCGCGGACGCCCTGGATGACGCCGTCCGCGCCATCCACGCCGCGTTCGAGCTCGACGGCGACGCTGAAGCTACCGTTTATGGCGGCACCGGCCGCTAGGGCTCAGCAAGCGACGCACCCCAACCAGGTCGCAGCAGAGCGCGTTTTGAGCCTTCATAACGCGCTCTGCTGCGAGCTACTTGGGTGAGTCGGAGCCAGCAGGACGTCGATGAGCTGCCTTAGTCCCTCCGCCATGTCCACGTCTTTGTCATAGAGCCACTGCAACTGCAGGCCATCGAACGCCGCGACAACCAATCTGGACAGCATGGCCGCGTCGACGTCGCCCCGGACTTCACCGGTCTGCTGGCGTCGGGCGATGTCCTCGCTGATTCCCTGCACCACGTTTTCGTACCGCTCTTTGAAGTATCCGTGGGAGTCATGGCCGGGATCATTGGCTGTGGCGGATGCGACGGCGTACAGCGTAGTCAGCCCCGGCTCATGCTGGTTCCGCTCGGCGATCGGCGGCATGAGGCTAAGGCCCACCTCCTCCTGGCCTGCCACAGCCATGGCCCGTCGGTCGCGCTCTGCCAGGACTGCGGTGAGGAGTTCCTGCTTGCCCTTGAAGTAGTGGAAAAGGGTGGCTTCCTTGACCCCAACGAGTTCCGCGACGCGCTTGAGCGCAGTCCCTTCGAATCCTTCGGTCGCAAAGACGTCGGTAGCCGTCTGGATGATTTGTTCGCGGCGTTCCGCACCCTTCGCATATTGACCGCGGGCCTTGGAAGTAGACATTGAGTCAGTCTATTTCACCCATCAAAAATCGAGTCGTCCTAGATTTATTTCCATAAAAACCTAGTCACACTAGATTTTTGTCGCTAAAGTCTCCTGATAAGACCCGACGGTGGGTCATTGAGTTCATCAGGAGTCAAGTACATGAACCCCACACTCTCCCAAGCAGTCCTGGCAACAGGCGTGCCCGATGCCGAAGATCGCATCCGGGAACTGGCACAGAGCCTGTCCCTGGAGCAGCAGATCCAACTACTGACGGGAGCGGATGTCTGGTCCACCCACGCCATCCCTGAAATTGGGCTCAGTCGCGTCGTCCTGTCCGACGGACCGGCCGGCGTCCGTGGCGAAGACTTCGACGAACGCCACGACTCAATCTCCCTCCCGTCCTCGTCCGCGCTCTCCGCCACGTGGAGCGTGGAAACCGCTCGCCGCTACGGGCAGGTTCTCGGCCAGGAGGCCCGCCGCAAGGGCGTCCACGCCGTACTCGGCCCCACCATCAACCTTCATCGTTCGCCGCTGGGTGGCCGTCATTTCGAATGCATGAGCGAGGATCCGCGGCTCACGGCAACGATGGCCGCCGCGTACGTCGCCGGAGTGCAGTCCATGGGCGTAGGAGCGACTCCCAAGCACTACCTGGCCAACGAGGCCGAGACGGAACGCTTCACTTCCGACTCTGTAGTGGACGAACGCCCGCTGCGCGAGCTCTATCTGGCAGCGTTTGAAGACGCCATTACGGAAGCGCGAGCTTGGCTGGTCATGAGCTCCTACAACTCCATCAATGGCACCACGGCGAGCGAAAACAAGCTGCTGGAAACCCCGCTCTCCACGGAATGGGGCTTCGACGGCGTGGTGGTTTCGGACTGGACGGGAGTGCGTTCCGTTGATGCCGCAAACGCCCACCAGGATCTGGAAATGCCAGGGCCTGTAGGCCATTGGGGACCCAAGCTTCTGGCCGCCGTCAATGATGGCCGAGTCAGCCGCGGGGCCATCCGGGAAAAGGTCACCCGTATCCTGCGACTCGCTGCCCGCGTCGGCTCCCTCGAAGGCTTCCAGCCCGCGGTCACCGATCTCCCCGCGAAACTTGACGGGGCCGCCGTCGCGCGTGAAGTTGCCGTCCGAGGCGCCGTGCTGGTCCGTAACGAAGGCGGCATCCTGCCACTGGATCCCACCACCCTGAACAGCGTTGCGGTGATTGGCCACAATGCGGCAGAGGCCCGGACGCAAGGCGGCGGAAGCGCCACGGTGATGCCTAAGTACACCGTCTCGCCACTGGAGGGCCTGCGTAATGCACTGCCCGACGGCGTCCGTGTCACCTACGCGCGCGGCGCCAAGGTGGCCGAGGGCCTCCAGGCGTTCCCCCGGACTTCACTGCACAATCCGGTCTCCAACGTCCCAGGGATCCGTGTGACGTTCCTCGCGGAGGACGGCACAGAGATTTCGGGCGACGACCGCCTCGCCTCACATTTGATCTGGTTCGGAATCGGCATCCCGGAAGGCGCTGCCATCATTCGGATGGAAACCGATTGGACAGCCGACTCGGCAGGTGTCCACCACCTCGGAGTAGGCACTGTGGGGCACATCCGTCTCTCATTGGATGGAGCCGAAGTCTTCAACGAAGAGATCCAGGACGACACCGACGTCCTCGGTGCTGCACTCTTCGATCCGCCCAAGACTGTTCACGCAGTTGAGACCGCAGTCGGCCAAAGCGTGCGCATCGAGGCCGAATACCGCCTCCCCAAGGAACAGATCATCCCGTTCACGGCAATCCTGCTGGGCGAAGAAACCGTGGTGGCGGATCCCCAGGCGGAGATCGACGCCGCGGTGGAAGCCGCCCGGTCTTCAGATGTAGCTGTTGTGGTCGTAGGAACCAATGCAGCCATCGAATCCGAGGGCTTTGACCGTAAGGACCTGGACCTCCCCGGGTTCCAGAACGAACTCGTTGAGGCTGTCGCCGCAGTCAACCCACGCACGGTAGTGGTTGTGAACTCGGGCTCACCGGTGGTGATGCCGTGGCTCGAGAAGGTAAACGCGGTGCTGCTGGGCTGGTTCGGTGGACAGGAGTTCGGCAGCGCGATTGCAGATATCCTGCTTGGCGCCGATGAACCTGGTGGTCGGCTCCCTACAACGTGGCCGGCACCCCTTGGAGATGTCCCGGTCCTGAACACCACTCCCGTAGACGGCAAAGTGGTCTACTCCGAGGGAATTCATGTGGGCTACCGCGCGTGGCTCAAGCAGCAAGCGGCAGGCGGCCCGGCTCCGGCGCTGCCTTTCGGCTTCGGTCTCGGGTATACGACTTTCGAATTCGGCACCCCACACGCGCCACAGTCGGTTCAGGCCGGCAAGGACGTGGTTGTGCACGTCCCGGTGAAGAACACCGGCACGCGTACGGGACGTGAAGTGGTTCAGGTCTACCTTGAGCGCACCGATTCCGCTGTGGAACGTCCGGTCCGTTGGTTGGCGGGCTACGCGGGAACGCACCTTGCTCCAGCGGGGACTGACAGCGTTGAAGTCCGCATTCCGGCAAAGGCTTTTGCGCACTACGACGGCGGCTGGCAGTTTGAGCGTGGAAGCTTCCGGCTGCTGGTGGGTCGCCATGTTGCGGACACCTTCCAGACTCTGGACATCGAGGTGCGGTAATAATAGAGGGCAATTGGCGCGGCGTGGCGGCCTTTTTTGGGCCGCCACGCACGTGGTTTTCGCCACAAGCGCCGAATCTGGGGTATGGTATGGAATTTTCATGGCATGCTGTACGTTGCATACCCGGTAACCCCCTAACACGAAGAGGCATCAAAAAGTGGCAGCCGACTACGACGAACTCCGTACCGATGTAAAAGAGAACCAGGAGCAGTCCCTCCAGGCGCTCCAGTCCGCCAGCGCCCCCACGGCGAAGAGCGTCGTTCTTGAACTCGACGAAACTGACGGCCTGGACGCCAACGGTCCCGGCGGCGAAATCGTCGCTGAAGAACTCATCATCCAGGTCATCCCCCAGGCAAACGACGAGTTCACTTGTAACTCATGCTTCCTGGTCCGCCACCGTTCGCAGATTGCCCGCGAAAAGGATGGCGTCGCCTACTGCACTGACTGCGAAGGCTAAAGACGACCGCCACCCCGGCGGAACATGAATCGTCAGGGAGTGCCGCCGTCGGGATTAATTGCGGAAGGACCGGAGCGCACGCTCCGGTCCTTCCGCAATTAACTACTTGTCGCCTGCTTCCTCTTTGCCCTCCTTATACGTGCTCGGACTTATCGGGCTCGGACTTATCTGGCTCCGACAGTCGCTCCTCGTCGGTGTATTCAGGAGCGACCACAGGCGAAAGGGCGTCGCCGAGAAGGCTGGCGGCCTCCCTGCCGTCCTCTGGAGCAGGCGGGCCCGGCGACTTGTCATCGTCGCGTGGCGTGTCCGTCATAGCCCGCCTCCCTGTCCGCCGATCATCTTCTGGCGCCGATGGTTGCTCACCCTGAGTTGAAGAATCCGCGCACCGCCGGCAAGCGCCACCAGCACACCCCCGCCAACGGCTGCGATGAAAAGCGTGGTGCCGAGGGCGAGGGAGCCTTCCAATCCGAAGAACCGGACGGTGACCATGTCCTGGTTCTGGACGAAGAACACGATCAACAGGACCAACACCACCAGGCCCACAGCTACGGCCACCCAGATCGCTGCTGTTCGCGTGGGCCGGGAACTTGCCGGTGCCACCCCTGGCTGTATGTGGTCCGCCCGTCCAGAGCCTCTCTGGGCCATTGCCGCATCATCTTGAGCGCTCATTGACAGCCCCCTCATTTCCCAGAACGTATGCGTGCTCATCACTTGTCCGTGCACTCATATAATAAGCATGCTTATAAGTGGCTCAACAGTGGCAGGGCAAGGCTGGATCGGAATAAGGAAGGACCGGAGTTCGCGGTCCGGTCCTTCGGTATTTGGGTGCCGCTGTTACTGTCGGTCACAGTCACTGGTGGTCACACGCTGTAGTCAGTTGAAGTCGGCCCGGGATCGTTGTTCCGGACAGCGTAGTGATGACCCTCCGAATCGGTCTCAACCTCGAAATTCTTCAAGTCTTCCTCGGAAGCCGTTTCGAAGTCGTCGTGTTTATGCACAACAGGGGCATCCGTGTCCCCATGGGTTGCCGGTCCGAATACGGACTGCAGCCGCTCGGTCACGTGCTGAAAGGTTTCCAACTTGCGTCCCATGTTCTTCCACCTCCTTTCAACTGGAGAGAGAAAAAGCGGCAGGACGGCGTATGCCGTACCAGTACGCCAATTTTACGCCCGCGGACCGGAAAAGGCGCGAGCGTTTGGTGCCGGAAGGGGCCGGGCCATGGCTGCCAAGGAGGCCAGGATGGATTCCACTGCGACGTTCAGCGGCGATTCCAAAGGAACCGCAATGTGGGGTTCATCTACGCAAGGGGGGCTCCAAGATGGCTACTTGGGATGTCAGGAGCGACGCCGGCATACATTCGTGTTGGCGTTGGGTCGGCGGCGAAGGCGCCCCCCAGAACGTAGTCGCCGCGATCGACGACGACGCGCCCGAGGCCTGCATGATCGGCACCCTCCTGAACGAGGCGCTGCACGAGACCGTCCACACCGTCGGCGTACCCGAGGCCGCTGCGAAGGCCATGCTGTTCGGCCACGTCCAAATCGCCCTCACCAACGCCCTGCGCGGCTCCAACCCGTTCTCCGAGGCCTGCGAAATCGCCATCCAGTACGGCAAAGACACCATCATCAAGGACGACTGGAAGAAGATCTTCAACGACTCCGAACTCGACAACGTCATCGCCAAAATGCTCAAGCTCGAAGCCGTAAAGCGTTAGAGCTGTTAGGACCGTGGCGGCAGCCATGTGAGTTTCCTACTACGGCACATCGTATTACCACCTATTTCTCCCAAAAGAAAAGCTCCCAACAGTATCAGTTGGGAGCTTTTCTTTCTTACTTGAAAAGACCTTCGGCGACCAGGTCCTACTGCACTTGTCGCTTATATTTTTCCGCTGGCGCCACCAGCTTCAATGCTCTTGGAGAACTGATCCAGCTTATGGAAGAAATCCTCAAGGAGCCAGCGCGAGTCAATTGATTCCGCTACCCGCACGGTTCTATTGACGAAATCAGCATCTACAGTGCGAGTCGGTTTGAGGGGGCCGTCCAGGATTGAGCCACCGTCCGACGGAATCATTTGGCAGTCATCAGTGAAGCGGCGTCTTGGCCAGTCCCGCCAAATTGCGCCAGATGGGTTCATCACGACTCCAATGGCCGGGCTGTCGCCCAGGGTGCGGTACTCCATGTTCAGCCCATGGGCGTCGTTGAAGTCGATCAGTTGTTGAGTAAGGTATTCACCCAACTTTCCGCAAGGCCGGACCCTACCTGCCAGTTCTGCATAACCGACGCCCACCATGGTGTAGACGCTCATCGGGATCTGCCAGATGGTGAGTCGCGAGCTGAAGACCACATTGGCGGCATGCACGTCGTTGCTGAGATTGAACTCATTTGAGTACTCGTGAACCGTACCGCCGTAGGGAGGACCACCGATCCACACGACGACAACGTCCCGGTCCTGGATAGAGGGCTCCTCGAGGATCGCCGAGGCCATGTCAGTCAAAGGACCAAGAAATGCCACAAACAAGCGGTCATCGCTCGCAAACGCCTCGTCAATTATCAAACGCGAACCCGCGGAGGGGACGGCAGTGAATTCGTCAGGAAGCGCTACATCTGCCCCATCGGCGACCACAATGTTATCGCGAAGCCGGAGATGGTCCAGCAAAAAATCGACCTCTTCGCGCGACTCTGCTCGGCTCGAAAGAGTACGGGATGTTCCGAAATGCGCCGGAATAATTCCCCGGATGTCCAGACTCGGCGAAAGAAGACCCTGGACGATCGCAAACTGATCGTCCGCCTCGTTCTTGGCGTCGGTATTGATAATTAGTCTGCGTCTTTGCATGGAGACTCCTGAGTGTTAGTGCTGCTTATCGAAATGTTGAGTCAACTGGAAATCATGCTTTGAGCATGCTTCCGATTGCGGGTTGTATTTTGTTACGGCCACGAACCCTGCCTGCTGCCGTTACGGAGGCTGTTTGCGCGGCCGGAGCATGCTGGCCAGGTCCAACTGGCGCCCTCCCAGGGCTTTATGGCATGCCCTGCGGACAGTGCCATGACCCTTCATAGTGCTGTCAGGCCGCCGTCGACTGTAAAAATGCCGCCGGTAGCGTAGGCGGCATCGTCGCTAGCCAGGAACACCATGATGCCTTCCACATCGGAGGCTGTTCCCGGGCGCCTCATCATCGTGGATTCAACCAGGCCGGCGCGGCTAACAGGGTCATCTGCGATGGCCTGCACGAGGGGCGTCTCCGTGTATCCGGGGACGACGATGTTGACGCGGATTCCCGCGTGTGCGTAATCAGCTGCGACCACACGCGCAAGACCGTGCACTCCGGCTTTGGAGCTGGTGTACGCGGTGAACGTCCTGCCGCACGCCACGACGGCCGTGGGGCTGCCTGTGCAGATGATGGCGCCACCCCTGTTTTCCATTGCCCTGACAGCGTGCTTGAGGGTGAGAAACGTGCCCCGCTGGTTGATGTTGATTGTTTTCTCCCACACGTCCAGATCAAGCTCCCCGACTCGAGCATCATGACCGAACAGCTGTACTCCAGCGTTCGCCACAACAACATCCAGCCTGTCGTTAACGGCCAAGGCAGCGTAAGCGGCCATGACACTTTCCTCGTCAGAAATATCCATCCGAAGAGCGTGCGCGTGGGTTGTTCCCGTGGCCGCCGCAGCCTTTTCTGCTGCCTCCACGTTGACATCGGCAAAGTAGACCGTTGCACCTTCGGCAACGAATCGCTGTGCAACAGCAAGTCCGATGCCCGAGCCGGCCCCTGTAACGAGGGCAGTTTTTCCTTGTAGGCGTGGGGTCATCAGGGTCTCCTTTTGTGGGGCGATGCGGTTCGGCGCGGGCGTGAACTTCTTGAGCTAATCAACAGGTTGGGGACAGTAATGCAGAATGTCTGCTGACCACGGCTGCAAGGTAAGGCGCCGAGGCCCTTCGCCCACGTCGTCATCCGGTCCGTGGATGTTAAGGTCTACTCGCGACTGGGACAGGTTTGCTCCGAAAACGACTAGGCCTGCCGACGATTGGACTGGATATATCGTGACGGGAAGATCGGTCGAAAGGTCAACTGACAGCGTCGGGCTGCTCCTCAGGGCCGCAAGCTCCTTCAGCACTTCACCGGCAGGGTTCAGCCGTCCCGTACGGTCAGCAATACCCCTTGGCCCAGATGTTTCGAAGAAGGTTACGGAACCGACCTCCTTGCGAGTTAGTGCCGCGACACTTGCCAAGACCCAAGCAGCCGCGAAAGGTTCGGCCTGCAACTCATCAAATTCCATGTCGGAGGCAACGCCGGACGTTGCAACGGCGTTGAATCTGGGAAGGAGGGTCACCGGCCCCACGTGGACGGTCTTGCCGCCGCCCAGGCGCAGCGCATTTTCAAGCACCAGCTCCTGCATCGGCACGCTCTCGATGATGTGGGCAACTTCGGAAGTATGCGTCTGGGGCGTGACACTGAAGGTTACGGCGTCTGCATCCAGCGGGAGGCGGCTGCTATTTCGATTCAATTCCGTGAATTGCGACCGCGCGCCGGCCAAGAGACTGCCATTGAACCCGGCAGCCCGCACCGCCGACCTGAATTTCGGCCACGAGCTATGGTCGGTCACGTGGCTAACCGGATCAAACACTCCCAGCCGGAGGGTCCGGGACAAGTACGGTTCGAGGTCCGCTACAACACCTGCAGGGTCGCGGGTCACTGCTCTGATATCGAGAGCGGCGCCATGGATTGCTGCCTGTTTCGCAGCATCAGTTAACTGATTCGCCCAGCCCGACCGGGAATTCGAATCTGCTCCTTCGCTGAGTTCTACCAGAACCGCCTCAAGTCCGGGGAGGGGAGGAACGGTCTGGGAAGGTGATCCGGCTCCCAGAGCCAACGCTGGAACGTGTCCCGCAGTCAGACCGAGGCGGGCATCGATCACGATTGTCTCGTCGTTCCTGGGCAAGGGGGCAACTGAAACGCTGTTCGGCGTTTCCTTGGGCTCGAAGGGAGCTGCGGCCATGCGCACGGCCTGGCGTACGGTGTCACCGCGGGCAACAACAACAGGGAAAGGCCGAGCAAGCGGCGTGCTGTAGGTCTTGAACGACGCGTCTGTCCAGTTCCGCTGATCCTCAGTCTCGAAGATGTCGCCGGTAAATGACAAGCGGAAAGCGGTGCCTGCATCTACCCACTCAAGGGCTGCTATGTCCCTGAACGGCTGGTGCGGGCTGATAGCGACAGGAAAGTGCGCACGCTCTTTGGTTCCATCGGGATGCTCCACCCGAATCTCTCGGCCCGCGTCAGTGGGCGGGTGAAGCACCACCAAACCGATCCTGTTGCTGCGGAAAGTGTGGATAGCAGTACCTTCAAACGAAATGTCCAGGGCTTCCGGCGTAAAGCTAGCAGCCAAGAACCCCCCATAATCGATCCCATAGCCCGCATACCTAACTTCCCAGCGCACCCGAAGGCCGTCGTCGTTGTGCGTTACTTCGATGTTGCTCAGCCGCGGTTGGGGCGTGCGCCAGTCCTGGTCCCGCACCACGGCCTTGACCGCCCGCAACACAGGTCGGTCAGCATAAGCAATGTGACCTAGTTCGTCACCTGTGAGCCGTGCTGACCAAGGACCTGCCGTCAGCAGTCGGACAGGGGGCATGAGCCGCCGCTGCAGCGACTCTGATAACTCCCCCGACTTTGATGAGGACACAAAGGACACGTCACTGCTTTCTACTTGTCCGCATTTCGGGCGGAACCCTTCGGCGCTGTCTCTCAGCATTGGCAAATTTTAGCGCGACAGCTGATGCCCTCGTCAACCGGTTGACCAGTTATCTTGTAGGTACCGCCAGCCCGAACCCATTGCCCGGGAACGGGAGCTCCAGAAGTCCAGATCGGTGAGCGGGATCCGCGTCATCCGCGCTGGGGTGGGAGATACACCGAGAGCTGCTTATGGGACAGGACAGTTGTGGCTCTGCTATCCCAACCCACCCGCGTAACGACCCCACGGGGAACGTCGCGCTATCCGAGTGCGTCGCGAAGAGCAGTGACGACGCTGATGCCACGCTCCATGTCGACGAGCCGATTTGTCACATACGCGAACCCGATGCGGGAGTCTGGGTCGGCGAATGCCACCTGTCCACCGGCGCCGTCGTGTCCGAACGAGGCCGGGGTCAGGTAAGGATCCCATCCCGAGGAGATCATCACTCCCGCCCCCCAGGACTGGTACGGCGGCGGACCGCTATCGAAAAATGGGGTTCCCACGCTGCGAGGCCGAGCAAGGGCTCGAGCTGTCTCCGTGTTCCACAGCCGCACTCCGCAGGTCTCCACCACGGTCGCCGACCAGATGCGAGCGAGTCCTGTGGCGCTCGAGATCCCTCCTGCTCCTCCGATCTCTGTGGCGTGAAGTTCAGGCTCGTTGAATCCCAGCCCTGGTCCTAGCAGGTTCGGAGGGATCGCGCCGCCGAGGGTGATCGCCCTCGTCAGCCATTCCAGGTCGGGATTCCCGTCTGCGTCCGGCGAAGGCGGGGCGGGCTGGCCTTCGATTATGTGAGCCACCCGGGGCTCGTGTTCGGCGGGAAGACCGATCCACACATCGGCCTTTAGCGGACGCGCTATTTCAGAAGCGAAGTAGTCACCAAGTGAACGACCGGCGATACGAGAGACGATCTGTTGGCTGATCGCTCCAACCGTCACTGCATGATACTGGTGGGCGCTTCCCGGAGTCCAGAACGGCTCCTGCTCCGCGATGATGCGAGCGAATGAATTGCCGTCCAGCAACTGGTCGAGCGTCACGTCGACTCTGGGCGCTGGAACCCCCGCGCGATGGGCGAGTGCATCGCCGACCGAGACTTCGCCCTTGCCGTGCGCGGCGAACTCGGGCCAGATGTCCGCGAGCGGCATGTCGAGCGAGCTCAGGGCTCCCGACTGCAGTAGATGGCCGATGGCGATCGCCGCCAGCCCCTTCGTGCAGGAGAAGACGACCGCCAGCGTATCCGGTTGCCAGGGCGCCCCGGTGCGCGCATCGGCGGTGCCACCTCGTGCCTCGATCACTGGTTGCCCGTCCAGCCACACCGACAACGCGGCACCGCTGCGATCTGTTTCGTCGAGCGTATTGGCGAACGCGTCGATGACCGGTGAAAATCGGCTCTCCGCGAGTAGGTCCACTGTTGTCCCGTGCGTCATCTGCACTTCCCTTTCACTTTCAATGGCGGTTGATGTGGAGACGGCGTACAGGGCGAGGGTGACATCCTCGAGTCCCTCGCCTGCCACCGCCAATGACGGCTACAGCGGGCGACCTGCCACTGCCGAGAGCCGCGAAGATACTCGCCCACGAACGCACGCCCCATCCATCGTTGAATGAGACCTGGACCATAGCGCTCCTCTGCGTCATCGTGAGCCTGTTGCGCGTCCGGACTTGCGCGTAGAGACGCTCGCGCGACATTGGCACTTGCTCACTTGATTCATTACATGCAACGAATTAAGTATAAACGGAATTTAGTTCTAATAGATGAAATTATTTCTTTGATTTCACGTTCTGCCGAGCGCATCAACCAGGAACTCGAGGCCCGAGCGCACCGCCTAATAGATCACCATCGAACACATCGGCATTCAAAGACCCCCACGCGTCTTACACGCTTACTGACTGCACTACAGTGGTGCAGCGGACACGGAGATGGCATGCCTGAGACGGACTATTCTTCGGCACGGCGGCGTATCCGGTTCTTTGTGGGCTTCGGGTGAACTTTCCTGCGAGCAGGCCCGCTGTAGATCTCCCAGATACCGGCCGTTACTAAGGCAAGGAACATGCCGCCAGCAGCCCAGTAAGGCAAAAAGGCCAAGGAAGTTTCCTCCAAGGCGAGCCCACCGAAGAATGCCCCTCCGCCGATGCCGACATTGAATGCGGTGGTCTGAAGGGCCGCCGCCAGGTTACGGCTGCGCGGAGAAGCCGACCACATCATCCGGGTTTGAAGCATGACCGGTATGCCTCCGAAAACGGCCCCCATCAGGATGATGAGAACCCACACGCCGGCCTTTGAACCGCTGGCCGCGGCCAGCGGGACAGCGCAAAGTATGGCAACCATGCCTGCCATCCCACCGAGGAACAACCTCCGCGGGAACCGGCCGTAGAGGCCACCTACCAAGGCGACTCCGACCGCGCTTGCGATTCCTCCGGCCAGGAGAACAACCGGGATGGCACCGGGGGCGAAATGAGCGACGTCCAGCAACCACACCACCTGAAAGGTTCCGAATCCGTTTTGCGCCGCAACGACAAGCAGGATGAGCAGGCAAACCATGAGGACGGCGGGCAATGTGCTGTCCTGCCCGTCACGGACCTTTGTTTTCCTGGCCGGGGCGGGCAATTGCCCGGCTACTGCCGGCAGGAGGCGGATCATCAACACAAGAACGATCAGCACGAGAGCGGCGAGCACGGCGAAGGACACGCGCCATCCGAAGGCCTGTCCCAAGGCGTTTCCGAGAGGGATCCCGACTACACCGGAGACAGAACCCCCGGCCGCCGTGACCGCTGTGGCCTTTCCCAACTGTGAGGGGCGAACGAGATGCGCCGGATAGGCCGCCACAACGGACCAGAACGCACCGTGCGCTACTGCACCCAGCACACGCGCGACAAGCAGCACCTCAAACGTCGGCGAAACTACTGTCATAAGATTGGCCACGCCTATGACGGCAAACGAGCCCAGGACCATTCCCTTGCGCGGAATCCGGCGGGTGAGAATGGCCAGAGGTGCGGCCGACACAATGACCGTCAACGCGAAGACAGTGATGAGGTTCCCGACTTCGGATACCGAGCGGTCAAAATCCGCGGATAGCTGTGGGATGAGTCCGGCCGGCAGGAACTCCGTCGCCATCGAAATGAAGATGGCAGCAGAAAGGACCACAAGCCCGACGAGCGGGAAGTTGTCCTTGCTGCGGTGGGCCTGAAGTTGTCCTGCGTCCGGGCCGTGTTTCAGTTTTGGCGCCATGCTGGTTCCTCACAACAGATTGATGTTTCTGCCGCGAAGTGGTGCGGATCAGAAGCCCAACGAGGGCTATCGGGATTTCGAAATTTTGTGCAAATGATTCATGCGCGACGGATTCGGATGGCGATGTACTCCCGCCCTGGCAGATCGACCACCACCCGCCCTTGCACGGCATCCGGCAATGTATCAGTTGTCATGTTCCAGGTGTCAATGACGGCCGCCTCGGACGGCGCCCTCCCAGCAACGGCGGACCAGCTAGGAGTTCCCGGCTTTTGTGAGGGCCGTCATGATCGCGGCTCAGCGAGGATTTCGGCCACGCGCGCCCGCAGCGGAATCCGTGCTTCGACCCACGGTTCGGGCGCTAGCACGGTTCCCAATGTGTTGGCCGGCTCATTGAGGTACCTGCTGATTTTGTCTGCCGCCTGCGCTTCCCCCTCGGGTGTGATGCCGGTTTCGACGGCGGCAGCCACCACCGCCGACCACGCGTCAGGCATATGGTCAAGCACGTCGCGGATGGTTTCGGCCGCCAGGCTATCCGAGGCTGTCGTTGGATCGGAAACGTCCCACGCGTGCTCGCCATGCGCAACCGTTTCCGGCTCCGGGAAACCAGGGACATGAACCTGGGCTGTCGCGCCCACCGGCACCTTCACGTCCAGCTTCAACCGTCCGTCCGAACGCTCCCACGCCACGACAGCCTCCCCATACGGCGTCAGGTGAACGGCGGACGCCGACGTGAGTGCCGCCGTCGGATACGGATGAACGACCAATTCGCGATAGCCGGCTGCGGCAGGCGCCAGACCGGCCAGGCTGCGGTGCATCCAGTCCGCGACCGCGCCCAAGGCATAGTGGTTGAAGGACGTCATGCCGCCAGGGTTGACGCTGCCATCCGGCCGCATGCTGTCCCACCGTTCCCAGATCGTGGTCGCCCCCATGGTGACCGGGTACAACCATGAAGGGCAGCCTGTCTGCAAAAGGAGCCGGTAGGCAGTCTCCACGTGTCCCGTAGACGTAAGGGCGTCGCAGACGAGAGGAGTACCGACGAATCCGGTGCTGATCCGGAATCCGCTCATGCGCACTAGATCGGCCAAGCGGCGGCCGGCTTCCGCCCGCTGTTCCTCAGTCGGAAGCAACGCCCATTCCAACGACATGGCATAAGCCGTCTGGCTGTCGGAAAGGATTCTGCCGGCAGGGGTCACGAAAGTCCGGGCGAAGGCGGCCCGGACTTCGTCGGCCAGTTTGGCGTACCGTGCCGCTTCTTGGCCTCGTCCAAGCACGGCCGCTGCTTTGCTGAGCACCTCTGCGGAGCGCGCGAAGTGGGCCGTTGCGACGACGTCGGGATCTGTTTGGGCGCGAGCGGGATCTTCGGGTGGCGCGCTGGGATCCAGCCAGTCGCCGTACTGGAAACCGCCCGCCCACAGGTGGTCAGCGCCTGCCAGCGTGGCGACCTTGTCGACCCATGCGCACATGCTCGCAAACTGCCGTTCAAGAACCTGCTGGTCGCCTGTCCGCTGGTAGAGCGTCCAAGGAACGAGCACTGCTGCGTCACCCCAAGCTGCGGTGGGGGCGTTGGTGTACGTCGAATGGATGACGTCGGGAACGACGTGGGGTACTGAACCGTCCGGCAGCTGCTCGGCGGCGAGATCCGCCAGCCAGGAGTTGAGGAAACCGGTGGTATCGAAGAGGAAGGACGCTGTCGGTGCGAAGATCTGGATATCCCCCGTCCAACCAAGGCGCTCGTCACGCTGGGGGCAGTCAGTGGGCACATCCACAAAGTTGCCCCGTATGCTCCACACAACGTTTTCGTGGAGCCTGTTGAGCAATTCGTTCGAAGAGGAAAACCACCCGGTGCGTCGCA
This sequence comes from Micrococcaceae bacterium Sec5.1, assembly GCA_039636795.1. NCBI lineage: Bacteria > Bacillati > Actinomycetota > Actinomycetes > Micrococcales > Micrococcaceae > Micrococcaceae bacterium Sec5.1. The sequence continues at coordinate 677,120 of CP143430.1, read as the reverse complement.
GGTCCGATCCAATAACAACGGCTTCGATGTCTGTGGCCTTGAGACCTGGTACACCGGCAACCTCGGCATAGCGGAAGCCATGAAGGGTAAGTGAAGGCTCAAGTGTTTCTTCAGCCGTTCCGGCAACGATGTAGGAGTCCGTTGCCTTGGCCGAGCGCAGTGGTTCGGTGCAGAGCTCGCTGTTCTCCAGGACCTCCGCATGGCGGAAGACAACTTCACTTCCTGCCGGCAGGTCGCGTACCCGCAATCTGATCCAGCCGACAAGGTTCTGGCCAAAGTCCACCAGCGTCTGTCCGGAGGGTGAGGTGAACACGGACTGCGCCGGGATGACTTCGGTCGGGCGCATAGTAGGCCCTTCGGGAGCTACGAGCCGCGAAAGGTCAGCATTGATCACTTCGACCGTTCCGGCTGCCGGGGCCTCGCCGGGGGTTGCGATCCTGAGATCGGTCCGCTGTCCGTCGTACAAGTCGTCGGCCAGGATGTTGCTCTCCCGCGCCGTCCAGGAGCCGTCGGACAGCAGGACATAAGTACCGCCGTCGACCGTTGTGACTTCGAGTTGGGCGAGCACTGCAAGCCGGTCCCCGTAGAGGGCGCGCTTGTTTTCAAAGCCGAGCCGCCCGCGGTACCAGCCGTTACCAAGCAGCATGTCCAAGTTATTGGTGCCCTGGCGCATCAAGGCTGTCACGTCGTAAGTGTGGTAGCGAAGGCGGTTGTCGTAGGAGGTCCACCCGGGAGCCAGGACGCTGTCGTCGATGGGCTGGCCGTTCAACGTGCCGGCGTAGATTCCGTGTGCAGTTGCGTAGAGGCGGGCTTTACTGATTTCGGCTGGCACTTCGAATGACCCGGTCAGGATGGGCGCGGGCATGTCCTGTCCTCCGATGCCAACTGGGCTGATGAAATCGGCTGTCCAGTCCCTGGCGTCGAGGAGTCCGGCTTCCACGACAGACGGCTCGCTCCATTCGCTCCAGTCCTGGCCGTGCGCGACCCGGACACGGACGCGCGCCTGTTCACGCGAGACCAGGGCTGGCGCCGGCCATGGAACCAGGACCTGATCGTGGCTTTCGATCGTGTAGACCTCTGCGGCGCCTTCACGGCTTACTTCAATCTCGTAGGTTGTCTGCGAGTAACCGGCGTCGGCGTTCGGTACCGACCATGAGAGCCGGGGTGTCCCCGTTCCAAGTCCGAGTACAGGACCTGGGTCAGTGCGGTGCTCAAAGCGGGGGGCGTCGGGAGCGGCAGCCATTGCCATATAAGTCTCCATTGTGTGTTGTTTTCGAATGCAGACCTTTGATGTCAAAGGTTCCACGGTGGTAGCCGGATTTTGGAAGCTGGCCGGAACCCAGCTGGTGCCCGGGCCTTAAGAAGGGGCCGGTGTTGAGGCGGCATGCAAAACGGCGCCCAAGCGGTTTAGCGCCGATACCGAGTGTGCGTCATATGCGTAGAAGCCCTGCCCCGATTTTGCGCCCAGTTCGCCTTGATTAACACGGGACGTGATTTCCTCGGGAGCGGATGTCTCGACGCTGAGCAGCGGAAAGAGGCGCTCTGTTACCGCCTGCCATATGTCGAGTCCTCCCCTGTCCATGACCTCAAAGGGACCTGCAAGCGCCCACCGGGGTCCGATGCCATGCACAACGACTGCGTCAATTTCTTCCGCGGACGCGATCCCATGTCGAAGCAGCCCCACAGCCTCACGGATGAGTGCGGCCTGCAGCCGATTAGCGATGAAACCGTCAACTTCGCGGCTCAGGGACACGACCACCTTGCCTGCCTCTTCAATAAGCGCCCTTGTCAACGTCAGTGCAGATGAAGCAGTCGTTGCATGGGGCACCAACTCCACGAGCGGGACGATGTCCGCCGGGTGGAAGAAATGTGCGACGAGTATAGCCTCCGGGTGAATCAATCCCTCCGCCAGCTGGCCTGGACGGAAGGTGGACGTGTTGGATGCCACGGGGACCGGGCCCACCAGTTCCTGTATTTGGCCGAGGAGCGCCTGTTTGGCGCTCAGTTGCTCGGAAATGGCCTCGAAGATGATCTCTGCGCCCACCACGGAGGAAGGCAGATCCGTGCAGGCTTCGATGCCGGCAAGTTCCGGCAAATCTGCAACCCGCTCATCGTAGATGCGTACGTTGCGCCCGTTGCCCGCGAAGAGCCGGGCGATGGCCAAGCCCATGGTCCCGGCACCGATTACTGCAATCGTGCTGACGGGGGCTTGGGCCAGTTCTTCCGTTGCCATTCGAACCTCTTTCGATCTTTTTCGTTTGGATCATCCCGGGCGTGCGACTCGGGTCAGGGCCTGCGTGCGCGTCGCTCGTGAGACGTCGAACCTGGAAGGCTGCCGCCTGGTCAGGTCAGGGCGCGCCGCAACGCTTCCGTCACTGATTTACCGCGTTCCCAGTCGCCAGCCTGGTTGGTGACGTAGGCGAAGCCGATTTTGAAGTATGGGTCCGCGAAGGCCACTTGTCCCAAGGCGCCGTCGTGACCGAAGGAGTATTCGGTCAGGTAGGGGTCCCAATGTGACGGGATCATGACTCCTGCACCAAAGGCCTGGTACGGCGGCGGTCCTCCAAACACCGGCATCCCCTTGCTGCGGGGCTTGCGGAGCTCGTCCACGCCCGCATCCGAAAGTAAGCGGACCCCCTCAGTTGGCACGACCGCGGCAGAATAGATCTTCGCAACGGCATCAGCAGAAGCAAAACCATTGACGCCAGGCAGCTCCGCGCGCCGGCCCTCGGCGGACTCGACAACGCCGGGAAAACCGACTCCCGAGCCAAGATTTACAGCCCGCTCCAACCAGTAGGAATTGGGGTCGGATGTAGTGGCGGCAGGGGGACATGGCTCGGGCACAATCGAGGCAACCCTTTCGTCATACTCCTCAGGAAGCCCGATCCAAGCGTCGGCGGACAGTGGCCCCGCCATTTCTTCGGCAAACAAGCTGCCAAGAGAGCGTCCGGTGGCAAGGTGTGCCAGCTTCGCGGTGAGGGCGCCGTGGGTGATGTTGTGGTACTGATGGCCTTCGCCTGGTGTCCATAGTGGTTCCTGGGCGGCCAGGACATCCGCAGTGGCAATAGAGTCCAGGTAGACGGCCTTGGGCAAGGCCTCCCGTGGTGCAGAAAGACCGGACCGGTGAGCTAAAACATCGCCGATTGATAGCCTGCCTTTGCCGTGGGCGGCGAATTCCGGCCAGAACTCGCCGATCTCCGTCTCGTAGGAAGGCATCTTCCCCTGCTCGACCAGTCGACCAATCACCAGAGAGGCCAGGCCCTTGGTAACAGAGGCAACGGGAATGAGGGTGTCGCTTGTGAAAAGGCGTTGGCTCTCGTCAGCCGTGCCGGCTGCCAGCGAGATGACAGGAACTGCGTCCTTCCAGACTGACAGGGCCGCACCCGCGCGACAACCGTCGGGAATAGTGGCAAAAAACGCTGCGGCAACGCCTTCGAAGCCCGGCGCTATTAGGTTTGCGGGGATGGTCATGGCTCCCTTATGGATTCTTTCGGCAGTTGAAAAGCAGTATCACTAATTGGAATATGTAGATTATATCCGGCCATACCCCGCGGCGGTCAACAGCCGCAGAGTCGGTTGCGCCGGATGTGATCTGATTGACGATGCGACGGCGATGGGAGTCTTGCCTACGAAATCATGTGAGTTTCCAACGGGGTCCAGCCCTGATCCGGGAACCAAACGGCGAGCTTCCCCCACTCTCTGATTAGTCGAAGTCCTCTATCCGCCACTCGTCCTGCCATCTCAGCTCGGGAAAATCTCCATCAAACGTAAAGGGCAGCCAAACGTAGTCGGATTGCGAGGTGTCGATGACGCTGAAATCTTCTTGTACGTCATCGGGGGATGGAGTACCGGCAAACTGCCGTTCAAACATTCCGCGGGCGTCAGAATCTTCGGGACTGAGATCCGGCCTCCACCTGTCGGCCATGGCAATGTAAAGGTCCGATTTGTTGGGGTGCTTGAAGACGCAGCTGATCTGGCTCCGAAAGGACGTTTCACTCTTGTCCTCAACATGGGGGTTACCGAGAACTGTCCAGGGTCCGTGATAGGACGGAGCGCTGGCCAGCTCCGAGGGATTTGGAAAATATCCAGTTGTTCCTGAGGTGACTAGATAGTGTGTGTTCCCACGCTTGAAGTGAGCCGGTGCCTCCCGAACAAACGGTGGCGCCGGGTGATGAAAATGCGTTGAATAGTAGCCCGTGACGTCGGTGTAATCCTCGGTAAGGTCGGCACATATCATCTCGCTGTGTACACGCTCAAAGTAGTAATAGGCTTTCCCATCGGTCGGCTCAACAACTAGGTCGAAATCGCCGGCGTTCATGCCTAGGGGCCTGACCCCGCTTTCCACAATTGCGTATGGTCCCAGGAAGGAATCAGCCGTTAAGATAGTGGACCGCTGGGCGCCGTCTTCCATGATCTTCAGCCAGCAGACGTACTTCTTGGAGTACTGGTTGTAGATGATGTGGGGGCGGTCCATGAAGCGCGCAGGATGCAGCGGTGATCCCGTATCGTCCTCGACAGGCGGGATGATCAGACCTCTGTCCTCCCAGTTATAGAGATCGGTGGACGAGTAGGCACGAACCCCCCAGTGCCAGATGCCGCTCCCTGGCAGCGTGCGCTCTTTGTTCTCGCCGTACCAGTAGAAGACGCCGTCCTCCACATGCATCGATCCGCCGTGCGCCTGGATGCGGTTACCGTTTGTGTCAAGCCACGGCTGACCTGGGCGGATGCTGTCATGTGTCGTCATCGAAACTTTTTCCGTTCTTTTCATTTGAGCCCAAGGGGTGCTAGGGGACGTGGCATGGCTTAGGTGGTGACTCAAAGCGCGGCACTTGGCCGCACCAATCGCGGCTCGAGAGATCAGGCGTAGAATCCTCGGGTCCGCCCGTCTATCAGAGCGTCAGAGGTGATGGAGAGGGTCTCGGTCAGCCGTAGGTCGCTCGAGGAGCTTCCCACCATAATGTCCACTTCTCCGGCTTCAATCCGCCAGTGCATGTCGGCGTCGAGGAAGGCCAGTTGGTTGATATCCAGATGGAAGTCGACCCGGGCTGCCTGCCCCGGCTCAAGGTCGAGTCGGCGGAAACCGGCGAGCTCCAGAACGGGCCTCGAGACCATGGCGAACCGATCGCTGACGTACAGCTGCACGACCTCGGTTCCGGACCGGTCGCCGCTGTTCGTCACTGTGAGGGAAATGTCGACCATATCCCCGCTTTCCACCTCGTGTTTCGACAGGGTCAGATCAGCGTAGTCGAAGGTGGTGTAGGACAGCCCATGCCCGAACGGATATCGGGGGGTGTGGGGCGCATCGACGTAGTCGGAAAATCCGATGCTCTGGCCTTGGTGCCAGGCCGACCCATGTGGGTGGTTGTAGTAGACCGGGATCTGGCCAGCGTTATGGGCTATGCTCACCGGCAGTCGGCCGCTGGGATCATGGGCCCCGGTAAGGACGTCAACGATGGCTTCGGCACCGCCTTCGGCCGGACTCCATGCCTCGAGGAGGGCGTTTAGATGCGTGTCCGCAGCGTCGCTGGAAATCGGCCTGCCATCCAGATGGACGCCGATCATCGGCTTGCCCAAACGGGCGAGCTTGACGATCAGGTCGTCCTGGCAGGACGGCAGGTTGATGTCCGTCGCATCGATGCCCTCACCCATCGACGCGATGGATGCCGTGCCGTGTTTGCCGCCCAACGTGAGGAGCACGACGTCGGCCCTTGCGGCGAGGGCGATCGCTTCGTCATGTCCGGAGTCGTCGTGGCCGGCGATTGGGTAGCCGTATGCCCAGCTCACTTCCGTTTCGGGGAGCTGGATGCGGAGTTCGTCGAGGAGGCTCCGGATGCCAGGCTGCTGGTGCTGCAGCAGTTCCTCGAAGGCGAGGCCGTCGGAGGCCTCGACGGTGGTGCCTGGAACGGCGTTGGTCACGGTCTGATGGTTTTCGCTGCTGGTGGTGAGGCCGGCCATTGAGGAGTTTGCGGCGAGCTTTCCCTCCGCCATGGAGTAGTGGGTGTAGCCGCCGAAGAAGTACCGCGCTGTCGCCGCATGGCAGCCGATAACCGCGAGCGTTTGAAGATCCAGCCGCAAAGGCAGCGCGCCGTCATTGTGCAAGAGCACGAGAGATTCCCGGGCAGACTGCACAGCGACTTCCCTGTCGGCGGAAGGCTGGAATGCGGACTCTCGCTCAGACGGATCCGGGGCGAAGGGGTGCTCGAAGAGTCCCATGCGGAACTTTGCGGCCAGCACCTCATGCACCGCCCGGTCGAGGAGGGCCACATCGGCGCGTCCGTCTACGAACCACTCCCGCAGTTCTCGCCCGAAGCCCTGCGGCATGTGGAGTTCGACATCCATTCCCGCACGCAGGGCGGCCAGACCGGCATGGGCTGGGGACTGCGCTACGTGCTGGACGGTGTGCAGGTTCCCCACTGCGCCGTAGTCAGAGACCAACAAGCCGTCGAAACCCATCTGTTCCCGAAGCAGTGTTTTCAACAACCGGACGGAGGCGGACATGGGCTCGCCGCCGACGGAGTTGTAGGAAGGCATCACGCCCCGCAGCCCTCCGAGGGTAATCGCCGCCTGGAAGGGTTTGCCGTACACCTCCACGAGCAGGCGATCAGGGACATTGCAGTGGGCTCCGTGGATGCCGCCTTCGGTGTGGTGCGAGCCGAGGAAGTGCTTTGCCACCGCTTCTGTGCGCCGGCCAGCTGCGTCCTCGCCCTGCAACCCCAGGGTGCAGGCGACACCGAGAGCGGCTGCGAGGCTTGAGTCTTCGCCGTAGGTCTCACCCTGCCGTCCCATCCGCGGGTCGCGGGAGACATCGAGGACGGGCGCCAAGGTATGCGTTATGCCCAGGGCCCGTTCCTGCTTCCCCACGATCTGACCCACGGCGTACTCCAGGTCGACGTCAAAGCTCGCTGCGCGTCCAAGCCCGGAGGGGAATGCCGTGGCTCCCGGAATGTACGCGCCACAGAGTCCTTCCATGTGGAAGATTGCAGGGATCCCGTGCCCGGAACCTGCCATGGCTTCCGCCTGAACGGTCCGCTGGAACGCCGTTACCTCGTCTCGTGTGAGGGCGGATCGGGCCTCGAGGCACGAGACTTCACCGATGCCGAACGGGAAACGCTCCGAGAAGTCGCCCGTCTGCGTTATGTCGGTCGGAAAGTAGCAGGAGACCTGGGCCATCTTCTCGTCAAGGCTCAGCTTGTCCAACAGCAGGTCGGCGCGTTCGCCGGCAGTCAACCGCTCGTCCATCCATGGTTTCGTCACGTTTGTGCTCATGTTCATGCCTGGGTCCTTCATTTACCAGTGGTTGTACCCGGAAGGCGCACTTCCGCCACTGAGGGCTGGAACGGCGGGCGTACCGCCGCGCCGGACGACAGGGCGCCGGACTTCGAGTTCACACTGCACGCAGCACACGGGCAACGACGTGTGGCAGCGTCGGAACGTCTCACAACGTTGGGAAGACTTATTGACGAACCGGTTCCCTAATCCTAGGCTGAATGCAACAACTATCGCAATAACGTTTCAATAAGTGGAACGCCATATGCTGATGGGGTCTGGTCGCCGGCCGCAGTAGCAGCGAGGTGCCCCTTCCAAATCGTCTCAAGATTCCGGAGATTTTCCTTGATGCCACTTTCCCCTCCTCAGGACCTGCGAACGGACGGGGACGTTTTTCCTCTTGGAGTGGGGGAGGTTCCACTGCTCTCATGGGCTCCAGCTTCAGGTCAAGAGCAACTCAGAATCGTCGTCATGGACGAAACGGGGGCCATTGTCGGCGATTCGGGAACTGTGGTCTCAAGAGCGCCGCAACTGCGCGTTGATCTGGTGCTGCGGAGCCGGGCGAGCTATAAGTGGAGGGTCCGAATTGCCGATGCCGATGGGCACTGGTCTCCGTGGAGCGCGTGGGCCTATTGGGAAACGCCGCTGCTTGTCGATTCGGACTGGCAGGCCAAGTGGGTGTCGCGTTGGACGCCCAGGGAAACGCGTGTCATCGCATCGATTCATTCGGACACGGTCGACTGGATGGGACCGGGGAGCACGCTGGATCAGTCATTTCAAGCAACAGGTCCTGTGGCGGCCGTCAGCGTCGACCTGGACGGTGACATTCCCTCCGATGTCATTGCCCGCATGCAGCTGCGGAACAGCACAGGTGACGTCGTCGCTCAGCGGGAGGTGGACGGAAGCTGGAACATCTGGGCGCGGTTCATGTGCTATCTGGAAGTCAGCCCCCCGGCTCCTCCCGGTACGTACACATTGTCGATCACATGCGTGCGGGGACGGCTTGGCTGGCGTCGAGCCACAGCAGCGCCGGGTCTTCCTGATGATGACGGCGTAACGCCCCTCCCGGTGCTGGGTCAAGCAACGGTGGACGGCGTCCTAGTGCCCGGAGTCCGGACCTTGGCTGTGGAAACGCTCCCCGCCCCAAACCCCGTACTGAGAACCAGCTTTAGCATCCCGGCAGGGGTGACTACAGCCCGTCTTTATGCGGTTGGGATTGGCTACGGCTCCTTCAGCATTAATGGCAGATCCCTTGGCAATGAACTAGAACCCGCAACGACAGACTTCACGAAAACGGTTCTTTATAGAACCTATGACGTCACCGCCGATCTGAAAGCCGGAGAGAACACCCTCGTAGTGGAGTTGGGACGTGGCTTCTTCTCCGCGCGGGGTGCAAGCATCTGGGGCTGGCACATAGCACCGTGGTCTCGAGAACCAATGGCAATCGCACAGTTGGAGTACGTAGACCAAGAAGGACAGCGGCAGGTTATTTCCTCAGGTTCGCACTGGGAAGCGTCAACAGGACCGGTGGTGAGTGAGCTCCTCTATTCCGGAGAAGTTTGGCAGATGGAGACTGACAGGAAACCCACTTGGGAACCCGCTGTGCTGGTCTACCCGCCAACCGGCACCCTGCGCCCGGCAGCCCTACCTCCCGTCACACTGGGATCACCAAAATCGGCAGTCTCAATGGACTCCGCAGGAACGGCCGAGGTATACGACTTCGCCGACATGGTAGCCGGTCGGTTCCGATGCACGCTCAGTGTTCCAGGCCCGACGGAAGTCTGGGTGAAGTACGGCGAAACTCTTGATGACAAGGGAGCAGTATTTTGCGAGAACATACTCGCAGCTGGCCCAATACAGACCGACCGCCTGCTTTTTGACACCGCTGCGGACCATATCTGCTGGGAAGCGAAGTTCAGCTACAAGGGGTTCCGATACGTGTCGATCGAGGCCGATGGACCAGTGACCGTGCACGACATCGTTGCGATTCCCATGCACACCGATGTACCGAGCGTGGGCACCTTTGAATGCAATGAAGAAACGCTTTCTTGGCTTGACCGAGCCTTGGGCAAGACCTTCCTGAACAACCTGCACGGCATCCCGACGGACACTCCTGTTTACGAAAAGAACGGTTGGACAGCAGACGCCCACCTGGCGGCCGAAGCCCTGATCCACCAGTTCGATCTGAAAACGACCTTCGGCAAATGGCTCGATGACCACGCCGATGCCCAGGACGACGCCGGGATCGTGCCAAACATCGTTCCCACTCCAGGCTGGGGACGGAACCCGGACCCGGCGTGGAGCGCCTCCGCTGTTCTAATACCTTGGAACCTTTACTGGGAATACGGCGACCTCAAGCTGCTGGAACGACACCACGAGATGGTGATCAGGTACGCGGACGCCATGTACGCCCTGGCCGAGGAGGGCATTTGGCGGCATCCCAGCTACGGAGACTGGCTCGCCCCGGGTCATGAACGTGCCCCCGAGGGATCTGCGCCAACTGCCACCATGATGCTGATGAAGGTTCTATCGACTGCCGCCGACATTTCGACGGCGCTGGGCGAGCATGGGATTGCGGCGCGATTCAGCGAGCAATCCTCACAAGTAGGAACCGCCTATCATCAGTCCTTCTTCAACGAAAACCTCGGCTTTTACGGCAATTCGGCCGTTGGATACCGCCAGACCATGAACGTGCTGCCCCTGGCCTTCGACGCCGTGCCGCAACAACACCGGGCTACCGTCTTTCGCTCACTCTCCACCGATATCCTTGAACGGACAGCAGGGCACTTGGACTGCGGTGCGGTTGGGGCAAAGTACCTGCTTCCCGTGCTTTCGAACGGGGGTCGGGATGATATTGCGGTCAGCGTTGCCACTCAAAACACCAGGCCAGGCTGGGGAGCCTGGCGCGCAGCCGGCGAGACTACGCTACTTGAATCGTGGGACACCTCAGCGAGGTCACACAACCACTACTTCCTGGGCAGCGCGGCAGCCTGGGTACAGCAAAAAGTTGGAGGCATTTGGTCCACCACGCCAGGGTGGGAAGAATTCACCGTCGCACCGGCAGTCGATCCCCGGATAACGAGGGGAGCATTTTCACACCTGACGCCACGGGGGCAAGCAGCTCTCAGCTGGACGCGGGAGGCCGGAAGCTGGCACCTGGATGTCACGGTTCCGTGGGGCGCCTCAGCCACGATCGGAATCGGGACAGCCGCCGGGACCAAGCTCTCCGGGGGCTTCCACAGCTTGGAATTTGATGAAACCCCGCCTGCCCTCTCATCTCACGCGCCAACGAATCCCACCGATCTATTCGCCCAGTGACTTTAGATCTTCGGGCTCCGGACTTCCCGACTTCCCCAACGAAGGACCAAGGCACAGTGCGAACTACGAACAGCACCTTGACCGGTCAAACCGCGATGGGAGAATGGCTCGTTCATCCGGTCGGCGCCCCACTGTTCGTGGAACTGCTGGCACAGCATGGCCTCGAAGCCTTGCAGCTGGGCCTGGATCTGGGCCGTCCGCTGATTGAACTTGTGCAGCTGACGAACAGCAAAATTTCTGCGTCGGCTATAGATGACCTGCTCCAGGCTGCCACTGAAAAGTTGGTAGCCGAAAGTTTTGGCACCCCAGGTGAAGAAGGTGTCTTCCTTCCCGTTCCGGTAGGCAGGGAAATGACCTTGGACGAGATCCAGATACGGGACCCATTCATCCTCAGCGACAGCACAACCTCCACCTACTACCTCTACGGAAGTACGGACAAGAACGTGTGGTCCGGCCCCGGCACGGGCTTTGACACCTATCGAAGCAGGGATCTGGTCTACTGGGAAGGTCCCTTTGCAGCATTCCGGCCGCCTTCGGCTTTTTGGAGTCGGGGCATGTACTGGGCACCTGAGGTCCATGAATACCAGGACCACTGGTACATGTTCGCCACGTTCACTGCCCTGAACGGCCATCGGGGAACACAAGTTCTTAGAGCGGACCACCCTCTCGGCCCATTTGAGCCATGGAGTGATGGCCCGGTTACGCCGCATAAATGGCAGTGCCTTGATGGAACTTTTTTCCTTGACACTGGTCAGCCTTGGATCGTCTACTGTCACGAATGGACTCAAATCCATGACGGGGCAATGTACGCCCAGCGTCTCAGTGCTGACTTAAGGTGCCCGGAGGGCGCACCGGTGTTCCTGTTCAGTGCATCGGACGCTAACTGGTCAAGGCCCATGCAAGGCCTCTCCCCCAGTTTCAACTTTCCCGCTCACGTCACCGACGGACCATCTCTTTTCCGATTGAACAACGGGCACCTGATGATGTTGTGGTCAAGCTTCGGGGAGCATGGTTACGCCATGGGCATCGCCCACTCCACATCGGGGAATATCGAGGGCCCATGGATACAGGAACAAGACGCTCTGTGGTCCGCTGATGGGGGTCACGGCATGATTTTCAGGCCCCACGACGGCGGGCTGGCCCTAACCCTGCATCAACCCAACAACACGCCCGATGAGAGGGCAACCATCTGGATGCTGGCTGAGCATGAAGGAACAGTGTCACTCGAAAAGCGTCGATAACATACCTGCCATCAGGACTGACAGCTCCCGGCGAAAACGACACTCTTCCATTCCGGGCTGCCTGCTTTTGCCGCTGCCGAGCAAGTGGTCACCGACCATTGTCGAAGGTTTCCCTGAGGTCTAAAATGATAGATGGAAAATATTTCCAATTAATAAAATAGGGCGTTTTGGGGGCGCGTAGACCAAGGGACAAAGAGGTGCCATGTCTTTACCTACTTCAGTCGGGCCGGTAGGTCCACAAGCAATTGCCAAGCAGTTCGTCACAAAGGCCAGGCTGCTGCGACTCATCGCAGCTCTCGGAGCTGTTGCGGTTGGAAGCGGCCTGCTGACCGCGGCACCAGCGTCAGCCGCACCAGAAACATGCCAGTACCTGAGCACAAATCCCGTCGGGGACGTCGAGCCACCTCTTGGCGTGGACGGAACCTGCATCGATCCGGATTACAACGAGAGCACGTTGGTGATCGACAGCAGCCAGCAGCTTGTCTATACCGATACCAGCGGGAGGGCGATTCCTTACACGGAGGTGAAAAGCCACTTTCCCGCCACCCATACCCCGGCCACACTCCCCCCAGGTGTGTACACCAGTGCCACGCTCAACCAGCACGACGTTGTATGGAGATTTCCTTCCAGGGAATTTTGGCGGAACCGTTCCTTCCAGCAGACCTATCCTGTTCCGGGCACCGGCCCCCTCGACCTTAACGAGGTCGACCTTGGTTTTGCTTTTTCCAATGGAGCCTTCACCGTGAAAGTCAACCCAGGGAATCCGAACGGTGGCTATCGCGTGAACGCGGCTGCGACCAAGCTGGCCAAAAATTATGCCAACCAGCTCTACGGGAACACCAATCCCATCAACAGCTACCTTTGGGGCCAGAGCGGCGGATCTGTGCAGGCCTTGGGCGCCGCTGAGGGCACGACCGGGGTATGGGCTGGGGTCGTTCCATGCGTTATCGCCACCAACGGTCTGATCATGCACTCCTTCCAATGGCAGGCCCTGTATGCGCTGGCGGTTCCTCTGGAAAAGCGCTCAGAAGTTCGTCAGGCAGCTGAAGTCGGAAGTGGCCGCAGCATCTACGACGGGCTCGATAGCGAGCAGCGCTCTGTACTCGACGAACTTCTCCAAAGCGGCTTTCCGCGCGCGGGCTTGGGGACGGCCCTGACCGCCGATCTCCCGACCGGAGATGAAGTACCTGTCGGCGATGCCACCGTCGGCACAGTCGTTGGGCCATTTCCAGGGGTTGCAGGTCCCAGCTTGGTTTATGGTCCGGGCGCAGGAAACATCCGTGCGCTCGACCCGACATACGAAGACGATTTCTGGTCGAAGTCCGGGTATGCCGGCGCCACTCCCCCAAACTATCTGCAGGCTGCCAAGGTAGACGGATATGCGACAATCACGGACATAGTTCGAGACGCGCAGGGCGTGCCCACCGCGCTCAAATTCGATCCCGCAACGGTTCCGGCCCTCGGATCCATAGGTGCCCGAAACCTGGACTATTACGTCTACGACGCCGAGGGAAAGACGCGCACCATTGACAGAACCGACCCGGCCAAACCTGTCTTCTCACTGACGGGAACTTTGGACACGACAACGAGCACTCTGGCACTGGCAGTCAACCCCAACGTGCTTTCCGCAACCGCGCCGAACAGCCCCGTACTGCTCAACGCCCTGCATGTGGGCGACAAGATCCGGATCAACAACAGGTTCTTCTTGGCACAGGTGTACTACCCGCGTTACTCAATACTGAACAACGGCAATCCTGCCTACAACCAGTACAAGGACACCGGTGGGAAACCGATATATCCCCAGCGGGCCGTCCAGATTGCCTCTCTAAGCAACGCGGGTGCCATGGGAGGGATAACCGAGACCGGCAACATTAAGACCAAGGTAATGGTCATGGAGAATTTGGAGGACGCGAATTCTTTCCCATACGTCGCCGGATTCTACAACCAGCAAGTGCAGAAGACCCTCGGCAAGCGGAAGGCTGACGAGATGTTCCGCGTCTACTACCAGGAACACGCAGGGCACTCCAATGGCGGCTTGGTACAGGGCATCTTCAACCAGATGGTCCTGGACCTGGTCGACTGGGCGGAAAAAGGCATTGTGCCCAAACCTTCGTCGAGCTACACCATCGATCCGATGAATCAGATCGTCCAGCCACTCAATGCCGTTGACCGCAAGGGCCTGCAACCGGTGATTCATCTCTCGGCCAACGGAGGAGACCGTGCCGATGTAGGCCTCCTTCAGCCAGTGAACCTCTCGGCCACCATGGAGATGCCTCCCACCACCGGCAAAATCCTCCAGTACAACTGGACCATCGAGCGCCAAGGCGTCCCCGCAGTGAACGAACCGGCAACAGTGCTGGCCAATCCAAATGAAAAGGTCATCGTCAGCCGGCCCATGACCTTTTCCATACCGGGGGAATACGTCATCAGCCTGAACACCACCGGTGACCGCAACGGAACCTCGGGAACGAGTACACCGCTGCAAAATCTCGACCGCGTCCGCGTGGTCGTGCGCTAACCGCACGGCGGGCGTTCGGTTAACCGGACGCCCGCCAAACGTTCAATCTCTTGGCCTAAGACGAGTAATTCCAATGATTTAGGGAGATTTGCCTCGCCCGTTGGTGTCAGTTATGCCATATCCCGGCGCCGAATACGAGGCGTTTTGAAGTCGCGGCCGGCACCGCCGTTGTCGCCAAGGATGACTTGCCCGGCGTGGTTCAGACGGAAAGACTCCCGGCGCAAACGGCGCCGGGAGTCTGCTCTGTAATAAGCCTGATCTGGACCTGCTCATGTATAAACGGCATCCTTTAGCTGGCAGAAAGAACAGGCCCTGGGTGCGCGAGCAGCTGATGCCACCTGAGCTGAGCAGGAAATCGATACATTCCTGTACGCCATCAGCACCAAATTACCGGTGCACCCTCGGACCAGCCACGAGGGTGATAAATCCCGCTGCAGGTCCTGTTTAGGAAGCTCCAGGCCCACTGCCGTGATTCTGTGACGCCCTTAATTCAAGACCATCGTGACTGGAGATCAGCCGCCTTCCGCCTCCGCAGTCCATCCAAAGCCAAACAGCGGACCCATCTGGCATGCTCGCATCAACAATGCCGCTTCCTACTACCCGCCCGTCCTCCACGATTTCGGCCCGGGTTCCAAGGCTCAGAGATTCCACGGGAGACGGCGTGGCGGCATGCACCTCGCCTGGAGCCTCGCCCGGCGTCGCAGTGGGGCCAGAATCGGTCAGAGTGGCGACGCCACCGGCGCAGGAACGGTTTGGTTTGGCGCGCTTTCCAAGCCTGAGCTTAACCGCCTCTTCTGAACGCTGGAAGTCCAAATCAGCGATAGCCCGTTCGACCCTCTCCAAGGTAGAGGCCGCGACCTTGTAGGGATGGTTCAGCACATTGGAAACGGTCGAGATTCCTACACCAGCGGCATAGGCGACATCGGACATCCTGGCCTGAAATTTCATTTCGCTCCCCCTGCTGGCTTGGTCAGGTTGGCACTTTTCTGCTCGGCCCACCGGGCGGGCTGTCCCTCCTTAAGCGCTTGCACGAAGAAATCGAGCGAGCGGCTGACTTCGTCTATGGAAGGGCCCTGGTTGAGATGACCGTGCGGCATTCCTGCGGCCAGGTAGGTTTCGACCGGTACGCCTGCTTCGGAAAGTTGTGTGACGATGAGTTCGGCGGACGGTCGCAGATCGTCGAGTTCCGAAACCAGGACTCTTGTACGGGGCAGCCCGCTGAGATCGGCAGCACCCGGCATCGCTTCAAGCGGCAAGTCGGAGATCCGGCCGACGTAGTTCCGAACCATGGCTGCGATCGATTCAGGAGTGAACCGCATTAGGGCAGGCAACCTCTGCATTTCCAAGGCCGTAGCATCATCCAGAGCTGGGACGGGGAAATGAAGGAAGGGGTATGCGAGCAGCAGCTCGGAAGGCTGGACCGAACCCAATCGCCGGAGCCTCAAGGCAGTAGACAGCGCGATGGCCGCTCCCGCGCTTGCACCGCCCAACGCTATTGGCCCGAGGCCGGCTTCTGGCAGTCCATTCAGCCAGGACCACACCACTTCAGCATCGTCGACCGGCGCCGGGTAGTGGATGCCGTTCTTGGCAAGGCGGTAGTCAACGGAGACGACGAACGCATTAGCCCTGTAGGCAATTTCGGCAGAGACCATGTGGGCTTCAGGCATGTCCAGATCCCCATAGGCGAATCCACCTCCGTGCAACCACATCACACATGAACGAATTGGCCCTCGCGGACGATAGATGCGAACAGGTATTTGCCCTTCCCTGCCGGGAACAGTGGTGTCCTGGACCTCAATGTCCGGAACTGCCCATTCCCTGGCTGCCACAAAATGCTCAGCCAGGCGTGAGGGCACGGCGGGATCGGCCGCTTCCTCAGGTGCCAGCCCCCGCAAAAATTCGACCCCCGAAGTGAAGTAAGGATCAAGTGGCATGAAATCGCTCCTGTCTAATTCCTAGCAATGGTCAATAATTCGTGCTCAAAGGCTCGGCTGCTTGAGCTGCTCCACAGCGTGCTCTATGTCTATCCGCAGGCTGGCAAAGAGTCCGCCCGCCCGTTGCCGTATGGAGGCTCGGCTATTCCAGAGTTTTCGCTAATGCCCGGATGACTGACTGCCCTCGTTCGAAGTCGCCCATGCGGTTTGTTACATAGGCGAAGCCGATTTTTGCCGTTGGGTCGGCAAAAGCGGTTTGACCACCTGCTCCGTCATGACCGAATGATTTGGGGGAAAGGTATCTTTGCCAATCCGAGGGAATCATGACGCCTGCCCCCCAGGCCTGATAAGGCGGGTCGCCGAGGAAGTATGGAGGTCCTTCGCTCCTCGGGGCGCTGAGGTCACGTACCGTTTCATGGTTGATCAGGCGGACTCCGTCTGTTTCCGTTACGGTCGCGGACCAGATCTTTGCCAGGCCGCGGGCAGTGGATATGCCGCCGGCCCCCGGCAGTTCGAGCTTATGGACCTCTGGCCGGTTGTATTGGTTCGGGCCTATTGGGCCGTTAAGATTCGCCGCGCGTTCTATCCAGTACGTGTCGTGGCGCTGTTGATCCGTGAGGGCGGACGTGTCCGGTTCGTCCTGTGGATCTTCGATGAGATGGCTTACGCGTTCCTCTTCAGATTTCGGAAGACCTATCCAGGTATCAGCGTCCAGTGGCCGGGCAATCAGCTCAGTAAAGGTCTTTCCTATAGACTGTCCGGCTGCGAGCAGCGCCATCTTCGCGGTGAGTGCACCGTGGCTCACGGTGTGGTACTGATGATTCTTGCCCGGGCTCCACAGCGGCTTCTGGGCTGCAAGAATGTCCGCAAGAGCCAGACTGTCCCAAGCGACATGCGGCGGAACATCCTCCCGCGTCGCGGAAAGCCCAGCCCGGTGCCCCAAGGCGTCTCCAATGCTGACACGCTCTTTGCCATGGAGTGCAAACTCCGGCCACAGCTGCGCCACGGGGGTTTCGAGCGAAGGAATCTGCCCGCGTTCAATCAGCATTCCGATCAGGATGGACGCAAGGCCCTTGGTGCAAGAGAAAACTACCGACAGCGTTTCAGGAGCGAATTCGCGGCCGGTGCGATAATCAGCAACTCCGCCCCAGAGTTCTACTACCTGCCGGCCGTCTTTCCAGATGGATAATCCGGCGCCGCTTCGCTCGTCGTCCCGTACCGTGGCGAAAAACGCGTCGGCCACTGTCTCGTAGCCCAAGTCCACAATGCCCGTTTGCTCTGTCATGGGTTACCCTCCACTAGCCGCCTACCCGCCGTGGTCACCCTCCCTGACCGGTCAACCCGCGCATGAAAGGCAATCCTCGGTAGCCGACAATTTCAATTAATTGGAATCCCCGGCAAGTCGTTCTCAAAAGGATCCTGGAAGCACCGATCGGGCCACGCATATGCGGAGCCCGATCGGCGGTTTAGTTATTTCTTGTATACAGAATCCAGCTTTTCAGCGACTTGGCGCGGCGTGCTTTCACCGAGGATCAGCGACTGAATGGTCTGATTAAGTTGGGCCTGGACTTCGGCCTGTACGCTGCCCAGCGGCTGGTAGGCGCCGCGTTTGATGAGGTCAGCGAACGCGGTGAGCTCTTTCGGGGCTTTGTAGGCATCGTTCGGGAGCACGGGCACAGAGGCAAAGCCGTTGGCGTAGGTTACTGATGGCTGAGCCTCGCCCATGAAGGCGAGGAACGCCTGTGCGGCCGTGGGGTTCTTCGCCTTGGCGTTGACGGTATTGACAAAGCCTGGCAGCGCGACAACTTTCGTGTCCGCAGCATTATTCGTCGCCGGCATAGGCGCCACTTCGAAGCTGCTGCCGGGCGCTTTTTTCTGTATCGGTGCCATTGCCGCACCGACGTCGACTGTGGCAAGCGCGGCGCCCTTTGCCACTTCTTCACCGGCCTGGTCGCGGGAGCGGCCGAGCGCGCCGTCACCGAAGCAGCCCTGGTCGCCCATTTTCTTGTAAATTTCGAACTGCTTGACCCATACGGAATCAGCGTACTTTGTCTTCCCGGCGGCCATGTCGGCATCAAACTTTGCGGGGTCTGGTTCGAGAGTCCCGAGCTGGCTGTAGGTCAACATCTGCGGACCGGCAGGATCTCCGAGGCCAAGCGAGTAGGCGTAGACACCTTCGCCCTTCGCGGCCGTGCAGAGTTGATAGACCTCGTCCAGGGTCGTCGGGATCTTCAAGCCGAGCTCGTCGAGTTTGCTCTTGTTGAAGACTGCAGCGAGCGGCTGAAGAGCTCCGGGGTAGGCATAGGTTTTGTCTTCGTAGTTAACTGCTTGCTTCCAGGCATCCGGGACATCCTTCGTCCAGGGCGCTTCGAGTGGGGCGATGCGCCCGGAGGCGGCCAGCGAGGCGACGGTGTCGGCGGCATCATTTTTGTTGCCGCCTGGGAACGAAGTCAGGATGTCAGGGGCCGTGCCGCCCTGTAGCTGTGTCATCGCGAGAGCGCCGATGTCGCCACCTTGGTAGTCGAACTTCACGTCAACCTTGGGATACTTCTTCTTGAAGTCCGCTGCGATCTGTTCATAGGTATCCTTGAAAATCGATGAGAACAGACCGGTCAGGGTGCCGCTGGGCTCACCGCCGCTGGCCTGGTTATTTGTGCCGGGGTTAGCGGAGCCCCCGCCGACGCATCCTGCAAGGCTGATTGCCGTGAGGGTAGCTATGGCGGCGGTCACGATTCGGTTGTGGATCTTCATCGATCGTTCTCTTCCTGTGAAGTGGGTGTTGTGACTAGTGGTGCAGTGATTGGTGGAACGACCCGGTGATAGCACCGGATTTCATGCGCTTGCGGGCTGGGGATCATCCCTTCAGCCCACCAGCGAATCCCTGGATTACGTACCGCTGGAATAGCAGGTAGAGCGTCAGAACTGGGACCATCGAGATCAGCAAGGACGCGAAAATGAGTGGCCAGTTCGTGGTGTATTGCCCGACGAACTGGAAAATCGCCATGGGAATGGTCACCTGACCGCTGCCCGAGAGGTAGATCAGGGGCGTGAAGAAGTCGTTCCACACTCCAACGCTGTTGAGGATGACACAGGTGCCCAGGGCCGGGCGAAGCAGCGGGACGACCACGTGCCAGAAGGCCATCAGCGGACTGCACCCGTCGATCTGGGCGGCTTCCTCATAATCAAGTGGGACGCCTGCCCTTAAGAACGTGGTTATCAGGAAGACTGTAAACGGCAACTGCACGCCGCTGTAGACGATGACGAGTGCCCATACCGTGCCGAGAAGTCCCAAATCCCGCATCTGGATATAGAGAGGTATGAGCGCCAGCTGGAAAGGCAGCAGTAAGCCGATCATGAAGAAGTAGAAAGTTCCGGTTGAGAGGCGAGAGGTTGACCGGGCCAGCGGGTAGGACGCCATCGTACCGATCACGAGCACCACGAGGCACGAGATCGACGTGACGATCAGGCTGGTGACGATTGATCCCGGCAGTGGCGAAGTGGTCCAGGCGGTGATGAAGTTCTCGAACGTGGGGCGGGAACTCGGGATGACTGGCGGTGTTAGGTCGTCAGTGGGCCGGATCGACAGGTTGATGAGGACGTAGACCGGGAGAAGGAAAAGGAGCGTCGACCCGTAGGCGGTGAGGTTGGCACCGAAACGGCTCCAAAGGCCTGTTGTTTTCATGAATTGCGCTCCTGGCGACGTAGGACCGAGAACTGAATGATGGAGAGGATCGCGATGCCGACCGCGAGGAGAAGGGCGAGAGCGGCCGAACGCCCGTAGTCGGCGTACTGGGAGAAATAGGCGTAAATGAGCGTCGCGATGGTCTGCGTCTGATTACCGGGGCCGCCGTTGGTAAGCGCAAAGATCTGGTCAAAAATCTTCAATCCGCCGATGAGTCCGAGCATGAGGTTGATGGTGATAGCAGGGGCGAGCAGGGGACGGACGACAAACCAGAACCTCTTCCAATACCCTGCGCCGTCAAGGGCAGCTGCCTCCTCGAGTTCAGATGGCACGCCTTGGAGTCCAGCCAGGTAGATCACCATGTTGCCACCGATCGACTGCCAAAGAATGGTGACGATGATGATAACCATTGCCGTCGTTGGATTACCGAGAAAGTCGACGGGCCCCTGACCGAGAGCAGCCAGGACCTGGTTGACTCCACCTACACCAGGTGGGCCGAATATGTACTTGAACAGGTAACCAACAACCAGCGACGAGACGACCATGGGGGCGAAAACGATGGTGCGCAGCACGTTGCGTCCGAACACCCGCCCGTTGAACAGAAGCGCGAGGGCTAAACCGATGACGTTCTGTCCAACCACGACGACGAAGGCCAACTGGAGGGTGCGGAACACCGCGGGGCCTGCGTCCGAGTTGAAAATGCGGGTGAAGTTTTCAAGTCCCGTAAAATTCGGTGCGCCCACGGTCGCGAACGACCAGTCAGTGAAAGCGGCTTGGAGACCCTGAACGGTAGGCACAACAACCACGTAGAGGTAAACAGCCGCGCCGGGCAGAATCAACCACCAAAGGTCGCGTCCCACAGAACGAACACGGCTGCGCTTGCGAGCAGACTTCGCTAGTTCCTTAGCCACAGGGGGCACCCCGCTACGTGTGGGAACTTCGACACCACTGGACGACATGACACTCCTTCGTGCTCCTGTGCGATCTCGCACAAGCTGCCGGGTTACGAGCTTCGGCGTAGCTTTGGCGATTCGCGTAAAAAAGCTATGTTTCGCGGATTTCTAAATTAAGTGGAACGTATCAATTACTTGCAATGACTTGCCCGAACCAAGGGGTAGGTGTTGCCACCGGGGCTCCCCGCTGCTTCAGGTTTAGTTTACAACAGTTCCGCTTATTGGAGTATAGTTCCAACCAGCTGAAAATGACCACCCCGCGCGAGTACTTTTTTCAGGCAGCCGACGCTCAGACAGGGTGCAAGCCTGCGCGCAGCCACCGCTTCCCCATGGACAAGCCGGTGGCGCAATTGGGCGTCCGAACCGGGCGCCCCAGGGGCGGCTAATCCATACCATGCAGGTAGTCTCCTTCCTTCCGCCGCGAAAGATGCGCCACGACGACCCCCATACCCCCCAGGACGGACCTTCGTCGACTTCGAAGCACTCGGATGGCAGGATCGGCAGGATGGGTGGCAGGCTCTCAGTCTGTTAATACGTGGCGCGGCCGCCCGAGATGTCGTAGACAGCCCCCGTTGAAAAGCTGCACTTGTCAGAAGCCAGCCAGGCTACTAGTTCAGCTACCTCTTCGGGCCGGCCCACGCGGTTCATGGGTATCAGGCTGGTAATGTGCTCAAGGACGGCGGGGGCCGTTGACGAGTTCATCGGGGTCGCAACGACCGCCGGCGCGATGGCATTGACCAGTACGCCGCGTTTGGCCAGGTCTTTGCCCATGGTCTTGGTCAACCCTATTACTGCGGCCTTCGTAGCCGAGTACGCCACCATGTTTGGGTTGCCGTCTTTCCCTGCCATGCTGGCGAAGTTAACAATTCGTCCCCACCCCTTCTCTGCCATGGCGGGGGCGAATGCCCGGCAGAGGTTAAACGTGCCGTCCACGTTAACGGCGAAGGTGCGTTTCCAGTCCTCATCGCTTACTTCCCAGAAGGGCTTGTTTGGGCCCACGATGCCGGCGCTGTTGATGAGTATGTCCACAGGCCCGATGGCATCTGCGGCATGTCCAACCGCTGCGGAATCGGCGATGTCCAGAACGACGTCGGCTCCCTCACAGATGTCGACAGTAATGATCTCGATGCCGTCGGCTGCCAGGCGTTCTGCGCAGGCTGCGCCGAGGCCGCTGATGCCTCCTGTAATGACCGCTTTGCGCGCCATGATTTGTCCTTTGTCTGGACCCTCTGCCCGGGCAGGGATCACTTGGTTGTTGTTTTTGAGGTTGTTGATGCCAAAAGTTCGAGTATGTGGCGGTATTCGTGCCCCGTAGCCCGGGTCATGCCCATCTCGCAGGTTCTGTTGACAGATGCATAGGCATCAAAAGGGCGTGCATTGACCGAGCGCGCTTCCCTTGCGGTCGCGGAGGCTGTGAGTTCAGGACGGAGCATTCCCCTGTCCCCGGCAAAGGCGCAGCAGCCCCAGTCTTCGGAAATGACTACTTCGTCAGCCACTACTGCTGCCACACGGGCCAAGGCAGGGTTAAGGCCCATTCGTGTCGAGGAGCACGTCGGGTGTAATGACAGGCTGGCGAAGGGGCTGCCCTTTGGCAAATGCGCGAGCACGTGTTCATCGACGAAGGCAACCGCATCCAGGGTGCGCAGGCGGGGCTCTTCTCCCACGACGGCCAGGAGCCTTTCGAGCCCCTCGGTGCAGGATGCCGCGTCACACACGATGGGCAATTCCCCGTTGCGGGTTGCCTCGAGCAGCACCGGCAACACTTTTCTGCGCATCACGTCGTATCCGTCTGTCATGCCCTTGGACTTCCAGGGCGTGCCGCAGCATAAGTCAGTAATTCCCGCCGGAACCGTGACTTCAACCCCTGCACGGCTGCACAGCTCCAGGAATGCAGATGCCACTCCTTGGCTTCCGGATGCTGGACCAAACATGGTGCTGATGCATGCCGCCAGGTAGACCGCCTTCGGTTCCGTTGCAGCCAGAGGGCGGCGAACAGAACCGCCGGCGGGCAGGTCCGCGTCCCACCTCGGTATCTGCTCGCGGCCGACGACGATCCTTGCTGCTTCGGAAGCCCCCGTTACCAACGGCGGCGGGAGATGTTTGACTGCTGTCAGAGCCAAGCCGCCAAGTTTGGAAACAGCCCCCCAATTCCCGGCAGCCGCCTTCCAAGCTGTCTGCTCAACGCGGGAACGGCTTTCGGAGCGCAGGCGTTTAACCAGCTCGCCTGTGTCGATGAGAACGGGGCAGGCGGTCTGGCACATGCCATCCACAGCGCAGGTATCGATGCCGTCGTACTCATATTCCTTTTCCAGCTGTGCTTTCAGCTGGCTTTGGCCTTGTAGTTCTGCACGGGCAATTTCGCGGCGCAGAACTATCCGTTGTCGTGGTGTAAGAGTTATGTCTTTGCTGGGACAAACGGGCTCGCAGTAACCACACTCGACACAGCGGTCCACTTCTTTTTCCACCGGCGGGGAGGTCTTTAGATGCGAGAGGTGGAACGTCGGGTCATCATTAAGAAGAATGCCCGGGTTCAGGATTCCTTCTGGGTCAAACAGGCTTTTGATGTCCCGCATGAATTGATACAGCTGGTCCCCATACTGACGGCGCACGAAAGGAGCCATGATCCGGCCCGTTCCGTGTTCGGCCTTTAAAGTTCCCCCGTTGGACAGCACCAGGTCAACCATTTCCTCGGTGAAGTCGGCGTATCGCTGAAGGGTTGAACCTTCGCCGTGCTCTTCGAGCCTTTCATTGAGCAGGAAGTGGATGTTGCCGTCCTTTGCGTGCCCGAAGATCACGGCGCTGTCGTAGCCGTACTTTTCGAAGAGCGCCACCAGCCCTTGACAGGTAGGCAGAAGTTTGGCCACTGGGACGGCGATGTCCTCCAACAGCGCTGTGGTTCCTGATGGCCGGTTTCCAGCCACGCTCGCGTACAGGCCTTTACGGATATTCCACAGAGCGGCACGTCGCTGGGAGTCAGTCGTCAGCCGGGCCGGGATTTCCAAGGGAAGGGCCGCAAGTACGGCTTCGCTGCCGATGATCGCTTCTTGGAGTTCCGCCGGACTTTCCTCCTGGAACTCGACCAGCAAGGCGGCATGACCTTGTACCCGGAGGTCCCGGAGCTCTTCATCTGCTCCCTGGTCCTGCTGGGCTACCAGCAGTGATGTGGAGTCAAGCAATTCGATGGTGGCGAAGCCAGACTCGACCAATGCCGGGAGCGAGGCGGTAGCGTCTGCCAAACTTCGGAAATACAGCAGGCCCGTGGCTGTGTGCGGCTTCAGGGCAATGGTGCGGAACGTCGCTTCTGCGATGAAGGCGAGGGTCCCTTCACTTCCCACTGCCAGATGCAGGAGGATGTCCACCGGGTCATCAAAGTCCAGGAATGAATTCATCCCATATCCCATGGTGTTCTTGATGGCGTAGAGCTCTTCGATCCGCCTGACATGGCCAGGGTCGCTTCTGATCTGGTCCCGCAGGCGCAAAAGGCCGGAGTGAAGTTCAGGTTCTGCATCCTGGAGCGCCATGCCGGCGTCAGGAGCCGCCGTATCCACGACCGTCCCGCTCGCCAGCACCAGGACTGCGGAGTCCAGAGTGTGGTAGGTGTTGTTCTCGGTTCCGCAGGCCATGCCGCTGGAATTGTTGGCCACAATACCGCCAACGGTGCACGCAGACTCGCTGGCTGGGTCTGGTCCCAACTTCCGTCCATGGACGGCGAGCCTGGCGTTCACCTGCCGCACGGTCGCACCGGGTTCGCACCTGATCCTCGCGCCGCCTTCGAGGACCGAGAGACCGCGGAAGTTACTCCGGGTGTCGACAAGGACGCCGTCGGTTGAGGACTGGCCGCTAAGGCTGGTGCCGCCTGACCTGAAAGTCAGTGGCACGCCGTGGTGCAACGAGGCTTTAAACAGGTCTCCGACCTCGCGGGCGGATGTGGGTGTGACCACGGCAAGCGGTGTCAGAAGGTAATGCGACGCATCATGTGCATAAGCCAGCCGGTCCGATATCCGTGCACGCACCTTTCCCTGGACCGCCTGATTCAACGATTCCATCAAGGCCCGGTTCGCCCTGGACGGGGGTTCCAGCACCGACTTAGTGGGATTCACGGGACACCTCCGGGCCGGATGCGCCAGTCAGGAAATCAAGGTCGACGCCGGTGTCAGCCTGAAGAACGTGATCCACATAGAGCCGTTCCCAGCCACGAACGGGTTTGGCGTAACCCTCCGCTGCGGCATCGCTAGGGCGGCGCTCTGCCAGTTCTTTCGGCTCGGCTTCAATGTCCAAAGTCCGGTTCACGACGTCAAGACGGATCATGTCACCCGTCCGCACGATGGCCAGCGGGCCACCGGCAGCGGCCTCCGGTGTCACGTGCAGCACAACAGTCCCGTAGGCGGTTCCACTCATCCGGCCATCACAGATCCGGACCATGTCCCGAACGCCCTTCGCCAGCAGCTTCTTGGGCAGCGGCATGTTGGAAACTTCAGGCATTCCCGGATAGCCCTTTGGACCGCAACCGCGCAGGATCAACACGGAGTTCTCGTCAACGTCAAGATCCGGGTCATCGATGCGGGCATGCAAGTCTTCAATGCTGTCGAACACAACTGCAGGCCCACGGTGCTCAAGCAGATGCGGCGAGGCGGCAGCTGGTTTGATAAGAGCACCGCCCGGGGCGAGGTTGCCTCGAAGGATGGCGATGCCAGCCTCCGACAACAGCGGGTTCTCCCTTGGGCGAATGACCTCTTCGTCCCAAATCCTGGCATCATCAAGGTAACTGACCAGCGGTTCTCCCGTAACAGTCAGCGCTTCAGGGTGCAGCAGGTCCTTAACCTCCCGCAAGACGGAAAGGAATCCGCCGGCGCGGTGCAGGTCATCCATCAGATAGCGTCCAGACGGCTGCAGGTTAACCAGCAAAGGAACTGAGGAGCCGACACGGTCGAAATCATCAATGGACAATTCAACTCCCAGCCTTCCGGCAATCGCCAATAAGTGCACGACGGCGTTGGTGGAACCGCCAATGGCGGCAAGTGCCACGATTGCGTTCAGGAATGACTCCCTCGTCAGCAGTTCCTGCGGAGTGCGTCCATGGGCGACCATTTCCACAATCAACCGGCCGGTTTCATGGGACCCGGACAGCAGATTGCTGTCCACCGCCGGAGTTCCGGCCAGGCCGGGAAGTACCATTCCCAGCGCCTCAGCCACCAGCGCCATCGTGGAGGCAGTACCCATGGTGTTGCAGTGTCCTCGGCTTCTGATCATGGAGGACTCGGACTTCATAAAGTCCCTATTGGAAAGTTCACCGCCACGGACTTCCTCGCTGAGACGCCAAACGTCCGTGCCGCAACCCAAGGCCTGTCCCCGGAACGTGCCCGTGGCCATCGGCCCCCCGGGTACGACCACAGCCGGGATCCCTACCGAAGCGGCTGCCATAAGCAGCGCAGGGATGGTCTTGTCACAGCCGCCCAGGAGTACAACCCCGTCAACGGGGTTGGCCCGAAGCATCTCTTCGGTGGCCATCGCTGACATGTTCCGCCACAGCATGGCAGTTGGCCGGACCTGGGTCTCACCCAGGGACACAACAGGCATGTTGAGGGGAACGCCGCCGGCTTCCCAAATTCCCATCTTTACGTGCTGTGCCACTTCATCCAGATGTGCGTTGCAAGGAGTTAGATCCGACGCCGTATTGGCGATGGCAATTTGAGGTTTTCCCTCAAACGAATCTTCAGGGGTTCCTCTTCGCATCCAAGCGCGGTGGATATAAGCATTCCGGTCATTGCCGGCGTACCACTGGGAGGTGCGGAGCTCGCCCATGAGCCTACTTTCCACTTGATGGATCTGCGTTCAACTAGTCTGAATACTAGAGACTAGTCTTCGTGACGGCAACCCACACCCTCAGCTTTCCAATTGGTGGATCATCAGTCTAATATTTTGAATAAGAGCCAGGGCGGGCCTGCCTCTTAGAGCAGAGAGGACGCCCATGGGAGAAGAGAAGCGGCTCGTAGGGTCCGATAGGGTACTGGCTGTGCTCCTTGAGCTGGGGAACCACCCTCACGGGATAAGTCTGGAAAACCTGTCGCGTCTCATCGACAGCCCCAAGCCAACCATCCACAGGGCGCTCGCATCCCTCCGCCGCAGTGGCCTGGCTACACAGGATTTCCACGGCCATTACCTCTTGGGCGACGAATTTCTGCGGATTGCGTTCACTCATCACGAGGCACGCCCTGATCATCTGCGCGCCCAACCCATTCTGCAGCAGCTCTCGGACCGCTTCGGCGAGACCGTTCATTATGCCGTCCTGGAAGGACGGGACGTTGTATACCGCTCAAAGGTGGACCCGCCAAGCGGCGCAATGAAACTGACTTCAGTCGTGGGAGGCCGCAATCCGGCACATGCAACCGGAGTCGGAAAACTGCTGCTGGCTTATGCCCTTCCGGACGTCGATTCCATTACACAATGGATAGGTGACCGCCCCTTGGCTAAGCCGACGCGCAAGACACTGGCAACGCCGACGGAACTGCACGCAGCCTTCAAGCAGATTCGTGAGCAGGGCTACGCCGTGGATGATCAGGAAAACGAACCGGGGCTGAACTGCATAGCACTGGCCGCGCATTTTTCGTCACCGACGAGGCCAAGCGGTGCCATCAGTATCAGCGCTCTCGCTCACCGGACACCCTTGAAGCGTCTTGTGGATGATATTGATGCCATCCGGGCGATTGTTTCCGGCAGATCGCAGACCGGCACCGCCGCCTAATAACTGAACCAGCCCCAATTCGCCCCACTAAACCAGGAGTTTGTTGACATGTTCCTCATGCGCATCGGCCCGGCCGGCCGAGAGAAACCCGTTGTCCGCGTCGATGAGAAAACTTATGTAGATGTCTCTGATGTCGTTGATGATTTCAACGAGGAGTTCTTCGGTCAGAACAGGCTGCCCGAGTTGGCCCGCCTCGTCGCCGACAGGACAGCAGCCGGCACTATTGCTGCGTTCGACGGGGAAAGAATTGGGTCCCCCATCGCCCGCCCGCATCAAATCCTCTGCATCGGCCTGAATTACAGCGATCATGCAGCCGAAACTGGCCAGGCAGTTCCCGCCGAGCCCATCCTGTTTACCAAGTCACCCAATACGTTGGTGGGACCCTACGATGATGTCCGGATTCCGCGGGGTTCGACCAAACCTGATTGGGAAGTGGAGCTGGGGATCGTCATCGGCCAGCGCACGAGCTATCTCGACTCAGTCGAAGACGCCGCGAACGCTATCGCCGGCTACGTCCTGGTGAACGACGTCAGTGAGCGTGCGTTTCAGATGGAACGCGGCGGTCAATGGGCAAAGGGGAAGTCCGCAGAGACATTCAATCCTTGCGGCCCTTGGCTAGCCACGGCAGACGAGATCCACGACGTGAAGAATCTGGACATGTGGCTGGACATCAACGGAATTCGCCGCCAGACCGGATCAACATCCACCATGATTTTCGATCCGCACTTCATCGTGCATCACCTCAGCCAATTCATGGTGCTCGAGCCTGGAGACCTTATTAATACCGGCACTCCGCCAGGTGTGGGCATGGGCTTCACGCCACCGGTCTGGCTCCAGCCCAATGATGTCATGGAGCTCGGTATCAGTCAGCTTGGACAGCAACGCCAGCAAGTCATCGGCGCACGCTGACAATGCGGGCATTTATCGTCACCGGGCCAGGTGAAGCTGAAGTCCAAGACGTTGCACCGCCCAAGGCCCGGCCGGGCCAGGTCGTTGTTGATGTCAGCCGTGTCGGAGTTTGCGGCACCGACATCGAGCTCTTCACCGGCGAAATGGCCTATCTCAAAGAGGGCTTCGCAGCCTACCCCATCCAGCTGGGCCATGAGTGGTGCGGAACCATCTCTGCAGTGGGTGACGGGGTAAGTAAACAACTCCTAGCCCAAAGAACCACCGGCGATACCATGCTTGGCTGCGGTTCCTGCCACAGATGCCTGACGGGACGCCATCACGTCTGCGACCTCCGGTACGAGGTAGGAGTCCGGAACGGATGGCCGGGAGCCTTGGCGGAACAGCTTGTAGTCCCTGCCAGCTCCCTGCATCTGTTGCCTGATTCTGTTGACGACGTGTCCGGGGCAATGGTCGAACCAGGCGGGAACGCACTGCGTGCAGTCCAGGCTGCCAACCTTCAGCCCGGCGACCGCGTGCTTGTCACCGGCGCCGGCACCATTGGCCTCCTGGCCGCGATGTTTGCCAAGACGGAGAAGGCAGAAGTTCACCTTCTGGGGCGGTCTGCATCATCACTCGAATTCGCCAGGACCTTCGGCTTCGCCGGAGTCTGGTCAGGAGAGAACCTTCCCGCCCTGCCCTTCGATGCGGTCATCGACGCCTCCAATGCGCCCTCACTCCCCGCTGCGGCGTTGAGGCTCGTTGAACCGGGCAAGCGCGTGGTTTACGTGGGTTTGTCCGGCACCCCAAGCCTCATCGACACCCGGGACCTGGCACTGAAGGACGTCACCGCCGTCGGAATTCTTGGGGCATCCGGCGGTCTTGCAGAAACTATCCAGCGATTCGCTGACGGCTCTGTTGACCCCCGGCCGCTGGTGCACTCCACAGTCGGACTTGAAGGGCTCGCCGATGCCTTCGCCGGCAAGAAGACTCCCCAGGCGGGCCCCGGCCCCAAACTCCAGGTCGATCCACGCCTCCCCTAGCAGAGGCGCCAGTGCCAAGCGCTAAGAAGGAAACCATGACACTATACGCGCGCGCAGCGACCGCAAGCCGGGACCTTCTCGGGGAAGGTGTCCTGTGGGACGAGCGCACCCAGGAAATCGTGTGGGTGGACATCCTCAACGGAAAAATTAACCGGGGGATGCTTTCGAATGATGAAGTCATAGTGACGTCATCACTAACCTTAGGCGGCTTCGTGGGGGCCGTAGCCCTGTCCGAGGACGGCGGTATGCTTGCTGCCGGAACGCGTTCATTGGTGTCAATTTCACCTGAGGGAGAAGTTTCGACCGGACCCGATCTTTTCGGTGACCGAACTGACGTCCGCTGGAACGACGGCGCGGTAGATCCTCAAGGCCGATTCATTATCGGCTCCCTGTCCCTAAACCATCCGGGAAAAAAGGAAATTCTTCTCCGGATTGAGCCCGATGGCCGAAGCCAGGTTCTTCGATCGCGTATCTCCCTGTCCAACGGAATAGGGTTCTCCCCTGACGGCGGAACCGTTTATCACGTTGACAGCCTCGTCGGAACGGTCAGCTCGCATTCCTACGGGCCAGGCGATTTTGACCAGGAGGAAGCATGGACCGAGGTAATTACTGGTTTTGAGGGCACTCCCGATGGGCTGACAGTTGATGACCACGGCAACCTTTGGATTGCCGAGTGGGGCGCCGGCGTCGTGCGTCAATACACGGCGGACGGCACCGTCCTTCAAACGGTGAATGTCAACGCCCCTCAGACGACGTGTCCGGCCTTCGTCGGAGCGGACCTGGATGTTCTTGCCATCACGTCAGCAACCACGGGGCTGGCCCATCCCGAGCGGGATGAATCCGGCTTCCTGCACGTGGCCCGCCCCGACGCCACGGGCTGCCAGACACCCCGATGGGAAGGGTCGACACGTTCCCCGTACTGGAGCTCTCAACAATCCTCAGCTGCAGCCAGTGTGCCTCCGGGACATTCCTAGGCCGCGGGGATCGCCTGTGTCTCGGCGATGATTGCCCGGATTGTCGGAACCTCATCGATCAATTTTTCGAGCGGAAGGCGGAAAGCGAGAGCACTTACGCTGACTGCACCAATTTGGGGGGTTCCCAGGTCGGCCAGTACTGCGACGCAGTTCAACCCGATCTCATTTTCCTGATCGTCTATGGCATAGCCTCGGTCGCGGGTCGCTTCCAGCTCCGCCCAGAGTGCAGGAATTGTCGTGATGGAGTTGGGCGTTCGCGCTTCCAGTGGCTGCCCTCCCAGCCAGTCGACCAGTTCAGCCTCGCTATTGAGCTCGCGGCTGAGAAGCATCTTTCCCACCGCCGTTCGATGGGCTGGATTACGTCCCCCCACTTCTGAAGTCAGGCGGACAGAACCCACAGGTGGGTCAACTTTGGCACGATAGACGACCTCGGTTCCTGCCAGGACTGCATAATGGGCTGTCTCCCCATACTGCTGGGCCAGCTTTTGGAGAGCAGGTTCGATCCGTATCGCATCCGGTTTGGCAGAGTGGTGGCGGAAGGCCAAGCGGATAAACTCATCCCCCAACACGTAGACACCACGGGATACCTGCTCTGCCAGATGCGCGCGGCGAAGGGCGGAGAGCGCTCTATGAACGGTTGGTTTTGAACTCTGCAGCCGATTGGCCATTTCGTCCAATGTAACCCCTTGAGGATGGCCTGCCAGATCGATGAGTACGGCAAGCACCCGGTCAGCACCAACCAGCTTCTCATCCTCGTTTTGTTCGCTCATTTCAGCTCTCCATGCCTTTTGTCGTTTATTGGAACAGTTTACCGCCCCTTCGTTCCGGGAGGAGGCGGTGAACGGGGGTGAAGATTCCAATTATAGGAACTTTATTCCAAATATATTGACCGGGGCCGAGCCTGCCCCTTAAAGTAACTTCGGCGACTGTGCCTAGCGACAGGGAAACCTTATGTATTACGGCGGAGTCTACAACCCTGAGCAATGGCCAGAGGAAGTCTGGAAAGAAGACGTACGACTCATGCGTGAGGCCAGGGCAATCGCATGCGTCGGTCAGGGGCCCGTTCGGCACTCTCCGCGGAGAGTACTTTTGCGAGGAGCTGCGTGTTCTAGGTGCGGACGTTATCGGCACCTTTACCGATGGCCGTCTGAAGGGAGCGCCAGCAGTAACCCAGCAGGCACAGGCACCGGTCGAGGAACTTACTTGGCAACCATCCCGGATGACGCAGGGATGCTCTCGGTCACGTCCTGGGCCTTGGCGGAGGCTGGGGTGCATCCGGAGTTGAGTGATCTGTCTCCCTGGGTTGAAGTAGCACGGCGCGGCGTATCCGTCCTGGCCGTCCCATTCCACATGAGGGTGCCGATCGGAGCGTGGGTAACGGGTCATGGACTGGGTTTTCGCGCGTCCACTAGTGGGTCATAGTGGGTTAGCTTCAAACTAATGGTTGAAATGAGACTGCTACCTGGTCCGAGGATGTGGGGCCCGAGACCGACGGGCGGGTGGCCTGAAGGATGTGAGGCGGGTTCGATTCCTACCCCGTCAACGCGCCCGTACCAAGGGCTGCCGGACACGTGTTGTCGTTCCTGCCAAACATAGGCATGCGGCAGCACTGAAGCATCCCAGGCCAGCTCAAGCGTCTGGCGCAGAAGCGGCAGGGCGACTACACATCGCCCGCCGCTCCTGTCGATGTCCGAAAACCCTGACTCGTGCGAAGGCAGTACTGGCGTGGGTCGATGACTTGAAGTCGCCCCAAATCGGAGTTCCTGGCCGCTTAGATATTTTCCATTCAGGACGGGGTGTTCCACCCAGCCAAATCGCACCGGAGTATCAACCAGGTTCTTTACCTCCTGCCTCACGGATACGGTTGATGCATCGATCCGGATTGTCCGGGTTAGCCGCAGAGGTACGGATTCCAGGTCCACCGTCGCCTGAATCTCGGTTCCGTCAGATGTGAGGGACCAACGTCTTCGGGGTGCCTCTCCGTGGAATGGGTGCGTGACACCGTCGACCACTAGCGGCTCCCCGGCGTGAGGGATCATAACGTGCCAACCGCTTGCGAACCGGCGGAGCCACTTTTCTTCCTTGCGGTCCTCGTCGGCGTCGGCTTCTGGGGCACCCGTCCGATCCGCCAGTGCGAGCAATTCGAGACCTGATTGCCGGTGAAAGATGGAGGAAATGCGGGCCCCGACATCCTCGACGCGTACCTTGAGGGCATCGCTATGTAGTTCGAAGGTCCGAGGCGTTGGCGTTGCACTCTGCATAAATCTTTCCTTCCGACATGTCTGGGTAGTTGCCCTCGACCCGGCATTCGTCCCACCATCAAGGCCACTAGCCGCGCACCCTGGCGAGTCATCGCGTATTCCGATAAACGAAACCTTCTTCCAAATACATTGACGATAGTACCTGAACTGGTTAAGGTCGTCCTGAGGTGCCACACCTACGTTATTGCGGAATGACGTTCCTGCGAACGCCCGCGAAACGGCACCACCCTGAATCTTCGGGACGCAACCACCAATGAAGCTGGAGAAGCTATGAAGCCACTCATCACTGCCGCCCTGACAGGCGCCCTGGTTCTAGGCGCCGCCGCACCGCTGGCCACCGCGGCCGAGCCTGTCGTGCAGTGCTCAGCAAGTAGGCCAGGAGGCCCGTTTGCCGTCGACGCTACATGCGTCGACCCCACTTACAGCACTCCCGTCATCGACAAGAGAACAAGTAGCGATGGCCTGCTACTGGTCGAGGGACATTTCGAGGGACCGGGTACAACGTTCAAGATCTTCCTGCCTCCGAAACGTCAGTGGGAGGGGCGGTTCTTTCAGTTCACTTATCCCATTAACGGCCAAGAACCCGCCGACAACGTTCAATTCGGCGCCGCCCACGGCGGCTACACCGTCCAGACTGACGGGGCGCTCGGCTACCGGCACAGTGCAGCAGCGGCCAAGTTTGCCAGAACAGTGGCAGCAGAGTATTACGGCGTGAAGTCCGAGAGTATCTACGGGTATCTCTATGGATGGAGCGGCGGTTCCTACCAAACGGTCGGCGCCATCGAGAATACCCGCAACGTTTGGCAGGGTGCTGTTCCCATTGTTCAGGGCATCCCGACATCATCGGCAGCAAACTTCACCAGCAGGGCATTCGCGGCCTTCGTTCTTCAGGACAAAAAGGACCAGATTGTTGACGCTCTCCGCCCGGGTGGCAGCGGGGACCCCTACGCAGGACTGGATGCGGTCCAGAAAGCTGCGCTCGAAGAAGTTACGAGACTGGGTCTTCCCTTGGAGTCGTGGGAAGACTTCGACTATGTCGCTAATCCCGGCGGCCTCCCCTCGACCGCGGCCTTCATTCAAGGCTTCGACAATTCTTACGTCGAAGACTTCTGGACGAAGCCCGGCTACCTCGGGACGGAGGATTCCTCGCTCGGAGAGCTTTTCCGCGCCGCTCTCGCCCAAGATCCGACCCGTCGGAGTCAGCTCGCTCTCATTGCCAACCACCGCTACACTCTTCCTGCACAGGAGAGCGCCATCCCAGGGTTTGATCAGTATCGGAATCCCGACGGCGCCCCCTTGTATCCCCAGCGAGCATTCTCTCCGGGCCCTTTCCTTGCGAACCTTGTGACAGGCGGTGCCTCGTTCAGCGGGAAAATTACTGGAAAGGTCATCGCCCTCGACTCGACCCTCGACTCGGACGCCTTCCCGGTACATGCTGATTGGTACGCAAACCGCGTGGCAGCGGCCATGGGCAGTGCAGCTAAAGATTCATATCGTCTCTGGTACACCGATAACGCCGATCACGGTCCGTTCAACAGGGCTGGACAGGCCACCCGCCTGGTCGGCTATATGCCAGTCATCTATCAGGCGCTCGAAGACGTCTCGGCTTGGGCCGAGAAAGGCATCGCACCCCCGCGCTCAACCCAGTATCAGGTCACCGCGGATAACCAGATCGGGCTCCCGGACAACGCGGCTGTCCGTGCTGGTATTCAGCCTGTCGTAGAACTTTCGGGACGTGGGGGCAGTGATCGCATTGAGGTCACCCAAGGTTCCGAATTCGACCTCCAGGCGAAGATCCAAGTGCCCCAGCACGCCGGAAAGATTGTGTCTGTCGAGTGGGACTTTGACGGAGACGGCACCTTTGAGCCAGCACCATTTGAGGCAAACAAGGACACCTTAGTAGTGCGCTCGACCCATATGTTCAACACAACGGGAACTTACTTTCCAAGTATCCGCGTCGGCTCACAGCGTGAAGGGGACGCAACGGACAAATTCGACGTCATTCAGAACGTAGACCGAGTGAGGGTCGTCGTCACCCCGGCACGCTGAAACGTAACACTTGGAGGTTACTGAAATAGGCAGAGAAGGGGCCGCGGCCGGGCTCGTGGGACCGATTGGGGCTGATCCCGCGGGGATGCAATGCGGGTAGGTAGAGGCGCTGGGCGGAGAGTAGTCAGCTCCGGGCAGCGCCTCTGCTCTTCTTGGTCATTTGTCTGGTACCGGTAAAGGCCACATGAGCCGTGCCGGGCGGCGCCCCGGACGGATTGACTGCCAGTGGCGGAGCGTCGACTTGTATGACTTCCAGTCGGAACGATCCGTTGCCCGCTGTGAGAAGCACCGCTCTAACGTTCACATCGGGACGTCCGAAGAGTTCGCCCATATATAGTCCTGACGTCCACTCTTCCACGCGGCCGCGCTCGGATGAAACCCCTGAGTTTGAGGAAAGCTCCCTCGTCGACCAAAAGTCCGCGGGGCGCGCCTGATGGACCTGCTGCGCGAACACCCGAAGGCTCGGCTGAAGGCAGCTGCACCGGAGTAGAAAGCGATCCGGACGAAGCGGGGCCCTCTAGCGCAGCGACTTATCGTCCGGATTACGGGGCACCACATACGTGCTGCCGTCGGGGCGGCGAAGGGTTTCCCATTGCTGGGTCTCCGCTTCGCGTTGGGCCAGGAGCCTGCGGTTGTCCTCCGTCATTTCGTGATCAATGGAGCTGCTGTGTGCGGGGCCGAAGATGACCCTCAGCTTTCCCGTAGCGCGCATGAACTTCTGGGTAAAGGATTCCTTTGCCACGCCGATCGACTCCTCTTTTAGACGGTTCAACACGTTCATAGTACGCTAACAATTAGTACACTAACTAATCGGGCGGAAAGGCAGCCATGACCCAGATCAGCGAGACAACGCAGACCAGTGAAATAAGCCAGACCAGCGAAACTGACGACCTCCTTTTGGAACGCCAGCTGTGCTTCGCGCTGACCGTTGCCTCCCGGAGCGTGGTGGGCATCTACAAGCCCATCCTCGAACAGCTCGGGCTAACCCATCCGCAGTACCTTGTGATGCTTGCACTCTGGGAGCGGAGCCCCAGGACACTTAAGGACATTAGCGACAGCCTCCTCCACGAGCCCGCCACCTTGTCCCCACTCCTGCGCCGGCTTGAGGAGGCACAGCTCATCACCCGCGAGCGTGTGCCCGGAAACGAGCGCGCGCTTGCCGTCAAGCTGACGGAAAAGGGAGCCGCGCTCCGGGATCAGGCGACGGCGGTTCCCGGTGCAATCCGGGAGCGCCTGCAGCTCAGTCGCGAGGAAGTGGCCGAACTCCACCAGGCTATGACCGGCCTCATCGAGGCAACCCAGCGGACGCCAAACT
This sequence comes from Micrococcaceae bacterium Sec5.1, assembly GCA_039636795.1. NCBI lineage: Bacteria > Bacillati > Actinomycetota > Actinomycetes > Micrococcales > Micrococcaceae > Micrococcaceae bacterium Sec5.1. The sequence continues at coordinate 640,939 of CP143430.1, read as the reverse complement.
AGCGGACGGCCACCCAGCGAAAGGCAACCCAGCCCAACGTGCCACTGAGCACCAGCTATAAGCGCACGAGCACTCAACGCGCCAGGGTGAGAATCTCAGCCCCGTCGTCGGTGATGGCGATCGTGTGCTCACTGTGTGCTGTACGGCAACCCGTCGCGCTTCTCAGCGTCCACCCGTCAGCATCGGTGACCAGCTCGGCAGTGTCCGCCATTACCCACGGCTCCAGAGCCAGCAACAAACCGGGACGCAGTTTGTATCCACGGCCCGGCCGTCCGGTGTTGGCGATGTGCGGATCCTGGTGCATCGTCGATCCGATGCCGTGACCGCCGAACTGGGTATTGATTGGGTAGCCAGCTTCGCTGAGGACCGAGCCTATGGCATGGGAGATATCACCAATGCGGGCGCCGGGTCCGGCCACGGCTATCCCTGCGCTCAAGGCCCGCTCCGTTGCGTCGATCATTGCCAGGCTGTCCGAGGGCTTTGAATCGCCCACTGTGAAGCTGATGGCAGAGTCTGCAGCGACCCCGTTCTTGGAAACGGCGAGGTCCAGGGACACCAGGTCGCCGTCAGCAAGCGTGTAGTCGTGAGGCAGTCCATGGAGTACGGCGTCGTTGACGGACGTGCAGATGTAGTGTCCAAAAGGACCGCGCCCAAAGGAAGGCGAATAGTCGACGTAACAGGACTGGGCCCCGGCATCGTTGATCATGGCCTTGGCCCACTGATCGATCTCCAGGAGGTTAACGCCCACCGCGCTGCGGCCTTTCATTGCCTGAAGGATGTCGGCAACCAGGGCACCAGCCTCCTTTGCCCGATGCAGTTCGGTGCGGTTCAGAATCTCGATCATGCGGCGCCTTTCCCATTCAACCAATAACTATCCCGGCCATATTATCCCGGTATTAGAATTGGAGCCATGGTCAGATTGCCACTCACAGCTGAAGAGGTCGAGCGCGGACAGCGTCTCGGCACCCTGTTGCGTCGCGCCCGGGGAGCGCGCTCGATGCTGGAGATTGCGCTCGAGGCCCAGGTTTCACCGGAGACACTCCGGAAGATTGAGTCCGGACGTGTGGCAACCCCGGCATTCCAGACCATCGCAGCGATCGCCGATGTCCTCGGGCTGTCCCTCGATGAGGTGTGGGCAGGGATCAGCCAGCCCGAAAGCATTGCCGCACCGGCTTAAAATGGCAGCCCAAGGAGAACCCATGCGCTCGCGCCTCGTCCGGGCCCTTGTAGGAGTCCGGCCCCTCGTTGGAGTCCGGCCCCTCATAGCCGTCCTGGCCCTCGCTGGCCTGGCCGGCTGCTCGGGCACCCCCGCCCCGGCTGGGTCTAGCAGCGCTGCCTCCGCGCCGTCGTCCGTCAGTCCCAGCGACGGCTCCCCCAGCCCTACGCAATCGAACCCCACGCCCACCCAGGTGCCCACAACCCTCGGCCCCGAAGACACAACACCGGACCCCAGCCTGCCGGGAGCGAAGCCCACTCCGGGACAGGGAAACGCTGAACTCTCCATCACGGTGCTGGAGTCCGCCAGCGCAGCACCGCAGAACTACACGCTCGTCTGCGTCAACGGCGCCCCGGCAGCCGAAAGCAAACACCCCACAGCGAACGCGGCCTGCGCGGCGCTGAAGAACAATCCGTCGCTGCTAAGCCACGCACCCATCAAGAGCGACCAAGCGTGCACTCAACAGTTTGGCGGTCCGCAAACAGCCAAGGTGACCGGCGCCGTTGACGGCATGGAAGTTTCGGTTTCCTTCAGCCGCACCGACGGTTGCCAAATCGCTTTGTGGGACGCGGCAAACGCCATCATCGGTTCCAGCGGTGGAGCAGCTTAGGCCCCAGCACCTCCCCCAAGAGCACTGGCTCGGGATGGAGGCCGCCCATCATGCACGCGTCGCCCGGTACGCCGACCCCTATTTGGCCCGCCGGTCGGCAGGAAAGAAACATCCCGTGGAGGACTTCCTCTTCACGTATTACACCCAGAAGCCTGGCCAATTGCTGCGCTGGCATCCCGGCGATGGAGTGGTGCTCAGTGGCGCGCGTGCCCTTGAGCGTGCCAGCTGGAAGTTCTACCGCCTGCTCGACGACGGCGACCTCGCCGCCGTCGGACTGCCACTAGGTACGCCCGCGGTCACCTTTGACCGGGGCAGTTTCATGGCCCAACGCGCCGAAGCCGTCAGTTTCGCCGGCATCATCCTCAACAGCACGGCGAAGCGCCCGGCCCAGTTCGGCTGCTTCGGCCTCCATGAGTGGGCCATGGTGTACCGGCAGGAGAAATTCGAGCTGCGGCACAAGTACTTGAAATTGCGGCTTGGCGGGGAGGGCACCGACACCGTGGTGGAGGAGAACCGTATCCGCTGTTCCCACTTCGATGCCTTCCGCTTCTACACTCCGGACGCCATCCCGCTCAACGAGCTCACGCCCACGCGCGAAAACCAGCGCACCATGGAACAACCGGGCTGCCTGCACGCCAACATGGACCTGTATAAGTGGACCTACAAATTGACGCCTGCGCTGCCCAGCGAGTTGGTGATGGACTGCTTCGAACTGTCGTGGCGGATCCGGACCATGGACATGCAGGCTTCCCCTTACGACCTCGAAGAATGGGGCTACCCACCCATCAGGATCGAGACACCGCAGGGCAAGGCCGAGTACGTTGAGTACCAGCGGGGTTTTGCGGCCGAATCCCAGACGCTGCGGGCCCGCGTGCTTCAGGCAATCGAACCGCTTCTTTAAAGGAGTCTGATCGTCCCCCGGGACTCCTGCCATAAGCACCCGACGCCGCGAGCACCCGCCGCCACCAGCGAAAGGTAACCATGGTTTCTCCCGACAACAGCGAGTACGACGTCGACCTCACCGTCACGCTGACAGAGGCACCTGGCGCCGCGCCCATTGAGTTCTACCTACGGTCCGCGAAAGGCATTCTGTCTCCGGAGCCGGACTCGATCGACTCGAACCTTCCGGACGCGACCGCGGCCCTTGCCGCCGTCGAGCAGTTTGGTGAGGAAGTGTTCTTCCCGGTTCCGCGACCCGACCGGATCTGCACGCAGCAGTACGGGGGCCCGCAGGTGGCCCTTGTGACTGGTTGGTTCCGTGGGCGGAAGATCCACAGCAAGCTCAGCCGGACAGATGGCTGCGAGATCGCACGTTGGCGCGCCATGGCACCACTCCTGGGCGGCGCGGGAGGATCTACCGGCGCCATCTGAGCCCGGGTGCAGCTGACGCCCTCAGGAGAGAGCCTCCTCAGGGCGTCAGCTGTACAAATTTCGTGAACGAGCTAGCTTGCGTTGTTGCTTTGCGTTGGCTCGTCTCCGCGGATCTTGTTGCCCTTCTTGTCTGTGCCCTTCTTCGGGTTTTCGTTGTCCGGAACAACCGCGGCGCCGCCAGCAGTCACCACTACCGTGACGAAGCTGGGTTCGCTGGTGCCCTCGAATGTCAGGCGTCCGATGTAGGAGCCTGGTGTCAGGTTGGTCCAGTTCAGCGAGATGGTCCCGGCCTTGCCGTTGGCGAGGCGGATCGGGTTGGGCGTCACGGTGGCGTTGCCCTCGTTGGCCCCCAGGACCGCGGCATCAACTGTTGCCTTGGTGGGCTGGTTGTTGGGGCTCGCGTAAAGGTTGGCGAAAACGTAGTAGTCGCCTGGCTCGGGATTGGGCACCGTGACGGATTCACTGGCCGAGGCCGTCGCGGACGGGAGCTGCTGCCCGGTGGGGGTCAGGACGAGCATGTCGAAGTCCGCGGCTTCGTCTGAGGATATGACAGAGAACTTGGCCAAGGCGCTGTTCTCACCCACAGTTACCTTCTTGACGAAGTTCGAGGCGTCGGTCTCACCGGTAAAGGGACCCGGAACCAGTTCAACTTCTGAAGAATCCGCCTTGGACAGGCCATCAACCGTGACTCCCACCGGTGCGTTGGTGCCGGAGACGATGTTGATGGCCGCTGAGCCGTTGGGGCCCGTTCCCGTGAAGGCCATCGTCTTATCCGCGATCACAGACTGCGGACGGACAGCAATGGGCGAGGTGACGGTCTTGTTTGCACCCTGCCAGCTCAGCGACCCCATGGCGAACTTGCCCAAGGCTGCATTGTTGTTCTCAAACTGCACCTTGAACGTCTTCTTTTCACCTGCAGCGCCAAAGTTCAGCACGGACGGGGTGACCTTGACGTTGACGCCGGGAACGTTGACGGACGCGCGATACAGACCCGGCGTCAACGCGGTAACTGTCCGCGTGACCTCGATCTTTCCAGCCAGGTTGCCCAGCGCAAACGAGGGGACGTTCATGTCCCGCGGCTGCGTTGTGCCCAGTCCCTCAATGCCGAGGTCCATCCCCGTACCCTGAATGAATTTGAGGTAGTCCTCCGTGGTGGCGTCGTAGACCAAGCCGGGACTGAGGACCTTGGCGGGATCAACCTGTCCGGCGCCCGTGGCAAAGACATCCTTGTTGACCGCCCCGTTGGCCAGTTTCACCGGACCGGCAGTGGTCATCATGGCCGACTTCACGGTTGCCGGGGACCACTTCGGATTCTTGGCCAGGATCAGGGCGCCGAAACCGGCCACGTGCGGGGAAGCCATGGATGTTCCCGACAGGAAGCCGAAGTTGTCTCCGCCGGTTCCGATGGGCGAAACGCCTGCCAGGATAGCGACGCCGGGTGCGGATACGTCAGGCTTCAGCAGGTCTGAATCCGTTGCCAGCAACGGCCCGCGGGAAGAGAAGCCGGCGATCTGCGGCTGCGCCTCGGCGGGCAGGCCGGTGGTGTCGTGGTTCAGCAGGGACACGGTGATGGTGGGGTTGGCCGTCACCTTGTCCTTGATGGCCTGCGTGGCAGGAGGGTTCACGTGGACAGTGGGAACAGCATGCTTGTCCGTGTCAAGCGACGATTCCGTCAGGTTCACCAGGACCATGCCGACGCCACCGCCTCGAAGTACCTCCGCGCTCTTCGCGGTGCGGTCAACCACGCCACGGTCACAAACAACAACCTTGCCGGAAACCTTCGCAGGATCCAGCGAGCCGGGAGCGCACAGCGCGGCGTTACCGTCACCGCTTGCAGCGTTGGTGGAAAGCACGACGCCGGCCCCGCTCACCTCGTGGTTCATGATGCTCGCTCCGCGGAATTTGCTGCCATCGGAGAATTCAACAGTGCCCTGCAGTTCCTGCGAGAAAGAGGTGGCAGCGACTGTGGTCAGCCAGGGTGCTCCATGGTTCACGGTGCTGGCGGTTGGTCCGGAGTTTCCGGCTGAGGTTGCCACGAAGATTCCGGCCGAAGCAGCCGAAAGGAAAGCCAGCGATACGGGATCGGTGGTGGATGTGGTGGAACCGGAGATGGAGTAGTTCAGCACATCCACACCGTCCAGGATGGCCTGCTCAATGGCGTCCACGGAAGCCGAGCCGTAGCAGCCGCCCGTCGTGGGATCCGTGTCTTCCCAGCAGACCTTGTAGATGGAGAGCTTGGCGGCAGGTGCGATGCCGCTGGTGATGCCGAAGCTACGGCCGTCCACTACGGCATCGACGTTCCCGTTGCCCGCGGCAGTGCTGGCGGTATGGGTGCCGTGGCTGTCCACGTCAACGGGCGAGATGACTTCCTGAGGGGCACGGTTTTCCGGGGGAACACTTCCCAGGAAGCCATCCGCGAAGTAGTGGGTGCTGAGGACCTTGGAGTTGCAGGCGCTGCCGTCGTAGCTTGCGCCGGTGTCCGTACCGGGCTGGCATTCTCCGATGAAGGTATCGCCGTCTGCCTTCAGAATCGCGATTTTGCCGTCGGCAGTCCGGTAAGGGACGCCCACTTGGGGGTTGCCGACCAGCGGGCCGACGGGATCGCCTGCGAAAAATGGATTGGAGGGCGTGTATCCGGTGTCGATGACGCCAACGACGGTGCCCTTGCCGGCGTTCTCCTGGCCTCCGTATTGCGTTGCCCAGGTGCCGTTGGGGCCGCTAAGTTTCAGGAAATCGGTGGTGGAGTAGTCCGGCGCGTACTGGGTGTCCGGCGCGACCATCAGGACCTTGGGATCCTTGGCCAGGTTGATGGCCTGCTCTGCAGTCAGCTTGGCGCTGAAGCCGTTAATCGCGGTGGTGAAGTCACGCTCAATGGTGACCTTTTCCTGCTGCGCAACGTCCTGCTGCGCCTGTTGCAGGTGTTCCTGGTATTTCTTCACCTCGACGCTGCCGGAATCGAGCTTCTTGCCCTCTTCCGGCTTGGTCGGCGCAAGACCCTGCGTACCGCCGTCGTAGGTAGCCGCAGGCTTTTCTGCCAGGACAACCATGTAGCGGCCGTCCTTGTAGGCGCTGGGGTCAAGGTTCTTCTTGGCCACGCCTGCCAGATTTCCAGCCACAGTCTCCGGCGAGGGAGCTGCCTGGGCCGGCAACGCCACGGAAGAGAGCAGCAACGGCAAGCCCACGACGAGAGCCGCTGCCTTTCGAAGCCCCCCGCTTCTGACGAAGCTCTTTCCTTGTGATTTCACGAGTGATAGCACCTTTCACTGAGTGAGGCCCGGGCTCCGTCGCCAAGGCCTGTCAACATGCGAATGGCTGCGTTCGTGACAGTTCTTGTCAAAAATGCACAACCAGTCGAGTCACAGAGTACAGACTGAGAGCAAAATATGACATACAGCACATTTCGGGGAATTTGTCTTGTCTCCGCACCAAATTCCCGTCACATGACGACGAACAGCGGACCGCAGGAAACATTCTGCGGTCCGCTGTTTTTACTCGAGCGCTGTCGTCAGCCCTTCGGCGTCACCAGCAGGCGATCGAACGAGACCTGCGCACCATCCGTATCCAGGACCACAACATCGTCACGGCCATTCTTCACGTCCGAGGGAAGAATGAATTCCACGGTGTTATCCGTGGTGGGGAAGATCCATCCGAGCCGGTAACTGTCCTTGTTCAGATACAGGTAGTACCACTGACCGTATTCCAAGCCCTTCAAGGTCACTTTCTGGCCATTGCGATACTTCTCCCACGTGCCCAGATCAAACGGCGGCGTTTGGCCATCGAAGTCCTGGACAGTCAGCGCGGGCTCGGTCTCCGGCTTGGCGGGCTGGACTTTGAGCGCCAACGCGCCGCCTTCGGTGGTGACTGCCACTTCTCTGGCGCCGTTGTGCGCCGTCGCCTCGAAAGTTACGGCGGCAAGACTTCCGGCCGCGACGTCGGCAGCGGTCAACACACGCTTGCGGGTTGCCGTCGCCGTTTCTCCGGCGGGCAGGGAGGCCTGGGAGATCCCAGCTTGTTCAGTTTCAAGCCCGGTCAAAGACACGTTTCCGGCATTGCCCACCGTGTAGGTATAGATGACGGGATCGCCTGCACTGGCGAACCGGTCGCCGTCGGCGTCTTTCCACTCCGCCGAAACAGTGGCTTCAAGTTTCGCTTCGCGGATCTTGAGGTCCACTTCTCCGCCATCCACTTGATAGCTCTTGGCGCTCTGGCCCGCAGCGCTGACTTCCCATGTGGTCTTGGGGACGAAGAAGCCCTGGTCGGCTTCCTCGGCAGTCACGGCGTGCCGCGGCGTAGTGCACTGGTAACTCTGGCCGGCTGGCAGCGACAGGTACCTGCAGTTGCCCGGCCCCTCCGGAAGGAAGGGGCTGAAGTTGCCGGTGGTCGGGACTACCTTCTCCACCAGCGGGCTCGTGTTCTTCACGGTGAACGTGTACGGGACCAGGTCACCGGCCGCGTAAGGCTGGGCCGCGAGGTCACGCCCGACGTCGGCACGCGCCCCGCTGATCTCGGCTGCCACCAAACCATCGCGCAAGGCAACTGCAGCGCCGGTGAACGGGACCGTCTTGGTGAGCGACGGCGTCGAACTGGCCGTGATGGTGAAGCTCGCCTGCGGCAGGAAGTAGCCGCGGTCCAAGTCAGCGGATGTCACAACATGCTTGGCGGTGGTGCAGGTGTAGCTGGCGCCGGCTGCCAGGTTGTTGAACCGGCAGTTGGGGGCCGACGGCGGCAGGAAACCGGAGTCGAAGGTGCCGGAAACAGGTACAGCGTTGGCAGTGACGTTCGACGTGCTCTTCACGTTGAATGAATAGTTCAAGACGTCGCCCACCTGATAAGGACTGGCGCTCACATCACGCGCCGGTGCCGTACCGGTGATGGTGAGCCCCACCTGCGGTGCCGCCGGGACTGTTGCCGTGAAAGTGAATTGCGAAACCCTGCCATCCGCCGTCGTAAATGCTGCGTTCAGATTCTGCGGGCCACTGGCGGTCGGTGGCGCGGTCAGCGCTACGTTGACAGTAGCGGAGGCGCCGGGGGCCACGTCCGGCACCGGCACCGTTGTGGCGGACCAGCCGCTCGGGGTGTACACCGTCGCGTTGGCTCCAGTGAGTGTGACGGCCTCCTGGTTGGTGATGGTGACGGCAACCGGCTGGGTGGCGCCGGGTGCGGTAGTGATAGAGGGGACGGAGAGCGGGGCGCAGACGTAGTTCAGCCAGGCGTCATCGAACTTCGCGAACGGCATGTTATCCGTGTAGTTGCCCTCGTAGAGAACGCCGAACTTGCCATCCCCCAAGCGGGTCACAGTGGAGTAGGCGGAGAAGCCGGACCGAATGGTGCGAATGCCGGGCCACGTGGCGCCGTCGTCGCAGGAAACCCGGGCGGAGACGTTTTCGCGGCCGGTCTTGGAATTGGCGTTGGTGAAGATGAGCTTTTTGGCATCGGCCGAACCCTGGGCTGCGTCGGGGAACATACGTGCGATGGCGCCGTTGTTTGCTGGATCCGGCAACTCTGTATCTTGGGCCACCGGACCGTAACTGGCGCCACCATCGGTGGAGATGGCTACTTTGCGGTACCCCTGGTTGGCGTTGTCACGGGAGTTGAGCAGGACACGGCCGTCGGAGAGTTCAACGGTTTTGTTCTCGTCCATCCTGTCGCCCACGTTGGCGCCCTTTTGCCACGTGGCGCCGTGGTCATCGGAGTAGACGCTGTACGACTGGATCTTGTTGGTGCCATCTGCCTGGCGGACGTCACCGGCGTACTGCTGGATGAGCCTGCCCTTGTGCGGACCGTACTTGAGCTGGATGCCTTCACCGGAAGAGGCGAAGTTCGAGCGGACATCGCCTGCCACGGGGTTGGTCTTACTGGTGCCGGGCTTGGTGACGTTCGTGATGAGGCGGGGCTGGCTCCAGGTAACGCCCGCATCCGAGGACTCGATGACCGCTGACGAAATCACTGTCCTATCGGCGTCGTCGCTGCCGAACTGGCTGCCGCCGAAGCCTTGATCCTTCGAGTAGACGAAGAAGGCGAAGACCTTGCCAGCTTCGGCGTCATAAATGTATGAGGGGTCGCTGTAGCCGTACTTCGGGCCGGTTGTATCGGCCACGTGCCCTGCGGCGATGACTTGGACCGGTCCCCACGTCTGGCCGCCGTCCGTGCTGCGGCGCTGGACGATCGAGTTCGGATTGGGAGCGTCTGCGGCTGAGCCCGGACGCCCATCCCAGGCAGCGAGCACCACGTTATTGCCCAGGTACGTCAGTGCCGGGATCCGATAAAAGAAGTTTGCGGCCATCCGGTCAGCGGCGATGTTTGCATCGGTGAAACTGCCAGGGGCGGCCGTGGGGTCGTTGGGCGGGATGGGCGCTGCTGTGGCAGGGAGGCCGAGTCCGGCCATGAGGCACAGGCTCAGAGCGCCTGTAACTACGGTGCGAATGAGCGATGGGGTGGCGCTTGAGGGTCTCAAATCGGGCGTCCTTTCATTGCTGCGGAAGGGAACGTTTGACGCTTGTGCTACGTGCGACGTCGAACGTCCTACAACCATAGAGTGCTCGCCCTCACATTGCTAGGGATGAAGTTGGAGCCACGCCTACGCGAGGAGAAAGGCTAACCTCGTGCACATACCGGGAAACCTTTTCAACGATGGAGTTGCAGTGAAAATCCTTGTCCCCCACACCATCGCCCTGGACCTCTCCAACTCAGGCGGGGACGTGTTCGTTTACCAGGCGGATGAGCCCGTTCCGGACGAGCACGTTGACGCCGAGGTCCTGGTGGTCTGGCAGAACACCTCGGAGAATCTGGCCGATGCCGCCGAGCGGATGAGCCAGCTCAAGCTCGTCCAAACCCTCGCTGCAGGACCTGACTCCGTGCTGGCAGCGGGATTTGCGGACAATGTGGCCATCGCCTCGGGCCGCTCACTTCACGACGGCCCAGTGGCCGAGCATGCCTTGACTCTCACGCTCGCCGCCGTGCGGAGGCTGGACCTTCTGTTCGAAGCCCAAAAGTCCAAGACGTGGGACCACGCCTACAACGCCGCGCAGGCCAGCGCGGAAACGGAACAGCTTTACACGCTCGACGGCGCGAACGTCACCGTTTGGGGATTCGGTTCCATCGCGGGACGACTCGCTCCCATGCTCGCCGCGCTGGGGGCAAATGTCACCGGCGTGGCCAGCTCACGGGGAGAGCGCTACGGCTTCCCAGTCGCCGCGGCGGAGGAACTTCCCGAAGTACTACGGACCACCCACGTCCTGATCTCGATACTCCCCGCCACTCCCGAAACCACTGACGCTTTGAACGATGAACTCCTGCGCGCACTTCCAAGGAACGCAATTTTCGTCAACGTTGGCCGCGGGGCAACAGTTGATGAAGACGCCCTGGTTGCCGCCTTGCACGAGGGTCGCCTGCGCGCTGCGGCCTTGGACGTCACCAAGGAAGAGCCCTTGCCCGCGGACTCCAAACTCTGGTCGGCGCCAAATGTCATCATCACCCCGCACGTGGCGGGCAACCGTCCCAAGGGTTCAGCCAAGCTGGTCCTTGCCAACCTTTCAGCCCTCCGGGAAGGCCGTGCATTGACCAACCAGGTTTCCGGCTAGCGCAGGTTTCCGGCTAGCTTGAAGCCAAGCGGCGCGAGCCGGAAAATGACAAAAAGTGGGCCCGTCCGGCAGGACGGACCCACTTTCGTGAAAGACAAAAGTCAGGCGTGCTCGTACGTCAAGCAGTCCGCAGCCTCGCGGCCAGGGCCGACCTTGACGTCGTGGGCCTCGCACATGAGGTTGTTGTTGTGAACGCATTCGGACCGTTGGCAAGCACCGACGTGGGCAAGGACCTTGGGAAGGCCGCCCATTGCGTTGGTGTCGATGAACGTGGCGCAGGAAGCGTGGTCCTGCGTTCCACCAATGGTGATTCCAAAAGCAGTGCATCCGTCGTGGTTGAAGCCGCAGCTGCCGACGCTACAGGCGGATACTTCGGCAATGTGTTCGGTCATTGTTCCTCCTGGTTGGATCCAGACTTAAACCCAGGGCCTGGACCCCGCGTGTAGTCCCTAAACTACGCCGCCACAGCCGGATTTAACCCGAAGGAATAGCGCATTTGTACGTACGCTAATAGGCAGCTATTTGCCCGGAGTCCGGAGCGCGTCGCTGATCTTCGCGCGCGTTTCCTTATCCAACGGGGCTGTCACGTGATGCTCCCTTGCCACCCTGTCAGCCTTGATTTTCTGGATGACCATTCGTCCCAGACCAGCAAAAACAGCTGCGGCTACGACGCCCAGCACCATCGACCTCGGTTTCTCCGCCATGCCACAATCCTAGTGACGGGCGCCACGCCCGGCGAGTGCCGCCGTCGGGCTTTCATTGCCCCGAATTTGATGGGGATCGGCGGGGGGTCCTCGCGGAATCCGGCTGAATAGGGTATGCGCTCCGGTCCCGGTAAGATAGGTGTGCAAGCTCGCGGAGCGCCCCCACGCTGTAGAAACCCAGTTGAACGGCGTGAGACGGCAACCTCCGCGGCAGCCTTATTTAAGGTTCACCCAACTCACGCACAGGAGTTACCGGATGCCCCGGATCGTCGTTGACGTCATGCCCAAGCCCGAGATTCTGGACCCCCAGGGGAAAGCCATCGTGGGTGCACTGCCCCGCCTCGGCTTCAACAGCTTCAGCGCAGTCCGTCAGGGCAAGCGTTTCGAACTGACGGTTGACGGCGAGGTGACCGACGCTATCCTGGCCCAGGCCCGCGAGGCCGCTGAGACCCTCCTGTCCAACCCGGTGATCGAGGATGTTGTCAACGTCGAGGTCGTCGAGGCCTGATATGACATCGATCCCCCTGATTGGCGAGGCCGTGGCCCTCGCCGCTGAGCCCCGCTTGGCCGGTGCCAAGATCGGCGTCGTCACCTTCCCCGGCACCCTTGACGACCGCGACGCCGCCCGTGCGGTTCGGCTTGCAGGCGCCACTGCGGTTCCGCTCTGGCATGCAGACACCGAACTGGGCGATGTTGACTCGGTCATCATCCCCGGTGGTTTCTCCTACGGTGACTACCTCCGCGCTGGCGCGATTTCGCGTTTTGCACCGCTGATGACAAAGATCATCGATGCTGCCAACTCCGACGCAAAGCTTCCCGTCCTGGGTATTTGCAATGGCTTCCAGATCCTGACCGAATCGCACCTGCTGCCCGGTTCCATGATCAAGAACGACCACCTGAAGTTCATCTGCCGGGACCAGGTCCTGCGCGTGGAAAACGCCAACACTGCCTGGACCTTGGACTACCAGAACGGCCAGGAAATCACTGTGCCGCTGAAGAACCAGGACGGCCAGTACATCGCTGACGAGAAGACCCTGGACGCCCTTGAGGCTGAGGGCCGCGTGGTGTTCCGCTACGTGGGCTTCAACCCGAACGGCTCGCGCCGGGACATCGCCGGCATCTCGAACGCCGCGGGCAACGTGGTTGGCCTTATGCCGCACCCCGAGCACGCGGTTGAGGTCGGTTTCGGACCTGAATCCCTCGATGGCATCGGCGGATCCGACACCGACGGCCTGGGCTTCTTCACCTCCGTTTTGAACAAGATTGTGGGAGGCGACAAGTGACCACGGAAACCACCAAGAAGTTCAACATCGATACTGTTGAGCACGCTGCCAAGACCCCGGACACGGAACTCCCGTGGGCCGAGCTCGGCCTGAAGCAAAACGAGTTCGACGAAATCGTCAAGGTCCTTGGCCGCCGCCCCACCGGCGCCGAACTGGCCATGTACTCCGTCATGTGGAGCGAGCACTGCTCCTACAAGTCCTCCAAGAACCACCTCCGCCAGTTCGGCGAAAAGGTCACCGAGGAAATGAAGAAGGACATGCTGGTGGGCATCGGCGAAAACGCCGGCGTCACCAACCTTGGCGACGGCTGGGCCGTGACGTTCAAGATCGAGTCCCACAACTCGCCGTCGTTCGTTGAGCCTTACCAGGGTGCCGCTACCGGCATCGGCGGCATCGTCCGCGACATCATCTCCATGGGCGCCCGCCCGGTTGCCGTGATGGACCCGCTGCGCTTCGGCGCGATCGACCACCCGGACACCGCCCGCGTCATGCACGGTGCCGTGGCCGGAATCGGTGGCTACGGCAACTGCCTCGGCCTGCCGAACATCGGCGGGGAAATGGTCTTCGACTCCGTGTATCAGGGCAACCCCTTGGTAAACGCACTCGCTGTGGGCGTCATGCGCCACGAGGACATCCGCCTTGCCAACGCCTCCGGCAAGGGCAACAAGGTTGTCCTGTTCGGTGCGCGCACCGGTGGGGACGGCATCGGCGGTGCTTCGGTGCTGGCCTCGGAGTCCTTCGACGACACCAAGCCCTCCAAGCGCCCCGCCGTCCAGGTGGGCGACCCCTTCGCTGAGAAGGTCCTCATCGAGTGCTGCCTCGAGCTCTTCAAGGGCTCGCTGGTTGAAGGCATCCAGGACCTCGGCGCCGCCGGCATTTCCTGCGCCACGTCCGAGCTGGCCTCCAACGGCGACGGCGGCATGGAGGTCGAACTGACCTCCGTCCTGCTGCGCGATCCCACGCTGACCCCGGGCGAGATCCTCATGTCCGAGTCGCAGGAACGCATGATGGCCGTGGTCACCCCGGAGAACATCGAAGCTTTCGAAGCTGTGATGGACAAGTGGGCCGTGGAGTACTCCTGGCTGGGTGAGGTCACCGATACCGGTCGCCTCATCATCACCTGGGAAGGCGAAGTAATCGTCGACGTCGATCCCCGCACCGTTGCGCACGACGGCCCGGTCTACGACCGCCCGTTCGCGCGCCCGGAATGGCAGGACTCGGTCCAGGCGAACTCCTTCACCGGTTCCGTTGAGGATGCCGACCGTCCTTCCGCTCCGACGGAACTGGCTGCTGCCGTTACTGAACTGGTCGCTTCGCCGAACATGTGCAGCAAGGACTGGATCACCAACCAGTACGACCGCTACGTTGGCGGCAACACTGCCATGGCCTTCCCGGATGATGCCGGTGTGGTCCGCGTTGACGAGGAAACCGGGTTGGGCGTTGCCCTGGCCACGGACGCCAACGGCCGCTACACCTACCTTGAGCCGTACCAGGGCGCCCAGCTCGCGTTGGCCGAGGCCTACCGCAATGTGGCCACCTCTGGTGCTGTTCCGATGGCCGTCAGCGACTGCCTGAACTTCGGTTCCCCCGAGGACCCGGACGTCATGTGGCAGCTGGCCGAAGCCATCCGTGGCCTCTCGGATGCGTGCATGGAGCTTGGCATTCCGGTCACCGGCGGCAACGTCTCCCTGTACAACCAGACCGGCACCACGCCGATCCACCCCTCTCCTGTGGTGGCCGTCTTAGGCAAGCTCGACGACGTCGCCCGCCGCACGCCGTCGGGCTGGCGCGAGGACGGCCAGGCCATCTACCTGCTGGGCACCACTGCAGCAGAGCTGGATGGTTCGGAATGGTCCAACCTGCGTGGACACCTTGGTGGCCTGCCGCCGAAGGTCGACCTCGCGGCGGAGCGTGCATTGGGCGAAATCCTGATCAACGCTTCCCGTGACGGCATGGTTGACGCAGCACACGACCTCTCCGAAGGTGGCCTCGCGGCTGCCCTGGTTGAGTCCTCGCTGCGCTACGGCGTCGGCGCCCGTATCGCCCTTGAGGAACTCATGGAGCGCGACGGCGTGGACCTGTTCACCGCACTGTTCTCGGAGTCCCAGGCCCGGGCAATCGTCTCTGTGCCGCGTTCCGAGGAAGTCCGCTTCAAGGACATGTGCACTGCCCGCGGCTTCGCCCACCTCCGCATCGGCGTCGTTGATGCTGCCGGCGGGAAGCTGGAGATCAATGGCGTGGACGAACTGTCCTTGGACGCTCTCCGCGAAGCACACGAGGCCACCCTGCCGAAGTACTTCGGCTGACCCTCCCCCGCTTAAGCAACGCGGGGTCACCTACGGCCCATAAATCCCCTCGGGATGGGCCGGAAGTGACCCCGCGTTGCTGTTTTAAGCGGGCCAGGTCTGCTGCCGGGACAGTTGCTCCGTGAATTCCGGTCCGGGCAAGGGCCGGCCGAAGTAATAGCCCTGTCCACTCGTGCACCCGATGCTCCGCAGCGCTTCGGCCTGTTCCGCCGTTTCGATTCCCTCCCAGATGCCCTTCAGTCCACAGGAGCGGATAACCTGTTGGATCGCGGCGAGGAAACCCAGCTGCGTACTGTCCTTGCTCAGTTCCTGGACGAACTGCCGGTCCACTTTCACACAGTCCACGGGGAGTTTTCGCAGGTATCCCATGGACGAGTAGCCCGTGCCGAAGTCGTCGATCTCCAGCCCGACGCCCAAGCGGTGCAGGCTCGCCAAGGTGTAACGGTCCAGCTCGTTGTTCTGGATGATGGCACTCTCCGTGAGTTCCAGAACCAGTGATTCCGGCGGCAGTCCGGTTTTGACCAATGCGTCCCGCACGTCGTCCACGAACTCCAGGCTTTGCAGATCTGCAGCAGAGACATTGATTCGCATCGTGAAATCGTGTTGTGCCGTGACGGGGTTGTCCCGCCACTGGCGCAGTTGCTCCACGGCCGCCCGGAGGACCCAGCGGCCCAGCTCGGCGATCAAGCCTGTGGCCTCTGCGACGGGGATGAAATTGTCCGGCATGATGAGCCCACGCACAGGGTGGTCCCAGCGGACCAAGGCCTCGCTGCCCTCAATCCGGCCGGTAGCCAGGTCAACGATCGGCTGGTAGAAGAGGACCAACTGATCCGAGCGGATGGCTTCCCGCAGCTCCCCCACGATCTGGCGCTGGAGTTGCCGGGCATGAAGCGTGGAGGGATCGAACAACTTGAGCTTGTTCCGGCCCTCGCTCTTGGACTCCTCCATCGCCATATCGGCCTCCTGGAGAAGGTCCTCGACGCTATGGTGCGGCTCCGCAATCCGAAGGCCCATGCTGGCACCACAGCGGACACTGCTGTTCCCGAGGTCGATGTTGGGTTCCAGCGCCGCAAGGATACGGTTTCCGACGGCGGCCGCCCGGTTTTGTGGCGTGGCGGGCAACAGCACGGCGAATTCGTCGCCGCCAAGGCGGGTAACGACGTCGTTCTGCCTCACCGCCGAGCGGATCCGCATCCCGACAATGACCAGAATCTGGTCCGCCGAAGCATAGCCGGCGGACTTCTTGAGTCCCTTGAAGCCATCCAGGGTGACGAGGAGGAGTGCGGCTGGCGGGGCGCCGCCCGCTGCTGCGTCCTGCGCTTCAATGAAGGCATCCACCAAAGCCATACGGTTGCCGAGCCCGGTGAGCGGATCTGTGAAGGCTTCCCGACGCTGCTCGTGGCGTGCGTGGTGCAGCTCCTCCATCAACGCCCTGATGTGCCGCTCCAGTTTTCCGATCCGAGCGTCAATGTCGGAGGGAAAGGCGCGGCTGGGCTGGATTCGGCTGGGCTGTGTCGCGCTGGGTGGTGTCCCGCTGGGTGGAGTTCCGCTGGGCTGGGCCCCGCTCACGACGCTTCCATGCGCCGCAGGGTATTGTCCGCTACCGCATTCGGTTTGGCGACAGGATTGCGGCGTTCGTCGAGGAAAAGGCGGTACGAGGCGACATCGAGCCTGCCATTTCCTTCAATCGGAGTCCCTGTGCGGTAGACGTGGGTAATCCAGGAACCGCCCAGGATGGCTTCGATCCATGCATCACATTCAGCCAAGGGAAGGGGTACACGTGTTCCGGTGTTCCGCCGATGCCCGGCGATGGAGACCGTAATGCAACTGCCCAGGAGTCCCTTATCGGCGGTGAACCATGCAAGGCCCTCGACATCGGCCACAATGGTCAGGTTTGCGCTGTCATCACCTACGGACTGGACGGGTTGCATGCGCACGGAACGCCGGGCCACATTCAAGGCTGACGGTGTTCCAGCCTGGTACGGGGCGCTGGTGATGTCATGCCGGAAGGCGCTCACTTCCTGGTTGTGCTGGATCTGGATGCGGGTGGTGAGTTCATTGATTGTCATGATCGTGCCTCGTCAGCGATAGTGGCCGCCTGGAGGCGGTCGGCTCCTACAATCCGGTTTCTTCCCTGTGCTTTGGCGCTGTACAGGGCTGCGTCTGCCACCTCGATCATCGAAATGAGGTCTGGGACAGCGTGGGTGCTTGCCGTAACTCCGTAACTGATGGTGGGGAAGGAGACGCCCTCTGGAACCTCAGTGGAAGCCATGCGGCGGCTGATCTCGGTCGCGATGCTTTGGGCCCGCTCCTGCGTGGCTCCGGGCAGGAAGAGAACAAATTCTTCCCCACCGTACCTGCCAATGAGATCTGTAGACCTGACCGAGGACGTGCAGGCTTCGGCGAAAGCCTTCAAAGCGACGTCCCCTGCGCGGTGCCCGTGGGCGTCGTTGACCAGCTTGAAGTGGTCCAAATCAGCCAGGACAACTGCAGCACCGGACTCGTCGGCCCGCAGTCGTTTGAGTTCCGTAGATGCCAGGTCCAGGAAAGCTCCCCGGTTGAGGAGACCTGTCAGATGGTCCCTGGTGGCCCGTTCCTTCAGGCCCTTGATCAGTTGGTCACTGCTTAACGTGGTCATGCTGAAAGACACCGTCACCAGCAGCACCAAGGACACCAGGCCGGAAGGCGCGGGACCAAAATACGCCCGGAATGTTGCGCCGCCGGGGCCTTCCAATGCGTAAACTACCCACCGGCCCAGGTAGTAGATCGCCAGAAGTCCGGCAGCCAGGGAAAGGGCTTTGTGCACTTGCGAGTGGGTCGCCTTGATGAACCACAAGTCACGGGCCGCCAATGCGATGCCAAGGGTCATCATGGCCAGGTACACGAAGCCGCCGGACCACACATTGGAGCCGGGACTTTCCAGGACGGAGGCGACCGCCGTGATGACAGGAGCAACGGCGAGCTGCCATGGTGCCGCTTTAAGGTCCCGCAGAGTACGGGCGCCGGCCCAAACGCTGAACGCTCCGGCCACCACCAGGACGTTGCCGAAAGGGTTGGCCCAGTGCTGCGCGGGTGTGCCGTTCAGGAGGAACGCCGTGTTTCCCAGCATGAACTGCAGCAAGGCCAGGCTCCACCAGCCCGCGTACGGTGACCTCGTGCGGCGGTAGGAGGCGAGGAACAGCGCAAAGAGTGTCAACGTGACCACTCCGAGGGCAATCCTCACCGAAAACGAGTCGAGCACCATTGTTCGCTCCTGCCGATTGGTCCCACGCCAATTTCTAACATGTCAGGGTTCCTGTCAAAGCGGAGCCTCTCCACATGTTGGCCGTGCCGGGAACCTTGTAATACCCGCGGATCTCGTAGGTCCAGTTGCCCACGGTTTGGATTCCCGATTTATAGGACTTTCCGGCATTTTTGCTGAGGTCGCCTGTGAATTCC
The DNA here is from genome assembly GCA_039636795.1 of Micrococcaceae bacterium Sec5.1. Taxonomy (NCBI): domain Bacteria; kingdom Bacillati; phylum Actinomycetota; class Actinomycetes; order Micrococcales; family Micrococcaceae; species Micrococcaceae bacterium Sec5.1. The sequence goes on along the minus strand of CP143430.1, from coordinate 622,431 downwards.
AGGGTCCCCAAAGGGTTGTACAGCTTGATCTCGTGATAGTTCGCGCCCGAAACTTCCGAGAACGAATTCACATCAACGGCAACCTTGGCACCATTCGCCGAACACGTCATGATCACGTCGGCACTCGCAGGGGCAAGGAGACGCATGGTCGAGTACTGCGGGGTGGCATTCCCGGTGTCAGAGAATGCGGCAAGTGCGGCGGCGGGTCCGGCCATCATGGAAGCAGCGACGGCGGTTACGCCCGCGAGTGCGCGCCAGGTATGGTTCTTGCTCATGCCGCCCGCCCCCTTAGCTGCTTCTGGCCTTGCTGTGGTTCCAGTCTGACCGCGCTGGATCAACCCCGGTGCGACATTTCCTCAAGATTGGCTCAGGATTGGGGGCCGGAGACGTGCTCATAATGAACCATGTGGATCGGTTGGATTGAATTCGATGTGCTCCTGGGCGATGTCCATAGCCTGAAGGAGAAACGCTCGCTCGTGCGGCCCGTCATTGCTGAACTCAAACGCCGCTTCGAGGTGTCCGCGGCCGAGACCGGGTTGCAGGACCAATATCGCCGCACCTTGCTCGGCGCGGCACTGGTGGCGCCTGACCGCGCGCACCTTAAGGAAGTGCTCGACGCCGTTGAACGGTTCGTTGCCGCCCGACCCGAGCTTGAGCTTCTAAGCGCAAGGCAACGCGAGCTGCACAGTGAAGACTAGGCGTACTCCAGCCCGAGGGTTAGTAGCCGATGACCGCCAGCCGCGTTGAGTCCAGGTGGGCATCGATCGCTTGGTGCGCAGCGTCCAGGCTCCGGCTTCGAAGGGCATCGACAATCAGCTGATGCTCGCGGAGCACGTCCCCGGCACGGTCTGTCCCCTGAGTGACAGCGCGGACACCAATCCTGAGTTGCCGCTGCCGAAGGGAAGCGTAGAAATCGGCCAGGATTGGATTTCCTCCCGCACGGACCATGAGCGTGTGGAATTCGGTGTCCAGCTCAATGAACCGGGCGGGGTCGTCCTTGGCTTCGTGCTGCTGGTCGATGATGCGCTGGAACGCGTCAATCTGCCCATCCGGCATGCTGTCCAGTGCTGAGACGGCCCACTTCTCCACCACAGAGCGGGCCTGCAGGATGGCTCGGACATCGGGGTCCGAGATTGGCGGAACGTAAGCGCCTTTGTGTGGGATCCGTTTGACGAAACCCTCGGCTTCGAGGCGCAACAATGCCTCACGGACTGGTGTGCGCGACGTACCGGTGGACTTGGCGAGGACCGCCTCGTTGAGGAAGGTCTCCTCGTCCCGCGGCAGGGCAGCGATATAGCTTTTCATCCACTGATAGGCCACTTCGGGCTGGGATTGAGCAGTGGGAGTCATCTGGATCATGAAGAGCCTTTCTCGCGAAGCCCAGTATACGAGTTGCATTCAGGACGGACCGGACGCCCTCGAAAAAACTTCTTCGTCAAATGTAGACGGGTTGTATACAACTAGTCTACAGTGTTGTTCAGTGACTCCGCTCACGCATTTGGAACCCCTCAATTTCTTGGGTTCGGCCTCGCTTCACAGGAAGCTCTGGACGCTCCCAACCGCAAAAGGATCCCCACAATGACCGATTTGAAGAAAGCAGAACTGAGGCAGCAGAAGCACTCCAGGCTGCCCGTGGTCGCTGCTTCGAGCCTTGCCGGCACGGCCGTCGAATGGTACGACTTCTTTCTCTACGGCACCGCTGCCGCATTGGTTTTCAACAAGCTCTTTTTCCCAACCTCTGACCCGCTTGTGGGCACCATGCTGGCCCTCGGAACATTTGCCGCCGGCTTCCTTGCCCGTCCCCTGGGCGCCATCGTTCTGGGGCACCTCGGCGATAAGCACGGCCGTCGCGCCACACTGGTGGCCAGCCTCATGCTCATGGGCGTAGCCACCACGCTTATTGCGTTCATCCCTTCCTACGCAGCCATCGGCATCGCAGCACCGTTGCTGCTCTTGCTGCTGCGCCTGATCCAGGGATTCGCACTGGGTGGCGAATGGGGCGGGGCCGTTCTCCTCGTCTCCGAGCACAGCAATGACAGTGCAAGGCGGGCGTTCTGGGCATCCTGGCCCAACATCGGTCCGCCGCTGGGCAACCTCATGGCCGCAGGTGTGCTGGCAATCCTCGCCGCGACCATGCCCGAAAGTGAATTCCTTGCCTGGGGCTGGCGTCTCGCGTTCGGGCTCTCCGCCCTGCTGGTGATCATTGGCCTCGTCCTGCGTCTCTACGTTCAGGAGACTCCGCTGTTCAAGGAAGCACAGCTGAAGCGCGAGGCCGAAGCCATCAAGGAACGGAAATTGCCCCTGGCCATTCTGTTCCGCCGCAACTGGCGCCAACTGCTCATCGCCACCGGCAGCCGCATGGGTGAGAACGCAGGCTTCTACATCTACTCGCTGTTCATCATCACCTACGTCACCCAGATCATGGGCTTGCAGCGGCAGACCGGCCTCACCGCCGTCATGATCGGCCAGGGCGTCGCCGTCGTCGCTATCCCCATCCTGGCGCTTTATGCGGACAAAGTGGGCCGCAAGCCCATCATGATCGGCGCTTCGATCGCCACCGTCATCTGGGCGTTCGCGTTCTTCGCCCTGCTGAACACTGGCCAGGTGTGGGGCATCATTGCTGCCGCCGTCGGTGGCCTGTTGATCTTCGCCGCCTACAGCTCCGTGATCGGTGCGTTCTTCTCCGAACTCTTCCCCACGGATGTCCGGTACAGCGGAACCTCGGTTGCGTACAACCTCGCCTCGCTGATCGCCGGCTCGCTATCGCCCATCATCGCCCTGGCTCTCTACAGCGCCTTCGGCACCGGCTACGCAATCGGCATCTACCTTGCAGCGATGGGCCTGATCTCCATGGTCTCGGTCATGTTCGCCAAGGAGACCAAGGGCCTGCGGCTCAGCGACCTGGACGAACCCGCCAAGTAACTACCCGCGAGATGGCACTTCACACCCATATTTGCCCCAATCATGGGCGCGAAGTGCCATCTCGGAACCACTGACAGTAAGGAAACAGCCATGAAAGTCGCACTCGTCCAGGTGGCCAGCCCGGATTCGGAAACCCGTGGTCAGCGGATAGATCGCGTTGAAGCGATTCTTCGCGGCATCGACGGTGCCGAGCTGATCGTGCTCCCCGAACTGTGGAGTGCCGGATACTTCCACTTTGATGAGTACCAGGCCCTGGCCGAGACCCTCAGTGGCCCCACGATGTCCATGTGCTCACGGGTGGCGGCGGAGCTTGGTGTGTACCTTCACGTCGGGAGCATTATCGAGGCCGGCGAGGATGGACGGCTCAGCAACACGTCCATCCTGCTGGGACCGGACGGGAAAATCCTGCACACGTACCGGAAGATCCACGTCTTTGGTTACAAGTCCAAGGAAGCCAGCCTCCTCAAGGCGGGATCCTCACTGCCGGTGGTTGAGTTGCCGTTCGGAGCAACGGCCGGGATCACGTGCTATGACCTTCGGTTCCCGGGATTGTGGATGGAGCTGAGCACGCGGGGCGCAGAAATCGTCATCGTCCCGGCAGCCTGGCCCGCAGCGCGTCGCGAACACTGGCGGCTGCTCACAACTGCCCGGGCACTGGAGCACCAGATCTTCGTGATTGCCTGCAACGCCGCAGGCACTCAGGAAGGCGTGGAACTTGGCGGACACAGCCGGGTGGTGGATCCGGCCGGCAACGTACTCGCCGAAGCCGGTGCCGGGGAATCGGTGCTCATGGTGGACATCGATCCCGACCAGGTCAATGCAGTGCGTACCGAATTCCCCGTCATTGGCGATCGGCTCGCGGACTACGACGCACTTGCCGTTTGAGGAATCCGGCCGTCTGACCAGTTTGGCCAGACTGACCCACAACGATTTAGGCATCATTCAAGGAGACGTAAATGGAAACAACAAGGCAAGTCCCACTCACGTTCAGGGTGGTGGGCACGGACAAGACCATCACGGTCTCGGACTTCCACGCAGTAGTGGCCGGCTATACGGGCAGGGATCCCAAGGCCGTGCAGCATCACATCGACGAGCTGGCAGCCATTGGCGTAGCTCCACCGCCGGAAGTGCCCATGTTCTACCGGATGGACTCGCAACTGTTCGATACATCAGGCGAACACGACACCAGCAACAACCTGACCTCCGGCGAGATTGAGCCTCTCTATATTCGCCACAACGGCAAGTTCTACCTCGGCATCGGGTCCGACCACACGGACAGGGACATCGAGGCCCAGGATATTGGCGATTCCAAAAGGGCATGCCCCAAGCCCATCGCAACCGAGGTCATCGAAGTCCCCTCACTCGAGGACCTGGACCTTGACCAGTGCACCGCCCGCTCGTGGGTGGACGGCGAACTGTACCAAGAGGGCTCGTTGGCGGGCCTGCGCAAGCCGGCGGACGTCGTCGAAAAGCTCCTGGAGCGGACGGACATCGGTGACGCCGACTTCATGTGTCTTGGTGGCACTTTGCCACTGCTGAAGGGGAAGTTCGTTGACGGAACTTCTTGGAAAGTAGAGCTCTCGTTCCCCAATGGGACGAGAATCGAACACAACTACAAAATCAAGAAAGGCTCACTTCGATGAGAACCGGAAAGCAATACCTGAAGTCCCTGAACGATGGCCGGACGGTGATCCTCGATGGCGAGGTAGTTGGCAACGTCCTGGAACACCCGGCGTTCGCGAAGGTTGCCCAGACCATGGCTGAGCTGTTCGACATCGCAGCCGATCCCAGCAACGGCATGCAGTTCCACTCGGAAGAGATTAATGGACCCGCGAACCGCACCTTCGCTGCTCCACGCACCCAGGAAGAGCTGGTCCTCCGTCGCCACGCCATCGAAAAGTGGGCCAAGCACACCCATGGCTGGGTAGGCCGCAGCCCCGACCACGTGGGTACCTTCTTCGCCGCTTTCGGCTCCCACGCGGACGTGTTCAAGAATGACGAGCGCGACTTCGCCGGCAACGTGGAGCGGTACTACAAGAAGATCCTTTCCGAGAACCTGTACCTTTCCTACGCGATCATTCCGCCGCAGGTTTCCCGCGCAACCACGGCGTCAGGTTGGGAAGGCGAATACCTGCAGGTCGGCGTCGTGCGTGAAACCGAGGAAGGCATCATCGTCCGCGGTTCGCAGATGCTTGCCACGGGCGCAGCGATTGCAGACGAAGTGTTCGTCACCTGCATCAAGCCGCTTGGCCCGGATGACGTGGACTTTGCCGTCAGCTTCGCCGTTCCCGTGGCGACCGACGGGTTGAAGCTGTACTGCCGCCGTCCGTTCGCGCCGGCAGCCACCAGCGACTTCGACTACCCGCTGACCAGCCACTACGACGAGCCCGACGCGTTGGTAGTTTTCGATGACGTGCTCATCCCCTGGGACCGCGTCTTCATCAACCGGAACATCGATACCCTCCGCCGTCAGTTCTTCGATACCGGTGCCCACGCGCTGGGAAACTGGCAGGCGCAGATCAGGTTCTCCACCAAGCTGAAGTTCATTGCTTCTGTTGCCCGCAAGGTCACCCAGGTGAACGGCACGGACAAGATCCCCGGAGTCCAGGAGAAGCTTGGCGAGCTCGCCGCGATCGTCCAGTCTGTTGAATCGGCGGTTCTTGCGGCCGAATACACAGCAACGGTTGACGACGCCGGCATGGTGGTTCCCGGGAAGAGCGCCCTTTACGGGGCCATGGGTCTTCAGTCCGAGACGTATCCGCGGGTGATTTCGATCCTTCGCGACCTTGTTGGTGGTGGCGTCCTGCAACTGCCGTCCAGCGTCGCCGACATGACCAGCAGTGTGACCCGCCCGGACATGGAACGCTACGTGCAGTCCCCCGGTGTTGCCAGTGAAGAGCGCGTAAAGCTGTTCAAGTTGGCCTGGGACATCATCGGCTCCGAATTCGCCGGCCGCCACCAGCAGTACGAAATGTTCTACGCCGGCGCCCCGTTCGTGGTCCGCGGAGCCTACACCTACCGGAATTACGGCTACGATGCCCTGGTGGCTGAGCTGGACAAGTACCTTGGTTCCTACAGCATCAACGGCGCAGTGGACGGCGCCGGCAACGGCCTGGAAGGAGAATAGCCATGGCAAAGCCCGAATTCGAGTTCACCCCCACCTCATCGGTGGACTTCGCACCCTGCAACCCGCACATTGAGGGCCTGTCCGAGGCCATCCTTGCCCGGGATTCAGACAATGACAGTGTCACGCGCATTCTCAAGTTCGAGCCGGGCACCGATACCTCGCCCAACGGCGTCCTGACCCACGATTTTTGGGAAGAGGTCTTCATCTTCGAGGGCTCGTTCGTGGACCAGCGCCTCGGCAAGACCTTCAAAGCCGGTGACTGGGCCACCCGCCCGCCGGGCATGGAACACGGGCCGTGGGTTTCCGAAACGGGGGCCAAGATGTTCGAGGTCCGCTACTACGCCGATCCAGTTCAAGCCGAACGGAGCAACTGACATGAGCCTCGCACCGCTCTTCACTATTCCCGATGCCATGGGAATGCGCCGCGCCATGGGCCGCTTCCTCACGGGTGTCGCCGTGGTCACCACCAAGCACGAGGATGAGCTGTACGGGATGACCATCAGCTCGTTGACCTCCATCAGCCTGGAACCGCCCATCCTCATGATCTCGCTGAACTTCGGAACGCGGACCGGCGAGGCATTGATCGAGAGCGGCAAGTTCGCCGTGTCGATCCTTGGCGCCAAGCAAGAGTCGATGGCGCGGCGCTTTGCGGTGCGAGGCGGTGACCGTTTCGGTGACGGCGAATTCGACATGACCGAGAATGGACTTCCTGTCATCAAGGGAGCCCTCGCCCAGGCGGATTGCACCGTTGTGCAGCAGTACGACGTCGGAGATCACCAGGTCTTCTTCGGCCAGGTCACCACGTGCCGGGACCGGGACGGTGAGGTGCTCGCGTTCAAGGCGGGCCGCTTCGGCTCGTTCTCCGACTTCGGCCACGCGGAGATCCCCTGGATGTTCTAACCCCCTCTTAAAGCAACGCGGGGTCACCTACGGCCCATAAATCCCCTTGGGATGGGCCGTAGGTGACCCCGCGTTGCCTTTACTTGGAGGTGCCCTGCGAGACCGACCCCTGCAGCTGGCGCTGGAAGATGACGTACACGATCAGGACGGGAACCACCGTGACAGTGACTGCGGCGAAGAGTGCCCCGAAGTCCACGGCGTACCCCATCTGTCCAGCGAAAGCCGCGAGGCCCTGGGAAAGAACACGCGGCCCGGCAGCGTTGATGGATACCGGGATGAGGAACTGGTTCCACAGGCCCAGGAAGTTGAAGATGGCAACCGAGGCGAGGCCCGGCTTGGCCATCGGCAGCATGACCTGGAAGAACGTACGCCACTCCCCTGCGCCGTCCAGAGCTGCTGCTTCAGTGATTTCGTGCGGCAGCGACTTGAAGAAGGAGAACAGGAAGAACACTGTGAACGGCAGCGCGAACCCCACGTATACGATGATCAGGCCTGGCAGGGTGTTCAGCAGTCCGATGTTCTTCAGCACGAAGAACAGCGGGACCATGGCGAGGAAGATCGGGAACGTCAGGCCGGCCAGCATGAGGTAGTAGATAGCTCGGCTACCCGGGAATGTGTACCTCGCCAGGACGTAGGCACACATTGCACCGAGCACCATAACGATCACCAGTGCCGAACCCACCACAACCACCGAGTTCAGGAAGTAGTTCCCGATCCCGGCCTCACTCCAGGCCTTCACGTAGTTGTCGAACCGCCACACCGAAGGCAACGCGAACGGCGAGGCAAAGATCTCGCTGGACGTCTTGAAGGACGACATGAACGTCCACAACAACGGCAGGATCACGATGAGTGACCAAATGGTCAGTGCCGTGTGGGAGACAGCCCCCACCAGTTTGTCCCCGGGCGTAGTGGCGGGTTTGCGCGGCTGGAAATGCAGCGACTTCATTTCAGGGGTTGAGACTTTTGTTGTCATTAGATGCTCACGTCCTTGTCGCCACCAGTGAGCCGATTAATCACGAACACCAGGCCGGAGAAGATCAGCGTGGCCACAGCCAGGACAACGCCCATGGCGCTGGCCAGGCCGAATTGACCCTTGCTGAAAGCTGTGAAGAACAACTGCTGTGCCATCACAAGCGTTGAGTTGTCCGGACCACCGCCGGAGTTCAGTGCCGCCATGTAAACGAACGCATCGAGCGCCAGGATACCCATATAGATGTAAGCGGTCTGGATGTTGTCCCTGATGAGCGGGATGGTAATGGAGACGGCGGTACGGAGCCTTCCGGCGCCGTCGATCCTTGCGGCCTCGAACAGCTCAGCAGGAATGCCCTTGATACCGGCCACGAAAAGGACCATGTAGAAGCCAACGAAGCCCCACACAATCACGAACATGGTGGCGGTCATGGCCGTGTTCTTATCGCCCAGCCACGCGAAGCTCTTGAACTGGTCAAGGCCCATGCTGGTGAGGATCCCGTTGAGCAAGCCCCCTGAAGGATCGTAGATCTGACCCCACATGATGCCGATTGCGATGGCGGGGATCGTGTAAGGGAAGAAGGAGACAACGCGGTAGAAGCTGGAGTTGCGCAGGCCCTTGATCTGGCCCTTGCTGCTTCCGCCCACGGTCACCATGGTGGCCAGCACCAGGCTCAGGATAATGGTGACGATGGGCAGCACGATGACCAGGAGGATGTTGTTCCCCATGGCCTTCATAAAGATGTCGTCCGAGAAGATCCTGGCGTAGTTATCAAAGCCGATGAAGTTCTGTGTGGGCGAAAAACCCGACCAGTCCGTCAAGGAATACCCAAAGGCCTGGATGAACGGCCAGATCACGAACAAGAGATAGATCGCCAGCGGCAGGCCAAGGAACACCGCGAAAAAGCTGACTTTGTCCCATGTCAGCGGCTTGCGCCGGCGCCTCACCACAACCGGTGGTGCCATGGCCGGAACGACGGCGGCCAGGCCGTCGTCGTTCCGGCTCTGCTTGGTTTTCACTACTGTCACTTCACTTCAATCTTCTTGACCGAGCTGTCGTTGCGGACCTTGTCGGTGATGTTCTGGAGGGCGGAGGTCAGCGTGGCGACATCCGACTTGCCATCGAGGAAGGTGTTCCAGACGACGAGCTGGTCCTTGTTGGTGCCGTAAAGGTCGATGAAGTTCCAGGTGTAGATGTTCTCGCCTGCATCGCTGAGCAGCTTTGTCTGCGAGACCAAGGCCGTGGAACCGAAGCCATCGGCCGGGACGGTGTCCTTGACGATGGTGGGAGCAAGCTTGGTCTTGGCGAAGTTGGTAGCAGCTTCCTTGGAGAGCATGACGCGGAGCAACTCCTTGCCGCCGGCAACGTTCTTGCCCTGGGAGGGAACCACGTAAGGCTCGCCCGCTGCACTGTGCAGCGATGCGTACGGCTTCTTGGGGCTGGCGCTCACTGAAGGCACGGGGGCGCCCGTCATCTTGAAGTCCGCCTTCGTCTGGTCCTTCATCTCGTTTTCGATCCACGAACCGGACGGGTAGAACACCGCTTCCTGGGCATTGCTCCATTGGGCCTGGGCTGCCGTGAACTGCGTTCCGGAACCGCCGGGCTTGAAGTATCCTGCCTTGACGATCTTGTCCAAAGCTGTGAAGACGGACTGTATGGCCGGGTGCGACCAGCAGTCTGCCTTGAGGTTCTCCAAGGCCAGCCGAACGTCGTCGCCACCTTCCTTGATAGCGGAAGCGATCGCCATTTCCTGGTAATACGTTGCAGCTTCCTTGCCCCAGAGGAACAGGTACTTGCCCTTGGCCTTGGCCTGCTCGCCCAGCGCGTACATTTCGTCCCAGGTCTTGGGAACGGTCCAGCCATTTGCCTTGAGCAGGGAGTCCGAGTACCACATGGCGTAGACGGTGAGGACATAGTTCAAGGCGGCAAGTTTGCCCTCGAACGTCCCGGGAGCGAGCACGCCGGTGTACAGGGTGTCCTTAATAACCTTGCCCTCGAGGTTCTTGGCCTCCACCACGCTGGTGAGGTCCTCGAGCTGGGCCAGGATGGTGCTGAAGCCAATGGCTTTCGCACCGGAGTTGTCGATCAGGTCCGGTGGGTTGCCACCGACGAAGCGCGGCTGGAGCTCCTGCGCGATATCCGTGGACGGGGCAATCTTGGCGGTGGAACCGGAGTGGGCCTTTTCGAAGGCCTTGCCTGCGAAATCGACGTAGTCGATGCCGTAGCCACCCTTGAAGATCACGGCATCAACGGTGGACTTGTCCGCCATGCCAAAGGGGTTGGTGTCGGAGACGGCGCCCGTGGGGCCGGCAGTGGTTCCGCCACCACCTGCTGCACAGGACGCAATGGTTCCCCCCATGGGGACGAGCACCGCAGCTGCGAGTGCCCCGCGGAGGAATCCGCGGCGGCCAAGGGACTGGTGCTGAACGTTCATTTCGTAACCCTCCAGTGACTCGTAATGTCGACTGTTGCGGCAGGCGGCCGGAAAGTCGGACAGTCTGGGTTGGCCACTCTGCAGCGCCAACCTTCGTGTGACATACTTCACCACGAATGATCGAAAATCAATATTTCTCGGCACTTTCGATCAACATTTGTCAAAGCGTGATCTTTCTAAGGACCCTCTGCAAGGGCTTTTCCACACTCGGTAATCGCTTCCCGCGCGAGCAGCTTTTGCCGCTCAGTTCCCAGTCGTTCCGCCCATTGTTCGGCCAACTGGAACTCCACCAAGGCCTCGGTGAAGCGCCCGTTACCGTGCAGAAACCACCCGAGACTTGCGTGCAAAGCAATCATCCATCGCTTGGTTCGCTCATGGCGGGCCGTGGAGGCATATTCGAGGGCACTGCGCATCCAGGATTCCGCGTTGGCGACGTCCGCGATGGAGAGCATGTGCAGTGCGTCCACGGCCAGGAATTCCTCACCAAGGTGGTCAGCCAACTCCGCAGCCTGCTCGAGGAGCGGCACTGCCATCTCAGGGTGCCCTCCGGCGTTCAAAACCCGGCCGCGCTCCAGGAGCACGCGCACGCCAACGGTGGGTTCGTCTCCGTCGATTCCGTCCAGGAGGGCATCGGCTTCCTCCAACCGGCCCTGCAGACCGATGGCCCGCCCAAGCTGGGTTGCCAGCTCGGCCCGCTCATCGGCGTCGTAGATTTCCTCCAGCATTGCTGCACGAAACCTGGCTTCGGACGCTGCCGGATCGCCAAAGTTCCATAAGTGGTCCAAAGTTCCCTGATCCAGCATCAACCCGCTCCTGACCAGCCATTAGCTGCGCCCGTTGGCTTGCACTATCAATCTAGCCCCATGTCAGCGGCGTGGGGAGAGGGTGCGGTGCCGTGTCAGAGCCGGGGCAGGCCGGGTTCAGATGCCAGTGCGGTTGACGAGCCGCGCCCAACCGAGCTGTTCCTGCTGCTTGCGGCTTAGCGAAGCAACCACCAGATCATAGGAGTCCTCCACCATGTCCCGGATCATGTCGTCGGGAAGGGCTCCATCCAGCCGGACGCCGTTCCAATGGGTCTTGTTCATGTGCCAGGCACCGGTGATCTCAGGATGCGCTGCGCGAAGTTGCTCGGCCAAGGCGGGCTCGCACTTCAGGCTCACCGACCAGTTGTCAGGATCCATGGCGGAAAGCGCGAACATCTTGGCCCCATGCCGCGCTCCACCCGCGACGGCGGCACGCACCTTGAACACGAAGGTTTCAGGTCCGAACGGGAAGTCTTCAAAGGCCCCGGGAAAGCCCAGGCAGATCTGGCGGAGCTGGGAAACATCCATGGAGGTGAGCTTACCCGGCCCTCTATTTCGGCGCCGTCTTCGTCCCCGTTTCGATGGCCCGCTGCACACTCGATGGTAGGCGTCGTCTAACGCGCGGCGACTCGTCTAAATGGGGCCACGGCAGGCCTACGCTACCCCCAGGAAGTCCTCCAGCAGCACGACTTCCAGGCCCGCGGCCAACTGGGCGGCGCGGAATGCTGCGAAGTCTGCGGCGAACTCGGCGCGGAAATGCATCAGCACGATGTCGCCGGGACGCAGTGAGTTACCCACCTGATAGTCCATCTTCCCGGCGTTCGCCTTAGCCTCCCACGTGATGATCGCCTTCATCCCAGCAGCGGCAACCGCCTGGCGCATGACGTTGGAGTAGGCTCCGCCCGGGGGCCGGAACAGTGCGGGACGCCGGCCGTAATGCTGAAACGCGTAGTCCTGCATGCCCACGATGTCGTTCAACTGCTGCTGGTACCCCCACTGCCGCACCATGTTGATGTTGTGTGTGACGGTGTGGTTCTCCACGAGGCTGCCCTGCGCTTTGAAGGCGTCGAAGAATGCGGGGTTGTCAGCGATGGTGTTCTTGGTCAGGAACAGGGAAGCCGGGTAGTCGTAGTCAGTCATGAGCTTGACCGATTCCGGGGTCTTAATGTTGCCGTCGTCGATCGTCAGGAACACTACCGGGTGCTTGGTCTCGATCTTGGTGATCACAGGGGCAAGGCCGCCAACTATCGGCGGCAGCTGGTAGTCCGGGATGAACGTACGCCGTATCCGTTTCGATGCGGTGGGCGTGGGCGTTGGGGTTGCACTGTACGACGACGGCACCTCACCCCCGGCCGACAGCCCACCGTTCGGGCCCGGCACCTCGGGCGAGGCAGACGCGGAACCAGGCGGCAGCTCCGACGTCGTGCTTTTAGGCGCTGTGCTTTCAGGTGCTGTGGTTTCAGATGCAGCACAGGCGCTCAAACCGGCAACGAGCGAAGCTCCAAATACGCCCAGGACGGCCCGCCTGGCTGGTGTGGAAGCTGGTGTGGAAGTGGGCACCGCTGAATGGTCGCCACACATGGCCGTCCCCTATGGCTAAAAGAATGAGTCAGCTGCAGATTAGCAAAGGAATCGACCAGGTGATTACAAGCCGTAATGCCAGCCTTCGCGCGCCGGGCAGGAATTGACCACGACGTCCAAACCTGCATCCCTGGCCCGCTGGACGGCGTCGTCGTCAAAGACGCCCAGCTGCAGCCACACAGCCTTGGCACCGATGGCGATTGCCTGATCAATAACAGCGCCCACTCGTTGGGAGTTAACGAAGCAGTCGACCACGTCGATGGGGTGTTTCTCCGCAGGAATATCCATCAGGGACTTGTATCCCTTTTCGCCATGGACGTCCTCGCCCTTGAGGTTTATGGGGATAATCTCCATACCCATGCGGTCGCGAACGTACAGGGAGACGTCGTATGCGGAGCGCCACTCATTGTTGCTGAGGCCAACGATTGCCCAGCATCCTTTTGTTCGCATCAATCGTTCCACCACGGCCGGATCGTTGACATGCATCATGAAGCAAGCTTAGTGTCCCTCGCTCCTCAACCATTGCTTCAGCTTGTCCATGAAGGACTGGAAAGGATCGTGAGCCGGCTTCTCGTTCAGCAGTGGGAGTGCTTGGCTTGGTTTATTTCCGTGGGCGGGGGCGGGTTTGGCCGTTGTAGTCGGTTCTGCGGTTGGTTTAACAACGTCGGGGAGCGTTGGCTCAAGTCCGGACTGTCCAAGTTTTGCCTCAAGCTTTGCCTCCCGAGGCTCGGCAGGCTTCGCTTGGTCGGTACGGGGAGGCTCGCCGACCGCGCCTGAAGCCGGGACGTTTCCGACGTCGGCCGCCTCCGCCTCAGGCGCTGACTGGGGCGCCGGTGCCTTGACATGCGGCATGGCAGTGCCAGAAGCCTCATCGTCTTGCCCGCCCTGCGCCGCAGGGGATTCGGTAACCAGCGGTACTGCTGCGGGATCCACTGAGGGCGCTGGTTCGGTGCTGACCTTCGGAGCATCGGGCGTGGGCAGCGCGGGCGCTGCGGATGAAGGTTGCGGAGCGAAATTGCCCAGCAGTTCATCGACAAACGTGGGCGTACGCGTGAAACCGGAACTGGCAGCAGCCACACCACTCACGCCGAGTCCCATGGCCGCAACCACGGCAACGCTCACCACAGCCGTACGGTGCTTGTGTCGCCAACGACGCTTGCTGAGTTCATCGTGAGGTCCAGCGAACATCGCGGCCAGCGCCTCGCTCGGAGCAGGTGCCGGGCGGTCCGCGAAGGAACGCAGGGAGAGCAGTGCCTGCCGAAGGCCGGGCACGTCAGTAGGCTCGGCGTCGAGCAGGAGCTCGTCGACGATATCTTCGCGTTCCATATCCCTGTATGTCATGAGGACACGTATTCCTTTACTGCCGAATGCTCACGGAGCGTCATCAAAGCCCTGCGCTGCAGTTGCTTTACTGCGCCGGCGGATTTCCCCATGATGTCGGCTGCCTGCTCCACGGTCAGGCCTGCCACGATCCGGAGGGCCAACACCTCCCGTTGATCGTCCCCGAGGTAATCCAGGAGCTTCATGACCTCGTGGGGAGCCAGCAGGCCCATTGCCTCTGATTCTGCAGAACCTGATTCGCGGGGATCGCGCTCGGGCTCGAACTCGTGGTGTTCCGGGGCCCTGCTTTGTTTCCGGTGCTCGTCTACCATGCGGGCATGGGCGACCGAAAAAACAAAGGTCCGTAATCCGCCCGCTCCTCCCTGGATGTCATCCAATCGGGGCAGGACAGCAAGGAAAACGTCCTGTGTTATGGCCTCGGGATCTGATACGCCTTTAGCCGTCAGGTAGCCGAGAACCGGTCCAGCGTATGCCTGGTAGACGGCGCTGAACAGTTCCGCGTTATTGCCCTTGAGTGCATGAAGCGCTTCGTCGGTCAATGCGTCGGTCACAGTTAAGAGACTTTCGATCGGCGGCAGGTCCGGGCTTGGAGCCAGGTCGTCCGCCTTTGCTCGACGGGCAACCCACCAAGGGTATCTGCTCAACCGGGCGGCCCCAAGGAAGGCCCATCATGTCCCTCAAAATCTCTTCAGGAAAGAGAAGAGCCGAGCTGGAACATGATGGGGGACAAATTCCAGCTCGGCCCTTTCAAAGACGTAATCGTCGGGGTACGCCAAAGGGTTACGCAAGGTACGAACTTTTTTGAAACTTTTTTCGGGAGCCGGTTTCCGGGTGATCCGAGTCGTCACTGTCATCGTCCGAAGCTATCCAAGGGCTACGTCAACACGTACGACTGGACCCAGAACGCGTGTGCACGCGATGCGGGTACCGTCGCCCTCCGCGATCTGCGCTCTATCGGGCAGCATGAGAGAGACACAGTGATGAGTGCCGACGTTGTCCTAATCCTGCTTCCAGGCGGGAAGGGCACACATGTTGAGCTTGCCACCGCGATTGCTCAAGGCAGAAGGACAATCCTGCATTCGCAGGATGAAGTCATCAACAACGTTGAGACCACCAGCACGTTCTACCACCTACCGGAGTTGGAGAAGTGCCACGGAAGTCTAGACGACCTTTTAGCTATGATCGTCGCCAAGAAGTGACCGGTGCCGCTGTCTGACTCGACTCGTATCGCAGTGAGGGATCCTTTTACGGGCTGCCCCAAAGGGCTAGCTCGCCTCCGGGCATGGACACGATCCTTAGTCCGTCTGGCCCCGTGAGGTTCCATGATTCGTACGCCGACTCGGGATCCGGCACCACAGTCAGCCGGCAGCCATCCTGCATGACGACTTCAAGACGTCCGTCGTCGAACGCTCTTCCCTCAGCAACAATCTTGGAGCGTGAGAGCGGAAGAACGGGGGCGAGCTGGTCGAAATCGCCGCCGGGTTCGACTACATGTGTAGTGCCATCGGGGTGCTCGAGAACGAAGCTCTCTTCGATGGTGATTCTGAAGTGTTCGAGAACCAGAGTTACTTGGAAATCCAAGACGAGTTGCAGGATGAGTTGGGCGCTGACATCGAGAAGCCAGTAACCCTCGAATCTCTGAGCTCCGCTCAGGGATGCCGGAACATCTACCACTGCCCACCTTCCTCCTGCGTTCAACCCTAGACGTGCCCCAATGGCCATTGCCCGCAGAACGGACCTCTAGCCATACATCTGCCGGTCGCCGCTCAACTGGGTCACGCCAGCACACTGCCTCCGCTGGGGATTACGATTCCGTTCAGAACCGTGCCATTAGGGGATCCTTTACCGAACGGGCGTCTTGTTATTGCTTCCCCTCAGTCTCGGGACCGAAGTCAGTCATCTTCCATGTCGAAGATTGTCACGGAGTAGGCATCGACTGCTTGGGATTCGGTCGAAGTTAGCTTTCGTTGCCCATCAGGTTCCGCGCGAAGGCAAGAAGCTCCGCGGTAGTTTGCTCGCGGCGCTGGGGCATTTCGTCCCAGAGGTCCAAGAGGTATACGAGCTCGTTCAGCTCCGCGGGCTGCCTCAGAGGGAACCAGCCGACCCGGTTCATGAGTCTCGACCCGGCGAGGATGTCGATCCGTCCTTCGACAGTCTCCTGAGCCCAGTACTTCAGGAGAAACCTCGCCGCTTCCGCTTCGTCTTCGTGCCGGACGCTGAGTTCATCGCGGACTGCATTCCACATATCTGCCGAGTCGGCCCGGTCACCTGTCGGGAGGCCTGCCAGTTCACGAAGTGAAGGGGTGTCATAGCCCAGGACGAGAAGTTCAGTGGCGAAGTCAGGCAGCTCGTGGGGCGGAATCAGCCCCGTCTGCTCGCAAAGGAAGATTGCTCGCGCCCTTTCGTTACTATTCACGAGGGAAATATATCCCGGCGGGACGCATCTTGTTCCGTGTCCCGGTGAGCCGTCCCCATACGGGCGCTTGAACGCACGTACCGGCTTACGGGCGGCCGTAGACACGAGTGTGACCTTAAGGGGAGTTCCGTCAGAACTTTCCGGTAGATTCTGCATTGCGGCTTATCGTGCCGCCCAAGCAGAGGTAGACATGGGAATTTTTCGGCGCAAGGTCACTCCGGCCCCAGTACATCCGATTAGCGCTTTCTGGGAATGGTGGACCGCTGAGGGAAGAAACCGCATCGGCACCGCAGTGCAGACCGGAGAGTGGGACGACCTTCCCAGCGTCATGACCCAGCAACTCGCCAAGGTGCATCCTGACTTGGCGTGGGACACCGGTCGCGGTCATCGCTCGGACCATCTTCTGGTCGTCAGTGCTGAGGGTGATGCTGCGTTACGCAGAGTCGCAGAACAATGGCTGCGCGCAGCCCCTTCCGCTGACGAGGTTTGGGACTTCGCCTCGGCCCGTCAGCCGGTGCCCGGCGTTATCGAGAATGTCTTGGACATCGAGGGCACTAAGTTCCCACTCCGGGATATCCGGTTCGGCCTCAGCGTGGATGACCTGCGTGAAAGTATCGACGTCGAGGTTTACCACCCTCTGTTCGGTCAAATGCCAGGGAATGAACCTCTTCGGGTCTCCTTCTTGTTTCTTGACTGGCTTCTGGGCGAAGATGGCGTCGAACGGTGGGTGGGAGCTATCAACGCAACCACCAGCGCCGATGTAGCCACGGCTTCAGCAACTGATCTCGTCGAAGCCATCAACAGGATGACTGCACAAGCACAACCGGACAACTGGGCCCTTCTGCAGGGCACGACGCCAGCAGGCGAGCGGATGGTTGTCCTGGCCCGTAGGCCGCTACGGTGGATCGATTACCCGGTCTTCGACCTCCATACTGAGGTGAGCCTCGCGTATGCAGACCAACGGGACGATGGTTTGCCAACCGAAACCGCTTTGAACCGTCTCCGCCAAATCGAGGACAACATCACTGCGGCACTCGGGCCGCGGGGGATCCTAGTGGCCCATGAAACAGCGGCTGGAACCAGAGTGCTCCACTATTACACTGATTCCGACGACCAGAACGGACATGCGTCTATCGAAGCAGCTGCCCGCTTAGTTGACGCTGCCACTACACAAGTACCCGATCCTGGATGGACGGATCTGCGCCAATTCTCATAGGAGCCAGGGTGCTCCGTCCAACAGACCCGGCCCTGCACTTCCTTTGCCGCATAGTGCCTCGTAAAGTACAGGTTTTCGAGACACCTGCCCACAGTCGAAATTGTTTGTGGAACGCCGCGCTTTGGGACCTTTGGAGATGAATGTTTTCACAGCGCTATTTGGCACACCCCTCAGCCCGGTAAGGGATCGGCTTACGGCCGCTCTGAAGGGACCTGAACGAAGCCTGTGGTAGACCCGCACGTCGCTCTCGGCCGCTGGTTACCGGATGGCAGACTGCACGTATGGACCGGATGAACCGCACAGCGCTCCACCACGCAGCCCTGGAAAATGATGTTGCCACCGTAGAGGCGCTCTTGGCCGACGGTGCTTCGCCCGATGCCCAGGACAAGGCCGGATTCACGCCACTACATTTTGCTGCGCAGGAATATGCTGTCGCCGCAGCTGCTGCTTTGCTCCGTGCCGGCGCCACTGTTGACCTGCAAAACGGCTGGGGCAACACTGCGCTCTTTACTGCTGTCGGTAATTCAAACGGCCGTGGCGAACTGATCAAACTCCTGCGTTCGTACGGAGCTGATCCATTCTGCATCAACGGAGGTGGCAAGACCCCCGTTGGGTTTGCACGACTGATCGGCAATTACGACGTCGCACAGTACTTCGCGGACGTAGCTGAATGACCCTCTCGGTGCCACCTTTATCCTGATGCCATGGAAAGAGTGCTGCTCGACCAAGTCATCATGACCGACTACGGCCAGTTCGACCTGCATTGGGCCGGCTATGGCTTCGATGGAATCTTTGAACGCTTCTTCGACGACCAGGTCAATGGCCTGGTCGGGGCGTCCATGCGGATGGGATCTATCTCCATTTCGGCCGACGATCGGGACGGTCTGACGTGCGCATCGTGCTCCTGGATGAGGCACCTGAGCTGTACCCCGATTCCCCGTGGGAGGACATCGTCGAGGTGTCCTTCACTCTTCCCGAGGGACATTTCATACGGTGGACTTCCTGGGGCGACGAGAACAGCGGCGAACTACGCGATGTGACGCCCGGCAGCTACCGATTGCGGACCAGTGCCCGAGGCCGCGACGAAGGCCATGACGGAGAATTCTCCGACGAGGTGGTCGATCATTACCTGCTGGAGATGTGGCCAGCTTCGCCGCAGCCGGACGCCATCCTATGCTCCAGCAGCAAGAACGCTGAGTACTGGCACAAGACGTGGGGAAGTCGCCGCTGAACACAGGAGTTGATTCTTCACATGCGCTGTCCACGCCCACGCTTTGTGGGCGCGCCGATGAGGTGGCCGTTGCCCTCAGGCTGCGGCTGACCTAACAACGACGCTCTCAGAGGAGAGGACCAGAGCGTTCGATAGAGGATCCTTCACCGAACGCCCATGACTTACCTTCCTCCGCCTCCCTGGCTGCGGCTCGGTAGCAACGGGATGGCTAGGATTACTTCACGTCTTCGTAGCCAAAGTTTTGGAAGTGAACTATGCAGCTGGAATTTGATCCTGAGGTACCTGTCGCGGAAGTCAGGCTGAAGCTGTCCGTAGATGAGCTTCAAATTTTTTGGTCGTCCCTGCGTGAGACATTGGAAGCTCTCGACGAAAATGAGTTTCATACTCGTGTCGGCTTTCATCGGCGGGAGGTGCGCCGACTGCAGGGTGATCTAGCACGAGCGATGAACACTCTTCCCTATGTGCCAGAGTAAAGAACCCTGGCCATTTCGAGAGCATGGATAGGGGTCGGTTGTCTGGCCGGGGTCTCCAGATTCCTACTGGGTCAAAGCCAACTCCATAATCCGGTGGACCTGCGTCCGTAAGCTGATCCCTCACCGGGACAGTCGCGGTGCCTTTGGGGCTGAAAAAGGGGGGCGCTGATTTGTTCGCCAACGACATGCCAGCGCGAACCGCGAAAATGTCCATGGGCTGGGCGAGGATTGGCCCATGACAACGCGCATCCCAGCCGTACTAGCCGAAGCCCTCGATGGCGAAGCCCGGCCGCAGAGCCCATTCCCTTGGGCGAAGCAGCCGTGGCACGACCAGATGCACGACCTTCCGGACGTTCTGGCGCTCCTCGACGGTCTTCCCGAGCGGGTAAGCCGGGAGTCAACCCTTGACACGGTCTCGGCAGAGCTGGGCACGGGCAAGGTGCTCTCCGCGTTTATCGCGGTGATGGTGTGGGGGTGGGGTACCACCGCTGGTATGGGTGCTCTGCGGACACGCTGGATACTGACCCAGACCAAATCCAAAAGCGGCGGTACAGTCTTTGAACCTGTGGATTACTCTGTCGCGGACCGGCTGGAAGCAGGTGCCAAGTCCGTGCGGGCAGATGGAGCGCTCGAGGCCTTCAGGTTGATGAACAACGAGGGCCGTATCCTCCACCTCAGGTCCTCCTACTTCACCAAGTGGTTATACTTCACGTCAGCCCTCGGTGGCACTGAGGATCCGAATGCCGCCCCGATCTTCGATGACCGGATAGTTGGGTGGCTCGAGGACCGGGCCGGGGTGCCTCTTGAGAAGAACCGCACCGATTCCTATGGCGAATATTTAGACCTGCTCGCAGGTTGGGGGGAGCCGTACGGTCGAACGAGAGCACAAGTCGAAACCGAAATCTTCAGACTGGCGACAGGACGCGGATGAGTAGTCGGACTACGTCCGCCGACCTCCGGCGCTCATTTCGCGATCGGCCTTTCTCTTAGGTGTGTCTGCCGATGCCAATCGAAGTATCCTCGCGAGTGTTCATCATAAGCTCTGCACTTTTCATCAACGATAGACTCAATCCGTTCCCGGATCTGTTCAGGGGCTGTCCTGCCAGGTTCGATGACGCCCGAATCGCCCACCACTACGTAACCGAACTCGAAGAGGGCGTCGCAACCGAAGAGGCACGCGAGCATAGAAACGTTCCGGGTGTCCGCTCGTTCCATCTCGGAGCAGGCCGAGCGGGGCTTGATGTGGGCAGCGACCAGGAATTCTTCCGGAAATGGGCGTCCGCAAAGTGAGCAGGAGCTGCCTCGGAGCTGAAGCTGCTGGCTCCGTAGGAAACGCTGTTCAGTTCGGACCGCGCCGAGGGTCCACTTATCACTTGGACCACCTTGGTACCCGTCGAAAGACGACTTACCTTCATCATGATCAGCCGTAGCTTCGAGACCTGCTTGCTGCAACACTCGCGAGGCAGCTTCGTTGTCCAACCTAAAGAGGTAGCCCCTGTTCAAGGTCCCGTTGACGGTCAATGGACCTTGCCCCCAAGGCAAGATGTTCTTGACGTCTTCCCACGGGATGAGTACTTCATGAAGAGGGTCCGTAAGGGCCAGCACACCGGCCGTGTCGGAGGGCTCTTTATACCCGCGTAGGGGTGGGTAGGCAGGCGAGGGCAACGTGGCCACACGGCTGATGCCACATACAAAGGGCGTGGAAAAATGCAGGACAATATCCCCCGGACGCACGCCATGCAACGTCTCCCATGAGGCGACCTTCTGCCCTTTGCTGCCGCGCAACGGGGCCCAGAGAGTGCCGTCAGGAAAAACAGCTCCGAAGTTCTCGGACTGAATAGCCCACCAGAAATTCATACCCGAAGAAACGGCTAGCTTCACTGTCGGTTCTGGCGAGCTGCTGATCATGTCTTCATTCATACTGCATAGGCGCAAATCGTGGCATCCCTGAAGCGGAGGTCCCGATGGGTCCGGAATCAGCCGACATACTCGGAAGGCCCTGGTCAATCACCATGACGTCGCAGTTCCTCAACACTGCCTGTGTAGCCGACGCGTGTTCCCTTCTGGCCGTCAGAACCTCGTTGGTAGGCCAAGTCAGTCACAAAGCCGAGACCAGGAGTGACTTTTTTCTGCTCACCCTCCGGGCTTTGGGTTCTATCCGAACCAATGCTGATGGCCACTAGACCTCTGTGGCGCCCGTAAGCCGGTCGATCATCGGACGCTGAGGCGTCCGTTCAGGGATCCTTTACCGGACGAGTTTGGTTTGGGAGGACATAGGTGATTTCGTGTTGACCATGATGACAGTTAGGGCCGTGAGTCACTTTCGGGATGAAGAGATGGGCTTCGAAGTCGTGGTGCTTGCCGATCAGAATCTTGCCCCGGCATGGCAGTTGGAATTCCAGCGTTCGCTGGATCCCGATGAGCAGGATGTGGCCCTAGGAATGGGCTCCTACTGCGTAACCTTGACCAACGGCGCCTGCGCCTATGGGTGCCTTTCGTCGGCCCTCGTCGAGGAGGGCAGACTGCGCGTCGTCTTCTTGGAGGATGGAGCCCAAAAATTGGGACTTGAATCACCAGAGTTGGAGCTATCCCTTGATCTTGGTGCCGATCAAGTACATGAATTGGTGAGGGGGCTCCAGTCCGTTCTTGGCGGAGACAGCAATCGGCCGGTGCTCAATTGACGACTGGATCCCTTAAGAGCGGCCGTAAGCCGACCGGCTAACGGGCGCAGATCCAGCGGATTACGGAGTTGGCCTGAGGACCAAGAATCCGGTCAAAGCACCTAGGATCCAGTCATGACAGCTACTGACATTTCGCTCCTAATCTCGGATTTCCAAGTCACAGCGCGGCGCGATGAATGACCGGCTTGCCGAAGTACCGCGACGGCGGCAGAGACATAAACAACTACCGCATTGAAAAAAATTTCCGTCGTAAACGTCGCGGTCTCACCTTTGCCGTCGTCTTTGGCGTCATATCGATCCTGGGGTTGGGCCCTGTTGATTTTCTGGACTTCGTGGGGCGGCTAGTTGTGGGTGTGTGACAGACCGTGACGACCATCAGATTATGTTTGAGTTTTGAAGCCACAGACGCGGAATGCCCTGTGGAGGATCCTTTCCGGAAGTCCCGGACGATGGGAACAAGATCTATTTGCCGGATTGGGGGCGCACCTCCGAACGAGCCGTGACTCTTGGTGGATGCTTAGAACATGCCCCCTAAGCCGAGCACCCCACGCACCTTGGGATTCGCCGTATGGAGAGCGACAACGTCGCCCTTGTCCGCGAACTGCTGGACGCCGGTGCCCCTGTTGACCATTACGGATCCGACACCGCAGCCGACATCACGCCCTTGATGGAGTCAGTCGACGAGCTTGAGCCGTTCTATGACGATTCCAGACTCGTTCTGACGCAGCTTCTCCTGTCGGCGGGCGCTGACGTAGCGAGGTGCGACAACACCGGACGCACGGCTTTGCACTATGCCATCGGGGCTGGTGTCATGGCGGTCGAGGTTCTTCTCGCGGCCGGTGCGGACGTGAACGCCGCTGCTGACGACGGGGCCACACCGCTACACGAAGCGATCGTCCGCGGGAATGTCTCAGCCATTGAAGCTCTCTGCCACGGCGGCGCCAATTGGGCTGCTCGAGACCGTACAGGACGCACACCCGGCGACTTACTTCCTGAGAACAAGGATGCGTTCACATCTGAGGAACTCGCTGCCGTGAATCTTCTGCTTGAGTCCGCCTAGCCGGCGCCCGTAGCCGCTGGCTATTCGGGCACGGCTATTGAGCGTCTCAACGCAGAGACTAACTGCCCGTAAATAATCTGCGCCATGATTATGCCCATGACATCGGATCTTGATTGGGCCCGCTTCCATGAGGCTTTCGGGGAGGACCCCGGCGTGCTCCCTGATGGCGAGGTGGCCGGGAGTGCAGAACACGACTGGGATGCGCTGTTTGCGATGCTGCACCACAGCGGCTGGAAACTGACAACCAGTGATGGCCATTCGCCGCTCCCGCCCGATAGACACGGTCTTGCCGAATTTGAGACCTTCGCCGTTTGGCCCGTCGACGGAGTACGCGTCAACTTCTTCCCTGGACCGCATGGCGTATTTTTCGACATCGACCTAAGGCAGCTCGTAAACCAAGCCGCAATGGACGGCCTAGTCCATTTGATGCGAAAGCTCGGAACAACGCTTCGTCGAGATGTCGAGCTTAGAGACGAAGGTTCGAGCGGCGCCCCAGTCATTCGCTACACCACTGCAACAGACCTGTTTTCAATAAGTTAGATGCAAAACGATCCCTTAGAAGTCGCGCCCCGAGCAGACCTCAGCCCGCCGGCAGAGGATCCACTAAAGACGTCGCCCGTGAGGTCTTGGACGCCATTAGAGACAAGGGCATGTGCGCGACCCCATGATGCGCTGCGGGAGGGTGGGTGATCAGTTCCACCCAGACCGCACGTGGAGATCAGCCACCTTTGCTACTCGCTACCTGCGCGCGGAGCAGGAACGGCGAGAGGGTGCTACTGGCTGGTACCAAGTCGACCAAGGAACCCGGCTACTACTCCGAGAGGTCCTCTCCTTCGTCTTCATATTGGTGCGCGAAGGTCTCTCCTCGCGGCGTTAGCCGCAGCCAAAAGCCTTCACCCATTGGTCGCCACTCTAGAGCGTCGAGTGCCATCTCGGATCGAATAACCCATGTTTCTGGCGGGGGCGCCCAATCCTCAAAGCCCGTCTCCCCGAGCTCTCCAGGCATCAGGAGCCCCTCCGAATAAACGGAGTGAAGGATGTCCAGGACTACCTGCTTGGTACTTGGGTTAATTGTGCCTCTAGTGCCCCACCACACGACGTTATGCAAGGAAACCCAGTCGGCTAGGCCCGATACCAGTAACTTACGAATGATTTCGTTCTTGCTAACCACGGCGCGCCTTTCGCATGATGGGCGCCACGCCCTTTGACCTCCGTTAACCAAATACCTATGTCTGAACCGTACCGAAAGTAGCCTGTATGTTCGGATGGGGATCCATCACCGTGCACAGCATTTTCAGGGTGGGCGTCGCGGCCTATCGACCTGTTGCATGGAAGATGGCCGCTTCGAGGGGTTGGAGCCAAAACTAGACTAGGACCTTATGACCCACTTCTGGAGCGGCACAAAATGAGAACTGATGCCTGGGGAATCGCTATACCGGGCCTGACCCGCGACAAGGCTATCGAGGTTCGGGAGAAACTCCTTCCAGAGTCTAGATACGGTGTCGTCCTGTTTGACCCAAAAAAGTTCATCATTGATGCTTTTGATAGGTCAACAGTCGAGGTCATGATCAAGTGCATGCAGGCGGGCCTCGCTGCAGGCACATTAGGGCCTGAGGAAAGCTCTGGTGTTCAGAGCCTGCTTGAGGACTACCAAGACTGGCTCGAGCATGCTGACCCCCAGAGTGAGTAACTGAAACGGACTCCTGGTGCGGATCCGGTAATTTGGACCGCTCAAATCTGGCAGACCGGCATTCCGCTAACTAGTCAGCAGACCCCTGAGCGCCTCCACCGCAGCCGTTAGCTCTTCGCCGGGATCCAGATCGAAGTCACCTTTCGCCGTCCAAGGATCCAGCCGCTCGAAGTCGTTCAGCTCGATGGAGAAACGAATATGCCCGACGTGCTTCGCGACGAGTCGGAATTCTCCTTCCAAAGAAGCGAACAGTTTGTCGCCATCCCAACCCCGCCAACAGGCTTCGAGCTCCTCGAAAAAGGAAAGAAGAAGCGACCACCCATCGAGGTCGTAGACCCTTTTGTGGGCGCAGAGCCCACCGAAGTTCGCTGTGATCAAGAGGTAATCGGAAGTCGCGCCAGGACTACGTTCCCCTGGCTCTGTACGGAGGCGGAGTGTTCCCTTGTGACCGATGAGTACCTCATTCATAGAAAGGTCGCCGGTTGGGAAGTCATCCGAAGGACAGGCTGCTCGAAGCCCGCCAAGTCGACGACCCAGAGGTCGTCTGCCCTGTAGGTCACGAAGCGGAAGGCAGCCGAGGGGTACTCTTCGTCGGGACCGTAATCCACGGACATCCAGACGTCGACCGGCTTGCCCGCTAGATCAGCGGCAGCTGAAGCAACGCCGCGCCCCAGCAATATCCCCTGGGTCAGACAGCGGGCAGCCCATTCGCTCGTGCCCACGAAGGCCGGCCAAGAAGCCGACCTATCGGCGCGGTCGATCAGGCAATCTAGCGGAAGCTTGTTAATGTAGCCCTCGAATCCGGTGGGCCCACCGAGACTTGCCACACTCGACTGCCGGATGTTGTGCAGGTGCGATACGAGAAGTAGGCACCCGTCCTGAATCATCAGTCCTTTATCGAGTTCAGCCTGTATGTGGGGATCCAGCCTGCCGGACTCAACGAGGGGCTGCGCCAAAAGACGAAGGGGTCGCATGGACTCATTCATCGACTCGATTATCACAAAGACATAGTGCCATGGTCCGAAGCAGAAACGGGCATGGGTCTGGACGCCAAATGAGACCGTTTCTGCATGCCGACCGGTCCCACACCGGGCAGATCTAACGGGCATCGAGGCCCCCGCCGTTCAAGGGCTACTGGATTCCCGTAAGACCCGCCCGCAAAAATGCCCGGTGAAGGTGCCCTAAACGCTACATTCGGCGTCATGCTTATCGGGGCTACGCCAGTGTCTCCACCAACACTCAAGACCTAGCCGCCCAACGCGGCGCTCTCGGGCCCGCCGGTGTGGATCCCAACGCTATCTACATCGATCACGGATTCACCGGCACCCAACGCGAAAGGCCCGGCCTTGGCAAGGCCCTCGCCGCCTGCCAGAACGAGGACACCCTCGTTGTGACCAAGCTCGATCGACTCACCCACTGCCGGACGCCAGGAACATCCCGGATGAGCTCACCCGCAAAGGCGTCGCTTTGAAGTTGGGTGGCAGCATCCACGACCCCCACGCCCCGTGGGAAAACTGCTGTTCAACCAAAGTGACGCTTTGTGCAGAGGACTTCGGACACAGTCTGTCCACACCCGGCTGCACTCATCCCGCAACCGCAGAGATCTCAGTGCAGTCAGCTTCTGACAACGACAGTCACCCACGGCCCTCCAACGATCTTGTCCTGGTTGGTACACCGCCTTGAAGTGCCGTAAGGAACAGCGCCTCGGCCAGGATCGCGTTCCTTAGTTCCCCAAGGTGGACGGACTCATTGGCCCCGTGAGCCCGGGAATCCGGATCCTCCGCGCCGGTGATGATGATGGAACACTGCGGTTGGGCAGCGGCGAGTGCGGCAACGAACGGGATGGAACCACCAACGCCCATGGACACTGGCTGCGCTCCCCATGCCTTCTCCAAGGACCAGAGTGCCGCCTGAACCATCGGGTGGTTGGAGTCAGCCCTGAAGGGCATGCTTTTGGACCCTGGGGTGAAGGTGACCTTCGCCCCGAAAGGAACGTTATTCAGTGCATGGCGCCGCACAGCTTCCATTGCCTGGTCGGGGTGGTTCCCCGGCGGCAAGCGAAGGCTGAACTTCACGGTGGCCTCGGGCAGCAACACGTTCCCGGCTGTCGCGATGGGTTGGGAATCCAGCCCGACGAAGGAGAGTGCGGGCTTGCTCCATAGGCGTGAAGTGATTGTCCCGGTTCCAGCCAGCTGAACGCCCTCCGGCACACCCGCGTCCCGCCGGAATGTCTCCTCGTCCATATCAAGGCACTCAACCGGGCCCTCAACCAGCCCCTCCACAGCAACCGAGCCGTCAGCGTTGTGGAAGGTTGCCATCAGTCGGGCCAGGATGGCCAACGCATCAAGGACCGGCCCTCCGTAGGTCCCCGAATGCAGTGCATGGTCAAGGACGCGGACACAGATGGTCCCGTCTACCAGGCCGCGGAGGCTGGTAGTCAGGCCGGGGATCCCGATCTTCCAGCTGCCTGAATCCGCAACAATGGCGGCGTCAGCAAGGAGTTCCTGTCCGTAATCCGCCATGAAGCCCTGAAGACTGGGTGAGCCGGCCTCTTCCTCTCCCTCAACGAACACAGCGAGGCCCAGCCCGTGATCCGGCCCAAGAACCGAATCGACGGCGTGGATGGCAGCGAGGTGCATGACGATTCCGGCCTTGTCATCCGCAACACCACGTCCCCAAAGACGTCCGTCCTTCTCCACTGCGGAGAAGGGCTCCGAACCCCAGGCGTCCAGCGGTCCTGCTGGCTGAACATCGTGATGAGCGTAGAGCAGGACAGTGGGAAAGCCCTCCGCAGCAGGCCGCTTCGCCACCACTCCCGGTGCGCCTTCTGCCCCGGTTTGATCCGCGGTCCGGATGATTGACAGATCGGCGAAGCCGCCCGCCCGGAACAGGTCTTGCACCTGGCGGGCACTGAGATCCAGAGCATGGGGATCAAATCCGGCCCAGGCGACGCCGGGAACGCTGACCAAGTCGGCCAGGACGGTCACGTAGTGGGCCATGTTTGCATCCACCGCGGCGGCGAGTGCCTCAAGGGTGGCCGGTGGAAGGTGGGCTTGTGGAAGATACTCATTGAACTTCACGCGTGATTCACCTTGCGCCTTGACGGGTACATGGAAGACGGGATCGATGTAAGGAATTGTAAGTTTACTTACCCATCAAGGAGAGCCTCGTGGATCAAAATGAAGCACCGTTGCTCGATGCGTTGGCCGAGTACCACCGACTGAACCGCTACGGGTACACGCCTCCCGGCCATCGCCAAGGCAGGGGTGCCGATCCGCGAACCCTTGAGGTGCTGGGGGCGGACACGTTTCGCTCCGATGTGCTTTCCACGGCAGGACTCGATGACAGAAAGTCCTCCGGCGGCTTCCTGAGCAAGGCCGAGGAGCTCATGGCCGAAGCCGTTGGAGCCGACAAAGCCTTCTTCTCGACATGCGGCAGTTCCCTCTCCGTCAAGGCCTCCATCCTTGCCGTCACCCGCGGAAGTGGCGATTTGCTGATTGGCCGGGATGCACACAAATCCGTGGTGGCCGGCGTCATCCTGTCCGGACTCCAGCCCCGGTGGATCAGTCCGCAGTGGGATCGGGACCTGCACATTGCCCACCCGCCGAGCCCTGAAGAAGTGGAGAAGATGTGGCAAAGGTACCCTGATGCCGCCGCAGCCCTGATCACCAGCCCAACGCCCTATGGCACGTGTGCAGATATCGAGAAAATCGCCGAGATCTGCCACTCCAGGGGCAAGCCGCTGATCATCGACGAAGCATGGGGCGCGCATCTGCCGTTCAATAAGCGGTTGCCTACGTGGGCCATGGATGCGGGTGCAGACATTTGCGTCGTCAGCGTCCACAAAATGGGAATGGGATTCGAGCAAGGATCCATCTACCATCTCCAGGGCAGCCTGGTGGATCCGGTGCGGCTAAGCCAGTGCGCCGATCTGCTCTCCACCACCAGCGCCAACGTCATGATCTATGCGGCGATCGATGGTTGGCGGCGGCACATGGTCCAGGATGGCGAGGTGCTGCTGGAAAAGACCTTGAACCTGGCCGAGAGCGTCCGCAGCGATATCGATTCCATGACTGGGCTCCACGTCCTGGGGCCGGAGCTGGTCCATGCCGAGGCCTCCCATGATTTGGATCCCCTCCATGTGCTGATCGACGTCGCGGGTTTGGGCATCAGCGGCTACCAGGCGGCGGACTGGTTGCGGGCCAACTGTCACCTTGACGTTGGGCTCAATGATCACCGGAGAATCGAGGCAACGTTGTCTCAATCCGATGATGAGGAAACAACCGGCCGCTTGCGGACAAGCCTGCAGCAGCTGGTCGAGGCCGCACCCGAGATGCCGGAACCGACGCCCGTTCAGCTCCCGGATCCCGAGGACCTGGAGACGCCAACGGTGATGCTACCGCGGGATGCCTTCTTCGGACCCTTGGAAAACGTCCCGGCAGAAGAAGCTGCAGGCCGCATCGCTGCCGAGCAGATCACGCCGTATCCGCCTGGGATCCCGGCAATCCTTCCAGGCGAACGGATCAACCAGGCCGTCGTCGATTATCTCCGCACCGGAGTAGCCGCCGGAATGGTTTTGCCGGATCCGGCGGACCCTTCAATGAAAACCATCAGGGTAGTGGCACATCAGCGCGACCAGTGAGCTCTGGACTCTGCCCACATAATCACTAGGCTGAAAAAGACCAACACCGAGTTCCAAAGGAGAGATGATGACGCTTCCTCCAACTCATGAACCTGAGCCGTTCCCGCCGGAACCGGGACCGGTCCAGCCACCGCCGGATCCCACTACCCCGTTCCCGCCCAGCCCTATTCCATCTCCAAATCCGACGCCCGGCCCGCTTCCGGTTCCGGATCCTGGTCCCGTTCCACCGCATCCTGACCCAACACATCAGCCGGATCAGCCGCCAAGCTAGGCTGGTTCTGGATCAAACGAGTACGACGGCGGCGCTCACCTAACAAGGTGAGCGCCGCCGTCGTTGCCGGTTCCGATCCGCTAACCGACCGCCCTCTTGATGAGCTCGACGATCCTGTCTTCAAGCTCCGGGGTGAGCTCAGTCAGGGCATACGATGTTGGCCACATGCTGCCGTCGTCGAGCATGGCATTCTCTTCGAAGCCGAGGGTGGCATACCTGCTCTTGAACTTGTCGGCACTCTTGAAGAAGACGATGTTCTTCCCGTCTTTGGCATACGCCGGCATTCCGTACCAGGTCTTCGGGGAAAGCTCCGGCGCGTGCTCCCTGATCAGCGCATGGAGTCACTGCGCAATGGCCTTATCTGCCGGCGGCATCTCGGCGATCTTCTCCAGGACGTCGCTCTCGCCGTCGGGCTTGGAAGCCTTCTTCGTCTTTTTGAGCTCCTGCGCACGCTCCTTCATGGCGGCGCGCTCATCCTCCGTGAATCCGTCGTAGGACTTGGTAGTTCCGGTCTCAGTCATGGCAGGCCCCTCTCGCTGCTGAAAATCTTTCGGATATTTCAACGATAGATCCGGGCCGATCGCCGGGCTTCTTCAATACTGCTCAATCAGCAGCTAGGAGAAACGTCCGGGCCGGAAAGTTGCCAGCATCGGGTGCTTCTTGCCTGTCAGGATCTCTCCGGACAGCAGTTCACCTGCGATGAGTCCGAGCGTGGCACCCGAGTGCGTAAATGCGACAAAGCAGCCGGGCACTTGGCCAAGTTCACCGAAGACGGGCTCACCATCGCCGGGGATGGGCTTGTAGCCGATCTTCCAGGAGGCGGGCTTGAGTTCCGGGTTGCCTGCAATCAGCTTGGAGGATTCGTCGGCCAGTTCCTGGACAACGTCATCAGGAATGCTGAAGGAGCCGTCGGCGTGTTCGGTGATCCGGTCCTCATACCAGTCGTGGTCCAGCGCGAAAGTGTTACCCGGGTTGGGACGAACGGCGGCACGCGGCGTGTTCATCACTGCCTTCACCTGGTGCTCCACAGGCTTGGTGACCACCAGCATGGAGACCGGGGAACCATTGGGGATTTCCACCCCGAGCGGCTTCACGACGGCGGGCGTCGCCGCGCCGCAAGCGACGAGGACGGCGTCGGCTGAATAGGTCTCGCCGGAGGCAGTCTCGACGCCGTTGGCCCGGCCGCCGTCGAGCGTCACTTGGACTTTGCCCGCGTTAAGGACGAGCTGACCACCGAGGGCGTGGAACTCCTCCATGAGGAAGTTGACCAGGTCCGGCAGGCTGACCCAGCCCTCGCCGGGGTTGAAGATGGCGTTCTCGGGAACAGCGCTGGCGTCGATGCCGGGCGTCACCGATGCGATCTCCTCAGGGGCGAGAAGCTTGGAGTCGTAGCCAATCGACTGCTCGTACGTGTGGCGGGCTTCGGTCACCTCGCGCTGGCCTGCAGCGTTCCACATGAGGCCTCCGCCGAACTGCAGCCATTCGCGGGTGGGATCCGCCGCGAACAGTGTGCGATACCGATCGACGCCGGCCAGCCGCAGCTGGTGGTAAGGGGTGGACCGTTCGCCGGCTGAGTTGAGCCAGGACAGTGAACGGCCCGTGGCCTCGCTGGCCAGGCCCTGCTCGGTCAGGAGCGTCACGGAAGCTCCCCCGCGGAGCAGGTGAACGGCGGTGGAAACGCCCAGGATGCCGCCCCCGATGACGGCGACGTGCTTGGTGGAGGACATAGCTCTCCCTTTCTTTCGTGTTTGTGATGCCTGGGACGCCCTTGCGCTTACGCGAAGGCGTGGATACTTTCGATGATTTTGAGGGTTTCAAGCGCCTCGGCCGGAGCTACCGGAAGGCGCCCTTGGCCACGGAGGCAGGCTGCCAGTTCTGCGTAGAACTGCGGATAGGCGCCCTTTTCTGCAGGTACCGGTGTGGCTGAACCGTCAACTCCCAGAAGCCCCCAAGACTCCTGGGGTTCGATTCCATAAGAAGCGTCCGACGGCGTGACACCGGCTGCGAGCGCAGGTTCCTGACCGTCGAGTCCCCACTTGGTGTACCCGGCTTTTGATCCGAGGACGTGGAACCGCGGGCCAACCTGCGCCGCCATGCCGTTCATCCACAGCCGGGACCGTACGCCTGACTCGTGGAGCAGGGACACGAAGGCCTCCGTGTCTGCCGCGTCGGGATGCGGGCCATGATTTGCGGTTTCGCCGTAGCTCTCCTCCACAGGTCCGAACAGCTGGATGGCTTGGTCGATCAGGTGGGCGCCCAGGTCGTGAAGGATTCCGCCGCCCTCGGCCAGCGTGGATGTATCGCGCCAGTTCCCGAAGCCTTCGGGCCGCCACCATTCAAAACGTGACTCAAAAGTCCGTACTTCGCCCAGTGCCCCTTCCTGCAGCAGTTTGCGCAGCGTCAGGAAGTCGGCGTCCCACCGGCGGTTCTGGAAGACCGTGAGCTGCACACCGGCGTCGGACGCGCGTGCGGCCAGCTCCTCACCGTGGGCCACGCTGGTGACGAAAGGTTTGTCCACCACAACGTTCAAGCCGCAGGCGATTGCCGTGGCACCGAGCTCGAGGTGCGTGAGCGGCGGCGTTCCCAGCACCACCAGATCGAGGTCGCTGGCAAGGGCGAACATGTGTTCCGGAGTGGGCACTATCCGCGCTTGTGGATAGAGCCGCGCGGCCTCGCGGGCGCGCTCCGGGTCCGCCGTCACGATGACGTCCAGCGAATAGTTCGGATCTGCTGCGATCAGCGGGGCATGGAAGACCTTGCCTGAGACGCCAAACCCGACGACGGCAGTCCGGATGGGTGCCGCTGTTACCTGACGCATCACAGGACCTCCGAAAGGAAGCGCTGCAGGCGTTCGCTGCGCGGGTTGTCGAAGAGCTCGGCAGGGGTGCCGACCTCCACCACTTCGCCTTCGTCCATGAAGACCACTTGATCAGCAACTTTGCGGGCAAAGCCCATCTCGTGCGTGACCACCAGCATGGTCATGCCGCGGCGGCCGAGGCCTGCCATGAGGTTCAGGACACCCTTGACGAGTTCCGGGTCCAGCGCGCTGGTGGCTTCGTCGAAGAGCATGACTTCCGGTTCCATGGCGAGCGCCCGGGCGATAGCGACACGCTGCTGCTGACCGCCGGAGAGGTCGCGCGGCCGGTGGTCGGCGCGTTCGGCGAGGCCCACTTCGGCGAGCCGACGCTGAGCGCGTTCCCGTGCCTCCTTCTTGGACATTCCCTTGACGCTCCACAGAGCGAGGGCCACGTTCTCCAAGGCTGTGTGGTCCGGGAAGAGGTTGAAGTGCTGGAACACCATGCCGATGCGGGCGCGGAGGATGTCCGGCTTGACCTTGAGGGCGCTTTCGCCGGCCAGAAGCACGTCGCCGCTCTTGGGTTCGTGCAGGCGGTTGACGCCGCGTAGGAGGGTGGACTTGCCGGAACCGGACGGGCCGATGATGCACGTGGTTGTGCCCGGAGCCACGTTCAGGCTGACGTTGCGGAGTACCTCTACGTCGCCATAGGCCATGGTCAGGTCCCGCAGTTCCAGGCTGGAGCCGTGGAACGTCTGGACGTCGGCTGCGGCTGGCTTGTCCTTGGCGGTTGACTTGGCCGTTGACATGTTGGTGCCGGTGCTGCTGGCAGTGTTGCTGCTGCTTGTGAGGTTCACGTGTTGCTCCCGGTGATGAGCGGCGATGCCGCGTCGAGTTCCTTGACTTCCTTCAGCCCACTGGTTGGGGCAGTGGGACGGCGGCGACCGGTGCGGAACTTGTTGTCGAAGTAGTTGACCAGGTGGGTCAGTGGCACGGTGATCACCAGGTAGAAGATTCCTGCCATGACCAGCGGTGAGAGGTTGCCTGAGAGCACTGCGGCGTCCTGGCCCACACGGAACAGTTCACGCTCGCTGACCAGCAGGCCCAGGAAGTAGACCAATGAAGAGTCTTTGACGATTGCAATGAACTGGTTCACCAGGGCTGGCAGCACACGGCGTACGCCTTGCGGTACCACTACCAGGGCCATGGACTTTGAGTAGCTCATGCCGAGGGCACGGCACGCCTCGCCCTGGCCTTTGTCCACGCTCTGAATGCCGGCACGGAAGATTTCTCCGATGTAGGCGCTAGCGATCAGGCTCAACGCGATGATTCCCAGCGGGTAAGGCGAGGGTCCAAACACTGACTGGCTGAACCGGGCAAAGCCCTGGCCGATCAGGAGGATGGTGAGGATTGCGGGCAGGCCACGGAAAAGGTCCGTGTAGATCCGCGCCGGGATTCGCAGCCACTTGGACCGCGAGATCCCCATGACTGCCACCACCATGCCCATCACTACGCCGAGGATGGTTGCTGCGATGGAGATGATCAGGGTGTTGAGGAGTCCAACTCCCAGGAGTTGGGGCAGTACTTCGATCATCGAATCGACATCGAAGAACGTGCGGCTGATGGTATTGAGCCAATCCATTTGGTGCTCTCAGACGTTTGTTGGTTTTTCGGGATGGCCGGGCGGGCTACGGGATGTGGCCCGCCCGGCGGTGTTGTTGATTAGGCGGTGTTGTTGATTAGGCGGTTGCCCTACTTGGCAGCCGTTGGCGACGGGCTGGAGGTCTGCTCCGCCTTGGGCAGGTACTGCTCAGGCATCGGCGAGCCCGGGAACCACTTCTGGTAGAGCTTCTTCCAGGTGCCGTCTTCCATGGCCGCGGCAAGGCCCTTGTTCAAGGCTTCCTTGAAGGCAGGCTTGTTCTTGGCAATGGCGAACCCTGCCGGGGCGTCGAAGGACGGGATGTCAGCTGCACTGACCAGTCCGAACTGCTCCTGGTACGCCTTGGCTGCCTCGTAGTCCAGGAAGTGGGCGTCCACTGCGCCGCTGTTGACGGCGGAGATTGCGGTGTTGTTGTCCGGGAAGCGGACCAGTTGGGCGGAGGTGAAGTTCTTGACCGCGTAGGCTTCCTGGAGCGTGCCCTGGACAACGCCCAGGCGCTTACCAGAGAGGCCGTTGACGTCCTTGATGCCTGAGGTCTTGGTGGTGATGACCGTCAGGTAGCCGGCCAGGTAGCCGTCGGAGAAGTCAACGGTTTCCTTGCGCTTGTCCGTGATGCCAATGGCCGCGACGCCGACGTCGAACTGGCCATTGGCCACGGCCGCGAGCAGGCCGGAGAAGTCCTGTCCGGTGAAGACAACCTTGTCCACGCCGGCGCGGTGGGCCACGTCCTTGAAGAGCTCCACATCGAAGCCGGTGAAGTTACCCGAGCCGTCCGTGAAGGTGTAGGGCTTCGAGTCGCCAAGGCTGGCGACTCGGATAGTGCCCGGTTCTATCAGGCCGTAGGGGTTCTGGGCCGAGCTCGAGGTCCCGGCAGAGGATCCACCACAGCCGGAGAGGGCGAGGAGGGCCGCCAAGGCTGCTGCTGCGAGCGCTGCCGGGCGGAAGTTCAGTTTGATCACAGCGTTGTCCAATCGTGGGGAGGGCCAGCGGTGCTGTCTGGGCCGCTTTTGGGTCTTACTCGATGTTGGGTCTTGTTGAGTCCGGTCTCAGCCCCTAGGATTGAGACCGGACTCACATCGATTGATTGAAAATGTAGCGGAAGTCACAAGCCGCGTCAACACCACTCCTGAAAGGTGAACATGAGCACTGATGGATCCCGACGGCGGGACGTAACGGTTGCCGACGTCGCCAAAGCCGCGCAAGTCTCCAAAGCCCAAGCCGCGCGCGCACTGGGCAACTATGGCGCCGTCAGCGAGGACGTTCGGGAGCGGGTCCTCGCCGCTGCCGAAGGGCTTGGCTACCGCCCCAACGAGCTTGCCCGCAGCATGAACACGGGCAAATCGAACACCATTGGCGTAGTGGTGGGCGATATCGAAAACCCGCACTTCGGCTTGGCAACCAGGGGCATTACCGACACCGCGAAGAGGAGCGGCTACAACGTCATCCTGATCAACACCGATGAAGAACGGGCCGCGGAGGTGGACGCCGTGCAGGTGCTCTTGGACAAGCGCGTTGACGGGCTGATCGTAGCTCCCGCCTCATCCGTGGAAACCTCACACTTGAAGGAGGTCCGCGACTCCGGCCGGCCGCTGGTCCTGCTGGACCGCGCCGCCGAAGGAGTCGACGTCGAGACGTTCGCCGTGGACATGGGCGCCATCTCCTACGAGTCCACCAAGTACCTCATCGAAGCAGGCCATCGACGCATCGCGTTCGTCTCCACCGTGCGGACAGACGGGCCCTACGTTGCGGGGATGACGCTGGATTCCTCGCAAATCTCGGACCGCTTGGAGGGAATCCGCCGCGCCTTCGAAGAGGAAGGTCTCAGCCAGCCGATCGACCTGGTGCGTCTCAATGCCGGTGACGCCGATTCCATTATGCGAATCACCCGTGACCTGCTGAAGGGGCCGGATGCTGCCACGGCCATCATTGCCTCTGACGGCCTCATCGCCTTGAGCGTTGTGGAAGCCATCCAGGAATCGGGGCTCTCCGTCCCCTCGGATGTATCCCTCCTCATGTACGACGATTTTGCCTGGACCCGTCTCACCACTCCCCCGCTCACCGTCATCGCGCAGCCCGTCTACGACATGGGAATGGCTGCCGCCACCGCGCTGATCCGGCAAATTGAGGGCAGGAAACCTTCCTCACCAGCTGGCCCGCCGTTGAAGGCGCGACTCGTGCTCCGCGGCTCAATCGGATCGCCGAAGGACGTCGGCGTCCTAAGTCAGGCGGGCGGTTAACCCCTGCCAAACCCCTTGCACGCCCAACAGAAACGGCCACACTGGAAGCATCAGGTGAGGAAGCTGACATGCCAAAAGTGGAAATGGATCTGGATTCCGTCGTCCCACCGGCGAAGGTACGGGAGGCCTTGCTGGACTTCAGCCCACGTCGGCCGGAGATCTGGCCAGGCATCTACCCACCCATGTACGAGGTTTACCAGGTGGGCGATACCTTCGCGGAGATCAGGGAAGGAAGCAAAGCTCCGCGAGGAGTGATTTGGGCAAAGGAACACTACAACTGGGCAGACCCCGACGAAGTGAAGTGGACTGTCCAGGAGAGCAATTTCTGCGCCCCGGGAAGCTACGTGAGCGCGCGGATCACACCCAACGAATCCGGCGGTTCACGCATTCACGTTACCTGGAACCGTAAGCCCACAAGTTTCATGGGTCGCCTGGCCGCGTTCATGATCGTCGTGACCCGGGGCGCGCCGGTGGCAAGCTCCCTGCGAATGGGCCTGAAAAAGTTGGAAGCGAAAGGCGCCACGGAGCCATGATCAAATCTGCAGAGAGCGTTGTCATCGCCCGGACACCGGAAGAAGTCTTCCAGTACGTGGCGGACCTTCGCAACGAACCGAACTGGCACGTTGACATTGCCAGCGTGCCTGACCAAACCGACCCTGTCCCAATCGTCGGCAAGACCTACCCGCTGAACTTCAAACCCTTCATGGGCAAGACCGACGGCACATTCACAGCCGTGGATGTCAGGCCCGGCTCGCGCTTGCAATATCGAGCCGACTTCGCAGGACTGCAGCCACGCATCACTTACACGGTGGAGCCAGCCGGGGAAGGCGCCCGCTTCACTCGAGGCGTGGAGATGCAACCAAGCGGACTCAAGGTTCTCATGACCCCGATGATGGCGTACATGGTTCCCCGGCGAAACAAGGTCTTTGTCCAGAACCTGAAGCGCGTGCTGGAATCCTGACGGCTGCTTTCGCGGTCCGCTTCGTAAAACCACGACGTCGGCTAGTCACCCACCCGGGGCGGCCAACCGCCGTCGAGGTTTACTTCCTTAGTCGAATCTGTTGGTGGCAAGCAGGAACAGAGTAAGCGCCAGCGTAAGGCGCACGCGGCCGGAGGGCGTTCGGATGTCGAAGCCCAGAGCCGACGTGAACTCGCTTGCGCGATTCTGGACGCTCGAGTGATGCAGATTGAGTTGACCGGCCACGGCGCGCAGGCTGCCCGATTCAGCAATGGCTTCGAGCATTCGCCATGCCTTGGGCTGTTCTGCGATCAGCCGCTTCAAGGCCGTAACGTCAGCCGGTTCGTGAGTGGCCTCGCTTGCCCTTTCAGCAAGGACAATGAGGCTCCCAAGATCGTCGGCATTGTGAATCGGGCGGTGTGGGCTAGTGAGTCTGAGGGCCAGGAGTGCTGTCTGCCAAGATCTGTCCAGCTCCTGGGGGACGGTGGCCAAGCCGATTCCTGCCCTCGTATCCTGTGGCGCAGTCGCCATGGACGGGCGAATGAATGCCCGGATTGCACCGAATTCCGTGTGAACTACCGCTGACGATCCCGGCATTGGCATCACCGCAGGGACTGTATGAACCCTGTATGAGCCAGTGCGCTCCAAGTGCAGAAGGGCTGCCGCCTCCATGCGTCTTTCCAATGAGGACTCGCTGCTGATCATCGTCTCAATTGCGCGTCGCGTGGCTGCTACGGGACTCGTTCGATCCCAAAAGATGCCCAGTGCAATCGCGAGCCGTTCCAGGATCAATTCATCATTGACGAACCCGGGGCTGGCGCGCTCAATCCATACCCGTCCGTCGGCACCAAACTCCTTGGAAGGCCACTCACCTTGTTGTTCCGGCATCGTCCGTCCAGATGCATCAACGCACATGGAACGGCCATCCATGGCAAAGCCAACTGAACAGTCACACAGTACCGCCGCCCCGCGGATGAGCATTTCTGCATTCGCCCGGCTGTTGACCAGCGCGTCGAAATAGGTGATGACCTTGAGGCTTTCCGAGGCCTGGGGATCGAGCGCTTTGAGGCGCCACACGAGTCCTTGCATAACTAACGCGCGCCACCTTTGGTCTTCGAGAAGTTAATGGTGGCCCAGTCCGGCTGCTGCGGCAATGCATGACGGGCAGCCGGACGTGGGTTCAGGCATCCAGAATGCGTCGAAGCCACTGGGTGCGGGCCTCCCGTGCCATGACGGAGAGCGCTGCTTGGGGAAAGAAAATATCAAACCCATGGAAACCGCCGGGCCACACGTGAAGCTCCGCGTCACCCCCGCAGGCCCAAATGGTGGAAGCGTAGGCAATGTCTTCGTCGCGGAAAACCTCTGCGGAGGCCACATCGATGAAAGTGGGAGGAAGGTTTGAAAGATCCTCAGCCCGGGCCGGCGCCGCGTAGATGGAAACGTCCTCTGTCTTCCGACGGCCGCCGAGGAGCGCGTCCCAGCCGGTATCGTTGCTCGTCCTGTCCCACACGCCGATGCCATCAATTTGGCGACTGGAGATCGTGTCATTGCGGTCATCGAGCATTGGATAGATCAGGAGCTGACCGGCCAGTTCAGGGCCACCCCTATCGCGTGACAGCAGGGCAACACCGGCAGCAAGCCCTCCACCTGCGCTCGCACCGGCAACAATGAGGCGACCAGGATCAATGCCCAGCTCTGCAGCATTCGCGACCACCCATTCCAGGCCCGCGTAGCAGTCTTCCACGGGCGCCGGGTCCGGGTTTTCAGGGGCAAGACGATATTCGACAGAGACAGCCACGGCATCCAAAAGCTCTACCCACTCAATGAGCCAATCCGCGCCAAGAAACCGATCGCC
Source organism: Micrococcaceae bacterium Sec5.1 (assembly GCA_039636795.1). NCBI lineage: Bacteria > Bacillati > Actinomycetota > Actinomycetes > Micrococcales > Micrococcaceae > Micrococcaceae bacterium Sec5.1. The sequence goes on along the minus strand of CP143430.1, from coordinate 583,169 downwards.
CATGACCATTCCGCCGCCGTGAATGTGGAAGATTCCGGGTCCGCCAGGCTCGTGGTCTATCCGCCGAAAAATGGACACGATGAGATCTGGAGCCCCTACGGGGCCTGGAATGGTCCGTTCAAAGTGTTCTACTGGGCGACCGGCCAAGAGATCCTCGATAGGAGTCGCCACGAAGGACTGCCGCATGCCTTCGATCATGTCAGCCGTCAGCGTGGGAGTGATCAGATCACCCAATGCCACAAGTGTCGCCCCAAGCTCCGGATCAAAAGGTGGCGCTTTATGTACCGATTTCATCTTGACCTCCATTAATTCGGCCACCTCGTCGTGACCTGAAGCAAGCCTAGGTGCGCCCGACCACGAAGCTAACCGCCAAAAGCCCTCAAAAGGAACGGCGAGGACCGCCATGTGGCGGTCCTCAGCGATGTGTTTTCACAGCTGCCTCAGTCCCCCTGCTCCGGCTCGTCCGCTGAGCGCACACTGCTCTGGATGATGCCGAGTTCCTCGAGCTGCGCTGACATCCCGGCACCGTCCGGAGCATAGATCCAGGGGATTCCCGGCGTCGGTTGTCCCCCGGACTTTGACCTACCGCCGGCGAGCACCGCTTCACCGACGGAGAGCTGCCGGATGGCGATCGCCCTGACGTTCTCCGGGTGGCGATGTGCGAATTCGGAATAGATGGCTTCGTCGTGCTGTCCGTCGTCGCCTACGAGCAGCCACTTGATGCGGGGGAACTCCTCTGCCAGGCGCTCCAGCGAAGTGCGCTTGTGCTCCCTGCCGCTGCGGAACCATCGATCCGGCGTCGGTCCCCAGTCGGTCAACAGCTTGGGCCCTGCGGGGTACAGATTGCGGGACAGGAACCGTGACAGTGTGGGCGCCACATTCCAGGCCCCGGTGGACAGGTAGAGCACCGGCGCCGTGGGTGCCGTCCTGGCGATCCTCTCGTAGAGGACTGCCATGCCCGGCGTCGGTGTCCTCGCATGCTCATTGAGAACGAACGTGTTCCAGGCCGCCAGGAACGGTCGGGGAAGGGCTGTCACCATGACAGTGTCGTCAATATCGGAAACCACACCGAAGTCTGCGTCGTCCGCCATGACTTCCACGGGAGCCTCGACGATTCTGGAACTCCCGGATTGCAGGGTGATCGTGTGCCAGCCGGGATCCAGGGCTGCCTCAATGCGGACATCGACGACGCCCCCACGGTCGGCTTCGACGTCATGGACGGTGCCTGCAATGGTCACCCGTACGGCTGCATGAGCGACGGGCGCACTAATGAAGTTCCGCCAGCCGCGCATGCTCTCCTGCAAGGGGTTGGCATGGCCGGCGGCATCGCGGGGGTCGCTGCGAACAACTCTGGCCAGCACCCGGACCCAGGAAGTAGTGCCGTATCCGGTGTACGGGATGACCGTTTCCACGCGACCCCTCCGGATGGCGAGGCGCGTCTGGAACCTCAGCCACGCGTCGTCGAGCCTGACAGCCAGATGGTCGCTCTTGGACAAAGTGCGCGGTTTCTCAGGACGGGGAAACATGCGTCCAGTCTGGCATGGCCGGGCGGAAGGCTACGATACGGGCGTGAGCCAGGTGAGAACGGACCCGTCGCCTTCGATGTGATCAGCCAACTCCGCGTTGAACTTTCGGCCGTATTCTGCGCCAATGTGCTCCTGGAAGGCTTCCTCGTCGCGGTAGACCTCGAACACGAAATATTCCCGCGGATTGGTTTCCCGCGTGTAGGGCAGGAACATGACGTTGCCTGGTTCCTGGCGCACGTGCCCTGCGAGTTCTGTCATCATTTCAGCCACCCGGGTTTCGCTGCCTTTCTTGACGGTGAATTCTGCGTACAAAGTTTTGGTCATGTCCGGTCCTTTGATCGATTGAATCGGGATTGCTTCTGGTTAGTTCTGGGGCAGTATCTCGCCGGAGCCCCTGGGGATGAGTTCCGTCGGGACGATATACGTCTGTGGTGAGCGATTGTCGCCGTCGATCCTTGCAAGGATCCGTTCTGCAGCGAGCTTTCCGATGCGTTCAGGGTGCTGGGCAACCACGGTTACTCCCGGCTCCATCATGTCGGCCAGGGTGAAGTCGTCAAATCCGACCAAAGCAACTTTGTGCTGCTCACCGAGGGATTTCAGCGCCCGCATGGCACCGAAAGTTACCAGGTTCTGACTGGAGAATATCGCGGTAGGCGGGTTCTCTGATGTGAGCAATTCGTGCGCAGCCTTGAGGGCCGTTTCCTCGTCGTGAAGATTCTCCCGGACCGCAACGGTGGAGGTCGCGATCCCGGACCTGCCGACCTCGTCCAGGAAACCTGCGCGGCGTTTCACGGCGGTCTGGATATCGGTCCGGTCCCCGAGGTAAGCCAATTTGGTGTGGCCATGCTTGATGAGATGCGCGGCTGCCACCGCGGCACCCACCTCATTGTCCGTGACCACCGCATCTGCCTCAATACCCACAGGCTCGCGGTCGATGAACACCAACGGCAGATCACGGGAGTGTTCGGGGATCATGTAGGCCTGGCTCTTCGCGATCGTTGTCAGCACAAGACCATCCACGCGACGCCCCAGGAAAGCCGAAATCAACTTCCTTTCCCGGTCCGGGTCGTCATCCAGGCTCGAGGCGAAGACAGCAATTCCCCGCTCACCGAGGGCATCCTCCATCGCGCGGTGAATCTCACCGCTGAAGGGGTTGGACACGCTCGGAAGCAACAGTCCGATGGATTGGGTCTTGCGGCCGGACCGCTTCAGACTGCCGGCTGTGATGTCCAGGTGGTACTGAAGTTGCTCCGTTGCCCGCAGGACCCGTTGACGGGTTTCCTCCGAAACACCTGGTTCGTCGTTCACCACCCTTGAGACCGTCTTGATGCCAACCCCGGCAAGATCAGCGACGTTTTTCATCGTGGGGGGCTTGCGCGCAGGATCGGCTTGGTAACGATTAGACATCGTTGTCAACGAAATGCTCCTCAACTTCATTTAACACTTGACTGCACTGTGTGAGCTTGGTTACATGTTACCTGACAACGTTGTCATGGGGGAATCAGTCGCCATGAGCAGCCACAAAAAACAGGAGTTTCAATGTTGAGTTCCAAAGCCTCGAGGTCGGCAAAGACCCGTCTTCTTGCCGCCGGCGCAGTCCTGACACTGGGCGCACTAAGCCTGACTGCCTGCGGCGGCGGATCCTCGCCGTCGTCCAGCGCGAGCAGTGACGAAAAGATCGGCGTTTCGCTGATCGTGAAGACCACGTCCAATCCGTTCTTTGTGTCGATGCAGGATGGCGCCAAGAAGGCTGCCGCGGCGGACGGCGTTGATCTCAAGCTTGCCGCAGGCAAGGCCGACGGCGACGAAGACACCCAGATCCAGGCCATTGAAAACGCGATCTCCAAGGGCGACAAGGGAATTCTCATCACCCCCAACGGCCCGTCCGTAGTGGATGCCCTGAAGAAGGCCAAGGACGCTGGCCTGTTCGTTATTGCCCTTGACACCCCGCCGGACCCGGCCGATGCCGCTGACATCACCTTTGCCACGGACAACTTTGCCGCCGGCGAGCTGATCGGCAAGTGGACTGCCCAGCAGTTGGCGGGCAAGAAAGCTGTGATCGCACTTGTGGACCTCTTCGATGACAAGGTGGTGTCCGTTGACTATAACCGTGACCAAGGCTTCCTGACCGGCCTGGGCATCGACACCGCCGATAAGAAGAAGAACGGCGACGAAGCCAAGACGGGCAAGTACACCGGCGGCAAGGGTGGCGAGTACGAAATCGTCGGCAGCCAGGCTTCCCAGGGCGCTGAAGATGGCGGACGTACCGCCATGGAGACCCTGCTGGCCAAGAACCCGAACATCAACGTCGTTTACACGATCAACGAGCCTGCTGCTGCCGGCGCGTTCGAAGCACTGAAATCCGCGGGCAAGGAAAAAGACGCCCTGATCGTCTCCGTTGACGGTGGCTGCTCAGGCGTAAACAACGTCAAGTCCGGTGTGATCGGTGCCACGGCACAGCAGTACCCGGTCAAGATGGCCGAGCTTGGTGTCAAGGCCATTGTTGACCTCGCAAAGACCGGCAAGAAGCCTGCCAACTCCGAGGGCCTGGACTTCTTCAACACCGGAGTGGAGCTCGTCACGGACAAGCCCGTAGACGGCGTGAAGAGCATCACCACCACCGACGCTTCCCAGATCTGCTGGGGCAAGTAAGTTCAGGAGCAACCTAAAGTGACCCAGCAACAGACCGCCGGCCCCCCGAGCGCGGGGCACGCTGACCTGGCCGAGGAATTCCTCGACCGCCAAACACCCCTCAGCAGAATTCGCAACATTCTCCACCGCTACCCCGCCCTCAGCCCGGCCATTGTCCTGCTGATCGCCGTGGTGGTCTTCGGACTCCTCAACGACCGCTTCCTTCGGGTAGAGAACCTTTCCCTGATTACCCAGCAGGTCGCCGTCGTCGGAACCCTGGCCATCGCTCAGACGCTCATCATCCTGACCGCCGGAATCGACCTTTCCGTCGGCGCAGTCATGATCCTGTCCTCGATGGTGATCGCGCAGATGGCTGTCGGCAGTGGCGTCCCAGGTCCACTGGCACTCATCGCAGGTTTGATCGTCGGACTTGCGTCAGGTGCACTGAACGGTTTCCTCGTGACACGTTTCCGGCTCCCGCCGTTCATCGTCACGCTCGGAACCCTGAACATCTTCGTCGCCCTGACCCTGCTCTACTCCGGTGGCAGCACCGTCCGCGGATCCGCCATGCCTGGCGTGCTCACCTGGCTGGGAAGCACCTTCCCGATCGGGCCCGTCCGGATCTCCACGGGCGTCGTCATGATGCTCCTGCTCTACATCGTCGTCGCATTCATCCTGGGCAAAACCGCCTGGGGACGGCACCTCTACGCCGTGGGCGATGACAAGGAAGCAGCCCGCCTGGCCGGTATTCCCGTCAACCGCGTCCTCATGAGCGTCTACCTGGCCGCAGGAGCCGTCCTTGCCGTCGGCGCCTGGATCCAGATTGGCCGTACCAACGCCGCCAGCCCCAACGCCGGCGTCGATCTGAACCTGGACTCCATCACCGCCGTCGTGATTGGCGGAACCAGCCTGTTCGGTGGCCGCGGCTCCATCTGGGGTTCGTTGCTCGGAGCGCTGATCGTTGGCGTCTTCCGCAATGGCCTCTCCCTCGCTGGCCTGGACGTGCTCTACCAGACCCTCGCGGTGGGCATCCTGATCATCATCGCCGTATCCGTCGATCAGTGGATCCGAAAGGTCAAGTCATGACCATGACTGAATTTACAGCCTCACACACCGAAACCCGCGAGCCCATCCTCAAAGCCAGGAACCTCGTGAAGACCTTCGGCCGCGTGGTTGGCCTCGACGGCGTCAACCTGGATCTCTACCCCGGCGAAGTCCTGGCCATCATCGGCGATAACGGTGCCGGTAAGTCCACGCTCATCAAGTGCCTCACCGGCGCCGAAGTTCCGGACACAGGAGAAATCTTCGTGTCCGGACAGCAGGTCCACTTCAAGCGGCCACAGGACGCCCGCGTCCACGGCATCGAAACGGTCTACCAAAACCTGGCCGTCTCGCCGGCCCTCGATGTCGCTTCGAACCTGTTCCTCGGCCGTGAAGAGCGTCTTCCCGGGCCCCTGGGGAGCATCTTCCGGATGCTCGATAGCAAGGGCATGCGCAAAAAGGCCAAGGAAGAGCTGACCCGGTTGGGCATTTCCACCCTGCAGGACGTCACTGTTCCGGTGGAAAACCTTTCGGGTGGCCAGCGCCAGGCAGTCGCCGTCGCCCGTGCGGCGGCATTCGGATCCAAGGTGGTTGTTCTTGACGAACCGACGGCGGCACTGGGCGTTCGTGAATCCAACCAGGTACTGCAGTTGGTCCGCGACCTTCGTGACCGCGGCCTGCCTGTCATCCTGATCAGCCACAACATGCCCCACGTGTTTGACGTGGCCGACCGGATCCACATCCAGCGCCTGGGCAAATGCGCGGCCACCATCACCCCGCAATCCCACACCATGACCGACGCCGTCGCCATCATGACAGGTGCTGCCAAAGCCTGACAGGCCGCACCTTCCGTGCCAACGGAACCCCCTTCTCCGTCCGCGGACCTGCCCACAGGTCCGCGGACGGATCCACACCCGGCCGTCCAGCCGGTACCGACGAAAGAACCGAGATGCAAAAGCCTCCCCCCGGCACCTCCGCCCATGACCAGCTGGATGTTGTTGTTATCGGCGAAGCCCTGATCGACATCGTTAACACCCCCGAAGGAACCATCAGCTATCCAGGGGGATCGCCGGCGAACGTCGCCTATGGCCTTGGCCGGCTCGGCGTATCCACGGGGCTGCTCACAGCAATCGGCGAAGACGAACACGGTACCGCTATCGCCAACCACCTCCAGTCCGCAGGTGTCCGGCTTCTTCCGGGTTCAACATCCCTTGAACGCACGGCCACCGCTACTGCCACCTTGGCGGCAGACGGCTCGGCCAGCTACGAGTTCGACATCGCCTGGGAACTGCCTCCGGTAGCGCCTGCCATGATCCCGAAAGTCCTGCACACCGGATCCATCGCCACATTCCTGGCCCCGGGAGCCTCCACCGTTCGCTCCCTTCTTGAGCAAGGCCACAAGTCGTGCCTGGTCACTTATGACCCCAATATTCGCCCTGCCCTGCTTGGCAGCCATGCTGAAGCAAAGAGTGTCTTCGAGGACCTGCTCCCGCTCACGGACGTCGTTAAACTCAGCGACGAAGATGCTCACTGGCTCTACCCGACGGCGTCTCCGGACGAGGTCACGTCCCGCCTGCTCGCGCTGGGGGCACGCCTGGCCGTCATCACGATGGGTGCTGATGGCGCCCTCCTCGCCACGCAAAGTGCGAAGTTCAGCATCCCCTCCGTGAAAACCGAGGTTGCCGACACCATCGGCGCCGGCGATTCCTATATGTCCGCCCTCATCTTCGGCCTTTTGGCAGAGGGCGAAGAAGGATTTGCGCCGGGAGCACTGGAAACCATCGGAAAAACTGCCTCCATGGCCGCAGCCATCACGGTCAGCCGCTCCGGCGCCAACCCGCCCACCGTTTCGGAACTGCAGGCACGGCTGGGCATGTCCCTCAGCGCGAAACTTGCTGTTGCGCCTTAACCAGGGCCTTTCTCCTAATGGCCTGATTGCCTGATCAAATCACGACGGCGGCAGCTCGCCTTTCGGTTCCGACGAACTAACGGTTCTTTGGGTACCGGGGCGGCCTGCCGCCGTCGTGCGTTTTCCGTTGCTACTCCCTGACAATCCCTCCACGGCACAATCCCTCCACGGTGACCTTTAACCACAGTGACCTTTGACGTATCGCAGGTCACATCGTATGATTAATGAATCGATTCAAGAGTGGGATCGAACCAACGTAACCTTCCTCATGCTGAATGAGCACCGCATTGTTCAGTCCTGGATTGGAAGAGTTTTTGTTCCTTGCCAACGATGACAAAGGAGTTCGGCGAATGACCGTCACGCACCGGAGGGATACCCCTTCAACCCAGGACGACACCATCGGCCGGAAGGACCCGAAGAAAGCCGCAATGAGCGGCTGGATCGGAAGCGCGCTGGAGTACTACGACTTCGCGCTCTATTCACTGGCCGCGACGCTGCTTTTCCCCACGATCTTCTTCCCCACGGAAAACCCGACCGTAGGCATCATCGCTTCCCTGGCCACCTATGCCGTGGGATACGTTTCCCGCCCGCTCGGCGCAGTGGTCCTGGGTGCTTACGGTGACAGGCATGGACGCAAGAGGGTCCTCGTCTTCGCGATGCTGCTCATGGGGTTCGCTACTTTCGCAGTGGGACTCCTGCCAACCTACGGGCAGGTGGGGCTTCTTGCGCCCGTCCTGCTGGTGATTCTCCGCTTGATCCAGGGCTTCGCCGTTGCTGGCGAACTCGGTGGTGCCAGCGCGATGATCGTAGAGCACTCCCCCGATGCAAGGCGCGGCTTCTTCGCTAGCTTCAGCCTTCAAGGCACGCAGGTGGGTTCGATCCTCGCCACTGCTGTCCTCATTCCGCTCGCCGCCCTCCTGCCTGATGATCAGTTCCATTCCTGGGGCTGGCGGGTGCCGTTCCTCCTCAGCGCCGTCGTGATTTTGGCCGGGTACATCATTCGCCGCCGCGTGCAGGAGCCACCGGCCTACCTGGCGCAGTCGGAAGAGCCAAGCACCAAACGCCGCTTCCCCCTTGCAGACCTCCTGCGCACCCACCCGTGGGTCCTGGTCCGATGCGTTGCGATGACGTTCACGAACGTCATCGGCATGGCCACCCTGATCTTCGGCGTGTCCTTCGCCGCCCAGAAGAGCTATGGCAACGGCTTCTCAAGCAGTGAATTCCTCTGGGTGACCATGGCAGCAAACGTAGCCGCAGTGGTGACTATCCCGTTGTTCGGGGCATTGTCAGACCGGATTGGCCGGCGGACGCTCATGGTTGCAGGCGGAATTGCCGGCGGTTTGTTGACCATGGTGTACCTGTGGGCGATCGAACAGGGCAGCCTGCCGCTGATCTTCGTCTGCGTTGTCATCGTCCAGGGCATCCTGTTCCAGATGTGGAACGCCACTTTCGCCACGTTCTTCCAGGAGCAGTTCCCTATGCGGATGCGGGTGACGGGCTTCGCAGTTTCACAAAACATCGGCCTGATGATCGCCTCGTTCTTCCCGAGCTTGTTCACGGCCGTCGCTCCCCCAGGATCTGCGAACATCCCCATGGTCATCGGCCTGACCACTCTGGGCATCTGCCTTGTCTCGGCGCTGGCCACCCTTTTGTCTTCGGACACGAAGGGAAAGACGCTGGAGGAGCTTGAGGCGCGTTAGCCTCAAGACACTTGGGTTGCCCGTCTCCGCAGCCATGCACTGCGCACATGTTCACGGAGCGTCTTCTGGCTTCGGCGGCTGACCAGGATCACGCAAGCGACGGCGGTCACCAAGACCACCACCCCGCCTGATGCGACAGCCCAGCGGGCTCCGAATTCCGTGCCGATCCAGCCCATAAGGGGTGCTCCTATGGCGGTGCCGCCTTGCAGGATGGCCAGGTACAGCGCGAGGACGCGTCCACGGAATTGGGGCTCAACGGACAACTGGATGGTGGTGTTGCAGCTGTTCAGGAACGTGATGGACGCCAGCCCTACTGGAACAAGGACTGCTGAATAAATCCAGAACGACGGCGAGATGCTCGCCAGGACGGTAAAGGCGCCGAGGCTCAGCGCGCCGCCCAGCATGAAACGGAGCCTCGGGCCGGACCTGCGGGCGGCAAGCAACGCACCCGCGAGCGTTCCCACGGCCATGATGGATCCCAGGAGGCCAAACGCCTCCGGCCCCATGCCAAACTCCGCCGTGGACATCAACGAATTCGTTACCTGGAAGTTCATGCCAAAGGCGCCCAGGAGGCCCACCATCAGCAAAATGAGGACCAGGTCCGGGCGCTGACGCACGTACCGGAGGCCCTCCGTTAATTGGTGCTTGCCGCGGGCCACTGGCGTTGCTGGCTCCAGCTCCGAGGCTTTAACCCGGCAGAGGGAAACGATGACGGCCACAAAACTCGCGGCGTTGAGAAGGAACACCGGGCCCGTGCCGATCCATGCAATGAGCACACCGGCGATGGCCGGGCCGGTCAGCCTGGCGCTGTTGAAGGACGCCGAGTTCAGGGCGACGGCGTTGGAGAGCTTGTCAGGGCCAACAAGTTCTGACACGAACGCTTGACGGGCCGGGCCATCTATGGCCGCAGCCAACCCCAAGGCGAGGGCGGCTAGATAGACGTGCCACAACTGCGCCACGCCTGTCACCACCAGCAGGCCGACGATCAGCCCGCAGATCCCCATGGCCGTTTGGGTCCAGAGGAGGATCACGCGCTTGCGATAACGATCAGCCAGGACACCCGCATAGGGTCCAAGCAGGAGCATGGGCAGGAATTGCAGTGCCGTGGTAATGCCCACTGCCGTTCCGGAGTGATTTGTGAGGACCGTCAGGACCAGCCAGTCCTGGGCCACCCTCTGCATCCAAGTGCCGACGTTGGACACCAGTGCACCACCAGCCCAGAGCCGGTAATTGGGACTCTCGAGGGCACGGAACATGGCACTCACTTGGCGCTCATCTCCTGCATGATGTGTGCGGCCCGGCTGAGTGTCAGCCGATCCTCCTCGCTGAGTCCTGCTACCCGCTGGGCCAGCCAGGCAGTCCGTTGGCTGCGGGCCTCGGCCAGAACTTTCTGGCCAGCGGCAGTGATGCTGATGTGGACCTGCCTGCCGTCTTCGGGGTGGGCCTGCCGTGACACGAAGCCTTGCCCGGACAAGGCGTTCACGATCCGGGTCATCGACGGTGCCTGGACGTGCTCCAGCTCGGCCAATTCCCGCAGCGTCTGCGAACCGGAATTAAGGTGGGCGAGCACCGTGTACTGCCCGGGAGTAATAACCTCGCCAGTGGCTTCGATGCGCAGCCTGCGGGATGTCCGCATCACCGCGGTTCGAAGATCAATGGCAAGAACGTCAGCTTGAATCTCCGCCGGTCCGTCGTTAATAGCTGCGGTCACTGGGAGGCGCCTCCTGAGATTGGCATAATAGTTAGCAGTGCTAATTAGCTCCGCTAACTATTATGCTCCTCGTCCGGCAGGCTGTCCACGCAGGGGTGCCTGCCTCTTCGAAGACGCTGCTTTGGGCAGCGGTTCAGAACCGAATGTGGACGGTGAAGTTGCCTTGAGGTCTGCTCGTGTGGCCGGCTGCGGCACGGCGGGCTACTTCAGGGATGTCGATGAAGCTTCCCGCCGTGGCGGAGAGCCCCGGGTAGTTATCGAAGGCAAGTGTCAATTGCCCATCCGCAGCCTGCGTTATGAAGACGGTGATTACTAATTTGGTGGATCCGGATGGGGATGCGGTTTTGGTCATGTCCGCACCCGCAGTTGAAGATCCAGGCTATTTTTCTCGACGTAGTCCAAAGCGCTTCTGATAGCACCAACCGCAACTATGGCCTCGCCCAAGCGGGACACGGCGAGGCGGGGCGGGGTCGCGCTGAATTCACCGAGTCGCTGCCCGATCGGTTGGAGCAATACTCCGGCCGATTTTGCCACTGCTCCGCCAATGACCAGAAGTTCAGGGTTAAGGATGGTTGCCACGGCTCCGATGACTCTAGCCATCCTGTCGGCGAGGCGGTCCAAAATTCCTTGAGCGAGGTCGTCCCCGTCTGCCGCCGCCGCAAAAACATGCTCGGCATCGATCTCCGCGCAGGCGTACTCTCTGAGTGAAGTCGTGGCGTTGCCGGCAAGGGCTTCAGCGGCCCAGGTCTTGGCCATGAGGGCGATCCCGAAGGTGTCGCCCACGCCTTGGACCCTTTTCAGGAAGGCCAGCTCTCCGGCCGCCCCATTCCTGCCGTGAAGGAGTTTCCCGCCGTCAATCACTCCAGCTCCGAATCGTTCACCGGAGAGGATCACCACGACGTCGTCGACTCCTGCAGCTTCACCGCACCAACGTTCACCCAAGGCAGCAAGGTTTGCATCATTTTCCAACATCACGGTCCATCCATGGCGATCTTTGAAAACAGATTTGATGTCCAGATCGAACAGCTTCCAAAAGCGTTGCGTGGCCAATACCTCACCATTTCGGTCAACGGGTGCTGCTATTCCGACCGTCACGGCGAGCACGGCGCCAGCAGAAGCAGCTGCGCTTTCGAGCGCTGTCATTGCCGCCTGGTTGATGACTTCAATACGTTCGCCGGCAGTAAGCTGGACGTCCGGGACGCGCTCTTCGGCGGTGATCTGGACTCCAGGGAAGGGCAGGCTGCATTGGCCTACAGTTTCCCCTCGGAGGTTTGATACAAGGGCGTTGACCTTTGCCATTCCCACGTCTACGCCCAGGACGAATCCGGCGCTTTCAAGAAATTCAAACCTTCGGGCCGGACGGCCTTTCTGATACTGCCCAGAGACCCGCTGATTCTCCAACTCCCGGATCCAGCCCCGTTCCATGAGTTCCTCGCAAACGGATATAGCGGTAGCGCGTGCCAGCCCAGTCGAATTCATGATCTCGGTAACTGTCACAACACGAGAAGTTCGCATGAAGCCAAGGACAGCGCTGGCGCTTACTCTGCGCAGCAGCTGCGGCTCCGGTCCGGAGATCACGGAAGGCATGCTGTTGACCTCTCTGACGAATGCGTCACTCAGACTTGAACGACGCATTCTTAGTGATGAATAGAAGGGAACTCCCTGTAGGGCCCGACGGCGATCGGTTCAGCATCGCCGTCGGGCCCTAACGGTGCGCGGCCAGGCTACTTTCTGGCTGCGTCGATGGCGGGGCGTTCAGCCACCACCGGAAACGCCCCTGTATAGCCGCCGCGCTGCTTTGCTGCGCGATAGATGCTCTTGCGTGCTGCGAACCAGCCGACCACCAAGGCGGGAACCAGGACCACCAAGGACGAGAGGACCCAGCGTCCGGTGTCCGAGAAGCCCATCGTCACGAGAACAAAGAGCAGGAATCCAAGAGTCAGGTAGGACGTGAAAGGTGCGCCGATGAGCCTGAAGGCTGGACGTTCTAGTTTCCCTTCGCTTGCCCATTTCTGGAGCTTCATTTGGCAAAGGATGATGGTGGCCCATCCTCCGATGATGCCCAGGGCCGATATCTCCAGCACGATTTCGAAGGCTTCTGAGGGGAATGCAGCATTGAGCCCGACCCCGAGCAGCGTGATGACTGCCGTGAGAAGGATGCCGCCGTAGGGCACCCCGTGCCTGCTCATCTTGGCGGTGAATGCGGGGGCAGAGCCGTTCACGGCCATGGAACGAAGGATTCGGCCGGTGGAGTAAAGACCAGCGTTGAGGCTTGAAAGTGCGGCAGTAAGTACTACGAAGTTCATGATTGACGCGGAAGTTGCCCCTGCATCCTGTGAACCGATGTGGGTGAAGAACGTGACAAAAGGCGATTCTCCCGCCTTGTATGCGGTGAAGGGCAGCAGCAGTGAAAGCAGGAGGACGGAACCTACGTAGAATATGCCGATGCGGAAGACCACTGTGTTTACGGCCTTGGGCATGACTTCCTTGGGCTTTTCCGTCTCACCCGCGGCCGTACCCACCAGTTCTATGGCGGCGTAGGCAAACACCACGCCGCTAACCGCCAGCAGGGGCGCAACGGCGCCCATGGGGAACATCCCGCCATTGTCCGCCATGATGTTGAAGCCGGTCGGCCCGATGTCGGTGTGGCCGCCGAAGAGCAGGAAGCAGACTCCGATGATGAGGAACAGCACAAGCGCCGAGACCTTGATCAGCGCGAACCAGAACTCCATTTCTCCGAAGAGCTTGACCGACACAAGGTTCAGTGCCAGGACCACCACCAGGGCCACGAGCGCTATGGCCCATTGCGGGACCGATTGAAGCGGTGCCCAGTAGGGTGCCCAGAACTTGACGTAGAGGGCGACGGCGGTCACGTCCACCACCGAGGTCATCGCCCAGTTGAGGAAGTACAACCAGCCTGCGGCGAAGGCCATTTTTTCGCCGTAGAACTCGCGGGCGTATGAAATGAAGGATCCTGATGAGGGCCGGTGAAGGACCAATTCACCGAGCGCCCGCAGGATGAGGAAAGCGAAAAAGCCGCAGACCGCGTAGACCAGGATCAAAGCTGGTCCCGAGCCATGGAGGCGACCGCCGGCCCCCATAAAGAGCCCGGTCCCGATGGCACCCCCGATTGCGATCATCTGGATCTGCCGTGGCTTGAGGGTCTTGTGATACCCCGCGTCTTCATTGGAGAAATCCTGGGTTGCAAGGGCCAAGTCGCCGGTGCGTTCCCGCTCATTTTCAAAGTCTTCGGCGGGATCGTGATCCTGTCGAGTTACTATTTTGGACAATTTGAAAACCTTTGATTGATTTGTAGTGCCAGAATTCGACTAACCGGCGCTCTCAACGTTAGGTGCGGTTTGTTTCATAAACATTTCACTTCGGTTAAGTGTCGGGGCTACGACTGAATCAATATGGGGGCGTTGGAATTACAGCCGTTAAATCTTCATTCTGGAATGGCCGGATAATTCGCAACTGCCAATACGATCTTGTTACATGTGCACATGTAATCGCCGCGCGGCCTCGGCGATTGATCCTGTAAGGGATGGGTATACCGTAAAAGTGCTCGCCAGGTCATCCACGTGCAGTTTCCGTGCAACCGCAACTGCGATCGGGAAGATCAACTCAGAGGCGTTCGGTCCCACGACGACTCCCCCGATCACGGTGCCTGATCCCTTGCGGGCGATAATCTTGATGAAACCGTCCTTGTGGTTGCGCATTTTCGCACGGGCGTTGCTGCTCAGCGGGAGCTTGACGACGTCACCCTGGTATTTGTCAGCTTCCACTTCTTCCTCTGTCACACCGACTGTGGCGATCTCGGGAGATGTGAAGATGTTAGAGGCCACGTGGTGGAGTTTGAGCGGGGTTACTCCGTCTCCCAGGATGTGAGCTATCGCGATGCGCCCCTGCATTGCGGCCACTGACGCCAAGGCGAAAACTCCAGTGCAGTCACCGGCCGCGTAGATATTCGGGGCAGTGGTCCGGGAAACGCCGTCCACCTTGATATGACCGCTTTCTGTCAGGTCCACTCCGGCCATTTCCAACCCGATGCCACTGGTGTTTGGTATGGATCCGACGCATACCAGACAGTGGCTCCCTGTTACTTTGGTGCCATCGTCCAACACCACGGCCACCCCATCCCCGATACGCTCCACGGCCTCAGCTCGGGACCTTGCGAGTACCTTGACTCCACGGCGCTCAAAGACGCCTTCCAGAACTTCTGCAGCGTCACTGTCCGACCTTGGCAGGACACGCTGCCCGCTGGAAATAAGGGTCACGTTGGATCCCAGCCCGTTGTAGGCGGAGGCAAACTCGGCGCCGGTCACACCAGAGCCGACCACGATGAGTTCTTCCGGCAGTTCCTCAAGGTTGTACAGCTGGGACCAGTTGAGGATGCGCTCACCGTCTGGACGGGCGGTGGACAATTCTCGAGGATGGGCGCCGACTGCAAGGAGGATGGCATCGGCTTCAACAGTTTCGATGCCGTCCGTTCCGCATACTTCGATGGTGTGGTTGTCCAAAAGCTTGCCGGAACCCATGAGAACACGGACACCCATGCTTTCAAGGCCCTTTCGGATGTCAGCCGACTGCTGGCGGGCCAGTGAAAGCACTCGGTGGTTGATGTGCTTGAGGTCCGCACGCAGCGTGGGAGTGCACGCACTACCTTCGACGTCGAATTTAACCCCCAGCTCTTCAGCCTCTCCGACGCGCGTTATCAGGTCTGCTGTTGCAATCAGCGTCTTGGAGGGAACCACGTCTGTGAGTACGGCCGCCCCACCCAGGCCGGCGCGTTCGATGACGGTGACTATTGCGCCGAGGGAGGCAGCCACCATAGCAGCTTCATAACCACCTGGTCCTCCACCGAGAATTGCAATACGGGGTGAACTCATGACAGGTTGCGTAGTCATAAAAACTTCAATTCTCGTGGACGCAGCGTGAATCATAACGGATTCACCTGGTTAGTGACTGCGGAATTAGGATTCGAAAATTACTAAGCACGGTAATTCATATTTTTCATGTCACCGTCGAGTCCTCAGGCACTTCAAGATCGCCATCGTCATCCATTGGGCGAACCACCAGGACATCGCACGTTGCCCTTTTCACAACCTCGGTGGCCACCGTACCGAGCAGACGATCTGCCAGCGAGCGATCATGGATGGCCCCGAGGACGATGAGGTCAGCAGACCGATCCTGAGCAGTAGTCATGAGTGCGGTGGCCGGTTCGCCATCTACCAGGAGGGTGGCGGAGACCGTTGCGCCCTCTTCCCTGGCCGTGGCCATGGCACTCTCCACGGCAAGGGCGGCCGACTCGCGGCCGAGGACCTGCCCGCTGCGTGGATCGCCACCAAGAGTGTGCACGTTGATTGCCTCGGCCCGACGGGGAACACGGGCGTATGCACAGACGATGACCAGATCGGCGTCGTCCCGCACTGCAAGCCAGGCGGCTCGTGCGACAACGGGGCCGGCGAGCCCGGATCCATCCGTCCCGACGACGATGGTGCGGTAGTCCTTCATAGCCATGGTTATCTCCTCAGTGTCCGGCCGACGGCGCGTAGTTGACTTCATCGACGTCGCGAATAGTGGGGGGTTCCTTGATCCAAAGCATGGCGAGCGCAGCCAGGCCGAGGAGCACGCCGGCGAACACGATGGCGTTGTTTGGGTTTGCTCCCAAGAGGTGTTCATATATCCAGCCGAAGGTCACGGACTGGATGAGCATGGGTACTACGATCATCATGTTGATGATGCCCATGTAGACGCCGTAACGGGTTGAGGGAATCATCCGGACGGCCATAATGTAGGGCACTCCCATGATGGAGGCCCAGGCGATGCCAAGGCCGATGATCGGGATGAAAAGCAGGTACTTGTTATCGATGAATGGGAAGATCGTCAGCCCGACCGCGGCCAGCAAAAGGCAGACGCAGTGAACCATCTTGGCGCCCCGGCGCCGCGCGAAGGCGACCAGGGCGAAAGCAACACTGAACGTGATGATGTTGTACCAGCCGTTAACGAGGCCGGTCCAAGCGACCGCGTCCTCCTTGCCCTCCAGATTCTCAGGGAACGCTGACTTGGCTATGGACAGGGCCACGAACTGCCAGTAGCAGACCATTCCGTACCACTGGAACAGGTACACGACGGCGAGTTTGCGCAGCTGGAATGGCATTTCGCGGATCGCCTCGCCGATCTCCTTCACTGCGGGGACGAAGCCGCCCTTCTTGGCGCGCAGTGCTGTGAGCTCTTCCTTGGATGGCGCTATCTCCGGCGTGGTCAGCACCGAGACGAGTACAGTGCCGATCGAACAAACGGCACCGAGCATAAACGAGCCAACTACCCAGTACGGAATGCCGGCCTCGGTGGCCCCTTGGATGAATTGCTGGAAGACGAACAGGGAAATGTTGGCCAAGGTGATGCCAAGGCCGGTGAAGAATGCCTGGGCGAGGAAGCCCTTACCCAGCTGCGAGGGAGGGAGCTTGTCGGCTATGAAGGCTCGATAGGGTTCCATCGCCGTGTTGTTGCTTGCGTCCAGAATCCAGAGCAGCAGCACCGCCAGCCAGACCGCGGTGACAAAGGGGAACAGGAATAGACAGAGGCTGCAGCCGATGGCCCCGAGCAGGAAGAACGGCTTGCGGCGGCCCCACCGCGGACTCCAGGTACGGTCGGACAGGGCTCCGATGAGGGGCTGGATAAGGAGGCCGGTGATCGGCCCGGCGAGGTTGAGGATGGGCAGGTCGGCGGGGTTGGCACCGAGGAACTCGTAAACCGGGTTTATGGCGGTCTGCTGCATCCCGAAGCTGTACTGGATTCCGAAGAATCCGACGTTCATCAGCAGGATCTGCCGCATGTTCATCAGCGGCTTCCGCCGGCCGACTGCCATTTGTTGCACGCTGGACTGCTCGTTGGTCGAACTCATACGCGATTCCTTCTCACTCTCAAGGGCCCGGAGACCATTCGCCGGACCCAAACGGCAACGTTGCCTAGGGCGTCGACGCGCTTCGTCGACGCGCGTCAACCCAAACAGTAAGGACAATCCAAAAGGGTGTCAACAGTCACACGCAGTGTGACGCCCTTGGGACGGGACGCGGCGCGCCCCTGGTAGTTTCCTGTCGGCTCCCCCAGGCGCTTTCCCTGCACAGCATCCAGATCGTCCAGCGATATGCTGTTTTGGGCAAGATGACATGGTCGGAGGCAGGACTCCGGCAGCGTTTGCCCACTGCGGATCCGGAGGAGACACACTTGGCCACAATGGCGGACGTTGCCCGTCTTGCTGGTGTATCCAGGAGCACGGTCTCCTACGTTTTGAGCGGCACACGCCCTATATCTGATGAGACACGCCAACAGGTGCTGCAGGCAATGAAGGACCTTCATTACACACCCAACGCTTTGGCGCAGGGTCTGGCCGGCAAACGCACCGGAATCATCGCCTTGAGCTTTCCCATCGGTGAGGTTGGTTTTAACCTCACCGATTTTGAGTACATCCAAGCGGCTTCCGAGCAGGCCCGCAGCGAGGGCTACCACCTCCTGCTGTGGCCTTACAGTGCGAATGATGTGGATGAACTGCACAAGGTGGTCAACCAGGGAATCGTCGAGGGCGTGGTGCTGATGGAGGTCAGAACTGTCGACGAGCGGGTGTCGTTCCTGCTGGATTCCCATCTTCCCTTCACCACAATCGGACGCACGGGCGGCCTACAGCCGCAGGCTTTCGTTGACGCGGACTTCGACGCTGCCGGAAACATGGCGCTCGACTATGTTCTGGGACTTGGACACACAGAATTAGCCTTCTTGACGAGGTCCCAGGAAGAACTGGATGCCGGTCAGGGACCGATGGTGCGAATGCGGGATGCAGTGCTGGAGGCAGCCGAGGCAAGGGGCGTCCGAATGCCTGTATTCACAGTGTCTCCAACATTTAATGACGGTTGGAATGCTTTTGAGGAGATCCGGAAAAAGGCGCCGCGGATGACCGCCCTCCTGACGTTCAATGAGCCTGCGGTTCCCGGTTTCATAGCCGCAGCGGCTGAACATGGACTCCGCATTCCACGGGATTTGTCATTGGTAGGCCTGAACAGCAGCGATGATGGCGCGCGGACGAGCCATCCCAATTTGACGAGTTTTTCTCCAAACCATAGTGAGTTGGCCAAGCAAGCGGTCAGCTATCTGATTCGGCTGCTTCGTGGCAACGAGCCGGCCACGCTTCAGAAGCTCCTCAGGCCCGAACTAACTGAACGCGGCAGCGCCGGCAAAGTGCCTGTCCCACCCGGCCGACCATCTCTGTAACGGGCTTAGTTGACAACGTCAGAGCATTTGGCGCACAGCTCTTGACTTGCGGTCTCTCGATTCTGGTCATACTTTTAGCCGAGCCGAGGGGGTTGGTGTTTCGGTAGGAGGCTTCAGTGACTGGCCCGACTAATGGGCCAGCGTTAGATTTGGGGGATTTGATGGTTCACGTGTCACATTGGTCCAGGAGTTTACGACTCCTGACGACGCTCATTGCCGTGATTGCTGTTGTTTTCGCTTCGGTGACTCCGGCCAACGCTGCGGGGAATCGCACTATCGTGGGCAGTAGCGAAGGCGCGATTTTATTGGAACCGACGAATGCGCAGAAGGCCGAGGCGATGAAGCGGCTGGAGCAAGCCCGCCTTACAGACCCTTCAGGCTTCGCGAAGCGGCTGGAATTAATTCGGGGTTCGAAGGAGCTCACGCGGTACTTGTCGTCGGACAGCCGTTTCGACGGCGGCTTGCAGCAACAATTCCTCGCGGCGTCCGTGCCCACCGACGTCTTGGAGGCACTGGTGTCGCTGACTGATTCCGGGTACCTGAACCTTGAAGTGGTGGATGGTCAGAATAATGCCAAGGTCGCCAAGCTCAGTAAAGCTGAGCCGAGGATGATCGGTGGCGGCAAGGGTTCAATGGCCATGAAGCCGATGTTTCCGCAGTGCCCGTCTGCATGGGCTGCCCTATGGGCTTGGTGGGGTACAAACGCGGCCTTCTGTGGTGCGATGGGCTTCTTCGGCCCCATGGCCGCCTTGGGCTGCTCGGCTGCCATGGCCATCGCCGGATCCGTGATTGATTTCAACAGGGGGTGCTGATGAGCACGAAAACTGATTCAACGGTACGTAATTACTGGCTGGCGCTGTCAGGCTTGTTCGGGATAACCATCAGCGTCGTGGCGATGACTGACCCGCCATGGTCGTTGATCATGGTGGCGGCCTTTATCCTCTTTGCGGTGCTCCAGGCTATTCGTTATCGGCAACTTGGCCGCGACATTCAGGGGAAACTGGCTACGGCCAATCCAGGAGCGGGCATTGTCGCGGCTGTCTTCGGTGGCGCGGCGGTTCTGATCCACGGCACGCCAATTGCCTTCTGGGCAGGCCCCCTTCTGGGTCTTCTGACCTTCGCAGCCATGTATGTGTTCCTTCAACGGTACGGACGCTTCCATAAGGACGGGCCCGAAGCAACCGCTTAGCCCGAGTGGTTTGACAGCCGCAGGGCCGCACAGTCCGGGCACAGATTCTGGACTGTGCGGCCCAGACTGATCAAGCCCCGCTGTCCACCGTGAGCACAACCTTTCCGCGCGTGTGCCCTTCCATGTTGAGCCGGAAGGCATCCGCTGCTTTAGCCAAGGGAAGTGCCTCCGCCACCTCTACCCGGATCTTGTGTTCGTCCACCAGGTCAGCGAGCTGCTGCAGTTCGGCACCAACGGGGTTCACCCACATCCAGGTTCCGCCGTGCGACTCCACCTCACTGTCCGCAATGGACGCATGCCGACCTCCGTCGGACAGGACCTTCAGCGTCGCCTCAAGGTTTCCGCCTGCAAAGTCCGCCACAACGTCCACCCCAGTAGGACTCAGCGCACGCACGCGATCGGACAGCCCCTCACCATATGCCACCGCTTCGGCCCCGAGGGACTTGAGGAATTGGTGGTTCCTTTCCGACGCGGTCGCGATGACCCGTGCGCCGAGCGCCACGGCGATCTGAACGCCGAGGGATCCGACACCGCCAGAACCGCCATGGATCAAAACCGTCTCGCCCGCCTTGAGCCCTAGACGATTGAGCACCTGGAAAGCCGTGAGACCGGCCAAAGGAAGCCCGGCCGACTGGTTCCAATCCAGGGAGGTCGGCTTCCTGGCAAGAAGCCGCTCCGGGAGCGCAATGTATTCAGCAAAACTTCCGCCGTGAACATAGTCCTTGCGGCCATAGGAGATAACTTCGTCGCCGGGCTTGAAATGCGGGGCGTCGATTCCCACAGACTCCACCACTCCCGCCACATCCCACCCCGGAATGGCCGGGAACTGCAGATCCATGAAGGAGTCCAGGTAACCGGCCATAATCTTCCAGTCGACAGGATTTACCGAAGCCGCCTTCACCTTCACCAGGACCATGCCCGGGCCAACTTTCGGCATTGGCTGCTCGGTCAGCTCAAGGACGTCCGGGTTTCCATACTCGCTATAGGTAATTGCCTTCATGCTTACGACAACTGCCCTCCCCGCGAGGCTATTCCGACGCGCGAGGTGAGTCGTGCAGAACTTTCGCGGCCAGCTCTTTAGCCCAGCCCACAGCTTCTGGTTGCGCATCGAGATTTGAATTCGATACAGCTCCGTCGTAGAGCAGCCGAAGCCGGGCGGCCACGCCTGCCGGTTCGACAAAGCCTGCTTCTTCACAGAGGTAAAGCATCGCATTTGAAAGCCAGCCCCGGAAGGCCCGGAGCGCCTCGGCCTCCACACTTCCGGGAAGTGCCTCTGCGCTGGCATTGGCGAAGGGACATCCCCTCCATCCGGGAGAAGAGACCGTTTCCTGCAGGGCATCAAAGATGGCCAAGAGCTTGTCGACAGGATCCTCCAAACCCTGCTGGAACCTCGCAATGCGTTCGCGCCGTTGATGGTCGCGACCCTCCAGGTAGGCGGCAACGAGATCTTCCTTGCCCGAAAAGTTGTAGAAGAGCGAGCCCTTGGCTACGCCTGCCTCTTCGATTAGGCGGTCAATGCCAACAGTGTGGACACCTTCGGCATAAAACAACTTGTCTGCAGCATCGAGGAGCCGCTGACGAGCCGGAAGTTTGGTGGAGGCCATGCATCAAGCATATCAGACAGATCTGTCTAAAATTTCTTGACTTTATTGAACCGACCTGTCTAACTGGGATTAGACCGTTCTGTCTAAGGAGCTTCACTTGTCCAGTACCTTGTCACCATCCCGACCACCCCGCACGTTCCCGGCCAAAGCGGCTTTTCCCGGGTTAGCCGTGGTCTTCGCCGCATTCTTTTTCGCGGCAGGGGCACCCACGCCTTTGCTCTCGCTCCGGCAGCAGGAGTGGGGCTTTTCGGCGGCCACCCTTAGCCTCGCCTTCGCCATCTACGCAATAGGCCTGTTGGCAGCGCTGCTGGTGGGAGGCTCACTTTCGGATCACCTGGGCAGGCGCCCAGTCATGCTGATTGCCCTGTACACCGAGCTGATTTCCATGATCGCGTTCATGGTTGCATCCACCATTACCTGGATGATCATCGCGCGGGCCCTGCAAGGAATCGCCACCGGCATTGCAACAAGCGCCTTCAACGCAGCCATCGCCGAGCAAGCACCGTCACACCTTAAGAAACTCGCTGGCGGCCTTGCGGGTGCGTCGGTGGCTGGGGGTCTTGGCATCGGAGCCCTCGTAACGGGCGCCGCAGTTCAGTTCACAGCGGACGCCAACCTGCTCATTTTCGCCATTCTCACGGGCGTCATGATCCTGGCCATCGTTTTTGTCAGCTTTACAGCAGAAACAACGCCAAAACGCCCCGGGGCAGCTCGATCCCTCACACCCCGGCTCAGTCTTCCAGCTGGCATCCGACGAGAATTCGCAGCGGGCATCCCGGTTCACATTGCGGGCTGGATGTTCCCTGCTTTCTTCCTTGGGCTCTTCCCACCACTGCTCCGGCTGCACTTTGCACTGGATGGGGGCCTCGTGGCAGGTTTCTCCGCATTTCTGGGTCCATTCTCCGCCGCCATTGCAGGGCTCTTGTTCGCCCGGCACCCTGCCCGGCATGGCTCCCTTGTTGGAGTGTCCCTCATCCTGGTGGGGATAGTGGCGGTCCTCCTGGGAGTCAGTGAAAAATGGCTTGCCGCCGTCTGGATCGGCGCCGTACTTGGCGGTCTCGGATTCGGCGGCTCCTTTGGAGGGCAACTTCGCCTGATCGCACCCCATATCCAGCCCCATCAACGCGCGGGAGTCTTCTCCGCCATCTATACGGCGGCGTATCTGGCGTTCAGCGTGCCGGTCATCATTGCTGGCCTACTCGCGCCCATCTGGGGACTTGTGCCCACACTGCAGGCCTACGGAGTGGTCATTATGGCTTCTGCCGCAGTGGGCATCGTCATCCAGGCAGCTAGGTTGAGATCGGATGCTGCGCAGAAGGCGGTCGCAGTCCTCCCGTGACCAAAACGGCGTGACCAAAACGGCGTGACCAAAACGGCGGGCCACCCGTAGGTTCCACATGGAACCGGGGGTGACCCGCCGTCGTCGTAAATTGCGGTAAAACTTAGTCGTTGATCAGGTCGTGTACCACGATCGTCTGGTCCCGGTCGGGGCCGACGCCGATGGCCGAGAAGCGCGTGCCGGAGAGTTTTTCCAGGGCCAGCACGTAGTTGCGGGCGTTCTCCGGGAGGTCCTCCAGGGTGCGAGCCGCAGTGATGTCCTCGGTCCAGCCGTCGAAGTACTCGAAGATCGGCACCGCGTGGTGGAACTCGGTCTGCGTCATGGGCATTTCGTCGTGACGGACGCCATCCACATCGTAGGCAACGCAGACCGGGATCTGCTCGATGCCCGTGAGGACGTCCAGCTTGGTCACGAAGTAGTCCGTGAAGCCGTTGACGCGGGAAGCGTGGCGGGCCAGGACGGCGTCGTACCAACCGCAACGGCGGGGACGGCCGGTGTTTACACCGAACTCGCCACCGGTCTTCTGCAGGTACATACCCATTTCGTCGAACAGTTCAGTGGGGAACGGACCGGCGCCAACACGTGTGGTGTAAGCCTTGATGATGCCGATGGAACGGGAAATACGCGTGGGGCCAATACCCGAGCCGACGGACGCGCCACCCGCCGTCGGGTTGGATGAGGTGACGAACGGGTACGTGCCGTGGTCAACGTCCAGGAACGTTGCCTGGCCGCCTTCCATGAGCACAACCTTGCCCTCGTCCAACGCGTTGTTCAGCTCCAGCGTGCTGTCGATAACCAGCGGCCGCAGTCGCTCAGCGAAGGAGAGGAAGTAGTCCACGATCTCGTCCACCACGATGTCGCGGCGGTTGTAGACCTTGACCAGGAGTTCGTTCTTCTGGCGCAGCGAACCCTCCACCTTCTGGCGGAGGATCGATTCATCGAAGACGTCCTGGACGCGGATGCCCAGGCGGGCCACCTTGTCCATGTAGGCGGGGCCAATGCCGCGTCCGGTGGTGCCGATGGCGCGGCTGCCGAGGAAGCGCTCCGTGACCTTATCCAGGACCTGGTGGTACGGGGCGACAAGGTGCGCATTGGCCGAAACGCGCAGGCGGGACGTGTCCGCGCCACGGGCCTCAAGGCCGTCGATTTCCTGGAAGAGTGCCTCGAGGTTCACCACGCAGCCGTTGCCAATAATGGGAATTGCGTTGGGGCTCAGAATGCCCGCGGGAAGGAGCTTCAGCTCATACTTCTCACCGCCAACCACCACGGTGTGCCCGGCGTTGTTGCCGCCATTGGGCTTAACCACGTAGTCAACACGGCCACCGAGCAGATCGGTAGCTTTGCCTTTGCCTTCGTCGCCCCACTGGGCTCCGACGATCACGATAGCGGGCATGGGATCCTCCCCCATTCTTTCGGGCGAGACCAGGCCGGATGGCCAGGACTCGACGCCGTACATGAGAATGCCCCGACTTACCGGTGCAGCCTGCCGCGGACGGCAGCGTACGCAAGAGTTCGGGGCTCTTACCAGCCAAGTTTAGCCGATGGGGCCTCAAACTCTGGTGTCAAGGAGCCTTCCAAGGACGTTTTGTCGAAGTTTTGGAGTACCCGGGATGACGATTCAGAGATTGGTGCAGGACCCTCCGAGGCCGGCAACCGAGCCCGCGTTGGCCTTGACCGACACAGGCATGGACTTCCACCCGGCCGCGGTGATGTAGATATCCACTTGGAACTGCGTGTTGAACCCCAAAACGCCACCAAGAAGCGTAGCCGGAATCTCTGTGGTGTAGCCAGCGGATGATGACCCGGTGGTATTCGCAGTTCCTGGATATCCCTGGAGTGTGGTCACCACAGATCCTGCCGTGAGCAGGTGAACATCAATCACGGCGTCCGTCAGCCTTGGGTACGTGACGGGCGGCTTCCAAAAGACCCGGATGTTAGCGTCTGTGCCGAGAAACCCAGCGTTGTACTGGCAGGCGCCATTGAGGGTTGCAGGCGGAATCGTGATCGTCCCGAAGCTACCCGCGCCGAATTCGCTCCGCTGCCAGGAAGCCTCGGTCACCTCTGGCGGGCTTGAGGCGGAGATGAGCAGGGCGAATGCCATCGCTACGCAGCCCAACCAGCCGATCCGCTTCTTCATGCCTGCGCACCCCGCCAACGGGCAAGAGCGAACCCTGCGGCGACCGCCAGCACGCCCAGCATCGCGACGCCACCAAGCCTGGCGCCGGTATCCGCCAAGCCAATCGACGACGGCGGCCCGCCCGGACGTGCGGTGACGGCACCGGGGCTGGGATCTCCAGCCGCGTCGCCCGAACCATGGACACCGATCACAATTTGTGTGCGACTCCCCTGGAACTCTGCGGGAACGTCCTCCGCGAGCGCCGCGCTCACAAGGACGTACGATCCGTTGGACCAGGTGCTGCCGTCCTTCATGAGGTCGATCTTCAAGCCCTCGGCAACGTTTAGATCCGAGGGCTCAAGCAACGTCCGTTCACCGCTCGCGCACAAGGTGCCATCCCATGGCTGCTCACAGGACCTTAATTGCACGCTGAGGAAGTCCCGGAGTCCCCTGGATTCACTATCCGGACCTGCAGTTTCGGTCGGCTGGATCCACACTTCCAACAAACCGGCGCCCTCGCCCCGTGCGTGCACGTCCACCGCCCAATCCGCCCTCCCGCCAGGGGTGAGACGATGAACCTCCCCGGCCGGACCGGCGTCGAGCTCCAACCAACCGGCAGGTCCTTCTTCCGCGCGGGCCGGAACGGCACCCAACAAGGCACCCAACAAAAAGAGAGCGAGCAGCCCGGCCAAGGCCCCCAACCTAGGCAGCAGCATGTTGCCCTCTTTTGCGACGCTGGCGGCGCCCGGATCCGTTTCCGGGCCCGTTTCGGGATCCGTTTCGGGGCCAGAGCACCCAGCTCACCAACGCCGCTACGCACACAGTAGTTGCCCCCAACACCACCGGGTTTGCGGCAGCGGCCAAGGGATACGCAAGACCGGGGACGGACCAGAGCACAATCCGGACCCGCTCCACAACGTAGGGCGCCGGATCAGCCTCGGCGTTGGCGTCTCCTTTCATCGTGATGGTCCGGGCAGTCCCCTCCGCGGGTCCAATGCTCTGGATCCTGTGCGTGATGGGCAGCTTTCCTGGTCGGTCCACGGTGACGACATCGCCTACCTTCATGTCCGCCGCCGGAATCTCGCGAACCACGGCCAGCGAACCTGCCGGGATGGTGGGCGACATGGAGCCGGTTTTGAACAGGATCAAGGTGATGTTGAATGCGACCGCAAGAATGACGGCGATGAGGCAGACAGCGCCGCCCGCGGCAGCAATGTTCAGCAGCGTCTCCCGCAGGCGGCGCTGAAACTGGCCACTCCGTATCCTGGGCGTGCTCATGAGCTTGAGGTGGCAGTGAACTGCCAGGTCGCGGTTGCCGTCTGGCCCTGCAGCGCATTGTTTGCCCCTGCCGGAAGCGACACTTCAAAGCAGAATTCCGTTGCTGCCCCCGGCAGGGTCGCCGTGGCCGCCGCCAGCGGATTTACGACGCCGACGGCCTGGCCCACGGTCAAGGGCTTAACGCCATCGCTTCCCACAACAAAATTCGGGCTCCCCGCGAACGACGACATCTGGCATGTAGCCGATCGGACTACCCGATACCGCAGGGCAGCACCAAGATCTGAGACCCCGGTTCCGCTGCTGGTCACCACGGGAATCCCGAGCACCACCTCGCCGGCAACGGATGTTGCCTTGGTCCTGATGGCAAACGGCGCATATAACACGGTGCCCGGGCTCATGGCGCTAGCATCGAACACCAACGTGGCGCCGGGTGAAACGTCGTTGGTGCTCCAGGCACCCGAGGCGTCATAGGGCTTGGTGACATTGGATTCAGTCTGGAAAAAACTGGTTCCGAATGACCCCCTGGCGAAGTCGCTGTCAGTCCAGGAAGCGAGGGTGACGGAGCCGCCGAGCCCCAGTGCCAATGCCCCTGCGAGGAGCGCACGGAACCGAAGGAAAACTACACCGCGCTTGGTTTTTGCTCGTCGATGACCCATGGATCACTGCGACTGTGCGGCGAATTCCCACGTGGTGGACCCGGTTTGGGCTTGGACAACTGCCCCGGCGGTCACCGCGAAGCAAAGGTTTACGGGGGCTCCGGGGTCAGTGCCGGCTCCTTGAGTCAAGGGAAAGGTGATGCTTGTCGGCGTCGTCCCCAGCGTTTGCCCGGCCGCCACCAACGTGTCCGTGACAGCTTCCGTGCAACCAAAAGCATCAGTCTGTGTGAGCTCGTACGTCAGGCCTGCCACGGACCCCGTGGATCCTTGCGTGGAGATGGTCACCGTGGCGTCGTAGCTTGACGCCGCGTCCAACCTGACAGCGAACGGAGCGGCTACGACGTCGCCCGGCGAAAGGTTTGTGGGGTTGGTAGTGAACGCCAACGTGGCCGGTGAGTCCACCGGATTATCAGTAAACGTGGTTCCGTTGATGCTTCCCTGGAGATTGAAGGAGCCTGCTGTGAAGGTGCCTTTGGCAAACTCGGAGCTGTTCCATGCGGCCAAGGTGATCGCCGCACCCACTCCGAGGACCAGGCCACCTGCCAGGATTGCGCGGACTTTTGGAGCTTTGCCGGGACGCTGCCCTGATTCTGGTGACGCTTCTGTTGATGCAACCACGTTTACCCCCGAGGTAGATGATGCGAACGATGCTGTCTAAGACCGATGCCTGGATTCGGGGGTTCCAGAACAGGTTCCCCAAAACCAATAGCCCAATTCATCATCTGCGCAAATCAAAGTCAACGGCTTTGACCTGCACAAATGGGTTAATGTTCAGGCTCGACGCCGGCGCGAAGCACGGAAGGTGCTTTACTTGCCTGCGGCGGATTGCAGCGCCGCTTCGGCGAAGGTAGGCCACTGTGACTGTGAGGACAACGGGAGCTCCACCCAGTCTTTGAACGGGCGGTTCATTCCCGAGGGATCGAACAGTTCAGCGCCAGGGAGGGCCAGGGCTCGCGCATGTTCCGGTGTGTCCTTACCCAATTTGAAGGCAACCTTGTCCCCGTTCAGGCAGGCCAGAGCCTTCTTGTTCAGCAACAGTGAGCTGGCACCGAACATCTTGCCCATCACCACACCCACCGAGGCCAGATCGGCCCCCAAGTCTTCGAAAGCGGAAATAGCGGCAGCGGATGATTCTCGTCTCTCCATATCGCAAATCATGCCGGAATTCGCGCCCCACCGTGGAGACGTCCGCCACGATGCCGGGCAACACGCCGCGTCTCATTTGGGGGCGCGCCGAAACAGGGTGCTGCAGCGCCCATAGTCCGGTAAGGTTAGTTAGCCCCCAACAGCACCCTTTGAGGTTCGGCAGCGGCATGCCCGCGGCCCCTTGGAAAGGTGCGCGCAGTAACACCTAGGAGACCAAACCCCTGATGCAAGAACTGGCGACTGAATCACCCGAAGAAATCCTCTGGAACCGCCGCTACGAACCGCACATCGCCGAGGTCAACGAGCTGTGCGACTCCATCAAGGAGCAGAAGCCGGGCAGCGAGGTCCTCTACATCGACCCCGCCCACAGCATGGATGACTGCCGCATCGTCAGCCTTTTCTCCAATCAGCGCACCAACTCCGGCGAAGGTTTCATCAACCCGGGTGACGAAGAAGCAGCCACCCGCATGCTCGGCATGCAGTGGCAGCTGGGTCTCCGCCCGGAGCTCATGATGCCGTGGAACGCGTACCCGTGGATCGAGCCCAACGAGGAACCGGGCAAGCTGACGCCGGCCAACATCACCGAAGGCCTGAAGCCGCTCCTGCGCTTGCTCGCGATCCTGCCGCGCACCTCCGCCCTTGTGGCACACGGCAATGAAGCACACCGCCTTGCTGACCAATTGATGAAGGCCGCTCCTGCCAGCATCGCCCGCCGCGGTTTCAAGACCTTCAAGGTCCGTTCCCTGGGTGGCCGCTCCTTCGCAGGCACACCCGCGCGCCAGCAGGAATACCTGGACGCCATCCACGGCGCCTATGCCGAGGCAATGGCGCGCACGGGCATCCCGCGCAAGGCTTAGTCTCCCCCTTCGTTGCAGTCCGCAACGAGCAAACGACGGCGGCCCCCACCTTTTGGTGAGGGCCGCCGTCGTCGTTTGCTTTAGCAGCGCAGGCTTTAGCTGGCCTCGATCGCTGCCTTGGCCTTCGGGTCTGAGTCGTTCAGGAACTTCTCGATCCGCTCGGGCTCTTCGGGTTCGCCGATGGCAGCGGCGGCACGACCCAGTGCGTAGAGCGCGCGCAGGAAGCCCTGGTTGGGCTCGTGCTCCCACGGGATCGGTCCCACACCGCGCCATCCGTTGCGGCGCAGTGAGTCCAGTCCCCGGTGGTAGCCCACGCGGGCGTAGGCGTAGGAGTCGATGGTCCGGCCCTCGGCCCAGGCTTCCTCGGCGAGGATTGCCCAGAGAAGAGACGACGTGGGGTTCTTCTCCACGAGGTCCAGCGCTTCCTTGCCGAGAGCCAGGTGCTGGTAGACCTCGGTTTCGGCGGGCAGGAGCGTGGGCTCCGGCCCCATCAGGTTCTTCCGGAATTCGTCGGACATTAGAAAGTCTTGCCGACCGATCCGAGCTGCTGGGCTGCCTCGACGATGCGCGCGGCCATGCCGGCTTCGGCGGAAGCGCCCCAGACGCGGGGGTCGTAAGTCTTCTTGTTGCCCATTTCGCCGTCGACCTTCAGCACGCCGTCGTAGTTGGAGAACATGTGCCCGGCAACCGGGCGGGTGAACGCGTACTGGGTGTCGGTGTCGATGTTCATCTTGATGACACCGTAGGAAACGGCGTCAGCGATTTCCTGCTCGGAGGAGCCCGAACCGCCGTGGAACACGAGATCGAACGGGTTATCCTTGCCGATCTTGGCGCCAACCTCGGACTGGATCTGCTTGAGCAGTTCCGGGCGGAGCTTGACGTTGCCCGGCTTGTACACGCCGTGCACGTTGCCGAAGGTCAGGGCGGTGAGGTAACGGCCGTTTTCGCCGGCACCCAGGGCCTCGATGGTAGCGAGAGCGTCGTCGGTGGTGGTGTAGAGCTTCTCGTTGATTTCGTTCTCAACGCCGTCTTCCTCGCCACCAACGGTGCCGATTTCGACTTCGAGGATGATCTTCGCAGCAGCTGCCCGCTCAAGCAGCTCGCGGCCGATGCGCAGGTTCTCGGAGAGGGTCTCGTGCGAACCGTCCCACATGTGCGAGTTGAAGATCGGGTCCTTGCCGGCCTTGACGGCTTCCTCGGAAGCAGAGAGCAGCGGAAGGACGAAGTCCGCCAGCTTGTCCTGCGGGCAGTGGTCCGTGTGCAGGGCGATGTTGACGTTGTAGTTCTTGGCAACTTCGCGGGCGAACGCGGCGAAACCGAGCGAACCGGCAACCATGTCCTTGACCGAAGCGCCGGACCAGTAGGCTGCGCCACCGGTGGAAACCTGGATGATGCCGTCGGATTCGGCCTCGGCGAAACCGCGGATCGCAGCGTTCAGAGTCTGCGACGACGTCACGTTGACCGCGGGGAAAGCGAATCCGCCAACCTTTGCGCGGTCGATCATCTCGGAGTAAATCTCTGGGGTTGCAATGGGCATGGTGACTCCTATGCTGAATTCGTCTGTGGGTTGGTAACCCTGGAGTAGACCGCTTACGGCTAGCTCCCATCCTAGCGATATCCGCCGGGACGCCGTGTTTCGGGTCACTGGAGCTCTTAACACTTCCGCCGGGTTGGCATTTAACACCCATGTTGCTGCACAACATCGGTTTCAAATGTCACCTCGGCGTCCACCCCCGGCTTTGGAGCGCACGACGGACTTTATGTACGACGCCGGGCCGCTCGCCTTGGAGGTCGTGCTTGGAAATCCGGACTTCCAGCCAGCCCAGGGCAAGGGACTTCTCTTGCCGCTCGATGTCCCGCAGGTGCTGTTGACCGTCGCCATGGTGCCGGCCGTCGTACTGCAGGGAAACCTTCCAGTCCTCGTATCCTGCGTCGGGCCATAGGGCAGGGCGTCCCAAAGAATCTGGGACGACGAGGTTGAGCGCGGGTTCTGGCAGGTTGGCGTTGACCAGGGCCAGTCGCATATACGTTTCCGGAGCGGAATCGGCACCAACACGAATCAGGTCCAGGGCAGCCCGGGCAGTACTCACACCACGCATTCCAGGGTGGCGATCGGTAATCTCCCTCAACTCGTCAATGGTGCATAGGGCTTCTTTCGGAACTGGAAACCGAGGATCGTGGGAACACACAAGGGCGTCGCCTGCTGCAACGAGGTCTTCCATGGTCATCATCGACGCCAAGTCCAACCACGTTCGTGCGGGCGAGGTGACCCTAACGCCGTCGTACTCAATCGTCTCCTCCGGAAGGAAAGTAAGGAGGTGTCCGGACACGTTGACTCTCCGGGGAAAGCTGAACCCCCGCCGCCGCGCCAAGTGAATGCGCCAATCTCCGCTACGGCTGGACGGCAACGGCACACCCCAAATCCGTGCGGCCGAGAGCGAGACGAGGATGGAGGAATCATCCAAATCCGTGTAAGCGCGCAATGCCGAAGCGCCGGAAGCATCAGACGCGACCGGCACCCTAATTCCACGGGAGACTGTGACCAAGTCCTTTGCGGCTGCCCGCTTTCTGGGCACTCCGGCTTTGTCCGATGCGCGCAAGGAAAACGAACCCGTGGTCAGATACTCCGGAAGACTTGTCCTGCGCATTCCCCATTCTGACCTGTTCACCGGACCGCCTTGGGAGTTATCCACAGGGCCTCCCGTTGGAGCATGCGCGAGTTGGCATTTAAACCCGATGTTGCAGACAAACATGGGGTTTAAATGCCACCTCGGCGGAGAGACTAGGCGACCGGCTGCTGGAACACGTGCCGGCGAACCCATGCGTGCATCGCGATCGCCGCAGCGGAGGCAGCATT
The DNA here is from genome assembly GCA_039636795.1 of Micrococcaceae bacterium Sec5.1. Classification (NCBI taxonomy): domain Bacteria; kingdom Bacillati; phylum Actinomycetota; class Actinomycetes; order Micrococcales; family Micrococcaceae; species Micrococcaceae bacterium Sec5.1. Next base: position 551,341 of record CP143430.1, on the reverse strand, counting down.
CATGGAACGCGTGGAGCCGAACTGCTCAATGGACAACGTAGCAACAGCGGCCTCGTGCACCTCGGGTGTTAGGCCTGGGCCTTCCTGCCCGAAGACCAGGACGCACTTTTCCGGGAGGTCGTAGGTCTCCAGCGGCACGGAATCCGGGAAGATATCGATGCCGATCACGGCCAGCCCCTCCCCCTGCGCCCACTGAACAAACTCCTCAACAGTGGGGTGGTGGCGGACGTGCTGGTAGCGGTCGGTGACCATAGCCCCGCGACGGTTCCACCGCCGTCGACCGATGATATGGACCTCTTTGGCGAGGAACGCATTCGCTGTGCGCACAACCGTTCCGATGTTGAGGTCGTGCTGCCAGTTCTCGATGGCGATATGGAATTCGTGCCGCTTGGAATCCAGGTCTGCGACGATCGCGTCGTGCTTCCAATACCTGTACTGGTCCACCACGTTGCGGCGGTCGCCGTCCCTGAGCAGGTCCGGGTCCCAGTGCTCGCCTACCGGCCACTCGCCTTCCCAAGGCCCGACGCCGACCTCCGGCTTTGCTTCAGCCCCGCCTTCTGCCGTGGTCCCGTCAACTTCCGCCGTTCCGTCAGCTTCTGCTGACGTGGGGGCAGGGGTGGGCAGGGCTGTGTTGGGGGGAAGGTCAGTCACCCCTCAACTTTAGCCCTGCCCGTCCTGGCCTCTTTGCCCGGGCGCCTAGACCATCTTCCACTTGTTGATGCGGTACGAGTTGGCGAGCTGCTCCATCAGGCCGGGGTGGGCATCCCAGTAGGTCTTGTGCCCGCTAACGCCGAGCATCTGCGGCGTTCCCCACGGGGTCACCGAGAACAGGTTGACTGCCTGGATTTCTTCGCCACGCGCGTTGGTGCAGGTGAAGCCAATGACCACTGCTGCGCCCCGGCGGAACTCGCGGATTTCTGGCATCGAGGTCTTGAAGTCCGAGGTGCACTTGTGGCCCACCAGGTTCTGGGGCAGTTCCGTGGCGGTCATGCCCTTGTACCGGGCCTCGATGTCCTCGATCGCGGCCTTGATCTCTTTCGGATCCTTGCCGAACTTGCCTTCGTCGGACTCGGCGAAGAACGCATACGCGAGGGCAATGCCGTCGCCGTCCGCCTCCACGGTGCCTTGGGCCTTCTTCTGGATTTCTTCACCCGTGGTGGGGTCCTTGGTTATCCCGAAGGATTCGTCATGGGTCCACTCGGCCAGGTACTGGAAGGAAGATTCGCCCGTGACCCACTTGCTGAACAGCGGATCGCCGTCGGCCGGGACATTGGTTGGGCCGGCGAATTCTTCCCACACGCTGGGGAGCGGGATAGCACCCTCCGGAATCTCGGAGGAGGCCGTTGCATTGCCAGACGGCTCCGTAGACGGCTCTGCGGACGGTTCGGACGCTGCATCAGAGCCTTCGTCGGAGGCACTGGCCGAAGGCACGGGACTCTCTACGGCCACAGGCTTGGTCACCGAAGGAATCAACCATGCGAACACGACTACCAGCGCAATGATCACGACGACGGCGACCCCGCCGAGGATCAGGAACAGCGCCTTTTTGTTGTGGTCACCCGGGCCCTGGCTGGGTCCGCCGGGCTGGCCAGGGTAACCAGGTTGACCGGGGTAACCAGGCTGGCCGGGGTAGCCGCTGCCCGGTGAGGTGAAACCGGGCTGACCCTGCTGCGTCTGTGGGTAGCGGTGGACCGTTTCGGCGAACTCGCCGTCAGGGTAACCCTGCTGGGTCGGCAATTGTTGCGCGGGGAAAGCCTGGGTCACTTCCGGCTGTGTGGGGAGAGCCTGAGTTTGGCCCTCCTGCCCCTGCGCTTCCGGATGGTACTGCCCTTCCGGCTGGTACTGCGCTTCCGGCTGATACATAGACTGCGTCTGGCCCGGCTGATACTGCCGATACTGCTCCTGGCCGGTGTCGTAGCGGGGCTGCGGCACGCCGTCGGGATTGTACGGAGGCTGCGGCGCTCCATTGTTGTTGCTCATGACAGGCCCTTTCAAACGTGTTGAGTACCGGCGTATCTGGGGATATCCGGTTGTCGATCCAGTGCTGGGGACCTGCTGAAGTGCGGCGACACAAAAAATCCACCATGTCGATCCCCCGACCCACGGTGGTGGCACGCCTGCGCCGGGACAAGCGTAGTCGAGGCTGAGCCGCCCGACGCAAGTCAAAGCCGAATATCCGCATGGGCAGAACTACCCACGGAGGCACACCATGGGATGTCTCCCTTCGAACCGCCTTTTTATTCGAAGCGTGTAGCCGTAACGGAAGTAGTTCGCCGGATCAGGCCAAAGGTGGCGATGACAGCGCTGAGCGCCAGGAGCAGGCTCAGCGCCAAGGCAATGAAATATCCGGGCTCCGGCCACGAGAGTTGGTATGCGTCGTTAATTGCCGTGACCATGAGCCAGGCCGTGAGGAATCCGAGGCCGATCGAAAGCAGCAGCACGCTCAGGAGGGGAACTGCAGCCTCCCGGGCAATGATTCGACGCAGAACTGATGCTGGCATCCCCATAAGGCGCATAAGCCCAAGAACCCTTTGCCGGTCCAGGATGGCCGAGGCCGTCCCCACAGCGAGGGAAAGCCCGGCGATGGCGACTGCAACGAACATGCCGAGGTATGCAAGCACGGCAAGCCCTTGGATCAGGCGTTTGGATGATTGCAAGTGAAAGTCGGACGGGGAGGACGCCGGCGTGGCCGTGACGCCCGAGCGGCTCAACGCTGTCCTGGCCCGGTCCATGGCCTCAGGAGTGCCATCCGTGTCCACCACCATGACAACCGGAACAAGACCCTCCAGGATTCCATCGGGAGCCGCTGTCAAGGCCAGCGGCTGAGCTGTCCAGAAGTAGAGGAAGGCGCTGTCCACAGCAACCGTTTCTGCTGCTGGAATGTCCTCGAACCCCAAGGCCCGAGCTTCTGAGGCCCGGAAGTAGAGCTCGGGTCCGGCGCCCCGGTCCGAAAGCACAGCCGAGCCATAGCCAATGGTGGCGCTGAGAATTCCGGGCAATTCCTTCGCAGCTAAAGCCGCTTTCCCTACCCCGACCTGTGTTTCTCCAGACCCCACAGTTGCGTGGAGGCTGGTGGGCTGCATCAACCCGGGGCGCGGCTGTGGACTCTCGGTGGATTCCAGGATGCTGGATGCGCCGGCGAAAACCGAGACAACAAACACTGCAATCACAAGCCCCGATACGGACCGGAAAGTAGCCGCCGGAGTCTTTTGAATACGGCTTGCGGCAACGATTGCGGCCGCGCTTCGTGCCTGTCGCTGGCCCATCCGGCTCACCATTCGAGTCAGCCACGGGCCGATCACAACGATGCCTGCAAGAACCAGCATGAATCCGACCACCAAGAGCGGGGACTCAAGCCATGGCAGCCGAAAATTCAAAACACGGATGAGAACAACCGCCAAAGTCATGAAGGCGAGCCCCATAACCATCGGCACTGTTCGCCAAATTGTTGGCTTCTTCTCGTGAACCACCCTCGTCACCCCTAGAGGCCCAACATCTGCGCGTGCGGTCCGAATGGCGGCGACGAGTGCAGACGCCACCACGACTACAGCCACCACCGCAACATTGGCCGGCCATCCTGTGTGCAGATCAGCGTCAAACATTCTGGTGCCGTTGATTGGTATCTCGGCAGCGGCAGGCGTCAACATCACCGCCAGGGCAAGGCCTATCGCGGCACCGATCAGGCTGGGGATGGCAATTTCGACGGCGGCAATGCGGGAGACCGTGCCGGGTGACGCCCCAATGAGTCGCAGGGTCGCAAACCGTTCGCGTCGCTGCGCTGCTCCTAAATCTGTGACGATGCTGATCAACAGCAACACCGGAAAGAACACTGCTATGGCTCCGACAAGGAGCACCGTGGTGTAGGAGGCGGCGCTGCCTCCGTACGGGTTGCTGGTGAAGTCCGAAACCAACGAGGCGTTTCCGCTCTTTCGAAGCTCTGCCTCCGAGGCCCCCGTGATGACCACCAGGGAATCGGGCCCCGGCAGGGCAGCGTCGTTGATCACGCCGGCAAACTCCCCAAACCGGTCTCCGAGCTGATCCCGGGGCGTCGATTCGATCAGGCGTTGTAGCGCTGGCGAGGCGTAATAGCTCCCGAATTCCGGCGGGCTACCAATTCCCGGGATGCTCACGGTCGTCGAGGGAAATGCAGCGAAATCGCGGCGCTCAATGAGTTGGTCCCGGAAGATCTCCAGCCCATTGCTCCGCATGAGCACTGTTTCCTGAGTCAAGGGGATAGGAGCTGCAACGCCCGAAGCATCGATCGAATCCGATACGGACGGATGCCCCGTTTCGCGCAGCCAGGCGCCACGGTCGTCCCGGGCTTGCAATCCGTTGGCGCCACCCCAGAGCAACGACAAAAGACAGACCCCGACGGCGACTCCTCCAGCGATTCCAGTCAACCTGCCATAGGCGGAGCGGCTGCCGGCCACAGCCAGGCGGAAAAGTCCCCAGTTCACGTGGACACCCGGTATCCGGCGCCCAGAGCACCATCGCGCACAATGACTTCCCGATCGGCATAGGCAGCGGTTCGGGCATCGTGGGTGATCATCACCACGGTCGTGTCGGCTTCGCGGACAAGATCGAGCATCAAGGTCAGTACGTTTTCCGAGGCGAGGGAGTCCAACGAGCCAGTGGGTTCATCTGCGAACAACACCGCAGGGGACGTCACCAAGGCACGGCCAACAGCGACACGTTGGGCTTGACCACCAGACAATTCGCCAGGCAGCTTTTCGCCCAGTCCGTCCAAGCCAAGACGTTGCAGCATGTCTCTGGATCGCTCCAGCGCTTCAGGTCGTTTGATCCCCTTAAGCAGCAACGGGATGCTGACGTTATCGACCGCACTGAGTTCGGGCAGCAACTGCCCGAATTGAAAGACGAATCCAAAGTCCGTCAGCCGCAGCCGGGCCCGCTTGGTCTCCTTGAGTTCGTTGAGGTGCAAGGGCACTTCGTCAACGGGGTTGTACGTCACCGTCCCGCGGTCGGGCACGAGGACCCCGGCCAGACAGTGCAGCAGCGTGGACTTCCCGGATCCGGATGGCCCCATGACGGCCAGCACTTCCCCCACATGGACATCCAGGTCTATTCCCCGGAGCGCCTCCGTCGGGCCAAAGGAGTGGTGCAACCCGCGGGCACTGAGGATGGGTGTTTGGATGCTCATGCGCTCTGAAGCTCCTTTTTGAGTTGGGACAGGCGGGCGGCCGTGAGGTCGATCCATCTCAAGTCCGCTTCGATGTGGAACAGACCGTGGTCACACATCAGTACCTGCAGCAGGCCTGCTTCCTTCTTCGCGCGCGTCAGTTCCCGCATCCGGGCCATGTGTTGCCTGCGCTGCACGTCAAGGAGCCGCTCGGCGTCGTCATCCAGCAGCAGTGCGATGACGGTTTTCGCAAAGAGGTTGCTCTGCAGGGATTCCGAGGGAATGTCGGGAGTGAAGAGCCAATCGCGCACCGTGGCCTCTCCGGCGTCGGTAATCGCATACTTTTTTCGATCAGGACCTCCCCCGGTCTCTTCGCCCAAAGCCCGGATCAACTCATCACGGACCATCCGCGCCAGCGTGGAATACACCTGTCCGTAGGCCAGCGCCTTGCCTGCTCCGAAGTATCGGTCGTAAGAGTGCTTGAGGTCGTAGCCGTAGCTGGGCTCGCGATTCAAAAGGCCCAGAAGGGTGAGTGAGTTGTTCACAGCTCCATCTATACACTGAGTTTATAGTTAACGCCATCGAGACCACGGGATGTCTCCAGCTGCGAATAATGAAAGACTGGGAGGCAGTGCATGACCAATCCCAGCCGGAGGCAAATATGGCAGAAGAATCCACGCCCCACACGTCCGCATCGGTTTACCGGAACGGCCACGAAATCGAATGCTGGCTCACGGACATGGACGGCGTGCTGGTTCATGAAAACCAGGCGATCCCGGGTGCAGCCGAGCTCATCCAGCGCTGGGTGGATACGTCCAAGCGCTTCCTTGTCCTGACCAACAATTCCATCTTTACCCCGCGCGACCTCGCAGCCCGCCTCCGGGCCTCCGGTCTTGAAGTTCCGGAAGAGAACATCTGGACGTCCGCGCTGGCCACAGCCCAGTTCCTCAAGGACCAGGTCCAATCCTCTGATTCCGGCAACCGCGCTTACACCATTGGCGAGGCCGGCCTCACCACTGCATTGCACGAAGCCGGCTTCATCCTCACGGACACGGAACCTGACTTCGTGGTTCTCGGCGAAACCCGCACTTACTCTTTCGAAGCGATCACCATGGCGGTCCGGCACATCCTTGCCGGCGCCCGTTTCATCGCAACCAACCCTGATGCCACTGGCCCTTCCAAGGACGGCCCCATGCCGGCAACGGGCGCAATCGCGGCAATGATCACCAAGGCCACGGGCCGCGAACCGTACATCGTGGGCAAGCCGAACCCCATGATGTTCCGCTCGGCCATGAACCAGATCGACGCCCACTCGGAGACCACGGCCATGATTGGCGACCGCATGGACACGGACATCGTGGCAGGTATGGAAGCCGGCCTTCACACGGTTCTGGTGCTCAGCGGCATCACCCAGCGCGAGGAAATCGTGTCCTTCCCGTTCCGACCCAACCAGATCCTGAGCTCCGTGGCCGACCTCAAGAGCCAGATCTAAGCCAAAGGAGTCCCGTCATGGCTGTGCTCAACCTCCGTCCTCTGGCCGGTGGCCGGATACTGAGGGGGAGCCAGCCGTTTGGTCTGGATGCTGCCGCGACGTCGGGGTTCCTGGCGGAGCATGGCATCCAGGCCATCATGGACCTGCGCAACGAGCTCGAGCGGTCTTTGGTTCCGTGGCTGGTTCCGGGCGGCCCCTCTCCTTCGAACGCGTCCAAGCCCGACGGCGGTGGCGGGAGTACCGCCGTCGTCGGACCCGCCGTCGAGCTCATCCACAATCCGTTGGATCCCAACACGGTGGCGGGGTCTCTGCAGGCAGTGGAGACTCCGGAGGATCTGGGGAACCTGTATTTGGGCTGGATCCGCGTCAGACCCGATTGGGTAGCCGATGCCCTGCGTCCTGTCGCGGAAGGCAAACGCACCCTGGTTCATTGTTCGCTGGGCAAGGACCGGACTGGAGTAGTGTCGGCGATCGCGCTCATGGCCGCGGGCGAATCGGACGAGGCCGTGGTGAAGGATTACACGGCCACCACGCGCAGCCTTCCGAACCTGCTTCAGGTCATGGCCGAGACATGGCGGCTCCACGTCCCGTCCACGCCCGCGCAGTATTTCAGCCCTGACCTCATGATCCTGCAAAGCCCGGAAGCCGCGATCCGGCATTTCCTGGTGGGCTTCGCGCGGGAATTCGGGGATGCTCGCAGCTTCCTGCGCGAGGCCGGTCTAACCGCCGTCGAGGTTGAAGCGCTGCGGGGCTGAACCGCTGCGGGGTGATGCAGTGGAAGCCGCAACAAAACCTATGCCGGCCGGATAACCCGTCCATTCGGCTCCTGGTACGACGGCTCCTCAGGTGCAGGCGGCAGCGGTTCCAGCTCATTCTGGACGCGCTCCAACAGGGGCCGATAAATGTCGGCACTCCACTGCGGGCTGGCATGGGCGGGCCGGGCACCCTCCGTACTAAGCACCGGGAGCTTCATGTTCGCCGCGAAGACCTTGCTCCACGCCGCCCGAGCAGACTCGTAGTTGACGGTCTTGTCCTCGGAGTTGCCCAGGAACGCCATTTTGGCCGAGCCGATTTTGCCGGCGAGACGCAAGCCATCGAAGTGGTAAATGTACGCAGACTCCGTCTGGATCAGCACGCTGGAGGGGGCGATGGGCGAGAGCTGCTCCAGGCTTTGGTCCAGGATTTGCCGCCAAGTGCGTTCGTCCTTGTGCGCCACCCGCTCCCCCAGTTCATAGCCGCCACGCAGGACTGAAGGGATGCGGAAGCCATTCTCATAAAGGAACACCACGCCGTCGAACCAGCTCTGATCCAGCACATCAGCGCGGCTGAAGGGACTGGAATCCAGGACGATCAGCTGGGTCTCCACACCATGCAGCTCCAGCAGACGGGCGGCAACTTGCGTGGCGAGCATCCCACCGAAGCTGTGGCCGTAGAAATACAGCTTCTCCAGCCCCAATTCGCGCACATGCAGAACGAGTTCGCGGACCACCTCATCAACATCCAGGCCAAGGTTGGAATACCCGACGGCGGCTAGGCGGCCGCGCTGGTGCAGGGCAGGGCGCAGTGAGTTCAGGATCCACTGTGCCTCTTCCCAACTGGTTTTATACCCGGGAAACAGGATCCAGCTGGCCTTCGGAAAGTAGAGATCCGAGTAGGAGTCCGGGACGCGCAGGATCTTGGTGGCCCGCCGTTCCGCCTGCACGCGCCGGGTAAACAGCATGTCTCCGGCCAGCGCCACGGAAACCCCTGCAGTGACAAGGAAGTCGCGGCGCGATATCCGCTTTATCCGGGAAACCTGGGGCAGGATCCGCGCCCAGTCTGCCAGATCGGCCGCATCCCCTGATCCGGATCCGGGCATGGCAGAGCCTCGGCCCGGGAGGTTTTCGTTCACCTCCGGCGGAGCCTGGAGCTTCCCTACTTGAACGTCCACGCAGCTAGCATAGGCTTCGCGGGCACTGCCTTACAGCCCCGTAGTTTGCCTGCAAACTCCCTAGTTGAGGCCCAATTCGTCCTTGCCGAAGGCAAAGAGGTAGGGCACGCCGGTTTCGGCTTCGATCTTCTCTTTGGCGCCGGTGTCTCGGTCCACGATGACGGCGACGGCAACCACATTGCCGCCGGCCTTACGGACACCCTCGACGGCGGTCAGTGCGGACCCGCCGGTGGTGGACGTGTCCTCGAGGACAACCACATTGCGGCCCTCAACCGAGGGACCTTCCACCTGGCGGCCCATGCCGTACGACTTCTGGGCCTTACGGACCACGAAGGCGTCCACGGCGCGCCCGGCGTCAGCAGCGGCGTGCATGACAGCCGTACCTACGGGGTCGGCACCCATGGTGAGTCCGCCAGCGCACTCAACCGGGATCCCGGCGTCGTCGATCATTGCCAACATGACCTGGCCCACCAGCTTGGAGGCCTCGTGATGCAGGGTGATGCGGCGGAGGTCAATGTAGTAGTCAGCTTCCTTGCCGCTGGAGAGGATCACCTTTCCGCGGACCACCGCCAACTCTCTGATGAGCTCGAGAAGGCGGGCACGGGCAGTTGCAGTGTCTGCTGCGGGGGTACTGGTGGAAGTCATGGCTTCTAGTTTAGTGGGGACGGAGCCGGGCGAAGCGCAGGTGCCGCGGTGGTGGAACGGACAACCAACTTGGGATTGACGATCTGTTCCTCACTGCCTGGCTCGTTTTCCAACTGATGGAGTACCGCGGACATGCAACGGCGGCCGAGTTCTTCAAAGTCCTGTTTGATGGTGGTCAGTGGCGGCAGGAAGAACGCAGCTTCAGGCTGATCGTCGTATCCCACCACGCTGATGTCTTCCGGAACTCGCAACCCAGCTTCCTGCAGGGCGCGAAGGACTCCCACCGCCATTTGGTCGTTCGCGACGAAGACGGCGGTGATAGTGGGCTGATCGTCTGGTTTGCGCTGATCGTCTGGTTTGCGCTGTTCAATGAGCGCCAGGCCTGCTTCGTATCCCGAGGCGGCGTCCCATCCCCCTTGGAGGAGAACGTCGGCCTCCAAGCCGGCGTTGCCGAGTGCCTCCTGCCATCCCTTGATGCGCTCAGCCGCGTCGATCCAGTGGGGCGGACCGGAAATGTGTCCGATGTGGCGGTGTCCGAGCCCGATGAGATGTTCCACCGCCAACCGCGCTCCCAACCGCTGGTTCAGTGAAGCACCCGTCAGTTGGTTCCCGGTTCCGGCGCCCACGGCCACCATGGGAAACGGGACGGCGACGTCGCGGAGGGCTGCCAGGACATCCGGATGCGGGACAAGGATGACCACCCCCTCCACGGACTGGTTGCGAAAATGGGTGATGGCGTCGTTGATGCTGTCGCCCGTTACTTCGCGGAGGTTGGCGATGCTGACGAAATAGCCTGCTTCCCGGCCTGCCTGTTCGACTCCCAGCAACGTATTCGCGGGTCCGTACTGGCCAGTTTCGCAGGCCAGCACGCCTATGGTCCGGGAGCGCCGCGTCACCAGGCTGCGGGCTGCGGTGTTACGCCGGTAGCCAAGGCTGGCGATGGCCGATTCCACGCGTTCCTTGGTCTTCCCGCTGACGTTGGGGTGGTTGTTCAAGACACGGGAAACGGTCTGGTGCGAGACCCCGGCCAACTTGGCTACATCCCCCATAACGGGTGGCCTGCTTGATGGTGCACCGGGAGACATCGCACCTCACTTTATGGATTCGTATGGCGGGCTTGGGCAGGATTGGCCCGCATCCGGCTCTTCACACCGAGCAGGTCAGCTCAGCTGGGAGCAGGATGCAGGCCAATCCCAAGGGTTATTTGCTACTTGGCGTCGACCCGCACAGGTTCAGTCTTGGCATGTGGCGCAGATTCGGTTGCCGGAGGCGTTGTCTTCCACTTAAAGCGGCGGCTGATTGAGGACCCTCCACCAGCACCGGTCCGGTTCTTGTTGAAGATGTCGAAGCCGACCGCAAGGAGCAGAACCAGGCCCTTGATGAGCTGCTGGTAGTCAGTTCCCAAGCCAAGGATGGACATACCGTTGTTCAGGACACCCATGATGAGGCCACCGATCATTGCTCCCGCAACGGTACCGATACCACCTTGGACGGCCGCGCCACCGATGAATGCGGCAGCAATGGAGTCCAGTTCAAAGCCGGTACCGCCAGCAGGCTGGGCGGAGTTCAGTCGTGCCGTGAACACAAGGCCGGCCAACGCGGCGAGGACGCCCATGTTGACGAACAGCCGGAAAGTCACCTTCTTGGTCTTGATGCCGGAAAGCTCTGCTGCATGGAGGTTGCCACCAATGGCGTAGGTGTGGCGCCCAAAAATGCTGTTGTTCATCAATGCCGAGTACAGGATCACGAGGACTGCCAGGACGATCAGCACAATCGGGGTTCCTCGGTAGCTGGCCAGCAGGAACGTGATGATGAGCATCAGTACGGCAATGAAGCCGTTCTTGACGGCAAACCATGCCATCGGCTCATTCTCAAGGTTGAACTTGCGGCGAACCCGGCGTTCCTTGATGGCCTGGAAGAGGATTGCTGCGGTGCCGCCAACGCCCAGGATGACCGTCAACCATTCAAGTACGGATGTGCCGCCGGAGATATCGGGGAGGAAGCCTCCACCGAGGGCCCGCAACTCGTTGGGGAACGGGGTGATCTGCTGGTTCTTAAGGGTGATGAGCGTAAGGCCGCGGAAGATGAGCATGCCGGCCAGGGTGACGATGAAGGCGGGAATGCCCACATAGGCAATCCAGTAACCCTGCCAGGCACCCACCAAGGCACCTACCAGGAGGCAAGCCGGGATGGCGAGCCACCATGCCCAGCCCCAGTGCACGATCATCACACCGGCAACAGCACCGATGAACCCGGCGATGGATCCGACGGAGAGGTCGATGTGGCCGGCGATGATGACCATCACCATGCCTATGGCGAGGATCAGGATGTAACTGTTCTGGACCACCAGGTTGCTGACGTTCTGCGGTTCAAGCAGGATGCCATTGGTCAGGACCTGGAAGAGGATAACGATCAGGATCAGGGCGACGAAGATGCCAACCTGGCGGAGGCGGCTTGTGAGGAAGCCAAGGGATTCTCGTAGGGCGGACATGTTGGCTATTCCTTCTCTTGAGTCATGAAGTGCATGAGGGTTTCCTGGGTGGCCTCGGCGATGGGGACCTCGCCGGTGATGTGCCCTGCGGACAGCGTGTAGATCCTGTCGCAAATGCCCAGGAGCTCAGGCAGCTCCGAGGAGATCACGATTACGGCTTTCCCGGCGGCCGCGAGTTCATTGATGATCGTGTAGATCTCGAACTTTGCGCCGACGTCGATACCGCGGGTTGGTTCGTCCAGGATCAGCACGTCCGGATCCGAGAACATCCACTTGCTCAGCACCACTTTCTGCTGATTACCGCCGGAAAGCTTGCCGGTGATGGCTGCAACGGACGGCGCCTTGATGTTCATGCTCTTCCGGTAGTGGTTGGCAACGGTGGTTTCTTTGTTGCCATCAACCCATCCGCGTTTGGCCAGCTTGTTCAGCGCTGCCATGGAGATGTTCCGTTTGATGTCCTCGATCAGGTTCAGGCCATAGTGCTTGCGGTCCTCGGTGGCGTAGGCAATGCCGTGATCGATCGCGTCCGAAACGGTGGAAGTGTTGATCTCTTCGCCGTACTTATAGACCTTGCCCGAAACGGCGCGTCCGTACGTCCGGCCGAAAACGCTCATGGCCAACTCGGTGCGGCCCGCGCCCATAAGGCCCGCCAAGCCCACTACTTCGCCCTTGCGGACATTCATGTTGGCATTGTGCACCACGGTGCGGCTGTGGTCCTGGGGATGCTGAACGGTCCAGTCTTCAATGCGGAGGACTTCCTCGCCGATGTTCGGAGTCCGGTCCGGATAGAGGCTTTCAAGGTCACGTCCCACCATTCCGCGGATGATGCGTTCCTGGGTGATCTGGCCCTGGTCCAGCCGCAGGGTCTCGATGGACTTGCCATCGCGGATGATGGTGACGGCATCGGCCACCTTGCGGATCTCGTTGAGTTTGTGGCTGATGATGATGCTGGTGACGCCCTGGCCCTTGAGGTGCAGGATGAGGTCCAGCAGGTGGTCCGAGTCTTCATCGTTCAGCGCAGCGGTTGGCTCGTCCAGGATGAGGAGCTTCACCTCTTTGGAGAGCGCCTTGGCAATCTCCACCAGCTGCTGCTTGCCAACACTGATGTGCTGGATGGGTGTGACGGGGTTTTCGCTCAGACCTACGCGGGCAAGCAGCTTGGCGGCTTCGAGGTTGGTTTTCCGCCAATCCACCCAGCCGTTGTTTGCCAGTTCGTTGCCGAGGTAAATGTTCTCTGCGATGGAAAGGTACGGGCTAAGGGCCAGTTCCTGGTGGATGATCACGATCCCGCGCTTCTCGCTGTCCGAGATGCTGTTGAATTCGCAGGGTTCGTTCTCAAAAAGAATGTCGCCGTCAAAGGAGTTGTGCGGGTACACCCCGGACAACACCTTCATCAGGGTGGATTTCCCGGCGCCGTTCTCTCCACAGATAGCGTGGACTTCGCCGCGGTTTACATCCAGGGTGACGTCCTGAAGGGCCTTGACCCCGGGGAAGGTCTTGGTTATTCCTCGCATTTGAAGAATGGGTACGTTCATCGTCAATTCCCACTGACTGGTTGGAAACTTTGCCTGGCCGGGGATTCGGCCGGCTCATGGTGGGTTGTGGCCCCGCCCCGCTTCAGAAGCGGGACCACAACCCGAAGGAAATGCTTACTTGACGTCGGATTCCTTGTAGTAGCCCGAGTCGATGAGTTCCTTCTTGTAGTTGTCCTTGGTGATGATGACGGACTTCAGGAGGAAGGCCGGAACAACCTTGACCTTGTTGTTGTAGGTCTTGGTGTCGTTGGTTTCCGGTTCCGTACCCTTGAGCACGGCGTCAACCATCTTCACGGCCTGCGCGCCGAGCTGGCGGGTGTCTTTGAAGATCGTGGAGTACTGCTCGCCGGCGATGATGGACTTCACGGAGCCCTTTTCGGCGTCCTGGCCGGTAACTACCGGCAGCTTTCCGGTGGAGTAGCCACCGGTGCTGGTCAGCGCCGAGATGATGCCGATGGAAAGGCCGTCATACGGGGAGAGCACGCCGTCCAGCTTGGTGCCGGAGCTGTAAGCCGAGGTGAGGATGTCTTCCATGCGCTTCTGGGCAACGGGTGCCTGCCAGCGCAGGATCGCTGCCTGCTCGAACTTGGTCTGGCCACTGGGAACCTTCAGCGTGCCTGCATCCAGGTACGGCTTGAGGGTGTCCATGGCGCCAGTCCAGAAGAAGTTGGCGTTGTTGTCATCTGGGCTTCCGGCGAAGAGCTCCACGTTGAACGGGCCCTTGCCATCAACCTTCTTGCCACTTGCGTCCACCAGGCCAAGGCCGGTGAGCAGTGACGTAGCCTGCTGGACACCCACGGTGTAGTTGTCGAAGGTGGTGTAGTAATCAACGTTCGGGGTTCCGTTGATGAGGCGGTCGTAGGCGATGACCTTGACGTTCTGTTCCTTGGCCTTGGCCAGGACGTCGGTCAGCGTGGTGCCATCAATTGCTGCGATGATCAGGGCCTTGGCGCCCTTGGTCAGCATGTTCTCAATCTGGGAAACCTGCGTAGGGATGTCATCGTTGGCGAACTGAAGGTCAGTCTTGTAACCAAGGTCCTTCAAGGACTTCTCAACGTTGGCGCCATCGGCAATCCAACGCTCGGACGTCTGAGTCGGCATCGAAATGCCGACCAGCGAATCGCTGGGCTTGGCGGTGCTGCTGGATTCTGCAGCTCCTCCGCGGCTACCGCAGCCCGTGGCTCCCACGGTCAAGGTAAGGACAACCGCTACGGCGCCCAGGAGTTTCTTTAATCTCACGATGCTCTCCTTCCGCGGCAGCTTTGCCGCGAACTCTGATGCAGCCGGAGCATCTGCGCGTCCGGCACGGTGAAGCTGGGTTGGCCTGTGCGCTGGGGGCGGCACAGGCTACTTCAAGGTGATACGACTGCCATTGTGAACGCTAACAATACCGTCGGTCAAGTGGATTGGATCACAAAATGATTGCAGGTGGGAACCTCGTCCGGAAGTCTTGATTTACAACGTTGTTAGCGTTCACACTTTCCCATTTCATGCTTTCGTCACCAAAAAGAAGAGCCCGGCACCGCCTTGTGGGCAGTGCCGGGCGTTCCAATGCAGCGAGCTAGGACAGTGCTCCTTCGAGTGCTGAGAACGCGTCATCCACGATCTTCTCCACGGGCTGATCGATGTCCACTACCAAGCCGGCTTCATCGGATTGCAATGGCTCAAGCGTTGCGAGTTGCGAATCCAGCAAGGACGCGGGCATGAAGTGGCCGGGCCGGGCGTTCATGCGCTCATTCAGCAACTCACGTGTGCCCTGCAGGTGGACGAACACCACGGATGGATCGGCGCTGCGGATGATGTCGCGATAGGCTCGCTTGAGCGCGCTGCACGCTATGACAAGAGCAGAGTTCGACGCCATGAATCGCCTCCCGATCTCGGCCAGCCAGGGTGCGCGGTCCTCGTCATTGAGAGGAGTACCTGAGGCCATCTTGTCGATGTTCCGCTGAGGGTGCAGCGAATCGCCGTCGAGGAATTCGGCTCCGAGCCGCTCAGCGACGGCTGCGCCCACGGTGCTTTGCCGCAGCCGGCCACGCCCATCACCACAATGTGCGGATGGGCGTTGGCCGCAAAACCGGAATCACCAGTCATGAACGGTTCCGTCCACGAGGCGGTTGTAGGGCAGGTAAGCCTGCTGGTACGGGAAGGCGGCTGCTGCTTCCTCGTTGAACTCGACGCCGATACCGGGCTCGTCCCCCGGGTGCAGGTAGCCGTCCTTGAACGTCATGGACTGCTGGAAGACCTCGTTGGTCTTGTCCGAGTGCTGCATGTATTCCTGGATGCCGTAGTTGTGGATGGCCAGGCCAACGTGCAGCTGGGCGGCGAAGCCCACCGGGGAGATGTCCGTGGGCCCGTGGAAGCCTGACTTGATCTGGTACTGGGCGGCGAAGTCCATGACCTTCTTCAGCGGGGAGATGCCGCCGAAGTGCGTGGAGGCTGCGCGGACGTAGTCGATCAACTGTTCCTTGATGAGGGTCTGGTAATCCCACACCGTGTTGAAGATTTCGCCGATGGCCAAAGGCGTGGTGGTGTGCTGACGGACCAGGCGCAGGCCTTCCTGGTTCTCGGCCGGGGTGCAGTCCTCCAACCAGAACAGGTCATAGGGCTCCAGCGCCTTGCCAAGCTTGGCGGCCTGAATGGGCGTCATACGGTGGTGGCCATCGTGAAGCAGCGGAATTTCCGGGCCGAACTCATTGCGCACCGCTTCGAAAACCGTAGGCAGGTGCCGCAGGTAGGCGCGGGTGTCCCAGTCTTCTTCCAGCGGGAAGTTGCCGCGGCCGGCAGGCTCATAGTCGTAGCGTTCGCCGGATGCCTGGGCCTGGGCGGCAACTCCATAGACGGCCTTGATGCCTGGGACCGCGGTCTGGATTCGGATGGACTTGTAGCCCAGTTCCAAGTGCTCACGAACGGAGTCGAACAGCGAGGGAATGTCCGAACCCGAAGCGTGGCCGTAGGCACGCAGCCCGTTGCGGGATGCACCACCGAGCAACTGGTAGACGGGCATGCCGGCAACTTTGCCTTTGATGTCCCACAGCGCCATGTCCACGGCGGCAATCGCGGCCATGGTCACGGGCCCACGGCGCCAGTACGAGCTGCGGTACAGGAACTGCCACGTGTCTTCGATGCGGTGCGGATCCTTCCCGATCAACAGCTGCGCCACATGCTCCTTAAGGTACGCGGCGACGGCGAGTTCCCGGCCGTTGAGCGTCGCGTCACCAATGCCAGTCACCCCGTCCTCCGTAGTGATGCGCAGGGTGACGAAGTTCCGGGAGGGGCTGGTCACGAAGACTTCAGCGGCAATGATTTTCACAGCTTTTCCTTTCGGGATTGGGCTGGGTTGAAAGGGTTCCTACTCGCCTCGATGCGATGTTCACCACAGGTACTGAAATTGAGTCTAGAATTGTTTGCAATTTTTGGCAATCGGTTGCCATGGCGGATTGGAAAACCCTACGCTGCAGTTCCTGTCCCGGCACGGGCAGTGGCCCAATCCGAGCTCAGCTCCTGCACCAGCTCTGCCACTCCTGGTTCGGTGGCAAGGTCCGGATCCAAAAGCCCCAGCAACGCTGCGACCCGCGCACTCCCAGAGAGCCCGTTGGCAGCTGCAATGGCTGAAGCCTTGGGATCCTGCAGCTCAGGATTGACGGCGGCGTAGGCGGACCACACCGCGATCATTCTCGCCGCGGCAGTGCCGCTTCGCCCTGCGGCCCGCTCCGCACGAAACACCGGCAGTGCACGCATTCGGAGCTTGGTGCTGCCGTCCACGGCGATCTGGGCCAGATGGTGTGCGATCCGGGAGTTCCCAAAGCGATCAAGCAAGGCAGTCCGGTATTCGGGGATGCGGAGTTCCTCGCCGGAAAGGTGCCTGGCAGCTTCGTCCCAGAATTCCTCAACAGCTTCACGGCATACGGCGTCACCCAAGGCCTGCGCCACTGTGGTGTGGCCGCGCAACTGCCCGGCATAAGCCAGGATGGAATGCGCGCCATTAAGGAGCCAAAGTTTGCGGTTTTCGTAAGGTTCGATGTCATCCACAAAAACGGCTCCGGCGTCTTCCCAACGTGGACGCCCTGAGGGGAATTGTCCGCTCAGCACCCAGTTGTGGAACGGTTCAGTGACTACCGGAGCTTCGTCCCGGTACCCGCACTGTTCACTGACCAGAGCAACATCGTCGGCTGTGGTTCGGGGCGTGATGCGGTCCACCGAGGTGCTGACAAAGCTGACGTTGCGCTCGATCCAGTCGGCAAGTCCGGCGTCGAAGCCCAGGGCGATTTCCGCTACACCCGCACGGGCCACGTTTCCGTTGTCCGAGAGGTTGTCGCAGGAAACCACTGCGAGGGGTCCGGCGTCGGCGTCCCTGCGGGCGCCGAGGCCAAGGACCAAGCGTCCCAACGGCGTCGTGGGTTGCTGCCCCGCCACCAGCCGCGGCAGGTCATCCGCGCCGTGCGCATATGCTGCTTCCGTGATGGTCAGAGTTATCACAGCGGTTTGCGGTGCTGCGACGAGTTCGGTCAATCGTCCAACGTTGGCGCCATCGATGGCTTCTACAACGCTGACTACAACCTCGAAGGAATCCCCTGCATCGGATCGTTCCACCACGGTAAAAAGGCCGTCCTGTTCCGCCAGAACTGCTGCGGCATCCGGACGACGCCCCGTGAAGGAGGCGATGCCCCAATCCCCTGCGTCGCCAGCATGCTGCGTGTACCAGGCCTGGTGCGAACGGTGAAAGGCCCCGAGTCCGAGGTGCACAATGCGCACGGGAGCCTTTTCCACTGCTTTGACCTCGCGGTTCAATCGAGGGAGCCCATCCACGCTCATAGTTTGAACACCCTGCGTGGCGAGGAATCAACGACGTCGAGAATCAGCTCGTGCGCGCGGTCTTCAGTCACGCGGTGCTCGGCTACAAGGCGCGCGAGGAAGGACGCTTCGATCCTGCGGGAGGCATCGTGCCGTGCGGGAATGGAGCAGAACGCGCGGGTGTCATCGATGAAGCCGGAGGACCGCGAGAAACCGGCGGTTTCTGTAACTGCAGAACGGAAGCGCAACATGGCATCCGGGGCATCGAGGAACCACCACGGCGCACCGATGAAGACGGACGGGTAGAAACCAGCCAACGGCGCGAGTTCACGGGAGAAAACAGTCTCATCGAGAGTGAAGAGCACCAGGTGGAAATCCTTGGCCGTGCCGAAATCCTGCAGCAACGGACGGATGGCCTCGGTGTAGTTCACTGCGAACGGAATATCGTGACCGGTGTCTGGGCCGAACTTGTTAAACGTGGGCCCGTGGTGATTGCGGTACGAGCCAGGGTGGATGGTCATGACCAGTCCGTCTTCCACTGACATGCGCGCCATTTGGTACATCATGTGGGCCTCGAACGCATCCCGATCCTGCACGGTGGCCTTGCCTGTGCGGGCACGTTCAAAGAGCGCTTCCGCCTCGGCAGCATCCAGTTTGAGGGTGGCCGGGGTGCGCACGCCGTGGTCCGCCGATACTGCGCCATGCTCCACAAAGTAGCGACGGCGGTTTTCCAGGGCCGCGATGTAGCCGGCGTAACCTGTTGCGCCGTCGGCCGCAGTTTCGATCAAACGGTCAACGTTGGCGTTCCAGCTGGGATGCGCCGCATTCAGATAGGCATCCGGTCGGAACGTGGGGAGCACGCGGCCGTTGAAGCTGGGGTCATTGGTGAGGGCCTTGTGGCTGGAAAGGTTGTCCAGGGGATCATCCGTGGTGGCCAGGACCTCAATGTTGAAGTCCTTGAAAAGCTGGCGAGGACGGAAGTCCGGCTCTACCAGCTTCGCGGCGATGGCGTCATAACTGGCGTCAGCCGGCATCTCACTGAGGTCTGCACCGAGTTTGAACACATCGTGGAACTGGGTGCTTAGCCAGTACCCGGAGGCCGTGCCCTCGAACAGCGGCCAGGCCTGAACGAACCGCCTCCAGATCTCCCGTGATTCGGGGGCGGACGCCGTACCTGTCAGCAACTGATCCATCGGAACACCATTGGCGTGGATCAGGCGGGTGACGTAGTGGTCCGGGCTGACCAGGAGCGCTGCAGGATCAGGGAACGGCGTGTTCTGTTCAATAACAGCCGCGTCAACGTGGCCGTGCGGAGAAATGATGGGCAGGTCCTGGACGCGCTCCAGCAAGGATCGCGCGATGCTGCGCGTCCCGGGATCTGCGGGCAGGAGCCTGTCAGGGTGTGCTGCGATGGACTGTGACATAGGTCAATCTTGCGGTTCAGCTTGCCATCTTGTCAACCGGTTGCCAAAAATTGCCAATTCAGTGCAACAGCCCTTGCCTGAACACCGAGGACTAGCTCAGCAGCCTTCCGCTGGACCCTCGCACCACGAGCTCGGTCTCCACGCTCACGGCTTCGCTGGGGGCATCGTGGCCTTGCAGCATGTCCAACAGAATGGTGACTGCACGGGTTCCGCACTCCCCAAGGGGTGAGCGCACTGTGGTTAAGGCTGGAGTAGTGAAGTCCGCGCCGAAGATATCGTCAAAGCCCACGATGCTGATCTGGTCTGGAACCCGCATCCCACCGGCTTGGAGTTCCTGCATCAAACCGATGGCAAGGAGGTCGTTGTACGTGATGACCGCGGTCGCTCCGCTTTCCAGGACGTCGCGCGCTACCTGCCGGCCGCCGTCGACCGTGGGTTTGGACGATTCCAGGCGGACTGCACCCAGCTTTGACCAATCGCATGCCGCTTTAACGCCCTCCCAGCGGCGAGCCGTCATCCAGGACTGCTTTGGACCCGCAACGTAGGCGAGGTTCTCATGGCCATTGGCAGCGAGACTTCTGACCGCTTGGCTGATGCCCTTGTTGACGTCCGGCACCACACATGGGACGCCCTGGACCTCGCGGTTGATAACGACTACCGGCTTGTCCTCAGCCAGCGCGCGGATGTGGTCGTCATCCATGCGGGGGCTGGCCAGGATGAGGCCGTCCACAGTATTCAGCAGGCGACGTCCTGCCGTGACTTCCGTCTCTGGCGACTCTGCGGATTCAGCCAGGACCAGGGTGTAATCACGGGCCGAGCCAGTGGTTTCAGCGCCGCGGATGATGTCAAAGAAGGTCGGATTGGTGATATCTGCAACGATCAACCCAATGGTCTGCGTCCTTCCCGTTGGAAGCGCGCGGGCGAACGGGTTCACCTGGTAATTCAGTTGCTCGGCTGCATCCTCGATGATCTTCTGCGTCTTGGCACTCACCCTCCCGGGCTTGCTCAAGGCACGGGACACCGTGGAGGGGTTGACGCCTGCAAGCTTGGCGATGTCGTAGATGGTGGGTGAGGACTTCTCCCCCCGGCCGCGTTTGGTGGGGGTAGTGGCTGCTCCGGAGTTCGTCACGTCGGTCACCGCTCCATCGTAGACCTTTTGGCAACAAAATCAGGCCGGTTGCCATTCATTAATCGTGGCAACCGGCCCGGCCTGGTTAAGAACGCTCGGGGAACTTGCCCTCTTCAGCGATGCGCTTGTTGAGTTCCCGGAGGAATTCATCCTCGTCAAAGTCCAGCGAGACCTCCTTGCCGGTCCAGCTGGAGAGGTGGATGGCATTGGCCAGGCGGACGCCGTTGATTCCGTCGGAACCCGGAGCAAGCAGAGGAGTGCCATCCAGAATGTTGGCCGCAAAGTTCTCCAGGACCCCGGCGTGCTGGCCGCCCCACGCAGACTCGAACTCGATAACCTCGCTGCTGTACAACTCCTCGCGGTTCAGCTGGCCCATAAAGAGCTTGCGGACATCATCCATGCCCATGGAATCGCTGATTTCCCGCTCCGGCTTGACCAGCCGGGTGACTGTGGCCACCTTGCTGTCCTCCACCACGATCTTGCCCTGGTCACCCAGGATTTCGAATCTGTCGGTTCCCACGATGTCGTGGGTGGCCGTCACGAAAACGCCCGTCGCGCCGTCGCCATAGTCGACCACTGCGGTGACCTCATCCTCGACGGCGATGTCGCGGCGGAAGCCGTACGCCACCTTGGAGTAGACGGACTGCGGGACGCCACAGATCCACTGCCACAGATCCAGCTGGTGCGGCGCCTGGTTGACCAGAACGCCGCCACCCTCGCCGCCCCACGTAGCCCGCCACTCGCTGGAGTTGTAGTAACCCTGCGGCCGCCACCAGTTGGTGATGATCCAGTTGGAGCGGCGGATCTTGCCAATCTCGCCGTTATCGACGATTTCCTTGAGCTTCTTGTAGAGCGGGTTGTTGCGCTGGTTGAACATGATGCCGAAGGAGAGCTCAGGCTTCGAAGCGGCGAACTCGTTCAGCTCCTTGACCTGCTTGGTGTAGACCCCGGCAGGCTTCTCCACCAGCGCATGGATGTCTCGCTTGAGTGATTCGATGCCCATCTCAGGGTGCAGGAAGTGCGGCACGCAGGTGATAACAGCATCAACCGAACCGCTTTCCAGCAGGGCTATGTAGTCGTCGTAGAACGGGACATCCGGGTACTGGGATGCGGCAAGTTCCTTCTTGGCAGGATCGACGTCGCAAATGGCGCCGATCTCCATATTCGGGACCAAGCCGTCGGTGATGAACTTGGCGTAGGCGCCGCCTTGCTGGCCCAGGCCGATGATGCCGAGGCGTACTTTCGTGCTCATGAATGCAATCTCCTGTATTGAAAATCTAGAAAAGGTCGGCGTGGCCCATGGCCACCAGGTTGTCGTACGAGGTCTGGAGTGCATCCCAGACGGTCCGTCCATACAGTTCGTCCTGCTCCACCAGGAGATACCGGGCCCCAGCGGCCATGGCGGCAGGGATGATGGATGGGAAGTCCAGGTTGCCTTCGCCTACTTCGGCGAACTGCACCACATTCCGGAACTCCGCCATGAACCCGGGGAAGTCGCCCTTCTCCAGAAGCCCGAAGGACGATTCCGGCATCTGGCCGATCCTGTAGTCCTTGAGGTGCACCATGGCAGTCTTGCCGGCGTACTTTTGGAGGGTGCGGACGGGATCCAGGCCGCCGCGCTGCACCCAGTGGACATCAATCTCCATACCCATGGCCGGGGAGTTTTCGGCGATGATATCCAGCATGTATTTGCCGTCGAACTTCGCGAACTCAATGTGGTGGTTGTGGTAGTAAAGGCTGATGCCTTGTTCCTGCAGCCGTTCGGCGTAGCCGTTGGCTTGCTTGGCGAATTCAACCACCGAATCCAAAGACTTCATTGCCCCGAACGGAAGCATGCCAATGCGCAGCAACGAGGTATCCAGGCGCTTGGCATCGTCCACGATCTTGTCGAAGTCGTCTGCCAGTGATTCCACGGGCATGCCCTTGCGGCCTTCAATATTGACCGAAAGCGCGGCAATGTCCATGCCCAGCTCCGTGCGGGAGCGGTCCAGCTCGCCCACGTTCTCCGCAGTCATGGGGATCTGGGAAATTTCGACGGCGTTATAGCCGATCGCACTGACCTTGCGGAGCGTTTCGAATGCTCCCACATCAGCAAAACTGTCCTTCAGCATCATGGCTTGGACGCCTATTGTGGCCACTTTTTCCTCCGGGGTTTCCGGGCCCTTCCGGGCCCTGGATGTGTCATGGGATGCCTGGCCGTTCAGGCCACGGCACCTTGCTGTTCGATTTGGCTGTGTTGGTTTGCGAGCAAACGATGGCGGTCTGCCCGCCGTTGTTCCTGGCGGTCAGGATCGGGCACGGGCGAGGCGAGCAACAGTCGCTGGGTGTAGGGGTGATCGGGATCGCGGGTGACCACCTCGGCGGGGCCTTGCTCCACGATTTCGCCGTGGTACATCACGGCTACGCGGTGGCTGATGTGCCGCACGACGTCGAGGTCGTGGGAGACGAACAGGTACGAAACCCCGGTGTCCTTCTGGATCTGCAGGAAGAGGTCCAGAACGCGGGCCTGGGTGGAGAGGTCCAAAGCACTGACCGGTTCGTCGCAGACAATGAGTTTGGGTGACAGCGCCAAAGCCCGGGCAATCGCAACACGCTGGCGCTGGCCGCCACTGAACTCACGGGGTAGTCGGTGGATCGCGTCCGACGGCAGGCCCACCTGGTCCAGCAGTTCCTTGACGCGCTTCTTGGCCGCTGCCGATTCCATTCCTTGCACGCCCAGCGGTTCAGCCAGGATGTCGCCGATTTCCAAGGCAGGGTTCAGCGACGTGTAGGGGTCCTGGAACACCACTTGGAGGTCCCGGCTCAGCGTCCGGCGTTCCTTGCGCGAGGCGTTGCTGATGTCGTTGCCTTCGAAAATCACCTTTCCGGAAGTGACGGGGGCGAGGCCCAGAACGGCCCTGCCCAAGGTGGTCTTGCCCGAGCCGGACTCCCCCACCAGGCCAAGGGTTTCGCCTTGGCCGATGGTGATGTTGATGTCCGTCAGCGCCCGGAAGGGCTTGGCCCGGAACCTCTTGCTGGGGTACTCGACCACCAGGTTCTCCACGGACAGCAACGGGGCGCTTTGCGGTGATGTAACTGAGATGCTCATGCCACCGGCTCCTTCTGTGCTGCTGATCCAGGCTTGGATACCAGCATCGTCATGGGGGTCTTTCCTTCGAGCATGGACCCAAGAAGGGTCTGGGTGTACGGCTCTTTCGGGTTTCGGAGGATATCCCGGACGGTTCCTTCTTCAACAAGCCGGCCGTTCTGCATGACCACAACACGGTCGCAGAGATCGGCGACGACGCCGAAGTTGTGGGTCACCAGGATCACGCCGATGTTCAGTCGCTGCTGAAGCTCGCGCAGCAGGTCCAGCACATCCGCTTGGACGGTGACGTCCAGCGCCGTGGTGGGTTCGTCAGCAATCACCAAGTCCGGTTCGCAGCTGATGGCACCGGCGATGAGCACGCGCTGGGCCATGCCACCGGAAACTTCATGCGGGTAAGCGTTGAAGGTTAGTTCCGGGTTGGCAATACCGACGTCGGTGAGCAGCTTGAGCGCACGCTGGCGGGCTTCGGACTTCGAGATTCCCAAGACACGGACCATGGGCGTGACCAGCTGGTAGCCAATGGTGAAGGCCGGGTCCAGGTTGCTCATGGGTTCCTGTGGAATGTAGGAGATCCTCTTGCCGCGCAGCTTGGACAACCGCTCCTGGCTGACGCGGTCCTCGCCCGGGGCAACGGTGTAGTTGCCGTCG
Source organism: Micrococcaceae bacterium Sec5.1 (assembly GCA_039636795.1). NCBI lineage: Bacteria > Bacillati > Actinomycetota > Actinomycetes > Micrococcales > Micrococcaceae > Micrococcaceae bacterium Sec5.1. Next base: position 527,031 of record CP143430.1, on the reverse strand, counting down.
AACTGGATGGAGCCGCCCACGATCCTGGCGTTGTCCGGCAGCAGGCCCAGGATGGAGAACGCGGTCTGGGACTTGCCCGAACCCGATTCACCCACGATGCCCAGGATTTCGCCGCGGTCCACGTGGAACGAGACGTCGTCCACTACTTTTTTGATGGAACCATCAGCCTGCGGATATCCGACGCCGAGGTTGGTCACCTTGACCAGGTGGTGTTCGGTTCCGGTCTCGACGGCGGCCACGGACTTACGTGACTGGCGCGCCTTGGCGGGTTCCGCCGTCGTGCGTTCTGCAGCATTACGTTCAGCTTTGGCGACCTTCTTCTTGCGGTGCTTGATCTTTTCGCCGTCTTCCAGGGCGTCGCGGATGGCGTTGCCAAGCAGGACGAGTCCACCGATGGTGAGTGCCATGGCAAGTGCCGGCCAGAGAAGCAGGGTCGGCGTCAGATAGACGTTCTTGAAGCCTTCCGAGAGCATGACGCCCCAGGTTGCCTTGGTGGGATCCCCAAGTCCCAGGAATTCAAGGCCGGACTGGATGGCGATGGCCACGCCCGCGATTGCTGCGGTCTGGATGATGATGGGTGCGCGGACCACGGAGAAGATATGGCGGGCGATGATGCTCATGTCCGAAAGGCCGGAGACACGCGCGGCATCGACGTAGAGCTCGTTGCGGACAGACTGGACTGCTGTGCGTGTCAACCGGAAGTAGGACGGGCTGATGAGGACGCCGAACGCGATCATGGAAATCCACACGGACGGGCCGAAGGCTGCGCGGATGGTAAGCAAAACGATCAGGCCGGGCAGGCTCATCAGGATGCTCACTACCCAGTTGGAGACCGCTTCGAACTTGCCTGCGTAGTAGCCGGCGATCAGGCCCGCGGGGAGTCCGATGGCGATGGCCACACCTGCGCACAGCAGGGCGGACACCAGGGTGAGCTGGGAGCCGAAGAGCAGGCGGCTCCAGGTATCGCGTCCGGCGCTGTCGGTACCCAGGATATTCACCGAGTCCGGAGCGGCCAACGTCTTGGAGATGTTGGCGAAGTTCTCCTCAAAGGGAGCCAGGACCGGGGCGAAAATAGCCAACAAGGCGATGCTGCCCAGGATGACCAGCGAAGCGATACCCAGGGGGTTCCTGATGAGGCGGCGCATCACGCCGGAACGGACCACGGTACCGCTTTGTCCATCGGGGACCTTCGCTGCCACACCCATGGAGTCGGGACTTGCGGAAATTGCCGCTGAATCTACGGAATCGCTCATGACACACGTACTTTCGGGTTGAGCCAGCCATTGAGAATGTCCACCAGGAGGTTCACCACGATGACCACCACTACGGTGTACATCACCACTCCCATGACTACGGGAAGATCGGACTGGCCTGTTGCAGTAACTGCGAGGGGACCCATTCCGGGGAGGGCGAAGATCTGCTCGATGATCACCACGCCTCCCAGCATGCCGATCAGTTGCAGGCTCAATACTGTGAGGCCTGCCGGAGCGGCGCTGCGGAGCACATGCTTGAAGAGGATTTCACGCTCTCCAATGCCCCGGCTGCGCAATGTGCGGACGTAGTCACGCTCGAGCTGCTTGATCACGGCACTGCGGATTTGCTGTGCCCCGCCGGTCACACCGTTGATGAGCAGGGCGATGACCGGAAGTGTCATGGAGTACACCCAGGCCTCAGGTCCCACCTCGGGCGAGATAGTGCTGGTGGCCGGGAAGAGGCCCAGCTGGATGGCAAGGATAGTCACAAGGAACACGCCGATCACGTATCCGGGGATGGAGTCGCCGATGATGGCGCCCACCTGGACTGCCCTGTCCACCCAGCCGCGCTTGACGGCTGCAGCAACACCGATCAGAGCTGCGCAGATGGCGATCAGGATCATTGCGGAGAAAACCATGGTCATGGTCACCGGGATCCGAGTGGCCAAGGAGTTGGCCACCGGCTCCGACGTGAACCACGAGGTTCCAAGGTTTCCGCTCAAGGCATCGCCCAACCAGGCGAAATAGCGCGTTGCAAGTGGCTGGTCGAGACCGAGCTCCTGTTCCTTCATGGCCACCTGTTCAGGTGTGGCTTGGTCACCCAGGATATTTTGGGCGATGCTTCCGCTGGAGGTGTACAGCAGGATGAAGGTGAGAGCCGAGACTACGAACAACACCACCAGTCCGCTGCCCAGCCTTTTCGCAATGAACTTGATCATGGGTTCCTACTTGGCGGGCGAGTAGTTATAGATGGACGGAACGGCCTGCTGTACTTGCGGGGTGACGTTCACTTTGTCGTTGTGGTAGTACATCTGGTTCACGCGGAAGAGCGGGGCGAACCATGCCTGTTCCACAACATACTTGTTGACTTCCTGGGCCAGCTTGCCGGCCTCGTCGCCACCGGTGCGCACAGCCTGGATCTTCGCCTCAAGCTCGGGTGTGGTGTTCTTGAAGGGGTTGTACAACGCCTTGGTGGAGACGATCTGGTCGATCGCAACTGTGGGCTCACCCTGGAAGAGGTTGAAGAAGAGCGCCTGGTACTTCTGTGCCGCGACGTCCGCGGTGAACGTGTTGGTGATGGCGGCGCCCGGTTTCAGGGTGATCCCAACGTCTGCGAGTTGTTGCTGCATGACTGAGATAAGGGTTTCAGCTCCAGGCAGGGTGGGAACGTCAAGGGTTACCTTGCCCTCGAAACCGGAGTCCTTCAACAGTTGCTTGGCCTTGGCGGGATCGTAGCTGTAGTAGTTCTCCAGCTCCTCCGTCCAGGCGCCACTTTCCTTGCCGAACGGCTGCGAAGTGGGCGTTCCCTGGCCCAGCATGACCTGGTCCAGAATGGTCTTGCGGTCGAACGCATAGTTGATGGCCTGACGGACCTTGACGTTGGCAAGTGCGGGGTTCTTAGTGCCGTCCCGGTCCAGAAGGAGCAAACCGGACCAGTCAACCTGGTTGGTTTCCAGCTTCATCTTGGCACCCTCTGCCTGCTTGCCGTTCTTGGGATCCAGGAGCGTGGCATCAATCTGGCCGGAAACCAGGGCATTGGTGCGGGCCGTTGGATCTGTGAGGATCTTCAGGGTGAGCTTCTTGTACTTCTGCAGGTCCTTGTTCCAGTATCCCTCGCGGGCAGTGAAGACCGTCTGGGAGTCTTTCACCGATGCCGCTTTGTCCATCACGTAGGGTCCCGAACCAACCGGTACGGTCTTGATCGCATCAGTGCCGAGCGCTGCGGGGCTGCCCATCAGGCCGGCGGCCTGGCTCAGGAAGTACTCCAAGGCCGGCTCTGGAGCGCTGAGGTTGATGTCGATGGTGTCCTCGTCCACCACGGCGATGTCCGATACGGATCCGAGCTGGGCCATCTGCGGGCCGTTGGCCTTCTTGAAGTGGTCAAGGTTGGCCTTGGCTGCTGTGGCGTCGAACTTGGCGCCGTCGCTGAACGTGACGTCCTTCCGGAGGTCCACGGTGAGCTTGGTGTTGGTGGTGTTGTACTTCCACGCCGTGGCCAGCATGGGGCTGAGCTTGCCATCCGGTTCGCGCAGGATCAGGGAGTCATAGGCTGCTTGATAGGGCTGCAGTGCGTGGCCGACGTGAGCCTGGGCAGGATCCCACGAAGTAATGTCACGGAGCGTGCCCAGCGTCAAGGCTGTGACAGTCTTTCCGCCACCAGCGTTTGAACCGGCTCCGGCGCCTCCGCCGCCACATGCGGTGAGCGCTAGGGAGGCGCTGAGTACGAGGGCGGCTGCTGCCGCCTTTGGACCTAACTTCATTGTCGGCTCCTACTGAATCTTGGCCTGATGCGAATCAGAACGAAGGGTGTGGTGTGAACCACATTTTTGTGGGTGTGGGACTTACATTACGGAAGTAATCCGAGCTTGGCAACCGATTGTCAAAAGTTTCTGAAAATGTTGCCAAGTTGCCAGGATGCTGGGCGGGGTTCCCTGAATTGGAGACGAAATCGGCCGGAAACCCCCAATGGCTCCCGGCCGAAATCGCCGGCAGGCACTGCTGCGTTCAGCTCACCCGCTCCAACTGGTCCGGATAGCTCTGTGCATAGATGTCCTTGACGATCCGGAGCGACTTTCCTGCCTCTGCAGGACTTATCCAGAAAGGTCCGTCGTTCTCGAGTCCGGCGTAAAAGTCCTTGATCAGGAGCTCATGCGAGACGCCCCAATAGGACCTGCCGCCCGTTTCCGCCACCCGCTCCGGGATGACATCCACGGTGCCGTCGTCGTAAGTCACAGTGAGGTCCCCGCGCAGGCTGAGCGTCGCCTTTTCGGTCACGATGTCCAGCGCTACGGGCGCATTGACCGCATTAGCCAAAGTTGCATAGAAGACGCTGCGGGCACCGTTCACGTGCTCGGCAACAAACTCCGCCGTGTCTTCCACCTCAATCACGCCGCCCAGAGATCGGGTCGACGCCCGGCCTTCCACCTTGGCAACATCGCCCACCAACCACTGGAGCAAATCGACGGTATGGATTGCCTGGTTCATCATCAAGCCACCCCCGCCCTCCAGCCAGGTGCCGCGCCAAGGCCGATCACGGTAGTAGTCGCCGTTCCTATGCCACATAACAGTGGCCGATGCGCCGATTACCCGACCCAGCCCACCGCCGTCGAGCATTTTCCGCATTGCCTGCGATGTCACGTTGTAGCGGTTCTGGAAGCAGACGGCGATCTTCGCCTTGCTCCGTTCAGCCGCTTCAATGAGCCGCTTTCCCTCTTCAAGCGTGTGCGCGAGGGGCTTCTCGACGATTACATTGACGCCGCGCTCCAGGCAGTCGGCTGCCAGTGACGCATGGAGGTGGTGTGGGGTACAAATATGTACGACGTCGGGACGCGCCTTCTCCAGCATGTCCAGGTAGTCCGTGTACCCCGGCACGCTGTGGGCGGCTGCCGCCGCTTGCAACCGCTCCGGATCGGTGTCGCATACCGCCACCAGTTGGACGTCGTCCAAGGTTGAGAGCGCCGAAAAGTGGATCGTTGAGATGTCACCGCAACCGATGACTGCCGCTGTAGGCATTTCCTGCTCCTTTGAAGGATGGTGCTGGTGGGCTGGCGGTCGATCCGGCGGTCAGACCAGGTCGACGCCATTCCTGGCTGCCAGGGCTGCGAAAGCCCGCGCGGCGATGCCGAAGGCTACGGGTCCGGAGTACCCGCCCAGCTCGTGTGCGTTGTCGAGGTGCGGCTCCAGGGAGGCGAAGCCTGTGAAGCCGTCGGCCTGGAGTGCGGCAATGGTGGCATCAAGTTCGCCGTCGCCCTGCCCGGCAGGAACCACTTCACCCGTATCGGCCAGGGCATCCTTTACCTGCAAGTACTCAAGGTACGGACGCAGCATGGCATAGCCCTCGGTGTAGGGCTTGACGCCTACCTGTACGAAGTTGGCGTTATCCCACGCCGCGCGGAGTGCCGGGGAGGCCACAGTCTCCATGATGTCCAGGACCCGCTCGGGCGTATCGCCGTAGATGCCTTTTTCGTTTTCGTGGAGCAGGACGATTCCACTGGCTTCAGCCTCTGCGGCCAATGCCCTCATGCGTTCTATTACGTCATCCCGGATTTCTTCCTGGCTCTGGCCTTCCGCGCGGTAGAAGGAGAAGATCCGGACGTACTTGGCGTCAAGGCCCTTGGCCACGGAGATGATCTGGCGGAGCCGGTTGACCTCATGCTCCACGGGAAGGCTGACGTCCACCTTGCCTATGGGGCTGGCAACAGCTGAGATTTTGAGGCCTTTTTCGTCAAAAATCCCCTTGAGTCGCTCTACTGCTTCCTTTTCGAGTTCGGACACGTTGACGTCCCAGGCGCTGCGGACTTCGATGTGGCTGGCGCCCAGGGCCAGGAGTACAGCGGCCTGGACTGCGGGATCGGGGTCTATCTCATCACCGAAGCCGGACAGGCTCCACACGGCATTGGGTTGAGTCACGAAATCTCCTAGATAGTGCCTGTGGCGGCTTGTTCCTGACGCCGCCGCAGGGGTGCGGTGACATAGTTCACAGGCGGTGTTGTCCCCTGAGTTTAGCCAACTTGGCATCCTCATGACAACCGATTGCCATAATCTGCCATGCTGTGGCATTCTTGATAAACGGTGTGGCAGCAATCACAGCCGGATGACCCGTTGTTCAGAGAGGAACACCCATGGCGACGCAACCCGTGGCATCAAACCGGCCCGCCACCATCCATGACATTGCCGCCCTCTGCGGAGTCGCGGCGTCCACTGTCTCCCGGGCACTCACGAATCCGGACCGCGTCAATATCCGCACCCGGCAGCGGATCCAAGCTGCCGCCGTCGAACTTAACTACACGCCAAACTCCCAGGCAAAGGCGCTGAGCTCAGGCCGGACCGGAGCAGTGGGCGTGCTGGTGCCGGATATCACCAACCCGTTCTACTTCGATCTCATTCGCGGCACGCAGTTGCAACTCAAGGCTGCCGGGTACACACAGTTACTGGTGGACACCGAGGAATCCGACGAAGTGGAGGCCAGCACCCTCGAGCAGCTGCGCAAGAGTGCTGACGGCGTGATCGTTGCAGCCTCCCGCTTGAATGACGAGTCACTCGCCGCTGCCGCCGCCAAGATGCCCATGGTCACGGTGAACCGGGACGTCGGCGGCGTTCCTGCAGTCATCATCGATACTCCATCGGCCATGCCGCAGGCGTTGGATCACCTTATTTCGCTGGGGCACACATCCGTGGCCTACGTAGCCGGACCTGCAGTCTCGCAATCGAGCGCCCGACGCTGGGTGGCATTGTCCGAAGCCGCCGGGGACCGTGGGGTGGACGTTCGCAGCCTCGGCCCTTTTGCGCCGAAGACGCAATCTGGCGCCGCAGCTGCCGATGCGGCAGTCCACAGTGGAGTGACTGCCTGCATTGTGTTCAACGACCTCATAGCGATCGGCATGCTGCAGCGGCTTCGCGAGCGCGGCCTGCGCGTGCCCGAAGATATGAGCATAGTGGGCTGTGACGATATCTTCGGGGCTGATTTCTGCAATCCCCCGCTCACCACCATGAGCTCACCCATTGAGCAAGCAGGCCGCGTGTCCGTGTCCATGCTGCTGGCCCAGCTGAACCCGTTGGCGGGGGGCGGTAACCGCAGCCGCTCAGTCATGCCCACCCACCTCACGGTCCGCGGCTCCACGGGTCCGGTCTCGGCCTAGGTCCTGCCCAGCGGTTGCTCTCTCACGTCCTGCCGGTTTCGGGCGGTTGCGCTCTCACGTCCTGCCCGTTTCGGGCGGTTGCTCTCTCACGTCCTGCCCGTTTCGGGCGGTTGCTCTCTCACGTCCTGCCCGTTTCGGGCGGTTGCTCTCTCACGTCCTGCCCGTTTCGGGCGGTTGCTCTCTCACGCCCTGCCCGTTTCGGGCGGTTGCTCGTTACGTCCTGCTCGACGGCGGGATGGCCGCCGTCGGTAAAGTCCGACGTCGGCACTCACTGCGAGTAGTAGGCCTGGGATGAGAAGGCCCTGGCCGAAAACGAGCGGTGAAGGTTGAGGTCGAGTTCCTGGGTGAAGCCAACGTCTTCTTGCCACCAAACAAAAGTAGAGGACTTCTTCGAGTACTAAGCGGAGTAGGCCAGGGTCACCGCGATGGGCGTCGAAGCCTGTGGGAGGTGAGAGACCGATGGCCAAAAGCCGTTTGGACATGAGAGAACGATCGCCAAAATCCCGTTGGACGTGAGAGAACGATCGCCAAAAAACCCTTGGATGCGCGAGAGGATCCGGGAGTTATTTCCACCAGGTATCGAAGAGGGTGACCGGCACCGTGCGCTTGTGGCGCGTACGGAGGTACTTCTGCTCGATGATTTCCGCGACGCCCTCGGGAACTTCGCGGCCTTCAAGGTAGTCGTCGATTTGGTCGTACGTGACTCCGAGCTCGTCTTCGTCGGTGCGGCCCGGCTTGTCGTCCAGGAGGTCAGCCGTGGGCACCTTCTGCCAAAGCCGTGCGGAAGCGCCAAGTTCGGCCAAAAGTTCGCGGTTCTGGCGCTTGTTCAGGCCGAACAGCGGCAGGATGTCCGCACCGCCGTCGCCATATTTGGTGAAGAAACCTGTGACGGACTCGGCGCCGTGGTCTGTGCCGATGACCAAGTAATTGTGTTCGCCGGCCAGTGCATACTGGGCAACCATGCGTGCGCGGGCCTTGGTGTTGCCCTTGTGGAAGTCGGAGATTTCAGCGCCGGTGGCTTTCTCGAACTCTTCCTCGAATCCGTCCACTGCGCGGGAGATGTTGAAGGTCCGCTCGTTTTTGGCCTTGATGAAGTCCAAGGCGGCTTGGGCGTCGTCTTCGTCGTGCTGGATGCCGTAGGGGAGACGCATCGCGACGAAGTTCGCGTTAACGCCTTCAGCTTCCAGTTCCTCGACTGCCAGCTGCGCCAACCGGCCGGCAAGAGTGGAATCAAGCCCACCGGAGATGCCGAGCACAAAACCGTTCGTGCCCGTGGCTTTTACATATTCTTTCAGGAACGTGACCCGTTTGCGGACCTCCTCTTGGGGATTGATCCGGGGCTGGACGCCCATTTCCTCGATGATCTTGGCCTGGAGTTCGCGCATGTGTCCAACACTAGTCAGCCCCATGACAAAGGCTCAACCATATTGCGCCGTGATTCGGCCTCGCTGTGATTCGGCCGCGGCGGCATGGACCTGAAGGAACAATCCCCAAGAACCCGCAGGACCCGAGAGAACAATGCTCAAAAAGCAGCAGGACGTGAGAGAACAATGCTCAAAAAGCAGCAGGACGTGAGAGAACGATCGCCAAAAAGCAGCAGGACGTGAGAGAACGTCAGGCGAGGAAGCCGCGCAGCAGTGAAGCCGTTCCCTCCAGGTGTTCGATGGTGGCCCGTTCGGCGGCGGGGGCATCGCCGCGCAGGATAGCCTCGGCGATCTCGGCGTGTTGTTCGTTGGCGTGCTCGAGGTTGGTGCTGAGCAAGGGGATCCGGTCCAGGAGTTCGTTGAGCCTGGATCGTGTTTCGGCCACGGCGCCCACCAAGCTTGCGGAGCCGGACAATTCGGCGACGGCGATATGGAACCGGGCATCGCGGGGTCGGTAGCCCACGGCGGGGGAAGCGCTCACTTCGGAGAGGCAAACCTGCAGGTGCCTCCGGGCAGCCGCGGATAGGTCCGCTTTGGCGGCCAAAGAAGCAGCGGCAGGCTCGATGATGGACCTGAAGAGCAGGACGTCCTCCACCTCGGCGGGGTCGAGCGGCCCTTGGTCCGGCTGGCGCTGGACTGCCGTTGTGGAGACATACGTACCGCCGTACCGGCCGCGCTGGACTTCCAAATAGCCGGCGCTCTGCAACTCCCCCAACGCATCCCGAAGCGTGGCGCGGCTGACACCTAATTGTTCGGCCAGTTCGCGTTCAGGCGGCAGTTTTTCGGCGGGAGCGAAGATCCCCAGCTTGATGGTCTGCAGGATGTGTTCGATGGTCTCTTCGAACGCGTTGCCGCCCCTGACTGGGCGCAGCATCGAGAACGACGGGCCAAACGGTGAGTCCGGCACGGCATCTCCTTCCACGGAATGCGGGCTGCGCCCATCAGTGAGGTCATTCACCGATCAGTGAGGCCGTTCACAGGGCGCTGCTGCCTCCATGCTACCCACGCCAACCAGTAAAGGTCATCAAAAAAACCATTGGACACGCCCTCAATTGTGATCCAAGTCATCAGGTTTTTCAGAAAAGTCTTGACTCGTGGCGAATCACGATCCAGACTTTGAAGCACACTTTGGACTGAAAACAGTCCTTTAGGATCTGAAGGATCCCCCGCTCGACTCTTCCCAGAAGCATTCCTCAGACGATAGGAACACGCATGGAAACAGTGCACCAGCCGCCCGGCGGCGAGGATGAGTATTTGCAGCACCGGCGCCTCAAACGGGGTGCCGCCGGATGGGTTCTCCTCGCAGGGCTCGGGGTGGCCTATGTGATCTCCGGCGATTTCGCGGGCTGGAACCTGGGCCTGGCCCAAGGAGGTTGGGGCGGCCTGCTGATCGCCTTCCTGCTCATGGCCATTATGTACACCTGCATGGTTTTCGGGCTCGCTGAACTCTCATCAACGCTCCCGACGGCGGGGGCTGGCTATGCGTTCGCCCGCCGGGCTCTGGGACCCCTCGGTGGATTCGCGACAGGTATGGCGGTCCTCATCGAATACGCGGTGGCCCCGGCAGCTATTGCCACGTTCATCGGCGGCTATGTTGAAGCGCTTGGCCTCTTTGGCCTCACCAACTCGTGGCCGGTCTACCTGGTCACGTACGTCATCTTCATCGGCATCCACATCCGCGGAGTCGGCGAAGCCCTGAAGATCATGTTCGCCATCACCGCGGTGGCAACCATCGCCCTGGCCGCCGCCGTCGTCGGCCTGCTTCCCAAGTTCGATTCCGCCCGCTTGTTCGATATTGTTCCCGATGGTTCCGCCGGCTCCAGCGCCTTCCTGCCCATGGGTATCGGCGGCATCCTGGCGGCGCTCGTCTACGGGATCTGGTTCTTCCTGGCAGTGGAGGGCGTCCCCCTCGCGGCCGAGGAAACGTCCAACCCCAAGCGGGACATGCCCCGGGGAATCATTGTGGCCGTCATCATCCTGGTCATCTTTGGCGCCCTCATGCTGGTCCTGGTCCCGGGGGCAGCCGGCTCGCAAGCCATGAGCGGATCCGACAACCCGCTCCCTGAGGCACTACGCATTGCCTACGGTGGCAACACTTTCCTGGCCGACTTCATCAATTACGCCGGCCTGGCCGGACTGGTAGCCAGCTTCTTCTCCATCATTTACGCCTACTCACGGCAGCTGTTTGCCCTGTCCCGGGCGGGATACCTGCCCCGTTGGCTGTCACTGACCGGCGCCCGGCGCACCCCGTACTGGGCATTGATCGTCCCGGGAACCATCGGCTTCCTACTGGCTGCCCTAACGCAGGATGGTGCTTTGCTCATCAACATCGCAGTCTTCGGCGCCACAGTTTCCTACGTCCTGCTGAACCTCTCGCACATCGTCCTTCGCAAGAAGGAACCCAACCTGGAACGCGGCTACAGGACGCCGGGCGGGATCGTCACGACGTCGATTGCCTTGGTCCTGTCCGCGGTGGCAGTCGTGGCGACGTTCGTCGTCGACGTCTTTGCCGCTTCCATTACGGCAGCGATTTTTGCCGCTGCCCTCCTTTACTACTGGCTCTACAGCCGGCACCGGATCGTGGCGGGCGCACCCGAAGAAGAGTTCGCCCAACTCGCCATGGCCGAGGCCGAGCTGAAATAACAGCCAGCAGAACCTGACATCCACAACTACACTGCGGAGACATCATGAATTCCCACATCCAAGAGTCCAGCCGGAACCGGCAGCTCACCGTCGACGAACTGCGCGAATCCGTAGCTAGCGGCGAAATTGATACCGTCATTGTCGCCATCACCGATGCACTGGGTCGCCTCCAGGGTAAGCGTTGTGGTGCACGCTCCTTCCTCGAAGACGTTCTGGACCACGGCGCAGAGGGCTGTAACTACCTGCTGGCCGTGGATGTCGAAATGCAAACCGTGGACGGTTACGCGATGTCGTCCTGGGAGACCGGGTACGGCGACATGGTAATGATGCCGGACATTTCAACCCTACGGAGAGTCCCTTGGCTCGAAGGCACAGCCATTGTGCAGTGCGATGTCCTCTGGACGGACAGGACGCCGGTAGCCGCATCACCGCGGCAGATCCTGAAAGCCCAGATCGAGCGGCTCGAAAAGCTGGGCTACCGTGCCCACGCAGGGACCGAGCTGGAGTTCCTGATGTTCGATGACTCCTACAACCAGGCCTGGCAGAAGAACTACACGGGCCTCGCGCCGTCGACGCAGTACAACGTGGACTACTCGCTCCTTGCCACGGCCCGTTTGGAACCAGTGATCCGCTCCATCCGCAACAACATGGAAGCCGCAGGCCTGGTGGTCGAGTCGTCCAAGGGCGAGTGCAACCTCGGCCAGCAGGAAATCACGTTCCGCTTCGATGAAGCCCTCGCCGCCTGCGATAAGCACACGTTCTACAAGAACGGCGCCAAGGAAATCGCGGACCAGCACGGCAAGAGTATCACGTTCATGTCCAAGTTCAACGAACGTGAAGGCAACTCCTGCCACATCCACTTCAGCCTCACCGACCTGGACGGGAACCCCGTGCTGGCGGGCGACGGCGAACACGGCTTCAGCCCCCTGATGGAACGGTTCGTGGCCGGTCAACTCGCGGCGCTGCGCGAACTCGCCTATTTCCTGGCACCCAACATCAATTCCTACAAACGCTTCGTGGAGGGCAGCTTCGCGCCAACAGCGATCGCCTGGGGTTTGGACAACCGCAGCTGCGCACTCCGCGTGGTGGGCCACGGCCGCGGCCTCCGCACTGAGAACCGTGTGGGCGGCGGCGACGTGAACCCCTACCTGGCCGTGGCTGCAATGATCGCCGCTGTCATCCATGGCATCGAGAACGATCTCCAGTTGCCGGCAATCACCAAGGGCAATGCCTACGAGTCCGACGCGGAACGGCTGCCCACAACCTTGCGGGACGCGCGGGACCTCCTGGCCGAGAGCAGTATTGCGCGCAAGGCTTTCGGCGACGACGTAGTGGACCACTACGTCCACGCCGCCAACGTGGAGCTCACCGCCTACGACAGTGCCATCACAGATTGGGAGCGGGTCCGTGGCTTCGAACGTCTCTAAATCCTACGGGCAACCGTACAAGCCCAGAATCGCGCTCACCAGTTACCTTCAGGACGCCTCCTGGGGAGTGTGGAATACGACGGCGGCGATTCTCCCCGGATCGTACGTGGAGGCGGTGGTCGCAGCCGGAGCAACACCTATCCTGCTGCCTCCGCTGGGCACCGACGAATCCGTGCTGGACCTGGTGGATGGCTTGATCGTGGTGGGAGGTCCCGACGTCGATCCTTCCCTGTACGGTCAGGCACCGCATCCCACCACCAAGCCCCAACCACTGCGGGACAAGCATGACTCAGCGCTCATCCGCGCCGCGCTTGAACGCGGGCTTCCGCTGTTCGCGATCTGCCGGGGGGCGCAGCTCCTCAATGTGGTTTTGGGCGGGACGCTGATCCAGCACATCCCGGACGTCCTTCCCGGCAGCAACAGTCAGCCAGCACCTGGGGTCTATGGTGAGGCGGCATTCGACACCACGCCGGGCAGCCTCATCCACCACCTCCTGGGTGATTCCGCCACTTCGCCGTGCTACCACCACCAGGCCATGGACGACGTGCCTGAAACCCTGCGCGTGACAGCCCGCTCCGGCGATGGCCTGGTGCAGGCCATTGAAACCACGGAGGGCGGCTGGGTTCTTGGCGTCCAGTTCCATCCGGAACACAACCCCCATGATCTCCGGCTGTTCCGCGGCTTTGTGGAGGCTGCCGCCGGCTACCGCTCAGTCCAGACCGCAACCATGAAAGCGATGTCCCCCGCATGACAGCAACAGTGTTTGATGTGATCAATCCGGCCACCGAGGAGGTCATCCAGACCGTTCCGCTCGCTGGCGTGGCCGAAACAGACGCCGCCATTGCCCAGGCAGCCGCTGCCTACGAAACGTGGCGGGCCGTTGCCCCCGCGGACCGGGCGTTGCTGCTGCGACGGTTCGCTGCCGCCGTCGACAATGATCTGGAGAACCTCGCGCAACTCGAGGTGCGCAACGCGGGCCACACCATTGGAAACGCCCGATGGGAAGCGGGCAACGTCCGCGACGTCCTCAATTATTACTCCGCCGCCCCGGAACGTCATTTCGGCCGCCAAATTCCCGTGGCAGGCGGCGTCAACATGACCTTCCACGAGCCGCTGGGCGTTGTTGGCATCATTGTTCCCTGGAACTTCCCGATGCCCATTGCAGGATGGGGATTCGCCCCCGCACTGGCCGCCGGCAATACCGTGGTGCTCAAACCGGCGGAGGTGACACCGCTGACCGCGATCCGCCTTGGTGAATTGGCTCTGGAAGCGGGCCTTCCTGAGGGCGTCTTCCAAGTGATTCCGGGCAAGGGTTCCGTGGTGGGCCAGCGGTTCGTCACGCATCCGGCGGTCAGGAAGGTGGTCTTCACCGGCTCAACCGGCGTTGGCAAGCAGATCATGGCAGGCTGCGCTGACCAGGTGAAACGCGTGACGCTGGAACTGGGAGGCAAGAGCGCCAACATCATTTTCGACGACGCCGATCTTGAGATGGCTGCGGCCGCCGCCCCCGGCGGTGCTTTCGACAACGCCGGGCAGGACTGCTGCGCACGCTCCAGGATCCTCGTGCAGCGCAGCGTCTACGAACGCTTCCTGGAACTGTTGGAACCAGAGGTCCTCGGCATGCGTGTCGGAAACCCCGCAGATCCGGCTACCACCATGGGTCCGCTGATTTCAGCCCAGCAGCTGGACACGGTTTCCGCTTTCGTGCCCGACGGCGCCCCGGTCGCCTTCCAGGGGAAGGCGCCGGAAGGACCGGGCTTCTGGTTCCCACCCACAGTGCTCACACCGGATCTGAAGGCGCCGTCCTTCACCGACGAAATCTTCGGTCCGGTCGTTGCCGTGGTGCCATTCGACGACGAAGCAGACGCTATACGCATCGCCAACAACACCGAGTACGGCTTGTCCGGCTCCATCTGGACGTCCAAAGTGGACCGGGCACTCCGCGTTGCCCGGGGAGTCGAATCGGGCAACCTCTCCGTGAACTCCCATTCGTCCGTCCGGTACTCCACCCCGTTTGGCGGCTTCAAGCAGTCCGGCCTCGGCCGTGAGCTCGGCCCGGACGCCCTTGACGCCTTCAGCGAAGTCAAGAACGTCTTCATTTCCACTCAGTCCGCCTGATCTTTTCCACTTTTTCAAAGGAGAGCACCAATGCAAGCAGTAGTTTCCAACCGTCTCGCCGGCCGCAGCGCAGTCATCACCGGCGGTGCCAGTGGGATCGGTCTGGCCACAGCACGCCGAATGGCAGCCGAAGGCGCCAATGTCGTGATCGCCGACATCGAACCTACCTCCGGGATTGCCGCCGCCAGCGAAGTAGGCGGCCTGTTCGTCAAGGTGGACGTGACCAGTGAAGAAGAAGTCCGCAACCTCTACGCCCAGACCAAGGAGACGTACGGCAGCGTTGACATCGCCTTCAACAACGCGGGCATTTCTCCTGCCGACGACGCTTCGATCCTGGATACCGGAATCGACGCCTGGCGCCGGGTGCAGGAAGTGAACCTGACGTCCGTTTACTACTGCTGCAAGTACGCCATTCCTTACATGCAGGAGCAGGGCAAGGGGTCCATCATCAACACGGCGTCGTTCGTGGCTGTCATGGGAGCCGCAACATCCCAGATTTCCTACAGCGCCTCGAAGGGCGGCGTCCTGTCCATGAGCCGGGAACTCGGCGTCGAGTTTGCGCGGCAGGGCATCCGCATCAACGCCCTCTGCCCGGGACCGGTGAACACTCCCCTGCTGAAGGAACTCTTCGCGAAGGATCCTGAGAAGGCAGCACGCCGCTTGGTGCATGTTCCTCTGGGCCGCTTCGCGGAACCGGAAGAGCTGGCTGCAGCCGTCGCGTTCCTTGCCAGCGATGACGCTTCCTTCATCACGGCCTCCACATTCCTGGTGGATGGCGGCATCTCGGGCGCTTACGTCACTCCTCTCTCGTAGCATCTCTCCGGCTGCCCCTGCCCTCTTTGGGCGGGGGCAGCTTTCGCGTTTAAGCCTCTTGACGTCGCGATAGTTACCGATATATCGTTAACTATCGCCGATACTCCTTCGGCGAACACTTAAACCGAAAGGGCGATGCTGTCATGAAGGGCATCCACGAACACGACAACACCTTCCCGGAGCATGGCTCCGGCGTTCCCGAACACAGCCAGGGAAGAGGCCGCTTCAATCGGGGCAAGGGGCGCCGCGGTCCCCACGGACACGGCGGACCCGGCTTTGGACCCGGCGGTTTCGGGACTGGTTTCGGGCCCGGCGGCTTTGGCCCGGGCGGCTTCGGGCCCAGGGGCTTCGGTCCCGGTGGCGGGCGCCGGGCAAACCGCGGCGACGTCAGGGCAGCCATCCTTTCCTTGCTGGCCGAGTCGCCATCCAACGGCTATGGGCTGATCAGAACGATTGCGGAAAAGACGTCCGGAACATGGCGGCCCAGCCCCGGATCTGTCTACCCCACGTTGCAGCAGCTGGTTGATGAAGAGCTCATCACAGCCGTGGGCGAGGGACGTCGGACAGAATTCACGTTGACGGACGACGGCCGCGCCTACGTTGCCGAGCATGAGGAAGAGCTCGCCAATGCCTGGAACACCGAGGCCGACGGAAACATGCAGGAGTTCCACCAGAGCATCGGGAAGCTCATGGGCGTTGTCCACCAGTTCCGCGCCGCGGCAACCGACGAACAACGCCGGGCAGCAATCGAGAAACTCGATGAAACCCGCCGTGCGCTGTACCTGATCCTGGCCGACTGATTCCTCCAATCCACCCCCTTGACCTTGACGTAACGTCAACCATTACTGTCAAAGGACAAGCCAGGAACGAGAGGGCCAGGACGGAGGACTCATGGACTGGTCGATCCAGGAAATCGCCAAGATGGCAGGGACCACCAGCCGCACGCTGCGTCACTACGACGACATTGGGCTGCTCAAGCCAAGCCGGACCGGTCATAACGGCTACCGCTATTACGACGGTCCGGCCTTGGTGCAGCTCCAGCGGATCCTCCTGCTCAGGGAGCTTGGACTGGGTTTGCCTGCAATTGCCGACGTGCTTGCCCGGGAGACCGATACCGTCAAGGCGTTGAGCGGCCACTTGGAATGGCTTGGGCAAGAGCAGGACCGACTGGCGCGGCAAATCGCGTCGGTCCGGCAAACAATTGACACATTGAAAGGGGATGGAAAGTACATGGCACAGGACATGTTTGATGGCTTCGACCACACGCAGTACAAGGACGAGGTAGAGGAGCGCTGGGGCAAGGACGCTTACGCCACAAGTGACGCTTGGTGGCGCGGTATGAGCGCCGAAGAAAAACAGCAATGGAAGGAACGCTCCCGCAAACTCGGGAGCGACTGGATCTCCGCCGCCACGTCCGGAATTGCACCCGACAGCGCTGAAGCACAGGAACTGGCAAGGCGCCACGTCGAATGGCTCCGCGGAATCCCTGGAACCCCGACGGCGGCACCTGGCGGAGACGTGAAGGGTTATGTCACAGGCCTCGGCGAGATGTACGTTGCGGACCCCCGATTTGCCGCGAACTATGGCGGGGAGTCAGGAGCCACGTTCGTTCGGGATGCCCTGCGGGTTTACGCGGAGGAGAACCTGTAGGCAGCCGGGATGCGTTGACCGGGGTTTGGCAATAGTCTGGCCGAATGGGTACTAGCACCGTAAAGTCCAGCGAACAGGTTGACCGGCAGACTCGCATTCTCGAAGCGGCCCTGGAACTGCTGTCCCGCCACGGCATTTCGGGCATCAATATGCGGGCCGTGGCGCGTGAAGCCGGCGTCGCCTTGGGGCTCGTGAACTACTACTACGAAGACAAGTCGAGCTTGATCCGTGCGGTACTTCACCGGATTGAAGAGCACGACCTCATGCTTGTGGAGCCGGAGCCGGCCTCAACCCCTGAGGAGCAGCTTCGGGAGTCACTTCGGCGCGTTGCGGACCCCGATCTCCTGACCACGCCGTACCTGTCCCTCCGCCTCCACCTGTGGGCTCTCGCCCAGGCGCATGAGGACTTCGCACGGATCAACGCTGCGGCGTTCGACCGGTATCTGGACGGGCTAGCCACACTCATAGGGAATGCCAAACCCGAGCTTTCCGCCGATGAGAGTAAGGAGCGCGCAGCAGACATCGTCGTCGTGCAAAACGGCATGTGGCTCACCACGCTCCTGGGTATAGACAAGGCTGCCATCGAGCGAGGCATTGCCCGCACGGAGCAGATCGCTTTCGCTCCTTCGCGTCACGCCGACCGGCATTGATTGAAAGCCGGCCAACGCCGTCTGGACCTTCTAACGCCCGCCATCCGGCTCTAGTTGACTGGCTGGGGCCTTCCGGGCAGGCTGTGAGGACATCCGGCAAGGGGACCACGATGACTTATCGACGCTCGTTGGCGGCTACCGCGGTGCTGCTTGGGTTTGCCCTTTCCGGATGCCAGCCTGTTGCCGGGCCGCGCACGGTCGGGTCTCCCGCAGCAGCTGTGCCCAGCCCGTCGTCCTCTGAGCTTTCGGCCATCATCCAGACTGCCGTTGAGGACCGCAACGGCACTGCCCTGGACGTTCCCCCGGAGCCGCATCTCAGCGACGCGCAGTCGACGGCGGCCTACCGGGCGAAGCGCGCGAGGGACCTTCCGGTGGTGGCGAGGTCAAAGGCCGGCTTCAAGTCGATGGGTTTCTGGTACACGGACTTTTCGACGACGATCACGGTGGAGTCAATCGAAGTGGCCGGCTCGGAAGCGAGCGTCCATTTCAAGGAATTCACAGAGCAACACCAGGCCTCGACAGCGAATGGGCCAAGCAACGTCCCGTCAGGCTACTCGCTGCCGCAGACGGCGATGTTCCGGGCATCCGCGGATGGCTGGCAGCTCGACAGCATCACGCCGTCGGTACATGGGGGCGGCTTACCCATGTCCGTCGTCGAGTAGTGGGAACGGGGCTGGATGCCCTGTAGCGCCTCGGGCCGCGATTAGTACCAGTACCGTCTTCCGGCAAGAGGGCGTCCGATTGCACCGAGCACCAAGAGGATGAGGCCGATAACAGCCACAATCCACCCAATAGTTATCAGGATTCCAATGTTGAAGATATAACCAAGGATTAGTAGAACAACTCCGAGTATGAGCATTTCAGTCCTTACCTTTCCAAATATTCTGACAAACCCTAAGTTGCAAGGGGGTTGCTTGCCCTCGTCTCATTCGTACCACACTGGGTTATCGAGTGGAACAGGAACCTTCAACAGATGTTCGTCCCAGCACCGTCCTTTTTTGGCGCATATCCGGAGCTCGATGAAGATGCCGTTTACACCCGGAACATAGTTAACCCTGGGCGTGGCTAGAGAAGCGGACCTGCATGTCCGGCGACCAGTAGCGTACTGCCCTCTTCCCGGATCCAGACTTGGGTCATGGGCATGCGATATTGCCTCCGGCCGGCGGCTGTGGATACATCGTCAGAAGCGATGCAGGTCAAGACAGCTGTTGTACAGAAGATCGTGATCGTGGGCTGTTCGAGGGTTTGCGAGTGCCAATTGTTCTGACCGCCGATGTTTGATCGAACGTAGGTATCGCGGTCGAATCGCTCGCCTTGATGCGAGATCCAGCAAAACTTGGGGTGCAGCAGACGAATCAAAGATTCTCCGTCACGTCGCGCAAGGGCGTCGGCCCTTTCTACAGCAGCTTTGAGCACCTCGTCCTGAGTGAGCATTCATTGAGTGTGTCAGTCAATGGCTGGTGTTGGGAACTGTCAGTTGCCGGCAACGGACGCACTCAAAGTGGCTAGGGTGGCGGGATGGGGGCAAGCACGCGTTGAAAAAGAGTCATTTAATGCCGAAAGTCACAACAAGAAGGGCTGCTGGAGCCGTTGTTGGGGGACGTGCCGAGAACTAATCAAGAAACGGTCATTTTTCCTTGCCACTTATCGGGTTTTTGCCGTGCCACTTATCGAGTCGTCCGGCGATGGTGCGGTTTCGACCTAGACTGCCGTGAACTCTTTTCCTGCCAAGGGGCAATACAGTTTGTGACTACCGATAGCGACTTGATTCGCCGATCCAGCAAGGACCCGCAGGCCTTCGCTGCGCTTTATGACAAGTATTCGCGGGCGGTGTACCGCTACGCGGCTACCCGGGCAGGTGACTCAGTAGCTGAAGACGTCATGTCGCAAACGTTCTTGGTCGCCTATGAAAGCCGGGAGGCTTTTGATGACGAGTGGGATGATGCCAGGCCATGGCTATTCGGCATCGCGACCAATCTTCTCCGCCGGCATCACCGTACTGAAGCAAGGCGGCTAAGAGCCTTCGCGAAAGCTGCAGGCAGAGACAG
Source organism: Micrococcaceae bacterium Sec5.1 (assembly GCA_039636795.1). Taxonomy (NCBI): domain Bacteria; kingdom Bacillati; phylum Actinomycetota; class Actinomycetes; order Micrococcales; family Micrococcaceae; species Micrococcaceae bacterium Sec5.1. The sequence continues at coordinate 507,147 of CP143430.1, read as the reverse complement.
CTACGAGGACGGTGCCGATCGTGTGGCTGAGCGGCTGGACGCAGCCGTGAAGTCTTCCAATCTGGCCGCAGCGATCAGGACGCTTTCGACAGCAGATCGGGAATGCTTGCTGCTCTATGCGTGGGCTGACCTGACTTACGAGGGCATGGCACTGGCAACCGGCGTTCCCGTTGGCACTGTCCGGTCACGGCTTAACAGGGCGCGGCGCATCATTCGAGGTGCCGCCGGCCTGCTGAACATGGATGAAGAGGAGATTGAGCATGGACGAGCTATCACTCCTGCGCGAAATGCGTGACAGGACTCCCATTGCCACCGATGCGGCTATCGACAGGGGTCGGACCAAGTTACTGCAAGGTATTGATCCCCACGCGGTAAAGCTTCAGAAGAACCCGCGTCGCCGCATGGCAATGAGGTGGGGGCTTGTTTCAGCGGCAACGGCTTTAGTCGCTGGCCTCCTGGTCGGTGGCGACGTCTTTGGGCCCGGCCCACTGCGGGGAGCAGCCACCGCGCAGGCCGCGGAGGTGCTCAACGCCGCTGCCGAGACAACCATCCAGACAGCAGACCTTGTACCGGGCCCTGGACAGTACTTGAAGATCCAAAGCACCAATATGTGGGGTAGTGCCGCGGTTACGGCGGATGGCAGCGAGTATGAGTGGCTGGACACTGAAAAGAGCGCCATGTACATCCCAGCCAACCGCGAGGAGGAGTGGGTCTGGGAAAGATCAGGAAGAATCCCCACAACGTATTTTGATGAGAAATCGAAAGAATACGCCTCCAGTATGGAACCTGCCGAAGCGTACGTGCTCCGGGGCAATAACGGAGGCTTCTACGGCACCCCATCTGAGCAGTCCAGCTTTCCCTCGCAGGATGCCCTGGCCACCTTCCCACGCGATCCAAACGCCCTCCTGGCTGAAATCCAGCGGCAAACAAACCGCAAGGGCCAGTCCAAGGATGGCGAGGCGCTGGTGTTCATCGCCGACCTGCTCAGGACGGGCATAGTCCCTGCCGATCTCCGCGCTGCACTGTACAAGTCTGCAGCGCTCATCCCAGGGGTGACCGTCACCGACGAGCAGGCCACGCTCGATGGAAGAAAAGGCATCGCCATCGGGCGAGTGGAGACAGCTTCCAACCGCCGTCAAGACATCATCATCGACCCCAAGACAGGTCTGTTGATCGGCGAACGTGAAGTGCTGACCGAACCCCGGGGATCTATCCCTGCGGGAACAGCTACGACTTGGACCGCGATCGAAACGACCATTTCGGAGACCGCACCGTAACGCTCCGCCTGTTCCCTCATGGATGATGGCAGCGAGACGAGAGTAACAAGAGAAGAAGACCGGCACCGTGTGCCGGTCTTCTTTAACTTTTTCTGATTCGGTGAAACCTTTTGGGCATTGCCGGACACTAAAGGGCATGGGGAACAACACAGACAGCGAAGAGGGGTTGTGGCACCAGAGTCTTCTGGGCCATGGCGATGCCTTTGGCGCCTTGTATGACCTGCATCGGGACCGGGTCTTCCGCCATGCGTACCGGCTCTGCGGGAATCACCACGAGGCTGAAGACATCATGGCTGCCTCCTTTCTGGAGCTCTGGCGGCGGCGAAAGCAGGTCCGGGTCGTGGAAGGATCGGTCCTTCCGTGGTTGCTGGTCACGACGACGAACATGTCACGTAACAGCGCCCGGACGGCGTTGCGCTACCAACGCCTCCTGAAAGCCCTTCCCCGCAGCGGCGACCTGACGGACCCAACGGCAGATTCTTACCGCTCTTACCAGGACAACCTTGACCATGACCTTGCCCAGGCTCTTGCGACACTGACGCCTGAGGATCTGCACCTGGTCACGCTGGTCGTTTTCGAGGAGCACACCATCGTTGCCGCCGCCACTGTCCTGCATCTGACCCCTGCTGCAGCGAAATCAAGGATGCACCGAGCCCGCCAGCGGCTCAGAGCAGCCCTCAACGGTGATGCATCAACAAACACGCCCACGGCTCCAACCCCGGTCTTGGAAGGAGAACGGCCATGAAGCAGCTCCACGTCGACGATCACTTCAGTGACGCCCTGCGGGCGGAACTCGTCTCCCAGGTCAAGAAGGAAACGCTGTCTGCGAAGCGGAGGCGCACCAGGGTGTGGCTTGGTACCGGCGCTCTGGCCGGTGCGGGACTGCTTGGCATTGGAGCGGCGGCAGCAGGACTCTTCTTCATCCCTGGAAGCGAGAAAGTGACCCCCTTGGCTTCACCTGTGACCACAACCTACGCCGGCACAGCAACCGTTGAGCTGGGCACTCCGCCCGAGGGAACCACGGGGATTCAAATCGAACTTAGGTGCCTGACCCCTGGCCGGTTTGAGTTTCCCGACGGTGCCTCGAGCAGCTGCTCAGATGTGGATGCCGCAAGCGACCGGGTGGGCTGGAGCGGCTACACCATTGCACTCACTCCCGGCCAGGACAGCATCACGATCAAGGCCGACCCCGAGGCCCGCTGGCAGCTCACCGCCGAGTATGTGAAGCAGGAACGAACACCGCTGGGCATCAATGCGAAGGGCGAAACCTACGGCGTCGAAAGCCAGGAGAACGGAAGCCCCGACTTGATCGCTGTGATGGCCACCAACGGGCAATCCGGTTATGCCTACGCCAGCGACCTATACGACGGTCCCATGCCGAGCAGTCCTGAAGACGCCATCAAGAACTTCAACACCGCTCGCCCTCCGCGCGAGATCCCCGTCTTCCAAAGCGATGGAGAAACCCAAATCGGCGTCTTCATGGCCTCCGGCTCCGGCGGAGGAATACCCTCCTACCCAACGCGAAGCGGCCCGCCCGGATGAACCGATTAGTCGCTCGGTCAGCATCCACCTTTGAGGGAGCACAATGAAACCCGTTCGGTTATGGCGATGCCTGATCCTGCCCCTATTTCTCACCATGCTGCTGACATCGTGCGGCAACAAGTTGGCGGGCGATCCGGTAACTACTGAGCCCACGACGAAGGCCACTGGCTCAATCCCTGGTTCTACCAGTAGCCCCGTTCCAAGTGGTGGACCCTTTGCGTGCGTGGACTGGGTCAGGTTTGCGACCCCTCAGGACCAATACGACAAAGCCGGCCTGGTGCTCATCGGAAAGTCTGTAAGACGGGCAGGAGGGACCACAATTTATGGTCAGGAGGCCACCACCCACATTGTGGAAGTCGAGCAGTTACTCAAAGGGAATCCCGGACACGGGAACGTGCGCATCACCTCTACACCCCCGACCTGCACGGCAGGAGGGTCCTACCCTGATGGCGACCCACTGGACACTGCTGAAAGAGTCATCATTTTCGCCACCAAGCAGGGCGACGAATGGTTCACCATAACCCCCGCACAGGGAGTGCTGTCTTTCCCCCAGGGGTCAGAACTTCCCTTTCACTGAATCAGCCCCTACGTATTGGACTACCAATAAATCCCGCGCCACCTCCCCAAGGACTGAACTCAACGGCCGGGAGCCGCGTTTTTCCGCAGTGGACAGACGAAAATAAGGAGCCTTATCTATCAAAGAATTAGTCCAGAATCTATTCTGTGTTTATGGGTATGTTTAGCGCCCATCAGGCCACCGGCACACCCCGGGAAGCCCATCCCGATCCGGGGGCCGTCTCTATAAGGAGGCGTCGATGTCAACTCCCGATCTGCCGACTCGCGGGCCAGCAAGGCCCGGTCCGTATATTGTGGCCGGAATCCTGCTAGCTATCTCCGTCCTGGTTCCCTTGTTCGTCCCAGCGTACGCAATGGATAAGCCACGGCTGGCCGGTATGCCGTTCTTCTACTGGTACCAAATGCTCTGGGTCCCGATCACCGCGGGCCTGGTCGGGGTCTCCTACTGGCTGGTTACCAAGGAGGACCGCCGCCGCCGCGCAGCCGTCCGGGGCACACGCTCGCAGGAACAAGCCGAGGAGCAGGAACAATGAACGCGCTCGCCGTACCGGTAGAGACCACAGGCGATCGTCCCGTCAACGGTATCGCGCTCGCCATCGTTGTCGCTCTCTTTATTCTCGTGGCGGTTTTGGGTTTCTTCGCTGCACGGTGGCGTGCGGACAGAGAGACCGGTTTGCACAGCCTCGATGAATGGGGGCTGGGTGGCCGTGGTTTTGGAACGTGGGTGACGTGGTTCCTCCTCGGTGGCGACCTCTACACGGCCTACACGTTCGTGGCAGTCCCGGCGGCAATGTGGGCAACGGGAGCAGTGAGCGGCTTCTTCGCGGTGCCATATACGATCGTGCTTTACCCGATCGTATTCCTGTTGATGGGCCGGCTGTGGTCGGTCTCGCACCGGCACGGGTTCGTCACGCCGGCGGACTTCGTTGGCGGGCGCTATGGCAGCAGGGCGCTGACCGTTGCCGTGGCACTTACCGGCATTGTCGCGACCATGCCGTACATCGCGCTGCAATTGGTTGGCATCAAAGCCGTGCTCACGGTGCTAGGCCTCGGCAGCGCCGAGAATGCACTGTTGACAGACTTGCCGCTGATCATCGCTTTCGTGGTCCTGGCCGCCTACACGTACACCTCGGGCCTGCGGGCCCCGGCGCTTATCGCCGTCGTGAAGGATCTTTTGATCTATCTGGCCGTCATCGTCGCGGTGATCTATATGCCGATCAAGTTCGGGGGCTGGGACAACATCTTTGGCGCCGCCCAGACGAAACTCGACGCCGCTAGTCCCGCTACAGGCAAACCGGCTGGCATCTTTATCCCAGGCGCTGCCAGCTACTCGGCGTATTGGACACTCGCTCTTGGCTCGGCGATGGCGCTGTTCATGTACCCGCACTCGGTGACGGGGGTCCTGGCGACCAAGAGCAGGAACACGATCCGCAAGAATGCGGCAGTGCTTCCGTTGTACTCGCTGATGCTGGGATTCCTTGCCCTCCTGGGCTACGCAGCCATCGCTGCCGGCACCAAGCCCGTTGACCTCAACGGTGCCGTAAATCCGCAACTAGTGGTTCCGCAGTTGTTCTTGGACAACTTCCCCGCATGGTTTGCAGGGATCGCCTTGGCCGCCATCGCGATCGGCGCCCTGGTTCCAGCAGCCATCATGTCGATCGCAGCTGCCAACTTGTTTACCCGCAACATCTACCGCGACCTGATAAAGCCCGACGCCGACCCGCGGCAGGAAGCGAGGGTCTCCAAGATCGCGTCGCTCGTGGTGAAGTTCGGAGCACTGATCTTCGTCATCGCGATGGACCAGTCTGCCGCAATCAACATGCAGCTTCTCGGCGGTATCTGGATCCTGCAGACATTCCCGGCGATCGTGGCAGGACTCTACACCCGCTGGTTCCATCGCTGGGCGCTCTTCGGAGGCTGGGTAGCCGGAATCATCTACGGAACCGTTGCAGCTTACAACGTGGTGAATCCGGTGACAAAGGCCAATTTCGGTGGCTCCATCGCCGCCATCCCCGGCACCAACGTGCAGGTCTACATCGCCGTAGTGGCCTTCGCGATCAACCTGATAGTTGCCGTTATCCTGTCGCTGCTCTTCCGTGCGATGAAGCTCCCCGACGGAAAGGACATTACGCGAAACTCCGACTACGGAGCGGACGAGAACGACCCCAAAGTCGCCAAGCTCCAGCGCGAATACCCGCTCAGCTAAGGTTCCGCATAATGAGACGTTTTTGCTCGAATAATGGACACATCCTTTAGCCTGCACTGTATGGATGACAGTCTGATAACCCAAGAGGACCTTCTGCCCTTTGTTGATGCCGCCTGGCTTACGGCGCACCGAAGCAACGTTGTTACCGCTGATGTTCGGTGGTACCTCGACGGCGCGTCGGGCCGTGCAGCCTACGACGGCGGGCACCTTCCGGATGCGGTGTTTGTGGACCTGGATTCATGGCTGTCTGGGAGTTCGGGACCACACGGGCTGAACCCGCTTCCCGACTATGAGGTGTTCGCACAGGGAATGTCCTCCTTGGGAATAGGTGACGACACGACCGTCGTCGCCTATGACGACGCCGGAGGAGTCATCGCCGCGCGGCTCGTGTGGATGCTGCGTGCGCTCGGGCATCGGGCGGCATTGCTCGACGGCGGGATTGCCGCGTGGACGGGACCGCTGGAGATGAAGCCCGTGACGCCGACGCCCGCGACCTTCACGCCGTCTCCGTGGCCGGAGACGCATCTCGCCCAGCTTGAGGACATCAGGGCAGGGGTTGCCGGGATGATCGTCGACGCCCGCAATGCCGACCGCTTCGACGGAAGCCTCCAGCTGCCCACCGATCCCCAAGCCGGGCACATCCCCGGCGCAGTGAACGTCCCGTGCCGTGGAAACCTGGCCCCTGATGGACGCCTGCGCCCGATCGCCGAGGTCCGACGAGCGTTTGCGAAGGTTGGGATTGAAGACGCGAGTGCCGTCATCTCTTACTGTGGATCGGGCGTCACGGCCTGCCACAACCTTCTCGCCCTGGAGTATGCAGGACTCGGCCGCGGCCGACTCTACCCAGGCGGTTGGTCAGAGTACGGAGCCGAGCCTCACCGCCGAGCCGAGCTTGGCTGACAACGGACCCACGCCTTCCAGCCTCCGTGGGAATCGCTGGTGGCTTGCGTAGCATTGGGGCTCAACAACTATTGGGGGTAGTAGTGAATTTAAGTCCAGCCTTCGGAATCCTCGGGATCCTTTACGCGGTCTTTGTGATCGCGGTGTCCGTCCTGGCGGTGTACGCCCTGGTCTTGGCCATCATCTTCTTACGGCTGAGGATCGCTGAGTTGAAGAGGGCAGCACGGGCCGAGGACAGCTGACGCCGCTGCGCAATTGCGGGATACGGTGTTCCGGAGTGCCCGCCCTGATCGACCAATACCATTCGCGCGGGTACGCGCGGCCTTGGCCGTCGTTTCTTCTGTCACAAATTTGAGGGCTGTCCGGTCTTAGTTGGTGACGAGACCGGAGGACTTGTTGCGCCAATGAAATCCAAGATGACATACCGGCGCGCTCCTCGAGGAATCTCAACTTCAGATATCCCGAGTGAATGGAATGTAGCGATGAAGTCTCAGGAACTGCTCGTGTCGACGTCGGTGCTCGTCATTGGCACGGGAGGTGCCGGACTCCGCGCCGCGATCGAACTGGCCGAGCTGGGTGTCGATGTGCTCGCTGTCGGCAAAAGGCCCAGAAGCGACGCGCACACTTCGCTCGCGGCGGGAGGCATCAACGCCGCTCTCGGCACAATGGATGCGGATGACAGTTGGCAGCAGCACGCCGCCGACACAATCCTGGAGAGCTACGATCTTGCGAACCCTGAGATCGTGGAGATTGTCACCAAAGGTGCCGCGCAGGGAATCAGCGACCTGGAACGTTACGGCATGCCGTTCGCCCGCGAGGAAGACGGGCGGATCAGCCAGCGTTTCTTCGGTGCTCATACGTTCCGCCGGACGGCTTTCAGCGGCGACTATACGGGGCTTGAAATTCAGCGCACGCTTGTCAATCGCGCCGTCGAGCTCGACGTTCCGATATTGGACGATGTTTACATCACGCGCATCCTCGTCACCGAGGGCCGGGTCTTCGGCGCCTATGGCTTCCGGCTCTCGGACGGGACGCGCTATCGGATCCATGCCGACGCCGTGGTGCTCGCTGCCGGAGGGCATACCCGCATCTGGCGACGCACGTCCAGCCGGCGGGACGAGAACACTGGTGATTCCTTCCGCCTGGCAGTGCTCGCAGGCGGCCGCATCCGCGACCCCGAGCTGGTCCAGTTCCACCCTTCAGGCATTCTTGAGCCAGAGAATGCTGCAGGAACGCTCATCTCGGAAGCCGCGCGCGGCGAAGGCGGTATCCTCACCAACGCCCTCGGTGAACGATTCATGGCCAAATACGATCCAGAGCGCATGGAGCTCTCCACCAGAGATCGGGTGGCTTTGGCTTGTTATACGGAGATTCAAGAGGGCCGCGGCACGCCCAATGGTGGTGTGTGGCTGGACGTTTCGCACCTGCCTCGGGAGACGATCATGCGTCGCCTACCGCGTGTTTATCAGACCATGCTCGAATTGCAGATGCTCGATATCACGACGACGCCAATGGAAATCGCACCAACAGCGCATTACTCCATGGGCGGCGTCTGGGTCCGTCCCGACGATCACAGCACGGATGTCGCGGGTCTCTACGCAATCGGGGAGGCCTCAAGCGGCCTGCATGGCGCCAACCGATTGGGAGGCAACTCGCTGATCGAGCTACTGGTCTTCGGTAGGATCGTCGGCAATGCCGCCGCTGAGTATTCAGACTCCCTAACTGCACACGTGCGGTCAGCGGAAGCGGTGGATGAAGCTCGGAAAGAGATAGATAAGCTGCTCAACGCCAAGAGACGTGAGAACGTCCGCGTACTTCAGCGGGCCATCCGAGACACCATGACCGAGCATGCGGGTGTTGTGCGTAACGAAGAAGGTCTTAAGCAGGGCTTGGCCGAGCTCGACGACATTGAGGCCCGCATCATCGACGTGGGCGTGCATCCCGACATTGCCGGATATCAGGATCTTGCACACGCTTTCGACTTGAAGGCAGCCGCTCTTGCCGCCCGTGCGACGCTCGAAGCTGCCCGTGAACGCCGTGAAACACGAGGCTGTCATAACCGCAGCGACTATCCGGATCTTGATTCAAGCTTGCAGGTGAATCTTGTCTGGTCTCCTGCTCGTGGCATCGAGCACGAAGCCATCGCGCCTGTATCGCACGAGATTGCGAAGCACATGCGTCGACCGGTCATGACCGCTGACAAACTCGTCGAGTGAGTGGGGGGGTAAGAATTGGAATACCAATACGCGGCCAGATTCGCCCGCCGTCGTAGGTCACCCAGGCTCAGGCTTCCACGGCCAGCGTCCAATCCTTCGAGCAGTAACATTGGGCGCATGGATGCCGACACGGGGTCAGCGGCCGAATTGGAAACGGCATCGACTATTTTCGCGGAAGTCCGTCCTCGATTGTTCGGGATCGCCTACCGCATGCTCGGAAGTGTCAGCGAGGCCGAAGACATCGTCCAGGAGACGTGGGTCCGATGGCAGACATGCGATCGCAGCCTGGTTCGGCATGCGCCGGCATTCCTGGCGACTACCGCCACCCGTCTCGCCATCAATGTCGGGCAGTCGGCACGTGTCCGTCGTGAGACGTATGTGGGTCCCTGGCTGCCCGAGCCGGTGGACACAAGCGCCGACCCCGAACTGGGCGCCTTGCGTGGTGAAGCGCTCGAGTTTGCGGTGTTGCTGATACTGGAAAAGTTGTCGCCAACCGAACGTGCAGCCTACGTGCTGCGGCAGGCATTCGACTACCCATATGAGCAGATCGCCGAGGTCATTCAGCAGACAGAAGGCAATGCCCGCCAGCTGGTCAGCCGCGCACGCAAACGCCTTGCTGAGGAGAAACGTGCTGAGGTAAGCGTGAGCGAGCAGCGGAATCTGCTGGAGGCATTCCTGGCTGCTGCGCGAACCGGCAACCTGGCCGCGCTGGAGGCGCTGTTCGCCGCCGACGTCGTCAGTTACTCCGACGGCGGTGGGAAGGTTCGGGCTTCGAAGTTCCCTGTTGTCGGACGGGAACGGGTCGCGAAGTACTATCAGGCGTTCGCGTCGCGGTTCTGGCTTGGTGTCGATACCCAGGCTTTCATGGCCAACGGCCGGCCCTCCGCACGCCTGGCCCGGGACGGGGTGGTGTTTGCGGTGGTGACCCTCACTGCGTCTGCCGATGGTATTGATCGGCTGTTGTGGACGATGAATCCAGACAAACTCTCCGGCGTGACGAGGGTTGGGGGCTGACTGTCACAGATTGATCCGGTATCCGGTCATAGCTGGTGGACGGAATGGCCCTACATTCCGCTACGCCAACATCGGAGGGAAAGATCATCATGAAGATCGTTGTAATCGGCGGCACTGGCCTGATCGGCAAGCAAGTTGTGGAGATCCTCAGCAGTCAGGGTCATGAGGCGAAAGCGGCGTCCCCTTCCACCGGGGTGGATTCCGTGACCGGCCATGGATTGGATGAGGCGATGGTGGGGGCGGACGTCGTTGTCGACTTGACGAACACGTCCGATTTCGACGAGAAGGTAGTCGTTCCCTTCTTCTCCACTTCATCCCGCAATCTTCTCGCTGCCGGGAATAGGGCGGGCGTGCAGCATCACGTGGCTCTGTCGGTCGTTGGAACTGACCGTATCGACGTCGGCTACTTCGCCGGAAAAGCCGCGCAGGAGAAGGCTGTTAGAGATGGTGGAGTGCCGTACACCATTCTGCGGGCAACTCAATTCTTCGAGTTCATCCCGATCATCGCCAATGCAGGAATGCGCGATGGGTCGATTTATGCGACAAATTACCTGATGCAGCCGATGGCTGCTGCCGACGTTGCCCGCATCCTGGCGGAGACGGCCGTCTCGCCAGCGATCGACGGCGTCCTGGAAATGGCAGGCCCTGAGCGCGCAGGAATTAACGAATTCGTAGCCCGGGTTCTCGAGGCCCACAATGATCCCCGCCCAGTGGTTGTTGACACCCAGGCCGGCTACTTCGGCATACCGATCGAAGAGACGAGCATCGTTCCCGTGGGTGAATCCCGGATCGGGGACATCACCCTCAAAGAGTGGCTGAACGTGACGTCCTAGCACGGCCTAGCAAGTTCCGCGAACATGGACACGAAGCAGTTGCCGCTTCCCCTGACTCAGGCGTGAACACGCTCACGGGCGAGGGCCTCGCGGATGTCTTGCAGGGAGCGGACACCGTAGTCGATGTGTCGAACTCGCCCTCGTTTGAAGATGCGGCTGTGCTCGATTTCTTTACAACCTCCACCCGCAACCAGCTCGCCGCGGAGAAGGAGGCCGGCGTCGGGCACCATGTCGCTCTGTCGGTCGTGGGCACCGAGCGACTGTTGGAGAGCGGCTACTTCCGGGCGAAAATCGCTCAGGAGAAGCTCATCAAGGAATCGGGCGTCCCCTATTCGATTGTTCATGCGACGCAGTTCTTCGAGTTCGTCAAGAGCATCGCCCAGGCCGCGACCGAGGGAAACATTGTTCGTCTGTCGCCCGCCCGGATCCAGCCAATGGCCGCTGAGGACGTGGCCACCGCAGTTGCACGCACCGCCGTCGGAAGTCCACAAAACGCCATCGTTGAGGTCGCCGGTCCCGAGCAGTTCGGTCTCGACGAGCTCATCCGCAAGGGCCTCAGCTTCCGTGGCGACCCCCGCGAGGTTGTCACTGACCCTAGCGCGCGCTACTTCAACGCCATGCTCCAGAATGGCGAGCTGCTTCCCGGCAGCGAAGCGACCATCTATAACACCCGCTTTGAGGAGTGGCTGAACCAGCAGTAGCCGGACAGTGTGCGGGGTGTCCTTTACAGGGACGCTCCGCACCAGGCCAGCCAGCACCACTTTGAACATTTGTTCATAATTACCCTTGAACAGATGTTCAAGATCCACTAATCTACACAGTATGACCCAAGCCACATTCTCCGATTCCGCATCCACGCTTTTCATCAACGGCTCGTGGGAGCCGGCTGCGTCCGGTGCGGTCCGCCAAATCCACAACCCGGCCGACGGCGAACTGGTCGCCACGGTGTCCGAGGCTTGCCGCGAAGATGCCGAGCGCGCCATTTCTGCCGCTCGTGCAGCCTTCGACTCCGGCGTCTGGTCCTCTGTACCGGCGCCCGATCGCGGCGCGTTCCTGCTGAAGGTCGCCGCTGAACTGCGCGAACGCCGGGAGAAATTCGCTCGCGCCGAATCGCTGGACACCGGCAAGCGGATCATCGAAAGCCGCATCGACATCGACGACATCGCTGCCTGCTTCGAATACTTCGGAAGGCTCGCCGGGCAGTCGGCGGGCCGGGTAGTCGACGCCGGGGACAACGCCGTCGTCAGCAAAGTTGTCTACGAGCCCGTTGGCGTCTGCGGCTTGATTACGCCGTGGAACTACCCGCTGCTGCAGGCTGCGTGGAAGATCGCTCCCGCCCTGGCCGCTGGCTGCACCTTCGTCCTCAAGCCCGCCGAGTTGACCCCGTCCACGGCAATCCTGGCCATGCAGTTGCTCAAGGACCTCGGTCTGCCGGACGGCGTCGCCAACCTCGTGACGGGCCCGGGCGCCAAAGCGGGCGCACCCCTTTCGGAGCACCCTGACATTGATTTGGTCTCCTTTACGGGTGGCCTGGAAACCGGCAAGCGCATTGCCGCGGCCGCCGCTGGCACTGTAAAAAAGATAGCCCTGGAGCTCGGCGGCAAGAACCCCAACGTTGTGTTTGCGGACGCTGACTTCGACGCCGCCGTCGACAATGCGCTGAACGGCGCTTTTGTGCACTCAGGCCAGGTCTGCTCCGCTGGGGCGCGGCTGGTGGTGGAGGAATCCATCGCCGAACGCTTCGTCGACGAGCTGGTCCGCAGGGCACAGGACATCCGCCTCGGCGGCCCGTTCGATGAGTCCGCCGAAACCGGACCGCTGATTTCCGCAGCCCACCGCGAGAAGGTCGATGCCTACGTCCAGCGTGGCGTGGCGGAGGGCGCACGCCTGCGTTGTGGCGGCGCGGCGCCTGAAGGGGAGAAGTACGACGCCGGTTTCTACTACCAGCCGACTATCCTGGACCGCGTCCAACGGGGAATGTCGGTTGTCATCGACGAAGCCTTCGGCCCTGTAGTAACTGTGGAAACCTTCCGCACGGAAGACGAAGCCGTCGCCACTGCGAACGACACCATCTACGGACTGGCGGGCGCCGTCTGGACCCAGGATGCAGGCAAGGCGCAGCGGGTAGCAGGCCGGTTGCGGCACGGCACCGTTTGGATCAACGACTACCACCCCTACCTTCCGCAGGCCGAATGGGGCGGCTTTGGCCAGTCCGGCGTCGGCCGCGAGCTCGGTCCCACCGGACTCGCTGAATACCAGGAAGCCAAGCACATTTACCAGAACACCAACCCGCAGGTAACCGGCTGGTTCGCTGAGCGCAGCAAGGAGAAATAGATGCACACCGACAACATCGAGAACCTCAATGACCGAGGGTTCGACTACGTGGTCATCGGCGGCGGCTCTGCCGGGGCCGCTGTAGCGGCCCGTCTGAGCGAGGATCCTTCCGTTACCGTGGCGCTGGTTGAAGCCGGTCCGGATGACCGCGGCCTCCCCGAGATCCTGCAGCTTGACCGCTGGATGGAACTGCTGGAGTCGGGGTACGACTGGGACTACCCGGTGGAACCGCAGGAGAACGGCAACTCCTTCATGCGCCACGCCCGCGCCAAGGTCATGGGTGGCTGCTCCAGCCACAACTCCTGCATCGCTTTCTGGGCTCCTCGCGAAGACCTGGACGAGTGGGAGTCAAAGTACGGCGCCACCGGCTGGAACGCTGCTGCCGCCTGGCCGTTGTACCAACGCCTCGAAACCAACGAGGACGCCGGCTCGGATGCTCCCCACCATGGCGACTCGGGGCCTGTGCACCTGATGAACGTGCCACCGACGGATCCCACCGGCGTCGCGCTCCTTGACGCCTGCGAGCAGGCCGGCATCCCCCGCGCAAAGTTCAATGACGGCAACACAGTGATTAACGGGGCCAACTTCTTCCAGATCAATCGCCGTTCGGACGGCACGCGTTCCTCCAGCTCGGTCTCCTACATCCACCCCATCATCGAACGTGAAAACTTCACACTGCTGACTGGCCTGCGTGCCCGCCAGCTGGTGTTCGATGCGGACAAGCGCTGCACCGGCGTCGACGTCGTTGACTCAGCTTTCGGCCGGACCCACCGTCTCACAGCGCAGCGCGAAGTCATCCTGTCCACCGGCGCCATCGACTCCCCCAAGCTCCTCATGCTCTCCGGCATCGGCCCGGCCGCGCATCTCGCCGCACACGGCATCGACGTGGTGGTCGACTCCCCCGGCGTCGGCGAACACCTGCAGGACCACCCGGAAGGCGTGGTGCAGTTCGAGGCCAAGCAGCCGATGGTGCAGACCTCCACCCAGTGGTGGGAGATTGGCATCTTTACTCCCACCGAAGAGGGTTTGGATCGCCCGGACCTGATGATGCATTACGGCTCTGTCCCGTTCGACATGAACACCCTTCGGTACGGCTACCCCACCACGGAGAATGGCTTCAGCCTCACGCCGAACGTCACCCACGCCCGTTCCCGCGGGACCGTCCGGCTTCGCAGCCGGGACTTCCGCGACAAGCCGATGGTTGACCCCCGCTACTTCACGGATCCAGAGGGCCACGACATGCGCGTCATGGTGGCCGGCATCCGCAAGGCCCGGGAAATCGCCGCTCAGCCGGCCATGGCTGAATGGGCCGGCCGGGAGCTCTCCCCTGGGATCGAGGCACAGACGGACGAGGAACTGCAGGATTACATCCGCAAAACGCACAACACCGTCTACCACCCGGTCGGCACCGTCCGCATGGGACCAGTAGAGGACGACATGTCACCACTGGATCCCGATCTGCGGGTCAAGGGCGTCACCGGCCTGCGCGTTGCCGACGCCTCCGTCATGCCGGAACACGTCACCGTGAACCCCAACATCACCGTCATGATGATTGGTGAGCGGTGCGCAGACCTCATCAAGGCAAGCCGGACGGATGAAACCACGACGGCGGAGGCGGACTTCAGCTTGACCCCCGCCTGAGCAGGTGATTGGCGCTGAAACACCGGTGGATGGCGCACCCAGCGCCCCACCGGCGTTTCAGCGCACACGTTTCCATCCCCACGTTTCCCGGCCCACGTTTCCGGCCCGCGAGCGCAAAGCCCGAAAAGGACGCCCGCATTATTCTTGAACATTTGTTCATGCGCAAGTCTTGAACGCCTGTTCAATCTGAACTAACCTCTTCTTATGACCCACGCCACACCTATTCGGTTGCGGCTTGGCGGGCGTGGCCTGGGCCTTCGACCACATCGAAGGCCCAGCCAGCCCCGTTACAACAATGGGGAACAGCCGGAGGCACACAGTGGTGCCCGGCCTTTTGATTTCGACTGCGACCAATGGCGGCCGCAGGTCATCACCATTCGGTGCACGTCTGAGTTAGGAGTTCGAATGTCAGAACCCAGCAAATTAGGACCCCGCAAGAGCGATGCCAGTGGCATGGACGAGTTTGGCTACGCCCAAACCCTTGACCGCAGCATCGGCAAGTTCGCCAGCTTCGCCGCCGGCGTCAGTTACATCTCTATCCTCACCGGCGTTTTTCAACTCTTTTACTTCGGCTTTTCCACGGCCGGTCCGGCCTATGCGTGGTCATGGCCAATCGTCTTCGTCGGCCAGCTAATGGTCGCTCTGTGCTTTGCGGAACTTGCTGGCCGCTACCCAGTGGCTGGATCGGTCTACAACTGGGCTAAACGACTCTCCACCGGAACGTGGGCCTGGCTGGCAGGCTGGTTACTCCTCATTTCCTCGATCATGGCTCTGGGTTCCGTTGCCTTGGCCCTTCAAATCACCTTGCCGCAGATCTGGAGTGGCTTCCAACTGGTGGGCGATGGAACAGGGCCTTACGACTTCGCCGTCAACGGCGTCATCCTTGCCAGCATCATGATCGGCATTTCCACGCTCATCAACGCTTTCGGCGTGAAGCTCATGACCATGATCAACAGCGTTGGCGTATTTGTGGAACTGGTTGCGGCCGTCCTGCTGATCGCTGCGCTGATTTGGCATTCCGTGCGGGGACCGGAAGTCCTCCTGGACACGGCCGGTTTCGGCGAAGGACATCCTCTGGGCTTCTTCGGGGTGTTCATGATTGCTGCCATGGCCTCCGGCTACGTCATGTACGGGTTCGATACCGCCAGTTCCCTGGGCGAGGAAACCAAGGACCCCAAGCGCACTGCCCCCAAGGCCATCCTGCGTGCCGTTACGGCGTCCTTCCTCTTGGGAGGACTGCTCCTCCTGGGCGGCATCCTGGCCGCGCCCGATCTTTCCGATCCCAAGCTTGGAGCTGCCGATGGCGGGCTTCAGTACATTGTGCTTTCCGTGCTGGGCGGCCCCTTCGGCAAAGCCTTCCTGGTTTGCATCGTGGTGGCCGTCGTGGTCTGCACACTGGCCGTCCATGCAGCAGCTATCCGGATGATGTTCGCCATGGCCAGGGACAACAACCTTCCCTTCAGCCGCCAGCTCAGCAAAGTGCATCCCACCCGCAAAACCCCGACAGTGGCTGCAATCGTTATCGGTGTAGTCGCTGTGATTCCGTTGATCGTCAACATCTCCCAGCCAGCTATCTTCACCATCCTTTCCAGCATCAGCATCGTCCTGATCTACCTCTCCTACCTGCTGGTCACGGTGCCGATGCTGCGGCGCCGGTTCCTCAAGAAGTGGCCGCTGAAGGACGACGGTTCAGAACCAGGATTCAGTCTCGGTAAATGGGGGCTGCCCGTGAACATCCTCGCAGTGCTCTGGGGCGGCGCGATGACGCTGAACCTGATTTGGCCACGGCCGGAGATTTACAACTCAGTACCGCCCTTCGAGTGGTACCTGCAGTGGGGCGGCGTCATGTTCGTTGCTGCCGTAGTCATCGGCGGAACGCTCCTCTACCGCCTCCGTATCAGGCACCGGACAGGGGTCCTGGCCGAGCACGCCGCTGCGGCCCCCTCCCCGGAGCCAGCCTCGCCGGGGTCAGCGTCCCATGAACCCGGAGCCCCTGAGCAAGCCGCATCGGAGCCTGTCCACGTCCTAACCCAAAGTTCCTAGCCGTTACTTCAGAGTCACACCAACGAGAGCATCTCTTCGCCAGCGTTCCATGGGCGAAGAGATGCTCTCGTTTTCGGCTTAGACGAACGCTGACTTTCCCGTTACCGCCCTGGCCACGATCATGGAGTTGATCTCGTAGCTGCCCTCGTAGGTGTACAGGATTTCGGCGTCGCCGAAGAGCTTGCCCATCTCGTAATCCGTGGTGATGCCGTTTCCACCCATCAGGGATCGGCCCATGGCCACCGACGAACGCGCCAAGCGCGTTGTGGTCGCCTTGCACATGGCGGCCTGCACCATTTCCAGCTTCCCGGCCTGCTGGATGCGCGCCAGTTCCACCATCAAGGACAGTGAGGCGTTGGCGTTGCCCAGAATGTCGGCCAGTTGCTGCTGGATGAGCTGAAATCTGGCCAATTCCTTGCCAAACTGCTTGCGTTCCAGGGCGTAGGAGCGGGCGATATCAAAGGCCGCGAGCTGGATGCCCGCAGCCTGCCAACCCACCCAGGCCCGCGAATCCCGCAACAGGTCATTGGCCCGCGAGAACGCTGTGGCGCCGGGCAGCAGGTTATCCGCAGGAATCCGAACGTCGTCCAGCGTGATGTCCGCATTCTGCATGATGCGGAGGCCGATCTTGTTGGTGATCTTTGTGGCCGAGTAGCCTGCCCGGTCCGACTCCACAATGAACCCCTTGATCTGATGATCGGACACGTCGCGCGCCCACACCAAGGCGAAGTCAGCAATCGTGCCTGCCCCAATCCAGCGCTTGGCACCGTTGATGACCCATTCGTCGCCGTCGCGTCGCGCCGTCGTCGAGAGTCCTCCGGCGATGTCCGAACCGTGATCCGGTTCCGTGAGCGCGAAGGCGCCCAACTGGGTGAAGGCCTCCAGCCCTGGAAGCCATTTCCGCTTCTGTTCGGGAGAGCCGAGTTCGTGGATCATGCCGACAATGAGCTCGTTGTGGATGCCGACCAGTGCGGAAAGCGACACGTCGGCCCGGGCAATCTCGGTGTACATGAGGCCCTTGAACAGCTTGGAGGAGCCGTCGGTCTGGAGCCCGCCGAGTCCATATTTGGCCATCTCGGCCAGGAGCCCGAACGGGAACTCTTCGCGGTTCCAGTATTCGATGCTGGCGGCACGGATCCGCGTTTGGAGGAACTCCCGCACGTCCGCGTACCGCTCACGCTCCCCCGCAGGAAGCAGGTCCACCACGTGCATCAGGTCCGCCTCCGGATAAGGAGGGAGGACTTTCTGTATCGGTTCGCCGCTGGTAACGGTGCCGGCAGCTGCTTTTTCGTCGAGCATTTGACCCCTTCGTCATGTCCAACGCAGGCTCTTCCAAACCCTTGGATGTCCTAGTATATTGCAAGGTGATGTGGACCACTAGGCGGGATGCTCCGGCGACGGCGCCGAGGCAGTATTCCCCAGCGAAAGGCGGACTATGACAGTCACAGAAGACTTCCGTGCGGCGCGGGACCGGCTGCTGGAACTGCGCGAGGACTACAAGCAGGCGCACAGCGAATTCGAATGGCCACATTTTGACGAGTTCAACTTCGCCCTGGATTGGTTCGACCAGATCGCTGCCGATCCGGAACGGGGAAACAAGCCGGCACTGGTCATCGTTGAGCAGGACGGCAGTTCCACCCGGCGCACGTTTGCGGACCTTTCGCAGCGGTCCTCGCAACTTGCCAACTGGCTGCGCAACGAGGGCGTCAAGCGCGGGGACCACATGATCATCATGCTGGGCAACCAAGTAGAGCTCTGGGAGCTCATGCTGGCCGGCATAAAGCTGGGCATCGTCATGATCCCCACCACCACCCTTATGGGTGCCCGCGATCTGCAGGACCGCGTGGAACGCGGCGGTGCCAACTGGGTGGCCGTGGGTAGCGCCAACATCGGGAAGTTCACCGCTGTGGAGGGCGATTACACGCTGATCGAGATCGGCGGGGAACGCACCAACGCGGAAGCCAAACAGTATGGAGATTCCTTCTCCGCACCGCAGGAGTTCACGCCTGACGCCCCCACCAAAGCGGACGAGACGATGCTGCTCTACTTCACGTCCGGCACCACCTCGCGCGCCAAGCTCGTGGAGCACACCCACACGTCCTACCCCGTGGGCCACCTGTCCACGATGTACTGGATCGGCCTTGAACCCGGCGATGTCCACCTCAACGTCGCCTCTCCCGGCTGGGCCAAGCACGCCTGGTCCAACGTTTTCACCCCTTGGATCGCCGAGGCCTGCGTCTTCATCTACAACTACGAACGCTTCAATGCGGCCGCCCTCATGGACCAAATGGGCCGCGAAGGAGTCACAAGTTTCTGTGCACCCCCCACTGTCTGGCGCATGCTCATCCAGGCGGACCTCACACAGTTGACCTCGCCGCCGCAGAAAGTGGTGTCCGCCGGCGAACCGCTGAACGCCGAGGTCATCGGCCAGGTGGAGGAAGCGTGGGGCGTGACCATCCGCGACGGTTTCGGCCAGACCGAATCCACCGTCCAGATCGCAAACACCCCCGCGCAGCCGGTGAAGATCGGTTCCATGGGCAGGCCGCTGCCTGGTTACGACGTCGTCTTGGTCGATCCCCTCACCGGGAAGGAATCCGACGACGGCGAACTCTGCCTGCGCTTGGACCCCCGCCCAGTGGGGCTCATGAAGAGCTACTTCGGCGACGAAGCGAAAACAGCAGAAGCGTTCCGCGACGGTTACTACCACACCGGAGACATGGCCAGCCGGGACGCCGAAGGGGTCATCACTTATGTGGGCCGGGACGACGACGTCTTCAAATCCTCCGACTACCGGTTGTCGCCTTTCGAACTCGAAAGCGTACTCATCGAACACCCCGCAGTGGCGGAGGCCGCCGTCGTGCCTTCACCGGATCCCGTGAAACTGTCGGTGCCGAAAGCGTTTGTAGTGCTCGCCGCCGGCTACGAACCCGGACCCGCTGTTGCCGAGGACATCCTGCGATACTGCCGCGAGCATTTGGCGCCCTTCAAACGGATCAGGCGACTCGAATTCGGCGAACTTCCGAAGACCATTTCGGGCAAGATCAGGCGTGTGGAACTACGCGGCACAGAAGTGGCCCGGCATGGTAGCGGACCCCTGCCGGCGGGTCTCGGCCTGGAGTACACCGAGGAAGAGTTCCCGAATCTGAAAGACTAGCCACCCGAGCACCGAAGGAGGCCCATGGGCACCCCACTCCCCCGCGACCCCATCGCCGACGCCCAACGCAACTGGGAACGGCATGGTTGGGGCGATGTTGCCGCGCCCATGGCTGCCATTACCGCGATCATGCGCACACAGCAGATCCTGCTTGCGCGCATCGAAACCGTCCTCAAACCGTTCGGACTGACCTTCGCACGCTACGAACTCCTCGCGCTGCTGAGTTTCGCCCGCAGCGGCGCGCTCCCCATGAACAAGGCGAGTGCGCTCCTGCAGGTACACCCCACCTCGGTGACCAACGCCGTCGACCGTTTGGAAAAAGCCGGCCTGGTGGCCCGTTCCCCGCACCCAACGGACGGGCGGACCACGCTGATCGAACTCACCGCCGAAGGCCGCACTCTCGCGAAGAAGGCGACGGCGGCCCTCAACTCTGAGGTTTTCGGCAACTCGGGCTTCGGAGACGACGACGTCGATCACCTTATCCGCGTCCTGGGCACCTTCCGCCGGGATGCCGGTGACTTCACGGAGGAGTGACTCACGGCGCTCGCGAGCGTATCCTAAAGTTCCATTGCCGCAGTTGGGGGGAGCCATGGCCAAGGACCCGGGACAACGCCGAAGAGGACAGCGCCGCAGCGCACTTCTTCGCGCTTTCCTCCTGGCTGTGCTGGGGTCCACCGCATGGATGATGTGGCTGGCCGGGCCTTCCTCGGCAGCGACGGACATTGGGCCTGTCATTCCTCCGCTGCCGGGCGGTACCGCGGCGGTCACGCAGACTTCGAAGACGTCGCTGGCGCCGTCCCTTAAGTCCGTGGCTGACACTGTGGGCTCAGTGGCTTCCACGCTGGACCCGCTCGCGGCGGTTCCCGAAGTTCCCGCACTACCTGCTGCTCCGGCAGTTCCCGCGCTACCCGCCGCACCAGCGATCCCAAGTGTTCCCGCCGTTCCTGTACTCCCGTCGGTGGCCGTCCCCGAAATCCCGCTCGTCGGCCAAGTTCCCGAGGTACAGGGGCTACTTCCAGTGGAGGATGTCCCCGGCCTCCTGCCCGAAGTACCTGACATACTCCCAGTGCCCGCGCTTCCAGTGCCCGCGCTGCCTGGCCTACCCGACGTGCCGGAGTTGCCCGGGCTGCCCGGCCCTCCGCTTCCTCCACTGCCCGGCCCGGTTCCAAACCCGCTGCCGGGTTCGGTGCCAAACCAGTTACCAACCCCGCTAGACGTCGCCCCGCCTGCGGTGCCGACCCTCCGGGACGCCACTACCTCGCCCGCAGGCGCTCCCACGCTGCCCCTCGCCGTCGTACTCCAATCCACGCAAGCCGGGGCACCTCTGCTCGGAGGCATCAGCCTGCCCCTGCCCTTTTCAATCCATGATCCTGTGGGCATTCCGCCCGCGGCAATGCCCAGTCCCGTGAATCCCGTTCCGGACCCGCCCCTTCATCCAGCCTTGACGCCAAGCGCTGCGGGCTCATCAGGAGCCCGGGGCTCAAGCGCCTCGGCCCCGGGAGCATCCGACATTCCGGACGTCCTCTCACCGTTGCCCCCGCCTCGAGCTGGACCTGTCATGGACCCGCAACGAAGCGCAGCACCACAACCTTCGTACGATCCAGGGTCCCGACCTGACTGATGCGGTGGTTCCTGCTTTGGCAGGCACCACGACCTGCGACAACCGCCGCAGGCATATTCATCAGTCAGGAGGCACTCATGCTTCGCAAGATCCAGATTCCCGTCCGCAACCACGCAAGGGTATCCGCCAGCCGGGATATCGGCTTTTGGCCCGACTTCGTCGGCAACTGGCCGGACCCGATGCACGCGGAAAGGAGCCGGACAATCTGCTGAATGGGCCACATAGCCCAAGAAAATAACGACGCCGGCCGGATAGTCAGTCTGACTGCCCGGCCGGCGTCGTGCTGTCCGAAGCCACAGCAAGCGGCTCGTCCTCAACCTTCTCCGGGCATGGCTCAGGAAACTCCCCAAGCTGTGTCCAGTGCCAGCCTTGCAAGCAGTCATCGTTATTGCAGAACCGAGCCGTCATCGCGTCCCCCACCTCGTTGCCTGGCTATCCCTTCTTTAAGAGGGGGCAACTAGCGGGTCGTGACGGAGAAAGCCTTAGTGAATACCGGAGGTAAACGAGAAAATGAGGGCTGAGCCCAAGGACAGCAGGCCGATGCCATAGCCAACAACCAGGGCACCAATCGCGAAGGGACGTCCGCGTTCTCCACGTTGCTGGATCTGGTTGAGGGCCACGTGACCTGCGCCCACAACGAAGATTGCGATGACGGCCATCCCCGCGAAGAACAGACCAACAAGGGCCAGCACTGCCATCGCTGCCGCCACGATGGCCTGGCGGTTGATCGGTTGGGCGGATGCTTCCGTTTGGCCGGTTTGAACGATCTCCGTTGACATGTTCTCTCCCCATTTGTCGGTGCCAACGAGTCTATCCTCGCGCATCCCAAAACGTGGCCAATCAACTACCGGTGTTTGAACTCGGGCTGCCGCTTCTCGCTGAACGCGGCCATGCCTTCCTTCTGGTCCTCAGTGGCGAAAAGCGAGTGGAACACGCGCCGTTCGAAAAGCACGCCCTGTGCCAGACCCATTTCAAACGCGGCGTTGACGGCTTCCTTGGCCACCATGGCTGCGGGCTTGGATTTGGAAGCGATGACCTCGGCGGCTTTCACTGCCTCGTCAATCACTTCGGCTGCGGGGACAATCCGGGAGACAAGTCCGGAGCGTTCAGCTTCCTCGGCGTCCATGAAACGGCCCGTAAGGACCATGTCCATCGCTTTGGCCTTGCCAACGGCACGTGTGAGCCGCTGGGAGCCGCCCATTCCCGGAATGACACCCAGGTTGATTTCCGGTTGGCCGAATTTGGCGTTGTCCCCGGCAATGATGAAGTCCGCCATCATCGCCAATTCGCAGCCCCCGCCCAGGGCAAAGCCGGAGACCGCGGCAATGACGGGGATGCGGAGCCTGGTCAGGTCCTCCCAGCGACGGAACCAGTCCGCCGCATACATTTCCATGTAGCTCTTGGAGGACATCTCCTTGATGTCGGCGCCTGCCGCGAACGCCTTGGCGGATCCTGTGATGACCACTGCGCCGATGTCAGGATCGGTGTCCATCGCTGTCACGGCGTCCACAAGTTCGTTCATGAGTGCCGTGTTCAGCGCGTTCAACGCCTGCGGCCGGTTCAACGTCACCAAACCCACGCGGCCCCGGCGTTCCACCAGGATGTTCCCGTACTGCTCCGTCATGCTCTCCCTCTCACCCAACGTCATGTACAGAACTCTCACACAGACTTATCGCGAATGTCCGTGATGATGCCCGAGAAGTCACGTCCGGCGCCCTCGCCGGCGGCGTAGGCATCGTAGATCCGGGATGCCAACGGTCCCAGCTCCGCTGCAACTCCTGTGCTTTCCAACGCATTGACGGCCAGCCGAAGATCCTTGGCCATCAGTGCTCCCGCAAAGCCCGGCTGGTAGTCGCGGTTGGCCGGGCTTGTAGGCACGGGACCGGGAACAGGACAGTTGGTGGTCAGGGCCCAACACTGCCCGGAAGCGTTGGAAGCGACGTCGAACAGTGCCTGGTGCGTCAGTCCAAGTTTCTCCCCGAGCACGAAGGCTTCGGCGACAGCAATCATGGACACACCCAGGATCATGTTGTTGCAAACCTTGGCTGCTTGCCCGGCACCGTGATCCCCGCAGTGCACGATCCTCTTGCCCATGAGTTCCAGGATGGGTTTGACGGTCTCAAAGTCCTCCGGCAATGCGCCCACCATAAAGGTCAGGGTGCCGGCCTCGGCACCCACAACGCCACCGGAAACCGGGGCGTCCACGGAACGGTGGCCCGCTTCCAAAGCAATGATAGCGGCCTCCCGGGCCTCGTCAACATTGATCGTGGAGCAATCCAGGAACAACGTGTTCGGCGCGGCAACCGACAACAGCCCGGGCCCGTCAACACCGCGGTACGCCTCCAGCACGTGCTTGCCGCTGGGCAACATGGTCAACACCACGGCCGCGCCGTCCACGGCTTCCTGCGCCGTGGACGCCATGGGAATCCCGTGGTCCTTGGCTGCCTCAACGGCGGCCGGCACGGGGTCATAGCCGATCACGTCGTGCCCGGCTTTGATCAGGTTGGCCGCCATGGGTCCGCCCATATGGCCGAGTCCGAGGAAAGCGATGAGTCCCGTTGCCGGGGCTTGGATATCTGGCACGGCTGCGTTCTCTGTCATGTCGTCTCCTTCAACTGGCTAACAAACTGGCTGGGCAACTTCCTGGACAATCTGGCTGTGCAAGCGGAGTGTCACGTAGCGTCAGCACCCAAAGCGGCGAGCCCCAACTCCCGCTCACCGACCGGCGCAAAGTAGCCCTCGACGTCGGACTCGCGTACCTCGGCCAACGTGGGGGGCTTCCATTGCGGGTTCCGATCCTTATCCACTACCTGTGCGCGGATCCCCTCCCGAAAATCGGGCCCGGCCAGGCAGCGCAATCCCACCCGGTACTCCTGGTCCAGCGCTTCCTCCAGCGACATCCCACGGACGCGTCGCAAGGATGCCAAAGTGACCTTCACAGATGTGGGCGACTTCGCCTCAATGGTGTCGGCCGCGGAAGCGGCGTCGGGCGAAGAATCCCCCAGCGAGCGCAAACTGTGCACGATCTCCTCAGCGTCGTCATGCGCATAGGCCGCGTTGATCCACTCCTGCTGGGCGGCCAGGGCCGAGTCCGGCGCTGCTTGGGCAAAGCGCTCGACGGCGACCTCCGCCGTCGAGCTTTCCAACGCTTCCGCCAGTGCGGGCAGGCTTTCGGACGGCACAAAGTGATCCGCCAGGCCGAGGAACAGGGCATCTGCCCCCGTGAGGTGGGCGCCGGTCAGGGCCGCATGGGTTCCCGTCTCCCCGGGTGAGCGGGACAGCAAAAGGGTGCCGCCGACGTCGGGCACGAACCCAATGGTGGTCTCAGGCATGCCGGTGCGCGTCCGCTCAGTAACGATGCGCACCGAGCCGTGCGCCGAAACCCCAACGCCGCCGCCCAGCACCAACCCGTCCATGAAGGCGACATAGGGCTTGGGGTAACGGGCAATGAGCGAGTTCAGCCGGTACTCGTCGGCCCAGAACTCCGCCGTTTCCGTTCCGCCCTGCAACATGTCCTTATAGATGGCCACGATGTCCCCGCCGGCGCACAGCCCACGGTCGCCGGCGCCGCGCACCAGGACGGTTGCCACGGCGTCGTCGTCAGCCCAGGCAGTCAACTGCTGGAGCATGGCTTTCACCATTCCCGCGCTGAGGGCGTTGACTGCCTGGGGCCGGTTGAGCGTCACGATGCCAAGATGGCCGCGGCGCTGGAAAAGAACGTCTTCTGTGTCCAAAGCCCCCATCAGCTGCCTGCCGGCATGATGAAGCTGGCGCCCTGTCGAATGCCGGAGGGCCACCGCGACGTCACGGTCTTGGTCTTGGTGTAGAAGCGGAAGGCGTCGGCGCCGTGCTGGTTGAGGTCGCCGAAGCCGGAGGCCTTCCAGCCGCCAAACGTGTAATACGCGATCGGCACGGGAATGGGGACGTTGATGCCCACCATGCCCACTTCGACCCGGCTGGCGAAGTCGCGGGCGGAGTCGCCGTCGCGGGTGAAAATTGCGACGCCGTTGCCAAACTCGTGCTCGCTGCAGAGCCTGAGCGCTTCGTCATAGTCAGCCGCGCGCAGCACGCTGAGGACCGGGCCGAAGATCTCTTCCTTGTAGATCTTCATGTCCTTCGTGACGTTGTCGAAGAGCGTGGGCCCAACCCAGAAGCCGCCCTCATAGCCGTCCACAGTGAGCCCGCGGCCGTCGGTGACAAGGGTTGCGCCTTC
The DNA here is from genome assembly GCA_039636795.1 of Micrococcaceae bacterium Sec5.1. Taxonomy (NCBI): domain Bacteria; kingdom Bacillati; phylum Actinomycetota; class Actinomycetes; order Micrococcales; family Micrococcaceae; species Micrococcaceae bacterium Sec5.1. Next base: position 481,577 of record CP143430.1, on the reverse strand, counting down.
GTCAACGCCGGACTGGATGTAGCCTTCGATCCGTTCCTTCGCGGAGGCAGCAACCACGGGACCAAAGTCAGCGTCCTTGTCCAGGCTATGCCCAACCTTGAGGTCCTTGACGCGCTCGGTCAGCTTGGCCACCAAGGCATCTGCTGTTTCCTGGCCCACCGGGACTGCAACGGAAATCGCCATGCAACGTTCGCCTGCGGAACCGTAGCCGGCACCAATCAGGGCGTCGGCAGCCATGTCCAGATCGGCGTCGGGCATAATCACCATGTGGTTCTTCGCCCCGCCGAAGCACTGGGCACGCTTCCCGTGCGCCGCAGCCGTGGCGTAGATGTATTGCGCGATCGGCGTGGAGCCAACAAAGCCAATGGCCTTGACGCGCGGATCTTCGAGCAGCGCATCCACTGCTTCTTTGTCACCGTTGATCACGTTGAAGACGCCGTTGGGAACGCCGGCTTCGCTGTACAACTCTGCGAGCCGAAGCGGAACAGAGGGATCCCGTTCGGAGGGCTTGAGGATGAAGGCGTTGCCGGCTGCGAGCGCTGGTCCAGACTTCCAGAGGGGGATCATGGCCGGGAAGTTGAACGGCGTAATGCCCGCAACCACGCCCAGCGGTTGGCGCAGGGAATGCACGTCAATGCCCTGCCCCGCGTTGTCCGAGAACTCACCCTTGAGCAGGTGCGGCGCCCCTGCGGAGAATTCGACTACCTCGATGCCGCGCTGGATGTCGCCCTTGGCGTCGGCAAACGTTTTGCCGTGTTCGGAGGACAGGAGCTTGGCGAGCTCGTCCATGTTCTCGTTGACCAGGTCCACAAACTTCAGCAGGATGCGTCCCCTGCGCTGTGGGTTCATGGCCGCCCATTCGAGCTGGCCCTTTTCTGCATTTGCAATCGCGTTGCGGACCTCGTCCGCGCTGGCCAGCGGAAGCCGCGCCTGCACTTCGCCCGTGCATGGATCGTAGACATCGCTGAACCGACCGGATGTGCCATCGATCCTTTGGCCGTCTACGTAGTGTGAAAGCTCGCGCACCATGGTGGAATGCTCCTTTGCATCGTGAATGACTGCCGTGCGGCTGGTTCCAGTATTCGGCAGGAACGCCTCAGCGACTGTGAGCCAAGTCATCTCTGAACCGAATATACTCGGACTTCCTACTAATTTCCAGAGGAGGTTTTTCCGGCCCTATTCGACAGCGGGCACTAGCTAGTAAACCTCTTTGAGTCCCTTGTAGGCGTCCAGCGCATCCTGCCGGGTGGTCTTGAGATCCACGATTTCTTCCGGGTAATCCGGCGTGCCGAACTCTTGGATCCAGCGCGCTATGTACTTGCCGTGGGGATCGAATTTGATGCGTTGGGCTTCTGGATTGAAGATCCGGAAGAACGGCGAAGCGTCTGCCCCCGAGCCTGCCACCCATTGCCAGTTGGCAGGGTTTGAGGCCGGGTCAGCATCCACCAGGGTGTCCCAGAACCACTGCTCGCCGAGTTGCCAGTGGATGCCAAGGTTCTTCACCAGGAAGCTCGCCGCGATCATCCTCACGCGGTTGTGCATCCACCCCGTCTGCCAGAGTTGCCGCTGCCCGGCGTCCACCAAGGGGAATCCGGTGGAGCCCCGCTGCCAGGCGCGGAGCTCCCAGGCTGCAGACTCGTGACCATCACTATCCGGCCACGCCCAGGGGAAGCGGTCAAACTCCTTGCACAGGTTCGCTGTGGCGAGATCCGCGTTGTGGAAGTACTGGTGCCAACAGAATTCGCGCCAACCGAGTTCTGAAGCGAAAATACTTGTGCTTTCCGATCTGTTGGTAGCCAGCGCCTGCCAAACCTCGAACGGGCTGAGCTCACCCCACCGCAGATACGGCGAGAGGCAACTGCTGCCATCGATATCCGGGCGATTTCGGCCTTCGTCGTAATTGGTGAGTCCATCCGCCACGAATTCCTTGAGCCGTTGGTGGCCGGCAACCGATCCTGGCGTCCACGCCTCCCGCAACCCTGCGGACCAGTCCGGGGTGGTGGGCAGCAGGTGCCATGACTCCAGCGAATCGAGCGCAGGGAGTTGGCCAGCGTAGCCTCGCCCTTCTTCCGGCACAGCCAACGGGTCCCGGAAGTCCCGCGCTGAAACGGTCCGCCAGAAAGGGGTGAAAACCTTGTACTGGCCGCCCGTCTTGGTGGTGACTTCCCACGGCTCATGAAGCAGGGACGCCTGAAAACTCTCCACATGAATACCGGCGTCACGAGCCCACGCCTTGATCCCGGCGTCGACCGTCCGCTCCGCCGGGCCGTACCGGCGGTTCCAGAACAGCGCGCCCGCGTCGATCGCCGTCGTGATTTCCTGAACGACCGGGGCGGCCGGTCCCCGATGCAGCAGAAGCGGCACTCCAAGTGCTGCGAGCTCGTCCCGCAGCGCTCTCAACGAGTGGTGCAGCCACCAGCTTGCGGCACCGCCGTGGGCGCGGATGCCGGGCGATTCTTCGTCCAGGATGTAGAGCGCAACCGCCGCGCCATCATCGACGGCGGCACACAGGGCAGGGTTGTCCCTGACCCTCAGGTCGTCACGGAACCAGACGATGGCCGGCTTCACTATTACCCTCTTCCGAGCTCGTGTATGGCTGATGCCCCCAGGAATGCATCCTAAGGGCATCAGCTGTGCTCAAATTCGGGAACTCAAAGGGGGTTACCTCAAGGAAGGAACCGAGTCCTCACTTAACTGGGTCACTACGGGTACCCTGTTGTCGGTTTCAGTCCAGACAGGGACACTGTTCATCACGTAGTCCCTGGCTGCGGCGCCCACCATGTTCAGGCCGGGGTAGACGCGCTGGCCATGATCTTTCCTGGCGCGCAATCCTTCAAGTTCAAGGGCGGTCCTGAAAGCGGAATCAGGAATGGGCACTTTGCGTCCGAGGACGCACCAACTGATGTAAAGGCCGTAGAGGGTGTCAAAATCCAGCCCCTCCTCGGTGTCATCATCAAACACCACACAGTCACTCAGAAAACTACTGATTTGGGTGTCGGTCATTGCGGGGCCTCCGGTGGCGGAAGTAAAAACGGGCCGCCGGGCTGCATCAGCGAATGTCCTGTTCCCCCACTATAGTCCTCTTGAGCTTCGCCTGTACTGGAAAGTAGGTGAACTCTGGATTGCATCGGCGTGGCGTCCCTGCTAAACGAACCTTCCTGCCTCTGGTGCCCACTGCCGCATCGGCGTAGCTTCGGATACGTCTACACATACGGCCGAGCCGACTCCCAGACAAGCCGAGCAAAACCGCTTGTGCGGGCCATCGTTCCGCCCTGATTGGAGGCACAGACGTGGCTGGATGGAACGCCGATACTGCCGCCGGGCCCCTTGGCTCCGGCACGGTCACGCTGGTGGAAGGCTCATCATTCTGCATTTCCGCTGCCAACGGAGACATCCGTCCGGAGCTACCGCAGGGAGTCTTCCATTTGGACACCCGGATCCTGTCCAAATGGGAATTGACGGTCAACGGACAACCACTTGAGCCACTGGCCGCGGAGACGAAGGAACCTTACCGGGCGCTCTTTGCCTGCCGGGTGCCCCGTTCGGATGGATATGCGGACAGTCCGCTGCTGGTGGAGCGCCTGCGCGAGGTCGGAGCCGGAATCCTGGAGAAGATCACAGTCCGGAACTACTCCACCAAGGCAGCTGATTGCCGGATCCTGCTGACGGTCGAGTCTGACTTCGCGGACCTCTTTGAAGTGAAGGAGGCCAGGATCACCCGTCACTGGACCGAAACCCGGCTTCCTGAGGGGAATTCCCTGGAAATCCGTGGCCGGTGGGAGGGTTTCCGAAAAAGCGTCGTCATCCAGGCCGAAGGTGCGGGTGCGGGAGCAAAGGCATTGGGCTTCAGGACCACGATTCCACCTTTCGGGGAATGGAGCACTCGGGTCAGTGTTTTGCCAACCGCAGATGGCGTCGTGGCACCCTTCGTCCATCCAGCACGCGGGGAAATGTCGCCCAGCGATCGGCGTCGGCAAGATTGGGTGGACAAGATCCCCGTCCTGCATATTGGCAATCGATCCATTGAGCGGACCCTGCGGCGCAGCTACGAGGACCTCGGTGCCCTCAGGATCCAGGATCCGGACCATCCGGACAGGGTGGTTGTGGCCGCCGGCGCCCCATGGTTCATGACGTTGTTCGGCCGCGACTCCCTCTGGGCATCCGAGATGGCGTTGGCCGTTGACCCCTCCCTCGCTTTGGGGACGCTCCGAACGTTGGCCGACCGCCAGGGAACAGTGGTGGATCCGGTCAGCGAGGAAGAACCAGGCAAGATCCTGCATGAGGTGAGGCTCGATGTCTCCAGCGGCCTCGCTCTCGGCGGAAAGTCCACTTACTACGGCAGCGTTGATGCCACCCCGCTCTTCGTGGTTGTCCTGGGATCGGTCAGCCGCTGGGGTTTCGGCAAGGAAACCATTGCGGCCCTGCTTCCCAATGCGGACCGCGCCCTTGAGTGGATCCGCGATTACGGCGACCGGGACGGCGATGGCTTTGTGGAGTACGGTCGCCCCAATGAGCACGGGCTCATCAACCAAGGATGGAAGGACTCCTGGGACGGCATCAACTTTGCCGATGGCACCCTTGCCGAACCGCCCTTGGCGCTGTGCGAAGTCCAGGCGTACGTGCACGGCGCCTATACGTCCCGGGCCTGGATAGCGTACGACGCCGGCGACCTCACCTTGGCCGCGGAGCTTCAGGAACGCGCGGATCGCCTCAAACAAAAGTTCAACGAAGAGTTTTGGCTTCCGGACAAGGGCTATTACGCCGTCGCGTTGGACCGCGACAAGAGGCCTGTTGACGCATGCGCCTCCAACATGGGCCACACCATGTGGTTTGGATTGATGGATGAGGACAAGGCCCCCTCTGTGGTGGAGCACCTGATGTCCCCGGAAATGTTCAGTGGATGGGGAATCCGGACGTTGGCCAGCAACATGGGCGCCTACAACCCGGCCAGCTACCACAACGGCTCAGTCTGGCCGCACGACAATGCGTTGATTGTCCAAGGGCTGCTGCGGTACGGCTTTGTGGAAGAAGCACAACGGATTGCCACAGCGTTGCTGGAAGCCGCCGAGTATTCAGGTGGCCGGCTCCCGGAACTCTTCTGCGGCTTCGACCGGAAACAGTTCAGCGAACCGGTTCCCTATCCAACTGCCTGCTCACCCCAAGCATGGGCCGCCACAACGCCCATTCAACTGGTCATGGGCCTCATGCGCTACGACACGCACATTTCGTTGGGCGGCGTCTGGCTGGACCCCGTTTTGCCGCCGTCCTTCGGAGACCTCCACATCGGCAACGCCCCTATGGGAAGCGGCCGAATCACCATCGACATCAGCGGTTCCAAACCCTCGGTCCAAGGCCTGCCGGAGGGGTTGACGTTCCACCATGCGCAACGACCCTGGCTCACGGAGCTATTGGAACAGGCGCACCTTCCAAGCCCGGAAAAGTAGGCCTCAAATAAGGGAGTCCCAAAAAAGCGAGCAGCCCGGAAAGTACCTTTGAAAGGGTACTCTCCGGGCCGCGGCATCCAGCGGGTTGAGTGAGGTAGTAACAGGCCTTACTGGATAGCGGCTTTGAGTTCCTTGGCAGCCAGTTCCGGATCAAGGGCACTGTAGATGGCGCTGCCGGCCACGGCTACGTCGGCACCGGCCAACTGCACGGCCTGGATGGTGGACAGGTTGACGCCACCTGCAACCGAGAACGGTACACGGGCTTCTTCACCGGCGTTAAGGAGACCGCGGAGGTCGAAGCCAGGCTGGGCTTGCTCGTCCAGGCCAGCGTGGAACTCGATGAACTTGGCCCCGAGAGCGCGGGCTTCCTTTGCACGGGAAACCTTGTCAGCAACGCCGATCAGGTCCACCACGATGCCCTTGTTGTGGGTCTGGGCTGCCTTGACGGCACCTGCAATGGTGGAGTCGTCTGCCGTTCCGAGCACTGAGACGAGGTCGGCGCCGGCCTTGAAGGCGATGTCGGCTTCGAGTTCTCCAGCGTCCATCGTCTTCATGTCGGCGAAGACGATCTTGGTGGGGTGTGCTTCCTTGATCGCGGTCACTGCGGAGAGGCCCTCTGCCTTGATCAGCGGGGTGCCCAGCTCGATGATGTCAACGTGCTCGGCTACTTTGCCGGCCAGTTCCAGGGCGGCCTCGGTGGTGAGGAGGTCCAGTGCGACTTGAAGTTTCATAGTGTTCTTACTTTCTTTGTGGGTTGTTAGTGAGTTGGAGTCGGCCCCAAGCGGCTAGCTCAACTGCGCAGCTAAGTCAGTGGGGGCCTATTCGAGGTTGGCGTGACGCAGCCAGAGCTGTTCAGCGGGTTCGTCGGCGGCATCCCAGAGTGTCTGGAAAACCGACTCTGTAGCGAGGAACAGCGCCTGCTCGAAGAGGCTGCCGGAATACTGGCGCGAAATGTTGGAACCGTGATCCGTCTTTTGGGCAGCCGGGATAACCACCAAAGCGTCGGCCAGCCCCGCCAAGGGCGAGGAGGCATTGGTGGTGATGGCAGCAACCTGTGCGCCTGCTTCAAGTGCGGTTTGGGCAGCTTTGACCACACCGGACGTCGTGCCTGAACCGGACGCGACCACCAGGAGGTCTCCGGAACTGATGGCTGGGGTGGTGGTGTCACCGGCGACGTGGACCGTCAGTCCCAGGTGCATCAGCCTCATGGCCGCCATCCTGAGGACCAGGCCGCTGCGCCCGGCTCCTGCAAGGAATACGCGGCCTGCCCCCTTGATCCTGTCCGCAAGATGGGCCAACTGAGCGTAGTCAATGCCCGAGGTAGTGTCAGCGACTTCGCCGAGGATCAGGGATACATTGCCGGCTACATCCGCACTCGTGGCAGTTGCTGTTTCTGCGGTGACGTTCACATTCACTCCTTCGTGGATAGGTGCTCAAGCCTTTCGGGCCTATAGATAAGTCTTCCGGCTAGTTCGGGTAGGGGGAACGCCGAAAACGAGCAGTTCATACCACCCTTTTGGGTAGTTAACGTGACTCATCTTCGTTTAGGCTGCATCCATGAGCCAGCTGATCGATAGCAAACGCCGCCCGGATACCGGGGCCCTTCAGTGGCAGCTTCTGGACGCCGTCGCGGAAATAGCGCAGGCACCCCTGATGCGTATTGCAGAGAGCCTGCGTGGTGCGCTGGCCCCGTTCATCAAGTCCAGCGCCTTGGTGATTTTCACCGAGGACTGCACGGGCCGGCCGCAAAAGAAGGCGGGCGAGGAAAGCATTGTCAGCAGGGTTTCCATTCCGGAACTGGACCGTGTACGTGCCGCGATTCCAGACGAGGGACCGTGGCGGGGCAAGGCTGTTGTCGGGGGGACGGAGCGGGATGTACTGGCCTTGGGCTACGCACCGAGTAACGCCCTCCTGGTCCTCACGGATCCTGCAGCAGGCTTGGCAGAAGATGCGGAGCGTGTCCTCTCCTACCTTTGGCGGCTCACAGCGGCGCGTATCCAGGAGAAGGTCTCTGACGCGCCGCCGTCGTACCTTCTGGAGTCCCGCGCCGCATCAGCGGAGCGGATCCGCGTAACTGCCGAGTTGGTGGATCAGCACTCCACCACCTTGGAAACTGTGCTCGCGGCCTTGAGATCCAACTCCCTGGACGACCACGCGGCCCGTACAGCCGTGACCGACATGACCGTCAAGGCCCTGATCAGCCTGCGCACTTTGAACGACCGCACCAGCGATCTTGTGGAGGAACCGGTCAGCACGGCGTTCGAAAGGCTTCGCGAGGACCTTCGGCCGCTGATGCACTTCAGCAACATCGATATCCAGTTCATTGAACCGCCTGCGAACGGCAGGGCATTGCCGGGCGAAGTAGCCCACGCCGCCCGCGCTGTGGTTCGAGGCCTCGTCCTGGCCATCGCCGAGCAACCCGACGTGCATCGTGTCCGGGCACAGTGGGACTGCGACGGCGAGAACCTGCTCATCAATGTTCGTGACGATGGCCGGGGCGAGCTATCCCCCGAAGCCCCGAACATTGAACGCTTGCGCCAACGCGTGCAGGCCGTTAACGGCAGGATGAGCCTGGACGTCATGCAGGGCTGGGGAGCCGACATCTCGGTGGTGCTGCCGCTGGATCCGCCATCAGCGCCAGCAGGGGATGTCGCGGCGTGGGGCCTCGCGGCAAGGGAGCTGGAAGTCCTTCAATTATTGGCGGCCGGACAACGTAACCGGGCCATCGCAGCTGAACTCAACGTCAGCGAAAATACTGTGAAATTTCATATCCGGAACCTCTTCCGGAAGCTCGACGTCCGGTCCCGCACTGAGGCCATCGCTTTGGCGCACAGTGCGGGACTCAGGTAGCCGAACTCTAGTCCTGCTTTAGAAGGGCGAGCGTCTCGCGCTCGGCTCCGATGGTGGTGTTGTCCCCATGCCCGGTGCGCACCAACGTGTTGGCCGGCAGTGTCAGGAGCCGTTCCCGGATGGATGTCAGGATGGTGGGGTAATCGCTGTAGGATCGCCCGGTTGCTCCCGGACCACCGTTGAACAGGGTGTCTCCCGTGAAGACCGTGTCCTGTTCCTCAAGCAGGAAGCACGTGGATCCGGGCGAGTGGCCCGGCGTGTGGATGGCCCGCAATTCGGCTCCCGCAACGGTGAAAACGTCGCCGTCGCTGAGGTACTTGTCCGGTGTGGTGTCCGGATAGACCTGCTCCCACAACACCAAGTCCTCGGGATGCAGGTAGATGGGTGCTTGAACGGCGTCAGCAACCTCCCGCACGGCACCAATATGGTCGTTGTGGGCGTGGGTCAGCAGGATGGCCAGGACTTTGCGGCCCTGCACCTGCTCGATGATGGCCTGGGCATCGTGCGGGGCATCGATGATGACGCATTCCTGCTCGTCACCAACAATCCAGACGTTGTTGTCCACGTCCCAGGTGCCGCCGTCGAGCGAAAACGTTCCGGAGGTGACCCGGTTCTGTACGGTGACGGCCATCAGAGCGCCACCGCCGGCTCGATTTCCACCACGGAGCGAAGGACTTTGCCTTCCTGCATCCGGGCGAAGGCTTCCTCCACCTGGTCGATGGTGATGCGTTCTGTCACGAGGGCGTCCAGGTTCAGGTTGCCTTGCTTGTAGTGCTCCACCAGCATCGGGAAGTCGCGGGAAGGCAGGCAGTCGCCGTACCAGGAGGACTTCAAGGATCCGCCGCGGCCGAAGACATCCAGCAGCGGCAGCTCCAGTGTGGCGGTGGGCGAAGGAACGCCAACCAGGACAACGCGGCCTGCGAGATCGCGGGCGTAGAAAGCCTGCTTGTACGTTTCGGGACGTCCGACGGCGTCAATCACCAGGTCGGCGCCGTTGCCTCCCGTCAGGGCCCGGATAGCTTCTATCGGATCCTCGAGGCTGGAGTTCACTCCGTGGGTGGCTCCCAGGGACTTGGCCATGTCCACCTTGTTTGCATCGATGTCCACGGCAATGATGGTGGTGGCACCGGCCAGCTTGGCACCGGCAATCGCGGCAATGCCGACGCCGCCGCACCCGATGACGGCCACGGACTCGCCACGCTTGACCTCACCGGTATTGATCGCCGCACCGATGCCCGCCATCACGCCGCATCCCAGCAAACCTACTGCGGCGGGATCCACCGAGTCGTCCACCTTGGTGCATTGACCCGCAGCCACGAGGGTCTTCTCGGCGAAGGCACCGATTCCCAGTGCCGGCGAAAGCTCAGTGCCATCTTCCAGCGTCATCTTCTGGGTGGCGTTGTGGGTGTTGAAGCAGTACTGCGGCTGGCCCTTTGCGCAGGCACGGCATTGACCGCACACCGCACGCCAGTTCAGGATGACCCTGTCGCCGGGGGCGACTTCCGTGACATCCGGGCCCACCGCGCTGACCACGCCTGTGGCTTCGTGGCCGAGAAGGAACGGGAAATCGTCGGAAATACCACCCTGCTGGTAGTGCAGATCGGTGTGGCACACCCCGCAGGTGAGGATATCCACCAACGCCTCACCCGGCCCTGGATCCGGCACGAGGATGGTTTCCAAAGTGACCGGAGCGTTCTTTTCCTTGGCGATGACAGCTTTTACTTTGTGAACCACGATCGGTTCCTTTCTCAGTCGCAAAACGGAACGGTGGGCGTCCTACGAAACTTACCAGCCGCGCTCGGCGAGGCGGTGGGGCTGCGGGATTTCATCGACGTTGATGCCGACCATCGCTTCGCCCAGTCCGCGGGAGACCTTCGCTATGACATCGGGATCATCGTAATAGGCGGTTGCCTTCACGACGGCGGCAGCGCGCTCTGCGGGGTTGCCGGACTTGAAGATACCCGAACCAACGAACACGCCATCAGCGCCAAGCTGCATCATCATCGCAGCATCTGCCGGGGTTGCGATGCCACCAGCGGTGAACAGCACCACCGGGAGCTTGCCCGTGGCGGCAACTTCCTTGACCAGCTCGTACGGGGCCTGCAGCTCCTTGGCCGCGACATACAGCTCGTCTTCGGGAAGGGCTGCGAGTTTGGCGATTTCGGAACGGATCTTGCGCATGTGGCCTGTGGCGTTGGAAACATCGCCGGTGCCGGCTTCGCCCTTGGAACGGATCATCGCCGCGCCTTCGTTGATGCGGCGCAGGGCCTCACCGAGGTTGGTGGCGCCGCAGACGAAGGGAACGGTGAAGTTCCACTTGTCGATGTGGTTCACGTAGTCGGCCGGGGTCAGGACCTCGGACTCGTCGATGTAGTCCACGCCGAGGGACTGCAGGACCTGGGCTTCGACGAAGTGGCCGATGCGGGCCTTGGCCATGACCGGGATGGACACGGCGGCGATGATCGCATCGATCATGTCCGGATCTGACATGCGGGACACGCCACCCTGGGCGCGGATATCGGCGGGTACGCGCTCGAGTGCCATGACGGCGACGGCACCGGCGTCCTCGGCGATTCGGGCCTGCTCGACGTTAACGACGTCCATGATGACGCCGCCCTTGAGCATCTCCGCCATGCCCCGCTTTACACGGCCGGAGCCAGTAAGCGTGATGTGTTCGAAAGGGCGTGGTGTAAAGGTCACGTGATACTCCAAGGGACTGAAGCCTGCGATTTCATCACAAGCGCCCGGTACTGCACGCCGGGCGAAGAGCCAGGAGACTGATATCCGGGTGATATATTAGTTGGTTTCAGTATGCAATCGCCGAAGCGGGGAGTCAATCCCAGAATTCCCGCGAGGCAATTACTACGCGGCGAAGAGGGCCGTGCGGACGGCGTGCTCAAAGCCTGTGACGTGGGCCTTTGCCAACTCCGCCGCTTTTTCCTCATCACCGTCAATGACCGCGCGCAGGAGGTCCAGGTGTTCGCGCACGTGATGCTCAAGGTCCGGCAGCCTATCCAGGACCATGCACCAAATTCGGGTTGCCAGGTTGTCATAGCGGATCAGGACGTCCTCGAGATGAGGATTTGCCGCGGCCGCATAGATGCCCTGATGGACGCTGGCATCCAGTCGCAGGGTCTCCACAACCGAGGCGGCGGCCACATCAAAGGCCTCCACCTCCTTCATGACGTTCCGCAGATGCTCCCTCGTGGCCGGAGAAGCCACCCGTGCCGCGCGTGCTGCAGCCAGTGGCTCGAGTTGCGTGCGGATCTCTGAAATAAAGGCCAGGTCCGTCACGTCAACGCGGGTGGCAAATGTTCCACGGCGCGGATAGGTGACCACCAGGCGGTCCAGTTCCAACCGCTTCAAGGCTTCGCGCACCGGAGTGCGCCCGATCCCCAGATCCTTCGCCAACTGGTCATCGTTGAGGAGGTCCCCGGGTTTGATGTCCAGCATCAGGAGCCGGTCGCGCAAACGCTCATACGCGACGTCGGCCAAGGATTTCCTGCTGGTATCGTCCGAGATTGCCAGAGTTCCAAATGCCACAGTGCCAGCCCTTTCCGCAGTTCCCGAAAACCTATTGACCTGTCCTTGAGACCAGTATACGCTGATTCCCAATCCTAATATATCAGTACGGGACCCAAGAATATATCTAAAGGAGGAGACATGACCCTCGTGGCGACAGACTCACCAACAAGCACCCTGCCCCAGCCAGCAGCGCTCAATGACGAGCAAGCACAGAAGTTCGTACTCACATTGTCGTGCGTCGAACGCGCCGGAATCGTGCAGGCGGTCACAACCTTCCTGTTTGAGCGCGGCTTCAACATTGACGAACACCAGCAGTTCGACGACGGCATCCGCCAGACGCTGCACCTTCGCACCGCCTTTTCCGGCTCCCCCGAATACTCGGCGGACCGGCTTGAGGAAGAGTTCAGTGCAATCGCTGACCGCTTCGACATGAAATTCAGCTTCCATGACAAGACCAAGAAGCGCGTGCTGGTCATGGTGTCCAAGTTTGGACACTGCCTCAACGATCTCATCTTCCGCTGGCGCGGCGGCAGCCTGGGCGGAGACCTCGTAGCTGTCGTTTCCAACCACGAGACCCACCGCGCCATGGCCGAGGCAGCCGGACTGCCTTTCATCTACGTCCCTGTCACCCCTGACACCAAGGCCGAGGCGGAGCAAAAGCTCTTGGAACTCGTGGATGAATACAAGGCTGACCTGGTGGTGCTCGCCCGCTACATGCAGGTACTCTCGGACAACCTGTGCCGCTCCCTCGAGGGCCGGGCCATCAACATCCACCACTCGTTCCTGCCCGGTTTCAAGGGCGCCCGCCCCTACCACCAGGCCTATGACCGCGGCGTGAAGCTCGTTGGAGCAACCGCGCACTACGTGACGGCAGACCTTGACGAGGGCCCGATCATCGAGCAGGAAGTCATCCGCGTGGACCACAGCTACGGCCCCAACGCACTCTCAACAGTGGGCCAGGATGCCGAAGCCCTGGCGTTGTCCCGGGCTGTCCGCTGGCACTGTGAACACCGCGTGCTGTTGGATCAGACCAGCACAGTGGTTTTCCGCTAAGCCACCCATCCCACCAGTCCACACACGAACTTCAGCAGGAGAAACTTTCATGACATCGACGCCTCGCATTGTCATCATCGGCGCTGGGATTGTCGGCACCAACCTCGCCGACGAACTGGTCACCCGCGGTTGGAACAACATCACCGTCCTGGATCAGGGGCCGCTGAACATGCCCGGAGGATCCACGTCCCACGCCCCGGGCCTGGTCTTCCAGACGAACCCTTCCAAGTCCATGGCACTGTTCGCCAAGTACACGGTGGAAAAGCTGCTCTCCCTCACCGAAGATGGTCAGAGCTGTTTCAACCAGGTGGGGGGCCTTGAAGTTGCCACTACCGAGACCCGCCTGGCTGACCTCAAGCGCAAGCTCGGCTACGCCCAGTCGTGGGGCATCGACGGCAAGATCCTCTCCCGCGAGGAATGCAAGGAGCTCTACCCCCTGATCAACGAGGAAGACATCCTTGGTGGCCTCCACGTCCCCACCGATGGCCTGGCACTTGCAGCCCGCGCCGTGCAGTTGCTCATCAAGCGCACCGAAGCCGCCGGCGTGAAGTACGTCGGCAACACCGAGGTGACCGGAATCGAGCAGTCCAACCGCCGCGTGACCGGCGTCGAGACCGCCGACGGCGTAATCCCCGCCGACATTGTGGTCTCCTGCGCCGGCTTCTGGGGCGCCAAAGTGGGCGAGCTGATCGGGATGTCCGTTCCGCTCCTCCCGCTGGCCCACCAGTACGTCAAGACCACCCCGGTTCCCGCCCAGAAGGGCAAGAACGAACTGCCCAACGGCGCCCAGCTGCCCATCCTGCGCCACCAGGACCAGGACCTCTACTACCGCGAGCACGGCGAGCGCTACGGCATCGGCTCCTACGCCCACCGCCCCATGCCTGTGGACCTCGATGAACTGGGAAGCTACGAGCCGAGCAGCATCACCGAACACAACATGCCTTCGCGCCTGGACTTCACCTTGGAAGACTTCCTGCCCGCATGGGAAGCCACCAAGCAGATCCTGCCGGCACTGCGGGAAAGCGAAATCGAGGATGGCTTCAACGGCATCTTCTCCTTCACCCCGGACGGCGGCTCATTGGTGGGCGAGTCCAAGGAAGTGGACGGGTTCTTCGTTGCCGAGGCCGTCTGGGTCACCCACTCTGCTGGCATCGCCCGCGCCGTGGCCGAACTACTGACCACGGGCAAGTCCGAAATTGATCTTGGTGACTGCGACATCCACCGCTTCGAAGAGGTCCAGCTGACCCCTGAATATGTCAGCGAAACGTCCCAGCAGAACTTCGTGGAAATCTACGACGTGATGCACCCGCTCCAGCCCAAGCTCTCCCCCCGCAACCTTCGCGTCAGCCCGTTCCACGCCCGCCATAAGCAGCTGGGAGGCTACTTCCTGGAAGGCGCAGGATGGGAACGTCCCTACTGGTTCGAAGCCAACGCGGAACTGCTGAAGGAAATGCCGGACGAGTGGCAGCCGCCGGCACGCGACGCCTGGTCCGGAATGTTCAGCTCACCCATTGCTGCGGCGGAGGCCTGGAAGACGCGCACGGCCGTGGCGATGTATGACATGACCCCGCTCAAGCGCCTTGAAGTCAGCGGCCCGGGCGCCCTGAAACTGCTGCAGGAACTCACCACGGGAGACCTGGCCAAGAAGCCCGGCGCCGTAACCTACACCCTCCTGCTGGACCATGCTGGCGGAATCCGAAGCGACATTACCGTTGCACGCCTCAGCGAGGACACGTTCCAGCTGGGTGCGAACGGCAACATCGACACCGCCTACTTCGAGCGGGCTGCCCGCCACCAGACCGAAAACGGTACGGCCAGCGACTGGGTGCAGGTCCGCGACACTACCGGTGGCACCTGCTGCATCGGCTTGTGGGGCCCGCTTGCCCGTGATCTGATCAGCACGGTCAGCAGCGATGACTTCTCCAACGACGGCCTGAAGTACTTCCGTTCCAAGAAGGTCACCATCGGCGGCGTCACCGTCACCGCAATGCGGCTGTCCTACGTGGGCGAACTCGGCTGGGAGCTCTACACGAGCGCCGATAATGGACAGCGTCTGTGGGATGCATTGTGGAAGGCCGGCCAGCCGTTCGGCGTCATCGCTGCCGGGCGCGCCGCCTTCAGCTCGCTGCGCCTGGAAAAGGGCTACCGCTCATGGGGCACCGATATGACCACGGAGCACGACCCCTTCGAAGCAGGCCTTGGTTTCGCCGTAAAGATGACCAAGGAAAACTTTGTCGGCAAGGCCGCCCTTGAGGGTCGCACTGAGGAAAGCTCCGCGCGGCGCTTGCGCTGCTTGACGGTCGACGACGGCCGCAGCCTGGTGCTGGGCAAGGAACCTGTGTTCTACAAGGACCAGGCAGTTGGCTACGTCACCAGCGCCGCTTACGGCTATTCGGTGAAGAAGCCCATTGCCTACGCCTACCTCCCTGCCGCTGTTTCGATTGGTGATTCCGTAGAGATCGAGTACTTCGGACGCCGCATCCAGGCGACAGTCACCCAGGACCCGCTGTACGACCCCACCATGAGCAGGCTCCGCGGCTAAGGCCTGACGGACGCTTCAGTAGGCCAGCGGCCCGGACTCATCCCCTCGCAACGGGGTCCGGGCCGCTGTCTTACCCGTTCAACCCCAGCCTCGCTTCGTCAGCCAGCCTCTTTTCGTCAACCAGCCCAGGAAGACACATGATCAGTTCAGAAACCATCAACGACTACCTTGCCCGGCTCGCTTCACGGCAGCCCACCCCCGGCGGAGGTGCAGCAGCCGCCCTTCACGCTGCCCAGGGCGCCGCCTTGGTGGCCATGGTGGCCAGGTACACCACGGGTGAAAAGTATGCGCAGCACGCAGAACCCGTTGCCCGCATCACCAGCGCTGCCGACCATTTGATTGTCGAAGCGCTGCGCCTCGCGGACGCCGATGAGCACGCCTTCCAACGAGTTATTGATTCGTACAAACTCCCGTCCGGGACCGAGGAACTCAAGGCCATGCGCGCTGCCGGCATCCAGGATGCCCTGGTCCAGGCGGCCCATACACCGGCTCAGCTGATAAAGCTTGCCGGTGAGGTGGTGGAACTCGCCACGGAACTCTTTGACATGGCCAACCCCAATGTCATCAGCGACGTCGCGGCAGCAGCAGATGCTGCCCGTGCCGCCGCCACAACCGCCCGTGTCAACATCGACATCAATGTGGTGGCCATTAAAGACGGCGACGCCCGCTCGCGCTTGGCAGAACAGACCGACGGCCTTGAGGAGAAGGTGGTCCTCGCGGCCGATTCCCTCGTCAAGCGCGTCCGCGAAAGGATCCTCGCGTGAGTACTGAAGTGCTTTCCGGAAAGGGGTTGGCCGCCCTCATCCAGCAGCGTGCGCAGGATGAGTCCCGCCTCCTTGAATATGAGGGCCAGCGCCCCTCCTTGGCCGTGGTGGTGGCAACCGACGACGAGTCCACGCACTGGTACGTCCGGTCCATTGAGCGCGCCGCGGAGCGCGCCGGAATAGGCTGCCGCATCCTGGACCTTGGGCATGACGCCACGGAACAGGTGCTGGCGAGTGTGTTGAAAGATCTCAGTGCGGAACCGTCCGTCAACGGGATTATTCTTCAAACTCCGCTTCCCGCGGGCGTTCGAACGGACGGGCTCGTGGGCCTTATCGCTCCGGAAAAGGACATTGACGGCGCCAACCCGCTCAGCCTTGGCCGCCTCGCTGTGGGTCAGCCCGCCTTCGCCCCTGCGACCGCACAGGCCGTGGTGGAACTCCTCGAGCATTTCCAGGTTCCGCTCGCCGGACGCAACGTCGCCGTCGTCGGGCGTTCCGCTGTGGTGGGAAAGCCGCTGTCCCTGCTGCTGCTCGCAAAGGACGCCACTGTCACCATCTGCCACTCCAAATCAGGGGCCCTTGAGCGCTATACCCGGCCCGCCGACGTCGTGGTTGTTGCCGCGGGGCGGACCGGACTGCTGACGGGCAGCCACGTTTCGCCGGCGTCGGTAGTGATCGACGTCGGTACGAACGTCCGGCCCGACGGTACCCTCGTGGGAGATGTGGACGAGGCCAGCGTCACCGGAGTGGCCGCTGCCCTGACGCCGGTGCCCGGCGGCGTGGGCTCAGTCACCACCGCATTGCTGCTGCTTCACACCGCAGAAGCAGCCCGGGCACAAACACAGCTTTTGGAGAAGCCGGCCTTGGTTTCGCGAACCGCTGGTTAACCATGGAAACGCCGATCCGCCTGGAGGTCAGTCCCTCCGCTGACCTTGCCCGGCAACTGCCTCCCGCTTATGAGGCGCCGGGGAAGGTCAGCGTGACCTGCCTGCCGCACCACGGTCCGGCCAGGACGGTTGCTGCGTCGATTGAGCTTGCCCGGCTGGGCTACCACGTGGTCCCGCACCTGGCAGCGCGGAGCATCGCCAGCCAGGCAGAGCTGCACCTGTTCCTGCATCAATTGCGCGATGAGGGTGTCCGGGAGCTTTTCCTCATTGCCGGGGACCGCAGTGCGCCTGCAGGTCCGTATTCCTGGAGTGGCCATCTGATGGAGGACATCAAGGCTTTCTCGGAAGATTTCTCCCTTGGCATCGCCGGTTACCCGGAAGGCCACCCACAACTGAGCGCAGAACAGTTACAGAGCAGCCTGGCCGGCAAGTCACCCATGGCGTCCTCCATGGTCACGCAAATGTGCTTTTCGGCTGAATCCATCAGCTCCTACCTGCAGGAGCTGCACCGGGTCGGTTCCCGGATTCCCGTGTGGGTGGGCGTTCCCGGGCCGGTCTCCGTGCAGAAGCTGCTGGCCATGGGTGCACGATTGGGCGTGGGACGCTCACTCAAGCTGGCCCGCGGCACAGGAATGGCCAAGGCACTCCTGCGCGGTGGTGACGTGCTGCGCTACGACAGCTCCGGCCTGATCCGGGACGTTCATCAGGCCCTCGACGGCCATCCGCTGTTTGCCGGCATCCACGTCTACAGCTTCAACGACCTCAGCCGCCTACCCAGATTTGAAGGGAAGATCGCATGGCTTCCAAAGCCCCCCGTGAAAACATCGACGAGTCAAAGCTGACCGTCACCAAACCCAAGACAAAGGCCGTCGGCATTCCAGCCGTTGCCAACGCACTGAAGATCTCCCTGGAACAAATGGGTCCGGTGCGCAGCGTGCAAACGCTGCTGGCAGTGAACCAGATCGATGGATTCGACTGCATGGGCTGCGCTTGGCCGGAGCACGAGAAGCGCAATGCAGCAGAGTTCTGCGAGAACGGGGCCAAGGCCGTCGCCGAGGAAGCTACCAAGCGCCGCGTCACGCCTGAGTTCTTTGCCCAGCACTCCGTAGCTGAATTGAAGACGCGCGATGACTACTGGCTGGGCCAGCAAGGCCGGCTGACCCACCCGATGTTCCTCGATGAAGGCGCCACCCACTACACGCCCATCGAATGGGACAAGGCCTATGACCTCATGGCCGAGGAACTCCGGGGCATGGACCATCCCGATCAGGCCGTTTTCTATACATCCGGCCGAACCTCCAACGAGGCAGCCTTCGTGTACCAGCTCCTGGTGCGCGGCCTTGGCACCAACAACCTTCCGGACTGCTCCAACATGTGCCACGAGTCCTCGGGCTCGGCGCTGGTGGAAACCATCGGCATCGGCAAGGGTTCGGTAAGCCTGACCGACTTGGAGACGGCGTCACTGATCTTCGTAGCCGGGCAGAATCCAGGTACCAACCATCCGCGCATGCTCAGCGCCCTGGAGAAGGCCAAGAAGAACGGCGCGGTCATCGTGTCCGTCAATCCCCTTCCCGAAGCCGGGCTCCTGCACTTTGAAAACCCCCAGCACGTGGCTGGCATGATTCAAGGGACCCAGCTGACGGATGACTTCCTGCAGATCCGTGCCGGCGGCGATCAAGCCCTCTTCCAGGGCCTGGGTAAGTACCTTGTGGAGGCCGAAGCCGCGGGTCGCAAAACCCCGGGCCTGGAAACCGTGCTGGACCACCGGTTCATCGAGGACCACACCGTGGGCATCGACGAATACCTGCATTTCCTGGAAAAAGTGCAGTGGGACGACATCGTGGAAGCAACAGGCCTCACCCTGGAGCAAATCCGCTCCACAGGCGAACGGCTCCTGGCCTCCAACGCCACCATCGTGTGCTGGGCCATGGGATTGACCCAGCACAAACATTCGGTACCCACCCTCCGCGACGTCGTTAACGTCCTGCTGCTTCAGGGGAACATCGGCAAGCCCGGCGCAGGAGTTTGCCCGGTGCGGGGCCACTCAAATGTCCAGGGCGACCGCACCATGGGCATCTTCGAGAAGATGCCGGAGAAATTCCACGACCGCCTGGACAACGAGTTCGCGTTCCTCTCACCACGGGAGCACGGCTACGACACTGTTGCCGCCATCCGTGCCATGAGGGACGGAAAGGTCCGCTTCTTCATGGGGATGGGCGGAAACTTTGTTCGGGCCGCCCCTGATTCGGAGGTCACGGAACAAGCGCTGGCCAACACAGGATTGAGCGTCCAGATCTCCACCAAGCTGAACCACTCGCACCTGTCCACGGGTCGTCGGGCGTTGATTCTTCCCACCCTCGGACGCACCGAGAAAGACACCCAGCGGACCGGTGACCAGAGGGTCACGGTGGAGGACTCCATGAGCGCGGTCCATGCCTCCCGCGGGCGCCTCAAGCCCGCGAGCGAGCACCTCCACTCGGAAGTTGCCATTGTCTGCAATCTTGCCCACCGGCTCTTCACCGACGGCGACGTGCGCCTGCCCAACGCCCCCAAGGCCGCGTGGCTGTCCATGCGTGATGACTACTCACTGATCCGCAAACACATCGAGGCCGTCTTCGATGGCTTCGAGAACTTCGAAGAGCGGATCCAGCACCCGGGCGGCTTCGTGCTGCCGCACCCGCCCCGCGATGCCAGGAAGTTCGACACCGCGTCAGGCAAAGCACACTTCACAGGCAACGAGCTTGAATACATCAAGGTCCCGCCCGACCGGCTGGTGCTCCAAACACTGCGCTCACACGACCAGTACAACACCACCATCTACGGCAAGGACGACCGCTATCGCGGCATCCACGGCGGCCGGCGGGTAGTCCTCATCAACGCGTCCGACATCGCCGAGCTGGGCTTTGCCGACGGTGACATGGTCCACCTGGTTTCTGAATTCCAGGGAACCGAGCGCCGGGCAGAAGACTTCCGCATCGTCGCGTACTCCACTCCAAAGGGGTGCGCCGCTGCCTACTACCCGGAAACAAACGTCCTTGTACCACTGGACTCTGTAGCCGATACCAGCGGCACACCGACGTCCAAATCCGTCATCATCAGGCTCGAACGGGCTTAAAAGGCTCTGGACACAGTGTGATGCGTGCCATAGTATGTGACTGATATATCTTTCCTAGTTGCGCAGAGATATCAGATGGCCAACGCGTAACCAGACTTCCGAACCCTCCAGTGGGCCATCTCGTCAAGAAGACATCAATCAACGGAGAAACAATGTCTGACATCACCCAAGTCCAAGCAGATGCCGTGCTTGCCGCAGCCCGCGACGCTGCCAGCGAAACCGCGACCGCCATGAACATCGCCGTAGTGGATGCCGGCGGCAACCTCAAGGCCTTCACCCGCATGGACGGGGCATGGCTGGGCAGCATCGATATTTCCATCAAGAAGGCACGCACTGCCCGCTTCTTCGACATGCCAACGGGGGCAATCGGCGAGCTTTCGCAGCCTGGAGGACCCCTCTACAACATCGAGGTGTCCAACGGAGGACTCATCACCTTCCCGGGAGGCATCCCCCTGCGCAGCGAGGACGGCACTGTGATCGGTGCGATCGGCGTCAGCGGCAGCACTGTGGAGAACGACCACACGATCGCATCCGCAGGAGCAGCAGTCCAGCTCCAGGGCGCGGCTGGGCTTTAGCCAAAACATTAGTCAAAAACACTAGGCAAGACTGTCCAATTGCCCGTGAATGGTGCTTCGGTGGCCTGAAACCTGGGGAGGTATTTCCTCATCGAAGCACCGCTCTCGGGCAATTGGACAGATCCAATTTCCGTACCACAACCCGCCCCAGGAGGAGTGTCCATGTCTGGAAACCGAGCAGTCGCCTACAAGGAACCCGGCGTAGTCGAAATCATCAACACTGACTACCCGACGTTCGAACTCAAGGACGGACCGGGCGTCAACCCGGCCAACGTCGGCCGGAAGGTACCGCATGGCGCGATCCTCCGCACTGTAACAACCAACATCTGCGGTTCCGATCAGCACATGGTCCGTGGCCGCACCACAGCCCCGCAGGACCTGGTCCTCGGCCACGAAATCACCGGCGAGGTGGTGGAGGTGGGTCCCGACGTCGAGTTCATCAAAGTGGGCGACATCGTCTCGGTGCCGTTCAACATTTCCTGTGGCCGCTGCCGGAACTGCAAAGAGCAGAAGACCGGCATCTGCCTCAACGTCAACCCTGACCGCCCCGGCAGCGCTTACGGCTATGTGGACATGGGCGGTTGGGTGGGTGGACAGGCCGAGTACGTGCTGGTTCCCTACGCCGACTGGAACCTGCTGCGCTTCCCGGACCGCGACCAGGCCCTGGAAAAGATCATGGACCTGACCATGCTCTCGGACATCTTCCCCACCGGATTCCACGGCGCCGTTACTGCCGGGGTTGGCGTAGGGTCCACGGTGTACGTCGCCGGTGCCGGCCCTGTGGGTCTCGCTGCCGCCGTCGGCGCCCAGTTGCTTGGCGCCGCCGTCGTGATTGTGGGCGACATGAACGAGGACCGACTGGCACAAGCGCGCTCGTTCGGCTGCGAAACCGTCAATGTCTCCAACGGAGACCCGAAGGAGCAGATCCTGCAGATCCTCGGGGTGCCGGAAGTGGATTGCGGCGTGGACGCCGTTGGCTTCGAAGCCCGCGGCCACGGACGGGACGCCTCGCACGAGGCTCCGGCCACCGTGCTGAACTCCCTCATGGACATCACCGCAGCCGGTGGTTCCCTGGGCATCCCGGGCCTCTACGTCACCGGCGATCCGGGCGGAATCGATGAAGCAGCCAAGCACGGTTCCCTGTCGCTCTCGCTGGGCACCGGCTGGGCAAAGTCCTTGTCCTTCACCACGGGCCAATGCCCGGTGATGAAGTACAACCGCCAATTGATGATGGCCATCCTCCACGACAAGGTCCAGATCGCCAAGGCAGTCAATGCCCAAGCCATCCCGCTTGAGGACGCTCCCCGCGGCTACGCCGAATTCGACGCCGGAGCGGCAACAAAGTTCGTACTGAACCCGAACGGCTACGTGAAGGCTTAATACACAAAAACACCAGGAAGGGGGCATCCATGCTCGCACAGGAAATCATCGACGGCACGTCGCCAACGTCCCATGTGCCGTGCGAGCGGATGCCTGCCCCGACGTGGTCTGAAGCCCGGCAGATGGCCTTCGATTGCGCTGTTCCGCTTGCGTCTGCGTCTGTACCCTTGGCGGACGCGATCGGATACATGCTGACCACTGAAGTGACGGCGCAGCAGGACCTTCCGCACTACGCGTCCTCTGCCATGGATGGCTGGGCCATTCATGGCAGAGGACCGTGGAAGATCACGACGGCGGGGCTGCCGCTATCGCCGGGAGAAGCCAGCGTCATTGCCACCGGAGGCCTGGTCCCTGAGGGTGCCGTAGCGGTACTTCGGAAAGAGAGCGGACAGGTCCTCGACGCCGGATACGGGCTGCAGCTCTCACTGAAACCAGATGTGAAATCCGGCGAGACGCTCCCCGGCCGCCACATACGGCCAGCCGGTGAAGAAGCCCGAGCCGGCGACGTCCTCGTACCCGCCGGCACACTCCTCAACCCTGCCCACATTGCCCTTGCTGCCGTAGCAGGCCACGACGAACTGCAGGTACAACGCAAGCCGCGGGTCGCCGTCGTACTTACCGGTTCCGAGGTGGTGACCTCGGGTGTGCCGGCAGCGGGGCAGGTGCGCGACACCTTCGGCCCGCAACTGGGTGCCGTGATTTCCCAGCTGGGCGGAATCCCAGGCAGCCAGCAACGGATTGGCGACTCGTACGATGAGTGGCTATCGGCACTTGCGGGCCCGCCCGGAGGTGAGCGCCCCGATGTCACGATCACCACCGGCGGCACTGGGAAATCCGGAACCGACCACTTCCGCACTGCAGTGGCCGCGCTCGGTGGGCGCTTACTGCTGGACGGCGTCGCTATGCGCCCGGGGCATCCTGCGGTACTGGCTGAACTTCCGGACGGCCACTTCATCATCGGCCTACCAGGCAACCCCCTGGCCGCCATGATGGCCCTCATGACCATTGGTGAGCCACTGCTGGCTGCCCTCCAAAACCGTCCTTTCCAAACAGCCGGCCACCTTACGTCCGGGGCGGACATTGATCCGGGCCCAGGCCGGACACAACTCATTCCGTGCACCTTTGTCCACGGCCTCGCGTTTCCTGCTTCACATACAGGCCCCGGCATGATGCGCGGGCTGGCTTGGGCCGACGGCTTCATGGCCGTTCCCCCTGACGGAGTGGAGGCAGGCGAACCCGTCCCGGTCATGCCGCTGCCCTGGACCAGCGCCTGGTCAAGCGCTTGGTCGCAGTCGCAAGCAACCAACGAATTCCCACACCAGCCAGGAAGGTACGCACCATGGCACGGATGACACAGCGCCGGAAGATCCACCGCTTCCATCTCGACGGGACAGGTACCGAATATCCGGTGCGGTTCAAGGAAGACGTCCTGGCCGCCGAAGAGCCCCTGGAAATCAGGATCGGCGGCCGCTCCTTCGCCGTGACCATGAGGACTCCGGGAGACGACTTTGACCTGGTGGCCGGGTTCCTGGTGTCCGAAGGCATCATCCGCAGCCAGTCCGAGCTGATCTCCCTGCGTTTTTGCGCCGGCGAGAAGGACGGGACGCAGACGTTCAATGTGGTGGAGGCCCAGCTTCGCTCAGACGTACAAATGCCGGACACCATGCGCCACGTGTACACCTCCAGCTCATGCGGCATCTGTGGGACGGACTCCATCGAGGCCGTCCGCAAGACCCTCCACTTCGACCCCGCCCAGGACGGGCTGCGGGTTCCCGTTGACATCTTGGCCGAACTGCCCGAACGCCTCCGGGAAGCCCAGGCAGTGTTCGACAGGACCGGTGGCGTCCACGCGGCCGGGCTCTTCAGGGTGGACGGCGCAACGCCGGAACTCCTCTGTCTGCGGGAGGACGTGGGCCGCCACAACGCCGTGGACAAAGTGGTGGGCTGGGCTTTGCGCCAGGATCTGCTGCCACTGACGGGATTGGTCCTGCAGGTTTCAGGGCGGGCATCGTTCGAGCTTGTCCAGAAGGCGGCCCTCGCCGGCATACCTGTCCTTTCCGCAGTGAGCGCGCCGTCCAGCCTTGCCGCCGACCTCGCCACTAAGACCGGCGTGACACTGGTTGGCTTCAGCCGCGGACACAGCCTCAACGTCTACGCCGGACGTGACAGACTGGTCCGCCCCCGCAAGGTGGCCAGGGAGGAGGCTTTGGTCGGGATCTGACCGCCCCTTCTGCGGGTTTATGTGCAGGGCCCGTGTCCGTGTCGGACTAGGATGAGGAAAGACGAGGAGCAGGCCAGGCAGGGCTTTACGGCCCGGACCACCTGCTTGGGACAACGACACGAGGCATCATGGCCCCAGCTAACAATCCGGACATCGAGAAGGACGCAGACGCCCAGGGCGGAGGCGTCCAGTCGGTGGACCGCGCACTCCAAATCCTGGAAATCCTCGCCCGCGAAGGCGACGCCGGTGTCAGTGAAATTGCTGACGAGATGGGCGTCCATAAATCCACGGTGTCCAGGCTTGTGGGCTCGCTGGTTAACCGCGACCTTGTCCGGCAGAACAATGAGAGGGGCAAGTACCAGCTGGGTTTCGGCATTCTCCGGCTGGCAACATCCATCCCCGGCAGGCTGAGCGTGGTGCGCGAGGCAAGGGAAGTACTGGAAGCGCTCGCGGCTGAGTTCAAGGAAACTGTCAACCTTGCTGTGCTTCGATCCAACTATGCCGTCAACGTGGATCAAGCCATGGGCCCCTCAACGCTTGCCACCTACGACTGGGTGGGCAGCCTGACGCCACTGCATGCCACGTCCAGCGGCAAAGTGCTCCTGGCCGCGCTGACAGCTGACGAACGGAACCAAGTCCTTAAGACCGTCGGACTCCCAGCCCGCACACCCCGAACCATCACCAACCGCGGGGAGCTGGAGAAGCAGCTGCTCGACGTCGCGCGGAACGGCTACGCGGTGGTCCATGAAGAGTTCGAAATCGGTCTGACGGCCGTGGCCGTGCCTATCTTCAACCACATGGGCAGTGTCATCGCCGCAGTAAGTATCTCCGGCCCTGCCTTCCGTTTTGCTCCCGAGGAGCAGCCAGGGCTCATAGAGGCCCTCCGCGAGGCTGGCCTGGCCATCAGCGCCAAGATGGGCTACCGACGCCGCTAGGTGTATGCCCGCCGGGCCCGCCCGCGTAATCCACGCCTTTAAGTACAGCTAGCTGGCGTCGCTTAGCGTGCCCATTTTTCGCCTTGAATGTCGCTTTTTACGCAACAGTAACCACTATGCGCAACTGCCTGAGGCGCCTCGGGGCGAGTGTCAAGATGCCTGAAGTGGAAAAGAAACACCTTGACATTGACCTGTGACGGGGCGCACTCTGTTGCATAACGCGAGAACTGTTGATCCTTGCGAGACGCAAGAAGGCGACTAAGCCTAAGCGCCACAAATCCCGTTCGCCGACCAAAAGAGGTGCACCATGCACAAGGCCTGCCCCATCAGTGAGCTCGATTCGGGGCAGGCGCTCCGACTTGATACTGCTCCACAAATGATGGTCATGGAGTCGGACGAAGCCCCCAACCCTCTACCCGCTCCCACCCTCCAGGGCCATGTATAAACCCAAGCCCATGACTCGCCGAGCAAAGGACCCGCTCATGGCTATAAATAGTGATCTAAAGCCTCTAACTCCCGAGGAAGTGCCCGCCACGGATAACCTGGCCGACACTCCTTCATCACATAGAACCAACCGCCTGGAAAACTCCGGGGACGTCATCAGCGTCTCCCCGGAGGAAACCAACCCCGCAGTCCTCGACGATGAGGACGGAGGCGCAGAAACACTGCCGGATACTGAGGAATACGCACAGATCCTTGAAGAACTGCGCCATGCCAGGACCGAGCAGGCAGTTACTGCCCGCCGGAACCAGAAACTTACGCTGGATAAAGTCACCTTCGGAATCACGGGCGCCATCGCCGTCGCCTTCGTGGTCTGGGGCTTCGTCGGCCGGGACAGCCTTTCCGAAACTTCCAAAGGCGCCCTGAACTGGGTCATGGAATACACCGGCTGGCTCTTCATGGTTCTTGCCTCCTTGTTCGTCGTCTTCGTCCTCTGGCTCGCCCTGGGCAAGTTCGGCAACATCCCGCTTGGCAAGGACGGCGAGAAGCCGGAATTCCGTACCGTCTCCTGGGTAGCGATGATGTTCGCCGCCGGCATGGGCATCGGGCTCATGTTCTATGGCGTGGCTGAGCCGCTCTACCACTACATCTCGCCACCACCGGGCACTGTGGACGGCCGCACCCCTGCTGCCATCCAGACGGCCATGGCCACCTCGATCTTCCACTGGACCCTGCACCCATGGGCCATGTACGCAGTAGTGGGCATCGCCATGGCCTACGGCACCTACCGTTTGGGTCGCAGGCAGCTGGTCTCCGCAGCGTTCACGGCGCTGTTCGGCATCAGGATGGTGGAAGGCCCGCTCGGGAAATTCATCAACATCCTGGCCATCTTTGCCACCCTGTTCGGCACCGCCGCCTCCCTGGGCCTCGGTGCCCTTCAGATCGGCAGCGGCATGACCTCCAACGGCTGGGTGGGTGAGATCGGCACCCCGGTACTCGTGGTGATCGTAGCCATCCTCACCTTCTGCTTCGTCGCGTCAGCAGTCTCCGGCATCAGCCGCGGCATCCAGTGGCTTTCCAACATCAACATGGTGCTGGCAGTCGTCCTGGCACTCATCGTGTTTATTGCCGGCCCCACCTTGTTCATCCTCAACCTGATCCCTTCAGCCATCGGCGACTACGCCCGGGACCTGGCAGAAATGTCGTCCCGGACAGAGGCGGTCGGCGACGAAGCACTGCGTAGCTGGATGACCAGCTGGACCATTTTCTACTGGGCCTGGTGGATCTCCTGGACGCCCTTCGTCGGCATGTTCATTGCACGCATCAGCCGCGGCCGAACCATCCGTCAGTTCGTCACCGGCGTTCTGCTGGTGCCAAGCATCGTCAGCGTTATCTGGTTCGGCATCTTCGGTGGAGCTGCCTTCCACGTCCAGCAGGAAGCTGACAAGGCCGGCACACCCGGTTTGGTGACCATGACCAACGGTGTGCCCTCCGTCAATTTCGACGGCGCACTCTTCGATCTCGTCAAGAACCTTGGCATGCCCGGCTGGGCCACAGCAGCGGTGATCGTGCTGGCCATGGTGCTGGTGGCAATCTTCTTCATCACTGGTGCAGACGCAGCCTCCATTGTCATGGGATCGCTCAGCTCCAACGGAGCAGAACACCCCCGGCGTGGAGTAGTGATCTTCTGGGGAAGCCTTACCGGTGCAGTAGCAGCGGTCATGCTCCTGGCTGGCGGCGACGAACCATCCGAGGCTTTGGCCGGACTTCAAAGAGTCACGATTGTTGCCGCGCTACCGTTCGTCATCGTCATGCTGCTGCTCTGTTTCGCCCTCACGAAGGACCTGCGCCGTGATCCCCGGTCACTCCATAAGCGCTTGGCGACATCCGTTGTTGAACGCGCGATTCGTACGGGCGTGGAACAACATCGGGGCGTTCAATTTGACCTGGTGACCAGGCACGAGTGTGCGGAGGACTGCCCTGACTCCGACTGTCCCGGCGGAACTCCGACCGGAAGCATCCCCAGGGTTCAGTCTCCCCGGACCGACCCAACCGACAAGTAAGGTATCCCAGCCATGACTCAGACCCATGAACAAGAAAGCACTCTCCGTGTCTCCACTGATTCCGGAGACACCGTGAGCTTCACCTTGGATGCAACGAAACCGGTAACGGTCAAGCTCCAGGTTGACGGTGGTTGCACTTGTGGAAGCACCGCCACCGTCCAGGGCTCCTACGTAAATAGCGACTTGGGCAAGCGCTGACTACTAATTTCCAACACAAAAAGCAGGCGCCGGGATCCCGGCGCCTGCTTTTTTGTTTGCGGACTGGCAGGTTACTTGGGCATCAGCACGGAGTCGATCAGGTAAACCGTTGCGTTGGCCGTGTGGACGCCGCCGCAAATCACGTTGGCGCCATCAACTGTGAGTGCATCTTTGCTGCCGCCAACGGTCACTTCGCCGCCCTGGACTGTTTTGTGCGTACCGACGATCTGGTCCGGGCTCAGCTGGCCAGGGACTACGTGGTAAGTGAGGATCTTGCTCAGCAGGGCATCGTCCGTCTTGAGAGTCTCAATGGTTGCGGGGTCGATCTTTGCGAAAGCATCGTCAACAGGTGCAAAGACAGTGAATTCGCTGCCGTTGAGGGTGGAGACCAGGTCCACTTTCGGGTTGAGCTTGCCCGAAACAGCGGCAGTCAAAGTCTTCAGGAGCGGGTTGTTCGAAGCGGCAACGGCAACCGGGTCCTGCGCCATTCCCACTACCGAGCCGGCACCATCCGGAACCTGGGCGGCGTAACCGGCACAGCCGGGGCCAACAAGATCACGGGCGGGATCCATGGCGGCGCTGGTCATGGCAGAAGCCGACGGCGACGGTGCCGCGGACGTCATCTCCGGCGCAGGGGACGACGACGCCGACGACGGAGGCGTGCTGGAGCTGCTTGAACCACCACAAGCCGTGAGTCCGAGAAGGGCGGCTGCAGTGAGGCCAACGAAGGCGAGGGCGGGGCGCTTTGTGGACAACATGTCATTCTCCTTGTTCGTGGAACCAGGGCATTGGGTCCATTGGGTGTGGGCACTGGCTGCCCGGCGCTGCTTCTGCGTCGCCGGCGGTTTGTGCCTCACCAGCTATTCGGAGGTCGCACCGGCGTGGATGGGTGCGGATTGAAAAAGTTTTCAAACCAAGCCATCGCGGCTTCGGCTCCGAACTGCTTACAGATATCCGGAGCCGGCACCCTTCACGGCCGGTCCGGCGACGTTGGGAGACGCAATGCTGCAATTAGCACTTATCGGCCTGCTGGGTGGGCTGATTACAGGTATTTCGCCCTGCATCCTGCCCGTCTTGCCGGTCATCTTTCTTTCCGGAGGTGTGCAGGGTGCGCGCAAAGGCACTGTAACTAGCTGGCGCCCGTACCTGGTGATCCTTGGCCTGGTGATCAGCTTCAGCACCTTCACGCTGGTTGGCTCGTTCCTGCTGACGTTGGTGAACCTGCCGCAGGACCTGCTTCGATGGATCGGGCTGGTGGTACTGGTGCTCATTGGTTGTGGCCTCATTTTCGATCGTTTCCAGCACATCCTGGAGAAGCCGTTCTCCTGGATCCCGCAACGCAAAGTGGGCACCGAAAACGGCGGGCTGGTGCTGGGACTGGCGCTCGGCGTCGTCTATGTCCCCTGTGCAGGACCGGTGCTTGCCGCCATTGCCGTGGCCGGCGCCACCGGCCAGGTGGGCCCCGAAACCATAGTCCTCACGTTGACGTTTGCCCTCGGCGCAGCCGTTCCGCTGCTGGTGTTCGCGCTGGCTGGGCGCCGCGTCGCAGAGCGCGTCAAGGCCTTCCGGAAGAACCAGCGCAAGATCCGCATCGCCGGTGGCGTCATGATGATCGCCTTGGCAATCGGGTTGGTGTTCAACCTTCCCCAGCTGCTGCAGAAGCTCGTGCCCGACTACACCTCCACACTCCAGGAGCAGGTCCAGGACAACGAGGCCGTGAAGAAAGCCCTGGATCTTGGTGGCCTGGTAAATGACCAAAACCGCGAGCTGGACAAGTGCAGCAACGGCTCCACGGATCTGGAATCGTGCGGGACGGCGCCGGATGTCAAGGGCATCCAGGAGTGGTTCAACACCCCCGGCGGTCAGGCCGTGAACTTGAAGGACCTCAAAGGCAAGGTGGTCCTGGTGGATTTCTGGGCCTATTCCTGCATCAACTGCCAGCGCTCCGTTCCGCACCTGACCGATTGGTACAGCAGGTACAAGGACTCCGGCCTGGAAATCATCGGCATCCACTCCCCCGAGTACGCGTTCGAGAAAGAGACCCGCAACGTCATTTCCGGCGCGCAGGACCTGGGCATCACCTACCCCGTTGCCATCGACAACACCCTCTCCACCTGGACCAACTACCGCAACCGCTACTGGCCGGCCCACTACCTGATCGATTCCGAGGGAACAGTCCGTCACATCAAGTTCGGCGAGGGCGGCTACCAGACCATGGAGAAGCTGATCCGCGAACTCCTGCAAGAGGCCAACCCTTCAGCGGCGCTCCCCGCGCCCATTGAAGCGTCCGACGACGCCCCGGTAGCAGGTGCCACCACTCCGGAGACGTACTTGGGCACCACCAAGAAGGTCAACTATGCGGGCACGGAACCCTATAAAGCCGGGGTGGGACTGTATTCAACGCCGGCCGACCAGCCCGGTGACAGCTTTTCCTTGAAGGGTTCGTGGGATCTCGGAACGCAATCCATCACCCCTGCCAGCGCCGGTTCTTCCATTGCCCTGAATTACCACGCCAAGCAGGTGTACATCGTGGTCAGCGGTGAAGGCATGATCGACGTTGTCCGGGATGGGAAGACCACGTCCGTAGCGGTCTCAGGGACGCCGACGCTCTATCAGATCGTGGACGACTCCGGGGTCCACGAGGGCAAGCTGGAAGTCAAGATCCCACAGGGCATCCAAGCGTACTCCTTCACATTCGGATAGGGTGCGCTGCTGGAAGCTGGGTTGGCCGGGCCCACTCTTGTTCGCTCTCCTCACCCTTGTACGGCGGGGGAAACGAACAAGAGCAAGCTCGTGGCGTGGAGAGCCTATTTGTTGGCGAAGTACACGGCAAGGAAGATGGCACCACTGATGAAAGCCAGGATTCCCAAAACCTTCCCGGCCGTAGCCTTTACTCCGTATCCTTCGGCCTTGCGGGCGGTGAGGAATGCCATGGCTCCAAAGCCCACGCCGAAAATGAACAGGCCGATGATGCCAAAAATGATCGAGTTCTTGCGGTATTTAGTCCCCAGGATGAGGTCTTCTTCAGGGCCAACTACATACTGACGGGTGGTGGTCATGGTTCTCCAAAAAGTGGGGCGAGCTGGACCAAGCGATCGGTCGAACATTATTTCGCCGTTTGAAGAACTCCAAATGGCTCGGACACAATGGCGAAGGCTTAGACATACGGCTTCGTGATCAGCTCCAGCGCGTGGCCCGAGGGGTCCTTGAAGTAGACGCCCCGGCCACCGTGCTCCGTGTTGGTCTCGCCTGGACGGGTCATCTGCGGATCCGCCCAATGCTCGACGCCGGCACTCACCAGCCGCTGATAGGCCCGGTCAAAATGCTGATCGTCAACCAGGAAGGCGTAGTGCTGCATCTGGATCTCAACCGGAGGCTCGGCGAATTGGAGCATCACGCCGGCAGCCAACGTCAGGTTGGTGAAGGGCCCCCAGCTGGGTGCTTCGTCCGCTTGGAGGATGGACCGGTAGAACTCGGCGGAAGCGACGCGATCGGTGGACGCGATGATGGTGTGGTTAAAAAGGGCGGGCATGCATGACTCCTAGTTGTGTGGATTTCGTTCGATGGGTTTCAGGGTCATCAATCCACGGGGAGGAGCGCGCGCAGCGCTGGCACATGTCACGGCGCCAGCACCCGTCAGAACTCGGCCGGGTAGCCAATCCGTGCAGGGCAGGTGCCCGATCCGGTCATCACGTCCGCCAGTCTAGCGAAGAGTTGGGCGGCGGTGACAGGATGGGCGGCATGGGAATCGAGGTTCGTCCGGCAACGGTGTTCGAGGACGTGAAAACCATCGTCGGCCCCAAACGTCCGGATGCCAATGTGTGCTGGTGCCTGAGTTACCGGATTCCCTCGAAGCAGAACCTTGAGCTCCAGCGGGAGGAGCGGGGAAAGTTCGTGGAAAGGCTGGTAGCGGAGGATCCGCCGCCAGGCGTTCTCGCTTACGACGGCGGCGAAGTAGTCGGGTGGGCTGCCGTGCACCCCCGGGCCGACACCAGCTTTGC
This sequence comes from Micrococcaceae bacterium Sec5.1, assembly GCA_039636795.1. Taxonomy (NCBI): domain Bacteria; kingdom Bacillati; phylum Actinomycetota; class Actinomycetes; order Micrococcales; family Micrococcaceae; species Micrococcaceae bacterium Sec5.1. Next base: position 449,583 of record CP143430.1, on the reverse strand, counting down.
GACTAGCCGAAAGATCCCCCACGCGGACAAAGCCGATGTGTGGTCTGTCTGGTGCATCAGGGTGCGGCCCGGGCATCGCGGCAAGGGCATTTCGCACAAGCTGCTAAAGGGTGCAATTGACTTCGCAAAGAGCCATGGCGCGCCAGCCATTGAGGGCTACCCCGTGGACAACAAGGGCAACAGGGTGGATCTGACCATGGCGTACGTGGGTACCCGCAGGCTGTTCGAGCAGGCCGGCTTCACCAAGGTCGCCGAAACGACGTCCGTCCTCAACGGATTCCCGAGGGTGCTGATGCGTCTGGACCTGCGCTCACCCAACTAGGGGACAGCAAACGGTCCACTGGGCTCTCATTGGAGCATGTGCTGTCCCCTACTTGGGTCAGGATCCCTGCAGTTTTGCGGTCATGCGATGGGCTTCCTCGAGCAGCAATTTGCCGAGGAATTCCTGTCGATCAGGACGGAACCGTGGTTCGATCCCCGTCAAGGAAAGGGCCCATGCCGGACGCCCCTGTTGGTCAAAAACGGCCGCGCCCATCCCCCAGCTTCCTTCAAGGATCAGCCCCGGGTTCACGGAGTAGCCCGCCAGCCGCGTGCGCTCAAGGTTATCCCGGACCACGTCAGATGGATGCCCCACGGCAAAGTCGCCAGCGTGCGCAGACCAATCCTCAAGCAGGGTTTCCTGCTCGTCGGTGGGCAGGAAGGCCATGATGGCCGTTCCTGCCGAGGCAACTCCCAAAGGAAAACGTACGCCTTCATGCAGCACGAAGGACCTCACCGGGAACGAGCCTTCCTCGCGCAACACGCAGACAGTTTCGTTGCCGCGTCGGATGGAGAAGAACGCGCTCTCGCCAGTTTCGGCGGCGAGGCGGCGCAGGCTGGGCCGGGCAATGTCCTCCATGGGGAAGCGTGCCGCCGCTACGGATCCCAGGAGGAAGATTTCCGGACCAAGAACCCACTTCCCCGCGGCTGAATCGTGTTCCAGCAATCCCTCCGCAGCCAGCGACGTCAGCAGCCGGTGCACGGTTGGCCGTGTCAGCCCTGATTCACGAACCAATCCGGCCAACGACGTCCCCTCGGGTTTGCGTCCCACCAGCCTCAGCAGCAGGGCAACACGGCCCACAACCTGGGCACCCTGCACCGGGTTTTGCGTGGATTTCTGTTCGGTCACAAAGCCTCCTGAAGATTTCGTCCACAATATGGACACGATTGAGCCTACAGTCCACAGCGTGAGTAGCCAAGCCCTGAAGCCGTTGACCACAGCAAGGATCACTCCTAGGCTCCTTTACAGATAACCAGTCCACAACGTGGATACTTCCACAACAAAGACTCAAAGAGGAGTTCCAATGTCGAAGATGCACGCCAGCGCAACCGAAGCGCTCCATGACCTGATGGCAGACGGCCTGACCATCGCCGTCGGGGGTTTTGGCCTCAGTGGCATCCCGGCCGACCTGATCGACGCCGTCCGGGAGTCCGGCGCCAAGGATCTCACCATCGTCTCCAACAACATGGGCGTGGATGGCAAGGGGCTTGGCGTGCTGATCGAGGCAGGCCAGGTGAGGAAAGTCATCGCCTCGTACGTCGGCGAGAACAAGCTGTTTGCCGAGCAGTATCTGGCCGGCAAGCTCGACGTCGAATTCACTCCGCAAGGCACCCTCGCCGAGCGGCTCCGCGCTGGCGGTGCCGGCATCCCTGCCTTCTACACGCGGACTGGCGTGGGCACCCTGGTTGCCGAAGGAAAGGCGTTGGAAGAGTTCGACGGCGTGACGTACGTCCGCGAGCGCGCCATCACCGCCGACGTCGCGCTTGTACACGCCCACACCGCCGACACGGATGGAAACCTGATCTACCGCTACACAGCGAGGAACTTCAACCCTGTGGTGGCAACAGCCGGCGCCGTCACCATCGCTGAGGCGGAGATCATTGTGCAACCGGGCGAGCTCGACCCCAATCACATTGTCACGCCCGGCGTCTTCGTCCAAAGGCTGGTGCAGGCCAGCGCGCGGGTTAAGGACATCGAACAGCGCACAGTCCGCCCGCGGCGCGAAGCGCTCACGGTCTAGAGAAGCGCTAACGGTCTAAGAGAAGCGCTAACGGTCTAAGAGAATAGGGAGCACACATCATGGCTTGGACACGAGACCAGATGGCCGCCATTGCGGCTGAAGAATTGAACGACGGCGACTACGTCAACCTCGGCATCGGCATCCCCACCTTGGTGGCCAACAACCTGCCCGACGGCGTGCGGGTGGTTCTCCAAAGCGAGAATGGCCTGCTCGGCATGGGCCCGTTCCCTTATGAGGGCGAGGAGGACGCGGACCTGATCAATGCGGGTAAGCAGACCGTCACTATCACATCGGGTGGAAGCATTTTCGATTCCGCCACGTCCTTCGGCATGATCCGGGGCGGCCATGTGAAGGTGGCGATTCTGGGCGCCATGCAGGTCTCCGGCAGCGGCGACCTCGCCAATTGGACCATCCCGGGAAAGATGGTCAAGGGCATGGGCGGCGCCATGGATTTGGTGGCCGGGACACCGCGGGTAGTGGTCCTCACCGAGCACAATGCCAAGGACGGCTCGGCCAAAATCGTCACGGAATGCACGCTGCCGCTCACCGGGCTGAGGTGCGTTGACCGGATCATCACGGACCTCGCGGTCTTCGACATCGAGGCCGACGCGGAAAAGCACGACGGCGGCACGAGCCTCCTGCTCACCCGCCTCGCCCCAGGTGTCACGGTGGAAGAGATCCACAGCAAGACAGAGGCGGAGTTCACGGTAGCGCTCACGTCTGAAGAACACACACTTGAAGGAGCAAGCGCATGAGCTTGAAAGACCAGTTCGGCAAGGACATCCTGCTCACCGGGTGGGGACACAGCAAGTTCGGCAAACTCACGGACCACACCCTCGAGTCATTGATTGTCCAAGTAGCCGGTGAAGCAATCCGCAATTCCGGGCTTGAGCCCAAGGACATCGACGAGGTCTATCTCGGCCAGTTCAACTCAGGCATGCAGCCGCTGGGATTCACGTCGTCGCTGGCACTGCAACTCTCGGCAGACCTCGCCAACGTCCCGGCGACGCGCACGGAGAACGCTTGCGCTTCCGGTTCCGCCGCGTTCCAGCAAGGCGTGAAGGCTGTGCTCGCCGGAACTGCCCGCAATGTTTTGGTGATCGGCGCGGAGAAGATGACCGACGCCGGAGCGGACGTAGTGGGGGCAGCCTTGCTTGGTGCGTCGTACGAAATGGCGGGTAAGGCGTCCACCACAGGGTTCACAGGGTTGTTCGCGGAGGTGGCGAAGCACTACGGGAAGCGCTACGGCACGGGCATAGACGCGGCCACCTACCCCGGAGGCCTGGGCGATGTCCTCGGTTCCATTGCAGCCAAGAACCACCACAACGGCATGGATAATCCCTACGCCCAGATGCACCGGGATTTTGGCGAGGAATTCTGCCGCACCATCTCGGACAAAAACCCCATGGTCGCGGACCCCTTGCGCCGTACGGACTGTTCGCCGGTCTCGGACGGTGCGGCCGCCGTCGTGATTTCAACGTCGGCTACCGGCGGCGCAACCGCACCTGTGCGCTTGGCGGGCTTCGGTCACGCGAACGATTTCTTCCCCGCGGAAAAGCGCGATCCCACCGAGTTCGCCGCTACCCGTGTCTCTTGGGAGCGGGCGCTGGGCATGGCAGGCGTGGGCATCGACGGACTGGACTTCGCCGAAGTCCACGACTGCTTCACCATCGCCGAGCTCGTCATGTACGAGGCCATGGGCCTGACTCCACGCGGCGAAGGTTCGCGCGCTGTCCAAGAAGGCTGGGTGTATAAGGACGGCAAACTTCCCGTCAACGTGTCCGGCGGCCTGAAGGCCAAGGGGCATCCCGTGGGGGCCACCGGAGTGTCGCAGCATGTCATTGCGGCGATGCAGCTCACGGGGACCGCCGGCGACATGCAGCTTCCCAATGCCCGGCGAGGCGCCGTCCAGAACATGGGAGGCGTGGGCATCGCGAATTACGTCAGCGTGCTGGAGGCGATCTAACCCAAGTAAGTCGCAGCACTGCGCGTTTTGAGGGCTGAAAACGCGCTCAGCTGCGACTTACTTGGGCTACTTTGCAGCCGTGGTCAGGGCTTCGGCACCAGCAGTCGCGCACGCCTCGTCCAAGGCGCCGTCGGGAGCACCGCCGACGCCGATGCCAGCCACGGATACGCCGTTGACCTTCAGCGGAACACCACCAGCCAGGAAAAGCGTGCCGGGAAGGTCCGCGATGGACGGGCCGGTGCCGTTGATGCGCTTGGCCAGTTCGCTGGTGGGGGCACCGAAGGCAGCCGCGGTGTAGGCCTTCTGCTTGGCGGCCTCGATGGTGTGCTCGGCGGCGTTGTCACCGCGGAGTAGGGCCTGGACAGTGCCGAAGCGATCCACGAGGGCCACAGTCACGAACGGAAGCTTGTCTGCCTGGCACTTGGCAAGCGCGGCATTCACGGCCTTGCTGGAAGCACCCACGGTGATTCGATTCTGGGAAACCACATTCTCAGGTGCCGGCTGGACCTCGGCACTGACTGGCGCAGCGGGTACGTTAACAGGCGCGGCGCCGGGGGCTACGGCATTGGCTACGGCGGTAACCCCACCAGTGAGCAACAGTGCTCCGGCAGCAGCGGCGGCAATCATCTTGTTGGACTTCTTCACGGAGTTCTCCTCGTGGCAGGCAATTTCGGGTACATCTCCATGGTTCCGGGAGCAACCCCAGGGGCACATCGGCCGTGTGCCGGTTCCAAGCTCAGCCTTTCCGCCAGCCGCATCAGCCAAAAGGTGGAGAGACCAGCAATCATGCGGGATCTAGCATGGAAAGAGCGCCTACCACCGACAGAGACGGAAACAGGAAACTCCCCGATGCCAGCAGCCCCTCAACGGCCGGATCCCAGCAGCCGTGCGGATCCAAGCGGCCGGATCGATACCCGCATTGACGCCGTGGTGCATTTGGGGTTCGCCGTGCTGATGGTCTCCTCTGCTGTCCGGTACGTCATGCGCCACTCCCCCGCGGACAACCTCTGGACTGTGGCCTTGGCTGTCAGCGTATGTGCCCTGTACGTCGTGACAGCGTTGCTGGCCCAACACCGCCAGCTCACCCAACACGGCAAACCCATGCAGAGCCAACAAACCCAAAACCGCAAGCTGTGGATGTTTGCCTTGGTGGCCGCGTGGGCTGCCCTGGTGATCGCGGCGCCCAGCTTCGCATGGTGTTCCTTTGCGATTTTCTTCCTCAGCCGCACCGCGTTCCGTGGGTGGGCCGCGTATCTGGCGGGCGGCGCGACGGCGGCGGCCACCGCCGTCGGGCTTTTCCGTATGAGCGGCTGGACCGACGTCGCGATGCTGCTCGGACCGCTCGCTGCAGGTGCCTTGCTCACGTTGATTTACGACAAGATCGAGCGCGACGGCGCACTCCAGCGAAAGCTCTTCGAAGATGTAGCCCAAGCGCAGGAACAGCTGGCGGCGAGTGAACGAACAGCAGGAATCGCGGCCGAACGCGAGCGTGTTTCACGTGAAATCCACGACACCATCACCCAGGGCCTCGCGAGCGGCCTGCTCCTGCTTGAAGCAGCCCAACGTTCCTGGCCCAATCCTGAGGCACACCACGAAGTCAGCAAAGCAACCAGTCTCCTCCGCGGGAACCTTGCCGACACCCGGAGCCTCGTGCACGAGCTCTCGGTGCCTGGCCTCGAAACTGCGCCCCTTCTCGAAGCCTTGGAGCGGGCGGCCCAGCAGTACCTGGACCACGTCCTTGTGCAGGTCACCGGCGAGACCCGTCCCATCCCGCCCGAGGTTCGGCATGCCCTGCTCCGCGTCACCCAGAGCGCCGCGGCCAACATCAAACTTCATGCCCATGCGGACAACGCCAGCGTGACTCTTGGGTACCTTCCGGACGCGATCACCCTTGACGTGTTCGACGACGGCCGCGGCTTTGATCCCGGAGCGGTACCTCCGCCGTCGGAAGCGGGAGGATACGGTCTACGCGCCATGCGACAACGCATTGAGCAGCTGGGCGGAGAATTGTCCGTGGAGAGCTCTCCGGGCGAGGGCACCATCATCGCAGCCCAGATCCCGCTGCCGGCTCTACCTGAAGGTACGCCTGAAGACAGGTCGCCTGAAGCTACATCGCCCGCAGACATATCGAAGGAGTCCTTGTGACCACCATTTCCGTGCTGCTTGTGGACGACCACACGGTAGTCCGGAGCGGGCTGAAGGCGCTGTTGGGCACCCAGGCCGATATCGTCGTCGTCGGTGAAGCATCATCAGGTGAGGAAGCGCTGGAAGCGGCACAGCAGCATTCACCGGCAGTGGTTCTTATGGACCTCGCAATGGGTGCGGGAATCGACGGCATCGAGGCCATCAAGCAGTTGCGGCAGCGCAATCCACAGCAGGCCGTGATCGTGTTCACCACTTACGATTCCGACGCCGACATCGTCCGTGCCGTCGATGCCGGCGCCATGGGTTACCTGCTCAAGGACGCCGCACCGGAAGAGATCTTTGCAGCCGTAAGAGGCGCTGTGCAGGGCAAAAGCGTGATGAGCGCGCCCGTGGCTTCCCGGCTTTTCCAACAGCTGCGGAACCCGGACGAAATCCTCACGCCCAGGGAGGCAGAGCTCCTGAGCCTCCTGACCGAGGGCCTCAGCAACCGCGATCTGGGCAAACGCCTCTTCATTTCCGAAGCAACCGTCAAAACCCATCTGGCCCACATCTATGCCAAGCTCGGCGTGGAGACGCGGGCGGCCGCTATCGCAACCGCCATTCGTCGCGAAGGCATGCGGTAGGCCGGCCGCGTGCGGTAGACCGGCCACATGACGTAGGCCAGCCGCGCCCGCAATTCAGGGCTCGTTCCTATATATCCACCGGCAACATTCCATTAAGCTGGCACTATGTCCGCCGCTTCCGAGCGCAAGATGTTCAAACATTCCGGAACCGCCCTGCTGTTCCGGGGAATCCTGGCCGTGCTCTTTGGACTCTTGGTTGCATCTTTGCCAGTAGCCACGGTCTTCGGACTGGTTTTCGTTTTCGGTGTCTTCGCAATCGTGGACGGCCTCACCAACGTGGCCCACTACTTTTACGACCCTTCACGCCATTCCGGCTGGACGATGGTGGGAGGCTTCATCTCCCTCGCCGCCGGTTTGGTGGCGGTCGCGTGGCCGGGAATCACAGCTGCAGCCTTTGGCATCCTGATTGGACTCTGGGCCTTGGTCCTGGGGCTTTCCGAAATCATCTTCGCGTTTGCAGCAAGGAGCTCCGTCAATGGTTGGAGAGTCTGGCTGCTGACAGGTCTTGTGACGGCGCTTTTTGGACTGTTTGTCCTGATCAACCCCGGCTTCGGGTTCCTGGGCGTGGTGGGTTTGCTGGCAGCCTTCTCCGTAGTTGCGGGGCTGTTGTTGATCGTTTGCGGCGTCAAGATGCGCAGGGGCGCCTCGTCTTCGTTCATGTACGCCCACTGATCGTCCGTGTCGCGGCAGGCGTGCCGCAAACGTGCCGCAGCCCAGCAATCCTTCATGAGGGGATGCGCTGGGCGCCAAGTTCGGTAAGTTAGTGGCTGTGAAGATAGCTACCTGGAATGTGAACTCCCTCCGTGCCCGTGCCGACCGCGTCGAAGCGTGGCTTGAGCGCAGTGACTGTGATGTCCTGGCCATCCAGGAGACCAAGTGCAAGGACGATAACTTCCCGTGGGAGCTCTTTGAGCGCATGGGCTACGAGGTTGCGCACTGCGGCGTGAACCAGTGGAACGGCGTCGCCATCGCCTCGCGTGTTGGACTGGAGGATGTAGAGCGCACCTTCCTGGATCAGCCGATGTTCGGCAAGGCCGGCAAGGATCCCGCGCAGGAAGCCCGAGCCATCGCCGCAACCTGCGGCGGCATCCGCATCTGGAGCCTGTATGTTCCGAATGGCCGCTCGCTGGACGACGAACACATGCCGTACAAGCTCAAGTGGCTTGACGTCCTTCAGGGCAACGCCGCAGAGTGGCTCAAGTCCGCACCTGCAGCACAGGTCGCACTCATGGGCGACTGGAACATTGCACCGTTCGATGACGACGTCTGGGACATCGAACTGTTCCGCAACAACAACTACACGCACGTCAGCGAGCCGGAGCGCGCCGCTTTTCATGCCTTCGAAACCGCCGGCTACACCGACGTCGTCCGCCCGTACACACCCGGCCCCGGCGTCTACACGTACTGGGACTACACGCAGCTGCGCTTCCCGAAGAAGGAAGGCATGCGCATCGACTTCTGCCTGGCTTCCCCGGCCTTGGCGGCCCGGGTTACCGGTGCTTCCATCGACCGCGAGGAACGCAAGGGCAAGGGCGCCTCGGACCACGCTCCCGTGATCGTGGAGCTTGCAGACTAATCACCGCTGATGGACGAAAGGGGCCGGCTGGAGATGACTGGAAACCTGTATAGGGGCCAGGCAGGATTGCCGTTCTCTTCGTCCCTGCGCATTTACGAGCCCCTTGAGGCTTTTCCTCCCGAGCAGCAGCGCCAACTCGTGGCGGACAGCAGCAAGATACGGTCGCGCGCCGCCGTCGAAAATGCGGAGCTCCAAGCCTCGCTGGGCCGCATCACGCGGACCGGCGGAGACCCTTTCCCCACGGGGCGGACTGATTTGGTGCGCATGACGCGGGTTCCCGGCGGGCGGCACACTGCAGTGGACAGTGCCACAGACGCGACCGCTGGCGCGTCACCGCAGGATAAGGACGCCCACGACGCCGGACGGCTGCTTTACTGCCCCAGCCAACTGGTGATTCGGGCCGGGCTGGCAGCGAATGCCCTCATGGATGGTGTGCACAGCCCGCTGGCTGATCTGCTGATTCCGGTTTCGCAGCGGGACAAGCATCAAGCCAGGATCGATCGCATCAACGCCGGGGAAGAAGCCAAGCGTGTCCATACTCGGGCTTCCACCTGGGGTATCCCGTTTAGCTGGTTCTCGCTTTTCGCTGAGTCTGACCGCAAGGATGTGGTGGAGTCTGACGGGCATATCCTCACGGTCCGGGTGTGGACACCGTTGACCGAGGCCCTGGACCGGGCACGCTTTGCTGTAGCCCACCTGGCCTTGGCAGCTCCGGACCTGGACATGCTGGACGATCTCACGCAGCTCACCGAATGGCTGGAGTTGTTCCACGTCCAGTCCATGGTGGAACTGGATTACGGAGCTGTGGCGGACAAGGTGTACCCGGACGAATCCCCCATGGATGTACGCCTCGGGATCGAATGCCTGGCTGAGGGAGATATGACGGGCGCGGCTGCAGCTTATCGCCGGCTGGCCTCACGCTGGATCCCCATCCGTCAGTTGGCGCGGGCCTCGTAGCCTTTCTTTACCGGCATGGCGGTGCCGTTGTCTCCCGGACAATCAGTTGGTGCGGCGCTACCTCTGAATGCACGGCACCGGCAATGCCATCGAGTTCATCCAATAGCATCTTGGTTCCCAGTTCGGCTTGGTCGTCCGGTCGTTGACCCACGGTTGTGAGACCCAATGCTTCGGAAAAGTCGTGATCGTCGATGCCGATGACTGAGAGGTCCTCCGGCACGCGAACGCCGTGACGCGTGGCTTCGAAGATGACTCCCATGGCCATCTCATCAGAGGAACAGAAAATAGCTGTTGGCTTGCGTCCGGGTTGATTCCAGAGCCGAAGGAATGCCTGCTGCCCGCTGGCAACTGTGAAGTCACCCCATTCGTCCCATTCAGGACGGACTTCCAAGCCGGCGTCGGACATGACTTCCTGGAAGGCGCGGATTCGGACACGGGGAACGTCGAAGTTCAGGTCTGTCTCGTCGTCGCCGTGGAGCAGCGCGATGTCCTTGTGTCCCAAGTCCAGCAGATGCCGCACGGCTGTGGACGCGGCGTCGTAATCGTTAATACCGATGTAGGCGCAATCCTCAACGTGCCCGCCAACCACTACCAGCGGGATGTCGATCTTGTGGAGGTGTTCCAGTTCGTCCTCGCTGAGCGCCATACACAGCACCAGCAGCGCGTCGATCTGTTTGTAGACCATGGTGGAGCTGAAGAGCCGCTCGCGATTGCTGCCATGGCCGCCGAGGTTGAACAGGGAGAGGTTGTACTTGCGCGAGTGCAGTTCCCTGTCCGCGCCTTCTATTGCTTTGGAGAAGAACCAACGGCTGACGAAGGGCGCCAGGACTCCGATAGTGCGCGTGCGCCCAGTGGCCAGTCCCGACGCCGACGACGACGCCACATAGCCCAGCGACGCCGCGACTTCCAGGATCTTTTCACGCGTTGCAGGCGAAACCCGGGGCAGCCCCCTGACAGCCCTGGACACGGTGGCCGTAGACACTCCCGCTGCTGCTGCGACGTCCTCGATGCTGACGCCTGTATGACCACCGCGCTGGGACCTACCCGTTGTTCGTGTCACAGGCCCCCCTCTCCGGCTGCCTTTACTTCGCCGTTTTCTTATCTTTCGGCGAAGAATCAGTCTATTTTGTGCAGGGCTTGGTTACGCAGCGGAGTCATCCGCTGCGTAACCAACGCTGCAATTGTCTAGCCCTTGAGACCGCCGGACAGCAGGCCTCGGACGAAGTACCGCTGCAGGCCGAAGAACACCAGAAGCGGAATGATGATCGAGACGAAGGCCGCAGCCGGGTTCAAGTAGTCCCTGGCACCGCGCGTACCGGAAATCTCGGCCAGACGCTGGGTGATAGGTGCTACGTCGGCCGTTCCACCGGAGAACACCAGCGCAACCAGGAGGTCGTTCCAGACCCACAGGAACTGGAAGATCGCCAGCGAAGCCAGCGCCGGAACGGAAAGCGGCAGGATGATGCGCCAGAAAATAGTGCTGTGTCCCGCACCATCCACCCTTGCCGCCTCGATAACTTCACCAGGGATCTCGGAGATGAAGTTGTGGAGGAGGAAAATACCCAGGGGAAGCCCGAACATCGTGTGCGCGATCCACAGCTGCGCGTACGAACCCGCCGGCAAATGCAGGGTTTGCGTAAAGAGTTGCAGGAGCGGAATCAGCGCCATCTGGAGCGGAATGATCTGCAGGGCGAACACGAAAATGAAGAGTGCGTCGCGCCCCTTGAACTTGCCCCACGCGAACACGTAGGCGGCCATGGATGCCAACACCAGAACAAAGATGGTGACCGGGATGACGATCGCTACCGAGTTGGCGAAGTACTGGGACAGGTTGGCAGATTGCGAGCCTGCCGGGGTAAGGACGTCCGTATAGTTCTTGACTGTGAAGTCCCAGTCCAGGAAGGCATTCCACCAACCGTTTGAGCGGGGGCCCACCTGCTTCGGGGCAGGACGGAACGAGGTAACAAAGAGTCCAAACGTCGGGACAGACCACACGACGGCGATGATGATCGCTGCCGCTGTTGCCCACTTGGAAGTGAGCTTGGTCTTGACCCTGCGCATCATCGGCTGGGCGTCCTCCGCGGGGTCCGATCCAGGACGCTGCCGGGTGGCGGCCTTGGACGCCTCTTTCGGGGCTGGCGTGGCTGTCAATGGATCTCCCTTTGCTTGCGAAGGACTCGAGCGTTGTACACGACGATGGGCAGCACCATGAGGAACAGGATCAGGGCCAAAGCGGCACCTCGTCCTGGCTCGCCGGCGCGAAAGGCTTGCGTGTACATTTCGTTGGCCACAACCGACGTGTCGTAGTTACCGGCCGTCATGGTTCGGACGATGTCGAAGACCTTCAGCGTGGCGATCGTGATAGTAGTCAGGACCACCACCAGCGCCCCACGGATACCCGGGACCGTAACGTTGCGGAACTGCTGCCAGGCGTTGGCCCCATCCAAACGGGCTGCCTCGATGAGTTCCACCGGCACACCCTTGATGGCCGCGGAAAGAATCACCATGGCAAAGCCTGTTTGGATCCACACCATCACGATGATCAGGAAGATGGTGTTTTCCGGGGCGTCCAGGAGGAACTGCTTCGGGTTCATTCCCATGGCGTCGCGGATGAAGTTGATGACACCCGTCTGTTCAATACCGGGGCCGCGGTAGTCATAAACGAGCTTCCAGATGATGCCGGCTCCTACAAAGGAGATGGCCATCGGCATGAAGACCAAGGACTTCAGAACCCGCTCTCCACGGGCCTTATCGATGAAGACGGCGTAGGCCAGCCCAAAGCTGGTCGACAACAGGGGAACCAGGATGGTCCAGATGATGGTGTTCCGCAGCGTGGTCAAAGCCTCAGGCTGCGTGAACATCCAAACAAAGTTATCGAACCCGTTGCCTTGGCCACTGGCATCCGTGAAGGCCAACATTGACGTCCGTACAGCGGGATACACAAGGCCCACCAGCATCAGGATTCCAGCAGGAGCCAGGAATCCGGCCACCGTAACTTTGTCCTTGACCGACTTTGGTGCCCTATCCACCACGAGCATGAGGATGCCGATAATTGCGGCAAAAATCGCCAGGGCGATCACTACTTGAAGGAGTTTTCCTCCGATAAATTCCATACCCAACCTCCGGGGCGTGAGTGAATCACTAAGTTCCGGGAAACACACTGCCTCCCCGGCTGGGCAAACCAGCCAAGGGAGGCAGTGCCTTCGGAGTTAGCCCTTGGGCCAGCTGGACTCGATGCTGTCAGTTACCTGCTGGGCAGAGCTGCCGTTGATCCAAGCAACGATGCCCTTCCAGAACGAGTTGGAACCCACGGCGCTCGGCATCAGGTCCGAACCGTCAAAACGGAAGACGGTCTTGGGATCCTGGAGGAGCTTGATGGACTGCTTATCCAAGGCGGACTGTGCATTGTTCGGGTCAAGGCCCTTGTTTGCACTGATGGCACCGCCGAGCTTCACGCGGTTGTTGGCGAAGTCCGCGCTAGCCATGAATGCCAGGTAAGCCTGGACCTCAGGGGTGTCCTTGTAAGCAGCAACCGACTCGCCACCACCGGTGATGGCTGTGCCCTTGGATGCATCCACCGGAGGAGTCATGAATGCCCAGACGTCGCCGTCCTCGGCCACGTTGGTACCGGCAGGCCAGTTGGCTGCCTGGAAGGATGCCTGGTGGTGCATGGCGCACTGTCCGTCCAGAACGGGCTGACCGGCCTGGGCAAACGCGGTGCTCAGGATCGAGCGGGGGTCACCGAAGCCACCGTTGACGTAATTCGGGTTGAGGAGGATATCGCCAACCTTGTTGAAGGAGTTGACGATCTTGGGGTCATTGAACGGAATCTGGTGCGTGATCCACTTGTCATAGACTTCCGGGCCTTCGGCACGCAGGACAACGTCCTCGATCCAGTCGGTACCAGGCCAACCAGTGGCTTCGCCCGATTCAAATCCGGCACACCATGGCTTCATGGTCTTGTCGTCCGCGATCTTCTTGGTCAGGTCCATCATTTCATCCCACGTCTTGGGGACTGTCCAACCCTTGTCCTTGAAGGTCTTGGGCGAGTACCAGACGTATCCCTTGACGTTTGCAAGCATCGGGGCGGCGTAGAACGTGCCATCCACCGTGCCGTACTTCTTCCAGTCTGGGGACCAGTTCTTGTCCACAAGATCGGACACAGCCTTGGGAGCGGGCTTCAGGTAGCCGGCCTTTGCCTGGGTGGCCAGAAGACCGGGCTGCGGGAAGATCGCGACGTCAGGGGCCGTACCGGACTGGGCCCGGACGCCGATCTGGGTCTCGAACTCCTTGCTGCCCTCGTACTTGACCGTAATGCCGGTGCACTTTTCGAACTGTGCCCAGGATTCCTCGAGGTTTGTCGCTTCGACGTCGACAATAGTGGAGTACACCGAGACGGTCTTGCCGTCGTGCTTGCCGTAGGTGTCGTAGGCGGAACAGTCATTCGACGCCGTGCTTCCGCCGCCGCCGCTGTTTCCGCTACATGCGGACATGGTAAGTGCCAGAACGCCGGCCGCTGCGACCGGGAGCAGGTACTTGGATTTTTTCATGCTGAAGACTCCTCGCTGAGTACAAGAAAATCGTGGCGCGATTTGATGTGGTGGGCCTCACACTAGTCATGATCAAGGTGGGAATGCAAGCGCTTACACCTAACGTAACCACAACGATACAAAGTAACCTTTGCATCGTAACGGAGCGACCAGGCTGGGGCCGGAACCACTCGCCGTCGAAAGGAAGCCCCTGCCGCGCCGCGAGGAAGACATTGGCCGAGCAGGCACGTCATCAGATTTGGTTGCCCAGTGTTGCCTATGCAACAGTGGGAAGTGTGGATGAACTTGAAGCACTCCAGACCATTGGCCGCCTGATCAAAGAAGAGCGCTTGGCCCAGGGGCTGAGCCAGGTGCAGTTGGCCAAGCAGGCTGGAACCGCGATCAAGACTGTCCGGACGCTGGAATCCGGTACGCGGCGCACCCAGGAAATCAATCAGCGCAAGCTTGAGCACGCCCTCGGCTGGCGCGCTGGCTCGGTGGCTGAAGTACTCAAAGGAAAATCCAGTTTCGCTCCGGACCAGATCACGCCGGACGACATGCGCAGCGGCGAGGATTCACGGCAGTCTTCGGGGCCCCGCGTCATGGTACCGGCAGCCCCTATCGCCCGCGCCTCGCATCTTTCAGACGAGGAGCTGCTCGCCGAACTGACCTACAGGATGATGCACCGCAACAGGGGCTAGCTGATTGCTGACAGTTGCTGCCGGCGAACCATCTCGTTGATCCAAACAGGCGCGAACGGAGAGGTGCAATTGGGCGGAGTTGGGTAATCCTTCAGCACCTCCAGTCGCTCTCCAATACTCAAGGCGCGGGCGCGATGCTCGGGGTGTTCGATGCCGATCTGGGCAAGACAGGTGTTCATCGCCCACTGCAGGCGGTCAGGAGCTTCCTTCATCCCGGCCTCAATTGCGTCCAGCAGCCCGATGAGGTCAAGGCCTGCCGGATCCTTCACGACGCGCTCCGATGTCAGCGCCCAACCGGCACTCGCCACCACAGGATCCTTGTCCGCAAACCAGGCGACCCGCAGCTCTTCGGCATGCGGTCTCTTCTTGACCACGTAGTTCACCAGCCAGTCGTGGACTTTGGGTGTGCGGGCCTCGCGCAGCATGGTGTCCAGCTCGTCGGATCGGAACGACTTGGGCCGGCAGATCAGCAGCGCCAGCAGCTTCGCCGCGGTGTCGTCCGTCTCCCAGAGCTCACGTGAAAGCTCTTGCTGTGTCTTCAAACGCTTCGCGATGGCGCGCAACTTACTGAGGTTCACACTGTGATCGTCACCGTGCTTCTCGTTCACCTCGCGCCATCTCGGGTCTTCCAGCGCAGCCAACTCGGCCATCACCTCAGCCAGCGTCGTCCCAGTCGCGGCACTACCAGTCGCAGTTGTACCAGTCGCAGTTGTACCTGTCGCAGTTATCGCGGCCACTGGAGCCTCCCGTCCATCGCGTGTGAAGCTCAGCCTACTCGTCGTGGAGGCGATGGTCCCGCGCGCGCTGGATCCGCCGCTTAACCACAGCGGGATGGCAGCTCATGGAGTGCAAGTCCGCACGTTCCTTGATCTGCCATCCTCGCGCCATGTGGCGTAAAGTCTACTTCCCGCCCTTGAACAGGCCTGCGATCTTGGAGCCGAGACCCTTCACGTTTTCGGTAACATCTCCGGCGAATTCCTTGGACTTCTCCGCAACGTCACCAGCAAGTTCCTTGGCGTTTTCCCCGACGTCACCGGAGAAGAATTCCTTGACGTTTTCCGCTGCATCTCCGGCGAATTCCTTGACGTTTTCTGCTGCCGCGCCCGCGAACTCCTTGACATTTTCCGTGGCCTCGCCAGCAAATTCCTTCGCATTTTCAAGCGCCTCGCCAGCTACATCCTTGGCGTTGCCCGCGGCGCCCGCTGCTGCTTCTGATCCCGTGGTTTCTTCACTCATGGTGCTCTCCTTCGTGACGGTTTGAACGCCGATTGCTTTTGGGGCTTTGTCCCGCAAAGCAATCAATCGCATCAGGGAGTTTTTCCCCCTCTGCTTTCAAACTATGGGCATACGCAGCGGTTAAGCAACGCAAAACACCCTATGCGAAATATTCGGCAAAATTAGCGGGGACAGTCACCGAACCCGTTCAGCTTTTGTAAATTTTGCCCGGGCCCCGGAAGCCATATGGACCAATACGGGGGTCTTCTTGCCAATCACGAGGTCCAAGGCTTCGACCAGGCGCGAGATTTCGGCAGCTAGGAGGTGCGGTGCGACTCCCTGCCGGGGCTGGATGCGCAGCCTCAATCCGGGCTGGCCTTTGACCTCATACGTTGCCACAGACGCTCCCGCGAGGTCCGGCCGATCTGCCAGGGCTGCCCGAAGCGCTTGTTCTGCGACTCCGCCACCGATCTGGACCTCACCCTCCACATGGCTCTCGTCGTCGCTGGCCACCAGAAGGTTGGCCCTGCCTTTACCCTGTTGCGCCAGCCACGCGACCATCGCAATAATAATGGCCACCAAAACCACCCCGGCCACGATCCACAGCCAGCTTTCTTCACGGCCGGGGAACCGGGTTTGCCGGAAAGCGTCCTCCGCACGAGCCCACATGTCCGCGGACCAGCCATGCCACCACGTGGCCACAGCCTGAACGGTGGCCAGCAGCAGAAACAGTAGACCCACGGCCAGGAGTTTTACGCCAACGATGAAGAGAAGGACCCGGTTAAGGGCACGCGGTGTCCCGTTCACGCGCCCACCACCCCCGAGGTAGAGAGGTTCACCCGAACAGTGGGCATGGGAACGGGCGACATTTCATCGAGCTCGGCCTGCACTGCTTTAAGGACGGCTTCTTCACTGACCCTGCTTCCTGAGGTGGGTCGGACGTTGACCACCACTGATTGCCTGGACACAATCACCATGACCTGTTCCGGTGTCACGTTGGCGGCAGTCCGCGCGCGACGCGCAAGTGCCGAGGCCAGCACTTCGTCATCAACCACGACGGCGGTCCGTGGGTCCCTCAGCAAATGCCGGGCTCGCCTGCCGGGTAATACGGCTTGAAGGAGGAAGAACAGCCCGACCATCGCAACGACAGCACCACTTGCGCCGAGCAGAAGGGGTTGGATGCCCGCCGGAAGGGCGATGATACGCTCCGCTGCTGTACTTGGGTCAACAAGCCACGGCGGTTGCCCGATCGCCCGGAGGGCAGATTCCAGAAGTGCGAGAACACAGAGAATTATCACGAGCACTGCAGCGATGGTGGCTGCTCCTGCCCGGGACGAGTGTGTTTCCCTGCGCAGGATACGGCTCATGGCCGGGTCCTCGCCGGCGATGGGGGTGGCTCCGGAGTCGGTGCCAGAAGGTTCAAAGGCTGTTTCCTGGTCCTGCGTCAACGGACACGGCCTCCCTCTGAAACGTGGGCTCCACTGATCCTGATGTCCACCCGGCTTATGCGAAAACCGCTGAGCCGAGTGACACGCTCCAACACTGTTGCCTTTGCCGCCACGGCACGGTCCCAGATGGAGCCGCCGAAGCCTTGGACGCGCTGCGGATTACGCAGCACCTCACTTAAAGCGGGGATGCTGATAGGTGCCACGATGGACAAAGCCAGCAGACCGTCGTCGTCCGACCAATCGGCGCGGATGTCACCGGGTTCCACGCCGAGAGCCTCGGCGGCCGCGGCCTGTGCCAGCGATGTCAAAGCCTGGGTACTGATCCGGTTATGGCCGGCCAGGCTGGTGGTAGGTTCCACAGCCTCAGCCACGCTCATGACGAAGAGCGCCGGCCCGTAATGGCGTCCAGGACGCTGCGGAGATCGAGCTTGCCTTCAGCTGCACGGCCCAGAAGGGCGCCAATGCCCATAAAGAGCAGCGAGATAAGGAAGCCCCACAGCCCGAACTGGAAGGACATGAACGCCACGAAGGCGCCGATCGCGATTCCCACGACGGTCATGCTCATTGCAGTGCCTCCTTTTCGACCACGACGGTTTTGGGCTTGGGAGGCGGGGCCACATAGACATCGTTGATCTCGATGTTGACCTCGATGACCTGGAGCCCGACGAGTTCCTCAACAGCCCGATAAACAGCAGCGCGGACCTGGTTGGCCACGCTATGTAAGGGATGCCCGTAGAGAGCCACAAGGTTGATGTCCACAGCTACTTGGGTCTCCCCCACTTCGGCGCGAACGCCCGCGGCATGGTCCGAACTGCCCACAGCGTCACGGATGGCGCCAAGCGCGCGGGATGGACCTGAGCCCAGGGAGTAGACGCCTGGAACCGCGCGTGCAGCGATGCCGGCTACTTTTGCCACTGCCGCCTCGGAGATGATGGTGCGTCCGGTACCGAGGACCTCGCCCTCAGGCACGGGGTCGATCTGCAAGTTCTGGTCTGACATCGGGCACTCCCCTTCTCTTGAGTACCACCCTAGCGTCTAGCTCCGACGCTTTGTGAGAGGTGCCCGGAGTGAAGGGAACGCGCGCGGCGACTACTTGCAGTTCTTATCCATCCAGTCCTGGATCGGCTTCATAAGTTGCTCGAACTCGGGCTCCCCGTACTTGCGGAAATCCGTGCCGGCCGACTCCGTATAGGCCCTCAGCTTTTCAAAGCTCGGCTTCAGTTCCTCGGGCACTTTGTCCTGCATCCGGGACAGTTCCTCCTTGGCCTTCTTGATATCTTCCGGGTCGCCGCCCACCACGGCCGCCAACGGCAGGATGGTCACGCTCAACATCGCGGCGCTCACGGAGACGCATGCTTCAGACAAGGACGTGAATTCGCCGTAGACGCCGCCCGTGCCTGTAGTCGCGTCCGGGCTTGCACTGATCTCCGCGGTCGGCTCAGTGCTGGATGTTGGGGCGTTGCTGGCGCTTGGGGCATTCGACGACGCTATGGGCGTGGGCTGCGCAACCGGTAGCGGGAAGGAGCAGGCACTGAGCGCCAATGTTGCGCTGAGAAGACAACCGAGCAGCAGCGGGATCGTAATTCGCCGGCCGGCACCTTTCCTGTGATTTCTGCCAAGAAGCCTGGACGTGCTGAAGCGTATGGTTTCGATCATGGTGTCCCCCGTTGGAATGCCTGCGATGACGAACCGGCGAGGGCAAGACTACGCCCGGCTTGCCGCAGTGAACAGAGGTTGAGTTATCCACAGGCAGTTCACTTCGAGAGGGCCCTTGGAGCCCACCCCACCTAGACTGGCCGACACATCATCAAACAGCCGCTGGGGAGCCTGTCATGCCACGCCTTTCGTTCGCCTCTTTTACTGTTCTCACCGTCCGCATTGCGGCTGTCGCGTTCGGGATTTCGCTGCTTCTCAGCGGTTGCCAGGGCGGCAGTTCACCGGGTAGCCCACCTTCAGAAACACGCTCGACGACGGCGTCCCCCACCTTGGGTGCCAGCAGCTCAGGCGCTGCTTCAAGTCCTTCTCCGAGCACCGCTCCATCGGGTGTGTATAAGCCCGCAGATGCGAAGGGCAAAGCGCAGAACGTTCCCGTGCCCGTCATGCCCGAGTTGGCGAAGGAGAACACGAAGGAGGGGCTGGAGGCGTTTATCAGGTATTGGTACGCGCAGCAGAACTACGCGATAGAGACAGGCGACAGCTCAGATTGGAAAGGCCTCACTGCTCGTGATTGTCGGGCGTGTAACCGAATTCAAGAAGGCATCGACGACAGCAATATCAAAGGACGGTGGCTCGCTGGCGGAAAGTTAAACGTGCCCGTCATCGAGCTTCTCTGGACGGAAAAGGCTGATACACAACAGGCAAAAGTGCAAGTAATTCAGCAGCGGGCCACCTACTTCAACGCTGACGGCACTACGGGACGGCCACCCGAAGAGGCCACGAACTCGGCGTTCGGTCTATTTGCATCCTTTGGACCTGCCGGATGGACGGTGACAGATCTTGGCCTTATCGTTTAGTCCGCTTGCTTTTTGCACAACGGCTTCCCACATACTCCTTGTGGTAGGACTTTCCGGGCTCGCCGGTGCACTGCCGGCCGAAGCAGACGCAGACGCCTGGACTGGCGCAAACAACGAGACCGGCACCGTGGACGTTGGCAGCAAGCTGGTGCTTGACAGTGCGAGAGACTCCATCGTTCCGCAACTCACCGGTGGTGCCTCCACGCCAGACGACCCCAATCAGTACATGGCGGACATCCACTGCCGTTCGGGAGGAACAGATACTCCGGACAGGGGATGCCTGGCGATGGAATGCCCTGCTAAAACACCCGGCGGTGAAGAAGGAACACCCGTGATCTGGAGGCAGGCACCAAAATCAATCGCAAACCCGCAGTGGACAGACTACCCGGCAGTCAGCGGACCCACGTGCCTGTACGCCGCCCAACCCGAGAACGTCCTGGCCAACATCGCAGCCCGCATCCTGAACGACTTCCGCCAACTCCCCGTCAACCCCGGAACCCTCGAAGCCCAACCCTTCCCCCACACCCTCAAGGGCGGGCCAACGAACTTCTACACCACCGCCACCGAACAAGCCTTCGACGTCACCATCCTCGGCCAAGCAGTCCACCTGACAGCAACCCCGGCAAGCTTCACCTACAACTTCGGCGACGCCACCACCCTCGGCCCCACCCCGGTAGCCGGCTACGCCATCCCCGAAGCCGACTGGCTCCTCAACGACACCCGCACCAGCCACATCTACACAGCAACAGGGAACTACCCCGCCACCATCACCGCCAGCTTCATCGGAACCTACTCCGTGAACAACGGCCCACCACTGCCCATCAACGGAACCCTGGACCTCACCACACCACCCAAAACCATCCAAGTCTGGAAAACAGAAAAAGCACTCGTCGCCGACACCTGCCAGGAAAACCCCAAATCCTGGGGCTGCCCCGGCGCTAAAAGATAGCCGAGTGGGGGCAGGCACAAACCGTCGCAGGCACAAGCAGGGCAGGTTGCTCTGCCTAGGCCGGGGAACCTGCATGCAGCAATGGCAACGTCATTGGACGCGGTGCGGCAAGAGGCTCACCCAGTCCGCCCAGGACCTGCCGGGCCAGAGCTACATCGTTGACGCAGATCCCATCGACTCCGAGTTCGATGGCCGCGCTGATTTCGTCACTTGTCACCAGGGTCCAAGGGAACACCTTGAGTCCGGCGCCATGAGCTTCGGCGACCAATCCGGCGTCGAGAATTCCAGAGGCGGGCGCAACGGCGGAAGCCCCGGTTGCCAAGGCAGTGATGACAAGTTCTTTAGGGTCGGAAGGATAGAGGCCTACCGACCGGAGGGGGCTCTCCCTGCTCAGAGCCACCAACGGAACTCCCGGCAACATTCCGGACATTGCCCGGATAATTTGGGGATCAAAACTGCGGACGCGCACGGCCTGTTCGGCCTGATGGGCCTTCAGCACTTTGGACAATTCAGTCACTATTTCGTGGCCGTACCAGTCCCAGGCCTCGCCGTCAGTTTTGACCTCAATGTCCAGAACAACATCGGTGGCATTGGCGAAGCGCAACAGGGCAAGGGCCTCCGACAGCGACGGCGCACGTGTTTCAGGATCGACGTCGGTGGTAGTAGCTGGGTGCTTCTCAACCACGGCCTGAAGCATGGTCTCCAACCTGATGTCGGCGGTTCCGATGACGGCATCATGTCTCAATACCAGTTGCATGTCGGACGTGAGCCAAACATCGACTTCTATGGCATCCACGCCCAGGCTAAGTGCCTCGACGAAGCTCGCCAATGTATTCCCATGCCGTGTGGCCAGAACGCCTCGGTGGCCCTGAATCTCGATCATTCGTTCTTCCTATTCCGATTCGTCCACGAGGGAGACTTCAGTAACGGTGGTGAGTTGAGACAGTTGGGCCACGATGTCGGATGCCGCCATGGTGCCTTCGATTTCCAGCTCTATCTCAATGAGGTCAGCGGTGGCAGCCGTTTCTGTGCGTGTCATCAACCGATCCATCACGCCCTTGGGCTCGGCCGAACCCCGCGTCGTTGCGAAGCCCTGAACACGGAATCCTTGCTCAGTGCATGTTCGGAGCACATCCCTCAGCGCTCCCACACCATCCATGTACGTAACTTTCAACAACCACTGGCTCGGCAATCCAAAGCGGAGCTTCGCAGTCATCACGGGATAGACGTAGACGATGACGAAGTGGGCTGCGGTGACGAATACCGCGGGCAGCAAGAGGCCGGCCCCGGCGGACGTCCCAACTGCAGCTGTAACCCAGATGGAGGCTGCCGTGGTCAATCCGCGGACTTGATTACGCCGCACGAACACGAGCCCCGCCCCTATGAAGCCAATGCCGGAGACCACTTGAGCCGCCAGCCGGGAGGGATCCAGCCGAACCAGGTCCACCATCAATACGTCGCTAAAGCCGTATTTGCTCACGACCATAAACAGCGCGGCGCCCAACCCAACCATGGCATGTGTTCTCATGCCCGCAGACTTGTTCTTGCTCTGGCGTTCAAACCCTATGGCCGTGGATAGGACAAGTGCTGCGGCCAAGGCCAGACACATCTGCCACCATTGCGTATCCGCGCTGAAGATCACGTAGTGCTCCGATTCGGTTATCACCCCCTTCTTCCGTCCAACATGGAAGGTCCAGTCCGATACGGATGTTCCATGCAAAGACAGCTCAAGGTAGAAACGACGCGAGCCGGTCCTCTGCTAATTCTTCAGGTCCCAGAACGTTCCAGTCAACGCTCTTGCACATTCGTGCAAACCTCACATCCAGCTTTGTTAGGACGTACTAGCATGGTATTTGAATGCGGCGTTGAAGCCTGTAAGGCCAGATCACACGGCAAAAAGATCCCATTTTCCGCCGCCGCGAATGGGCTCTTGTGATCGGCCATCTTTATGTGTAGGTTGACCATGACCTGAAGTTAGGTTGTCACGTCAAACGTGAAACAAATGCTTTTTTGCAAGTGCTAAGTCGCCCGGACAGCGATGACGAGGGGGTCAACGTGAGGGTTTTCCATGGGCAGATTAGACACAAGTGATGCGCAAACCAGCAGGGCACCGGTCCACAGACCGCCAATAAGCACCCCGAAGAACCGACGGTGGAATCGGAGAACACGCAGGGACGCATGGGTTTTTGCCGCTTTCGCGGCACCCAATGTCCTGCTCATCGTCCTCTTTACCTACCGTCCGCTCGTCACTAACTTCTACTATTCCACCCTGGACTGGACGCTCGGGGCAGCCACCGCAACGTCAGTGGGGCTGGGTAACTATGTGGAATTCTTTACCTCCCCTGACGCTTCAAGCGTGCTGGGCGTAACAGCCATATTTACGATCACCACCGTTGGCGGTGCGATGATCCTGGGCCTGCTGGTGGCGTTGGCTCTTAACCAGAGACTGAAGGGCACAACGTTTGCCCGTGCCGTGGTTTTCGCGCCCTACGTCCTTTCCGGCGTGGGGGTCGGCTTGGTGTGGTTGTTTATTTTCGATCCGACGTATGGCGTCCTTTCCTGGATTCTCCGCACAGTTGGCCAGGCGAGTCCCCAGTGGGTCAACGATCCGAAGCTCGCGCTCCTCATGGTCATCATCGTGTACGTGTGGAAGAACCTCGGCTATTGCGCCGTGGTGTATCTGGCAGGTCTGCAGTCCATTCCGACTCAGCTCTTGGAGGCTACCGCGTTGGATGGCGCCAGTAGCCTGCGGCGCTTCACGTCGGTGGTGCTTCCCCTTCTTTCCCCCACCACCTTCTTCCTCCTGATCACTTCACTGCTGAGCTCCCTGCAGGCGTTCGACATCATCCGCATCATGACTCCATCCGGCAACGGAACCAGCACCCTGATCTTTGACTCCTACCTTCAGGCATTCGGCTCCTACAACCGGGCCGGCTACTCCGCGGCCATCTCCGTTGTGCTGTTCGCGGGATTGCTCGTCATGACAGCTGTGCAGTTGCGCTTCGTGGAGCGAAAGGTTCACTACTCATGAGCACCAACACCGTTGAAGCCACACCACACCGTGACCGTCCGTTCTCCTGGCAAAACCTTGGCAAGACGATTGCCGGGGGCTACGTCCCCCTCCTGCTGGCAACTCTGGTGGTCTTCGTGCCGCTCCTATGGATGATGTTGTCTTCCCTCAAAGCGCCTGGCGAAATCGTGACCACAAACCTGACTCTGCTGCCGAAGACGCCAAACCTTCAGAACTACGCTGACGCAGCATCTACTGTTCCGTTCGCGCGATTCTTCCTCAACAGCGTGATCGTCACAGTCATCGGCTCCACCATCAAGTGCGTACTTGCCGTCTTTACGGCCTACGCACTCGTGTTTGTCCGTTTTCCCTTTAAAAGGGTCATCTTCCTGCTGATTCTGGTTGCGCTGATGGTTCCGCCACAGGTTTCCGTGCTTCCCAATTACGTTTTGATCGCAGGCATGGGAGGGCTCAACACGTATTGGGGAATTATCCTTCCCGGCTTGGGAACGGCGTTTGGCACCTTCCTGCTAAGGCAGCATTTCCTCACACTGCCGCCGGCAATCCTGGAATCCGCGGAAATCGACGGTGCGGGCCACTGGCGCAAGCTCTGGAAGATCGTTGTCCCGGTGTCCGTGCCCAGCATCGCCACCGTTGCCTTGGTGACCATCGTTTCTGAATGGAACGAGTACATCTGGCCGCTGATCGTCACGGACCATCCAGACATGATGACCCTTCCTGTCGGCCTGACCCAGCTGGTCAACAGCGATGGCAGTACCCAGAACTGGGGCATGCTCATGGCCGGCGCGGTGATCGTCCTTCTACCGATCTTGCTCATCTTTGCCGCTCTGCAGCGGTACATCGTCTCCGGGCTCACGCAGGGCTCGGTTACCGGCTAAAACTCCACCTTTCGGGGATGCTCAAGCACCTCGATCACTAGAAAGGCACTTCCCCTATGTCAAAATCACTTTCCAGGAAGCATTTCCTCGGCTTGGCTGGAGCCTCAATCACCGCCGTCGCGATTGCAGCCTGCGGTGGTCCCTCCACCGATACCGGGGGCACAGCAGCAAAGACGCTCTCCCCAGAGGATTGGTCCAAGATCAAACCTGCTCCAAGCATCAGTTTCATGTCCAGCCATCCCGGTAAGTCCCGGGAAACGGAACAGAAGCTGATTGAGGCCTTCCAAGCCGCCAATCCGGATATCAAAGTCAACCTCATCACCGGAGGCTCAAACTATGAGGAAGTTGCGCAAAAGTTCCAGACTTCCCAGGCCGGGAGCGAAGTGCCGGACGTGGTTGTCGCATCAGACGTGTGGTGGTTCCGATACGCCGTCTCGGGTGCCATCCTCCCCATCGATGACCTCCTCAAAGCAGTCAAGGCGAGCTCCTCCGACTACAAGTCCGGTTTGATCGCCGACTACAAACATTCTGATCAGCTGTGGGCGGTCCCTTACGCCCGCTCAACCCCGCTGTTCTATTTCAATAAGGACCACTTCAAGGCTGCCGGAGTTCCCGAGCAGGCGCCAAAAACCTGGGAAGAGTTTGCCGAGTGGGCACCCAGGATTAAGTCGGCAAATGCTTCTGCTGCCGGATATCAGAACGCCTACCAGTACCCGGCGATTGCAGGTTACGCCGGCTGGACCCTTCAAAACGTTCTCTGGGGCCAAGGCGGCGGCTGGTCCAAGGAGTGGGAGATTACGGCAAATTCAAACGAATCTGTGGCCGCGATGCAGTGGGTGCAGGACTCGATTGTGAAGAATGGCTGGGCCGGAGTCTCCTCCAAGAATGCCATTACCGACCTTCAAGCCGGTGCCATCAGCGCCACGATCAGCTCGTCGGCCGACCTCGCCGCCACCCTTAAGGCGGCGAAGGAAGCCAACATGAGGATCGGCGTCGGGTTCTTGCCGGGTGGCTCTGCCGCGGCCTCACAGGTTTGTCCCACGGGCGGTTCCGGCCTGGTAATCGCCAGCAAAACGTCGCCGGAACGGCAGCTTGCAGCGGCCAAGTTCATCACGTTCATGACGAATGCGCAGAGCACGTCTACTTTGTCTGCTGCAACCGGATACCTACCCGTAGCCGAGGCGGCAGATATCTCGGCGATTGTTGCCCAGACACCGGAGTTCCAAACCGTCGTAGACCAGCTCAAAGTGACACGCACGCAGGACTTTGCCCGAACCTTCCTCCCCGGCGGAGACCAAGAGCTGGCCAAGGCAGCCACCAGGATCATGAATGAAAAGGCCGATGTGCAGGCAACGCTGACCGAGTTGAAGGGAACACTGGAAGGCATTTACAACAAGGATGTGAAGCCGAAGCTGAAAGCCTAGCCATGGGGCGAAGCGTAGGCGCACATGGGGGGCCTACGCTTCGCACCCTAACCCCGAACCCCACCCGGGCCACCTGGCGATGCGTTAAAGAAGAAAAGCACCAGTTCCGAAGAACTGATGCTTCCCAGTGGTGGCTCCGACCGGCGTCGATCCGGTGACCTTTCGATTTTCAGTCGAACGCTCTACCAACTGAGCTACAGAGCCTAGGTGACAAGTCACCTTGAGAACCGAAATTACTTCCGGTGCTCAGAGCGACCCTGACGGGACTTGAACCCGCGACCTCCGCCGTGACAGGGCGGCGCGCTAACCAACTGCGCTACAGGGCCTTGCGTTTGCAGTATCTCTACCGCGTTTTTTTCAAGGCTTCTAGCTTACCAGACATTTTTCATCCGATTTACCACTTGCCTTGCGTACCCCCAACGGGATTCGAACCCGTGCCGCCGCCGTGAAAGGGCGGTGTCCTAGGCCGCTAGACGATGGGGGCCTGAACTCAATTCGGATTATGCGAGGAAAAACAACACTTTATGCGTTCTTTTCGGTTCTCACCCGTCCGAACTGGACTCTAAAACTTTAGAGCATAGATGGCGATATTCCCAAATCGAGGTCTGCACGACTCCCCAATAGTGACTACGGGACGTGCTCAAGGACGTCGCCGACCTGGCAATCGAGCAAACATTGGCAGTTTCTTGCCGTGACGCGTCCGAAAACCGCCAGCCCGGCCGGTCTCCCCGGCACTAGATTGGCTCTATGACAACCACCACCCCGGCCGAACCCGGCCAGCCGTCCCCGGGCATGCAACCGCGCAACACCCCCGCGCCCGCAGCTCCCATCAGCAAACTCGGCATCGCCGCCGTTGTCGTCACCGTAGTCCTATGGGCTTCAGCATTCGTCGGCATCCGCGCTGTGGGCCCGAGCTTCTCCCCCGGTTCCTTGACGCTCGGACGGTTGGCGGTTGCCGCCGTCGTTCTTGGAATCGTTGTGCTGCCTACGCTGAAAGTCTGGCCGCGGGGCAAGGAATGGTTGCCCATTGTGGCGTACGGGGTGATGTGGTTCGGCGGTTACAACGTGGCGTTGAACGCTGCGGAGCACATGCTCGACGCCGGTACCAGCGCCATGCTGATCAACGTCTCGCCGATCCTCATCGCAGTTCTCGCCGGAGTGGTCCTCAAGGAAGGCTTCCCGCGGTGGCTTCTGATTGGCAGTGCCGTTGCGTTCGGTGGCGTGGCGATGATCGCCTTGGGTTCCGGACAGCGTTCGACGGCGGATGTCGCCGGGGTGTTGTTGTGCTTGCTTGCCGCCGTGCTCGCCTCTGTCAGCGCGATCCTCCAGAAGCCGGTCCTGCGGAAGTTTGCGGCAGGGCAAGCCACGTGGTTCGGCATTATGGTGGGCGCTGTCTGCTGCCTCCCATGGACAGGACAATTGATTGCGGAAGTCCAGTCAGCGCCGCTGCCGGCCACACTCGGTTTGGTCTATCTGGGCATCTTCCCCACAGCCATCGCCTTCACAACGTGGGCGTACGCACTGTCCTTGATCTCGGCAGGGAAACTGGCCGCTACCACGTACCTGGTCCCCGGCACCACGATCCTCATCTCCTGGGCAGTACTTCAGGAAGTCCCAACCATGTGGGGACTGATCGGCGGCGTGGTGTGCTTGATCGGCGTGGCCCTGACCAGGCGTACGCCTAGGGCTGTTGGGGCGCCAAGGACCGAGCGGGCATCAAGGGTTGCCCGGCGTACAGCAAAGTGAGCTAGCGGGCCATTCCCACCAGAAGTTCACGGTGCGTGGGAGGGTTGGCACCCGGGCGGCCAACAGCGATGGAAGCCGCCATGGAGGCGATGGTTCCGATCCGTTCCAGCACTGTGGGCGCCAAGCCATCGCTGCCCCGCAACAGCAGCCCCATAATGAGTGCTGCGGTAAAGGAATCACCGGCGCCGATGGTGTCTGCCACGGTAGCGGGGACGGCCGGGACATTGATGTGAATGTCCCGGGTTGCCATGAGCGCCCCCTTGACCCCTTGAGTCACCACAGCAAGGCCTGTGCCCATAGCCAGGAGGTGATTCGCAGTTTCCTCCAACGACTTGCCGGGGTACAGCCAGCGGGCGTCGGAGCCGCTCATTTTCACGACGTCGGTCAGCGGCACTATCTCTTCGAACAATGAGACTGCCTCACTGTGACTTCCGAGGAGGTCGGGGCGGATATTGGGGTCGTAGGTAACCATGCATCCGCCCTGCGCCTGCTCCAGTAAGCTCCTGACAACACTTGCGCCGGGCTCCAGGAAGGTCGCGATGGAGCCGGTGTGCAGGATCCTCGGCGCATAGGGCAGAGCAAGTGGAGCCAGCGCCCAGTCAATGTCAAAGGTGTAATCGGCCGAACCGTCGGCAGTTATCCGAGCGGTCGCCGTCGCGGTCTTGCCTGCTGACATGGATCCGGGCAGCAGGACCACACCTGCGCGCTGCAGATGCGCGGCGATGGCATCGCCCCGCTCGTCCCTGCCAATGGCAGTCAGTAGGCCCGTTTTCACGTCCAACAGGCCCAAGCCGTAAGCGACGTTGGCCGGCGATCCGCCCGGATACTCCTTCTGCCCGTCCGAAGACTGGACGATGTCGATCAATGCCTCACCCACAACGACGACGTCGAGGGGCTCAGTGGCGAGGGAAGCGGTGCCGGTCATGCGGTTCCTGTGTCTGTCGAAGGAGGATTGAGTTTCAGTATCTCCCATCACGCACGGCGCCAATGATGTCTGGGCGGACTAGAGTCGGATCATGCCCGCGAATCTCCCTCCCGGCCTGCCCATCATTCCCGACGGCGATCTCCCGTCCTCGCCGCTGCGTTTTCCGCCGGGCGCCCCCTTCGAAATGTCGCCGGAGGAGTTCGAAGAAGCTGTGAGCGACGCTTTGCAGCTGATCCCACCCAAAGCTGCAAGTGCCATGGACAACGTGGCAATCTTCATTGAGGACGACTACACCCCGCGCCCAGATGAAGAACCGGACACCGTATTACTTGGTTTGTACGAGGGCGTGCCATTGACCGAACGTGACTCGTGGTGGGAAGCGGGCTCATTGCCGGATCGGATCACAATTTTCCGCCAACCCATCCTGGACATCTGCGCCACCCGCGAGGAAGTCATCGATGAAGTGGCCATCACGGTGATCCACGAGATCGCCCACCACTTCGGAATTGACGACGACCGCCTGCATGAGCTCGGGTGGGGCTAGCCTTGTAAGCATGGGGCATGATCACAACCACTCCCACGGAGTAACGGCAACCGGCAAGCATCGCAATCGGCTTATTGCAGTCCTGGCCATCACCTTAGGTGTGGTGGGCATCCAAGTCGTTGGCGCCCTCGTCTCCGGATCGCTGGCGCTGCTGGCCGATGCAGGCCACATGCTCTCCGACGCGGCAGGCGTATTCATCGCTTTGATGGCGGCCTGGATCGCTACCCGCCCGGCGAGCGATCAACGGACCTACGGATATCAACGGGCCGAAGTCCTGGCGGCCTTGGCCAACGCCCTTGTACTCATCGTCATCGCAGTCGTCATCATGATCGAGGCCATCCGCCGCTTTGGGGAGTCGCCCGAAATCCATACGGACGTCATGCTGTGGGCGGCAATCCTGGGCGCCGTAGCCAACCTCATTTCCCTGATGATCCTGCAGGGGGCCCAAAAGGAGAGCCTCAACGTCCGCGGGGCCTATCTTGAGGTCCTTGGCGATCTTCTCGGCTCGATCGCCGTTATTGTGGCGGCCATCGTCATCATGACGACGGGCTTCACTGCCGCTGACCCCATTGCCTCGGTGCTCATCGCCCTTATGATCATCCCCCGCGCCTGGCACCTGCTCCGCGATGTTGTGGACGTGCTTCTGGAAGCCACTCCCAAGGGTGTGGACGTGAACATGATCCGCGAGCACATCCTTGCCGTGGACGGCGTCGTGGAGGCCCACGACATCCATATCTGGACCATCACTTCCGGGGTGCCCGTGTTCTCCGCCCACGTTGTGGTGGAAGACGAGGTCCTTAACGCCAGCGGGGCAGACAGCATCCTGGACCAGCTTGGATCCTGCCTGGGGCGCCATTTCGAAACCGAGCACTGCACCTTCCAGCTGGAGCCCGTGAGCCACTCCGAGCACGAGTCACACCAGCACGCCTAGCTTGGCGCGTCACCTGGGGTGGTAGTAACCGTTCCTGCTGCTCCATCCACGGTGATGATCTGGCCTGAGCTGATCCGCAGGGTTGCGTCGGGCACGCCGACGACGGCCGGTATGCCGTATTCGCGGGCCACCACGGCGCCATGGGAGTTGGGACCGCCCATTTCCATGACCAAACCACCAGCCGTAAGGAACAGGGGTGTCCAGCCGGGGTCGGTGGAGGGCGCTACGAGGATTTCCCCTGGTTCCAGATGGGCGCCAACGGGGTCCAGGATGACCCGCGCAGGGGCTGTGATGATGCCTGCCGACGCCGGGCTGCCGGAAAGAGTGCCCGGGGCACCTGCGGTTCCGCCAGCCGTAGCGGTGGCTTCGGGTTCTGTTCCGTCTGAGAGCAATACCCGCGGAATGTGCCGACGCCGCAGTTCCTGCGCATAGTCCGCGCGGCGATCTTCCACGAGTTGGTGGAGCTTGTTGCCTGCCAGGGCAGTCTCTACTTCGTTGAGGTCCAGGAAGAAAATATCCTCGGCGCGTTCAATCCGCCCTGCCTCTGCCAGTTCTGCTCCGACCAGGAACAGCTGTTCCCTTGCCGAAGCCAAGCCGAGGACGAGGTTGTATTTGGGGAGTTCCCTCATGCCGGCAAACCGGCGTGTGCGGTCCAAGGCTGTTCGCACCAGCTTGGCGTGGAGCGGACTCTTGGCCCTTGCCCGCGCAACCAACCTGGCAACCTGTTCATCTGCCTC
Organism: Micrococcaceae bacterium Sec5.1; assembly: GCA_039636795.1. NCBI lineage: Bacteria > Bacillati > Actinomycetota > Actinomycetes > Micrococcales > Micrococcaceae > Micrococcaceae bacterium Sec5.1. The sequence goes on along the minus strand of CP143430.1, from coordinate 418,685 downwards.
CCGAACAGCTTTTCTGAACTGCTGGTCGGGTGCTTCCGCAGTGTGCTCGAGCCGCAGATAGTTGACCACGACGCCGAGTATGTGGGTGGGGTCGTCCGACCATCGGGGCATGCCGAGGTCGATCTCTGCCACTGCTCTATGCCCATAGGTGCGCAGGAAAGCTTCAAGCCCGGCTTGGGCAACTGCTGGAAGTTTCTTGTCCTTGAACTGCCGAACGAGTTCCTCAAGTGTGGGATAACTCAGGAAGGCCAGGGCCTCCGGGTCATCCCTGATTTCCTTTGCAAGCTGCCACAGTGCAAGGTCCATCTCCGTAGTGACATTGTTGGGCAGCCCACGAATCACTGTTTGCAGCTGGTCCAAGGGGGCTTGCTTACCCAGCATTTTCCGGACGAGTCCCAGCATCGCAAAGCCCAGAACGGGAAGGGGCAGGACTTGGGGAACCGTTGCGAATACTTCCTCCCCCAGGATTCTCTGTACGTGGGCGATTCGCTGATGGGCGGTGATGCTCTCCGGCACTTGAAGGGCCTGATGGAGTTCTGCCTCCAGCTGCTCTTGGCGCTTCATTGCGGCATCGGGACGGAAAAGAGCCCGGATCGCCGACTCTGGAACACGGTATTTAGCCGCAACGGGCGCAACGTGCCGGATGAGTCTTAAAGGAGTTTTAATGGTGAGGGCGAACCGCGGGTCATCGAAAAGGCCACGAATCACCGCCGCAGAACGGGCCTCCATGATGTCAAAGATGCGCGGCACAATGGCCCGGCCCACCTTGCTGCGAAGCACGGATGTGAAGTCGAAGAAGATCCTCTGCCCGGCCTCATAGTAGGGCGATGGTCCTGAGCGTGGATCTGGGACATCGAAGGCAGCCCTGCGGGCAACACTGGAGGCTATCAGGCGGATACCCGCCAGACCCATGGGCGTCAGAGGCCTGGTGAGGCCTTGGGCGAGACTGAAGTTCAGGAACGCGTGCTCACCGGGAGTCGCCGGCACTCGCGAGGTCAACGGATAGAGGGTAGTAATGGGTCTTGCCTGTGTGAGCCACAGTTTTCCGGAGGAATCGATCGCCCATTCTGTATCCTGCGGGGCTCCATAGTGGGCCTCGACGCGCCTGCCCAAATCGGCCAGCGCCCGGATCTGGTCATCGCTCAGGCACGGCTGCACGGAGTGGTTTTCAAGTGCTTCAGCACCACCCGCTCGCTCAATTCGTTCAGTGCCACCGCCAGCCAGCGATCGGATCTCTACCTGTCGGTCGCCGAGGGTCCGTTTCAGGATGGAGTTGCTCTGCATATCAGCTACGTACTGATCGGGATTAACGGCGCCTGACACCACGGCTTCGCCCAAACCGGGGCTGGCATCGATCACAGCTTCACGGCGCCGCCCCGTGACAGGGTTGGCCGTGAACATCACCCCGGCCGTCGCGGAATCCACCATTTCCTGGACAACGACCGCCAACGTCACCGTGGAATGATCTATCCCGTTGGTTGTCCGATAGCTCACGGCCCGGTCCGTCCAGAGCGATGCCCAACAGCGGCTTACGGCATCCAGGACTGCGTCTGCTCCGACCACGTTCAGGAAAGTGTCCTGCTGTCCGGCAAAACTGGCGAAGGGAAGGTCCTCAGCCGTGGCTGAGGACCTCACTGCGACGGGGGCAGCGTCTCCCAACTTCCGATACGCCGCCCGTACCGCCTCTGCGACGTCGGTGGGAACTCCGGCGTCGAGCACCAAGGACCTGGCCCGGGCGGCCAGCCTGTTCAGTTCGTCAAGGTCAGAAGCTTCGGCGTCCTGCAGAAGCGCAAAGATGTCCTCCATGCCAATCGCTGAAAGGGCGTACCGGTAGGCGGACGTTGTCAGGCAAAAGCCTGGCGGCACCGGCAGGCGGGCGGCACTCAACTCGCCGAGGTTGGCGGCCTTGCCACCTACCTCGGGGAGCATGTCCGCCCGGATGTCCGCAATGTCCCGAATGAAGACGGGGCCAGTTAAATCCGCGCCCGCACTGTTTTCCTGCTTATGCTTCCCAGGCTCCCGGTTATCCATGGACGGTGCGCGCCAGCGGCCTAAGCCGCACCGAGCATGGGTCCGAATTTGGGCCGGTCTGCCAGCCGTGGGTCCTCCCGGTCCGGAACCACGAGGACCGGTCCCTTGGCGTGATGCAGGACGCCGTCGGAAGTGGAACCAAGGAGCATGCCTGCAAAACCACCACGGCCCCGTGTACCCAGGACAACCAGCTCCACGCCCCGGCTGGCCTCAACCAGGACGTCAACAGGTGAGCCGTCCCTCAGGTCGGTTTCCACAGTCAACTGCGGGAAATGGCTGCGGAGCCAGGCGACGCCTGCATCCAGCTGGACTTTGATGTCCGCGAACAGGGCATCGCGGTCCAAAGGTGCGGGCACCCAGGCCAAGGAGCCGCTGTATTGCGGCACGGCACAAATGACGCGGAGCTTGGCCCCCATCCGCTGGGCTTGTTCGGCTGCCTCAAGAACAGCGACGCGCGCCTGCTCTGAACCGTCCACACCGACGGCGACGACGTTTTCCACCGTGCGTGGCCCGGCCTTGGCGTGCTCAGCCTTAATGTGCTTGTCCTCGGTGTTCTCGCCCAAACGGTCCGCACAGTAGAGCGGGACCGTTACGGTGGGGCATTTTGCGTGAGCCGGCAAGGCGCTGCTGACCGAGCCCAGGAGACGCCCAACGAAGCCGCCACGGCCACGGCTGCCGAACACCAGGAGCGCGGCGTTTGCAGACAAGTCCAGGAGGACCCCTGCGGCATCGCCGTTCTCCACTGAAGCATCGACGTCGAGGTTGTACTTCGAGACCTTATCCATGGCCTGCTTGACGATTGCTTCCGCGCCCTCGCGGATCACGGAATCGTCCACAGTGGCGTATCCGCCGTCGAGGCCGGATGCCGCGAAGATGGGCACCGAATAAGCCGTGACTATATGCAGGGGAAGTTGGCGCCGTTCCGCCTCACGCGCGGCCCAAACAAGGGCGCATTGACCATGCTCGGATCCGTCCACTCCGACGACGATTCCACCAGGCGCCACTGCCTGCTCCTCGCCGTCCCGTGGTTCTTCAACGTGTCTGCCGTGCTGGTCCATTGGGGCCCGCCTCTCCACCTACTGCTTGATGTTCCGGCCATTCTGCCAGAGGTTCTCCGTACCGGTGTTCCCTTGCTGGCGTACAACCAATAGCCGGGGCCGAAGAAACCCGCTGGGCTTCTCCTTCCAATGCCCACTATTCTCGGTTGGCAATGCCGAATCAAGGCGACTACGGGCTATGTGGATAACGGTCCGGGCTCGGTTTTCGGCACGCTCACCGCCCTCCAGGTTGCGCTGCGGATGAACATCCAAAACACGCTGCCGCCGAGGCTATCCATGGCAGAAAAAGTTCGGTAGTGTTCGAGTCACCGAATGGCCGGCAAAAGTGTCCCAGGACACAACCCGGCCATTTATTTGCGGCCGCTTGGGGAACACGGACGCGATCCCACGCGCTGCCGAAAGGCACACACGTCAAGGAGGAACCCAAGCAGTGTCACTCACTCCTGATTCCGTCACGGAACGGACTACCACCGTGGTGATCGGTACCGGCCTGTCCGGCTTGGCTGTTGCCAGCGAGCTCAGCCGCTATGGCGTAGGTTCCATCGTGCTGGATGGCTTTGGTACTTTATCCACCACCGGACCATCGGTCCATACGGGAATGCTCCAGCGCTGCGACGCAGCGGACCCCGCGGCAATGCAGGAACGCAACGAGATCCTGCGCCATCTGCGCAACTACGCCGCAAGCCATCACCTGGATGTCCGCACCACCACACGCGCTGTTCGTCTGGACTTCCTGGGCGGCGACTCGTCCCAGCAGCTTGGATATGGACTCGCAGCAAGCCTGAACACGGCCAGCCAGAGGGCTGGGCTGAGCGTTTACGGCCCGCTTGAATCCACCCCACGGCAATGGGCCGTGCATACAGCCACTGGAGTTCTTCTGGCCGACCACATCGTGGTGACGCGCTGCGCCCAGAGCCAACTGCGCCGAATGCTTACGGACTTGGGAATCGCCATAGGCCAGAACCTCGCAGCAGCCATGCGTGCCGTGGGAATGCACTTGGTAGGCGTGGGGGAACTCATTACACCCACGCCCAAGGAAGTACTCCGGCAAGCCAAGGCAGTAGGGCAAGCAATCTCATCCAAGGTGGCCCTACCAGCTTCGCCGGGCATCGCCCTGGCTTAGAAACGAACAAAAGTTAACTCAGAAGGCCGGTGCCTCCGAAGACGTTAGTCCTCGAAGGCACCGGCCTTCTGAGTTGGAGCGTAAAGCTTAGGCGCCGGCGCGTACGTACGTGATGGGGCCGGTTGCGGTGAGCCAGCTGATCGGGTGGATGCCCGTCTGGTTGCCGTTGATGCCACCACTGATGGCCTGGCCGTTGCCGATGTAGATGGCTACGTGGCCGGACTGGACGATCATGTCACCCGGCTGGGGGTCGCTGACAACCTTGCCGTAGTTCAGGAACTGCATGGGTGCGAGGTCGCCAACCGGGATGCCTGCAGAGCCGAGGGCCCTTTCGACCATGGCCGTGCAGTCCTGCATGATGCCGATCTGGGCGTAAGCCGAGGCAACCATAGCGGCGTTGACGCCACCAACAGCCGGAGCTGCTGCAGCAGGCGCGGCTGCCACCGGAGCGGTAGCCGTAGTGGTTGCGGCGGCCTTGACCGTGGCCGCTGCTGGGGCCTGCTTGGCAACCGGAGCCGGAGCAACGGGTGCCGGCTTTTCAATAACGGGAGCCGCAACGGAAGCAACCGCAGGGCGCTCGAAGTTGATCGTGGCCGTGGAGGCGGCCGTAACAACCTTGGTGGGACCCTCAGTGACGGTCTCGGCGACCGTAGCAGGGCTGGAGTCGCGCTGAACAGGGGTCTCTGCTGCGTGGGCAGCAATGGAGCCTGTCAGGACGAGGCCTGAAGCTGCTGCGATGACAGCGGCTTGGCGACCTGCGCCGGATGCGTTGCTGGCAACAGCCTTGGAGATGGAAATGAACGGATTAGGACGTACGCTGTCCGCCTTACGACGGCCGCGAAGAATGCGTGAAGACATGAAAGAGCCTCTCCCGATGCCTGCGAGGTTAGCTGTCGGATTCGGATGGGAGTCACCCGGCCACTATCCCCCGCTGTGCAGCGGAAGCTTCGTGACTTCACCCCAAGGCGCGCTCTGAAAGCGGGCCAAAATGGGTTCCCCGTCTCTGCCGTAGGTTTGTCTGCGAACGGATTCCGGACTGCGGCAGAGCTAGGCAATCAGCCCGGAAATGCCCGTTACGTGGAACAGGCACAAGTACAACCGTACGGGATGATCACTTCAAAGTCACATTTACGTAACGAGCAGTTCGTTTTTGGCGTGTCGCAGTGACCGTTTCGAGATCTTCGCAAGTATGTAGAAAACCCCGTTATTCCGCGGAATTTTCGTCATCCGGGTCGTTCGGAGCCGCCAGCTTCTTCCGGGCTGTAACAGCGAGGAAGATCACGAGACCGATTGCCACGACGGCGAGGCCAACAATGCTCCAGGGGAAGGGTTGGGAAACTGCCGGAGAGGCCTCACTATTTTCGGTACCGGGCGCTGCCGTCCCCGCCGTCGGAACGGCTCCCGAAGCCGATGGGGAGGCGCCTGCTGAGCCGCTCGCCGTCGTCGTGCTTGTTCCGGAAACAGTGAACTTGAAAGTTCCCTCAATCGGGTGGGAGTCGGAGCTGACCACGCGCCACACCACCGTGTATTCGCCAGCCGGAGCGCCCGGACGCAGCTTCTGGACAGCCATGTTGTCGATGATCTCCACTGCGCCATCTGCCCAGTTTTCGCCCCCAGCGGTGACAGTTACGCCCGAACCGATGGCCAGTGGCCGGTTGTTGAACGTGATCGACACCGACGCCGGCACTTCAGCTACCCGCGCACCATTGGCCGGAGTCGTTGATTCGGCGACGTCATGCGCGGAGGCCGGAGCGGCGCCCAGCAGTAACGCGGAAGCGAAAGCGAGAGCGGCTACGACGGCGGCCAGAAGCGGTCGGATGGTACGCATGGGGCGGTTTCTCCTAGTGTTGGCTTCCTTACAGACTAGGCGAATCGTCCCGGCACCCCACATCGGCGGGCATAGGATTTGAGAGCAAACTCCCCCGATCCCCGGAGACCTTCATGCTGAAACAAGGTTCTGCAATCGACCGCTACTTCAAGATCTCCGAGCGCCGGTCCACATATTCGCGGGAAATACGTGGCGGCTTCGCGACCTTCTTCGCCATGAGCTACATCGTGGTACTGAATCCGCTGATCCTCTCCGGGGCAGACTCGAGCGGAGCGTCCCTTGGCTTCACGGCCGTAGCGGCAACCACTGCGTTCGTGGCGGGCATCCTGACCATCCTCATGGGCGCCTGGGCCAAGCACCCCTTCGCGGTGGCAACCGGTCTGGGAGTGAACGCGTTCGTGGCCGTGACCGTCGCCTCCCACCCGGGCCTGACGTGGCCGGACATGATGGGGCTGGTGGTGCTTTCGGGTGTCACCATGCTCATCCTGGTACTCACCGGATTCCGCACGGCCGTTTTCAGGGCCGTCCCGGAAGCCCTTAAGACGGCAATCGTAGTGGGCATTGGCCTCTTCATCGCCTTGATCGGCCTTGTGAACGCCGGCTTTGTCCGCCGAATTCCGGATGCCGCAGGCACCACTGTCCCGCTCGGCCTGGGCGTGGAGGGCAAGTTGATGGGTTGGCCGACGTTGGTGTTCGCCGTCGGCCTGATCCTGACCATCGCGTTGGTAGTGCGCAAAGTCCGCGGCGCAATCCTGATCGGCATCGTAGTGTCCACCGCCCTGGCCGCCATCCTCGAGTTCACGCTCCACATTGGTCCAAGCTTCGACGGTAAAAACGTCAACCCGCGCGGCTGGTCCCTGGTAGCTCCCACACTGTCCGAATGGGGCGCGCCGGACCTCTCCCTTATCGGCAAAGCCAACCCTTTTGGAGCCTTTGAACACCTCGGATTTGTGGCTGCTGCGCTGCTGGCGTTCGTGATCCTCCTCAGCATCTTCTTCGACGCCATGGGCACCATGGTGGGCCTGGCCAACGAGGCCGGAACCGTGGACGAGCACGGCAACATTCCCAACGTGGACCGCGTCCTGCAGGTTGATGCACTGGGCGCAATCGTCGGTGGCGGCGCGTCCGTTTCGTCCAACCAGATCTTCGTTGAGTCGGGCGCGGGCATTGGCGAGGGGGCCCGCACCGGTCTCGCCTCCATTGTCACGGGCCTGCTCTTCCTGGTGGCCATGTTCTTCACGCCGCTCATCAACCTGGTCCCGTTCGAAGCGGTGGCACCTGCGCTGGTGGTGGTGGGCTTCATGATGGTGTCCCAGGTGGGCAAGATCGACTGGCAGGACTGGGGCGTGGGCATTCCCGCATTCCTGACCATCGCCCTCATGCCCTTCACGTACTCCATTGCCAATGGCCTCGGCGCAGGCTTCATCTCCTACGTCCTGATCCGCACTTTCCAGGGCCGTGCACGTGAAGTCCACCCCTTGATGTGGGCAGTGGCAGCCGCCTTCCTGCTGTTCTTCGGCATCGGAACTGTGGAGGAGTTGTTGGGCGTCAAGTAGCGTTGTCCGGCATTTCAGACACTGGGGCACGCTAAAGCTGTTTTTTGGCACGCAGGTGGGGTGTGCTTAAGGCATGGCCCCAAACACCAGCACCAGCCCCTCCGTAGACGTCCTTCCCACGCCATGGACCGGCCGCTTTGACGGCGACGGCGACGAACATCGCCGCTGGTGGCAGGCCATAGCACCCCTTACTTCCCCTGCCGCTCCTGAAGCCTCTCGTCCCGCCGTCGTGCTGGGTTTCTGCAGCGACGCCGGCGTGCGGCGTAACAAGGGCCGCGTGGGTGCCGCCGCCGCTCCGGCCGCCATCCGCTCGGCGCTGGCTCCGCTGGCGTTCCACCTGGACCGTGACGTGTTCGACGCCGGCGACGTAGTTGTGGAGGACGACTCACTGGAAGAAGGACAACAGCGCGCCGGACGTGCCATCTCGGAACTGCTCGACGCCGGAAACCTCACCGTGGTGCTGGGCGGCGGCCACGAGATGGCGTTTGCCAGCTACCTGGGCGTGGCCGGATCCAATGCGGTGGGTAGCGGAAAGCGCTTGGGCGTCCTGAACCTGGATGCCCACTTTGACCTGCGTGATGAGCCCACTCCGAGCTCCGGTACCCCGTTCCTCCAGATGGCCCAGGAAGAACTCGCCGCCGGACGCGAACTGAAGTACGCCGTCGTCGGAATCTCGGAGCCCAACAACACCCGTACGCTCTTTGACACCGCTGACCGCCTGGGCGTGAAGTACTTGCTGGACGAGGACTGTTCCGCGGAGCGCGTCGAGACGTTCGTGGCCGACTTCGTGACTGGAATCGATGTGCTGTACCTGACGATCGACCTTGATGTACTGCCCGCTTCGGTGGCGCCGGGAGTCAGTGCCCCTGCTGCGTACGGGGTGCCGCTGCCCGTGATTAGTGCTATATGCCGCCAAGTAGCCGCAAGCGGCACCCTGTTGCACTTGGACGTTGCCGAATTGAACCCGGAGTTCGATATCGATGGACGAACCGCGAAAGTGGCAGCACGGCTTGTAAACACGCTGTTGGCGTAGGGCCTGTTCCCAGTCCCTGTCCTGCTTTAACCTGTTGGGTTTAACCTGTGGGGAAGGGAAGGACAGCGATGCGCGCAACTCCTCTGCAGGACAAGTGGGCTTGGGTGGCCGGGCCGGTTGCTGTCGCGCTCGGTCTTGCCGCACACGTCATTTCCGGTGGCGGTGCCCCTGCGATGCCCGTCCTGCTGGCCTTCGTTGCCCTCTCTGCCTTGGCCGCACAACTGATTTCCCGCTGGATCCATGGGCCCATCCTGTTGCTGCTGCTCTCCGGCGTGGCCCAGCAATTGCTGTTCTTCGGCTTCGAAGCTTTAGGGGGCTCATTTTCCGGCGTCGGATTCCTTGACCATCTGCACGGGCAGCCCCAGCAACCCGTGGCCGTTCCTGCGGACAGTCAGCCGGGTTCAGGCGAGGTGCATGCTGCCGACCTGATGCTTTACACCCACGCAGCCGCCGCCATTCTCACTCTGCTGGTGGCCGCGGGAGTTTCCAGGCTGGCCCGGCGGGGACGTCACCAAGGGCAACGTTCCGTAGCTTTTCGGTAATCCTGGGAAAAGCAACGTAGTCCCCCGAAAGCCAACGTAGCCCTGCGAAAGCCGGGGAAATGAACTTTGATCGTCCCGAGGTCGGGCGCCTAGTGTCATTTTCACGTGGTGTACCCGAGAGGCCAGGGAGCTGCCTGCAAAGCAGCGCACGCGGGTTCGAATCCCGCCACCACGTCTGATGGGGTCAGGTCTGCCGCACCAGCACCGGTACCCCTCCGCCGAGATGGCACTTAAGCACAATGTTTGGCCCGGCGATGTCAAGGGGTGCGTGCAACACGGCCGTGGTTAGGCTGCCTGTTCGAAGAGTAGCTGGTTGAGACGTTGTGCCGGGGTGTCCAGGTTCAGGGTGGGCCGTGGTCTGCGGTTCAAGGAGTCCTGGATCCGTTTGAGGTCCTTGGCGGTGTATTCGGACAGGTCCGTGCCTTTTTCGAACCAGTGGCGAAGTAGGCGGTTCGTGTTCTCGTTGGTTCCGCGCTGCCATGGTGAGTGGGGGTCGCAGAGGTAGACCGGAGCGTCCAGTTCCATGCGGATTTGTTCGTAGCCGGCAATTTCCGAACCGCGGTCCCAGGTGATGGTCCGGCGCAGGTGCTCGGGCAGGTCCTTCATTTGGGCGATCATTGCCGCGGTGACGGCGTCGGCGCCATGGTCCAGGGGTAAATGGAGGAGGATCGTGAACCGCGTACTGCGCTCGACCAGTGTGCCAATGGCGGATTTGCCGCGTGCTCCGATGATGAGATCACCTTCCCAGTGCCCTGGCACGGCGCGGTCGGCTACTTCAGCCGGTCGTTCGCTGATCTTCAGAGCATCGTTGAACCGGCCCCGGGTTTCGCCGTCCTGGGTCTTCTCACGAGGCACGCGGGCCTTGCGTTTGAGGCTCAAGTACTGAGAGAGGTCCTTGCGCAGTTGGCCGCGGGTCTGAACGTAAAGGCACTTGTAGATGGTCTCGTGGCTGATCTGCATGGATACATCATGGCCGTGTTCCTTGGCCAGGACATCGGAGATCAGCTTCGGACTCCACCCCTCTTCGAGGTTCTCGGCGATGAACGTCGACAACCCGGAGCTGATGATCTTGAACGGCTTGGGACGCAATGCCCGGGCAGCGGCCCGGGCATTGGCAGTCCCGGCATAGTAGAGACCGTCCGGGCCGCTGTTTCGGCGGATTTCCCGCCAAACAACACTCCGGTGACGCCCCAGCGTCGCGGCAATCCCGGCAACGCTCTTACGTTCCCGCAGACCGATCTGGATCTCTATCCGTTCATCCAGGCTCAACGGATGACCCGGGCCGGACGGGCTATCCGCCCGACCCGGACCCGCGATACCGCCTCCGCCTTTTCCCTTTATCAGCTCCATGGCACCAGCTTCATGCCACCACCTCGTGCCACCGCGCCTCGACACACCCACATCACCGGCAGCAACCGCCAACGCAGTGCCCGAGCAAACCAACGCTATGAAACGATCACGATCAACCTGACCAAACGAAAACCTTGTAACCAACGCAACCTCCACCGAAACCAGGAATGTTGCACTGACCATATGATTCCGCCCCCAAACATTGGGCTTAAGTGCCATCTCGCGGGGTCGAAAGAGCTTACTGGGCTGCGTCGAACCCGTCCAGGAGTCGACGCGACGCGGTCGTCATGTGCGAGCGCATGGACAGGGAAACCGCTGAAGCGTCCCTGGCCACGAGGGCTTCGTGAATTGCGGTGTGCTCACGCAGCGCCGCTTCAGCATGGCCTTCATCGGTCAACGCCCGGTCGACCCAGATCCGCAGTAGCGAGCGGATGCTCTGCAGGAGCTCTTCGAGGACCGTGTTCCCGGAGGCGTGGGCGATTTCGCGGTGGAACAAGGCATCGGCCTCAACGAAAGCTGTGAGGTTGTCCAGGTTCTTTTCCATGGCGTCGAGGTTGGCGCGCATGCGGCCCAAGGCCTCATCCGTGACTCGGAGCGCCGCTAGTTCCACAGCCTGAACCTCCAGCCCGCTGCGCAATTCGACCAGCTCGCGGGTCCTGGGCTCGCCAAGCATGAGCCCCCAGCTGAGCGTACGAGGCAAGAGTTCGGAGACGCCGTCGCGCAGGTACGTTCCCGACCCCGGACGGACTATCACAATACCCAGAATCTCCAGAGCGGCGAGTGCCTCGCGCACAGCTGAACGGCCGACGCCGAGGGAGGCAGCGAGTTGGCGCTCGGCGGGCAGGCGCGTACCGGGCGCGATGTCGCCGCTGGTGAAGTAGGCGAGCAGCCGCTCAGCTACTTCGGAGACAACGGAGCCTTGCTCCATGGGGGCAAGGGCTGCCGTCATATGGGCCGCTGCTGCGGCGGAGTTCGCTGACACCTTCACAGCGTAGCAACCGGATGACCAATTGATCCCGGGGGCGAAATGACTTCAAAAAGTTTAACTCGTCAACCGGTTGACCAATTTAGAATCCGGTCCTATGGTTTAAATCACAAGCTTCGCCATCGCCGGTCCATACCCGGCAAGGACACGAGTCAGCCCGGCGCATCCAAAGCAGGATCCGCAGGGATACCAACATCTAGGAGTCAATGTGGACACCACACAATCGGTGGTCGAAAAATCCGCAATCAAGAAGGTGGCTATCCGGCTGGTGCCGTTCGTCGCCCTGATGTTCTTCATCAACTACCTGGACCGCACGGCCATCTCGTTCGCCGGCCCCAACGGCATGAACAACGATCTGGCTCTCTCAGCGGCCCAATTCGGCTTCGCCTCCGGCGTCTTCTTTATCGGCTACATCCTTCTTGAAGTCCCCAGTAACCTGGCCCTTCACAAGTTCGGTGCCCGCCGCTGGCTTGCCCGCATCATGGTCAGCTGGGGCATCGTTTCCCTCCTCTTCACCTGGGTAGGAAACGTGGACCAGCTTTATATCCTGCGCTTCATCCTGGGCGTGGCAGAAGCCGGATTCTTCCCGGGCGCCATCCTCTTCCTGAGCCTCTGGGTTCCTTCCAAGCACCGCAGCAAGATCCTTGCCCTCTTCTACTTGGCCCAGCCCCTCACCACTGTGATCGGCGCGCCGCTTGCAGGCGCCTTGATCCAGCAGCACGGCGTGTTCTTCGGCCTTGAGGGCTGGCGCTTTATGTTCTTCGGCGTCGCCATCCCCGCGATCCTCATCGGCATCATCGCCTGGTTCTACCTGGCAGACTCCCCCGCCAAGGCCAAGTGGCTGACGTCCGAGGAAAAGACCTGGCTGACCGGCGCCCTTGAAAAGGAAAAGAAGGAAACCACGGCCAGCAACAAGCACGTGAGCGTCCGCACCGTGTTCGGCAACGGTCGGGTCTGGATGCTTTCCCTGATCTACTTCGGTTTCATCTACGGCCTCTACGCCCTGGGCTTCTTCCTGCCGACCATCATCGCCGGCTTCGAAGGCCTCTACGGCACCAAGTTCGATGTCTTCCAAAAGGGCCTGATCACGGCCATCCCCTACCTGCCGGCTGCTTTCGCGCTGTACTTCTGGTCCAAGGACGCCACCAAGCGCGGCGTGCGGACCTGGCACATCGCACTCCCTGCGCTCATTGGCGGCGTCAGCATCCCGCTGGCACTGTTCGCTGGGTCCCCGGCTGCAACCATCGCCGTCATCACGATCACCGCCATGTCGATCTTTGCAGCGCTGCCCAACTTCTGGACCGTGCCAACCCAGTTCCTCACCGGTGCAGCAGCTGCAGCGGGCATCGCACTCATCAACACAGTGGGCAACCTGGCAGGCTTCAGCGCCGGCTACATCACGGGCTGGCTCAAGGACCTGACAGGCGGCTACACGGTTCCCATGTTCGTCGTCGGCGGCTTCATGTTGCTCTCCTCGATCCTCATGGTCACCCTCAGCCGGCAGCGTAAGGCTTCTGAAGGCATCCCCGCTGAGGCCCTGGATCCCCAGGGCGCCGGACACCACGCCGAGCCGTAACCCTCCCCTTTCCATCCATAGCTCCAGGAGCCCCCGCATGACCCGCTTGTTCAATGAGCCCGCAGCCTTCGCCGACGAGATGATCGAAGGATTCGTCGCCTCGCACGGCCGTTGGGTACGGCGCGTCTCCGGCGGCGTCGCCCGCAGCACCCGCAGCACTCCCGGCACCGTCGCGTTGGTCATCGGGGGCGGCTCCGGCCACTACCCGGCGTTTGCAGGTCTGGTTGGCCAAGGCCTGGCCCACGGCGCCGCGATGGGAAACCTTTTCGCTTCACCGTCTTCGCAGCAGGTCTACAACGTGGCCAAGGCCGCGGACAACGGCGGCGGCGTGCTCCTGGGCTACGGCAACTACGCCGGCGATGTCCTCCACTTCACCCAGGCACAGGACAAACTCCGCGCCGAAGGCATCGACTGCCGCAGCATCGCCGTCACCGACGACATCTCTTCTGCCCCATTGGCGGAACGGCACAAGCGCCGCGGCATCGCCGGCGATCTCACCGTTTTCAAAGTGGCCGCCGCAGCAGCTGAGGCCGGTTACGACATGGACCGCGTCCTGGAGATCGCCGGGCGCGCCAATGACCGCACCCGCTCGTTCGGCGTCGCGTTCACGGGCTGCACGTTGCCTGGCGCGGACCACCCGCTCTTCACCGTCCCGGAAGGACGCATGGCAGTAGGCATGGGTATCCATGGCGAACCCGGCATCGGCGAAACAGACATCCCGACGGCGGATGAACTCGCCGAGCTACTGGTCAAGGACCTCCTCACCGAGATCCCCGACGGCCTCACCGTGCAGGGCGCACGGGTGGTGCCGATCCTCAACGGACTCGGCAGCGTTAAATACGAGGAACTCTTCGTGGTCTACCGTCGCGTGGCCCAACTACTCGCCGAAGCAGGCATCGAAGCAGTGGACCCGCAGGTTGGCGAACTCGTTACGAGTTTCGACATGGCCGGAACCTCCCTGACGCTCTTCTGGCTGGATTCCGAGCTGGAGGAACTCTGGCTCGCTCCCGCTGACGCCCCGGCCTTCCGCCGTGGTGCAGTGAGTGCCCAAGCGCTCAACGCCGATGAACTCACCGCCGGTAACGATGTGGCGGAGCGTTCCATCCCAGTTGCCTCCGAGGAGTCCCGTGTTGCGGCAGCCCGTGTCCTTGCGGCACTTGGCGCCGCGAAGACCGTCATTGACTCGAACGTGGATGAACTGGGAAGGATCGATGCGATCGCAGGCGACGGCGATCACGGCATCGGCATGGAACGCGGAGTCCGCGCCGCCGTCGAGGCCGCGGCAGACGCCGTCGAACGCGGTGCGGGTGCCGGGACGGTTCTGAACCTGGCCGGTGATGCCTGGGCCGACAAGGCCGGCGGTACGTCCGGAGCCCTCTGGGGCATGGCGCTGCGGTCCGTCGGGGATGCCTTGGGTGACGTCAACGCGCCCGACGCCGGTGCTGTCGCCACCGGTGTGACCGATGCCGCCGCCGCGATCATGAACTTCGGCAAAGCCAAAGTGGGCGACAAAACCATGGTTGACGTCCTGGTACCGTTCCGCGACTCACTGTCTGCCGGCGTCGAGGGCGGAAGCTCCCTCCCAGAGGCATGGGGAACCGCCGCAGCCACGGCCCAGCAAGCAGCCGAGGCCACCGCGCAACTGCTGCCTCTGATGGGCCGCGCCCGCCCACATGCAGAAAAGAGCCTCGGAACCCCCGACGCCGGAGCCGTTTCCCTGGCCCTGATCGTCCGGGCCATCCACAAGACTTTCGCGGACACCAAAACCGCAGAGAACACCCCAGTTAAGGAGAACGCATGAGCGCCAGACTGCGCCTGGTCATCGGATCGGACGACGCCGGATTCGAGTACAAGGAAGCCCTGAAGGCCGACCTTGAGGCCAATGAACTGGTGGAGTCCGTCACCGACGTCGGAGTGGACGCTACAAGCCACACTCCCTATCCGTCGGTGGCCATCGCTGCGGCTGAACTGATCGCCGCCGGCAACGCGGACCGCGCACTGTTGGTTTGCGGCACCGGCCTCGGCGTCGCGATCGCTGCGAACAAGGTGCCCGGCATCCGGGCGGTCACCGCCCACGATTCCTTCTCCGTGGAACGCTCGGTGCTGTCCAACAACGCCCAGGTCCTGACCTTCGGCCAGCGCGTGGTCGGGCTGGAACTGGCCCGCCGACTGGCCAAGGAATGGCTCACCTACACCTTTGACGAAGCTTCCGCCTCGGCCGAAAAAGTCACCCTGATTAAGGACTACGAAGGTGTCACTTCCTGCTAAGCCCTCTTCCGATCGTCCGAGGGCAGTCATCGGCGTGAGCCTGAAGATGTACTTCGGCTATCAGCGCTCCATCGACTACTGCCGGGACGTTGCCACCATTGCGTTCAAGCACGCGGCGGTGGTCAGCGGGGACATCGAGGTGTTCGTGCTGCCGGGCCTGCCGGCGTTACCTGAGGGCGCCCGGATCCTGGGCGCGGCTGGCGTTGGCACCGGCGCGCAGGACATCTTCTGGGAAGATGAAGGTGCCTACACCGGCGAAGTCGGCGGCAAGACCGTTGCTGAGATCGGCGGCCGGTACGTCGAGGTAGGCCACGCCGAACGTCGGCGGATCTTCGGCGAAGACGATCGGGTCATCGGCCTCAAAACCGCCGCAGCCTACCGCAACGGACTGACCCCTGTGCTCTGTGTTGGCGAACTGAATGCAGGATCGCCGGAGGAAGCCATCGCCCAGTGCACCGCGGAAGTCGATGCAGCCCTCAATCGCGCCGGGTCCCTGGGCCGTGCCACCAGGACCATCGTGGCCTACGAGCCGCAATGGGCCATCGGCGCACCGCAACCTGCCACGCCCGGCTACATCAGTGCAGTGGTCCGTGGTTTGGACGAGCACCTGCGTTCACTGCCGGGCCAGGAAGACAGCCGGGTCATCTACGGCGGCAGCGCCGGACCGGGCCTGATCACCGAACTGGACACCGCCGTCGCGGGCTTGTTCCTGGGCCGCTTTGCCCACGATCCTCAAGCGCTCAAGACCATCCTGGACGAGACGGCGGCCCGCCTTACCGCCCAGAAGGCGGTGGCGGCATGAGCAAGATCGGCCAGAGCAGGATCGGTTTAAGCAGCTACGCGTTCTTCTGGCAGCTCTCAGACCAGGTCAGCGAACCCCTGAGCATCCATGATGCGCTGCGGAAAGCCGCAGACCTCGGCGTGGACCTGTTCCAGATCTGCGATTACGCACCTCTGGAAGACTTGAACGACGGCGACCTCGCCGCCGTCCGCCGCACGGCAGACGAGCTCGGGATCACATTGGAAGTCGGGACCAAGGGCATCCGCCCGGAGCACCTGCGGAAGTTCCTGCACATCGCAGGCATCCTGGGCTCAGACCTGCTGCGGACCATGTTCAATGTTCCCGGCCACACCCCCACGGCGGAGGAAGCAACGGCGATCTTCACCGAAGTCCTGCCCGAAGTCCAAGCAGCCGGGGTACGGATCGCGATCGAGACCTATGAACAGGTCCCCACCGAACGGATCCTGGACGTCGTCCGGCGTGTCGACAGCCCGTACCTCGGTATCTGCAGCGACCCCGCCAATACCGTCGCGGCGCTGGAGATGCCGCGCGAGGTGATTGACGCCGTCGAGCCTTACGTCCTGAATATGCACATCAAAGACTTTGCGTTCAGTCGCAAGCAGGGATGGGTCGGGTTCACGTACTCGGGCGCACCCCTGGGCGAGGGTCTCCTGGACTACGACTACATGGTCAAGAAGATCCGGCCCAAAGAAAGAAACATCAACCAGATCGTCGAACACTGGCTGCCGTGGCAGGACTCCGAAGCGGAAACGATCCGCCTCGAAAACCAGTGGACCGAACAAAGCCTCGATTTCCTAAGGAGCAAGTGAAATGTCAGCAGAACAATTGACGGTCGCCGTTGTCGGAGCCGGTGGCAAGATGGGGATGCGCGTTTCCCGGAACCTCCAGAAGTCCAGCCACAACGTCTTCTACAGCGAGAACTCCCCCGCCGGCCAGGAACGCGTCCGCGCCGAAGGCCGCGACATCACCAGCACCGACGACGCCGTTAAGACCGCCGACGTGGTGATCCTCGCCGTCCCGGACACCGTTCTTGGCATCGTCTCCGAGGGCGTGGTACCGCAGATGAAGTCCGGCGCGATCCTCCTCACGCTTGACCCGGCCGCCGCCTACGCCGGCCTGCTGGCCAAGCGCGACGACGTAGTCCAGGCCGTTGCGCACCCGTGCCACCCGTCGGTGTTCCTGGAGCGCACCACCAAGGAAGAATGGGCCGATACCTTCGGCGGCCAGGGCGCCCCGCAGAACGTTGTTTCCGCGATCGATGAGGACGCCCCCGCAGCCACCCGCGACGTAGCCGAAGCAGTTATCCGCACCATCTACGCACCCGTGATCGACGTCCACTGGGTCACCGTCAAGCAGCTCGCCATCCTGGAACCAACCCTTGTGGAAACCGTGGCCTGCATGATCGGCACCCTGCTCAACGAAGCGCTCCACGAGACCGTCCACACCGCCGGCGTCCCCGAGGAAGCGGCCAAGGCCATGCTGTTCGGCCACGTACAAATCGCGCTGACCAACGCCCTGCGTGGATCCAACCCGTTCTCCGAAGCCTGCGAAATCGCCATTCAGTACGGCAAGGACACCATCATCAAGGACGACTGGAAGAAAATCTTCGACGACTCCGAGCTGGACGGTGTCATCGCCAAGATGCTCAAGCTGGACGCTGTGAAGCGCTAGTTCGCTCGTCACCCTCCGATGGACAATTCACCCCCGCATGCGTGGGTGAATTGTCCGTTGGGCGGTGACTAAAGGGGCTTTACCCTCGGCCCCGCGCCAGCGATCATGAAATGAGGCGCATGGACTTTGCCGACCGCAGCAGCACGGCCGCTCCTTTGCGCAGCGGAGGCGCAGCGACATGGCACCAACTACGGAGCCGGCGGACGGATTCCTAACCGACTATTACGAGCACGTCACGGACGACGACGTCCGCAACTACACGCCCGAAACCTTGTTGGAACGGGCACGCTATCACCGCTCGTTGGCAGAACGCCGTGAACCTGGACAAGCAGTCATCGGGGTCCTGAACGAAACTGATACCAGCTTGGTGGCGATTGTCTCGGATGACATGCCTTACCTCGTTCCCTCCGTAACAGCGGAGATCGCTCGTGACACCGCTTCCATCCGGCTTCTGGTGCACCCCACTTTCAGCGTCACGCGGGACCCGGCCACCCACCGCCTGATAGATATCCACAGGGGACCTCACCGCGCGGGGCTGCCCACCGGCGTCGAACGTTCCGAGGAGGCGCGAGCGGCGACGGCTTTTTCGGATCCGCTCCCTTCGCCGGACGAGCACGACGCCGGACCGCTCACCGAGGCGTGGATAGCGATCGAGATCCCCCGCGTTCCGGACAACGCGAGCGCCGAGCTGCTGGTGGGCCGGCTGAACAAGGTCTTGGGTGACGTCCGGGCCGCGGCCGAGGACGCTGAGGCCATCCACGAGGAACTGATTCACGAAATCCGTGTGCTGAACGGGCTCGGCGCAAAAGACCGTACGGCGCGGGAAGCACAGGAGCTGCTGCGGTGGCTGGATGACGGGAACTTCGTGTTCCTGGGCTTTCGCGGGCGCCGCGGGCTGGGCCTCCTCCGTGATGCGGCCGGTCCGGCGGCGCCAGGTGATGCTCCCGGCAAGCCGCCCGTCCTTACCCTCACCAAATCGGCGCTTCGCTCAACGGTCCTCCGACGTTCCTACCTCGACGAGATCAGCCTTGGCACAGTGAACGTGAACGGCACGAACGCTACAGGGTGCACCTTCGTTGGCCTCTTCTCACCAAGTTCAACAGCTCGTTCGGCCCAGCAGATCCCAGTCATCCGGGACACAGTGGAGGAAGTGCTTGGGGCCTTCGGCTATCCAGCACCGTCGCATCATGGCAAGGAGCTTCTTGCAGTGTTGGAGGCGTATCCGCGGGACGAACTGTTCCACATCGATGCGGAACAGCTGGCCATCCGTGCGCGCGAGATTCTGAGGCTTCAGGAACGCCATAGCACCCGGCTCTTTCTTCGTCCGGACTCCTTCGGCCGGTTCATGACAGCACTGGTTTTCCTCCCCAGGTACAGGTACAGCACAGCCGTCAGGCTCAATATCGAGCGAGAGTTGCGCGAGGCGTTTGGCTCCGACGCCATAGAGTTCGAGCTTCGGTTGGGCGAATCCGCGATGGCTCGCGTGTTCTTCCGGATCCTTTTGCCACAGGACCCCTCACGGCACGACTCATCGCACGGCGGCGCTCCGGCGGTGATGGACGCAGCAGCCCTTGAGCAGAGGATCATCGCCGCTACGAGGTCCTGGGCGCAAGGCCTGGACGAGGCCCTCCAAACGAGGTATCCGCGGGAGGAGGCGGCCCGGTTGTCCAAGCAGTGGGCAACCGCGTTTCCGGCCAGCTACAAGGCTGACTACGAGGTGGAGGACGCAGTTGAGGACATTGCCAAGTTCGAAAGCTTCCCGGCAGAGCGTGGTTCCATGGGCGAAGCGGATCCCCTCCTCACCGTTTACCAACGTCCCGGCACCGCAGTCCTCAGTGAGGACGCCCGGATCCGTCTTTACTTAACGCGCCCGCAGAGCCTGACCGAGATCCTCCCTTTCTTCCATAACCTGGGCTTGAAGGTCCTGGACCAGCGGCCCTTCGACGTTCAGCGTGCCGACGGGCGGCAGTTCTTCCTGTACGACCTCGGCCTGAAGTATCCGCGCGGGGTTGACCCTGTGAGCACGGGCGATCTGCTGGCCGGGGCGTTCTGTGCCGCGATGGGTGGTGACGCTGAGTCAGACGCGTTGGACGCCTTGGTCATCAAGGAGGGCATCGACTGGCGCCGGGTTGCCATCCTGCGCGCGTATGCCAAGTATCTCCGGCAACTGGGGAGCACCAACTCCTATGGCTTCATCGCGGACACACTCCGCGGAAACGCCATGGCCACGCGTGCGCTGTTGGAATTGTTCGAGGCGAAGTTCAATCCTGACCGCTTCGCTCCGGACTTGTTCGATCCGGAACTCGTCAATTCCGGTCACGGTGATCCGGGGCTGGTCAAGGGCGATCGGTTCGAAGAGGGAAGCAGCGAACTGAGCCACAGGACGCAGGCCGTTCATGGAGCCCGAACGAACCTGACGGAAGCCATCGACGCCGTCCCTGTCCTGGACGCCGACAGGTTGCTGCGGTCCCTGGCGAGCTTGGTGGACGCCACG
This sequence comes from Micrococcaceae bacterium Sec5.1, assembly GCA_039636795.1. NCBI lineage: Bacteria > Bacillati > Actinomycetota > Actinomycetes > Micrococcales > Micrococcaceae > Micrococcaceae bacterium Sec5.1. The sequence continues at coordinate 398,368 of CP143430.1, read as the reverse complement.
CTACGCACGAACTTCTACCTCAACAAGCCCTTCATCAGCTTCAAACTCAACCCCGCCAGCATCCCCGCTGCCCCTGCACCCCGCCCGAAATTCGAGATCTGGGTCTATTCGCCGCGCGTTGAAGGCGTCCATTTGCGTTTCGGTCCGATAGCCCGCGGTGGCCTTCGGTGGTCGGACAGGCGGGAAGACTTCCGCACGGAAATCCTGGGACTCGTGAAAGCCCAGACGGTCAAGAACGCCGTGATTGTTCCCACCGGAGCCAAGGGAGGATTCTTCCCCAAGCGTCTCCCGGACCCGGCCGAGGACCGGGCGGCCTGGCTCGCGGAAGGACAGGAGAGCTACCGGACATTCATCCGCGGGTTGCTGGATATCACGGACAACCTGGTACCGGATCCCGACGGCGGCAGCAGCGGCCGGGTGCTCGCGCCGGCACGGGTGGTACGGCACGACGGCGACGACTACTACCTCGTGGTGGCCGCCGACAAGGGAACTGCAACCTTCTCGGACATCGCCAATGCCCTTGCCGCAGAGTACGGCTTCTGGCTGGGTGACGCCTTCGCTTCCGGAGGCTCAGTGGGTTACGACCACAAGCAGATGGGCATCACGGCCCGGGGCGCCTGGGAATCCGTGCGGCACCATTTCAGTGAACTCCTGATCGATTGCCGGACCGAGGATTTCACGGTTGTTGGTATCGGAGACATGAGCGGAGACGTCTTTGGCAACGGCATGCTCCTCTCCCACCACATCAAACTCGTGGCCGCATTCGATCACCGGCACATTTTCCTGGACCCTACGCCGGACCCCGAGGTCTCCTACGCCGAGCGGGAACGGCTCTTCAAACTGCCCCGCTCCTCCTGGGCCGATTACGATCGCACCAAGGTGAGCGAAGGCGGCGGAATCTTTGCACGGACGGAAAAATCCATCCTGCTGACGGAACAAGTCAGGCTCGCTTTGGGGTTGGATGATGGCACCGACGACCGCCAGTTGGCGATGAGCCCGCCTGAGCTTCTCCGCGCAATCCTTACTGCCCCGGTGGACCTGCTGTACAACGGCGGAATCGGCACCTACATCAAGGCATCCACAGAGACCCATGCCGATGTGGGAGACAAATCAAACGACGCCATCCGGGTCAACGCCAAGGATCTGCGCGCCCACATCATTGCCGAGGGCGGCAACCTGGGAGTCACCCAGCGCGGCCGGATCGAAGCAGCTTTGGCAGGCATCCTGGTCAATACCGATGCGATCGACAATTCGGCGGGCGTGGATTGCTCGGACCATGAAGTGAACATCAAGATCTTCCTGGACCGGATGATCTCCGCTGGCAGGATGTCCGTGGCAGAAAGAACTGGATTCCTGCACTCGCTCCAAGACGAGGTTGGACGGCTCGTCCTGAAAACCAACGATGACCAGAACGTCCTGCTCCTCAATGACAAGCAATTGGTGCTGGAATGGAGTCCCAGCTTTGAACGGACCATGGATTGGCTCGAGTCAGTCACCGATCTGGACAGGGAGCTCGAATGCCTTCCCAGCAACGCCGAGCTTCAGGCACGGATCCTGACTGGCAAGGGACTAACCACTCCCGAACTCGCCGTGTTGGCGGCCTACGCCAAGATCGAACTCGCCCGCGAACTCACCGAGGGCGGTTTGTCCGATGATCCCTGGTTTTCTCAAACCCTTCGAGGCTATTTCCCCCAGCAAGTCTCAGAGCGGTTCGGTGAACAACTCTCCACGCATCCCCTGCGGCGGGAGATCGTAGCCACGGTGGTGGCCAACGACATGATCAACGTGGGAGGCATAGCCTTCGCTTTCCGCGCGATGGAGGAGACCACGGTTTCTGCCTCCGCAGTGGCCCGGGCGTTCGTGGTGATGCGGCAGATCTGGGACTTTGACGCCCTCGCCGGCAGCATCGCCCAAGTGCCGCCCACCACTCCCCGTGAGCATGGAGCAGCCGTTGCCCTGGACCTGCGGCGGCTGCTGGACCGTTCCGTCCGCTGGTACGTCACCCATGACTTCCGGGACAAGCCCATTGCCGATGCCTTTGCCAGGCTTGAGCGGCCGATGTCCTTGATGCGGGCGAACCTCACGAGCCTCCTTCATGGAGTCAACCCTGCCCACTCCCAGAAACGCCTGGCCCATACAGACTCGGTGGGCCTGCCCCATGATCTGGGCATCAGGGCATCCGAACTTCTGGTCAGCTACGGATTGCTGGACATTTCCGTTATCGCGGAGGAGCTGCAGGAGCAGGTGGAAGCAGTGGCCGAGGTGTACTTCGCAGTCTTCGAACGGATCTCGGCAATCCCCTTGCTGGAACACATCACCCTGCTCCCCCGGGACACCCACTGGGAGTCGCTGGCACGGGCGGCCTTGCGCGATGACATGTACCTGGTACTCGCGGACATGACCAAAGCGGTAGTGCGGCACACGCCCCGGATCTCTGGTGCGGTGACCGCTGCGGCGTCAGACCCAGTGGAGCGAATCATGGACTGGGAACGCGGAAACATCGAACAACTGGCCCGTGTCCAAGAGACCATCAAAGAGGCTATCAAGCCAGGTCCGGTGGACATTGCAGCGCTCTCCGTAGCGGTAAAGCTGCTTCGCGCCATGGTCCGGAGATGAGGCGTCGGACCCTGATACTGCCGGTCATCTTACATATTTTGGGCCAAACGTCCTATGATTGATGGGTCGCCCTCGCATGCGGCAAATAATAGGAGGCCCCGAAATGACCGCTGCAATCACTGCAGAACGCGAAATTCGCCTGTCTTTTTCAAAGGCAGACGAGATCCACGACGGACTTGAACGCGCCGTGGATGCTTTGATCAAGAACGCAGCAGCAGATGCCAACTGCGGCATCCTGGTGACCCGGCACGAGCCCGGCACCTACACAGTGGCACTGGACGAATCCGTTCCCTTCGGCCAGACCCACGAAGTGCTCGCTGCGTAGTAGTAGTTGCAGTTGCGAACCAAAAAGCCGGGGCCTTGGCCCCGGCTTTTTGTCGCTACGCCCGGCGGAGAGTCACGCCGTCGGACTTCATGAACAATTCTTTGCCTTCCTCCGTGACGCCCGGGCCTGAGTGCTCCAGCCACACCACATTTCCGCTGCCGGAGACTTCCTCGATCAGCCCTGCCGCGATCACGTGCGCGTACTTGACTACCTCCACGCGCTCGCCAACCTTGAGTTGCCTCCAGTCCGAAACCGTATCCGAGTGTGCGTTTCGTCTGGAGAGGACTGCTCCACGTGCCTTCATTGAACTTCTACCCCTTTGTGGATGTTCGCTGTTGTGTATTGAGTTGTAACGGTTGACCGTCAAGCCCACGACACCGTTGGCGTGGACGTGACGTACACCATAAGTTCTACTACATTTGTCACGCCCCGGAGATTGCGTTGCGAACAATTTCCGGGACGTGACAAATTTGCCCATCAAATGAGCGTTTTATTCGACGTCAGGCCAAGATCCCGACGGCGGATTCGGCGGCCGCACGGACCGCGCCGGAGCCAACCAGACGGTCAGCCGCTTCGAGTTCGGGCGACAGGAACCGATCGGTTCCCGGTCCCTGGACCACTTCGCGAAGCACCTCGAGCACAGCTGTACCGGCCGGGCCCGGGGTGAGTTGGCCGTCGGACATCTGCGTGCGCATGTCGATAGCGCGGGCGCTGGTGACCAGCTCCACGGCCAGGACGCGGCGGAGGTTCTCCACGGCCTTGCGGAGCTTGCGGGCAGCGTGCCAGCCCATGGACACGTGGTCTTCCTGCATGGCAGAGCTCGGGATGGAGTCCACCGATGCCGGCACGGCCAGGCGCTTGTTGTCCGAAACCAGGCCGGCCTGTGTGTACTGCGCGATCATGAGGCCGGAATCGACGCCAGGGTCCGCAGCCAGGAAGGCCGGGAGACCATGCGAGCGGGCCGGGTCCAGCATGCGGTCCGTGCGACGCTCGGCGATGGAGCTGAGGTCCGCGACGGCGATTGCCAGGAAGTCCAGGACGTAGGCCACTGGCGCACCGTGGAAGTTGCCGTTGGACGTGACGCGACCGTCGGGCAGGACCACCGGGTTGTCGATTGCAGCGGCGAGTTCGCGGGAAGCCACCAGTGCGGCGTGGTCCACGGTGTCGCGGACAGCGCCGGCGACCTGAGGGGCGCAACGCAGGGAGTAAGCGTCCTGGACCTTTGTGTCGTTGACGCGGTGGGAGGCGACGATCGGCGAGTTGGACAGCACGCGCAGCATGTTATCCGCGCTGGCAGCCTGACCTGGATGCGGCCTGAGCGCGGCGTGAAGCTCCGGCAGGAACACTTGGTCGGTACCCAGCAACGCCTCGACGCTGAGCGCGGCGGTGACGTCCGCCGTCGCGAGCAACAAACGGATGTCAGCGATGGCCATCAGCAGCATGCCGAGCATGCCTTCCGTGCCGTTGACGAGGGCCAGGCCCTCCTTCTCCGCGAGAGTGACCGGCTCGATGCCGTGCTGCGCGAGCAGCTCAGCGACAGGCGGCTTGCCAGCGGTTCCGTACAGTTCGCCGTCGGGACCGGTTGCTTCGCCTTCGCCCATCAGCACCAGCGCGCAGTGGGACAGGGGGGCGAGGTCGCCGGAGCAGCCCAGGGAACCGAACTCGCGGACCAGCGGCGTGATGCCTGCGTTGAGGACGTCCACCATGGTCTGCAGGACCACGGGACGGACACCCGTGCGACCGGAGGCGAGGGTCTTGGCGCGGAGGAACATGATGCCGCGGACCACTTCGCGTTCAACCGCCGGGCCCATACCCGCTGCGTGGCTGCGGATCAGGGACTTCTGCAACTGCGTGCGGAGGTCGTTGGGGATGTGGCGGTTGGCCAGGGCGCCGAAGCCCGTGGAAATACCGTAGGCGGGGACGTCGCTGGTGGCGAGGCTGTCGATGTGCGCGCGGACCTTGGCAACGTTATCCAGGGCTTCCTGGGAGATGGTCACCTTGGCATCGTGGCGTGCGACGGCGACGACGTCTTCCGGAGTCACGCCGCTGGAGCCGAGGGTGACGGTGAGTTGTTCGTTGGATGGGGCCACGCGGACAGGGTTCCCTGGCCGAGCTTGCGAGGTTAGGGAGTTCGTGGGGAGGATAGTCACTTATTTGCCTTCGTTCATGGGGATGCGGACGCCGCGTTCGTTGGCGACTTCGACGGCGCGGTCGTAGCCGGCGTCGACGTGGCGGATGACGCCCATGCCGGGGTCGTTGGTCAGGAGCCGTTCGAGCTTCTCCGCGGCCAGGTCCGTTCCGTCGGCGACGGAAACCTGCCCGGCGTGCAGGGACCGGCCAATGCCGACACCGCCGCCGTGGTGGATCGACACCCACGTGGCACCGGAGGAGGTGTTCAGCAGGGCGTTCAGCAACGGCCAGTCAGCAATAGCGTCCGAGCCGTCGGCCATGGCCTCGGTCTCCCGGTACGGGGACGCCACCGAGCCGGAGTCCAGGTGGTCACGGCCGATCACGATCGGGGCCTTGACCTTGCCCTCCTTCACCAGCTGGTTGAACAACAGCCCGGCCTTGGCACGTTCGCCGTACCCGAGCCAGCAAATCCGTGCCGGCAGGCCCTCGAACTCCACCCGGTCCGCCGCAGCGTCAAGCCACTTGTGCAGGTGCGTGTTCTCCGGGAACAGTTCCTTGATCGCCTTGTCCGTCACGGCGATGTCTTCCGGATCCCCCGACAGGGCAACCCAGCGGAACGGGCCCAGGCCCTCGCAGAACAACGGACGGATATACGCCGGAACGAAACCGGGGAACTCAAACGCCCGGTCGTAGCCGCCCTTGCGTGCCTCATCCCGGATCGAGTTGCCGTAATCGAACACCTCGGCGCCGGCGTCCTGGAACTCCACCATCGCCTGCACCTGACGGGCCATCGAGGCCTGGGCCTTCTTCGTGAACCCTTCAGGATCCGCAGCAGCCTCCGTGTGCCACTCCGCCACCGTGATGCCCTCCGGCAAATACGACAACGGATCGTGCGCGGACGTCTGGTCCGTGACCACATCAAAGGTCACCTCGCCGGCCTTGTGACGGCGCAGCAGCTCCGGGAACACTTCCGCGGCGTTGCCCACATAGCCCACGGACCAGCCACGGCGTTCGGCCTTGGCTTTCTGGACCTTCGCGATCGCGGCATCCAGATCCGTCTCGACCTCATCCAGGTACCGCTTGCCCGCCCTACGGCGAAGACGGGTCTCGTCCACGTCCACGATCAGGCACGCACCATCATTCAGGGTCACGGCCAGCGGCTGCGCACCGCCCATCCCGCCACACCCACCGGTCAGCGTCAGGGTGCCAGCGAGGGGTCCCTCGGACGAACCAGCAGCAGCAGGCGCCGGGTGGCGACCCTCCGCAGCGAGCTTATTCCCGACGGCGGCGAACGTCTCATACGTGCCCTGCAGGATGCCCTGCGTACCGATGTAAATCCAGGAACCGGCCGTCATCTGCCCATACATCATCAAACCCTCGGCCTCCAGACGGCGGAACTCCGGCCACGTCGCCCAATCCCCCACCAGATTCGAGTTCGCCAACAACACCCGCGGCGCCCACTCATGGGTCCGGAACACACCCACCGGCTTGCCCGACTGCACCAGCAGCGTCTCGTCCTTCTCCATCGTCTCCAGGGTCCGGGTGATCGCATCAAACGCAGCCCACGACCGCACAGCACGGCCCGTGCCACCGTAAACCACCAAATCATCAGGACGCTCAGCGACCTCCGGATCCAGGTTGTTCATCAACATGCGCAACGGCGCTTCGGTCTGCCACGACTTGGCAGTAAGCTCAGTACCCCGCGCGGCCTTAACCGGACGGGCACCAATAGTGAAATCGGCGGGTGCCATGATGACTCCTTCGTCTTTGGGAAGTGTGTAGTGGAAAGTTCTTCTGCTTCTACTAAAGCCCCTTTACGAGGCCTCAGGAATGGCTTTTTGGTGGGTGCTGTCCGGGATTACAGACGCACGCCGCCCTTCTGCAATCCTCCGCCCAAACGTCGTTCCGAGGTAACGCAGCCCCTCGCCTTCGCACAACAATGAGCGCATGCTGGACCCATGGCAACGTTCCGAGTGACTACCCTCGTTGCGGCTCCGCCGGAGCGCGCTTTCGCGACTTGGACGGACTTGGACCGGTTCCCGGAATGGATCGGCGGAGTCACCGGCGTGACCGATCGGGTTGGCTCGATCGACCAGGCCGGAAGCCGCTACACGGTGAAGTTCGGACGAATGGCAAGCCCCACGGAGATCCTCGCCGTCGAACGCCCCTGGCACATCCGCACACGGTTCGGCAACGCGATCCTGAAGGGTGAGTCAGATGTGAGGTTTGCCGCCGAGGGAGGCGGCACGCGCATCCAGCAGGAGTTCGTGACCCGTGGATTCATCTCGGCGATCTTTGGGCGGATTTTCGCCATGGGGTCCTACCGGGGCAGCTTCCGGGGTGAGCTGGAGACCTTCCGCAGACTCGTTGAGCGCGAAGCCGCGGAGTCGGCCAGGCTGAAGCCGGGCCAACCTGAGCCCGGTGAAGCGAAGCCGGGCGAACCGAAGCCGCGTGGCGAATAGGATGCGAACGGCCTAGCCAGCGGGTCGTCCGTGAATGCGTACCGACAATTCGTCGGCAGCCTTGCGGATGCGCGCAGCCAGTACCGGCCATTGCTCAGCCGGAACTTTGTCCTCCAAGAACGTGACGGCGACTGCCGCCGTCGGCCATCCCACGTGGTCAGTCACAGCGGCGGCGATGGAACCGAATCCAGGCGTAATCTCGCCATTTTCCGTGGCGTAGCCGCGCTGCCGCACCTGGTCCAGGTGGGAGGACAGGGCGGAGTACTTCATGATCGGGAATTCCACTTCGTGGCGCGACGTGAAGGCGGCGGCGTTCGGGTAAAGAGCCCGAACCTGCGACTTTGGCAAGGCGGCCAGGATCGCGCGGCCCGAGGCGGTGAGGTGGCTGGGCAGGCGGACTCCGACGTCGGTCACCAGGCTTGGGCGGTTCTTGGCGCGTTCCTCCACGATGTAAAGGACGTCGCGGCCGTGAAGCACGGCAAGGTGCGCGCTTTCGCCGATCACGTCCACCAGCGAGGCCAACATGGGCCGCCCGAGACGCGACAAGGGCTCCTGCCGCGAATAGGCCGAACTGAGCTCGAAGGCGCTGATGCCGAGGCCGTAGCGCTGCTCTTCGTGCAGATGCAGGACGAAGCCGTTGGCCTCCATCACGCCCAGGAGGTGGTACACGCTGGAGCGCGGCAAGCCGAGTGCCGTCGCAATGTTCGACGCCGCCATCGGCCCCCGGCGCGAGGCCAAGAGTTTGAGGATGCGCAGCGTATTTTCGGCGGCAGGGACCTTGGACGTGGCCTTGCCTGGTGCCAGTGGCGTGGTTGTCATGGTTCCTCACTGCTCAAGACTGCTGAAGGAGACACCGTCCAGCCTTGCTCGCGGTGATGTGTCCGGTATCCCGTACTCAAGCGTGCCTTGTTACACGGGGCAACGCCAGACCACTCTCTCCATGCAGTGTCTGAAATACCAGACTTAAGTAGTGTCTCGTGTTTGAGAGTGGCTCAGACCGTGCCAACCTCCCGACGCCGCACGGCGGTAAACGCGAACACCGCGAGAGCCGCTCCAATCCCGAGCATCCAAAAGCCGCCACTCCAATCTGTTCCGGTGTTGGTGACGACGGGCGTGTGCGTGAATGGCGAGAGGTCCCTGAGTGTCTTGTCGAAGCCCAGCATCCCGCCGTAGACACCCAGCACGATGCCCAGTGCCAGCAACGCCCAGCCGATTGGGACAGTAGCACGGGGAAAGGTAACAAAAACCGCGGCGGGCAAGGCAAGGTATAGCAGCGCAGCCGGGATTTGAGCCCCGGCAGTCTCCCATACGCTGCCCACTTCAATGGCTGATTCACCGGAGACCACCAAGGAATACCAGGCACCGAAGGCCGCGAACACCATGACGAGAACCACCGAGGCTGCCCCGAGGCCGAGAAAGCTGCCAAACCAACGAATGCGTCCGAGCGGTTGCGAGAGCACCAGTTCTGCCGTGCCCGCCACTTCTTCCTGCCTCAATCGCAGAACGGCCTGGAGTCCGCAGGCCGCCGCCAGGATGCCACCGATTTCAAACAAGACAGCAATGACCAACTGCGTCATGGATGTTCCTTGCGCCTCGATCATGGCCCTGAGGATCGCGGTCACGGAGGAATTCGAGATGCTCACCTGCTGAATGGCAGCGCCGAGGGCGCCGGTGAGCAGACCCGCGATAAACCCGCCAATGCACCAGCTGACGATGGCGCCCTGCTGGAGTCGGAGTGCCAGGGCGAACGGCCCGCGGAGCGAGGGGCGGGCGTCCGTCGGGCCTCTCCGTCCGGCGAGCACGCTCGCGCCAACATCCCGCCTCGACATGATGACGGCGGTCAGTGAGACGCATACGATTCCAAGGCCCAGCGGAAGCAGCAGGGGCCACAGGCGATTTCCCGTGTAGGCAAACGTCTGCTGTCCCCAACCGATGGGCGAAGCCCAGCTAGGCCATGCTGCCGTTACCGTAAGGCCGTCCTGGCTGACCTTGCCGGTCGCGTCCCCGAAACCGCGCAGAAGATAGGCGGCGACCACCAGCCCTGCCGCCGCTCCGTTTGCCCCACGCGAAGTACTCATGAACTCGGACGCGAGCAATCCGACGGTGAGAAACGCCAAGCCAATAGCTCCGGCCGCAAGACCGGCAATCAGCGAGCCCGCGGCATCGAGCCCGCCAGAGATAAAGCCGATCGTGACTGCCGCGGCCACCAGCACGTTTCCTATGAGCCCATGGGTCACTGTCGCCGTCAACGGCATCCACCGGCCCGCTGCCGTGGACGCGACCAGCTCAGCCCGGCCGGCTTCCTCCTCGGCGCGCGTATGCCGTACTGCCAGGAAGGTGTTCATCAGGCCGGCAAGGACACCGATAAAGGCGAAGATCTGGAAAAACGTAAATGCGTCCAGAGCAGGGCCCCTGACCAGCCCGCGGAGAATCAAAATAGCGGGTGTCGCCGTGGCAACATGCAGGATTTCGGCGCGGGAAGCATCGTCGCCGTACGCCGAAGCCACTGCTGTTGTGGCGAAAAAGGCGAGCGCACCGATGGAAGCAACCCAGCTCAGGAGTTGCCACCGGTCGCGGCGGAGTCGCTGCCAATACAGGTCAAGGAATCGGCTCATCTCAAGGGCCCGTCCTGGCGGCCCGGGCGGCGCCGCCGGTGGTGAGCGCCGCCGTCGGACTTCACTTCCTCTGACTGGGGCGGAAGGGCAACCCCGTAGTGGCGGAGGAACAACTCTTCCAGCGACGGCGGAGCGACCAGGAGTCCTTGCACGCCAAGGCTGCCAAGGATCGGAAGGACCTCGTGGACACGGTCCGAATCGGCACTGAACTTGATCCGACCTGCGGCCAAGGTGAGGTCGTGGACTTGGGAAAGGCCTTGGAGGGCTTCGAGGTCCACCTGGTCCTGCGCGAAAGAGATCCCTGTGCGGGTCAGGTGGCGCAGGGATTCGAGCGTCCCGCCGTCGACGATCCGCCCTGCGCGGATGATGCTTACACTGTCGGCCAGCTGTTCCACCTCGGAGAGAATGTGGCTGGAAAGAAGGACGGTGGCCCCTTTCTCGCTGACGAGCCTCCGGATCTCGCGAGTAAAGACTGCCTCCATGAGGGGATCCAGACCGCTTGTCGGCTCGTCCAGAAGGTAGACCTCGGCGTCGGCAACGAGGGCTGCGATGAGCGCAACTTTCTGGCGATTTCCCTTTGAGTAGGCACGGCCCTTCTTGGTGGGGTCAAAGTCGAAGAGCTGGCACAAACGCTCCTTGCTGCGTCGATACCCAGCGCGATCTGCCCCGCCATCTCGAAGCCGCGAGAGGAAATCAATGGCCTCTCCCCCTGATAGATTCGGCCAGATGCTGACATCGCCGGGGACGCTGGCAACACGCCGGTGGAGTTCAACGGCGTCGGCCCATGGGTGCAATCCAAGGACTCTCGCACTGCCGGACGAGGCCCGTGCCAGGCCCAGCAGGATACGCAGGGTGGTGGACTTCCCTGCTCCGTTCGGGCCGAGGAAGCCGTGGACTTGCCCCTCAGGGACTTCGAGGTCGAGGCCGTCCAGTGCCTTGACCCGGCCGAAATTCTTATGAAGATCGACGGTCTGGATGACAGGGTCCATGGAGCCGACGTTACGCAGGATCGGCGCCCCTGTGAAGGAAGACAATAGGGAGATGAAATCCATCGACTTGCATCCACGCCGCTGCGTACGGCCAGAACTGCAATGAGTACGTTCGTCCTGATCCCAGGAGCGGGCGGCACGGCCTGGTATTGGAGCCGGGTGGTTCCGCTGCTGGAGCGTGCCGGACACGAGGCCGTTGCCGTCGACCTCCCAGGGGACGACGAAAATGCTGGCCTGCCCGAGTACACGCGACTGGTCTTGGAAGCCATCGGCGCCAGTACCGACGTCGTGCTCGTGGCCCAATCACTGGGCGGTTTTACCGCCCCCTTGGTCTGCGACCGTGCGTCGGTCCGCGAGCTCGTCCTCGTCAACGCAATGATCCCGGTGCCGGGCGAAACCCCCGGCGACTGGTGGGCAAACACAGGTTGGGACGCCGCAAGGGAGAGCGCTGCTGCGGCCCACGGGTATAGTCCCGAGTTCGACGTCGCCACATATTTCCTGCACGACGTTCCAGCGGACGTCGCTGCCACGGGCGAACCGTATCAGCGGGCGGAAGCCAACGCGGTCTTCGAATCAGCCTGCGACTTCACGGAGTGGCCCAGCATCCCAACCCGGGTACTCACCGGAAGGGAAGACCGGTTCTTTCCCGTGGAATTCCAGCGCAGAGTGGCCAGGGAACGGTTAGGACTCACGCCCGACGTCATCGCAGGCGGCCACCTGCTGGCCTTGGCAAACCCGGAGGGCGTAGCGAAGTACCTGGTGCGGGGCTGAGCCGCCTTGGCAAAGATGCCTCAGAACTGGCGTTGGGCCCAGTGGGATGTTCACCAAATTCACCCGATTATCCAAATTAACCAAATTAACCAGACTTAACCCATAGAATCGCTCTATGCTCACGACAGAGAATCCCTTTCGCCCTACGGCAGGGGCTACGCCCCCGGAGATTATCGGCAGATCGGGGCTTCTGGACGAGTTTGAATATGGCCTCAGACTAGGTTCCGGGGCACCTGGCTTGCTGTCCATCTTTACCGGCGCCCGCGGCATCGGCAAGACCGTTATGCTCGGCGCGGCCCACGACCTAGCCAAGGAACATGGTTGGGCTGTGATTGCGGAGACGGCTACCGGAACATTCATGGGGCGCATAGGTGAAAAGATGCGTCGACTTACCCACGAATTGGGGGATGGGCCCGACCCGCGACGACGCGTCACGGCAGTCACAGTTGCTGGATTTGGCGTCACCACGCAGTTGTCCCCGGAGCGGCAGGTGGATTGGCGCGAACTCGGTGAGACTCTCCTCCGTCTCCTCGACCAGCGGGCAACCGGGCTCCTCATTACAGTGGATGAGATCCACGCTGCCGATCGGACAGAACTGTCCCAACTAGCGGCCAACGTCCAACACTTTATCCAAGACGGCCTGCCCATAGGACTGATATTTGCTGGTTTGCCATCCGCCGTCTCCGATCTCCTGAACGAGGGTGTGGCAACGTTTCTTCGGCGAGCCGACAAAATCGACCTTCATGCCGCCGCGATACGGGACGTGGAGTCATCATTTGCCGATACGTTCACTGCCGCCGGAATCAGCGTCATCCCAGAGAACATCCATCGGGCGGCCGTTGCCACTGGGGGCTATCCTTTCCTAATTCAACTCGTGGGTTACTTCCTATGGAGGGAAGCCGAAAATCATGATGGATCTCTTTCCTCCGATGGCGTTGACAGAGCTATATCCGCAGCGACTCGTCGCAACGAACGCGTGGTCATCGAAGCTGCACTCGCTACGGCATCTGCAAAGGACAGGGAGTTCCTTCACGCCATGTCGATGGACGATGAAACTTCAACGATGGCTGACATCGCCTCCAGGATCGGAGCGGGGTCCGCACTGGCAGGCAAGTATCGCATTCGACTTCTGGCGGCCGGCCTCATAGAAACAGCCGGTCACGGCAAGGTTGTCTTTGCTATCCCTGGGCTTCGGGAATACCTGCGAAAGAATCCCCGCTCCTAGGTATGCCCAGGGCGCCGGCTAAGGCTGTGCCTTGATCGCCGTCTCCGCCGCTGCCTTCGCCGGCGTTTTCCGGCGTAGCAGCAGCGTTATTCCACCGGCCGCCGCGGCGACCAGCAACGCAATCAGCCCGATGGTCCAAGCGTTCAACCCCTGTGACGTGCTGGCAGCCGTGGCGGCTTCCTGGGTTTCCGGCTCCACAGACACGATGTCACCCGGATTTGCAGTGCCAGCCGGAGGAGGCGGAAGCGCGGGTAGGCCAGCGGCTGACGCACCCGTCTCGCCCGTTGCGGGGATCACGACGGCGGGTGCCGATTGCCACGGGACCACCGCAGGGGCTGCTCCGATGAACTGGTGGCCGTCAACCAGCGGCAACCCACCAAGCTGGATAGCAGCCTCAGCGGTCTTGACTGCTCCGGCCTGCCGCGCCGATTCTGCCTGCCGCGCCGCTTCAGCCTGGCGTGCCGCCTCAGCCGACTTGGCAGCGTCGGCCGCCGTCCCGGCGTCGAGCGTTGCCTTGTCTGCCAGTCCGGCGAGTTCGGCGATCATCGCGTCGATCGAGGCCACGTGGCCTGCGGTGGCCTTATCACGCTCGGCAGCGGCGGTTTTTCCGCTGGTCATGAACGCTTGAAGGTCGGCCCGACTGCCATCGAGGGCGACACTGGCAGCTGCCCGCACCTCGGGTGTTGAATCCAAGGCGAAGGTCGTCTGGACGCGGTTATCCAAGGCCAACGCTTGATCAAATCCGTATTCCAGGAAGTACCGGACATCTGCATGATTGGCGGAACTTAGAGCGGCGTCGGCGGCTGCGTTAACGTGCCCGCCACCAAGGTGGAGTAGCTGGTAAACGCGCTGCCGGTCCGCGCTCAAAGCGGAGCCATCCAATTTGATCGAAGCCGCGTAGCCATTGGTGATGAAGGCCTTGATCCCGGAGTCTCCTGCCAGGAGGGCAGCTTCAGCGGCCTTCTTCACCTCCGGCGTGCCGGTAAGCGCCAGATCCAGTGTGGCCTGCCGGGCTTCCTTGATGCGGGCATCGAGATCGGTTCCCGGTGCGGTAATGGCTGCCAGTAGCTCCGGAGTTTCGCGAGCCGCCTTCGCGAAGGCAGCCTTGGCTGGCTCCTCGGATGTCAGCAGCGCAGTATCCGTGGCCTGACGAGGCGAAGCCAACGATGAAAGGAAGTCCCTGTCCGCGACGAGACGCGATGAGTCCGCTGACCTGGCAGCAGTGGCCCTTCTTCGGGCCTGCTCGACGGCGGTCCTCGCCCTCTCCGCCACGGCGGCGGCCGCGTTGGGGTTGGCTGCGACGTCTGCCTTGACCTGCTGCAGCAGCGCAGCCACTGCCCCGGTTTCAGCGTGATGGTCTGAGGCGACGAGCTGCCCGTAGCGAAGAAAATCAGCAACGGAATCCGGGCTGGAGGTGTCGAGGGCAGCTTGAGCTCCGAGAGTTACCTCAGGCACGGCGGAATTCGTCAGGTAGTAAACCGCTTCCCGATCCTGGCCTTGCGCGATCTTCAGCCACCCCTCAAGCACGAACTGCTCAATGGCTTCCTCGCCGGAGTCCAGGCTCTTGGAAGCGGCAGCACTGATTTGAGTGTTCTTAGTGCTGGTGAAATATGTGGCCGTCGTCCGAAGATCGCCCTTCCAGGTGCTCGCCCAGCCCTCGGACAAGAAGGCAACTGTTGCGGCGTCGGAAATGAGGGCTGCTTTCGCGGAGGACCGTACATGCAGACTCCCCCGCTTCGTCAACTCGGTGACCAGCTCCTTGCGGTCCGCTGCCAGCGCAACATCCTGTCCGCCGTCGAGGAATGCCTGGACGGCCTCCGGACCGCCCACCAAGGCAAGCTGGGCTGCCGCGCGCGTCGCCGGGCCACCTGTCCTCCACAGATCAAGGACGCCGGCCGCATCAACAGCGCGC
This sequence comes from Micrococcaceae bacterium Sec5.1, assembly GCA_039636795.1. Classification (NCBI taxonomy): domain Bacteria; kingdom Bacillati; phylum Actinomycetota; class Actinomycetes; order Micrococcales; family Micrococcaceae; species Micrococcaceae bacterium Sec5.1. Next base: position 383,323 of record CP143430.1, on the reverse strand, counting down.
TTCACAAAAGGAACGGGAGCCTGCGAGGCGAGGGGAATCTCAAACTCAGGAATGTCATATGCACGGGCGGGGGCGGCGAAGAGCAGGGATGCCCCCGCGATCAAGGCAACAACGGCCGCGGCCCAACGACGGCGGGCAGCACGGATGGAAGCAACACGGAAAGCAGACATCAAGAGTCCCCCAAGAAAGATGCGATGACAGCGTCCGAGCCATCCAGCGACGATGACGCATGAGCGAGGTGCCTAACCGGGGTGACTAGCTGTCCGCGGACATCGTATCTGAGATTCGACTGTGACTCTTGTCGCACTGTCTGCGATCAAAGACACCAAACCCCCGTCAGGCCAATCACAAGGCGGCCAAAAGTGATCTGCTGGATAGCGATCCCCTCCCAAAGACGAGAAGGTTTTACCATGCAACAAACCACGCTGGCTTCGAAGGACACCGTCCTCCAAGCTGCCGGTACGGCACTGAGCCGTGGCCTCAACGTCCGTCACATTCGCTTCATGGCACTCGGATCCGCGATCGGTACGGGACTGTTTTACGGTTCTGCGTCCGCCATACAGAAAGCCGGCCCCGCCGTACTTTTGGCCTACATCATCGGCGGTGCAGCCGTCTTCATGGTCATGCGCGCACTAGGTGAAATGGCCGTCCGACACCCTGTTTCCGGCTCATTCGGCCAATACGCGAGCAAGTACCTTGGACCGTTCGCAGGCTTCGTGACCGGCTGGACCTACGTGTTTGAGATGGCGATCGTGGCCATCGCCGACGTCACCGCCTTCAGCATCTACATGGGCTTCTGGTTCCCACAGGTTGACCGCTGGATCTGGGTCCTCGCGATCATCCTCTTCCTGGGCGCCATGAACCTGTTGAGCGTGAAGGTGTTCGGTGAACTGGAGTTCTGGTTCTCGCTGATCAAGGTGGTGGCCATCATCGCCATGATCGTCGGAGGCGCAGCAATCGTCGTCTTCGGCTTCCAAACGGGCGACGGCGGCGGGGTGGCACCGGGGTTGGGGAACCTGGTTAACCACGGCGGTTTGTTCCCGAACGGCTTCGAAGGGCTCCTGGCCGCGTTCGCCGTCGTGATGTTTGCTTTCGGTGGGATCGAAACGATCGGCATTACCGCTGGCGAAGCCGCCGATCCCAAAAAGGTCATCCCGCAGGCAGTCAACACCGTGCCGGTCCGTGTCCTGCTGTTCTACGTCCTGACCCTGGGCGTGTTGATGAGCATCTTCCCGTGGAACGAAATCGGCAGCAGCGGCAGCCCGTTTGTGCAGATCTTCGACGGCCTGGGCATCCCGGCTGCGCCGCACATCCTCAATGCCGTGGTCATCACCGCGGCCCTGTCCGCTATCAACAGCGACATTTTTGGAGCTGGCCGCATCCTGTTCGGACTTGCCCAGCAGGGCCATGCTCCGAAGAGCTTCGGCAAGATCTCCAGGCACGGCGTCCCCTGGATGACCGTGGTAATGATGGGAGGAATCCTGCTTGTGGGCGTCGTGCTGAACGCGGTTATTCCTGAGGACGTATTTGTACTGATCGCATCGATCGCCACGTTTGCCACCGTATGGGTGTGGGTGATGATCCTTGCTTCGCACGTTGCCATGAGGCGGGAGATCAAGCGCAAGGGCCTTCCGGCGTCGGAATTCGGTTCACCCTTGTGGCCGGCAGCATCCATTCTGACCATGGCGTTCATGGCCATGGTGATCGTGATCCTCGGGGTCTTCGAGGACACCCGCGTTGCACTCTATGTCGGCGGCACATGGCTGATCCTGCTGTTCGTGGCTTACAAGCTATGGGTCCGCGGTGGTGGCCTGCGTCGTGCAGAGCTCGTGGACGAGACAGCCTGATTACCCGCGCCGAAACTGCAGTTAATGCCAATGTTCGGGCGGAACATTGGCATTAACTGTCAGCTCGTGAGGGGGCTCGGCTCAGATGGCAGCAGCAGCGGAGCGGACGGCCACGGACAAGGCAGTTGCCGGGCGCCCGATCAGTTTCCTGAGATCACCGGTGGTCACCAAAAGATCGCCGCGGCCAATGCCCAGATCGGTGTCGGCCAGGATCTGCGCGAAGCCTTCCGGCACCCCTGCGCCCGTCAGGAGATCGGCGTATTGGTCTGCCGGGAGGTCTCGGTATTCGATGGACTTGCCTGATGCAGCGCTAATTTCGGCGGCCAGCTCGTCCAAGGTAAATGCATCGTCACCGCCCAACTCGTAGATCTTGCCGGCCTGGTGCTCCGCAACCAGAACCGCGGCCGCAGCTTGCGCGTAGTCTGCGCGGGAGGCACCGCTAACCTTGCCGTTTCCGGCACTGCCCGCAAGCGCGCCCTGCGCAAGGGTTCCCGGCAACTGGTCGGTGTAGTTCTCGATGTACCAGCTGTTGCGAAGGAGGACGAAGGGGACGCCGGACTCTTTGAGGATGGATTCCGTGGCCTGGTGCTCTGTAGCCAGCTTCATGCGGGTGGTGTCTGCGTTGGCAATGCTGGTGTAGGCGAGAAGCTCCACACCCTCGGTTTTTGCCGCCTCGATAACTGTGCGGTGCTGCTCTACCCGCTGGCCGACGGCGCTTCCCGATATGAGAAGGACCTTGGTGGCACCCTTAAGCGCCTGGGCGACCGACGCAGCGTCGTCGTAGTCCATTGCAACGGCGCGAACGCCGCGCGCAACGAAATTGGACAGCTTTTCGATGGAGCGCCCGGTGGCGACAATGCTGTCAGCGGATACATTGCGTTCAAGGAGGGCCTCTATGACGTGACGGCCCAGCTGGCCTGTTGCTCCGGTAATGACGATGCTCATGACTGGTTCCTTTCAAGGAAATTAATGGGACGGTCACCGATCACAACCAACGCTTCGGCAGATAACTTCCCGAAAGAGAGTACGCACTTTAAGGTAAGGTACTGACATGAAAGTAAGTACCCTCCCGGCCGCCGTCGCTGACGGCGTCTTCCCTGCCGGCTGCCCCAGCCGGACAGTACTGGACCACATAACCAGCAAATGGGGAGTGCTGATCCTGCTTTCGCTTTCCGAAGGCGATCAGCGATGGAGCGAACTGCGCAGACGTGCTGAGGGCGTCAGCGAAAAAATGCTGGCCCAAACCCTGAAAACGCTCGAACGGGACGGGCTGGTACGCCGCGATGCACAACCCGTCATCCCGCCGCGCGTGGACTACAGCCTGACTGAACGCGGCCGCGAGCTCACGGCACTGCTTATACCCCTGGTGACCTGGGCCTTTGATAATGCCGAGGCAATCATCGGCGGCCAGAGTTAGCCCGGATCTCCGCGCCGAAACTACAGTTAATGCCAATGTTCGCGTCGAACATTGGCATTAACTGTCATCTCGCGGAGAACTACCGGGCCGACCACCCGCCGTCCATCGTGTAGCTCGCGCCGGTGACCATACCGGCGTCGTCCGAGGCCATCCAGGCTGCCAACGACGCGACTTCCTCAACCTCCACCAGCCGCTTCACAGCCGATTCCGTCAGCATCACCTTGGCCAGGACCTCTGCCTCGGGGATGCCGTGGAGTCGCGCCTGATCAGAAATTTGCTTCTCAACAAGCGGCGTCCGGACGTACCCGGGGTTGATGCAGTTGGACGTCACTCCGTGCTCGCCGCCCTCCAAGGCAGTGACTTTGCTGAGCCCTTCGAGGCCATGCTTCGCGGAGACGTAAGCACTCTTGTAGGCCGAAGCCCGGAGTCCGTGAACCGAGGAGATGTTGATAATCCGGCCGAACCCATTGGCGTACATGTGTGGGAGCGCGGCCCGGATAAGGAGGAACGGTGCCTCCAGCATCAGGGCGAGTATCCGCCTGAATTCAGCAGGTTCGAACTCCTCGATCGGCGCTACTTTCTGGATGCCGGCGTTGTTGACCAGGATGTCGCAGTCAAGGCTGAGGGCGGCCAGGGCGTCGACGTCCAACAGGTCCACAGTCCAGGCAGTGCCGCCCAGCTCGTCGGCGAGGGCCGCAGCTCCGGAGGCATCGACGTCGGCCACTACAACTTTCGCCCCGCGGGCGGCGAGCGCGCGGGCGCAGGCTGCCCCGATTCCGCTCGCACCGCCGGTGACCAGGGCTTTGCGTCCGTTCAAGGAGTTGTCCACGGAACTAGCCTTTCGAGGTAGAAGCCGGGGTCAGTCCATGGCGCACGGCGTCGGCTTCGTCCACGTCCTGCAGCGCGATGCCCTTGGTTTCCTTCAACGACACAACGGCGACGACGGTGATCGCGCAGGCGATGACGAGGTAGATCGCGGTGGGGAGCCACGAGCCGGTGTCCTTGAGCCACTGTGTTGCCAGCAGCGGAGCGAGTGACCCTGCGAAGATCGACGTAACCTGTGAGCCGAGCGAGACCCCGGAGTAGCGCATACGGGTGGGGAAGAGCTCGGACATGATTGCCGGCTGTCCTGCGTACATGAACGCGTGCAGGCACAGCCCGATGGTCACGGCCAACACGATGACCACGGCGTTTTTGGTGTCGAACATGGGGAACGCGAAGAACGGCCAAGTTGCGCCCGTGATGGCTCCCACGAGGTACACGGGCTTGCGACCCCAGGCGTCAACAAGACGCCCAACCTGCGGGATGACAAGGAAGTGGATCACGTGCGCAATAAGCAATGCCAGAAGCAGCGATGACGTGTCGTACTTGTGGACGCTCTTGAGGTAGACGATCGCGAAGCTGACCACCAGGTAGTACATGATGTTCTCGGCGAAGCGGAGGCCCATGGCCTGCAGGATGCCCTTGGGATATTTGCGGATGACTTCGCCAACGCCGTAGCTGATGGCCTTCGATTCCTCCACCTGCGCCTTGGCCTCAAGGAAGATAGGCGCCTCGGTGACGTGGGTGCGGATGTAGTAGCCGACGAACACGATCACGGCGGAGAGCCAGAATGCTACGCGCCAGCCCCAGCCCAGGAATGCCTCGCTGCTCAGTGTGGTGGACATGGTGAACAGAACTGCGGTGGCCAGAAGATTGCCCACCGGCACTGCTGCCTGCGGCCAGGATGACCAGAAACCGCGCGACTTGTTGGGGCTGTGTTCAGCGACCAGGAGCACGGCACCTCCCCACTCGCCACCCAACGCGAAGCCCTGGATGAAGCGAAGCGCCACCAGCATGGCCGGCGCCCAGTAACCGAGATCGGCGAAGCCGGGGAGGCAGCCCATGAGGAACGTCGAGACGCCCACGATGACAATGGTCAGCTGGAGCGTGGGCTTGCGGCCCAGTTTGTCGCCGATCTGGCCGAAGACGATTCCGCCGAGCGGGCGGGCTACGAAGCCAACCGCGTAGGTCAGGAAGGCCTGGATGATGCCGTCCAATTCGTTGCCGGTGCTCGGGAAGAAGTATTTGCCGAAAACCAGCGTTGCTGCGGTGGCGTACAGGAAGAACTCGTACCACTCCACCACTGTGCCCACCATGGACGCAGCGACGATCTTCTTAAGGCCGGAGCCCTTGCCGGATTGGTTCCCGGCCTTTGATGTGGAGCGCTGCTCTACGCTCATATCCATCTCCTCAGTGTCCTCGTTGACCCTTTTGACGTGCTGTGATCCACAACACGAAATGCTCCACTGAGTATTACTGCAGATTCAGCCCTCCTCAATGACCAATCCGGCACCAAGTGTGTGCAGAATTGCAGATATGAATCCCAATCCGGACGATCTCCTCATCCTCCTCGCCGTCTCACGCTCAGGAAAATTCACGACGGCGGCGCAAGCCTTGGGCCTGAACCACACCACCGTTTCGCGCAGGATAGCGGCGCTGGAAAAGGCCCTGGGTGGCCGGGTCCTGGCGCGCGCCGCCGGAGGCTGGGAAGTCACGGAGTTGGGGGCAGAGGCCGTCCTTGTCGCTGAACGTGTCGAAGCTGCGGTGGGCGCGCTGGGACCCAGCGATGGCGCACCTGACCCCATTACCGGCGTCGTACGCATGACCGCAACCGATGGTTTCAGCGCCTATATAGCTGCGCCTGCCGTGGCGACGCTGAGACGCGAGCACCCTGGGCTCAGCGTAGAGATTGTCACCGTGACGCGGCGGGCGCTTCAGCAACGCTCGGGCTTGGACATCGAGGTAGTGGTTGGGACGCCACAGGTCCATCGGGCAGAGGCAATCCGCTTGGGCGAGTATCGACTGGGAATGTACGCCTCGCGCGCCTACCTCGCAGACAATGGCACGCCGGGCACCATCGAGGAACTGACGCAGCATCAGTTGGTCTACTTCGTGGATTCCATGCTCCAGGTGGATGATCTGGACGCACCAAGGAGGCTCGTCCCAACTATGCGCGACGGCCTGAGCTCCACCAACGTGTTCGTGCATGTGGAGGCGACGAGGGCAGGCGCGGGCGTGGGATTCCTGCCGTGTTTCATGGCCGATCGCCACACAGATTTGGTCCGGCTCCTGCCATCCGACTTCGCCGAGCTGCTCCCCTACTGGATGGTCCTCCGTCCCGACTCGATGCGCCGCCCAGCGGTAGCCGCCCTCGTGCAGGCCCTGCGCGAGGAGACGGAGAGGCGGCGGGAGGAGCTCTTGGGCGCTGGGTGAGATGGAGGTTTGCAGACATTTCCTGCAGGAGAAATGCGAATTTTAAAAATAGTTGGATTCCGCATCGCCAACACGGTGTAGCATCCGTGTACGGGCTACTGATGCCCGCGACGCTTTGGGGGAAGTGATCATGTCATTCGTAAATGACGGTGCAACGCTCACCGCTTTTGGGATGGGCGCCTTTCCCTCGCCCGGCGCCCCTTCACCCCACCCGCTCCGCACGCTTTGCGTTGCACGCCGGTCACGTGTCCTATGGAAGGACAATCATGAGTCAAAACCCTAATCTCGCGCCTTATCCCCCATCCCCCGGTTATGGACAGCCACAACAAATCGCCAAATCTTTCCTCGTGACTTGGTTGCTTTCCCTCCTCGTCGGCGTCTGGGGCATTGATCGGTTCTACCTCGGCAAGGTAGGAACCGGAATCCTCAAATTGCTCACTTTTGGTGGTCTCGGCATTTGGGCTCTCATCGACCTGATTCTGGTGCTGACGAACCATACGCGCGATAAGCGTGGATTTCCGCTGGAGGGCTATGACAGGCACAAGAAAGTAGCCCTGATTGTCACCGGGGTCTTCGTGCTTCTAGGCATTTTTGCAAACGTTGCCCTTGCGGCCTCCAGTTCCAGGTCAGTTCCAGTCGTGGCCACGTCGAAGACTTCTGCGTCCGCATCTGCTCCAGCAGCCAGTGCAGATAACTCCGCAAAGGCCGAGGCGGACGCGTCCGCTAAAGCGAAATCAGATGCTGATGCGGCGGCAAAAGCTGCGGCTGACGCTCAAGCCAAGGCAAAGGCCGACGCCGATGCGGCCGCCAAATCTGCCGCTGACGCTGCCGCCAAAGCAGAGGCTGACGCCGCCGCGAAGGCGAAGGCCGATGCAGATGCTGCTGCGAAGGCGGCTGCTGACGCCGCCGCCAAGGCAGCCGCGGGGACGGTAAGTCAGCAGAACGCTCTACGGAAGGCTGGTAGTTACCTCCAATTCACCGCCTTCTCGTACCCCGGCCTCATCAAACAATTGGAGTTCGAGAAATACTCAACAGAAGACGCCACGTGGGCAGTCGACCGAGTGAAGGTTGATTGGAACGAGCAGGCGGCTAAGAAGGCCAAGAGCTACTTGGAGTTCACTTCATTCTCCCGCTCCGGGCTCATCGACCAATTGCTTTTTGAGGGGTTCACGCCGGAACAGGCTGAGTTCGGAGTGAGCCAGACCGGCCTCTAGCATCACAAAAAGGTCAATCCATTAGCGGTGCAGCCGCCGGCGGATCGTGCCGAACGGGCGTTCCGGCGGCGAAGGCCCGCACTTGGGCGTCGTTCCAGATGTGTGCAGGGACGGCGCCGCCCAGGAGCTTGCGGGCCAGGGTTGGGTCGTCGCCGAATGGCACGTGGCTGCCGGCCATGATCATATTTCCGTAGCGGCGGCCCTTGAGCATGGCGGGGTCCGCGATGATCATCGTGTGCTCGAAGGTGTCCGCGATGGTGGCGGCGTCAGCGCGGGCGTTCTTCAGGTCCGGAGCGTCACCCGAGTTGACCACGTACAGGCCATCGGGAGCCAGGACGGCGTCGGCGTGGGCGTTGAATTCGCGGGTGGTGAGGGCGCGGGGGGTGAAGGCTCCGGCGAAGACGTCCCGGATGATGAGGTCCCGCGTATCAGGGGTCAGGGACTCGGTCACTGCCCGCGCTTCACCCACGCGGATCCGCAGCAGCGGCGCCTTGGGGAGTTCGAACCAACCACGGACGTAATCGGCGAGCTTCCCATCGAGCTCCACCACCACTTGCCGCGCATCCGGATACGCCGCATTGAAGTATCGGGCCATGGAACAGGCTCCCCCACCCAGGTGCAGGGCACGGAGCTTTGGCTTGGACTCCCGCGGCCATCTCGATTCCACCAGCGCAGCAATCCAGCGCATGTATTCGAAGTCAAGGAACAGTGGATCGGCGAGGTCAATGTGCGAGCTCAGCACGCCGTTGATCTTCAGGAGCCAGCCATTGTTGTTGTCAGGATCGGGAAGCAGTTCGCAGTCGCCGGTGTCGATGTAATAGACGCCTGCTACCGGACCGTCAGGCCGGGTGCCGTGGGGCACCTCGATGACTCCCGCCGTCGACCTTCCCGCCCGGCCGGACTTGCTTGCTTTGCTGGATTTACCGGGCTTGGCCACTAAAACCGTCCTGCCTGAGTCATAGCTCCAGCCTAGTAGAGGAGCGCATGGTCGCGTTCCACAGGAGCGCTTACTAAGGATACTTACCATTTGGCAGCATTGGGCCATAAGATCTGTTCATGGAAGCTTTGGGAGCGGTTTGGGTGGAGGTGTTTACGGTCGCGTTCGCCTGGCTGACCGTGGTCTGCCTACTGATTGCCCGGGTGCCCAAACCGCCGAGCCTCCTGGAGGAGCCCCTGGATGGCTCACCCCTCGACGGGCCATTGATGGCCATGGACCAGCGGGACGATTCGGAAGCGTGAGTTGCCGCCCGCCAACTCTGCTTTAACAGCGCAGCCGCCTGATCCAGGCTCCAGCAAGGCCTGCGGGTACTGCTGCTGCTACCACAGCTGCGGACCACCTGAGGACGTTCGCTTGCTGAAAATAGACGTCGAAGCCGCGATATGCGCCGGAGGGGTAGCCCAGGGCGAGGCCCGCTTTGAGCACGTAGTAGGCGGCCAAACCCAACAAACCCGTCGCCAGGACGGTCAGCACATTGGCCCAGGCCGAACGTGTAGCAAGCGCTGCGGCACCTAAAAGCAGGGCCCACGGCCACCCAGCATCGCCCAATGCTGCCCATGTGGGAGAGCCCTCGGCCCGAAGAAAAATACACAAAACTCCGAAGGCTGCGCCAATAAGTGCGCCCAGGAGTGGCGCCGCCAGAAGCCACGCGCGGTTGGCGGTTTGCCTCCGGGCCCACTGGACTGGAACTCGGTCCCGAGTGGCTGGCCAAGTCATGGCCCAACTTCCAGGAAGGGAGACTGCCAGACAGGTACGCGGGCTGCGGCTACGAGGTTGTCAAGTAGTTGAGTCATTTTCCACCCATGGGCCGCGGCCATTTGCGGCACTTGCGACTGGTCCGACATTCCCGGGGCCGTGTTCACTTCGTTTAGAACGACCTCATTGTCCGTGACAAAGAAGTCCATCCTGGCAATGCCCCAACACCCCAGTGCCCGATACATCCGCTCCGCCCCACGGCAGAGTTCTTCGGTGATGTGTGGCGACAGCTTGGCGGGAACGGTGAACTGGGCGGTTCCGTCGTATTTCGTGGAGGTGTCGAACAGCCCCGCCGTGTGGATCTCCAGGGGAGGCAGGACAACAAGGTGGCCGGTCCCGTCGTCAAAAAGAGCGATGTCAACTTCCCGCGACCGGACCAGTGGCTCCACTAGGACCCGGGCGGAATGCGCCCTGGCCTCCGCCAGAGCGCGGCTCATTTCCTGGTCATCCCGAACCAGGGCAACTCCATGGGACGAACCGGCAGTCGCGGGTTTCACCACCACAGGATGCGCTACAGGAGAAGCTGCAGCGCCGGGTCCCAAGAGCGCGAAGGGTACTGTCGCGACGTCGGCGCTCGCAGCAACCTGCTTGGTGACCCATTTGTCCATCGCCGCTGCAGAGGCAGCAAGAGGCGATGCAGCCAGTCGAAGCCCTGCGAGCGCGCAGAGACCCGCCACCGCACCGTCCTCTCCCGGGGCCCCATGCAAGGTGGGATAAACCACGGCAGGGACCGATCCGGAGGCTGCATCAGCGAGGAAGGCCTCCGCCCCTTCGGCTGCGCCGAGTACCTGGAAAGGGGATGACGGATGGGATTTGGCGGGTGAGGCGTTGATCCATGAACCGTCGGGCAGTATTGTCCACGGGCGGACCTCGTGCCCGGCTTCGGCCAATGTAGCGCTGATGGTAGCGGCTGAAGCCAAGGACACGGCATGTTCGGGGCTTGTTCCGCCGCCAATGACAAGAACGGTGCTCATACAATTTCCTTTATCAGTAGGCTGCGTTGGAGTCGCTGTCCGAATCCGGTGATGACGTTGTGCGGTGAGGTGTTTCCCCATTGGGCCCACAGCTGCACTGTGGGCTCTCCAGGGTTGACGCCAATGATGGTTGCTTCGGTTCCAGGGGAGGCCGGCCAGTTGCCGGTTTCCACGACGATCTGGTCCATGTTCACCGGCCCCACGATGGGGCAGCGGCGGCCGTGGATCATGACGTGTGCGCCGGCGTCGAGGTGTTGGGGAAGCCCGTCCGCGTAACCGATCCCCAGGACGCTCACGAACCCCGACTCCCCGGCCAGGCCGATGCCGCCGTACCCAACAGACGTTCCCGCCTTCACCGCCCTGGTATGCACTACCGGGCAGGTCAAGCTGACTGTGGGACTCAACGTGGTGGAACCGGACGGATCGATGCCTACCAACCCGGCACCGATACGAACCAGGTCATAATGCGTCCTCGGATCGGTGAGCGTTGCCGATGTGGTGGCCACATGGCGGACGTCGACGGCGAGCCCAGCCCTCCGTGCCATCCTGTGAGCAGACTCAAAGGAACGCAGCCCGGCGTCGTTGGCCGCAGGCTTCGCGGAGTCCGCGTTGGGCAGATGCCCCATGAGGCCCACCACACGGAAGAGCTTGTCGGCTTGGCCGGCCGCAGCCAAGTGCATGGCATCAGGCCAGTCATAGGCGGGCAGTCCACCCCGTGTCATGCCGGTGTCCACATGCAAGTGGATTCTCAGGTTTCCGCGGGCACAGCGAAAGGCATGCATGAGTTGTTCAAGCGAGCCAATGGCGATATCCACGTTGTGGGCCTCCGCCGATTCAACGTCCATTCCCGCTGGATGCAGCCAAGCAAGGATCCCGGTATCGAATCCAGCCCGCCTCAATTGGGCAGCTTCTGAAACGCCAGTGGTTCCCAACCAAGTGCATCCGGCGCCCAACGCCGCCCGGGCAACATCTTCGGCGCCCAGCCCGTACCCGTCGGCCTTCACCACTGCCATCAGCTCTGACCGGCATCGGCTCCGGACAGCGGCGACGTTCGCCTGAACACCAACAGCGACGGTAGAGAGTGTTGGTGGGGTAAATAGGTCAGTCATCGTAAGTCCTCGGTCAAGGTCGAAAGGGGGTGCGGTGGTCCCGCTCGAGGCGTCCACCCGGCTATCCGGCAGCGTTTTCAAGAGGTGCCGGGCAATGGCTGGTACCTTCCGGCCTGAATTCGAAGTGCCACATTTCGTTTGCGTAGGTCTGGCACAGGCCCAACGCATCGCTGTGGCGGTTCACCCAATCTGCTGCGTTGGTGGGACCGATATCGATGGCTTCTCCGGTTACGTGCTTGGACTTCTCCGGAGCGCTCACCCACTTGGCTGCTTCTTCGCGCGATCCGTGCGTGCTGACAGCGGCGTCCAACAATTCCTGTTGATAGCTGACCGAACGCCATCCAGAGGTTAACCAGAACTGTTCCTGGCCTGAACTTTTGGCTGCTTCTGCGGCCCGTTGAACCGCTGTCCTCAGCTGAGGCTTCAGATTCCTCACCGCTGGATGGTTGTTGTCCAACGCGTCGATGTGATCATCGCGTAGACGCAGTTCATCCAGGACCGATGAAGAGTCCCCGGGTGATATAGCTGTGGGTCTTTTGGGTGCGGTGCCAAATGGCGGCCCCACCGTTGGTTGCGGCCTTACCGTTGGTTGCGGCCCCAACATTGGTTGGCGGGGAAAACTGCTTTCGAAAATCGTGGCGGCTCCCGTCAACATGCCGAGATTGAGCAGCAACAGAGCCAGTGCCACGACTGACAGAACCCATGGGAAGCTACGGACGCGCCGGATGAAACGTTGAGGGACTGAAGACTTCATACAGACAATGAGAGCCTGCAGGGCGTTAAGGCAGCGTAAACGCCCTGGACGTAGGCCACTTGCCGGTGGGATAAAGTCCAGGCATGCGTGTTCTCCTTGTGGAAGATGAGCCATATCTGGCTGAGTCGATAAGGGATGGCCTTCGTTTGGAAGCCATCTCAGCCGACATCGCCTTGGACGGTTCAGCGGCTCTGGAGCTCCTGGCGGTCAACCGTTATGACATCGCGGTCTTGGATCGGGACATCCCCGGCCCCTCGGGCGACGACATCGCCCGGTCCATAATGGCCTCCGGCTGCACCACCCGGATTCTGATGCTCACGGCGGCCAACCGGATAGGTGACAAAGTCTCCGGGTTTGAACTTGGCGCGGACGATTACCTGACCAAACCGTTCGCGATGAGGGAACTTGTGGTTCGCCTTCGCGCGATCGCCCGCCGCCCGAACGTTGCGAAACCACCGGTTCTCGAGTTCGTTGGGGTACGTTTGGACCCGTTCCGCCGAAAAGTCCATCGGGACCAAACCGAGGTAACCCTGACCAGGAAGCAGTTTGCCGTTCTTCAGGTGCTCATGGAAGCGGAGGGCGGCTTTGTCAGTGCAGAGCAGCTCCTTGAAAAGGCTTGGGACGAGAACATCGATGCCTTCACAAGCGTTGTCCGCGTGACAATTTCAGGATTGCGCAAGCGGCTCGGGGAGCCTTGGCTCATCGAAACCGTTCCTGGCGTCGGGTACCGAATGGCTCGGACGTGAGCACTTCCCCCGGGCTCATAAAGCGGCGCCCACCGGGGCTGTCGGCCCAATGGAAGCTGACACTGACATATGCCGCCATCGCCGCGGCCACAGGTATCTTCCTGCTCAGCGTCACATACGTATTCCTATTGCGCTACGTCCCTCGGGGGAACCTGCAAACAGAATATGGAAATACCGCACCAAACCAAGGTGACCTTATCCGCGCATTCCTTCCCCCAGCGTCCGCAGGCTTGGTGTTCATCATCATCGCGGGCCTCGTGGGGGGCTGGTTCCTGGCTGGGCGGGTACTTCGTCCCCTCAGGCAGATCGGCGAGGTAGCGCAGCAAGTTTCCAACGGGTCCATGTCCGCCCGCGTCCACATGAGCGGGCGGAATGACGAGTTCCGGCGCCTTGCCGACGTTTTCGATCAAATGATGGAACGGATAGAGCGCCACGCCGAGCAACAACGCCGCTTCGCCGCCAACGCCTCACACGAGCTGCGGACCCCGCTTGCGATCATGGGCAACCTCGCAGAGGTAGGTAGCCTGAACCCGGGTACGGACGTGACCGAACTGCTGCGCCGGCTTGGAGAAGTCAACACCCGGGCTTCAGACATGGTTGAGTCGCTCCTGCTCCTGTCCAGTGTGGAATCAGGTCAAATCACCCTCTGCCACATGGATATGTCTTTGGTAGCGGAACAGGCGCTGGAGGACCTCATTCCGGCCGCCGAACGTGCAGGGGTCGCCATTGAAGCCAATTTAATGCGCACTGCTGTCCGGGGGGACGCGGCCCTCCTGGAGAGGGTAGTTGCCAACCTCGTGCACAACGCCATTGTGCATGGCCGGACAAGTGTATCGGTCCGGACTTTCGACACTCCTGGGCACAGTCTCTTGGTGGTCGAGAATCCCGGTGATGACATCGATCCGGCGGTACTGCCCAACTTGATCGAACCATTCCTGCGAACCGAACGGACCGCGCAGAAGGGCGGTGAACGCGCCGGCGTCGGGCTTGGACTCTCCATCGTCGCCGCGGTAGTTCAAACGCACGGCGGAACACTCGAATTGGCCGGTGGACCGGACGGTGGCCTCAAAGCCACGGTCAAACTTCCACGCGCTTCAATTGTGCCCTAGGAAGCCCGACGGCGGGCCGCACCATCCGGTGTTCAGGAAGTGAGTACCACGAGGGGTCGCAAAGCTGTCGCTTACCGTCGGGCACAAAACCATTGCGGCGGTAGAAGGCTTGGGCCCGCGGGTTGTCGTCGAGGACCCACAGGTAAGCCGGGCCGTCACCGAGGAGCGCATCCACCAGCGCCTGACCTACACCGCGGCCATGAATCCGCTGAAGGGTGTACAGCATGAACAGCTCCACCTCGCAGGGGCTGTCCTCGTCCCTTCCCGGTCCTGAAGCCGCAATTCCTACCAATTCGCCGTCGGGATCATGGGCCAGCATCCGCGGATGGCCTGCCGCGATCGACGCCCTGTACCGCTCGATCCTGTCCGGCAGGGCAGCTTCCTGCTTCGCGAAGAATTCCGGCGGCAGCAAATGCCCATAACTCTCCCGCCAGGACTGGACATGCATGACGGTCATGGCTTCGGCGTCGTCAACCGTTGCCGTGCGCAGCGTGAAATCCATCGGCTACCGCACTCTGGCGATAGCGAAGCCGTCCCAGCCCTTGCTGCCGACAGTTTGGATTGCGGTGGCATCAAGTCGCGGGTCCTGGCCCAGCATTTCCAAGGCTTTGACGATGCCCGGCGCGTTTACCTCGTCCCGCGCAGGCTCCAGGATGGAGCCGTCCCAGATCACGTTGTCGATCACGATTACAGTGCCCGGGTGGCCAAGACGGATGGCCCAATCAAGGTAGTTGGGGTCGTTCTCCTTGTCGGCGTCGATGAACACAAAATCGAACGATTCCTCGCCTACCAGTGTGGGAAGCGTGTCCAACGCGGCACCCACCCTGATGTCCACCTTGTGCCCCACCCCTGCCGCATCCACATTCGCCCGCGCGACGTCAGCATGCTTTTGAAGGTACTCGCAGGTCACCAGCCTGCCGTCGTCGGGAAGTCCCTGGGCCATCCAAATACTGCTGAAACCGGCCAAGGTGCCAATCTCCAGGACGTGCCTTGCTCCGGACAGCTGCACGAGCATCTTGAGTAGCTTGCCGGCGTTCGGCGCCACTTCGATCTGTGGCATGCCCGCCTCGACTGCAGATGTCAGGGCGCGCTTATGGGCAGGATCAGGACGCACGACGACGTCAGTCAGGTAATGCTCGACGTCAATCCAACCGGGTTCAGCCACGTGTTCAATCATGGCCCCCAGTCTTGCACTGGTCACTGACAGTGGAAAGAGCTAGTCCGTGGTGGAAATTGCCTCTTCCAGACGCTCCACCTTGCCGGTCAGCTCCCCGCTGTAACCGGGCCGGATGTCCGCTTTGATCACCAAGGACACGCGGCTGCCGAAGCGGCCAACAGCCTCCGTGGCCCGTTTGACGACGTCAAAGACTTCGTCCCATTCGCCTTCGATAGTGGTGAACATGGAGTCCGTCTGGTTCGGCAATCCGGACTCCCGGACGATCTTAACCGCAGCCGCGACGGCGTCGTGCACGGAGGCGTCGGGGGTGGGTCCGCCGTTGGTGGCGGATGCGGGCTGGCCTGAAGGGGCGACTGAGAATGCAAGCAACATGAAATCCAGTGTTTCACGTACTGGTTTGTCACATAACGGCCTACTCCTGCGTAACAACGGGTCAACCCCGGTCCGTTGCTACCCTGACAAGCATGGAACAGCCCTCTGAACGCAAGCCCCTCAGGGCCGACGCTGCACGAAATGTGGACAAAATCATCACCGCAGCCCGGCAGTGCTTCCGGGAACATGGTCCCGAAGTTCCCCTGCAGACCATCGCCGCCACGGCAGGAGTGGGTCCGGCAACGCTGTTCCGCAACTTCTCCGATAAAGAACAATTGGTACTTGCGGCCCTGTCCCGCCAACTCCGCCAGCATGTGGATCCTGTTGCCGACGCATCCCTCGAAGGCATGGATGCCGCGGAGGGTCTCATCAATGTCATCGACGCTGTGATGCAGGTGGCGAGCGAAGACGCCAACCTGCTTGACGCCGTCGCAGGCCGACGCGGACTCCTCATGGGCATAACCGGCGGCCTCATCGGCTCCATGGCCACGCTCTTGGAGCGCGGTCAGGGTCAGGGTTCGCTGCGCCGCGATATCACCATCGAGGACATGGTCCGGCTCCTTGCCATGCTGATCGGCGCCGTAGACACCATGGAACCCGGCTCCGAAGCCTGGAAGCGTCCTGTGGCGCTCATTGAAGACGCCATCCGGACCGAACGTCCATCCCGCCCGCTCCCGGAACAATCACCCATCCCCGGTGTGACGCTCACGGACGACGTCTAGTCGACGGCCCTTGCTCCAGCCTCTGGAGGCCTGCCACTACCAGGTCTAGGGTGGGAATGGCGGCCGGGTTGGCCGGTCGTCCGTCGAACTCGAACCCGACAGGAGCCGGCCATGACCCACCACATCAGCGCGATGATCGACGCTCATCCAAAGGGAACCGGTGTGCTGGACAAGGAGAAGCTGGCCGAATGCATTGCGGCCTGCTTTGAATGCGCCCAAACCTGTACAGCCTGTGCCGACGCCTGTCTGGGCGAGGATATGGTGGCCCAGCTGACCGCATGCATCCTGACCGATCTGGACTGCGCTGATATTTGTGCTGCGACCGGGACCGTTCTGACGCGGCAAACCGGAACCAACTCCGCCATGGTGAGCGCAGTCCTCAAGGCATGCCAAACCGCCTGCGGAGTGTGCGCTGAGGAATGCGAACAACACGCACAGATGCACGAACATTGCCGGATCTGCGCGGAAGCCTGCCGCCGCTGCGAAGCCGCCTGCGCCGGCTTGCTAGCGAGTCTCACCTAAAACCGGTTAGCCCCAGCCGAGCAGCCTCAGCAGCGCCGCTGCGGCAGCACCGGAAATAACCACCACCAGGAATGGCGCGCGAAGCCAAAGAGCGACGGCGGCCGCCGCCAGTGCGCCAATGCGCGCGTCCAATACCAAACCCTGTCCTGACGCGAGGGCATTCACCACGGTCAGGGACGCCAGCAAACCAATCGTCATGGTGCCTGCGATGTGCATGATCCTGGGGCTCTGAAGCAGCTTGGCCGGGACAAAGTAGCCAACCAACTTGGTGAGGTACGCAAGCGCGCAGGCAATGAGGATCCAGAGCCAGAGGTTCACTCGGGTCCCCTTTCCCCGCCGCGGTGGTGTCCATGCCCGTGCTCGCGCTTTTCGTAGGGGTCCAGGTCCGGCTCCAGTCCTTCATCCATGCGTGCATGGCTGAACCAGCCGATCACACCGGCCACCAGCGCAGCCACCAGAATTGGGACTCCCGAGGGAACGAACGGCACGGCGAGAATGGTCGCAAGGGCGCAAGCGGCCGCAATGGCCCAGGGTTCGCGCCCCTTCAGCCTTGGCCACAGCAAAGCGAGGAACGCAGCAACTGCAGCCCCGTCCAAGCCCCACTGCTTGGGGTCGCCCATCGCATCGCCGGCCAGGGCGCCGATGGCCGTGAAGATATTCCAGAGAATGAATATTCCGATCCCGGCAGTCCAAAACCCGCGGCGTTGCTCATCGGGGTCCGACTGGCCGGACGCCGTCGCCGTTGACTCATCGATGGTGACATGGGCTGAGATGTAGCGCCGCCATCCACGTGGACGCAGCATGGCGTTGATTTGCATGCCGTAGATGCCGTTGCGCAGACCCAGCAAAGCGCTGGCCGTCATGGCTGCGACGCCAGATCCACCACCAGCCACTACTCCGATGAAAGCGAACTGCGAGCCCCCGCTGAACAGCAAAAGACTCAGCACCATTGTTTGCCAGAAATCGAAGCCCGACGCCACAGAAAGTGCGCCAAAGGACACGCCGTAAAGGCCTGTGGCGATGCTCAGCGACAAGGCAATCTTGAAAGCTGGCGACTCCCTGAGTTTCAAGGGAGCTGCTGGACCTTTGCTCACTTTCGCAGGCTCCAGGACCACAGGACAAGGGGAACCTGAAGAGGCAGCCTAAGGGTGTGGGCGCGCCGCTGGCCGGGCGTGCCGTTGGGACCATACGCACGGCGGAGGGCATCAATATGCCCTGCAAGGAATACGGTAAACATGGCTGTCGTAGCGTCCGCAGCCACTTTGCGGGTGGCTGGGATGAGAAGGCCGACGGCGGCAGTCGCCTCGAGCAGGCCGCTGGCAGCGACCCATTCCTCACGGGACATAAGAGCCAGTGGCCCATTCGGCTGGCTTCCGGGTTCGTCCCTGCGGCACAAGTAGTCAGGTACAACCGGGTAGTAGAACCCCGGGCTGCGGAAATGCTTCATGGCACTGGCCAGGAGAAGTGCGCTCAGACCGATGGCAGAGGTGGTTTGGGTGGCACGGGCTGACCAGCGGAATGACATGAGACAACTCAATCACAAGCCCGGTGGGCCACCCTAAACTGCACCCAACTGGATCGCAGATGAGCGCGTTTTGAGGGCCCAAAACGCGCTCATCTGCTACCTGGTTGGGACCTGAAGCTGGGCCAACACCTGCGCGGGTTTGTTGGTGGTGATCTCGTGGATGCCCAGCCCCTGGCAGAGGGCTACGTCCTTCTCCGAATCCACCGTCCAGACCCTGAACACCCTGCCGGATTCCAACCACCGTTGGACGTTGCGTGCGTGTTCCCTCACATAATCGATACCAGGTCCGGCAATTCCTACCTCACCGTGATCCAGGATGCGTTCAGCCTCCAACTGGGTTGCCTTCATGACATTTGCCACAGCACCCGCCGTGATCGGCCCGAGTCCCAGCTCTTGCCGCAACTCCTGCACCGAGAAATTGTCCACCAACTGGCAAATGTGCTGGGCTGGGACCGTCTTCAGCAGGTGTTGGATCGAATCGGAATCGAAGCTCATGAAGGAGACCTGAATGTTCTCCAGCCGGGACTCCCCAGGCGTCCATCCCTCACTAAGAAGCACTTCCAGAACCCGGTTCTCGAGATTGAGTTGGTAGGGGCTGGGGTGCTTGAGTTCGATCGCCAAACCAATCTCGCGCCCGGCGCCACGCAGGATGTCCAGCAGTTCGGGCAACGTAAGGAATTGATCAGCGATCCCGCCGTACGCATCCGGTATGCGGGCGCCCTTCCAAGAGGAAAAGTCCAGGGCCCGGAGTTCCTCGAGCGTCTTCTCCGAAACCGGTCCGGTGCCGGTGGAAGTACGGTCCAGGTTGGCATCATGCAGCAAGACGACGTGCTGGTCCCGGGTCAAGTGGACATCGCACTCAACTCCATCGGCACCGTCCGCGATCGCCTTGAGGTATGCCGCACGGGTGTGCTCGGCGAACGCGGCACTGGCACCGCGGTGGGCGTAGACCTTGGGCCGGCGAGGGGCCAAATCGTCGCTAGTCATGGAGCCACGGTAGCCCACGCGGCTGCACGCACGGGGCTACGCTGGGCTAATGCAGGTGAACTCTGAACAAATCCCAGCCGAAGACGTCACCACTCACGCCCACTCAGCCCAAGCGGCAGCCTCGGGAGCCACTAAACCCGGGTCCGGCGTCGTCGGCCGTTCTGCCGGAGACGAGGAAAAGGTAGCCGCACTGCGCCGCATGAAACGGCTGGCCCTGGCGCTGTTGATAGGCATGGCCATTGTGTTCATGGTGGCGTTCGCATTCCAGAAGCAGTACCCGTGGCTTGAATATGTGAGGGCTGCGGCCGAGGGTGGCATGGTTGGCGCTTTGGCCGACTGGTTCGCGGTCACGGCACTGTTCAAGTACCCCATGGGCTTGAAGATCCCGCACACAGCCATCATTCCGCGCCGGAAGGACCAAATCGGCGAATCGCTAAGTGAGTTCGTGGAGAGCAACTTCCTGTCCCAGGAGGTTGTGCAGGACAAGTTGGCGAGCATTGATATTGCCCGTAAGGCCGGCCGTTGGCTATCCGCACCGGGCGGGGCCGAACGCGTGGCCAAGGAAGGCGGCGCAATGATCCGCGGCGCGTTCACCGTTCTGAAGGACGACGACGTGCAGGCAGTCATCGAGGGCCTGGTCAGAAAGCATCTACTCACCCCGCCGTGGGGACCGCCCGTGGGGCGGATGGCGGAACGGATCTTCGCGGACGGGCATCATCACAAGTTGGTGGACCTCTTGGTTGATCGTGCCGCCGATTGGGTGGACGCGAACCATAGAACGGTGAACCGGCTGGTTTCCGACCGGTCGCCGGTGTGGGTGCCGACGTTCGTGGACGGGCTGGTGAGCGACAAGGTATACGTCGAACTCCTGAAGTTCGTACGCGCGGTCCAAAATGATCAGAACCATCAGGTGCGGAAATCCATCGATACCTACCTGACCGACCTGGCGCAGGACCTACAGCATGATCCCGCCATGATCGAGCGCGCCGAGACCATCAAGGCCCAGATCCTTGGCGATCCGGAGGTCCGGGAACTGGCCTCCCGAACCTGGGGAACGGTCAAGAACGCGCTGCTCACCGCCGTCGACGATCCGGACAGCGAACTCAGCCAGCGGTTCAAGAGCGCTGTCCGCGATTTCGGTTCCCGTCTTGTCAACGACGACGAACTCGCCGGGAAGATCAACGCGTGGATCGGGGACGCCGCGGGCTACCTCGTGAACACCTACCGATCGGACATTGCAGGCGTCATCTCGGACACCGTGGCGCGTTGGGATGCTGAAGAAACGTCCCAGAAGATCGAACTGCAAGTGGGCAAGGACCTCCAGTACATTCGCATCAACGGAACCGTTGTGGGTGCCTTGGCCGGGCTCGCGATCTTCACGGTGGCGCACCTGCTGTTTGGCTAGGGGCGTTAGGGGCGCACGCGGCGGCCAGATCGTGCGGCGAAGTCGTCCAACGCTGTGATGATGTCCCTTGCGAGCCAGACGCTGGTGCCCCGTACTTTCCCGGCAGGAGTAAGGACGCCAGCCGCCTCCAGCCGTTGCACTGCCCTGTACGCCGTTGCCTGCGAGATCCTGGCGTAATCGGCTGCCATCTCGGCGGTGATTGCGGGTTCGCGAGGCAGCAGCTCAAGGACTTTAAGCACGGATTCCTGAGCAGATCCGAGCTTTTCACGGAACTCCTTTTGTGCAGCCCGGATGTCCTCCACCAGCAACCGGCCGTTTTCCACGGCGAGCATGGCAGACTCGGCAAAGCGCTCAATGATGGGCAGGATGTTCCCCTGACGGTAGTCACCCAGGGCGTCGAAGTAGAGGCGGGTATTGGTCAGCAGCCCTGAAGAAACAGGGATGGTTACCTTTTCAGTTACCCCCTTGGCACGGAGCAGGGCGCTAACGATTGCCCTTCCCGTTCGGCCGTTGCCGTCCGCAAAGGGGTGGATGCTTTCGAACTGTGCGTGTGCCAAGGCGGCTTGAGTCAGGGCCGGGATGTCGTCCCGGCGCATGAACTCGACCAGGTCTTCCATGGCTACCATCACGCGTCCGTGATGCGGCGGCACGAACTCCGCTGAGTGGGGTGAATTGCCTCGGATCCAGACCTGCCTGTCCCGGTATTCCCCAGCTATGACTTGGTCGGAGGAGGCCAGGGTGTGATGCATGGTGCCGATATTCTCGACGCTCAGGTCTTCAGACAAGGCAATCGCAGCCTCCATGGCACGCACGTTGGACGCGATCAGTGCGGCGTTAGGGCTCGAGCGATCACCCAATTGCGCCAGCACAATCTTCCGCGCACCGGCCGTAAGGTTCTCGATCTGGGAACTCGATGCCGATTCACTTCGGAGCAGCAGGGCCGCGAACGGTGCAGAGTCCTGTCCCAACTCGGCATCGAACCGGACCATTTCCACAGTGGCTGCCTCAACAAGCGACTGGGTCCGGGAATCAACCTCAGGATTGATGCGAGCAATTTCTGCCGGGATAGCAGCCTCGTAGGGGCCGCGGGCCAGGAGCCGTTGACGCCTCGAGGTTCCCGGTTCTGCATCTGCGGCCCAAGGATGCTCTTCGTAGCTGACTGAGGGCCAGGCAAGCACATTACTCATGATTCTCCTTGAGAAGATCGATAGTCGATTTTCTCACGATTCGCCATTTATGAGAAAATCGCGGCATTCATTTCTCACTACCGAGCATCAGTGAGAAAATCTGCCCGTGATCTTTTCACCCCAGCAAATGAACCATCTGTCCCGGACGCGCTTGGCCCAGCAGGTCCAGATCTTCGTCCCGAACAACTGCGATCACAGGGGACTTGCTCGTCGGCGGGTGCCCGGCCAGCGCAATGACAGGAAAGCCCGACGGCGGCAGCAGGACCGAGCCTGACAGCAACGCCTGTGCCTGGGGTGCTGGAGTCGTGGCCGGCACAGTCGCACCAGGCAGCCCAGCGGCACGCGCCACCCCCGCTGGTTCAAGTGGGCGCCCCACCAACCGGGCACCCACCCGGTCCGATTCCGGTGAGAGGATCCATGGTTCGCTTGTCAGCCGAAGCCATGTACCGGCGTCGTAATTTTGGGCTTGCGGACCCCGTTCCACCCGGGCGACCACCGGACGTTCGGGGTCCAGGGCCCGACGCGGGGCGTGGTTCTCGACAGGAATATTGTGGGCGTGGGGGCGCCCGAAAGTCAGGGTGCCGCCAGCGCGAAGGGGTTCTGCCTGGGGTTCGATACCACCCTGAACGGCCAGGTAGTACCGGATCCCGAACAGCGCCGGCCCAAACTCCAACACCGCCCCTGGGCTGACGCGAACAGCCTTGTTAAAAGGCAGCTCGGAGCCGTTGAGCTTGACCACGCCTTCCGCGCCGGTAATCGCGAGTGCCGAGGCCGTGACGAACCGAAGCCGGAGACCACCCAAAAGTATCTCCAGGCCGCCCGCGGAGTCAGGGTTGCCCAGCAGCGCGTTGGCAAGGTGCAGGGAAGCCCTGTCCAAGACCTGGTCACGTGCAAGGGCCAGGGTCGAGGGGCCCGGATCAACAACAACGGCACCCATTAAGAGCTCCTCTTCAACGTGCTTTCCAGACCAAACTAGGCGAACGCTTCAATCTCCACCCCTGCCTCCTCCAAGCCTGCCCGAACGGCCGCGGCCATGTTCACAGCGCCCGGAGTATCACCATGGATGCACAGGGAATCGGCACTGACCGGGACAACCGTTCCGTCCACGGCTACCACTTCTTTCCGCGTCGCGAGGCGAACAGCCTGGGCAACTACCGCGGCGGGATCGTGCAGCACGGCGCCTTCCTCGGAGCGCGGGACAAGTGTGCCGTCAGGTAAGTAGGCCCGGTCCACGAATGCTTCCCGGAAGACGGGGTGTCCGGATTCCTCGGCCAGCTTCAGCCACGCCGAGCCGGGCAATCCCAGCACCGGCAGTCCGGGATCGTAGGCATGGACGGCAGCAACCACAGCCTCGGCCTGGTCGGGGTCGTGGACGATCCTGTTGTACAGCGCGCCGTGTGGTTTGACGTAGTCCACGGAAGCCCCCACTGCATGGGCCATCCCGTCCAGGGCGCCGAGTTGGTAGAGGACATCGCCGAACAGTTCATCGAAGGTCATGTCCAGCGAGCGCCGTCCAAAGCCGGCCAAGTCCCGGTACCCCACATGCGCGCCGACGCGAACGTCCAGTTCGAACGCGGCACGGCAGCTGTCCAGCATGGTCAGGGGGTCTCCCGCGTGGAAACCGCAGGCCACGTTGGCGCTGCTCACGATGCGGAACATCGAGGCGTCGTCGCCCATGGTCCAGGAGCCGAACGACTCCCCCAGATCAGCGTTGAGGTCCACTGTTACCGCCTTCCAGCGTCAGGTTGTTGTTGGTTTCGTTGGTGTTCGCGCCTGCGAGCAGTTCGCCGGGGATCGTATCCGGCAGCGGCCCAAAGGCTTCCTTGGCAGTCGCAACTACGGCGCGACCCATCATCAGGTTGCCGGCACCACCCACCACGGCGCCCACTCCGAAAGGCAGGGCCCGTCCGAGAAACGCGGAACCTTGCCGCTTCAGGAGGTTCTTCAGGAACGCGCGCTGGATGGCATCCCGAATGACGCCAAAGCCGCTGCCGGGAATCTTCTTGGTGAGTGTGGTGCCCCAGGCATTGGTCACGCCCTTGCCTCGTCCCAGGGACTGGCCACTCAAGGCACCCAGCAGAGAAGTGCCTTCCTCGCCGAGCATGATGGCCATGACCATTGTCCGCGCGCGTTCCGGGTCGGTCAGCCTGATGCCGTGGAGTTCGGCCAGCGTCGATGCGTACAGCGCGGTCGTCTCCAGGAACCCGACGGTCGCAAGGGCTGAGAGACCCAGCGAAGCTGCGGTTCCGATCCCAGGCACGACGGCGGTTGCCCCCACTGCGGCTCCCCCGCCGGTGATGGCGGCCAGGTAGTCCCGCTCCAGTTTCGCCGCAAGCTGCGCGGGCGTTGCCTTTGGATGCCTGCGCTGCATTCTGCGCAGGTTTGCCAGGACAAGTGGCCGCTGGATTTCGACGGCGCGCAGCAAGACATTGTGAACGCCCGGCTTGGTGTTGCCTTGGGCATCGAATACTGCGTTATGGGCGGTCTCTTGGGCGATTTTCACCGCCGGGTTGGGTCGCTTGGGCATCTTCACCTCTGCATGGCAGCTAGTCGTTTCGCGGAGAACTACTGCGTTCAGCCTATGCCACTGACCTCCCAATACTCCCTACCCGGCGTAGACTTGGGTGCACTCGCGGAAGCAGTCCAAGCAAGGACAGGGAGTATCCGTCATGAACGCAAACAACAAGCCAGAACACATCATCCGGCACCACACCGACGCTCCTGCAGAGGGAGAAACGGAAGGCTGGGTTTCGCACGATACCGGCATCCACAGCCAGGATCCTGCCGAAGGTCCGGACATCGACGACGCCGACGCCCCGCCGTCGGGCGCTTCATAACTCCTGACTTACAGGTCCTGTCGTGTTGCGGATGACCAGATGCGGTGTCCGCACAAGGTGCGCGGGCGGCGTCGGGCCTTCCAGACGATCGATGGCACGGTCGACGGCGGCCCGCGCCAGGAGCGGGGCGTCCTGGCTGACGGAGGACAACTGGACGTAGCTAAGGCGGGCGAACTGGCTATCGTCGTAACCCAGGACGGACACATCCTCAGGGACCCTGAGCCCAGCTGCCCGGAAGCTCTCCCAGATGCCCAGTGCGCAGCGATCGTTGAAGGCAACCACGGCCGTGGGCAGGTCCTCCAGAAGCTCTCCACCAGCCCGGAGGCCGTCTTCTTCTGTGGCGCCGCCGGGAATCACCCGGGATTCGAGCCCCCGGCCAGCCATCTCTGCCCGGAATGCTTCGCGCCGCTGTGGACTCGAGACAGCGTCCCCACCGTCTACGTGGGCAATTCTCTGATGCCCCAGCGAGGTGAGATATTCCAGCGCGATGCGGATACCGGCGTCGTCATCGCTGCTGACCGAGTCCAGGGATTCACCGACGTCGTCGCGGAGCAGGCTGACCACTGGGAGCCTTGCGGCATAACCGGCTAACTCGTCCTCCCCCAGCGTTGGAGAAATCATGATCAGGGCTTCACAGCCGAGATCCAGGAGAGATTCGACGGCCCGCGATTCCGGGCGGCCGTTGGCGACGGCGCTCAGCGCGATATCGTAGCCGCGCAAAGTCGCGCCAGCGTAGGCGGCATCGACAATTTCGGCGTGGAACGGGTGGGACGTGGAAAAGCTGACGCCCAGTAGCCTCGTCCGGCTGCTGCGGAGAAGCCGTGCACGGCTATCGGGACGGTAGCCGAGTTCGTTCGCCGCTTGCTGGACTTTGAGGCGCGTGGCTTCAGAGGCTCCAGGGGCGTCCCGCATCACGATGGAAACGAGGGCGCGGGAAACCCCGGCCGCTTCAGCCACATCCATCAACGTGGGACGTTTTCCCATCATGGCCCTCCTCTGCCCGCAGTCAGTCTATAGAACGATCTAAGACGCGAACGGCTCAAAGGAGTCCTGCCCAGACGTGCGGCCGGCCGCGACTCAGACGACCGACCGCACTAGCCCGGTATCGCAGTGACGGCGCCCCGGGTGGGCCCCAGAACCCACCACATCCATCACTGCCAACTCAGCGTTGTCCGCGGACATGCGCCGAAAAGGGCAACGGCACACTACGCGGTACAACGACTTGGGCACTGGATATGTGCGTTGACCTGCGGAAACGTGACGCGGGCTTTTGGAATAATCTTCAGCATTCCCCGATCAGCGTTCTCTGGGCAACATTCCCTCGCTGTATTCCGGCGAAACCAAAGAAATCCTTCATGTACCCATCGGAGCGCGGAGCCGCTGCGCCTCGAGTGATTAGCTCAGTCGGGCTAAAGGAGACCCGGCGGAGGCGCCAATGACACCTGCTCGCTTATTCTTGGCAGTTCCCCTGTGGCTGTCCAGGGCGAAAGACTGTCTGGTCCGCCAGGATCGTCCGTTCCCACCATCAAACGGGCGGCACCGTGTTCTGTTACCGATTAAATTCATGGGTTACTCACAGGCAGGAGGCCGCGGAACGTAGTCATTTTCCCGGTCTTATCGAACTAGACTCACACGAGGAACTGCCCACGGTCCGGGTTGCTCCGGTTTTGAGGGGACGGAACGTGCCAAGTGAAGCCAACAAGCCGGGATCAGCACCAGTCCTGGATATCCACCAACTGAGAGTCGCCTACGGTGGCCGGACAGTGGTCGACGAGGTCAGCTTCCGGATTCAGCGCGGCGAGATCTTCGGCCTGCTTGGCCCGAACGGTGCAGGGAAAACCAGTACCCTCAGCGCCATCGAGGGGCTGGTTACGCCAACGTCAGGCACCCTGCTGGTAGACGGTATCGATGTCCAACAGCAGCCCCTGGCGGTCAAAGCACTCCTTGGAGTGCAACTGCAATCATCCAGTTTCCAAGCCGAACTGAACATTCAAGAGATTACAAAACTCTATGCCGGACTCTATGGTGTGAAATTCTCCCCTGAGCAGGTCCGCGAGAGCCTGCGCACTGTCGGTCTCGCCGACGGACTAGGCAAAAAATTCAAACAGTTATCGGGCGGGCAACAGCAACGCCTCGCACTGTTTATCGCCACCGTCCATAACCCCCTCCTGCTCTTACTCGACGAACCGACCGCCGGGTTGGACCCCAATCACGCCGCGGACTATGGCGACGCATCGAGGAGCTCCGCGCGGAAGGCAACAGCATCCTGCTCACTACCCACTCGATGGAGGAGGCCCAGGCAGTCTGTGACCGGGTGGCGATCATCGACCACGGAAAACTGCTCACCGAGGGAAGACCGTCGGAGCTGATCAACAAGCATAAGGACGACCCCAGGGTGCTTTCGGTCGCGCATGGAGCGCCGACACTGGAAGACGTCTTCATCGGACTGACAGGAAGTGAGATCCGTGACTAACATCGGTGTCAACACCGCGCGCCCGCCGCTTGGCCTGGCCTTCCGGTCGCTGCTTCGCGCCGATTTCCTGGTGCTGCTCAACGGTAAGACATCGCTCTTCCTGAGCATCCTCCTGCCCATAGTGGTCCTGGTTGCCAACACGGTTGGCAAGGGCCAAAGCCGGCTCGGCGGATCCAGCCTGGTCATCGGCCTGGCCCTGACGTTGGGCCTGCTCACCTCAGGCCTGTTCGGATACACGCTCGCGCTGGCCCATGACCGCGATGTCGGGGTGCTCCAACGGCTGCGGGTCACGCCTGCGCCAACCTGGATGATCATGACCAGCCGCGTCCTCGTCCAAGTGGCCACCAACCTCCTCGCCTCCGTCATCGTCGTCATCGTCGGTGTGATCGCCTACGCGCTGACACTCAACCCGGGGCAGTACCTTCTGGTCATTGCGGTCGCCATCCTCGGCGCCGCAGTGTTCCTCTCCATCGGGCAAGCCGTCGTCGGATTGGTCCAATCCACCAGCGCCATCAACGCGATCACGCGCGTACTCATGATCCTCCTGCTCCTCCTCGGCCTCCTGGGCGGAACCGGTATCCTCGGCGACACGATGAAATCGATCGCAGCCTGGTCACCCGTCGGCGCACTCATGACACTCTTCGCCGATACATTGAACGCTTCCTCATGGAGCGGCCAAGACACCAACTCCCTCCTGGCATGCATCGGTTATGTCGCCGTATGCGCCACGATAGGCGTCCGCTGGTTCCGCTGGAACTCTCGGTAAATCCACAGGCGGGGACCCAAAGAACCCGCTCCCTCTCCAGCCCGTCAGGTGCGACATCTGGCACGCGTGTTTCGGTGCTATTGGCAGGTCCTTGCACCAAACACCAGCCGACTTCTATATCCTTTGGATGGAGACGACAAGGGTAGAAAGTCCTTCCAACTGCTGCTCGTAGTGCACTTTTATGGTCAGCTTGTCGCGTCGTCGGCCGGTTCTTCCCGCATTGCCCGCAGGCTCCGGGGCCCTGGAGACGGTCGCCGCGGCTCGCGGTCACCCGCCGAGCCGCCTCTGCCCAACCACAGGATCACCCGCGATCCTATGGGCACCTTCGCCCCCGATTCCGGACTCTGGCCGGTGACGACGCCGCTAGGCCAACCGAACCCCTCCAGAGGCAGGCCGTCTGGATCGGGGCCGACCGCAACGAGTTTACTGTCCACCAGGATGGCCCTTGCTGATTCGAGGGACAAACCGACGACATTCGGTACCGTGACGTTTGACTGCCTTCCCCCTCGTCCGGCTGCCTCGCCGACCAACCCGGCGGCCGCAGCGGCCTCCACCGCGCGAGACGCCGGCGCGGCAGAGGCAGGCAGGACGGATCCGGTTGGAACGACATCGTCAAAATCTCGCCAGCGTTCCCACGCCGATTGCCGGGCGATCCCCAATCGGGCGGCGATTTCCGCCCACGACGAGCCGCGGCCACGTGCCGCATGAACAGCCGCGAGCTCCGCTTGATCCAGCAGATACCGCAACTGCCGGACATCACTGAGCGCACCCAAGGCTTCTGGGTTGCCCGGCGGAGCATCGCGGGCATCTCCGAACCATGAGCGCAGGCGCTCCCACATTGTCAGGCCTTCACTCCACGGATCCCGCTGCGCACCCATATTGTCAGGATATCCTGACGAGGCAGTCTCGTCGATGGGTCAGGCGGCGAGCACGACTCGGACCTGGCGTCCCGGCGACCTGCACTGAATCCCTCTTGATCAACGCCACCGAGCCGGTGGTTGATGGTCAGGGGACTACGCTCTGGTACGACCCGTTGGACCCTGGCAACGACAAGAAGATTGTGGTGAAACCGGCCCAGGATATGCCCCTGCGCGCGTCGTGATCCTGCGCCCCGGAAAGTGTTGCCGCAACGGCGACATCTTTTTCCTCCGCAGCGCACTTAACAGGTGTTGGAACGAGCAACTGATGCGCGCGGCAGGAGCCACATATGAACACCTTCAACCAGGTATCGGCAATATCGGCCGCCCTACCGCTTGCCGATGCGCCTGACATCCACCTCCTGTTCATGGCCAGCCTGGTTTTCCTTGCGGGCGTTGTTGGCTTTGGCAGCGTCCTGCTGCTCCTGTTGCTGACCCCGCTCATCAGGCTGGCGTTCGGGCGTCATCTTCCTCAGGGACGTGCCGGCCGGAACGATGCCGCTTAGCCGGAGTACAGCAAGAGGCAGCTAGAACGATCTAGACACCACCCGTCCAAGCATGCGAGCATGGTCGAACTAGAACGTTCTAGATGCCTGAATCGAGGAACAACAATGACGTACCTTCAGCACCCGGTCATCGAGGACCGGCCTGTCCGCATCGCCGTGATCGGCGCCGGATGGATCGGCGCATTCCACGCCGAATCCATCGCCCTGAGGATCCCGAACGCACGGTTGGAAGCCATCGCTGATCCAGTCCTGCCTGCCGTGGAAGCCCTCGCGAGCCGCCTCGGCGTTACCAAAATCAGCACCGATGTTGCCGACGTCCTTGCCGATCCGGACGTGGACGCAGTACTTATCGCCACTCCCCTGCGCTTCCATTCCGAGCTGATCGCCGCTGCGGCCAAAGCCGGGAAGGACGTGTTCTGCGAAAAGCCTGGCGGGCGGAGCATCGCCGAACTCGACTCCGCCGTCGAAGCGGCGGCGAGTGCCGGCGTCGTGCTCCGTTTTGGTTTCAACCGCCGCTACTCAACGGATTTCTCGGCCGCCCGGAAGCTGATCGACGACGGCATGGTCGGAGTTCCGCAGCTGCTCCGCTCCCTCACGCGCGATCCCGGCACGGAAGCAGGCATCAGCAACCCGGAGAGGATCGCCCCCGGCACCATCTTCCTGGAAACCCTCATCCACGATTTCGACACCCTGAACTGGCTGAATCCCGGGGCGGTCCCCGTGAAAGTCCATGCAGTCGCGGATGCCTTGGTTGCCCCCGATGCGAAGGCCGGTGGCCTGCTGGACACCGCGGTCGTCACTGTCACGTACAGCAACGGCGCCATTGCTGTAGCGGAAGCCAACTTCAACGCCCTCTACGGTTACGACGTCCGCGGCGAAGTGTTCGGCTCTGCCGGCATGGTCACGGCCGGTAGCCCACAGGCCACCAACGCCACGAGCTACACAGCCGCCGGCATCGGGTCAGACACCGCCCGCCTGAACATCGACCTCTTCCATGACGCCTACACGGCAGAGCTGGCCCACTTCGCGGACGACGTCGCCGCACGCCGCGGCAAGGTCAATCAACGCACGACGGCGGGAACCCCTGCCGCCGTTGTCGCTGCTCCCGGTGGCGTGGACGCCCGCAACGCCCTGGCGGTTGCCTTGGCCGCTTTCAAGTCAGCCCAGACGGGGCTTCCCGTCGAGGTGTCCTCGATCGCGGACCTTCGTCCAGCCGAAACGCATTCAACAGCACAGCTTCAGGCCGCAGGGCAGGGAGCATGAGCTTCCGTTTGGCCGTCTGCGCGGAGATGGTTTACGGCGATTTGCCTTTGATCGATCGTGTGCGCCGCATTCACGATCAAGGTTTCGAAGTGGAGCTCTGGGACACCCGCGGCCGGGACATCGCAGCCCTCGCAGCAACCGGCGCCAAGTTCTCCTCCATGAGTGGCTACTTCTGCGGCAGCGTCATTGATCCCAGCACTGCGCATGAAGTTCTGGCCTCCGCTGAGAAGCTGATCCCCACGGCACTGGAGCTCGGCGTCGAACGCATGGTGGTTCATCCTGGCGAACTCGGTGAAGGCGGGCGGGCTGTTCGTCCGCTCCACCGGTCCACCGGCGAGATGTGGTTGACGGGCCTCCGAACCTTGGAACAGCTGGCTGAACTGGGCCAAAAGCACGGCATCGTGTTTGCGCTGGAAAATCTGAACACAATCCTGGACCACCCCGGCATTCCCTTGGCGCGCGCAAAGGACACACTGGCGCTGGTCACAGCTGTGAACCACCCCAACGTGAAGATGATGCTGGATCTCTACCACGCACAGATCGGCGAGGGGAACCTTATTGAGCTCGTGCGCTCAGCCCAGCCTTATACGGGCGAGATCCAGATTGCCGACGTGCCGGGCCGCTTTGAACCAGGGACCGGCGAGATCAACTACCCGGCCATCGCCAAAGCACTGCGCGACGCCGGGTACACGGGAGTGATTGGCATGGAGGCCAGTGCAATCGGTGGTCAGGGCATCCAGGCGGGCGACGCAGCGTTGGCAGCCTTCCGCGCGTCGTTCTCACCCAACTGAGGGACAGCACACGTCGCTACGGCTGCCCATAGCGACATGTGCTGTCCCCTACTTGGGTCAGTACTTGATCGGTTCCATGCGGCCGCTGCGAAGGGAGATAACCGCAGCTTCGGCTATGGCCTGGGCCTTGAGTCCATCTTCCAGCGACGGCATGGAATCCGATCCTCCCTGCAAGGAAGAGACGAAAGCGGCGAGTGCCGCGGCATACGTCGGTTGCACCCGTTCGAACCACCCGGGATGCAGCCCATCGTCCACTACGGAGCCACCGCTGTACCGGGAAACTGCACCGTTCCTGTGACGACGGGCCTCCACCATCCCGGTTGAGCCCATGATTTCAATGCGTTCGTCGTATCCATATCCAGTCCGGCGCACAGAATCGATCTGCACCAAAGCACCTCCGGGCAGCCGCAACGTGACCGCGGACGTGTCGACGTCGTCGTACTTCACGATGCCGGGCTCCGCCAAAGCCGAACCCGTGGCGAAGACCTCTACCGGGTCAAGACCGCTGAGCCAGCGCGCGAGATCGAAGAAGTGCACGGTCTGGTCACGCATCTGGCCGCCTGAGGTGGCGATATAGGACAAGGGAGGCATGGAGGGGCCACGCGATGTCAGCTGGATCAGCTCCACTTTGCCGATCCGGCCTGAATCCACCACGCGCTTGAGCTCGGCGTAATCGCGATCGAACCGGCGATTGAAGTCGACCATCACCGGAACGCCAGTCTCCTGCGCGAACGAAGCGACATCGCGGGCGTGGGCGAGGTCCAGGTCGATCGGCTTCTCGCAGAGCACTGCGATGCCGGCGGCGGCAGCGCGGCGGAGGTGCCCGGCGTGCGTGTCCGTGGAGGAGGCGATGAAGACGGCGTCAATCGCCGAAGCATCGAAAACTTCGTCTAAGGCCGCGGCTACAGCAGCCCCGTGCGCGGCGGCCAGGGACTGCGCGCGTTGCTGGTCGACGTCGTAGACGAGGCGAAAATCGATGCCGGGATGGGCGGCGAGGTTTGTGGCGTGGACGGAGCCAATGAAGCCGGCCCCGATGAGCGCGAAACGGAGCTTCATCACACTGCTGCTTTCTCTGTGAGGGCGGGTTTCTCCGTGAGAGTGGCGGCCGTCCCTGCGAAGGCCGGCACTTTCCAAGCCGAGTCCTCATGATGCGATGCGGCCACGGCCTCCACGAACTGGACGCCGATCAGACCATCGATGCCGGTGGGGAAGGACAACTCACGGTCGGGAAGGGCCAAGCCGTCGCGACGGGCGCGCAGGACCTCGGCGAGGTCGGAATAGAAAT
This sequence comes from Micrococcaceae bacterium Sec5.1, assembly GCA_039636795.1. Classification (NCBI taxonomy): domain Bacteria; kingdom Bacillati; phylum Actinomycetota; class Actinomycetes; order Micrococcales; family Micrococcaceae; species Micrococcaceae bacterium Sec5.1. The sequence goes on along the minus strand of CP143430.1, from coordinate 350,410 downwards.
TGGCGAAAGCTTCAAGGAAGCCCTCCGGGTGGCCAAGACCGACCCGCGTGAGCCGGGACGCGTCGTCGTGCAAGGTGCTGAGGCCTTGCGTGAGGATGGTCGTAGCCCCCGCCAGGTCCTGAACTTTGAGATGATGCGGGTCCTCGTGCTGCCACTCAAGGCTGCCTTTATCGCCGTAAACACGGATGCGTAGCCCGTGATTGTGGCCGGTGGCAGCCATGCTGGCCCAAACGCGCGCCGGGACACCCCCGGACATCTCCAACTCCACCGTGGCGTGGTCGAATACCCGACGTCCTGGAACCAGCGTTTTCAGGCGCCCGGCGAGGCGCTCTGCTTCCAGCCCGGTGATGTAGCGAAGCAGGTGGAAGGCATGAGTGCCAAGGTCTCCGACGACGCTCGGGAACCCCGCGATGTCAGGATTGGTACGCCAGAGGGCCTGCTTATGGCCAGACTCCTCCAGGGGCGTGGCCGCCCAGCCGGAGGCATGCTCGACGTCGGCAAACCGGATGGCGCCCAGTTCACCATTGCGGACCATGCGGGCAGCTTGGCGAACCATGGCGTAGGCCGAGTAGCAGTGCGGAACGGCGAGAATGGCTTCGTTTTCCGCAGCGATCCGAACCAGTGCGGCGGCTGTGGCTGAATCCCTGGTCAGCGGCTTCTCGCACACCACCGAGATGCCCGCTTCGAGAAAGGTGCTGGCGATGTCGAAATGGCTGTCGTTGGGCGTCGCCACCACAACCACGTCCACACCGTCTTCGCGCGCCGACTCTGCCGCGGCCATTTGCGGGTAGTCCGCATAGTTTCGGTCTTCGGGAACCCCGAGCTCGACGGCGATCGCCCGCGAAGCGCTGGCATCCCGCCCAAAGACTCCTGCCTGCAGCTCGAAATGGTCATCCAAGCGCATGGCGTAGCGGTGCGTCTTGCCGATGTCCGCGCCAACGCCTCCTCCGACCATGCCGGCGATCAGACGGCGTGTATTGGGTGCACTCATGGAGATCCTCTTTGATGTTTTGGAATTTACTTGGACCGGTCCATAATGGAGTCTGAGAAGGGGCGGCGTCAAGCCCTCTAAGCTTGGAACGAACCTGACAGACCGGAACGAGACCCCCATGCCTGATGCACCATCCCCGACCGGCGCGCCGGGAACCAAGCCAACGATTCGCGATGTCGCAAGCGCCGCGGGTGTTTCCAAGTCCTTGGTCTCCCTCGTCCTGCAGGGCTCTGCCAACGTCAGTGAGAGCCGCCGTCGTGCCGTCATGGAAGCCATGGAAAACCTGGGTTACAGGCCCAACCGACTGGCCCAGCGACTCTCCGGGCCGCGCAGCGGAACCATCGGCGTCATGCTCAACGACATCCGGAATCCGTGGTTCGTGGAACTTCTTGAGGGACTCACGGCGGCGCTGCATTCGGCGGGCGTTTCACCGGTTCTCGCCGATTCATACACTGACCAGCGGGTGGGCCGGAGTTCGGTGGAGACGCTCCTGGAGCAACGAGTGGATGGCCTAGTGGTAGTGGGAACCACCAACGAATCTGCCGCGATCGAGAAGGCTGCCCAAAGCATCCCCGTAGTCCTCGCCGGGACCCGCGAACCGGTACTTGCCGGCGTCGACATCGTGGTCAATGATGACGACGCCGGTGCGCGTCAGGCGACCGAGCATCTCATCGCGCTGGGTCACCAGCGCATTGCGCACCTTCAGGGGCCAGGTGAAGTGGGGAAGCTGCGGCGGGTCTCATTCGAACGCAGCATGCTCGACGCCGGGCTGGAACCTCTTGCGGTGCCGGGCGGCGGCATGAGCGAAGAGAGCGCCTACAGCACAGCAAGCAGGTTGCTCGCCGGCCCGGCGAGGCCCACTGCCATTTTCGCGTACAACGACGTCGCCTGCATCGGCGCGCTTTCGGCTGCAGACGACCTCGGACTTTCCGTGCCCGACGACCTCTCACTGGTGGGTTACGACAACACTTACCTGGCCAAAATCCGGCACTTGTCGCTGACATCCGTGGACAACGGAAATCTCGCCGTCGGCGTCGAGGCCGGCAAGTTCATCCTGGAGCGGCTCACAACTCCCAATCTCCCTGCGCGGCTGCACTTGGTGCCGTCCCAACTCCAGGTCCGGGGGTCGAGCGGGCAGGCTCCAGCTTAGGGCTAATACTGGCCGCGCCCTGTCCGCGCTCCCGCAGCAGCAACACCCCGGCATTGGCCGCGACGATCAGTCCGATCCCCACCCACTGCCCCGCCGCCAGGTCCTGATGCAGGATTACGGCACCGATGACTGCAGCAAACACAGGGTTGATGCTCATGAGCACGCCGAACATGTTCGCGGGGACCCGTCGCAGCGCGATTAGATCGGCCACGTAAGGCAACACGGAGGCGAAGATTCCGGCCGCCACAGCGCAGAGAACAGCCAAGCCGTCCACAGGTTGGCTGATGAAAACCACGACGGCGACAGGCAGGAACAGCGTCGCCGACACTCCTGTTGCGGCTGCTGTGCCCTGGATACCCTGCACTCTTTGGCCCACGGTCCGGTTCAGGAGGATATAGGCGGCCCAACTGCAAGCGGCGATCAGCCCCAAGCCGATCCCTACGAGATCCATGGATGCTTCAGGCCGAGTGATGGCCAGAACGCCGAATGCAGCGACCACAGCGCAGAGCGCACTGCTCTTTCGTCGCGAGCTGATCAAAGCCACGGCCAAGGGCCCAAGGAACTCGAGGGTGACGGCAAGCCCAAGGCCGATCCGTTGGATGGACGCATACAGGCCGAGATTCATGGTGCCGAACGAAACGGCGAGGAGAAGGACAGGCCACCATTGCCGCCAGCTCAGTTCCCTCAGCCGGGGCCGGACGATCGGCAAGAGAACAGCCGCCGCCACGAGCTGGCGCACCGCCACCACACCTATTGGTCCCATGACCGGAAAGGCGAAGGATGCCGTGGCGGCGCCAAGTTGGTTGGAAAGTGCGCTGGCCAGGAGGGTCGCCGCGCCCCCGGCCTTCCGGGACGGCCTTACTCCAACTGCCCTCGTATCGATCATGCTGAAATTCTGCGCCTGGGCCGTGTATCCGCTAAATGCATGGACGAGGCTATTTATGCGGTGGATGCATGAATAGGATGGACCGCATGGACGTCGAGGTGAGGCAATTACGGTGCCTCCTGGCTGTAGTCGAGGAAGGCACGTTCACAGATGCCGCCATTGAACTGGGAATGTCCCAAGCGGCCGTTTCACGCAACATCGCCGGGCTGGAACAGATTCTCGGGGTACGGCTCCTGGAACGGACCACCCGCAGCGTTGGCCTGACTCCCTCCGGCGAGCGCGTCGTCGCCAAGGCACGTCGCGTCCTCTCACTTCTGGGGGACCTCGAGAGGGAGGCCCAGTCCGGTACCGGAAAGATCCGGATGGGCTACGCGTGGTCCGCTTTAGGCGAGCACACCATGGAGTTCCAACGCCGATGGGCGGTCGCAATACCGGGCGTGGAGCTGCAACTCGTGCACTCCAACTCCCCTACCGGTGGCCTTGCCGACGGAACCACCGACTTGGCCATCCTTCGACGCCTTCCGGATGCGCCCGGCGTCGAGCATGTCCGGATTGGCGAGGAGAAGCGGTACTGCGCCATGTCCTCGGACGATCCCCTGGCATCGCGACGTTCGGTGACCATGGCACAGGTGGCCGAGCGGCCGGTCGCTATGGATCTGCGGACGGGAAGCACGACTCTTGAGCTGTGGCCGGCGGAGGGCCGGCCGGACATCGTGCCCATTAACGATGTGGATGATTGGTTGACGACAATTGGCAGCGGGGCGGCGCGGGGCATGACTGCCGGGTCGACGGCTCACCAGTATCGGCGTCGGGGCATCATCTACCGTCCGGTGCGCGACGCCCCGCCAGTATCTGTGTACCTCGCGTGGTCCACGAAGGATCCGCCGCAGAAGCGCGGCCGGATCGTGGAGTTACTGATGAGGCTGTACTCGGGATGACGGTTGGGTGTGCTTAATCAGAATGTACTTGCGTCGATGACGAAGCGGTAGCGGACATCGCTGGCGAGCACCCGTTCGAATGCTTCGTTGATCTGGCTTGCTTGAATGACTTCCACGTCTGCCCCCAGTCTGTGGGCAGCACAGAAGTCCAGCATTTCCTGGGTTTGCCGGATTCCGCCCATCCTTGAGCCACTGAGGTTGCGTCGGAATTCCACCAGCGACCACGCGCGCTGGCTCAGGGGTTTTGAGGGCAGGCCCACGAGGACCATGGTGCCATCCAAGGCAAGCAAGGACAGGTACGCATCCACATCGACGTCCGCGGAGACAGTGTTGATGATCAGGTCCAGCTGACCCTTCAGATATTCGAAGGTTGCCGGTTCAGATGTTGCGTAGTAGCTGTGGGCGCCGAGCCGGACGGCGTCCTCCTGCTTCTTCAGCGATTGGCTGAGCACCGTGACTTCGGCTCCCAAGGCCGCAGCGATCTTCACGCCCATATGGCCCAGGCCGCCCATACCGATGATGGCCACGCGCTTGCCTGGCCCGGCTTTCCAGTTACGCAACGGTGCGTACATGGTGATTCCCGCGCACAGCAGTGGGGCCGCCTCCTGGAGGTCTATGCCGTCGGGGATTCTGAGGACGTAGTTCTCATCCACCACGATGCTTGTGCTGTAACCACCGGCAGTGGGCAGACCGTCACGGCCGAACGAGTTGTAGGTGCTGGTTGCACCTTGCAGGCAGTACTGCTCCTCGCCTGCACGGCAATTGACGCATTCCCTGCAGGAATCAACGAAGCAGCCCACTCCCACGCGGTCCCCCACCGAGTGCCGGGTGACTCTGGAACCGATGGCTTCCACCACTCCGACGATTTCGTGGCCAACCACCAAGGGGTAGTTGCTGGCCCAGTCTCCACGTGCAGCATGGATGTCCGAGTGGCAGATTCCGGTGTACCTGATGGAAATCTGCACATCGAAATCGCCGGGATCCCGCCGTTCCACAGTGCCCGGCGCGAGGTCCGAGGTGGGAGAAGTGGCTACATAGGCCTTCACGGTACTTGGCACGGCATTTCTTCTTTCGGGAAACAGGAAACAGGATCAGGAGACCGGGACGAACCCAAGAGTTTTGTCCACGATGTTCTGCAGGGGTTCGCCCTGGCTGAACCGTCGCAGGTTGTCCACGAACAATTGCCCCAGATCGTCGAGGTAGTCCTCAGTGTCACCGCTCATGTGGGGTGTGATGATGACGTTCTCCATGCTCCACAGAGGATGTCCCGCGGGCAGCGGCTCGGGATGGACCACGTCCAGTGCGGCCCCGGCAATGGATCCGGAGGTCAGCGCATCCATCAGCGCGTCCGTCCGTACCAGCTCCCCACGGCCCACATTGATGAGGTGTGCCGTGGATTTCATGGCGGAAAGTACGTCAGCGTCCACAAGGCCCTTGGTGTCCTTGGTCAGTGGCGCCGCCAGCACCAGGTAGTCGACGTCGCCGACGATCCCGGCCAGGTCCCGGGAAGAATGGATGTGGTCGAACAATTCATCCCCTGGACGGCTGCTTCGTCCGGCACCGCTGACCTGCAGACCCACGGCACGGAACAGGGACGCGATTTCCCGCCCGATGGAACCAGTGCCCACCACCAAAGCGCGTTGGCCCTGGATCTTACGGGTGACCCTGTGCTGCCAGCGCTGCTGCTGTTGAAGCTTGAACGAGCCCTGCGAGTCTTTCGCAATATCCAGGACGAAGCCCAGCGCGAATTCGGCAATTGCACGGCTCAGCACTCCGCGGGAGTTCGTGTAGACCACATCGCTCTGGATGAGCTGGTCGAACAGGAGCTGGCTAACGCCCGCTGCCGTTACATGGACCCATTTCAGAGACGACGCCGCGTCCCAGTTCTCCCGCAAGGCAGGGGAAAACGAATGCCACTGGTACAGGACATCGGCACCGTCCATCGCTTCAGCCAGTCCATCGGCCTTGGTCAGTCGGACCTCGGCCAGGGCTTCGATCTCCTCCAACCGGGGCGGTAAAGCCTCCCGGTATAGTGCCGCGACAACAGGCCTCTTGCGTTCATCGGAAACCGTCATGACGACGCCGGTGCTCCCGCAGACTTGGCTGCCGTGCCGTCCAGGATTGAGCCCACGACATCAATGACATCGATCGCGGCCATAACAGCGGCAGTGAACTCCGACGTCGACGAAGGGCCTCCTACGTCGCGGGTCCCGAGGCCCTCGCGCAGTGCGGACTCGAAGGCCAGCTGCAGGTGTTCAGCAGCCTCCGGGTGGCCTAGGTGCTGCAGCATCATCGCACCCGACCACATCTGGCCCACCGGATTGGCCAGTCCCTTGCCTGCGATGTCCGGAGCAGAGCCATGCACGGGCTCAAAGAGAGACGGGAAATCGCCTTCGGGGTTCAGGTTCGCGCTGGGAGCCACACCGATGGAGCCGGTGACGGAGCTGCCCAGGTCCGAGAGGATGTCGCCCAGCAGGTTCGAGGCGACAATGACGTCCAGGGTCCAGGGTTTGAGGACCAGGTGCGCAGCCAAGGCGTCCACCAGTTCGCTGGTGAGCGTCACGTCAGGGTAGAGGCGGGTGGTTTCTTCCACGACCTCGTCCCAGAAAGGCATGGTGTGGATGATGCCGTTGCTCTTGGTGGCCGAGGTGAGGTGGCCCCTGCGGGAGGACGCGAGCGAGGCGGCGTAGTGCGCGGCCCGTGATACTCCCAGGCGGGTGAAGATGGTTTCCTGGACCGCGGTTTCGTGGGGCAGCCCGCGGTACATGCGTCCGCCGACCTCCGAGTATTCCCCTTCGTTGTTTTCACGCACGATGAGGATATCGATCGGTTCCTTGTTCGCCAGCGGCGACTTCACGCCGTCGAGCGTTTTTACCGGACGCAGGTTGATGTACTGCTGGAATTCGCGGCGGATGGGAATCAACAACCCCCACAGCGATTCAGCATCGGACACCTCCGGGGAGCCCACGGCACCCAGGAAAATGGCGTCATGCTGCGCCAGCTGCTCCAGGCCGTCCACCGGCATCATGCGTCCGTGCTGGGCGTAGTAGTCAGATCCCCAGTCGAAGTGCGTGAACTTCAGGTTGATGGAGTGGATTTCAGCGATTCGTTCCAGGGTTTCGATGGCCGCGGGGACCACTTCCTTGCCGATACCGTCGCCGGCGATGACCGCGATTTTGTGGGTAGTCATGATGCGTTCCGTTCTGAGGTGCCCGTCAGCTGCTGCCAGCGGGTGGCGGGCTCCGCCAGTTTGATAATGGTGCTCTTGGGCTCGGTCATTTCGCGGACGGCGTGCTTGACGCCTTCACGGCCCACGCCGGACTTCTTGAACCCGCCAAAGGGCATGGAGTCGATCCGGACATCGCTGGTCTCGTTGATGACCACAGCCCCCACGTGCAGCTTGTCCGCGATCGTCAGGGCCAGGTCAATGGATTCGGTGAAGACACCGGCCTGGAGCCCGTATTCGGAGGCATTCGCCGCGTGGATGGCGTCAGAGATCTGGATGAAGGGCATGATGCTGACCACGGGGCCAAACACTTCTTCAACGATGACGCGGGCGTCTGCCGGCACATCGGTGAGCACGGTTGGTTGGTAGAAGGCGCCGTGGCGCTGACCGCCCACACGAACGGTGGCGCCCGCCGCTTTGGCTTCCTCCACCCAGGCCTCCACCCGGCGGGCCTCCGCTTCGGTGATGAGCGGACCGACGTCGGTGCTGCGGTCCATCTTTGCTCCGACGCGGATCGCGCGGGTCCCCGTGAGTACCTTTTCAACGACTTCGTCGAACAGCGAAATGTGGACGTAAACGCGCTGGACGGACAGGCAATTCTGGCCGGCCACACCGAACGCCCCGGCGACGATCGCCTCAGCAGCGGTTGCCGGTTCGGCGTCGGCGCAGACGATCGTAGCGTTGTTGCCGCCCAGCTCCGAAAGGATCTTCTTGGCGCCAGCAGCGGCAGCAATCCGGTCCGCCGTCGCTGGCCCGCCGGTGAAGGAGATGAGGTCCACCTGGGGGTCGGTCACGATCGCTTCGGACACCCCCGGTCCGGACACGATCGCGGCAATGCGACCAGTCGGAACACCGGCCTCAAGCAACAGCTGGACAAAAGCCAGCCCGGTCAGCGGTGTGCGGCCTGAGGGTTTAAGCACGACGCCGTTGCCTCCGATCAGCGCCGGGCCCAGCTTGTGTGCCACGAGGTTCAGCGGATCGTTGAAGGGCGTGATGGCGGCGATGATGCCAACGGGTTTCCGGCTGTACCAGCCGATCTTGTTGGCTCCGGCCATGCTGTCCTCAAAGCCGAGAGTCTCCCCCACGAGTTCACTCGACGCTGCCGCCGAAAGCCGCAACGTCTCGATGCACCGGCGCACTTCACGCTCGGCCTCGTTGATGGTCTTGCTGCTCTCCGCGGCAATAATCTCCGAGAAGCGGACCGACTGCTCAGCCACGAGCACCGCGGCCCTTTCCAAGGCCTCTCGGCGTTCCCGCAGAGGCCATTCATCATCCAGGAGGTGGCGGTGAATATGGGCAACCGCCCGACGGACATCCTGCGGGGTTGAAGAACACACAGTGCCCAGCAGCAGGCCGTCTTCAGGGTCCCGGACTTCCAGGATCCTGTCAGCGGTCTCCCACAGGCCTTCGAGGAACGCACCACCGGGAAGCGCCGCAACGCTTGCCCGCCTGTAGGCCGTTTCCTCAGCTGTTTTTGGGCGCGCTCCAGTGACGGTTGTTGATGAACTCATGGGAACCTTTACCTTGCCTGGCTAGCGGAATGTCTACTTGATACGGTCGATGATCTTCGCGGCTCCGCCAATGAACGGCAGGAACCATGGCGGGCCGAAGTGGCCGGGCACCGGCGGGTTCTTCAGGTCTTCCCACACATTTGCCGACTTGTCGCCAGCCATGTAGTGGGCCATCCGCTTACCCATGTGGGCCGCCATCTGAACACCATGGCCGCTGTAGCAGAGGGAGTAGAAGAGGCCGTCATGCTGGCCGGCATGGACCATCTGGTCCATGGAGAGATCCACCAGGCCACCCCAGATGTAGTCCACCTTGGCCTTGGAGAGGTACGGGAAGAGCTCAGTCATGGCCTTGTGCAGGATTTCGGCGCTCTTGACGTCCGAGTCCGGGCTGGACAAAGCGAATCGGGCCCTACCACCAAACAGCAGCCTGTTGTCCGGCGTGATCCGGAAGTAGTAGGTCAGCATCTTGCTGTCAGAGGCCTGGCGCCTGTTGGGCAGGATACGGTTCACTACCTCTTCAGATAGAGGCTCCGTGCAGATGATGAAGCTGCCCACCGGGATCACGCGACGCTGCAGCCACGGGGTGACGTTGCCGGTGTAGCCGCTGGTGGCGACCAGGACCTGCTTGGCCCGGGTAATTCCACGGGTGGTGTGCACATCGTGCACTGTCCCGGAGACCTTGTTCAGTTCGGTGACGGATGCGTTCTCGCAGATGGCCGCGCCGTTGTCGATTGCCACCTTCGCCAGGCCGTGCACGAACTTCCCTACGTGGAGCCCGGCACCCAGCGGATCCATCATGGCACCCTGGTAGAAGTCCGTGCCGATTTCGCTGTGGATCTCGGACTTGGGGATGACCTTTACGTGGTGGTCGACCAGGTTGGCGAGCAGTTCCTGGGACTTCAGGAAGCCGTCGTAGTGGGACTTGTGGAACGCTAGGGAGAGCTTGCCGAAGCGCTTGAAGTCGCAGTCGATGCCGTTGTCGTGCACCAGTTTCTCGATGGTTTCGATCGCGTCGTTGTATTCGCGGAACATCTCAACCGCACGCGGAGCCCCGTAGCGCTTGACTGCCGTGCTGAAGCCAATGGCCAAACCGGTCGTAGCCATTCCCCCGTTACGGCCCGAAGCACCCCAGCCAACGGTGTGGCGTTCGAAAACGGCCACGCTGGCGCCCTGCTTGGCGAATTCAAGGGCTGCTGACAGCCCGGTAAAACCGGCACCGATAATCGCAACATCAACGTTTTCCGGGACCGGAGTGCGACGGTAATCGCCGGAAGGCTCTGCAGTATCGAGCCAGTAGGGAACAAGTTTCACGGTATGACCTTTCGCCTGGAAGTCTGTTTAGAGACCGAGGTGCTTGTTGAGCTCGTCCAAGGACGTAACAGTGTTGAGGTCGTAGCCCTGGCCAATGGGGTCATAGCCGCGGTCCAGCATCCAGAGGTTGCGGAAGCCCATGTCGTGCATCGGGTGCATGTCGTACCGGGTGTGCGAGGAGACGTGCAGGAAGTCCTCCGGCTTGGCGTTCAGGGTATCGAGCATGTACTCAAAAGCCTGGTAGCGCGGCTTGTAGGCCTGGGCCTGCTCAGCGGTGAACACGGCGTGCCACTCTGCACCGAGCTTGGGAATACTGATGTCCAGGAAGCTGGTGTCGGCGTTGGACAGAGCCACAAGCTGGTAGTTATCGCCCATGAGCTTCAGCGGGGCCGGCACGTCCTCGTGGGCAACCCAGCCGCGGACAGCCTCAGCGAACGCTGCGCCGGCACCTTCGGTGGGCCCAATGCCCCAGCGCTTGCACACGCGGTCAAAGGAATCCTGAAGGATCGCCTCATACGGCTTGTAGTCGCCCAGGACCTCGTCGAAGCGGTAGCCACGGAACTGCTTCTTGAACGTAGGCCACTGCTCTTCGGAGATACGTCCATCAAGCAGCCGCCGGGTTGTGGGATCGATGTCGAAGTTGATCAGCGTGCCGTAGACATCGAAGGAGATGTACTTCGGCCGGAAGTTGGTCTCTGCCATGGGGTTTCCGTTCTTTTAGGGAGATGGAAGGGGAGGCTTGTGATTCGACTCTAGGGGGGCAAATTGTAAATTGTCAACAGTTTCTAGGCGGTATTTAGAACGATTCTCAACCAAGGACCTAACTGAAAAAAGTTTCTGTCAATTGTTGACAATCTACTGTTGAGGGGGTTGCATTGCAGTAGATGACGGAGAGATCCGGATCACATTACAACCTAGAACTTCTCCCTCCCCCGTGACCAACTCCCTCGAAGGGAAGCACCATGAAGATTCGAACCAAGGCCCAGACTGCAGCTGCAGGACTTGCCGTACTACTCGCACTGAGCGCCTGCGGCGGAACAGCCAACAGCAGCGATACGCCAGACAGCAAGACTTCAAACACCACTGACATCTCCGAGGGCGTCCAGCCCGACGAAAAGGCCGTGAGCCTCCTGCCGGCATCTTATAAGGACAAGGGCGAGCTGACGGTCGCGATGGACCTGCACTACCCGCCGACGACGTTCCTTGCCGAGGACAACTCGACGGCGATCGGCCTGAACCCGGACATCGCCCGCCTGGTGGCCAAGAAGCTCGGCCTGAAGCTGAAGTTCCAGGACACGAAGTTCGACACGATCGTCCCTGGTCTTGACGGTGGCCGCTACGACTTCACCGCCACGACCATGTCAAAGACCGATGAGCGGTTGAAGGTCCTGGACATGATCGACTACTTCAAGGCCGGCAACTCGGTGGCCGTGGCCGCGGGTAACCCGCTGAAACTCACCAACGAGACGCTGTGCGGTAAGAACATCGCCGTCACCCAGGGCTCTACCGGCCAGCTCAAGCGGCTCCCGGCCCTTAACGAGCAGACCTGCACCTCCAAGGGACAGCCAGCGATCAACGCCGTGACGCTGCCCAACGTCCAGGAAGCCCTGACCCAGCTGGCGTCCAAGCGCATCGACGGTATCTTCTACGACACAACCTCCCTCGCCTGGGCCGAGAAGCAGCAGCCGAAAGCCTTCACGATCCTGACACCGCAGGTTAACGTTGGCTCCAGCGACCTCACCGCTATCGGCGTCAAAAAGGGATCTGCCCTGACTCCCGCCCTCCAGGCCGCCATCCAGTCGGTCCTGAACAGCCCGGAATACAAGAAGTCCCTCGCCAACTGGGGCCTCGAGTCCGGTGCCATCACGGACGCAAAACTCAACTAGGAGAGGTGCTCCCATGGTGCAAACCATCAGTAACGGAAGCAAACCGACAATGAACGGAATCGATCCGGCACTCAAGCCCCGTCTTCGTCGCAGAAGTACTTTTGAATACGTCGCTTGGGTGGTTTCCATCCTGCTTGGCGCGGGCATCCTCTTCTCGGTCTCCACCAACCCCAATTTCAAGTGGGACGTCGTGGCCAAGTACTTCACCCACGAATCGATCCTCCGCGGGCTGATGCTCACCATCTTCCTTACGGTCGCCAGCATGGCCTTGGGCACCCTCCTCGGCCTGGTCATTGCCATCATGAGGTCCTCGAAAGTCAAACCGATCGCGGCCACAGCGGGCGTTTTCATCACCCTGTTCCGCGGTACCCCGGTGCTGGTCCAGCTGATCTTCTGGTTCAACATTTCGGCCTTGTACCCGAACCTGACCATCGGGATCCCGTTTACCGACATCGGTACCGCGATCGACACGAATGCACTCATGGGCCCGATCACCGCAGCCTTGGTTGGCCTGACGTTGAACGAAGCCGCATACATGGCAGAAATCATCCGCGGCGGGTTCTCCTCGGTGGGCAAGGGACAAATCGAAGCCGCGGACTCCCTGGGAATGAGCGCCGCTACGAAGATGCGCAAGATCATCATTCCCCAGGCCATGCCCTCGATCATTCCGGCTACCGGCAACCAGGTCATCGGAATGTTCAAGGAAACATCCTTGGTCAGCGTCCTGGGTGTTGCGGAACTTCTCCAGAGCGCCCAGCTCATCTACGCACGCACCTACGAGACCATCCCGCTGCTGATCGTCGCGAGCCTCTGGTACCTGGTAATGACGTTGGTGCTGAGCTACCCGCAGTCCAAGCTCGAACAGAAATACTCCCATACCTCCGCCCGGGTTCCCCGCAAGGCCAGGAAAGTCCAACTGACAGCGCCGGAAGGAATCGCACGATGAGCAACGACGGCACGATCCAAGCCCGCCGAATTCGTAAGTCCTTTGGGCACAAGACCGTTCTCCACGATATCGACCTCGATATTGCCAGCGGTGAAATCTGCTGCATTATCGGACCCAGCGGTTCCGGCAAGTCCACCCTGTTGCGCTGCATCAACGGCCTGGAGACCGTGGACTCCGGAATCCTGAAAGTCAACGGCGATGATTTCGGCTACTACGAGACCGACAACGCTTACCACGCGCTGCCCCCCAAGAAGCTTGCCCAGCAACGTACACGGGTAGGCATGGTCTTCCAGCAGTTCAACCTGTTCCCGAACATGACCGCCCGCGAGAACGTCATGTCAGGCCCCGTGCTCGTCAAAGGTGCCGACAAGAAGGAATCCTCCAAGCGCGCCCAGGAACTGCTGACGAGCGTGGGCCTCGGCGCTTTCGGCGACCGCTACCCGGCCGAACTTTCCGGCGGGCAGCAGCAACGCGTGGCCATCGCCCGGTCTTTGGCCATGGATCCGGAAATCATCCTGTTCGACGAACCCACCAGTGCCCTTGACCCCGAAAAGGTAGGGGAAGTCCTGGCTGTCATGCAGGACCTCGCCAAAAGGGGCATGACCATGGTGGTAGTCACCCACGAGATGGGCTTTGCCCGCGAAGTGGCCGATTCCCTGATCTTCATGGACGAGGGCTACGTGGTGGAACGCGGCGACGCCCGGGAAATCCTGAAGAACCCCAAAGAAGCACGCACCCAGGCCTTCCTGAAGCAGGTGCTCTAAGCGATGGATGGAAAACTCGCCGTCATCGGCCTGGGCAGCATCGGAAGCATGGCACTCTGGCAGGCCTCACGGTTGTCCGATTCCGTGGTCGGCATCGAAGCACACGCCCCCGGGCATGGCCGAAGTGCGGTAGGTGGTGACACCCGCCTGTTCCGGATGCTTTACAGGGGAAGGCCGGACTACTACCCCATCCTGGAGCGCTCACGGGATCTCTGGGCCGAGCTCGAAGCAGAAACGGGACAGGATATCCTCACCCGGTGTGGCGGACTCTCCATCGGCACAGTTGATGGACCCTACATTCCCAAGCTGCTGGAAACTACCCGGATCAACGGAGCGAGGCACCAAATCCTCACTCGTGAGGAAATGGCGGAACGCTACCCGCAGCACAACCTCCGGGCTGATGACGTAGCCGTTTACGATCCCTTCGGCGGCGCACTTCGCACGGATCGGGCAGTTACCGCGGCGGTTGCAGCGGCACAGGCAAACGGGGCAACCGTCCTCAGCAATACTCCTGTCAGCAGCATCACCGAAACCAACGACGGCGTTGTCGTCACCTCCGGCGAACAGTCCTGGACCTTCGAACGGGTGATCATCGCATCCGGTGGGTGGTCCCAGCAGCTCATGCCCGAGTACCTGAAGGCACACACGGAAACCCGCAGGATTTTCCTGAGCTGGTTCGTCGCCCGCGACGCAACCCAGTTCACGCCGGAGAAGTTCCCCATCTTCATCAGGATTTCCGGCGATCGCTCCATGTATGGAGCGCCCGCGGTGGACGGCGTCACCGTTAAAGCCACGCTTGATGGCCGCGGGGCACCAACCCCGGCTGCAGACTCAGTGCCCAGGGAGCTGACCAAAGCGGAGATTGCAGAAACCACTGAGACGATTACCGAATTCTTCCCGGGCTTGGTTCCCAGCATCGTCCGCTCGGATGCCTTCCCGGACCTCTTCACCTCGGATTCGCAGCCCCTTCTGGGCTTCTTCACTGAGTCCGGCCGGATCTACTCCGCCACCGGTTTCTCCGGAGCCGGCTTCAAGATGGCTTCCGGCTACGGCCAGATTGCTGCCAGCGAGGCACTGGGCAAGGGCGGCTTTGACGGCCTGGACTTCGTCCGTCCACAGAGGTTCAAGAACTAGGCATCACACGATTCGCGGGCTAATGACCCGCGAATCGCGTATTGTTGACAATCTACAGTTACTAAGAAAGTATGAAGCCATGGCAACACTTAGCCCCATCCTGAAGCAGGCCACTCCAGTGGTCGTGGACTACGCGTCCGGTAGTTGGATCCACGCCACAGACGGCAAGAAGTACCTGGATTTCACCACCGGAATCGGCGTCACCAGCACCGGACACTGCCACCCCGATGTGGTGGCCGCAGCCCGCGAACAGGTGGGCAAGATTGTCCATGCCCAGTACACCACCGTGATGCACAAGCCCCTCCTGGAACTCACGGAACTGCTGGGTGGCGTCCTGCCACAGGGCTTGGACAGCGTCTTCTACGCAACCTCCGGCTCTGAAGCAGTAGAGGCCTCCATCCGTCTGGCCCGCATGGCCACCGGACGGCCCAACATCATCTCCTTCCAGGGTGGGTTCCACGGGCGCACAGTAGCGGCCGCCTCCTTGACTACCGCGGGAACCAAATTCCGCTCGGGGTTCTCCCCCATCATGGGTGGCGTGCACGTTGCCCCGTTCCCGCACTGGTACCGGTACGGCTGGGACGAAGCCACCGCCGTCGAATTCGCCCTGAAGGAACTCGACCACCTTCTGATGACCATCAGCGCCCCCAGCGATACGGCCGGTTTCATCATCGAACCGGTTCTGGGTGACGGCGGGTACATCCCCACCCCTGTCGCATTCCTCCAAGGCCTGCGTGAGCGCGCCGACAAGCACGGCATCGTGCTCATCCTGGACGAGGTCCAGGCGGGAGTCGGCCGCACCGGCAAGTTCTGGGGACACGACTGGGCAGGAATCAGCCCCGACGTCGTGATCACCGCCAAGGGACTTGCCAGCGGCTTCCCCATCTCCGCAATCGCCGCCTCCGCCGACTTGATGGGCAAGGCTTGGCCAGGTTCCCAGGGCGGAACCTATGGCGGAAACGCAGTCGCGGCAGCAGCCGGCGTCGCAACTTTGGGTGTGATCCGGCGCGAGAACCTCGTGGAGAACGCCTTGCTCCGCGGTGACGAACTGCGGGCAGGACTGGACAATCTGCAAGCGGAATTCGCAGGAATCGGCAACGTGCGTGGCCGCGGCCTGATGCAGGGCGTCGAATTCACCGCCGCCGACAACACCCCGGACGCAGCAACTGCCCTCGCCGTCCAACAGGCCGCCATCAAGGAAGAACTCCTGCTCCTCACCTGCGGTCCGCACGGCAACGTTATTCGCCTCATCCCCGCCCTGAATGTCAGCAGCGATGAAATTCAGCAGGGCCTGTCCAAGTTCACGCAGGTGCTCAAAACGGCCACCTCCTAGTCCCCCTGATCACTGAAAGAGCGACCATGACTACCTCCTTTGATCCCTCCACCATCCCAACGGACCTGTTCATTGACGGAACGTGGCAGAAGGCCGCCAGTGGTGCCACCTTCGCCGTTGAAAACCCTGCCACGAACGAAGTGATTGCCCACGTTGCCGACGGCGGCCCTGAAGACGCTGCCTTGGCTATTCAGGCAGCGGGTCGCGCACAGGCGGAGTGGAGCAAGTCCACACCTCGTCAGCGTGCCGATATCCTTCGACGCGCTTTTGACCTGGTGATCGCCAACACCGACCGGCTCGCCGCGATCATGACGGCGGAGATGGGCAAGCCACTCCCAGAAGCTAGGGGCGAGGTAGCCTATGGCGCCGAAATGCTCCGCTGGTTCTCGGAAGAAGCAGTCCGCATTGGTGGTGACAGCGCCAGCTCCGTGGATGGAAACACCCGCATCCTCATTACCAAGGAACCAGTTGGCCCCTCTGTCCTGGTGACTCCGTGGAACTTCCCGCTCGCCATGGGTGCCCGCAAGATCGCCCCGGCCGTTGCTGCGGGCTGCACCATGGTGTTCAAACCTGCTGAGCTGACACCGTTGACGTCGCTGGCTCTGGTGGCCCTGTTCAAAGAGGCCGGCCTTCCCGACGGTGTGCTGAATGTTGTGACAACCTCCACTGCCTCCTCGGTGGTTCGGACCTGGACTGACAGTGGCATCGCCCGAAAGATCAGCTTCACTGGTTCCACGGAAGTGGGCAAGGTTCTGCTGAAGCAGGCGGCGGACAACGTGATGCGCTCCTCCATGGAGCTCGGCGGCAACGCCCCGTTCATCGTGCTGGCCGATGCAGACATCGAAAAGGCCGTGGACGGTGCCATGAAGGCCAAGATGCGCAACATGGGCGAGGCTTGCACGGCAGCAAACCGCTTCTTCGTCCACCGCTCCGTCGTAGAGGAATTTGGCGAGAAGTTCTCCAAGAAGATGTCAGAATTGCAGGTAGGCAACGGCGCCAAGGCTGGTACCGACGTCGGGCCCCTCATCGAACAGAAGGGCTTGGAAAAGGTCGAAAGCCTCGTTGCAGATGCAGTATCCAAGGGAGCACGCGTACTGACCGGCGGAAGCCGTCCGGATGGCCCCGGCTATTTCTACACCCCTACTGTCCTGGTGGATGTCCCCACGGACGCCGCGCTGATGAGCACTGAAATCTTCGGTCCGGTGGCAGCGATCACCGCATTCGACAGTGAGGACGAAGTTCTCCGCCTGGCAAACGATACTGAGTGGGGCCTGGTGGGATACGTGTTCACAGAGAGCATGGACAAGGCACTGCGGTTCTCCGCGGAACTGGAAGTCGGAATGGTCGGCCTGAACACCGGCCTGGTTTCCAACCCCGCGGCACCGTTCGGCGGCGTCAAGCAATCCGGACTCGGACGCGAGGGCGGAAAAATTGGAATCGAAGAATTCCTGGAGTACAAGTACACCGCAATAGCGGTCTAATAGTTTCAAAATTGCCGAAGCATGAAATGAGGGGATGTCAATGGCGGCACCGGAGGGAATGTTCGTATTGGAAGGCCGGCCCACGGCCCAGCTGATCGCTGACCAATTACGTGAGCTCATTGTCCAAGGGGCCTTCAGACCTGGCCAGCAGGTCAATGAATCTGCCTTGGCCAGCCAGCTGAGCACTTCGCGGGGTCCGCTCCGCGAGGCTCTCCAACGGCTTTGCCAGGAAGGCATCCTGGTGAGCAAGCGCAACCGCGGTGTCTTCGTGCTGGAGCTTTCCACGCAGGATGTCAAAGAGATCTACGCTGTCCGTGAAGCAGTGGAGTTGGCCGCGGCAAACACGCTTTTGGACTCGGACGCAGAGCAGGTGGCGGATACCTGCCGAGAGCTCAAGGGCATCATCCGGAACATGGCCAAGCAGGTTGCGGCCTCGGACTGGCAGGCCATTGCCCGCCTCGACATGCAATTCCACACGGCCTTTGTTTCAGGCACTGGAAACACGCGGCTCATACGTATTTATGAGACTCTTGCTGCCGAATCCAGGATGTGTATTTTGAGCCTGGAGGTGGCATATCCCCGCATTGATGCACTTGTGCAGGAGCACCAGCAGCTCCTTGACCTCCTCGAGGCCCGGGACCGCGATGGACTCCAGCAGGCCATCAAACGCCATATGCAAAAGGCCGTGGAGGACCTTACTTCCAGCCCGGAAGCAACGGGAATTACTGCTTAGGAAAGTCTTCATACAGGAAGGGCCCGGTTCAGTTGAACCGGGCCCTTCCTTGCGAGTTAGCTTGTGGGAACGTCCGTGACAACCCACATCTTCCGCAGCGTCTCGTGGATGGTCCAGGTACCCGTCCATCCTGCCGGAGTAACGAACAACGTTCCGGGACCGATGTCGAAGCTGGTTCCGTCTTCTTCCGTGATGGTCGCCTTGCCACTGAGGATCTGGCAGATCTCGTCGTAACCCGGACGGGTGCTCCTGAACACGCCCGGCGTGACCTCCCAGATGCCCGTCTTGTGGTTGTCGCGGGCCCACAAACGGAACGAGACCTCGGTCTGGCCCGGTGTGCTGGTGGTTGCCTTAGGGATGTGCTCCCCCGGGTCCTGCGTTGTTGCGTCGCTCATGACAGTGGCCTTGATCATGGATTCTCCTTCTGGGGCTGGGCCCTTTTGAACGTGCCTGCCGTCTTTGGAAAGCACAGTTTCCATCCTAGCAATTGTCAACAATCGACGATAGGCTTGAAGGAGAAAATATTCAGCGGACGCCCTGCTAGCCCCGGCAGGCCAGCAAGAGTACCGTCGAGGTGACGATGTAGCAGGACAGCCGGGAGCCCGGAACAGGGACTGGCCGTCCTTGGTTCTTAGAGGAGCCATACAGTGGCTGGATGGAACGCGGATACAGCAGCCGGTCCCCTCGGCGCCGGGACTGTCACCCTGGTGGAAGGCACGTCCTTCTGCATCTCCCTGCCTAACGGCGATATTCACCCGGATCATCCCCACGGCATGTTTTTCCAGGACACCCGGGTCCTGTCCGATTGGGTCCTCACCATCAACGGCCAGTCGCTGGAGCCTCTGACCGCCCAGACAAAAGAGCCCTACAGGGCAGCCTTCGCCGGCCGCGTCACACGATCCGACGGGTATGCGGATACACCGCTGATCGTGGAGCGCTTACGGGAAGTAGGCGTGGGAATGGTCGAGCACGTCACTATCCGCAACCATTCGATGGAACCCGTGGAATGTTTGGTCGAATTCGCAGTGGGCTCGGACTTCGCGGACGTTTTCGAAGTCAAGGAAGCGCGGGTCCAGAGGCAGTGGGAGGAGTCCCGCGAGTACCACCACAACACACTGACCATCCGCTCCAGGTGGCAGGATGTCCGGAAGTCCGTCGTCGTAAGTTCCGATGTTGCCGAGGCGACCCGCGAGGGCCTCAGATATCAGACCACTATCCCTCCACGCGGGCACTGGAGCACCGTGGTCACCATTGCTCCCGGAACTGAGGGAGGGGCGCCTGCAGCGCCTGTGGTGCGTCCCGCCGTCGGCGAGCTGTCCCGCAGCGATCAGCGCCGCCAGGAATGGGTGGCCAAAATTCCCGTGCTGCACATGGGCAACCACTCCATCGAGAGGACGCTGCGGCGCAGCTATGACGATCTCGGCGCCCTCCGCATTGAAGACCCCACTCACCCGGACAGGGTGGTTGTGGCGGCAGGAGCGCCATGGTTCATGACGCTGTTTGGCCGTGACTCCCTGTGGGCCTCGGAGATGGCCATGCCCGTTGATCCGTCACTCGCCCTGGGCACGCTGCAAACTCTCGCTGACCGGCAAGGCAAGGTGGTGGATCCCATCAACGAGGAAGAGCCCGGGAAGATCCTGCACGAAGTCAGGCTGGACGTCTCCAGCGGACTGTCGCTCGGCGGCAAATCCGTTTACTACGGCAGCATCGATGCCACGCCGCTGTTCGTGGTGCTGCTGGGTTCCGTCAGCCGGTGGGGTTTCGCCAAGGACACCATTGCGGCCTTGCTGCCCAACGCGGACAGGGCCCTGGACTGGATCCGGGACTATGGCGACAGGGACGGTGATGGGTTCGTCGAATATCAGCGGCTCAATGATCGCGGGCTGATCAACCAGGGCTGGAAGGACTCGTGGGACGGCATCAATTTTGCGGACGGGCGCTTGGCTGAGCCGCCTATCGCCCTCTGCGAGGTTCAGGCGTACGTCTATGACGCGTACATGGCACGGGCGTGGATAGCCTACGACGCCGGTGACGCACCTTTGGCCCAAGAACTCGCGGACCGCGCGGCGGAGTTAAAGGTCCGGTTCAACGAACAGTTCTGGATGCCGGACCGCGGCTATTACGCCATCGCTCTGGACGGCAAGAAACGGCAGGTTGACGCGTGCGCCTCGAATATGGGCCACTGCCTGTGGGTGGGGCTGGTGGACCAGGATAAGGCACCACTCGTGGCCGAACGGCTGATGTCTCCGGAGATGTTCAGCGGGTGGGGTGTGCGCACCCTCGGAACCGACATGGGCGCCTACAACCCGGCCAGCTATCACAACGGTTCCGTGTGGCCGCACGATAATGCCGTTATCGCGGCAGGGCTGATGCGCTACGGATTCGTGGAGGAGGCCCAACGAATTTCGACGGCCTTGCTCGAAGCGGCCGACTACTCCGAAGGGCGCCTCCCGGAGCTGTTCTGTGGCTTCAGCAGGGAGCAATACAGCGAGCCCGTACCGTATCCCACCGCATGCTCGCCGCAAGCGTGGGCGGCCACCTCACCCATCCAACTGATCACCAGCCTGATGCGGTACGACGCCCATGTGTCGCGTGGCGGGTTCTGGATGGATCCCCAACTGCCAGCGTCCTACGGCGACCTGCATATCACCAACGCGCCCATGGGTGGCGGCCGGGTAACGATCGATATCGCCGATTCCGTTCCCACGGTGCAGGGGCTTCCGGAAGGGATGGTTTTCCATAGAGGACACCGACCCTGGTTGACCGAACTTGTGCAGCAGGCCGGCCTCCGGAAGGAGGGCTGATTGGCTATGAAGTTGCCATCAAGTTGGCGGCAGGGCGGGCCGTTTGGGTCCCAGCAGCCGTTTCGCGCATGATCCAGAGTGCCGGCGTGCCGTGCAGGGCAGGCATCACCTCGCCCTTGGTAATGAGCCGGGCGTCCCTCGGGTCTCCCGCGACAGACCACCATCCGGTCTTGGGGCAATGGTGCCCCGTGCGCGATGTTTCAACGAGCTCTGGAGCCAGGGTAGCGGGGCGTCGCTTCTTCATGGGGGGTCCTTCACGCAAGGGGCTTCAGCGGATGCTTGGCCCGGGTTTCAGGTGATGAAGCAAGCGTAGCAATTGTCAACAATTGACGATAGTACCTGGCGAGAGGAATTTCTGGCATGGCCGAGCGAACAGTTTCGGATCTCATCGTGGAACGCCTTCAAGCGTGGGGCGTAGACAGAGTTTTCGGCTACAGCGGCGACGGCATCAACGGTTTCATGGGCGCGCTCCGCAGAGCACAGGATGCCGTGGAATTCGTGCAGGCAAGGCACGAAGAAGCAGCCGCCTTCATGGCCGTGGGGCACGGAAAGTACACCGGGGGCGTCGGGGTGGTGACATCGACGCAAGGTCCTGGCGCTATCCACCTGCTCAACGGACTCTACGACGCCAAGATGGACGGCGTTCCAGTGGTGGCCATCATTGGCCAGCAAAGCACCACCGTCCTGGGCTCGGCCTACATGCAGGAAATCGACCTGCTAACCGTCTTTAAGGACGTTGCTGCGCAGTTCGCACAGCTCGCCAGCTCACCAGAACAGGTTCCCATGCTCCTGGATCGGGCGTTCCGTACAGCCCTGGAGACCAAGTCCCCGTGCGTCGTGATCATCCCGCACGACATCCAATCCGCCCAGGCTCCCGAACTTGAACATGAGCACGGAATCGTTGTCACGGCCCCGGTATGGCACCCCGCACGGGTGATGCCGCGGGAGGAAGACCTGGATGCCGCCGTCGAGATCCTTTCCAAAGGTGAGCGGGTAGCCTTCCTGGTGGGCCAGGGAGCCCGCGGTGCCCGGACCGAGGTCCAAGCGCTGGCCGAAAAGCTGCAGGCCGGCATCACCACCAGCCTGCTGGGGAAGCCGTACGTCGACGAATCGCTCCCCTTCGCTGCCGGCACCATGGGCCACCTCGGCACTACTGCGAGTTCCTATCTCCTGAACAACTGCGACACCCTGCTGATTATCGGCTCGAACGATCCCTGGACGGAGTTCTACCCGAAACCTGGAACTGCCAAAGCTGTCCAGATCGACATTGATGGGCGGAAGATCGGCAACCGCTACCCGGTGGAGGTCGGGTTGGTGGGCGACGCCGCAGAGACACTGGACCAGCTCACCCAGCGGCTCGGTCAGCAGCCCAACCAGGCGGAAAGCGCACGCGCCCAGTGGCGTTCCGACGTCGAAACCCAGGTCCGCGCCTGGCGTCACCTTTCAGAGGAACGCGCAAACATACCCGCCAATCCCGTGAACCCGGAACTCGTGGTCCGCGAACTCAATGGCAGGCTTCCGGACAACGCACAGTTGAGTATCGACGTCGGCAGTTGCGTTTACTGGTACGCACGCCAGCTGACCCTCCCGGCGGGAGTCCCGGCCCATCTGAGCGGCACGCTCGCCAGCATGGGCTGCGCGATTCCCTACGGTCTGGCTGCCAAACTTGCCTACCCGGACCGGCCTCTGGTGGCACTTGCCGGCGATGGCGGGATGCAGATGCTGGGTATCGCCGAGCTGATCACCGTGGCGCATCGTTGGCGCAGCTGGGCGGATCCCAGGTTCGTGGTGTGCGTTTTCAACAACCGCGACCTTGCTGAGGTCTCCTGGGAGCAGCGCGAAAACGAGGCCGAACCGCGCTTCAATGCCAGCCAGGAGATCCCGGACTTTCCTTATGCCGCCTATGCGGAGCTGCTGGGCTTGGCCGGAATACGCGTGGAGGACCCGGCCAAGCTCGGCGACGCGTGGGATTACGCGTTCTCGCTGGACCGCCCTGCAGTCCTGGAGGTCCTGACAGATCCGGACATCCCGCTGCTCCCGCCCTTCCCTGCCGGGGAAAAGAAACTCGAAGACATGCGGTCCGCGCTGGCAGCTGAAGGCGCCGACGGCGAGCGGGCCCGGAAGTTACTGGACAGTTATGCGGAGATGGAGTCCCAATGAACATGGAGCAGTTTCAATGAGCATGCAGCAGTGGTGGACGCAGTTGAGTCCCATGACCCGTGAATGGTTGATAAATAACAACGGCGCCGCCGTGCCCCCGGAAATCGTTGCCGAGATCGCAGGGGCCGGCGGACCACAATCAGCTGATTCGTGGTGGGTCGCGGACGAGGAAAGTCCGGGACTGCAGATGCCCGACGAAGCCATCGATTGGATCGAAGCAATCGCCAACGAAGAAGCGCCCGAACAGTCCTGACTGACCCTAGAGGTTCTCCACCAATGAGACGTCGCGCACGGCTCCCTTGTCCGCGGACAGTGCCATGGCGGCGTAGGCGCGCAGCGCCGGCGAAACGTGGCGCTCGCGATCCTTAGGCTTGTAGCCGCCGTTGACTTCGAGCTTTTCCCGGCGTTCGGCGAGAATCTCCTCCGACACCTCCAACTGGAGGGAGCGCTGCGTGATGTCGATGCTGATAATGTCACCGTCCTCCACCAGGGCGATGGCGCCGCCGGAGGCAGCCTCCGGGGAGATGTGCCCGATCGACAGTCCGGACGTGCCGCCGGAGAAGCGGCCGTCCGTGATGAGGGCGCACTTCTTGCCCAGGCCGCGCCCCTTCAAGAACGAGGTGGGATACAGCATTTCCTGCATACCCGGTCCGCCTCGGGGGCCTTCGTAGCGGATGACCACCACGTCGCCTTCCTTGATGGTCTTGTTCAGGATCTTTTCCACAGCTTCGTCCTGTGACTCGCACACAACTGCTGGGCCTTCGAAGGTCCAGATGGACTCGTCCACGCCTGCGGTCTTCACCACGGCGCCGTCCACTGCTACGTTGCCGCGCAGTACAGCCAGACCGCCGTCCTTGGAGTACGCGTGCTCCACCGAACGGATGCAGCCACCCTCGGCATCGGTGTCCAGGGAGGTCCACTGGTTTGACTGAGAGAACGCGGTGGAGGAACGCACGCCACCGGGAGCTGCATGCCACAACGCCTGCGCCTCTTCCGTGGCCTTGCCCCCGCGGATGTCCCAGTCGTCCAGCCAGCCATCCAGGTCGTTGGAGTGCACCGAGTGGACGTTCTTGTGCAGGAGGCCACCGCGGTTGAGCTCACCCAGCAGCGCGGGGATGCCGCCGGCGCGGTGCACGTCTTCCATGTAATAGGTCTTGTCTCCGGCGACGTTCGGGGCCACCTTGGCCAGGCAGGGAACCTGGCGGGACTTGGCGTCCATCTCTTCCAGGCCGTAGTCCACGCCCGCTTCCTGGGCTGCGGCCAGCAGGTGGAGGATCGTGTTGGTGGAGCCGCCCATGGAGATGTCCAGGGCCATGGCGTTGTCAAAGGCCTCGGCAGTGGCGATGGAGCGCGGCAGAACGGAGTCGTCGTCGCCGTCGTAATAGCGCTTCACGAGCTCGACGACGGTGGCGCCGGCTTTCTCGTACAGCGC
Source organism: Micrococcaceae bacterium Sec5.1 (assembly GCA_039636795.1). Lineage (NCBI taxonomy): Bacteria > Bacillati > Actinomycetota > Actinomycetes > Micrococcales > Micrococcaceae > Micrococcaceae bacterium Sec5.1. The sequence goes on along the minus strand of CP143430.1, from coordinate 325,724 downwards.
CTTGCGGGCGGTGTGGGTCGCCAGCACGGAGCCGTTGCCCGGCAGTGCCAGGCCGATGGCCTCGGCAAGGCAGTTCATGGAGTTGGCCGTAAACATGCCAGAGCACGAACCACAGGTGGGGCAAGCGTTCTCTTCGATGAGGTTGATGTCTTCATCGGAGATGGATTCGTCTACGGCGTCGGCAATCGCGTTAACCAGGTCCAGGGAGCGCACGGAGCCGTCGGTCAGGGTCACGCGGCCAGCCTCCATGGGACCGCCGGAGACGAACACTACCGGGATGTTCAAGCGCAGCGCGGCCATGAGCATGCCCGGGGTGATCTTGTCGCAGTTGGAGATGCAGACCAGGGCGTCCGCGCAGTGGGCGTTGACCATGTACTCAACGGAGTCCGCGATCAGGTCGCGGGAAGGCAGGGAGTAGAGCATGCCGGAGTGGCCCATGGCGATGCCGTCGTCCACGGCGATGGTGTTGAATTCGCGCGGCACCGCACCGGCGGCGAGGATCGCGTCGGAGACGATCCGGCCCACGGGAGCAAGGTGGGTGTGGCCGGGAACGAACTCGGTGAAACTGTTGGCGACGGCGATGATCGGCTTACCGATGTCCGTGTTGGCGACGCCGGAGGCGCGCAGCAGTGCGCGGGCGCCGGCCATGTTGCGGCCGTGGGTAACTGTTCTGGAGCGAAGTGCAGGCATGGTTACCATCCTGCTGTTGTTCTACGGCTGGCGGAAGACGGTGCTGCTACTAGTAGTGAAAGTACCAGAGTAATAGTGTTGAGTCCGTGAAAGATGAGAGGCGCAAGGAACTGGGACTCTTCCTCAGGACCCGCCGAAACCAAGCCCTGCGTTCTGACTACGGACTTCCTCCGGTGGGGCGGAGCCGGGAGCGCGGCCTCCGCCGGGAAGAGATCGCATTCCTGTCGGGAGTCAGCGTCACTTGGTACACCTGGCTTGAGCAAGGCCGGGATATCAGCCCTTCCCGGCAGGTGCTGGAGGCCGTAGCCCGCACACTGCATTTATCCGATACGGGGCTTAGCTACGTTCTGTCCTTGGGCGGCTATTCGTCCTCCCCTCCTGCCGGTCCCGTCGCGGCCGATGCACCTGCTCACGTGCAGCGGCTTTTGGATGCCCTGGATCCCAACCCTTCCTACGCGCTTTCCCCGGACTGGGGCATCGCCGGCTGGAATCGCGCTTATGAGGCGCTGTACCCAAACATCGGTACCTTCGACGCCGCCGACAGGAACCTGCTGTGGCTTGTCTTCACCGACCCCTACATCCGCGATCTGCTTCCCGATTGGGAGGTCACCAGCAAGCGGTTCCTTGCCGAGTTCCGGGCAGAGACGGGGCAACGCTTGGGCGATCCCGATGTTGAGTTCCAAGTTGAACGGCTCAAGCAAGCCAGCCCGGAGTTCCAGGAAAGCTGGGACCGCTACGACATCCTGGGCTTCGAGTCCCGGGAACGGCTCTTCCATCACCCTGCCGTGGGCGTACTGCAGATGGAGCACCACCAGGTCTCGCCGTCGGACAGGCCCGACCTCCACATCGTGGTCTACACACCGGCGCCCGGGAGCGACGCAGGCGAACAGATGCAGCGGCTGATGGTGAGTGGCCTGTAGCTAGCGCCCCTGGTCCGCTTAAGTCACCGCCCAGGGGGTTTCATCCGGAGTAGCCAGCGTCAGCACGGCTTCCTCCACCGTTTCATGGTCCTCCAGCTCACGCTCGATTCGACGCAAAGCAACTGCCACTTGGTGTTCCGGGTGGTCACCCTGAAGGTCGACGGCGGCCACGACGTACAGTTTGCGGGGGCCGACGAACTCCACATGGAGGTAGGTGAGGCGGGCAATATCCCTGTGTTCGAGCACGCGGCGGGCGATGGAACGTTCAATGTCCGGCGTTACACCTTGGCCCACCAGGAAGCGTCGGTTGCGATCGATCAGCACAACGGCAACAACCGCCAGCAGAACACCCACGATGATCGAGCCTACGGCGTCCAGCACGGCCGAACCAGTGACCTGGTGCAGGAACACACCGGCAAACGCAACCACCAGGCCGATCAGTGCAGCAGCATCCTCTGCGAACACGGCCCGCAAAGTGGGATCAGAGCTGATAAGGACCTGCTTCAGGGTGTTCCGCTCCAGTTGTTGGGCCATCTTCCTGGTCTGGCGGAAGGCCTGGACAAAGGAAACTCCTTCCAGGACAAAGGCCACGGCCAGCACCACGTATGCCACCAGGAAGTCCGAAGCGGGCTCCGGCGTGATGATCTGCTGGATGCCGTGCATTATGGACACCACTGCGCCAGCGGTGAACAGCCCGAAAGCGGCAAACATGGACCAGACATATGCTTCCCGGCCATAACCCATCGGATGGCTGTCGTCCCGAGGGCGCCGGGAGCGCCGTTCCGCCACGAAGAGGAATACCTGGTTGCCGGTGTCCGCCCAAGAATGTGCGGCTTCGGCAGTCATGGAAGCAGATCCGGTGATGACGGCAGCCACCGATTTGGCCGCCGCAACGAGGGCGTTCGCCGCAAAGGCAATGGCAACGGTCAGCAGTGTGGAACCGGGCTTATCGCGCTTCTCGGATGCCGCCATGGAGATACCGTACCCAACTGGAGGCAGGTCAGGCAGCACTTCAGGCCCGCCGGGCAGCACCTCGGGCCCGCCGGGCAGCGCAACTCCCCGCGTAACAACTTGCCCCACTCTGTGAGCCATGCCATATTCATTGCATGATCAGCCTGTTGGACAGCTGGACTGCTGGACAAACCAAAGTCGTAAGGGTCGGTGCCGCCGAGGCAGTGCTTGCCACCCTGAGGGCTGCCATTGAAGACGGCAGCCTCCCAGTAGGTTCGCGCCTGGATTCGGAAGCCACGTTGGCGCAGCAGTTCGGCGTCAGCAGGACCATGGTGCGCGAGGCCCTGAAGTCTTCAAATGCCTTGGGCCTGACCGTAACCCGGACGGGCAAGGGCACTTTCGTCATCGCCGACAAAGTTGGCCAGGACCTGAAACTGGGCAAGTATTCGGCACGCGAACTCCTGCAGGCCCGGCCTCACATTGAAGTGCCGGCCGCCAGTTTGGCAGCGGAACACCGCAGCCAGCAGGATGTCGAATCCCTCCGGGAAATCCTGCTGGCAATGGATAAAGAAGACGATCTGGAACAGTGGGTCATCCTCAATTCCGAGTTCCACGCAATCATCGCCCGCAGCAGTGGCAATGGCGTCTTCGCTTCGATGCTTTCCGACATCGACGAGGCCATGGCCAACCAGTCCAGCACCTTGAACCAGGTAGTGGACCGGAGGAAGGAATCCGGACTTGAGCACGCGGCCATTTTTGAAGCCATCGAAAATGGCTCGGCCGAGGATGCCGGGATCGCCATGATGCGGCACCTTCATGGCGTAGAAGGATCGCTAGGGGCTGTCCTACCGGTTTCGGCGCCCTGAAGCCCTGGATCGAACGAGACAACCCACCACACCATTCGGACGGATTCAACGAGGAATCCGCACCGCCTCATTGCGCCCAACTGGGTGCCTGACCATAGGAAATGATGACTAAAAAGTCGACCGCTTGGACACGGCCATGACAACGACTTCCATCAAAGCCCCCACCCGAACCCAACTCACCAGAAGCCAAATCCTCAACTACCTTGCTCGCAATGGCGCAAGCAAAGTATCAGACATCACCCACGGCGTTACGGCCTGCAAAGATACCGTCAAGGCCCGCCTCTCTGAACTGGAGGAAGAGGGGTCCATCCGGGCCAACGTTCCTGCCGATATCCGCGGGAGAACCACGCCTTACTACTCACTCACCACGGCCGGCCTTCCGGCGGAGACGCCAAAAACAGTCATCACGGTGCACATCAAACACGCTGCTGACGGTCGGTTGACCCTGGCATTCGACGACTACCCGGGGCTCACCGCTACAGCCCGAAGCTTCATCGATATACCGGCCGCTGCCCGCAACTCGGCCTCACGTTACACCGGCCACCCCGAGGACAGCTTCGCAGTCCACATCCGCTTCTGAAACAACGACGGCGGTACGCACCTTCCGCGAGGTACGCGCGTTCGGTGCGTACCGCCGTCGTACGTCACTTCCGGTGCCGTTCCGCCCTACTTGACACGTCAACCCATGGCAATGCGCCGTGGGAGAGCGCAATATGGGGGAATGAACGCCTCCAGCGCCGATGGTCCGGCGCAGGGTGGCCCTGTCACCTTCGGGACCCGCCTGCACCCGTGGAGCCGCTACGTGGCGCTGGGTGATTCCTTCACCGAAGGGGTTGGCGATCCGGAGCCCGGCAGCCCCGGTGGACTAAGGGGCTGGGCTGACAGGGTTGCGGAGGAACTAAGCGTCGGACATGAGGACTTCGCCTATGCCAACCTCGCAGTGCGGGGACTGCTGCTCCACCAGATCCTGGAAGAGCAAGTGGCCCCGGCCCTTGAACTGCAACCGGATCTCATAACGCTCAACGCCGGTGGAAACGACCTGCTGTTCCATAGGAGCGATCCCGACAAACTCGCCCTCGAACTTGATTCCGGCGTGAAGGTCCTGGCGGCCACCGGCGCAACAATCCTGCTGTTCGCGGGTCCCGACTGGGGTGCAACCCCGGTGCTCGGGCATGCCCGTGGCAAAGTAGCCATCTTCAACGAAAACATGCGCATCATCGCCGCCCGCCACGACGCCGTGATCGCCGATCTCTGGGCGCTGCGCCAGCTCACCAACCCGCAAATGTGGGATCCGGACCGGCTGCATTTCTCCCCGCTGGGCCAGCACACCATCGCCATGATGGTGCTCGAGACGCTCAATGTCCCGCACACCTTGGAGCCGATGATTCCTAAGGCCCTGCCTCCACGCACGTGGCGGGAGGCCAGGGCGGACGACATCGTCTGGGCTCGGGAACACCTGGTTCCCTGGGTTCTTCAACGTCTCACGCAACGGCTGGCCGACGACAATCGGCACCCCAAGCGGCCGGATCCCGGTCCTGTTTTTGGCGCCGGAATGCCGCCGGGGACCTACGTGGTAACGGATCCGCACAACGTGCACAGAGAAGGAGAACCCCTGGGCAATTAGCTCGTCGGCTGGGCCTCGGCTTGTGCGCGAATGCTCCAGGCGGACCAATCCAAGGGGTGAACCGAGGGGCGTCCGAGCAAGTATCCCTGGGCAGCAGTCACCTTTAACGCCGTGACTTCCTTGAGTTCCGCGGGAGTTTCGATGCCCTCCGCGACCACCGCAGCTCCAACTTCGCGGGCGAGCTCGACCACTGCCCTGGCCCGGATCCGTTGCCCCTCGCTCCCTTCGATGCCTTCGATGAGATGGCGATCGAGTTTGATGATGTCGGGGCTCAGCTCGCTCAGCAGGTCCATGGAAACGAAACCTGCTCCGGAGGCGCTGACAGCAACGCGCAAGCCGAGCGAGCGCAACTGGCCAAGTCCGTCGTCGCGCGTTTGGCCTTCCAAGGCTTCCAAGCTGCCGGTTAGTTCAACGATGATCCGGTCCGGGGCCAGCGACGCTGCAGCAAGCAGGTTCCGGACTCTCGGGTCACGGGACGTCGCCGGAGTAAGGTTCAAGGCGACATACATGTCGTTGGGGACGTCTTTTGCAGCAGTCAGCGCGCAATGAAGGGCTGCGATCTCCAATTCAGTCCCCAAGCCGGCTTCCGCGGCCTCGCGGAACCAGACATCCGCTCCGGCGCCGTCCTCACCGACAAACCGCGTCAACGCTTCGACGCCCACCACGTTTCCGTCAGGCAGCGCGTGGACCGGCTGGAATGCCGTCAACAACAGCTTGTCCGCGAGTATTGCCTGGATGTCTTCCCGGACCTCCTGGCTTACGGGAACAGTCACCGTGCGCGCTGCGTCAGAGGACTCGAGGTGGACGCTGGAGACTTCCTGCCGAATCGGAACCGCCGGCTCTGCGGCCGAAGCCTTCCGGGTTTCCAGCAGATGCTCCAGCAAAGCGCCCTCAGGATCATCCGGACGAGCCTCGATGAGCTGGCGAAGTTTGTTCCTGGCCCCTTCGCTCTTGGTATCAGAATCAGCGAGGATGGCATCGATGATGTCCATCACCTGTTCACGCATGGTCATGCCCTGGGCAAAGGTGGACGCGTTGACGTCCTCCGCTGATGGGTGGTCAGCACCGCCGCCCGGTGGAAAAGAGCCCGCTTCTTGAGCCATTGAATATTCCTTTATGAGTATCCCCCGCTGGCTAAGCCAGACATGACCTGACCCGGAAAAGCATGGGCCCTGCCACGAATCTTACAGAGAATTTCCGCGTTCCAGTTAGGGGCCTGAGGCAGTATGGGAAAACCGTGTCCTGCGGCAGCCAGCACTGGGATGCTTGAGGTGTGATGTCGACTTCCACGGAATCCCGGACCGCGCTCACTTGGAAGCTTTTGCCGGCAGCGATGCTCTCCCTGTCCGGCGTGCCGCTTTTCGCCTTGGGAAACGATTTTCTTGGTTACGCACTCCTTGCGGCCAGCATTGTCACCGCTGCGTTTATCGACCACGGCTTGATGCGGCACCTCGCGTTGGTAGCTGCCGGAATGGTCACGATCAGCCTGGTACCCCTGAATGCGGATCTGAGCATCGAACACATGGCACTCATGGGTGGCGCCTTGGCCTTGGCCGTGTTGGTTCCGTGGCTTGTATCCCGGTACCTGTACAACGAAAAGACGATCAAATTTCCAGTCAACACGGGCCGTGCATGGCCGCTCGCCGCGAAGCTATACCTGGTGGGCGTTGTAGGGCTTGGATACTTCATCCTGCCGGCCTACCTGATCCGGACAGGCGTCTACCAAAATTGGCCGGCCGTCTCCGATCCCACCATCTTCTGGCGCCTCTTCCTCGGGGTGAACTCGGTGGGCATTTGGGACGAACTGTTCTTCATCTGCACCACTTTCACGCTGTTGCGTCAGCACTTCCCCGACTGGCTGGCCAACCTCCTGCAAGCCGTGGTTTTCTCGTCCTTTCTCTGGGAGATCGGCTACCAGGCCTGGGGTCCCCTGCTCACCTTCCCCTTCGCACTGCTACAGGGCTACACATTCAAGCTGACGAAGTCCTTCACATATGTGGTGTCAGTTCATCTGCTCTTCGATTTCGTCCTGTTCCTGGCTTTGGTCCATGCGCACAACCGTGATTGGTTGCCCATCTTCCTGTATTGAGCGATGTGCCTGAGGCCGCTCCTTGGGCCATGACGTGGAGCGGCTGGAACGGACTACCTAAAAACTACTTTTCGGTATGCCTAACTTTCAGTTATCCTCGTAACAGGATTCCGCAATGAAGAGGATGAAGACGATGGCCACCCCCACCCTGCAAAGACGACCCACGCCCGCAAAGGTATGGTCGCGACTACTTCTGCTTGGCCCTGCATTCGTGGCGGCGATCGCGTACGTGGACCCCGGCAACGTGGCCGCAAACCTGACGGCGGGAGCAAATTACGGGTATTTGCTGGTGTGGGTGCTGGTTGCAGCCAACGCCATGGCAGTCCTCGTGCAGTACCAATCAGCGAAGCTCGGTCTGGCAACCGGCCTGAGCCTTCCCGAGATCCTCGGCAAGCGGCTTGGAACCAAGGGCCGGCGCCTTTACTGGGCGCAGGCCGAGATCGTTGCCGGCGCCACGGACATGGCCGAGGTGATTGGCGGTGCGGTTGCGCTCAATCTCTTGTTCGGGCTGCCACTCCTGGCCGGCGGCCTGATCGTCGGCGTCGCGTCAATGATGCTGTTGGCACTGCAGTCCCGCCGCGGCCAGCGCTCCTTCGAGTACGCGATCCTGGTATTGCTGGGCATCATTGCCGTCGGGTTTGTCTCCGGCTTGTTCGTCAATCCTCCGGATGCCGGAAGCGCATTGGGCGGTTTGCTTCCCCGCTTTGAGGGCACGGATACAGTCCTGTTGGCAGCAAGCATGCTCGGCGCCACCGTGATGCCGCACGCGATTTATCTGCACTCGGCTTTGGCCAGAGACCGGCACGGATTCTCCGAAAACCCGGCTGTGCGGACGCGGCTGATTCGCGCAACCCGCTTTGACGTAGTGGGCGCCCTCTTGCTTGCCGGCGTCGTGAACATTTCGATGCTCCTGCTGGCTGCCTCCAGCCTCAGGGGCATTGAGGGAACGGATACGATTGCCGGTGCCCACGCGGCCGTAACATCGGCACTTGGCCCCGCAATCGGCATCATCTTCGCGATTGGCTTGCTCGCCTCCGGCCTCGCGTCAACATCGGTAGGCTGCTATGCCGGCGCAACCATCATGGGCGGCCTGCTCAAGGTGCGCATCCCGTTGCTGACCCGCCGTGTGATCACCCTCATTCCGGCATTGATCGTCCTGGGAGCGGGTGTTGAGCCCACCCTGGCGCTGGTCCTAAGCCAGGTCCTGCTGAGCTTTGGAATTCCCTTCGCGCTGATCCCACTCATAAGACTCACCGGTAAGCGCGAGGTCATGGGCATCCATGCGGACTCCAAGCCATTGAAGATAGCAGGCTGGACGAGTGCAAGTTTGATTGTTGGGCTCAACATAGTGCTGATTACGCTTACTATCAGCGGGCATTCCTAAGGCGCTAACCCGCCCCGCCCATTCTGCATATGTTACATCTAACTGCATACATGTTAGCCTTCTAGCTAGCTTATCTAGCAACACTCGAGTGGATCTTAACGTTCGAGGGGTCTGAGGAAGGCGGAGAATGAACGCGACAGAAATGGTCGTCCTTCTCGACGACTCCGGCAGGCCCATCGGCGAAACCCCAAAAGAAGCAGTCCACACCCAAAAAACGCCACTGCATCTTGCATTTTCCTGCTACTTGCTCAATGACCTCGGCGAGCTCCTCCTCACACGCCGCTCCCCCGAAAAGCAGACATGGCCAGGTGTGTGGACCAACAGCTTCTGCGGGCATCCGGCTCCCGGCGAGGACCCCAAGGATGCTGTTCTCCGTCGCGCGCACTACGAGCTTGGAGTAGACGTGGGCCGGCTCGAGCTCGTCCTCCGCAGCTTCCGTTATCGCGCCGTGGACCCTTCGGGCATCGTCGAGAACGAGCTTTGCCCCGTCTATACGGCCCGGGCCCTGGGACCGCTCAGGCCAAATCCACTCGAAGTGGCTGACTACGCATGGATGTCTCCGGGACTTCTCGCAGAAGCCTTGGAGAGGACTCCTGCTGTCTTCAGCCCATGGCTGGCGCTGCAATTTCCGCGGCTCGTCGAAGCTCAAGCGCTCAAGCTTGGGCCACAAGCATTCACGGATACGACGGCGGCACGCACCAACACTGAATGGCGCCGTTTTATCTAACTCAACTACGGATCTGGATTCCTGGTCACGCTGATACTGATCCTGCAGTGGAGCCCCACGTCATGAGGGCGTAGGTCCCGGGTTCCTCGAGTGTTCGTCGGTTGGGTCTTCGTCAATCGTGTCCAAGGCTTCGCGCATGTTCAGGAGGAAGTCCATCACCACCCGCGCTTCTACTGGGCTGAGGGCGCTGGCTACGTTCAAAATGCGGCGATGCATTCCACCAAGCGTGTGCCGGACTTCCTGATCGGAACCGGCAGTCGGCCGCAGAATCAAGGCCCGACGATCCGTAGGATGCGGTTCGCGCCGGATGTGGCCGGAGTCCACCAAACGATCGATCAGCGTGGTCATGGACGCTGACGTTATGCCCAAGCGATCGCCCAGATCCTTGGGTTTCATCACCTTGCCCGCCGCTTCGGCTTCGAAAAGGTACCGCAAGGCCAAGAGGTCCTTTTCGCCCATACCCATGGCAGAGCGGGTCCTTCGACGCATGGCCTGTTCCGAGACACGATAATCCCGGAGGGCATTCAGGACGTCAACGGCAAGGGCTATCTCCCCGGGGTCCTTGCCGTACCAGTAGCCCTTGGCGTGGCCATTTGCGTCCATTCGGTGATCCTTCGATAAGCGTGAAGCTTGTTTCCCTAGCATCTGATCCTAATTCACGGTAGTTGGTGAACGCAGGGAAGCCTGCTTTGCACGCCCTCGCCCGACATTCAAGGGTTTTCCACATAGGCACATTGACCCGCCGATAATGTCTGCGGCTGCTGGAAGAGTAGAGGTATGGAGCGGAACCGAGAGAGCCAAGCAGCTATGTCGGTTTCCGCCGTGCCGGGTTCCGTTGCTGTGACCGCTGGCTCCAGGGACTCGGGCTCCGGTGGCTTTGACGTTGAGGATTTGCTTGCTGGGGTGGGCTCCTTCCGCGTCCGTGCAGGCAGTGCTGCTTTGATTGATCAGATTCGTGGTTTGGAGGACGTGAAGTCCGCGATCGCGGCTTTGCAGGCGCGGGCGTCGGTGGCGTTTGACCTGGCGCAGCGCCGCGAACAAGCCTCTGCCGGTGTCTCCTCAGCTGAGCAGGGCCAGGGTGTGGGTGCGCAGGTCGCACTGGCCCGGCGGGAATCACCCAACAAAGGGTCCCGGCTCCTCGGACTGGCCAAGGCACTGGTCTCGGAGATGCCGCGCACCATGGCCGCCCTGGAAACCGGGCACCTGAACGAATGGCGAGCCACTCTGTTGGTGAAGGAAACCGCGTGCCTGTCCGTCGAAGACCGGGCAGCCGTGGATGAGGAACTCGCCCCCGACACCGGAACCTTCGACGGCGCCGGAGACAAAACCATCATCGCCGCCGCGAAAGCCGCAGCCTACCGGCGGGACCCCCGTTCCGTGACCCAACGCGCAGCCCATGCCGCGTCCGAGCGCCACGTCAGCCTCCGCCCGGCCCCGGACACCATGACCATCCTCACCGCACTGCTTCCGGTCGCCCAAGGGGTCGCCGCCTACGCCGCGCTCACCCGGCACGCGGACTCGGCCCGCTCGGGCGGGGACACCCGGACCCGGGGCCAGGTCATGGCCGACACCCTGACCGAACGCCTCACCGGCACCCCCGGCGGGATCAGCGGCGTTGATGTGCAGCTCGTCATGACCGACCGGACCCTTTTCCAAGGCGACAGCGAACCAGCACGGCTTACTGGCTACGGAATTGTCCCCGCCGAATGGGCCCGAACGCTCCTCGCCGGAGGCAGCAACCAGGCAGACGGCGAACTAGGGGACGGCGGGAGGGACGGGGAGTCGCGAATCAATGGTCAGACCGGAACCAGCGGCGAGGCCGGGGTTGTCGGGCAACGGGAATCCACACAAGCCCAGCCGGGTCACGCATCCAAGGACGGTGCAGAGTTCAAAGTCTTGCTTCGCCGCCTCTACACCGCACCCTCCTCCGGTGAACTGCTGGCCATGGACTCCAAAGCCCGACTCTTCCCACCCGGAATGCGCCGCTTCATCGAAACCCGCGACGACACCTGCCGCACCCCCTACTGCGACGCGCCCATCCGCCACATAGACCACATCGTCCCCTGGCACAACGGCGGTGCCACGAGCCTGGCCAACGGCGCGGGGCTCTGCGAAGCCTGCAACCACACCAAAGAAAACCCCCACTGGAACGTGAAAACAATCCCTGGCGGGCGACATGAACTGGAAGTCAGCACTCCCACCGGACACATATACCAATCCAAAGCCCCACGCCTACCGGGCCACGATCGCTCTCCAGCAACTGCCCCGTCACCTTCTTCACTGGCACCGTCTTCGCCGTCACCTTCTTCACTGGCAGCGTCTTCACCGGAGCCGTCATCACCGTTGCATCCAGAGGCGCCAGCAACAGCGTCATGGTCACCAGATTCGACTGTTACGCACTTTTCCATGGCTGGGATGCTGCTGGAGAACGTCTTGCTGCACCGCACCAGCTGGAACTGACACCAGCCTGATCCCGGCAGGGGGACTGCGCAGAACAAGGACTACGCCGAACAAGCTTCCTTCAATGCCTGGACCGACTCGGCCGGGACGTCGTCGCCGGCCTCAGCGATCTGGTTCAGCGGAGTCGTGATTTCGGTGGGAACACCGGCGGTACGGGCAGCAGTGACCAGCCCACTGAGTACCTGCTTGTCCTCAACGCTCACCAATCCGTCCTGGACTACGGCGCAAATCTGTTTGTTGACTTCCTCGGCAGCAGCAGTGGCCACCTTCGAGGCCGCTTCGCTGGCAGCATTTCCCGCGGCTTCCTCCACAGAGCCGCAGCCAGCCAGAAGGAGAAAGAGGGGGACGACGGACAACGTTGCGAGGCTGCGATTCATGAGTCCCAGCTTAACAATCCCCACTGAGAGGCTTGGAGTTCCGCTATCCGGTACACCCAACTTCCAGAGCTGCTGCTGGTTGATCAGCCTGGCACTAATGCTGATGACGTAATGATTGACATGACATAACTCACATTCTGTAAGCTTGATTGAAAGTCACGCAGCCGGCTTCCCTCGCACTATTTCGGGAGGTCCGCATGGCCCCGAATTCTCTCAAATCCGAGATCCTCCTCGCACATGGAGCCCCGTCTTCCGCGGCTGCTGTCGCTCGAAGAAGAGCAGCAGGTCACCATGTCGCGCCCAACAAACCCGACGCCCTACTCGGGGCGATAGCCGTACGGCAGCTGTTCCACCGCTGGCCTTTGGTTCCTTCCCGCGAACTCGAACGCATCCGCCACGTCCTCATCCATTGCGATCAGTTGGGCTCGGCTGATACCCATCATTTGTCCGAGCCTGCCCAAGCGCTTCTGGAGCTCATCAACAGCGAGTTGGATCGGCGTCGTTCATCTGGTCATCAGAATGTGACCGACACGCAGGCTGCCGGTGCAGATACGGCACAGGCAATGCAGCGGGGCGCCGCTTAATGGCGGGGCATTTCGAAGTCTTTGACGCCACTGGCGGCGACTGCAGGGTACGCCTCGTCGATGATGACGGGATCGAACTCGCGCTCACCGTCACTTACCGGGACAAAGGCGCAGCAGCAAAAGCTATTTATACGCTGAGGGAAATCGCAGCGAGCGGCCTCATTGAGGACCACACATCAACTTTTCCCTCGCCTAACTGAGACGCAGCCCATCTGAAAAGCATGAGCGGTTGTTCCCGCGGCCGGGAACAACCGCCAATGCTGTAAGCAGCCCAAAGAGCTGTCCAGGTTTAGGCCCGAACGATCGGCAATCCTGCCGTCGGGAAGACGCTGGGAAAGATCGACGGTGGCGGGACGGGTACCGTATCCAGCGGCACCGTGATGGTGTCCGCACTGACAGTGACGTCGTGATCCCGAACCCGAATCAGCAGTGGCTCATCGCTGTAACCCGAACCTGTAACGAGCGTCAGCGCGATGGATCCCTGAACGAGTTCCACAGACAGCAAACGACCACGAACCTTGAGCCGGAAGGAGAGGCCTTCCCACTCCACGGGCAGCCGCGGATCGAAGCGCAGCACCTCGCCCTGATCACGCATTCCTGCGAAACCGCACACCAACGAGCTCCAAATTCCGCCGGTGGAGGCGATGTGGACGCCGTCGATCGTGTTGCCGTGTGAGTTGTCCAGGTCAATGAACAACGCTTCGGTGAAATGCTTCAGCGCGACGTCGCCGTACCCAACTTCGGCGGCCATGATGCCCTGCACGCAGGCGGACAGGGTGGAGTCGCCGGTGGTGATGGGGTCGTAGAAGTCGAAGGCCCGCTGTTTTTCCTCGGCGGAGAAATCCTGCCACTGGAGGAACATGGCCAGCACGGTGTCGGCCTGCTTAAGGACCTGGTGCCGATAGATCACCAAGGGGTGGAAGTTCAGCAACAGCGGGTACTTGGACTTGGGCGTGTTCCAATCCCAGGGCTCCAAAGTCATGAAGTCGTTGTCCTGGCTGAAGACTTCCAGGTGGGGATCGTAGGGCAGGGACATGCGCTCGGCAGCTTGGCGCCACACCAAACGTTCGGTGTCAGCGATGCCTTCGTGTTCCAACGCAGCCGCGGCACGGAGGTTAAACCGGGCCATGACGTTGGTGTAGAGGTTGTCGTTGACCACGGCGGTGTATTCATCCGGTCCGGTAACGCCGTGGATGTGGAAGAGTCCGTCCTTGCCGAAGAAGCCCAGGGAGACCCACATCCGTGCCGTCTCAATGAGCAGGTCGGCACCAATGTCGGGACGGAAGCTGGCGTCGCCGCTGGCCCACTCGTAGCGGTTGGCAGCAAACGCGATGGCAGCTGCGATGTGGAACTGGGCTGTTCCGGCCGCGTAGTAGGCACTCGCTTCCAGCCCATTGATGGTTCGCCACGGGAAAAGAGCTCCGTCTACGCTGAGTTCCTTGGCGCGGACACGCGCATCCGGAAGCATGGCGTGTCGTGACTCGAGCACTTTCCGGGCACCGTCAGGATTGGTGTACGTCAGATACGGGAGGAGGTAGACCTCTTGGTCCCAGAAGTAGTGGCCCTCATACCCGGAACCACTGACCCCCTTGGCCGGAATGCCGGCGACACCGGCGCGGGCTGTTGCCTGCGCGAGCTGGAAGAGGGCCCACCGCACGGCTTGCTGGAGTTCGGGCTGGCCGCCGATGGCAACATCCGCGGTGGTCCAGTACTGGCCGTAGTGGGCCTGGCTCTGCGCGAGGATTTCGGAGAACGGCACCAGATTGGCCTCGGCGTCCGCTGCCAGGCTCTCGCCGCCGTCTTCATCATCCGTCAGTGCGCGCCCGGCCACGACGTAGCTGACCGTCTTCTCCAGACGGAATGCTTCGCCACTGTTGATGGCCAGGACATAACGCACGGATGACTCGTCCTCCGCCACCACGGTCTCGAAGGGTTGGCCTTCGGCGGAGATCCAGTGATCCACCGCCATCGCAATGCGCTGGCGGGATTCCGAGGTCTCCCACGCCAGGCGCAGGGAGCCATCGGCACCCTGGAGGTGCAAGGGCAGCAGCACACGGCCGGCGTGCCGGCCGGATCGCCTGGGGTCATGGACCGAGTGGTCCTCCACAGGCTGGTCCTGGCGGTTTACGACGCTAGAAACGATGTCCGCGGACACGTCGCGGTCAGCGCTCACGGACAGTTCCAGGCCAAGACATCCGCGGGAATCGAACCCGACGGCCCGCCGCTCCACAGTGGTGACCGTAGCGCCGGAGCGGCAAGCCCATGTGGTGGTTTCCTCGTAGACGCCTGTGGAGAAGTCCACACTCCGGTGGTAGTCCAGCACCGTGGATTCGGCCAGGCTCAGGGCCTCGCCATCGATTGATACCGTGAAGTTATTGGCGTCCGGGACGTACACAATCCGCTGGCCGGTACGCGCAAAGCCGTACGCATTCTCGGCGTGCTTGATGTCCCAGATCTCGTGGAAGCCGTTGATGAACGTGCCGGGAAGTTCGCCGTCGCCACGCGTGGAATGGGCGCCGCGGACGCCAAGGTGGCCGTTGCCGAGGGCGAACAGCGTTTCCAGCGTTCCCTCGTCACCGGGGACGTGGATACTTTCCACGAGCTTCCAAGGCTCGCAGGGAAAGCGCAGCCGATCAGAGCTGATGAGTGCCATGGGCTAAAGAGGTCCTTCGAAAAGTAGGGTCAGAGAAGATCGTTGAGGTCGTCGACCACCAGCGTGGCGCCGGCGTCGAGCAGTGTTTGGCGGCCAGCGCCGCGGTCCACGCCGATGACGGCCTGGAAGTTGCCGGCACTGCCGGCCTGCACGCCGGAAACGGCGTCTTCCACCACGATGCATTCCTGGGTGGGGACGTCCAGCAGGGACGCCGCGTAAGTGAACGTGGCCGGATCCGGCTTGCCGGGAAGTCCGACGGCGGCGGCTACCTGACCGTCGACGACCACCGTGAAGTGGTGGTCAAGTCCGGCTGCCTTCAGTACCGCGGGGGCGTTGCGTGAGGAGGACACGACGGCGACCTTGAGTCCCAGCTCAAGCGCGGCGTTGATGAACTTGACCGAGCCGGGGAAAGGCTCGACGCCGCGGGTGTCCACGATCTCGTTGAATATTGCGTTCTTGCGGTTTCCCAGGCCCTGCACGGTTTCGTTCGCCGGGGCGTCATCCAGGGGCCCTTCCGGCAGCGTGATTCCGCGCGAGGTGAGGAAGTCCCGGACGCCGTCGAAGCGTGGCTTGCCGTCGATGTGATCGAAGTAGTCGCTTTCCTGGTAGCCCTGCGGGTGCCCGGCATCGGCGAGGTAGGAGTCGAACAGCTCCTGCCAGGCCTGCTCGTGCACCACGGCAGTTGGCGTCAGCACGCCGTCGAGGTCGAACAAGAGCGCCGAAGCGCCAGTCCAGGCATTACGAAGATCAGTCATGTGCATGGTTCCGTTCAGCGCTTGTGGCGCGTGGTTTTGCGTTCGATGAGCTTGGTATCGAGCAGGTGAGTGGAGGGTGGGTTGGGGGGATCTGTATTCAAAAGTCGTTCGCACAGCAGGTTCGCAGCGAAGGCACCTTGGTCGGCAACGGGTTGCGCCACAGTGCTCAGTCCAAGGAACCAGCTCATGGGGTGGTCATCGATTCCGATCACGGAAACGTTTTTGGGCACGGACATGCCATGTTCCCGTAGCGCCATCAGCGCGCCAAAAGCCGCTTCATCACAATGGGCAAACACTGCAGTGGGCCGTGCGCCGCGGGTGATGAGTTCGGTCATTGCCCGGCGTCCGTCGTCGATGCTTGGCCCAGCAGCCACCACAAGGTCCGGGTGGACGGTGAGGTGGTGTTCATCCAATGCACGCCTGAAGCCGTGGAACCGCGGGGTCTCAGTAGCAACGGAGTGTTCATTGCTCGAGAGAACGGCCAAGTCCCAATGGCCCAGCCCCAGCAGGTGTTGGGTGGCCTGCCAAGCTGCGTGCTCGTCATCGATACCAACATTGTCCCACGGAACATTCCGCATGCCCACGCTGGCGACTGGCAGCCCGGAAGCTTCCAACGCTTCCACTTCGGCGGGTTCGAGGTCAACATTGAGCAGCAACAGCCCGTCCACCCTTTGCGCCAACCGTTCAAGATCGCCGAAGACCTGCTTGCGGACGCTGGTCTTGTTGCGAAGGCTGATCAGGACGGTGTCGTAACCGCTGTCGCCGAAGACTTCTTCTGCTGCTTCCACGGCCTGCGCGAAGAACCAGGCTGTGGCGGTGGGGGCGATGATGGCCACGGAACCCGTGCTGCCACCGGCCAGTCTTGATGCTGCTGCCGAGGCTTTGTAGCCCAGCTTGTTTGCGGCTTCCGCCACTTGCCGCTGGGCCTTTTCGGAAACGTTGGGGAGATTCCTCAGAGCCCTGGACACCGTACAAATGGACAATCCGGAGAGGACTGCAACGTCCTGGATTGTCACCCTGTGAGTCCTAACCATGCAACACGGCCTCAACCCTTTCCATACTCGATGACACGTTGGGGGAACGGCACTGCGCCCCAGGACAACTTCGACCTTGGGGCGGCCGCAAGCCAAAAGTGTAAGCGCTTACAATTTTGTCATTCAATAGTGTGTGGCCGAATGCGAATTTGTGACGCGAA
Organism: Micrococcaceae bacterium Sec5.1; assembly: GCA_039636795.1. Classification (NCBI taxonomy): domain Bacteria; kingdom Bacillati; phylum Actinomycetota; class Actinomycetes; order Micrococcales; family Micrococcaceae; species Micrococcaceae bacterium Sec5.1. The sequence goes on along the minus strand of CP143430.1, from coordinate 308,449 downwards.
TCTCACGGAAAGATTGATTCTGACGGGCTGATGCCGTCTAATCCGGCGCCTGTTTCAGGTTCGTGAGCGCCCGTTCAACACGTAGTACCGAAGGAACGCGCTGACATCCACAAGCTCCGGCGGCTCGATCCTGTGCCCCATTCCCGGGTAGGTACGCGCCGTCAGGGCTACGTTCGCTTCCAGCCACTCTTCCGTGTGGGCAATGGCGTCTTCGTTGATCACCGGATCCGCCTTGTCCCTGCCCCAAAAGAAGGGTGGAGGCGAATCAAAGGATTCGCTGAGCGCCAGGAGGTCGTTGTCCAGGACAAAACCGGACAAACCAACCGTTGCTTTGAACGCGTGCGGCCGTAGCCGCAGGAGCGTGCTGGCCATGGCCATTCCCTGCGAGTAACCGAGCAGGCTGACGCTGCTGTGGTTCTCTTTCACGGTGTTGATCCAGTTGAAAACGGAGTTGGTGGAGGTGATGACATCGGCGAAGTCGTTCGTCAGGAAGTAGTCCAGGAGGAACCAGCCGTAGTGGTCGCCGATTTCCTTGGGGCCGCGAAGCGCCGCACAGGTGAATTCCGCAGGGAGATACGGAAACAGGTCCACCATGCGCTGCTCGCTGGTGCCGTAGCCGTGCATCATCACCAGCAACGGGGTGCCCGCGCGCTGGTTTTCAGGCTTCGACCAGACCACTGAATCCATGGGACGAGCCTAGTAGACTGGCACCATGACTCCGCAGGAACTGGCCAACCTGGCCCATCTGCGGCGCGCCCGCGATTTCATCGATCGCGAGTACGCGCGGCCCTTGGATGTGCCCACCATGGCAGCCGGCGCCCTTATGTCCCCGGCGCATTTCTCCCGCCAGTTCAAGGCCGCATACGGTGAATCGCCCTACAACTACCTCATGACCCGGCGCATCGAACGGGCCATGGCCTTGCTGCGGGCGGGAACCAGCGTTACTGATGCTTGCATGGAGGTGGGCTGTACGTCCCTGGGTTCCTTCAGTTCACGCTTCACGGAGATCGTCGGCGTGACGCCCAGCGAATACCGCTCACGCGAGCACCATGCGGTGAAGGCGATGCCCACCTGCATCGCGAAGCAGCAAACGCGGCCGGAAAGAAACGGCAATAAGAACCTGAGCAGGATTGAAGAAGCGCCCGCCTCACAGCTGCAATAGCGTGTGAGACATGAACATTTCATTGAAGTACGCACACGTCACTGTCAACGATGTCGATGAGTCGCTCGCCTTCTACCGCGACGCCCTCGGCCTGGAAGTCCGGAACGACGTCGGCTCGGACGGACAGCGTTGGGTTACGCTCGGCAGCGATGCCCAGCCAGACCTCGAACTCGTCCTGTCCCCTCCACACGCCGGCCGCTCGCAGGCTGATGGCGACGCCATCCAGGAGCTGCTCACCAAGGGCGTCATGCCAATGCTCGTTTTCAACACGGACGATCTCGATGCCACGTTTGAAAAGCTGCGCGCCTCAGGTGCCGAAGTCCTCCAGGAGCCGATTGTTCAGCCATGGGGTCCCCGCGACTGCGCCTTCCGCGATCCGTCCGGCAACATGATCCGCATCAACCAGGGCTAAGGCCCAAGCACGACGACGGTAGGTCACCGGCGCACTTACCGGCCTGCCGCCGTCGTGCTTTCCGCAATACGCAGTCCAGAGTTAGTGGCTCAACAGTCCAGCGCTTGAGCGTTCGCCGTACTCGTGCGTGGATGCGATAGCAGCAGAAACCACATCGGAGAGCCGAAGCCGCCGGTTGTAAGCCTGGCGCTGAAGACGTTCGCCCGTGCCACGGCGCAGGATCTTCGCAACACCGGCCCGTGCGAGTGCCAGGTCCCCGGACTTAGTCAGCGCCCCGCGGACGTGCCGCAACAAGGCCCCTGCCACATCGGCGGCAGGATAGGGCCTGTGATCCATTGGGTGAACCAGTTGATCGTTGATGCCAAAGCGGCTGGACCGCCAGTTGGCCATCCGCAACAGGCTGGTCAAAGCGTCCGACGGCGGCTCCCCCTTCCGCCATTGTGTCGCCGCAGTCTCCACCAAAGCCCGGGCAATCACCGCGATGGTGAGGGCGTCTTCGGCGTACAGGCAGACGTCGGCGATGCGGAGTTCAACGGTGGGATGTCCTCTGGAAAGGCGGGCATCGAAGTAGATCATGCCCTCGTCCAAAGGGACGCCCGTGCCCAGCAGGTTCGCGAGCACCGCCCGGTAGCCCTCTGACGAGCCGAAGACGTCCATGGGCCCGGCAGTGGGCCATCTGTTCCAAATTTGGGTCCGGTAACTGGCAAAGCCTGTGTCGGAGCCCATCCAAAACGGGGAGTTTGCACTCAAAGCAAGGAGCACCGGGAGCCATTGGCGCATCCTGTCCAGGACGCCCACGCCTTCATCCGGCGATTCAATGGCCACGTGGACGTGGAATCCGCACGTGAGCTGCTCGCGCGAAATAAGGCCGAACTCTGTTCCCATGGTCGCATAGCGTTGATTGCCCAAGGTGGGCGTCGCGTGGAATTCCGGGGGCGTAGCCAAGGCGGCCACCCTGGCCCCCAACGTCCGTGCAGCCGAATCGGCCAAAGCCCGCCCAAGGCGGATCTCATCGCGAAGCTCCGCTGCCGTCCGGCAAGGCCGGGAATTCACCTCAATCTGTTCCTGTTTGAACTCCGATTTGAGGGAATCACCGGCTTCCGGATAGCTTGCCGTGTTCATGTGGGGTTGGGCAGCTATGTCCAGGATGCCCGCAGCAAGCGGAAGCGGCATCCCGTCAACGGGATCTGCGATCAGCAACTCTTCCTCGACGCCAAACGTACGCATAGCTACCCTCCCCGCAGTAATGAAATTAGAGGCCGCGGTTATCCGACGTGGCGCGGAACCTCCATCTGGAAACCGCAGCGGCAATGGAGCACCTGCGTTTGCAGGTAGACCTCGAACAGGCTCGGGCCGTCCAGGTCGTCAGTGCTCCGGGGCGGCTCGATGATGCTCTCTGAGGGGCGTCCCAGCGTCATGGGCTCGCCACAATGCGTGCAGCTGAACCACAGGCCGGATGCGGACGTGGACAGGAATTCGGTTTGGATCTCCGGTACTAGTTCGGCCAAGGGCACGGGGTGGGCGTAAAACGTATCGCACTCACTGCAGGTATAGCTGACTTCAACGATTTCGGACTGGTTCGGTTCTGCTTCTACGACGGTCTCAACAAAAATGTACGAATCAGTATCGCAAACTGTGCACCATGGCCGTGTGGCGGTGTCAAAAGTTGCGGGTTTCGCCCCAACCATGGGTTTAGGGGCGGGAATAGGGGATCCAAGCGTCATTGCCATTCTCCTTTATGCACGTATCCACCGCGAGGTGGGTTCCGACAACATATTGAATCGCGTCGGGAGAAGCTGATTGCTCCTCGAGGAGGCCTGCATGGATGCACGCGGCGAGCCGGCCGATTGTGGCCACGGCTTAAGGTGCAGTTCTTGTACCATCTTGGATGGCTTCAGGTCATGAGTCTCCAAGGGCTATCTGCTTAACCCACCTATGAATGTAGTTCATTAGTGGCGGGCGTCACAAGTGCGCAAGGTCTGTCATACGTGCGAAGGGCCCGGCGACAGTCTCCTAGGGCTCAAAGTGGGCCACGGGCGCTTCGTCCGCGACAGCCTTGACCAGCTGCTCAGCCACGTCCCTGAGTTTTTGGTTGCGACCGTTGGAGGCCTTGGTGAGGATCCTGAAGGCCTCATCCTGGCTACAGCGATTTTGGCCCATGATGATGCCGCAGGCCAAGTCAATCACTGTCCTGGACTGCATTGCCGCCTGAAGGTCATCAGCATGCTGCTGCTTGATGCCAATCCTCACGGCCAACCTCAGTGAACGCTCCGCCTGGCTGGCATACAACTCGCAATTCCGAATGGTCGCTTCGTCGTAGACATGGGCTTTCGGGGCGAAGAAGTTCAGGGCTGCCGTTGCCCCCTCGTCCAACTCCAGCGGGACGCAAAGGGCCGAAAGGTGCCCCCGTTCCGCGATGACAGTGCAGTATTCAGACCATCTTTCCTCGGTGGAAGTATCGGGTACATGCACTGTGGCGTGGCTGCGCATGGCCTCCAGGCACGGTCCATCACCATAAGCTTGCTGAACTTCATCGATCAGCCTCGCTTCGTGGGTACTTCCTGCCACGGTGGCAGTGCGGCGTCGCCGGCTCAAAGTGATGCCGCACAGGACATCCAGGCCTACGGCTTCAGATACGGAGGCCGCGGAGAAGACCGCAAGATCATGCAGGAAGCCTGCTACATCATCGCTGTCGATTACGAGGTCCTGAAGTTGTTCAGGCACCGAAGCATCGTCGAGCGATGGGACAGTATCCGGCGGCACTGGGACATCGTCCGGCACCGCAAAATCAACGTGCATTTCGTCCATGATTCAGTTTACGATCGTCCGGAGCCAACTCGTCACTCCTTGAAGAACAAGCACCAGAATCCTTGCATCTGCCGTGCACCTATGTGCACAATCTAGCTAGAGTCCGCATTGCCGGACAGGCTTTACAGCTCATGCAGACGGGCACCCCGCATTAACAATGCAGAGGTAAATCCCATGTCGGCCCAGCCCGCGTCCAGAGTTCCCGACGAAGCCCACCAACCAGACGACCCCCTATGGTGTACACGCTGCAATACTGACCAACATTTGGTGGTGGATTCGATTCAGTCGCATTACCCTCCCACCCCCAACACGGTGGATGTGGCCTACGAATGCAGGGTCTGCAACTACTCCTATGACCAGACCGCCACGGTACAAAGGGTGGCCGTCGTACTGAACCGCCCCGGCGTTTCCCAGGGCATACTGCAGTTCGGTGGCCAGTATTTGCATTGTGGGGAACCCATGCGGACCAGTAGTTGCCAGCTGCGGCGAATCCAGGCTCCGCTTGTCCTGAAGCCCGGCGGCCAACTGCGCATGTACGAGGTCATCATCAATACCCGCACCCTCGGCTGCCCCTGCGGCTTCCACATGGAAATCCCGGACTAGATGCAGTGATCACGCGGCTTGAGCAAGGAAACCAGTTTTAACAGAGGTAGAGGAACAGGAAGGGAAAACATGCAGACCGAATCAAAGAGGGACGAGTCTCCAGTTACCGGGACTGATCACAAGCCGGTTGGAAAGCATAAGCTTCCGGATCCACCAGACCCGGACAACCTTCCCATCGACTACCTCGCCTCCGGGTGGGACATCAGCAGGTACTCCTCAAGCGTCAGGCGTGAGCTCCATCGGCGCACCACCCACCTACGCGGCGCTTGACCTTGAGTGACTTCCCGCCGGACCCCTCGCATCCCGATCCCACCAGGGAGCCCGGACCCACACCGGAGCCGGTTCCCCTGCCGGAGCCAGGGCCTCCCCCGGTACCGGAACCGACGCCGGGGCCGACAGTGCCGTCTCCACCGGCCCGGCCAGATACTGGACAACCACCTGGACAAACCCCTCTTTAGAGGGTTTCCAACCCCATAGACCGGATCCCGCCAAATCCCCCAGTCAGGATCCGATGGAAGGGCATGTCGCACTACAGGGAGTGCGACATGCCCTTTGGCGTGCCCTGAAGCGTGCCCTGGAGCCAGGCACCTGCTGAACAGCCCCACACTGCAATCTTTGTTTATGTTGGTTTCTATTGACTTACCAACACAAACAAAGATAGAGTCAAGCAATTCCACATCGTTGTGACAGCAGTCACCTGATGCGGCTGCACCGATAAATGGCTTTACCGCAATGGAGGGTAAGTGTTCGCTGAAGAGCGCCAACAACTGATCTCCGCACTCGTCGCGGAGCGCGGACGGGTGAGTGTCACTGACCTCGCCGACCGTTTCAGCATCACCACTGAGACCATCCGCCGTGATCTCGCAGCTCTTGAAGTTTCGGGGAGCCTGCGCCGCGTTCATGGTGGGGCCGTGCCTTCGGACCGCTTGAGCACCCGCGAGGAAAGCATCCTGGAGCGCGCCATCCAGCGCCAATCCGAGAAACACCGCATCGCAGCTGCCGCACTTGCCCTGATTCCGGAACTCACCACTGGCAGCATCCTGCTGGACGCCGGCTCCACAACTGAAACCCTGGCAGACCTGCTGGCCCAGCGAACACCTGCAGCCAACGGTAACGAAGAGCTCGTTGTCATCACCCACGCCATTCCCATAGCGGGCAAGCTCTCCTCCACGGCCGGTATTGCCCTCCAAATCCTGGGTGGCCGCGTCCGCGGTCTGACCCAGGCCGCCGTCGGACAATCCACCGTGGAGGCCGCCTACAAGCTTCGTCCGGACATCGCCTTCGTCGGCGCCAACGGGATCCACTCCACCTTTGGACTGAGCACGCCCGATCCTGAAGAGGCCGCGGTAAAGGCCGCCTTCGTCAAGTCAGCCCGCCGCGTTGTGGCACTGGCCGATTCTTCCAAGCTGGACGCCGAGACATTGGTCCAGTTCGCCACCCTGAAGGATGTTGACACTTTGATTACAGACAGTGAACCCTCCGCTGAGCTCGCCGCGGCCCTGGCCGAAGCCGGCGTTGACGTGGTGATCGCATGATCGTCACATTCACGGCCAACCCAAGCCTGGACCGCACAGTGGAGCTTCCGGCACCACTGGCCCGCGGCGAGGTACAGCGCGCTGTCGCCGTCCACCAGGAGTCGGGCGGAAAAGGCGTCAACGTTTCCCGCGCCCTGGTGGCTTCCGGCCTCGAAACACTGGCCGTCCTGCCGGGTGCTGACTCCGATCCGGTACTTTCCGGACTGCACGACGCCGGTGTGCCGTTCGCTGCCCTGCCCATCGGTCAGGCGCTACGCAGCAACGTCACCCTCACCGAACCGGACGGCGTCACCACCAAGATCAACGAACCCGGCCCGGAGCTGAGCGACGAACAGCAGGAAGCCCTGATCGGGCTGCTGCTGGAGCGCTCCCGTGGCGCCAGCTGGGTGGTTCTCGCAGGCTCGCTCCCACCAGGAGTGCCCGCGGATTTCTACGCCACAATCGCTCGTCGGCTCCGGTCGAACGCTGATGGAACGGCCATCCCCGGCATCGCCATCGACTCCTCCGGGGCTCCCCTTGCGGCAGCTTTGAAAGGCGATGCCGCAGGAAAACCCGATCTCCTCAAGCCCAACGCGGAAGAGCTCGCAGAACTCGCAGCCGCTGCCGGTTTCACCATCGTCTCCACGGCTGACGAACTGGAAGCAGACCCGGCAAAAGCCGCCCAAGCTGCTGCCGCCGTCGTCGAAAGCGGTGTGGGCGCCGTTCTGGCAACACTCGGATCCAAGGGCGCAATCCTGGTGACGGCTGATGGGGCGTGGCTTGCCACGCATCCCCCCATCCAGGCCGTCAGCACGGTGGGTGCCGGGGATTCTGCACTGGCTGGCTACTTGCTGGCCGCTACCCAAGGCGGTTCCTCCCAGGACTGCCTTCGTCAGGCCGTGGCACATGGTGCCGCTGCTGCTTCGCTGCCGGGCTCCACTGTCCCTGCAGTCCACCAGACAACCCCCAACGCCGTAACCATCACGGCCCTCCAGAAGGACTAACAGTGACCCAGCTGATCACACCCCAATTGGTCATCCTCGACCAGAACCTGGGCGACTCCCCTGCCGACGTCATCCGCGTCCTGGCCGGCAAAGTCGCCGCCGCTGGCCGTGCTTCCGAGGTTGAAGGGCTCTTCACGGATGCCTTCGCCCGCGAGCAGAAGACCGCTACCGGCGTTCCCGGCGGAATCGCCATTCCGCACTGCCGCTCGGCCGCAGTCACAGAGCCCGCCCTCGCCATGGCGCGCCTGTCCCACAAAGTGGACTTCGGCGCCAAGGACGGCCCGGCGGACCTCATCTTCTTCATTGCCGCGCCGGATGGCGCGGACCAGGAGCATCTGAAGCTGCTCTCCAAGCTGGCCCGCTCCCTCATCAAGAAGGACTTCACGGCAGCGCTGCGCGCCGCAGCCACTGAGCAGGACATCGTGGACCTCGTGGATGGGGCCTTGGCGGACAAGCCGGCTGCAGCCCACGCCGCAGCCCCCGCTGGAGCAGCTGCTGCCGCAAGCACGACGGCGGCCGCCGCACCCAAGCGCATCGTCGCCGTAACCGCGTGCCCCACCGGCATTGCCCACACTTACATGGCAGCTGACTCCCTCGTTGCCGCCGCCCAGGAAATGGGCGTGGACCTGCAGGTTGAGACGCAGGGTTCTTCCGGCGCCAAGCCGCTGGATCCGGCCATCATTGCCGCGGCTGACGCAGTGATTTTCGCTGTCGACGTGGACGTCCGTGGCAAGGAGCGCTTCGCCGGGAAGCCGGTCATCAACGCTCCGGTCAAGCGCGGCATCGATGAGCCCACCAAGATGGTCCAGGAAGCGTTGGCTGCTGCGGACGACCCGCACGCCCGCCGCGTCCCGCACTTTGGTGCCGAAGAGCAGGCAGAGCGTGCTGCAGAGGAAAAGGGCGAGCACATTGGCCAGAAGCTGAAGCGCGCACTCCTCACGGGTGTTTCGTACATGATCCCGTTCGTGGCCGGTGGCGGCCTGCTGATTGCCATCGGGTTCCTGCTTGGCGGTTACGAAATCACGGGCTTCGCTGACAAGATGCTGGTTGAGAACAACATTTTCAACCTGCCCACCGAGTTCCCGAACAATGCCTGGGGTCCGCTGGGCGCCTATATCGGCGCTGTGCTGTTCAAGATCGGCGCACTGTCCCTCGGATTCCTGGTTCCCGCGCTGGCCGGCTACATCGCTTACGCCATCGCTGACCGTCCCGGTATTGCCCCGGGTTTTGTTGCCGGTGCTGTTTCAGGATTCATGGGCGCAGGCTTCCTCGGCGCCATCGTCGGCGGTTTGCTGGCTGGCTACATCGCCTTCCAGATCGGCAAGCTCGATGTTCCCCGTTGGCTGCGTGGCCTGATGCCTGTGGTCATTATTCCGTTGCTGGCCTCCCTGGTTGCTTCCGGCCTCATGTTCCTGATCCTCGGTGCTCCGATCGTGGCACTGACCAAGGCACTTAACACCGGCCTCTCGGGCCTCACCGGCGCCGGCGCAATCGTCCTCGGCATCATTCTCGGCCTCATGATGTGCTTCGACCTCGGCGGTCCCGTCAATAAGGTTGCCTACTCCTTCGCTGTTGCCGGCCTCGGCACGGCAAGCGTGGCAAACCAGGCACCGTGGCAGATCATGGCTGCAGTCATGGCAGCCGGCATGGTTCCGCCGCTCGCCATGGCCCTGGCTACCGTGCTGGACAAGAAGCTGTTCTCCCTGGCTGAGCGCGAAAACGGAAAGGCCGCCTGGCTTCTGGGTGCATCCTTCATCTCCGAGGGCGCCATCCCGTTCGCAGCTGCCGACCCGCTCCGCGTCATCCCTGCCAGCATGGTGGGTGGCGCTGTGACAGGTGCCCTGTCCATGGCATTTGCGGTCACGTCCAAGGCTCCGCACGGTGGCATCTTCGTGTTCTTCGCAATCGACAACTTCCTGTTGTTCTTCCTGTCGATCGCTGTCGGTGTGGTCATCACCGCCCTCCTGGTGATTGCCCTCAAGCGCTGGGCTGTCCGCAAGCCGGTTGAGGCCGAGGCAGTTCCCGTCCCAGCAGGCGTGTAAGCGCCGGCAGATACCCGTCAGCCCAACAGCACCTAAGCAACCAGAGGACCAGATACATGCAGACCTTCTCAGGCGTAGGCGTAGCTCCCGGGCGCGTCCTGGCACCGGTAAAGCAAATGCCCAAGCCGGTCCAGGAACCGCACGTGAACGTCAATATTCCTGCCGACGTCACGGTCGAATCGCAGGGGCAGCGCATCAAGGACGCTGCCAAAGCGGTTCAGGCGGAACTGAGGGCCCGTGCGGCTACTGCCAACGGAGAAGGCAAGGAAGTCCTGGAAGCAACAGCCTTGATGGCCGCCGACCCCATGCTGGTGAAATCGGCCATCAAGCTGTTGTCTCCCGAAGCTCCAGGTGGTGCACGGACTGCTGAACGCGCAATCTGGGAAGCTGGCGGAACGGTGGCTGAGACCCTCAAGGGCTTGGGCGGGTACATGGCCGAGCGCGTGGCGGACGTCCTCGATGTCCGGGCACGCATCGTGTCTGAGCTTCGGGGCCTGCCGGCACCGGGAATCCCGGCTTCCGATGTCCCCTTCATCCTTGCGGCCGAGGACCTGGCGCCTGCTGACACTGCCACGCTGGACCCATCCAAGGTAGTCGCGCTGATTACCTCCAGCGGCGGACCGCAGTCGCACACAGCCATCCTCGCCCGTGCTCTCGGCTTGCCCGCCGTCGTCGCCGCCCTCGGCGTGGACGAGATCGCGGACGGCACCGAGGTCTATGTGGACGGCGCCGCGGGCACCATCACTGCTGAGCCCGGGGAAGACCTGCGGTTGGCTGCTAAGGCGTGGGCCACCCAGGCTTCCACACTGGCCGCCTTCAGCGGCCACAACACCATGGCGGACGGTTTCCGGGTGCCGTTGTTGGCAAACGTTGGCACGGGCGCGGACGCGGTCAAAGCAGCCGACGCCGGTGCCGAGGGTGTTGGACTTCTGCGCACCGAATTCTGCTTCCTGGACCGCGACGATGAACCCACTGTGGAGGAACAGATCGCCGCTTACGGAGCGGTCTTCGCAGCCTTCCCGGGTAAGAAAGTTGTGGTCCGGACCCTGGACGCGGGCGCGGACAAGCCGCTGCCGTTCCTCACCAACGCCGACGAACCGAACCCTGCGCTGGGTGTCCGCGGCTACCGCACGGACCTCACGTCCCCCGGCGTCCTCGAACGGCAGCTCGAGGCCATCGCCGCCGCCGAAGCAGCCAACAACGCCGAGGTCTGGGTCATGGCACCCATGATCTCGACGGCTGACGAGGCCGCGCGGTTCGCCACCCTTTGCGCCGCCGCCGGGCTCAAGACCCCGGGTGTCATGGTCGAAGTCCCGTCGGCAGCACTGACCGCCGCCACAGTTTTGCGCGAAGTCAGCTTCGCGTCGCTGGGCACCAATGACCTCACCCAGTACGCCATGGCTGCGGACCGTCAGCTCGGGCCGCTCGCCACGCTGAACGATCCTTGGCAGCCTGCAGTACTGCAGCTGGTCAAGCTAACGGCCGACGGCGCCGCGCAGGTCAGCGGCGAAAGCGGCACGGCTAAGCCTGTTGGGGTGTGCGGTGAGGCAGCAGCGGACCCGGCCCTCGCCGTCGTACTCGTTGGACTTGGCGTTGCGACGCTGTCAATGAGTGCCCGGGCGCTTGCCGCCGTCGCGGCCGTACTTGCCACGGTGACTGTTGCCCAGGCGCAACAGCTCGCAGCAACCGCTCTGGCGGCGCCCAATGCAGCCGCGGCACGCAGCGCGGTCCGGGCGCAGCTTCCCATCCTGAACGAGCTCGGCCTCTAGACTTCCCACAAACCACCCACAACAAAGGAGCACCAATGCCTGAACGTACCGCCACCATCGCAAGCCGCGTCGGCCTCCACGCCCGCCCGGCAGCCATCTTCGCTGAAGCCGCAGGCGACCTTGACCTCGAGGTCACGATCGCCCGTGAAGGGGAGCCGGCCGATGACGCCATGGATGCAGCGAGCATCCTGTCCCTCATGAGCCTGGGTGCCGCCCACGGCGACGTTGTAGTACTGCGCGCCGAAGGCGAAGGCGCAGAAGCAGCCCTGGACACACTGGTGAAGATCCTCGAAACGGACCACGACGCCGAGTAGGGCGCCCGAGTTTGGGCGTTCAGCCTCGCTAGCTCTGCTTCCCGATGAGGAAAGCGGCAATTGAGGCTTCGGTCGGATTCACGTCCTGCAATTCTCCTGACAGATAGGCCTCCACGATCCTGGGGTCCACATAGGAAGTGCGCGCCACGGTGGGGGTGTTGCCCAGCAGTTGGGCAGCATCCTTCATGGCCTTCACCAAAGCCTGGGGTCGCGTGACAGCGCCTTCGGACTTCAACAAGGACAGGGCCGCTGCGGCGGTCCCCTTCCAAGTACGGAAATCCTTGGACGTGTAGGCTGCTCCGGCAATTCCACGCAGGTATTCGTTGATCATGGAAGCATCCACGGAAACCCACGAACCGTCGGATCGGTAGGCCAGCAACCGTTCCTTGCCAGGCCGACGCGCCAGCGGCTCAAGGAAAGCTGCCAGCGCGGGATCCTCAATGGATATGTCCCACCATTGTCCGCTCTTGCCAGGGAACTTCAGGCCGACGGCGTTCTCTTTGATTCGGGCGTGCCGGCACCTGAGGGTTGTGAGTCCATAGGAGCCGTTCTGACGCATGTAGCTTTCAGAGCCCACGCGGAGAGCGCCTAGATCCATGAGACGCACGGCCGCGGCCAAGGTCTGCTGCCTGGGAGACGATGTGTCCTTCAAGTGCAGCGTGACAGTCCTGCGCACGGCAGGGAGCACCGAGCCCAATTCCGCGGCCCGCTGGAACTTCTCGGTGTCTTTACGTTCGCGCCATCGAGGGTGATAGATGTATTGGCTTCGACCCGCCGCGTCCACTCCCGTGGCCTGGATGTGCCCATTGCTGTCGGGACTGATCCACACCTCGGTCCACGCAGGCGGGATCGCCAGCGCATTAATGCGCTGGCGATCCTCTTGGCTTACCAGGCTCCCGTCGGGATACCTGTAACTGAACCCTTTACCGGCCCTGCGGCGTTCAATACCGGGCTTGGAAAGGTCACTTCGCCGAAGCCTTGGCATTCTCAATCCGAGGATCGCGTCTTCTCTGGCCCGGTTAGGCTTCGTCAGGATCCGTGACCGCGGCTCCGGCGCTCATGATTTCGGCGTTGATCATCCACACGAGCTGCTCCAGGCGAGCGATGAATTCGTGCAAAAGATCCGCTGTAGTGGGATCTTCTTCATCCACCTCGTCATGGACGTCCCGCATGGTCTGGACGGTCCGCTCCACACGTTCGGTGACCAGCTTGACTGCATTCTTGGTGTTGACCAGCCCGCCAGGGAATTCTTCAAGGCGGGTACCCGCCGAGATGGTCCCGCTCCGACCGTCGGGCAGGGCGTGAAGGGCCCTCATCCGCTCCGCCGTGTCGTCGGCGAATTTACGGGTGGCGGCAACGAGTTCGTCCAGCTGGAGGTGGAGGTCCCTGAAGTTCGGGCCGACGATGTTCCAGTGCGCCTGCTTGCCCTGGAGCTGTAGCTCGATCAGGTCTGTCAGGACGATTTGAAGGTTGTCTGCAAGCTGCTGTGACGCTTTCATGTTTTCCTCTCCTTGGACGGTCGGTGCAAGCGAAAAACCCTGGTGTCGAATTCCTCCGATGTGGGTCAATCATCAAGTGGCGACTTCAATAACTCTTTCATAAGGTTGCTTAGTAGTACAATGAAGAGTGTTGCTGTTCACATCTGGCGAACTTCACCCCTCGGTGAGGACCGGAAGTGGTAGCGATAAAGGGCACTCGGAGGCGGTGGAACGCTCCCAAGTACCCGTAGAAGTAAATAGGAATGCATAGTCAGGAATCCAATAGATTCTTTGCGGATTCCCCCAGAAAGGAATGTGCTGACCATGAACACGCTTCTGATCATTGCTGGTGTAGTTGCAATTGTCCTTCTCCTGGTGGGCGGCTTCTCGTCGGCCCTGAACTGGCTGCTGTGGGTAGGCGTCGTCCTCCTCGTCATCGCAGCTATCGGCTGGCTGCTCAGCTTCATGTCGGGCCGCAGGGGACACACGGTATAGAGCGCGCACCGCGACAATGACCCGAACCGGCCGAGCACGATGGTCGGACCGCCGATGAATACCGCGGAACGTGAGGACTGTCCCACTGCAGTGGAACCGCAGGCAGGGGCAGTCCTCCCGCGCATCCGGCACCCGGACAGGTGCTCGGGAACAGGAGCTTTAGTCGTCCGTACTTAGTCGCCCGCACTGGGAGGGGGCGCCGCGTCGGGATCCCGCGGAGTGGGGAATTCGTCCGGTGATTCCGGAACGGGTGAAGTATCCGGGTCTTCCGGAGTGGGGCTGCCCTCAGGTGGCTCCCCCGGCCCGGGAGGAGTTCCGGGCGATGGCCTTTCCGGTGTTTCACGCTCCGATCCCTGTCCTGGCAATTCCTGCTCAGGCGTTGGCGTGCCATAGCCGCCGGCAGCGTCCTCCGGGTCAACGCGGTGTTCGTCCTGACTCATTTCTTCCTCCTTGGAAATCCTTTGAGGCCTTCGAAAATTGTTCGAGGAATGCTGACAGTTCGACCGTAGTCCGGTGTAGTGTCAGCGTCCACCAATAGCTATGTGGAGGTGTACGAATGGTAGAGCCGGAGCAGGTTCCCAGGACCGGCAGGAACGAAACCGTTGAAGAACGGATGGACCGCAACTGGATGGAGCTGATCCAGGAATTGCGGGTGCTCCAGACCGGAGTCCAGATCCTGGGCGGCTTCCTGCTGACCCTGCCTTTCCAGGCGCGTTTTGAGCACCTGGACGACTGGCAACGCGGTCTCTACCTCTTCAATGTCATGGCAGCCGCCCTGACAACTGCCTTGATCCTGCTTCCGGTCAGCGTGCATCGCCGCCTTTTCCGCCGGGGACTCAAAGCCACTCTCGTCTCCAGCGCCGACGCGATCACCAAATGGGCATTGGCGGGCGTGGCCATCCTGATTGTAGGTTCGGCCACCCTGGTCTTCGATGTCACGGCCGGGCGAACAGCAGCTCTGATTGCCGGTAGCTTCATCATCCTGGTCCTGCTGCTACTCGTTGTGGGCATGCCTATCTGGCTGCACCGAAGGGCCCTGCAAAACGGGAACGGCAAGAGCGGAAATGCACCGTGAGCCACATTATGAGACAGCCGCCGAATCAATAGCCGAAAGGAAAACGAATCATGCCTGGAAAGAAGAATTCGAGTCTGAAGGACCCGAAGCTATATGAAGAACTCCGCGACGAAGGCGCCTCCAAGGAAAAAGCGGCCCGTGTTTCGAATGCCGCTGCCAAACAGGGACGCAAGGAAGTAGGCCGCAAGGGAGGCAAGTCCGGCGACTACGACGATTGGACTGTGGACAAACTGAAGTCCCGCGCCAAGGAACTCGGAATCAAGGGCTACTCCGGCAAGAAGAAGTCCGAGATCATATCAATGCTGCGGAACCACTAAGGCACGCGAGCCTAATCCTCCAGCCTCGGGGCAGGCCGCAACTTCTTCAGCCAGGACTCAGTCTGTGCAATATGCGCAGCGGTCGCGGTGGCGGCCAACGTAGGATCCCTACGGGCTATCGCGTCCACGATTGCGCTGTGCCCCGCCGTGCTGCCTTCCCGGACTTGGGCCCCCTCTTTGCCGTCGAAGATATGGAAGTGTCCACCGCGGGAACGGAACAGGCTGACGAGTGCCGCGAGAGTCGAATTGCCGCTCGCGCGGCAGATTTCTTCATGAAAGCGTGAATCGAGTTCGGAATACTCGGTAGGGCTGTCCGTAGCCTCCATGGTTTCCACGAGCGCCGTCAGCTTGGCCAGGACCTCCGGAGTGGCATTCGCGGCGGCGGCAGCTGCAGCGTGTGACTCCATCAACCTGCGGATCTCGAAGAGTTCGAGCAGGCCGTCCAGCGGAAGCAGATCCACCAGAAGGGCAAAATTCTGGAGGATAACCGTCGGTTCCAAGGAAGAAACATAAGTTCCCGAGCCATGCCGGGACTCCATCACCCCCAGGGCAGACATCGCCCGCACAGCCTCCCGAAGGGAGCTCCGCGAAACACCGAGCTGGGCGGCCAACTCAGCTTCTGGCGGGCATTTCTGCCCAGCCGCGAGTTCGCCAGAGGCAATCTTGTTTCTTAGGCCCTGCATGGCCGTTTCGACAGCACCCAATACGTGCCTCCTTCAGATACTCGTAACACGCTACCGCACGCTCGTGTCGCCGGAGTCGATAGATCCCATTGTCATACCTCAAACGACAAGACATCATACCTATCTGCGGAGAATGGCGCCCAAACAGGGTCATTTGCAGGGGTGTTCCCAAAGTCATCTTATGACTATTTGCGATTGTCCGTTGCCTTGGTCGGATCTGTGATGTAACTTACAGAGCGTTCACTCTTCCCCGACCACGAAGGACACCGTGTTCCCAGCAGCGCTCACGGCCCCGCATCCCATATTGACCCCCGAGGGCGAACCCTCAATGGTCGACTGGAGCCTCACACCATCCAAAGTCCACCTGAACCACGGCTCATACGGCTCCGTACCACGGATAGCCCAGGCCAAGCAGCTCAGTCTCAAAGCGGCCATGGACCAGAATCCCTGCCCGTGGTTCATGGGTCAGTTCCAACTGGTGGCCACAGCGAGGTCCGAGATCGCGGACTTCCTCCGCGTCAGCTCCCGAGACGTGGCACTTGTGCATAACGCCAGCGCGGGCATCAGCACCGTATACAACTCGCTGAGCTTCGAGCCCGGCGCCGAAATCGTGACGACCAACCATGCATATGGGGCGGTGTTGCAGGGCGCAGAGCGCGTTGCCCGCAGGAACGGTGGCCTCGTGAGGATCGCCGATATCCCCCTTGACGCGGATGCCGAGACCGCCTGCGCCCTTGTCATGGGCGAAGTCACCAGCAAGACAGCACTCATTGTGGTGGACCAGATAACGTCTGCCACGGCCCGGTCTTTCCCCGTCGAGGCGATCGCCCTGGGAGCCTCCCGCCTGGGCGTGCCGGTTCTGGTGGACGCAGCCCACGCCCCGGGTGTCCTGGAGTTTCCCGTGCCGGACTTCGAGGGGTTCTGGGTAGGAAATCTCCACAAGTTCGCTTGCGCGCCCCGGGGAACAGCGGCGCTGGTGGCACGCGGACCAGCTGCGGCCACGCTGGAACCACTGATCGATTCGTGGGGCTTCCCCTACGGCTTTCCGGAGAATTTCGACCACGTCGGAACACAAGACGTAACCGCATGGATGGCAGCCCGCACCGCATTCGACACCATCGAGGAACGCTACGGTTGGGCAACGTTTCGCAGGTACGCCGCTGAGCTGTGCGATTAC
Organism: Micrococcaceae bacterium Sec5.1; assembly: GCA_039636795.1. Classification (NCBI taxonomy): domain Bacteria; kingdom Bacillati; phylum Actinomycetota; class Actinomycetes; order Micrococcales; family Micrococcaceae; species Micrococcaceae bacterium Sec5.1. Next base: position 291,596 of record CP143430.1, on the reverse strand, counting down.
GGCCAGACCCTGATCGCTGGCGCCTTCGCCGACGCCACAGGCGAGGATCCAGCGATCAAGGTCGGTATGCCGGTGGGCCCACTGCGTCTGGTCCGGCTGCCAAAGGGACTCGCAACCACGCACGAGGATTCGCACGCCGTCCGTGCCCACATCTCGGATCGGCTGGATATCGAAACGGCCATCACCACCTTCAACGGCGCGGGCTTCCTGCGGCTCTCGGCACACCTGTACAACTCGCCGAAGGACTACGAAACCTTTGCGGAAAGAGCGGTTCCGGAGCTCGTCCGGCTCGCTGGCTCCCGCTAGCGCCAATTTAGCCACCACCGACAATGCCACCCCGCCGGGGCGGCGATTACCCACGCTCACCAAGTCATTGGAGGATCCACATGAAATCCAGATTCATCATGTCTGCCGCAGCCGGTCTCGCGGCCGTTCTTGCACTTGCCGGATGTGGCGGCGCCGAGCCCGCCAAAGACGGAAAAGTCACGCTGAAGATGGTGGAGAGCCTCACCAATCCGACACGTACAGACACCTTGAAGAAGCTCATATCCGGCTTCGAGCAAGCGAACCCGAACATCAAGGTTGACCTCATCTCTCCGCCAACTGATCAGGCGGACCAGAAGATCCAGCAGATGCTTCAGTCCGGCAAGGGAATCGACGTCGTCGAGGCTCGTGACATCACCGTGGGATCTTTCGGTGCCAACGAGTGGCTGTATGACATGTCGGCCGACCTCAAAGGATGGGAGGGCTGGGACAACCTGACGGACAACGCCGTCACGTACTCGAAGCAGAACGGTAAGACATACTACATTCCATACGGCTTCTACGGTCTTTCGCTGTTCTACCGCTCCGACGTCGTCAAGGAAGCAGGATTCTCCGGTCCACCTGCCAGCTGGTCCGAGATGCTGGAGCAGGCGTCGGCCATCAACAAGCCGGCAGAGAACAAGTTCGGCTACGCGTTCCGCGGGGGCACCAACGCCAACTCCAACGCCGTCGCCATCATCGAGGCCTACGTCGCTGACGAGATCGACAAGGAAAACGCCTTCAAGCTGACCGGCGGCAAGACAATTTTCTCCTCGCCCAAAGCGCAGGAGGCAATGGATCTCTACATTGATCTCTTCAAGAAGGGTTCACCCCCGTCCTCAGTGGCTTGGGGTTACCCGGAAATGGTCCAGGGCTTCAGCAACGGCTCCACCTCGTTCCTGCTCCAGGACCCGGAGGTCATCGCCACAGTGCGGGAGTCCAAGTCCATCAAGGAGGACCAGTGGAACGTAGCGCCCCTTTTGGTAGGACCAAGCGGGAAAGCGATTCAACCAGTGGCATCTGCCGGCTGGGGAATTGCCGCCGCATCCACAGCCAAGCCCGAGGCCGTGAAACTCATTAAATACCTCGCCCAAGGCGACGCTGCCACTACCTTCAGCAAGGACAACAGCCTGGTGCCAACCTTGAAGTCCGCAGCCAAGGATAGTTTCTACAGCACCGGTCCTTGGGCCGCCTACGTCAAGATGACGGAAAATCCCGGGACCTACGTTTCCGCTGTCCAGCCGCGCAGTGTCTCGTGGTGGAGCGAGTGGATCAAGAAGTCCGACGGCGAACTCCAGCGCGTCCTGACGGGGAAGATGTCCACCAGTGAGTTGTTGTCCAGCTGGGACACTTACTGGTCTCAAAAGTGGGCAGGCTAGGTTCCGGTGAGCCTCGACACCAAGCTCCCCTCGAAGCAGGCCAACGCCGGGTCCGTGGCCGGCACCGGCAATCGGTCCAAGAAGCGCTTCAATCCCAGGACAGCCTTCACGCTGCTGATCTTCCTGGCCCCGGCGGCGGTATTCGTCGGAATCTTCATCTACTACCCGATGATCGCCGGCAGCCAGATGGCGTTCCGCAACTGGAATCTGAATGATCTCTCCGACACCTCGTGGGTGGGGTTCGGCAACTTCCTAAGCCTGCTCGAAACGCCGGAATTCTGGGGCATTGTCCGGAACACGGTGGTGTGGGTGGTTGGGTCCTTGGTGCCTCAGGTGATCATAGGCTTTGCAGTGGCGCTGTTCCTGAAACGAAAGTTCAGGATGCGCGGGGCTTACCAGGCCATGATCTTCTTTCCGTGGGCAGTGTCCGGATTCCTGATCGGCATGCTCTTCCGGTGGATGTTCAACGCGGAGTTTGGCGTCGTCAATGACTTGCTGATGAAAGCCGGGATCATCAGCTCGCCCATCCCGTGGCTCTCGGATCCCGGATTCGCGATGACCGCGATCATCATTGCCAACATCTGGTACGGCGTCACGTTTTTCGCCATCATGATCCTCGCCGCACTGCAGTCCGTCTCCGACGAAATGTACGAGGCTGCAGCACTGGATGGAGCCGGGAAGGTAAGCACGTTCTTCAACATCACGTTGCCAAGCATCGCCACCACGTTGGCTTTGACCATCCTGCTGAGGGTGATCTGGATCTTCAATTTCCCGGACATCATCTTCGCCATGACAGGCGGCGGCCCGGCTGACCAGACGCACATCATCACCACCTACATGATCAAAATTACCCAGGAGGGTGACTACGGCAAGGCGTCAGCCCTGGGGCTGATAGTCGTCCTCACGCTCGCCCTCTTCGCAGCCTTCTACCTCATGGCGGTCCGTCCTCGAAAGGAAGCACGATGATCAATCAGCAGAGCTTCATAGGGCGCGTGGGAAAGTTCGTTTTCCTCGGAGCATGCCTCGTGGCCACGGTTTTCCCGCTGTACTGGATCATCCTGACGTCGTTGAAGGAACCGGGCGCCATTTACTCGCTGCCGTTGGACTACTGGCCCCGGCAACTGTCCTTCGAAAACTACATGGGACTTTTCACCAAGTCGGATTTCGGCCAATACATGCTCAACAGCTTGGTTGTGGCACTGGTGGCTTCATCGGTGGCAACGCTGATCTCCTTGCTCTCGGCGTATGTCCTGGCCCGGTTCCAGTTCTCAGGTCGCGGCGCGGTGCTGGGGGCCTTCCTGATCACGCAGATGATTCCAGGCTTCATTGCCTTGGGGCCGCTGTATCTGATGATGACCAATATGGGGCTTGTGGATTCCAAGACCGGGCTGATCCTCATTTACATTGCGATCTGCATTCCGTTTTGCACCATCATGCTCCGCGGTTTCTTCGAGAATGTTCCTGACGCCTTGGAAGAAGCTGCGATGATCGACGGTTGTTCGCGGTTGGGAGCCTTGTTCAGAGTCCTGGTTCCTGTCATGCTGCCCGGCGTCGCGGCAAGCTTCGTCTTCAACTTCGTTAACTGCTGGAATGAACTCTTCTTGTCAGTGACCTTGATGAACAGCGACAGCAACAAGACCATCCCGACGGCGTTGGCCGGGTTTATCTCGAGCTTCAACATTGACTGGGGGTCGATGTCCGCCGCAGCGGTCCTGACGGTCGTTCCAACGCTGGCAATCTTTGCCTTTGCAAGCAAGTTCATTGTCCAAGGACTAACGGCCGGGTCAGTCAAGGGCTAGCTCGTGCAAGTGCAGTCGGGCGCCCATCAGGGCGTCCGACGCCGGGTCAGGCCTTTTTCTTGGCCCGCGCCTTTGGCTTGCTGGTAGCTTTGCTGGCGGCAGCGTCGTCGTCGGCCGCTTTTTCCTTGCCCCGCTTCTTGTCCAGGCTCCGCTTCAGCGCCTCCATGAGATCGATGACGTCGCCGCCCTCCCCTTCGCCTTCCGTGACACCGAACGTGGCTTCCGTATCGAGCGCCTCGCCCTTTTCCAGCTTGGCCTCGATCAACGTACGAAGCTGCACCTGATAGTCGTCGGTGTATTCGTCGGGGTCGAAATCGTGGGCCATGGAATCCACCAGCGCGGAGGACATTTCGAGCTCCTTATCGGAGATCTTGATGTCCGTCTCAAGCGAGGGGAACTTGGCCTCGCGGACTTCGTCGCCCCAGAGAAGGGCCTGCAGAAGGAGTACGTCCCCGCGTACGCGCAGGGCACCAAGACGCGTCTTCTGCCGCAGCGCGTACTGGACAATTGCAATCCGGTCTGTGTCCTCAAGTGTCTGCCGCAGCAACATATAGGCTTTGGGGGATTTGGAATCCGGCTCCAGGAAATAGCTGCGCTCGTACATGATCGGGTCCAGCTGCTCGGCGGGGATAAATTCCACCACCTCAATTTCGCGGCTGTTCTCTTCCGGCAGGGACTTCAATTCGGCCGCTGTGAGCACCACGGTGCGGCCTTCCTCTTCGTAGGCCTTGTCGATATCTTCGTAAGCAACAACTTCGCCGCAAATTTCACATTTCCGCTGGTACCGGATGCGTCCGCCGTCCTTATTGTGGACTTGGTGAAGGCCAATATCGTGGTCCTCCGTGGCGCTGTAAAGCTTCACTGGTACGTTGACCAGACCGAACGCGATAGATCCCTTCCATATGGCCCTCATGCACCCAGTCAACAGCACAAGACAGCAGAGGAGAAGAGGTGGCAGGCAAGCAACAGGAGCGGGTGAACGTGGAAGGCCACGAGCTGACCCTCACCAACCTGGGCAAGATCATCTACCCCGAGACCGGAACCACCAAAGCCGAGGTCCTGGAGTACTACGCCGCCGTCGCGCCTTTCCTCATTCCTGCCGCCGCCAACAGGCCCGTCACCCGCAAGCGCTGGGTCAACGGTGTGGGCACCGCCGAGAACCCGGGACAGGTGTTCTTCCAAAAGAACCTTGAAGACTCCGCACCCAAGTGGATCCCCCGCACCGCCATCCAGCACTCGGACCACACCAACGTCTACCCCATGGTCAACAACCTCGCCACACTCACGTGGATGGCACAGATCGCGTCTCTTGAGATTCACGTACCCCAATGGCAGGTGGACGCTGAAGGGAATCCGCTCCGGCCTGACCGCTTCGTCCTGGACCTCGACCCTGGTCCCGGCGCAGGCCTGCCTGAGTGCGTTGAGGTGGCCAAACTTGCCCGCTCCATCTTGCAAGACATGGGCATGGAACCCGTGCCGGTGACCAGCGGCAGCAAAGGCATACACCTCTACACCGGGTTGGAGGGAACGCTGAAGTCCGAGCAGGTATCGGCCTTCGCCCATGAGCTGGCGCGTGCCCTTGAGTCCGACCACCCCGAGCTGGTGGTCAGCGACATGAAGAAGTCCCTCCGCCACGGCAAAGTGTTGGTGGACTGGAGCCAGAACAGCGGCAACAAGACCACGATCGTGCCCTACTCGCTCCGGGGGAAAGCCCACCCTACCGTCGCAGCGCCGCGCACGTGGCGGGAGCTCTCTTCAAGCACCCTGGACCATCTTGATTACACAGCGGTGATGAAGCGGGTCAAAACCGGCAAGGACCATTTCGCCCCCATCTCCTCACGGCACCTTCCGCCGCATGGAGAGTATTCGGATGACGACGACGGCGCCGGAACCGGCAGCGGTTCAGGTTCCCGCGAGCGCGTGGTGACTGTAGAGAACCGTCTCGCCAAATATGTGGGGATGCGCGATCCGGAGAAGACCCCGGAGCCGTTCCCGGCGTCGTCGGCTGCTTTTGCCTCGGCGACGCCCGGAGGCTCCTCATCCGACCAGCCCAAACCGGGCGACCCCGCGCCGCCCGGCGGCATCTTCGTCATCCAGGAGCACCATGCCCGGCGCTACCACCTGGATCTGCGTTTGGAGCACAACGGCGTCCTTGCGTCCTGGGCTTTGCCGCGTGGTGTCCCGGAGACGCCCGACCGGAACAACCTCGCCGTACACACGGAAGACCATCCGATGGAGTACGCGGACTTCGCCGGCGTCATTCCCAAAGGTGAGTACGGCGCTGGGACCATGACCATTTGGGACCGTGGCGAGTACACGTGCGAGAAATGGCGGGACGGCAAGGAAGTGATCGCAACGCTAACGGGCCAGCCCGGAGGTGGACTGCACGGGACCAAGCGCTTGGCGCTCATCAACACGGGTGACCGGTGGCTGATCCACTTAATGAAGGAGCAGCCAGGTGGCAGGCGGCCTGCCAGTGCCGGGGCACCTAAGCCGGCACCCGTTCAAACCCCTGCTCCCCAGCCAATGCCGAATTACACTCCCATGCTTGCCACGTCCGGCACCGTCGCCGACCTTCATGGCGACGACTGGCTGTTCGAACTGAAGTGGGACGGAATCCGGGCCATCATCACCGGCACCGGAACCGCCACCGATGGCAGAATTCGTCTGATGAGCCGCAACGGCAACGATCTCACCGCCACCTACCCCGAACTGACAGACCGCTCGTGCTGGCCCGACGGCGATTTCGTGGCTGACGGTGAAATCGTGGCGCTTGGCAAGGGCTCACGGCCGGACTTCGGCCGGCTGCAGCTACGGATGAACCTAGTGAAGTCCGCAGACATCCAGCGGGCACGGGCTTCCGTCCCGGTGCAGCTGATGCTCTTCGACCTTCTGTACGACGGCGGCACGGACCTGAGCGGGCTGCCTTTCCGTGAGCGCCACGAGAGGCTTGAGGCGTTTGCCGGGCGCTTGCGCGCTGGCTGCCCGCTTCACCTTTCAGCTGTCTTGGACCACGACGTCGACGACCTCATGACAAGCGCGCGTGAGCTCGGCTTGGAAGGAGTGATGGCGAAGAAAGCAGATAGCCGTTACGTGATCGGCCGGCGGAGCCACTCGTGGATCAAACTCAAGCTGGAGCAGAGTCAGGAAGTGGTCGTGGGCGGCTGGCGTCCTGGCGCTGGTGCCCGGAGTGGGAGCTTCGGCTCGTTACTGTTGGGCATTCCCCAGGGCGGGAAGTTGCACTACGTGGGCCGGGTGGGCACCGGGTTCAAGGAGTGGCAGCTGAGGGATGTCATGGAGAAACTGGAGCCACGCCTGGTAGCAGATTCCCCCTTCGCCGACATCCCCCGCGAGGACGCAGCCGGTGCCCAGTGGGTCAAGCCGGAGCTGGTAGCAGAAGTGACCTTCGGGGAATGGACGGGCCCAGGCAGGCTACGGCACCCCGTGTGGCGTGGGTGGCGTCCGGACAAGTCCCCGGCAGACGTAAGCCAGCCCAACTGACTGGCATTAGTGGTTGTTCTCAGCGCTCATAACAACCACAAGTGCTAGTCAGTTGGGCTGCCTACGTGGGTCGGCTCGGGTGTCAGCGGTTAGGAGGAGTGCGGCATCTGGGGGCGGCTGGTCCGGTGGATCGCCGTCACTGCTGCGCCTTGCCCCATACGTCCGCGGGCTTGGTCCTGGTCCTTCGGGTGCCGGCGTTTGCCGCTACCGTCGGGCCAGTGCTGTTCCTGGTCCAAACCCAGGGACACGTCAATGGTTGCCGGTTCAGGCATGGGAGCCATGTCCATGGCCTCCACCAAGTGGCTGGCGACCTCGGGATCGATATTTTCGGCTTGATTCTTTGCAGTCATGGTTCTTCCTTTCCCTATGGAACGAAGGAATTTCAATACTAGGCGCGCCGAAGATGGTTGTCTGCAGGACTTACCTGCGTCCAGGAATCACCAACGGACCTTCTTCTCCGTCTTGGCTTGCTTGCCGCTGGCGGATGTAGGTTTGTGCCCCTTGCCCGTGCTTTGCCAGCCAGCGGGAGCGCCACCGCCGGACTTGCTGGCGAGCATCGCTTTCTGGGCATCGGTCAGTTTGGACTTGATGCCGCCGGTGGCAGGCTTTGGAGTACCCGACGCAGCGTCGTCATTTCCCGAGGCAGCGGGCTCCGGAGTGTTGTTTTCGGAAGGATTGGCAGTCATAAAAGTGGACTCCTCAGTGGTGTGAGTCCTGAAGAAGCACCAAAACCATGGCGTTGCGGTTCGAGAAAAATAGCGTCGACAACGGGAACGGCATGGAGGCAGGGCCTCAACAGGCATGGATTTTTGTCAGGTGAAACTCGGCTGTGCCATTAAGGGCGGAGGGCCGCTAAGGCATAGGCCGGTCTACTCAAAAATCAGTGTTCCCATGCGTCATACCCTAACCAAGAATCGCAGCTTTTGTGAACCCCTCGGCTAGCATGACACCCGTGACCAGGAGAATGTCCGTCGCCACCACCCTCCGCGATGCCGGCTGCGTCTTCGCGGAGGACGAAGCGCAACTCCTCATTGATGCCGCCACGAGTCCAGAGCATTTGGACTCCATGGTGGATCAGCGCGTCAAAGGAGTGCCCTTGGAACACATCCTCGGGTGGGTGCACTTCTGCGGGAGCCGCATGGTTGTTGAACCCGGCGTCTTCGTTCCACGGCGTCGCACGGAGTTCCTGGTGCGCCAGGCGGCGAAAATCGCACCGCCGGGTGGCGTCGTCGTTGATCTTTGCTGTGGCTCGGGGGCGATCGGTGCGGCACTGAGCGATCTTCTGGGAAGCTGCGAGCTGTACGCCGCCGACATTGATCCAGCCGCGGTGAGCTGCGCGCGCAAGAACGTAGAGCCCCGCGGCGGGCGCGTTTTCGAAGGCGATCTTTACGACGCCCTCCCCCTTGAACTTCGGGGACTCGTGGACGTGGTGCTCGCCAATGCTCCGTATGTACCTACGGGTTCCATCGGCATGATGCCGCCTGAGGCGCGCTTGCATGAACCGATGGTGGCGCTCGACGGCGGTACTGACGGTTTGGATGTCCAGCGCCGGGTTGCAGAGCACGCGGCTGAGTGGTTGTCGCCGGGCGGTTGCCTCTTGATTGAAACCTCGGAAGACCAAGCGCCCGAAACCGCCAGGATCATGGAACAGTCGGGCCTGCGTGCACGGGTGGTGACGGACGACGATCTGGACGCAACCATCGTGCTGGGTATCACCCGAACAGGACGTTAAGCAAAGGCGCGGATCCGTCAGCTTTTGACCCTCAAAACGCGCCCTTTCATGGGCTGAGCTAAACAATTTGGTAACAACGTGCTCGGCAGGGCGAAAACCGTGCCGATTCCGCGCCATTACAGGGCAAGGCCGGGCAAAAAGATGTAAGACAACTAGGCAAATTGCTCCGTGAAACACCCTATAAATCGGATCTCAACTGGGGTTTGAGGGGCAAACCGCGTAAAATTGAACACCTGCCCGGAGCGGGGCAGCCAGAAGTCGCAAGCAAATGACCTCCCTAGGAGAAGCCCAAATGCCCATAGACCAAAGCAACACCGTCTCTCCGCCAGGCGCAAGGAACGCCAATGGAAACCTGGTTTCGGCCGCTGCAACGGCCGCTGCCAACACTGTAAAGAACGCCAAGAAAACGAAGCTCCGCACCAAACGCCGGTTGAAAGAATCCGACGTCAATGTTGTGGATCAGCCGATGCTGAAGAAAGCACTAGGCGGCACGATCGTCGGCAACACCATGGAATGGTACGACGTCGGCGTGTTCGGCTACCTCATCACCACCATGGGCCCCGTCTTCCTCCCGGAAGCGGACAAGTCCGTCCAGACACTCTTCCTTCTCGGCACCTTCGCCGCAACCTTTATCGCCCGCCCACTTGGCGGCGTCGTCTTCGGTTGGCTCGGCGACAAGGTGGGCCGCCAGAAGGTGCTCGCAGCAACACTGATGCTGATGGCGGCAAGCACGTTCGCCGTCGGACTTTTGCCCGGCTACGCGCAGATCGGCATCTGGGCCGCCGCCCTGCTGGTGATCCTCAAGCTCGTCCAGGGCTTCTCCACCGGTGGTGAGTACGCCGGTGCTACAACCTTCGTCAGCGAATATGCCCCGGACAAGCGCCGCGGCTTCTTCGCCAGCTTCCTGGACATGGGCAGCTACATCGGCTTCGCCCTCGGCGCCGCACTGGTTTCAGTCCTGCAGCTCACGCTCGGACAGGCAGCGATGGAGGAATGGGGCTGGAGGCTTCCGTTCCTGATCGCCGGTCCGCTTGGCCTCATCGCTGTGTACTTCCGTAGCAAAATCGAGGAATCCCCGCAGTTCCAGGCCACCCTGGACGCCCAGGAAGCCATCGCCAAGGACGCCGCAGCACAGGATGCTGACGTCGCCAAGGGCCCGGTTGGCATCATCAAGGCCTACTGGCGCCAGATCGTGCTGGCCATGATCCTCGCCGCCGCAGCCAACACTGTGGGCTATGCGTTGACCTCCTACATGCCCACATACCTCACGGATTCCAAGGGCTACGACCCCGTTCATGGCACCCTGCTGACCATCCCGGTCCTGGTGATCATGGCCCTGTGCATCCCGCTCACAGGTAAGTTGTCCGACCGTATCGGCCGCCGTCCCGTGCTGTGGATCGGCGCGGGCAGCACCATCGTCTTCTCGGTCCCTGCCTTCATGCTGATCGGGATCGGCGATATCTGGTCCACGCTGGCCGGCCTTGCCCTGATCGCCTTCCCGGTGACGTTCTACATTGCCAACCTGGCCTCTGCCCTCCCGGCGCTGTTCCCGACGTCCAGCCGCTACGGCGGAATGGGCATCGCCTACAACTTCTCGGTGGCTATCTTCGGAGGAACCACTCCGTTCATCGTGCAGGGCCTCATTGAAGGCACCGGCGATGACATGATGCCGGCCTACTATCTGATGGGAACGTCCATCGTGGGTGCCATTGCCATCTACTTCCTGCGTGAATCCGCCCAGCGTCCCCTGCCCGGCTCCATGCCCAGCGTGGACACCGCCGCAGAGGCCCGCGAACTCGTTGCCACCCAGGACACCAACCCGCTCATCAACCTGGACGAAATGCCGTTCGACGGCCAGCCCATTGATGATGAAGTGTTCGGCCGGCGTGACAAGGACCTGACCCCGGTCTAGGGATCACGTGCCTGCAACTTCTGCACAGCGATTCAGATAGTTCGCGGCAACCCGCCGCCCACCGTAGCCACCGATGCCAAGGCGCTCTCCTTGAGATTGGTGGCTACGGCTGTTAAGGCTCGACGGCGGTGCTCGCCTACGCGACGTCACTCCCCTAACCCGGCAGCAAACCCTTGACCGCCTCTCCGATAATCCGCGCACCCTCGGGAAATCCGCCCGGATTGGGGCCGGCGTAGTTGAGCCTGATGTACGGGCCCTCAGGTTCCGCAGGGAACCACTCCGTTCCAGCGGCGATGAGGACTCCGGCCGCTTCGCAATCCTTGGTGAGCTGATCGACGTCGAACCCGTCCGGCAACCGCAGCCACAGGTTCAAGCCGCCTTTGGGCAGGTGGCTGAGGTGCGCCTGGGGAACGTGCTCGCGGAGGCTGGTGACCAACAGGTCGCGGCGCGACTGCAGCTGATGGCCCAGTCCGCGAAGGTGCGTTTGCCAGCCGGGTTGAGTGACGACGTCGAGCGCTGCGGCCTGAAGCAGGCCGCTGACGTACATCGACTCCGCAGCCTGCGCACCCATGATCCGTTCCCGTGCGGGACCGCGGGCGATAATCGCTGCCACGCGGATGGACGGCGAGACGCTCTTGGTCAGCGAGCGGATGTAGACCACGTGGCCGGAATCGTCCTTGGCGGCGAGTGGGACGGACTGCGCGGTGATACCGAAATCGTGGGCCCAGTCGTCCTCCACAAGGAAAGCACCGTGCTGGCGGACAATCCGGAGGACCTCCTCGCACCGTTCGGGAGACCATTGGGCACCCGTGGGGTTGGCAAAGTTGGGCTGCGCGTAGAACATCCGGGCCCCGGATTCCTCGAAAGCCCTCGCCAGCTCCTCAGGATCAGGCCCGTCAGGACCGGACGGCACCGGAATAACGTGAACACCGGCCTGGCCAGCGGCCAGCAGCGCACCCCAGTAGCTGGGTGACTCCACCAGCAGAGGTCGGCCATGCCCCACCAACCCGCGGAAAATGGAGCTAAGTCCGCTCTGGCTCCCGGGAAGTACGACGACGTCGCTTGGCTGGGGCGGCGTGACGCCAACCGGCGTCGAGGTGCTCAGCTCGTGCGCAAACCAGGATTGCAGTTCGGGAAGGCCCTGGGCCGGCGGCCGCGACAGCGCAGCGTCGCCGCGGGCAGCCCTGGTAAGTGCGGCCCGGACGAGCCGCTCCGGCAGGAGTTCCCGGTCCGGATAGCCGGAGTGGAAGGCGATGACGTCGTTCGACGCGCTGCGCATAGCGCCAGAATTCAGGAGGCGCGGCGTTTGGGCGGCTCGGAGTGCAGCTGTCTGCCAGCCGTAATCGGACGGCCTGGCAGTGCGGTAAGCCCGGATGAAAGTGCCAACGCCGGGGCGGCTTTCTATCAAGCCTTGGGCGGTCAGCGTCCTCAACGCCTTCTGCACCGTCACGGGGCTTGCCTGGTACTCCGCCACGAGTTGACGGGTGGATGGCAGTTTCGCTCCCGGAGCGGCCCCTGCGATCCATTCCTTTACTCGCGAGACAATCCGGGAACTGCTATCGTTATTCATGAGTCACAATAGTAGCGCTACTACACTTTCGCGGCCAGTGGTATCCAGCCGGACGTCGACAGGCGTCTGGTGGGGCCTACTTGGCGTTGTCGCATTCTCGTTCACGGTTCCCTTCACCCGAGTGGCCGTTGAAGGGTTATCTCCCCTGTTCATCGGCGCAGGCAGGGCCGTGGTTGCGGCCATTCTTGCAGCACTGGCCTTGGGCCTGACCCGCCAACGCTTCCCGCAGGGCATCCAATGGGTTCGACTGACTGTGGTGGCCGGTGGCATCGTTGCGGGCTTCCCCTTGATGACAACATTCGCGCTGGCGTCCACCACTGCCAGCCACGGAGCCGTCGTCATCGCGCTACTGCCTGCGGCCACTGCAACGGTAGCGGTCATCCGGGGCCGCGAACGTCCCCGGCCCTTGTTCTGGGTCCTGACTGCCATAGGAGTTGTTGCCGCACTGGTATTCGCGTTGGTTCAGTCCGGCGGTTTCGGTCAGCTTCACTGGGCTGACCTGCTGCTCCTCGGCGCGGTGATCGCCGCAGCCATAGGCTATGCGGAAGGAGGTCTGCTGGCACGGGAACTCGGTCCGTGGCAGACGATCTCGTGGGCGCTGGTGGTTGCTTCCCCTGTCATGCTGCTGCTGACGCTGCTTTCACTGGGTTCGGGAGCTCCCTCTGCTACACCGGTCCAGTGGTTGTCCTTCGCTTACCTGGGTGTTGTGAGCATGTTCCTCGGATTCTTCGCCTGGTACCACGGTCTGGCGATCGGCCCTATGGCACAAGTCAGCCAGATCCAACTGGTCCAGCCGGTCATGACCATCGCTTGGGCAAGCCTGCTCTTGGGAGAATCGATGACGTGGACCACCGCGGTTGGCGGACTCGCCGTGATCCTCTGCGCAGGTGCCGCTGTCCGCGTCAGGCTCAACCCGCCGTCGAATCCCTGACGCTGCCACGCCCTGATCTCGTAGACTCGGCCCATGCCTGACACAACTGTGGGTTCGATCCATCACCTTGAGATCTGGGTGCCGCACCTTGAACGAGCCCGGGAGGAGTGGGGCTGGCTCCTGGGCGAGCTTGGGTACAAGCCCTTCCAGGACTGGCCCACCGGGTGCAGTTGGAAGCTCAACGGCACGTACGTGGTGGTGGAAGGTACCGATGCCATCACCGGAACCGCCCACCGGCGCACCGATCCCGGGCTCAACCATGTGGCCTTCCATGCTGGCACCCGGGAAAATGTGGACCGGATTCGCGCACTCGGTGCCGACGCCGGTTGGTACGAGATGTTCGAGTCGAAGTATCCGCACGCCGGCGGTCCGGACCACTACGCCGCGTATTTGATCAACACTGACAGCTACGAAGTTGAGCTGGTGGCTGAGTAGCTACCTCGGCGGAACCACGGGACGCCACATGGCGACCCGAGGCCAACGCGTCAGCCCCAACTCAGCTTCGTGCTCCATGAGCTTGGCCAGCTCCGGGCCCCAACTTCCGGCGTCGAGCGTTTGGAACCCGAGGCGGCGATAGTACGGCGCATTCCACGGCACGTCGCGGAACGTGCTCAGCGTCTGGCGCTGCATGCCATGCCCCCTTGCCCACACCCGTGCAGCATGCAGCAGCTCCCGGCCGAGTCCTTGGTGCGCCTGATCTGGGTGCACGCTTACTTGCTCCACGTGCGCGTTGCCATCAACAATGTCCGTCAACAAGTACGCCAAGGGGTAGTCCAGCCCATCGACCCACACCCAGGCACGGCCGACAGCCACGTAGACGTTCATCTCGTCCAGGGAGAAGGGCTCGTCGTCCGCGATCTGATCCATGCCCAGGGCCCGGAAGGCTTCCCCCGCCGCCCGTTCGATGTCCTGCAAACGCGGCAGATCGTCAGGTCGAGCTAGCCGGATCACCGCTTATCCAGTGCGGGAGGTGCCTGACCCACGAGGAACCCGTTGCGGGTTTCGATCAAATCCTGCAAGTATCTGGCCAGGACCAGCTTCTCCAGCAGGCGGCCCAGCGGCCCGAAGGGGGCAGCAAACTCCACGGTGTCCACCATCAGCGTCCCGCTGCCGTCCTGCCGGAACTCATGCGTGTGACGGAGGTACTTGAAAGGGCCACGCACCTGCTCGTCAGTGAACGACGCCGGTGCCTCCATACGCGTGATGCGGCTGGTCATGCGGAAACGGACTCCGAGGTGCCACGCCTGCCAGGTGACGTGCTCGCCTTCCGAGATCAGACCTGTGGTGACGCCAGCTATGGCTTTTTCCCTGCTTTTTGTCATCGAGCCAACGTGGGCGTCGATGTTTCGGGACAGGTCGAACAGCTCCTGCGGTGACATGGCGGAGCGGGTTCGGCAGACGAAAGCAACGGGCATACCTTGATCTTCCCAGACTCTGCCGGGCAGCGCTCCGGTGTTGCTGCTACCTTCCCACGAGGCCCATGTGTTGATCGTTGTAGCGGTTGCCCTGTACCCCGATCCTGCTCGCCACGGCATCCAGATCGGCCACTTCATCAGCGGAGAGCGCGACGTTGGTTGCGGCCGCATTCTCTTCAAGCCGTTCCCGACGTCGTGTGCCCGGGATCGGGACAATCCACGGCTGCTGCGCGAGAAGCCATGCCAGCGCGATCTGTCCGGGTGAGGCACCTTTCGAGGCCGCAAGTTCGGCCACGTGATCCACGAGCGCCTGGTTAGCCGCGCGGTTTTCTGTGGTGAATCGAGGGATAGTGCCGCGGACGTCACCCGGCGAAAATTGGGTGGACGGATCCACGGTGCCCGTGAGGAATCCCTTGCCGAGTGGACTGAACGGGACAAAGCCAATGCCGAGTTCCGCGAGCGTTGGGAGCACCTCCGGTTCCGGATCCCGTGTCCACAACGAATACTCACTCTGGACAGCGGTCACGGGGAAGACTGCATGGGCTGCACGAATAGTGGTGGCGGAGGCCTCGGACAGCCCGAAGTGGCGTACTTTGCCCTCTTGGACCAGCTCGCCCACAGCTCCCGCGACGTCCTCGATTGGCACGTTTGGATCAACACGGTGCTGATAAAAGAGGTCCAGGGTCTCCACGCCAAGCCTGCGGAGTGACTCGTCCGCCACTCGCTTGATCCGTTCAGGAGAACTGTCCAGGCCAACGGACTTGCCGTCTTCGATGCGCCAGCCGAATTTCGTGGCAATGACTACCTGGTCCTTGATAGGAGCAAGCGCCTCGCCGACGAGTTCTTCATTGACGAACGGCCCGTAGACCTCGGCCGTGTCAAAGAAGTTGATACCAAGATCCACCGCTTCACGGAGTACCTTGATCATCGCCGTCCGGTCCCCCGGGTTGGGGCCGTAGCTTTGGGACATCCCCATGCAGCCAAGACCGATGGCCGAGACCTTCAACCCTTGCCCAAGTGTCCGTGTGTGCATGATGCCTCCCGTTGCTTTAAGTGAGTGGATCCAGTCAACAACGTTCTCGACTCATATGGGAGGTACTGACGTAAGGGGTACTGCCAGTGCCTTACTACGCGTTGTGACCCGGCTTATGGCGGCCCACCCGCTGCTCCTGATAATTTTCGATACAGATAGCTCGCCCACAAGCCCTGAATGATTGGTGGTGTTTCCCGTGCCCGCATTCATGGCGCACGCCCGGGAGCTCCATAGATTGGGGCCGGCGAACAACGACCGCCTCTCGGCGGTTCGGGTAGCCCTCAGTGTCGCCGTACCCGGGCTGGTCCTGATTCTGGTAGGCCGTCCGGACCTCATGATGTATGCGGTGTTCGGCGCGCTCACTGGAATGTACGGACGCAACGAAACCCACCAACTGCGGCTCAAACACCAAGCCCAGGCCGCGCTGGTTCTGGTTGGCGGACTCACCATTGGCGCGTTTCTTTCCGTAAACCACATCCACTCCTGGTGGCTGGTGTTGGTGGCGACGCTCTTTGCGGGTGCGGGTTCCTTATATGCAGACGCCGTACGGCTTAAACCGATCGGGCCGTTCTTCGGCATCCTCGCGTTGGGGGCGTGCGCGTCGGTTCCCACGAGCGTTCCGTTCCTGACGGCGGTGCTGATCGGTGCGGCTTCGGCAGCGTTTTCGATTCTGGTCGGATTCGCTGGCTGGCTTCGGCACCGAAAGTGGGAGCCGGGCGCTGCCCGCAGTGTCCCTGTCTTCCGCGGACCCCTACGGCAATCTGCCCTTGTTCATGCGGCCCGCTACACTCTCGCTGTCGGTGCTGCCGGGGTGTGTGGGGTTCTGAGTGGGAGCGGCCATCCGCATTGGGCCATGGCCGCAGCTGCCGTGCCGTTGGCAGGGGCGGACCTCCCGAGCCGCGTCCACCGTGGCATCCACCGCGTCGTGGGGACGTTCCTGGGGTTGGCGGTAGTCGCCGTCGTACTTTTCCCAACTCCGTTGTCACCGCTGCAGTATTTCCCCGGCCACGCTGCCGTGGTCCTGGCCGTTGTGGTGGTCCTCTGCCAGTTTCCCACTGAGCTGTTCATGGCGCGGCACTATGGCTGGGCCATGGTGTTCTTCACGCCCGTGGTCCTGCTGATCGCCCAACTGGCGTCGCCCATGGATCCGGGCGTGCTCGTGACGGAGAGGGCCGTTGAAACGTTCGTTGGAGCGGTGATTGGAATCGCGGTAGCGGTGCTGGTCAGGGCACCGCGCGCTGCGGTTACTAGGGCTGCAGGGGCCGGCGCGGCGGTCCGGAAGTAAGCTTCGCCGGCAGGACACGCGCAAAGAAGCTCACCACTTTGTATCGACGTGTCGGGATGGAAACAGCCTTGCCCTTGGCGTTGTCCTCCAGCCCTTCCCGCACCACGCGCTCGGCGGTGAGCCACAGGAATGCCGGCGCCACGGACTTATCCATGCCCATGCGGTCATGGAATTCGGTGTGGGTGAAGCCAGGGCACACCGCTGTGACCTGCACGCCCGACTTCCCATACGCAATATTTGCCCAACGGCTGAACGTCACCTGCCAGGCTTTGGCCGCCGAGTAGGTTCCCCTGTTGGCGAAGGCTGCGACGCTCGCAACGTTGATGATCCGGCCTTTTCCACGAGCCAGCATGACTTCAAGCGCCGCGTGGCACAGCTCCATGGGTGTCTGCACGTGGAGGCGGAGATGCCGCCTTTCGTCCTCCAACTCGTTCTGCTCGAACGACTTCAGCAGTCCGATTCCGGCGTTGTTGACCAGGACATCCACAGGTCGAGCAGCGTCCCGCAAGCGATCGGCCACCAAGGAAACCCCGACGTCGGTCGTCAGGTCGGCGGACAGAACCTCCGCCGAGATACTAAAGTCGCGTTCGAACTCCTCGGCCTTTTCCTTGAGGCGTTCTTCATCGCGGGCTACCAGGACGAGGTGGTGTCCGGCTTCGGCGAGCTGGCGCGCGAATTCCGCACCGAGCCCAGCCGTGGCACCAGTAACCAGGGCGGTGAGTTCATTGGCTCGAGTCGTCATGCGCCTAGACTATGCGCTGAACGCCTCCGGCGCCCTGTCTTTTCTTCAGAGGGTCGAGTGCTCTTCGTCAGAAGATCAAATGCTCTTCGTCAGAGGGTATCGCCTGCTCTTCGTCAGAGGATCGCCTGCGCGGCTTGGTGGCGATGATGGCCAGCACTATCGAACCGGTGATGCCAAGGATCCACCAAGGGAATCCGGGGTCTGTTGTGGTGGACGGCAGGGTGCGGGGTCCCTCAGCGCTGGTGGGTGCGGTGGTTCGTTCGCCGCGAACAAGTAGCCGGTGGCTGTTGATGCCTTTGGGCGTGCAGGTAATGAGTGTGAGGTAATCCTTGCCCTCAACCTTGCGCAGGGCCTCAGTTTGGTCGGGCAGTACCGTGAGGATTTGGTCGACCTTGTAATAAAGGGTTTCATCGAGCACGTTGATGCTGAAGACGTCACCTTCATGGACTTTGTCCAGGTCGTCGAAAAGGGTGGCGTTTACGAACCCTGAATGAGCGCTCAAAACACTATGAGTGCCTTTGCCGCCCACGGGCAGCGCGGAGCCGAAGAGGTGGCCGGCGCCTTTCGAGAGGGTGTCCTCGTCCGTGCCGTGGAAGATGGGCAAATCGGCGTGGATGGACGGAATGCTGATGCGGCCCATCATGCCTCCAGGACCGACAGCCAGCATCTCCTTATACGCCTCGGAGCCGGCACCGATGGTGGTTTGTTCCCCTGCTTCATTCAAGGAGTAAGGGTCGCGCAGAGGTCCCGAGGGCAGTTCTTCATTGAACTCCCGGGCCTGGTCGAGGAGGGACTTCTTCGCGGAGGGGTTCATGGTCTGGACAGAATCCACATAGCCGCTGATCTCGGTGGCATGGACCCGATCCGAGAACCAGGCCGCGGCCGTGGGATAAAGCAGGATTCCGACGCCGATGACCGCGACCAACACGATCAGGAGCCGTTGGCGGCTCCACGGTCCGGTCAGATGCCCGAGTCCACGACGGGTGCGGGTTGGTGCCTGTGTCATCAAAATCCTGTAGCTGGGTGAGTCGGTTATGAAGAGTGAAAGTGGAATGCAAGTGGGGAAGAGCGCGTGGTTGGCGTTCTTCCCCACTTGGGGTTCCTGTGGGGGCCGCGGGTAGCGGCCCCCGCAGTGTTGCTTACCGGTTAGTGGTGCTACCGGTTGCGGTGGTGCTGGTGTTAGTTGTTGCTGGTGCGGCGGTTGCGGACGAACATCAGGGCCGCACCGACGACGAGGAGGGCACCGGCTGCGTAAAGAATGCCGGTTCCCACGCCACCGGTCAGCGGCAGCTGGAAGCCGCTGTTGGAGGGGATGTTCTTCACTTCAAGGTCGATACCGACCGTCGTGCTGGTGCTGTTGATCAGGAAGGAGACCGGCTCGGCGAGCAGTTCATAGCCTGCCGGGGCGGTGGTCTCTACCAGGTAGTACGTGCGGTAGTCCGGGGTTCCGGGTGCCAGGGCGGCGCCGTTGGCCCAGTCCGAGTACCGCAGGCCCGAGATCGTCAGGGTGCCGTCAGCGGCGACGGTGAAGACCGTCTGGCCGTTGAGGTCAACCGGGTTCGTCCCGGCCTGCGCGTCAGCCTGGTTGGTGTAAACCGAGAAGGAAGCGCCGGCAAGGGCTGCACCGTTCTCGTTGACCTTCTGCAGCGTCATTTCGCCCCACTTGGTCACGACCGGGGGCGTGACGATCGGGCCGCCGGGCTGGCCCGGGGTGGTGGTGAAGCTGGCAGCGTTCGGGTACACGACGGCTTCGTTTTCGATCTCACCGATGGTGTTGACCTTGGTGTTCACCATGACCTGCACACGGGTGTCGGTATGTGCAGCCAGTTTCGCACGGCCGGCGGTAGTGAAAACAACTGAGACGGTGTTGGTCGCGGCGTCGAAGCTCACGGTGTAGTCCGTGCTTGCCGTGATGGGCGTGCCGTCAACGAGGGTCGCGGACGCGCCGACGTAGGTCAGTTTCGGGTCCAGGACGTCCACGATTTTGTAGCCATCGATGACGGCTTCGTTCGGGATGTCACCGGTGATGGTGAAGTCGATCTGGTCCCCGAGCTTGACGTCAGGGGCGTCCGTGACGGTCTTCTCGGCCCCGGCAACGGAGTTCTTCGGGTAGACGTGGACGTCGTAGATCCAGTTGTCCTTGTTATCCGGGTCCGTCAACGGCACGGACACCAGGAACGGTGCCGACGGCGTCACACCGGCGGGGTAGTTCGTTTCCGTCACCAGGTACAGGCCCACCGGCAGTGCGGTGAAACCGGCGGTCCCGGCAGCGTCGGTGGTTTTCGCCTGGGCAGCGCCCAGGGTGTACCCGGCGCCAGTGATCGAGCCCGCGGGGTTGGCCGGGGCGAACACGCCCGAGAGGTTGTGCGCGGCGTCCCAGCCGGCGTTGGTGGACAGGTCGATGGTGTTGACCTGCTGGATCGTGAACTCGATACCGGCCAACGGTGTCAGGCCGGTGGTGTCCACGGACGTGCCGTTGTTCGGCAGGCCCGTCGGGGTGGCGGGGCGTTCGAACTTGTGGACCGTGATCGAACCGGTCTTGTCCCCATCAACCAGGGGCGCAGCCGAGGCCGGGGCCACGGAGAAGGACATCGCCAACACCGCCCCGGCGATCGTAGCGGCGGCGGTCTTCCAAAGCCGCCCGGTGTGGTGATTACTCACTTGTTTCCTCTTTCATCGTGATGATTTTTCAAACTGGTAGTGCTCGGAGATGGACATGCACCGCCCCACCCCACAAACACGCGGCGGGGATTGGGGGGAACTCTTCTAGGTGGTGATGGGCTCGTTCCGGCGGCGGCGGTTGGCGGCCAGGGTCAGGGCGAGGGCGGCCAGCAGCAGGGCTGATCCGGCGGTGGTGAAGGGCCACCAGCCGATGCCGCCAGACTCGGGCAGCTTCAGGGCCGGCACGTCCCGGACCGTGAGCAGGAAAATCCCGTCTCCGTCGGCGTCCGTGCTGGTCACGACCCCACTACCGGCGCCCTGGCCTTGGGAACCCTGGCCCAGGGTCACGGCACCGGTGGTGGCGAGGGTGAACTTCACCGGTTCGGCGAGCAGGCTGAACCCGGCCGGGGCCTTGGTTTCTGCAAGCCAGTACGTTCCGGGCTGGATTCCTTCGAGTTGGAACCGGCCGGTTTGCCCGGCCACGGCGGTGACGGCCGGGCTGGCCAGGAGGGCGCCGGGGGCGCCGTTGTTGTCCACGTGCACGGCCCAGGTGGAGCCGGCCATCGGGACCCAGGTGCCGCCGGAGGACTCGCCGATCTTCTCGATCAGGACCTTGCCCGGGGTGCGGTGGGTGGTGGTGCAGTCAGGGCCCGGCCCGCTGGAGCCTGGTGCACACGTCTGGGGCGGAGTGGTGGTCGCCGTGCCCGTCACCATGTTGACAAGCTCCTTGTTCCACGCCCCGGTCTTGACCACGACGCTGTACTTCAGGGTGGCTGTCTGCCCGGCAGGCAGGGTAAACGCCGCGGTGCTCAGCAGGGTGGAGGGCGGCACCGGGTTGGCGACCGCCACGGGTGTTCCCGTGCCGATCACCAGGGTCGCGGAACCGGACACGAACGTCGCGTCATCCAGGACCTCCCCCAGGTTGTCCTTCAGCACGACCCCGGTGATGGTGCCGCTGACACTCGTAGCCGTGACCGTGTACACGATGGTCTGCCCCGGGCTGACGGACCCGTTCGCGGGAACCGCCCCGTTGACCGTGGCGGTCTTTTTGATCTTCCACGCCGCCGGTGCTGTGACCTGCGCGTCATCGACCGCCGTGACGGGCAACCCCAAGGGCGGGTTTCCAGTGACCTTCGCCGTGTTGGTCAGCAACGCCGTCGTGACATCCGGCGCCGTGACCACATACGTTGCAGTCGCGGTCACGGACTGCCCGGGCAACAACACACCGGGAAGGCCAGGCCAGGCATAGGACAGGGCCGACATCGTGCCGGTTCCGGAGAACTGCGTCTCGGCGATGACCACCGAGGTCAGCGTCACGTTGCCCGTGTTTTTCGCCACGAACGTGTACGTGGCCGTTTCACCGGCCACCAGCGTGGTCTTGTTCACCGTCTTCACCAGCGTGATCGCCGGAGCAGCGGCCGGAGCGACCGTGAAGATGTAATCCTCCACTTCGCCGGAATCGGAGGGTCCGATCGGGAGCTGGACCTGGGCGGTGGCGTAGCCGATCCGGAACCGCGCATACGTCGTCCCCGCAGTCACGGGAGCGATCGACGTCCAGGTCAGTGTGGCGGTCGTGGCACCCGCCAAGAAGGAAGCGCAGGCGCGCTCGGCAGTGTTATTGAAAATCCCGTCCTTGTTGAAATCAATCCACCCACAGGTCATGCCTGCTTTACTGGCCCCGCTGATCGCCACCGTTGTCGAGTAGCTCGTAGCACCCTGCACCATCGGAGCCAGCACCACGCCGTCGTCCATCAGGTCCTGGGCCGCCGTCAGACCCGCATTCGGCGAGGCGGTGCCGTTGGCAACCGTCGCGTTGTCCTCAGTGACGTTCGGCCCAAGAGTCACGTCCGACAGAACAGCCCGGGCAGCACTGCCTTGGTCATAACTGGCCGGAGCATCACCGAAATCCTGCAGAGCGCTCATCGCAATGACGAAGTTGTCCTGGTTGTGGTCTCCGATGTGTGTGATGTCGTTGTCGGTGTAACCGGGCATCGTGCTGCTGACTGGAATGAAGACGCTGCTGATGTTGAAAGTCAACGTGGTCACGATGCCGTTGATGCGGACCGATCCACATCCTGCCGTAGCCTGTGCGTCGACAGGGTCGGGTGTGCCGGTCTGCACACTCGTATTACACGCCGTTCCGGCATTGTTGTTGCTAGTAGTGATGGCGTTGTTTGCCACCGAAAGGTTGCCACCCGACAGCTTGGTCATCGTCAGGCCTGGGGTTGCGAGGTTAAGGACGGCGCTCAACTGGGATTGTCGGTCAACACTCCCGTTGTCAGTTTCATCCAAGTCGACCTCTCCGCCGAGGCCAGCGATGTTGAGCACGGGATTCCTCACCGGCTGGCTGAACGCGATCGTGACGGTCCCCAAGCCGCTACAGGGGCCGGTTGCCGCGCAATTATTGACTGCGTGGGTGGCGAATTCAACAGCAGGGGCCCCTGTTCCTACGTTTTGTGAGAAATCAGAGGCCACATATCCACGGCTGCCGATCGTTGACCGGCCCACCATGTAGGTATAACCCGACTGGCCATAGGTGGTGGTCAGACCAGACCCAGGCATGGAAAGTGTGGCGACAGTACCGGGACCATTGAGGGTCGCCGGGGCGGTCGCGATCTCGTAAGC
The DNA here is from genome assembly GCA_039636795.1 of Micrococcaceae bacterium Sec5.1. Taxonomy (NCBI): domain Bacteria; kingdom Bacillati; phylum Actinomycetota; class Actinomycetes; order Micrococcales; family Micrococcaceae; species Micrococcaceae bacterium Sec5.1. The sequence goes on along the minus strand of CP143430.1, from coordinate 268,708 downwards.
CTGAGCCGGTGTCCCGAAGCCCAGCGTCCCGAATGAAAGCCCTCCCAGGACCATCATCAACGCGGCAACGAACGCCGTAATCTTCCCAACCGGATACTTCAAGGGGTTCCTTCCAAAGAACAGTGACCCGGTCGACCCCTCAACCGACGAGCAAGACAGTTACATCAAGAGAGACCATCCATTTGCGTCCGGCAGGGTTGGTCTCCAGTCAATGAGTGCGGCGTGGGAAAAGTTCATGCCGCAAAAAGCGAAAACTTTTTCTGGCCGCGGATGGAACCTTGTCCAAGGGAGAACGATGTCCAGTATTTGGACGAAATTGCGTCATGACTTGGCGCTCAATGGCACTCATTGGACATGAAAGATCAACGCGCTCATCTGAAAATCGAAAGCAGGTCCTTACAGCTCCGTGGGCGCTGGCGACAACGTAGTGAGCAAGCAGGATGGCTATTCCCGGGTGATTGGCTCGTTCCTGAAGTCGAGGACATGCTGAAGACCCAAGCGGAGGGTGGTGAGCTGCAAATGTCTGCCAAGAATCTCGGGGCGTCCCGTGCTTATCACGGCGTTGGAGTCCGCGAAACCATGCAGGATTTCAGTGCCTTTTTCGAAGCGGCAGGCGTGCCGGCTGATGACGGCTCCATGCGGGATCTCGTCGAGGGATGGGCAATGGAAAATGAACGTCTTGAACCGTTCTCCTGCACCGACGTCTATACAGGGCTTGCAACCATGGCGCACTTCGAAAGGCTGATCCATGAAATGTCGCTCGGCCGCAGCGCCGGGCGGAGAAGCCACACGATAGCAACCCTGCACCTCGAATGGTCTGAGGGCGGCAAACTGCTTAATTGGGACATGTTGGCGGAAATGGGAAACATATGCCGAGGCGAATTAGCGGCAGTGGACGCCACTGCCGCCTACCATCGCGGCAGCATTCACACGTTGATGAGCCGCAAGCGGGAGAGCTACAAGGCGTTGTTTCGCTGTCTGCAACTCATTGACCGGCTACACGAGGGCATTGGGCGGCGCACGCTCGTGGAATTTTTGGATCTTCCCAGCTCCCGAGCTGAGTGCGACCGGGCCATGGCAGGCCTCCGCTATAGACGGTCAGCCTGATAAAAGGAATGACACGGAATTAGGAAATGCTGCGAAGCCGTGCCCACTTTCGCAACACGATTTAGCGGCAACTAGTACTACATAGGCGTGGCAGCTGCCTGGGGTCGGATCAGGCAGCCAGTCACGAGGAGGCGCCACCGGATGAAGCAATTTTTCCCGGCGGCGCCTCCGCCAATTTTCCACTTAATCGAACTTTGCCAATGGATTGGCCAGGCGGCCAGCCATCTGCAATCCACAGGACGGATCCGAGATATCGAGCATCTGCTGGTTGTTCCGCAGCTGCAGCCGGTTAAGGCAGGACAACTCGAAGTCAGCAGCGAACAGATCATGCATGGCGAATTGGTCCGCTAGTTCCGGATGCCGTTCCTGATATTCGCGAACCACGGCAGCTGCCGTCCCCCAGAACTCGTCTTCGCGCAGGGTCCCGTCCTCCACAAGGATGGCCCCGAGGAAACGGAAGATGCAGTCGAACACGTCAGTGAAGATCGCGAGGACCATTTCCTCGGCAGGGATCTCAGCCTTGATGCGGGAGACTTCCTCGGGCAAGTCCAGCCGGTCCCCCATGACCACGATTTCCTCGGCAATGTCCTTCATGACGGCCCGTACCGGCACGCCGTCCTCGAGGATCAGGATGACATTCTCGCCGTGAGGCATGAACGCGAGCTCATACTCGTAGAGGCAGTGGATCAACGGAACGAGGTAGGCCTCGAAGTAGCGGCGCAGCCACTGAGTTGGAGCCAAACCTGAGCGTTGAATCAGGGATGAGACCAGGGATGCCCCGGAGGAATCCACATGCAACAAGGACGCCATGGTGGCCAACTGCTGGCCGTCCTTGAGCATCGGAAGGGGACTTTCCCTCCACAGAGCCGAGAGCATCTTCCCGTATGGAGAGCCCTTGGCCGATGCAGCCTCGTAATAGTGGTTGTAGTAACCGACGGCCGCCGTTTCACGGATCATGGCCAAGCCACGGTTCTGGAGCTCCTGGTCATTGCCGATCAGTTCCTGCAACCAATCGTTGATTGCCGGCGTTGCCTTCATGTACTGAGGAGAAAGACCACGCATAAAACCCATGTTCAGCACTGACAAGGCCGTTTTGACGTACGCCTTCGCCGGCGACGTGGTGTTGAAGAACGTACGGATGGACTGCTGCGCCTGGTAGGAGTCCTCGCCGCTGCCCAGGTTCACAATGTGCCGCTGGGCGATTTCTGCCGCGAACGTTACGGTGAGCTTGTTATCCCATTGCCAGGGATGCACCGGCATGAACAGGTAGTCCTCAGGATCAAGGCCGGAAGCGGAAAGGTCCGCGTTGAACCATGCCAGAGTTGCAGCTCCAAGTTCGGCCTCAAAATGCGTCCGGTAATCCAAACCTGCGCTGGACGTAAAGACGGCTTTGCTGCGATGAACGGCGATCCACTGAAGCTTGACCACGGCACCGGTTTCCGGCGCGAATGCATGGTAATCGGCGATGCCGAAACCCAGCCGGCCGTTGTTTGCAACGAAGCATGGGTGCCCCTCGGTCATGCTGTGCTCGATCGCCTGGAAATCGGCCGCCTGGTCCGTACCGCGGGTGATGCCCGCCGCCAGCTCGGCAGAGCTAAACGGCTTGCCCTGCTTGTAGGCGTGGCTGGCGAGTGTGCTGCTGATTTCCTCCAGGTAGACGGGCAGCATCTCTTGCCGGATGGCCAGTGCCTCGTGGAATTCCGTGATGAAATCCAAGGCATCCAGCGTCAGCTCATCGGTGCCGCGCAGCCGGGCAATCGACTCAGCAGACACGGACCAGTGTTCAAGCGCCAAGAGTCGCGCACGGAAGCGGTACTCAACGGTGGCGTCGTCGCTGACAACCTTGTAGAGCCCGACGCCGGCGCCCTCCTCACGGATCAGCTCCGGAACCAGGATGCGCTCGTGAGAGAACTCGGCGATCGCCTTGCGGACCAAGTGCCTGTTGGCGGCGGCCCAGCGCTCAGGAGTCAGGTGGGAAACGGAATCAACAGCCGGAGTGGTCACGGTATCGGCAGTAGTAGTCACAGGGAATCTCCTCTGGTCGCCGCGGCAGTCGCGGCCAGAATCGGGGTCAGGGTTGCGAGGAAATCCTCGCGCGTGCAGAAGCTCAGGAGCCCCTGCTTGTGGTCTTCGGCAGGATCGACGGCGGGAAGGGTCACCAGGACGTGCGGGCGGAAGCCCACCTTCTCGTTCAGCACATGGATCTTGTGGTTGCGGGCGTCAGGCTCGACGACGACCCGCCGGGTTGCGGGGTCGGCGAACAGTTCGGCCATCACCGAGTGCATGACGGCCGTGGTGTAGCCAGGCTGCGGGTCGCCACTGGGCGGAGAAACCAGGAGGTGCATTCCCACGTCACCGCCCTGGACCTCATAGACGTCCGCCAAGGGCGACGACTCCGGCCGGTACCGCTCCATGAGGAAAGCGGGCACGCCGTCGTCGAGCCCCAGGAACGCCTGGTGGTGACCCGATTCGGCGATTCGCGAGTACTCCTCCACAACGTCCTGCTCGGTGGCAGAAACCATGCCCCAGAACCGTGCGTACTCCTGACTTACCCAGCTGTGGAGGACGGGTGCGTCCGCTATGGGGTCGACCGGCCGGAACGTGAAGCTCATACAGCGGCTCCCACGGTATTCGGAACTGTTGAAGCAACTGGTGCCGGCGCACCGAACTGCTGGAACGCGATGCTCCGCTCGATCGGATAGACCTCACGGCCGGTCATTTCCCGCAGGATGCAGGAGTTGCGGTAGGCAGCCATGCCAAGGTCCGGCGTGACGAATCCGTGGGTGTGAAGCTCGGCGTTCTGGACGAAGATTTCGCCGGGTTCGACGCCGGTTCCATAGTTGCGCTCGACGTCGAAGCGGCCCTTGGCGTCGCGGCGGATCCGGTCCTGGATGCCGGCCAGGAAGGCGGGTTCCTTGTACGTGTAGCCGGTGGCGAGAACCACGGCTTCGGACTCCAAGCTGTAGTTGCGGCCGTGTTCCTCATGGTGCAACTGCAGTGTGTGGGTGCTCGTGAACGCGTCCCATTTCGCGGCTGTTAGCGACGAGTGGGTGTGCAGCTGCGTATCCACCATGCCGGAAAGGCTCTTGGTGTACAGGAGATCGTAGATATCGTCGATCAAGTCCGAGTTGATGCCCTTGTACAGGTTCTTCTGGCTCTTGATCAGGGAATCGCGCCGCTCCCCCGGCAGCGAGTGGAAGTAGTCCACGTACTCCGGCGAGGTCATTTCAAGGGTGAGCTTGGTGTACTCCAACGGGAAGAAGCGGCCCGAGCGGGTCACCCAGTTGAGCTGGTAGCCGTACACATCAATTTCCTGAAGGAGCTCGTAGTAGAGCTCCGCTGCACTCTGGCCGCTGCCGACGATGGTGATGCTGCGCTTGGACTGCAGCTCACTCTTCCTCGACAGGTACTCGGCGTTGTGGAGGACAACTCCGCCGCCGTCCATAATCCCTGCACAGGAGTCCGGGACATACGGCGAGGTACCGGTTCCCAGGACCAACCGGCGGGCGCGAAGCACCTCAGCACCATCCGGACCCTGCACCGAAAGGCGGTACACACCGTCGTCGTACGCCACATCCAGCACATCTGTGCTAAAACGGACCGACTCCAGTTGGCCCGCCACCCACTGGCAATACTGGTTGTATTCGGCGCGCAGCGGGTAGAAGTTTTCCCGGATGTAGAAGCGATACAGGCGTCCGGTCTGCTTGAGGAAGTTTAAAAACGAGTACGGCGACGTCGGATCGGCCAGGGTGACGAGGTCAGCCATGAACGGGACCTGCAGATGCGCGGGTTCAAGCATCATGCCGGGGTGCCAGTCGAAGGTTTCGCGACGTTCAAGGAAGACGCAGTCCAGGCCGTCAACCGGCTCACTTAGCGCGGCGAGACCCAGGTTGAAGGGCCCGACGCCGATGCCAGCGACGTCGTAAATCCTGCTGTTGTCCGGGGTGCTCACGCTGCAGCCTCCGTGGTGGCCGCAAGCAGGCTGGCGCCCGTCCGGCGGATAAGTTCGATGATTTCCTGGATGTCCCTCAGGGAGGCCTCGGCATTGAGGAGGGTGAATTTGAGGTAGTGGCGGCCAGCCACCTTGGTGCCGGCAACCACGGCTTCGCCCGAAGCAAAGATCGCTGCGCGGATGTCAGGGTTGAGGACGTCAGCGGCGTCCTCGTCCAAGATCACGCCGTCAACGGCCGGACGGTAGCGGAACACCAAAGTGCTCAACTGGGGTGTGGCGGCGAGTTCGAACTCGGCGTCATCCACCAACAGGGTTCCCACACGGCCGGCGAGGTCGATCGCTTCGTCGAACAGCGCACCAATGGCATCGGCGCCCATAGCGCGCAGGGTGAGCCACAGCTTCAGGGCATCAAAGCGGCGGGTAGTTTGGATGCTCTTGTCCACCTGGTTGGGAATTTCAGCCCTCGCGGCACTCTCTGGGTTCAGGTAGTCCGCGTGGTAGGTGACGTGGCGGATCATGGAGCCGTTGCGGACCAGGACTGCGCTGGAGCTGACAGGCTGGAAGAAGGTCTTATGGAAGTCAATAGTGATGGAGTCCGCCAGAAGGATCCCGTTCAGGAGGTGGCGGTAGCGGCCGGAGACGATGAGGCCTCCGCCGTAAGCTGCGTCGACGTGAAGCCAGGAATCAAAGGCCCGCACCAAGGCCGCCAGTTCGGAGAGCGGATCAACCGAACCAAAGTCGGTAGTCCCAGCAGTGGCCACGACCGCCATCGGCACCAAGCCGGCGTCGTGCGCTTCCGCCAAAGCAGCCGCAAGTGCGGTGGGATCCATGCGGTGATCGTCGGTGGTGGGAACGGAGATCACGGCATCGAAGCCGAGCCCCAGCATGGAAGCGGACTTCTGGATGCTGAAGTGGCTGTCTGCGGACGTGAAAATCCGGAGTCGGTCCAGGGCATGCGGCAGGCGCGCGTCGCCATTCGTGGCTCGGAGCTTTGCCACGGCGTGGTTGCGGGCGATCAGCAACGCCTGGAAGTTGGACTGGCTCCCACCTGAGGTGAAGACACCATCGGCATCGATGTCAAAACCGATCCGCCCCGCAGTCCAATCGATGAGTCGCCGCTCGATCATGGTGGCGCCGGCACTCTGGTCCCACGTGTCCATGGAGGAATTCATGGCCGAAAGTACGGCTTCACCAACCAAAGCGGGAATGACCACCGGGCAGTTCAGGTGTGCCGCGTAACGGGCATCGTGGAAGTAGATCGCGTCCTTGAGGTAGAGCTCGTCAAGCTCCTCCAGGGCAGCAGCCATATCCGGCAGCGGACGTTCAAGATCGATCGCACCAACCCTGGCCCTGAGTTCTGCATGCCCGACGCCGGTGAACGGCCGGGCTGTGCGCTGGACTTTTGTGGAGACAGCGTTGACTCCCTGAAGAACCTGCGCCACATAGCTGGGCGAATTTCGTGCGTTGAACAGCTGGTTTGTGGCAGCGAGGGCCAGTTCCACCTTGGAGCCAAAGTCCTGCTCCTGAGCGATCCGCTCTTCGACACTTGGTGACGTCACGTCAGCTTCCTTCCATCATTGGGCGCTAGTTAGCAAGGTAAGCCTTACTTAGGCTTACCTTTTCGTCAAACTTTTGTGATCTATTTCGCCTGATGCCCGTATTTTCGCCGAATGTGGGGAAGAGGACGCGTCATTGACTTTTGTTGGAAGCTGGCCCCGTGGAAAATACCCCGACCTATAGCCAAGAGCTGTAGAGTCAACGGCACAGAAACTCGACGGTTGGGGGACCAGTGGCTGACGACGTACACGAGCGGATCGGATTCCGCGAGATCGATGAACACGGGAATGCGGTGCGGGCAGTGAGTCCACACGAGCCGGAAGCCCCTGAACGGGGGCGGAGGCGGGTACTCGTGAACCCCTTCGTCGTGGCCCTTTGGGTGCTGGACGCTGGGTTGGTGTGGTTTTGCTTCTGGGCTTTCGACGCCGTCGCGGCAATGACCGGTCCGACGGCGCCAAGTCCTTCAGCCCAGGTAAACTTTATGGTCCTCCAGTCCGTGCCCTACGTGATTCCAGGGACCATCCTGGTCACGGCCGCCCTCCTGTTCTGGCACGCCTGGCAGTGGCAGAAGAAACGCTCCAGTACCTAGACCTGCGCCTGACTCCGGACAGCTTTGCGGCGTCCCATCACGAACAGGACCAGACCGGAAAGGATGAGGACAGCAACCGGCAGCAAGGTTAGAGTGACTCCCGTGGAGGCCAATGTTCCGGCCGATGAATTGGTAGCGGTGACGGACTCGCCGGGCTGACCCTGCTCCCCGGGCTGTTTCGAGACGGACGCATTCGGGACGGCCTGTGCAGTGGCCTCTCGTCCTGATTGAACTGCCAGCCGTTGGAAAGCCTCCGCGCTCTCCTTCTGCCCTGTCCGCGGGAATGCTATTGCCGTTGTGGCAGGATGCGTTGTTACCCGCCCGCCTGCCGACGACGTCCCCATAGCTGTTGCCGCGTTAGTGATGTTGCCCGCTTTGACGTCCCACCACGTGAGTTTGTAGCTTGCCGAAGCAGTCACAGTTTCACCAGGCAGCAGTTCACCGGCGACTCCGGGCCACGCGTAGGCCAGTGGCCCGCGTCCCCGCACTTGGTCCTCAATGGAGACCGCCTTGAGGGCGGCGTTTCCGGCGTTTTTCGCCATGAAATTATACGTGATGACCTGGCCCACCTGAGCGGGATCTCCCACCGCAGAGGCATCCGCAGTCGTGGAGAATTCCAGGCGCGCATCCGGTGACAGCGGTGTATCTGTAGTCACCGGCAACGAGGCCGTGAGGCCGCCGGCGCCTGGAACGCCGGCGAGCGCAGCCGAGTTGGCGACCTTACCGGCGTCGAGGTCTGTTTGGGTGATCCTGTAAGCAGCAACAGCGGTCAGTGTTTGCCCCGGTAGCAACTGACCTGGGATTCCGGGCCACGAGTATGCCAATTCCGGAAGTCCGGCAAGGGTGTTGTTGATGACCACATCCCTCAATGGCACGTTTCCACTGTTCGTTGCCCCAAAGCTGTAGCGAATCACATCCCCCACCTGCGCTGGCGAGTGGACAGCGGAGGCATCAGCGCCGTGAGTAAACCCGAGGCCGGGAAGGGCCGCAGCGGTGCCAGTCAAAATGCACGTGATGTCTGCGCCGGCGACGGGTGTAAGTGCAAACGGCCGGTCAACCGCCGCTCCCACAGGCAAATTCGGCTGCAGGCCAGCCGCGTCCGCACAGGTGATGCTCCGGAGGTAGTTGGACGGGATGGCGCCCGCTTCCGTGAGGTAATAGGTAGCGCCTGCGTCGGCCATAGTCTCACCTGTGACACCAGTACCCGCGGCGATGGCTGCCACAGATCCAGATGTAGTTGAGTGACCAATGGCATTCACCACGGGACCGGCAGGAGACCCCTTACGGATCTCCATTGTGAATTGGTCTGAGACGGCAGCGCGGGCGGTGGTCAGCGCCTTGCCCAGCGTAATCCGGGGAGCCCGGACCACAAGGGAAGCCGCTGCAGGAGGGTTCAAGTTGGTTGCAATGTCTGTGGATGCGCTGGAATAGGTGCCCTCGGCCGAAACTGTCACATCCACCAGGACGGTACACGAGGCCTGCCCCGGACGGAGGTCGCCGCCGGAAATCGAGAGGGTTCCGCTGCCCGCCTCTGCCGAGCGAAGGAAGGGGTCGGTTCCGGGAACCTGAACGCACGTTCCCCCGATGTTCGGATTCCCGGCGATCGTCAGTCCGGAAGGAAGCGCCTGGTTGATGGACCAGTCATGCTTCGCGTTGAGCTCGCTGGTATTGGTGACAGTGAGGGTGAGGGTGGATATCCCGCCGGGGCCCACCACTGAGGGTGTGAAGGATTGCTTCAATTGCGGAGTCACGTCCATCAGGCGCACATCGTCAAATGCGCCATCGTTCCCGTTGGTGGTGCCGTTGTTGTTCCACATTTCAAGCCCCAGGGAGTTGCCGGCGGCCTGGATCGCGGTGTTCGATGTCATCGAGTTGATGTTGACGGTCCTGGTGACGGTTCCTGGGTTTCCGCCGACGTCGCTGGTCACTTGTTGCTGGAATGAGTCCACGTTGGGATCGTCCGAGGTTTGGCACCCGTTAAGTGGATTCCCGATGGCTGTGACCGCCCCAGCACTATCGACCGTGGCGAATTGATAGGACGGATCGCCCGCAGCCAGGCCGCAATTCATGTACGCCGTATTCAGGCCAAAAGTGTAATAGTGGCCCGCGGTCACCGGGATGGGGCTCGCCGTCCTGAACATCACTCCATCCGTGGGACCGGACGGGATGGCATCGCACGCCGATCCGCTGGAACTGCTGGACGGGCATTCAGTGTATGAGCTGTTGACGTGATTTGTACTGGGAGAAGCTGGGGTGAACTGTTGACCCATGGCCAAGGCCAACATGCGCATGTACTGATAGCTGCGGATATCCGCGAGCTCGGAACACCTGTTGTCATTGCCTTCGGCCGCCGTTCCGGACTGCGCCCATCTGGGCGTGGTCGAATTCCGGTAGCTCAGGATAACGCCATTGCACCTGGAGGCGTCGATCCAAGCTGGAGAACCTGTGTACGACTGGCCGCCCTTGCCAACGTAATGCTTTGATCCGGGAGCGGAGTAGGACTGCGCACCCAGGGCGGAGTTGGGGCTACCGTGCTCGAAATTCTCCGAGAACACTACAGTGCCAGGCTGCGTAGCATCGGGCGTCGAGGATGTTGACGGGGTAGGTGGCTTTGATGGCGTTACCGCCTGCGCAGGAGAAAGTTGAAGGCCGCCCAGCGCTGAAGCAGCGGTAAGGGTGGAGAGAAGTATCACCAAGGTTCTGGCCAGGAGAGAATTCTTCACGGCTGTTGCTTATCTTTCCATCGTCCCCAAGCGCCCCAGGCTCAAGTCCCAGGCAGCTGCGCTTAGTGCTTCCGCTTCCAAGGAAGCCGATGCGCACAGATATTGTCAGCCTCTTAGTGTTGGCCAACGCCGAATCGTGACGGAGAAAATAGAAAAAGTTTTGGAAGCCGCCAGCGCTAGTGAAAGCCGTTGGCGAAGGACTTGGTAAGGACATGTTGACCGCCGAATTGATAGCTCAACGTGCTGCCAACTTCCGGATTCCCAAGGGAAACGCCCATCTTGAATGCCAGGCTGGCCGGTTCGATGGACGCCGTGGTGCAGCGGATCAACCGATTGTCCGCAGCAGGATCTGAGCACGACCATCCGGTCGGTGCCGAGAATTTCCCCGGGATGAAGGTGGCATTCTCCGGCAAGCTGAAGGTTGTTTCACCGGAACCTGATGCCGGGCCTCCCAGAAGTGAAAAGCCCACACTGATATCGCGCTCGAGTACTCCGACCCCAGCTTCCATGCCAAAAACAGCGTCGACAGACTGTGACGGGGCAGCCGTTGAAGGCGTGGCCTCGGTGGTTGAGGACACTGTCCCGGAGTTCGTGACAACTGCTGCCCGCTGCTTGGCTATTTCCTCGGACACAGGATGCGGCCGAACCTCTTCACTTACAAAAGGTTGTGGCAACTGCACCGCTGGCTGAGCTGGGGACGGCATGATGGGCGCGTCCCTTGCGGGGCTGGACGCCGAGGGGCTGGACGCCGTGGGGCTGGATGCCGAGGGTGACGCGGCGGAGGTGCTTGGAGCATCGCCGGCGTTATTGACCTGGGCACCGGACTGCCCGAACCACGCGACCAGACCAAAAATCGCCACCCCTGCAACAACGGCCGCAGCAGCAGCAACCTTCCCCACGTGGCCGAGGGATCGAACGGTTGCCGGGCCTTCGCCTGTGAGGGCGGAAGAGTTCGATGCTGAGAGCAATCCCGCAACCGCGCCAGGCGTCAACACGATGCCGGTCACCAGGGGGAAGAGGGCCGCCCGCATGGCACCTTGGATGTGGTTGAGTTCAAACAGCAGTGCAGTGCACTTTGAGCACGTCTCCAGATGCGCAGTGACCTTTTCGTGTGAGGTCCGTTTCAGGGCGTTCCGTGCATATTTGCCCAACTGGCCGGAATACTCCGAACACTCATCGTCCGGAGCCACCACCACGTGGTTTTGCAAATAAGCCTGACGCAGTCCCTCCCTTGCCCGTATGAGCAGAGACGACACTCCATTGGGGCTGATACCGATGAACGGCGCAGCAGCGGCGGGCTTCATGCCCTCAATGTCCACATGCCAGAGCACCGCTTGCCAACGTTCTGGCAGCGACTTGAACGCCGCCGCCACGGCGGAGGATTCGAATTCCTTCAGGATGGGATCAGCATCGACGACGGCGGTATCCAGCATGGCATCGTCAGGGGCAGACTGGGTGAGCCTTGCTTTCCGGTTCCGCGCATGCGCCGTCCGCTGCACCACTGTCAGCAGGTAGGCGCGAAAGAACTCCCGTGGTCCTTTGCCGCTGCTAAGGGCCTGGAACACTGATGCGAATGCCTCGGCAACGATGTCGTCGGCGTCACTCGGGTTATCAGTATTCGCCCGCGCAACGTATTGCGCAGCAGCCAAATGCCGCCGGTACAACGAGTCGAAGGCATCGGTGTCGCCGCCGCGGACCATCGCAATTATTACCTGATCAGTGACTGGTCCAGCGGTGATGGTTCCGCCGCTGGAACCAGTATCAAAATCGCTCCCCATAAGCCCAGTGTGACAGCAAATTCCGGGATGACTTGAATCGCAGGGTACTTACGACTAGGGGGTTAAATTACTCGCAATTTCAGCGACACGATCCGGCAGGAAGGTGCACTATTCAGTTGGGAGGCGTCCATTATCAGCGCCCCTGGAGGCGTCAAACGAGACCCGAAAACCCTACTCGTTCTCCGGCTCGCCCACGGGTTTCTCGGCAGGCCAATCGACGTCCTGCTCGTAGCCCTCATGCTTTTGCAGGTATGCGGCGATGTACGGGCAATGGGGAATGATGCGCTTACCGGATGCCACCACATCGTCCAAGGCAAAATGTGCCAGCACCTTGGCCAAGCCCTGGCCCTTGAACGCGGACTTTGTCTCGGTATGGGTGAAATCGATGTGACCGGGCCTATCGATGAATTGGGAAATCACCGCCAACTCCCCGTCTACGCGGAGTTCATAGCGATGGAATTTGTCGTTTCGAACTGTAGTGACGCCAGCGCGGAACGAGTCTGCCAATGATTCAGTGTGCTCGGTCATGATTCGAGATTGGCACGTAAACCCTGCGCTGGCAATGTGGACCGCTTTACCCCGGACGTTGGCGTCCCGTCCGGCCCCGACGGCGGCAGCACCGGCGTCGGGACCCTGCCAAGCAGCAGGACGGCGAGCGCGAAGCAGGCAGCTCCCCCACCCAGGAGCGCCAGCGTCAAGCCATTGAATGCGGCGTCCGCAACGGGGATAAGGACCACGACGGCGGCTGTCACCACAGCGGTGCGCGAGGGACCCCGGGCGTGGCTGGCCGCCGTCGGACGGTTCTCGAGGCGGCCAAGGAGCAGCACCACCGGCAGCAGCAGGGCTATGACGGCGAAGAAGACGGGGATGCGTGCCCACCACCATTCCGCTGTGCCCGCGGCCGGTTTGGGGAAGTCGGCGAGCAAGAGGAGTCCGGACATGCCCACCAGGAGAGGAAGATGCCAGAGGTAAACGGTCATGGACCGGCGGCCCGCCACCGCGATGATCGTCTGGACCCAACGCACAGAGGCGATCCAGCGTATGCCTTTGCCCAGAAGTTGGAGCGTGGCAGTCTGTGAAATGGCCAGCAGAAGCAGGCAAAGATTGGGTGGGTTGATGTTCACCACCATGTTGCCCGGATATACGCCGACGCCGGTCACCAGCCCGAGCAACACATTACTGACCAGGATCGCCCCTACCAGCCAGGTTCTGCTGCGACGCTCAAAAAAGCCGTCGGCCATGAGGAATCCGAGCTGCTGGACTGCGCACCAGACAAACACCATGTTGACGAAGGCAAGAACCGGGACGGCGCCGCGGAGGGAGTCGACGGTAATGATCAGCGCTACGAGAATGCCCAAAGTTGACAGTGGGGCACGCTGATGGAGCCGGGCCATAAGCGGGATGCTGACTTGTGCTGTGAGGTAGGCGGCCAGGAACCAGAGGGGCATCGCGGCCCCGGTGGTCATCAACTGGATCACCTGTGGATCAACGCCGAGGAGCAGGGCCGCCCACAGCCCCGCCCACATCACGGCGAGCAGGGCCATGGCGGGGCGGACCAGGCGAAGGAGCCGCAGCTGGGCGAAGTCGAAGCCCGTGCCGCCGCGTGCTTTCAAGCGCCGCCACGACTGCAACCCGGTGACGCCGCCCAGGACGAAGAACAACGGAACGATCATGAGCACCCAGACGACCGGCGTGAACCAGCCTTGCTCCATGAGCGTGTTTCCCGTGGTGACTTTCCCGTCCCTGTGCAGAACGGGGCTCACCATCATGCAGTGGGCTGCGACCACCAGAAGGAGGCAGATGAAGCGGACCAGGTCGATTGCTGGATCACGCCGAACAGCCGGTTGCGGCTGCACCGGGGGTTGCGGTCCCACTGCTGAGGCTCCCGGCAGAGCCGCGCTCCGGCTGGCGGGAGGATGAACCGGCTTTGTCCGCTGCATGGCCCTCCCTACTAATACACGCCCCTGCGTGTTGACTCCATTGTCCGCCCCGGGTGCCGTGGGGACCAGCGGTGCTGGCGTCGGCAGGTGCTAGTGGCGTGTCCTGCTCAGTAACCGCCTCCGTTCCTCCGGGTCCAAGGCGCCGGCACACGCTGCCGCGGCCAGCCCGAACGATCCATCGAGTACTGCCCTGTCGGCGCCGGCCGAGGCGCCAAAGGCCGCGAACTCGGCGGTGTGATGGGCGGCGCCACGAACGTCGTAGCCAACCATCGGGTGAATGCTTGGCACCAGTTGGGAGACGTTGCCCATGTCCGTTGAGGCCACTGGCTCGTCATTGAAGACAACGTCCCGTCCGATGGCCGTCATGGCCGCCCGGTAGGCATCCGACAGGAACGGGTCTTGTCGGAGTTCGGCGTAGTCATTGCCGGTTGGCGTGACTTCCAGCGTGCAACCGCTGGCGTGGGCGCCTGCTTCGAGGCAGCGCCGGACCTTGTCCTGGATGATTCGCAGCTTCTGGATGCTCGGAGCCCGCATCTCAACGCTCGCCCTTGCACGCTCGGGGATGACGTTGACGGCGCTTCCGCCCTCGGTGACGATCAGCGAAATGATCGACGCGATCGGGAGTTGTTGCCTCGCCAGCGCAATGGCCGTCTGCGCGACGACAAGTGCGTCCAGGGCGTTGACTCCTTCCATCGGGGCAGCAGCGGCGTGGGCCGACCGGCCTTCGAACAGGACGTCCCACATGGACATCGCCAACGACGAACCTCCCACTACGTCGGCCGCACCTGCGTGAACCATCATCGCCAGCGAGACGTCCTCGAAGAAGCCTTCCGCGATCAGGTCCACTTTGCCGCCTGTAGTCTCCTCCGCCGGCGTTCCGAACACCTTGACAGTGATGCCGAGCTCGTCGGCCACCGCCGCCAGGGCCAGCGCTGCTCCGACAGCACTGGCAGCATTGACGTTGTGCCCGCAGGCGTGGCCGATGTCCGGCAGGGCGTCATACTCAACGCAGAGGGCCACCACGAGTTCACCGCTTCCGTAGCTCGCACTGAAGGCGGTGGCGTGGAGTGGCTGGCGATCATCGAAGCGGAAGCCAGCCGTATGGAGCAGCCGCCTGACGCGCTTGATGGCACGGAACTCCTGGCCGCCGAGCTCCGGATCGGCGTGGATGGCGTGGCTGAGGTTCAGCAGGTCCGGCTTCCACCGCTCGATGGCGGCCTTCAGTGGGGCCTCGATCTCGCGTTGGGATACGCGTACGACGGCGGCGCCGCGGCTCGTGCTGTTAAGACGAGTGGCGATCATGCGGACACCACGGCGTTCTCGCGCTTCGGGTAGCGGGCGCTTGCCGCCGCCGCGATCAGTGCGGCCACCGCCAAAGCCCCCCAGATGGACAGAAGCCCGGCCTCGGTGATGCGGCCGGATTCGACGGAGGCTGAGGACAGCAGCTTCACGACTGCGGCACCCACCGCGATGCCGACGGACAGGGCCAGCTCGTTGAGCCCGGCCGCCGTCGACGTTTCTTCCAAGGGAACACCTTCCACGGACAGCGAGCGGGTGCCTGCCTGGTACATTCCCAGGCTCAGGTTGAACATTGCAAAACCGGTGCAGTAACCGGGCAAAGTCCCGTGGGCCACGATCATCACCAGGAATCCGCTTACGAGCAGCAGTCCGGCGAATACCAAGGTGGCACGTTCGCCGAATCGGCGCAGGGCCCGTGCCGTCAACAGCGAGGAAACCAGTGAGAGAACCGAAGCCAAGGCCAACACAACCGCGATCATCAGTGGGCTGAGCGCGAACCCATATCCGGTCTTGTCCGGGTTGGAATGCAGGAAGATGCCGTTGGTGCCGAAGTAGCTGATGGAAGCGAAGCCGAAGAAGAACGTGGCCATGGAAATGGCGCGGATCCGGGGAATTGCCAGCATCCGCAGGTCAACGAACCGGCTGCCGTGGGCGCCGCTGTAGTCGCGCTTTACCCAGTAGGCCAGCAAGGCGAGCCCCAACAGGCCAGCAATCAAAGTCCGGGCATCCAGCCAACCCCATTCAGGTGCCATCGAGAGCGCCACAACAAAACCAATCAGCCCGAGCGAGCAAGCCAGCAACGGCGCCAGTGCGATGCCCTCACGAGTCGGCACTCCGGCGTCGGGCAGTAAGAAGGAAGAGATGAAGGCGACCACTGCGAAGGGAACAGCCACCCAGAAGCCGAGCGTCGGATTGGTGACCCCAACGATTCCGGCGAGGAGCCCGCCTGCTCCCACCATGATCATGAGCATCCCGATCATGACGCTCACGCCAGTGCGCGTGTGTCCAGGGCTGCTAACGCGCAGGATGCCCATCATGAGGGGGATGAAGCCCACCACACAGGTAAGCATGACCACGCCAATCGTCACCGTCCACAGCGTGGGCCACAACGCCATCTGAAGCACTCCGAGCGTCACCACACCTGTGGACCAGCGCAGCACCAGCCTGTATCCATAGCTGTCGCCCAGCCTTGAAATGATCGGGGTGAGGACCGCAAAGCTCACGTTGGAGATCAGGAAGATGCCGTTGATGGTTGGATCGTCAATGTCGAAGACGGGTCCGAGCGCGGGAAGGATGGGGTTCAGGTAACCCTGGGTGACTCCGCTCAATGATTCAATCAATGCCATTGCGAAGATCATTCCCGCAATGGACCGGCGCGTCGTTCCTGACGTCGCCGCTGGTGCTGTCTTGCTTGCCATGTGCTTCCTTGTGGTCTTGGGCCTGTTGAGGCTAGCCCGCCGATTAGTGATGCGAGTCACGACGATATGGCCGTCGCCTAGACTGATCTCGAAATCGTTTGAAATACACATCAGATGGGCGAAAGTGAACGAATCAGCCATAATTTCCGAACTTGACCTCGAAATTGTGAATGCACTCCAGATCAATCCACGCGCCGAATGGAGCCGGATTGCCGACGCCCTTGGCCTGTCCGCGCCCACTGTGGCGAGGAGATGGAACGCCCTCGCCAGCCAGGGCCAGGCGTGGATCACCCCTGCACCTGGCCAGCGTTATCTCAGCGCCGGGTGGTCTGCGTTCATTCATTTGTCATCCTTGCCCAGCGAGAGCGAGGCCCTGATCGAACGGCTGTGCGCTGAGCCTGCGTTCGGCACTGTTTCTTTGGTGACGGGCTCGCACGACCTCTTCATGGACTGCTTTGCGTCGAGCCACGAGGAGCTGATGGATATCGTCACCGGCGCCTTTCCAAAACTGCCCGGCGTCACACGTCGCGAGGTCGTTTTCGTCACCAAGCTGTACCGGCAGGCCTCGGAATGGCGCAGCGGAACGCTGGAACCGGCGCGCGCCCGGCTCATGTCAGCGGAGCCCCTGCCCGCGCACCCCGCCTACGCCCCGGACAGGCTCGATGCAGCGTTATTGGAAGAGTTGGCCAAGGATGGCAGGGCAAGTTGGGCCGAGTTGGGTGCCGCCTGCCGCGTTTCGCCTCAAACAGCACGACGGCGGGTGGAACGGTTCCTTGCGACCGGCTACATGACGCTGAGATGCGATTCGTCCACCTCCGCCCAGCAGGGGCTCCGGGAAGTGACGCTTGTCCTGAACGTTCCAGCCGAGTACGTTGACGGCGTCGGACGCTTCTTCGCTGCCTTGCCCAATTGCCGGCTTAGTGCCCAAGTCCTCGGCGCACAGAACCTGCTGGTCACCCTGTGGGTCCGTGACTATCTGGAAGTCCAAGCCTACGAACGCGAACTGGCCCAGCGGGCTCCGGGAACTGCAGTCATGTCCAGGCAGGCGGTAGTCCGGACTTACAAGCGGCTCGGCCATGTCCTTGATGCAGCAGGTTGCAGCCGCACCGTGGTCCCCCTGCCTCTCTGGAGGGAACCTTCCTAAGCGTTATCCACAACTGCCTGTCGTGCTCTGGACGGAATGGCGAAACACCGGCAGGATCGAACCCATGACTACGTCCATTTTCGTGAACCTGCCCGTCAGCGACCTCGAGGCGTCCAAGGCCTTCTACACGGCCCTTGGCTACTCCATCAATCCAAACTTCACCGATGAGACAGCCGCTTGCGTCGTGTTCAGCGACACCATCTACACAATGCTCCTGACGCACGACAAGTTCAGTCAGTTCACTGATCAGCCCATCGCGGACACCCGGAACTCGGCCGGGGCGATTGTTGCCATCTCTGCCGACAGCCGCGAAGGTGTTGATGTCCTCGCCACTAAGGCTGTGGAAGCCGGAGGTTCCGAGACGTACGATCCCAGGGACCTCGGGTTCATGTACAGCAGGGCGTTCCGCGACCTCGACGGCCACCACTGGGAGGTTGTCTATATGGACCAGGCCGCAGCGCAGAGTGGCCCGCCGGAGCACTAAGGCGCATCGGCCCCGCTGGCTCTAGCCCAGCGCCAAAGCCAGCACACCAAGCACGACGGCGAGCAGCGGCGTTGTCCCCTGGAGAACCGCAGGGCGGAGGTACTTTTTGCCGCTCGCTGCGAGCACCAGCGCCGCAAGGAGCATGGAACCGCAGCAGCTGAATACGAGGGTCCAGCCAACCTGCGGTGCACCCATGGCCACTGCGATGATGCCTACTAGTGCGCCAATGGCCAGGAACAGATTGTAGAAGCCCTGGTTGTAGGCGAGCGGCTTGGTGGTTTCGGCATCAGCCTGCGACGTGACGCTGAACCGCTTCCACGTGGCTGGCTTGGTCCATGTGATGGACTCCATCGTGAAGATGTACACGTGGAGCAACGCCGCAAGCAGGGCAAAAATCAGGGAGGCCAGGATCATGGTCTGATCCTAGCCTCCCTGCGTTACAGAGCCTGTGAGGGCGGGGTTGTGTCAGTCACTCAGCATCGCCAGCGTTGCTCCGGCGAAGGACCACGCGGAACCATTCCATCGAGCCAGCAGGCCTTGGAGGTTCTCACCGTCTGCCCGGTGCGCGGGGGTTTCGGCTTCAAGGGTGGCCAGGATTCCGGTGCGCAGCTCGGTGTTGAAGTTCACCTTGCCGACCTGCATGGAAGGAGCTTTTGCGAGCTGCTCAGCCGGGATGCCTGAGGCGCCATGCAGCACCAAAGGCACGTCCGTCCGCGCAGCAACTTCCTGGAGTACGTCCCAGCGGATGTTGGGCTCACCCTTGTACTTTCCGTGGACGTTACCCACGGCTACCGCCAGGAGTTGGGCACCAGTGCGTGCAACGAAGTCCGCCACCTGCGAAGGGTCAGTCAGCCCGGCGACTGAAGTATCGGCGTCGGGCGCTGAACCTTCCGTACCGAAAGCCTTGTCTTCGTCACCGGCGAGGCCGCCAAGTTCTGCTTCGATCACGACGTCGAACGCGCCCTGGGCATCCAAGGCGGCACGGACTTCGCGGACCAAGGCTATGTTGTCCTCGTAGGCCAAGGATGAACCGTCGGCCAGGACTGCATCCGCCCCGGCTGCCACAGAATCCTTGATGACCTGCAGGTCCGAGGCGTGATCCAGTTGGACCGATACGGGAACGCTGGCGTCGTCGGCCAGGCCGCGAAGTGCTGCGATGAGCCGGAGTCCGTTGGGAGTGGATGCCGTCTTGGGTGCTACCAGCAGGATCACACCGAGCCTGGCTTCCTCCGCCGCCGAAACAACGGCCAACGCAGTGGTGAAGTCGTAGCAGGTGAAAGCCGGAACAGCAGAGCCATCAGCGAGGGCGGAGATGACCAGCTGATCGAGTTTGGCGCGCATTAGTGGGCCAAACCTCCCACCAGGATCCATGCGACGTACGTCAGTACGAAGCCGGCCAGGCCGAGGATCGTGGTGAGGACTGTCCAGGTTTTGAGACCGTCGGTCACGGTAAGCCCGTAGTACCTGATCACGGTCCAGAAACCTGCGTCCGTCACGTGGGACAACCCCAAGGCGCCGAATCCGATGGCGATCACGATCACGGCGATCTGGGCGGGCGTGTAGCCGCCTTCCATCACAGCGGAGGTAAGCAGGCCCGTCGTCGTGACAATGGCGACGGTGGCCGAACCCTGGGCGGCGCGGAGTGCCAGGGAGATGATGAAGCCGAGCACGATCACCGGCAAGCCCAGGCTGTCCAGGGTGTGGGACAGGGCTGCGCCGATGCCGGAGGTGCGGAGGACTTCACCGAACACGCCGCCCGCTGCGACAACCATGAGGATTGACGCAATCGGAGGAAGGGCGCCTTCGAAGATCTCACCGGTTTCCTTAAGTGACCAGTTGCGGCGGACCGCCAGCAGGAAGAAGGAGAGGGCTACAGCTACAAGGAGCGCGAAGAACGGGTTGCCGATGAACGCAGCCACGCCGTACCAGTAGTTGTCTTTGGCAATGGTCAGCGTTCCCAGGGTGCCCACGAGGATCTGGACGATCGGAGCAGCGATCAGGAACATGATCAGGCCCGGACGGGGTGGGGCGATGGCGCGGGCGCCGGGACCGTCATGGCCAACGTGCACGAGCGAGTCAGCGGAACCGAACTCGTCCACCTGCGCCTTGACGCCAGCGAGCAGTTCGTAGTCTTTGCGGTTCATGATGCTGGCAACCCAGTAGGACAGGAAGCCCAGGGGCACGCAGATGATGAGCGAGATAAGAGTGATAAGCCCAATGTCGGCGCCAAAGACACCAGCGCCCGCAACGATTCCCGGGTGGGGCGGCACAGCCACGTGAATGGACAGCATGATGCCGGCCATGGGCAGGCCGAACTTGATCGGGTGAACGTTCGCGATCTTGGCGAAGGCGTAAACAATCGGGACGAGGACGATGACGCCAACCTCGAAGAACACCGGAATCGCCACGAGGAAGCCCACGGCCGTCAAAGCGATGGCAACGCGTTTGGCTCCGAGCTTCTCAGTGAAATGCGTGGCCAGCGACTGCACGCCGCCGGATACCTCAATCATGCGGCCAAGAATGGCGCCGAGGGCAATCAACAAAGCAACCTTGCCCATGGTGCTGCCAACACCGTTGGCCACCACGGTGAAGATGTCCTTGAGCGGAATCTGGGCCGCCACGCCTACCAGGATGCTGACAGCCAACAGGGCAACAAAGGCCTGGATCTTGAAGCGGATGATCAGCACCAGCAGCAGGGCAATGCCCGCGGCCGCGATGGTCAGCAACAAGGGTGTTCCCAGTTCCACTGCCGGTTTGATAGCAGGGGCATCGGCAGCCCGGACCATCAAGGAGTTGATGAGGGGATTCATTGGGGGTGTCTCCTTTGACATACCAGTCTAAAAGACCGGCGGGAGGTGGCGACGACGACGAAGGGGGGACCGCCGGCGTCGCGGGTTTTTGGTGGGTTAGTTGGTGCGCTTTGTGGGCGCGACAACCTTGATGACGGCGGAGTCGTCGGCGGCGGCGAGGCCCTGGGCCTGGCCGAGAAGGTAAAGCTGTTCTGCAGCAGCAGCAACCGGTGCAGCAAGGCCGGCAGCGCGGGTGGCCTTGCCGACGATGCCCATGTCCTTGACGAAGATGTCGAGGCGGCTGAGGACCTCGGCGCCTTCCTCCGTATAGGCCTCCAGGATGCGGGGGCCGCGGTTGGAGAGCATAAAGGAGCCCGCAGCGCCGGCTTCGAGGGCGGCGAGGGTCTTGGCTTGATCCAGTCCCAGGGCATCCGCCAGAGCCATGGCCTCGGCAGCAGCAGCGATATGCACACCGCACAAAAGCTGGTTGACGGTCTTGAGGGCCTGGCCATCGCCGGGCTTGTCGCCAACAATGCTCAGGGTAGAAGCCAACAGCTCCAGCGCGGGCCGGGCCTTTTCGAGGGCCTCTGGTTCGGCTCCAACAACAATGAGCAGGTCGCCTTCACCCGCGCGCTTCGGGCCGCCGGACAGCGGAGCATCCACCAGCGCGACTCCATACCCTGCGAGCTTTTCGACTGTGGCCGGGATGGCCTCGGTGCCAACGGTGCTGCCGAGGATGACGACTGCGCCGGGCTTAAGAACCGAGGCAACGCCGTTTTCGCCGAACAGGACATCGTTGAGCTGCTCACCGTTGCGAACGGCCAGGAGCAGCGCGTCGGCATCCTGCGAAGCTTCGCGGGCAGAAGCGAAAGTCTTGATACCGGCTGCTGCAGCGAGCTCCAAGCGGGGTTCGGCGATATCGAAACCGTGGACGGTCAGCTCAGAGGCCAGGCGGGTGGCCATGGGCAGGCCCATGGCGCCTAGGCCCAGGACGGTGATGGTGTAGTTGCTGCTGGTCATGGTGTTCTCCATTGAATTTTGTGGGCTTCCGGGAGTTTAGAAAGTGGCGCTGAGTTTGCGGGTGACCTGGGCGAGGGATTGGTCATCGCCCACGTTGCCGGCGAACACGATGTACGGGATGCCTTTCGCGGGGCCATCCACCGGTTCCCAGAGCGAGACGATGCCCGGCAGCATGGGCCCGCGGACGATCGCGTGGCGGATCTCCAAGCCGTGCGCCGCAACGTCCGAGGACGTGATGCCGCCCTTGGCGATGACGAACCGCGGCGCGAAGGTTTTCAACGTCCGGTTCACTACATTCACGACGGCGGCGGAGACGGTGCGGGCGATCTTCAGGCTCGCTGCGGCGTCGTCGGTCTTAATGAGCAGGCGGCTGGTGTGGACGATGACGTCGCCTTGGTGGAGGGCGTCGACGACGTCGGACACCACCGTGGCGATGTAACCGTCAGCTTGAGGAGCTAGCAACTTCTCAACGTCGATCTCGATAATGCGCGCAGAGCTGTGCGCGGCCGTCAAGGCGCTGAGCTGGCGGGTGGTCACACCCACGTGCGAGCCGACCACTATCAGGCCACCGGCCGTAGAGGGAGTGTTGCCTGCGTACGCTTCTTCGGAGGTCAAGGCGGTGCGGATTTCCTGACCGATGCGGCCACGGACGAACGGTGGGCCCACGCGGTAGAGGAGCTTCTTGCCGCGGCGTTCGGCTTCTTCGAGGCCAAGCGCGAGGGCCCGGAGGTCGTTCTCTGTGACGACGTCGGCCACGACCGGAGTCGAGTTCGTGGCCGGTTCAAGAGCATCGGCGATCGCTTTGGCGGAAATGGCGGGGTCCTGGGCGGAGGCCCCGGCGCGGATAATGTTCAGATCCAGAACGATCACGTCGCTGGCGGGGAACCGGCCGTGCGACTTCTCCTCCACATACTTGGCCATCTCGGAGTTGACGAAGCCGAAGCTGGCATCCTTGGCGAATTCTGTCTCTGCCACGGGGGTGAGCTTGCCAGCTTCTTCCCCGGTGCCGCGCATGTAGTGCACGCCGCCGATGGTGACCCTTCCTGCGTCGGGGAATGCTGGGACAATTACTACGCCGTCAGTGGTTTCACCGGTCTCGGCCGCAACCGTGGCGGCAATGACATCGGGCTCCAGCGGGTAGTGGCCACGCAGGGTGGAGTCGCTGCGGCTGACGAAGCCCAGCTTCACGTTGCCGGCTGCCGCCGCGAGTGCGTTGCGAACGATTTCCTCATTCCGCACTGCCGCCTCGGCCGGGTCCAGGCTACGGGTGTTGGTCAGGACGTACACGGCGGGCTTGGTTTGGTTCTCCCGTATGTAGGCAAAGGCCCAGGAAAAATCAGCGACGTCCCAACGCGTGAGGACGGCGAGGTCCGAAACAGACTGGGTTCCGGTGGGGTCGTCATCAAGAACGACCAGGACGCGTGGGGCCTCGGCCGAAGACGCAGCAACAGCCTCAGCAACCAGCTGGGCAGGAATGTGTACTTCCGCCGGGAAAGCGGCCAGAACGTCGGCTTCAAGGGTCACTGTGCACTCCATCGTGGGAAATCTTTGTAGCGGTTTCGTGAATGTAAGATGTCAGACATCTAACATTTCATAGCCAGTGTGACACAACGCTCTTCACCGCGCAAGATGCCGTGCCTCACTAGTCTGGAGACATGGCCGGCACCGCAGCTCCGCTCCCGTTTGTGGATGTTCGAACCCCCACGTCTTCCCCCGGAGGGCAAGTCCCCGTCGTGCTGATTCACGGCTGGGCCTCGGGCTCCGTGTACTGGGAGCCGCTCGCGAAAATACTGCTCGACGCCGGACGCGAAGTTTGGATTCTCGACCTCCCGGGCTATCACCCGGGCCAGGACCTGCCGTCCGACTTCCCTTGGACGTTGGACACCGCCGCCGCTTCCGTTGCAGCAGCGATCCGCACGCGCACAGAAGGGCCGGTACACCTTGTGGGGCATTCGATGGGTGGCAGCGTCTCACTGACCTTGGCTGCAGAGCACCCAGAACTAGTGGCCACGCTGGCCTTGGTAGGAATGGTTCCGGCGCCTCAAAACGAGGCGTTCAAGAGCCTCCTGATGTCACAGCTTGAGCAGGGATTCTTCGACGCCGATACCAGGCTGAAGCTCATGAACGCCTGGTACGGGGACCTCTCCGCGGAAGACATGGAGCTGCTCAGCAAAGGATTCGATACGCCGTTCCGGATTCTGTCCGCCAGCGCCTGGGCGGCCATGACCGGCGTCGAACCTTCAGTGCCCAGCCGCGTTCAGGCGCCGCTGCTGGTGATCGCTGGAACCGAGGACCGCCTGCGGTCCATCGAGCAGATGACCGCGTTCGTGGCGGCAAGCCCAACACGCACCTTGAAGGTAATTCCCGACGCCGGCCACAGCGTCCACTGGGAGCAGCCGGAAGAATGCGCTAAGACTTTGTGTGAATTTTGGAAAACGAGCTGGCCACCGCCAGCGTAAGATGTCTGACAACCATCCGCGCCTGGAGGAAAACATCCATGAGGTGCCGGATGGTCTGAATTACAGGAAATGGGGATACATGGCACGTAAGTCGCTGGTGGGCGTCGTTGCTGATGAGCTGCTGGACCGGATCATCGCGGGCGAGTTTCCGCCCGGGACAATTGTCCCTGGCGAACTGGAGCTCAGCGCCCGGCACGAGGTGAGCCGCATGACCGTGCGCGAAGCCATGAAGACCCTCGAGGCGCAGCGGATCCTCAGCGTGGAACGTGGCCGCGGTACGTTCGTTAATCCGCTCAACCAGTGGGCATCCCTGGAGGCAGTCCTGCGTGCCGCTTCCGAGGGAACCAAAGATGCGGCCGCCGCCGTCCAGCTCATCGAGCTACGCCGGATGCTGGAGACCGGCGCTTGCGAACTCGCTGCGGAACGTATCTCGGACAATGAACTGATCGCCCTCAAAGAGCACGTCGAAAAGATGCAGGCCGCACACGAGGTTAATGACGTGGCCGCCTTTGTGGAAGCTGATCTCGCCTTCCACGATGTCATCCTCCACGCCTCGGGCAACGTGTTCGTGGCCGTACTGTTCGAGCCACTGCATCGTGTACTCGAAGCGCGGCGCACGGAGACCTCAGCCTTCGCTGACATCCAGGAGCACGCGATCGGCCATCACCGGAAAATCGCGGCGGCCTTGGAGTCACGGAATCCGCATGAGGCCCGGCTGGCCATGGACGCCCACATGCAGCAGACCTTGGACGATCTGAAGACGTACGTCCTGGAGGCGTAGACCCAAGTGCCTTGGCGGATGTCTACTATTGTAGTTATAAGTGCACAATAGTAGATCTGGGAGACGCCATGCGGCTGCAGAACCCGCTGACGACCATCAGCCCCACGCTTGACATGGGTGTGCTGTACGTCTTGGCGCGCGCTGATGCCGAGTTCACAGCCCCCAACCTCTCCAACCTTCTTCCCGAGCGCAGTTCCCTTGCCGGCGTTCGCAAGGCCCTGATTCGCCTCGTCGCTCAGGGCATCGTCTTGGACAAGGTGGCCGGAAGAACGCACGTTTTCCGGCTCAACCGTGATCACCTTTTGGCCGAGGCAGTGATCGCGATGGCCTTCACAAAGGATCGCCTCTTCGCCCGCATCCGGAGCGAAATCAAGATGTGGGAATTCTCGCCCCTGGTCGTCACGATCTTTGGCTCAGCTGCACGTAACGACATGCGCAACGATAGCGATATAGACCTTTTCATAGCCCTCAATGACTCCAGTGACGAGTCGCAGGCTGACAACAGGATTGCGCAGCTGGCCGCCGATGTCAGTGCGTGGACAGGCAACGACACGCGGCCCCTGGTCTATCTGGAGTCCGAAGTTGCACCCTCCCCGATCTTCGATTCGATCATCACCGACGGGTACACACTTTTCGGCGACGCTACCTGGCTGAGGCGCGTACTACGCGCCGACAGCGTCGCGTAAATGAGGACCGCCCAAGGAAGCGAAGCAATCCGCCTGGGTCGTTTGAATAAGGCTGTGCAATTCCAAAAAGTTGCCTTGGACGCACTCGAACTGGCTGAGGAACACCATGAAGTGGCTGATGCCGTGGCAACACTCTGCGTCCACGCCGGCATTGCCGCCTCTGACGCCATCTGCATTGCCCGACTCGGACGATTCGCACAGAGTCAAGACCACAGTGAGGCTGCGGGCCTTCTGAGGACGGTAGATGAAGCTGCAGCCAAGCACTTAACCACTCTGCTGGGCATGAAAACTCGCGCTGGCTACGGGCACCATGCCGTCACCACGGAGCAGCTCAAGAAAGCCACAAGGGCCATGAGCGCCTTGTTGGAATTCGCCCGAAGATAGCACCCAGGGGCTGGCCGAAGCTTTTGCCAAGGCCATGAATTCTCCCTGAACAGCAAGCAGAGGCCGTTTTGAGCTTCCAAAACAGCCTCTGCTGCTACCTAATAAGAAAGGGCTACGCGTCCACGTCCGTGTTCACGATGTAGACGTCGCACGGAGCACCGTGTGCCACGCTGTTGGCGATGCTGCCAAGGACACGGCCCAGGCCCTTCATCCGCTTGTTTCCTACCACGATCAGCGAGGCGTTGTTGGTCTCGGCGTAGTTGATGAGCGCGTTGGCCGGCGTACCGCGGGCTGCGAAGTACTTGATGTTGCCACTGGGGACGTCAAGTTCCTCAGAGACCTTGCGGGCCACGTATTCTGCGGAGTCGGCCGAAGAAACGGTGATCCGGTCGCTGCCGCTGCCAAATTCTTCAATGCGGTCATCGGAGAACCCGCTGATGACATGCAACTCGGCGCCAAGGGCTGTGGCAAGCTTCGCTGCTGCCACTGCTGCGCGTTTGGCCGTTTCGCTGCTGTCAACGCCGACGACAATAACTTCAGACATGAGTACTCCTGGTTGTGGGAATTCACTGGTGGTGCTGCTCAAAATCTACACTCCATCGTGATCCCCCGCCGGGACCTGGCATCTTCCAACCGAGTGTTTACGATCCGGTGTGTCCGGGTAGGGATAAGTCATCGGAACCATCACGCGACCGAAAGGCAAGGACATGAGCGAGGCATCATTTTCCCCGCAAACCGCCATCGTCACAGGATCTGACTCTGGGATAGGACGCGCCACGGCGGTTGCTCTGGCCAAGGCAGGCATGGATGTCGGCATCACCTGGCACACCGACCAGCAGGGTGCCGAGGACACCGCAGAAGAAGTCCGCGGCCTGGGCCGCAAAGCGGTGGTGCAGCACTTGGACACCACCAAAGTCTCCGAAACCGCTGCAAGCATTGACAAGCTTGCCGAGGAACTTGGCGGCGTGGACGTGTTCGTCAACAACTCCGGAACGGGCGACGGCACCAAGTTCCTGGAACTGGACTACGACACCTGGATGTCCACCTTGGACACCAACCTCAACGGTGCATTCGTGGCTATGCAGACAGCCGCCAAACGCATGGTCAATGCGGGCCGCGGCGGGCGCATCATCGCTGTCACCAGCGTGCACGAGTTCCAGCCGCGCGTTGGAGCTTCTGCCTACGACGCCTCCAAGCACGGCCTTGGCGGGCTCATCAAGACCATGGCTTTGGAACTTGCAGAGTTTGGCATCACCGCCAACAACGTTGCTCCCGGTGAGATCGCAACGCCCATGACGGGGCAAACGGACGAGGACCCAAGGCAGAAGGAGCGGCCGGGCGTACCCCTTGGCCGCCCCGGTGACGCACGGGAAATTGCCGCCGTCATCGCTTTCCTGGCCTCCCCGGATTCCAGCTACGTCACTGGCGCCTCGTGGCCCGTGGACGGTGGAATGCTCCAAATGGGACCGCACGCAGGATCGCACATCACGGGCAACGACTGGCGCGAAAGCTGAGCCCGCCAGACCTCTGGCCCGCACGGACGTCCGTGGGCTAGTCTGCAGGAACGGCCTGCCGAGCGGGCCAGCATTTTCAAAGATTCAGGGACGATGATGAGGAGCACCATGGCTGACCACACATATAGCGTTTCCGAAATTGTTGGCACTTCTTCCGAGGGCGTCGATGCGGCCGTCAGGAATGGCATTGCCGCCGCCTCCCAGACGCTGCGTAACCTGGACTGGTTCGAGGTGAAAGAGATCCGCGGTCATCTGCAGGACGGCGCAATTGCCGACTGGCAGGTGACCATCAAGCTTGGTTTCCGCTTGGAGCGCTGATCCCCTCTCCCGCGAGATGACAGTTGACGCCCATGTTCAGCAAAAACATGGGCGTCAATTGTCATCTCGGCGGGCGGGTTCGGGGGCCGGCTGGATCGCTGCCGGTACCTCGCCAAAGCTGCTGAGCAGCGTCAAAGCGTCCGACGACGGCGAGCCCGCCTTCGCGGAATGGACCCTCAGCAGCTGGTCGGGATCGTCCGGGAGGCTTAGCGTTTCAAAGTTCAGTTCAAGATCGCCAACCAGCGTGTGGTGCAATCTCACCGTGCCGGCAGAGCGTGAGGCCACCCTGTGCCCCGCCCACCACTGACGGAAATGCTCACTGTGCACCGCAAGTTCGCCTACGAGCTGGTTGGTTTGGGGATCGTTGGGGTGCCTGCCGACATCCATCCGCAAGGCACCCACTGCCTCGGCGGCCACGGTTTTCCAGTCCCTGAACAGCTCCTTCGCCGCAGGATCCAGAATGATCCAGCGGGTCAGGTTCCGCTCAGTGGCGGGCAGCGCCGTGAAATCCGTGAACAGCAGATGAGCCATCCGGTTTCCGGCCAGTACATCCGCGCGTCGCCCCAGGACCATCGCGGGAACATCCCCGACGGCGTCCAGCAGCTGCCGCAACGCGGGGCGGACCTTTTGGGCGGGGCCGGGATTGCCGGCCGAACTCGCGCAGTGCTCCAGCAGGTCCAGCATGTGCGCGTGCTCCCCCGCGTCCAGGCGCAGTGCCCTCGCTACAGAGTCGAGGACAGCCTTGGAGGGGTGGATGTTCCGGCCTTGCTCCAGGCGTGTGTAGTAGTCGGTGCTCACCCCGGAGAGCCTCGCCACCTCTTCGCGGCGGAGACCGGGCACCCTTCGTGAGCCGGTGGACCCCTGGCCCCCGACGTCCTCCGGCGAAAGGCGGGCTCGCATGACTTTGAGGAATTTTCCGAACTCGGCGCTTTGACCCATCCGTCCATTCTGCCGTTATCGCGGCGGGCATGACCAGAGCAGGACCACCGATTTGGGTAGGACTGCCAGACCTAGGAAAAACAGGATCAGGCTGGGTTGCTGACTCTCCGACGAAAACTGAATAGGCTCAGTACAGAGCCTCCCGAAAACGCTTTCTGGAAAACCGGCTTACCCGGCCGAACTCACAGGAACCACGGGGGGCTTGGACATATCTACCTCGAAGGAGACCTCATGCCAGAGCTGACCCTAAACAACGGCGTCACCATTCCCCAGCTCGGATTCGGTGTTTTCCAGGTGCCTCCGGAAGAAACACAGAAGGTGGTGGAAGACGCTTTGGAGGCGGGATACCGGCACATCGATACTGCCGCCGCCTATCGGAATGAGGCCGGCGTGGGCGCCGCCATCGCCGCATCAGGCCTTCCCCGGGAAGACCTATTCATCACCACCAAGCTCCGCAACGGAGAGCAGGGCGAGGCGTACGACGCCTTCCAACGAAGCCGCGACGCCCTCGGCTTGGAGGTAGTTGACCTCTACCTGATCCACTGGCCCGTCCCTTCACAGGGGCTGTACACGCAGGCTTGGAAGGAGATGGAGAAGCTCTACCAGGACAAGCAGATTCGGTCCATCGGTGTCTCCAACTTCCTCACAGACCACGTCGACACCCTGTTGAGGGAAGCGGACGTGGTGCCGGCCGTGAACCAGATCGAGCTGCACCCCACGTACCAGCAGGCCGATCTTGCAAACAAGTGCCGCGATCTCAGCATCGCCGTTGAGGCGTACAGCCCGTTGGGGCAGGGCAAGGACCTGAACGCCGAGGTAGTGGCCTTGGTGGCTGCCGCACACGAAACAACGCCGGCACAGGTAATTCTGGCCTGGCACCTCGCGCAGGGAACCATCGTGATCCCCAAGTCCGCGGACTCTGCCAGGATGCGGGAAAACCTCGGCGCCGCCGATCTCACTCTTACCCAATCCGAACTGGCTGCGGTCACTGCCATGGAGGCCGGGGCCCGCATAGGTTCCGATCCCGCCGTCGCGGCTTTTACCCAGCTCTAAATAGACAAAGTAGAGGACCAAAAACATGCAGTACACCAACCTTGGGCGCTCCGGCCTGAAAGTTTCGCGTCTGTGCCTGGGCACCATGAACTTCGGCCCCCAGACGGACGAAGCAACGGCGCACTCCATCATGGATTCCGCACTGGATTCCGGCATCAACTTCTTCGATACCGCCAACGTCTACGGCGGCTCGGGCCACAGGGGATGGACCGAGGAAATCATCGGGCGATGGTTCGCGAAAGGCGGCGAGCGCCGGGAACGGACCGTGCTGGCCACCAAGCTGTATGGCACCATGACGGATCGGCCGAATGAATCAAAGCTCTCCGCGTTGAACATTCGCCGTGCCCTGGATGCAAGCCTGAAGCGGCTGCAGACGGATTACATCGATATCTACCAGTTCCATCACATTGACCGTCAGACACCGTGGGATGAGATCTGGCAGGCAATCGAGGTGGCCGTCCAGCAGGGCAAGATCCTGTATTCGGGAAGCAGCAACTTTGCCGGCTGGCACATCGCCCAGGCCCAGGAAGCCGCCCGCAGGCGGAATTACACGGGGCTGGTCAGCGAGCAGTCCATTTACAACCTCTTCCGGCGCGAGCTGGAGCTTGAGGTCATCCCCGCCGCTCAGCAGTACGGTCTCGGCTTGATCCCGTGGTCTCCGCTCCAGGGCGGCCTGCTGGGTGGCGTACTGAAGAAGGAGGAGCAGGGCGTGCGCCGCACGGAAGGCCGTGCGCTGGAGACGCTCCGCAAGCATGAGGACCAGATCCGTCAGTACGAGGATTTCGCGGATGAACTTGGGCAGAAGCCCGGCGACGTTGCGCTGGCCTGGTTACTCCATCAGCCTGCCGTGACGGCGCCGATTGTTGGACCGCGCACTCAGGATCAACTGGATGCCGCAATTAGAGCACTGGACGTGACCCTCAACGACGATGCCCTCAAGCGGCTGGACGGCATCTTCCCGGGACACCGCACCGCCCCGGAGGACTACGCCTGGTGAGCACCCTCCTCCCACAAGCGGACACCGTCTCGCCGCGGAACATCCTGTTCATCGGCGGGACCGGGGTCATCAGCGCGGCGGCGGCTGAACGCGCCGTCGCGCTGGGCCACCGGCTGACCATCCTCAACAGGGGACGGTCAGCCGGGCGGCCGGTTCCTGAGGGTGCTGAAGTACTTCATGCGGACATCCGGGATACCGATGCTGTGCGGGAGGTACTTCGCGGAAGGGAGTACGACGCCGTTGCGGACTTCATCTCCTTCACACCGGCTCATGCGCGGGCTGGCCTGGAGATGTTCCGAGGGAGGACGGGCCAGTACGTTTTCATCAGTTCCGCCTCGGCGTATCAAAAGCCACCCACCACCTTACCCATCAGGGAATCGACTCCCCTAAAGAACCCGTTTTGGAAGTACTCGCAGGACAAGATTGCCTGCGAGGAGTTGTTCTTTGAGGCCTACCGCGAGCAGGACTTCCCGGTGACGGTGGTCCGGCCATCCCACACCTATGACCGGACGAAGATCGCCATGGTGGGTGGTTGGACTGACATTCACCGCATGCGCGCGGGAATGCCCGTGTTGGTTCATGGGGACGGGACCTCCCTGTGGACGCTGACCCATAGCCGTGATTTCGCCAAGGCCTTCGTTGGGCTCTTGGGAAGGCCGCAGGCTGTCGGTGAGAGCTACACCATTACTTCCGACGAGTTCCTGCCGTGGAACCAGATCTATCGTCTCTTCGCCCGGGCGGCTGGCGTTCCTGAACCTGAGCTGTTCCATGTTTCCTCTGAGACAATCGCCGCCCATAGCAAAGAGCTTGGCCCCAACCTCCTGGGTGACCGCTCGCACTCGGTGGTGTTCGATAACTCCAAGATCAAGGCACTGGTGCCGGACTACCAGGCAACCATCCCGTTCGCGGACGGCGCGAGGGAGATCATCGACTGGCACGATCAGCATCCGGAACTGCAGGTGGTGGCGGAAGACTTCATGGAGCTGAGCGATCGGCTCTATGAGTGGTCTGCTCGAAGAGTGGCGGGGCGGTAGCTGTTGCCAAGCAGTCCGTGGCCAGCGTAGAACAGCAAAGAGACCCGCCCGTCGAGATTGAAGCATTAGAGGAGATCATGCACATGACACTTGCCCCGCTCATTGAACTCAACGACGGCTACAAGATTCCGCAACTGGGGTTGGGTACATGGCCCCTGGATGATGCCCAGGTTGCTGACGCCGTCGTCGAAGCTGTTTCACACGGTTATCGGCACATTGATACGGCAGTCAAGTACGGCAATGAGAAGGGAGTCGGCAACGGAATCCGCGCCTGCGGGGTGGACCGGGGCGAGCTCTTTGTCACCACCAAGCTGGACGGCGGATTCCAGGGCTCAGGCAAGGCAGTGGCAGGGCTCGATGGCTCGCTGGAACGCCTCGGGCTGGACTACGTTGACCTGCTGCTGATCCACTGGCCGCTCCCCCGCCGCGACGAGTTCGTCTCCACGTGGAAGACGTTCGAGGAACTGCAGGCCTCAGGCAAGGTGCGTTCCATCGGCGTTTCCAATTTCAAGCCCTCGCACCTTGACCGGTTGTTCAGGGAAACGGATGTTATTCCAGCGGTCAACCAGATCCAGGTCAGTCCCGCCATCCCGCGTCCTGTTGCCATCGCGTTCAACGAGCAACACGGGATTGTCACGGAGTCCTACAGTCCACTTGGTGCCAGCAGCGATCTCCTCAATGCCCCGGTTCTGGGAAGCATCGGCAGCAAGCACGGAAAGACGCCCGGCCAGGTTGTTCTGCGTTGGCACGTCCAGCAGGGCCTGGTTGCCATCCCCAAGACTTCCAACCCGAAACGGATGCAGGAGAACCTTGACGTCTTCGACTTCGAGCTGGACCAGGATGACCTGAGAAGGTTACAAACCCTCGACGCCGGGCCTGATGCGGGCGTCGACTCGGACGTGCAGGGACACTAAGCATGGGGGAACACGGCATGGAAACAGCAGGCACCAAAAAACTGATCTGGACGGGGTCCTACACAGCCGACAGGAACGGAAATGGCGAAGGCATCGGCGTCGTCACCCTGGATACAGAGGGGAAACTGACCTCCCTAGGCTTGGCTGTCGCAGCGAACTCGCCGTCCTTCCTCGCCATTCACCCAACGCTCCCAGTGCTCTATGCCGTGGCCGAGGAAGGCAAGATGGTACGGGCCTACCGCCGTACCGGCATCGCTGAACTGGAGCAAATGGGCGAGCCGTGGTCGGCGGGCGAAGCCGCTTGCCACGTCGCGGCGGATCCGCAGGGGCGATTCATTGTGGTCACCTGCTGGGGTGATGGCCAAGTGATTCTCTACGAACTGGACCACGACGGCGCCATCACGTCGCGGACCACTGCGGAAGCCGCCGTCGACCCCCATCAGACCGGACCAACCGACGAGCCGCGGCCCAGCCGCGCGCACTCCAGCCTCATGCTTCCCGACGGTCGCGTGATGACCACCGATCTCGGCCACGACCTTGTGCGGATTTGGCGGTTTGAGCCGGGCAAGGGCCTGTTGCCGGACCACCACGTGATCCTGCCCAAGGGCTCGGGCCCGCGGCACATGGTGCGGCATCCAAGCGGAACGGTATTCATCGACACGGAGTATTCGATTGAGGTTGCAGCTGTCAGGGCCGAACCGCAGGGAGTGTGCGAACTCACGGCCGTGGTCCCTGCCAGTGTCAACAAAGCGTTCGACGGCGACTCCGCCGCCGAGATTGCAATGTCCACTGACGGCCGGTTCGTCTATGTGGGAGTCCGGGGCTCCAACCGGATCTGCGTCCTGAAGGTGGGCGGCCAGGGCACGGACGTGACGCCCCTGGCCGATGTGCCAAGCGGGGGCGATTGGCCACGGCACCACCTGGTCTGCGACAGCTGGCTCCTGGTGGCACATGAAGGTTCCAA
Organism: Micrococcaceae bacterium Sec5.1; assembly: GCA_039636795.1. Lineage (NCBI taxonomy): Bacteria > Bacillati > Actinomycetota > Actinomycetes > Micrococcales > Micrococcaceae > Micrococcaceae bacterium Sec5.1. Next base: position 234,865 of record CP143430.1, on the reverse strand, counting down.
CGACGTCCTGAGTTACAGGCTCGACCCCGAAACCGGCCTGCCCGACGGACCCGTGGGCAGGGTGGAGACGGGGTCCCCGAGCGTGCTGGTTCCGGCGGGTTAGGCCGCCCAGACCTGGACGTCGTCGGTTCCGCAGAACAGCTTCCGTCCAGTGGGTTCAAGGACCACCCACAACAGTTCCTGGTGCTGCGAAACGTCGTCAACACGGCCGGTACCGGCGCCCCAGGCGACATCGTAGATCCAGACGCGATCGCCGGCGCCCAGTTCAGTCCACTGGGCTGCCGGCACGTGCCGGTAGTCAGCAGGCCTGTTCAGGATGGAGCTGGTCATGCTGAGACTTCGCCAGCGGTCCGGCGCCGCCAGACGGTCGGCACTCCGTTGTGCGCCGGGAGGACGTGACCTTCGGCGAACACCTGGACGGCATCGGGGTCCGAGTCCGGGCTCCACAAACCCGAGGCCGGGCAGTGGGAACCGGTGGGCATGACACGGGTGGCTCGTTCGCGCAGGAGGGCGATGCTCTTCATCGTTGAAACTCATCCTTGGGTAGTTCAGGGCGCCGAATACTGGGAAGCAGCGCCTGGTGTGAAGCAGATCTCCTCAACCCTATGCAAGTCTCAAACGGTTCGTTATAGGCAATTGCATAGCATTTCCGCATGATGTCATGCAGCTGAACAATACGATTTGGGCTCATTCTCGAGTAAGAAAGCGCGCCACCCGCCCAACTAGGTCGCAGTAGAGCGCGTTTTGAGGGCTCAGAACGCGCTCTACTGCTACTCAGAGGGAGTTATTTGTAGCTGACGCTCAGCAGCAGGGCTTTCAGCTGCGAGTACTGCGTACTGCCCATCCAGGCCTTCGCTGCCTCGGGGGTGGCGAAGGTGGGTTGCTTGTCAGGATCGAACACAACGTATGCGTTCATGAATCCGTTGGGCATCCGGATCAGGTTGGTGCCAGAGCTAGTAATTCCTGGCTCCAGCTCGGACGACAAGCGAATATCCATGGCGTAAATGGGAGGATCATCGCTGGGGCCGGAACGAGCTGAAGGCATGCCCTCGTAGGCCGGTCCGTCGTAGGGGATGAATTGGATTTTGTTTGAAAAGAAGCCAAACTCCACTTGCTGGTCTGACATGTCCCTGATACCAGGAACCACTGCCCGGTCCAGGACTGTCCGATCCACCCGCCCCGCCGTGCCGTCTCCGTAGAACCCGCTGGACACAAAGGCGACCTTGTCCCCGGCGCTATCCAGGATGGTGGCCCCTTGGGATGCGGCCTTCGTTTCCTCCGAAAGATATGGACCCTGCTCCGTCCGGACAGTCCAGCCGCTCGGATAGTTGAAGGAGATGTGTCCATCCGGGAACGTGAACTTTTGCAAGGCTGCAACTGGTGGTGCTGTAGGTGTCGGCGTTGGTGCCACCGACGGAACGATCGCAGGAGCCGCCTGAGTGGGCGTGACCGGCGTCGGAGCGCTGGAGGGCGTCACTGATGCGCTGGCCGAAGGTGTGGCGGACATGCTCGGCGTTGGCGTTGGTTCAGGGGTTGTGACGGTGACTGCCGGCGCCGGCGTCGAGCTCACAGGCCCAAAGTTGGCCGCCACGAGGACGCCTGCCGTGACAGCTGCCGCTCCCAGCAACAACGCTCCGGCAATCCGGACCTTTCGTTTCCTGCGATCTTGGAGGGAGATCACGCCAGCCGGCACAGTGTCGCTGAAGACCCTGGGCCCGGTCAGCATACGGGCCAAAGCTTCTTCGCCGTTGATTTCGGCCTCTGGTTCCTGGGCAAGAGGGTCGATCGCGGAAATCTGGCTCTTGATCTGGTCCATCTCAGACTCCCATCTTGTGTGTAGTCGTTTCGACACCTGCAGGCATCTGTTTCCGGAAAGCACCACGTGCGCGGTGCAAGCGGACCTTGGCTGCTGATTCACTGCAGTTGAGTACCCGCGCGATTTCGGCACAGCCCAAACCATCCCAATAGGCCAGCTGGAGGATGTCCCGGTCCTGGTCGCGGAGGCGGGCCATGGCATCCTGTACAACGACGTTCTCGGAGTCGTCCCCGAAACGCTCCACCGCCGTCGTGCGTAGTTTTTCCTGCAGTGCCTGCTGCCGGTCACGGCTCCTATAGGCGTTGCCCACCAGATTGCGCGCAACAGCGAGCAGGTATGGAATATCGGGTTGGGAGTCGTCGTCCCATTTTTGCCACACGACCCGGAAAACGTCCGCCGCGATTTCTTCGGCAATTTCCGCCGATTCCACCCTGCGGCGGACAAATCTGAAAACGGACGGATAGCTGTTTTTGTGAATGGCGATAAACGCCAGTTCGCGCTCGGAAAGCACGATTTTCCCCCTGAAAGTAGTGTCCTGAACTGCAGGATACTTCTATAGTTTCCGGCCCACGTCCTGGGGTTACACGCGGCTCGGAGAATTTTCGATAGATTCGTCTCACCGAACCCGAGCGAAAGCGTGGAAGTCACATGGTGGAATCAGGTCCCGCTGCAGACTGGGCCCGCAAACAGGTGGACCAAGGCCGCGTGCCGGTGGCAGTGCTGGGAATCGCATCCAGCCACGGCATCTCCGACGTCGTTGCCTTTGGGCATGACGGCGACCGGCAGGCAACCACCGATGACCACTTTGCGCTGTTCTCAGTCACTAAACCCATCAGCGCGATGACGGTGATGCGCCAGGTTGAGCTGGGGAAATTGTCGCTCGGCAATTCATTGACGGACGCGCTCCCCGGCTTCGGCGCCCACCGCACGGACACCGTGACCCTCGAACACTTGTTGAGTCACCGGTCGGGAATCATGGATACACAGCTCGACGGCGGCACTCCCCTCCGCGAGGACCTCACCACGGCGGAGCAAGCCTTCTATGCTGGCTCGTTGGTCCAGTACTGCAATGTGGCTTTCGAGGGCGCAGCCGCCATGGCCGAATGGGCCGACGGCCGCCCGTTCGAAGAGCAGGTTCGTTCGCTGGCTGAGGACACCGGCGCGAAAGGCCTCACGTTCCACACGGACTGCAACCCGCACACACTCCGTGGCGCAGAAGAGCAAGGCCTGGACGTTGAAGGGATGTACAAAAAGAAGCATCCTGGCGCCGGGTTGTTCGGCACCGCCACGGATCTGCTCAATCTCGGCACCGAGTTGCTGCGCGATTCCGGCAAGGCAGTGCGGCCCGCCACGCTTGCGGCCATGCGCCGGCCAAGGACCACCGGGGTTTCGCACATCAGTGTCCGGCCCAAGCCTTTGCGGCACACGGGCCTCGGTTTCCAGATGCCAGCCAACGAATCCGAGCTGATTGCCCAAGGGATCTACGGTCACCCCGGGTGGGCGGGCACGGAATGGTGGATGTTCCCGGAGCAGGACCGGTGCGTCGTGTTCCTGACTAACATCCTGGACACCCCGGACCTTGGCGTGGACACGAATGAGCTCTTCAACGCGGTGGCTGCCTCCTGAGCCCAACTATGTAGCAGCTGAGCGCGTTTTGAGCCCTCAAAACGCGCTCAGCTGCGACTTACTTGGGCTGGGGCGAGCGCATCACCCGGCCACGCCACGCGGAAACAGCCCACGCGATCACGAACAGGGCCACCAGGAGCAGGCCTGCATCGCCAAGGTCGATCTCTCCCAACCACGTAGTCAGCGGGTCCTTGAGTTCAAACGCCGCGTTGACGAATCCTCCGAGCGTGATCACGGAGATGAACAGCGCCGAGATAGCCGAGATGCCGGTAATCACCACGTTGAAGCCGAGCTTTCGCTGAGGGTCGTTGATGGCGGTCTTGTACATTTTCATCATGGCCACGCCGTTGATGGAATCGCACAGTGTCATGGCAGCGGTGAACGCGAACGGAAGCGCCATCAAGGCGAGCGGCGAGACTCCGGCGAGTGACGCCGTCGTGGTGATAACCAGCAGCCCGATGGTGGTGGCCGTATCGAAGCCGAGGCCGAAGAGGAACCCGATCACGTAGATATTCCGTGGCCGCTCCACTTTTGACAGGGGCTTGGTCAGCAACCGGGCAACAAATCCCTTCGCCTCGAGATCGTCTTCGTGGATCCGGCCGCCAGCCTGGACGCTCCGGTACACCTGCGTGGCACGGAGCAATGCGGAGCCGTTGAAGAGCCCCATCGCCAGCAGGAACAACCCCGACACTCCACTACCGATCAAGCCCAGTACCTTGTTGCCCGCCGTGCCGTCCTCCATGAATTGCCCTATCAGCGTTGCGCCCGCTATCACCAGGAGCCCTGCCAGGATCACGACGGAACTATGGCCCAGGCTGAAGGCGAACCCGACACTCACCGGATCCTTGTGCTGGGCCACGAACTTGCGCGTGGAGTTGTCGATCGCAGCGATGTGGTCCCAGTCGTAGCTGTGCTTGATTCCAGCCACATACGCGGTGATCACCAAGCCGAGCGCCAGTGGCTGGGCCGCCCCCGCCGAACCCAGCAGCAACAGCACGACGGCGGCAACGTGCAGCGCAGCCACCGCGCCGAACGTGAAAAGTAGCCGGGTGCGCAGCGGCAACTTCTCCCGGTCCCGGTATATGGCGGCGAACCCAGTCAACGCAGTCATCAATACTTCCTCAGATTCACGGGTCCCTGACCATACCAACGTTCACGGAGAACTGAGGTACAGGCGCCCAGCAGATTATTGAGTTCGTCGGTGCTGTTGGACAACGATCTCAGCACAAGTCCAGTAGTACCGCCAACACTATTGGTCAATGAAACGCCCGTGTAAGCATCATGGTCCCGCGTCAAGTGGTGCAGCTCGTCGGCAAGCTCCTGATTTACCCGCGGATCCACAACCACCAACGACCCCACATGACTAAAGCCCTCCATGAACCCCATCCCAGTCACATCACCCAGCGGCGGCCTTATCAGGAGGTTATCGAGGACCAATAGCCGGGATCCCCCACCGGTCTCGACCTGGATCTCATTGCGCAGCCGCAACTCCTCATACCGGAACACCCCGCCGTCGGGCGACCACCCCGGCGTAATGACCTCAGCCATGACAAGGCTCGACGTCGGGTGGAGACTAATGCGCGAATTCTGCCGATAACTCGCCTCCCGGTAGGCGATCAACTGGTCAGGCAACAACTCCAACCGCGCCCCCTCCCCCAGCCGCACACGCATCCGCTGCTCAGCAAAGGACCCCGGAGTCCGATACACCTTCGTGGCCGACTGAGTCGTCAACAGCAGCTCCGCCCCCGCCTGGACCTCCACATCAATAAGGAACAAGTCCGCCCCCAAATACGCCCCGCCAGGATTAACCATGACAAAGCAAACCTGCCCCGACTCATCCAGATAATGCGGCCGCAACACTCTCAAAGCGCCCTCATGAAATTGCCGAGAAGCAACAGACCTCCCGCCCCGGACACTAACAAAAAGCTCCAACCGCCCCCGCACGTCCCGCTCCCCAACTGCTGAAGCCAACCCGGCGCCGGGCTCCACGTTCCCCCAAGGACCAACATCGCCGGCCGGGACCACTATGTGCGTGCTCATAGACTCTCCCCGCAAGACGCCCCGCCCCCAGCACTGGCGTCGGATGTTAGGGGCCACCGTTCCGTGCCAGCAGTCCGGATGGGGCGATCCGCGAACGCGGATGAAGGGGGCCGCGGCGTGGCGGGCATCGCGAAGCGGGCACGGCCCCCTTCATCCGCGGGCGCCGCCCCCGGTGAGATCAAAGCGGCCTTGGGCACACTCATGAGGCCAGATCAAGCATCAGGACGTCGCGCCGAATCCAGTTCAGAACGGCGTCCAACCCTTCGTCGGTTTTGAGATTCGTGAAGCAGAAAGGCTTGTTGCCGCGGAATTCCTTGGAGTCCCGCTCCATGACCGAGAGGTCTGCTCCGACGTGAGGCGCGAGGTCAGTTTTGTTGATGATGAAGAGGTCGGATTTGATCATGCCTTGGCCGGCTTTTCTGGGGATTTTTTCGCCTTGCGCTACGTCGATGATGTAGATGGAGAAGTCGACGAGTTCGGGGCTGAAGGTGGCTGAGAGGTTGTCGCCGCCGGATTCGACGAAGATGACTTGTAGGTCGGGGTGCCGGGCTTTGAGTTCTTCGATGGCTGCCGTGTTCATGGAAGTGTCTTCCCGGATTGCGGTGTGGGGGCAGCCTCCGGTTTCGACGCCGATGATGCGGTCTTCGGGGAGGATGCCGTTGGCCGCGAGGATTTTGGCGTCTTCGATGGTGTAGATGTCGTTGGTGATGGCGGCCATGGAGATGTCGCCGCTCATGTGCCGGGTGATCCGCTCGACGAGTTGCGTCTTGCCGGCCCCGACGGGTCCACCAACGCCGATTTTGATGGGTTCAGACATGTGTCCTCCTGGGTTAGCTCATGAACATGCGGGCGCGTTGCCGCTCGTGCCGCATTTGTGAAATTTCAAGTCCGGGGCTCACGGCCCCAAAGTCGTCCCAGCACAGTTGTGCTACAACCTCGACGGCGGTAGCAACGGCGTCGTGCGCGTGCCGAAGTATCCGTTGCCCGGCGTTCTGCCCGAGCGGAATGGCGCGCACGGCGTTCTGCGTCAGGGAAGTAACCGTGGCAAACAAATACGCAGAAAGCGCCTCCTTAAAAGGAACCCCCAAAGACTGCGCAATCACCCCAAAAGCCAACGGCTGGTGCCCCCCACACTCCCCCCGCCGAACCAACGCCCGATACGCCTCCAACTCCGCCGAAGGAAACACCTCCCCGCCAATCTCCAAAAGCCGCCCACCCATCTTCAAGGAAGCCTCCCGAACCTCCCGAGCCAACAACTGCCCAGAAAGAACAGAATCCAACAAACCAACATCCACCCCCTCATACAAGAACCGCAAAGCCAACCCATCCGAATAAGTCAACTGCTGCCCCACAAAAACCCCCAGCCACCGCCCAAACGACCCCTCATCACGAACCAACTCACGATGTATGTAGCTCTCAAACCCCAAAGAATGAGCAAACGCCCCTGTAGGCAACGCAGAGTCCGTCAATTGCTGAAGAGCCAGCTGATATCCCGCACTCAAAGCGCACCGCCAGAGGTGCGGACCGCGCGCTGGAGCGGAGCTGGGAAGGGGGCCGCGGCGTGGCGGGCATCGCGAAGCGGGCACGGCCCCCTTCCCAGCGAAGCGCAAGCGCGCGCACCCAACCTCAGTCGGCGCACTGGTTTAGTGCGAATGCTCAGCATGGCGAAAAGGCACCGGCATGACCCGCTCTTGCCTGTCGTAGGGGACGCCGACGCTCTTCAGATAGTCCTCCACAGTGTGGTCATACTGACAAACCATGACCCCAGCGCCGTACTCGGATGAAGAGTCAAAGAACTGCGCCTGCAGATGCCGGTTGCCGAGCGAGTGTGCCACGACACCCATTTCGTGGATGCTGCGCGGAGCAATCACGAGGACGTCGGTGGGCAGCACGGAGATGATGATGAGGTTGGTGTCGTCGGCGGCGAGGATGTCGCCGTCGCGCAGGTCGCCGGATCCGGTGGGGAGTCGGATGCCGAGTTCTTTGCCGTGGTCGGTGGTGACGCGTTGGATGCGTTTGACGAGCAGGGCGCTGGGGAGGACGACTTTTTCTTTGTGGTGGGCGGCATAGGCGTCGGGCTGTTCGTGGAGGTTGCCGAGGATTTTTTCGATAATCATTTGGTCTCCGGGATGGTGTTTAGAAGAGGTGGTAGCGCTGCGCCATGGGCAGCACGTCGGAGGGTTCGCAGGTGGCTTCGACGCCGTCCACTGTCACTTTGTAGGTTTCGGGGTCGACGACGATGTCCGGGGTTTCGCCGTTGAATTTCAGGTCGGCTTTGCGCAGGTTCCTGATGCCGGTGACGGGCCGGATGATGCGTTCGAGTCCCAGTTCGGCCGGCACTCCGGCGTCGATCGCGGCTTTGGAGAGGAACGTGATGGACGTCTGTTGGAGGGCTCGCCCGTAGGTGGCGAACATGGGCCTCATGGTGCGAGGCTGCGGTGTGGGAATGGAGGCGTTGGAGTCGCCCATGAGTGCGTAGGCGATTTGTCCGCCTTTGATGACGAGCTCGGGCTTAACTCCGAAGAACGCGGGGTCCCACAGCACCAGGTCCGCGAATTTCCCTTCTTCCACGGAGCCGATGACGTCCGCCATGCCCTGAGCGATGGCGGGGTTGATGGTGTATTTGGCTATGTAGCGTTTGAGCCGGAAGTTGTCGGATCCGGCAGAACCATGCACAGCGCCAGACGGATCCTGAAGAACCCCGCGTTGCCGCTTCATGGCATCGGCCACCTGCCAGGTCCGGATGATCACCTCGCCTACGCGGCCCATTGCCTGCGAGTCCGAGGACGTGATGGCGAAGACGCCGAGATCGTGAAGGACATCCTCGGCTGCGATGGTTTCGGCACGGATGCGGGAGTCCGCGAAGGCCACGTCTTCCGGGATGTCCGGGTTGAGGTGGTGGCAGACCATGAGCATGTCCAGGTGCTCTTCGATGGTGTTCTTTGTGTACGGCAACGTGGGGTTCGTGGAGGCCGGAAGTACATTGGGCAGCCCGGCAATCTTGATGATGTCCGGCGCGTGGCCACCGCCAGCGCCCTCGGTGTGGAAGGTGTGAATGACCCGCCCGTCGATCGCCTTGATGGTGTCTTCCACGAAACCGCACTCGTTGAGGGTGTCGGTGTGGATGGCTACCTGGACGTCGTATTCGTCAGCCACGCGCAGGGACATATCGATGGAGGATGTGGTGGAACCCCAGTCCTCGTGGACTTTGAGCCCGACGGCACCCGCGCGGATCTGCTCTGCGAGGGGCTCGACGGCGGACGCGTGGCCCTTGCCGAACAAGCCGATGTTGATGGGGAGCCCTTCCGCGGCCTGGAGCATCCGCGAGATATGCCAGGATCCGGGCGTGATGGTGGTGGCCTTGGTTCCTTCCGCCGGTCCAGTGCCGCCGCCGGCCATCGTGGTGACGCCGCTGCAGAGTGCAGTGGGAACCTGTTCGGGGGAAATGAAGTGGATGTGGGTGTCGATGCCGCCAGCCGTGAGGATTTTCCGTTCGCCGGCGATGATCTCCGTGCTGGCACCGATCACGATGTCCACGCCATCCATGACCTGAGGGTTGCCGGCTTTGCCGATCTTGAAAATGTGGCCGTCCTTGAGGGCGACATCGGCTTTGTAGATGCCTGTGTAGTCCAGGACGATGACGTTGGTGATGACCGTGTCAGGGATGTCCTCGGAGCGCGTCGCCTGGCCGTTTTGGCCCATGCCGTCGCGGATTACTTTGCCGCCCCCGAACACCACTTCCTCACCGTAGACGGTGTAATCGTTCTCGATTTCGAGGAAGAGTTCGGTGTCTGCCAGCCGGATGGCGTCACCTGTCGTTGGGCCGTACAGCTCGGCATATTGCCGGCGGGGAAGCTCGAAGCTCATTTGGCGTCTCCTTCCATAGCCACGCCCGGACGAGCGGTCCCGCCAACGCGGGCACCGCCGTCGAGCTTTCCATTGACAGCGTTGCTCAAGCCGAAAACTTCGCGGGAACCTGTCAACTCCACCAGCTGGACGGTCTTCTTGTCGCCCGGTTCGAAACGGGCTGCGGTGCCGGCGGGGATGTCCAGACGCCGGCCATAAGCGGCTTCACGGTCAAATTCCAGGGCGCGGTTGGCCTCCGCGAAGTGGTAGTGCGAGCCAATCTGGACTGGCCGGTCACCTCGATTGACAACCTCGACGGCGATCGCCTCACGGCCGCTGTTGCAGGCGATGGGCTCGGGGCGGAGCCTGTATTCACCGGGGATCATGGGGGCTCCTATCGAATGGGGTCGTGGACAGTGACAAGCTTGGTGCCGTCGGGGAACGTGGCCTCGATCTGGACGTCGTGGATCATCTCCGGCACGCCTTCCATCACGTCTTCGCGGCGCAGCAATGTGGTCCCGTAGCTCATGAGCTCTGCAACGGATTTGCCGTCCCGGGCGCCCTCGATGAGCTCGTAGCTGATGATCGCGATGGCTTCGGGATAGTTCAGCTTCAATCCTCGCGCCTGCCTTCGTCTGGCCAGGTCGGCAGCCACCACGATCATGAGTTTTTCCTGCTCACGGGGCAAAAGATGCATCGATTCTCCTCAAAGCAGCTACTAGGGTGCACACGTACGGACAGTTTGTGATCAGCGTAAGGACTGGAAGTTTCAGCCACGTTTCCAGAGGGTCTCAGTCGGCTGTGGGCTTGGCCGCCGCTCGATGCTTTCGGATCTGCCAGACGACCAGGATGACGACCACGACGGCGGCCACCACCAAAGCGGCACCGCGCCCCACTGTGCGGGCTAGTTCTTCGTACGAGTTCCCGGCGATGAATCCCAAGGTCACGAACAGGCCGCCCCAAAAGATGCCGCCTGTGAAGTTCCAGATGGCGAAGCGGCGGTATGGCATTCGGCTGAGCCCTGCGAGCGCGGGCATGACTGCACGAAAAAAGGCTGTGAAGCGGCCCAGGAACACGGCGAGACCGCCACGGCGGGCAAGGAAATCCTCGGCTTTTTGCAGCTGAGCCCGTCTCTTGTCCAGGATTTTCAACCCCATGACCCACGGACCCAAGTGCTTGCCGATCTCGTAACCCACAGTGTCACCCAGGATGGCTGCGGAGATGACCACCAGGATCATGCCCCACAGGGGAAGAGAACCCCGGCTGGCGAAGACTCCTCCGACTACCGCGGCGGTTTCGCCTGGGATCACGAAGCCGATAAACAATGCATCCTCGGCGAAGACCAACGCGAACACGATGCACATCACCACCAGTGGGCTGGCGTGAAGGAGTCCGTCGAACAACGACTGCATGGGGTTGAGTGTGGCAGATCAGTGGGTCTGTGGGGAGACTCTGCGGGCGCTGTTTTAATGACCGCCTATCCATAGACAGTCTAATACATCACTAATATACTAGTTGAGTACTTCACGTGAAAACCCGTGATCAGCTCGATGAGGAGTTAAACAGCACATGCAGAAACTCGCACACCGGCTCGAACGCCTGGGCACCGAAACTGCGTTCAGCGTGGCGCAGGCCGCTGCCGCTTGGAAAGCCAAAGGGAACCTGGTGTACCCCTTCCACCTTGGCGACATCAATATCCCAACTGCCCCTCACATCGTTGAGGCGATGAACAAGGCAATCGCCGATGGCTACACGGGCTACTGCCCCGGCGCCGGTATCCCCCAGCTTCGGGAAGCCCTCGCCGAAGACCTCGGCGCACGGCGCGGAATGGAATTCTCCCCCGACAACGTGGTGGTAATGACCGGCGGTAAGCCCGTTATCACCAAGTTCCTGCAGGCCGTCATGAACCCTGGCCAGGAGGTGCTCTACCCCAATCCCGGATTCCCGATCTACGAATCCCAGATCGAATACCTGGGCGGCACCGCTGTGCCTTACCGCTATGTGCCTACAAGTGACGGGTTCGCGATCGATCTGGACCAGGTCCGGGCATCAATCACCCCGAACACGGCCGCGATCATCTACAACGATCTGCAGAACCCCATCTCTGCCGAATCGACGGCGTCCGAACGCGAGGCAATCGCACAGATCGCACAGGAGCACGACCTCTGGGTACTCTCAGACGAGGCCTATTTCGAGACGCGCTACGAAGGAGCCTCGAGCTCGATCGCGTCACTTCCCGGCATGGCAGAGCGCACTGTCATCCTCTACACGTTCAGCAAGAAGTTCGCCATGACGGGCTCGCGGCTCGGGTGTGCCGTTGCCCCGCTTGAAATCGCAAAAGTGCTCAGCACTCTGAACACCAACGATGAATCGTGCACCACTCACTATGTGCAGTGGGCCGGCATCGAAGCCCTTCGCGGCCCCCAGGAACCGGTACAGCAGATGCTGGACATCCTGAAGGAACGCCGGGATACCGCCTGCGGGATCGTCAATGCCATCCCGGGAATGAGCGTGGCAGTTCCGCAGTCCACGTTCTACCTGTTCCCCGACGTCACAGAGGCCATGCAGCGCCTGGGTTACACAGCAGTGGGCGACTTCGCTTCCGACGCCCTCTACAAGACCGGGGTTTCCTTCTGCACGCGTGAGCACTTCGGCCGGCGCCTGCCCGGCGAGGAGCGGCAGTACATCCGGCTCGCGTACTCGGGCATCGAAGTGCCGGACATCCGCGATGGCCTGGCCCGCCTGCGTGAATGGATCGAGACAGCATGAGCCGCATCGTCGTCACCGGACGCGTGCCGGAACCCGCGCTCCAGAAGCTCCGCGCCCAACATGAGGTGGATGCTTGGGAGGGCTCGGACTCCATCAGCCGCCAGGAACTTCTGCGGCGGGTGGCAGGAGCCGATGCCATAGTGAGCCTGCTGACCGAACGCATTGACGTCGAACTGCTCGACGCCGCGGGCCCGCAGCTCAAGGTGGTCGCGAACGTCGCCGTTGGCTATGACAACATCGACGTCCCCGCCTGCACCGAACGCGGGATCATCGCCACCAACACCCCTGGGGTGCTCACTGAGGCCACAGCCGACATCGCGTTCGGCCTGATCCTTATGGCCACGCGCCGGCTCGGCGAGGGGGAACGGCTCATCCGTTCCGGCCAGGCCTGGAAATGGGGAATGTTCTTCCTGCTCGGCAGCAGCCTCCAGGGCAAGACCCTGGGCATCGTCGGCATGGGTGGAATCGGCCAAGCCACCGCACGCCGGGCCAAGGCCTTCGGAATGGAGATCGTCTACCAGTCCCGCAGCGAAATCGACCCCGCCATCGCTGCGGAACTCGGTGCACGGCGAGTGGAACTTGATGAATTACTGACCATTTCCGACGTCGTGTCGCTGCACTGTCCGTACGGACCGGCCACGCATCACCTGATTGGCGCCGAGCAACTCGCAACGATGAAGAAGTCCGCCTACCTCGTCAACACCGCACGCGGACCCATCATCGACGAAGCCGCACTCGCCTTGGCCCTTCGCGAAGGACAGATTGCGGGCGCAGGCCTGGATGTCTTCGAACAGGAGCCCAAGGTGCATCCGTGGTTGCTGGACCTGGAAAACGTGACGCTCGTGCCGCACCTCGGCTCCGCCACGGTGGAAACACGCACGGCCATGGCAGTACTCGCCGCGGACAACACGCTCGCCGTGCTCAAGGGCGAACAACCGCCTACTCCCATCAGCTAAGGGAACGGCAGTTGCTGTGGCGGCGGGTGAGTTTCTACCCGCCGTCACAGTACTTAAGCCCGATGAAGCACTAGTTGTTCCGGCCGCGGGCGGCGACCTTCCACGTGTCCACCACGGCGCCCTCACGAACCACAGTGACCTCGTCCACGAGGTTCATGGCCAGGCAAACGTGGTTCGGGATCAGCCTGAGCCGCGTGCCCAGTGCCGGCAGTTCCTCAGAGTCCGGCCAAACAACGGTGGCGTGGTGTTCAGAGAGCGCTGTAATCCGGGCCTCCCGGTATTCGGGCAGGCGCCCGTATCCGGTGGCCCAGTCCGGACGGTCACTGCCCAGGATCTTGCTGCCCGCGTCCACAACCACCCGCCGGACATTCCCGCCGTCGGACTCGTGGCGGCTGACTACAGTCGCAGCGACAGTCAGCGCGATGTCGTTCCACGTGCAGCGTTCGAGTTCAAGCTGTTGGGCATCACCGAAAACATAGACGCCGGGGCGCAACTCGGTGGCCAGCGTTTCGGCGTCGAGCAGCGCGGTGGGGGTGGAACCGCCGCTGATGGTGCGGACCTCAAAGCCGGCGTGCTCCAGTGCGGCGGAAGCACGGCCAAGGGCCTCATTCTCGTTACCCGCTGCGTCCCTTGGCATTCCGGGCTTGTAACTGTGTCCGGGGAATGTGAAGACGCCCGCAATGTTCAGCCCGCTTGCTGCGGCCGCGCGCGCAATCTCCACCACTTCTCCGGGGAGAACCCCGCTGCGGTGATGCCCGCTGTCCACTTCGATCAGGACATCAATACTTCTGGCATCGGCGCCCAACTGGCGGCCCATCGCCGTCGCGCTTTCCGCCGAATCCGTGCCGACCGCGATGCTGCACGTCCTGGCAAGCTTCCGCAGCCGCTCCGCATGATGCGCCTCTATCCACAGCGGATAGGCGATGAAAATATCCGTGGCACCCCCGGCCGCAAAGACCTCGGCCTCCCCGATCGTCGCAACCGTGAGCCCAACTGCCCCAGCCGCGAGCTGCTTGGCGGCGATCTCCAGGGTCTTGTGTGTCTTCACGTGCGGGCGGAGCCTCAGTCCCCGGCTGAGCATGCTTGAAGCCATGCGTTGGATATTTCGGTCGAGGACATCGACGTCGATCATGATGGCTGGCGTGAGAATTCCGTCCGGGACTGCGTGGTTCATTCTTAGAACAGTAACGCCCTACGGCGCGGACTGCCTGACGCGCAGCGAGAACGCCGCTTCCGGCTGCTCCACCTTGTCCGGGGAACCCTTGCTTTCAATCCTGTTGATGAGGAGCTCGACGGCGCGCTCCGCAATTTCCGCACGGCCAGGCTCCACCGTGGTCAACGACGGCGACGCGAACCGCGCTTCGTCGATGTCGTCGAACCCCGCCACCGCTATTTCGTCCGGGACCCGTTTGCCTCGGACCAGAAGCTCGTGCAGCGCCCCCAAGGCAACGACGTCGTTCAAACCGAACACGGCATCGAAACCAACACCGCTGTCCAGCAGCCGCGCGATCGCGTCCGCACCGCCGTCGCGCCGCCACTCGCAGTCGATCACGAGGGCTGGGTCATACTCCACGCCGGCGGCAGCGAGCGCAGCTCTGTAGCCGTTAAGGCGCAGGCCGTTACTGCCTGTTGTGTCGCCGTCGTGCGCGCCCAAAACGGCTATGCGACGGCGGCCTCCCGCAAGCAGGTGCGCGGTGACGGCTGCCGCTGCCTCGTGATTTTGGATGAGGACCATGTCCAGCCGCGGGTCCTGCACGAATTCGCCCAGGAGGACCAGCGGTTTCTTGCCGGCGGCCTGGATGATTTGCTCGGCATCCATTGCCAGCGGGATGAAGAGGAGTCCGTCCGTGAGGCTGCGGAACTGGCCTTGAAGCGCAGATTTTTCGTGGTCGGCTTCGTTGCCGGACTGCTCAACAAGGACCCGGTAGCCGCGGGCCCACGCCGCCTTCATGATGTCCGACGCGAGTTCGGCGTAGTACGGAACCGAGAGGTCGCTCAGCACCAGACCGAGCATGCTGGTCTTGCCGGAACGGAGGCTGCGCGCGGTCAGGTTGGTTTCGTATCCGAGTTCTTCGATCGCATCCAAGACGCGCTGCTTCGTAGCTGGCCGGATGAACTCGTAGTTGTTGATGACGTTGGAAACCGTCTTCAAGGAGACCCCGGCGGCCCGTGCGACGTCGTTCATGGTGACGGCCATCAATGTGCTCCTTCAATCCCTCTGCCCCGGATCCGTTCGCCGGGGCGCTGGGTACATCGTTGCAGATCAGGTGCCACTGTTGCGCTGCATGGCGCAGGCGTAGTGTCGGTAGTAGAAGATTTCGGGTGTGGCAAAAAGGTCCGGAGTTAACTATCCGGGCTGTGCGCGAACTCGAGCGCACTGCCGCCAGCCGGAGTCAATCGCTCTGGCATTGCCTGGAATGAGGCCGAATGGCCCAGAACGATGTAGTGCCCACAGCGGAACAGTTGCAGGATCTGCTGTTGGAGAGCCCCGGCTTCACCGAATTCCTTCTGGGTTTGACCACCATTTCGGCTTCGTTGTTGGGCGGGGACGTCCCCATGCTCTGTGCTATCACCGTAGAGCGGGATGGAGGCCCTGCCACCGTGGCGAGCAGCACGGAGGCTGCTCAGCGCCTGGATGAAAAGCAGTACGAGTTCGACGACGGCCCATGCCTTACCGCGCTCCGGGAGCAGCACACCGTTTTGGTTGAGGACCTTCAGGCCGACGTCCGCTGGCACCATTACGCCGACGCTGTTTCGCAGGAAGGCATCACCACCATGCTGGCGGTGCCGATTACGACGGACGATGACTCACGTGCCGCGCTGAACTGCTATTCCACCGAAGCAGGCACGTTCGATCCAGAGACCGTGGCATCCATACAGAAGCACGCGGAATCCTTGTCGAGGATTCTGCGACTGGCACTGCGCCTGCACACCCCGGATCCATACCCTGTGCACTTGCGTTCCGCCTTGGAGTCGCGGGCCATAGTGGATGCGGCTATTTCCCTGATCATGGTGCAGAACCGTTGCAGCCGGGATTCCGCCATCAGGCTCATACAATTGGCGTCCCGCAACAGTGATAAGCGGCTCCATGAAATTGCAGAAGACATTCTGAAGCGGGCAGTCCACGAAGATAAGGAGGGTAGGTAGGCTCTATGAATGCCGAACCTTGGGGGACACCGGAACGCCATGGAAAACTTGACCAGCGCCAGCAAGCCACCGACAGATTCCGAACCGGAAACGTAAGCCTGAACAGTCTATGGACCTACTATTTCGGCATTGGAGGGGACGCCGATGAGCTGGTGCTGGACGCCTACCTCAACGGACTTCTGGTCCTTGCCCCAGGCCAGATGGAACTCGTAGATACTGCCTTCAGGGAACTCACCGCAGACGGCCGGACAGAACCGGCCGGCCAGCAGGGCCGAGGAATAGTAAGGAAAGACAATGACTGAAACCCAGCCATCACGGTACGTTAACAGCCCTCTCCCTTTCCCCGGTCCCGTTGAAGATCACGTGGATCTGACGGACTTCGTGGAACATCTGCAGGATCTCTTGGTGGAGAATGCCGATATCCGTGAATTCCTCCAGGACCTCGCCGCATTGATCGCAAAGAAGCTCACCCGGAACGGCAACACGATTGCCTGCGGAGTCACCGTCATCCGGCAGAAGAAACCGGTGGCCGTGGCCGATAGCGATACCCTTGCCAGGAAGTTGGACGAGATCCAGAACAGCTTCCGCGATGGCCCTTGCCTTTCTGCCCTTCGCACACGCACTATCACCCACGTCCCGGACGTCCACGACGAAGATCGCTGGCCCGAGTACATGCGGGCTGCTGCGGCCACCAATGTGGGTTCTATCCTGGCCTTTCCCATGGAATTGAACAGCACCGCGGAGGCCGTGGTGAATCTCTATTCCACTCGCACTCACGGTTTTTCCCACGAGGATATTTTGTCGGCAGAGCGTGTCACGGCCACCGGCGCCAAAGCCCTCCATCTGGCCTTGAAGATCGCCCAGCTTCGGGACGCCCGCGAGAACCTCACCGCCGCTCTGGAATCCCGCACGATCATCGACACCGCCGTCGGAATCATCATGGCGCAGAACCGCTGCAGCCGGGACGCGGCTTTCCAAATCCTCGTCAGCGCGTCCAGCCACCGCAACATCAAACTTCGCGTAGTGGCCCAAGGGATCATCGCCCATATTGCCGGCGACCGAAAGATCTCCGCAGCTTTCGAGGAATAGCAAGCAACCTGTCTACATGCGGTTTTTCTGGTCCGAAACCCATTAGGCTGGGATTTAGAACACGGGAGTCCAGCGATTTCAAAGATTGTTTCAGTCGGCCAGCCGACCTGAACGGCCGGGAAGAAGATCATGACCAAGAAGCAGCTTCCTCTGGATGAGCTTTCGGGCGCCATCGGCCGGATTCTGGGCCTCTTGTTGACCGAGGAAAAGGTTGACCAAGCCGTTCAGAGCCTCTCCCAGGCCATCAAGGAATCCGTACCCGGCACGCTCGGTGCAGGGGTCTCCATCCTCGATTCGCAGGCACGGAGGACCAGCACCGGATTCACGGACAGCATCGTGGAGCAGGCAGACTTCCTGCAATATGAGTTGGGCCAAGGTCCTTGCCTGACGGCGTGGGCTTCGGAAGAACCTGTGCTGATCGAGGATTTGGGCACGGACCCGCGGTGGCCGGAATGGCGCACTGCTGTCAGCTCTCTTCCCATCAAATCGGTAGTCAGCGCGCCTCTTATCGCAAACGGGCACAGCATTGGCGCTATGAAGGTCTACGCTTCCCAGGCCTTTGTCTATGACAACAACACGGCCTCCCTTATGGGCCTGTTTTCCTCTCCTGCTGCGACCCTTCTCTCCCACATTCAAAGCACCGAGACACCCAAGCGCATCAGTGAGGGCCTGCAGGCCGCCCTGCACAGCCGCGATGTGGTCAACCGGGCCTGCGGGATTTTGATGGAACGGCACAAAATCACTCATGAACGGGCCCTGCAGCAATTGATAGGGGACGCCCGCGACAAGAGCAGGACCTTGCAGGAAGTCAGCGCCGAGCTTGTAGCCGGGATCCCGGCAGACCACAACTAAGGCCGCGGGATATGGGCTTCGAACGTAAAGAACCCGAGCAACGCCGAAGGCTCCTGGAAGCCCTCTCCGCGGCGCGGATCAACACGGGCACTCTGTGGCTGCAGTACTTCAGCATCGGCGGGTCCGTGGGTGAATATGAAGTGGAGGCGTACTTGCAGGGAATGCTGTCCGTTCCGGAACTGGAAAGGGACCTCCTGGCCATGGCAGCGAACGAGCTCCTGAACAGCCAAGCCGGTCCCCACGCACCATATGCTGACGAGCTTCCTTCCTCGGATTCGAACGGTTCCGAACCTGGTTCTGGTGACGCCGAGCGGGGTTCCGCCGACTCCGAGTCCGGTTCCGGGCCTAACATTCCCGGCGACGAAGCCGATCCCTCCTAGCCGTCACACAGCGCTCATCCATCTGCAACGCCCCGGCAACATGAATGCGGAAGGCTGTAGTTACGAGGCCGATCGGCCCAAAACGACAGCAAACTGGCTGAGGGGGAGCAAACATGAGCACTGCAAACAGGGATCTTTTCCAGGCGTTGAAGACGCAGGCAAGCTTGGCTCAGGCCTTTGGCACCTTGCCGAGCAGTAAGGAGGAGCCACACGCTCTCAGCCCGGGCGAATACATAGAGGCGTGGCACAACGGCCGCCTTTACCACCGGGGCACGGTGCTCAAGACAGTCGCAGGTACCGATCTGTTCTGGCTCCAGGATGCAGAAACCGGGAGCCGACGACTTCTGGACATGGAATCCATGGAAATCGTCGCTGCCGAGCAACCGGCTCCGACGCCCGTAACGCAGGCGCCGGAGCCGGCCCAGGGCGCTCCGTCAGAAGCGACGGTCACACCGATTTCGTTGTATCCGATCTTCCAGGACGGCTCGCAGGCAATCGCCTAGGATTCCAGCGACAACCGGATCATGCTCCAGCTCACGGCCGGAAGCGCGGCGGTGAGCCGGCCGCCGTCGAGCGTTACACTGACGTTCTCTGCAGGCAGGACGGATGTCGAATCATCCGCGGTTGCCTGCCAGTACGGGTCCTTGTTCGTGTAGGTCACTGCTTCGATGACCCGTGCAGCGCCAAGACCCCCGACGGCGGCGTCGAGCGTGAGTGCGTCCGTCGCCGAACGGTTCACGGCGAAAACCACAACCTCCTTGGCTTCGGCGTCGTAGGTAGCCACGGCTGACAGTGAACTGAAGCCCGCCGTCTTTTCGCTGTCCAGCTTCGGCGACTCGACGGCGAGGTTCAGCACAGTACCCGAGGCATGCTGGGACGTGAGCGCGAACGGGTGGAACGTGGTCTGCTTCCAGGAGCGGCCACCGGGCTCGGTCATGATCGGTGCAATGACGTTGACCAGCTGCGCAAGGCTCGCGGAGTGGACACGGTCCGTGTTGCGAAGCAGCGTAATGAGCAGGTCACCCACCACCACGGCGTCCGCCACCGTGTAGCGATCCTCAAGCAGAACCGGCGCAACAGGCCAGTCGTCGCCCGTGGGAGCCTTGGACTCGACGCGGGAACCGTGCCACACATTCCATTCATCGAAGGAAATGTTGATCTGCTTTTCCGATTTGGTTGCAGACTTCACATGATCGATGTGTGAAACGAGGTCACGTATGAAGGCCTCCATCCGATGCCCGGCAGACAGGTGCTCCTGAAGGTCCCCGAAGTCCTCGAAGTACTGGTGCGCGGAGATCAGGTCCACCAGCTCGTAGGTCTCGTTGAGGACAACGCGCTCCCACTCCCCGAATGTGGACATATTGGGGCTCGAGCTTCCGCAGGCCACCAACTCCAGGTCCGGGTTGACCATGCGCATTGCCCTGGCAGTTTCCGCGGCGACCCTTGCATACTCGCCAGCCGTTTTGTGGCCGATCTGCCAGGGGCCGTCCATCTCGTTCCCCAGGCACCACATAGTGATGTTGTGGGGCTCGACGGCGCCATTCGCCTTGCGCTGTTCGGATAGCGCGGTGCCGCCGTTGATGTTGCAGTATTCCAGGATGTCCAGCGCTTCCTGCGTCCCGCGAGTGCCCAGGTTGACCGCCATCATGGGCTCAACACCTGCCTTCGCGGACCACTTCGCAAACTCGTCCACGCCCACCAGGTTGGGGTCGCTCGAGTGCCAGGCAAGGTCAAGCCTCGTTGGACGCTGATCCAGTGGGCCAACTCCGTCCTCCCAGCGGTAGCCGGAGACGAAGTTACCGCCGGGATAGCGGACCGTGGAGACGCCCAACTCCTTGGTGAGTTCCAGGACGTCGGTGCGGAACCCGTCCTCGTCGGCGTTGGGGTGTTCGGGTTCGAAGATGCCCGTGTAGACGCATCGGCCCAGGTGCTCGACGAAGGCGCCGAACGTCTTCCGCCTGACTGGACCGACGACGAATGCGGGATCGATGGTGATTTTGGCGGTGGGGGTCTCTTGATTTCCCAAGGGGCGTCCTTGTCTGCTTGCTGTGGATGAGTCAATTTACAACGTTATAGAAACTATGTTGGTGGGAGCGGGGTGTGCGAGTCAAGAAGTTTTTCCGGGGAACACCGCTCAAAGGACAATTCACCCCTGCGCGCGGCGGTGATTTGTCCGTTGGCAGGGGTCCGGACAGCGCGATCCACCACGGGAAACAAAAACAGGCCGGAGACTCAACGTCTCCGGCCTGCAGAAAGGGTGGGCCCTGTGGGGATCGAACCCACGACCCACGGATTAAAAGTCCGATGCTCTACCAACTGAGCTAAAGGCCCCTCCAGCTGTTCAAACAGCCATGAATACTGTACCTCAACGTCAAGCCTGTCGAGGAACCCGCCCGGCCACGCGGCGTCGTCACCTCTTTTGAGCGAACAGCCGACGACGGCGCGCGGCGGCAGCGGCGTGTCGGCCCACCTACGGCGGCAAAGTAGGTGGGGAAGGCACGCGCCCAGCACGCGAACACCCCAAGAAACCGTTACTCGACCCCATCAGGGCACAGGAGTACGGTGAACTCATGAGCGAACAGCCAGGATCACGTGCGTACGGCGGAGCGAACAGGCACCACAAGCCCAAGCCCTTCGCGCCCATCGATTTCGAACCGTTCGCTGGTGGGGCAGATCCCGCCCGCGTGTCTGAGGCTGCCCACCTGGCCGCCCAGGCGCTCGTAAAACGTGGCCGTGACAGCGACGACCCCAAGGTCACCCGTCGCCTGGTGAAGCTGGCCGACGAGCAGGGCCTCGAAGCCATCGCTGAGATGTGGGCCGAAAGCCCCGCCCGTTCCCTTCCCGGCGCGTTGTGGCGGCTCTACGCCCTCCGCGCGGCAACCATCCAGAACCCCGAGCGCATCTCCGTCTACTTCAGGGCGGGCCGCGACACCGCCCAGGTATCCAACGTGGTTGCAGGGGCGGCGGAACCGCCCGGAGCAGATGAAATGAAGACCATGGCGGACGCCATATTGTCCGGCGCGTTCGATGGCGATTTCGACGTCGCCCTGGAACGTTCTGCCGCATTCTGCCGCGTTGTGGCGCTCGGTCAGGCGACCCTGGCGGACGGGGCGGAGCACAGCAATGAAAGCCATGCAAGCAAGCTCACACGCAACTCGCACCAGCTGGTAAAGACGGCCGAGGACCTCGAACACGCCGCCAATGCGTGGCGATTGGGAGAGCTGGATTAAGGGCCAAAAACCCCCGAATTTACCCACGTCGGACCCAGCCTGTCAATGTTGACTTAGCCCCACCGACGTAGAACACTGAAACTGGTGCCGAACCGCGAAACCCCCGGGCTTCAACTTATAGCCGCTTCGAGCGGCCTACCGCCGAGAGGCGTATCCGGTTCGGCACCATTTTTATGCCCAAGCCCGGATCCGGGCCAGCAACCCCGAATCCAGCCGCGACCACAACCCTCAGACTTAGCGGTGGCCGTCGTCGTACCGGTAAAGTTGGGGCCGAAGCGGGAAGCGTCAAGTCAAGCTACCCGCAGCCCATCCGTCCCCACCCCGGAAGCGAAATGAAGCTGCGCCTTTTCCCCCAGGAACCTGCCGGGCTCGTACTGCTCGCGCAGATGGCCGGCGTCATTGTGGCCGCCACCGGAACGCTGTCCGAGATCCTTGGTGCGCAGGCCAGTCAGCACGAACGCCTGACTGAGGAACTTCACGAACACGAGTCGAAATCCCTGGACCTGCACTTTGCGCTCCTGACGCACATGCGCACCAGCTTCGTGAACCCGCTCCCCCGCGAGGACATGTACGCCCTGTCCCGCCACCTCAACGAGGCCATGGAGAAACTCGACGCCGCAGGCGAGTTAGTTGCCCTCTACAAACTGGAGCGGCTGCCCAAGCGCGCGGCCGACCAACTGGAGATCATCAGCCGCCAAGCCGAGCTGACAGTTGATGCCATGCGGAAACTCGAGGACCTTGACGAACTTGAGGACTACTGGATTGAGATCCTCAGGCTGGCGAAACGTGCCGAGCGAACCCATCGCACGTGGGTGGCCGAGATGCTGAAAGACATGAAATCCACGCAGTATGCGCGGCACCGGGACATCGCCAACCAGTTGGTGGAAGTCACCAAGGATATGCGGAAGATCGCCACGCAGGTAGGCAGCATCATCGTCAAGGAATCATGACGTGATCGTTGCATTCCTGATCCTCGTGGTGGGTTTGGCTTCAGGGTTCGCGTTCCTCAACGGCTTCCGTGACGTCTCGAATGCCGTGGCGCTATCCACGAGGACACGCGCCCTCACGCCGTCCGTGGCAGTACTTCTGGCAGCTGTTTTCAACTTCATCGGCGCTATGCTCAGCGGCAGCTTTGTGCTCGCATTTACGCAGTCCTGGATCTCCCTGCCCAACGGGATTGGCGGGCTCTCGATGCTGACGTCTGCCCTCGCCGCCTCCATCATCTGGGGCGTGTACGCGTGGTGGCGGGGCATCCCTTTGTCCTCCACCCACTCACTTGTGGGCGGGCTGATAGGCGCGGGGGCTGCGAGCGGGCTGGTGGGCGGGAACTCCATCAACGGCGTGGACAACGTCCTCCTGACCCAAGTCGCTTTGCCTTTGGTTCTGTCCCCTTTGATCGCTTTCGTGGCCGCGTACTTGCTCGTGTGGCCAGTGACTTGGGCAGCACGCTATGCGCAGCCGAATGTCATCAACAGGCGTTTCCGCCGGGCGCAAGCTGTCTCTGCTGCTGCTGTGGCGTTTGGCCATGGACTCCAGGATGGGCAGCGCACCGGGGCCGTTCTCCTGCTGGCGCTGGTGGCGGCGGGATTGTCCAGTGGGGGCGAGTTGCCGCTCTGGATCCTCCTTCTGACGGCGATCATGCTGACAGCGGGCACCATGTTTGGAGGCTGGAGGATCTCACACACTCTTGGCCACAAGTTGATCCGCGTGGACCCTCTTCGAGGGTTCGTGGCGCAAACGGTGACGTCCGTGATGCTCTTCATTGGCGCCATCGGCCTGCAGCTACCGCTGTCCACAACGCACACGCTGACCGCGTCCGTGCTGGGTGCGGGCACCCACCAACGCTTCGCCACCACGAACAGGCGGCTTGTGCGCAGGATTCTCCTGTTCTGGGTGGCCACCCCGCTCGCAACGGCCGCCATGGCTTTCGTCCTTGAGTTGGCGTTCTCGCCCCTGGCCAAAACTTAACGCCCGACGCCGGGGCTCATCTTTCCGGGGCGGGCTCTGCTGCGACCTACTTGGGTACAAAAAAGGGACGGCGGCCGTACCCCCAAGGCGACGGCCGCCGTCGTTCATGACCGGCTCCCCCAAGAAAGCCGGAGCCTGCAAGACCCCTTATCCGAAGCGGCCGGAGACGTAGTCTTCCGTGGCCTTCTGGGCGGGGTTGTTGAAGATGCTGGTGGTGTCTGCGAACTCGATGAGCTTGCCGGGCTTGCCGGTGCCGGCGATGTTGAAGAACGCGGTCTTGTCCGACACACGGGCGGCCTGCTGCATGTTGTGGGTCACGATCACCACGGTGTACTGGTCCTTGAGCTCATTGATGAGGTCCTCGACGGCCAGCGTGGAGATGGGGTCCAAGGCGGAGCAGGGCTCATCCATGAGGATCACCTGGGGTTCAACCGCAATTGCGCGTGCGATGCAGAGGCGCTGCTGCTGGCCGCCGGAAAGGCCGGAACCGGGCTTGTCCAGGCGGTCCTTGACCTCGTTCCAGAGGTTGGCACCAACCAAGGACTTCTCCACGAGGGCATCGGCTTCACCCTTGGAGATCTTCTTGTTGTTCAGCTTCACGCCAGCCAGTACGTTGTCCCGGATTGACATCGTGGGGAACGGGTTGGGGCGCTGGAAGACCATGCCAACCTGAGTTCGAACGGTAACGGGGTCAACGCCGGGGTCGTACAAGTTGTCGCCGTCCAGCAGGACCTCGCCCTCGACGCGTGCGCCGGGAAGGACCTCGTGCATGCGGTTCAGCGTCCGGAGGAAGGTGGACTTGCCACAGCCCGACGGGCCAATGAAGGCCGTGACGGACTTGGCTTCAATGTTGATGTTGACGTCCTCGACAGCCAGGAAGCTGCCGTAGTAGACATTCAAGTCTTTGACGTCGATGCGCTTGGACATGGTGTTCCTTATTCCTTGGGGGTTTCTGGAAGTTTGAAGCGGCGCCTAAGAAGAGGCTACCGACCCGTCTTCGGTGCGAACAGACGGGCAATGAGGCGGGCTCCGAGGTTCAGGAGCATCACCAGGATGATCAGCACCAACGCGGCGCCCCATGCCCGCTGGTCTGAGGGACCGGGGTTGGACGGCGACGTCGGGTTCAGGATCTGGGTGTAGATGAACGTGGGCAGCGAGGCCATCCAACCGCCAAACACGTTGTTGTTGATGGTGGTCGCGAAGCCTGCGGTGACTAGGATCGGAGCGGTCTCGCCGATAACCCGGGCGATCGCCAAGGTGACGCCGGACGCGATGCCGGAGATCGCCGTCGGGATGACCACTTTGGTGATGGTGCGCCATTTACGCACTCCTAGCGCATACGACGCCTCGCGAAGCTCGTTCGGGACGATCTTCAGCATTTCCTCGCTGGAGCGGACCACTACAGGAATCATCAGAACGGAAAGCGCGACGGCGGCTACCGCACCAGTCTTGGTGCCCGGGCCAACAACCGCGAAGAAGAACGCTGCCGCGAAGAGGCCGGCCACGATGGAGGGGATGCCGGTCATGACATCCACGAAGAACGTGATGGCACGGGCCAAGGGACGGTCGTTGCCGTATTCCACCAAGTAGATTGCGCTGAGCAGACCCACTGGCACAGAGATGACTGTGGCCAGGAGCGTGATCTGGAGAGTGCCCAACAGCGCGTGGTAAATGCCGCCGAGAACCTTGCCGCCTTCCTCCGCTGCCTTGTTGTCGAAGGCACCGGTGACGCCGTTCATGGACGTACCAAGGAATCCGGGGGTTACCAGGCCGGGAATGCCGTTGATCAGCACGGTCCAGATGACGGAGATCAGCGGCAGGAGGGCAATCAGGAAGGCCCCGACGATCAAGCACGTGGCCAGCTTGTCCTTGGCCTTTCGGGCACCTTCAACGGCGCCGCTCCAGGTGACCAAGCCGATGGTGAACAGGATCGCGGAGACCAGGCCCCAACCGAAAGCATTGAAACCGATAAGGGCCAGAATGGCTGCGCCCACGATCAGGGCGACGGCCAGGACGATGTAGGGAGCGAACTTGGGCAGTTGGCCCTTGGTGAGCGCCGAGCGCTTGCGGACTACGGTGGCGGTCATTTAGTTGGCTCCCGAGAATTCTTTGTGCTTGGTGATGATCCAGCGGGCAATCATGTTCACGCCAAGGGTTATGACGAACAGCACCAGGCCTGCGGCGATCAACGTATTGACCTTGAGCCCGCTGGCTTCGGGGAAGTTCAGCGCGATTTCGGCCGCGATGGTCTGGTTGCCGGACTGGATAAGGCTCGCAGTCAAGACTCCAGAGGACAGCACCAGTGCAACCGCCATGGTCTCGCCGAGGGCACGGCCCAGGCCAAGCATGATTGCGCTCACGATGCCCGGACGACCAAAGGGAAGTACGGCCATGCGGATCATTTCCCAGCGGGTAGCTCCCAATGCGAGCGCTGCTTCCTCGTGCAGCTTGGGGGTCTGCAGGAAGATTTCGCGGGACAGGGAGGTGATGATGGGCAGGACCATGACGGACAGGACAATGCCTGCGGTCAGAATGGTCTTGCCCGTGGCGGATGCCGGGCCTTGGAAGATCGGGATCCAGCCCAGGTTGTTGGCGAGCCAGTCGTAGGCCGGGGAGATTTCCTTGGCCAGGAACGCCGCGCCCCAGGCACCGTAGACAACGGAGGGGATGGCGGCCAGCAGGTCCACAACGTAGCCAAGCCCCGAAGCCAACCGGCGCGGGGCGTAGTGCGAGATGAACAGGGCTACCCCGATTGCCACGGGGGTTGCGATGACGAGCGCGATCACGGCGGCGATGAGCGTGCCCACCACGATCGGGCCGATGTAGGCGAAGAAGCCGTTGCCGCCCTGGATGTCAGCGGGCGGTGCGACGAGCGCAGGAATTGCCTGCACCACAAGGAACAGGGCGACTCCGAAGAGAACCGCGAGAATCAGGCACCCTGCGGCCATGGCGGCCCCGGAGAAAACCTTGTCCCCGGCGCGTCCTGCGCCTTGGGAGGTTGTCAGGGAGTTGGTGGTCACTTCACGATCCTTCAGTCTGGAGTGAACTGGTCTTACATGGCTAAGTTCCCTACCCCGCGCAAACGGCTTTACAGCCACTCCGCGCGGGACAGGGAACTTCAGTGTTTAGCCGGGTTCAGTCAAACCCGCCGGAAACCTTAGGCCTTGGCCTTGATGGTTTCGATGGCGGCCTTGGCCTTGTCCTGCAGCGACTTGGAAAGCGGTGCGGACTTGGCAGCGTCAGCAGCGGTCTTCTGGCCTTCGTCGGAAACTACGTAGCTTTCGAAGGCCTTGACCAGGTCAGCAACTGCCTTGGTCTCGTACGTGGTGCACACGACGTGGTACGAAACGAGCACCACCGGGTAGGCGCCGGAGACAGTGGTCTTGCGGTCCAGCTTGATGGCGACGTCATTGGTGGCGCGGCCTTCAACGGGCTTGCCTGCTTCGACAGCCTTGGAAGCGGCGTCAGCGGAGATCTTGACGAAGTCCTCGCCGACCTTGATGGAGGCGGTGCCCAGCTTGCCGGAGACAGCGGAGTCATCGGCGTAGGTCACGGCGCCCGGGGTGTCCGTAACGGTCTTGACGACGCCGGAGGTGCCCTTGGCGTTCTCGCCCTTCAGGGTTGCCGGCCAGATGCCTGCAGCCTTGTCCGTCCAGACCTCGGGAGCAGCAGCTGCGAGGTAGTCGGTGAAGTTGGTGGTGGTTCCGGAATCGTCAGAGCGGTTCACGGGGGTGACCTTGAGGTCCGGCAGGGTAACGCCAGCGTTCAGGGCCGCGATTGCGGGGTCATTCCAGTTGGCGATTTCGCCGCGGAAGATTTTGGCGACCGTAGCGGCGTCGAGCTTCAGGTCCATGACGCCGGGAACGTTGAAGGCCACGGCGATCGGGGAGGTGTACACCGGGATGTTGATGGCGCCTTCGGGGCCGCACTTGGCCTTGGAGCTCGCGAGCTCCTCGTCCTTCAGGTAGGCGTCCGAGCCGGCGAACTGTGCCGAGCCATCGATGATGGCCTTGCGGCCTGCTCCGGAACCGTCCGGGGAGTACTGCACGGTTGCGCCCTGGTTTGCGGCGGCGAAGCCAGACTTCCAGGCGTCCATTGCTGCGCCCTGCGCAGATGAGCCAACGCCGGTGAGGGTGCCGGTCACCTTCATGCCGGCTGCCGACTGAGTGCTGGCCGGGGTGTTCGTTGCGTTGTCTGAACCGCAAGCAGTGAGCGCGAGTGCGCCGGCTGCGATGACCGCGATTGCCGCGTTGCGGCCGAAGTGAGTTGCCTTCACTTGGATGTGCCCCTTCCAGGGATTCTTCGATGCGGGCCGACGGAGATTTCGGCGTGCGCGAGCTGAGGACCTTTTGTTCCTTTACTGAAGGTATGGAGCGCAGGTAACGGGATCTGACGTGGAAGGTGAACGCAAAGTGAACGACGGCGGACCATTGGGTTATGTGGCGCGCGCCACCTTGAGTGGGGCCCTGCCCGGCGTCCTACTCGTCATGGATGCCGGGGTTCGGCAAATAGACTGGAGGACATGGCTGCCGCGAAGGGATTTTCTGCAAGCAAGAGGTTCCTGCGTGCCAGAGTCCGGACGGGCTTGGTCCGTAGCCGGAACTCCCTGACTCCGGCCGTTCAAATGACCGTGTGTGCCGTGGGTGCCTACGCTTTCGCGGAATACGTCCTGGGCCACCAAGGGCCATTGTTTGCGGCCACGTCTTCGTTGATAGCGCTCGGCTTCTCCCGTGATCCGCGCCTGCGTCGTGTTATTGAGGTTGGACTGGGCTGCACGCTCGGCATCGTGGTGGGTGACCTCCTGCTCCACTGGCTGGGCGCTGGGATCCTGCAGGCCGCCGTCGTGCTTCTTTTCTCTATCCTGCTGGCAAGGTTCCTGGACAGCGGGACCATTTTCACCACCCAACTGGGGCTCCAGTCGCTGCTGGTGGTGCTGCTGCCAGCGCCGGCCGGCGGGCCGTTCACGCGGAGCCTGGATGCAGTTGTGGGTGGCGTGTTCGCCCTGCTGGTGACTATTTTGGTGCCGAAGGATCCGCGCCGGGAGCCGCGGAAGGATGTCCAGAAGATCCTTCACGAACTCGCCGAGGTGCTGCGCGAGTGTGCCAAGGCCATGGTCGAAAGCGACTCCACCATCGCTTGGCACGCACTGATTCGCGGCCGTAACTGCCAACCACTGGTGGACAGGATGCGGCAGACGCTGCGGGCCTCGGGCGAGGTCGCGACTCTGGCTCCGGCCCATCGCAGGCACCGCGACGAGCTTGCCAGTTTGGAGCATTCGCTGGAGTACATCGACCTTGCACTCCGTAACAGCCGCGTTTTTGCCCGCAGGCTCACCAGCGCCATCAACCATGCCGCGTTATCCGACGAAGCAATTGAAAGCATCTCCGAGGTCCTGCAGGAAACTGCGGCCGCGATCGATGAACTGACCATTGGCCTGGCGGAGCAGAGCGAGGGAACCCGTCGTGTCCATCTGCGTCACGCCCGCAATGAGCTGACCGACATCGCCTCGCGCCTGCACCCCAAAATGCTCGACGTCCAGAAGCTTGAGGGCGAAACCGTGGTGATGCTGTTCCGGCCGCTCATGGTGGACCTTTTGGAGGCGAGCGGGTTGGAATCGGACGAGGCCCGGGACGTGCTGCCGGCTCTGTGACTCTCGCCGAGATGGCCTTTAATGCCAATCCCACGGCCTGACACTGTCATTAAATGCCACCTCGGCGGCTAATACTGTCAGTCCCCCCGACTAACCTTGAACCCATGGCTTCCAAGACCTCGCGCGCATCCAAGACACCCGCTTACAAATGCGCCGAATGCGGGTGGACGGCCATCAAGTGGGTGGGCCGCTGCGGTGAGTGCCAGGCGTGGGGAACCGTTGAAGAGTACGGCGCCACGGTTGCGCGTACGACGGCGGCCACTACCGTTTTGGAGCCCGCCCGCCGTATCGCTGAGGTGGATGGGACCACAGCGGCATTCCTGCCCACGGGTGTGGACGAGCTGGACCGTGTCCTTGGAGGGGGGCTCGTCCCCGGTGCCGTCATACTGCTGGCTGGGGAACCCGGCGTCGGGAAGTCCACGCTGCTGCTGGACGTTGCCGCGAAATTTGCCCGCACCGGGCAGGACGTCCTGTACATCACGGGCGAGGAATCCGCAGCCCAGGTGAAGCTGCGCGCGGAGCGGATCGATGCTGTCGCGCATACGTTGTATCTGTCCGCCGAGACCGATCTTGGGCAAGCACTGGGCCAGGCGGAGAAGCTTGAGCCGAAGCTGCTGATCGTGGACTCTGTGCAGACGCTCAGCAGTGCCGACGTCGAGGGCAGCGCCGGTGGCGTCTCCCAGGTGCGGGAAGTAGCTGCATCGATCATCTCCGCGGCCAAACGGCGGAACATGACCACGTTGCTGGTGGGCCACGTAACCAAAGAAGGTACCATCGCAGGGCCGCGCTTGCTGGAACACCTCGTTGACGTCGTGTGCCAGTTCGAAGGCGAGCGCCATTCTCGGCTAAGGCTGCTCCGGGCTGTGAAAAACCGCTACGGGGCTACCGACGACGTCGGATGCTTTGATCTCAATGAGGCCGGCATCGAGGGGTTGGCCGATCCCAGCGGGCTGTTCGTTTCGCGGACCCGTGAACCTGTCTCAGGCACCTGCATCACGGTCACCATGGAGGGCCGCCGCCCGTTGCTCGCGGAGGTCCAGTCGCTGCTCGCCGAGAGCGCCAATGCCCAACCCCGGCGGGCTACGAGCGGGCTGGAGAGCTCCAGGGTTGCCATGTTGCTCGCAGTGCTTCAGCAGCGCGCCGGATGCATGCTGCACAAGGACGATTCCTACGTGGCCACTGTTGGCGGTGTAAAGCTGACGGAACCGGCCACCGATCTCGCCGTGGCGTTGGCCGTCGCGTCAGCCAAATCCCGCAAGGCACTCCCCCAACGGCTCATTGCCTTCGGTGAAGTTGGGCTGGCAGGCGAGGTCCGGCCTGTGCCCGGAATCAACCAACGCATCCAGGAGGCACACCGCCTCGGTTTCACGCACGCCATTGTTCCTGCCAGCCCGGCGGGTGCCGGCGTTATCCCGGAGGGCTTCTCTGTGCGGGAAGTGGGGCATCTGGCCGAGGCGTTGGAGCTGCTGATCACGTAGCGCACAAAGGCCGTCCTCGCGGGGTGTCGGGGCATCGCCGGGCTGCGTTTCGGCAAGGATTGGGCCATGACCAAAAGAACTGTGCTTATTGGGGGACGCTTTTTCTTTGGCCTTTTGACCGTGGTGGCGGTGGGAATGCAGCTGACGGTTCATTTGGGCATGGGCTATGACGTCTGGAACTTCTTCAGCTACTTCACCAACCTCTCCAACATCTTCGCGGCACTGGTGCTGCTCATCAGCGGCTACAGGGTCCTCATCCGCAAACAACCCAGCGAGATCGACGACGCCACCCGCGGCACGGCGACCATCGCCATGGCCGTGGTTGGACTGGTATTCGGAGCTTTGCTTGCCGGCGAGGACCTGGGCTCACTTCTTCCGTGGGTCAACTTCGTGGTCCACTACCTGATCCCTGTGGTCATGGTGGTGGATTGGCTCTTCCAGCCGCCACGGGCAACCCTAACCACCCGCCACATTTGGTACTGGCTGCTTTATCCCATCGGTTACCTCGTCTACAGCCTGATCCGGGGTGCCTTGGTGAACTGGTACCCCTACTGGTTCATCGACCCCACCCGGGCAGGCGGCTGGGGTGGCGTTGTTGTCTTTGCCCTTGCGATTTCCGTTGGCTTCCTTTTGGTGAGCCTGGCGATGCTGTGGCTGGGTAATAAGTTGAAGCGGCAGGTGGATTACTAGAATATCTACACCAATTTGTTATATCGGCCCACGTCAACCACGCAAAAGCCCCAAACAGGCGTTGCCAAGAACGCCCGAAAAGGCACCTTCCGGCCGTCTTCGTACATAACGAAATGACCCACTTTGGGGCTTGCTGGTGCGGTTAACGGTGTCCGGAAGCCATATCATGGTGCTAGTCGTCATCAGGGCATTTTTCGAAGTGCCCGCGGATGCCGGATTCAGCTTGTCTGTGAGCCATGGCTTGCACCTTCGAAGGGAAACCCTATGGCCCGGAGCCCGGAAGAGTCGCTCAAGGCGACTCTGGCCAGAGTCGCACCCGGAACTCCCTTGCGGGACGGCTTGGAGCGCATCCTCCGTGGACGCACCGGCGCCTTGATTGTGCTGGGCTATGACCGCACCATCGACTCCATCTGTTCGGGCGGATTCGATATCGGAATCGACTTCTCGCCCACGCGCCTGCGTGAACTGGCCAAGATGGACGGCGCCATCATCTGCGACAAGGACGCCAGCAACATAGTCCGTGCCGCAGTGCAGCTCGTTCCGGATTCCAGCATTGAAACGCAGGAGTCGGGAACCCGGCACCGCACCGCGGAGCGGGTCGCCATCCAGACGGGCGTTCCCGTCATCTCTGTCAGCCAGTCGATGCAGATCATCGCGCTGTACGTGAACGGCCTGCGCCACGTCCTGGAGGGTTCGGAGAAGGTCCTCGCCCGGGCCAATCAGGCGCTCGCAACGCTGGAGCGTTACAGCGCCAGGCTGGACCAGGTCACCAGCTCGCTTTCAGCCCTTGAGATCGAAGCGTTGGTCACAGTCAGGGATGTGGCCGTCACCTTGCAGCGCCAGGAGATGGTCAGGCGGATTTCCGAGGAGATTGCGCAATACGTCCTGGAGCTCGGCGAGGATGGCCGCTTGCTATCACTGCAGGTGGAGGAACTGACCATGGGCCGCGGCCCCGGCAGCGACGTCATCATCCGCGACTACTCGGACCCGGACGCCACCCCGGAGGACATCGATGAAGCCGTCCAGGCGCTCCTCAACCTCGGCCCCACCGAATTGATCGACCTCAGCCGCATCGCCCACATCATCGGCTTCGCTGGTGGTGTGGAACAGTTGGACGCAGTGGTCCAGCCGCGCGGCTACCGCCTCCTGTCCGGGCTCAAGTCCGTCCCGAAGGCCGTCGCCGATCGCCTGGTGGACTATTTTGGCGGCTTGCAGAATCTCATGGCAGCCACCATTGACGACCTCATGACTGTGGATGGCATCGGCGACCAGCGCGCACGCACGGTCCGTGAAGGTTTGAGCCGCATGGCCGAGGCAAGCTTGCTGGACAGGTTCCTCTAAAGCCGTGTGCCGCCGTCGGGCACTTATCAAATCACCGTCTGCCGAAGGTTAGTTCAGCTGGAAGACGGCCTTGGTGCTGGACTTGTTCCCCAACCGCGCCTCGAACGTGTAGTAGGCGCCCCCAGCGCCGGGTTTTGCGTTGATCGCGGCGCAGCCTTCAAGAGTCCGGTTGCGTTGCCAGGGGAAATTGGCGATTTCGCTCTTGCCCGGCTGGATGGTCTTGACCAGGTCTTCACTTCCGGCCTGACAATCCTTGGAGGAAAAGATCCGGTCCGAGCCGCTCATCACCACGTACTCCATTTGCGATGTGCCCACGTTGACGTCACACGGCGTCGTCCCGCCGTTGGTAATGGTCATGGTGAGCAGTGGCATTTCCTCAGTCCCGTAGGCTGGCTTGTCCGTAGCAGCAGCCACTGTTACCAAGCTCAGGTCGCATACAGGTGTGGGCGTTGCGGACGGGGAGGCAGTGCCTGCTGTGGGCGCATTCCCTTGAGTAGGCATCTGGGAGGGCTCCGCCGTGTTGACCGCCTGCGGCCCGGACTTACTTGCAAGCGCACCGTTGATTGCCATGGCTCCAGCCACCAGGAGGGCGATGACCAGCAGCAGCGCACCAAAGACAAACTGCCGACGACGGCGGTACACGGCGGCGCTCGGACGCCGCTTCTGGGCTGGGGAGCCAGGGCGGCCGGGACCGCCTGAATTACGGGCAGAACCCTTCGCCTGCGCTGATGTGCGCGCGGAAGACTGGTTCCTACCCTGATTGGCCATGTTTCTAGGCTAGGCGGGCCCACTCCGCAGCAGGCCACCACCACGCCGCCGGACGGCAAACCCGCTCAGTGTGACGTGCACCGCAGAAGCGTCGTCGTCCTGGTTTCAACTACAGTAGAGGGCAGAATTCCGGCGCTCCGACGCCAGCCTAAACTTCAACAGTCCGGGAGATCTGACGCATGGCACTTCCCGGTTCCGACCAACTCGCCGGACTCCACCAGTCCTTGGACCAGTGGTTCGCCGAGACCGCCAGGGACCTTCCGTGGCGCGAGCCTGATTGCAGCCCTTGGGGCATTCTGGTCAGCGAAGTCATGCTCCAACAAACTCCTGTGGTCCGGGTTCTCCCCGTTTGGCGGGACTGGATGGAACGCTGGCCAACCCCCGCCCTCCTGGCCGATGAGCCTTCCGGTGAGGCTGTTCGCCACTGGGGCCGGCTCGGCTATCCCCGCAGGGCCCTGCGACTACACGCAGCCGCCGTCGCCATCCGCGACGAGCACAATGGAGACGTTCCGGACACCTATCCCGAGCTCCTGACCCTGCCGGGCGTCGGCAATTACACGGCCGCCGCCGTCGCCGCCTTTGCTTTTGGTCGCCGCGAAACAGTGGTGGACACCAACATCCGTCGCGTCCATGCGCGCCTCATCTCCGGGCACGCCCTGCCCGCTCCGGCGCTCACCGCGGCCGAGATGCGCTTGGCCGACACTCTGCTGCCCGAAGAACGGCCACTGTCCGTGCGCTGGAACGCCTCCGTCATGGAACTGGGTGCCGTGGTGTGCACAGCCCGCACTCCCAAGTGCGCCGAGTGTCCCGTGCGCTCGAGTTGCGCCTGGCTCGCTGCAGGTGAGCCACCGCCGTCGTACACGCCAAAGGGCCAATCCTGGCATGGCACGGACCGGCAAGTCCGGGGAGCCGTGATGGCCGTCCTCCGCGAAGCTGCTGTCCCGGTTCCGCGCGAGATGTTCGAACAGGCCCCGGCGGACCTCGGGTTTGCGCCGTCCGGCGTCGGGATTCCGCTGGCAGCACTGCACCGGCTCAACTCAGCCCCCGAGCAGCTGGAACGGGCACTCGACGGGCTGGTTACCGACGGGTTGGCGGAAATCCACGACGGCGGTTTGCGGCTTCCGGCCTAAGCCGCGGTCACGCGCGGTGTCGGTTCGGCAACAGGCCAGGGTGGGCCGTAACGATGGGGTGCCGATTTCCTTTGTTGCGGCGCCTCCTGCCGGGTCCAGTCCTACCCTGAAGCATGGGCAAGATTGGTTTGGCATTCACGCTAATGGGTACCTCGGCACTTCTTCCCAGCTGCTTCGCTGAGCCGGTACCTTGCCCGGCGATCGCGCAGGCGTCTGGCGTATCGATCACGGTCGCTGCCGACTACGTTGACACAGTTGCTTCATTGCGGATGAAGGCGTGTCAGGACGGGACATGCACTGAGGCGGACGTGGTTTTGCATCCCGGCTCAATCGCCGTGGACCAAGGCTGCTCCCCGGAAGGCGTGTGCTCCGCGACGTCCTCGCCAGATGGCACGATGACGGGCTTCCTGGGACTGCCCACCCTCTCAGAAAGTCCGCTTGAAGCGACCGTATCCGGCACCTCTCCATCCGGAACCGCATTGCCTGTGCGGACGCTGACGTTCACGCCGAAGGCAGACTACCCGTTTGGTGAGCAGTGTGGTCGGTTCATCACCGCCAATCTGGTGCTCAATGCGACTGGGCTGAGGCAGGGGTAAGCGGGCCCCACAGCCGATGTCAGGAACGGCCCATCGACCGCCACCTGGATCGCCGCCGTCGTCGTATTTTCCGCAGCGGGTGCAGGGCCTGTAGCGGCTGCCGTCCTCGTTGTGTTCAACGTGCCACGCGTGGCCCAGGTTCAGTTTGCACATCAGGTTTTTGAGCATGGCGCTCTCCGTTCCGAAAGCCCGCTGAATACGTGATCCGCGGCTTCCGGTCGCTCCGCGCATGGAGCAACCGGAAGCCGCTTTCATCACTGGTGTCGGCAAAATTCTGTCTGGCTTGGGCTCCTAGTACAGGAGAAGCGGGTTGATGAGAACACCTGTAGACCGGTGGATAGCGGGCGGTGCGGCGACGATCAGTCCCGTGAAAGTGCCTGCTTCCTTGAGCGCGGCCACGGCGGGGCCAAGCAGGCAGTTGTCCACGAGGCAGAGACCGATGGCCCAGATGAGACTGTGTACTTCCAGCGCTCCCGTCGGGGTGTTCCGGGCGTCATGGAAGTCCCACAGGACGAGGCCCGGGTCCTTCGCGGCGATCCACTTCGCGCCGTCCTCACCAATACCGGGCCGCTTTACGGCCGCGGCCCCGCTCGGGTAGACGTTGCCGGCGGCCTCGTATTTGTCCCGGCCCTGATAGATGATCAGCGCGTCGCCAGGTTCCAAGTCGACCCCGGTAGCTTCAAGTGCCGCGTCGAGCTCGGCCGCAGTGACGGGCTCCTCAGCCGTGACCCACTCCGCGCCGCGTATGGTGGGGATGTCGAGCAATACCCCTCGCGTGGCAATGCCGTGCTGTGCCCAGTTAACCATCGTGTCTTCATCGGTCTCAGAGGACCGTGCGGGTATCGGGCCATGCCAGGTGGCATCGGCGCCGATGTGGGCAAGCCCGTCGAGGTGGGTGTTGTGGACACCGTGCGCATCGTATTTGATGACGTCGCCTCCGTGGGCGGAGCGGCCGTGGATGCCGATCTGCACCTCAAGTTCGACGCCGCCATGCCCGTGGGGCATTTCGGACAAGCCCAGTTTCTGCCATTGCGCTTTCTCAGTTTCTGCCGCTTCCCGACTGGCCGTGAGACGCTCGGGTCGGGTCTCGATCTCCTTTTCAAGGGAAATCGCCTTTCCGAGCATCACCTCTCCAGCGCCGCGTAGCCGGGCCGCCTGGTCAATGAGTGCCACCGAGCCCCGGCATTGCACGCCCTCTAAGTGGCGGGCTGCGTCGTGCTTGACCGCGATTTCCCGAACCCACGGTGCGAGAGGGTCTGGTGCAAGTTCTTCAGACATGTATGACTCCATTTCTCCCGGGGACGTGCCCGGGTTTACCTAGATAGGATTTGCTCGTGCGTTCGCACCGCCTGCTAATCGAGCGGGAAGTGGCAGGCGGCATACTGGCCCGGCCGCACTTCGCGCATCTCCGGTTCTTCCACTGCGCAGCGTTCCTGGGCAGCCGGGCATCGGGCACGGAAGCGGCAACCCGATGGCGGGTTGAGTGGCGACGGGATGTCGCCCTTCAGGGAGGGACCGGCGAAGCCACCCTCTGCATCAGGGGAGGGAACGGAGTCCAGAAGCGCGCGGGTGTAGGGGTGTGCCGGCCTGTCGTACACCTCCACGGAATCTCCGAACTCGCAGGTCTTGCCGAGGTACATCACCAGCACTTTGTCGCTGAAGCTCCGTACGACGCCGAGGTCGTGGGCGATGAACACGATCGTGAGATCGTATTTCGTTTTCAGGTCTTCGAGAAGGTTCAGGATCTGGGCTTGAACCGATACATCGAGGGCCGAGACCGGTTCGTCGCAGATGAGCAGCCCCGGGCGGACGGCCAGGGCACGGCCGATCGCCACTCGCTGGGCTTGTCCCCCCGACAGCTGCCGCGGCATCATTTCGGCGAAGCGCTCACTAGGAAGCCCTACTTGGGCCAGCATTCCGGGGGCTTGCTCGTCGCGTTCCTTCTGGGGAACGCCTTGAATCGCAAGCCCCTCCATCACCAGATCCTTGACTTGGCGCCTCGGGTTCAAGGAACTGATCGGGTCCTGGAAGATCATCTGCATGTCCCGTCGGAGCTCGCGCAGCCGCTGCGGTGAAGCCGACTCGATCGATTCCTCCCTGTACCGGATGTTTCCACCCGCGATAGGGTCGAGCCGCAGCACGGCGCGCCCAGTGGTGGACTTGCCGCAGCCGGACTCTCCGACGATGCCGAGGGACTCGCCCTTCAGCAGGTCGAAGCTCACTCCTGCCACTGCTTTGAAGCTTCCTCGCGACGTGTGGTATTCGACGTCGAGATCCTGGACGGAGAGGACCGCCTCGTCTCCGCGTAAATGCGCGCTACCGCTACCGGCCAACGAGCTCACCTTCCTTTGCATTCGTGGTCACAGGGTGGAAGCACGCAACTGCATGATCCCGTCCTATATTCGTAATTGGCGGCTGCGCCTCGCCGCACTCGGCCGTGGCTGCGGAGCAACGTGGCGCGAACCGGCAGCCGCTGGGCGGGTCCGTCGGGGACGGAAGCGAACCGGGAATGACATTCAGTGGAGTGTGCCGCTCATGATCGATGGTGGGTGTCGCTGCAAGCAGAGCGTTCGTGTACTGGTGCTGGGGGTCGTCGAACACTTCCCGGCTCGCTCCGACCTCGGCGAGGCGTCCGGCGTACATTACGGCGACGCGGTCGGTATTGCCCGCCACGACGTGCAGGTCATGGGAAATCAGCATCAGCGACATCTTGCGTTCAATCTGGATACGGCGAAGGAGGTCGAGCACCTGGCGCTGGATTGTCACGTCGAGCGCGGTGGTCGGCTCATCGGCGATGAGCAGGTCCGGTTCACAGGCAAGGGCGACGGCGAGCATCACCCTTTGGCGCATGCCGCCGGACAGCTCGTGGGGGTAGGCCCTCAGGCGGCGTTCGGGGTCGGGCACGCCGACTTCCTTGAGGAGGTCGAGCGCCCGGCTGTGTGCCGCGGACT
Organism: Micrococcaceae bacterium Sec5.1; assembly: GCA_039636795.1. Taxonomy (NCBI): domain Bacteria; kingdom Bacillati; phylum Actinomycetota; class Actinomycetes; order Micrococcales; family Micrococcaceae; species Micrococcaceae bacterium Sec5.1. The sequence goes on along the minus strand of CP143430.1, from coordinate 196,542 downwards.
TCGAGATTCCCAGATGCCTCCGCATGCCCTCGGTGAGCTGCCGCTCAATACGTACCACCGGATTCAGGGAGCGTCCGGGGTCTTGGAAAACCATCGCGATCTTGTTGCCCCAGATCTCCTGCAACTCCTTGCGTCCGAGTGAAAGCAGGTCGCGCCCTTCGAACAACACTTCTCCAGTGCGGGCAGATCGTGCGGGCATCAGGCCCATGACCGCGCGTGCCGTGATGGACTTTCCCGAGCCTGATTCGCCAACGATGCCCAAGGCCTCACCACGCCGCAGGTTGAAGCTGACACCATCAACAGCCTTGACAATGCCCCGGGGAGAGCCGATGTATGCATGAAGATCCCGGATCTCCAGCAGCATTTCTTCGCCGCTCATGTGTTGCGCCTTCCTTCATTGATTTGGAACGAGAGTGCGTGGTGCTGCGCGATTTCCTCGCGCAGCACCACCTTTCTCAGGGCTGAAGCCAGAGCGTGTCCGGGGCGAGCGAGCCCATCCCGTACATGGTGATTCCGTTGACCTTGCTGCTCTCGATGGAGCCGAAGTACGAGACATTCGTAAGGATCATGGGAACGAGCTCCTGGAACCTCTCAGCGACCTTCTTGTAGGCGTCCGCGCGCTCCTCGATGGTCTTTCCGTCCCGCCCGGCGTTCAAGGCGGTGTTCATCTGGGCGTCGTTGAGCCGGCTGTAATTCGAGCTGCCGGCTTCCCCGTGCAGGGCGAGCCAGATACGCGGATCCGGATCATTGAAAACAATCGCCGAGGAGAGCATCTGGAAGTCGCCCTTCACGGGAAGCGAACCCTGTTCGGACTGATCGCGCTGGTTGGCTGTGACCTTGACGTTCTGGTATTGACTCAGCTGGGATTGAATCGCCTCAAACATGGCCGAGCCTCCGGGGAACAATGCCATGCTGAACGTCAGCGGCTTCCCTTCAGCAGCGAGCTCATTGAACAACTTCTGGGCCTTCTCGCGGTCATATGTGTGGACCGGCACGTCGGCAAAGAGGGGTGAATCCGCCTTGAACAGTGTCTTGGGCAGTTCGCCGAATCCGCCGTAAACCGCCTCGCTCAGCTTGTCGAGGTCCAGTGCGTATGAGACCGCCTGGCGAGCACGAACGTCATCGAAAGGTGCCTTCGAAGTGTTCATGATGAGAGCATTGCCGCCGCCGAGGACGTAAGGAGTTGCGACGTTTCCGGCGTCGACCGCATTGGCCGCCTTCTCCTGCGAGATGGTCATGACGACGTCCGCCTGACCGCTCGCCAGAGCGTTGTAGGCAAGGGAGGGATCGGCGATGCCGCGAACTTCAAGGCCGTCGAGGTGGGGAAGATCAGGAACGTAGTAGTTTTGGTTCTTTTTGAGCTTCAGCACATCGCCCTGCGTCCACTTTTCGAGCACGAAGGGCCCGGCGCCAACAGGCTTCGCGTTGAACGCCTCGGCACCTGCCTGGAGGGCAGTTGGTGAGCCGATCCAATTCATCTGGGTGAAAAGTACCGCGCTGGGGAAGTGGGGCGTCGGCTTCGCCATGGTGACCGTGGCCGTCAGCTCGTCCACTATCTTGATATTGTCGACCAACGCCCCTGTAGCAATGACCGAAGAGCCGGTCGTGGGGACCTTGATGCGGTCCCAGCCGAACTTGACTGCTTCCGCGGTGAATGGTGTCCCGTCGGAGAACTTGACGCCTTCGCGAACACGAACCGTGAACGTCTTTCCGCCGTCGCTGGTGGCGAACTCTTTGAGGAGTCCCATCTTGATCTCGCCAGTCACGGGGTCGTCCGTGACAAGCTGGCCGTAGAGGGAATTGCCTGTGACGGGCATGCGGGGGCCGGTGTTCTGGAGCAACGCCGGGTCGAGGCTAGTGGGCGTTCCGGCCTCCACGACGCGGGCGATGCCGCCCGAAATTGGGTTAGCGGCGGGGGCCGGGTCTGACGACGCCCCTCCGCTTGCGCAGCCGCTGAGGGCAATTGCAGCGGCCACCACGAGGGCGGCTGCCGTTGTGGACTTCTTCATTGAAATCACGATGGCCTTTCTGATTTTTCTGGGGATTCGGAATTCGGGTGGAGCGGATCGTCTGGTCGGTGGCTTAGCCCTGCATGCTGCGATCGAACTTGCCCCGCAGGTGGTCGCCCACTTGGTTCAGTGAAAACACCGTCAGGAAAAGCGCGATCGCGGGGACGAAGACAATGTGCGGGGCTCGTTGCAGCACTTCGCTGGCTCCGTTGATCATTCCTCCCCAGCTGGGCGTGGGTGGGGGCACACCGAGGCCAAGGAAACTGAGTGATCCCTCCGCCACGATGAGTCCGGCGACCACGATGGGCAGGAAGGAAGAAAGCGTCGGCAACAGGTTTGGAAGAATTTCCCGAATGATGATGCGGAAGTCTCCCGCCCCCATGTTCTTGGCGGCACGAACGAACTCGCGGCTCGCCCAGGACATCGTGCTCGCCCTGGCGAGGCGCATGAAGGTTGGAATGCTTGCCACTGTCAGCCCTATGACAAGGGTCGGGATGCTCGGCGAGAAGATCGCTGTGATGGCGAGGAGAAGGATCAGCACAGGGAACGCAAGCAGAACGTCGGCGACCAAGGTAATGACCCAGTCCACCTTCTTGCGGTAATATCCGGCGATCAAGCCCAGGACTGTCCCGAGGAATGCCCCCGAAAGACCTGCGACGGTGCCGACCACAAGCGAGATCTGGGCGCCCCAGATGGTGCGGGCAAGGATAGAACGGCCCGCCTTGTCCGTGCCGAAGAGAAGATTGAGATCGCCTAACTTCGGCGGCGTACGCGGGCTCCCTACGGGGGCATCGTAGGGCGCGAGAGGGAGGGCCCAGGCGAAGGTTGCCAGCAGGATGATGAGCGCGAGCCAGAAGTAGGCCAACCAAACGGTCACCGACCTCTGCGTCTTTACCGGTGGGAGGTAAGGGACTCCCCTGCCGCCGGAGCTCGGGCGTGTGGTGTTTGGTGCCTTCACCGTGGACTTGGTCGTGGTCGTAATACTCATGCCTGCAGGGCCTTCCTTGGGATCCTCGATGCAGCCGTGGTCTTCTTCTTCGTGGCCCGCTCAGCCTTCCGGACCCGCGGGTCGATGAGGCCGTAGCTGATGTCGACGAGCATGTTCACGATGACGAACACGACGGCGACGAACGTCACCACGCCCTGAACAGTGATCACATCGCGCTGCATGATCGCGTTGGAGACAAGCTGCCCAAGCCCGGGGAGGCCGAACAGCGTCTCGACAACGATCGTTCCACCGATGAGCCGGGCGAGATTGATGCCGGCAACGGTTAGCAGCGAGAACGAGGACGGGCGAAACGCGTGACGGAACATCACATAGGCCTTGCCCATACCCTTTGCGCGTGCCGCCGCCACGTAGTCCTCCCGGAGCGTGCTGACGAGGTCAGTACGCAGCACCCGCTGGAACGAGGCAATCTCCATGAAAGCCACCGAGAGTGCGGGAAGGAATGCGTTTCTAAGGTTCGCCCCGAGCCCGGCTTCCAAGGGTGACCACCCAACCGATGGGAAGGCATGCATGCCCACCGCGAAGATGAAGATGAGCAGCGGTCCTGAGACGAAGGGCGGAACAGAGATAAACACCGACGTCAGGACATTGATGCCCCGGTCCACCGCGCTGCCCGGCATGGCCGCCGAGATAACGCCCAAAATGATAGCGATGATCAGCGCGATTGCCAGGCCCAGAAAGGCGATTTCCAAGGTGACCGGCAGCCGTTGAACGATTGCCGTCATCACCGGGACGTGTGTGATGGGGGATGCGCCCAGGTCACCTTGGAAAGCATGCACCAACCAATTGAGGTACTGCTGCCACATCGGCAGGTCAAGCCCGAGCTGCGCCTTCAGCCTGACGATGTTCTCCGGGGTGGCGCCTTCGCCAAGGATGACCTCAGCGACGGAGCCTGGAGCAAAGCTGAGCAGCAGAGTGGTGCCCACCGTGACCAGGACAATCACAAGGAGGCCGTATCCCAAACGCTGCAAGATATTTAACGGCATGACTCCTGCTTCCGCCTCAAATTAGTGGATTGATGATGCATCAAGAGACCTGGCTGCACTCGCCGACTCCTTCGTCGTGGATTTATTCGTAAAGACTGGCTTCAACGTCTTGTTCCTTCAACGGAACAGATGAACCTTTCAACGAATCTCGACTAAATGTGGCATGACTCACCATTCGGTGTCAAGGACCGCGCCTTCCTTTGGGTTTTGCCGCTTCCGCGAGAAGTGGGCTTGACATTGCACCACACGAGATCCATGCTTTGAAAAGCGCCTAACAGGACATCTGTTCTGTTGAATAAAACAATCGCATGAGCCGAAAGGGAAAGGGACTCATATGACCACCGTCGATATCGATCCCACCAGGATTGACTTCTTCACCGATCCGGAAACAGCGAAGACGGCAGAGCCGTACTTCGACCACATGCTTGCCAACCATCCGGTGTGGCGGGAGACAAAGTACGGCGTAGTGATCGTCACGGGATATGAAGAAGCACTGCAGGTGTACCACCAGCCCGAGGTTTACTCTTCGATCAACCGCACGGGCGGCCCGGTTCTCGACATCCCCGTCGAACTCGTTGGTGATGACCTGAGTGATCTTCTGGAGAAGCACCGGGAGTACTTCCCGAACAATGACCAGATCGTCACTTTCGATCCGCCGGTTCACACAGACCATCGCACGCTCCTGATGGGCCTCATAACGCCGAAGCGACTCAAGGAAAACGAGGACTTCCTCAAGCGCACCGCAGACCACTTCCTGGACCGGATCATCCAGCGAGGCCACTGCGACTTCATCTGGGACTACGCCAAGGGCTACACCATCCTGGCCGTCGCGGACCTGCTCGGTGTGCCCGAGGAGGACCACCCGATGCTCCTTGAGCTGCTCGCCTCTGCTCCGGGTCCCGTGCTTGGCAACCTTGAGCTCCAAGCCAACCATCACAGCAGCATTGAGCGGCTCTACGACTACTTCGTCGCGAAGATCGAGGAGCGCCGCAATGATCCGAAGGACGACGTGATCACCGGCATGGCGCTGGCCACCTTCCCCGACGGTTCCCTGCCCGAGCCCCTTGAGGTCGCCCGGATCGCGTCCAACATGTTTGCCGCCGGCCAGGAGACCACCGTGCAGCTGATGGGCATCGCCCTGCAGCGTATTGCCGAAGACGGGGACCTGCAGGACCTGCTGCGCCGTGAACCCTCGCTCATTCCGAAGTTCATCGAGGAAACACTTCGGATCGAAGCGCCCATCAAGGGCTCTTTCCGGCTCACCAAAGTGGCCACCAGCATCGGCGGCCTCGACCTTGCCCCCGGCACCGTCGTCATGTTGCTGCACGGCGCTTCGGGCCGCGATCCCCGCCTCTTCGATAATCCGGCCGAGTTCGACATCCAACGAGCGAACGCCAGGCAGCACCTCGCCTTCGGTCGTGGCATCCACACATGCCCGGGCGCCCCGCTGGCACGTGCCGAAGCGGTCTTCTCGATCCAGCGCTTCCTCGAACGCACCGAGCGCATATGGATCAGCGAGGAGCACCACGGTTCAAAAAGCGCCCGCGAGTGGGATCTGATCCGCAGCTACAAGTTCCGCGGCCACAACCAGCTCTACCTTGAGTACACGTCGAAGGGAGCATGATGTCTGAAAACCTCACCGTGGACCGCGACCGTTGCATGGGTTCGGGGCAGTGTACGTTCTACGCCCCGAATACCTTCGACCTCGACGATCTCAGCATCGCAATCGTCACCGATGAACTCGGTGACCCCGAAGACAAGATCCAGATGGCCATCAATGTTTGCCCCACGCGGGCCATCGCCTTGGCGGCCGAAGCCAACAAGGAAGGCGCGCAATGACAGCGACTATCGAGGCTCCAGCCTCACAGCCCATTGCGGACATGGAGACCGATAGCCTGATCGGTAATTTTCCCGAAGGGCAGCGCCTGGTCGGCAGCCAGTGCAACGCATGTGGCTGCACGATGATCGGCAGCCGCGTGGTCTGCAGTTCCTGCATCAGCCGCGACGTTAGCCGCGTGGCCCTGCCGAGCACCGGCGTGCTCTATTCCTTCACCCGCATACACGTCGGCGCCGAAGGCATTCGTCCCCTTGGCTACGTCGACCTGGACAATGGCGTACGCACCCTGGCCGACATCCATGAGGGCGACATTCCGCTGCGCCCCGACATGCGAGTTGAGCTTGATGTCAAAGACGACTGGTTCTTCGCGCCTGCGGCCAGCGATAAGCGAGAGGTTTAACATGGGTGACAACGTATTTGTGATTTCGGCGGCGATGATCCCGTTCGGGAAGTACCGCACGTCGTCGTACGTCGGCCTCGCGGTCTCCCCACTCATCGATGCGATCCGGAACGCCGGAATTGAAAAGTCGGACGTCGACGCCGTTTATGTCGGCCACTCCTACGGTGGCATGATGACCGGGCAGCGCATCTGCAAAGAGATCGGGCTCGGCACTGTCCCGACAGTCAACGTCGACAATGCCTGCTCCAGCGGCGCCACTGCCGTGCATGAAGCCTGGCAAGCCATCTCGCAGGGCCTCATCGATGTCGCCGTCGTCATCGGCGTCGAGAAACTGACACAGTTCGGCGGCGGTACGCTTCCTCTTTCTCCAGAGGATCGCGAAGTTAAACAGGGCATCATCATGCCTGCGGTCTACGCCATGCGCGCCACCCGCTACCTGCACGACACTGAGGCGACACCTGAGGACCTCGCGCTGGTGAGCGTAAAAGCCCGCAAACACGGCGCACTGAACCCCTTCGCGCAGTTCCGCAAGGAGATCACGGTCGAAGAGGTACTCAACGCGCGCCCCATTGCGGACCCGCTAACACTGCCCATGTGCTGCCCCACAGGTGACGGTGCCGCCGTCGTCATTCTTGCCTCCGAACGCGCACGCAAGCGGTTCGAGTCCAAACCCGCCATCCGCGTGGCCGCCTCAGTGCTGCATTCCGGCCACGTGGCCGAAGGCTTCCGAGACATGACCAAGCCCGAAATTACGTACGACTCCGCCCGCGATGCGTATGCGTTGGCCGGCATCGGGCCCAAGGACCTCGACATGATCGAACTGCACGATGCCTTCTCGATTGCTGAACTTATCTACTATGAGGCCCTCGGCCTCGCCGAGCCTGGACACGCGGTCGACCTTCTTCGCGATGGCAAGACCACCTTCGGCGGCGACGTCGTGGTGAACCCCAGTGGTGGCCTGCTGGCAAAGGGCCATCCCGTTGGCGCCAGCGGTGTAGCGCAAATCGCCGAGGCATTCTGGCAGCTCACCGATCAGGCGGGTGCACGGCAGATCGATGACGCCCGCTGGGCGATGACCCACGTCACAGGTGGCGGCACCGCCGGTCTCGACCACGGCGCCTGCACCATACACATCTTCGAGGCGGCATGACCGGGATCCAGCGCCCACCATTGGAAGGGATTCGTGTCCTCGATCTCACGACCTTCCTCTCAGGCCCTTCGGCAACGCAACTGCTTGGGGACCTCGGCGCAGACGTCATCAAGGTTGAATCGCTCAGTGGCGATTCAAGCCGCGCCATCGCGGGTCCCGAGATCGACGACGTGAGCGCCTACTACCTGGCGAACAACCGCAACAAGCGCAGCGTCGCGATCGATCTTAAGGCTCCTCGAGGTATCGAGATCATGAGGCGCCTGATCGCGGGCGCTGACGTGGTCATCGAGAACTTCCGCCCCGGAGTGACCGCCCGGCTGGGTTTGGAACCCTCGGCCATTGTCGAAGCCCAGCCCTCGCTCATCTGGGCGTCCATCAGCGGCTTCGGCCAAGAGGGTCCGCTACGCGACCGACCGGCATACGACATGGTGGTGCAGGCACTTAGCGGGGTTATGAGCCTCACCGGCCACGCGAACGCTCCGGCCGCGCGACTCGGAATCCCCGCCGGTGACGTTGTGGCCGGACTGTACTCCGTGATCGGCATCCTGGCTGCCCTTCGAGCGCGGGATGAGACGGGTCGAGGTCGCATTATCGATGTCTCCATGCTGCGAGGCCAGCTGGCGATGCTGTCCTACCAAGCCCTGTATACCTCCATTAACAACACCGCACCGCAGCCGCAGGGTGCGGGCCACGACTCCATCGCCACGTACCGCTCATTCCGCGGAGGCGATGGCCGTGAGTTCGTGGTCACGGCCAATACCCCTCGCATGTGGGAAGGCCTGTGCCAGGTGCTCGGGGTCAACGAACTGGTCAGCGATGGTCGCTTCATCGACGCCGCAAGCCGGCTGCAGAACAAAGAAGCCCTGTGGGAGATCCTTGAAGGGCGCTTCGCCGAGAGGCCAGCGGCGGAATGGGTGAAGCTTTTGGCAGACGCATCGGTGCCCGTCGCGCCGGTGAAGAACGTGCTCGAGGCCCTGGAGGACGCGCGCGAGGCCCAGGATGGTTCACTGCTTACCCTAAGGAAAGGCGCCACGTCGTTCGAGAATGTCGCAACACCGATCCGCTTTGTGGACACGGTCGACGTCGAACCGGTCTACCCGCCGGCTCTCGGGGCGGACACGCTGGGCATCCTCACTGGTGAGCTTGGGATGTCGAGTGCAGAAGTTGCCGAGTTGCTGGCCGACGGCGTGATTCGTGCGGCGGAGAGAGACAACTCGTGAATCCCAAGGGTCCCGGTGCTAAGTGTCCAGGGGCGGCTTGGCTTCTTCCATGAGTTCGGCCAGCCACGGACGGCGCCCTTGATGGAAAGTCATCCCTTCGGGCAGACCACGGACAGATGCCGTTGAACCGGCAACGTCGATGGTGATCCGGCCCCCAGCCAAGGGGGCATTGGTGATGTGCAGGTCGCCGAAGGACTCCGGGAATACGGGATCCATCCACAAGCTACCGCGGGAAACATGGGCGTCATACCGCATCAGACTCGTGACCAGCCGGATTGGGGTGGTGGCCGCCCAGGCCTGCGGTGAGCAGGCGGTGGGGTACGGAACCGGCTTGGCCACCACCTCGTCCCGGGTAAAGCCGCAGAACAACTCCGGTAGCCGGCCGTCCGAAAACTCGGCCGCCTCGAGCAGTGCCGTGGCGATCCGCTGCGCCTCGGCGACGAAGCCGTAACGCACCAAGCCAGCCGCGATGATCGCATTATCATGCGGCCACACCGAGCCGTTGTGGTAACTGGCGGGGTTGTATGCGCCCATATCGGTGGCCAGCGTTCGCACCCCCCAGCCGCTGAACATTTCCGGGGACATCAGGCGCTCAGCCACGAGCGGTGCCTTGTCGTCATCGACTATGCCGGGCCATAGGCAGTGGCCCATGTTGGACGCACAGGCATCCACTTGGCGTTTCTTACCATCCAGGGCGATGGCGTAGTAACCGCGCTCAGGCATCCAGAACTGCTCGTTGAACTGCTTCTTCAATCGCGCGGCGCGATCAATGAGCCGGGCCGCCAGAGTCGCGTCGCCTGCTTCACTCGCCATCCATGCGCGCGCTATATACGCGGCATAGACGTAAGCCTGGACCTCGCACAGTGCGATCGGGCCCTCCGCCATCGTGCCGTCCGCGAAGTTGATCCCGTCCCAGGAGTCTTTCCAGCCCTGATTGATCAGCCCGTGATCGTTGAGACGTTCATACTCGACGAACCCGTCGCCGTCCTTGTCACCGTAATCCTGGATCCACTCCAGCGCTCGGTCGGCGTGGGGCAGCAGTGCCGAAATGGTTTCCGCTGCGAATCCCCAGCGGCTAACAGAGGCAAGCACAATCACGAACAGCGGAGTGGCGTCCACACTGCCGTAGTAGATGGATTTGCCACCCAAAGATAGCCCGCTGGAGACATCGAGCCTGACTTCGTGCAGGATCTTGCCCGGTTCCTCCTCGCTTATCGGATCCACTTCGGTGCCCTGGCGGTCAGCCAGTGTCTGCAAGGTGCCCAGCGCCAAGGACGGGTCCACGGGCAACGACATTTCCGAAGCCCACAACGAGTCACGGCCGAACAGCGTCATAAACCACGGCGCCCCCGCAGCCACTACGACGCGCTCCGGATAGTTCGGGTCTTCGATGCGAAGGGCGCCCAAGTCGTCGTAACTTCGCTGCAAAGTCCGTTCGATGGATCGGTTTCCCATCTTTACCACAGGAATTTTGGCCACCCATTCTTGGTGGCGCCGGTCCCGCGGGGACAGTCCGTTCCCGTCATGATGCACGAATGGCGTCGCGGGGCCAGCGCCCTCGATAACGGGGACTACGGTCAGGATCGCGCTCCAAAGGCCATGCGGGGCGATGGATATGCGATACTCAAGGCCGTCGTGCCCTACATTGGCCCCCGGGGCCCGGACAAGAATGGCCTTCCGGACGTCTTGCCAAATAGCCTGGATGATCAAGGAATCACCGTCAGCTTGCCGTGTTTCGTCCCAGCGGCGCTGGATCCGGGCCTCCTTAACCTCGAAGAGGTCGGCGAAATCCGCTTCAGTCCTCACGGAGATAAGGCATTCAGCAGCTTGCGCTGAGTAGTTCCGAACAGTGACTTGTTCCTGGATGCCGGCACCCACTTCGCGTAGGCGCTCCACAATCAGCGTGCTGTCCGCATATCCATCTGTTCGGGGAACGCGGCTCACAAATTGCGCACGGTAGGGTTCCTTGGTCTCCGCCGCCAGCGGCTCAAGCGGCTGGCCGTTGACGGTGAGACTCCAGCCAGACAGAATGCGCGTGTCCTGAAAGAAGACACCGTGGGGTAATTCGGGATGCATGTTTCCGTTTGGCAGGGAGATGCAGAAGGAGGATCCCTCAACCAAGGTGACAGTCCCGGCTCCCAGCGGTCCGGCCGCCGTATCAGCATTCCATCCAGCCATTCCTGCCCCTGCAGCGAATTAACCCGACAAGCGGTTGCCGGATATGAGTGCCGGTCCCAAGGTTCGTCGTTGAACATGACACTACGCCGTGTCTTCTCCACCCGCCATAAAGCCCTTTCAGCCAGGAGGTCCCATGAATAGGCTGCGGAACAGTTAAACCCCTTTCGATCTCAACTAAGCAGTGACCGGAGAGAGCGGGAGCCTGCGTCCGGACAGTCCGCGCGGGCTCACAACCAGCCTTTCGGCGAGATCAGTGAACGCCCGGGCCGCGGGATCTTCGGGGTCGGCTGCGGCTACAGGCACTCCGGTATCACCGCCGGCGCGCAGCCCATTGCTGAAGGGGATTGAGGCGAGCAGAGGCACGTTACCGCCAAGGGCGGAGAGCCTCGCCGCGACTGCCGCCCCGCCGCCAACACCGAACGGCTCAAAGGCGCTGCCGTCGGCGAACCGCATGGGCGACATTGTTTCGACCACCCCGATGACGCGCTGGTCGAACTCGCGTGCCAGCATGCCGCTCCGGACCGCAACACCAGAGGCCGCTGGCTGCGGCGTCGTAACGACGAGCACTTCCGCGTGTGGCAGGATCTGCCCCAGGGAGATTGCGATGTCGCCGGTTCCGGGCGGCAAGTCGATCAGCAGCACGTCGAGGTCCCCAAAGTAGACATCGGTGAGGAACTGCTCGAGCGTGCGGTGCAGCATGGGACCCCGCCATGACACAGCAGTGTCCTCGGCACCCTCCGGGAGGAACATGCCGATCGATACGGCCTTGATACCGTGCGCAACAGGCGGCAGTACAAGATTGTCTATGCGGGTGGGCCTGATGATCTTGCCTTGATTGTCGAAGAGTCCAAGGAGTCCCGGGACTGAGAATCCGTGTACGTCGGCGTCGATGATCCCGACGCTCAGCCCCCGCGCAGCCATGGCCGCGGCGAGATTCGTGGTGACGGTGGACTTACCCACGCCGCCCTTGCCGCTGGATACCGCGATAACGCGCGTGAGCGATTCTGCGGTGAAAGGCATACTTGATTGGCCCCGTCCCTCCCGCAGCTTGGCCGTGAGAGCATTGCGCTCCTCCGCGGTCATGACACCGACGTTGATGACCACCTCTTTGACGCCGCCGACGGCGGTGGCCGCCGCCCGCACGTCCCGCTCAATGCGGGCAGCGGCGGGGCACGTCGAGATGGTCAGCACGATGCCGATGACGGCGACACCGCCCGTGACCTCGACGCCCTTAATCATGCCGAGTTCGGCCAAGGGGCGACGCAATTCGGGATCGCTCACCCGCCCCACGGCCTCGCGCACCGCAGCGGCGAGGCCTGAAGAGAAGCTATCCATATCTTGCGTTGCTCCCTCAGTCGACCCCAACCCCGACGCCTGCGGCGCGGAGCATCTCGGCGCGGTCGTGCAGCTTGACGCGTTCGCGACCCACCGCCTCACCCGCCGCGAACTCGGCCTGCTCGAGAGACTGCCATGCGGTCCAATCGACAACGTCCACGCCGCGCGAGCGCAACAGCTCGTCGACGACGGCAGCTGGGGTCGCCGTGGATGTCCAGCCCGGTGCGGCGACGTCTGCGAGGATCGAGGTCACAGTCTCGGACGCGCAGCGGCGGTTCGTGCCAACGACACCCGAGGGGCCTCGCTTGATCCAGCCGGCTACATACACGCCTGGCAATACATTCCGGCCGTCGGCGACGCGCGAGTCGAGGTGCGCAATGGTGCCGGACTTCTCGTCAAAGGGCAGGCCGTCGATCGCTGCGCCCCGATATCCGACCGAGCGGAGGACGAGGTCGGTTTCCAGGATTTCCGTGATGTTGGGGTCGCTGGTCTTTGCCAGGCGGATGGCCAACGCGGATTCCTCGCCGATCAGTTCGACGGGTGTGCAGTCGAAAAGGAAGCGGATGGCTGTGTTACGCCCGAGAACGCCGCGTTCGGCTGCCTTCGCGAACGTGGCGAGCAACCGCCTTGCTGCCGGGTCGGCGTCGGCGTGTGCCTGTTGCTGGGCGTCGAGCTCGAGGTCGGCGGGATCGATGACGACGTCGCAGCTATCGACCTCCAGCAGCTCGATGAACTCCTTGTTCGTGAACTTCGCGAACGCGGGGCCACGGCGGCCGATCACCACGATCTCGCGGTATGTGCTCGCTGCGAAGGCGTCAACGATGTGCTCGGGCACGTCTGTAGCCCGGAGTGCTTCTGGGGTGTGGGCAAGCATGCGTGCTGCGTCGAGTGCGACATTGCCCATGCCAATGATGACCGCACGCTTTCCGTTGAGGGCGAAGGCATCGGTCTTGGTGTCGGGGTGGCCTTGGTACCACGACACGAATTCGCGGACCCCGTGCACACCAGCCAGGTCCTCGCCCTGGATGCCGAGGTTCCGGTCAACCTGCGCCCCGCTCGCGAACACTACGGCGTCGTAATTCGCGCGGAGCTCATCGAGCGTAATATCTGTGCCCACCTGCACGTTGCCGAGGAAGCGTATACCCGGGGTCTCGTCGAACACTTCGGCGAACGAGGTGGTTATCGACTTGACGCGGGGGTGGTCGGGTGCGACACCGTAGCGAACCAGGCCGAACGGTGCCGGCAGGCGCTCGAAGACGTCCACCTCAACCGGCGACCCGGACTCTTCGGTCAGCAGTTGGGCGCAATAGGCCCCCGACGGGCCGGAACCGACGACGGCGACGCGCAGGGCAGTCATGTTCAGGCTCCTGTTCGCGGCGGAAGAGCGGCAATAACGTCGACGTCATAGTCGATCTTGCCGGCCTTCCGGCCGCTCTTCGGCGTCTCTACCTCTTCGAAGAAGCGCTCGTTGATTCCTAGGTAGTCCTCCTTGTCGGCCGGAAGTTCGGCCTCGTAGAACACGGCATCCACGGGACAGGCCGTCATGCAGGCCCCGCAGTCAATGCAGAGGTCGGGGTTGATGTAGGTCATCCGTCCCCCCTCGAAGATGCAGTCGGCAGGGCACTCCTGCATGCAGCTCTTGTCCTGAATGTCGACGCAGGCGTCAGCAATCACATAGACCATGGTTCGTTTCCTCTCTACACACTGACAGCGCGGCCGTCAGGCCAGCTGCCCAAGTTTTTCGACGATTGTCTCTGCGGACTCCCCGCTGGCGAAGAGCCTGCGGGCCAGGTTGAGCCCGCGTGGCCAGTTCACGGTGACCGCACCACAGACGTCTCCATTCGCGTCGCTGTGAATCACCGCGGTTTTCCCTCCTTTGGCGAGGTCGCCGACGATAGTGGAGCTGCCCCCGGGGTGACGCCAGCCGATGGTGTGGACCTTCCAGTCGTACTGGTGCGACCACACGTAATCCGTGGAGTCATAGGGCTCATCGACCCCTTGGGTGATGGCGGTGGCAACATAACGCGCCTGGTCGCTGGCATTGGTCCAGTGCTCGGCACGAACCTGCACGCCGCGGCCGGGGTGGGGCCAGCGCGCCACGTCGCCGATCGCATAGACGTCATCGACTCCTACGGCGCGGAGGAAGCCGTCCGTTACTACGCCGTTGTCGAGCGTGAGACCGGAACTCGCGAGCCATTCGGTCGATGCGATCGAGCCGATGCCTACTACCGCCGTCGAGGTCTCAAGGCGAGTGCCGTCGTCGAGGATGACTGTAAGTTCACCGTCCTTGCCCTGGATGTCGGCGACGCCGACGCCGAACCGGGTTTGGGCCCCGTGCCGGTGATGCAGTTCGACGAGGCTGCGGGCGATCTCAGGACCGACGATACGCGCCATCGGCTCGGAAACGGGGTCCACCACTGTGACGTCGCAGCCAAAGCCGACCGCGGCCGCAGCGATCTCTGTGCCGATGAAACCGCCGCCGACCACGACGACGGGCTCGCCGAGCTTCAAGCGGGCGGCAATGGCTCGCGAGTCTTCAAGCGTTCTGAGTTGATAAACACCGGTCCCGGGGCGCCAAGGCGAAGGCCTGGCGGCTGCACCTGTCGCGATGACAACGAGGTCGTAGCTGATGATTGTGCCATCGGCCAGAATTACGCTGCGTTTGGCGACGTCCAGCCCGGCTGCGGCGACACCCAGCTCGAGCTCGATGCCGGCACCTTCGAGGCTGGCTTTGGTGGCCAGGCGAAACGACTCGACAGACTCATCGGACCAATCGGACGTGAGCAGGTCTTTCGACAGGGGCGGGCGGTCGTACGGCAACTCGGACTCGGCCCCGATCAGCGTGATGCGGCCGGTGTGGCCAAGATTGCGCAGGCCCTCGGCCGCGCGTGTTCCGGCCAAGGACGCGCCCACAATGACTACGTGGCGGTCGGCGCTTGCTTGGGTCATCGTTGATCCTCGGTGTAGTCAGGGATCGCGAGGGGGTTTGGATTGGCCTCGCGATACTTCTCGTACGTTAGCTTTTCGTTGAATCGAACAGTTGATTCTTTCAACGCAACAGGATCAGTATGAGCTTAGCTCCGAACCCATGTCAAGGACGCCTTGACTACTTCCGCGCGATGCCGGTGCGTGGATCCCGAGCGCCAGTGAGGTAGTCGGTGATCTGGCGCGCGGACTGCTTGACCAGGCCCGCGAGCGACGACGTATGCGCGGCGTTGAAGCGCGCCTCGGGAAGGGAGATCCCCGCCGAACCGACCACAGTGCCCGATGGCCCGAAGACCGGCGAAGCGATTGCGATGGCCCCCTCAATACGCTCACCGTGGGTAATCGCGTACCCGTCACTCCTGATAATGGCCAGCCTGTCGAGGAGGCTCTCCGACCGAACCAGTGTGCGATCGGTGGCCGGGTGCAGCCTGCCATGCGCAACGCTGGCTTGGATCTGCGCCGGCAGAAACGCGAGGATCGCCAAACCGCTCGCACCGGCGTGGAGCGGGAGTTGCTGGCGCAGGGGCAGTGTGTAGCGCAGGGGGTGCGACGACTCCACCACGAGCGCAAACATCATCTTCAGCCGCTGCTCGCCAAAGACGGCGAAGAATGATGACTCGCCACTCTGCTCCGTGAGCTCCTGCAGAGTATCCCTCGACACCTCCTGGATCGGATACCGTTCCGTCGTCGTCCACGCAAGACGCAGGTATTCAAGACCCAGCCGATACGAACCATTGGCCGTGCGGCTGACAAGCCCCAGCTTTTCAAGATCTGCGATGAGGCGATGCGCGGTGCTTGGACTTACCTCAAGACGGCCCGCCAATTCCCGCACTCCGTGGACATCGTGGTCACTGTCAGTCATGAGCGTGAGCAATTCAATGCCGCGGGCCAAAGGGTGCCTGCGGCGTAGCCCGTCGACGGCCTCTCGATCGCTGTTTCCTGCCGCACTACCCATCGCTCACCATCCCGTTTTATGGCCACTTGCAGTGGCTTGACATCCATCTTCGGGACATGCGATTCTAAAATCTCCCGAGAACGGAACGTCTGTTCAGTTGTAGAAAACAGTAGCGCATGCGGAGCATCACAGGAAGGCGTGGCGGCACGCCCGCCTCGCCTCAGCAGTCCGCCAGGCAAGGAATAGGGACAAACCATGACCACAAAGAAAAGCACGCGCTTCATCCGCAAGGAGATCCAATGAGCGGGGCAGGGCGCGTCGCAGTCATCTCAGGAGGAGCGGCAGGCATTGGTCTGTCGATCGCAGAGAGGCTTGCGAAGGACGGCTTCGCGGTCGCTATCCTCACGCGCACCGAGGGTGCGGCCGAGAAGGCCGCTGCCGGGATCGAAGAGACGGGGGGCATCGCCCGCGGATACCAGGCCGACGTGAGCGACCGTGAACAAGTAGACGCTGCACTTGCCGCTATCCGGGCCGATCTCGGCCCACTGTCGGTGATCGTGGCCAACGCAGCCGTTGCGCCGCAGCAGCCATTCCTTGACATGACGCTTGAGCAGTGGAACCAGACCCTGCATATCAACCTCACGGGTACCTTCAACCTCGTGCAATCCGGCATGCCGGACCTGCTCGAGGCAGGCAAAGGCCGTGTCGTGCTGATTTCGTCGTCGAGCGCCCAGCGCGGTGCACCGCGAATGGCGCACTACGCCGCATCCAAGGGCGGTCAGCTGGCGTTGACCAAAGCGTTGGCAGTGGAATTTGCCAAGTCCGGAGTGACGGTTAATACGGTGGTTCCGTCGTCGATCGACACCCCGAGCGTGGAGAGGAAGCGGGCAGCCGGCACCATGCCATCAGTCGCTGACATGGCGAAATACATCCCTGTGGGCCGCATGGGTACCGGCGCGGACATCGCCGCCGCTGTCTCTTACTTGGCCTCCGATGACGCCTCGTACGTGACTGGCCAGACCATCAGCGTCAATGGCGGATCTTTCATCGCATGAAAACAGGAGGACAGAGATGACACAGCTAACCCAACCCCGAATTTCCCCCCGCCCAACCGAAGACTGGGATGCCGAGGTTGATAACGCATTGAGCGTGCTCGCCACGCACGGCGCCGGTGGCCAAGCCGCCCCGCAGCTCACCCCCGACACCAGGCCGAAATCGAACATCCTCGGTATCTATGCGTGGCATCCTGAGCTGATGCGCGGGTGGATGCCGTACTCGAACCACCTTCGGAACTCGAGCCTTGGCGACCGTATTCGAGAGATCACCATCATTCGCACTACTTGGCTTGGCTACGGCGAGTACGAGTGGGCGCAGCACGTGCGCATGAGCAGGGCCGCGGGCTGCCTCACGGACGATGAAATCGCCGCGTTGGCCGAGGGACCCGATGCGGCCCTGTGGTCCGAGGATGACTCCGTGCTCGTACGTGCGATCGACGAGATGTGCCGCGACAAGAACGTGAGCGACGAGACCTGGCGGGCGCTCGAAGAGCGGTTCAACCGCCAGCAACTGATCGATCTGTTGTTCACAGTGGGTACCTACGATTTCCACTGCATGGTGTTCCGGACCATGGGCCTCGAACTCGAGGCCGGCATGGAGGGCTTCCCTGACAGCCACTCCCCCGAGCTGGGCAAATGACGGAATTGCACGACGCCGTGAATCGCGGATTGCTCACATGGGCGGTCCGCGATTCATTGCTGCGCTATGTCACCGTCATTGCCCGCGGCTCGTACACGGTGGAGGGTGGCGCCGCCGTCACCACGGACGGCGCCATCACGTTCCCGCTGCGCCGCGCGGCGCAAAAGGAAGGGCAATGGCGCCTGTCTTTCGCAGGTTCCGTGCGATTTGAGGCGCATCACGGTTTCCTCGACGTCCTCATCGCCGATCCCGAACTTGTCGCCGGACCCGAGGGCGGAGTTCTGTCCGCCCGCACCGATGTTGACGGCACCACCACCCTCATTGCTGCGACCGGCACGGAAGAGCCTGAGCACAACGACGTGGACCTGACCTGGACGATGAACGATGTCCATCTCTTGGAAAGCGGTGTCGAACTGTTCGGCGGCGTTTACCCCGCGGGGACCGACATGGCTCCGCTCAAGGTTCGCGTCTCACTAGACTCATAGGCATGTCTCAAACTTCAGTTGCCTCCAGGTCATCCGGCGAGCGGAAAAATGTACGGGGACAGGCAACACGCCAACGGATCATCACAGAGGCAGAGCGGCTTTTCGCACAACACGGCATCTCGGCGGTGCCACTGCGTGACATCGGCAAAGCCGCCGGCCAGCGCAACCACGCAGCCGTGCAATACCACTTCGGCGAGCGCGACGAAATCGTGAAGGCGATTATGGAATACCGCGGCGGGGAGAGTGAAGTAAGCCGTACCGAAATGGTCGCCGGCCTCATGTTGAGCGAAACAACTCCCACCGTATCCGACGTGGTCAGCGCCTTCGTGCGCCCGCTCGCAATTCACTTCCAGCCGGACAACCACTACCTCCCCTTCCTCTCCCTCTACATCACCGAAGAAGGGGGCTATGAAGGGCTCGTTGGGGTGCGTGTCGGCGCCGCGGTTGTCACGTTGCGCACTCTGCTCGGCAAGCTCGTCCCCGGGATTCCGGAATCGGTCCTGGACGAGCGATGGTGGGTTACGTTGACCAGCGCTGTACATGCGCTGGCTCGATACCATACCGCCCAGCGCAAACGGGAACACCTTCCGGCAGGGATCGAAGCACTCATCTCCGACCTCATTACCTTCCTGAGTGCAGGGCTTTCAGCGCCGCTCGCGGAGCGTGACTCCGATACATAGAAATCGGGGCCAGCATGGAAATGCCGGCCCCGATTTTGGTGTTTAAACTCAGGCCAGGTGCGCCATAAACTTTGAGCCCCAATCGTAGGTGCCCGTAGGTATGTAGTAGCCATCCCGGTCGTTGATCTCGTCCCAGTGGGACACGACGTCTTCGATGGTGGGAACTCCGTCGCTTTCGTCGAGCCAGCCCGGCGTGAACCCCATGAACCAGCGGGCGAAACGCTTGGCGCCGGCAACGAGGATCTCGCCGTTCACCTCGCACGACTCGTGGGCGAGGTAGGCCACCATTGGCGAGACGAGGTCGGTCTGCATCGCCTGGAGGCGGGCTGAATCCGCTTCATTGGCGGTGACGATATTCGGTTTGTCGGCCGAAAGGCTCGGTCTGGTCACCGAGTTCGGTGCGACGCAGTTGACGAGGATACCCTTCGGGGCTGCTGCCAAAGCCAGGCTGCGGGTGAAACCTATGAGGGCCCCCTTCGCGGTGGCATAGGCAAGGTTGTCCGGCAGACCCAGCATTCCGGTTGATGTTGTGGTGATGACCCGCCCATAGCCTTGCTCCTCCATGTAGGGCCAGGCTGCCCGGGTCGTGTGCCAGGTGCCGCGCAGATGCACGTCGAGCGTGAGCTCAAGGTTTGTGGCGTCAGCTTCCGGGAAGGTCGCCCAGCGCGAGATACCCGCGTTGTTCACGACGATGTCGATGCGGCCGAACTCACGGATCGCGGTCTCGACGAGCGCATGGCAACCTGCTTCACTGCCTACGTCGTTCGTGTCGGCTACGGCGATGCCACCCGCCGCGACGATTTCCGCTGCGGTCTCGTTCGCGGGCCCGGCGTCGTTGCCTTCGCCCTCCTTCGACCCTCCGAGGTCATTCACGACGACCCTGGCACCGCGCTCGGCGAGCAGCAGGGCGTGGGCGCGGCCAAGGCCGCGGCCAGCTCCTGTAACTATGGCAACACGTCCGTCGAATCGTAGGTCAGGGGTGGCGTTCATGGTTCTCCTTTGAAGTATGAGTCAACAAATTTCATCACGCCCGCTCAAATATGGCAATGGCAACTTTGTCTAAACTTACGCGAATTTAGAGCCTCCATTGCATTAATTGAGCACCAGTGCTTGAATTACATCCTGCGGAGGCCATGGTGGCGCCGCCCGAGTAGGAGTGAAGTCAATGGCAGAACAGACCAGCAGCGACATCGACGTCGAAGTACTTGTAATCGGGGCTGGCGTCGTGGGCATCTACGCGCTGCAGCGTGCGCTTGAGGCCGGGTTCTCGGCCCAGACGCTGGAAGCGGGTGACGGCGTCGGCGGCGTCTGGTACTGGAACCGCTACCCGTCCGCGCGCTTCGATTCCGAGAGCTACACGTACGGATACATCCATTCCAAAGAGCTCTTCGAGAAGTGGCGCTGGGAGGAAGAGTTCGCCACCCAGCCCGAAATCGAGCGCTACCTCAACTTCGTGGTGGACCATTTCGACCTCCGCGGGCACATCCGGACCGGCCAGAGGGTCGTATCGGCACTGTGGAGCGAGGCAGAGACCACATGGACGGTGACCACTGAGAAGGGCGAAACTGTCCGGGCACGCTGGGTCATCTCGGCGACCGGCGGCCTCTCCGTGCCGAACTACCCAGACTTGAAGGGCCTTGAGGACTTCAGGGGCCAGGCCTACCACACCGGCGCGTGGCCGCATACGCCGGTCGATTTCACGGGCAAGCGCGTCGCCATCATCGGCAACGGACCGAGCGGAGCCCAGATTCTTCCCGCGATCGTCGACTTGGTTGAGACCGTGGACCTCTATCAGCGCACGCCAACCTGGACCACCCCACTGAACAACGGGGTCATCAGCGACGAGCGCACCACGTGGCTCCGCAAGAACTTCGACGGGATCGCCGCGAAACTCGGGTCCGCGGCAAACCCAACCGGCTTCCTGCACGAGCCCGCCGGCAAGTTCTCCACCGCCGACTCATTCGAAGAACGGCAGGCCTTCTACGAGAAGATCTGGAACAGCCCGGGCTTCGCCAAGCTAACTTCCAACTACTACGACATGACTACCAACCGCGACGTCAACCTCGAATTCTGCGACTTCCTCGCCAACAAGGTCCGCAGCATCGTCAAGGATCCAGTTACGGCCGAAAGGCTGATCCCGAAGGACCATCTGTTTGGCGCGAAGCGCCCTCCGTTCGTCACCAACTACTACGAGTCATTCAACAATCCGGCGGCCTCGCTGATCGCGCTCAGGGAGACGCCGATCGCGCGGATCGACACGACGGGTATCGAAACGACCGAGGGACACCGCGAGTATGACATCATCGTCTTCGCAACAGGCTTCGACTTCGGCACCGGTGCGCTCACACGCATGGGCATCAAGGGCCTCGACGGCCTGGACCTCAGCACGGACTGGGAAGAGGGGCCCACGGACTTCGGCGGGTTCAGCGCCCACCAGCTGCCAAACTTCTTCTTCCCCGGCGGGCCGCACGGCGCCGGCGGAGGCAACTACCCGCGGTACTCGCAGGATCAGATCGACTGGATCATCGGCACGCTTATCCACGCACGCGGACACGGCTATGAACGCTTCGAACCGACCGCCGAACAGCAGGAAACGTGGATGACCATGATCGAGACACTGGCGCCCAAATCCATCTTCTCGGCAGAGCACAGCCACTACTACGGCGCGAACGTCGAGGGCAAAGTGCGAAAGTTCCTGCTCAACCCGGGAGGTCGCGCCAAGCTGCACGAAATCCTGGGTGAGATGACCGCAACCGGGGACTACAACGGTGCGCTGTCGACCATACGCGAAAGCATCAGCGCTAGCTGACGACCGTTCCGCCCGAAATGGAGACTGAAATGACTGAAGAACTGCTGCCCCCGCGCGAGATGTTACTGGCGCTCGTTAATCCCGTGGAAGAACGGGACGACGTGTTCCGCACATGGTACTGGGACACACACATACCTCAGGTGCTTGAACTTCCCGGTTTTATCGCCGCACAGCGCTACCGCACAGCCTCCGAAGAGCCCGCTTCGGTTTCCCACCAGTACGCAACGATCTACGAAGTTGAGGGGTCGGCCTCCTCCGCCCGGGACCTGCTCTTCGGGGCTGGTCTCGGCATGAGCCCGGACCTCGATCTCAGCAGCATGGTTTTCGTGCCCTTCGTAGCTGAAGGAAACCCCATCCTCCCCTAGGACCTGCGGCATGGTCTGCGTCTCGAAGACTTCACTGAGAAAGCAGACAGCCACTCGCGTTCATGGACGAACCGCATCACAGATCTGAATCACAGGAGAGAACCATGGTTACTTCAAAGCAGCAGTTAGCCCGACCGGCCGAGCGGGCTGGCCAGGGCGGGGCGGTAAGGCGAGTCGCGGTCGTCAGCGGAGGAGCATCCGGCATCGGCCGCGAAGTTTCCACGCGACTGGCTGATGAGGGTTACGCCGTCGCAGTCCTGGATGTGGACGGCGAGGGCGCCAAGCTCGTGGCCAAGGAGCTATCCGCGGCTGGAGCCCGGGCCCTGGGCTACCAGGTTGACGTTAGCGATCGAGCCCAAGTCGACAATGCCATCGAGAACATCCGGGATGAACTCGGCGCCATAGGAGTGTTGATCTGCAGTGCGGCCGTCGCCGTCCAGGAGCCTTTTGCCGATATCACCGCAGAATCCTGGAACCGCATTCTAGCCATAAACCTGACCGGAACGTTCAACTGCATCCAGTCCGTCATCAAAGACATGGTGGATGCCAAATGGGGCAGGGTGGTCCTGATCTCTTCCATGGCCGCCCAGGTCGGAGCCCCCACCATGGCGTCCTATTCCGCGTCGAAGGGCGGCGTGATCGCATTGACGAAGACCTTGGCTCTCGAATACGCGTCCTCAGGCCTCACCGTCAACACCATCGCGCCCTCTGCCATCGACACGCCGAGCGTTCGCAAGAAGCAGGCGGCAGGGAAACTTCCCCCCAGCGATGTCCTGGGGCAAAGCCTTCCCGTCGGGCGCATCGGCACGGGCACGGACATCGCAGCTTCCTGCGCCTTTCTCTGCTCGGACGAGGCCTCATTCATCACGGGGCAAACGATGGGTGTCAACGGTGGCGCATTCACCGGGTAATGAACCACATCCGGCCCGCCGTTGGAGCAGCACCTGTCGCTGGCCCAAATAACAGTTCGGGCCGTAACAGAACTCGCGTTCCCGAACAGACAACAGCACAGAAAGGTCGACGATATGACCAGTTTCAAGCCAGGCGATGTGGCCGTAGTAACTGCGGCGGGAAGCGGAATTGGGAGATCGCTCGCGCTGTCGTTGGCTTCACGCGGGCTCAAGCTCGCGATTGCCGACATCGACTCCGACGGATTGGAGGCAACCCGCAATGACCTGAAAGCACTGGGTACTGAAATCCTCGCCGTCCCCACCGACGTAACCGATGCCGAATCGGTCGAGAGCCTGGCACGGGCAACACTTGAGCACTTCGGAACATTTGACCTCGTATGCAACAACGTCGGGGCAGCCAATGATCAGCGCCCGTCATGGGAGATCGGCGCGGAGGCTTGGCAAAGGCTCCTTTCCCTGAACCTATGGAGTGTCATCCATGGGATCCGGGCATTCGTGCCCCACTTGGTCGAAAAGAAGCATGGCCATGTGCTGAACACTGCCTCCATGTCGGGACTGTCCATCGTTCCAGGCATTGCCGATTACGTCGTCACCAAACATGCGGTTGTCGCACTCACGGAAACGCTGCGTGCGGAATTGGAGGCATCAGCGCCGGGTGTCAGCGCAACCGTCCTCTGCCCAGGTATTGTCCGCACCCCCATGAGCGCGGCACTTGCAACCGCTGGAATTAAGAATGCCGGGGGGTCCTCAGCAAAAAGTTCCATTCCATCCGTTACGGCCATCGACCCATTGGATGTAGCAGAAGCCGCACTAGCGGCCATGGAGGCCAACTTTCTATACGCAGTTCCAGCCATCGAACCTTTAGTACGGATCCGGCCCTCGGTGGATCGCCTGCTCAAGGAAGTATCCAACCAGCCTCTTCGCCTAGTGGCGCGGTGACAGTCGCGCCGCAGCTCCTCGGCGAGCGAATCGCAGGCTCTTGACAGAGCACTTTGGCGGTGAAACCATGAGAAAGACCACACAACGAAACTGTCGTTTCGCTAAAACGAACACCCTCTCTAACAACGTAGTTAGGAATGAAATGTTGTCGACCGATCCCACACGGTCAATTGCGGTCAGGCCCTTCGCCTTGATCGTTGCGATCTTCATGGTCATCGAACTCACCCCGATATTCGAAGTGACCATGATGTACGTGGCCATCCCCACCCTGATGGCTACCTTCGATGCCGATGCATCAGCGATCTCCTGGGTGGTCACCATTTTCCTGCTCGTCGGCGCGGGCACTGCGGCTATCGCGGGGCGGCTCGGCGATATTTATGGCCGGAAGAAGGTCCTCATCATTCTGATGCTCATATCCGCTGCAGGTCCCATCATCAGCGTGATCATGGGCAACCTCGAGGGAGTGCTGATCGGTCGTGCGCTGCAGGGAACCAGCGCGGGTCTCTTTCCGCTGCTCATCGGCGTCGCCCGCGAGGTTGCGCCGCCTTCCCGAGTGTCGGTGCTCATCAGCCTGACATCGGGCATGGGCCTGATTGGCGGATCAATAGGAGGCGTCGCTGCCGGCATCCTTCTCGCCGCGGGCGGTTGGCGCAGCATGTTCATCGCCTCGGCCATCCTGGCGGTCGTGGCGATCCTTGTCGCACTTGCACTTCCCAGGTCCGTGGGCGCTGTGGCCGAACGCGGCCGAGTGGATGTGCTGGGCGGTGTCTTGATGGCCCCGGCAATTGCCGCAATCCTGTACGGATTCACAACGTCGCGCACTCAGGGCGCCACCCCGTTGGTCGTCGGCCTCATTGTTGTCGGCGCGCTGCTGTTCACGTTCTGGATCATCTGGGAACTGCGAATCAAGAAGCCGATGTTCAACCTGCGGCTGTTCCGCGAGCGTTCATTGGTTCTTGTTCTCATCGTGACCGCTTTTGTATCGCTCGGCATCCTTACGGCGCCCGGTCTCCTCACGCCCATCCTGCAGCAAAGCCCGGCGAATTTGCCTGTCGGGCTCGGCCTGACTCCGACCCAAGCCGGCCTGTATGGGCTGATCTCCGGGGCGATCGCATTCATCCTGTCACCCGTCGCAGGTCGGGTCGCCGGAAGGCTCGGGGGAAAGGTGATACTCGCTTCGGGTGCGGGCCTGGGAATCCTGGGCTACTCCGGTTTCTTCTTCTCGACCCATAATCTCCCGCTTGCGATCGTCGCAGTCGTGATTGGCTCGGTCGGAACAGTGTTCCTCACGATCAGCATTCCCATCGTCATCGTGGAGAACGTTTCCGCCCGCGACACCAGCGAAGCCGTCGGCCTGATCTTTACTGTGGGTCGGACCCTCTTCAGTGCGATCGGCACAGCGATCATCGGTGTCGTGTTGGCGTCGAGCACGGTACCCGGCACCACGGCACCGACTATTTCTTCATGGAACGCCGGCATCATTTTCATCGTCATCACGGGTGCAGCCGCATTGGCTGCCATCATGGCCATCAAGAAATCGATACCCATGAACCAGCGCGGCGCAGTCATCGAGGTGGTCGCCGAAACCGAACAACCAGCCCAAGAGGCGGAAGCGTCTGCCCATCCCTGACACACACGCGCCCAATGCTGCAATTCTTCATCCGAAGGCGTGTCCTGTTGAATAGACTCATCCAGAACGACTTCGCACTTCGTCGTCGGTGAGTCGGGAGGGTCAATGAGTACAAACGAAACGACTGCTGGTTCGGAGCAGTCGCCGGACAGGCAACGGCATCCGCTGGCGCGAGGGATCGAACTGCTGACCCTCATGGTCGACACCGGCGAGGACTCCTATGGCGTTCGCGAGCTGGCCTCCCTCATGGGTGTCAGCGCGAGTACGGCCCATCGGCTGCTCGGCGACCTGGAGAAGCTTGGGATGGTTGGCCGCACCCGCGACGGCGCATATCGGCTCGGACTCGAGTTCCTGCGGCTTGCCTGGGCCACGACTGCCCGTCTCCCGCTCGAGGAGGCGGCTACGGACATCCTCGGTCAGCTCACCGAGCGCACAGGCGAGTCTTCGTTCTTCGGCGTCTACAACGAACAGCGCCAGCAGATGATGTTCACCCACACAGTGGAATCCCCGCACCCCCTGCGCTACGTTTTGCCGATGCATACTTGGCTGCCTCTGCACGCAGGCGCCAGTGGGCTCGCGATACTCGCCTTCCTACCTGATGAGACCCGGCACGAGATCGTCCACGGCCCACTCCCTGCATTGACTGCACGCACCCGCGTCGACCCAGGCAAGCTCAGCGATCGACTCGATGAAATCCGCCGGGATGGCTATGCCATCTCGCACGGAGAGCGGATCGAGGGTGCGATCTCCGTCGCGGCCCCGGTGTTCGGGCTCTCGGGCACCATCGTCGTCGGTGATATCGGCATCACGATCCCCGAGAGTCGCTTCAATTTGGGCACCGAATCCGAGCTCGTGCGCCTCGTCAAAGACTCCGCTGCGGCCCTCACCGACCGTATCGCAAGCTCCCGGGTGGCCATTCGGCCCCAACCTAACAAGGTGCAGTCCAACGGCGTCGCCTAAGGTAGCGCATTGAGTCGCGCAGTGCCCGTGCGGACATGCACGACGGCGGGCTGCGGCTTCCGGCCCGGGGCCCCGGGCACGGACCTGAGATGCAGTTTCGCTGCAGGAGCGTCTTTGCTGCATGAGCTCCAGCGCCATGAGGAGTGTACTGAGGTCGCGGTAGAGGCGCCTGCCGTGGCCGAAGCCATGCAAAATAGTAGCCAATGCCTCACGCGGCTTCCTCTGGCGATTTGATTTTTAGACCGGTATTCTCGTCTCACCCGTGCGCTGATGGTCGAGTCCTGGAGGTGTTGTGCACCGGTCTGAGCAGCCCCTTCGTGACACGTTTTCTGTTGCGCCACCCCGACCTTCCGTCGACACCGAAGCGCCTGCCGCAGCAGAGGAAACCCTGATCATGGATCTCAGTGCGAGGATCCGCAGTAAACATGCCGCCGAACTGAACGAACTACGCCAGGAAGTAAGCCGATCTTCACAGGGCGAGCCAATCCATAGCGGCCGTCGGCATCACCGACTGGGTCCCACGCCATCGATCGAGAACGAGAACATCAACGTGACGATCGTCGTGGAGACTGTGGAGTGGGGATGGTTCGCCCCCGGCCCAGCCCCGGCTGGGACCTGCGTCACGGTGTCCGTTGCTGCTCATCGCAGGGATAGTGGAGTCCAAGCCTCCCTCTCGTTGACCGAATGCGACTCGTGGCTTCGAGCGCTCCTGCCCGGCCCGTGGATGACGCACGCCTACCGATGCTGCTGCTCCACCGGGTCCGCAAATGCGGGCATCGTCTCCTACCGGTTGTTTCTTGATGCATTCCATAAGCCGACGCCAAAGCCTGCGGAGGTGCTCGCCGAAGGCTGCCAACCACTTCAACTTCTTTAGAGTTTTCGCATCATGGAATCTTGCTTCCGATATTAAACACAAGGGGGCATTGGAATTAGCAGTTCCGAAACACGCCCCTCATAGCGTCATCTGTGACCCCGGCCGTGACCCTTCATGGCCCCGCACAGATAGGCGCCACCTTGAAGACTCCCGCACTCGCTGTTGCTGTGAGGCCAGCGGCAAAGAAGCCACTCTATAAATCCCTGTTCTTCCAGATCCTGGTGGCCGTGGTGCTGGGGGTCGCCATCGGCTACTTCTGGCCGGGCATCGGATCTGCGCTTCGCCCTCTTGGCGACGGCTTTATCCAACTCATCAAGATGATCATTGCGCCACTGATATTCCTGGTGATCGTCACTGGAATCTCGGCGGTAGGCGACGTGAAGTCTGTTGGCCGCGTGGGAGTCAAAGCCCTCGTCTACTTCACCGCCGCCACACTTTTCGCGCTGGCGTTCGGGCTGCTCGTGGCCAACATCGTCCAGCCGGGGGCAGGGTTGAACATTGATCCGGCTTCCCTGTCAGCGGAAGCAGTCAACGCCAAGACCACCACGGCCCCGCCCAAGGACGCAGGGCAGTTCCTGCTGGGCATCATTCCGACCAGCGTGGTTGGAGCGTTCGCATCCAACACGCTGTTGCAGGTCCTCTGTTTCGCCGTCTTCTTCGGGGCGGCCATCGTGGTGGTGGGACGGGAGAAGTGCAAGCCCGTCATCGACCTCATGGAGACCACCCTGGAACTCTTCTTCAAGATCATGTCCTGGGTGATGAGGGTTGCCCCGGTAGGCGCCTTCGGGGCAATGGCATTCATCATCGGCCAGTACGGGCTGAGTTCGTTGAGCACCTACGCCCTGCTGGTGGCGGCATGCTACGGCTCGGCACTGGTCTTTATCGGCTTGCTGTTCATTGTGGCCTGGGTTTACCCACGCGTCCCGCTGTGGCAGTTCATCAAGTACTCCCGCGAAGAGTTCCTCCTGGCACTGGGCACGGCATCCACGGAATCAGTACTGCCGCGAATCATGACCAAGCTGAGCAACGCTGGCTGTTCCCGCGCAACCACTGGGCTGGTGGTTCCCACGGGATACTCTTTCAACCTCGACGGCGCTGCTCTCTACCTTTCCATCTCGTTGCTGTTCCTTGCCCAAGCCTTCGGCCACAACCTCGACTTGGGCCAACAGCTGGCTGCCCTCGGAATCCTCATGCTGACCTCCAAGGGCATGGCAGGCGTTCCCGGCTCGGCCTTCCTGGCCCTCTCCGCCACGGCCGGGGCCCTGGGAATCTTCCCCGTAGCGGGCGTGGCACTACTCCTCGGAGCCGACAGGTTGATGGATTCCATGCGCGTCGTGGTCAACCTGCTTGGCAACTGCGTTGCCACGTTCGTGGTGTCCAAGTGGGAGGGGCAATTCGATCGCGAGGCGATGCTCGCCGCCTTCCGCGGGGAAACCACGACGCCGGAAGCCAGCAAAGAGGCTACGGAACCACCGGTGCCCGTTTCTGTGTAGTCAGCAGCTTTGTCCCTCTTGGTGCCGGATGCGAAAATACTAAGTAACCTGTCAGTTACAGACTTTCTCCGGACGCGCTTCGCGCTGGAATCTCCCGCCATAGCGAACCGAAAGGGATGACCGATGAACACCAATGAGAGGCAACTGGCCCTTGTCACGGGAGCATCCACCGGCATCGGGTACGAGCTTGCGCGGCAGTTCCTCAGCAACGGATTCGACACGATTATCGTCGCTGAAAATGACGGGATCCACGGAGCGGCACAACGCCTGGCCAATCTCGGCGGTGCCGTAACGGCGGAACAGATCGACCTCGCCAGCAGGCAGGGTGTGGAGCAGTTGCGCTCCGCGGTTGCAGCTCTCGGAAGACCACTTGACGCCGTGGCCCTCAACGCCGGGATCGGTGTGGGAGGTCCCTTTGTGGAGACGGACCTTGAACAGGAAATCAGGATTATCGATCTGAACGTGACCTCAACAGTCGCCCTCGCCAAGTGGATCGCGGCGGACATGGTGGAACGCGGTCAAGGAAGGATACTGTTCACCTCCTCAATCATTGCCCGGGGGCCAGCACCCTTCCAGGCCGTCTATGGCGCATCAAAGGCCTTCGTTCAGTCCTTTGGACAAGCGCTGAGGAATGAACTGCGGCACACAGGGGTCACTGTAACCACCCTGCTGCCGGGCCCCACGGAGACTCCGTTCTTTGAACGGGCAGAGCTGATGGACACGAAGGTAGGGACCGAGGAGAAGGACGATCCGGCGCAGGTTGCCGGGCAAGGCTTCAAAGCGATGATGAAAGGTGAAGGTAACGTGCTGGGCGGCTCCCTGAAATCACGCATCATGGGGCTCGGCAGCAACGTCATGCCGGATGCCGCGGGAGCCCAGTTCAACCGGCATTTGAGCGAGCCAGGATCGGGCGACGACTAACTGCCAACAGCACGCCGGTACGTGCTCGGCGTGAACCCCAGGTACTTCTGGAAGTCGTTCGTCAGGTGTGCGTGGTCGGCGTAGCCAAGCCCGGCAGCGATGTCCGCAAGATCAGCGGATGGGTCCAAACGAGCCCTCTCGGCGGCGTCCTGCAGGCGACGGCGACGGATCAGCACTGAGGGGCTGAGGCCGATGTATTTCCTCGCAATTCGCTGGAGCGTCCGCCCAGAGACAGCCAGCCGGGCCGCCACATCCTCAATCCGGGCCACCTCCGGGTCCGAGGCAACAGTGTCCATCATCCGGTTCGCCAACAAGGCTTCTTGGGAAGGAACGTAGTCCAGGGAACCGAGCCACGACACAAAGGCATCCACTGCCTGGTCGCGGCGAGTGCCGCCGTCGGGGGCGTTCATGGCCCGTGCGACAGAACGGTGGAGATCCTCCAACGGCAGCGCCACTTCGGCATCACGCAAGCTGCCCGGATCATCGGCGAACACCGGAACCGCGGCCGGGCGCAGCAGCGCTCCCACTGCCCAACCCTGGCCAGTCAAGTCGCGATAGGCGGCACGGGTTGTTGGACCGGAAAAGACCACATCGTCCAACTGCACAACGAGATTGGATGCGGGGTAGGCGATCAGATGCTGACGGGAGGTGCGGCCTGGCTCAATGTCCCATTCGGGAATCCAGAACCACTGGACCAGCTCCGCAACAGACTCCGGCGCCGCTAAACGGTTGAAGGTGGGAAGCCGCGCCGGGTACAGAATGCCCTTGAACGAACTATCCATAAGAGCCCTCCCCAACAAAGTCTGTCGCGAATTTCCAAGCGCCGCCAGCAGCCCGGCCGGTAGCGTCGTGGACATGACAGATACTACAAGCACTGAGCCAACCACGGCCGCCCACGGCAAGTACACTACCCACGGAATACCCAACGGGCTGACCAGCCTGACGCCCTTCCTCGCCGTACCCGATGCCAAGAATGCGATCGCGTTCTACCGAGACGTTTTCGGGGCACGGGTTGTTGGCGCCACCGAGATGGGCGGAGTTGTGGTCCATGCCGAACTCGACCTCGGGAATGGCCACCTTCAGCTGGGCGAGCCCAACCCGGAATACCACTTGGTCCCGGCACCCGATGGCGATGATGACTGCTACTCCCTGGGCTTCTACTGCCCGGACGCAGACGCACTTGTGCAGCGAGCGGAACAAGCCGGCGCCACCATCCGCGAACCCCTGACCACCTTCGTGTCAGGGGATCGATATGCCAGTATCCGGGATCCTTTCGGCGTGCGCTGGTCCATCATGACCCGCGTGGAAGATCTCTCCGAAGAGGAAAGCAACCGTCGCGTCGAGGAGTGGGCGGCCCAGCAGGGTTAAGAAAGGCACAGGCAGAACGGATGGCCGGCCGGATCAAGGAACACCCTGAAGGTGGTCCCCGGCTGGTGCTCCGCCTTGCTTGCACCGAGCGAAAGAGCCACTTCCTCGCCCTTGTCCAAGTCCTCCACCATTAGATCAAGATGCATTTGTTGAGGAACTTTCTGCCCCGGCCATTCCGGCGCGTGATATGACTCGACCTGCTGGAAAGCGATGCAATTGTTCCCATCGCTGGGACGGATCTCGAACCAATCGGTTTCGCCCTTCACGTCCCAGCCCAGCAGTTCCCCATAAAAGGCGGCGAGGGCGGGCGCATCCGGACAATCGATAACTACACTCGGGTATCGGGCTATTGCCATTTTCCTAAACCTCGTCTGCCGTTTTCTTCATACGGGCCAGCGCGCTCTTGGTGCCCCTTTGGGTGAGAACGTGAACCACCGCCCCGACGCCCGCCGAGACCACAGCGAACACCAGCACTCCCGGCAAGGAATCGTTCAGATCAGTTCCGTCCTTGGGGGCAGGTTTTCCTGTCTTTTTCTCCCAGAGTCCTTCAAGCGTCTTGTTTGCCAGCACGCCAGCTCCAAGGCTGACTGCCAGGCCGAACAATTTCACCAGCAAATTCACGAAAGAATCCTCCATCTGATCGTGCGGTGTTATG
Source organism: Micrococcaceae bacterium Sec5.1 (assembly GCA_039636795.1). Classification (NCBI taxonomy): domain Bacteria; kingdom Bacillati; phylum Actinomycetota; class Actinomycetes; order Micrococcales; family Micrococcaceae; species Micrococcaceae bacterium Sec5.1. Next base: position 164,756 of record CP143430.1, on the reverse strand, counting down.
CCTGTCAAAACACAATAGGAAGGCGGGGCCGCTGCAACTGCAACGGCCCCGCCCGAATTCCTAGTCCTTCTTGAAGGCGTCCTTTACCTTTTCGCCAGCACCCTTGAGGTCACTCTTGACCTGCTCGCCCTTGCCTTCGGCTTCCAGGCGCTCGTTGTCGGTAAGCTTTCCGGCAGCTTCTTTAGCCTTGCCTGAAATCTTCTCGCCAGCGTTCTCCATCTTGTCGTCAGCACCCATGCCCGCACCTCTTCCTTGTTGTGAACCTGTACCTCTACAACATCACTAATCAGGGTACTTAGCAATATTTGCCCATGAAGACGTCGTGATCACATCTCCCCAAATCCCTCGCGCACCAACCGCCCGACATACTGAACAGCCTTCGCAGCGTCCTTTCCACGGGCCTCCACGCGCAGGGTTGCACCCTGCCCGGCCGCGAGTGTCATGAGCGCCATCATGGACGTCCCGTCGACGTCGTTGATAGTCACCTCAGCGTCAAGGCCGGACAGGCCACCGGCTATCTTCGCGGCAGGCCGCGCGTGGATGCCCATGGGATTAATTAGCTCGAAGTCGCCGGCAGCATCCGGCGCGTCAGTACTTGCGGGCGTGTCAGTACCGGCCGAGGCTTCAGTATCGGTGGAAGCCCTGAATCCAACGGCCTCGGCAGCCTTACGCACCTCCTCGACGCCGGCCCCGCCCTGCGCCGCTACAGCCGCGGCCACGAGCCCTTCAACCAAAGGCGCATCGGCAAGCAGTATGGCGTCAGGATCACTGGCGAATTCGATCGCAGACTCAGCTGTCATTACTGCTGAGCCCAGATCCGTCAGCACCACCACGCCATCGCCTCCCGCATCAATCAGCGACTGCTCGACGGCGGCCAACACCTTCTCGAGGCTGGTGCCAATCCGTGCGTCGTCAGTGCCCCCGGCGGCGACGAGTTCGACGTCGGGCGCCATCTGTGCGGCGAGTTCCACTGCACCTTCAGCGATCTTGCTGCTGTGCGAGACAACCACGATCCCAACTGTCATACGGCGTCGGTTCCCGTGTTTCCTGCGGAGCCGGCCGCTGCTGCTGCCGCGGCGCGCAAGAGCAGTGCCGTGGAGGCCGCTCCTGGATCGCGATGCCCCGCGCTTCGCTCCCCAAGGTAGCTTGCCCGGCCCTTGCGAGCCACCAGCGGATCGGTAGCCACAGCCCCCACTTCGGCTGCCTCGGCAGCAGCTTCCAGGACGGCGAGTACATCACCGCCGTTGGACGCGGCGTTCTGCGCTGCCTCCACTGCCGGCGTCCATGCGTCAATCATGGTCTTGTCACCGGTCTCGGCTTTGCCGCGCGCCACCACGCCGTCGCGGGCAGCGGCGAGCGCGGAAGCCAGCGCCTCTGCATCAATGTCGGTGGAATCACCGAGGGATGTGGCCGCCCGAAGATATGCGGTGCCGTAAAGGGGCCCGGCAGCTCCGCCCACCTTGGACATCAGCGCCATCGCAGCCGCCTTAAGGGCAGCTCCCGCAGTTTCCGGCGGCGTCTCGTCCAGCTTCTGCAGAACCGCCTGGAATCCTCTGTCCATGTTCTCGCCGTGGTCCGAATCGCCAATTGGCCGGTCCAGCTCTATCAGTTCCCTTCGATGTTCTGCCATGGCCTTCGCGGACAGCTTCAGCCAGTCCAGTGCCCATTCAACGCCCAGCCCCATGCTCACGCTCCCCAACGCAGGGCAGCCGTATGAACCGGGGCATCCCACAAACTCGTCAATTCGTCGTCGAGGCGTAGCACGGACACCGAGCAACCTTGCATTTCGAGGGACGTCACGTAGTTCCCTACCAGCGAGCGCTCCACTGTTGCGCCGCGCTCTGCGAGTACCTGGGCGGCCCGGCGATAGACGATGTAGAGCTCACTCTGCGGCGTGCCGCCCATGCCGTTCACGAACAGCAGCACCCTGTCGCCGGAGGAGAGGGAGAGATCCTCAAGCACGGGCTCCAGCAGACGGTCGGTGATCGCGTCAGCGCTTTCCATGGCGATCCTGTGGCGTCCGGGCTCGCCATGGATTCCGATGCCGATCTCGATCTCGTCCTCCGCCAGCTCGAAGCTCGGCGTACCTGCGTGCGGAACCGTGCAGCCAGAGAGAGCGACTCCCATGGTCCGCACATTGGCGGCGACCCGCTCCGCGATGGCGGCAACAGCTTCAAGACCGTCCCCACGCTCAGCGGCAGCACCCGCAATCTTCTCCACGAGCACAGTCCCGCCCACTCCACGGCGGCCCGCCGTGTACAGCGAGTCCTCCACAGCAACGTCGTCGTTTACCAGCACCGAACGTACGTGCACGCCCTCGGCTTGTGCCATCTCCGCCGCAGTCTCAAAGTTCAGGACGTCGCCTGTGTAGTTCTTGACGATATGCACGACGCCGGCACCTGAGTCGACAGCGACTGTCGCCGGTATGATCTGGTCGGGCGTGGGCGAGGTGAAGACGGCGCCGGGCACCGCGGCGTCGAGCATGCCGAGGCCGACGAACCCGGCGTGCAGTGGCTCATGGCCGCTGCCCCCGCCGGATACCAGGGCAACCTTGCCCGCTACAGGTGCGCCTTTCCGGATGACGTACTTGGGCTCGGGATGGACGTCCACGATGTCGGCATGGGCCATGCCGAAACCTTCGACGGACTCGTCCACCACGGCGCGTGGATCATTGATGAGCTTTTTCATGGGATGCTCCTGGGCGTGCTGTGGCTGGTGCTCTGACCCTACTACCGGGCCCGGGCACAGGGTAGGCCTCGTCGCGTGCAGAAGCCGCCAACGCCCGTTAAAGGCCGGCAGGGAGGGCCCAAAGACCTGTCCCTGCCGGAATGACACGCTTAATCTTCGTGGTGCCCGGGCTGCGCGGTGGTGCCTGGAGGACTGAAGTCCGCCTCACTCCGGGCATGGAAGTCGAGCCAAAATGCGGAATACAGGTCCGGGTTTGAGTGGGCCGTCCCCGGCCAGAAAGATTCGTTCGGCCAGGACCCGTGGGGGATGTCTATCTGGAAAGCTGAAAAGTCCGGAAACGTGACACGATCTTGCACGGTCCGCTCCTTAACTGTTCAGCACGGCGTCGCCGCCGGCCGTGACCACGTCTTCGAGCAGCGCGGTCTGATCCATAACAACCGGCTGTTCCGTGGCAGGAAGACCCACTACATGCCCAAAGCTGAACATGTTCTTCGGATCCAGCTCCGCCTTCGCCTTCTTAAGCCGCTCCCGTGCGCTGGGGCCCCAAGGCCGCTCCCTGTCCTCGGCATCCACAAAGTGGCCATGGAGGTTCACAAATGTGCCGGCGTTGGCAGCAGGTCGAAGGTCTGTATGCACGGCCTCGAAAACTGCCGGCAGCATCTCGACAACAGGAGGCATAGCAATGGCAACCATGTAGAAGCTGAACGCCGCATCACGACCGCCCACAATATCCTCGCCCTCCGCGCTCTTGGCGAGGGCGCCGCCCAGCAGCCGGAGTTCTGCCAACAACACTGGGCTATCGACGCCTGGACCGAAGTGCCGCAGGATTGCCTCGGCCGCCTCTTCGTCCAAACGATCAAGCAGGAAGCCACGCTCGCGAACGGGGACTGGCTGGTCCGGATCCTGGTGGATCGTGTCGAATTGGCTTGCTTCCAAAGGGCCGGTGGCGTCCATCATGAACGGGGCGCTTCGGCGCATGGGCTCCAGCAGCTCCGCCGCTGCAGCCAGGTCGCCTTGGTAGGCGTAGCGCAGGTGGATCACAAACTTTCCCCGTAACGGCTCCGGAATCATCTCCATCTCCGGAAGGCGCAAAAACGCCAACGACGCCGATGCCTCCGCAGGTAGCGATGGCACCCATTCCCTAAACGCCCCCAGGACTTCCGGGGCGTGCCCGCCGTCGAAGTAAACACCGCCTGCATAGAGATCGGCGGCTGGGAAGAGGTGGAATTCCATGGCCGTCACAATGCCCAGATTGCCCTTGCCGCCTCGCAGGAGGAAGAACAGCTCAGCGTTCTCGTCCTTGGTCACCCTTTGTTGGGTGCCGTCGGCTGTGACCAGCTCGAAGGCGATGACATGATCCGAGGCAAAGCCGTACTTACGGCCCAGGATTGGCAGGCCCCCGCCCAGCGTGTATCCCACCACGCCCACGTCACTGGTTGAACCACAAAGGCCCATCAAACCGAAGGTCGCAGCAAGGTCAACCACGGCCTTCCAACGAACACCGGCCCCGACCCGGGCAGTCTTCTCAAGGGGGTCGATGCTGAGCTCAAGCATGCGGCGGGTACTGATGAGCAGCCCGCCTTCTATCGCGTTTGTTGCGCCATGCCCCGTGGACTGAACGGCTACGGGCATTCCCCGTTCCGCCGCCCATTTGATAGCCGCCGAAACGTCCTCTGCGTCGAGGGCGCCGAAGGCAACATCCGGCTGGTGTTGAGTGGAGAGGTTGAAGGCCGCTACCTCGGCTGCGAAGCCGGGATCGGCAGGCGTGAACACGGGACCGCGCACGCTGAGTTGGAGTTCTGAAACGCTTGAATTACCTGAAAACGACGCGTGGGACTGCATGATCTTCTCTCGATTGAACGAATGGCGGAAGCTCCCCAGCAAGCCTCGATCAGTTTATCCATCAACTTTAGATAAGAGAAGGGGTTTTAAATCACGCATAATCCGGGCAGGGTTGAACTGCGACCCGACAGCCCTTGTTGAGGGTCCTCTTAGAGGTGCTTGATCATCCGGGTATTGCCCAGCGTATTCGGTTTTACCCGCGCCAGATCAAGGAATTCGGCAACGCCCTCGTCATGCGAGCGCAGCAGCTCCGAGTACACCTGCGGGTCCACGGCCGATTGGTCCTCCATGACCTCAAAGCCGTGACGTTTGAAGAAGTCCACCTCAAACGTCAAGCAGAACACACGGCTGACGCCGAGCTCCTTGGCTTTTTCGACGAGATCCTCCACCAGCACGTGCCCCACGCCCCGCCCCCGCCACGTGTCCGCAGCGGCAAGGGTGCGGATCTCGGCCAGGTCCTCCCACATAACGTGCAGGGCCCCGCAGCCGATCACGTCGCCGTCATGGGATTCGGCAATCCGGAATTCCTGGAGGCTCTCGTAGTACGCCACAGTTTCCTTGGCCATCAAAATCCGCTGCTCCGCGAGAGGGGCAACCAGCCTCTTGATCGCCGCCACATCACTAGTACGGGCAGGACGAAGGCTAAAGGTCGAATTCACTCCCCCATCCTAACGAGACAAAGAGGAGCCCGACCGCGCATGACCTACGCCGGGGCTGAGCCGGGCGGCGCTGACGGACGCCATGGTCACCATTTAGTACCGGAGGGCCGCCGCGAGGCGCTGGTCCTGGGCTATTTGCGTAGCGTGCGTCTAAGCGAGGCACGAGCGAGCACGCGGCAAATGGCGCAGGTCCAGCGCCGGACTCACGCCAGACCCAGCAACGGACTAGATCCCCAACTCCTCCGGCAGCGCCACGTCCTCGCCCAGCACCTGCTGTGCCAGGAAGTGCTCCACGACTCCGTACCAAACCTTCGCGTGCTGCGGCTGGAGGATCCAGTGGTTTTCGTCGGGGAAGTAGAGGAAGCGGTGCGGGCTCTGGCCGTTGTCGTCTGCGGGCAGCTGCGATGAGGACAACAGTTCGTACCAAAGCCGCAGGCCCTCGCCGATCGGTACGCGATAATCCTTGTCTCCGTGGATCACCAGCATGGGCGTCTTGATGTTGCGTACGTTGAGGTGGGGCGAGTTCTCCATCGCCATCTCAACCGTCATTTCCTTCAGCCAGTACTGCGCGGCGTCGGTGGTGGGGCCGAACTGGTCCAGGGCCCACAAACTGGCGTGGGTCACGATCGCCTTGAAGCGGTCCGTCTGGCCTGCCACCCAGTTGGCCATGTAGCCTCCGAAGGACCCGCCCATAGCCGCTGTCCGTGACTCGTCGATGTCCGCCCGCTCGACTACGGCATCTGTGATAGCCATAAGGTCCGAGAAGGGCTTCTTGCCCCATTCACCCCAGCCGCGCTGAATGAACTCCTGGCCGTAACCGGTGGAGAGGGCGGGGTCGGGCAGCAGTACGGCATAGCCCTTGGCGACCAGCAGCCAGGGGTTCCAACGCCAGGTCCAGGCGTTCCATGAGCCCAGCGGTCCACCGTGGATCCACAGCAGGAGGGGAGCCGGGCGGTCTGCGGATGCACCTTCCGGGAGCGCCAGGTAAGCCGGCACGCGCGAGCCGTCCTCCGCCGTCGTTTCCACGCGTTCGAGGTGCCCCTTGTACCTTGGCCGTTCCGCGGGTGCCTGCAACCTCACCACATCTCCGGAAGCGAGGTCGATCCGCACAGCTTCAGCGGGGAACTCGTAGGAGCTCCGCAGTGCGTACGCTGTGGTCCCGTCCGGCGAAACCACGACGTCGGAATACGCCGCAGCGTCTTTCGTCACCCGTGTTACCGCTCCATCGGCGACGTCGATCCGGAAAAGCGGCGACGCGCCGTCGTCGTCCGCTTTCACCAGGATGGCATTGCCTTGCGGGAGCCACTCCAAGGCAGTAGGCCAGCGGTCCCATTGGTGTGCGAGCGGCTCCAGGTCAGTCGTTTCGCTGCCCGATACGTCCAGCAGGTGCAGCTTGATCTGCGGAGCCTGGGTGGGCGTGGTGTCACTTTCGCTCTCCACAACCAACGTGCGGTTGTCCGGGCTGACGGGCCCAGGGAAGTAGCTCATTCCCTCGCGGTCCAGAAGTACCTTCACAGCCCCAGTGGCGACGTCGACGGCGGCAAGCACCTCACGGCTGTCGGCCTTGGCAAGGGCTTTGGTGAGGCTCGTGTAAATGGTCTTGCCGTCCGGACTCACCACAGTTTTGGCTTCCCGCAGCGAACCTCCGACGCCGGGCGTCAGGTTGCGCAACTTAAGCGGAGCCGGAATGTCAACGGTGGTTGGTTTGCCGGCTTCCTTCTCCTCGCCCGGTTCCACTGCAAACAAGCGCGGCTCGGCAGGACCCAGGTCCGCGTCCCAATAGCGGATCGGGTAGCCACTGTGCAGAATGGCGGACACTTTGTTGTCTTTGCGGGTCTTGCGGCGTTCTTCGTCGTTCTCCTCATTGCTGGAACCTGCCAGAACCTCGGCGTTGACGAAGACGGCATCCGCACTCTTTGCCGCCATGACGGAACTGATCCCGCCGGCCCGAGTGTGCACAACCCGAGCTTCTCCCCCACTGGCAGGGAGCAGCCACAGTGCGTTCACCGGATCGGCCTCGGGATCTGCGCTCTCGGGGTCGGGGCGGGAAGACGTGAAGTAGAGATCACCGTTGGCGGCAAAGGCGGCACCGGCCTCGCCTTTGGAACTCCGGGTGATCCGCCGGGCATGGCTTTGGCCGGTGGGGTCGATCTCCCAGAGTGCGGTGACATACTCGGTGCCCTTGCCATTCAGGGTTGAAACGGTAGTGACCAGGCGCTTGCCGTCCGGGCTGAGGGTGAGACCACTGACTCTGGGAATGGAGAGGTAGTGGTCGATGTGGTGAAAAGGAGTTTCAGGTGGCGTGCCTGGGCTTGGGCTGTGAGTCGAATCCATGCTCCGATTCAACACGTATTGTGTCGCCGATCACAGGGTGGTTCACTCAGAGTGAAACAGTACTTTCAGATATGGCGTGATACTGGCGGTACCGGCGCCATTTGCCGCTTGCTGCTCCTTCGTCGCTTTGACGCAAGCTACGCAAATGCCTCCGGCACCGCCAACAAGACCTCACCTGACGCGAAAGCCCCACCCGTTCGTTTCGGAGCGGATGGGGCTTTGCTTTGTGGTGCTTGTGCTTTGTGGGGCCTGCCTTACGCGGTCGGAGCGATCTCCGGGATCCGCGGCTTGGCGTTGCCTGCAAACGTGAACTTGGCGTCGTCGCCTTCGCCGTCCACATCCACCACCACGATGTCACCGGAGTGCAATTCGCCGAAGAGGATCTTCTCGGAGAGCTGGTCCTCGATCTCGCGCTGGATGGTACGGCGCAGCGGCCGGGCACCCATTGCGGGATCGTAGCCACGGGTGGCAAGAAGAACCTTTGCTGCCGTGGTGAGCTCGATGCCCATGTCCTTGTCCTTGAGGCGACGCTCCAGGCGGGTAACGAACATGTCCACGATCTCGATGATCTCGTCCTGGGTGAGCTGCGGGAACACCACAACGTCGTCAACACGGTTGAGGAACTCGGGGCGGAAGTGCTGCTTGAGCTCCTCCGTGACCCGGGCACGCATCCGGTTGTAACCGGTCTGGGTATCCGTGCCGGACTGGAAGCCCGTAGCGACGCTCTTGGAGATATCGCGGGTACCCAGGTTGGTGGTCATGATGATCACAGTGTTCTTGAAGTCCACCACGCGGCCCTGGGAGTCGGTCAGTCGGCCATCTTCCAGGATCTGCAGGAGCGAGTTGAAGAGGTCCGCGTGGGCCTTCTCAACTTCGTCGAACAGGACCACGGAGAACGGACGGCGACGAACCTTCTCGGTGAGCTGGCCGCCTTCTTCGTAGCCAACATAGCCCGGAGGTGCACCGAAGAGCCGCGAAACCGTGTGCTTCTCGGAGTACTCGGACATGTCCAGCGTGATGAGGGCATCCTCTTCACCGAACAGGAACTCGGCAAGGGCCTTTGCGAGCTCGGTCTTGCCGACACCCGTAGGCCCGGCGAAGATGAAAGAGCCACCGGGACGCTTGGGGTCCTTCAGGCCTGCACGTGTACGGCGGATAGCCTGGGACAGGGCCCTGATGGCCTCGTCCTGGCCAACGACGCGCTTGTGCAGTTCGTCTTCCATCTTGAGGAGCCGCGAGGACTCTTCCTCGGTGAGCTTGAAGACGGGGATGCCGGTGGAGTTCGCAAGAACCTCGGCGATCAGGTCTTCATCAACCTCTGAGATGTCATCCATGCCGCCGGACTTCCAGTTGCGTTCCTTCTCAGCGCGTTCGGCAATGAGCTTCTGCTCTTTGTCGCGCAGCGAAGCGGCACCCTCAAAGTCCTGGGCGTCGATGGCGGATTCCTTCTCCATCTTGACGTCGGCAATGCGCTCGTCCATGGCCTTGAGCTCCGGCGGAGCGGTCATGCGGCGGATACGCAGGCGTGCACCGGCTTCATCGATGAGGTCGATCGCCTTGTCCGGCAGGAAGCGGTCCGAAATGTAGCGTTCGGCCAGCTGCGCTGCTGAGGCGAGGGCGCCGTCGGTAATCGTTACGCGGTGGTGTGCCTCGTAGCGGTCCCGCAGGCCCTTCAGGATCTCGATCGCGTGAGCGACGGAAGGCTCCTTGACCTGGATCGGCTGGAAGCGGCGCTCAAGGGCAGCGTCCTTCTCAATGTGCTTGCGGTACTCATCCAACGTGGTGGCACCAATGGTCTGGAGTTCACCACGGGCAAGCATCGGCTTCAGGATGGATGCAGCATCGATCGCGCCCTCAGCAGCACCTGCACCAACGAGGGTGTGGATCTCGTCAATGAAGAGGATGATGTCGCCGCGTGTGCGGATCTCCTTGAGGACCTTCTTCAGGCGCTCTTCGAAGTCGCCACGGTAGCGTGAGCCGGCAACCAGTGAACCAAGGTCAAGCGTGTACAGCTGCTTGTCCTTGATGGTTTCCGGGACGTCGCCGCGGACAATCGCCTGGGCGAGGCCTTCGACGACGGCAGTCTTACCGACGCCGGGCTCACCGATGAGCACTGGGTTGTTCTTGGTACGGCGGGAGAGGACCTGCATGACGCGTTCCATCTCCTGCTCGCGGCCGATCACGGGATCGAGCTTGTTCTCGCGGGCAGCCTGGGTGAGGTTGCGTCCGAACTGGTCCAGTACCACCGAACCTGCGGGAGTTCCCTCCGGCTGGCCCTGGCTGGAACCCGAACCCGCGGTTTCCTTGCCCTGGTAGCCGGAAAGCAGCTGGATGACCTGCTGACGGACCCTGTTGAGGTCCGCACCAAGCTTGACCAGTACCTGGGCAGCAACGCCTTCGCCCTCGCGGATGAGACCGAGCAGGATGTGCTCGGTACCAATGTAATTGTGGCCGAGCTGCAGTGCTTCGCGGAGCGAAAGCTCAAGCACCTTCTTGGCGCGCGGGGTGAAGGGGATGTGCCCGGATGGAGCCTGCTGACCCTGGCCGATGATCTCCTGCACCTGTTCGCGGACGCCATCGAGCGAAATGCTCAGGGATTCAAGCGCCTTGGCGGCAACGCCTTCACCCTCGTGGATCAGACCCAAGAGGATGTGCTCGGTACCAATGTAATTGTGATTGAGCATCCGTGCCTCTTCTTGGGCAAGGACAACCACGCGACGGGCACGGTCCGTAAATCTCTCAAACATTTCGCCACACTCCTAGCTACGACGTACTTTGATGCTACGTGCCGGAGCCCGACTTTTGGAGCGTGTTCGCCACAGGGGAAACATGACGCCCGGCGGAATAAACCTGGCACCCCCCTCGCAGCCGGGATGCCCGCCCGCGGAACGCCTGTCGCATACCCGTGCCGGCCTCGTGAAGGACGTGGTCACGCCTCCTGAAGGACGTGGTCAGCCGTCCAGGGCAGCGGCAGGACTCGAGCCCCTCGGCTTGGCCAGTCGTTTTGACCACACGCTTTGTCCAGTCCCAAAAGGGCCGGATAATCCCCACTCCAGGCGCCGGAAGGATTCACGGAATATTCCAAGACCTGTTCCAGGCACCTCTGGGAAGGCTTGGCAACAAACTACGGGCTTAAAAACCTAATGCCCCGGCAGAAGCTGCCGGGGCATTGAAGGCGGGTGAATCAGGAATTGGCCTTCTGGTACGCTTCCTGAATTTCAGCCTGAATACGTCCGCGGCTGTTTACGGTGTAACCGTTGTCACGAGCCCATTGACGGATCTGTGCCGAATCCTGGTTTCGAGTGGCAGTCGCACGGCCACGTGTTGCACGGCCCGAAGAGGTCTTCCTGGCCTTGGCTACGTAGGGCTCCAGTGCTTTGCGCAAAGATTCTGCGTTAGCGGTGGACAAGTCCATCTCGTAGCTAACGCCGTCCAGCCCGAAACGGACAGTTTCGTCCGCTGACCCTTCATCCAGGTCATCGACGAGGATGATTTTAACTTTCTGTGCCATGAGTAGCCTCTCTTTTGGAGGGTTGGATAATCAGAAATTTGAGGGTTCCTATTCCTGATTATCGTTCACGCCAAGCACACACGTCAAAGGCACATTTGGGTTTCCTGCTAAGGACACCCAATTTGCAGCCTATTTAGCTGCCGGACCTTCACTCTCAGGGCCGGAATTGCGCAAATTGGCCTCTGCTTGGGCGCGGGCTTCTGCTTGCCGCTCGGATTTGTCGGCATTGAAGATGGACTTCATGGCAAACCAGAAGATCAAACCAACAACGATCGATGGCGCCAGGACTGCGATGTATTCCATGATCAGTGTCCTTCGGGCTTCAGTAAGGGGAACAGAATGGTTTCGCGGATACCTGCACCGGTGAACAGCATGACAAGGCGATCAATGCCCAGCCCGATACCACCCATGGGCGGGGCACCGTATTCAAGGGCGCGAAGGAAGTCTTCGTCGAGTTGCATGGCCTCAACGTCGCCAGCCGCAGAACGGCGTGACTGCTCCGTGAGCCGTTCTCGCTGGATAACGGGGTCAATGAGTTCAGAGAAGGCCGTGCCGCGCTCCATGCCACCGATAATCAGGTCCCATGCCTCGATCAGCCGGCCGTCTTCGCGATGCGGTCGGGCAAGCGGCTGAGCCGACGGCGGGTAGTTGTAAACGAAAGTCGGATTCAGCAGTGTGGGCTCCACAATCTCGCCAAAGAGCTCAACCACGATCTTCTCGGCGTCCCACTGCGGGTCCACCTTGACCTCGTGCTTGGCAGCAATGGCCAGCAGTTCCTCCACTGTGGTGTCGGGAGTGACTTCAACGCCAACCGCTTCAGAAAGCCCCGGGTACACCGCAACCCAAGCCCATTCGCCGTCGAGGTTAATCTCGCCGGCGTCGGTCTGGATGGTACGGGTGCCAACCACGTCCGCCACGTTGAGGATGATTTCTTTCATGCGCTCGGCCATGACGAACTGGTCAGCCCAGGCTTCATAGCACTCAAGGGTGGTGAATTCGGGGCTGTGCGTGGAGTCGACGCCTTCGTTCCGGAACACGCGGCCCATGTCGTAGACGCGGTCGATGCCACCCACTACCGCACGCTTCAGGAAAAGTTCCGTGGCGATGCGCAGGGTCATCTTCTGATCGAACGCGTTCATGTGCGTCTCGAACGGACGGGCCGTGGCACCACCATGGACCAGCTGCAGGATGGGGGTCTCCACCTCGACGTAGCCGTGGCGGTCAAGGGTGTCGCGGACAGACCTAGTGATGGCAGCACGCTTATAGACCATCTCGCGGGCTTCATCGCGGACCATGAGGTCCACATAGCGCTGGCGAACACGGGTTTCTTCGTTAAGTTCCGCGTGCAGGACCGGGAGCGGGCGCAGGGCCTTGGAGGCCATGGACCAGGAATCGGCCATGACGGAGAGCTCGCCGCGGCGGGAGGAAATCACCTCGCCCTTGATGAAAACGTGGTCCCCCAGGTCAACCAGGGCTTTCCAATCGGCCAGTGCTTCCTCGCCCACGTTGGCCAGGCTCAGCATTGCCTGGAGACGAACGCCCTTGCCGTCAACGCCACCTTCCTGGAGGGTAGCGAAGCAGAGTTTGCCGGTGTTGCGCACGAACACGACGCGGCCGGTGACGCCTACGATGTCACCGGTGGTCTCGTCGGCTTCCAGGTGCGCATACTTTTCGCGGATCTCGCTCAAGGAATGCGTCCGCTCAACGCCCACGGGATAGGCCTCGGTGCCACGTTCGATCAGCTTGGCGCGCTTGTCCATGCGGATACGCATCTGCTCGCTGGCGTCGATGGGCTCTGCGGAGGTGTTCAGGGCTGGGGTGTTTGCGGAAGTCACAGTCCTTAAGTTTACCGGTGATTACGGGCCTCTACGTCCGGACATAGACTCGGGCTGTGGAGACGTGGACAGTTGAAACGGACGACGGCGGCGGGCAGCTTGAGGTGCACACGTTCCGACCGGCGTCGAAAGCCTCGATTCCTGGTTCGCACGCGCCTACGGAACCGTCCGGCGTCGTCGTTGTCCATGGCACTTTGGTGACCGACTCCCTTTACTGGCCCTTCGCGCGGACCTTGAGTCTCATGCTCGGGCGGCCGGTTCATTGCTACAACCGGCGCGGCCGGGGCCACTCAGCGCCGCAACCGCCCGGATACTCCGCTGACACCGAGATCGCCGACCTTCAGGCGGTGATGCGGAAGACCGATTCACGGGACGTCGTGGCGCACAGTTATGGCGGTTTCGTGGCGCTCCAGGCGGCGCGCAGCACCAGGATCAACCGCTTGGTCACCTACGACGCCGCTGTCTCGCTATCAGGAAATCTCCATGGTCGGTGGCGTCCGGAATTGGAAGCCGCAATTACCGCAGGCCAACTGGACCACGCATGGGCCCATCTGGTGCAGGGTCTGAGAACTGCCGGTCCCATCTCCTACCTGCCGATGGGCGCCTTGCGGATGCTGAGCATCCTCTCTGCACAGACGCGGCTGGGTTCGGAGATGCGCTCCCTGTTGCCCACCGCCGTCGCGGAAATGCGCGCGGTCCTCGATGCCGACGCGCATCTTCACGATTTCACCTCGCTCGTGACTCCGACACTCATGCTTAGCGGCGGCTGGAGTCCGTCCTACTTCGCCGAAACCGGACGCACCCTTGCTGGAGCGGTTCCAGTCATCGACTTCGCTATTGTGCCGTTGCAGTTCCACGAAGGTCCCCTGCGGCCAGGCAGGCGGCTTGCAGCCCGAATCGCCCGCTTCCTTTCAGGAGGCACAGCCCCAATGCCAGCGCGCCGTAGGATAAACCGGTGAGGGAACGCACCATCAAAACGCACGACGGCGGCAAACTCGCGTTATACAGCTACGGCGCGGAAGACGCACCCGGGGAGCGCCGCGTGGTTCTGATCGGCGGCGCATTCCTCACGGCCCTGATCTATCGTCCCTTCTCCATCGCCCTCGCGAAGGGCCTCGGAGATGGGTGGGCCGTGGACGTCTACGATCGCAGGGGCCGCGGCGGCTCCAGCGATCAACCACACAACTACTCCATGGTCACGGAAATTGCGGATGTTCGCACCATCATGGATGCCACCGCTGCCAGGAACATCCTCGGCCACAGCCTGGGTGGGTCGGTGGCCCTCAACGCTGCGCAGGCATTTGCCGGCACAAGACACCAACCGGACAGGCTCGCCGTTTACGACGCCGCAGTTAATATCGACGGGAGCATGGACACGGATTGGATGGCCGGCTTCGAGGACTCGGTGAACAAGGGCAACATCAACCTTGCGCTTGCCCGTATGAAGCGTGGAATGCATCCCGGAACTGCCCTGGCCCGCGTCCCTGAACCCATACTGGTGGGTCTCATGGCTGTAGTCTCGCGAACCAAGGTCAACACAATGTTCCGTGAACTCATGCCCTCCGGCGTCGGAGAACTCAAGGCTGCGTTCGAAGCCACGGAAACTCCGCGCGACTTCTCCGTCCTACCTCCCGGCACCCATTTCATGGTGGGCAAGAAGAGTCCCCAATACTACAAAGTGACGGCCGCGCGTTTGCACGCGGCCGTTCCAGGAAGCACCCTTGAAGTATCGCCAAAGGGCTTCCACGGTTCCGTTCCAGCCGCCGTGAAGGAACTAGTCGTGGACATTTCGGACTACTTCAAAAGCTGATTGTTATCCACATAACGTCCTGCATGCTGCCTGCGTTCAGGTGGCTCGGTTAGGCTCAAGACATGACGCGCGAGATCATCACCACAACGGACGGCGGACACCTCGAAGTACTCACCACAGGCGGTGACCTGGCGGCGGCAGGCTCGGGTATTGTGGTCGTGCCCGCCTCAATGGTGACGGCCTCTGACTACACACGTTTCGCGCAGAAGCTGAGCGAGTCCCTCGGGCGGCCCGTACATACGTTTAACCGCCGCGGTCGTGGTGAATCATCCCCCCAGCCCGAGGACTACACCCTCGAAGCCGACATCCGGGATCTCGACGCGGTCATGAAGCACACATCCAGCACAGACGTTTTCGGGCACAGCTTCGGCGGCGCGGTTGCGCTGCATGCGGCGCGAACCTTACCCGTGGAGCGACTCGCCGTTTACGATCCCGCCGTGTCCGTCAACCACAGCGTCAAAGCCGACTGGACGCCGGAATATGAACGCGCGACGGCGGCAGGAGACTACGATCGCGGACTCGCCGTTCTCATCAAGGGAGTAGAGACAGGAGGCGCCTTCGCGCGCATGCCCCTGTCCATGTTGACGCTCGCCACGAAGCTGACGGCCGGAACACCCATGGGTAAGCAGATGCGGGAACTGATGACGTGCGGAGTCCGGGAAATCAAGGCAGTCATCGCTGCCGACATGCCCGCCGAGCCGTTCCTTGAACTGCCCTTGGAAACACTGATCGTGGTGGGCGAGAAAAGCCCCGCATACTTCGGTGTAGCGTGCGGCCAGATCCACGATGTCCTGTCCGGCTCCAGCTACACCATCCTCCCTGGGTTCGGGCACGACGGCCCCAACAAGGCGCCCGACAAGCTCATCGCAGAGTTGTCTGAGTTCTTCTCGGGCTAGGGGAGTTCGCCTCAGGGGTGGGCTTTCCCACCTTGCCGTGTCTGGTTGGTTGGTTAAATGGGGGAAGCCCCGACCGTCGTGGTCGGGGCTTTCCCTGTTAATGATTGTCCGGCGGTGTCCTACTCTCCCACACCCTCCCGGGTGCAGTACCATCGGCGCTGTGGGTCTTAGCTTCCGGGTTCGGAATGGGACCGGGCGTTTCCCCCACGCTATGACCGCCGTAACCTTGTTACCCGAACCCCGTGTGCACCGGTGAGGGTGTTTTGGGGTGGGAAGCTTTTGTGGTTACAACATGTGTGTTCCCTCGATGTTGAGGGTCCTGTGGTGTTGTGTATTTAGTTGTGGTTTTTGTTCCTGGAAGCAACGGGTTTTGTTGTTCGGGAACCACATAGTGGACGCGTGCAGTGTTGTGTGTGGTGTAAGTTGTTGGCCTATTAGTACCGGTCAGCTTCACGAGTCTTTAGTCCTCGCTTCCACATCCGGCCTATCAACCCAGTGGTCTGGCTGGGGGCCTCTCACACAAATTGTGTATGGAAATCTCATCTTGAAGCGAGCTTCCCGCTTAGATGCTTTCAGCGGTTATCCCATCCGAACGTAGCTAATCAGCGATGCACTTGGCAGTACAACTGACACACCAGAGGTTCGTCCGTCCCGGTCCTCTCGTACTAAGGACAGCCCTTCTCAAATTTCCTGCGCGCGCAGCGGATAGGGACCGAACTGTCTCACGACGTTCTAAACCCAGCTCGCGTACCGCTTTAATGGGCGAACAGCCCAACCCTTGGGACCTACTCCAGCCCCAGGATGCGACGAGCCGACATCGAGGTGCCAAACCATGCCGTCGATATGGACTCTTGGGCAAGATCAGCCTGTTATCCCCGAGGTACCTTTTATCCGTTGAGCGACGGCCATTCCACAATGTACCGCCGGATCACTAGTCCCGACTTTCGTCCCTGCTTGAGATGTCTCTCTCACAGTCAAGCTCCCTTGTGCACTTACACTCGACACCTGATTGCCAACCAGGCTGAGGGAACCTTTGGGCGCCTCCGTTACTTTTTAGGAGGCAACCGCCCCAGTTAAACTACCCATCAGGCACTGTCCCTGACCCGGATCACGGGCCGAAGTTAGATGTCCAAAGTGACCAGAGTGGTATTTCAACGATGACTCCACCCGAACTGGCGTCCGGGCTTCAACGTCTCCCACCTATCCTACACAAGCCACTCCGAACACCAATACCAAACTATAGTAAAGGTCTCGGGGTCTTTCCGTCCTGCTGCGCGTAACGAGCATCTTTACTCGTACTGCAATTTCGCCGAGTTTATGGTTGAGACAGCGGGGAAGTCGTTACTCCATTCGTGCAGGTCGGAACTTACCCGACAAGGAATTTCGCTACCTTAGGATGGTTATAGTTACCACCGCCGTTTACTGGGGCTTAAATTCTCAGCTTCGCCCTTACGGGCTAACCGGTCCTCTTAACCTTCCAGCACCGGGCAGGAGTCAGTCCGTATACATCGTCTTGCGACTTCGCACGGACCTGTGTTTTTAGTAAACAGTCGCTTCCCCCTGGTCTCTGCGGCCCACACCCGCTCCACAGAGCAAGTCTGTATCACGGGGCAGGCCCCCCTTCTCCCGAAGTTACGGGGGCATTTTGCCGAGTTCCTTAACCATAATTCTCTCGATCGCCTTGGTATTCTCTACCTGATCACCTGTGTCGGTTTGGGGTACGGGCGGCTAAAACCTCGCGTCGATGCTTTTCTAGGCAGCATAGGATCACCGGATCCCCCCATGCGGGGGTCCCATCAGATCTCAGGATCGTGCTCGAAACACACAGGAACGGATTTGCCTATCCCTGACCCTACATCCTTGGACCGGGGCAACCATCGCCCGGCCCGGCTACCTTCCTGCGTCACACCTGTTAATACGCTTACCTCCCGGGATCAGATCCCGCGCTCGGCCAAAACCCACACACCACAAGGGTGATAGGGCAGGCTCCGGGCGGTTAGTATCCCCCGCTTGGCATGGGCGGTTTTTCGCCGGTACGGGAATATCAACCCGTTGTCCATCGACTACGCCTGTCGGCCTCGCCTTAGGTCCCGACTTACCCAGGGCAGATTAGCTTGACCCTGGAACCCTTGATCATTCGGCGGACGGGTTTCTCACCCGTCTTTCGCTACTCATGCCTGCATTCTCACTCGTGTAGGCTCCACCGCTGGTTTCCACCGCGACTTCACTGCCCACACGACGCTCCCCTACCACTCCACACCCCTGAACCACGAAGGCTAGGGCACTGTGTGAAATCCACAACTTCGGCGGTGTACTTGAGCCCCGCTACATTGTCGGCGCGGAATCACTTGACCAGTGAGCTATTACGCACTCTTTCAAGGATGGCTGCTTCTAAGCCAACCTCCTGGTTGTCTTCGCAACTCCACATCCTTTCCCACTTAGCACACGCTTAGGGGCCTTAGTTGGTGGTCTGGGCTGTTTCCCTCTCGACTATGAAGCTTATCCCCCACAGTCTCACTGCTGCGCTCTCACTTACCGGCATTCGGAGTTTGGCTGACGTCAGTAACCTTGTAGGGCCCATCGGCCATCCAGTAGCTCTACCTCCGGCAAGAAACACGCAACGCTGCACCTAAATGCATTTCGGGGAGAACCAGCTATCACGGAGTTTGATTGGCCTTTCACCCCTATCCACAGCTCATCCCCTCCATTTTCAACTGAAGTGGGTTCGGTCCTCCACGACGTCTTACCGTCGCTTCAACCTGGCCATGGGTAGATCACTCCGCTTCGGGTCTAGATCACGCCACTACACTCGCCCTGTTCAGACTCGCTTTCGCTACGGCTACCCCACACGGGTTAACCTCGCGACGTAACACTAACTCGCAGGCTCATTCTTCAAAAGGCACGCCGTCACCAGAATCAGACTGGCTCCGACGGATTGTAAGCACACGGTTTCAGGTACTGTTTCACTCCCCTCCCGGGGTACTTTTCACCTTTCCCTCACGGTACTGGTCCGCTATCGGTCATTAGGAAGTATTTAGGCTTATCAGGTGGTCCTGACAGATTCGCACGGGATTTCTCGGGCCCCGTGCTACTTGGGATCCTCTCCAGGCGGTACACAACATTACGGTTACGGGGCTCACACCCTCTCTGGCCGGCCTTTCAAGACCGTTCACCTATGCCTGCACTACACACCCCACCAGTCCGGCAGAACCAGTACGGAAAGTCCCACAACCCCGCCCATGCAACGCCCGCCGGCTATCACACATGGAAACGGTTTAGCCTGATCCGCGTTCGCTCGCCACTACTAACGGAATCACTCTTGTTTTCTCTTCCTGCGGGTACTGAGATGTTTCACTTCCCCGCGTTCCCCCCACGCACCCTATGTGTTCAGATGCGGGTCACACAATCACTTTTGACAGCGTTGTGCGGGGTTTCCCCATTCGGACATCCTGGGATCAACGCTCGGTTATCAACTCCCCCAGGCTTATCGCAGATTCCTACGTCCTTCTTCGGCTCCTAATGCCAAGGCATCCACCGTGTGCCCTTAAAAACTTGACCACACAAAGATCAAAAACTTACTCGAGAGAACCACGACCACAAGGGCCAGGTTCATTCATAAGAAATTGCTGTAAGAACACACACCCACCAACCCCCAAAAGAGCCGGCACAGCGCATGTTCTAGATGCTCGCGTCCACTATGTAGTTCTCAAACAACAACCCCGTCAACCACACCCCACCCACCACAACCCACACACCCACAAAACGCGGGGGCAGGGGCTGATAACAGTGACCGGGACGCCGGAAGCAGGAACAAAAGAAACACCAGAAGATGCCCCCCTGCATTGCTGCAAAAAGGTCCTGTTGCCTCAGGACCCAACAGTGCGCCAAACACAACCCCATACCACCCACGCCCCGGCAGCGTTCCACACAACACCACACCCCCAAAAGGGGCACGGGTTGCCGTACTGGCACCAGGACACAACCGGTAAAGGCCATGCCAAAGAAGTTTGATTCGTTGATGTTTCCACCCATGAGCACCCACCGCAGAACAGACGCCTGCGCAATGGGCAACACTGACAACCACATTCCGCACCCATGCAGGCACGGCAAGAAGTTGTTAGCAGCTCCTTAGAAAGGAGGTGATCCAGCCGCACCTTCCGGTACGGCTACCTTGTTACGACTTAGTCCCAATCGCCGGTCCCACCTTCGACGGCTCCCCCCACAAGGGTTAGGCCACCGGCTTCGGGTGTTACCAACTTTCGTGACTTGACGGGCGGTGTGTACAAGGCCCGGGAACGTATTCACCGCAGCGTTGCTGATCTGCGATTACTAGCGACTCCGACTTCATGGGGTCGAGTTGCAGACCCCAATCCGAACTGAGACCGGCTTTTTGGGATTAGCTCCACCTCACAGTATCGCAACCCTTTGTACCGGCCATTGTAGCATGCGTGAAGCCCAAGACATAAGGGGCATGATGATTTGACGTCGTCCCCACCTTCCTCCGAGTTGACCCCGGCAGTCTCCTATGAGTCCCCGCCATCA
Source organism: Micrococcaceae bacterium Sec5.1 (assembly GCA_039636795.1). NCBI lineage: Bacteria > Bacillati > Actinomycetota > Actinomycetes > Micrococcales > Micrococcaceae > Micrococcaceae bacterium Sec5.1. The sequence continues at coordinate 144,639 of CP143430.1, read as the reverse complement.
CGCGCTGGCAACATAGAACGAGGGTTGCGCTCGTTGCGGGACTTAACCCAACATCTCACGACACGAGCTGACGACAACCATGCACCACCTGTAAACCGACCGCAAGCGGGGCACCTGTTTCCAGGTCTTTCCGGTTCATGTCAAGCCTTGGTAAGGTTCTTCGCGTTGCATCGAATTAATCCGCATGCTCCGCCGCTTGTGCGGGCCCCCGTCAATTCCTTTGAGTTTTAGCCTTGCGGCCGTACTCCCCAGGCGGGGCACTTAATGCGTTAGCTACGGCGCGGAAAACGTGGAATGTCCCCCACACCTAGTGCCCAACGTTTACGGCATGGACTACCAGGGTATCTAATCCTGTTCGCTCCCCATGCTTTCGCTCCTCAGCGTCAGTTACAGCCCAGAGACCTGCCTTCGCCATCGGTGTTCCTCCTGATATCTGCGCATTTCACCGCTACACCAGGAATTCCAGTCTCCCCTACTGCACTCTAGTCTGCCCGTACCCACTGCAGAACCGGAGTTGAGCCCCGGTCTTTCACAGCAGACGCGACAAACCGCCTACGAGCTCTTTACGCCCAATAATTCCGGATAACGCTTGCGCCCTACGTATTACCGCGGCTGCTGGCACGTAGTTAGCCGGCGCTTCTTCTGCAGGTACCGTCACTTTCGCTTCTTCCCTACTGAAAGAGGTTTACAACCCGAAGGCCGTCATCCCTCACGCGGCGTCGCTGCATCAGGCTTTCGCCCATTGTGCAATATTCCCCACTGCTGCCTCCCGTAGGAGTCTGGGCCGTGTCTCAGTCCCAGTGTGGCCGGTCACCCTCTCAGGCCGGCTACCCGTCGTCGCCTTGGTAGGCCATTACCCCACCAACAAGCTGATAGGCCGCGAGTCCATCCAAAACCACAAAAGCTTTCCACCCCCCACCATGCGATGAGGAGTCATATCCGGTATTAGACCCAGTTTCCCAGGCTTATCCCAGAGTCAAGGGCAGGTTACTCACGTGTTACTCACCCGTTCGCCACTAATCCCCCAGCAAGCTGGGATCATCGTTCGACTTGCATGTGTTAAGCACGCCGCCAGCGTTCATCCTGAGCCAGGATCAAACTCTCCGTTGAAGAAAAACAAATCAAACAGACACAACCACACCCACCGGAAATAACGGCCAGCGCGGCTGCACAAAATTCGAAACCAGCTGAAAACCAAACCACCACACACGGGGGTGCGCAACGGCCCGGCCATAATTTCAACCAATCAATAAAACAATCGGCATCAACAAACTTGGCACACTATTGAGTTCTCAAACAACAGACCCCCCAAAACATCACCCCGCACAGCGCACCACAAAAACAGCGCACCCAACAAGGCCATTGGAAAAGAAGAGTTATTTTTGGCCGCCTACCGAACCGTACACACCTTCCGGCTTTCCGTTTCGCACCCGGCGACTCAGAAAACAATACACGCCCCACACCCCCAACGCAAATCCACCCCAACAACCACCCAACACAACCCCAACACCCCCCGAACACCACCCCAAAAACTGGCGACAGCCCCGCCGTCGGGCATAACTCCGCTCGTTCATCAACCTGGCCAACGTGACCACTCCCGATGACGACCGTGCGCACTGGTGGGAGGATGGGACGCATGGAACTGCACATCACAGGAGATGCCGCCGCCGATCAGCTGTTAAGTGACGATGCGTTCGCATTGCTGACCGGAATGTTGCTCGATCAACAGGTAACCATGGAGTCGGCGTTTGCCGGTCCGGAAAAGATCCGTGCGCGCCTCGGATCACTGGATCCAGGCACGATCGCAGACTACGACGCCGCAGGCTTCGTAGAGGTATTCAAAGAACGCCCTGCTGTGCATCGCTTCCCAGGCTCCATGGCCGGCAGGGTCCAAGCCCTCGCCGAAACCGTGCACCGGGATTGGAACGGAGACGCTGCAGCCATCTGGACAAGTGGCAATCCGGATGGCGCCGAAGTATTGCGCCGGCTCAAGGCCTTGCCTGGGTTCGGAGAGCAGAAGGCTAAGATCTTCCTTGCTCTCCTCGGAAAGCAATGTGGCCTTCAGGCCAACGGATGGCGGGAAGCGGCTGGGCACTACGGCGAGGAAGGTTCATACCTCTCTGTCGCGGACATCGTGGATCCAGACTCACTGGTCAAAGTTCGGGCAAGCAAACAAGCGGCCAAAGCAGCTGCGAAGGCCTCTAAGCCAACGAGCGCCTGAATACTCTGACGTCGGCAGACTAGCGATCGCGCGAGGTTCCTCCCCCTTCAGCTTTTCCACATAGGTGAATTGGTGCCTGCTGCCGGATCGACCGTGCTGGAAGAGTGTTTTCCATGGACAGGTTTCGCGAGCTGCAAGCAGCCAGGGTGGCTTCCACTGTGCCTGTACCTGGGAGCGGCGATTTCACCGGCCCCGGCTTCCGTCGCTCTGACGCTGAGGAGCTGCTTGTCCGGGTGGGCGCTTTCCGCGTCGCCGCGGCCAGCAATGAGTTGATTGATCAGATTCGTGGTTTGGAGGACGTGAAGTCAGCGATCGCGGCTTTGCAGGCGCGGGCGTCGGTGGCGTTTGACCTGGCGCAGCGCCGGGAACAGGCCGCGGGAGGCGTGCCCTCCGCTGAGCGTGGTCAGGGTGTGGGTGCGCAGATCGCCCTGGCCCGGCACGAATCACCCAACAAAGGGTCCCGGCTCCTCGGACTCGCCAAAGCCCTCGTCTCAGAAATGCCGCGCACCATGGCCGCCCTGGAAACCGGACACCTGAACGAATGGCGAGCCACTTTGTTGGTGAAGGAAACAGCCTGCCTCTCTGTCGAAGACCGGGCAGCCGTCGATGAGGAACTCGCCCCCGACACCGGAACCTTCGACGGCGCCGGAGACAAAACCATCATCGCCGCCGCACGAGCCGCAGCCTACCGGCGGGACCCCCGCTCCGTGACCCAACGCGCCGCCCACGCCGCGTCCGAGCGCCACGTCAGCCTCCGGCCCGCCCCGGACACCATGACCATCCTCACCGCACTGCTCCCCGTCGCCCAAGGCGTCGCCGCGTATGCCGCGCTCACCCGGCACGCTGACTCGGCCCGTTCGGTCGGGGACACCCGGACCCGGGGCCAGGTCATGGCCGACACCCTGACCGAACACCTCACCGGCACCCCCGGCGGCATCAGCGGTGTTGATGTGCAGCTCGTCATGACCGACCGGACCCTCTTCCAAGGCGACAGCGAACCAGCACGGCTTCAGGGCTACGGAATCGTCCCCGCCGAATGGGCCAGAACCCTCATCGCCGGAGAGCCAGCTGGGGCAGAGGCGAAAGACGGAGCCGGAGCCGGAGCCGGAGCCGCGGGGCAGGCTGAGGTGAGCGCAGAGTCCAAGGTGAGCCCGAAGTCCAACGAGGGCAAGGACTTTAGAGTCTTGCTCCGCCGCCTCTACACCGCACCTTCCTCCGGTGAACTGCTGGCCATCGACTCCAAAGCCCGACTCTTCCCACTCGGAATGCGGCGCTTCATCGAAACCAGGGACGACACCTGCCGCACCCCCTACTGCGACGCGCCCATCCGCCACATCGACCACGTGCTTGCCTGGCACCGAGGCGGCAAAACGAGCCTCGTCAACGGCGCGGGACTCTGCGAAGCCTGCAACCACACCAAAGAAAACCCCGGCTGGAACACAAAAACACTCCCCGGCGGCAGACATGAACTGGAAGTGAGCACACCCACGGGACACAGATACAAAACCACAGCCCCACCATTGCCGGGGAATGCGAGTGCTCCTGAATCAACGGCCGGGACAGTCGAACGTCAGCTGCAGCACCCGCAGGCCCCTGCTCGTCGTCCGGTCCTGAACACCTCGGGGCGCTCTCCTGCGTGAGGCGGCAGCGTTGCGCGGCGTCGTGCTCCTCGGTCATTCGGGGCCGGCATTCATGGGAGCACGAGCGGTGGGACGTTCAAGACCTCGGGATCAACAGATCGCGCGGCTCCACGGCCGACGTCTCGGCGTGATCCCGTCTACCGCTGAGCTCGGCGGCTGGGGAGGGCGTGGTCCTGAGGTTGGTGGCAGGCTTCGAGTGGTTGATCATCGGCGCCAGCCATAAGCCCGTTGGGGTTCCTGAACAGGTTTAACGACGAAAGGCCTCCATAGTGGAGGCCTTTGTCTTGGCTTGAGCCTGGGCGCGCGTCTGGTCAAACTGGGCCTTGCACCATTTGTTGGTTAAATGGGGAAGCCCCGACCGTCGTGGTCGGGGCTTTCCCTGTTAATGATTGTCCGGCGGTGTCCTACTCTCCCACACCCTCCCGGGTGCAGTACCATCGGCGCTGTGGGTCTTAGCTTCCGGGTTCGGAATGGGACCGGGCGTTTCCCCCACGCTATGACCGCCGTAACCTTGTTACCCGAACCCCGTGTGCACCGGTGAGGGTGTTTTGGGGTGGGAAGCTTTGTGGTTACAACATGTGTGTTCCCTCGGTGTGAGGGTCCTGTGGTGTTGTGTATTTAGTTGTGGTTTTTGTTCCTGACAACGGGTTTTGTTGTTCGGGAACCACATAGTGGACGCGTGCAGTGTGCTTTTGTGTGTGGTGTAAGTTGTTGGCCTATTAGTACCGGTCAGCTTCACGAGTCTTTAGTCCTCGCTTCCACATCCGGCCTATCAACCCAGTGGTCTGGCTGGGGGCCTCTCACACAAATTGTGTATGGAAATCTCATCTTGAAGCGAGCTTCCCGCTTAGATGCTTTCAGCGGTTATCCCATCCGAACGTAGCTAATCAGCGATGCACTTGGCAGTACAACTGACACACCAGAGGTTCGTCCGTCCCGGTCCTCTCGTACTAAGGACAGCCCTTCTCAAATTTCCTGCGCGCGCAGCGGATAGGGACCGAACTGTCTCACGACGTTCTAAACCCAGCTCGCGTACCGCTTTAATGGGCGAACAGCCCAACCCTTGGGACCTACTCCAGCCCCAGGATGCGACGAGCCGACATCGAGGTGCCAAACCATGCCGTCGATATGGACTCTTGGGCAAGATCAGCCTGTTATCCCCGAGGTACCTTTTATCCGTTGAGCGACGGCCATTCCACAATGTACCGCCGGATCACTAGTCCCGACTTTCGTCCCTGCTTGAGATGTCTCTCTCACAGTCAAGCTCCCTTGTGCACTTACACTCGACACCTGATTGCCAACCAGGCTGAGGGAACCTTTGGGCGCCTCCGTTACTTTTTAGGAGGCAACCGCCCCAGTTAAACTACCCATCAGGCACTGTCCCTGACCCGGATCACGGGCCGAAGTTAGATGTCCAAAGTGACCAGAGTGGTATTTCAACGATGACTCCACCCGAACTGGCGTCCGGGCTTCAACGTCTCCCACCTATCCTACACAAGCCACTCCGAACACCAATACCAAACTATAGTAAAGGTCTCGGGGTCTTTCCGTCCTGCTGCGCGTAACGAGCATCTTTACTCGTACTGCAATTTCGCCGAGTTTATGGTTGAGACAGCGGGGAAGTCGTTACTCCATTCGTGCAGGTCGGAACTTACCCGACAAGGAATTTCGCTACCTTAGGATGGTTATAGTTACCACCGCCGTTTACTGGGGCTTAAATTCTCAGCTTCGCCCTTACGGGCTAACCGGTCCTCTTAACCTTCCAGCACCGGGCAGGAGTCAGTCCGTATACATCGTCTTGCGACTTCGCACGGACCTGTGTTTTTAGTAAACAGTCGCTTCCCCCTGGTCTCTGCGGCCCACACCCGCTCCACAGAGCAAGTCTGTATCACGGGGCAGGCCCCCCTTCTCCCGAAGTTACGGGGGCATTTTGCCGAGTTCCTTAACCATAATTCTCTCGATCGCCTTGGTATTCTCTACCTGATCACCTGTGTCGGTTTGGGGTACGGGCGGCTAAAACCTCGCGTCGATGCTTTTCTAGGCAGCATAGGATCACCGGATCCCCCCATGCGGGGGTCCCATCAGATCTCAGGATCGTGCTCGAAACACACAGGAACGGATTTGCCTATCCCTGACCCTACATCCTTGGACCGGGGCAACCATCGCCCGGCCCGGCTACCTTCCTGCGTCACACCTGTTAATACGCTTACCTCCCGGGATCAGATCCCGCGCTCGGCCAAAACCCACACACCACAAGGGTGATAGGGCAGGCTCCGGGCGGTTAGTATCCCCCGCTTGGCATGGGCGGTTTTTCGCCGGTACGGGAATATCAACCCGTTGTCCATCGACTACGCCTGTCGGCCTCGCCTTAGGTCCCGACTTACCCAGGGCAGATTAGCTTGACCCTGGAACCCTTGATCATTCGGCGGACGGGTTTCTCACCCGTCTTTCGCTACTCATGCCTGCATTCTCACTCGTGTAGGCTCCACCGCTGGTTTCCACCGCGACTTCACTGCCCACACGACGCTCCCCTACCACTCCACACCCCTGAACCACGAAGGCTAGGGCACTGTGTGAAATCCACAACTTCGGCGGTGTACTTGAGCCCCGCTACATTGTCGGCGCGGAATCACTTGACCAGTGAGCTATTACGCACTCTTTCAAGGATGGCTGCTTCTAAGCCAACCTCCTGGTTGTCTTCGCAACTCCACATCCTTTCCCACTTAGCACACGCTTAGGGGCCTTAGTTGGTGGTCTGGGCTGTTTCCCTCTCGACTATGAAGCTTATCCCCCACAGTCTCACTGCTGCGCTCTCACTTACCGGCATTCGGAGTTTGGCTGACGTCAGTAACCTTGTAGGGCCCATCGGCCATCCAGTAGCTCTACCTCCGGCAAGAAACACGCAACGCTGCACCTAAATGCATTTCGGGGAGAACCAGCTATCACGGAGTTTGATTGGCCTTTCACCCCTACCCACAGCTCATCCCCTCCATTTTCAACTGAAGTGGGTTCGGTCCTCCACGACGTCTTACCGTCGCTTCAACCTGGCCATGGGTAGATCACTCCGCTTCGGGTCTAGATCACGCCACTACACTCGCCCTGTTCAGACTCGCTTTCGCTACGGCTACCCCACACGGGTTAACCTCGCGACGTAACACTAACTCGCAGGCTCATTCTTCAAAAGGCACGCCGTCACCAGAATCAGACTGGCTCCGACGGATTGTAAGCACACGGTTTCAGGTACTGTTTCACTCCCCTCCCGGGGTACTTTTCACCTTTCCCTCACGGTACTGGTCCGCTATCGGTCATTAGGAAGTATTTAGGCTTATCAGGTGGTCCTGACAGATTCGCACGGGATTTCTCGGGCCCCGTGCTACTTGGGATCCTCTCCAGGCGGTACACAACATTACGGTTACGGGGCTCACACCCTCTCTGGCCGGCCTTTCAAGACCGTTCACCTATGCCTGCACTACACACCCCACCAGTCCGGCAGAACCAGTACGGAAAGTCCCACAACCCCGCCCATGCAACGCCCGCCGGCTATCACACATGGAAACGGTTTAGCCTGATCCGCGTTCGCTCGCCACTACTAACGGAATCACTCTTGTTTTCTCTTCCTGCGGGTACTGAGATGTTTCACTTCCCCGCGTTCCCCCCACGCACCCTATGTGTTCAGATGCGGGTCACACAATCACTTTTGACAGCGTTGTGCGGGGTTTCCCCATTCGGACATCCTGGGATCAACGCTCGGTTATCAACTCCCCCAGGCTTATCGCAGATTCCTACGTCCTTCTTCGGCTCCTAATGCCAAGGCATCCACCGTGTGCCCTTAAAAACTTGACCACACAAAGATCAAAAACTTACTCGAGAGAACCACGACCACAAGGGCCAGGTTCATTCATAAGAAATTGCTGTAAGAACACACACCCACCAACCCCCAAAAGAGCCGGCACAGCGCATGTTCTAGATGCTCGCGTCCACTATGTAGTTCTCAAACAACAACCCCGTCAACCACACCCCACCCACCACAACCCACACACCCACAAAACGCGGGGGCAGGGGCTGATAACAGTGACCGGGACGCCGGAAGCAGGAACAAAAGAAACACCAGAAGATGCCCCCCTGCATTGCTGCAAAAAGGTCCTGTTGCCTCAGGACCCAACAGTGCGCCAAACACAACCCCATACCACCCACGCCCCGGCAGCGTTCCACACAACACCACACCCCCAAAAGGGGCACGGGTTGCCGTACTGGCACCAGGACACAACCGGTAAAGGCCATGCCAAAGAAGTTTGATTCGTTGATGTTTCCACCCATGAGCACCCACCGCAGAACAGACGCCTGCGCAATGGGCAACACTGACAACCACATTCCGCACCCATGCAGGCACGGCAAGAAGTTGTTAGCAGCTCCTTAGAAAGGAGGTGATCCAGCCGCACCTTCCGGTACGGCTACCTTGTTACGACTTAGTCCCAATCGCCGGTCCCACCTTCGACGGCTCCCCCCACAAGGGTTAGGCCACCGGCTTCGGGTGTTACCAACTTTCGTGACTTGACGGGCGGTGTGTACAAGGCCCGGGAACGTATTCACCGCAGCGTTGCTGATCTGCGATTACTAGCGACTCCGACTTCATGGGGTCGAGTTGCAGACCCCAATCCGAACTGAGACCGGCTTTTTGGGATTAGCTCCACCTCACAGTATCGCAACCCTTTGTACCGGCCATTGTAGCATGCGTGAAGCCCAAGACATAAGGGGCATGATGATTTGACGTCGTCCCCACCTTCCTCCGAGTTGACCCCGGCAGTCTCCTATGAGTCCCCGCCATCACGCGCTGGCAACATAGAACGAGGGTTGCGCTCGTTGCGGGACTTAACCCAACATCTCACGACACGAGCTGACGACAACCATGCACCACCTGTAAACCGACCGCAAGCGGGGCACCTGTTTCCAGGTCTTTCCGGTTCATGTCAAGCCTTGGTAAGGTTCTTCGCGTTGCATCGAATTAATCCGCATGCTCCGCCGCTTGTGCGGGCCCCCGTCAATTCCTTTGAGTTTTAGCCTTGCGGCCGTACTCCCCAGGCGGGGCACTTAATGCGTTAGCTACGGCGCGGAAAACGTGGAATGTCCCCCACACCTAGTGCCCAACGTTTACGGCATGGACTACCAGGGTATCTAATCCTGTTCGCTCCCCATGCTTTCGCTCCTCAGCGTCAGTTACAGCCCAGAGACCTGCCTTCGCCATCGGTGTTCCTCCTGATATCTGCGCATTTCACCGCTACACCAGGAATTCCAGTCTCCCCTACTGCACTCTAGTCTGCCCGTACCCACTGCAGAACCGGAGTTGAGCCCCGGTCTTTCACAGCAGACGCGACAAACCGCCTACGAGCTCTTTACGCCCAATAATTCCGGATAACGCTTGCGCCCTACGTATTACCGCGGCTGCTGGCACGTAGTTAGCCGGCGCTTCTTCTGCAGGTACCGTCACTTTCGCTTCTTCCCTACTGAAAGAGGTTTACAACCCGAAGGCCGTCATCCCTCACGCGGCGTCGCTGCATCAGGCTTTCGCCCATTGTGCAATATTCCCCACTGCTGCCTCCCGTAGGAGTCTGGGCCGTGTCTCAGTCCCAGTGTGGCCGGTCACCCTCTCAGGCCGGCTACCCGTCGTCGCCTTGGTAGGCCATTACCCCACCAACAAGCTGATAGGCCGCGAGTCCATCCAAAACCACAAAAGCTTTCCACCCCCCACCATGCGATGAGGAGTCGTATCCGGTATTAGACCCAGTTTCCCAGGCTTATCCCAGAGTCAAGGGCAGGTTACTCACGTGTTACTCACCCGTTCGCCACTAATCCCCCAGCAAGCTGGGATCATCGTTCGACTTGCATGTGTTAAGCACGCCGCCAGCGTTCATCCTGAGCCAGGATCAAACTCTCCGTTGAAAAATAACAGACACAACCACACCCACCGGAAATAACGGCCAGCGCGGCTGCACAAAATTCGAAACCAGCTGAAAACCAGACCACCACACACGGGGGTGCGCAACGGCCTGGCCATAATTTCAACCAATCAATAAAACAATCGGCATCAACAAACTTGGCACACTATTGAGTTCTCAAACAACAGACACTAACCGGCACCACCCGCACCCCTAACAGGGCCACAGGATCGCTCCGGAGCAACTTTGCAAAGTTACCCGATTCGGTCGCATGAAGCAAACCGTCCTCAGCTTCCCCAACCAGATCAGAGGCGCAAAAAGCACCACCGGAATCCGGCAATTTGAAGGGGATTTCGTCACCTTTATTTCCGCATCAGCGGCGGCGACTCAGATAACTTTACACGCGCCATACCGTCCGAACAAATCCACCCAGACACCGCTTAAAACGCCGTAAACACTGGGGAAACAGCCCAGAAACGTCTCAATATCCGAAGAACCAGTATCCGTGAACCCCGTCACACAAAGAAATGGTGGCAATAGCCGCGCTTTGAAGCGGCACCCAGGATCCGCCGTCGAGCCTAGTCAGCAGCTCGTACTTGGCAAGCCAAATAGGCACTGAGCTCAGCAGCAACCGGCCCAAGCGCATCAGCACCTGAGAGCACATCGGGCGAAACACGTCAGGACCTGAGAGAACGTCGGTCCAAACACGTCAGGACCTGAGAGAACATCGGGCAAAACGGGTCAGGACCTGAAAGAACGTCGGTCCAAGCGCATCAGGACCTGAGAGAACATCGGGCAAAACGCGTCAGGACCTGAGAGAACGTCGGGCAAAACGGGTCAGGATGTGAGAGAACGTTGATAAGGGCAAGAGGCTGTTTGGCGGGCATCCGGCAGCGCGCGTCCAAGCGAGGCACGAGCGAGCGCGCAGAGGATGCCCGCCTATCGGCCGGGCCCAGCCGAACAGCCGGACCCAGCCGAACAGCCGGACCCAGCCGAACAGCCGGGCCCAGCCAAACGGCACGAAGACTCAGTGACCGCCGTGGCCTGCGCCCTCGGTTTTGCGCATCATCGCACCGAGCACCACTGCGGCGCCGGCAATGATGGTTGCCGCCAGGAAGGCTGCCTGCATCCCGGCTACCAGGCCGGAGGATGCGGACACTACGGCGAAGATGGACACGAGCAGCGCAGTGCCAGCGGCGCCGGCAACTTGCTGGGCTGTGCTCATGATGGCCGATCCGTGGGAGTACAGGTGCGGAGGCAGCGGGTTCAAGCCGGTGGTGAAGGCAGGGGTGAAGAGCAATGCCAGGCCGAGGCTCAGCGTCACGTGCAGCGCAATCACCCATCCCAGAGCACTGGCCTGGTCCAGGCGCGAGAACTGCCAGAGCGTCAGGACCATGAGGACCGAACCGGATACGGTCAGGGGCAGGGGACCCACTTTGTCGAAGATCCGCCCGATTACAGGACCCAGCAGACCCATGGCCAGACCGCCGGGCAAGAGCGCCAGGCCGGTTTCCATCGGCTGGAGGTGCAGGGTGTTCTGCAGGTACAGCGGGAGCAGGATGACGCCACCGAACAGGGCCATCATCGCTACGACCATCAGCAGTGTGGACACTGTGAACATTCGGAAGTTGAAGGCCCGGAGATCCAGCAGCGGCGAATCGGTCTTCTGCAATTTGAGTTGGCGGAAGACGAACAGCGCCAGGCACACGACTCCAACCACGAGTGCGATGATCGGGACCACCCCGGCGTTGGCGCCACCGATCTGGCTGAGGCCGTAGACCAAGCCACCGAAAGCAGGAACGGTGAGGACCACTGAAGTGAAGTCCAAGCCAGTCTTCCCGCGCTCCCCCACATTGGTGAGGAACTTGGCGCCAATCGCCAAGGCAGCCAGCGCTACGGGGAGCACGAACACGAACATGAAGCGCCACGAGAAGTGGTCCAGGATGATGCCTGAAACGGTGGGACCCATGGCGGGAGCGACTGAGATGGCGATGCTGACGTTGCCCATAACGGCTCCGCGCCGGGACATCGGTACAAGCGTGAGAATGGTGGTCATCAGCAATGGCAGCATGATGGCCGTGCCGCCGGCCTGGACGATGCGTGCCAGGAGCAGCACGGGAAACCCGGGCGCCAGGGCGGCCAGCAGAGTTCCGCCGCTGAAGAGTCCCATGGCGAGCATGAACGAGCCCCGCGTGGTCAATCGCTGCAGGATGAATCCGGTGGTCGGAATGACGACCGCCATGGTCAGCATGAACCCGGTGGCGAGCCACTGGACCGTGGGCGCATCCACCTTCAGATCGGTCATCAGCCGCTGGAGCGCCACGTTCATGATGGTCTCGTTGAGGATCACCACAAACGTGGCGACCAACAAGGTGACAATGACCGTGACGGATTCACGGGACATCTTCGCTGAGACAGGAGCCTGCGTGAGCGCTTCCTCTGTGGAGGCAGCACTTGCGGACGCGCCGGAACCGGGCTCGCTGTTGGCGTCGGACGTGACGTCGGTAGACATGAGGATTCCTCAGGTTTGGGCTTGGATTCCGGCGATCAATGCCGGTGAAGACAGGAACAGTCTAGACGCCCAAGAGATTCCCGTCAGCAGAAAATCCAAACGTTAGGTATTCAACCTCAGGAATTAAGCGGAACGTTGTCTATCAACCGCACAGGACCCACCTTTGCGGCAACGATTGCCAGCCCTTCGCCGCGGAACGGAGTCTCCTTGCAGTTCTCGGCCAGCGGCTCAAGAGTGGTGGGATCCACGACGTCGAAATAGTCCAGTTCCACCAGTGGCTGGGATTCAACAAGGGCGACGGCGGAATCCAGGTCCAGTGGTTCATGTGCGTTCGCGCGGGACTCGATGAGGCGCAGAGCCCGTGAGAGCACCAGCGCTGCGTCGCGTTCTTCGTCCGAGAGGAAGCGGTTACGGCTTGAAAGAGCCAACCCGTCGTCACTGCGGACGATTGGCACCGGCACGATCTCCACGGGGAAGTTCAGGTCCACGACCATCCTCTTCACGAGGGCAAGCTGCTGGGCGTCCTTCTGGCCAAAGTAGGCACGGTAGGTCGGCGTCGAACCGTCCGCAGCTGCACCGCCGGGAAGTCCGTAGTGCAGCAACTTGGCCACCACGGTCAGGGCACCGTCGAAGTGCCCGGGTCGTGAAGCGCCTTCCCATTTCCCGCCGAGCGGGCCGGCCGTGACGCGAACCAGCGGCTGGCCACCCGGGTACACCTCGTCCACGGAGGGTGCGAAGACAAGGTCCACTCCTTCGGCATCGAGGAGGGCCATATCGGCCTCAAGGGTACGGGGATAGCGGTCGAGATCCACGGCGTCGCCGAACTGGAGCGGATTCACGAAAATGGTGGCTACCACGACGTCGTTCTCAGCCACTGCGGTCCACGCCAGCGCTGCATGGCCGGAGTGCAGCGCGCCCATGGTCGGCACCAGGCCTTGGGAACTTCCTCCCTTGGAAGCCAGGAGCCGGGCGCTTTCAGCACGCAGTTCGGCCGCGGTGGTTACGAGTTTGATGGCCATGCTGTTCAGATTCCTTCCGGCGCCGTGGGCTCTGTTCCCAAGGCCTCGCCAATGTCAGTCAGTTGTTCAGGGCGCAGCAGTCCGCGGTTTCCGGCACGCCGGGCCGTTGCCCGGGCCATGGCCTGGTAGGCCGCAAGCACGTCCCCGCCCGCACCGCCGTCGTATTCTTTCAGCGCCTGGGCGTGCGCAGCAACGGTGCCTACATCGCCGCGCGCGACTGGACCGGTCAATGCAGACTCCCCGGACGCGAGAGCGTTCTCGAGTGTGGCCCGCAGCAATGGACCCAGCATGGTCTCCGGGGATTCGACGCCGATTTCCCGCAGCAACTGGGATGCCTGCGCAACAAGCGTCACCATGTGGTTGGAGCTGTGCGCGAGGGCCGCGTGGTACAGGGTGCGGTCTGCCTCGGCGATCGCTACCGGCTCGGCACCCATCTCCACTACCAGGGCCTGGGCAATCGGCAACATGGCGGCGTCGGCTGTGACTCCGAAGGTGCAATCCATGAGGCGGGTCAGGTCCAGGCTCATGCCGGTGAAAGTCATGGCAGGATGCATGGCAAGCGGAATGGCACCCGCGCTGCGGATCGGTTGCAGGATCCCGACGCCGAAACGGCCGGATGTATGCGCCACCAACTGGCCCGGTTGCCAGGCACCAAGCTTCGCGAGTCCCTCAACAAGTTCGCCGAGGGCATCGTCGGGAACGGCCAGCAGCACCAGTTCCGACCGCTCCACAATGTCCTGGATCCCAAGGATCGGGACTCCCGGCAGCAGCGTCTCTGCCCGCTCGCGGCTCGCTTCGGAAACGGCGGAAACCCCGACGACGGCGTGCTCGGCCGCGCGCAAAGCGGCACCCAGGACGGCACCCACCTTTCCGGCGCCGATGATGCCGACTCCGAGTCTTCCTGGCCTAACCATGCTGAGGGTCCTCCTGGGTTGGTGCTTGCGGTAGTGATTCAGGTTCTGATTGTGGTAGAGTCTGGCCGCTTACCTCGGCGAGCCATTGCTCGCTGGTCTGCCGCCTTCTCGCCTCGCGGGCACGGGCGGCCTGCTGGTCGAACAGCTGCACAGCCTGCTCCACGTCAGCCTGATAGAGGCGCGGCACAACAGGTCCCGCCGTGGTGTGGAGGACAAGATCAGCCACCCCGAAACGCCGCGCCAGCGGACCTTGCTGCAAGGCCATGGACTGTGTGCGCTGATGGGGAACCAGAACCAGGGTGCGCCACCATCGGCCGGATCGAATCAACAATGCCGTTCGCGTGGCCAGGAAACCATTGCGCCGCCAGCCCAGTGGTGCCAGGAGCCAGGCCCGGCGCGGAGTAGTGACGAAACCATCCGTGGAGGTAGGCCCAGCCAACCCTTCCAGCGCGGAAGTGAACACCCGTTCCGGATCCTCAACACCCGGGTCCGGCAGCACGAGGGACAGCATCCGCATGACATCCGGCTTCAAGCCCACTGGCAGCAAAGTGGTCCGCGCAGCGTTCTCATTGCCTGCCGCGCCACCGTAGCCGGCCACGTTAACTTGCATGCGGTACCAGCCGAAGATCCTCCAGATGGGCGGCTGCCTGACCTTCAGTGCCTGGATTCGGCCCGGGGGCAGGGTCTGGGCTTGCGTGTCCAGGAGCCCGTAGCGTAGCCGGATCCCATCAGGGGAAATCGCCGCGGTGAAGTTGTAGCCCTTGTTGAATGAGTTCCAATAAGCAGCACCAATGCCCAGCACGGCCGGGATCAGCGCCAGGAAGATGGCGCTGTTTTCGGTGTACACGGAGATGGCTATGGATGCGGCGGCGCCGAGCAGGATCCCGACGGTCTGCTCGCTCAGCAGGAGCGAGCCAATAAGCCGGGAAGGCGGCACGGACAAGACAACGTGCTCCGGCGCTTCGGGGATTTCTTGCGCAGTTTCCGGGCCGCTCACCACTCCGGCGGCACGGGCAAGGATAGTGGCGCGTAACTGTTTGGCCTGGGCCAGCGGAAGGTAAGCGAGCCGCACGGCCGACTCGCCGGCGTCGGCGACTTCAAACTTGAGCTCAGCGAGGCCAAAGATCCTCGCCAAAAGGGGCTGCACGATGTCGATCGCCTGGACCCGGTCCAACCGAGCCTGCCGCTGCTGCCTGAACACGAATCCTGTGTTGACCCGGACATAGCCCTCGGCCACCTGGTAGCGCGTGAAGTACCAGCTCAGGATGAATCCGCCCACCGTCAGGAGAAGCACAATGCCGCCACCGGCCAACAGCCAGGGAACCCGTCCGTTGAGGTTGGGATCCAGGATGTCGCGGCCCTGAAGTACGCGTTCAAAGGCGTCGCGACCGAAAAAGTATCCGACGGCGGCCAGCGCCACCCAGCCGCGTACGAACGGTGACGCTGGATGCACGCGCCGCCAATCGCCGTCGTCCGCTTTAGCCGGGAGGCCCACGGTGGCGCTACCCCCCGTGCTCACAGCCCGGCCAGCCTGGCTTCTCCACGTGCCGAGAGCTGTTCACGCAGCCGTGCGCCTTCCTCGGCAGGAAGTCCAGGCAGGTAAGCGCTGGTTCCAGCTGAAGCCGTGTGAAGTTTCAAGGTGCAAAGACCAAGGCCGCGTTCCACCGGACCAACAGTCACATCCACGTACTGCATCCGGCCGTACGGGACCACCATGGTGCGTTGGAAAAAGATGCCACGGCGAATGAGGAGATCGTCATCGCGCTCCGCGTAACCGATTGCACGGACCTGGCGCGGAATCAGCACGAGCCGCCACAACGCCAGGACAAGCATCACCGCGGGTACTGTGATGGCGAGCCACAGCGGAGGCCAGCGCCACCAACCCAGCTGCACAAACACGAGAGGGAGGCTAAGGATCGCCACCATCACCAGGTTTCCAATGGCCCACTCCACCAAGCGGACCGTGACGTACTTCGGGGAGACCCGCAGCCACTGGACGCCGGGAGGGTCAATCGCCTCGGTACGCATACTCGCCTTCGCCTTTTGCTTCCCCGCGGCGGGTTTCCGGTCCAGGGGTGCCACCTTCGAGGTCTTCCGGTGGGATCCGGCAGAATCTCTCGACCACCAGGCCGACGACCACCATCACCACGCCACCACCGCCCATCAGGACGGCGTTCCAGAGGATGCCTTCACCACTGCGCAAGGTCCCGATTCGGAGAAGGTCAAAGGAGATGCCGGCGTGCCAGCCCAGGAGGAGCGTCCCGGCATATGCGCAGGCTTGGGCAAGGATCAGCGTCCGGGCGGCAAGGATCGGGTTGAGCAGGTTCTTCTTCTTGCCGTTACGCCACCGCAGCACCCGGATTCCCATGATCAGGGTGAGTACTGCGATGACGCCCATGGTGACCAGTGCGGAAACCGGAAGCACGGGAGTGGGCATGCTGAAGCGGTTTGTTGCCGCCGTGGCCAGCCAACCGATGGCGGCAGCGATGATGGCGATGATGACCAGGACCGCGGGGCGCATGGGCTTCACTTCTACTCCACCGCTCCCGTCGCCGGAACACCTGCGATATCGCCGTAGCCGTCGAACCGACGGATGTCGGGCATGTCCTCAGCTGCGGCCGCCAACTCTGCAACGCTTTGCCCGTTCAGTTGGGCGTTCGGCTCCAGCAGCGACCATGGGTACAGGACAAAGGCGCGTTCGGCCGCCCTCGGATGAGGCAGGGTCAGGACGGGGTCGTCACTGACCACGTCACCGAAAACGATGATGTCTACGTCCAGTGTTCGCGGACCCCAACGCACTTCACGGGTGCGGTGGTGCTTCTGCTCGACGTCGTGGCAGTGCCGCAACAACTCAAGTGGACTGAGCGTTGTCTCAACTGCCATGACCATGTTCAGGAAATCGGGTTGCCCTTCCGGGCCGCCGACTGCTTTTGTCTGGACCACCGGAGACACTCCAAGGAGCCTTATGTCCGGCGGGTCCACGAGATCGGCGACGGCGGTGGAGAGGGTGTCGTTCCGCTCGCCGAGGTTGCTGCCGAGGGCCAGGATCGCTTTGGTGTATCCGGAGTTCATGATCGCTCCCTGTGGACACTCACAGTGACATCGCCAAACGGAACCTCAATGGGCGCTTTCGGCTTATGGACGGTGACATCCACTGCGGCCACGTTGTAATTGGCGAGGATGCCATCGGCGATCCTCACTGCCAACCCCTCAATCAGGTTCAGCGGCTCGCCCTCAATATGCGAGGTGATGAGCTCAGCCACCTCGCCGTAGTGCGCGGTGTACTGGAGGTCATCCGTCTCCGCAGCCTTGCTGAAGTCAGTATGAAGGACGGCGTCCACGACGAACGGCTGGCCGTCCCGGCGCTCGAAATCGAACACTCCGTGATGGCCGACGGCGGTGACACCGGTCAGCGTGATCCTGTCCACAAGGTCCTCCGGTCAGCGGGCGATTCGAGCAGCAACCTTGACGGCGTCAAGGCTCGGACCGACGTCGTGGACGCGAACAGCCCAAGCACCCTTCGCAGCGCTCAAAGCAGTGATAGCTGCGGTGGCGGCGTCGCGTTCCAGCGGTGCGGCAGACTTGCCGGCAACAGTGAGGAGCGAGCCGAGGAACCGCTTGCGTGATGCAGCCACCATGACCTTGTGGCCGAGTGAGAACAGCTTGTCCAGGTTCTTAAGGATTTCCCAGTTCTGGTTCTCGTTCTTGGAGAAGCCAATCCCGGGGTCAACGATGATCTGCTCCGGAGCGACGCCTGCCGCGTAAAGTTTGTCGCGGACACCGCTGAGCTCAGCCACAACGTCTTCCGTCACGTTGTTGTACTCCGTGAGGCTGTCCATAGTGCGGGCATCGCCACGACGATGCGTGAGGATGTACGGGACCTTGGTGCGTGCGACGAGCTCGGGCATGTCCGGCTCGATGGTCAGGCCGGAGACGTCGTTGATGATCGCCGCGCCGGCTTCCACGGCAGCGGCCGCAGTTGACGTGTGCATCGTGTCGATACTGACGAGTGCGCCAGCCTTCACCAGCGCCTGGATCACCGGGAGGACCCGGCGTTGTTCTTCTTCAGGAGAAACGGGTTCGGCGCCGGAGCGCGTGGACTCGCCACCGACGTCGATGATGTCCGCGCCGGCGTAGAACATACGCAGCCCGAGCGCGATGGCGGTGTCCGGCGTGCGGTGGGTGCCGCCGTCGCTAAAGGAATCCGGTGTGACGTTGAGAATTCCCATAACGAGCGTGCGGTCCGTTGGCAGGTCCTCAAACCTGGCCGCGGGCCGCGGCTTGCGGAGAATCGGCAGTGGGCTTGTGGCCGGGCCGGTTCCGGGTGCTGCAGCGAGGGAATCCATATATTGCTTACCTTCCGAGTATGAGGCTCATGGCCTCGGCGCGGGTGGCCGGGTCATGGAGCTGACCGCGCACCGCACTGGTGACAGTCTTGGCGCCGGGCTTGCGGATGCCGCGCATGGACATGCACATGTGTTCGCATTCGATGACGACTATCGCCCCACGCGGGTTGAGGTGCTTGACCAGTGCCTCAACGATCTGGGTGGTGAGCCGCTCCTGCACCTGGGGCCGGCGCGCATAAATGTCCACCAAACGGGCCAGCTTGCTCAGGCCCGTCACCTTGCCCTCATGTGACGGAATATAACCGACATGAGCCACCCCGTGGAACGGCACCAGGTGGTGTTCACACGTGGAGTAGAAGGGAATGTCCTTCACAAGGACAAGCTCTTCATGGTCAAGGTCAAACGTGGTGGAGAGGACATCTGCCGGGTGCTGGTGGAGGCCCGCGAAGACCTCCGCATAGGCCTTGGCAACACGCTTGGGCGTGTCATGCAGGCCCCCGCGATCAGGGTCTTCACCAATCGCCAGCAGGATTTCACGTACTGCCGCTTCAATGCGCGGGCGGTCTACTTTGTGGCCCCGCTTGCCGTCCGCGGCTGAGCCGTGGTCGGCGGCGAGGTCGTCGTCGTCGAAATGAGTCACAGCAGAAAGCTTAGCCGTGAAGCGGGGAGTCGTTGCCGCCGTCGGGTCCCGGTGACTGGAATGACTCCTGGCTGCTGACGCCCTGGGCATGCGGGGCTACGGCATCAAGCGGTTCATCCAGGCGAGCCTTCTTGGCCTCTTCCTGGGCCTCGCGCTCAGCCTTCTCTGCGCGCGACTCTACGGGCGGAATCGACTGAACAGGGCGGGACTCTTTGGACAGCCAGATCTCACGGAAATCGCGCTTGCGGATGTCGTGGAAGATCTCGGCGATCTCGGCCTGGTTGAGGGTTTCGCGCTCAAGGAGTTCCAGTGCCAGCCGATCGAGGACTTCGCGGTTTTCTGTGAGGATGGCGTATGCCTCGTCGTGCGCCTGGTCGATCAGGCGACGCACTTCCTCGTCCACAACGTAGGCGATCTGGTCCGAGAAGTTGCGCTCCTGCGCGGCGTCCCGGCCAAGGAACGGCTCGCCGCCACCCTGGCCCAGCTTCACAGCACCAACGCGTTCGCTCATCCCGTATTGGGTGACCATCTTCCGGGCCGTTGACGTGGCCTTTTCGATGTCGTTGGACGCGCCGGTGGACGGGTCATGGAACACGATTTCCTCGGCAACGCGACCACCCATGGCGTACGCCATCTGGTCCAGCAACTCGTTACGGGTAACCGAGTACTTGTCGTCCTCAGGAATCACCATGGTGTACCCAAGGGCACGGCCACGGGGAAGGATGGTGATCTTGGTGACCGGAGCGGAGTTGCGCAGCGCGGCAGCAACCAGTGCGTGACCACCTTCGTGGTACGCGGTGATCTTGCGCTCGAGTTCCTTCATGACGCGGCTGCGCTTCTGCGGGCCTGCCATGACGCGGTCGATTGCCTCGTCCAGGGCACGGTCATCAATCAGGTTGGCGTTTGAACGCGCAGTCAGCAGCGCAGCTTCGTTCAGGACGTTGGCCAGGTCCGCACCCGTGTAGCCGGGAGTCTTCTTGGCAACACCCCTGAGGTCGATGCCCGGGGCCATCGGCTTGCCTTTGGCGTGGACGTTGAGGATCTGTTCGCGGCCGATCATATCCGGGGCTTCCACGGTGATCTGGCGGTCAAAACGGCCCGGGCGCAGCAGCGCGGGGTCCAGCACGTCCGGACGGTTGGTAGCCGCGATGAGGATGACGTTGGTCTTGACGTCGAAGCCGTCCATCTCAACGAGGAGTTGGTTCAAGGTCTGCTCGCGCTCGTCGTTGCCGCCGCCGATACCGGCACCACGGTGACGACCAACGGCGTCGATTTCATCAACGAAGATGATGGCAGGGGAGCTTGCTTTGGCCTGTTCGAAAAGGTCGCGAACACGGGAAGCACCAACGCCGACGAACATTTCAACGAAGTCCGAGCCGGAGATGGAGAAGAAGGGAACGCCTGCCTCCCCCGCAACTGCGCGGGCCAGCAGCGTCTTACCAGTGCCTGGAGGGCCGTACAGCAGCACACCCTTGGGGATCTTGGCGCCAACGGCCTGGAACTTTGCCGGCTCCTGGAGGAATTCCTTGATTTCCTGGAGCTCTTCGACGGCTTCGTCAGCACCGGCAACGTCAGAGAAGGTCACCTGCGGCATGTCCTTGTTGACCAGCTTGGCCTTGGACTTGCCGAACTGCATCACCTTGGAGCCGCCGCCCTGCATGCGGGAAAGCAGGAACCAGAACAGCACACCGAGCAACAGCACGGGGATGAGCAGGGAGAACAGACCGGAGAACCAGTTGTTCTCGACCGGCTGGTCGGTGAAGCCCTTGTCCGGGTTGGCGCTGGTGACAGCCTTGACGACGTCCGGGCCACGGTCCGTGACGTAGAAGAACTGGACGTTCTTGCCCTTGTCCTGGCCATCAATATTCAGGTTGTCTTTCAGTACCAAGTCAACGCGGTTCTCGGCGTCGAAAATCTTGGCCTGCTCCACCTTGCCGCTTTGCGCGAGGAGCTCGAGGCCGTCCTTGGTGTCAATACGTGTGGAACCGCCCGGAGCCAGCGTTGCGAATGCCACCAGGAGCAAGCCGACGACGACAACAATCCAGATGCCCGGGCCCTTGAAGAAACTCTTAGCTTTCATCTGATCGGGGTTTTGCCCCGTCCCTCCTGGTAGTGCTGCGAGGCGCAACTTCTGCGCGCGAATGGTGCTGCTTCAGTTTCTAGCTATACACCGTTCCCAGTTATTCACGCACTGGAATGCTCAAAAGTTCCCTCTGGGCGTACACAGGATACTCGCCTGCGTCGCTCTAGGACAGCCCTGGATGGGGATTCGTGATGGATTCGCGGGCCACCAGGGGACACTCCAGAATCGTCGGTTTAGCTGACAGGACGGCGAGGTCCGCTTTGCCCTCGATGGCATCGATCAGGCGTTCAGTAGCCCAGGCGCCCATCTCGTAGTGGGGCAGCGCCACTGTTGTCAGGCCAGGATAGAGGTTGGCGGCGATGAGCTCCTGGTCATCGAAACCCACCACGGACAGTTCGTTGGGAATGCTGATTCCTACCTCGGCCGCTGCCCGGTAGGCGCCCATGGCCATACGGTCGTTGTAGCAGAACAGGCCCGTGGGCCGGTCCTTTCGCTTGAACATCCGCAAGGCGGCAACATAGCCGCCCATCACCTCCGAGAGTTCTGACTCCACAGGTGCGGCGGCGCCGTCGAGCCCTGCTTCGTTCAAGGCGTTCCGGAAACCACGCAAGCGGTCCCGTGTAGCCGGGACGTCGTCGGTGTTGTTCAGGAAACCGATCCGGCGGTGGCCGGCATCCAGGAGGCTCTGAACGGCTACTCTCGCCCCGCCCTCTTCGTCGGGCACTACCGAAGCGACGCTCCCTGCCACGCTCTCGGAGTCCACAAGCACTGCGGGAACTGAACTCAGGTTTTCCGGCAAGGTGACCTCGCGGTGGTACATGGTGGCGTACAGAATGCCATCCACGCGCCTCTCCAGGAGGGCCTCGACGTCGGCCTGCCGGGACTCGTCACTTGCCGCACCTGAGGTGTTGATGATCATCAGGTTGTAGCCCCGCGCCCTGGCGGCCTCATCCGCACCCAGGATGATTCGCCCTGCGTGTGGTGTGGTGGCGATTTCCTCGCTGACGAGTCCCAGCATCCCGGTCCGTTGCGTTCGCAGGGCCTGGGCCAGCCGGTTTGGGCCATAGCCCAGGCGTTCCGCCGTGGCTTTGACCTTCTCCCGTGTTTCCAGGCTGATGCGGGCGTAGGCGACGTCATTCAGGACGTGGGAAACAGTGGTGACAGACACGCCGGCGGCAACAGCTACGTCCTTGATGCCAATGCTTTTGTTCGTCAACCGGTCCCCACGTCCCTGTGATCCCGTGAAAGGGCGTGTGTTACTCGTAAACGTGCGGAGCCAGCGTGCCCACGAAGTCCAGGTTGCGGTACTTCTCGGCGTAATCCAGGCCATAGCCCACAACGAACTCGTTGGGGATGTCGTAGCCGACGTATTTGACGTCGATCTCCACCTTGGCGGCGGTCGGCTTACGGAAAGCGGTGCAGATCTCAACGCTGGCCGTACCTCGGGATTCGAGGTTGGACTTGAGCCATGACAGTGTCAGGCCGGAGTCGATGATGTCCTCGACGATCAGCACGTCCTTGCCCATGAGGTCGGTATCGAGGTCCTTGAGGATCCGTACAACACCGGAGGATTGGGTGCCGGAACCGTAGGAAGAAACTGCCATCCAGTCCATGCTGACGTGGCTGTGCAGGGCACGCGCCAGGTCCGCCATGACCATCACGGCACCCTTGAGGACACCGACGATCAGCAGTTCGCGGCCTTCGTAGTCCTTGTCGATCTGCGCCGCCAGTTCAGCGATGCGCGTTTGGATTTGCTCTTTGGTGTAAAGAACGTGCTTGAGATCTGCCTGGACGTCGTTTGAATCCACCAATGGCTCCTGTTTTGATGCTCGGGTGCGGCTACTGTTGGGGCGATTTCTGATGCCGGAATACTAGCTTCCCACAGCGTGCGGCCTCGCGGGGACCGCCGGTGGCCGGAGCAGCGGACCCGGGACCGCCGGAGACAGCCCGTTCCTGCTCCAAATCGCTGAGGGACAAGCGGTAGACACTGACGTGGCCCGGAAGTTCCACAGGGCCGGCCGAACCCTGGCGGCGAAGCAGTGCTTCCGCGGCTTGGAGCCGTCCGTACCCGGGTTGTTGGCCCCCGACGTCGGCAGCCGCCTTCGCGATGACGCGGAACCTCAGCGCCGCGGGAAGTCCGCGGACGGCGTCCTCCGGCAACCACGCGCCGTCGTCGGTTCGCTGCACCAGCGAGAGATACGTCTCGTTTGCGAGATCCTCCAGGAAATCGGCGTCCTGCTGCAGGATTGCGGCTGTCCGTGCCAAAGATTCGGCAACGCCTGGACCCAGCTTTTCTTCGAGGACGGGCATTACCTCGACGCGGGTTCGCGAGCGCGCGAAAGCAGAGTCACTGTTGCTCGGATCATGCCACGGCTGCAGTTCCTCGACCTCGCAGATTTCCAGGGTCTCTTCCCGCCTTAGGCCCAGGAAGGGCCTTAGCAGGCGTCCCCGGGCCGGCCTCATGCCGGCCAAAGAGCGCGTACCCGAGCCACGGGCCAGGCCCAGGAGCACCTGTTCGGCTTGATCGTCCAAGGTGTGCCCGAGCAGGATTCGATCGCAACCAAGGTCAGCTGCAGCGGCATCGAGTGCTGCGTGCCGGGCATCGCGGGCGGCAGCTTCGGGCCCGAATCCAGTCGCGGCAACCTCCACCGTATGCACTTCCACAGGTGAGAGGCCCAGTTCCCGCAAGACAGCTGCGGTCCGGGAAGCTACCTCTGCCGAGCCAGCCTGAAGTTGGTGGTCAACAACCACGCCGGCCACGGACAGGGGATGTCCATCCACGTGTCCGCGCCGGGCGAAGTATCCAGCTACTGCTGCGAGCGCAAGCGAATCCGGTCCTCCGCTGCAGGCTACGAGAACACGTTCCGGGTAACCCGCAGCGGCCAAGGCGTTCTGCAACTGCTTGCGTGCCTTGCCGACGACGGGCGCTAAACGGCCGGGCCGGCGTCGGCCCTTGCCTGTCACTCTGCTTTTGGACGTGTTGTCCGAGTCACTGTTTGAGGGGCCATCAAATACGGGTGCGCTCAAAGCCCCATCCGCTCGAGCCACATCCTGGAATTGTGGATCTCTTCCTCGGTGGGGAGGTTTTCGGCCGAGTTCCATACCCGGTTGAAGCCTTCCATGCCACCCACCTCGACAACCTCGCGCACGAACTTTGCGCCGTCTGTGTATTGGCGCATTTTGGCGTCGAGACCGAGGAGATTGCGGATGAACTTCTCGATCATGCCGCGGTCCTTGCCGCGATCATTGAACCGCTGGCGAATCGTCTTCACGGACGGGACGATGCTGGAATCGACCGCATCCATCACCACATTGGCGTGACCTTCGAGGAGGCTCATGACGGCAGTGATGTGGGATAGGGAAGCCTTCTCCTCAGGATCCTGCAGCAGGTCCAGAATGGCGCCCCGGCTTGGCACGTTCCCTGATGCAGCGCGGTCCTTCAGGGACTTGGCTACGGCGGCTGCCCGTTCAACCAGGGAATCCATGTTGCCCAGGAGATGACCGCTGAGCTTTTCGATTTCGGCGAGCATGTGGTCCCGCAGCCACGGCGCTGCGGCGAACTGAACGCGGTGGGTTTGCTCGTGGAGGCATACCCAGAGCCTGAAGTCGTCCGGGTGAACGTTGAGTTCGCGTTCAACAGAGATGATGTTGGGTGCAACAAGGAGCAGCCGGCCGCCCGCAGGAACGTTGGCGTCCGGGGCCAAGGCCGCGAAGGGATCGTATTGGCCCAGGACTTTACTGGACAGGAAAGCAAGGATGGCGCCGAGCTGGCTGCCCGTGATGGCCCCACTGGCGGCAGCGGCAGCAGGTGACAGGGACAGGCTGCTGCGGGACTCCAGCATTTTCTCCAGAACAGGCTGGAGCATGACGGAGAAGCTCTGGGTGTTGGCCTTGGACCAGGAGGCTCGGTCCACGACGAGGACGTGCGAATCCCGCAGGTCCCGCGCCGCTTCAAGGCCGGTGATGTCATGGACATGCGGGACGGAGATATCGGCGTTGAAGCGCAGGTTATCCACCGCCTTGCCGATCTCCCCGGCGCTCAGCGCGGGACCGGGAGGGGTAAGCCGGGCAGCCGTGGAGGCGGCCAGGTCCCAATTGATCAGGGACGGGGCCCCTGCTGACGAATCTCGGGCAGATGACACCATACGGTCCATCACACCACATGACTCTGACAACCGACCCTTAAGTTCGCTCCGCGCGGAGCGACGGGGTTTGCTGTTCCCTAACCGGGCTGGCGGCACCCACATGAGGCAAGCACCGACGCAGAGCGGTCCATCGCCTCCTTGTTTCCAGCCGCACCCGGTTCCAAGCCATTGCCGATGAACGAGAACACCAGCAGGCGTCCATCAGCGTCCACTACGTACCCGCTCAGCGCAATGACGGTGTTGAGCGTGCCGGTTTTGGCGCGGACAAGGCCTGCGCCCTGGGCTGTACTCGGGTCCACATACCTGTCGTCCAAGGTGCCCGTAAGGCCCGCCACCGGGAATCCGTCCAAGGCCGTCCTCAGGCTCAGGTCCGGTCCGCTGGTGATGGCGCGCACTACCTCGGCAAACTGGCGCGCAGTGACCTGGTTCTCCAGGGCCAGTCCCGAAACGTCCGCCAACTGCATTGAACCTGTGGCGATTCCCAACTCCCCCAGCCGCTGCCGCACGGCTGAAGTGGCGCCGTCGTACGTCGCTTCCTGACCTGATGCAATGGCGGTCATCCGTCCGAGCGCCTCCGCCAGGAAGTTGTCCGAGGTCTCCAGCATGAGGTCCACTTGCTCGCTCACAGTGGCGGACTCGGCGGCGGCCAGCACCTTGGCGGGGACGCCCCTGCCACGCTCGACGCCGGGACTCACCTGGACGCCGGCAGCCACCAACTGTTCGGCGAAAGCCTGGGCGGTGGTGACGGCCGAATCCTGTGGACGCAGCCCAGTGGTAACCGCGGATGAGTAGCGCCCGGAATTCAGGGCAAGGGAAAACAAAGGGGCGGTCTCGCCAGCCGCGACGTCGTCCAAGCTCCACGCAGGATTGAGGGGCGCTCCGCTGAACAGCGAATCATCCACCTGCACGGTCACCGGCCCCTTGACCCCCGCCGTAGCCAGAGAAGCGGCGGTATCGGCGGCCAGGGTTGCAAGCCCGGCCCGGCCCATCACGGCAGCTGGATCCGAGGCACCTCCGCCGAGCAGCACGTCCCCTCCCCCGGTCAGCACCACTGTTGACGCATCAGAACCGGACAGCACGCGGGTGGTAAAGCGGGATTCGGGACGGAGCGCCTTCAAAGCGGCGACGGCGGTCAACAGCTTCATGTTCGACGCCGGGATACGGTTGGCGTTGGCATCGCGGTCGAACAGGACCGTGCCTGTGGAGGCGTCCATGACAATGCCCGTAATGCTACCGGCACCGGAAGGTTTCAGGGCGTCATTCACAAGTCGCGAGAGCTCAGCCGGTACTGGCACGGGCGCATCTGCGTCCAGGGGAAGCACGCCGTTGGCCTCGGACAGGCGGTCAGGTTCCTGCTGCCATGGCGGCGCGGAAGGGGAGGGCTTGGGTGCGCTGAGGAGTCCTGGCAGCATGCCGACCACCACGATCGCCCCGAGGCACAGCAGAACCAACGTCAACAGCATCGGCCATTTCAAGCGCCCCCACGCCGTGGACACCCACTTCCGGGCACCCCCGTTTTTAACGCCCTTCATGCAGTTGCTTGGTCCTGTCAGTCCTGAAAATGTCCCCGCCGGTTCAAGAAACCCGGGCCTCTCGCTATATCCTCAATAGTAGTCGGCGGCGCTGGCTGCACTTTTGCATGCCGCGCCCCACCCCCACCCGTCAAGGAGCACGCCATGAAGCACGACGTGACCATCGAGATCCCCAAGGGATCGCGCGTCAAGTACGAAGTTGACCACGAAACCGGCCGCGTCCGCCTGGACCGCGTCCTCTTCACCTCCATGCAGTACCCCACGCACTACGGTTTCTTCGAGAACACCCTGGGCGAAGACGGCGACCCGCTGGACGCACTGGTGCTCCTGCAGGACTTCGACCTCCACCCGGGCGTCATTGTTGAGTCCCGCCCCATCGGCGTTTTCAACATGACCGACGACGGCGGCGGAGACGCCAAGGTCCTCTGCGTTCCGGTGGATGCACGCTTCGACCACATCCAGGAAGTCAGCGACGTCAGCGAATTCCTCATCAAGGAAATCGAGCACTTCTTTACCCGTTACAAGGACCTGGAGCCCGGCAAGTGGGTCAAGGCTGAGGGCTGGGGCGATCGCGCCGCTGCCGAAGCCGAGCTGGAAGCTTCCATCAAGCGCTTCTCGGCCGAAGGCCACTAGCAACACTTACGACGGCGGGTGGCGCTGTTCCCTGTGAACAGCACCACCCGCCGTCGTGCTTTAAGCAACGCGGGGTCACTTCTGGCCCTTTGTGGACCCCCACATGGGCCATAACTGACCCCGCGTTGTCCACATGGGTATCTCTCCCCATCGCGGCAGCTTCGGAGTCCCCCTAGGCTGGGACAAGACTTTACGACGCATGTAACAGGGGGTTCCACATGGCTGGGTTCTACGGCGCGGACATTGCGCAGCTTCGCAGTCTGGCCGGCGTCATGGGCAAAGCTGCCGATGCCATCAATCTGCAGAGCGCGCAGCTGTCCAACGCCATCAACTCCGCAACGGCGTGGCAGGGGCGCGACGCCACAGTCTTCAAGAGCGATTGGAACAGCCAGCACAGGCAAAGCCTGGTGAAGGCCGCCAACATGCTCAGGGACAACGCGAGCCAACTCAAGAAGAACGCCAACCAGCAGGAATTTGCCAGCTACAATGACGGCTCGGGTACATCTGTGGGCGTCCTTGCAGATGTCTACGACACGGCAACGGGTGTCAAGGAACTCGGCGCGCAGCTCTGGACTGCTTACAAATACGGCAAGCTCGGCCATGCCGAATGGGTCAAGACCCGCGAGGTACTCACCAATTGGCGGGCTGGCGGTACAGTCCTGCGGGATGCCCTGAGCGCCCTGCGCAGCGGCGAGAAGGTCACTGACGTCATCACCGACCTCAAAGCGAACATTCCTTACAGCCAGGCTTTCCAGGACGCCACCAAGTTCTCCAAGGGCCTCCGAATCGCCGGAGCCTTGGCAGCGCCGCTAAACATCGTTGGCGGCATCAGCGACATGATCAGTCCCGAGCACGACGGCTGGCGCGGTACTGGAGACCGGGTAGCCGGCGGCCTGTCCGTAGTAGGCGGGGTGGGCAGCATCATGCTGATGACCGCTGGTGGTGCAGCCTTGCTGGGGCCCATTGGCGCCCCGATCGTGATCGGTGCGGGCATCGTCGCCGGCGCCTGGGCCTTGGGCAACCTGGTGGCGGACAACTGGGATTCCATCAGCAACTTCGCCCGGAACCCCGGCAGTTACATCGCCGACGGCGCCCGGGAAGTAGGAAATTTCGCCAAGGATGTAGGCAGTAAGGTGGCAGACGGGGTCGGTAATGCCGCCAAGTCAGTCGGAAACTTTGTCGGAGGGATATTCGGATGACCACGAGCACCATGAATTGGACCGAGCGGGATGTACAGGCTGCAGCGAAGGTTCTGGCGTCGGCCAGCGCCACAGGCAAGGCCCTGACGACCTTGACCGATGAAGAGGTTGTTGCCTTGGACGGCGTCCAGCACGAGCAAATCGTGGCCCTTCCGTGGCTCACGGCACAGGATGCCAGCAAGGAGCTGATGTGCGCGGTGGCCTTGCGCGGACTGCTCGCCAAGGAACTCGTCTACCCCGTGGTCTTTGAAGGCGAGACCGAGCCCACCCGCCTGCATGCAATTGAGGAAATCACCGGTGCCCTGACGCTGCGCCGCAGTGGCAGCAGCGTGGTCTCCGTTGAACGGACCGTTTCCACCGGCAAGCGCTGGCTCTACGGCTACATCCACGACGACGGCGTGCTGCTGGAGGAAGTGGACGAAGGCGGGCTGCACGGCTTCACTGTTGTCACCCGTGATCAGTTGGCTCCGCGCCTTACTGAATTTGTTGACCCGAACACGGCCGCCCACCGCGACACCGATCCCACTGTTTATACGGAGGCTGCGTTCGAAGAATATGCTGCAACGGCCCTTGCCGATACCCAGGCGGCCAGCAACGTGGTGGTCTTCAACACTGACACGAACGAGTTTCCGACTATCACCGTGTACACCGGTCCCACCAGCGTGCACGTCCTTACTCCCCGCGTAACTCCCAGCGTAGAAGGCGAATCTGTCTCCCTTGAGTTGAAGGAGACGTCCGCATCCACCCTTGCCCGCGTCCTCGGCGGGTTGGCTGGGCTGGCCTGACCCATGAGCAATTCGAAGTCCCAAACCGCTACTGGCTTGGTTGATGCCGTCAACGGCCGCCCTGTACGCCGCCATCCCGAGACTGGAGCCTACTTCGTAAAAGCGTCCGGAGGAGCCCACTTCTGGGGCCGCGTTCTTGACGCAATCGTGTTTCTTGCCGGGTACGGCGTCCTGGCCACGATCGTGGCCGTTGCACGCAATGCCATGATGAACAGTGGCTCGCTCCTGGCCTTCAATGACGGCTTCTGGCTGACGCTCTACATTGTTCTCTGGTTCGTTGGCTTGTTCGTTTACGGCATGATCTGGGGTACAGCGGGCAGTGTGGGAGATGCTGCCGCGGGCATGCGCTCGGTACGGATCAAGGACGGCACGACGGCGGGTGCCTGGTTGGGCGGTTGGCGTGCCATCTGCTGGTCCTTCTTCCCATTCTTCGTGGTGATGCTGATTCTTGCGGCGTTCAGCGGGAGCTCGGACGATACGTGGGATCCCAAGTTCGCCGCTCTTGACCGACGATCCGGCGTGGCACAGGGCCGGCAGCCGGTCCCGGACCCCAAAGTGGTCGCCGCGCAGCAGCTAAAGAAATAAGAAAAATAAGCCCTTGCAGAGCGGCTACCAGCCGGTAGCATGTGATCCACTATGTTCACTCTGACCATCAACCAACGCGACAGCCGCCGGGATGGCGACCTCGTGCCCGAGCTCCTCAAGGACCTGCGGCATATTCCGGCACGGCTCGACTTCGACCGTTCGGTTGAGGATGAGGTGCAGGGCATCGTCGAGTCCGGCCACCAAGCTGTTGACACAGCACTGATCGCCCTCCGCACCGGTCAGTGGTACGTGGGAATCGGCGTTGGGCCCATCAACGAGCCCCTTCCCAACCTTGTCAAAGACGCTTCCGGGCACGGCCTTGTCTATGCCCGGCGGGCTGTCGACCGCCTCCGCAACGGGAAGGAACGGGTCCCCGTTGCCGTGGATGGTCCCTTCACGGCTTTGGCAGCAGAAGCCGAAGCAGTGCTACGGCTCCTCGGACACATCGTGCAGCACCGAAGCGCGGCCGAGTGGCGGGTCCTGGACCTTCTCACTCCTGGAGTCCGCGGCCAACAAAAGGCTGTTGCCCAGGAACTCGGCATCACGACGCAGGCCGTCAGCAAAGCACTTGCCCGCGCGCAGTGGGTGGAAGAACATGCTGCCCGACCCGCCGCAGCCCGCCTGCTGCAAATGATCCTCGAAGTGCGTTAACGAGCCCCCAACCCCCGCCGCTCGCACCCAACCGCGGCCGCGAACCCAAGTGAGTCGCAGTTAAGGCCGTTCTGACCACTCAAAACGGCCTCAACTGCGACTCAGTTGGGTGAGTAACGCGATTACTGGTTGCCGAGGTTCTCCTTGGCCATGGCGGCGCGGTCCTGAACATCTGCAGCAGCGGCCTGGCCTTCGTCCTTAACGTTGGCAGCTGCTTCAGTGGCGCTGTCTTTGACGTTCTGGACTGCGTCCTGTGCCGGCTCCTTGAGGTGCTCGGCCATCTCCTGGGCTGCGTGGCCCAGTTCCTCGGTCAGGGGCTGGGCTGCTTCCTTCACTGCCTGCGCAGCCTCGCGCTCCTTGTCGGACGGCGGAATGAGAGCCGAAACCAGCAAACCGGCGCCGAAGGCGATCAAGCCGGCAGCAATGGGGTTACCTTGGGCCTTTCGTGTGATCACCTGTGGTGCATCACCAATGTCAGAGACCACACCGGAAACAGTGTCCTGGGCCTGGTGGGCAACATGGCCCGCCCTGTCCTGAACATCGTCGCGGGCGCCAAACACGGCCGTCTTGATCCTGTCTACCCTCCGGTTGACGATGTGCGAGGGCGTGACCTTGTCGGCAACGGCGTCAACGTTGGTACTGAGCCGCCTGCGAGTTTGTTCGATGTCGGCGCGCAGGGCGTCGGGGTTCTGCGTCATCGTGTCTCCTCAGTATTCGGTTTGAAGGTTGGAGGTATTTCCTTGACTGTCTCGGTGGTGCGCGGCATGCCCTTGATGGTGTTCAACTCCTTGCGACCCATCGAGGCCAGCACTGCTGCGACTATGCCCCAAATGACCGCCACAACAACTGCGGACCATCCCAGGCCGATGAGCTGACCCAAGGCCCACCAAAGCGCCAGGGAAAGGAACAGCATGGTCAGATGCCCGGCCCAAGCGGCTCCGGCCATCATCCCGGCGCCCTTTCCGGCCTTGGTGGCCGATTCCTTGAGCTCTACCTTGGCCAGCTCAACTTCCTGCCGCATCAAGGTGGAGACGTCGCGCGTCAGGTCACTCAGCAGTTCGCCGAGAGGTACGGATTCGGCTTTCATATGGGCTTCGGTGGGAGGAAGGTCGGCAGGACTACTCATCGGGGACCTCCATATACGGGATCATCGGGATCGCTGGGATCGTCGGGACCCACAAGTGGATCTCCTTGCGCCTTAACTCCACCGGCGTCGGTTTCCGGGTAGGGCATGGTTGATCCTTCAAGGCCACCCGTGGTGCCCGCGCCGTATCCGGCGTCAGTTCCAGCACCCGCGCCGTATCCGGCGTCAGTTCCAGCACCCGCGCCATATCCGACGTCTGTTCCGGCACCGGTTCCGTATCCAGCACCAGTTCCAGCACCCGTCGTTCCGTATCCAGCGGTGGTCGTCTGGGGCCCGGGCAGATCAACGACCGGAGGCGACACAGCGCCACCTTGGGTCGGGTAGTACTGGGCACGCGGGGTGGTATCCGAGGTGGCCGTTCCCGTCATGGGCGAATTGTCCGCCATTCCCCGGCCCAAACGTCCGGCGAGGACGCCAGCACCGGCAGCCAACAGCAAGAACGTGCCGGGCTTACGCCGGGCAAAGCTCTTTACCTCGTCCAGAAGTGAACCGGGATCCCGGTTCTCCAACCAGTGGGCAACCGAGGAGGAGCGCTGGGCCGCTTGCTGCACCAGGTCCGTGGCGACTCCGCCGTCCTGGGTCGAATTGGCCATGGTGTGTAGTTCGTCGGAAATGGACCGCAAACCCTCCGCAATCCTCTGTTGTTGGGTGGCGGCCTGTTCGGTCAGCTCGCCCTTGGTTTGCGTCAGCAATTGCCGGGCGTTCATCTTGACCTCTTGGGCCACGTTTCCGGCTTCGGACTTGGCTGTTTCGACCACACCGCCAGCAGCATCGCGCGCTGTGCCGGCGACTTCGGCGGCTTCCTGCTTGGCCGATTCGACGGTTCCTGTGCCGGACGTGGTTCCGGATCCTCCAGTGGTACTTCCGTATCCGGTGGTTCCCGCGCCGGCATCTGTTTCCATGCCGGTGGTATCGGTTTCGACCGGTGAGTCCAGGTAACTTCCCGAGTAAGGCTCGGTCCCGGCGGGGACCCCAGTCCGTGGCGCCGCGAAGCTTCCGTCCTGCGGCGATTGGCTCTCAGTCATTGTCGCTCTCTTTCCACAGTTGGCAGGCTGCGGACAGCAGCCGGGATAGTAAGTATCGTTACTATCAATGGGTGTGTACCCGCTTGCCGGGGATTCAATCGCCAGATTCTGAAACGAAATCCCAGCTCGACACGCGCAGCAAGACCCGTCTACGTTGGACCAATGAGCCACAAGCCCTCCAGGCGGCGGCTGATTTCCGCGCTTCGAAAAACTGTCACCCGTCACCGACTCCTGTTTGCAGCCAAAACTGCCGCGGCAGCGGGATTGGCCTGGTATCTCGCGCCCTTCATGCCGGGCCCTGCCGCGTCCTACCCTTACTACGCACCACTCGGCGCGCTCGTCAGCATGCATCCCACGGTGGCGGACTCCGCAAGGCACGGCTTGCAGAGCCTCATGGGCCTTGCGTTGGGGATTGGCATGGCTTTCGCCGTGACCACCGTGGCAGCGCCGACGGCGTTGGCCGTCGCCCTGGTGGTGGGGTTGGGCGTGATCATCGGCGGCCTCCCCCGGCTGGGCACCGCCTCCGAATGGGTCCCCATGGCGGCCTTGTTCGTCCTTGTCCTTGGGGATTCCAACGCGGAGGGCTTCTCGTTTGCCTACGTCCTGCAGATGGCCATGGGCGTTGCCGTTGGCTTCGCTGTGAACTGGCTGGTGTTTCCGCCGTTGCACCTCGAAGGAATCGACCCCGCCCTGGCCGGTCACCAACGCGCTTTGTCCCAACAGTTGAAGGACATGGCACGCGCGATGGAGGAGTCCTGGCCGCCCAACCATGAAGCCTGGGCCAGCCGCAGCGGCGAGCTGTCAGCAACCGCCGCTGCCGTGCGGACTGCCGTTCATGAAGCGGAACTGAGCGCAAAAGCGAACCCCAGGAGCCGGCGTCGTGCTGGCCGCCTACCGAGCGATCTGGCTGGATTGCGGATAGTGGAACGGCTGACCTTCCACGTCCAGGACATCACGGATGTCCTGGCCAGCGTGATCTGGGAAGAGGATGCGGGGACAGTCATCCCGGACAGCGTCCTGGCCAACCTGTCCGAGGCGCTGGAGGCCGTGTCCCGGGTGATTGATCAGTGGCGGGGCGAGGATGACGAGGAATTGAAAAGCCATTTAGCGGAGGCGAAGGACAGCATCTCGGAACTCGGGGATGCGGTCACAGAAGCTGCAGCTGGCCAGGCGTCAGTGAACGCTGCGGCGTCAGTGGCCATGAGTTTGCGCCGCATCATCACGGTGGTATCCCCTGCGGCTTAGGTCCATACACACCAAAAACTAGCGTGGCGTCAACGGTGGCGAGGCTTTCCGCCCCTTGCCGGCAGTGAGGCCATCCAGCACTTCGGTCAGCGCCTCCAGCGATGAGCGATGCGGCATCCAGCCCAGGAGGCTGTGGGCGCGGCTTGTGTCCATAATGGGTGCGCCGGCCGCCATGTCCACCCAGCCGCCGTCGGTTACCTGCAAGCGCAAGCGCCAACTGACCTCGACGACGGCGCGCAGCACCGGGAGCGGTAACGGCAACTGCCGCCGGGCGTTGAGGATCCAGGCGAGGGCGTTGGGGTCCAGCACGGGCTCTGCGGCGATGTTGAACACTCCTTCTGCGCGACGTTCCAGCACGCGCCAGTACGCATCGCCGACGTCGTCGGCGTGAACGGCCTGAAAAATCAGCTCGTTGGGAATGGGGAGAATGGGCAGCCATGGCTTACGGGGAATGAGTCGCGGGAGAACGCTCCCCAGGAAGTAGCGACCCACTTCACTGCCTGCTTCGGCGCTGAAGATCAGTGCCGGGCGTAGTCGAGCCACCACGATATCCGGATTTTCTTTGGCAAAACCATCCAGAAGCCGCTCTTGCGCAGCCTTGTCCACGCTGTAATGGGATCGCCTGATACCGCCGGCCGGCCACCCTTCCTTGGTCCGTTGATCCTTGGGGGCGGGCGAATAGGCACCAACCGATGAGGCACAGACGACGTGCTTCAGGCCGGCCTTCCTGGCCGCGCCCAATACGTGGGCTGTTCCTGCCACGTTGGTCCGGCGCAGAAGTTCGCGATCGTGATTTGGCTGGATCTGCCAGGCCAAATGCACCACGGCGTCGGCACCTGCGAAAGCTTTCTCCAGTGCTTCCCGGTCCCTATAGTCGCCAACGTCCAGCTTGTGCCATTCCACCGCGTTGTAAGGGGCCGCGTTTTTGTCGGGTTCGCGCCGGGCTATCCCCACGAGGTCAAGGGCCGCGCCCTCTTCCGAGCGCGCAGCCTGCAACCGCTTCAGCAACGCCGTACCTGCGTTACCGCTGGCTCCCGTGATGACTATGCGCATGAAACTCTCCCTTCGCGTTCCTGCAAGGCCATTCAGGCATGCGGGTTCTCTCCTGTGGAGCGAATACGCTCCAGTACCGCCGTCGTGGAGTGTTCCGGGACATAATCCAAAATCGTCACCGTGCCGCCATAGCGCTCCACAGCCGCGGTCTCGGCCAGCATTTCCGGCGTGTAGTCGCCACCTTTGGCGTACACATCGGGCTGCAGCATCTCGATGAGCGGGATGGGTGTTGGGGTATCGAACACCGTGACGTGGTCCACGCAACTGAGCGCGGCGATCACGGCGGCACGGTCCGCCTCGGGATTCACGGGCCGGTCCTGCCCCTTGAGCTGCCGCACCGAGGAATCGCTGTTAAGTGCCACCACCAGGACATCGCCCAGTTGCTTGGCCTGGTTCAGGTAGCGGGTGTGGCCGCGATGCAGGACGTCGAAGCACCCATTGGTCAGCACGATCCTCCGGCCCTCCCTGCGGTGCGCGTCCACCTGCCTGGCCAATTCATCAGCAGTCAACGCAGTATCGGCGAACCCGCCGAGGTGTCGGGCAAGTTCCTCGGTGGTGCAGATGGACGTGCCGGGCCGGTGGACCACCACATCAGCCGCGGCCTGGGCAAGGTCAACACTCGTAGTCAGGGGCAGCCCGGCCGCGCGCGCCAAGGTCAACGCGGCTACAAATGTATCCCCGGCACCGGAAGCCTGCTTCTCGGCTTCCGGCCTGGCCCAGGTCCGGTGGTTGGCGAGGGATCCGTTCTTTTCGTCACCGCCTGCGTCCGGATCGCTGGAACGCAGCGTCAGTGTCCCGTCACGGTCCAAAGTCACGACGACGGCGCCCGCACCTGAGGCGCGAAGGAGCTGGTCCGCGTGGGCCTCCACGAAGGGGCAGCGTGCAGCGCCACCGGGAAGTTCTGTTCCGAGCAGCCCGGCAGCTTCCTGCGCGTTCGGGGTGGCGAGATCCGGCTTGAGATCGGCCCACCGGGCAGGATGGTGGGCATCGACCACTAGCAGGGTGCCCTGCATGTGCCTGGAGCCAGGGTGAGAAGCAGTCTGGGGATTACGTACGGGTCCGAGCGCATCCAGCAAAGCTTTACGCACCGGCCCCACCAAGGCACCGGCCCCATAGTCACAGAGCACCACGGCGTTGGAACCCGCCAGTGCTCCCGGAATGGCGGCCGCCAACTCCTGGAGGCCCTCCGGGGGAACGTCAGTGGCGGCGTCATCCAGGCGAAGCATCACCTGGCCGGCGCTGCTTATTCGGAACTTGGTGGTGGTGATCATGCCGGGATGCTGCACCACGCCTGATATGTCGATGCCGGCAGCCGCGAGTCTCCCAAGGAGCTCCTGACCCGCAGTATCCTGGCCGACCAGGGAGACAAACCTGACGCCCGCGCCAAGGGCCGCCAGGTTCATGGCAGTATTGGCGGCTCCCCCGGGGGCGAAGTCGCGGCGCTTGACCTGGACCACTGGGGCGGGAGCTTCGCGGCAAAAGCGCTCAATCAGCCCATCCCACCAACCGTCCAGGATGGCGTCGCCGACGACTGTCACAACCGGGCGTTCCTCGGCCAAGCGGCGGGGCAGCCATTCGGCCAAACCTTCTTGATTGGATAGGCGTGCCATTGGGTACCTTCCGGTAGAGGCGGCATGTCCTGCTCCCCTCAGGTACCCAACAGCCCGCGGTTCACACGCCGGGTTCGGTAGTTTTCCACCACCTTTGACGAAGGGAAGTCCAGATGGTCGTTCAACCGAATTCAGGCGTTGGCCCGGTGCTGGAGAAGTTCCCGGGCGTGGAACGGATCGCTGTCCTCAGGGGTGGCGGCCTGGGCGATGTGATCTACGCATACCCTGCGCTCTAT
This sequence comes from Micrococcaceae bacterium Sec5.1, assembly GCA_039636795.1. Lineage (NCBI taxonomy): Bacteria > Bacillati > Actinomycetota > Actinomycetes > Micrococcales > Micrococcaceae > Micrococcaceae bacterium Sec5.1. The sequence continues at coordinate 107,488 of CP143430.1, read as the reverse complement.
GCCCTGAAAGCGGCCTATCCTGAAGCCGCGATCACGCTCCTGGGCACGCCGATCCACGCAGCGTTGGCGGCCGGGACAGATGGGCCCATTGACGACGTCGAAATCCTCCCGTTCGCCAAAGGCGTCCGCGACCGCGACCGCAAAGACGGCGGCCCAAATGACGGCGATCAAAACGACGACACCGAAGACAGACTTGCCCAGGAGGAATTCTTCTCGGCCATGCGCGCCCGCAAGTTCGACCTCGCGCTGCAAATGCATGGCGGCGGCCGGTACTCCAACCCTTTCCTGCTCCGTCTGGGGGCGCGACACACCGTGGGCACCCGAACCAAGGACGCAGAGCCCCTGGAGCGGAATCTCGAATACATCTACTACCAAAACGAGCCTGACCGATGGCTTGAGGTAGCAGGCCTGGCGGGCGTCCCAACCATCATTTCTCCACCCTTACGGCCCCTGCCCGAATACCAACAAAGCGTCCAAAGTCTGCTTAATCCCCAACGGGGTCCCCTCCTGGTGGTCCACCCAGGTGCCACCGATCCGCGGCGGCGATGGCCGGCGTCGTTCTTTGCTGAAGCTGCGGCGACCATCGCCCAGGAAGGTGCGCAGGTGTTGGTAGTGGGCGACCGCTCCGAAAAGGCGCTTGCCCAGGAAGTGGCAGAACTCGCGGCCAGCCGACTGACAGCCGTGGACAAAGACGCAGTGCGCTCAGTTGCCGGCGAACTGGAAATCGGCGAACTCGCGGCGCTCTTGGACGCCGCCACCGTAATGCTTGCCAGCGACAGTGGTCCCCGGCATTTGGCGCAAGCCCTTGGAACACCGACCGTCGGGATCTTCTGGGTAGGCAACGTCTTCAACGCAGGGCCCCGAGGCCGGAGCCTGCACCGTATCCATATGTCGTGGGTGACCGAGTGCCCGGTGTGTGGGGCGGACGTGACCCAGGTGGGCTGGTCCGCGCAGCACTGCGGCCACGACGACACCCTGATCAGGGGCATCGCCGTGGCCGACGTTGTTCAGGACGTGCATGACCTTATGGCCACGAGCCTTCTTCTGCGGGGCAAATAAGAAGCTCGCGGACCTCGCTGCCGAACGGCTGCGACAACGCGAACACAACGGCTTGCGCTACATTCGCGGGATCGTTGAGCTTGGAGTCGTCCTGCGGCTTGTATTGTTCGTCGCGGTCATCAAAGAAGTGTGTCTTCATGCCTCCCGGGATGATGGTGGTGACACCAATGACTCCCCCGGTTTCAGCGGCCAATGCCCGGCTGAATCCTATGACGCCGAACTTGGAGGCGCAGTACGCCGTCGCGTCCGGCAGAGCCCGTAAGCCGAGGGTGGAGGCGATGGTGATGGCCCGGCCCCGGGATTCCTTCAAGTAGGGCAATGCCGCACGGACAACGGAAACCGTGCCCAGAAGATTCACTCCAATCACCTTTTCCCACTCGGCTGCGGGAACGTCGGCCAGTTTGCCGCAGCGGTCGATGCCCGCGGCGGTCACGACTCCGTCCAGGCCGCCGAGGCTTTCGGCTGCCTCCTTTACAGCCGCTTCCACTGATTCACGGTTGGAAACGTCCACTTCAAGGGCTTTCGCGCCGGAGACGTTGCTGATATTACGGTCGAAGACGAAGGGAGTGCCTCCGGCGTCGCGGATGGCATCGACGATTGCAGCGCCGAGGCCGGAGCCGCCTCCGGTGACGATGACGCGGCCGGAAATTTGCGTGTTCATACGGTTCCTTTCGGTGGTCGATTCTTTGTTGGCAGGTACGGTCAGCTGACTTTGGCCAGTGCTTCAGCCAGGCCGCTGGTGGAGCGGGCCGGATGGAAGGGCACCGTAACGCAACGCCCTCCCCACGCAGCCACGAGGCTGGCTTCCGGCAATTCATCGGGTTCGTAATCTCCGCCTTTGACCCAAATATCCGGCCTTAGCTGGTCCAGGCAGGCTTCGGGGGTGTCCTCATCGAAAACCACCACGGCATCAACGCAGGACAACGCGAGCAAGAGCTCTGCCCGGTCCTCCATGCTGACGATCGGCCGGTGCATGCCCTTGAGACGCCGCACAGAATCATCGGAATTCAGGCAAACGATGAGGCAATCGCCCATACTGCGGGCTGCGGCCAACGTCCTGGCGTGACCGGCATGGAGGAGGTCGAAGCAGCCGCCGGTCGCCACGACGGTCCCGCCCTTCGCGCGGACTGTCCGCGCGAGTTGAATTCCGGGTTCCAGGCCCGGAAAGCGGCCAAAAAGCTCGACGACGGGACTCGCCTTTGCGCTTACAGGCTGGCTGGCTGGCCCGTCGCCTCCGGTTGCAGCGTTGCTCGTATCCATGGCCAGGGAGGAGGCGCCACCCTTGGCGAGGAATGCAGAGGCATCCTCAACAGCCCTGGCCGCAGCAGCAGGCAGCGCGAGTCCCAGACCCAAATACACGGCAAGGCTCCCGGCCAAGCGATCCCCGGCACCACAAGGATCGTCCACGACTGTTTTCGGAGCGGGGATGATCTTGCCCGGCCCCGCAGCTTCCACCAAAACCGCACCGTCTTCGCCGGTCGTGACCAGGACGGCATTGCTGCGCCAGCGATCCAGCAAATGTTTCCCCGCGTCCCGCGCATCAGTCGTGGATGGATCCCGCCCTGCGGATTTGGCAGCGGCCCGGGCCTCTGCGAGGTTGGGCGTCACGACGGCGACACCCGGCACAGGCTCGGAACCGGCAGGGTGCGGATCCCACACCACGGGGACGCGCTGCGCAGCATAGGCGAGCGCAGTGCGGATGTCTGTGTTGGCGGTGATTCCGCGGCCGTAGTCGGCGACGATAACCGCTTCCGCTGAGGCAATCGCGGCAAGCATCTCCCCGGTGCATGATGGGGAAGGAGCAGGTGCGCACCCTTCATCGAACCGGACCATGGGGTGGGTGCCAATACGCACGCGGGTCTTGGTGGGCGTTGGGGCGAGCGGGGCTCCGGCGAGTACGGCGACGCCGGTCAGGGTCCGCCTGAGGTGGCTGGCGCCGTCGTCGTCCGATAGCGCGGTGACCAGGGCGACGTCGTGACCGTCGCGTGCAAGGAGGGTAGCCACGAGACCCGCGCCGCCTGCCCGACGCCGGACATGGGCGACCTCCACCACGGGTACGGGCGCGTCGGGGCTGAGCCGCGTGGCGGTGCCGTTAATGTCAACGTCCAGGAGGAGGTCACCTACCACTGTCACTTTCATGGCTGCGCTCCGTCTCCGATCGTGCCGGGCGCAGTCCGCCTCGCGACTTCGGCATCGAAGGCACGGCACACCGCGTGGACGGCAATGAGGTGGCCTTCCTGGGCGTTGGCTGCGATGGCGTCCACTGTGATGGCTTGATCGCAGGCGTCGGCCAGCGGGTTGGGGCCCGCGCCCGTCAGCGCCCAGGTGGTGATGCCACGTTCGCTTGCCGCGCGCACGGCGTTAAGGAGGTTGGGGCTGCGTCCGCTGGTGGAGAGCAGGATGAGGACGTCCCCTGCGCGGCCGTGTGCTCTGACCTGGCGGGCGAAGACTTCCTCGTAGCCGTAGTCGTTGGACAGTGCCGTGAGGGCAGAGGTTTCGGCGTGCAGGGAAATCGCCGAGAAGGGCGCGCGTTCGGCATCGAACCTGCCCACGAGTTCGGCGGTGAGATGCTGGGCTTCGGCCGCCGATCCCCCATTACCGGCGGCCAGCAGCCGTTGTCCGGACAGGAGCCGGTGGGCGAGTTCTGTTCCCCATTCGGAGAGGCGGGCGGCTTGCGAGCGCAGGGACTCAAGCGCTGGAAGTACGTTGTCCAGATGCGCGGCAACCTCTGCTGCGATCTGTGGTCCACGTGCGACTGTGTGGGCAGACCCGCTCCAGCCCACGGGCACGGTATCCGGGACAGGCTGCGTGTTGGGCGTGATCCTCTTGGGAACTGTCGATTCTGTAGTCACAGTGCTGTTCCTTCCAGTGGTTCCAGGCCTTCCCCAGCCTGCCGGGACAGCCCTGCGGCCAAGACGGACCGGTACGCTTTCTCGGTGTCAGCGGCGATCCGGTCCCAGGAGTAGCGGGAGCGGGCACGCCGGTTTCCGGCCCGACCCATTTCGGCACGCAAGGCGGGGTCCGCGAGGAGCCGCCCCACGGCGTCGGCAATTGCTTCGGGGTCCCGCGGCGGTACGTGCAGTCCGGTTTTCTGGTCGACGACGGTCTCCCGGAGTCCGCCAACAGCAGCGGCCACAACGGGCACGCCGCAGGCCATGGCCTCGAGGGGAACAATGCCGAACGGTTCGTACCATGGCGTGCAGACCACGGCGTCGGCGCTGCGGAAAATTCCGGGCATTGCGTCGCGGGGGACCTGGCCCCGCATGGTCACTTTGTCCTCCACGCCAAGTTCTTTGGTCAGCGCGCGTAGTCGCTGGGCTTCCGGGTCCTCTTCGAGGTTCAGGGCGTCGCCGGAGCCCCCGACGATCAGGAGCTCGACGTCGTCGAAGCCAGCGTCGGCCAGGAGAGGCAGGGCTTGGATCACCAGGTCCACGCCCTTCCTGGGAACCAGGCGGCCAACACTGAGGATGCGGTGTGTGCGGGACCTGTTTTCTGGTTCTCCTGTGCCTGGGAAGAGGTTCAGGTCCACGCCGCAGGGCGCGATGGAAATCCTTGACCGGCCTATGCCCAGCGCTTTGAGCTCAAAAACCTCGTCGGGGCAGGTGGCGATTACCCAGTCCGCGGTGCGCCCTACCCACGGCTCAAGCCAGGCACGCGCGGGTGGGCTGGTGTCTGCTGAACCTTGGTGCCTGCGCTTGACCGAACCCAGTGCGTGGAAGGTCTGAACTACTGCGATCGGCTCAGCTGCACCGGCACGCCTGGAAGCCTGGATCGCGGCCAGTCCGGACATCCAGAAATGCGCGTGGACTACGTCCGGGACCAAGCCCGCCCAGTCCCGGCAGATCCCATCAGCCAGTTCGCCCATGAACGGAAGCAGCTCGTCCTTGGGGATGTGGCGGGCCGGACCGGCGTCGACGTGTACCACGGTGAGTCCCGGCGCAACCTGCACCTTTGCAGGCAGATCCGGATCATCCCGCCGCGTGTACACGGTGACCTGGTGGCCACGGCTGGCCAGGCTTGATGAAAGGGCCGCCACGTGGACGTTTTGCCCCCCGGCGTCCACGCCTCCCAGTGCGGCCAATGGACTGGCATGTTCGGAAACCATGGAGATTTTCATGGGTGCGTCCTCTCTGTGTCATGGCTGATGGACTCCGGGCCGGGTTGCGGGCGGCGTTCCGTGTCGGGGAGCTGGTTATTGGGGACCTGCTTTTCGGGAATCTGCTTTTCGGGAATCTGCTTTTCAGGAAGACGGGTATCGGTAGGTGAGGGGCGGGCCGTGGGGAGATCGGCCAGGAGTTCATCCCAGGCTTGATGAAATTTCCCGAGCCCATAGCTTTCCAAGGCCGCAGCCCGGGCCACCATCCCCATCGCGTAGGCGTCATCGGGCTCATCCAACAGGCGCCGCGCGAACCGTTGCAGTTCGTCCAGGCTGTTCGAAACAAGGCCGGCTCCCGGAGGGATGGCGCGCGTCGCCTCCGTGGTTGCCAGCGCCAGGACGGGCATACCCAGGTGCATGGCTTCGAGCAAGGCCAACCCGAGCGATGTCCAGCGAAGGGGATGCAGGTAGAGCCGGCAGCGGGCGAGTTCCTGATGCAGCCGTGGCGCGGGTACATCACCTGAGATCCGCAGGCGCTCCTCACTCAGGCCGAACCCCTTCAGGTTCAGCGCTTCCGGCAAGGCCTCCGTCCCCATTCCGAACACCCTCAACGGCCCCACTCCGGCGAAGCCAGGAAGGAGGTCTGTGCCCGTCACCCGGCCGCGACGGACGGGTTCGTTGACCACCACTCCCATCTCTTCGCGTTCACCGGTATAAAGCCGGCCGGGATCGGGGATGCCGTGCTCGATCACAACTGTTGGCGTGGATCCGGTGTCCCAGAAGAGTTGGTTGAAGTGCGTCACATGGGCCACGGGGATAGTGTGCTGATCTGCCAAGGGATGGAGCGTGAATGGAACGTCGCCTTTGGGAGTGTTGTGCTCAAGGTAGACGGCGGGCAGGTCCACGCCTGGCCTGCGGCCAAGCTTTCGGGCCACGGCGGCAATCTCCTCCGGACGTTGCAGGACCACAACGTCCACGCTGTCCGGATCAACGGTATCGAGGTCAATTTCCTGCGCGGCGACCGGCCACTCACGGCCGCCTCGCCCCAAACCCCAGGCGCCGCCGTCGGGCTCGACAGGAAGGAGGTATTCGTGCGGGCCCCTGACGAAGGCCTCCATCCATCCTCCGTGGATGTGCCAGACCAGAATCCTCATGGTTTCCACACCTTTCTTCGGGTGCTGAGGGAGGAGACTCCCCCCAACAGCCGTTCCACCGCCTCCAGGACTTGTTCAGGGGTAACTGAGCTCAGGCACGGGTGGCCCGGCACTGGGCAGACGCGTGCCCGCGTGTTCCTGCAGGCTGCTTCCTGATCGCCAAGCAGTTCCATCGGAACGCCGTAGGGCGCCCAACGAATAGCTGGAACCACGGGGGAAAACAGGCATACCACCGGTGTGCCAACCGCTGCGGCCAGATGGGCGGGACCCGTGTTGCCGGTGACGACGACGGCGGCCCCCGCGAGTACCTTTGCCAGCGTGCGCAAGTCTGTCCGGCCGCCGAGATTGTGTGCCGAGGGTCCTGCAACGGTTGCCGTCAGCGACGTTTCGCCAGGCCCTCCCGTGACCACCACGCGGTGCCCATACGCTTCAAGGAGTTCCACGGTGGCTGCGTGGTGGAGTGCGGGCCACGCCCTCGCCGGAGCGGCTGCACCGGGGTGGACCACGATGTACGGGCCCTTTTGGGTGAGTTCGTCCACCAGCTCCTCGGGTTCGTCCAGCGGGTTGATGTGCAGCTTGCCGTCATCGCCTCGCGGAAGTTGGAAACCCGCTGCCTGTGCGATCCCCAAAGCACGCACCACTTCAGGCTGGTCCTCGGGAAAGTCTTCGCCCGGTTTCAACCGGACGTCCAGGAGGGAGCCGGCGTAGTCAGTGGAGGCGCCCGTGATGCGCTTGACGCCTGCCAGCCGCAGCAACAGTGCCAACGGAAGCGGGGACTGGTGGAAGGACGTGAGGATCACAGCTTCCTCAATCCTGGAGCTGCGCACGAACTCAATCAGGCCATTGGTCAGCTCAGCCGTCACGGCTGGCCCCGGGTTGACGATCCATGGGCACGGCCACGTGTGGACCTGGGTGACTCCGGGGAGCATCTCCGCAGCGCCGGCGCCCTCGGGCCCGCAGAGGAGGACGACGTCGTTGCGTCGGCTGCCGTCCGGCCTGCTTCCGTTCGCCACGGCACGGAGGGCGGGTCCAGCAAGGAGCACATCGCCCATGCTGTCCAGTCGGGCTACCAGGACGCGGCTCATACAGGTGCGTCCTGCCTGGCGTCGGGTTTCGGCGATGCCCCTCCTGTCGCGGTGGTTGCGGTTGTCGCGGTCGTCCCGGTTGTCCCGGTTGTCGCGGCATCGAGCAACAGCTCGACGGCGGTCAACAAGTTCTCCGCGACCACCCCTGCCGCCTCAATTTCCTCGGACCGGGTCACGTGAGTGGGCACCAGTACCGACTGCGAGCCGGCCGCCGTCGCTGCTTCCACGTCGGCACCGATGTCCCCAACAAAGGCAACCTGGGACGGGTGCAGCCCCAGTGTGCTGCAGGCGGCGAGAATCATTCCCGGCGCAGGCTTACGGCAGGTACAACCATCAGCTGGCCCGTGCGGACAGATTTCCCACACGTCGAAGGGGCCCAGGAGCTCATCCACCCGCTGGTTCACGGCTTGGACCTGATTCAAGGTCAGCAAGCCACGGCCAATGCCCGACTGGTTGCTCAGCACGCCTGTTGCCAGTCCCGCCCGGCGTACGCGCGCCAGCGCCAAATGGGCACTTTCCATGGGCCGCACCATTTGCGGGTCACCGTTATATGGCACGTCAACGACGAGCGTTCCATCGCGGTCAAACAGGACCGCTTTCAACGTTCCAGTTCCTCCCATACCCGCAACGTTCCCCAGTTCTCCTGACACTAAACAGCATGGCGGCGAGAAGTTTCCCTGCGGCGCCGGCGCTGGCCTTGGCCGTTAGACTCCTAGCGGGAGGTCACCATGGACATAGCCGAAAAGAACGGACAACCCCTGCTGCTCGCCCTGCGCGCCCTGAAACTCGGGGACCTCCTGGTTGCCGTTCCAGCGCTCCGCGGCCTCCGCCGGGCGTTCCCCGAGCACCGCATTCTGTATGCGGCGCCGGCCTGGATTTCGGAGGCCCTGGAACTGGTGGGCGGCATCGACCACCTGCCCACGCCGGGCCTCGACGATCCACTGAGCATCCCCCCAGGCGTCGTGGACGTCGCCGTCAACCTGCACGGGAACGGACCCGAAAGCCGCCAACGAATCAACGAACTTCGCGCGAAGCGGGTGCTCGCCTACCAAGCTCCCGGCCTCGACGGACCGGTTTGGACAACCGGAATCCCTGAGCGCGAGCGCTGGGCCAGGCTCCTCAACTGGTACGGCATCGACGCCGATCCGCTGGACTACCGACTCAACAAACCAAACATTCCGTCACCCCGACCCGGCGCAACCGTTATCCATGTGGGTGCCGCCTACGGCAGCAGGCTCTGGCCGATCGAGCGATTCGCCGAAGTTGCCGTCGAACTCTCCCGCGCCGGGCACGACGTCGTCCTGACCGGGGGCACGTCGGAGCGCGAGCGGGCGGTGGAGACTGCCGCCTTGGCAAAACTTAAAGGAGCAAACCTCGACGGCGGCGTCCTGGCTGGGCGGCAGGGCCTCGCAGAGTTCGCAGCAACCATTGCGGATGCTCGGCTCGTCGTTTCCGCGGACACCGGCGCCGCCCACCTGGCGTCCGCCTATGCCCGGCCCTCCGTGGTCCTGTTCGGCCCCGCTCCTGCCGAAGAATGGGGTCCGCCGCCGGGACCGCACGTGGTGCTTACCGCCGTCGAACTCCGCCGTGGCGACGTTTTCGCCGCCGATCCTGATCCCGCGCTCCTTGCCGTGACCGTCCATGACGTGTTGGATGCCGTGGACGGGTTGGGCTGCTGAGCCCTGCTGGTTGTTGTTTGCTTATTGTGTTTATTAGGTCGCTGTTCCTACGGCGCAGTTCCATCTTCGAGATGCGCTTCCTCATCCAGTAACTGTGTCTGCAGGGACACCAGGATCTTGGAAAGCCGCCGCGAGACCTGCATTTGGGACATGCCCAGAGCCTCCGCGATGGTGGACTGCGTTTCCTCCCGGTAGTAGCGGCGATAAAGAAGGTGCCTGTCCTCAGCGCTCAGGTCCCGGATGGCATTGCGCAGGGCGAGCACGTCCTCCAGCCGATCCGTAGGGCATCCGAAAGCGGAAAGGCATCCTTGCAGTCCGTCGCGGCCCTCTGCAGCAGGTGCGTCGAGGGAATCCGGACGCTTGCTGGTGCCGGCCATCAACGCTTCCCTGACTTGGCAGGGCTCCAGTCGAAGGTCCGCCGCCACTTCTTCCGGCGTCGGGGTTCTTTGGAGGGCTTGGGTCAGTTCCTCTGTCCTGGCGAGGACTTGGCGCCGCACATCCTGGATGGGCCTCGGTGGCCGCACTACCCAGCAGTGATCGCGGAGATACCTTTTGACCTCGCCCGCAATGGTCGGGGCGGCGTAGGCGGGGAAGCTGACACCCTTGGTTTCATCGAATCCCCGGGCCGCCTTTATTAGGCCCATGTACGCAACCTGCCTGACGTCGTCGATGTCGTGCGTGTGGGCGGAATACCTGGCGGCAATGGACTTTGCGAGATTGAGATGGTCCAAAACCAAACCGTCTTGGAAGCTTTGACGGATGGTGCTCTCCGGCGCAGGAGGCCGGGTTTGGACGTCGTGTGGTCGGGTTTGTCGCATCTGGCTTCAATCCTTAGACCTGCTCGGAGTGAGTGAGCCCACGGCAAGACTCCTTAAAAAGAGAAGCACACTTACTATTAGCTTTCAACGGGTATTCAGGACTACGCTCGAAGAGTAGCCTCGTCCAGGATCGGAGATCCACGTGGAAAACCAACAACTCACCGAACCGCATCTCGTAGCTGCGGAAATCCAGGACCTGCTTCTGGATACACCCGACGTGGAGGCCTTCCTGACCGAACTCGCACGCCACTCAGCGGCGATGTTCACCAAACCTGACAATGAAGTCTTTTGCGGAATCACCATGCTTCGGCATCGGGCCACGGCCACAGTGGCCAGCAGCAGCGAACGAGCGCAGATGCTGGACGAACTCCAGTACCAGTTCGCCGACGGTCCCTGCATCCATTGCTGCCGGGTAGGCACCCAAGTTCATATTCCGGACTTTGACAAAGACAACACGTGGCCTGAGTACAACGATCTGGCTCTGGCGAATGGTGTTCATTCTGTCCTCGCTGTGCCTTTCCCGCTCACGGATGACACCGCACGGGCAGGCTTGAACCTCTACTCCGAACGCCCCAACGGCTTTGACCAGGCCGCCGTTCAACGCGCCACTGATTATGTGCAGCAGGCATCCAAGGGCCTTCAACTGGCAGTGCTGATTGCACAGCACAGCCAGACCGCCGCCAACCTTCGTGCGGCCATGGCATCCCGGACGGTCATCGACGTTGCCACAGGCATCATCATCGCCCAAAACAGGTGCAGCCAGGCTGAAGCCGTTGAGCTCATCAAAAAGGCCTCAAGTAACCGCAACGTCAAGCTCCGGGACGTTGCACAGGCAATCGTCGACTCAGCCGGCGGTGGCCCCGTCCAGACCCATTTCACTTAAAGCCCTCACCTAAACCACAACAATCCAAATCGAGGTGTCTCTCATGCAAACCGTCACGAAAGCCATCGAGGTAGAGGTACCGGTTTCGGTCGCCTACAACCAGTGGACCCAGTTCGAAAAGTTTCCCGAGTTCATGAGCGGCGTGGAAAACGTCCGCCAGATCAACGATTCAACACTCCACTTCTCAACCAAGGTCGGCGGAGTCCGGCGCGAATATGATGCCCGCATTACCCAACAAGTTCCGGATACCGTCATTGCGTGGGAAAGCATCGACGCACCCCGCAACGCCGGCACAGTCCGCTTCGACAACCTCGGACCCGAGCACTGCGGCGTCAACGTGACCCTGGAATGGGAGCCTGAAGGATTCGTGGAGAAGGCCGGCGCCGCGCTCTCCGCCGACGAGATGCAGGTGGCCGCGGACCTGGACAAATTCAAGGACTTCATCGAGGACCGCGGCCGCGAAACCGGTGCCTGGCGCGGGCGGGTGGACTAAGGGGTCCGGCTGCTACAGCAGGCTGCGCAGAACCAGGGCGGCGCCGTCGTCGAATACTGACGCGGTGACCTCATCCGCAACGGCGATTACTTCCTCGGGAGCCTGGCCCATCGCCACTCCCCTGCCTGCCCATGTGAGCATCTCGATGTCGTTGCGGCCATCGCCCACCGCCACCGTGTTGGCCTGCTCCGTGCCGATCCTCTGCCGCAAGGCCTCAAGCGCGCTGGCCTTGGTGACGCCCTCCGCGGCAATGTCCAGCCATGCCGTCCAGCCCACCGAGTACGTCACGCCGGAAAGGCCGATGTGACGGATGGCGTGGTTGAAGTCGTCCGAGGTGTTGTCGCTGCTGAAGACCACCACGCGTACCGCCGTGGCCTCCAGCATGGTCTGGAAGTCCACGCCGATTGCCTCGACGCCGAAGCTGGCGTCCTGGAAACGCTCCGTGGAGAGGAAGTTCCCGTCTTCATCCTCCAGCGCGTACTTCGCGTTGGGCAGGCGTTCGCGCAGGGCCTTCAGCGCCGGAGCGGGATCGAAGGTTGCCTTGTGGATGATCTCGTAGCCGGATTCAAGGGTGGGATCCAGCCGGAGCGTCACGCCGCCGTTGCAGCACACCGCATAGCCACGTTCCAAGCCGATTTGCTCGATGATGGGCAGGGTGGCATTCAGCGACCGGCCGGTGGCGATCATGACGTCGTGCCCGCTTGCCACCACCTCTTGTGCAGCCGCCCTAACCCCGGGAGACATGTGGCCGTCGTGGTCCACGAGCGTACCGTCAACGTCCAATGCGATCATGAGTTTGTTGTTGTCATTTGGCTGGTCATCGATGCCAGCAACTGGAGTGTCAGTCAAAATAGTCATGGTTCCAGTAGAGCAGACACCTCTGACACCGCACTAGGACCGAGGACACAGCACCGGATTAACGCCGCGTGAACACTCCGCCCCTCACCCCCCGCCCGCACCAGACACCCTCCACCGGACAATTCACCTTCGCGCGCGGAGGTGAATTGTCCGCTGGTGGGTGAAACGCGATGAGCTTTTCCACATAGCCCCACCTGTCGTACCCGCCGGCTCCCTCCGCCATCGAAAGTTGTTTCCATGAAAGAAACACCCGAGTTCCTGGTGTTCACGCAACAGAGAGCCAACACGGAAGATATTCGTTCGCTCAGCAGGCGATTTACGAAGGGTGAGCTGGTCAGAGTGCGCAAGGGAGTCTATATGGACAAGAGCCGGTGGATGTCCCTACAGCCTTGGGAACGCTACTCCGCGACCATCAGGGCAGTCGCTCTGGAACTACCTTCTGCACACTTTTGCTACGAGACGGCGGCCGTACTCTGGGGGATGCAGGTTGTCGGAATCCCGGCGCACATCCATTTGGCCAATTCGTCATCCAGCCACGCGGGTTCCAAGCGACCGACTACTCAGGCCTCCGGAGGCACGAAGTCTGGCAGCACAGGACTGGAGCGCACCCGGAGTTACGGCATCTATCGCCATGCCTATCAAGAGAGTCCAGTACACCTGAACGGGCTGACCGTTACGGACCTTAATTCAACAGCGGCTGACGTAATGGCCCGGCTTCCCTTCGCACGGGCGGTGGTTCTAGCGGATCACGCCATCAGCCAAAAAAGGTTCGGAGCTTCGGCCGCCAGCGTTGAAAACCTGCATCTTGCAGGAGAGAGCCTGGCATCCGCCGCCAAGAGACTCTGGGTCAGCTCAGTCCTTGACTTCGCCGACGCTCGCTCGGGATCAGCTGGCGAGTCCCTGAGCCGTGCGCAGATGCATCTACTTGGTTTTCCAGCCCCCGAGCTTCAGGCCGAATTCCATGACGCCTTGGGATTCGTTGCCCGGACGGACTTCTACTGGCGGGAACTCAAGATTATTGGCGAGTTCGACGGAGATGCAAAGTACCTCAATGACGAATACCTCAATGGGGGGACTGCACGTGAAACCGTGCCCAAGGAGAAGAAACGCGAGGACCGACTCCGTGCCATGGGCTTCCACGTAGTGCGCTGGGACTGGGCCACGGCCATCAGGCCGGAGAAGCTGCTTGCAAAGCTCGAAGCAGCCGGACTTTCCAGGACAAGAAACCCCGCCCTACGGACCATTCACCGGCGCGCGCGAGGGTGAATGGTCCGTTGGGCGGGGTCTTCCGCGGAGAGAACTACAGGACCGGCAGAACCTCAAGCCCGCCAATGTACTTCTGCAGCGCCTTGGGAACGTTGACCGAGCCGTCCGGGTTCTGGTGGTGCTCCAGCAGGGCAACGATCCAGCGGGTGGTGGCCAGGGTGCCGTTCAGGGTTGCGACGGCGCGAGTGCCCTTGGCAACGCCTTCCTCGTTGATCACGCGTTCGCGGATGTTGAGGCGGCGGGCCTGGAACGTGGTGCAGTTGGAGGTGGACGTGAGCTCGCGGTAGGCGTTCTGCGTAGGAACCCAGGCTTCGCAGTCGAACTTGCGGGCCGCGGACATGCCGAGGTCACCTGCAGCCGTGTCGATCACGCGGTAGGGAAGCTCGCACTTGGCCAGCATTTCCTCTTCCCAGGCGAGCAGACGTTCGTGCTCCGCGGCTGCTTCTTCAACCGTGGTGTAGATGAACATCTCCACCTTGTTGAACTGGTGCACGCGAATGATGCCCCGGGTGTCCTTGCCGTGCGAACCGGCCTCGCGGCGGTAGCAGGAGCTCTGGCCGGCGTAGCGAATGGGGCCGGCCGAGAGGTCCAGGATCTCGTCTGCGTGGTAGCCCGCGAGGGCCACCTCGGAGGTTCCCACAAGGTAAAGGTCGTCTTCAGCGAGACGGTAGATCTCGGCGTCGTGCTTTACATCAAAACCGGTGCCCTGCATGGTCTCGGGACGCACCAAAGTAGGGGTAATCATGGGGACGAAGCCGGCCTCGATCGCCTGGTCCATGGCCATCTGCAGAAGGGCCATTTCCAACCGGGCGCCAACACCGCGAAGGAAGTAGAAGCGCGCACCGGAAACCTTGGCGCCGCGTTCCATGTCGATCGCGCCGATCAGTTCGCCGATTTCCAAATGGTCCTTCGGCTCGAAATCCGTGAATTCGCGCGGGGTACCCACGGTCTTGACCACAACGTAATCGTCCTCGCCGCCCTCAGGAACACCATCCACGATCAGGTTGGGGATGCCGCGGAGCAACTCTTCCTGTTTGGCCTGGGCAGCAGCGGCTTCAGCGGAAGCAGCCTTCACCGAGTTGGCCAGTTCCTTGACCTCGGCCAGCAGAGCCTGCTTTTCCTCACCCTTTGCCTGGGCAACCCTCTTGCCGAAGGCGTTCTGCTCGGCACGGAGGGTTTCGTGGCGGATCAGCGCTGCGCGGCGATCGGAGTCTGCGGAGATGATCGCGTCCACAACGGACTCGTCGGCGCCACGGGCGCGCTGGCTGGCACGGAACTTGTCCGGATTTTCGCTGAGGTCTTTTACGTCGATCACCAGACAAGAGTATCGAATGGGCCGCTGATTTCCCGTGCGGACCCAGAGCCGTGCAAGCGCCGAAAAGAACGCAGTGAAATAACGCAGTGAAATCAGGACTACGCAGGGCGATAGTGTTGGAGCACCATGAGCGACTGGATCCTGTACGTGATTCTCGCTGGGGGCGTGGCGTTTGCCGTCTCCAGTTGGTGGGGTGTGCGCCGGTTGAGAGCCCGTCACATCAGGAGCGCGGTTCGGGAGGACACGCACAAGCCGGAGCCTGGGCATCAGAAGGTTGCGGTGATCCTCAACCCGGTGAAAAACAAGTCGATCGAGGCCCGCCAAGCAATCATCGACGCCTGCGAGCTCGCCGGTTGGGACAGCCCCCAGTTCTTCGAGACCACCCTGGAGGACCCCGGTTACGGGCAGTCGCGCCAAGCGCTGGAGTACGGGGCCGACGTCGTTCTTGCGTGCGGCGGCGACGGCACAGTGCGTGTCGTGGCTGAGTCGCTGGCGCATAAGGGCGTGGCGATGGGCCTCATTCCGCTGGGTACCGGCAACCTTCTGGCTCGAAATGTCGAACTGGACGTCAACGACATCGCCGACTGCATCCAGATCGCCCTCTTTGGCCATCAGCGTTTTATCGACACCGCCAGCATGGCCATAGACAACGACATCACGGGAGAATCATCCACCCACACGTTCCTGGTGATCGCCGGCATGGGCCTGGATGCCGAGGTTGTTGGCGATACCAAGGAAGACCTGAAGAAAACCGTGGGTTGGCTGGCCTACACCGAGGCTGGGGTCCGGCATCTGCCCGGCCGCCGCAAGCGAGTCACCATCACCATGGATGACCAGCCGGAACAGGCCCGGAAAATCCGCAGCGTGCTTTTCGCCAACTGTGGCCTCATTCCGGGAGGTATTGATTTCATTCCGGAAGCCATGATCGACGACGGCATGCTGGACATCGTCGTCATCAGCCCCCGCAGTGCCTTCGGATGGATTGCCATGTACGCAAAGATCCTGTTCAAGCACAAGCGGAATCTGCCGGTGATGAATTTCTATCGCTCCGGCAAGGTCACCATTCGCAGCCAGGAACCTATGGCGACCCAACTCGACGGCGACCCCGCGGGCGAGGCCACGGAGGTCACCGTTCAGGTCCAGCCGGGTTCGCTGTTGGTGCGGGTACCGAAGGCTCAAACCCTCTAGACTGCGCCCTTCTCGGGTTGGGCCGCATTTGCTGCGGCTGCTTCGGCCGCCGCCTTCGCGGCAGCCCGGGCCTCGGCCTGCTCACGGATCATCGCTTGTTCTTCTTCAAAACGGAGTCGATCCGCGCGGTCAGCTTCGTCGCCGTCCCAGTCGTCCTTGTTCTCGCCGGAGGGCTTGGGATTGACGATCATGCCCTGGCCGTCTTTGTCATCTCGGTGGACAGACATGACCGCTCCCTTCTTTTGGGCATTCATCCATCGTTTATGGATCAGGCAAGCATACGCACACTTGCATCACCGCGAAAGGGGTTGAAGGTTCAATTATTTAGCGCCAGACCCAGCGCAACCTAGCCCTTCAGAATCGATTGGACCCACGCATGAGCGGAGGCAAAGGCGGCGTCCGAAGTATGTGGGGCAACCACCGCAGCTTGCTTATCGGCACGAGCATATGAGCCCAGGAAACGGGTTGCCGGGCTGATCCTGTGCAGACCCGCCAGGGCATCAGCAACGCGGGAATCAGACGCATGACCGTCGGCATCGATGCTGAAGAAGTAGTGACCCAGGTACTGGCCGGTGGGACGTGATTCGATACGGCTCAGGTTGACCCCTCGCGAAGCGAACTGGTCAAGGATCTCCATGAGCGCACCTGGGTGGTCCTCCGGCAGCGGGACAACAACGGTGGTCTTGTCGGCACCCGTGCGTTCAGGCAAGGTACCCGGCCGGCTCACCAGGATAAAGCGGGTGACTGCGTCCGGGTTGTCGCCAATGTTTTCGGCCAGAACGTTGAGTCCGGGTTGCTCAGACGCGATCAGCGGCGCGCAAATAGCGGCGTCGTAGTGCGCATCTCCCTCAAGGAGGCCCATGGCTGATGCGGCGGTAGAAGAACCGGGGACATAGTCCGCGTTCGGAATGTTTTCATCCACCCACAGGCGGCATTGAGCCCACGCGTGGCCATGGGTGGAAATGCGCTTAATACTCGAAAGCACGACGCCGGGCCTCGCCACGAGCACGAAGGTAATAGGAACGAGCGCCTCACGGATGATCCGGAGTTCGGGCCCCGTGGCAATGGCGTCCAACGTCGCGGTCACGCCACCCTCCACCGAGTTTTCGATGGGAACCATGGCGGCGTCGGCCTCGCCATTGCGCACCCGTTCGAGCGCCGTGTTCACGTTGGTGCAAGGAATGCGGAAGGCATCAGCGGCGCCGGGGACCTGCATGAGGGCGGTCTCAGTGAACGTTCCCTCAGGGCCCAGGAACGTGTAGGTCGGTGCTGACATGGAGTATTCCTTGCTGGTTATATGCGTGGGAAAGGCTGAGCCGGAGGTTAGAGAACCACTGGCTTGAGGCCGTTGTCCGACACCATCGGCCTGCCGGCTTCGAACCACATATCCATCCCCCCGGCTACGTTCACTGCTGAGTAGCCTTGTCCCACGAGCCACTGGACGACGCGGAACGAACGGCCACCGGTACGGCAGATGACGAAAAGGTCGTCGTCCGGATCCAGTTCATCCAGGCGGTTTGGCAGTTGGTCCATGGGGATATGCCGTGCACCTTCAACGTGTCCGGCAACCCATTCATAGTCCTCACGAACGTCCAGGATGCTGGCATCAGCCGGAATATCGCCCACAGGTACGGTTTCGAAGTCGCTCATGGCGGTTCCTTCCCATCGATTCAGGTCATCATCCAGCCTAGTCGCAGCGGCCGCGAAGCGGGACGTCGCTTGCGCGCCGCGGTTACGGCACTAAGACTGGGACGCAAGGACTCCCTTGAATCGGCTGTTAGGAGCAGGACCATGGCGGCTGGCCAACCCACCATCCTCGCAACATCCGGCGGTTACAAGCCAGGCAGCCGGACCCGCATCGAGTTCGACCACCTCATGCACTACGCCGTCGAGTTGTCGGGGGTAAACGGCCGCGCACCGCGCGTGACCCACATTGGTACGGCATCAGGTGACCAACGCTGGTGGGCGGCTGAGATGGATCAGGCGGCCCGCATCGCCGGGTTTGATTTCGCTCATCTGAACCTCTTCACCATGCCCAATATCGAGGACCCCGAAGCGCATCTTCTGCAGCAGGACGTGGTGTGGGTCCACGGTGGTTCGGTGGTCAACCTGCTTGCCGTGTGGCGGGCACACGGCCTGGATGGAATTTTGCGGAAGGCTTGGGAAAGCGGGGTGGTCCTGGCCGGAGTTTCCGCGGGTTCCATTTGTTGGTTCAAGAGCGGCGTGACGGACTCCTTCGGGCCTGAATTGCAGCCGGTGACCAACGCGCTTGGCTTCCTTCCTTACGCCAACGGCGTCCACTACGATTCCGAGCCCCGCCGCGCTCCTGCCATCCACAAGCTCGTGGCCAACGGCACGCTGGGCGAGGCGCATTGCACCGACGACGGCGTGGGGCTGGTTTACCGGGGCACCGAACTTGTGGAAGTGGTGTCCGAAGTCAAGAACAAGGCTGCATTCCGGGTTACTGCAGGTGCTGGCGAGAGTGTGGACGCCATCGCTGTGGAGGAACGGTTGGAGTCTCGTTTCCTTGGTTGATCTTTCCCCGGAAGCCCTCACCGCTGTGGAGCTTCGCGATTTCCTCGCATCCGGCGAGCTGTCGGCGAGGGAGGCGACCACCCATTTCCTGTCCGTCATCGAGGCACGCAACAGGCACTTGGGTGCCTTCATTACTGTTACCGCAGAGCAAGCGATGGCCGACGCCAGCAGGGCAGATAATCTCCATGCGAAACTGCGCCGCGAGGGCCGCCTTTCCGAGTTGCCGCTGCTGCATGGCGTGCCCCTGGCCTTTAAAGACCTCACTGACGTGGCCGGCATTCCCACTACGCACGGCAGTGCCGCGTTGGAGCACAAACCTGCGCCCGAGGATGGCGCCCTCGCTGCCACTTTGAAAGGCCAGGGCGGCATCTCGCTGGGCAAGACGCAAGTTCCGGAGTTCGGACTCACCGCGTACAGCGAAAACCGCATCGCACCGCCGTCGCGCAATCCCCATTCCTTAAGCCGAAGTTCAGGCGGGTCGTCGGGCGGAAGCGCTGCGGCCGTGGCAGCGGGCATGGTTCCGTTCGCTCCCGGGACCGACGGCGGCGGTTCCATCCGGATTCCGGCCGGTGCCTGTGGACTGGTGGGACTCAAGCCCGGGCGCGGCCTGGTGCCGTCCGGAGCGAGCGCGGGCGATGCAGCTAAATTGGTGGTCGCCGGACCGCTGGCGCGTACGGCCGCGGACGCTGCCCTGCTGATGGATGCGCTGGTCCCCCGCGAACAAGCGCCCGACGGCGGTTATCTCGCCAACGTTGACCACGCCCCAACGCCGCTCAATGTAGGCGTGAGCCTGGATAGCCCGTGGGCCGGCGTTTTCCCTTTCGAGGTGGAACAGGAAGCATTGGACGCCCTGGCGCGGGGGATCAAGCTGCTTGAGGAGGCAGGGCACCGTGTTGCGGAAGCGGAGATCCGCTACGACAACCGCTACCCCGAGGCGTTCACCGCAGCTTGGACTGCCGGCGTCGGCAGTGCGCGAATCGCACCCCAGCGCGAGGCGCTCCTGACCCCGCTCACCCGGACGTTCCGTCGTCGTGCGCAGCAGCGCAGCGCGTTGAAGGTCAATGAAGCCCTGAGTTTCCTCCGGCAGTTCGAGCACGACACGATCGCGCAATACGCGGAGTGGGACGTCATCCTTATGCCCACGCTGGCGCAGACACCGCGCCCGATCGGCTGGTTCACGGGCGGCGGCCACAGCAGCGAGCCGTGGCCCAGCGAATGGGCCGGTGATGCGGACGAGGACTACAGAAGACAGTGCGAGTACGCGCCATGGTCTTCCATGGTCAACGTGTGCGGATTGCCGGCGATCAGCATCCCCGTCCATGTGACAGCAAGTGGCCTGCCGATGGGCATTCAGGTGATCGGGAAACAGGGCTCTGAGCTGCAGCTTCTCCAGCTCGCGGCCGTTCTGGAGGCCTTTCAGTAAGCGGGATTGTGCGGTTGTCTACCATATGGAAAGTGGTTGCCATGGGCACCTTTCGATGTGACAATGCCCGCAGTCAATGCCAGCATGGAGGAAATGAGCACACCTCTAACCACGGCTACGCCCCAAAAACCATCGGGCGATACGTCATTTTTCGGCCACCCAAAGATGCTGGCCAGCCTCTTCTCCGTGGAGATGTGGGAGCGATTCTCCTTCTACGGCATGCAGGGCATCCTGCTTTACTACATGTACTTCACCGCCGACCAAGGCGGGCTGTCCATAGACAAGGGCCTCGCCGCCGGCTTGGTGGGCGCATATGGTGGCGGCGTTTACCTGTCCACCATCCTCGGCGCCTGGCTTGCTGACCGTATCTTCGGTTCCGAAAAGGTCCTCTTCGGCTCAGCCCTCATGATCATGGCCGGCCACATCGCATTGGCCCTCCTGCCCGGCATTCCCGGACTGATCGCAGGCCTGGTGCTGGTGGGTATCGGATCCGGCGGCCTGAAAGCCAACGCGACGGCGCTGGTCGGCAGCCTGTACGGGGAGAAGGACGAACGCCGCGACGCCGGTTTCTCCATCTTCTACATGGGTATCAACATCGGCGGACTCATCGGCCCGCTGGTCACCGGCTGGCTGCAGGAGAGCAACGGCTTCCACTGGGGCTTCGGCGCAGCGGCAGTGGGCATGGCGATCGGCCTTCTCATCTACTCACTGGCCCGCAACAAGCTCCCCGCCGAAGCGCACCGCGTTCCCAACCCGCTGCCGGCTGCTGACCGCACCCGGTACGGGCTGATCTTCCTCGGCATCCTGATCGTGATCGGCGTACTGCTCGGCACGGGCACCGTTAACGCCGACAACCTGGCACGCAGCATGGCTTATGCCGCCATCGGCGCCTCGGTGATCTACCTTTTCCTGATCTTCCGCAGCCCGCTCGTTAGCGGTGTGGAGCGTAAACGCGTAGTTGCCTTCATCCCGCTGTACATCGCATCGGCCGCATTCTGGGCACTCTTCCAGCAGCAGTTCACGTTCATTGCCGTGTACTCCGAGGAGAAACTGGACCGCAACCTGTTCGGCTGGGAAATGCCCGCAGCATGGGTCCAGTCCATCAACCCGGTGTTCATCATCATCTTCGCCGGCGTCATGGCTGCCCTGTGGACCAAGCTGGGTTCCAAGCAGCCGAGCTCCCCGCTGAAATTCTCGGCGGGTCTGCTCATCATGGGCGTCGCTTTCCTCTGCTTCATCCCTCTGGCCGGCGAGGGCAAGACCCCGCTGCTGGCACTGGTGGGAATCCTGTTCCTGTTCACGCTGGCGGAGCTCTTCCTCTCCCCCATTGGCCTGTCCGTGAGCACCAAGCTCGCCCCGCAGGCTTTCCATACCCAGATGGTGGCGCTGTTCTTCCTGTCCGTCTCCCTGGGCACCACTTTGGCAGGCATCCTTGCCGGCCTTTACAACCCCGACGACGAACTCCCGTACTTCCTGGGCATTGGCGGCGTGGCTGTGGTGTTGGCTGTGGCCCTCGCTACTGGATCACCGGCCATCAAGAAGCTGATGGGCGGGGTTCGGTAGCTTGTTTTCGGCCTCCGCCGGACCAACGCCGCCTGACGACACGCAAACGGACCAGCGCCGCCTACATCCAGGCAGCGCTGGTCCGTTGCTGCGTCGCTCACACATTCGGGTGTCGCTTAGGAATTCGGGCGTCGCTCACGCCAGGTGACCGACCCGCCCTGCTAAATAACGACGGCGACCCTTACGTTCTGTGGGATTCCCACCTGGCGTAAGGGTCGCCGTCGTACGCGTTAGTAGTTGTACCTGCCGCTCGAGGCCCCGATCGCCGCGAAGAAGAAGATCAAGACGACCACCGTGATCGCCACGCCCACGTATCCCATGATCAGGCCGGCAATCGCCATGCCCTTGCTGGCGGGCTCGCGGTTGAGGGCAAGGTGGCCCAGGATCACGGCTGCTATCTGCGGCAGGATGAAGAACCCGAAGCCAATGAAAGTGGCAATGCCGCAGCACATGCTCGCAATGCTTAGGCCCTTGGGCTGCGTGGGCATGGCGTAATACGCGGGCTGGCCGTACGGGTTCTGCTGGCCGTAGGGCTGCTGCTGGTACGGGGCCTGGTTGAACTGGCCCTGGTTGTACTGGCTCTGGCTATAAGGGCTCGGCGGCTGCCCGTAGGGAGAGGGACTCGGCTGGCTGTAATCACCGGGTGTGTACGGGCCCTGGCTGGCACTGCTCTGGCCAGCACTGCTCTGGCTCTGGCTCGTGGGCGGGAGCGGCTGAGTGTAGAAATCGTCCTTGCCTTGGGCGTTCTGCGTGTATGCGCCTTGGTCGTACGGCGGAAGCGGCTGCGTCTCTGAGCTCTGCTCCGGCGGGCTGAATTCGGCGGGCGGGATGTACTGCGGCGGTTCGTAGCCCGCCGGTTTGTCCTCGTTGCCCTTGGATGGTTGATCTGACATGGGAATCCCCCTCGCTAAGTCTTTGTTTCCCACCCTACCGCCGCCGGGTGCGCCGCATAAGGCAACGCGCTTTTCCGGTTCCGCGCAGTGCCAGGGCAGGCGTCACACGGTGTCAGGGCTGGCGACAGGGCGGAATCCTCCCACTAAAGCCGCCGCTCGTAAACGCGAGGTAAATCTTTGACTCATCCGCCGCCACATCGCCGCCATTCTGCGTCACAGGGGCCGGATCCCGGGACATTTCCTGTCAGGGGGCGTGGTGGTCTGGCATGCTGGACGACATGGCTAGCCGAGCGGGCACAGTTGCCCTTCCCCAAGACCTTGTTGACATCACAGCCCTGCTGGACGCGTACTTCGACGTCACCCCGGATTTGGGCGATCCCGCGCAACGCGTGGCGTTTGGAACGTCGGGCCACCGCGGATCCAGCCTGAAGTCGTCGTTTAACGAGCCGCACATCCTCGCGATCACGCAGGCAATCGTTGAATACCGCGGCCGTCAGGGCATCACCGGGCCGCTGTTCATCGGACGCGACACCCACGCCCTGAGCGAGCCCGCGCAGAACTCCGCGCTGGAGGTCCTCGCGGCCAACGGCGTCACAGTACTCGTGGATGCGCGCCACGGCTACACCCCTACACCTGCACTGAGCCACGCCATCCTCAAGTACAACCGCGAAGCTGCGCCGGGGACACCCCAGGCTGACGGCATTGTTGTCACGCCCAGCCACAACCCGCCTGGCGACGGTGGCTTCAAGTACAACCCCCCGCACGGCGGACCGGCCGACACCGACGCCACGGGTTGGATCGCCGAACGCGCCAACCAGCTTCTTGAGAACGGCCTCCGGGGCGTCAAGCGCATTCCGTTGAACGATGCTTTGAATGCTGACACCACTGGAAAGTTCGACTTCCTCAGCAGCTACGTTGACGATCTCCCTTCCGTCCTGGATCTGGACGCGATCCGCAACGCCGGTGTCCGCATCGGCGCCGATCCCATGGGCGGCGCTTCCGTTGACTACTGGGGCGAGATCGGTGAGCGCCACCAGCTCAACCTGACCGTCGTGAACCCCACCGTCGACCCGCAGTGGGCTTTCATGACGCTGGACTGGGACGAGAAGATCCGCATGGACTGCTCCTCGCCGTCGGCTATGGCCTCGCTCATCAAGCGCATGTCTCTGGGCGCGGACCGTACCGCCGCCTACGACGTCGCCACGGGTAACGACGCCGACGCCGACCGCCACGGCATCGTCACGCCGGATGGTGGACTCATGAACCCGAACCATTACCTCGCCGTCGCGATCGACTACTTGTACCGCAACCGCAGTGGCTGGAATCCCGCGTCTGTGGTGGGCAAGACGCTGGTTTCGTCCTCGATCATCGACCGCGTCGCTGCAGGCCTCGGCCGCAAGCTGGTCGAGGTTCCGGTTGGCTTCAAGTGGTTCGTGCCTGGCCTGCTGTCCGGCGAGGGTGCTTTCGGTGGCGAGGAATCGGCAGGCGCCTCCTTTAACAAGCGCGACGGCAGCGTCTGGACCACGGACAAGGACGGCATCCTCTTGGCCCTGTTGGCCTCGGAAATCACGGCTGTCACGGGTAAATCCCCGTCGCAGTTGTACAAGGGACTCACGGACCAGTTCGGCGCGCCCGTCTACGCCCGAATCGATGCCGCGGCTTCCCGCGAGCAGAAGGCCAAGCTGGGCAAGCTCTCCGCCGCGGACGTCACGGCTACTTCATTGGCGGGCGAAGACATCACGGCCAAGCTCACGGAAGCCCCCGGCAACGGTGCTTCGATCGGCGGCCTGAAGGTTGTCACCGAGAACGCCTGGTTCGCGGCCCGCCCTTCCGGCACCGAGGACGTTTACAAGATCTACGCCGAGTCCTTCAAGGGTGCCGAGCACCTGGCCAAGGTGCAGGAGGAAGCCAAGGCTTTGGTGGATGGGGTTATCGCTTAGGTTCAGGCGGTTTGCGTATCCGCAGCCTCTGCCGCATCCTGCGTCCAGAGCCTGAGGATGCGCCGGATGGTGTGGTTGCCTTCCGGCGCCATGTCCACCAGCGCCACCTGATCAAGCACGACGACGTCTCCCGGCTTTGGGCGCTTGCCGTCGTGGTGGGAGATGTGGGGTCGATAGCGTTCGAGGACGTAGTTGGGTGTCGCAATGCGCCCGCCCACGCTGACCACGGCGTCGAAGAGTTCCTCGTGCAGGCCTTGGAGCAACGGGTTTTGTTCCACCAGGCTCACGGGAATCGACCCCATGTGGCCGAAGCCCGCTTCATCGCCAATGGTCAGTTGCGTGCCGAGGGCTCCCTGGACCGGCGCTTCGGCCAGGTCCGCGAGGACATCGGCGACGTCGGCACTGAGGTCAGTTCCGACGTCGAACCTTAACAACGTGATGTGAAGGGGCCAGTCGCTGCGCGGAAATACCAGCCCTGGCCGAACGGGCTCTGTAAATGCCACCCAGATGAGGTTCCGCATAGGCATAGTTTGCCACTCAGCGAGTCAGAACTGACGGGATCCGCGAGAGGGATGCCGAAATAGCCGCAGGATGTGAGAGAACATCCAAACCCCCGGATCTTCTCTCACATCCTGGCCCTTAAACGCCGATGCTCTCGCACATCACGTACGAGAGCATCGGCGGAACAGCAGGAAAGACTAGACGGTGCGGACAACCTCTTCGTAAGCGAACTTCGGCTTGGCTTCGCCCCAGGCGTCCGGGCCGGGCTGGCCGATGTTGACGATGAGGAAGCTCTTCTGGTCCGCCGCCGGGAAGAATTCGGCGTCGATTGCGGCGAAGTCAGCGCCGGTCATCGGGCCGGCAGCGAAGCCGAGCGAGCGTACAGCCAGAATGAAGTAGCCGGCCTGCAGGTGGGCGTTGTTGTTGCCCGTGGTTGCGGCGAAGGCGGGGTCGGCGTCGTACATTGCCTTGGGTGCGCCGTAGGCGGGGAGGAACTTGTCCCACTGGCCGTGCCAGTCGGTGTCGTAAGACAGGATGGCGACCAGCGGAGCAGAGGCAGTCTTGGCCTGGTTGCCCTTGGAGAGCGCGTCAACCAGCTTGGCGCGGGCCTCCTCCGAGCGGACGTAGGTCACGCGAAGCGGCTGGGAGTTGAAGGCGGTGGGGCCGAACTTGGTGAGCTCGTAGATGGCGCGGGCTTGCTCGTCGGTGACCTCACCGGCGAAGCTGTTGGCTGTACGGGCTTCGGCAAAAATGGCGTCGACTGCTGCGGCGTCAATGACTGCTTCTTCGTGGGCGATCGTCATTCGTGAACCTTTCGCTGTGCCCGGGCCTTCGGGATGGCCAGGCGCTTCTGCTTTCCATGGTTGCAACTTCAACTTCACATGTCCTCTTCCCATGACGGACCGTGACGTTCGGCACAGTCCTCCTGCGGGATCTCCGTTGCGAGGCCCGTTTTGTGCGCCAAACGACGCGCGAGGCGCGTAGAACGGGCCCCAGAATGGCGGTAATGTTGCAGCGAATCCCAACATTCTTCTGAGGAAGGCCCGCCATGAGCATGCTCGGCACCAAATGGAAGCTCCACGGCAACGGGAAGTCGATCCGCCCGGGCCACGTGGTCTCGCCCGACGAGCGGCTGGCTTGGCCCCTCACTATCGGCATCGGCATGCAGCACGTCGTCGCCATGTTCGGCGCGACGTTCCTGGTCCCCATCATCACCGGCATGCCGCCCGCCACCACCTTGCTCTTCTCGGGCATCGGCACGCTGCTTTTCCTCGTCATCACCAAGGGCCGCGTGCCCAGCTACCTGGGTTCGAGCTTCGCGTTCATCGCTCCGATTCTGGCGTCCCAGCAGCAGTACGGCGTTAGCGGCGCTTTGGGCGGCGTGGTGCTTGCCGGCGTCGTGCTGGCCCTTGTTGGTGCCGTGGTCCAGAAGTTTGGCGCTGAATGGATCAACCGGCTCATGCCGCCGATCGTCACGGGCGCGATTGTCGCGCTGATCGGCCTCAACCTGGCCCCGGCCGCGAAGAACAACTTCGACCTCGCTCCGGTCACCGCCCTGGTCACCCTGGTCACGATCATCCTGGTCAGCGTCCTGTTCCGCGGAATCCTGGGGCGGCTGAGCATTCTGGTGGGCGTTGTGGTGGGCTATCTCGTGGCGATGATGCGCGGCGAGGTCAACTACGAAAAGATGGACGCCGCCTCCTGGGTGGGCCTGCCGCTGTTCCAAACGCCCGAGTTCCACATCGGAGTTGTGGGGCTGTTCGTGCCGGTGGTGCTGGTGCTGGTCGCTGAAAATGTGGGGCACGTGAAGTCGGTGGCCGCGATGACCGGTCAAAACCTCGACGGCGTCTCCGGACGCGCGCTGATGGCCGATGGTGTCGCGACCGTACTTGCCGGCTTCGGCGGCGGTTCCGGTACCACGACGTACGCGGAAAACATTGGCGTCATGGCCGCTACCAAGGTCTACTCGACGGCGGCCTACTGGGTGGCCGGTATCTTCGCCATCCTGCTGAGCTTCTCGCCGAAATTCGGCGAACTGATCGCAACTGTACCGCCCGGCGTCCTCGGCGGCGCGGCGACCATGCTGTACGGCATGATCGGTGTGCTGGGCGTGAAGATCTGGGTGCAGAACAAGGTCAACTTCTCCAACCCGATCAACCTGACCACGGCTGCTGTTGCCCTGATCATCGGTATCGCTGATTACACATGGACCATTGGCGAGCTGAAGTTCACCGGCATTGCTTTGGGGTCTGCCGCCGCGCTGGTGATTTACCACGGTATGAAGGGACTGGCTCGCTGGCGCGGGACCGTCGCTGAGCCGGAAACCGAGACGGCGGGACTCCCGCCAGCGGTGAAGTCGGCGATGAACGCGGCGGCTAAGCGGGGCGGGAAGAAGGGGAAGTAGCCCGAAGGAGTTGCCTGTCTCCAACTGCCTCACTCTCCATGTAGAAGGTATCAGTGTCCTTCGTCGACCTGGAGTTCGGATGCGTCGACCACTCTAGGTAGGCTCCACCCTTTAGCCGGATCTTCGGGTGTCCGTCTTCACCCTTCGAGCGTTGAAGGGCGGCTACTAAGACACTGCCACAGACGGTCCACATAGTCGTCTGTTCGGGCTCTTCCGTATTGTCGTTACGGATTCCCGCCTTCAGCGAAGTTGCAGTCGTGGATGGCTTCTTCTTCGCGGCCAGGTCTTCGTATTTCATCGTCGCCCCTTCTCGTTCAGATCGGCCATCAACTGTCCCGCTGCGCTCGTTGTCAGAAGCTCACGCCGCGCCGCTGTGTCGACGGCTTGCCGCGCAAGGTCGAGACGCATCCCGCTCTCCGCGGCACGCTTTATGGCCTGCGAGACGCTTGTTATCGGTAAACCTTGGTAGTAATCGATAGTGACGCGGCCTTTACGAAGCTGGAATATTGGTTTGCCCTGCTTACGGACTCGAACGCCCGGAGGGACCACTACGTGAACGGCCCGTGGATTAACATCACAGAGCTCAAGAAATGCCAATACTGTCTCGCTGTCCAGAGCGGCCTCCGGACCCGCCCAGATGAGAGCCAATCTAAGCTCGGTAGTGTCGTCCGTAGGAAGATCGGGAAAGCGATAGATGCCGTGGAGCTCGTGGACCAGCCTCCCCTTGTAGGCCATCTGAGGAAGTTCCCTCGGGTCCATTCCAACATCGGCCGCGTCACGGGCAACGATGAAACCACCCTTGTCCATTGCGATCTCGCGTAGCTCACTGACCTTGGTCATGCCAAAAGTATAGCCTTTTGGCTATACTTTTGGCAGAACAGCACGGATTTGGTGTTTGATTGCCATTTATTGCCGCGACTGCCGCTCAATGACGGCGGCCCGCGCGTAGTTGGGACCGATTCGTGGCGTTCCGCCAGCGCCTCCAGCCGGCTTATTCAGCACTCTCCCAGCGCCTCCAGCCGGCTTATTCAGCACTCTCCTAGTGCGGAGCCCTGAGGACACGCCTGAACGCGAATGCCTGGGCCGCCATGATGTAGGCGAGGAACACCACTGCGCCTGCCAAGGCCGGAAGCCGTGGGGCAGTTTCGGCGAGGACGGCCGCGAACCCTGGCTCCTCGAAGCTGATCAGCGCGGCACCGGCGGTAAACGGAAGGTATGCCGCCCCTGATGTTCCGAGGATGTCGATCCGGGCCAGCAACTGTCCAAGGAGCGGTTCGATCATTGTTGAGCCAGCGATAAGGAAGATGATGGCTCCTGTTCTGGACAGCAGTATGCCGGCCGCGATTCCGGTCAACGCCCACAGGTTGGCCAGGGCAACGAACCCGAGCAGGACCCGAGGGTCACTCTGGAAAGGGTGGCCTGTGTTCAGAACGAGATTGGATACTGCCACTGCGATAGGTACCGTCACCACAGCCCATAGGGTGGTAATCAGCATTGTGATGCAGATCTTGGCCGTGTAGAGGGTTCTCCTGTTTGGAACGGCCAGGAGTGCGTGAATGAGCGTGCCGTGGCGCTTTTCCTGCGCGAAGGAGAAGGCCCCGAGAAGCCCCGCGGCCAGGAGAAGAAATGGGGTACGGGTCGCAGCGACTGCTGCTGCCTCGATAGCCGCCGCATCAGTCATCTCCGGGGCGGCTGCAACCATCATCATGGTCATGGCCCAGCTGACGACGACGGCGCCCGCGAACGCCATTGCGCTGAGGACCAGGAATCCCTTGGTGGTGGTCAACCGGACCCATTCGTAACGCATGGCGGCCTTCATGCTGCCCGCTCCGGAAGAGGATGGGTACCCACGCCCACGATGGAAGCGTAACTGTCCTCCAGAGTGGGTTTGGTAGTCCCCAGCTCGAATATGGCGTGGCCGAGGCTGTGGGCCAAGGCGCCGACGTCGGACGCACTTAGGCCAACGATCGTCAAGGTGTCTCCCGCTTCAGTAACGGTCGCTCCATGTGCCTCCCTGAGGATCATGGCAAGGGCAGGGGCACGTTCAACCGTGGTCACGACTGCGGGTTTTAGGGTCAGCGTGCGGACTTCGTCCATGCGGCAGTCGGCCCGCAGCTTTCCCGTATGGAGGATCAAGACTCTGTCCGCGACTTTTTCGAGTTCGTCCAGAATGTGCGTGGACAACAGAATGCTCCGTCCTTCGGCTGCAAGCGAGCGCAGGGTAGCTCTGAACCAGATGACCCCATCCATGTCCAAACCATTTGTGGGTTCGTCCAGTATCAGCAGTTCGGATCCGCACATCAGGGCAGCAGCGAGCGCGAGGCGCTGCTTCATACCCATCGAATACGACGACGGGCACGCTTTGGCATGGTCTCCGAGCCCGACTCTGGTCAAAGCCTTTTGCGCCTGGCGGTGTGTTATCCCCGCGGGAGCGCCAATCATCCGCAGATGGTTCAGGGCAGTGCGGTGCGGATGAAACGCCTCCGCGCCAAGGAGCGCTCCGACGCTCCGTTGCGGCGCGGGTAAACGCCCGTAGGGCGTGCCGTCGAAAGTTGCTTTGCCTGTGCCTGGCATCAGGTCTAGCATCCGCTTCATCAGGGTGGTCTTCCCGTGTCCGTTAGGGCCGACGAGTCCTACGATTTCACCGGAATTCAGCGTAAAGGAGATGCTGTCCAGGACCTGCTTGTCACCGTAGCGGGCACCGACGCCATCAACGATCGTTTTCACTTGCGGGCTCCTGCACCGCGATGGCCGCTGACAAGCTCCTCGAGCGAGACAGACTTGGCCTCGGGAAGTAGATCCTGCAGGGAGTGGGTGATGATCACAACGAGTTTGGTTTTGACCCAGGAACGTATTTCGGCAGCCATTGCATGGGCGCCATGAGCGTCCACGCCGTTGAAAGGTTCATCCAGCATGACCGTATCGAAATTTCCCACCGTGTTCATCAAATACCAGAGCTTGCGGGTGTTGCCGGTGGAGAGGTTTCCCGCGTTCTCGTCCAGCCATTCGCCCATGCCCAGGCGGATGGCGCGGTCCAGTTCCGGCCCTGGATCGCTATCCCGGGCAATGCAGGCAAAGCGAATGTGGTCTTTGGCTGTCATGGGCGCGAACAATGACGGTTCCGAGCGGCATATCCTCCGTTTGTCCCGGCTGTTGGGATCAGAGGCACTGAGCCCCGACACGATTACCTTCCCTTGCCACGGCCTGAGGTAACCGCTGACGAGTTCCACGAGCGTCGATTTTCCGGAACCGTTGCTTCCCTTCACGTGGACCAGGGCGGGACCGGTGAGTGTGAACGAGGCATCCTCAAAGACCGGCCGTTCCGGTGTGTAACCGGCGAAGACCTGATCCAGGGCTATCGTCGGGAAAGGATTCTGTGCTTCAGGCACTGGTGGGCACCTCCTGTAAGTAGTGCCGCATAAACGCCTGCGGCGATGGAAGGAAAGAGAGCGCCGGGCAGGCACAGGGCAACGACGGGAATGGCCAGAACCACGGCGATGAACGCGGCAGCCAACGAGGTCTCCATGGAACCGTCAGCCTGGGTTACCCGGACACGGCTGGCAGTGTTGCCGATGATCCCAGCCATCGCGATGGCCCAAGGAATCGAGACCACGGCAGCGGGAAATTCGCCGGTCAATGCCCAGGCGATCAGCCCGACTGAAGGCGCTGCGAGAATCAACAGCGGCAAGGATTGGGTGAGGATGACGGCGGAGGCAAGTGAGCCAGCCGAGACGCCTGATTCCCAGGCGTAGCGCAACTGCGGGAGCAGCCCGGCGGGGTTGTTGGCCTTTGAAATGAGTTCGGAACCGAACAGTGTGACCATAAAGACGATCAGTGAAGCCACCGCAGCTATGCCGGGCACAGCCTCAAAGTATTCGGGCCCGAGCCCGCCAATGCGCAGACCAAGCACTGTGGAGGCAAGCAGCAGCAGGCACAGCGCAATTCCGAACAGCACGGAAAAGGATTTGTCCTTCATGATGTTCACTGCCAGAAACCTGCCGAAAAGCCGGACCGGGTTCGAGATACTTGCCGAAGGCTGCGCGGTGGTTCCGGACACTTCCGCCGTGACCGGGAACGGGTTCCTCCTCATGGAGCGCAGGCTGTGTGTTGCGGACCCAAAACACAGGGCTGCGAGTCCCAAAGTGACGGGGACGGCCCATAACCCCAGCTCCAAGCCGGACGTCCCGGCCTCAGGACCGGGAGGCAGGCCCAAGGTAGGCAACCGCCCCGATTCGAGCAAGTTGCTTC
This sequence comes from Micrococcaceae bacterium Sec5.1, assembly GCA_039636795.1. Lineage (NCBI taxonomy): Bacteria > Bacillati > Actinomycetota > Actinomycetes > Micrococcales > Micrococcaceae > Micrococcaceae bacterium Sec5.1. Next base: position 76,087 of record CP143430.1, on the reverse strand, counting down.
CAAATCTTCCGATCGCAACACCTGGAATTCCGGCAGCAAGGCAAGCAAATCCAGCCAGGACAATCCTCCTGGCAAGGGTAGCTCGAGGAGGATCCACGGCTGCAAGCCTGCCACTGATTGCCAGCCAGGATCCGACGACAAGGAAGGGCGCAACCCATAGAACCCCGAACCACGATGGCACGTCGCCGCCAACTTCATGCGTGACCATGATTGCTGCACCGCATACGGCAGCTGATGGGCCGAAGAGCAGTGCGGCACGCGGTCCCGCTTCTGCGAGGAAAACATGGTCCATCCTCACGTCTGCAGCACGGTAGAGGCCACGATTAGCGCTGAAACGGACAGCGAAGCGACGCGAGCTGAGCCCTTCCCTCGCCCAAGAGCCGAGCGCCAAATACAGGCATACTGCAAGGGCCAGGATTACTACTGCTGTGAGTCCGGAGTGCCCGCTGCTCATTGTTGGCGCCGCGGTGAGCGCGTCGTGGATCAGCCGCATCACCAGCAAAGAGCAGGCAAGGACGGTCAAACTCAGGCTAGTCCACGCCACAATGCCCAGAGTCGCCAAAGACCTGATGGATACACGCCAGCCCAGGACAGAGAGCATCCTGACGCCGGCGAACTTCAGTGCTGCTGTTTGGCTTCCCATCCCTTAGAGACGGTTCACGGATTTGCTCTGGGCGGAGTCCGCGTCTGTCACGATGGCGAGTGTGGCGGCGCCGATGCAGCAGATTACCCAGATCCACAGCGGGATGTTCTGGGGGAACCCGAACCCGGAGGCACCGAAAAACACGCCTCCTGCGATTCCAGCCATGACGAACAGTCCCGTATCACGCTTTGGGCTCAAGGGCAGCACCAATGCCGCCAGTAGGCTGGCCACGCCGATGGCAGCGGAAACCCATACGAAGCCCGGGCTCGGAGGCACACCGAGGAGTGCGAAGACCCCGGAGAGCAGGACACCAGCCAGGGCGAGCCCGGTGACGATCTTGCGGACAAAGGGTGAGTACATGAGACTTGAGCCTTTTCTGTCTTTAGAGTGCAAGTGAAACGGCCGCGATGGCCAAGGAAGCAGCGAACAGCACAGCAGGACGCCGGGTTGTGTTCCACTGCTGCCGGAACATCCAGGGGACGCCCAAACCCACGAGCCCGACGTATGCGAACGTCAGCCAATGATCCTTCGGCGACGCCACGGTCAACAGCAAACTCATTAGCTGGACACTGAGCAAGGACACAATGGCCACGGTCCCCAGAACACCCACCCGGAACCTGCCCCGTCCCTTACTGAAACCCGGAAAGAAGGTGCTCTCTGCTACCGAAGCCAGCGAGAAGTACACCGCAGCAAGGACGCCTGAAATGACCACGCCGAGATAGAAGCCGATATTCACCGACAACTCCGCCATCGCTGGATCGGTCAGTTCCTTTGCCGCACCGGTCTCCGCGACCTTGGCCGCGACGGTGCTGTGAAGCTGCTGGCTCCTGAGCAGCAGCAACACCAGCAGGGCGCCAACAGCACCCGTCCAGAGCAGCGGCGAAGTACTGCGGCGGGGCCGGGGAGCCAGCGGAGCCTTATCGTCGTTGGCTTCATACTCCGAGGCCCCATGGTCCCAGGCCTGATCTCCCCGGGGCTGGTCCCGGGCTCTTCCTTGTCCGGTTTCTCGTCCGGCTTGGTCGACGGTGCTCACGTGGCAAGTCCTTTGCTGGTAATGAGGGCTGATTCGATGGCAGCAGCGGCCACCAGAATCACGGCAGCCACGCAAAAAGTCTTCAAAGCCACCGGAACAGCATGTAAGTACTGATGCATCGGTCTGAGGTTTCCGTGATCAGACAGGGCCGCGCGGGCAGCAGCTGCAGCGGGCATGAGCCCGGCCCCAGCCGCTATGAGCAATGCTGCGAATTCGGCCGGGGCGTACACCCAAATGGTCCCGATCACCTCGCCCGGGCCAAGCTGTGCCGTTGCCGTGCGCATGGTGGCACCGATATAGATTGAGGTCAGTGGCCAGGCAATCAATGTGGAAATGCCGCCGGTGACCACTCCGGAAAAGGCCAGGCAGAGGGCAGGCAGATTCACCAGGAGGATCCGCCCAAACACCGACCACCATGGTGCGCCTGCTGTTCCGGACGCGGGCCCCTGGAGGAGGCCAGCGGGCAGATTGGTTTGGAAACCGATGAAGAATCCGCCCAGCATGAGCGCCAGGGACAGTGCCATGACGGTATAAAGCAGGGGTCTTTCACTGTTCCTGACGCTCATACTCATTTCCGTGAGCTGTCGCTTAAGCGACGGCTGCCCTCTTGCCCAGAGCGGAAATTGCCCAACGTGCCGTAGCGATTACCGCGGTGGCAATACCGCCGGAGAGCAGACCCATGACGATGGCCAAGGCAATACCACCAACCTCGACGGCGGTGACGATCTGCGATGCGAAGGCCGTGGAGAGACCAAACATACCGGCGATGTACATCACGCTAATGCTGGCCAGTGCGAGGCCGGCAGCACCCACTGCACCGGCGATGGCGATCGACCGGCGTGACACACGTGTTGTCGTTTCCATGATTTTCTCCTTAGACATGTTCCTATCGGGTCCGGTCAGATCCGCCCCCACCGAGGAGCCTAGAGACTCAATCAGATTAAAACAAGACGGACGTCCGGTTTTATAGCTGCCGGTACAGGTAGGCGCGAAATAAGAACCGCTTCAGCGGTCAGTGACGCAAATCCATGGAGTTGACAAAATAAAACGTACGACCGGTATGCTTCTAAGCGTTCGGCCATATTGGGGGGAATATGACAGACACGATCACAGCTGCGTATCCGGAGACAGAAGCAGTCATCAGTGCCCGCGTGGGGCGGGAGCTCGTCCATCGACGCGCCGTCTCGGAGGTTTTCCTCTTGGGCCTGGAACGATGCTCGGACACAGAGTTCACGGTGTTCGCACAGTGGCCGCGGTGGCACGTCTTCTATGGAGCACGTGATGGCAGCACCGATTCAGCGATGATCGTGGAAACGCTGCGGCAGCTCACAGTCCTGATTGCACATGCCGGGCTGGGCGTACCACTCGGCCATCAGTTCTTGATGCCCAGGATGGCACTGGCGCTCTCCTCTGACGCACGGCTGGATCCCTCAGTTCCAGCAGATGTGACGATCAATGCCCGAATTTCAGGTGTGAAGCCCAGCCAACAGGGTCCCGGGGCTTTCGACATCACGGCCGATTTCCACGCAGGAGACTTATTCATTGCCACGGGCGAGGCGTCCGCCAGGATCGTGGACCCGGCAGTCTATGGCCGGTACAGGAAGGGCCGCGTTCCTGGCGCAGTGCCCTCGCCACATGAACCCGTCGCTGCAGACCTGGTTGGGCACGCCTCCTCCTGGAATGTCGTGCTGGGCTCCGACGGAGGAGGCGTTAGGTGGCCGCTACGCGTAGATCTCTCCAACCCCATTCTGTTTGACCATCCCCTGGACCATGTCCCCGGGGTGCTGCTGATAGAAGCGGTCCGGCAGGCTCTTCGCCTCGCAACAGGGGAGCCGGCACTGGATTTCGACTGGTTCCAGTCCACTTTTATTTCAGTGGCCGAACTGGACGCGGAAACGGAGATCGTTATTGAGTCACTCACTGACGACGCTGGTGATATCCACGCACTGGTCAGCGCCCAATCGGAAGGCAAAATCCTCATGCGAACCACTGCTTGCTTCAGACGGAAGCGGCCTGTCGACGTCGGCGCAGCGGTTTTGAAACAAGTGCAGCAAGCGCTTCCGGATCTTCCGTGGAATCTTCATGCATAATGCCCGGAAGCAGGATCTCCCACATCTGCCGGATCCTGGGCATGACGTCCGCGCGGCCCGTCAAGACGTTGGATACCAACTGGACCCCTGTGAAAGAAGCGACGATGTAGTGTCCCAACGCGGCCGGATCCAAGGAAGCACGAAGTTCACCTGTCCGGACTCCCTGTTCCGCGAGGGTGGTCATAGTGACCGTCCAATCCTCATACGGGTCGCGGACCTGCTGGCCGAAAGCGGATGCTTCGAGCGTCAGGCGGATGCCGGCCCTGACAACCGGCTCCGTTGCCAGCTGCGACCCGAAAGACGCGCACAAGCGGATCATCATGGAAAGCGACGAACCTCCCCCGGCAAGGATGTCCTCCCCCGCTTTAACCACGACGCCGTGCTGCGCCTCCAGCACTGCGCGCGCCAAATCGTCCTTGGACTTGAAATGGAAATAAAGGGCACCCTTTGTCACCTGGGCTGCCTCAGCCACAAGGGAAATACTGGCGGTCCCGTAACCATGTTCCTCGAAGACCTTCGCCGCACCGGCAATTATCGCCTCACGAGTGGCTTTTGCACGATTTTGAAGGACCAACTGTGAACCTCAGCTCTAGTCAAATTGCGGTGGAAGAGGCCCCACAGAACCTGCCTGCGGCCAGCGCTGAACCCACAAACCCCTTAAGGGTCCTGGTGATCGGCGCAACTGGCTTTATTGGGAGCCGCATCCTGCGGGCCCTCAAGGCACGTACCGATACTCTTGTCTCGATACTAGCAAGGGGCCCCGCCACGATCCCGTCCGCCTCCGGGATGATCATTCTAAGCGGAGACCTGAAGGAGCCCGCATCGCTGCTGGCTGCAGTCCGGAATGCGGATGTTGTCATCAATGCGGCCTCTTACGTAGGCTCGGATCCCGCTCTTGCCTGGCAGACAAATTTCGACGGCACGCTGGCCGTGATCCGCGCCTGCAAAGCCATGGGCATCGGCCGACTCGTTCAAGTCAGCACCACTGCCGTCTACGGTACCGGCCCCCATCAGGAAGCCTACCCGTGGGAATTGCCTTACCACCCTGAGTCAGCAGTGAGCGAGAGCAGGGCGGCCGCCGACCAAGCCGTCCTTGCCGCTGGCGGAGTAACAGTCCGCCCCAATCTTGTGTACGGCGTGGGTGACCGCTGGTTCATCCCGGGTACTATCCGCATGCTCAAATCCTTGGGCACCATGATCGAAGACGGCGATCAGCAATTGTCAATTATCGACGTGAACCACCTCGGCTCGATCGTGGCAGGTCTCGCCACAACTACGTCACCTGTATCCGGCGCCTTCCATGCCGCCCACCCGGAACCGGTAACACTCTCCAGGCTCATCTCCAGCATCGACCAGCACATTGTTCCCCTCGCCATCGAGGGCTCATCATCAGTTACCGACGCCGTCGGCCAGCTCAGGCAGGAAGGGTACCGACCCCACCAGGTCCACATGCTTGGCAAGCACCATCACTACAACACGTCCGCCGCATGGACGGCCTCCGGAGCCGAACCCGGACCATTCCTCTTCACGGAAGAAGCCAGCTGCTGGTACAGAGGCTACCTGCTGGGCAGATGAAGCTAAGCGGCTTCAGCCTCCCACCGCAACAAGTCCCCCGGCTGGCATTCAAGCACTTCGCAGAGTGCTTCAAAGGGGGCGCCAGCCTCAACACATCGAACCGCAAATTAATACTCAGCTTGCTTACTAAAATGACCTTCCCTAGGCTTGAACAGGTCAGACAAACAACTCTCACAGTGGTGGCTTACGCCCGCAGGCAAGGCAAACGAAGCCGCCGCGCAATGGAGGAGGAACAATGTCAGAACACACCATCACAGGCAAGAAGGTCGCATTTCTGTTGACGGACGGCGTGGAGCAGGTCGAACTCACCAGCCCGTGGCAAGCCGTCAAGGACGCCGGCGGCCAGCCAACGCTGGTGGCACTTTCAAAGGGAAAGCTGCAGGGATTCAACGGCGTGGAGAAGGGTGACACCTTCGACGTCGATCTCGCAGTAGCCGACGCCAACGCATCGGATTTTGACGCCCTGGTACTGCCCGGCGGCGTGGTAAACGCCGATCATCTCCGCGTGGACAAGGATGCGCAGAACTTTACGCGCGCCTTCTTCGAGCAGCACAAGCCGGTGGCTTCGATCTGCCACGGACCGTGGATCCTGATCGACGCGGGCGTCATCAAGGGCCGCAACGTCACCTCGTATCACACGCTCCAAACCGACCTGAAGAACGCGGGCGCCAACTGGACCGATGAAGAAGTCGTCGTAGACCAAGGCCTTGTCACCAGCCGGAATCCGGACGACCTCCCGGCGTTCAACAGCAAGGTAGTAGAGGAAATCTCCGAAGGCCAGCACGCCGGCCAGACCGCTTAGCGGGTCGGCGGACAGACGGACAAAAGGCGGGTGCCGCCGTCGTACTTCACAAAAGTACGACGGCGGCACTTGCGTTGGGCGGGAACCATCGTTCGCTGGCCTCCACGACCTTGCATATATGCAGGATCTGCAGAATCCATTGCATTTATGCAAGACGAAGGTCATAATTCCATATATGCAACACCTTGTCCGAGAAGCCATCCACGATTCGTCGCTGACCCGTACCGAATTAGCCCGGAGAGCCGGAGTTTCCCCCTCCACCATCACCCGGATCGAGAAGGGCGACGTCGATCCGACCATCGGAATGGCGACCAGGATACTGGCAGCCGTGGGCCTTCAGTTCATTCCCCGCCTGGAACCACTTTGCGTGCCTCACGCGCTGAAATCCGCCAGGGCAATTCTCGACGACGCATTTACCCCTCCCGCCGACGCTGAAACAAGCTCCACCCTGAAACGCTGGGCGAGCCGGGACGGATCAGCGCGGCCCCGGTCGCTTGCGAGGGAGGCTGGCATCGCCGCACCACCACGGTGCCGGCCAGGAGCCGTGACAGCAAGTTCCGACTGGGGCCTCCTGCGAATCTGCTCTGCGGCAGCCGCCACCCGAAAAGGCTGGGCGGTCAGCGGCGCGCCGGCAGCTGCCCGTATCGGAGCGCACCAAACGCACGGGCCAACCATTCTCTATGTCGAGGAACCCAGACGGATCGGAAACGTCATCCGTCAGCCCGGAGCTACTGCACAAGATGTGATTCTCTTACCTTTGGATGAAAGCAGCCAAGCTGGCGCCTGGAACGATGAAGGCATTGTGTGGGTGGACCCTATCCAAGTCATTTTGGACTGCTACGGCATGCCCGAGACACGGGAGCAGGCCGAGGAACTGACACGGGACTGGGAGGAAGCAAATGACTGAGGGCAGTTGGGGAATCGGATCAAGCCGGTACAAGAAGCGCCCATCGCAGCGGCTTGCCGAGCCGCCCCCAAGCCCGCCGAATGCGACATCCGCTGGCCGACTCGCGGACCTTGGATTCACATGGGATTCCAGCGCGGTGCCTTGGCGAGCGATGCCCACCATGGAAGTGTCGAGAGCCCTTGCGCGTTTCCAGAACCATCTGGCCGGACATGTCTGGGACGCAGCGGCTTTAGAAGGAAATCCATATACGCTTCCCGAAGTTCAGACGCTGCTCGAAGGGGTCACCGTGGGCGGACATAGATTGGACGACGAGAAGCAGGTGCTCGCACTGGCTGATTCGACCAGAATGCTCCATGACCTGGTGCAGGATGGAACGTTCAAGCCCCACAAGAGTGTGTCCGACCGAATCCACGGTCTGGTGGCTCCGCACGAAGCCATCGAGGCAGGGCATTTCCGAGGCGAAGGATCAGTCCGCGGTGGCGGCACAGTCAACCTGGGCGAATACGGCACGTTCAAGTCGACTGGCTGTGAGGACAGCGGGGAAGCGCTCCGTGTCGAGTACGAATTGGGCCTTGCTCACCTTGAAACCATCGAGGACGCTGCTGAACGAGCCGTTGCGTACTTCTGCTTCGGCACCCGCCACCAGTTTTACTTCGACGGGAACAAACGAACGTCCCGGCTCATGATGAATGGGATTTTGTTGAGTTCAGGCCACGACGCAATCTCGATTCCCTTCAGTCGTCGGCTCGAGTTTAACCAGCACCTGATCACTCTCTTCCTGGACGCCAACGCGACCCCGCTGATGGAGTTCATCATCGATTGCCGACCTGAGGACTAACGTCTTAGTAAAGCCGACATGTGGCGTTCGCGTTTGGTTTCAGACGTGGGTCTATATACTCACGACGGCGGCACTTGCGTTTGGGGCTGTTGGCAGTGAGCCACACCGCCCAATAAGCTTCACAAGCACGCCACCACAACATAGCGTGATGCCTGAGAACCCTATGGAGGCACGTATGCGCAAAGTTACCGCCGGCTTGTTCCACTCCGTGGATGGCGTAGTTCAGGACCCGTTCAAGTTCCAGTTCGACAGCTTCGACGACGAGCTGGGCAAGGGACTGACCAAGATGATCAACACTGTGGACACGGTAGTTCTAGGCCGCGTCAGCTACCAGGAGTGGGCCGGATATTGGCCGAATGCTTCGCAAGACGAAGATTTTGCGGCGTTCATCAACCCCGTGGAGAAGTTCGTCGCATCCCGCAGCCTGTCCGAGACCCTCGAATGGGAAAACTCGCACCTCATCGACAGGCCCCTGGAGCAGTTCGTCACTGACCTGAAAGGGCGTGACGGTGGAGAGATCGCAGTCTGCGGCAGCATCTCCGTGGTGCGCCAACTGCTGTTCGCGGGCGTCCTCGATGAACTGACCCTCATGACCCACCCCGTGGTGGCCGGCAGCGGGCGGCGGCTCTTCGAGGACGGCGACCCATTGAGCCGCCTCGTTCTGGAGGATCAGTACGCCACGAGCAAAGGCAACGTGGTGAGCACTTACAGCCGACGCCAGGACTGAAGCGCCCGGGACGAGGGCAGAACTCGGAAGATTTTCACTTTTGGCTACCCAGTTCCAACAGATCCACATCCACGCTCCCTGTACCTGGCTTGGGTGAGCCCCGTTCCTTGCGGCGCCGGGTTGCCCGGTACTCATCCCTGCTTAGGCTGAAGCCGTACCAAGCGATAAATGCCGCAAAGGCCATAAGCCATAGCGCACCCCATCCAGGCCCTTCTCCATGCCACACGGGTGCCAGGAACATCGCGAACGCACCAAGAAATCCCGCGAACCCAAAGGCGGCCAGAATCGCCATCCCCCACCAGGTGCTGACCTGCGTCTGACCCCGCCCGGGTGTAAAGCCGATCTCGTCCGAAGGGTAGCTGTGAAGCTCGCCAGTACTGGTCCTGCGCAGTACCCGCTTCTCGCCTCGCGCAACAGCATCCTTGTGCTCGGCGTACACGGCGTCATCCCGCCGGTCACGCTCTCGGTAATAAACCACGGTGTTGTCCCCCAATGATCAAAAAGTCCAGCCTAGCTGCCGGGCGCACGACGGCGGCACGCACCTCGCGCGGGAGCGGCAGCCAGATCCCTACTTCTTCCCCGCCTTCAAATCAGCGACAGCCTTCGCGATCCGCCGAGCCCGGGTCTCTTCCGTTTTGGCGTCCCCAATCGGTTCCGCGTATCGGCGCTGGGCACTGTAATTCAACGTCCCGTAGAAGGCTTTCGCCTCGGGCTCCGCCTCAAGGGCCGCAGCGAGGTCGTCCGGAACCTCGATTACACGCGGTTGGGTGTCCACTTCCAGATTCACGTCCACGGTGTCGCCTGCGGACGCCCCAGTCAGGTCCCTGTTCGCGGAGCTGACACCCACCATGTACTTCCCACCCATCACCGCGATGCTGCTGCGATAGCTCTGGCCGTTGATGGTTACAACTACTGGGGGCCGCTTGCCGGCATCGAGCGCACTAACAATATCCTCGGGAACCTCAATGCCAGCCTTGTTGCCATCGCCGACGATGGTCGTAGTGAATTTCATGTCCCCAGTATGCCGTCGGCCACCCGTAGACGCATCCGGCCAGCCAGACTACGTTCGTATAAGCAACTATCCAGTGAACCAAGGAGAGCGAACCATGGACGAGCAGGATCTTCTGGAACGGATTCAGTCACTCGTGGAAGAGGAGCACCGCTTGCGGGATGCAGCGGTCGGGGGCGGAATTGAGGACGACGTCGACGGCGACGGCAGCCGCGCCCGCTTGGCCCAGCTTGAGGCTCAACTCGACCAGTGCTGGGACTTGCTCCGCCAGCGGCGGGCCAAGAAGCACGCTGGTGAAAATCCCGACGACGCCGAACCGCGCCCCATCAGCGAGGTCGAAGACTACAGGCAGTAGCCCAGAAGAAGCTACGCCCCCTCCAGCACCTGACTTGTAGCCCACGCAACGTACTTGGCTGCATTGGCAACGGCGTCGGCGACGTCGGGAACACCGTCCTTTCGCTGGGCGACGTCCAACAACTGGGCCGCAGCTACGATCCCGTGTTTGGCCAGATCCTCAGGTGTCACCGTAATTCGGCCTGCCACAGCGACCACGGGTATTCCGTGCACACTTGCGGCATCGGCCAAGGCGATGGGCGCTTTACCGGTGAGCGACTGCTCATCCATGGAACCCTCGCCCGTAATCACGAGGTCCGCCTCGCTAAGGTGCGAAGCCAAGCCGGTCAGCCCGGCGACCAGCGCGAAGCCGCCTTCAAGCGCGGAGTCGGTAAAGGCAAGGAACGACGCCGGGAACCCGCCTGCCGCTCCGGCTCCCGGAACGTTGACGTCCCGGCCCGTGGCTTCCCGAAGGAGCGAGGCCCAGTTACGGAGGCCGGCGTCGAGCTTTTCAACAGCGTCTTCGTCTGCCCCCTTCTGGGGGCCGAAAACATACGCGGCGCCATCCGGGCCGAACAGCGGGTTTTGGACGTCGACGGCGATCCGGAACTTGGCGCGCGAAAGCCGCGGATCCAACTCGGAGATGTCCAGGGCTACGACGTCGGCAAGGAAACCTCCGCCAAGCGGCACCACATTTCCGGCAGCGTCCACGGGCTTGAGCCCCAGCGCACGCAAGGCGCCGCTACCGGCGTCGGACATTGCGGAACCGCCAAGTCCCAACACAATCTCGGTGGCGCCGGCGTCAAGCGCAGCGGCTATGAGCTGTCCGCAGCCGTAGCTGTGGGCGCGCAACGAATTCTCGGGGGTGGGTTCCATGAAGGCCAAACCGGAAGCCTGGGCGGTTTCGATGACGGCCGTGGCACCGCCGAAGGAATCTTTGCGGATGGCCCAGGAAGCTCCCACCGGCTTGAGAATTGGACCCACAACGGCGTGGTTCCGCTCTTCGTAACCAGCGGCGATGGCGGCGTCGAGTGTGCCTTCGCCACCGTCAGCTACCGGAAATTGGGTAGTTATGGCGTCTGGATAGACGCGTAAGGCGCCCTCGGCCATGGCTGATGCGGCTTCCGCGGCGGTCAGGGATCCCTTGAATTTGTCCGGGGCGATGAGGATACGCATGGGTCCATCTTGCCAGCTTTTGCCGGGAAAGCGGTTGCCCATTACGAAGATGGCGTCAGTCGTTCAGCGCCCGAATGGGCGCGCCCTCAAGCCAGGCCTTAACGTCCTCGAAGGCACCGCCATAGAACTGGCGGTAGCTTTCGTGTGTCACGTAGCCGATATGTGGGGAGAGCACGGTTCGCGATGAATGAAGCAAAGCATGCCCAGCCGGCAGGGGCTCCTCATCAAAGACGTCCATGGCAGCGCCACGAATCCAGCCCTCTTGCAATGCACGAATCAACGCTGCCTCATCTACCAGTGGCCCCCGTGCGGTGTTTACGAGCACGCCTTCGGGCCCCAGAAGCCTCAATTCTTCCGAACCGACTATGCCCTCGGTCCGATCGGACAGGCGTAGGTGCAACGTCACCACGTCGGATTCCCGGAACAGCTCCTCCTTGGTGACCTTTCGAGCACCAGCCTCCTCGGCCGCCTCTGCCGTAAGGTTCTGGCTCCAAGCGAGCACATCCATGCCGAAGGCTTTCGCGTAGCCCGCGATCCGCTTCCCTATCTTGCCGAGGCCGACGATTCCGAGCGTCTTGCCTTCGAGTTCAAACCCGACGGCGGTCTGCCAGTCGCCTGCCCGCAGCGAGTTTTCCTCCACAACCAGGTTGCGGGCAAAAGCGAGCAGCAACGCCCAGGTCATCTCCGGTGCCGCTGCCGGTGAACCGCCCGTTCCGCACACCAGGATGCCACGCTCCGACGCTGCCTCAAGGTCAATCGCAGCATTGGCCATGCCCGTGGTCACGAGCAGTTTCAGGTTGGTCAATGACTCAAGCATGCGACGAGGGAAGCGCGTCCGCTCGCGCATCGCCACAATGATGTCGAACGGCGCCAAGGCTGCCACAGCTTGCTCTTCCGAAACAAAGGGTGCGCTGAAAACGCTGACCTTCACGCCGTCGTCGAGCAGTGAATCCCAAGGGGCGTAGTCGCTGGCGACCTGCTGGTAATCATCAATGATGGCCAAGCGGAAACTCGTCACGTCAATCTCCTCGCGCAGCGGCTGGTGTACAAACACCATCTCACGTCACGATTCCGATGCGGCGACCACAGACAATGCGGACACAGACAATTTAGTGCCGTGCGCCGAGCAGGCGGGCCGGTAGATGCACATTTTCCGGCGATGCGCTTGACTGGAAATTGAACCCTTCCCCTTCCGAAGGAGATGCTTTGACAGAGCCCAACATGATGCCGGCACTTCCCAAGCCCGAGCATCCCCGTCCACAACTTGTCCGCGACAACTGGATGAACCTCAACGGAATCTGGGGTTTTGAGATCGACGCCGGCGACTCAGGTTTGGAGCGCGGACTCGCCAAGCGCGAGCTCACCGGTGAGATTCTGGTGCCGTTCGCCCCGGAATCGTCCCTTTCCGGAATTGAGCACGTGGATTTCATGGAAGCTGTTTGGTACCGACGTACGGTGACCATTCCCCACGAGTGGGCCGACCAGAACGTCATCCTGCACTTCGGCGCCGTGGATCACGACGCGACTGTCTGGGTCAACGGCATTGAAGTGGCCCGCCACAGGGGTGGTTTCTCCCCCTTCACCGCCGATCTTGGCGGAGTGGCCGAGCCCGGCACGGAAGCGGTCATCGTTGTCCGGGCCCGCGATTCACGGCACGAAATGCAGGCCCGGGGCAAGCAGGCAACCTGGTACAACAACACTCATTGCCAGTACACCCGCACCACTGGAATTTGGCAGACGGTTTGGATGGAGGCAGTCCCCGAGGTCCACATCAAACGCCTCCGAATGACTCCCAACCTGGCCGACTCAAGCATCACGATTGAAGTTCCGATCAGCCAGAACCGCACGGGGCACACGGTGACCGCTGTCCTCAGCGATAAGGGCGATGTGAGGGTGGAAGCCACGGCCAAAGCCGACTTGGACCTCACGCCAACATTGCGGCTGACCATTCCCGCTGAATCCCTGCGCCCTTGGTGCATTGAGGATCCCTTCCTTTATGACCTTGAGCTGACCTTGCGGGACGCTGCGGGGACTGTGGTTGACCACGTGAGCAGCTACGCAGCCGTTCGCTCCGTTGCCTTGGACGGCAAGGTGGTCCGCCTCAATGGCAAAGCAGTGTTCCAGAGGCTCGTTCTTGATCAGGGCTATTGGCCGGAGTCGCTGATGACCTCGCCGGATGACGCTGCGTTGGTCAAGGACATCGAGCTGGCCATGGCGGCAGGATTCAACGGTGCACGACTCCACCAAAAAGTCTTCGAAGAGCGTTTTCTCTATCACGCAGACAGACTCGGCTACTTGGTCTGGGGCGAGTTCGGCGACTGGGGCGTGTCCGGAGGAGGAACCGTTGGCCACAACCAGAAGCCGACAGCGAGTTTCATAGCCCAATGGCTTGAGGTGTTGCAGCGCGACTTCAACCATCCCTCGATCATCGGATGGTGCCCGCTGAACGAAACACACCAGGTCCTGCACGATCGACTGACGGTATTGGATGACGTCACGCAGGCCATGTTCCTTGCCACCAAACTGGCCGACCCCACCCGACCTGTCATCGATGCATCGGGGTACTCCCACCGCATCCGCGAAACAGACATTTACGATTCCCATTCCTACGAGCAGAATCCGGAGAAGTTCCGGATCGAGCAGCAGGGCCTTTCGGACGGGAAGCCCTTTGTAAACCTGAACCCGCAGGGTGAGGAATACTCCGTTCCTTACGCCGGCCAGCCGTATTTCGTGTCCGAATTCGGCGGCATTTGGTGGAACGAAACGGAGGCGCGCCAAGCGTCAGCAGAAGCGGGCCTCGGAACTGATGTATCGACGTCGTGGGGTTACGGGCAGCGCGTCAGCACCGAGGAGGAGTTCTATGCTCGCTTCGACGCACTATGTGGCGTGCTCCTGGATAACCCGGACATGTTCGGTTACTGCTATACGCAGCTGACGGACGTCTTCCAGGAAAAGAACGGCATCTTCACTTTCGATCGCAGGGACAAGTTCGATCTCGACCGGATCCGCGCTTGCCAGGTCCGTAAGGCAGCCATCGAAGCCCACAACGAATAGAAAAGAATCGCCCAAAGGAAAGGCCAAGGCGCAGCGCCCTGGCCTTTCTTGTGGAATGGATTACGCCGCTCCCGGCCGTTCCGGTCCAGTGGGCCACCGGAGCAGGGCTGCCACATGGACGCCGTCAGGCAAGGCAGCGGAGGGGACCAGCTGAACGCGGGCATCCGTTAGAGCCGCAGCACGCACCATAGCCGCGGGTGCAGGGACCTTTCCTAGAACTTCAGCTCCCAACGCTTCGTCCTCAGAGCTGGCGATCCACGGTTCAGCACCCAGCGCAAGCAGGGTGTGTTCGGAGAGCGCTTGATCATCGAGGATCAGCACATCCACCTGGGCTTGCTGGAGGGCGTGAACCACAGCCCCGTTTCCAGTAGCCGACTCGGGGTTGGCCTGCCCTTCCTGCTCGGCCAAGCGCTCCATCAGCTGCTGTTGTTCCTCTGCCCACTGCTGGGCAACCAAGGAATTAACCTCGTCGTCGAACTTTTGACGGTCGGAACCAGGGGCCAGGGTATGGGCATCCACCATGCGCAGGATGGCCTTGCTCGCCTCGGACAGTTGATCGGCAACGAGTTGCCGCGCCCTGATGTCACCGGCAAGGACCAGCAGGCGGGCTCGTTTTTCCCTCACAACCTTGTCGATTTCATTCACCACCTGATCGGCATTGCGCCGCCAAATCTCCTCAGTGTGATGTTGATACCGGCCCTGTGACCAACCGCCGCTGGGAACTTTTTTGAGATTCTCGTCCGAGCCCTGGACGTGCTGGCTCTCCTCAACAGTCGGCCTGCCGGCCCGATGCAGTCGGATTTCGCCCTCATCGCGGCTGACTTCCGCCACGACATATGGGAACTCGTCCGGCTGGTGCTTCATCAAAGGCAGCAGGTCGGGAATGGAGTCCATGGAAATTCTTTCGGGCCCCGAGAGTGGCCCGGGCAACAGCTCGTTAACCATCACCTGCCCATCCCGCACCAACACAAAGCGGCTAACCGGGGCGGGCAGTCCCTCGGCGGGTTGGATGGCGGATTCCATGGCGGCCAGATCTTCCTTGGACGCTCCCTGACCCGCCAACGCATCCCGCACATTGTCGGGTTGGACGTCCGCGGCTTCCAGGCTGTCCACTGTTCCGGTACTCGCCTCGAGGTAGGCCAAGCACCATGGTCCAGGCTGCCGGTAAAGATCCGCGTACTTTTTCAGTGCTTCACTCACTGGACCCTCCCCCCTCCTCCGCCGCGGCGTCGGCAGCGGTGCCGGAAGCGGTATTTGGGTTTAAGGCCTCCCGGACTTCTCGCGCATCTGTTTCATCAGGGAAGGGCTCGGTCTCCCGACCCTCTTCCACATGGGTTGGCTTGTTCCCCCTGATCATTCCCTCGGTTTCGTGCTGCATCTGGTCATCCAGATGCGATCCGTGCTTTGAGTTTCCTCGCTCAGCCACGGTAATCATCCTTCCGATGTACTCGACTTACGTTCTGGTCGCGACTAACGGCTCACCAACTTAAAGAAGGTGCTGTCCTCGCCGCTGGCCTTTTTTGCTTGGTAGAGGAAAGCCAGCTTGCTCTCCTCGAACTTGTCGAACCATTCGTCCCAACTGATGTGTTCCAGCGAATCTTCGCCAGCTCCGCCGGGGAAATCGATACGCAGGATACCCACGTCGTTCTTGTCGCCGGTCTTTTTGACGCTGGCCGGTTTACCGTCGTTGCTTTCAACCCACTTGCGAATCTCGTCGTGATCCGTGGTGGTGTGAGATTCCGAAGCCATGTCAGATTTTCCTTCCTTCCGATGCCGGCACGTGGTTGGCGAGCCATGTGCCAACGAAGAGTACGGATACTTCGACCCTAATCCGAGCCTACCCAAAATAGAAAGGGTACTGAGTAAGTTCCCACCGAGATGGCATTTGAACCCCATGTTCCGAAGCGGAATCGGTATTAAATGCCATCTCGGTGGGAACAAAATGGGGCTAGACCCACTGCCCGCGGCGCACCAGGACGTCCTTCAGCAGGTCCAGCCGGTCGGACACAATGCCGTCCACGCCCAGGTCCAATAGACGCACCATTTCAGCGGGCTCGTTGATAGTCCAGACGTGAACTTGGATGCCCAAGCGATGGGCACGACGAACAAAACGCGGAGTCACCACGGGGAATCGACCGTAGCGGGCCGGCACTTGGAAAGCATCGACGCCGCTCAGCACCTTGCGGGCCAAGCCCGCCGGCAGCACGGGTCCAAGAAGTACGAAAAGCGCTGTCAGGGTGCTGCCAGCCGAAGAAGCCGTACGCTGGCTGAGGAGTTTCAAGACAGCACGACGACGCCGGTCAGAGAAACTCGTAACCAACACCCGGCGATGGATGCCGTGCTTCTCGATAGCCTCGGCCATCGGTTTTACGGAATTCCAGTCCTTCACGTCCAGGTTCAGCCTGGCATCGGGGAAAGCTGCCACAAGTTCGTCGAAAGTCGGCACTGGTTCCACTCCGCCGATGCGGGCCTTAGCTACCTCGGCTGCCTCTAGTTCAGCGATCCTCCCGGAGGAATCCGTGACCCGCTCCAAGGAAGAGTCGTGGAAAACGAGCAGGACGCCATCTGAGGTGGTGTGAACGTCCGTTTCAAGGTGCAGGGTGCCCAGCTCAATGGCGGCACGGAAAGCAACCATGGAGTTCTCCAAGCCATTCATGGAGAATCCGCGATGAGCCAACGCCAGTGGGCCCACAGTGCCGTCCTTGCGGAGGAAATATGGCAGCGTCACATCCGAAGCGTAGCCCATGGCGCATAGGCGCCTACGACTCCTCTGTGACCATCGCCTTCTCCAGGGGGACCACCGCCACGTCATCGCTGATGTGCACGAGCGTGCGTCCGCGACCGCCGTCGAGCTCCACCCAAACTGCCGTTGCATCACCGGTAACGGCGTCCACTATGCCAGCCGATTCGTACCCCGGAGTTAGTGCCACACTCACGCGGTCCCCCTCGCGAAGCGACCTCCAGTGGTGATCCGGTTCGATCCGCCGCAACGGAGCGGTGTTGAAGTCGTTGATCCTGCGCTTGGCCATGATTCCCCTACATCCAACAAGCTAAACGGGTCTGTGGCTGAAAGCCTACGGGCGCAAGTTGAACGCGGGTTGTATGGAGACTGGGAAGTTGGTGACAGCTTTGCGCACGTCACGGCTGCCAAACTAGTTGCATGACTGTGTTGATTGCCGGGTGCGGCGACCTTGGAACCGAAGCCGGACTGCGTTTCGCAGCGCTGGGCCATGAGGTGATCGGTCTCCGCCGTTCTCCGGAAAAGCTCCCCGCGGGGATTCGGGGCATGCGCGCGGACCTCTCACGTGAAGTCCCAGTCGTCCCAGGAGATGTGAACATTGTTGTGGTCGCTGTAGCCGCCGATTCCTCCACCGAGGAGGCATACCGGACAGCGTATATAAAAGGCTTGCAAAATGTTCTGGACGCCTTGGAACGCGATTCTGTCGAACCGGCCCGCATGCTATTCGTCTCCTCCACAGCCGTATATATGGACTCCGACGGAGGGGCGGTGGACGAAACCACACCCACCGAGCCCACGCGTTTCAGCGGCAAAGTGCTGGTGGAGGCTGAACATCTGTTCCTTGCCCGCACCCGGGGTACCAGAACCCAACCCATCATCCTGCGGCTCGGCGGCATTTACGGTCCGGGGCGAACCCGACTGATCGACCAAGTCCGGTCAGGGCAAGCCGTGATTCCAGCACGCCCCCGGCACACCAACCGTGTGCACAGGGACGACGCCGCGGCCATGATCGTCCACCTCACCACCATGGATCAGGACCCGGATCCGGTCTACGTAGGTGTAGACGACCATGCGGCCGAGATGGGTGACGTCATGCGGTTTCTTGCCTTGGAAATGGGTAGCCCTGAACCACCGACGGCGTTGGAAGACGCCCCCGCCGGCCCTGGCGACAAACGCTGCTCCAACCAAAGGCTGCGCGGGACTGGCTTCGAGTTCGCCTTCTCCTCATACGTGGAGGGCTACCGAGCAGTGCTGGCAGGTAGCGGCGTCCGTCATCCGTGAAACTTCAAGGTACAAGATCGAGCTTGCAGTCGCTGTGCCGAGCCTATTTTGCGGTGCAGGCAGCCGCCGGTCTTTCGTGGTGGATCGCCGTCTTCCTGTCGCCCTTGGTGCGGGAAGCCACACTAGGTAGCCTTGAGCCCGTCGCCGTTGCTGCCTTTGACATTCCCCTTTTCGTCATTGCCTCCGCCCTTGGAGCAATGGGCGTGAGGGCCGCCGCCATTGTCGCCACTGCTTGGACAGGAATTGTAGCGGCCGCCCTCGGGGTCTACGCCACGGTGACAACTGAAGCAGGTTTGGGCGTTTTGATGATGATTGCCGCCGCCGTTTGTTCCCTGGCCGCCCTCAGCATCGTCGTCCTGGGCGGGATTCCCACGGCTTGGATCATCCAAGGGCCCTTCGCTTTCCGTTCAGCCGCTGGCCGTCGTACGACAACAAACGTGGGAGCAACGATCGGCCAAATGATCCTCTTCTGGGGATTCTTCCTGGATGTGATCCCCTCGGCCCTGACGTTCCTCGAACAGCGATGGGAAGTGTCCCTGCCATTTCCGCCAATGGCAGCCCCGGCCGGAGCGCTGCTTCTGATGCTCGCAAGCGCGCTGGGCGTCGCCTCCGCCGTGACGATGTCCTGGCTCGGAGCTGGCACGCCCTTGCCCTCAGCCATGCCGAACCGCTTGGTCATCGCCGGGACCGTACCGCTGGATTCGTAACCCCATGGCTGTTGCGGGCATTACCCAAGGTGCCGCGGTCGGCCTCATTCTCGGGTCTTGGCTTGTTGTTGCCTACGCGGTTCTCGGCTCACTGCTGTGGAACTATGCCGTGCGGCCGCTGGAGGAAGCCGATCTCGAAGAGCGTTTTGGTGCAGAATTCATCAGCTACCGAGAGTCGGTGAGCTGCTGGATCCCCCGTGTGGGACGGGGTTAGACCGTTTGCTCCGTCAATTTCGCCTCGAGGATCTGGGCCACGCCGTCGTCGTCGAAGTGCGGTGCCTGCTGCCCCGCAGCGAGGATGGCTTCCGGGTGGCCGCTTGCCATGGCGTAGCCGTGGCCGGCCCAGCGGAGCATCTCGATGTCGTTGGGCATATCCCCGAATGCCACAACGTCGGCGGCCTCGATACCCAGCGACTCGGCGTACTTGGCGAGGGTGACGGCCTTGTTGATGCCGGGCACGGACATCTCAAGCATCGCCGTGCGCGGCGCCGAGTGCGTGGTGCTGACCAGATGGGCAACAGCGGGCTGAACTTCGGCAAGGAATTCGTCCGGGGTGCCCTTACGGGTTATCGCCAGGAACTTCACGACGGCGTCATCCGCCGTTAGCGTCTGATCCAGCGGTGCGGGAGTGAACTCCGCGAGGAGCTCACTGGTTTCATTCTCGAGAAAGCCCGGCTCCAGTTGGAAACCAGTCAGAGTTTCCACTGCGAACAACGCATCCGGCCGCAGGGACTTGATGATTCGGCGCGCTTCGAAAATGGATTTGATATCCAAGGTGCAAGAAGAAATGGGCTTCTCCGTTTCGAGATCCCACACCACTGCGCCGTTGGAACAGATCACGATTCCGCTGTGGCCGAGCTGCTCCTGGAGCGGGTACAACCACCGCGGCGGGCGGCCCGTGACGAACACAAGCTCCACCCCGGCATCCCGGCATGCTTTGAAGGCCTTGACGGTCCGATCACTGATCTTGCCGTCATGACCGAGAATGGTGCCGTCAATATCACTTGCTACGAGCCGCATCATGTCAGTCTACGTGGCTGTTGAGAACCCAAAGGCCGCCACTAACGCTCGAACATACCCGTGATGGTTCCGCGCGCCAAGGTGTGCGAAGGAAGGGCTGAAGCAAGTATGCGTGCTTCGGAATCCTTTTCGATGCCCAGGTCCTCCACGTCCAGCGCATGTACGGCCACTATGTACCGATGCGGTCCATGCCCTCTGGGCGGGGCCGCCCCAAGGTAGCCGGTGCGGCCGCCGTCGTTCTTTAACTGGAACGCGCCGGCGGGCAACGCGTGACCGTTTGGGCCACCCGCGCCGGCCGGAAGGCTTGATACTTCAGGAGGAATATTAAGTACCGCCCAATGCCAGTAGCCCCCGGGACCGGGAGCATCCGGGTCCCACATAGTGACCGCGAAACTCCTTGTTCCTTCCGGAGCTCCGCTCCAGCTCAGCTGAGGAGAAATGTCTTGGCCGCCCGCACCCAGAATCCCGCTCCGTTGATCGGGACCGAGAGTATCGCCGCCGCTGAATGACTCGCTCGCAACCTGTAATTCCGGCGCGGGCGTCCCAGTATAAGGATCGTGGTCTTTCATGGCGCACCTCCTCTTGGCCGGACTTCGCCGGCAACAGTTTTAGCTTGCAACAGCCCTATGGTTCAGCTCGGCCCGCGTCGGCGGATTGGCGCCAGCCCGTGACACCGTGACTGCGGCAGCACGCGTCGCGTGGTCCATGATGGCGGCAAGGGTCTCAGCCGGCATGGCTCGGAGTGCTCCGCGGTTTTGCGCACCGTCAAGCCCGCGATCAACTATCGCTGACAGCAGCCCCGCCATGAACGAATCGCCGGCACCAACGGTATCCACCACCGTCACGGAAGGTGCGGGGACCTGGGTCTCGCCGATGGCTGTGATTCCCCACGGGCCCCGCGCACCCCGCGTGACCACCACCAATGCAGGTCCTTCCGTGCCGCCCAGAGACAACCAGCGGCGTGCCGACTCCAGCGGATCAGCTCCCGGATACAGCCATTCGAGATCTTCGTCAGAAGCCTTCACCACGTCGGAGAGCACTACGAAGCGTTCGGCCTGCCTCCGTGCGTACTCGCGGTCAGTAATGATGCTGGGACGGCAGTTGGGATCGAAGCTGATAGTGCTGCTCGGGTGGGCATGCTCGACGGCGGCAAGCACGTCCGCGGCACCAGGCTCCAAAGCGGTGGCTATCGAACCCGTATGCAGCAAAGTGGCCCCTTGCAGCATGAGCGGCAACCGCCCCCCGAGGCCCGGCAAATCCCAGGTGAGATCGAAGGTGTAGGTGGCGGCGCCGTCATCGTCGATCACTGCCGTGGCTACGCTGGTGGGTTTGCCGTCGGGCGGAAGAGGGACCATCACGGAACTGGACCGGAGATGCGCCGCGACGGAATCACCGTACGCGTCCTGGCCAAACCGCCCAATGAACTGCACGGGATGATCCAAGCGCGCCAAGCCAACGGCGACGTTGAGTGGGCTTCCGCCAACGTGCGCCTCGATTCCGCTGGGGCGCTGCACAACGTCAACCAAGGCCTCGCCAATCACAGTCAGCATGGGACCACTCTGCCAGAGGAAGGGCGGGCGCTACCAGTGGTTCAGGAGAGCAGGCGTTGTACCAATTCGCGGCATTTCTTGTAGGCCACGGCCTTTGGATCGATGAGATCGAAGTGATCCCCGGGGACACGCAGCAATTGCGCTGCGCTGCCGGCTGCGGTTGCCGCTGCGACATAGGCCTCGGACTGGCTGGCTGGAACGTCTTCGTCGTCGGTGGCATGGACGGCGAAAACTGGAACATCAATGGGCAGTGAACTCATGGGATCTGCGTATTTATGCCTTTTGGGGTATCTAGCTGAATCGCCACCCATTAGGTTGCAGACGGCACCGTTACTGAGGTTCAGCTTTTCGGCCGCGGCCAGGTTCAGTAGGCCGGACTGGCTGACAACGCCGGTCAGGTGCACGGCGTTATCTTCAGATCCACGCACGAGTTGGCGGTCGGCGTCGGGCGTTCCGATGGCCGAGAGGCGCTGCCGTCCGGCCGCCCACACAGCCAAGTGACCTCCGGCCGAGTGCCCCAAAGCGACTACCTTGCCAAGGTGGAGCTCGTGCTGTCCGGCGATTTCGGCGAGATGGTCAATGCCGGCCAGAATGTCTTCGAACGTATGGGGCCAACCACCGCCGTTGCCGGCCCGCCGGTATTCAAGGTTCCAGGCCGTTATTCCATGCGCCGCGAGGTCCCGGGCCAAGGGCTCGCCGAGCTCGGCGCCGTACTGCGAGCGCCAGTAGCCGCCGTGGATCACAACCGCGACGCCACCCGCGACGGCTGACGCGCCGCGATGGTTTCCGTTGTTCGGTTCAGGTATGAAGAGTTCGCCCCATTGACTGGGGTGTTCGCCGTAGCTGTACTTGTGCCGCAACATTGCGCCCTCCTTTGTACCGAGCCTATCGTGACGTCCCGCAACTTTGGCTAGGGCACCCCGACGGCGGGTGGCCCGCGCCAGTGTCGGACCCGCCCCGTAAGCTGGGGGCATGGCAAGCAATTGGGACAGCCTGGACCAGGACCAGCGCGATGCAGTGGATGCGAACGTGGCGCTCTATGAGCGCGTTCGCCCTGCCCTGAAGCGGGTCACACGGGATGTGCTGCTCACCCTCAGGGACATGCTCAACGACGCCGAGGTCACTCCCCTGTTTGTCACCGGACGAACCAAGACAGTGGAGTCGTTCCGCGAAAAAATCTCACGGACTGATGATCCTTTGGAGCCGGGCGGCCCGCGGGTCCTCAAATTCCCGGACCCTTTCCGCACCTTGAATGACATGGTCGGCATCCGCGTCATCACCAAACTGCCCGCCGAGAACGCAGCCGTAGCCAACATCATCAAGCGCCAGCGCCAGCTCTTCGATTGCCGCGGAGACCGCGAGAAGGACATCGGTTCCATCGAATCGGGTACTTACGGATACTCCAGCCGGCACCTCATCCTGCGCACCATCCAGAACGAGGCCGTCAAGGAGTATCAGCACGTCTTCAACCCGGACATGCCGGCCAACGGCAGCTACTTCTTCGAGTGCCAGATCCGCACGGTTTTTGCGCACGCCTGGAGCGAGATCGAGCATGATATCCGCTTCAAGGCGGAGGATCCGCGCGCCTGGACTCCGCATTTCGATCGCCAGTTCACCGCCACTGCGGCCATGCTGGAAACCGTGGAGAGCGCCTTCGCTGACCTCCACGAGCGCTACGAAGAGGTCAGAAGCTATTGGGACCTGCACGGCGAGGGTGCTTCCCCGCTGACTCCCAACCGGGTTCGGGACGTCTGGCGTACGCTCCTTCCCCACGTTGACCGTAAAGTTGATGACGACTGGGGGTGGGCTGCCGAACTCCTTGCGGCCCACGGACTCACCAAAACCGTGGAACTCGCGGGGCTCTTGAGTGCCAACCGGATCACAGAGGTCCGCAAAGCCCTGGATCACCGCTACTCCCCGGGCCCCGACCGCCTCCTGGATGACCTCCTGCTGTGGCAGTACGGAACCGAACATATTGACCTCACCGCTGAGGCGTCCGACGTCGTCCCGCACCCGCGGCGCGACAGCCTCCAGCGGCGTCTAAAGCAGATTGAGCGTTACCGCCAGACTGCACTGTAAGGACGCCATGACTCCCGAGCAACTCATGTCACTGCGGGTGACTTTCCGCTCGCCCCGCCGCCTGCTGACGGAATCCCTGGCTGGACTGGTAGTTGCACTGGCGCTCATTCCGGAGGCCATTGCTTTTTCGGTGATCGCGGGGGTGGATCCCCGGATTGGTCTGTTCGCTTCCTTCACCATGGGCGTGGTGACTGCTCTCGTGGGTGGTCGTCCAGCCATGATCTCTGCAGCGACAGGGGCTGTGGCATTGGTCATCGCTCCCGTGATGAAGGAGCACGGACTCGACTACCTGATCGCCACGATCATCCTGGCAGGTGTCTTCCAGATCATCCTGGCTGTCCTCGGTGTCACGCGACTCATGCGCTTCATTCCGCGGTCGGTGATGATCGGCTTCGTGAACGCACTGGCAATTTTGGTGTTCATCTCCCAGATGCCCGAGCTCTTCAATGTCCCATGGATGGTCTATCCAATTGTTGCCGTGGGACTCGCCATGGTCTTTGGGCTACCCCGCCTGACCACGGCCATTCCTGCGCCGCTCGTGGCGATCGTGGTCATTACCCTGGTTACCGTTCTGGGGCATATCGATGTTCCCACGGTCAGTGACAAAGGCGAGCTCCCCCACAGCCTGCCGGGGTTCTTCCTGCCGAATGTCCCGCTGAACCTGGAGACGTTCCAGATCATTGCGCCCTTCGCATTGTCCATGGCCCTCGTTGGCCTGCTGGAATCACTCCTGACAGCCAAGCTCGTGGACGACATCACGGACACGCGGTCCAACAAGACACGGGTCTCCTGGGGTCAGGGGGTGGCCAACATTGTCACAGGATTCCTCGGGGGCTTGGGTGGCTGTGCCGTGATCGGACAGACCATGATCAACGTCAAGGGATCGGGCGCACGGAGCCGGCTCTCAACGTTCTTGGCGGGCGTGTTCCTGCTGATCCTGGTGGTAGTCCTTGGGGACGTTGTGGGCATGATTCCCATGGCGGCGCTTGTTGCCGTGATGATCTTCGTTTCCCTGATCACCTTCAACTGGCACTCTGTTCGGCCGTCCACCTTGAAGCGGCTACCCAAGTCAGAGACCGCCGTCATGCTGATCACTGTGGCCGCTGTTGTGGCAACACATAACCTGGCGGTGGGTGTCGGCGTCGGCGTTTTGACCGCGATGGTGCTGTTTGCGCGGCGTGTAGCCCACTTCGCCACCGTAGAGCGGACCGAACTGGAGCTCAACGGTGAGACGGTGGCAACGTACACGGTGGATGGCGAGCTCTTCTTCGCGTCGTCAAATGATCTGTACACACAGTTCGACTATGCAAAGGATTCCTCGGAAGGAATAGATCGCGTGGTCATCGATCTCCATAACTCGCACCTTTGGGATGCATCCACTATTGCTGTGCTGGACTCCGTCACTGAGAAGTACCGCAACCACGGGCGTGAGGTGGAGTTCATCGGGCTCAACGAAGCCAGTATCCACATGCGTGAGCGGCTCGCGGGGAAGCTGAACGGCTAATCCCAGCTAAGTAGCAGGTAAGCCCGTTATGAGCCCTCAAAACGGGCTTAACTGCTACTTAGTTGGGTGCGAAACAACGGTCATCTGACATATATGCCGTACTCGAAGTAACGAACTCGGTCATGCCCGCGGACCAATGTGAGCATGGATAAATGCTTGAGGCAACGAATTCCCAGACCGAAACTTCGTCCCCTGCGCCCGTCAACGCGGCCCTCGCCGCAGAGGCCAAGATCGCGCGGATAGCCGTGACGGTTTTCCCGCTCCTGGTTGTGGTGGCTGGCGTCCTCGGGTTCCTCCTTCCGGAAGCGTTCAAGCCCATGGGCGTCGCTGTTCCCTATCTGCTGGGCGTCATCATGTTCTGCATGGGCCTCACGCTTACGCCGCCTGACTTCGCTTCTGTGGCGCGACGGCCGTGGGCTGTGGCACTCGGCATCGTGGCGCACTACGTGATCATGCCTGGGGCAGGCTGGTTGATCGCTGTCTTGCTTCAACTACCGCCCGAGCTCGCTGTCGGCCTGATTCTTGTGGGCTGCGCACCGTCCGGTACGGCGTCCAACGTGATGGCCTTCCTGGCCAAGGGTGACGTGGCCTTGTCGGTCGCTGTTGCCTCGGTTTCCACGTTGATCGCTCCCATCGTCACGCCTGCACTTACGCTCCTGCTGGCCGGTTCGTTCCTGCACATTGATGCTGGCGCCATGGTGCTGGATATCGTGAAGACCGTGTTGCTTCCGGTCATCGCAGGCCTGCTCGCTCGACTCTTCCTGTCCAAGCTCGTCGCCAAGGTGCTTCCGGCACTTCCGTGGGCGTCCGCCGTCGTGATTTCACTGATCGTGGCGATCGTCGTGGCTGGCAGCGCCAGCAAGATCGTCGCAGCCGGCGCCATCGTGTTCCTGGCCGTCGTCCTCCACAATGGCTTTGGGCTGGGCCTGGGCTACCTGGCTGGGAAGCTCGGTCGTCTGGATGACAAGGCCCGCCGCGCCCTGGCCTTCGAAGTGGGCATGCAGAACTCCGGTCTGGCCGCGACCCTTGCCACGGCGCACTTCAGTCCGCTGGCTGCGCTGCCCTCTGCCGTCTTCTCCCTGTGGCACAACATCTCCGGCGCGATTGTCGCGGCCTGGCTGGCTCGCCGACCACTGAAGGACTAGCGTCCCAAGGCTCCAGCTAAGACTGCTTCAACCAGTTGGACGCCTCTTGACGCAATTAGTTGTGAACGTTAACAATTGCGGGAGCCGATAAGTTACCAAGTGGGAAGATCATGCAATGAAGAACTGGGCAGGAAACCTCGAGTACTCGTCCGCCGAAGTCCAGAGGCCCACGTCCGTGGACCAGCTGCGGGAGCTTGTTGCCAACGCGTCGCGGATCAAGGCCCTCGGTTCCCGCCACTCGTTCAACAACGTCGCAGACACCGATGGCATCCACCTTCTCCTGGATGCCTTGCCCCAGGAAATCTCACTTGATCCCTCAAAGGGCACCGTCAAGGTCAGCGGCGGCATCAGCTATGGCGCACTATGCCGGGCAGTTGAGGAACAGGGTTATGCCATCCACAACCTCGCCTCGCTCCCCCACATCTCGGTAGCGGGAGCCATCCAAACCGGGACGCACGGCAGTGGTGTCGGCAATCCCTCCCTGGCTGGCGCCGTCGAAAGCATTAATCTGGTGCGTGCAAACGGCGAGCTAGTGACGCTTACGCCGGACGACGACGAGTTCCTCGCCAGCGTTGTGGGACTCGGCGCCCTTGGGATCGTCACAGGACTGGAATTGGCCGTCCGGCCGAGCTATCAGATGCGGCAGCGTGTGCTCACGGGACTTCCATGGGAGCGGGCCCTGTCTGACTTCGCAAACATCGCATCTGCCGCGTACAGCGTCAGCTTCTTCACCAATTACACCGGCGAGTCCATCCCGCAGGTCTGGCTCAAGGCGCTGGACACCGAAGCTCCGTTGCCGGACCTGTTCGGAGCAACCGCAGCCACGACGGCGATGCATCCTTTGCCGGACATGTCTGCGGAGAACTGCACGGGGCAGCTGGACGAGCCCGGCAAATGGCTGGACCGCCTGCCGCATTTCCGCCACGAATTCACACCAAGCAACGGTGAGGAGCTGCAGAGCGAATTCCTGCTGCCATTGGAGCACGCACCCGCAGCGCTTGAAGCTGTCCGAGAGCTGGCGGACAAGCTGGCACCCCTGCTGTTCATCTCCGAAATCCGGACAGTAGCCGCTGATGAGTTCTGGCTCAGCCCGTTCTATCGGCAGCAAAGCGTCGCCCTTCACTTCACGTGGAAGCCACTGCAAGCCCAGGTGGAAGCGGTACTGCCGGAACTGGAGGAAGCACTGCGTCCCTTCGGCGCGAGGCCGCACTGGGGCAAGCTCTTCACGCCAAGCCTGTACGACTTCGCCGCTCTCTATCCGCGCTTCGAGGACTTCTGCAGCCTCGCCGTCACCAAGGACCCTTCGGGCAAGTTCCGGAATGACCTGCTGGAAAGTGTGCTGGGCATCTCTGCGGCGACGCACGCCTAGAACCATTCGCGCCCATCACGTTGCCAAGCCGCTATTCCGTTGCTGCCCAGCCACGGAATAGCGGGTTGGCCACAGACTAGTAGCTACTACTGAATGTGGGCCAGCACGGCTCCCGCGGTCACCACACCGCCGGGTGCCGAGAGCACCTCAGAGAGCGTACCTGCACGGTGTGCTGCCACCTGCGTTTCCATCTTCATGGCCTCCACCACCAGCAAGGGGTCACCTGCCAAGACTTCGGTCCCGGGCTCCACGAGCCACTTCACCACTGTGCCGGCCATGGTGGAGACCAGAGCTGACTCCGCTGGCGATTCTCCCCCTGAATCAGGTCCTTCCAGGTAATCACTCGGTAGCCCAGTGACAACCGAACCTGAGGGGAGCCCCTGCCCTGACCGCGCCCAACCATCCAGAAGATCAGCCGGAAGTCCCACGGCCAGCCGCTTGCCGTCGACATCAACGGTGATGGTGCGCCGCACCCCACTCGGGGCAACCACGTTGTATTCGGAATCAACGGGGATCTGGTCTGCGAAGTCTGTCTCGATCCATCGGGTGTGAACGCGCAGCCCGGCTACGGATGTAAAGTCATCGGACTCCACTACAGCGCGGTGGAACGGCAACACGGTGGGCAGTCCGGTGATCTCCATTTCGGCAAGTGCACGGCGTGCACGCCGCAGCGCTTGCTGGCGGTCGGCACCAGTAACAATCAATTTGGCCAAGAGCGAATCAAACTGCGGTGCAATAAACGAGCCCGCCCGCACGCCGGTGTCCAAACGAATGCCGGGACCCGTGGGCGCTTGGAACGATGCCACTGCGCCCGGGGAGGGCAGGAATCCGCGGCCAACGTCCTCAGCGTTGATGCGGAACTCAAACGAATGGCCGCGGGCTAGAGGATCCTCTGTAATGCTCAAGGGCAGACCGGCCGCAATACGGAACTGCTCCTGAACGAGGTCAATCCCAGCCGTTTCCTCGGTTATCGGGTGCTCCACCTGCAGGCGCGTGTTTACCTCAAGGAAGGCCACGGCCCCATCTGCGGAGACCAGGAATTCAACAGTCCCGGCGCCGTAGTAGCCGGCCTCGCGGACGATCGCTTTGGCGGCGTCATAGATTTGTTGCTGCTGGGAATCGCTGAGGAAAGGTGCAGGTGCCTCTTCCACGAGCTTCTGGTGACGGCGTTGGAGGGAGCAGTCGCGCGTACCCACCACAACGACGTTGCCATGGGTATCGGCGATGACCTGCGCCTCCACGTGCCGCGGCCTGTCCAGGTACTGTTCCACGAAGCATTCACCGCGCCCGAATGCTGTGATGGCTTCACGCACTGCGGAATCGAAAGCCTCCTCCACTTCGGCGAGTTCGCGGACCACCTTGAGCCCCCGACCACCCCCGCCGAAGGCAGCCTTGATAGCGACCGGAAGTCCGTGTTCCTCGGCAAAGGCCCGGGCTTCGGCGGCAGTGGCAACCGGCCCATCACTGCCGGCCACAAGAGGCGCACCAGCACGGATGGCGATCTCGCGGGCCGTGATCTTGTTGCCCAACTGTCGGATCGACTCAGGCGAGGGACCGATCCACTCGAGTCCGGCGTCGAGGACTGCTTGCGCAAAGTCGGCGTTTTCCGAGAGGAAGCCATAGCCGGGATGGACGGCGTCAGCCCCCGACTGTTCCGCAACGGCGAGCAGCTTCCCAACGTTCAGGTAGGTCTCAGCAGGGCTGTTTCCGCCCAGGCTATAGGCTTCATCCGCAGCACCTACGTGCATGGCGTCGGCGTCGATGTCCGCGTAGACGGCCACGGACGAAATGCCGGCGTCATCGCAGGCTCGGGCGACGCGAACGGCGATCTCTCCGCGGTTCGCAATCAGGACCTTTCGCATCAAATACTCACTTCTCTGGGGTCTTTGTGAAGTCGGGGGAATCGGGGACCATCCGGAACCGGATCCGTCCGCCAATAGGCACTTGCCCGGCAAGGTCAAGGTGTTCGTCGCGAACCACGCCGATTACGGGGTAACCACCGGTAATGGGATGGTCGGCCAAGAACAAAACGGGGAGGCCGGCGGGCGGGATCTGGAGGGCACCAGCCATAGTCCCCTCACTGGGAAGTTCACCCTCGCGGGCGCGCTGGAGAGGAGTACCGTCCAATCGCATGCCGACGCGGTTGGATTGTGGTGTGACCAGCCATTCCTGGCTTGTTAGGGACTCGATGGCCGATTGATCGAACCAATCAGCACGGGGTCCCGGAACCACCTCGAGCACAGTCACACCGGTACCCGGAAATTCCGGTTGCAACTCCGGGCTTCCAACGGCCGTTGAATCCGTGGCATCGCCCGTCGGGAGCTCCTGCCCAATCACCAGTGGGGCGGGTCCGATCCCGGACATCGTATCGGCCGAACGACTCCCCAGGACTTCGGGAACCGCGATGCCGCCGCGGATTGCGACGTAGTTCCGGAACCCGGCCTCGGGCGGTCCGAGGGTAAGTACTTCACCATGGAGCAAGGCGAATGGAGCAGCCATCGCGACGCTGCGCACTGCGTCCTGGGCGTCGTCAGACTCCTCGGAATCAGTCGACGACGGCGACTGGACGGTCAGGGTGGTAGGTGCACCTGTCACGGCAATCACCTGATCCCCAACCGCTTCCACGGTCAGCCCGCCATTGACGGTCTCGATGGCTGCGGCCGAGGAAGTGTTGCCGACAAGACGGTTGGCCCGGCGGAGCGATGCCCGGTCCAAGGCACCGGCCGCCGAAACCCCCAAGGCCCCGTAGCCTCTGCGGCCCAGATCCTCGATGATGCTCTGAGCGCCGGGGTTGAGTATCCGTAGGCCGGAGTCCGTGTGGTGATCAGCGTCGGGTTCAGCTTGATGCTCGGCACCGGCTGTGACAACCTCCCGAACAGCGCGGTACTGCACTCTGTCACCGGGCCGAACCAGGGCCGGTTGGGGACGGTCAAGGTCCCACATTCGGGCTCCCGTTCGGCCAATCAGCTGCCAACCGCCGGGAGAACGCCGGGGATAGACAGCCGAGTACTGACCGCCGAGGGCCACGGATCCAGCGGGAACTGCGGTGCGCGGCGAGGAGCGGCGGGGAACCGTGAGGACTTCGTTCTCGCCCACCATGTAGCCGAATCCGGGAGCGAAGCCTGCGAATGCAACAGTCCAGATCTGGCCTGTGTGGGCTGCAATGACGCCCTCCACGCTCAGCCCGGTGAGCTCCGCGACATCGGCGAGGTCATCGCCGTCGTACACGGTATCGATGACCACCAGCCCGGAGTCAGTAACCTCGGTCGCGGTGAGTTCCAGTTCGAGCAAACGGGCGCCGATGGCGCGCGTTGCCGCAGCGGATTCGCCAACGACCATCACTGTTTCGGCTGCTGCCAGGACGTCTACCTGGCCCGGGAGTGGAGACTTGTAGAGCATATCCTGCAGGGCCAGTACGTCCTGCAGCCCATCCAGCTCCGCAAGGACGGCACGGGTGCCGACGGGTCGCACGGAGCGGACCCTTTTCGCTGTAGCCAATTGCTTCGCTGTAGCCGATTGCTTCGCGGTGGTCGTTTGCATCACGGTCTCCATCATCCGCTTCGCCGCCAATTAGGCGGCCGACCCCTGAAGCAGGCGAACGTCTTCTTCGGGCTTCGGATCCCGGCCCAGGACCATGCCCACGATCGTGACAACTGCTGTCAGGACGAGGTACCCCGCGATCAAATACCAGCCACCGGAGGCCGCACCATAGAGAGCCGTGAAGATGATGGGCGCAACGGCTCCACCAATCACGCCCGCGAGTGTGTAAGCCAACGAGCTGCCGGCGTAGCGCAGGCGCGCGGGGAACTGCTCAGTGATGAAGGCGGCCTGCGGGCCATACATGAAGGCGTGGAGCGCCAAGCCGATCACCGTGCCGATGGTCAGCATGACCACGGACTTGCCCTGGATCATGAGGAAGAACAGGGGAATATAGACGGCCGTAGCGGCGGCCGTGACGCCGTAGACAAGGCGGCGGTTGAAGCGATCGGTAAGGGCGCCGGCCAACGGAATGAGGAACAGCTGGAACGCGGAACCGATGAGGATGGCTGCCAGGACATTGCCCGTGGTCATGCCAAGCTGCTTGGTGGCGTACACCGCAACAAACACCGTGAACAGCGCGTAGAGAACGTCTGGGCAGACCCGGGACAGCGCTGCCGAAACCAAGGCCTTGGGTTCGGTGGTGAAGACCTCCTTGATGGGTGCCTTGGGTCGTTCGCCGTGGGCCTGGATCGCCTTGAAGACGGGGGTTTCTTCGAGCTTGAGGCGGATGATCAGACCAAAGCCCACCAGGAGTGCGGAGGCCAGGAAGGCGACGCGCCAGCCCCAAGAGAGGAAGGCCTCGTTACTCAACGAAGCAGCAAGGATGGCGAGCACGCCGTTGGCCATCAGGTTGCCTGCGGGCGGGCCGATCTGTGCAGCGGAGGACCAGAAGCCACGCTTGTTGGGGTCGCCGAATTCGCTGGACAGCAGAACCGCTCCGCCCCATTCGCCGCCGACGCCGATGCCCTGGGCGAGGCGAAGAAGAACCAGGATGGTGGGTGCGGCCACGCCGATCACTGAGTAATCGGGCAGCGCACCGATGAGGACGGTCGCGAGTCCGATAAGTACGAGCGTGAATACCAGGACGTACTTGCGGCCAATCTTGTCGCCCAAGCGGCCAAAAATGACGCCACCGATTGGACGGGCCAAGTAGCCCACGGCAAAGGCTGAGAAGGAGAGCAGTAGTGCAACGAACTCATCGTTGCCGGGGAAGAAGATCTTCGGGAACACCAGGGCCGAAGCCACAGAGTAGATCGCAAAGTCGTAATACTCAAGCGATGTGCCGGTGAGGCTGGCTACGTAAGCCTTGAGGGCGCCAGCCGGTGGCTTCCTTGTCACGGCCTTGGCTGCGTTGGTGCTGGTCATGGTTTCCTCCGGGGGGATGAGGGGGTTGTGCTCAAGCTTGGTGATTTAGAGGAACGAGCCGATGCTGACGCCGGCGTCGTCGAGAGCGGACTTCACCGCGGTAGCCATCGCGACGGCTCCTGGTGAGTCACCATGCACGCAGATGCTCTCCGCGCGGATCTTCAGGATGGAACCATCGATGGTCCTGACAGACTGTTCGGTGGCCATCCGCACAACGTGCTCCGCCACTTCGGCGGGATCGTGAAGGACGGCGCCTGGCTGGGTGCGTGGGACGAGGGTTCCGTCCGGGTTGTAGGCGCGGTCCGCGAAAGCTTCGGAAACTCCACGAAGTCCAGCTGCATCTGCAAGACGGAGGACTTCGGAACCGGGGAGACCGAGGATCGGAAGGTTGGGATCGACTGATTTCACAGCCTCAACCACGGCCTTTGCCTGCTCGGTGTGCGTGACGATCGCGTTGTAGAGACCGCCGTGGGGCTTCACGTATTGGACGCTCGCACCCGTCGCGGCCGCCAGCGCTTGCAGGGCGCCGATCTGGTAAACCACATCGTCTGCCAGTTCCATGGGATCAATGTCCAGGAAGCGGCGGCCGAATCCTGCAAGATCCCGGTACCCGACATGGGCGCCGATCACGACGCCGGCCTCAACCGCCTTCTTGCAGGTGCTGCGGATCACGCTGGGGTCGCCAGCGTGGAATCCGCACGCAACGTTGGCACTGGAAACGGATTCGAACATGGCTGCGTCGTCGCCCAGCGTCCAACGTCCGAAGGACTCTCCGACGTCGCTGTTCAGGTCGATGATTGCCATGATGTGATTCCTGCCTCGTGATGTGCGTTACATCAAGGATGCAACAGATTACCGGATTGTTCAACAATCCAGCGATCCTAATTTTTGGCAATCGTGTAATTTTGGTGTCATGGCCAGTGCAGATCAGGAATTCAGCGAAAGAACTGGCATCGACAGCGCCGGCGCCCGTATGCGCCTTCGGGTGCCTTCGGTTGCCGAGAGGGTCGCCGAGGAACTGCGCTACCAGCTGGCCGAGGGCTTCCTCGTGCCAGGTGCCAAGCTCACGGAAGCCACCATCGCCGAGGATCTGGGCGTTTCGCGCAACACCGTCCGTGAAGCCTTCGCGGAACTAGCCAGCGAACGACTCCTGGTCCGTCATCCCAACCGGGGCGTGTACGTCGCCACGCTTGAAGTAGGGGACATCCACGATGTCTATACTGTCCGCCGCGCGATTGAGGTCAGTTCCATCCGTGCCGGCGGTTCCCCCGCACGCATTGCCGCCGTCAGGGCCGCCGTCGAGGAGGGAAAGCGCGCAGCAGCCGCCAATGACAACGAGGGCCTGGGGAGTGCCAACCAGCATTTCCACGGGGCGATCGTTGCCCTTGCCGAAAGCGGGAGGCTGAACACGATCATGACCCAAGTACTCGCTGAGATGCGTCTCTACTTTCACAAGGCCACCATGAACGCGCACTTCTACAGCGACTGGCTCAAGGAAAACGAGCAGATTTGCTCGGCACTCGAATCCGGCGACCTGGAGCGCGCCGGGGACCTTCTACTCGCCTACCTCAACAGGTCAGAGCAACAGCAGGCCGCGATCCACGGCGAATAACTAGCGCTTGCCCTTCTTGCGCGAACCCTTGCCGCGGCCTTTATCAGGATTCGGCGCATATCGCTGCGCGACGGCAGGCTTCTTGGCCCCGCCCCCGCGACGATCCGGCTTGGGCGCCTTCTTCGGCTTCTCCTGCTGGGCGGACGGTTGGCGTGAACTCTGCGCAGTCCGGCCGCGCACAATACCGATGAACTCCTCGATCACCGGGCTATCTGTTCCAGCAAGCCAAGCGAGTCCAATCTGCGTTCCGGGAGCGCCTGTTAAAAGACGCATCACGGTCTGTTTGTTATTCAGGTGCCGGGCGACTGACATCGGCAGGATTGCCAATCCCGCTCCCGAAGCCACCACCTGCAAGGCCATATCGGGCCCGCCCATTTCTTCCACATCCAGGAAGTTCTCCTCGGACAGGTCCTCCAGCGCTACTTCTTCGAACACTGAGATCTCGTGCCCCTTTGGAGCGACCACCACTGGCTGCTCTTCATAGAGGGGAATGACGTTCAGGCCTTCCTTGTCCACGGGCAACCGAACAAAGCTAAGGTCAGCGGAACCGTCGCGCAAAACCGAAAGCTGCTCGCCGTCGTCGGACATGAACGCGTGCAACGGGACGTCCGGCATCCGCTCTTCCCATCGCCGGATCCATTTCCCAGGGGTCACACCCGCAACATAAGCGAAGCGAAGCTCGGTGGGGGGCTCGGTTGTTTGGGTGGATTCTTCAGCGGCTGGCACACACTCACAGTACCGGCCAGATACCCTTGAAGCATGACGTCCTCGAACTCCCAGTCCATGAAACCGGCAACCGTTGCCAAGAAACTCGGCATCTACCTGCCAGCGACACCCCAGGAGTTCCAGGATTCGTCCATCTCCCGCGAAGAATTCGCCGAACTCCAGGCCAACCCGCCGGAGTGGCTCGCCGAGCTCCGCCGCAACGGCCCGCACCCGCGCCCTGTGGTGGCGCAGAAGCTGAACGTCTCCATCAGCGGCCTCGCCCGCGGCGGCGTCGAAGAAGCACTCACGACGGCGGAAATCACCGAGCTGCTGCAAGCTCCGCCCCAGTGGTTGGTTGTGGAGCGCGCCACCCACGCTGCAGTCCGCGCCGAGGCCCAGCGGGTCAAGGACGAAGCTGCGAAGAAGGCAGCCACCAAGGAAGCCAAGGACAACGCAGCGGCCAAGCGCGATGCCCCGAAGACGTCAAAGCGTGATCACGCGTAGTTTTGAGCTTGACTGTGGCCGGGACCCTTTGGTCCCGGCCACAGGTGTTAAGGGCCACCGCTGTTTAACTAGTCCTGGTGGAGTTGGACGAAGTTCCCGCACCCGTCGTCGAAGACCGCGCTGATCCCGGAGAAATCCTCACTGGGTTCGCCCTGGAACGTCACACCGGCGGCCAGCAGACGCTCATATTCAGCCTGGACGTCGGGCACACCAAAGGTGATCGTCGCCAGCCCAGCCTCATGCAACGCATTCATGTAGTCGGCGCCGATCGGATTATCGCTGGGCTCCAGCAGGAGCCCCACGGAAGTGTTATCTGCGCCGGGATCCTTGATGATGAAGAGGTTGTACTCGGGCATGGCCATCAAGGTTTCGAAGCCAAGCGTTTCCGTATAGAAAGCATGGGCCGTAGCGGGGTCCTTGACGTGGATGCTGCACATTTTCAGTCTCATGGTGCCTAGGCTACGCCCGCGGAGCGGTGAATTGTCCGGAGGGAGGTGTCGCCCGGAAACACTCTGGCGCATACTGAAATCACAGCAGCGCGTACTCGCCTGGAGGTGGTCAAATGCCCGCCATGATGCTCCTGTGGGGCGTAGCCTTGGTGCTCGCAACAGCGGCAACCACGTTCGTCCTCCACAGAAAACTCACGCATGGGCGCGGCCCGGAACCGGACACGATCTTCTGGGATCTCTTCGCGGGCCTGGTGGTGATTCTTCCGGCCATCGTGGTTCCCGCAGTGGAATGGGCGCCGGCCGGACTGATCATGGTCTTCGTCGCGATGGCCACTGCAGCAGCAACGCTGGCGACCAGCCGCAGGGTGGAGCGTCTCCACTCAGCTGAGCCCCGGCGTCGTCCTGGTTTTGCGGAAGCTGCCGCCCGCCACGCGAGCGTTCTCCAGCAGTGGCAGCGCTACGAACTCGATCCCGGGCAGGCCATAGACTTCCCAGCCATGACGGACGTCAGAACGGCCGAGACGGCTGCACTTGCCCGAGCTATGCGGGAGGCTGAGCGCTGCCGGGTGACACCCGGGACTGACTACCAGGCCGCCGTCGAGCGTCTTGCCCACGCACTCATTGAAGCGGAGCGAGCGGCAGGCGTGCCGACGTCCAGACAACCCGCGCCGAAGTCCGGACTAAGCGCGCCGAGGTGACACTTAACACCAATCCCACGCGGAAACATGGGTGTTAAGTGCCATCTCGGCGTGGGTACTAGCCGACCGGCAGCGCGCTCAACTTGTTTGCCTCGACGATGCGGGCTGCGGTTGCCTGCCCCATCCGGACTGCGCCGTCCACGTGCTGGTAGCCCTCTGCCGCGAGATCGGACGAGGACCAGTAGATCGGCCCCACGTTCGCGTGCTGGTCCTTGCCGTAGCGGTGCAGGCCGCCCAGATCATAGCTGGATGCGTAGGCGCCTCGGGTCCATTCCTCAGAGCCCCAGTCCGATTCGTAGTAGACCTCAGGGGTCAGGGCCTTGTCGCCGAGGAAGCCGGCAATCGACTCAAGGACGGCCTTCTTGCGGTCTTCGGCGCTGAGCTCGAACACGGCGTCGGCCTTTTCATCGGAAATGAAGCCCACCAAGGTACCGCGGGAATCGCCGTGGTTGGTGTTGTCGTAGACCTCCTGCACCAAGGCGCCGGCGCTGAAACCGGTGCCGGAGAGGCCTGCTTCGCGCCAGAACGGCGTGCTGTACACAGCGTGAACCTTGATGACCAAGCCCAGTGACTGGTGCTGGTGCATCTGGTGCTGGCGGCGCGGCAGGGGCGGGTTGAAGGAAACGCGCGAGTACAGGTTGGGCGGCACGGCCATGATCACATAGCGCGCGTTCACCGTCGCTTGCTCAGACTCGACCGTCACGCGGTCGAGGTCCCAGTTGATGGTGCGAACCGGGCTGTTAAGGACGACGTCGGAACCCAGCTCGGCTGCCTGGAGCAGCGAAACCTGCTGCATGCCACCAATAACGCGCTTGTCCAGGATGAAGTCTTCGTCCGTCAGGTGGGTGAAGGAGCCTGCGGAAGCGGCCATGAGGACGGCCTGCAGCGCAGAGAAGGCGTGGGCGGGCTTGGTGAGCATCCCGCCGGCGATGAAGAGCCCGATGTTATTGCAGGCTTCCTCGTCGTTGGAGTTCTGGCGGAGCCAGTGGTGGAAGGAGATGGTGTCCAGTTCGCGGGCCTTGGGGTGCGCCCAGGGCTCGGTGGGTCCGATCTCCGCGGCGAGCCCGTCCAGGATGGCAACGAGCTTGTCCATTTCGGCCTTGGTGTGCTCATTTACGGGGAAGGTGTCGCCCGTGTACTGGACGCGTTTGCCGTCGGCGCCAATGTAAACGGACTCGCCGTCGCGGTAGCGCGAATACATTTTGAGCCCGAGCTCGTCCAGCAGCTCCACGAGGGCCGTCTGGTCCGGGGAAACCCACTGGCCGCCGATTTCCAGCATGGCGCCGTCGATCGTGTCGGTCCAGGTTCGGCCACCCACGCGGTCGCGTGCTTCAAGCACTGCAACGCTGAGTCCGGCCTTCTTCAATTCACGTGCCGCCGTCAACCCTGACGGTCCGGCACCGACGATCACAACGTCGCGATCAAGATTCTGCATGATGTCCTCTCCGTGGCCGTCCGTGATGGCTGACCAATAAATGAATGGCGTTCATTTACATTTGATAATAGCGGCCAAGTCAGAGACTGGGAAGACCCGATGGAATAATGCTGGAGATACAGGCAGCAGAAAGGCTTCCGATGCCCGCACCCACAGCCGCTCCCGAACCCGAGCCGGGCGTTGCCCCCGCTTCTGCCAGCAAGGCCCGGCGGCGCGCCGGACGCCCCATGGCACGCATCCTGGACCAAAACGGCATCACGACGGCGGCCCTGGAGTTAATCAGCAGCAAGGGTTACGACGGACTCACCATGGCAGCCCTGGCACGCTCACTCGGCGTTGCGCCATCCGCCCTCTACAACCACGTAGCATCCAAGGACGACGTGCTCTTGCTTGTAGAGGACCACTTGGCCGCGATGGTTGACGTGTCCGCTTTTGGTGTGGAACCGTGGGATGTGGCTGTGCGCCGCTGGGCGTGGTCCTACCGGGACGTGTTCTCGGAGCACACACCGCTGATCCCCGTCATTGCGGTGCTGCCTGTCGCGAATGCCCCGAAGACCCTGGCCATGTACGAGGCCGTGACCGCGGGATTCCGCGACGCCGGCTTCCCGGAAGAGAAGATCATTTCAGCGATTGTTGCCTTGGAGGCCTTCGTCTTTGGGGCCGCTTACGACGTCACTGCGCCGGAAGACATTTTCGACGCCGGCTCGCTCGCGGACCAGGTGCCCAACTTCACCGCCGCCGTGGACAGGCTTGCCTTGGAGCAGCACCCGCGGCCAACGGACGTTGCTTTTAACCTGGGGCTCGAGGCTCTGATCAGCGGGTTCGGGGCGCTGCGGCGGTAGATACCGGCCAGCAATTCCTTGTAGTACAAGTTAATAACTTGTATCCTAAGTTTCAGGCAATGATGCCCGCCCCTTAGGAGAACCCATGAGCCCCGTAGATCTCATTCGACACATCAAGCTGTCAACGGCCCGTTTGCCCCTCACCGTGCCCATCAGCGACGCCAAGGTCTTCACGGGCCGTCAGAAGCCGATGACCGAGGTCGTGTTCCTCTTCGCCGAGATCACTACGGAGCAGGGCCACAGCGGCATCGGATTCAGCTATTCAAAGCGCGCTGGTGGTCCGGCCCAGTACGCCCACGCGAAGGAGGTCGCGGAGGGCATTATTGGCGAGGACCCCAACGACATCGGCAGGATCTACACCAAGCTTCTCT
Source organism: Micrococcaceae bacterium Sec5.1 (assembly GCA_039636795.1). NCBI lineage: Bacteria > Bacillati > Actinomycetota > Actinomycetes > Micrococcales > Micrococcaceae > Micrococcaceae bacterium Sec5.1. The sequence goes on along the minus strand of CP143430.1, from coordinate 36,984 downwards.
GGGCGGGAGCTTCAGTGGGCCGCTCAGGCGTTGCAACCCAGGCCCTGGCAGCAATAGACATCGCACTTTACGATCTCAAAGCCAAGCGCGCTGGACTCCCCCTGGCCAAGCTGCTGGGCTCCTACCGCGACTCCGTGCAGACCTACAACACCTCCGGGGGCTTCCTCAACGCCACCTTGGAAGAGGTTAAGGCACGCGCAACGCAGTCCATCGAAGAAGGCATCGGCGGTATCAAGATCAAAGTTGGCCTCCCGGATTCCAAGGAAGACCTTCGCCGCGTGGCCGGCGTCCGCGAACACATCGGCTGGGACGTACCGCTCATGGTGGACGCCAACCAACAGTGGGACCGGGCTACTGCCCTGCGTATGGGTCGCCAACTTGAGGAATTCAACCTCATCTGGATCGAAGAACCACTGGACGCCTACGATTTTGAGGGTCACGCGCACCTTGCCCATGTTTTGGACACGCCCATCGCCACAGGCGAGATGCTGGCCTCCGTTGCAGAACACAAGGGCCTTATCAACGCCAACAGTTGCGACATCATCCAGCCCGATGCACCGCGCGTTGGCGGCATCACCCAGTTCCTGCGCCTTGCAGCCCTTGCCGACGAACGTGGCCTTGGCCTGGCTCCGCACTTCGCCATGGAGATCCACCTCCATCTGGCTGCTGCCTATCCGCGCGAGCCGTGGGTTGAGCACTTCGATTGGCTGGATCCATTGTTCGAGGAACGCCTCGAGACCAAGAACGGCCGCATGATCGTCCCGGACCGCCCCGGACTCGGCGTGACGCTGAGCGGGCAGGCTCGTGCGTGGACCACCGAATCCGTGGAATTCGGCGCGTAATCTTGAACCCATGAGCCGAAACCTGACTGCGGATCTCGCCGCCGACCTTCGCAACCGCATCGTCGACGGCGTCATCCAGCCAGGTGAGAAACTCCCCAGCGAAAACACCCTCATCAGCGAATACGGCGTCAGCCGGACAGTGGTCCGCTCCGCCCTGACCCGTTTGCAGGCGGAGGGACTTGTCGAAACCGAGCGTGGGCGGGGCAGCTTCGCACTGACCCCGCCATCGGACGGCCTTCTTCAGGCACCGGGCACCAGGCCGGTTGTGAGCATGGAAGACCGACTGCAGATGCTCGACTTCAGGATCGGTGTGGAGACTGAAGCCGCGGCGTTGGCCGCCCTGAATCACACGGAGCATCAATTAAAGGCTGTGCACGGCGCCTTAGAGCAGTTCACGGCAAGTTCCGGCCACCCGGCGCATTCCATGAAGGCTGACTTCGAGTTCCACCGGGCCGTGGCTGCTGCCTCAGGCAATCCCTTTTATACGGACTGCATCAGTGCGCTCGGCCAAACGATGATCACCATGCCGCGCACACGCCTTCTGGCCAGTGACGAGGAGGAATCCCGGGAACGCTTCGAGCAAGTGGTCCACGAGCACTCCTCTATATACGCGGCCATCGCCGATGCCGACCCAGCGGCTGCCTCGGCCGCTATGCGCCTGCACCTGAGCAATTCGCGACGCCGGTTCAAGGGTTCGCCGCGCGGCTGAGAGTCAGGCACCCGGCAAAACAAAAGAGCCCCGATCCTAAGACCGGGGCTCTTTCGATTGCGTGCGCGAGGGGGGATTTGAACCCCCACACCCTTTCGGATACTGGCACCTGAAGCCAGCGCGTCTGCCGTTCCGCCACTCGCGCGCAACTTCTTTTTCAGGACGTTCTACCGGTCTCCCAGCTTCGTTTCCTTCAAAAGCAGCGAGATCAAGCATAACGGACATCCCAGAGAAAACACCAATCGAGTCCCCACGGGGCTGGGGACAACGCCGCTGGCAGGTCCCAGCCCACACAACTTCTGCTTTACGGCACGAAAATTTCACGCCCTTGCTCCCCCGTCAGGACGGGCCGGAATCGAACTTTTCCGCGTCGTAAGGCGTTGTGGATTAAGGCCATTCCCAGACACTCCCAGTAGTATCGGGAAGTGGAAGGGCCGTTCGGCGCTCACTTTGCTGTGTGCGTGGACGGGTCGAAGCACCGAGTATTGAACCAGGCACAGTGGGTGCCGCGGCGAGGAAAGGAGAAGGACCATGGGTTTGCTGGACAAAGTCGAGCGCGGCATTGAAAAGGCCGTCCGCAACGTCTTCTCCACGGGGTCGCGGGCACGTGTTGAGCCGGTGGAAATCGCGAGCAAGCTACGGCGCGAGCTGGACAATAAGTCCATCACGATCGCAGCCGGGCGTACTCTCGCCCCCAATGTTTTCGATGTCCTCCTCAGCGACGAAGATTTCGGACGGGCCCAGGAGTGGGGGACTCCGCTGGCAGAGGAACTGTGCGATGTTGTCATCCAGCACGTTCGCAGCCAGGGCTACACGCTCCAGGGCGCGGTCAGGATTTCGTTCCGTCGAAATGAAGAGGAACGCGCCGGACACTTCGAAATAACTTCCCGGACCGAGAAATCCTCCGACGACGCCGCTCCCGCACCACAGGCTCCACGGCCAAATGTTCCAGCTGCACCCGCCCGGCAGCCCACCCGACTCCAGCCTGTCCTGGACATTGGCGGCCAAAGGTATTCCCTCAATGCCCAGTCGGTCGTGCTGGGCCGCTCTTCGGAAGCGGACATCCTGGTGGATGACACCGGGGTTTCCAGGAAGCACCTTGAGGTCCGCACCCAGAACGGCACCACGTGGGCCGTTGACCTTGGATCCACCAATGGCAGTTACGTCAACGGGCACAAGGTGGACGGCAGCGTGGAGCTCACTGACGGCTCAACCATCACGATGGGACGTACAAAGATCATTTTCCGCCTCCTCCCCCAGACCCTGGGTGGCCACGCGTGAACGACGTCAGCGAACTGACCATCACGGCACTTCGCTTCGGTTTCCTGCTGTTGCTGTGGGTCTTGATCTTCAGCATCGTGTCCACCATGCGCCGCGACTTCCAGATCGGCCGCAAGGCAGTGACCGGAGCCCCCACTGCACGCGAGGTCCGCAAGCACCCCGAACTGGCCTCTTCGCCGGCGCCTGCCATCCAACATGCGCGCAACTTGGTGGTCACTGAAGGCCCCCTCAAAGGCACCACCCTTCCCTTGGCGGCGAGCCCCATCCTGTTGGGCCGCGCGCAGGAAGCCACCCTGGTCCTGGAAGACGACTACGCTTCCGGCCGGCATGCACGCTTGTTCCCGCAGGGCAGCCGCTGGTTTATTGAGGACCTCGGGTCCACCAACGGCACCTACCTGGCCGATCAACAGCTGACCCGTGCCCTGCCGGTGGAGCTTGGCGTTCCCGTGAGAATCGGCAAGACGGTTATTGAATTGAGGCCGTAGTCCATGGCCTCTCCCGAGACCCCGGAAGGCAAGGAAACGCCGGCGGAGCGCCCACTTATCATGCGCTACGCCGCGCGATCCGACGTCGGACGGATCCGCTCCAAGAATGACGACTCCGCATATGTGGGCCGCCATCTGGCAGTCGTTGCCGATGGCATGGGCGGTCACGCCGGCGGAGACGTCGCCTCGGCTTCCACGGTGCTGGACATGATCCACCTCGATCATGATGATTACTCGGACGGCGCCGACACGATCCTCGCCGATGAGATCCAGACCGCCAATTCGCTGCTGTCTGAACTGGTGCATCAGAATCCCAAGCTCTCCGGCATGGGCACCACCGTCACCGCCCTGCTCCTTGAGGGTCGCAAACTGCATTTCGCCCACATTGGCGATTCCCGGGCCTACCGCCTGCGGAACAAGAAGTTCGAGCAAGTCAGCATTGATCACACCTTTGTTCAGCGCCTCATTGATGAAGGCCGGCTCCGTCCCGAAGAAGCCGAAACACATCCCCACAAAAACGTTCTGATGCGCGTCCTGGGTGACGTCGACGCCAGCCCTGAACTGGACTTGGATGCCCTCGACGTCGAGCCGGGCGAACGCTGGTTGCTCTGCTCAGATGGCCTCAACTATGTGGCAGGGCACGTGGTGGAGCGGGTATTCCGGGAAACCAAGGATCTTCGGGAATGTGCGGAAACGCTCGTTAATCTCACGTTGGAAGCCGGCGCCCCGGACAACGTCACCGTGGTCGTGCTGGAGATTGTTGAGGAGACCGACGACGACGTCAACACGGCCGCCGTCGACGTCGTTCCTCCCGCGGCGCTTGCCGCGCTGGACGAGCCGGAATCATCTGCTGCAGATAAGCCGACTGAAGGTCCCTCCGCCACCAAGCCCGCAAACGCCAGTCCGGGCGAGCTTAAGGCAACAGCGCCCGATGACGGCAAGGTTGCCGATGCCGGTTCATCCTTCAGCAATGGCGACCCAACCGCGGAGAAGGCTGAGTCTGCTGACGACGACGGAACCTCCAAAGAGCCGCCCACCACTACTGACCCCCACCTGGGTGAGCATCTTTCCGCTGAGGTCCTTCGCGAAGAGCTCGCCAGCCGTCCCCATGAGCTCGTGGGTGCTGCAGCTACAGCTGCCGAAACGGGATCAATCCCGACGGTGGCAGGCCGCACCGTTGCTCGACGCGCGGCTACGGTCCTGACCCACAAAGCCGAGCAGGACCGACTGGAAGTCGAAGAACCGGCAAGACGCCGCATTCGCTGGCTCATGCCCGCCGTTGCTGCTGTTGTTGTGCTCGGCGTCGTTGTGGGCCTATGGCTTGGCTACGCTTGGACGCAGACCCGCTATTACGTTGGCGAGTACGATTCCCGTGTAGCAATCTTCAACGGCATTTCGCAGCGGCTCGGCCCCATCCAGCTGTCCCGGCTTGAGGCTGTCACTGACCTCCGTGTTGAGTCCCTTCCCGAGTACGGTCAACAGAGTGTTCGGCAGACCGTTCCTGCCGGAGACCTTGATGATGCGCAGCGTATTGTCGAGAACCTGAAGAACTACGGCAGCACGTCAGGAACCTGTCCCAGCACCAGCGCTTCCCCCACTCCATCAGCGACAACAAGTGTTCCCATTCCAAGTACAGCGGCCATTGCCAGCCCCACGCCTTCGCCCGTACCGACTCCCTGTGAGGCGGCAAAATGATCCAGACTGAGACCGCACCCAAGCCGCGCCGCAATGTTGAGCTCGTGCTCATCGTGCTTGCGCTTGCCGTTGGCATCGGCGCCAGCGCTTTGGTGAGCATCAATTCCGAAAGCGGACTGGATAGCGACTTCTGGTTCCAGTCGAGCCTCTTGGCTGTCGCTGCCTTTGCCTTCCACGTCGTGTTGAGGCTGCGCGCCAAGTATGCCGACCCAGTAATACTTCCGATCGTTGTTGCCTTGAACGGGCTCGGCCTCGCTTTGATCCACCGCATGGATGGGCCTGGGGACGATACCGGTAATAATCAGCTCCGTTGGACGCTTATTGCCATGGCCGTATCCATCGCCGTGATTTGGTTCCTCAAGGACCACCGCATCCTGCGCCGGTTTACCTACATTTCCTTGGCAGCGAGTGCATTCCTTCTGATTTTGCCGCTGGTTCCGGGCATCTCTGCCGGTGAAGTTCTGGGCGCAAGCGTGTGGATCCGGATCGGCCCTATGACGTTCCAGCCCGGTGAAATTGCCAAGATCACACTGGCAATATTCTTCGCCGGGTATCTTTCCTCCAACCGGGACCTCATCCTGCTGGCAGGACGGAAAATTGGCCCCATGCAGTTCCCGCGGTTCAAGGACCTGGGTCCCATGATCACTGCCTGGTTGGTGAGCATTGGCGTCCTCGTATTCCAGCGCGACCTCGGATCGTCAGTCCTTTTCTTCGGCCTCTTCATTGTGATGATCTACGTCGCCACAAGCCGCATCTCGTGGGTAGTGATCGGGCTGGCCTTGATCCTTGGCGGCGGCTTCATCGCTTCGAAGATCTTCTCGCACGTTGCTTTCCGGATCGACAGCTGGATCAATGCCTTCACGCCCGAAGTCTTTGGCAGGTCCCCCGGTGGCAGTGGACAGATCGTCCAAGGTTTGTTCGGCATGGCTGACGGTGGCCTGGTGGGCACGGGCCTCGGCCAAGGCCGGCCGGACCTGGTGCCCTTCGCCAACAGCGACATGATCGTGGCACTCATTGGCGAAGAACTGGGCCTTATTGGCCTGTTCGCCGTCGTGATGCTGTACCTGTTGCTCTTTACCCGCGGTTTTCGTGCCGCCTTGGGCACCCGGGATGCGTTCGGCAAGTTGTTGGCCTGCGGGCTCTCCTTCGCAATCGCGCTCCAGTGCTTTGTGGTTATCGGCGGCGTCACCCGGCTCATCCCATTGACGGGCCTCACAACGCCGTTCCTGGCCGCTGGTGGTTCCTCGCTTTTGGCAAACTGGATAATCGTCGGCCTCCTGCTCATGATCTCCAACACGGCCCGTGGGCCGATAGATACCACTCCGATGGTCAACAAACCTCCTGCAAGCAGCACCAACCCGGCCGCCCGCAAGTCGGCCGCCGTACCCACACCGGGCGCACCCACGGAAGCGGTGAAGCACCCATGAACCAGGCAATTAGAAGTTCGTGGATGGCTGCCGTCGCCATGTTCGCCTTGATCTTCGGCGCCATCAGCTACGTCCAGGTCATCGGCGCTGACGATCTCAACGCCAATCCTTGGAACCAGCGGGCCATCCTGGCATCGTTCTGCAATGACCGTGGGGCGATCATCGTAGGCGGCAAGCCAATTGCGGAATCTGTCGCGGGAAACGAATCCTGCGCGTTCCAACGCAAGTACACGCAGCCCGAACTATATGCCGGCATCACTGGATACTTCTCCAGGGGCTTTGGTTCCACCGGGCTCGAACAGTCCCTCAGCGATCAGTTGGCCGGCAATTCCGACCAACTGTTCCTGGACCGCGTCAGCCAAATGTTCCTGGGCAATGAGCCCAAGGGCGCTTCGGTGGAGCTGACGCTGGATCCCGCCATCCAGAAACTTGCGTATGACCTTATTCCGGAAGGCCAACGCGGCTCAATCGTGGTGACCAACCCGAAAACAGGCGCCGTCCTGGCCATGGTTTCCAAGCCTTCCTACGATCCCAACCTGATCGCTACCCACGACAGAAACGCCGCAGCGGCGAACTACGCACAGCTGAACCAGATTCCTGGCATCAATTTGAACCAGAATGTCAGCGGGCCCACGGGTAATCTGCTGTCTCCGGGCTCAGTGTTCAAGCTCGTGGATACTGCGGCAGCCTTGAATTCCGGCAAGTACAACAAGGACAGCGAACTGCCGAACCCCAGCAGCCTGCCTTTGCCTGGATCCAGTGCGAGCCTGCCCAACTACGCTGGCGGTAACTGCAACGTCCGTGAAACGGCCACGTTCTCGTTCGCCTTGGAACAGTCCTGCAACACTCCCTTTGCGAGCATCGCGCTGGACCTCGGCCAGGACGCGATCCGCGATCAGGCAGAGAAGTTCGGCTTCGGAGACACCTTCGGCGAGCAGCTCAAGCTCCAGCAGGCCGTCAGCGTCTTCCCGAAGGATCTGGACCAGGCACAGCTTGCCCAATCCTCGGTAGGCCAGCGCGACGTCAAGGCAACTCCGCTGCAGATCAACCTGATGACGGCGGCAATTGCCAATGGTGGTGTGCAGATGAAGCCCAATCTGATCAAGACCGTCCGGGCGCCGGACCTCCGGGTAATCAGCGAGTTCAAGCCCGAGGCCCTCCGTACAAGCACCACCCAACCCATCGCGAACCAGATCACCCAATGGATGAGCAGCGCGGTCTCCAACGGCATCGCCAGCGGCGCTGCCGTCCCGGGGGTCCAGGTAGCCGGTAAGACCGGTACCGCCGAGCTCGGCGATTCCGGTTTGAACAACTCTTGGTTCACCGGGTTCGCCCCGGCGAACGATCCGCAAGTGGCCGTCACCATCGTCATGGAAGGTGTGGATGTGCTCACAGGCGCCAAGCTAACCAGTCCGAACGCAAAGAAGATTTTTGAGGCGGTGTTGAATAAGTGAGACCTACTTCGGGAATCACACTCGGCGGCAGGTTCCAGCTGACCAGTCGCATTGCGATTGGCGGCATGGGCGAGGTCTGGAAGGCCAAGGACCAGATCCTGGGCAGGATCGTTGCCATCAAGGTGCTCAAGGAGGAATACACCGGGGACCCAGGCTTCCTCCAGCGTTTCCGCGCTGAAGCCCGCCACACGGCACTCCTTAACCACGTGGGTATCGCCAACGTCTTCGATTACGGTGAAGAAGCCGGCTCTGCCTACCTGGTCATGGAACTGGTGCCCGGCCATCCGTTGAGCGGCATCCTCGAGCGCGAGCAGGTCCTTTCGCCTGACATGACGCTTTCGATCATCTCCCAGACGGCGCGCGCCCTGGCCGTGGCACATGCCCAGGGCCTGGTCCACCGCGACATCAAGCCGGGCAACCTGTTGATCACGCCTGATAACCGCGTCAAGGTCACCGACTTCGGTATCGCCCGCCTGGCTGACCAGGTCCCGCTGACCCAGACCGGCCAGGTCATGGGCACCGCCCAGTACCTTGCTCCCGAACAGGCAACAGGACAAACTGCCACTGGCTCGTCTGACATCTACTCGCTTGGCGTCATCGGTTACGAATGCCTCACCGGCCACCGTCCGTTCTCCGGTGAATCGCAGATCGCCATTGCCCTTGCACAGGTCAACGACGCTCCGCCTCCGCTTCCGGAGACGCTGCCAACTCCGGTGCGCGCCCTCCTGATGTCGATGCTCGCCAAGGATCCCAAGAACCGTCCGGCCAACGCCATCAAGCTGGCCGAGGCCGCGGAGGCTATCCGCAACGGCGATATCACCACTGCCCACGCCGCGGTGCCGGGAATGCTTCTCTTCGAAGCCGCTACTGGACCCATCACGGCACCGGTCAATACCGCTACGGCCCCCACCGGCGTCGTTACCTCGCCGTTTGGCAAGGAGCATTCCACGACGTCGACTTCCGCACTTCCGGTGATCGGCGCCACCGCCGCTGTTGGAGGCGCAGCCGGGGCTGCCCTTGGAGCTGCCGGCGCTTCCGCCGACAACCCGTTGTCACGGGCGAATGCACTTGAGGCAGAGCGGCAATTGAACGACGAAGAAGAAGTTATCTACAGCGATGACGACAATTACGACGACGTCGAGCCGGAGCGCAAGAAGCGCAGCCCATGGACTTGGCCACTCGTTGCCCTGATCCTGCTGGTGCTCTTCGCACTGGTTGGTTTCCTGATTTCACAGTCGGGCTTCTTCTCGCCAAATCCCGGTCCGAGCGAGTCCACATCTGCAAGCCCGAGCCGGAGCGCAAGCCCTACGTCGCAATCGGCCACCCCAACGCAGACGTCCCAGGCCCCCTCCCCGACACCAACGCAGTCCACTCCCCAGAAGATCAACCTGATCCCCGAGGAGTATCTTGGACAACCCTTTGAAACGGTCCGCAGCCAGCTTGTTGGATTGGGTCTGCAGGTAAACGGGCAGGAAGTATTCAACACTGCCGCGGTGGGTACGGTAACCGACCTTAACCCCACCGGTCCTGTTGATCCAGGGGAAGTTATCACTGTCCAGTACTCCAAGGGTCCGGAAATGGTGTCCGTGCCCAGCATCGGTGTCGGCCTCAGCGAAGACGAGGTCCGGGGACTGATCGAAGCCGCGAACCTGCGGTGGGTCCCGGGCGATCCCGTCAATGGTGCCGTCGGCCAGAAACCAGGCACCTTCGTACGGTCCGAGCCGGCGCCTGGAACAAAGGTTGCCGCTGGTTCCGTAGTCACATACCACCTGTCCAAGTCGCTTGTACCGAGCAATCCGACGTCCCCGAGCGCCAGCCCCAGCGGCTCCGGCAGCCCGAGCAAATAAGTAGCCGCCATGTCTACGCCACGGCCCGGTCCAGCGCACCGAGAGGAGAGCACACCTGTCTCTTCGCAGCGCATCCTCAATGGTCGCTACGAACTCGGTGACCTGATCGGCCGTGGTGGCATGGCAGACGTCTACCGTGGGTCAGATACGCTGCTGGGGCGCACCATTGCAGTCAAAGTCCTGCGCGCTGACCTGGCCCGCGATCCCCAGTTCCAGGCCCGTTTCAAACGCGAGGCCCAGGCTGTCGCGGCACTGAACCACCCTTCCATCGTGGCCATCTTCGATACCGGTGAGTACTCAGTCCCGGGTGGGCCGGGTGAGGACGTGCGTGTCCCATACATCGTGATGGAGTTCGTCGCAGGACGGACCCTGCGGGACATGATCAAAGCGCACGAACTCGGTGTTGAAGACTCCATCGGCTACACCCTTGGCGTCCTCGCGGCGCTGGAGTACAGCCATCGGGCGGGCATTGTGCACCGCGATATCAAGCCGGCCAACGTCATGGTCTGTGCCGATACCGGGGACGTCAAGGTCATGGACTTCGGCATCGCCCGCGCCATGGCTGACTCCGCTGCCACCATGACGCAGACGCAGGCTGTGGTGGGAACGGCCCAATACCTTTCCCCCGAACAAGCACGGGGGGAGACCGTTGATGCCCGCAGCGACCTCTACTCTGCTGGCTGCCTCCTGTATGAACTGCTTACCAGCCGGCCACCATTCGTAGGCGACAGCCCGGTTTCAGTGGCCTACCAGCACGTCCGGGAGACACCGGACCTTCCCAGCGTCCATAACCCTGAAGTTTCAGAGGCTTTGGATTCCGTCCTTGCCAAGGCCCTGCAGAAGAGCCGGACTGACCGATTCCAGGATGCGGCTGCCTTCCGGCGGGCACTCAGGGCCGCGAGTAATGGCATCCCCGTGCCCGCTCTCCCCACCAGCGAGGCGCCTACCGACCCCAACGACCTCATTTCATCCGAAGACCCGGACACCCAGCTCTTGAGCGCCACAGCCGTGGGATTCCTGGATGTCGAGCACTACAAAGACGCGACCCAGGACCCCATAGCGGAACCGGTGGAGGAAGCCCTTCCCCTGGACCTCCCACCCGAACGGGAGCGGTCCGCCCACCAGAAGTCCCGCCGTCGTACTTGGGCGGCGACGCTGGCAATCTTCACTATCCTTGTTCTCGCAGGGGCCGGATTCTGGATCTACAGCCTCGTCAACGCGCCCCCCGCGACACCCGCCAAGGTGGCGGTTCCCTCGGTGACCAACATGTCGGAGTCCCAGGCGCTGCAAGAGCTCTACTCCGCAAAGCTGGTCCCCAAAACGGCACGTGTGGCCAGTGACAAGGTTGCCAAGGACATGGCGATCGGCACGGCACCCAGTGCGGGCTCCATGCTTGAACAGAACGCCGAAGTCATCCTCAACATCTCCAGCGGTCCCAGCTCGGTAACTATCCCTGCAGACATTGTGGGCCGCACCGAGTCAGACGCCCGCGACACCCTCCGGCGCCTGGGAATCACGGGCAACATCTCCAGCGTGAGGACGCACAGCCCCACGGTTCCCATCGGACTCGTCATCACCACGGGTCCAGCCCCCGGGGCGCCCATAGCCGCGGGTTCCAACGTTGAGCTGCAGGTCTCCTCCGGCAAAGTGCTGATGCCCCAACTGATCGGTCTTGCCCAGTCGGAAGCCGAAGCGCTGTTGAAGGAAAACGGCCTCGTCATGGCCGTGGTGGAGCAGGAAAATTCCCAGGTGACCCCCGGCAAGGTCACGGCGCAAAGCGAAACCTTCAATACCGAAGTGGATCAGGGCAAGACAGTCACGGTAACGGTAGCCAAAGCCCCGGCTCCAACTCCCACACCTACGCCAACAGATACCTCAAGCCCCAAGCCGACGCCCACCAAGAAGGACTAACGGCTCGCGTCCCCCTCAGCCGCCGCTACACGTCAGTGCTGGATCAGCGGGCTCAGCTTCGAAGCACGTTCGGCAGCGCCGGTCATGCCAAGGGACTCCAGCCAGTTGCCCAGCATCTGGTAGCCGCCTTCGGTGAGGACTGATTCCGGGTGGAACTGCACACCGCAGAGGGGAGCGGTCTTGTGCTGCAGGCCCATGACCACGCCGTTGGTCGTCTCTGCTGTGATCTCCAGGACGTCCGGGATCGAGTCACGAACCGCAGCGAGTGAGTGGTAGCGCGTAGCCGTAACGGGCGAGGGAAGCCCGACAAAGACGCTCTTGCCTTCATGCTGCACCGGGGAGGTTTTTCCGTGCATCAGTTCAGGCGCATGGGTGACCACGCCGCCATAAGCTTCGGCAAGGGCCTGGTGGCCAAGGCAGACGCCGAACATAGGCTTGGCGGCCTCGCCGCACCACTTGATGAGGTCGATGCAAACACCGGCTTCTGCCGGCGTTCCTGGACCGGGAGAGATGAGGACTCCGTCACGGGCTGCGGCAAGCTCTTTTGCTTCTGCGAGTGTCACGTCGTCATTTCGGACCACGGTTGTCTCGGCGCCGAGTTCTTGCAGGTAGCCCACCAGGGTGTAAACGAAGCTGTCGTAGTTGTCCACGACGAGGATTTTTGTTGAGCTCATGGCTGCTGCACTAAACCAATCGTTGAGTCGGTCAAAGAAGTGAATTGTGAGAACCACGGGAAGAGGAACTCCACCATCAGGACGAGGGCTACGGCCACAAGCGCCACCGATGTCAGTATCCGCACCCACAAGGGGCCGGGCAAATTCCGAAAGATCCAGGCGTACATCCGTTACCCCTTTCCTTGGGCTTGGGCTACTTGGGCGGCGATTTCCGATGGCGGTCCCGCTGAGGCCGGTTGCCAACCCTCAAGGACTGAATAGGCGATGATGCGTTCCTGGGATCCGAAGCGCGGGTTGCAACTGGTCATGGTCAGGATGCTTTCACGGGGCGTGACTCCGGGTTGGGTGGGGACCGGCATCAGGACGTCGGTTTGGCTGGGCAACACAATCTGGTTGTTGCGGAAGACATAGGTGTAATAGCCGTCTGGCGTCTGGACGTAGATTTTGTCCCCGGGGACCAGGGTGTGGATGTTATCCAGTACAGCGCCGTGCGTTTGCCGGTGTCCTGCGACGGCAAAATTGCCCAGGGCTCCGGGCATGCTGGTGTTTCCGTAGTGCCCCAGGCCCAGTGTGTCCAGGACATCCTGGTCTGTTCCCTCGATAATTGGCCGCGTGTAGTCCGGACCAAACCGCGGGATGTACATGATCCCGATCGTTTTCCCGTGGGCAGGTGCTGTCCCAACGACGGGCGGACCGTAATCCGTAGCCTGGCTGGCAGCCGGTGTCACCGGTCCCGCAAATTCCTGTGCAAAACTCTTTACGGCTTCGGTCTGCTTGGCGTCGGCCTCCACGTTGGTCCACCACAGCTCCCAGCCCACAAAAAGCAGGAGGACAATGCCTGCGGTGATGAGCAACTCGCCCAGCACCTGGCTGATTTTCCGGATAACGTCCGAAGCTGTGCGCCGGGCCTTGGGAGGCTTTCCCTGCGTCCCGTGGGCGGACGGCACGGCGGCAGCCGCCGTCGTCTGCTGGTCCGCCACAGGGTCTCCTCGTATAGGGCGTGGGCGGCGCTGGCCTACCCCGGTTGCGGCTAGACTTGACAGCTAGTAACAACCCGGAGCACCGCGTGGCCGTTGACCGCTGGAATTTTTCCTTCCTGCAGGATACCAAGGCCGGCAGCATCGGGTTTCAATCGAACAGCCAAGGAGGATCCGTGCCCGAGTCCAAGCCCCGCAAGCGGCCTGCCCGTCAGGCCCAGCAGACTTCCGCCGCGCAGCAGTACAAGCCGAATCCCGTTTGGTACAAGCCGGTCATGTTTGGCCTCATGATCATTGGACTGATCTGGATCATCACGTTCTATATCACTGAGGGCCGGTTCCCAGTTCAGGACTGGGCTTCGTGGAACATCGTGGCTGGGTTCGGCATCGCAATCGTCGGATTCCTCATGACCACGCGCTGGCGCGCCTAGGAATCCCACACCTCACATTTCGGTGCCCGCGAACGTCTACAGGATATGAACACCAGGCACACCACCATGGATTCCCCGCTGGGGCAGCTGACGCTGACTGCCCGTGGGGAGTTTTTGACGGGCATCTTTTACGAAGGCCATTGGCACATGCCTCCGCCGGACTACTTTGGCGTCCCGGCAGGGATCGAGGAACCACTCTTCGAGCAGACGCGGGGCGAACTCGGGGAGTATCTCGAAGGAAAGCGCACCGACTTCGACATTCCCTTTGAGGCCCGGGGCAATGCCTTCCAGGAGAAGGTCTGGCAGCGGCTCCAACACATTCCCTTTGGGGAAACCATCAGCTACGGTGAACTGGCTCTCGAGATGGGCGATCCCCACCTGGCCCAGGCTGTCGGGTCCGCAGTGGGGCGAAACCCCATCAGCATCATCATCCCGTGCCACCGAGTGGTGGGGCGCAACGGGCAACTCACCGGCTACGCGGGTGGATTGCACAATAAGCGCTTCCTCCTCGAGTTCGAAGAGCCTGCCGCCCTGAAAGAGAGCAAGCTCTTCTGATGCAGCGCCGGCAGCCGGCCCACACCAAGAGGCCATTCGAAGCAGTCGTCCAGGAACATGGCGGCACTGTGCTCCGGGTATGCCGTGCCGTGGTGGGCCTTCACGATGCCGACGACGCGTGGTCCGAAACCTTTCTTGCGGCTTTGCAGGCTTATGGCGCCCTCCCTGCGGATGCCAACCTTGAGGCCTGGCTCGTCACTATTGCGCATCGGAAATGCATCGACCTCATCCGTTCCAGTAATCGGCGCGCTTTGCCTGTCGATGAGCCACCCGAGCGGCCTTCGAAAATTGGCATTCCGGGTGACAGCCAAGCGGAGCTACTCAACGCCGTCGGGCAGTTGCCACCTAAACAACGCCAGGCAGTGGCCTACCACTATTTGGCCGGCCTCCCATATAGGGACATTGCGTCACTTCTCGGCGGGACACCAGATGCCGCACGACGTGCGGGGTCCGACGGTGTGAAAGCCCTCCGTTCCATGCTCCGAGACGAGCCCGAATCCGTACGAGCCCTCCTGGTTCATTCCACGGCCGTGACTACATCATCCGTCCCAGCATCGGCGAAAGGAGAAATCCGATGACTCTTGAATCCCTTTCGGACCGCGCCGCGGTTGCCACACTACTTCAACCCCTCGACGCCGGAATCGAGCCTGCCCTGGCCAGCCTCCATGCGAGGCTTGTCCGCTCTGCACAGGAAAGCCATTCCCTGGACATTGCTTACATGGTGGTGGACTCTCCTGTGGGCAAGCTGCTTTTGGCGGCTACGGAGCATGGTGTGGTGCGCGTAGCGTTTGAGCGTGAGAACCACGAGGCCGTATTGGAGTTGCTGGCCAACACGGTGAGTCCCCGCATTCTGCATGCGCCATCTCGGCTTGAGGCCGCTGCCCGCCAATTGGACGAGTATTTCAGCGGCACCCGTAAAGATTTCAACCTTCCCTTGGATTTCCAGCTCGCACGCGGGTTCCGCCTCAACGTCCTCCACCATCTGCCGCAGATCGCCTACGGAAGGACCGAAAGTTACGCACAGGTGGCCCAGGCCGCCGGCAGCCCCAAAGCTGTGCGCGCCGTTGGAACGGCTTGCGCCACCAACCCGCTGCCGGTCATCGTTCCTTGCCACCGCGTGGTGAAGTCCGACGGCACTTTCGGCGGTTACCTCGGCGGAACGGCAGCGAAGCGAAGGCTCCTCACGCTTGAGGCTGCCGCATGAGCGGGGACGCCCTGTTTCCGTTGACGCTTATCCAACCTGACACCCACGACGCCCCGCCTCGGGTTATAGCTCCAGGCGCCGTGCACGTGCCCGGCTGGCTGAGCCTGGAGCAGCAAAGGTGGATCGTGCAACGCTTTGGCGAATGGACGAAAGGCCCGGTGCCGCTGCGTGCGGCCACGCTGCCGGGAGGGCATCAGATGTCTGTCCGGACCGTTTGCCTTGGCTGGCATTGGCAGCCCTACCGCTACACCCGGGAAGCTACGGATGTAAATGGCCAGCCCGTACTCGAGTTCCCGGAGTGGATGGTTCGCTTGGGCAGGAAGGCCGTATCGGATGCCTACTCGTCGGGGCCGGAAGGCAACGAGGCCCTCGGCGAACTCGCTGGCAATTACACACCCGATGCCGCACTGGTGAACTTCTACGATCGCGGTGCCGCCATGGGGATGCATCAGGACAAAGATGAACGTTCCGATGCTCCGGTAGTGTCCCTCAGCATCGGGGAGACGTGCCTCTTCCGCTTCGGCAACACCCAGACGCGGACCAAGCCATATACGGACGTCAAACTCCAATCCGGGGACCTTTTCGTTTTCGGCGGAGCATCAAGGTTCGCGTATCACGGCATCCCAAAGGTCCTCCCCGGAACCTGTCCGGAAGGATGTGGGCTCTCGCATGGACGAATCAATATCACCATGCGTGTCACCGGATTGTCCTAGCGACTGGATCCCAGCGGCAAAAATGTCACAGGTAACGGGCAGAATGTCCCTAAAGGCAAGAGCAAGGGTTGGCGTCCGCGGGACGGCCGCAGAGGAGCATTCATGACCACGGAGGAAACCGGCATCATCATCGGACAGGACGGCTTGGCGCGGCCGTTGTGGGCTGCCTCGGATCCCCTGATGCAGGCTTACTACGATCACGAGTGGGGCATGCCGGTCCGGGACGAGCAAGGAATGTATGAGCGCATCAGCTTGGAAGCCTTCCAAGCCGGCTTGTCATGGGCAACCATTCTTCGGAAACGGGATGCCTTCCGGAAGGCTTTCCTGGATTTCCACCCTGAAAGCGTCGCTGCTTTCACAGACGCGGATGTCGAGCGGCTCATGCTGGACGCAGGCATCGTCAGGAACCGCCTGAAGATCCAGGCCGCCATCACCAACGCCAAGGCCACCATGGCTCTGAGGACAGAGGGCGGATTGGTGGACTTCGTGTGGTCCTTCAAGCCGGAAACCACCCCCGCGCCACGATCCTACGCAGATATCCCCACCACCTCGCCCGAATCCATTGCTTTGTCCAAGGCGCTCCGCAAGAAGGGCTTCGCGTTCGTTGGCCCCACCACCATGTATGCGCTCATGGAAGCTGTAGGGATCATCGATACCCACTTGGTTGACAGCCACAGGCGGGGTACGTCCGGCGTTTGGCTGGAAGAAGGCCAAAAGTAGGGCTTCGCCCTCCCACGGACGCCCACAGTTCTTTTCCACAGAAGTGCGTAACTTTTTCCACAGGCGTGGATAAGTTCTGTGGACATCCACGTACTTTCCCCAGAAACCCCTGTCGCATTACCGATCCTGGACCCGTGATCGACGGGCAGGAGTTATGCCCATTGTGCATGCCGCTGTGGATAGTGGCCGCATCTTCATTGAAAGTTCACCGGTGGAGCATTGCTGGATTTACTCACCAGCGTTTTAGCTGACCACCGAAGCGCAAAATCATCTCGAAGCAAGCCTTCCTCCCTCAGTAATCACCTTCACGGCCTGGGGAGTTACCCACTTAACAACAACCCCCTACCCACAAGTTATCCACAGGTGGGGAAAACTTGTGGGTTTCCGGTGCTGGATCCGCGCGCTAGCGGTCTAAAAGGAGCCGTGACGGTCGGGAACTACACGCGTGTAAGTTATTAACATTGTTGATAAGCCTGTTGATAGAGGCCCCTGCAGGCCATCATTAACAGCTTTATCCACAGGTCGCTTCCAAATGGTCCGGTTGTCCACAAATCAGTGAGGTACGGGCACAAAGTTATCCACAGATGTGGATGAACCCATGCCTTTCGGGGGATATCTACCGCCCTGACCGGGTTTACAGCACTCTAACGACCTAACTACACGTATGTAAGTTACGCACAATGTGGACAACGGCTGTGGATAACGTCATCAACGCCGACACTAGGGGAGTGGGACTACTTGCCAATGAAAGTGGACTTCAAAAAGCACATCGAAACCTACAAGGCTTCGCATGGCAGGTTTTCCGTGGCGACGGTTCCAGCCCTGCAGTTCCTCATGGTCGACGGTCATGGGGATCCGAACACCTCCCAGGACTACAGAGATGCGCTGGCAGCGCTCTATCCGGTTGCTTACAAGATGAAGTTCTTCAGCAAACAGGAGTTGGGTCGCGACTACACTGTGATGCCGCTGGAAGGTCTCTGGTGGGCGGAGGACATGGATACCTTCACAAGCGCCAGGGATAAATCACGCTGGGATTGGACCCTGCTGAATATGGTCCCGGATTGGCTCACCCAAGATCACTTCGAGGAAGCGCTCACGAGATCTACCTAAGCGACCCTCGCCGTACTGCATCGGAGAAACTCAAGACGATACTGCGGCAACCGGTCACGGCTGCAGGAAGCGCGGCAGCTAGCCGGCAGTGATGCGGAACCACGTGACCACGGCCAAAAGGCCTGCAACGAGGATGAGGCCGCCTGCTTGCAGCAGGGCCTGGTTCTTGCCACGCGGGGCATAGGCGATGGCGGCCGCAGCGAGACCGCCGGTGATCAGGCCACCCAAGTGGGCTTGCCAGGCGATGCTGGGGACAAAGAAGCCAATGGCGCCGTTGATGGCAATGAGGATCCACAGTTGTTTGGTTTCACCACCGCGATGACGCTGCACCACGAGCATGGCACCGAAGAGGCCGAAGATGGCGCCGGAAGCTCCCACAACACCAACCACGGGAAAGGTGGGAGTCAACAACAGATAGCCCACGGATCCGCCAACGGCGGAGAGCAGGTACACGGCCAGGAACCGGATCCGCCCGAGCAAAGGCTCAAGGGCTTGTCCGAAAATCCACAGCGTGTACATGTTCAGAACGATGTGGAGCAGGAATCCTTGCGAATGAAGGAAAGCCGCCGTAAGCATCCGCCACGGCTCGCTGGCAGCCGCATAATTTGCGAACGCGAAATTCTGGAATACCGCGTCGCCAGGAACAATCCATTGAAGGATGTAAACCAGCACGCACAACCCGATGATCGTAAACGTCACCAAAGGCCGGCCGGTTGCCAAGGCACCGCCATAGGGAGAACGGTATGTCGGCGTCGTACGTTTTTGTTCGTTGACGCAATCAACACATTGGAACCCGACGGCGGCCGCCCGCTGGCACTCGGGGCACGCGGGGCGCCCGCAGCGCTGGCACCGCACGTAGGAGGGCCTGTCCGGGTGCCTCGGGCACACCGGAATTGTGGCGGACGGCTCTGCCGACGGGATTCCGTAGCTCATGGGCTCTAACTCAGCCTGTTGTTAGAGCTGCTCGATATCGATGCTGTTGATGACGACGTCCTCAACCGGGCGGTCACCCATGCCGGTGCGGACGCCCTCAATGGCGTCAACAACCTTGCGGGATTCCTCGTCAGCTACTTCACCAAAGATGCTGTGCTTGCCGAACAGCCAATCGGTGTTGACCGTGGTGATGAAGAACTGTGACCCGTTGGTGCCCTTGCCCATCTGGATACCGGCGTTGGCCATGGCCAGCTTGTAGGGAGCGTTGAAGGTCAGCTCGGGGTGGATTTCGTCGTCGAACTTGTAGCCCGGTCCGCCAACACCGCGGCCCAGGGGATCGCCGGCCTGGATCATGAAGTCCTTGATGATGCGGTGGAAGATGGTGCCGTTGTAAAGGGGCGTGCCGGTCTTGTCTTCGCCGGTTTCGGGGTGCGTCCAGGACTTTTCGCCCGTGGCCAGGCCAATGAAGTTGGCGACCGTCTTGGGGGCGTGGTTGCCGAAGAGGTCAACCTTGATGTCGCCGAGGCTCGTGTGGATCGTTGCTTTTGCGGTTGCGATGGTCATGGCCCCATTCTTTCATGCAGGGTCAACGCCGGCATGGCTGTAAAGCCGGTTCCGCGCTGGGTGAAATCCGGGAAGAATCCTGCAGATGAATAGCCGGTGTTCCTCAAGGCACGTAGGCTAGCTTCAAACGAGCATGTGTATCGGGAGGTAATTGTGAAGAAATCAGACCGTATTGCCCGCGACCTTGAACACTCCGTTGCGGCTGGTGTGGATAACGCCCGCGACTGGGCGGCGCCCCGCGTGGAAGCAGCTGTCAGTTGGGCTGTTCCCCGTATTCAGCACGGCATTGATACCGCTTCCCCCAAGATCCAAGAGGGACTGAAGTCGGCGGCGCACAACCTCGCCGACGGCGTGGCAACAGTTACGCCGCGGCTTCAGGATGGGCTGGCGCATCTCGCGCCAAAAATCCATGACGCCGTGGAAGACGCCACGCCCAGGATCCAGGAGACCCTCAACAAGGCAACTCCGGCCCTTGGACTCGCCCGGGACAAGGTAGTTGAGGAGTACCTGCCCAAGCTGTCCGAGCAGTTGGGCCAGGCTTCCGTAGCTGTTCATCACGTCCTTGAGAACGCACCCGCCCAAGTGGATGCCGTTGCGCAGAAACTGGTGGACTCAGGTGTGGTTCACAGCGTGCAGGAGCAGGCACAGGCCACCAGCAAGCAGATCAAGGCAGTGGCGGACCAAACCAGCAAGGCTGTTTCCCAGCAACTGGCTGTCCAGCAGAAGCCGAAGAAGCGCGGATGGCTGGTTGTCACAGTTATTGCAGCCGCGGTTGCTGCCGGTGTCGCTGCGTGGAAGGCCTCCAAGCCTGTGGAGGATCCTTGGAAGACGCCGGCTCCGGTCAATCCAACCCCTGCCCCTACGCCGGCTCCCGCAGACACTGCAGCATCAGCTACGGCAGCTACAACGGGTGCAACTCCACCAGCCGAATCCAAAGCGTCTGACATTACGCCCGAGGATGCCGCTGTCGAGGTGGAGCAGGCAACCAAGGATGCGTTCGAGAAGGGCAAGGATTCCACGGCCAACGTCGCTACGGATGCCAAGACCGCTGTCAGGAACATTGCGGCAAGCGGCCAAAAGGACAACGGCACTGCGTCCCCCTCCAAGGACCCGCAGCTCTAGAGATCTCATCGGCCTGCGTTCATAGAGGCCGTCATTGAAACATCATCTGAAGGGATCCCGGCCAGCCCGGGATCCCTTCAGTGTTTTCCAGCTTGTAACCAAACCGTCCGCTGGGGACGCTCTGCCGGGTGTTAGATTTGAGGTGATGTCAGCCGATAGACCCGTTGCGGGTGCCCTCAAGGAAGTCCCCGAGCCTCCGGGGGTTTCAATCGTCATCCCGGCGTATAACGAGGAAAGCGTCATTCGCCAGTGCCTCATCGCGGCCATCTACCAATCTGTTCCTGCTGAAGAAATCATCGTGGTGGACAATCTCTCCACTGACCGCACCGCCAGGATCGTGCGCCAGATGCAGCAGGAATACCCGGAGAGCCCCATCATCCTTTTACGGCAGGACGGCACGCAGGGGCTGATTCCCACCCGCAACTTTGGCCTCAACAGCGCCAAAGGGGAGATCGTTGGGCGCATCGACGCCGATTCTGTCCTCGAACCTGACTGGGTTGAGCAGGTCCAGAAGGCCTTCATGGACCAGTCCGTGCAGGCGGCTACCGGACCTGTTGTCTACTACGACATGCCCATGCGCCGCTTTGGGCTCAAAGCTGATGACAAAATGCGCCAGCTGATGCTGCGATTGGCCAAGCACCAGTACCATTTCCTCTTCGGTTCCAACATGGCCCTCCGCCGTACCGCATGGGAGACCATCCGCGACGAAACGTGCCTCGATGAGAAGGATGAGATGCATGAGGACATCGACCTCTCACTGCACCTCGCTGAGCACGATCTCCACGTCCGGTACTGCCCACAGATGGTTTCCGGCATGTCGGCCCGCCGACTTGAGGACTCTCCGCGGGACTATCGCTATTACGTCACCCGCTTCGACCGGACGTACAAGGCGCACAACGTTAAAAAGATGGCCCTGAAAGCGCCCATGGTAGTCTTCTTCTCGGTCTACTTCCCGGCCAAACTGCTGCGGGCCATTCACACGGCCAACGCGGCGCAGGGCATTCGACGCAGCAGCCTCTAGGCCCCGCCATAGAGCTTCAGGCCGGGCAGCGGCACGCCACGCAGCCGCACGCCAGGCAACAGAAGCCCGACGGCGGAAGCTCAGTCAGTTCCCAGCTCGGCCTCCCGTCGGTCTGCTTCGCCTTTGCCACGCCGTTGCCCCGCGACCACCACCGCGAGTCCAATAAGAATGAGCGCAAGGCCGACGTATGTCCCCGCGGGCAGTGTCTCGTTCAGGAAGATCGCCGCCAGGATCGCTGCCCCGGGAATTTCCAGCAGGATGATCATGGAAACCAGCAAGGGGCTCATTGTGGCCAGCAGATGGTTGAAGGCGGTGTGCCCTACCAACTGTGCACACACGGTGATGGCGAGAATCCCAAGCCAACCTCCGGCGTCGAATCCTGCCAACGGTTGGCCACTGAGCAAAGCCAACACGGCAACAATCGCGGCACACATTCCATAGCAGAGCGTGGTGTACGTGCCTGTTCCCATGGATTGGCGGGCCTTGCCGCCAGCCAAGGTGTACAAGCCGGCCAGGGCTCCGCCAGCCAGCGCCAGGAAGTCGCCCAGCAGGGCCTGCGGCGAGGAGCCCATGTCGAATCCTGTAATGGCCACGACTCCGCCAAAGGCTATACCCAAGCCCACCAGAACCGGCCACCGGTGGCGCGCGCCCCTGAACAACTGGAAGACCGCGATCCATGCTGACTGGAGGCAGACCAAGGCAGTGGCTGCAGCCACGGAGGTCAGCTGCAGCGCCGTGATGAAGCAAGCGAAGTGAAAGGCCAGGGCGACGGCGGCAACCGTGGACCAGCCAAATTCGCGCCGGTTGATGTTCCCAAACTGTTTGGGCTCACGGATGGCGACCGGTGCGGCCATCACGACTGCGCCAATGGCGTTCCGCCAGAAGGCGATCGCCAACGCCGTCACTGACGTGGCACCCAAAGTGCCTGCGATCAGTGGTCCTGAGGAAGCCACGCCCAGGACTCCCAGCGCAGAAATGAGAAGGTTCACGGATCAACCTTAGTTTGGTGAGGCACCCGTCCTGCCCTCTATGTGCGGCGCGGACAGTGTGGTTGTCTTGATTCAACATTCCAGACAGCCGGCGACGGCTTTCCCAAGGGGACACCTGATTGAACACAGCACCCGTCCGTGGTGGAGCTAGACGGAGACGATCAGTACTGCTGCTGATCGCAGTTGCGGCCCTGGCTGTCGCACTCGTCGTCACGGGCTGGCTTGTGGTTTCCCGGGAACGGCCCAGTGGCCACGGGACGGGCAAGACCGAAGTCGCAAATGTCTTCCCGGTTCCTCAACATTTCCAGTCCGAAAGGGGGGATCCCATCCCTCTGAACGGCCACGTTTACATCGTGGCTTCCCCTGGCACGGACCAAGCATCCATTGGCGCCCTCCAAGACCTGGTGACAGTAGCCGGGGGTACTGCAGAAACTGTGCCTGCCCTGAACAGCCCCGCGGCCGGCAGTTCGGCCGTCTTCCTTGGCGCCGCAACAGATCCGGTAGTAAGCCCGGCACTCAAAGAGCTGGGGAAGGAAAGCGATGCGGATAACCAGGACGCAGTCAACCGGGCCGAAGGCTACGCCATAGCTACCGGAAGAACTTCGGGGATTCCCGCGGCGGTACTCGCCGGAGCGGATGCCGACGGCGTCTTCCATGCGGTGCAGACCGCGCGCCAATTGCTCAAGGATGGCGCAATGGCGTCTGCCCGCATCAGTGATTGGCCGCTGATGGAAACCCGTGGCGTCATCGAAGGGTTTTACGGCACGCCGTGGTCCCATCAGGCACGTTTGGATGTCATCAAATTCGCAGGCCGCCAAAAAATGAACACCTTCATCTATTCCCCAAAAGATGATCCATTCTTGCGGGAGAAGTGGCGGGCACTGTACTCGGACGAGGACCTCAAGGAACTAAAGGAACTGGTGGATACCGCCACCGCCAACCACGTCCGCTTTACCTACGCACTGTCCCCGGGCATCGATAGTTGCTACTCCGCCGAGGCTGATCTCAACTCTGCAGTGACCAAGCTTGAATCGTTGTATTCGATCGGTGTCCGTGCGTTCGTGATTCCGCTTGACGACATTGCCACCAAGGTCCAGTGCGCACAAGACCTCAAGGACTTCGGTGCCGGTCAAGCCAATCTGGCCAAGGCGCAGGCTTCATTCCTGAATGACGTAAATGACCGGTTCATTTCGACAAAGCCGGACGTCGAACCCCTGCAAACGGTTCCCACGTTTTACAACGGTTCCGGGAGCAATCCTTACAAGAGGGAACTTGGCAGGTCATTGAACCCTGGAATCGTGGTCCAGTGGACCGGTGAAGACGTAGTCTCCCACAGGGTCAGCGCCGACTCAGCCAAGACTGCCCGGCTCTCCTACGGGAGCCCAGGTTCCCCACGGGACCTCGTCATTTGGGATAACTACCCTGTCAACGACTTTTCGCAGGACCACCTCTTCATGGCACCAGTGATCGGTCGCGACCCAGAGCTGTACAAATCAGTCCGCGGAATCGTGACCAATCCGATGATTGAGCCCTATCTGTCTTTTCCCGCCATCTTTAACTACGCCGATCTCTCATGGAATGGACCAGCGTACGATCCCGGCAAGTCCATGGACGCAACCCTGAAACAGGTTTCCGGCCCGGATCCGGAGGTCCGCTCGGCCGTAAAGGCTTTCGTGGACCTGAACCAAGACTGGCAGGACGACGAGCTCACCCCGTCCGCTCCGGAGCTCCGGCGGGATATAGACCAGTTCTGGTCGAATTACGACGCCGGAAGGTCGCCTTCGGGCGACTTGAAGGCCCGAGCTGAGCTGCTGCAGAGGTTGCCGGAACTGTTACCCAAGATGGCAGTGCCGGGGTTCGCAGCGGACGCCACGCATTGGGCAACCGCGGCGGCCAATTACGGACGAGGAGTGGAAGAGGCCCTGATCATGCTCGAAGCTGCCAAGCGCGGGGATTCCTCGGCTGTGGCCGAAGCACGTCGCAATGTCCAGGCCGCGTTGGCGGCCGCCGATGCCAAGACGCAGCCGACACTGGAGCTTGGGGTGGTGACTCCTGTGCTCGGGGATAGTGAACTGAAGGCTTTCCTGGAACGGGCTCTGAAGACAGTCCCGCCCAACTAGGTCGCAGTTGGGAGCCCCAGGTGTGTGAATGGGTTAAATGCAAAAGTCCCGGTCATTTCTGACCGGGACTTTTCTTATGGTGGAGGCACGGGGACTCGAACCCCGAACCCCCTGCTTGCAAAGCAGGTGCGCTACCAATTGCGCCATGCCCCCATAAGAAGCAACCCGTCAATCATACCCCATGTCAGGACTGGCTTTTGCCAGTTCCAGACCGGGCTCCGTGGCTAGTCGACCTTGTCGGTTGACTTGCTCCAGAGATCCTTCCGGGCTTCGGATTCCTGCGCCTTTTTATAGACCAGGACGCCTGCGACCGCCGCTGCGACTACTACCAGCAACTTCTTCACAAGCACCTCATTCCGGTTCAGTGTTACCTGAACCTGTTAGGTTCCGTGGGCGTACCAGGACTTGAACCTGGGACCTCTTCGTTATCAGCGAAGCGCTCTAACCGCCTGAGCTATACGCCCCGATGCCTCATCGGGCCGAGATATGACTGTACAGCACATCCCGGCCCGATCTCAAATCGAGGCATTCTTACCGCTGAATCTCACCGTTTTCGGCGTAAATCCGCGGTTTTTTGCTAGTCGTCCGTCAGGGTGACGCCGATGCCGCCAACCAACGTTGCCGAAATGTTATAGAGCACGGCAGAGAGCATCGACAGGGCGGTCAGCAGAACTACGTTCACCACGGCAATAATCGTGGCGAAGGAAGCCACCTGACCGAGCGAAGCAATCTTCTTCAGCTCGAAACCACTGCCTTCGGAACCGGCCAAGGTTCCCAGCAGGCTGTCCACCTGGTTGAAGATACCTGTGAGATCCAACACGGTCCACAGTACGATCGCGGCGACAACCGTGACGATGCCCAGCGCCACGGACAGCAGGAACGCCATCTTCAGTACCGACCACGGGTCAACCTTGCTGACAAGGAGGCGTGCACGGCGCACCTTGGCCTTGGGAGCAGGCTTTACAAGTCCCGGCCCACCCTGCGCGGGGCGCTGACCGGGCGCACCAGTCGGACGCTGCCCGGGTTGTGCGGGCCGTTGGCCGGGAGCTCCAGCAGGACGTTGCCCGGCTGAGGCGGGGCGCTGTCCAGGCGAGGCCGGGCGTTGTCCAGGAGCTCCGGCACCGGCGGCGCCGGCTCCCGGGCGTTGCTGGGGCCTTGCAGGCGCTCCTGCCTGCGTGCTGCCCGAGGGCTGCCGGAGTCCGCCGGGGACACCTGTGCTCGGCTTGGGATATGAGTCGGAATTACTCACTCGTTACCTCCGGTGTTGTCTTCGTTCAGCTCCGCGCCCGTTTCTGTATCCGGGTCCGCGTCGTTTTCCGTTTCTGACGTGACGGTCGCCTCAGTGGCTCCGTCTTCTGCAGCCAACGTTACGTCATCGTCCTGTCCGTCCTCGGACTCTTCGCCTTCCAAACCGCGTTCGCTGTTGCGGGCGACCTCAATAATGCGGTCATTCTTGTCCGGCTTCGCAAAGATGACGCCCATGGTGTCACGGCCCTTTGCCGGGACGCCACTGACGGCAGAGCGAACCACCTTGCCGCCCTCCATGACCACCAGGACTTCATCTTCTTCCTGCACAATCAAGGCGCCTACAAGGTCACCACGATCCTCCGCGAGCTTCGCCACCTTGATGCCAAGGCCGCCACGGCCCTGCAGGCGGTACTCATCCACGGCGGTCCGCTTCGCATAGCCGCCCTCGGTCACGATGAAAACGAACGAGCCATCCTGGACCACATCTGCGGCCAGCAATTCGTCATCTTCACGGAACTTCATACCCGTCACACCGGATGTTGCCCGGCCCATGGGACGAAGTGCATCGTCCGTGGCGGTGAACCGGATGGACTGGCCCTTGCGTGACACCAGCAGGAGGTCATCAGTTTCACTGACCAACTGTGCAGAGACGAGCTCGTCACCGTCGCGCAGGTTGATGGCGATGACACCGGCCGTGCGGTTGGTGTCATAGTCCTCAAGCCTGGTCTTCTTGACCAAACCATTCTTGGTTGCAAGCACCAGATAGGGAGCCTGCTGGTAATCGCGGAGATCCAGCACCTGTGCGATGTGTTCGTCTGGCTGGAATGCCAACAGGTTTGCTACGTGCTGTCCCTTGGCGTCGCGTCCGGCTTCTGCGAGTTCGTAAGCCTTGGCACGGTACACGCGGCCCAGGTTGGTGAAGAACAACAGCCAGTGGTGCGTGGTGGTCACAAAGAAGTGCTCCACGACGTCGTCGCCGCGCAACTGGGCACCCTTGATGCCCTTTCCGCCACGCTGCTGGGAGCGGTAGTTGTCGCTGCGTGTGCGCTTGACGTAACCACCGCGAGTAATGGTGACGACCATTTCCTCTTCAGGGATCAGGTCCTCCATGGACATGTCCCCGTCGAAGCCCATGAGAATGTGCGTGCGGCGGTCATCGCCGTGCTTTGCAACGATCTCAGCGAGTTCCTCGCTGATGATCTGGCGCTGACGCTCTTCCGAAGCCAAAATCGCGTTGTACTCCTCGATCATGGCTTCGAGTTCGGAGTGACGATCCTGGATCTTCTGGCGTTCCAAGGCAGCCAAACGGCGCAGCTGCATGTCCAGGATGGCGCGGGCTTGGAGCTCATCGATCTCCAGGAGCTCCATGAGTCCCTCGCGGGCCGCCTCCGTGGTGTTGGATGCACGAATAAGAGCGATAACCTCATCCAGCATGTCCAGTGCCTTCAGGAGTGCACGCAGGATGTGCGCTTCTTCCTCAGCCTTGCGCAAACGGTAACGGGTCCGGCGGGCGATGACATCCATCTGGTGGTTCACCCAGTGCCGGATAAAGGCGTCCAGGCTCAAGGTGCGGGGAACGCCGTCGACGATTGCCAGCATGTTCGCTGAGAAGTTGTCCTGAAGCTGGGTGTGCTTGTACAGGTTGTTCAGGACGACCTTGGCCACAGCATCGCGCTTCAGCACGATCACGAGGCGCTGGCCAGTACGGCCCGAGGTTTCATCGCGGAGGTCCGCGATGCCTTGGATCTTGCCATCCTTGACCAGTTCGGCGATCTTGATGGCCAGGTTGTCCGGGTTTGCCTGATAAGGCAGTTCGGTGACCACCAGGCAGGTGCGGCCCTGTAGTTCTTCCACGTTGACCACTGCGCGCATGGTGATGGAGCCGCGACCGGTGCGGTAGGCGTCCTCGATGCCCTTGTGGCCCAGAATGGTGGCACCCGTGGGGAAGTCCGGTCCCTTGATCCGCAGCAGAAGCGCTTCGAGGAGTTCCTCCCGTGAAGCCGTGGGGTTGTCCAGGGCCCACTGCACGCCCTCTGCAACCTCGCGCAGGTTGTGCGGCGGAATGTTGGTGGCCATACCCACGGCGATACCGGAGGAACCATTCACCAGGAGGTTCGGGAAACGCGCCGGCAGGATGGTAGGTTCCTGGTTCTTGCCGTCGTAGTTGTCCTGGAAATCGACGGTTTCTTCGTCGATGTCGCGGACCATTTCCATGGCCAGTTGGGCCATCTTGGTTTCGGTATAACGGGGAGCAGCGGCGCCGTCGTTGCCGGGGGAACCGAAGTTGCCTTGGCCCAGCGCCAGCGGGTAGCGCATTGTCCAGTCCTGGATCAAGCGAACCAGGGCGTCGTAGATCGCCATATCACCATGAGGGTGATAGGTACCCATGACATCACCCACAACGCGGGCGCACTTGTTGAAAGAGCGGTCAGGACGGTAGCCGCCGTCGAACATCGCGTACAAAACGCGGCGGTGCACCGGCTTGAGGCCGTCGCGGACGTCCGGGAGGGCGCGTCCTACGATAACGGCCATGGCGTAGTCCAGGTAGGAGCGCTGCATTTCAGTCTGCAGGTCCACCTGCTCCACGCGGTCAGTCAGAACATCGCCTTCAAGGATGAGGTCGTCGACGCTGGGTTCCGCCGGGACTTCGGGAGTTTCGTCACTCATAATCTAAGTTTTCCGTTTCAGGTATATGTCAGCTCTGGAATATCTACAGCCTTGTGAGGCACTAGATGTCCAGGAACCTGACGTCCTTGGCGTTCTGCTGGATGAAGTTACGGCGCGATTCGACGTCCTCGCCCATCAGTACCGAGAAGGTCTGATCGGCAGCCAGGGCATCGTCCATAGTGACCTGCAAGAGAGTGCGGCGATCCGGATCCATGGTGGTATCCCACAACTCGGTGTAGTCCATTTCACCAAGACCCTTGTAACGCTGGATTCCGTTGTCCTTGGGAAGGCGCTTGTTCATGGCCGCACCCTTACGGATGGTGTCGTCGCGTTCGCGATCGCTGTAGACATAGTCATGGGCGGCGTTGGACCACTTGATACGGTACAGCGGCGGTTGCGCAAGGTAGACGTAGCCGTTCTCGATCAGCGGGCGCATGTAGCGGAACAGCAGCGTCATCAACAGCGTGGTGATGTGCTGGCCGTCAACATCGGCGTCTGCCATCAGAACAATCTTGTGATAGCGCAACTTGGCGATGTCGAAGTCTTCGCCAATGCCGGTGCCGAAGGCTGTAATCATGGACTGGACTTCGGTATTACCGAGCGCCTTGTCCAGGCGTGCGCGTTCAACGTTGAGGATCTTGCCTCGCAACGGCAGGATCGCCTGAGTTTCCGGGTTGCGTCCCCGCTTGGCCGAACCACCTGCGGAATCACCCTCCACCAGGTAGACCTCACAACGCGAAGGATCCTTGGAGGAGCAGTCGGACAACTTGCCGGGCATGCCGAAGGATTCCAGCGGGCTCTTGCGCCGGGCATTGTCACGAGCCTTGCGGGCAGCCATGCGTGCCTGGGCAGCGGAAATGGCCTTCCGGATGACGTCGCGGGCGGGACCGGGGTTACGCTCCAACCAGTCGCCGAGCTGGTCCGTGACAACCCGCTGGACGAAGCCCTTGACCTCTGAGTTGCCCAGCTTGGTCTTGGTCTGGCCTTCAAACTGCGGCTCGGAAAGCTTGACCGAAATGACGGCCGTCAGACCTTCACGGATGTCATCACCGGTAAGGTTGTCCTCTTTTTCCTTGATGATGCTCTTCTCCCGCGCGTAGCGGTTGATCAGCGAGGTCATCGCAGCGCGGAAGCCTTCTTCGTGGGTTCCACCCTCATGGGTGTTGATGGTGTTCGCGTACGTGTGGACGCTTTCGGAGTACGCGGTTGTCCACTGCATGGCGACCTCGACGGCGATGTGCCGCTCAGTGTCTTCAGTTTCGAAAGCGATGACGTCCTCATGGACGATCTCCACCTTCTTGCTCGAGTTCAGGTGCTTGACGTAGTCCAGCAGGCCGTCCGGGTACTGGTAGACGACCGTGCGGTGCTCGGCAGCAACTTCGCCTTCGGTAGCGACGGCATCGAGATCAAGATCATCTTCACCCTCCCGGGCGGCGGGACGTTCGTCAGTCAGGGTGATTCGCAGGCCCTTGTTGAGGAAGGCCATCTGCTGGAAGCGCGCGCGAAGCGTCTCGAAGTCGAATTCGGTGCTCTCGAAGATGGTGCCGTCAGGATAGAACGTCTGTGTAGTCCCTGTTTGGTCCGTCTCTTCTCCCTTGACGAGTCCGCCCTGGGGCTTGCCGCCGTCGGCGAATGACATACGCCATACGTGACCCTGCCGCCGGACTTCAGTATTCACGCGGCGGGACAGCGCATTCACCACGGAGATACCCACGCCGTGAAGACCACCGGAAACCGCGTAACCGCCGCCGCCAAACTTACCGCCGGCGTGCAGGATGGTCATCACGACTTCGACGGTGGGCTTGCCCTCGGTGGGGTGGATGTCAACGGGGATGCCGCGGCCGTCGTCAACAACCTGGACGCCGCCGTCGGCACGGAGCGTGACTTCAATATGGGTGCAGAATCCGGCCAGAGCTTCATCGACAGAGTTATCCACCACTTCATAGACCAAGTGGTGCAAACCGCGCGGACCGGTGGAACCGATGTACATACCGGGACGCTTGCGTACCGCTTCAAGGCCCTCCAGGACAGTGATGTCGCTGGCACCGTACTCCCGGGGGGTTTCCGCGGGCGTGTCAGGCTTGGGAACAGTGTCCTCGTCGGGCTCTACTGCCAAGGTCTCTGCATTGTCGTTAGCCACAGGCGCTTTCGACTCCTCTGTATTCGATGACGGCCGTTCCCGTTGAAGGCCGCGGCAAACCGAGGCCTTCAACGAGCACGTGACTGATTGCGCCGTTTACTCCGACGAAGGGGGTCCTGGAAGCCATGAAAGTGCTTCCAGGACCCCGACGACGTTTCACCGGCGCTCAGTGATCTACGCCAATTCTATCGTGGAAATGCGCGAATCCTTGCAAATACGGGGGCAGCCGAGAGCTGAATATGCCTATGGGAGGCCACTGGGCCTATCTGAAACGGCCCTATGGTGGTCCTGATGGGGGCCTATACGACTCGGGGGCGTTGAAACGCCCTGCACGCCGTTCAGCCGTACGTGTCCCGGGGTCCCCGACCGTTGACGCTGCGCCCACCCTTGCGCCAACTTGGCGCAGACGGACCGAGTACGTGGATGCTGGTCACCACACCTTCCCCGAGTTCATTCCGGAACATCTCAAGCAGGCTTGTACTCAGCAATCGCAGTTGAGTTGCCCATGCCGTGGAGTCGCAACGGACGTGAAGTGTGGTGTCAGTAAAGCTCTCCGGCGTGCAGTGTGCAGAAATGTCCGCGCCCACCAACGTTTCCCATTCGGCCATGACCGAGCCAACGGCCACGGGCGATGTCCACCCACGTTCCGCCACCAACCGGCCGACGACTTTCCCCAGGCCCAACGGGTCACGTCCGGTCCCATGGAACTGGGTAAAACCCCTGGTGTCGCGAAGGCCCTTGCGTTTAGGCGCGGATCCGGGACGGGGAGCGCGCTGCCTGACTTCGCCTCTGGCTGCTGCGGCTTCCCGCATACGGTTCAGCGCGGCTTGGGCAGCATCGATTTCGTCCGGATCGCGGCCGGGTTGAAGTCCGTCGGGGCTATCCTTCGCCATCGATGCCTCCCGGAACAACGGTTATACGCCGCCCGGCCAGCTCCTCGGGAATATCGGCGTCGACGGCGGCCGTGACCAGTACCTGTTCGGCGCCGGCCACTATTGCTGCCAGTTTACGCCTGCGCTGGACATCGAGTTCGGCAAAGACATCGTCAAGAATGAGGATCGGCGCAGTGCCTCCGGTGCGGGCATCATCGAGCATGACGTAGTAGGAAGCGAGGCGCAGCGACAAGCACATTGACCACGTTTCACCGTGCGAAGCGTAGCCCTTGGCAGGTGCTTGGCCGAGCACGAGCTCCAATTCGTCCCGGTGCGGGCCCACCAGGGAGATGCCCCGCTCGAGTTCCTTCTTGCGGGATGCGGCGAAAGCATGGACGTAGCGCTCGGTGAGTTCGTCCACCGACAACAGCCTGAGGTCCTCGCCCGACGCCGAAGGTTCCGTTGGGCGATCGGCCGGACCGCCGTCGTCGTCCAGTACGCCCTGGATGGTTGAGCGGTACACCGCGCCGGCATCTTTTGAACCGTCAGTGAGCTGCGCGTAAGCACTGTTCAGGTGCGGGCGGAGCCGTTCCACAAGTTCCAGCCGCGCATGCAGGAGTTCGGCACCAGCGCGGGCCATATGCTGGTCCCAAACATCCAGCGTTGCCTCATGGCCTGCGGTAAATTTTCCGGTCCGCGCGGATTTCAGCAGGGCGTTGCGTTGCTTCAACACTCTGTCGTAGTCGCTGCGGGTAGCAGCATGGCGGGGAATCAAGCTGACCAGGAGCTCATCAAGGAAGCGCCTGCGGTTGGAAGGATCGCCCTTGACCAGCGCCAAATCCTCAGGTGCAAACAGGACGGTCTGGCAGATGCCCAGGATGTCCCTTGCGCGGACTGGGTTTCCTCGATTAATCCGGCCGCGGTTTGCCCGACCTGCATTAATTTCCACCTCAATAACCGTGGACTGCTCGCCGCGGATCAGCTTGGCCCTGATCATTGCGCGTTCCGCGCCGAAGCGAAGGAGTGGAGCATCGGTGCTGACGCGGTGCGAGCTCAGGGTTGCCAAATATCCGATGGCTTCCATGAGGTTGGTCTTACCGATCCCGTTCGAACCCACCAGGACAGTGACCCCGGGGCCAAGCTTCAGGTCAACCTGGGCGTAGCTGCGGAAATCGGTCAGCGAAAGATGTTCAAGATACACGCCGTCTGCTGGACTCCTGCGGCCTAGTTGGACGGACGTGTGGCGTGTCCGCCGAACTGGTGGCGCAACGCTGAAACCATCTTCATGGCCGGAGAGTTGTCTTCGCGCGAAGCGAACCGGGCGAAGAGTGCTGCGGTGATTGCCGGCGCCGGGACAGCATTGGCAATTGCCTCTTCCACAGTCCATCGGCCTTCGCCGGAGTCTTCCACGTAGTCGTCGATCGAGGCCAGGCCCGGATCTTCGTCGAGTGCTTTGACCATGAGATCAAGCAGCCAGGAGCGCACGACCGTTCCTTTTTGCCAGGCGCGGAAGGTTCCGGGAAGGTCCTTCACGATGTCCTTGGCTGCGAGTAATTCGTAACCCTCGGCATAGGCCTGCATGAGCCCATACTCGATACCGTTGTGCACCATTTTGGCGTAATGGCCGGCGCCGACTCCGCCGACGTGGACGAAGCTATCTGCTCGTTCCCCTTCGGGGCGCAGGGCATCGAAGACGGGCAACGCCAGCTCGATGTCTTCGTCAGCGCCTCCAGCCATCAGGCCATAACCGTTCTGCAATCCCCACACACCACCGGATACACCGCAGTCCGCGAAGCGGATGCCCTTCTCGGCTAATGCGGCAGCGTGCTTCTGGTCCTCGGTGAAACGTGAGTTGCCGCCGTCGATCACCAAATCACCAGGGTTGAGCTTTTCGCCAAGTTCGGTGATTACCGCATCTGTGATCTCGCCCGATGGAACCATGACCCATACGAGCTTCGGGGAGGGCAGGGCAACGATGAGTTCGTCCACGGAAGCGACGTCCGTGACATCGGGATTCCGGTCAAACCCGGTTACTTCAATACCGCCGTTCCGCATGCGTTCCCGCATGTTGAAACCCATTTTTCCGAGGCCGATCAGTCCGATGTGCACGGGGTGAACTCTTTTCTGCGCTGGTGGATACGTGGCTGATCGCTAGTTTGGCAGGCGAACCGGCATCACGAGGTAGCGGTAATCGTCCTGGTCTTCGCCATCAGCTTCAGCCTGGGCCGTGATCATGGCCGGCTTGGGAGCGGTGGTGAAGGAGAAACGAACGTACTTCGTCTCGATGACGCTCAGGCCTTCAACCAGGTAGTGCGGATTGAAGGCGACAGTGATGTCCTCGCCTGATAGCTGGGCTTCCAGTTCCTCGGACGCCTGGGCGTCTTCGCCGGTACCGGCGTCGAGGTTCAGCAGACCCTGGCTGAAGGCCAGGCGGACCGGTGTGTTGCGTTCAGCCACGAGAGACACACGACGAACCGCTTCAACGAGTTCCTGTGTTTGGACCGTTGCGTGGATCGGGGTGGAGTCAGGGAAGAGCGAGCGGATCTTGGGGTAGTCGCCATCCACCAGCAAGGACGTGGTGGTGCGGCCTCCGCTTTCGAAGCCGATCAGGCGGCTGTCGTCGTCAGCGAGGGCAAGGTTGATGTCACCACTGCCACCAAGGGTCTTTGCCACCTCGTTCAGCGTCTTGGATTTGACCAGGGCGCTGGTGGAAATGCCCGGAGTGACGGGCTTCCAGGGGACTTCGCGCATCGCGAGGCGGTAGCGGTCCGTAGCGAGGAGGGTGATCATGTCATCCTCAATTTCCATGCGCACGCCGGTGAGGATCGGCAGGGTGTCGTCCTTGCTGGCAGCGATGATCACCTGGGAAACAGCCTGTGCGAAAGCGTCACCTGGCAAGGTGCCACTGATGGCTGGCAATGCCGGAAGAGCCGGGTATTCGGCCTCAGGCATTGTAGCCAGGTGGAAACTGCTTCGGCGGCAGGTGAGGGTGACTTTGCTCCCGTCAGTCTCAACTTCCACGGGGGCCGAAGGCAGGCTGCGGCAAATGTCTGCCAAGAGACGCCCGGACACCAGAATGGTGCCTTCTGTGGCGATATCCGCCGGGATCTCAAGGCGCGCCGACGTCTCGTAGTCAAAGCTCGAAAGGCTTACTGTTCCGGCCTCGGCTTTGAGGAGGAGGCCGGAAAGCACAGGTACTGGCGGCCGCGGAGACAACGACCGCGCGGTCCACGTAACGGCTTCTGCCAGGACGTCGCGGTCGACTCTGAACTTCACGGAAGGGTGCCGCCTTTCATTGCTGCTGCCAAGTAGTAGCTGCGGATTCCTGCTTGGAACCCACCAAACCTTTGCTGTCCGGTACCGGAACCTGCATGGTCCGCACTCAAGCGAACTACAAACAGACCCAAGGATGGGAGCGCTGCTGACAGCTTAGCCGGAAGATCCGCGATTAACCCATCCCCGGCAGCACTCACCCCTCGTATGTGGACAGCCGCAGGCTGGCCGATGATCTGGTTGATCGGTCTGTCGGTGGCAGGCCGATGGGGCGCAGAACGAGATTGTTATTTGAGGGATTTCAATTTTTTGGGATTCGTAGTGTTAATAACTGCTGTGGAAACTGTGGATAACCCGATCTCGCCGCGTCGTTTCGCGGTTAAGCCCTGTTCACGGATTGTGCGTTAACAGGGTTTTAAACAGGGTGTGGATGGGGACAACTCCCAAGCCGGTTTTTGACGATCCACAGATGCCTTAAGGGTTTTAAGCCCATTAACCGCGCTTGTCCCCTTAAGTATCCACAGGGTTATCCACATGCACCTGTTAATAAGGTATGTAGTGCGCGGCAGGATGTGGATTCAGGAGTCCCGCTGCTGCTGCTTGATGCGGTTTGTGAGCTCCGTGACCTGGTTGTAAATCACACGGCGCTCGGCCATCAGCTCACGGATCTTGCGGTCGGCGTGGATGACCGTGGTGTGGTCGCGTCCGCCAAGCTCCTGTCCGATCTTCGGCAAGGACATGTCGGTGAGCTCACGGCACAAGTACATGGCGATCTGTCGCGCAGTGACGAGGGTTCGCGTACGGGACTTGCTGCAAAGCTCTTCCATGCTGAGCTTGAAGTAGTCAGCGGTCTGGTCCAGGATCTGCTTCGCCGTGATCTCTTGGGCGCCGTCGTCGGTGATGAGGTCCTTGAGGACCATCTCGGCGAGGGCCACATCCACCGGCTGTCGGTTCAGGCTGGCAAAAGCAGTAACGCGGATCAGGGCACCTTCAAGTTCCCGGATGTTGCTGGAGATCTTGGAAGCGATGTACTCCAGGGCGTCGTCCGGTGCCGACAATCCCTCGCTGAGGCCCTTCTTGCGGAGGATGGCAATACGGGTTTCCAGTTCAGGCGGCTGGATATCCGTCAGCAGGCCCCACTCGAAACGGGAGGTCATCCGGTCTTCGAAGCCCGCCAGCATCTTGGGAGGCTGGTCCGAGGTAATGACCACCTGCTTGTTGGCGTTATGCAGGGCGTTGAACGTGTGGAAGAACTCCTCCTGGGTCCGGTCTTTGCCCGCCAGGAACTGGATGTCGTCGATCAGCAGCACATCCACGTTTCGATACGTGGTCTTGAAGCTGGTGCCTTCGTCATCGCGGATCGAGTTGATGAAGTCGTTGGTGAACTCTTCGGAGTTGACGTAGCGTACGCGGATTCCGCTGTAGAGGCGGCGGGCATAATGGCCGATCGCGTGAAGAAGGTGCGTCTTGCCGAGCCCGGAGTCGCCGTAGATGAACAGCGGGTTGTATGCCTTGGCAGGGGCCTCGGCTACGGCAACAGCGGCCGCGTGGGCAAAGCGGTTCGAGGAACCGATCACGAAGGTGTCGAAGATGTACTTCGGGTTCAGCCGGCCGAATTCATGCGAGGTGCTCGGCGGTGTCGGCTGGGGCTTCGGCTCCGCGGCAAGGTCCGGCATCGCGGAAAGTTCGACGGCGGGTTCCGGCTCTTCGTGGATGGGCACCAGATCGGTGTCGACGTCGATCGCGCAACGGATGTCATCGGAAAAAACGCTGCGCAATGCGTCGTCAAGGGCGTCCTTGACCTGCGTCTGCAGGACTTCGCGGGTGAGCTCGTTGGGAACGGCTACCAGAAGCGTCGAGCCGATGAGGCCTTGGGCCTGGGCGAGGATGACGAAACCGCGCTGGCGGGGTGTGACCCGGTCGTCCTGTTCCAGAAGGCTCAGCACCCTGCGCCAGGAACTTCCGACAGTATTGGCGTGGTTGGCTTCGTCTACTGTCAT